>OY761460.1:1872500-6622634 GCA_963664565.1 Prolixibacteraceae bacterium | reverse complement strand
GAAATCCTTTTAAATTCAGTTGCAATGATAACTTTTTCGGGTTAAAGTGTTGTTACATTATTATTACTGTACGACAAAAATTTGGTCGGTCAGTATTTTTTTTAGTTATGTCAATGTCAGCTTACTGGCCGATGAATAGGTGGGCCTGTATGTGTTTAGTCTTTTTTTAACAAAGGGAGTTCAAATAGATGGCTGACCTTTTGTTCGTATTCCTGCTCGTGTATGTGCCTGAATATATTTTCCTTAGGGAAATAAATATAGTTTTTTGCGTATTCTTCGTGGTTCTTGTTTATGTCGCGTAGGGCTTCGATAAAGTAATCGATTTCGTGGTTGGTCATAGTTGGATGAAGCGACCAACGCACCCAACCGGGTTTCAGCGATAAGTCGCCTTGATTGATTCGTTTCGTAATTTCTTCGGAAAGCTCGTGGCTAACTTCAAGCAAAAAATGGCCATAAGTTCCGGCACATGCACAACCACCTCGAACCTGGATACCGTAAAGATCATTGAGTAATTTTACAAGCAGATTGTAATGAATTTTAACGACGTAGAAAGAGATAATACCCAATCGGTTGCGGTGATTTTCGTCCATGATTTTTACGCCTGAAATGCTGTCTAATCCGGCAAAAGCAAGCTCCAGCAATTCGTTTTCGCGTTGGTGAATGTTTTCCACACCCATTTGCTCTTTTAATTTGATGCATAAAGCAGTACGGATGGTTTGTAAAAAGCCCGGAGTGCCGCCGTCTTCGCGTACTTCAATGTTGTCAACATATTTGTATTCGCCCCAGGGATTGGTCCAGTCAACAGTTCCGCCGCCGGGCTGGTCGGGCACCTGGTTGTGGTACATCGATTGGTCGAAAACCAGTACACCCGATGAACCTGGTCCGCCTAAAAATTTATGAGGCGAAAACATGATCGCATCCAGTTTTTCCAACGGATTTGCCGGGTGCATATCAATAGTATCGTAGGGTGCTGAAGCAGCAAAATCGATAAAAACAACACCACCGTATTCGTGCATAATCTGAGCCAATTCGTAATAAGGCGTTCGTATTCCCGTAACATTTGAACAGGCTGTAAATGAACCAATTTTGAATGGCCTGTTTTTATATTCTTCGAGCTTTTTGCGAAGGTTTTCAGGAGAAACCTGAAGGTTTTCGTCGGGCTCAACAATCACCACATCGGCATTGGTTTCGTACCAACTGGTGTGGTTCGAATGGTGTTCCATGTGCGTTATAAATACCACCGGGCGCTCGCGTTTGGCAAAGCATTCAGTGTGGTTTACCTTTCCGCAGTATTTCAGTCCCAACATGCGCTGAAATTTGTTGATGACAGCCGTCATTCCCGATCCGGCTGTGATGATAATGTCATTGGGCCCTGCATTTACATGGCGTTTTATAATTTGCTGAGCTTCGTGATAGGCGAAAGTCATTAACGCACCAGTTTCACTGGTTTCAGAGTGTGTATTACCAACGAATGGGCCAAATATAGATGTAATTTGCTTTTCGATAGGACCATATAAACGGCCACTGGCAATCCAGTCGGCATACAAAATTTTCTTTCTGCCAAACGGGGAATTGAAATGTTGATCAATTCCGACTATTTCTTTCCTAAACGTGTCAAAATAAGATTCAAGATTGGCCATAATCCATCAGTCTTTTGAAAAGCAGTTGCAAAGTAAAAGCTTTCCGTCACATAAAATGAAAATAAAATCAGTTTTTGTCATTTCTGAAATTGAATGACTGTCAAATGCGGTGACAAAAAGTCATTTTTTATGTGTGGTATAGTCTTTGAATTTCGCGATGCCATAAAATTGAATGTTTAACTAAAAAAATAAAAGAGATGCAAAAAGGAAAAATTGGCGTAAGCAGTGACAATCTATTCCCCATCATCAAAAAATTTCTGTATTCCGATCACGATATCTTCCTTCGTGAAATTGTTTCGAATGCCGTTGATGCTACTCAAAAGCTGAGAACATTAGCGTCGAAAGGTGAGTTTTCAGGAGATATTACTAACGCAAAAGTTTCGGTTACTCTCGATAAAGAAGCCAAAACCATTACAGTTTCCGACAATGGTATTGGTATGACAGCCGAGGAAATTGAAAAGTACATCAACCAGATTGCATTTTCAGGAGCCGAAGAGTTCCTCGAAAAGTATAAAAACGATGCGAATGCAATCATTGGCCATTTTGGGTTGGGTTTCTACTCATCGTTTATGGTTTCTGAGCGGGTTGACATCATTTCAAAATCGTACAAGGAAGGGGCAAAAGCAGTGCGTTGGGAGTGCGATGGCAGCCCCGAGTACTCGATTGAAGATGCCGAACGCGAAGTTGTTGGTACTGATATTGTGATGCATATCAACGCCGATTCGGAAGAGTTCCTCGAAAAATCGCGCGTTTCAGAAATCCTGAATAAATACTGTAAGTTCCTGCCAGTTCCTGTGGTGTTTGGTAAGAAAACAACATGGAAAGACGGAAAAGAAATTGACACAGAGGAAGATAACCAGATTAACGATGTAGCGCCAGCCTGGACGAAAAAGCCGGTTGATTTGAAAGACGAGGATTACTCAAATTTCTATCACCAGTTGTACCCGATGGCAGAAGATCCACTCTTCAATATTCACCTGAATGTGGATTATCCGTTCAACCTGACCGGTATTCTGTATTTTCCGAAACTGAAAAATACTGTTGAGGTTCAGAAAAATAAGATACAATTATATAGCAACCAGGTATTTGTAACTGATTCGGTTGAAGGCATTGTGCCCGAATTCCTGACCTTGTTACATGGTGTTCTCGATTCACCGGACATTCCGTTGAATGTTTCACGTTCGTACCTGCAAAGCGACTCGAACGTGAAGAAAATCAGCAGTCACATCACCAAGAAAGTAGGCGACAGGTTGGCTCAATTGTTCAGCGAAAAACGCGAAGATTTTGAAGCAAAATGGGACGATTTGCGCTTGTTCATTGAATACGGAATGCTGACAGAAGACAAGTTCTACGAAAAGGCAGAGAAATTCTTCCTGTTCAAAAATACCGATGGAAAATACTTCACTCAGGAAGAATACGAGACATTAATCAAGCCGGAGCAAACCGACAAGGACAATAACCTGGTATACCTGTATACCAACAACGCCGAAGAGCAATATTCGTTTGTTCAGGCAGCCAAAAACAAAGGTTACGATGTGTTGGTGATGAATAACATTCTTTCTACTCCGCTGATTAACAAGCTAGAACAAAAATACAGCAACAAGAAATTTGTTCGCGTCGACTCGGATGTAGCCGAGCATTTGATTGCCAAAGAAGAGCCAAAGCACGAAATGAGCTGGGAAGAAAAGAACGAAATCAGCCCGATTTTCAAAGCTGTTTGTCCTGAAAATAAAGACTTTAATTTCATTGTCGATTTTAAAGATTTAGGCGAAACCGGAAGCCCGATGGTGGTTACCCGAAACGAATTTATGCGCCGTATGAAAGATATGAGCGCCGTTCAGGGTGGAATGAGTTTTTACGGCGATCTTCCCGAAAGCCTGAACTTGGTGGTGAACACTTCGCACCCGCTGGTGAAACGTGTTTTCGATGACCGCGATGCGCAACTTGGCAGCGAATTGGATGCCATTAAAGCTGATATTCAGGCTAAAAAAGATGAAAAAGCTGAAGTTGACAAAGCCAAAAAAGATAAAAAAGACGAAGAAATTCCTTCGGAGATCAAAGAAAAATCGGAAGAATTGGAAAAGACAATTTCAACATTGAAAGATCAGCAAAAAGAAAAACTCACTGCTTTTGGAAAGGAAAACAAACTAGCCAAACAGTTGGTTGATTTGGCTTTACTTGCCAACGGAATGCTGAAAGGCGAGGAGTTAGATAAATTTGTAAAGCGCAGTTTTGAATTGATAAAATAAAAGTTTTTGTAGTTAAGGTTTTAGGCAGGTTCGAAAAAGAGTCTGCCTTTTTTGTTTCATGAAGCAACCATTTTTTAAAAGTTGCATCTTGTTTAAAACGGAATATTTTAAAATCTTAAAACAATGGAATACATGAAACAGAAACTAATTACTATGTTCCTTTTCTTCGTCGTTGTGTTATTTTCATCATGTAAAAAAGATGACGATCAACTACAGACCTTGGTTTTTGAAACCGATTTTAACTCAATTGCGACACAAAAATCAGCTGTTATCGCGCCCGAAAACCAAGTTGTCGACGGTTGGTCGGTTGTTTTTGCCGAATATCCTGAAGGAGAAAATGTTTTTTACGAATTGGCTTCGGGATTAAAATATTTACCATCGCCTTTAGACCAGTCGAGAAAGGGATTTATGCTGTCGGGAAATAATCATAGCGATGCTTTACAAATGTTTTTAATGAAACAGCTTACTGGTTTAAGCCCTGAAAAAAAGTATACAATTGAAACAGAAGCAGAACTTGCTTCGAAATATCCCGATGGAAGTGTGGGTATTGGTGGTTCTCCCGGTAATGCTGTACATTTGGTGTCGAAGTTTTCAAAGAAAGGTTTTACCCTTAACTCAGAAAAAGGGTCAAATATTCAGTTAATAACGACTAAAGAAGAAGGAAATCCGGATTCGAGCCTGGAGTTTGAATTGGGAGATATTTCCATTACATCTGATCAGTATGTATATAAAATCATTGAACGAAGGAAGTCGTCTGATTCGAAGGTTGTAATGTCGGATAAAGATGGAACGCTTTGGGCAGTTGTTGGTACATGGTCTGGTTTTGAAGGAATTACTGAACTTTATTATACCCGGATCAAAATTACTGTTACAGAAACAAAGTAAGAAAATCAAAAATAAGCTAGATAGTTTTTCAGTTTCCTATAGTTATGCTTTTAAACAAAAAAGGATGAGCAGTATGGTCCCTCATCCTTTTATTATTACTGAAAAAATCGCTTAATTTTCATCACGATATTCATATAACTTAGATAAGTGCCTTTAATAGCTGATTATAAGCTAAATAATTATTCTGAAATCAAGCGTTGCACAGGCATTGACAGTTACAGAGCACTAATAACCTGGACTAAATGAGACGCTGGCTGTGGTATCGAAACAAATCAGACTCATGGCCTCCAAATAACTAGGTCATTTAATTAAACGCTGATAATTGAGTAACTCTGTTTCTCGAAAACTACTCAGATAATGTTTAACCATGACAGGTTTTGTCTCAATTGGTAATGTGATCGTTTTCAATTAGATGGAATAAAAAAAGTGGTCATTTTTGACCACCCGATTTTATATCTCCCAGTTATTTTTACTTGGCAAAAAGGTTAGTAATGTGTCGCCTCTTAAACCTAATCTTAATGTTTCCAATGGTATTATTTCATTGGTTGCAATATTACCGAGGTTTACATTGGGCCCAAGAAGTTTAATGAACCAAACCTGTTGATTTTTTAATGGTGCTTCCCAAAGAATTGAATCTGGATCAACAGCTTTTTTTATGCCGAGAATTAATTCAAAGTTGGCAGAACCATCGTCGTTGTATATACCAATGTTGCCACTTTCACGAGCCTCAGCGATAACTTTCCAGGCTCCTGCTTCCAATTCGGTTTGCATGTACGAAATCCATGTTTCGTTTGAAATTTCTTTGCCTTTGAGTTTTGTGCCTACTTCAGAAAGAACAGTATACTTTTTACTGAAGTCGGATATGTATTTACATTTAAGTTCATGATCAAGTTCCATGACTCCATCGGAGACTTCAATGAGTTCCATTTCATATTTATCGATGTATCGGCGATAATCATCGAGCATATCACGTACGGCAAAGGCTTCAAACAAAGTTCCGCCAAAATAGGGTTTTAGTCCGGCCGATTTGTAGAGTTTTATTTTATCATCAAGACGGTTTGTAATAATTGATGTACCAAATCCTAATTTAATCAAATCGCAGTAAGGGGCCGAAATGTCGCATAAGTCCTCTGCTTCCCGAAGACTCAGCCCTTTATCCATGACCATTGTTAACCCGTTTTGGCGTGGCTGTGCAGGCCTTTCGGGCATGTAGGGCAATCGAAAATTCATCGTATTTAAAGTTTGGTTGTTTGGTATTGTGAAATAAGTTTTTTTATCGATTCGTTCTTTGAAGCTTCAGGATAGAATTCAAATAATTCATTTTGTTTACTACAATCAATTTTTAAGGCTTTCTCTAAATGGCAGACAGCTTCAAGTTCTTCATTCTTTTCAAGTAAATAGGCTGTTAACCTGTAATTTAAATACGCATCCGATTTGTTAAATTTACTTGCTGTTCGAATAACTTCAATTGCCCTGTCAGTGTCTTTAATGTCATAGAACATTTCAGAATACGAAAGCCAATTTTCTATATTTTCGGGATCAAGCTTGGTTGCCATATCGAAAGATTTTATGGCTTCTCTAAGTTCGTTAAGTTCTGCGAGAACTTTAGCATTCATTGCCCAAAAATCAGGGTTATCTTCTTCGAGCTTTATGGCTTTTTTGAAAAAAACTTTAGCATCTTCTAATTGCCCTTCTGACCACATAATCAATCCTGAACCATACCAGGCTGCTGCATTTGCTGGGTTTAATTTTATTGTTTTCTGGTAATAGTTTAATGCTTCGGCATACTTCTCAATGTTCAGATAACACTCAGCTAAGTAGCAAAAGGCATCATCATTTTGCTTATCCAGGTTTATAAATTCGTGATAGCAATCAATGGCTTTTTCATATTGCTCATTGTTCGCTAGTGCATTTGCTTTATTGAAAAGCGCATGAATAAAACCGTCATTAATAGCCAGAGAATAATCGTATGCTTCAATAGCTTCTTCAAACATTCCCATTCTGTTATAAGTTATACCTATGTTATACCATACAGAGTGGTTAAACGGGTCAATATCAAGGTACTTGTTGTAATAGTAAATGCTGTCTTCAAATTGCGAATTCTTATCGCAGTAATACCCAAGCTCGTATAATACAATTTCGTTTTGCGGGTTAATCTGATGTGCTTTTTCCAGGTATTTGATTGATAAAATAGTTTCACCGGCTTGCCCAAATGAGATGCCTATATTGTAAAGTGTTTCATCGGGTTCGTCAAGTGGTAACGAAATTGCTTTTTCAAAGGCTTCGACTGCTTTTTCGCTATCGCCCAATAAATTAAGGGCTCCACCTTTGGTAAGGTAAAGTTCGGGCTCGTTGCTTTCAATTTTTTCAATTACACTGAGTAAATCTAAACACTCTTCAAGTTTCCCTTCACTCATAAGAATCTGAGCCTGACGAACTTTGATAGAAATAGACGAGGGATGAAGCATCAAGCCAGTCTCTACTGCTTTTTGAGCAAGCTCAATTCTTCCATCTTCAAGAAACTGATCAACGATACCTTCAATTTCAGCAACATCGAAATATCCGTTTAAGTCGTCATCAATCATTTTTTTGAAACGAGCAACAGCCTCTCGAAAATCATCTTCTTCAAAATTGTCTCTGGCGTCTTCGTTCATAATTTCTCGTTAAAGTTGCAAAGTTAAGAATACTTTTTGAAAAGAGCCATCAAGCCTGATGCTCTTTTCTTAACAGATCGTTAACCGTTTTTACCGGGCTAAATGTTTCTATTGGTACTTCAACAAATAATGTATTCCAATCCGACATTGCTCCATTCCATAAACCAGGCAGCTCTTGCGCTTTGAGTTCCTTCCCATCACTCGATTTAATTGTGATTAAACCAGTTTGAGCATCAACAAAGTCTGCCAGATTGTACTTTTCTCCTTTGTAATTTTTATTAGCACACACCAAATCAACCGGATTGAAGTGGGTAGACTGTTTGAAAATGATGACTTGTTCGGGGTTGCTGAAATCGACCTGAGAACTTTCAACAATTTGAGGTGAAACTGTACCATCGTGGTTCAACGTAAAAAATGGACCTCCTCCGGGTTCTCCTGTATTTTTAACCATTCCGCAAACACGGATTGGCCTGTTTATTTTTCTTTTCACATAATCATAAAGCTCCTTTTTATCATTGCCAATAAAGTTTTGCGGAGGACTCACATTCAAGACATTTTCAATAAAATCAGTTACTTCTGCATAAAATCCACTTTCCAACTCTTCAGGTAAATGTTTATCCACTATTTCCTGGTAAACAAAAACCTGTTCCTGAAGACTTAGCAATATCCCGGCAATAGCTTTTTTATATTCAACAGTAGTTTGCTTTAAGCCATCGGGCACAACATTGTCAATGTTTTTAATGAAAATGATATCCTCGGTTAAGTCATTTAAATTCTCAATCAAGGCTCCATGGCCGGCTGGCCTGAAAAGCAAACGACCATAGGTATTCCTGAAAAGCTCATTATCAATAGTAACAGCCACTGTATCAGTTGATGGTTTCTGATTCGAAAATGAGATGTTGAACGAAATTTCAAACTTCCTTTCATAATCGGCTTTTACTTCATCAACCAGTTCCTTTATGGCATCCTGATGTTCCGAAGAGACTGTAAAATGCAGGTTTACAACACCTTTATTACAGGCATACAGAGCTCCTTCCACAAAATGCTCTTCCAGCGAAGTCCTGTTTCGTTCGGGATATTTGTGAAACTTTAGCAATGCTTTCGGCTTGTTCCCGTAATTAAGACCTTGGACCAGCAACAATGTTTCCAGTAAAAGTTGCACTTCGCTTTCGGTTTGGGGTTTTCCGTTAAACGGAAGTAGTTCATATAAATCGGTATGAAAAGCAAACTTTTCGATTTGATCGAAAAAATCAGCAATATCTTTATCCAGAAGCACTTTTTCAAGCGATATTCCATTTTTCAACGTATCTGAAGCTGAAAAAAGTGATTTAAACATGCGCGTAGCCGCACCGGAAGCAGGGACAAATTTCAGCAGGGTTATGCCATCCGATTTTTTTCTGGTAAAAACTTCGGTGTACCAGTTAATTTGTTCATTCGTTATTTTTTTTATTCCATGATAAACACTTGCAGCTTCAATAAGCTTAATAAATGGAAAACCACTTTTAAAATTCGCAATTTGTTGATCAATTTGTTCTGGCTGACTTCCCCGGGCATAAATCTGCCCTAAATCCTCCGAAGTGTACATAGGCATTAATTCTGTTTCCCTAAAATTATAAAAACGTTTGCTAATAAGGCTACGATTAATAAATCAAGCACGAAAAAAGTTATAAACCGAATTTTTAACAATTATCTGTCTGCAATTCAACTTATCATTCATATTTACAGTCATTTACATATCAAATACAAGGTTGTCCTATTTTTTTGATCATTAATTTTAGCCAAACCCGGTAATTACATATAGCGGAATAAAGCAGCAGAAGCACGTAATACAGGTATTTCGTCAATGGATATTAAGATGTATTTTTGCCGATAGAGCAATTATTTCGGTTATGAGGAATTATTGGGGGGACGGAAATAAACGATACAACGATTTTTCAGGTTATTTCAGGAAAAAATTTAACGGACGGGTTCAAAAAATCTCGATTGACGCAGGATTTACTTGTCCGAACCGCGACGGAACAAAAGGGTTGGGCGGTTGCACCTATTGCAACAACCAGACTTTTTCGCCGGGCTATTGCGATTTGAAAAAAAGTGTTTCTGTTCAGCTTGATGAAGGCATCGCTTTTTTCAGCCGGAAATATGATTCAATGAAATACCTGGCTTATTTTCAATCGTATAGTAATACGTATGCTCCGCTTGAAAATCTGAAACATCTTTATTCCGAGGCATTGGCTCATCCCGAAGTTGTTGGTTTGGTAATTGCCACCCGGCCCGATTGTGTTAATTCTGAAGTTCTGGATTATCTGCAACAGTTGGCTGAAAATTACTATGTTATGCTTGAGTTTGGGATTGAATCGCATCTCGATGCGTCGTTGAAAAAGCTGAACCGGGGACATGGTTTTGCCGAATCGGTTTGGGCTTTGACCGAAGCCGGAAAGCGAAAAATCCACACCTGTGCGCACCTGATTTTGGGTTTGCCGGGCGAAACTGAAAGCGATTGGCTGGAGCAGGCTTCTGTTATTTCAGAATTGCCTGTCGAAAACCTGAAATTGCACCAGCTTCAGATACATAAAGGAACCCGGATGAACTGCGAATACGAGCAGAATCCTGAGCAATTCCACATGTTTTCAGTGGAAGAATACCTCGATTTATGCGTAAAATACCTGGAATTACTCAATCCGAAAATCATTGTTGAACGGTTTGTCAGCGAGTCGCCCGACCGGTTGTTGATAGCACCACGTTGGGGACTCAAAAACTTTGAATTCACTGCCAAGCTCGAAAAATTGCTTGCCGAAAGGGATACGTGGCAGGGTAAATTATATAAAGTGCAGTATTCGATCTAGTTAGCATCAAAAATAAGTGAATCGATCGCTTTAATAAAGTCGTTGGTTGGTTCAATCAATTTTTCAACCATTTCTACGTCAAATTCAAATAAATCATCATAATCGCCTTTGTGCCGAAAATCAGAAAGTAAATTGAATGTCCGAGCATGAACTTTTGAAAGCTTTCCTTTCGAGACAAACTGTTCTCCCAGCTTTTGCTTAACCCCGTTATGCGATTTCACTTCAATGTCGTTTGCCAGCAATAACGCAATAACTGCATAAAAAACAGAATAGTAAAGGCGATTTATGCTTGAATTAATGCTCCCTTTTTCAAAAAGAAATATCGCATCCGCATAAGTTTCCTTAGCCCTTTTCAGCCTGTATTTTATGTGGTCTTGTTTCATCTAAATCCGAATTCCTTCTTTCGAAACATTGGAAAACAGTGGAGATATTGCCTTTTTCCCTATCCAATCCTTTTTTGAATACACCAATAAGGAAATGTTTTCGCCCGAATCTAGTTCCAGATCAACAATATCGTCTCTAAGCTGTAGTTCGTAATCGAAAGTAATCCTTTCAATTGGGGAAATCACCAGAATATCCCAATCCGAATCGTTACGGTTATCGCCACGTGCCCTCGAACCATAAAGATATACTTCGGCTTCAGCATCGTGTTTAACAACACTGCTCTTTATTTTCCTTAGTATTTCAGATTTTTCCATGTAACAAACTTACACATTCCTATTCAAAAAAAAATGAAAAATAAAAGGCTATTTACCAACTGTTTGGCTTCCAAAAACCCTTTTCAGAAGTGCAGTTACCCGTGCATTGACGTTTGTCCGGATATCTTTTTCACGATCTTCAATTTTCAGGAACATACCATCCAGAGCGCGTTGCAATATATAATCTTCTAGCTTAACATCGACCGTTTTTAAACCAGCAATTTTTCCAACAGCCGAATTGGCAACCTTGTTCCATTGGGTCGTCAATTCGTTCCACGATTGCTGGGTTGAAATTCCGGCAACCAGGTTTTTGTTCAGCGATTCTCGAATCTTTGGTCGGTATAATTCACCCAGCTGAACCGATGTTTTTTGTTTGAAGTATTGGGTTGCCGCATTATCCGGACCTTTCAGAATCGTCAAAGCATCGGTAAATGTCATTTCCCTGATGCTGTTTACAAAAATAGGCTTTGCCCCTTTGGCGGCATCTTCTGCAGCCCGGTTTATACGTGTAATTACATCGTCAACCAGCTTTGCTCCACCCGGAAGTTTCGAAATATGGTCGGTAATGTTTTTGGCTTCAGGAGGAAGTAATATTTTGATAGCCTGATCTTTCAAATACCCGTCAACTGCCGACAAATGAGCTACCGTGCTGTCGGCACCAACCGAAAGCGCTTCTTTTAAACCGGCAACAATTTCGGCATTGGTTAAAGGTAAATTCTGATTTACTGCACTTTGTGCTATTTGGGTTAACTCGGCGCACGAATTCAGGAAGAAAAAAGATAAAATAAGGGCTGACGTTTTAATAAAGTTCATGATAAGTTGTTAAACGGTTAATGATTATATGGTTTGGTTGGTTTTCGCTTATGTTTTGGTTCTTCTTTTTGGGTGGAGTTTGGAAACGCTTTCTTTCCAAACAGTCCATCGAGTAAATCTTTCCGGTTTAAACGTAACAATTCGCTTTTAATTTCCTGATAATATTCCCGTTGATACCAGAAAAAATATTTTCGCTGCGCCAGCTTTTCCTTCTGGCTTTTGGCTGTAAATACAGGCTGCATGGTATAAGGATGAAATCCGGTATAATATATTTCTGTTGCCAGGGTCATCGGAGTTGGAGTAAAATCCTGAACCTGTTCCAACTTGAAATCCAGCTGTTTGGTTTCTACTGCAAGGTTGGCCATATCCATGTTCTCGCACCCGGGGTGACTCGAAATAAAGTACGGAATCAGCTGTTGCTTCAGCCCTTCTTCTTTATTGATTTCCTGAAAAACGCGGTTCAGCTTGTAAAATAGTTTGAACGAAGGCTTACGCATCAGTTCCAAAACCTGATCGGAAGTGTGCTCAGGCGCTACTTTTAACCGGCCCGAAACATGATGCTTTATCACTTCGCGCAGGTATTCCATGTTGTTTTTATTGACTTGCGGATTGTTGGTTTCCTTCAAAATCATATCGTACCGGATACCGCTGCCAATAAATGCTTTTTTTACATCGGGGTGTTGGCGCACTTTTCGGTATAAATCGAGCATCGGTTTGTGATCGGTATTCAAATTCTTGCAAACATCGGGGAAAATACAAGATGGTCGCTTACATTTACGACAGATTTCTTCGTGAATGCCTTTCATTTTATACATATTGGCCGATGGCCCACCTAAATCTGAAATATACCCTTTAAAATCGGGCATCATAACCAGTTTGTCAACTTCTTTCAGAATAGATTCTTCTGACCGGCTTGAAATGAATTTCCCCTGGTGAGCCGAAATAGTGCAGAAGGTACAACCGCCAAAGCATCCACGATGAATATTCACCGAGTGGCGGATCATGTTGTAAGCCGGAATATCTTCCTTGTTTTTATACCGTGGGTGCGGCAATCGTGTATAGGGGTAATCGTAAAAGCGATCGATTTCCTTCTCTTCCAACGGTGGCCATGGTGGGTTTACCACCACTTGCGAATCACCAACTTCCTGAATAAGAACATTGGCCTCCATTTTATTCGATTCTTCTTCGATGTGCATAAAGTTTTTGGCGTACTTTTTCTTATCCTGAAGGCATTCTTCGTGCGAATACAATTTCAGGCTGTTCCACTTTTTGTTGGTTGCATAATTGCTGTTTTGCGGAACCAGAAAGGCCGTTTGATGCACATTGGTAATTTTTTGCGGATCGATGCCCTTCTGCACAAGTTGTGTATATTCGATAATCGATTTTTCACCCATCCCGTAGAAAAGAACATCGGCCCTGGAATCAACCAAAATAGATGGTTTTAGTGTGTCGCTCCAGTAATCGTAATGGGTTACGCGGCGTAACGAAGCTTCGATTCCCCCAATTACAATAGGAACATCCGGGAAAAGGTTTTTCAGGATATTGCAATAAACAACCGTCGCATAATCAGGTCGCTGTCCCGGACGGCCACCAGGCGTGTAAGCATCATCCGATCTTTGACGTTTATTGGCCGTGTAATGGTTTACCATCGAATCCATGTTCCCGCCGGTGACTGCAAAATACAGGTTTGGACGGCCCATTTTTTTGAAATCGCGCAAATCGTCCTGCCAGTTGGGTTGCGGAACAATAGCCACCTTAAGCCCCTCGGCCTCAAGCACACGACCAATAACGGCAGCGCCAAACGATGGATGATCGACATAAGCATCGCCGGTAAATAAAATAACATCCAGCGAGTCCCACCCTCTGGCCTCAACTTCTTTTTTAGAGGTTGGAAGCCACTTAGTAACGTCGTATTTTTGATAAAGTAGATTCAATGTGATAAAAATTTAATGCGAAATAAGTCAAACCATTTACAATTGAATAAAAAAAATGTTCATTTTTAAGTTTTCTTTTGAGAACTCAAAAAAATGCCCATCCAAACGTTGCTGGAAGTATTAATTAACTCTGACTGAACATGGAACTTTTTAAACCCAAAGACATTTTAAAAGCAAATCCTAAGCTTAGTTTTCTTGGCGGTGAACATTTTGCGCGTTTTTTAATGCTTTTGCTGCGTTTTGATAAGCTAAACAGAGTTTATAATCAAATTGGCGACAAAAAAGGTCTGGCTTTTGTTGACGAGCTTCTTAATATATTGGAAATAAACTTTTTGTACGACAATGAAGAATTGCTCAAACGTGTCCCGAAAACTGGTTCTGTTGTTGTTGTAAGTAATCATCCGTTTGGTGGTTTGGAAGGTATTTTGCTGATTAAAATGTTAAGCCAGGTACGGCCAGATGTTAAAATAATGTCAACACATTTACTTCAGAAAATTGGTCCTATCAGCGACTACTTTATCGAAGAAGAATCGTTTTTAAAGAAAAACATTACTATTGATGCAAGTACAGAAAAAGCATCGGCGCACCTGGAAAAGGGAGGATTACTTTGTTTCTTCCCGGCAGCCGATGTCTCTCAGTTTGATACTTACCGTGTTTTAACTGATAAAGAATGGCATTATTCTATTTTGAAATTCATAAAACAACAAAAAGTACCCGTGGTTCCAATTCACTTTCAGGGAAATAACAGTCGTTTTTTCTATTTGATGGGTAATGTTTTACCTTCGCTGAAGGAAATGAAACTTCCAACTGAAATTTTGTATCAGCACCAGAAACCAATTAAAATCAGGGTTGGAAATCCTATTCCGGTCACCGACCAGGATAAATTCAATGATATACACCAGTATGGCCGCTATTTGAGGGTAAAAACCTATCTGTTATGTTCGAAAATTGAAGTAAAGCGTTTTTTTAATTATTCACTGAAACGGCAACAAAAAATAGAACCAGTAGCAGAACCGCTTCCTCATGAAAGAGTTTTGGAAGAATTGAAAAGTTTAGGAGGCGAATTCTTACTGTTCAGGTTGAAAAACTATGCGGTTTATTGCGTTCCAACTAAACGAATTCCGAATATTTTACTCGAAATTGGCCGGTTGAGAGAGGTAACTTTTCGTCAGGTAGGTGAGGGGACAAATCGAAGTATCGATTTGGATGAATTCGACCTGTATTATCACCAGATGTTTATTTGGGACGAAGAGTCACAGATGATTGCAGGGGCTTACCGGATCGGAAAAGGAGCTGATATTTTGCACCAGTATGGGGTACGCGGTTTCTATATTCAAAGCTTGTTCAAAATTAAGGACAACATGCAGGATATGCTGAAAGAAACGATGGAGCTTGGCCGTTCGTTTGTTGTGAAAGAATATCAGCGCAAACCCATGCCATTATTTTTACTTTGGAAAGGAATCCTTTATTTCACGTTAAAAAATCCGGAATATCGTTACCTGATGGGGCCAGTAAGTGTTTCTGATGATTATTCGACTACTTCCAAGGAAATGATTATAAAGTTTATAATGACACACCATTTCGACTGGAAGCTTGCCCGAAATATTACTCCCAGAAATTCGTACAAGTTCAAAACTGAGGATGAGGATCTCAATTTAGTTATGGAAACAATGGATAATGACATTAATTCACTCGATAAATTGATTAGTGATGTTGATGAATCAAATTCTGGCTTACCAGTTCTTTTGAAAAAATACATTAAACTGAATGCGAAAATTATAGGTTTTAATGTTGATCCGAAATTTAATAATTGCCTTGACGGTTTGATAGTACTTGACTTGTGCGATGTTCCTGTAAACACAATCGAATCGCTTTCGAAAGAAGCGAATGATGGTTCAATTCTTCAGCAGTTTTATACCCGAAAGATTCTGGAAGGGAAATAAAAACAGTCATTGGTCATCAGGAAAAGCATTGTTCCACTTTTTCCCAATGACTAATAACATTTTTCGAAATATTATTTTTTGAAGATAAAATATACTGCCAGAATCAGGAAAACAAAACCAATGAGGTGGTTCATTCTGAAGTTTTCGTTTTTGAAAAACATCAGGGAGAATACTGTAAATACAATTAAAGTGATTACTTCCTGAATAACTTTGAGTTGCAAAAGCGAGAATGGGCCGCCATTTTCTTTGTAGCCTATCCGGTTTGCCGGTACCTGAAGAATATATTCGAACAATGCAATGCCCCAACTAATCAGTATAATAGCAATAATTCCCAGCTTATTGAACCATTTCATTTCGGCAAACTTGAGGTGCCCGTACCAGGCCATGGTCATAAACGAGTTGGAAAGAATCAGCAAGATTACAGTTAAAAAACCTTTCATGGCTTATTTTTTATTATGCCGCGAAAATACACCAAACTTACATCAGCTAACCAATCTAGCTTTAAAAAAACATTTTAAAGAACCCATTGGGTGGAATGAGGTATTAAGTGATCAATTAATTTTTCGAACTTATCGGAAATCTGCGGCTTGGATCAAGCTTGATGCGGTGTTTAGTCCTCTCTAACAAAAAAAATCCTTTCCCATTTCCACAAAACCAACAATAATCGGTTTATAATGACGCTGGAATTTTCCAGGCACCAAAAACACAGTTTATAACGACGTTGGAATTTTTAGGACTCACAAAACACAGTTTACAAAAACACTGAAATTTTCCAGGCACTCAAAAAACTGGTTATGGTGATGCTAGAATTTTCCAGGACGTTTTTCAATCGTTCAAAATGATGTCAGAATTTTCCAGGCTCTCAAAACACAGTTTATAACGACATTGGAATTTCCCGGACTCCCAAAAAACTATTTATTGCAATGCCTGAATTTTCCGGGCTCTCAAAAAACGGTTGGTGTGAAGCCCGAAAAATTTTCACGATAAAGAATTTCACACAACGGGTTAACGGAACTTATTTTAATCTATTCGATGTATTTTTTAATATCCCGCAGCTTGTCCGTCTTTCCGCGATTCGGAAGCGCCGAAATAAACCTTGTTTTTTTCGTCCCACATAATGGCTTGGTAACCACCATAAATCCCGTTGGAAAATTGCACAACATGTCCTTTCCCCAATAATTTGCGGATGGTTGAATAGTCGATACCGCTTTCGAGGTAAACAATTCCGCCATCAGTCATTTTCTCGTCAGTTGGTTCGCTCGACCCTTCATGGCAAATGCGCGGAGCATCGCCCGCTTCCTGCAAATTCATGCCAAAATCGATGAGGTTAACTACAATTTGCACGTGGCCTTGTGGCTGCATCGATCCGCCCATCAGTCCGAAACTGATAAAAGGCTTGCCATCTTTAGTTATAAACGCCGGTATAATGGTTTGGAACGGACGTTTATGCGGTTCAAATTTGTTCAGGTGGTTTGGGTCGAGCGAGAACATTTCGCCTCTGTCCTGAAGGATAAACCCAAGTTTTCCTGGTGTCATTCCCGAACCCATTCCCCGGTAATTACTTTGGATTAATGATACCATGTTGCCATCCTTGTCAGCTGTAGTCAGGTAAATGGTATTCCCATGTTCCGGGTTTCCGGCTGGATAAACTTTGGCAGCTTTGTCCTGATTAATCAGTTTCATCCGGTTTTTCGCATACTCTTTCGAAATCAATCCATTTATTGGCAATTTATTGAAATCGGGGTCGGCATAAAACTTGGCACGGTCTTCGAAAGCCAGTTTTTTTGCCTCCACAAACGTATGGATGTATTCGGCACTGCCAAATCCCATCGATTTTATGTCGTAGTTTTCCAGAATATTCAGGATTTGCAGAACTGCTATCCCTTGTCCGTTTGGCGGCAGTTCCCAAACATCGTAGCCCCGGTAGTTTGTCGAAACCGGTTCGACCCAATCGGAATGGTGGTCCTGAAAATCGCGCATGCTCAAAAAACCTCCTTCAGCCCTCACATAATCCACCATTTTTTGAGCAATTTCACCTTTATAGAACGCATCGCGACCGCCCTTTGCAATTTTTTCAAGAGTTGCTGCCAAATATGGATTTTTAAATACTTCGCCTTTTGCAGGCGCTTTGCCGTTTGGCATATAAATTTCCTTGAACCCGTTATATTTTTCCAGAAGTTTTGAATTCGAATTCCAGTAATAGGCAATAACTTCAGTTACCGGAAACCCCTCGCTGGCGTAAGTTATAGCAGGTTTTAGAATTTCAGGCATTGCTAATTTTCCGAACTTTTTATTCAGTTCGAACCAACCATCAACACAACCGGGCACCGATACCGATAGCGGCCCATGAGACGGAACTTTCTTTATGCCATGATTGATAAAATACTGCAGATTGAGATCATAAGGCGAGCGTCCGCTGGCATTCAGTCCATATAATTTTTTTGTTTTGGCATCCCAAACTATGGCAAACAAATCGCCGCCCATGCCATTTCCGGTGGGTTCAACCAAGCCAAGAACCGCATTGGCCGCAATTGCAGCATCTATGGCATTGCCTCCAGCCTTCAAAATATCGAGAGCGGCTTGGGTAGCCAAAGGCTGGCTGGTACAGGCCATTCCGTGTTGGGCAATTACTTCTGAACGGGTTGCAAATGTTTGTCCGGTAATGCGGTCCTGAGCAAAAAGTGAGCAGGTTAAAAACAGGGAAATAGTGGTTAGAAATGTTTTCATCGTTGTTCGAAATTTGAGAATTCCAAAATACTAAATTTGATTTGTTTAGGAGACTTGTTTGATTTTTCTTTTCTTAAACATCAGATTTAGTTTTACCTTTAAGCCTGAATTATGATTTACTAACCTTGAATATTTCATCAGTGAATCCTTTTTTAAAGCAAGTTGCGCACTATTTACATACTTATCATCGCGACGAACTTAGCGATTATTGCCTGGTTTTTCCGGGACGCAGAGCCGGTGTTTTTTTTACAGCTTACCTCAATGAGTTGATCGAAAAACCAATGCTTTCGCCCAAAGTTGTTACCATCAGCGAGTTGATATACCGGTTTACCAATCTTCAGGAGGCCGACACTGTTTCGCTTGTTTTAAAGCTTCAGGATATTTACAGCAAAGTAACAGGACACAACGAATCGCTGGACGAATTCTTTTTTTGGGGCGAAATTTTACTGGGCGATTTCGACGACATCGATAAATATTTACTCAATGCCGACGATTTATTCAGAAACATTGCCGACCTGAAAGAGCTCGAAAATCAATTTGAGTACCTCACCGACGAACAGCGAAAAGCCATCGAAGATTTTTGGGGAAACCTTGAAAAAGTACCCAGTTCGTTCAATAAAGAGAAATTTATTGGTATCTGGATAAAACTAGCCGAAATTTACCATCGATTTAAAGCATCGCTCGTGCAAAACGGTATTGGTTATTCAGGAATGATTTACCGCGAGGTGGCCGAGGCCTTGTCTGAAAGCCATTTGACAGAATTGACAGCAAAAAAATATGTTTTTGTTGGATTCAATGCGCTTAATAACTGTGAGAAAGCCATGTTCAGGAAACTGGAGAAACAGAAAAAAGCCATGTTTTTCTGGGATTATTCCGAGTTTTACCTGAAGGATGTGGAAAATGAAGCCGGAAGTTTTCTTCGCACAAACCTGGTTCAGTTTCCTCAGCCCAAAGATTTCAGTCTGGAAGATGCGGAAACATTTAAACGAAAAATTAAGTTGGTTGCAGTGCCCGGAAACATCACCCAGGCGCAGGCAGTAAACCTTCCAGGCGTGATTGATAATTTTGGCGTAAACTCCCGGTTCGACAATACCGCTTTTGTGCTGGCCGACGAAAATCTTTTAATTCCGGTAATTTCATCGGTCGGTAATCATTTCCAGGGGATAAACATCACGATGGGTTATTCATTTACAAATACCCCGGTTTATGGGTTTATTTCACAGTTAATTAGCCTGCAGCGAAATATTCGCCGTTCGGGCAAATCGGCTGTATTTTATTACAAGCCTGTTGTAGCTTTATTGAACCATCAGTTTGTAGTTACCAACGAAATCAAAGATTTTGTTTCAGAAATTTACCGTCGGAATAAAATCTATATCAATGCTTCTGAACTGAAAATTAATGCGTTTGTAGCTAAACTATTTTCAAGTCCTGACAGCTGGAACGAAGTACTGGATTATTTCCTGGATATATTAAAAGAACTTTCGCTGAAATATAATCCGGCTATTGATGAGCAACACCAGCTTGAGTCGGAATACATTTTTCAGGCTTATCTGGCTATTCAACGCTTAAAAGATTCGCTTCAGTCATTAAATATTCCTGATTTTCCGGTCAAAATCATGTTCCGCCTGCTCGATCAGGGATTAAAACGAATTTCAATCCCGTTTGAAGGAGAGCCGCTCACCGGTTTACAAATCATGGGGTTGCTCGAAACCCGTTGTCTCGACTTTGAGAATTTAATACTTTTTTCGGCCAACGAAGGTTTTTTGCCACGCATTGCAGCCGGGCATTCGTTTGTTCCGTACCATTTGCGCAAAGGTTTTGGTATGCCCACTTACGAAGACCGCGATGCCATGTATGCCTACTATTTTTACAGGTTAATACAACGCAACCGTAACACGGTGATTGTTTACAATTCAATTACCGAAGGTATTTCGTTTTCCGAAAAAAGCCGCTTTTTGTACCAGCTTCAATTTGATTCCGACTTTGAAATTGAAGAGGTAAATCTAAGCTTCAATTTCAAGGGAACGAGTAACGAACCAATTGAGGTTAGAAGCAATGAAAAATACATCCATCAATTAATTACCCGTTATTCGGCATCTAAATTAAGCCCAAGTGCCATCAATACCTGGCTCGACTGCCGGTTGAAATTCTATTTTAAATACCTCGCCGGAATTAAGGAAAAGGAAGAGCTTAAAGAAGAGATTGACGCTGTACTTTTCGGGAACCTGTTTCATTATACCATAGAGAAATTGTATCAGCCTTTTATTGGGAAAACCGTTGAGGAACATGCGTTGAAAATGCTGGCTGCCGACCGTAAAAAAATTGATGAAAAAGTTCTGGAGTCCATTGCTGTCGAGTATTTGAGGATGAAACCCGAAGAAGCCTTGACAGTGAAACTATCGGGCCAAAGCATTTTAATTGCCAATCACATTCGCGAGTACATTGTTCAGTTAATTAAAAACGACATCAAATTTGCGCCTTTCGAAGTTTTGTCGCTCGAAAAAGACTATGTCGAAGATTTTGAAGCTCAATCGGGAGATAAAATGCTGAAAATTAAGGTAGGTGGTATTGTTGACCGTCTTGACCGAACTGCTGACGGAATTCGGATTGTTGACTACAAAACGGGCCGAAACCTGAAGCTCGATTTTAAAGACTGGAATCAATTAATTGACAGAGATTATGGTGAAAGGCGAAAAGAAATTTTCCAGACTTTAATTTACTCCGATATTTTGAACCGGACCGAATTGCAGCCAATTTTACCGACCATTTATAAGCTCGACAACCTGTTTGACGATGAGTTCGATCCTTCCGTCGTCATTAATGGCAACAAGCTTGTTTACCAGCAATTTATCAACGAATTCAGAGAAATATTTTCATCTGTTTTGTCCGATATTTTTAGTGCTGAAACGATTTACGACCAGGTAAAAGACTCCGGGAAGTGCAGCTATTGTCCATACAATAAAATATGCCGAAGATGAAAACTTGAAAATGTGGAGATATAAAGATGAATGGTTTAACGATCAAATGATTGTATGGTTGAAAGAGCCAACAACAATTTAGCAAATTAACCATTTAACCATTTGAAAATCCAAACTTTAGCACTTCGAACTTGAATTTTACTCTTTCAGCAAATCGGGTCGCAAACGTTTTGTTCGCTCGTAAGCTTGCTGTTCCTGCCATTCAGCAATCTTTTTATCGTTGCCCGAAAGCAGAATTTCCGGTACTTTCCATCCATTGTACTCGGCTGGACGAGTATATACTGGTGGGCTTAACAAGTTATCCTGAAATGAGTCGGTAAGCGCCGAAGTTTCGTCTGAAAGAACGCCGGGTACCAGGCGCACAACACTGTCGACAATTACGGCAGCTGCTAATTCGCCGCCAGTAAGTACATAGTCGCCAATCGATATTTCCATGGAAATAAAGTGATCGCGAATGCGCTGATCGATACCTTTATAGTGTCCGCAAAGAATGATAATATTATTCAGTAGCGAAAGCTTATTGACTTCTTTTTGGTTGAGTTGTATCCCATCGGGGCTTGTATAAATCACGGCATCATATTCGCGCTGAGCTTTCAGGAAATTGATAGCACTTTCTATTGGTTGAATGGTCATGACCATTCCTGCGCCTCCGCTAAAAGCATAGTCATCAGTCCGCCGGTGTTTGTCGGTCGAAAAATCACGAATGTTGTGAACATGAATCTCAACCAGACCTTTATCCTGGCCTCGTTTTATAATAGAGTGCTTAAATGGGCTTTCAAGTAATTCAGGAACAACAGTTAAAATATCAATACGCATAATTTGATTTTTTGCAAAAGTAATTACTACATTCAAAAAAAGTATAAAACTATCTCAAGATGGATTAAATTGAATGTATTTGAGGCATTAAATTGTATGCTGTTCAAATCATTTTAAGATTTATTTCTTAAAATGTTTGAGTATTAGCTGGTAATATCTATTTTCGTAAACTCAAAGAGAATAAATCTCTTATTTTACTAAGTAATAATAAATGTTATGGAACCTAAAGATCTAAAAAACTCAGAAGTAGAGTTAAGTGGTGCACAAGCTGAGCCAGAAACTGTTAATGATCAAGTTGTTGCTGAAGAGCCTGTTGTTCAGCCTGAAGCAGCTGTTGTAGAAGAGGTTGAGAGTCCTGTTGCTGAGGCTGTTATAGAAACTGTTGAAACAGTAGTGCCTGAAGTAGTTGTATCTGACACAGAACCAGTTAATGAGGAAATTGAATCTGACGTTGCTGAAGAGCCTGTTGTTCAGCCTGAAGCAGCTGTTGTAGAAGAGGTTGAGAGTCCTGTTGCTGAGGCTGTTATAGAAACTGTTGAAACAGTAGTGCCTGAAGTAGTTGTATCTGACGCAGAACCAGTTAATGAGGAAATTAAATCTGACGTTACTGAAGAGCCAGTAGTTGAGGAAGTAGTTAATGCAGTTGCCGAAGAAGAAATTCCTTCAATTGAAGAATTGATTGAAGTTTCGGAAGAAGAGTTGCTTTCGGAAGAGGAAGAGATTGTTAATGAAAGTAGCAAAAAAGCCAAGATGGCTGATTATGCAAGTCTTTCAGAACTGGAACTCATAAATAAGTTACGTGAACTACTTGAATGTGAAGATTTTGAAGCAATTAGTGATGATGTCGACGCGATAAAACTTAATTTCTTCCGTCTTTTCCGTATAAATGTTGAAGCCCAAAAATCTGCGTTTATTGAAGCTGGTGGTAAACTTGATGAATTTATAGTTGAATCAAATCCGTATGAATTAGATTTGAGGAATCTCCTGAAAAAATATCAAGATAAACGTAACGAGCACAACAAACGTGCTGAAGAAATTAAAGAAGATAATTTAAAGAAAAAATATACAATTATTGAAGAGATCAAAGCTCTCATCAATAATAAGGAATCAATCAACAAAACGTTCCAGGATTTTCGTGATCTGCAGAATCAATGGAGAGAAATCGGTTCTGTTCCACAAACTAAGCTGAAAGATTTATGGGATACATACCATCACCATGTTGAAAATTTTTATGATTTTATAAAAATCAATAAAGAATTACGCGATCTCGATCTGAAGAAGAATCTGGAAGCCAAAATTGATATTTGTGAGAAAGCTGAAGAATTGCTGGTTGAACCATCTATTATTAAGGCTTTCAATGTTTTACAAAAGTACCACGAACAATGGCGTGAAGTTGGACCAGTTCCACGCGATAAAAAAGATGAATTGTGGGAACGCTTTAAAGCTGCAACCTCAATCATTAATAAAAAACATCAGGATTATTTTGAGGGCCGTAAAAACGAACAGAAGAAAAATCTTGACGCGAAAGTAGCTTTGTGTGAGAAAGTTGAGGAAATTGCCAATATTGAAATTGAGTCTCATCGCGATTGGGATGACAGATCGAAAGAACTTATTGAATTACAGAAAGTTTGGCGGACGATTGGTTTTGCTCCCAAGAAAGATAATAACAAAATCTACGAACGCTTCCGTTTAGCTTCAGATAAGTTTTTTGACAGAAAACGAGAGTTTTACAATCAGAATAAGGAAGAACAAAACAACAACCTTCAGTTGAAAACAGATTTGTGTCTTCAGGCTGAAGCTTTGAAAGACAGTACTGATTGGAAGAAAACCGCCGACGAATTTATTGCCATTCAGAAGGCATGGAAAGAAATTGGACCGGTTCCTCGTAAATATTCCGATTCAATATGGAAACGATTCCGTGCTGCTTGTGATTATTTCTTTGAAAATAAGGCTAAACATTTTTCTTCAATTGATAATGAGCAACTTGAAAATCTGAGGTTGAAGAAAGAACTTCTACAGGAGGTTAAACAATTTGCATTGACAGGTGATGATAGTGCTGATTTGGATAAATTGAAGGATTTCCAAAGAAGGTTTACTGAAATAGGTCATGTTCCTTTCAAAGAAAAAGATGCCATTCAAAACGAGTTTCGCGAAGTAATCAACAAGCATTTTGATACATTGCGTGTTGATGAGAGACGTCGTAACCTGATGAAATTCAAGAATAAAGTAGCTAATAATACTTCAACAGGAAAAGGTTTGAGCAAAAATCGCTTCGAACGTGAAAAATATATGACCAAATTAAAACAGTTGGAGACCGATTTAGCCTTGCTTGACAACAATATTGGTTTCTTCGCCAATACTAAGAATGCTTCAGCTCTGATTGACGATGTCAATCAGAAGATAGCAAGTACGAAAGAAAAAATTGAGTTCCTGAAAGAAAAAATCAGGATTATGGATGCGATGGAAGATGATGAATAGTCTTTATATTAAAGCCCGCTGTTTAAGGCGGGTTTTTTGTTGTTAATCCTTCATTAAATTTTTCAACATTTTTTTGAGCTAAGTTTAATTAATTAACTTTGCTCGCTTTAAAAACATTTTAAATTTAAAGTTTTGTCAGCAACTAGGTACATCTTCGTTACAGGAGGGGTTACGTCCTCACTTGGGAAAGGAATTTTGGCCTCTTCTTTGGCAAAGTTATTACAGTCAAGAGGTTATTCTGTTACAATACAAAAATTGGATCCTTATATTAATGTCGATCCGGGAACTTTAAATCCGTATGAACATGGAGAATGCTTTGTGACGGATGATGGTGCCGAGACCGATTTGGATTTGGGCCATTATGAACGTTTTTTGAATGTTCCTACATCACAGGCCAATAATGTGACAACTGGAAGAATCTACCAATCAGTTATTAACAAGGAACGTAGGGGCGATTATCTTGGAAAAACTGTACAGATTATTCCTCATATTACCGATGAAATTAAACGTAGAATTAAGGTATTGGGTTCAAAAGGTAAATATGATATTGTTGTTACCGAGATTGGTGGTACTGTTGGCGATATTGAATCATTGCCTTATATTGAGTCGGTTCGCCAATTAAAGTGGGAATTAGGGTCCAATGCCCTGGTTATTCATCTCACGTTGGTACCTTATCTGGCTGCTTCCGGCGAATTAAAGACAAAACCGACTCAGCATTCAGTAAAAGCCTTGCTCGAAAATGGAGTTCAGCCAGATGTACTTGTTTTGCGGACAGAGCATGAGTTAAATACCGATTTACGTAGAAAAGTTGCTCTTTTCTGTAATGTTGAACGAGATGCAGTTGTGCAATCAATAGATGTTCCAACAATTTACGATGTCCCCAATAAGATGCGTGAAGAGCGTTTAGATGAAATTGTTCTTCGCAAAATGGGTCTTTCATTAAAAGAAGAACCTCAACTTGACGATTGGAACGATTTTCTAAGGAAGCTAAAAAATCCGAATCATGAGATTGAAATTGGTCTTGTAGGAAAATATGTTGAGCTTCAGGATGCCTATAAGTCAATTAGTGAAGCAGTTATCCATGCCGGGGCCGTTAATTCATGTAAAGTAAAGGTGAGGTTTGTTCATTCTGAAAAAATTACTGAAGAAAACGTTGCTAAAAAGCTGGAGGGGCTGAAGGGAATCATTGTAGCCCCTGGGTTTGGACACCGGGGTATTGAAGGTAAAATTGTTGCAACAAAGTATGTTCGCGAGAATAATATTCCTTTTTTTGGTATTTGTCTGGGAATGCAAATTGCAGTTGTTGAGTTTGCTCGTAATGTTCTGGGTTTTGCCAATGCCGATTCGACCGAGATGAACGACAAAACCGAATATCCGGTTATTGACCTCATGGAAGAACAAAAGGGCATAACAGAAAAAGGCGGAACAATGAGGCTGGGAGCATATAAATGTATTATTTCTGATAATGAAACTAATATTTATAAAGCTTACGAAAAACATGAAATTAAGGAGCGTCATCGTCATCGTTACGAGTTTAACGACAAGTATTTGGCTGATTTTCAAAATGCCGGAATGAAAGCTGTAGGATTAAATCCGGATACAAATCTTGTTGAAGTTATTGAAATACCTGCACATAAATGGTTTGTTGGAGTGCAGTTTCATCCTGAATATAGCAGTACAGTTTTAAAACCTCATCCGTTGTTTGTTGCTTTTATAAAGGCAGCACTCGGTAATTAATTAACATTTTTATATGGATAGAAATTCGATAATTGGTGTAATTCTTATTTTTTTAATACTTATTGGATTTAGCTATTTCAACAGACCTTCCGAACAGCAGATTGCTGCCGCTAAGCATCAGCGCGATTCTATTGAGCAGGTTCGTATTGAACAGGAAAAGAAAATCGCTTCGGAAAAGAAACTGAATGAAACACAGGCAACAATGTCAACAGCATCGCGTAGCGATAGTGTTTTATCAGTTGCTGATCAGGCCAGAAAAGAAAAATTTGGAGTTTTTGCCCCGGTCTCGGTGGGGAAAGAAAGATTTTATACTGTTGAGAATAACTTGATGAAGGTAACTTTCTCGAATAAAGGAGGACGAATTTATTCAGTAGAACTCAAAAATTATAAAACTTACCAAGGGAAACCACTTATTTTATTTGAAGGAAATACTAGCAAATTTGGATTAAATTTCTTCTCGCAAAACAAAAGTATCGAAACCGAGTCGTTTTATTTTGTTCCGTCAGATTCTACTGCTAACCAAGTTATTAGTGGTCCTGCTGTAAAAAAAGGACATGAAGGCATAGAGGATTATAACATTAAAAATAAAGGCGAATCAAAAGTCTTTACTATGCGGCTTCCTGTAAGTGATGGTAAATATCTTGAATATAAATATTCATTGACTTATAACTCATATTTGATTGGTTTTGAGTTGAATACAAAGGGTATGCAAGATTTAATAACCCTTACTTCAAATTCTCCAAGTTTTAACTGGGCTATAGCTATGCCACGTCAGGAAAGGCAGTCGAAATATGGTGAGGATAGTTATTCTACGATATATTACAAATTTCAGGATGATGATGTTGAAAAACTTTCAACTGGTAAATCAGGTTCTGAAAGTTTGCGGACTAAAACTCAATGGATCAGCTTCAAACAGTTGTTTTTTGCTTCAACCCTGATAGCCGAAACTTCACTTCCTTCGGCTGATATTACTACCGAGCTGACTAAGGAAGATCCGCTGTATGTTGGTAATTTTAAAGCTGATGTTTCGTTGCCTTATGAAGGAAAGGATTCGGAAAGCGTAAAAATGAAGTTCTATTTTGGGCCAAGCCATTATTCTACTCTTAAACAATATGGGCTTTCTCTTGAAAAACAAATAAACTTAGGATATGCTATTGTTCGTCCGGTTAATAAGTGGATTATTATTCCAACGTTCAATTTCTTACGCCAGTATATCAGTAATTTTGGTATTATTATCTTGTTACTTACTATTTTTATTAAGTTGCTTATTTTCCCATTTACCTATAAATCATACCATTCTCAGGCAAAAATGAAGGCTTTAAAGCCCGAAATTGACGAGATCAATGCTAAGTATGGGAGCGATAAGGCAATGGAAAAACAACAGGCAACGATGAATCTTTATAAGAAAGCCGGGGTTAATCCTTTGGGTGGATGCTTACCAATGTTGTTCCAGTTCCCGGTTTTGGTTGCCATGTTCTTTTTCTTTCCAACCTCTATCGAATTGAGGCAACAAAGTTTCCTTTGGGCAACCGATTTATCAACTTATGATTCTATTTTTACCTTACCTTTTACTATTCCACTTTATGGTAGTCATGTGAGTTTGTTCTGTTTGCTGATGACTATTACTACCATTATTTCAACCTACATGAATTCACAGACGCAGAGTACTGAGGCTATGCCAGGTATGAAAACAATGATGTATCTGATGCCAGTCATGTTTTTATTTATCCTGAATGGATATGCTTCAGGTTTAAGTTATTATTATTTCCTGGCTAATGTCATCACAATAGGACAGATGTATGCTTTCCGATTTATGATTGACGAGGAAAAAATCAGAGCTCAAATTCAGATCAATAAAAAGAAACCGGTGGTTAAATCAAAATTTCAGCAAAAACTGGAAGATATGTCCAAACAGCAGGGAATAAAACCTCGTAAATAATTAAATGAGACGATCTGTGTGAAAATCTTAACTGACCGAGTTCTATGTGGTCATTAAAAGCCAATTATAAGCAAAAAGAAGAGGGTGTCTCAAAAGTCCGAGACACCCTCTTCTTATTCGTATTCCTATCTGAGACTGTTCCCAAATATTGAACTCTCTAGAGGATAAATTCACATTTGAGACGGCCTCTTCTTTGTTATATAAACCCAAATTACGCATTGGAGTTAAAAATTGAATTCGAAAAATTTCTGTAAGCCTTATGGAACAATGGATACAGCTGTTTTTTATTTTGAAAATGTCTAATACTAAGCATTAGAAAAATTTACTATTAAGGTTCTGTATATAAAATACTTATGTATTGTCAACTCTCTATCGGGTAATCTGGGTTTATAAGTCGGAAAATTACTTAAAAGGCCGTCTATTCTGTGATAAAACAGTACAGACGGCCTTTTCTACTTTATTTCCAATCATTAAGCTTTTGGCAAAATTTTTAATATCTGGCCAACTTTAAGACTAGTAGCTTTGGTTATATTGTTAAGCTTCATTATTTGGTTATTAGTAACTCCAGGAAATTTCTTTGCGATAGTCCAGAAATTATCTCCTTTGCAAACCTTATAATAAACATATTCAGCTTTTTCGCTTTGAGCGTTATTTTTGCTAATGACATCTTGTTTATTCTCAGGTTGAGTTATCGGTTTAACGTAAGGTTGCTCTCCGCTGGAAGCTGTTGCCGTATCTGTATTTGTGTTAGTTTGCGGAGTATTTTTGGTCGCCAGCTTTTGATTATTGCTCGTAACTGGCTTTTCTTTCAACGATTTTTGTCGTTCAGCAAAACTTCTCTTATCAAATTTTGCGAAATATTCACCTTGTCCTTCTTGCACATAAATAGCTAGTTTTTGTCCTGCCTTGACAAAGTTTTTATGAATTCCGTTCCAATATTTTATATCAGAGCTTCGAACCCTAAACCAGGAGGCAATCAAACCTAAATTATCTCCTTTCTTTACGGTATAATATACTTTATCACGTCCTTTGACATCAGGGATGTACCTGGCAAAATTATCCTGAGGATTGACAATTTGATTGTTTGGAAAGAATTCTGCACGACGATGATCATGTATTGTCGATTGATTTTCAAGATATGCTGAAATTTCATCTTGAGGAATTACCAAACTATAAGGTCTATCCTTACTTGCCGGTACAATATCTCGACGGTATTGAGGGTTTAAACTTCTTAACTGCTCAACTGGTATTCCTAATACTTCCGAAACCTGATTAAAATGTAAATAGTCGCTCACCATCAAAGTATCAGTAATTATAGGAAAATCAGGTGATTTGGGTAGAATATTATGATTTTGATAAAAATTCATCACATAATTTGCCGCGATGAAAGCTGGAACATACCCTCTGGTTTCTTTGGGCAAACGGTAATAAATTTTCCAATAATCTTTAGCATCGCCGCATCTTTTTATAGCTTTATTCACATTTCCCGGGCCACAATTATAGGCAGCAATAACAAGATGCCAATCTTTGTAAATATTGTAAAGGTCACGTAAATAACGTACAGCAGCATCGGTTGCCTTAATTGGGTCGCGCCGTTCATCAACGAATGTACTTATTTCAAGTTTGTACATTTTACCAGTGGAATACATGAATTGCCAAAGACCTACAGCACTGGCTGTAGAGTTAGCTATCGGATTCAATGCCGATTCAATTATTGGTAAATATTTCAGCTCCATCGGCAGACCATATTTGGCAAGAGCTTCTTCAAACAAAGGAAAGTAATAATTCGCAAGCCCAAGCATAATAGCAACCAGTTTAGGCTTACGTACAGTATACATGGTAATGAAACCTTTTACTGTGTTGTTATACGACATACTTACAGCCGATTGTAACGATTGTAATCGTTGTATGTAAGTCGAATCAGGAAGTGTTTGTTTGAGGGTGTCGGCTTCAGCAAGTTCGGTGCTGTCGAGTAAAAAGGCGTTTTGAACATACCAGCTATTTACCAGACTATCAAGTTTATCCGAAAAGATTTTGTTCAGTGTTTCATCAGGAATTGAGTAATACTTTTCGTAACCATCAAGTGTATCGATAGCGCTTACTTTAATGGTACAGGCTTTTCTGATATTTTCTTTTCGTGATGCGAACACATTAGAGCTGAGTCCGGCAATTGTTAGTAAGACCACTGTCAGTTTAAATAATCTCATAAGCTCTTGTTAAAAAGTGAAAATGCAATGTATGCCGAATAACTTCTGATCAGCGCACATCATTGGTGCAGGAACCCAATTGATGGCTAAATTTTCACTGATATCGAAATTAAAGAAGTGGGCATCAACACTTGCATCTATAATATTAGCTGCATAAAATGCAACAGTACTAATTATGACTAAATCTCGGTTACGTCTTGCGTTGTCTTTTGCATTTTTCAGAGTGGCTTTGAATTGAATGATCTTGTCATCTTCAAAATAAATAGGGTTTACGTCCAGATTCTTGAACGAATTCGTATTCGGGTCTTCGTCAATAATATCAGAGTAAGCGTGTTTATATTTTACGTACAGATCGTTGTTAAAGTTAATAAAGTATCCGAAAGTTACAAAGCCTCCATAAACTAATGGTACTTTCCAGTATTTTTTGTTGTAAATCTGGCCCAGACCGGGCAATATAGCCGAATAAATAGTAGCCTTTCGGGGAGAATGCTTAATAGTTGGTTTCTTTATTTCCAGCGAATCAGCTGCATTTTTTTGGCTATAGGCACAAAATCCTGTTGTAAAAAACAGGATCAATAGTAGTCCGACAAATAGCCGATTAAACAGTATAATTTCTTTCTTTTTATGCATCTAGCTTGTCAAGGATTCCTAAAATTCGCTCCAAATCCTGGGATGAATTAAATGGAATTACAATTTTACCTTTCCCATTCTGATCTATCCTAAAATCAACTTTTGTTTGGAAATGTTGATTAAGGTGATTGTTTAAATCCTGATATTCTGAAGGAAATTTAGGTGTTTTATTTTTATCAGAAGATTGAAATCCGGCAGCACTTTCATTATAATTTCTTACAATCTCTTCTACTCGGCGTACCGAAAAATCATTTTTTATGATTTCGTCATAGATCATCAATTGCATTTCTGTATCCTGAATATTAACTAATGCACGGGCATGTCCCATTGATATGCTTTTTTCTACTATTCCTTTCTGAATTCGTGCAGGAAGTTTTAGCAAACGAAGGTAATTGGTAACAGTTGAACGTTTTTTACCTACGCGGTCACTCAGGCTTTCCTGCGTGAGTTTACACTCTTCAATTAATCGCTGATAGCTTAATGCAATTTCAATCGCATCAAGATCTTCTCTCTGAATATTTTCAACAAGAGCCATTTCTAGCATGGCTTCATCCTCGGCGGTACGAACGAATGCTGGAATAGTGGTAAGTCCGGCAATTTTTGATGCTCTGAATCGTCTTTCCCCAGCAATAATCTGGTATTGGTCATCATCAACTTTACGAAGTGTAATAGGTTGTATGATCCCAATTTCCTTTATTGAAACGGCCAACTCGTTTAACGCTTCTTCGTCAAATTTAGTTCTGGGCTGGTATGGATTTGCAACAATCTTTGAAATTTCAATTTCATTAATCGAAGAACCTGCCACAACTGGTACAGGAATCTCATTGGCGCCATCAATTAAAGCGCCTAAACCTCTACCTAAAGCACTCTTTTTTGCCATAATGAATAGGATCTATATTTTTTCAGAATTTTTTACTTTAGTTAATCCGTTGTTTTGTAAAATTTCACGGGCAAGACTCATGTAACTTGTAGCTCCTTTTGATGTTGCGTCGTACAAAATTGCAGGTTGCCCAAAACTTGGCGCTTCGCTCAATTTAATGTTACGTTGAATGACCGATTCAAACACCATATCCTGAAAATGTTTTTTCACTTCCTCCTGAACCTGGTTTGACAAATTTAACCTCGAATCGTACATAGTCAGCAAAAAACCTTCGATTTCAAGTTCAGGATGTAGTTTTGTCTGGATGATTTTAATTGTGTTTAATAGTTTTCCTAATCCTTCCAGTGCAAAATATTCGCATTGAACCGGAATAATAACTGAATCAGCAGCAGTTAAGGCATTTACAGTTATTAAACCCAACGAAGGGGAACAATCAATTAAAATAAAATCGTAATCGGCTCTAATTTTTTCTATTACATATTTAAGTACTTTCTCCCTATTTGGAAGATTGAGCATCTCTATTTCAGCACCAACCAAATCAATGTGTGATGGTATAATATCTAATCCTTGGATTTCAGTATTTAAGATGATTTTTCGTGGATCTAATTCATCAACTATACACTCATAAATGCTTGTTTTTACATTTTTAACATCGAATCCGACACCAGAAGTTGCATTTGCCTGTGGATCGGCATCAATTATTAAAACTTTATACTCTAAAACGGCTAAACTCGCTGCCAGATTAATTGCAGTTGTGGTTTTTCCTACTCCGCCTTTTTGGTTAGCAAGTGCTATTACTTTTCCCATATAAAAAAATCCTTATTTGGTAAGTTCCAAAGTTAATATTTAAAACTAAACGCTACCCGTAAAATTTATTAATTAAACTTAATTGACTGATAATTGTTTGATAATAAGTGTGTTCTAATAATAAATTTATAATTGGCTTTTATTTTATCAACATTCTTTTTCTTGATATTTTTTGTTATGAATAATTTCCTGCAAACCTCAATTTAGTTCATTGTATCAGAACCTTTTCTTCAGTTAAGTAGTAGAAAATTAATGTGTACTAGTTTTTTCTTTTAGCTTTTAAATTTCTGATAACTAATAATGTTTTGATTCCATATTACTTCATTTTTCAAAACTTTATATGATATTTTTCGGGGCACAAAAATAATAAAATATGAAGATAGGAATAAGGGGCCTGATCAGTTTTGGTTTAAAAACACGAATGGGAACATACCTCTTCGGAATGTTCCCATTCACCTTTGGTTAACCTTTGGGTTTCCCTAAGTGCCAGACTACGGTTATTGAAGCTGGCTGTTCCATCCGGTTTCTTCAACCATTTTTCCCAACCTTAAGCTTTCCTGTATAACCTGCTACAGTTTTACATTTCAGCCGTTCGTTCGACGTTCCTGCGAATTGTCTTCCCGAACAAAGTTCCTGTTTTGACCTCCTTTTACTCTTTCAAGCTCCTGGAAAAACTACTTTAATCCGAAGATTATTTTGCTTTAGCGTTTATACAACCGAAATTGTTTTTCGCTCTGCCAATCAGAATCAACAATTATATGAACGTTTTGCGATCAAATTTGTTGATGAACCTCACTTCTTACGGTTCAAACTTCAGCTTTTTCAGAACGCGAATTTTTGATTCGTATGATCGGCTTTCTGATTCAACTAAGTATCATCGTACCTTTCCGTTCTTATTAGCAGCTTTTTATCGCTCGTCTGATGATATAAAATTAATAAAATGGATGCACCAAAATCAAGAGTTTTTACAAATAAGAATGAATACTCTGATCACATTAGTTATTAACAATTGTTGATAACTTTTAAGTATTTTATATACTGAAAGATATATTGGAATACTTTGCTTTTTGAGATGTTTATGAACATTTTAGATAAATATAAATACGACTTTTGAATTTGATCATTAATTGGTAATTTGCTGATTTACTGAGGATTTGTTGTTTAGTTTAGTATTATATTTAATCCTTGCTCAAGTCTGAATTCGGCTGTTTCAACTCCGGATTCTTTTAATGCTGCCATAAATCCTTCATTCATCATTCTTCCTGCCCGCAAGGGAAATTCAATTAATGCCGGAAATTTGGATTCATCTTCAGGATGACTGTAAAAGTCGAGACAAGTTTGCAAATTTGTAGAAAGGTAAATTCGGCAGGCCACTGGTCGGGCAAAATAAATTGCACAGGCTCCATTACTTAGAAGCGGACAAGGCGATTTGTAATTAAGTATCTGTTTTTCATTAAGTTCTGAAACGGCTTTATTCTTTGATTCACAACGTTTTCGAATATTAGATAAATCTTTTTCTGAGAAGTTTTCTTTTATCTTTTCGCTTAAATAATGTAATTCATAAGAGTTTGCAAAAACCGGTTGATGGCAGCACCATTGACATCCTTTTAAGCAGGCAACTTTTATGTTTTGCCGCTTTGCCAGGGCAATTATTGAATCATTTAATCCATCAATTGCCTGATATAGAGATTCTATTGCTTGAAAAAGAGTTTCAGTTGTCAATCCATTCTTTATTGCCGATTGGGCAAGCTTATAACCATCGGAATAAAAAATCCGATCGTTTTCACTCATATTATAACTCATAAAGATTATCTTTTTTTCTCCAAATGTAATTTAGTTTTTACGAAAGGCTATATTTGATTTCACGTTTTAATAAAACAATATTATCATGAAACCAGTCATGAACGATACTTTTTATTTTACATGTGTTTCTCATGGTAAATCTCAATTGAAATCAAAAATAATGTTTAACAAATGAAGAGAATGTTTTTGCTAATCATCGTTGCATTTTGTAACCTGACTTATTCCAATTCTGTTTCATATTTGCCAATTCCATCAACCGAGCTGGTGCATCATATCTATTATACATTGTCGTACAACGAGAAATATGAGCAGGCTAACTGGGTGTATTATGTGCTTACTGACAGCATGGTAATTGCCGGAGGACAGGAAAGAAGTAATAAGTTCAAAGTTGATCCCTTGGTACTGTCTGGTTCGGCAAAATCATCCGATTATACTAAAAGTGGTTACGATCGTGGCCATTTGTGCCCCGCTGCTGATATGGATTTTAATCCGGTTGCAATGGAAGAGAGTTTTCTGATGTCGAACATTAGTCCTCAGGCTCCCGACTTTAATAGAGGGATATGGAAAGATCTTGAGTCAGCAGTTCGTGAATGGGCCAGGACGAAGCACAAATTATTTATTGTAACAGGTCCGGTATTTTCAGAAAATAAGGGGACAATAGGACAAGATCAGGTTGTAATTCCAGGATATTTCTATAAAGTTCTTTATACTCCATCTCCTAAACCTGAAATTATAGCTTTTGTTTTGCCTAATCAAAAAAGCGATCGTCCATTATCTGATTTTGTTATTTCGGTTGATGATTTGGAAAAACTTACCGGGATAGATTTTTTCTCTCAGCTTCCTGATGATCTTGAAAACCGAATTGAAGGTAAGGTTGAATTAACTGGATGGTTTACTGGTGCAAAAGTTCATGAACCTGTTACTGCACAAATTACATCGGTAAAAAAGCAAAATTTATCAGAAAAAACTGGTTATAGTTTTTACCTGATCTTAGTTATGATTTTATTTATCGTTGTGGTTTTGGTTTCGTTTCGTGGTTTTAAGAAGAAAAGGTAGGGTGAGTAATACATTGACTTTAAATTCTGGTTTACACGGTAGTAATGGCAATTATTCTGGGAATAAGAAGTCTAAAACTCAATGTTTTCTTTCTGTTTATAAATAAGATATATGAAATAATAGTTGGCTGTTTAATATGTTTAATAAGCACCTGATCCCAAATGTAATAAATATAAATAATTTCTTCTCGAACTTTTAAGTCTTGTTATTCAGCGAATTTACCATCCAGAAAGAGAAAACATTTATATAATTCCAAAACGATTGAATAACTTGTTCCTGGATATTTAGCTTTGATAATACTTCCTGATAGCATCTTAGCCATACAATTCGAGCCTCGGGCGTAATTTTAAAAGGAGTATGCCTTGATGCCAGCATTGGTTTACCTCGATTTTCGTTGAAATAAGGATGACCACCGCAAATCTGGATGAAAAAATCAGATGAGCGTTGTTTGGCTTTGTCGAGTTGCTCTTCAATACGAGGGAAAAGGTGTTTAATTTCGCTTTGTACCAAAAGATCATAATGATCGCTTACTAATTTGCGTATTCCTTCTTCCTTTAATACATCCAAAAATTCTGGCGAAGGCAACGAAACTGGTGGTCGCTGCCCAAACTCGTAATGGTTAATTGTAAAATTCATGATTGATATTATTCTGAATTGAAAAGAAAAAGATACGAATGATAACAAATCAGAAGCTGAACGGTTGCGGAAAAGCGAAAAATTCCGCATGGTGAAATTTTAAAATATTGATGGATTGTTGGTTATTAAAAATTAGTTTCGAATTTAATGAATGAATAAAATCAGTATCTTGAAAAACAAAAACCAAACTTATGAACGAGCAAATTCAACAAATTGCTGCGCGAATAAAGGAATTGCGCGAAATTGAAGGCATTTCGGACGAAAGCTTTGCTAATGAATTGAATATTACCAAAGAGCAGTTGGCGCTGTACGAAAATGGTAACACCGATATTCCGGTTGGGTTTCTGTATAAGGTTGCCCAGCATTTTAATCTCGAACTTTCGGCACTACTGCGTGGAGATGAACCCAAACTTCACGTGTATTCGGTAACCCGAAAAGGCAAAGGGCTGAATGTTGACCGCCGGAAACAATACAAATATGAAAGCCTCGCATCGAATTTTGTACACAAGAAAGCTGAGCCATTTATTGTGACCGTTGAACCGGGTGCGCCAATGGAATTTAACAGCCATCCTGGGCAGGAATTCAATTACGTGCTTGCCGGAAGCATGATGGTTGTTGTTGATAGCCACGAAGTTGTTTTGAACGAAGGTGATTCGATTTTTTTCGATGCCAACTACCAACATGCCATGAAGGCTTTAAACGATCAACCGGCACAATTTCTGGCCATCATTGTATAACTAAACACCAACCTTAAACGAAATTTTATTATGGTTCTTGATAAATACCTTTCACAAATTGATTTTTCATCCTATCAGGATTTTGCTGAAAATTATAGAGTTAATGTTCCCGAAAATTTCAATTTTGCCTACGATGTTGTTGACGAGATTGCCCTGAAAACGCCCGGGAAAATAGCGATGGTTTGGTGCAACGATTTGGGCGAAGAACATATTTTCACCTTTGCCGACATGAAAAAGTATAGCGACAAGGCTGCAAACTTCTTTCAATCAGTTGGCATCCGGAAAGGCGACCCGGTGATGCTCATCCTGAAACGTCGCTACGAATTTTGGTTTTGCATTCTGGCTTTGCATAAAATTGGGGCAATCACTATTCCGGCAACGCACTTGCTTAGTCCGAAGGATATTATTTACCGCAATAATGCTGCTGATATTAAGATGATCGTTTGTGTACCGGATGCAGAAGTTATTCAACATGTTGAAAACGCTGAATCGAAGTCGCCCAGCCTTAAATTTAAAGCGCTGATTGGTGCAGATCGTGAGGGTTGGCTGAATTTTAACGCTGGAATGGAAAGTAGTCCTGAAGAATTTATTCGTCCGGAATTGGAAGACCGGCCCAAAAATGAAGACATCATGCTCCTTTATTTTACCTCAGGAACCACGGGAATGCCTAAAATGGTCAACCACAATTACATCTATCCGCTGGGGCATATTCTGACGGCAAAATATTGGCAGAATGTGATCGACGGTGGATTGCACCTCACCGTTGCCGACACGGGCTGGGCAAAATCGGCCTGGGGCAAACTGTATGGACAATGGTTGTCGGGAAGCGCCGTGATGACTTTCGATTTCGATAAGTTTATCCCGAAAAACCTGATGGATGTGATTGTAAAGTATAAGGTTACCACTTTCTGTGCGCCACCTACCATTTATCGCTTCCTGATCAAAGAAGATTTGTCAAAATTTGATTTAAGCGCCCTGAAATATTGCGTGGTTGCCGGTGAACCGCTAAACCCTGAAGTGTACAAGCAGTTTTTGGATGCCACCGGAATCCGCCTGATGGAAGGTTACGGCCAAACGGAAATGACAGTTTCGCTGGCAACCTATTCGTGGATGGAACCAAAGCCGGGTTCAATGGGACGGCCATCACCGGGTTATGCCATCGATTTGGTGGATGAAGACGGAAATCCGTGCGAAGTAGGCGAGGAGGGACAAATTGTGATTTATACCGATAAAAGTGTGCCGGTAGGTATGTTTAACGGTTATTACCGCGATGAAACGCTCACGAAAAAAGTATGGCACGACGGCATTTATTATACAGGCGATATGGCCTGGCGCGACGAAGATGGCTACTACTGGTTTGTTGGCCGTGCCGACGATGTGATTAAAAGCTCGGGCTACCGAATTGGGCCGTTTGAGGTAGAAAGCGCTCTGATGGAACATCCTGCTGTGTTGGAATGCGCTATCACTGCTGTGCCCGATCCAGATCGCGGCCAGGTGGTGAAAGCAACCATTATCCTGACTAAAAACTACAATGCCAGCGACGAGTTGGCCAAGGAACTTCAGGAGCACGTGAAACGGGTGACAGCGCCGTACAAATATCCGCGCATTGTTGAGTTTGTAAGCGAATTGCCCAAAACCATTAGTGGAAAAATTCGCCGCGTGCAAATTCGCGAAGAAGATAGAAAAGAGTAAACAGTGATCAGTCGCAGTGTTCAGTGGAGTTTCGTTTCTGAAAACTGAACACTGTGACTGCATACTTTTTAGCTTATCTTTGCAGCGAACTTAAATGTTGTATAGTGACTTTTCAGGAATTAAATTTGAGTAATCCGCTACTGAATGCCTTGTCGGATTTGGGTTTTGAGAACCCGACGCCCGTTCAAGAGAAAGTATATCCCATTGTTTTGTCGGGGCGAGATGCGGTGGGTATTGCGCAAACCGGAACTGGCAAAACCTTTGCCTATTTGCTTCCCATCCTTCGGCAACTCAAGTTTTCCGATCAGAAACACCCGCGTATTTTGATTATTGTACCTACCCGCGAACTGGTCTTGCAGGTGGTTGGCGAAGCTGAGAAGCTCTCGAAATACATGAATGTGCGCGTGACCGGCGTTTATGGCGGAACGAATATCAATACCCAAAAACAGGTGGTTTACAACGGAATGGATATTCTGGTGGCTACGCCTGGTCGCCTGGTTGATTTGGTATATACCGGCGTGTTGCGCGTAAATTCGATCCAGAAACTGGTGATTGACGAGGTGGACGAAATGCTGAACCTCGGATTCCGTCCGCAGTTAATGAATTTCCTCGATAGTTTGCCGCAGCGCCGCCAAAACCTGATGTTTTCGGCAACTTTGACCGATGAGGTAGCTAAGTTAATCGACGACTATTTCTACGAACCGGTAACCATCGAAATTGCAGGCCGCCAAACGCCTGTTGAGCAAATTGGCCAGTGCTACTATTTTGTGCCAAATTTCAATACCAAGGTGAATTTACTCGAAAATTTACTTGGCAACACCGACGAATTCAAGCGTGTGTTGGTTTTTGTGGAAAGTAAGCAGGTTGCCGACCGCTTGTTTGAAATGATCGATCCAAAATTTCCGGAGCAGATTGGCGTCATTCATTCCAATAAATCTCAGAATTTCAGGATAAATGCGCTGGAACGCTTTAAAAATGGGGTTTCCCGTATTTTGATTTCTACTGATGTTGCTTCGCGTGGGCTGGACATTCCTGATATTTCGCACGTCGTTAATTTCGATGTTCCTGAATTACCCGAAGATTACATTCACCGCATCGGCAGAACCGGAAGGGCGGAAAAAACCGGGAATGCCATCACTTTTGCAAATGAGCCCGAAATGAAAAAGCTGGCTACCATCGAGAAGTTTACCGGACGCATCCTTGAAGAGAAGACAATTCCGCAAGAAGTAAAAATCTCGAATATTTTCACTGACGAAGAACGTCCTGTGTTGTTTGATAAGGATTACCTGGGTAAAACGCCTAAACTTTCTGAATCTCAGGGCGCATTTCACGAGAAAAAGGAGAAAAATAAAAAGGTGAATTTGGGCGGCCCCGGTGTGCGAAAACCCCGAAAGGAAGCTCCCGTGAATCGGGGTGTTTTGAAGAAACGGGCAGCTAAGAAACGCTAGAATTCCGGATGATTTGAATGATTTTCAACGCATTTTGGTGATTCGAAAAATTATCCTCTAAAATGATTCGCCGCTTTTCAATTTCTTCGGAAGTAAATTCCTTATCCCAAAGTTGATTGATGCAGTTGATCATTTCTTCAGGCGTATCGGCTAAACGACACAAATGTTCCAATCCGGTTTTGTGAATCATCGGGGTATTGGCAATGCAGAACCTTCCGGCGAACAGCGATGCCAGCAATTTCAGCTTTAAACCGGTGTCCTGAAAAGTTGGAAGCAAACAAACGTGCGCATTTTCGATCAATTCATCCATTTTTATGCCTGAAGGATTGGCTATCAACTCCACATTTTTCAACGGTTTAACTTTGCTGATTAAATCTTCCGAAGGATTTTTCCCGGCAACGATTATTTTTTGCTGAACTTTCGAAAAAACATTCTTTATCAGGAAATTAACAGCTTGTTTATTTTCAGCAACCGAGAGGTTTCCGTGGAATAAAATGTAGTCGCCTTTTCCTGTTTTCGACCGTATTTCGCTGAACGGGTGAAACGCCGGTGTAAAATGCGAATTGCCGAATTTTCGGTCGAAATACAAATTATCGTTGGGCGAAATGGAGAGCAACTGATCGGCATTTTTCAGCGTTTTTTCATAGCTTCTTAGTTTACAGCCTTCAATGCAATAGAACAGTTTCTTAAAAAGGTTCGTCTCAACTTTCCGAAGATTTTGGTAATAGTCGTGCTCAATATTGTGGGTCCTGACTAATCTCAGATGACTTTTCAACGAGTTCTGATTCAGGAAATAGCACGTATGAAGACCTTCGAATAAAACGGGAGCCGGATTTGCCTCCAAATTACTGAGCATTTGCCCGTCGTTTCGGGTAATAACGATGTATGGTTTTGTTGAAAACTGGTAGCGCATTCCCTTTTTGCGCGGGTAATAATACACTTGTTTGCAATATTTTTCAAGCTCGGGGGCTTGTGGACGATTATATTCAAAGCAGTGAAGGTAAATAGAAACTCCACATTCAGAAAGCGCTTTAACTTTATAAAAAATGTCTATTATACCTCCGTAATCGGGCGGGTAGGGAATGTTAAAGGCGACAATTTGCAGGGCAGTTTCCACTTTCGAAATTTTACCTAAATATAAAAGAAAAACCACGAACCGGCAACCGATTCGTGGTTTATAAAAGCCCTCTCTAAATCTCCTCGCCTTAGGCGAGAGAGACTTTGGGTCGTGTAAATTCACAATATTTTCAGTCTCAAATAAGATTCCCTTATAGTCTTACCTCTTTAAGCTCCCTCTTTGGGTGGGATTTTTGGGGGAGGCTGCTTTTTTTCCTGACCATTTGTCTTTTTACTCATCCAGTTTTATTCCGCCGTAGCGACTGGTGATATTTACTTTTCCGCCGCCGGAACCTACGTTGCCTTCAAGCGTAAATTTATGATTATCCTTTATCCGGTTGCCTTTATATCGGCTTTCAGGATAATTAATATCGCAATAGTCGCAGCTGGCGTCAATCGAATAATTTAATCCGGCAAGGCCAACGGTAATGCCGCCGTAACTGTTGTTGATCACAATTTTGCCAAACTTTGGATCAACTTTATTGATTCGAACTGAGCCATAACCGGTATCCAGATCAAGATTGCCAGTCAGGAGATCAATTTTATAGTTGGTGTATTTCGAAACCGACTTCAGATTGGTAATCTCATCAATGGAATAACCATCGTATTTCGAGTCGAGGTTAAGGTTACCGATTTTATGAAAGTTGATTTGCGAATACTTGGTAATTAATTGCAGGTCGGCAATTTCATTGGCGTAAAGTTTCGAATATTTCACATCAATTTCGGCATGGTTAATAGTTTCCAGGTCGGCTTTTCCGTAGGCGACCGAAATTTTGATCGGGCTTCCGGCTGGCGATTGCATTTTCCCGGCTGTCATCGAGCCGTAGCTCACATCAAATTCACCATTGGCATCAAGCTCGCCTAAAACAATATTCCCGTATTTGTTGGTAATATTCAGGTTTTTGTCCTTTGGCGCATTGATCAGGTAGTCAATCGAAAAGGAACTATTGCCTTTAAAACCATCCTCAATATCGGTATTGCCGCTAATAATTTCGCCATTTTTCTGAAGTGTGATTTTTATGCGGTTCATCATGTCGCTGGCTTTGCTTTCGGAGGCATTATCGATGGTAATCAATACTTTTATGGTGATTGAATCGCCTCCCATGTTGTTGATTTTCACTTCGCCAAACTTGTTGGAAATCTGGATACCGGATACTCCGCTTTTCGGCCATCCTTTCCGGTATTGTTTGGTATAATCAGCTCCTGCCGATCTGCCCATTGCAGCAGAGAAAATCAGGAGTGCTATGATAAGGCTAAAGGTTGATTTCATTTTGTAAACGTTTATGTTGTTTCACTTCTTTTAATTTGTTGACAATTAGCGACAGTACATTCATTCGGGCCTGATAGTATTCAAGCATGGCATTAATTACCCGCTCGTCGTTGGGATTGGCTTTCAGGTCTTCGAGCAATTTCTGGTACATCTGGTCAAATTCTTTCTGCTCTTTCAGGAACATTTGTTTTTCCGAATCGCTGATCAGACCTTCGTTTTCGAGCATGGTCAACTGTTTCATATCAGTTTGAATGGCTGTCGTGTAGTAGAATTCAACTTCGCGGTATTGCGGCGAGATTGATCCGAGAGAGATGTTCTCCTGCTTTTCAGGTTTTAACCAGAGGCGCCCCTGGTTAACAGCCAGCAAAGCAAAGACAACAATGGCGGCAATTCTGAGTATGGACCGGAAACCAATGGTGCGTTTCGGTTCCGATGCTTTTTGAAGCCTGGCTTCAAAGCGCCCGAAATGACCTTCCAAAGGTTCGTTTTCATCAAACGATTTCCGGTTATTTAAGATTAATCTTTCCAATTCGTCGTTCATATCCTTGTTATTTTCAAGTTCAAAGTTTCATTTACAAGTTCGGAGTGCCTAAAGTGAGCTAAAGTTCGGAGTTGAAAAAAGTTAATTGCTAAATTGTTTAATTGTTGACTTTAACAATTAAGCCAAATAACCATTTAACTTTCATTTTCAAATCCTCAAATTTTCGCATTTCCAAATCTTAATTGTATTCAAACATTTCCTCTTTTTGAAGCATTTCCCTGAGTTTTAGTTTAGCCCTCAGAAATTGCGATCTCGACGATCCGTTCGAAATACCCAGTATCTGTGCAATCTCTTCATGGTCATATCCTTCGAGCAGGTAAAGGCTTAATACAACCCGGTAACCATCGGGCAACCGGTGTACGGCCTTTCTCAATTGCTCCATTTGTATTTCCGAAATATTTAACTGAACGGGTTCTTCATCAGGAATTTTTTCATTCAGCTCTTCAAATTTTACTTTTCGCTTTTTTAGCTGGTCGAGCGAGCGGTTGATGACTATTTTCTTCAGCCAGGCCCCAAAACTAACTTCACCGCGATAGGTTTCCAATTTTGTAAAAGCTTTCAGGAACGATTCCTGCATTACGTCTTCGGCTTCCACCTCGTTTCCAACCATTCGTAAACTGACATTGTACATGGGCTTGTAGTACAGCTTGTAAATTTCAAACTGCGCTTTTGTATCGCCTTTGCGGCACCTGTCAATTATTTCCTGATGGATATTTTGGTAAACAGTTTCCAACGTTCTTTTTTGTTTTCGTATCAATGACGACGACCAATCCCGCGATGTTGCACGCGAATGAAAATATTGTGAAAAAAAGATTGTTCAAACACAATAAATTATTCCTTATTCCTAAAACTCAATTCTCATTTTCTTCCAGAAACTCCATCAGCCGAATCAATTTTGTTTCATCTTTCCCATTAATCTTATTGGTCTTTACAAAATCGATAACCGGCTGATGAACCGGTTGAAGGATTTTAACGAGTTTTTTTTGCGATGTAACCGGGTAAATGTTTCCCTGGTCGCGCCTTAAAAAATATATCGGCGGCTGCTGAATAAATCGTGCCGAATCGGCGGTTGCAAATGTTTCAGGCGTTTTAAGCGCTGTGATGTATTTTTTCAGGAGTTGGAAATAGCCCTCGTGAATAAGCTCAAAATATGAATGCTGAATTTTATTCTCGGTTTGATACTGCTCATAGATAAAAGTTTTACTCCCCAGTTTGATACGATGGATTTCGGAAGGGAAAGCAACAGCTAATATTTGTCCATCATTAATGAACTCCATATTGTCACTGTATATATTGTACCTCAACTGTATATCTTTTAGTTCACTTCCGTTCGTTTTCAGAATATACGATTTCTGAAAATGCTTATCTAAATATGGAGTTCCGGCAATGTTTTTTTCATCCAATGCTTTTCGCTCTTTTGAATCTGAAATCATTTGTTTGTTTAGTTCAATGCGCAGGTTTTCGACCTGTTTATTTCGGTTCTCCTGGCCTGAAACATTTTTTGAAATGAAGAAAATACCAAGTATAACAAACCATGTCTTCATAAAAGGTTATTTTTAGCAGAGTATTTCCGGCGGAAACAATCTGGCTTTTTCGATTGTTAAATATAAAAAACATGTCGCACAATCACGAACACACAGGGCGTAATTTAGCAATTACGGTTATTCTAAATAGTGCAATCACTCTCGGGCAGTTTGTTGGCGGTTTTGTCTCGGGTAGTTTGGCGCTGATTTCCGACGCTATTCATAACCTGAGCGATGTAATTTCGGTAGTACTGGCCTGGATTGCACACCGGATAGGCCAAAAACCGCGAACAACCCAATCTACGTTCGGATATAAACGGGCCGAGATTCTGGCAGCTTTTATCAATGCCATTTCGTTGATTGCTATTTCTGTTTTCCTGTTGTTTGAGGCAGCAAAGCGTTTTATGCAGCCCGAAGAAGTTGGCTATACCTGGATGTTGGGCCTCGGGATCCTGGGATTTCTGGCCAATGGCTTATCTGTTCTGATTTTGCACCACAACAAGGAAGAAAACCTGAATATTCGCGCAGCTTACCTGCATTTAATCGGCGATGCCATGACTTCGGTTGCCGTAATCGTTGGGGCAATTTGTATCTGGGCATTTCAAATTTACTGGATTGATCCGTTGGTAACCGTTTTAATCAGTGTTTATATCTTTATACATACCTACAAATTACTGAAAGAAAGCATAGCCATACTTATGCAGTTTGCTCCCGCCGAGATTAACCAAAACGAAATTGTGGCTGTTTTACAAAGTATTCCTGAAATAAAAAGTGTTCACCACATTCATTTGTGGCAGCTCGACGACGATAAAATCTATTTCGAAGCACATCTTGTTTTGAATGATAATCTTCGGGTTGACCATACACTTGATGTTACCCTACAAGCGAAACAACTGCTGAATGCACAATTTGGTATTGGCCACACCACTTTTCAGTACGAATATTTGCCCGAAGGAGAGTGTAAGTGCTGATAACCCATAGAAGCTATTGGTAAAATAATCAATGTTAACTAATGAATTTTTGTGATTTTTCCTTTCCAACAAAAAGATTTTCTTTCCGAATTTCTCAAAGCCAACAATAATCGGTTTAAAACCACGCTGGAATTTTCCAAAACGTTTTTCTACCGTGTAAAACGATGCTGGAATTTCTCAGGCTGCAAAAAAACAGTTTAGAACCAAGTTATTTTCTTCCACTCAGCTTCAATCAACCCATAAGTAGCATCAGAAACTTGCACCAGAGGCAAACGAACCTGATGTTTGGCTTTGCCCTGAAGTTCCATCAAGGCTTTCACACCAGCTGGACTTCCTTCTCTAAAGATTAGTTTCATCATTTCAGCCAATTGAATATGAAGTTCAGTGGCGAGCGGCATATTTCCGTCGAGGGCCGTGTGGGTTAGTTGCGCCAGTTTTTCGGGCATGGCATTGGCAAGTACCGAAATAACGCCAATTGATCCGGTAGCAATAGCCGGCAAAGTTAAACCGTCGTCGCCCGAAATTACCTTGAAATAGTCAGGGGCACCGTTCACAATTTTGGTAAACTGGCCAAGGTCGCCACACGCCTCTTTGATTCCTATTACTTTTTCAGACAAATGGGCAATGCGAAGCGTGGTATCGGCATCCATATTTATACCAGTACGGCCTGGAACGTTGTACAAAACAACCGGCACCGAACAGGCTTCAACCACTGCTTTAAAATGTTGGAAAAGCCCTTCCTGCGTAGGTTTGTTATAATAAGGCGTTACCGAAAGAATGGCATCAATCCCGTCGAAATCAGTATTTTTAATTGTTTCAACCAAAGCCATTGTATTGTTGCCGCCTAAACCGAGCATAATTTTCAGGCGACCAGCATTTTGTTTCACTACAAAGCGAACGATTTCCTTTTTCTCGGCATTCGAAAGGGCTGGGGTTTCTCCGGTTGTTCCCAAAACAACTAAATAATCAATACCTCCGGCAATCTGGTTCTCAACCAGTCTTTCCAATGCACTGTAATCAATGCTTTTATCTTCGTTAAAAGGGGTGATTAACGCAACTCCGGCTCCTGTAAATGGATGTCTCATTCTAAAGTCGTTATATTAATTCTTTTCAAATAATACAAAATTTGTTCAGCCAATTGTCCCGCTTCGGGCAACTCTGTAAATTCAATGTTCCAGTCGAAATAATTCGTAACGTTTCCAGCGTATCCAATTCTAAACGATGCGTTCGACAAAGCAGTGAGATAAACAATCGGAAAACGCTGTTGCCTGCTCAAGTCAATCAAAATATCAAATTTCTGTTGAATGAAATCATCTGCAACTTTTGCCTTCGGGATTTCGAGCCACCAACTCGCTTGTTTTCGGGTAAAACCATTAATTTCTTGTGGAATAACAGCTTTTTTCGCAGGAAAGTAGCATAGCCCGGTAGTTTTAACTCCTGAATTTCGAAGTTCGCTTTCCAGCTTTCGGAATGAAGCCTCCTGGTCAGATTCCCAAAGAATACCCGCTGTTTGAGCCGAGTCGAGGTTAAAAACCTTTTTGTTTCTGGATAAAGCTTTCAGCTTCGAATTCAATATCCTGTTGGCAAGTTTCGATTTCAAACGCATAGCTGCTGCAAAAATAACAATTTGTTTGTTTTTTGATGTTTGAAAAGAAGAAAAGTTTTAGATTGATATTTTAAAGGTTAATAAAATAATAATCTGTTACTTTTAACTGATCATGCTTAAGAATTCATCTTCAGAGATTATCGGAATATTTAGTTTTTGAACTTTTTCGAGTTTACTGGGACCAATGTTGGCTCCCGCGAGCATATAGCTTGTATTTTTTGAGATTGAACTTACGTTTTTGCCTCCGTTTTGCTCGATCATTTTTTTCAGTTCGTCGCGCGAGTTTTTCTCAAACGTTCCTGAAATGATGATTTGCAAGCCTTTCAGCTTTTCTGAACGGTTAGCTAAAGCCGATTCGTCGAGCTGCATTTGTAAACCAACTAATTTCAGTCGTTCAACCAGAGCTAAATTGTCGGGATTCGAAAAATAGGTTCTTACACTTTCAGCAATGCGACCGCCAATTTCATCAATTTCAGTTAGTTCTTCTAAAGTTGCCGATTCAATCTGTCCGATAGAAATCAGTTTATTGACCAGAATTTTGGCGACAGTTTCGCCAACAAAACGAATGCCCAGTGCAAAAAGCACTTTTTCGAACGGTACTTGTTTCGATTCATCCAGGCTTTTCAGTATGCGATCGGCCGATTTGTCGCCAAGCCGTTCCAGTTGACTGATTTGCTCTTTTTTAAGCTCGTACAAGTCAGCTATGTTTTTAATCAGTCCTTCACTATAAAGCAAATCAATGGTTTCTGCTCCTAAACCGTCAATGTTCATGGCCTTCCGACTGATGAAATGTTCCATCTTTCCCTTAATCTGCGGCGGGCAACCATCTTCGTTCGGGCAATAATGAGCAGCCTCGCCTTCATTACGGATCAGTACTGTTCCACATTCCGGGCAGGTTTTTATAAAATTGACAGGCTGAGCCATCGGATGGCGCGAAGCCTGATCGGCACCCACAATTTTCGGGATAATTTCGCCGCCTTTCTCAACAAAAACTGTGTCGTTCAAATGTAAATCAAGACTTTTAATAATGTCGGCATTGTGCAAAGAAGCTCTTTTTACGGTAGTTCCGGCCAGAAGAACCGGTTCGAGATTGGCCACCGGCGTAACAGCTCCGGTTCGCCCAACCTGGTACGAAACCGACAGAAGGGTAGTTGCCGCCTGCTCTGCTTTGTATTTGTATGCAATGGCCCAGCGCGGCGATTTGGCTGTGAAGCCCAGGTATTGCTGCAATTTCAGCGAATTCACCTTGATCACGATTCCGTCGGTGGCGACGGGTAAATCAAAACGCTTGTCGTGCCACTTGCGAATGAAGGCAATCACTTCGTCAATATTGGCGCACTTTTCGGTGTCGGGAGAGATTTTAAGACCCCATTGCGCCATTTCCCGAATATTTTCGTAATGGCCGTCGTTCGGCAGGTTTTCGCCAAGCAGGTAATAGAAGTAAGCATCCAGTTTTCGTTCGGCCACTACCGACGACTTTTGCGATTTCAGTGTGCCCGACGCCGCATTGCGCGGATTGGCAAACGGAGCTTCGCCCAGTTCTTCACGCTCCATGTTAATGCGGTCGAATTCGGCAAAGGGCAACAGAATTTCACCACGTACTTCAAATTCGTCGGGATAACCACTCCCTTTTAGCTTTAAAGGAATGCTGCGAATGGTCTTGACGTTGGCAGTCACATCGTCGCCCAAAGTACCGTCGCCGCGGGTAATGGCGCGTTGCAACACCCCATTTTTATACTGAAGGCTGATGGAGGTGCCGTCGTATTTCAGTTCGCATACATATTCGAATTGCTGGTCGGTCAATTTGCGGATCTTTTGATCGAAGTCGCGCAATTCCTCTTCCGAATACGAGTTCGACAACGACAGCATCGGATATGTATGTCGAACTTGCTCAAATTCTTTATTCAGATCGCTTCCAACACGTTGAGTGGGCGAGTTGGGATCAAAAAAATCGGGATTCTCTTTTTCCAGTTTTTCCAGTTCTTTCAGCAACATATCAAACTCAAAGTCGCTGATGGTTGGTTGCGACAGCACGTAGTAATTGTAGTTGTGCTCGTCGAGTTGGCGGCGCAGATCTTCTATCCGTTTCTGAATGTTTTCCTTGGTCATTGTGCTAAAATTTGCACTAAAATACAAAAAAAGAGAACGGAAATGGGAAAGACGAAAAGGCAACGTATCGTATCATTACTGAAAAAACACTGTTTTGTGAGATTTCTCACCTCGTTGGAAATGAAAATCAATCAAAAATGGCTAAATAATTGTTCATTCTGAGCGTAGCGAAGAATCTCCCAATTTTAACCTGGCTTTTGATAAAAACAAAAAAGCTGACTTTCAGGATTTACCCGAAAGTCAGCTTTCAAAATCAATCTTCGTTACTAGTTTTCAGGTTGCTTTTTTTGAATGAAATAGGATGCAGCCAGCGAAATTCCGCCGAACAGGAAGATCATAGAGAAATAAGCTGGTTCTTCTTCCATACCGCTTTCGGTGAGGAAATATCCACCAATGATACCAACGGCAATTCCGATGAAGAACAAACCAAGTTTCAATGTGTTAAAGGCTGAACTTGTATTCTTGGTTTTGAATAACATTGGATCAGCTCCTTTTTCGATTAAGGCCAAACGTTCTTTGTTTCGGGTAGTTAAATAAACATACAACGATGCAAAAACCAATGCAAAAAATGCAAACGGGATTAAAACTCCTAATACTTCTACTTGCATAATATTCAATTTTTAATGTTTAATTGTTTTCGAACTTGTCCGTATGACGCAGGTATTTTTGGGCGGTTACAAAAAATTTGAAAAAAGTTCGATGTGCCTAAAGTGCACTAAAGTTCGGAGTTCAATAAATGTTGCGTGTTAGAAATTGCGACTGAACACTGTGACTATCTCCAAGCCATATGCTCAAAGCCCTAAGCTTTTCATTTCTATATCTTCAAATATTTTTTACACGGAACTGTAACCGCTTTTCAAAAACTGCGTCTATTGCAGTATAATGAAGCAAAACGACGATTTATACCATATCGAAGCTGTTAAAAAAGGGAACGTGCAGGCGTTTTCTTTTCTGGTAGAGAAATATCAGAAAATGGTATATACGCTGGCTTTAAAATTGATGAAAAAGCCCGAGGAAGCTGAAGAAATGGCTCAGGATACATTCATCAAAGCCTTTCACAAAATTGACAGCTACGAAGGCAAATCGAAATTTTCGACCTGGTTATACAGCATTACTTATAATGCCTGTATCTCGGAATTGAGAAAGCGGCGAATCGAATTTAAATCGCTCGACGATCGGCAAATTTCGGATCAGGATGAGCAGCGGATGCACGACTATTACCGTGAGAACCGAAAGGAAGATCAGGAGAAATATCTGGCATTGGCGATGGAAAAGTTGCCTGAAGACGATCAGGTTTTAGTGACGCTTTATTATTACGAGAACCAGTCGATGGACGAAATAAGTGTTATTACCGGCCTGACTGTAAGTAATATAAAGGTTAAAATTCATCGGGCAAGAAAACGAATGCAACTGTTTTTGTATGAAATGCTGAATGAAGAGGTTTATTCTTTATTATGAGATTTAAACCTGGAACTTGGAACTTGAAACATTGAATTTTTAGGATATGAATAAGCTGGATAAACAATTCGAAGAAATGATGAAGGGTGGAGTGAAATTAAATTCACCTTCGTCGGATTTTGCGGTTAAAGTGATGAGTCGTGTTTATGCCGAAGCTGCTGTAAAACCAAAGCCGGTTTTGCAGGATTATCAGCCAGTTATAAGCAAAAGAGCCTGGATGATTATGATTTCAGCTTTTATTTTGATCACGATTTATATGATGTCATTGGGCCATGGAGCTTCTGGAGGAGAAAAGGGTTTGGTGTCCGATTTCGCTGGAAAACTTAGTTCGTTAAATAACGTTTTTCAAAGTGGAGCGGGAATATTTAAAACCATACCATCAGTGGCTTACCTCATTGTAATTTCGGCCTTGGCTTTGTGGACATTGGACTCTGTTTTTCAACGATTTCGTCAGCATTCTGCGAATAATTAATAAAAAAAATCAGGGAGCTAAACGTTGAATTTTCCAGCTATTTTTAGTTTTCAGGTATTCCAGCCTGTCGTGTAAACGGTTAGAGCGACCTTGCCAAAATTCAAAATATTCAGGACGAATTAGAAAGCCACCCCAATGAGGTGGTTTTTCTATTTCCCGGTTTTTGAAGTATTCCTGATAAAGCTGGTAATTCTGGTTTAAAATCTCCCGGCTCTCAATTGCCCGACTTTGCGGTGAAGCCCATGCACCCAACTGACTGTCGATTGGACGAGATTTAAAATAGTCGATCGATTCCGATTCACTGATTTTTTCGGCTATTCCCTTTATTCTCACCTGACGTTCGTGTCCGGGCCAAAAGAAAACTATGGCGACGTGCTTATTTTGAGACATTTGAACTCCCTTTTTACTTTCGTAATTGGTGTAAAAGATAAGTACATTATCTTTTAGTTCTTTCAGCAGAACAACCCGCGACTCGGGATACCCATTGATGTCAAGCGTAGAAAGAACCATAGCAGTAGGTTCTTTTTCTTTTCCTGAAATGGCTTCATTGAGCCAGGTACGCAATTGTTCAAACGGATCAGGATTGATTCCGCTTTCCGAAAGTTCAAATTTTTCAAAATTGGTTCGTATGTCTCTAAGCATTTCTTCTGATTTTTTGTCATTAAAACAAGCTATGATGCGATTTGTTAAAGCGATACGGACCAATTTTCAGATTGTCAGTGCGGCTTAAATCAGATTTGCCTGATAACCTGCCGTTTTTAACGTGTTTGTAATTTCATCCGGATTAACACTTTCTGTTTCTACAGTCAAAATTTTGTCCGGCGAGTTGGTATCGACACTCCATTTCGAGATGCCTTCGACTTTGTTTAAAAACGGAGTCACAGTGGCAATACATCCGCCACATTTAATGGTTGTTTTGAATCTTAATGTGTTCATTTTTTAATATTTAAGTTTTTATAGTTTCTATCGTTTCTAAGTTTCTATGGTTACTTGTCATGTGACCATCACCACAAAAACGACAACAATTACAACAATTATAACAACGACAACTATTTTCTTTCCAGTTTCTTAAATCTCAGCCGCAAACTGTTACTTACCACCGAGACCGAGCTCATGGCCATGGCTGCTCCGGCAATCATCGGGTTCAGCAAAAATCCGAAGAAAGGGTAGAGCAGGCCAGCCGCAACCGGGATGCCGATGACGTTGTAAATAAACGCCCAAAACAGGTTTTGCCTGATGGTTCGCAATGTTTGTTTCGACAATTCTATTGCCGATGAAATGGATTCCAGCCGCGATGAAACAATCGTCATTTTGGCCACGTCCATCGCGATGTCGGAGCCGCTGCCCATCGCAATGCTCACGTCGGCCTGAGCCATAGCGTGCGAATCGTTGATACCGTCGCCAGCCATTGCCACAACTTTCCCTTGCTGCTGAAGCGTTTTAATGAATTCGGCTTTGTCTTCGGGCAACAGTCCGGCTTTGAACGTGCTGATTCCGGTCTGTTTTGCCACCGATTGGGCTGTATGTTCGTTGTCGCCAGTGAGCATAACAACTTCAATTCCGCTGCGTTTCAGCTTTTCGATAGCGGCTTTCGACGAGGATTTGATCTGATCGGCAATGGCCAGAATGGCTAGAATCCGACCGTTTCCGCCAAAGAAAATTACCGTTTTGGCTTGCTCCTGAAGGTTTTTGGCTGTTTCAATATCTTTTTCTGATAGTTTAATTCCTGATTCGGCTATCAATTGCTCATTTCCTGCCACGAATCTTTCGTTTTCAAAAACAGCGGAAACGCCGCGCCCGGTAATGCTTTCAAAGCTTTCGAGATTTACGGATTGAATATTTTCACTTTTAAGTGAACTGGCAATTGCTTCGGCCAGCGGGTGCTCCGACTTCATTTCCATGCCCAGCAAAACTGACTTTAGTTTTGCTGAATCTTCTGCATTCCAGATCGTATCAGTCACTGCAGGTTTTCCTTCGGTAATGGTTCCTGTTTTGTCTAAAACCAGCGTGTCGATGCGGTGCGCCAGTTCCAGTCCGTCGGCATCTTTAATCAGGATGCCCAGTTCGGCTCCACGGCCCATGCCAACCATGATGGCAGTTGGCGTGGCCAATCCCAACGCACAGGGGCAAGCGATAATCAGCACCGAAACCATGGTCAGCAGTGCCTGTGGCAAGGCATTTTCGCCACCCAAAATCATCCAGACAATGAAAGTGACAATCGCTATGGAGATCACCACCGGCACAAATACCGATGCAATTTTATCGACCAGCTTTTGCACCGGAGGTTTGCTGCCCTGCGCTTCCTGCACCATGCGGATGATGCGCGCCAGCAGGGTTTCGCTGCCCACTTTTTGCGCTTCCATCACAAAACTGCCTTTCTGGTTGATGGTTCCGGCGAAAACCGAATTTCCTGCAGTTTTCTCAACTGCCAAAGGTTCGCCGGTAATCGAGCTTTCATCAACAAACGAAGTTCCTTCCAGCAAAATACCGTCAACCGGGATGCGTTCACCGGGCTTTACTCTCAATTTGTTTCCAATTTTTACTGCTGAAATAGGTTGAACTGATTCGATGCCAAAGTTTTCAACCAAAGTGACTGTATCGGCCTGTAAGCCCATCAGCTTTTTGATGGCTGAAGAAGTGTTGGCTTTGGCGCGTTCTTCGAGTGTTCGGCCCAGCAAAATGAAGAAAATAATCACTGCCGAAGCCTCGAAATATACCGGAGGATGGCTGTCGCCAAACATCAGGACATGCGGAAAAATGGTGTTGAAAAGGCTGAAAAAATATGCAATTCCGGTGCTTAGTGCTACCAGCGTATCCATGTTCGTTTTGCCGTGCTTCAGCTGTTTCCAGGCGATAATGAAAAAGCCACGCCCGAACCAGAAAACAACCGGCGTTGCCAGAACAAGCATGATCCAGTTGGCATAAGGCATATTCATGGCGAACATTCCAATCAGGAAAACCGGCAGGGCAAACAGTCCGGCAAAAATGGTCTTGCGTTTCAGGATAACCGATTCGTGTTGCTTGATTTCTTCCTGTTTATTTACCTCATTTTCGTCGAAAAGCAGATCGTAGCCAACCGATTGCAAGGCTTCCCTGAATTTGGAAGGATTGGTTTCACTGGTTTGATATTCGACCCAAACGCTGGAAGCTGCAAAATTCACCGTTGCAGCAATGACTCCGGGCTGATTGTTCAGCATACTTTCGACACTTGCCGCGCAGGCTGCGCAACTCATGCCTGTTACCGGGAAATTATTTTTGACTGTTGCCATAGTTTGTTCTTAGTTTAAACACAAAGGCATAAAGGGTTATTTTTTGAATCAATTTTCGAGCCTTGGTGTCTTCCTGTTTGATCAAAAGATTTATACGCAAAAATAACTCGCCTTCGGGAGTAAAGTTTTATACAATTTTGAAAATGATTTACAGGATTTACGGGTTAAACCTGATCGAGTGGTTTGCGTTTGTTGGTGCCGATTTGTTTAAAATGCCCGGGAGTCAGGCCTGTCACCTTTTTAAACTGAGCCGAAAGGTGCGCCACGCTGCTGTATCCCAATTCGTAAGCAATCTGGCTCAGCGTATGCTCGTCGTACACCACCAACTCTTTCACCCGCTCAATTTTCTGACTGATGATGTATTTTTCGATGGTAGTGCCGGTAACATCCGAAAACAGGTTGCTCAGGTAATGGTAATCTTTGCCGAGGCTCGATGCTATAAATTCAGAGTAATTCACTTTCAGATCGTCTTTCCGGTAGTGAATCAGCTCGATGATTAACGTTTTAATTCGCTCAATGAGCTGACTTTTCGAGTCGTCAATCAGCTCAAAACCATAACTGGTAAGCTTTTCGCGCAAAACATGCAACATTTCAGGAGAAACCGGCTCGCTGGTTTCCACCTCACCCAAAACGACTTCTGTGGGAGGATAATTCATTTCCTGAAAGATCCCTCGCACGGCCATGATGCAGCGTGGACAAACCATATTTTTAACGAAATAGCGCATAATATCCTGCAAGTATAACTAAAATAAGGATTTAAAGTTGTTTTCGGAGCTCCGTTTCATAGGTTCGCCGAGACGGTGACACGAAGCGCGCGTCCGGAGCAGTTATTCATTGCACAGAAGCTTGGATTCGTCACTTCGAAGATTATTTACACCGCTCCGAAGCAGTTTGCGACCCTCGCAAATTGCTTCGGAGCGGTGTAGGAATAATTCGGAATGCCTCAGATGCAGTCCGTGATGCCGATCTTTTGCTTCAAACAACCGGCACGTTTATTTTGAATCATGTTCGCAACAGTCGCAACTTTTCCCTTTGGCCTTTTCGAAGGCTTCGCGGCCCTCGGAAACCGAGAACCAGATCAATCCGGCGGCGCCAATCGCGTCGGCGTAGGCAAAGCCGGTCAGTTCATAGATCAGGCTCGAAATTAGCAGTACCACCGACATATACACACAAACTTTTGTACAGTTGGCATCGGCCATGATGGGGTCGGAATGCAACTTTTTTCCGGTCGATTTTTTGGCATTCATCAGCCAAATCATTACTGCAATTGAGATTAGTGAAATAACGATACCCCAGAAAGTTGCTTCAGGTTTGTGATGATTGACTACATTCACGACAATGCCTGCCAGCAAGCCTGCCGATAGCAGATAAAATGCGGTGCCTGTTACCTTCAATGCGCTGATTTCAAACTCGCTTTTCGAACTGTTCGGACTTTGCCGGATTCGCCGGATCATCACCGCAATGCCAATGCCCGACATCACTTCAATGAAACTATCCACCCCAAAGCCAAAAAGTGTCAGGGTTTCGTCTTCGTAACCTAAAAACATAGACACAACACCTTCAACGACGTTGTAGAAAATGGTAAAAAGACTCAGCAAATAAGCCTTTTGATAGAGCTTTTCCAACGATTTTGAAGTTGCCACTTTCGGCGAAGCAAACTGTAAACTGGCGTAGTCGGGCTTTTCCATAGCTGCAAATTTGCGTTATTTCCGGTATAAACAACAATCCGGAAGCGATTTGTACACATCATCTGGCGCTTTATATTTCCCGGTATCGTGTCCCGATTGGGCAATGGCTTGCTGGACAGCGTCGATGTTGGTTTTCGAATCGTCAAATTTCACCTGAAGCAGTTTGGTTTCAACACTCCAATCCGCGAAAGCGACTCCTGCAACCGATTTCGCGGCAGTTTCGATGCGATCCTTGCACGTTTCACAGTTTCCTGAAACCTTAAATTGTGCATTTAATGAAACTTTACTGAGCGGGTGACTCGAAGTCACCCGCTCAGTATTATCCGACAGATTTTCCTGATTCATCATACTCGGTTTGCCTTCCAGTTGGGCGGCAGCATCGATACTGAAGGCTCCTTGGGTTGCAATTTCTTCGCCATCAGCTAAACCAGCCAAAACCACAAAGCTTTGGCCCAGCTTTGGCCCGAGTTCAACTTCACGCAGATGGAAAATTGGCTCGTCTCCCGGTTTTTTCACGTAAACAATCGAGCGTTTGCCTGTCCACAGCACTGCCGATGCTGGAATGACCAGCTTTCCTTTGTATTCGGCCAGGTTCGATTTCATGATTCCGGTGGCGAACATTTCGGGTTTCAGCTTTCCGCCCGGATTGCCAATTTCCACCCTTACTTTGGCCACGCGGTTCACTGGATCAATCACCGGATCGATAAAGCGGATGGTTCCGTCAAATGTATTTCCGGGTAAAGCCTGAATCGAGAAATTAATTTTGTCACCTTGTTTCAGGAACGGCAGGTCGCTTTCGTAGGCATCAAAAAGCACCCAAACGCGCGACAAATCGGAAACTTCGTACAGCACAGTTCCGGCGTTCACATAGTCGCCCATGTTGATGCGACGAGCTGTAACAATACCTGAAGTGGTTGCCTCTATGTCGATGTTTGATTGGATGTTGTGTGAATTTTCGATCGCCGAAATCTGGGCATCCGAAAGTTTCCACTGATGCAGTTTTTCTTTGGCTGCCTCGTAAATTTCGGGTTGCGACTGTTTGGTTTTGGCGGCTTCCAATAACTCCTGTTGCGCAGTCACCAACTCGGGCGAATAAATTGCGGCAAGCTTTTGTCCTTTGCGCACAGGCTCGCCGGTAAAATTCACGAGTAGTTTTTCCACTCGTCCTGGGATGTGTGCTACTTGGTTTTGCAGCAGACGCTCGTCGGCCTGCACTTTGCCGTAAAGCCGCAGCTCTTTCTCCGGGTTTTGGCTTGAAACCACCGAGGTTTGCACATTGGCGAGTTGTGCCGCTTCTTTGGTAAGATGGACTGCCATTTCATCCGATCCCGACGAACTCATGGAACTAAGCGGAATCAGGTCCATCGCGCAAATCGGGCATTTGCCGGGCTTGTCCTTATGGATTTGCGGGTGCATCGAGCAGGTCCACACTTCCTTTTTGGCTTCTTCGGCTGAATGATTGTGCGCCTCTTCGTGCTTTTCGGGAGCATGAAAAAACACCCATCCGAGGAATAGTCCGGCGGCCACAAACAGGCCGCCCCGGACGTATTGATTTGAAAATATTTTGCTCATAACTAACTTTTTTGTTGAACCCACTTCGGGGTTCTTCTTTTTGCTGTTGTTTTTTCCACGGGTTTCACCCGCGGTGAATAATATTAAATCCTTTCAGGATTTGCAGATCATCAGTTTTGTTCAGTTGCTAACCACGAATGTGGTTTAATGTTATTGACCCCATACGAAGTTCAGGGTTACGGTGAATAATATTAAATCCTTTCAGGATTTGCAGATCATCGTTTTAGTTCAGGTACCAACCACGAATGTGGTTTAATGTTGTTGACCCCATACAAAGTTCAGGGTTACGGTGAATAATATTAAATCCTTTCAGGATTTGCAGATCATCAGTTTTGTTCAGTTGCTAACCACGAATGTGGTTTAATGTTATTGACCCCATACGAAGTTCAGGGTTACGGTGAATAATATTAAATCCTTTCAGGATTTGCAGATCATCAGTTTTGTTCAGTTGCTAACCACGAATGTGGTTTAATGTTATTGACCCCATACGAAGTTCAGGGTTACGGTGAATAATATTAAATCCTTTCAGGATTTGCAGATCATCGTTTTAGTTCAGGTACCAACCACGAATGTGGTTTAATGTTGTTGACCCTGTACAAAGTGCAGGGTCAATAACAAGGACCACCCCGAACCCCGAAGTGGGTTCAATAATTCGGTATTTATTTTTGAAAGCTTTCTCATTTTTACTGTATTTGCGAATTAGCCATCAGCCTTTTTAGCCAGGCAATGGCCGTATTGTTGTCGGCAATGGCCTCAATTTGCCGGGTTTCGTAATCAAGCGTTTGTTGCTGAATGCGAAGCAAATCGGTCAATCCGGAGCCCGAAGCAGAGAAACTTTTCATCAGGATATTCAGCGATTTATTGGCCAAATCAGCCTGATTTTGGTAAAGTTTCATTCGTCGCCGGGCATCCTGGTAAAGCTGAATGGCCTCGTAATACTCGGTTTGCAGCGCATTGGCCGTCGCCTGAAATCCCTGTTCGACAACCGATTTCAGCAACTTCACTTCCTCCTGCATAGCTTTGTATTTTTTCCGGTAGATGGGCAGAGTCACGGTTACCATCGGCATCACCATATCTTTCCCGTTCATTTCTGAATCCGACATCGGGTTTTTGCCAATCAGTGAATAGTTCAGTCCGAGGCCAACCATCGGGTAACCCATTTTGGTCACCATTTCCTTTCGGGCATCGAGCGATTGCTGCTCGTAATGCAACATGCCGAGCATCGGATTGTGTTGCAACATGCTGTCAGAAACCGTTTGAAGCGAAACATTCAGTGAGTCGGCTGATAACTTTTCTGGTAGTTGTACAGGCGTTTGCGGCTTCCGGTTTAAGTAGCTATTGAAACGCGCTGCAATCGTCTGATGCTGGTTTTTGAGTAGCGAAATGTTGTTTTCCAGCTCACTGATTTCAATCTGCACACGATACAAATCAGCCAATCCGGAACCTCCCGACGAACTCATTGTTGCCGACGGCATGCCTGAAGTTGTCGGAGACGTTGCAGAATTTGCGGCTGAATTACCTCCCATGCCTCCTGACATTCCGCCTGAAGAAGCGGTTGCAGTAGCGCCTGAACTCTGTGATAACGATCCTCCCGAAGAACTTGCGGAACTGCTGCTAGCCGCCGATTTGAACTTGACCAACGACAACCGCTCGATGGTACGCAAAATCTTCAGGTTTTCCTCCGCAATGCGCATCGACTGATTGATCTTTTGCAACTCAAAATAAGTTCGCTGAACATCGTAAAACACCTGTAATTTGGCATCGCGCAGGATTTCGAGTTTGGCTTTGGCCATCAGGCTCATCTCGTCTTTGGCGGATTTCAGCTGGCCAAACCAAGGAAACATCTGCATCAAACGAATGTCGGCAACCTGCTTCCCGCCAACTAATTCCATCGGACTCAGAAAAATTCCCGTGCTCAATTCCGGATCGGGTAAACTGCCCACTTGTGGAATCTTTTGCAGCAAAGCCTCATATTCTGCCAGTTTTTGCAAAACCGTCGGGTTGTTTTTGGCTACCAGTTCAAGGTAATTCATCAGCGAGTCCTGCGAAAAGGATGAAGAACTGAGTGTTATGATACTTGCGATTATTAATATTTTTTTCATATTTTTTCAATTTAAACACGAAGACACTAAGCCACAAAGTTTTTATAATTCCTCCGTGTCTTTGTGTCTTTGTGTTGAACCCGTTCTTACTGTATTTTCCCGCCACATTGACTGGAACATCGGCACCACGAAAATGGTCATTACCTGAATGATCATTCCTCCAAAGGTTGGAATGGCCATCGGCACCATGATGTCGGCGCCTTTTCCGGTAGAAGTGAGCACCGGCAACAAGGCGATAACTGCCACCGCAGTGGTCATCATAGCCGGGCGGACACGCTTTAATCCGGCGGAAATCACGGCTTCGCGTACATCGTGAACGGTTCCGGGATGGCGCTGTTCGAACGTCTGGTGAATGTAGGTGCCCATGATGACGCCGTCGTTGGTGGCAATTCCGAAGAGGGCAATAAAACCGACCCAGACCGCGACACTCAGGTTAATCGGGTGCATCTGGAAAAGGTCGCGCAGGTTTATTCCGGCGATAGCGAAGTTCATAAACCAATCCTGGCCATAGAGCCACAGCATGATAAATCCGCCAGCAAATGCCACGAAAACGCCCGAAAAGTGGATGAGTGAGGCCGTGACGGTGCGGAACTGGAAGTAGAGCAGCAGCAAAATCACCAGCAAACTCAGCGGTACCACAATGGCCAGCCTTTTGGTGGCACGCATTTCGTGTTCGTAGTTTCCGGCGAATTTCCAGGTAACGCCATTGGGCAGAGTCAGTTGCCCCGAATCCATTTTTTCTTTCAGGATTTTATTGGCTTCGTCCATCACGTCCACTTCAGCTTTGCCTTCGGTTTTATCGAAAATAACATAGCCAACCAGGAACGTATTTTCGCTGCGAATCATCTGTGCGCCGCGCGTATAGTCGATATCGGCAATCTCACTCAGCGGAATTTGCACACCGTTCATGGCTGGAATCAGGATGCGTTTGAGGTCTTCGGGATTGTCGCGCAGTTCTCGGGCATAGCGTACCCGAATCGGGAAACGCTCGCGTCCTTCCACCGAATTACTCAGTGCCATTCCGCCAACAGCCACCTGCAAAATTTCCTGCACATCGCTCACGCTCATGCCGTAACGGGCCATCGCTTCACGGTTTAGTTTAATTTCGAGGTAGGGCGCTCCAACCGCGCGGTCGTAAAACACCGACGTGGCTTTTACCGACGGAACATCTTTCAGCGCCTGCTCAAATTGCAATCCGGCTTTCTCAATGCTTTCCAGATCGGGACCGTAAACTTTCAGTCCCATCGGGGCGCGCATCCCGGTCGAGAGCATCACCAAACGGGTTTCAATCGGCTGTAATTTAGGCGCCGAGGTCAGTCCCGGAATGTTGGTCACTTTCACGATTTCATTCCAGATGTCGTTTGGCTTTTTGATGTGCGGCCGCCACTGACGGAAATAATCGCCGTTTGTGGTCGGAATCAGGCTATCAGCAGGAATAACCCGGAATGTTTCTTTCTCCGGATTGTATTTTCCACCGTTTTTCAGGAGATAACTGCCGTCGCGGTCGGTTTTGAACTGTTGCCGATGACCGTTCTCATCCAGAATGTATTCGGGACGATAATTGATTGTATTCTCGAACATCTGCACCGGAGCAGGGTCGAGCGCCGAATTGACGCGTCCCCATTTGCCCACTGCCACTTCCACTTCGGGAATGGCCGACAGCCGTTTGTCGAGCGTTTCGATGTAGTCGAGGTTCATTTCGATGCTCGAATGGGGCATACTGGTAGGCATCAGCAGGAACGACCCCTCGTTGAGCGATGGCATGAATTCTTTGCCGGTTCCGGGAAATGCCTTGGTCGATTTTTGCCAGAGTGCGGTTTGCCTGAAACTACTCCAGCCCAGCTTTTCGAAGCTATTGGCGGCAAAACCGAAAATACGCTCGGTACCCTGCCAGACGAGCAATCCGAAGAGCAAAGTAAAGGCCGGAAGCAACAGAAATTTCCATTTGTTTTCGAGGCACCAGCGCATGATCGATTCGTAAAAGTGAACCATCGAAAGCAGCGCCAGCAAAATGACGGAAACAATTCCGGCGACAAATAAAAAGTTAATTAATAGGCTGTTGTGTGCGCCAAGCGGAAGCCATTCTTCAGCCAGATAGAACACGGCGACGAGAACGGCGATTCCAATGTTGATGTAGTTTGGATATTCATCAGAAGATAATTTAAAATTAAGGCCTGATGGAACTCCATGTTGCTGACGGTTACCTCCCTTGTTTTTTGGATTGTTCGGCAACATGTTCGTTTCTTTCCGGTGCTTCGGCCAGCGGGTTTCGAGCAAATTGTTGATGCCAATGGCAGTTAAAGCCAATGCCGGCCAAACCTGCCAGAGGACGACAAAAACGATTCCGGCACCGATCAGGATTCCGTTCCAGACTTTTCGGATTTTGCCGGTGTCGAACCGAATGGAAAACAGCAAATAGGCAAGGGTTGGCAACACGATGATACCCAGCAAAAAGGCCGAAATCAGCGCGAATGTTTTGGTGAACGCCAATGGATGGAAAAGTTTTCCTTCGGCAGCTTCCATCGCGAAAACCGGCAGGAAGCTCACGATGGTGGTAGCAATGGATGTCACCACGGCATCGCGCACTTCGGTGGTGGCCTGGTAAATGACATTCAGTAGCTTCTTGCCACGGATGCCTTTGTTTTCGGGCATTTCGAGGTGCCGGAGGATGTTCTCCACATCCACAATCCCGATATCGACCATCACACCTATGGCGATGGCGATGCCCGAAAGGGCGACAATATTGGCTTCGACACCGAAAAAGCGCATCAGGATAAAGGTCATCAGTACCCCGATGGGCAGCAGCCCGGCAACTATAATGGATGCCCGCATGTTCATTACCAGCACAATAATCACGATGATGCTGATAAGAATTTCGTGCGAAAGTGCCGATTCGAGTGTTCCGATGGTCTCCTTGATCAGTCCGGTGCGGTCGTAAAAAGGCACGATGGTGACTTTCGAAACGGAGCCATCAGCCAGCGTTTTTTGCGGCAATCCGGCTTCAATTTCAGCGATTTTGGCCTTTACATTGTTGATTACCTCCATCGGGTTGGAACCGTAACGGGCAACCACTACCGCGCCAACAGATTCGGAGCCCGCTTTGTCGAGCCCGCCACGACGCGTAGCCGGTCCAAACGACACGACAGCCACATCTTTTATGCGCACCGGCACGTTGTTTCGAACCGCAATCACCGAAGTTTCAAGGTCTTCTAGGTTTTTGACATAGCCCAATCCGCGGATAATGTATTCCACGCGGTTCAGTTCGATGGTTTCGGCGCCAATGTCGAGGTTGCTCTTGCGCACGGCATTCATCACGTCCATTGTGGAAACGCCAAATGCTTTCAGCGCCTCGGGATTCAGGTCAACCTGGTATTCCTTAACGAATCCGCCCACCGAGGCCACTTCGGAAACTCCTTCGGCAGCCGACAGACTGTATTTGACGTAAAAATCCTGAATGGTGCGTAATTCCTGCGGGTTCCAGCCTCCGGATGGCTCACCGGTGGCCGGGTTTCGGCCTTCCAGCGTGTACCAGAAAATCTGGCCAAGCGCGGTAGCATCGGGTCCCAGCGTGGGCTGAACACCTTGCGGCAAAGTCCCGGCAGGTAAAGAGTTGAGCTTTTCAAGAATACGCGAGCGACTCCAGTAGAAATCGACGTCGTCCTTGAAAATAATGTAGATGAATGACATCCCGAACATCGACGTGCTGCGGATGGTCTGCACGCCGGGAATACCAAGCAGGGCAGTGGTAAGCGGGTAACTCACCTGATCCTGAATGTCTTTGGGCGAACGGCCCATCCATTCGGTTGCCACAATCTGCTGGTTTTCACCTATGTCGGGAATGGCATCGACAGGTACCGGATCGCGTGGCAGAAATCCTGTCTTCCAGTTGAATGGCATGGTCACCAAACCATAGCCAATAAAGGAAAACAGAATGATAAACGCCACCAGCCGGTTGTCGAGAAAATATTTGACAAGTCGGTTGAACATGATAATGATTTGAAAGGTAACCACAAAGGGCACTAAGTTTTTTCACGAAGGACACGAAGAATTAATCTATATTAGATTTTAAACTTCGTGTTCTTTGTGACAACCGTCGTGTTCTTCGTGTTTAAATGAATTCAGATTACCGGTACTGGCAGCAGCCCGGAAGTTTGTCGTACACTTTGTCCGTAGCTTTTGCTTTGTCGTTGTCGTGTCCGGCTTCGGCGATTTTCTTACCAATGGCGTCGATGCTGGTTTTGGCCGGATCGAAGGTGGCTGTCAAGGTTTTGGTTTTTTCGCTCCATTCGGCTTTGGTTACGCCGTCGATTTTGGCTGCTTTTTCAATACGGGCTTTACACATGTCGCAGTTGCCCGATACTTTAATGGTTTCGGTTTTAGGATTGGCAGCGAAAGCGCTGTCGTTTGAAGTGAATACGAATGTCAGAACAGCTATAATGATGATTTTTACGAATGTTTTCATTTTGTTTTGAATTTGATGTTATAAATAAATTTAACCACAAAGGGCACGGAGGAGGCACCAAGAACACCATGAATTTTTGTTGAATTCGAACGGAGTTTTTCACTGGAATAAGTGCAAATAAACACTCAATGACTGAAATTCAATCTTTGTGCCCTTTGTGAAAAACTTAGTGTTCTTCGTGGTTAAAAACATCAAATCCGGAACACACCAATGTCCGAAAGAATTACGTCGTTGACCAACCAATTGGGTGGCTGACTGACATCGGTGTAAAAACGATTGTATGCAGTGATTGCGTTGAAATTCTGTATCTCAGGAAGAATGAAAACCTGCAAAACCTGCTGCTCAAAACCCTTAAAAGCGGTGAACGACGGAGCGAAATTGTGATCGACCATGTAAACCGAAACCTGATTGTTGCAGCAGCTCGATTCAACGTGATTTCCCGGTTGTGCACAGTCGTCGGTTTCGCCTTCCATACCGCAGGATGCAATATGCCCTGTCAGCGAAACTTTCGTATCGGCCAGTTTACCTCCGCAGTAATGCCGCGAAATGGTAAGCTGCATACCCGAAAGCAGCATCACCAAAGCAACTGATATGGAAAGGATTTTCTTCATTTGTTGATTGAAACACCAAAGCAAACAATTTGTTTGTCAAAAGTAAAACTATTTGGGTTTTCTATAAATTCAGGGCTGTTAATAATTGCAAATAGTTCATGTTCAGGATGGAAAAGATAGTCAGCGGGTGACTCGAAGTCACCCGCTGACTAATCCTGAATAAACAAATCAGCAAGCCATTTTGCCTGCGTTTTACTTGGATGCCAATAAATTACAGGTATCTTTTACAACAACTTTTGCTGTCAGCATTCAGGGATTCCATCTCTTTTTGAAAGATGGAATCCCTTGAACCTAAAATAGCATCAGCAAGCCATTTCGCCTGCATTTTTCTTTGCCGAAAGCAAATTATATGCTCCTTTAAGCACCACTTTAGCTGTCGAAATATCAAATCCATCGGGTAAAATGACTTCGGTAAAACCATTGTCGGTCACCCCTTTGCGAACTTCCACGATTTTATATTCGGTAAACGGTTTGCCATCTTCTTGCTTGTTTTTATCGAAAACGAAGATGTAATCCTTGTCGTCGAAACTCACAATGGCATCGGATGGGAGCGCGGCCACCTGATTTCCGGAGGTTTCAATGATTGCATTCACATACATTCCGGGCAACACATTTTTGCAGTTGTCGGTTACATTTGCGTAAACTTTGTAAGTTTTATCTGTATTTATTGAACGCCCAGGCTGTGAAATAACTGCATCGTGTGGCTCGGTTTCGTTGTTGATGTAAAACCTGATTTTTTGTCCCTGCGAAACTTTATCGGCATCTTTTTCGAACATCGTCAATTCCAGGAAAAGCTTGCTGTTGTTGACGATTTCAAACAAAACGTCGGTTGGCGAAACCGATTTGCCAAGGTTAATGCCAACTGTTTTAATAAAGCCTGAGATGGGAGATTTCAACGCTACCGAACTACTGATGTTATCTTCATTCAACCCGGCTGGATTAATCCCAATCAGGAGTAGTTTTTCCTCGTAGGCTTTCAGCTGACCTTTCAAGGTTTTATAATCGCTGCTGATTTGCTGAAAGTTCTTGGCTGATGAAACGTCGGCTTTGTAAAGTTCAGAGCTTCGTTTGTAATCGGCTTCTGCAAATTCAAACTTGTTTTTGGTTTCCAGATAGCTTTGCTGAATGTCGATAAATTGCTGGTTTTCAACAATCGCCAGTGTTTGACCTTTAGAAACTGAATTACCCGGCATCAGCGTGGTGCTTTTGATAAAACCGCCCAGCGGCGCCGAAACCGTGGCCAAATTTTGAGGCGCCACTGAAATGATTCCATTCACTTTTAAGGTTCCGCTCATGGCACGCATTTCAATCGATCCGGTTTCGATATTGGCCAGCTTGATCTGATCGGCCCGCATTTCGACAACATCTTCCGGAATAACTTCTTCGGTTTTGCTTTCTTCGGCTTTTTTCGGAGTTCCGTTACATGCAAATAGTGCAGTCAGAAGAAAACCTGCTATGTATCTTCGCTTACTCATTAATAATTTATAATTCATAATTAATCATTTTAAAAGGTTCTTCCGGAAAGGTATTCCAGATTAATAACCGTTTGGTTACAGTTGTTCAATTCGTCAAGGTAATTTTGGCGAATGGTCAACGCGCGACCCAAACTAAGCACATAATTGAGGTAATCGAGTGCACCGGCTTTGTAGCTTTGCGTGGCCTGACTGATGATCAGGTTGGCTTCAGGAATAGCCTGTTTCTCGTAATAGGCAATGCTTTTCTGGTATTTCTGATATTGGTCGATCAACGATTGGTAATTGCTTTCCAGCGCTTTGGAATATTGTTCGGCATCCGTGCTTGCAACCTGTTCTTTCAGCTTGGCGGCCTTTATTTTGGCGGCAAACGGCGAGTACCAAAGTGGAATGGCTATTCCGGCCTGAATGCCGTTGAAGCGGTCGCCCGGGCCAAAACTGCGCGCAACGCCGTTCACTTCCTGTTCGCCTTTCATGGTTTGACTAAAATAGCCAACAGAAAAGTCGGGTAGGGCGCGGCTTACCTCCAGTTGTTTCTCGATCTGCGAAACGGTAACCTGCTGATTGGCGTAGCCCAGCGAAGGATTTTCGGCCAGACTGTTTTTAGTAGAAATTTGCTGAAAGTCAATTTGTTTCAAAACTGTGTCTGCCGGAATGAGCTGGCTTTTGGTATTCAGTAAAGTCTGTAGCTGGCGCGCCAGTATCGTTTTATCGGCCTGAATTTGCTGCAACTGGTTCTTGATTTCCATGCTTTGCGAGCGGGCGGTGATCATTTCCAGTTTGGCGGTTTCGCCTACTTTGGCGCGCAATTCAGCTGCTTTCATAAATCCCGAATACAGGCTGTCCTGATAATTCAGCAACTTTTCTTTTGAGTACAAATAAGCCAGTTGCCAGTAAACCTGTTTTACCTGGTTAGCGGTTTCGAGCTGCGAAGTTTTCAGTTGCCACTCGCTGCTTTTTACGTTGGCTTTGGCCAGTTTGTGCTGATTGGCATACACCGAAGGAAATTCGAACGACTGTGAAAGCGTAAAACTGTTATCTTTTATATAGGAGTTGAACTGTCCGAATTGCCCGTCGATGTTGGTTTTGCCAAAGTCCCAGGCTGCACCTTTCAAGGCTTTTTGCACTTCGAGCGAATAGCCCGACGAGCGTACCGTGAGGTTGCTGTCGAGCGCCATTTGGATGGCATCGTGCAGGTTAATGGTTTTCTTTTCCTGTGCCTGTGCCTGATTTGCACCAAACAACGCGACAATCACAAGTAGGGTAGCTATGTTTTTCCCGGAAATTCTTTTCCTTTTTCCTGAGAAATAGATATAGAAAATCGGAAGAATAATCAGAGTCAAAAAAGTTGCTGTGATCAAACCACCAATAACCACAGTCGCCAGCGGTTTTTGCACTTCGGCACCGGCTGAAGTGGATAAAGCCATCGGCAAAAAGCCAAGCGAAGCAACTGCGGCAGTCATAATTACCGGGCGAAGACGGGTGTGTAATCCTTTCCGAATCCGCTCGTAGATGTCGGTAACACCTTCTTTTTCAAGCCGGTTAAACTCGGCGATCAGCACAATTCCGTTTAAAACAGCTACCCCAAACAAGGCGATGAAACCAACTCCTGCTGAAATCGAGAAGTTCATTCCGCGCATCCAAAGGGCAAACACGCCGCCAATGGCCGACATCGGAACGGCTGTAAAAATCAGCAACGATTGTGTTACCGAATGAAACGTGAAATACAGCAGCACGAAAATGAGTAGCAAGGCCACTGGAACGGCAATCAGCAGGCGGTCTTTAGCTGCTTCGAAGTTTTTAAACTGTCCGCCATACGCGACATAATAGGCTGGCGGAAATTTCACTTTGCTGTCGATTTCGCCGGAAACATCCTTGATCACACTCTGCACATCGCGGCCACGGACGTTGAATCCAACGGTGATACGGCGTTTGGTGTCTTCGCGCGAAACCTGTGCCGGACCCGATTTGATGGAAATATCGGCCACCTGTTCAAACGGAATCTGGCCACCACCGGGCAGTGCCACCGACAGGTTCTTCACGTCGTCGAGGCTTTGGCGGTAATCTTTGTCGAGGCGAACCACCAATCCAAACCGTTGTTCTTCGTTGTAAACCACACCGGCCTGGCTACCGGCAAAAGCAGCCCGAAGCACTCGGTTTACATCTTCAACGGTCAGTCCGTATTGGGCCAATCGGTCGCGGTTGTAATCCACCTGAACCTGCGATAAACCAGTCACCTTCTCGACATTGATGTCTTCAACGCCGTCAATTTTCTGGATAATCCGTTCCACTTCCGAAGCTTTTTGTGCGAGTGTGTTTAAATCGTCGCCATAAATTTTAATGGCCACATCCTGTTTCGATCCGCTCATCAGCTCGTTGAAACGCATTTGAATGGGTTGTTGAAACTCGAATTTCACGCCTGCCAGCGGAATGAGTGCCTCTTCCATTTTAGCAACCAACTCTTCGCGGGTTTCAGCCGAAGTCCATTCCTTCTTGTCTTTCAGCGTGATGATGTAGTCGCCTGTTTCCATGGGGGTTGGGTCGGTTGGAATTTCACCGGCGCCAATTTTACAAACGGCATGTTTAATTTCAGGAAACTGGCTAAGTAATATTTTGTTGGCCTTTTCAACCATCTCGATGGTGTGCGACAGCGAGCCTCCCTGCAAAGTCATCACTCCGGCGGCCAAATCGCCTTCTTCCAACTGCGGAATAAATTCACCACCCAGTCTTGTAAACGCAAAAATGCTGATCAGGAAAATGAATATGGCAGTTGCCGAAACCCATCCTTTGAAGCGCAAGGCAAAATCGAGAACAGGATTGAATATCTTGTGCATCCAGTCCATCAAACGATCGGAAATGGTGCGTGTGTGTTCGGTATTTTTGCTCAGGAACAAGGCTGAAGCCATTGGAACGTATGTCAATGAAAGGATGAATGCACCCAGAATAGCGAATGAAACCACTTGTGCCATTGGGCGGAACATCTTACCTTCGATGCCCACCAGCGCCAGAATAGGCAGGTAAACAATCAGGATAATGATTTCGCCAAACGCAGCGGCAGTTCGTATTTTTCCTGAAGCCTGAAAAACTTCCTCGTCCATTTGATCTTGCGTCAACCTCATGATACCCTGTCGATGGTATTTGCCCAATCCGATGCGGTGAACCACACTTTCGACAATGATTACTGCTCCGTCCACAATCAACCCGAAGTCGATAGCGCCGAGGCTCATCAGGTTTCCGGAGACGCCAAACAAATTCATCAATGAAATGGCAAAGAGCATGGCCAGCGGAATAACGGATGCCACAATCAGTCCGGCGCGCAGATTGCCCAGCAGCAGTACCAGGATGAAAATCACGATCAGCGCACCTTCGGCCAGGTTGCGGGTAACCGTGTTGATGGCGCGCCCAACCAAATCGGAGCGGTTAAGGAAGGGTTCAATTTTCACGCCCTTTGGAAGTGATTTTTGAATCGATTCAATTCTTGTTTGCACATTATCAATAACTTTATGTGCATTGGCTCCTTTCAGCATCATTACCACGCCGCCCACAGCTTCGGTGGTATCAACCACAAATGCGCCATAGCGGGTAGCGCTGCCGTAGCGAACACTGGCAATGTCGCGCACCAAAATCGGGATGCCCGAATTGTTGGATTTGACCACGATTTTTTCAATGTCGTCGAGGGTCTTTACCAAACCAATTCCGCGAATGAAATACGCGTTCGGGTTTTTATCGATGTAGGCGCTGCCGGTATTTTCATTGTTCTTTTCCAATGCATTAAAAATATCAGTTAGCGTTAGGTTCATACCGCGTAGTCGTTCAGGATTAACGGCTATTTCGTATTGTTTCACGTAGCCGCCGTAGCTGTTGATGTCGGCCACTCCGGGCGTTCCAAGCATTTCGCGGCGAACTACCCAATCCTGCAAGGTGCGCAATTCCATCGGGTCATATTGGTGTTCGAGCCCTTTTTCGACGGTTAATTTATACTGAAAGATTTCGCCTAAGCCTGTTGAAATGGGGGCAAGCTCAATTTTTGCCAGGCCGGGTGGAATGTACTCTTCGGCTTCTTTAATGCGTTCGTTTAGCTGTTGGCGAGCCCAGTAAACATCCACATCGTCTTTAAAAACGACAGTAATTACCGATAATCCAAGGCGCGAAATGGATCGGAGTTCAATGATGTCAGGAATATTGGCCACAGCTACCTCGATGGGTGCGGTAATAAAACTCTCCACTTCCTGAACGGCAAGCGATGGTGCCAGCGAAATAATCTGCACCTGGTTGTTGGTAATGTCGGGAATGGCGTCGATGGGCAGGCGCGACAGCGAATAACCGCCCCAGCCAATGAGCGCAACTACGAACAAACCAACAATAAATTTATTTTTTATTGAAAAGTGAATGATGCGTTCGATCATTTGATATACAATTGGTTAATGAAATAAAGCTGTTATTCAAGCCAGAGTCAAAATCCGACTTACTTCAGAAAAAATGACCCGATAGGGCACACTTTTCCTGTAAAATTTCATTAACAAGACTGGGGAGGCTGCCAGATTGATTTTAGATAATCAGAAGTTACTGCTGAAACATATTCAGGCAGATTATAAACTTGTAGCAGCGTAAAATTGTCGAAATGGACGAAAAAATATTGTTGAATTACCGGTGTACCGCAGCAATTACAAGTGCAGAAAGGCGAACAGTCGTCGCCATCGTGGTGCTGATGATGTGTTTCTCCCCTTATTTCTGATTTATCGATGTGTTTGTGCAAAGGCTCATCGATACATGGCAGTGATGTGAGAAAAACAATATAAATGGATAGTATGCAACAAAAAAACCTCATCATTTTCTTTTCTTCAGCAAATATAAGAGGATGAGGTCAATAAAACTATGGTATTCCAAATTATTTAAAATTGCTTTAATTTTTTACTTTCTTCTAAAAACTGTTGTTGCCGTTTTTCCATTTCCTGAACCTGCTTTTGAAACATTTGCATCATTTCATCCATCGATTTTGGTTGTGTTTTTTGGGCAATTTTACCCTGTTTTTTTACTGATATGCTATCCTTCTCATTTTCAAAAAAGTGATTGAACACATCACCAAAATTTCCGAAGCTAAAAGTTGTTGAATCATTGTTGTTAAACTGATGTAATTGATGCATTTGGTTGAAATGTTTCATCAATATGGAGTCATTTTTAGCATCAAAATGGCCAAAAGGAGAGTCAAACATTTTATCGAAATTATCAAAAAATGATTTTTCACTAAAAGTACTGTCGTTCGTGAAACCAAAGTCGGGTCCCAAAAAACCAGAAAAATCTTTAGATGAAAAATCTTTCATAAGCGTCGTATCATTCGAATAACTGTAAGTATAAACCGAATCGAACTTAATAAGGTTACCTTTCTCGTCATATTCGCGGGTAACCTTCGAATTCTCTTTGGGCAGATTTTGTTTCTTAATCTGATTTTGGTTTTGAGCCATCAGGCTGAAAACCAGTAAAAAATTGAGTAACGAAATAAGAACAAAGCGTTTCATACCTTTTATATTAAATTTTAGTTCAAAAATAATAACTAAACAGATATTTGAATTTTAAAAATTCTTAAACGTGTATAAAAAATACAAAAGAACTTTGGCTAAGGTACTTTTACCCAAATATGCAATTATTTGATAAATTCAATTATCTTTATTCAATTCAACAATTGATAAATGGAAGACTATATTTTAAAGAAAACAACGAATGAACAGGGACTGGTAGAAATACTTGAATTGAGCGGCATGTTAGTTCTTGATAATTCGGAAAAAATAAAAAATGAATTGCTTAATGTAATACGATGTTTAAATAATAAAATAAGAATTGAGATTAAAGATGTTCAGGAAATTGATATTACCTTTATTCAGATTATCCTAGCTTTTATTAACTATTTGGATGATAATCATATATCGTATAAGTTCGGATGGAATCTATCAGCCGAATTACAAACTTTGCTTGAAAATGTAGGTTTTAGTAATGAGTTATTTTTGAATTAGATATGCCTAAGCAAATTTTAATTGCCGACGATTCTGAAAGTATTCGTGAAATTTTAACATTTAGCCTGGAAAGGGCTGGTTATCAGGTTTTGGCAGCAAGTGATGGCCTCGAAGCTTATAATTACCTTGATGGCAGATCAATCGATTTGTTATTAACTGATTATCACATGCCTAATGTAAATGGACTGGAACTGATTTCAAAGGTTCGACAAACCGATACCTACAAATATTTACCAATATTGGTTTTAACTACCGAAAAACAAGGTGATATTGTTCGGGAAGCTCGTGAAGCAGGTGCAACAGGTTGGTTGTTAAAACCTTTTAGTAATGAGAAACTTATTCAAACTTTGAGAAAAGTTATCCGATAATGAATTCATTTTCTGAAAAGTTCAAGATTGAGGTTGGCGAATATTGTGAACGGCTTGAATCAGGCTTACTTCAGTTAGAGCATGATCCCGAAAATAAACAAATAATAGGCGAAATTTTTAGGATCATGCATACCATGAAGGGTAGCGGTGGAATGTTTGGTTTCGATTTGTTAAGTGATGTTACACACGATCTTGAATCTCTTTTTGAAATTTTCAGGTCAGGAGAACAGATTATTGATTCAGAAGTAATAAGCTTTACATTAAAATCAATCGATCGTATAAGGAATTTGCTTGTCGAAGAACCAACTGAGAACCATCAATTATTAGCCAAAACATTAAAAGCTGAAACCGTTCAACAAATAACACGGTTTAAAAAACAAGTATCGGAGAAAGAAACTGATCTGCAATCAATGTATTCTGTATCAAATAGTTCTGTACTTAAAGCAACATATTTTATATCCTTTGTTCCTGATGAAAGTATACTTAGAAACGGAACAAATCCTCTTTATCTTATTGATGAGTTAAATGCTTTGGGTGAGTGTAATATTCAGGTTTCGACAGACCATTTGCCTTCATTACATGAGATTGATCCGCTAAAATGTTATTTACATTGGTACTTGTTTATTGCGACATCCGAAAATGTTGAGACACTTAGAGATGTATTCCTTTTTGTTGCCGAAAATTCTAAAATTGAAGTAGAAAAAGTTTCAAATAAAAATGTGATCCATCAGGAATCAGTTTTAGCTGCATTTATTAATACCAGAAGTAATGACGATGTTTGGAAAATAGATGGAGTAACCCATGAAGAAAACACTACAGATATAAATGTGAATGGCAAAGAGCCTGGTGTTTTATTGAAAATTGAACAGGAACAAGAAAAATCGGCAGTTTTTGGCCAAATAACTGTCGATTCGGTACGGGTAGATTCGGATAAAATAGACCGTTATATGAATTTGGTTAGTGAATATATCACGACTCAATCGCGACTCGATCAGCTAATATCTGTAATCAGAAATCCTGAATTGACTGCCATTTCAGAAGCCTGGGCAAAGTTAAATAAACAATTGCGTGATAATGCCTTTGAAATGAGTCTTGTTCCTTTACAAAGTCTTGAAATAAGGTTCAAACGGCTTGTTTTTGATTTATCAAAATCGCTTGATAAAGAGGTTGAGCTTGAAACTGAAGGTCTTGAAACTGAATTAGATAAAAATATTATTGAAAGTCTGACAGAACCCTTACTACATATAATTAGAAATTCAATTGATCATGGGATTGAAACAAAGTTACAACGTCAGTCAATCAATAAAAGTCCTGTAGGTAAAATTTCTATAAAAGCCTCGACAGTTGGTAGTTATGTTTTAATTGAAATTGAAGACGATGGCGAAGGTTTGAATGAAGATAAAATCAGGGAAAAAGCTCTCAATAACCGGTTGATATTAACAGCCGAAAAGATGACAAAGGAAGAGGTTATCCAACTCATATTTGCACCAGGTTTTTCTACTGCCGATCATGTTACCGATATTTCCGGACGTGGAGTTGGTTTAGATGTAGTGCGAAAGAGTATCCAAAATTTGCGAGGTACGGTTGTGGTTACTACTCAAAGAGGCAAGTACACGCGATTCACTATTAAACTACCTCTTTCGCTTTCTATAATCGATGGATTACTTACTCGCGTAGGTGACAATTATTTTGTTATTCCCTCTTCAGTTGTAAGCAAACTATTTGCTGTTAAACAAGACCAGTTAAAGAAAGATTTTCGCCAGGTTATCGAAATTGAAGATGTCCAGTTTCCGTATATAAATCTTAGGGAGGAATTTGAACCTGATCTTCCGTTACTTAGCGAACAACAACTGGTTGCTGTAAATTATGAAAATCAGTTGTTCGGTTTGATCGTAGATGAAGTAGTACGGGAATATCAAGCTGTTATAAAGCCAATAAGCCGTTTTTTAAAAGCCCAGGAAATATTTTCGGGAGCAAATATTTTGGGCTCGGGCAATCTGGCTCTTGTGATTGATACAAATAAATTGATTCAAAAATATTCGTAAGTATATGGCCTCTGAAATAATACACGGACTTAATTCATATTTTACATTCAGAATCGGGGGAGAACTCTTTGCTGTAAATATAGGGCAAATAACTAAAATTCTTGAATTTACTGAAATAACCAGAGTACCTAACTCCCCCAAATATTTCAAAGGAATAATTAATTTTTTTGGAGAGGTGATCCCGGTATTTTGTGGACGAATAAAATTTGGGTTCCCTGAAATGGAGAGAACACGCGAAAATTGCATCCTGGTTTTGGTTTTTGAGCTTGATGGGAATATTGTTAGCTCTGGAATTATTGTCGATTCGGCAGAAAAAGTATTGGTTTTTGAACCGGGAGAAATAAAACCCGCACCAACTGTTGGCAAAGGTTTTAATAACGAATTTATACATGGAATTGTACAGCTTGGAAATGAGTTTGTTATCATCCTTAACCTTGAACGTATATTTTCGGAAGAAGAAATTGAAATAATAGCAACGGTTTAATAACCTTATAAATAATAACTTATGAGATTTATTGACTTGAAAATTAAGACAAAACTTGCCATAGCTTTTGGTATTTTGGTTTTAACGGCAATTTTAATGTCGGTTGATACTTTGGTAACCCTGTTTTCGTTCGAAAAAAAAATAACGCGGTTTTCTGATGAATTTTTACCTCAGTTAAAAATTTCTAACAGTATTGGCAGCCAAACGCAGATGGTGGCTTTAAATATGGAAGGTTATTTTTTAACAGGCAAAACAGGTTATTTCGAAAAAGCAAAAAAGGAACTTGATTCTCTTAAAGCATCGTTGGACCGGGGCGAAATACTTCTTGGTAAATCGAAAGGGCTGGATAAGCTGGAACAGAGTTTAAGCGAGGCAAAGATATTGGTTCCACAACACGAACAAACAGCTATGATGTCGTTTAAGTTATTCCAGGAAATCGATATGCTTCAGGCTAAATTGAAATCAGTTCAGGAAAAAATTAAACCAGAAGCAGCAACCATTAAGGCAAAGAAAAAAGTTGTAAGTCAGCAAATCACTAATACAGAGCTAGATCAACTAAACGAGGAAGTTGTTGAAAAGATAAGACAACTTGATGAAATGAAAACAAAAGATGGAGTACTTCTGGCAAATTTAAGAAAAGCTTCTGAAGACCTGGATACATCGGTAATTAGTTATACCTCAACCATTACTGCTGACTTCAGGAATACCATGCAATATTCTATGTTCTTTACTTTTCTGATTGTTATAATCTCGTTAATATTTGCTCTGTTTGCCATAATCTACATCTCCAGGTTGTTGACTGCTCCAATGGTTAAAGGTATTGAATTCACCCAAAAGTTGATTAAAGGAGATTTAACTGTTGAACTTGATGTAAATCAAGATGATGAACTGGGTATTTTAGGTAATAATTTACAGACAATGAGCACACGGTTCAGAGAAGTGGTGACATACGTTTCATCTACAGCCGATAATATGTCAGCCGCCAGTTCCGAATTAAGTTCTACATCACAAATTGTTTCACAAGGTGCATCAGAGCAGGCCTCATCGGCAGAAGAGGTATCGGCGGCAATTGAAGAAATGGCTGCAAATATTCAGCAAAATACCGAAAACGCAAAGATTACCGAACAAATTGCTATAATCGCCGAACAAAATATATTGGTTGGAAGTGAAAAGGTGCACCAAACAATTGATGCTATGCAAGAAATTGCTGGAAAGACGTCTATAATTGGTGAAATAGCATTTCAAACTAATATTTTAGCGTTAAATGCTGCCGTTGAAGCAGCCCGGGCTGGAGAACACGGTCGAGGGTTTGGGGTGGTAGCTTCAGAGGTTGGAAAATTGGCCGAGCGTTGCAAAACTGCTGCTCAGGAAATAGAGAAACTTACCAATACAAGTGTGAAAAATGCAGCTGAAGTTGGTAAATTAATGAACGAAATAGTTCCTGAAATTCAAAAAACGTCGCAGCTTGTTCAGGAAATAGCTTCAGCAAGCCGTGAACAAAGTACTGGTGCTGAACAAATAAACTCAGCAATTCAACAGCTTAATATGGTTACTCAACAAAATGCAGCCACTTCCGAAGAATTGTCAACAAATGCGGTTGAACTATCAGCTCAGGCAGAACATTTGAAGGAAATTATCTCTTTTTTCAATATTGGTAAAGAATTCCCGAAAATTGTTCTGAATCAAGTAAATACAATTGACGATAAACTTGGAATGGTTGCTAGCTCTGAAACAAAGAAAGGGGTAATTATTGAACTCGATGATCCGGATAGTAATGATATTGAGTTTGAACGATTCTGATTTATAATTGCTTGTGAAACTGGATTATTTTGAAATATCAGATGAACTTTTCGCTCAGGTGGCAAAAATAATTACGCAAAAATACGGAATAAAAATGCCACCTGACAAGAAAATAATGTTTCAGGCGAGGTTACAAAAGCGTTTACGTGAATTGAATTTAAGCTCGTTTGATGAATATATTCCAACGTTGTTTAATGGAGCCCAAACCACTGATGAGTTCGACCTGCTGGCTGATTTTATTTCGACTAATAAAACAGAGTTTTTTAGAGAGAAAGATCATTTTCAAATACTTGGAGAGCAAATTTTACCTGTCTATTTAAAGAACCTTCGGTTTTCGTCCTTCGGTAATCTCGAAATTTGGTCGGCAGGTTGTTCCAACGGTCAGGAAACCTATTCCATTGCAATACAGATCGAAGAGTTTATTCGGATAAGTGGAATTCATTTTAACTACTCCATTCTAGCTACCGATATTTCGAGAAAAATGTTAAAACAGGCCAAAGAAGCTATTTATCCAATGAGCCATGTCGACGGAATGTCTATGGAACTTAAAAAACAATACTTATTGAAAAGCAAAAATCCGGATGAAAAGAAAATCAAAGTCATAAAACAACTAAGAGAAAAAATAACTGTTGGTTATTTGAACCTTATGGATGATGAATACCCGTTTAAGGATAGATTTGATGTAATTTTTTTAAGAAATACATTGATTTATTTTGAGCCAAAAACTCAGTTACAAGTGTTGACTAAAGTACTTGAATGTCTTAAAACAGGAGGTTATTTATTTATAGGCCATTCAGAGTCGCTTATTAATCTTCAGTTACCAATAAAGTCAATTGCCCCAAGTGTTTATTTAAAATTTCAACACGATGAAAAATAGTGATAACCAATACAAAAATGAGTTGGAAGAATGTCAATTGCATAAAATACAGCTTCAGAAGGAAAATGCTGAATTACAGAATGAATTGCACAATGTTAATGTGAAACTACTTGAGTCAGAACAATTAAAAGGACATTTTATTAGCAATGTCTCCAATGAAATTGTAAATCCGTTTTCAAGTATTATTGCTCTTTCTCAAGGTATAAAACAATTAAATTCAGATGAAATGTCTCTGGCACATCACATGGCTTCTCTAATTTTTGACGAGGCTTTTCATCTTGATTTTCAGTTAAAAAATATATTTGCAGCGGCATTACTCGAAGCTGGGAAGGAAGAAATTCAAAGTTCAGACGTTAATTTAGTTGATTTATTTAAAATTGTACACGATTACTTTTTCCCATTGCTTGAAAGGAAGCAAATTCGTTTGATTCATTTCCCGGATTGTTCCGGAACCTTTTTCACAGACAAGCAAAAACTCGAATTAATTCTTAAGAACCTGGTTAGTAATTCTATAAAATATAGTCCTGAGAATTCAACCATAGAGGTACACTTCTCGTTATTTGAAAACAATCTAAAAATTGAGATTTCTGATCACGGGAAAGGAATTCATATTGAAGATAAAGTAATAGTATTCGACCGATTCAAACAACTGGATGAAAAGATTAATTCTATAAATACCGGGCATGGGCTGGGATTATCGATTGTAAAAGCTTACACCGAAATGCTTGGAGGTACTGTAGAATTAATTGATAATATTGAAGAAGGAATTACTATATGCGTAATTTTGCCTGAAAGTTTGCCTAAAGAGGCGTGGGACGATTTGGATGGTTTTATACTTGATTCTGAAGCTAGTTACTGATGGCCAGAGATATATTAAATTATTTTTTTCTACATCCGTCATCTGTTCGTATCAGTAAAGAACCATTGTGGATCACTACAGTACTTGGGTCGTGTGTTGCTGTTTGTTTTTTTGATCGAAAACAGAGAATAGGTGGCATAAATCATTACATGATACCCTATTGGAATGGTGTGGGTTTAGAATCTCCTAAATATGGAAATATAGCAATAATGCAATTATACCAACAGATGCTTGAATTAGGTGCAAAAAAAGAGGATCTTGTGTGTAAAATATTTGGAGGAGCTGAAGTTCTAAGCGAGAAAGCCTCAGTATTTAACGTTGGACAGCGAAATATTGAACTCGCTTATAAAATGGTGACAGAATTAGGTATTTTAATTGTTAGTTCGAGTACCGGAGGTAAATTAGGTCGTAAAATTCATTTCAATACTGAAACTGGCGAAGTTTTACAAAAATATCTGACAAAGAGTAACTTAAACGAAGCAAAATGATCAGGAAGACAAAAGTTTTAATTGTTGATGATTCTGTTTCCGTGCAAAATGTGCTTCGGCAAATACTATCAGCCGATCCTGAAATTGAAGTGATTGGTACAGCAACTAATCCTTACGAAGCTGTAGCAAAAATTGCTCAAAACATACCGGACGTTATAACGCTCGACATTGAAATGCCAAGAATGGATGGATTAACCTTCTTAAGTAAATTAATGAAGCAACATCCAATACCTGTTGTTGTAATCTCGTCGGTAGCCGATGAAACCTCGGATAAAGGTATACGGGCATTGAACCTGGGCGCCAGCGAAATTATTACCAAACCCAAACTGGCAACGCTTGAACAACTTGATGAATATAGTATAAAAATTACTGATGCAATTAAAGCCTCAGCGTTATCGGTTATAATGCGCGAAAATATTGCCCGGATTCGAAAGAGTAATAGCCTGGCTATTTCTGTTGACCAAACTACTGATGATCCGAAACGCCTTAGGGTTTTATCCGAAAAAGTAATTTTAATTGGTGCATCAACTGGTGGAACTGAGGTAATTTCAAAGATTCTAAAACACTTAAGAACAGATTTGCCAGGTATTTTAATTGCTCAACACATGCCGGGCGAATTTACCGGAGCTTTTGCAAAACGATTAAATACTGAAAGTAATTTGTTTGTTAAAGAAGCCGAAGATGGCGATGTAATTAACGATGGTTGTGTTTATATTGCCAATGGTTTTAATCATCTTCAGCTAGTTAATGATGGTAGTTGCTACAGATGTAAATTGGAAATAGGTGCTCTCGTAAACCGGCATAGGCCGTCTGTTGATGTTCTTTTTTCATCTGCGGCTAAATTTTCAGGGAAAAATATAGTTGCAATATTGCTTACTGGAATGGGTGCCGACGGGTCTAAAGGGTTGCTTGAATTACGCAATAATGGTGCAAAAACATTTGCTCAAGACGAAAAATCGAGTGTCGTATTTGGAATGCCAAAGGAAGCAATAAAATTAAATGCTGCCCAAGTAATTGGCAATCCTGATGATTTGGTAAATTGGTTAAACACATTGTTTTAATAAATGGCAAATAGCATACAGGAAACAAAGATTCTGATTGTTGACGACGTTCAACTAAACCTTGAATTAATGAAAGAGATTCTTTCGGAGAAAGGTTACCAGGTTGCTACAGCAATAAATGGAAGATCGGCTATTGCCAAGGCAAAAGCTCATAAGTTTGATCTTATTTTACTCGATTTGGTCATGCCTGATATTGATGGTTTTGAAGTTTGTTCAATTTTGAAATCAAATCCGCAAACACAGGATATTCCGGTAATTTTCTTAACTGCGAATAAAGAAAATGATAATATTACCAAGGGTTTTAATTTAGGCGCGGTTGATTATATACCAAAACCATTTAGCAGAGAAGAATTACTGGCAAGGGTAAACCTGCATTTAACACTGAGAAAATACCAACTTGAGTTAATTCATTCAAAAGAAATAGCAGAGGCCACAGCCAAGTCAAAAGCGAGTTTTTTGGCTAATATATCGCACGAAATCAGAACACCAATGAATGGAATTATTGGTATGATTGATATCCTTAAAAATACAACTTTAACAACCGAGCAAAACGAGTATGTTGACATTATCGGAATCTCTGGCGAAAACCTTCTGATGATAATAAATGATGTACTGGACTTTTCAAAAATTGAGGCGGGTCAGATTTCGTTTGAGCATATCCGGTTTGATCTGAATGAAGAAGTTGATGAAGTCATCAAGATTCTTAAATACAAGGCAAAAGAGAAAAATCTTGAATTTTCATACACAATTTCTTCAGAAACCCCCCACTTTTTGATTGGCGATCCGTTAAGATTAAAACAAGTACTTATCAACTTGTGCACTAATGCGTTAAAATTTACTTCTGTTGGTTATGTACATGTAACAGTTAGCTTTGTGGGTATAGAGGGCAATAAGGTCCGGTTAAGTTTTGAAGTAAAAGATACTGGAATTGGAATATCGCTCGAGAATCAATCAAAACTATTTAAATTATTTTCTCAGGCAGAAGCCTCAACTGCCCGGAAATTTGGAGGAACAGGTCTCGGTTTGGCTATTTCAAAGAACCTGGTTCAAATGATGGGTGGCGATATTAAGATAGTAAGTGAAGAAGGAAAAGGAGCTACTTTTTATTTTGATGGAGTATTCGGTGTTTCCGAAGAAAGCTTGCAAAATGTTAAGGATCAAAAAGTAAGCTATACCTTTTCGATTCCAAAAATGAAGATATTACTTGCTGACGACAATGTAATCAATCAAAAAGTGGCCATGTTAAATCTTCAGAAGTTTGGTCACGATATTTTAATTGCAAACAATGGAGAAGAAGCTGTGAATATTTACAAAACTGAAAATCCGGATATAATATTTATGGACATTAAAATGCCTAAAGTAGATGGAATTGAGGCTACTATGATGATTAGATATTTTGAGAAAATGAATAATATTGCATCCCCGGTTCCCATTGTGGCTATGACTGCTAACATTCATGATGAGGATCTGTGTTTAAAGGCTGGGATGAATGCTTACTTAAGTAAACCATTTAATAGCAAGGATATTGAAAATCTTTTTGAAAGCCTGTATCAACAATTGGATAAAAGTTGAAAACTGAAATATTCGAAATATGGAAATTTCTGATATTGCTTATTTATGGCCTGGCAAAACAATTCTTATAGTTGAGGACAACGAGACCAGCAATATTTATTTTGAGGCCGCATTAAGAAAAACTCAAACTAAATTATTATGGGCGAAAAATGGAATAGAGGCTGTTGATATTGTGAAAAGTCATCAGGATATTGATTTGGTGCTGATGGATATTAATATGCCCAAGTTAGATGGTATTGAGGCCACTAAGCAAATTAAAGAATTGTATCCGCAGATAATTGTAGTTGTACAAACTGCTTTTATTTTATCCGGAGAAGAAAGAATGTGCCAGCAAGCAGGTTGTGATGAATTCATTACCAAACCAATTCGATTGAAGCACTTGCTAGAAACAATCAACCACTATTTAGGAAGCTCCACTCTGGTATAAGCGCAGAATCGAGTGCCAGTTTTAGTTTCTGTTAATGGTAAGAAAAATGAATCAGATGCTAACTTATTGAACACAAATTGGGTATTTTCTGGTTTTATATTTTTAAAATCGCATATAATACCTTGATTATCAAAATAAACTTCAAATTGCCCAACAGATTCAGAACTAAGCTTTCTTTCTACGTATTTAGCCAGAACGCCCATATTCATTCTGCAATTTATCTCAATACAGGGTTGAATAAATAGTTGATTGTTATATTCAAAAATCAGGGCGTCAATGCCTAGATAACCCTTGTAATTTTCAGCATAAACCGAATTAATTAGTTTATTACCAATTAATTTGGCTGTCGCTTCTACTTTATCAATCAACTTTTGATCAGATTTTGTTGTAAAAATTTCTGGTCTAATATTCAGCAAAGTACGTTGGTATTGACCATTTGAGTTTGTTTCGAAATATGAAATCCCCAGAAAATCAATATCTTCTTTTGATTTTATTTGAAACTGAAATGAAAAATCCAGAAGTTTATTAAGGTATGGCTCAGCAATCAAATAACCTTGCTGTTTTAATATTCCTGAAATCCATTGTTTGCGCGACCTGTCAAGTTCGGTCTTCCGTAGCATTTGTATTCCACGACCTGAAGAGCTCAATGGAGCCTTTAAAACAAGCTGGTTGTGTGTATTTAGTTGTTTTTCAACTTCTTCTGAACTAAAAACCTTTATTCCACATAATTCTTTGGGAATCAAATAATTATCGTTTGCCGAATTAATTAACTCGTACAAAAACGATAATGAACTTGCTCTTTCATAAATAGTTTTGTGAATCTCCCGCCAGTTGTAAACTGGGTTAAGCTTAAATTCAGGAGAACATTTTTCCTTAAGTTTGGCTAGTTTATAATGGGCGGCAGGGCTCCATCCCCAGGGGATTATTTCGTCGAATGAACCATCGGGCATAGCTTCAAGTTCAGCCTGTGTACAAAAATGCGGAATCTGGAATCCTACATTTTTTAAATCCTGAACGAATTTTTCGCTTGGTTTATTTTCGGTGAGTACAAAGTCTGCTTCCGAGCAAAATACAAATGGCAAAATGGCTAAATCGGCTTCCATTTGCTGCAAAAGCAGTGGCGGTTGGTAGCTGAATGAACCGTTGGCAACAGCCAATTCACATGTTGGGTTAAAGTAGTAAAGGTTACCTGCCGGCATTTATATTGCTTTTTTCATAGACGTAAAAATAAAGCTCAATTTACTATTCTGACGAATTAACAGAAAATAAACATCAAAAAGTTTTGATTTGTAAAAAATGACTCTATTTTTGCATTAAATAGAAATTAAAGATCGGTAAATCTTTTTTTTGATAATCTCATTAAAAAAGCGAACAGTAATGGTTAATTTATTCAATATCTGTATGTGTTGTATGTGCATCTGCTCAGCTTTGCCGAAGGAGGTTGTTATATAATTGTGTGTAATCTTTAAAAATATACCAAGCCCTTCTGGTCACCAGGAGGGCTTTTTTATTACAATTTATGAAGGAAAAATCGTACAGAAGTATTCTCAAATCCATTTCCTGGCGCACTGTTGGAACCATTGACACAATAATCGTTTCGCTGCTGATAACCGGAAAACCAACCCTGGCTTTGTCGATTGGTGGTGTCGAGGTTTTTACGAAAATGATTTTGTATTTCTTCCATGAACGGCTTTGGAACCGCATTAACTTGGGAAAAATAAAATCTTCAGAAGTTGACTATCAAATTTAAACGATAATGAAAAAGAACTTTTTGCCTGTTGCCATAGATATTTCAGAAAGCAAAATTTTGGTTGTTGGAGGCGGATCAAGCGCGCTGAAGAAAATAAAGATACTTCTCCGGTCGCAAGCAATAATCGAAGTGATTTCCGATTCTTTTATCGACGAGATTCGGAAACTGGATGTGAAGTGCATTCAGAAAGCCTATGAATCAGGCGATTTACGCGGTTATCTCATGCTTTTTGCTTGCACCGACGATGAAATCCTTGATAAGCAGATTGCTACGGACGGGAGGGAAGTTGGTGTTTTGGTCAATGTGCACGACAAGCCAGCGCTTTGCCAGTTTGTTTCGCCTGCAATTTATCGCTACGGTAACATCTCGGTGGCTGTGAGCTCAAATGGTGAAGATGTACGTGAAGCGATTCGCCTTCGGAATATTATTCAGGAATACCTCGAAAATTTAAATACAAACAAAATATGAGCATTCAGTTTAATCAATTCAACGAAAAACAAATTAAGCTGTTAGGTGAGTTGACCGACGGAATCAGCCGTGAGCAGTTGTTGTGGCTTAATGGTTATTTTCAGGGCTTGCTGGCAGCTGGCCAAAGTCAACAAAAACCAACCGTTGTAAGTATTTCCGAAAGTAGAAAACATTTAAAAATACTGTTTGGAACTCACACCGGAAAAAGTAAAGTGATTGCACAAAAGTTGGGGGAAACGTTAAAACTGAGTGGAGTTGAGGTAACAGTTAATGGCTTGGATGAATACAAGATCCGTCAATTGACTACTGAAAAAAATGTTGTTTTCATCGTGAGTACGCATGGCGAGGGTGAGCCACCGGCAATGGCTGAAGAATTTCACAGTTTTATAACCGGCAAACGTGCTCCCAAATTACCTGATTTAAACTACTCGGTTGTTGCGCTTGGCGATAAAAGCTATAAGCTATTCTGCAAAACCGGAATTGATTTTGATCAGGCATTAGCCAGGGCTGGCGCCAAAGCAATACTTCCTGTTTTAACCCTTGATGTTGATTTTGAGGAAGATGCAGAACAATGGATTCATGAATTTGCACGTGTTTTTGCTGATGGCATTGAACGTTCAACATCATTGATTTCCGCTTCAGTTTTGCCGAAAAGCGAAGTTTATACCCGAAAAAATCCGTTTAAAGCTACTGTAATCGATAAAGTAAAGATAACCGGAAGAACATCTGACAAAGAGGTTTATCATGTCGAATTATCGCTTGAAGGTTCTGGAATGACTTATGAGCCAGGCGATTCTATCGGAATTTTGGCCAATAATCCGCCTGAATTGGTTGAGGCCATATTGAAACAGGGACATTTTTCAGGAAATGAACATGTTAAGATAAAGGATGAACTTTTTACGTTAAGCGAAGCTTTGTCAGAGCGTCTGGAAATTACAATATTGAATCGCGAAGTCCTTTCAAAATATCAGGAAAAATCAGGAAATCAAGACCTTAAAAAGGTAGTTGACCGCGATAACCTTTTAGACGAATACCTTTACGGGCACGATGTGCTGGACTTGCTTGAAGATTATCCGTTCACATTCGTGGCACAGGATTTTGTCGATATTTTACGGATTTTTCCGCCGCGTATGTATTCCATTTCATCGAGTCAGGCTGCTGTGGGCGACGAAGTTCACATTACGGTTGCTACAGTTCGCTACTCGCGTAATGGTCGTAATCGGGGAGGTGCCTGTTCGACTTACCTTGCCGACCGGATTGAAATCGATTCTCAAGTAGCGTTGTTTGTCGAGAAAAACCCATCGTTTAAACTTCCTGAAAAAGAGCATGTTCCATTGATATTAATAGGTGCAGGCACTGGAGTTGCTCCTTTCCGTTCGTTCCTGCAACATCGCGAAGCCAACAATCAAAAAGGTAATTCGTGGCTGTTTTTTGGAGAGCGGAGATTTCATTCCGATTTCCTGTATCAGCTCGAATGGCAGAAGTTGTTGAAGGATGGCTATTTAGAGAAAATTGATATGGCATTTTCGCGAGATCAGGAGCAAAAAATATACGTTCAGCACCGCTTGCATGAAAATCAGCAGGAGATTTATGAATGGCTTACCAAAGGGGCGCATATTTATCTCTGTGGCGATATGAAACAAATGGCACGCGATGTCCAGGAAACTTTGCTCCAGATCATTGAAAAACAGGGCGGAATGACCCCGGAGAAAGCGCTGGAATACCTGAAAACGTTGAAGAAAGAAAAGCGGTTTCAACTGGACGTTTATTAAGAGGCTATTGTTAAAAAATTCAAATATCAATAACAAACAGAATATGGATTTGAATAATGTAAGTATAAATACTTATTTTAGTGGTATAAATACTTACTCATTCATCGATATAAAAATTTAGAAGTATGAGTGATTTTATAAATTGGAGCGAACTTTCAGAACTAGAGCGAATTAAGTATGAGAGTAATTACCTGAGAGGGACGCTGGCAGAAAGCCTGAACGACCCGATTACAGGCTCTATTGCTTATGCCGATACGCAGCTTTCCAAGTTTCACGGTATTTATCAGCAGTTCGACCGCGATTTGGAAAAAGAGCGCAAAAGGCAAAAACTTGAACCTGCGTATTCGTTCCTGATTCGAGTGAGGGTTCCGGGTGGAATTGTTTTGCCCGACCAATGGTTGCAGTTGGATCGTCTTTCTGATAACTATGCCAATGGAACTTTGAAACTTACAACGCGCCAGGCATTTCAGTTTCATGGCGTAATAAAGACCAATCTGAAGAAGACCATTCAGGGAATTAATGCTACTTTGCTCGATACGATTGCTGCTTGTGGCGATGTTAACCGAAATGTGATGTGCCATCCCAATCCGGCAGAGTCTGATTTGCATGCCGAGGTTTACGAAAAAGCGCGTCAAATCAGCGAGCATTTGTTACCATCAACTACGGCGTATCACGAAATTTGGCTCGATCAGAAGTTAATTGCCGATAGCAAAAAGGATGTTGAGCCTATTTACGGAGATCGTTATCTGCCTCGTAAATTTAAAATTGCAGTGGCTATTCCGCCTTACAACGATTCGGATATTTATTCGCAAGACCTTGGTTTTGTTGCAATTGTAGAAAGTGGTAAGATAATTGGATATAATGTTTTGGTTGGCGGAGGTATGGGTACAACTTTTGGAATGCCCGAAACTTACCCGCGTTTGACCGATGTGATTGGGTTTTGCCTGCCCGAACAGGTTGTTGATGTTGCCGAAAAAGTTGTTTTGGTTCAGCGGGATCATGGAAATCGCCAAAACCGTAAAATATCGAGGCTGAAATATACCATAGACCGGCTTGGAACCGAGGAATTCAAGAATAAACTTCAGGAATACCTGGGTTATTTGCTTCAGGAAGCTAAACCATTTGCTTTTACAAGGAATGGCGACCGTTTGGGCTGGAAAAAAGGGAAAGACTCAAAATGGAGCCTGACACTTTTTGTTGAAGGAGGACGTGTAGCCGATAAAAATGGTTTTAATATGAAATCGGCTTTGGCAGAGGTTGCCCGGAATATTTCAGGCCAATTTATCCTGACCGGAAATCAAAATGTGATTATTGCCAATGTTTCTTCAGAAGAAAAGAAAAAGGTAAATGAAATTCTGAAGAAAAATGGCGTGCTGCCCGGTGAAATTTCAGGAATACGACAAAACTCTATAGCCTGTGTTGCCTTGAATACCTGTAGTTTAGCTTTTGCTGAGGCCGAGCGCTATTTGCCCACTTTAGTTTCTAAAATTGAAACAGTTCTCGAAAAATACAATCTTATGGGCGAGGAAATCGTGATTCGTATGACCGGTTGCCCCAATGGTTGTGGCCGCCCTTATCTCGCCGAAATTGGTTTTGTCGGGAAATCAGAAGGTCATTACAACCTTTATTTGGGCGGAAACTTTTATGGAACCCGCTTGAATACACTTTATAAAGAAACGCTTACAGAGGAAGAAATCTTGGCTGAGCTGACTCCAATTATTGCTGATTATGCCCAAAACAGGTTGGAAGGAGAGAAGTTTGGCGATTTTGTTATCCGCAAACATTATGTGGCGGAAACATTGAAAGGAAGTGATTTTAAACATTAAAATAGTTGACCATGAAAACACCAGTATTTTTTATCGGAGAAAAGTTGTCGGCTGCCACCAGACAGTGGCTTCAAAAACAACAAGTTCAGTTTATTGAGGAACCGTTTTTGCGAACCGAGTACAAAAAACCAAACCTTGTATTTTTCAATACAATGGCAAATTCGCCGAAACAGTGGGTGATTGCCAGCATATATGCAGCGCATTGGTTATTAAGGTTTCACGAGCAAATTGGGATAACAGCAAACGACCGATTGTATTGCTGGTCGGATAGAGAGGCCGAACAGCTTAGCAAGCTTAATTTGCCAGTTGTAGTATCTTCATTTTCAAATGTTCTGGAATTGGTTGAGAATGTTACATCTCAGAATCAGGGAGAATCAGTTATATTTTTGCATGGTGATAAATTGCATGGTGAAATAGGTTCATCAATAGCCAAATTCAATGTTCAGTTTACTGATATTGAGGTGTATAGAAATACTTCGATTGAAAAATTAGTCAATGGAATATTTGATGTTTACTTGTTTTTTAATCCAATGAGTATTGATAATTTCAAGGCTTCGGGCAATTTTACCAGTCAGAAGTCGTTGGTTTTGGCCAATGAAAATGCTACCGCCCGCGAAGCCTGGCGTGTTCTAGATAATAAAGTGTATCTTTCGCCTAACCACGAAGAGCTTTCGTTTGTGCAATATTCGGTTGAACGCTGGAGGCAAGAAAATAATACTATTTGAATGGAAAATGGTCGTATTTCAATTTTAGGATGTGGATGGTTGGGAGTGCCGTTGGCTAAAGAATTAATCAGGCACGGTTATTTTGTTCGTGGATCAGTTACTTCAGTTGAAAAACTTGATACGCTTAGACTTTCAGGAATAGAATCATACCGTATTTTGCTGAATGAGAACTGTTTGGAAATAAATGATTCATCTTTTTTTGACGCAGACGTTTTGATTATTTCGATTCCTCCCCGACGAATTCAAAATATTGAGCAGATATTTCCAGCACAAATTAAGCAGCTTATTCCTTATATCCTGAAATTTGAAATCAGAAAAGTGATATTTATTTCTTCAACCTCGGTTTATCCTGAAAATAAGCAGGTTGTAAACGAAGGTCAAATTTTTCAGCCTCAGAAATCGAGTGGCGAAGCGCTTGTTCTTGCTGAAAGAATGCTGATGCAGAATCCTGAATTTAAAACAACGGTTATACGATTTGGTGGCCTGATTGGAGCAGATCGGAATCCAGCCCGTTTTTTGCAGAAAAGTAAGACCAAAGTGGCAAATGTCCCGGTAAATCTCATTCATTTAGATGATTGTATTGGAATTATTTGCTCTGTAATTCAGCAAGAAATTTGGGGTGAAATTCTGAATGCCTGTTGTCCTGAACATCCGTTGAAAAAAGAGTTTTATGGGAAAGCTGCTGAAATTTCAGGACTTTCGCTTCCTGGTTTTTCGGATGAAGATGGAGACTACAAAGTAGTTGACAGCAGCAAATTGATTCAAAAACTGGGCTATACGTTCAAATATATGAGCCCAATTGATTATTTAAGTGATTTATAAGGGATAAGATTGCACATGTCGGGTTTAATTTCAATAGTTGGCGCTGGTCCGGGCGATCCTGAATTGCTTACGGTGAAGGCTCTGAAACGAATTCAGGAGGCCGAGTATTTGCTGCACGATGCTTTGGTAAGCAACGAAATTCTTGATTTAGCCAAGCCCGATGTTCAGCGCATTTATGTCGGGAAAGTATATCACGACGGGCAGGACCAGACTGAAAGACAGGATTGGATTAACCAGCTGTTGATTGATTTGGTTCGTAAAGGATTTAAGGTTGTTCGATTAAAATCGGGTGATCCGATGATATTTGGACGAGGGGCTGAAGAAATACGGTTTTGCATTGAAAATAAACTGGATTATGAGGTTATTCCGGGTGTAACTTCGGCATTGGGCGCTGCTTCGTTGTTTGGCATTCCGCTTACTGAACGTGGAAAAAACAGCATGGTTTTGTTCGGAACCGGAAGTTATTGTAATGGAGATTTTTGCGACCTCGAATCTTTTGTTACGGTTTTAAAATCGGGTTCTCCAATCATCTTTTTCATGGGTTTGAACAAATTGGTTCACCTGGCAATTCGCCTGATGGAAAAATCTGTTTCTCCGGAGACTAAAGTTCAGATTTTGAGCAAAGTTTCGCAGCCCGAATCATCGGCGCTTGAAGGTACGCTTGGCTCAATTGAACAACTTTTAGCCATACAAAAACCGCCGATGCCAGCATTGGTGATTTTAGGGAAAAATGTGGAACCCCTTGGTGGACAAAGCTTTTAATCTTCAATATCGGGTTCGAAAAAACTCCACTGAATGGCTTTATTGTGACTTTTCAGTTCTACTTCACATTTATTAATATTCCGAATCAGCTCGTCCGAAGTTGCGGTTGGGCTCATTTTCACTTTTACGGCCACCATAATTTTCTCGCCCAATTGCTGGGTTATCAGATTCAGTACTTTTTCAACTTCAGGTCGCGCTTCCAAAAAATCTACAATATCGGTCCTAACTTCGGGGTCAACGCTTTGACCAATAAGCAATCCTTCGATTTTAACCGCCAGAAAAACAGATACAAAAACCAGCAAAACACCAATTCCGATACTTCCAATGGCATCAAAAACAGGGTTTCCGGTAATCATCGACAAAACAACAGAGCATAAAGCAAATGATAATCCAAATAAAGCTGCTATATCTTCGCCAAGTACAACAACAAGTTCACTTTTTCGGCTGTTTATGGTCCATTTCCATAAGCTCTGTTTGCCTTTTATCTTGTTAATCTGGCTAATACAGCCAAATAAGGAAGCGCCTTCCATAACCATGCTTACAGAAAGAACAGCAATGGCAATATATGGGCTGCTAATTTCGTCGGTTGAGTTCAGTTTATGTATTCCTTCGTAAATCGAAAACAAACCACCCATGCTGAAAAGGATTAGTGCAACTACAAACGACCAGAAAAATATAGCCTTCCCGTGTCCAAGCGGATGGTCGGGTGATGGTTCTTTTTTGGAAGCTTTTAAACCAAGAAATAACAAACCCTGGTTTCCACAGTCGGCAAACGAGTGGATTGATTCGGCCAGCATGGCTCCTGAACTGGTAATAATGGCGGCAATTGTTTTGGTAATTGCTATGCCAAGGTTTGCCAAAAGGGCAAAAACAATTGATTTTACTGATGAATTTTGGTGCGACATACAATTTATCTTTGAAAAGATCTTCGTCAAAAAAAGAAAACAGACTGTTTTAATATAAGTAGCCTGTTCCCTTCTGTATTAGAACCGCCTTATTTTTGATTTAATGAATATCCGGCAACATGCTTAAATGAATTAAGCGTTGGGGCTTTGCCCCAATACTCCAATTACTTTTTGGTTTTGACTGGTTCGACCAACTCACCAGCCAACAAAAAAGTAATCAAAAAAGGTCAAGGCTTAACCCGCTTCGCACGAAAAACTACACTTGACGGCTAAAATCTTTTAAACTCGCCTACGGCTCAAACAAAAAAGATTTTTTAACGCCGTCTTCACTCGTTTTTCGGCTCACTGGCTTAGGCCGGCTTCGCTTCGTTCAGCACCAGGTAATGAAAAGGATATTCAATTTTGATTTTGATTCTGTTTCTGGATCTTACTTTTCCTTATACCATAGGAAAAATAGATGATAAATCCGATTACCATCCATACAATCAGTCGCAACCATGTGTCAAATGGAAGAAAAGCCATTTGTGCAATGCAAATACCAGCTCCAAGTATTGGTACCAGTGGAACAAGCGGTGTTTTGAAAGCACGCTCCATATCAGGTCTTTTTACACGCAAAACAATAATGCCAATACAAACAATCGCGAAGGCCAGTAATGTACCAATAGAAACTAATTCTCCAAGTATATTGATTGGCAAAATTCCTGCAATAATCATAGCAACAACACCGGTAATTAAGGTACTTACATAAGGTGTTTTAAATTTCGAATGGACTCTTGAAAATACCGGAGGGAGTAATCCATCCTTAGCCATAGAGAAGAAAATACGAGGTTGTCCTAAAAGCATAACCAAAATTACAGAACTAAGTCCGGCAATAGCAGCTATTTTTATAATGGGACGCAACCAAAACAACCCTTGTCCCATTGCATTTACGCCAACAGCTATTGGATCAGCAACATTAAGCAATGTATAACTAACGATACCCGTTAAAACAATAGCAACAAAAATATACAACAAGGTTGAAATACCCAATGATCCTAGAATACCAATAGGCATGTCGCGTTTAGGGTTTTTAGCTTCTTGCGCTGCTGTTGAAACGGCGTCGAAACCAATGTAAGCAAAGAAAATAACACCTGCAGCACGAAATATTCCACTCCATCCAAAATGTCCCCATTCTCCGGTATTTTCAGGAATAAACGGGTGCCAATTGGCTTTGTTTACAAACATGAATCCGATACCAATAAACAGGAGAATAACGAATACTTTAATAATGACCATAAGGTTATTAAACCGGGCTGATTCTTTTATGCCAATCAGTAACAAAAAGGAAATAACCGCAATAACAAACATAGCCGGAATATTGATAATACCAGTTAGATGAGGAAGAGTGTCAACTAAGGTTCCTGATTCAGTGAGACTTTTGGTTAATTCTGGAGTCAATGTTTTCCAACCAGCCTGTGGAACGTCAACCATTATTGTTCCAGCTGCTGCTGTTAATTGAGCTGGAATATTTATTCCAAAGTCTTTCAAAAAACTTACTACGTAACCCGACCAACCAACTGCTACTGTTGAAGCTGCAAAGAGGTATTCAAGAATAAGGTCCCAACCTATGATCCAAGCTATAAATTCGCCCATTGTTGCATAAGCATAAGTGTATGCACTTCCTGAAATTGGAATCATCGAGGCAAATTCGGCATAACACAATCCGGCAAACAAGCAGGCAAGCCCCGAAATGATAAACGATATAACTATAGCAGGACCAGCATATTGAGCTGCCGCCTGACCAGTAAGTACGAAAATTCCGGCACCAATAACAGCTCCAATCCCTAGAGTTGTGAGGTTAAATGCACTGAGAGACTTTCGTAACCCCTGATCGGAGGTTGACTCAGAGATGAGTTGGGATAATGGTTTAGTAATAAATAGTCTTGACATAAATTCTAATTTTGATCTATCAAAAATAGCTTTTTTGTTGGAAAATCAACGGTTTTAGCAATAAACTGTCGCGTAATTAATTTTTTCTAAAGAGAATTGTTTTTAGCATGGCATAAAAAAATGGGATCAATGTTACCACAATTAGACCAAGAAAAATGAATTCGAAATTTTCTTTAACCCAGTGAATTTCACCAAGAAAATAGCCAGTTAAGGCAAAGAAAGGTACCCAAATTACAGATCCCAATATGGTGTATTGTTTAAATATCTGAAAATCAAACGATACTGTCCCAGCAAAAAAAGGAATATAAGTTCGTATTACTGGAAAGAATCTGCCAATAATAATTGATTTTTTGCCATGTCTTTGATAAAACAACCTCGTTTTAATAATTGATGGAACCAGGTATTTCTTAATAAGTTTGCGATTGCTGTGTTCTATTCGATGTCCTATAGCCAGTCCTATTCGATAATTGAAATGGTTACCCAAAATTGCCGCAACTATTAATAAAGGCAGCAACACCCATATATTCAGATCAGACGATGCAGCTATAACTCCTGCTGAAAAAATCAGACCATCACCTGGAAGAAATGGAAAAACGATTAGTCCAGTCTCAAGAAAAATAATCAGGAATAAAACGAGATAAGCTTCCCATACATTTTCAGAAACAAGGTTAAAAATTGCCTCATTAGTATGAAATAGTATCTGATGAATGACATCAAGCATTTTGGTTCTGTTGGTTTACACAATAAAACAAACAATAATTTACAATGGTATAAAGTTACAGTAAAAATTACCCTTTCATAACATACAAACCGCAGTCTGTATGGAAAATTTAATTTTATTTTAGTTCTACTTTAGACACATTCGAAAAATCCGGCTGTTTTTACCCTGAACCCTAAAGGAAACAGCCAGATTTTTCTCCTGGCTCCCTTTAAGGTAGGGGTAAAACAGGAGAAAAATCATGCAACATGTTTAATCTGCCAAAGTGGAATTAGTTAATATTTCTTAATACACTGTTAGAATTTGTCTGTGATTAAGTTACACACTTTATTTAGAAAGGTGTGATCTTCGTCGGTAAATGGTGCTGGAGAGTGACTGTCAATATCAATTTCGGCAATAAACTTACCATTTTTAATGACTGGTACAACAATTTCCGATTGTACTTCCAGGCCACAGGAGATATAATTTTCGACCTGAGTAACATCCTGTACCATCATTGTTTGACAACTTGCTGCTACTTGTCCGCAAATACCTTTACCAATAGTTATATGAGTATGTTGTGTGGGTTTACCAACAAATGGGCCTAAAACGAGTTCGTTTTTTGCTTTATCTAACAGGTAAAAACCGACCCAGTCGTAATGATAAACCTCATTCTTTAAAATACTGCAAATCTGGTATAGTATGTCTTCAGAATTCGTATCAGCCAATTCTTTTATTTTTTGAAATACTTTTTCAAAATCTGGTTTGGCCATATTGCTTATTTATAACTATTTAATTACAATTTGATCTTCGTGAGTAATTTTTTCGCAATACTTACATTTTAAATCCAGTGGACTTTTTGAAATGACCGTAAAGTGAGTGGTAATATCTTCGTTGTTTGTAATGCACTTAGGATTAAAGCATTTAACAATTCCTATCACTTTTTCAGGTACTTCAACAACCCGTTTTTCGACGACCTCGTAGTCGCGGATGATATTTAGCTTGGCATTACGTGCAATAAGCGATATTTTATTGATTTCATCATCTTCAAAAAAGACATCGGAAAGTTTGATAATTGCCTTGTTGCCAAGTTTATCGCTTTCCAGGTTAGCTCCAAAGGTAATTTGAGTTTTCAGATTCTGAAGCCCTAATATTGATATAACTTTGAACAAATTCTCTGATGGAATATGGTCGATAACTGTACCATTATTGATGGCACTAACTTTTAATTTGAGTTTTTTCTTTAAACTATCGCTCATGGCTATTTTATTTAAGGTTGAGGATATGTGCAATAATTGCTTCGCGGGTGTAAACTCCGTTCCTGGCTTGTTCGAAATAATAAGCTTTTTCATTGTTGTCAACATCGGTATGTATTTCGTTTACACGAGGTAGTGGGTGAAGAATTCGCATATTAAACTTCGTGTTCTTTAACATTTTGTTCTTCAGAATATAAACATTTTTAACTTTTTCATATTCAATCGGATCCATGAATCTTTCCTTTTGAACTCTTGTCATATAAACAATATCTGCATAGTTGATGTTTTCGTTAATTTCGGTGTGTTCATAATACTTTATTCCTTTTTCTTTCAGAAATAGTTTGTATTCCTCTGGCATAGCCAGCTCGTCAGGAGCAATAAAATTGAAAACCGGGTTTTTGAATTCCGACATGGCCATCAGCAACGAGTGAACAGTTCTTCCATATTTTAAATCACCAACCATACAAATGTTTATATTATCAAGCGTTCCTTGTGTTTTCAAAATAGAATACATATCCAGAAGTGTTTGTGTAGGATGCTGATTGGCCCCATCGCCGGCATTGATTACCGGAATATCAGATACTTCAGAGGCATACCTTGAACTGCCTTCAAGCGGATGGCGCATTACTATAAGGTCAGCATAATTACTTACCATTTTGATGGTATCGTGTAGGGTTTCGCCTTTAGAGACACTCGATGAACCTGCATCTGAGAACCCAATTATTCTTCCTCCCAAGCGGTTGATAGCCGTTTCGAAGCTTAATCGGGTACGTGTAGAGGGCTCAAAAAATAAAGAAGCTACTACTTTACCTTGTAGCAATCGTTGATTGGGATTTCTTTCAAAATCGGACGCAAGTTCCAGTATCCGTAAGTAATCTTCTTTTGAATAATCGGTGATCGAAATTAAGTCTTTCTTCTCCATTTATGTGATTTTTTAATAATATGACAAAAAAAAACCAACAGAAACATTTGTTCTGTTGGTCATGACGTGAGCCCGGCATTTCGGGAAAATTTTGTGAATTAGAACTTCTAAATGATGGAAATTGATGAGAAGATCGGGAAAATATTCTTCCTGATGATGAGATTCATCAAAAAAAATGGGATAATGTTTTATCAGGTGTTCCATCAAAATCCAAAATTAGCATGTTTTTTTAGGTTGTTCAAAATTTTAGCTTAATAGTTATAAAAAGGTTATTAACACAAATATTGTATTAATTAATTGATTTTCAGTCCATCAATTTTTGTTAGTGCAAGTTCAATTCGTTCTGCATCATTTAATCTAATCTTTGTTTTTATAGAACATCGAAGATCAAATTGTGGATCGATTTGCGGGAGTTTTTCATCTTTGAATATTTTCATTACTTCATTCATTACACTATAATCGAATTTGATAAAAAGTTGTTTTTCAACAAGTTTTTCAATTATTTGAGCATTGTTTATTGCATTTTGGGCTGCATTTCGGTAGGCATTAATTAAGCCACTAACACCTAGTAAGGTTCCTCCAAAATAACGGACTACGATAATCAGAATATTTGTAAGATCATAACTCTGAATTTGTCCCAGAATGGGTTTTCCGGCCGTGGAAGACGGTTCTCCATCGTCGTTTGAGCGAAAATGCAGTTTTTCATGCCCTAATCTCCATGCATAGCAATGGTGCCGCGCCGAATAATGCTCTTTTTTTATGATTTGAATGATTTCTTTTATATCGTCTTCTGAATATACCGGATAGGCGTAAGCAATAAATTTACTTCCCTTATCCTTAAAAAGTCCTTCACTTGGCTGTAATATGGTCCTATAAGTATCTTCCATTAAAAACTCATTAGTATCAAAATAGCAGCAAATGCAATAATTATTCCTGCAAAATTAATCCTTGAAAATTTCTCGTGAAATAAAATAAGCCCTAAAAGAAGTGAAAATAAAACAATGCAAAGGTTATTTAGCCCAAAAACGATTGAGCTGTCAATAGTATTGTTATTCAAAGCCAGGATAAAGAAGTAGAGTGAACCAAAGTTTACTATTCCAAGAAGAATTCCACCAAAGATTTCGGAAAGAGTAGTGTGTTTTAATGAAGCTTTTGTGTTGAAGAATGTGATAATAAGTCCGGTGACTAAAGCTGTAGAAAAGACTATTGCAGAGAAAAGTAAACTTATATGGTTGCTAACGTGTTCTGTTTGTGTATATTTTACCAACGAATCAGTAACTCCTGAACCAATAAAAATGATAATAGGAAGAATAATGAGTGTAACATTTTTAGTCTTATCAATTGGACGATAACAAGTTAATAAAACAGCAACCAAAGCCATTGTCAGTCCTGTAATTTTCAAAAACGAATTCTTTTCTCCGATATACAATATCGAGTACAGAATTGGGATTACCATTGAAAGTTTACTAGCGATGGTTGTAACAACAATTCCCGATTTTCTGGTTGAATAGCCAATTAGAAAAAACATCAGGATATATGAAATTCCAATAATAGCGGCATATCTAAACCATGTTGAAGTTATTGTCGCCGTGAATGATATGGAATGTTTGTTGAAATAAAAGCCGAGTAATGCCGCAACCAAATAGTTGATGATAATAAGTTTCAATAGGTTTGTTTTAAACTTCTCTGAAATCTTGAAAATCAAAAATATAGTGGTTGAACAGAGAATACTTAACAGCAGGTAAGTCATTCCAGTAAAATAAAAAGCAGATCGTTTCTGACCTGCTTTATCGTTTAAAATTTTAATTTCTTCTCAATTTCGTCAACGCAGAGCCTGAAGGCTTTGTCGGTTTCTTTCAGGTTATTTACAGTTTTACAGGCGTGTAATACCGTTGCGTGATCTTTGTGCCCTACCTGCGATCCAATTGAAGCTAAAGATGACTTAGTCATGTTTTTAGAGAAATACATAGTTAGCTGCCGGGCCTGAACTACTTCTCGTTTTCGTGTTTTTGCCTGAAGTGCATCAACCGACATGTTGAAATAGTCGCAAACAACTTTGGCAATATAATCAATAGATAGTTCTCTTTTCGAATTCTTTACAAGCTTGTTAACCATTTCGCTGGCCAGTTCAATGGTTATTTCTTTTCGGTTTAGAGTAGATTGAGCTAAAAGTGATACCAATGCTCCTTCCAACTCACGTATGTTGGTTGTAATGTGCGAAGCAATATATTCCAGAACCTCATCAGAAATAACTATACCATCCTTGTAGGTTTTTCTTTTAAGGATATCCATTCTGGTTTCAAAACCTGGTTGTTGCAAATCAGCAGTTAATCCCCATTTAAACCTTGACAGAAGACGTTGTTCCAAACCTTTTAGTTCAATTGGTGGTTTATCAGATGTTAGGATCAACTGTTTCCCACTCTGATGCAAGTGATTGAAAATGTGGAAAAACGTTTCCTGAGTTTTTTCTTTACCAGCAAATTCCTGAACATCATCTAAGATCAAAACATCGATCATTTGGTAAAAATTCAGAAAATCGTTTCTGTTATTATTTCGGGTGGCTTCTGTAAACTGCGTTTGGAATTTGTTGGCATTAACATAGAGAACTACTTTGTCGGGGTGACGTTCTTTTACTTCAATACCAATTGCATGAGCCAAATGGGTTTTTCCTAAACCCGAATTTCCATAAATCATTAATGGATTAAAAGCAGTTCCTCCTGGATTTTGTGCAACAGCATAACCAGCGCTTCTGGCAAGACGGTTACATTCTCCTTCTACAAAGTTTTCAAAAGTATTGTCAAGTCGTAATTGTGGATCAATCTGAATCTTTTGAATACCAGGAATAATAAATGGATTCTTTATTGATGCTTTTCCTTCGACTTTTAAAGGAATGCTCATTGGCTTGTTTTGAATTTTGCTGTTGTTATTTGTTGGGTATTTAACAGTGTAAGGCTGCGAATTTGTTTGATTGTTACCCATCACAACAACATATTCAAGTTTGGCCCCAACCCCAAGTTCTTTTCTTAGTGTTTTCCTTAGAAGATCAATATACTGTTCTTCAAGATACTCATAAAAAAATGGACTTGGTACCTGTATAGTTAAAATATCGTCTTCCAGATTTACAGGAACGATAGGTTCAAACCATGTCTTAAAACTTATGCTTGGAACATTGTCACGAATAATAGACAGACAACGATCCCAAACCAAACGATGATCCGTAATCATTTTGGAGCCAGATGTTATAAAATTTGACAAAACTGTTTTACCTGATTTATTTTCCCTGAAACAAATTTTGAGAAAAAAAATGTATAAAAAAAATCATTTTTTGCTTGACTTTCTCCGAAATACATTAAGTGGTTTAAAACTCAGGCATTTAAAAAAAATAAATTTTTTAATATTTTTTTAATTTATTTAACTTTCTGAAAATCAATTTGTTATGCAAATATTGATTTAAAGGCTTGTTAATAAAGGCTTGCAGTATCATTAACAATAATGTTTAGCGATGTTTTATAGTTTGTTGGGTTGAGTTTTCAATACTTTTTTAAGTTTTATCTTTTTCCCATTTTTATAAGCATCCAAAGTTGCATCTGGAAAATTGATGCGGGCAGTTTGCAATAAAGCTGATGCTTTAATCAAGTCATTGGTTTTTCCAACCAAATAGATATAATTATCATTGACTTTAATTTCTTCAACTTTACCCAGATCTTTAAATAAAGACGAGTCGGTTGATAGTTTTGAAGGACTTGAAATTAAATGAACTTTATAAATTATTTGGTTCTTTTCTTCTGGTATAGTTTGTCGGGCGGTAATATACACGTCTTTTCCTAAATTAAATGCTGAGAAATGTACGTACCTTTTGGGGTTACTTCTAACATCTTTCAGAAGCAAATCTAAACTATTGGTCAGGTTCGTTAAGTTTTGATATAATACTGGATTATTAAGTAGCTGTCCAGCTGAGCTTTCTGGTGAATTAATTTTTCTGACAATTTGATTTAATCCCCCAATAGTTGAATCAATTTTAGCAAATAACGGAGTGATATCCTGCTTTGCAAGGGAATCTGATATTGATGAAAGGTTTTTAATAAGTGTTCCTATTTCGTCTGACCTTTTATTTACTGACGTTGTTATTCCATCAAGGTTGGTAACTATGGAATTTACTTTCCCGCTCAAAACTATTTTATTTAATTCAGCTGAGGTCGACTCAAGATTGGCTAGTGTAAGGTTTATATTCTCAAAGCTTTTTGAAAGGTTGGTTCTTGTTTTTTCATTAAACACAGATGAAATAATCGTTAATGCCGAGTCGAGAGAAGCAAAAAGTTCTTCAGCTTTTTGCTTTAATGGCAAAACCTGCATACTGACCTGTTCCTTTAAATCACTTTCAATAGCCCCATGAATAGTATCATTGGCTTTATAAAATTCAGATGATCGTTCAATCATTAATTTTACAGATTTGGTTCCCATCAAATCGCTTGCAACAATTTTTGCAGAACTACCTCTTGATATTTTGAAGTCGCCTTGTAATGATAAGGTTACTAATAATTTGCCCGAATTGTTGCTAAGTAGTTGAATTTTTGACACTTGGCCAATCTGATAACCATTGACAGAAACAGCGCTTGATTCGAGCAGCCCGTCAATACGGTCATAAACAACATAATAAGTCGAGTTTCTTTTAAATAAATCAATACCTTTCAGAAAGTTTATACCCCAGATCAGCATTGCAAGGCATACTAATAAAAGAAAGCCCAATTTTGTGTGTTTCGAAATTTTTATCATTGGTTGTTGTTTCTGTTTTCATAGGCAAAGCTATGGAGCAAATGGCAGTATACCAAATATTTTTTTGAGTTCCGAAGGTGTTATTTTATTTTGGTCCTAAATTGATAATTGTACGTTTATTATCCGAGAAGTTGACAATAAAAGCTTGTGGAAACTTTGCTCTTATTTGGTTTAATAGTGGAGTTATTTTTTCGATGGAATCTTCTTTTCCTACATAATATCGGTAATATTTATCATTTTTTTCTCTTCTGACGTTTTTTATCCCTTTAAAGTTTGCTGAAACTGGCTCAACCGAGCTTGTACTTGCACCAATTTGAATACTGTAGTAAGAATTGGTCTCCTGTTTTTCTGAAGTGATAGATTTTGAAACTATTTGAGGCTTTTCTGTCTTTACCGATTCTTTAACTGAATCTTTCGTTTCAATTGCAGATTGATTATCATCATTCGATCCAGTTTTTTCTGGCTTGTTTCCGGAAAGTTCTACTTGTTTGGATGTGTCTTTCTTTGGCTTATCTTCAATTGTAGTTTTTTGAGAAATGAAAGTTCCGTTATTTTTAGCCCTAAATCTCTTAAACGCTTCAAAAATAGAATGGGCAATAACCAGTTGGCCTTCATCACTTTTAAGTTTATTCGCATCTGACGGATTGCTGACAAATCCTGTTTCAACCAGAACACTTGGCATCGACGATTGACGCAAAACAAGGAACCCTGCTTGTTTTACTCCCCGATTTGGATTGTCTAGCCGATTTCTGAATTGTCTTTGTATATCGTCGGCAAACGAAAGGCTCTGGTCGAGATAATTATCTTGTACCAACTCAAACATAATATATGATTCAGATGAGTTTGGATCAAAATTCTCGTAAGTTGATTTGTAATTATCTTCCAAAAGAATAACCGAGTTTTCCTTTTTGGCCACATCCAGGTTTTCGTTAGTTTTATGTAGTCCTAAAACAAATGTTTCAGTTCCGCCGGTTGATGATGTTCCGCAAGTATTTGCATGCAAGGAAATAAAAAGATCGGCCTTATTTTTATTGGCTATTCTCGATCTGTCAATCAATGGAACAAAAACATCTGTATTACGGGTATATATAACTTTAACATCAGGAAAGTTTTCATTTATATACTTTCCCAACTTTAACCCAATGGAAAGGACCACATCTTTTTCCTGAATTCCTTTACTTACTGCTCCCGGATCTTTTCCACCATGCCCTGGATCGATTATTACAACAAAGGATTTATTTCGGCTCGTAATTGGCGATGAGATCGTATTTTTATTTAAAATGATGAACAAGGTGAGAATAAGAATAGTTCTAATTGCATGATTTATTGGTAGTAATTGTCTTTTTCTCAATTTGAGTAGGCATTTTCTTTTATTCTTTTCTGAGTTTTGAATATCCATTGTTATGCGAATTTTCGTTTGTTTGCCATTTATACAATTTTTATCACTGATTCTTCTGTTTTATATCACGAATGCAAAACATGATGGCAAAAATATAAATATTAAAATTATTTTACATTTCTTGACGTTTAGGTATAGCCCTTATTTGTATTTTTGCACACCGGACATAAAACGTGTTCTTATTACTGGAAACTGTGGTATTGATAAAAAGTCTGTTAGCAAATATATTATTATTAGTTGCCCTAATTTCTTTTGGCCAGCTAAATAAGTCGCCAGGTAAGGTTTCGGAAATTCCTGTACCGGTGCCGGTTTTAAATACTGATACTATTAAGGTGGCAAAACCCGATTCTATTGTTGCCACTCCTGAAAAAGCAGCTGCTGATTCAATAAAGAAGCCTGTTCTTGAATCTGTTATTACTTATTCTGCCATCGATTCAATTATTCCTGATTTTGAAAATCAAAAAATGTATATGTATAAAGGTGGTGTAATCAACTATCAAAATATTGAACTAAAAGCTGATTACATTATGCTCGATTTGGCTAGAAAAGAAGTTTATGCTGAGGGATTGCCTGATTCTACTGGTACTATTGTTGGTAGTCCGGTTTTTAAAGACGGAAACGATGAATTTGAATCGAAAACAATGCGATACAATTTTGAAACACAAAAGGGTATCATTTCTGATGTTAAAACTAATCAGGGCGATGGAATTGTACATAGTAACCTGACAAAGAAGATAAGTAAAGATGAATTTATAATGAGGAATGGTAAATATACAACCTGTGATGCTGAACATCCTCATTTTTATCTCCAAATGACTAAAGCTAAAGTAATTTCCAACAAAAAAATCATCACGGGACCAGCTTATCTTGTATTGGAAGATTTTCCTATTTATTTTCCAATGATTCCATTTGGCTTATTCCCAAGTTCATCAACTTATACTTCCGGTATTTTGATTCCAACTTATGGAGAAGAACAAACACGGGGTTTTTATTTACGTGATGGCGGATACTATTGGGCCGCTAGTGAGTATTTTGATTTGGCGCTTAAAGGTGAAATTTACTCTAAAGGTTCTTGGGGTGCTAATATTCATACAAATTACCGGATAAGGTATAAATACAATGGAAGCTTCGATTTTAGATATAACCTTAATAAAACTTCTGAAAAACCATTCCCCGATTATAGTGTAAACAGAGGTTTTAGTCTTACTTGGTCTCATTCTCAGGATACTAAAGCAAATCCCAATCGCACATTTTCTGCAAGTGTTAATATGTCCACTTTTTCATACGACAAACAGAATACTTATTTGAATACTGCCGTTTCGGTACAATCTTATCTGCAAACTCAGAAATCGTCGAGTATTACTTATTCTCAAAAATTTGAGAACACACCTTTTAACCTTAACATGAGTTTCAGGCATTCCCAAAATTCAAGAGATACTACACTTTCAATGAGTTTGCCGGAGTTAACTTTTAATGTTTCGAAAATTAACCCTTTTAAAGTAAAAAACAGGGTTGGTCCGGCTAAATGGTACGAGAAAATTAGTTTTAGCTATACTGCAAACATAAAAAATTCGATTGATAATGTAAAAGAAAACCAATTTTTTAAAAAATCTTTGATTAAAGATTGGCAAAATGGTTGGCAACACAATATTCCAATTACATTACCATCGTTTAATTTGTTGAAATATATTAATTTAAGTCCTAGTTTTAGCTATTCTGAACGTTGGTATACTAGTTATATAAACAAGACTTATGTGCCAAATAATCTGCATGTGCCAACTTTAAAAGATAATATTGCGGTTGATACTGTTTATTCTTTCAGGCGAAATTACAATTACGCTTATAGCTTAAGCGCATCGACCAATATTTATGGGAATTTTATAATGAGTAATCCAAATTGGAAATTGAAACAAATCAGGCATAAAATAACACCTCAGATTAGCTTTAGTTATGCACCTGATTTTGGAAAGCCCAAGTATGGATTTTGGGGATATTACATTGATGGAAGTGGTAAAAAACAGTATTATAATCACTTTGAACATGGGGCTTTTGGTTCAGCCGGAATTGGCGAAAATGGATCGATTAGTTTTTCATTGAATAATAATATTGAGGCTAAGATATTGGATACCAACGATTCGATAGCTAATAAAAAAGATGGGAAGCTTCAATACAAAAAGCTGAAAATTCTTGATTTCTCGGCAAATACCTCATATAATATGATTGCTGATTCATTCAAATTGAGCCCGATTAGTCTTTCGGCGCGTACAACAATTAAAGGAGTTAATGTTAATATGGTGGCCAATTTGAATCCTTACATGGTAAATTCTAATGGCGATGCTATTGACGATTATGTATGGAAGCACAAGAGCGGATTTGGTAAATTGGGTCGTCTAACCAATGCAAGCTTATCTTTTGGAATGAATTTCGACTCGAAAAAAGATAAACCACAAACTACTGGTGACAAAAAGATGCCGGATAAGCCAAAAGAAAAAACGGACGAAGATGAATATGTCGAATTTACTATGCCATGGAGTTTCAGGTTCGATTATTCACTAACATACAGCAACAGTTTTAAACCTGAAACTAAACCTACCATTTACCAGAGTTTGAACATGGGCGGCAGGCTTAGCATAACTGAAAAGTGGCAGATGGACATGACTACCAACTTTGATATTCAGAAAATGAAATTTTCGTTTACGACTGTTAACATCACACGATCATTGCATTGTTGGAGTATGGCGTTTAACTTTGTTCCATTTGGCGATCGTAAAAGCTATAGTTTTACTTTATCAGCCAGTTCTGCTATGTTACGTGATTTGAAAGTATCAAAACAAAGTTCATGGCGCGATAATTAAGAATTTATTGTTGACGCTTGAAAATATAGACCACCCAGTTGTTCTTTTCTTTAAAACCAGATTCGGTCAAACCCAGTGATTCTGCTTTTTGTTTTATCTCAGTCATATCGCATGTATAAAAACCACTCAGGAAAATGGTTCCACCAGGCTTTAAAACGCTAGTGTACCTTGGCAAATCATTAATTATTACATTTTTATGAATATTGGCAAAAATAATATCAAACTGCTGTTGTCCCAATAAATTTGCATCTCCTTGCTTGGTCTCAATATTATCTATTCTATTAAGTTTTGCATTTTCAACCGTACTTTCGAACGACCAACTGTCGATGTCAATTGCTGTTACTGTTTTTGCCCCCTTCAACGAAGCAAGCATTCCCAGGATGCCAGTACCACACCCCATGTCGAGAACCGTTTTACCAGTTAGATAAGTATCCAGAATCTGCTCAGCTACTAAGGTTGTTGTCTCATGGTTTCCGGTACCGAAAGCCATTTTTGGCTCAATTACTAATTCGTATTCTGAAACTGCATATTCAGTATGAAATGGTGCCCTTACCAAACATCGACCACCAATAAGAAGTGGTTTAAAATAATTCATTTCCCAAACTTCATTCCAATTTTTATCTGGAATTACTTCACTTTTGCATGAAAATGCAAATGGCAGAAAATCTGCTATTTTACTAATGATATTTAAGTCAAAGATTTCGCCGGGGATATATCCCATTAATTGTTCTTCATTTTCGTCAAAACTTTCAAATGGAAAACTATCCAACATTGCAATTAAAATTTCCCGATTTTCCTGACTATCAGGTGTTAGCTTGAAGCTTATTTGTGTGTAATTCATACAATTGTTTTGGGCTTTAAATGTAGTATAAAATCTCCGGTAAATTAATTCTATATGTATGCCAGAAAATAGGACAGGAGGAAATTTATGGAAGGTAAATGGCTCCTCCGGAGTTGTCTTTTATTGCCCCTGTAACTGATTTAAGACAATTGTTCTCTTCTCTTAATCTTATAATTCCTAAAAGCGCGAATACTATAGCTTCTTTAAAATCAATAATTTCCTGCGATGGAACTACTGTTTTATGTTTTGTTTTTTCGCTCAGGAGTTCGATAAGAAACACATTATGAGCTCCTCCACCGGTAGTTAATACTCGTCCTTTGGGATATTTTTCAACAGCCATAAATAATTGGTCAGAAATATGCTCATAAATTGTTCTGAGAGTATCAACAGTAGATAATTGAAAAGAATTAACGATTGGAAGGAACTCAAGTTCAAACCATTCTCGTCCAAGTGATTTTGGACCTGATAATTTATAATAATCCAAATCATTCAATAGCTCCAGAAGTTCTTTGTTAACGTTCCCTGTTCGTCCTATATTTCCATCTGAATCATATTCAAATCCAAGTTCTTTAGTAAACAGATTCAGAGCCATGTTTACCGGGCAAATATCAAATGCTTTTCTTTCCCCGTTCTCATTAAACGAAATATTTGCAATACCCCCTAAATTGAGACAAAAGTCGTAATCACTAAATAAAAGCTCGTCTCCGATTGGAACCAGCGGTGCTCCTTGGCCTCCAAGAGCGACATCAAGTGTTCTGAAATCACATACTGTTTTAATGCCTGAATATGCTGCAATTGTAGCGCCACAGCCAATTTGCACTGTTATTTTTTTCTCAGGTTGGTGAAAAATTGTATGTCCATGTGAAGCAACCAAATCTGGAACTAGCTGAAGATCGTAGCAAAATTCAGCTACTCGTTTCCCAATAAATTTACCGAAATCGATATTTAAAAGAGCAAATTCGTAGGCGTTTAATTTGTTGGCCGAGTCAAGTTTATATATCCATTTATGGGTGTAAGGAATGGTTACTGTTTTTATTATTTCGAAAAACCAGGTATTGTTTTTCACAAAACGACAGGCAACCAAATCGAGTCCGTCAAGCGACGTTCCAGACATAACCCCAATGCTTATGTAATTATCCATAGTTATTTGCGGAAGTTGGTTTTATAAACGTTTGTGTTTCCTTTAAAATCAGTAACTTCCAGAATTAACTGATGTTCTTTTCCAAAGTTAAAGCGTTTTTTGTCAAAAGTATATGATAGTAGATTGTTTTTTAAATCGTATTCAAATAAAACCCATTTCCCATCAATTGTTCCTTTAAAATTATCAATACCAGATAGATCGTCGGTAATTTTAAACCTAATGCAATTGGGGTCAGTAGAATTCTTTTTATCATTTCCATTCAATGGGATAATTTTGGGAGAGTTCGTATCAACTACAAGAGTGTAGTAACCAAGAGTGCGAATGTTACCTTCCACCCATCCATCCTCAAATTTACCTGTTACCGAATAAACTTTTCCTGAAGCTGGATCAACTTGGCCCAGCATTACTTTGCTTTGAAGGTTCTCAGGAAGGTTTTCGACTTTTATTTTTAAGTTACAGGCAATATGCAAAGGTGTTAACGGGTTGTGCAGTTGGTATATATAAGAATTGAATTTAGAGGTTGCAGGTATTTTTGCATATTGAAAATCAACATCAGTATATAAAGCACCTTCCGGAATATAAAACTTTATGCCGTCATCTTTAATATCGTTGTGATGGTTATACTTGAACAATTTACCTTTTACTGGTATCTCAGGAACCTTTATCTTTTTTGATTGAATTTTGAATGTGAGGTTGGAGGTATTTCCAAAAACGTCGGCTATTTCATATTTTACCTCATGAATTTTACCATCATCAGCCTGAAAGATGCCATGTTTTTCTACATTGCTATAAATATTTAATTTATTACCGGGTTCAATCCATGTTTTGTAGAGCCGTTGACCGGTTTTTATTGCTAATGCATAATCCATTTGAGAGTTAACATATTTTGTATCTTTTATCGGGATTTCGTCTAATGTAAACGAATATATAGGATAAGTATCAACTGTAAGCTTCAGCTTAAATATACCGCATTGGTTTGGGCTACCGTCGAGTTTATCAAAAGTTTGAACACCAAAACCAATTTCACCAAATACATTAATTGGTTTATTTACTTTAAGTTGATAACCAGTTGGTGTTTTAATAATATCAAAACGTTGAAAGGCATGTTTTCCGTTCACATTGGCGTCATCAGATATGGGATATATCATTAAGGCTTGGATAAGTGGCTTTATTTTGTCTTTTACAGGCAAATTAAACATTAAGGGGTTCAACATTATTTCTTCTTTTGTACGCCTTATTTCAAAATGAAGATGTGGTCCTGCCGAACTTCCTGCATTGCCACTTTTGGCTATTTGTTCACCTTTTTTTACAGGTAAAAGTCCTGGGAGAACAGTTTGGTCAATTGTAAAGGTTTCTTTTTGATATTGTATTGTTTTTATATAATCATCAATTTGAGAAGCAAAACTTTCCAGATGTCCATAAACGGTTGTTGTTCCGTTTGGATGATCAATATATAAAGCGCGTCCGTAGCCAGTTGGAGAAATCGTAATCTGTGAAATATAACCATCAGCAGCTGCATCTACTTCAATTCCTGTTTTCCCTTGGGTTTTAATGTCAATTCCGCCGTGAAAATGGTTTGGCCGTAATTCAGCAAAATTTCCGGCGAGTAATACCGGTATTTTAATCGGACACACATAATAGTGAAAATCAATTTCATTACGAGTTTGACAAAACGCATTGATTACCAGTGTTGTATAAAAAAACGTGAATATAAAGCATTTCATGGCTATTGTTTGACTTGCGAAAATAGAAACTTATATTCCTAAAATGATGCAAACCTACTAAAACAAAATAAAAAGCCTTCAAATTTCGTGTATTGGTCAAAAATGTTAATTTTGTCGAACAAACAAGTTTTGAATGATAAAAATTTACCATTAAAGGTGTGAATTTTAGATTTTTATCGAAAATTTTATTGATAGTGGTTGTTTTTATAAATGTATTTTTTGAAGAAAGTGTATTGTGATGACTGATCAGGAGAAAAATTTACTGATAAATTTCGAGTTAAAAGTTAAACAGATAATATCCCGGCACGAAGCGTTGAAAGAAGAAAAGCATCAGCTTGAGGAAAGAATTAAAGACTTGGAAAAATCAATAAATCAACTTCATGATGAAAATCAGTTACTCTCGAAGAAGTACGAAAATTTGAAGCTTGCCAAAATGCTTGTTGCTTCCGAAGAAGAGAATAAAGATGCAAAAAGCAGAATACAAAAAATTGTGCGGGAAATTGATAAGTGTATTGCTCTACTTAACAAGTAATGCAAAGAATAAATGACAGAAAAGCTTTCTATAAACATTAAGATAGACGGAAGAAGTTATCCGTTGAAGGTGGAAAAAGAGAATGAAGAAAAGTACAGGAAAGCTGCTAAGATAATTAACGATATCGTTCTTCAATACCGTCATCGGTATGCTCAAAGCGATTCACAGGACTTTTTAGCAATGGCTGCTTTTCAGTTTGTAGTGAAAAACCTTGAGTTAGAGGATAAAGTTGATCAATCTCCGTTATTCGATAGCCTAAAAAAACTTGATGAAGAGTTGAGTGAATATTTATTGGTAAAGGAATAATCATCATATCATAGAAACCCGCATTTTTTATTTAAATTCCGGAATCAAAAATGTATATCTGGCATTTAAATAAAATTGTGGGTTTATTTTTATAACGTTAAATTTAATAAACTGAAAAATGGAGATAATATATGCCATTGTTGGCTTGCTTGGAGGTGGGTTCCTATCATATTTTATGTGGGATAAGGCACTAAAAAATAAAAAGCGAAAAATTATAGATGAAGCTGTTGCCGAGGGTGAAGTGATTAAAAAAGATAAAATACTTCAGGCTAAAGAAAAATTTCTACAGTTAAAATCAGAACATGAGGAGTATATAAATGAAAAGAGCAGCAAAGTCAATAATTTCGAAACAAAGTTAAAACAGCGTGAAGCTTCTATCAATCAACGAAGAGATGAGCTTAATCGTGAAGTTAAAGATTTTGAAACTTCGAAACATGAAGTTGAATTGATTCGTGAAAACTTAAATACCCAACTTGAATTGTTGGAGAAAAAGGAACATGAAGTTGAAACCCTTCATCGTCAGCATCTTGAAAAATTAGAGCAACTTTCTGGTTTATCGGCTGAAGAGGCCAAGGCTCAATTGGTTGAGTCGTTGAAGAATGAAGCTAAAACCGAAGCTATGTCTTATGTTAATGAAATTATGGAAGAAGCTAAGCTTTCGGCAAATAAAGAAGCTAAAAAAATAGTTGTTAAGACTATTCAACGTGTTGCGACCGAAGCTGCAATTGAGAATTCTGTAACTATATTCCATATAGAAAATGATGAGATTAAAGGCCGAATCATTGGTCGTGAAGGTCGGAATATTCGCGCATTGGAAGCTGCAACAGGAATAGAAATAATCGTTGATGATACACCAGAGGCTATTGTTCTTTCCGGTTTCGATCCGGTACGTAGGGAAATTGCGCGTTTAGCCTTGCATCAATTGGTAACCGATGGCCGCATCCATCCTGCACGCATTGAAGAAGTAGTTGAAAAAGTACGCAAACAAGTCGAGGAAGAAATTATCGAAACAGGAAAACGTACTACAATCGACCTCGGAATTCATGGTTTACATCCAGAATTGATTCGTTTGATTGGTAAAATGAAATACCGTTCATCTTATGGACAAAATTTGTTACAACATTCGCGTGAAGTAGCTAACCTCTGTGCCATCATGGCTTCAGAACTTGGATTGAATGCAAAAGCGGCTAAACGTGCAGGTTTGCTCCACGATATTGGTAAAGTTCCTGATGATGAACCTGAATTACCGCATGCAGTTTTAGGTATGAAAATAGCCGAGCGGTTTAAAGAAAAACCAGAAGTATGTAATGCCATTGGAGCACACCATGATGAAGTTGAGATGACTTCAATGCTTGCACCCATTGTTCAGGTTTGTGATGCGATTTCTGGCGCACGGCCTGGCGCACGACGCGAAGTTGTTGAATCGTATATTAAACGGTTAAAAACACTTGAAGAACTTGCTCTTTCTTATCCGGGAGTCTTAAAAACTTATGCAATTCAGGCAGGGCGAGAATTGCGTGTTATTGTTGGAAGTGACAAAATTGGAGACAAAGAATCGGAACAGCTTTCGTTTGATATTGCTAAACGTATTCAGGACGAAATGACCTATCCCGGTCAAATTAAGATCACAGTTATTCGAGAGATGAGAGCTATTAGTTATGCTAAGTAAATGAGACTGATAATTAATATTTGGGGTCGTCTTGATATCTATCGAGACGACTTTTTTGTGCGAAATTCTTCTTCTTTGGTCTTTAAAAGAGCTTATGGAAGCCGTAAATTGCCGTACAAATATTCTAAATTCTAAAGCCTGACCATTTCTTGAAATGGTCAGGCTTTGAAAGTATAAGGATAAAATATACGGAGTGACAGCATTAAAGTACTTTAAAACGCCGAGGTTCGTTGATCATCATTATCTCCTCCCTATACTTTTGTTTTTTTAGCCTTATTAACACTAAAGAACAATCGATTAATCAATTGCTTTGGATACTTTCCACTTTGAATCATGAAGTTGTTTTCAATGTGTATCTTTCAAATCTTTTTATGATAGCATTGATAACGAACATTCTATAATGATGTCGATCATGTTGTTTCAGCCATAGATGCTTATACAGCTTTTATTCCTAATTTTAATTGAGCAAAAAAATATTCTTGTAGAACAATTACTTATGTAAAAAATCCAGGATTCAATTAATTCTGTAAATTCGATTGAATTTATTGAACTAATTGAATCCCGGATTAATGAATTGGATATAGAATTGCAGAAAGTTTATTAATGAAACTTCTATCCAAATTATACAGAAGACATTAATCGATTTGGCGTTTATAGAACCAACGATCGAAAAGATTAAAACTGCAATTAAATTTTATAAAGTCCTCTTTAACAAGGTTTGACGCCTTGGTTCCCCTACTACCTAATTCGATCGAAAAATTTGCAAAACTTTTATCCTTTCTTATAGGCATTCCAAATCCGATAGATAATGCATGTTCGTGAATTTGGTTGTTATATATTTTAAGGTAACCACTTTCGTAGCGATAACCTAAACGATATCTTACTGTTTGACGGAAGGATTGTTTTTCTTCTTTTGGAGCATACTCGATCCCGCCCCTGAAACTGTTGTTAGTTGTAAGTTTACTTGAATCAAAAATCAGATTAGCATCATTCCAATTCGATTGTTTAAAATCAAATGATCCAACCCATTTTTGTCCGTAAAGGAAACTGATACCAAAACCTAAATCAAGAGGTAGTTTTTTTGAATATGAGTTTTTTGTTGTCGTTGAAATAACTTCAGAACTGCTGCTATATGATTTCGTAATTGTTGTTGATGTTTTAGCTTTCATATCGCTGCTTAATCCGGCTAAACCACCCAATATTATACTCGATTTTGAGTTTAAAGGTATAGTTATTTGAGTACCAAGGTTAAAATATCCACCAGAATAATGTACATTGTCAGTTTGCAAAATCTCATACGTTGTACTAGAAACCGCTATACTTTGATCAATGGTCTGAGTAATATTTCCCCAGATATATCCACCTTTACCGCCCAACGAAATATTTTTGCTTATTTTCCACGCAAGTGATAAAGCTCCCTCGCTTAAACCGCCAGAGCCTTCATAAACTGAAGGATATTCAACTGTAGTTCCATAAATTGTTTTTAAGGTGTATATACTATAACCCACACTACTTTTGGGGTTTACAGAGAAACCTCCGAATAATTTCTTTGAAATAGGGAAACCCATTTGTACCCAACTAATATTACCATCAGTAACATTTGCACTTTTGCCAGTATTAGCCAAATGGGTGTATTTATAATTAAAACCCATATCAAATAAAAATGATTGAGGTTCTATGGCCGTTAATGAAGCTGGGTTTGCCGAGTTAAAAAACAAATTCGACCGTAAAGCTATTCCTGTTTGTCCCATACCAGCATTTCTTCCTCCTGATGCCATCTCAAGTTCACCAATACCAAATTTTGAATAAGGAGAACTGGTACTGTTTTGTGCCATAAGACTGGCCCCTGATAAAAATAAAATTAAAGCAGAAAATATATATCTCATTTTCAATTTTTTAGTTGTGGTAGTAAAATACACTCAAAGCGGGCGAATATTTTCCCGAGTTGACACCGCCAATTATGACATGCCCGGCTGTTTTTATGTAACTGCTTGACCCAAAGCCAATGATGAGAGAATTGGTGGTTTTTGCCAGGCTTGCCAGCTCCGATTCGATATACGCGCTGACATCAACTTCGTAATAAACCCTGTTTTTGTCGTCGAGCACAACATTCCGGTTTGCATCTCTGGCGAGCTGAACCAAAACATATTTGTCCGATTGTCCGGGTAAAGTTATCTGCCCCAATAGCTGGTTATTTTTGTTCGCGCTGTAAATATACAACGAGTCGGGTAGTTCGCTTGCTTTTGTATAAGTTTCCTTAACGGGGAAGAGTCTTAATATTGCGCCCACAACTGCCGGATTGCTAGAACTTCCGTTCAGGTTTCGGAGATAGGGGACCTGTATTTTTGTCAATACCTGTATCCCGGATTGAACGATGGTTTGGTTCCCAGTTAACTTCGAGTTCATTTCATTTCGTGTGGATTCAATTCCGTCAATAGCGCTGTTCTTGCTATTTTCTTCAATCTGGTTAAAATAGGTACCATCGGCGTTAAACGAAAATTTATAATAAAGGTCTTTCAATTCGCTCGGGTTTGGGCTCAGGTGGTAGTACAGCCTCATTTCAGGTTTCAGCAGGTTTTTGTTTTTGGTATCCTTTCCCACGTCGGCTGTGCGGAAGCGGAGGATTGCGCCTGCAACATTGGGTTCGGGCCTGATGACAAGCCCCGGCAAAATATGATCGAGGAACAAGGTGGAGGAGGTGATGGTGTCTCTTTTTGCCTTTATCATGTCGGCCAGCCTGTTTCCAAACGTATCGGAGAGCTTTATGCTTAGCTGGTTTTTCGAGCGTGGCCGGGGCTTAAACTCAACCGAACCCAGAGGAATGGCGTCGTAGCTGAATTTATCGTTTGTATATAAATAACTGTCATTTCTTTTGGATGGTACGGCCAAGGTTTCGGTCAGGGGGTGGACACTGAATTTTTGCAAAACGGTGGTATCCCCGGCAAAATAAGAATCGTAGCTTAACAGGAGGCATAACGAATCGTACACAAATTTTGTATTGTCGATAGAACCATCAAATTTTAACGTGAAATAGGGGCTTGAAGCTTTGTATCCTGAAAAATTGTTGTAATTGCTCCCAATCAGCAGTTTCCCGCTCGAACTGGAAATTGCCGAGTCAATCTTAACAACCGAACTTTGCAGGGATAGTGTGTCAATTTTTACAATACCAGCCTGGTCCTTAAGGAAATTTTTGCCAACAACAAACTCTTCCAGGGGAGAGTTCGAGCATGATGCCATCACCAGCAGAACAAGCAATAATAAAAGAACTTGAAAATTTCTCATCTGTTTATAGTTTTCTATATTTCCGGGCAAACAAAACAAAAACGTTTTATTTTGATTCATATTAAATTTGTCTTTAAAAAGGCGGGTAAAAATAATCATTTCCCTTTCCAGTCCAATTCATTTGTGTTCAAATCAGGGAATTTTTTAATTTTTTAACATCATAGAGTACCTGGAAAACCAAGATGTTCTTTTTAGTTAAAATTTTAGAAATAAGTCGTTTGCAATTCAAATCAGATATTGTATCTATATATAAATCGTTAAAATTAATCGACAGACGTATCACTTGATCTCATATATTTTGCGTCAATACATTGATATTCATGTTGAAATGTAAGTTTTAACTCATTTTAACACCTTATTATAATCGATAAACCTTTTTTGTAGATAAAAAAACCTTTTACGTCTGTAAAAATATTGTGTCTGAATGAATTTACTTTTTCTACAAAATAGTGGAATTTAGTTTTGGACTTCAATTTGTAAACAAAAAAATGCTATGAAGACATTTTGGGCAATAATTTTAGGATTGTTCTTATTGGTTGGGTGTGGGAACAACAACACCGATACCTTGGGAAACTGGGTGAAAAAATCTGCTTTTGAAGGGGCGCCCAGGGGACAGGCAGTGAGCTTTGTTATTGGGGATAGAGCATATGTGGGGCTTGGATATAACGTTGATTATGAAACTGGTGACCCTAATATTTCCAACGAAGGGTACAAAAAAGATTTTTGGATGTATAATCCCTCAAACGACACTTGGACCAGCATAGCCCGGTTTCCGGGAGCGGGGCGTACAAATGCGGTTGCTTTTGCTGCAAACGGCAAAGGTTATGTTACCACCGGGTGGGATGGAGATAATAGGCTGGCCGATACTTGGGAATATGACCCTACTACAGATAAATGGACTCAAAAAGATGATTATGCCGGAGGCGCCCGAAGGTATGCCGTAGCATTTACGATAAACAATTATGGTTATGTTGGAACAGGGAGCGCTAATGACGGTTCTGATAAAAATGAGTTTTACAAATTTGACCCAACGGCCGCGGCAGGCAGCCAATGGATTAAGGTTGCCAGCCTTGGGGACAAACGTCGTGGGGCTACCGCCTTTGTGTATAACGGCAAAGCTTATGTTTGTACAGGGATTACCGATAACACAAGGGCTGAAAACATGTATGAATATGATCCGTCAATTGACCTGTGGACAAAAAAAACTAAGATAACTGACAATAGCGACTGGACAGTTACCCGCGAAAATGCTTCTTCGTTCGTGTTAGACAGCAAAGCATATGTGTTTCTCGGTCAGAATTCATCAAACCTGAAAACTTGCTGGGAATATGATTTTGCTAAGGATACTTGGAACGAGAAAAATGAGTTTGAGGGAGGCGCACGTCAATATGCAGTGGCATTTTCGTTTAGCGACGGCAAGGCGATTGTTACAACCGGCGAGGCTGGAACTTCTTATTATTTTGATGACGTGTGGGAATTTAGGCCATACGAAGAATTGAATGAAGATGACAATTGATTTTCGAAAACGATAGGTTAAAAAGCTGCTTCTGATGAGGCAGCTTTTTTGTTTTTTGCCCAGCCGGATTGCGGGCTGAAGCCTCTCTCCAAGGGGGCTTTTTGTAACCCACAACTTATAACCCGCAAAAAAAATTAGGCATAGAACCGGTAATGAATTTTGTCTTCTAGTTTTTACTAAAAGATAAGTTTATATTTAACCCTGAATTTTAGGCGCATGTATCCTGAAATTTGTTAATTGATCAAGAAAACTCAATATGATCTGCGTTGCCATTGATAATGACCAATCGTCTTTAGATATTTTGAAAGAGTATATTCAGAAGATACCTTTTCTTAAACTTGACAAAACCTTCACAAATCCAATCGAGGCGCTTACTTATATACATGAGAATAGGATTGATCTTATTTTTACTGAAGTTGAAATGCCTCATTTAACAGGTGTTGAATTCGTAAAATGCCTGCAATCAAGGTCTATGGTAGTCTTTACTTCCATTAGTGATAAATATGCATTGGCCGGGTATGATTTAGAAATAACAGACTATTTATTAAAACCGTTTGTATTTGATCGCTTTTTTAGGGCGGTAAACAAAGCATACAATTTTAACCGGATTCAAAAACGATCGGTAGAAAAGTCTCAGTCGTTACCTGAAAAAGAAACTCAGTCGGATTTTATAATGGTAAAGACTGGTTATAATACGATTAATATCAACCTGAATGATATACTTTATGTTGAAGGATTAAAAGACTACATAAAAATTCATTTGACAGGTAAGACTATTCTGACATTAAATAGTTTGAAAAAGCTTCAGGAAATACTTCCTGAATCCCGTTTTGTTCGGGTTCACAGGTCATTTATTGTTTCTTTACCTAAAATTGATTCAATTCAAAGAAATCGTATCGTTATTGGGAAAACATTTGTTCCAGTTGGCGAGAATTATAAGAATGCCTTTAAAAATATTATTTCTTCGATAAATTTATAACTCAAATATTGGTGTAAAGATTTTGAGAGAGCATCTCAAAATATGGGATATGGTGTAAAAAAATGGTATATGTGGTACACTACTTGCCCAAAATGTGCTAAAAATATGGCAAAAATTATGTTGTTATAGTTGGGCAGGTTGAATAACAGATAAAAATGATCAGCAAAAGATATAAGTTCTGATCTTTTAATACTTAATAAGAGCTTTCCACATGATTTCAACGGGGTGAAAAACCTTTCGGCCTGTTCCATCTTCGATATGATGGCGACACGAAGTTCCCGGAGCAGCAATTATTTCATCAATTGGTGTTTTTCGTATCGCGGGAAAAAGGTTCATCTCTCCAATTTGCATGCTTAATTCGTAATGTTCTTTTTCGTAACCAAATGAGCCAGCCATTCCACAACAGCTGCTTTTTATTTCCTGAACCGAATAGTTCGCTGGTAATTCAAGCATCTTTCGGGTTGGCAGGGTTGAAGCTATAGCCTTTTGCTGGCAATGTCCGTGTAGTTTTATGACCTTGGGTTCCAATGAAAACTGATTAGATTTGATATTACCTTTTTCAATTTCACGAGCAATAAATTCATCAAACAGTAAGGAATTACACGCCAATTTCTTTGCATCTGATTGAAGTGTATAATCAACCAACTCAGGATACTCGTCGCGAAATGCTAAAATTGCCGATGGTTCAATCCCAATTAAAGGTGTTTCTTCAGAAATAATTCCCGAAAGTTGAGCAACATTAAAATTAGCAATATGTTTGGCCTTCCGAAGTAAACCTTTCGAAAGATAAGTTCTGCCACTTTCTTTATGGTTTGGTATAACAACTTCGTAGCCAAGTTTATTTAATAGTAAGATGGCCATTGTGCCAATATGACTTTCATTAAAATTTGTAAATTCATCAGCAAAAAGATAAACTTTTCCTTTCACCTGTTCTATTGTAACTGATTTTTTAAACCATTTTTTTAAACTAAGTTTCGATAGTTTAGGAATGTTTCGTTCAGGTGCAAAACCAATCATCCGTTTAAAATAGACGGATGAAGTTATCATATTGGTTATTGGAACAAAAAGCATTCCTATTTGGTTTATTTTTGGTAAGTACGCTATTAATAAAGTGCGTAACGGAATACTATGAATGTCATAATACTGTTGGCAAAATTCAGCTTTGAATTTTGCCATGTCAATATTTGATGGGCATTCAGCTTTACAAGCTTTGCATGATAAACAAAGGTCGAGAACCTGTAATACATCTTTTGAATCAAATACATTATATTTTTGAGGATGCGTAAGGTATTCACGTAAAATATTCGCTCTGCCTCGCGTCGATTTATCTTCATCGCGGGTAGCCATATAAGTTGGGCACATTGTACCGCCTATCAGGCTACTTTTTCTACAATCGGCTGAACCATTGCACATTTCAACTGAACGAAGCAAATCGCCATGAGGTGCATAATCAAAAAGTGTTTGGAACTTAAAAGTCGGTTGTCCCATCATCAATCGCAAATCTTTTGTAATTGGTGGAGTATCAACAATTTTGCCTGGATTCAGTATATTTTGAGGATCCCATGTGTATTTCAGTCTTCGTATTAATTCATAATTGTGTTTACCCAGCATCAGAGGTATGAATTCTCCACGCAAACGGCCATCTCCATGCTCGCCACTGAGCGACCCTTTATATTTTTTTACCAATAACGCAACATCTTTTGCAAGCGAGTGATAAATTTCAACATCAGCCGGATCTTTTAGATTTAATAAAGGGCGCAAATGCAATTCCCCGGTGGCTATATGGCCATAATAAACGCAAGTTAATCCATGTCTAGCTATAATGTTGTCAAATTCTCGAATATATTCAGGTATATAATCTGGTGCTATTGCTGTATCTTCAATAACAGTAACATTTCGTTTTTCTCCGGGAATATTCGACAGTAATCCAAGTCCGGCTTTGCGTAATTCCCATATCTTTTTTATGCTTTCTTTATCAGAATAGAAAGGAAAATGGTAGCCATAACCTGATTTTCTCATATCATCTTCCAATTTCTTTGCCTTTTGCCGTAGTTTTTCTTCAGAATCTGAGGAAAACTCAATCGTCAAAATAGCTTCTGGTTCACCTTTTATAAAAAAGCGATTCTTCCGCTGTTCTATGTTTTCAAGTGTGCAATTTAATATAATATAATCAGTTAATTCTATAGCATCGGGGAAATGGCGTAATGCAATCAAGTTTCCATAGAAAGATTCTTCCAGTGTTTTAAAATGAGCACATACAATACCTTGAAACTTTGGAGGTAATGGTACTAAATTTAGTCTGATCTTAGTTGCAAAAACGAGAGTTCCTTCCGATCCGGCTATCAAATGACAAAAATTAAATGGTTTTCCATTTCCGGTAAAAGGATCGCTTTCCAAAAGAATATCGATGGCATATCCATTATTTCTTCGGGTTACTTTTAAATCGGGAAATTCATTCCTGATTTCACTTTGATTGAGCGAATCAGAAAGTGTTTCCTTAATGTTTTGGTAGATTTTTGTTTCAAGTAAATCATTGTTTCCATCGCATTTTTTTCTGAATTCTTCATTTGTAAGTGCCATAAAAACCACATCCGATCCATCAGAAAGAATTCCTTCTACCTGAAGAATATGGTCGCGAGTACTACCGTATATTAATGAATGTAATCCACAGGAGTTATTACCCAACATGCCTCCAATACAGCACCTGTTTGCCGTTGAGGTTTCAGGTGCAAATTGTAAACCATATTTCGAGAGGTATTGATTTAATTCGGCGGGTATAACACCCGGCTCAACTTCTATCCAATGCTCTTTTATGTTGAGTTCTTCTATTTTATTTAGATACTTCGAAACATCAACAATAATTCCTGATCCGACGACCTGTCCTGCAAGTGAAGTACCTCCGGCTCGGGGTATGACTGACGTATTATTATTAATAGCAAACTCAATTATCTTTTTAATGTCGCCTTTATTTTTTGGTCGTATAACAGCTTGTGGAATTTCACGATAGGAGGAAGCATCAGTGGCATATAATATTTTTTGAATATGGTCAGTGTATACATCGCCATCAAGCGATTGTTTTAAAGAGAAGAATGGATCAGATGGTTTCATGCAAAAAATTTCTTCAAAAATATAAAAAAATATACCCTGAGAAACAATGTGCAATCGATTGTATTTTAGCTTTTAAACTCATTGTCGAAGTCATTTTGTGTATGTATCATGTCAAAATAGTCAATAAATTTTTATAGCAGAAATGAATATAAGGGTATATTTTGAGTACTTTTGAATCGAATTTTTTACCGCAAAGTTTAAACTTTAAATCATCGATGGAAATCTTAAAACGTGTTTTTCAGAATGCTCAAAAATATCAGAAAAGAATTGTCTTGCCTGAAGGAGCTGAACCAAGAACGTTGCGTGCAACTGAAATTATTTTGAATCAAAAACTTGCCAGGCTTATTCTTTTAGGGAATCCTGAATATATTCATCAAGCAGCTAATGAAATAGGTGTAAATATCGATGGTGTTACCATTATCGATCCAAAGACTGATGCAAGCAGGGAAAAGTATGCCGATTTGATGGTTGAGATGCGTAAATCAAAAGGATTAACTCGTGAAGCTGCACTTAATTTGTTAAATGATCCGCTTTATTTCGCTCCATTGATGATCAAAAATGGAGATGCAGATGGCGAGCTTGCTGGTGCTATTAATGCAACCGGAGATGTTTTACGTCCAGCGTTACAGTATGTAAAAACGATGCCTGGAGTAAGTGTTGTTTCCGGAGCATTTTTAATGTTCGTGAATGATCCGCATTTCGGTCATGAAGGTATTTTGGTTTTTGCCGACTGTGCAGTAATGCCCGATCCCAACGAACAGCAGTTAGCCGAAATAGCTGTCACAACTTCTAAAACTGCAAAGGCAATTGTTGGGATGGACCCACGTGTTGCTATGTTGAGTTTCTCTACAATGGGAAGCGCTCAACACCCACTGGTTGATAAAGTTGTGAATGCAACCCGTATTGCAAAAGAACTTGACCCGAGCCTGAAGATAGATGGCGAAATGCAGTTAGATGCCGCTTTAATTCCTGAAGTTGGTCGCCTGAAAGCGCCCAATAGCGAAGTTGCAGGTAGAGCCAATATATTAGTTTTCCCGGGTCTCGAAGCAGCCAATATTGGTTACAAATTAGTACAACGTTTAGGCAAAGCAGAAGCTGTTGGTCCGGTTTTGCAGGGAATGGCTGCCCCAATTAACGATCTTTCACGTGGATGTTCTGTAAGTGACATTGTAAATATGGTTGCTATTACTGCAAATCAGGCTGCAGCACTTTTTGAGTAATAAATCAAAAGATAGGATTATGCCAAGTGAAGTTATCTATGAACCAATAGAAGATTTTGGTTTAAGTGAAAGAAGCAGGAATAAAACGCTTTTTTCTAAGATTGGTGTTGTTGGTTGTGGTTTAGTTGGCCAAAATATTGCCCGTGTTGCCAGCTTTTATGGAATTGAAGTTGTTTTTATAGAAGTTAATGAAGAGAAGATTCGTGAAGCCTATAAAAATATTGAGAAGGTTTTGGACGAACGGATTGAACATTGGGGAATCACTTTAGGAGAAAAAAGAGCTATTTTATCGAGAATAAAAGGAACTCTTAATTATCATGATCTGAAAGGTTGTGACTTTGTAATAGAAGCTATTCGGGCAGTTGACAGAGGAGGAAAAATAAAAGAACGCAAGGAAATTTTTCGAAGAATAGAAGAAGTTGTTGATTCTGAGTGTATTATTGCAACACATTCGACAACGATTGTAATTACTGAACTTTCTTCCGATCTCAAATACCGGGATCGTTGCATTAGCCTTCATTTTTTTGTTAATCATCAGGAAGCTAGAGTCATAGAGGTTGTTAGAGGTCTGTATACGACCGATGATTCTTACCAGAAAGTATGTAAATTCGTTGCGTTGATCAACCGCAAAATTATTCCTGTACAAGAATCAGCAGGTTTAGTTAGTGTACGAGTTTTCGTTGTAATGCTGAATGAAGCATGTGAGATTTTGATGGAAGGTATTTCCAATATTGAAGATGTTGACCAATTGATGCGTATTGGATTTGGAATGAGACTAGGTCCGTTTGAATTAGCCGATAAAATGGGACTCGATAAAGTTTTGCGGTGGATGGATAACATATATAATGAATTTGGAGATATTCGGTACAAACCAAATCCATATTTGAGAAGGCTGGTACGAGCTAAACATTTTGGTGTGGAAACCGGGGAAGGCTTTTACAAATACAATGAGAATGGTAAGCGGATTCTCACTTCTGATCGAAAAGGCTGTTAGTTTTCTTTAATTGAAAAATTAAATATAATAGAATGAAGATTCTGGTTTTAAATTGCGGTAGTAGTTCAATAAAATATCAGCTTTTTAATATGACCGATCGCAAGGTAATTGCAAAAGGTGGCATCGAAAAGCTTGGGATGAAAGGTAGTTTTCTTAAACATACTCGTCATGATGGTCAAACTGTAATTTTTGAAGGTGAAATTCTAGAACATAAAATTGGTGTTGAATATATTTTAGGCGTTCTTACAAGTGCCAAACATGGTTGCCTGAAAAGTCTTTCTGAAATTGATGCGGTTGGTCATCGTGTTGTTCATGGCGGAGAACGTTTTAATTCGAGCGTTCTTTTAACTGATGAAGTTTTGTCTGAAGTGACAAAATGTATAGATATTGCCCCTTTGCATAATCCACCAAATTTAAGAGGTATACAGGCTATGGAAGAGCTTATTCCGGGTATTCCCCAGGTTGGAGTATTCGATACGGCTTTTCACCAGACAATGGAACCAAAGGCATATATGTATGGAATTCCTTATACACTTTATAAAAAATATGGAATACGTCGTTATGGTTTTCATGGTACCAGTCATCGCTATGTAAGCAAACGGGCTTGTGATGTATTAGGTGTTGATTATAATACCCAAAAGATAATCACTTGTCATTTAGGTAATGGAGCATCAATTACAGCTATCAAAAACGGAAAATCAATTGATACTTCCATGGGATTCACTCCAATTGAAGGCTTAGTTATGGGCACTCGTTCTGGCGACCTCGATGTTGGTGTGGTACACTTCATCATGGAAAAGGAGGAAATAGGTATAAAATCGGCGAGTACTCTTTTCAATAAACACGCCGGAATGCTTGGAATTACTGGTATATCGTCGGATATGCGCGAGATTGAAATGGCTGCTGCCAACGGAAACGAACGGGCTGCTTTGGCTCTTGAAATGTATAATTATAGGGTGAAAAAATACATTGGTTCATATATTGCTGCTTTGGGAGGGCTAGATATTCTTGTAATGACTGGTGGCATTGGTGAAAATGCTGATACAACCAGAGAAGGCGTTTTGAGTGGATTAGAATATCTTGGAATAAATATTGATTTTGAAAAGAATAAAGGCTTTAGAAAGGAAGGCTTAATAAGTTCTTCTAATTCGAAGGTAAAAGTAATAGTTGTTCCTACTGACGAGGAACTGATGATTGCTCTTGATACCGAACAAATTGTTTCGGCAGAAAAAAAATCGTAAGTTATTATTTCGATCTCTTTATAAACTAAAAGCACAAATCTTCTCTGATAACTATAATGAAACGTCTGGTGTTGAAAAACATTGGACGTTTTGTTTTTCAGCAGCTTAAAAACATTATTGAATTTGATATTTGTTTGGAGTATATCTGTATTGAATTGGTAATTTTACAGTTAAAATTCGAAAGTATGAAACTAGATAGGCTTGCCGATTTATTTGTTTATACTAAATATCTGCAAAGAAAAACTCTAATTGCAGCAAATGCTGTTGATTTACATACAATTGAAGCAATGGCCGAAGCAATAAAAATGGGAATTGTTTCAGGAGTTATTACAGGAAATAAAACTGAGATTATCAGGTTATGCGAAGATAATGGCATTAACCACCAAGTTTTTCAAATAATTGATGCTGAAACAGAAGAAACAGCTGCAAAACTGGCGGTAGCTGAGGTCAAGAAGACTCCCGGAAGTATTTTGATGAAAGGCTTAATCAGTAGCGATAAATTTATGAGAGCTATTCTGAATAAGGAATTTGGATTACTTCCTTCAGGTGGTGTGCTTAGTCATGTTTCAGTAATTGATAACCCAAGTTATCACAAGTTGCTCATTGCAAGCGATGTGGCAATTATTCCTTATCCAACCATTCAACAGAAAATAGCGATGACAAACTATTTGAAACAAATGGCTTTGGATTTAGGAATTTCGCAGCCAAAGATTGCTTTAATTGCTCCAACAGAACTGGTTCTACCTTCACTGATTGCGTGTACCGATGCTATTGAAGTTATGAAGGCTGCCGAAACTGGCCAATTTGAACCAGCAATTGTTTATGGGCCAATTGCTTTAGATATTGCAATTGATTTTGAATCAGCCCAAATTAAGGGAATCACATCAGTTGTTGCTGGAGATGCTGATTGCTTACTTTTTCCGAATATTGATGCAGGAAATGTTTTTTATAAGATGAATACCAAACTATGTAATGCCGATCAGGCTGCTGTTGTAATGGGTGCAACTGCTCCTGTTGTTTTATCTTCACGAGGAGACAGTATCAGGACAAAACTGAACTCTATTGCTCTTGCTGCGTTGTTAAGCAAATAAGTTTTAATTATGAGCGACATTCGAATATTGGCCATTAATCCAGGTTCTACATCAACAAAGTTTGCAGTTTATTTTGGTTCTGAGTGCAAGCTGAAAATGACTCTTCGTCATTCTATTGAAGAATTATCACTTTATCAAGATATTATCGATCAGTTTGATTTTCGAAAGGGTTTGATTATCGATGCCTTGGTTAATGAAGGTTTCGAGGTAGATAAAATTAAATATATAATTGGCCGCGGAGGTCTCACATATCCTCTCAAATCAGGTGTTTATTTGGTAAACAACAGAATGCTTGAACATGCCAAGGCTGGAATTTATGGTTCTCATGCAAGTAACTTAGGTCCATTAATAGCTGATTACATTGCCCTGCAAATTCCGGGCGCAAAAGCTTATGTTGCTGATCCTGTTGTTGTTGATGAGCTTGATGAACTTGCCCGGTTTACAGGACATCCGTTATTTGAACGTCGTTCCATTTTCCATGCCTTGAATCAGAAAGCTATAGCCAGAATACACGCAGCAGAAGTTGGAAGGATTTATGAGAAAATGAACCTTATCATAGCTCATTTGGGCGGAGGAATCTCAGTTGGTGCTCACCAAAAAGGACGTGTGGTTGATGTAAATAATGCCCTTGATGGCGAGGGACCTTTTAGTCCTGAACGCAGTGGCAGTTTGCCAGTTGGACAACTTATTGAGTTGTGCTTCAGTCAAAAATATCAGAAAGACGAAATTAGGCGCATGGTAATTGGTGAGGGCGGGTATGTTGCATACCTTGGTACAAATGATGCTCAAGAGGTTGCTAAACGAGTGCAAAATGGTGATAAAAATGCTTCAAAAATTCAAGAAGCCCTTGGGTACCAGGTTTCAAAAGCAATAGGGGAGATGGCCGTGGTTTTAAATGGATACGTTGATGCCATTATTTTGACTGGCGGGTTAGCTCATAATAAATATTTGACGAATTATATTACGGCAAAAGTTGAGTTTATTTCAGCCGTTTATGTATATCCGGGTGAAGACGAGCTGGAAGCTTTAGCTTCAAACGCATTGAGAGTTGCAAATGGTGAAATTGAACCATTGGATTATCCAAATTAATAATTTATATTACTCTTTGCCGGTCAATCATTTAAACAGTTGAAGATACAGGCATTTAAAATTTCTTGTCCTTTTTAAGGTTTTGGCACAGGCTTTGATTTGCCGATATAGAATTTACCGGTAACAGAGTTCAAACGATTAATTATTCACCTTAAAAACTAAAGGTCATGAAAACGATTAATAATATAAGGCAAGTACTTCCGGTTTTACTCTTTTCAACATTACTTTTCTCAACAACAACTATAAGTGCTCAAAATCGTTGGAAAAAGGATAAAACTGAAAGAGGCAAAAATGAATATCGGGAACGAGATGATTACGAAACCAGGAATTACGATAAAATGGGTCATACAGACCAAGATTATGCCTATAGAAATGATGAACGGAATGATGACAAAATTATTTACCATTCTGGTCATCATAGTCGAAATAAGCATGAATCCAGGTATTTTGAGCATCCCAGGTATGGTCGGGTGTATGAACGGTTTAGCTGTGATCCCATTGTCTTTTATAATAACAGAGGAAACTATTATTACTATGGCGATCAATTTTATACCTATAGAAGAGGCATCGGTTATTGTGTAGTTGATCCTCCAAGAAATGTATATTTTAGAACTCTGCCTGCTGAGTGTGAACGGATTTTTGTTAATGGAAATATTTTCTTTCGTCGTGGAGACCTGTACTTTCAGCTTTCACCAAGAGGATATTCAATTGTAAACTCACCATTTCAGGTTCGGATTTCTGCCTGTTTCTAATTCTGATAAGCTTCAATCAAATTGGTAATTAATAAGAAAAATAAAGGCTGCCATCAAAATAATGTTCGGCAGCCCTTATTTTTTTATCCTAATGTAGCAACCATTACTGCTTTTATGGTGTGCAGGCGATTTTCAGCCTGATCAAATACAATTGAAGCTTCACTTTCAAAAACGTCTTCAGTAACCTCAAGTCCATTGAGCCCAAATTTTTGAAAAATTTCTTCACCAACTTTGGTCTCCCTGTTGTGAAAAGCTGGTAAACAATGCAGAAATTTTACATTGGGATTGCCTGTTAATTCCATCGTTTTTTTATTAACCTGGTAAGGCAGAAGCAGTTTAATCCGTTCGTTCCAAACCGAATCGGGTTCGCCCATCGAAACCCAAACATCGGTATATAAAAAATCACAATCTTTAACGGCTTCCTCCAAATTATCTGTTATCAAGATTTTAGCACCAGTTTTTCTCGAAATCTCTTTGCAAGTATTCTGAAGATCGTTTGATGGCTGGCAGTTACCTGGAGCAGCTGCTCTGAAGTCCATTCCCAGTTTAGAGGCGCCCACCATGAGTGAATTTCCCATATTATTTCGGGCATCGCCCAGATAACAGAATTTTATTTCAGAAAGTGGTTTTGATGAATGTTCTTTCATAGTGAGCATATCGGCCAGAATTTGAGTTGGATGAAATTCGTCGGTTAATCCATTCCAAACAGGAACTCCGGCATACATTGCCAGTTCTTCAACGATTTTTTGACTGTATCCGCGATACTCTATACCATCGTACATTCTGCCTAAAACCCTGGCAGTGTCTTTTATCGATTCTTTATTCCCAATTTGAGAACCAGTTGGCCCCAGATAGGTAGCATGTGCCCCTTGATCGTATGCTGCCACTTCAAAAGCACATCGGGTTCGGGTTGAGGCTTTTTCGAAAATTAAAGCGACGCTTTTCCCAATAAGCATTTGTTCTTCGAGACCCATCGCCTTGTTTTTTTTAAGTTTTGCCGAAAGGTCTATGAGGTACATGATTTCTTCAGTTGAAAAATCGAGTAGTGTCAGGAAATTTCTGTTTTTTAAATTGATTTCCATAGTTTATTTTTTGAATGTTGTATTTTTATATGCAATGGTTATGATACATTAGTTTGAAATCTGGAATTTGAAACTCAAATATCGTATTCCATAGTTATTTTAGATCCGAAAGATTTATCTTCCAACTTCTTAGCTTCAGTTATCACACTTTTTTCTCCACCATTTTTAACAAAATAAAGACATGCTTTTATTTTTGGACCCATTGTTCCTTCCGAAAAGGTTCCTGCTTCAAGGTATTTAATTGTATCATTATAGTTCAGAAATTCAAGTTTTTCCTGTGTTGGTAATCCAAAATCTTTATAGATGAACGATACATCGGTCAGGATATAAAATTCATTTGCTCCGATTTGAGATGCCAGCAATGCTGATGCTGAATCTTTGTCTATTACAGCGTCAAGAGTTCGTAGATCGTTGTTTTCATCAAAATATACTGGTATGCCACCGCCACCAGCAGTTATAACAATGTTTCCGTTACGGACAAGGTTCTCAATAATTTCGCGATTTATTATTTCAATGGGCTGGGGTGATGAAACCATCCGACGCCAGCCTCCCTTGGTTTTTAATGAAGGTTTAAAAATCCAACCTTTTTCTTCCTGAAGTTTTAATGCCTCTTTCTCTGAATAAATCTTGCCAATTCCTTTTGTTGGATTTTGAAATGCCACGTCATTTGGATTTATTAAAGTCATTGAAAAAATGGTGATTACATTTTTATGGATACCATGTTTATGAAGGACATTTCGCATCATCCGCTCTATCATATACCCAATGCCTCCTTGTGAGTCGGCAACACATATATCCAAAGGCATTGGGGCAATATCATAAAGTTGATGGCCTGCATCGTTTCGCATAAGGATATTACCAACCTGAGGCCCGTTCCCGTGGGTTATAACAAGTTCATAACCAGCATTAAGAAGAAATATAAGATTTTCAAGAGTATCGGTTGTATTTGCTTCCTGCTGTTCAATGGTTCCTGTTTCGTTTTCACGCAGTAAAGCGTTTCCACCTAGAGCAACAACTGCAATTTTTGTCATAACAGTCCTTTTTGAGTTAGCAAATTTAATAAGTTTTTAGTCGCTGTAATTTTCTTATAAAGTTAATGTGTTGAAAATCAGATTTTTGTAATTTTGTCTCCATTGAATTATTCCAGATGGCTGACTAACAAACTTAAGAAAAGGATTGAATTTTAAGCATGATCAAGGTTTTAACTATATTTTGCTTTCAATGCTATAAAACAGCTAAAATTTTGTATTATAACTATTAAATAATAAATAAACAGATATTTCAGGTACCTAAAATTTAATGCGAGCTTAGTTTCGAAAGTTAAAATATATGATGGTTAAAATCGTTAAATTTGCGCACGAATTTTCTTATCAATGGCAAAAAAGACAGCAAAATCAACAAAGAAACCAACTAAGGTTCAGAAGCCTTCAAAATTAAAAGGCTTTATTGTTTTTCTGAAAAGTAATCATTTTAAGTATACTCTTGGTGCATTTCTCTTGCTTTTTAGCGGGTATCTGGGTGTCGCATTCATGTCATATATTTTTTCTGGTGCAGCTGATCAGAGTAAACTCGATATGTCGTTTTCAGATTTGGTTGATCCGGGTATTCAGGTACAGAACTTTGCTGGTAAAGGAGGAGCTTATCTTAGTGAACAGTTTATTAATCAGGGATTTGGCTTGCCTTCTTTTTTCTTTATTTTGATAATGATAGTTGGTGCGTTACACTTATTTGGATATAAGGAAATACGTTTTTGGAAAACAGTATTATTTTCAGTGCTTTGGATGTTGTGGTTTTCTGTAACATTAGCGTTATTACTTAACGTAGTTTCAAGTACAGAATTCCTTTACGTTGGAGGAATGTATGGCTTTATTTTCTCAAGTTTGTTTACTTCGTTTCTCGGAACAATTGGCGCTGCTTTAATATTGATCTTTCTTCTTTTTGTATTGTTAGTGGTAACTTTTCGACAGTTTTTACCTTGGCTATCAAAAGTTATTGCAAAAAAAGAAAAAGAACCAACCATTGCAACAGGGGTTAGTACAGAAGAACAAGCTAAAATATCAGCCCCTCCGGTTTTGCCGGTTGAGGATTTGGCTATATCAAAAACTATTAATGAAGATGATAAAATTCAGACCATCTTCAACCCAGATGGACATGATGACGATGATTTTGAAATTGAAAATACTGTTTCGCAGAAAGATGTTGAGTTGAGTATTGAAGAAATGCTTTTTGATAATAAGGTTGAACCAGCGAAACCTATGGCAAAAAATGTTTCGGTAAAGAATACTGAACCTGAATTACATATTAATGAAAAAATAGAAGATGAACTTGCAGAAGACGAAATCATTCCTGAAATGGGAGACTATGACCCAACGCTTGATTTGTCCAGTTATAACTATCCAACGCTTGAACTACTTGATGACCATGTGTCGGGGAATGCTGAAGTAAGTAACGAAGAGCTTATTTCGAACAAAAACAAGATTGTTGAAACGCTCCGAAATTACAAGATCGAAATTACCAAGATTAGAGCAACCATTGGTCCTACAATTACTTTGTACGAAATTGTACCTGCTCCAGGTGTACGTATTGCCAAAATCAAAAACCTGGAAGACGATATCGCCTTGAGTCTTTCAGCCTTAGGTATTCGAATAATTGCGCCAATTCCTGGTCGCGGCACCATTGGTATTGAGGTACCGAACCAGAAACCTGAAGTTGTTTCCATGAGATCAATTATTGGTTCGAAGAAATTCCAGGAAACAAATTTTGAGCTACCTGTTGCTTTAGGGAAAACCATTTCGAATGAGACTTTTATGGTTGACCTGACCAAAATGCCACATATTTTGGTTGCTGGGGCTACTGGTCAAGGGAAATCAGTTGGATTAAATGCAATTATTACGTCTTTATTGTACAAGAAACATCCATCGCAGTTGAAATTTGTTTTGGTTGACCCCAAGAAAGTTGAATTAAATCTTTACTCGTCGCTCGAAAAACACTTTTTGGCTAAAATGCCCGATGAAGAAGATGCAATAATTACTGACATCCAGAAAGTTAAGAACACATTAAATTCGGTGAATGTAGAAATGGATACCCGGTATGATTTGCTGAAAAAGGCTCATGTCCGGAATATTATGGAATACAATGCCAAGTTTATTGGACGTAGATTAAATCCTGAAAAAGGACATCGTTTTTTGCCTTATATTGTTGTTGTTGTTGATGAATTTGCTGATTTGATTATGACTGCCGGGAAAGAGATTGAACTTCCTATTGCCCGTATAGCTCAATTAGCGCGTGCAGTTGGTATTCACATGGTAATAGCCACACAACGTCCTTCTATTAATATTATTACGGGTGTCATCAAAGCTAATTTTCCTACTCGAATTGCTTTTAAAGTAGCATCGATGATTGACTCTCGAACCATTTTAGACACTCCGGGAGCCAATCAGTTAATCGGAAAAGGTGATATGCTTGTTTCTTCCGGCAGTACAATGACCCGAGTACAGTGTGCGTTTGTTGATACACCAGAAGTTGAAAGAATTTGTGAGTACATATCAAATCAGAGAGGATATATGACTGCCTTCTTATTGCCTGATTATGTGGGTGATACTGATGGTGGAATTCCAGAGGTTGATTTAAAGAACAGAGATGAAATGTTTGAAGAAGCTGCTCGGTTGATTGTAGCGAACCAGGTTGGTTCAACATCGATGATTCAGCGTAAATTCTCAATTGGATATAACCGAGCCGGGCGATTAATGGATCAGCTTGAAGCTGCCGGAATTGTTGGTCCGAGTGAAGGGAGTAAAGCCCGTCAGGTTTTAATTCAGGATGAATATGCTTTGGAACAATTATTGAATGGGATGAAATAGAATTAAAATTAAAACTTAAAATGAAACAATTATTACTAATTACATTATTTGCGCTTATTACTTGGACAGGATATTCGCAACAGGATGCAAAAGCTAAAGAAATTCTGGAGAGAGTTACAAAGACAACAAAATCTCTAGCTTCGCTTGATGCCAGGTTTTCGTTTGAAATGAATAACAAAGCTCAGAATATCAAGGATAAAAGCGAAGGATCAATTATCCTTAAGAATAAAAAGTACAAACTTGATCTTCCTCAAATGGGGATGAAGGTTACCTGTGATGGAAAAACAATTTGGTCGTATATGGTAAATTCAAATGAAGTAAATATTTCAAACCTTGATGATGCCACAGATGAGATCATGGATCCATCAAAAATATTTACTATTTACGAACATGGTTATAATTACAAATTTCTGAATGAGAGCGTTGATGCAGGAGTTTTAGTTTATAATATTGAGTTGATTCCTCAAAAACCCACTGGAGATATACAAAAGATTAAGTTGATGATTGATAAACAAAAGATGCTCATTCATGGCGCGGTAATGAACGGAAAAGAAGGAAATACAGTAATAATAATGGTTAATCAATATAAAACCGATGGTGTTTTTAACGATGCCGATTTTGTTTTCGATCCGAAAAAATACAAAGGAATTGAAGTTGTAGATATGAGATAAAGGAAAGGCGCGTTGAGCGCCTTTTTATTTTCTTTTCGACGATTCTCTAACTATTAGTTCTGTTGGTAATACGATTGTTTGAAAAGTTCTTTCTTTATTTTCAATTTTCTGAATGATAAGTTCGGCAGCTTTTTGCCCCATTGCAAAACCAGGTTGAGCTATTGTTGATATTGAGGGTGATACAACTTTTGAAAAGGGTTCATTGCTAAATCCAACAATACCAACGTCTTCAGGAATTCTGACGCCTTTTCCCCGTAGATAAATCATAACACTGAGGGCTGTTGTGTCGTTTCCACAAAAGATTGCATCGGGTGGATCAGGAAGATTCATTAATTGCTCTATGGCTGGAGCGCCTTCGTCGCTGGTTAATGTGTTAACAATTACCAGTTTTTCGTCGTATTCCAACCCATTTTTTTGCAAAGCATTAATGTACCCATTTTTTCGGTCCTGGTATGTAGTCAGGTTTAATGGCCCAGCCAAATGCGCAATTCGCTTATATCCTTGATCAATTAAATGCTGGGTGACTCTGAATCCTCCGAAAAAATCATCAACAACAATTTTATCAGTTTCAATTTCAGGAACTGCCCTGTCGAAGAATACCAAAGGTATGTGTTTTTTCCTGAAAAGTTTGAGGTGATCGAAAGTACAGGTTTGCATGGCAATTGAAATGATTAACCCGTCAACACGGTTCAGAAACATTGATTGTACAATGCTTATTTCTTTAGCTGCCATGTCGTTTGATTGGGAAATGACAACATTGAAGCCAGCTTTAAAAGCTACATCTTCAACACCGCTAATTACAGATGAGAAAAAGTACCTGTTAATAAGCGGTACCACAATTCCTATTGTATTCGATTTTTTATTTCTGAGGTTCGAGGCCAAAGTATTAGGACGATAACCCAAACTATCGGCAACAGCTTTAATTTTTTCCTTGGTTTTTAAACTAATCCGAGGGTTATTATTCAAAGCTCTCGATACTGTTGATGCCGATATTTCCAATTCACGAGCTATATCATGTATGGTTGGATCGGCTATTTTTATTTTATTCATAACAAACAAATATTTCATGCAAATATGGTAATTATTTCTTTTCCATATTTCTGAATTAAATATAAATGCAATCGATTGCGCATTTGCGAATATCTCTTATCTTTGCATTGGTTTTGAGTTGATCATTGGTTTTTACTATCAATTCAAAATTCATTACAATATTAAACCTATAAATTATAATATCATGTCAATCATTTTTGAAGAACGTTTTGCCGCCCATTATAGCGATGTGAAAAAGTATGACACAGCTCAATTACGTGAGCATTTTTTGATTGAAAAAGTAATGGAAGAAGATAAGATACGTTTAGTTTATTCGCATTTCGATCGTTATATCGCCGGTGGTGCTGTCCCGGTAAAAGAACCGCTCGAATTAACTGCTATTGATCCTTTAAAAGCTCAACACTTTTGTGATCGTCGCGAGGTAGGTGTTATCAATGTTGGTGGCAAAGGCTCGGTTGTTGTTGATGATACTGAATATACAGTTGATTTCAAAGAAGCATTGTATATTGGTAAAGGCACGAAAAAGATTGTTTTCAAATCGGAAAATGCAAGTCTGCCAGCGCATTTTTACATCAATTCAACTCCTGCACACAAAGAATTACCAACTCGTTTGATTACGATGAAGGATGCCAATGTTTTGCAAATGGGCTCACAGTTGACATCAAATGAAAGACAGATTAATCAATTACTTATTAGCAAAGTGATTGAAACCTGCCAGCTACAGATGGGAATGACTGAGCTTCGCCCTGGCAGTGTTTGGAATACCATGCCTGCGCACACTCACAGTCGCCGAATGGAAGTTTACTTTTATTTTAATGTTCCTGAAGGACAAGCGGTCTGTCATTTTATGGGACAGCCACAAGAAACCCGTCACATCTGGATGGTAAACGAACAGGCAGTTATTTCTCCAAACTGGTCGATTCACTCTGCTGCCGGAACGAGCAATTACATTTTTATTTGGGGTATGGCTGGTGAAAACCTTGACTATTCTGACATGGATGTGGTACAACCCAATCAGTTAAGATAAGAAATGCTATAAGGTCCCCTTTGCCCCGAAATTAACTAGTTTATCTTTGATTGAAAATACTGATGTTATTGATTGAAAGTACTGGTTAAATGTACTACAGAAAATAGCAGGCCGAAGTAAAGTGGCTCATTTTGAAGTATTTGGCCGTTTGATGACCAGTATGACTTTCTGTTTGGAACTTGGTGTTGACCGGTCGGCTGAAGGGCAATTAAGAAAAAAGTACATTGAATTGGTTCAAAAAAGCTTGAAGAACACCGTTAATCGGCAATCTACTGATTTAATGAATTTTAATGATAGAAGGCAGCAATTGGTGTTAATAAATTTATCCAAACAATATTAATTATGAATGAGTTATTTGATTTAAGCGGAAAAGTAGCGCTTATAACAGGCGGAACGCATGGAATAGGTATGGCTATTGGTAAAGTTCTTGGTAAATCCGGAGCAAAAATTTGTGTTAACGATTTAAATCAGGAAAAGCTTGATGCTTGTAAAAAACAGTATAATGCAGAAGGAATAGATGTTTTTACTGTTCTCTTTAATGTTACCGATGAAGCTGATGTTGACCGCGGAATTTCTATTATTGAAAAAGAGGTTGGAACCATCGATATTCTGGTAAATAATGCCGGGATAATTAAACGTATTCCTATTTTAGATATGCCTGTTGCCGATTATAAACAGGTTATTGATGTCGATTTGGTAGCTCCGCTAATTGTTTCCAAACGTGTCGCACCATCAATGATTGCTAAACGTTCGGGAAAAATTATCAATATGTGTTCTATGATGAGTGTTTACGGACGTAATTCTGTTTCTGCTTACGCATCGGCAAAAGGCGGATTGAAACTTTTGACTGCAAATATGTGCTGCGAATGGGCTAAATATAACCTACAGATTAATGGCATAGGTCCTGGTTATATTGTTACTTCACAAACAGGTCCTATTCGTGAAAACGGCCATCCTTTTAATGATTTGGTAATGACTCGTACGCCTGCCGGACGCTGGGGAGAGCCAGAGGATGTGGCCAATGCTGCTTTATTTCTCGCATCGAAAGCAAGTAATTTTGTAAACGGACATATATTATACGTAGATGGGGGAATTTTGGCAAACTTTGGATATGTAAAAGGAGAAAACGATTTGCCTGAATAACATAGAGAATATTTCTTAAAAATACAGGGATTGTTACCAGATTGAAATTTGGTAATTATCCCTTTTTTAGTTTCTGACAGAATACAAGGAAAAATCTACTAGTTGGAAGTATATATTTTTTAACACATATTAACATTAACAATTCTTTGCATTTTTATATACCTTAGTATCGTTAATTGAATCACGCAAAAATTAATTAACATACGCGAACACAAACAGGATCAACGAATCTGATGATTTTTAATATCAGGCTTTTATGTCATTTTACACGCAGTCATATTAGTCTTGTCCTATCAAAAAGCTTCAGGCCGTTCGGTCATTTTTCATGTTTTGATGTTTGCATTTGGTTTACTAACCCTAAATAGGGTTTACAAACAAGAATTAAAACAAGTTATTCATATAAACTAAGTGCCTATGTAAATCTCCTAAAGTTAAAGAATTCAGAAGTCAAGCTTGACTTTCTTTAATCAAGTTATTTAAAATCACGTAATTACCACAAATTTAACATTAAAATTTATGAAAAAAAGTAAATTAAAAGGTTTCTGGAGAATTTCAGTTCTGCTGATTTTTTCCAGCTTTTTAGCTCTTACCTCTTTCGCACAACAAAAAACGCTATCAGGAAAAGTGATTGGTGAAGATGGAGCGCCAATACCAGGAGTTACTGTAGTAGTAAAAGGAACTACATCCGGTACAATTACCGATATGGATGGTAAATTCTCATTTAATGCTCCTGCAACAGCTAAAATATTGAGTATTTCTTACATTGGAATGAAGACTCAAGAGTTTGAAATTGGGACCCAAACTGTTTTTAATGTCACCTTGATTTCTGAAACCATTGGTGTTGATGAAGTTGTAGTTGTTGGGTATGGAACTCAACGCAAAAAAGATATTACTGGTTCTGTCGCCGTTGTTGATGCTAAAGATTTGTTAGCATCTTCTGGATCCTCTGCTATGCAGCAATTGCAAGGAAAAGCAGCTGGTGTTATCATTGGACAGACCGGAACTCCAGGTTCTTCAACAATGGTGCGTATCAGAGGTATTGGTACGTTAAATGATAATGGTCCTTTATATGTTATTGATGGAGTATCTACACGCGATCAAAATTTAAATACAATTAACCCGAACGACATTGAAACAATGCAAGTGTTGAAAGATGCTTCTGCATCAGCTATTTATGGGGCACAGGCTGCCAACGGGGTAATTGTAATTACAACCAAAAAAGGAACTAAATCGGGTCAACCGAAATTAACCTATGATGGATATGTGGGATTTTCGACTACTGGTAAAAAATATGATGTATTGAATTCAAAAGACCGATTGGATGTTGAATGGACCGCACAAACAAATGCCTATAAAATTCGTGGATCAAGTGACTTACCATCCCATCCGCAGTTTGGTACTGGGACAACTCCTAAAATTCCTAATTATCTTTCAACTGTAGGCGCTAATGGACAGCAAATCAGTGAAAGCACATATAGTTATCCAAGTAATCAGTTGGTTAAATTCGATCCGAATGAAGGTACTGACTGGTGGGATGTTATTGACCAGGCTGGTCTTATTCAAAATCATCAGTTAACTTTGCAGGGTGGTACAGAAAAAGGTCAATACCTTCTTTCAGCAAACTATTTCGATCAAGAAGGAACTGTCGTGTATTCCTATTTCAAAAGGTACCAAATACGTGCAAACACTTCTTTTAATGTGCGAAAATGGTTGCGGGTTGGCGAAAACCTTTCTTATGCTTTTACCAAAGATGATAACCTGAACAACGGTTCATCAGAATCTACTCCATATTCATGGGCTTATAGGTCTTCGCCTTGGGTACCTGTTTATGATATTAAAGGAAACTTTGCGGGTTCAAAAATTACCGGAACGGGTAACTGGCAAAACGAATATGCCAGCCTTTATCGAGCAAAGGATAATTACTGGACAAACTCCCGTGTTTTTGCTAACCTCTGGGGCGAAGTTGATTTAATGAAAAACCTCACGTTTAAGACCAATTTTGGTGTGGACTATAGGAACAATTATAGTTACGCCATGAATAAGCTCAATCTTGAATATTCAGAAACAAGCGGTAAAAATAGCTTCGAAGAAAAATCTGGCTTTAATTTCCGTTGGGTTTGGACAAATACTGCTACCTATAACCTGAAATGGAAAGATGTAAACAGCCTCACTGTTTTGTTAGGTTCCGAAGCTATTCGTGATGGTTTGGGTCGCTCAATGGGTGCTACCAGAAATAATTATTTGTACGAGGACAATGAAAATACATGGACTCTCGATATGGGGGCTAATAACAACGATCGTACCAATACATCGAGTTATAATGGCGAATTTGCCCTTTTCGGAGTTTTTGGCCGTGTAGATTATTCGTATCGCGACAAATATTTGTTCACTGTTAACGTTCGTCGCGACGGGGTTTCCCGCTTCTCAAAAGACAATCGTTATGGAACATTTCCATCGGCATCGTTCGGATGGCGTGTAAGCGAAGAACCGTTTATGAAGAGTACCCACAATTGGCTTGATGATTTGAAATTCCGTATAGGTTACGGCCAAACCGGAAACTCGGAGTTACCACGTGCAACCAATTATGCCTATCTTTTTGGGACCGACCCAACTCGCACAAATTATGACTTAACAGGTTCGCAAACATCGTCTCAACTGGGGTACAGGCTTACGACTTTTGGTAATGAAAACACCAAATGGGAAACTACAAAAATGACCAACGTTGGGCTCGATGCCGTTTTGAAAGGTGGAAAATTTGCATTTAATGCTGAGTGGTACATTAAGAAAACTTCAGACATGCTTGTGGAAGCAGCCTATTCAAGTATGGCTGGAGAAGCTGATAAACCATACATAAACTTTGGTGATATAAAAAATACAGGTTTCGACTTTTCGTTTACTTATCAGGATAAAAAAGGTGACCTGAAATGGGATGCTACTTTAACAGCCTCACATTATAAAAATGAAGTGATGAAAATCTCTCAGGCTGACGATTATTCGTTCTGGGGCTACTCCGACCGTATTTCAGGTCCTGTTTCAAGAACAACTAAGGGACATGCTATTTCTGAGTTTTATGGATATAAAATCATTGGTTTCTATCAGGATGTAAACGATGTACTAAATTCACCACTTCCTTTGGGAGAAAAGAAGAATACTGATGGAACACTCAGTTTTGACCCCAAAACGTATGTAGGTAAATTTAAATTTGCAAATGTTGACAACTCAGATAATGCAATTACGACTAGCGACCGTACATTCTTGGGCTCTCCTCATCCCGATGTAGTGTTAAGCTTAAATTTGAACCTTCAATATAAAGCTTTTGATTTTTCAATGCTATGGTATTCAAGTATTGGGAATGAAATTTTCAACGGAACCAAATATTTTACAGACTTCTGGATGTTTAATGGAAACCGCTCAAAACGTATGCGCGATCTTTCATGGGAGCCTGGTAAAACTAATGCTGTATTACCTATTCTTGATAAAATGGATAGCAGCTCAGGCTCTAATTCTTCGTCATACTATGTTGAAAATGGTTCATTTGCAAGGTTGAAAACTTTGATTTTAGGATATACTTTTCCAAAAACAGTTTTGGATAAAGCTGGTATCTCAAATTTGCGTTGTTATCTACAGGCCGAAAATATCTGGACTATCACTAAATATAAGGGAATTGACCCAGATGTAAGCAACCGCGATAAAACAGGTAGTGGTGGTGATAAAGAAAAGGGTATTGATGTAGGTTCGGTGCCAACCAATGTTCGTTTCTTATTTGGCCTTAGTTTTTCATTTTAGTATGGTTTAAATTGTTGATAAATATTTTAACAGAATATATTATGAGAAAAAATATTTTAAAAATTACTGCATTTGCTTCTTTGCTTGGTCTTTTCTCTTGTGGAGAAAATTTCTTGTACAAAGAACCGCAAGGAAGTATTTCTCAAACAGCTTTGGAAAATTCGCAGGGTGTTGATCTTTTAGTTACCTCTGCTTATGCCAATTTCACAGAAAACGGTTGGGGCGCAACGCCATTTAATTGGGTTTTTGGTAGCATTTACGGTGGTGATGCCAATAAAGGCTCTGATGCTGGCGACCAATCGGTTATTAACGAAATAGAGACCTATAAGACTATTTCAACCAATGGTTATCTTTCCGAAAAATGGGATTGGGTTTATAAAGGTGTGCAACGTGTTGATATGGCTCTTCGAGTAATTGAAAAGGCTAAAAGTGCTGATTTAACTGCCGATCAAGCCAAAATCCGAGCTGCCGAATTAAAATTTTTACGGGCCCTTTTTTATTTTGAAGGAATTAAAGTGTTTGGTTCGCAATGGGTTGCCTGGGTTGATGAAACTATGGTAGAAAATGATCCTTTAACATACAATGGTGTTGATATTTGGCCTAGTGTTATAAAAGATATTGATGCTGCAATTGCTGATTTACCTGCCACTCAACCAGAAGTTGGACGTGTTAACGTATGGGCTGCTAAAGCTTTAAAGGCAAAAATGCTGGTACAACAAGGCAAATTTTCTGAAGCTAAACCAATTCTGAAGGATGTATTGGACAATGGTATTACTTCTAATGGATTAAAATATGCCCTCGAAGATAATATGTATCATAACTTTGATGCCAATTATGACAATGGGTCAGAATCTGTTTTTGCAGCTCAATTTTCTGTTGATGCCAATAATAACGGGAACCCAGGTTTTTCGTTAAACTATCCGCATAATGTTGATTCTAAACTAGCTCCTGGAGGTTGTTGCGGTTTTTTCCAACCATCTTATGAGTTAGCTAATTCGTATCAAGTAACTGCAACAGGGCTACCTTATTTGAATAATGAATACCGGACAATGCCATCAGTTTCAGAATATAATGGTACTGCATTTGTTAATCGTGATGTACCAGTTGATCCCCGACTTGACTTTGCCATTGGTCGTCAAGGTATTCCATATAAAGATTGGGGAGTTTGTTTTACCAAAGGTTATGGAATTCGTGATATGGGTAACGGAGGTATTTTCTTGCCTAAAAAACATGTATATTCCAAAAAAGAATTTGCTGATGGAACAGCCTCTACAAGCAGGTATGATGGATGGGCCCCACAGTCCTCTTTGAATATGCAATACTTATCGGTACGCGATATGATTTTGCTTTATGCCGAGTGTTTAGCAGATAATAATGAACTTGCTGCTGCAATGGCTCAGGTAAATCTTATTCGTTTGCGTGCTGCAAAAGTAGTTAACTGGCCAAAGATGTCTGATGGAACTTATGCTGCACAATATGTCGTAGCTCCTTATCCTTCAAGTCATGCTGCATTTACAGATAAAGCTACTTGTATTAAAGCTATCAGGTTTGAACGCAAATTAGAACTTGCCATGGAAGGTCAACGTGGATTTGATCTCTTTAGGTGGGGTGGTGAATATATGGCCAAAGAATTATCTGATTATGTAACTTATGAAACGAAATATATCGCTAAGTTTGTAAGTGCATCAAAGCTATCTGCTGCAAAAACTACTTTCCCTGTTCCTGATACTCAAATTCTGACAAAAGGGAATGACCCAAGCGGTAAGCCTTATTTACAACAAAATCCGGTTTGGAAATAGGTTTTTGTTAAGTTTAGTCACAATAAAATGTAATGTAAAGCCAACAGGACTAGTCCTGTTGGCTTTAGTTTAGTAACTAATGATCTTATTAATTATGAGTTTTCTTCGTTATATTCTTTTGGTTGGTTTCGTGTTTATTTTTTCTTGTACCCATGGACCTTCTGCCACTCTAGTCAATTCTACAACATTATCGTTATCATATTCGGTTTACCTTTCCAGCGACTGTTATTCAACAATTAATGTTACAGAATCTGATAGCATAATTCTAATAGATAAACTAGGTTATTGGGATAGGTGGAATAAAGAAAATATGAATCGTGTTTTTAAAAAAGCGTTTAAATTGAATGATAGTGAAGTTAAGAATTTGAAAAAATTAGTATTGCTGTCTAATTTATCACAACTTAAAGACAAATATGGTGATTTTGATGGTCCAAAAGCAGCGAAAAATTCGCCTGTTCAAATATTCACGATTGTACTAAATAGCAAACCCAAGTATATCTCGTTAAAGGACCCTCAAAAAAATGAACCATCAGTACCATTTATTTCCTTTTTTGAATACCTCATGCAACTTCAATCCAAATATAAAAAAATGTAAGGATGAAGAAATTGATCTATAGTTGTTTCGTAATATCTGCTTTTGTCTTTACCTCTTGTAATCCATTAATAACCGAAGGAGTCAGAAAAAAAGATTTGAAACGGAATATAGAACTGACAACAGATCAGGGGACCATTGTTTTTATGCTTTACGATAACACACCTAAGCACAGGAACAATTTTCTGAAATTGGTCAATCAAAGCTTTTATGACAGCGTAATTTTTCATCGCGTAATTAATAATTTTCTGATTCAAACTGGCGACCCGGACAGCAAAAGAGCAAATTCTGAAGCTTTTCTTGGCAATGGCGAATTGCCTTACCTGATTCCGGCTAAAATAAATTCGGAAAATTTTCACAAACGGGGAGCTGTGAATGCAGCCAGAATGGGCGATCTGGAAAATCCTGAACAGTCATCGAGCAGTACGCAGTTTACTTTTATTCAGCGAAAGCCATTAACCGACAGTTTAATCAATCTGGGGGAGAAGCGTATCAATTATTATAAAGCCTATAACAATGTTGTCAGGAATTCGGCAAACCAAAAGATTGTAAGCCGGTTGCGCCAGTTGAGTGGTTCAGAAACACGAACCGATAGTGTTTCAATTCTCGAGACTCAATTAAATGAACTGGTAAAGGCTGAACAGGTAAAAATGATTCCATACCGTATTCCCGATAAACACCGTCAGGTTTATAAAACCATTGGCGGTACGCCACACCTTGACCAGAATTATACCGTTTTTGGCGAAGTTGTAAAAGGAATGGATGTTATTGATCGTATTGCCGCCGTTGAAACCCGCAAAAAAGATGACCGTCCGGTAAATGATGTCCGAATTTTAAGTGTGAAACTAATCAAACGGAAAAAATATGAATAATCTACATTTCTATCGGAATTAAAATGTTTTTACAATTTGTCGGAGTTGAACAAGCTTGGTTAAAAGTCCTTCAAGTAAATCGAGTTGCAACATATTAGCTCCATCTGATTTTGCATTCGCAGGATCAGGATGGGTTTCGATGAAAATACCGTCAACTCCAACAGCTATTCCGGCGCGGGCAATTGTTTCAATTAATTGAGGTTGGCCACCAGTTACACCACTGGCCTGATTGGGTTGTTGTAACGAATGGGTGATATCCAAAATTACCGGACAGTTGTTCTTTTGCATTTCCGGAATTCCACGGTAATCAACAATCAGGTCGTGGTAGCCAAAAGTCGATCCTCTTTCTGTTAAGAAAACATTATTGTTCCCACTTTCCCGAACTTTGTTGACCGCAAATTTCATAGCTTCAGCAGAAAGAAATTGTCCTTTTTTAATATTTACGGCTTTCCCTGTTTTGGCAGCAGCTACCAAAATATCGGTTTGGCGGCATAAAAATGCCGGTATTTGAAGCATATCAACATATTGAGCAGCCATAGCAGCTTCGTTTTCTGAATGTATATCAGTAACTGTTGGAATATCAAATGTTTCACTAACTTTCTGAAGAATCATTAGTGCTTTTTCGTCGCCAATACCGGCAAACGAATCTAGTCTGGAACGATTCGCTTTTCGATACGATCCCTTGAAAATATAAGGAATTTTCAATTTGTGCGTTATTTCAACAATGCGTTCGGCAATCTCAAGGGCCATTTTTTCACTTTCTATTGCACACGGACCAGCTAAAAGCAGAAAATTTGAATTTTCGTATTTAAGTTTAGGAATCATTGTTTTTTATTTTTGCACGAAGATAATTTATTTTGTTCCACCAAAAATATAAAAGCTCGAAAGCCTAACTAGTAAATCAGGTTTTCCGACGATTATCTTTATTATTGTTTGGTCAGAATTTAAAGCTATAACCTACGCCGATAATATTAATACTTTCTTTGTCTGTCTCTGTGTAATCTTGAAGCCGGTAAAATAGGCCAACTTCATTTTTATTATTAATACTGTAGTCCAAACCAGCAGTATATCTGTATTTTGTAAATTTTTTAGCGTCGAGATCATGAAATGCTTCGATAGAGAGATAAGGTATAAATTTACAGTTTTTAATATCATAGTCAACTTTTGCCCTGTATCGGAAAAATGATTTTTCGTCGTCAGAAGTGTCATTAAAAATACTTTTTGTGTAACGTAATCGAAAAGCAAAACTGAAACGATTAATGGAGAATCCGGTTTTAGCATCAAAAGCTAGCCTGTTTAATTCAACTTGACCTTTATAAGCTCCGGAACTTTTTTTATAATCCCATTCTTTCTCATATCTGTAATATGTAGCTAAACACAGGTATTTGTGTATTTTATAAGAAAAACCTCCCTCAAGAATATATGCATCCATTTTAAAATCGTTCAATAATCTTAGCTCAGGATTGAATTCAATTTTAAAATTCTTTACAATCTTTTTACTGAACTCAAGTTCGGCCCAGGTTGAAGGTCCCGATTCTGCATATCCTCTAAAACCTATTAAAAATGTTGCGATTAGCAGTATTATTTTAGTCTTCATTCGTTAAAGCTTATTTTTTCCGTTAAGGTCAAAAAAGATTGTAATGTACGCCACATCTCTTAGAAAATCAATACGTTCAATCTGAAATCGTTTCACATTTTTACCTGTTCGTTGTTTTAGATCGGCCAATAATTCTTCTTCTTTTCCAGCTTGAACATTTTCGATCTTTTCATAAAGTACAGTATACATGATTTCCTGGCGTAAATTCAGAATCTTTTCCAAAGCATACAATAAACCAACAATCAGAAGATTTGTAAGCAATAATTCAGCATAACTGATTTTTTTGTTGGCCAATGCATTGATTACCGAAACTACGATTACGACAAACAAATAAGTCATTTCCTTAATTGGTATTGAATCAGTACGATACCTGATAATGCTAAAAACTGCAAAAAGTCCTAATGCAAAGCCCATCTCCATTTTTACGTTTGCCAAGAGAAAACATAAAAGAAAAATGAGTATGCTGACAGCTATAAAACTAAAATAGAAATCTTTACGTCGACTATTTTTTGCATATAAACCAATTACAATAGCCAGAATCACCAAAAGATTCATTGAAAATCTCACTATTAACGACACAAAGTCTTCTGGGTTTATGAGTTTCATTCCTAGAAACTTTAGTTCTTCAGAGTCGGCAATAACAAGTAGGAGGGAGGGTAATGATAGCATGGCTGTTTAATTTAAATATTGTTTTTTTATCTTTAATAACAGTGGTTTGAAGTTGTTCTTTTTTATCTCGTCAAGTAATGATCGCCCGATACAGTACTTACTAAATCCTTGATCTTCTACTTTATAAGCTTTTAATATTTTTACAAAAGTAGCGTTCTCACTGGTTTTGTCCTGTTTAACTTCAACAATTACTAGGTTATCCAATGTAAACTCACCATTTTCATTTTTAAATCTTGGAGCAAAATCAATTGTTACCCGTTCGGTAAAACCATGATTCACAAGAGTTATTCTTTCAAAAGAGTTAATTATTTTAGGGTGAAGTTGTTCGCTTGAGAATGGCGAGAACTTTTCAATAAACATAGATTCGTTTTCGTTGAACGATGCGTTAAAATCAGGACGCTTAATCCGATCTTTAATTGTACGGCCTTTGTTGTTTTTGTATTTAATTTCGAGGTAACTAACACCAGTTTGGTTGTATTTTCGCACCCGAATTTTATACCGGTTAAGTTTTCCGTTGTGGTGGCAAAGGTACATTTGGTTATCAAGCGTGTCGTAGTAGGTGTTGTAATAATTGAATACCGATATACCATCAATTTCAAGGGCAGAATAATGATCTTTTAATGCCTCAAAAATTGCCGGGGCAAGTTTTATATGAAAACAGAACTTAATGTCTGTGCGGTTCATTAATTCTACCTTGTCTAAATCAGCCAATGGTACCTTCCTAAATTGATTGATGATTTCTTTTATTTGGTTCATAGGTTTTTATGAATGATAGAGCCTTCGAAACTAATCATTTTCTCCCTTAGTTTTTAATTATATTTTAATAGGAATTCTAATTATTAATAATTCAGAGTAACAATTTTAACTGTTTTGCAATAATTCCGATGGAGAAAGGAATTACCCTACTTTTCAGTCGTAATAAATTTTTATTGAAGAGTTGTAATGGTCGTAAATTTTAGATAATCTAGTTCACTAACTGATTGTATATTAGTGAATAATGGGGTTTATTTTTCATATCGTTTTCCCCAAAGACTTTTCAGCCGTTCCAGTATTTTCACTTCTTGCTGATTGTTTTGAGGTGTATAAAAACGTTTGTCTTTTATTTCTTTTGGAAGGAAATCTTGTTCAATAAAGTTATTTTCGTAGGAATGAGCATATTTATAATCTTTTGCATACCCTAACTCTTTCATCAGTTTTGTTGGTGCATTACGAATATGCAAAGGAACGGGTAAATCGCCGGTTGATCTGACTAAAGCTAAAGCTTCGTCAATAGCCATGTAAGCCGAATTACTCTTTGGCGATGTTGCCAGGTAAATGGCGCATTGCGAAAGAATTATTCTGGCTTCAGGATTGCCAATTTTATGTACAGCATCGAATGTGCTTTGAGCAAGCAACAGCGCATTTGGATTAGCCAAACCAACATCTTCAGCCGCCAGAATCAGCATTCGGCGTGCAATAAATTTAATGTCTTCACCGCCATCAATCATTCGGGCAAGCCAGTAAACGGCAGCATCCGGATCGCTCCCGCGCATACTTTTTATGAAGGCCGAAATAATGTCGTAGTGCATTTCGCCATTTTTGTCGTACATGGCCATGTTGTTCTGAAGCCGGTCGATAACCAAATCGTTGGTAATTACTGTTTCTTCATCTTCGTTAGCATTAATCACCAATTCCAGCACATTCAATAGCTTTCGGGCATCGCCACCAGAGAAACGCAAAAGAGCTTCAGTTTCTTTCATCTCAACTTTCCTGGTTTTCAGGTACGAATCTTTGGTCAGAGCCATTTCAACAATCTTCAGCAGATCGTTTTTTTCAAGAGATTTCAGTACGTAAACCTGGCATCTCGATAATAATGGAGAAATAACTTCAAATGAAGGATTTTCGGTTGTGGCGCCAATCAAGGTTACAACACCTTGTTCAACAGCTCCTAAAAGCGAATCTTGCTGCGATTTGCTGAAGCGGTGAATTTCGTCGATGAAAAGTATTGGATTCGGCTGGTTGAAAAACTGGTTTCGTTGGGCCTTATCGATTACATCGCGAACATCTTTTACTCCTGAATTAATGGCACTCAGTGTGTAAAACGGACGATTAAGTGTGTTGGCAATAATTTTAGCGAGCGTAGTTTTGCCAACTCCGGGAGGCCCCCACAACAAAAAAGACGAAATTTTGCCAGATTCAATCATTTTGCGCAACACTGCCCCTTCTCCAATTAAGTGTTCCTGCCCTATGTAATCATCGAGAGTAGAAGGACGTAGACGTTCGGCAAGTGGTTGATTTGCAAATGACATTTCCGGAAATTTTTTTTTCAGTAAAACAAAGATACATTAATTGCAGTACCGTTTAATAATGTTGTAGGCATCCTGAATGCCTAGTTCACCAGCTTTACTTAGGTCCATGGCACCTCCATCAATATCATCGAGGTAAATACGGGTTAATCCCCTGTTAAAATATGCTTCGGCAAAATCTTTTTCAATTTCAATGGCTTTATTCAAATCGGCAAGAGCGCCTTGATAATCATGGATTTTACATTTAACGTACGCCATGTTGAAATAGGCATACGGAAATTGTGCGTTAACCTGAAGACATTTGGAGAAATCGTTAATTACCTCAGTATAATCGGCTAACATTAAAGTGTTGTTGTCTTTTTGATTTGGACCTGCATTAAGCGGAATTTGAAGCAAATCAGAGTTGATATTTGCTTTTTCAAGCAATTCGTTCATTTTCATTCGGCAGTTACCTCTCGCAAAATAAATAAGAGCATTATTTCCGTTCAAATCAATTGCTTTTTGTAAATCCGTCATTGTTTTGTTGTAATCTTCTGTCAGACAATAGAATATACTTCTACTCAAAAAATTGAGGCTTTCTTTGGCATTTTTTGCAATCTTTTCGCCGAAATACAAGATATTGTTTTTATAATAGTCTTTCTGATCGATGCCAGTTTTATTAATAATATTAATCATCGGGTTGTAATTGTTGAAGTTGTTAATGGCTTCAAGGTCAGAGTTGTAGTATTGTATTGGAGAGTATTCATCCGAATTTTTATCGAGTGATGACAAAACAAAAATCGGCTGAAGATCAATGATGATATTTTTATTTTGCACCAGCCCATCGTCAACCTTTTCATTTTTCGATGTTGGTAAATTTCTGGTATCAGCCAGAGAAAGGCGATATCTGCGTCGGTCCCTTTCTTCTTTAGTTTCTTTTTTAGACTCCAACACTTGTTCGTTTTTCTTTATTGAGTCGGTTTGCTGAACAGGCGGAGTTGTGTTTTGAGCTATTAAGTTTTGGGTTGGAGGTGTTGATTGAGTTGGACTTTGTGCTTGTTGCTGACTTTTCTGTGCTTGTTGACTTGCTTTTTTCTTAGCTTGAGCTAATGAGCTGTAATCTATTTCTTTAGGGTTGAATGCAAATTTAGGATCGAGTTTAGCGGCAGTGGAGTAGTCTTGTTCAAACCCAGGAATTTTGAGGTTTTCCTTGGCAATACCGCGATTCATATAGGCATTGGCCATGGTTGGATCGAGCTGTAAAGCCATATTGTAATCGTTGATAGCGCCTTTGAAATCTTCCAGCTTTTGCTTCACAATGCCGCGATTATTAAAGGCATAAGCATTCTGCGGATCAAGTTTGATACACTGATCGAAATCGCGCAATGCCGAAGCATAATCGTTTAATTCAAATCGGGCTAAACCTCTCAATAAATAGGCATTCGAATAATGTGGCCTGATAATAATTGCCTGGTTGAGGTCTTTAATTGCTCCCTTAATATCGCTTTTCATCAGCAAAGCATTGCTTCGGTTGATGTAACTATTTGTAAATTTTGGGTTTATCTCCAGCGCTTTGGTATAATCGGCAATAGCGCCGTCAATATCTTTCATCGAAATTTTTGCAATACCGCGGTTATTAAATAGGTTTGCATCGCGAGGATTGAGCTCTACAGCCCGGTTATAATCTGCAATCGATTTTGTAAAGTCGTTAATTTGCAGGTAAGCCAATCCGCGATACATGTATGCTTCGGGATAAAACGGCTTAATTTCTATCGCTTTATTGTAATCGTTAATGGCACCTCTAAAATCTTCCAGCTGGTGTTTGGCTAGTCCGCGGTAATAATAGGGCTCGGGCAGGTGAGGTTTAAACCGAATCACGATGTTAAAATTTTCGATAGCGCCAAGATAGTTGCCAATTTGTATGCGCGTTTCACCTACACGCATATAATAGTCGATGTTTAACTGGCTGAATGCCAGATTTGAACATACAATAAAAAGAAAGAATATCAGTTTTTTCATGTAGGTGCAATTTATACATACCAAAAATAATATTTTACCCCGATTCTTCTTTTTTAAGAATTTTAATAATTTTTTGGTTTGATTAACTTCGCCTGAAAACCTATTTTTAAGATTAAAACTTTTTGATAGATACTAATGTGTTGATTATGAATTATTAAACCAAATTAATATGGAAAACAGATGCAGTTGGGCCAGCAGCAGTGAAATTTATTCGAATTATCACGATTTAGAGTGGGGAAAACAGTTGCACGATGATCAGAAATTGTTTGAATTCCTTATTTTGGAGGGAATGCAGGCCGGGTTGAGCTGGATAACTATCCTGAAAAAACGCGAAACATTCAGGGTAGCTTTCGATGATTTTGATGCGCAGAAAGTTGCAGCTTACGATTCGGCGAAAGTTGAGGAATTGATGGGCAATACCGGAATTATTAGAAACCGTATGAAAATTGAAGCTGCGATAACTAATGCTCAGTCTTTCCTGAAAATAGTTGACGAATTTGGAAGTTTCGACGCGTACATCTGGGGGTTTGTTGGTAATCAACCTATAATAAATCATTGGAAGCATCTCTCGGAAGTACCTGCAAAAACTGAACTTTCGGATAAAATAAGCGCCGATTTAAAGAAACGGGGATTCAAATTTGTTGGCTCAACGGTAGTTTATTCGCACATGCAGGCTACCGGAATGGTGAACGATCATTTGGTCAGCTGTTTTTGTCATCCTGAAAATAAGGGGCAATAGAGTTGGTAAGCCTATAAATAGAAAAAAGGATAGATTTTGCAATCTACCCTTTCTCTAAACCTAACTAAACCTAACTAAACTAACTAAACCAATAAAACTAATCAAACCTAACTTATGAAATGTGATAACGACACAAAGATAGGATGGCTGGAGGAGATAAGTGTTAATCGAACATTAATTTTTGTGTTATAAAACATTAATTCATTTAAGAAATGTTTTGATTGTGTTAAGTCACTTTCTTCTTGATATGATCTTACTCTCCGTTAAGCGACAATACGGTCATCAATAAGAAATCAAGGCTTTTTTTGTAGTCCAATTCTTCGTATTCGAGACCAAGTTGTTTGATATTGAGGTAGTAATATTTTACTTTGAGGTAATAATTCTTTTCAAGTTGAATGGAATTTGCTTTTCTACCAAGTTTTTCAAGGAGAAACCACTTTTCCATTAACCTGGCAGTTCTACCATTTCCATCCTGAAATGGATGTATTTTAACGAAGACAAGATGAATCAAGGAAGCATAATAGAAAATCTCGTATGAATTCAATTCTTTGGTCTGAAGATTTTTAATATCTCTGAAAAGTTTTTCTATTTCGGTTTTGACTTGTCCCGGGCTTGTTGCCACGTATTCAATCTGGTCATTGTTATTAATGACAAACATTGGGTTTGTTCGGATCGAACCTCGCAGGTTTTGTGGCAATAAATTGGAGCTGAGGATAGAATGAGCTTTTTTAAGGTTTTCGAGGCTCAGTTTGTTCTTCTCTATAAATTCGTAAGCAGCATATAAATCGTCGGTTTTTCTGGTATATTCTGCTTTGAATGGCACTTTCATGAATTTATGTTTGAAATAACTGTCAAAATCGATGTCCTCACCTTCAATTTTGGATGAATAAACTGACGAAGCCGACATGTAAAATTGGAAATAATCGACCGGTAGTTCCAATTTTTTAATTCTGTTTAGCTTATTGATAGGCGATTCGCCTACCTTCATTGTAAATTCGACCAACAGTTCTGAAGTTAAAATCTCGAAACTCATGTAATCAATATCTTTCTTCAAATATAGTTTTTTTGCTCTTGATTTTGACTTTGCGTTACCTGTGCTGAAACAGTTTTGTATACAAAAAAGGCCATCCGCAACCGGACAGCCTTTCTTCGATACGCTTCGCTACTCAGGAAACGTTTGTATTTTATTTGATTTAGTAAGCAGTAATAATTCCTAAGAAATCTTCAGCTTTTAGCGATGCACCACCAATTAAACCACCGTCGATGTCGGCCTGAGCAAACAATTCAGGAGCGTTTTTAGCATTGCAGCTACCACCGTAAAGAATTGAAGTTTCTTCAGCAACAGCTTTCCCGAATTTTTCAGCAATCAAGCTACGGATAAAAGCCAGCATTTCTTGTGCTTGCTCTGTTGATGCAGTTACGCCGGTTCCGATAGCCCAGATTGGTTCATAAGCAATAGCCAGTTTACCAAATTCTTCGGCGCTTAACTGGAAGATTGTTTCTTCGAGCTGAGTTTTTACGAAAGCATTTTGTTCGTTAGCCTGACGAACAGATAACGCTTCGCCGCAGCAATAGATTGGAGTTAAGCCGTTAGCCAAAGCCAATGCTACTTTTTTATTCAGGATTGCGCTCGTTTCGCCGTAATATTCGCGACGTTCAGAGTGACCTAAAATAACATATTGAGCGCCGGTTGATTTAACCATAGCAGCCGAAACTTCGCCGGTGAAAGCGCCTTTTGCTTCAGCAGCACAGTTCTGGGCAGCAACGCCAATGCGGTTGGTATCAACAGCAGCAACAACGCTGGTGATGTGCGTGAATGGAGTTCCAAGAACTACTACTACATCTTTAGCGTCAGTAGCTTTTGCCACTAATTCGTTCACAGCTTTGGCCAATTCAACACCTTCCTGAACGGTTGTGTTACATTTCCAGTTTCCGGCAACAATCTTTTTTCTCATTATCAATGGTTTTAATAGTTTTTTTGAAAATTTTCCCAAAAATAGAAAAAGGCTGGCGAACATCCTAACTGCCCCGAAACGCTTTTACTTTTATTAACCAAAGTTTAAAGCGGGGAAGAAGCCGAGATTTGAGGATTTGGAGATACAGAGAAATGGTTTTATGGCTGAATGGTCAAATGGTTAGAAAACAATTTAGTCATTCAACAATTTAACCAAATGGCAAACCTGGAACCTGGAACTTGAAATTTGGAACTTTTTTACAACTCCGAACTTTAGGCACTTCAAACTTAGTATTTTTTCACCAACTCTTCGGTAATGCAATAAACTACCGGGCAGACTTCGCAGTTTTTGTGGGTGTGGTTCAGGATTTGATACATGCGTTTGCGGTCGGTGTGCGGGTATTCGCGGCAAGCTTTGGGCCGGTCTTCGTAAACCATACAATAATTGTCGGGCATCAGAAAAGGGCAGGGGGTCCGCTGAAAAACGTAGTCTTTGTCTTCGTCGATGTACAGGTATTGAGCGATGAAATCTACCGCTTTTATCCGCATCCTTTTGGCCAGCCGTTCAATATCTTTCTCAGTCACAATTGGGCTGATCGACGAGCAGCAATTGGCGCAGGTCAAACAATCGAACTGATCAAACGCTTCTTCGTGCAACTCATGAACGACATCATCCAAATCTTTCGGTTTTTTGGCCTTCAATCGTTTAAAAAGAGCTGTAAACTCTTGTTTGCGTTTGGCGGTCAGCTCTTTCAGCTTTTCAGGCTTTTGATAGATGATGTTTTGCATGGTCAATTCTCATTTTCGTGCCAAAAATAAGAAAAGGAACAAGATACCATTCGCTCCCGTTCCTTTTCCTGCTTGCTTTCTCCAGAACTTAGTCTGAAAAATCAATCGGTATCAGCAACTTGAAGCTTATGTTACGCCCCATATTGTAAATACCTGTGCGTCCGGTTGCATGGTTGAGTCCGGCGTATTTTAAGCGGCTTAAATGGCTTTGATAAGCCACATTGGCGAGGTTATTGGCCGAAATGTATAACGAAAACCGGCTTTTGTGCCCGAAAACGAAATCGGAACCAAAACCTGCATTCAGTAAGGTGTAGCCCGGAGTTTTCGTTTCGGTATCGAACGCCGAATAAACATGATTCTGCGCCCAGGTTTTGTCCATGCCAATTTTCAGGTAAGCCTGGTTCATCCATTTAACCGGATTGCCAAGCTCAAATTTTAAGTCGGAAACCCAAACTGGTGCCGGAATAAACGGCAGATTGTGTGAGTCTTCAGGCTGATTGAGCAATGTTCCCCTCACATACGAAAAAGAGTTTTCGATATGCAGCCAATCCCATGGATGCGGGTGAACATCAAACTGAAATTCGCCACCATAAAATTGTGCATCGCCTTCCGAGAACTGAAACACAGGCAAACCTTCATAAATTGGGTTATCGCTCTGGTCAGCAGTTTTATTGATGTAAATGAAGTGATTCACCCTGTTTGTGAATAAATCCAGTTCAGTAGAAACGTGCGTCGTATTGATTCCAAAGATAAAATCGAACTGAAGGCTTGTTTCAGGTTTCAGGTTTTCGTTACCAAGCTCGTAGCGCAAGGTACCTTCGTGTACGCCGTTCGAGCCCAACTCGGCGATATTGGGTGCACGAAATCCGCGCGAGACATTCATTTTGGTGTAAACAGACTCATTGATTTGATATGTTCCTCCCAGGCTGCCCGAGAACCCGGTTAACTTTTTATCGATGGCCTTGAAACGTTCGGTAGCATCCGGGTCGGTTGCCGTTGTCTTTTCATCACTGTTGTTCAGGTACAGCGCGTCACCTGTTTCAGAGCGGCTGTCGAACCTGATTCCTCCGCTTAAATCAAGTTTCCCGATTTTTTTGTTAGCAATGGTATAAATTCCAAAATCGAACAGTCGGTATGCCGGAACAAGGAATTCCGTTCCCCGATTTTCCGATTTTTGCCCCATTCCGTTAACTCCGGCGCTGAATTTCCAGTTATTCTTCTCCGGGAAAAGGTATTTTAAATCGTAATTAACGGTATTCAATAAAAAGAAGAGCCCATATTCGTCGGCACTTTCAAACTCTTTGCGCTGGTTTTGCTGAAACCCCAAAGTTGCCTCCAGCCTGCTTTGCCCAATAAATACGCTGCTATTCCAAACTGCTTTGTAGTGTGCTATTTTCTGGAAAGGCGCATCGGGCTGGTACGAATGAAAATCGCTCCAACTCGCCACTGATTCATCAGCTTTGATGAATTTTCCACTGGTTTCATCACGTTCGCCTTCAACAATTCCGGGCTTCAAGGCATAAGCTCCGAGGTGCAGGTGCGAGTAACCCCAGCTTCGGTTGATGCCTAAAATGGCGCTTACTGACTGCTCTCTGAATCCTGAGTTGTAAACCCATCCGTCATACTTGTTTTGATAGGCATGAGCCAGTTTGTTGCTGTACCTCACATCCCAAATAAAACCTTGCTTGTTTCCCGACTGGTTGAGCGAATAACCAATTAAGCCGTTGTTCGACTGGTAATTGGAAGATATGTTTCCCTTTACTGAACCTTCGGGCAACGTAGGCGCTGATAGCATGTTGATAACGCCAGCCATAGCGTCCGATCCGTAGGCCAAACTGGCAGGCCCTTTCAGAATTTCTACACGGTTCACCGTGTTGTCGTCAATTTCAATTCCGTGCTCGTCGCCCCATTGCTGGCCTTCCTGGCGGATACCGTCGTTTATAACTACAACCCGGTTGTAGCCCATTCCGCGAATAACCGGCTTCGAAATGCCTGTTCCTGTAGTGATTTGCGAAACGCCCGGGGTGTGTGCCAGCGCATCAATAATATTTGTCGATGAATTCTGAAGCATGTCGATTCTCGGGATTACAGCAATGGGAGAGGGGGTTCGGTTATTTTCCACTCCGCCGGTTTGCCCGGTAACTACAACCTCGCTAATTTCTGTAACTGATACTTCAAGTTGAATATCAAGTGTTTGTTCTTTGGAAAGATCGATCTGGCGAGTGACCATTTTGTAGCCGATAAACCGCACCTGAACCAATAATTTGGTAACCGGAAGTTTATCAATGCTGTAAGTTCCGTCGGGTTTCGAGATGGTTCCAACTTTCAGGTCGGGAAAATAGATGCTTACTCCCGGAATGGGTTCGCCACTGTTTTTTTCTGTAATTTTTCCACTTAAATGCGCGCTGTTTGTATTGGGTATTTCTATTGAGAATCCGGTTTTGATCGCTGAAAAGCATATCAAAATCAGGATGAATATCTTGATTTTCATGTCTTTATATTAATGCTTTGATGTAGGAGTCCAAAGCGGTTTTAAAAATGTATTTGCTAATTTCTGAAGACCGTTCAGCAATAAATTAATTCTTTGTGACTTGCTGATTAATTTAATGAATATCCGTCTAAGTACCTAAGCTATCCTTTGCCGTCTGCTTTACAGTCTGTGTGATTTCAATATTTAAGGCTCTGAGAATTGCGTATTTCAAAAATTTCTCCGATACCTACCCGAATATTTTCGGTGTAAAATTTAGTTTTCACACAGTCTGTGAAGTCAACGGCAAAGGATATCGCTGCAATTTTAGTCTGTTTAGGTATTTATAACGATATTCGAATTAATTTTTCATACCACGCACAAGAAAATAAGCGAAAATGTACGCAGTTTCTTTAGTTGCCAGCGTAAAAAATCAGCTAAAACGGTATTCATGCCATATCTAAATCAGGCAATTGGAGGCGCTCTGAGCGAAAAGTAACGGACTAAGGGAGTAAAAACAATTTCCGGAATCGGATCGATATCGATTTTTATAACCGATTGAGCCTCGAAATGATGTGCGGGAGTAGTTGAAATGAAATTGTAAAATTCGAAATCGCAAACCGGACAAGGATCTTCTGTACGGTCAATCGTTTCGGAAGTAGTAAATTCGTGATGATGGTGCGAACCGTGGTGTACGTGAAACGTCTTGCTTATCAGCGGATAAGCCAATAGCAGCAAGTGCAAAACCACTACCACTATTAAATTATTTCTGAGTTTTCGTTTCATGACCTGAATAAAACAGTTTGCTGTACTGAATGTTTAAGCCTGATAAGCTGTTTCTGCAATTCCTTTTTCCCTTTTCCAGTTAATTTGGGCTAGAAATAGTCCTGAAATTACAATGGCGATTCCAACCATTTGGTGAAAATTAAGTGTATCACCCAATATCAGAAATGCAAAAATAGCAACAAAAACAGGTATAACATTAATAAAGATATTCGATTTGTTGATGCCAATGTTTCGAATGCTATATGTAAATAAGATAAACGCAAATGTTGAAGCAAATATGGCCAGTTTAACGATTGCGGCAAACGATTTCAGGTTAAATGGAATTTGCATAAAATCGTTCATTTCGAGTCCCAGCCAGAAAGGTAAAAAGAAAATAGCGCCAATCAGGTTTTGATAGGTAATAATTGTGAACGTATTGTATCGGTGGGCAATACCTTTAAGAACAGTTGAATAGCCAATTGCTCCCATAACCGCAACAAATTCGAGCGCAACTCCCAGTGGTGAAGCAGTAAAGTTGAGCGAGTTGTCGAGTACAACCAGGCTTACGCCCAGAAATGTGATTATTAGTCCGATAAGGTTGGTTTTGCTTAACTTTTCTTTGTAGAAGTACCAGGCCAGAATGGGGGAAAAGAGCGGAATTGTAGCAACAATTACAGCAGCTACAGTCGACGAAACATACTTTAAACCATAGCTTTCACCCATGAAATAAAGAAATGGCTCGAAAACGGCCAGCATCACAAAGTATTTCAGGTCACCGGGTTTAATGCGCTGTAATTTGCGTGTGATGACTGTAAATGCGAGCAGCATTCCCGATGAAAGAATAAGCCGGAATAACACTGTTGTCAGTGGGCCATAAGCCTCGTACACCACTTTCACCCATACAAACGAAAAGCTCCAGAAAATCATTGACAACAGAGCGGCTCCGTAAGGTATCCAACTTTTGTTCTTCATTATTTCGTTTTATGTGGGGCAAAAGTAGGGATATTTAGGTGGATAAAAATGCAAAATCGGTCAGGTAGCCTGTAAAAATTAGTCAGGGCTTCACTTCAAATGAAACCCTGACCACACCAAATTAATACAGGTACTAAAACCTGCCAAATTTGATAATCAGGCCAATATTGGCGCCTTCCATAACATCTGAGTTCGTATTTACCATGTCAATTTTAGAGGTAAAGCGGTAGCCAATAGTTCCGGCCAGGCGCAGGTGACGGGTCATGTTAAATTCCAGTTCAACTGCTGGTTCGAAAACCAGGAATGCGTCGCTTCTTGAGTTGTCGTAAGTCCAGTCGTGGTGGTCTTCAACCTGGGCAACAGCTCCAACTCCAAACAATACCGGAACTGAAATGTGAACGGGTAACCGGGGCGCCAGAATGGGTTCGAGGTATAATCCGCCGTAACCACCGGCCAGGTTGTAATCCAGGTCGTTGTAGCGCCAGTTATCGTAATTTACATCGTTAATAAAACCTTTTCCGCCAAAGCCTATTGCAAACGAATGATCGATAATCCACGAACCTCGTGCTCCCATCAGGAAGGCATCTTTCCCGTCAATTTGGGTGTATTCAACCGAAAGCGCTCCGTAGCCACCATTATTCCGGCCTTTCGGGAAAATGGTTGAAATCTGGTTGTCGGTGTTTTCCTGGGCCGAGGCACATAAAACGCCCAGCCCGATAAAAATCAGGATAAATAATTGTTTCATTGTTAATTGTTTAAGTGTTTTCTGTAAAGAATGGAATAAGTCATCTGTCATTAAAAATCACTGTTGTCCGGTTAAAATTTTCTTAGTTATCCGTAATCTAATAATTTAAAGGCGTTCCAGAAGATAACGCCACTACGTGGCTTACATTTTTATCATGCCTATTTTCTACAAAGATTAAACAGCTACGCTGTCAACTCCTCAGCAACGTAGTTGCTAAATCTTTGTAGCACAGTGTATTGGTTTAAAGTATTGAGCAACGTAGTTGCGACATCTTGTAATACTCCAGTTTTACCGGACAACAGCGATTAAAAATGAACAAATTTCTAATGACTATTTTCTAATGACTATTTCCTAAAACGTATATTTTACTGTAAATGCGAAATCGAAAGGTTGAACCTGGAAGAAGTTCTTTCCGAAAAGATTGAAATAGGGTTTAACCTCAATTCCAACTACCAAGGGTATTTCCCGAATATTATATTCGACTCCGGCTAAACCATCCAAGCCTGCAATTGGGCCCGAACGATGTTCGCTGTACCGGGTATGGTAAATGTCGTTGTAGTAATTGTCTCTGTACCAAGATTCAAACCCCACATGTGCACCGAAACCATAGATGAACGTGAATTCTTCCTGATCGATATTGAAAGCATTCGGTACATGAAATTCTTTTAGTCCGGTTAACTGGAGTCCTTGCTTTCGGGTTGAGAGAAGTACTTTATACGAAGTAACATCGCCTGAAAAAACGCGGTATTCGAAACCCGAAGATAAACCTCCCCGGATGCCAATGGCTTTAACCGGTTCTTCGGCATAACTGCTAAACGAAAGAATGACAAGGCTAATAAAAAGGTAAATGTGTTTCATTTTTATTTTAGTTGTTTGCTGTATTTCAAATTTCGTTAATTTTTATCAATCACACCGCCTGATCCCGAGATACTTGTGTGAATAGCCGGGTAGTTGATGTAAAAAACTTTCCCGCTTCCTGAAATATGAGCATCTATGGTTTGGCTTGCATTTACATACATATCTCCCGAGCCCGAAATAATGGCATCGCAATCGTTTTGCTCCAGGTTATACGATTTTATTTTTCCTGAACCGCTAACCAAAAAATGAGTGTAATCAGCTTCTCCTGAAATAGTTATAGTTCCTGAGCCCGAAACATTGGCCTCAATCTGATCGGCGCTCACATTGGTAATAATGTCGCCCGAACCTGAAACATTGGCGTAGAAATCGTTGCATAAAAAACTGCCAGTTTCAATAAAGCCTGAGCCGCTCAACGATATCCCGTTTAATACCGGCGTGGTAATGTAAATTTCAATTGGGAGGCTTTGGCGGAGATTGTGAACTCCGTTTGTCCTAATTTTTAATTTTTTGCCATCAACCTGTGTTGAAATATACGGTAGAAGGTTCGATTCGGCGGTTACTTCAACCGAATAAAAGTGGCCAGGAGATACGTGTACTTCAAAATCGCCGTTGGCAGCAATTTCGCTAAATCCTTCATCGGAGCGTTCTTCCGTTCTCTGAATTCCGTTTCCCTCAATGAAAAGTTCATCGAAGCAGGATGTTGTAATAAATAGCAGCATGATTGATGCTACCAGAACTTGAATCTTTGTTGTTTTCATCACTTTGAGGTCTTTTCTAATTGTTCCTAATTGTTTCTGTTGTTTTTCGATAATAGAGACAGGATTATTTTCTGGTGGTTGCAAATCCTAAACTTTTTCCTGAATTTTTTTTCTGTTTTCTTTGGCAAGTATAAGCTAATGCGCTTTGTTTTCGGACACAAAAGTTGCTGAATCACCAGTATTTACTGCTGAATTGATGTTTTGAGGTGTTGAAAATAAATCGGATTTTGTGTTTAATATGACAAAATATTCACTTCTCCACCAATTGAGTTTACAATCAGCTGGTCTTCTTTCATTTTCTTGCCGAAGTAACCGGTATGGCGGTTTTTATTTTCTTTTGAATCAAGTACTTCCTTGTCTTCTACCTTCATTTCCCGCCCCAGTTTCAAGTCGGTTTTAGCTTCTGTAATTTCGAAATTGAATTTGCTTTCAGGTTGAAAATATAGATTTACATCGGCTGAGCGTGATTCTACATAAATATTGCTGAACGTACTCATTACCTTTTCCATTTCGAGCGAACCATAACTCAGGCGGATGTTCGCTTTATTTTTCATTTCCGAAATACGAAATTGCGTAAAACTACCTGCTCCGTCGATTTTGTCGGCCAACCTGATTCGCAATTTGTCACGCCGCGAATCAATGCTTAAATCTTCTGAATTCATTATTTCAACGGTTGATGATTTACTTTCGAGCCTTAAAACTCCAGAGTTTTTTACTTGAATATCGCTGTAATTGCTTGTTATTCTTGAATTTGGTAGGTTGTTGAGTACAGCATCAGCAAAATTCAGATTCAGAGTTGAACGTTTCGTCAGATCGCCGGTTTTCAGTTTTCCATTACTTATCGAAATCAACGTTTCGCCTTTGTAATCGCCCATGATAATATCGCCAAACTTATTTTCGAGCCTTAGTTCATGGTTGTCGGGCAACCACACTGTCAGATCTATACGGATGCTACCGTTGGTTTGCAAAATCGTTTCCTTAAATTTCTGAAATTCGTTTTCAAGCTGGCTCTTATTTTTATCAACCTGTGTTTTAACTACCAGGTAATATTGGGTATTACTGATATCGAAATCCAGATTTCCCATTGTTTTTTCGAGTTTGACGGGTTTTTTCTCGTTGATTTCCATTCTAAATTTAATGACAACCGAATCTTTATCCCAGGTATTCAGTTCGATTCGCCCGTATTTATTGGTAATATCGATTCGCGTTTCTGGCTTAATGGCAAAATGTTTCACAAATTCGCGGGTTTCGGTAAATTGAGCGTTGGCACAAAGTACGCTCAGTAAAAGCAGACCCGATGCGATAACTCTCAATCCTTTTATCTTATTTTTTGTATTCATAACCAATTGGTTAACAGTTTATTTGTTCGAGAACATCATCAACCAGTTTCATTCGGTTGCGGTTATTCTCTATCATTGCTTCAATAACTTCCTTGTTCGAAACATTGTCTTTCAAATCACTTTTGAGCGACATATACATGTTTTCAAGCTCGTTTAAGTCGCCTTCTATCTGTGCTTTGAGTTCAGGATGAACTTTGTAGCATTTCTGAATTTCGGCCAGTTTTCCAGATACTTCCTGCGCGTAATAGGCTTCAGCTTCAATTAATTCCTGAACTTCGGGATCGGCCAGTGCTCTATTTTGAGATGTTTGTGCAGTTTTTCCCGACTGGAAATAAATTGTCGCCGGAATGGCAAGAGCTAATACAAGAACTGCTGCAATTTTCAGCGCATAAAATCTTCTTTGGGGCTTTTGCTCAGCCTGTTCAAATTTCAGGTTAATGGCTTCCCAAACCTTGTCCGATGGCTCCAGGAAATCAAATTCGTGCCTGTTTTCTTCCACAAACGATTCTAATCTGTCGCGCTTCATATTTCTTTACTTTTTGTTTGCTTCATTATTTCATAAACCCTGCGTTTGGCGCGCATATACTGCGATTTCGATGTTGATTCGGTAATGTTCAGTATTTGCGCAATCTCGCCGTGATCATATCCTTCTAGCAGGTAAAGAGAGAACACGATGCGTCCGCCTTCGGGCAGCTGATTCATTGCTTCCACTATATTATCAGTTGTATATAGCGTTTCTTCCGGTTCTTCGTCTGCTGTTTCGTAGCGGTGCATCTCGTCCGTCAGTTTCAAATCAAGTTTACGTTTGTTCAGAGCATTGATACAAGTATGAACAGTTATCGTTTTTAGCCAGGTGCCAAAACTCGATTCATGCCTGAATGATTCCAGTTTTGTAAATGCCTGAATAAAAGCCTCCTGAAGCATATCCTCGGCATCCTCGCGGTTGTTCATCAGGCGGTGGCAAACGTTGAACATCGCTTTGGAGTACAGATGATACAGCTGGTAACGGGCTTTGTTGTTGCCTTTTAAACACTGGGCAATCAAATCCTGGTGTATGAATGCTGTCTGACTCAAATTTTAAACTTTACAATTCCATTGACAACCATTTTCAGGAAGGGTTGCAATTGATCCAAATATTTTTTCGTTTTCCTGAATTAGGCTTCAAATTTCGATATTTTTGCCTTTCAAATACTATTTAAATATCATTTGTAAAAACATAAGTTCATGTCGAATCGAAGAAACTTTATTAAAACCAGTGCCTTAGCAGGAATTGGAATTATGGCTGCAACCAAAACTCCAGTATTTGCCAACCAGTTATTGCCAGCTTTCGAAAGCCAGCGCCCAGCTTTGGCCAAACGAAAATTTGTAAGCGAGGGTGTTGAAAAAACAATTGCCAAAGTAAAGGCATCTATTTCAAATCCTGAATTGGGTTGGTTGTTCGAAAACTGTTTTCCCAATACGCTCGATACCACTGTTGATTTTGAAATTATTGATGGAAAACCTGATACGTATGTGATCACAGGCGATATTGATGCCATGTGGTTGCGTGATAGTACCGCTCAAATATGGCCGTATTTGCCTTTGGTGAAAGAAGACGCTAAATTGAAAGAGCTGGTGAAAGGGGTAATCAACCGACAAACCAAGTGTATTTTGCTCGATCCGTATGCCAATGCTTTTTACAAAGATTTCAGTAAAGAAAGCGAATGGAAGCACGATTTAACCAGGATGAAACCAGGCATTCACGAACGCAAATGGGAGATAGACAGCTTGTGTTATCCCGTTCGGTTGGCTCACGGCTATTGGGAAATGACCGGCGACACCAGCATGTTCGATGCCAAATGGAAAGAAGCTATGCAGCTTGTTTTGCAAACTTTCCGCGAGCAACAGCGTTGGACAGATAAAGGTCCGTATAGCTTTCAGCGCGAAACAGCTTGGGCAACCGATGGTGTTCCGTTGAGCGGATACGGCTATCCGGTAAAACCTTGCGGACTGATTGTTTCCACATTCCGCCCGAGCGACGATTGTACTTTGTTCCCATACCTTATTCCGAGTAACATGTTTGCTATTGAGGTTTTGGGCTATCTGGTTGAAATGTTCTCAACTCCGCAGTTGAAAGACGATGCCATTGTTGCCAAAGCCAAAGAACTGCAACAACAGGTTAAAAAAGGTCTGGAAGAAAATGGTATTATTCAGCATCCAAAATTCGGCGAAATCATTGCTTTTGAGGTGAATGGTTTTGGTAGTTTCCATTTTATGGACGATGCCAATGTGCCTTCATTGCTTTCGTTACCATATCTCGGAGCTATTGCTCCTGACAGCAAACTTTACCTCAATACGCGTAAAGTGGTGCTTTCAGAAAATAATCCGTTCTTCTACAAAGGAAAAGCAGGCGAGGGGATTGGCGGACCACATACAGGCGCCGACACTATATGGCCAATGAGTATTATTTTGCGTGCCATTACCAGTATCGATGATCAGGAAATTAAACATTGCCTCGATGTTTTGGTAAAAAGTCATGCTGGTACAGGGTTCATGCACGAGTCGTTCCACAAAGACGATGCAACCAAATTTACCCGTAAATGGTTTGCCTGGGCCAACACCTTATTTGGCGAGCTAATCCTGAAGATTTATCACGAACGGCCACATTTGCTGAAAGCATAAAAAACAAGGGGCCGGTGAAGTAAAACTTGATTGGCCCCTTATTTCATATCTAACGCACGTTTTAAATTCCCGAAACAACAACTCCATCAAAAACAAGGCTTGGGAACCTCGACGAACTGTACAACCAAGGATCGTTTCCAATTTCGGCAAGTTTATTCCAGAATTTCAGGTGGTTATCGGCCATGTTCATTTCGGCTACGTTTTGAACAAATTGTCCTTTATGGTATAGCCTGCCAATTATACCAACAGAGAAATCACCTGTTGTGTCGTTCGAATTTCCGCCAATAAATCCTGTTATCAAAAGGCAGCGATCTAAATCTTTAATTATTTCCTCAAGACTTCTTTTCCCCGGAGGAATAATTAAATTACTGGTTGCCCCAGAAGTTGGCTCGCATCCTAATTTACGGCTGTAATACCAATCGATTAAAAATTCATTTAGTGTGCCGCTGGTAATCAGGTTTCGTTTTTTTGTTGCAAAACCATCATAGTCGTAATAACCTGATCCAAGTCCCTTTACAATAAATGGATCATCTTCGAGTGTAAATAATTTACTTCCAATGGAATGGCCTTTTTTATCGGCCAAAAACGAACTTTTTTGTTGTATATTTCTTCCTATCATCGAATTTAAAAGGCCATCGAGAATTCGGCCAACACCTCTGTTTTCGATTATTATGGGAAGTGTTTCGGTTGGAATTTTTTTACCGCCCAACAAGTTAAGGGTTCTATTTGCAACAGTTCTTCCAACTTCTTCCAGCGAAGGTAAATCACTTCTGAATCGACTTCCAACCCAATGGTAATCTTCCGGGCGACGGTCGCCTTCGTCTTTGGCAGTCATCGATGCACCCGCCCAGGTTTGAGTTGATTGGGTTGTACCTACAAACCCATTTGAAGTCATAATAAATTCTTCGCTAGTGTCGTCGTATTCACCAGCTTGAACCGAAATTACCTTATCTCCACCTTGTTGCAAACACGAATTTTCGACTGTTTTTACCATGTTGTGCCTTTCTTCAGGCGTTAGTTGCGACTGGCTTGGATCGGCCAGTTGCAAGTCGATGGTTGATTTGCCGGCATAATATTTTGGATCGGGTAGGGTACGGAATGGATCTTCATCCATGATCTTTGCATTGCCAATCACGTCATTGATGAAACCGTCTAAAGTCGATTTTCGGAAGTCGGGAGTTGATTGGCTGGCATACCTTTTATTCACAAAAACTTTCAGATTAAGATTTTGTGTGATGGCTTCCTTTATTACCTCTGGTTTTTTGTCCCGGTAATTTATCTCAACAAAACGGCGTTTCGACAGACTGACTTTGCAGTCGTTTGCACCGGCTTTTTTGGCCTGATCAATAGTCCATTCAGCCAATTCCTGAAATATCTTTAAATTGTCGCTCATGCTTTTCCTCCTTTCTGACCTGTACCACCTACAGTTAATGATTTAACCAAACATGTTGGCAACCCGAATGAAACAGGAACTCCTTGTCCGTTTTTACCACATTGGCCGGCGCCGCCGTAATCCATTTCCAGATCGTTGGCTATCATTGTAATATTTGCCAGCATTTTAGGGCCATTGCCCATAATATTCACATCTTTTATTGGCGAGGTCAACTTACCATTTTCAATCATACGGCCACGGGCAACATAAAATGCAAAATCGCCTTCTCCAATTTTTACTTCTCCATTACTTACGTCTTCAACAAAAATTCCATTTTTTGCTTGTTTGATAACATCTTCAGGAGATGCTGAGCCACCCAACATATAAGTATTACGCATTCTTGGCATCGGATAATTTTGGAAATCTTGTCTTCGACCGTTTCCTGTAGGTTCAACACCATAAAATTTAGCCGATATTTTATCATGAAGATAGCTGTTCATAATTCCGTTTTCAACCAAAACGGTTTTCTTTCCAGGTGTTCCTTCATCGTCCATATTAATACTCCCTGCCAGATTCATGTTCGTGCCGTCATCAACAATAGTGACAAACGGTTCGGCCACTTTTTTGCCAATCATGGTACTGAAAGTTGATGTTTTTTTACGATTAAAATCGGCTTCCATACCATGTCCTATGGCTTCGTGCAGCAAAATTCCGGTAACGCCGGGTCCTAAAACAACTGGTACTTCTCCTGCCGGCGGCTGAATGGCGTCGAACTGAACCAGTACATTATTGACTGTTGTTTTGGCAATTTTAGTTACTATTTCCTCGGTATAAAACGAGAAATCACGATGACCACCGAGATTGTAAAATGATTGTTCGCGTTTCCCATTTCTTTCGGCAACCACAAAAGCATACAAATAGCCATGCGGAATAAGGTCTTCGGCCATAACGCCATCACTTGTAACAACCAGTATTCGTTTGGCCGAACTTTGGAAACCTGCGTTAACTTTTACTATCTCTTTCGATTGCTCAAAGCATTTCTGATTGATGCTTTGGAGGATAGGTAATTTCGAATTGGCAGGGATTCCCTTAAAATCGATGGCAACAGGGTAATAATTCCCTATTGTCGGGCTTTTATACGAGTCGAATACCGAAGTAGCATTCATGTCGCATAGTGTTGAGGCCGTTGCAGCAGCCGAAAGCATCGATTCTTCGGTTAATTCCTGGGTGAATCCATAGCCAATCTGCTCGCCTTTAACGGTGCGTATTCCAACCCCGAGCGAAATATCACCATACGAGCGGTTTACTTTTCCATCTTCCAATCCAAGGAAATTGGAAACAGTATATTCAAAATACAGGTCGGCAAAATCGCCGCCTTTTGAAAGTGCTTTTGCCAAAAGTTTATGGCATAGTTTCTCATCAATCCCAAATTCTTTCATGAAATAATTACCTGATTGTTTTGAATCGGGCAACGAACAAGACTGGAATTCGGGAAGTAAAAGCAGTGCACCGCTTGCCAGTGCAGTCTGCTGAATGAATTTTCTTCTCGATAAGTTTTCCATATTGAATAATTGTTAAACAAAAGAAAGTGTAGTTATGCAGTAATAAAACCAGTAATAATCAGGCGATTTTATTCGCATAAACGTTGAGCCAGAATAATTAGTTAAATTTAGAGAAACGATTTTACATATCAAATTATTACTCCATAAAAAAGATAAGTATCGAATTGCTGTATTTCTGTAAAGTATTTTGGATTTCTGTATTATATGTTCTTTAATATGAAAAATGAATAATTGTTACAAGTGACCAACGAAAATATTAAGAAACTTTAATTTGCCTTTATTTGGTTAAACCTCTACAAGGTTCTCCTTTCCAGGGGCTTGTTTTTTCTACAATACTAAATCTCCTACGGAAAATTTTCCGTGTAGCGGATAACCTTTGATTTTATTCGGTTACTAAAAAATAATTATATGTTTTTTATCATAGTGAAAAAGACAAAAAATGTTTGTAAATTAGGTAATTATTAGATAGACAACCTCATTAAACTGAAATACTTATGGCAACTAACAGTTACGACATGCTCGTTGAAATAGACGAGAAACTGCTTAATAAAGCCATGGCTATGGCTTATTATGCAGGGTTCATCAAATTTGAGGGAGATTATAACCTTGTAACCGGTGTTCCCGACGAACTTCAAGGGTTCACAAGGTTTCACTATAAGCTCGTCCTCAATAATGAACCGTTTGTTGATCTTCGTGGCAAAGACGAAGTGAATGTGCGACTTTCCGGAGCCATTAACCTGGTCGTTTTTGGCGGAATACCTATTAACCTCGATGTAGAACTTAGCGTAAAAACAATTGCTTTGTTCGACATGGCGCATCAAAACCTGAATTATAAAGTTGAGGAAGTAAAAATTATTCGACTTGTGCTGAATGATAAAATTCAGATGCACAAAAATTTTGTTGGAAAACTCAACGAGATTTTTGGCATATTGTTGAACGACTATTTTAAGAATGGTGTAAAAACATTTCATTCAGGTTTTGTTCTCCAAAGTTTATCATTACCAATGATGCCTGTCGGCGATACCAACAAACTACCTGTATCGCAGGTCGATGTGCAAATTGTCGATAACCGTACTTTAACCGTTGGTATCAATTTCTTTACCAATACCTGCCCGGTGAATCTTTCGGGTTTGTACAACAACGGCAAGGAATTGTACTTTGGCTTTAAAGAAACAGCACTTAATTCCATTTTCGATTTTTGGTGGTCGCGTACTACTTTTAATAAATCAAAAGAATTTACCGGGCAAACCAGCATTGGCTTTGACTCAACCCTTGAAAAAAGTGTTGACCTGGCAACCCGTGTGCTGAGTCTGGGTTTTATTGAGTCGGATACCAATTACGAAAATGTGGTACTCGATTATGGAGGTAAAGTAAGTGTTACGCAGAAACCCGAATTCGATTTTCAGGAAAACAATGTGGTGAAAATCAGCAAGCTTGTTATCCAAACAGATTTATTTGGCTCGGTTACTGCCGATGTTTATAAAGACATCAGCTTGGATACCAGCTCGTTTATACCTGATAGTATAACACCATGGAACGATGACATTAAGCTGAAAAATATAAATAAACGAAAAGAGATTGCCAGCCTGAAAGATTCATTTGATATCGATATTATTGATGCTGAAGGAAAAATAGCATTCAATGATGACAATAACCTGGTTGTAAAGATTGTAAAAGCCGATTTTTCGCTTGATTTTAAGCATAAAACGTCAGGTTTTTCGAAACGGATATGGGATAAACTCATCGCTTTTATCAAAGACAGGCTAATTGAGAAAATACCTGAGATTGTATTATCACCCTCTCTGGTTTTGTCGAAAATCGATGTTTTTGACTTCACCGGTTCGCTCAACCAGACCGAAATAAAACTGGATTCCAATGAGTTTTCGATTAATACAAATATAATAGTTAACGAGTTAAGGAATTTGCCGGTTGCCGTACCACTCTATATTGCCAACGAAAAAACAAAAGTAATTCACAAGCTCGAATGCCCGATGGTGAGCGATATTGATCCGGAAAACCGCGTTGGCTATTTTGTTATTTATGAGGCTTTAAGCGATAAATACAAAGCTTGTAAAGCGTGCCTGAATGCTTACCACATTAATTAACCTGGATTATGAAAACTGCCGGATACGATGTTGTTTTGTTGCTCAATGAGAAATTTTTGAATCAAATTTCCGGAGCATTGTTGTACAATGGCTTTTTTACTTTCAACGGAAGCGAAGACCTCTGTACACGTATGAAACCTGATCAATTGGCCAAAATCCCGGTCGATTTACGAAAGTACTTAAAGCTGGGGTACCGGTTCAAATTAAACTACGAGCCATTTGTTGATTTTCAGGAAGACCAAAAACTAGGTTTTTCGTTTGACATACGGTGTTATTTTTGGTTCTGGGAAGGTCTGGAACTTAAATTTGATTTGGCATGCTCGGTGGTTGTACCTATTGCCAACGAAGATGGCCGGTTTTCAATTAAGTTCGAAACCTGTGAAGTGAAAGAACTTCGAATCAAAACCCAGTATAGTATGGATTCAACCATTACTGTAACGCTCAATAAGATTATTGAAGATGCCATTCATGCCTACTTCAGGAAAAAAGAAAACCACTTTAGTATAGCGCTTCCTACGCTTGACACCTTTTTGCCATATACCTACCCAGTTGAAAAAAATAAGTTCGGCATCTCCTTAAAATCCTTAAAAACAGTAGGTTCCGAATCAATGGTGGCTGCTTTTAACCTTATGGGTTACAAAGGAGGCAATCCTGACGAATTATCAGATTTTGCACGTAACAGCAGTGTTGGTATTGCTGTTGCCGAAATGGCTATGAATAAGGTCTTTAATTTCTTTTGGGACCATACTTACCTTGAAAAAAGCTTTTACCGGAAAGATACCTTTCATATAAATCTGGTGGATGATGTTCTTGGTGTACTTACAAAAATTGCTGATTTTATTACTTCTACAGCCATTAAATTTGTTACGTTCGGGTTTGTCGATGAACATGTTACTTATTTGGGAAGCGATTTTGAATATACCATCGACGTCAATTTTAACAATAAACCTACGTTTGACATTAGTGCCGGTAATCTGGTATCGATTTATAATTTTGGGTTCGATCTTTTTCTTCGTTTGCAAATGTATGTAACAGTTGAACACACCCTGGCTATCGATACTTCTGGCCCTATACCGGATGAATGCACTCCTTGGGACGATGATAAAGTGATTTCGAAAGAGAGAAAAACAATAAAAGTATTTGATATAGGCGTGCCTGTAAAAAACATCTGGATAAGAAAAGCTACAGGCGAAATTATACTCGACGAAAAAGAACATGCACTGGTTTGTAAAGTAAAAGATTTCGATTTTCGTTTGTCTGATTTTATTGGCGACGACTGCATTTTCCTCAAACTTCCGGCCGTAATAATTGATTTGCTGGTAGCAAAATACAAACAGAAAATTATTGATGTTATTCCTCCGTTTGTGGTATCGCCAAAAATTTCTTTCGATATTTCGAAACTTACTGATAAAATCGACCCGATTCATGTTACACCGGGTTTGACGGTTGCCCCTCCCGATATTCCCTGGAAATTAAATGTAGAACTGAACAAACTTGAAATAACCGATTCTGAAGCTATTGTTGCTGCCCTGGCCTCGTTTGATGAACTCAATCGGGTTATTTTCCCGGTTCCAAAGTATGTTGTAAACGAAAATAACCATGAAATCCATAAGTCGGGATGTGATTCTATTATGGATACTTATGAACTTCATCAAAAAGGCTATTATTTGCTCGACCAGGCATTGAAAAATAATAACGATGGTTGCAAAAAATGTTTGCCTGCCTATCACAAAAAATAAATTTTTTGTGTAAATTTGATTGTCAAAAATACTGCGAAGCGGATCATATTGGATTACTGGTAGTTTGGTTAATGACTAGTTCAGTGATGAAATAGAAAAAACATTTAAATCGAAAGAGCCATACTTAAGTTCAAGATTCAGCTTCGCTCTTTTGTAGATGAGCCTTAAAAGGCAAAACGCAAAAGACCGGTAAATTCTTTATTTATCGGTCTTTTGCGTTTTAAAGCTTTTAGCTTTCCCTTTTCCCATGCAAAAGTAAATTTACGGCCTGTTCGAGCGATCCGGCCTGAATAACTTCTCCTGAATTGACAAAGAAAATTTCATCCGCATTTTCAATGGTATTCAGGCGGTGCGCAATGATTACACGGGTAGTTGTTGCCGGTAATTTTTGCAGAATAGTTTCCAGCATTTGCTCGGTAATAGTATCAATATTGGCAGTTGCTTCGTCGAGAATCAGCAATTCGGGTTTGCGCAAAACGGCGCGCATAAAGGCAATCAGCTGTTTTTGGCCCAGGCTGATGCCGTCGCCGGTGGTGGTCACTTTGGTTTCAAGTCCTGAATCGAAACGGCTCAATAAACTCTCCAGTCCCGATTCTTCAATCACTTTCGAAAGCTCTTCGTTCGAGAGCTTTCCGTATTCAGCATTTCCGTAGAGAATATTGTCGCGAACGGTTCCGGTAAACAGGAATGGTTCCTGCAAAATAAAGCCTATTTTTTGCGTTCGTTCTGCCGGTTCAAACGAGCGAATGTCTTTTCCTTCGAGGAAAATCAAGCCTTTTGATCCGTCGTAAAGGCGGGCGATCAACGAGGCAGTAGTCGTTTTTCCGCCGCCGGTTGGTCCAACAAATGCGTAAGTTTTACCTCTTTCCAGCGTAAAATTTACGTGATGCAAAACTTCTTTCCCGTTCGGATAAGTAAACGATACATTTTTAAACGAAAGATATACTTCTGATTTATCGGTGCAATGCCCCGGAATTACCTGAAGATTGGTTGACAGCGAAAGAATTTGCGAAATACGGTCCCACGCTGCCATTGCTGTTTGAAACGAAGCCCACAACGCTGCCAGCTGACGTAAAGGATGGTAAAAATTATTGATGTACGACAAAAAGCTGATGAGCAAACCTATCGTGAAATGGCCGGTTGAAATGAGGTAAATACCAAATGCCAGCACAATCAACTGCCCGATGTTGGCCGTAAAACCATATACCGGCATGAAAATGTTGTTGGCCAAACCTGCACCAATGGCCGTGTTGTAGTTCTTTTGATTAGCCTCATCAAAACGTTCGCGGAAATAATCGCGGCGGTTGAAAGCCACAATCACCTTGAAATTGTTGAGGCTTTCCTGAATCTCGGCGCTTAAACCGCCCGTACTTTTGAGGTTAGCAGCATTTCGGGCCTTCACCCAGGGCGAAATCGACTTGGTAAATATCCAGATGACAACCGCAGGAATTAAAGCGGCTAGCCCCAGTTCAGGATTAATACTGATCAGGAAAATTCCGGAACCAATCATGGTAAAAATGCTGCCAATAAACTGCATCAGCGATTGCGAAAAAAACTGGTTCAGTTTATCGGTGTCGTTGTTGATGCGCGAAATAAGGTCGCCAGCCTTGTTTTGGTTAAAGAAATCGACCGGTAATTCCTGAAGTTTGGTAAAAACAGCATTCCGGAGACTGAATAACATGCGGATTCCGACGCCGCCCATCATGTTCATTTGTATGTAATTGGTGCCAAATGCTGTGAGATAAATCGCGAATAAAAGGATGGAGTAGCGAATTACGCCGTCGTATTGTTTGGCTTGTATAAACGTGTCGATGGTGTGCCCAACCAGATATGGCCCAAGCAGGCTAAGTCCGGCATTGATTAAAATGATGATCAGCGCGAGCGTAACCGTGCGTTTTTCTTCTTTGATGAGGTCGAGCAATTTGCGCAAAGCCGCCAGGGTTGACTTTTTCTGATCGGCTGACGGGGCTGTTTGTAAGAGGTTATAGTTCATGATTCGTAATGGCTTGTGCTACGTTGTGAATTTTCGATCTGCACATATTCGGTGCAGGTTTCCATGAGTTCGCGGTGTGTTCCGGCGGCAATAATTTCGCCTTCCATCAGCAAAATAATCTGCTCAAAACGCTTAACCGATGCTACTTTCTGAGTTACCGAAATCAAGGTCAGATCAGGATAATTGGCTTCCAGGTTTTTCAGAATTTTCTTTTCTGTTTCGCGGTCAACACGGGCTGTAAAGTCGTCGAGCAGCAAAATTTTGGGGTTTATCGCCAACGCCCGGGCCAGCATAATGCGCTGCTTTTGTCCGCCCGAAAGGCTTGTGCCGCGCTCCGAAACAATGGTGTTCAGCTTTTCAGGAAGCGAGTCGATAAAGTCTTTCAATTCGGCTGTCTGTATCGCTTTTTCGAGCGATTCGTCGGTTACCTTATCGCTGAAAGCAATGTTTTCGCGCAAACTCATATTAAAAATAACGCTATCCTGAAGTACAAAACCAATCTGGCTTCGGAACGAATTTTTGTCGTACAGGTCAATTTCTTTTCCATCGTACAAAATAGCTCCGCTGTCGGGCTTGATGAGGTCGGTGAGCAGATTCAGTAACTGGCTTTTGCCCGCAGCCGTTGGACCAATAATGGCTACGTGCGTGCCACCTTTTACTTCCAGCGAGATATTTTTTAAAACCGGTTTTTCGCCATACGAAAGCGAGACATTCCGTAGCTCAATATCTCCTTTCAAGGGTTCTGCAATTGTCCCTTCTTCTTCGATATCCGGAGCGTCCAAAACCTCAACAATACGGCCATACGACGCAGATGCCTGCGCAATAATGTTGCTCATAAATCCAATAATAATGATTGGGAAAATAAGCAGTGCCAGGTAGCTGTTGAAAGCGGCAAAATCGCCGAGCGACATCGTTCCTGAAATCACAAAATGCCCGCCAAGCATCAGAATAGTTAAACTTGCCAGGTTGGCGGTAAATGTGATAATCGGTATCAAAGCCGCAAACAGGCGGAGAATGCCTAAGCCCACGTTGCGGGCGTCGGTATTGGCTTCCAGAAATTTATGATATTCGGTTTGCTGCGCATTTAAAACCCTGATAATTGCCGAGCCCATGATGCTTTCGTTAATCACCTTGTTCAGCCAGTCAATGATTTCGCGGCTGCGCTTGAATAACACCCTGACTTTGCTGAGAATAAAACCAAAGGTTCCGCCAATAATGGGTATAATGGCAATAATCGGGATCGCCAGCTTATAATTAATCATGACCAAAAGAACACAGGTGCCAATAATCATGAAGGCCGACGAAAACATAGTGGCAACAGCCATCGACACAAACATCTTGATTGAATCGATGTCGGATGTGAGGTTGGTCAGCAGCTTGGAGGGGTTGGCCTTCAGGATATACGAATAGCTTTGACGCGAAATTTTGTCGGACAAGCGTTTGCGAAGATCCAGCGCAACTTTTTCCGACGAAAATGTTTGCACCACGCTTTGCAGGTAGGTGAACAGGAAAATAACGAAGGCGGCAATCAGGAACTCGGTAACAACCGTTTTAAGCGAAAAAGTTCCGGCAGAAAATGAGTCGATGCCTTTTGATATGATTTTGGGAACCAGCAGGTTTACGCCGTTACTTAGCAATGCAAACAGCACCAGAAGGGAAATCATTCCCCGGTAGGGTTTCAGTAAACTAAATACGGAGGGCTTTGATGGTTTGGTATTTTGGCTTGGGTCTTTTGATTTTTTCATTATTTAAATCAATTGAAAACAATAGATACAAAGAAACAGCAAAAGTGTTTATGTTTTCAGTAAATAAGTAATAAGAATGAAATAATGTGGTACTCGAATTTGTATTTTTATACGAACTCACCCCCTGCACCTGACGGTGCTTCACCCTCTCTTTACCAGAGTAGAGTGGGGAACGGCCGCCTTGCGGACGTCGGGGTGAGTGCAAAAAATACGACAATAAATTGTTCCTGTTACTTATATGAAAACCTAAAGGCAAAAAATTGAGCGAATGTTTGGTTCATTCGCTCAGTATTCATTGACCTTACTCTTTTTCCTCTTCTTTTTTTGTATAGCAACGCGACCACGGAGACTGGTGCAAACGAAGGTGTTCACGGAACTGTTCGCGTTCTTCGGGAGTCATTTTTTCCCATTTATCGTACATTTTGCTTCGAAAATGTTCGTGTCGCGGTCCGCGATGACAGCCAAAACCCAGAATCATTCGCGATAAAATCATCAGTCCAACGGTTTGCCAGAATGTAATTTCGGGCAGGTGGAATAGGGCGGGCATCAGCCAGTTCCACAGGTACATGGCAGCAAAGCCAAAAGCGATAAGCCCTGCTATACCCAGAGGTATAAACAAATACCAGCGTTTCTTAAAATTTCTGTTCATTGTATCAGTTTTTAAAATTTATTAATTCGTCGTAAAGCTCCTGAAGCCGATAGCGCAAAAACAGCACTGCGTATCGTTTCCTGGAGATCAAAGTATTGACAGTTACCCCGGTTTGTTCCGAAATCTGCTTGAACGAAAGCCCCTGCATCTCGGTGAGTTCGAATGCCTGACGCTGTTCTTCGGGTAGTTCGGCCAGCGCTTCCTCCAGCTCTTCCCACACCATCGAACGCAAATACTCGGTTTCGGGTGTGCTACCGTTGTCGAACATCAGGTCGCGCATTTCGGACACAAAGATGTCGTTGTCTTTGTCATCGTAAATTTCGGGGAGCGATTCGGGCTTTTTCTTCCGGTACATGTCGGTGATGCGGTTTCGCGCCACGGTGTACATCCATGCAGCCACCTGATCAATGGGCTTCAAAAGGCGGTCGGCATCAGCCAGTTGAAAGTAAACATCCTGGAGAACATCGTCGGCGTCTTCCACGTTCTTCACCCGCTTGCGTATGAATCCCTGCAAACGGTCGCCATACGTTTTTACTACTTCAGGTATGTTTATTTTTTTTGTCACGCTTCTGGTTGCCGGGTTCGCGTCAGCCTGAATCAGTTCCATGTTTAAAACCTCGGTTCCTGTCATTTCTATTGTTTCTGTTTCCTGTTTTTGGCCTGAAAGGTTTTGGTCCGGTGCACCGGATTCAACCGCCTTTCAAAGCCTGAACACTGCTTACAACAGGATTGACGAACGAGGCTGACTAATATTTTAAAAGTAGTGAAAAATTTCAGATTATATCAGCTGAAGTCTGTTGCCTGAAGCCGAAGGATAGCGTTTTGTACAGAATTAACCTATTTTGAAGAGCTTATCCTTTGCTCCCGTTTAAAACGGGACAGGCTGTTCGGCTTTAGCGAGCGGTTATTTTTTTTAAGAGTTCTTCGGCGCCCATCTTGCCATTCTGGTAAAACAAAGGCTCAAGAATTGTCTGATTGGCACTAACAAGCGAATCGATGTCGGACACATACTTTCGCAGTTCAAAAAGCTTGTGGTTTTTTATTTTAAAGTCAAATTGTTTTCCTGAATTGAGGTTATAATATTTCCATTTACTGGTTATTTCTACGAATAAGTTTGTCCACGGTAAGATTCTTTCTTCTACCTCGTAATATGGCTCTGGCATTCGATTGTCCAAATATTCAATTTGATCGCCGGGAACATCTTTTGCCGACTTTTGAGTTTTTAATCTGGATAGAAACAGCAGTCCGGTTACGGAATATTTTTTTTGCAACTCTTTAATATTCGCGGAATTCAGGTTCTTTTCGATGAAAATTTTGTCAACAATTTTTGATTGTGAATGTAAATCCAACGTAATCTCAAGACCATTCATGCAACTCTCAATTGATTGCTGATCCATTCCTGTCCAGGCATTTACTACAACTAAAATTCTGTCGGAAGTTGAACTAAAATTCTGTTGATTGCCGCTTTCTAAATCCGAACGATTTAAATCGCCTGAAAATCCAGCGAATACGAGTAGTAAGAAGAAAAGCGTTAAGATTGGTTTCATGTTTATTTTTAGTCATTTACCGGCTTACCAAATCTTTCAATGTTTGCCGAAGAATATTTACTTCCATTTCCAGCTCTTTGATGCGGGCTTGCAGGTTTTCAACTTCGGCGCGGTCTTCGGCCACCGAATAGTCGGGCTCGGTATAGGGCAGTTTGGCCGCTATTTCCCGGAAGAAATTGTATTGCAGAAACTCCGAAAGCTCAGCTAATCGTTGTACCTGTAAGGTTGGGCGTTTCAGCATTCCTACTGCCGACGAATGGTTTATCTTCATTCCGCGCGACAAATCGGTTGCATTGATGTGCTTGCGCTCCATTTCGCGCTTAATCATGGGGAGTATGGCGAGTTGTTCCATTTGATGTTTTTTAAGAAAAATTTATCTTAAAGGTAGTAAATTTAATTTAAAAAACATTATTAGCTGTTTTATTAGAATAAATAGTAATGTATTTAAAATAAATAGTTCTGTTATAAACATTAATATTGATGTATTTTAAATAAATAATGCTTTTAATTACATCAGATGTTATTCAATTAAAATAATTAATGATGCTTAAAGAATAAAAATTGTACCTGAATGGCGGCAGTGCGTTTATTGAGCGGGTGACTTCGAGTCACCCGCTCAATAATCAAAAAGGCTGCACTTCAGGAGTCTTTAGCTATCCTCTGCCGTTCGGTCTCAGCGAACAGTTTTGATTTGCCGGTTGAGGGATATTTGTTTCAACCTTATTTTAGATGGCTACCTCAGTAGAACCAGGGCATCTATGAAAAATAACCTCATTACCTAATTTGGGGTTGATGGTTTTCTTATAGATCGTTATAACTATTCCGTCCGAAAGAGCAATTGCACTTCTATCCATTGTTTTTACGCGGACGGTTTTCGTTTGCATATTTAAACCCCGGGCTTCGTTTCACTTCACCCGGGGCTATTCTGATTTATCCCTTTCAGGGATGTAAGTTTGTTTGTACTGACGGCATGTGCCTCACTTTATCCTTTGCCGTTCGGCTTTACAGACTGTGTGAAAACGACTGTTAAAAAACTCATAAATAGTTTCAAAAACGAGGTTAAACATTTTGCTATTGTGCTGAATATTAGTATATTCATGTATTATTTTACCTAAAGCAGATGCATTACAAGGAAAAAATATCGAGGGAGCAGATGATGGTTATGTCCTATGAGACCATGATTTCGCCGGACAATTCAGTTCGTCTGATAGATTTGGTATGCAAGAAATTTTTCAAAGACCATCCTTTTAACGACCAATGGAAGGGCAATAAAAACACGGGAAGGAAAAGCTACCCAGCCGATTCGATGTTAAAATTGCTTGTTTACGGCTATTTCAACGGGATAGCAAGCAGCCGCAAACTGGAACGGGAAACCTACCGAAATACAGAAATGATCTGGTTGATGGAAGGGCTTGAACCCGATCATTGGACAATTTGTGATTTTCGCCGGGAAAGCGAAACGATCATGAAAGACTTTCTGAAATACTTCCGCAAGTTTTTGCTTGACACCAATTTTGCAACGCCAAACAATGTTGTCTTCGATGGGACTAAAGTAAAAGCCTATGCAAGAAGGGAAATGCTTACCACAGAAAGCATAAAGGGAAAACTTGAGCATATAGACAAATCGCTTTCGGAGTACCTCTCAAAACTTGAAGACAACGATAGCCATGATGATGAAATGGAATCGGCCAGAACAGAGATCAGGGAACTGAAAGAAAAAATACAAAAACTCGAATTGGCCAAATCAAAACTGGAACAAGCCGCACAGGCAATTAAAGACAGCAAAAGAAAATATTACGCACCCAACGACAGGGAAGCCGTAATGGTAAAAGGGCGGGAAGGCAAATTTCCGGGGTACAATGTGCAGGTTGGCGTAGAAACCAAAGGCCATTTTATCCTGACAGACCGTGTAACAACAGAAGCCAACGACATACAGCAATTAGAAGAATCTTTGGATTCTGTTACTGAACAGACAGGGATTTCCCCCACAAAAGTATTGGCAGACAAAGGATATAGCAATACAACCCAGATACTTGATATCGAAAAGGACGGAACGGTACAATGCTATATTCCACTGGCTGAAACCAAACGAGATAAATCAGAAAAAGAAGGTATTTGTTTTGTTTACGACAAAAATAGCGACACCTATACATGCAGTCAAGGGAAGGAACTCGTGTTGTTTATTAAAAATATACAGCACAGCGCTGCATTCTACAACGTTTATAAATGCCACGAATGCCAAGGGTGTGAAGTGCATGCCAAATGTACAAAATCCAAGACAGGGAGGACTTTGAAACGCAATGTTGATCAACAGCGCATTGACCAGTACAAAGAAAAAATGGAGAGTGCATTCGCCAGGCAACAGGTCAGGGAACGCAAACAGGTAGTGGAACACCCATTTGGTACGATCAAAATGCTGATGGGGAAGTTTAACCTACTCTTGAAAGGAAAAACAAAGGCTCAGATAGAGCTCGACTATTACACCGCCGCTTATAACCTGAAGCGGCTGATCGGTTGCGCCCCAATGTCAGAGCTGATTATTAAAATGAGGAAATATCAGTTGGCGATGGCATGAAAAGTGAGTTAAAACTCACTTTTTGCCCCCTCCAAAATACAAAAATACAGAAAATAGCACATTGAAAATAAAAATTTGTAAAATGCTAAAATCCCCAATGGATGAAAACATGAAAAGCGAAAAAATTCAATTTGGAATTAAATTGCAATTTTCACACAGTCTGCTTTAGCGAACGGTTTTTAGTGAGCGGGTGACTCAAAGTCACCCGCTCACTAAAGCTTACCCTTTTATCGAGTATGCCAGTAATGTTTCGCCGTGCCGGATATACAAAACACCATCGTGAATCATGGGGTGGGAGAAATGCTCTTTTGTTCCTTTGGTTATTTTAAATGTGCCAACGATTCTCATTTTATCGGCAGTGGGATCAACTAGGTTTACATCGCCTTTTTCGGTATAAACATACAGCATACCATCAGCGGCAACGGTGCTTCCGCGAAACATTTTCAGCGAGTCAGTCACGTGGCCGGTTTTCATGTCGAGGCACTTCAAATACATCTGGCGGTGAGCCGTTCCGTATATTTTGTCGCCCAGCCTAACTACGCCGCCCATAAGGTTGTCGAAATCGCGGTTACGCCATACTTCGGTTACCGAACTACCATCTTTAGCCAGCCGGAATTTCACGGTGCGGTTGCCATCGCCTTCAGTATAATACAAATCATCGCCGTCTAAAATCGGTATGTTGCCGTGCAGGTTTCCGGCGGTGTCCATCTTGTTAATAAACATCAGTTCGCCGGTTTTGCCGTCCATGCCCAGGAAAGCCAATTCGGAGAATGTGAGTAGCAAATCGCGGTCGCCACGCTTGTAAATAATGGGCGAACCATAAGCTTCCACTTCCGAATTTGCTTTTTGGCTCCAAACCAGCTTGCCGGTAAAGCGGTTCAAGGCAACCACATTGTTTTCGGGACCTCCGGGCTGGCAATACACCAAATCGCCGTTCACCAGCAGCGATTGCGCATAGCCAAACATGTTAATCTTTCCGCCCAAATCAGCAATCATGTTAAGCGACCATACCTTTTTCCCGTTTTCTTTATTGATGCAGGCAATATCGCCTTTCCCGGTTGTTACATAAATGAGGTTGCCCACCACGGTTGGTGTTGATCGCGATCCGGGGAAATTTTTCACCCATTCCTGTCCATAAACGGTTTGCCACAGCAACTTGCCATTTAAATCGAAGGCACACAAATATGTAGTGCTGTCTTTTTCACCATTGATAAACAGTTGGCTTCCGGCAATGACCGGCGACCCATATCCACGACCAATCGAATCGACCGACCATACCAGTTTTGGTCCTCCAACAGGCCATTGTTTCAGTAAGTTAGATTCGTTGTAAACGCCACTGCGGTTAGGGCCGCGCCATTCGTTCACAGGTTCTTCTTTTCGGGTAAAGGCAAATAACAGTAAGGCTGCAAAGGATAACAGGAGCAAATTCTTCATGATTTCCAGAATGTTAATTGATTTCAGCTTAAAAGTATGTGGTTTCAGAAGATAATTACAGCTAATATCAACCAAAATCGACTGGAAAATTAAGTTTTCCTGAAGTTTATGTTTGCCATTGAGATAAGACAAATAGCTGTCTATCTTTGCCGCCCTGAAAAAAACACACGAATGCCATACGTAAACAATACCATGATCATTCGCCGGCAACTGGTTCGCAAAGTTGTCAGGCTTTTCAACGAAGGTCGCTTGGTTGAAGGAATTGACCGCATCCCGCTCGAAATGTCGCCCCGCGAAATACCAGCGCAACGCCGCTGTTGTATTTATAAGGAACGCGCAGTAGTCAGGTATAAACTGATGCCAATTTTAGGGCTTGGAATCGATGAAGAGCAGGACGAGCTGACGCCACTTTCGGAATTTGCCCGAATGGCGGTGGATCGCACTGAAACCTCGAAAAAGGTGCTGACCGTGGTTGATGAGGCTTGCACCTCGTGTGTGAAGGTAAGTTACGTGGTTACCAACATTTGTCGCGGTTGCGTGGCTAGTCCGTGTATCATGAACTGCCCCAAGAATGCCATCCGTTTCAACGCTTCAGGAAATGCCGAAATAAAATCGGATAAATGTGTCAACTGCGGACTTTGCAAAGAGGCTTGTCCGTATCATGCCATTGTGTATGTACCTGTTCCGTGCGAAGAAGTTTGCCCTGTAAATGCCATTACCAAAAATGAGCAGGGCGTTGAATTTATCGACGAAAACAAGTGTATTTACTGCGGAAGGTGCCAAAATGCCTGTCCGTTTGGCTCCATTTTCGAGATTTCGAACCTGGTTGATGTTCTGAAAAGCATTAAAGAAGGGCAGGAGACGGTTGCTATGGTAGCACCTGCACTGATGGGGCAATACGATGTTCATCCGGCCAGAGTGTTGAATGCCATCAAAAAAATAGGTTTTAGCAGCGTGGTTGAGGTTGCCCGTGGCGCCGAGATAACTACACGTAACGAAGCCAAAGAACTGGTGCATAAACTGGAGGAAGGCGCACCGTTTATGACGACTTCCTGCTGCCCGTCGTATGTGGAGCTTACCAAAAAACACGTCGAAGGAATCCGCCCTTATGTTTCTGATACCGGCTCGCCCATGCACTACACAGCCGAAATGGTGAAAGCGCAAAATCCGGAGGCCAAAACCGTGTTTATCGGGCCGTGCATTGCCAAACGCAAAGAGGGAATCGATAACCCGCATGTTGATTATGTATTGAGCTTTTCGGAACTGGATACCATTTTTGAGGCGCTGGACATTAAGCCGACCGATTGCGACGAAGTTTCGCTGGATCAAATTACCGGGGTTGCGCGTGGGTTTGCCGTTTCAGGAGGTGTTACAGCAGCTGTGAAAGCCGAGGGATTGCAAATTGATGTAAAAACCTTGCAGGTTGACGGACTGAATAAAAAATCGATTAACCTGCTGAAAGCGTTCTCGAAAGGAAAAGCTCCGGCGCAATTTATCGAAGTAATGGCCTGCGAAGGCGGCTGTATTGCCGGTCCGGTGAGCCACTCAAATCATCAGAAAGCCAGGCGCAATTTCGACAAAGGCATGGAGCTGATTGCCAATTAGGGCTTGTTTTTGCATCAGCCTGTTTTTTTGTCCTGAAAATGATTTTAACTTGCGGTTGTTTCCATTATTCAACCAATTTAACCGATGAGCCGCAAGTACGAGATCAACGAAAAATGGATTAAAGCCTCCATTTTAGGAACTATATGGGCTGCTTCAGAAATAGTTTTGGGTAGCTTTTTGCACAATCTGCGGGTTCCGTTCAGCGGCAATATTTTAACCGCAATTGCCATTATTCTGCTCATTTCGTTTAGTTACCGCTGGAAAGAAAACGGGCTTTTCTGGCGTGCCGGGTTGATCTGTGCGCTGATGAAAACCATTTCGCCAAGTGCTGTAATTTTTGGTCCCATGATCGCCATTTTCAGCGAGTCTGTCCTGATCGAACTTTCCATTCGTTTGTTTGGCCGCACTTTTATTGGCTTTGCAGTTGGATCAATGCTGGCTATGTCGTGGAATTTGTTCCAGAAGATTGTCAACTTTCTTATTTCCTATGGTTTTAACATGGTTGAGCTGTATTCGAGCCTGATTAAACTGGCACAAAAACAACTCAATATTCAAACCGATATTCTGTGGCTGCCATTGATTGTACTGCTCATTTTGTTTGCCTTGTTTGGTTTATTTTCGGCTATTGTAGGCATTCGAACCGGACGTATACTTCAGCAACAGCTGCCAGTTGGTTTTAAATTACCGCAGAATTCGCACCCCGTTTCAGGAAAAAGAAGCAGGCAGGAATTTTCGTATAGCCTGTTGTGGTTGCTGGTTAACGTGATTCTGATTGTCTTGGCTTTGGTTCTCCAGAATTTTTCGAAGCCTGTTTACTGGATTTCATTTATTTCGGTGGCTGTTGTTATTTGGGCTTTTCGCTACAAACGGGCCATGCGCCAGCTGTCGAGACCCGGTTTCTGGCTCTTTTTTGTTGTTATAACCATGCTCACTTCGTTTGTTTTCACCGAAGTTCAGGGCAAAAGCTGGCAGGAAGGTTTGCTGATTGGTTTGCAAATGAATTTTAGGGCGATACTCATTATTACAGGCTTTTCGGTGTTGGGAACCGAGCTTTATAACCCGAAAATACGCGGATTTTTCCTGAAAACTTCGTTTAAACAATTGCCTTTGGCGCTCGAACTCTCGTTCGAAAGTTTGCCGGATATGATTTCGCGTATTCCTGAATTTAAAGTCGTGTGGCGCAATCCGGTTTTGTTGGTGTTTAGTGTAGTGGAACAGGCCGAAATGAAGTTGCACGAATTGAACGACAGGCTTCAGAACCTCCCGAAAGTTTGTATTATTTCAGGGACTGTTGGCGAAGGTAAAACGTCTTTTTTACTCGAATTGGCTGAAGAATTGAAAAGGCAAAATCTTAAAGTAGGCGGTTTTTTATCGCTTCGGATCATGGAAAACGGCGAAACGATGGGTTATGATCTTCTGGATTTGAGAACGAATGAAAAGCACCGCTTTTTACGAAGCAATTCCGCAGAAAAAAGCACGAACCGGATTGGCCGGTTTGCCATTTACGATGAAGGATTGGAGGCCGGAAGGCAAATTCTGGCAGAGGCAAATTCCAACAATTTTGATGTGCTTATTATTGATGAAGTGGGCAAGCTCGAACTAAAAGGTGGCGGATGGGCAGAGCCGTTACGAAAACTGCTGGATTCGACCAATGCAAGGATTATTTTGGCTATTCGCAAAGGTTCGGAATACGAGATGCTGGCCCATTTCCAGATATTAAAATACGAGATTATCCCGGTTGGAAAAATAACTTCGAACGACTGTGCTGTGCGGATTTCAGCAGAAAAATGAACCATACATGTTAATTGAATACTGTTAATTTGAGTAGAATTCGTAATTTTAGATAAAAACGGGAATGTCAGATTCATATCATTTACCTGAGCGCAAAAATCTTAGACTATCTGGTTACAACTATTCGAACCTGGGGTTGTATTTCATTACGATTTGCACGCAAAACCGTGAATACCTGTTTGGCCGAATTGATAACAGGCAGATGGTTTTAAATGATGCCGGGCGAATGATTGAATATTGGTTTCTTGAATTGGAACACAAATATCCCGATAAAAAAATACATGAATTCGTGGTGATGCCCAATCATTTTCATGGAATTGTTGAAAATGTTGATGGGATATTGAATTTTAATACGGACGCCCACGCAGGGGCGCCCCTACGTGGGCGTCCGAACGATCAAATCCTCAATAATAAAAACAATTTATATGGTCACGAAAACCGCATTTTTGGTGCACCCATCGGACGTGCAATGGATTGGTTCAAAACCATGACCACGAACGAATACATTCGTGGCGTAAAAAACAATGGATGGCAACATTTTGATGGAAGATTGTGGCAACGTAATTATTATGACCATATTATTCGAGATCAATATGAATATGATCGTATCTCAGAATACATAAGGAATAATCCTGCGAAATGGGAAGATGATAGATTTCGATGAGATAGATTACAAAAAAATACCGGATAACGTTTGGACGCTACCCGGTATTCTAATTTCTATTAATTTGCTATTTCATTTGTTCATTCCAGCCCGAGCGATCAGGAGCAGCTGGTGCATTTACCTTTTTAACCGGTTTTTCCTGAAGCTGTTTCAGCAGAACTTCAACGGCTTTTTCAATGCATGGATCGATGCCTTTGGCCAGTTGTTCGGGGCGATCAACCACTTCAATGTCTGGCGAAACGCCTGTTCCTTCAATGATCCAGTTCTCGTTTTCATCGAAAATACCGAAACGGGGAACAGCAATATAACCACCATCAACCAGTCCGGCATTGCCCGACATACCAACCAATCCGCCCCAGGTGCGGGTTCCGATCAACGTACCCAAGCCTTTTTTGCGGAAATAATATGGGAAAGCATCGCCGCCTGAGGATGAATAACCATTGGTCAACATCACTTTAGGACCATTGTGCGCTACGCCAGGGGTTTTCATGGGCGACAAACCGTTGCGCTGCCAGTAACTCAGTGTTTTACGTTCGAGCAAACCAGTCATCACATCAGGAATAAAACCGCCGCCATTGTAACGGTCGTCAATAATCAGCGCTTCTTTTTCGTTGAATTCGTACATGCCCCGGAACAATTCGCGGTTGCCGTCATTCGAAGTGTTGGGCACATAAATGTATCCAATTTTTCCGCCTGAAAGTTTATCAACCAAAGCGCGGCGTTCGTTCACCCAGTTCAGGTTAAGCAATTCAAGTTCGCTGCTGATTGGCCGAATGGTTGAAGTACGGGCGCCAGCTTCCGAAGGAATTGAATTCACGGTAATTTCAACCGGTTTGCCAACGGTATTTTCGAGCAATTCGTAAGGGTTCATGCTTAAAGAAACCGGTTTGCCGTTGATTGCAAGCAGGTAATCGCCGGTTTTCACGTTTACACCTTGTTCGGTTAGTGGCGAGCGGCGAAGTTCGTTCCAGTTTTCACCATCGTAAATTTTAGCAATCTTATATTTCCCGGCAGCCTGATCAGCAACCAGTTCAGCGCCAAGCAAACCGGAGTCAACACGCTTAACTCGTTCAAAATCGCCCCAGTCAACATAGCTGTGGCCGGTATTGGTTTCCGAAATAATTTCACCCAAAATGTAATCCAGATCGGCCCGGTGGCTTACCGAATTTACCAATGGACTGTAACGGTCGTGAATTGCTTTCCAGTCAACTCCGTGCATGTTGCTTACATAGAAGAAGTCGCGGAAAATACGCCAGCCATCGGTATAAATCTGGTTCCATTCTTTCCGTGGATCAATTTTCATGATCACATCATCCAGATTCAACCGGCCGGCGCCTGATTTTTGTCCCGGGCTAACTTTGGCAATGCCCAAATCGCGTCCCGAGCGGTAAATCATCATTTTGCCGTCAGCGCCTACAATAGCTTGACCAACACCATCCATCACTTCTTCGTCTTTTTTATCTTCTATATTGAATTTGTGCAAAGAGCTTTCAGTAATGTACAGGATGCCGCCATCAACAGCAATCAGGTTGCGGTATTCGCCCGATCTCATTGGGAAGGCTGTAATTCGCGAATTAATGCCATCGAAATCAATAGTTACCGTTTTAGGCATTGCTACGGCTGGTTTTTCCTCAGCTTTGGCTTTTTTATCTTTTTCTTTTGAAGTTTCGGCAGCAGGCTTTTCTGCTTCTTTTACCGTTTCAACATCATTTTTATCCTGGAAAAGTTTTGGAGCATCAGCATTCAGAGCTACAGCATAAATCCGGGCCGATTTGTTGTACAGGTAATCGAACTCGAAACTGCTGAAATCGAGGTTGAAATCGCGGTCGGAAATAAAATAAATGTATTTGCCATCAACCGAGAAAACAGGTGCGCCATCGTTAAACCGGTCGTCGGTAAGCTGTTTATTTTCAGCTTTGTCGATGTTATACACCCAAACGGCGCCTAATCCGTTTTCACCTTCCTTGTCGTAAGTAATCCACTTGGAGTCGGGCGAAAACGAATACGACTGAATTTCACTTCTGTCGGCATGAGTTACAACTGTTGTTTTACCTGATTGAACATCAATAAGTTTAAGCTGCGAGGTACGGTCGAAGTACAGCAAATATTTACTGTCAGGCGACCATTCCGAATCGTATTTCCAGGCGGTTGAACCGAAAGTAAGCTGTTTTGGAGTCGCGCCTTTCTTGTTTTCGAGCAGGTAAATTTCGTACTCGCCTGTTGCATCCGAATAGTACGAAATGTATTTCCCGTCGGGCGACCAGCGTGGGTAAATTTCGCGAACGCCCTGAGTATTGGTAAGGTTGTACGTTGGGCCGTTTTCAGCCGGAACCGAGAAAATATCACCACGAGCCGAAATCAATGCGCGTTTTCCGGTTGGTGAAATTTCGAAAGCCTGAAGATTGTCTTTTACATTTTTGTAGTAAGGCAAAATATTCGGGTTATCGAAATGAATACTCACGGTAACTTTTTCTTCTTTTCCTGAATTCAGGTCGAGTTTGTACAAATATCCACCATTTTCATACACCATTTGGCCATTTTCGCCTGAAGGCCACATGCAATCGAAATCAGCGTGTTTGGTGAGCTGTTTCAGGGCTTTTGTGGTTGTATTGTATTGGTAAATATTCAGTTTCAGGTCGCGGTCGGACGCAAAATAAATATTGTCACCGAACCAAACCGGAAGCTGGTCGGTTCCTTTAAAATCGGTAATTTGTTCCGAAGTATTTTTATCCAGGTCGTAAACCCACAAATCGGTTGCACGGCCTCCTTTATAGCGTTTCCAGGTACGGAATTCACGATCAACCGGCGTAAAGCAAATCTTTTTGTTATCAGGAGATAAAGTTGCAAAACCGCCGTTAACAATTGGAAGTGGTTTTTCGAAACCACCATCGATGTTTATCAGGAAATATTTGCCGTTTCGGTCGCCAAAAGGAGTGCGGTTGGCGCGGAAAAGAATGTTTTTACTGTCCGAAGTCCAGTCCAATGGCACATCATCAAACCCACCGCGCGGAGGCATTAAACCTACCGAATTGTAAAAAGTAAGCTGTTTGGGTGTCCCTCCGTTTGATGGCATCACAAAAATCTGCCGACTTCCGGAATATTCGCCCGAGAAAGCAATCCATTTTCCATCCGGCGAAATCTTTGGAAAAAGTTCCATTCCCGGATGAGAAGTCAGACGGCGAGCCTCGCCGCCATTTGCGTCAACTGTCCAAATGTCGCCCGCATAAACAAAGGCAATTAGGTTTTTATTGATGTCGGGATAACGCATCAATCTGGCTTCGTCCTGGGCCTGAGTTTTAGTGCCAAAACCAAATCCCAGAAGTGCGACAGCCAGTACTTTCAATGAAATTCTATGCATATCGATATTAATTTAGTGAAATTATTTTCCGCTAGATACGTTTAATAAGGGGCTTTGAAATTACAAACCAAGAACAAAAACAAACATGAAAAAGGACAGTTTTAGGTTTGAAGTGCTTAATGTGATACGGGTTTCGAGTTACGAGTTTCTGCTCCATTCTTCCGGCTTTCTTCTGCAAACTGAGACTGAACACTGCTACTTTTCCCAAATCCCTTTATCTTTGCGTCAAACTTTAAAAAATGACCCAACAAAAAATAATTATAGCCATCGACGGGCACTCCTCTTGTGGTAAAAGTACAATAGCAAAGGCTGTTGCAGCCAAATTTGGCTATGCTTTTATCGACAGCGGCGCTATGTACAGGGCAGTTACGCTTTTTGCCTTACGCAACCATTTGATTACTGATGGCATGGTAAATGAACAAAGGCTGATTGAGCTTTTACCTGAAATAAAGATCGAATTCAAGTATAATCCGGAAAGGCAGAAAAGTGACACTTACCTGAACGACGAAAATGTTGAAGATGAAATTCGGCAGTTGCCGGTATCTCAAAATGTGAGCCCGGTAGCAACCATTTCTGAAGTTCGTGCCGAAATGGTTCGCCAGCAACAGGCAATGGGAAAAAGCAAGGGCATCGTTATGGATGGCCGCGATATTGGAACAGTGGTTTTCCCTGAAGCCGAACTGAAGCTTTTTGTAACCGCATCGCTTGAAATACGCGCCCAACGCCGGTTTGATGAACTTAAGACCAATGGCGAAACTGTTTTGTTTGAAGAAATACTGCAAAATGTTCTGGAACGAGATCGTATCGACTCGACACGCGAAACGAGTCCCCTCAAAAAGGCAGATGACGCCATTGTTCTGGATAATAGTTCTATGACCCGCGAAGAACAAATGCTGTGGGTAGTTGAAAAAGTTCAGGAAAAGCTGGGCTAGTTTTTTTTTATCTGAAATCGGGAAGCTCCATGATTGTTGAGATTGATAAAAAATCGGGATTTTGCTTTGGTGTTTTAAATGCCATTGGAAAAGCTGAGCAAACGCTTGATGAAGGCGGAATTTTATACTCGCTGGGGCATATTGTGCATAACGAACAGGAGGTAGAGCGGCTTCAGAAAATGGGATTGATAACAATCACTCACGATGAGTTTTTCAAATTAAAAGATTGTACTGTATTGATTCGGGCGCATGGCGAGCCTCCATCGACTTACGAATATGCCCGGCAAAATAATATTACGCTGATTGATGCAACCTGCCCCGTTGTATTGAAACTTCAGCAAAGGGTAAAAAAAACTGGTGAAGCTTTGCAAAAAGTGGACGGACAACTGGTTATTTTTGGGCATCAAGGCCATGCCGAAGTTGTTGGGCTTGCCGGGCAAACCAGCGATCAGGCATTTATTATTGACAATCCTGACGAAATTCAAAAGCTTGATTTATCGAAACCCATCGAGATGTTCTCGCAGACAACCAAATCGGTTGACGATTTTAAGAAAATTACCGAAAATATTAGAAATCAGTCGCAAAACAGGGTAGAGGCGCATGATACCATTTGCCGCCAGGTTTCGAACCGGGTGCCGCATCTTCAGGAATTTGCAAAAAAATACGACCTGATTGTTTTTGTTGGCGGAAAACAGAGTTCGAATGCCCGGGTTTTGTTCGATGTTTGTAAGAAACAAAATAACAAAGCTTTTTTTGTTTCGTCGGTTGATGAAATAAACAAAGAATGGTTTTGGGGTATAGGTACAGTTGGTGTTTGCGGGGCAACCTCAACCCCGCAATGGTTAATGGATCAGATTGCAAGCCAAATCAGAGAGTTTTAATTCTTCATTAACCTTAATCTGCTATTGAACAGGTGTGCATCTTTTATTGAAATACTTCTCTTAACTTTCGTTGTAAATTCAAAAATGAATTGAATATGACAATTAAAGATACAAATTCAGAACCTTCTCTTAAAAGAAGAAAATTACAGAAAATTGGTGTTTTAACTTCCGGGGGTGATGCTCCGGGAATGAATGCTGCCATTCGTTCGGTAACTCGTGCAGCTTTGGCCAATAAAATAAAGGTTGTTGGTATTCGCCGCGGTTATCAGGGAATGATTGAAGGCGATTTTATTAACCTGAAATCATCCGATGTCAGCGGTATTCTCCAGTTGGGCGGAACAATGCTGAAAACCGCACGCAGCGCCGAGTTTCGTACCGCTGAGGGGCGCGAAAAAGCTTATCAGCAGTTAAAAGCTGCCGAAGTTGACGCGGTTGTTGTTATCGGTGGTGACGGTTCGTTTACCGGTGCGCTGGTTATGTCACAGGAATATGATATTCCTTTTGTCGGGATTCCGGGAACCATTGACAATGACATGTATGGAACCGATTACACCATAGGATACGACACGGCATTAAATACAGTTGTTGAGGCAGTTGACAAAATTAAGGATACAGCTCGATCGCATGGTCGTATTTTCTTTGTGGAGGTTATGGGCCGTGAGGCTGGTTTGCTGGCGCTAAATGGCGGTATCGCCTGTGGCGCTGAAGTAATCTTAATTCCTGAATCGAACGAGATGCACGATGAATTAAAGCGTTTTATTAGCAAAGGATACAAGAGCAAGGAAACCAGTGGTATTGTGATGGTTGCCGAAGGCGACGAAGCTGGTGGCGCTCTTAAAATTGCAGAACAGGTTCGTAAAGATCACCCGGATTTGGATGTACGAGTATCGATTTTAGGGCACATTCAACGCGGAGGACGACCAACAGCCAAAGACCGCGTCAATGCCACGAAAATGGGAGTTGCCGCCATTGATGCTTTGCTCGACGATCAGAAGAGTATCATGATCGGTTTGAATAACGAGAAGATTGTTCACGTTCCTTTTAATAAAGCTGTAAAACTTAACCACAGTATTGATACCAATCTGCTTGATATACAAAAACTTTTAAATACCTGATAGATAAATGAAAAGGGAGGTTAAGAACCTCCCTTTATTATTTCGGTATACACATTTTACCCTTTCATTTTAGCGTGAGCCATTCGTTCTACTGATGCAATTTCGATAAAAGAGGTACCTCCGCCTACTCCGAAATTTCCGCCAACATAAATAACTGTATCTGTTTCTGTAATCAGTCTTTTATCAACAAGGTCTAGTAAAGAAGTCTCTATTAATTTGTGCTTGTTTTTCTTCGAAACTATTTCACTTGGGAACACCCCGTAAGATAAGGCCAACTCACGTTTTACACGACCATTATGGCATTTGGCATAAACAGGTAATGAACTCCGGAAAGCTGCAATATATCTGGCAATTTTACCAGTTAGGGTATCGGTGACAATTGCAGTAACTTTTAATTCTCTCGAAGCCAAAACGGCTGCTTCTGCTAGAAAAGCAGAAGTTTCATTGTCCAGTCGCGGTACTGTTAAATCGTTTCGTTGGTCTTTCATTGCCTCAACTTCTATGGCTATTTTTGACATAACTTTAACAGCTTCAACCGGATAATTTCCATAAGCAGTTTCTCCTGATAGCATAATAGCATCAGTTCTGTCAAAAATAGCAGTTGCCACATCACTAACTTCAGCACGGGTAGGACGAGGATTATCAATCATCGAGTGTAACATCTGTGTGGCAATAATCACAGGTTTTTTCTGCTGTACTGCATTTCTGATCAGGATTCGCTGAATACCTGGAATTTTTTCAGCTGGAATTTCAATTCCAAGATCGCCACGGGCAACCATAATGCCATAAGCATATTGTAAGATTTCATCTATGTTTTTTACACCGTCAAAATTCTCAATCTTGGCAATAATTTTTATTTTACTATTATATATGTTCAGAATTTCCTGTACGGCTAAAACATCTTCCTTGTTTCTTACAAAAGAATGGGCGATAAAATCAACATCATGTTTTGCTGCAAATTCAATGAATTCTACATCCTTTGGGCTAATTGATGGCAGATTAACACTAATGCCAGGTGTATTAATACTTTTTTTGTTTTTAATGAATCCACTATTACCTACACGACAAACCAAATGATTGTCATTTTTTTCAATTACTTCTAAAGCCAGATCACCGTCGTCAATTAATATTAAATTTCCAACAGGAACATCTAAATGGATATTTTCATAACTTACATAGAACAATTCATTGTTTGATTCACCATCACCGCCTTTGACTTTAATAATATCGCCTTCTTTAACACTTATCGGTTCAGAAATATTTTTTGTTCTGATTTCTGGGCCCTTGGTATCTACCAAAATCGCAATAGAATCAGAAACGGCACGGACGTTATTGATCATCATCAAAGCACTTTCCAAAGAAATATGCGCTGTATTTAGCCTTGCTACATTCATTCCAGCCTCGAATAACTGGCGAATAAATTCCACTTCGCAACGTTTATCCGAGATTGTTGCTACAATTTTAGTGTGCTTCATATATTCAAGAATTAATTTTAGGAGGCGGCAAAAATATTCAAATTTTCAGATTCAGGGTAATACCTGCGTTTAACAGACTAAAAAGGTCATTTAGATTTAATGTAATTTTTAAGTGCCTCAACACCAAGTCGGTATGAGTCGAGGCCAAAACCCATAATACTTCCGATACAAGCAGGACCAATAATCGATTCATGTCTGAAACTTTCACGGGTGAGAATATTCGAGATATGTACTTCTATAACCGGGGCCTTAATGCCGGAAATAGCATCTCTGATGGCGACAGAAGTGTGTGTATATGCTCCTGCGTTGATAATAATCCCATCATACGAAAATCCTCTTTCATGTAATTTATTTATTATTTCGCCTTCAACATTTGATTGATAATATTCGAGATCAATGTCGAAAAATATCTCTTTCAAAGTCGAAAAATAAGATTCGAACGAAGTTTTTCCGTAAATACTTTGCTCTCTAATTCCTAATAAGTTTAAATTTGGGCCGTTTATTAACAAAATTTTCATGATTATATAAATTGTATAAAAAAAATAGTAACTTAACGGTGGTAAACTCGTATCGAAATTATGTAATCATGGTGGATGGCATTTTATTTCATTTATAAGTTTACACAACCAAAATTATCAATATTTGTTATAGAATTTTAAATTTAAAGTATTTAATTATGAAATGGGAAGATAGCAAAAAAGGATTTGAGTCTTTCTTACGATTGGAGAAAGGTTTGTCGGCAAACTCAATCGCTGCTTACATTAACGACATCAATAAATTGATGCTGTTTGCAGATGAAGAACTTAAAAAGTTAGCTCCTGAGAAGATTAAACTTAATCACCTGAAAAGATTTGTGGAGTGGATTAATGAAAAAGGTGTTTCGCCAAGAACTCAAGCCAGAACCATTTCTGGTATTAAATCTTTCTATAAGTTTTTACTTATGGAAGGTAAAGTTAACAGCGATCCTACAACTTTGTTGGAATCTCCAAAAATTGGCAGAAAATTACCTGATGTATTGACCATTGAGGAAATTGACCAAATGATCGATGCCATTGAATTGAATAAAGCTGAAGGTCAGAGAAATAAGGCAATGCTTGAAACTCTTTACAGTTGTGGACTACGTGTTTCTGAATTAGTAAACCTTAAAATCTCTAATTTATCGTTTGATCAGGGATTTATTAAAGTTGAGGGAAAATCGAATAAAGAAAGATTGGTCCCTGTTAGTGGTAAAGCTATTGAAGAGATTAATAAATATCTTGAAGTATATCGTAAGACACTTAAAATTTCAAAAGATAGCGAAAACATTTTATTCCTTAACAGAAGAGGTAAAAAGTTGAGTCGCGTTATGATTTTCACGATCATTAAAAACCTTGCTGCCAAAGCAGGATTTGAGAAGAAGATTAGTCCTCATACTTTCCGTCATTCATTTGCAACCCATTTAATTAATGGTGGTGCCGATTTAAGGGCTGTTCAGGAAATGCTCGGTCATGAATCTATTTTGACAACTGAAATTTATACTCATTTGGATAGGGATTATTTAAAAACAACCTTAAATCAATTCCATCCAAGGTCGTAATTTTATCGGTTATTTTAATTAAAAAGAATGCTAAGGAGTTAATGATTTCTTAACATTCTTTTTTTTTGTTTTATCATGTCATTATATTGATATTCAGTTGTTTGTGTTTTTTGCTGTTTTGATTGCCAGGCATCAACCCAAATTGATTTTAATTTAATATTTGCCCCAATTTGCGGGGTATAAAAAAGAGTATTTTTGGGGTCGAGTAAATTTTTGTTTTGTTGAAATTATTAAATAATAAACACTTATCATGAAAAACACAGATCTTTTAAAGTATGGTATTGAAACCAATGCCGAAATTTTGCATAATCCAACTTACGAAGAATTATTTCAAGCAGAAATTGATCCTGCTAATGAAGGTTTTGAAAAAGGTGTATTAACAACAACTGGAGCTGTATCTGTTGATACTGGTAAATTTACCGGTCGCTCGCCCAAAGATAAATTTTTTGTAAAAGATTCAGTAACTGATGAACATTTGTGGTGGGATGGCAACATCAACCGCCCAACAACCCCCGAAGTTTTTGCTCATTGTAAAAACCTTGTTACCAAACAACTTTCTACAGCAAAAAGATTGTACGTTGTTGATACATTCTGCGGAACCAACGAAGACACTCGTATGAAAGTACGTTTCGTTATGGAAGTTGCATGGCAGGCTCACTTTGTAACCAACATGTTTATTCGTCCTTCTCACTACGAATTGGCCAACTACGGTGAACCTGATTTCGTATGTTTGAACGGTTCAAAAACTTCTAATCCAAACTGGAAAGAACAAGGCTTGAATTCTGAAGTTTTCACTTTGTTCAATCTTACTGAAAGAATGCAGGTTATTGGCGGTACCTGGTACGGTGGCGAAATGAAAAAGGGTATCTTCGCTTTGATGAACTACTACTTACCATTGAAAGGCATTGCTTCAATGCACTGCTCTGCTAACGTTGGGAAAGATGGTGATGTTGCTATCTTCTTCGGACTTTCGGGAACCGGTAAAACTACTCTTTCGGCTGACCCAAAACGCTACCTGATTGGTGACGACGAACACGGCTGGGACAATCATGGAGTATTCAACTATGAAGGTGGTTGCTATGCCAAAGTAATCGACCTTGAAAAAGACAAGGAACCAGATATTTGGAGAGCTATCCGTCGCGATGCTTTACTGGAAAACGTAACTGTTAAAGAAGATGGTACTCCTGATTACACAGCGGCTGCTTCAAAAACAGAAAATACCCGCGTTTCTTATCCAATCTATCACATCAACAAGATTGTTTCTCCTTCACGCGCTGGACACGCCAAAAAAATTATTTATCTGTCAGCTGATGCCTTTGGTGTGTTGCCTCCAGTTTCTATTTTGGACGAAAAATCGGCTCAGTACCACTTCCTTTCAGGTTTTACTTCAAAATTAGCCGGAACAGAACGTGGTATAACTGAACCAGTTCCATCGTTCTCTCCAGCATTCGGTGAGGCTTTCCTGACCTTGCACCCAACTATGTACGCTAAAACATTGATTGGTAAAGCTCACGAGCACAATGCTAAAGTTTATTTGGTAAACACAGGTTGGAACGGAACTGGAAAACGTATTTCGTTGAAAAACACCCGTGCGATTATCGACGCTATCATCGATGGTTCAATCGAAAATGCTGAAACAATACATATTCCAATTTTAAACTTGGTTGCTCCAACAGCATTGAACAATGTTGATACTGAAATTCTTGATCCTCGTAACACTTATGCCAACGTTGCTGACTGGGAAACGAAAGCAAAATCACTTGCTGCTAAATACATCAAAAACTTCGAGCAATATTGCGACAATGATGATGCTAAAGCATTGATTCCTTCAGGCCCACAATTAGGCTAATTAGCTTATTAGATATAAAAAAGGCTGAACGTAGGTTCAGCCTTTTTTGATTAACTAAATCGTGAATTATACTTCGTATGTAAAAGTTCGTGAGCAATATGGCTATACGGTTTCTCCAGAAACTCCTCATAAATCTGCTGAACTTCAGGATTGGCGTGTGATTTACGCAGTTGTTTGCCCTCATCTTCTTTATAAATGGCCTGAATTCGCTTCTGTCTGATCTCATTGGTTGTGAAACGTGGTTGTCCGCCGCCACCAATGCAGCCTCCGGGACAAGTCATCACTTCAATGAAGTGGAATTCTTCGCCGCCGCGCATAGCTTCAATTATTTTGCGGGCGTTTCCCAATCCGTGAGCCACACCAACTTTCAGTTCAACACCTTCCAGAAAACTCCAATCGGGTTTGCATCCTTCTATTTTTAACGATGCTTTTTTAACTCCTTCCAGACCAATTACCGGTTGTAAATGAAGGTTATCGAGTGGTAATTCACGGCCGGTAACTATTTCGTATGCTGTTCGGATAGCGGCTTCCATAACACCTCCGGTATTGGCAAAAATATCAGCAGCCCCCGAACCTGAGCCCATTGGCGAGTCCATAACATCATCAGCCAAGGCTTTAAAGTCGATTCCGGTTTGTTTGATCATCCGGGCCAATTCGCGCGTTGTCAGTACATAATCTACGTCCTGATAGCCGCTTCCATTCATTTCAGGGCGCTGAGCTTCAAATTTTTTGGCTGTGCATGGCATTACAGAAACCACAATCACATCTTTCGGATCAACTCCCGCCTTTTTCGCATAGTAGGTTTTGGCAACAGCGCCAAACATTTGCTGTGGCGATTTGCAAGTTGAGATGTTATCCAGAATTTCAGGATAGAAATATTCAGCATATTTTATCCAGCCAGGAGAGCACGACGTGAATTGGGGTAATGCAACTTGTTGCTGATCAACCAGCGCTTTTTTCAGGCGTAAAAGCAATTCTGTGCCTTCTTCCATGATGGTTAAATCGGCAGTGAAATTAGTGTCAAAAACTCTATCGAATCCTAACAAACGGAGTGCAGAAACCATTTTGCCGGTGACTAAAGTGCCGGGTTCGTATCCAAAGCATTCACCTAAAGCTGCACGAATGGCAGGAGCTGTTTGTACCACCACAAATTTCGACGGGTCTTCAATGGCCTCCCAAACAAAATCGATGTGCTCTTTTTCGGTAATAGCGCCAACCGGACAAACTGCGGCACATTGTCCACATTGCACACAGGTTACGCCATCTAAATGTTGATCGAATGCAGGTCCGACTTTTGATTCGAAGCCTCTTCCCTGGGCAAATAGCGAGCCTACTCCCTGCATTTCATTGCAAACAGTCATACAACGGCGGCATTTGATACACTTTCCGGAATCGCGAACTAATGCGGGCGTTGAATCATCGATAAATCGTTTGAGCCTTTCTCCTTCGTAAGTTATATCCATAACTCCCAATTCAAGAGCAAGAGATTGTAATTCGCAATCATTGTTACGGACACACGTTTTACATTCACCGCAATGCTCAGAAAGAAGCAATTCAACGACAAATTTACGCGCTTCTCTTACATTTTTTGAGTTAGTAGTGATTTTCATACCTTCACTTACCGGTGTGGTGCACGAGGCAACCATTGCTTTTGCTCCTTCAACATCAACCATGCAAACCCGGCAGGCACCTTTGGGATGCTGATTTTCGACGTGACAAAGCGTTGGAATACGGATGCCCGCTTTAGCTGCAGCTTCATAAATTGTACTGCCGTTTTCAACTTCAACCGGACGTTTATTAATATATACTGTTGTCATTTTTTTTTGATTTAGGAGCCCCCTCCAAACCTTCCCCGAAGGGTGAGGCTTTAGGTGGTGCGTATTTTCAATGCTTTTTCGATTAATGTAATAATTTCAGAACAATATTTTTTCGCCCCCTCCTTTGGAGGGGCTAGGAGAGGCTTCTTTAGTTTAGCAGCTTCCATAATCGCATCGCAAACAACGTCTTGCCTGCCGAATAGCTTCACCTTCAGGCCAAACCTGTTCAACTTCACTAAAATTGTACATACGTCGTTCGGCTGCCAGCATTACCATGTGTGTGCGTGGATATTTTGCTGGCGCAGCCTCTGGATCGAAGAAGGTATCGTTATGCTTTTCTTTTCTCCAAAAGTCGTGCTTTTCTCCGGTTAAATATTCGTCGATACCAACAGCTGCTTTTTCCCCTCCGGCAACAGCTTCAATAACCGATGAGGGACCGGTTGCAGCATCGCCGCCGGTAAACACCCAATCAACAGACGTTTGTCCCGTTCGTGGATTTCGCGCCAATTGTGATTTCCCCGATAGTTTAAGCTGAATGTTTCCCAGAATAGCCTGCGTATCTAAAGTTTGTCCGGTTGCTATTATTATTTGATCTGCATCAAATGTAATTTCCTCATCAGTTTCAACCGGACTGCGTCGTCCACTGGCATCAAACGATCCAAGTTTCATTCTGACACACCGAACTCCCTGTATTTTGTCATTTTCAGTGAAAAATTCTTTGGGGTTAGTCAATGTATGAAGGTCAATGCGTTCTTCAAGTGCTGCATCAATTTCTTCGGCCCAGGCTGGCATTTCCTCCTGTGTCCGGCGATAGACAATATCAACCTTTTCTGCGCCTAAACGAACTGCGGTGCGGGCTGCATCAATGGCTGCATTTCCACCGCCAACAACAATTATTCGCTTGCCGACCGGAACAGAGCCCCTTAAATTGTAGGTTTGCAGGAATTGAAGCGCATCAACAACGCCCTCAGAATCAATGCCAGGAATATTCGGTTTTATGCCCTGTGGTGATCCAACACCAATAAATACAGCTTCATATCCGTCATCTTTTAATGATTCGAGAGTAAAATCGCGGCCAAGTTTCATTTCTGTACGAATATCGACTCCCATATTTTCAATCATACGAATTTCGCGGGCCAGAATTTCGCGTGGTAGACGATATGATGGAATGGTTTGAACAAGCATACCTCCCGGGCGTTGTTCTGCTTCGAAAACTACTGGCTTATAGCCTAATCGTGCCAAAAAATATGCACACGATAACCCGGCAGGGCCGGCGCCAACAATGGCAATTTTTTTTGTTGCGTTTGCTTCATTTTCTCTAATTTCGGGTAATTGGATGGTAATTTCCTGATCAACCATATAGCGTTTTATACCACGAATAGAAACCGAAGCATCGAGTGATGCACGACGACACTTGTCTTCGCAGGTATGGAAGCAAACCCGGGCACATACTGCTGCAAACGGATTCCGTTCACGGTGCAATTTAAGTGCTTCAGCATATCTCTTTTCAGCAGTGAGCGAAACAAAGCCAGGTACATCAACTCCGGCTGGGCAGGCACTTTGACAGGGTGCACGTACCAGTTTGGCACATTTCCCGGCTTCGCATTTATGCTCGCGAATATGATGTTCGTATTCTTTCCTGAAATAGCGAATGGTTGATAATACAGGGTTTGGAGCCGATTGTCCCAATCCGCAAAGCGATGTTTTTTTGATCCATTCGCCGAGATGTTCTAATCGTTCGATATCACCTTCGCGCCCCAAACCGAGAGTAATTCGGTCGAGTATTTCGTACATGCGTTTGGTTCCAACCCTGCATGGTGTACATTTTCCACACGATTCTTCCAAAACAAAGTCGAGGAAGAATTTGGCCACATCTACCATGCACGAATCTTCATCCATAACCACCAATCCGCCTGAACCCATGATGGCGCCAAGTTCATTTAGCGACTCGTAGTCCAGCGAAACATTTAAGTGTTGTTTTGGGATACAACCTCCTGATGGCCCTCCAATTTGGGCTGCTTTAAACGGCTTTCCGCTGTTGGTGCCTCCACCAATATCGTAAATCAGGTCGCCCAGCGATGTACCGACTGGAACTTCGTACAAACCTGAGTTTTTAATAGCACCGGTAAGGGCAAATATTTTGGTTCCCTTGCTTTTTCCAGTCCCGAATTGAGCAAACCATTCGCCACCTTTTTCAATTATGGCGCACACATTAGCAAAGGTTTCCACATTATTCAGAACCGATGGCTTTCCCCATAAACCGGCAGTTGTAGGAAATGGAGGCCGTGGTCGTGGTTCACCGCGCTTGCCTTCAATCGAGGCCATTAACGCAGTTTCTTCCCCGCAAACAAATGCGCCCGACCCCATGCGTATTTCAAGGTCGAATGTGAATCCCGAACCAAGTATATTTTGACCGAGCAGACCCATTTCACGGGCGTGATCAATAGCTTTGTTCAGGCGCTCGACGGCGAGCGGATATTCGGCCCTGACATAAATAAAACCTTTGGTTGCACCTATGGCGTAAGCGCCAATGATCATACCTTCAATAACACTATGCGGATCGCCTTCCAGAATACTTCTGTCCATAAAAGCACCCGGATCACCCTCGTCAGCATTGCATAACATATATTTTTGATCGGCATTTTCTTTTTTTGCAAAGTTCCATTTCATAAAAGTGGGGAACCCTGCGCCGCCTCGTCCACGTAATCCCGAAATTTTCATTTGCTCGATAATTTCTTCTGGATTCATCTCAGTCAAGGCCTTTTTCATGGAAACGTAACCTCCTGAAGCAATATAATCTTCAATTTTTTCCGGATCAACGTTTCCGCAACGACGGAGGACAATTTTCTTCTGATTTTTAAAGAGTTTTATATCATGAATTTTGGGAAGTGGTTTACCATCTTCATCGCTGTGATGTAATAAACGTTCAACCGGAACACCATTTTTGATGTGACTTTCAATAAGTTCACCAACATCGGCAACCTGAACGTTTTCATAAAAGATGTCGGATTTCTTAAGCAGAATAGCTGGACCTTTTGAACATGGTCCTAAGCAACCAGTACCCTTGATGAGAAATTTGCCATCAAGATTTTGCTCTTGAAATTTCTTTTCGAATTCAGCTTTGAGTTTCATCGATCCACAAGCAATGCAACCTCCCCCAACACAAATCTGAATAATCTCCTTATAACGATTGTATTCTTCGGCGTATTGTTTGGAAATTTCCTGAAAAAAACGATCAAATTTTTCAGGTGTGTTTATTTTTTGCATATTAATTGGTTTTCGAAAGGTAGTAGTTTGAAAGGTAATTGATTGGTGTAGAAATCAGTTCGAAATTTATTCGAAACTATTTAGGATGTCATTAATTTTTGATGGGTTTACTCTCTGGAAAGTTTCATCATCAACCATAACAACGGGAGCAAGGCCGCAGGCACCAAAGCAACGGCCAACTTCAAGCGAAAATTTGCGATCCTGAGTTGTTCCTCCAACGCTTATTTCCAGTTCTTTCGACATTGCTTTTAAAACATCCTGTCCTCCCCTGACATAGCAGGCAGTTCCCAGGCAAACACGGATGGTGTGTTTCCCTTTTGGGATAGTAGAGAAATAAGAGTAAAAACCTACAACTCCGGCCACTTCGCTGTATGGCAATTTTAGCTCGCGGCTAATTAATCGTAAGGCTTTTTCAGGTAGGTATCCAAAAAGATTTTGGGCCGTTTGCAAAACTGGGATCAAGGCCCCTGGAACAGTTCTCTGCGATTTAACGATTATCGACAAACGATCGTAAAGTTCATCTTCGTGTATTTGATTTCCTTTACAATCCTGATATTCCACACTTGATTGGTTCATCATTGAAAAGGTTTTATGATTATTTCTTTAAAAATAAATATTCCAGATCAATAATTTGTCCAATATTCGTCATTAGAAATCAGTACTTTAAATGTTGTATAATATCTTATGTTAATATTTAGATATATAAATAATGATATAATTATTCTTTTAACCTATTAATAGTTTATTATTTGAAAATAGAGAGAAAAAGATGAAATTAAATTCAGCAGCGATAAATATTTATATTAAATCTTTTTATGAATAAGGAAATGTTTGTTGATTGTAGGATAGATTGAATCACCGCAGATAAAATATCGAAGTTAAATCGATTCAACTTTGGTTAATAATTTGATTTAGGCACATTTCAATGTCGGAATGCATGTAAATAAATCCTTGATTTATAAGATTTTCAGGATAAACAATTGGATTATTCAGGAGTAGGGTAGACCTTTCTCCAAGTAATAATTGTAAAATTGCAGAAGGAACCGCGAAAATGGCAGGTCTTTTAACTGCTTTTGCTAAAGCTTTGGTAAATTCTTCATTAGTAATGTGTTGTGGTGAAACCAAATTGTAAATACCTTTTGCTTTTTCATTATGAATACTCCAAAGTATTGCCTGAACTGCATCATTAATATGAATAAACGGGAAAGGTTGTTTTCCGGTGCCTAGTTTTCCTCCAAGACCTAATTTAAAAACTGGTAATAAATTCTGGATTGTCTTGGAGTCTTTTCCCAAAACCAGTCCAATTCTGAAAATGACTTTTCTTACATCAGGCGAAAGGTTTAACGTTGCATTTTCCCAGTTCATAACAATATTTGAGACAAAACCATCACCCAATGAATTAATTGATTCAGTATGCATTAATCCTGATTTATAAATACCTATAGCCGAAGCTGATATTAATAATTTTGGACGTTTTTCGTGTACAAGTTGGTTTATTGCTTTAACTATATTTTTAGTTGATTGAACGCGGCTTACTAAAATTTCTTCTTTATTTTTATTGGTCCATCGCCTGAAAATAGGAGCTCCGGCCAAATTAATAACCACGTCAGTTCCATCAAAAATCGAAACGAGGGTTGGAACATCGCTTAGGTGCTCTCGTTGTATGCGAATGATTGTATAATTATTATGTGTCAGCACCTCAATTAGTTTGCTGGCAATATATCCACCGGATCCACTAATTGCAACCTTCATTTTGATAGAATATTATCGGTTTATGTGAATATAAACATGACTAATTGAACTTTAGTTTAACTTTTAGGAAATTTTTATCCAGAATGGATCATTTTTAATCTACTTTTGCGGTCAAAATTTGTCTACCTAGCCATTGAACCAGTAATAATAGAATTTCCAATATAATTATGTAGGAGTCTGCTATATGTGGATTTGATAAAATTGGAAATTTTAGACTAAGTTTGTTCTAATTCCCTTTGAATTATATCAACACTGAAATGGCAAAGAAAACACCAATATCATCATCTAAAATAAAATCATCAGCGCGAAAATCGGGTAGCTCTAAGAGGAGCCTTGGACGTAAAATCTTCATTTTCTCATTGAAAGCAGGTGTGGCATTATTACTACTTGGATTCCTTTTGTTTTTGGTAGTTTATGTTGGTTTTACAGGTCCTGTACCCTCAAGCGCTGAACTTCAGAATATCAAAAACCCTGTTTCAACTGAGGTATACGCGAGTGATGGTCGTTTACTAGGTCGTTATTATATCGAAAACCGTACGAATGTGAGTTTTGATAAAATTTCGCCTAATGTAATCAACGCACTTATTGCTACCGAAGATTCGCGGTTTTACAAACATCGGGGAATTGACGAAATTGCATTACTACGTGTTTTTCTGAAATCACTTCTTTTGCAAGACCGTAGTGCAGGTGGTGGAAGTACGTTAAGCCAGCAGATTGCCAAAAATCTTTATCCGCGTAAATCTTTTGGCCCATTGACAATGCCAATTAATAAACTGCGTGAATCGATTATAGCTTATCGTTTAGAAAAGCTTTATACCAAAGAAGAAATTTTAACGCTTTATTTGAATACTGTTCCTTTTGCAGAAAATACTTTTGGGATTGGAGTTGCTTCCGAACGTTTTTTCAATAAGCCGCCATCAAAACTAAAAATACCAGAAGCAGCAACTTTGGTTGGAATGCTTAAAGCTAACAATAGCTATAATCCGCGTAAAAACCCTGAGAGGTCGTTGGAGCGTCGTAATGTGGTGATCGATCAAATGGTGAAATACGATTACATTACTGATGCCGAAGCAAAGACATATAAGGCTGAACCACTGAATCTCACCTACAATTTGATTACTTATACAGAAGGGCCGGCACCTTATCTGATTGAGAAACTTAGACCTTTTCTTCAGGATTGGTGCGACAATCATCAAAAAGATGATAATAAACCATATAATTTATTCACTGATGGCTTGAAAATCAGAACAACAATTGATTTTGATATGCAAATAGCTGCTGAGAATGCAGTTGCCGACCAGATGAAAAACCTTCAGGCTACTTTCGAAGGTATTTGGGGAAAGAAAAATCCCTGGGGTAACGATCAGTCGGTAATTTACCGGGCAATGAAACGTTCTGACCGCTATCGCTCTATGAAAAAAGCCGGGATACCTGAAGACCAAATAAAAGAAGTATTTAATCAACCCATTTCCACCACCTTGTTTACCTGGGATGGTAAAAAACAGGCTGATATTTCTCCTCTGGATTCGATAAAATATTACTTGAGAATCCTGAATACAGGGTTTATGGCCCTCGATCCGTATTCGGGAGAATTAAAGGCTTATATTGGCGGAAATGATTTTCGTTATTTCAAGTACGACCATACTACAGCCAAACGCCAGGTTGGATCAACCTTTAAGCCGATAGTTTATTTGGGTGCCCTCGAAGCAGGAGTTTCTCCGGATTTTTATTTTGCCAATGAACGAAAAGTTTATGCCGAATACGATAATTGGTCACCCGAAAATTCGCATGATGAATATACTGGTTACTATTCGATGGAAGGTGCTTTATCTAAATCAATAAATACAATTGCTGTAGAGGTCTTAATGAAAGCCGGGATTTCAAATGTAGTTGATTTAGCAAAAAAGATGGGAATTGATTCGGATTTACCACCTTATCCGTCGTTAGCCCTTGGAACAGCTTCTGTTTCACTTCAGGAAATGGTTTGTGCATATTCTACTCTGGTAAACGGAGGACGAAGAATTTCTCCATATTATTTGAAATCAATAGAATCGAATACTGGAAAATCACTCGAAAAGTTTTCCAATGTGCAATCACAAGATACAATTGCTTCTCCTGAAAACTGCCATATAATTACCCAGATGCTCAAATCAGTTGTCAATGAAGGAACAGGTAACGCTATTCGCACTGCTTGGGGAATTGATTCTGAATTTGCAGGGAAAACAGGTACTACTCAGGATCAGGCTGATGGCTGGTTTATAGGTATGACTCCAACTTTAGTAGCAGGTGCCTGGGTAGGCGGAGAAGATCCATCAATTCATTTCAGATCATTAGGCGAAGGTGCTGGAGGCCGAACGGCATTGCCTATTGTTGGCGAGTTTTACAGCCAGATTTTAAGGAAAGCTAAATATCAGAATATGAGAAACAGTAGTTTTCAGTCTCCATCTGATGAAAATATGGCATTGATGAATATTCCTCCTTACCGTGATGTGCTAGAAGTTCCGTCCAAAGGGTTCTTCCGTAATTTATTTGGAAAAGGAGAGAACCTGCGAAAATCAACAAATAAAGATGAAAATAAGGAGGAAGTAACTCAATCTGAAGATACAAAAACAAAACAAGGACAGGAGAAAAAACCCTTCTGGCAATCTATGAAAGAAATCTTTAAAAAGAAAAGTCAATAGTGCTAATAGTTTGGAAAATAAAAAGGTTCTTTTCTGAGATTAGTGAGAAGAACAAGATTTATATATTAAGTCTGCTGGTTGGATTACTCAGTGGAACGGCTGCATTTTTGCTTAAAAACTTTGTGCATTATGTCGGGCATTTTTTAACCAGGCATTTTAATGCCTCGTCCGAAAGCTATTTTTATCTGGCTTACCCGATGATAGGTATATTAATTAGTGTGTTGATAGTTAAATACTTAATAAAAGACGATATTAGCCACGGAGTATCAAAAATTCTCTCTGTAATTTCACGAAAAGGGATTTATATAAAAGCCCATAATATGTTTTCATCAATGATAACCAGTGGTTTCACGATTGGTTTTGGTGGATCAGTAGGAGCCGAATCGCCAATCGTTTATACCGGGGCCGCAATTGGTTCGAATGTGTCAAAAGTGTTTAACCTTAACCAGGGCCAGCTCCGTTTGCTTATTGGATGTGGTGCAACAGGCGCTATTGCCGGTATTTTCAAAGCTCCAATCGCCGGTATCATGTTTACTCTTGAAGTATTAATGCTCGATTTGACTATGGCTTCGTTAATTCCATTGTTGATATCAGGAATAACTGCAGCTACTTTGGCTTACTTTTTTATGGGAGATACTGTACTCTTTCATTTTGCAATATCAAACCAGTTTAACTCCGATAATTTGCCTTATTATATTTTACTCGGTATATTTTGCGGCTTAATCTCGTTCTACTTTACCCGAATGGGAATGCTGGTTGAAAATTGGGTGAAGAAAATTAAGAATAACTATAAACGTTTGTTGTTTGGAGGAATTTTGCTTGGATTGATGATTTTTATTTTTCCTCCACTTTGGGGAGAAGGATACGAATCGATTAATAAAATTTTTATTGGCGAAGGAGCAGATTTGTTGAATAATTCAATCTTTTTTAACTTTAAATCAGATCCATACATTTTATTATTGATCTTAGTTTTAATTCTTTTCTTTAAGGTTATAGCCATGTCGGTAACAACATCGAGTGGGGGAGTTGGTGGTATTTTTGCTCCAACTTTGTTTGTTGGAGCAACAGGTGGTTATATTTTGTCACTTGCTTTAAATACATTCTTCGGACTGAATTTGCCTTATGCTAATTTTGCATTAACAGGAATGGGCGCATTAATGACAGGTGTTATGCACGCACCTTTACTTGGAATTTTTCTTATTGCTGAAATTACTGGTGGTTATCAGTTATTAATCCCATTAATTATTTCGGCAACAGTAGCTTATGTTACAATTATGAGGTTTGAGCCTCACTCAATTTATACCAAGCGATTAGCCGAATTGGGCGAGCTTGTAACGCATGATAAAGATAAAGCTGCAATGCATTTTATGAACGCTAAAGAGTTGATAGAAACTGATTTTGCAGTTCTAACGCCTGAATTGACACTTGGAGAACTTACCTTCTATATTGCACACTCGAAACGTGATTTGTTTCCTGTTGTTGATGCCGATGGAATGCTTATAGGCATGATTAAAATGAACGATATTCGAAACCTGATGTTTGATCAGGGTTTATATGATAAAATTACAGTCCGTGAATTAATGTACATGCCCGAATTCTTTATTTCACCTGATGATCCGATGGAAGTTGTTGTTGAGAAATTCAAATCGTGCGGGCGGTACAATCTGGCAGTTTTGGACAATGGCAAGTACGTTGGATTTATTTCCCGTGCAAGGGTATTCTCTGTTTATCGTGATACAATGGCTGACCTATCAACCGAATAAACTTATTTGGTTATTCTGAAATAATAAAGATATTGGTATAGGCGGATAAGCCGCCCATGTTAATTAACAGATTGTAAACGTATAGGATTATTCATGACCATCCTTTTTATGAGTGAATCAAATATTGTATCCATATTTGACCGTCTATTGTACCTAAAGTGATACTCATCAAGGTATCCCTGAAGGCGTTCTTTGCTGCAATGGTGATGGATACCACGTAACCATCCTTTCAAATTCATGATGTGGATGTGTATATCCTGAAAACTTTTCCCGTTCTCGGATTTGAGTTGTTCCAGGTTTGGATAGGTCTTTTTCAAAGGGATATATCCTTTCCACTCGTCGGTTATGACTTTTGTGTCCCGGTTGATGTATGTTTCAAAAAATGGACGGAAAGAAACTGAGGAAGCGTTGTCGATACATTGGGCATAAGCACGTCCAACACCGCCATCGACAATTTCGAGAGCAACAACGACAAGCTTTTTGTCCCCTTTGCTACGCCCGCGTTTTCCTTCTTCTTCCCCGCCGATATAAAACTCATCGACATGGACTATACCACTGATTGGATGTTGCTTACTGCTTTGCATGGCTTGTTGTATTTTCCATTTAAACTCCCAACAAGTCTTCTGGCGTAATTCGAATTCCTGAGATAACTCCATGGAAGACATTCCTTTCTTCTTTGTACTTATTTTAAAGGCAATGTGAAAAGCCAGTTGCAAAGGGAATTTGCATTTGTCGAACATGGTGCCTGCAGTTGGACTTTCATCATATTTGCACTTCATACATCGTCTTGAAAATGGTTTTACACCTTTGCAATATTTTGTATGCCCACACTTTTTACATTGATAGCCTTGATCGTACCACTTAATGTCAGCGAGGTAACGATAGCAGTCATCATCGCAAGAAAATGAATTATGAAATTTAATCGAGTTCACTCCTTTAAATTGATTTCGTTCTGTCATGCTACAAAAGTAGCATTAGTAAAATCTTGGGCGGTCTAAACGCCTATACCAATAAAGATAAATGCTGGTAAATGTTGCTGTAAAAATGGCATTTGTTGTCGAAAAAGCCTGGGAACCAAGCCAGAGAACCGGGATAAACAAAATTAATACCTGAGCTGACAGATAAAGATAAAGCCCACTTCGATGCAACCTGTATAATTTAATTGCTCCCACCAGCGAAATACAAAAAGCTGCACCAAGAACGGCGAAGTAGATGGGACTTAGCTTCTCGGTTGCTGTTATATTGGTAACCGATGTAATCTTTTCAGTAATAAACCTGAAAAAAAAAGAAGATATAAACATGCAAATAAGGCCTATACTGCTGCCTACTATGCTGAAAATACAAGCTGATTCAAAAAACAAAGGTTTATTTTGCATTTTATCAAAACTTTAATTGTTCAAAAATACCCGATTTTTTGAATAACTTCATTTTTAAGCCATCCTGATTTTATTATAACTTTACGGCCTCAATTTTAACCAATATTTTACCGCAATGGAAAGAGATATCAAAGTATTTGAGATCATTGAAAAAGAACGTCAGCGTCAGCTTAGCGGGATTGAATTGATTGCTTCTGAAAACTTTGTAAGCGATCAGGTTCTGGAAGCTATGGGGTCAGTTATGACTAACAAATATGCCGAAGGCTATCCAGGCAATCGCTATTACGGAGGCTGTCAGTGTGTGGATATGACTGAGCAACTGGCTATCGACCGTATTAAAGAAGTTTTTGGTGCTGTTTATGCCAATGTTCAGCCTCATTCAGGAGCTCAGGCCAATGCGGCAGTTTTATCGGTAGTTCTTAATCCCGGTGACTGTTTTTTGGGACTTGATTTGGCTCATGGTGGTCACTTGTCTCATGGTTCACCAGTAAATTCTTCAGGAGTTTTATATCGCCCTATTGCTTACCATGTGAAAGAAGATACAGGCCTTGTTGATTATGATGAAATGGAGGCTTTAGCATTAGAGCACAAGCCTAAACTGATTATTGGCGGAGCTTCGGCTTATTCGCGTGAATGGGATTATGCCCGTATGCGGGCAATTGCTGATAAAATTGGTGCCATGTTAATGATTGATATGGCTCATCCTGCTGGTTTAATTGCTGCTGGTTTGCTCGATAATCCGGTGAAATATGCCCACATTGTAACATCAACAACCCATAAAACATTACGAGGCCCACGCGGAGGTATAATCCTTATGGGTGAAGATTTCGAGAACCCTTTTGGTTTCAAGACACCAAAAGGAGTGACCAAAATGATGTCGCAGGTTTTGGATTTTGCTGTTTTCCCTGGTCAGCAAGGTGGTCCGCTTGAACATGTGATTGCTTCAAAAGCTGTAGCTTTTGGTGAAGCATTGGATCCCTCCTATAAAGTTTATCAGGCCCAGGTAAAGAAAAATGCTAATGTTATGGCTGAAGCTTTCATTGCAAAAGGATATAAAGTAATTTCAGGCGGAACCGACAACCATTCGATGTTGATTGACCTGCGTACCAAATTCCCTGAAGTAACAGGGAAACAAGCTGAAAATGCTCTGGTTCGTGCCGATATCACTATTAATAAGAATATGGTTCCGTTTGATAGCCGTTCCCCTTTTACAACTTCGGGACTTCGGGTTGGAACACCAGCCATTACAACTCGTGGGGTTAAAGAAGATATGATGCCTGTGATTGTTGCTTTGATTGACGAAGTAATAAGTAATATTGATAATGAGGAAGTTATCATCTCTGTTCGTAAACGGGTGAATGCTCTAATGAAAGATTTACCATTATTCGCCTGGTAATACTTGTTGCTGAACAACATCAAGAAATAAAAAAACCGGAAGATGATCTTTTGACCTTCTTCCGGTTTTTTTATTTTCTCAATAGTTTCTATTTGTTTTGCTGAGATTGGTTTCTCCGTGTTTCTTCTTGCTTCAATTGCTCTTCTCTTTTCGCTTTTCTTTCAGGATGAAGTTGATCGAGGAAAGCAGATGCTACCTCAAATACTGGTGGCTCCCAGGTTGTATTTCCTACATTCGAAGCAATAGCAACAACAAGTTTATCTTCCGGATAGATAAGTAAAATAGCCGTTCCTCCTGCAACCATTCCTTTCTGCCCCCAAAATGTACGGCCCTCCATATCTTTATTTACCAAAATACCAAATGCAAAAGGCGAATTTTGTCCTGAAGCTAAAGTGTATGGCTTTGTAATTCGGACAAGCGTTTCTTTTTTTAAAAATCCGGGATAGAGTAATACATTACCTATCTTAACCAAATCAAGAACCGTACTCAAGTACCCTGCAGAGGCTTCTTTCCCTCGTAAATCAATTTGTTCGGCAACAATGGGCTGAGCAATAAAATCGTAATTGTATTGACTGCTTTTTTTGTCAAAAATAAGGTAAGGATTATCTGCTATAGTTCCAGTAAGTTTGAGGTTGTCGGTAAGTGTTTTTTTAACAACCTTCAAAAAAGGTTCATTTGCAGACTTTTGAATGAGATAACCTAATAAATCAATTCCAAGTTCGGTATGTAACATACTTACACCTGGGGCGTAAAGTTGATTGTCGTTTATGAAAGTTGGAATTAAAGTTTCATAGGTATTTTCCTTACCCTTGCCTGCTTCTGCATGTTGATCGCGTATACCAGAGGAATGTACACCCAATTGATATAGTGTATAATTGGCAGGTTTTGTTGCTAAACCAGGATATAATTCTCCAACTGGTTTATCCAGATTTAGTTTTCCTTCTTCTGAAAGTTTTGCCGCAGTAAGTGTAGTAACAAGTTCTGATATCTGGCCTATTCTATAAAGATGTGAGGGTGATGATTTTGTTTTTAGCTCAAGATTTGAATAGCCAAAACCATCAGCAAATACTACTTTATTGTCAACCGAAACAGCAACAGACAAACCAGGGATATAATTGAGCGTACAGAATAAACCAACTTTCTTATATGTCTCAATTATACTTTGTTTGTATTTTGCATCACGCACAACCGATTCATCAACAGGTTTTTGCTTACACGAAAATAGAATTACCCAAATAATGCTAAGAATAAACAGGTGATGAAAAATGTTTTGTGTCTTCATTAGTATTGTTCGTTTAAGTATTAGAATTTTAGTGTGCCGAAATTAAAAAAAACCTGATTTGCTTGAATTATAAAATCCAAATTATTGAGTTAATAAGATGTTAAAATAAACCAATATTCTTTTAAACCTTTTGATTACTCAAGGGTTTGTTAAAAATGAATTCTCAAGCAAATAGCAATGATTATCGGAACCATTTGTTGTAACATTTTAAAAGTACCTATTCATTTACCAGTAAGCTGGCACCTTGCCTCTCTTTCATAATAAGAGAGATAAATATATGTTGGCTTTTGCATGAGCGCAGTCGAACGATGTTTGGATTAGATGAGCATCAAAACATGTAATTTGGTTTTTCCATTCAACTTATTTAAGTGGATATATTAATAAAGATAATAGCTTAAATTCAAAGATATTAAATATATTTAGCAATAAATGTTATAGTTATTCATTGAGATTTTTTATAAATAATATTGTTTTTCTTTAATCTGACGCTTATGAAAACCGAGCAAAGTATCTTTTCTGAATTAACAGGTTGGGCGAAAAAGACAGATAACGAGTTGAAAAATAGGGCCCAGCTTGTTTTTCTGTTTGGTAACAAAGACTTATTAAAGATCGAAAAAAACATTAGTTATGTCAGGAAATCCTATCCGAATGCACAAATAGTTGGATGTTCCACTTCAGGTGAAATTTACTGTGATGAAGTCTATAATTCCAATATAATAAGTACTGCTGTTTATTTTGAACAAACGACGGTTGAGGTTGCGCATGAAGTAATCTCCTCGATGGAAAATAGTTATAAGGTAGGGCAGAAACTTGCTTCGGTGCTCGATAGGGATAATTTAGTTCATATAATGGTTCTGTCAGAAGGCCTCAATATCAATGGTAGCGATCTCACCGATGGATTTAATGACCAACTTAAGAATCGTGTTTCGGTAACTGGCGGGCTGGCAGGCGATCAGAGTAATTTCAGCGAAACGGTTATTGTACACAACCAGGCTGCAAAAAAGGATATGGTAATTGCCATTGGTTTTTATGGGCAGAATCTTCAGGTGGGTTATGGATCAATGGGAGGATGGGATTCATTTGGTGTTGATCGTGAGGTGACCAGGTCTAATGCAAATATTCTTTATGAGCTGGATGGTCAGCCTGCTCTGGAACTTTATAAACGCTACCTTGGTGCACATGCTGCAAATCTTCCGGCTTCAGCCTTATTATTCCCATTGAATCTTAGGCTTCAGGATTCTGGTATCTCATTGGTACGTACAGTTTTATCTGTAAACGAAGAAGATGGAAGTATGGTTTTTGCCGGAGACATTCCGCAGGGAGAATATGTACGGCTTATGAAAGCAAATTTCGACAGGTTGGTAGACGGTGCAACTGGTGCAGCCGAGATGTCGCGAATCAGCTTGAAAAATTCAAAGGCCGATTTGGCTATTCTGATAAGTTGTGTTGGCCGAAAATTAGTATTGAAGCAACGTGTTGAAGAAGAATTAGAAACCATTCGTGAGGTTATTGGCGAACAGGTAGCCATCACCGGTTTTTACTCTTATGGTGAAATTTGCCCATCGCAACCTTTTGATCAACGGTGTGAGTTGCACAATCAAACCATGACAATTACTTTATTTAAGGAAATATAAAATGCCGAATCATGGAGAATAAATTCACTAAGTTACTGAACCGCCAACTCAAAAAACACTATGGTTCGTTGGAGAATGTTCCAGAAGAACTTTGGAATTTTATAAGCGATGTAAACAGCACTTATGAAGGATATGATGATGATATTTTATTATTACAAAATTCAATTGAAATAAGCTCGCTTGAACTCAGAAATGCCTTCCAAAGATTAAAACAAGATACTAAGAATCAGAACGAAGTTTTAAGTAAAATCAGGGAAGCAATAAATGCATTGAATTCATCAGAACTTGTGTCGGGCGAATATTCTGATACTTTTTTGGATGGTCATGATATGTCAGAATCCTTAATTAGATTAATTGATGAGCGGAAACGAGCTGAAGAAGTTATTTTAAGATTATCTCTTGCTGTAGAGCAAAATCCTGCATCGATAGTAATTACTGATTTAAAAGGGGAAATAGAATATGTTAATAAAAAATTTTGTGATCTGACTGGTTATTCAAAAGATGAGGTCATTGGGCAGAATCCGAGAATTTTAAAGTCGGGTTATACTTCATCAGAGACCTATAAAGAACTTTGGAAAACAATTAGATCAGGAGGCGAGTGGAAGGGTGAGTTTCATAACAAAAAGAAAAGCGGAGAATTGTATTGGGAATATGCCACAATTACGGCAGTAAAAAACCAGCATGGGCAAATAATTAATTTTCTGGCAATTAAAGAAGATATAAGTGAACGTAAATTATCTCAAGAGATTTTGCAGAATGAACGGACACTTTTTCGAACAATTATCGATTTGATACCAGACGCTGTTTATGTGAAAGATAGGCTTGGAAGGAAAATTATTTCAAATCCAAAGGATGTTTTGTTTTCAGGGAAAGAATCAGAAAGCGAAGTGATTAATAAAACAGATTTTTGTTTTTTTTCAGACGAAATAGCTCAAAAGTCAACCGAAGAAGATGAATTTGTTATTCATACAGGAAAATCAATAATTGATAAGGAAGGTGAACTTACCGATAAAACAGGGGATCTAAGGTCTTTACTAATTTCGAAAGTGCCACTTTTTGATGTAACAGGGCAAATAACTGGATTGGTTGGAGTTACGCACGATATTACCGAAAGAAAACAAGCCGAAATGCAGCTGCAAGCTGCGCATAAATCATTATCTGATGTATTGAATGCTGCGATACATTCTTCTATTATTGCAACTGATGTTGATGGTATTATTACTGTTTTCAGTAAGGGAGCTGAATATATGCTAGGCTATAAAGCTGAAGAAATGACTGGCAAAACTACTCCGGCAATTATTCATGATAACGAAGAAATTGAAAAAAGAAGTAAAGAATTAACGGACCTATTTGGACGGACAATTAATGGGTTTGAAACTTTTGTAGCCAAAGCCAGAATTCAGAACCATGAAGAGCGCACTTGGAAATATATCAGGAAAGATGGTTCAACCTTATACGTAAACCTGATTGTTACGGCCATCAGAGACATGAATAATCAGATAACCGGATTTCTAGGTATAGCCAATGATATTACTGATAAAAAAGAGGCTGAAGAAGAGATAAAACGAGTTTCGACACGGTTGGCTATGGCAACCTTTGCCGGGGGCATTGGAGTTTGGGAAATGAATTTGGTTACCAATGAGTTGTATGCTGATGAGCAATTGTTTAGATTATTTGGTGAAGAGAAAAAATCGCCGGATAATAGTAATGAAGTTTGGTTGAAAAATCTGTATACAGATGATATTGAACGAATTACTGAAGAAATCGCTTTGGCCGTGAAAGGAGAAAAACAACTGAATACCGAATTTAGGGTTGTTTGGCCAGATGGAACAATTCATTCTATTCGTTCAATAGCCATAGTTCAACGCAACGAAGAAAATATACCTGTTAAAATGGTTGGGATTGATTGGGACATTACTGAACAAAAGCAGAATGAAGCAATCTTATTGAAAGCCAGACAGGAAGCTGAATATGCCAACAAATCAAAAAGTGTTTTTCTGGCAAATATGTCGCATGAGATACGAACACCATTAAATGCGATAATTGGATTTTCTCAATTAATGAATCGAGACAAGAGTTTGACTTCATTGCAAAAAGAGTACAGTATCTCAATTATCAGTGCAGGAGAACATTTATTATCGTTGATAAATGACATTCTTGAATTATCGAAAATGGAAGCTGGCCGGTTAGAACTGAATAACAAGAATATTGATATTTATACCTTATTTGCTGATATTCAAATGCTGTTTAAAGAACCGGCAAAGACAAAACATTTGCAATTTATTTTTGAAACAACACCCGATATTCCTAAATATATTTGTATTGATGATAATAAATTGAGGCGAATCTTCATAAACCTGATAAGTAATGCCATTAAATTTACTGATGACGGAGGTGTTGCCGTTCGGATTCGAGTAAATAAAGTTGGGCTGGATAAAACTCAATTATTTGTTGAAATTCAGGATTCAGGACATGGAATCGCTGAAAATGAGATATGTAAGCTTTTTAAATCTTTCGTTCAAACGAGCTCTGGTACAAAAACAAACAGTGGTACTGGTCTGGGATTGGCCTTAAGTCGCGAATTGGCTATTCTTATGGGTGGAGATATTGTGGTGAAAAGTGAAGTAGGAAAGGGATCAGTATTTTCATTTTTCGTTGATTTTAAGGAAGGCGATAAAATAACATCAACCGAAATAATTCAGAATAGGGTTATTGGTATTAAAAAAGCTAATGGCAACATAAATATACTTGTTGTCGATGATGTCGATAAAAACCGGAAAGTGATCGTGAGATTATTAAATATGGTTGGTTTTAAAACGATTGAAGCAGTCAATGGCAAAGATGCGATTACCAAGTTTGAAAAATATAATCTGCATTTAATTCTAATGGATATGAGAATGCCGGTAATGACCGGTTATGAAGCCAGCCAATTTATCAAATCGACAGCTAAAGGAAAGAATACTCCGATAATTGCCTTAACAGCCAGCTCATTTGAAGATGAAAGACGAAATATGGATATACTAGGTATTCAGGGATATATACGCAAACCTTTTCGGGAAAGTGAATTGTTTAGTGCGATTGGAAGTGTTTTGGGAATCAAATATATTTACGAAAATGAAGAAGTAGATTTGACAATTGAAGGTTCTCTTTTGGAGGAGCAAATTGTTGAGAAATTGAAAAGATTGCCAGCTGATATGATCAGTGAAATGAATGATGCGATAGAAATTGCTGATTTCGAACAGCTTATCGCTTTGATCGAAAAAATTAGGCTGGAAGATAAAGAACTATCTGCGCACCTTTTGTTATTCGCTAATAATTACGATTACAACTATTTTAATACTGTTTTAACTCAAATCAGATGAGCTATGAATCTGAAATATACTATTAGTCAAAAAACGTCGAATATCCTCATCGTTGATGATGTTCCAAATAATCTGAAGATTTTAGGCGGAATATTAAAGGAAGAAGGATATAAGATTCGTCCGGTATTAAATGGTGAATTAGCCATTCAGGTTGCCGAAAAGGAAAAACCGGATATAATTCTTCTGGATATTATGATGCCTGGTATTGATGGTTTTGAAGTATGCAGGAGGTTGAAAGCAAGTCCCCAGCTTAACGATATTCCTGTAATTTTTATAAGCGCATTAAATGATAGCAAAAATTTGGTACGAGCATTTGATGTTGGAGGAGTTGATTATATAACAAAACCATTTCAGGCAGCCGAAGTTATTGCCAGGGTTTCAACACATTTAAAAATTTGCAGACAAAACAATGAATTGAGGGAACTTAATGCTACTAAAGATAAATTCTTCTCAATAATTGCACATGATTTAAGAGGTCCTATTGGTAATATATTATCAATATCTGAGATGATTGCTGAGAAGGGGAATGTTGATGAAGAAACGCTATATGTATTCCTTGGACTGCAAAAAGAATTAACTAAAGAAACATCACAACTTTTGGAAAACCTTTTGGTATGGGCTCGTTCAAACACAAACCGGATTGAATTTAACCCAGTAGAACTTAATGTAGATCAATTGATTAATGATTTATTGTATTCGGCCAAAACGCAAGCAGCAAAAAAGGAAATAAATCTTACATACAATACACCGCCGGATAAGCTATTAATGTATGCAGACGAAAACATGATTCAGCTAATAATTCGGAATTTTATATCAAATGCGATAAAATATACTCATCGGGGAGGGGAGATAACCATCTCAGCGTATTATGGGGAAAATAATTCAATGATTATCTCTGTTAAAGATTCGGGTATTGGCATATCACCCGATTTACTTAAAAACTTGTTCAGGATAGATGTGAGTACAAAACGTTCAGGAACAGAAGGTGAACCAACAAATGGACTTGGACTATTACTTTGCAAAGAGTTTGTTGAAAAGCATAACGGTTGTATTTGGGTTGAAAGTGAAGAAAATAAAGGAGCAACTTTTAGCTTTTTAATTCCTGGTAACTAATATGATCACTTTTTGATATATCAAACGCAATTCAATTATGTTAATATTTTAAATATTGATGAAATATAAATTTTAGTATTCAATTTCTAAATTATAGGATCGTTTCATTTTGTCCGTTTTTTACAATTCTTAATCAATTAAACTAATTATTTTTATTCCTCGATATAAAATGGAATAGATTTGAATGCCTATTAACCTCACATCTTCATGTTGTGAACCGGATGAATCATCAGCTTTCCTGGTCCGACGTTTTTTATTTTTGGAATCGAAATCAAAAACAGGAAGTTACAGCGACAAACATATTCCTGAAGGTTCGTGTACCTTGATGTTCAATTTTAAAGGTGAAGTTGATATGAGTATAAACAACTCACTTTCACAAGAACTACCGCCGTATTTTTTAACTCTTCCCTTTCTAGGGCCGGTTTCGATCAAAGCAACACTTCCTATCGATTCCTTTGGTGTTGCATGTAAAACAAGTGTATTCTCCCGCTTATTTAATATTTCATTGAATACATGCCGAATGCCATCTTTTAGAAGGATCGATGATGTAATTCCTGATAATTTGTATGAAGAACTCAAAAATGCGGAAGGGTTTATAACACGGGTTCAAATTTTCCAGAAATATCTAAATGACTTAACTAAAGGTGAAGAATATAAACCTGACAGTATTGATATTGCCTATGAACGTATTTATGAATCGAATGGACTGATCCACATCAGTGATTTAATCAATGATGTGAATTTAAACAGCCGATCATTTCGTCGGAATTTTTACTGTAGGATTGGAGTTTCTGCCAAATCGCTATGTCGTATTGTCCGAGCCAACCAAGTTTTAAATACTTTGAAAGAAACAAACGAAATTGACTTCCAAAATATAGTATTTTCAGGCAAATATTTCGATCAGCCACACTTTGTAAACGACTTCCGTAAATTTATTGGTGAGTCACCAGGCACTTTTTTTCATCGCGATCTTCGTTTAGTGAAATTATTCTCTGGTATCCAATAAGACTGCTATCAAGAATTTACAACGATACTGTCCGTTTTTTACAATGTTTTGATAAGCAGAGAGAGTAAATTTGATTATTAAACTCAAAAACTTGTTTTATGAAGGCTGTTAAAATCATATTTACCTTGTGGATACTGGCTGCTACTACTTTTACCTATGGGCAGTTTAATATCAAAGACAAACTCAAAGATAAATCGGCAAACCGGGCTGAAACACGTGTTGACGAAGGAATTGACAAAGGAATTGACAAAATTGAAGAAGGTGTAGGAAAGCTCTTCAAAAAGAAAAAAGCGAATGCTGAAGAAAACAATGAAGAAGAGCAAAACAGTGCTAAAGACGAATCGGAAAAGGGAGACGACTCTACCGATTTAACTGATGATATATCAGCCCAAGGTTCACAAATGTTCAAAAGCTTCACAAAATATGACTTTGTTCCAGGTGATAAAATTCTTTATTTCGAAGATTTCTCCCAGGATGCCATTGGCGATTTTCCTGCTCTTTGGACGACCAATGGCGGTGGAGAAGTAAAAACCACCAATATTGCTCCCGGGCACTGGTTTCACATGAATAAGGAAGATGCCGTTTATTGCCACACAAAACAAATTGTTTTTCCTCAAAATTTTATTATGGAATTTGATGTTATTCCCGATGTGGAAGACGATTCCCATTTCGGTTATTCAATTGGCTTTTATGAAGATCCCGATAATGTGGAATTAACTGATGATATCTATCCAGGTAAAAAAGGATTGGGGATTACATTTGAAGAAGGAGATTGGTTGACAAAGGGTTACGATAATAGTCTTGATGTAGGAGGGTGGCTTGAAGGTCAATCATCTACAAATCCGGTAGTTATGAAAAAAGTCAACCATGTAATTGTTTGGGTGCAAAACCGCAGACTTCGTATTTATCATCTGGGAGCCAAAGTATTGGATATGCCGACAAATATTCATGCCGGAACGAAATTTAATCGACTTCGTTTTAGTGGATGGAGTAACCATGGAGCTCCTTATGTAACCAACCTGAAAGTTACTACCGCCGCACCTGATACCCGAAGTAAACTGATTACTGAAGGGAAATTAGTTAGCTACGGCATTTATTTCGATGTGAATAAAGATGTGGTAAAGCCCGAATCGTTTGGAACTCTCAACGATATTGCAAAAACGCTGAAAGAAAACCCTACAGTACGAATCAAAATTGTGGGTCATACCGATGCCGATGGCGCCGATGCTGCCAATCTCGATCTTTCGAAACGTCGTGGGGCATCGGTAAAGAATGAGTTGGTGAAGACGTTCGGCATTGAGGCTTCTCGTATTGAGTCGGACGGTATGGGTGAAACCAAACCAATAGCACCCAATGATAATCCCGTCAATAAAGCACTGAACCGCAGGGTAGAATTTATAAAAATCTAAAAAACTAAGAGATATGAGATGTGTTTTATACGCGACTTTACTTGCCTTTAATTTTGCCTTACACTTGTCAATAAAAGCCCAGTCTACGCCAGAGGCCTTGTTGAGCCAACTTCCGCCAATTCCAAAAGTTGAATGTACTGCCGACACTTCGGAGATAAATCGTTTTACGGACAAAATATATCAAGTGAAATACGATTTGAAAGAAGTTGTTGACCATATTCAGGCCAAAACTCAGTCAAATATTGAGAAAAATAAAATCATATCCGCCCAAATCAAACAATCAGGTTTAAGTAAAAGTGATGTACTGAAACTTCAGGAATCTGATGGTAGCGAAGAACTGGGACGTAAAGTTGCCGATAAAATTGTTAGTGAGCAATATGGAGTTTCGCTGCAAGATTTTGAAAAAGTCGGAGAAATGAGTGATGCCGATCAGGAGAAATGGGCTGAAAATTATGCCAACAACATGATGCAAAAGGCAAAACAAAATCCCCAGGCAACGATAAAAAAACAAGATAAAAACGGCAGATTATTTGAATTGTCCAAAGAACAAAAAACTATTGGTGAGCGGATTACGGATAAAATGATAAGAATTGACAAGCTATTTAAAAACATTGAACTACAGGATACCATTGAAACACGCAAGTTGAATGAGAAACTCCGTCCTTTGGAAAAACAACTTTGCATGGGAATATGCTCACCTGCTGAAATTGCAAGGTCGCGGGCGGCTGAAAAGCAAATTTATAGTTTAAAACTTCAACATTGCGAAAAAATGTCGCCATTGCAAATTGACGCCATTTCGCAATACCTAACTACGGTTAAAACACTTTTCCCGGATTACAGACGACTTACTGAAATTCAGAATGAAATAGCCAAACTGCAAACAGGAGTTTTGGTTCCCGACGACCTTAGTTGTTACAAGGCAGTTGATGAATATGCCAATATGTTATCCTCGGCTTACAATTATTGGGTGGGCAAGTTTGACCAATAAAACCTCGGAAAAATGAAACAGTTGATTTTATATATCTTTCTTGTTTTCTTTTTACTGACCATTTCCCAATTTGCCAAAGCCCAGGATAATTACGAGCCTATTCATGGCGTTACCGGGCACGATTTTAACATCAAGGGCGAGCTTGAATTTACGTTCACCCATTCCATTGATCTAAAAAACGGGACCAAATCGGAAGGTACGTACCGGATAAAATCGCCTGTACAACTATCGTTTAACCGGAATGATCTGAAATTTTTTATGGCTCAGCCGAGAGAGTTTATCGGCTATGTTGAAAATCAATATGATGCCTATTCGGGGTTTTCAAGTGGAAGCTTGATGGATATACCACAAGGCGGATACCAGGAAGAAGAAAATTGGATGCAGGTTGAGGAACATGTGAAATGGTGGGAAAATGACGAAATGACTGAAATTAATGCACGTGGTGAAATTTATCCGGTTCTCAAAGTTGCTTTCTCCATCCCCGATTATCCAGAAAGATTTACGGCAGGCCGTGATCAGCTTCAGTTTCGAATTACCATATCCGGAATTTCAGATTCGCAGTTCCATCCAACCCGAAATGTTGTGGTTGACGACCATAACAAAAACCAACAAGAAAACGCTACGGTTTTGATTGAAGAAGATGACTTGAAAAAATTAGAGCAGGCAGACCCGTCAGCAGCCGCTGGAATAAAGGAAGGACTTAAATTAATCCGGGAATCTTCCGGTTCTCATTCATCCAATCTTTCGGTAAGTATAGGCTGTGGATACTTTTATGGCCAGGATTTGGTAGCCGCCGAAATGCCCGGCAATTTACTTATGGCTGACAAATCGAAAAAAGAAGCGTTTGAACGGCAATTCGAACAAGGGTATTTCAAGGATATGCCCCATATCAACGTGATGAAACTAGTAAAATTTCTGCTCAAGCCCGAAGATAATTACGAAACACCGATAGTCGGTTCTTTCTCATCCAATTCAGAAGCCGGTTCCGAAAAAGCGACATACAACGGTACTTTGCGGTTGTATGGCGGGCAGATTACAAAAGACAACTGAACAATTTTCTTATGCGTAGAATATTTTACAAAGCCAGCTTCATTGCTGTATTCAGCCTTCTCTTTTACATAGAAACTTTCGGAAAAGACTGTAAGCGAATGGTTAACATCTATGACATCGCTGTTTGTGTTGCCAATCCTGATTCGCAGTTATACAAAGCCAGCGTTGGATGTGTAAATCAGTTACTCTTGAATTCAAGAGGCTCAAACGAATATTTTTCGCTCGATTTTCAACCAACACGCTTTCTTCAGGCCCCAACAGAGCAAGTGCTTATAGGTCCCAGTCAGGGTCCTTACTCCAATATTGATTACATGATCTGGGGTGAACTCAAGGAAACCGGAACAGGACGATTTTCTATAACTGTATATTTGGTTTCAGCCAATACACGCCGGCAAGTCGCAAAAGGTACTTCTACTTTTGAAAACCCGTCAGAGGCAGAGTCTGCCGGCATGAATGCTGCACTGTCGCTTGGCTTCGACGGGGTAAAATCACGTCCTTTGATCGATGTCATAACCGAGTTTGAAAAGAAAATCAGAAAAGAAGATAATCGGACAGCGATATGCCCTGAGTTGGTCTTCCTGAACAAAGATAAAACAATTAGAGCAGCATCTAAAGAGGAAGTTCTGGTGATGTTTCAGGTAAAAGATGCTGATGGTAAGCCTGTAAAAGATGCAACAGTTTCGGTACGAACCTACGAAGGAAGTATTGATGAACAAGAAAAAAAGACCGACGAATTTGGAATAGTTAAATTTAAGCATAAAACACCTGATAAAAGAAGCAACTACGCTATCACGGTCTTTGCAAAAACTACAGCCCCAAGCGAAAAATTAATCACCATCGAAGATCAATCGATTCCTGTTGAAGTACGAAAAGAAATTACGGAACTAATTGGTGAAATTGAAATAAACGCAACAACAAGAGCAGGGAGTCCGACAATTGCAAATCCGGAGACATCAAGATCCGAATCGCAAATATTTACGGTTTTATCTCTCGATCTTACGATTATTCCCGAATGGATCAATTCCATTAATAAAAGCCGGGATGTCTTGAGTAGGGCACTTTCTGAAACCGACAGGTTTGAAATAGTATCGGGCAAAACAATGACAAATAACGGAGGAGAACCGACCATTATCAGATCAGAACAAACATACAGTCAGTATGATTTATGCGAAGGAAAACTTGAGTTAAGTCGTTCCGGGAAAATAAAAGGTTGCAGCAATGGCTTCGACATCAATGTTGATATTGCACTTGAACGAGGCATAGAAACCGGAAATACTACAATCAGCAGTTTAACTCCCATGTATTGTTTGCTGGTTGGTTTAGGTTCAAATACACGGCAATTATTTCAAACGGGCAGATATAAAACTTCAGGTGAAGATACAGGCCAAAAGCGGGATTATCCGTGTGCCGATCTGACATCATTTTCAGAATCTATTGATCCGAAATCAATACTTCCGTTTGAAGGGATATCTTCAACAATCAGGAGTAACGATACGGAAAATAATGAGTTTATTGTCCCGATGTCAATAACTAATTCAAAAGAACTTGAGCAATACTTGCTTAACCCTCAAGGTGTTTTAACTATTGTAGCATACGGAAGTTATCGTAAGAAGGACTATGAAGAAAAAGAAGTCAGGATAAATACAAAACTCATGATATGGCCCAAAGAGTAGAAATCACAATCCATTTTATAAAAAGCAATAAGAATAAAATCTTTTTTTGTCTGTTTTTCAGTTTGCTTATTCTGTCAAAGTATTCCTTCTCTCAGCAACGATCACCTTTTTCTGATAAGAGAGTTGTGGTTGGAGAACGTGTATTTTTGCCTTACACAAAAGGAGATGTTATTAAGAAGATAAATAGACCTCAAAAGTTAGTATTAGACAAGATATGTTCAATAATTACCGCATGGGATTCAATTGCTCCACCTCAGGGGATGAAAGTATTTTGTTCTGGCTTTGATAATTCACTCGAAATTTATTTTTTACCTTTTCTGTTTGAAGATGACACCCGATTTGCGTCTGAAGGTGGGCCAACGCTTAGTTTTTACGTAAATACCCCACTTCAAATGTTTGGATCGCCCATTGTCGCCGATATTTTTCTTTGTCCACAAAAGGCAGCCGATTTTTACGGATTTTCAATTTATCGTACTGATCATCAAGAAGTAACAATAGTTTGTAAGAAAAAGCTACCTCTCTTTATTCCTGTTTCTCAGGAAGAATTCCTGAAAGCGCTTATTGCAAAAGAAGAAAAGAATGCGCTAAAAGGTCTCGGTCCTGATTACCAAACAACGTTCAAAGAAATGGAACAGGCTTACCAAAAAATGCTTAAGATGGACAAAGAAGCTGCTAAAGACTTCAAACAACAAATGGACGAATTCAGGGCTGAGTCCGTCAAAAATGGTGGAGGATCGAATATGATTGATATTTTTACATCTCTTAAAAAAGAACTCTTTGATTTAACTTCTGAAGAAAGAAAACAGCAAGCCTATTATATGGGATCGTTGGCAATAGAAGAGTATCACAATGTTTCAGGATTGGTTCCGTATTCAAGTAAAGAAAATGGAGAAGCACTGGTAAAAGCAAATCCTGAATTAATCAACAATTCTTCAAAAGATAAAATTCAACTTCTTATTATTGCTTGGTCGCTTGGAGGGAATTCCCAGAACATTGATAAACCGAGGTTTTATAAGGAAGGAAATAAAGGGTTCCGAATTGCATATAATAAAATGGCCGAGTTGTATCGACAAAAGAAAATTTGGGAACAGGTATTCCAAATGGTAGACTGATGAATATTTACTAAATTTCAAATATTACTTGCATTATATTAGACTCTATCTAAAATCTGATAAACAACTGTATTTATAAGTTATTGATTATCAGTGATTATTTGCCGATGCAAAAATTCTTAAAAATGTGCCCTAAAATTTCGTCGTTGGTTATTTCACCGGTTATTTCGCCCAGGAAGTGGAGACATTCGCGAATATCCTGGGCCAAAAAGTCTCCTGAAATTTGGCTTTCGAGTCCAGCTTCAACCCGGATAATTGAATCGTAAGCCCGTTCAAGAGCTTCGAAGTGCCTGACATTGGTAACTATAACCAAGTCTTCATCAACCGACTCCAACGAAACAGCTTTCTGCATCTCAGAAATTAACTGGTCAAGATTTGTTTTCTGTTTTGCCGCTATCAAAACCAGCGTTTCGTTGTTCTCAAGGAGCATTTTATTCAAAGCCTTGAGCGTATCGACATTGGCCTTGTCAACTTTGTTGGCAGCAATAATCAAATGCTGGCCAGTAATTCGCTCTCTGATTTTTTGAATTCGCGAAGCAATGATCGCAAAATCGCTTTGTGTGTCAACTACTAAAATGACAATGGTTGCCTGGTCCAATTTGCTGAAACTCCGCTCGATACCTAAAGTTTCTATTTCGTCGGTCGTTTCGCGTATTCCGGCCGTATCAAAAAAACGGAAGGCTGTGCCATGAATATTTACCACATCTTCAATCACGTCGCGCGTTGTACCGTGAATATCAGAGACTATGGCTTTTTCTTCATTCAAAAGAGCATTTAGTAGTGTCGATTTTCCAACATTGGTTTCACCAACAATAGCCACCGGAATTCCATTCTTTATTACATTTCCCAATTGAAATGAATTTTTAAGTTTGGCCAAAATATTTTCAATTTTCGCGACCAGTTGTTTCAATTGAGTTCGGTCGGCAAATTCTACATCTTCTTCGCTAAAATCAAGTTCCAATTCAATAAGCGAGATAAAATTGAGCAGTTCTTTTCGCAGATTGGCCAATTCTGATGAGAAGCCGCCACGCATTTGATTCATGGCCACTTTTTGTGCGGCGTGCGTGGTCGAGGCAATCAAATCGGCAACCGCTTCGGCCTGCGACAAATCCATTTTCCCGTTCAGGAATGCACGCTGTGTAAATTCCCCGGGGCGGGCCATTGTTGCACCTTTTTCAATCAGGAGTTGCAGAATGCGTTGCTGGATGTAAACCGAACCGTGGCAGGTAATTTCGATCACATCTTCGCCGGTAAACGAATGAGGAGCCCTGAAAATCGAAACCACAACATCGTCGATCAACTCGGTCCCGTCCAAAATGCTTCCAAAATGAAGTGTGTTTGGCTTTTGGGAAGCAAGCGTTTTCTCTTTTTGGGGCGAATGAAAAATCTGATCGGCAATTTCAACAGCTTTTTCGCCCGAAAGCCGTATAGTTGCTATTGCCCCAAGTCCGGGAGAAGTTGCTATTGCACAAATAGTTACTTGTTGATACATAGATTGAGAAATTGACTGATCAAAATTACACTATTTGGCCGGAAAACGTAATGATCGGTATGATTTCAAAATTTGATTAAATCGGGCATCAACAATTTGTTGAGATTTCGAAAATATAGGTTCAAAATTCAATATCTGGAAAGGATTTTAAGCGAAAAACTTTCAATAAATATTTCCGAAAAAACCATGTCTCTATAATTTATTACTTTTGTCCGAACTTTGAAAGTCACAAATAAAATAAATAAAACATGAAATAGCCATAAAAACAAAGGCCCATACTGACCGATAATGTATGAGTGGCTATTCCATTGGTAGAAATATAATTTAATCAGAAGACGTTCATACCAAAATTGCAGAATGTTAAACAAAAATTTATACAAATGAAACTTCTTGAAGGAAAAACAGCCATTGTAACTGGTGCATCGAGAGGAATTGGCAAAGCCATTGCTTTGAAATTTGCTGAGGAAGGTTGCAATATCGCATTCACCGATTTGTTTGCCGATGAAAACATGAAGAGTACTGAAGCAGAGATTGCTGCTTTGGGTGTAAAGGCGAAAGGATACGCCTCGAATGCTGCTAAATTTGATGACACACAAGCTGTTGTCGATAAAATTGCTGCTGATTTCGGGAGAGTTGATGTTCTGGTAAATAATGCAGGGATCACTAAAGATGGCGCATTAAAACGAATGACAGAAGATCAGTGGGACGCAGTAATTGCAGTTAACCTGAAATCTGTTTTCAACTTTGTTAAAGCAGTACAACCAATTATGTGGAAACAGGGGAATGGGAGCATAATCAACATGAGTTCTGTCGTTGGTGTTTCCGGAAACGCAAATCAAATCAATTATTCCTCATCAAAAGCTGGAATCATCGGGTTTACGAAATCAGCAGCAAAGGAATTTGGGCTGAGAAATATTCGTAGCAACGCAATTGCACCGGGATTTATTATTACCGAAATGACACACCAGTTACCCGAAGAAATTCGTAAAGAATGGGCTGGCAAAATCCCTCTTCGCAGAGGTGGCGAACCCGAAGAAGTTGCAAAAGTTGCTTTGTTCCTTGCTTCCGACTTGTCTTCTTATGTGAGTGGTCAAGTAATTAATGTTTGTGGAGCAATGAATACCTAATTATAGTATAAATGATAATATGTTTGCCGGGGAATACATCCTCGGCTTTTTTTTTCAAAAAATGCTCAAATAAAGTAAGAATAACTTTTATATGTATTATCTTAGTTACTAGGAATAATTTGCTCTAATGTCTCAAAAAGGTATTTCTTTTCGTTTGAATTCTCATGTAACAGTATTTGCAGTATTGATTATTGCAGTTGTTGTTTATATCAATTTTCATTACAGTAATAAAATACTTATTGATAAAATAGAAGAAGGTGCTATAAATCAAAGTAATTTAGTTATTTCTGGTATCTCACGAGTTACTATTGGAACAGAGGAAATTGCAAGAAATGTTTCTTTCCAGGCACTTTATTATTACAAACACAACGATATAGATGTTTTCTTAAAGGAAGTCTTAAAAGCTAATCCTCTGCTTGAAAGCGTTCATATTAATTTTTTAAAAGAAAACAATAACGAATATTCGTGCTGCAATACGGAAGCGCATTGTTCACATCGATGTAACCTTTTAACGAAAATATTTTCAAATGAAAGTGATACGATAAAGAAAGGAGAATGGTCGAAACCTTTTTTTTGTTTAAATGATAGTTCACATTTACTGGTTATGTTTAAATATCCTATTTTTAAATCAGGTAGTAACCAGGTTTTAGGTCATGTTTTTTGTGAGATTTCCCTCAAAAAGATGAGACAAATGTTGTCTCAAATGGTTATTAGTCATAATGGATATGCTTTCGTTGTAGATAAAGACGGTAACTATCTTACTCATCCATGTGCGGATTGGATATTAAAAAAGAATATTTTTACAAATCCTTCATTTTTCCCAGATAAAATTGATGATTTCCATGAGCATCTTTCAAACAAGAAATTTGGAGTATTTCATGGTAGGGCCGAATATTTAAATAATCAACCGGCTTGGTTTTATTTCGCTCCTTTGAGGAATACAAGTTGGATGGCTGTGATTGCTATTCCTGAAGCCAATTTATTTCAGGAAATACAATTGATTTTTAAGAAAATTCTTTGGGTATGTGGTCTGGGTATTTTGGTGCTTTTTATACTTAATATGTTGATTTTTAGAAAAATATTAAAACCTTTAGCTCAGGTTGCGGAGGCAATTCATGAATTTTCATCTACTCCAGAAACTGCACATGATAACAATACCAGGGACGAAATAAAAATTTTAAAAGATAGTTTAATTAGTTGGCAAACAAAATATGGTTCTTTAATCAAAGAAAGGACTCAAAATGAGGATGAAAAGAGAAGACTGGAACGAGAACTTAAATCAGCCCGGGAAATACAACAAAACATAGTTCCTGAGGGTAAGGCTTTTTTTCCCAATCATCCTGAAATTGATTTGTTTGCAACATTAATGCCGGCAGGAAAGGTTGGAGGTGACCTATATGATTATTTTCTCATTGATGATAATCATTTATTGTTAGCAATTGGAGATGTTTCAGGAAAGGGAATACCTGCATCTCTTTTTATGGCAGTTGCCAGTACATTGATCAAAACAAATGCAAGAATTTTATCTTCAAAAGATATTGTCGCTGAAGTTAATCGTGAATTAAATACACGAAATTCTGATCAGTATTTTATAACTCTGTTTGTCGGTGTTATAGATATGACTACAGGGATTTTAGACTATTGCAATGCAGCTCATAACTATCCTTATGTATTGAAAGCAGATGGACAAGTACATGTTTTATCAAAAAGTCATGGTTTGCCTTTAGGAATATATCGTAACAAAACCTACAAAAGTAGCACATTTGAGTTCCAACAAAATGATACTCTGATACTTTATACCGATGGGGTTATTAATGCTAATGATGATAAATCTCAATACTATGGAACTGAGCGTTTGGGAAAAAATATCCAGAATCTTACAGACTTGTTTTCAGAAGAAATTGTGAATAAGTTACTTAATAGTTTAATGATCTTTAAAGGTGACAGTCCTCAAGCCGACGACATCTCAATCCTAGCATTTAGATATTTAAAGAAAAATAAAAGCCAGGTTTAAACAAACCTGGTTTCTATTTTACTTTTTTTCTTTTAGCGATAAAATTTTAATTATAATTTTTTCGGTTTTTTTATCAAATCCAACTGATATTGTATCTCCCTGAACAACTGATGCTTTTATTATTGCCTCAGCCATTTCATCTTCAAGATATTTTTGGATAGCTCGTTTTAATGGACGAGCACCGAATTGTGGATCATAGCCTTTTTCAGCAATAAAATCTTTGGCCGCTGGCGATATTTTTAATTTGTAGTTTAGTGATTCAACACGCTCATACAAACCTTTTAATTCAATATCGATAATTTGATGAATGTGTTCTTTTGTTAGTGAATTAAACATAACCACATCGTCAATTCTATTTAAGAATTCTGGGGCAAATGCTTTTTTTAATGCTTTTTCAACGATATATTTTGAATTTTCACCTTCATCAATGCCTCGATTCTGAGTATTAAACCCAACACCACGGCCAAATTCTGATAGTTGTCTTGAACCTATATTGGAAGTCATTATAATAATTGTATTCTTAAAATCAATATTACGTCCCAAACTGTCAGTTAATCGACCTTCATCCAATACCTGAAGAAGTAAATGGAAGACATCTGGATGAGCTTTCTCAATTTCATCTAAAAGAACAACGCAATATGGTTTTCTGCGAACTTTTTCGGTTAATTGTCCCCCTTCTTCATATCCAACATAGCCTGGAGGCGCTCCAACTAAACGAGATACCGAAAATTTCTCCATATACTCACTCATGTCTACCCGGATAAGGGAATCAATACTATCGAACAAATATTTGGCAATGACTTTGGCTAATTGAGTTTTCCCAACTCCGGTAGGACCAAGAAAGATGAACGAGCCAATTGGTTTATTGGGGTCTTTTAATCCTGCTCTATTTCGTTGAATAGCTTTAACTATTTTCACAATGGCGTCATCCTGGCCTATCACACTACCTTTCAGTTGTTTACCCATATCCATCAAGCGCTTTCCTTCGGCTTGTGCAATACGTTGAATTGGTACTCCTGACATCATTGCTACAACTTCAGCTACTTTTTCTTCGGTAACAGTTTCCCGATGGTTAATCAGTTCTTTTTCCCATTCTTCTTTTTCTTGCTCCAGAAGTTGCATTAAATTCTTTTCCTTATCCCGATGGTTTGCTGCTAGTTCAAAATTCTGACTTTTAACAGCTTTTATTTTTTCCTCTTTAGTCTTTTCAATCTTTTCTTCAAGCTTCAAAATACGATCAGGTACGTTGATGTTTGAGATGTGTACTCTGGAACCAGCTTCATCCAGAGCATCAATGGCCTTATCCGGCAGAAAACGATCTGTAATATATCTTGCAGTAAGACGTACGCAGGCTTCAATGGCTTCAGGCGCATAGATTACATTGTGATGGTCCTCGTATCGCTGCTTTATATTATTAAGTATTTCGATGGTTTCGTCAATCGAGGTGGGTTCTACCATAATTTTCTGAAACCGTCTCTCTAAAGCACCATCTTTTTCAATTTGTTGTCTGTATTCGTCAAGAGTAGTCGCACCAATACATTGTATTTCGCCTCTTGCCAATGCTGGTTTAAGCATATTGGCAGCATCAAGCGATCCGGTAGCACCACCTGCACCAACAATGGTATGAATCTCATCAATAAACAATATAACATTACTTACTTTTGACAATTCGTTCAGTATAGCTTTCATCCTTTCTTCAAATTGCCCACGGTATTTTGTTCCGGCTACAATTGAAGCAATATCAAGGCTAACAACTCTTTTGTCAAAAAGAATCCTTGAAACTTTTTTCTGAACAATACGCAAGGCAAGTCCTTCAGCTATTGCTGATTTACCAACGCCAGGTTCTCCAATAAGAATAGGATTATTCTTTTTCCGACGAGATAAAATTTGGGCCAATCGTTCAATTTCACGTTCACGCCCAACAATCGGATCGAGGTTATTTTCTTCAGCGGCTTTGGTAATATCGACACCAAAATTATCTAATACAGGTGTGTCTGATTTTGGATTTGCTGGTTTTTTAGCAGATGAAGAGGACGACTGCCCGCCAGCAGATCTGGAAAAACTATCATCATCAGAATCTTCATCATCAAAATCTGATTTAGCTTCCGGATTTTTATAATCTTCTAATCGTGATTTCAAAATGTAATAATTTATGTGGTACTGATTAAGTATTGTACTTATAAGGCTTTCTTTATCTTTTATAATAGCCAATAATAAATGACCTGTGTTGATAGTAGGGCTATTAAATGCCCGTGCTTCGAGGTAGACAAGTTTTAAAGCTTTTTCAGCGGATTTCAACAGTTGAACTGATGCTTGCGAATCAATGTCTTTACCTGTCCTAAGCTTTTCTTCTATATTTTGCTTTATTTCTGACAAATTAACATTCAGATTCGTTAAAATATCAATTGCTACGCCCTCGCCATCCCTAAGAATACCAAGAAAAATGTGTTCAAGCCCAATACTATCATTACCAAGTCGAATTGCTTCTTCCCGGCTATATGAAAGGACATCCTTAATTCGTGGTGAAAATTGAGAATCCATATATGTTTTGTCACATTGTTTATACGTTTTCAAAAATAACAAAAAGTATTCCTAAAAGTTAATATAGGTGTGGTTCTTATCTCATTCTTGTTATCAAAATTACTGAATTGTAATGAATCATTCAATTTAAAAGCCTGATTTTACAAACATTAGATTGTTAAAATCTTAATTTTAAAATACCCACGAAAAGCTTAATAATTGCTTGATTCGTAAAGTATTTTTGTATTTTTGTCATGCAAAATTTTTAAAGCAGAAAACATATTAAGGAGGATTAAATGTCTGAAGGTGAAAAAATTATAAAGATAAATATTGAAGAGCAAATGAAAACAGCATACATCGATTATTCGATGTCTGTCATTGTTTCTAGGGCTCTTCCTGATGTTAGAGATGGTTTTAAACCTGTTCATCGTCGTGTTTTATTTGGAATGAATGAACTGGGTAATTTGTCAAACAAACCTTATAAAAAATCAGCCAGAATAGTTGGTGAAGTATTAGGTAAATATCATCCACACGGCGATTCGTCAGTTTATTTTACTATGGTACGTATGGCTCAAGTTTGGTCGTTACGTTATACATTGATTGATGGTCAGGGTAATTTTGGTTCGATAGATGGAGATAGTCCGGCAGCAATGCGTTATACAGAAGCCAGATTGTCACGTATTGCAGAAGAAACTCTTGCTGATTTAGAGAAAAATACAGTTGATTTCATCCCTAATTTCGATGAATCGTTAAGTGAACCTACAGTTTTACCTACTCGAATACCGCAGTTACTTGTAAATGGCACTTCGGGTATAGCAGTTGGTATGGCTACAAACATGCCACCTCACAACTTGTCTGATACAATTGATGCCATTGTGGCATATATCGACAATTCGGAAATTAGTATTCAGGAATTAATTCCAATTATTAAAGCGCCTGATTTTCCGACAGGAGGTATTATTTATGGTTATCGTGGAGTTCAGGAAGCTTTTGAAACAGGTCGCGGTCGTATTGTTATACGTGGTAAAGCCCACATAGAAACGACACCCAATGGACGCGAAAAAATAATCGTGACAGAAATTCCTTATATGGTCAATAAAGCAGAATTAATTATGAAGACTGCTGAATTGATTAACGAGAAAAAAATAGAAGGGATTTCGAATGTAAACGACGAATCCGACCGTGAGGGGATGCGAATTGTTTTTGACATTAAGCGAGATGAAATTTCGAATGTTGTCCTGAATAAGTTATTTAAATATACACAGTTACAAAGTAGCTTTAGCGTAAATAATATAGCCTTGGTAAATGGACGTCCAAGGTTGTTGAACTTAAAGGAGTTAATTCATTATTTCGTTGAACACCGGCACGATGTAGTTGTTCGTCGCACGAAGTTTGAACTAGAGCAAGCTGAAAAACGTGCACACATACTGGAAGGATTAATCATTGCCAGTGATAACATTGAAGAAGTAATTGCAATTATCAGAGGATCGAAGAATCCAGATGAAGCCAGAGTTCAATTAATGGAACGCTTTAACCTCACCGAAATTCAGTCCCGAGCTATTGTTGAAATGCGCCTTCGCCAATTGACAGGGCTAGAACAGGATAAACTGCATCAGGAATATGAAGATATTTTGAAGCAAATTGACTATCTTAAAAGTATATTGGCTGATCTCAGTTTACGAATGAAGATTATTAAAGAAGAACTTTTGGAGATCAAAGAAAAATATGGTGATAGTAGAAAAACAGAGATCGTTCCTAATGCAGAGGAGTTTAACCCAGAAGATTTCTATGCCGATGAGGAAATGGTAATTACTATTTCACATTTGGGATATATAAAACGGACTCCATTGACTGATTTTAAGACTCAGGGCAGGGGAGGAGTTGGTTCAAAGGGAAGTACCACACGAGACTCTGATTTCCTTGAACACATGTTTAACGCCTCAATGCACAATACTTTATTGTTATTTTCCGAAAAAGGTAAATGTTTCTGGTTGAAAGTATTTGAGATTCCTGAGGGAACTAAAACGTCAAAAGGTAGAGCTATTCAAAATGTAATAAATATTGAGCAGGATGATAAAATCCTAGCTTATATCAACGTAAATAATCTTACTGATTCAGAATACATTAATAACAATTACATCATTCTTTGTACCAAAAAAGGTATTATTAAGAAAACCTCACTTGAGGCATATTCACGTCCGCGTCAAAACGGTGTTAATGCAATTACTATCCGAGAAGACGACCAACTTCTGGAAGCTCGAATGACTAATGGAACTAATCATATTATGATGGCTGTACGTTCGGGTAAAGCTGTGAAATTTGAAGATTCAAGTGTAAGGCCAATAGGTAGAACTGCTTCCGGCGTTCGTGGAATCACGCTTGGTCATGAACAGGACGAAGTTGTTGGCATGGTTTGTGTTGAAACTGAAAACGAAGATATTCTTGTTGTTTCTGAAAATGGTTATGGAAAACGCTCAAAGATTGGTGATTATCGATTAACCAATAGAGGAGGTAAAGGGGTTAAAACTATAAACATCACTGAAAAAACAGGTGAGTTGATTTCGATTAAGAGTGTAAACGATGCCTCGGATTTGATGATTATAACACAAGCCGGATTGACGATAAGGCTTTCAATTACCGAACTTCGAATATTGGGAAGAACAGCTCAAGGCGTACGTTTAATTAATTTGAAAGAAGGTGACCAGATCGCCTCAATAACCATTGTTCCTTCAGCTGAGGATGAAACAGAAGAATTATTGGAAAATATAGACAACAATATTGAAATAACTGATGAAAGTAATTTAAATTCAGAAGATTAATTAATAAATTTGAATAATATTATAGCATAACAACAAACTTTTTATCACAATGAAGAGAACGACAATTTTATTTGTTTTGCTTTTTGCCGTATCAGGTGTTTTTGCTCAGAAAGGCAAAGTAACTAGTGCATTAAGCTATAAGGAGTCTGGAAAACTCGACAAAGCAGTTGAAGCAATCGAGGAATCAATTGATCCAAATAATCCAAAAACAGAAAGTTCCATTTCTTGGCCAAGAACGTATGAAGTACGTGGAGAGATTTACCAGGCTGTATTTCAATCAAAAGATGAAAATTATAAGAAGCTTAATGCTGATCCGTTAACGGTAGCTTATGATTCTTATATGAAAGCCTTGCAGCTTGACGATAAAGGTAAAAATGTAAAAGGTATGAAAATTAAATTTACACTTTTGATCGGCGATCTTACAAACCAAGCTGTTGCTGCATTTAATGAGGAAAATTACGATAAAGCTTTGAAGTCGTTTGAACAAATCATGGCAATTGAACAAACTCCAGCATATAAAGCTGATGATTCAAATGCTGTAGATACAGTAATCATGTTTAATGCTGGTTTGGCTGCTTATAATGCTAAAAATTACGATAAAGCCGTTGATTATTATAAGCAAGCTGCCAAATATAAATACAATGGGGCAAAAACAATTTCTTTGATTGCTAACAGCTATTTACAGAAGAAAGATACTGTATCAGCTCTTGGCGTATTACAAGAAGGTTTAAAGGAATACGCTGATAATGGCGCTCTTCTTGTTGATATTATCAATACTTATTTGAATGCAAATAAAGTAAATGATGCTATGAAATACCTGGAAATAGCTATTTCTCAGGATCCTAAAAATGCTTCTTATTATTTTGCCCGTGGAACATTGTACGATAAACTACAAAAAGCTGAGGAAGCTGCTGAAAGCTACCTAAAAGCCATAGAATTTAAGGAAGACTATTTTGATGCTTATTATAACCTTGGTGCTTTATATTATAACAAAGGTGTAAAACAGGTGGATGTTGCCAACTCAATTCCAAGTAATCAACCAGATAAATACGAAGAAGAAAAAAATAAAGCTGATATTGAGTTTAAAAAGGCGATTCCATATATGGAGAAAGCTCATCAGATTAATCCAACTGACAAATACACGCTAGAATCATTAAAAACATTGTACTATCGTTTGAAAATGTTGGATAAACATGCCGAGATAGTTGAGAAAATGAAAAATCTTCAATAATTAATATTCTAATATAAGGAGCTTTGCTCCTTATATTTTTCGCATACGAATATAACATAATATTAATTCTAAGACAATCGAGAAAACAGTTCTGTATGGAGAATTTGCATTTGTCGAACTGGTGTCAGAGTTAGACTTTCATCATATTTACACTTCCATACATCGTCTTGAAAATAGTTTTACGCTTTGCAATATTTTGAATCGAGTTCACTCCTTTAAATTGATTTCTTTCTGTCGTGCTACAAAGGTAGCATTAGTACTGGGCGGTATAAACGCCTATACTAATAGATTTTATATTGCACATAATTAACTCAATTTCCTTGCAATATTTAAAGCAAATTTTTGGGGATTATAAATAATGAAAATCTCAGTATTGCGATTTACTTATTAGTTTTTATCTCAGTAGATAATATAAGAAAACTAGATCGACAAGTTCTTAGATTTCTCCATATTTATACCGACTTAAAAAGTTTTAAAATAATCTAACAAAATTATAAATCCCATATTCGGAACTTTTTACCTCTGGACTTTAACGTTATCTATTATTTAATAATTTACAATTATGAATTACAAATGTAAATTATTTAGATGAATTGATTATCAATGCTTTGTGAGGTCAATGTTTAATTTTAGTTAGTTTATAAATATCAACAGGTATATAATTTAGACCCTTATATACCTGTTGACTTAAAGAAGTTTATACTTCTTAATAACTTAATTTACTCTTAAGGAATAAAACTCCTCCAGGCTTCTGTCGATAATATCATCAACTTCTCTCAAAACCTTTGACTTTGTTTTAAATCGAAAGGCTTTATCATCTTCTTGTTTCTGTTTTAAAACTTCACGAAGAAGATACATTGCCTTAATCATTTTTTTTAAGCTGTCTTCTTTCATGGCTGTGCAAATTGTTCTTATTCAAAGCTAAGAAGACTTTTTGCCAGAAACAACTTAAAAAGCTTAACAGATTATTAAAAAACAGTAAAATTATTGATTAAAATCTATATCTCTCTTTATATATGAGCCGTAATCTTTTAAAATTGGGTCATATTCCTGATGAAAAAGCTTTGAGGAAACGATAAAGTCAGCAGTTGATCTATTGGTTGCTGTTGGGATATTATAAAGGGTTGATATTCTGAGTAAAGCTTTAACATCTACATCGTGCGGCTGAGGTTGCATTGGATCCCAGAAGAAAATTAAAATGTCAACTTTTCCTTCACAGATAAGTGCACCAAGTTGTTGATCTCCTCCCAATGGTCCTGATTTTAACCTTACTATTTCTGGCGGAATAATATCATTGTCGTTACATTTTACTACAATTTCATTTTCTACCAAACTACCTGTTGTTCCAGTGCATACAAGACTGTGTGAAATAAATTCTTTCCAGTTCCATGATACCCATTCAATCATGTCTTTTTTCCGATTATCGTGGGCAACAAGAGCAATAACTTTTTTCTTTTTCATTTTTCAATTTGTTTCAATAAACTTCATTTTAAACATTAAACAAAGATAAGTTTATTTCTCTTGCTTTATTTTAGTTTTTAAAGAACTGATTGTCATTTTATTGTAAAAAAAAAGGGAATAATATTACTATCATGCCCCTTCTTTACTTAAATATAAAATTTAGCTAAACTTGGATTTTAATTCGGCTACCCAATTTTCGATCCTATCTTTTGATAATCGTGGCTGTGTTTCCTGATCAAGAATTAGCCCAACAAATGTATTATTTTTAAGTGCTTTCGACGATTCAAAATTGTAACCAGAAGCTGATGTATAGCCGATAAGTGATGCGCCTCTCTTCTCAACTAATTCCGCCATAATGCCAACGGCGTCTCCAAAATTTTCTGAATATTCTACCTGATTTCCAAGCCCATATATTGCAATTATTTTTCCATTTAGGTTTAAATCTTCAATTGCTGGAACAAATTCATCCCAATAGATTGGTAATTCTCCGTCAAACCATGTTGGGACTCCTAAAATTATATTTTTAAACGAAAGAAAAAGTTCTTCAGTTAATTCTTCTGCATTTATGGGTACAATATTAAAATCGGGTCCAAAAGCTTCTTTTACTTTTTCGGCGGCCTTTGCTGTTTTTGTTGAATTAAAGCTATAAATAATTGCAATTTTATCCATAATATTTAGTTTTTTAGTAAGCTAATACTTCTTTTGCTGCCTGATAAATTTTTTCTGTATTTGGAAGGATCATTCGTTCGAACGAACGATGAAAACCCACGGGAGTAAATGACGATCCAACTCTTTTTATTGGCCCATCTAAATATTCAAATGCTTCTTCAATAATTACAGATGTAATCTCAGCCCCAAAGCCAGAATGAACTTTGTCTTCATGAACCACCAATACTTTTCCTATTCTTTTTACCGAGTTTATAATTGTTTCTTTGTCAAGTGGTATTAATGAGCGAAGGTCGATGACTTCAATTGAAACATCCTCTTTAGCAAATCGTTCTGCTGCTTCGAGGCACATGTGTGTGGTGTTTCCATAAGTAATCATTACTAAATCTTCACCTTTTTGCCTAATTCTGGCTTTTCCAAATGGTACTTCAAAATCATCTGGGATTGCTGTTGCTGCTTTGGGGTCATTATACAACGATTTGGGTTCCATAAACATGGTCATACCTTTTGATCTTAGGGCCGTTCGTAATAAGCCAGCAGCGTCATCAGCAAATGAAGGATAAACAATCCTTACACCAGGGATTGACGTTAAAGCCCCTTCAATAGTTTGCGAATGGTATAATCCTCCGCCGATATATCCGCCCGACGCAAGCCTGATAGTGACATTTGGTGTGAATTTTCCGTTTGAACGCCAATAATCATGACTGGAATCAACATATTGTTCCATCGCAGGCCAGAAATAATCGGCAAATTCGGCGCCTTCAATTACAATCCTGATCTTATCACTATAACGCGACATGCCATTGGCTGTACCGACAATAAAATCTTCAGCAATTGGTGCATTAAAAACTCGTTTAGGGCCAAATTCCTGTTGTAATCCCTTCGAAACATTGAAAATCCCTCCTTTGTCTTTGTTGGCCATGTCTTGTCCCCAGATGAACGTATCAGGATTTCTTCTGAATTCAGCTTTCAATGTTTCATTTAAGGCTGTAATTAACTTCTTCTTTTCTCCAGTTTCATTATGAATTCCATCGGGATATTTGGTCGAAATGTAGGGCTCAGGCAATACGAAGTCTAGATAAGTATTCGGATCTGGGTCTGGTGCCTTCATTGCAAGGCGGTGAGCCTCTTTTAGCTCGCTTTTCGACTCGTTTTCTATCTTTTCCAACTCTTCTAGGGTAAACCTTTCGTAGCGCAAAAGCATACGTTTAAACTTAGCTAATGGATCGTAATCCTGAACGTAATCTCTTTCATCTTCGGATCGGTATAGTTCGTGACGATCAGAATTTGAATGGGAATGAATTCGAACACAATTGGCTTGAACCATAACAGGTGTGCTGGTTTGGATCGCGTATTGTTTTGCTTCAAACATGGCATTCATCGAATCAAAAACGTCTTTTCCGTTACAATGAATAATCCTGAGATTTTTGAATCCCGTGAAATTATTGGCTACTTTTCGGTTTGCAGTTTGATCTGTTTTAGGTACAGAAATACCAAATCCGTTGTCCTGAATGGCGAATATTAGTGGCAGTTTTTCTTTTGAAGCACCATTAATTGCTTCGTAAACAAAACCTTCTGAAAGTGATGATTCGCCTTGAACGCTAATTGCAACTGCTTTTTCTTCGTAATATTTTATAGCTCTTGCTACTCCTACTGCATGTAAGGTATGGTTTCCTGTTAACGACGAAACGTTATGAATATTCCAGGCTGGTTTTGCAAAATGGTTCGACATGTGGCGGCCACCACTTGTTGGGTCGGTTGCTTTTGAAATTCCGTTTAAAATGATTTCTTCTGGCGTTAATCCGCATGATAAAGCTGTAAGCATATCTCTGTAATACAGAAAGATATGATCTACTTCCTTTTGAAATACCTGTCCAATAGCCAATTGTATTCCGTCGTGTCCGGCATAAGGCGCATGATAAGACCAACCTATGGCTTGTTTCAGGTAATTGGGGGCCTTTTCGTCTATAGCCCGACCAATGGTCATTAACCGGTACCATTTTTCGAGTGTTTCTTTAGGTGTCGATTTAATCGAAAACACTTTTGGAACTTCTGTCATATATCTTGTTTTTTTATAATTACACTTCGCGATCAATGTCAAAATCTTCTAAAATATCTGCTATTCGTCTTAAAAAAGCTCCGCCCAAAGCCCCATCTATAATTCTATGATCATAAGATAAAGAGAGGAACATTTTGTGCCGAACTACAATCGCATCGCCTGTTGGAGTTTCCATGACTGCTGGCTTTTTTTCAATACTTCCGGTTGCAAGAATAGCTACTTGAGGTTGGTTAATTATGGGTGTACCAATCAGGTTTCGGAATGATCCGAAGTTGGTTATTGTAAACGTACCTCCAAGATAATCTTCAACTCCTAATTTATTTTTGCGGGCGGCATCAGCCAGTTGGTTCATATTTTTTGTAAGACCAACCAGGTTTTTTTGTTCTGAATTTTTGATAACCGGAACAACAAGGTTTCCATCGGGTTTTGCAACTGCAACTGCAATATTGATATCCTTATGGATAATGATTTTATGGCCGTCAACCGACGAATTAAGTAATGGATATTCTGTTATGGCTTTTGCTACAGCTTCAACAAAAACAGGCATATACGTTATCTTTTCTGAATATCTCTCCTGGAATTTATCTTTTATTTTGTTTCTCCAAAGAACAAGGTTGGTTACGTCGGCTTCGACAACCGAAGTTACATGTGGTGAAACTTGTTTCGACATAACCATGTGATCAGCAATTATTTTCCGGACTCGGTCCATTTCTAAAATCTGGTCAGCAGATCCAATTGAAACTGAAACTTTGGATTGAGCCGGCACCTCTTTAATTCCTGTGGCTTGTTCTGAAAAAGGTTTGGCAACATTTTCTGCTTTTTTGCTTTCAATATATTTGAGAATATCTTTTTTCTGAATCCGGTTATTAAAGCCTGAACCGGAAATTGTTTCAAGCTCAGAAAGGCTTATTTGCTCCGATTTAGCAATAGAAAGCACTAATGGACTATAAAACCTTTTGTTTTCATTTTTCACGTCAAAAACTGGCTTTATTTCAGGCTTTACCAAAGGCATTGAAATAGCCATATTTTTAGGTTGGATTTTAGCAACTTCGGAAACCATTTGTTTCTCTGTTATCTCACTTTCAGAGGTACTTGAGTTTGTATCAGAAGAACCATCTTCAAGGTCAATAATTGCAACGGTTTCTCCAACAGGAACTAACGAATTTACATTGAAGAATATTTTCTTAACGAAACCATCAACCGGTGATGGTATTTCAGAATCAACTTTATCGGTAGCTACTTCAAATATGGGTCCATCCTCTTCAATTCGGTCGCCTTCTTTAACAAACCATTTGGTTATTGTAGCTTCCTGAACGCTTTCGCCTAATTTTGGCATTAAGATTTTAAATTCTGACATACAATTATTTCTTATTTAACATTATATTTTGCATCAAAATATTTCTGTCAAGACAAACAAGAAATTATTGGAAATGTTCATTCCGTTAAGGAAAATTAATTTCAGAATTACAATGTAACCAACTGATTATTTGCTGTTTTAAATAAATGTCAAGTTGGAATAAATGATAAATTTGTTCTTATATTTAAACATCTTCTGAATTCAATTTTTTTTGAAAAATAAAAAGCCGGTAGAACATACAATTCTACCGGCTTTTCGGAAATAAGACTGAACTTATTTCTTAGGTATTTCATATTTAAACAGATCAACTTTGGGCCAAATATTTATTTTTTTCTCCAATTGTCTCATCATATAATCGATGTAGGCTGGTAATCTTGGCCCCTTCCAACTACTTGAATTAATAATAATTACCCAACCAAAACCATTACTTTGCCGTTTCATAATGGCTGATGTTCCGGCCATGCTTCCTGTTCGTATCCAATCACCGTTTTTCTTAATAACTTTCCATCCCAGAGGACCTTTGTTATCTTTATTAACAATCATTTGGTCAATTAAATGTCCGGGAATCATGTCTGGAACCGTTCTAAATCCATCAACCAATACCATTAATTTTGCCAATTCAACAGAGGAAGCAATCCATCCGCCGGCAGCTCCCAGTAATTCAATCGGGTTTCCACCGTATGGTTTTGGAACAAGTTTACCAGAACCATCAAAGCATGGAATCATAGGGCTTTCCTCTGCTTCGTAATATTTTACTTCATTCAGGCGCTTGTCGGCTAAGTAGCTGTTACCTATGTGCATATCAAGAATTCCATGAGGACGAAGTACCTCGTTGTTCACAAATTCTTCGTAGCTCTTGTGCGATGCTGCTTCAATAACTTTACCCAAAAACATATATCCCATATTGGAATAATTGGAGCGGGTTCCAGGCGTAAAATGTAGTTTTCTGGACGCAATAAAACGGCAATATGAGTCCATTGTGGCTGCTCCTGTTTCTCCAGTTTTTTCGAGCACCACCAACGAATTAAACGCCGGATCGCCATAGGTTTGAGTCCAGCCACCTGCATGAGCCAATAAATGCCGAACCGTGATGTCGTAAAGTCGTTTGTCAACAACTTTATTAAAAATAGTATCTTTTATAATTGCATGCGGTCCAAATACTTTCGAATCTAATGAAATGACTCTTTTTTCTACGAGCTTCATAATGGCTACTGCCGTAACTAATTTACTAACACTGGCTATTCGAAACAAATCGCCAGGGTTGACAGTCTTTTTCATTTCAACATCCGAATATCCAAAACCATGCGCGAAAACTAGCTTGCCATCTTTAACAATAGCCATTGTCATTCCTGCCAAATTCCATTGCTGAAGGAATTCGTTCGCTTTTTTAGAGATTAAACTACTGCCAGCAAATTCTGATTGTTCGTTCGTTAATTTCGAATTCAGGCTGTTAGGATCGGGCCCTGGAATTTTTTTTTCAATAATTTTAGGTTCCTGATTACTAGAGCATTGCATAAAAAGCAATGAGGATGTAAGGATAAAACAAGCAATCTTTAACTTGTAGAAATGTAAATTTATAGAATTCAACATTGTAAACTACCAATTAATTCATTAACTGACTGAATTTTATGTTTTTCCATATATTCAGAAATGCCTTTAATTATCTTAACGGGCGTAGTTGGGTCGATGAACAAAGCAGTTCCAACCTGGATTGCAGATGCTCCGGCAAGCATAAACTCAATTGCATCGGTAGCATTCATTATTCCACCCATCCCAATTACGGGTATTTTTACTGCATTGTACACCTGCCAAACCATTCGCAAAGCCACTGGTTTTACTGCGGGACCAGATAATCCGCCGGTGATTGTTGATAAAACCGGTCTCCTTGTTTCTACGTTAATTGCCATTCCCAATAGTGTATTAATCAATGAAACACTATCGGCTCCCTGACTTTCAACGGCTTTTGCAATTTCGGTTATGCTTGTTACATTGGGAGAAAGCTTAACTATTAATGTTTTATCATAAACCTTCCGAACTGCTTTAACCACCGCTTCGGCAGAAGGACAGCTTACTCCAAAGGCCATCCCGCCTTCTTTCACATTTGGGCAGCTAATATTCAATTCGATTGCCGGAATTTTATCGAGTTCGTTTATCTTTTCTGTTACAGCAACGTAATCTTCAATAGTTGATCCATTTACATTTACTATAAAATTTGAGTCTATGCTTTTTATACTGGGATAAATGTTGGCAATAAAATTATCGACACCTTTATTTTGAAGTCCAACTGCATTTAACATACCTGATGGCGTTTCGGACATGCGAGGATAAGCATTTCCTTCACGATGTTTCAACGTGGTACCTTTAACTACAATTCCTCCTAGCTCTGATAAGTCAATAAAATCGGCAATTTCTTCACCAAAACCACAGGTTCCTGATGCTGTCATAACCGGATTTTTCAAATCCAGATTATGAATTTTTACTTTTAAATCTACCATTTTAAATCATTTACATTGAATACTGGTCCGTCGGTGCAAACACATTTATGACCTGCTTTGGTGTCTTCGACACAGCAAAGGCAAACTCCAAATCCGCAGGCCATCATATTTTCCAGCGAAACTTCGCAAAAGATATTTTTATCGATTGCAACCTTTCCAATGGCTTTCATCATTAAATCGGGGCCACAAGTGTAAATTTTGTCAAATTGATCGATTTGATCGGTAAAAACAGAATGGTTGGTAACATATCCTTTCTCTCCCAAAGAACCATCTTCGGTAGCAAAATGAAACTGTCCAAACGATTTATAGTCGGATATATCAATATGGTCATTTTTCGACCTGGCACCAATAAGAATATGAACCTGATCAGGGTTTAAGCCGCATATTTTGGAAAGGAAAAGCATTGGTGCAACTCCGCTACCTCCGCCAATGAGCAAAATCTTATCATTTTTATCGGGTAGAGTAAACGATTTTCCCAGTGGGAAAATCGCGCTTACTCTTTGACCAACAGGCGTTTCTGTGAGTTTTTTCGATCCTCGTCCCAAAATCTTAACTAAAAGTGATACTGTTTGTTCCTCGTAATTTACATCTAATACAGAAAAGGGCCGACGAAGAAAAATTTCCTTTGCCTGCCTTATTTCTACATTTGTAAACTGACCGGGAAAAATATCAGATAAAAAAACCGGCGATTTAAGTATCAGCCGGAAATTATCTTTGTTAAGTTGCTTATTTTCAAGCAATAAAAAATCAATTACCGTCTTTTTCATGTGCATGAATTTGGCGGCAAAGATAGTCTAAATATATTTAGAGGGAAGGATAATAAACTTTAAATGTTTGATCCTTGAAAAAAACAATAAGTCTTTCAATTGGTTTTTCCTGACTAAAGAATTGATCCTTAACCACATTTTCAGCTTCTTTTTTTTCGGTAACAGGAATACTTTGTTTGGTTTCTTTAAGTTCTTCGCTTCTGATTGTTTCTTTTTTTGTTTCAATGTTTAAACTTTTCTCAACTATTGGAATAGTAGGAGTCGGAGACACATGTTCGGTTAGTTGATCGAATAATGTATTGTTTTTAGTTGAATTCTCAATCATATTGCCAATACCTAGCAGAAGCCACTTAGCGTTCAGTTCAGGATAAATTTGTAGCATTTTTTCGATAAACTGAAAACTAGGCTTGTTCCTGTTTTTAAGAACATGTGTAACGTTTGAACGTTGCACTCCTATAGAATCTGCAAACTCTGAAGGTGAGATTCCTTTGTATTCCATAAATTTTCTAATTCTCTCTTCCATAAAAATGTAAAAATAGAGATACACAAATGTAATAAAATAAATCACAAATTTAATTTATATAAGTTAATTTAAAATATTTACAAATTGAAATAATACTATCATTAAGTACTTAAATGCGAAATATTATATTTAAGTATAATTTCATTTAAATACTATAAATTATTGATATAAAGTGGTATAAACTTAAATTATAAGCAAAATTTAGGTATAATTAACAAATATCAATAAATACTTAAATAATATATTCATATAAATTCTATAAATAACTAATATTCAATACTTTAATTTAAATTTTTTGTTGATTTAAAATTAATAATTGTGGTTATAAATGTCAATTTTACAAATCAATAAAAGTTGAATTCTGTAAAAAATAAATGAATTAAATCTATATGAATTTCGTTTATTTACAAATGTATCTATTCGTGAATTTGTGAATTTGTTTTCATTTGTGAATTGTTTTGGTTTATAGGATTTTGTAATCACTCTACCCTCTCCTATTTTATGCTTTAGTGATTTTTTTGTTTTTTAAAATTTGCAGTTATAAGTTGATCGGTTCTTTTTTTGCTTTACTCCATTTTCTTGTGAATAAATTCTTAGCAATTTTTAAATCCAGAAAAATATTTAACTCTCGATTACTTAAATAGTCGTATTTTAGATTTTAAATTGTTTATTATTAGAACTTTGAAACCTATTTCTGTCTAAATTATTCCTTTATGAAATAGAATTGTTTTAGAAAATTAATGTTGTTTTTTTCTTAACTAATTTTGATTTTAGTTTTCAACTTATTGTGGTATTTTGCTTCTTAAAAAATGATAAAAGATGAGAGGAATTCCATATTCTTATTTGCTTTATTTTTTTATACTTGTTTTTATTGTTGAACTTATCTCCTATTTGGGAATGTTTAAATTGCTGATTACAAGTTCGCATAAAATCAAGCTAACATTGCAATTGATATATCTATTTGTTTTCGTTTTTAATGCGTCAATGCTTTTCTACTCATTTTCTGATCCGGATGCTATAAAACAAAGTCGTAACTACAATTTGTATTATTTTGTAATTGCAATCAGTATTTTGAACCTGATTCCTAAGTTATTTTTTGCGCTGATGACTATTATATCATTTCTGTTAAGATTATTCAGTAAACAGCTACAGGTGTTATTTTTATCAGGTTCAATAATCTTGGCTACTTCTATTTTTCTGATCATAGTATCTGGTATTATTTTTACTAATAAAAATGTTTGTTTGAGAACCGAGAATATTTATTTCGATGAATTACCAGAACAGCTTGATGGCCTACGTATAGTTCAAATATCTGATATTCATCTAGGTACTTTTGATCATGACGAATTAGTTTTAAAAAAAACAGTATCTATTATTAATGAATTATCTCCTGATTTATTACTTTTTACTGGCGATATTGTCAATAATTTCAGCGATGAGTTTAACGGTTATGAAAGTTATTTATCCGATTTTCAGGCTCAATATGGAAAGTTTGCTATTCTTGGTAATCATGATTATGGCGATTATTACCAATGGTCCGATTCAATTTTAAAAAAAACAAATTTAACACAAATAAAAAATAGTATAGAAAAGTGTGGTTTTCAGTTGCTTTTGAACCAATCGAAAAAAATTCAACTTAAAGATACTTCGCTTATTTTAATTGGTGTTGAAAATTGGGGCCATAAGCCATTTCCCCAATATGCTGATTTAATTGGAGCAATGAAGAATATTTCAGATAATTCGTTTAAAATATTAATGACTCACGATCCGGCTCATTGGGAAGCGGTTGTTGTTCCTCAAACCAATATTCCCTTAACTCTTTCGGGACATACTCATGGTGGACAATTTGCATTTAAAATCGCCGGAATTGAACTTAGTCCTATTTATTTTGTTCAAAAATATTGGGCAGGTTTATATAAACGTGATAATCAATTTCTTTATGTAAATAGAGGTTTAGGTAACATTGGTTTTGCAGGAAGAGTAGAGATGAGCCCGGAAATTACACTTTTAATACTGAACCGAACTAAAAGCCATTAAAATTAACTGATAGTAATAAATTTGCCTGAAAATCCTTATAATCAGGTCTATAAACTGTTCTGATTCCCAATTCAACTGGTGCAAAGAAACGAAGAATATGTAAATCGGAGTTTAATTCAATACCATAAGATTTCATGGTACCAGTAATGCTGTTTGGATGTAAATTTCCGTTTTTATCGCGTATAGGTATTGATAACCAGGCATAATCGTAAAATACAGTGGCTTTTATTCTCTTTATATATGCTAATTTTCCAATGTTGAAATCTGGATAGATTAGCGGAAGTCTGTATTCAGTTAATATTGAATACATTTTATTATTCTGATAACCTGTAAATCCACGTGGAAACCGAATTACATTTGAAAAGCTGTAACCATTGTTTGGAAAAGTTTTATTCTGAAATCCCTGGTAAATTTTAATTCCATCATTCTTTAAAAAACCTGGAAAGTATAATGCTGATTGTATTCCGAATAAAGTTCCTAGGTTATATGCTTCAAATGGAGTATGCCTGAAAACAATATCGAATTGTTGCCCCCATTTAGGCATTAAATTCTGGTATGACTGATGCAATAGATTATAACAATAAAGGCGATAAGCAAACGAGCTGTATCCATGTGGATAGAAATTTGTTAATGATGTAGTATCTATTTGGTTGATATTTACATACGAATATTTTATTTCAGGAAAAATGATTCTTGTATACTTACCCCTCGAAATATTTAGAGGAAAGCGAACATCGATATCGGCATCAAATTCATTCCATGTAATGCGTTGTATCGTTGTATCGCTTTTTAGTTGATGATTTTGGTTCAGTGTATTTTTTATTAGGTAGTATGTTGAAGCCTCTTTACCCAATGAAAATTCGGTTGTAATTTCAGGAAATAATCCTAAATAATTGAATGTCAATTTATACCTTCCTGTTCGGTCTGAAACATTATAATCGTAACCCAATCTTGTTTCGGCTGTTCCAAGTTTATTTTGTGAGAAGATTGATGCCCCAGGTCGTATTTCATAACTATTTAAATCAATATAAGCGGGTGCCCAGCTATGAAAATTAAACAGATGACCTAATTTGGAATATTTTTTCGAAGCATACGTAGGTAATAGATTGGGTTTAAAATCTGGTGTTCCGGCTTCCTGTTTTGAAAGCCTATCCGCTAATTTATCTGTAACTAATTGCAGATCTGGAATTAATCTTTGGGGTTGATTGTTTTTTATCCTAATTTCAGCAATTTCGTAACCTTTTGATGTATAGTTACTGAATAACATTTGGTTTCCTGAAGAAATACTTGCATAGTCGGCTCCAAAAGGCACCGATGCAACTCGTATAAGATTCTTATAATCAATATTTAATGCATAAATATTGCTCGTTCCTGAAAAATCTGATGTGAAAAATACGGTTTTGTCTTTTATAAAAGGGCTTTTTATATTTGCATAAGTTCTTTCGGTAAGTTCTTTTATTTTTTGATTTTTAATGTCGATTTCGATAAGACATTTGCCTTTTTCTGATAATGAAACGGCTATGAGTTTATCTCCGTTTGAGTTCCACGAAGGTGTAAAAAAATATTGATTATCTGTAGTTTGTATTTTACCAAGTTGCTTTCCGGTTTGCAGGTTATAAATTGAAATTGCATAATTGTTTTCTTTATCGACTTCAACCGCAGCAAATGTTTTTAGGTCAGGTGATATAGCTGGCGAAAATAAATTATTGGCAGTTTTAATTTCTATTTTCTTTTTGGTTTCAACATTGAGAATTTGTATCACAGAATGTTCGGCGTGCTCCCAGCGAAGATCTTCACGTCTTTCTGCCCATATAATCATGTTATCTTTAAATGATACCGATTCCTCATAGATTTGGCCGGGAGTGTAAATTATTTTTTCAGTCTTATCAGGATAAATAAAGACAAACCTGCCAATATCATCTATCGATTTTCTATATGCGAACAGCAATGAATCGTGATAGCTTGATGGGTATAAGTACTCTGTATATGACTTTCTTTTTGGCGACAGAACTGTTAATGAATCTATTGATCTGGTGTACAATTCATTCCTCCATTGGTTTGTCAGATTGTTGAAGATGGTATTATACAATTGTTTGGCATTGTTTTTAGTTGTTTCTTTTAACGAGGAATTCAATGGAGTTAGTGAAAACGGTTGTTTTCCAACTCTTTGTAACACATTCTTCCATGTTTTTTCTCCAAAATTTGCCCGTGTTTCTCCTACCATCCAATAACCTAACTTGTAATAATCAGTTACAAAATCTTTATATGATCCGAAGTATGCTTTGTCGAATGAATATTTTCCTTTTTCGAGGAGCTGGGCGCGGTAAGCTAAACTGAAATCTGCAGTTCGTCCTCGTCCACTGTTGGATAGCGCTGTTTCTGTCACAACAGCATCGCCTTCAAGAAACCAGTTAGGTACGTAAAGGCCGGTAACCAGTGGTGCGGCCTGTTCTCCTAACAATATTTTTAGCAATTTAGGTAGTGCGGTCTGAATTTTGTCCATTTGTACTAAATGCCTGAATTCATGAATGGCCAATTGTTCGTGCCAGTCCTGAGCGTAAATTTGTTGATTGGGAGTAGTAAAAAGCTCAATTCTTTTGGGCGCCCAAGCTAATAGTCCATTCGAGTTTGCTGAGTAGGTATGAAGTATAACCGAAATTTTCTTTGGTCGGAAATTTAGAGTATATGTTCCGTAGTCATAAACTTTTTCAAGTATATAAGATAGCCTTTGTGCTTGTTTTTCAGATACTTGTGGGTATATTATTTGAAAATTATCTGTATTGATTTGTCTCCATTTAATGCACGATGGATCTTGTCCTGTCAGGAAATATTGCCCATTAGCAAGATTCGTTATTGTGATGAAAATCAATATATTTAGTAATTTCTTCATTGAAGGAATCTCTGATTTTCTTTTTTGAAATTTCTTTTACTACGGAAAAACTAAGCTAATGAATTTCTTTAAAACAATATTCAATTATTCTTATGCTTTCAAAAAAATGATTATTTGAACAAAAACGATAGTTAATCACCGCTTGTTATATCAAGATTGTTAATTTTGAATTTTTCAATTAAGAAGCCTTGAATATAATTTTTGAATCATCATACGCCGGACTTTATATTGTGATGTCCCTGCTAATAGCTAGTTTTATTAGTTATTTCCTTTATTTTCGGAATTCAAATAGTTCTAATCTTCTCTTTTTTCAAAAGGTCGTCCTTTCGTTCTTAAGATTTGTCGTGTTATTATTATTTTTTCTCCTTTTGTTGGCTCCATTGTTTGAACAAACTAAAACAGTAAAACAAGCTCCAATCTTGGCAGTAGCCTTTGATAACTCGCTGTCGATAAGATCAAATTCTGAAGTATATAAACAAATATCTAAATCAATTCAGGAAAGGTTTTCTGACAATTATCAACTAGATTTTTGGCGTTTTGGCGAAAATGTTGAGAATGTTGCTGAAATTTCGGCATCTGATCGTCGTTCTGATTATGGTCAGTTATTAAAATCAATGAAAAACAACTATATCAATCAAAATATTGGAGCATTGATTTTAGTTGGTGATGGTATTTATAATCATGGTCAAGATCCTGAAAATTTAGTTTCTGGTTTGAAGTTTCCGGTTTACACAATAGGCATTGGAGATTCTACACGTAAAACAGATGCTATTATTCGTAATGTGAAGTCAAATAAAGTTGCTTTTTTGAGAAATAAATTTCCTGTTGAACTTGAATTAAAGTTTTTGAAACTAAAAAATAAAATTGCATATATTGAAATTGAAAATCTCGATAAAACGATTTATTCGGGTTCTGTGGCCATTAGTTCTGACGATGACTTTAAACTTGAGCTTGTAAATTTAGATGCTATAGAACCTGGTATGCAACATTACAAAGTAAAGATTCGTCAGTTTGATGGTGAAGCAAACCTTAAAAACAACGAGTTTGAATTTGTTATTCAGATACTGGATCAAAAACAGAAGGTTTTGATGCTTAGTGATGGACCTCATCCTGATTTAGGAGCTATTCGTACCAGCTTAAATGAATTTCAAAACTATGATATTAAGATTGTTACTGGTAATATTGTTCCGGATAGCCTTTCATCTTATAGTCTTATAATTCTAAATCAGTTACCGTCAGTCCGAAATTCTGCAATTCAGTTATTGAGTCGAATAAAAGAATCTCGAATTCCTGTTTTGTTTATAATTGGCCCAAACTCGATGCTCGACCAGTTTAATTCGATTGACTTTGGGCTTAAGATAACCAATAGTCCTAATACAGAAGAGGTTCAGCCTATATTTGATAATAATTTTGGTTTGTTTGTTTTGTCTGACGAAACGAGAGAAATTTTAAGAAATTCTCCCCCATTGCTTGTGCCTTTTGGTAATACTGAATTGTTACCGGCAATTCAAAATCTTGCTTTACAAAGTATTAGGAATATTCAGATAAACAAGACTTTGATGGCTTTGGGAAATATTAAAGGACGAAAAGTAGGTTTTATTGTTGGTGAGGGTATTTGGCGTTGGAGATTGTTTAATTTCCAGGCCAATGGGAACCATGAAGCCTTTAACGAATTGATTCAGAAAACTATTCAATACCTTGCCTTAAAGCAAAACGAGGATAATTTTAATATATATTATCCATCTGTTTTTCAGGAAACTGATAATGTTGAGTTTACTGCTGAATTGTATAATGATAGTTATCAGCTAATTAATATTCCTGACGTTTCGATGGTTATTAAGAATGGTGATCAGAAAGTGTTCAATTATTTATTTGACCGTAAAGATGATTTTTACAGCTTAAATGCAGGAACTTTGGAATCTGGTGATTATTCATTTGAAGCTGAAACAAAAATTGGAACCCAAGTATTTACTGAGAAAGGAAATTTTACTGTAAGTAAAAATGACATAGAAATTCAGAACAGTCAAGCTGATTTTAATGTTCTATATAATATCTCATCCCAATCGGGTGGAAAATTTAGTACTTATGTAAATTATGGCACATTACTTGATAGCATACAAGCAAATAAACAGATTAAAGTTCAGCGGTATCAACAAAATATACAATCGGAACTGATAAATATTAAATTGGTGTTTTTCCTTCTGATTTTTGTTTTAGGGTCAGAATGGTTTTTGAGAAAGTTTTGGGGGATTTATTAACTAAATCAGAAAATAAAATGTTGGTTTTCAATAAAATAAAGCATTTTGGAATAGTGTTGTCCTTTATTTTAGGAGTAGCTTTTGTTTCGTGTAAGAGTAACTATACTCTATTTACGATCGAGAATATGCGATCTGCTCCAGATGAACTTTCTCAAGATATTCAAAGTATTACCTTGATGAACAGAAGCATGAATGATCAGTTTCAAAAATTTAACGAGGATTCCCTTCAGATGTACTTTTACCGCAATGGTTTTCAATTGTCTAAAATAATACTTGATAGTACAGCCTGTGATACCACGCTAAGAGCTTTAGCTGGTTTGATGTTCGAATCCGGCAGATATGACGTCGTTATACCAATAGACCGAAATCTTAAGCGATCTATTTCCTATGAATTGCTTCCTGATACTTTAAACAATAATCAGGTTTCGGAAATTTGTAGTAATTTCAATACTGACGCATTGCTGGTTTTAGAACGTTTTTCGACAAAAACAATGGCTGATGTCTCTGAAGAGAAATATCGTGATAATTATGGGAGGTACCAGAAATCGTACAATGCAACACTTGATTTAAAGTATGATGCCTTTTTTAGATTTTATAAACCTGGGAAAAAGTCATTTTTGAAGGAAATATCGATTTCAGACACAATTTACTGGGAAAGTACTGATAATCGTTTAGATCGGCTATTCAGCAAATTACCTACAGTAAAGCAAGCAATAATAAATGGTGGAATTAAAGCGGCCTTAGACTTAGATAGTAAAATTTCGCCTATTTGGGTTCCGGAAAAAAGAGGTTATTTCCTATTTAAATCGCAGGGCGATTTAGGCGAAAAGTATATGAAGGAAAATAACCTTGAAAAAGCGGGCCAATATTGGAGTGAGATGTCTAATTCGTCAAATAAAAAAAATAGGAGTAAAGCTGAATATAACCTGGCATTGATAAATGAGTTGAATGGTAATGTTGACAAGGCTATTGAATATGGTCTTAGGTCGTACCATTCTTTTTACCGGTTTCAAACCGAAACATATTTGAAAAAACTACAATCCCGAAAGGAAACATTAAAAAAAACGCATTAAAATGAACTGGAAAATTTTTATAGTTGGATTGTTTTATCTGCTAGTATTGTGTTCGTGTGTTGGGTATAAAGAATTTACTATTGAAGTCTTTAAACCGGCAGAATTTAGTTTTACGACTGATGCAAAGAAAATAGTATTAATTTCCAGAAATTTAAAATATAAAAATGATACTCTCCAAAATTATTATGTGAGTAATAATAACTTAATGAAAGACAAATCGAAGATTAATACTGATAGTCTTGCCGTTTCCATTTGTCTGGATTCTTTATCTGGCCGATTGAATTCACAAGGACATTTTGATCATGTCAAGATATTGTCATTTAATACGTTTCCACGATCTCGGGTTAATGAAATCAGACCAGCTAATACTGAATGGTATAAGGCACTTGCTGAAAAAAATGGAGCAGATTATTTGGTTTTACTTGACATGTTTTCGTGTTTTTACAGCATTAGTTCAGTCGAATATTCGCCGGAAGCGAAAATTGTTACTTCAAATATCTGGTCGGTCTATAGTGCTAAGAGCCAAAAAGTTATCGACCGTTTCTCACAAATTGATACACTTTACTGGTCTGGGTTAGATGAACATGCTAATTCCACGAAAACAATTATTCCTGATAAAAAAAATGCAATTGCTATGGCTGCGGGTGTAATTGGCCAAAATTATTCGAAGCACATTTTACCTTCATGGGCAAAAGTTGAACGAACTTATATGTTAAGTAATGATCCAACCTTGCAACAAGCAGTGAAAATGGCCCAAAACAATCAATGGGAACAGGCTATAGCTATCTGGAAAAATTATTCTGAATGTAAAAATAAATCAAAAAGGGCATCGGCTCTTTTTAATCTTGCTATAGCCTGTGAAATGAATGGTGACATTGATAAGGCTATTGAGTATACGGATAAAGCTGCAAAAATAAGTTCCGGGATATTTCTTGGCTCAGTAAACGAACAGGTTCGTAAATATTCTCTTGTACTTTACCAGCGAAAAAACGAAATCACCAAATTGAACCAATACTATGAGGCTAATTAAAAGTCTGATATTAATTGGATTAACGTGTAGTTTGTACTCGTGTTTTATTACTGATTCTATGAGAACATTGCAGGTTGAAACGATGAAGCCTGCTGTTTTTACTATGCCTGATAGTATCAATTCAATTGGTGTATTCAATCTTTCAGCTTTCAAAAGAAATGATTTGTCGTTAGTATATCTGGAAAACGATAAACTAAGAAAAGATAGCATCGTTAATTATAAGCAAATCTCAGATAAATGCACAAATGCTTTGGTATCGTTTCTTGAGAAAGAAGCATACTTTAAAAGAATTAGAAATTTTGGTGATTCGATAAATTATTTGAAAACAGACAGCTCGGCTAATGATGTGTTTAAAAAATTTGATATTGATGCTTATTTATTTCTAGATGATATTGATTTTAAGATTATTGCGCTTGATAATGGTAGTGAGATAATTGTAAATAATGCTCAGATAATTTGGTCGATGGCATACAAAAATGATTCTATGTCATATTATTATAATCAGAATGATACCTTGTTGTATGACGACGATAAAGCAGATTTACTTTATCAAAGAAATAAGTTGATTCGCATTGGTAATATAGCAATAAACTCAGGAGAATATTTAGGAAAGGCTTTTGGCGCTAAAGTTGTACCAACATGGATTCAGGTTGAAAGGATGTACTACGCTTCAAATAATCTGGAAATGATTAAAGCTGAGAAGTTTGCTAAAAAAAACGAATGGTTGAAAGCTGCTGAAATATGGAGAATAATGACAAAAAGCAAGAATACCATGATTGCAGCAAAGGCTTCGTATAACATGGCCCTTGTTTGCGAAATGGAGGGGCATTTAGACGCAGCAATCGACTGGCTGGTTCAATCATATTCAATGCTGAAAGTGAATAATGAAGAGCATAAGGAAAATTGCCAAAGATATATCAGTTTGTTGGCAATGAGGAAAAAGGAAATTGAAAAGCTGGCAAAACAAGTCAGAAATAATTAGCTGCCAAGAACTAAAAAACACAAGTTCCACAATGTTCTTATTTTCTTGTAGAACTTGTGTTTTTCAGTAAAAAGTTAATCAAGCCAAATAAGTAAATCTGTAGGTCGGATTTGGACGCCCGGGACTCAAGCTACGTAGAGCTACAATTTTCAGAGTTACAATATTGCCAGCAATTTCGGCAAGTGTAGTTTTTACAATATTTTCAAGTTTGCCTGGGCTCATTTCAACCCGAGCATTTATGGTGAGGCGTGCACAGTCACTTGTTCCTGCCGATTGGCGAAAAGTGAGTGTATCGGTCAATCCGGTAAGGTTCGAAACAATGTATTTACTGCCCGACTCGACCAAAATTTTTACATGGCCTACAGAAGCACGCATCGCATCAAACTGTTTGCTCAGGCTTTGCACCAGCTCTTGGGTAAAAGCATCCCAATCAATCGAATTGCCCGAAAGTTCGATGGTTGAGTTTAGCCAACCCAGAACAGCTTCTCCTTCAGCATAAATATCGTAATCAACCTCAGCTAAGCGTTTTCCTGCTTCGTTGCTGTTTTGTACTTTTTTGAGCCAAGCATCAAGTCCTTCGCCCGAAAAAGAACTAATGGTCAAAGCATCCGAATCAGGAAAATGGAGCTTGGTTTTTTCAATCAGCAGGTTTAGTTCCCGAGGCGGAACGATATCGGTTTTGCTTATCAGGATAATGTCACTTTCCTCCAACTGTTTTTTATAAATATATGCAGCGCTTGGATGCAGCCCGGCATATCCTCCGTTCAGAATATCTGAAAGACGAATAGGATCGGCCAAAACCGTTAGCGGACTTACTATTAATTCACCGCGAAGATTCTCTTTCAGAGGTTGGACGATAGTTGCCGAAAGGTCGGTGCAACTACCAACTGGTTCAGCAATAATTACATCAGCCTCAGCTTCTTTTTTCAGTTTTCGGGTAGCCTCAATCAATCCTGGGAAATTGCAGCAAAAACAGCTTCCATTTACTTCGGCAACACTTACTTTATTTCGCGAGAGTAATACAGTATCAACCAGTTCGGGTGCCTGGTCGTTGGTGATGAGCCCTACCCTTCTCCCCGATTGCATTACTTTTTGGGCTGCTTCCCAAAGCAAAGTAGTCTTTCCTGATCCAAGGAAGCCTCCAACTAAAATTAGTCGTGTTGTTTTCATTTGTTATTCGTTTAATTGTTTTAGCATTGGTATTTAATATTTTTCACAAGATTCATCGTCGCAGTTGCATTTTGACGACAATTGCTTTGATGCTGGTTCAAAAGCATAAAGGAAGAAAGCTGTAGCAACTCCTGCACCAACCAGCGGACCGAGGATATAAACCAGGAAGAAACCAGCGCTTTTGTCGGGAAATGCTGCATCGCCCCAGCCAAAAATCCAGGCAACCATACGCGGGCCAAAGTCGCGCGCCGGATTTAATCCAGCTTGTGTTAACGGTGCAACCAGGCAAATAATGGAACTTACCGTCAGACCAACGAACAGTGGAGCCAGTGCATCGCTTGGGCGACCAACATTACAACCTTCGGTAAGAGCGAAGATCATAAGTACAAGCAAAAAGGTTCCAAATGCTTCTGTAGCAATGGCTAAGGGCAACGAAACAACTGAAGTACTTCCGGGTGCAACGTAATATTCGCCAAACATTTTGGCTGTTTGAACCGATTCGGCTGATCCGCGAACAATGCTGTGGCTACTTTCAAATGCTTCGATGGACGGGTTGAATAGCAGATAAATAGCCAGTCCCGCCAGAAATGCACCCAAAAACTGGCCTGTAAAATATACTGGTAATTTCTTCAGCTTCATTCGTTTACTGATAACCATTGCCAGTGTAACGGCAGGGTTAAGGTGAGCACACGATAAATGACGGGTAAGATAAATCGAAAGGGTTACCCCTATTCCCCAGGCCAGGGCAATTTGCATCAAACCCTGGTGGGCATTGAAAAGAACCGAAACGGCTACTGAACCGCAACCGAATAGAACCAATAAAAAAGTACCAAGCAATTCGCCTTTAAATTCTTTGGAAATCAACATATTATCGAATTAATAGGTGTGCTTAAACTCGCCACATTCGCAACAAAAATCTTCAGGCAGATTAATTTCATCAAGAAATATCGAAAGAACAGAGCGTAATTCTTCCAGTTTTTCGAGGTTCAGACAGCAATAGGTTTTTCCGTCTTTTTCGTGTCCTATAACCAATCCCGCATTTTTTAATTCGCGCATATGCTGATTCAATGTAGTACGGGTAAGCGGAAATGTGTCCGAAATATCGCCCGTTAAACAAATGCGGGTTTCGGCCAGGTATTTAATAATCTGCAAGCGGGCAGGATGAGCAAGTGTTTTAAAAAGAATTGCTCTATCCCGAAGTTCTTTTTCAAATAAATCAGTTTTTGGAGCTACCATTGTGTTTTTATTTTTTTTGACGTAAACATACATCAAAAAATGTATTGACGTATAGATTCGTCATGTAAATTGAGGAGTATTAACAAACATTAGGAAGATTAATTCATTCACTGAGCTTATAAAAAACGCTTCTATTTGCATATTTAGTGAAAGCTATTACTTTTGTTCGTATTTTTACGAACAATCGATATGACTAAAGAACAAATCACCGAAGAACAGAAAAAAGTTGCCCGCTACGCCAAAGCTATGGGGCACCCTATCCGAATGTATGTTCTCGAATTACTTTCGAATCAGTCTTGTTGCTACAGTGGCGATTTGAGCGAAGAATTACCCATTGTAAAATCGACGCTCTCGCAACACCTCAAAGAATTGAAAAATGCCGGATTAATTCAGGGCGAAATTGAAGCTCCCCGCGTTAAATACTGTATCAATAAAGAGAATTGGGCTGAAGCACAACAATTGTTTCAAAAATTCTTAAAATTCTAAAAAAATTTAATCTCTATGTTCGTTATTTTACGAACTACGAACAAATCTTTAATATCATGGAAATAAAAGTATTGGGAACAGGCTGTTCAAAGTGTAAAGCACTGGAAAAGTTGACCAGAGAAGCTGTTGCAGAGTTGGGTATTCAGGCTGAAATTGAGAAAGTTGAAGACATTTATAAAATCATGTCGTTTGGGGTAATGAGTACTCCGGCATTAGTTATTAACCAGAAGATTGTTGTAAGTGGAAGAGTTCCATCGGTAAGTGAGATAAAAGATTTAGTAACTAAAAATCAATAAATTATGGGTATGAAAAAGCTTAGGTTCTTTCTCGTATTAGTTTTGTTTGTGCCATTAGTAGCGTTCACACAAAATGTAAGTAAAAAAGTGGAAGTATATTATTTTCACAATACATCGAGGTGTATTACTTGCAAAACGGTTGAAGCTGAGGCCAAGCTGGATGTTGAAACTCTATATCCTGATTTTGTAAAAACCGGCGATTTGAGTTTTACTTCGTTAAATCTGGAGGAAGAAAAAGGTAAACTGATTGCTGGAAAGCTGGGTGTTTCAGGGCAAACGTTATTGCTGGTTAAAGGCGAAAGTAAGATTGATATTACCAATGAAGGCTTTTTGTATGCCCGTACAAATCCAGTAAAGTTCAAAAAGATTATCAAGGAAAAAATGGATCAACTTTTGGATTTGTAGATCATGGAATACCTGACAAATCTTTTGGATAACACCTCGACTCCCTGGTTGACTGCATTAATTTTAGGATTAATGACGGCCATAAGCCCCTGCCCTTTGGCTACTAATATTACAGCTATTGGGTTTATTAGTCGAAAACTGGAAAACCAAAACCAGATTTTCGTCAACGGGTTATTATACACTTTAGGGCGGGCAATTAGTTATACAGTTATTCCATTAATCATTTTTCTGGGAGCCGATAAGCTTAAGTTTTCAGGTTTTTTCCAGATGTACGGCGAAAAGGTTTTGGGACCTTTACTAATTCTGATTGGCTTGTTTATGCTCGATGTTTTAAAAATTGGATTTCCAGGATTGAGCAGTTTGACTTCAAAAATGCAAAATAAAACCCGTTGGAAGGCTTTTGACGTTTTATTGCTTGGAGCTGTTTTCGCCTTGGCGTTTTGTCCGTACAGTGGTGTTTTGTTCTTCGGAATGTTGGTACCACTCACAATATCAAGTGTCTCAGGATTGTATTTGCCTGCTGTTTTTGCCATAGCTACGGGTATTCCGGTAATAATTGTTGCCTGGATACTTGCCTACGCAATATCTGGCATAGGAACTTTTTATAACAAGGTAAAAGTGTTCGAAACCTGGTTTCGACGGGTGATTGCCGTTCTTTTTATTGTTGTTGGTATTTATTCAATAATCAAACTTTTTGCATAAAAAATTTAACAGAATTGTTCGGTATTTTACGAACTTATTGATAGACATGATGAATAAAAAAGTGATTTGGGTACCAGTTGTGTTAATCCCGGTTTGGGTATTTATTTATCACAACCTTCAAAACCTTACCGATTGGTTTATCGACCATATTTTGCAGCTTGAAAAAGGGAAACACATAACCGAAGCTTTTCGCTTTTTTGTTTTCGAGTTTCCTAAAGTATTGCTATTGCTTACTTTAATCATATTTGTGGTTGGTATTGTCCGCACTTTTTTTACACCTGAACGAACCCGAAAAATGCTGGAAGGCAGAAGAACTTTTACTGGCAACGTAATGGCAGCAACATTGGGTATTGTAACTCCTTTTTGCTCCTGCTCGGCAATCCCGTTGTTTCTGGGGTTTATCGAATCAGGAGTGCCGCTTGGAGTAACATTTTCATTTCTTGTTTCAGCACCTATGATAAACGAAGTTGCAATAATTCTCCTCTATGGACTGTTTGGCTGGAAAGTAACGGCAATTTACATCAGTACCGGCCTTGTTATTGCTATTTTTTCGGGATGGGCCATTGGTTTACTGAAGCTTGAAAAATGGGTTGAGCCCTGGGTGTATAATGCGCACTTTGGGAACAAGAAGGTTGCAGAAGAAAAGCTTGATTTTGCCAGGCGAATCCGTTTGGGTTTTGATGCTGTGAAAGAGATCGTAGGAAAGGTATGGTTATATGTGGCTCTTGGAATACTTGTCGGAGCCGGTGTTCATGGCTATGTTCCACAGGAATTTATGGCTTCGCTAATGGGTAAGTCGGCATGGTACTCAGTGCCACTGTCGGTATTGATTGGCATTCCGCTTTATTCGAATGCAGCCGGAATAGTTCCCATCGTTTCGGTTTTGATCGAGAAAGGAGCTTCGCTCGGAACTGCTTTAGCTTTTATGATGTCGGTTATCGGACTTTCTTTGCCCGAAATGATCATACTTCGCAAGGTACTTACGATACCCTTAATCGTGACTTTCGTTGGCATTGTTGGTATAGGTATCCTGATTGTAGGGTATCTTTTTAATTATATTTTTTAGAAACAAATTAATCAAAAATCATGAAAACGACTTCTATTGGCTTTATTGGGGCTGGCCGAATTACCCGCATTTTTCTTCAGGCTTTCACAAACAAGGAAATTCAATTTGAAAAGGTATTTGTTTTTGATTCAAACAACGAAGTTGCTGAATCGTTGAAAAAACAGTTTCCTTTTATTGAAACAACAGATTTGATCTGCGTTGCAAGTCAGTCTATTGTTTTTATTGCATTACATCCTCCTGTTATAATGGAAACACTTCAGAAAACTGAAAATGCAATTCAGAGAAATACTACTGTTGTTTCGCTGGCTCCCAAGATTACAATCGCAAAAATTGCTTCAATTTTAAAGACCGGAAATATTGCCCGTATGATTCCCAATGCAACTTCATACATTAACCAGGGTTATAACCCAATTTCGTTTAGTAACGATTTTGACCTGAACGATAAAGCTGATTTATTATCTATGTTGGAATTGCTCGGTAATACCTTTGAAGTTGATGAGCAAAAACTGGAGGCTTATGCTATTTTATCGGCTATGCTCCCCACTTATTTCTGGTTTCAGTGGAATGAGCTCATTAAAATTGGTGCGCAGATTGGTCTTTCTAACGAAGAATCGAAGTCTTCGGTGCAAAATACACTGATTGCAGCAATTCGTTTAATGTTCGATTCAGGCCTGTCGCCCGAAAAGGTAATCGATTTAATTCCGGTTAAACCGATTGGCGAAAGCGAAGCGCTGATTTCTGAAATTTACCAAACCAAACTTACGGGCTTATTTGAGAAAATTAAATCGTAGGCTTTGTTTGCAAACTGCGGCTTTAATCAAAACTTAATGACGTATTTATGCGTTATATTTTAATATGACGTATATTTACGTCATATTTTTAACTAGCATAATATGGTTACTGCCAAAACGATACTTTTCGACGAATCGATTCAGGAAAAAGCGCAGCTTTTTAAGGCGCTTTCTCATCCAGCCCGCTTGCAAATCCTTCAATTTCTGGCTTCCACGCAAACATGCATTTCCGGCAATATTTCAGATGAATTACCTCTTAGCCGCACAACTGTAAATCAACATTTGAATGAGCTAAAAGAGGCTGGTTTGATAAAAGGACACATGGAGGGTGTAAAAATGAAATATTGCCTGGACGGCGAAAAGGTGAGACAAATGAAAGATCTTTTAACCTCGTTTCTTGAAGAAATTAAACTTACCGACGACTTCACCTGTAGATAGTTTTGTTGGCTAATGCCTAAGTTTTCAAATTATTTAATTATCAAAGTTCGAATATGAAAATCTTAATTCTTTGTACCGGAAATAGCTGTAGAAGCCAGATGGCGCATGGTTTTTTGCAGTCGTTTGATCCGACGATAACAGTCTGTTCAGCCGGAACTGAAGCCTCAGGGAATTTGAATCCAAAGGCCGTTGCCGTGATGAAAGAAGTGGGGATAGACATTAGTCGCCATACCTCAGATTTGGTTGATTTGTATTTGCTACAGGAATGGGACTATGTAGTAACCGTTTGCGGTGGAGCTAACGAAACTTGTCCGGCATTTATCGGGAAGGTGAAGCATCGGCTTCATATCGGTTTCGACGACCCATCGCATGTAACCGGAACCGACGAACATATCTGGAGCGAATTTCGCCGTGTGCGAGATGAAATCAAAACCGGATTCTGGAGATTTTATCAGGATAACATCAACCGAAAATAAAATGCCATCACAAAAAAGATTAAAATTTCTCGATCGGTATCTCACTCTTTGGATATTCCTGGCCATGTTTGCTGGTGTTTTTGCAGGGTGGGCAAATCCGGATCTCGCAAGGTTCTGGGACGGCCTTTCGGTGGGAACGACGAATATACCGATAGCTATTGGTTTAATTGTAATGATGTATCCTCCCTTGGCCAAAGTGAAATATGAAGAGCTGGGCGATGTTTTCCGCAATACCAAAGTGCTGAGCCTGTCGCTGGTGCAAAACTGGGTTATTGGGCCAATCCTGATGTTTGCGTTGGCCATCGTTTTTGCGCGTTTCAATATCGATTACATGTATGGGCTTATCCTGATTGGCCTGGCGCGTTGTATTGCAATGGTTATTGTTTGGAACGATCTGGCAAAAGGCGATACACAGTATGCGGCCGGATTGGTAGCGTTCAATTCCATATTTCAGGTACTGTTTTTCCCGGTGTATGCCTATATTTTTATTGCTGTTTTGCCAGGTTGGTTTGGGTTACCGGTAAACAATACTGTACTACAAATTACAATTGGCCAAATTGCCGAAAGTGTTTTCATTTATCTGGGCATTCCGTTTATTGCAGGCTTTCTTACCCGTTTTATTCTGGTAAGGGCAAAGAGCAAAGAGTGGTACCAAATCCGGTTTGTCCCGAAAATTAGTCCGCTAACATTGATTGCCTTGTTGTTTACCATTGTTGTTATGTTTTCGCTAAAGGGCGAATATATTGTGAAAATTCCGATGGATGTTGTTCGGATTGCAATTCCGCTGATCATCTATTTTGTAATCATGTTTGTAGCATCGTTCCTGATGAGTAAGCGCGTGGGTGCAACTTACGAGCAGGCCACTACCCTTTCGTTTACAGCGGCCAGCAATAATTTTGAATTAGCTATTGCTGTTGCTATTGCTATTTTTGGCGTTAATTCGGGCGAGGCTTTTGCTGCAGTAATAGGGCCGCTGGTTGAAGTTCCGGTTATGATTGGTCTGGTAAATGTTGCTTTCTGGTTTAAAAAGAGATATTACTAGCGAACGGATGAAACCTAGGCATAAAACGAAGATCGATATTTTTACGTGGCTAATCACATTTAATCGCGTTGCGATTGTGAAAATCTTCAAACGTGCAGACCCAAAACTAGTCAGGGCGTGACTTGGAGTCACACCCTGACCTGACTAAAACGAACGGTTGCTTTTCAGATTGCACGGCACTACCCTTTTACCACTGCGCAAATAATCCGAATATTTTGATACCTTTGTGCCGTTAACAATCAAGTTTTTGTTGATTCTTTCTTAGCAATGCTTCGTTCTGCTGTCCCAGGCAGGTCTTTTCATCGTCAAAATCGACATCAAAATCAACTTTCTTGTTGGATGGCTAAACCATGAATGATTTCGGTGGTTGACCATCGGTATTTTTCACAATTAAGAGAACTGCCTCGTATTGCAGTAAAAATTTATGACATTTAACGAATTAAATATTTCGGAGCCTATTCTGAAGGCTCTCGTAAATAAAAACTACACGACCCCAACTCCTATCCAGGAACAAGCTATACCTTTAGCCTTATCCGGACGTGATATTTTGGGAATAGCACAAACAGGTACCGGCAAAACTGCCGCTTTTGCTATTCCAATTATTCAGCACCTGAACCAGGTTCAGGCCCATAACAGGAAGCGTGAAATAAAAGCGCTGGTATTAACCCCCACCCGCGAACTTGCCATTCAAGTTGGAGAGTGTTTCTCGGAGTATGCTCATTATACGAACCTGCGCCACACTGTTATTTTTGGCGGGGTGAACCAAAATCCACAGGTGGAGCTGCTACGAAAAGGTATTGATATTTTAATTGCCACTCCCGGTCGGCTGCTCGACCTGATCAATCAAAAGATTGTTTCATTAAGCAATATCTCCCATTTTGTATTAGACGAAGCTGACCGCATGTTGGATATGGGTTTTATTCACGATATAAAACGATTGTTGCCTCTTTTGCCAACCCGTAAGCAAACCCTTTTTTTCTCGGCCACCATGCCCGATGCTATCAACAATTTATCGAAATCGATACTGTATAAGCCTGTAAAAATTGAAGTAGCTCCGGTTTCGTCGGTTGTAGATACCATTGAGCAGCATTTGTATTTTGTTGATAAACAACAAAAAAGCGAGTTGCTTGTTTCGTTATTAAAACAGGAAAGCGACAAATCGGTACTGGTATTCTCGCGAACCAAGCATGGCGCCGACAAGATTGCACGGATACTTAACCGCAAAGGAATTGACTGCGAGGCTATACATGGAAATAAAAGTCAGGGTGCACGTCAGCGGGCGCTGACCAATTTTAAATCGGGGGCAACCCGGGTAATTGTAGCAACCGACATTGCAGCGCGTGGTATTGATATTGTAAACCTGGAACTGGTGATTAATTACGACCTTCCTGATGTTGCAGAAACATACGTACACCGGATTGGTCGTACCGGTCGTGCGGGAAATCATGGAACAGCCCTGTCGTTTTGTTCGCAGGACGAACACATCATGGTTCGGGATATTCAGAAATTGACTGGGCAAAAGCTAAGCTCTACACAGATTCAGGGATAAGAATATAAACTGTAAATAAATAGGAATGGCAAAATCAATGACTTTCAATAAACGGGAACTGGAGAAAAAGCGTGAGAAAAAGCGACAGGATAAACAAAAGCGTAAAGAGGACCGCAAAGCAAGTGGTGGTGATGGTTCGTTGGATAATATGATTGCTTATGTGGATGAATATGGTATGATTAGCAGCACTCCACCCGATCCAAATAGCAAACAGGTGGTCGATGCCAGCAATATTTTAGTTTCTACTCCACAACGCGAAGAAGAAGAAAAAGTACCATTGAAAGGTCGTGTTGAGCATTTCAACCAAGCCAAGGGTTATGGTTTTATTAAAGATATTGGTAGTATTGAGAAATATTTCTTTCATATAAGCAGCGCTCCTGGAGACATTCGCGAAGGTCAAATCGTATTCTTCGATCTGGAGAAAGGACAAAAAGGAATGAATGCGGTAAGAATAACCCTGGCACATTAAAATCATCTATTAAATTGTTGCTTAACCTTATAAATGTTCGAGACAACAAGATTGAATTAGAAATGAATTGTAGAGATAAATAGCCAGTAGATAAAGCAAAAAATCCCTGAAATCAAAAGACTTCAGGGATTTTTTGTAGTTCCAGAAACTATTATTTCTTTGTACCAGACACTTGATTTTGGTAATAAACCGGCCCTTTTTTTACCGCCAGAATAATCAGGATGATTCCGGCTACTACAAACGGGATGCTAAGCAATTGCCCCATATTCAATGCCATACCTTTTTCAAAGGCTTCTTGTTCTTCTTTAATGAATTCGATAAAGAACCGGGCTCCAAAAATCATTGTAATAAACACACCGAATATTAAGCCCTGGTAATCTTTTGCTTTTGTTTTCCAGTACATGTAAAGCATTACACCAAAAGTTACCAGGTAGCTCAGCGATTCGTAAATTTGCGTAGGATGTTTTGCAACCTTTTCATGATTACGCTCAAAGATGAACCCCCAGGGCAAATCGGTTTGATGGCCATAGATTTCAGAATTCATCAGATTTCCAAAGCGGATCAGGGCTGCCACCAGAGCCGTTGGAACCACTACCCTGTCGAGTACCCAAAGAATGTTTCTTTTCGAAATACGTTTGCTCCAAAGAGCCAGTGCAATCAAAATACCCAAAGTTCCGCCGTGACTGGCAAGTCCCCCCTGCCAAACGTACAGAATTTCAATTGGATGTTGAGAATAGTAATCCCAGCCATAAAATAATACATGCCCCAACCGCGCTCCAATAACAGTTGCCAAAACGATATAAATGAATAGACTTTCGAGCCATTTCAACTCAAGATTTTCATGCTTGAACATTTTTTCAACATGCTGGTAACCAAATAAAAAACCAATGGCAAACATGAGTCCATACCAGCGCACATGAAGCGGTCCGATTGAGAATATTTCAGGGCTGACGTTCCAGTGAATAAAGGCTAGAATATCCATGTATAAATAATTTTGACCTGAATTAGGCGATTTTTTTTGAAAATACCGAATATGAAACAAAAAATAAGGAATAAGAAACAGTTACTTTATTGTTTCTTATTCCTTATTGAGATTTATTTAGTCAATGAGATCTTTACCGTGACATGACTTAAATTTCTTTCCGCTGCCACAAGGACATGGATCGTTTCGGCCCACACGCTTTTCGACTCTAATTGGCTGGGTGATCTGCTGTTCGCGAGGTGCTTGCGGCTGCCCGGAAGTACTTGGTGTTTCAGATTTTGAAGTCGACATCCGGCTCATATCTAATCCACGACGTTCGTGTCCTTCGTGCACTTGTTGTGGTTCAACCGAGGGTATATGGCCTTTTACCAATGTTGAAACTATTTGCTTATTTACCTTGGTAATCATTACTTTAAAGAGGTTGAACGATTCAAATTTATAGATGAGCAGAGGGTCTTTTTGTTCGTAAGTGGCGTTTTGAACCGATTGTTTCAAATCGTCCATTTCACGCAATTGTTCTTTCCACGCATCGTCGATGGTTGAGAGCACAATTTGTTTCTGGTACGATTTTACAAGCTCTTTACCTTGATTTTTATATGCTTTTTCAAGGTTAGTGATGATCTGGAAAATATGAATACCATCAGAAATTGGCACGACAATATTTGTGTACATATTTCCTTTGGTTTCGAAAACATCACGAATAACAGGATATGCCTGTTTGGCAATGGCATCCATTCGGCGTGTATAAACGCCAACCATTTCGTTATATGCTTTCTCAACAATATCATCAACTTTCATTCGCATAAATTCCTGATCTGAAACAGGAGATTCCATCGACATGATCCTGATTAAATCAAGGTTAAAGTTTTCGAAGTCGCCGTTTGCCTGATAATCATTTGTCAGGTTGTCGGTTACATCATACATGGTATTCAGAATGTCAACTTCTAAACGTTCGCCAAACAAAGCGTGACGGCGTTTTTTATAAACAACTTCGCGTTGAGAGTTCATTACATCGTCGTATTCGAGCAAACGTTTACGGATACCGAAGTTATTTTCTTCAACTTTCTTTTGTGCGCGTTCTATCGATTTGGTAATCATCGAATGCTGTATCATCTCTCCTTCTTTCAATCCGATTTTGTCCATGATACCGGTAATACGTTCTGAGCCAAATAAGCGCATCAAATCGTCTTCAAGCGAAACGAAGAATTGTGATGATCCCGGATCACCCTGTCGTCCAGAACGTCCTCGTAACTGACGGTCTACACGGCGAGATTCGTGACGTTCAGTACCAATAATTGCCAAACCGCCAAGTTCCTTTACTTCAGTAGTTAACTTGATGTCGGTACCTCGACCTGCCATATTGGTGGCAATAGTAACCATTCCTTTTCTACCGGCATCGGCAACAATTTCAGCTTCACGGGCATGCAACTTGGCGTTCAAAACATTGTGTTTAATGCCTCGCATTTTAAGGAATCGGCTTAACAATTCAGAAATTTCAACAGATGTGGTTCCCACCAGAACCGGACGTCCAATACGGTTGAGTTCGGCAATCTCTTCGATTACAGCGTTATATTTTTCGCGTTTGGTTTTATAAACAATGTCTTCACGGTCCTGACGAATTACTTTACGGTTCGTTGGAATTACAACAACATCCAGTTTGTAAATGTCCCATAATTCGCCTGCTTCTGTTTCAGCAGTACCGGTCATACCGGCCAGTTTATGGTACATCCTGAAGTAGTTTTGGAGAGTGATGGTTGCAAATGTTTGTGTAGCAGCTTCAACCTTCACATTTTCTTTGGCTTCAATAGCCTGGTGTAACCCGTCAGAATACCGACGGCCCTCCATTATACGGCCAGTTTGTTCGTCAACAATTTTTACTTTATTCTCAATTACCACATATTCCACGTCACGCTCAAACATGGCATAAGCTTTCAGTAACTGGTTGATGGTGTGAACACGTTCTGATTTAATTGCATAATTTGTCAGCAGGTCTTCTTTCTTTTCGAGAACCTGTTCTTTCGTAAGTGCTTTATCGTTTTCAATTTCGGCAATTTCAGAACCGACATCGGGTAAAACAAAGAAATGATGGTCTTCAACGTCGCTTGAAATCAAATCGATACCTTTATCTGTCAATTCAACCGAGTTTTGTTTTTCGTCGATAACAAAGTACAGAGGATCTGTAATAATATGCATGAGCCTGTTGTTGTCCTGCATGTGGTAATTCTCTGTTTTGGTCATCAGGGCTTTAATGCCTTCTTCACTCAGGAATTTAATAACCGGTTTGTGTTTGGGTAAACCTTTATGTGCGCGAAGCAACAGAATTGAACCTTCTTCTTTTTCTTCTTTGGTTGCATCAGGTTTAGTCAAGAGTCGACGGGCATCAGATAGACATTGATTTACAAAGTTTCGCTGTGCTGCATATAGTTTTTCAACTTTTGGACGAAGTTCTTCAAACTTCTGGTTTTCTCCTTTTGGAACCGGTCCTGAAATAATTAATGGGGTTCGGGCATCGTCTATTAAAACAGAGTCAACCTCGTCGACAATTGAATAATGGTGTTTCCGCTGAACCAAATCGCGTGGACTTATAGCCATGTTGTCGCGAAGGTAGTCGAACCCAAATTCATTATTGGTTCCATAAGTAACATCGGCGTTGTAAGCATCGCGGCGTCCATCGGAATTAGGCTGGTATTTATCTATGCAGTCAACGCTCAAACCGTGGAATTCGTAAATTGGGCCCATCCATTCCGAGTCACGTTTCGACAGATAATCGTTTACAGTTACTACATGAACTCCTTTACCTGTCAAGGCATTCAGAAATACGGCTAAAGTAGCAACAAGGGTTTTACCTTCACCGGTACCCATTTCAGCAACTTTACCCTGGTGCAAAACAATACCACCAATCAACTGAACGTCATAGTGCACCATATCCCAGGTTATTTCATTGCCTCCTGCTATCCACTTGTTCATCCAGATGGCATTATCGCCTTCAATAACAACACTGTTACGGGTCGTAGCTAAATCGCGGTCGAAATCGGTAGCAGTAACAACAACCTTCTCATTTTCAGTGAATAATTTTGCGGTTGCTTTTACGATTGAGAACGCAATTGGGAGAATTTCATTCAAAACTTCTTCCAGTTTATCGTCGATCTTCTCTTCTAGTTTATCAATTTCCTGGTAAATATTTTCACTTTCTTGGATATCAACAGTTTCTGCAAGTTCTTTTAACTCGGCAATGCGGTCTTCTTCGGCTTTAATTCGCTCTCTTACTATTGCTTTTAATTTGGCCGATTCGTCTCTTAGTTCGTCGGTTGAAAGCAATTTAATCCGCTCGTATTCTTTTTTAATTAATTCGACCAATGGGGCGATTTCAGCCATGTCCTTATCTGCTTTGTTACCAAGGAAAACGCCCAGAATTTTGTTTATAAATGCCATTATGATTGGGTTTAAATGTTCAAAAATTGGAAGTCACAAATGTAGTTATAATGTTTAAAAGTTTGTTTGGTTTTAACGATTATCATGCCAATCTGGTGAGTAAGAAATGTTCGGACAGAATTACCAGAATTTTCAAAATAACTGACACAATATCCGAATATTAGGTAATTATGGGGGTTGTTTATTGTCAAACTTTTCTGAATAGGAATTTTTGTTATTGATTATTCACTTATTTTGTGAGTATATTTTTTGAAAAGTATAATGGCCGATTTTGCTAATCATTGTTTTGTGTGTGGAAAAGAGGTTGACGCCAAGACTAGTGAAAAGAATACTCAGTTTAATCTTCCGGTTTGTACTTATTGTAAAGGTACAGATAAAGAAAAAAAGGCTGTTGAGGATTTGCTTGAAGGGATGGCTGAGGGGTTTGTTTGTGGCTGTATATAAAAAAGCCACCGAAATATATCGATGGCTTTTGGATTAATAAAAACTTGGTCTAAAAAAGTAAATGTTTATAACCTTCGTTTAACAAATCTGGTAAATAGGCAGCTATTAATTGCAGTGCATATTCTTCTGAAATTTGGTTCGTTGTCAAGATTTTTTGACTTTCAAGTTGCTGTTTATTTATAACTGATGAATTTATTTTTTCAGGGACCAGTTGTAAAGAACGAGATACTCGCGTTGCCCCAAAACCATGTTTATTTAAAACGTAAGTTACTTCAAAAAATTCTGATCGTACAATATATTCCTTTGAGTGTCCTGTCTGGTGCAAGGTAATTGTTACAGGTTTTTCCTGATTAGAATAAGTTACATTCCAGACTTTTTCAGCAGTTTTGCCTAGGTAAAGGTTTTCAACCTGAGTAATTTTAATGACCTGTGATTCTGACTTTATGGCACTTGCAAAAGATACCGAACTAGTCAATAATAAAGCTCCAAGAATTGCTGAACAAAATGTCATTGTTTTCATAATTTTGAGATTAAATGTTAACTGTTGTTTTCTGTTTTCTACGATAAATGACGTTTCAGAATCCGACATGTTACATCAACATTTGTAAATTTAACTTTTTTAATTCATGAGAAATTTTAATTTATTGATTAACAATCGTTTTTCGGTTCGCTCATATACCAATCAGAAAGTTGAAAAGGAAGCAATCCTTGAAATTTTGGAAGTAGCCCGCATGGCTCCTTCTGCGGTTAATTTTCAGCCCTGGTACTTTATTATCATATCAGATGCCGATAATCTGAATGATTTTCATGAAGTTTATCCCCGGGCCTGGTTTAAGGAGGCGCCGGTTTGTATAGTTATTTGCGCCGATCACAGTGTTTCCTGGAAGCGGAAATCGGATGGGAAAGATTTTGCAGATATTGACGTTGCTATTGTCACTGATCATCTTATTTTGAAAGCGACTGAAATGGGCTTAGGTACTTGCTGGGTTTGTAATTTTGACGCTCCATTAGCTAGTAAGAAATTATATTTACCAGAGTATATTGAACCTTTGGTGCTTGTGCCTTTAGGATACACAAAAGCCGAAGTTCCTGAAAAAAAACGTAAGCCTCTTTCAGAAATGGTACATTGGGAAAAATTTACAGACCTTTAAATTCAAGAAGATATTTTTCCAAACGGTTCAATCCTTCAGTTATGTTTTCGAGAGAGTTGGCATAAGAAAAGCGTAAATAACCTTCACCATTTTCACCGAAATCGATTCCCGGGGTTACACCTACGTGAGCGTTTTCAAGAATGTCGAATGCCAGTTTGTACGAATCGTTTGATAAATGTCGGGCATTTACAAAAACGTAAAATGCTCCGGTTGGTTCAACTGTAATTTTAAAGCCAAGCTCCTGCAATCTCCTGATCATGAATTTTCTACGTTCATTGTATACATTTTTCATGTGTTCAACATCGGTATGCGCTTCTTTAAGGGCGATAATTCCTGCCCTTTGGGCGACCGAACTGGCACAGATAAATAAGTTTTGCTGAAGTTTTTGAATGGGGCGTACAAACTCCTCAGGAACAATAACATATCCCAAACGCAGGCCAGTCATGGCATAAAGTTTTGAAAATCCATTTAAAACAAAAGCATTTTGGGTGTATTCCAGTATCGAATGAGCTTTGTCTTCATAAACCAGTCCGTGGTATATTTCGTCTGAAATTATATTGGGAGAAAATTTAGCAATTTCCAGTAATGTTTCAGGCGAAAGCAAGTTGCCTGTTGGATTCATTGGACTATTTATCAGTATAGCTTTGGTTTTTTCTGTAATTGCACTGCAAATATTTTCGGGGCGGTACTGAAAGCCATCTTCTTCAAAAACAGGTACTTTAACCATTTTAGCCCCAGCAAGGCTTATGAAATTTGGATAGCAGGCATAACCTGGGTCCGATAAAATAATTTCGTCACCCGGGTTACATAAAGCTAACAGAACCATCAATATAGCTGGCGAAGTTCCCGAAGTTACAATAACCTGATCGGGAAAAATTACGACTCCATAATTTCTGAGGTAATTGTTGCATATTTCCTGGCGTAGCTCTGGGTCTCCAAGGCTGTGGGTATAGTGGGTTCTGCCTTGATTCATAGCAATTTCGCTTGCTTTAAGCACACATGACGGAACATCAAAATCGGGTTCCCCAACTTCAAGATGGATGATATTTTTCCCTTCTTTTTCTAGTATTGAAGCTTTTTCAAGAACTTCCATAACAATGAAAGGGCTGATATTTTGCGCTTTATCAGAGATCATTTTGGTTTTTATTTGGGATGACCGAAGGTACTCAAGAATTTTTAATTGAAGAATTATAGTAAAAAATAATACATCAATTGTAAGAAATTGTATGATGTAATTTACTGGATATAAGCGATTTTACCTTTAATATTTTTTCCTCCGGATTTTAATCTGACAAAATAAATGCCTGTTCTTTTTCCATAGAGACTAAGTTTAACCTGGTTTATTGCTGTTCGTGTAACAGAAACATCCTGAACTTTTCCTAATAAATCAAAGACTTCAATATCATCAATCGAATCAATTTTATCTTCAGTTTCAATGGTTAGTAAATTACTTCCGGAAACAGGGTTGGGATAAAACCTTGCTTTGGTAACACCTTTTATTGTGTCGTTTATAGTCGTAACATCAACAATGTTACATGCATTTACTTCCATCAAAATGGCAGAACCGTTTCCTGCAATGTTTTGCGAGGCATAGGTTAACCATTCTTGCTGTTTTTTTAACAGAAAACTATTCGTTACATCATTAGTCCTATTGGCCATATATACGACTAATGAGTCAGTCGAACTCAAATTTGACAGGTCATAAGAAATAAAAAAGTTTCCTGAAGTCCTGACTGGAGTAGTAAATGAAAGGTAGTTCATTGCATCAGCATAGAAACTTTTCAGGTAGAATTTTTCTGAGTAAATTGGATCGCCTTCGGGTTTATCAGAACCACTGTAAACTTTGAGGTTAATGTAAGGTGCATTACTAGTGGTTGTTATTTTTGCAATTGCTAAAGAAACGCCTGAAACCTGACAGCTTTTAGAAAATTTAAACAGTTCGGCAAACTCGGTATAACCTGAAGAGTTAGAGCCCGACCAATAGCCTTTGAAATTTGATCCACTGGATATTTTTATAAGCGAATGAGTGTCGGTATCTTTAAAATTAGTTTTAGGTTCACAGCTTGTTTTATCTGAATTAACTACCATTCCATCAAGTTTTTCAACCCCTGAGTTTAATGGATCAAGCCAGATTTTTAATTGTTTGGCAGTTTCTTTCCGGTGATCCCAGGATAAGGCAAATTTCTCAAAAAAATCATTATTAGGTAACCCAGGCGGACAACTAGCTGAACCACCTGTTAAAGAACCAACTAATAAATTATTCTGGTCGAAAAGCGGCCCGCCAGAAGAACCTTCTTCGGTTACACCATGTTCCCAGGTTAAGATATTCCAGAAGCCGTTATTTACATAGTTATTGCTGAATTTTGCTGTAACTGCTGCATTATTGTCAATAGCTATTTTTTTTATATCTCCAAGCGGATGATGTATACAATATGACGAACCTGGTGCTGTATTTTTCCTGTTCCAGCCAGAAAGGTATGGTCTGTATTTATCAGGAATGGTATTGTTGAGCCTTACAAGCGAAAAATCAAGACTATCAAATGCAGCTTTTAGCGTACTACCCGACATGGAATGACTTACATCGCCATCAATTGATCCACAATAAGGTGATTCGTAATTGAATAAAAATACTGATGACTGGGCCAGTGCATCAGTCGAAATACAATGATAAGCAGTTAGAATATAAGGAGTTCCATCTAAAGCTGTATTATTTACCAAGGTACCTGTGCATAGCTCGGTTCCTTTTATAATAATGCGGCATACACCATCACGAACATTTTCAGAACCATTTGCCAAGTCGCAATTTACGTTGAAATTACAACTACCTGAAATTCCTAACGGACGATGGTCGTTAGCTGCAATACCTACAAAGTCGTGAGCTACCTTAGCAACCTGTAATTCGCCCCTGAAAGGCACTTGAACCGGTTCTTCGTATTGAAGTAACAATTCGTCACCAGCAATTGGTTCAACCGCAAAAATACCGCTATCTGAATTATTATCAGATGTATAAGCACCTTTAATCTCTCCTGATTTATCGTTGATTATGAATAATTTAGCATCTTCAGGCAAATGAAATCTATCAAAAATCAGGTTAAGAGAATAAGCACCAACCGACCGGATTCTTAACTGCCAGACATTCGTTTTCCTCGTATTGTACCAAACTCCTGAATTATTAAGATTCAACGAAACATCAAATGAATGCGCAAAAGTAAAAGGCTTTAATCTGTTTCCTTCAACTAGAAAACTTTTGATTTTCATTGCTTTATCGTCGATAACCGGCATAATAACAAGATCAGAAATGTACGATGCCGATTTTAGTTTCTCAATTTGAATAGGCAATCCGCCTTTGGAGAGTTGTCCGCTAACGTGTAAGTTTGTGATAATCACAAAAAAACAGATCAGAAAAAAAACTACACTTTTATACATTCTTTCAATTCAATTAAATTCAAATATAGGAGAAATAATTAATTGAATATATATATCGACAAAAGCGTTTAAATTTGAAATTAAAAACTGTAGGAAGAAATGAAAGTTCTAACCATGTTTGTCGAAGAATTTTCGTATAAGCCGGCGCTGAAGAACCTGGATTTAGTCGAGGAAGTATATGAACCTGGCTTGTTAACTAATTCAATTCTGGCATTTATCCAGGTTGAACAAACTGATGAAATGAGTGATGTTAAATCGCGTGAAAAAAAGCTTGTTAACCATTTGAAATGGGTTTCCAGAAAAAATGATTGTAAATCAGTAATATCCGATTCGAAAGCATCACCCAAATTTTCTAAAGAAGTAATGGATGAAGCTGAAAAGCGTTTGAAAAACGCTGAATTTCAGGTTATACAAACTCCTTTTGGTTATTTTCTGGATTTAAATATTAAAGCTCCTGGTTTTTCTTTAGCCAGAATTTGGGCAGACCTTTAGATATGACTTATATAGACTTACATACTCATCAACTTAATAAACAAAGTGTTTTTGCTATAAAAAATATTTTTGCTCAGGAGTATTTTAAAGTTTCCGTAAACTCACTCTTTTCTGTTGGGTTACATCCCTGGCATATCGAAAAGGTTGATTGGATGTCTTGTTTCGAAAACATTTTTGAAGCGTCAAACGATAAGAATATGCTTTTTGTTGGCGAATGCGGTTTAGATAGATCAATAGATACAACCTTCGTCAAACAGGAAGAGTGCTTTAGAAAGCAGATTGAAATTGCTTCTCAATTAGATAAACCATTGATTATTCATTGTGTACGTGCTTATAACGATTTGATTCGGATTAGAAAATCGATTAAATTGAATATTCCCATGATCATTCATGGATTTAATGGCAATCGAGAAGCAATATTAAGTTTATTAACTTATGGATTCTATTTTTCGGTGGGTGAACGTTTATTATTTGATGAGCGAAAGAATATAAACTTAAAGTCGATACCAATTAACCACCTATTTCTTGAAACTGATGAGAGTGCATTTTCAATTGAAACAATGTATCAAAAAGCTTCTGGGATTCTTGATTTGAATGAACCGGAACTAGTTTTAAGGGTTATGGAAAATTTTAAAAATATTCTTGGGTGAAAAATTCTATAAATTACAGATAATTAATGGTTTATTGCAGTTAACTATTTTTTAATATCAATTTTCAATAAACTTTTATTCAATTTGTTTGTATTTATTCACAAACTGTTTATGTTTGCATTCATCAACAAAATGACAAAAATGAATCATTGTGCAATAAATATGGCGCTGGCAGCTTCCCGAAACATGGGTTGCAATGATTCTATGATGTCTATGTCTATGATAATGCGCTAGCCTTTAGGCGGTGTGATTTTTCATGTTGTTTAAAGGCTTCTCCGGTTACAGTTATTAATCCAATTTTTCTTACTTAAATTTCATTCTATGTCAAATTGTGTTGTACGATTTGGCGGAAATAGTTTGTCAAAACTGCCTGTCATTGAGGCTTTTTCAAGTCTTCTGGCTAATTCGACCGACGACACAATTGTTGTAGTTTCCGCCATTCCCGATTTAGTAAAAATCCTTGAAGAAGGAATTGAATTGCTTAAAAATGGTAATATTAGCGCCGATGATATTATAAATCAGGTAAATGAGTTGGTCGCAAAACGACTGAAAACGTTTAATCTTATCGAAAAAAAACTAAATGTATACATTGAAATAAATAACCTTCAAAATCTTTTAAAAGGAATTGAATTTACGGGCGACTTTTCCATGGCCCTTAGAGATCAGGTAATTAGTTATTCGGAACGTATTACCGCAGGAATTTTGAAATTGTTTTTAGATGTAAAATGCGTTGAAGTAGAATTAATTTATCCAGAAATAATTAACCTTGTTGTAACTGAAGAGTTTGGAAATGCTACTGTTTTGCTTGATGAATCTGCAAATTTAGCTAGCTCATTGACAAATGGAAAGTTTCTTATACCAGGTTCTTATGGTATTACAAAAAATGGAAAAACTGCCCGGTTGGGTAAATATTCTGCTGATTATTCTGCAGCAGCAATAACCAGCATTGTTGGTGCAAATGCGTTGCAACTTTGGGAAATTGATTGCGAATTTCGTACAGCTGATATATCTTTTGTATCTGACTCACAACTTATTTCGCGACTAACTTATGCCGAGGCTTCAGAACTGTCTTATTTCAGTCAACAATCTATTCATCCACGAATTGTTGAACCTTTGATTAATAAACATATTCCAATCCATGTTTATAGGCTCTTGAATAAAAGTAAAGTACTTACTACTATTATTAATTCAGAATCAGTTATATCGCCTAATGTTGTAAAAAGTGTTGTCCATACCGATGAAATAGCAATTCTGAAACTTAATGGTCCTGGAGTTGGTTTTAAACCAGGTATTTTGTCAAAAGTAACAACTGCATTTCATGAGGCTTCCATTAATATTCGGTCTGTAATTACTTCTCAGGTAAGCATTAACATCATTCTGAATAACAATGAGATAGAGAAGGCAAGATTGATTTGCAATATACTTCCTTTGAGTTCTGTCAACGAAATTATTATTGAAGACAATGTTTCTCTCATTGCAGTAATTGGTCATGGAATGCAACAACATCATGGTGTTTCAGCAAAACTCTTTACAGCGGTTGCTCAAAATAAAATTAATGTATTATTAAGTGGTTCAGGTGCATCCGATTTGGTAAGTTATCTGATTGTTGATCAAAGAGATACTGTAAAAGCTATAACTGAAATTCATCGTATTTTTTTCACCAAATAGATTATAACTCATAAAAAAAAGTGATATGACTGAAAGAAAATTACATTTTGAAACTCTGCAATTACATGCAGGACAACAGGTTGACCCAACAACAAAATCGAGGGCTCTACCTATTTATCAAACTTCATCCTACGTTTTTGATAGTGCCGAACATGCAGCAAATCTATTTGCTTTGAGTGAATTTGGTAACATCTATACACGTATAATGAATCCAACAACTGATGTATTTGAGCAGCGAATGGCAGCGCTTGAAGGTGGAGTGGCAGCTCTGGGAGTGGCTTCAGGTCATTCGGCCCAATTTTTAACGTTTACAAATATACTGAGTCTTGGCGATAATTTTGTGAGTTCGCCCTACTTGTATGGCGGTTCTTATAATCAGTTTACTGTTACATTTAAAAAGCTTGGAATTGAAGCCCGGCTTGCAACTGATTTGACTGTTGAGTCTTTTGAAAAACTTATCGATGAAAAAACTAAAGCCATTTATTTGGAAAGCATTGGAAATCCTGGATTTGTAGTTCCAGACTTTGATGCTTTTGGCGCTTTGGCAAGGAAATATGATATCCCGTTTATTGTTGACAATACTTTTGGCGCTGGTGGATATTTGATTCGGCCAATTGAACATGGAGCAAATATAGTAGTTGAATCGGCAACCAAATGGATTGGTGGACATGGAACCAGTATTGGCGGAGTTATTGTTGATGCTGGTAATTTTAATTGGGGTAATGGTAAATTCCCTATGTTTACTGAGCCGTCTGAAGGTTATCACGGTTTGAAATATTGGGACATTTTTAATTTCGACGGTCCTTTTGGTAACATTGCGTTTATTATTAAAGCCCGTGTTGAAGGCTTGCGTGATATTGGTCCGGCACAAAGCCCATTCAATTCATTTTTACTTGTACAAGGATTAGAAACACTTTCACTTCGGATGGAACGTCATATTCAGAATACCTTGGCCTTGGCGCAATGGCTCGAAAAACATCCAAAAGTTGATAGCGTAAATTATCCTGGGTTGGAAAGTAGCCCTTCGTTCGAATTAGCAAAAAAATATCTTTTTAAAGGAGCTGGAGGTGTCTTGTCGTTTGAAGTCAAAGGAGGAAAAGAGGCTGCTGTTAAGCTTGTTGAAAACCTGAAGCTTGTAAGTCATTTAGCAAATGTTGGTGATGCTAAAACTTTGATTATACAACCATCGGCAACTACTCACCAGCAGTTGTCTGAGGAAGCTCAGCTTGCTGCAGGGGTAAAACCAGGAGCTCTTCGCGTTTCAGTTGGACTAGAGCATATTGAAGATATAATATACGATTTTGAACAAGCCTTGGCTCAAATTTAAATAATTTTACAATCCTGGTTTCTGGATTTTAATATGTTTGAAATCCAGAAACCAATTTCAACTAATTCATTTTTATTATGCCAATTAATGTACCAGACCAATTACCAGCAGTAGAGTTACTTCAGAAGGAAAATATTTTCATTATGGACGAATCACGCGCAATGCATCAGGATATTCGTCCATTGAAAATTGTTATTCTGAACCTGATGCCTATAAAAATAACGACCGAAACCGATTTAATTCGTTTATTGTCAAATACTCCTTTGCAAATCGAAGTTGAATTCTTGCGCATGCAAGGCCACGAATCGAAGAATACGCCGGAAGAACACATGAAAGCGTTTTATAAAACTTTTGATGAAATAAAGCTGAAGAATTATGATGGAATGATTATTACGGGAGCTCCGGTTGAAATGCTTGAGTTTGGTGAAGTTACCTATTGGGATGAATTGGTTGAAATATTCGATTGGTCAAAAGTTCACGTAACCTCTACCCTATTTATATGCTGGGCTGCACAGGCTGGTTTATATCACTTTTATGGAGTTCCCAAATACTTACTCAATAAGAAGATGTTTGGCATTTTTAAACACCATAATTTAGTTAATATTCCTATTTTCAGGGGCTTCGATGATGAGTATTTTGTACCTCATTCTCGTCATACCGAAATTCGTGAGCAAGATATAGTGAAAATTAACGAATTAAGTATTCTCTCAAAATCAGATGATTCCGGGGTAAATATTGTTATGACTCATAATGGACGACAGTTCTTTATTACAGGTCACTCTGAATATTCGCGTAATACACTTGATGGTGAATACAAACGCGATTTAAGTAAAAATCTTCCAATTGATCTTCCAAAGAATTACTATCCCAACGATGATCCGGATAAGGAGCCAATGATGTTATGGCATGGACATGCTAATCTGTTATTTTCCAATTGGTTAAACTACTATGTATATCAGCTGACTCCATATAATCTGGATAACCTTTATTTTGAGATTTGATTATTATAAAAAGCCATTTCTTCTGGTGAACTAAATTCCATTATAACAGGTTTATTTAATGAGAATAGAAATTTGAATATTTGAATTTTGTTGGTACAAGAGTATGTTTATCTGAATGTTATTGGCAATGGATTGAAATAAGCTGATTAATTATTTTCTGATAATTATAAATTCGGTTCGACGGTTTAATGATCTCCCTTCTGGTGTATCGTTTGTACTAACTGGCATTGTTAATCCATAACCTTTATATTTAATCCTTGATTTATCAATCTTTTGATTTATCAAGTAATTGTAAACTTCCTCTGCCCTTGCCTCCGATAATTTTTGATTCATCTCTGAATTTCCAATATTATCCGTATGTCCTTTTATTTCAATAACTAATGTTGGGTTTTGCTTCAGAAAGTCAACTACTTTTTGTAACTCTATTATCGATTCAGTGAGCAATTCGTGCGATCCGGTGTTAAAAAATACGTTTCGGAGAACTACTCCGCCCCCAACTTTTATTTTTTTCATTTTTATCTCCAGTATATAGGGATTTATGATTTCTTTTTTCTCTTTTAACTGAAAATTTTCGGAATAAAAAATATACCCTTCTTTAGTAATATTAAAGGCATATTCTTTGCCTAGCGGCAAGCACATCAGAAACTCTCCTTTTTCCCAACACGATTCACCTTTTATTACAGATTTTGAGTTTTCCAAATCAGTCAGTTCAACTTTGGCACAAATTGGAGAACCAGTTTCATCGTCAACTATTTTCCCTTTTATGTACGACACTGGAGTTGGTCGTGCTTCGGGGTATAGTTCAAATGAATAAATGTCCATTCCTTTTGATCCGGGCCTGTCGGAAGAATAATAAGCATTTTTACCTGAGGCGTCTACCATTAATCCTTGTTCATCTTTATATGAATTAATTGGATAACCAATGTTCATTGGTGCCGACCAAACAGAATCATTTAGTTGTCGTGAATAAAAAATGTCGTTGCCTCCTAGGCCGGGCCAATAGTCGGACGCAAAATAGAGTGTTTTTCCGTCTGAATGTATAAAGGGCGACATTTCGTTCCCCGGAGTGTTTATCGAATCGCCTAAATTGATTGCCTTGCCCCATATTGGAGCGCCCCACTCCGAAAAACCATTGAGTTTGCATTTCCATATATCCATTCCACCTTTCCCGCCTTTTCGGTTACTTACAAAGTACAGATATTCACCATTTGCCGAAATTGACGGTTGCGATTCCCACGATGCCGAGTTAACAGGTTCACCGGCATTTTGAGGTAATGACCATTCTCCCGACTTATTTCGTGAGAAGTATATATCACAACTCCCTTTCCCATCATTACGGGTACATGCAGTGAAGAACAACAGTTTCCCATCAGCAGAGATAGATTGAGCTCCTTCATTATATTCAGTATTTATGCTCATCATCGGGACAGAAGGTTGCCATATTCCATCGATTAAGGTTGAAGTATAAAAATCTTCCTGAGGCATGGAAGAACTGTTTCCTATATTTGATTTTGATCCAACTAATCTGGTGAATATCAATGTTTTTCCATCAACGGTAAGCGTTGGCCAATATTCATCATTATCCGAATTAATGTTGGGTCCTAGATTTACTGCCTGAAATGGAATTGGATATTTGACTAGTTTTAGTGCTGCACGGCACCTTTTTAAACCTTGCTCAGCTTTATTAAGCATTGGTGATTTCGGATCACTTCGGGACAAGTAGTTATTATAAGTTTCACAGGCTTTTAAATATAGCCCTTTACGATAATAGGCTCTTCCTAATAAGTAATACAACTGAGGATTACTTTCAGGCGCTATTTTTAGTGCAGCATTAAACGACTTGATTTGAAGATTTACAGAGTCTAAATCTTGGTATATGTCTGATTGTAAAAGATATGCATTTAAAAATAGCGAGTCAATAGCAATCACTTCGTTTAAAATATCAAGAGATTTATTGAAAAGCTTGCTTTCGTAGGCACTTACGGCCTGATCAAATAATTTAGAAGTCTTCTTTTCGTTTGATGATATTTTGTTTTGCCCTTGAGCGGAAAAATGAGATAGAACAATGAAAAATATGAATATTTTTTTCATGACTCATTATGCCTTAAATAAGTTAAAGCTAAGGTATTTTTTTCAAATTGGTAAATAACTTTTAAAATCATTTTTTCGTATTTAATAACATATTTGCATTTATTTGTATAATAAACAGATTATCAGGCTGTAAATTCCTGAATTTTGGTAATATTTAAATGAAAATATTTGGAGGTATTATTTTTTTTCCTAGCTTAACAAACATATAAAAACAATATTTATTAACATTTAAAACCTTAATTATCAAACTTTTAGATTTTTAGAAATGAAAACAAACAAGAATCTGAAAATTACTAAGAAGGCTAATGTATTATTAAGCCCAGATGGTGATTCTGCAAAAAACGTTAAAGTTCACAAAGACAAGAGTGCTAAACGAAGATTATCTATTTACGACGATTTTTCAGATGAAAATCTTGATGACCTAGATTTTAAATATGATGATGAAAATTTTGATGAAGAATAAAAAGTGTTAATAATCATAAATGGCCGCCCCAGGGGCTAACATTTATATCAAAAATATTAAAGGACCAGAATTTCTGGTCCTTTTCCATTTATTCCTTTTGTGTTTCAATTTTCTCAATTGTTCCGTAATAACTTATCCATTGCCTGTTCAAAAAGATAATTTTCAAATCGGCAAAGCCATTCAATCCGGCTGTTAAATTTATCGAGTATTTCTCATCAGTGTCTTTCAATTCAGTGGAAATGGTGTACATCTTTTTACGTTCATTGTATTTCTTTTCAATTTTCGATGCTTCAAGATCAAATTTTACACCACCCTCCGTATTTCCATATTTCGCTTGATAAGCCCTTCCGTAATATGGTAAGTAAGCTTTAATATGCAGGCTATCAAATACCATATCGTAATTTGTCGACAAATTATTAAATACTCCAAGGTTTGATTGAGCCGATTGAGCAACAAACCTAAAACGACCTTTTTCTATAAGTTGGGCCATTTCCAGTTGTTTCTTAGCCTTCACATCTTTTTTGTCTGCCTGACTAAATACTGAATCATTAATCAGAAAGAAAATGATTAAAAATAAGCTTATTGTCTTCATAACATCAAATTTTAAGTTCTCACTAGTTGTTATACGAAAACCCACAATTTTGATGCCATATCTCTTGTTATTATTTTACAACGTTTTGATAACTTCCAGAAATAAAGCAATTTAAGTTGTCTATTGTCACTTCGAGTAGACGCTCGCGAGCTTCATAAGTTGCCCAGGCAAGATGAGGAGTGATATAGCAATTTTTAGCTCTAATTAATGGGTTTTCGGCTTTGGGTGGTTCTGTCGAAAGCACATCGAGGCAGGCAGCTTTTATAATTCCCATATTTAATGCGGTTGCTAAATCATTCTCGTTGATTAAACCCCCTCTCCCAGTGTTAATTATAACTGCAGTTTGTTTCATTGTTTTCAGTAATTCCTGGTTGACAAATTCCATATTGTCTGTTGTTAATGGGCAATTCAGGCTTAAAAAATCACTTTCAGAAAATACTTCTCCAAGACTTTTTTGAATAATCCCTTGGGGCAAATCATTACGAACTGATCTGTTTTGAAAAATTACTTTCATTCCAAAAGCTAATCCTATTTCCGCCACTCTTTGTCCGATGCGTCCAAAACCAACTATCCCGAGTGTTTTGCCGGTAAGTTCTGTTTGTGGACTTTTGCAATATGAAAAATCCGGACAGTTTGTCCAATCGCCATTTTCAACTGAATTGGAATGTAATTCAACACGATTAGCTACCGTAAGTATGTGTGCAAAAACCAGCTGAGCAACAGAGTTGGTACTGTAAGCGGGTATATTTGTAACAACAATTCCTCTATTATTTGCAGCCTTAACATCAACTACATTATAACCGGTTGCTGTAACTCCAATATACTTTAGTTTAGGCAGTTGCTCTATCAAAGTCCTATTAATAATCACCTTGTTGGTTATCAATACATCAGCATCAACCGACCGCAAAAGAACCTCTTCCTGGCTGGTCCTGTCGTAAATTACACAATTGCCAATTTCCTTTAATCTTCCCCATGAAAGGTCGCCCGGATTGAGGGCATACCCATCCAATACTACTATTTTCAATGCTTATTAGGTTTAAAATTTCTACAAAAGAATATTAAAAGTTAGATTTTTACAAGCTCTGCAATAAATTCAACGAGCTTGATTTTACTTGTTGATAAAATCGGAAATAATGATAGTTCGCCGGTCGTATGAATAGGCCGAGAAATAGCCCAATGCTCCATTGTTAAAATTACTAATTGGGTTCGATGGTGAAGCCGATTGAACAATTTCAAGACCTGAAATACTCTCGAGAGTTGAAAAATAATCGTATGCAGCTTTGTCAATTGATTGAATTTCAACTACAACAGTATCATCTTTATCGAAAACAACTGATGAGTTTTGTACAAGTCCAATTACTTTACCATCAAAAAGTTTGTCGGAATATACATCTATTTCTCCTTCATTATTCACTACTTTCCCATTGACATACAATTTGATTTGATAATAGTTTGCAACATTGGGAGGATCTTTTATAAAACAATTGATTTTATATCCACTATCTAAAAAACCCAAACCATCAAAATAAGTAAGGGAGCAGTCAACGATTGGAACAAATTCGTTTAAGTACGAACGGGCTGAATAGGTAATTCCATTGTATTCAACAAAAATTGTATACCACGTTCGGGGGGAAGCAAAAACTTTATTTAGTTGGTAAACACCTGGAGTGACTTCGGTAAAATACCTTTGTTTCCCGTTATCGGCTTTAACACTCACTTTGGCTCCGGTAATCTGAGCCGATCCTGAAGATTCGAAATAAGGTGTTGTCTTAGTGATCGTTACTGTAAACGGGTCTTTAGAATCTGTCAATGTTGCTTCAATAACAATAACCGATTCAGAATTTTCCAGATCGTAATCAATCACTTTTTCGCACGAGCAAAAGAGAGTAGTTAAAAGCACTATGACAAAAATATTTCGCAATCTTCAAAATTTAAACTTGTAACTTATTGATGGAATGAACTTAAACAATGAAACTTGTACGGCTTCTGTTTGGTCTGGATTATCTTTTTTTTGCCTGAAAGAAATGTAATACGCATTTTCTCTGGCATAAGCATTATATATTGAAAAATTCCAACTCGATTCATATTTCGAGGTTTGTCTTTTAATCCACGTTACTCCAAGATCGAGCCGGTGATAATCTGGCATTCTATATCCGTTTCTTTGTGTGTAATACCCTACTGTACGGCTACCAACTACATATTTCCCATAAGGGAAAGTTACTGCATTCCCGGTATTGTAAACCCATATCGCCGATAAAATTAGCTTTTTACTAAGATTATATTGTGCAACAATTGATAAATCGTGCCTGCGGTCTTGCCTTGCAGGAAAGGGTTTGCCTTCATTTATCAAGTCAAACTGCCGCATTGTTTTCGACCAGGTATAGCCCAACCAACCCGTCAGGCGTCCGTAATTTTTTTTTAATAAATATTCAGTACCATACGCCCAGCCCTTTCCAAAAACCAATTCTGCTTCAACAGTCGAGTTAAAAACAAGATCAGCGCCATTTTTATAATCTATCTGGTTCTGAAGGTTTTTATAATAAATTTCTAACGACGATTCAAACAAATTCTTCTTAAAATTACGGAAGTAGCCAATCGACCATTGGTCGGCGATTTGTGGTTTTACATTATTACTACTTGGTATCCATAAATCGGTTGGTGTTGACGAAGTTGAATTTGAAAGTAAATGGATGAATTGGTAAATCCTGTTATATGAACCTTTTACAGATGTTTTTTCGTTAACCTGGTAATTAATTGCTAATCGGGGTTCAGGTCCTCCCTGGGTTTTTATCCATTTAAAACGATCGTAACTAACTTGTTGCGATAAATTTCCGTCTGAATCAAAATAATAAAAATCACCGGGGCCAACATTTGTGAAAAAAGCAAGCCTTAATCCGTAATAAGCCTGTAAGTGCGAAGCTATTCTTTGATTGTTTGACAGATATATTGAATATTCCAATGCTCTTCTTGGCCTCACTTCAAGCGATTTATAAATGCTGTTTGGAGCAGCTTCAATTTCTCCCGGGACTGTTTTATGAGCGATGATATTTACTCCAAACTTCAAGCTGTTCTTTGTGTTGGGATACAGGCTGAAATCTTGTTTCAGGTTAAAATCCTGAATAATTGATCCCATAATTACTTCATTATTACCATATATGTCGATATGATAGGAATAATTGCTGAAAACAAACGACGTATTTGAGAATAACTTTTTATTAAAGGCATGATTTAGACGAGCAGTAGCTGTTTTACTTCCCCAATCGAAGCCAAACTGATCAGGAATTCTGAATTTATCGCGTCCCAAATATCCTGAAATGAACAGTCGTGTTGTACTGTTTAATTTGAAGTTTGTTTTAAGGTTTAGATCGTAAAAATAAAGTTTTGAATTTCTAATATCTTTATCCGGCGCAAGTTGAAGAAATAAATCGGCATAAGTTCGTCTTCCACTGATTATAAATGAGCTAACATCTTCTTTAATAGGACCTTCAAAACTTAAGTTTGATGCTATAAGCCCAATGTTACCGTTTGTCTGGTAGTCTTTCATATTGCCTTCCTTCATGCGAATGTCGAGTACAGAACTTGCCCTTCCTCCATATTCGGCAGGAATTGAACCTTTATAAAGATTTGCATCGCGTATTGCTTCTGAATTAAAAACTGAGAAAAATCCCAATAAATGAGACGCATTATAAACCGGAGCTTCGTCAAGCAAAATCAGGTTTTGATCAATACCTCCACCTCGAACATAAAAACCAGTATTCCCTTCTCCCGACTGTTTTATTCCGGGAAGTAATTGCATAGTTTTTATCAAATCGCGCTCTCCAAATAAAACCGGAATATTTTCTATTTGTTTGGGCGATATTTTAACATTACCCATGTCAGTTGAGGTAATGTTATTGTTCCCTTTATTTCCGCTTACTTCAACTGCTTCAAGCTCAAAACTCTTTGGCTGTAAATTAAAATCAATAATTTGGTTATCTCGAATATCAATAATTTGTTCCTGCCTGGTATATCCCATGTGGCTTACACAAATTGTATATTTGCCTTCAGGGATTGATAAAGAATAAAAACCATAGTTATTACTGATAATTAGGAAATTGTAATATTTTATTGAAACGATTACTCCTGATAGTACTTCGCCATTTGATATGTCGGTAATGTTGCCGCTGATCGTATATTTTTGCTGAGAAAAGGCTTCCTGGTAGAAAAATAGCATTGCACAAATTAAAATCCGACAAACAAATCTCATATTTTGCAAAATAAGCTCTAAATATAGGTTTAATAAACAGCCAGAGAAAACCTTGTTTCAATGAATATGCAAATTTCTGTTTTTTTAACTTTTGCGCATATACTACAGAAAAATTGTTTTGGCATGATTAAGTTTACTAGCTTTAAAGCCGGAAATTAGTTTATAAATTGAAAAAAGGAAAATTGAAGAACAGAAATGCTATCCAGATTTTACAACCGAATGGTTACCCCAAGAAAGTTATTTGAGTAAACTAATTTGTTAGAGATGAAAATTGAGAATATAATCTTTGATTTTGGCGGAGTGTTGGTCGATTGGAACCCTCGTCATTTATACCGCAACCATTTGGCAAATGAAGACGATATGGAGCATTTTCTTCATACTGTTTGTACCGACGAATGGAACATTGAACAAGATCGCGGGCGTTCGCTGGCCGAAGGTACCCGTATTCTTCAGGATAAATTTCCTGAATATCACGATCTTATAGCTCTTTACTACGGGCAGTGGGGAACTATGCTGAAAAGCGATATCCCTGAAACTGTATCGTTGATGTACGAATTGAAGAAAAAGTACGGAGTTTATGGATTGACAAATTGGTCGGGCGAAACAATTACAATAGCCTATGCCAGATATGCCTTTTTTAAAGATTTGGATGGAATTGTAGTTTCGTCGGAGGAGAAACTGATTAAGCCTGACAAGCGCATTTTCCAGGTTTTGCTCGACCGATATCAATTGCTTGCGGAAAGTTGCATTTTTATCGACGACAATTTACGGAATGTTAAAGCGGCAGAAGAATTGGGTATGCGTACAGTTCATTTTAAAAGCCCGCAACAGCTTAGAGAAGAGCTGATTGCTTTTGAATTATTATAATAAGAATATTAATTTACTATAGTTGAATTTGTCAAGCTTTACAGCCTGAAATTTGATCGAACTGGTTGAATCATAACTTTAAAAACTAATAATAATTGATAAGGAAGGTATAGTAAGAAAGGTTGTTCATAAAGCCGAAGAGATGAATGTTGCCTTGGATAAAGTATCAGGAATTAATAAATAGACTGATAACCAGTTGATTGTATGACGGATAGGAAAATTGAGATTTTACTATTATTTGTAAAGTTGTAAATCCAGGAGGAGGAATTGATCGTTATCCAGGATAAGTTTGGCAGCCCAAATGCAGTCGATTAAATTGTTGGCAGGTTAAGGACTGCTAATGTTTTTCGGGTTGATTTATTCCCTTGAAAAAGCAACAATTTCGGTTAAGTTGTTAAAATGTTTACTTTTGCAAGGTGAAGCGAATATTTAAAATATTGGCAATACTTGGTGTTTCTGTAGTTTGGTGCTTTATTTTCGGCATTTACTGCGGAAATGCAATTGCTCCGGGAAGTGCTTTTGCGAAAAATTCCGGGAGTGAATCATTCATTTCAGATGTTTCCAATGTTGCTTTATTTTCCAACGAGCGGACAGAAAGTTTGGTCAACCTGTATAACCGGACAAGTTCCACGAATGTAAAGAACTCGCCTAATCAGTTTTCAGCTTGTTTGTTTGCTTCATTTAAGCTTTTAAATAACAGGTATTTACTTTGTTTCTATAACTTCGCAATATCAGTTGCTCTATTTAAGTCAACCGACATTATTTTTCCATTCCATTATTTCTGGTAATCCATTAATTCATATTTTTTGCAATAGCAAGGCAATTCGATTTTCATTTTTCAGGAGTGGCTGTCATAGCTATGTTCTAGCAAATCACATATTTATATTTAAAACCAATTTAAAATGGATTCAAGTACAACAATAGCCGGGGGATTTATACTCTTCTGCATTATACTTTTTGTAATAAACAATCGAAATAAAAGAAAAAAGGAAAAACAATTTCTACAACCTCTTAACAGGTTGGCGGAAAAGGATAATTGTAAAATTTCGCAATACGACATCTGGAACAATTCGGTAATTGGTATAGATAATTTGACCAATCAAGTTTTTTTTATCAAAAATGCATTCGAAGATGAGGCTTCTCAGACCATTCAATTGAATGAAATTCTGAAATGCCGGGTAAATGAAGTAGGTCGGACGATGACTCTTGCCAGCCGGACTGTGGGTATTAAGGGTAATGTAATTAAGGCTTTTGATAAGGTTGAACTGGTATTCATCAACCGTGATAAAAACAAGCCTGAATTAATTGCCGAATTCTACAACAAAGAGACAGGCAATTTAAACTTAACTGGAGAACTTCAAATGGCAGAAAAGTGGTGCAAAATCATAAATGATAAAATTGCATCATTATCAAAATGAGATAATTAGTTTGTATTAAGCCCTGTGGGTTATTCCATGGGGCTATTATCTCAAAAGTCCTAATTATTCTTCCGTTTTCGACTTGTAATATCTTCGAAACAGAACCTTTTTCAAATCCCTGAAAATAACCTGGTGAGCCAAAACTTCCAAGTCGTTGTAATGCGGCAAATCGCGGTGAGCCTTGGCAATTTCGCGTTCAGTAATGTCAACCTGGTACAAAACAGCCATTAGCCGACCATAATCGCGGTCGAGATAAATCGAAATCTGATTGATCAGTTGTTCGTGCAATTCGTTGTAGGCGTTTATTGTATCGCCCGAAAACGTAATTTCAATACCGAACATGCCGAAATCTTTCATGATCTGTTGAGCCGTTTCGAGAATGATGTCTTCTTTATTCAGGAAGAATTCAATGTTTGTATTGTTGAGGTTGACTAAATCCATAGCAGGTATAAAAAAGTGAGCGGACGACTTAAAGTCATCCGCTCACTAAAATATGATTTTTTGTTGAGATTACAGTTGTTTGAAGAAGTCGTTTCCTTTATCATCGACAATGATGAATGCCGGGAAGTTTTCAATACGTATTTTGCGAATAGCTTCCATTCCTAGTTCTTCAAAATCAATTACTTCGCTCGATTTTATGCTTTCCTTTGCCAAAATTGCTGCCGGTCCGCCAATTGATCCAAGGTAGAAGCCTCCCCATTTTTTGCAGGCATCGGTAACTTGTTGTGTACGGTTTCCTTTAGCTACCATGATTTTTGATCCACCCAAACTCATGAAGAAATCAACATAGGGGTCCATACGTCCGGCAGTGGTTGGGCCAAAGCTACCCGACGCCATTCCCTTCGGTGTTTTCGCAGGACCTGCGTAATAAACAGGGTAACGTTTCAGGTATTCCGGCATAGGTTGACCTGCATCCAACATTTCCTTCAGGCGAAGGTGAGCCATATCACGGGCTACAATCAATGTTCCGGAAAGGTTCAGACGGGTCTTTATCGGGTATTTCGACAATGTTTTCAGCACTTCTTCCATCGGTTGATCAAGATCAATGTCAACAGCCGGAGTCATTTCGGGAGCTGATTCAGGTAAGAAACGAGCTGGATTTTTTTCCAGTTCTTCCAGGAAAATTCCGTCTTCTGTAATTTTGGCTTTAATATTACGGTCGGCTGAACAGCTTACACCAATACCTACCGGGCATGATGCAGCGTGGCGTGGCAGACGAATTACGCGAACATCGTGCACGTAATATTTGCCGCCAAATTGAGCGCCTAATCCACATTCCTGCGCTATTTTTTCGATTTTGGCTTCCCATTCCAAATCGCGGAAAGCTTGTCCTCCCTCGTTACCTTCAGTTGGAAGGTGATCGAGATAACCAGCCGATGCTTTTTTCACGGTTGCCAAAGTGGCTTCAGCCGATGTTCCGCCAATAACCACTGCTAAGTGATAGGGAGGACAAGCTGAGGTTCCTAAATCCATGATTTTTTCTTTGATGAATTTGGTGAGGTTGGCTTCGGTAAGCAACGATTTGGTTTGCTGATACAGGTAGGTTTTGTTACCCGAACCACCGCCTTTGGTCATGAAAAGGAACTCGTATTTGTTGCCTTCTTCGGCATAAATATCAATTTGCGCCGGAAGGTTGTTTCCGGTATTCTTTTCGTCGAACATATTGAACGGAACTACCTGGGAATAACGCAGGTTACGATCCTGGTAAGTTTCGAAAATCCCTTTTGAAAGGTATTCTGCATCGTTTGCCCCGGTATAAACGTTTTCACCTTTTTTACCGACAACAATAGCTGTTCCGGTGTCCTGGCAAGTTGGCAATTCGCCTTCGGCAGAAACCACCTGGTTCAAAAGCATGGTGTGAGCCACAAAACGGTCATTATCCGAAGCTTCAGGGTCTTTCAGAATATTGGCAACTTTTTCGAGATGCGAGGCACGCAAATAAAAAGAAACATCGGCAAATGCTTCTTTGGCCAGTAGTTCAAGTCCTTCGGGCGCTATTTTTAAAATTTTACGACCATCAAATTCAACAGTCGAAACAAAATCTTTAGTTAAAAGACGATACGATGTTGTATCCTTTTTAATTGGAAATGGCTTTTGGTAAGTGAATTTTGACATTTTATAGTATTGTAAATGAATGATTAATAAAAAAATACTATGTATTTTGAAACGGTAACAAATATAGTTATTCCATAAGATTAACGGGTAAAACCATCTATTCAAAATCAAGGATAATCCACTTTTAACACTAATTTCAGAAGTAGTTTGATTAATAGTTCATTGCTTAAGCTGAAGTTAGCGGACTTACAGAATTATCCTATATTTGTTGCCTGGACCCATATTTTATAAAAATCTCATTTTCAAATAAGAATTTTAAAATGAACATTCTGAATCTGAAAAAAATTCTTCATACCCGTTTCGGTGGAGTATTGATGTTATTCCTCGTATTTATTTCAATTTCATTTATCAGCCGGGTAGTTTTAATGCTGATGTCGGTTAGCGATGTTAGTTTTAGCCCTTTCAGTATTCTTTGGTCGTATGGTGCCGGATTGTTTATGGATACGGTAGCATTTAGTTATTTTATGATTCCGTTTGTTCTTTTTCTGATGTTTGTTTCAGATCGTTTTTTTAATTCTGCTTTTCATCGGGTATTCGCTCATATTGCTTATTTTATAACGTTCTCTATAATTATTTTTAATGGAGTAGCCGAATATTTCTTTTGGGAAGAATTTGGTGTTCGTTATAATTTCATTGCTGTCGATTATCTGGTTTATACGACTGAAGTTCTTGGAAATATTAAAGAATCGTATCCTCTTCCATTATTAATTGCTGGTATTGTGTTGGTTGACATTGTAATTACCTGTTTGGTAATTCGAAAAAAGATATTGGTAAAGTCGCTTTCAGGACAAACTAATTTTAAAAATCGATTGGTTACAGGGCTGATTTTGCTTTGCTTGCCTGTTCTGTCTTTTTTGATGATAAATAATACAACCGTTGAAATTACTAAAAATCGCTACAACAACGAGTTAGCAAAAAATGGAATTCATTCGCTTTTTGCTGCTTTTTTAAACAATGAACTCGACTACGAGACCTTTTATGTTACTCGTCCTAACAAAGAGAATTTCGGTACGTTGAAGAACATGCTTAAAACTCCCGATAGTAAATATTTAAACAATGATACTTTCGATATTACACGGAATATTTCTAATCAGGGTGAGGAAAAAAAATACAATGTTGTTTTTATTACCGTTGAAAGTTTGAGCGGCGAATTTTTGAGCTATAAAGGCAACAAACTTGGCAAACTTACTCCAAATCTGGATGCTCTGGCCGATAGTTCGTTGTTTTTCAGGAATTTATATGCAATAGGGACACGTACTATTTATGGGCTTGAAGCTGTTACCTTAGGTGCCCCGCCAAAACCAGGACAGAGTGTAATTAAGCGCCCACATAGCGAAAACTTGTATTCTGTTGGACGAATTTTTCATCAACATGGCTATGAACTGAAATTTCTTTATGGAGGAAATGGTTATTTTGATAATATGAATGCTTTTTTTGAAGATAATGGTTACCAGATTATTGATGATGGCAATTTTGACAAGAGCGAAATCACATTTAAAAATGCCTGGGGCGTATGCGATCAGGATCTTTTCAACCGGACACTAAAAGAATGCGATAAATCGTATGCCAGCGGGAAACCTTTTCTTAATCACATAATGACAACATCTAATCATCGTCCGTTTACTTATCCAGAAGGAGCGATCGACATTCCTTCTCATTCGGGCAGGTCGGGCGCTGTAAAATACTGTGATTTTGCTATTGGCGAATTCATTAGGAAAGCAAGCGAAAAACCATGGTTTAAAAATACTCTGTTTGTGATAATTGCCGATCATTGTGCAGGTAGCGCCGGACAGGCTGAATTACCATTTATGGATTACCAGATACCGTTTTTGGTTTACAATCCATCGATTGTTCGTCCGCAGCAAATTGATAAACTATGCAGCCAAATTGATGTCGCCCCTACTCTTTTAGGAATCATGAACTGGACTTATAACTCGAAATTCTTCGGAAAAAATATTCTGAAAATGACGCCTGAAGAAGAACGTGCATTTATATCCAATTATCAGAAGCTCGGATACATTAAAAATAATCATTTAACAATTTTGAGTCCGCAGCAAAAAATTACGAATTACCAAATAAATCCTGGGTTAGGCGAAATGAAGGCTACGCAAGCTGATACCAATTGTGTAAATGAGGCGATTATCTATTATCAATCAGCCAACTATTTGAATAAGAATAAACTTAACAAGTGGAATTAAAATGACTAAAATACGTAAAAACTATTTGTTAAGATTTGGATTAGCCGTATTTACATTGATTGTTATTTCATACTCTCCCGTAAAAGCGTATGAGAAGCATGATACACTGATTCAGGTAGTTAAACGTGATACCTTCAGGATACGAAAAGCGCAAATATTCGAAACCTCGGGTGAACAATGGATGTATTGCAGACCTAAGCCTTTTCAGTTTGCTAAAAATATTCCATCGGATATTTATCAGATGGGAAAAACTGCTTTTTCGAAAAAGGGTTTGCCCAAATTAGGACTTATCTTAGCCGGATCGGCGTTACTTATAGTTGTTGATCAGCCTGTTACTGATGCTGTGCAGCAATTTGGCCGTTATATTCATTTAGATGGAGCCCGGAAATCGAAAACCGTTCTGGAGTTTAATCTTGGCAGTTTTCACGTTAATGCCCTGGAACTTCCGGATAACTTAAATTCGACGTTTTATTACATTGGCGAAGGCTGGGGAAGTATGTTAATTGCAGGAGGTTTATATGGCTATGGATTGATGGCCAGTGATTACCGCGCATTGCAAACTACGTCTCAGATTACCGAATCAATTTTTGCTCTTGGTTTAACGACTCAATTCCTGAAACGTATCACCGGAAGACAAAGTCCGTTCAGGGCAATGGAAGATGTAGATCCTGTACCAGCTGGCGATTGGCATCCATTTCCCAATCCCGGAAAATATCAAAAAGCTGTTTCAAACTTTGATGCTTTTCCTTCGGGACATATAGCTACTGCAATGGCAACACTTACCATATTGGCAAGTAACTATCCTGATAACAGGTATATTAAGCCAGTTGGATATTCGTTACTTGGAGTATTAGGTTTTGCTATGATAAACAATGGAGTGCATTGGATTAGCGATTATCCGCTGGGTATTGCAATTGGATACACTTGTGGCAAAATCGTTGCTAAACGCGGGCACGTGATTATCCCTAAACTGAGTGATAAAAAAGGCGCAACATCAACATTATTGCCGACTTATCTGGGTTATGGAAGTGTTGGGCTTTCATATCGGGCAACTTTTTAGATCAGAAAGAAGCCAATAGAAAAAGGAAAAGGGAGAATGGACAATGTAGAAAAGGAAGGCGATCACTCCTTCCAACGACCATTTCCTAATGCCCCTTTCCCAATTATTTCTTTTCTTTTTCTGGGAACAAAACCGAAAACAACACGCTTAATACCAAAGTTGCTGCAATGAAATAAAGCGAATAAGAAGTTTTAAACCCTATTTCGTCGAGCCAGTTGTGAGCCAATAATTTTACACCTACAAACATAAGCAATACACTTACCCCAACACTCAGGAACCTGAATTTGTCGACCATATTGGCAAGAAGGAAGAACAGCGAACGTAAGCCAATAATGGCGAAAATATTCGAAAAGAAAACTACAAAAGGATCGAGCGAAACTGAAAATACTGCCGGAATTGAATCGAGTGCGAAAATTACGTCGGTAAATTCGACCATAATAACAACAACCATTAACGGCGTAAAAATCACTTTTTTGTTGTATTTGTATGCAAATTTATCGCCATGGTAATCCTTCGAAATGTTCAGGTATTTTGAGAAGAATTTAAAGATAAACGAATCGTGTGGATCGCTTTCTTCTTCATCCTTTTTAAAAAGTATCTTACCACCCTGAAACAATAGAAAAGCTCCGAAAACATACAGTATCCAGGTGAACTTATGGATTAAAGCTGCACCAGCAAAAATGAAAATGAAACGGAGGATAATTGCGCCCAAAACCCCCCAAAACAAAACAGTTTTATAATTTTTTTGTGGAACGGCGAAACTTTGAAGAATAAGCAGGATGACAAATACATTATCGATTGATAATGTTTGCTCGATGAAATAACCGGCGAGGTAAGCCATCGACATGTTGTTACGGTACTCGGCGACCATACCTTCAAAATCGGTTGTATGGAATTTTAAGCCGGAAGCGTATTTTGCAATTACATCCGATAGTTCTTCAGGTGTATCTATACCATGAAGCAAATGTCCGTAGAACTTTAAAAACACAAAAAATCCCATTGAAAGCGCAAACCAAACACTACTCCATGTCAGCGCTTCTTTCGTTGAGACAACATGAGAATTTCTTCCGACTAGAAGCAAATCAATCATTAATACAGCGAGGATTAAAACAAGAAATCCCGCCATTATTATATACTCGGTTGGTATAATCATAATTAGTTAATTTTTGTAACTCCTCCTGAGACAACAAATTTCATTACTTCTGAAGGACTTTGTTCAATAAATATCACAGAACTTTCAGGAACCATAATCATTTCTCCATTTATACTGTATGAAAATGGGAAATAAACAGCGACCATTCCTTTCATTCCAAATTCTTCCAGATTTTTCTCGGTAATAAACCCGATTCTCCACAAATTGTTTTCCTTATCCATACAAACCCTTACCGGAACAGTGAATTTCTTTTCTTTTCCAACGAATGCAGTAAATAGGTCGTTGATTGATGTGTAGATAACATTCAACAACGGAACTCTTTTTAGTAAACGCCTTGTAAACCATGAAAATGGCTTAACAATAATTGTTTGCCCTATTAATCCAAGCAGGGTTAGCGAGACGAATAAAATAATGATACCAAGGCCCGGTATATTTATTTTGTAATGCTCGCTCAGTGGATCGCCGACTAAACGATCTACATAGTTAAACATCAGGAAAACAGTATATAGCGTAACAGCTAACGGCCCAAGCAAGAGCAAACCTTGCAGAAAGTAAGTAAAAATGCGCTTCATACCATTATTTTTAATTGTTTCCGGTTTTTTTTCGTAAAAAAACTTGATTTTCTATAAAATCTGGCGAAAGATACAATATTTGCTTCTTATTCGTTGAATTGCATTTTAAGCTTTGATAACTAAATTGTCGATATTTTAATAAACAAATGGCTCGCATTAATTGTATATTCCTGGAAAAGACAGAAAAATGAAACGATTGGTAATACTTATATTTTTTGTTTTTTTATCGGCGGTTTATGCTCAGGATAAAAGCAAATCCAAAACTGAAGAAAAGATGAAATTTAATGAATTGACTGATTTTGAGAAATTTGTGATCGTTGATAAAGGTACCGAACGACCCTTTACAGGCATTTATTACAAAAACAAGGAAGCCGGAACTTACCTTTGTAAACGATGCAATGCACCGCTCTATCGTTCAGCTGACAAATTTGATGCGCATTGCGGCTGGCCAAGCTTCGACGATGAAATTAAAGGTGCCGTAAAGCGTACGTTGGATGCCGATGGGCACCGTACCGAAATTACCTGTGCCAAATGTGGCGCACATCTGGGGCATGTGTTTGTTGGAGAAGGATTTACACCTAAAAATACGCGCCATTGTGTGAATTCGGTATCGTTGAATTTTGTGCCTGATGCAAAAAAATAATCGCAAATCAACGAGATTGTAAATTCTCGTCGATTTGCGATTACCGGAACTAGTCTATTTTTTTACCAGCTCAATTCCATCAATATAGTAAACAGGCACATAGCCTTCTTTACTTTCGGCCAGTTTGTTGCTCATTTCTTCCAGCTTTTTGGTTTGCGAAATGCTGTCGTGTTTCCCTCCGTCAACCGTGTGCATCGAAGTGCCGTCGTGGCCTAAAGCATGTGCTTTATTTGCTGATTTGCCTTTAGCATCAGCCTGTTGCATTTCTTCTAAATCGGCTTGGTCAAGCTGAACTTCGCGTAGTAATCCACGAATTTCAATGTCGCTACCCATCTGTTCCTGGGTAAACGCCCCAATTTTGCCAGCTTCAATCCGAATAATCACGTCTTCATTACTTCCCATAATAAAGCAACGGGCCCCGGCTTCTTTGCAAACGTGAGTAACAGTACCTTTTACAAGAACTTCTTTCCCAACAAGTTCTTTGGCTTGTTTTTGAATATCGTCAACAGTTAACGCAGCCATTTGCGCCTGTTTTTCGTCTTTTTTCTGGCTGGTTTGGCTTGTGCACGAGATTAGCACAGCAAAGCTGATCAGTGCAAATAGTGTCTTCTTCATCGTATGTTGATTTTGGTTTTTGTTAAGATAAGAAAAAAATGATACTTAGCAATGGAATCACAATACCAACTAAGGTGAACCATAATCCTCGTCCGGTAATTCCGTATTTCCCTTTCAGCAGAAATAAGCCTGAAATGGCGACAAACAAAAGGAAAATAGCCATTACATCCGAAGTCCATATCCAAATTCTGCTGGTTTGCGCCAGGTGTACTTTATTGATCTGGAACCAAAACGGTCGTTTTCTGAGCAATTCCAATTCTGCTTTTCCTTCCAGGGGCGTATAAATTACTGTTCCTTCTTCAACAAAAACTTTTACGGTGGCATCTTTTGTAATGAAATGTTTTTTATAAACCGGATGGTTGGTAAACTTATTCAGGATGGAAACAATCTCGTCTTTCGAGTATTCCATCTGGTCGTTGGCCGGAACGCTGATTTCTTCTGTGATAACCGAATAGTGTGGGTTCCAGTCTTGTCGGTGGTTCATGGCAATTCCCGAAACCGTGTAAATGAAAGTAATCCCAACCACGAGGTAGCCAATATCGCGGTGGAGAGTCCTTAAAGTTTTCCGTATATTCATTGAATTTAGGTTTAATTTGAATCAAACTTTCTGCCTGATTCAAATTAAACCTAATCTTTTTTAAAAAACAAATATTGAAATCAGGGTTTGAACATGTTGAAAACTAAAAGCCAGCCGACCATCGGTTTTATTCTTCAGGTCGACTGGCCAAGCCATCACTATCAACACACCAGGTGTTTCTATCTTTAATTAACGTTTACTTCCACCCTCCACCTAAAGCTTTGTAAATGGATACCACCGAGCTGTATTGATTCTTTATTGTTTCAACCAATTCAATTTTCGATTGTAATGCATTCGATTGAACATTAAGTACTTCGTAATAATTAGCTCTGCCGGTTTTGAACAACTGATTGGAGGAACTTACTGCCTGATTTAAAGCCTCTACTTCCCTGCTCTTCAAATCGAGTGCTTGTTGCACGCTTTTGAGGTTTACCATTTCGTTGTACACTTCAACATACCCATTCAAAATCGACTTCTGGTAATTATAAATTGCTTCAATCTGGTTGGCTTTCGCGGAACGGAATTGAGCTTTGATAGCACTGCGGTTGATGACCGGGGCAACCAAATTTCCCAGCACATTGTAAGCAAACGACTCGGGCTTAAACAAAAGTGAAGTTCTGTAGGCATCTTTTCCAATCGAGCCTGTGATTACAAGCGACGGGTAAAATGCTGATTTTGCAATTTTTAGGTTTGCTTTGGCGGCAAGCAGATCGTATTCAGCTTGTTTCACATCGGGGCGGTTTACCAGTAAATCAGATGGTATTCCAACTTTTATCTGGGTTGGCTCTGTATGTGAAAAAGCCGATTTATTGCGAACAATTGGTTGCGGAAAGCGACCCAATATGAAATTCAACCTGTTTTCGGTTTCCGAAATTTGTTGCCTGATGTCGATTTCCATTTTCTTCGAACTCAAAACCTGTGCTTCAAATTGCTTTACAGCCAATTCATTAACTACGCCAACCTGTTTTTGGATATTCACGACATGTAAAGCGCTGTCCTGCAACTGTACCGATTCTTTCACAATATCCAGTTCGTTATCGAGCGCCAGCAATTGGTAATAGGCTGTTGCAACTTCGGTAACAAGATTGGTTATTGTCCAGTTTTTGCCTTCGATACTTGAAAGATATTGGGCTACAGAAGCTTTTCGAGTATTTTTCAACTTTCTCCAAAAATCAACTTCCCACGAACTTTGTAGCCCAATAGTAAAGTCTTGCAGGTTCTTTGGAACCGACTGATCGTTGTATATGGTTGTGCCGCGGTTTCCGGCAGCATTCATGGTATAATCTCCAAATTTTTGCTGGCCAACCGACCCGTAAGCCGAAACTGCTGGCAGTGCTAAACCTTTGGCTAATTTTACATTCGCACGCGCTGCTTCTATCTTTTGTGCAGCTGCCAACAAGTCGAGGTTGTTGTTCAATGCAGTATCAATCAAGCTAACCAAATCCGGATCGGTGAAATAGGTTTTCCAATTCAACCGGGCAACATTAGCTGTATCTTTTTCTCCCTGAAACGTTTCAGGCATTTTCTTCAATTTGGCTGTTTCCAGTACCGATGTTTCGGCGCATCCTGTAACCAAAAAAACTATCATCAGAGCACCAAAACCGATATATCTAATTCTTCGTGTCATAATTTTACATTTCTTCGGTTAAAGCAATCTCTTTTTTATGTTTTCGGTTGACCAGCTTTTCAGAGATTGTGGCAAAAATGACATACAATCCAGGAATTACAATCAATCCGAATACAGTACCGAACAACATACCTCCGGCAGCAGCGGCGCCAATGGTACGGTTACTCACAGCTCCTGCGCCGGAAGCAAACAATAGCGGAACCATTCCGGCAATGAAAGCAAACGATGTCATCAGAATCGGGCGAAGCCTTATTTTTGCTCCTTCGATAGCCGCTTCAAGCGGGCGGCGGCCTTCTCGGTGCTTCATAGTGGCAAACTCAACGATAAGGATAGCGTTCTTGCCTAGCAGACCAATCAACATGATGAGTGCAATCTGCGCATAAATGTTGTTTTCCAGTCCCAATACAAACAAAAGCCCGTAAGCTCCAAAAATACCAGTTGGTAATGAGAGTATTACTGATAAAGGAAGAAGGAAATTTTCGTACTGGGCTGATAACAGCAGATATACGAAGAGCAATGAGATAAGAAAAATTAAAATAGCTTCGTTGCCAACTGCAACTTCATCGCGCGAAATACCTGCCCAATCAATAGCATATCCTTTGGGTAATTTTTCCTTTACTGTTTGCTGAATGGCTTTAATTGCACTGCCACTGCTGTATCCGGGAGCAGCATCGCCGCTAACCTCTGCCGAATTATACATGTTGAACCTTGTTTGATCGTCAACGCCATACTGCTTTTGTATTGTCATAAACGAGGAGTAAGGAATCATCATCCCTTTATCGTTTTTCACGTAAAGGTTGCTCAAATCTTCGGGTTTCGACCGGTATTCGGGAAGTGCTTGAACCATAACTTTATACATCTGCCCAAACCTTATAAAGTTGGTTGCATATTCACTACCAAGCAAGGTATTGAGGTTTCCCATTGCGTTGTCGATGGTAATACCGTGTTGAGCAGCTTTGTCCAGGTCAACATGAATCATATATTCTGGATAACCAGCATCGTAAATGGTGAATGCTCCGCCGATTTCAGGTCGTGCATTTAAATCTTTCAGGAATTGCTTAACAACAGCCTCAAATTTATGACAGTCGGCATCTGGAGTCTGATCGAGTACTCTGAGTTCAAATCCACTGGCATTACCATATCCCGGAATTGCTGGAGGCGGGAAGAATTCCAATTTCGCGTCTTTTATGCTTTTACAGTTTTCTTCCAGTTTGCTCATGATTTCGTCAGCCGATTCTTTCCGGTCCTTCCAGTTTTTCAGGTTCACCAAACATGTTGCGTAAGACGCTCCTGTTCCTTCTGATAAAACGTTGTATCCGGCTGAACTTGAAATAGAAAGTATGGCATCAATGTTTTTGCCGGCATCGTTAATTTGCTGAATAACCGACTTTGTGCGTTCGAGCGTTGAACCTGCCGGAGTGGTTACGCTGATGTAAAACGAACCCTGGTCTTCGTTCGGAATAAAACCGGAGTGCAAAAACTTGCCCAGCAAGCCTGTGGCAACGGTAAAACCAATCAGAATACCAAAAGTAATTGTTCGGCGATTAACCAAAACCGCAAGTAATTTTTGATATTTAGCCGACAAGCCTTCGTACCAGTTGTTGAACCAATCAAAGAATTTTCCGAGTGAATTTTTCTTTTTAGGTGTGCCATGATTGCTTCTCAGAATTATTGCGCACAATGCCGGAGAAAGTGTAAGAGCGGTAATTCCCGACAAAACAATCGAAATTCCCATGGTGACAGAAAACTGCCGGTAGAAAATTCCGGTTGGCCCCGAAAGGAATGAAACAGGAACGAAAACCGCAGCCATAACCAGAGTGATAGCCACAATAGCCCCGCTAATTTCGTGCATGGCTTTTTCAGTCGCCTTTTGGGGCCCGATATGTTGTTCCTCCATTTTGGCATGAACCGCTTCGACAACCACGATTGCATTATCAACAACAATTCCGATGGCTAAAACTAACGCAAAAAGCGTGATCATATTCAGGCTAAACCCGAAAAGCTGGATGAAAAACAAAGTACCTACCAGCGAAACAGGAACGGCAATCGCCGGTATTAAAGTTGACCGTAAATCCTGAAGGAAAACGTAAACAACCAATGTTACCAGAATAAAGGCGATGATGATTGTTTTTACAACTTCATGCAACGAAGCATCCAGAAAACGTGAAACATCGTAGCTGTATTCGTAATCCATACCACTGATGAATTTCGTTTCCTTAATTTCTGCCATTCGCTTCTTGATCAACTCTATAACCTCGTTGGCATTCGATCCGGGCAATTGTTTCAGTATGATTGAGGCAGCCGGGCGACCGTTGTAGCGCGATTCGACATCAAAAAACGATGTCCCGAATTCGACATCGGCAATATCTTTGATTCTTAGTATTTGGCCGTCTTCCAGCGATTTCACCGGTATATTTTCATACTCTTCTTTGGTGCTGAATTTACCGGTGTATTTCAATACATATTCGAGCGATTCATTTCTCCTGTCGGAACCTTCTCCCAACTTTCCGGGAGCAGCTTCAACATTGTTGTCGTCAAGGGTTTTCAGAATATCGTCAGGCGATAAGTTGTAAGTTACCATTTTGTCGGGTTTAAGCCAAATACGCATAGCATATTCGCGGGCACCCAAAATATCGGCAAACCCTACCCCTTTTATTCGCTTTAACTCGGAGAGTACATTGATGTCGGCGAAATTATAGAGAAACTTTACGTCGAGCGAAGGATCGCTGCTGAAAATATTGAGCTGCATCAGCATCGAGTTTTCGAGCTTCGCGATTTTTACGCCGTTTTTCACAACTTCGGCAGGCAAACGGCTCGTAACAGTTGCAACCCTGTTTTGCACGTTAATGGCGGCAACTTCGGGATCGGTACCAACTTCAAACACAACGTCGCAAACGCCCACACCGTCGTTACCGGCGTCGGAAGCAATATATTTCATTCCGGGCACACCATTCAAAGCCTTTTCAATAGGCATAATTGCAGCTTTGGCAACAGTTTCGGCGTTCCCACCAGGGTATTCAACCGTAACTTCAACCATTGGCGGAGCGATGCTTGGGAAAAGGGTAATTGGCAGCTTTAAAGCAGCTAATATCCCCAATATGACAATAATCAACGAAATGACTATTGACAGAACTGGTCTGTGAATAAACTTAGAAGTCATGGCTTTTTAAGCTAACAAATTCAGATTTTTGCAGGAGATGGTTCCTGATGTGTCAGTTTTTCTCCAAACAGAACGGGCTGTTGCTCGCTGTTCAGATTTAATTTGATTAGCTGAGGATTTATTTTATCGCCGTCTTTTATTTGCTGCAATCCTTCGTAAACAAATTGTTCGCCTTTAGACAAATCGTTGTTTTCGATGATATAATAGTTTGAAAGTCTGGCTTTTGGATTGACATTTTTCATTTGTACATGGTTGTTTTTATCAACGGTATATACAAATATTTTCTCCTGAATGTCCATTGTCGATTTTTGTGGGATCAACACCGCATTTCTTATTGGTTTGGCTATCTGTATTTTTCCACTTGATCCGTGTTTCAGCAGTTGTTCCGGATTATCGAATTTAGCTCTGAAAGCAATATTTCCGGTACTTTTATTAATTTCTCCGTCAACAGTTTCAATTACTCCTTTGTAAGGATAAGGTTGATTATCGGCGAGAATTAAAGAAACTTCTTTTTGTGAGCTAATTTCATTGTCTTTGGCCATTTCGAGGTATTCCTGTTCCGAAACATTGAAATAAGCATAAACTTGTTTGGTATTCGAAATTGAAGTGAGCAAAGTGCCTTCGTCAATCAAACTGCCAACCTTGTTCGGAATGCGATTAATAACTCCATCAAATGGTGCCCTGATAACGGTGTACGACAAGTTGAGTTTGGCAGCAGATTCGCTGGCAGCAGCTTCTTCAGCTTTAGCTTTCAGAGCGTCGTACTTGGCCTGAGCTAAATCTTGTTCGGCTTTCGAAACCACTTTGGTATCAACCAGCGTCTTTACATTCTGCAACTCAAGCTCCGAGGTTTTCATGTCGGCAATGGCGCTTTTCAGCTCCGCAGTTGCTTTTGTCAGTTCTTCTTTGAAATCCAGGTTGCTGATAACAAAAAGAACCTGTCCCTGGCTTACAGCTTTACCCTCGTCTACATTCACTTTTTCGAGGTAACCTTTCACACGTGAGCGTAATTCAACGTTCTGAAGAGCTTGAATTTCTGCCACATAATCCTTAATCACACAAGTGTCTTTAACCACTGGAGTGGCAACCTGAAAGTTTTCTACTGTTTTGTTTTCTTTTTTCTCCGACGAACATGCGCCGAATAATGCGCTTGCACCTGCAAGCGCAATCACAATTGCAGACTTTTTGCAATTACAGCGTTGTAAAATTTGTTTTTTCATTTCTTGATGGCTTTAAGAACATTGCAAATATGTTCTTCAGCATCTTAAAATGAACTTAAAACGTATAAAAATTAGCTTAAAGGGAGTAAAACACTGAATTTGTTAGTGTCAGTATCTTCAGTTGCATAGGTTATTTGTCCGTTGTGCAAGGTTAAAATCTTGTGAACCATTACTAAACCCAACCCAAAGCCTCGTTTTCCCTTGCTGTTTTCGCCCCGGAAAAAGTGCTGAAACAAATACTGCTGTTCATCCGTGTTAATGGGTTTGCCTTTATTGAGGTACTCAATTTGCAGAAATTTGTTTTTTAAAGCCAATAGTATTTTAACATTTCCATCCGAGCTGTATTGCAAACAATTGATCATTAAGTTGGAAAGCGTAACTTTTATTAATTTCGGATTGGCTTGAATAGTTAGCGAAGATTCGTCGTCAATGCTTTCGTCGTATTCAATTGAGCAGCGAAAATCGGGGTACAATGCCGATAGTTCGGCTGAAATATCATACAAAAGCTCGTCGATACGCACTTTGGATTGCTGAATATCTTTTCCCGATTCAACTTTGGCAATTTCGAGCAGCGCATTAATAATATCGCTCAGGCTTTTGGTACCTTCTTTCTGAACCTGAATATATTCCTTAAGTTTTTGTAAATCAGTTTCTTTTTCGAGCTTTTCGAAGTTGGAGACCAGTACGGCGATCGGGGTTTTCAGTTCGTGCGAAATGTGGTGAACTGCGTGTTTTTGAAACAGATAAGCCTGATTCATCCTGAGCATCAACTCGTTGAAACGCGCAACCAGCAAGGCAATTTCATCTTTCGAGTTTTCGGTGTGAATGGGGCTGGCATTTGTTTCGAAATGGTAATTCTTAATTTGCCTGGTAACACTTAAAATTGAATGCGTAATTTTTCCCGACAGGTAATGAAGAATCAATATCAGGGTAATTACAATAGCTAAAAAGCTGATAATCAAAACATTTTTAATGTATTTTAATGTGGAATAGCCGGTTACGTCGTACGCTTTCCTGATTCCATAGAAAGCTTTTCCGTCGTGTTCAAGGTAAATACCCACAATATCGTATAAACTATCCTTTTCATCAATCCGGCGGTTTTCGGGCGACAAATCTTTTAAATATTTCTCTGGATTCGGGATTGGCGTATCGTCCAGGCTCGAATAAATCAGCTTCTTTTCTTTGTCGAAAATGAGCAGTTTTTCGTCGTATAAACCATTGATGGTTAATTGATCCATCGATTCGATCAACGCTTTGTCTATGTTTTTAATGTCAGTTAAAAGCTCCAGCGTTGTTCCAATTTTTAGTTCCTGTTTTTGCTGAAAAGCTGTCTCGCGGTACTGTGCAAACAGGTTGTAAATCAGGAAATAAACGATTCCAACCAAAATAATGGTAATGGCCGACGTATAAAGCAATATTTTGGTACGAATGCTCATCTAGTTTTCAAGATAATAACCAAATCCAATTTTTGTCTTGATCGAATCTTTGTCAAACGGTTTATCCACTTTCTTTCGCAAAAAGTTGATGTAAACCTCAATGGTATTGGTATTGGCATCGAACGACGATCCCCATATTTCTTTAATCAGGTCGCGTTTCAGCACCAGCTCGCCTTTGGCCAAAACCAGTTGAAGCAGAATCTGGTATTCGCGGGCTGTCAATGCAAGCTCAATTCCCCGGCGTAGTACTTTCGATGTTTTGGGGTAAATGGTGATGTCACCAAACAAAATTGTCTCATTGTTTTCGGACAGATTATTCTCTGGGTTGCTGCGTTTAAGTAATGCCTGAACCCTGAGAATAAGCTCTTTCATGTAAAAGGGTTTGGTGAGGTAATCATCTGTTCCACTGTTAAATCCCTGAACTTTATCTTCCAGTTCGTCGAAAGCGGTGAGCATTAAAACCGGTGTGGTGGAATTGTATTTTCTGAAATCGGTGCAAATATCGTAGCCGTTTTTTCCCGGGAGATTAATGTCGAGAACGATGCAATCATAATTTCCTTTCCGCAGGAATTTTTCGGCGATTAAACCGTCGTACGCAACATCGGTTTCAATTTTTTCTTCGTTAAACGCCTCTCTTATGTTGCGGCTTAAATCCGGATCGTCTTCAACAATGAGTAGCTTCTTCATAAAGTAGTCTCAAATAGGAACAACCAAAGATATTTATTTACCGAACAGCAGGTAACAATAATATTGGAAATTTTGGAATCAAAAATGGTCTTATTCCGCTGATGCAACGATCTGATAAACTTCATCGTAAGTTTTTGCCTCCATCAATTGAACGCGCAGGGCAGCCGCACCGGGAAAGTCGTTGGTGTAAATTTTATAAAAACGTTTCAGAATATTCAGGTTCTTTTTGCCGCCCCAGTTTTGTTCGAAAAGCCGCGTGTGAAACAAAAGCTGCTCCAGCTTTTCTGTTTTGGTAATTGCTGTTTTTCCCGGATCGAAAAACCATGGATTGTGAAAGATGCCACGGCCTACCATAATACCGTCCAGTCCATGGTTTTGGCACAATTCTTCGCCTTGCGCAACCGAAAGCACATCGCCGTTGCCCAGGAACAACGTTTCAGGACTTAGCTGATCACGAACACGCGCTCCTTTGGCAATTTCGTTCCAGTCGGCCAGCCCGTCCGATTGCTGTTTTTGCGTTCGGCCATGCAGAATAACCGCGGCAGGCTTGGTTTCCATGATGTTGGCTATCCAGTTTTCGGTGTCGTGCACCTTTATTCCGGTGCGCGTTTTCACAGAAACCGGCAGATGCGTGGCTTCTTTGGTGGCCAGAATGATTTCCTGCGCCAGTTGAGGTTCGCTGATTAATGCCGAGCAGCAACCGTTTTTTATCACATTTTTCACCGGGCAACCCATGTTAATGTCTAGCCCGTCGAAGTCATATTCGGCGGTCACTTCAGCGGCAATTTTGTAAAAAAGCTCTGGCTTTCGCCCCCAAATTTGCGCTATCAGCTTGATATTCTTTTGTTTCAAAATTTGCCTTTCCGATTCGCTCACAATGAGTCGCTCTCCCACCCGCTTTTTGCCAATAGCGTGGTTCATGCCATCAACCGAGGTGAATTCGGTATATAAAATGTGCAGGTATTTGGGATCAGAAAGGCGTGCCACTACCTCGCGAAACGAAGTGTCGGTTACGTCTTCCATGGGTGCCAGCGCAAAAATCGGTTTAGGAAGTTCTTTCCAGAAATTGGTCATATTAAGCTTTTTCTTCTGAATAGTTTTCGGAAGCCGCGAAATTAGCCTTTTTTGCCAAAAGGAAGCTTTTGCGGTAAACGCGGCTGTTTCCAAATTGGCGAATCTGTTGGCTTTTCAGGATGAATTTTTCTTCTTCAGAAGCATTTTTTACAGAGCAACACACATCAGAACAGCAGCCTTCGTATTTTTCGGCACATTTAGCGCATTGAATAAATAGCAGGTGGCACGAGTTGTTGGCGCAGTTTACGTGCGTGTCGCACGGTTTACCGCAAAGGTGGCAATGCGAAATGATCTCGCCATTCACAGATTCGCCCATGCGCTCGTCGAACACAAAATTTTTGCCCACAAAATTTGATTCCAGGTTCAGTTGCTTGATTTGGCGGGCATATTCCAAAATGCCGCCATGCAGTTGGTTAACATCCGAAAAACCGTTGTGTTTCAGGTAAGCGCTAGCCTTTTCGCAACGGATTCCGCCGGTGCAGTAGAGCAAAATTTTCTTGTCTTTCTTGTCGGCCAGCAGTTTGGTTACCATGGCTATTTCTTCCCTGAAAGTATCGGCTTCGGGGCAAATAGCCCCCTTAAAGCGGCCAATTTCCGATTCGTAATGGTTGCGCATATCAACCACCACATGCTTACCCGAACCAACCAATTCGTGAAACTCAACAGCGTTCAGGTGCTTTCCAACGTTCGTTACATCAAATGCACCGTCGTCTAGTCCATCGGCTACCAGTTTGGGCCTCACTTTTATCGAGAGCTTGTAAAACGATTTTCCGTCGTCCTCAATGGCATATTTGATGGGTATATTCCTGAAAATCGGATAGTTTTCAAGCGTTTTCAGGAACAAATCGAAACGATGCTCGGGTATGCTCATTTGGGCATTAATTCCTTCGCGAGCCACGTAAATGCGGCCAAAGCAATTTAATGCGGCCCAGTCTTTATAAAGCTGATCGCGAAATTCCTGCGGGTTATCGAGTATAAAATAGCGGTAAAACGAAATTGTTTTTCTTTTGAAAGTTTCTGACAGTAGCTTATTTTTAAGAATTCGGCTATCAACAATATTGTATAAACGCATATAATTTTTTTGACAAAAATAGTATTCCCAGCATAAAGGACAAAAATATCTTAATTTCTGATAGGGTTAAAATTGTATGAACTATTGCTTTTTTTATATCAGAACTAATGTTAACGAAGTTTGTAAATTGATATTATAAAACATACGTTAAAAATTTCACCATTGATTAACAGGTTTTTATAGACACATTTTTTTGTTTTTTACGCAACATTAATAAATTCTTAAAAAATCTTAAATAAGGTTTTCAAATATCCATTATATTCGTGTCGGTTTTAGAACTAAGAACCTTTTCTCTTTTAACCAATATCTATTTTTCGATCGAACTAAACTAAATTTGAAAAAGGGCCATTTCAGAAATTCTGGAGTTGGCCTTTCTTTTTTGATATTGGTTGACCCTGATTATCCATTAACTAAATATTGTTATTTTTGCCGCAAATTGATCCTTGTGGGAAGAATATTAGCCATTGATTACGGGAAAAAACGTGTTGGTATTGCTGTTACCGATCCGCTTCAGCTTATTGCTACCCGGTTGACAACAGTGCCGAGTAACGAAATATGGATGTTTCTGAAAGATTATTTTTCAAAAGAAAAAGTAGAGAAAGTGCTTGTTGGCTATCCTCTTCAAATGAACAATCAAGCTTCTGAAGCCGTTACATACATTAACCCTTTTTTGAAGAAGTTTCAGAAAGAATATCCTGAAATGCCGCTTGAACAAGTTGACGAGCGTTTTACGTCAAGAATGGCTTTTCAAACCATGATTGATGCCGGTTTAAAGAAAAAGGACAGGCAAAACAAGGAAACTATTGATGGCGTAAGCGCCACTATTATTTTGCAAAGCTATTTGGAACAAAAAAAATTTAGATAGATGATTTATCCGGTTACTGTTTTTGGTGATCCAGTTTTAAGGAAGGTGGCTGAACCTATTGAGGCTGATTTTCCAAACCTTAAAGAATTCGTACAAAATATGTTCGATACTATGTACAACTCTGACGGTGTTGGACTGGCTGCTCCACAGGTTGGTCAGGCAATTCGCCTATTTGTCATTGATTCGACTACTGAAGACGAAAGCGAAGACCCTGGAATAAAAAGGGCTTTTATCAATCCTGAAATTCTGGAAAAATCGGGTAATGATTGGGTTATGAACGAAGGTTGTCTTAGTTTACCTGAAATCCGCGAAGATATTTCTCGCCCTGAAATCGTGAAAATCAAGTATATGGACGAAGATTTTAACGAACATACTGATGTATTTAGTGGTTTTACCTCCAGGGTTATACAGCATGAGTACGACCACCTTGAAGGTAAAATGTTTGTTGACTATCTGAATCCGCTCCGAAAAAGAATCCTTAAAGGAAAACTTACTGCCATCTCAAAAGGCAAGGTTATTCCAAAATACAGGATAAAAGTTCCGGGGAAATGATCAATTTCTATCGTATTTTTCATTCAGTTCATGCAAAAAAGCATATTGTTTAAAAAAAGTTAATGATTCGATAAACTTAATTTTTACTATTGGCGTATCATAACCCAAAAAAGCCAATGGTCAGAAGTTTTTTTCAGCGAATTCCTTTTATCCGAATTTCCAGTCTGTTTATTCCGGGTATTATTTTAGGCTATTTTTATGCTCCTAATGAAATATTAGTAGCTATTCTTCTGACTATCTTATTTTTAGTTCAGATTATATTATGGTTTAACAGCAGCTTTTCGTTCATTAAAATTCAAAATTATCTTCTTTGCATAACAATATTTTTATTGGGTATTTTTTATTCAATTTCCAATAAATCAGGAGATAAGCCTCAATTCGACCAGAAAGATTATTATTTGGCGCAGGTATGCCAGAAACCTGCTGAAAAAGCCCGTACATTTCAAACAATTCTATTGCTCGAAAATAATGAACTTGCACATCCTGAAAAAGTTACTGCCTATTTCGATAAAAATCAATTTGATTCGACTTTAACTACCGGCGACCGGATAATTGTACTCGGAAAACTTCAAAATATCAAAAACCAGGGTAATCCTTACGAGTTTGATTACCAGTCGATGATGCACCGGCGAGGCATCTGGTATTCGGTTTACCTCACCAGGGCTACTTACCTCAAGGTAGGAAAACCTGAAGTGACGATTGAAAACTGGGCCGAAAAACTACGCGACTATTTGATTGATAAACTGACCAAAGCGTTGCCTGATAAAGAGGAACGCTCGGTAGTTTCGGCGCTGACACTGGGCTATCGTACTGAACTCGACCAGGAAACGCTCGATTATTTTGCATCAACAGGGGCCATGCATGTTTTATCGGTTTCGGGTTTGCATGTGGCTTTGTTGTATATGATTCTTGGCTTTTTGTTAGGTTTCATGAAACGAAATAAAGCTGGCAGAACTTTTTTCCCGATAATAATGATTTTCATCCTTTGGTTTTACGCTTTTATCTCGGGCTTTTCGCCGCCTGTACAGCGGGCAACTGTAATGTTCACGTTTGTAATCATCGGAAATGAAATGCGCCGCCCGGTTAATATCTACAATTCGCTTACAGCCTCTGCCCTACTTCTTATTTTGCTCGATTCAAACGTCATCTTTGATGTTGGTTTTCAACTTTCGTACCTTGCCATATTTGGTATTGTACTTATTCAGCCAGCCTTATTCAACCTCTTCGAACTGAAAAACAAAATCCTGAAGTGGCTGTGGGCTTTGTTTACCGTAAGTATTGCTGCACAATTAATTACTTTCCCATTGGGAGTGTTCTATTTCAACCAGTTTCCCAACTTTTTCTGGTTAAGCAATTTTGTTGTTGTGCCGGTTACTACCTTAATAATGTGGGCAACTATTGTCTTTTTCATTGTGTCGCCATTCCAGGTTTTAGCAGGTTGGGTTGGGTTTGTTATACAGAAACTCACCTGGTTTATGCTTGCGGCCTTAAAAATGCTCGATTCTCACCCGTTGGCAGTTACAAGCGGACTTGTATTTTCGGCTATTCAGGTCGTTTTTGTGTTCGGAATTATATTTTCTCTAATCATTTTCTTTTCAGGAAAACGAAAAACATGGTTGTTCGCAACATTGATTTTCACGGTTTTCTTTCTGTCAGAAACATTATATGAAAAATATAAGTTGTTGAATCAACGTTTTTTGCTGGTTTACAATTCGAAAAGTACAATTATTCATTTGGTCAATGGCCGAAACAATTATTTGGTTTTGAACGAAAGTGAGTGGTCTGAAACCAATAAAAAAATGGTTCAGAAAGTTCTGGCCCATCAAAAATTAAGCAATCCGGTTATTATTAGCCGGAGCAAAACCCGAACATTCAGGAGTTCTGATTTGTACCTGAATGCGAATTCGATTTATTTTCTGAATCACAGGATTAGCTTTACAAAAAACTTTCGCAGCCAAACCGACGAATTTTCGTTGAGCGTAAATTCTAAACCGGGAAAAGATACTGAGCCAATAGCCATTATTTCAACCGCTTATCCGTCAGCTGGCGCCTCGGCCCAAGCGGTTCGGTACACTAAAACCGATGGCGCTGTCTGGTTAAATTTGAAGTGATGGCCAACGTTTGCCGGTAATGCCAAGGGTGAAGTAAAAACCTGTAGCTAAACTCCTCGGGTAACTGTCATTCTGAGCGAAGCGAAGAATCTCATTTCCTTTAACGGACAACATCCTATATACAAGCGAGCTCCCCCAAAGGTCGTAATATTCCAAACCGGTATTTGTTTCACCAATCGGAAGCGCGGCTGGTTTGGTTGTTGTTTTTACCCTCCAAACAGAAGAATTATAAATTATTGGTTATGAATTATGATTCTGGTATCAATAAATCAGCAGTTGGCGTAATATATAATTCATAATTCATCGTTCATAATTCCAAAAACGTTGTTTTTACCCTCCAAACTGAGAGCTATTTCGACAAGCTCAATAACCGTCTGTATTTGGTTGGTTGGTGAGTTTATCGAACCAGTTGTTTTTACCCTCCAAACTGAGAGCAGCTACAACCTTTAGCTGATTTAATCCCAACTTTTGCAAGTTGTTTGTACCCTCCAAACTGAGAGCAGCTGCAACTAAGGTATTATAAAAAAGATATCATATTAAGTTGTTTTTACCCTCCAAACTGAGAGCAGCTACAACCGCGTACCTCGAAAAGCTGATCAGGATACGGTTGTTTTTACCCTCCAAACTGAGAGCAGCTACAACCCAATGGCAAAAAGGAGTATGGTTGTCAGAGTTGTTTATACCCTCCAAACTGAGAGCAGCTACAACAGATGATTTTAGTTATAAGCCTATTGATAAGTTGTTTATACCCTCCAAACTGAGAGCAGCTACAACTATTAAGGAAAAATACAGAGATGAAAAATGGTTGTTTATACCCTCCAAACTGAGAGCAGCTACAACTATACTTAAATCACATGAAGGTGAAATACTGTTGTTTATACCCTCCAAACTGAGAGCAGCTACAACATCAATCAATCATGGTCACAATCGAATTTAGTTGTTTATACCCTCCAAACTGAGAGCAGCTACAACATTGGCGGTTTTGCACCTGTGACTTTGTTTGTTGTTTATACCCTCCAAACTGAGAGCAGCTACAACAACGCCGGGCCTTCCAGATGAAGTTTTGGAGTTGTTTATACCCTCCAAACTGAGAGCAGCTACAACCTATTGGTTGTAAGTGTATCATTTTTAGAAGGTAAACCGTTTTTCTGGCCTTGAAAAACGGGCATATTTTTCAGAGTTTCTCCATTATTTCAGTGATTTTTTGTTTGTGAGTTGTTCGACTTCCGTAATTAACCTTGAAACTTCCAGGTAATAGCAGTTGTAAATCTTTGCAGCAACCGAAACATCGGCATTGTTTTTATAATCCTTGATGTGTTTGTTGTTCTCAAAATCGGTGATTTGTAGCCGGGTTATTTTAGGACCGCTATCAACGACCGGAACTTGAGAATGGGAAAACTTATTCCGACACTCTGAAAGTAGTTTTTCGTCAAACGAAATTTCTTCTTTGGTGAGCCAATCCAGATAAACATCGAACTGGACTTCAGAAAAGCCTTTTGGCCGCTGATATTTGCTGAATTCAATTGTTTTAATCCCGTCAAAATCAATTTTTGCAATGGCACGTTCCAGCTTAAATGTAAGCTCAAAGACTTTCTCCCGGTATTTATCGTACTCCTTGATTTGGTATTCAAGCAAATCGAAAGAAATCTCTTGGGTGTCAAAATAATCAGCCAAATTCGGTATCCTTCGGTCGCTTACAAACCGCTTAAACCGGCCAAAATCTTTGATGGTCCATTGATACCACTTTTGCCCCTTGTAATTTTGTCTTTCTTCTTCCGTTTGCAACAATCCGAAAGTTTCAATTTCTGCCACCTGATGCGGGTTATCCTTTGCAACTACCGTAAAGAAAGCCTCGTTTCCCTTTCTATATATTTTTTGTTCAAAGCTGGCACGGCTTTCCAGCGGGTTGTGTTCCGAATCTGGATGTATTTCCTGCAATAAAAACCGGTCGTTTAAGCCAATGCTTTTGTCTTCGGCAAGTAATTTGTCGCACATCAATTTCATTACCCGGTCTTTGGTTTGGGTAAACCGGATCAGTTTTTCATTCGAATTCATAAACTTGCTAAAGCCTGTTTTCAGTTCCTTACTCGACAAACCAGTTACCGAGAACTCAGCCGGATTATCTTTGCTCTTGTTGTATTTTCGGTTATAATGATAGAATGGTTGGGTATCGTTGCCCAAATATTTGGCCAGCAAAACCGAGAACTTGTCGGTTGGGTTGTATTCAACGTTTAGTTGCCGAAGCTTGCCTTTCAGAATTTGTGCCAACTGCACATCAAAAAGAGTTACTGGCAAATCAACAGGTTTCTGCGATTTGTTTAAAAGCCATACATCAAAATCATTAGCGCTAGCGTCCTTTTTAATTTTTTCAATGCTCAAAGGAACTTTCCGAAAATCTCCTTTTTTGATTTTTACCAGTAATTCCTTGTCAATCCAATCAACTTTTGCTTTCAGGTAATCGAGGTAGAAGTCAATAATTCCATTCGCTTTATAAATTAAATTTTTTGTAAGGAATACATGCCCCACTTGTTTATTAAATAGATGTAATTCATCACAGAGGGCAATGATTTCCTCTTTATTCAGGCTAAAATAGGCAATCTTGTTTTGAAGTTTGCTGTAATAGGGCGAAGTGATTTTTGTTTTGACATCTTTGTCAATAGCCATGTCAATTATGTCCCTGGCAACATAAGTGGCCAGTTCGCCTAATTTTAATCGCTGCTCCGGCTTCGGTTTTTCAATTTCCTTTTCCAGTGATTTTACGAGTTTTTTAGTCTCGTCTTTTATGGCTTTAATTTTCCGGTGTATTTCTTTGTCTTCGGGTTGCCCCTGAATATTCATTAAGTAATCCAAAATCCGCGATGGAAGCATGTTTATTGACAAATCCTTTGGAAGGTGCCTTTGAAGCTCTTCCCTTCTTTGTTGCAAAAAGTATTGATATTTAATCTGCGTGAAGAGTTCGATGGATTTTGGGTCCTTTGTCTTTTTCAAAAAAGCAGCTTTGTCGAGCGACAGCAATTGTTCTTTCGACATTCGCAACCACTGCAAAAACTCGTTTTCCAAATCAACCGAAAGATACTCGATATCACCATCCCGGCCTTTTAATGCCTTTTCATTAGCAATTCGCTTGGTGAATGTCTCTGGGTTAAAATTAGCTTGCTGCCTTATTTGATCAAGTCCTGCCTTATCGAATATCTCCAGATTGGTATTTCGAATAAAATCGACAATCATTTGTTCTCCTTTATTGGCGATTAGGCTTTCCAATACCATTAGTTTTGGTAAATCGTGGATGCTTATAAACCCGGTTGGATTGTTTTGAAGATCAGTCCGCGCAGCTTTGTTTTCAAATACATTGGGGTATTTAATCTTTTCATCGGCTTCATCAAAAACATAGAATGCAATCTTGTTGTTGCTCATGTTATAATGAGGTGCATACTGTTCAAACTGGATGGTTTCGTTGTCCTCGAAACCCTTTTTAAGAATGTTGAGAACATCGCTTTCCTTATCGGTGAAATCGCTCAACTTGCCATAAGCCTTGACGATTTTTAGTACCCGCCGATCTTGAAATTTGTCTGTTATTTTTTTATCGTAGCGTTCAACAATCAGTTTGCCCAGGGTAATCTGAAAACGAATATTTTTCAAAGCGTTCGTTTCGTCCAAAAAGCGAAGCGCAAAATAGGGAAAGCGGTCCTCGTTTCGTTTAAATGCAGTAAGTTCCTTTACGGTTTCATCCAAGTCCTCATTGCTAATGTCTTCATAATTGGTACTATTTAGCACAACGTTTTGCTTTTCCTTTTCCTGCAAACGGGGTTCAAATTCCTTTTTATCTTCGTCAGTAAGATGATAAAACAGCTCTTTCGGACACTTATTCAGCTCTGTAAGCATTTCCATCAGAAGGGTATGTTTCGGGTTTTCGTTTCCCAGCCGAACATCAGGAACTTTAACACAATAAGAGGTGAATGCTTGTATCGTTGCCCGAAATGGCGGTGTTGTTTCGTTTTTAAATCCCTTAAACCGCTTTAAAAATTTAGTGGCCTGGCTCCGTTCTAAAAACAAATTAACGAAGAAATAGAGCCCCTGGTCGGAAAGCTGGTTTTCCGCAGTAAATAGCTTGTATTTCTTTAAATGCTCATAATCTTCTTCTTTCTGGGTTTGAAAGTTTCTGATGTACGAAAACATCGGGGCATTTTTAAATAATAACTCAATATCATCTACAATGCTATCGTCAACTTCACTTTTTCGCTTTGTTTTATTCCCGTCATCATCAATAGCTAAGTGGTGCGAAAAGGCATTCCTCAATCCATCGAGTGACCGAAACGATTTGATGATAAAATTGTGAAGCCGCGCAAAGTCGATGTAATTGTCATCGTTTTCATTTGAAACTTCCGAATTAAAAATTTTCACAAAAGGCAGGTGGTGTCGCTTCAGCAGATAGTTATACACCTTTTGCCGCTCATCTTCAAATTCGGGTCTCGCAGGATTGAAAATATTGACCAGGATATGAGTTCCCTTTTTAATATCCTCGTCATCATTGATTTTCTTAAAATTTAAGTAGCTAAAAGCATCCGTTATCTGGTTGATAATCAGAGAAACATTGTGTCTTGCTATATTCAGGTATCCTCCGAAATATTGAGGATCATCGCTTAATGTCCGGTACTTATTGACTTCTGTATTAGTAGGTATTTCCATTGTTCTGTTTATTAGTCGATTGTTGAATCAGGTGCGTGAAATATGCCCAATAGAGCTTTAAAACCATTGTTTTTCGATACCAGCGGGCGTGGCCAACCGAAAGTATAAGCGCTGCAACAAGTCCTAACGCTAACCAGCCCTGTTGGTCCCAAAGCTGGTGTTTGTCGCAAATAATCCAACTGCTAAACGAAATAATACTTGCCGGAATCATTATGGCAAGTATTAGGAGTAGAGCGGTTGCAAGCTGCCTGAAGAAGTAATAAAAGCTCTGGAAAGTCTTGGTAACATCAATTTTACCCAGGTATTCGAGTTCGTAATAAGCCCGGTCGTAAAATTCCTCGTGAAGTTTCATGTGCACTTTAACATCCTTTTTTGTATTCCCAAAAATTGGCACTCCAAACCAGTTTTCGGCCTGTTTATTCAGCGTTTCGGCCATTATCGACGGTTTGTTTTCAATTTCCAGGTATAGATAGGCCACTTTTTCATACATTTTTGTGGGCTTATCGAACCATTTTTTCTTAACCAGGCAAAAATTAACAGCGTAAAGCATAGCCCCGGCAATAAGTGAGAGACAAAAGAAAGCGCCAATTTCTAATTTCCAGGTTTCTTCAGTTTGGTTTACATGAAACGGAAGCTGATAAACAATTGCTAATACATTTGCCAGATAGACAAACACGAATCCCGGTAAAAACAGACCAAGAAGATCGTAAATTGAAAATTTTTCCATGCGAATTATCTTTTTAAAGTAATCAGAATAATTTATTGTCGTATTTTAAAAGTACTCACCCCGACAGCCGCATCGCAGACTTCGGCGTGAGCTCAGTCGAACGATGCGCGGGGTGAGTCAGGTTAAAAACAATAACCCAAATACGACATTATTTCATTCCTATTACTTGATGTTAATGTTCGTTTGTCATTATCTCTCTCCACTATCTCCCATACAATTTGATAAAAATCACTGTTGTCCGGTTAAAATTTACTTAGTTATCCGTAACCTAATAATTTAAAGGCATTCCAGAAGATAACGCCACTACGTGGCTTACATTTTTATCATGCCTATTTTCTACAAAGATTAAACAGCTACGCTGTCAACTCCTCAGCAACGTAGTTGCTAAATATTTGTAGCACAGTGGTATTGGTTTAAAGTATTGAGCAACGTAGTTGCGACATCTTGTAATACTCCAGTTTTACCGGATGACAGTGGATAAATTTAAAAAACTGAATAGAATTATTTTTAATTTTATAAATAGTTATTAAACAGTTGGACAAAATTTGTCTGGTCTGACGCATGGTATTAGCGATTATATTTATCGGTATTTGAATAAATCCTACAAATTTGTTTTTTAACCAACTTTCTTTATCAAGATCGTCTATTTTTCGATAATTTTGTATCTTTATTCTAAGAAAGTCTCAAAACAATATCATGACACTACGAAATCAATTAGACGACATCGATCTTAATATTCTGGACATTATTTCGAAGAATGCACGTATCCCGTTTAAAGACGTGGCTGCTGAAGTAGGTGTTTCCAGGGCTGCTGTTCACCAAAGGGTTAACCGGATGATCGATTTAAATGTGATTGTTGGTTCAGGTTATCATATCGATCCGAAAAAAATTGATTTCAAGACGTGTACTTATATTGGCGTTTTTCTTGAAAAAGGAAGCCTTTATTCCAATGTTGCAGAAAAACTTCGCGAGATTCCTGAAATTGTTGAATGTCACTACACCACAGGCCAATACGCTATTTTTGTAAAGGTATATGCTAAAGACAACGAACACTTGCGCGATATTTTGAGCGATAAAATTCAAAAAATAGCTGGTGTTGCCAGTACCGAAACATTTATCTCGCTTGATGAAACCTTTAAACGCGAAGTGCCTATTTTTTAGGGGTTTTGAATGCTATTTAGTTTTAAACGAAAAATTTCCGGGGCTAATTCCTACTTTAAATTCATCAATAAGTTTTCCTGAACGTGAAAACCTTTTGACATAACCGTTTTGTTTGTGGTCGATGGCATTGCCAACGTAAATCTCATTGGTCGAAGGGTCGATGCCCAGACTGTAGAATCCACCATAAGTAGTTGTATTTTCTGATGTTATGAATGGCTGATCTGGAATTCGTTTGTCGTTAACCGACATTCGCCAAACGTGTCGGTTGATGTAGTAAATGCTGTCGCCAGCCGGGTTCAGGCACAATTTTATGGGGTGATCGCCCAACGCAAAGCGAAAAGAGCGTTCAATTTCGCGGGTTTCACAATCAATTTTCAGCAAGCCAGGCTGTTCGTAACCATAAGCGCTTCCATCGAATCCGCCATCGGTCATTACCCACAGTTTATTGTATTTATCCAAAACGATACTGTTGGGCTGCTTAAACACCTCAATGGAGTCTTTCAATTGATCGGTGTTGGTGTCGATCACCAGTATTTTATTGTCGTACGACCAGCAATTCACAAACAACAGGTTTTTATACGGAACCATCTGCTCGGTGGAATGCTGGCTGAACTGCGATTTTGAGTTCACAACACTTATTTTTCCGGTAATCTGGAAGGTTTCAGGATTAAAAATGGTGATTTTTCGAGCGTATAAATCAGTCACATAAGCTTTTTGCTCATTGACAATGTGGATGTATCTCGGAGATGTTAATCCAGAAATACTTCCCTTAAATTCGGCCGTAGTATTGTCGATCACATATATTTTTCCTGAATTATTAACCACCACAAATCCCAGGTTTTTCCACAAACACATTGATTGGGCTACATCGCCTAATGGCGCACCATTTCGCGACATAAATACCTGGTTGTAAACACGTTTTGTCGTAGGATCATAAAACGACAACGACGAATTACCGTACATGAAATTGCCTTCGTTCACAATGTAGATGCCCTTGCTTCCTGAAAAATCGAAATAAACGGTATCAACCGGACTTTCTTCACACGAGGTAAACAACCACCCCGCTAACAGAAAGCAGACCATGCTGAGTAGTGCAAACTTCCTCCAACTTCTGCCTTCTGCCTTTTCCCTTTTTCCTTTTTCCTTTTGCCTTGTATTTCTCATTTCTTGTAGCTGAATTGAAGGGTTAGCGAATAGTAGCGGCCAGGCATAGGTCGCCATAAAATAGCCATATAGTCGGTGTTGAGCAGGTTTTCGACCGTGCCCACAGCATCAACCGCTATGTGGCGAAACGAAAAGCTTCGGCCCGTACTGGCGCTGATTATCCAATACGGGTTCAGTACTTTTTCATAGTCCGATTCTTCGTTGTTGCTGGTGGTATAGCGTTTCCCGGTGAATGGTGCATTCACTTTCAGGAAATACTTCCCGTAATCGAGCTGTGCAAATAGGTTTGCCTTGTCTTTTGGAATGTAAATCAATTGCTTACCGCGTGTTTTATCAACCGATGCCACAGCATCAATGTTCGACGTTTCGGCGTGCGAATAATTGGCTTTAAAATCAACAGAAAGCTCCTTCGCCAGTTTTTGATGGATGGAGAAGGCCGTTTCGATGCCGCGTGCAAATACTTTCCGAAGGTTGCTGGCTTCCCAATACGAGGCGCCACTGCGCGAAGGTTGCCACACAATCCAGTTGTCGATTAACGAAGCGAAACCAGTTATTTGCCCTGAATAATTGGTCTTTTCTGTACGTTTTGAAAGCGAAAAAGCAAGATCACCGGCTAGGCCATTTTCTGATTTCAGGTTAGGATTTCCGCCCGGAATCCAGAACAAATCGTTCAGGCCAGGTTGGTGGTAGTTTCTGGAAACGTTCATTTTTACTGAAATTTCTTCATTTTTTCCGGTCAAATATTCAGCTCCCAACGACGGAATTAAGCCAATCAGTTTATTGTCATAAAGTTCTGAGCGTGCAATGAATGAAACAAAAAACTTGGGTAAAGCCTGAAAATGAATGGAATTCATCAGCGAAAGTTCAAGGCGGTCGTGGTTATAACCAATTTTTTGCACTTTATCGAATGTCGAAACCCGATGGTAAGCAGAATTAAACGCCCAATTCAGGCTCAAATTTTCAAGCGGATTCCAGTCGAGGTTTAAGTTTCCCGAATAACTTTTTTCCTTGCTTTTGCTGTCGAAATTCACAAAATTAGCTTCGGTGCTTGCCCGGTAATAGTGCAATTCCGTTTGATTGTAACCTGCCACCGTCTCAAACTTTGTTTTTGCGGTTACATATTTCCAAGATCCTACTGCTCTGATATTCTGATCATTTTGCGTTTCCTTACGAACATCGCCTTCAAACGACATGAGTTGGGGCAAATCGCGGTCGCTTTGATAGACCCATAGTTTGGCTGAAAACGAGTGCTTGTAGTTCCGGTAATAGGCTTCCTGAAGCAGCCCGCGTTTGTTGTAGTCCGCATTTTTCTGAACCGTTTCGTGCATGGGCAAAACGCCATAGTTGTAATACGGAAAGTTGTTCCGGCTGTAATCCGAAAACAGTCGGGTTTTGAACTGCAATTTACCGTTTCCGTAGCCTACATTCAGGTATTCTTTGGCCGTTGAAAAGCTTTCGACGGTTTGCACATACCGAATACTGAAAAGGTCGGTCCAGTTGGGCTTGTTGTTGATAAGAATACTTCCGCCGAGCGCTCCCGAACCGGATTGCAGCGAGCTTCCGCCATGCTGAAGGCTGATATCGTCGATAAAGTAAACCGGAAATAGCGAGAAATCGACGTCGCCACGCATCGGAGAATTGAGCTTGATGCCATTCCAGTACACCTGCGTGTGCGACGATGCTGTTCCGCGAAACGAAGCTGTAGCTGTGGAGCCACGCCCGTACGATTTCAGGAAAACCGGCGAATACGACGAAAGCAATTCAGAGATGGTTTGCGTTTTCATCATTTGCAGCGCAACGGTATCGATGCGCGAAACCATTGCGGCGGCATCTTGTATCTTTCGTGTTCCGAACACTTTAACCTCCTGTATTTTAATGGTATCAGTTAGTTTCTGAGCGGATAATTTTCCGGGGAAAAGGCTTATAAAGATGAAAATGAATGGTGCCAAAATTATTCCGAACTCACCCCGAGCCCACAAGTGGACTTCTCCCCTCTCTTTTTGAAGAGAGGGGGAAGAACACCGTAGGTGTTCCGGGGGTGAGTCTGTATTTTTGATATAAGTGAATTTCAATTTTTACGGGTATAAAATTGCACCTTCGGTTATTTTTTTACAATTTTCTGACTGAAAACCTGTTTGTCGGCTACCACTTGAATCAAGTACATTCCAGACGATAGTTGTTCGAGATTCAGTTCCGGATAATTACCTTTTTTCGATAGAACCAGTTGTCCTTCAGAATTGTAGATTGAAATGCGCACTATTTCCTTCGGGCAGCTAATTTGGATATTCGCGGTGAAAGGGTTTGGATAAACTTTGCAAATCAGCGAATTTTCAAAGTCAGGTTTGTTTCCTGTAACCAGTCCGGCAACTAAATTGGCTGCATCTATTCCCGAGCTAATCAGGAAATTGCCCGTTTGGTTCACCGAATAAGTTGCCTTGCCCATTTCGTCGCTCGTCAGGCTGGTTTTTACAGTCGAATTACTTTTCGACTGAACTACAATATTTTGATTGGCAATAACTTCGGTTGAATTAACCGACACCAGCCTGTTGGCATCCATTACACAAGTATATTTTTTCAGTTGAATGTCGCACAAAGCACCAACTTTCACCGAGTCTTTTCCTGAAATGAGTTGGGAGACTGTCCAGGGTTGTAAGTTATCGGCAATGTGGTAAATCAGTATTTCGTCGTCGTTATTCACTTTCAGCTTATCGAAGCCTGAAACAACTTGCTGTTGATTTAACAGGACAACCCATGTTTTTCGGTAAGCTTCTGCTGAACGCGAGCCGCCGTAACCAAAAGTATAAACGGTTGAACCATCTTCAACCGATGGAACTTTCCAGAGGTAAAGCGCTGAACCACCTTCGGCATCGTCACGGAATGCCCATAAACCATCGTTCCCGTTTAATTTAAAAACAGCCGCAATCGCGTGGGCCAGAGAAGTATATGTGATATCATTCAATCCGTACGTTTTCTGAGCGCGATCAACTTTGGCGGTTAAATCAACTTGCTCCACCCAAACCGACTGGCGCGGAATTATTGTTTTCTCGCTGGTTTTCACCGAGATATATACCTTCTTTTTGGCCGATTCAGCCACTACTTCAACCTGAACAGAATCGCGTACTTTCGGTGAATCGGTTACCTGAAAATGCAGCCAACTTTTGCCTGGCTGTTTTCCTTGCAGGTAACTGGTTCCATCCATCGAAACTATTTCGGCAACCGTTTGGTCGTCAAATTTCCAGACAGTGTTAATTCCGGTCATAACAGTTCCGTTTTGGTCGGTAACTTCGCCGGTAAGTTCCAGCTTGTCGTTCACTTTAAGCACATTCGACTGAATGGTAATTTTCGCTTTGGTTGCAGCGTAAATTTCTACCGTTTTTTCAGTATAAATATCAGGATTGGAAGAAGATGAAGCTTTTAATTTAATTGTTCCGGCCTTTTTTGTAACCAGTTTACCACCTTGAATAGTTGCCAGATCAGTATTGTCAACACTCCAGTTAATTTGTGCATTGGATTGCGGTATCCCTTTTTCAAACAGTATGGCGTTGAGCGTTTGGCTTTGTCCAACAGCTATTTTTGAGGTAAATTCCTGAATAACAACTACCGATTGCAAGCCAGTAGCCGTTGCCGGTTCAACATCGCGTATTCCGGTAATTTCGGATGAGACTTCGCCAAGCCAGCCAGCTTGTGTATTCATTCCGGTGTATATTCGGATGAAATTTATTTCATCGAGTTTAACCGGTTGCCTGTTGGCATCTACAGCCCAGTCAATGTCGATAGCATCTCCCCCGCTCCCTTCAATGGCTGTTGTATATGGATTGTCTGGTAACTTTTCAGAATAAGATAAAACAGGTGTATTGTCGGCGTATCCAAAGGGCTTGTGGTAAGAGATAACTTTTCCGGGGTTTGTCAGGTCAATTGGGTTGGTTAATCGGGTTCCTTTGAGTGTGCATTTGTCGGTTGGAATAGCCGGAAAAAGATCGGCTTTTGGGTAATATGGTTGTTGATGAAAGCTGTTCGCGGCGATGTATCCCGAAATTCCCTGGTTGTCAGTCCATTGAATATTTCCGGCCTGGTTTAACCCGTTGTTTTGGTAAGTGACTGCGTAATTGGTTGTTGTTGTGCTCCAGAAATGCTCGCTTCCGGCAATTTCGTACCATGTATCGTCGGCAATCCCGTTGTGGTTTTCGTCTTTCATTACCTGAATGATTCCCGGTTCCGACCAGGTCAAGTCTGCGTTCCCGTAAATTGTAAAATCCACCCCATACGGATTTGCCGGATCATTTTTTATGCCATCCTGAAAATAAACTGTAATTGATCCGCCAAAGGATCCCAAACTAACCAAGCCTTTGTTGGTTCCAATCAGCGAATTAGCTGCAGTTGGCGTTCCAATATTGTCGGCATTGGTGAATTGCCCGGGAGCTGGCGTATAATCCACAACTTTGGTGATAAACTGAGCTTCGGCAGGTTTTATAAAACTAGCCAGAATGCCAATCAGGATAAGCTTTTTAAATGAATTCATTGCTGTAAAATCGTTTCAAAATATTTGGATTTTGCAGCTTTTCGGAATGTGAAAACATGAAAAGATGAAATGGTTTTTCGCTTTTTCGCCGAAAGCTTCAAAATCCTTGGTTTCACAGGCAGGTCTTCTGACTCACTCTAATTTGAATAGCCTTCCCAAAGCCCCTCTTAATCTCCCCCAGGGGGAGAAATTAAGAATCTCTTTTGTATAGATTTTAGTAACCTCAGTGGCAAAAATATTATTCAAAACTTAGTCCCTTTAGCCTCCCATTTGGGGAGATTGGTGGGGCTATGAGTTTACAGCAGCGGGAACTGTACAGGAATTGCTTGAATTACGGCTCACCTGTTTCCCTTTTAATCCTCCAAGAGGAACCTGTTGGCCGGCAAAGTTATATAAAAGAACCGAAGAATGATTTCGGTTTCAATGAGATTATCCTGAAAGTTCATAAATTAGATTAATACCGATTAAAACTAATAGTTATTCTATTGAAAAATAGATAAATAGGGTGCATTTTATGTTATTGGCCGATTGTTAACAATTCATTGCGCTAAAACAGGCAATTGAACCAAAAATAAGCTAAAGTTGTTTATTTTTGCAGGGTATAAAAAAGCTGCATTCTGTATATGTTTGAAAAGCTCATTCATCTCGAAGGTATTGATCCACTTGAATTTTTCGGCGTCAGCAATGCCAAAATGAACCTGATCAAATCCTTCTTTCCCAAGTTACTCATAGTTTATCGTGGAAATGATGTCATTGTTAAAGGCGATGATGAAGAAATTTTACGGTTTGAATCAAAATTTCACCAGATAATCGACCATTACAATCAATTTAATGTATTGCCTGATGATGTTATTAATCAGGTATTTATGAATGATTTTGACGGGGTTGTCGAAACACCTGATGATGAGAAAGATGTACTCCTTTATGGCATCAATGGCAAGGCCATTCGGGCAAGAACTCCCAATCAGCGGTTGCTGGTGGAAGCCTGTAAAAGCTCGGATATGGTTTTTGCAATGGGACCGGCCGGAACCGGGAAAACATATACAGCTATTGCTTTGGCTGTCAGAGCCTTAAAAAATCGTGAGATTAAGCGAATTATCCTTAGTCGTCCGGCGGTTGAAGCTGGCGAAAGGCTGGGTTTTTTACCGGGCGACCTGAAAGAAAAAATCGATCCGTATTTGCAGCCACTTTATGATGCGCTGCTTGATATGATTCCGGCGAAAAAACTGGAAGAATTTATGAAAGACGGCACCATCCAAATTGCACCCCTGGCCTTTATGCGTGGTCGTACTTTGAGCAATGCGTTTGTTATTTTAGACGAAGCGCAGAATGCAACCGTCCTTCAGTTAAAGATGTTTTTAACCCGTATGGGGCTGAATACCAAATTCGTGATAACCGGTGACGAAACCCAGATCGACTTGCCGTTTCAGACACCATCGGGCTTAATCCTTGCAAAGAAAATCCTGAAAAACATCAAGGATATTTCATTTATCCAGTTCGATGTGAAGGATATTGTCCGCCATCGTTTGGTGCGCGAAATTGTATTGGCCTACGAAAAGCACCATGCGCATGAACTGGCAAGAAAGCTTGAAACAGAAAACCAAAGCAAAAACAAGGAACAAAAAAGTTGATTATATTTGAAGTATGAAGAATTTCATCGACCATATTTCTATTTCAAATTTCAAGTCAATCAAGGATTTAACATTAGATGGATTGAACAGGATAAACTTGTTTATTGGCAAACCTAATGTCGGAAAATCGAATATTTTAGAGTCATTTGGTGTGTTCAGTTTGCCATATCTGAAATATAATTCAGGTAAAAAATTGAATAGTTTTATTCGGGCTGATTATTTAAATGAGCTTTTTTTTGATGGGAATATTGATAATCAAATCAGAATAACTAATAATCTTGGCGAATTTTGGTTGTCAAACGACTATAAGAAAATTGAAAAGGATTGTATTTCTTCTACTGGATTGAAGCTCAAAATTCAGGACGTAAATGCTATCTTGTCTGTAGACAATGACCTAACCGTTTCTATGCTTGGGAATGATGTTGATAAAAATCCTTTTAAGTACTATAGTTTCACGGCAAATCAGCGGCAAAAGAGGGTCAAATTCTCGGGATTAGTGCCACCTTTTGGAATTAACCTGATGGATACTATTGAAAGCATTCCATTACTTAAAAATGACATGGTTCAGCTATTTGCTGAATACAACCTGAATTTGGTTTTTGATCGCGCCAGCCAGGAACTGAAGGTAATGAAGGAGCCGATTGGAAAAGAAATTTTCCTAATCCCTTATTCTTCGATTGCTGATACACTTCAGCGTGTCATTTTTTATAAAACAGCTATTACATCCAATCAAAATTCTGTTCTTATTTTCGAGGAGCCCGAGGCTCATGCTTTTCCACCTTATATTGTGCATATAACCAGGGAAATCATCGAGGCTAAATCCAATCAATTTATAATCTCGACACATAGTCCATATATTTTGGATTACTTTCTGGAGAACGCAATAGATGAGCTTTCCATATTCATGGTTGATTATAAAGATGGAAAAACAGTTGCCAATAAGCTTTTGAAAGAAGATATGGAAGACATTCAACGTTATGGAATTGATTTGTTTACAAACTACGAAACTTTTCTGAGATGAAACTGGACTATTTGGTGATTCCAGAGTGTTATGTGGATACGGCATTTATTGAAACCATTGTTCCGCCTGACAACCAGAAAGGATATAATCATCAAATGGGCTGTAATAAAGTGGCAAATAGAATGCAAAATGATTTTAAAGACGATTTTGCACTGGGAATTATCGATAAAGACAAACGATCAATAAAGTATCTTGAAGAATTTCAGTTGATTACAGGCGATAAAAATTTATTTCTGTATAAGCATCCAGGCAGACACCATTACATCATTCAAATTTATCCAGCCATAGAGCGGTTTATTTTGGATGCATGTTCAGAAGTTGACATTGACTTAGCCAACTTCGGGTTGAAAAGCGATTTGGAAGGACTAAAGCAAAAAACTAAAAAGCAAACCAGTAAAAAAGACCTTCAGTTGGTATACTTATTTAGGGAGTTGAAAAAACGCAGGGCGTCGCAGGTTATTATATTATCGCAGTGGATAAACTACTTGAAATACAATAATTTACGATCTCAAATTGATGAAATAATGAAACTTTAATAATTCAAACACAAAAATGAGCAAAGCATTAACACGGACTGATTTTAACTTTCCGGGACAAAAAAGTGTTTATCACGGAAAAGTGAGAGATGTTTATAACATCAACGACGAATATTTGGTAATGGTTGTGAGCGACCGTATTTCGGCCTTCGATGTGGTTTTGCCGAAAGGTATTCCGTATAAGGGTCAGGTTTTGAACCAGATAGCAGCCAAATTTTTGGATGCAACCAGCGATATTGTGCCTAACTGGAAAATAGCTACTCCTGATGCAAATGTAACAGTTGGCCATCATTGCGAGCCATTCAAGGTTGAAATGGTTATTCGTGGTTATTTAACCGGCCACGCCTGGCGCGAATACAAAAGTGGTAAACGTTCGCTTTGTGGCATTGCATTGCCCGATGGAATGATTGAAAACCAGAAATTTGATGAACCGATCATTACACCAACAACAAAAGCTTCGGAAGGACACGATGAAGATATTTCGCGCGAAGAAATTATAGCCCAGGGACTTGTGAGTAAGGAAGACTATGAAATGCTTGAGAAATATACCCAAAAAGTGTTCGCTCGCGGAACTGAAATCGCAGCATCAATGGGCCTGATTTTGGTTGACACCAAATATGAGTTTGGCAAAAAGGACGGTAAAATTTACCTGATCGATGAAATCCATACTCCTGATTCTTCCCGTTATTTTTACGCTGATGGCTACGAAGAACGTCTGGCAAAAGGCGAGGCACAAAAACAACTTTCGAAAGAGTTTGTACGCCAATGGCTGATCGAAAATAACTTCCAGGGAAAAGATGGACAGGTTGTTCCAGAGATGAGCGAAGAATTTGTTGAATCGGTTACCGACCGCTACATCGAACTTTTTGAAAACATCACGGGCGATAAATTCGAGAAATCAGATGTAAGTAATATTCAGTCGCGCATTGAAACGAATGTGACGAATTTTCTGAACGGACTATAATATTGATTATATGTGTGTTATATGAAAGGCTGATCAATGATCGGCCTTTTTTTATATTGATTTTTACAAGAAACGATATCGAAGTCCAAACGATAAGCTTACAATATCTTTTAAACCAATGGTTTTATTTTGAACAGCACTAATCAAATAGAGGTCGTTGGTATTAAATTCATAGAAAAACGCCATTTCTTTTCCGATCATTTTTTCGCTTGGCTTAAGTGAAATTGATTGTCCTACAAAAACGTGAAAACGTGTATTTACAGCCCAGAAATAATAACCTTTCGGATATTTTTCAGGTAAACGGCTCCAAAAATATTCACCAAAAATCTTGCTGATGTAAATTCCGCTCGTCAGCGGTTCAATACCAAGGCGATCATTTAAACGAACATGAAAAGGGGTGTAAGTTTGCTTTAATGTGGTAGTTAAATGTCCTTTACTTCCATTAATTTTTGGAATAAAACCGATGTAAAAGTCGGTTTCCCATTGGTTCCTTTTGCCATAATACCATCCTGGCCCTGATGAAAACATACCCATTGATCCGGCAAATTGTAATTTTGTTTGGCGCGGTATTAACCGGTTCCAATTGCGTTGATACTTAGCCATAATGCGATCACGCTTTAAATTCGGATCAGCATAAGTCTCTGAAGGAAACATCAATACAATAACAAATAAGGTAAGAAATAAATTCTTCATAAACTTACTATTAAAAATTAACTACCTTATACGAGTATGTATTTCCCGCAAGTGTAAACAAAAGAAAAGTCCGTCTTGAAATATCGTCACATCCATAATACAAAATTCCATTGTTGAACAGATCGTTCAAACTTTGAACATGGTTATGAGCATGAATACAAAATTCCGGGTTCTTGTAATGCTCAATCAGATAGTTAAACATAAGTGCCGAATTGTCGTTAAATTCATCGCTGTATGGCGGAGCATGCATTACGACTATTGTTCGCTTTATATCTGCTGAGTCTTTCAGAAAGCCCATCATAAAGTTGAAATCAGGGACCGGGGTTGCATAATCAAATTCCAGAGCATTGGTATTGAGGCAAATAAACCTGGTTTTTCTGAAAGCAAAAGAAAAATTTAAATTACCATAGATTTTTTGATAAACATCTTTCCCATGCCCTAAAATATCGTGGTTTCCAATTAATGCTACATACGGAATTTTAAGCTTTTTCATGATGTCGTGAATCCAGACATATTCTTTACTCATTCCAAAATCGGTAATATCGCCCCCGTGAATTACAAAATCAATGTTATTAAGTTTATTTGCAGCATTAACAAAATCCTGGGTTTCATCGTAATGACGTTGCGTATCGCCCATAAAAATAAACCTTACAGTATCCTGTTCGTCATCATTATTTTGTAAGAGATTGATGTTAGTCTGATTTATCCCTGATGGTTGATTCTTTGATTCGAGATCGTAAGGATGATATTCTATTAAATTGCATGACTCTATGCAAATAGCAAGCAGCAAAAATAGACCAGTCCCCGTTGTCTTTTGGTAAATTGTTTTCATTGTTCCTGTTTCTGTTTCTGTTTTGGCAAGAACAAAAATAACAGATAAACCTAAAATAGTTGACTTTTGCAACTACTTAAGACGTTTGTTAGTTTTTTGTTAATATAAAGTTCATGGATATTATCAAAACGGGGATGAAATAATTTGGGAAACAATTGAAACGGATTTATTCCTTTAAAAATGAAATTGCAAAAATTAATAATGGATTTTGAGGTGTGAATTCCGGTTTATTTTATCTGCTGAAGAGTTTCCCTTTCCTAAATCAGTTTCAACAGGTATTTTGCCCCTTCGTAAAAGAAGAACCCCGAGAAGATAAATAAGCATATCCCCAAAAGTTGCATTATCCAGTGATACACATTGTTAGAGATAAACGCTTTTGATTTGTTTACAAAATGAGCAATTAAGATCTTGGAACCAGTCAGGCAAATATAAAACGATATAAAATAGCCAATTATCGCTAAAATACCTGTTTGATAAGCTTTTATTGCTAAAGGCGCACCAACAGTTATCCAGAAAACATAAGGGTGCGGATTTAGTAAATTAGCCAAAATTCCTTTTTTAAGCGAATTTGTGGGTAATTCAAATTGACTGAAAATCAGTGACTTTGCAGAAAATGTTTCCCAACCAAGGTACGCTATAAATAGCCCACCTAAAATGGAGATAAAACCTAATATTGAACTAAATTGAGATAAGCTCGTGAAAACAAAAATGGATGCCATAACAATTAATACATCAGTAAACAAAGGCGAAACAGCAACTTTAATGCCCTCTTTCCGGTTATGTTTCAGCGTTTCAGAAACTACCAGCGTTAATAATGGCCCTAGCGATATTCCGGCAGTTAGACCCAGAAAGCCGCCCAAAGAAGCAAACTTTAATATTTCCAATGTTTCTGTCATTACGCTTGAATTTTTTGGCCTTTGAAATTAACTGATTTGGCGCAACTTCAAAGAAAAGGTCATCCCGAAAACTTCAGAATGACCTTTTTTAGTCTCCCCTTTGTTGGGCGAGATTGAAGAGTTACTATTTAGTCTTTATACTCGTCCCAGCTTTTAATCGATAAATCTTCAATTTTATAGCGGCACAAGGCATAAATGAAAGCGCTGGCTACGCGGGCATTGGTAATCAGCGGAATACTATAATCGATGGCGCTCCGGCGAATGGTATAGCCATTGGTAATTTCGCGGGTTGTATGGTCTTTCGGAATGTTGATCACCAAATCGATTTTCTTTTCCTTGATGTATTCCAGCGTGTTCGGGTGTTTGTCGGTTTCATCGGGCCAGTAAAGCCTGGTCGATTGAACTCCATTTTCAGCAAGAAATTTGTGAGTTCCACCAGTTGCATATAGGTGGAAGCCACGTTCTGCAAGCATTTTTGTGCTGGCAAGCAGCTCAACTTTCGATCGGGTTTCGCCTGACGAAATCAGGATGTTTTTCTTCGGAATGGAATAGCCTACCGAAAGCATCGATTTCAGGATAGCCTCGTAGAAGTTCTCGCCGATACAAGCTACTTCACCGGTTGACGACATATCCACGCCCAAAACCGGGTCGGCATTCAACAAACGGGCAAACGAGAACTGCGCTGCTTTAACGCCAACATAATCAAGTTCGAACAGTGATTTGTCAGGTGTTTGGAAAGGTACGTTCAGCATAGCTTGCGTGGCAATTTCAATCATGTTGTATTTCATTACTTTCGATACAAACGGGAAACTGCGCGAAGCCCGAAGATTGCACTCAATTACCTTAATATCATTGTCCTTGGCCAGTAACTGCATATTAAAAGGACCGGTAATTTCGAGCGCTTTGGCAATTTTACGGGCAATTTTTTTGATGCGGCGAATGGTTTCGACATACAATTTCTGAGGTGGGAAAACGATGGTTGCATCGCCCGAGTGAACTCCGGCAAACTCAACGTGTTCAGAAATAGCGTAAGCTACAACCTCGCCGTTTTTAGCTACTGCATCAATCTCTATTTCTTTAGCTTGTTCAATAAATTCGGAAACTACAACGGGATGTTCTTTCGAAACATTGGCAGCCAGGTTTAGGAAATGCTCCAATTGGTCTTTGTTCGAGACTACGTTCATGGCAGCTCCAGAAAGCACGTAAGAAGGACGGATTAGTACAGGGAAGCCCACTTCGTCAACAAATTTGTAAATGTCGTCAATGCTGGTTAATTCCGACCAACGTGGTTGATCAATCCCAAGAGAATCGCAAAGTGAACTAAATTTTTGTCGATCTTCTGCCCTGTCTATATTTACCGGTGATGTTCCCAGAATTGGCACTTGCTGGCGGTGTAGTTTCATGGCCAGGTTATTCGGAATCTGGCCTCCCATCGAGAGTACAACTCCTTTTGGAAGTTCGAGGTCAACAATATCCATCACACGCTCAAAAGTCAGCTCGTCAAAATACAACCTGTCGCAGGTATCATAGTCGGTACTTACGGTTTCGGGGTTGTAATTAATCATGATTGAACGATAGTTTTCCTTGTGAATGGTGGTAATGGCGTTAACCGAACACCAGTCGAACTCAACCGAACTGCCGATGCGGTAAGCTCCTGATCCCAAAACGATTACCGATTTTCCATCGTGCTGGAATTCAATGTCGTGCTCGCTTCCGTTGTAAGTGAGGTACAAATAGTTGGTCTGTGCCGGATATTCCCCAGCCAACGTATCAATTTGTTTTACGAATGGCAAAATGTTTTTGCTTTTGCGAAGCTCGCGCACTTTCAGTAAATCATCGTTGATTGCCTTGTTCGACGATTTCAGTACCAAACGGGCGACCTGAAAATCGGAGAAACCTTCTTTTTTAGCCTGAAGCAGCAGTTCTGTATCAAGCGATTCGAGTGACGAAACCTGTTCGAGCTGAATTTTGGTGCGATGTATATTCTGAAGTTTCTGAAGGAACCAACGATCGATTTTGGTCTTTTCGTAAATCTCATCAATGGTGTAACCTTTATTGAATGCTTCATTAATAGCGAAGATACGTCTATCGGTTGGATGCACCAGCTCTTCGTCGATTTGTTCGATGGTAATCTCTTCTTTATTAGCTACAAAGCCGTGCATTCCGATACCCACCATGCGGATACCTTTTTGGATGGCTTCCTCAAACGATCGGCCAATCGACATGATCTCGCCAACCGATTTCATCGAGCTTCCAAGGTTTTTCGATACGCCTGAAAATTTATTTAAATCCCAGCGTGGTATCTTACAAACGATGTAATCGAGGGCAGGTTCGAATGCTGCTGTTGTAACTTTAGTTACCTGATTGTTAAGCTGGTGGAGGCCGTAACCTAAACCTAATTTTGCAGCTACAAAAGCCAGCGGATAACCGGTTGCTTTCGATGCCAATGCTGAAGAACGCGACAAACGGGCATTCACCTCAATCACGCGGTAATCTTCGGAATAAGGATCCAAAGCGTACTGAACGTTACATTCGCCCACTATACCGATGTGACGAATAATTTTAATGGCCAATGCGCGTAGCTTGTGGTATTCGGAGTTTGAAAGCGTTTGTGATGGAGCAACCACGATGCTTTCTCCGGTATGGATTCCCAGCGGGTCGAAGTTTTCCATGTTACAAACCGTGATACAGTTGTTGAAGCGGTCGCGAACCACTTCGTATTCCACTTCTTTCCAGCCTTTGATTGATTCTTCAACCAGAATTTGAGGCGAATAGGTGAAAGCTTTGGATGCCAATGTTTCCAGTTCTTCGTCGTTGGCGCAGAACCCGCTACCTAAACCACCCAAAGTATAAGCAGCGCGGATAATGATAGGGTAACCAATGGTTTTAACCGCTTCTTTGGCTTCCTGCATATTGACGCATGCAATGCTGCGCGGAGTTTTTACGTCAATTTCGGCCAGCTTTCCGGCGAAAATCTCGCGGTCTTCGGTGTCGATAATGGCCTGAACCGGAGTACCAACCACTTTTACATTGTATTTTTCGAGGATGCCGCCTTTAAAAAGCGCCACTCCGCAGTTTAGCGCGGTTTGACCGCCAAATGCCAGCAAAATGCCATCAGGCTTTTCTCTAATAATTACCTGCTCAACAAAGTATGGTGTAACAGGAAGGAAGTAAATGCGGTCGGCAATGTCTTCCGAAGTCTGAATGGTTGCAATATTCGGGTTGATCAGAATGGTTTGTACATTCTCTTCTTTCAGTGCCTTAAGAGCCTGTGAACCAGAATAGTCGAATTCACCGGCTTCACCAATTTTCAGCGCTCCCGAGCCCAGTACGATTACTTTTTTAATGTCTGTATTTATCATGATGTTTCTTTGTTTCGAGTTGCGTGTTACGAGTTACGTGTTTCTTGAGTTGCTTCTGCAAACTGTGACTGTAAACTGAGACTATTTTTTCGTCTTTTTATACTCAATCACATTGTTGATGAAATCGTCGAACAAAAACTCGGTATCGACTGGTCCACTTGAGGCTTCAGGGTGGAACTGAGTAGAGAAAAATGGTTTCGATTTGTGACGAATTCCTTCGTTGGTGTTGTCGTTCACATTGGTGAATAACGGTTCCCAGTCAGATGGCAATGTTTTTGTATTAACAGCAAAGCCGTGGTTCTGAGATGTAATGAAACATCTGTCGGTTCCCTGGAGCAGAACTGGCTGGTTGTGGCTACGGTGGCCAAATTTCAGTTTATACGTGTCGGCGCCGGCAGCTCGCGCAAGCAACTGATTACCCAGACAAATTCCCATGATTGGCTTTTCAGCATCCATTGTTTTACGAATGTTTGCAACAGTAGCATCGCACAAGGCTGGGTCGCCCGGACCATTCGAAAGGAAAATCCCATCGAATTCTTCATTGTTAAAATCGTAGTCCCAAGGCACACGAATAACAGTAGCATTGCGGTTGAGCAGGCAACGAATGATGTTATATTTTACACCACAGTCAACCAAAACTACCCTATGTTCACCATTTCCATAAACTTCAACTTTGTTGGTGCTGGCAATAGCCACCAGGTTCTCCTTGTTAGGGTCATAAAATTCGATGGGCTGATCGTCAAATTCAATTTTACCAAGCAACGAACCTTTTACACGGATGATTTTCGTCAAAGCACGGGTATCAATCCCGAAAATTCCCGGAACTTTGTACTCTTTCAGCCAGTCGCCCAGGCTTTTGATTGCATTCCAGTGGCTGTATTCGAAAGAGTAGTCAGAAATGATCAATCCGGTGATATGAATTTTATTCGACTCGTAAAAGTCTTCAATTCCTTCTGTCTGTGAATCACTTGGCACACCATAATTCCCAATCAGAGGGAAGGTTGAAACGAGAATCTGACCCGTATATGAAGGATCTGTTAAACTTTCAGGATAACCAGTCATAGCGGTATAAAAAACTACCTCTCCGGCTACCGATTTTTCGTACCCGAACGACTTTCCTTCGAAGGTTGTCCCGTCTTCAAGAACCAATCTGGCTTTTCTAAGCTGTGTCATCGTTACAATGCTAAATATTAAAAAAAATGCGTTTGACTACGACTGTAGGGCAAACGCATGGTTGTTATCTCTTGTTAAACAATCTCTTTTCTTTATGTACTTCCCGATTTTCAACTTGTTTCTTTTCAAGTGTCAATTCGTTTTTGTTGTTTATTTCTGCGACAAAAATAGAAATTATTTCTGAAAAAAAAGTTCATATTCAATATTAATTGCATATTTTTGCACCGAAAATGAATATTTATTCAAAATGAAGAATCGCACCAAACGACAATTAGCCATCAAACAGGCAATTCTTAGTGGCCGTATCTGTAGTCAGGATGAACTTTTGCGCATCATGAAAGATCAAGGTTTTGAATTGACTCAGGCAACCTTGTCGCGCGACATGAGAATTTTGAAGGTTGCCAAAGTAGCTGACAAGGCTTTGGGATATGTGTACGTTATTCCGGAAGGAGTTGCTGCTGAAAATCATAAGGAGAATTCGCGCATCAGTTTTTTAGCTGATGGTTTTCGCGACATTCAGTTTTCGGGGAATCTGGCTGTCATTCGCACAATGCCTGGCTATGCAAACAGTATTGCGGTGGTGATTGACAATGCTGAGCCTTACGAAATATTGGGAACCATTGCCGGCGATGATACCATTTTAGTAATTATGCGTGAAGGTGTTTCGCAAAGCGACTTGATTAACAGTTTGATATTAATAATGCCATCGCTGGAAGATAAATTGGGGTAGCGGCCCCCTTCCCGTTCCCCCGAGGGGGAAGGCTTTGGCGTTAGCCCTGTTTTTAGCTCCAGAGGAGCGAAATATTTGGTGTGCCGGGTTTTAAACCCTGAGATGAAAATAAAAATAGAAAACCGTCTGCGGGAAAGTGATCAGAAAAGAGTTAATATTAATCGGACGGAAATAAAATAACGATCAAAAAAGAGAATAAGTAGAAATGAAAGAATTGAAAAATATTCAGGTTATGGTTGCCACCGAAGAGCACCTAAAATATGTTGACCAGGTGAACGATGCTATCGATATTGCCTCAAAGGAACGTGGAACTGGTATTGCCCGTCGAACTTACGAATACATTGCTGATAAGATGTTACAGGGCAAAGCAATTATTGCTCTTGAAAATGGCAATACCTTTGCAGGTTTTTGTTATATCGAAACCTGGGGAGCTAAAAGTTTTGTTGCCAACTCGGGTTTGATTGTTGGCAAAGACTATAGGGGTATCGGGCTTGCAACCGAAATTAAACGGAAAGCTTTTGCCTTGTCGCGTCAGAAATTTCCAGAAGCCAAAATATTTGGTTTAACAACCGGTTTGGCCGTCATGAAAATTAACCATGAATTGGGTTATCGTCCGGTAACGTTTTCTGAACTTACTGACGATGAAGAGTTCTGGAAAGGTTGTCAGAGTTGTGTAAATTATGATATTTTGGTGCGTACAGGTAAAAGTAAATGTTTATGCACCGGAATGTTGTTTGATCCTGCCTGGGAAAAAGAGAAAAAGGAGGAGAAGAAACAAAATGGTTGGGCTATAAAAGACACACTCCTCGACATTATTAATAAATTGAAACCAGCCAAAAATAATTCTCAGTCAAAGAAAGCAAGCGGTTTTTCATTATTTAAAAACAAATAACAAACGATGGCTCCTGGTAGAATTTTTCAGGATTATTTTCTCATGTAAATTGGCCTTCAGCAAGCCAACAGAAAGTATCATTTAATTGATCGATCCCCTGATCGGAAAGTGTTGTAAGTGTAATAATTGTAAGTTTTAAGCGGTTCTGTTAGTGAGTCATCGTTTTTTTAATATTCAAATCCAAATAAGTCATGAAGGATAAAGTAGTTTTAGCATTTAGCGGAGGTTTGGATACATCGTATTGTGCCAAATACCTATCGGTTGAAAAAAATCTCGAAGTTTATACTGCCATCGCCAATACTGGCGGTTTCAGTAATACTGAGCTTGAAGTAATAGAGAAAAAAGCCTATCAATTAGGTGCAATCAAGCATGTTGCTTTGGACGTGACAAACTCGTATTACGAAAAAAGTATCAAATACATGGTGTTTGGTAATGTTCTACGAAACAATACTTACCCCATTTCAGTAAGTTCGGAACGTGTATTTCAGGCGATCGCCATTATCGAATATGCAAAAAAAATCGGCGCCAAATATGTGGCCCACGGAAGTACAGGGGCGGGAAACGATCAGGTTCGTTTCGACCTAACCTTCCAGATTTTGGCTCCCGAAATTGAAATACTAACTCCTACCCGCGATTTGGAATTGAGCCGTCAGGAAGAAATCGATTACCTTAAACAACATGGAGTAGAAGCCGACTGGAAGAAGATGGATTACTCTATCAATAAAGGGCTTTGGGGAACAAGCGTTGGCGGAAAAGAGACCCTAAAGTCGAATAAAACTTTGCCGGAAGAAGCATATCCATCACAATTAACGGCTTCCGACGAAAAAGAAATCAGTATTGATTTTGTGAAAGGTGAATTGAAAGCTGTGGATGGTGTAACTTATGAAAATCCGGTGAATGCCATTAATGCGCTGGAAGCTATTGCGTCAGCTTATGCTATTGGTCGCGATATGCACATTGGCGATACCATCATTGGTATTAAAGGCCGCGTTGGTTTCGAAGCCGCTGCTCCGCTTATCATCATTAAAGCGCACCAGATGCTCGAAAAACACACCTTGACCAAATGGCAGCAATACTGGAAAGAGCAACTGGGCAACTGGTATGGCATGTTTCTTCACGAAGCTTTGTATTTTGAGCCTGTAATGCGCGACATCGAGAAGTTTCTCGAACACTCTCAGGAAACAGTAACCGGGAAAGTAATCATCAAGCTAAAACCTTACCATTATATTCTGGTTGGTGTTGAATCGGAACACGACTTAATGCGCTCAGAATTTGGTCAGTATGGCGAAAAGAATTCAGCCTGGACAGCCGACGATGTGAAAGGATTCACCAAAGTACTTTCTACTTCGCTCAAAATTCATAATTCGGTTAATCACAGTTTCTAGCAACTGGCAACTGGCAACTAGCGGCTTGCAAAAAGCCAATTGCCAGCAGCTAGTAGCTGTTATTAAAATATTATCATGATCAAAATTGGAATAATAGGTGGCGCTGGATACACAGCCGGAGAACTGATCCGGATTTTACTTTATCATCCTCAGGCAGAAATTACATTTGTGCAGAGCAGTAGCAATGCCGGAAATTTGCTCTCGGACGTGCATACCGATTTATTGGGTGATACCGATATTCGTTTCAGTGCCGAAGCTGATTTTTCGGCCATCGATGTGGCATTTTTCTGCATGGGACATGGAAAGTCGAAAGAATTTCTGGCTAAAAATATGCTGCCTGAACAGGTCAAAATCATCGACTTGAGCCACGATTTCAGGCTGAAACGTGATGGAAATGACTTCGTTTACGGCTTGCCTGAGTTGAATCGTGACCTGATCAAAAAATCGAATAAAATTGCCAATCCGGGTTGTTTTGCTACCGGCATACAGTTGGCCGTTTTGCCATTGGCAGCGGCTGGTTTAATTAAAGATGAACTGCATGTCAACGCCATCACCGGGTCGACCGGGGCAGGTCAGGCACCCAGCGAAACCTCACATTTTAGCTGGCGGAACAACAACTTGTCGGTATATAAAGCTTTCGAACATCAGCACCTTGGCGAAATTGGCCAGAGCTTCAAACAGCTTCAGCCCGATTTTGCACATGTAATCAATTTTATCCCAGTTCGTGGAAACCATACCCGAGGCATTTTTGCCTCAGTTTATACACAATTTGATGGTTCTTTAGAAGAAGCCACAAAGCTTTACCAGGAATATTACGCATCGCATCCATTTGTTCAGATGAGTGCCAAAAATCCTGATTTAAAACAAGTGGTAAACACCAATAAAGCAATTGTTTACCTTGAAAAACATAGTAATAAACTAATGATCCTTTCTGTTATCGATAATTTGCTGAAAGGAGCCTCGGGACAGGCCGTCCAAAACATGAACCTTATTTTTGGACTGGAAGAAACCACCGGCCTGAATTTAAAAGCGGTAGCTTTTTAGAAATATTGTTGCGCGTTACGGGTTGCGGGTTACGAGTCAATCCCAACACGAAACTCGCAACGCAAAACTCGTAACATTTTTATCATGAACTTATTCGATGTATACCCTTTATTCGACATTACTCCGGTAAAGGGTCAAAATTGTTATATCTGGGACGAAAACGGAACCCAATATTTAGACTTATATGGGGGTCACGCTGTAATTTCTGTTGGACACTCACATCCGCAATACATTAAACGAATTAAAGATCAGCTTGACCAGATTGGCTTTTATTCCAATTCAGTGCAAATTCCGCAGCAAAAAGAACTGGCCGACAAATTGGGGAAGGCATGTGGTTATCCCGATTACCAGTTATTCCTGATCAATTCTGGGGCAGAAGCTAATGAAAATGCTATTAAACTGGCTTCGTTTGTAACAGGACGTAAAAAAATAATATCTTTCAGTAAATCGTTTCATGGCCGTACTTCGGCGGCTGTTGCCGTTACCGATAACCCCAAAATTGTTGCCCCGGTAAATGCAACAACTAATGCTGTTATTTTGCCGTTCAATGATTTAGTAACCCTTGCCGAACATTTGAAAACCAGTGAAATAGCAGGAGTAATTATTGAAGGCATTCAAGGTATTGGAGGTATACGTGTTCCTGATACCGAATTTTTGGTTGGTGCTGAAAAGCTTTGCAAACAGCATGGAACTTTGCTTATTCTCGACGAAATACAATCGGGCTATGGCCGTAGCGGTAAATTCTTTGCACATCAGTATACTTCTGTTAAGCCTGATATTATTACTGTTGCCAAAGGAATGGGCAATGGTTTTCCGGTTGGTGCATTGCTTATTTCTCCTGAAATCAAACCTTGGTACGGTATGTTGGGAACAACTTTTGGCGGCAATTATTTGGCCTGTGCTGCAAGTTTGGCGGTTTTGGAAATCATTGAAAACGAAAATCTGGTTGAAAATGCTGCTGAAGTTGGTGGTTACCTGATTGAAAAGCTTAAAAAAATATCTGGAATAAAAGAAGTAAGAGGACTTGGTTTAATGATTGGGCTCGAATTTGATCGACAAATTAATGACATTCGTCATGTTTTATTAAAAAAACATCATATTTTTACCGGCGTAAGTGGAGCTAATACTATTCGGTTATTATCTCCGCTAACTTTGACCAAAGAACAAGCTGATACTTTTGTTGAAGCTCTTGTTCAGACAATTTTGGAATTGGAAAAAGGACAGACAAAATAGCTCTGATTGCCGGAATTGTAAATTGTTTAATATTAAATAGTTAAAATATGATTGATCAGAAAATAACCATCATTGGAGGCGGAAATCTTGGCGGTTCGGTGGCCTTCGGTTTAATTAAATCCAAACAAATTGCCCCGGCATTTTTAACTGTTTCTGACCGTTATACGAGTGTGCTCAAAAAGTTTCAGGATCAGGGTGCAACCACTACCGGTGAAAATGTTAAGGCTGTAAAAACTGCTGATATAATCATATTAGCTATTAAACCATATCAAGCTCAGGTAATTATTGACGAAATTAAGCCTTTCCTGAATTCTAATCAAATTCTGATTTCGGCAGTAGCTGGCTTGGGTTTGCCAAAACTTGAAGAAGAATTTGGCAGTTCAGGCATAAAAACATTCAGGATAATGCCTAACACAGCAATAGCTATTCAGGAATCAATGACATTGATTTCGACAAATGTAAAATCGGAAGAAACCTGCAATTTAGTGGTTCATATATTTGATCAGCTTGGAAAAGCAAGTATTATTTCTGAGGACTTAATGTCGGCAGCCACTGTTTTAGGCTCATGCGGAATTGCATTTGCACTAAGGTATATTAGAGCTGCCATGCAAGGAGGTATTGAAATGGGTTTTAGCGCCGAACAAGCTCAATTTATTACAGCTCAAACAGTTAAAGGTGCGGCTGAATTGATCCTGGAATCAGGAAGGCATCCTGAGCAAGAAATAGATAAGGTTACTACTCCGCGAGGAATTACAATCACAGGATTGAACGAAATGGAACACCAGGGATTTAGCTCTTCGTTAATTCAGGGCTTAATTGCTTCTTTCAATAAATGCTGATTTTGGAAACAAATCTGAAATACAAAAAAATAACTGTCAAAGTTGGCAGTAACGTTCTAACCAAGTCTGATGGTACTTTAAACGATACCAATATTGCACATTTGGTTAACCAAATGGCTAAACTTCACAACCAGGGTGTTGAAATAGTACTGGTTTCTTCAGGGGCAGTAGCGGCAGGACGTGGCGAAATTGGCAATGGCCGTAAACTTGACACCGTTTCAGCCCGTCAATTGTGGTCGGCAGTTGGTCAGGTAAAAATGATTAACAAATGGGCTGAAAATTTTAGTATGTATGGAATTGTATGTGCCCAGGTGCTTACTACCAAAGAAAATTTTGGTGATAGAGTTCATTACCTGAACATGAAAAACTGTATCTCGACATTAATTGAAAGTAACGTTATTCCTATTGTAAATGAGAATGATACTATTTCGGTTACTGAGTTGATGTTTACTGATAATGATGAACTTTCGGGTTTAATTGCCTCGATGGAAAACTCAGAAGCGTTAATCATTTTAAGCAACATTGATGGAATTTACGATGGTTCGCCTGATTTACCCGAATCGAAAGTAATTCGGGACGTTACGACCAAAAGCAAACCGTTGAATGAAGCTATTTCGACCAGCAAATCGAGTTTTGGCCGCGGTGGAATGCTTACCAAATACAACATTGCCAGGAAGGTTGCCCGTGGTGGAATTAATGTTCATATTGCCAATGGTATAAAAGAGGATACCTTGTTGAACATCATGGATTCTTCAATCGATTTTGTTCATACAGCGTTTCTTTCGGCCAAAAAAAAATCGTCGAATGTTAAGAAATGGATTTCTTATTCTGAAAGTTTTGCCAAAGGTGAGCTTGTTGTAAATGAAGGAGCTTCAAAAGCATTGCTTTCGGTTCAGGCAAGTAGTTTATTGCCAATTGGAGTTATTTCGGTTGTAGGAAGTTTTGAAAAAGGAGATTTAGTTCGGATTAAAGATGAATCGGGGCAAATTATAGGAATCGGTAAAGCTGAATATAATTCAGAAAAGGCTGAGAAATTTAAAGGTAATAAGAATAAAAAGGCAATTGTTCATTACGACTATCTGTATATTATGGAATAGCAAAATATTGACTCAGAATTTGCATTAATGCCCTTTGAAATACCTCTTAAATTGCCTCCTAATGGCACAAATTATCTGAGTTTGATTTCCCCCTTCCTCCCCCTGGAAGGGGGTTCTTATTATATTTCAGATTTATATTTGGTAAATGGTTTTTTTGACAAATGATGAAGTTCAATTTAAAAAACATAAATAATGACAGTAAAGGAACAACTTAACTCTGTACAAATTGCAAGCAGAAAACTGAATATGATTTCGGTTGAAAAAATAAACAGAGTGTTAGCTGATGTTGCTGATGCAGCAATTGAAAATACTGATTTCATTCTGAATGAAAATTTGAAGGATTTAAGCCGAATGGACAAGTCAGATCCGAAATACGATCGCCTGATGTTGACTACTGACCGAATAAAAGGAATTGCAGCAGATATTCGAAATGTGGTGGCGCTTCCCTCGCCTCTTGGCCACATTTTAAGTGAAACTATCAGACCTAATGGATTAAGGATTACTAAAATAACTGTACCGTTTGGGGTAATAGGCATTATATACGAAGCCCGCCCTAATGTTACTTTTGATGTATTTTCACTTTGCCTGAAATCGGGAAATGCCTGTGTATTGAAAGGAGGAAGCGATGCCAATGAATCAAATCTGGCTATCGTGAGAGTAATCCAAAACGTACTAAAAAAGCACAACATTGACGAAAACACACTTACATTATTGCCTGTTGATCGTGAAGCAACATCTGAACTTTTACATGCGCACGGCCTTGTCGATTTAATCATTCCACGCGGTTCACAAAATCTTATCGATTTTGTACGCCAAAATTCGTCTATCCCGGTAATTGAAACAGGAGCAGGCATTTGCCATACTTATTTTCACGAAGATGGCGATGTAATTAAGGGAAAAGCTATAATAAACAATGCAAAGACCCGCCGACCAAGTGTTTGTAATGCATTAGACTGTGTCTTGATTGACGAAACCCGACTTGTCGATTTACCTGAATTGACCGAACTACTTACCCAAAGTAATGTAATTATCTATGCAGATAATCAGGCTTATAAAGCGCTTGACGGAAAATATCCGGATAAATTGCTTGAACATGCAACTGAGGAATCGTTTGGAACCGAATTTTTGTCATACAAAATGGCTGTAAAAACTGTTTCGGGAATTAATGCAGCATTAGACCACATTGCCAAATACAGCTCCAAACATTCCGAATCGATAGTCTCAGAAAATGCTGAAATTCTTGATCTTTTCCGAAAAGCTGTAGATGCCGCCGCTGTTTATTGCAATGTATCTACGGCATTTACCGATGGAGCTCAGTTTGGTTTAGGCGCCGAAATTGGCATTTCAACACAAAAACTTCATGCACGTGGTCCTATGGCTCTTGAAGAGCTTACCAGCTATAAATGGATTATTGATGGCAATGGTCAGATCAGGCCAAAATAGTAAAGGAAAAAGTTGCTTCACCAAGGGTAAAAGAGAAAAATACACTTATATTTATGCGACAATTAGTTTCAATATAATAGATTGAAATACAGTTTATTAGTTTTTAATTTTAACGAATAATGAGACAATTTACATCCGTTCATGATTTGATGAACCTGGACGAGGCTTTGAAGCTGGCTTTTGAGCTTAAAAAATCACCCTATAAGTATCAGGATTTAGGTAAAAACAAAACCTTATTACTTGTATTCTTTAACTCAAGTTTAAGAACCCGGTTAAGTACGCAAAAGGCTGGTTTAAATCTGGGAATGAACGTGATTGTTTTTGATATCAATGAAGGCGGCTGGAAACTTGAAACTGAAATGGGCGTAATTATGGATGGCGATAAACCTGAACATATCCGTGAAGCTGTTCCGGTAATTGGTCGTTACTGTGATATTATTGGAGTTCGTTCATTTGCTCGTTTTGAGAACCGCGAGGATGATTATCAGGAAAAAATATTACAGCAGTTTATTGACTATTCAGGAGTTCCGGTTGTAAGTATGGAGGCCGCAACCCGTCACCCGCTTCAGTCGTTTGCTGACCAGTTAACTATTGAAGAATACAAAATAAAAGCTCGTCCGAAAGTTGTACTTAGCTGGGCCCCGCATCCCAGGGCTTTGCCCCAGGCCGTTCCCAATTCGTTTGTTGAATGGATGAGAGCTGCTGATTACGAAGTGGTTGTAACTCATCCTGAAGGATACGAGCTGGCTCCTGAATTTATGGGCGATTTGAAACCGGAATATGATCAGATGAAAGCATTTGAAGGCGCCGATTTCATCTATGCAAAAAACTGGGCTTCATATACCAGTTACGGTCAAATTTTATCAAAAGATCGTTCGTGGACTGTTTCAGAACGGCAAATGGCTGTTACAAACAATGCTAAATTTATGCACTGCTTACCTGTTCGCCGCAACATGATTGTGTCGGATGAAGTGATCGACGGACCAAATTCAATTGTTATTCCTGAAGCAGAAAACCGATTATTTTCGGCCCAGGCTGTATTAAAGATGATGTTAGACCAGTTAAAATAAAAAAGTGCGGAGTGCCTGGAGTTTTAATTCCGAACTCTAGGTACTTCGAACTTAAAATGAAATTTATGGAAAGATTGACCATTGTAAAAGTTGGCGGTAAAGTTGTTGAAGAGAAAGAGTCTCTTGATCAGTTGTTAAACCATTTCTCTCAGATTAGAGGTAAACGAATTCTGGTTCATGGCGGAGGAAGGCTAGCCACTACCCTCTCCGAAAAACTTGGTATTGAAACAAAAATGGTTGATGGCAGAAGGATAACTGATGAAGCTACTTTGGAAGTTGTTACAATGGTTTATGCTGGCTTGGTTAATAAAAATATTGTAGCCGGACTACAGGCCAGAGGGTGCAATTCCATTGGACTTACCGGGGCCGATTTAAATGTTATAAAGGCCAGGAAACGTCCGGTTAAGGAAATTGATTATGGTTTTGTTGGCGACATTATGGGTGTTAACACATCCGAACTTCGTTTGTTGCTTAATGAAGAAGTTGTTCCCGTAATGGCTCCAATTACGCATGATACCCGAGGGCAGTTGCTCAATACTAATGCAGATACCATTGCAGCCGACTTGGCTATCGAATTATCGAATTATTACACAGTTAATCTTTTCTATTGCTTCGAGAAAAAAGGTGTTTTGCTCAACGCTGATGATGAAAATTCGGTTATTTCTGAATTGACTTACAACCGATTTAAAGAGCTTCAGTTTGCCGGAGTTATTAAGGAAGGAATGATCCCTAAACTTGACAATGGTTTTACTGCTATGCGTAACGGTGTTAACCAGATTCTGATTACCAACCCAAACCTGATTTCAATGGCCCGGGGTACCCGATTAAGCTTGTCGGAAGACTAAACTCAAATATTAAATAGATAATAGAACTCCGGTAAAATATGACCGGATTTTTTTATTTTTATTCGAAACAGATATTGTTTTCAAGTATTTGTTATTAAGTATATTAACCATACAAAATTATTTTACAGTACACATTAAAAATCTTACTTAACTTTCTAAAAATAAATGACAAAATATTGAACTTTTTTGATTGAAATACGTTTACAATAGTGTTTCATAAGTATTCCATAAGTTTAAGAGAAGATTAGAGGTTAATTAAGTGTTGATTGGTTTTTAGTGTGGATTGATTGTGTGAATTAGAAGAACCGTTTCAAATCGATGTTTGAAACGGTTTCTTATTTTATTCAGAAAAAATATCACTATTGTCCGGTAAAATCTTCGCAATGCATATTCGATTTAGCTTTCTCACTTCGTCCTCCAGACTCTTGTAAATAACTGTCATTCTGAGCGAAGCGAAGAATCTCAGATTTTTACCCGGATATCAATGAAAAAATATAGCTTTTTATTGTTTAAACTCACCGTATTTTTCAGGAAAATTATAAATTCGTGGCGCAATTCAAATTCAGTTTTATTGATTGACCGGAACGTATTTTTCGGCTTTTATCATGATTGGATTTATTGTTTCTTTCGGGGTATAGCGCAGTTGGTAGCGTGCCACGTTCGGGACGTGGAGGTCGGGCGTTCGAGTCGCCCTACCCCGACAAAATGGGTTTCAACCCAAAACAAAAGCCTGCAAATTGTATGATTTGCAGGCTTTTTCATTTTTTGTAATTCAATATCAATTGAACAATTTCAGCGGAAATGAGAACTAAACGGTGAACCAAATTAAGTTTTAAATTAGTTCACCTAAAACGATTCAAAATACATTAAATCAATATAATGTATCGTTTGTTTTAGTCTTGTTTAAATGAGTTTGGAGGGCATTTTCGGAATGAGTTCCGGTGAACCGAATCATTTAAAAACAAAAACTCAAAAGCTGAATTGTCATGAGAACAAACAACACCTTCGGAGTGCAGTTTATCACCCGCTCCAACAAGGCCAAAGATGGCCTCTATCCTATTTATGCCCGCATCTCTGTCGATGGTCGTCGCGTAGAGGTTTCCCTCAAAAAATTCATTCATCCCGACAACTGGAACGATGCCAAAGGTTCAGCCAAGGGCAAAAGCGAAGAAATCCGCAACCTCAACACTTACCTGGAACAAATCCGAAGTCGGTTAACCGAATGTTACCAGGAATTAACAGTAAAGAAAAAGCTGGTTACAGCTGTTGCAATTAAAAACCTGTTTTGTGGTTTTGAGGAAAAAGAACATTCGTTAATGACTATTTTCGACTACCACAATGTTGAAATGAAAACAACCCTTGAATGGGGAACCCTCAAAAACTACTTTACAACCCGCAGGTACGTTGAAGAATATCTGAAGGCACACCTAAAAACATCCGATATTTTCCTGTCGCAATTAAATTACCGCTTTCTCAACGAATTTGAAATATTTATGAAAGCGTATGTTCCCAAAGACCAGAAAAAGTCTTGCGGACAGAACACCATAATGAAACACATCGAGCGTTTACGCAAAGTGGTAAACATGGCTATTAAAAACGATTGGCTCGACCGCGACCCATTTCAGAAGTTTCAACCCGTATTTACCAAGAGTAACCGGGAGTTTCTTACCGCTGAAGAACTGGCCGCTATAGAACAAAAAGAATTTAAGATACTTAGGCTTCAACATGCCAAAGATATGTTCGTTTTTAGCTGTTATACAGGCCTTGCCTATATAGATGTTTACGAGCTAACCCCTAAAAATCTTTCATTGGGCATTGATGGCGGGTATTGGATAAACACCTGCCGTCATAAAACAGACATTCCCGTTCGTGTTCCTTTATTGCCTCCGGCAATGGCTATTATTGAAAAGTACAAGAATAGTCCACGAGTATTAGAATCTGGTAAGCTTTTGCCTGTTTATGCCAATCAACTATTAAACAACTACCTTAAAGAAATAGCCGATTTTTGCGGCATTGAAAAAACACTCACCTTCCATATCGCACGCCACACCTTTGCTACAACGGTAACGTTAACCAATGGAGTTCCCATTGAAACCGTTTCAAAACTCCTTGGTCACACTAGCATTAAAACCACTCAAATTTACGCAAAGGTAATCGAGCAAAAAGTAAGCGACGATATTAATATTTTAAAAGAAAAATTAAACCTTGTAACAGAAGAAAGACTTTCTAGAAAAATCAATGTAAAATAAAACTCATTTAGTCAGTTTATTCAAAAAAGCAAAAGCTTTAAGGTGAAATTTACACTCCAAAATTTTTTATATAAAAAACATTTATACTTTTGCATAACCAGTTATATTATTGATTATTCATTAAAAGATTTAAATAATATATACATATATATATATTATAATAAACACAGTACAAACTTGAATGAGGATTTAAAGATGCTAACATATAATGATAATAGAAGAAAAACTACCATCTGTCAGCTACATAAAATGAAGCAGAATGGCGATAAAATATGTGCATTAACAGCGTATGATTACACTATGGCAAAAATAATTGATGAGGCGGGTATTGATGTTATACTTGTAGGCGACTCCGCTTCAAATATTATGATTGGTAATACAACAACTCTATCTATTTCTCTTGAACAAATGATATACTATGCCAAGTCAGTTGTTAATGGCACCAAAAATGCATTAGTGATAGTAGATATGCCCTTTGGAACTTGTTCTGGAAATCCTTTAAAATCTTTAGATGCAGCCATTCGCATTATGAGAGAAACGGGGGTTGATGCAGTAAAGATAGAAGGAGGAATAGAACTAAAAGATGATATAAGAAAAATAATTGATGCAGGAATTCCAGTAATGTCACACCTTGGTTTGATGCCTCAATATATTAATAAATATGGCAACTATGCTGTTCGCGGCAAAGAAGAAAAAGAAGCTAAGAAACTAATAAGTGACTGTTTATTAATGGAAGAAATAGGAGCCTTTGGAATATTACTCGAAAAAATTCCCTCAGAACTTGCTTCACTAATTTCATCAAAAGTTAAAATTCCGACAATAGGTATCGGGGCTGGCTCTGGCACAGATGGGCAAATACTTGTTATTCAAGATATGATGGGAATGAACAAGGGTTTTTCACCAAAGTTTTTACGTCACTATGCCGATTTACATACAATAATGACAGAAGCTACCCAACATTATATTTCTGATATTAAAAATCAAAAATATCCAGACCCAAGTGAAAGTTATTAATAGAATTTAAAATTTCAATACAAAGACATGGATTTCTTTAACAAGACAGGAAAAATGGCATTAGGTAGTAGGTTACGTTTACTAACTGCCAAAATAACTGATGATGCCGCCAAAATTTATGAATTATATAATATCGAATTTTCGCCAAAATGGTTTCCAGTGTTCTTTGTTTTGGCTGAAGATGGAGAACAAACTATTACCGAAATCGCTACTGAAATATGCCACTCACAACCATCCGTTACAAAAATAATTAAGGAAATGGCAAAAGCAGGATTGGTAAAAGACAATCTTAAATCAAACGACAAGCGCAGGAACGTAGTCGGATTAACCGAAAAAGGAAAAGAGTTTGCTCAAAAAATTATCAAGGTACAATGTGCCGATATAGATGTTGCAATTGAGGGTGTCATTGCCGAAGCCACACACAACCTTTGGGAAGCAATTGAAGAATGGGAATTCTTATTGAATAAAAAATCTCTATACCGAAGAGTACAAGAACAAAAGAAATTACGTGAAAGTAAAGACATTCAAATTGTAGAATACGATTCAAAATATCACTCAGCTTTTAAAACTCTTAATGAAGAATGGATTTCTACATATTTCGAATTAGAAGAAGCGGATAAAAAGGCTTTAGACAACCCTCAGTCATATATTCTTGATAAAGGAGGCAAAATCTTTGTTGCATTGCATAACAACGAACCAGTTGGTGTTTGTGCCCTTATTAAAATGAATGAACCTGAATACGATTTTGAACTGGCCAAAATGGCTGTTTCTCCACAAGTGCGAAGCAAAAATATTGGTTGGATTTTAGGTAACAAAGCCATTGAAGCAGCTAAAAACTTAGGTGCTTCAAAAATTTATCTGGAAAGTAATACAAAGCTAAAACCAGCTATCAATCTTTATTACAAACTAGGATTCGAGAAAGTTTCGGGACACAAAACCCCTTACAAACGCTGTAACATTCAAATGGAATTAAAACTAAATATTTGAACAAATGAAAAATGTCGTAAAAAATCAGGACGCTACTCCTAAACAATTTCTTGGAGTTGATTTCGTAGTGCTTTCAATTGGAAAAGACACAATGGTTACAAAAATGCTTTATAAACTAACCGACAATGTTCCATTTCACAAACATCCAAATGAACAGAGCGGCTATGTCATATCGGGCAAATACAAATTGAAAATTGGAAGTGAAGATTACTCGTTATCCGAGGGCGACACCTATTCCATCCCTGCCAATATAGAACATTCTATTGAAATCATTGAAGCAGGCCAAGTAATTGATGTATTCAGTCCAATAAGACAGGATTATTTATAGAATAATCTGATAGACTGGTATAATAAAAGTGCAATTATGAAAAAAAATCCATGGAACAATATCCCTTTAAACGATTATGAGCAGCATATGCAACATAAAGATGTTGCGCAAGCACAATTGTTAAATTCTCTCATAGGTAAATATTTGCAAAAGTATAGACCCCAAAACATTTTGTATTTAGGTATAAGCGGAGGTAATGGATTGGAACATATTGATACAAGTAAAGTAAAAAGAGTATGTGGTATAGATATAAACCAATCCTATCTGGATGTAACCAAAAAGAGGTTTGGCGATAAAATTAAGCATTTGGAGCTTGTAAACACAGATATTGGCACTTCAACTAAATCGTTCATCAAAGCAGACTTTATTTGGGCTGCATTAATTTTTGAATATGTCGAGATAGTGGAGGCTTTCAGGTTCATAGAAAACAATATAGATGAATCGGCCAATCTAATCGTAACAATACAGTCCAATAATGGGGCTGGTTCTGTTAGCCAAACAGGAATTGAAACAGTCAAATTCTTAAAGGATATTTTCAAAATTGTGAACAGAAAAGAATTACAAAGCCAGGCATCAAAATTTGGATTTGAATTAATTGGTTGGGAAGAATACATTCTACCAAATGACAAGTCCTTTATCTTGCTTGAATTAAAGAAATAAAAGAATAACAATAAAAAGGGTCAAGGCTAATCTTTTCACAAAGGAACAGATAAATATAAAGAATTATGAAATTGACAATCTATCAAGTAGATGCTTTTACCAATACAGTGTTTAATGGAAATCCTGCCGCAGTATGTCCATTAAAAGAATGGTTGGCGGATAATGTATTATTAAAAATAGCAGCAGAAAACAATTTGTCCGAAACTGCTTTTTATGTACCCAAAGGCGATGGCTTTGAAATACGTTGGTTTACACCTACTTCAGAAGTTGACCTTTGCGGTCACGCTACTCTTGCCTCAGCTTATGTACTAAACCATTGCGAGAATTATCAGCGTGATATCATCAATTTCTATTCTCCACGAAGTGGCAACTTACCCGTTGCCATTCAGCAGGACAAATTTGCACTCAACTTCCCGACAGACCAATTTACAGAAATCGAATTGACCGATGAACTTTTAGCAGCAACAAACAAAAAACCGATTGCGGCTTTTAAAGGTAAAACCGATTATATGTTGGTATTTGAAAGTCAAAATGACATTAAAACAATACAGCCTAATTTGCCTCTGATAGCAGGGTTAAATGCAAGAGGAATTATTGTAACGGCAAAAGGCAAAAATCATGACTTTGTTTCCCGATTTTTCGCACCTGCAGTTGGCGTAAATGAAGACCCTGTTTGCGGTTCTGCGCATACTACACTTACTCCATACTGGGCTGATAAACTTATTAAAAATGAATTACATGCATTCCAGATCTCCACACGTACAGGAGAATTATATTGTCGATTGTTAAATAATAGAGTGGAATTAGCTGGTAATGCCGTTTTATATATGAAAGGCGAAATTTTTATTTAATTAAAAACCAGAGCAATAAAAGTACAATGTTGAACTATATCTATGACGTAAAAGATAAACTACAAGAGGAGTTAAAACGCATAGAATTTGAGGAACGCAATATTATAAAACAAGCTGAATTATCCATTTATCTAATTAACAAGTCTCTGAATGATATTAAGAATTTTATTTACATAAATAAGTTTCAATCGCAACTCGATGAAATTCAGTTTTTTAAAAAAGTAAAACCATCTATCTACAGCAAACTCATATACTTTGTAAAGATTTTCAATATCGAATCCAAGCGACCTAACGGTAGCGATAAATCTCAGAAAAAATACCTGCTAAACGAACTTAACAAACTAGAAAAATACTTTTCCGAAAACCTCGAATTTTACCAGTATATGCGTAATGACATGACTTTTCTCGACGATAAATATTTCGTTCGTGGAAAACTTGACCTCCGGTTATATGTCGATACGTTTATTTACGATGCCGACCCAGATTTTTCCACAAGCCATGATTATAAAGTTGCAAAAATTCTGGCGAACGATTTGCTCAGTATTTATCTTAAATCAGAACTATCAGCATTAGACTGGAAAGAAAACACTATGTCAAAAAACGCCCTTATTCTAAAAGGAAAATATGCTTGGACCGACTCAAAAATTGCTCTTACCGAGCTTATTTATGCAATTAATTCTATTGGAAGCATAAACGATGGAAACGTTGATATAAAGGAAATGGCAGCACTTGCAGAATCATGGTTTAAAATTGACCTTGGCGATTTCTATCGCGACTATATGCAAATAAAAGGCAGGCAAAACCCCACCAAGTACCTCGATTCTTTGAAAGCTGCATTGTTGAAAAGAATGGACGAGCAGGATAAGTAAATAACCAAGGTAACCAAGTTGGTTGTTTTACTTATCGAGAGTATTTTTTGCAAAAAAACAACCCAAATAATATTAAAACAACCCAAAACTAATTTATAACCAACTTGGTTACACCTTGGTGAAACGTTTCTGCCTATTTATTGAAATTTGATATACAAAAACTCAAAAACAATAACTTATGGCTACCGAGATTATCACAACCGACGATTTGCGCGAGTTTAAAATGGAATTACTCGACCAAATCAAACAGCTTTTCAAAGAGCACAACGGACAACCATCTAAAAAATGGCTCAAATCTTACGAAGTCCGTAAAATCCTAAACATCTCTCCAGGTACACTTCAAAATCTTCGATTAAACGGCACACTGCCCTACACCAAGATTGGGGGCGTTATATATTACGATTATGCCGACATTCAGGATATGCTCCAGTCCCGCAAACAGCAATTATCCATATTCAAATAAAACAACCGGTTATGAATGAATTACATCAAACATTTAACGGCCGTTTTCGAAATTATCGAAGCCGATAACCGGCTTACGCCTTTTCACATCAGCTTGTACATCTCATTGTTTCGTTGCTGGAACCTCAATTTCTTTCACAATCCCATTTCCATTTCGCGCGATGAGATAATGAGAATGGCCAAAATAGGTTCTGCAAACACGTACGTCAGGTGTTTAAAAGAGCTGCATTTGTGGAATTACATTCGCTATGAACCTTCTTACAATCGGCATAAAGGAAGCTTGGTTTACCTGTACACTTTTGATAATAGTACTGATAATGCCTCTGTAATGCCAGTGATACCTTCTATAAACAATATAAACAGATTAAACAAAACAAACTTGATTGGCCAAGCCCCAAAATTTGAATTAAAAAATTCTGATATGAAATCAAAAGAAGAAAAAGAAAAGTTGCGCGAAAAGAAAAAGAACGATGAGGTCAACGCATCAGGTTCTTTTCCCCCTACACTCGAATTCGTAAAAATTTATTTCGACGAGAAAGGTGTTTCCGCCATCGAGGCCGAAAAGTTTTTCAACTATTTCGAGAGCAATGGTTGGCTCGTTGGGGGCCGTGCAAAAATGAAAGATTGGAAAGCCGCTGCCCGTAACTGGATTCTCAACATTCCAAAGTTCGCCCCAAAGCCAAAACCTTCGGGCAATAATCCAACCAACCTTAACCAATCCAAAAACTATGGCGAACCCTTATAGCTAAAGTTATGAGTTGCTCTTTCGACTTTACCCGTTGCCTTTCGTTTATCGAAACAACAGGCAAAAAAGTATATCATCCCGGCTTTAAAGTCATAGCTGAAGATTACGAAGTTATTTTCAAACTATTGGCTTACTTTTTAAAAGACAATGCCGGTGCCGAAAAATTCAATCTCTCCTTCCGGAAAGGCATTTTACTTTCCGGACCGGTTGGCTGTGGCAAAACATCATTAATGAACCTGCTTCGTTTCATGTTAAAGCCAGAAGAGAGGTATAATATGAAACCTTGCCGCAATGTAAGTTTCGAATTTATCCAGGAAGGCTATTCCGTAATCCATCGTTACAGCCAGCAATCTTTCAAATACGGCATTCCGATTGCTTGGTGTTTCGACGATTTAGGAACCGAGAACAATCTCAAATACTTTGGCAACGAATGCAATGTAATGGCCGAAATCCTTCTTTCCCGCTACGATTTGTTTGTGTCCGGCCACATGCTCACCCATTTAACAACCAACCTTAACAGTTCCGAAATCGAAGAAATATACGGCTCACGCCTTCGCAGTCGCTTACGCGAGCAATTCAACCTCATCGCTTTCAGCGAATCGGCCAAAGACAAACGTATCTAACACCCTAAAATAATGAAAACAATAACATTTGAATCCGTTTACAACGCCATGCAAAACAAAGGTTACGAGATATTTGAAACCGATACCAAACCGTACAATCTCAATATTATCGGTATCCGTAACAATAACCGCACACCCAATTTCTTTGACGATACCATCGTGGTCATGTGGAAATACAAAGGCCAATGGAATTTCAATCAATACCAGGCCACCACCGACCCCGGTTTGTACTACCTCAATCATCCGTTAAGTCCCGGAGGTACCGCCATTTTAAAAGAAGGCCAATACCTGCATTGCTATTGTCTGGGTTTACACCGTGGCCGATACAAAGCACTGGTACAGTTCATGCCCGTTACCATAATCCGCGATTTCAACAAAGACAATTACCTCGATTTCTCAACCGGGAAAGAAGACACCGGAATCTTTGGCATAAACATCCACCGGGCAAACCTCATCGGCAAAACCATCAACGTAAACCAATGGTCCGCCGGTTGCCAGGTCTTCGCCGATTCCAGCCATTTTTCCGAATTCATTTCACTTTGCGAAAAGGCTGAAAAGGTCTGGGGTAAGACATTTAGTTATACGCTAATCAATATCAACGATTTAAAAAACGAGTAAATATTTCACTTTATTATCATTTTTTGATACTTTTATAGAAATTTTACTCCATTTGGAAACAACAAGAAATAATAATTACTTACTGAGCTGGGTTGAAAAACAGCAATCCTGGGGTAAATATGTATTTAGTCTGGATCAGATAAAAACCGATTTCCCGGATATTTCAGAACATGCACTTATTCTGGCATTAACCAGGTTGTCAAAAAAAGGCCGTGTATTATCGGTTTATAAAGGATTTTATCTGATAATTCCACCCGAATATGCCTCCCGTGGTTTATTGCCTCCTATGCTTTTTATTGACAACCTGATGAAATATGTGGACAAACCATATTACGTTGGGCTTTTAAGTGCAGCAGCATTACATGGGGCTGCTCACCAGCAACCTCAGGAATTTTTTGTAGTGACAAATTCCAAACAATTGACAACACACAAAAAAGGTTTGAAAATAAATTACATAACTAAACGGAATATTCCAGAAAGCTTATTGGAAAAAAGAAAAACCGAATCCGGTTATGTAAATGTTTCGAATCCGGAGTTAACGGCTATCGATTTGGTTTATTACGACAACCGTATTGGGGGAATAAACCGGGCTGCATCTGTTTTAAATGAACTTGCTGAAGAAATGAAACCGGAGCGTATTACCGGAGAACTAATCGAAACATTTTCGGTACCATCAATACAGCGATTGGGTTATATTTTGGATGCTGTTTTAGGTCAGGAAGTATTAGCCAATAAGCTTTATTCCGAATCACAAAATTCAAAAAAAGAGTTCTACCGGCAACCACTTAAAGCAGGAGAAGAAAAAACAGGTTTTCCAACAAACGACCGTTGGAAAATTATTATTAACACCGACATTGAAATTGACGAATGATACCAGCAAACGTAATAAAAGCATGGAGTAATGTTGTTCCCTGGATAACCGACGAGCAAATAGAACAGGACTTGGTAATATGCCGTGCATTGGTCGAAATTTTCTCTAATGATTTTCTGGCTGAAAATCTTGTTTTCAGGGGAGGAACAGCATTGCACAAACTTTACCTCCAACCACAACCCCGGTATTCCGAAGACATAGACCTTGTACAAAAGAATTCCGGTCCTGTTAAAGAAATTATTGACCAGCTGCGTATGTGCATGTCTTTTTTAGGAGAACCTACAGTAAAACAAAAAGCAAATAACAATACGCTGGTATATCGTTTCAATTCCGAAAGTGTAACCCCGGTTTCGTTGAGGTTAAAAATCGAAATCAATTGCCGTGAGCATTTCTCAGTTTTGGGCTATACTACAAAAGAATTTAATATAAACACCGGATGGTTTAAAGGCTCATGCAACATCCAAACCTACCAGCTCGAAGAAATGATAGGCACAAAAATCCGAGCTCTTTACCAACGCCTGAAAGGTCGCGATTTGTATGATTTGTACAAAGCCCTTACCCTTGCCAATCTGAACATCGAAAAGGTTCTTACCTGCTATCACGAATATATGAAATTCGTTGTCGATAATCCCCCAACTCAAAAGCAATACCTGCAAAACATGGAATTGAAAATGAAAGACCGGGAGTTTTTAGATGATACGGTTTCTTTGCTTCGGGTAGAAGAGACGTACGATTATGAAAAAGCTTATGATTTAATTAAAACGAATCTTTTAAAGAAGATTTAAGGCTGGTGTTATCTAATTCAGCATTCAATGAATAATAGTATTAATTGGAATAGTATACGAGCATTCAATAAAAGCCAAAATAATGGATTTGAAGAGCTTGTTTGTCAACTAGCAAGAGAAGAAGAGATTCTCGAAAAAACGTCGTTTTATCGTCTTGGAACGCCAGATGGAGGCGTCGAGGCTTATTGTGTTTTAAAAAATGGAGAAGAATATGGGTGGCAAGCTAAATATTTTACAAATAAATTAGAAGATGGTCAATGGCAACAGCTAACAGATTCTTTTAAAACTGCATTTGCAAAACATCCTAAACTTACGAAGTATTTAATTGCAATTCCATTAGATAGAGAAGACCCTCGAAAAGAGAATCAAAAATGGTTCATGGATAAATGGAATGAAAAGGTTATTACCTGGAAGAAGTATGCTAAGGATTATGGGAGAAATATTGATTTTGAGTATTGGGGTAGTTCTGAGTTAATACATAGACTGTCTTTAGAAAAACATGCAGGTCGTATTTATTATTGGTTTGGGAATACAGAATTTAGTGACAAATGGTTTAGTGAGCATATTTCAAAAAGCATTCGAAATCTTGGTACTCGATATATTCCAGAAAATAATTTTAGCCTACCAATTTCAAAAGAATTAATTGGAATAGGCTGCGATATTGATTTTGTTAAAGAATTTAATAAATGTCTTTATGAAGTAAAAAATGAGCATAATGAGACATTTCGCTATACACAAGATATTGAATCTAATTATCAAGCATTATATCAAAAACTAATTTCATTCAGCGACAATTTCTTGTTTATAGAGGACAACTTCCCTGCAGATGAGATTTGCAGCTTGTGCTATGAAATTATTGAAGAGTTAAGAAGTATTGAAAAGATACTTTCTGAAAAAAAAGAGAAGAATCCCAATTCGAATAATTATGAAACGTACCACGTACGTCAACTACGAGATAAGGTTTATGAATTGATTCATTTTGCAGAAAGCAAAATAACAAAGCTGTATAATAAGCCTTTGATGATTCTTAGTGGTGAGGCAGGGGTTGGTAAATCCCATTTATTAGGTGATTATATAAGCCAAAGATTATCTAATGGAGTTCCTGGGATTTTTTTATTAGGTCAACACTTTTATAATGGTGAACCATGGTCTCAAGTACGCAATCTTCTTGATGTTCATTGTTCAACAACTGAGTTATTGGAATCACTAGTAGCAAAGGCGCAATCACTAAATACAAGAATTCTTTTTGTCATTGATGCAATCAATGAAGGGGAAGCTCGTATTATGTGGAAAAACCACATACAGAATTTTATTGAGACATTTCGACCATATCAAAAGTGGATTGGTTTGATTTTGAGCATTCGTTCCACTTACATTGATTACATATTTCCTGTATATGATGAGAATTTGGCTATTCCTCTAAAGCATTCTGGATTCAAAGGACAAGAATATGAAGCTATAATCCATTTCTTTCATATTCATAAATTAGAACTGCCCAACATTCCTATTTTCAATCCTGAGTTTTCAAACCCTCTATTTCTATTGACATTTTGCGAAGGGTTAAAAAAAAGGGGATTAAAAAAACTGCCAGATGGTTATGATGGAATAAGTTCCGTCTTTTCAAACTTCTTGAAAGGAGTTAACAAAGGTCTATCTGAACCGGAAAAATTAAATTTCAACAAAAACACCGACCTTATTTCTGATTTTGTTAAGGCATTTGCACTTGCAATAATTGAAAAAAAGAAACATTACCTAACCTATAAAGAAGCACATGGAATAGCTAAAACTGTTTTTGATAGCTACACAAGCACGCCAAGAATACTTGATTGTATTATTCATGAAGGTTTGCTATCTGAAGATATATGGTTCGAAAAAGACGAACACATTCAAATAGTTCGGTTTTCATATGAACGAATCTTAGATTATTACACAGCCAAAACTCTATTAGATAAACATCTTAACAAGGAAAACACTTCTAAAAGTTTTTCGCCTGGTACAATTCTTTATTCCTATGTAAAAGACCTGAATACTTGTTCATACAATTCTGGTTTATTAGAATCCTTTTCAGTTTTATTGCCTGAAATGATAGATACAGAGTTATATGAGCTTATTCCGGTTGCTTGCAAAGATAGTTATGCTGTTATATATGGATTTATTGAAAGTCTTAAATGGAGAAAGATTGGAACAATTAAGGATAAAGTAAAAGAATATATTAATAATGTAATTATTGTCGATGCTCAATATGAAGAGAGCTTTCTGGATACAATAATATCTCTAACGGCTAATCCAAAGCATTATTTCAATGCTGATTTTCTACATAAGCATTTGATTAAATTTAGTTTATCTGAAAGGGATGCATGGTGGACAAAATACATTCATAATCACTTTCAGGGCAGCGAATCATCAATTAAACGCATTATTGATTGGGCATGGTCTGACCTAGATAAAAAGCATATTAACGATGATTCAATTCGATTATTATCTAAAACTATTGCTTGGTTTCTAACTTCCTCCAATCGGTTTTTAAGAGATGCTGCCACAAAAGCGTTAGTATCCTTATTAGAAGATAGAATTAATCTCCTTATAAATGTCCTAAAGGATTTCGAAAATGTAAATGACCCATATGTTACAGAGCGATTATTTGCTTCTGCTTATGGATGTGCAATGAGAAGTATAAATAATGATACCATAAAGCAACTTGCCCTTTATACTTATGATTGGGCATTCATAAAAAATAATCTGCCCGTTCACATTTTAACCAGGGACTATATTCGTGGCATTATTGAATTGGGTATTGTAGTAGATTCTGCTATTGATATAAATTCTGAAATCATTAAACCGCCTTACGACAGTTCTTTCCCAGAGATTATTCCCAGCAAAAAGGAGGTTGAGAAATACAAGCTAGAATATCCTAAAAAAGGTAAGGATTTTGAAATCATTGCCCAAAATCATTTATATGAGTCTGTAATGGGCTTTGAAGATTTTGCACGATATATAATTGGCACCAATGGAGGTTATTCTGATTTTTCAAATCTGAGAATTCCTCGATTTCGGAAACCATATGAAAACTTTTATAAGTCATTAAAAGGTAAAAAAAAGACACAATTAAAATTAGTCGCTGATTTTTATCGAATATATAATGATTATTCCTCTTTCAAACCTAATCAGTATGTTAGTAAAGAAAAGCTTCAAGAAATTAGAACACAAATTAAGGAGAGCATACCAAAAGTTGAAGAAGCATTATATAAGGTCTTAAATAGCGAAGAAACAGAAACTTTTAACAAAGTTAAGGGCTATCTCAACTCCTTATACTCTAAAAAACAAAATGTATCAAGATTCGATAATGGTTTTGACCTTTCCATTTTGCAAAGGCTCATAATCAAGAAAGTTTTCGAGTTAGGATGGACAAAAGAACTATTTGGTGAATTCGATGGTAACATAAACTATTATCATTACGATGGTAGAACCGAGCATAAAGCGGAAAGAATAGGTAAAAAATATCAATGGATTTCATATTATGAATATATTGCCAGACTAGCCGATAATTTAGTATATGCTGGTAGTTTCAGTGGCGGTCAGGAATACTTAGGTCCTTGGCAAGATTATTATAGAAATATAGACCCTTCGTTATTAGTTAAACAAATTGAATCATCAGATGAGGTTTCCAACAATATCGACTGGTGGGTTATTGACCACTCCCTAAATACAGACATTAATGAAAATGTTTGGTGCTCTTCAGAAGTTGATGTCCCAGTATTTCCAAACCTAATAGAGGTTTGTGATAAGCAAAATCAAGAATGGCTTGTACTGCAAACGTATATTGAATGGAAGGAAAAAGATATCAATGAAACTAAGAAAAACCTTAAAGTTGATTTAAGTGCATATATAGTACATAGGAAAGACAAGACAAAACTCATCAACTTTTTAAGAAAACAAGATTTTATTGGGGGATTGTTACCTAATCCACTTGACCATAGCAAAGTATTTAATGGTGAATATTATAAATCTCCGGCATATTTTGATACATATAAGAATCATATTGGCAAAAAAGCATGGAGGTCTATTGAAAATTATGGGAAAGTGCTAAATCCAATAAATCATTATTATTGGGAAGGAAATACTTATGATTGTTCCATAAATGATACTGTCCGCATAACAAAACCTTCTCATTTTCTTTTTGAACTATTGGATTTACAACCATCAAAGGATAATATTCATTTCTTTGACTCAAATGGAGTATTGGTTTGTTTTGACCCTTCAGTTAATGCTAGAAGTTGGAATCATGCATTTGTTGTTCGAAAGGATATTTTACTTGAAAAGCTGAAACAAAAAGATTATGAAATATTTTGGACAGTAATTGGTGAAAAAATCATTTTTAATCCTACTTACGATGGCATTTTAATTAGTGGCATTTATTCATATGAGAATGGCATTCTATCCGGTTCGTATAAAACAAAAGATAGAAACAAGTATTAACGTTACACAAAAAACAATCCCCACCCGCCCACCCAAAGGTTATAAGGTATTCGTCATCAGTTGTCAGCAATAGTCACGCCAGCCCGTTGCAGCACTTGCTTTGAACATGTTTGTTTTCTAAGGTAAAGCAAAAGCTGCACCGCCTTTCAGGTGCTCCATTTCATTCCGCAGCCTGTCATGCCTTTTGCGTTCCGCCTTCTTCCTCATGGCAGCCTCCACTGTCCTGCAAGCAGCTTTACTCATTTCGCCTGCATTTCACTTCAGGGCTTCACTTCGTAAACTTCGTTCAACATCCCTCCGTTCCATCCCGGCTCCATTCCTTTCAGCAACTTGCAGTCCACCGGCTGCCCATTATTGGCTCGCCTGCTGGTCGCCACCGGCTGCGGGGCTGTCATGGTTTTTGTAAGCATGGCTGGTATAATCTATTTTTTAAGATGTAGCCATGCAAACGGCTACAAAAACACACGCCAGCCCCTTGCTGCAAGCAGTAGCCATCCCCCGGCCTCGTCCCTCAGCCTCTCAGTATGCCACCGGTGGCTCCACTCGCAGACGGCTCGCGCCGAAAAAAACAAAACGTCCGCAACTTAGCGTAGCGGTCTCGCGGACACATTAATAAAAAATAATGTGAGTCCGCAACGCATTGCACCCGTTTTGTTTTTTAAGAAAAGACAGCATTACGGCAGGTTTGTTTCTCGACCTCATTGTTTACAGCATCTTGAAACATTCTAAAAATCAAATTCCGAAATATTCATCATTCCATACACCAAACATAATAGCAAAGTTACAGGTCTGGTTGCCAATACTGCCAAGGGTTCGCTTCGCCAGTCTCAAAAAATCTTCCTTTTTCTTTTGCAAAACCAGGAGCAAAACAAAAAGCGTATTTTTTTGCCTGCCCTTGCAGCTATGGCCCCCAACCTGTGGACACACGGCATTATGTTTTTTGTATGTTTCATTGCATAGTTCGTTGTAAGTTGGGCGGCTGGTGGCTTCTCGCTTACGTCTACAGGGTTCCCGGTTTTCGCTTTTATTTCCTGCGTCATACCGGTTGGTACTACATTAAGCTCTTGTGGCTTTCCTTCTCATTAAGTAGGCTCTCGTTTTAGGGGGCTTACTTTTATTTTTTTGTGCATCAGTTAAAAAGACCAATAACCAATATTTCAAAAATAAAAAATGTCAGCAAAGATAGGCCGTCCGTTACGGCTTATAAAGGTCATACCCTTCGGGTTTTTACAAAAATCTCCAGCCCACCTAAAGTCGGGTAGTATTTTCGTAAAAAACCTTGACAAGCCTTCACGTCCAGCCTGTTCCAAAGGCTTTCTTTTTTCTTTTTTTCTCGTTTTTTCTTTCTTCTTTGTTGAAATATATGTGCGATGCGCAGCAAGCAAGCATTCGAGCTTAACTTTTAATCGCGCATACTATGGAAACTTTTACCGTGAAATCTGTTACCCGGATTGAAGAAAATAAAAAGCCGCATTTCTTTGTTTTAAGCAAAGGTTTAAATTCCGGCAAGCCTCTTTTACAACCCTGCCCTAATTGTTTTAAAATTGAGGCGGAAAACAAAGAATTTAAAGAAACATTATACTGGGTGGCTTATGCACTTTGGAGGTCAAAAGCGTTTCATCCCTATTTAATCGGGTCGGTTATCCCGTTTATCCGTATCGGGGATTTTAAAAAGGTTATCAGCGAAAAATTAGAAGTGGTAAAAGTAAATCCGGAAGAATTTACCAGGACAATTGAAAAACTAAGGTTCATTGAAATACAGGTAAACCAGCTCAAAAAAAATCTAAAGTTGGTACTGGAATTAAAACAAGCTTATGTGTACCGGTTCTTTAATCCGTAATCGTTGAGGTTATGAACGCAAAAAGCCCGGGGGCTGAATCCGGGCTTCAAAACTCAAAAGCTGGGGACGGTCATTCCCCTTCTACAGTTGCCTGTGCTACGGCGGTCATAACTCCTCCGGCCACGGTAAGGTATCCGGCAGCCGTCACGATGGCCACCGGCAATGCTATCGGTGAGGCCAGTAAAGCTCCTCCAACAGCAGCCAGGCTGATACCCACTGTACGAATAATTTTAAAGAATTTCGATGTGGGAGCGGTTAAACGCTCCAGTATGCTAAGTTCCTTATTTGCCATGTTCTTTGTTGTTAAAGATGAATGATTCAATGTGGTTAATCCGCTTTTCAAGGAATTCAATCCGCTGGTTCATCAGCTCATTGATTCCCTTGAATTCGGCTTTGATAAGGGCGGTTGTAGCCTTTACCTCAGTCACATCTTTTTCTACCCGCTTAAAATCCGAATGTAGTTGCTTCATGAAGTAAGCGACCACGGCCAGTAAGCCGGACAAAACAGAGTAGAAAAAGATTTCAGGGCTTGCCATGATTCAAAAATTACACACCAAGAACTTGTACCAGGCTCAAAGCATTTGCAGCTCCGCCTTTCAAAGCATAATTCACACCATTAACCTGTTGGTAGAACTCTACACCTAAAATTAGGAACAACGGGAACGTGCTGTTTGCTGTCAACTGGTTGGCTAATGCAATAGCATCGGCTTGCGCAGCCGACACCGAAATATCTGCACTTTGAGAGGTTACCAACTCAAACGTTTCGTTTTCAAAGTCGATAGCAGCCCCACCAGATACAAACCGAACATGAGTTGCACCATCGGGTGCACTGATAGCATTGGCCGGAACAAAGGCTGGTATTGCCACATTAAGCAAACCCGTTACCCGGTCAATTGTGGCAGTATATGCCAGATAAAGGGTTGTAGAGAGCTTCCCATCGATATTGAAATCGAACCCTTGCAAAAGTTCCAGCTCACCGTCCAGGACGTTTCGCTGGCCGCGGGTACTGGTTGCATCGGCTTTAACCACTTCCATCATGGCCTGGGTTAAACGGCTTACCATTTTGCTATCGGCTGCATTTTGAAGGAAGGTTCTAAAAGCTAGCCTCAACAGTTTCCCTGCACTGCCAGCCCGTCCAAACTCGCTATTGTTTTCGCGGGTTCGTTCGAAAGCCGCATCGCTCTGGATTCTCTCTGCCGACACGCCGCCTTTGGCCCGTGCCAGCATCCCATCCTGCGATTTGTAGAAGGTCACATCTCCGATGGTCCCTTCCAGTTTTATGATTCCACTCTGTTTTGCCATATCACTAAAATTTAGTTAAACATGAACAAAACTATTTCAAGCGTAAATAACTTCAAAATAAGCACTTCCGCTATTGCACAAAACAGCCGCATTTATACCAAACATTCCTAATTGGGTAATTACGAGGAAATAGTAAATTTGTAGATAGATACGTCACTGAAAAGCCGTATCAGAGTCATGGATAATTCGATGTAAAGTGCAAATGAAAACAAATCGCATGATAATTTATCCCAAGGATGTGCAACGGATAACGGGAAAAAGCAACCGGTATGGGCGGCAACTGCTTATCAAAATCAAGCTGAAGTTTGCAAAAGAACCTCATCAGTTTGTAAGCATTGAAGAGTTTTGCCAGTTTACCGGCCTTGCATCCGAACAGGTCATCCAGTACCTTGAAGATTGAAATGCCAAAAATTAAGCAGTTCAAATCTTATCAAATAAAATGCTCTATTCCAATATATTTTGAACACATTTAGTTCTTTTTGCATTCGAAAGTCACAGCTTTTTCATACATTTGCATTGTAATCGGAGTTCATTAAAAAGCCTTATCCATGCTCAAAATAATTGAGAACTAGATAGTGAACCCGCCGAAATTGTTCTTTTCAAAGTCCTGATAAAAAGATATTTGCAGACATAAGGGGTAATCGCCCTACCCCGACTATTTATCTGAAAATATACTTTCTGTATACATTATCATATAACTACACATTCCTTTTGAAAGACGCTTTTTATCTCTCAAAAGGAATGTCGGTTTAATTTAAATGAAAGTTTTCTGATAGTGGGTACATTATTTCACTGAATAGCAAGTCAGCAATTCTTTGTCCTTCACTAATATATTATTTTTATTAAAAACGGGGTTGTATAGGGTTCTGCTTCAGCTACTTTTGTATTTTGCCAATTCGGTATAATCACTTCCAGTAGGCTCGAATATGAATGAACTATCCCGCTGCTTTGCGGCTTGGTAGTTCATTATTAAACGGCTTGGACCAGATTTTTATGGTAGATATTCTTTGTGTGCAGGATTAATTGATGATCCTGTTGAATTAATGTTATAATTTAATTGTTTGCCTGGAAAATCGTTGCCATTTGCTTGTATAGCAGTAATATAAAATTATTTTTGCTTAACTTATTCCAATAGAATGGATTTTACCGCTAAGTCAGTAAATTTCTTTCCATAAGTTTGATATTAAAATTAAATTAGATATTTTACTGCCTAAACAGTATAATTATGCTCGAACCTCAAATTTTATCATTTGTAATACGACAACACCGCAAGATTGCCGGGTTAAGCCAGCTTCAGCTAGCCGAGTTGGCTGGTGTTGGGAAAACCGTGGTTTTTGATCTTGAAAAAGGTAAAGAAACAGTTCAACTGGACACTTTATGAAAAATCCTGAATGCACAGAATATAAAAGTTGAGCTAACAAGTCCAATCATGAACCGAATCCACATCGATGAGATCAGCTAAAGTATATCAATAGTATAGAAGCCGGAATTCTTTCAGAACTCGAATTTGCAAAAAAATACAGGTTCGATTACCTGGAAGGATATTCAGTTTTATCACCAATTATCGTTTAGGAGTTTTGACACCTAAAGTTTAGAAAACTTGCGTATATTTTCGAAAAAAAACTGAAACTTTGTTTTAAATGAATTGATTATTAATTGTTTAGTTGAATTTTGATCTACCCTTTTTTACTTATTTCTTCAAGTTCTTTGTAGTTCAATAAAACAACATCTTTCTCCTGCAACTCAATCAATCCGTCTTTTTCAAAGCTTTTCAGAAGTTTTACCGCGCTTTCGGTTGATATTCCTGAAAAATCGGCTAAATCTTTCCGCGACAAAAGCTGAAATATCTCCGGATTGTCATTTTTCAGCGTGTCCATATAAAGAAGCGTGCTGGCCATTCTCCCATTCATTTGCTTATACAAAACTGTTTTCAGCGTGTCAAACAGGTTGGCATTTTGTTCGCAGTAGCGCTTAATCATATTAAAACCAAATTGCCCGTTTTGCTTGATAAGAGAAGCAATGGTTTCTTTTTCGACCAGAAAAACCTGGCAATCGGTTAGCGCCACCGACGAGTAGTTGAACGTGTTTTTAGTGAAAACAGCCGATAAGCCAACAAATTCGCCCGGTTTGATAATGCGAAGGTTGAAACTCTTTCCCCCCTCTCCTTCGATGTATTGTTTGGCAAGTCCGTTAATTACAAACAACGCGTACGACGCAAATGCGCCTTGCTTGGTGAGGTTATCGCCTTTGCGGAAAAGCACCTGCGTTTTGCTGGCTTTCACGAGTTCGGCTTCTTCCGCCGAAAGCATCTGGAAACAAGGTGCCTGAATGTCGCAAATAAATTCCTGGTCGGTTTCAATAATTGGTTTCATGTTCGATTCTAAATCTGAAAGTGATCGTAAAGTTAGAACTATACTTTAAAAGTCAGTTTTTTGAATTGCGAAGAATTGATTTCGTCGTCATTTTTTGTGAAACCAATGATAACAAGTACAACAACGACAACTCTTCTTAATTTACCTCAATAAAAAAGTTGTCGCAGTTCAATCCCGAAGCCGATTTCGTTCGCGTTGTTTTTCTTTTACAACTGTGGGCACAGCGGTAAATTTGTAGTATAAACAAATCGAACAAGCGAGCAATGCTTTACACAAACCTTGAACATATTGAAACCGCTGACGAATTCATCAGACTAATCGGAGAAAACGAAAATGCAGTTGTTACTTGTGGACGTATGGGGCCTTTGTGCGTGCCGGTTTATCGCGCCATCGAAGAATTGGGCAACGAATTCGCTCACGTGAAATTTTACGACATGGAGTACGATAATCCTGAATTTTATTTTTTCCATGCTTTGCCCGAAGTGCAGGGATTGGAAGAAATACCATTTACAGTCTTTTATCGCAATGGAAAAGCAGTAAAGTCGGCTTCCGGGGTTCAATCGAAAGTTCAGCTGAAAGAAATGCTTGCACAAGAATTTTCTACAAAAATTGAGGTACAATCACAAAAGCAAAAATAAATGCAAACTACTGTAATAATTATCAGCACATTAATTGTTGCTTTCTTTGTAATGAGGTCGGTCGCAATGGCAAAAATTAAAAAGGCACCGCTGGTAGCCGATCACCAAAATGTGTTGACTTTGACCGACCAAAACTTCAGGCAAAAGACCAAAGGAAAAGTAGTTCTGGTCGATTTTTGGGCAAGCTGGTGCGCTCCCTGCCGAATGATGACGCCGGTATTGAACGATGTTGCTTCTGAACTGAACGGCAATTCGCATGTGGGAAAAGTTGACATTCAGCAATACCAGAATTTGGCTACTGAATTTAAAATCAGGAATATACCGACTATGATTTTGTTTAAAGACAGCAAGGAAGTCAATCGCTTTGTAGGAGTTAAATCAAAAGAATTTTTACTGAAGGAAATCGCGAAAGTGAGTTGACATGTAGTCATTCGATAGTCATTAACTTGTCATTGATTGTCATTATTTGTTGAAATGGGCCTGGTTCCGGAATGACGCGAAGCAGACCACAAATGACACGAAGTGAATGACTTCAAACAAAAGAAAAAAAGAATCAAAAGACAGTATAAATCTTAATCAAAAACAATAAATCAAGAATATGGAAAAAATAGTAATTATAGGGGGAGTTGCAGCCGGTGCGACAGCGGCAGCCAAAGTGCGCCGCATTTCCCCGGATGCTCAAATAGTAATGCTCGAAGCCGGGCCCGATATTTCGTTCGCCAATTGCGGACTACCTTATTACATCGGCGGAGACATTAAAAGTCGCTCGAAGCTAATTCTTCAAAGCCCCGAAAGTTTCAACGAGCAGTATAACGTTGAAGTTCATGTAAATACCATTGTGTCGGCAATTGACCGCGCGGCTCGCCAGGTAAAAGCGATGGATACCCGCAGCGGCGAACATAAAACATTCGACTATACCAAATTGATTTTGGCTCAGGGCGGACGGCCAATCAAACCGACCTTGCCGGGAGCCGATTTTAGCCATGTTTTCAGCTTGTGGACATTGAGCGACATGGATCAGATTTCGAATTTCCTTACTGAAAAGAAACCGCAAACTGCCGTAGTTGTGGGTGGCGGATTTATCGGTCTGGAAATGGTTGAAGCGCTTGTAAAACGCGGCCTGAAAGTGAACGCGGTTGAAATGATGCCGCATGTAATGGCCATTATGGAGCCCGAAACTGCCGGTTTTATCGAAAACGAATTGCTGGCTTATGGTGTTGGTTTACATACCGGTGCAGGCGTTACCGAAATCAAGCAACGAAGTGTAAAACTCGATAACGGCAAAGTGCTCGATGCCGATATGGTGCTGCTTTCGATTGGCGTTCGGCCAACATTGCAATTAGCCAAAGAAGCCGGTTTGGAGATTGGTCAGGCTGGCGGATTGCTCGTTAATGCCCAATTGCAAACTTCCGATCCTGATATTTATGCTGCTGGCGATATGGTTGAAATTGAGCACCGCATCAATGGTAAAAAAGTTCGCATTCCATTGGCCGGACCAGCTAACCGGCAAGGGCGAATAGCTGCCGAAAATGTCATGGGAGGTACACACAGCTACAAAGGATCAATCGGAACTTCGGTTGTTCGTGTGTTTGAAGCAGTGGCCGGAATTACTGGCCTTTCGCTCAAACAAGCGCGTGCAGAAGGCATTGACGCTGACGCCATTGTCGTTCATAAAGAACATCATACTTCATACTATCCGGGTGCTGAAACAGTAACTGCCATGTTGGTTTACGACCGCGAAACAGGTGTTATTCTGGGCGGACAAACAGCAGGTTACAAAGGCGCCGACAAGCGTTTGGATGTGATTGCAACGGCAGCGACAGCAAAACTTACCGTGAGCGATTTGGCCGATATCGATTTCGCGTATTCGCCGCCAATTGGCACGGCTAACGATGCCATTAACATGGCAGCTTATGCAGCCGAGAACCGTATTTCAGGCTTCAGTCCGTCGGTAACAGTTACTGAACTCGACCAACTGATTTCGGGAAAAAATCCCGTGTTTGTTGATGTTCGCGACATTTTTGCTTTCAAGAAGAGCCATGTGAAAGGTGCAATTCATATTCCGCTGGAAGTGTTGATTCAGCAAAAAAATTTAATCCCGACAAACCGTTTGGTCATTGTTTACGATGAAACCGGCAAAAAAGGCCATCAGGCTTTAAGAATGTTGCTGGGTGCAGGTTTCAAAGAAGTCGTCAATATTTCAGGGGGACATACTTCGTTGCAACGCCAGGCACGCGCTACCGGATTTAAGCATTTGCAAATTGACTTATTGCCGATTGAAAGCAAGTCGGTTGGTGAAACTGAAAATAAAACCCAGGAGAAAATTGCAGAAACAAAGGCGAAGAATGCCGATTCTATACTTATTGTCGATGTTCGCACACCTGAAGAATTTGCTACTGGAGCTTATCCTGAGGCGATTAACATTCCGCTCGACGAATTGGGCCAGCGGCTCGGCGAAATTGGAAGCAACTTGAACCGCGAAGTTGTGGTGTATTGCGCTTCGGGTGGACGATCGGCTTATGCACAACGTATGCTCGCACAACTTGGATACACTAAAATAACCAATGGCGGCGGAATATCGTCGATGATGGCCAAACTAAACAGCGCATCTCAGCAGGCGAATGCGGCTTCAACACCATTAATTGTTGATGTTCGCACGCCGGAAGAGTTTAGTTCGGGTGCCTATCCGGGAGCGGTGAATATTCCGTTGGACGAACTTCAGGCAAGAATTGATGAATTGGGAAGCAAATCGCGCGACATCACGCTGTATTGCGCGTCGGGAGCCCGTTCGGCCTATGCACAACGCGCTCTGGCACAAATGGGCTTCACCAACGTGAAGAATGCCGGTGGAATTATGCAGATGATGATGCGGAGATAAAGACCTTTAAACCAAACTTTTATGCAAAACATTAGCTCTTTGACAGATTTCATGCGCAAAATGGAAGGCCGTAATCACGTTGCTTTGCTGATTCACAATCCGGAGAAAGAGTCGTCGCGATGCGCTTTTCGGAGTATCACTGAGGCTTCGTTTCTGAGCCAGAACACGTTGATTTACATTGCCGATTTGACGCAGGTAAACGAAATACGCTCTTTTCACGAATCGGGCGGAGAGCCTGCACTTTTGCTGTTCGAAAACGGCGAACTGGTGCAAATTGTCGAGGGTTGTCATGAAAGTGATTATTTCAAAGCGCTGATCAATCACAATTCGGTAGCTAGCCAATAAAGTCACTTGCCGGACTTTGAACCTCGATATTGGTGCAATTGGCTCAATGCTAGTTTAAAAAATAACGTACAAAACAAACACAAACAACTATGATTGAATTAATTAAGAAAATTTTCGGAATAAAGTCGGTTGACTATGCTCAGTTGGTACGCGAAGGCGCCATTATCGTTGACGTTCGCACCAGCGGTGAATTCAATACCGGACACATCAAAGGATCGGTAAATATTCCTGTGGATAAAATCGGGAACAATGCTGATAAGCTGAAAGCTAAAAAGAAACCGATTATTACATGCTGCGCCTCGGGCACAAGAAGTGCCATGGCTAAAAGTGTGCTAAAAGGAAAAGGCATTACCGATGTTTACAACGGCGGCCCTTGGTTCAGGCTTCAATCCAAAATCAATAAAGGTTGATTAAATGGAAAATAAGGCAGAACTGAAATCCGGAAAACCATTCTTTAAAACATGGAATTTCTGGAAACAAGTTGTATCAGTGTTTGTTGGAGCAATTACTGGCTATCTCTATTATCACTTTGTGGGTTGTTCGTCGGGCCAGTGCGCTATCACGGGCAGTCCGGTTATGAGCACGGTTTGGGGCGGATTTATGGGATATTTTCTCATGAATAGTCCGTGTGCCAGAGGCAGATGCTAATTTATTTCAGAAAACCATTATTTTATTAAAAATGAAACGATTAACCATATTACTAACATTTGTGTTTGCCATTGTTTTGGCGAGCTGTGGCCAGCAGAAAACAGAAACATCGAGTGCTGTTGTGCACCTCACCAACGATCAGTTTAAAAAGCTGGTGTTCGATTATGAGAAGAATACCGAATGGAAATACCAGGGTACAAAACCGTGTGTAATCGATTTTTATGCTGATTGGTGCGGCCCGTGCCGAATGATGGCACCCCGATTGGAAGAAGTTGCCAAAGAATATTCGGGTAAACTGATTGTTTACAAGGTGAATACCGATAAAGAACGGGAACTGGCCGGAGCCCTTGGAATTCAAAGCCTCCCTACCCTGCTTTTTATTCCGCAGAACGGAAAACCACAGGGGTCGCTGGGTGCCATTCCGAAGGAAGCGTTGGTAAAGGCGATAAATGAGGTTTTATTAATCAAATAATTCAGTGAAGGATGAAAAAGAATGTTGGAACAATCGACAAAGCGATCAGGATATTGGTTGCTTTGGTTTTGGCCGGATTATATCTGGCAAATGTTGTAACAGGAGCTTTGGGAATTATCCTGTTGGTTGTGGCTATTGTTTTTTTATTGACAAGTTTTATTGGTTTTTGCCCGCTGTATTTGCCTTTTGGCATTAATACCGGTGCAAAGAAGAACTAAATTCAGGAAAAGTTGGGCCGAAATCAAATGTTTTCGGCTTGGCTTAAATTTTCGGCTGCCAACATTTCCAAGGTAGTAGAGGCCAGTTTGTTAAAAGTGTATTCGCGTATGTCTTTAAATGTTCCACGAATGTTGCAATTGGTCTCGTCTTTGCAGTGTTCACAGGGTTCGTAGTACTTTTCCGAAGTGCATTTTAGCATGGCAATACTGCCCTCGAATAAGCGGACGATCTCCAGCAAATTAATGTCTTTTGGACTTTTTACCAGGTAGTAGCCACCTTTTTTTCCCAAGCGGCTTCCCAAATAGCCATTGTTTTTCAATTCAAGCAAAATCGATTCAAGAAAACGCTTCGGAATTCGCTCACTTTCAGCTATATCGTTAATCATTAGCATTCCCTTGCCGTATTCTTTGGCCAGTCGAACCATAGCCAGCATGGAATATCTCGTTTTTTGTGTTAACATACTACCCTATTTTGCTGATATACTTTAATTTATTAATGTCTTTGATCTCGACGGTTTTACCCTCCAAAGATACAATTTGTTCGCTTTGCCATTTCGATAAAGTCATTATTACATTTTCGGTCGAACATCCGGCAAATTCAGCTATTTCCTTGCGTGTGAGCGATAAATTAAATTGAGTTCCTTTGTACACTTCTTCTGACAAATATAGGATAATATCAGCTATACGGCCCTCTTTTTGCTTGTGAGCCAGGCTAATAAAATTCAGCACCGACTTTTTGAACATCTCCGAAGCAACCTGAAACATCATCATGGCAAACTTCGAATTGTCCATCAAAACACTCTGAATAACAGCGGAATCGAGCATAATTACTTCGCAATCTTCAACAGCAACCAGCGAAAACAGGTTGTTGTCCTTATAAAATAAGTTGGCGCCACCTAAAATTTTTGGCGCCGAAACAATGGTGAGGATCAAATTTTTACCGTTGTCGCTTTCGTAGTTAAACTTCACAATTCCCCGCTCCAGATATGCAATATGGTTGGGTATTCCGCCCTGCTTCAGTATCGTTTCTCCTCTTTTGAAGTTTAGTTTCACTGAAGCTTTTTCAAGGCGTTCAAAATCTTTTTCAGGAATAAATTGGGAAGATAACCTGCGAAACCACGAAAATTCCTGTTTGTGTTCGTTTGTCGGCATGTTTCAAAATATTAATTGACTGAATGATGTAAAACTACATCAAGTCAATAGACAAAATAGTAGTATTAAAACTTATTTTGAAAAATCGCGTGGTATTTATGCGTAATTCATTGCCTTAATGACATTAAATTTTTAATAATCAGTGCTATTTTATTAGAGCAACGATTCAGGCAAAGCAACTTTCGAACTTTTTAATTTTGAATCACTGTTGTCCGGTAAAACTGGGGTATTACAAGATGTCGCAACTACGTTGCTCAATACTTCAAAAAAATATCACTGTGCTACAAAGATTTAGCAACTACGTTGCTGAGTAGTTAACAGCGTAGCTGTTTAATCTTTGTAGAAAATAGGCATGATGAAAATGTAAGCCACGTAGTGGCGTAATCTTCTGGAATGCCTTTAAATTTATTAGGTTACGGATAACTATGAGAATTTTAACCGGACAACAGTGATTTTGAATCGATAAAGCGGGTGAATCTTAATAAACCCAGAAGTGAATTAAATATACCGCATTTATGGTATCCAAAATGACTATTTCGTGGGATTATAAAAATGTAGTGGAGAAATAATCTTTGCAAACAAGATTTCTGGAATTTTATAAAATTTAAATATTCATTAAATCAATAGACAATAATGAGAAAGGTCTTCTTACTTGTTCTAGTTTTTGGTGGCTTGTTTTTGGAGTCAAAAGCTCAGTCAACCGACGATGTTCTGAATTTATTGATTCAACGAAACGTGGTTTCGCAGAAAGACGCCGATTCGATTCGTGCCGAAGCCGCCATTGCCGCGCAAACCAATTTGGCAAAAGTGAAGTCGTTTCCGGTTAATGCCGGAAAGAAAATAACTCTGGCAGGATACACACAAGTGAGGTATCAGGCATTGGAAGAGGCTGGCAAAATTGATGGATTCGATATTCGTCGCGCCCGTCTCGACGTAAAAGGCGCAATTTCTCCCTATTGGTCGTACCGCGTGCAATTTGATTTGGCCGGAACTCCGAAGTTGATTGACGCTTACGCCGAACTAAAAATCAACGATTTTTTCAACTTTACGATTGGGCAGGCTAAAATTCCGTTTTCGCTCGAAAACCTCACCAGTTCGAATAAACTGGAACTGATCGATCGTTCGCAGGCTGTTGAAGCGCTTACCGCTCGCGGAAAAGATGTGATCGGAAACCACAACGGACGCGACATTGGCGTTCAACTGGGTGGTACCATTTTGAAATTAAAAGACCGCCCGCTGGTTGATTATCGTCTTGGAATTTACAATGGCACCGGTATTAACACAACCGACACGAACGAGAAAAAGGATTTTGCTGCCCGCTTAATCACCCACCCGATCACTGGATTGGACATCAGCGCCGGATTGTATAATGGTTCCAGGTATATTGCCGAAGTTAAAACCGGTTCGGTAGTTACAACTCCGGCCCGAAATGCTGATCGCAACCGTTTAGGTTTGGACTTGAACTACGATTGGAATAACCTGGCAATCAGAGCTGAATACATTCATGGGAAGGACGACGCTACTAAACGCGAAGGTTATTACATTCAGGGAGGCTACTATTTCTTTCAGAAAAAATTACAGCTTTTGGCCAAATATGATTTTTACGATGCCGATAAATCGAAAGCTGACGATGCTTCGACCTGGGTGGTGCTAGGCGCCAACCTGAATTTTAATGCCAATACCCGCTTACAGGTTAACTATACATTCAAACAGGAAGAAGGAACAAGCATCAATAACAATTATGCTTCAGTTCAATTGCAAATTGGATTTTAAAATATTGAAAAACAGTTAAATATGAAAAAATTTACATCTTATTTTTTAACGGCACTGATTCTTGTTTCAGCAATAACAGCAAGAGTAAAGGCTCAAGACGATTTGAAAGGCAACATTAGCATTTCAGGAGCCTTTGCCCTTTATCCGCTTACCGTGAAATGGGCTGAAGAGTTCAAAAAGCTTCACCCTGGTGTAAAATTCGATATCTCGGCTGGAGGTGCCGGAAAAGGCATGACCGACGCGCTTGCCAAAATGGTTGACATTGGCTTGGTATCGCGCGAAGTTAGCTCCGACGAGACAAAAAAGGGTGCGTTCGCTATTGCTGTTACGAAAGATGCCGTAGTTCCAACAGCCAGTGCATCAAATCCTAACCTGAAAGATATTTTGGCCAACGGATTGGATCGCGACGCTGCTGTAAATGTGTTCATCAACGGAAAAGCAAAAACATGGGGACAGGCGTTGGGAACCAAAAGTACTGTTCCAATACGGGTTTACACCCGCTCCGACGCGTGTGGTGCCGGTGAAACCTGGGCAAAATATCTGGGGAAAAAACAAGAAGACCTATTGGGGGTAGGTGTTTTTGGTGACCCCGGATTGGCTCAGGCAGTAACGAAAGATCCGCAGGGAATTGCCTACAACAACATTGGCTATGCGTACGATAGCAAAACAAAGAAACCAAATCCCGGAGTGGTTGTTGTTCCGCTGGATGTGAACAACAATGGAAAAATTGATCCGGAAGAAAGCTTTTACGAAACTCAGGATAAACTGGTGAAAGCTATCGCCGAAGGCAAATATCCGTCGCCCCCGGCCCGCGACTTGTATTTTGTTACGTTCGGCAAACCTGTTAAAAAAGAACTGGTTGAGTTTATCCGGTGGTCGTTAACCGAAGGACAGAAGTACGTTTTTGATGCCGGTTATATCAATCTTCCGAAAGAAAAGCTCGACGCCGGAATACAGAAAATCAAATAGTTCATCGATAAATAGAGTTGGTTAAGTGCCGCAGGATTTGCTTGGCACGCGAAACCTGACAGGTATTAAAACGCTTGTCAGGTTTAGGTTTTTAAAGAAATAAGGTAAAAAATTAAGCACTATATGAATCGAATCAGGTATAGTAAATACCGACAAATACGCGAATTGCTGGTGAAACACAGTATGCTTGCGCTGACTGTAACGTCGCTGGTTTTTGCGTTGGTTATTGGCATTAGCTTGTATTTCAAGTCGGAACCAATTTTGGAAAAGCAGTCGCTTGCCGCACTTTTAGGAGGCGAAAGCTGGAAACCGCTAAAGGGTGAATTTGGCTTTTTCCCGTTTATTATGGGCACGTTATGGGTGACCGGCATATCGATACTTTTCTCCTTGCCATTGTGCTTGCTGGCAGCCATTTACCTTTCGGAATACGCGCATCCGTATATTAAGAAAGTGGTTTACCCAATGATTGATGTTTTGGCCGGAATTCCGCCTGTAATTTATGGTGTTTGGGGAATTTTGGTCATTGTACCGTTTATTTCCGAAAAGCTGGCTCCCCATTTTGTTGAGTTTTCAACCGGGTACAGCATTTTGGCCGGTGGAATCGTTTTGGCGATCATGATTATCCCGCTGATGATTTCGGTTTTCATTGAAATTTTCGATGCGTTGCCCGGTGGTTTGCGTGAAGCTTCATTGTCGCTGGGCGCTACCAACTGGCAAACCATAAAAAAAGTGGTATTGCGGAAATCGTTTCCAGGATTGGCGGCGGCGGTGGTTCTGGCCATTTCGCGCGCTTTTGGCGAAACCATTGCCGTTTTAATGGTTTGCGGAAACGTGTCGGAAGTGCCTCACTCGGTTTTCGATCCGGCCTATCCCCTGCCCGCTTTGATAGCTAACAACTATGGCGAGATGATGTCGATTCCGCTCTACGATTCCGCGTTGATGCTTTCGGCTTTGCTGCTGTTTGTGATTATTCTGGCCTTCAACGCCATTTCGAGGCTAATATTAAACCGCATTGAAAAGAATTTTGCACTATGAAGCACAGAAAAGTCAAAAAAATTGAAGAAGGTATTTTCAAAGGCTTGATGATGCTGGCAACGTTGACGATCGTGATTTCGCTTTTCATGATTGTTGTTGCCATTGTGAAGCGCGGATTACCGGCCATGAGCTGGGATATGGTTTCGAAAATTCCGAGCGGTGGTTTTTACCTCGGGAAAGAAGGTGGCTTGTTAAACGCCATCGTTGGTTCGGTTTATATTGTCGTGGGTTCGGTCACACTGGGGCTGTGCTTTAGCTTGCCAATTGTTCTTTACCTGAACCTGTATTTGTCAGAAAAGTCGCGACTGGCACAGATTACGCGCTTGTCGTTCGATGTGTTGTTCGGAATACCGTCGATAGTTTACGGTGCTTTTGGCTTTACGCTCATGGTATATTTGGGTCTGAGGTCGTCGCTTCTGGCAGGTATTTTAACTGTTGCCATCCTGATTATTCCCATTTTAATCCGCTCCATCGACGAGGTGATGCGGCGTATCCCCAAAGAAATGAAAGATGCAGCCTTGTCGCTCGGTGCTACCAAATCTGAAATTATAAAACCCATGCTTCGGCAAGTGGTTCCGGGAATTATTACCGCAGTTTTGCTTGCTGTTGGCCGAGGAATTGGCGATGCAGCCTCGGTGCTTTTTACGGCAGGATATACCGATAGCATTCCAACATCGTTCTCGCAGCCGGTTGCTACGTTGCCACTGGCCATTTTTTTTCAGCTCAGCAGCCCCATTGCCGAAGTGCAGAACCGGGCTTATGCTGCTGCCTTAATACTCACATTCATCGTTCTGATTTTGAGTATATCAGCTCGCTTTTTTAGTCGTAAATTTTCAAAAAACAAGATATGATCCAGAATACATTGCGTATCGAAAAATTCGTTGATGCCCCAACGCGTAGTCTTCAGGTTGAAAAAGAACCTGTTGATGCTGCAAAAGCAAATCAAACAGGTTTGTTGGACAATTCACACATCAGTGTGCGAAATTTGAATGTTCATCTGACAAAAAATCATATCCTCAAAAATGTGAACCTCGACATTCCGGATAAGGCTATTACCTGCATTATTGGTCCTTCAGGATGCGGAAAAACCACGCTGCTAAAGACTTTTAATCGCTTGCTGCAAAACTCACCCGATGTAAAAATTGACGGCGAAGTGCTGGTTGACGGCGAAAATGTGCACGACCGCAACGTGAACATCGAAGACATCCGAAAAAAGATGGGTTTGCTTTCTCAGCGTCCGTGCCCGCTGCCCATGTCGATTTTCGATAACATTGCTTACGGACCCCGCATTCACGGCATCCGAAGGAAATCGACCCTGAAAATTATCGTCGAAAAATACCTGACCGAAGTGGGTTTGTGGGACGAAGTAAAAGATCGGCTGAAATCGCCGGCCACCAGTTTGTCGATTGGTCAGCAACAGCGCCTTTGCCTGGCGCGCGGGCTGGCTGTAAGGCCTGAAATTTTGCTCGGCGACGAAGCCACTTCTGCGCTCGACCCCATTTCGAGCAAAAAAATTGAAGAATTGTTCCTGAAGTTGAAAGACCAGTATTCGATTGTTTTGGTAACGCACACCTTGCGCCAGGCCAAGCGAATAGCTGATTATGTGATATTTATGTACCTTGGCGAAGTGATCGAGGCCGGACCAGCTTTGGAAGTTCTCAACAATCCGAAGCAGAAGCTGACACAGGAATACTTAAGCGGAAATTTCAGTTAATGGTATAAACAGAAGGCCCTGAACTCATTCGAATCCAGGGCCTTTGAGTGTTTATTTTACTTGCGGAGGTTTGGCAAAATCTTCCGTCACTTGACGGTTGAGTGTCCAAACCCATTCAATATCATCTGAATTGGCATAACTGATTGTATGGATCGTGTAGGCCGGCAAATCCTGCTTTATACGTGATGTTTTTGAATAATAGTCGAGTTAATTTTTGCAGGCCAGTTTTATGTTTCCTGAAACGTATGTTTTTTTTGCATTTCTTCGCAAACAAAAAATATATGAACTTTTGCAAATGAGTGTATTTTACTTTTTTAGTACCAGTCCTTCGCTGGTATTTGTGTAATTGAATACATATTTTTTACCGCTTTTTACAAACGAAACACTGATATTTCCGGCATTGTCTTTACTGATTTTAGCAGACTGTGCTATCTTTTGAGCTTCACCTGTTGAATTTACCGAAGTAAAAATGCTGGCTATCAATGATTTTTCGTTGGTTGATTCAAGGATAGTGTCGAAGTAATCAATCCAGCTGAATTTGCTTGTAGTGTTCACGAACATGGATGCATGACGGCCTCCTTCTATCACTAGTTTATCGGTAGAGAGAGGAATCATAACCATTTTGCCTTCAGCTCCATTTAACATCACTAAATTGTCCACAATTTGATAATTCACTCCGGGATGAAACCGAACCTGTATTTTTGATCCAGTATTGGCTTTTATTTCATCGAGAACAACCGCAACAACCGGTTTATCAAGACTAACATGACGGCGCCATTCCTTTAATTCAACTTTGGGATAAGCGTTGCTCGGGTCCATTAGGACATAGTCGCGGGTTGTCGTTGTTCTAAAATCGAGAACTTTACCTCCTACTTCGTAATTGTATGGTTTTTTGTATAGTTTGCCCGGAATTTGTTTTTCGCCATTTACGAATACAACATTGTGTCCTTCGCTTGATGCTTGCGGGTAATCCCATCTTACTTCGTCGAAATATTTCTGATCATAACCACCACTACCCAGGTCGCGAATATAATTTTCGTTTTTCCAGTTGATAATGAAATGGCCAATGTCCAGGTGTCCGTGATGTGGATCATCGTTCATACCAGCCTTACCAACAATAGCGAATTTGTTTGGATCTTTGAAGTCGCTACGCATTACCCACCAATCGGTAGTTCTGAAATGTATCGAAGCTGGTTTTGGTTCGGTTGGCGTAATGGAAGGACGTGGCCAAAGAATATCGAAAATATCTGTTCCCTCGGTAAAAAATTCTTTCCGATACCAGGCAGCTGCACCATTTTTTGTTTCGGTTGCCAGTTTATTGATTAGGTGCGAATTCCCGGTTTTCTCAGGCCTTGAGTCTTCAAAATTGGCAGAATTTACACCCGGAAGTGAAATATAAATGGGAAAAGTAGCCGGATTGTTTTTCAACCGTTCATTTTCAAACAGGTTATATTTGCCTCTGCTTAACCGGTTTAACGCATCTGCAAAAAAGGTTGATGTATGAATTCCATAAGTCCAGTAAACGCTCCCTTCCTGCCATTCGCCGTCGACACCAAGCTGGCTAAGCATATTGTTTATGCGGTTGTACGATTCGGCAACAATGTCGGTCAGTTGCGGGTTCTCAGTCAACAAAGTTAAACCAGTCAGGCCTACTCCCGAATTATTGACCCCACACCAGTTGCAACGATAGGCTGATGCCCACCAGTGAAATTCGTAATTTCCTCGAACACGGGTAACAACTTTTTCGATGAGTGCCCCTCTGAGACGATCGCGCTGAGCCGGAGTTAAAGCGGAATAGAGCCAATCGTAAACGGCAGCCATCATCCGTGCAGTATCGCCATTATAATGGTCGAAGTTAAAGCATACCTGATCGTTGGGCACATTCCATGGCATGACACGGGAATAGATAATCGGAAACTCGTGCGGTCGTAGCGTCCAACTGGGCAAGTCGCAAATCGCATCAGCAAACTCAAAAGCTTTTTCGGCATAGCGTTTATCGCCTGTAATTTGGTACAAAAAGGCCAGGTTGAAGGCATTTACTCGGTACGACATAAAATAGTTTTCGTATTTCGACTCTCTATCGGCTTCAGACCATCCGGCTCTTGGATTTTTTCCCGGAACCGGTGCCTGGTAATCAACAGGCATTGCAACTAACATTTTTGCTTCAGCTTCAAGCCTTCTAAAAATGTCGTTGCTTTCTTTGTCGTTTTTTATCCGGTTAACTATTTCTGGTTTTTCCTGATCGGTAAAATACAGATAAGGATGTTTTAGCGACTGAATATCAATGGCTTTTTCGATATCTATTTTGGATATTTGGGCAACAACTGAAAAAGAAAGTGCTAAAAATGCCAATAGCAGACAAGTAATTTTTGGTTTATTCATTTTAGTTTAATTTGAAGGTTAACTGAATTGGTAAATTTATTTCCAATCGGTTAAATTCCTCTTAAATTCGGTACTTTTTTCACCGGTTGTTTCAGAAATTAACTCTACCTGAATGCTTTTTCAGACCTGCTTCCAGTTTCAGCTCAAAACCCTCAAAAACGATTCGACTATTTAGTACATTGTAAGTTGTTGTTGGTGTAGTTGACTGTGTTTCCACATTTACCTGAAGATTTATAAAATATGAATAAGGGCCAGTGCAATATCGTTTGCCGGAACAACACCTTTACCTGTCCAATGAATTTCGCCCCTACGGAATAGGATGATGGCTGGTAAGTTATTGATTTTATAATGATTAGCTATATCTGGGAAATGATCGACATTCACTTTAATGATCCGAATGTTGCTACGGAATTGTTCTTTTACCTCTTTTAAAACTGGAGGAATTTGCCTGCAGGGAATACACCAATCAGCATAAAAATCGACTAAAACTGGTTTTGACGAATTGATTATCTGGTTAAACCGTTTTGTCATTTTTTCTGCTTTTAAAGTATGCAACAATTCCCTGGATTAAATCACCAACCAGGTACCCGGCTATCATTCCCCATAGGGTTGAAAAATACCATACCGATTTAATTGGACAGGTTCCTGATGAACAGCCAACAAATTTCCAATAAAGAAATCCAGCTACTCCTCCTGAAAGTATGAATAGTGTAATTATAACCAATGCTCTTTTATCCTTCATTTATCAATCTGATTGCTAAATAACAGAAACACAAAAGAGTTTGATTGGTTCGTGATCCTTGATCAAAATAAAATATTAACCATAGATAATTTTGATCTACAGTTTAGAATATCAATGTCGTTTAGATTAGATCATTACGAGCCAAAGCGAAGTAATCCATTCGCGAACAGACTGCTTTCCCGTAAAAACGGGACAGGCAGTTCCTCGCAGTGACGGGTTCAATGATTCGGGTTTCTTAACTAAACGATATTGAATGCTATTTTATAAAGTCTTGGCGAATAGGATTAAAACTGTCGATTAACCTGGCTTTTTCGGTAAGGACTTTTACTGTATGTTTTTTCCCGGAAGGAACAGCAAACATATCGCCAGGACGAAGATGCTGCTCCGGCTCGCCTTCACAATAAAAAATTACTTCGCCCAACGCAATATAGCTGGTTTGCTCATGTGAATGAGAGTGATAAGGTTCAGCTTCGGCCCAAGGTCCATCGGTGAAATCGACAACAACAGTCATTAGATTTGGAGTATAAATGATTCGGCGTTCAAGTCCTGGACGAACAAATTCTGGAGTTATTTCTGGGTATTTTGCTACTGACATATTTTATTGATTTATGATCTTAGTATTTACAATTTTACTTAGCTGTTATTCAGTTTGTTATTTCAATGCTCTCTTTATTTGTTTGGTTGTCATTTCATCGCGATAAATAATCAGACTGTATTTTAGAATTAAAGGTTTATCAAAAGGGATAGAAAATGTTGTTTTCCCCGGAAATACAGCATTTTGCATACTGGCAGATTTTCTGAGAATCCAGCTTTTATTTGGTTCCTGATTTGACTCATTGGTAATTATTACAACTCCACCAGGCCTATTTCCTTTTAAAAAGCTGCCGCTAATATTTATGAAATTTCCACAGTTAACAGCAGTGTTTTGCGGTTCGACAGAGCCATTTTGTCCTGAAAATTTTACGTCTGCCGGAAGTTTTAAACGTGCTGAAAAACCACCATATCCTTTTTCATCAGCCGATCCCCCAATCGATAATCGATCAGTCAGGGCTTTTAGTTGGATTTCAAAATCAATTCGCCGGTAATTTCCTGTTTTGGTGAATATTGTGATTTTTGTGTTTTCTTTGATAAATGCTTCCGAGCCGTTTTTCCATTGCGACGATTTCCATTCTACTGTCGTATTCAGAACACCTGATCCTTTTTGTAATCGGTATTCGAAATTGGTTACCTTTTGTTGAAAATCTTTCAACTCCCAACCATCAGCAACTTGTTTCCCATCAATAAGTATCTGATGCCACGCCCAAAAAATACCCCTGTGATGTAAGTGATCTTCCGGAAAGTCTTCAGTTAGCCGGCTACCGTCAACTCCGTAAAAAGGGTGCAGGTAATTACATCTGCTGTATTGTCCATTCTTATCTTTCGGACTCTTTTGGTAGAAAAAAATACTATCGTTTCCTTCCATAAACAGAAATCCTCCGGGTTTTACCACCATATTAATTTGTGATATTCCTGAAACCGAGAATAACATAAATAAGATAGCAGGTATTAGTTTAAGCATTTTTCCCATTTAAGTTTAGACTGGCTAAAATACTAAAAAAGAAAACTCCCCAAATACTTCGGGGAGTTTGTAGAAAAGCACTTTATCTAATTAACAATCACAAACTATAGTTTTGGTTCCCAGCCTTTTTGATATTCGCGCGACCAAAGTTTCATCCCATCTTTATCAAGAATATGTCCGTTCTGAGAATCAATTTTGTATGATCTACCAATACGGTATGAAATATTAGCATAGTGAACCATCATTTGACTGATAGCACCTTCTTCAATCGGTGAATTGGGTTTACTTTCTTTTCCCCTGATAACATTGAAGAAATTAACAATATGGGTATCGGTCATATCGCCGCCACCACCTAATGCTGTTCCGGCTTCGCTGCCCGATGATTTGCTGTCTTTCACTTTTTTTCCCATTCGGTCGTACAACGTATAACCATCTCTGTTAACGAAGACTGTTCCTTCACTGCCATAAATTATTGTCCCGCGATCGCTTCCGTAAGTATTGTAACCTTCGCGGCTTTTTCCATCCCATTTAATAATTTTATCGCCAGTGAAGCGGAAAGTTGCGTCCATTGTGTCGTACATCACCCAACCATCGTTTTTAAAATGGCGTTTGGCAGCTTCAACGTCAACATATTCGGGATATTTTACCTGTAATGCCCAGCGGGCAATATCGAGTTCGTGAGTAGCATTGTTACCAGTTTCGGCAGTTCCCCAAACCCAGCCGTACCAATGCCAGTTGTAATCCCATATATTATCCATGTATTCCTGGTGAGGCGCCGGGCCTTGCCAAAGTTCCCAATCCAAACCTTCAGGAGCGGTTGCTTTTTTTGCGACAGGCACTTCTCCCCTGTTGTTCGAATAAAATGCAACAGCTTTATATACTTCGCCGATTACTCCCTTGTGAATTTCTGCAATAATTTCCTGAGATTCTTTGGCCGAACGCTGCTGGTTTCCCATTTGTACAACTTTGCCATATTTTTTCTGGAAGGCAACAAGCAGTTCTCCTTCGTGCGGATTATGACTACATGGTTTTTCAATATAAACATGCTTTCCGGCCTGCATAGCCATCCATGTTCCCGGAGCGTGCCAATGGTCGGGTGTTGCATTAAAAATGGCATCAACTTTCTGATCGTTCCAAACTTCGTGTATATCGTTTACCAATTTGGCTTCTCCGGACACCTTCCCGTCCAATTGTTTGGCAACCCGTTCGCGTTGCTTCTTCATTACATCACAGATGTATGCAACATCTACATTATTATTTTTATTCTGAAGAGCAGAATAGTAGGCTCCTACCCTGCGCCCGCAGCCCATTAAAGCGATAGAAAGTCTGTCGTTGGCTCCAATAATACGGGAATAGCTTTTAGCAGTGAAACCCGAAACGGCTCCGCCAATAGTAATTCCGGCAGCGCCAACGGTAACATTGCGAATAAACTCGCGACGATTTGTTGTCATATTTAGTGGTTTATGAGTTTTTGTTGTTTGGTTATTCAATTTTTCTGATTTTTATGCTTCTGAATTTTACCTGGTCCTGATGATATTGAAGCAGAATGGGTGTTTCTTTTACCATTCCAAAGTCTTTATAGTCGGCATATTTGCTTCTTGCAACCAAAGCTTTGTAAATATTCGATCCCCGCACGTAATCAACAACTTTTATCCCATTCAGCCAATGCTCAATGTGGTTATCCGGGTTAGCAACGATACGGCATACGTTCCATTCGTTGGCGCCTTTGGTAAAACGTTCCTGCTTGTCCGACGGAATTAAATCATAGAGTGACGACAATGTGCGGTTTCCGACCACACCAGCTTTTGCATCCGGATGTCTTTTATCATCAAGTACTTGGTATTCGAGCCCAATGCCTGGTCCGCCATTCCCTACATAATACTTTACACCACTGTTGGCTCCTTCAGCAAAATTAGCTTCAAACTGAAGTTCGAAGGCTGTAAATTTTTCTTTTGTCACAATGTCAGTTCCTTTTACAGGAGATTCAGGACGGTTAGCAACTGCCATAATTGTTCCATCCACAACTTTCCAGCCTTCAGCCGGGAATTCATCTTTTCCGGCAGCTACCCAACCATCAGTTGTTTTACCGTCGAACAACAATTTCCATCCCTGGGCTTTTTCTGCATTACTAAGGTTGTTGGGCAACAGGTTCACTACAAATACATCCGGTGTTTCTGTTGGTGTTAAATCCGATGTTTTAATTTTAATGTTTTTCCACCGAATTTGTTTTCCTGGTTGGGCATCTTTCCCAATACTATGTACCTGCAAGGCAATAAAACCGCTTGAGGTCATGTCGTCGATTAAATAAGCTACCGGAACGCCATTCAACCAGGTTCGGATATTGTTCCCGACACATTCAATGCGGTAATGGTTCCATTGTCCAAGTTTGAAAGCTGGTTTGGCTTTCGGATTCAGTTCACCTGTGTATAACCATCCACGGCGCGATTCGTCGTATATTCCTGCACTCCATGCACGTGCCGACGGGTCAACTTCACATTGGTAACCATGTACTCTGCCATCCATTACATCGGGTTTACTAATGCTGCGAAATTGAATGCCGGAATTCATGCCATTGTCAACCAAAAGGTCAAGTTCAAGAATAAAATCGCTATAATCTTTTTCAGTAGCGAGGAAAGAGTTTGGTGTGTTAGGAACAGTTGTTCCTACAATTTCACCATTTTCAACATGATATTTGGCTTTACCGTTTAGCTGGTGCCAACCGGTTAAATCTTTGCCGTTGAAAAGCGAAACCCAACCATTTGATTTCTTTGCAGATACTGAAAAAGAAAGCAACAAAAAAGCAATAAGGATTTGTGGTTTACTCATAGGTTATTGGGTATTAATTGAAAAATAAAAAATTTCCGTGTACGATAACGGAAACAAAAATAATCATTTTATGGATTGATTGACCAATGTTATTGAACACAAGTGCTGTCAACTTTTTTTGCACGAATTTTAACTGGTCCAACTTAGTGAATAGTTACTTATATCACTCAAAAATTTACACCTTTACCCCAGCTTAAGTTATGCAGAATGAAGGTTACAATACTTATTTTATATGCTATAGTTTTATTTCTGATTGGAATCTACTCTTTTCTGAAAATTAAATCGCCATTCGATTATTTTCTGGCTGGTAAGAAAACAGGAGTATGGCAAATTTCGGGGAGCCTGCTGGCAACAATACTGGGAGGTTCAGCAGTTATGGGTACCATTGGTTTAGCTGAAGTACAATCATGGGCATCGGCCTGGTATATTCTTGCTGCCAGTTTGGGTTTGTTTGGTTTGCTTCCAATCGTCAAAAAAGTTTATGCCAAAGGTAAATTCACACTTCCCGAACTCATAGGCCAGTTTTATGGCGAAACGGCCCGGAAAGTGACTTCGGTAATTATTCCGGTTGCCTGGCTGGGCGTTGTTGCAGCCCAAATTATTGCCGGAGCGCAAATACTTGTCAGCTTTTTCAATTTATCGTATAGTTCGGGTGTCTTTCTAACAGGTATTATATTCATACTCTATACATTTATTGGAGGGCAGGTTTCGGTGATGAAAACCGATTTGTTTCAGTCGCTTTTTATTTTAGGCGGAGTTGTTGTAACTGCCTTATTGATTCCTTCATCCAAATTGCCTGAACTACCTTCATTTACAGCCAGGTTCCCGTTTAATAGTCATTTTTCACCTTTCGATTTGTTTATTCTGATTCTTACATTCTCAAGCACCTTTGTGGTTGGACCTGATATTTATTCGCGCGTTTTCTGTTCGAAGAATGCCAAAACCGCTTTTCAAAGTGTTTTGGTTGTTGCTACTATTTTGATTCCTTTCGGCTTTGTGCTTTCTTATGTAGGTATTTACGCGGCAACTTTCAATTCAGGAGTACAAAACAGCTCAAGCCTGGTGAATTTGGCCAATAGTTTATTACCCGAATGGGCAACTGGATTACTGGTTGCAGCATTGATATCGGCTGTATTATCAACTGCGGCAACCACGTTACTCACTGCTTCTATGATTTTGAGTGAGTTATTTCATAAAGACATCAACAACCGGAAATCGTTTCAGCAAACAAAACTTTTAATTGTTGTGGTTGGTATTTTTAGCATGTTTATTTCATTGAAAATCACATCAATTGTATCGTCGCTTTTGCTAGCGCTTTCGTTTTATTCCGGCGCTTTTATTATTCCAATGATTGCCGCCCTGTTTAATCTTCAGTACAATAAAAGGCTTGGAATTGCCGCTATGCTTGCCGGAGGTTTTCTGGCTTTAACCGGAAAACTACTTATGACATTTCATCATGCAGAAACAGGATCATTTATTTTGATTTCAGGATTTGTTATCAATGCTTTGCTTATTTTTATACCGTTCAGAAAAAACAAAAATAAACCCGAACTGTAACCTATGAAGTCGCTTATACTTGAAGAATACAATGAATTCGCAATCAGAGATACTGAAATTCCTGAAGTAAAACCGGGCTGGGTGCTGGTGCAGGTAAAAGCCTGCGGAATATGTGGCAGCGACGTGCATGGCATGGATGGAAGTACTGGTCGGCGAAAACCTCCGGTAATAATGGGGCACGAAGCTTCAGGAGTAATAAAACGGATGGCTCCTGATGTTTTTGGCTGGAATATTGGCGACCGTGTTACCTTCGATTCAACTATTTCGTGTGGAAAATGCTTTTATTGTCAGCGTGGTGAAATCAATCTCTGCGAAGACAGGCGCGTGCTGGGAGTTTCGTGCGACGATTACCGGCAGGACGGCGCTTTTGCTGAGTACATCGCAGTTCCGGCGCATATTTTATATGCTATTCCTGAAAATATTAGTTTCGAAAAAGCGGCAATGGTCGAAGCTGTTTCAGTCGCGGTTCACGCAGTTGGAATAAGTTCTGTTCATGGCAACGATACCGCTGTTGTTATTGGCTGCGGAATGATTGGTTTGCTTTGTATTCAAGCCTTAAAAGTAGCTGGTTGCGGCAAAGTGATCGCTGTTGATCCGGTTGAAAATAAGCTTGATTTGGCCCTGGAACTTGGTGCTGACTGCGTAATTAAACCTGAAGGAAAGAAAGTACTGGACCTTGTCATAAAAGAAACAGAAAAACGCGGTGCTGATATTGTAATGGAAGTTGTTGGTATTGAATCAACTGTAAACATGGCCATCGACTATACACGAAAGGGTGGAACGGTTACTTTGGTAGGAAACCTTTCACCTGAAGTGAAATTTCCACTTCAAAAAGTGGTGACACGCCAGTTGAAAGTTCAGGGATCGTGTGCATCGGCTGGCGAATATCCGCAATGTTTGGATCTGATTGCTTCCGGGCAAATCAATGTCGATCCGTTAATCAGCAAAGTTGCGCCGCTCGATGAAGGAAACGATTGGTTTCAGCGTCTCTACCGCAAAGACCCTCATTTGATGAAAGTAATTTTAAAGCCATAAAAAGTGATCAGTGTTCAGTTTCAGTTGGCAGAAGGTGTATCTGGCCATTTGCTTCCGTTGCAATAATTGACAATTGGATGACCATCAATGACTATTTTAAACTAATAGCTTATGTCTCGTAACAATATAATCATCAATATAATGCCACTAAATGTAGCCATAATTGGGTGTGCCAAGATTGCTCATTTGCACGCCAAAGCTGTTTTGCAAATTCCTGAATTGCAGTTTAGAGCCGTTTGGAGCCGTACTCCTGAATCGGCTCAAAAATTTGTTGACCAATATTCAGTAAAAGCCTATTCGTCGATAACCGAAATGGTGAAAGCTGAAAACATCCAGGTTGCCATTATTTGTACGGCTCATCCCTATCACGCTAATCCTGCAGTTGAAGCAATGGAAGCTGGTGCCAATATTCTGATCGAAAAGCCATTAGCGTCAACACTTCAGGATTGTGATTTGATTATTGAAGCTGCGCGAAGAACCGATAAAAAAGCAGGAGTGGTTAGTCAGCGGCGCTGGTACCAGCCCATTGTACGCATGAAAAAAGCCATTGACGAAGGCAAAATAGGAGTACCTGCGCTTGGCACCATACAAATGCTGGGCTGGCGCGACCAGTCGTACTACAACAGCGATGCATGGCGTGGTTCGTGGGAGCTGGAAGGTGGCGGAGTCTTGGTTAATCAGTCGCCACATCAGCTTGATTTGCTTCAATGGCTGATGGGTGGCGAAATCGACGAAGTTTTTGGTTATTGGGGAAACATCAATCACCCTTATATTGAGGTTGAAGATACAGCAGTTGCCTTAATTCGGTTCAAAAATGGTGGATTGGGCAATATATTGGTGAGCAATTCGCAGAAGCCTGGAATTTATGGTAAAGTTCATATTCATGGTTCGAATGGCGCGACAGTTGGCTCGCAGCCTGAAGGTGGTGCTATGTTTATTGCCGGAAAAACCACCATTTCAGAGCCTCCAAAGCTCGATTTATGGACTGTTCCCGGCGAAGAGCAATTAATGGAAGAATGGAATGAGGCCGATGCCGCTGAATTTCATTCTGTTGACTCGATGACGTGGTATTTCAAGCAACAGATTGTTGATTTTGCTGATGCAGTAATTAACGATCGGGAACCGTTGGTAACAGCCGAAGAAGGTCGCAAAACCGTTGAGTTGTTTACTGCGATATATCGCTCGCAACGCGATGGAAAACCGGTAAAATTTCCGCTACAACCCGAATATGATCGGGAGGATATGGACGGAAGGTTATAGCTTTAGTGAGCGGGTGACTTCAAGTCACCCGCTCACTAATATTACCGCTCAAATTTCAATTTGAAAATAACCACCTCTGGCCGGTTGCCGGTGCGAACCGATGGTCCCCATGTTCCAAAGCCCGACGATACGTAGAAGTTGGTATTCCCTTTCTTCAAATAACCCCAGCTCAACTCGAAAATGGCTTTCGTGATATAGTTGAACGGCCACAATTGTCCGTTATGTGTATGTCCTGAAAGGTGCAAATCGACGTTCAAATTAGATGCTTCGGTTAAATTAAATGGTTGGTGGTTCATCACAATTACCGGGTACTCTGGATTAGTTTGGGCAACCAATTCGCTTAATGGTTTAGGCTGGTTTATGCCTCGTGTCGAACGGTCGTTCCTTCCAATTAATTGAATGCCATTCGGTAAAGTGACTAAACTGTCAATCAACACCTTAATATTTATGCTTTTAAGGTATGGCAAAGTCTTTTGTTCGCCTCCAATGTACTCGTGATTTCCCAAAATGGCGTAAACACCAAGCGGTGTGTCGATCTCCTGAATGTGTTTGCCTAAATTTTTTCGCAAAACTGGTGCTATTTCGCCATCAACCAAATCGCCGCAAAGCAGCACCAAATCAGGCTTTTGCTCGTTCACAATATCCAGAAGTTTTTTCTCGCGTCGCTCTCCAATCAATGCGCCCAGGTGAATATCGGAAGCCATCAGGATTTTAATTTCAGGATTGCCATTTATCTTTTTATGAATTTCGAGTGGAATCTCTTTTACATTGATACATAGTGCATTGATATGCCCAGCAATTACAATTACTGAAGCCAAGGCAAAAACGCCAACACCCAGCCTGAACTTCATGATTTGCGAAAACTCAGGAAGAAAATGAAAGAAATAATTGGCCATTCTCACCAGGTCAATAATGAAAACAGCGAGGAAAAGATAAAGCATGTAAGCCATCCAGAACGAGCCAATGCGGTAGATCCATTCGCTTAATGCCGACGAAACCGTGCGTTCCATAATGGAACCGGTGATAAAACAGGCTGCAATTGTCCAGAAAAGAATGATGTACCATTTGCGAAAAGAAGCGTTCAGCGAAAAGGCCTGAAGTCCACGGGCAAAAATGTAGTAGTTTACTGAGCCGTAAATCAGCAACACAATGCTGAAAAAAATCAAAAACGATGTAAGACGCATGTTGTTTGTTTAAATTGTTTTCCGGCTAGAAGAAAAACACGATTGACCACAAAGAACACAACGTATTTTCACGAAGAAACACTAAGAAATTATCTGTTTACTCTTTGTGCAACTTGGTGAAACCTTGGTGTTCTTGGTGGTTCATGGTTATTCTTCTTCAAATTCCAAAAACTCCTGAACATTCATGAATTCGTCGGCGAAACGGGCAATCCAATCGTTAATATCAGAGCAGAAAACCAACTTTTGCGCTTTAGGCAAACTTTCAGCTAATCGGTCGATTTGCGAATAATTGATGCTTTTAATAACCCGTTCGGCATCGTCGATGGCAAAAATTTTAACTACGCTCAGGTTTAGTCCATAAAGCGAATAAATTTGATTCAACCGCTTGGCTGTTCCAATTACCACATCACTTCCCATGTAAATTTCGTCTTTCTGATTGTTCAGCTTACCGTCTTCGCAAGCCGTATGAATACGAAGGTCGGTATAATCGCCTAGACGAATGAACTCCTCTTTTATTTTATTGGCTGAATCAATATCCGGAACTACAATCACTGCGCGTGGATTATCGTCGAGCGATGCTTTTAATTTTTGTAGTATGCTGATGATGATGGTCGTGGTTTTTCCGGTTTCGTCGTTGGCCACACAAGCCAAATCGCGACCACTTTTAATCTTCGGAATGCACAAGTGCTGCAATGCTGTTGATTCGATGAATCCGTTTTGCTCCAACGATTCAATGAGCTGTATGTCAAGTTTTTCTGTGAACATCTGTTTTATTTACGATTTTGTTATTTACTATTTTAAAGTTCGAAGTGCCTAAAGTTCGAAGTTCGGAGTTGAGAAACGCTACGAGCTACAGGCTGCAAGCAATGAAAATTTCATTTTCAAATTTCCAAATCCCCAAATCTCCTCATCTCCTGCCAACTGAGACTGGAAACTGAGACTTCTTACCCAATCTCCACCACCGTGATACCAGCACCGCCAAACTGAACGTGCTCGTCGTGGAAGGATTTCACAGCAGGCTCTGTCTTTAGGTAATTGCGTATCATTTCTTTCAGAATACCGTTTCCTTTGCCGTGCAAAATGCGCAATTCGCTAAAATCCAGCATAATAGCATCGTCAATCCAACTCTGGATAAGCTGCAATGCTTCTTCGGCGCGTTGCCCGCGAACGTCGATCTCGGTTTTGAACGACAGGCGCTTTTCGCTCATGCCTTTGTTGATGTTGGGCATGGTTTGGTTATAGGTCTTCTGAATCTTCTTTGCTTCGTTGTTGGTGATCTTATGCAATTTATCGCGGCTCACCGACGTGCGAATTTGACCGAAAGCCACAACCGCATTTTTCTCGTTCAGTTCCAGAATTTCGCCCACATTTTGGTTTCCAGCCATCACCACTTTGTCGCCCGCTTTCCAAGCATCCGGTTCCTCCTCCTTTGCCTTTTCTTTTTGCTCCTGAGGCTTTTTCTCGGGGCGATTTTCGTTCCGGCGAGATTCCTTTTCTTTGAGCTTCTGTATTTTCTGATTGATAAAATCGTCTTCAGCAGCAGTATTCACCTCAATTTCCTGTTTAAATTCAACCAGTTTGGCGCGAATTTGTTTGGTCTTTTCCTTGTCGGCCTGCGTTTCGCGAATTTCGCGGATGGTGTTTTCAATTCGTTTGTTGGCTTCCGACAATATCTGATCGGCTTCCTGACGGGCTTTTTGGATGATTTCCTTGCGCTGTTTTTCGAGCGAACTTAAGTCAGTTTCGTATTTTTCGGCCAGATCGTCGAGCGTTTTTTCCACTTTTCGGATCTTCATTCGCTTGGTTTCCCAGTAACGTTTGTCGCGCACAATATCGCGTAAGTGCTTGTCGAAATTGATGTGATCCTTCCCGATTTTGTCGGTTGCTTCCTGAAGAATATTCTCCGGAAGACCAATCTTTCGAGCTATTTCAAAGGCAAACGAGCTACCCGGCTTGCCAATGTCGAGCACAAACAACGGCTCCATTTTCGACGAATCGTACATCATCGCGGCGTTCTCAATGCCATCGGTCGACGAAGCAAAATGTTTCAGGTTGGTATAGTGCGTCGTGATTACCCCAAACACCCTCATTTCATTCAGCTGCGCCAAAATCGATTCGGCAATGGCGCCACCCAACATCGGTTCGGTTCCGGTTCCAAATTCGTCGATCAGGATCAAAGTTCGTTCGTTCGAGTTTTTCAGGAAGAACTTCATGTTCATCAAATGCGAACTATAGGTACTCAAGTCGTTTTCGATGGATTGCTCGTCGCCAATGTCGATGAAGATCTTATCAAAAACTCCGGCAACTGTGTTTTGTTTGACCGGAATGAGTAAGCCGCATTGCAGCATATATTGCAGTAAACCAACCGTTTTGAGGCAGACCGATTTACCACCGGCATTTGGTCCCGAAATCAGCAGAATATGTTTTTGCGGTGTCAGTCTGACATTTAGCGGTACCACTTTACGGTTTTCGCGGCGTAAAGCCATCATCAGCAAAGGATGAACCGCATTGTCCCAGTCGAGCTGGCATTCTTTATCGAGATAAGGCTTAATGGCATCTATATCAATAGAATATATCGCCTTGGCACGGATGAAGTCGATCTTCCCAAGAAAGGCATACGATTGCATCAAATCGGGCAAATATGGGCGAATATCGTTGGAGAAAGCAGTGAGAACGCGCACAATCTCACGCATTTCGGCATATTCCAGCTCGCGAATTTGGTTGTTCATTTCAACCACTTCGGCTGGCTCGATGTACGACGTTTTTCCGGTTGCCGACTCGTCGTGCACAATACCATTCAACTTGCGTTTATGCGCCGAAGCAATCGGGATAACAGCACGTCCGTCGCGCATAGCCACCGAGGCATCGTCTTCAATTAGGCCATCATCCTGCGCTTTTTTCAGGATGGCTTGCAGCCGCTTGGAAACGTTTGATTGTTTGCTAAGCAGTTCCTTTCGGATGTGTGCCAGTTCGGGCGAAGCATTGTCCTTGATTTTTCCGTATTTGTTCAGGATAGCATCAATGCGCTCAATCACATACGGATACACCTGCACGCCCGACAAAAGGCGCTTCAGGCAAGGCAATTGGTCTTCTTTGGTTTGTTTCAGGAAGCGAACAATTCCTGAAATGGTTTCCAGCGAACGTTTTAAATCGAATAACTCTTCGGTTTCGAGGAAGCGCCCTTCAATCTTTATTTTGGTAAGGGCCTCGCGTAAATCGAAATAATAACTTGTTGGGAAGTTCTCCATTTCGCGGATGATGGTCACAAATTCCTGAACCAGCGAGAGGGTTTCCGAAAGGTATTCGTAGTTGGTGTAAAACTCGATTTCATCAACCAACTCCTTTCCCAGTGAGCTCAGGCAGCGGGATTTGATCAATTCGCGAATTTTGTCGAAGCCTATTTTTGTTTCAAAATTTTCAGGATAAACCGATAACATAGTTTAATATTAGAGTTGCAAAAGTACAAAGAAGCCTATAACTTACAAGCTTTTGTGAATGCGGATTCAGGGATTCCGTTTTTAATTCGTAAATGAAAATTTTGAATACTGAATGTTAATTTTTAAAACATGTAAAATAGCCTTTAAAACGTGCGGTTTTTTTGGTTTTTTGGTTAAATTTGTTTCAAAACATTCACTAAACAGAAAATTATGCTACCAAAATTTTTGCTCGCCGATAACTCTCAGGAAATGCCTGACATGCTTTATGTCGTGCATAATGAGACTCCCCGATTTATCGTGGGAAGCGACATCGAAGATTTTTCGGTAAACCAGACCATTTACTGGATTGACGAAAAACCTACTGATAATGATTTTATTGAACAGTTGCTTGAGGAAGCTGAAGATTTTCTTGAAGCAGAGTTAGAAAACCAGGATAAATTTTTTGAAGACGAGGAGGACGAGTAATATGGCAGTAACCAAAAGACTTATGCGGTCGAAAGACAAAAAAATAGCTGGCGTATGCGCCGGATTGGGTGATTATTTTGATCTGGATCCAACCATTGTCAGAATTTTATTTGTAATTGTTTTCTTTGCCGGTGGCGCATCGTTACTGGCATACCTGATTATGTGGATCGTAATGCCGGTTGAACCGTAATCAATTATGAATGATTAGTTATGAATGATTTGAAATTCGTAACTAAAAGAGCTTAAAGTTCATTCGGAATTTTAAGCTCTTTTTTTGTTCCGTTGGCTAAACAGACTGTGTGAAAATTGCAATTTAATTCCAAATTGAATTTTTTCGCTTTTCATGTTTTCATCCATTGGGGATTTTAGCATTTTACAAATTTTTATTTTCAATGTGCTATTTTCTGCATTTTTGTATTTTGGAGGGGGCAAAAAGTGAGTTTTAACTCACTTTTCATGCCATCGCCAACTGATATTTCCTCATTTTAATAATCAGCTCTGACATTGGGGCGCAACCGATCAGCCGCTTCAGGTTATAAGCGGCGGTGTAATAGTCGAGCTCTATCTGAGCCTTTGTTTTTCCTTTCAAGAGTAGGTTAAACTTCCCCATCAGCATTTTGATCGTACCCAATGGGTGTTCCACTACCTGTTTGCGTTCCCTGACCTGTTGCCTGGCGAATGCACCCTCCATTTTTTCTTTGTACTGGTCAATGCGCTGTTGATCAACATTGCGTTTCAAAGTCCTCCCTGTCTTGGATTTTGTACATTTGGCATGCACTTCACACCCTTGGCATTCGTGGCATTTATAAACGTTGTAGAATGCAGCGCTGTGCTGTATATTTTTAATAAACAACACGAGTTCCTTCCCTTGACTGCATGTATAGGTGTCGCTATTTTTGTCGTAAACAAAACAAATACCTTCTTTTTCTGATTTATCTCGTTTGGTTTCAGCCAGTGGAATATAGCATTGTACCGTTCCGTCCTTTTCGATATCAAGTATCTGGGTTGTATTGCTATATCCTTTGTCTGCCAATACTTTTGTGGGGGAAATCCCTGTCTGTTCTGTAACAGAATCCAAAGATTCTTCTAATTGCTGTATGTCGTTGGCATCTGTTGTTACACGGTCTGTCAGGATAAAATGGCCTTTGGTTTCTACGCCAACCTGCACATTGTACCCCGGAAATTTGCCTTCCCGCCCTTTTACCATTACGGCTTCCCTGTCGTTGGGTGCGTAATATTTTCTTTTGCTGTCTTTAATTGCCTGTGCGGCTTGTTCCAGTTTTGATTTGGCCAATTCGAGTTTTTGTATTTTTTCTTTCAGTTCCCTGATCTCTGTTCTGGCCGATTCCATTTCATCATCATGGCTATCGTTGTCTTCAAGTTTTGAGAGGTACTCCGAAAGCGATTTGTCTATATGCTCAAGTTTTCCCTTTATGCTTTCTGTGGTAAGCATTTCCCTTCTTGCATAGGCTTTTACTTTAGTCCCATCGAAGACAACATTGTTTGGCGTTGCAAAATTGGTGTCAAGCAAAAACTTGCGGAAGTATTTCAGAAAGTCTTTCATGATCGTTTCGCTTTCCCGGCGAAAATCACAAATTGTCCAATGATCGGGTTCAAGCCCTTCCATCAACCAGATCATTTCTGTATTTCGGTAGGTTTCCCGTTCCAGTTTGCGGCTGCTTGCTATCCCGTTGAAATAGCCGTAAACAAGCAATTTTAACATCGAATCGGCTGGGTAGCTTTTCCTTCCCGTGTTTTTATTGCCCTTCCATTGGTCGTTAAAAGGATGGTCTTTGAAAAATTTCTTGCATACCAAATCTATCAGACGAACTGAATTGTCCGGCGAAATCATGGTCTCATAGGACATAACCATCATCTGCTCCCTCGATATTTTTTCCTTGTAATGCATCTGCTTTAGGTAAAATAATACATGAATATACTAATATTCAGCACAATAGCAAAATGTTTAACCTCGTTTTTGAAACTATTTATGAGTTTTTTAACAGTCGTTTTCACACAGTCTGTAAAGCCAACGGAAAAGGATAATTTATACAATTTTGAAGGAGAACCTATCCGTTGCCGTCAGTTTCAACTGACGTTTTTTTTATTGTGCCGCCTGCTTCAAGCTTAATTGGATGCGTTTTCGGACCAAATCAACTTCGATAACCTTCACTTTTACATGCTGGTGCAGTTTGACAATTTCGCCCGGATCGCTGATGTAGCGATCGGCCAGCTGCGAAACATGCACCAAACCATCCTGTTTTACGCCCACATCCACAAAAACGCCGAACTTGGTAATGTTGGTCACAATTCCGGGGAGAATCATGCCTACAATTAAATCTTCCACCTTGTGAATATCCTGCGCAAATTCGAATTCCTTGATTTGGCTGCGCGGATCGCGTCCAGGTTTGGCCAGCTCTTTTTTAATGTCTTCGAGCGTGGGCTGCCCAATTTTTTCGGTTACATATTTGTTCCACTCAATTTGTTTGCGGAGTTCTTCGCTCTTTATCAACTCCTGAATGCTGCATTTCAGGTCTTTGGCAATTTTCTCGACTACAAAATACGATTCGGGGTGAACAGCAGAATTGTCCAGCGGATTTTGGGCTTCGGAAATACGCAGGAAACCTGCAGATTGCTCAAAGGCTTTGGCGCCCATACGCGGCACTTTTTGTATTTCGGTGCGCGAGGCGAACGGGCCATTCTCCTTGCGGAAATCCACTATGTTCTGCGCCAGTTGCGGACCCAATCCTGAAATATAAGTAAGCAAATGCTGCGAGGCTGTGTTCACATTCACGCCAACCATATTCACGCTCGATTCCACCACTTTATCCAGACTGCTTTTTAGCTTTTTCTGATCAACATCGTGCTGGTACTGCCCCACGCCTATCGACTTTGGATCAATTTTTACCAACTCGGCCAGCGGATCGAGCAAACGGCGGCCAATCGAGACCGCGCCGCGCACAGTTACATCGTACTGTGGAAACTCATCGCGCGCAATTTTGGAGGCCGAATAAATCGACGCACCATCTTCCGAAACCACAAAGACTTTCAAATCGCGATCATATTGCAGCTTTTTGACGAACGATTCGGTTTCGCGGCTGGCGGTACCGTTGCCAATGGCGATGGCTTCAATTTGGTAAGTACTCACCAGCGCGGTTATTTTCTTTGCCGCCTGCGTCAGTTCATTTTGCGGCGGATGCGGGTAAATGGTATCGTTAATCAGCAAGTTTCCCTGCGCATCGAGGCAAACCACTTTGCAGCCGGTGCGGTAACCCGGATCGATGGCCAGTACACGCTTTTGCCCGAGTGGCGCGGCAAGCAACAACTGGCGAAGGTTGTCGGCAAATACGCGAATGGCTTCGTCGTCGGCTTTGTCTTTCGAAAGGTTCGAATACTCGGTTTCAATCGACGGTTCGAGCAGGCGCTTGTACGAATCTTCGATGGCCAGCTCCATTTGATCGGTGCAGGCATTGTTGCTGTTGATGAAAAAGCGCTTCAATCTGTCGATTGGCTCGGTGCTGTCAGGCGTTACCGAAACACGCAAAATGCCTTCTTTTTCGCCGCGGCGCATGGCCATTAACCGGTGCGAAGGGCATTTTCGAAGCGGTTCTTTCCAGTCGAAATAGTCGCTGTACTTGGCGCCTTCTTCCTCTTTGCCTTTCATCACTTTGCTGGTAACAAAGGCTCCCCGGTCGAATTCGCGGCGCACAATGCCACGGGCACGTTCGTTTTCGTTCACCCATTCGGCAATAATGTCGCGGGCACCCGCCAGCGCATCGTCAACCGAGTCCACCTGATCGTTGATAAACGACTGTGCGCGGCCATCGAGGTTTTTCTCGAACTGTTTCATGATTATTTTGGCGAGTGGCTCCAAGCCTTTTTCGCGGGCAATCATGGCGCGGGTGCGGCGTTTAGGCTTGTATGGCAGGTAAATATCTTCGAGTTCTGTCGGATCAAAACACTCGTTAATTCGCTTTTGCAATTCGGGAGTAAGCGAGCCCTGCTCCTGAATGGTATTCACAATGGTTTCCTTGCGTTTGAGCAATTCTTCCATTTTTTCCTTGGCGTCTTTTACCGCTTCAACCTGAACTTCGTCAAGGCTGCCGGTGCGCTCTTTGCGGTAGCGCGAAATAAACGGAACGGTTGCACCCTCGTCGAGCAACTGAATGGTGTTGTTTACCTGTGTGTATTGTATGCCAAGCTGTTGGGCTATGAGTTGAATAACTTTTTGATCCATGTATTAAGTAATGAGACTTATGTCTATTTATTATCTTATTTAAATTTACTCACCCCAAGCCCATCTACGATGTGCTTTGCCCCTCTCTCGCGAGAGAGGGGCTGGCCGGAGCTTGCGACGGACGGGGTGAGTCCAGAAACAGAATTGCAATTTCGTTTTAGAAATTGGAGCCCGAAGGTAGCTTTTTTAGCTTAAATGCCGGATGAACCTGTTCTGTTTTTGTTGAAAAGTTGGTTGGGAAGTTTTGGGATAATGCTAGGTTATATGAAGGTTGAAAGTTAAATTAGAAGAATAAAAAGATAACGAAATTGGTGGATTTAAAGCGACGGAAAAGTTTTGTGAAAAATTTGGTTTTAGCTTAAATGCACAGTCTATTTTGAAAGAGAAAACAGAATGAATATATATAACTTATTAACAGCACCTTTACCTAAGTTAGAACCTGTAATTTCTGACTTGAAGGAGTTTGAATTAGGGGATTTTTTAAAAAGCAAAGATTTTAAACGATACTGTATTTCTAAAGGGATTGAGGAAGCATGGCAAGAAAAACTCAGATTTGTAGAAGAAAGTAGAACTTATGTTTCTACAGGAATTGACCATAAATCAGCTGACTCAATTGATGCTTTAGTTGTTATCTTGAATCTCTTGTACAAAAGCAATGAGATTGCATTTTTTAATTTTATTTATGAATTTCTTAGTAGTTATACTGAATGGATAAAAGAAGATATTGACATAAAAGAAATTGTTATTGACTTAAATTTACTCTTGGCACCTGTTGATATAATCGAGAAGATTAAGAAACTAGAAAATTACAATTTATCTCCAGTTCCAAAATCTGAAATTCCTGAAAGTACTTGGAATGCAGAAAAATTGGAATTAGCTTTAAATAAAATGGATTTATCAATTCGCAACAAAGAATATAATTTGACTCTTACTTACTCATATTCTTGTCTTGAAGGATTGTTTAAAGCATTTGTTAAAAGCAAAATACCCGAAAAATCCAACATCGACAAAATAAATCAATTGGCACAAATCGTTCGTGATTATCTAAAAAACTTTGTTGCAAATGAAAATATGCAGATTCCTGACCAAATGTTAAATTTGATACCCACAATAACTAATGTAATTTCTAGTGCGAGAAATAGCTTTAGCGATTCACATTTTGATGGAGAATCGGAGCAATGGCTCGCTGAGTTTGCTAGAGATTGTGTTAATTCAATTGGAAGACTATTAATTAAGTTCATAGATTGAAAAATACTGTTTAGAATTTCACTCTTTGGAACTTTTTTGTTTCTATTTTAGAGTATTTATTCTGTTTCGTTCGAAACTAGGTTTTTGCTTTGTATGGAGTTTTCGCGCGGACGAATTTTATTGTTGCCATTTAATCCGTTGGCTAAAGCCAAACAGCCTGTCCCGTTTTAAACGGGAGCAAAGGATGGCGCTGCAAGCGAACAATTGCTGAATAAAGAGCTATCCTTTGCGGCCACATTTATGTGACGGAAGCTGCAAACAACGCAACCAAATCACACTTTCTGGAGTCTTGCTACTAAATACCAAACTCAAATTATACTTTTAAAACCATAATGAGAAACCTGTTCAGATTTTATCCGCCAAAAAAGACTGCCCTAAAACCAGTTTTTCTGACCTTACTGATTTTCATGGCGGGAACATTTCGTTATGCCGATGCCCAAGTTGCTTTTATGGCGGGTGGAAATATCTCGACAATTGGCCATAAAACTGAGATTGAAAACATTAAGCCTTCGCTCAATACGCAAGTAGGTTTTTCGGTTCAGCTATATCCTTCGGAAAAGTGGCAGCGCATTTCAGTTTTAGCCGAACCCAATCTGGTTAGAAAAGGCTACCATCAATCATTGGACGATAAAACTTATTCATTCGAATTCAATTATTTATCGCTGCCTGTGCTTATTAATTATTCGCTTTCAGAACGGATTTCGATTAACTCTGGATTGGAGTTCGACAATTTGTTTTCGACCAACATCCGGCGAGGACTGAAAACCTACAACCATTTTGACCTGGGACTTGCAGTTGGTGTTGATTATCATATATGGGGCAGGTTTAGCTTGTATTCGAGATTTACATACGGATTGGCGCCGCTACTGGATTACTACCAAATTGATGAAATGGGAAACTTTAAAAAGGAAATTCACGATTTGAAAAACAGGTGTTTGACTGTTGGAATTAAATTTAACCTAAGCAATGAAAAAATTTATTTGTATCGGTAACTTTAAATTACTAATCCTCTGCTTACTATTGGCTTCGTGCAGTGGCATTTTGGTTCCCGACCCGATTGACCCGCGATTACCCAAATACACGGAAGAAGGCAATAATGTTGCGGGCGCTTTTGTTGGTAAAAAGGTATGGCAATCAATCGTATATTCGTCATTCAGCTATACATTTAACGAACCGATAATCAGTGTTTACAGCCGAAAAGACAGCCTTTCATTTCGATTTACCGGTTCTATCAACAGCGAACCTTCTACGATTGAAGTACACCTGAAAAATCATCATATTACAAAGGCTGAAGATTTACCAGCTCTTAACGGTCTGAAGATTTCGTTGGATGGAGTGAACGCCACCGCCTATTTTATTCAGGAATACACGCCCGCTGCATTTAACCACAAGGGAATAGGACAAGTTTATTTCAGGAGTGTAAAACGCGATTTAACCGGGCAACAGATCATTTTGTCGGGCACTTTTGGTTTTTCGACAACTGATAGTAACGGCAATATAGTAAAAATAACTTCAGGCAGATTTGACTATGTGGTTTCTCAGGACAATTTTATGACCGAATAGAAGTAATATTTATCAATTAAGCTGAAAAATTAACAAAATCGCTTCATTTAACTTCATGTAATTATCTATATTTAGAACCAAATCACAAACAACACACACTATGAAAAAAGTATTAGGAATGTTCATCATGTTTTCGATGGTTCTGATGTTTTCGGCTTCTCAGGTAAAAGCTGAAGTTAAAAACAAACAGCTACTGGGCGAATGGGTTTACGAAGTTTCGGATGCTCCTTACGGTTACGAAAAAGGCAGCTTGATTTTTGCTGAAAAAGACGGCAAAACCGTACTGACAATTAAGCTTGAAGCAGGCGAAATGCCAGCCGATGGGCTCAAAATCGAGGGGAATAAGATTTCGTTTTCGGCCCAGGTTGAAGGTAGCACCATAAACATTGAGCTAACCCACGAAAAAGACAAATTAGTAGGCAAAGCCGACAGCCCCGAGGGCCCCAAAACCATTACGGCTAAAAAGAAATAAGCTAAACTAAAGCTTAGCAAAAGGCTGGAATTTATTTTCCGGCCTTTTTTTGTTAATGCCCGATTTCGTTTGGGCTAAAAAATCAAACTTTCGGTAATTGCCATGCTGGTTTTTATATTTTTGTAAATCATTGGCAAAAGCCATTGTTTCGGTAGCCCGAATTTGTTTACCAATAGCATATTTAAGAGTTTACAATGAGTTTTCTGTTCCCGCTTTTTTTGCTCGCCCTACTGGCTGTGGCCATTCCGGTCATCATTCACCTGTTCAATTTTAAACGCTATAAAACCGTTTATTTCAGTAATGTTCAGCTGTTGAAACGAATTAAGCAGGAATCGAAGAAGAAGTCGCAACTCAAACAACTGCTGATACTTTTATCCCGAATCCTGGCTATTGTTGCGTTGGTTTTGGCGTTCAGCCGACCCTATATTCCTACCGGAAACCGCACTGCCAAACTTGCCCGCCAGGTTGTTGAAATCTACATCGACAATTCGTTCAGCATGAAAGCCGTTGGCGAGAAAGGTCCGTTGCTGGAACAAGCTAAGCAAAAAGCCATCGAAATAGCGAACTCCTACCCTGTCGGCACGCAATTCCTGATTAAAACCAACGACTTTATCCCGGGCAGCCAGTATCCCTTGAATAAAGAGCAATTCATCAGGCAGGTTGCCGAAATTAACGACAGCCCGCTTTCGCCCATGCTGGCCGATATTTATGCGCAGTCGGTGAATACAATCGAAAATTCAGTAAAAAAGGCCGAGAAAACGTTGTTTGTTTTGTCCGATTTTCAGAAGAGTACCGCCAATGTGGAAGCCATAAAACCCGATTCGGCTGTTTGGACGTATTTAATGCCATTCAAGGCCGAAAAAACAAATAACTTACTGATTGATTCGTGTTGGTTCGAAGTTCCTGGCCGAAAAATTGGTCAGGCCGAGAAGCTGTATGCCCGCATTAAAAACCTTTCGCAGCAAGGCTACCAGAATGTTCCTGTTCGGCTCTCGATCAACGATTCGCTGAAAGCCGTTTCAAACGTCAGTATCGAGCCAGGCCAGGTTATGGTTCAGGAACTGAATTACACCAATAATTCGCAAGGTGTCCAGTTGTGCAAAGTCGATCTGGACGATTATCCCATTATTTTTGACAATTCTTACTTTTTAAGCTACCAGGTTCGCGGAAAACTTCAGGCTTTGGGCATCAATAACCCGAAAGACAATGGCTCCGAATACCTGAAAGCTTTGTTTACCGACGACGAACTGATTGGCTACAATGAAGTTGCTGAAAACAATATTCAGGTTTCGCAACTGAAAAATTACCAGTGCATTTTCCTGATCAACAATCAAAATATCAGTTCAGGAATAAAAAGCGAACTGGCACAATATGTTGAGGATGGTGGTACGTTGGTCATTTTTCCGCAGAAAACAGGCAACTACGCCGAATACAACAATTTGCTGGGTGCAATAAACGGAAGCCAGATTTCAGGCTTCGATACAGCTTCGGTAAATATTTCGGAAATAAATTATGCAAACGAGTTGTATCACGATGTTTTCAAAAAGCAGGAACAGGAAGCCGAGTTACCCAAAATAAAAGGCTCGGTAAACTTTTCGCAGCAAATGTTAAGTTCATCAACTTCTATCCTGAAATTCAGGAATGGCCGGACTGCATTAAGTTCACATTCATTCGGAAAAGGTACAATTTATACATTTGCTTTTCCGTTGAACCAGTCGAATTTCAATTTTGTGCGTCATGTAATTTTCGTGCCAACTGTTTACAATATGGTTTTGTATAGCGGCGAACACCAGGTATATGCCTATTCAACTGAAAGTGAAGAACCGGTTACATTAATTTCAAACCAAAGCTCAGGCGAAATAACTTTGGTGAACCTAAAAACAAAAGAACAATTTAGAACTACTGTAAGAAATTTGGGTACAGATAAAAAGCAAATTATTTTGGACGGTCTGCCCAAAGATGCCGGGCATTTTCTGGTAAAAGAAGGGACTGATGTTGTCCAGTCTATTTCGTACAATTATTCGAGAAAAGAGTCGGTTCCAGATTTTCTGAACGAGAAGGATTTACGCAAGATATTACAACCCAAAATATTTAAGCAGTTTCAGATTATCGAAAATCCTTCGGAAAACATTAGTGAAGTTGTTCAGGATTTGAGCAACGGGAAGCAACTTTGGAAGTATTTCGTTGCTTTGGCACTGGCCTTTTTACTTTGCGAAACGGCCATTATCCGTTTCTGGAAATATTAAAATATGGTCATTGGGAAAAGTTATCAGGAAATGGTTAATAAAAAAAAATGATGATAGATTCCACCAATTCCTAATTCTGATGACTATTGACCAATTCTTAATTTCTATTGACTATTGACCACTGACTATCGCTTTTTGTGAACAAAAATCATTTAATTTAGCTGAAATTATTGCTAAATCTGCAAGTCATTAACTAAAAATACTGAGCTTATGAGCAATTTGAGTGCAAAAGATTACATGGACCGTGAATCCCGCTTTGGAGCGCACAATTATCATCCGATACCCGTGGTATTGGAGCGTGGCGAAGGAATTTTTGTGTGGGATGTTGAAGGCAAAAAGTACTTCGATTTTCTTTCGGCTTATTCAGCAGTAAATCAGGGGCATTGCCACCCAAAAATTGTAAAGGCCCTGACTGATCAGGCGCAAATGCTAGCATTAACTTCGCGGGCTTTTTACAACAATGTACTGGGCGAATGGGAAGAATACATGACTAAATTGTTTGGTTACGATAAAATGTTGCCGATGAACTCGGGCGCCGAAGCTGACGAAACAGCCCTCAAATTAATCCGTAAATGGGCCTACAAAGTGAAAGGCGTGCCAAAGGGCGAAGCTAAAATCATTGTTTGTAACGGTAATTTTCACGGACGCACCATAACCATCATATCCATGTCGTCTGATCCGGATGCGTACAATGACTACGGACCGTACACCCCGGGATTTATCAACATCCCTTACAACGATGTGAAAGCTCTGGAAAGAGCGCTTGAAGACCCCAATGTGGCTGGTTTTCTTGTTGAACCGATTCAGGCCGAAGCCGGGGTATTTGTGCCGGAAGATGGGTTCCTAAGAAAAGCATTCGAGCTTTGTAAAAAGCATAACGTTTTGTTTGCTGCCGACGAGGTGCAAACAGGATTGGCACGTACTGGTAAAATGCTGGCCTGTGATCACGAAAACGTTCGTCCTGATATCCTGATTCTTGGGAAAGCCATTTCAGGTGGAATGTTACCAGTTTCGTGTGTACTTGCTGATGATGAAATCATGCTGACAATTAAACCTGGCGAACATGGCTCAACGTATGGCGGTAATCCGATTGCTGCCAAAGTTGCAATTGCTGCGCTGGATGTTATTCAGGAAGAAGAGTTAGCCGAAAATGCTGAAAGAATGGGTAAAATTTTCCGCAAACGCATGAAATCGATCGACTCTGAATTAATTGATATTGTTCGTGGAAAAGGTTTGCTGAATGCTGTGGCCATCAAATCAGTGAATGGAATTTCGGCCTGGGATGTTTGTGTAGCGCTGAAAAACAATGGTTTGCTGGCTAAACCAACGCACGAACATATTATTCGCTTTACTCCTCCACTCATCATTAGCGAAGAGCAAATAAATGAAGCGCTGGATATAATTGAAAAAACCTTTGCAAAACTGAGCGTATAAGAAGGTTTATTTCTTTACTTACCGAAGGCTGTAAAAGCTCCTGTTGCAGGATATTTTACAGCCTTTTTTATTGTCAACTATTTATTTCCTGGCTTTGTCAACTATTTCTAAAATTTATGATCTATCTTAACGAAATAAATTTTGGAAATACATTAACTGAGTTAATTCGGGATCATGAAATTGCCTGGCAATAAAATATGGAAAGCTACGATTATAATACTTTCAAGTCTGATATTGACCGGATTGCTTGTATTTTTCATCTTCTATTTTGTGGCGCAGAATTACCTTAATAAAAATCTTTCGACACTGGTTGAGAAAAAATCGAAGGGTAAATATGAAATAACTTACGAAAATCTTGAATTTAGTTATAAAAAATGGGGTATTCAGATTAACGAGGTTTCCTATCATCCATCCGATTCTATTGTAAAAACAGTACAAAATAAGGTTGTTGGAAAGCAGTTCTATTCGTTTTCGTCGCCGCAGATAAGAATTGAAGGGATTAACCTGATGAAGTTAATTCTGTATAAAAAGCTGGTAATTGGCAATTTGATCATTGAAAAGCCGGAACTAAAGATTCACGGAAAGCAATCAGAAATCGATAATAAGAAAGATGATTTAAATGCCCTGATTCAAGAGTTAAAGCCATTGGTAACCAAAAACTTCGCTTCTATTTCAATCGGGAAAATCGAACTTCGAAATGCCAGTTATGATTTTTACAATTTGATGGGCGATACAAAAAAGATTTCGAATGCCGAAAATATTACTATTGGTATATTGAATTTCTATACCGATTCGGTTTTATTACCCAATACTGAAAGAATATTTGATGCCAGCGACATCTATCTGCGAGTTCAAAAATATCAGAATCGTATGGCTGACAGCATTCATAGTATAAGTGCCGAAAGTATAACCTATTCATTCAACCGGTCGGTGTTTGAAGCCAAAAATGTCGAAATAAAGCCATCTGGCAGCAAGTTCCCTGAAAAAAGCCGGTATTTTATTTCTGTTCCCAATGCCCGTTTAACAACACATCATATCAAGGAGTTTTACCGCAACAATATAATTCCTATTGATTCACTGGTATTCACTAATGCCAAAATAAAATACCTGCCAGGGTCGAAAGGTCATAATACAACCAGCGTTTTGAGTGACGATTTTGATTTGAACGATTTGATTAAGAAAGATATTCAAGGGATAACAATTCAGGATTTTATACTTGAAAATGCCCAGGTACGTTTATATAAAGATCAGGTGGATACGGTACACCAACAGGTAATGAATAATATCAGGCTGAAATTGAATGATTTTAAACTCGATTCGCTTGCTCAGAGCGATACAAGCAGGGTATTTTATTCCCGAAAAATTGCTTTTTCGGCATCTGATTATGAAATAACCCTTGGCGATAATTTGCATCATGTAAAAGTTGGAACATTGAATTTATCAACTACTGCAAAATCGGTACTAGTCAGGAACATCAAGATTTTTCCACAAAACAGTGAAATAAAAGACCAGGCTAATACGATAGAAGCTACCTGCGATAGCGTTCGGCTTGATAATTTTGATTTTAAGAAAGCTTATTTTCAGAAAAGGTTTGAATTTAAACGAATTAATTTGTTTAATCCCATTGTCAGTTTGACACAAAATGTTCAAAACATATCAGGTAAAATTCAGGCCGACTCAAGCTTTGTTTATAAGCTTATATCCAGTTATGTTAAAGGAGTTTATGCCGGTCAGGTTGCTGTTTCTAAAGGCAATGTAAGCATTGTTAATAAAACCGGAGTATTGCAAACCGGAAATATAGAATCAGCGCTTAGTTTGTATTTAACAGGTTTTGCGCTTGATGAAAACAGTGTCAGGAGAACTGACAGGTTGTTTTATGCCAACCAGATTGAGCTTAATTTCAATAATTACCAAATGCACCTAACCGATCAATTGCATAAACTGACTATTGATAATTTGCAGATTTCGACACGTAAAAAACAGGCTAAACTTCAAAATCTTCACCTGTTTCCTGTTTCAGGCGAAAATATTGAAGAGATGCTTATGCGCTATAACCGATCTGAAGTTTACGAATTTACGATTCCTGAATTATCTTTATCAAATGCCGATTTTCACAACGCTTTTTTCAATAAGAAGTTTTCGGTTGACAGCCTGAATATTTCCGCTCCACAAATATATTACGAAAATTACGCTCAGCTAAGGCAGTTAAAACCCAAACAGGATTTTGATGATTTCTTTCATTTGCTTTCTGATTATTTGATAGATATTCAGATTCATTCAGTTCAAATTCCAGAAGGTACTATTCGCTTGATCAATCACAGTAAAAAGGATAAAACTATTTCGCTCAATAATAAGTTTAGTCTGATGCTTGGTAATTTGCAAATCAATGAGAATAGTTTTAACCAGAAAAGGTTGCTTTTATCTGATTTTGTGGACTTTTCGGTACGCGACCACTTGATACATTTATCAGACAATGTACATGTTTTAAAGGCAGGAGAAATTGGCTTTTCGACCCGCCGAAAGGAGATTTTTGTCTCTAATGCACGTTTATATCCTGAAACCGCTAGTAAGGAGTTTTCGGCGGTTAGATGGAATATCCAGCTTTCAGTTCCTGAAATAAGGATTAAAGGTATTAATATTGAAGATTTTATATTTGATCATAAAATTGATGCTGAAAATCTGGTAATTAACTCACCTGATATAAAGCTATACCAAAAACAAAGACAACAACAAAAAACTGATTTAAAAGAAGTTGCTTTTCCGTTGCCTAAAGAAATTGAATCAATTGCTCTACGAAATTTCACTTTAAAAGATGGTGCACTAAAGGTATTTTCTGAAATAGAGGCCAAACCAATATTAATAGTTCAATCAGATATAAAAATGGGTGCTAAAAACATATTGGTCCAAAAAACTTCGGCAACTTCGAATCCTGAATTCAAGAAAGGTGATTATACCGCATCGTTGATTCAGTTTAAATTTACACCAAAAGATAAAAATCAGCAGTTTAGTATTGATGAACTCAATTTTTCGACACTCGAAAAGCAAATTCAGGCTAAAAATTTAACAGTTAAACCAAAATTAAGAAATAACAAGTTAAACCAATATGAGTTGCAGATTCCAGCTTTATCGATGAATGGTTTTAATCTGGAGAACGCCTATAAAAACAATACCTTTAATTTTGAATCCATAGTGGTTGATAATCCTGTTTTTCAGCGATTTGTAAATACAAAAGATTCGATTAAAGTTGATCCTTTTAATGTTAGTTTTTATCCTTATTTCGAAAGTTTTGCAGATGTTTTTTATAGCGGTATCCTAAAAATCAACAATGCTAACATTTCTGTTTTTCAGTCGGGTCAGAAGAAATTTCAGGAAAATATTAATCTAAATCTCGAAAAATTTAGGATTGACTCAAAACCGTCACAAGGCTTTTTGCATTCTTCGAATTTTATACTGACAATTCCGGATATAAAAAAGCAAGGTAAACTATATCATTATGAAATAGACAGAGCCAGTTATTCTTCGGCAAAAAATGCTTTTACAGTAAGTGGGGTTAAGATTATTCCCAATTACTCAAAAGATGAACATCAACACAAAGTCGGATTTCAGTCGGATTATTTGAAAGGAAAAATAGACTCTGTTTATATTTTCCAGCCCAATCTGAAACGATGGTTCGAGAAAGAAGAGTTAATCGGTAAATATGCCGGAATTTACGGACTTGAACTTGATGTTTTCAGAGATAAACGACAACCATTTAATGAGTCACAACGTCCTAAAATGCTTCAGGATTTGATAAAATCTATTCATACCCCTATATCTATTGATTCACTGTTTGTAATAAAATCGAAAATTACCTATACCGAAAAAGCGCCAACAGGTGACAGGGAAGGGAAAATACGATTTTCTGACGTTCATGTTTGTCTGTTTCCTTTTTCCAATCTAAAAAGTAACAGCAACCAATTTCCTGATTTTAAATTGACCGGTTCTGCTACTGTTCAGGATTCGGCAAAACTTCATGTTTTTATGGATTACCTGATGAATGATCCACTCAATTCGTTCAAAGTAAACGGGAGTGCCGGAACTTTTAATATGCGGATTCTTAATCCGGTATTAGAGCCATTGGCATTAATTACACTTCGTTCGGGAAAGGTCGACCGATTCCAGTTCGAATTTTCTGCCAATCAAAAAATGGCCAATGGCCAATTGTATTTTGGATATGATAACCTTAAAATTGGCGTACTTGAGATGAAAGATGGTACAGCAAAGGAATCACATTTTGCCAGTTTCCTGGCCAATAGCTTGTTGCTGAGAAGTAAGAATCCGAGAGGAAAAGAGCTTTTACCAGATGAGATTACTTTTAAGCGTGACGAAAAAAGATCGGTCTTGAATTATTGGTGGAAATCGGTATTTAGTGGGGTTAAAAATACCCTGGGGTTTAAAGATAAACAGGACGAACAATCAAAATAATTTCGCATTTATTTTTTAAGATCGATGATGTACGAAAATTTAAATGTTTGATAAGTCCAGTGTGAAATACCGCATAGATATTGAACCCGAAATGAATTCCTTTTAAGTTTGCGAACCAAGTCGAGTGTGTAAACAACAGGCCGGTCACGATCATTTTTGTAGCCAAAATATCCGCTGAGGGTATTCGATAAGCTCCATGCATTCCACTTATACTCTACTCCAGTTCCATACAACAAGGCATCGTTTTGTAAATTGAGTTCATCGTTTGTTTGCCATGAGTAAAATCCGAGTGTAGCATACGGACGGTAAGTTATTTGCTCGTTTTTACATGTATGGATACGCGAGAAACTGAGGTCGAAAAAGTAACCGGGCATATCAGAATATCGGGCAGCATCAAGGTGGTTTCCCGAAGCTGTTCGCCCAGTCATCCGGAGCATGGTATCCGGAAATTTACGATCTTTCACCAACTGAATCATTGTTGAAAAATATAAATCACCAAAAGCTATACCTTTTCCGTCTTTGTCGCGCGCAATTCGCTCATCGCGAACCGAGTCGGACATGGCATAATGTTCAAGCAAAACGCCATATATTTCAATAGCAATTTTATTATCGGCAAATGAGCGGTAATATTTACCGAAAATATCCTGAGTTGGGTCGCCTTTTTTGAAATGTGTATCAAAGCTAAATTCCAGGTTACTACCGGGAATTACGATACCCTTTTTTATTTCGGGGACAGGTAAAGCATTTGGACCAAGATAACCGGGAGTCATACGAATCATCATCCGCCAACCGGGCATTCCTAATTGCCAACCGTGTTTAATGTTCCACCACATCCAGTCTTGCTCTGCAAATGTTAATAAAGGTAAAATGCACAATAATAACAATACTACTCGTTTCATGCGGTAAATATACAAAAGGAGCATTTGCAACCTAGTTGTAAAAACTAAAAAACCTCGTCATTCGACAAGGTTTTTTAGTTTTTACAGATTTAATTTTTTTCGGATGTTTTTGGGTATTGCATCTTTATGCACCATTATCGACATTGTTTTATATTCAACGTAGGGTTTTGATGCATAGAAAAATCCATTATAGTCGTTATAGTTACCCCACGAGTTTTTTACTTTGTAGTAAAGCTTACCAGTTTGATCTTTAGCAGTTCCAACGATTACCATTCCATGATCATCTGTCGTTTGATAATTGTCGAAATCAGCCTGGCGTAATTCCTGAGATATATTCTTTTCCGGACCTGGTTTACTCAGTTTATATAGTTCTTCGTCTTTTTCTTTCTCAGATAATTTTTCCCATTTTGTAATTTCGGCATCAGTCATATTGGCTTTGTCAACTACCGGAATTACGGCAACTCCTTTTTTTGAGGTGGCAAATCCCTTTTCACTAACGTCAGCAGCCCAAGCAACCGGGTAGCCAGAGTTAATTGCATTATCGATAATTTCATCCAACTCGTTTAAAGGAACATTATAAACTTCATCCCACGACCAGTTATCGGGAATTTCGATAATAAATTTTGAATAAAAAGGATGATGGGTATATGAGGTAATTTCTACATAATCATCCATATTCAAACCAACATAATCGGTTGCAAAACTTTGAGGAGAATATTCTTTGCCCTGATAAGAAAATTTTTCAGGTAATTTGCCCAAATACGAGTCGAGAGTTGAATTAAACGCATCATGCCAAACAGTTGTAAGCTTCCTGTTGGGATTTTCGACGATGGCCTTTACATTATCAAGTAAAGTACGATCGAGCTCTCCATGTACATGTTTTTCTTCACCATAATTCAGACCTTTGTAAACTTCTTCAGGAACAATTCCATATTTCCGAATACAATTTGTTACATCATGGAAAGCTCCGCCTGCTCCAAAATTCAAGCTGCCGTGAAGCCTAACATATTTTGTAGCTTTGTCAGAATACGAATGGTAAACGACAAACATTTCAGACAAATCAACTGTTGGCTTTCCCTGCCGCAACATTTCTGATTCGAGGAAACCCAAACCTGAAAACGACCAGCAGGTGCCAGAGCGATATTGATCTTTAACCGGAGTACAAGGAATTTCTTTAATGGCTGTAAATTGATAACCAACTTCTTTTTCCTCTTCTTTCTTCTCCTGAGCTGATATCGTATACGATATCAGCAACATCCCCATGAGGATAAGATTTCTTAATTTATACATAGTAATGATTTAACATTTATACCCCTGAAATAGTTTGCAAAAATATAAATTATAAAGTGTTTTTGTTGTTGTTAATACAAATATTCAGTAAGATACGTTGTTTTTAACATAAAACATTAATTAAAAGTGTTGATTTCTTACTTACTGAATTAGAATACTTTTGCTTAACAAACGATGCAATATATTTAAGAAATAAATAACAGAAACATGTTTTATAACAATTTTCCGAGCTTATTTGAATGATAATAGTTGGATCAATAAATTCAACTCCCCAATCTTTACTATTTTTGAAACTCAATTAAAAGAAGTATGAAGCGGAAAGTACTAATATTTATCGTTTCTCTGTTTTTTGAAGTTAGTTTTCTGAATGCTCAAAACCTGCCAGATGACTCGTTGATATATAGTTCCAATGATAAAATGTTAGTTGAAAACAAGCTTCGTGAGCTAGCTAAGGATTCGACTTTACCGATAAATGATCTTTTGGTCGAGGTTGGTAAATCATTTCTGGGGACTCCTTATGTTTCATCTACTCTTGAAAACGGTGTCGCCGAGAAATTAGTTATTAACCTGCGTGAGCTTGATTGTACAACTTTTGTAGAGAATGTATTGGCACTTTCGAAAACTATTAAGGCTGGTAAAACTGATTTTAACTCTTTTGTAGCTATGCTTCAGCGAATACGCTATCGTGATGGAATACGTCATGGTTATCCTTCCAGGCTTCATTATTTTAGTGAGTGGATTACCAATAATCAGGAAAAACATATTGTTGACGGAACTATTAATAAAAATGGCAAAAGGATTGATAAACTCATAAATTACATGAGTACTCATCCATCTGATTATCCGGTATTAAGAGAACATCCTGAATTAATTCAGCCAATTGCCATACAAGAGAAAGGACTCAGCAAATACGAATTTTGGTATTTCCCCAAAACTGATTTTGTCAATCTATACAAGAATTTGAAGCATGGTGACATTATCGCATTGACAAGTACTATCAATGGTGTTGATATAAACCATGTTGGTATTATCGTTAAAAAAGACAATGAATTTTATTTGCTCCATGCTCCGTTAAGTGGAAAAATGGTTTTAATTTCTGAAAAACCGATAACCGACTTTTTGAGACCAACATCAAAAAATAGTGGAATTATGATCGCACGTCCGTTTTTTTGATTTTCTGCACATTGTTATTTACTACTTTTGTTGTTTAAATATCAATTCGCATGAATTCGTTGTTAAACCGCTTCTCTGTTTGGGTGTGTAAACTTACCTCTCATCTTCCGTTTTGGGCACTTTTTATCCTTGGCGATATTTTCTTTTTTTTTCTTTTTCATGTAATTTGTTATCGGCGCAAGGTAGTGTTCGAAAATCTGACAAACTCTTTTCCTGAAAAAAGCAGTAATGAAATAAGAAAAATTGCTAAAAAGTTTTATCACCATTTGAGCGATATTAGTCTTGAAACTTTAAAGTCGCGCACAATGTCGGCGGAGCAATTTGACGAACGAATGATTATTCACGGCCTTGAAATATATGATGAATATTACAAACAAGGCAAAGGCTTAATTTTGCTTGGGATGCACTATGGTAATTGGGAATGGATTGGTTCAATGCAGCGATTATTAAATCTCCAGTTTTATTGTGTTGTGAACCAGATGCGTTCAAATCCGGAATTTGAAGAATTTCTCACATTATCGAGAGAACGGTTTGGCGCAATAACAGTGCCATCTCAATTATCTGCAAGATTGGCATTAAGGCTGAACCAAAACGAACGCCCTGCTGGTATCATGCTTGCTGCCGACCAAACCGGGCCATCTAACTCCCAGTTTTGGACTACATTTCTAAACCAGGAAACATCATTTTTTACTGGCCCAATGAAGATTGCCATAAAAACAAATCAACCGGTAATCCTGTTTCATTCCCGTAAAATTGGTCGAAGTCGCTACGAAGTTTTTCATTATAAACTAGTTGAAAATCCCGCGGAAGTTGAACCTGACGAAATAATGCAGGCTTACGTCAGAAAAATTGAAGAGATTATTAAAGCTGAGCCCGAATATTGGTTGTGGTCACATCGTCGCTGGAAACATAAACGACCTGAAAATATCCCCTTAAGGTAGATGTAGATGTACCGGGAATTACATCGGATCAACATCAACATAGACAATTAAGCTTGAATTATTCGGTTGAGCTTTAGTTTTCGAAATAAGCTCCATAATTTTTGTTTTTGCTTCCTGTATTTTGCCATCACGTGAAATTTTAATCAGGATTTCTTTCTGAAACCAGGTTTGGATTTTTCCAACCACAGGATATTCAGGTCCCAAAACATTTTGGTTGAATAAACCACGAAATGCTGTTGCCAAATGCGCGGCAACTAAGTCTAAACGTTCCCTGTTCTGGTGCTTGACAATTATTTTAATCAGCCTGAAATATGGAGGATATCTAAACATTTTACGTTCGTTCATCTGGCGGTTAAAGAGCTGATTGAAATTGTTTTCTGCAACATCTAATATAACCGGGTGATTAGGTTGGCTTGTTTGAACGATCACCCTACCCTGTTTGTTTTTTCGGCCAGCACGCCCGCTAACTTGGGCGATTAACTGGAAACTGCGTTCATAAGATCTGAAATCAGGATAATTAAGCAAATTATCGGCATTTAGTACTCCGACTACTCGGACATGATCAAAATCTAAACCTTTTGTGACCATTTGAGTGCCAACCAGAATGTCAATTTTTCCGGTCTCGAATTGCCATATAAGTTGCTCATAAGCTTTTTTGGCGCGAGTTGTATCAAGATCCATACGGGCCACGCGTGCTTCGGGAAATAGTTGTTTAATTTCATCTTCGATTTTTTCAGTTCCAAAGCCACGCGTTCTAATATCATCCGACCCACATTCGCTACACCGTGAAATCATGGAAACAGTATGCCCGCAATAGTGGCATATTAGGCTTGACCGGTTTTTGTGGTAGGTTAAACTTACATCGCAATACTTACACTTAGGTATCGATCCGCAATTGCCACATTGCACGTAAGGAGCAAATCCGCGCCGGTTCTGAAACAGGATAACCTGCTCCTTGTTGGTCAATGCGGTTGAAATTTCGGAGAATAATTCGGGTGTAAAAACCGAATGCATTTGTTTTCGTCTGGTGGCTTCCTGTGTGTTGGCTGGTATTAGCTTGGGCAATTCGATTCCCCGAAATCTTTCAGTGAGACTTACAAGTCCATATTTGTTACTTCGGGCATTAAAATAAGTTTCATACGAAGGTGTTGCCGATCCTAATAGTACTTTTGCATTGTGCAAATTTCCCATCAGGATAGCCATATCCCGGGCATTATAACGTGGTGCCGGATCGAATTGTTTGTACGAGTTTTCGTGTTCTTCATCAACTATTATTAGCCCTAAATTATTGAATGGCAGGAATATTGACGATCTGGCGCCAAGAATTACCTTGTACGGATTTATATTATGTCCATAAATATTTCCAAGCACATTGAACCAAATTTCAACACGTTCGGCATCGTTAAATTTTGAATGATATATCCCTGCCAAATCGCCAAAAGCAGTTTTTAATCGATTAATAATTTGAGTAGTTAATCCAATTTCAGGTACCAGGTAAAGTACCTGTTTACCTTGGTTTAGCTGTTCTTCTATTAGCTTAATATAAATTTCAGTTTTTCCGCTCGATGTTACTCCATGTAATAAAACTGTTTGGTGCGTTTTAAACTGATCAACAATAGTATCAAAGGCTTTTTGCTGTGCTTCTGACAATTCTTTTATAAACAAGTCAGCCTGATGATCTCGGTTTATACGATCTGTCTCTTTTTGAAAAACTTTTAGTATCTGTTTGTCTTCAAGCCCTTTTAACGTGGCTTCCGAAGAATTAGCCACTACAAGTAGTTCCTTTTTTCCGATCTCAGTTTTATTCTGATCGCTAAACAGTGTTTCGGAAAGGAAAACTTTCAGCAATTGCTCTTGTTTTTTTGCTTTGCGCGAAAGCTGGTCGAGTATCTCGTTAAGTTTTTCTTCAGTTTGAAATTCACGATTTAAGCTGACAGTTGAAACGACCTTCGGTTTATAACTTTCGCGAAGCTGTTCTTCAACAATCACAGCATTTTTTTCGAGCAGAAGCTTTAAAACAGCCAGCGACGATTGTTGCCCCAAAAACCGGTTCAAATCCTGAATAGTAGCCGATTTCCGACTTTCGAGCAACAATAAAACAGCATTTTCTTTATCAGTAATTTCATTCGAAACGATTGCATCGGGGTTAATACATACTTTAGTCTGGCTTTCCAGTTTTAGGCCCGAGGGTAATGCTGCTTTATAAACTTCGCCCAGCGTGCAGCAGTAGTAGGTTGACAACCATTCCCATAATTGCAATTGTCGTACACCAACTATTGGTTCTTCATCTAAAATGGCATCAATATCTTTTATTTCAAACTCTCCAGCTGGTTGGTTTTGATGAAGATGATATACCAATGCTGAAAAGAACTTTCGTTTTCCGAATTGTACAATTACACGTACTCCGATTTTAACCCGGGACTGAAATGCCGAGGGCACCCGGTAAGTAAACCTGTAATCGAGTGGTAAAGGCAATATTACATCGGCAAAAAGCAGTTCTTCAATCATATATATAAATTGCTCAAAGGGATCATGTGTTAGCAAAATTAAACATAGAGATTACAATTCCCGTTTTTAGCACCTAAACTTTACAGAATTATGCCAATATGCCAATTACTTTTAAATTATAAATAATACTTTTACTAATTCTACTTTGACAGATTAATGAAAAACCTCGATTTTTCTCCTGTTTTACCCCAGTTTCCGGTTTCGCTGGAACAGGCTCTAAAGGGTAACAGAAGAAAAATTTGGCTGTTCTCTTTAGGGTTTAGGGTAAAGCAGCCAAATTTTTTGAATGTGTCAAAGTAGAACTAAGCTTACAGTAATATAGACAAAGATTTCAACTTAATGCTCTAGTTTATGAAAAGAACCCGGTTCAATTTGAAGTTAAGGCTTAATGTATATATTTTAAGTGCGGCAACTCTTGTTTTTTGCATAACAATTGCATACATCAGTTTCCGTCTTAATAAGATTGCATATTCCACAGCAATTGAAATTGTAAAAGGTTCAACAAGAGAATATCAGACCAAAATATCAGAAGAATTGAGTATTATGATGGAATCAGCAAAAACCATCAGTAATGCATTCAATAACTATCCGAATTTAAGACCTGAAGTTCGGGATGAAGTCTATGACCAGATTTTATTTAAAAATCTTGAAAAAAATCCGAAATATTTATCGGTTGGAGTTTATTGGGAATTAAAGGTGTTGGATAAAAATTATAAAAAAAAGAATGGCCGGTTCTATAATGGGTATTTTCGTGAAGGTGATCGAATTATAAATCAGAAAGCTGTTGAAGACACAACAAATCAGGAGCTTACAACAACTTATTACAAGGTTCGGAAAATAAATAAGGATGTAATTGTAAATCCGTATTACGATCAGACTACAAAGCAAGTAAAAGATATTTTGATGACAAGCTTGCTTGCCCCTATTAGAGGCGATAATGGAGAATTTGAAGGTATGGTGGGTATTGATGTCTCTCTAAAACAAATGAACGAGATTATATCACGAATGAAGCCTTATGAGGAAGCTGTTTCTTATATGATTTCTGAAGATTTGACAATTGTTGCGCATACCAATTCGGCTCTTACGGGGAAGAATTTTATTGGCTCGCTGGATGCAGATTCAACACACTTCAAAAAGGAAATCATTAATGGAGGTTCGAGATCGTTTACTTATACAAAATTGACGAATGGTGTTGAATATTTTGTTGCTTTTGAGCCTATTTTAATATATGGAAATGATACCAATTGGTTTATTGGTATTGAAGTTCCTACAAAAGTTATTCTTAAAGAGGTGCATACACTCATGTTTAGGTTGGTTATTGCTGCTCTAATAGGATTGATGGTTTTATTTATTGTCATCATTTTTATCGCAAATAAACTAACTGGTCCGATAATTAAAGGAGTTGAGTTTGCTAAATCAATTGCCTCTGGAAATTTAAATGCGCATCTTCCAATCGATCAGAATGATGAGATAGGCGATTTGGCAGTATCGCTTTCTGAAATGGCTCAACGGTTGACAAGAATTATTAGCGAGATCATCCAAAGTTCGGATGCCATTGCTCAAAGTACTCAACATTTGCTTCAATCTTCAGGTGATTTAGCCGAAGGCGCCAGTAAACAGGCCGCATCATCCGAAGAAATATCAACCTCCATGGAAATGGTTATAAACCGTATCCTGAAAAATACAGAAAATGCTCAGGAAACAGAAAGAATTGCCTTATTGGCTTCTATGGGAGTTAAGGTTGGAAAAGAATCAACACAAGCGCTCATCGAGTCGATGAATAATATTATTGAAAAGATTTCGGTTATTAACGAGATTGCGAAACAAACCAATTTGCTTGCAATTAATGCTGCAATAGAAGCTTCACGCTATGGTTTGCAGGGCAAAGGTTTTGCTGTTGTTGCCGCTGAAATTAAAAAACTTGCCGAACGATCGCATCTGGCAGCAAAAGAGATAAACGAATTATCAAGAATAGGAATGCTACAGGCCAGCGAAACCGGTAAAACTTTAATTGAAATTGTTCCCCAAATTGAACATACAGCCGAGCTTGTTAAGCAAATAACCACCTCTAGCATTGAACAACGGGTTAATTCAGAAGAAATTAACATTGGTATTCAACAATTAAATAAAGTAATCCAACAAAATGCAGGATCTTCATTCGAACTATCTGCAAATACAAGGAATATCGTTCAACAAACTGAAAATTTAAAAAAGCTGATTTCTTTTTTCGAAATAAAAAAGAATTAGCGAATACGATCGATTGAACGGACAAGCGCTTCATCTTTATTGATTCCGCGAATAGCTAAATAATCTACGATAATAGCAATTAAGGGTAAGATAAAGCCCGTTTGCAGACTAATTTTAGCGCCCGAAAACGAAAAATAAGAGTAATAAAACAAGAGGCCAAATAAGCCAAGAAGAGATATCATACCCACTAAAACAATCTTTTTCTGCAATATCCTGTTTTTATAACTGAATATCGAAATAAGGTGTATGATTGCAACTAAAGCAATTACAATTAGAACCCAAATACCATTTTGCTTAGTAATTCCGTCAAGCAATATTCCCTTTGAATTAAACAAATATACTGCGCCATCTTTTGCAATTTCGGCATAAGGCACAGCCAGTAATGTGGCGCACAGGATAACTGAAATAGATAAATATAAAGATTGAATTCTCTGTATCATGATTTAATTTTTTTTGCAAAAATAATTCTTTTCATCCCATTGCCAAAAGTAGAAAAACTACTCCATTCGTTTTAAGCATGAAGGCATAAAAAACCGCCGGAGTAAGGTGAGAGGTAAATTTCCGGCGGGGTTAATAATTTTTTACATTAATTCTACTTCTATGTTGTAATCCAAATTTTCGGAGCATTATTTTTAAGCCATATTCAAAATAATCCTGTACATTAGTAGTTGTAAAGCCTAAGAGGAAACAGGCTCTGCTGGGGAGCAACCTGTCAGCAATAAGCTTTACGAATAAACTGTATCAGGGAAGGGTTAATAACTCTTCCTTTTTCATTTAGATACAGGCATTCCATGATGGCTTCAAAAACCCAATTTCCCCTGTGGGGTTAGGAGTAAAACCATCGGAGATGCCCTATTTCTTTTTACCAATGTCCTATAAAAACAACCTTCTATAAGTAGTCTTTTGCAAGCTACAGTTTCCTTTTTAATTTTTATAAGTAAAGCGCCGTAAACTTTGAAAGCAGCAAAACTGCAAGTAGAATTGAACGGTCACTTTAAATGAAGACTGTTTTTACAGGAATTAGTTTGTTCTGTTATATTCATATTTTGTTTTACTCTTCAATACCAGATAAACCCTGTTTAATAATTTTTTAGCAATCCTGATGATCGCATTGTTTGGTTCCATTCGTTTACATAAATCCTGATAAGCCAATAGTAAGGCTGGGTCAAAGCGGACAGCTACCCAGGCACTTTCTATAAAAGCCTTGCGCAAGAAATCGTGAGACAGAAATGTGATTTCACCGTTTTTTTCTTTTTCTCCGCTTGAGTGAGAAGTAGGGATCAAGCCAACGAACGAAGCAAACTTTTCGTTTTTTTGAAAGCGGTTAATATCTTCAACTTCTGTAAGTATTACCATTGAATTTATTAATCCAATACCAGGAATATTTCTGAGCAATTGTGCCTGCTCGTTATATTTGGCACTTTCTGATATGCGTTTTACTTTTTTGGTGGTTTCTAATAATAATTTGCGCTGTCCCCGAGCTTCTTCAACCAAAACATCCAATGCTTGCCGTCCGGATTGCTCTTTCATTGGAATGCTATCAAGCCATTTCATAAATCGTCCTGACCAATGAGTATTGCTACGTTCAAATTCTTTTGGAAATTCTATTCCGTAGAAATATAAAAATGATTTTATCCGTTGTTTAAACCGTGTCATATCTCCAACCAACATAGAACGCGCCCTGACTAATGAACGGTCTTCCAATGTATTTTCGTTTGGAATATAGATTGCATCCAGTTCTCCATTTCGCAGTGAACGTGCTATTTTTCGACTATCTCTTTTATCTTCTTTTTGAACTTTATCTTTCTGTGTACTTGGCACGTCTGCTGGATTTACTACAATGTTATTAATGCCTAAACTTTTTAGCTTGTAATGGGCCCACAGTCCACAAAAGCCTGCTTCATAGGCTGAAAAGTAGCTTCCTTTCGGAAAATTACTTTTTAAATAGGTGCTCAACGCTTCAGGTTTAGGTGGCATAACAAATGTTTTATGGGTCATATTTTCTGTTAATATAGTTACCTGCCAACTTTTTAAATGGGCATCAAAACCAACATAAATATTTTGTCCTTCAAAATTTAAACTTTTATTTTGTGTCTGCATAAGTTATTGTGTTTATTGTTAAAGTCTGTGAAACTCTAAAAATAATACTCTTTAGCTTATGCTATTCCTTTCGCTTTTGTCACATTACAAACATAGGGACTTTGACAGATTAAACATGTTGCATGATTTTCTCCTGTTTTACCCCTGAACTAAAGGGAGTCAGGAGAAAAATCTGGCTGTTCCCTTCAGTTCAGGGTAAAATCAGCCGGATTTTTCGAATGTGTTAAAGTAGAATTAACAAATTTAATAAATTCCAGGAAACCTGGTAATTCTATTTTCAGTATCTTTGATGTTGGGAAAAATAAATGTAAAATAATGAAATTCAGGATACTACTTCTGATTATCTTCCTGAAGGCATTCTTTTTCAATATTTGTTTTGCACAGGAAGAAACCACTTTTATAAGAATCAATGACACGGTTCCTGCATTTGATTTTGAAAAAATTCCGGGAAAATGGATTAACATTTCTGACTTAAAAGGAAAAACCATTTTAATTACTTTTTTCGCAACGTGGTGTGGCCCATGTAGAAAGGAATTACCACAACTCCAGTCGGATATTTATAACAAATATAGGCGAAACCAGAATTTTGAATTATTGACTTTCGGTAGAGAACACTCTTGGGAAGAAATAACGAAGTTTATCAAATCGAATAAATATATTATACCTATGTATCCCGATCCCGATCGAAAAATTTACTCAAAGTTTGCCGGGCAATACATTCCAAGGAATTTCTTGATTTCTGCTGAGGGAAAGGTGATTTACTCTTCGATTGGATTTGATGAAAAGGAATTTAAGAAGTTGAAAGAATTGATTGAGGCTCAGCTAAAGTTGAACTGAGTGTTTGCATCAAGCGAAAAAAAACAAAGAGTCATTTTTTTTCGCTTGATTTTTAATTGGTTACTTAACTGCAACAGTTTCTATTTCGATTAAAACCCCCAGAGGAAGATCTTTTACTGCGAATGCAGCTCTTGCGGGCGGAGTTTCGGTATAATAAGTCGCATATACCTCATTCATAGCTTTAAAATTAGCCATGTCGCTCAGTAAACAAGTCGATTTAACAACATCGCTATAGTTATAACCAGCTTCCTTTAAAATGGCCCCAATGTTTTTCATTACCTGTTCGGTTTGTTCCTTAATGCCGCCTTCAACTACTGTCATTGTTGCCGGATTGAGAGGTATTTGTCCAGAAACATACAATGTCCCATTTACTTCAATTGCTTGGCTATAAGGCCCTATTGCAGCTGGAGCCCCTGAAGTTTTAATTACTCTTTTCATGTGTATAAATTTTAGTCTAATGTCTTATAATCTACGTATTAGCATCTCCTTTTAGTTGAACAATCCAACCTAAATAATTATTTTCGTTGGCGCTGGCTTTGTCTCATAAGGCTATTTCATCATGATCTATTTAATATTTATGGACTCAAAAATAGGCAAGTTTTTCGGATAGGTACCGTTCTGCATCAATAGCGGCCATGCAACCAGAGCCAGCAGCTGTAATTGCCTGACGATAAATCGGATCCTGAACATCGCCACAGGCAAAAACACCTGTAACATTTGTTTTTGATGTTCCCGGAATTGTTTTGATATAACCAACTTCATCTGTTGTTATAAATTCTTTTACAAAGTCGGAGTTTGGCTGATGGCCAATGGCCAGGAAAAAACCGTCGATGCTAATTTTTACGGTTTCTTCATCAGGAGTTCCTTTCATTTTGATTAAGGTAGCGCCTTCAACTACCCCATCGCCAAATAAACCAATTGTTTGGTGTTCCCATAGTACTTCAATATTTTTGGTATTGAATACTCTGTTCTGCATTACTTTAGAGGCACGCAGTTCGTTACGACGAACAATCAGATAAACTTTACTTGCCAAACCAGCCAAATAAATAGCTTCTTCAGTAGCTGTATCTCCACCACCAACAACGGCAACAACCTTACCCCGGTAAAAGAAACCATCGCAGGTGGCGCAGGCAGAAACTCCACCTCCGGCATATTTTTTTTCATCTTCAAGTCCGAGATATTTGGCAGTAGCTCCTGTTGCAATAATTACTGTTTCTGCTTCTATTAATTTACCGTCGTCTATCCAAACTTTATGTATTGGTTCTGTAAAATCGACTTTTGTTGCAAGTCCCCAACGAATATCAGTTCCGAAACGGGTCGCCTGAGCTTTCAGGTCTTCCATTAATTCAGGACCGGTTATTCCTTTGGGATAACCAGGAAAGTTTTCTACTTCAGTTGTTGTTGTTAACTGTCCACCGGGCTGAAGCCCTTCGTACATAACCGGTTGAATGTTTGCCCTGGCGGCATATATTGCAGCTGTATAACCTGCTGGTCCAGAACCAATGATTAAACATTTAACTTTTTCGCTATCAACTACCTGATCAGGATTGATAGCTGAATTATTACTGAGATTTATTGATTTAAACATATCTGAATTTTTTTTCAAAGTTAATAAACGCAGGTTGACATTCAGCACTAACACAAATCAATAATTGTTATCGCACAATAGACATTCTCGAAGTGAAGTTTAAATTTATATTTATTGACATTTTAAATGATTCTTAATAAATAAATTGTACCTTTAAAAATGAAGATCAAGTTCAAAAACATTAAGGATTTTAACCTTTTTTGGCTTTGTTTAGCCTCATTCACGAGGTATTTTTACTGTATTAAGAATTAAAACTTAATGTCATGAAAACGTCTGGTAGAAACTCTGAGTTCAAAAAGCATTTGAGGACAAGTTTCTCGAATGAAAATTTATGGTTTTATTTTGGCACTAATACTAAAAATAGCGCTAATTCAAAACCTAAGGAAAGCTTCCGAAGCGACTTTGCGAGTGCAAGTCAGGTGACTAAAAACATGAATGCTAATGAGAATCAAGCGCATGGAACTAAAAATAGAGCAGCATTCATTGTTGATTGGCAGATATACTGAGAAATGTAAATTTTTAATCTTTATTTAAATAAAAGACGTCATTTAGTATATTACCATAATGACGTCTTTTTTATTTAAATATTTGCCATTCTTACGTTTAACGAATGTTCTATGTATTAAATGCCAGTTGAGCCGAGTAAAATTCGAATATTTTCTTTGCACAAGTAAAGAAGTTACCTATTTTTGCAGCCATAAAAGTTCGGGGTGTAGCGCAGCCTGGTAGCGTATCCGTCTGGGGGGCGGGGGGTCGCAAGTTCAAATCTTGTCACCCCGACTTAACGAGGGTAAAACCCATTCAGAAGACCGCAAAACATTGTTTTTGTGGTCTTTTTGATTTTTTAACATATCAAATAAACCACTTCATGTCAGGTTGTATGTGAACTATCTGGTGACCTTTTAAAGCTTTTATATTTGGTTCACGAATAAATAAGATTCGTCAAATTAGAAAGATTTATTATTTTTAGCATTCAAATTTCCCTCACAACAGAGTAATCAGATCGCACTCAGTAATAAATAAAATTGTCTTTGGCAGAGAATGAATACAGAACAGGATATTTTAAATAAATTTCTGACTGGTGAAGATCAGGCATACACGTGGATTTATAACACCTATGCGCCAGTTATGTTTTCTTATGGAAAAAGTCTTGGGTTTGAAAGAAGTATACTAAAAGACGCTATTCAGGATATATTCTTTAAAATTTTGTGTGACCGAAAATTATTAGTTGGTGTAAAAAACCTCAAGTTTTATTTATTTCGCACTTTAAGAAACAGGTTGATAAATCTGAATCGAAGAACAAATGTTCCGTCCAATGTAACATCCAAAGAAGAATCTTCTCCTTTTATAAAAGTAACTATATTAGATCAGCTTATCGAAGAAGAAGAACGAGACGCGTTGAAAAATAGAATAGAGAATTTACTCAACTGCTTAACGGAACGTCAACGGGAAGCGATTTCACTTCGTTTTATACATGAGCTTGAATATGATGAAATTGCTTCAATTTTAACAATGACTTCACCTGCAGTTAGGAACTTAATTGCCCGGGCGATAAAACGAATGAGAACAGACGGAATATTCTTGTTTGTAATGTGGTCATTAATCCTCAGAGAACCTTATCAATGAGTTTTTTGTCTGAGAAATTTCACATCCAAATCGGCTCATTTCTTGGTGGAATTTGTGAAAAAATTAAGAATTTAACTTTTTCTTAATTTTTTTGATGACAAAAAAGAATTTTAAGTGTCTATCTGTTAAAATAGACGCTAAATATGGACACTTCGTATGAGAAATTTGAGGTAAACGATTTTTTAAGAGATAAATCTTTTTTAACATGGAAATTTTTCCCGGACCATGATTCGACTGTCTTCTGGAATGATTTTTTAATCAAATATCCTAACAAGAAAAACGATTTCGAGCGGGCTAGTCAAATCATTGACTCAGTAAAAATAAGGGACATTGATCTTTCCGAAACAGATATGGAAGATCTCTCTTTTATTTATGAAAACACCAAAAGATTATATCAGAGACGAAAACAAAAAGTCCGCAGGTTATATTATACGGTAACTGCCGCTGCCTGTATTGTTTTATTGGCTCTTCTTCCTTTTTTCCATTATCAGTATAAAGACCATCCGCACAGAGATATAGCCGTTTCTCAAAAAAAGGTTCAGGATTCAGCTAATGATATCCAATTAATTCTGGGAGAGCAGGATAAAATGATGTTATCTCAGAACGCAACAATACAATTAAATAAAAAACGGGAAATAGAAATTACGAGTAAAAAAGAAATCCAACATCCTATTTCAAAAATTATAAATGAAAATCAGCTTAACACCTTGATTGTTCCCAAAGGAAAGCACTCGTCACTGGCTTTACCGGATGGCACAATTGTGTGGGTCAATTCTGGCTCTTCAATTTCATTTCCTTCCGAATTTGATAGCATAAAAAGAGAAATTTCGCTTGTTGACGGGGAAATCTATCTTGAAGTTGCGAAGGATAAAGCAAAGCCTTTTTTTGTAAATACGCCATTAGGTAAAATTACGGTTCATGGCACTAAATTTAATGTTACTGCCTATTCTACTGATGAATACAAGTACATTGTTTTAGCTGAAGGAAGTATTTCGGTTCGGTTAAATACTTCGGAAGACCTGACCTTAAGTCCGAACCAAAAATTAAATATTCAAAGCGGTTCGTTTGGGATTAGTGAAGTTGACCCGTACAATTATATATGCTGGAAAGACGGCATTATGAACTTCTCGAATGAAAAACTAGGAACCTTGCTACTTCGTTTGTCAAGGCATTATGGAGTTGATTTCGAGTGTGATAAGTTGATGTCTGAAAAATCATGTACTGGTAAAATGATTCTTTTTGATGATTTAGACGAGGTTCTGAAAACATTAACCGATATATTCCCCATTCGCTATACAAAAGAAGATGATAAAATAAAAATTGTTGTTAATCCTTAATTCATTGCCTATGAGAAAATAACCGGTGTAGAAAAAATATCGGGAGATACCCTTAATATCCCCCGATGAAAAATTAGTAACCTTTTTTAAAAGTAAACCAATTATTACAAATGTATGAAAAAATCGTATGAATTAATGAATTGGGATGTGCATATCTCAAAACTCATTGTGATCCTGCTATTTGCTTCTTCGTTGAAGACGTTTGCAGAAGGGGCATATTCAAAAAATACTTTACTGACATTGAACCTTTCGGATGTTACGATCCGTGAAGTTTTTGAAGAAATAGAAAAGAAAAGCGAATATGTATTTATTTTCTCTGATGATGAACTCAAAGATATCAATACAAGGGTAGATGTAAATGTTGTTTCAAAGACCCTGGGTGAAGTTTTATCGAAAACTTTGCGTCCGGTACATTTAGATTTCCGGATAAATGACCGGCAAGTTACGATATTGAAAAAAGAAAAGGATACACCTCAAGGACAGAAGCAAAATTTTAAAATTAGTGGTACCGTAAGAGACGAGAATGGCGTTCCGTTAATAGGAGTTAACATTCAGCTGGTTGGAACGACAAATGCTGTTATTACAGACAATGATGGGCGATTTACAATATATAATCTGACGCCTAATTCGACACTGCGCTTTTCTTATATCGGGTATAAATCTCAGGATCATAAGATTATCGATAGTGGAGCTGATATTAATATTATACTGAAAGAAGATGTTCAGGGGCTTGAAGAAGTTGTTGTAGTTGGATATGGCTCCCAGAAAAGAGAATCGGTTATTGGTGCCATTTCAACGGTGAAGCCTTCGTCGCTACAAATCAACCAGTCTCGCTCGGTAACCAATGCTTTAGCCGGACAGGTTGTGGGCGTTATTGCCGTACAGCGAAGTGGAGAACCCGGTAACGACGCGTCCGATTTCTGGATCAGAGGTATTTCTTCGTTCCAGTCGGCAGGCACCTCTCCTTTGGTGCTGGTCGATGGTATTGAACGTAGCCTTAGTAACATTTCGCCTGAAGAAATTGAGTCATTTTCGATATTGAAAGATGCTACGGCTACAGCTGTTTATGGTGTAAGAGGGGCCAATGGCGTAATTCTAATCCAAACAAAAAAAGGGCAACTGGGGAAACCCCGTATTACGCTAAAAGCCGACTATGGATTTTCGACTCCTACACAATTGCCTGATTTTGTTGATGGAGCGAAATATATGGAAGTAATGAATGTAGCCAATCGCTTATCGGGGAACAGCACCGACATGTATTCGCAGGACGCAATTAATGCAACCCGAAACGGAACAGACCCCGACCTTTACCCAAATGTAAACTGGCTTAATGAGGTGACTAAGAAATGGGTTCACAATGGAAGAACCACTCTGGATATAAATGGTGGCAGCGAACGTTTGCGTTATAGCCTGGTAGCCTCTTATTTTGGGGAAAAAGGAATTACAGTTACCGACCCAAGTGCCGACTACGATGCTTCGAATAGGTTGTCACGATACAATATCCGTTCAAATGTTGATTTGGATTTAACCTCTTCAACAAATATAAACGTAAGCATTGGCGGATACATCTTGAATAAAAACACACCGGGAGTTAGTCCAACCGATATTATTTACCTGGCATTTAAAAATACGCCAATTGTACATCCGGTTAGGTATTCAAACGGTCAAATACCGGCAAATACCTCGCAAACAAACCCTTGGGCAGCATCAACGCAAACAGGCTACATTTCTACCTATGATAATAGCTTACAATCAACCTTTTCTGTTATACAGGATATAGGTAAATTATATAAACCTTTAGATGGGTTGAAAGCAAAAGCTGTTTTTTCATTCGATGCCTATAGTTGGTCTCAGTTGGAACGGAAAAAAAGCCCGACAACCTATTTTGCATCGGGACGAGACAGTGAAGGAACCCTTATCACGAGTATTACAAATCAAGGTGACGAATTTCTAAGTTATTCCAAAGGATCGGGGGGAAACCGGGCTATGTACCTTGAAACACAGCTTTCGTATAAGAAGAAAATTGCGGATGTTCACCTGGTTGATGCCTTATTCCTATATAATATGAGGGACTACGTCAATGCCGATGCAACTACCTCTATTTATTCAATTCCTTATCGTACACAAGGTATTGCAAGTCGCGTATCGTACAGTTTTAAAGACACTTATTTCGCAGAAGGTAATTTTGGCTACAATGGCTCGGAAAACTTTAAGAGTGGGAACCGCTGGGGCTTTTTTCCATCGGTAGCACTGGGATGGATGGTTTCGAACGAACCATTTATGGCGAACCAAACGAAGACCATTTCGAAGTTGAAACTCCGTTGTTCGTATGGGCTGGTAGGTAATGATCAGCTGGGCGGACGTCGTTTCCCTTATCTTTCTACTATTAATTCGACCGATGGATATGCTTTCGGAATTAGTGGAGATCAAAATTATGCAGGATACACCGAAGGTGACTTTGGGGTTGACTTATCGTGGGAAACTGTAAAAAAGACAGATTTAGGTTTGGAGCTGGGTCTCTGGAATGCCGTTAACCTTCAGATCGATTATTTTCACGAAAGGCGTGAAGATATTTTCATGCAACGAAAGACAATCCCGGAAACGGCTGGTTTTACAACAAACCCCTGGGCCAACTTTGGCATTGTCGAAAACAGTGGTTTTGAGGCAAGTGTAGAGGTAAATAAAAAATTCGGTAAAGATTTTTTCCTGTCGGTAAAGGGAAACTTTACCTATGCTAAAAACAAAGTTATCGAATACGACGAAGCTGAATCGTTAAAGGAAACGACCCGGTCTCATACCGGGCAATCATTAAATCAATATTATGGATTAACTGCAGTTGACCTTTTTCAGGAAGAAGATTTTAAAGCTGACGGAAGCCTGGTTACTGGTATTCCTAAACACACCTTTGGAGTTGTAAAACCTGGCGACATTCGGTATGAAGATACCAATAAAGACGGGAAAGTTGATGCTTACGATTATCACCCGATTGGAAAACCTTATGTTCCTGAAATTGTATTCGGTTTTGGGTTCAGCGCCAGGTACAAAGATTTCGATCTCAGCGCATTTTTCCAGGGAGCAACCAATTTCTCGAATATGCTTCAGGGCGATATGCTAATCCCTGGCAGTGGGGGTGGTGGTCTTGGTAATATCTATGCCAACTGTGATGATCGCTGGGATCCGGTAAATCCTTATAAAGAGAAGGTTTTCTGGCCACGTCTTTCTGTTAATAAAAGTGCAAATAATATGCTTTACTCTACATGGTGGTTAAAAGATGCCTCCTATATCCGGTTGAAAAATTTTGAATTGGGTTATACTCTTCCTAAAAAAGTACAGCAAGCAGCTGCCATGCGCGATGCCAGGGTATTTTTTAGGGGAACAAACCTGTTTACCTGGAGCGCTTTTGATATGTGGGATCCGGAAATTGGATCGAGTGACGGATTAAAATATCCTCCGATGAAAGTCCTTTCTGTTGGGGTACAAGTAACCTTTTAATAAAACCAGACAATGATGAAAAAATACATTTCTATACTATTAGTTGCTTTTTATGCAATAATATTCTCTTCTTCATGCAATTACCTGGATAACAAACCGGATGATATATTGACCAAGGAAATGGTTTTTAACGATGCCGATAATACCAAAAATTGGCTGGCCGACTTATACAGTCTGATTCCTGATCCATTATGGGGTTATTTTAGTTATAATTACGGGTATTACATGATGAGTGACGAAGCTCAAATGGCCTCCTCTCTTGGTCAATTTGGCTGGAGTGGCTTAATGAATATCCAGCAGGGAAGCTGGAATGCAACCAATATGGTTCCAGGAGAAGACCTGTGGGGAGATACATATACAAAAGTACGTTCAGCATTAATATTTATCGACAATGTAAAGGTAATCACAGATCAACGGCAAACCGCGGAACTGGTTGAACGATATAAGAATGAGGCACGTTTTTTAATCGCCTATTATTATTCCCGGATGCTCGAAGTATATGGCCCTTTCCCTTTGGTTACAAAATTGACTGATGTTGAGGCATCGGTAGCCGACCTGAAAATGGCACGTACTCCTTATGACGAAATTGTTGATTATCTCGACAAAGAATTACTGGAATTATCAAAAAAACTACCGGTTTCGTATGACGACGTAAATATTGGCAGGCCTACTGCCGGAATGTGTTTGGCCGTTCGTGCCCGTATGTTGATGTTTGCTGCCAGTCCTTTATTCAACGGGAATCCCGATTTTTCGGATGTTGTGAATAAAGATGGAACGCACCTGTTCAACCCGGCTTATGATGCAAATAAATGGAAAAAGGCCGCTGATGCCGCAAAACTGGTGATTGACTTACCCGATTATTCGCTTTATGCCGAGTATAATACCGATGGCTCGATTGATGCTTTATCCTCGTGTATGAATGTGCACCTGAGCTCTGTAAGCTCTAATCCGGAAATCATATTCCCATACCCCGGCAAAACAAATTACTATTACGAGTACCATTTATTACCCAGGGGCTCTGGTTGGGCCGGGTGTATTTCGGCTACCCAAAACGTAGTTGATGCCTTTTTTATGAAGAACGGACTCTCTATTGATGCCGCAGGTTCAGGGTATATTGAAAACGGTTACTCGGACAGCGATAACTATTACAACACTTCATACAAATGGGGAAACGCTGCCAAAACAAAGGGATTGGTTACAAAAGCAGGAACATACAACATGTATGTAAACAGGGAACCCCGGTTTTATGCAAACATCCGCTTTAACGGACAGTATTGTTCTTTCGATGACCTAAAGCGTGATCATAATTTTATGAATGGAGGCGAAGACGGAAAACCGTCGCATGACAGCCCTGTTGCCGGCTACCAGATAAACAAAGCGTTAAACCCGGCATCACGGTCAGGTGTCTCGTTCCCGTATAAACCTGGAACTATTCTTCGGTTAGCCGAAATATACCTGGATTATGCTGAAGCATTGAATGAATATGATCCACAAAGCACTGATATTCTGAAGTATGTAAATAAGATACGGGAACGGGCAGGTCTTCCCGGGTTAAAGTCGGGATTGTCGAAAGAAGATATGCGTACAGCCATCCGGAAAGAACGACGCGTTGAATTTGCCTTTGAAGGGGGAATGCGCTACATGGATATACGTCGGTGGAAAGTTGCTGAAGAAGTTTTTGCAACTCCTATTTCAGGAATGAATGTTGATGCAACAACAAAAAGCGAATATTTCAAACGGGTGAATATTCAAAACCGGGTATTCCAGAAAAAAATGTACCTGTGGCCTATCTATCAGACCTACATGGATAATAACGAAAAACTGGTTCAGAATAAATTTTGGTAATCTTGTATAAATCTTGATGTATATTAAAATGGATAAAAAAATCAAGCTACTTCTTTTGCTCATTCTACCTATGATTTGTTCATGTAGTGGGGAATCGTCCAACCTTCCCGATCAAATGGTATCGGTTAAAATATCGCCAGCCAAAAAAGTTGTTGTTGAAAGTTCGGGCGGCGAGGTAAGTTTTTCAATTTCCCCTACTCCAAAAACAACATCATTAGCTTTTGCCTGTAGTGCCAACTGGATTCAGCAAGTTGCCGAAAAAGAATTCACCTGGCATATCAATCCAAACACGGATGAGATAAGCCGAAACGGGAAAATCTATATTTTAAATGCTGATTCTTATGCACATATCGATACAATAAGTGTTGTTCAGAAGTCGGTTTCAGGAGAAATATCGGAAGATCCAACCTTGACATTTACCGAAGGTGATGTTCCGGTTAAAATTCCCTTTCGGGGAAATTCGTATGTTACATATCCCGAAAAATCTTCTTTTATCGATTCTTCAACCGGGTTGTTATCCAGCGCATGGAACGACAACAACATCGTTATTAGTAGCTATTTTTATGTTACAAAACCAGGAGAGCTGAAACTCGCTTTTACGGGGAGTAATGCTACCGGAACCAGTAAAATTCGTTTTACGGTCGATGGAAAACCTTATGATGTAATGGTTAGCGGGCCTACGGCTAAAGTTTATGCAATTGCAAAAATAAACAGGGTTAAGAGTGGCTATGTCCGTATTGATATGCAGGGATTATCGAGAACCGGAAATTCTTTTGGCGAAATTTCGTATTACCGCATTGGAGGAGATGCTTCGGCTGGGCCTAATTATTTTGTTACCGATGAAAAAATGAATGAGGCATCGTCCAATTGTTATTTTTTCAGGAGGGGAGCATCTGTTCATTATTTTTATACACTTCCGGCAGGGAATATCGAGTATTTCTACAACGAAGTAAAGGTAACTTCAAAAAATGCGATAGACGGAACTTATTTTATGATGAATGGTTTCTCCGAAGGGTATATGGGTATTCAACAAACAACAAGCGGCGAACGAAAAATCCTTTTCTCCGTATGGAGCCCTTACACGACCGACAACGCGTCAGAAATTCCTAAAGATCAACGGGTAACCTTGCTTCGCAAAGGAAAAGATGTAACCACCGGTGATTTTGGAGGCGAAGGTAGTGGCGGGCAAAGCTGGTTGAATTACTCCTGGTCGCCCGATGTTGTTTATAAAGCATTGGTGGGTGTAAAGCCCGATGGACAGGGGAATACCATTTATACTGCTTATTTCTATGCCGATAACGAATGGAAGCTAATCGCGTCGTTTAGTCGTCCGAAAACTTCAACTTATTATACCGGGGCTTACTCTTTCCTCGAAAATTTCGATCCCGGACAATCGTACATAACACGTTCTGTCTCTTTTGGAAACCAGTGGGCTTGTACAACATCGGGCGAATGGAAAGAAGTTACAACTGCTAAATTTTCGTGCGATAATACTGGCCGACAAGAGCTTAGGTACGATATGTTTGGAAAAACCGATCAGGCAACGAACTGTTTTGTCCTGCAAAGTTTTGGTTTTTTTGACGAGCATACGAATTACGGAACGGTTATGCAGCGTGAATCGTCAGCTGACAAAAAACCGGTTGTCGATTTCAATGCACTTGAACGCATTCCGAATGGGAACTGACAAATTAAAACAAATTAAAAACAATGAAAATGAATAAAATACATTCAATAGGGATCTACTTGCTTCTGGTGTTACTTACCCTGGTAGCTTGTACTGACGACTACACGGTGAAAGTTTCGCCGGGCCCTGATGAAAAAGCAACGGTAACTTTATCGCCCAGCGAGAAGATAAGTTTCCCTGCAACTAAAAGTAATATCGACATTTCAGTTTTGACCAATATGGATCCATCAACCATATCGGTTATGTCGAAAGATACCTCCTGGTGCAAAGTAAGTTCATCTGGGAAAAGTGTATCGGTACAGGCTTCAGAAAACCTGAAGTACATTGCAAGATCAACTTATATTAAAGTTAAAGTCTTTTCTGAAACGCAAACGATTGAGGTTGAGCAGAGTGCAAAGAAATTTGTCTCTGATCCAATTTACCCGATCACTAAAACGTATAAAATACAAATTCCTGCTGTCGAAAAATTCGAATCAACAAAAGTTTATAAAGTGATGGATGGCGAGCAGAAGATCGCAGAAATTTGCCTGGAATACCTTCGGAGTGACGTGATTAATTCGAGAGCGGTTGTTATTTATCCGGGGCTGGGCAGTACCGGCGACTATAAAAATGGGTTTATTGCCTATCTTGTAAACGACGATGGATCAATTTCTGCCAAACCAGAAAACGGAGGAAGGGTTATATTCGACTATGTAAACAATACGTTGGATTACCTTACAGGAACGTCAAATGCTATATCTACGGTGTATCTTTCTACTTATGGTATAACGAAGGAAGAACAACAGGATGCCGTGTCGGCAACGCCAGAGCCATATACGGTTCGCGACGTTTCGGGTAATACCTATCCGGTTGTGAAAATTGGTACCGAAATATGGCTGGGTTCAAACCTTCGGACAACCAAACTGGGCGATGGTACTGCTATTAACTTAATTGCCAGTTCGGATATGGCAACTTATGGGAACACAATCCCTTTTGCAACATACCCACTGGACGACCCCACTGTTGATCCCAAAGAATACGGCTATTTATACAACAGCGCCGCGGTTAAGGGTAATAACGAAGCTTTAATTGGCTCTTCAATTATTGATGGAAGTTGGCGGTTAGCTACCGGAGGGGCTTCCAGTAGCGAGTAAACGGTATAACTACCGACTGGCAACGTCTGTTTAAATATGTTGGAAACAATGGGCTTGGCGCATTATTATCCACTAACTATTCGTGGAGTAACGGAGGGAACGGTCAATTCGATATAAGTACTCTTTCGAACAAAACCGGACTAAGCATTGCTCCGGCAGGGGAGTTTTATGACGTATCGAACTATATATTTGCTATTGGTGCAAATTCTCAGGCCTTTTTCTTCTACGGGGGAGGTTCGGGTTATGGCTATAATTTAGCTGAAGTTGACGGGAAAGTTGCCGATCAGGCTGGTGTACGTCAATGGCCTCATAACGCCGATGCGTGTAGTATTCGTCTAGTTCGAATAGATACTCATAAGTAATAGAATAAAAATTGTACCTGGCATAACAAAGTGTCAGGTACAGTTACATAAAATCTTTAAGAAATTGATAATCTCCCGTTTTTACTATTCAAAACTCACCCCACGTCTGCGAGCGGACGTCTCCCTACGAAAGTAAGCTTCGCCGTGTTGGTGACACTGCTGTTAAAGACTATGCCCAGATTTTGTTTTTGGGGCAAACCGGGAATTTTATCTTTTGAGGAGAAGAACCAAAAGATTAATGGCTATCGATTTTTTAACCAGTATTCGTTATTTTTACCTATTCCGATGAGCGGGGAAATTTCTCTGAACACAGCTCGTTTATAACTTTACTTTTTCGGCTTTCAAATTCAATCAATTCAATGGGGGCGTCGTTGTGTAAAATCATAGCTACTCTTGCTCCTTCACCCGGAGAATTAGGATATGTCAGTATTTCAAAATCATGTTTTGAAAGCTCTAAATCAAGATCATCAACTTCAAAGGCGATATGCGGAACGCTCTTTATTAACTCGTTAACAGGGCTATCTGGATCGAATCTCATCCATTCAATGCCGTAAGGACTTGAATCGAACCCGGAAACGTAAAACTTAAATTGTGGTAGATATCGTTCTCCTTTAAAATGCTTATCTGTTGGTATTCCCAAATGATGATACCTCCAGCCCCATTTTGATGTTGCTACCGGAGGTTCGTTATCTTGTCTTTTAATATTCATTTGTTTATGAGATTGTGTTTTTTACAATTGAGTACATTTATTTTTTGCCTGTCATTGAATAACAAATTGGTTACAAGTTTCGTGTCAAGCTAAAAATAGACGAGTTAAACCGGATGGATGTTGTATTATTCTCAATTAATTCACCCGGTTAGTTACAAGCTCCGGCCTGCCTGTCTCTCCTGAGTGAGGGACCAGGCACATCGCAAGGTGGCTTGAGGTAAGTACATTAATTTATGACAATAAATACTTTTTCTTATCAGGATTGCCCCCGCTATTGGCAAATTATATTTTAACCCGTTTATTCAGTTTGGTGTACCAAATGTAGGCCTTCACATTCGGGAAACCGCATTTGCGCAGCTCGGCCATGTACGTACGTAACTGGTATTTGTACTTGTCCGATTCGGTATCGCCCGATTTGTAGTCGATTACAACAACTTCGTCATTCCCTATCATTATACGGTCGGGGCGCTTAATGCCGTTGGCCCCTGTAAGAATATTGCGTTCGTTGATCACCTTGTAGGTTCCGTTAAACCACTGAATTACCTCGTCGTTTGTCAGCAGTTCGTTCAGTTCCGAAATCGTTTGGTCAGCCCCATTGGCCTGAATTTTACCCTCCGCTTCCATACGTTTTACAGCCTTCGGAATATCATCAACAGTTTCAATCATCGACAAGATTTCGTGAATAATCTTGCCTTTGTTTATTCCGCTTTGCCGCCTGTTTTCGCTGGAAAAGAAATCTTCGCCGGTTCTGCGTATTTTAAGCAATCGCCTGAAGTCGGAAAACTCAAATTGCGTGATGCGAACATCGTTTAAGGGTTCGGTATTCGGTTTTCCTGCCGAAATACTGGTTAAACTGCCAATTTCGATTCGCTTTTCATCAGGTAGGTAAAACTGGTTGAGCATGGCAAATTTTTCGGGCACTTTTTGATCCATCAGCCCGAAACTGTCAACCGATTGTTTAAGCAAATCGCCTATTGTCGATAGTTTTTCGCCGTGCGACGCCCACACATATAAACCCGATTTTGCCCGCGTGAAAGCAACATACATCAGGTTTAAATTGTCGATAAACGTATTGAATTTCTCGAAGAAGTATTCGCGGAAAAAGATTGATTTGCCAACGTCTTTTTTATACCTGACCGGGAGAAGTTCGATTTCGTTAAAAGGCTCGGTTTCGGGCTTACACCAAAGCAATGGGGCCATTTCTGCTGTGTGCGGATGGATAGACCAATCGAAAAACGGGATAAAAACATGGTTGAATTCCAGTCCTTTCGATTTATGAATGGTGAGCACGTTGATCGCATCAATGTTGTCGGAAACCGGAATAGTGAAACGCGCGCCGTTGGTATTCCACCAATCGAGGAAAGTGGTTAATTCCGAGGCGTGATTTCGTTCGAATACCGAAATCTGGTCAACAAAAGCCTGCAAATAAGCCAGTTCGTTAACCAGCGAAAACAGGTTGAATTTTTCGCATATACTGTAAATAATCTCTAGGATTGGCTTTCCGGCAACCATTTCCTGGAACGTTTTACTTGTTATAAATCGCGTCAGGTTATTGTCAGCCGATTCAACCGTTTCAAAAATCGGTTCGTCCTGCAAATCGGCTACTGGTTCAGTAAACAAATCCTGAAGCAAATTCATTTGGCCCGATCCTGTGATGTTTTCGGCATTTATCCTCCTGAAATCGGGAACCTTTCCCTGTTCTTTTAGTTTCGGATATATTTTGGTGTAGTACAGGTAGTTGATTTGAGCCAGTACCACCTGGTCATCGGGATTCAGGAATCCTGTTAATACCGAAATAATCAGGCTAATGGCTTCCGAATTGTTGATAAACAACGACTCGCCCGACAAAATGTCGAAATTGTATGCCTGGTTTTCAGGAAGGTTTTTTTGTTCGAGGAACAAATCGGCAATTTGCCGGGCGCGATTTTTATCGCGTACCAGAATGGCCATTTCGCGCGCTTTCACCTGCCTATCCTGAAGTGCTTTAATTTCGCGAATCAGCTCATCCAGGATTAATTGTTCGTTTTCGCTGGCATTTTCCTTGTTTGTTTCCAGAAACTGGAGGTAAACATGGCCCAGTTGCGCCGTTTCCTGATTCGAAATTTCCTGGGTGCAATCGGCATAAACCTCGGTAATGGTAGCGCCAACCGGATTTTCATCGACGTTTGCCTCAGCCAGCTCATTATCAATATTTAATTGAATAATTTGAGGAACCAGGTTGAAAATGGTATTGTTGAACCTGATGATGTTTCCGCAACTGCGCCAATTGCTGTTTAGTACCTCGTTTTGAAGTCCAAAGACCGGGAAACTTTCGGCAAGCTTTCCGGCAAGCAAACGCCAGTCGCCGCTACGCCAGCGGTAAATAGCCTGTTTCACATCGCCCACAACCATTCCTAAATGATCTTCTGATAACGAATTGGCAATCAAAGGTCTGAAATTGTTCCATTGCAATCCGGAGGTATCCTGAAACTCGTCGATCATAAAGTGCGAATAAACGGCGCCGGTTTTTTCGTAAACGAAGGGCGTTTCCGAGTCGGCAATCACATCTTTCAGTAAATGGCCTGAATCCGAAATCAGGATAATCCCTTTTTCGCGGCAAAGTTCTTTAACGAATTGACGTAGATCGACCAGGATTCCTAAGGTATAAAGCTGGTTAACAACCAATTTGGCTGTAATGTAGTTTCGCCCGTCGGTATTGTTCAGTGTAATGGCCTGTTGTAATTTGGGCATCAGGTAATTTTCGGCAACCGACATAACTTTGGATTTGGTTGGCTCTTTGGTTGTTGCAGTAACCCAGGCTGATGATTCGTATGCCGCCGCCAGTATGGTGTTCGAAAAATTCGTATCTAAATTTTTCATCTTCTGGAAAGCAGTAACCGGGCCACGTCCTTTTCCTTTAAAGTCATCGGTAGTTAATCCTTCTTTCATGATGACATTAAGTCCCTCCTGCCCCAGGTTTTTAATGGTGGTTTCAAACTTGCTGATAATCTGGCTGATTTTTTTCTGGTAATCGCGCAGGAAAGAGCGATTGTTCAGCTTATCGTACAAATCGTTGTTCAGCGATTTAAAGGTTTCGTTATAAATTTCGGCGCCTAAGCGAATGATGTCTCTTTTCAGGTTCCAGCCTTTCCCTTCGCGCATTTTATCAGTGGCAAACGCATTGAGCCATTCGAGCAGTTCCCGGTTGTTTTCTACGGATTGGATGAGTCGATCAGCCGCTTCTTCGAGGATACCCAGTTCGTCGAGTTCGACATTGTAAGCAGCATTAATTCCCAGTTCGCGGTTGAAAGCCTTAATTACCCGCTGAAAAAAACTGTCGATGGTACTGATTGAAAACCTCGAATAATCGTGCAAAATACGCTTTAAAACGAGTTGAGCCTGGAGTTGTACCTGCAAGGGCTGCCATCCTAATTCGTGCGATAAAACATCGAGGTACGCCGATTTTTTCGCGTTGGACAATCGATATAACTCACCAATAATGCGCGATTTCATTTCGGCAGTAGCTTTGTTGGTAAAGGTTACGGCTAAAATATGGCGGTAATTGGTTTCGTTGGTCAAGGCCAGTTTCATGTACTCGATGGCCAACCTGAAGGTTTTGCCCGAACCGGCAGATGCTTTATATACTTTGAGTTGCGACATAAACAGATGTATTCACCATGTTTGAAAATAATCAATCACTTGGGTTCCAATTCTGAAACTAAAATAAGCATAAGCTGAGAACTGAACATGTTTTTTGTTCCGGAGATTTAAACAAAATTTTAGCAGCAATTTCTCTGGTTCTTATTAATTTCGTTTTCTATGTAATGAGAATGAAATAATGTCGTATTTATGTTTGTATTTTACACTGACTCACCCCCTGCACCTGACTGTGCTTCCCCCTCTCTACTCTGGTAGAGAGGGGAACGGCCGCTTTGCGGACGTCGGGGTGAGTACATTTAAAATACGACAATAAATTTTTCCTATTACTTAATTTGCTTTAAGATGAAACACTTACATCACAATGGAAGAACTATTGCATTTGTAATTTTCTTTATTTTCCTTTTCTTCAGCGGCAAAGCGCAATCGGTTTATGTGGGAAAAGCCGGGGCGCATGGTAAAGTCCTTCAGAAATATATTCAGCCTGAAGAGCTCAAAAAACTGGTTGAAAATCCGGTAGATTCGCTCTGGATAATCGATGTTCGTTCGGAAAAGGCTTATGCCAATGGCCACATTCCTACGGCGAAATCGTTTCCGGCGGCAACAGTAAAATCGCGTTTGGGTGAAATTCCTAAAAAACAATATTTAATTATTTACTGTACGGTTGGCGCCAATGCCCAGATTGTTGCTAAAACTCTTCGAAATGCCGGATACAAACGCTATATCAACTGGGGCGGAATATCGAGATGGAAATGGGAAAAAGAAACCGGAACACAGGAGTAACATCCTTTTCAGATTAAGGTTTTGTAATTAAATTTCGGGCATGGATACCAATTGCTCACCAAATTAATACATTTCGACATGAATAAATTTAAACTCAAACAGAGTCTGATTCTGTTATCTTTTTTTATGTTATTTGCCAGTATGGAAGTATTTAGTCAGAAAACAAGAGAGGAAATCGCCGACAAGTATAAGTGGGATTTGACAGGTCTTTACCAGAATGATGATGCATGGCGCAATGCGTTAAATGAAATTAAAGGGCGACTGAATGAAGTTGAAAAGTTTAAAGGTACTTTAACCAAATCAGCCGCTAATTTGCTAAGTGCATTGGAATACAGTACTGAAATTTCGAAAACAGCTTCAAAATTATCGGGTTATGCCAGCATGAATTCGGACTTGGATACCCGAAACATGAAATATTCGGCCATGAAACAGGAATTGAGCCAGATGTTTTCGAGTTTTGGCGCGAAGTCGGCTTTTATGGATCCTGAGATTTTAAGCGCCGACTGGGAAACCATCGATGGTTTTATTAAGCAGGAACCTAAGCTTGAAGTTTATCGCAAGCGACTTGAAAACATGTTCAAGAATAAAAAGCATTCGTTGAGCGAACCTGAAGAGCGAATTCTGGCACTATCGCGTTTGGCAACCGGCGTATCGGGTTCGGTTTACGGAACATTTGCCGATGCCGAAATGCCCAGCCCGGAAGTAAGCCTATCGAACGGGCAAAAAGTAAAACTTACAAGCTCCGAATTCAGCAAAATAAGGGCTTCGGCAAACCGTCAGGATCGCGAAATTGCATCAAAAGCATATTGGGACAATTACGCCAAATTTAAAGGCACCTATGGCGAATTATTGAACGGCAAAGTAAACGGCGATGTTTATCGCTTCAGGGCCCGCCATTATAACTCTTCACTCGAAGCTTCGCTTGATCCGAATAACATTCCGGTTGCTGTTTACCAATCATTAATCGACAATGTGAATAAAAGCTTGCCGTCTCTTCACCGGTACCTGAAAATCAAAAAGCGCATGATGGGTTTGGATACACTTAAATACAGCGACGTTTATGCACCAGTAGTTAAGGATGTTAACCTTAAATATACCTATGAAGAAGCTTCCCAGCTTGTTGTAGACGCGCTTAAACCCATGGGCGACGAATATGTTTCGACGGTAAAAAAAGCAATTAACGAACGTTGGATTGATGTTTTTCCAACCTCTGGAAAACAGCGTGGAGCCTATTCAAATGGCGCTTCGCCCGATGGACATCCTTATATTTTACTGAACTACACTGATATGTATAACGATGTAAGCACTTTGGCGCACGAATTGGGGCATACCATGCATAGTTATTTCTCGAACAAAACTCAACCCTACCCTCTCGCTCGCTACGAAACGTTTGTTGCCGAAGTAGCATCGACATTTAACGAAGTTTTACTCTTCAATTATGTGATTAAAACGGTGAAGGACGATGACGTAAAATTGTCGATTTTAATGAACTGGCTCGATAATTTTAAGGGTACTCTTTTCCGCCAGACTCAATTTGCGGAGTTTGAGCTTAAAATTCACGAACTGGCAGAACAGGGAAAACCATTAACCGGTGAAGTATTCAGCAAAATTTACAAGGAAATTACAGATAAATACTACGGAAACGCGCAGGGAATTTGCAAGGTTGACGATTACATCAGCATGGAATGGGCAGCAATTCCTCATTTTTATCGTACGTTCTATGTTTACCAGTACAGTACTTCGTTCACAGCTTCGCTTTCGCTGGCCGAAAAAGTAATGACCGGCGATAAAAGTGCTCTGGATAATTACCTGAAGTTTTTGTCGGCTGGTGGTTCAGACTACCCCATTGAAATTTTGAAGAAAGCCGGCGTTGATATGACAACTTCAGAACCATTCGAAAAAACAACTCTTGCCATGAATAAAGTGATGGATGAGATTGAGAAAATTCTAGATAAGAGAAAAAAATAGGCTCACTTTCAAGTATTTGTGAAGAATATTAAAGGTCGGAGTTAAATTGACGTTCAATTTGGTTCCGACCTTTCTGTTTTGTAGTTTTAACAAAATTAAAGTTCATTGATGATCTTGTTGCTAAAGACAATACCTGGCATTTTGTTTTGCCTATTCAAAAAAAGCATAGTTTTTACCGATAAAGTCACCTGAATAATCAGTTTCAAACTACATTTGTTTGATATTTTACAGCCAGGATTATGATTCTTCGAATACTTTTTGTAATCACCATTATTTTGCAATTTTTTGCTGTGGGAGTGGCAGTTAAGCTCATTCGTGTTACCAAATACAATTCGTCGTGGATGTTGTTAACCATCGGTTTTATCCTGATGGCAATTACACGCCTGGTCGAATTTTTACCTTATGTCAGCGAAATAAAGCCTCAGGATACGCGTGAAATATTTGTGTGGATGGGACTTATAACTTCTTTATCGTTTGCAATTGGCGTTTTTCTTATCCAGAAAATATTCAAGTACATGAAGCGCGTTGAAGAATCGCGGCGTCTGACCGAGAAAATGTTCCTGAATACCATCATTCAAACGGAAGAAAAAGAGCGGAAGCGTTTCGCGAAAGATTTGCACGACGGACTCGGGCCATTGCTTTCGAGTGTAAAAATGTCGGTTTCAACTCTTGCACAAATGAAACAGGATGAAGCATCGCGTGAAATTATTGAAAATACAGAATTGGTTATTAATGAAGCAATTAAAAGCATAAAAGAAATCTCGGATAATTTAAGTCCACATGTGTTAAGCAATTTTGGATTGGTTAGGGCATTGTCCAATTTTATCAATAAAATAAATATAGCGAAAACAATCAGGATTAATCTGATTACTTCACTTAAGGACGAACGTTTTGACCCCAATGTTGAAGTTGTTTTGTACCGTGTGATTTGCGAATTGATAAACAATACCATTAAACATGCACAAGCTAAAAAGATTAACATATCTTTGTTGCTCGACAGTGAATACCTCACAATTACCTATAAAGATGATGGTAAAGGTTTTGATGTGACCAAGATTGTTGAGCAACAGGGCGGTAGCGGCATGGGATTTTCGAACATCTATTCACGGATAAACTCACTGAAAGGCGAAATAAACATTGAAAGTGAGAATAAAAAAGGAACTCAGGTTACAATAAAAGTTTTGACTCATGACCAGTAAGCAAACCAAACGAAAAGTAGTTCTTGTTGACGATCATACCCTATTTCGGAACGGGTTGCGGATTCTTTTAAACACGATGGACGATTACCAGGTTGTTGGTGAAGCATCAAACGGAAAACAATTTCTCGACTTGCTGACGGCCGATCTTCCTGATTTGGTTTTGCTCGATATTAACATGCCGGTTATGGATGGTATTGAAGCCGCCACAATTGCACAGAAGCTATATCCCGAATTAAAGATAATTACCCTGTCGATGTATGGCGAAGAGGATTACTATTACAAAATGGTAAATGCCGGCGTAAAAGGGTTTTTGTTGAAGAATTCTGATATAAAAGAAGTTAAAGCTGCGTTGGATGTTGTTTATGAAGGTGGCTCTTTTTTCTCTTCTGAATTGTTGCAAAACTTGGTGAACAGCCTGAAGTCTTCGTCGAAAAGTAAGGAAATGCATGCCGAGCTTTCTGAACGGGAAATGGAGATTCTGATCTTGATTTGCCAGGGACTTTCGAATCAGGAAATAGGTGATAAACTGTTTATCAGCAAACGCACGGTGGACAAGCACCGCGCGAATATCCTTGAAAAAAGCGAAAGTAAAAACACTGCGCAATTGGTGATGTATGCTATCAAGAATAAACTTGTAGAATTATAGGTATCTCTTTACTATTTCAAGAGCCTGCCAGCCATACGATCCGCCAAACAACAAATAATGATTTAAAACGTGATAAAGCTGGTACAGTTGATTTCGTTGTTGCCAGTCTTCGGGCAATGGCCATTCTTCCTGGTAAGCACCCCAAACCTTGGTCGAAAATCCACCGAAAAGTTTCATCATTCCCAGCTCCATTTCGCGGTCGGCATAATAGCAAGCCGGATCAATCAAGGCCGGGCCTTTAGCAGTAAACATGTAATTGCCTGACCATAAATCGCCATGAATAAGCGACGGAATGGTTGAATGTGGCAATAAATTAGGCAGACGATCAATTAATTTATCAAATATCTTTTGCTCCACTAACGAAAGTCCCCTACTCTTTTTGATTTGGTTAATCAACGAGTTAATTCGGTTTTGGGTGTAAAATTCCGGCCAGTTTGTTGTCCATGAATTATCCTGAACGGTTGTTCCGCAGTAATTGGAATGATGAAATCCATATTCAACAGCCGATTTTTGGTGCATCTGAGCTAAACCTCGTCCCAATGTTTCATCAAACCCAGTGGTATTCATTGCTGGAGAAAGGTATTCCATAAGTAGTAGTCCGGGAAAATCGCTTTGTTCGGCATAAAAAATAGCCCTTGGAATCACGAGAACAGATTCAGCCTGACTCATTTCAGTTAATCCGGCTGCTTCTTTGGCAAACATATCCTTGGGTGCAGTTGAGTTCCATTTCAGGAAAAATTCACCTTCTGAAGTACTTAATTTCAAGGCATTATTTATACAACCGCCGCCAACAGGTTGAGTTTTAATCATCTTTAATGACGAACCGTGAATTTCTGTTAACTTATTCAGGCAAAACCTGATAACATCTGTTTCCTGAGAAAATGCCATGAAAACTTTTTCTGTAAATATAACAATCGGAAAACACCGAAAAAAATAGCCGTTTTCAAGCAAGATGTCAAAAACGGCTATTATTTAATTTCTTGATGTTATTTATTCAGTAAAAACTGCTTAAAATCTTCAAAGTCAGCGCTTAATGGAATCGACTGTTTTTTACCGTTCATAAAAGCCTGAAGTTTTTCTGGAAGTTCAACAGTTCCTTTGCCAAGAACGTCTTCTACTGTTTCAGTAAATTTAGCCGGATGTGCCGTTTCCAGGAATACACCTGTTTCTCCCGGTTTCAGCTCTGCTTTTAGGGCACGATAACCTACAGCTCCGTGCGGATCGAGAATATAATTGTAATTGGTATAAACTTCTTTCATGGTCTCCCGGATTTCGTTGTCCGTATAGCGGTATCCTTTCATTTCAGCAGCAATATCACTATGCTTGTTTCCGTACAATTCCAAAATTCGGGCAAAATTACTTGGAGCTCCAACGTCCATAGCATTGGCAATGGTAGAAACCGAAGCCCTGGGTTCATAAACACCCGATTGCAGGTATTTGTAAACCACATCGTTCTCATTATTGGCAGCAACAAACCGGCTGATTGGCAAACCCATAAATTTAGCAAATAGGCCGGCTGTCAGGTTTCCAAAGTTTCCGCTTGGTACCGAAATTACAATATCCTTGTCGATGCCTAATTCAAGCAAGCGTGCATAAGCATTGAAATAGTAAAACGACTGTGGTAGAAATCGGGCAACATTTATCGAATTTGCTGATGTAAGCACCAAAGCATCATTGAGTTGCTGATTTAAAAATGCCGACTTTACCAAACGTTGACAATCGTCAAATGTACCATCAACTTCAATGGCAGTGATGTTTTTCCCAAGTGTGGTGAATTGCTTCTCCTGAATATCACTCACTAGTCCTTTGGGATAAAGAACATATACTTTGATTCCTGGTACATCATAAAAACCATTGGCAACGGCGCTACCTGTATCGCCCGAAGTAGCAACCAAAACATTCACTTCCTTGTCGAATCCTTGAAGGAAATAGCCCAATAAACGAGCCATAAATCGCCCGCCAACGTCTTTAAAAGCCAATGTTGGCCCATGAAACAGTTCGAGTGAATAAATTGAATCAGTAACTTTTACAATTGGGCAATCAAAACTCAATGTATCGAACACAATGCTTTTCAAAATATCTTCAGGAATGTCTTCTCCAAAGAATTTCTTCGCAACTTCAAACGAAAGTTCTTGAAAACTGAGATAACAGATCGATTTATCAAAAAAGTCAGGAGTAAATTTTTCAATCCTTTCGGGCATGAATAACCCATTGTCGCTTGCCAAACCTTTGGTTACAGCATCCATTAACGAAACAGGCGAAACTGTTTTATTTGTACTGAAATATTTCATTAGGTATTTTTCGTTTTAGGGGATAAACGTTCTAAATATAATTAATCAATTAAAGCCTTCATAAATTGGTCACCAAACAATAATCCGTATGATCCATTTTTTACCTCAAATTCATCGTAAAATTGGGCATTGTCAGGCTGTTCTTCTGGTTTAAAAATCAGGAACGGAACGGCATCACGGGTATGTATTTTTGTGGCACATGGCGTAGGATGATCAGGAAGTACGGCGATGGTAACCGGTTCATTCATTTTGCGTGTTTCTTCAACCAGGTACTTTACAATTCGCGAATCGAGGTACGTAATAGTCCGGGTTTTTAACTCAACATTTCCTTCGTGCCCGGCTTCATCGCTGGCTTCAACGTGCAGATAAACAAGGTCGTGATCTTTTAATGCCGAAATAGTAGCTTCTGCTTTACCTTCGTAATTGGTATCGTAAAGCCCCGTAGCTCCTTCAACCTTAATTACATCCATTCCGGCATAAACACCTATACCCTGAATTAAATCGACCGCCGAAATAACAGCCGATTTTTCGATACCAAAAAGTTCTTTCAGTGTCGGCATTTGTGGTTTATAGCCGGGCGACCATGGCCAGATGCTATTAGCCACATCTTTTCCCGCTTCTTTTCTTTTTAGGTTAACTGGATGATCTGCCAGCAGCGCCTGCGAACGTAGAATCAGGTAATTTAAAAGTTTGGCTGTTGATTCGGCATCCGTATTTTTAGCCTTAATCATATTGTCGCGAAATGGTTTTCCCGGAACATCGTGCGGTGGCGTACAATCCAATTGTTTCTTCCCATTTTTAATGACCAGCAAATGTCGGTACGAGACTCCGGGATAGAACCTTATTGTTTCATTACCGAGCTTTTTATTCAGGAAATCAATTAGTTCATAAGATTCGTCGTTCGAGATATGACCAGCAGAATGGTTTTTAATATTGCCATTTTCAAGACATATAAGGTTGCAGCGCAAAGCCAGGTCATCAGCTTCAAGCTTTACGCCCATACTGGCAGCTTCCAAAACGCCGCGCCCTTCGAATACAGAGCTTACATCGTAGCCTAAAACGGCCATGTTGGCAATTTCGCTTCCGGGAGGCATGTCATCCGGAACCGTCTTTAGAAGTCCGGTTTTGCCATTTTTTGCCAGCCAATCAATTGTTGGCTTTTCGGCCATTTGAAGCGGAGTTTTTCCGTTATATGCTGCAAGTGGCTCATCAGCCATACCGTCGCCTAAAACTATAATATACTTCATAAATTATTCTTTTCTATTTTCCTTCAACTTTTATTAATTCTGCCGACCGATCGGTTTTATATTCAGTTTTCTGAAACGAACCCGATTCGGGCAGTAGCATTTCAAAATGCCTGATTTTATCCAGTTTCAACTTACCCGATTTTAATTGAAAATCAAGAATATGACCTCCTGATAGTTTATCGTTTGCCAAATAATGCAAATGGTACCCCGGAATGTTTATTCCTTTTACAAAGTCGGGGCAATAAAATCCGGTTAACTTTCCGGTGGTCTGTTGAATTGTAAATTCAGGCTGATTTTGAGTAACAACAGCCAGTGATGGATATGGTTTACTTTGAATCGGAACGCTTCGGGTATGAACGTAACTAAATTCACCTTCGATACGGATGGCATAAAAGTAATTTTTACCAGTCATCATACTGTCTATCAATAACTTCATTTGCCTAAAACTGAAATCTTTAATTTCCAGTGAATCTTCCGGTAAAAATTGAACAACCGATGCAAAAGGTGTTTTCAATTCGATGGAAGGCCGGTAAACCTTGCCATCAGATTTGACCTGATAAAATTTTCCATCCTCAAATATTAGCTCACCATCAAGAGCATTAACCGTTCCAATACCAAAGTTTCCTTTTCCTGAAATTTCTTTCAAGCTTGTATATCCATCGTAATCGCCTTGCAGAAGTGCATCGATGGTTGAAACCTGGAAAAGTCGCGATTCTTTAACAACCAGAGGTTGTTTGGTACAGCTAATCAATAATATAGCTGCGAAAACTACGACAATTCCAGGTTTTGCCATCATACTTTATAAGTTTGAAACCCTGATAATATCGGCGAAAACACCGGCGGCAGTTACGGCGGCGCCAGCTCCATAGCCTTTAATAATCATCGGGAAATCGTGATAGCGTTCTGTTGTAAACATCACAAGGTTATTCGAACCTTGTAGATCGGCAAACGGATGATTGGCGCCAATCTCCTGGAGTCCAATCTCTGCTTTTCCTTCCTCAAATTTGGCCACAAAACGCCAGAATTTTCCTGATTCAGCAAGTTTTTTCCGGTTTGCTTCAAATTCTGCATCAATTTCAGGAATGTTTTTCCAGAAATCTTCCACATCGCCCTCGAAATACTTCTCAGGAATAAATGTATTGATTTTGATGTCTTTCATATCAAACTGGTAACCCGACTCGCGAACCAGAATAAGCAGTTTTCGTGCAACGTCAACGCCACTCAGGTCAATTCTTGGATCAGGTTCGGCATAACCTTGTTCTTTCGCCATTCTGATGGTTTGACTTAACGGAACGCTTTCACTGATTGTATTGAAGATGAAATTCAGGGTGCCCGACAATACGGCTTCAATTTTCAGAATTGTATCGCCCGAGTTCATTAGGTCGTTCAATGTATTGATGATTGGCAAACCTGCGCCAACATTGGTTTCGAACAGGAATTTGGCACCTTTCCGCTTTGCAATTTTCTTAAGTTTGGCGTAATTCTCGTATTCCGACGAAGCTGCAACTTTGTTGGCCGTAACAATCGACACGTTGGCATTTAACAATTCGGCATATAAATCGGCTGCCTGGGTATTGGCTGTACAGTCAACAAAAATGGAGTTGTACATATTTAGCCCAATAATCTCATTCTTAAACTGTTCAAGGCTTGAAACAGCGCCCTCGCCGATTAAGCGTTCTCTAAAAGTTGCAATATCAATTCCGTCTCTGTCGAACAGCATTTTTTTCGAATTGGCAACTCCTGCAAGTTTTATTTTCAAGTGCTTTTCCTTCAGTAATTTAGGTTGTTGTTGCTTAATTTGTTCGAGTAGGTTTCCGCCAACCAGGCCAATTCCTAAAAGGAAAACGTTTAGCTCAACATTTTCGGAGAGGAAAAACGACTCATGAACAACATTGAGTGTTTTCCGAAGATCGGAAGTCTTTACAACCCACGAAATATTTAACTCTGAAGCCCCCTGAGCTATAGCAATAATGTTAACACCATTTTTACCGATAGTATGGAAAAGTTTTCCGGCAATACCAGTGGAATGCTTCATGTTTTCGCCAACAATAGCAACTACAGCGAGGTTTTCCTCTATGGTAATTTTGCTGATTTGGTCGAGTTGAATTTCGCGTTCAAATTCCTGACTGATTGCAGCTTCTGCTTTTGTCGTAACCGGTGAATCGATAGCGAAACTTATTGAATTTTCGGAAGATGCCTGAGAAATAAGAATAACATTCACATTTTGTTTGGCAAGAGCGCCAAATAAGCGAGCCGAAATACCTGTAACACCAACCATTCCAAGCCCCTGAATAGTGATAAGAGTAATGTTTGAAATGGATGAAATTCCCTTGATTGGTAACTCTTTGTTATTGAACTTACTATCAGTAATCAACGTTCCTTCAGCATTGGGCTCCATCGTATTTTTGATTAATACCGGAATGCCCTTTTTATAAACCGGCAAAATGGTTGGCGGATAAATTACTTTAGCTCCAAAATGCGATAACTCCATTGCTTCGGAATAGCTGAGCATTTTAATCGTATATGCTTTACGAATGACGCGTGGATCGGCTGTCATAAAGCCATTCACATCGGTCCATATTTCGAGCGATGTTGCGTCAATTGCAGCGGCCATTATGGCACCGGTATAATCCGATCCGCCCCGGCCTAAAGTTGTATATTCGTCGGCGTCGTTGCTCGAAATAAACCCGGGAACAATGGCGATGCCCGAAAATCCATTAAATGCCTGTTTGATAAGCGAGTTCGTTACTTCGAAATCAACAATAGCTTTCCCAAAATCGCTGTTTGTGCGAATGAGTTTACTCGAATCAAACCATTTCGATTCGGTTATGTATTCTGAAATGATTAATGACGAGAGTCGTTCGCCAAAACCAACTACCTTATCCAATGTTTTAGGTGTAAGTTCGCCAATTAGAGAAACACCATGAATTATACGGCCAAGATCTTCAAGCATTTGGCCAACTTTTTCCTTTACTTCAACTTGTTTATTTCCCAAGAATAACTTCTCAATGGTCGTAAAATGGCGTGTGTTTATTTCCGTTAATTCAGCCTGAAAGTATCCTGTTCCGATTGCAGCCATTTTTGCTGCACTTAAAATTTTGTCGGTTATTCCGCCTAAAGCCGATACAACAACGATCATGTCGTCGTTTTGGCTAAGCAAAATTTCTTTAACTTTTTGAATGTTCTCTGCACTTCCCACTGAAGTACCACCAAATTTTAAAACTTTCATACTTTAAATTTTAACGGTAGCCTTTTAATTTCAAAGCTATTAAGGCCGCCAAATTAATATTTATAAATTAAATCAAATAGTTCTTCACAAATTCTTAATCTTTTGCTCGAATCCGTGCAAAAAAAATGTCCGGTTGAAACAGCAACGCTGCCCCAACCGGACATTTACTGCACAACAATCCTGTACTACATCGTCGTCGTTGCAGTGGTTAATACTTCCAGAATCTTGGCTTCAAGTTCCTGAGCCAATTCCGGGTTATCTTTAATGACCTGTTTTACTGACTCACGTCCCTGCCCCAGTTTGGTTTCGCCATAACTAAACCACGATCCGCTTTTCTTAATAATATTATACTCAACACCTAAATCGATAATTTCTCCAGTTTTTGAAATGCCTTCGCCATACATGATGTCGAATTCAGCCTTTTTAAATGGAGGTGCAACTTTGTTTTTTACAACCTTTACTTTAACATGGTTTCCTTGCGATTCTTCTCCATCTTTTATCTGGCCCATTCTTCGAATATCCAAACGAACTGAAGCGTAGAATTTAAGAGCGTTACCACCGGTTGTAGTCTCAGGATTACCAAACATTACACCAATTTTGTCGCGTAACTGGTTGATAAAAATGACACAGGTTTTTGTTTTATTAATATTGGCAGTCAGTTTACGCAATGCCTGCGACATCAACCTGGCCTGTAAACCCATTTTAGAGTCGCCCATTTCTCCTTCAATCTCAGCTTTGGGAGTAAGTGCGGCAACCGAGTCGATTACAATAATATCAACTGCTCCGGAACGAATCAGGTTATCGGCAATTTCAAGGGCTTGTTCACCATTATCAGGCTGCGAGATCAACAATTCGTTAATGTCAACACCCAGTTTTGTTGCGTACGACGGGTCAAAGGCATGTTCTGCGTCAATAATTGCTGCAATTCCGCCAGCTTTTTGGGCTTCGGCAATGGCATGAATAGCTAAAGTTGTCTTTCCTGAAGATTCCGGGCCATAAATTTCGATGATTCTTCCTTTGGGGTAACCTCCTACTCCCATTGCAATATCAAGCCCTATTGAGCCTGAAGAAATAGACGGTATTTCTTCAACTACGCGATCTCCTAATTTCATAATCGAGCCTTTGCCGTAGCTTTTCTCGATTTTATCCATTGTAAGCAGCAGCGCTTTTAGCTTTTCTTTGTTTTGATTGTTTTTTTCTTCGTTTGCCATATTTCAATTAAATGTCTAATGTCTTAATAATTTGAGAGGTGTGATTCTTTGTGTCAACTTTTTCAAATACATCAGTAATAATGCCGTTTTCATCAATCACAAATGTAGTTCGCATAACACCCATGTATTTGCGTCCGTACATACTTTTTTCGCCCCAAACGCCATAATCCTGAAGAATTTTGGTCTCAGGATCGGCAATCAAATTAAACCCGAACCCAAATTTTTCAGCAAATTTTTTATGCGAAGCAATACTATCAGGACTTACACCAACAATTTCATATCCTCTGGATAGCCATAGCTGATAATTATCGCTTAAATTGCACGATTCAGCGGTACATCCAGGTGTATTGTCTTTCGGATAAAAATAAAGGATTAGCTTTTTACCTTTAAATAATTCCAAAGAAATCAGTTCATTGTTCTGATTGAAACCGCTAAAAACCGGAGCTTTATCTCCTTTACTTAAAGTTGTCATTTCTGAATGTTTAAGTTAGACAAATATACTTGAAATATTAATATGATTCGGTCTGGGTTGAAAACGTTGTTAATAAATTAAAGCAAGTCACATTTTTCGGGATAAAGGCACATTTTTTGTATTTTTATACGAAATTTATGGCTAGAAAATATGTTAATTCAACCGAAAATATTGACCATTTTTCTATTTGTGTGGATGTTGTTTTCATTTAGTTTTGATGCAAAATCAACAATCCCGGAAATGAAAAGTTTTTTTGAATGTGATTATTTTGTTTCTAATTCAATAATTAATACACACCTTGAATTTGAAACTGATCAGGATAAAAAAGCTGGAAATATTGATTTTCAGATTAATTCAGAGATAACATATTTTAATATAGATCAGTTTAAAAAAACAGAATCGAAACTAATATTTATAGATGCCTGGGCAAAATTACAGGAATCACGAAAGCTTACCCAACGAACAGATAGTTTAAGAAAAGCCTACAGCTCTTTATCCGATGATCAGAAAGAAAAGATTGCAGCTTTGATAATAGAAAGTGAGAAAAAACTTTTGGCTTTAAATGAAGAAATTCCAGTCCTGTTTGAGAAAGCCAGAATTGGTGAAAATCAATACTGGCAAACTGTTTCTGACAATGAAAAAACTAATTTCATCGATAAGTTGAAGTCTTATCGTGATAGTATTCAGAAGAATAAATTGTTGGTAAAAAACAAGTCTTTGGGAAATACATCGGTTCCTGATACAATTATTTATTATAATGTTGACAAACTAATGAATGATGTTGCAACAGAGCCTGTTGCTGCTGTCATTTACAAGATTCAGGTAGGTTCGTTCAAAACTAAACTTCCGGAATCGATAGCTAAAGCCATCAAAAAACTTGAAATATTAAGAAAAGTTGATATTACTAAGGATAACAAAGGAATTACCTATTACACAACTGGTAATTTGAAAACATATCAGGAAGCATTGACCTTGCAAACTCAGGTTAAACTGGAAGGAATAAAAAACCCATCAGTAGTTGCCTATAAAAATAATGTCCGCATCACACTGGATGAAGCCAAAAAGTTTACTAACGAATTAAATGTTAAGCCGTAATTATGAACCATTTATAAAAAGAAATTAAAGTTAATTTTGAAGCATTGGCATGTTTATTGAGATTTAGGTTGGCATACTTCATTAACTTTACAACTGCAAAAATCAATGTTATGGCCTCGAAGATTATACCAAAGAAAAAAAGTGATGAAGAAAAGGATTTCGATAGCGCTAACGAACGGTCTCTTGTACTTCATAACGATGATTATCATACGTTTGAGTATGTAATTGATGCTCTGATTAATATTTGTGAGCATGATATGGTTCAGGCAGAACAATGCACATTGTTGGTTCATTATAAAGGTAGATGCGATGTTAAAAAAGGTAGCTACACATACCTTAAACCAATGAAAAATGCCCTGATACAGAAAGATTTAAAAGCTACTATCGATTAATTACTTCAAAAATTTATCTGCAAATTTCAGATATTGTTGCCAGTCGTACAATGTCAAATTGTGTTTTCCTGTTCTGATGTGGTAACCAATTGTTCCCATTACCGGTTTATTAACTTCAGGCATTTCCTCTACCGGTAACCCTTCTTTTCCTAATAATTTATAAACTGCTGAAGCATATTTAGCTGATAGAAATTCACCTCGCGGATCAGCCCATTTATCTTCTTCGGCACTAGCTACATACAACGGACGTGGAGCAATTAATGCTAGCAGCATGTGTTGATCAATTGGCAATTCTTCTTCGTTGCTGTTGTACTTTTTAAAGTTTCCGCAAAACCAGTGTGGAAATGAAGTATTAATAATTTGTACGGTCTCTCCAAATATTCGCTTCGAAAGGGCTGCACCTCCACACCCCGATTCGTTCGAAACAATTAAAGCAAAGCGTTGATCGGTTGCCCCAGCCCAAAGAGCAGTTTTTCCCAAACGCGAATGGCCAATAACAGCCACTTTATTTGCATCAACCAATTCATCCTTTTCCAGATAGTCCAAAACACGCGATAAACCCCAACTCCATGCAGCAATCGAACCCCATTCATCAAACTTTGGATTCGTTTGCCCATCTTTATAAAAGAACGGTTGAATGCCATCCGACAAATCATTTTTATCTGGATCAACATCACCATAGTAAACGGTTACTAATCCATAGCCAGCCTTGATAATAGCTTCAACGGGCCAGCTATTTGAATCGCATCCACGAGATTGTTCTGTTACTCTGTTATTAATTATGCCTACCGAAGGATTGTCGTAAACCCAAGACTCCGTAAGTCTAATATTGGGGTCATTCGCAACAGTGTGATTTCCAGTGAAATTATAGCCAAGAAATACCGGTACTTTCTTATCCGATTTGGGCAAATACATTAAAACATTTACCTCTAAACTTTTATCATCCTTCCTAAAAAACAAAGATAATTGCCGGCGAATTGCTAAGCCGTTTAATGCATCGGGAGAAGTTTCCCAAACCTTAACTTCAGAAATTCCTAAACTGCCAGGAACTTTTCCGTAAACTTCTTCAGTGAATTTTTGAAGAATTTCCGGTCTTTGCTTTTTGAACCAATCTTTCTCGGTTTTAACTTTTCGGCCATTAAATCGGGTCAGAACATCGGGTAGTTTATATTCAGGCACTTTAGCTTCATCATCGATTACAACTCGGGATTGAGCCAACGAAATAACCGACGAAATGTAAAATGTTATTGCAAAAAGGAATACATATTTCATAAGGCTTATGATCTGTTAGTTTGGTATGCGAAGATAAAAATCTTTCAGGTCGGATAGCCACTATCCAACCATTAAAAATGCTTAAATGACGGTACATTTCCGGTTTGTATGTTATTGAAGAACTAACATTTCGTATAAATACGACTATAAAATCAATCTTTTATCTTTATTTTGTGCCAGTTTTCAAAAGAATTGGCTTTTATAAAACAGTAAATGGGTAAAATTTCACAAGATATTCGTCAAATCATTGTTTCTGTTATCGACTATTTTTATCAGCCCTTTCAGAAATTCATTCCGGTTGAAACGTTTAGATATGCAGCAACTGGAGGATTCAATACTGTGTTGGATATTATGCTTTATTTCATTTGCTATAACTTCATTCTCGACAAGCAAATTGTTGATTTGAGTATTGTGGCTATCAGTCCGCATATTGCTGCATTCCTGATTGTTTTTCCAATTACATTTGCTACCGGATTTTTATTTGCGAAGTTTATAACTTTTACCAGTTCAATCGTTAAAGGTCGTATTCAATTGTTCAGATACATGCTTTCAGTTTCAGGATCTATTTTTCTGAACTATGTATTTTTGAAAATATTTGTTGAATTTGTTGGATTATGGCCAACTTTATCGAAAATCATAACCACTTGTATTGTAGTTGTATATAGTTATTTTGCTCAAAAATTTTTCACTTTTAAAACATCAGGTTTAGCAACTACCTGATCGTTTGTTATCCACAATTGTTCAAAAACTTAATTATTATTTTCCATCGGATATTTGTTCCTGAAATCAATTTTACCTTATTTTGGCTTCAGAAATGGTGATGCTTTGCATCTTTGAGGGAATCCGGTTAAAATCCGGAGCTGTACCCGCAGCTGTAAACTCAGTATTTGTTTTTACAATTCATGCCACTGTCTTATTTCTGATTGCTATTGGAAAGGATGGGAAGGCCGTAAAAATTGAGTGAGCCAGAAGACCTGCCATTCCGAACTACAATATTCAAAGCTTTCGGGAGAAAAAGCTTGGAGTAACCCAGTTTATTGTTTATCAGGTTATTTCAGCAGTTTTGTGTATTGTAATATTTTGAAACCATCAAAATTATTACATAATGAAACATTTTTACTTAGTCGCTTTATTCGCAATTTTATCATGCAATCAATTAAAAGCTCAGTCAGTAGCTAAGTTTGACGATTTATTGCTTTCAGCCGAAAAATACTGGAATGGTTCCGATTTATCGGGTAGTTTTAAAAGTGGTGATTTCACCTTTCAAAATAACTTCACTAAAAGTCAGTGGGGCGATTATTGGGATGGTTTTGCCTATTCCAACCTAACCGACAATCAAACCGCAGGTTATGGCAACCAATACAGCGCTATTACCGGAATTGGCTACGAAGGAAGTGCTAATTATGCGGTTTGCTATCCTTCGCCTTACGGAACTGTTAGTTTTGCTTCGCCAACCAAACTTTCAGGATTTTATGTAACTAACTCAACTTATGCGTATTGGTCGATGAAAAATGGCGACCAGTTTGCTAAAAAGTTTGGCGGAGAAACTGGTAATGATCCCGACTTTTTCAGGCTAATGATTGAAGCGCTTGATGCGAACAGCAAACCAGTTGATACTGTGTATTTTTACCTTGCTGATTTCCGATCGTCGGATAATTCGAAAGACTATATTTTAAGCAAATGGACCTGGGTAGACCTAAGCGAATTGAAACAGGCTTCGAAAGTAAGATTGAGCCTGAGTTCGAGCGATAACAGCTACGGTTTTATGAATACTCCCGGATATTTCTGCCTCGACAATTTCAATGGCGAAAAGCCTTACGAGTATAAATCAGTGACTTACGCCAACTTCGAAAACATCGATCTTTCTGCTTCAGGCTATTACAATGGCAGCGATGGCAAAACCAGTTTTGCCAGTGGAAACTTCAGGTTCTTTACCGAATATACTGCAAGCTGGGATACATGGTCAGGCTTCGCAGTTTCTAACAAAACTGACAACACAACTCCGGGCTGGGCCAACCAGTATAGCGCGATAACTGGCAAAGGTGTTTCCGGCTCGGCAAATTACGCAGTGGCCTACCCTAACCAGGTTTCAACCATTGCATTTAAAGATACTACAGTTTCGGGCGTATATGTTACCAATAGCACATATTCCTACCTTTCGATGAAAAACGGCGACAGCTATGCCAAAAAATTTGGCGGCGACAGTGGTAATGATCCCGACTGGTTTTTACTTACAATCGAAGGTTTTGATTCGGTAAATAAATCAACCGGAAAAGTTTATTTCAACCTGGCTGATTTTGCATATAGCATCAATTCGAACGACTACATTATCTATTCATGGAAATGGGTAAACCTGAAAACTCTTGGTCGGATATCGAAACTTGAATTTTCGCTACGATCGAGCGATACCGGTAGCTGGGGAATGAATACTCCCGGGTATTTCTGCCTCGACAACCTGAATCACGAAATAACGACTTCAGTTCCAGAAATGAGTGCACTTCAGGTTTCTGTATTCCCAAATCCCTTTACCGACCAAATTATTGTTTCAGGATTTTGCGGGAAAGCCAATGTTACAATTACTGACCTTTCAGGAAGAAAAGTTGCTGATTACACCAACGTTGTAGCCAACCAGGCAATCACCGGACTCAACTTATTAATTTCAGGTATCTATTTTCTGAAAATTGAAAATGAAGGAAGCGTATTTACTCAAAAGCTTGTAAAAAGATAGTCTGTTGCTATTTTGACAAAATTAAGGATGTTCAAGGCCACGTTTTCGAAGCAAAAACGTGGCCTTTAGTTTAACAGTATTAAATCAATGAGAATTGAGTAGAAATTATTTTTTTGAACGCAAACCAAAGCAAAGAACTTACAACACTTTAAACCAAAGTGCTTTTTTGATGTTATCTTTAACAGTTAGAAATCAAATGACAGATACTTTTTATATTCTGCACTATTTTTATTTCTTTGTATAAATTTTAAAATTAAAACAAAAGGCTATGAAAATTGGAAAAAACAAAATGGTTTCCCTGACTTATGATCTACATTACGACAATGCTGAAGGGGAATTGATTGAACAAGCAACAATAGAGAAACCATTAAGTTTTGTCTTTGGAGCTGGATTGATGCTTCCTAAATTTGAAGCTTCGCTTGAAAGCCTCGAAGCTGGAAATCCTTTCGAGATCAGTCTTCAGGATGTAGATGCTTACGGAGAACTTGATGAAAATGCGATTGTTGACCTTCCAAAACATATTTTCTTTATCGATGGCGAATTCGATGATGAAATTGTTCAGATTGGAAACACTGTACCTATGATGAGCACCAGCGGACAACGTTTGAATGGTTTGGTACTCGAAATTACTGACGATACTGTAAAAATGGATTTCAATCACCCATTGGCTGGCGAAGATCTTTTCTTCAAAGGTGAAATTGTTGAAGTGCGCGAAGCTACCGACGATGAACTTGCTGCTTTGGTAAGTGGTGGTTGTGGCTGCGGGAGCGGTGGTTGCGGTTGTGGCGACGAAGAAGATTGTGCAGACGGATCATGCAGCTCTGGAAGTTGCGGTTGTGGTTGCTAATAAGCTTCAATCCCATATTTTTCAAAATGTTGTTTCAGAATCTTCGGTTTTGGGACAACATTTTTTTTACTTGAAACTTTGAATTTGAAACTTGAAACGATAACATGAACAGCTTTGGACAAATATTCAGGTTAACATCCTTTGGAGAATCACACGGCAAAGGCATAGGCGGAATTATTGATGGTTGCCCCGCCGGATTGGAAATTGATGTGGATTTTATCCAGAACGAATTGAACCGCCGTAAACCCGGGCAATCGAAAATCACTACACAACGCGGTGAGAGTGATCAGCTGGAGTTTTTATCCGGAATTTTTGAGGGAAAAACACAGGGGACACCCATTGGATTTGTTGTTTGGAACCAAGACCAACATTCGTCTGACTACAACGATTTGAAAGATATATTTCGCCCGTCGCACGCAGATTTCACCTACATCCAGAAATATGGAACGCGAGATCACCGTGGGGGCGGCCGTTCGTCGGCTCGTGAAACCATTGCCCGCGTAGTTGCCGGTGCTGTTGCCAAGTTACTCCTGAAAAAAGTTGGCGTGAATATCCAGGCTTATGTGTCGCGCGTGGGCGAAATAGATTTGAAGAAAGCTTACGCTGAACTGGATTTAAGCCAAACGGAATCGAACATTGTGCGTTGCCCCGATGCCGAAACGGCCGAACGAATGATTGCCCGCATTGAAGAAGCCGGACACAATCATGATACCGTTGGCGGAGTTGTTTCGTGCGTAGTTACTGGCGTTCCATCTGGTTGGGGCGAGCCTGTGTTCAATAAGCTTCATGCCGATTTGGGTCATGCCATGCTTGGTATCAATGCAGTGAAGGGTTTTGAATATGGCTCAGGCTTCGACGGCACCCGTTTGTCGGGCTCCGAGCACAACGATGTGTTTATAAAGACTGAAAATGGTGTCCGCACCAAGACCAACCACTCAGGAGGCGTACAAGGAGGCATTTCCAATGGCGAAGATATTTACTTCAATGTGGCATTTAAGCCAATCGCAACGCTGTTGAAAGAGCAGAGTACGGTGGATAAAGCTGAAAACGAAGTGGTTATAAATCCTAAAGGTCGCCACGACCCTTGTGTACTGCCGCGTGCGGTTCCAATCGTTGAATCGATGGCCGCCATTGTACTGGCCGACCATTTTTTACTGAGTAGGATTAATCATATATAGGTTTCGCGTTACTTGATAAATAAAGTATCCGATCTTTTTCGAAAAGATCGGATACTTTGCGTAAAAATAAGAGCAGTGTTCAAACTTTTGTCATCTAATATCTGAGATTTCTGCTGCTAACCGATCCAGGTTCTGTTCGTTGGCCGGGATCACAATGTGTGCAACTCTCCCAGCTACTTCTTCGTGGTCGAACTCCTGAACCCAACTTACTTTTGAGCCATTCTCCGTTTCCTCGATTTGAATGGTCAAGGTGAAAAATGGCTCACAGACATGCCGTATTACCACTTTCTCATCGGGAATGATCTCTGCAAACTCGGATTCGTTGGGATAATTTGTTCCGTCAGGTCCGTGCATAACAAACGACCATTTACCACCAGGCTTAAACTCGAATCGACTGAAATTATTGGTAAATCCATCAGGTCCCCACCACCTTGCAAGGTGCTCTGGTTGGGCAATAGCATCAAAAACCGACGTTGGCGAACAGGCAAATTCTCTTGAAGTTTGGAATGTTTTCATCAGGCTAACAATTTAAATAAGCTCTAATAACAATGAATCAACCCGAATTGTTAACTTCTGGAAAACAGAGTGCCTGCCTTTTTTTGAATTAATATACAAACTCGATGTTATCAACCCAAAAAACAGATTCAGGAGAACCCTGGTATTGAATACCCTCATAGCTTGAGGTAAAATACATAATCAGGTGAGTAGGCGTATCTTCAGGTTTTCCCCAATCGGTTTCGACCAATGGAACAACTTTTCCCCGGGAATTTTTCACATAAACTTCGCCAACACTTGGAATTAATCCCATTGTTTTCGGGTCGTATTGCGGTAATCGGGTAAAATCGCCATAAGTAATTGGAAAAACAGCGCCATTTATCCAATCATTCACAGTTCCTGTAAAAAATTGACGGGCACCTCCGATTCGCGTGGCAAAAACATTACCGTTTTTATCTTCCCAACGCTTTTGCAGAATCAGGCAAAACTCAGCCTTGTCAGGTCCTTCAATCGGATCAATTCCGTAAGTCGCTTTAATCCGCTTCTCTCCTACCCTGTATTTGTAATCGAATTTTACGGCTTGGGGTTTTTGAGTAAACTGGATACCCTGGCTCACGTTTTTCAATGGATCTTTTAAGCCACGGACAGGCTCAATCAATTCACCTACAAATAAAGTTCCGGCAATGAGTACTTCCACCTTTAGTCCTGCGATGTTGTCTTTTCGAATAGCAGTTTCCAATCGGCAACAATAACCAGATCCCCGCTTCTCGGGGAAAACACGGGCATTCGCAACATCGAGCACCATTTTCGAATAAATATTGGTCGTTCCCCAAGGCGATTTCGGGTCTTTCAGTTTCGTGTTGTAAAAGTCGGCGTTTGGCGAAACAACACCAACCCCAAATAAATCGACAGTTTTTCCGCTGAGCAAAAACGACTCTTTTACTTTGCGGGAATACCATAAATCGAGTGACGAATAATTGAGTTGTCCGCTTTTATCGGTATAGTTTGGTACACTGTTTTGCGAAATTGCAGTCAATACTGACAAAAATGAAATGCTAAATACAAATGAAGTTTTCCTGTATTTACTAAACATGATTCCTTTTTCTGAAACTAAACATCGAATAATGGCACAAATTTAGCGCAATAATCAATCATAACCTTGATAAAGGCTAGTAATTGACCATCTCCCGTTTTTAGTTTTCAAAAATTAAAGAAAGGCATAACTGTCCGTCATTAGGAGATGTATCTGCTTGAGGAAGGAAAGCCTTCGGGGTCATATTTGCCAGCAATACTTTTATTATCGTGCTGATTTTGTAGTAAATGAAATTGCATAGTTCGTACATGCGTTCTTTGTTCAGAGTTTTTACCCCACTTTCAAGCAACAGCCTTGTGTGCAGGGATGAAAGCGATGAGTAAATGATGCTCATAGCTATGGTCAGTATAGCCAGCATGCTTTGTAGCCCTTCGAATGTTTTGACCTGGATGTCTTCCAGGTTGTAACATTCTTTAATATGCCGGTGGTACTCTTCAATTTTCCACCTGAAACCGTATGCAGTAAATGCCTCTTTGATTACTTCAACGATGCTTTCTTTTGGGGAACGTGTCAGTAGCCAGCAATAGCCGCCGTTGATCCTTTTGGTGACAACAAGCCAGAGATCATGCACCTTGCCCTTGATCTTATATTGAACCTTTATTGCCCCGCATTGATAGACCAACTGGTACTTCTTGCTCTTCTGTATCCTTGTAGCTGTTAATTTCATGAATAACGGGACTTTTCGGCTGATCTTGTTCACAGCCACTTCTTCGCCTTTGTAAATCAGCTTGGTCGTTTTCTTTAGGCGCAGGTTGAAATTGACTTCATTGGCAATAATGAAATCTCTACAGATGGGGCGGTCCATGCCACGGTCAAATATTTTGGTGACATCTTTATCAATGATGGAGTCTATTTCCCTCATGGCTTCCAAAACCTCTTTGTTCTCGCTTTTTGCGCCATGGTCAAAACTGTAAAGCTTATTGTACAGTGGGGTCATTTCCCGGTCTTTGCCAAAGTGGACAACGTTCATCAGCCAATATCCAAGGCCTACAGATCCTTTGTCTCCATCTTTTACATAGTCCAGACCTTCCATCATTTTGGCGTATTTCTTTTGGATATCAGAGCCATCAAACAGGATGTAGTCTCCATGACAGATTTTGCTTTTTACACTGTTCATATGTCCCCTGAATAACTTCATGAAAAAATCTTTCTTGTTATAATGGTTCCTAAAGCGCTTTGTTGTTTGGCTCAACGAGATCGTATCGCAAATGCCTGTGGCTATTTTATTGACCAATACGGTACCCGACTTTAGTATTCCTGTGGTCATTTCCCGGACACATCTAGCTTCCGGTTTTGTTAATTGACACTCAAGTTTGAGAAAATAGCGACTAATCTTGTTCTGTACCTGTTTTGTTAATACTTTTGACATGAGCTGGTTTTTAAGGTTGTTTGCTTTTGTTTGCACAATAAAAATAACCTTTTTAAACCAGCTTTCCTCATACATAAACATCTTTAAACCCCCGATATGACTGGATTGCAGAACTTCTTCAACCCAATTTTCGGGAGAGGGTCAAATAAAGGCTAGTAAATCCATGCTGAACGGAGGCGGTAATTGAAGTTTGAGCAAACAAAATTCAGAAAAAAGTGTTCCCCAACATCTAAAGTTTGTAAAAAAACAATTTATTTAGCAGCACAGTACAGGACAATACAAAACTGACTATAAAAACTTAAAAAAATTCAGTAAAATGACTTTAAAAAGCAGATTAATTGGTCGTTTGCCCAAAGTAGGCATTCGTCCGGTGATTGACGGAAGAGAGCGTGGAGTGCGCGAATCGCTCGAAGTTCAAACGATGAATATGGCGAAGGCTGCAGCCAAACTTATTGAAGATAATCTTCGCTTTCCAGGCGGAGAAAAAGTAGAATGTGTAGTTGCCGACACAACTATTGGTGGTGTTGCCGATGCTGCTTATTGTGCCGATAAATTTGACAGAGAAGGTGTTACCGTTTCGCTTACTGTTACTCCATGTTGGTGTTATGGCACTGAAGTAATGGATACACATCCAACTATGCCTAAAGCTGTTTGGGGTTTCAACGGGACTGAGCGTCCGGGAGCAGTTTATTTGGCTGCTGCCTTGGCTGGTTATTCACAGAAAGGCCTTCCTGCATTTGGTATTTATGGTCGTGATGTTCAGGATGCTGGCGATACAACTATTCCAGATGATGTTCAGGAAAAAATACTTCGTTTCGTAAAAGCTGCTTTGGCTGTTGCTCAGATGAAAGGAAAATCATACCTGTCAATTGGTTATACATCAATGGGTATTGCCGGTTCCATGGTCGATTCGAATTTTTTCCAGGAATATCTTGGTATTCGTACTGAATTTGTTGAATCGGTTGAATTCATTCGTCGTATGGAACAAGGCATATACGACCATGAAGAATACACTAAAGCAATGGAATGGACAAAAGCCAACTGTCCTGAGGGTAACGATTTAAATGTAAATCAGTCGTCGCGCGAACGGAAAGACTGGGAATGGGAAGTTGTTGTAAAAATGACTTTGATTGCCCGCGATTTAATGATAGGCAATCCTAAATTGAAGGAACTTGGCTTTGGCGAAGAAGCAAAAGGCAGGAACGCTATACTTGGGGGTTTTCAGGGACAACGACAGTGGACAGATTATTATCCGAATGCTGATTTTACCGAAGCAATCATGAATTCTTCGTTCGACTGGAATGGTATTCGTGAAGCTTATGTATTTGCTACTGAAAACGATAGTTTAAATGGTGTTGCCATGTTATTTGGTCACCTGTTAACCAACACGGCACAGATTTTCTCGGATGTTCGTACATTCTGGAGCCCAGAAGCTGTTAAACGTGTTACTGGAAAAGAATTGACCGGAAAAGCCAGCGGTGGTATCATTCATCTTATTAATTCAGGGTCGACAACACTCGATGCAACAGCACGCCAAAAAGATGCAGAAGGTAATCGGGCAATGAAACCTTATTGGGAAATTTCGGACGAAGAAGTTGCTGCCTGTTTGGAGCATACAAGCTGGTGTCCGGCAAGTTTGGGGTATTTCCGTGGTGGGGGTTATTCTTCGCTATTTAAAACTGCCGGTGAAATGCCTGTGACTATGTCGCGTGTGAACCTGGTAAAAGGCATTGGACCAGTATTACAGATTGCAGAAGGCTGGACCGTTGAATTGCCTGACGAAATTCATGACGTTCTGGACAAGAGAACAGACCCAACATGGCCAACAACATGGTTTGTTCCACGTTTAGCCGATTGCGATGCTTTTAAAGATGTTTATAGTGTAATGGCTAATTGGGGCGCTAATCATGGTGCAATTTCTTATGGACATATTGGCGCTGATTTGATTACGATGGCCTCAATTCTTCGCATCCCGGTTTCTTTGCACAATGTAAGTGAAGACAAAATTTTCAGACCAAGTTCCTGGGCTGCTTTTGGATCCGATAAAGAAGGCGCTGATTATCGCGCTTGTTCAACTTATGGTCCGCTTTATAAATAAGAGATTTGTAGGATAATTAAAGTGATTTGAAGTGCGAAGTGCCTAAATTTTAAATTTACTATCTTCGCAACGGATATGATTTAAAGCCTGAATTGTACCTGCAATTCAGGCTTTTTAAAGATAAATCAGTATGGAAAAATTTGTTTTTAAATTCGACGAAAGCTCATCGCAAACCAAATTGCAACAATTAATTCATGCTGTAACCGAAGCCATTCACCTTGGGATACTTAAAGACGGAGATTTTTTGCCTTCAGTTAATCAGTTGAATCGTGATAGTGGTATTTCGCGAGATACCATTTTTAAAGCTTATTCGATTTTAAAGCAACGAAGCATTATTTCATCAACGCCAACCAAAGGTTATTTCGTTTCGTCCGAAGCCTATAAAGTTTTTATCCTGCTCGACGATTTCAGCGCGTTTAAAGAACAATTATACAAATCAATCCGGTCTAACCTTCCTGATACCTATACTGTTGATTTATTGTTTCATCATTACAATCAGGAGGTATTCAATCAGCTAATATTGAATAGCATTGGCCGCTACAGCATGTATGTGGTAATGAATATTGACAACAAAAAGGTTGAAGATGTTTTGCGTAAAATTGACCCGAAGAAGTTGTTGATTTTAGATATGGGCTTTGATTTAACCGGACAGATATCGAGTCTTACTCAGAATTTTAACGAAGCTGTTTACCAATGTCTGAATTCAGGAGCAGAATTAATCGGGAAGTACAATGAGTTTATCCTTATTTTTCCTCAGAATACTCCACACCCATCTGAAACTATTTCAGCTTTCGATCAATTCTGTACCGATAAAGGTATGAAACACAATATTTTGGAGAATATTGACGACCGCGAAGTTCAGCCGGGACAGGTGTACCTTGTAATTAAAGATTCTGATTTGGTTAAAATTGTTAAAGATTGTAAGAAAAACAACTATCAAATTGGGAAAGATGTAGGTATAATTTCGTACAACGATACGCCGATGAAGGAAATTGTTGGCTCTGGTATTACTGTTATTTCAACTGATTTCGTAAGAATGGGTAAAGATTGTGCGAACTTTATTCTGAACAAGGAATTTGTAAATGAAGTAATTCCTACACAAGTGATTATTCGTAACTCATTGTAAAAACTAATTTGTATTTTAGGTAGCCCAAACCTAAACTATAAATTTATGAACACCACAAACAAGACTATCGTTTTAGTTTTATGTACATTTTGTTTTTCAGGTACTTCTTTTGCTCAGGAATCTGAATTCCCGGAAAAAAATAATATTGGAAATCCATTAATTTCGGGAAAATCTGTTTATATAAATGATTCCCAAACCTTTGAAATTACGGGCTCAGGTTCCAATATGTGGTTCGATAAAGATGAGTTTTTCTATGTTGCAAAAAAAACTACCGGAGATTTCATTTTAACATCTAAAGTTGAAATTACGACAAAAAATGGAAACCAACATAGGAAGATTGGCTTAATGGTCAGGCAATCAATGGATGCAAATTCTGCTTATGCCGATGTCGTTTTACATGCTGATGGACTTGCATCTCTTCAATATCGCACCAAAGCCGGAGCTACCACAGAGGAAATTAAGTTTGCTGAAATTGGAGCCCAATATCTTCAGCTGGAACGAAAAAATGGTAGGATTTTTGCCAGAATTGCTCATTCAGGTGAACCTTTGTCTGAAGCAAATGAAATTGAGCTACCATTTCAAAACACTTTTTTTGTTGGAATGGCTGTCTGCTCTCATGATCCAGCCTTCACAGTAACAGGTTTATTTTCAAATGTTCGGTTTGATATTCCGGCGGCAGAAGGCGTTGATGGTTACAAAACTCCATCAGCAAGTCGTCTGGAATTATTAAATGTGGAAACCGGTGACAGGAAAGTAATTTATTCAACAAACAATCATATTGAGGCGCCAAACTGGTCGAGAGATGGTAAATTTCTTGTATATAATTCGGGAGGAAAACTTTACAGGTTTTATTTGAAAACAGGAATTTCTGAACAGATAAATACTGGTTTTGCAGTCAATAACAATAACGATCATGGAATATCATTTGACGGGAAATATATAGCTATTAGTAATCACACAAATGAAATAGGTAAAAACAACTCTATCATTTATATTTTACCAATTAATGGAGGTAAACCTTTGAGGATAACAGAGAAAGGCCCATCGTACTGGCATGGTTGGTCGCCCGACGGAACACAATTAGTTTATTGTGCTGAACGAGATGGCGAATATGATATTTATCAAATCTCGACGAAGAACAGAATGGAAAGACGACTGACTCAAACACCCGGATTAGATGATGGTCCAGAATATTCGTATGACGGAAAATATATCTATTTTAATTCTACAAGGACAGGTAAAATGCAGATTTGGCGAATGAAACCCGACGGTACACAACAGGAACAGGTGACTTTTGATGATTATAACAACTGGTTTGCTCACCCGTCTCCTGACAATAAAAACCTAATATTTATTTCATATCCATCGGAGGTTCCAGCAAATAGTCATCCACATAATCAACGTGTTATGCTTCGTAAATTAATTTTGGAGGAGAAAAAAGTAATAGTTTTAGCTTATATTTATGGAGGTCAAGGGACTTTTAATGTGCCATCATGGAGTCCAGATGGTAAATTTGTGGCATTTGTTTCGTATACCTATTAAAAAATTGAATAAAATTTAGCAATTTTAAACTAGATAAACGTTAATTATACATGTAAAGAAAACAACTATGAAGAAAATTGCAATTTTAGTGGTATTATGCATCATTGTTTTAAAAGGACAATCACAGAATTTTCTGGATGCTGGGTTAAAAGCAGGAATGAATTTCTCAAAAATTTCTACTCATTTATCCGACTACACACCACAATCAGTTAACAATTATTCGGTTGGTGCGTTTGCTCGGCTAAATCTTGGACGAATTTATCTTCAACCTGAGGCTTACTATAATTCAAAAAGTGGAGAAGAGATTAAGAAAATAGATGCCTCAGTTGTTAATTCGTTTGATCTGAAAACTATTGATGTTCCTATTTTAGTCGGGGTTAAACTTGTTAATATGAAGGCAGTAAATGTTCGGATACTCGCAGGACCTGTTGCTTCATTTTTGGTTGATAAAAGTGTTAAAGGTCAGTTGACTAAAGACAATCTGAAGAATAGTGTTTTTGCCTGGCAATATGGTGTTGGTGTTGATGTTTTGTTCCTTACACTTGATGCTCGCATGGAATCGTATAACAAAAATTTCTACGATGGGATTGATTCAAAAAACGGAGCATTTGTGGTTAGTTTAGGTATAAAGTTATTCTAAATAATGAAGAGACATGTTTTATTCATAATTTTCTCTTGCATTACACTTTATGGGTTTTCGCAAGAGAAAATTGTTATTGATACTATCCCTAAACCACTTTCAAATAAACCTGAATTACTTATAGAGCTACCTCTCATTCAAGATAATTCATTGATTAATAGTAGATTTGAATTTTATAACTCAACAATTTTTAATCAACCTTTGATACCAGATTATAATGGCATTTTAGGCTTGAAGAGAAGTTTATCATCGAACAAACCATTAGGAAATACTGATTTAGATTTTAAATTTGCTTACTCACCGTTTTTCTCTTCAGGAAAGATTTTTAATCAAGCGTCATACCATATCAACGATAAGTTTTTGTTTGGAGGAAATAGTTTTGGTATGCAATCGGTTTTTGACAGGCTAACGTTGAATCCGGCCATTCAAAACATGAGTACTAAAGGCGCTTCAATGTATATGCAGTATAAAGTTTCAAAGAATTTCAGAATAGAAACACGGGTTAGTGTAACAAACCATTAGTAAGGTTTTATTGTTGTTTTAAGAAAATTTATTAAAAAAGAGTAGCGAAACGACTTTCAATCAGGATAGACAACCAACATATCTTCTAAATTTGCACCCGCTTTGTTCAAAGTATATTTATGCTTAAAAAAATTAGAAAAGTAGAACAGGTTTTTAAACAATTGGATAAAGAAACTCAGAAGTTTGCCAAACAATCAAAACTTAAATGCCTGACTAATTGCAATATGTGTTGCCTAAAAAAAGGATTGGAAGCTAATGTTCTCGAATTTTTACCATTTGCTTACTACCTTGTACAAAATAATTTGCACGAAGAAGCTCTCGATTTACTTGAAACAAACCCTGAGTTTTGCATTAATCTGGCTAAGAGTCAAACTCCTGGAGTAACTACCGGTTGTTCGGTTTATGAACATCGTGGTTTAATCTGCCGGCTTTTTGGTTTTTCAGGTGTTACTGATAAAAATGGGAAATTATCGATTTATACATGTCATGATATGAAAACTGAATTTTCACAAGAATTTAAAATGGCTTCTGAAAAAATAAATTCCGGCATGAGTATTCCAGTTGTCTCCGATTATTATTACAAGATTTATTTCATTGATAATCAGATGGCTAATGATTATAATCCGATAAATGTAAGTATAAGAAAGGCTATTGAAAAAGTGGCTTATTATTACACAAATAAACCTGTACGTAAATTAGGTACAAAAAAACAGCCCAATGTCGCAGATTAATCTTTATGTCTGAAAAATACAATAATATTATAGCTCTTTCATCAGAATTTACATTTTTGACTTCCAGGAGTAGTGGTCCGGGTGGTCAAAATGTGAATAAAGTAAATTCAAAAGTTGAATTACGTTTCGATATTCCAGGCTCTTTACTATTGAATGAAGAACAAAAGTCAAAACTTCTTCACAAATTGGCTTCTAAAGTCACGTCTGATGGTATTTTAATAATTACATCGCAAAATAGTAGGTCGCAACTGGATAATAAAGAGGATGTTATAATGAAATTTTACAAATTGATAAACTTTGCACTTAAGCCTGAAAAAAAGAGAAAGGCTACTATGCCGTCAAAAAGTTCGGTTGAAAAAAGATTGACTACTAAAAAATTGCAATCGGAGCTTAAACAATACCGCAGAAAATTAGACTATTAATTGACCTCTTCTTATTTTTATAACTTAGCACCTTCGAAACTCTTTAACCCCTAATTTTTACATTGAATATGAAATCGTTATATCTTCTTCTTTTACAATTATTTAAAGATTTGGATTTTCTTGAATTATATGCCAGGCTATCGGCGGTATTTGTTACTTTTATAGCTATCGTTGTATTAGCTATGTTTGTTCATTGGATTACAAAACAAATTGTAATCCGAATTATTCACCGGTTGGTTGAAAAAACAAAAACCGATTGGGACGATTATCTGCTTAAGCATAAGGTGTTTCAATCGCTTTCCCATTTAGCTTCAGCAATGGTTTTTTATTACTCCTGTAATTTTTCAGAAATTCTGGAAGTGACCAGTTTCCTAACAACATTTACGAACGTTTATTTTGTTTTTATTTTTGTTAAAGTTATTTCTGGAACATTAAAAGCCTCAAACGATATTTATTTAACAACTCCTTACGCAGCGAGCAGGTCTATTAAAGGGTATATTCAGCTTGCGATGATTCTTGTGTATTTTATTGCAGCCATATTTATTATCGCTTTTATATTTAAAAAGTCACCTCTCGGATTGCTTGCCGGACTTGGAGCTTTTGCTGCTGTTTTATTGTTGGTTTTTAAAGATCCGATATTGGGACTAGTTGCCAGTATTCAGCTTTCGGCTAATAACATGTTAAAGCCTGGCGATTTTATTGAGGTACCAAGACATAATGCCAATGGAACAGTTATAGATATATCCCTAACAACAGTTAAAGTTCAGAATGGCGATCTTACAATATCTACTATCCCTACATACTCGCTTGTTAGTGATTCATTTTTAAATTGGTCTGGTCTTGATATATCAAATGGACGAAGAATTAAGCGTTCGATAAATATTGATATGAAGAGCGTTACGTTTTGCAATGAGAAAATGCTTGAAAAGTTCAGTCATTTCGTCCTTATTGAAAATTATGTAAGGGAAAAGCAAAAAGAGATAAACGAGCATAATCAAAATCTCGGCGTGACCAACGATATTGTTCCCAATGGACGACGCCAAACCAATCTGGGTATCTTCAGAAAATATCTTGAAGAATATCTGAAACAGCACCCGTTTATTAATAATGATATGACATTTATGGTCAGATATTTACAACCAACAGAAACTGGATTACCAATAGAAATTTATGTTTTTAGTACAGAAAAACAACTGAACGTGTATGAAGCAATTCAGGCCGATATCTTTGATCATCTACTTGCTGTTATCCCTGAATTTGGACTCAAAGTATATCAATCCCCTTCAGGAAGTGATATTCAGGATTTGACAGAAAAAATCGCTCAAAAGACCTATTAATAAATGTCAATTTTAAAATTGAAATAAACATCTAAATTTGTAGTTTTAAAACAGAGCGAATAAAATTTCAAAACAGCATCTGCTATCAGTCTATAACAAAAGTGATGTTTTTCAACAAGAATAATTGAAATTTATCATTTTTTTCTACCTTTGAATTTCAATTTTAAACAATAGTTATTGCTATAAATTATGAATGATCTGCATATTGAACCACAGCCAAGTATTGACGAACTTGATGAAAAGATTCTGAAACTTATTACAAAAAATGCCAGAATTCCATTTCTGGAAGTAGCCCGTGAGTGTGGAGTTTCTGGTGCCGCAATTCATCAGCGCGTTCAGCGTTTGTTGAACCTTGGTGTTGTTTCAGGAAGTGAATTCATTGTTAATCCGCAAAAATTGGGATATTTCACCTGTGCTTATATGGGTATACACCTCGAAAAAGCAAAATATCATAAGCAAGTTGTTGAAGAACTTAAGAAAATTCCTGAAATCATAGAGTGTCATTATACAACTGGGTCTTATGCAATTTTTATTAAGGTACAGACTAAAACCAATAAGCATTTAAAAAAACTTATTGATGAAGATTTGCAGGAAATTGAAGGAATAGCGCGAACTGAAACCTTTATTTCTTTGGAAATGGAATTTAAAAGACAAGTGCCAATTAAGTAATAATTTGATATTTAACTAATTTAAAGAGGATTTCTACTTATGATATCCTCTTTTTTATTTAATGCTAAAAAGTCTGATTTACGTATTTTATCGAGTTGCTTAACGTATATTTGTCGCAACAAATACAATCGATTGCTTTTATTTTTAGAAATTACAAAATAACTATCCAATGATTTTAGATAAAATTGAAAACTCGGACGCTTATTCGTTGATAAGCGAAAATCTAAAAAAAGGGTTTGAATACCTGAAAAATACTGATCTTTTAAATGCTGCGGTTGGTAAATATGAGATTGATGGTACAAATGTGTTTGCTATGATTAGCGAATATGATACAAAAATACACGAAGATTGTCGTCCGGAAGCTCATCGCGTCTATACTGATATTCAGTTAATTATTTCAGGCAAGGAAGCTATGGGATATACTACGTTGAACTATCAGATTCCGATTACTGAATTTAATACAGAAAAAGATATTGTTTTTTATGCATGTGATACTGTCCCGGTAATTCTGGAAGCCGGAATGTTTGCTGTTTTTTTTCCACAGGATATTCATCGTCCATGTATGCAAGTCGATGGTCCGGTGAAAGTTAAAAAGGTTGTTGTAAAAGTTAAAATGTAAATAAGCATACCAAGGAACGACAAAAAATATCCTCTATTTGTTTCATTATTTATCCGGACAAATCTTTTATTGCTTTTTTCTATTTTAGTGTAGCCAAAACTTAATGACTAAACTAAAGTTCAATGCTATGAAAGCATCTGTGTATTTGTTATTTGTACAATCCATTCTTTGTTTCCAATTAAATTTATTTGGGCAGGAAAGATATAAAGAGGAAATTAGTGATTCGGCAAAAGTTGAAACTTTCACTTATGCCTGCAAAGACGGGAAATCTCTGGAAATGGATGTTTATTTTCCAATAAACGATACTCAGACCAAACGTCCTTTAATTTTATATGTACATGGTGGTGGCTTTTCTGTTGGGAAAAGAGATGAGCCCGGAATTCAGCAGTTTTGTAAAAGGCTTGCGAGGCATGGTTACGTTGTTTCATCTATTACATATCGTTTAACCAGGCAAGGAACAAAAACAGAATTTGGATGCGAATGTCCGGCGACTGATAAAATGATAGCATTCAGAAGCGCAGTTGAAGACCTTCAGGATGCTACTTTCTTTATGATTAAAAATCGTGAAAAAATGGGAATTGATCCTTATACAATTATACTTTCAGGAAGTAGTGCAGGAGCTGAAACGGTATTAAATACTGCATATCAACCACCTTATTGCTATGGGCTGGAGAATGGTCCGGTATCGTATGCCGGTGTAATTTCAATGGCAGGAGCAATTCCTGATACTTCAAAGATTTATAAGGAATCAGCAATACCTTCTCTTTTATTTCATGGAACATGCGATAATTTAGTTCCCTATGCTACAGCAGCGCACCGTCATTGTAAAGAGAATCAACCCGGTTATCTAGTTTTACATGGTAGTTATACAATTTCCCAAAGGTTAAGAAATTTGGGGACACCTTTTTGGTTATATACCTATTGCAACGCGGCACATGAGATTGCCGGAAAACCAATGACTGATTGCTTTAATGAGATAATTGATTTTTGCTATTCGTTTGTCATTAAAAAAGGAACAGAACAACGTACAACGGTAATAAAAACAAATAATAACTCCTGTGAATATCAATCATTTAATTTCTGTACTGATTATATAAACCAGATAAAGAAATTGATGATTGCATTTTATCTCGGAACGAATTGTCATTAAGTTCTTTTTGAGGATAAATGTTAAAATAAGCACCATTTTTGAACAATATATTGATAATTTGTTTTTATCTTATATGAAAACAGATTTTTTTATTGTCACACAAGATCTTACTGAGAGTTTACTTGCTTATGAGTTGATTAATAGAGGGAAAATGAATTATTGGATAAATTACAAATGATTACTATATCTCTTTGTATCGTTATAAAACATTTAGTAGGAATTCGTCGAACAATGCACGACCGTAAGCCAGTACTTGGATTTCGTACTTATTTTCAGCAAATTGGTATTTTCAATAGCTTCTGATCAAAAGGAGCTTTATTTGATCCATATTTTACCAACAATCTTGCTGAATTCTTGCCTGAGAAAACACTTGTAATTTATCCGGAAGTTAGTATCGAGCGATATTTTCTGACCTGAAAACATGAAATTGAAACAGCTTAAAATATTTGCACATCAACGATTCATTTTGATTAATACTTTTAGAAATCAAGCTCATTTCATACATTTGACAAACTAAATCAGGTAAAACCGGTAAAAATGAAACAGTTCATTTCTTGTGTAATATTTCTCCTTTCTGTTTTATTTGCTAATGCTCAAAAAACTGAAAGACAGTATTTATCTGGGACGGGAAGCGATCATACAGTCGAGTGGGATTTTTTGTGTACAGCCGGACGAAATTCGGGCAAATGGACCAAGATTCCGGTACCCTCTAATTGGGAGCTTCAAGGGTTTGGAACATATAACTATGGCCATGATAAGGAGGAGATTCGTGGTAAAGAAACAGGATTGTATAAATATGGATTTCAGGTCCCAAAGGATTGGAAAAATAAACAGGTAAATATTGTATTTGATGGCTCAATGACTGATACAAAAGTTAAGATTAATGGGTTATCAGCAGGCAAAATCCATCAGGGTAGTTTTTATAGGTTTAAATACGACATCACTGAATTACTGAATTTTGGCAAAGAAAATCTATTGGAAGTATCGGTTGCTAAACATTCTGAAAATGAAAGTGTAAACAATGCAGAACGTCGCTGTGACTTTTGGATATTTGGTGGAATTTTTCGCCCTGTATTTCTGGAAGCAAAACCGAAAGTAAACATTGAACGCATCGCTTTAGATGCTAAAGCTGACGGTTCATTCCAGATGGATGTTTACTTCAACAATGCCAAAGAACGAATGGAAGTTAAGGCCCAAATTAAAACATTAACCGGAGACCCTGTTAGTTCACCATTTTCATATATACTTGAAAAAGATCAGGCGATAGCACACCTTCAGACTTTTGCTGAAAATATTAAACCTTGGACTCCTGAATCGCCAAATCTATACAAGGTTGATATTCAGTTAATTGATTATTTGGATGTTGTGCATGAAATAAGTGAAAAATTTGGTTTTCGCACCATAGAACTTCGTGAAAGTGATGGAATTTATGTAAATGGTGCAAAAGTCATGTTTAAGGGAGTTTGCCGTCATTCTTTCAGGCCAAATACAGGGCGGGCGCTTAACAAACAAATAAGTATTGAAGATGTAAATACAATCAAGGATATGAACATGAATGCTGTGCGTATGTCTCATTATCCGCCGGATGAGCATTTTCTAAACGTTTGCGATTCATTGGGTCTTTTTGTTCTCGATGAATTAACTGGTTGGCAAAAAGCCTACGATACCCGCGTTGGTTCGATCTTAGCGCAGGAAATGCTTTTTCGAGATATTAATCATCCTTCAATTATTGTATGGGATAATGGGAACGAGGGTGGATGGAATACTGAACTTGATCATTTTTTTGATGAACTTGATCCGCAAAAACGTCCACTGATACATCCATGGGCAGAATTCAAGAATACTGATACACAGCATTATAAGCATTACAACTATGGCGTTGGCACTCATCAACAAGGTCGACGAATTGTTTTTCCAACCGAATTTTTGCATGGTTTGTATGATGGTGGTCATGGTGCTGGACTGGAAGATTATTGGAATTTGATGATGAATAATCCGCTTTCAGCAGGAGGTTTTCTTTGGGATTATGCTGACGAAGCAGTTGTAAGGACAGATAAACAAGGAGTACTTGATACCGATGGGAACCATGCTGCTGATGGAATTTTAGGACCTTATTTGGAAAAAGAAGGTAGCTATTATACAATAAAAGAAATCTGGTCACCTGTATTCTTTGCAAAACGTTTCGTAACTCCGTCATTCAACGGAGAATTTCAAATCGAAAACAGGTTCTTGTATACAAACCTGAAGGACTGCAAGTTCACTTATAAACTTGTTGATTTACCAAATCCAATTGAAAAAGACGTTCGCGAGACTGAATCAGGAATAATTGAATCGCCTGATTTAGCGCCTGGACAAAAAGGGAAATTAGTGATGTTTTTGCCAGTTCGTTTTTTCGAAAACGATGTATTGTATATTACAGTAACCGATCAGTTTGGAAGGGAAATTTATACCTGGAGCTGGCCAATTAAAAATACAAAGACCATTGCCAATGAAATGATTTCGAGTGAAAAGGCAGGTAAAATAAAGGTTATTGAAGATGTTGCAAGCATTAATGTTCAAATCAATAGTCTATCATTCAAATGGGACAAAAAAACAGGTTTGTTTTCTGGTGTTAAAAGTGATAATCAATCAATTCAGTTTACAAATGGACCTGAAGTCGTTAGCGGCAATTCCGAATTACAGGAAATAAAAAATTACAGTGAAGATGATGACCAGGTAATTGAGTGTATTTATAAAGGCGATCTGGAAAAAGTAAAATGGACAGTGTTTTCTTCAGGATGGTTAAAACTGGAAACCTTGTACAAAGCACCATTTGAGACCAAATTTATGGGTATTAGCTTCGATTACCCGGAAAATCAGGTTAACGGAGTTCGTTGGATGGGTTTTGGACCGTATCGGGTCTGGAAAAACAGAATGAAGGGTAATACATTGAATGTATGGGAAAAGCCTTATAATAACACAATCACTGGTGAAAGCTGGCAATATCCAGAATTTAAGGGTTATTTCCGTAATTTTTATTGGGCAACAATTCAGTCAAAAGAACAAAATTTTACAATAATTTGTCCAGATGAAGATGTATTTCTACGTTTATATACTCCTGAAAAACCTAAAGGTTCTATTAACGATTTTACTTCACCTGAGTTTCCGATAGGAAACATATCATTTTTGCACGCAATTAATCCAATTGGTACAAAATTTACAAAGCCTGAGACAATGGGACCTATGAGCCAACCCAATATGTTTTCATCAGAGAAATCGTTGACTTTGTATTTCAATTTTGGGAAAGCAGAGTAAGACCTTTTAGCTTTACAAAAATTGCAAGGAGAGGGCGTATCCATTTCAAATTAATTATTGAAAGCCCTCTCTTATTATTGATAAATAAAATATTTCTTGTTAGAATTTCCATTCTACACCCAAATTAATGCTGGCTCTGTTTAAATTCGCCGTATTGTCAGGATAAAAGTAGTTTAGGAATTGTGTATATTCTGGACTTATGAATACTGCAATTTTCTTATTGAAATTATAGCTGAAGTTACATCCACCGGTAAGGCCAACCATTGCTTTTTTGTAATCATTTTCAATGTATTTAGAGCTTGAATTGTCTCCTCCAATTGTATAGGAAGTCTGTTTATTTCCTAAGCTAAATTCAAACCGAAAACCTGCATAACCATAAAAATCAAGTTTCCCAATTGAAAAAAAACGGTAATCAATGTATGGATTAAAATCAAAATTACTCGCTAATAAATTGGTCCTATCCAAGGTCGAACTTGTTGTATTGTTAAAATTATACTTACGGGTAAAACTAATATTAACATATTTAAGTTCTCCTCTCAATCTAAATCTATCATTCAGGTACAATGCTGCACCTACTCCCAAATTGTAATTTGGAAATTTACTGGAATTACTGTACTGCATTCCACTTAGGTGATTCGTATTGTAATCGTAACCACTACTTAAAAAAATAGAAAAGTGTTCTTGAGAAAAGCCAACAAGTGATGTACATAGAAACAGCAACCCAAATGTAAAATACTTTTTCATTGTTTTCATTGTTTTCCGATTATTGATAATTGCACGAAACTAATACATGTGGCGGTAAACAATTTTTAAAAAAGAATAAAAAATCATAAATTCAATTAATCTATCATTTTGTCCAATAACACCTGGAATAAGCAAAAATACTTATTGGAAAATACAAGTTTAGACTGAACCAGACTGTAGTTTGAAAAAGTAATTTCGCTACATTATCATCCAAAAACCAAAATGGAACTATATCAGGAGCTTACTAAAGATATCAGGTTCGAGGAAGGTCTTAAATCTTGTATGAGCTGTGGTGTTTGTACTGCGATTTGTCCTGCTGCCGAATTTTATGATTATGATCCCCGCCTTATTGCAAATATAGTCCAATCCAAGGATAACGATCGCATTAAAGAGTTACTTAAAAGTGAAACTATTTGGTACTGTGGAGAATGTATGTCGTGCAAAACCAGATGCCCGCGAGGAAATACTCCAGGGTTGATTATAATGGCACTTCGGTCGTTATCGCAAGAACTTGGCTATTTCGTTGAGTCGGAAAAAGGACGCCAACAGTTAGCTATCAAACGTGTTATAGGCGAAAACATAGTAAACAAAGGCTATTGTGTACTTCCCGAGAGTTTAATCCCTGAACTTCATCCAGAACAAGGCCCTGTTGGAGAATGGATCTTTGAAAATACAAATGAAGTATTTACCAGAGTTGGAGCAAACTATAAGGGCGATGGGCCGGGACCGTTAAGACGAATTCCGCAAGAGTCAATAGATGAAATACAAAAAATATTTGAAGTAACTGGAGGTTTTGAACGATTCGAAAAAATTGAGCGTTTCTCGAAATTAAAAGCTGAAGAAATGGGTTTTTTGGAAGATGAAAATAATTACTCGGAATATATAAGTTACATATTTACAACTAATAACGGCAAGCATAACCGTCAATAACTAAACTTCTATAGTCAATATTTATTAAACGGAATAAAAATGAAACTTGAAGGAAAAAGAAATATCTGGAAAGATTATCAAAAAGAAATTGCCGACGATAACTATTTCTACGTGCGTAGCTGCATAAGACAGAATTTCTTTCCCGGATCAGAACAGACATTCTTAAAGATTTTGCGCTCAGAATTAAATAAAGATATATACGAAAATCCAAATCATACAACATGTTCTGGTATTGGCTATCATTCTGATGTTGTTCCATTTGAAACCTTACAGACGATTGTGGCACGCCAGTTTGCGCTCATGACAGAAGCAGGATACAAAAATTTGGCAGTATCGTGTATCACTTCGTTTGGAATTTATAACGAGGTGATAGAAACATGGAAAGAGTTTCCTAAAGAGCTTGATAAAATTCGTACATTTCTGAAAAAAGCAACAGGTCGTGAGTTTGAAGTTCCTGAAAATGTGGCACATGCAAGTGATATTATTTATAAATTCAGAGAAGATATTTTTGCAAAAGCAAAGCATATTCTTGTTAACAAAAATACGGGCAAGCCACTCAGGATAGTAGAACATATCGGTTGTCATTATTCAAAAATGTTTCCATCAAAAGGTATTGGTGGTGCTGAGTTTCCTCACGTTCTGATTGGAATGATCGAATCATGGGGCGGCGAAGTTATCGATTATCCTGAAAGAAGGCATTGTTGCGGATTTGGTTTTCGTCAGTATTTAGTTATGTCGAACCGCGGTTATTCGGTTTCTAATTCCAGAAAAAAATTTGAATCAATGGAACCCTATAAGCCCGATGCAATTCTTTGCAATTGTCCTGGTTGTCCGATGTTTCTTGATCGGTGGCAATATGTTATTGAAGAAATGGAGGGAAAAACTTACGGAGAGAATGGGCATGGAATACCAGTTTTGACTTACGAAGAACTTGCAGGTCTTGTACTTGGCTACAATCCCTGGGATATGGGAATGCAAATGCACCAAATAAACGTTGAACCTTTACTCGATAAAATGGGCGTTTGTTACGACTCTAAGCTTAAATATGCCGGCAAGAATGGAAAACTAATAGGAAATCCGGCAATGATTGGATATACATGTGAATAAATTGTATTTAAAACCTGAAATATAAATTTTGTGAAGCATATTGTTGTTATAGGTGGTGGAATTGCAGGAATTGAAGTTGCCTGTGAACTTACTGATGCCGGACATTGGGTTACTATTATTGAAAAGGAATCGAATATTGGCGGAAAACTAAATAACTGGTCTTACTTATTCCCCGATTTCACTCCGGCTGAAAAAATAAGAGAATCTCTCCAGGAGAAGTGTGAGCAAAAGGATTTCTCGATTCTGAGAGAAACTGAAGTACAATCGTTGGAACGTAAAAATGGCAAATTTGAGATACAAACATCTGTTAATCAGCAATTAAATGCCGATGCTGTTGTTTTGGCTACCGGCTATGAGCTTTTTGACGCCCGACGCAAAGAAGAATATGGCTATAAAATTTATGACCGTGTAATCACATCGGCTGATTTGGAAAAACTATTGCTTCCTGAGGGGAATCTGACAATTGCTACAGGTGAACATCCCAAACGAATAGCTTTTGTGCATTGTGTTGGTTCGAGGGATGAAAAATCGGGGAATCATTATTGTTCCAAAGTGTGTTGTGTTACTGGTGTTAAACAAGCCATTGAGCTTAAAAAGCGTTTGCCTGAAGTAGAGATTTTCTGCTTTTACATGGACCTACGTATGTATGGCAAACATTTCGAGGAATTATACCGCAATGCACAAGAAAAGTATGATATTCAATTCATTAGGGGGCGATTATCAGAAGCTTCGGAGAAAATTGATAAAAGCCTTTTAATTAAAGCTGAAGATACACTTTCAGGAAGACCTTTAAAAATGAATGTTGATCTTTTGGTATTACTTATTGGAATGGAAGCAGGAAAAGGGACTACCGAAGCGGCGTCTGCTTGTTCATTGCAATGTGAAGATTCTGGCTTCCTAAAAACAGTTGATTCATTCCTGAAATCTAACCTGTCGAATTCTGATGGCATTTTTCTGGCAGGAAGTTGCACTGCTCCTATGTCGATAAACGACACTATTTTACATGCCCGATCAGCTGCATCGGAAGTTAATAAGTGGCTTAAACTGATGAATTAATGAAGAATTTTGGTTTTACTGTTATTAAACAACGTACAATCGATTACGATCAGTTCGACGGACGGCTCTTAAATGAAATTTTGGAAGATGAACCATCATTTAAGGCTTGTTTATCGTGTGGCGGTTGTACAGCTACTTGCAGCGCAGGCGACCTGGTGAGTTTTAATATCAGGAAGATGAATTTAATGCTTCGAAGAGGTGAAACATCAGAACTAGAGAATGAAATTCAAAAATGTATGCTTTGCGGAAAATGCCAATTGGTATGTCCACGAGGTATTAATCTTCGTAATGTGATCATGTTGATCAAGAAAAATGTTGTGAAGTATAAATCATTAGCTAAATAACTGCAATGAAATTTCCCCCATCATTCATATTGCCGTTTACAATTGGATTACTGTTTATTGTTTCATTTTTGATAGTAATAGTAGGTATATGGATTTCGCAATTGTCGAAAATTGACAAAAGCCGGATCATACACAATATTTTTACCAGGAAAACATTATTGGCTATCCATGAAACATTTATGGAATCATTACTTCACCGGAAAATTTTCAAAAAAAATCCGGTTTTGGGGTACATGCACATGAGCCTGGCATTTGGCTGGTTTCTGCTTATTGTTGTTGGTCATATCGAAGCTTACCAGCATTATCAAACCCTGTCAATCCCAGTTTATAAAACCATTTTTATGCGGTATTTTGCCACTCATCAATCAATTACTTTGGGTGGGAAAATGCTTGCCGCAAGTATGGATTTGTTGCTTTTATTTGTTTTGTCGGGTGTTTTGCTTGCTTACTATAAACGATTTAACAGTCGTGCTTTTGGTATGAAAAAAACAACTCAGCTCAAAACTGGAGACCGAGTAGCTTTAATAGCGCTTTGGTTCATATTTCCACTCCGGTTTTTAGCAGAAAGTGTTTCAGCAGGAATACACCACAATGGAAGTATTATAAGCCAACCAACAGGTAATTTTCTGGCGTCATTTCTTCCTGTTCAAACATTTGAAATACCATTGTGGTGGGGATATTCGAGTGCCTTGGGACTTTTCTTTTTTGCATTACCTGTTAGCCGTTATATGCATATTCCTGTTGAAGTTGTTATGATTTTTCTTCGCAATTATGGAATTAAAGTACAAAAACGCATTGATGGTTTTTCCAGGATTCAAATTTACTCCTGCTCGCGTTGCGGCATTTGTCTCGACAGTTGCCAAATGACTCATGCAGCTATTAAAGACACACAATCGGTTTATATGCTCAAACACCTTAGAAACAGAAGGGTAACAGATGAGAAATTATTCAACTGTTTACTCTGTGGCCGATGCCAAACTGACTGCCCGGTTGGATTGGAATTAAACAGTTTACGTATTACCCAGCGAATAGAATCAACCCGAGATTATAATTCTTCTTACGAATACCTTAAAAATGGTAAAATTGCTGTAAGCCCTCAAACCAAGGTTATCTATTTTGCAGGATGTATGACCCATCTCACTCCTGCAATAATTAAATCGATGAAAGGCTTGTTTGAAGAAGCCAAAGTTCAATACTGGTTCATGGATGAAGAGAAAACTGCATGTTGCGGACGTCCGTTAATGCAGATTGGACAATATGAAGCTGCACAAAAGCTTATTGACAATAATCGGGAGAGAATTTTAGCTTCGGGGGCAAAAAAACTGGTTGTCTCCTGTCCTATCTGTTATAAAGTTTTCAAAGAAGATTATGCAATCCCTGGAATAATAGTTCAGCACCATTCTGAATATTTACTGGAATTAATGGCCGATGGCCGCCTACCGGTGAATAAAACGCATACCCGAGTTGTTTATCACGACCCTTGCGAACTTGGTCGCGGAAGTGGGATATACCATCAACCACGCTTGTTGCTTGATGAATATGCAGAGGTTATATCAATTAAGAACGAAAAAGAAGAAGCTCTTTGTTGTGGCGGAAGTTTGTCAAATACAAAGATACAGATGACTGAGCGGAACCAAATTAGGGAAAAAGCAATGGATGAATATGTTAGTTATAAACCTGATGTATTAGCTACAGCTTGTCCTTTATGTAAAAAAACGTTTGCCAAAAGCAGACAACTTCCTGTACACGATATTTCCGAGATTATCTATATGGCCATTCAGGAAACAAAAACTTCGGAAATGAGGATGGAACAACAATTTAAGAATACAGTTGAAATTTAATGATGAGGCTGTTCATTTATTTTGAATGACGTTTTCTACTATTTAAAATCTTTTCGGTATTCCGATGGCGTTTTTTTCATTATATCTTTAAAATAGTGATTAAAGTTCGCTAGGTTGTTGTATCCACATTCAAAACAAATCTGGGTAATTTGTTTATCCGATTCAGCTAAAAGCTTTGCCGCAATACCAATACGAACATTTTTGACATAATCCATAAATGTTTGATTGGTTTTCTTTTTAAAATATCGGCAAAAAGAACCTGGTTCCATGCAAACCAATGAAGAAGCCTCTTTTAGTTTAATTCCCTCCCTAATATTTTGAAAAACATACTCATAAACCTTATTAATTTGATCTATATCTTTTTCATGTATGTTAGGTTGAGCTGACGGTAAAGCCAGATACTCACGATCATCAATCTGAAGTAGTAAATTGAACACTTCAAGTAATTTTATATAAAGTTCAAGGCCGGTAAGATTAACCATTTTTGAAATAGTAGAAGCAACCTTTTCAGCCTTTTTACCATGAAAAAAAATACCAGTATCAGCTTCTTTAAGTAAGGTTACAACACTCTCAAGTTCAGGAATATTGAAGAAACCTGAATTAATAATATTCTCAGAAAAATGAGTAACAATACATTCACCATCGAGTTCTTCACCTTCGGTCGATTGAACTTCCCAGCAATGGTAAACATTGGGCCCAAGTAATACCAAATCCCCTTTGGCATAACTCGAAATATGATTACCTACAATTCTTCGACCCGAACCGGATATAATTAAATTTAATTCAAAATTTTTATGAGAGTGAATCCGGTTCGATTTTGGATCCATTTTTAGCCGCCTTGTTATAAATGTCTTTTTGAACGGAACTGAAATCTTTTCATAAATAAACTCCATATTCGCATTTTTTAACTTCAACATTCAAATATAATAGTTTATTTAAATATTCCAGTTAATATACTATGTAAATAGAACAAAATAGCTGAAGTAATTCAACCAGCAATGAACTTCCTTTGATTATAGAAAATAAAATCAGTGTTAATTAAAAAATTAGAGTATTCTATTTATTTAAATATTTCCTATGAAACCAACATTTAATGGTATAATTCCTCCGGTAATTACTCCGCTTATCAGCAACAAGGCGCTAGATATTAATGGATTAGAAAAGTTAATTGAATATTTAATAGCCGGAGGTGTTCATGGTTTGTTTATTTTGGGAACAACTGGCGAGGCTACCAGTTTAAGTTATAATCTTCGGAAAGAACTAATTAAAAAAACGAGCCAGTTTGTTAAAAAACGCATTCCGGTTGTTGTAGGAATTACAGATACCTCGCTCGAAGGTTCGCTCGAAATCGCTAACTATTCGGCAGAACAAGGGCTGGATGGCGTTGTTATTGCACCTCCTTATTATTTGCCTATTTCTCAGGAGGAAATGCGAGAGTACCTCGAAATTATGGTGCCCAAATTACCTTTACCATTCCTGATGTATGATATGCCTGGATGTACAAAAGTACACATGTCGGTGAGTACAATAAGAAGAGCCAAAGAACTTGGAGCAGTTGGCGTAAAAGATAGCTCGGGTGACATTAATTATCTATATTCATTAATTCAGGAATTTAAAGATTCGCCAGAATTTGCTGTAATTGCCGGCACTGAACTGTTCCTTCCTGAAACCATTATTTATGGCGGACATGGAGCTGTAGCTGGTGGTGCAAACATATTTCCAAAATTATTTGTCGATTTATATAATGCTTCATTAGAAAGAGATTTGGAAAAAATTGAAGTTTTAAGAGAAAGAATGATCATGATTAATGATTTGATTTACAACGTTGGCAAAAACAATTCAAAATACATTAAAGGGATAAAGTGTGCCTTATCGCTTATGAATATTTGTAGCGATTATGTAGCCGCCCCAATCCGTAAATATGGAAAGGAAGAAAGAGCTAAGATTGAAAAAGGACTAAGAGAATTGACTGAAACTATTAATTCCCCGATTTTATCTGCTACAAAAATCTGACATCGAAAGTTGGATCGCCCAAAATTTCAGTAACTTTTGGGCTCATAAAAATTAACCTAAACCAATTTATCATGAAGAAACTTTTCATTCTGAATATCCTCATGATTGTAGCATTTTCGGGCATTGGGGCACAAACCCGAAATGCCGGGAATGCTATTGTCAGCGAAGAAATAATATTCCCGCTGCAAGGCGAGCACACCCATGGAAGCAGCATCGTTTCGTTGCCCAATGGCGACTTACTTGCAGCATGGTTTCAGGGTAACGGTGAACGATCGGCAGACAACGTGCGAATAATGGGTGCACGATTAAAAAACGGCTCAAAAATATGGACTTCTCCATTTTTAATGGCAGATACGAAAGATATTCCTGATTGTAATCCGGTTCTTTTTCTTAATAAGAAAGGCAAATTGTTTTTGTTTTGGATCGCCGTTCAGGCCAATAAATGGGAAAATGCGATTCTTCGGTTTCGAACTTCAACTAACTTTCTGGGCAACGAAGCACCAGTCTGGGAATGGCAGGACAATATTTTGCTGAAACCCAACGATAACTTTGCAAAAGAGGTTGAAAAGCGGTTTAAAGAACTTCCTGAAAATGAAGCAGGATGGGCGGCTTATGCGCCAAAGTATGATGATCTGATTAAAGAAGCCAGCAAAGATTTGACGAAACGAAGCTTTGGCTGGATGACCCGAATTCATCCCATTACACTTGAAAGCGGACGAATTCTGCTTCCATTATATTCAGACGGATTAAACATGTCGATGGTTGCCATTTCTGATGACGACGGTACAACCTGGCGCCCAAGTTTACCCATTGTTGGTCGCGGACCTATTCAGCCAGCCTTGGCTGTAAAAAAGAACGGCGATGTTGTTGCTTACATGCGCGACAGTGGAGATTCGCCGACACGTGTCCAAATAGCAGTGTCAACCGATCAGGGAGAATCGTGGAGTGCAGCCCAAAAGTCAGGAATACCGAATGAAGCCAGCGTTGAACTCTGCGTTTTAAAAGATGGGAAATGGGCATTTTTGGGCAATGATGTGAATGGCGGACGTTATCAACTTTCCTTGTATCTTTCTGATGATGAAGGCAAGACATGGAAATGGAAAGAATTGATTGAATATAGCAAAGACAGAAAAGAAAGCTACTCCTACCCTTGCATGATTCAAACTCCGGATGGTTTGTTAAATATGAGCTTTTCGTACTCGGCAGGAGATCACAAGGAGTCAATTAAACACGTGGTTGTTGATCCGGATAAGATCGCAAAAAAAACATGGGCAGAAAAATTAGGATTCGGGGCCGGAAAAAAAGTGTTGCTTCTTCATTGCGACGATGCGGGCATGTGTCCTGAGGCCAATGCAGCCGTTCAGAAATACATTGAAAACAAGGAGATAAATGCGGCCGCCATCATGATGCCTTGCCCAAATGCAAAGGAAATGATTGATTATGCGAAGAAATATCCTGATGCAGATTTGGGTGTTCACTTAACGCTGACAAGCGAATGGAAATCATACCGATGGAGTACACTGACGAATCCAAAGAAAGTTCCCGGTCTGATTGATACGGAAGGCAAAATGCATCATGAAGTGCCTGATGTAGTTACGCATGCTTCGGCAAAAGAAGTTGAAACCGAAGTGCGGGCACAAATCGACAAATTTATTGCCAGTGGCAGGCGTCCGTCGCATATCGATACTCACATGGGAACGATGTATGGCTCTCCCGATTTTGTTAAAGTTTTTCTGAAAGTAGCCGAAGAATATCATATCCCGGCAAATATTATCGATGTTGAAGTACCCGAAGTTGCAGCTTATTTTAAACAAGCAGGTTACCCAATTAACGACGAAGTTATTCAGAATGTAGCCAACTATAAACTACCAAAACTCGACTTTTTCACCAGCGTTCCGGAAGGAAAAACATACGACGAGAAGCGCGGAAATTTCTTCGAGCTGGTTAAATCGATGCCTAATGGTTTGGCCGAAATCATATTCCATCCGGCAACACTTTCTGATAATTTGAAAACCATTACCGGCACCTGGCAACAGCGTGTTTGGGAAGGTGAACTGTTTGCCGATCCCATTGTGCTTCAATTCTTTAAAGACGAAGGCATTGTAATTACCAACTGGAAGGACATTATGAGACGTTTCGAGGCTAAAAAGTAAGTTCTTTCAGCAAAAGTTAAAACCAACCAACACTACCTTTATGAACAATTCTGGCCGAATAATATCGATTGATGTGTTTCGGGGGCTGACTATTGCGGCCATGATTTTGGTGAATTACCCTGGTGCTTATGGACACAGCTATGCTCCGCTCGAACATGCACACTGGGCTGGGGTAACGCCTACCGATTTCATTTTCCCCTTTTTCATTTTTATCATGGGCATTTCCATCGTGCTTTCGTTTACAAAACAGATTCAAAGTGAAAAGCCTAAAAATGAAATGATTAAAAGAATTATTATCCGATCATTGGTACTTTATTGGATCGGATTCTTTCTACATTTTCTGCCCGATTTCTTTGTCATCCGAGTTGATTGGTTCGGTGTTTTACAGCGAATTGCAATGGTTTATCTGGCGTGTTCGCTGCTGTTTCTTTACACAAGCAAAAAAACTCAGTTAACAGTTCTGATTTCAATTTTGGTTGTCTATTGGATTACACTCTGCTTTGTCTCTACCTCTGAATTTTCAGCTGGAACAATCGAACCCGGTCAAAACTTTGCTGCGTGGTTCGATCGTTTATTTTTTGCTCCTGAAACGCTTGGAAAAAGAGGCTGGAACTCCGAAGGTCTGTACAGTACATTTCCTTCCGTGGCAACCTGCTTAATCGGAATGTTTGCCGGAAGACTCGTTATTCGGGAGGATAAAAACACTGAAGAAAAGATCATTCATTTGCTTGTTGCAGGTGTTATTTGCGTGCTAATTGGTTCTGTTTGGGACTGGCAATTCCCGATCATAAAAAAAATTTGGACCAGTTCGTATGTGCTCTACACTGCCGGATGGGCGCTTTTGCTTCTGGCAACATCCATTTGGTTCATCGATATCAAAGGATTCAAGAACAATCCAATTGCTCGTACAGGCCTAATCTTTGGCAGCAACGCCATTGCTATTTATGTTGTGGCCGATATTTTCGAAACCATTTACAAGCACACTCATATTCACGATCTTGTTTATAACGGCCTGATAAACTTAGGTTTGATCGACAAAATGGCTTCATTAATCTGGGCACTCATTTCTGTGGTCTCCTGTTTTCTGGTGGCCCATATTCTCTACAAAAAGCGTATTTTTATTAAGCTATAGCAGTCGTAATTCATAAATAAATGCACTAACATGTTACCATTAAGCGAATTACTAAAACTCAAGCGTTGGAACACACCAACCATTTACAACGGATGGGAGCAAATAACAAACCGGCCACGTACTTCAGGTTTTAACCTCGAAGAAACCAAAGATTTCATGCCTGAATTTGGCCCGATGGTGGGCTATGCAGTTACGGTAACAATAAAACCCTCTGAACCCGCCTCAAATCCGAATGCCTGGGCCGAATACCGCGAATATATAGCGTCGCTGCCCGGACCAAAAATCATTGTTATGCAGGATTTGGATAAGCCCAATGTTTATGGCTCGCTTTGGGGCGAAGTGAGCGCCAATACACACAAAACGCTGGGTTGTGTCGGAGTTATTGCTGATGGAGCCGTTCGCGATTTGGATGAAATGCGATCTGCCGGATTTAAAGCACTGGCGCGGCGTTTGTGCGTGGGTCATGCTTATGCAACGCCCTTAAAATGGGGAGAACCGGTTGAAGTCTTCGGAACAGTGGTAAACACGGGCGATTTAATTCACGCCGATAAACATGGTTTTTTAGTCATTCCGGAAGAAGATCAACCCCGAATTTTGGAGGCTTCACTTTTTATGGATAACAACGAGTGTAATACAGTGATAAATGCTGCTATAGCCTATAAACAACCAGAAGATCAACAACGAATTGCGAGGCAAATGAATCAGTCAGCTCAGGAATTTGGAGAAGCCGCTATTGATAAATTTGGCAGGAAAGGAGAATGGAAATGATAGGAAATGAATTCAGAAACGCTTTGCGTTCAGGAGAAACAGTGTATGGAACGCTGATTAGTTCAACATCGCCCAAGATGTTTGATGTAGCGAAAGGTCTCGGGCTCGACTATATTTTTATTTGCAACGAGCATGTTCTTTACAATCCCGATGCACTGGGCTGGATGTGCCGTGCCTACAAAGCAGCCGGAATTAACCCGGTTGTTCGGATTTTAAGCCCCGATCCGTATTTGGCAACGCAGGCCTTGGATGCTGGTGCTGGCGCCATTTTGGTTCCCTACGTCGAAAATATCGACGATGTTTACGAATTGGTTGGCGCTGTAAAATATCGACCGCTGAAAGGCAAAAAGCTGAAAAAGTTACTTTACGGCGAGGAAAAACCAACTGAAGAAATGACGGAGTACCTCAAAAAGCATAATCAAAACAATACCCTGTTGATTAATATTGAAAGCCCGACAGGAGTTGAAAATCTTGATGCTTTTTTTGAAATTCGATCGGTTGATGGACCTGGCGTTGATGGCATTGTCCTCGGTCCGCACGATTTATCGGTAGCCTACGACATGCCCGAGAAATATAAGTCGAAAGAGTTTGTTGAACTGAGTTGTGGAATAATTGAAAAAGCACGTGCAAAAGACATTGCAGCTGGAGGGCACAATGGCTCGCGTGGAAACCTCGATTTGCAAATGGCTTGGGCAAAAGCTGGTGCGAATATCATTATGAACAGTTCCGACATGTTTCTCTTCGCTGATAAGCTTCAGGAAGAAATGAACCTGCTAAAAGAGGCCAAAGGCGAGAGAACCAGCACCGATCAGGAAAATATCAGCATTTGATTGCAGATAAGTTTGATCTCATTGAAATAGCTTTCGATTAATGCGAATGGGAATAATTTCAAGTTCAAATTAGTTATTCGTCATTCAATTTGTTGTTTCAGTATCGGGTAAATTTTTCTATTTTTCAGAAACTTAAACGAACTGATCATGAGAAAAACCGGACGGAGAGAATTTATCCTGACCACTACCCATTCATGAATCACTTTGGACTTGCTGCAAATGGAATTTATACACCAAATACCGCTAATTCTGAAATAGGGCAAAGGATTGGAATAATCGGGCTTGACACTTCACACAGCACCGCATTTACCAAAGTACTTTACGATGCAAAAGACTTGGATAAATTTGCCGGATTTAAGGTTGTTGCTGCATATCCACGGAGAAGTAAAAACATTATCAGCAGTGTTGAACGAATGGCCGGTTACATTGCCAAAGTTCAAAAAATGGAGGTCAAAATCAATTGTCACTCATGATAAATAATAAAAATTGACCATCTCCCGTTTTTAGTTTTCAAAAATTAAAGAAAGGCATAACTGTCCGTCATTAGGAGATGTATCTGCTTGAGGAAGGAAAGCCTTCGGGGTCATATTTGCCAGCAATACTTTTATTATCGTGCTGATTTTGTAGTAAATGAAATTGCATAGTTCGTACATGCGTTCTTTGTTCAGAGTTTTTACCCCACTTTCAAGCAACAGCCTTGTGTGCAGGGATGAAAGCGATGAGTAAATGATGCTCATAGCTATGGTCAGTATAGCCAGCATGCTTTGTAGCCCTTCGAATGTTTTGACCTGGATGTCTTCCAGGTTGTAACATTCTTTAATATGCCGGTGGTACTCTTCAATTTTCCACCTGAAACCGTATGCAGTAAATGCCTCTTTGATTACTTCAACGATGCTTTCTTTTGGGGAACGTGTCAGTAGCCAGCAATAGCCGCCGTTGATCCTTTTGGTGACAACAAGCCAGAGATCATGCACCTTGCCCTTGATCTTATATTGAACCTTTATTGCCCCGCATTGATAGACCAACTGGTACTTCTTGCTCTTCTGTATCCTTGTAGCTGTTAATTTCATGAATAACGGGACTTTTCGGCTGATCTTGTTCACAGCCACTTCTTCGCCTTTGTAAATCAGCTTGGTCGTTTTCTTTAGGCGCAGGTTGAAATTGACTTCATTGGCAATAATGAAATCTCTACAGATGGGGCGGTCCATGCCACGGTCAAATATTTTGGTGACATCTTTATCAATGATGGAGTCTATTTCCCTCATGGCTTCCAAAACCTCTTTGTTCTCGCTTTTTGCGCCATGGTCAAAACTGTAAAGCTTATTGTACAGTGGGGTCATTTCCCGGTCTTTGCCAAAGTGGACAACGTTCATCAGCCAATATCCAAGGCCTACAGATCCTTTGTCTCCATCTTTTACATAGTCCAGACCTTCCATCATTTTGGCGTATTTCTTTTGGATATCAGAGCCATCAAACAGGATGTAGTCTCCATGACAGATTTTGCTTTTTACACTGTTCATATGTCCCCTGAATAACTTCATGAAAAAATCTTTCTTGTTATAATGGTTCCTAAAGCGCTTTGTTGTTTGGCTCAACGAGATCGTATCGCAAATGCCTGTGGCTATTTTATTGACCAATACGGTACCCGACTTTAGTATTCCTGTGGTCATTTCCCGGACACATCTAGCTTCCGGTTTTGTTAATTGACACTCAAGTTTGAGAAAATAGCGACTAATCTTGTTCTGTACCTGTTTTGTTAATACTTTTGACATGAGCTGGTTTTTAAGGTTGTTTGCTTTTGTTTGCACAATAAAAATAACCTTTTTAAACCAGCTTTCCTCATACATAAACATCTTTAAACCCCCGATATGACTGGATTGCAGAACTTCTTCAACCCAATTTTCGGGAGAGGGTCAAATAAATAATAAAAATACCCTTAAAACAGGAATATCATTTATAGCTATAGCTGTAGTTCTTTCAGGCTGCCAAAATAAGTTGCAAAAACCACTATTGAACCAGCTTTCGCCTGAAGAAAAGAAGGCAGGTTGGGAACTACTCTTCGATGGAAAAACGTTGAAAGGTTGGCGTGGCCTCGGACGAGACTCTGCTGAAAGCGATTACTGGAAAGTTGAAGACAGAACCATTCATAAAATAGACAATCGAAATATTCCTGAAAACAAAAGAGTTGAAAACGGTGGGGACCTCACTACCCTTGAGACCTACGAGAATTTTGAGCTCACCTTCGAGTGGAAAATAAAAGATGCCGGTAACAGTGGCATCAAATACAATGTATCTGAAAAAATTTCGAAAAAGAATGGTTCTGGTTACAACGCTTTGGGCTTCGAATACCAGATATTAGACGATGACGACCCTCTTTATGCTGGAAAATTGAAAAACACTCAATTTACTGCGTCGCTTTACGACATGATTGCCCGAAAAGGCGGAAAGCTAAATCCAGCAGGCGAATACAATTCAGGAAAGATTATTCTGAAAGGAAACCATGGCGAACACTGGCTTAACGGAGAAAAAGTAGTGGAATTTGAGTTTAGTACTGCTCGGTTTGATAGTTTGTTTAAAGCAAGTAAATACTCTAAATATCCTGATTTTGAGAAACGGCGTTCAGGTCATATTGTTATTACCAATCACTCAGACGAGTCATGGTACAGAAACATTAAAATCAGGCGATTATAAATTAAAACAATTAAAAATCAATGCTGTAATGCCAACCTATAGCAGCCAATTCTGGGGCAAACACAGCAAATCGATCAGGTATATTTTATTTGATTTTCGTAATCTTTGGTTTGATTTTCGTTTAAGACTCTATTTCTGCTGTTTTTTCTTTGTATCCTTGTAATACCCAAACAAGTATGCGCATGAAAACCAGATTTTTATTGCTCGTTTTACAATTCACCTTATTCATCACTGGTTATGTTTTCCCGCAAGAGCAGGAAAAGAAAGCTGAAAGTCATTTTCAAAGTACCATAACGCTAACCAGTAAGGGAATTTCAACAATTCCATCATTTACATTGGGCAAACCAGCGCTGATGTTTGACCTTTCAATCGGAAAAGGCAAACTAAGCTTTGATCCTCTTTTCAGATTTTCGTTGGAAGGCAAACCATGGACATTTGTTTTATGGTTCAGGTATAATAATTTGATTGACAACGAAAATTTCAATTTTACAGTCGGGGCGCATCCTGCATTAACGTTTAAAAGCAGCACTATCATGCAAAACGGGATTACCAAAGAGTCTATTATTGCACGAAGATACCTCGCTAGCGAACTGACCCCTAATTGGTTAGTTTCTAAAACTATAACTATTGGAATTTACCATTTATATACGCATGGTTTAGAGAAAGATGTGGTGAGAAATACCAATTTTCTGGCATTAAGGAGTAATTTTTCAAACCTGAAAGTAAGCGATCAGTTTTTCCTGAAATTCTTTCCACAAGTGTATTTTATCAAGGCCGACAACACGCACGGTTACTATATGAATGCTACTTTAACACTTGCAAAAAAGGGTTTTCCGCTTTCAATTTCCTCCCAGGTTAACAAAGCCATAAAATCGAATGTCGCAGGAAGTCCTGATCATGTTTGGAACCTGAACCTCATATATAATTTTAGCAAAAAATACAACGAGAGATGATTGTTTGCAGCACCACAAAGCACAATATTTTTGTTTGAAAATCGTAAATTTGAGTTTATGGAAAAGATAGAAAGCATCGAAGAATTCTATAAGCGAAAGTTCGACTGGATTCCGGACAACATTAAGAACGAGATTGGACATTTCAATGTGTTTAAACACGAGGCAGTCGAAACTGGGAAAAACAAACCTCTTCCGTATAAAAGGCGCGATTTTTACAAAATCATGCTCGTAATTGGCAACATCAACATGAATTATGCCGACAAGGTCATTTCGGTAAAACGACAGGCGCTCTTTTTTTCAAACCCTCAAATTCCGTACAACTGCGAGAATTTAGAAAACATTGAATCAGGCAGTTATTGCATTTTCAATCAAAATTTCTTTCACAATTTTGGCGACATCACACAGTACTCAGTTTTTCAACCCAATGGGAATCACGTATTTGAATTGAATGACAATCAGGTTGAACAAATTACTCGCATTTACGAGAAAATGTTCGACGAAATTCAATCGAATTACGTTCATAAATACGACGTGCTTCGTAATCTGGTTTTTGAATTGCTTCATTTCGGCATGAAAATTCAGCCTGCTGAAATATTCAATAAGCAACAAATCAATGCTTCAAAAAGAATATCGACAATATTTATGGAATTGCTTGAACGACAATTCCCTATTGACGACAATCATCCTAAAATTACATTGCGATCTCCCTCAGAATTTGCCGATCAACTGAATATTCATGTCAATCATCTCAATCGGGCTGTAAAGGAAACCACACTTAAAACGACTTCTCAAATTATAGCCGAACGTGTTTTACAGGAAGCTAAAATCATGTTAAAACACAGCATCTGGAATGTGGGCGATATCGCTTATGCCTTGGGATTTACCGAAGTAACGCACTTCAATAACTTCTTTAAAAAGCATACCCAACTTAGTCCGATAAAATATAGAAATGTTTGATTTTCGTAATCTTTTATTTGCTTTTAGTTATTTGTTATTACCGATTTAACTGAATTTTGCAGTATCATTTTAAAACCTGAAACGATGAAATTGCCATAAGAACTAAAGTTCATACAAACCGAATATGATTATTTATGGCTATTCCATGCGTTGAGTACTAAATTGAAAAACAATCGTTGATACGGAAACTATACAATCGACTTTGAAAAAATAAGAGTATATGAAAACACAAATTCAAAAACGCCAATTGGGTAAAAGCGGACTCGAAGTTTCGGCCATTGGTTTGGGTTGCATGGGAATGAGCTTTTCATTTCCTCCTTTTCCCGAGAAGAAAGATATGATTGCGATGCTGCGTCAGACAGTAGAACGTGGTGTCACATTTTTTGATACCGCCGAAGTTTATGGTCCTTATGTGAATGAGGAACTGGTTGGAGAAGCGCTCGAACCGTTTAAAGGTGAAGTAGTAATTGCTACCAAATTTGGCTTTAACTTTCAGGATGGAAAAATGGTCGGCTTGAACAGTCGCCCCGATAACATTCGCCGGATGGTTGAAGCATCACTAAAACGCCTGCGCTTAGAAGCCATTGATTTGCTTTATCAGCATCGCGTTGATCCGGCTGTTCCGATGGAAGATGTTGCCGGAACAGTAAAAGACTTGATTCAGGAAGGGAAAGTAAAACATTTTGGGATGTCGGAAGCTGGAGTTCAGGCTATTCGCAAGGCTCACGCTGTTTTACCGGTAACCGCATTGCAAAGCGAATATTCGTTGTGGTGGCGCGAACCCGAAGGTGAAATTTTACAAACGCTGGAAGAACTTGGGATTGGATTCGTACCTTTCTCTCCGTTGGGCAAAGGCTTCCTCACCGAAAAAATAGATGCCAATACCACTTTTGAAAGTACGGATTTCCGAGCGTCAGTGCCTCGTTTTTCAGAAGAAAACCGTAAAAATAATCAGGCAGTTGTCGATTTACTCACCGATATTGCAAAAGAAAAAGAAGCGACCACAGCACAAATTGCTCTGGCCTGGGTATTGGCACAAAAACCGTGGATTGTACCCATTCCGGGAACTACAAAACTTCACCGTCTCGATGAAAACCTTGGAGCGTTAAACATTGCACTCACTTCGGATGATCTGAATAAGATTGACGAGGCTGTTTCGAAAATCAACATTCAGGGCGAACGCTATCCAGAGTCAGCACAGAAAATGATTAACCGGTAATTACTATGCCGAAATCCAAAATTCTTATCGCTTTTTACTCGCGAAAAGGCATGAATTACGTGAATGGCCGGATTATCGATCTTCAGGAAGGAAACACCAGCATAGTTGCCCGAATGATTCAGGAATTAACCGGAGGCGACTTGTTCAAGATACGTACAGTGAAGGAATATCCTGCCGATTATACCGAAGCCACCCGCGTAGCTGCCGCCGAAAAAAGAAGCAATGCCCGGCCCGAACTGGCATCGCATGTTACAAACATGGATCAATACGACACCATTATTTTGGGCTACCCCAATTGGTGGAATACGTTCCCCATGCCCGTTTTTACCTTTCTTGAAGAACACGATTTTTCAGGAAAAACTATACTCCCCTTCTGCACACACGAAGGAAGTGACTTGGGAAGTAGTGTCGGCGACATTAAGCGGTGTTGTCCCACCGCTAATGTTGAAAAAGGACTAGCCATTCGGGGTGGAAATGTGAGAAGTTCTACCCAAACCATTAAATTCTGGTTATAAGTAAGTTAAAAGAACAGACAATCATTCGGCATACAGGTTCCGATCCCTTTTTGTCAACCTGTATATTTCAGCGATCGTTTTGTTGCCTGTTTTCTTTTTTTGTTTAATATCTGCGCAATATCAACGATCCTTTTTTCAGTTTGTCAAGTTAAAATTCTATAACGAATAAGCAAAAACTGATTAAAGTAAACAAGTAGTTTTCAATATGTTTGGAAATAGGAAAGAAAACCAATAAGTATTGTTTCCTGGCAAACCTATAACCAACAAAAAAAAATGAAAACTACCATTACTGGTTTGATAGTAATAAGTTTATTTTCAATTTCTTCTGGTTATTCTCAACTTGAAAAAATTGAGGTACTTCACTACCTGACCGGGAAACCTGTCGTTATTGAAATAAGTGGTAGTCTGATTAGCAAAATAAAATATCCAAATAAAATTGATTCCAAAACCTATTTTGTAGCTCCCGGACTCATTGATCTGCAAATCAACGGCTTTATTGGTGTCGATTTCTCCGATCAAAACCTGACTCCTGAAAGTTTTCTTAAAGCCACCAAAGCCCTCTGGGAGAAAGGAGTAACAAGCTTTTTACCAACTGTTATTACTGCCAGTCGGGAGAATCTGTTAAAAAGTTTTGAATTGCTCGCCAAAGCCAGCCTGAATAAGGAAGTTGAAAAATCTGTTCCCGGATTTCATTTGGAAGGCCCGTACATTTCTCCTGAAAAAGGATTTCGGGGCGCTCATCTCGAAAAATACATTCGTAAACCCGACTGGAATGAATTTACAGCACTTCAAAAAGCTTCCTCAGGGAAAATTAAGCTCATAACCCTTGCTCCTGAAACCGATGGTGTGATTCCCTTTATTGAGAATTGCAAAAAATCGGGAGTTGTGGTTTCGCTAGGGCACCACAACGGTAATGCAGACCAAATTGATAAGGCAGTTGACGCTGGTGCATCGCTATCGACTCATCTGGGAAACGGCTGTGCCAACCTGATCGACAGGCACAACAACCCGATATGGACTCAATTGGCTGACGACCGTCTTTCAATTTCTATTATTTCGGATGGTTTTCATTTGAATAAACAGGAAGTCAAAACATTTTATAAGGCGAAAGGAATCGATCGAACGATTTTGGTATCCGATGCGTTGGATTTGGCCGGAATGCCTCCCGGCGAATACATCCGTGCCGAACGAAAAGTATTGCTGACACCCGATGTCGTGAAATTTCCGGATGAAAATGTATTGGCCGGAGCAGTTTCGCCAGTAAGTGTTTGTGTAACCAATATGATGAAATTTACCGGATGTACATTGGGTGAGGCTATTCAAATGGCAAGTACGAACCCGGCCAGACTAATGGGATGGAGTTATATCGGTGAATTAGCTGTGGGTAAAAGGGCTGATTTAATACTCTTTACTGTTGAAAATGATAAAATGGTTATTCAAAAAACCATTGTTGCGGGCAAAGTTGTTTACGAAAAGAACTAGCTACTTTCATTATCGACAGGCAAAAAACGAATATCATTCAACTGGAAATAAAAAACCGACAAGATGAAAAAATGTATATTGTTGATAATGGGTTTGTTGTTTATTACAGTTTCGTTTGGACAGGTAACGATAAAACCTGCTTCAAAAAAAGGCTTTGATGAACGAATCAGGCAAGCGCTGGATACCATGCACGTTGTTGATACGCACGAACATTTGGTTGGTTATGACGGAATTGCCAAAAGCAAATCGCTGGATTTTATGTGGCTGTTTCACCAGTATGCTGACGACGATATTAAATCGGCAGGAATGTCGAAACCGCAGTTTGCAACTTTGCTCACCGATTCGCTTTCCGTGGCCGAAAAATGGAAAATTATGGAACCATATTATCAGGCTTCATTCAACACTGGCTATAACAGAGCTGTTCTGCTATCGGTTGACAAACTCTTTGGTATCAAGGAATTTAACGACCAGTCGATTTTGCAGTTAACCGAAAAACTGAAGGATGCCTATAAAACCAATTGGTACAAAACGGTTCTTCAGGATAAATGCAAAATCGATTTTCTGATCAACGACGCTCCGCAAGCAAAAGGAGATGCCGATTATTTCAGGTACACCAAAAGGTTTGACTATTTTCAGCTCGACTGTAAAGCAAAAATCGACTTATTGGCAAAGAAGCAGGGCACAACAATTACCTGTTTGGATGATTTGGTTTTTACTTTGAATAAAGAATTTGAAACCGCTGTAAAGAATGGAATTACCACATTGAAAAACTCAACGGCATATTTTCGGTCGCTTTATTTCGAAGATGTGAGCAAGAAAAAAGCCGAAGAAGTTTTTCTCCAGGTGATGCAAAGCAAAGATACGCCTTTATCGTCTGATGCCGCAAAACCGCTGGCCGACTATATGATGCACCGCATTTTAGATCAAGCCGCGAAATACAATGTGCCCATCCAGATTCATACCGGTTTACAGGCAGGCGATGGAAATTACATCCAAAATTCGAATCCGGCTTTGCTGGCAAATCTTTTCCTGAAATACCGAAACGTGAAATTCATCCTTTTCCACGGAGGCTATCCGTATGGCGGCGAATTTGGCAGTCTGGCCAAGAATTTTCGGAATGTTTACCTCGACCTGTGCTGGCTGTACATCATTTCTCCATCGTATAGCGAGCGGTATCTGAACGAATGGCTGGAAACAGTTCCTGCGAATAAAATCATGGCATTTGGCGGCGATTACGAAAATGTTGAAAACATATACGGTCACTTACTTTTTGCAAAAGAAGTAATCGGGAACGTGCTGATCGAAAAAGTGAAAAGCCGTTACTTTTCTGAAGATGAAGCACTAAAAATTGCCCGGATGATTTTGCACGACAATGCCATAAACCTGTTTAAACTGAAACACTAAACCGAATGAATAACCCAACAAAAATCGGCACTTATCGCTATCGCATTCTGGCTCTCGTATTTATGGCCACAACCATTAATTATTTCGATCGAAGTATTTTGGGTGTGATGGCCCCTACCCTTCAGAAATTATTCGACTGGACTAACAAAGACTACGCCGCTATTATGGTCTCGTTTAAAATTGCCTACGGCATTGGGTTGCTTTTTATGGGCGGCATTATCGACAAAATGGGAACCAAAATAGGATATACTATTTCAATTGCTATTTGGAGCTTATTCGGAATGTTACATGCAGCGATCCGTCCAGCTTTTGGGTTGGCTGGCTTCATTCTGGCCCGCTTTGGCTTGGGTATTGGCGAATCGGGTAATTTTCCGGCGGCCATTAAAACTGTGGCTGAATGGTTTCCAAAGAAAGATCGGGCTTTTGCAACCGGAATTTTCGACGCATCAACCAGTGTTGGCGCCATTTTAGCCCCATTCATCGTGGCTGCTGTCGTGTCGAAAGACGGCAATAACTGGCAAATTCCGTTTCTTTTCACAGGCTTTTTAAGTGCAATCTGGGTTTTTCTCTGGATTAAAACTTACCAAAAACCTGAAAAACATCCCAAACTATTGAAAGCTGAATTGGATTACATCAACAGCGATTCTCTTGAAGAAAACACCGAAACTATTCCGTGGATAAAATTGCTACCTAAACGCGAAACCTGGGCCTTTTCAATTACCACAATTACAGATGCTGTCTGGTGGTTCTACCTGTTCTGGGGCGCCAAGTTTCTGGCAGAGCAATTTGGTGTCGATATTGATGGTATGGGTCTGCCCTTCCTGATTATTTTTCTTTTAGCCGACACTGGCAGCTTACTCGGTGGTTTTGCTTCAGGAGCACTCATTAAAAAAGGATGGAGTATTAATAAGGCCCGAAAAATAACCATGTTGGTTTGTGCCATTATCATTTTACCTGTAAGCTTTGTTCCTGTAATAACCAACAAATGGCTGGCTGTTTTCCTGATAGGGCTGGGCGCTGCAGGGCATCAATCCTGGTCGATTAATGGCTTTACATTGGCGTCTGATGTATTTCCAAAGAAAGCAACAGCTTCGGTTATTGGAATTGGCAAAATGATTGGTGTTGCCGTTGCTGTAATTGCCGACATTTCGCTGGGAGCTGTACTCGATTCGGCCAACAATTCTGGCTATTTCTGGGCATTTGTTATTGCCGGACTTTCGTACATCACTATCCTGCTTTTCGTCCATCTGCTTATGCCCAAAATGACACCGCTCGACGATAACCTGGAGTACGTAACAAGTCAAAAGGAATAAGTAAAAAGATGAAAGTGTTATGCGTTTCGTGTTGCGGGAGGCGTGTAAAAAATATAACCCGCAACTTGTATCACGTAACCCGTAACAATAAAAATATGGAAATCATTATCTCATCAACAAAACATGAATTAGGCAGAAAAGCCGCAAAAACAGGAGCCGACCTGATTCGTAAAGCCATTGCTAAAAATGGCAAGGCCAATATCATTGTAGCAACCGGTGCATCGCAATTCGAAATGCTGACCGAATTAGTCCAAGAAGACATTGACTGGAGCGTAGTCACCGCTTTTCACCTCGACGAATATATTGAAGTACCAGATACACATCCGGCCTCATTCAGAAAATACCTGAAAGAAAGATTTGTCGATTTGGTGAACCTGAAAGAATTTAATTACGTGAATGGCGACACAGGAAATCCGGCAAAAGAATGCGAAAGACTCGGTGAAATTATTGCTCAACATCCAATCGATGTGGCTTTTGTTGGCATTGGCGAAAACAGTCACCTGGCTTTTAACGACCCGCCAGCCGATTTCGAAACAGAGCAAGCTTACCTGGTAGTGAACCTCGACGAAGCCTGCCGCCGCCAGCAAATGGGCGAAGGATGGTTTGCCACCTTCGACGATGTGCCGCAGCAGGCCATAAGCATGGGAATACGCCAGATTATGAAATCGAAAGCCATTATTTGCAGTGTGCCCGACGAGCGCAAAGCGTGGGCAGTAAAATATACCGTGAACGGGCCGGTAACGAACCATATTCCGGCGTCTATCATGCAACAACATCAGGCAATATGGTTGTTTTTAGATAGGCAGTCAGCTTCGATGCTGTAATATTCTATGTGTATTTTTTGAGTATTTAGCATTCATTGTATCAATTTCATGTTTAGAATCATTGTTGTCCGGTAAAAAGCCTGTTATTCTTCGCTACTATATTTAGAATAACAGGTATTTACAAATTTTCAGGAAGGTAATATCTATCTGATTGTTATTTCGAAGTAAGAAATCGTAGATTGAGGAATTTTACCGGACAACAGTGTTTTAGAATCAAAATTATCAACCCATAGAATTACTATCTTGATGGCCCATGGGTTCTTTAACGATTTGTCAGGTCTCAGGCTAGATAACTAATTACTTTTTTTGACTAGAATTTCAGGTCAACCATTTTCTCAGGTATTATTTGTACAGGCCCTATCAATCCTGACGCAGGAAGTGGTTTAAATCCAAACTCACGGGGAGTGCCTTCATTTTTGTCTTTTGTGCCAAAGCGTTCAACCAGCGAGGCGGGGACTTCAGGCGCTTTCGTCATGGCCGAAACTTGGTTAATCAGTGTGTTCGTTACTTTCACCTCCAGCTTATTCGTACCTGATTGTACCATTGAAGTAACATCAAGTTTTTGACCACGCATCCAAGTAATGCCCGTTTTTTGTCCATTCAGGAGAACCTCGGCTACATTACCAATCTTGCCCAAATCGAGTAAAAGGCGAATGCCGGAAGCCTTATAAACAGCCGGTATATCGAAATCGACTTTGTAACTTGCTGTTCCGCTATAATGCCGTGTCGCAGGATAATTGGTCCACGAAAAAAGCGTATCCGTTTTCATCTTGAACGCCCCGTTATTTGCAACAGGAAACTCTATATTCCATGATCCTGAAATCAGGAATCGGGCAGGCAAGCCATCAACAACTGTCAGAATATTTTTCTGATGATTGCCAATTTGTATGGTACTATTGAAAACGCCATTACGACTGGCAACTGCTGTAAACGATTGACTTTCTGTTGATTTTATTTCGCTAAAATCGGTGCGCGAAACATAGCTTTGGGGTTCTTCGGGCGAAAATTCAAGAAACACCGACTCGTATGGAGCCAGCGCCAGCGGAACTTTTACTCCATTGGTTACTTCAGTAAAATTTAAAATCTGAGAAACTTCGCCACTATATGGATTCCATTTTTGGATGACTTTATTTTTAGTTCTGAATCTCACCGGAATTTCGCTGGTTTTATCCTGAATGTTGCAAACAAAGTAAAAGTCTCGTTCGCCAACTTTCCGGTGCGTAAAAGTCAAACCTTCGTTTTGGCGTAAACCTTCATAAGCAAAGTCGATCCCGAAATCAGGTGAAATATAGGTTCTCAAAACTTCGAGAAACGGATCGAGTGTGTTGCTTCGTTTATCCCACCAAATCTGGCGATCCATTACTTTGTTGATCTGGTAGGTGCGACCACGGCCATATCTATTTTCAACCACACCATCAGTGAGCTTTGGTTCACGCAGTCCATACAAATCAGCCGATTTATCTGCCAAAAGTTTAGGCTTACGAAAAAGCTGATCGACCAGCTGGCGTACTGACTCGTCCGATTGCTGACGGTCCTTCATTCCCGTTGAGAATTCAGGTAAACGTTCCAACGCAATCACCACACCACCGCTATCAACAAACTGCTCGATTACCTGCAAGGTTTTCAGGGGCAGGCTTTCCACATTGGGCAGAATCAGTATTTTGTACTCCATTTTCCCTATCCTGATTTTCCCATCGGCTGATGCCGAAAGATTTTGCAGGGCATCGTCGTTCACTAAATCGTAACTGTAACCATTCGATTTAATCACACCACCAAGTTCTCCCCATTCAAATTCGCGTGTCCATTTGCGCATATTCAGTACATTTTTTGTCCACTGATTGGCCAGCGGCGAATAAAGTGCAATGTCTGCCACATAATCGCCCTGTCGCAGCAAATACGAACTTCGGGCAATGTATTGTGCCAGCTGCGGGTAATAGTTCCACCAAACATTTTCGGGCTGAATGTAGGCTGCAAAAGGCAGCGAACGTGTGGGCGAAACAATGTGCTCAGGCGAAAAGTTAAATCCATGGTTATAAAATTTGGTTGCTCCTTCAAGCAGGTAGCCGTCGCTGGCTATCTTCAGTTCCTCCAATGTTTCCCGGTAGCGTTCCCAGTGGATAAACGTGTAAACTTCAGCCGAAACTACTTTTCGCCCGTATATGTGCGCCCCGGAAGCCACATATTGTTTTGGCCCGATTCGGGTGTCGAACCAGTCGGCTGCATCTTTTTCTCCAGCTGTAATTTCCATTTCCGGTATATCAGTCATTCCTGCCGCCTGAATGTTATCGGTATTGAATCCGTAAGTCTGAATTCGCCCCTGAATGTGATGGGCTTTGCACCATCCCAGAAAAGTTTCGAAGAAAACATTCAACCCGGTTTCGTGCAAAAAATCGTTGACATCGAACCGTATTTTAGGAGAAACATCACCCATTTGCCACCATATCGCTGGCAGATAATGTTTTAGGTCGTATCCTTTTGCTTTTCGGAATTCATCGAGTAATCCGTCGGACCAGTTGAACCCGCTGGCTAGGCTTGGTAACTCGAAACTGTCGGCAAACAACGATTCCACTGTCTTTCCGAATTCGGAACCCACAACCTGGTAAAATATGTTGCCCAAATAATTGCAGTAATGCTCCATTGCCGTTTTGCTGAAATGGTCAACGGCGTCGGCAATGCCATTGTTCTTTAGCCAAAAAGCCATCAATTTCCACTCTCCAGCCGGAACTTGCCAGTTGATTTGCCGGTTTGTTGCTTTACCAGTCAGGTCAGTGATGGAATGCTCGTCGATGCTGCCATCTTTATTCAATTTTCCGACCATTACTGCAAGCAACTTTTCACTTCCATCCAAATGTGGTGCGTAGCGCTCCCACGAACGCTTTGTTTTAAACAATGAATCGGGCAAAGTGCCTTTGTACAAACGTGGACCGATTAAATCGACAGCTGTTGGCACCATGTCTTTGCTTTTTTCATCCTCCGGAACCCACGCACCACCAATGATCCAGCCTGGTCCTCCAAAATTCAGCGATACTTCCATTCCGAGCCGCTTAGCCTCTGAGACTGTATGTTTCAACATATCGATAAATTCAGGCGATAAGTAAGGGATGTTACCCTTTTCGTACACCTCGCCCATGGTAATTTGCTCAACACCACGAATGCCATGGTTGCGCATTTCTTCCAATTCGCGGGTAATTTCTTCTTTCGAAAGCGGATTGCCGGGCCACCACCAGCGTGTATGTGGCCAGCAATCAGCAGGAGGATTTTGAAAACCGGCGCGTATGGAGTCGCCTTCAGTATTTGCCAACAATTGAAATGGAGAATTAATAATCGAGAATAAAACAAGTACAAGAGGAAAATATTTGATGTTCATCGGTTCGGGTTTAGCAGTTAACTACTTACAATTCAAAGCTTATGCGTCTTATTCAAATTAACTCACTTTTTTCCTCTTCCAGTACTGATATTTTGATCGGTTTTAATGGTTAATTGGCAAGCATAAGAACAATGAATGGCGCAGCATGAGTTATCCTCAATAAAAATGGCTCCAACCCGCAACAGATTGAAGCCATTTTTTATTTGACCATTTGATTAGTACTTCACTATATGCCTTCCGTTTCCAACTTTTACCAAACTTTCGCCATTTCCTGAAACTTTAATCTTCTTCCCATCCAATTGATAGTTGTCTGCTCCTGAAGGAATGAACACCTGCGCATCAACACCAACTGGAACGGTAAGGTTTATTTCCATGTTTTTCGCGTTCAATTTCCAGTCAACAGATATTTTTCCATAAGGCGTTTCTTTCCAGGTTTTAGCCCAGGTAACGCCCTGAGGAACCTGCGGCTGGATAACTACTTTTCGGTAACCGGGGGTATTCTCGTCAGGACGAATTCCTCCTAAAGCCTGGTAAAACCACGAGCCAATACCGTTGTAGCAATTGTGAATGCGGCTACGCTCGCCATTCCAATGTTCCCAGGTTGTTGTAGCGCCATTCTCAAGCATGTACAAATAGCCAGGGTAATCTTTCTTTTTAAGCATCGAATACATCAGTTCAACCGCATGGTTTTTTACTGCCCATTCGGTTAAAACCGGGATTCCAACCAGTCCGGTTGCCAAATGCCCGTTGCGGTTTTCAGTTTCTTTCACCAGACTTTGAATAACCGATGCAGTGAGGCTTTCAGGTACAACACCTGAAACCATTGGGTAAGACAAATCAATTTGAGTAGCTGTTGCGTATGTGTTATTGGTTGAATTAAAAAAACGCTGGTGAATTTTTTGCTGTAGGTCGGTTGTTCTTTTGCCATACATTTCTGCATCACTGGTTTTACCAAGAACCTGGGCAATTTTTTGCATATTTTCGAGACAAATAACTAAAAAACAATTATTTACGAGTCCAACCGAAGCTTCTGCTTTTTGGTCAATTCCGGTAGGGGTAGCCCAGTCGCCCAGGTACCAGCCACGGTAATTGGTATCTGGCCATCCTTTCAGCAAACCATCAGCCGAATAAGCATCAACATAACCCAGCCATTTTTGCATTACCGGGTAATACTTCTCAAGAATAGAAGCATCTCCATAATTCAGGTATGTTTTCCACGAAGCTGTGATGATAAAACCACACCAGTATGGCCCACCGCCGGCAGCGTATGGGTTAGGCGCCGTGTGAGGCATTCCGCCATCTTCGCGTATACAGTCGGCCCAAGCCTGCAACCAGTTGGCATAAAGCGGATTGAGGTTATACATGGTTTGTGCCGTTAATGTAGAAGCATTTCCATCTCCACCATACCCCAATCGTTCCAGTGTGGGGCAGTCGACTAAATCGCCACCAATGCTAAGGCACTGTAAAGTATATCTGATCATATCATGAATCCGGTTCAAATCAGAGTCGGAACACTGAAAACCCGAAGCCAGTTCGAAACCGGTATGAATAAGATACCCTTTGATGTTGGCAGCCAAAGGAACTTCATGCTGATTAACGATTCGAATATATCGGTATCCATGATAGTTGAATTTATTGCAAAAAACTTCACTTCCAGAGCCCGAAGCAATGTACCAGTCGGTTTGTTTCTGAAAGACAAACTTCCCATTCTTATCCAGATGATCGGAATAATCGATGGTAATTTTCTGCCCGTTGGTAAGTTTAGGGAAGTGAATTTCTGCCCATCCGGTTAGCGTTTTACCCATATCAATTAAGAATGTATCGCGACCAGACTGATTAACCGATTTAGCTGAGACTGTTTCTGTAATGTAATTTTGTTCAGTAACTTGCGGACTTACAGCTGCATCGGGAACCGAAACGACGGTTACCGAATTCCAGCTTCTGCCCTGCCCTTCGCCGGGTTTCAGATCAGTTTTGGTCATTGAACCAACCACTATCTCGCCGCCAAAATGATGTGGGCGCCAGTCGCCATGCCTGGTGTAGCTACTTTTTCTTCCTACCCACGAATCGTCGGTAGCCAACACAATTTCACGACGATTACCTGTAAGCAATTCAAGTTGTGCCTTCACCAGCGGGCCATCGTTGCTAACTCCGGGCAAACCTTTGGTGTACCAGCCAGCCCCCAACCATAACATCAATTCATTTTCTCCAACTTTTGCGAGCGAAGAAATATCGTAAGTTACAACCCACGAACGTTTGTCGAATTGCGATACTGCAGGAGCCAAAACGCCGCCGCCAACTTTTTTACCGTTTAGGTAAACTTCGTGATAGCCCAGCGAATTCACGTGCAGTAACAGTTTATCAAATTTTTGTTTGATTTCGAATGTTTTTTTAACCTGCGGACATTCGCGATAGCCTGAATCGGTTGGAAACCCGATATATACAGCTTTCCAGTCTGATTTATTGAGCAATCCTACTGAAAACGAAGAAACTTCGCTCCAGGCCGATACATTTCCCTTCGTATCCCAAACCCGAGCTTTCCAATAATAGGCCAACCCTGAAGAAAGTGTTTTACCCTTGTATTGAACAAGCACACTTTCCTGCGAATCAACCCGTTGCGAATTCCAGCAATCGCCCTGATCTTTTTTCAGCAATTCTTCACTACTGGCAACCAACAACTGGTAGGCTGTAATTTGGGTATTGTTTGCACCACTCACTACCTTCCAGCTAAAGCGCGGCGTTAGTTTATCGATTCCCAGCGGATTGTGGAGATTTTCGCATTTCAGATTATAAACAGTTAATTTTTCGGCAGCCAGCACATTGACTAAAGAAAAAAATAAGAATAAAGAAATAAGAGCTATTCTCATTGGTATAGTTATTTAGGTTAATTTTAAAATTAAAGTTTGAGTACCTCAAAGTAGGTAATTAAAACAGACATCTAAAATAGAGATTTTAAATTGCTCCTGATTTTCGTTTTTGACATTTTATTATATCAGTTTATAAAAGTTGCTATTTAAACTAATTTTACCACTTCACTCTAATTTATGGCGAATTTTTCTTCTTCCGGTTAATATTCCATAACGAATAAGCAAAAACCCATCGAATCAGTTCATTGCGATTCTTTAAGTTTGAAAATAGAAAAACATCGCTGCACAACAGCGGTTTTGTTCAAACTAACCAAATCAAACAATTATGAAATTTGCACGACTCCATGTATTCGTCAGAGCTTTTGCATTGCTCGTTTTAGTAAATATTTCGGCTTCGGCTCAAAACAAAACACCTTACCGGGATGGAAAAATTCTGGAAGGTGAAGCCTGGCTACCGTTTAGCTATCCTGAAAAGGCTGATTTTTATGTATCGCCTAAAGGAAACGACAGTTGGTCGGGTACCCTGGCAGAACCCAATTTCGCCGCAACTGATGGCCCATTTCTAACCCTGGAGCGGGCACAAAAAGCCGTGCGCGACTTAAAAGCTCAGGTGTATAAACCGAAGGACGCACCCGTTGAAAAACGCTGGATCGGCTCGCCTCACCCATTCGGAAAAGGCAAAGACATACTGGTGTATTTGCGCGAAGGCACTTATTCATTAAAACAACCACTCACATTCGAGCCTGCCGATGGTGGAGAACGTGTTGAAACCAATTTACCTACAGGCGCTTTCGAATACCATAAACTGAAAGACCACTATGTAACGTATGCCGCTTATCCGGGTGAAAAACCTGTTATTTCAGGAGGGAAACCGGTGGGTAACTGGATAAAAAAAGGCAATTTTTGGATAGCCGGATTCGATGCTGATTCAGTGCAAATGCTTGTAGTAAATGGTAAAAGACAGACACTGGCCCGCACTCCGAATCAGGGATATTTTGTTCCACCAGTGATTTCGGAAAACACCAATGAAATCCATTTCAGGAAAGGTGAACTTAAAAACTGGAAAGATTTGGAAGGTAACCGGGTCACTATGTTGCTTCGCTGGCATACAGGAATCAATACGTTTATAAAAATTGATGAAAAAACAGGAATAGCCACATTTCGGTCGCCTCAGGAAGGTGTGGTAATTGTACCGCCACGCTATTTTGTCGAAAATGTAAAGTCGTTGCTTGATGCGCCGGGCGAATGGTATTTCGACAAGAAGACAAAAGAAATCAGCTATATACCTACCGGCGATATTGCCGATATGAATAAAGTTTCGGCTGAAGTTCCGCTGTTCAGCAATTTGGTTACTGTAAAAGGAAAACTTGGACAACCTGTCCGTAACCTGCGTTTTTACGGACTGACTTTCGAAGGAGCAACTCCGAAAAGCACTGCTATTAGTTACGAATTTGCCCATGCCTGCGAATTTGTTGACGGCGAAATACGTTCGTGCGCCGGTACAGGTTTTTCTATACTAAAAGGTTGTTACCAAACACGCATATTGCGCAACAGGTTCGAAACCATCGACAACAGCGCATTGATGGCTCATGGCTCTGCCAATCCGGATGACGGACGAGAAATTATCCGCGAAACACAGATTTCATACAATAAATTTTTTGATTGCGGCGGCATCAACATCTACGCCAACTATACACTGATGACCACCATTTCGCACAATTACATCACCAAAACGCGCGGACGTTATGGTATTGATGTTGGAGGATGGAAGAACCTTGAAGAAGCTATTGATGGCGGATACCTGGTTGAATACAATCACCTCGACAATGTTCAAATGGATGCCGACGATTCAGGAGCTATTAAAACAGCTGGCGTCACTTTTAATTCGGTAGTTCGCCGCAACCTGATCCATAATGTACATGCAGGATTCTTCAACGACAATGTAGCTTTCTGGTTCGACAATATGTCGAATGGATGGATTTCTGAAGAAAACATATATTACAACCTCGAACAGGGCGAATGGAAGCTTTGCGCCGCCATGATTGAAGACAATACTTATCAGAATAATTTCAAGATTGAAGCTCCTGCAAATTCACCAGAAATAATTATTGATGGTGAACCCGAATTCAGCGAAAGTAAGCTTTACATTGAAGCAGCTTCAAAAAACGCGTCAGGAGCGGTTTTAGCAGGAAGTATAATTCGTCTTACTGCTGATGTAACCAATACCGGCGCTACCGGCATTGCACCAGTTGAACTGTATGTAGATGGTAAAATAAAAGAGCGTAAACTGTTTCCTGTAATAAAAAACAACAGTCGTAAAATTGACTTTGAGATTCGCTTATATGATGCTGGAGAACATCAGGTTGCGATTGGGTCAACATCTTACCAATCGGTTAAAATTGAAGGAGAAAAACCTGCCATTGTATTCGAAGATTTTAAACTATCGGGCGATCGCCTCATTCAGGGCGAAAGAATTAAGGCAACAGCTACTGCCCGCAACCTCATAGGTACCAACCAAACCATGAATGCCAGCTTGTTTGTTGATAATCAAAAAATTCAAAGCCAGCCTATTGAACTAAAGGCGAACGGGACACAGGCCATAAGCTTCGAATTGAAGCCAACGACTGGAAAACATAAGGTACGCATTGAGAACAGCGCCGAAAAAGACCTGAATGTTGCTGAAGGTCAATTACTCAATTTGGCGAATATGCAGGTAAATAAATACTGCTCGGCTAAAGCAAAACCGTATGAAATAGAAGCTGATAACAAAGCTAACCGGTTCAAAATCACCGCTGGTGGGTCTGATTTTTACCATGCAGAAGATTCGTATGCTGCTGCTTACGTTAAAGGAATAAAAGGCGATTTTGTCGCAACTGTTAAAATCAATCAGTTTGGTAATCGTACGCACGAATGGTTCCGGTCGGGACTATTTGTGCGTAACGATATTGCCCAGAGTTTTGATGTTCAACCTGGTAGCAAAGGCTCTGTTTTAGTGTTTGGCACACCCGGACGCGCCGGAATAGAGTACGACGAATTTGCCAATGGATGTATGCACAAAGCCAGCAGTACCAACTTACCTGAAAATTCGAAAACCCCGGTTTACCTGAAAATGGTACGTCATGGCAATAGTTTTAGCGGATATATTAGTCTGGATGGTAAAAACTGGATCATCGAACGCCATACTGTTGACATACCTGGAATCAACGAAACAGTTGATTTAGGCTTAGCTGCCGGTGGCCCAGATAAACGCCAGTATTGGGTTGAATTCACCGACTGGAAAATTGAAGTAGCCAAGTAATTTACTATTCAACTATTTACCATTGACTATTTATAGGTTTCGTCAATTGGCGAAGCCTATAAAGCATAATTAAAATGAAAAATTTACTAGCTTATTTCTCACTTGCTGTCTTGCTTTTTATTAGTTTACAAAGCCATGTTGCCGATATACAAATGACTGCGATTTTAGGTAAACAGATAAAATTCGAATTGAAAAATTCAGGTGTAAAGTACGTCACAATTGGTGGATTAGCCAACGAATGGATTAGCTATATCCTTGATAAAGAACAATATTTTCATGGTGAAGGCTATGAATCCAGCGTAAGTTTCTTTGGTCCCGATCTTGGAAAGTTAATAGTAGATAAAGTAATACAAACAACAGTTCCATTAGTTGTAAAATAAAAAATAGAACATGAACATTAGATTAATCAAAACAACATTCTTTTTTGTAGCTATATTTTGGGCTTATGTTACAAATGCCCAATTGTATGACTTCAGTAATTCAGGTATTTTGGCATCATCAAAAATAAAGTCACCGGTCCGTGAAACAGTGATACAAATTCTTCAGGAAGAAATTGCCAAAAGAACATCGATTCGGTTGCCAAATGTAAATACAACTGATAAACAAGCAATTATAGCTTTGGTTTCAGTTGACGATGTAAACTTATCGGGTTTGGTAGTTCCAAAACAATCGGGAGAAAACCTACCGGAAACCAAACATGAAGGCTACCGGATAACTGTTGACAAACAAGCTGATAAACAAATCATCTGGTTAATTGGCGCTGATCAACGGGGTATTTTGTTTGCTGCAGGTCAATTCCTGAGAACTGCTTCTTTATCAAAAGGGAAAATCGTTTTCGATCCAAAAAATGAAATAGCTACAGCGCCAGCCTACCCTATTCGAGGCCACCAGGTTGGCTATCGTAATACTGCTAATTCCTGGGATTCGTGGACGCCAGCACAATTCGAACGATATTTTCGCGATTTGGCGATGTTCGGAACCAATGCCATCGAAAATATACCGTTCCAGGATGGACCGCTTGGGCCGCACATGAAATTTTCATGCAAAGATATGAACCTAAAGCTGAGCGAAATCTGCAATAAATACGATCTCGATTACTGGGTTTGGACTCCTGCTGACGGCGACCTTTCGAAACAAGAGGTTTTTGATGCAGAAGTTAAAAAACATGCCGAGTTTTATAAAAGTACACCACGGCTCAACGGTATTTTTTTCCCTGGTGGAGACCCTGGCGATAATCATCCCAAATATGTATTACCCTTTCTGAAAGCTATTGCCTCCGAGCTGAAAAAGTACCACCCGAATGCTGGTGTCTGGATTTCGCTCCAGGGATTTAGTTACGAACAGGTTGATTATTTCTATGATTACATCAATAAAAATAACCCGGAGTGGCTGGCCGGAGTGGTTTCAGGCCCTAGTAGTCCGGATATGGCCGAAACACGGTTCAGGCTTCCCGCTAAATACAAGCACAGACATTATCCCGACCTGACGCATACTGTTCGTTGTCAATACCCGGTTGAAAATTGGGATCAGGCTTTTGCGCTTACCGAAGGACGAGAAGTTTGTAATCCGCAGCCTTTTTACTATGCCAAAATTCATAACCGGTTTGCACCTTTTACTGATGGTTTTATTTCATACTCAGATGGCTCGCACGACGATGTAAATAAAGTAGTTTGGAGCCAGATGGCCTGGAACCCCGGGCAAGATGTAACCCAGGTGCTCGAAGAGTACTGTCGTTATTTTTTCGGAAGTTCAGTCGCAAGTGAAGCGGCCAATGGTATTTTGGCTCTTGAACGTAATTGGGTTGGACCAATTGAAGAAAATGGCGGAATTGGAACAACACTTTCCTTTTGGAAAAACCTGGAACAAAAACACGCTGAACTTAAGAGCAACTGGCGCTGGCAACAATTGGTGATGCGGGCTTATTATGATACATACATACGACGTCGTAAGATTTACGAGCAAAACCTCGAAAAAGAAGCTAATCAGATATTGGCAAAAGCTCCGGCATTAGGATCGGCAATAGCAATGGACGAGGCGCTCTCTGTAGTATGTAAAGCCGATAAAGAACTTGTTTCGCCAGAATTGAGACAAAAGGTTTTCGATTATTGCGAAGAGCTATGGAAATCGATAGGAGCACAAACCAGCGTAAAAAAATACAATGCCAGTGGCCCTGAGCGAGGAGCCATTCTTGATTACATCGATTACCCGCTGAATAACCGATGGTGGCTAGCCGACGAATTTGACAAAATACGTAAAATGGGCACTGAACAGGAAAAACTAGCCCGACTGGAGGTTATTGCTACATGGGAAAATCCGGGTTTGGGAAGCTACTACGATAATGTATCCGACCTTTCGAAAGGACCGCATGTAAAAACCAGGACCGACGATGGTACCGATGTAGCCTGGTGGGACAGCGGACTGAGCCGGAAACGACTTTCAACACAACTTTTCCAAAATTTTCCACGACTGGAATATACTGATCTGGATCCAAATGGCAGATACCTGATACGAATTGCGGGTTATGGTGAAGCCTTGGTAAGAGCCGATGGTGAACGTCTGGAACCAATTGTATACAACAAAGGGTTGGAAGAATTCAAGGAATTTTTGGTAAACCAGAAATATGTTAGCGATGGCAAATTGGTCATTACGTTTGATCAGCCTGAAGAATCAAAGCTAAACTGGCGTCAACAGTCGAAAGTTTGCGACGTTTGGTTGTTAAAAAAATAAGTTAGCTGTTCGTATTCACCAAAAACATGACTTATTTATTATCTTGCAACGATTTTAACCATTAACCAATTAAATATCAATAAACAAAACTCAAGTTTATGAAACCAACACAAATTCTGTTAGCAAGTGTAGCTTTGGCTTTTGCTGTTTCAGCATGTCAGCAAAAACCCAAACAGGAAGCTGTATCAACCGCTCCTAAGGCAACAATTAACGATTTTTTCGGACAATGGACCATTGATGTACAAGGCGGTGGTGTGAGCTGGCTCGAAGTTCGTCAGGAAAAGGATTATGCAGATGCCGATCTGCTCTGGATTGGCGGTAGCGTATCGCCCGTATCTGCCGTTTATATGGATAACAACAGCCATCTGATTGTTACACGAATTGACAATGTTACCCGCACCAAAGACGAGAAAAACAATCCGTTGCGTACACACCAAATTCCCAATTGGCTAAAAGTGTCGAAAGACGGTGAAAAAATTACCGGGTTCCTGTATAAACCTCGTCGTGATGGCAGTGGCTTAGACTCAACCGGATTTACCGGCACCAAACTGATGCCTCCTCCACCAGCTCCCGACTTAACCAAAGTGAAATTTGGACAGCCAATTACCCTGTTCAATGGTAAAGATTTAACAGGCTGGCGATTGATTGACGAAAAACAAAAAAATGGATTTTCGGCACAAGATGGTATTCTCACAACCGATCCGAAACAAACCGAAGGACAACCGCATATCAGTTACGGGAACCTGCGTACCGATCAGGAATTTGAAGATTTTAACCTGAAACTGGAAGTTAATGTGCCCGAAGGTAGTAATAGCGGTGTTTACCTTCGCGGAATGTACGAAATTCAGGTGTTGGACTCGTACAAAAAGCCACTCGATTCGCACAACATGGGCGCTTTATACAGCCGTGTAACTCCATCCGTTTCAGCCGAAAAACCAGCCGGAACCTGGCAGACTATGGATATGACCTTATGTGATCGTCACGTAACGGTAATCCTGAACGGTACAAAAATAATCGATAATCAACCCGTTTACGGACCAACCGGCGGGGCTATGAAATCGGATGTAAATACTCCCGGACCTATTTATCTGCAAGGCGACCATGGAAAAGTGTCGTACCGAAATATTGTTTTGACACCAATTGTAAAGTAACTCGGTTAATTCAAAATTAAGTTACTGCATAATAAAATAGCCATGATAAAAGCCAGTCTTACATGCAGGGAAATCGCTTTTAACATTATATGGGGCCAACCTTTATTTTTTTACATTCAGGAACTCACCCCTTCCCTCGCAAAGCTCGGGATTTCCCCTCTCTCGCGAGAGAGGGGGGCGTACCGCAGGTGCGACGGGGTGAGTACTTGAAAAATAGCAATTCTTTTCTTTCAATAATCCCAGCACATTTTTTAAAAGCGATTTCCCTGGTCTTACATGAGGCGAGTTTGCCAAATTGTGGCTATTTTATACCTTTGTGACTATGATGAGGTTATCAGAACATTATAGAACGACCATTGTGCAAATGGCTCGCGAAATCTGGGGAAATCAGGTTTCCGTAATTCTGTTTGGCTCGCGAATCGACGATTCAAAAAAAGGAGGAGACATTGATTTGTTGCTCCAGGTTGATAATGATAGTAATGTTACTGATATTGTTCATAAAAAGATCAAATTCTTATCACGCCTTGATATTCTGTTGGGTGAGCAAAAAATTGATCTGATTGTCGCCACAAAGGAGAATCAATCCCAAAATATAGTTCAAACTGCACTGCAAACCGGAATAAAATTATGACCATTTCTGAAATGGAAGATAAACTGAATGAAGTTTTCGAAGTTTGCTCACTTCATTTGAAACGGATGTACTTTTCGCATGGTAAGATTACTTCGTTTATTCCTTTAAATCGCAATAATTATTACGAAATGGACGATGAAACCGTCTCTTTTCTGGATCAATATATTTTTCGATTCTCGAAACTACAGGATATTATGGGGTCCAGGCTATTCCCTTCGGTACTGGAATATTTAGCAGAACCAATGAACGACAGACCATTTATCGACTTACTGAACCGATTGGAGCGTTTGGGCATTATCGATTCTGCTATGGATTGGATTGAACTTCGGCGGGTTCGAAACGAAATTTCGCACGAATACCCAACATCTTTACCCGAACGAATTGAAGGAATCAACATTCTTTTTGAACAATTGACAACCTTGCAAGAGATTGTTGAACGATGTAAACGAGCGACCAATCGATTGTAAATCAGAAAAAACACATTTACAGAAACACATCAAATAAAACCCTGCTTTTCTAAATAAAAGACTTTCATGAACCGATTTCTATCTACAATTCTGTTTATTATCCTGTTTTCATCCGTTTTATTGGCCGAGAAAGCCGATTCATGTTTCTATGTTCAGGTTGATCTGGCCAATCGCTGGATATGGCGTGCCACACCCTATTCCGATTCACCGGTAATTCAGCCGTCAATTGGTTACGCAAACCAAAAAATGAGTGCATCAATCTGGGCTTCGTATGCGTTTGAAAGCAAGGCATACAGCGAAATTGACTTTACTTTTGAATACCAGCTGACCAAAAAATTCAGGCTTTGTTTAATTGACTATTTTACAACTTCGGATGTAACCGGATCAGAACACAAATTCTTCAATTTCAACGAAGATAAAAGTTCACACATGCTCGATTTGTATGCTTATCACAAACCTTTCAACCGGGTGCCAATTACCTTACTTTATTCTATATGGATTTGGGGACCCGACCTCGATAAAATCACTCAAAAGCAGTATTATTCAGCCTATTTTGAGGCCAAATACACCAAAACATATAAAACTTTAGAGGCTTATGCTTTCGCCGGAATGACGCCCTGGGAAGGATTTTACGCCTCAAAAGCTGCATTGGTTAATTTGGGCGTTGGCTTAAACAAAGCTATTACCTTGGGCGAAAAGCTAAGAATTCCGGCTAAAATCGAGTTTGCCCTTAATCCATACACACAAAAGGCTTATATCAATGCAATTATCAGCCTGAAATAAAAGAGCCAGACACCTATAAGGCATCCGGGTTAGTTTCCCTCTCTACCTTTATCCCGAAGTTACCGTCCAGAAACCGATAGGACCAGCGACACAATTACCCCTGACAGGGTTTGAAACTCTTAAGACATTAGCGAACAGGCTCCTGACATTCAGTAGTAAGCTCCTGACATTCGATAGTAAGCATCTGGCACCCGATAGTAAGCATCTGGCATTCAGTAGTAAGCATCTGGAACTCGATAGTAAGCTCCTGGCTCTCGATAGTAAGCATCTGGAACTCGATAGTAAGCATCTGGCATTCGATAGTAAGCATCTGGAACTCGATAGTAAGCATCTGGAACTCGATAGTAAGCATCTGGCATTCGATAGTAAGCATCTGGCATTCGATAGTAAGCATCTGGAACTCGATAGTAAGCTCCTGACATTCGATAGTGCAACTACGTTGCTCAATACTTCAAACTAATATCACTGTGCTACAAAGATTTAGCAACTACGTTGCTAAGGAGTTGACAGCGTAGCTGTTTAATCTTTGTAGAAAATTGGCAAGACGAAAATGTAAGCCACGTGGTGGCGTAATCTTCTGGAATGCCTTTAAATTTATTAGGTTACGGATAACTATGAGAATTTTAACCGGACAACAGTGTATCATATTAAAAAAAGTTGTAAAGTCTCTCTAAATTTTGATCTGAATTTTATATATTTGGTTTTGAGTTAAATAATATCAATATTAACTATTAAAACCACTGTTATGGACCACCACCAAAGTGAGAAAAATGGCATGTACAAGAAAATGCTTCTTTTCTTTGCCAACCCGATTAATTCAGCTGTTTGGACAACCTTTACACGGTTAGTGACCGAAATCAACAATTTCGTGGCGCTCAACAATTCTCTTTCAACGTATTTACAACAACATCAGGCCGACATTAAAGGCGTTACCCAGGCCAAGAACGACGCGTTTATGGCCATGGTGAACATCGTTGTAAATAAATCAGCCAAAGCTTATGTTTGGGCTGTTGATACGGCCAATGCCAACCTGATGCAAATATTCGATGTGCAAAAATCGGATTTTGTTCGTATTTCGGAAACAAAGGCCTATAACCAAATAAAGAACATACGCGACGCGCTGAGCGCCAACATCGCTTCGATGGCCAGTGTGCAATTAACCGCTGCCGATGTTACCGCTGTAAATGCCGCCATTACGGCCTACCAGAATACGATTGGAACTACCGGGGCTGCACAGACCCATAAAACCGAAGGAACAAAGGCTATCGATGCCATTATGGTTCCAATCGATAAAAGTTTAGCAATTATCGACAAGCTGATTGTTAGTTCCTACTCGGCTACCAAGCCCGATATGGTCAAAGAATATTTGGCAACCCGCGTTTTAGACAAACTCCCGACCCGCCACAGCGGCATATCCATCAACATAACCGATGCCGAAACCGGCGCCGATTTGGAGGGAGCACTTGTAGCCATTAACGGCAAAACCGCCACTTCTGATATTGACGGAATAGCCGAAATAATTAAGATTACGCCCGGAACCTATAACATGAGCGTTACGCTGGCCGACTATGCCACGCAAATCCTAAAAACAGTAATTGAAAAAGGGAAGCTTACCGAACTGGACGTTAAAATGACAAAAGCCTGATTTTTTATTCCAGGTTTAATTTAGGGGTTAGAACGTAAAGCCCGTCGTGAGACGGGCTTTACTCTTGGTACATTGATAATAACGACCAATTCGTTTTGAATTAGAAACATAATGGGGTACTTTTAACTCGGTTTAAAGAATTAAACAACATTATGAATAAATTGCGGAATGAATTATTGAAGTATTAAAACGTACTATAAACTTTCCGCTATTTGATAGTTAATTGCAATTTAACAAGACACAGTATGAATACAGTCAAAATTGGAGATAAATTTGAAGATAAATCATATTCTTTGATTCATAAAGCAATCGAAAATGGAGAACTTGGTATTCAAGGTAGCCGTGCGAGAGTATTTCAAAAAAAAGGGTATTATTCAAAAGACAGAGAAAAAGAAATAATATTTGATTTATCAATAGAAGTATGGCCAGAAAATGCAGAAAGATATATTCTTCTATTTTTAATTGAATGTAAAAGTTCAAATTCCAAGGCAGTACCAGTTGATGATGTAGAAGAGTTTTACACTAAAATCACTCAAGTAGCTGGAGTTAATGTAAAAGGTGTAATGATTTCTGATAATTCATTTCAAAGCGGTGGATTAACTTTTGCAAAGAATAAAGGAATGATGCTTATTGAAGTTAACGATCACGATAATCATTCCATTATCCTTCATAGAACCGAAAAAGATGAAGCAAAAAATGATGAATTAGATTTGGACAAACTTTTCGCAAAGTTCATAAAAAAGACATTAGGCTTAAAAAGAGTAAAAGGGCTTAAAAGGCTTTCGACCAAAGATATTGAATTAATAACTCATACTATTCTTGAGAAATTTAACGGAGGCAAAAGTTCAATTAATATTCCAAATTTCATCACTTTTTTAAAAAGTAATTATGACTTAGAATTTGATTTTAATAGTGAACTTCAGACTGTTAATGGCAAAAATATCCAAGGTTATTTTGACGCTAAGGACAAAAAAATACTTATTGACAAATCAATTAGTGAAAATGAAAAATTTCCTTTTGTTTTCGGGCATGAAGTAGGTCACTTCTTTTTGCATAGTATGCTTAAGATTAATCAGGATCAATATAATGATTTTGCAGACCCAGAATATAATTTCCACACAGACAAATATACACTGAAGAATCATAAAAATTGGATTGAGTGGCAAGCTAATGCATTTTCTGTTTCTTTGTTTTTACCTCGGCATTCATTCATGACACATCTGATCGCATTTAGAAAAAGCATTGGAATTAGCAGACCAGAACACATTTATCTTGATAATCAAAGCATAAATAGACAAGATTTTTATCGGACAGTCGATTATTTATCAAAGTACTTTAGTGCAAGTAAGGCTATGGTAATAAATAGAATGGAAAGCCTTGAATTAATTACTTATGGCTTCAAAAAAAGTGACATTCGCAGTATAATTAGAGAAATAATAATAAATTAAAAACTGCAATTAATCGAGTAGACGGCTGACGGTCGGATGACCGCCAGTTCGCCTCTCACACCACCGTACGTACGGGTCTCGTATACGGCGGTTCGTTAAGACGTAGAGCAACTTTCTGGTAATACGTTAGCAAAGCCTCGTAACCCTGCTCCTTGGGATATGTCCAAAGGTTGCAGTCGCTGGTGACAATTTGCAATCCAGTGGACGGCCAGGATTATCTTTACAGTTCGGCACGCGATTATTCAAGGGAGAAAGGATCAGCAGAAATACGATTCGTGTAGGTGCCTGAAACGGATCACAGATCCGAAGTTAAGAGGTGCTGATTACAAATAAGCACCAACGGCTGCGAAGATCGTAACATATCGGGAGGAGCGGAGGATATAAGCCCTGACAAAATGACTAAAAGACCTCTTTTTTTCCATGCCTGTAAGGTTGCACCCAATGGTTAGTACAAGTCCGGGTTACGTTTCGCTAAACCTGAACAAAGCAGATTGGTGCATTCAAAAGACATGGAGAGAGAAGGAAAATTGTTGAGTACTTACAACATCCTAAATGATAGAACCTAAAAAGCGCAAGCTTTTATATACATCGAAACTATAAATTTAAAACAATATAAATCAACTTATGAGACATCTAACTTTACGTCCTCAGTCACTGTTTGTGATTGTATTTTTTAGTTTACTTTTATTCAGTATTTTACCTGCAATGGCAGCAGATGGTAAGAAATGGGATGGAAAAGCGTATCCATTCAAAGCACTTAACCCTGCACAACCCAACAGCGAAAGCAATCCGTTTATTATTGATACAGCCGGGAAACTGGCGTATCTTTCTTCATTTTCCAGAATCGAGGATATGGTAGGATTCGCGGAAAAAAACGGACTGTTGGGATTCAATGATTTTTTTAAAAATAACTACGTGAAGCTTACTGCCGATTTGGATATGAACGGTTCATTGTATGAGTTTATCGCAATTGACGATACATGGATGAATTTTGACGGTGGTGGACACGTAATTACCAATTTGCGCATCAGCGATAAAAAAACCGAACCTTACATAAATCCTTTAGAAGGTTTATGTTATTTTCAACTGGCTCTTTTTCGGAATCTTGAAACAGTTAAGAATCTTAAGATAGGTAAAGGGTCAACCATCATTTACAACCGTAATAATTATACATCTAAAACTGGAACGATGTATGTTACTGTTTTTCTCGGGACTGTTGCAGTTACTGCCAATATCATTGAAGACTGTTCGAGCGAAGCAACCATTACAGCGAAAGGAACTTGTGATGGATTAATAGGCGGAGTGGTAGCAGAAAGTTTTTATAAGATGATTAATTCACATTTCGATGGAAATATTATCACAGATGTAAATATTATTAACGGGCCAAAAGCAAATTTTACGGGCAAAGTTGAACCCGGTAAATTACAGGTTGGCGGAGTTTGTGCAATATCCAGTTTTTCTTTTGATCCTCAACTGCGACATAGCGGAATAACCAATTGCTACAATACAGGAACTATTAACGTTAAAGCTTCGGGTAAACTGGTTCTAATGGGTGGAATAGCCGCAAGTATAGTGGGAGCAGGCAGATGTGAATGTACCGATATTTATAACGCCGGTAAAATGAATTTATCCTCGGATGGTGACATAAAAACGGCGTATGTTGGAGGTGTTTTAGGTCTGGGAAATACAACCGAAGCAATCCCTTTTTCAAAACCGATAAAATACATCAATACGGGCAAAATATACAATACAGGTAATATTGCTGTTGCCATTAAAACAGGGGAAAAGATATGTGTAGGCGGTATTGGCGGTGGCGAGGAAAGTTTAAAGATCATTCAATATGGCTATTATAACATTGGAGGTAATGAAGGATTTGTGAGTACCTACAATACAGGCTCTATTACCGTTTCTTCGACCGATAAGGTAGATGCCCTGAACGTAGGAGGTATTGTAGGATGTGGTCGTAAAGTGTTTAATAGTTATAATACAGGCAATATAAATGGAACTTCTGTGGCAGGAACTACCATCAATGCCGGAGGTATTGGAGGAAGTTCGGTATATGCACAAAACTGTTATAGCACCGGTGCAATAAATATTAAAGGAACGGGAAAAAACGTTGCCGGTGGAGTTATAGGACTGGCAGACCTTAACTGGGGCGAAGTGAAAGATCACTGCACGAGTGTAACAAACGTGTTTTGGCTTAAACAACAGCAACCGGATGGTATCAATACTAACATCGCCTATGGAAGAGGATCATACTCTTACAGTATAAAAAATGGTAAAATGGTTGAAAATGACCAATTCGGGACTATTTATTCTTTTGAAGATCCAACAGCAACCAGTATGGCAAGAAGCGATGACGGACCTGGAAAAAGAAGCGGTTACACAGGTTCACTGTTGCAGGCACTCAATGAATTAGTAGCCCAACGAGCCGATAGAAATTTCCGCAAATGGAAGGTTGACGGTACAAACGGAGGTTATCCGGTTTTTGAAGAAGAGAAATAAAACCAGACATTATAGAAGTGACTGTTTAAATTTAATTTACACATCATGTATTAAAGTTCAACCCTTTCGAGGGTTGATGGATTTTGTTGTTCATTTTCCCTGGGTTAATACCCACGGTTATTAAAATTACACCCTTTCAGGGTTCTAATCTTGATAGGCTTACTACCACCGGTTACAACCGGTGGTTATTCAAATGAAAACCTTTCAGGTTTAAAAACCGTTTGGGCAATACCGTATCATGCTGTAGTGAACCAATTAACAGATAAGTCCGAAAAGAAATAGCCGGCTTTCGAACTGGCTATTTCTTTAATTCATGATTTACTTGTGATTGGCATTTTTCAGATTTGGTTTGCTGCGCCAACTGGCTTCAGGTCCAAATCGTGTATGATACTGTTTCAGGTTAAGCTTGTCGTAGCCTGGATACCGGTAAATCATTCGGTTGGTTGTCAGGAATAATATACTGGTAATTAACACAGTTCCCAACGATTTCAACCAGATTCGTTTGTAATACTGCTTGTAATCGCTGATTTCAAAAAACACAGTTTCCTCACTGTTCAGGGGCAAAATCAAAACCAGTGCCGTTGCAATAATGGCATTTATAAAAATGACCCACTCGGTAAGCAGCCGACTGGGATGCCAGCCTGTGAGCGCCCGTTCGAAGTTAGCCACAACCATAATCCACAATAAAATGAGGAAAATAATTTGCCCTTTAGCCAGCGAACTTTCAGGAATGATTGGCAATGGATCTTTATAGTGTTTACGTACAATCAAAATACAGGCGATAATGAGCAAAGCCCAGGTTAGGTTAAACCAGCCAGTTGGCGACAAATGAAGAAAATCGACTCCCGGCAAATGACCCAAATAAGGCATATCCCATTGCGCCGGGAGAGTTTCGGTAGAGCCATCAGCATGGGTTACAACAGTTTTCCAAACAGCCGGATTTAAATTACTACCCCACTCATCTACGTTTTTCACCATGTTAAAATAAGTCAGTCCAAGCAAAATAAACAATGCGGCAAAAGCACGTGTCCACCGGTAAGGATTCTTTTGGCCCGCAATTTCGGTTTGATCGTTGTGAATTTTAACACGGGTAAATAAAAACCCGAAAACAACAGCCAAAGCAATTCCGTTGACAAAGCCATAACTTTGCTCCAGAAAACTGTGCCAGTTTTGTCCCTGCCATTTGGCCCAGGTTGCCACCTTTTCGAGGTATTCAGGACTTCCGGCAACATATCCGTGATTGAGCAATTTCTGAGGGTTCCCAAACGAGTCGAGAAAATGTTTAAGCCATTGAATTCCAGAGAATCCTAAACCACCAATAGTACCGCCAATAACGGCAGCAATGCTTACCTGTTTCAGGTTATTGCGCCACATCCAGATACTTGTTGCAGTAAACACGCCCAGAATTCCGGCCCAGTCGTCGGAACGGGGCGGGGTCATTCGAAGTCCGCCATATTGGGCAAAAAGGATACTCCCGAAAACCGGGAAAAGAAGGAATGAAATGAGCCAGCCCATTCCCATCCAGGCAAATAAGGAAGAACCGTGACGGAATTTTCCGTAGATAACAAAATAAGCAACTACACCAAGAAGCAAACCAATAAACCAGCCGATGTGCTGCGGATAATCGCCAAACCATTGCGGCCAGTTATTCAATAAATTTGAAGCCGGGAAAGGGTGCTGGCCGGTTGCAGGATCGATATACGACGGATCGCCTTGCAAATAGGTAAGCGCTGATGCCAGGCTTTTTTCCCAATCAAGAAGACGAAGCAATAACTGGATAATCCATCCGCCCAGAGCCCCGGCTGCTGCAAAAGCAGGTAACAAAAAACGGTTGCGTACTCCTTTTCGTTCGTACAAATCGTAAGCAGCGGCTCCAATTGCAGCAAAGGAGGCGGGCAAATAGTCGGCATCGAACCAATACAAGGGATTTTTGTGACGCGACGCCGTTTCGTCGAACGAAATGCCGGATTGCAGCCAATGCGCAATGGTATCTTCGAATGTATCGAGGATAAGCCACGATGCAAAAACAAAAAGCAGGGGTTTAAAAATCTGCTCGATTTTTTCTTTGGGTGCAGTTGCTACAAAGCCCGAGCCCATACTTCCCATTCCGGCCCACAAAAAACCAATCAGGAAAAGACACAGATACCCATACCATTGCGAAACAGCGTGTCCGCTTTCGGAATAAGAAATAACCTGCATGTAGGAAATGGAAGCGCCAAAGCCCCAGCCGAGCGCTCCAAAAAAAGCGAAATACGGAATTCGTTGCCGCCAGTCTTCGCGACCCGATAAAATTGCTGCCGTCAGCGCCGCCAGGCATCCGGCAAATGAAGCCCCGTATTCGTGCCCAAAATTTCCGCGGATACCCCAGCCAATAGAAAGCGATATTCCGACGAGGAATAAAACTCCAGCCCTTTGAAAGGGATTACTTTTAAGTGCAATCATAATTCAATTTTGTTGGTTAATAGGTCAAAAAAAAACGTTGGTGGTGTCTGGAATTTGGTTAGGATGTTTATACTCGTTTAGTTTCTATTTCCTTTGAATATTTTCTCATTCATCATTAATAATTCATAACTCTAAAATATTATCATTTGCTCATCGATGGAGGCGCATCTTCAGGACGGCTACCCCATTTTTTGTTGGGTTCGGGCCCCATCACGAAAACTACTTTTCCGCCATCGGTAATTTCTTTCTGCGACAGCCATGTTTTGGTCATCGGTTTACCATTTAAAGTAGCCGATTGAATGTATTTATTGGTTGATGAATTATTTTGTGCCTCAATGGTAAACGTTTTGCCATTTTTAAAATCGATTGTAGCCTGGCCAAAAAGCGGACTTCCAATGGCATAAATTGGCTCGCCCGGAGTCACCGCATAAATACCCATAGCACTTAATACATACCACGACGACAGTGAGCCCATATCTTCGTTGCCACACAATCCGCCGGGACCGCTCCGATATAACTCTTCAACAACCTGACGTGCATGTAACTGTGTTTTCCAGGGTTCGCCGGCATAATCGTACAAATAAGCTACGTGATGCGAAGGTTGGTTGCCCTGCACATACTGGCCAATAGTGCCAACCACTCCAACATATTTTGGTGGTGTAATATTCGGATCCATTTCAAAGAATGTATCCAGTTTGGAGATAAAAGGTTTATTCCCTCCAAACAGGTTAATCAGGCCTTTAACATCGTGCTGAACTGACCAGATATACTGCCAGGCATTCGATTCGGTATAATGGCGGTTTGGGCGTTTGCCCACCAGCAGCGGATCGAAATATTTGTAATACGAGTGTTCACCTTCTTTTACAATCTCCTGTTCACGGCCGTTCAAGGCTTCGAGCCATGAGCCATCAGCTTTTTTCGGGCGCATAAACTGAGTTTCACTATCCCATAAATTGCGGTAATTGCCGGCGCGTTTCATAAACAGTTCGTAATCGTCCTTTTTGCCCAATTCCTTTGCCAGTTGAGCGATACACCAATCGTCGTATGCCAATTCGAGCGTATTTGGTACCGATTCTGTCACTTTATCAACTGGGGTGTATCCCAGTTCCATGTAAAATTTTAGTCCTGAACGACTAGCGGAATGTGGAAGCGGCGGTTGTGCTTCTTCCAAAGCTTTTTTGCGCATGGCTTCGTACAAAAATTTGACATCAAAATCGCGATAACCTTTCATATAGGCATCAACAATTACAGGAATCAGGTGGTCGCCAACCATCGATTCGCCATATACATTCAGGAAATGTTGTGCAGGCAACCATCCGTAATCTTTCGTTTTGGCCACGATTGACTTAACGAAATCGTTGACATGATCAGGCGCGGTTAATGTTAAAAGCGGATGTTGCGAACGATATGTGTCCCAGCACGAAAATGATCCGTAAAAGTCGTATCCTTTGGCTTCGTGTACTTTTTTATCTGAGCCCATGTATTTACCGTCCACATCCTGCGAGATGTATTGTGCCAGGAATGAATGATACAGCGAAGTATAGAAGATCTCTTTCTGATCGTCGGTTGCCCCATCTATTTTTATGCGCGACAATTCCTGGTTCCAGGTCTCAGTGGCTTTATTTCGGATTCCATCAAAATCCCAGTTTGGAATCTCGGCATTCAGATTCTTACGGGCTCCTTCGAGACTGGTGTACGAAATACCAACTTTAACGAGGATGCGTTCGTTTTCCATAGTATTAAAAACAACGAAAGCACCAATGTTTTTACCTTTTTCGCCGTTTTTGTAGGGCCATAAACTACCACCCGATTCGGGAGTTTTCAGGTCGTTATCGAACGTTCCATAGTATTTAAAAGGTTTGCTGAATTCGGCAACAAAAAACACTTTACCCAGTCCGGCACATTTAACCCCTTCAATCCGGCTGTTGCTGATAATATTCAGTTCCGACAATTCCGGAGACGTATTGCTGCCAATCTGGTGCCCCAAATCAAGAATTATCCGCGAATGATCGCACTGCGGAAAGGTATAGCGATGAAATCCGGCGCGCTGAGTAGCTGTGAGCTCAACTTTCACGTTTTCATCCTTCAGGAAAACAGAATAATAACCAGGATTGGCCACTTCGCTGGAATGGTCGAACCGCGAACGATAGCCTTCGTCGGGGTTTTCGAGCGAGCCAGGCACGGTCTGCAATTTCAAGCCGGTGGTGGGCATCAGCATCACCTCGCCGCCATTAACCATTCCTACTCCGCTCCAATGCGTGTGGCTAAAGCCCATGATTGAACTTTCAGAATAAATGTAACCGGCGCAGTAGGTCCAGCCCTGATCATTCACATCGGGACTTAAATGCACCATTGCATAGGGCAACGATGCTCCCGGAAAAGTATGTCCAAAAAAGTCGGTTCCCAAAAACGGGTTTACACAGGCCGAAGGCGATTTTTCCTGAGCCATTGCCGGTAAGCTTACTATTCCTAATACTGCCAGGGACAGTTCAATTAAAATTCTTTTTATATATCTCATAATCAATCAAAAATTTATTAAACAAATAAGGGTTTCACATAAAGTAAAGCCCTCATCAGGGAAATCGCTTTTAAAAGTTTCAACAGGAAAGCGACTTGAGCTTGTGTGCCGTCAGGCACAAAATGTGGGTAGAATGAGAATCCGTTAGGTATTTCGTCCCGTACGGGACGAGATTCAAACCCGGCTATATTGTTCTACCCACATCAAATGCCTAACGGCATTTCTAAAAGCGATTTTCCTGAGCCCTCATCCTTAAAATAATCGTTTATTTTCGCTTATTTTGAAAATAGTACAGATGTCCATCTTCGGCTCCAAATAATAAATCGGGGACACCATCTTTATTCCAATCGACAATCGTCGGACTAGTATCGTGCCCTGCCATACGGACATTCATCAAATCATTTCTCTTTTTAAATACAACTTTACCATTTGTTGATCCAATATTTTCATACCAACAAATATTCTGACTATCGATCATCAGGTCGGTATCACCATCTCCATCCCAATCGGCCAAACAAAATTTCCGGCGTCCACTTCCACCGGCTGTTTTCTCGTTCAGGCGTAAAGGAAGGTTATTTTTATCTGCATCAACGAAAATTCGTTCGCCTGGGAGAAGCACCAATTGCCCACTCTTTTTTACACGTTTAAAAAATGCCAGGTAACCTTCCTGATCGAGCATCACTAAATCCATAAGCCCATCTTTATTCCAGTCGGTTACATAAGGAGTTGTTCTCCATTGTGTTGCCAATTCATCTTTGGCCGGAATCCACCAATTCCATACAGGTTTCAAAGGTCGTTTCCCCTGGTAGTCTATTTTAACAGTTTGTTTTGCAGCCAGTTTCGGTTGAATACGTGTACCAATATTTTTGAACCATTCTACTTTTCCCCATATCGAGTTAACTACAATGTCTTTCAAGCCATCGCCATCCCAATCGGCTACCGACAATGTTGTATAACCCCATTTTTGTTCAACTGGTCCCTGTATCGATCCATTTTCACCCGCCATTATCCGTATTGGTTTACCTTCAGCCTGAAGCAAAACTGGTTCATTCCAGCGAGGTGGAAAACCTCCAAGGTTTTCGATGTATCCAATATTTCCGGCAGAATCGCCACAAATCAGGTCTTCGTCACCATCGTCATCCCAATCGACACTACATGGAGAAACAAGGGCGCCAAATTTTACAAAGTCGGCTTCCTGTCGAAAATACACCGGGGCTTTAAATAACGGCTGATGATCGTTAACCGCACCAGTATTTTCAATCAAAGCAACACGTCCATCCTCGTCACCCACTATCAAATCAATGTCACCATCGCTATCCCAGTCTGCGGCAACCGGCATAATCATTTCGAGGTGCATTTTCACCGGGCCTAAATCGTTGGTTAAAATCCGGCCAGCAGCAAATTCGGGTTTTTCGCGCGTACCAATATTTTCATACCAGGTAAGCTTATCCAGAAACTCACCGCAAATCAAATCGAGATCGCCATCACCATCAAAATCGTACATATTTGGAGTAGGTTGTCCAAACTGATCGATTGGTTTACCGCCTGCATTAATTTTTCCTTTGACCCGGTAGGTTCCATTGTCGTTTTCAACTAAAATCACGTACCCATGTAAAGGACCGTTTTTCCATTTTCCCGTTGAATCAAAAGCATTGTCCCACCCATATTCCGACCAGTCGTCTATTCCAACAATTAAATCAAGATCACCGTCATTTTCATAATCAACAAGCCGCCATTCGCTCAAACGTTTCTGTTTTACCAGTTTAAAAACATCGTCGGCCATCATTAACCCGACTGGTTCATTCAGTAATTTATTTCTGAAATTGGAATATTCAAAACCTGGGCCTAAAATCCTTGCCTCGTTATTGATATATGAAATCTGTATATTGGAAGGTCCATCAGCCCATCTGACTGACTTTTTAAATACCGGAAATTTATCACCCGAAAGATTTTCGTAGTAATATAAACCATTGTAAGGAAAATTTCCGGAACTGGAAACCACCAAATCCATATCGCCATCCTTGTCGAAATCAATAGGAATTGGCCAGGCCCAGAGCCCAACACCAAGATCAACCTGCAAGCCAGGATTATTATACTGAAGGCGGACAATTCCATCCAAATCGTGTAATGTATTGCGCTGGGCCAACAGATTAACACTTAAAACTAAACCGATTGAAACAAACCAAAACTTAATATTTATAACCCGGAATTTCATGTATATAAATTTTAGTCTAATGTCTTATAATCTACGTATTAGCATTTTCTTTTAGTTGAACAATCCAACGGATGGAATAGCCATTTATACATTTTCGGTTGGTATGAGCGTTTGTTCTTATGGCTATTTCATATACTCTAATAATTTTAGCATTACGATTAAACTTTGGTACGTACTCATGTAATAGCCATTTATTCGATGCCCGGATTTCCTTTCGGTCAATTCATTTTCGGTTTGCATAAGCATTTGCACCTATGGCTATTCCATCGATTGGTGATTAAAATAAAACAAATAACTATTTGCCTAAGTTTCGGTAATATAAATCTTTTGCCTCAATTTTCATACCCGGATTATGTCCCTGAATGGCAAAATGGCCGATTTTATAATCTGGATCATCGTAAGTCATAACCAATTTGCCATTAATCCAAAATTGGATGTGATTACCAACCACTTTAATGTGATAGGTAAACCATTCTCCGTCCTTTGTTAGTAACTGACTTGCTTTGCCTGTAGGCTTTCCAGGTTTCCAGAGCCATCCGGTATAAGCATCCTGGTTGTGACAAATCTGAGCTTCGTATCCATTGGGGAAACCGTCGGGTTTATTTTCAGGAGGATTTGCCCTAAAATACAAACCACTGTTCGCTTTTGCACCAGCGTCAGCCGAAATACGAAAAGTTCCCTTCAATTCAAAATCGGTACAGGTTACATCGGTGTAAATATGGCCCATGCCGCCAACACCAACCAATATACCGTCCTGAACCGACCATGTCGCTTTTCCGCGCACAAACCATCCGGTTAAGTCCTTACCGTTAAATAACGAAACCCATTTCGATTTGGCTTCGGCCAAACCCGTACTGATTGTCACCAAAACGAGAATCAAAAGTGTTATTTTTTTCATTTTAAGTTCGTTTAAATTGTATAGTTCATTAAAATAGCCAAATATAAATTCCCAGTGTAGCCACGGACAGTATTGCCAGATGCAGTCGCCAGTCGCCCAATCCCTCGAAACGTGCAACACCTTTCGAATAGTTTATGGTCGTTTTTTCCAGCTTTTCCTGAGATGTTTTCTCAGTGAACGCTGAAACCGCAAATAATACAGCCGTGATTAAAAGCTCGGCCCATAAACCACGGAACCCAAAGTTGAGCGTGTATTTGTGGTGCAGAAATGGGAACAAGTCTTTTGCCGATGCTCCAATTAGCTCGTCAACAACGAATAAGGTAGCCAAGAGAATTCCAACAATCACCGATACTGTAGCACCTTTGAGCGTCACTTTCTTGCTCATAATTCCGAAGAAAATGGCCGGAAATACCGGAATCATCAGGTAGGCACACATGGTTTGTAAATACAGGTATAAGCCTGAAGGACTTTTATAAACCAAATAAGCCGCTGCAACACCCAAAAGTGCCACAACCAGAATGATAATCCGACCCAGTTTTACTTGTTTTTTTTCAGGATAATTGGGTTTGAACTCGACAATAAAATCGCGAACAACCAATGTTGAAACCGAATTTAAAACGGCAATCAGGGCTGTGATCAACGCCGAAACCAGCGATGCAAGCAAAAGACCACGCAAACCTGTTGGCAGCAATTTATTCAGCAATAACACGTAGGTGTTTTTACTTTCCTCGCCCACCAATTCGTTTGGGAACAATGCAAATGCAATTACTCCGGGTAAAGCAAAAATAAAAATTGGCAGTAGTTTGAGCAACGTTGCAAACATGGCGCCTTTTCTTGCATTCTTCAGGTCGGGAGCAGCCAAAATACGTTGCACATTCACCTGGTCCATACCCCAATAAAAAATCCCGGCATAAAATGCTGTCGCCAGAATTCCCCAGAACGGATAGTGCGGGTCGTCCATCGGTTTGCCAATCGAAATCATATCCGGGACTTTTGCCACTAAACCACTCCATCCATCCACACGGTCGAGACCAATAAAAAGCATCAGCACCGCACTAAAAATCATGATGGTAACATGAATAGAATCGGTATAAGCAACTGCAGTAAAGCCTCCGATCATGGTAAACACGGCAACGGCAACGGCAATAACGGCAACCGTTGTCATCACGTCCCAGCCAAAAATGCTGTTAAAAACAAGTGCGCCTGCATACATGGTAAATGCAAGTTTGGTCATGATACTAATAATCAGCATCAATCCTGAAAAGAACGTTCGGGCGCGACGGTTATACCGAAGCTCCAAAAATTCAGGAATCGTGAAAATCTTGTTTTTAATGTAATAGGGAAACAATACGGCACAGGCGATACCCAAAGTAATGGCGGTAGTGAGCTCAACCGAGCCGGCAGCCAAACCATAGCGATACGAATCGCCCGACAAAGCAACCAAATGCTCGGCCCCGATGTTTGTTGCAAATACCGATGCTCCAACAATGGGCCATTTAATAGAGCGACCGCCCAAAAAGAAATTGGAACTGTTTTGCCCCGATTTCTTCCGGTACGCCATAAATAAGCCAAACGAAAGGCTACAGCCCACCACAATCGTCAATACAATCCAATCGATGTAAGTTAGGTTTAATGTCATAAGTTGTTTGGGTTAATTACTTTTACTTATCCTAACTCACCCCAGGCGCTACGCTTGCCTCACCCCTTCTCTTATTAAGAGAGGGGAAAAGCCCTGCCGACAAGGCCTGGAGTGAGTACAATACTTTAATATCTAATACTCCTGCCAATTTGATTAATTATCTGCTTTTGAAAGCAGAACATCCATTCGCTGAATGCTTTGAACCATCGCGCGAACGGTGTGGTAATTAATTTTCCACGAGTGACCCATGTGGGTCCAGATTGGTTCGCCTTTGCGCGACAGCAGCGGATACCACTCTCCTACTCCTTTGTTCACCACTTTATCCATGACAAAACGATGCACATTTTCGTAGGCTTCGAAGTATTTATTGCTGCCGAAAAGAATCACAGCATCGAGCAAACCAATTAACACTTCGGCCTGCTGCCAGAATTCCTTTTCTTTATCGTAAACACCTCCTGAATGCGGACCTTCAACATACACCCCGCCATATTCCCAATCGATACCATTATCCACGGTATGATTGTATATGATTTTAAATAACTCGCTGTAATCTTCCGGCGAAATATTCAGTATTTCGAGGGAATGAAGCAACAACCAGGCAAACTCGGCATTGTGCCCATAGCAGGTGTTGTCGGTTGCATTGCCTTTTTGTCCTTCCTCTGAAAAACGGTCCCAGCCCCAGATAATGTCGAATTTGATTTGCGGTGCAACGGTCCAGTCTTTATAAAACTGCGGAATACCTGTTTTGTAAACCGGGTGAATGATCCGATTCAGCAAAAGGTCGATATCTTCGAGCAATTTACGGCGATGTACTTCTTTTCCTGAACATTCATAAAGCGTGGTGAAAGCCTCCATCAGGTGCATGTGAACATCGAGTGTTTTGCGGTCGCCACCTGCGCTTCCGGGGCCACAAAGTGTCCAGTCGCGGCGAAACATTTCCCAGTAGCCACCATACATCGAATCGACGCAATATTTCTGAAGCAGATCGAACACTTTTTCGGCATACTCAATTCCACGAGTGTCGCCAGTTGCCAAAGTATATTCGCTTAGTGAATAAATAGCGAAACTATGGCCATAAATGATCTTTTGGTCGATTTTTACATTTCCTTTTCGGTCGAGCATCCAGTAAAAACCACCGTGTTCTTTATCCCACATTTTGTCGATGATAAAGTCGGCGCCATGCTTTGCCATTTCGGCAAGTTTGCCATCGCCATATCCGGCCCGGTGAGCCGACGAAATGGTGTACAAACAGCGGGTTTGGGCAATCAGCGATTTTTCGTCTTCACCGGTGTCGTTGCCATTTTTATCGAAATGCGTGATGAAACCGCCGTTCACTTTGTCAATCATCCGGTTGGTCCAGAAAGGTAAAAGTTCGGTGGTCAAATGCACGTAAGCTTCGTTTCTTAAAGAGATAAGTTTTTCTTTTGTCATAAATTGAATTTTTTAAGAGCCCCCACCCAACCTAAGGGTGAGGCTTTTAGTTGTAAAAATAATGAGATGTAGCGTTTAATTTCTCTGACTCACCCCGAGCTCACTTTGTTCGCTCCGCCCCTCTCTCGCAAGAGAGGGGGAAAGTCACCTCAAGGTGGCTTGTGGTGAGTCAATTTAAAACACAACAATAAATAATTCCCATTACTTCAAAGTCCCTCCTTCGGAGGGGTTGGGGAGGCTGATTCTATACTGGCATATCAGGCAAAGACCATCCTTTGCGGTAGTTGTGTTTGATTAATTCGGCTGCAAACTCACGCGCATTGGCTGGTTCGGTATATTTTTTATTGAACGATGGATGACCATCTTTAATCTCCAATCCATCGTCGAGACAGAACTTAACCACTTCATTATCTTTAATGTTGGTGAATTCCATTTTTGGGCCATCCCAATGCAATTCTTTATTTAAATCCTGAAGGCGAACAGCCAATACACCCATCACAACCATTTCGTTGAACGGACCGGACTGCGAGAACGGAGACGCCGTTTGCACGCGGTTTTCAGGACTTTCCTTACATGCGCGAATCCAATCCTGTTCGTGGCTACCATTTACACGTGGAAGTGTTTTTGCTACATTTGGAATGCGACCCGATAGCAACCACGGATTGCGGCCATAACAACCACAAATCAGCTTATCTTTTGTTCCATGGAAAATAACAGCACCGCCGCCATCGTTCATGTCTTTTCCTTCAGGCCATCCTTCAGGCTTCATTGGTCGGTTACCGCCATCCATCCAGGTCACTGTAACTTCAGGGAAGTTAATTTTTACGCCTTTTTCTTTCGGGCGGGCAGGGAAAACAAGCTGAACAGTTTCCGTTGCGGGAGCCGAGTCGGTCATTAATAAAGTTGAAGTACCCTGAACTTTGGTTGGGTAACCCAATTTCAAACCTACAAATACCGGGTGAAGCAGGTGACAAGCCATATCGCCCAAAGCGCCTGTACCAAAATCCCACCATCCGCGGAAATTCCAAGGGGTGTACATGCGGTGGTATGGGCGCATTTTAGCCGGACCAATAAATAAGTCCCAGTTCATTGTTTCAGGAACCCACATACCCACTTTGGGGGCAGTTAATCCCTGCGGCCACAATGGGCGATCGGTAAAGGCTTCAACCTTGGTTACATCACCAATTTCGCCGTTCCACAGCCATTCCTGAATTTGACGAACGCCTTCGCCCGACGAGCCCTGGTTTCCCATTGAAGTGGCTACATTGTATTTTTCGGCCAGTTTGGTAAGTAAACGAGATTCGTAAACGGAATGGGTTAATGGTTTTTGCACATAAACATGCTTACCCAAAGTCATGGCATGAGAAGCTACAATAGCATGGCTGTGATCGGCAGTTGCAACCAATACTGCATCAATCGATTTGCCAATTTCGTCGTACATTGTGCGCCAGTCCCAAAATTTTTGAGCTTTAGGAAAATAATCGAAGCAACGTTTACTGTGGTCCCAATCCACATCGCACAAGGCCACAATATTTTCACTTTCCATGTTTTTCAGGTTTCCAAAACCCATTCCACCAATTCCAACGCCGGCAATGTTTAGTTTATCGCTTGGGGCTTTGTGTCCTAATCCGGCAATAACGTTCGATGGAACAATCATCATTCCGGCGGCGGCAGCAGAACTGGTCCCGATGAAGCCTCGTCTGGTCATCTTCAAACTTTTTGTCATTTTTTTCAATTTTTAGTTGGTTAAATCAGTATTTCTAATTTCAAATAAGTAATAAGAATAATTTATTGTCGTAATTTTTTAGTACTCACCCCGACAGCCGTAACGCGGCTGTTCCGCCCCTCTCTCGCGAGAGAGGGGCAAAGCATCACAGATGCGCGGGGTAAGTCGAGTTAAAACAATAACCCAAATACGACATTTTATCTTTCCCATTACTTAGTAGGTTTACTTTTTCTGCAATTCCTGATGGATCGCCAACAAGAAATCACGGTTATCGGCCGTTAAATAATGCATTTCGCCACCCATACGGTTGAAGGTTTTGCAATAACGCAGGTAGTATGCAGGATTATCCATAGGTGGTTCTCCATCTTTTTGCCAATTCCAATCCGATTTGGCAAGGTCAACAATCAGCATGTAATGATTATCAATGTGGCCGCCTTGCTGCATAGCCAGGTTTTGCGACATCGACAGTGCCTTTTCGAAAATCATGGGCGACATTACAGCCGAGCCAATCGACATGTAAACACCATGCTCCAATTTGCTTACATTTTTGGCAAAGCTTAAAAAATCGTTCAGAGCCACTCGGCCCAAAGCCGCGCCATGGTTCATCGGATGGTTGTAAATGATGTCGTGCCCGATCATCGGATGACCCGTAAACGGAATACCCAACTCATACGCGCGGGCCTGGGCTGAATATTTTTTGAACGGATGCGGAATACTGAGAAACCCTGGCGCTAAATCAAACTTTTTGATGACTCCGGCCAAATCAATAGCCGCAGCAGCTTTATCCGGGTTTGTCTCCATGAGTTCGTTTGCTTCAGCGTAAAGTTGGGAAAGTTCGGGAATATCAAGTCCTTCGCGCGAAATCATTTTACCAACCGATTCGCCGTAGCCCAAACCTTCGTAAGCGCCGACAATCAGGGCCAGATTGATATTAAACCCGGTGTGATCCCAAATACCGAATTGGCCCAGATGAACATTTTCGCGCACATCTTCGCTCGATTTTCCCTGAAAAGCAAATTCCCAGTCGTGAATAATACCGGCACCATTGGTTGAAAGGTGATCGACCCATCCTTCTTCCATAAGCGCAATCAGCGTTGGCGACATGCCATTTTTGATGGTATGAGCTCCAAATGTGAGCATTACCGAACCCCCTTTCTGCCGGGCTAAACGAATGCGTTCGGCTGTTTTTTCAATTAATTTTTCTCCTCTTTCCGAAAGATGTTCTGGTTTATGATCTACCGGAACATGGTCTTTTTCGATGTAAACCTTGTTCTTTCTGCTATCGAGTTTTTTAACATCCAACAAGTCTCTGTTGAGTTTTGGATAAGGCATACAGTAAAAAATTTACGATTTCAATATTTACGATTTATTCATTACAGGTTTCACCCTACTGGTGAAACCTGTACAAACAATTATTTGATACTTAGCAATTCAAGCAACTGATTCATTTGCGAGAAATCTGAAATAATCACGTCGGAACCAGCTTTAATCAGGCGGGTGCGCTTGCTATTGTTCAGTCCGAAGCGCTTCAGTTCGTCGCTGGCAATGCCCACCGATAAACCATTACGTTTGCGGGTTTCGCGCATTTCAACAGGACCGTCGCCAAAAGTGACCAACTTTCCAAATGACGAATCGCCAATCGAATTCAAAATACGGTCGAGTACCATCTTTTTGGCCTCTTTAGTTACATCGCCAACCGCGCCGTAAATGCGGCCTTCGAACAAATGAGCATAGCCTAAAGCCTCGGCTTCCTTAATCACATCAACCTCGTCGGTACCACTGGCCAGGTAAAGTTTTACGCCAGCATCGTGCAATTTTTGGAGGAACGGCACCGCATTTTTCATGGTAAAATCTTCCAGAGCCAGTTCACCTTTCCTGTACTTTTCTTCGCGAACTTTCACCATTTCGAGCAGCTCGTCGTTGTATATTTTTTTGTAGCCAAATTCGTCGAGCATTTCTTCTTCTGGCACACAACCAAATTCGCGAATGATATCGAGCAAACCTTTCATTTGCACCAAAGTCTGTATTCCGGTTGTTTTGTCAATGTAGTCGTTCACCCGGGCAACAACTTTCTGGTAAAGACTTTCGTCAGCATCCTTGTATTTTTTGCCCAAAACGGCTTTCACCATCATTGGCCCCATGATGTGTTCCCAACCTTCGCGAAGTGTCGAGATGGTTCCATCATGATCAAAAATGGCATGTTCGATCGAAAGTTCGCCGTCCCACTTGTTAACCAATTCAATCTCGGTATCCAAAAGGTAATTGGCATGACGCAGATCTTCGGCCAATTCGGCAGCATATACATAATCCGGATCATTTCCAATCGCCATTATTTCTTCAGGAGTAGCTGTACCTGTCTGGAACAATTTCTGAACGGTGACTCCCGCCACAAACGAGCCGATGGTGGCTGCGGTTTCCATATCGTAACCGGCCGCCAAGGTTGACGAAGCGCCGGCCAGATAGCTGTCTCCCGCGCCAACTGTATCAACACGCGAAATGATCATCAGTCCGGGCATATTGGAAATACCTTTTTCGCTAATGGTAAGCGATCCTTTGCTTCCGCGCGTTACGAATAATGGTTTTTTAAATCGGGCATAAAGCTCTTCGGCATATTTAACTACTTCATTATAAAGCACTATATCATCCGGAGCTTTATCCACGCCGCAAAGCCGTGCAGCCTCAGTATCGTTCATTTTACGGATAGCTCCGTCGTAGAAATCATTGAAATTTCGGCTGTCAACCATGAAAATCTTTTCAGGAAACTGCTGAATCACCTTCAGTAATTCTTGCTTGAAATACGGAATATGAATTCCTGAAGGAACCTGCTGATTGATAATTACCACGTCAACCTGCGGAACGGTTTCGACCAACCGGACAATCAACAGATCGGCAGTTTCCTTCGAAAGAACGTTGTAATTTCCGAAGTCAACGCGATTCAACTCGAAATCGTCGATGTATGGTTTGGCGTAAGTGTGCGTTGACCAGTTTTCTGTTTGAGTCAACAGATTGTCGGGATTTATTCCGTTCTTCTTCATAACCCTAACCATTTCTGCTCCAAACGGATCGGTGCCAATCACGCCAAACGCACGGACATCCTTCACGCCCAGGGCAGCGATATTCGCAGTTACATTACCGGCACCACCAAGTGTGTATCGTTGCTCACGAACCGGACGCGTTGCCTGATTTGTTTCGATTGAAATCTCGCTCATGGCTTCGTCGATAAACCAATAAGCATCCAGACAAAAATCACCAACCACAGCAATCTTTACTTTACTGATATCGCCCAGAATTTTTTGCAATTGCTCTATTTTCATATCGAATAGTTTTATTGTATTTCTGTTTTCGTTTACTTCTTTTCAATTCCTGAAACGGATGGCGGAATTGATTCGGCGGCAGTTCCCCAGTTCTTATTGGGTTCAGCTCCCATGTCGAAAGTGATTTTGCCTCCTTTGCTGATCACATCGTGGGTAAACCAGGTCTTATTCAGTGGATTTCCATTCAGTTTTGCCGTTTGGATGTATTTATTATCTCTGGAATTGGTTCGGGCTTCGATGGTAAACTCGCTCCCTTTGTTGAAGGTCTTATTCAGGTGAAGTGTTACTTTGCTGAAAAGCGGACTTCCAATGACCCAAACATTTTGGCCAGGTGCAACCGGATAGAATCCCATTGCGTTCAACACGTACCAGGCTGACATTTGCCCCATGTCTTCGTTTCCGCACAAACCATCGGGTCCGTCGTGGTACAATTCATCCATCACTTTGCGGATCATGCTCTGCGTTTTCCAGGGCATTCCGGCGTAGTTGTACAAATAAATGGTATGATGGCCAGGCTCATTTCCGTGTGCATATTGCCCGATCAAACCTGTGGCATCGCTCACTGTTTCCTTGATTTCGGAACTGATGGTAAACAGCGAATCCAGTTTCTGTACGAAGCGATCTTTTCCACCTTCCAGATTCATTAATCCCTGAACATCGTGAGGAACAAACCATGTGTATTGCCAGGCGTTGGCTTCGGTGTAATGACGGTTGTCGCCATTGCCAATGAATCGCGGATCGAAAGGCGAAAGCCATTGTCCCTGATCGTTCTTTGGCCGGGCAAAACCGGTTGCCAAATCAATCACATTTCTATAATTCATTGCACGTTTGATGAACAGGTCGTAGTCAGCAGTTTTTCCCAAAGCTTTGGCAAATTGGGCAACACACCAGTCGTTGTAGGCATATTCCATGGTGCGCGAAACCGACTCGCGAACTTTATTGTAAGGCAAATAGCCGTATTGCAGGTAATAACTCAAACCAATACGTCCGCGCGAACGATGATCGGCAGGTGGCGTTTCCATTGCGTTTTTGCGAACCCCTTCGTAGGCTTTTTCGGCATCAAAATTCCGGATTCCCTTCATGTAAGCATCCAGAATAGCATCAACAGGATGGTCGCCAATCATGTCGTTGGTATAGCTGTTTCCGAACTGCTGTGGCGTTGGCATCCAGCCACCCTGCTCGTATTGAGCTATCATGGTTTGAACAGCGTCGTTGCTTCGAACAGGATCAACCAATGTTAAAAGTGGCATTTCAGCCCTGAATGTATCCCACAGAGAAAAATCGCTTCTGTAGGTAAAGCCCTTTGCCGTATGAATTTGATTGTCGAGCCCTTTGTATTTCCCATCCACGTCGCTAAAAGTTGCCGGAAATAACAAGGCATGGTAAAGTGCTGTATAGAATGTAGTTAGTCGTTGCTTGTTAAAGGTATCGCCATCCACTTTATTTGCCTGAACTTCGATTTTACTTAAATCAGCATTCCAGCTTTTTTCGGCATTGGCTTTCACCTGATCAAAATTCCAGTCAGGAATTTCGGTCGTCACATTCAGTTTGGCCTGATCGATATTGGTGTACGAAATACCTACTTTCACCTGAATCACTTCGTTCTCGTCGGTCGAATAATTGACAAAAGCGCCGGCTTTAATTCCTGAAGCTTCCTTTATGCCTGAAATGGTGTTTTCGCTCCATGTACCGAACGACTGGAATGATTTACTGAATTTGGCATAAAAATAGACATCCTTTCCTTTCACAAAACCACGCGAAGAACGATGACCAACAATTTCGGTATCGCTAATAATTTTAATTTCAGTGCCCATACAACGACTGCCAATTCCATGATTCATGTCAATAAGAATATGGGCGTTTTTCGATTTCGGGAAAGTATATTTATGAAAGCCTGCACGGGGTGAAACGGTTAGCTCTGCTTTTACGCCGTAATCCTTCAGCAAAACAGAATAATAGCCTGGCGAAGCATTCTCATCCTGGTGCGAAAATGTTGATCGATAACCAGTTTCTGGTTTAGTTTTGTCGCCCGGTACAATATTTAAATCACCAACAACAGGCATCAGCATAATATCGCCCCAGTCGCCGGCACCCATTCCGCTACGATGCGTATGGCTAAACCCCATAATGGAATTATCGCTGTAATGGTAGCCCGAGCACCAATCCCAGCCTTTAATGTCGGTATCAGGCCCCAGTTGCACCATTCCGCCCGGTAGCGCAGCGCCAGGGAAAGTGTGACCATGAAAATCGGTTCCTATTAATGGATTTACCAGCGATACCGCGTTGAACTGAGCATACGCAGCAGTTGTTCCCGTAAAAACGATGAATAAAATCCAAGTCTTCAACACTTTAAATCGGTTCATGTTTTATCAAGTTTATTGTTTTAGATTTTTGTTTGTTGGGAACATATAAATAGCTACATCTCCCGGGTCAACTTCCATGGTGCTGTCGTAAGCGCTAGCCGGAACTATTGTACCGTTTTTGCAAACTTTTTTCAAGGTTTCATCACCGTAAACCGTTAGGTTCATCGAGTTTAAATGATCGGTATTAACAATGACTACAAATGAGTTTTCGCCATTTTCCAGAACCGAAACCAAGGCTGGAGCTTTGTTGGTTTCCAAAACCTTAATATGGTCGGGCAAACTGGTCAGGCGCACAGTTCCTGCAGGAATTTTTCCCAGTCCGGTGTGACGAACGCTCACCACTTTTGAACCAAGAAAAACCCCCGAAAGCTTCTGAATTTCTTCACTCATTTGCTGTACCCGATCATAAACCACGCTACGCTTCCCGGTTACGCTGATGGGCGCTCCGCGCTGATCTTCCCCAGAAGGCGAATTAACCGAAGTTGCCGACCAATAAGTGAAATACTGGATTCCCTGCGCACCATAGGCCAAATCTGCATACACCTGAAGCCGCATCGCCGCCAGCGTTTGAGGAGTTATATGGTCGTTGTCGTAATTGGTTGTTAATGCAAATGCCCAAAAAGGCAATCCGGCCTTTTTCGACTCCCGGGAAATCAATTCAAGATTATCGAACCAATTTTTATAAATCCGGTCTTTCATTGCCGGATAGTAATCGAACGACACGAATTGAACAGGAATTTGCTGGATGTATTCCTGAACGTATTTTTTGTAATCTTTTGTGCCAAGCTGTGTAGAGTCGGCGAAGTTGGGAAACAAGTTGACATAGCAGAAATGCTTCGGATCGACCGACTTTATTTTTTTTGCCCAATCACTCAATTCAGGGAATAGCTGAATAGCCGGTTCATCTTTTAAATGATAGCCCGCTAACGCTGGATGATTCATGAACCGCTTCACCGTTTTTTCAGGTTCCTTGTTCAATTCAGGACACGAAAGCACAATTTTCACGTCAGATTTTGCCGCAGCATCCAGCGCTTTTTCGGCATCATCAGCATTGTTGAAGAAGCTAAGCGAATAGGTAATTCCGGCATCTCGCATCTCTTGGTAGCGCGCAACCGAAGTTTCGCTGGCCGGAATACTGTACCATGCTAAAATAGGTATTTTGCCAGTCGATTTTAACTTTTCCTGAGCTTCCGAACCCAAAAAACAAAGCAATACAATAGCCGATAACAGAAAAAAACGTCTCATCTTTTCAGTTATTAAATACAATTAAATCAATAAATTAACACAACTTATGATTGACGTTCCGAATCAAAACGTCCTTTAATTTTTTCTCACATAAAGCGATACCCAAAGGATGTAAAGCATACATGCTCCAACTACCGAAATACTGGCAATTGGTCCGGCCAAAGTACTTACCCAACCCATTACCAACGGAATTACCGCACCTCCTGAAACAGCCATGATGAGCAGTCCTGAAATTTCGTTGGCACGTTCAGGCATTTTTTCCAAAGCAAGCGAGAAAATAATTGGGAACATGTTTCCGGCGCCTAATCCAATAATAAAAACAGCAGAAAAAGCTATGGCATTGGTTGGAGCCAGGAAAACGCCCAGCACACCTGCCAACGAGAGTAAAACAATGAGAAATAAAAACAAACGTGGCTTAATCACGTTCAATACAATAGCGCCAAGGAAACGGGAAACAGTTTCGCCTGCAAAAAAGAAGCTAATACCAAGAGCGGCGGTTTCCAATGGCACGCTAAATTTCGAAATCAAAATACTTGAAATGCTTGTATTAATTGATACTTCGGCGCCCACGATAAGAAAAATCGACAAAGCCATTAAAGCTACGAACCGGTTTTTCAACAAGCTGAAACAAGACGAAAATGAAGCCGGTTTTCGATCAGGTTTCGATTCCTGAATAGGTGTCATCGACAACCAAAAAGCCGCTAATAACGAAGTGATTCCGTAAACTGCAAAAACGAGTTTCCAGTTGCCAAATTGCGAGGCCATAAAAGTGGCAATAATTGGACCTGAAAACGAAATCATCGCTTTAACAAACTGTGAAGTACTTAACAAACTGGCCAGTTTATCCGATGGTGTAACGTCTTGCAACAGTGGATTCGCCGAAACCTGAATCACAGTATTACCGATACCCAGAAGGATGAAGGCGGCAAACATCATTGGGAAAGAATAGTGAATAAATGGCAAACCCAAACCAATGGCCTGAATAACCATACCAAGATTCAGCATCTTTCGCTTCCCGAATTTATCCTGTAAAACACCTGCCGGAACCGATAAAACAAAGAACCACAGCAATACCATCATCGGTAAAAACTGTGCAATGAAATCGGTCAAGGCAAAGTCCTTCTTAACGTACTCGGTTGCAACACCAATAATGTCGACAAATCCCATTACAATAAATGAGAATAATACCGGGAGTATTTTAAGCAAATTAATTTTTGAATTACTCATAAGTTCAATTTTAAGTGTTTATGTGGATTGATAGTTTCTTATTCCTCTAGTAGGTTTACTTCTTTTACTGCTCCTGATTTGCGATTGATCCGAAGCGTTTTAATTTCGCTTGGAGTAAAGTTTCCACTCCATTGCTTGCCATTGAAACCGAACTTCAGATTAGCGGAAGTGGCTTTCCCTGTGAGTTCGACGCAGCGAACAATCAGGTCATCGTTGTCTTCAGCGTTTTTAATAGCAGTAACTACAACATTCGGAGCATCAACCGAAAGCAGCGAATTGGCTTTTGGTAACGTGCCGCCATGAATTCCCTGGTAAATAACCAACGGCTGAGCGCTGAATTCTTCGGCAATCCTCACAATGTTGCTCTCCTGCCAGCTGCCCTGGTGAGGCACAAGCATCATCCTGAAAGTCTGAATTCCCTGATCCATCCAGTGGTATTCATTTTTCAGATCGAGCACTTTGGGGTTATGATGTGCATAAACAGCTGCACGGGCAACCGAAATACGCATATCGTTTTCAAGAATGTTGTATCCGTATTTGGCGTCGTTCAAAACGGTTAATCCAAACGCACTACCAGCTTGCTGACCGGTTACATCAATCCAGCGCTGACCAGGATCTTCATTTCCATTGGCTTCGCGAACAATGTATCCATAAGATGTTTCGTAGGTTGGAACCGGTTTTTCAACATTAACCGGGAACGAAAATTTCAGCATTTTCAGGCGTTCGTGCCAATCCAAAGTTACCTTGGCTTCCAGGTTTGCTGAGCCGGCATACAAAGTCCAGTCGATAGTAAGTTTCGAATCACCATAAGATGTGATCACCCGCATGGTGGAACGAAGCGGCCCGTTTTCCAGAATTTTCAGGGTAGCATTGCTGAAAGCTCCAATTTCTTTGTTATACGTTTTTATATCGTGGCTCCAGGTATCGCTCGGATCGTCAATTACAATGGCTTTGCAACCGGTATTCCCTCCTGAAAAGACTTCTTTACCCGTTTTTTTATCAAGTATTCCCAAGGTTCCATTGTACGAGAAAGTCACTTTTACCAAATCATTTTCTAGCACATTGTCTTTTGCTGAGGCTGTAATCTGATGACTGTAATCGCCGCCATCCCAAAGCCGCAACTGGCGATAGCCCATGGCCGGTATTGGTGTGTGAACAATCAACTTGCGGCGTGAGCCAGTCTCCGACGAACCTCCGGTAAATTGGTGAGGCAGCGGATTTCCTGTTTCGTCGTCAACGCGCGATGTTTTGTGTTTGTTGGGATCCCAGTTGAAATCGTATTCCACATTGGCTATCACTTCCCACGCATGAGGATTAAATGCGACCATGTATTGCGAATCAGGGTCTTCGGTCGAGATTTGCCATTCCAATTTCTGAACAGCCATATACGCCGCCTGATTGGCAATGTCCAACGCAAAACCATGTCCTTCGTTGGCATTTTTGGTGTGATCCATCAGCGACGAACCCGCCAAACTGTCGTGAAATTGCAGAAACAATACCCGTTGCCAGGCTGTTGTCAATTCTTGCTTCGGATAATTGGCGCCCCAGGCCAGCGAACCAATGGCAACAATTTTCTCAGCAGTTACCAAAGCTGTTTCTGACTGGCGATTTCCCTTCTTGATTGAAGCTTCAGCGGTATAACATCCAACAGCATGGTGCTGAAGATCGTCTTTTACCACGTCGAGCTTTATATTTTTATCCGTCTGAATTTCTTTAAAATACCGTTCAGGAGTACTATAGAAAACTACCGGCGCGCCTTTCTCTTTCTTAAGTTCCTCTATCGACTTGATGTTTTCTTTGGTAGCACCACCACCATGATCGCCCGCTCCAAAATAGTACATAAAAGTTTTCATGGGTTGATCCTGAACCTTGGCAAAAACCTGTGGAAGACGATTTTTCACGTTTCCGCTGTCGTTGTAGCTTTGTTCAATCCGGTAGGTTAAAACCCGCGTACCATCGGCACCTTCCCACCAAAATAAATCAGGATGAATATTTTTTTCGTGAGGACCGGGGCGCATGAAAATGTACTTATCCATGCCCTGCTTTTTGATAATCTGCGGCAAGGTACTTGTGTGTCCAAACGAATCGGGATTGAACCCAATGGTTGCTTTTTTACCAAACAATTTCTGAAAAGTATGCTGCCCATACAATCCCTGGCGGACCATAGCTTCTCCTGAAGGAATATTCACGTCGGGCTCAACCCACCACCCGCCAATCAGGCTCCAGCTTCCGTCGGCAACACGTTTTTTTATTTTCTCCATCAGTTTCGGATCGTTTTCGGCAACCCAGTGATAAAACTGTGCAGAACTGCTAATGAAGCAGAATCCGGGTGTTTCGTTCATGCGGTCGAGCGCAGCCGAGAAAGTACTGTGAACAATGGCTACTCCTTCAGTCCAGGGCCACAACCAAACCGGATCGATGTGCGCATGACCAATCATGTGAAACTTAAATTCGGGGGCATTGGCAGGCCACGGAGTTGCATCTTTTAAATCTTCGGCAAACAGTTTGGTAGCTGGTCCCATAGCCAGAAAGGCAGTGGTTGCCGCTGTACGATTAATGAATGTTCGTCTTGATATTTGATTCGCTTTTTTTGAGTTGTTTGAATTTTCCATGATTTATTAAGTTGAGTTAGTTTTCTTTTAGTAATCAGTGATCAGTCACCGTTTCCAGTATTGTTCTGCCATCTGTAACTGTTTACTGCGAATGCTTTAAATTGAGATAATAGTTTCCGAAGAAATGAGATTCAACCATAACACAAAGTGCATGATATACAGGCAAATGGAATTCCTGAACAGAAGCGGTACGTTTTCCGGGAACGTTGATCAGTACATCACATAAACCCATCATTTTTCCACCTGATTCGCCAGTTAATCCAATCACTTTTAGCCCTTTAGCTTTAGCTACCAGGATAGCGTCAACCACATTTTGAGAATTTCCGGAACTGCTGATCGCGATAAGAATATCGCCTGAATTGCCATAGCCAACCACTTGTTGCGCAAAAATGACAGATGCATCATTATCATTGGCCACTGCTGTTATTAATGCAGTATGAGCTGTTAACGAAATGGCTGGTAACCCTATTTGGAGTTTTTCACTCAAAAATTGACCTCTTTCACCACCAATTTCAAGCAGTTTATTTTTTAACTGCTCATCGACGGGCCGCCTGTGTTCAAATCCTTTCATTAGTTCGCCCACGATATGGTCTGAATCGGAGCAACTTCCACCGTTGCCGCAAACCAGAACTTTTCCCTTATTCTCGTAGCATGAGATCAGGGCTTGGCCCGCATCCGATATTTTATCTTTTAATGTTTCCAGTGGCGGATACCGTTTAATTAAATCGTCTAAAATAACCTGTAACATCCTGAATATGATTTACTATTTTTTATTTACAAATTACGATTGACTGTAATTTTGTTGATTCATTGTCTTTTTAAAATTCTCTTACTGATTGTTGTAAATTGCTACACATAAAGCAGCATAATCCCCTATTGAGTCGCCAAGTTCAGCCGGTTTTATTTTGCATACGTCCAATGCCGATGGAATGGCTTCCTGCTTTAAAACCACATCGATCAACGGTTTGAACATGGCTTCGTTACGCGAATAAATACTACCTATTACAATACATTCCGGATTTAAAACATCAATCAAAATCGACAATCCTTGACCAAGATAATTAGCTGTTATTCCAACAATCTCATTAGCTACCGGATCACCGTCCTGAGCAGCTGTAAAAACTGTTTTTGCATCCAATTCATCGATTTGTTCCAAGGTTGGACAAAAACCGACGGCCTGATTGTTCGACAATTTTTCTATAACCACTTTTTTTGCCAGTTGGGCTATTCCACCACCGCTGCAAAAACCTTCGAACGAACCGGCTTTACCAAAGCCAACAGGACCATCGGGCGCTAAACGGATGTGCCCAACTTCGCCACCCAGATCGTTTGTTCCGGCATAAAGTTGTCCGTTCAGGATTAATCCCGAACCCATTCCTGTTCCAAACGTCAGGAAAATCATATTTTTTGTACCTCGTCCGGCTCCCATTATCCATTCAACTAAGGCACAAGCATTTGCATCATTTTGTATGAAAGCCGGAACACCGAACTTTTCTTCGAACAATTTTACAATATGAACTTCATCCCAGCCAGGAAGATTGGGAGGCGATAAAACTACACCCTTAACACTATCAAGCGGTCCACCACAGCTAATTCCTATCGAGGCTATTTCTTTCGCATCCAGATTGTATTTTTCAAGTAACCCATTTAAATCCTTCTGCATCCTGTCAATCATCTGGTAAGGATCAGGATAATCTTTCGTTGCAATTATGGTTTTATCAATTATTGCTGGCTTTCCACCATTTTCTACTTCTCCCAAAATGACTGCACATTTGGTGCCGCCAACATCAATTCCTGCTACTTTCATTTTTAATCGCGTTTAATGTTTAGTTGTTTGTACCATCTCTGATAATCAGTTAATTTGAACGGAGCAATTCCAGCCAGGTAATGGTTGGTATATTTTTCCTTATTAATTGTATATTCAATAAGCCACATCGTTTGTTTCTGCGATTGTGGAATAAATCCAAGTTCAGCTTTCCCATTTACAGGTATTATAAAATCTTTCGAAAAAATGACATTTCCATTATCAGTATCTTTAACGATAACTGACCCTGTTTTTTCTTCACGGGTATCGTTCACTGCTATCACCGGATGTTTTCCTGCTTTGGGATCGCCAATCATAACGCAGGCATTATACTGAACCTGGCGGATATAATAATAGGCCAGCTTTTTGCTGTTGTAATAATCAACAACTGCATCCGATATAATTGGCCATCCATCGCGGAGGTTCCACCAGATAATACCTGTTTTTCTGAATTTATCCATTCGCCAGAGTTCAACAAAGAATTTCATAGCCTCGGCCTGAACAACTTGTGAAGCAAATATGAACTGATCCAAATCTTGAGGACATTCGCCAAACAAAGCCTTCACCTGATTTACCATCAAGTCGTTCCGATGTTCGGTAAATGTTGACTTGGGATGTGACCTAACGGCTTTGGTTTGCCACTCATCATTCCATTGCCCATCTTTAGTCCAGGGATAAACATATTCAGGATCGAACATTTTCTCCAGACTGTTTCGGTTGGGACAACCATGATACCCTATTTCAGAAACGAAATGAGCATTGGTTTGTGTATAAAACGGGGCTTTGTAATATCCTCGCGGTCCCCAAAGATGAACTTCAGGCAATATATCATCACTTTTTTGTTTGAAAGCTTCCTCACTGTAATAGGGCGAACTTGGAAGATATGGACGAATGCGATCGTATTCCCAGATTACCAATGGTAAAACTTCGCGGGTAATTTTATTGAATTTCGGATCGATTGCTTTTCTGAACGACCACATCAACGACTGATCGTTTTCATTATCGCCCGACCATAAAATCAATGAAGGATGTTGTCGAAGCTTAAGTACAACCTGAATAGCTTCATCCCTGATTTTTTCGGCAAAACTATTATCCTGGGGAGTTACAGAACAAGCCATAGCAAAATCCTGCCAAACCAAAATTCCATTTTCGTCGCACAAATCAAAAAACTGTTTGTCTTCATAAACATTTCCACCCCAGCAACGAATCATATTGCAATTCAAATCACAAATCATGTTAATTGCTTCTTTTACATGATTTTTATCTCGACTATGGAAAGCATCCAGAGGTACCCAATTTGTTCCGCGTACAAATATTTTCTCTCCGTTTACCTCAAATACAAATTCGCCCGGAGTTTCTGGTGTAGTTATTTCTGTATGGATCAAATCAGCAGTTCGAATACCAATCCGTTGTTTGTTCACATCAAGTACATTACCCTTATCATCAATAATTTTCAAGGTTGCATTGTAAAGCGTAGGATTCCCGTAACCTCTTGGCCACCAGAAATCAACATTCTCCAGGTTTATTCGTTCACGTCGACATTGGTTGTATAGCGGATATGATTGTTTAAATACCTGTTGTTTGCCCTTTTCCAACGAAACCTCCATTGTCAATCCGTCAATGGTTGGATAGTCAGAAGAGAATTGCCAGTCGAGTATTAATGCTGCTTCTTTTTTTTTCAGGTCAACCAAATTAGTTACCCAGTAAACTTGTTGGAAATGAGTAGATTTAACCACGTCAATATGAACATCGCGCCATAGTCCTGCGCTGACAAGCCGTGGCATAATATCCCATCCATACATTGAAGGAGCTTTGCGGATTCCGGCAAATTCAGCAGCATTATCCATTCGGGTACCAACAACTCCCTGGATCATTTTTTGTCCTTCTTTTACAGCTGGATTAATGCGAATAACAATTGAATTTTCTGAAGGCTTAAGCAAATCAGTAATATCAAACCGATAAGCAACCAACATGTTGTCTGTTTCACCAATTCTTTGGTTATTAACCCATATCGAAGAAAAACAGTCCAACCCTTCGAAAACAAGTTCAGCGCGTTCGCCCTCGGCTAATTTGGGCGATTCAAAGCTTCGGCTATACCACCATTGGTAAGCTTCATATTTTCTGAGCTCATAAATATTGTTTCCAATCTCAGGCTTTTTTACTATACCAGCTGTAAATAAGTCAAGTTCAACATTTCCGGGAACTGCTGCTTTTACCGAAGGCCAGTTTTTTAGTGTTAATTCGGCGGGAGTTTCAGGTGCATTTTTATCGTAAAGACCATAATTTAAAGTCCATGTGCCGTTTAAAGAAACCGAATTATTCGTTTGTGCCTTAATATTAACACAAATTAGAAACAAAAAAATTGAAATAAATGCTCTCATTGTAAACCACATTTTGATATTCTCACACCACTTGAATAAATGGTTAAAATCTCAACTTCAAAATATTAGTCTGTCCTGTATATTATTTTTAAACGAATTCACCAGATAAATTCAACAAATAACAATCGCTCAATAGATTACAGAATTGCACGACGGACTAAACAGAAACTAAATCGATTTAGCCAAATTAGAAAAAATTATGAACCGCAAGATTTCCGAACAATTAATTCAGTCAATAATTTGATTTTTTGATTTTTTGCTGAATTCTTTCTTGCTTCGGAAAGCTCATTCAGTAAAATTTCAACTGCTTTTTGTCCAATTTCAGGAAGCGGCTGAGCAATTACGGTAACCGGGCTAACACAAATTTTATAGGCATCAACATTATCAAAACTAACAACTGCAACATCATCAGGTATTTTTAAACCCAGTGACGAAATACATTCAATTCCCATTACTCCAAGTTTGCTGGTCGAAAATAAAATAGCATCAACTTTCAGATTATTCCTGTCTCCAACCAATTCGTTAATAGCCTTATTAACATCAGTATTATCATGCGAGAATGGCAATATCTTAATCATTGCTTCATCAGGGTAAATACCATTATCACTCAACGCATTCTTATACCCTTCAGTACGCTCCTTCATATTAATCAAATCAACATTGAGGGTAATATTTGCAATCCGCTTTCGACCTAGTCTAATTAAATGCGAAGTAGCTTTATAGGCTGCATCAAGATTGTCAACAACAATATGGTTCGTTTCAATTTCAGGAAAGAAACGGTCGATTAAAACCAATGGAATGTGGCTTTTTACCAATGCTTTAACAGTTTCTTCACTATTTATTGGAGGAGAAATGATGTATCCATCAACCTGGCTTTGCTGAAGCATAGCTATTTGTTGCTTGAATTTATCTGCATTTTCATCTGAACTGCAAAAAATAATGCGATAACCATGTTTGGATGCTTCCTGCTCAATTTCCCGACCAAGTTTTCCAAAGAAAGGGTTCGCTATATCGGCTATTACCAAACCTATCGTTTTAGTTTTCCCTGTACGTAAACCTTGGGCGATACGGTTAGGTTGATAATTCATTTCTTTTGCCGTATCAGTAACCTTTTTACATATTTCTTCACTAATTCTGAACTCTTTGCCCCTCCCATTAAGTACAAATGAGACTAAAGTTTTGGATACTCCAAGCCTTTGAGCTATATCGTTAAGAGAGGTTTTTTTCATAACTTATTTTGAACAATATGATTTTGAAGGTTTACTGTTCCCTTATTTTCGTCTTTGGTTTTTGATTAATATGTTATTCAAATATAGTTTATATAAATTACCTGCCAAAATAAAATATTAACCGAAACTGATATTATTTTAAAACATGGTTTTACTTGCTCTTCTGCTTGATTGTCATTTGCAACAAAGTATGACTATGGAAAACCTGACCATTTTAGTGAGTTCAAGGTAAAAACAGTCAGATTTTCCAAATGTCACAAAGCATTATACTACCAACATATAAGTATCAGTCATTCTGAGCGAAGCGAAGAATCTCTTATTTTTTACCGGACAACAATGATTTTAATTACATCAATTATACATCAACTTTTTACATGGTGATCAACAATCTCTTCCTTCTCCCGGTCCCAATAAAGCTTTTTACCTTCACGATAACTTCTTGTAGCCATAATAGTTCCAACCGAATGCCAGAATCCAGTATGAATATTGCCATTTGTATTCTGGTTTCTACTTCTCATGCAATCGGCCCAATTGTCGATATGATATTTGCTGTCGTCGCTTAAACCGGTTGGAGGAAGTTGATTATTATACTCTTCGGTAGTAATGATTTCTGCTTTGCCGTTTTTTACCAAATCAGTCATGCCATTAAAAAAATCAAATCCTCCGGGTAAATCCTGATGTTCGGGAATCAGGAACCAACGCGGACTTCCTTCGCCACCGTGAGCAAAAAGTGTTGCTTCTTTTCCACGAATACATGTATAATCGCCAAATTTATTGGCATAACTCGATGAATAGGAATAAAGGAATTTCGCATCGTCGTACGACGCAAGTGCCTGGAATGTATCAGGATTTTGACGAATATCGGGCCAGCCGAAAATTCCGCCATGCGCAACCATCGAATCGGGTATAGCAGTGTCGGTATAAAAATGCACCAGGCCAATGGCATGGCTCATCCATTGCGAGGTGATGCCTCCGGAATATTGTCTGAAAATGCGAAATTCGAAATATTTCCAGGGATCAAATGGTTCATACGGTTTACCCAATAACCAGCGGTTCCAGTCGGTATCTTCCGGGCGAATATCTTTCACTGTTTGTCGATCGGGATCGTGCCAGCGCGGACCATTATCGTTCCAAACCTGCTCAATTTTGGTAATTTGCCCAATTTTTCCTGAACGGATTATTTCGCGAACTTTTCGCTGCACTGGTTCGCTTACCCATTGTGAACCCATTTGAACCACCTGTTTGGAGGCCAAAACGGTTTCACGCGCATATTTCGCCTCATCAACGTCAATTGCCATAGGTTTTTCGCAGTAACAATCTTTGCCGGCTTTAACTACTTCAGCCAAAATCTTAGCATGTTGAAAATCACCGGTGGCAATCATTACAGCATCCAATTCGGGCATAGCAAGCAAATCCTCGAAATACTTGAACTGCTTAACATCATATCCAAATTTTTCTTTCAGGCGTGCGGCAGTTTTTTCGCGGTTTTTACTCCAAAGGTCGCAAACGGCAACAACTCCAAGGTTTTTGTCTTTTTCCGACATTTTAACCATGTTCTGATGCCCCTTACTCCGATTACCACAACCTAAAAAGGCAATATTAATACGATCATTTGCCCCAACAATCCGTTTATACGATGCAGTACTCATCGACATTGCTGAACCCGAAGCAACGGTAACTCCGGCAACTCCCAAAGCTGTTTTACCAAGGAAGTTTCTTCTGCTTAAATTGTTATTTTTCATATAGTTAAATTTAAATATGGTTAATTCTGCAATAAAACTGTTGGCGGTATTATTTTTTTCTCGACGCCTGGCCCTGTGTATTGCAGACGTAAAAACATTCCTCCGCCAGCCTGGAAATAATTTATCCGTATGGGATGTAGTCCTTTCGTCAAATGTACTTTTCCTGTTTTCTCTATTTCGGCTCCATGCGGTCCATCATGGTCAATCACCAAACGATCGTCGATGTATAAACGACTGCCATCATTCGATTGAATGAAAAATTCATATTCGCCTTCCTTTTCAATTTTAATTGAACCATGAAATGAAAGTGCAAATTCATCGTGCGTCGGAATTATTTTGTCGAGCGAAATTTCGTAAACAGTTCCTCTTTTTTCAACCTTTAGTTTCGAAAAATCAGGCAGTCTCATCCATTTTCCTGAATAATAGTCGTATTTCAAACCATTGGATTGCTGATCGATAAATTCAACAACCCCGGTCTGTATATAACTTGCTGAATAATTTCGACTGTATGACCGCGCTTTTACAACTGTTGGTTCAATTATCCGAAGTGGTTTTTCATAAGCAATAGAAGAACTATCCGGATCAGTTCCGTCGGTTGTATAATGAATAATGGCTTCTTTTACTTCGGCATTAATTGAAACAACTACCGTATCGCTTTCCTGGGCAATGGCATTGGCCGGTTTTATAACCGGAGCAGCCAACGTGGTTTTTCTCAATAATATTCGCGCTCCTTCCGAAACAAAATGATATTCGCCTGATTCAACTTCGTACACAGCAAAATGGCCTTCCTGACCAATAAACCGGATATGTTTATTTTGCGAAACATCCTGATCTCCTTCCGAAACCTTTTCAGGAATGGTAGCCAACACATAAACTGTGGCAGTGGTATTGGCCGGAATAGTAACATTCAGTTCGTAATCGGCTCCTTCAATTTTCCAATCGGTTTTTATTGTTCCGTACAACGAAGGATATGTTGTTCGGGCATAATCGATTCCGCTAACCGGATAAGGTTTGATAATAGCATGTTTAAATGCCGGGCTTACCGCATCGGGAATTATTCCGCCTAAGTTTCGGTAAAACCATTCGCATACGCTGCCAAACATGGGGTGACTGTGAGAAACATCGCCCTGGAAAGTTTCCCATATTGTAGTGGCGCCTCTCTCAACCATGTAACCAAACGACGGAAAATCGCGCTGGTTCATCAATGTATATGCCAGGTCAATTCGTCCCTGCTCGGTCAAAACCTGGAGTAATAACGGTGTTCCCAAAATGCCGGTATCGAAGTGCATTTTGGCATCTTTCAGGCTTTGAACCAGACGATCGAAAATGGCCTGTTCGTTTTCTTTTGCAGCAAAATGATAAGCTAGCGGATAAGCATTGGCGCCCTGCCAACCCACCGAATACTCAGCTTTATCCCGATTAAAATAAACCCTATTGATACTGAATGCCGCATCTTTTTCCAGTTGGCTAAAATAAGCCTGATCATTTTTTTCTCCCAGAGCACCTGAAATTTGTGCCATCAGGTTACAGCAAAGCAAATAGAAACACGAATTCACATAATCAGGATCAATAGTTACAACTGCCGGGGGCACCCATTCGCCCAATCCCTGATTGGCAAGGATTCCATCCGTATTCAGGTTGTTTTTTACAAAGTCAATCCAATGTTTCATGCCTTTGTAATGCTGTTGCAAAAGCTGCAGGTCGCCGTAATACTGGTACATGTACCAGGGAATAATCACATACGCTGCGCCCCAGGGCGTTCCGCCGCCGCCATCATCGTAAGGTGTTGTATTGGGTACGTAACCTGTTTCGTGATTTTGAGCATCGCTGATGTCGCCCAGCCATTTGGTATAAAATTGCGCCATATCGAAATTGTAAATTGCCGACCTCGACGAAATTTGCCCGTCGCCCGTATAACCTCGCCTTTCGCGGTGCGGGCAATCGCTGGGCACACCTCCATGCACATTTCCCAATTGTGTCCATCGATAATTACTCAGGAGCTGATTGAACAGCATATTTGAACATTCAAACGTTCCGGCAGGTTGAATATCGGTATTCACTACCCTTCCTTCGAGTTTATCGGCAGTTAATTCAACCGAAGAACCAATTACATCAACATACCTGAATGCATGCCAGGTAAATCGTGGTTCCCAAATTTCTTCGCCTTCACCTTTCAAAATATAAGTATCGGTTTGCCTATAAGTTGGGCCAAATTCTTCGGTAAAAACCAGTTTCAGCTTCGTCCCTTTTTCTCCTGAAACTTTCAGCCTTGCCCATCCCGACATCATTTGCCCCATATCGAACCGGTAAATGCCCTTTTCAGGCTGGGATACTTTTACCGGACGGATGGTTTTTACTATCCGGTCGGACGGCGAAACCTGCGCCTTTAAAGTTCCCGTAGGCTCGCGAACCAACTCAGCCTGTATCCATTTCGAATCATCAAATCCCGCTTCGTTCCAGCTCTTCTGTTCCAACCGGGCATCATAAATTTCGCCAGAATGAAGTCCGTTATAAAGTATCGGGCCGGTAGAAACTTTCCAGCTTGCATCACTCGTAATTGTTTCGTTCCGGCCATCTTCGTATTCGATTTGAATTTGAGCCAACAAACGCGGCGAATCATACAAATAAGCCGGTTCATCGGGCCGGTCGGCTTGCTGATACCAGCCATTTCCAAGCACAACGCCAATGACATTCTTCCCATCCTGAAGCAAGGAAGTTATGTCGTGTGTTTCGTACAAAACCCTGGTATTCATGTTTCCAATTCGCGATTCGCTCCATTTTTCGCGCTTGCGCCGGTCGTAATTCGTTTGGTTCGGCGAAAGAACGTGGTCGCCCGATTTTTTACCGTTCAGGTAAAGCTCGTAATAACCCAAACCTGAAATGTAAACCCGGGCGCTTTTCACTTTCCCCGAAACGTCAATTTCTTTCCTGAAAAACGGCGAAGCATATTTCATTTCGCCCGAAGTAATTGATTTGGGCGCTCCAATCCATTTAGCCTGCCAATCAGAGGTTTTCAGCAAAGCCATTTTCCACGAAGCTGTTTCACTCCAGGCCGATTCTACGCCAGCTTCATCCCATATTTTTACCCGCCAGAAAACATTTTGCCCCGATTGCAATGGTTTTCCCTCGTATTCAATTTGAATAGACTGATCAGATTGTACAACTCCCGAATCCCACAAATCGGCTGATCCGCTTTGTAATAGTTCTTCGGAGCTTGCAACCTGAACCTGCCAGGCTGTTTGCTTCGCTCCCGCAACTGCCTTATCCATTTTCCAGAATAAGCGGGGATGCTCCACATCCAGTCCATCCGGATTTACAAGGTATTCGCAACGCAAGTCGACTACCCGAAATTCTTTTTTTGACGAATTGCAGGAAATAAAAAACAATAAAGCGAGAATAAAAATCAGTCGTTTCATTAGTTTCAAGTTAAGAGTAGGTCTAGTTCACTAAAAGCTGGAGTTTGAATAGTAGCCGGTTTTCATGCCACGATAGGCAATTGCTTTCTCGTGCGAAGTTCCGCCATCCATTTCGTGATTACCAATGACATGGTATTTATCGCCGGAAAAAGAATTCCAGACATCGAAGTATTTGGCGTATTTAGGATCGGGAGTAGCAAAATCGCCTAATTCGATAATAAAATCGGGCTTTTCCTTCTTCATCGCTTTCATATTTCTTTCTTAAGCCCCTTAAATCCAAAGGGGGACCTAAGGCCGTAAAAGTTCATTACGTTATCATTTAAAAGCAACTTTTCCCGTTTCACTGCTGTACTCCCTTCTCTTTCGGGGAAGGGTTGGGTGGGGCCGCTGTTATTTCAAATTCAGGTATTTCAACACCGCCTCGTCTCCTTTCAGAGCATTGGTCGGTACAGGATTTTGCTCATTGAAAACCATCAATGCCTCTTTCGGAAGAACGGTCACAAAACTTTCGTCGAATTTGTCTTTGTAGATCCGTCCGGCATGGAGCCCGAGGTAACGATCGAAAAAGTTATAAACCGGAAAGCGCTTACTGGCTTCATAGCCATGCCGTTCGCCTGGGAAGTGTGCATTATCCAAACGGCTTTCGGCATCATACAAAGCATAAACTTTCTGGAGATAAGGCATTTCTATCTTCGGAGTATTTTTCGTCCAGTCGCCTCCGTCGGACACAAGCAGCATAGGACGTGGAGCGCAAAGAGCAGTAATCTCTACGTTGTTGGTCTGGTGATGGTTGCTTTTGTGTACCGGCATTCCGCTCTCGCAATTGCAACCGCCAAAAAAGTAGGCCGAAACCATCACCACAGGCACCGAAACTTTAATACGGTTATCCAGCGCAGTAATCATGATGGTTTGTGTTCCGCCACCCGATTCGCCCGTAATGCCAATCTTTTCAGGATCAACATCGGGCCTCGTCACAAGATAATCCAGCACACGTTTGCTGTTGAAAGTCTGCAAAAGCAGGGCTATTGGAATATTGTGATTAACTTGTTTCGAGTCGCCATATCCAACCATGTCGTAAGCAAAAACCACAGCGCCCATACGGGCAAAACAGGCGCAACGGGTTTGCACATCGGCGCTAAACCGACGATCTTCCCAATGTCCGTGCGGACTTAGAATTGCAGGACATTTTTTGTCAAATTTAATTGGCCGGTAAAGGTTTCCGGTAATATAAAATCCGGGAAAGCTTTCAATGGCAATATTTTCAACAATATAGCCGTCCATCGTGCGCGTACTGTGAATGATGGGTTTGAAATTGTTGTCAACCTTTGGCATCTGGTCAATTTTCATTCCTTTAATAATTTCTTGACGAATTACATCGGCGCGTTTTTCCCAATCGGCCTTGGTTTTCCACTCCGTCGCCCACTTTTTCATAATTACAGCGGCTTCATCTTCAGTCCAATAAGCATCGCGGCAAAGCATATTATCCTGTGCTCTGAGCAAAGGAACTGTTACAATTGTAAAAGCAAACAGCAAACTCAAACGGCTTAAAAACTTTTTCATAGCATATTGTTTATTGTATTATTCCAATGTGTTGAGCATTCCATGTAGCTGATTTATTTTGATAGAGGTTTCACTATCTGGTGAAATCTCTTGTATTTAATTCATACGTTCTTTTGCCATTTCAAACTCAAGTATTCCACCAGCCTGTATTTCGTCCCAGGTTATATACAACCTGTCGAGTGGTTTTCCGTTGAGACTGATCAATTTGCTGTAAATATTTTCAGAAGAAATGCCTTTGGCGAAAATGGTAAATGTTTTTCCATTCGGAAGGTGCATTTCTGTTTTTTCGAACTGAGGGCTACCTAAATAATAGCGGCCATCCACCGGGTTGACCGGATACATACCCATAGCGCTGAAAACATACCAGGCCGACATTTGCCCACAATCTTCATTACCACAAAGTCCATCAGGAGAATTCTTGTACAATGTATTGATAATCTTATTGGTGTAGAATTGCGTTTTGTTGACTTTCCCTACCCAATCGTACAAATAAGCCGAATTGTGATCGGGTTCGTTGCCCTGCGAATACTGCCCAATCAAGCCCGTGACATCTTCGGTGTCATCACCCAGCAATTCGGAGGTTTGGGTGAACAGCGAATCGAGCATCAGCTCAAAACTTTTTGGGCCTCCCATCAAACTGATTAATCCTTCCGGATCGTGTGGCACAAAAAACGAGTATTGCCAGGTATTTCCTTCCACGCAATGTGCATTACCATACTCAGCGAAGTGCGGAAGAAAAGGCTCATACCAACTTCCGTCGCTGTTTTTTCCCCGAAACAGGTGATAAGCCGGATCGAACAAATTCTTGTAATATTGCGAACGGTCCATGTATTTTTTATAGTCGTTGGCCTTGTCTAATTGCTTGGCTATTTGGGCAATGCACCAATCGTTGAAGCAATATTCCAAAGTTTTGGAAACCGTTCCCGCTTTTTCTTTATCCGTAGGCACAAAATGGTATTGCCGGTAAAAACCCAGGCCTTTACGCTCAGTTTCCGAAACTGCAATCAGCGATTGGTACAATAATTCCAAATCGTATTTTCCCATTTTTTTTGCCAGTGCGTCGGCCATTAAAACAGCGGCATGGTATCCAATCATCGAACCGCCTTCCTGCCCCCATATTTCCCAATAGGGCAATTCGTTTGTTTGCCGGTACTTAGCCAGCATGGAATGAATAATGTCTTCTTCTACCTTCGGTTGCAACATAAGAAGTAGCGGATTTTCGGCGCGGAAGGTATCCCATAGCGACAACAACGTGTAGTGCGTGTAACCTTCAGCTTTTTCAGGCACATTATTGAAGTTTTTATACCTGCCGTCGGCATCCGAAAAACGGTACGGCGCAATGAAACTGTGATAAAGAGATGTGTAGAAAATAGTTCTTTTTTCGTTGTCGGTTGTTGTTACCGAAATTTTCGAAAGCTCGTCGTTCCATTTGGTACGGGTTGACTGGCGCATTTTTTCGAAATCCCAACCGAACGAATCGCCTGTTCTCAGGTTAGTCAGAGCGCCTTCCTCGCTAACCGACGAAATGGCGGTTCTAACCAGCAATTCGTTATTTTCTTTTCCTGAAAAAGTAAAAACACCAGCGAGTTTTTCTTTTCCTTCAGCTATTTTGTTGTTAACCGAATCAGCCAGGAAAAACTGGTAGTTTTGAACCGGACGCGAAAATTGCAAAGCAAAAAACACTTTGGCAGTTGCCTTCCCCGACGATAGCCGGTAGCCGGTAATCAAATCGTTGGAACGGCAATTGACTTTTGCGCCCTCAGTATGGTCAGATGTAGTAAAACCCAAATTCAGGATAAGATGCTGTTTCTCCGTTTTTTTGTTGAACCGATAGCGATGCATGGCTGCAAGCTCCGAAGTGGTTAGTTCAACCTCAATATCGTCGTCGAGCAGCTTTACCGAATAGTACCCCGGCGATGCTTTTTCCTGATCGTGCGAAAACGCTGAACGGTATTTCAGAAAGAAATGTTTGTCAAAAGGTCCGGGATGCCCGTCGCGGTTGATGAAGCTATTTGGATCGAGCTTATTTTCAGCAATGATTTGATTAACTGTTGAATCACTCTGTTCAAAATATTTTTTGTCGATGGGTTTTGTGGTTGGCATCACCGAAATGTCGCAATAATCGGCCACGCCGGTGCCGCTTAAATGGGTATGCGAAAAACCGACAATGTACTTATCGGCATAACGATAACCGCCGCTATACATCCAGCCATGTCCACCATTATCCGGGCTTAACTGCATCATTCCGTGCGGATAGGTTGCTCCAGGAAACATGTTTCCGAAACCAACGCCCATTTCACCCCCGGTTCCCAGAAACGGATTGACAAAATCTGCAAACCCGGGTTGCGTTTTAACCTGGCAAGAACAAGCTCCGATCAAGAGTAATAGGGCTATATTTTTCGTAAAGATTCCATCTTTTTTGAAGAGATGGAATCCCTTGCTATTTCTGAATAATAGAAATAAAAACCTGATAATCATTTCTTTGTGATTTTAAAATTATAAACTCCTGAGTGAACTCGGATTTGGTGATGGCCTTCTCTGAATCCGAGGTATTCAATGCCATTTTCTATTTTCAGCGAACCTTCGTTTTCGGTAAGTGCGTCATTTTCGCTTCCGGGCAAACAAACCGTCGCGGTAGTATTAAACGGCACCTGAATTTTTAAAGTGAACAGGCACGGACTTCTCCTCCACTCTGAATCCACTTTCCCTCTGAGTGTTGAAAGGCTTGCTTTGGCATACCTAACAGGTTTTTGAAACCTGTTAGGTATAATAGCAACTTCCGGTTTTATCGTAAAGGTTTTAAATGCCGGGTTTGATTCATCAAGCTGAATACCTGCAATATATTTATAAAACCAGGCATCAATGCTGCCCATCATCACGTGATTTTTGGATTGTTTCAATGTCCAGAATTCGCACACGGTGGTGTATTTTTCCATCATGTCGTTCCAACTGGGCGCGGTCTTTTGGTTGATGATTTTCCATGCCACATCGGCGCGCCCCATTTGTGCAAGCGCTTCGGGCATATATTTGGTTCCCAATACTCCGGTTGTCAGATGAGCTGAATTTTTATCCAGAATATCCGCAATAAGGTTATTCAGAACTGCCTGTTTTGAACTTTCAGGAACCAAGCCCAAAAACAGGGTAAATGCATTAGCCATCTGGCTTCCATCGTTGTAGTTTCCCGTTTGGGTGTTCAGGTATTTCTGATTGTATTTTTCGCGAATGCGGTCGGCCAGCAGGCTGTATTTTTCCTGATCTTCTTTTTTCCCGATAATTCCGGCTACTTTGCTCATGATTTGGGCATTCCAGAAATAAAAAGCCGTTGGAACTGATTCGGGCTGCCCTTCTTTCCAGCCTTTCACGATGCTGCCCCAATCGCCAATCCAACCCATCGGCAATATCAGGTTGTTCGAAAGCTTGTCCAAAAATTCCATGTAGCGTTTCATGGCAGGATAATGGTGCACCAGAATCTGCTGATCGCCATAATAACAATAGTAATTCCAGAGCATCGTGAGGTAGGTGCTGCTCCATTCAATGCCATCGTCTTTGATATAGGGGCGCGGCGAAATGATCGGAATGTCGCCGGTTTTTTCATCTTGGTTATCCTTAATACCTTCAAACCAGTTTTCGTAAAAAAGCGCCATATCGAAGTTGAACATGGCTTCTTCAGCTGTAACCTGCGCATCACCAAACCAGCCCAGGCGTTCGTCACGCTGCGGGCAATCCATCGGGTAACCCAGCATGTTACTTTTTTGAGACCATACCGTTGCCCTGTGTATTTTATTGACCAGCGTGTTGTCGCACTCAAACGAGCCAATGTTGGCATTCTTTGAATAAACGGCATGCCCTTCAATTCCATCCAGATTCAATGGCCCGTTGGAAGCGCTCACCTCCGCATATTTAAATCCGAAATAGGAGAAATGTGTTTCATAAGTTTCTTTTCCGTTGCCATTCAGGATATATTGAGCGGTAGCCCTGGCATGTTCGTTGCTGGTTACATCAATCGTTCCGTCGGCATTCAAATCTTCGGCAAACCTAAGTTTGATGCGTGTACCTTTTGCACCATGAATGTTCAGCCTAACCCAACCGGCAAAATTCTGGCCCATATCAAAAACCCTGATCTGAGACGAATTCAATTTAACTTCTTTCGGTTTAAAAACTTCGTTTACCTTAATTGGCGGCATCTGATGCGAAACCAAACGAACGGAAGGTTTATTGAAAACAGCAACTTTCTGCCAAGCGGAATCATCAAATCCGGGTTTATTCCATCCATCCTGTTCAAGCCGGGCGTCGTAAGTTTCGCCATCGTAAATGCAGTTGTAAGTAATCGGGCCATTCGACCATTTCCAATCGGCACCGGTAGTTATTAACTGGCTTGTTCCGTCTTTAAAAACAAGCTGAATTTGTGCTATCGCCTTTTTGTGGCCAAACCACTGCATACGGTAGTCGTTCCACCATTTTTTGTATGGATTGTACCAACCATTGCCGAGGTGGATACCAAAAGCATTGGCGCCCTTTTTCAACTGTGAAGTAATGTCGTAGGTGTCATAAAGAATGTATTTGTGGTACGGTGTTTTTGCCGGCGCCAAAACATGGTCTCCCACCCGTTGCCCGTTTACAAAAAACTCATACAAACCAACGCCGGTCACAAAGGCCTTCGCTGATTGAATCTCTTTCCTGATGGTTGTTTCGCGACGAAGCAACAATGAATTTCCATCGTGAGCGATAGAATCTTTTCCCGCGAATTGCTCCTTCTTATCCTTATAAAATCCTTGCTCCGGAAGGATTTCATTGGCCGGTCCGCTCCCAATCCACGAGGCCTTCCAATCCTGTTGCGAAAGAAAAGCCGATTCGAAAGTAGCTGCCGGACTTGTATATTCATTGCCGTTTCCGTCCCAGATTTTCACCTTCCAGAAATAGCGGGTACACGATTTCAGGTTGTCCTTCCCGTATTCGTGCTGTATGGTTTCCAAAGAAATCACCTTTCCTGAATTCCATAGGTCGGCCTCGTTTTTCGATAATTCCTCCGCCGTTGAAGCAACTAAAATCTGGTAAGCCGATTGCACCTGTTTTCTATTCTCCGAAGAAACAATCCACGAAAACCGCGGATGCGCTTCACTTATATTGATTGGGTTCTCTGCATATTCAACAAGCAACTTTTCGAACTTCAATGAAGCTGAACCCGTCATTGCAACAACAAAATGGGAAACGAGCAAGAAGCTGAAAAGTAAGATTGATATGTAGGTTGGTCTATGCATAGTTCATTTTTTATAGGTTTCACCATCTGGTGAAACCTATATTAAGGTTGTCTAGTAAACTACCGGGCGCTGCGGTCCGTCAAAAGGCTTGGCGCCTTTGTTCATCTGTTCCGAGGTACGAACCGTGGTCAACTCAGGATCAGTTGTTTCAGGTGCCTGAATAAAACCATAATATCGGCCCATCCAGTAGTTACGCAAAAACTCGGTGGGTTGCCGAACCACATTCCCGTTTGCCCCGCCATCCATACTCAACGGGCTGGAGGCTTCACGCGGAGAAAAGGCTCGTTTAAATCCTTCGTACGAAACATATCCACGCTCGGGATATAAGTCGTCGCGATCTGAATTATGGAAGCGGTATTCAATGCAATCCAGTCGGAAATCGCGCATGAATTTCACAGCCTCATCCAATTCGCAATCGTTGCCCGTAATGGCTCCATACGAAAAGTTGTACCAAGGGTCGTGTTCAATGCGTTTCACTTCCCAGGTACGCTCCAAACTGCGCAAATACACCGAGCGTAGGTTGGGATCATCAACATAACGGAACAGCGTATTGTAACTTTCAAACGCCAGATCATCGTCCCAGGGAGCCATAGTTGCCGGAGGAAAAATGTTCTTCTGCCGAATGGTATTGGCCAGATAGCCCCAACTGATCAATTGTTGTAAGCCTTTGTTATATTTTTCGTCTTTGGTAATTGCATAAGCAGAGTGCATGTACGACAATACTTCCAAACCATTTACACCGCGATCGTTGTAGCCATACGGACGGAGCAAATACTCGGGATTCCACCTTGCCCAGCGGGTTGGTTTTCCATCCATATCGTGCATGGTCCAGTTACATTTCAGTATATAGGAGGCCATGCGCTGCAAATGCTCTTTAGCCATTTCCTTGTCTTTGCCTTCGGCTACCAGATCATAAAACAACGAAACAGCATAGAAATGAGCAGTAACTTCATCACTGGAGGTATCGCCTTTCCAGAACCATTTGCCATCAGGAGTTGCATACCACTTGGCTGGCAATCCACCAGAGCCCTGCGTGCTTTTGCCATCTTTATCGAAGGGCGACCAGATGGCTCTGGCTATAAAACCATCAGTTCCGGTAATTTTTTGAAGCCAAACTAATGCTTTAAATGCCTCAATGGCTTCAGCTTTGGCTTTTAAATCGCCGGTTACTGCGTATTTGTAACACATGGCTGCCAGGTAAGGCGCTGTATGACCGCCATCGTTATCGCTGATTTCGCGAATCCATTCTCCATCTTTTTTGTATAGAAAATGAATAAATCCTAATCGTTTGTGCCCCCATTCATCAATCTCCTGTTCAAAATAAGCCGCTTTTTTCTGAAGGGTAAACGGCTCATAATGAATAACACCAATTCCCTTTTCAGTAGCCACATAAACGGCGTTTTTAGCTACAGCAATGCTATTTACATAGTTGCCGGGGAGCCAGTTATCAGCAGCAAAATACTGCCACTCGTTGTTGAGCATCCGAACCGCGCCTTGTGCTGTTCCAATCCAAACATCGTCGGCAAAACCTTTGGCCAGACAAGTAGTATTCTCAACCGGAAGGCCATCGATGCCTTTAACCACAGTTAGTGCGGCTCCGCGCAAAATTCCTAAACCTTTATTGCTGGAAATGAGCAGTCGACTGCCCAAACTCAACATATCGCGGGTTTCTTTGGATGGTAATGATCCCCAGTCGATAAAGTCTTTGTTAACAACCAAACCATCAAATTGTATCAGTTTATCTGGACGAAGTACATACAAAGTGCCGCTATACGATGCGATTCGGGAGATCGGTCCAAGTTCAACCGGATCGGCATGAACCTGCGAACCGTCTTCCATCAGCATGGTAATATCACTGGAATAGTATCCGCCAGCAGGTTTTATCGATACCAATTTCCCATTTTCAAGCCTGAAAATTTCATCGGAAGTAGCGGCGTGTACCTTTCCCAGATGAAAGCACATATCAACAAAAATACGGTCATCAATTTTGTTCCAGACAGAACCGTTTAATCGATAAAGTCCTTTTGTCGACAAACCCCAAAGCTCTCCACCACATTGAATTAAGCGGTTTATTCCTTCTGGAGAATTTGAGGCTTCGGTTAAATGGCCGTCGGCTAACACGTAAAGTTTTTGCTCCGAAACAGCGTAACATTTGTCGCCCGCAACAGCAACTGATTGAACCGGCTGTGAAGTCGGAATCTTTTCGGATGTTTCCTGCAAATAAACCTTGTCGGGCTGGGCCTGCCACAGGTGATGCGGCTGGTTCTTATTCTGTGCAAAACCAGTACTCAGAGCGGCAAATACAGTTAATGTTGAAAATATATGTTTTGTATTCATAGTTAGGTTTTTAGCTCTTTGGTTCAGTCTATTTCACTTTAAAGGTTTAAATGATTCGGGATAAAAACATTCCAGTACTTTTTTTCCATCAAATTGTCGAATCCAGGTATCGAATTCCCGTTTTCCTCTTTTGAGTACGATGACACGACCTCCGGCAAGTGGATCCTCTGCTCCTTTCATACGTTTTGTAACACGTCCATAAGCCAAAGCAATTCCGTGATACGCAGTAATGTAGTCGTTAATATGATCGTGACCAACGAAGGTTCCCATTACATCGCCACAGTTAAGCATGGCTGCAAACATGCCCGAATTAATTTGAGGGCAGCATTCATTTTCGTTTTTAACTCCCACCGATTGAATCGATTTATTATTCCATGCCTGCGTATATTCGGGCAACGGAATATGAAAAAATGCCAATGCAGGTAAAGGTTCTCCGCCGTTTTGCCGGGTTAATTCCATACTCGATTTTGTGTACCAGTTGATTTGCGAAAGAGTAAACCAACCATAACCATCAACCTGAGGTTTTAATGTGCTGTAAGTATTTGAATCCATGCAATATAATACGGCATCAGCTTTACCAGTTTCACCAACTATCTTCAAAATGAAATCCGAATCTCCTTTGGTTCCATTTTTATCATTATTCAGACAAAAAGGTAATTCGCGAAGAAATGAAGCCAGTTGTTTTCTCGGAAAATTATGCTCCGATTCGTGATTGCCAAAAACTATTGTCCATGGAATTTGATAATGCCTGAAAATTTCAGACAATTTTATAAAGGCTTCCTGTGGATTATCCTGGGTTACAATATCGCCAGTCAGTACTACCAAATCAGGCTTTTCCTGCAACAAGACATCCGTGATAAACTTGTATGCTTCGACATTTGAACCCGATGTTAAATTGATATGCGTATCAGTAAACTGGACAATCTTAAATTCGCCAGATTTTCCAAAGGCAAGTTTTATTTTTGGCTTTGCATACAATTGAAAACCAATCAGTAAACAAATAAGGGCGAAGCTCAAACGCATAATTTATTTTTTAATATCAAATGAATCAATTAATTTATTCTGATTGTCATACGTTTCAAACCGAAGTTTCGATCCAACAATTTTAACATACTGGTATAAATGACCAGTTGAATTACGCAAAGCAGCGTAAGGTTCAGGAGTCATTTCGTGCTCGCGGTTTGGAATGCCAACGGAAATAACGTATGCTGTCCCATCTTTGTACGAAGAAACAACTTGCCCTGCATTCATTGGTTTCGAGCGCATATAGTAGTGAATGTGCCCGCCAAACACCATGTCAACGTGGTATTTATCAAACAATGGCACCCAGGCTTTCTGAATATCGAAATATGGTTCTTCCCAGTTGTACGGCGGAAAATGGAACATCGCTATTTTCCAGGTTGCCTTGCTTTCGGCCAGTTGCTTTTCAATCCACGGAGTTTGTGGTTCCATGGGCGAAGTGGCGTCAATCATCAGGAAGAGCGTATTTTTATAGGTAAACGAATAGGTCTGTTCGCTTGGAACACCGTCGGGAGCATTTAACGGATAACTAAACTGATCGCGGAAAAGCTGTGCGCCCAGTCCGGCTCGGTTATCGTGGTTTCCGGGAACGGCCATCAGCGGAATGTTATTCATCACACCCCGCGAATATTCAAAAAGGTCGTCCCACTGATTGCGAAAAAGACCATCGCTAACCAGGTCGCCAACAATGGAGTAAAAGGCTGCATCAGGGTGTTTTTCGTACGACAAATGCAATATTTCACCAAATTTGGGCGAATAATGGGTGTCGCCAAACCATAAAAATGAATACGAATTATCGTTTGCCGCCGTATTGAATGAGCTTGCGCCGTTCCAGTCGGCTTTATCACCAACAATGTATTCATAAGTTGTTCCCGGCTTCAGGTTGCTAAGCTTAGCAGTAAAATGGTTCACGTACCTGTCGTTGGCCAGCATTCGGTCTTCCAGCCGTACTTTTTCGCCCAAAACTAATTGCTCTTCTGTCGTTCCTTTTACTCTGAATTTGACACCACAATGATTCACCGTAGTGTCAGTCCGCCATTCAATATCCATACTTGTTGCAGGGTCCGAACTCCAGCTTAAATGGATTTGGTCTGGAGTTGCAGTGGATGGATAATTGGTCGAACGAAAAGCGTTAATCAGATGGGACTCAGCTGTGCGTCCGCGTGTTGTGGTTAAAAGCTTCTGTCCTTTCATTTCTGCGGGAACATCTGATAGCACCAGTTCGTCCCAATCGTGATAGGTAAAAGCGCCATTATCCAACTCACCAACAAATTGCTTTTCAGGAATGAAATTACTTAACGTTAGCTCATCATTTTTGTTTTCAGGAGCAACCGATACAAAATAGTGCATCCCCAAATCCTGATCAAAGCCGTTCACACCCAACCCTATCCTTCCAGCCTTGAACGATTTTTGCCAAACGTTGTAAACGGTCTGCTCGTTTTTCATGGTCAGGTTGGTTTTCTGAAAGCCTTTTTCGGTCAGCCAGAAAGGAACAACTTTCATTTTTTCGCTTACCATTACTGAAACGACTACCGGAACATTTGCATCAAAACTCCAGTGTTGTGTTGCCAAAGCTTCCTTTTCAACAGGTGAAAAAAGAGCCATAACCGATTCATTATCCAACTTCGATAATTGCTCAAAATCCAACGAATGGTACAGTCGTTCAACTGTGCTATCCATAACTTCCTTTACAGTTGGTACTTTCGTTGGTTCACACGAGATTAAAAAAGTAACGGCTAAAATCCAGATTAATTTTGTGTATCGTAAAGTCCTCATAGTTTCAAAAAAATAAGGCGTACCAAAACCCATGTTTTACAGTACGCCTTTCCCTAAACTTAAACCCTAATTAAAGAAAACGTACTTATTTTTTTACAGTTGGTTCAACAATAACACCCAGGTAACGACCAATCCAATAAGGCAGTAACCAGATGTCGCCGGCACTGTTTTCCGACGAACCACGGCTGTTTTCATCCAACTGAAAACGATTGGCATTGTGACGTGTAACCGGTAATTCTTTGGGAGACAATACTTCTTTAATCGTTTGATGCCTGAAGTTTGGCGAACTAAATTCAATGTCTTTTCGCTGACTGTTTTTCACACTCCAGTTGATCAAATCGAGCGGATACTCCTGAAGGTACCAGACAGCTTCGTTCAAATCGATTTCCGGTTTTTCGGCAATAGCCGTCATGATATTCCACAACCCTTCTTTTTCAGGTCGTTCAATTTCCCAGTGATCGATAATCGCTTCTTTGTATTTCGCTTTCAGAGTATCGTTCAGCGCATAGCGATACAATCCCCAGTATCCGCAATAATACATTTCGTCGTCGGAGTGGTTCCACTGATCAGAAAGTTCCCTGCTCAATTCGTCAGCATCGGCTGGCGCCATACCAATCGACTTCATCGGGCGCATCAGGTTTTCAAGATAACCGTGATCTTTCATTAACGAAATAGCTGCTTTTTTATACTTTTCCTTTTTCGTGAAATGATAAGCGGTCTGTAGCATGGCCGTAATATTCGACGAACAAATTTTACGGTCGCCAACCATTAACGGACGAATGTTAACATACTCAGGATTCCAGCGGCCCCAGGTTGTTGGTTTGCCATTCCAGTCAATCATGTAATAGTTGTTTTTCAAAATGTGCGACATCAGGGTGTCGATCAACATCACCGCTTTATTTTTAATTTCAGGAACAGGAACAAGCTCTGCAATAGCGCCAAAGGCAAAGATGTGTCCAATGGCTTCGTCGCTGCTGGTAGTCGATTTCCAGTCCCATTCCGGATCAGGCGATTGCCTCCAGGGCTTGTCGTTATTATTGTAACCATGTCGGTCGAACGAACGCGAAGGAAACCCTGAGTTAAGTTGGTTCACCGTATATTCACGTTCCATTGCTTCGAGCGATTCTCGAACATTTTGCAAAGCTTCGTCGGACCTGGTTACCGCATAGCGGAATGTTTCGGCAGCAAGGTACATTGAAGTCCATAAGCCATCATTGTCAGAATTTTCAAGCGAACCAGTTGTTACATCTCCATCAACCATGCCGCTAACAGTAGCATTAAATCCATGACGAAGGTGACGTTCACGCGTCATTTTTTCGTAGTACGCAGCTTTTTCAGCTAAAGTCATACTTTTGGTGAATATTTGGCCCAATCCTTTATCTGTTAAAATCAAAACAGAATTGTCAGGTCCTTTTGCAATCATCACAACTTTATCCGACGGAATCCAGCGTTCCGATGCATAATAGTCGTACTTGCCATCTTTACGCAGGCTAAATGCACCCTGAGTCGATCCGAACCAAAGTTTGCCGTCAATAGCTGCAACTGTTGTAATCTCAGTACATGGCAGTTTTTGCTTGATCTCGCCCAATTGCTTTTTGTCTCTTGCTGAATATTCGAGATATCCGTTTCGCGTACCTAAAATCAGTTTGTTTCCTGAAATTTCCATACTTGTCAATTCGGGATTGGAAAGAACCAAAGTCAACTTTTTCTGAACCGGCGAAAATAGAGAAACCGACTGTCGGCCAAGCACCCAAAACTGATTGTTGGCTGCATCGTATTTCAGGTCAACAACAGAGTCGGCGCTTTTACCTTCCCATGAAGCAATGGAATCTTTCAGCAACTTCAGGTTTTGTCCGTCAGAAATTAAAAAAGTGAAATTATTATCGCCTGCAAACAATTTAGCTTCGGGCATTTTATGGCGTGAATAAACCGTTCCGGCCCAAGCGTTGCTGAAAACTGCTTTATTGTCGATGTACATCAACTGCGATTTGTAAACGCCAAGCGCAGCCACTCTTTTATCAGAAGTAGGTCGGTATTGAACATCTTTCACCAAAGTTCCGGGAAATAAAAACTGACCTGCCTTGGGCCGCAGTAAACCAGCCGAAGAATATACCTGAATATAGCCATTCCGGTCGGCAGCAATTGAATAAAGATTTACTGACTGATCATCCAGCCTATACTTCACACTATATTCCTGTTCATAAGGCTTATCAACAAAAACTTGTTTCTTAACCTGCGAATAGCCGGTAACAGAACTGAAACAACAAAGAATTAAAAGTAAAATGAAAGTATTTTTCAATTTGCTCATGTTATTTATTAATTGGTTTAGGATTACTCTAATTTAATGATTTAACTCTGAAAATTTATCGGCACGTCCAGATTTACTTGTCGATAAGCAAAAAAAAACATTTACTGATTTTTAACTGAAATTTGTATTGGTTGTTATAAAAAGCGCCATCGTTTAAAGAATATAACAGGAGATGGAAAACCCAAATTTTCTGTCTCTGATTATTTCTATTGCAGCTTTCAAGAGCTAAACGTAATGACAAATCAGATAAAATACAGAATGAGAGGAGAGCATACCGTATTATTTCAAAAGGTTAATAAAGTTTGTGTTTAGTAAAAAAGAGTACCACCTCCAAATGGTGGTGGTACTCTGTAAAAAGTAGGTTAAAGTTGGTAAACGTCGTTATTGTAATAACCACATTTTCGCAAACTGAGTATCTTCAGCCGGAGAAAGGGTACTAATACCAAGATTATATGCATCTAAATTCTGTCCTAACTCGTTTGATGGATATCTTAACCGAACGGGGAATTGATAATTAGACAAATAACCATTAGCGAAAATATTAGGCAAACTGGTACGACGAAGATCGAAGTAAGCTTCAGGAGCATTACAGAAAAGTCCTAACCATTTTTGTGTGGCAATTTTTTGCAACTGACCAGCTTTGTCAGTTGGTAATTTTACTTTATCCTGAGCCAAATACGTCGTAATTGCAGCATCAGAAATACCCCAACGTTTCATAGCTGCAGTTACCCCAGCAGTGTAATATGTACTGGCACTACCTGAAATCAAACCTTTAGCAGCAGCCTCAGCAAGGTCAAACTGAACTTCATCAGCGTTCATAACAGTTGCCTGAAGGTATGCATGAGCATTCTGACGGAACAATGTTGAAAAACGAGAAACTTTATAGTTTCCATAAGCGCCGCTGGAAGCAACATTCCAGTTGCCATTACCATTTTTGAAGTCGCCAGGCATACCTGCAATATAACCGGCATATAATTTATCTTTATCCAGAATATTTCCTGCATCAACCTGTGCTTTAATAGCTGCATTAGTTACATCAATATATTCCCAGGTAGATGTATAAGTGTAACCATTGGGATCAGTTGTAGTAACTTTCACTCCATTCTTTGCAGGATCAGTGGTCCAAGGATTTTCGATTGGTGCAAACCAAACAAACATACGAGGATCATTAAGATCTGACATCAAGTCAACCAGTGTTTTGCTTGGTCTCATACGGTCCAACCCGCCAATATCAGGAGTATTGAGAGCACCCATTTGCCATGAGTTTTCAGTTGTTGTTCCTGTAAATAAAATCTTGGCATTATCGCTTGCAGAACTAAGTAAATTGGATGAAGCGATTGCAGTTAATTTGGTACCTGCATCTGAAATTTTAGCTGATTCACGCAAAACTAAACGCAGCTTCAACGAATTACAAAGTTTTAACCATTTAGCTTTATCTCCACCGTACATTAAATCGTAAGTTGCGTCAACGGCTTCAGTACCTGACTGGATTAGTTTAGCTGCATCATCAAGTTCAGCAATTAATCCAGTATAAATATCAGCCTGTTTATCATATTTTGGATACAAAATACCCTCACGACCTTTTAATGCTTCGGTATAATAAACATCACCATAACTGGCAGTGATATATTCAAACAACATTACGCGAAAAGTTGTAAAAATTCCCACATAAGAATTTGATCCTCGCTCTTTAGCTAATTTGATTGAAGAATCAATTAATGCAATAATGTCCATTGCATCATACATATTAGAGCTGGGTTGTTTAAAACTACTGTAAGTATTATCACCCTGATAGTTTTTTACAATATATTGAACAGCACTTGGAAATTGAGCAGTACTGAAACCTTGTTTAGAATAATAAACACAAGTTTTTTTCAGGATAGAAGATAATAAGAACGGATCGTTTAGCGATTCAACAGCATTTAATTGCTGCACTGTATCATATTCTCTTAGTGCATCTTTACTACATGAAAGCGTGACACCAACAAATAAAATGACTACTATTATTTTATTCAATAATGATTTCATATCGGTTAAAATTTATAGAATGAAAGGTTAGAAATTAAATCCAAGTTTGAAACCTACCGAACGAACACTTGGCAGTGTTCCTCTCAAGATACCCTGACTTGTACCAACACCGGAGAAAGCTGATTCAGGATCTTCATTGCGGCCACTGGCATTCCATTGGAATAAGTTACGGCCAATTAACGAAAGATATACCCCATTCAAACTATATTTCTGAGTTATTGAATTTGGGATCGTATAAGTTAATGATACTTCACGAAGCTTGAAGTTAGTTGCATCAAAAGTTCTTGTTGAAGCAAAATTCCAGATACAATCGCCAAAACTATTGTAAGCAAACTGGTAAAAAGTATTGTTTTTGTCGGCACCATTCACAACATAATCAGCATCAGTTGGAGTCGCTCCATCTGGGAGGTCAGGTCTGATAAATACACCTTTTGCGTAACCAGCATCAGCTACTTCGGAATGCTGAGGATCGTTATTGGCGTTAATTGCTGAATATTTACTTGAACCAATTGTTGGCCAGGGATTACCACCCTGAGAAGCATCGCGTCCACCATTCCAATATGGGTTATCCGAACCAGAACTCAAGCTTTCAACAGAACGACCGTTTGAGTCCATATACTGTTGGTTAACAGACACATACTTTCCGCCAATACGGAATCCGCCAACAACATTCAAGGTAAATTGCTTGTAGCGCAGAGTTGTATTAAGTCCGATTAAATATTTCGGGTTAAAATTGCCAAGCATCTGTCTATCATTAACATCAGATGAGGTCTGGAATTCACCAGTTTCACTGTCCAACAAATATTGCCCGGCATATTTACCTGATTTAATCTTAAGAATAGGGTTCTGTTCGTAGATGTTACCAACTTCCTCTCCTTCAGCAATTTTAACAACAGTTTTACCATCATAACTTGCAAATACGAAACCATTCGATGCAAATTTGTCCGACAAACGAGTAATCGTTGCTTTATAATGGGTTAAGCTCGCTGAAATATCCCAATTCCAGTCTTTATTTTTAATAGGAGTATAAGTAAACCCTATTTCAAAACCTTTATTGCGAACGTCGCCAATATTTGTTGTCATACCTGTAAATCCAGTACCTTGTACTGTTGGAATCGAGCCCAACTGATCTACCTGATCCTTAATAAAGTATGTAAAGTCGAACTGAATTTTTTTATCAAAAGCCCAAATATCAACACCAGCTTCCTTCGTGAGCGAGTGAGTAGCTTTAATATTTGGATCGACTAATGTACGTGTAACACCAGCAGTTTTAACGGAAGAACTCCAATCTGTAGCTTCGAATGCCCATGTATCAACACTTCTAGGTTTAATTAAACCGTTACCAACATCAGCGTAACCTAATCTGAATTTAAGCAAATTAATTTGTTCTGGTAACTTTAAAGTTTGCGAAGCAACCCAACTAGCGGAAACAGAAGGATAGAAGTAATTAATTTTATTTTCGTCAAGGAAGCCTAACCAGTCGTTACGACCTGTAACTCCAAGGAAGAAGGTATTAGCCCAACTAAAATCTGCAGTTCCATACGCACTATAACTTTGACTTGTACTCCAGGAATAACTCGCACTTAAAGTACCAGCCTTTGCATTGGCAATTGTAAATAACTTCGGAACTGCAAGATCGCCAGCTTCCATATTTGATCCAAATGATTTATCAAATGTATAATTGAATCCACCGGAAGCATTAACAGCGAATTTTCCATAAGTTTTATTGAAATTCAACAATACATCTGAATTATAAGAATGAGTATTGACTTCGTTAGGATTAAATTGACCATAAGCGTCGCCTTTGTCACCCCATGATTTTCTTAATTCATAGTTTTCAACTACACTTTCCATACCCGAACGAACTAAAGCTGAGAAAGCTTTTGATATTTGCCAGTCGAGTTGAACTTTCCCGAAAAAGTTGTTGCGGGAGAATCTGTGGATACGTTCGTAAGTAATGAACCATGGGTTATTTTGAGCAACTCCGGCCTGATAAATTGGTCCAGATTTATCCTTCATAATTGCACCATTCTGATACAAGCCTTCAAATCCCTTAAGCCAGTAATTTCTCATTTCAGAGAGTGGCTGCAAACTTGCAGGAATATTGGTAAGCAGGTCATTCAAAACACTATTTGAACCGGTAACATTAGCTTTGTTAGGAGAATAGGTTGTCACATAGTTTGAGTTAACCGAAACCTTAACTTTATCAGTCAATTTATACTCTGACGCAAAATTTACTGATTTTTGCTGAGTGGTAGTATTAGGCATTACACCTTCATTACCCATACTGCTTAAGGAAACACGGAAGGAACCCTTATCATAGTTACCTGTAACACCAACGTTATTGGTAAAAGTAGAACCATTTCTCAAATAGGCTTCCATTCTGTTTTCGCCGGCGGCAACCATTGCAACATTGTCGTCCCATTGTTGGGTTTTTACATTCCATCTTCTTCCTGTATAGCTACCGTCAAGTCTTGGTCCCCAGGTATCAGTATTATCATACTGCCATTCATTAGCGCGTTCGCCTTGACCATAAAGTTGTTGCTCCTGTAAAAAATGATAAGGCTGCTCTACTGTAAATGAGCTAGAAAAGCTTACTCCAATACCAGCTTTTCCACCCTTTCCCGTTTTTGTGGTAATCATGATTACACCATTACCACCATCTTTACCATAAAGAGCTCCTGCACTACCACCCTTTAATACGGTGATGCTCTCAATATCCTCCGGATTCAACTGCGATATAATATTACCGAAATCAACACCATCTTTGTTACTAACGCTCTGAGTTCCTACCGGAATACCATCAATAACATATAAAGGTTGTCCTTTCATCGAAACATTTGTCCCATCTTTATCTGTTGTGGGTAATGTCGTCGTTCCCCTAATATTAACCAACACCGAAGAAGTTGGATCACTACTTAAGCTGGTTAGGTTCACACCACTAACTTTACCATCCAATGATTTCATTAAGTTTTGGTTACCCCCTTTAACAAGGTTATCCGACTTAACTTCAGAGACAGAATATGCCAGAGATTTTTTCTCCTTTGTAATACCCAAAGCAGTAACAACAACTTCGTCAACACCAATACTAACACTCGATAGTGTGGCATTAATAGTTGGCTTTCCGTTTACTGCAATCTCTTGGCTTTGCATACCAACGAAAGAGAAAACAAGGGTCGATTGAGCATTCGGTATAGTGATGTTGTATTTCCCGTCTAAATCGGTAATAACACCTGTAGCTGTGCCCTTTACCACAACGGTCGCTCCTGGAAGTGCTTCCCCATCTGAGCTTTTTACAACACCACTCACTTTAAGCTGGGCCAATGCATTGCTTGTTAGAAAAGCAAACATCCCCAAAAGGAGCATTTGTAAGACTTTCTTTTTCATAGATAAATAAAATTAGTTTTTAAAAAGCATCTAATACTGCAATCCAACTTCATTAAGTTGAAGTTGATGTTCTATTATCACTGTTACAAATATTTGAATTTAAAAACATGTATTCTTATGGAATTTTATTCAGCTTACATTAAATATTAACATTATCGCTTTTACTAAATCGATTAAGTAATTTTTTAATGTTAATATTTAATAACAGTCAAGTTAATATTTATTAAATGGGGATTAGAATATCTGACAACGATTATGCAAGACAAATTCTAGTTTATTTTCAATTCAATTAAACCACAAAGCATCAATCTTGTTTGTTGTCCATAAAAATTTTTTTTTCTTTTTTGTTGCAATTAATGCTAAAAGAATCAAAAACATTTCCATCACAAGTATATGACACGTACTCAAGTGACGTTTTATTAATTACAATTTTTTGCAATAGCTGCACATTACCACCCTTTCGTTCCATCCACTTTTTTGTTCCTTCCGGATACAACTTTGGTCCGCTAACTGAAACCACATAAACAATTGAAGGTTTTAGTCCAGGGGTATCTGAAGCCCTCCCTCTTCCATACGAATGATCATGTCCGGTAAGTACCATGTCAACTTTGTATTTCTCAAGAATTGGCTGGAAATGTTTCCGAAGCTGAGGATTATCACGGGTATCTTTTGTTGAATAAAAAGGTAAATGGGTTGTTAATATGACCCATTTCTTTGTATTTGTACGAAGTACTGAGTCTAACCAGGTTTTCTGAATTGTCATTTCATAACCATTCTCATCTTTAAGTTCTGATCCGGATGCAGAGTCAATCGAGATTAACCTGAGATTAGGGTAATCAACAAAAAAACAGGTTCCTTTTAATCCATTAGGGCCATTTTTGGGTTGGGCAAACTGAAATCCCCAATGCATATCCAATTTTCCATCCTTATAATCATGATTACCTGGCGTTAATATTTGTGGAATGCTGGAAAACAAATAGGAACCTGCCAAGAACCAATCGTTCCATTCCATATCGCTTCCAGAACGGTTAATAATATCGCCGGCATATAACATAAACTGGCAATCAGGAACTAATTGATAAGCTTTACGCACTACCCTTGACCATTCAGTACGAAGATTTACCTGCGGATCGCCAAAATACACAAACGAAAAATCACTATTAGAATCAACAGACGGAGTAATAAACTCAAACCATTCGCTCCAATATTTACCGCTTCCTACCCTGTATATGTATTTGTTTCCTGGAACTAAACCAGAAACTATTAGTGAATGGGTATTTGCTGGAATAATTGTCTCATTCTGATTACCAAATGCTGTAGTACGGGTAAGCGCTTTAAGCGAGATTGATTTTTCGTGAACAATTCGGGTACTTGTAATTGGTTGTATTTCACAAAAACCTTCATTAATATATATATTTGTTCTCCAGGTAATTGCTACTGATGTTGCCGGATCGGGAGTAGTATTTAGTATTATGCGATCAGGAAATTCGGTTGGAAAATTATTTTGAGCAAATACCCATTGAACTGTGCTTATAAATAAAAGCGTTAAAAAACAAAATCGAATAGTATAGGCAGTCTTATTCATGATATGCTTAATTGGTTTAGGTTAATATTTAAAAAGCATGTTATAAAGAAAGGAATATCATTTTTTCTACCATTCTGCTTTTTTGTTTGCTTTACATTAATTTTTAACCACTATTCAAGTAAAAATTTATTCAACCATAAATATCAGTTAATATATACTACAAAAAAAACAGAGCAGTTTTTTAACTGCCCTGTCGTAAATTAGAATTAGTAAAATATATTAACGAATTACAGTACTTCATGTTTGTTTGTAATTCATTGAAAAAATGTTTCAAAATGCAAAAAAACTACCAGGGTTTATTTGTACCCTGCAATAACCACATTTTGCTCCAATGATCGTTTGTTGCAGGCGACAGTTTCGCAACTGCTGCATTCATGTTTGTGCTGTTTAAAACCACATCTTCAGCACCATAAGCATAGCGCACTGGAATTTTGGTACCATTACTACCAGAAATCAGGTTTGCACCGAAATTTGGCATTCCGGTCCTTCGCCAGTCAAACCAAAACTCAGGTGTCATAAACGTAGCAATCCATTTTTGAGTCATCAACTGGCTTAGCCGGACATCGTCGCTGGCAGCACTGGTAAATTTGGTATTTAAATCAGCGAGGAATGCACTTTGCGAGAAAACAGTTAATGCATGTGTTTTTGTATTATAAACCGATGTACTTCCGTTAGCAATGTTATATTGGCTTAAACTGGCAACAATACCAGCCTGGTAATAATCGATTGCCGTACCCGAAGTAAACCATCCTTTTAAGCGTGCTTCGGCAAGAATAAAGCAAAGCTCGGAGTAGCTCATGAAAACAGACTTTACCAACGGATTCGAATCTTTGGCATAAATGTCGGCAAGGTATGATACATTGGGATTAGCAGCCTGATCAACATAAATACCAGAGTTGAGACTTTTAATAGTATTAAAATTAGTCAGCGACGAAAAATTGTACAAATCGGGGGCACCCATTGCCGGAGGCAAGCCCACATACCTGGCTGTATCAATAGTTGTAGTTCCTACCTGGGCCGGAGAAAGATAAAGGACAATTTGGCCATCAGAAAGTTTTGTATAGCCAGTTTTGGTAGTACTTATTTTTAGCTGGACATCGACAGGACGGATGAAGGTGGTCAGGCGCGGATCGCCATTGTCGCGCAAGGAATTAACAAAAGTCGCGCAAGGTTTACGGCGATAATACTCTGACCTGTTACTCCAGGAAAGCGGCCCGCCATACCATCCATTGCTCGAATTGTCGCCAATATACGAAATGGCAGCATTGTCGCTATTTGCAGTAAATATCGGATAAGTTGAGCTATTGCCAACCATTGTGCTAAACTCGCTTTTTACATCAACACCCAAAGCCGACATATCAGACAACTTTTCGGATAGTCTCAACAAGAACCGTAATCTTAGGGAATTGGCAAATTTTCTCCATTTTAGGATATCACCAGCATACATAATATCAATCGATGAAGCGCCATCAACACTGGTAACCGTTGCCAAAATTTCGTTGGCCGATTTAAGATCAGCCAAAATTCCTTTAAATATTGCCTTCTGGTCGTCGTAAACCGGTGTAAAGTTACCTTCTGTTCCCTTCATCGCTTCTGAATAAGGTATATCGCCCCAAGCTGATGTAAAGAAACCATACCAAAAGCTACGCATAATTTGGCCAACAGCCTGGTAGAATTTTTGGTTCCCTTCCAATAATTCGGTTTTGGCATTATTAACGATATACTCACTATTGATCAATGAAACATTGAACGATTTGAAATCTTGTGTACCCCAGGTAAATGTATTAGGTCCGGAGTAATCGATATAATCCCTCTGCAAATATTGCATGGCTTCGGTAATGCCAGTTCCACCTCCATAAACCTGGCCACGGATGTAATCCCAGGAACTATAGGAAAGAACTTTTGTTAAGACATACTTTATATTTATATCACTTGCATTTAGCTGGTTCGGACTTTTGTTTATCTCTGTCAGGTCCTGGCAGGAGGTGGTCAGCAATATCACCATAGCAATAACGCTGATAATTATGGATTTAATCTTTTTCATCGGTTTCGATATAAATTGATTTGTATTCATCTCTTTAGATTTTTAGAAGGTGACATTGATTTTAAAACCGACAGGCATTATAATTGGGGAGCCATTCCAAAGAGATAACCCCTGTTTGGTATTGCTGGTTGACAAATCAGCATTGTAGGTTTGATTATACATACCTTCCGGGTCTTGGTTGGTTTTGTTGGCAGCCCAAATAATAATATTTTTCATGAAACCGGAAAGAATAATACTTTGCGCCCGTAGCTTGGTCGAAATTGATTTAGGTAATGTATATGAAAGTGCTATTTCCCTAAGTTTTATATATGAAGCATCGTAAAAATATTCAGTCCGTTGCCCAATATAAAAATATCCGCTGGATGTTCCAAAAACATCATAAGCTTTAATCAGCTTGGTACCTGACGCTCCAAAATTCTCGATATACCCACCTTTCCCGTCAGATCTTACACCCGGAATAAAAGCCCCTTCGTAAACTCCATTGGTATAAAGGAAACCACCAAGGTCTTGCGAGCGACCACCAACCCAAACGTTATCCTGGTAAATTTCGGGGTGCGACTTAATTTCGGTTGCCAAAGCATTCATATCGCCGTTAAACGAATTGTTGTTCAGTATACCAGAGAATGTGCGCGAGCTTTCATCTCCTTTGTGATAATAATCCACTTTTCCGGCCCTTGCCAAACGCATCATAGTTTGGTCGTAATACTTACCGCCTTGTCTCCAGTCGAAGCTCAACGAGAGGGTGAAATTTTTGTAAGTGAAATTACTCTGTAATCCAACCATAAATTTATGCATGTAATTTCCTGCATAATCACCGCCTGTTTCGCCAGCCTGCATGTTGCCGTTCGAATCGAGCAAAGGCCAACCTTTATATGTACCTTCAGTAACGCGTTTCATATCACGACTATAAAAATCGCCAATATAATCGCCTACTTTGGTCCAGGCATATACCTGAGCACTTTCCCAAAATTGGAATTGATTAATCCCAGCCGTCAGTTCTTTTAATTTGCTCCTTTCACGGGTGAAATTCGCGTTCAAGTCCCAGGTAAAGTCTTTTAATTTAACAGGAACCGCGTTAAATCCGATTTCAACCCCGGTGTTTTCAACATTACCTGCGTTTATAGTTGCTGCTGTATAACCCGACATAGATGAAGTAGATGCATCGAGTATCTGGTTCTTATTCTTCACTTTATAATAAGTAAAATCGAACCCAAGCCTGTTTTGAAAGAAAGACATATCGGTACCAACTTCGAACGAACTGGCTATTTCAGGTTTCAGGTTGACATTAGGTAATTTACCTGGAACAGTGTAAGTTGTATAGGAGCCCCATGTTCCCGAATCGAGCACGGTTGCAATGGTGTATGGCGAGGTGTCTTTACCAACCTGTGATATACCCGACCTGATTTTAAACAAGGAAACCCACGATGGGAGGCTAACTATTTCGTTAACCAAAGCGCTTAACGAAACTGAAGGATAAAAGTACGACCTGTTGGCCTCTGGTAAAGTACTCGACCAGTCGTTTCGGGCTGTTGCATCAACGAAGATCATGTTGTTGTAACTCAGGTTGGCCAAAGCATATACACTATAAATATTCTTTTTATAAGTATTGTCATAATACGTCAGGCTACTCTTATCAACGTTTGCGAGGGTATAAAGACCGGGCAACACGAGTTTGTCGCCACCTGCATACATCAGGTAATTTCGTTGTGTCATCAGGTTTCCCCCAACAGAAGGGGCAACTTCGAATTTACCAATCTTCTTTTTGTAAGAGATCAAAAAATCGGCATTCATTTCTCTCAGGTTGTTTATGGTTTCGTTGTACATACCATAAGGTCTGTTGTTCCCGCCACCATCTCCACCGTAACTTGACCACGGTTGACGATAAGTTCTTTTTTCATTATTACTGCTAAACGAATAGCGGCCCATAATTTTCAGGTCGGGCATTACCTGGTATTCCAGTTTCATGTTCCCGAAGAGCCTCAACCTGTTAAAGCCGTCTTTTAACTCGTAAGCAGCAAACCACGGATTGTCGTAGTTGGTGCTAACCCCTTTTTGTAGCACATTCGGTGTTTTCCAGTAATCTTTCAGGTCGTTGATGTTTACATGTGGAGGAGTCTGATAAACAGCCATATACTGAGTTTCACCACCGTTTTTGAGCGGATAGCTATCTGAATAAGGGTTTGAAATATCGATATTAGTCGAAATCTTTATTTTTTTCGTTAAATCGTAGGTTACGGCCATGTTTACGCTGTTACGGGATAATTCAACTCCAGGATAAACCCCGGTCGCATCCAGTCGTGATAACGAAAGACGAAATGTTCCACGATCGTAAGATCCAAAAACACTTCCGTTGTATACAGTTTCCAAACCTGTCTGAAAATAATCGCGAAGGGCATTGTTATAAAATTTCAGAGGCTGGGCAACCCCGTTGGTATTCCATTGTACAGCACTAACCCCTTCTTCCGGGCCATTCCATTGCTGATATGAACTTTCATTCAATACTCCGCTGATACCGGTAGTAAACCTGTTTTGTAATTCGATATACTTGTAAGGAACAGAATAAGTTGATCCAATGCTTACTTCAACACCAAGTCCATTTTTGTGTAATTTTCCTGATTTGCTGTTTATCAAAATAACACCACTGCCAGCCCTTGATCCATAAAGTGCAGCAGCACTCGGTCCCTTCAAAATTGAGACACTCTCAATATCATCAGGACTTATATCTTTCATCACCCTTTGGTCGCCAGTTGGAACCCCATCAACAACAACCAGTGGATTGTTATTTCCAGCCAAAGAGGTAATACCACGTATATTGACATAAGTATCAGAGTTAACATCATTTGAAGTGTTGGTAATTTTCATACCCGAAACTTTACCAGCCAAAGAGCCAAGGAGGTCTTTCTGTGGTACACGTTGCATCTGCTCAGTTTTGACTTCGCCAACAGAATACCCCAATGCTTTCTTTTCGCGTTTAAGCCCCAATGCTGTAACTACAACATCATTAATAGCTACAGTTGATTCACGAAGAGTTAAGTTAATAGTACTTTTCCCTGAACAGAGAACCTCTTGTGTTTCCATTCCGACAAACGAAAATACTAAGGTTGCATTAGCTGGAACATTTGAAATTGTATAATTCCCATTAATGTCAGTTATAACACCAGAAGTAGAACCTTTTATTAAAATAGTTACCCCAGGTAATGCAGCTCCGGAAGAGTCAGTAACTTTTCCGGAAATGTTGGCTTTCTGTTGAGAATCAATAATTTTTACAGAATTACCCGACTTAGAAACAAGATTCGGCAAACTAGATTCCGGCACTTTGTAATTTGAATTATTTGCAAAAGCGCCAAGAGCAGGGATTAAAAATAATAAAGCAGTAAGCTTTATTATTCTGGCAGTTTTTTTGATGATTGGAACTTCCTGTTCCAATAAAGTAACACATTTGTTTTTCATGCTTAATTTAGTTATAGTTAATATATTGTCCCTTAAATATCAGGGAACTAATTTACAATGTGAATAGTTTAATCCTAATTTTTGTTATGTTAAAATTTAACATTCTCCCATTCCACTCTACCTTAACTATATCCTAAAACATAAATTAGTACAAGCTATATCTTTAATTTTTACTAATACAACAAATAGAAAGTTATAAATTATATTATACTGTCAATCTCATATAACTTTTTTGCAGGAAATAAACCTTCAAAAACAAGTAAAATGTGATGATTCCAAAAAATATTTACAATCTATTTCATACAAATTTTAAAATAAAAAAACATTAAACCTTATAGAATTTTATTCAGCTTATAACAAATATTAACAACAAAATGTGTACTAAACCGATTAAGTAAATCTATCAATGTTAATTTATCGTAGTATCAAATAAATGAATCCTCAGATTTTCTTATGCTACTCTATCATTTGCCCGTTTGTATTGAATGATAATTAAACAAGCAGAATTGAACGTTATTGACCCAGCTAGATTGATAATAACCCTGATTTTTTATAGTTTGCTTTATATAAAGACAGAAACGGAAAATAAAAAGCAAATTAACATTTTGCATTTAAAAAATACTTAAAAATTTGATTTTGTGGTGAAGATTCTATGTGCATTGATTAAAAAAGAAGAAGTTAGCGTTTGGCAAATACTGTTTCTTTGTTATATACTAAATCGATTAAGCTATTTTTAATGAAACCTGGAATATATGCCTATTTTTCATTACTAATTTTATTTCTGTGTTTTGCTGGCTGTACCAGCAAAATACAATACAACCGGCAAACACAGGTTAATTCCAATGGACAACAGGTTTATCAGGATAGCTTCTATATCCAGAACTTCAGCATAAAATACTATTTCACTGAAGATCAGCTTAAGCAAAAAGCATCGGCAATATCGTGTAACCGCGATGGTCAAATTCGGATTTTGCTCGGTAACAAGCTTATTGTACCCGATAACGGCAGCCTCTTTTACTCCGGAAAACTAGTTCAGGATGTGGCCTACACGCAAATGTTAACCAAGCAAATACGATCAATTCTGACGTACCAAAATCAAACAGTATATCTCGATCAAAAACAAATATTCTGGAATCCTGAATATGTGAACAAGTTTCCGACCAATGTTGGCGACCGAAAAATCTGCTCGTCAAATATCATTGCTTTCCTGCAAACAGCTTATCACTTCACAAAAAACGAGAAGTATAAAAACAAGGCCTTTGAGCTGATGGAAAAATTTGGCTACCTGGATAACCTGATGCGCCCAATGAAACAAATCGGGCCAAGTGACAACGACCCCGTGAGCAAATCGCTCTCCGAAGAATGGAACCACTCCGACGACGAAATGTATTTTCTGGCCTATTGGGGACTTTATCTTTATGCTTTCAATCCTGAGCTAAAGGAAAAATTCAGGGAAGCCATTCGCGATCACTGGAACATTGAACGTCCGGAGAGAAACGCTTTATGGAATTTCACCTACGCCATGACAGGAGCCAAAGATTTCGATCTGGAACAATCCATTGGTTTTCTGAAGAATTACCCGATCGATTTACGAAACTGGATAGTTAAAAACTCACAACGAAAAGATATTGAACTCATTCCGGATAATTTCCGCGGACAAACAACCAAAGAACTTTTACCATTGAATGAAATTCCGCTATACCGCCACAACGGACAGATATTTGCGCTGGATTCCGATGGCGACGGTAATTCTTTGATCAGCGCCGGCGATGTTTGGCTCCTGCCCTACTGGATGGGCCGTTACATCGGTGTTATTTCAGCTCCAATCAGAAACAACTCAAAAAATTAAACGAATATGAAGCGAACTTTTCAAACCTTGATTTTAGCTTTACTGACCAGTATTCTGGCCAAGGCAGAAGAAAAATATGCCATTGGAATGTTCCACTTTAACCTGCAATATGTGGCGGGCGACTACAAAATAGAAAGCCGCATCATCAAAGAATCGGTTTATCCGGTGTTGCAGTTCTTTGAAAAAAATCCACAGTATAAATCGGATATCGAAATTCAGGGTTACGCCATCGAAGTGTTCGCAGAAGAACATCCGGAGGTATTGGCTTTGCTGAAAAAGTTGGTCAACCGCGGCCAAATTGAGTTGGTGATTGCTCATTTTTCCGATCAGTTTTTCATTGCTTATCCGGCGCTCGATTTACAAAAGTCGATTGAAATCAATGATAAAATTCTGGAAAAACACGGGCTGAAACGTTCACGCGTTTTCTTTGGACAGGAAATTCAGTGGACACCAGCTTATGCCAGCGTGCTGAAAGGTAAATACGATTTGATAGCCACCAGTTCCGATCCGCACAGCTATTACAGAAACGAGACTATGCCGCTGGTGAACATTAAATACGGGAATGATCAGATTTTGGGGTTGATCGACAGCAAGAAAAATCTGGACGGCCTTACCTGGGCCTACGCATTCCTCGACGATGGCGAAGTTTTCAACTCACTCGACTACCGAAGCAATTTCTACCGTGTTCCTGCCCAGGAAAAAGAAAGCATCGACCGCTTTAAAAAGCTGGAAAAGGAAGGGTACAAATTCGTTACCATGACCGAATTGGCTGCAAAAATTAAAAATCTGAAGGGCTACAAAATACCTGATTATTCGTTTGTACCGGAAGGAACCTGGAACATGTCGCTTTGCGGCCCGTTTATGTGGATGGGCCGCCAGCGCAGTGGCGTTGAAACCGATGGTATTACGCGTGCACTGTGCTACGAACTTCGCAACCAGGTGCTGATGTACGAAAAGTTGATCGATTATGCCGCTTCGAACGGAGCCGATGTAACAGAACTAAAGCAATTGCTCGAACAAGCCTGGAGACACCTGCTGCTTTCGGAAGTCTCAGACTCCAGTGGCTGGACTCCCTGGCTGGTTGAAGTACAATACACTGCCGCTGAAGTAGCTAACGCAAAGAAAATTCTGGCTCAAATCATGGATAAACTGAAGGGAATATTGGCATTCAGCCCGAATACAAATTACCGTCTGGATACAAAATCAGGCAAAGTTGAAGTAGCGAACAGCAAGAAAAGCAATCAGAGCATTGGAAGCTTCTCTCCTGTGCCAGTTGCTGTAAAAGCCGGACAAACAACGAGCAGCATTGTTAAACTGAATGATAACCTTTACCAACTCGATTTTAAATGTGCACGCCCTGCTGATGGCGCAGTGGAAATTGTATTTGACACAGCCGCTGATGGATTGTATTACTCGGCTGGTGCTGGTGAAGAAGTTGCCGTGCAAATTCCGACCGATCTGAAACACGATCCGGCTTTCGCACTTTCCAACGGGTTCATTTACCTGGGCAACGGATATAGCCTTGTAAAAGATTGTTCTGTAGAACATTTGGCAGCCACCTGGAAGATGAAAGACAAAAAACTCGTTTTCAGGGAAGAACTAAACGAAGACAACAAGGAAATGAACATGCGTTTTTACATCATAAAAGGCGACGTAAACAAAGGGCTTGAACTGGGTAATAAGCTAAATACCTGGCCATCGTTTAATGTAAGTTTACAAAACAACAAACTGGTTTACGAAAAAGTAATGCCCGAAGCGCTTTAAAACCACCCCATCACAATCCTTCCCCAAAAAGGGAAGAAAGCAAATCAGTTAAATACTAAATATCAGTTATTTAAACTATTATATTGCAAACTTCTACGACCCTAAATCCCGCGATTTGGGGGATTTAGGGAGCAAAACTTAAACCAGGATAAAATGACATCAAACCGACGCAACTTTCTCAGACAAACGCTTGTTGGCGGTGGATTGCTGGCAACCGGACTTAGCTCAGCAACCCAAGCTTTCAGTACAGAAAGCTTTGCAGACCGAAAGAAAACTGAAGGCACGCAAAAGTTTAATATGAGCGGCTATGCTGCCCCAAAACTGGATAAAGTGCGCATCGGCCACATCGGGTTAGGTAACCGTGGACCCGGGGCTGTGGAACGTATGTCGTACATCGATGGGGCTGAAATTGTTGCTCTGTGCGACGTTTTGCCCGACCGAATTGAAAAATGCCAGAAAATTCTGGAGAAAAAGGGCTTACAGAGGGCCAAAGCCTACACCGGATCGAAGGATGCCTGGAAAGAGATGTGCCAGAATCCCGACATCGATTTGATTTACATTACCACACCCTGGACCTGGCACACGCCAATGGCCGTTTACGCGATGGAATGCGGGAAGCATTCGGTTTCGGAAGTTCCGGCGGCCAAAACCCTCGACGAATGCTGGCAGTTGGTTGAAACTGCAGAACGCACCCGCAAGCATTTCATGATGCTCGAAAACTGTTGCTACGACTTCTTTGAACTGCTCACACTTAACATGGCTCGCCAGAGATTCTTTGGCGAAATTGTGCATGTTGAAGGCGCCTATTTGCACGACTTGCTCGAAGGAAATTTCAGCAAAACCAAATACACCGAAATGTGGCGACTGCGCGAAAACATGCAGCGCAACGGAAACTTGTACCCCACGCACGGGCTTGGTCCGGTTTGCCAAATCATGAATATCAACCGTGGCGACCGCATGGACTACCTCAGTTCCATGTCGACCAACGACTTTCAGATGGCCGAAATGGCCAACAGCCTGGCATCGAAAGACAATTTTTACCAGGAATTTGCCGGTCATCATTTCCGTGGAAATATGAATACCACACACGTGCGAACTGTGAAAGGAAAAACCATTTTGATTCAGCACGACGTGACCTCTACCCGACCCTATTCACGCCTTCATGTAGTTAGCGGAATCAGGGGAATTGCACAAAAATATCCGGAACCAGGGCGAATTTCAATCGGTCACGAGTGGATGAAAGAGGACGAATTGAAACAAGTGGAAGAGAAATATACGCCCGAAATTGTGAAACTCATTGGCGAAATGGCTAAAAAAGTGGGAGGCCACGGCGGAATGGATTTCATGATGGACTGGCGCCTGATAGACTGTTTGCGAAACGGGCTGCCGCTCGATCAGGATGTGTATGACGCTGCACTTTGGAGTAGCATTGCCCCGCTGAGCGAAATGTCGGTCAACAACCGCTCCAACTCAGTAGATGTGCCCGATTTTACGCGTGGAGCATGGAAAACCAACACTCCTGTTGAACTTACCCTGAAGGGTGGCGGCACAACGGGCATGAGAAAATAATAAACTGTGCAAGATTTTAAATTTGAAGATTTGGAAATTTGGAAATGACAACAGATGGTTAAATGGTTATATCGCTAAATGGCTAAACAAAAATTAGCTTATAACAATTTAGCAATTAGACAATTCAGTAATTCATCTGTATTTTCAATTTCAAACTTTAGGCACGCCATACTTTAAAACTTAACCAACAAATCCATGAATACTATACATCGAATCATTCTAATCTTGTTCCTGATTAATCTGTCTTTTTCAGGAATAGCGCAGCAAATCGATTTTTCGGGAGCTACCATCATCAATCCTGAAAAGAAAAATCTGAAACTGGTCAAAGCTGTGCAGGTTTTGAGGGAAGAAATTCAAAAGCGAACCAATATTCTGCTTCCGGTCGCTGAAAAACCTTCAGCAAAAACAAAACTGACGATTTGGGTAGGCGTTGAATCGCGATTGGATAAACTTCCGGAGCAAAGCAAAACAGTCCTAGCCCAGTTACCCTCAACTGCAAAAGATGGATTCAAAGCGATTCAGGCCTACGGCCAAACGATTGTTATTGCCGGGCACGATGAGCGTGGTGCACTTTACGGCGTGGGCTGGCTTCTCAGGAAATCAGAATTATACCCAAACAAATTCATCGTTCCGCAGGGAATCAGTGTTTCGTCCAGCCCAACCTACCCCATTCGCGGTCATCAGCTGGGCTACCGGCCCAAAACCAATGCCTACGATGCATGGACTGTTGCTCAATACGACCAGTACATCCGCGACTTGGCCACGTTCGGCGCAAACAGCATTGAAATTTTGCCGCCCCGTACCGATGACGACTTTACCAGTGTCAACATGAAACTTCCGGCGATAAAAATGATTGCCGAACAATCGCGCATTTGTAAAGATTACGGACTCGACGTTTGGATGTGGTACCCCAACATGGGCAGCAATTATTCCAATCCCGATTCGATTGCGAAAGAACTCGACGAACGAGATAAAATTTTCAGCGTTTTACCTAAGCTCGACGCTCTTTTTGTACCGGGCGGCGACCCTGGCGACCTCGAACCCGATGTGTTGTTCGATTGGCTGGCCAAAGAAGCTGTCGTTCTGCACAAATATCATCCGAACGCCAAAATTTGGGTTTCGCCGCAGGTGTTCAAACCTTCGGGTGAATGGTACAAAAAATTCTACGAGCACGTGAACCGCGAATACGACTGGTTGGGCGGCATCGTTTATGGTCCGTGGATCAGAACTCCGCTTCCCGAAGTGAAAAAGCTGATTAAACCAAACATTCCGATTCGCCTTTATCCCGACATTACACACAGTCTTAGTTGCCAATACCCGATCCCAAATTGGGATTTGGCTTACGCCATGACCCTGGGACGTGAGTGCATCAATCCGCGCCCCGAAGACGAAAAATTCATTCACAACCGCTATGCCGATCTAGCACAGGGAAGCATTAGCTACTCTGAAGGCACCAACGACGACGTGAACAAATTCGTTTGGACAGGCCAGGATTGGAACCCACAAACCCCGGTGATTGAGACGTTGCGCGATTATGCCCGTTATTTCATTGGGCCAAATTATTCCGAAGGAGTTAGTCAGGGTTTAATTTCGCTGGAACAAAACCTCCACGGCCCTCTCCTCTCCAACGAGCAGGTACAACGCACCTTTCAGCAATGGCAGGACATGGAAAAAACAGCTTCCGACAGAGTTCTCAGCAGTCCGCGTTTCCAAAGTGGATTGATACGGGCGTATTACGATGCGTACATCCAGCGCCGCCTGGTTTATGAAACTCAACTCGAACGCCAGGCGCGAAATATCCTTGAAAACGCAAAAACTTTAGGAGTAGATGCTGCTATCAATCAGGCCAAACAAACATTGCTGCTTGCCCGTGAAAAACCGGTTTCTCCAGAACTTAAAGAACGGTGTTATGCGCTGGCCGATTCGTTATTCCGCAGCTTTGGAGCACAGCTCACCATGCAAAAGCACCATGCCATGGAAGGTCGTGGTAATTTCATCGACAACATTGACGTGCCGATTAACGATGCGCTTTGGATTATCGATCAGCTTAACCGCATCGAAAAAAGGAGCAGTGAAACCGAAAAGCTAACTGCCATTCATGAAATGCTGCATCGCACCGACCCTGGCCCCGGCGGCTTCTACGACAATTTTGGCAGTCCATCAGCATGGAAACACATCAATGCTCAAAAAACATGGCAGGAAGATCCCGGAAGCCTCGAATCGCCGCGCGTGAGCTTTGGCGTTGGCTTAACCGGTGTTGACTGGGTACACGAAATTGTGGCCAAAGGATTCGAAGGCCAAACAACACCGCTGGCCTGGATGAACCAGATCAATACCTTGTACGACACGCCGCTGGTAATGGAATACGACAATCTCGACACCAATTCGGAATACACCCTGAAAATTGCCTATACCGGTCGATTCAGGTCGAGTATAAAACTGATGGCCGATGGCGTAATGATTCATAATTTCATCCGTATGGGAACAAAGCCAATGTGGGAGTTCAAGCTACCAAAGGAAATTACAAAAGATGGAAAGGTTCGGTTTACCTGGACATGTGGCACCGAAGACAAAGGCGAGGGCGAACGCGGTTCCCAGGTGGCCGAAATATGGTTGATCAAAAAATAGGATATAGATTAACTGGATATTGATATTCAGTAACAGCCCCCTCACAACCTCCACCGAAGGGTGAGGAGAAAGAGGAAGGTCTCCAAAGAATTCCTTAAAAACCTTATTTTTATAGAATAAACCTTAGTAGAAAGTATATGACCGACAGACTCAAACCTTATTAGCTTATTAATGAATCATATTAAGATGTCAAAAAAATAAAAATCATACATAAATATGTGATTGTGAAAATATTAAACAAAACAAACTTAATGAAAAAACTAATTATAGCGAGCATAGTTTTCTGTTTCGTAATTGCTTCTCAGGCAATCCACGCTCAATCGAGCTTTACCGGGCAAACCATGCTTAACCACCTTATCCGGTCGTCGGAAAACATCAGCAAACGATCGTCGAGTACCGATCCAAATTTTGACGGGAATGGCGATTCACGTGAAATAAATTCAGGAGAAACGCTGGTTTTAGCCGATTTGGAAGGTCCTGGAATTATTCGTCATTTATGGAATACTTCAGCCTCTTTATACCCATTTTCGGCCAATGCACTTGTTTTGCGCATTTATTGGGATAACGCCACAAAGCCAAGTGTTGAGGTCCCGCTTGGCGACTTTTTTGGTGTTGGTTTTGGTGCGAAAAAAGATTTTCAATCCATTCCGGTAAGCGTTTCTTCCTATGGGCGCGCCCAAAATTGCTACTGGGAAATGCCTTTCAGAAAACACGCCAAAATAACAATTACCAACGAAGCGCAAGGTTTTGGTCCGGTTTATTTCTACTACTATGTAGATTGGGATAAAGTAAAATCATTACCTGAAGACATACTCTATTTTCACGCACAATATCACCAGCAGGCCCGTGCAGTCAAAGGCGACCATGTGGTACTTAATACAGTAGGCAAAGGGAATTATGTAGGTACGGTTTACTCCGTGTTTCAGGTACAGAATGGCTGGTTTGGCGAAGGCGACGACCGTTTTTACATTGATGGAGAAACAAAGCCATCAGTTGTAGGAACCGGAACCGAAGATTACTTTGGCGATGCTTGGGGTTTTCGGGAATTTGCGGGTCCTTTTCACGGAGTAACCAACTACGAAGGTCCGTTAACTGCCGATCGTGTTACAGCCTATCGCTGGCACATTCCAGACCCTGTATGTTTCAATAAAGCATTGAAATTTACTATAGAACACCGTGGAAGCGATGTTGATTGGCAAGGCAAGCAAAGTTCCGGTTCAAACGAACGGCCAGACCGGATTAGCTCCGTAGCATTCTGGTACCAAACGCCGGTGGCTTACACCGATGCACCACTACCTCCTGCCAATGACCGGATACCACCATACCAGATTACACTTGCTGCAACTTTAAAGATTTCGGCAACTCCCGAAAAAATTAAAAAAGAAAAAGAAGGTATTTACTTCGAACCCGGAACTTCAGATGCACAAATAAATCTTGAATTTCAGATAAAAAAAACTGGTAGGTACAAAGTTTCAGCTATACTTTTTGACGATTTGTTTGGCGGAAGATATCAGCCGCAGATCGACGGAAAAATTGCGGGTGTAGAGTTGGATATGTGCAGCAAAGGTAGCGACTGGAAAGAATATGTATTTGGCTTGTTCGATTTAACTGAAGGCACCCATTATTTGTCATTTCGGTGCAAAGGAGCTTCGCCCAACCACCGGTCAATTCTTCCTGATAAGTTTTCGATAGGAATAAGCAGTCTTATTTTACTTAACCTGGATGATTTATAGCATTCAAACGAACTAACCTAAATACCATACAAAATGAAAAAAATTATATTTATTTTCCTTATCACCCTGTTATCAGCACCAACAAGTAAGGGGCAACAAACTAATCTTCAGACAATTAATGACGGAGAATGGATTAAATCGTGGTTGCTTTGCGGACCAATACCTCTGGAAAAACCAGTTGACGAATCGGAATCATACACTCATTTACAAGGTTTTAATACCGATTACCTGGTGAAATTCGGCGGAGAACAAAACCTTTCAGTAAAAGTCGGTGATGTCGTTAAATTCAAAAACGGCGCGGCAAAATGGAAGCTATACAATTCGCCTGATTCTGTTATTGACCTGGATAAAGTTGTTTCAAAGGCTGATCCTGTTTTGGCTTACGCCTATACCGAAATTCAGGCAAATGAAGATAATATATGGTTCGTTAGTTTTGGCACAAACGACGGTGGAAAACTGTGGATAAACGGAATGAATGTCTGGAATTTTCAATCAGCCCGGGGACTTTCAGCCGACAACGACCAAATTCCTGTATTGCTGAGAAAAGGTAAAAATACCGTGCTTTTCAAAATTGAGGAACGTGGCAACCGATGGGAATTTTGTGCAAGATTCAAGACTTTTTCCATTGAAAAACTAGCTGCAAACAAATCATTGTTCAGAATAACGACCGATGAAAACGGAGAAGCAAAAGTGGCTTCGGAATACGTATCGCCCGTACTCGATCAATTAATTAAAAGCATAAGTATTGAAATTACAAATTACCATGATCAACTGGTTATGAAAGAAGAACGTCAGTCAGATTTTTGTGGGCCGCTAAACATCAAATCAAATAACTATCAGGCTTATCATGGTAAACTAAAAGTTCTGTTAAAAAATGGACAGACAATTCTTCAGAATTACAGTTTTTACGCCGGAAAACGAAAAATTTACACGCTGTTTTCCGATCAAAAATCGAGTTACCGAATCGTCCTTGACCCGCAGGCTACTGAATCAGAAAGATGGGCTGCCCGCGAACTTCAGCATTGGCTAAAACAAGCCGGTGGCGCCGAATTGCCCATTCAGGAATTGAGTCAGCCTTTTTCCGGGCCGCAAATCATCATTGGCTACAACGATCTCGTAAAAGCCAAAACCAGTGAAGCAAAACCTGCCGATCTGGATGAATCGTTCCGGTATTTTAATTCAGGAGCCGATATTTTTATTTATGGTGGTAATAAACGTGGAAGCATGTATGGCGTGATGGCTTTCCTCGAAAATGAGTTGGGATGCCGATGGTACACACCAGGTGTAAGTGTCGTTCCTGAAAAGAAATCGTACACTTTTGATTGGCTCGACCATTCAGAAAAACCGGGAGTTAGGGTCCGAAATGATTTTTATTTTGAAGCATTCAATCCAGAGTGGGCTGCCCGTAACCGCATGAACGGGACACTCGGTTTTGCCGAGTCGGCAAAACAACCTGGAGGAACTGAAAACTACTGGGCTGTTCATACATTTTATCCACTGGTGCCACCCGAGGAGTTTTTCGGCAAACATCCCGAATATTACAGCCTTATCAATGGAAAACGCACGCACGATCACGCGCAACTTTGCCTTACAAATCCCGACGTTCTGAAAATCGTGATTGAACGTATCAAAAAGCGGATGCACGAAAGCCCCGAATACCTCATATATGATGTATCGCAAAACGACTGGCGCAATCCGTGCCAGTGCGAAAAATGCCAGGCCATCGTACAAAAAGAAGGCAGCGAATCGGGTCTAATCATCTGGTTTGTGAACCAGGTTGCAGAAGCAGTTGAAAAGGAATTCCCGGATAAATTTATCGGAACGCTGGCATACCAATACACGCGCACACCACCACAACACATTCACCCGCGCAACAATGTGGTTGTTCGGTTGTGCAGCATCGAGTGTTGCTTTGCGCACGATTTCAAAACCTGTCCGGAGAATAAATCGTTTCTCGACGACCTGCAAAAATGGGCCACCATTGCACCACACCTTTACATTTGGGACTATGTGGTAAATTTCAGCCACTACATTATGCCATACCCCAACTTTAATGTGTTACAATCGAACATTAAAACTTTAATCGATAATAACTCAATCGGGATTATGGAACAGGCTGCATACCAAAGCCGTGGCGGAGAGTTTGCAGAGCTTCGCGCTTACCTTATTTCGCGCCTGCTCTGGAATCCCGATGTCAATACGGAAAATGTGATTAACGATTTCATGTATGGTTACTATGGACGTTCTGGTCAACTTGTAAAGCAATATTTTGATTTGCTGCACAGCCGGGTTACACCCGATACGCACATTCATTTAGGTCTTACTCCTGAAGACAAGCTGTTCTCCGACGAGTTCATTAATCAATCGTATCAAATCTTTGAAGAAGCAAAAAAGGTTGCTGACAACGACGAAATTTTGCACCGGGTTGAAATGGCTTCGTTGCCTGTTCTTTACCTGAAATGCAAGCGAATGCCGGTTTTATCGAGGTTCGACGGCACTTATGACACCTTTTGCACGATAACCAAACGCGAAGGAATTACCCACTATGCCGAATCCGGTGAACCGCAACGGAGAGCTTTTCACAGAGCAGTTGAAACCGCTAAATAGCAAAATCATGAAAAGAATTCTCACTCTCCTTATTTTAACCTGCATTTTAAGCAACTATTTACAGGCTCAGCCTTCAGGAAGAATAAACATGGATGCCGGATGGAAGTTCCATTTAGGCGATGTTTCGGGTGCCGAAAGCCCTTCATACTCCGATAGCAAATGGCGGGAACTAAACCTTCCGCACGACTGGAGCATCGAAGGAAATTTTCGGCCCGACAATCCATCCGGTCATCAGGGCGGATTATTACCCGGTGGAATTGGCTGGTACCGAAAGAAATTCGCGGTAAATAACATCGGCGACAAAAAGTTTTTCATTGCTTTTGACGGCGTTTATAAAAACAGCACGGTTTACATCAACGGGCAGGCTTTAGGCACACGCCCTTATGGATATGCTACTTTCCAATACGATATGACTCCGTTTATCCGCGAAGGTGAAAATGTGCTGGCCGTTAAAGTAGATAATTCAAAACAGCCTGATTCGCGCTGGTACACAGGCTCAGGAATCTATAGGCACGTTTGGATGATAACCTCATCGCCGGTATATGTTGGTCATTGGGGAACGTTCATCACTACGCCCAACGTTTCGAAAAAAGAAGCTACAATAAACATTGCAACAACTGTTTTCAACGATTATTCAGAAAATGTCAGCCTGAAAATTAGCTCAGCAATAATTGCTCCTTCAGGAAAAGAAGTGGCAACGCAAACACGGTTCCAAAAAATTTTGGCAAATAAAAGCGTTGCCTTGAATTCGAATATGAAAGTCAGTTCTCCTGAATTGTGGGACACCGAAAAACCAAATTTATACCAACTCGTTACCAAAGTTTATCAAGGAAAAGAATTGAAGGACACCTATAAAACAACATTTGGAATCAGGTCGCTTCAGTTTAAATCCGATAGCGGTTTTTTTCTGAACGGAAAAAACATAAAGATTCTGGGCGTTTGTAACCACCACGATCTGGGGGCATTGGGTTCGGCTATTAACGAACGCGCACTGCAAAGGCAGCTCGAATTGTTGAAATCGATGGGGTGCAATGGTATCCGGTGTAGTCACAACCTGATGGCTCCTGAACTTCTCGACCTGTGCGACCGTATGGGCTTCCTGGTGATGGACGAAGCATTCGACTGCTGGTACATTGGCAAAGATGCAGCCCCGTTTGGCTTTCAGAATTACTTTAAAGACTGGCACGAACGCGAAATTACCGACATGGTTTTGCGCGACCGCAACCACCCTTCCATTATTTTTTGGAGCATTGGCAACGAGATTAAGGAACAGTGGTTTCCGGGAAGCACCAACGGCGGCGAAATTGCCCGTGAACTGGTGGCTACAATCAAAAAATACGACACCACCCGCTTCACCACTTCTGCCTTTAATTTTGTTCGCGATGCCGATAAAAAAGGCATGACTGCTGCTGTGGACGTAGTAGGGTTCAACTACTCGATTGATGCGTACGACGAAATCAGGCAAAAACATCCCGACTGGTTTTACCTGGCCAGCGAAACCACTTCGCAGTTCGATAGCCGTGGCATTTATCATTTTACCCTCGATACAATCGTGAAAACCTTTCCCGATTGCCAAACATCGGCTTTTGACGATAAGGGCGGTGGAACCACGGCAGAAGAAGCCTGGCTGGCTGTGAGAAATCGCCCATGGATGTCGGGCATGTACATCTGGACAGGCTTCGACTATTTTGGCGAGCCGTCGCCTTACGAAAAGCAGGCCGTAAGTTCGTATTTCGGTATATTCGATTTGTGCGGGTTCCCGAAAGATTCGTACTATTTCTACAAAAGTCAGTGGACCAAAGAGCCCGTTTTGCACCTTTTGCCCCACTGGAACTGGAAAGATGGCCAAACGATTGATGTAGTGGCCTATACCAATTGCGACGAGGTTAAGCTTTTTCTGAACAATATGCCTATCGGAACTAAAAAGCTGGCCGACACACAAAAATTATCGCTTCGCTGGAAAGTGCCTTTCAAAGCCGGAACATTGAAGGCCGAAGGCTACAAAAACGGAAAACTGATAGCCACCGACGAAGTGAAAACTGCAGGCGATCCGGCCAAAATTGAACTCAATGCCGACCGAAATATTCTGACTGCCGATGGACGCGACTTGTCGTTTGTCACTGTTAAAATTACAGACGAGAACGGCGTACTGGTTCCCTATGCAGATAATCTGGTTCATTTCGATATTCAAGGCGAAGGAACATTGACTGGAGTTGGAAACGGCAATGCCATGAGTCAGGAGCCTGCCAAAGGACGCGAACGCCATGCTTTTAGTGGTTTGTGTCAAGCCATTATTCAAAGTACCGGCAAACCGGGAAGTATTGTCCTGAAGGCTTCATCGCCAGGACTTTCAGATTGTCAAATAAAACTAAAAAGTGAGGCAATTCGTTAAAATAAGTAATAAGAACAATTTATTGTCGTATTTTAAACGTACTCACCCCAAGCCACCTTGCGGTGACTTTTCCCCTCTCTCGCGAGAGAGGGGCGGAGCGAGCACAGCGATCTCGGGGTGAGTCACTAAGCAGTAGTGCGATATTTTATCTTTCCTGTTACTTAAATATAAAATCATCAAAACCCAATAACATGCAACGAAAAACCATTATTCTATTGCTGCTCTGCATTTTTCTGGAGGGATACGTCCAGTCTCAGGTATTTAAATCCGACGCCAATCTGAATAAAAAGCCATGGACCAACCTGAATTTTAGAAATGATCCAAACAACTTTCAGTTCATTATTCTTTCCGACCGCAATGGAGGAAGCCGTCCGGGTGTGTTCGAAGATGCCATCCAGAAAATAAACCTGATGCAACCCGAATTTGTTTTGAGTGTGGGCGACCTGATTGCCGGTTATACAACAGACACCGCTGCAATTGCCCGTCAGTGGAAAGAGGTAAACGGAATGATTGCCAAGCTGCAAATGCCTTTTTTTTACTTGCCAGGTAACCACGACATAACCAACAAAATAATGGAGAAGGAATGGGAAAAGCGCTACGGTAACCGCTATTACAGCTTCAATTACAAAAATACGTTGTTCATTATCCTCGATAGTAACGACGACGACGATTATAACCTTACCCGCCAGCAAACCGATTTTGTGCTGAAAACCCTGAAAGACAATGAACAGGCTCGCTGGACTTTCATTTTGATGCACCATCCCATTTGGACATACGATACCCACGGCCGCTTCGAGGAAATTGAAACCGCACTGAAAAACCGAAAATATACAGTTATTGCAGGGCACGAACACCATTACCATCAGGCCGAACGAAACGGCAGAAACTACTACATCCTTTCAACAACCGGCGCTGGTAGCGCCCTTCGCGGAACCTATTTCGGTGAATTCGACCACATTGCCTGGATGACCATGACCGACAACGGACCAATAATGGCCAATCTTCGTCTCGACGGTATTTTGCCACATGACATCAGCAATGAACAGACCGAGAAAATGGCGCAACCATTGATTCAAAATGCTCGGCTAAATCATGTTCTGCTATGTAATTCAGGAGCACAATTCAAAAACGGAACGCTTTACCTTTCGTTTAAAAATCCGACTGATTCGAAGTTGCTGATCGATATTAATTTCTTCCATCATCACCAGTTGCAGATAAAAACACCAAGTGTGAAAATGGTTGTTGAACCTGGAAAGGAAAACTTTGTGGAGGTTGAATTACAAGCCAGCAAACCAATGGATTATACCAGCCTCGATTTGCTCATGTTCGACTGGCAAATTCGCTACGATAATCCACAATTCAAAGGTTTTGGGTTGGAAGGCAAAAACCAGATGGAAGTTAAGCCAACCATGCCCCAATTTATTGACAAGGAAACCGATGTTTTCGTCAACCAACTGACGGTGCCTTACAAAAACCCGTTTTCTAATATTGAAACCACGGTCAGCATTGATCACGGAGCATTCGGTGCTTACACGCAACCGGTCCAGATCAGCAAATCGGGCGAAGTTGCTTTTATCCTGAAAAATAAACGCGACGAATATACCTCGCCCGAAGTGCGAACATTTGTCAAAACCGATTTTCAGGAAGCGGCCAAAGTGAAAAAGCTGACTGACGGGCTCAATTACTTGTATTATGAAGGCGAATGGACTGAATTCCCCGATTTCAAAAAGCAGAAAGCAAAAGCCTCTGGAAAAGCAAATAACTTATTGGTAGCAGATGTTTCTAAACGTACTGAGAACTGGGGCATAGTTTATTCAGGATACCTGAAAGCCGAAACCGATAACCTCTACATGTTTAGGTTAAGATCGAACAATGCCTGCCGTATTTTCATCGATGGAAAACTTGTTATTGATGATAAAAAACAAGTAAAAGGCGAAGGCATGGGAGCCATAGCATTGAAGAAAGGTTATCATACAGTACGTATCGAATTTTGGCAGAAAACCGGAGAAGTCCGACTTCGTTTATACCTAAAATTAGAAAGCGAAGAGGATTGGAAGGAACTTGAAAACGGACCATTCTTTCATTAATCAATAATTCAGATAACCACAAAGAATACATTTGTTATCAGGAATTTGTTTACTCAAGCGCTAACAATATACTCAGTACAAAGGTGTTCTTTGCGGTTTTCTTCTTTCTCAACTTAGTTTTTGGTCGCTCCGCTCAATCTGATCGGGCTAATTACAGTATCCAAATCACACGTTTCCTCTTTTTGCTTCAAAATTTCAAAGGCGTTTTTGGTCAGTTCACATCCTTTTTATTCAGTTTAAAAAACTAAATTTACTAACCGGCATTCAGGAGACTATATTTACATTGCAATTGATACCAACGACCAAAAACAATTTTTCATGAGCAATAAAAAGTCAATCAGACAATATTTTGTCATTGCCTTCATTTTGTCGATGACCATTGCCCTGATTCTGCGATTTCCGATGATTATGGGAATGATTTTCAGGGAAGATGACAATCATCACCGATCCGATTTTGAAGTAGGACTGAGTCGCTTTTTTATTGAGACGGCAATTACTTTCCTTGTGGCATTTGCCATGTTCGTTATGAACTATTTTATTTTAAAGCCGACAGAAAAACACACCAATCTGAAAGTCAAAAACATCCTGATTTCCGTGTTTCTGACATTTGCTTTGGTTAGTTTCCTGAACCATTTATTGTTTGAAGTTTCAAATTTTCTGGAACCGATACAAACTGGCCGGCGACATAAGGAAGAATTCGATATTACCAATTTCTTTGTATCAGTCATTGTTATTGGGTGTACACTCATAATCAGATTGATATACCAAAAGCAAAACTACGAACTGGAAAACGAAAAATTGCGAACGGAAAGTCTTCAAAGCCAATATGAATCACTCAAAAACCAGGTCAGTCCGCATTTCCTGTTCAATTCGCTCACGGCAATGAAAACTCTGATTCGCGAATCGCCCGATCTGGCCGGAAAATACGTTGATCACCTGTCGCTGGTATTGCGCTATACCTTGCAAAGCAACGAAAAGCGACTGGTAACCCTTCGGGAGGAAATGGAATTTACGGATTCCTATCTTTTCCTGATTAAAATGCGGTACGACACCAATTTGGTTATCGAGATCGAAATTGAGGAAAGCAAAACCCATTTGCAACTTCCGCCACTCACTCTGCAAACGTTGGTAGAGAATGCCATCAAACACAACGAAATCAGCAAACGAAACCCGCTTACCATCTTCATTAAAACGAGCAACGCAGATACGCTGATTGTGCGAAACCGGATTCAGGAAAAACTTACCCGGGAAGACGGAACGGGCATCGGGCTCGCGAACCTTTCGAAACAGTACCAATTACTTGGAAATAGAAGCATACAGATTATCCAGCAGAATAATGAGTTTATTGTTGAAGTACCAATTCTTAAAACTTGATCGATGAAAGTCCTTGTAATTGAAGACGAAGCTCTGGCAGCGCGCCACATTCAAAGTGTTCTGAGTGAAATCGGGAATATTCGGGTTTTAGCCGTACAAGATTCCATCGCCTCAACGGTTGAATGGCTGGAGGAAAATAAGCAGCCCGATTTGATATTTATGGATATTCACCTGGCCGACGGCTCTGCATTCAAAATCTTCGAGCTCACAACAATTACCTGCCCCATCATTTTTACAACGGCTTACGACGAGTATGCCATTAAAGCCTTCAAGGTAAACAGCATCGATTATTTGCTGAAACCGGTAACCAAAGAAGCTGTGGAAAATGCCCTTGAAAAACTGAAACGCTTGACGGAAGCACCGGCAGTACAATCCGAAATTCAACAAATGCTGGACTCGTTCGTCAAAGGGAAAACGTACCGAACCCATTTTTTGGTTCAGGTAAAGGGAAGCAAACTGATACCGTTACAAGTCAAAGACATTGCCTACATTTATATTGAAAGTGGTTTGATTAAAGCCGTTACCTGCGACGACAAATCGTTTGTTATTGAAAATACACTCGACGAACTGGCTTCTCTCCTAAATCCCGCCGATTTCTTCAGAGCCAACCGCCAGTTTATCGTTTCCAGAAATTCAATCAAAGAAGTTGATCTTTGGTTCAACAACCGGTTATCGCTGAATTTGAACGTAAAAGTTGCCGATAAAATATTGATCAGCAAAGTTCGCGTTTATGAATTCCGCAACTGGTTTTCGGGCGATATTTGACGGCTGTTTCATCTTTCGCCGTTACTTTTCAACCAGGGTTTCAACTATACGAAAATGAGATAGCTGAAGCCCTTTTTTCATTGACAAAGCGTTTTCCCGAAATCATTTTTAGGTTCCGCTTTACTGCAAAGAATTTCATTCCCCGCTAACGACAGTTCACCTTCGTCTTATTCCGCTTCACCCTGTTTCCTGAATAATCACTCTTGATTGGGGTATAGTTTTGTGATGTATACTAATCACAAAAACAGAAAACAATGAAAAACTTCAATCAACATCCGGCATTATCACTTTCAGGAATAATGATAGCCATTTTGATAGTATTCGTTTTTTCGCTGAGCACAACCGTATTTGCACAGGTTTCTCCTGAAAAGACTGCATCATCGCCTGTGGTTCCCAAAAACGGGAAAGTGACGGGAAAAGTCATCGACATGGAAACAAACACACCGATGGAATACGCGAACATTACCATTTTCAGCAAAGCCGACTCAAAAATGGTAACCGGAAGTATTTCAAATGCGACCGGCGCATTCGTGCTTTCCAATATTCCGTTTGGAACCTATTACATCGAAGCCAGCTTTATCGGATTTGAGAAAACAGTTATCAACGATATTAAAATCGCGCCAACCACAGCAACCATCAATGTGGGCAACATCAACTTATCGGCTTCCAAACAGCAAATCAGCACCGTTGATGTAGTGGCCGAACGTAACCGGGTAGAGTACAAAATCGACAAAAAAGTGATCAACGTAACCAACGACATCAACGCCACCGGTGGAACGGCGGTAACTGTGCTGGAAAATACGCCTTCGGTAGAAGTGGATATCGACGGAAATGTAAGTCTTCGAGGTTCGTCGAGCTTCACAGTTTTAATTGACGGACGCCCAAGTGTATTAAGCGGAAGCGACGCGCTGAAACAAATTCCGTCGTCGGCCATTCAAAACATCGAGATCATCACCAATCCATCAGTAAAATACGATCCTGACGGCATGGCTGGTATTATCAATGTGGTGATGAAAAAAAACATTGTTTCAGGAGTAAACGGGATTGTAAACCTGAACCTGGGAACCGGCGACAAATACGGGGCTGATTTCCTGATGAACTACAAAACAAAAAAATATAACCTTTTCCTTGGCGGAAACTGGAACGACAACACCGACAAGGGAACCGTGTTCTCAACCCGTCAAACCTGGGCCGACAACGTTACCACATTCCTGACCAACGACGGATCCAGAAACCAGTCGAGATTTGGGAAACAGCTCAATGGCGGATTCGATTACTACCCAACCGATAAAACAACGATCACGGTTTCTTCTGAAATCGGGAATTATGGATTCAGCAGTTTTGGCGACGTGAACATTCACAAATGGCAACAACCCGGAACATTGAATATTTACTCTGTTCAGAATTCCAATTCCACCCGCGACGGAAATTTCATCAGCGCCAACACCAGTTTTCAGACGAAATTTAACGACAAAGGAACACACAAACTGGAAGGTTCGTTTGACTACCGAAACCGCGATGGTTTTTCGGACGAAACGCAGGATGAAAGGCAATCGGATGCCACATATACAGCACAAAATCAATACCTTTCGCGCGTAATCAGTCACGAAGACAGCAATGAAGACGACATCCGTGCCAAGCTGGATTACACACTCCCATTTGACAATGGGGCCAAGTTTGAAGCAGGTTTTCAGAGCAGGATTGAAGCAGAAAAAGAATCGCTCGATTTTAAAGATTTCAATACCACAACTCAACAATTTCAAAACAATCCGGACTTTTCGAGCAGCATGAAATTCAGGGAAGACATCCATTCGGTTTATTCAACCTATACCGGAAGCCTGAAAGCCATTCAGTTTGTGTTTGGGTTGCGCGGCGAATACAACAAGCGCACCACCACGCACTACAAAGAAAATGTCCCGTACAACTACGATCTGGATCGTTTCGATTTCTTCCCTTCGGCACATTTATCGTATAATCTGGCCGACGAAAGTCAGCTCATGGCCAGCTACTCGCGCCGGATCAACCGACCCGGTGGCCGCGAACTCGATCCTTTCCCGAGTTACATGAACCAATACACCATACGAACAGGAAATCCCGGGCTAAAGCCCGAATATACCGATTCGTACGAATTCAGCTACATGAAAAAGTTTGGGAACTCGTTTGTGTCGCTCGAAACGTTTTACCGCACCACCAACGACCTGATTACCGAGGTTAATAAGCAGGTTGACCAAATCATGTACCTGAATATTGAAAACCTCAACCGCGATTATTCGATGGGTGGCGAAATCATGGGAAACATCAATGTAAATAAATGGCTGCTGGTGAACACCAGTTTCACCTTATACAACTACAAATTGAAGGGCGAAATACAGGGCGTGTCGGTAAATAAGGAAAGTACCAATTATTCGGGGCGATTAAACGCGACTGTGAAATTCAACTCCGACAGCCGTTTGCAAATTACCGGATTTTATCGCGGGCCATCGGTATCAGCTCAGGGCGACCAAAAAGGAATGGCATTTGCCAACCTATCATATCGTCAGGACTTCATGAAAAAGAAGTTGACGGCAACACTCAGTGTCCGCGATGTTTTTGGAACCATGCGTATGCAACGAACTTCAGCTGGAGATAATTTCAGTTCAACATTTAAAATGACCCGCGAACCCCGTGTATTGATGCTCACGCTGAGTTACAAAATTAACAACTACAAAGTAAGCAGGGAGCAAAACCAAGACGAATCGATGCCTGCGTTCGATAGCGGAGAATAAGCGGACTTAACGAACGGCGCATATTTTCAGCCTTCTTTCCGGAGAGTTCAGCGCCTGCTTTTTCAGCTTCATCAGATTTTATAAATTAAGGAAGCAGGCAAACTTTAAATTTGAATAGAAAACAAAAACAATTAGTAAGAAATCAGAAACATTGAAAAATTAACAACCATGAAAAATCCAATTAACACAACCGCAGCCAAATACATCGTAAATATTTTGATGATTGGCTTTTTTGTAGCACTGGCTTATACCGGCTTATTTGGAAGCGAGGGAGAACGGCACGAAGGACGCCCGGGCGAACGGCATGGCAACCGGCATGAACGTTTTTCGGAAAACCGCGAGCAGTTTGAATACGGAGATTCGGAGAACGCTACAGCCTTCAATCCGACACAGGATTTTAGAGGTCCACGCGGAGAAAAAGAAAACGGACACCACGACATTTACGGAATCATTTGGCTGGTATTGATGGTCTTACACACATGGCAGCACTGGGGATGGTATAAGAAAATGCTATCGTCCAAACACATTCTTAAAAACAAATTACTCGCTGCAACTGTCGTAGTATTTGTAATTTTGGCATTATCGAGCATTGCATTATTGTTCCATGCTATTCCCCGCGGATTTATTAACATCAAGGAAATTCACGAGATTTCGGGATATACTATGGTCGGACTAGTCGTTATTCATGTTGTTCAGCGACTGAATTGGTATGTAAAAAGCACCCGAAAGCTCTTCTTCAAAAGAGAAGTTGAAACGGTAAATGCTTAAATTACAATTCCTGGTTAAAAGGGAAATCAAATTTTCAGTTAGGTTAAAAGCAAAGCCACCGGAGACATAAAAAGCTTTCCTGTGGCTTTTATGATTCACTAAAAGTCAACTTAATAGCTATATTTCCTATTTTTTCCCTTTCTATTCGGTAGTTTTGTACAATACCACGAAAAATTTAATAGAAAATGACAGGCGAAAAAGACCTAAAAAAGTTATTATTAGAGCTAAACCCAATCCTAAACGATGGAAACTACGTGTTTTGCACAACAAAAGACGCAAATCATATTTCTTCTGAAGATGCCGTAATGATGTTTTGCGAACGAGAGGGCACAACTGTAATAGTTGAACAGCAATTGGCAGACAAACTAAATCTTCAGTACTCCTACGTTGCTAAGTGGATAACGCTATCGGTTCATTCTTCTCTGGAAGCAGTTGGACTTACAGCTGCCTTTTCGCAAGCCTTGGCACACGAAAACATCAGCTGCAATGTTGTTGCCGGTTATTACCACGACCATATTTTTGTTGATGAAAAAGACGCCGAAAAAGCGATGGAGGTTTTAAGAAATTTAAGTGCAAATTAAAAGCCACCGAAACAAATCGCTTCGATGGCTTATTCATTAATAGATTAATTTCTACCACAAATTGTCGCCGTAAGCCCAGCCATCGCGAACTGGTTCTTTGATATAGGAATTCAGTTCGGGTTTGTTGGTAATTTTCATATTGGCCGCATCGTACTCTATTTTGGTTGCAAAGCGCTGCGCCAAAGTACCTACCAAGATCATTTCCGTCAGCTCGGTTGCATAGTCGAAATTTGAGCCCGGCAAAGTGTGGTTTTTAATCGCGTCAATCCACTCCTGCTGAGGTTTCTCCTCTCCTACCCTTGGGTACTTTTGAGCAGGTGCGTGAGCCAAAAATTCTTTCATTTCTTCTTCGGAAACCAGCAGCCGGGCATCATTCGGGCGACCACCTGTAATCAGCGTTTTCTTTTCACCAATCATCACCATTCCGGTTCCGGGAAGCTTGTCAATTCCCCATTCCGGACGGATTTCAGGTTGCAAACCGCCTTCGTGCCAGGTAAGTGTAACCGGAGCTTTGTCGCCACGTGCTGCAAACTTATACTTCACCACCGACTGGTCGGCAATAAAACTATGGTCGGGAATTGGGTTCGCCACAATACCTTCAGCAGTTAAAGGCATCCCCAGTTGCAAAGCCCAGAACGGACCATCGAGCGTATGGCAAGCCCAGTCGCCCAGCAAACCATTGCCAAAATCGTAGAATCCGCGCCATGCTTTAGGCACATAAACGCTGTTGTAAGGACGTTCGGCTACCGGGCCAAGCCACAAATCCCAATCGAGTGTCGACGGTGGCGTTTGTGCCGATGGCGGGAAACCATCAGGACGAGTCCAGTAGCCACCCGGTTTAAAATCGAACGGACCAAACCAGGCATGAACTTCTTTTACCTGCCCTAGAACTCCGGCTTCGTACCATTCGCGAATCAAACGAATGCCGTTTGTAGTGTGCCCCTGGTTTCCCATTTGCGACACAATTCCGTAGTGTTTGGCAGCTTTCCGTAAGGTACGTAATTGCCAAATGTTGTGAGCCAATGGTTTTTCGACATACACATGTTTTCCGAGTTGAATAGCAGCCATAGTTGCCACAAAATGGGTATGATCGGGTGTCGAAACCATTACGGCATCAATTTCCTTGCCCATTTCATCAAACATTTTCCTGAAATCTTTGTACCGTTTGGCTTTCGGGAAAGCTTTATAAGCTTCTGCCGCACGTTTCTCGTCAACATCGCAAATAGCCACCACATTTTCAGTTAAAACCTTTTTGCGTTGGTCTTTCGGCTTGCTGGCATCTTCAGGAACATCAACAAACAAAGAGTGCCAGTTTTCGGCGCCACGGCCACCTGCTCCAATTAAAGCAATATTCAACTTGTTGTTTGGCGAACAACTCAACAGATTAGGAATAAAAAAAGTTCCGGCAGTTACAACAGCACCGGTTTTTAAGAACGATCTTCTTGAGACATCTGTCATTTCTGTAATGATTTAGTAGTTATTAATTTAGGTTATTCCAGTTTATTTTTTGTCTTTTATATATACCACATGCTATTCCAATGATTTAGAAATACTTGAATAAATAGGAATGAAATAATGTCGTATTTGGGTTATTGTTTTTAACCCGACTTACCCCGCGCAACGTTTAACTGAAATTTCGGCGTGAGCGTTCGACTGAGCTCACGCCGAAGTCTCAGTCGAACGTTCACGTCGAAGTTTGCGATGCATTGCCCTTCTCTCGCGAGAGAAAGACGTAACAGCCGCGTTGCGGCTGTCGAAGTGAGTACATTTAAAATACGACAATAAATTATTCTAAATGAATATCCCATAAAATGCCAAACCGATTTAGCGTTGGGGCTTTGCCCCAAAAACCCAATTACTTTTTTGTCTTGACACAAAAAAGTAATCAAAAAAGGTCAAGGCTTAGCCCGCTTCGCACGAAAAACTAGCGTTCGACGGCTAAAATCTTTTAAACTCGCCTTTGGCTCAAACAGAAAAGATTTTTTAACGCCGTCGTCACTTGTTTTTCGGCTCTCCGGCCTAGGCCGCCCGCGCTTCATTCATCATTAGGCACTGAAACGGATATTCATATTATTCTTATTACTTACTTTGATTAGTATTCGCGAAAATCATGCTCATTTCCAAATGATATATTTTCCATCAGCATAAGCATTTGTTCTGATGATCAGTTTATTCCTGACCGAATCAAAATGGTAATCAACCAAATCGGAAAGAAGCTTTCTATCAAGTTCTATTCTTCGCGGTGCTTTCTCCATATTGATTATCAGAATATGTGACTTATGAATTCCCGATAAAAATACCAAAAGTTCGGTCAAATTATTATCAACATTAATTTTTGTGCTTCCACTATTATCAGAATGATGAACGATAAACTCGCTATGTCCTTCAGGATAAATTAGATAAGTGAGATAATCCTCCGAATTTTTATCACCAAAACCTGTATAATTGCGTTTAATATTCATTGGTACAATCGCACCTTCGCGAATGTAAACCGGAAATTCGTTCAGAGGAAATTCACGTTCAATAGTTATATTCCCATTGATACGTTCCTTGTCATTGAAAAAATAGCGCCATTTCCCTTCTGGTAAAGTGATTTTATTTGAGAGCTGGTCTTTGTATATTGGAGCGACCAGAAAGTCATCGCCAAACAGGTAATGATATTTTCCATTTACAGGTTTTTGCAATACACGTCCGCCATTGTGCGCATTTACCACATAGGTGTACATGTATGGAATTAATTCGGTATGCAGCCACGAAAATTTACGAATGATTTTCAATTCTTCAGGAGTTCGCTTCCAGAGTGCACGTTCGCCATGGCCTCCATTCAGGAACAAGCCACAAAAAGCTGAAAACTGGGCCCATCGAATGTACAATCTGGGAGGAATAACGCTTCCTGAAAAACCGGCTATGTCGGAGCCAATAATGTTGTAACCCACCTTGGCGCTTGCCAAGATGTTCTGGATGGCCATTTCAATACCATCAATACCATCCATAGCTATATCGGTATTTTGGCGATCTTCGTCTGTAATTTTACCAGTCGATTCCCATGTGTGTTTCTGATCGCCTACCCAATTTACCGGCGAAGCGTCGATGGGCGCAAACCCTTCGGGGTGAGGCCATCTATCGATAGCACGAGACAAAGTCACAAATTCAGGGTTTTGACTCAAACCATGCTGGTATTCGTCGCGGTAATAATGATCCATGTATGTTCGCGTTGTCATCATTCCTTTGGCCGTAGATTGGTAAAAAAGCGGAATTGGTCCCAGCATTTTAAAGAACAAGGTACCGGTCCCGTCCAGTTTCCAGCCATCAATTCCCAAATCAAAGACTTTTTGCTGAAGTCCACGCCACCATTTCATTGCTTCAGGATTGGTATAGTCGATGAAACCGCCTTTGCCCTTCCACCATTTAATTTGTGCGCCATCAGCAGCCAGGTAACCTTTTTGTTTGGCAGCGTCAAACCAGTCCTGCGAATCGGTAATACGAGTATCTTTATTTTTACTATCAACCATTGTTGTCATCCACAATACAACCCTATAGCCGTTATCCTGCATCTTTCTAAACCATTTTTCAGGATGTGGATACAAGATTGTATCAATTTCAAAATCATTATAACTTAAACTCCACGGGCTATCCAATACTACTGTCCGAACCGGAATATCGTATTTGGCGTAACCTTCGAGCAAAGTATCAACACGGGCAGATGTATTCGAATCGTCTTCCCACAGCCAACATTCCAACGCCCAGGGGGGAGTTAATGGCGGATTGCCATGCCGCTGTGCACTGAACGGCCGGCCACGGAACGGATATTCGAACCCGAAATAATACAGCCCAACCAATACGAGCATAACAATTGCAGAATATTTAGTAACCTTTCGTAAACGGGGAGAAACTTTCATTTCGAATGATTTTTCAAGTTACTTAACCAAACTTAATCCAAAAATCAGGGCCGAAGCATTAACCAGTGCGTGAGTAAGCGCACTGTAAAACACATTCTTCGTTTTGATATAAACGTAGCCATACCCCCAACCTGCAATGCAGGCAAAGCCAATGTAAACAATTGAACCGGCATGGTAATGCACCAATCCGAACAATGTACTGGTAATGGCCAACGATGTATAAACTCCCATTCCGGCAATGTTTCGGTTTTCAATAAACCAAGCCGCTGCAAAAATCAAAAGTGTAACCAAAGCCGGAAACCATTGCATTCCACCCTTAAGTGTATATCCAACCAGCAGGGCAAGTGGAAACAACAAGACAAAAGCAACGATAAGAAATATCCTGAATGAGCGACTCTGACCTATTCGTTTGGTAAGCATATTCTGCAGAAGCCCACGGAAAAACAATTCTTCGAAAACAGCGGTATGTAAAAATCCCGTAATTAAGGCAAACGATACTTTTTGTACCAATTCAACCAGGTTTTCCTTATGACCAACAATACGCACAAAATCAACCGACAAACCAATTGCCAAAACAAACGCATAAAAGGCCAGCCAAACACAAACGGCAATCCAGAATTTTCTTAAAGACACTTCAGGGTAAAAGCCAATATCGTCGATTTTACGCACGACACCAAAAGCAAAAACTGCAACCAGCATAATTGAAATACGATAAATGGAATCGAAACTATCTCCATAAAATGGTAATTCGCCCTTGGGCTGAAGATTAATCAAAGTTGTTGGTAACAGGAAGAGCGTAAAAACAAAGAAATCGAACCAGTTTATCTTGTCCGAATTTCGGGAAGCTGAAAAAGCCAGAACAGGAAAAAACAGAAAAAAAGGAAATAATGCAAGTAAGTTGTCAAAAGGATGTTGACCATTGATAACTAAGTAAACAGTATATAAAAGCAATAAGAACAGAGGGAAAATAATAGTTCTCTGAACCTTGCCAACCAACCATTTTCTGGTTAATTGAATAACGCCAGGGTCGCCTATCGAGAAGAAAAAAAAGTAAAAAACAACAAAAAAAGGAAGGCTTGAATATACTTCAAATGGGGTCTTGGTTTTACAAAAAGTAAATACATAAAGAATCGAAAGTCCAATAACCCAATAACAGCCTTTTGTTAAGCTTTTCAATGAGTTTTGTTGATATTTCATAGAAGAAAATACATAACTGTTACAAAAAAAGAAACCACAGCATAATTTTAGTAATAAACGGCAAAAAGATGTAATCAAATTGTTGCCATTTTCAATATTATTTTAACAAAACAAAAAATGCTAAATCGTTAAACGAACGAAAGAAGGTTAATATTTGTTAATTTGTAAGCAAAATTACACCATCATCTTCTCAGTTAAATCGATAAATTAGCCAATGAAAAAGAAGTCGAAGATAGTAATCAGTAATTGCCCACTCGATGTTTAGTGCTTCGCAAATAACCTAACTTTTAATTTTTGTAAAATCAGTAACAAATTAGGAAGCACCACAAACATTGTAAATATGTATTGCAGCAATTCATAACGTTCCCTACTGATTTTACATGTTAAAATTCAATAATAAGTTCTAACCTTAAAAAGTATGAAAATGAAAAAAGACTTTATTCGATCGGGATTCATTGTCCTTTCTCTCATGTCTTTTTTGCTCTTCTCGTGCAAAAAAGATACCCCTCCTCCCACTGCTTCATTTACTTACACCATTAATGATGGCACTGTTACCTTTACGGCAGAAGTAACTAACGATACCAAATATGAATGGGATTTTGGTGACGGAAGTTATATCAATACTCTGCATGCCCCTGCCCACACTTACACGCAGATTGATAAAGCGGTGGATTATACAGTAGCTTTAACCATTAAAGGTCCTGGAGGTATAGTTACTGTTAGTCAAAAAATTACTATTCCAGGAAAAACTAAATTGCAATATTTAACCGGCGGAACAGCAGTCTCGCCAAAATCAAGGACTTGGAGAATTAATCAAAAAGCTGCATTCCTAGATGTTGCATTGGCCGATGCAAACTTCACATCCCAAATACCATCAGCATACCGAATTGGTGGAATTCTAGCTTCTGTAGGATTAGCTAATGCTTACAAAGATGTTTTTGTTTTCAAAAGTGATGGAACAATGAAAATGACTTCGAATGGCGGTGGTGTGCTTACCAGCTTAGCTTACAGTCTGGGAAACTCAATAACTCCTATTTCAATGTATGCTGATTTGGGATTGGCATATTCGCCAATAACTCCATCGACAAATGCCACATTTACAATCAACGAGCATAAGAATTATACACTTACGACCCCGGTTGGAAATGTGACTTATGCTGATGTTATGACCATTAGCTTTACTAATGGCGGATTTATAGGTTTACGAGATTTCACTACCGAATGTATTGTTAAAAACATAACGGATAACAGTATGGATGTTGTTTTATTTTACGCTCATCCGAAGTATGGCGCCAAACCGATGCTGGCTCTTGTAGTAACTATGGAAGCTATAAGTACTAATTAATGACAATGTTTCAATCTCATTCTCATTGTATTTCGAAACTAATTTTAAATAATCATACATCTAAAAAAACTATGATAAAAAATAAATTGCTTAAATCAATGTTGATTGGCATTTTTGTTATATTAACACATAACCTGTTTGCACAAAACATTATAAAAGGTAGTGTCAAAGACGAAACAGGACAACCCTTGCCCGGAGCCAGTGTTGTTGTTAAAGGTACATCTACTGGTACTATTACAGACTTTGATGGTAATTTTTCAATCAATGCGGCACTCAAATCAACCTTGGTATTCTCGTTTGTTGGGATGAATACGCAGGAAGTAGTAATTGAAAACCAGAAAAGTTATAATATAATACTCAGATCGGCAGCAATTGGAGTTGACGAAGTAGTTGTAACCGCCCTTGGTATTTCACGCGAAAAGAAATCACTTGCATATTCGGTTTCTGACGTAAAAGGAGCTGAATTAAATAAAAGTGGTAACGCTAACTTAGTAAAATCACTTGATGGCCGCGTAAGTGGTGTTAATTTTACATCGGTAAGTTCCGATCCCGCAGGATCGGTATTTGTAACCATACGTGGCGCTACCAGCTTAAATATTTCATCATCAACTGCTTCAAGCCAGCCTATGTTTGTAATTGATGGTATTCCTGTTGGAACAACCAGCGTTGACAACAAAAATGGAGCTGACTTTGGCAACCTTCTTTCTCAGTTAAATCCTGAAGATATACAAAGCGTTTCGATATTAAAAGGGGCCAGCGCTGGTGCACTTTACGGTTCTGCTGCAGGTAACGGAGTTATCATGATTACTACCAAATCGGGCCATGGCCAGAAAAAAGGCATTGGCGTATCAGTAAACTCTTCCATTCTTTGGGACAAAGGCTATAATTTTTATGAAACACAACATGAATATGGCGACGGTATCCGTGCTTCTTCAATCTTTGTTTCGGGATACGACTGGGGCGCTAAATTTTCTGATTTTCAGGACGCGACAATCGATGCTTACAACATGGATACACAGCGTATCGAAACAAGCTTATTCAGACCAAATACAGAAAACCGCTTGAAAGAATTTATGCGCACTGGTATGACTAAAAATTTAAACATTAGTGTATCAGGTAATTACAAAGATGGCGCTTTTCGTTTTTCAATTGGCAAAATGACCAATATGGGGGTTATGCCCAATAACCAGACGGATAGGATAAATGCCAATTTAAATGCAGAATATAACATTACCGATAAATTGAAAATTTCGGTAAGCAGCAATTACATGGGACAATATACTCCCAACAAAACTTCATCGAACAGCGATGTAATTGAAGAATTGACCATGGACTTTCTTACCCGTTTCCAACCGGTGAAAGAAATGCGTAATGTATGGAAATATGGATACGAAGGACAATACCAGAATGCCCCACACTACAATCCAGATGGGACTCCAATGATTGATAACCCATATATGTATGTTTATTCTGAAATAAATACCGACCGTAAAGATAATTTCTTGGGTAAAGCACAAATTGACTGGGAAATTATTAAGCCTCTCAAACTTATGGTCCGCACAGGTATTGATTTTAATAATGACAATTATGAGTATAAAAAAGCAAAAGACTTTGCTGGAAAAGACAACAGGGAGGGCAAATACTCAGTTTCACAATCTAACGGACTTAGTTCTCAAAGTGATCTTATGTTAATTTGGAATAAGGAATTTGGTAAATTCTCAACCAATGCCACAGCAGGGTACAATTATTCATATAGCAATTCGTACAATTATTATGGTTATGCATCTAAACTATTACGAGTGAATGACTATTCACTTACAAATGCCGTAAGCGGAACATTGAGTACGAGTAGCGGGTGGGGAATTATCAGGTCCCAGAGCTTTTACGGAACAGGACAGATTGGATTTAAGAATCAATTATATCTTGATATGTCTGGTAGGTACGACAAAACTGGTTTACTCGAAGAAGAGAAAGACCACCATTTCTATCCATCGGTTTCATTAAGCTGGTTGCCTTCAATTTCTTTCCAACTCCCTGAGTATATTAGTTTAATTAAACTTAGGGCCGGCATTGCTCAGGTTGGGCATGGTATTGGAAAACCAAGAACAACCAATACTTTTAGTTTTGCACCAATTGATTATAATGATGTAAAAATTGTGAATATTGGTGGAAATTTAGTGGATAAGAACATTAAGCATGAGATTACAACGTCATATGAGGGCGGTTTTGATTTTGCATTACTAAAAAGCCGAATTTCTGGAGAATTTACCTGGTATAAAAAAATCCACAAAGATCAGATAAATTATATTCCTACTTCTCCTGGTGTTGGATACTCAGGCATGTTAACCAACGTTGGTACTGTTGAAGCCAATGGATATGAGTTTTCCCTAAATTTTGTTCCTATTCGAAGTAAAGATTGGACATGGGATTTAGGTTTCAATTTTAGCCACGTAGTTTCAACTATTACAGAGCTTTCAGAATCTTATGTCCCAACTGGTCAGACTTTCTATGGCAATGGACCAAATATTGACATCCGTCTTGCCAAAGGAGAAAAAATTGGTACAATGTGGGCACACCAGGTATTCCAGAGAATGCCATCGACAAGTAAATATGCAGGCATGTTAATACTGGATGACAATGGCGAATGGAAATATTCGAACCAGGAAAAAGACCGTCAGTCCATTGGAAACTACAACCCTGATTTTATATTAGGTATGAATACTTCAGTTAAATGGAAAAACTTCCGCCTTGGCGTTGTTGGAAGCCTGCGTAAAGGTGGTATCTACATCTCTAACATCGAACGCCGTGCTGTAACCGACGGTCACTCATTACTAACCATTGGCGATAAAGTAAACGGACCAAACGATTATACAGTTGGTGGACGCGACGGGACTGTAGGTGGTTTGCCTTGGCCAAATCCAGCCAATATGCCTTATGCGGCTCAAAGAAATATGGTGTCCACTTATGCTATGTATGGTACACCTATATCAATCGATGATGCTTGTTATTTCAAAGGTGTTTGGCTAAAGCCTGGCGGCGATCCAAATAATGACAACGATTACATTGTAAATGGCGCAGATCCAAATCAAACCTTCTATGGAGTTCCCGGCATAATTCTTGGAACTCAATACTGGAGCTTTCCACAAACTTTAGCACACGATGCTACGAATTTCAAGTTAAAAGAAATAACATTTGATTATACGATTCCAAGTAAATTTACCCGGAAGTATAAGATTGATAATGTTGTTGTTGGTTTTGTAGGAAGAAACTTATGGCAATGGGTAAAAGATCCAGCACAATGCGATCCGGAATCAGCTTTTGAAGGAATCGGATCGAACCAAGGTATTGTAGGTAAAGCATGGCCTAATATCGCTTCTTATGGTTTCAAAGTATCGTTTGATTTTTAACGCTTAAAACTATTTCAATCATGAAAAAAAGTATTACACTAATATTGATATTAGCGCTTTTCATTATTACTTCCTGCGAAAAATCATTATTACGGGAAGATGAAATTCTGAGGAAGCGGGATGCACAGGAAACCTCTACACCAAATTTACTGCTCTCTTCAGTAATTCAGCAGGCTGCATTTTTGTACCAGGCAGAAGGCGGTACCAGCAACAAAACGTTTGCATGTGGTGTTCAATACATGCAGGGGAACAGAAGTTCGGACGACAATGTATACAAAAGTTGGTTGAAACCAAAAACAGACTTATACAGTATTACTTCAACCCTTAAACTGGTTCAGGCAGCTATCGACCAAACACATGCCAAAGGTTTGGATAGTTATGAAGGCACATTCCTTATTTTCAAATCATTGTTATGGTCTGTTGCAACTGACCTTTATGGCGATATTTATTACACTGAAGGTCTGCGAGGCCAGGGAGGTATACTTTTCCCAAAATTTGATGAACAGAAGGACATATATCCTGCATTGATCAACGATTTACGAAAAGCCTCTAAATTATTAGCAAAAGGTACCGATGCTCTTGATAAAACTTATGACATCATGTACGCCGGCGATAAAACAAAATGGATTAAGCTGGCCAACTCTCTGCGTTTAAGGTTGCTTATGAGAGAAAGTAAAAAACTTGCCAGTCCGGCTGATTCAATCGCCGCAATAGCTGCACTTCCGTTAATTACAAGTAATGCTGAAAATGCCTCGATTGCCTATACAGCCACTGATGCTTACAGATGGCCGATGTCAACCGATGGATACAACGAAAACTTCCAGATTTTCAGACCATGTAAAACATTGGTTGATAGCTTAAAAGCTTTGAATGATGGACGGTTATATGTATGGGTCGCTCCGGTTGAAAAACCATGGACAGACACGCAAAGTGATAACGGGAAAGTTGTAAACATAACCGATCCTAACAATTTCACTTATAGCGCTACCTACGAATATATCGATTTAAGTAAGCCAGCCATTAAAGCTGCGGCAGGTTTCATTGCCGATAAAAACACGCTTTATGCCGGCTATCCTGCCGGAAGTTATGAAAATGTTTTGGCCGCTAACGGAAGTTATGATTTTCCAACAACCATCTTCAATTATAAGGTATCGAAATTCTCGAAATTATTGAATGAAAAGTCACATGCGTTGCTTAATGCATGTATTATTCAGGCCGATGAGGTGCAATTTCTGTTAGCAGAAGCTGTAGTTAAAGGTTATATATCGGGAAATGCTGAAACTTACTATAAAACTGGCGTTACTCTGGCCCAGGCAAGATGGGGCGTTACAACTCCGTCTGACTATTTCACCAATGGTTCAGCTAAATTCCCAGCTTCGGGAACTTCAACCCAGAAATTGGCAAAAATTGCATTGCAAAAATGGTTAGGACATTTCTTCATGGGAGTTGAAGCTTACATCGATCACAGAAGAACCAAACTTCCCGCCTTCGAATCAAACGGCGATTTTAAAAACAATCCGAAGGATTTCCCATTGCGTTTCATTTACCCGGAAACTGAGAAAAATAACAATTCAACGAATTATCAAACCGCTATTTCCAGGTTAGATAAAGGCGATGATGCCTATTCTAAAATATGGTTACTGCAATAAACAAATAATAAAAACTTCATTGTATATCAAATAAGCAGGCGATTCAAATTCCTGCTTATTTGACGTAATTTACGATTATAAATAATTTAAAATGAAACATTTACTCTTATTTACACTGCTTTTATTCTATTCTGCAAGCGTCACTTTTTCAAAAACAGTTGAACCTGTAACAGCTAAAACAGCAATGCAGGCTTACCTTCACAATACCGATCAATCTTTTAAATGGGAAACTAAAGAATCATTTCAGGGAGATGGTGTTAAATATTACCGCATTTTACTCAACTCACAACTATGGCGCGACATTCCTTGGATTCACGAAATAATTGTTATGGTGCCTGAACAGGTGAAGTACAAAGATGCTTTATTGTTTATTACTGGAGGTCACGTGTCTGAAGGAAAACCAAGCATTCATAAATGGACAGATGATTTGGTGGTTTCATTAAGTAAAATTGCTAAAACCGATCAAACTATTGTAGCTATTTTGTGGCAAGTGCCCAATCAACCTTTGTATGGTGACAGAACTGAAGATGCGCTCATTTCTTATACCTTGCATAACTACCTGAACGACCATGATTTTACGTGGCCTTTGTTATTTCCGATGACCAAAAGCGCTATTCGGGCTATGGATGCAGTTCAACAGTTTGGCAAAAGAGAACTTAAGAAAAAAATAGAACACTTTGTTGTATCTGGAGCCTCAAAACGAGGATGGACAACCTGGCTTACCGGAGCAAATGATCAACGGGTTAAAGCAATTTGTCCTATGGTTATTGATGTGCTGAACATGCCCGTAAATGTTGACTACCAAAAGAAAGTATGGGGTGATTATAGTATTGAAATAGAAGACTATGTAAAACTAGGAATTGCCCAACAATTTGGCACGCCGGGAGGAAGTGATCTGGTTAGAATGATCGATCCATATTCGTACCGTAAAACGCTAACTATGCCAAAAATGATTTTCATGGGAACAAACGATCCTTACTGGCCTGCCGATGCGGTTAAAAATTACATCGATAGCATTCCTGGTGATAACCATATATGTTATACGCCCAATGCCGCCCACAATTTAGGCGATAAGAAAAAAGCCTTTGCCACATTAAGCGCTTTCCTGGGAACAACAATCACCAACGGAAAATATCCGATTTGCAAATACACTATCGCCGATGAAGGCGAAAAAATTATACTTAAAATAAAGTCAACTCCTGAATTATTGCTTGATGCCATTATTTGGAGCGCCGATTCAAAAGATCAGGACTTTAGGGATGAAAAATGGGTGGACAAAAGTTTGAATGCTGCCAAACAAGGTGAAATAATAGTCGAAGTTAAAAAGCCAGCCACTGGCTTTAAAGCATTTTACGTTGATCTAAAATACAAAGCACCTTTTGGCGACGATTACACACAAAGCACACGAATGTTTGTTACTACTGATAAAACGCTGCTTGTAGGTAATAAATAAGAAAGCTCCGCGTACGTAAAATAAAGCTGTCTGAAAGCTAAGTCAAACTGGTTTTCAGACAGCTAAAATAAATCACTGTTGTCCGGTAAAACTGGAGTATTACAAGATGTCGCAACTACGTTGCTCAATACTTTAAACCAATACCACTGTGCTACAAAGATTTAGCAACTACGTTGCTGAGGAGTTGACAGCGTAGCTGTTTAATCTTTGTAGAAAATAGCATGATAAAAATGTAAGCCACGTAGTGGCGTTATCTTCTGGAATGCCTTTAAATTATTAGGTTACGGATAACTAAGAAAATTTTAACCGGACAACAGTGAAAATAAATATCAAAACATACAAATGCACTTCTGCAAAACATGAAAACATGAAATAGCCATCCCGCCTAAGGCGAGACAATCCGAAAATGTATAAATGGCTATTCGCTTGGCGGATTTCATTTCATGGATTTTGGCTTCGCTTCAATTCGCAAGCCCAATTCCATGAGGTTGGTAAAGTATTCAAAAAGATGATGTTAATACAAAATGTAGAATAATCAATAAAAATTTACACGAATGAAAAGTAAAATTGTTAGGCGTATTCTGAAGTACCTACTTTCAATTGTTCTCTCGTTTATATTTATAATGCTTTTACCCCGCTTATGGTCCGTTGTCTTTCCTGAAAAGCCACCAGTTGGTTACCATTACCAAACGCTCGATATTCTGGCAATTATTACCGGTTTAGAACATTTGATTAACAAATATCCGGAAACACCACCGAATATTGCAGAATTTAAAAACATTGAATACAAAAATATCAATGGGAAGTCGCTTCAACTAGATATTTACAAAGCAAAAAACCTAACCCAACCAGCGCCATTACTGGTTTTCATTCATGGTGGGGGATGGAAATCAGGTCAACGCGAAGACTATAAATCCTACCTGAACCCATTTGCTCAGAAAGGATATATTACTGCCACTGTTTCCTATAGGTTACTTCCCGACAGTGTTTATCCAGCTTGTGTTGAAGACATTGCTGATGCTGTTCAATGGTTGTTTGCCCACAGTGAAAACTACGGATACGACCCCGACCGTGTGGTATTAATTGGTGGTTCAGCCGGCGCTCACCTGGCCCTCTTAACCGCTTATGGTTGGACTAAAAATGGGCCCAGCATTAGTTCATCAGAAAGCAAACATAAGATAAAGGCAGTAGTTGATATTTATGGTCCAACTGATCTAACCACCGAATATGCCAGAAGCCAATCGGTAGTGACTAATTTTCTCGGCCATACTTATTCCGAAAATCCAACAGTTTTTAAACATGCCTCTCCTATATTTTATCTGGACAAAAATGATCCGCCAACCATGATATTGCAGGGAACATCCGATCAGATTGTTCCATACAGCCAGTCTGATTTATTGAAAACCAAACTCGATAGCCTGGGTGTACCTGTTGTTTACTACAAATTACCACTTTGGCCCCATACCATGGATGTAGTGCAACGGGTAAACGTTTTTTGCCAGCTTAAGTTAGAAGAATTTCTTCATAAATATGTTAACTAAATAAACCTAACATGAAAATCAAAGCATTACTTATTTCATCCGAAAACAATTCGTCTTTAAGCTGCCGGATGGAACTCGCATGTCATTATTTTCGTGCCTGTTTGTGTTTTTGCAAAAACATGCTCGTTTCATTGTTGTTCGTACTGGTAGTTTTTACTTCATGTCAAACAAAAAGCACATCGGGAACTAAAGAAATAGCTCTAACCGTACTTCAGGATAAAATTGCAGGAGGATGGGCAGGCAAAATGCTGGGCGTAAGTTATGGCGGGCCAACCGAATTTGTTGCACACGGAACGCCGCTTGATGATTCGATTAAATGGAAACCTTCGGATACGAAATTCTCTATCACAGAGGACGATATTTATGTACAACTTACATTTATGATGGCCATGGATCAATTTGGTATTGACGCTCCTGCCAAGAAATTCCAGGAGTTATTTGCCAAATCAAAATATAAGCTATGGCATGCCAATGTTCAGGCCCGAAAAAATTACTTCGACAGTATTTTTCCACCTCAATCGGGTAGCCCAATTTACAATGCACACGCCGACGATATTGATTTCCAGATTGAGGCCGACTACATCGGATTAATTTGTCCGGCAATGTCGCAAACTGCACTTGAAATTGCTGATAAAATTGGACATATTATGAATTACGGCGATGGAGTTTATGGCGGTGTTTTCGTTTCAGCGCTTTATACTCATGCTTTTTTCGAAAACGATTTGCAAACAATCGTAGTAAAAGCATTGCAGTCAATTCCCGCCGAAAGCGATTATGCCAAAATAATAAACGATGTTATTCTTTTACATAAACATTATCCCAACGATTGGCGCAAAGCCTGGAATGAACTTGAAACAAAATGGGCTGATACCGACATGTGTGGAGCCGGGTCATCGTACAACATTGATGCAAAATTTAATGGAGCCTACATTGTTATGGGATTACTTTATGGCAATGGCGACCCCCTGAAAACCATGGAAATATCAACCCGGTGCGGACAAGACTCCGATTGCAATCCGTCGAGCGCCATGGGCGTTTTAGGAGTAGTAAAAGGCTTCAGTCATTTACCTCTTGATTACCAGAACGCTGTAAAAGTTATCGGCGATTCTATTTTCGACAACACGACCTATTCGTTCAATCTGGCTGTTGAAAAAACAATGAATTATGCAAAACAGATTGCAATAAAAAATGGAGGAGAGTTAACCGATAAAAGTTTAAGAATTAATCTTCAGGCAGCTAAGCCCGGAAAACTTGAAGATTCATTTCCAAAAGTTATTTTTGCTTACCGCGAAAGTGTATTCAGCAATAAAAACTGGACATTCAAAGGCAACTGGCAAATCCTGAAAAAGGATAATAAAATTGATCAGGCCCGCTTTAGTTCCAATGCCGGCGACGAAGCTACATTTACGTTCGACGGAACAGGTGTCTCAATTCTTGGAAACTGGAACAATAACTGCGGAATAGCTGAAGTTTATGTGGATGGAACTCTAAACCGGACAATTGATTGTTATTTCGACCATGCAGGGCAACATCCTGGTAATACAAGCATTTTCATTATTACCAGGCTGCCACAAGGAAAACATAACATTAAATTAGTGGTGACTGGAAAAAATAAAAACGGGTCAACTGGCTCAAACATTTACCTGACCGAAGCCTCCGTTTTTAAAACTGCACCAAAAGCAAATGAAAACGTAAAATTTTCATTTCAATAGCAAATCATCAACAGAATGAAGAAAGCATTAATAATCATAGGGATAATTGCTATTGTAATCATATCATTGTTTCTCATTTTAACTGATCCGGTTGATCTGACACCATTTTACGAAACCAGTTATTACAAAAAAAGCAATGAACTTCTTGATCAATTGAAAACAACAGTTTCCCCTTCTCAGGATTCTTTAATGGCAGGATTTTCGAAGGTGAGTATAACTCCAGAATTAACCAATTCGGTTGATGATTTAAAAACAGGAAAATTCAAAACGGTACCTTTGGCTGGTTTTGGAGCACGAAAAGGCAAAGGTGCAACCGCTATTCACGACAGTATTTTTGTGAAAGCTGTCGCTCTGAAAGTTGGAGCAAAGAAAATTGTTTTTGTTGGAGCCGACTTACTAATTATGCCACCTAACATCATCGACACGGTTGCCATTCTCCTGAAAAAAAATGGCATTGACCGTGAACAGGCTTACTTTTCGGCATCTCATACCCATTCGAGTATTGGCGCTTGGGGCCCGGGCTTTTTGGCCGAACAATTCTCGGGAAAAGAAAACCATAACATACAAAAATGGCTGGCTGCACAAATAACTAAAGCCGTTGTTGATGCATTTGAAAACCTGAGGCCAGCTAAAATTGGCTATGGCACATTTAAGGCCGGTTGCTGGACCAGGAACCGATTAATTGGAGATGCTGGTATTAAAAACGATGACTTTGGGTATCTCTATATCCAACAAAAAAATGGAAAAAAGGCAGTCGTCGGTTCATTCTCAGCACATGCAACAACCATGGGGGCAGGTAACATGGAAATCAGCGCCGACTACCCGGGATACTGGCAACGAAAAATGGAAAAAAGTTCTGTAAACCTTGCTGTTTTTATTGCGGGTTCTGTTGGCAGCCAAAGTTCGGCAGTTGATGGCAATGGATTTGAAAAGCCCAGAATAATTGGCGAGGCACTGGCTGACAGCCTCAACAGGTATCTGTCCAAAACATCTTTAACAGAAACAGTAAAATTATTGCCTGTTTCGGTAAGACTTCCGATTCCTGAGTTCCACATCCGTATCAGTAAAAATAGAGGGTTGAACCCTTTTGTAAGTGATAAACTGATGGCAACACCGCAAAATCCATATATTCAGGCCGTTCGTATTGGGTCCATGGTTTGGATTAGCACCCCTGCCGACTTTAGCGGCGAATATGCTGTTCAAATCAAAAACAACCTGCTGTCCAAAGGATTTTTGTCGAATGTTTCGAGTTTTAATGGAAGCTACCTGGGATATATCATTCCTGGCAGGTATTTCTTCATGAATGAGTACGAACCGCAAACAATGGGTTGGTTTGGGCCAAATATGGGGGAATATACGATGGATGTTATCAGAAGGATTTCTAACCTAGCCATACAGTAAATTAGGTTCATTTTAGAGAATAAAAAATTGCAAATAATCAAATTGTGAATTACATCATCTCATGAAAATACAATTGTTGACTTTAATATCTATGTTTTTGGTTTTCGCACTGAGTACGAATGCACAAATACTCAAAGCTGGTGCAGCATTGAGGGACATTACACCCGATCATTTAATCCCGATTTCAGGAGGAATGGGTACGCCTGAAATGCCCAACGGTTTCCAGGGAAAACTAACAACACGGGCGCTGGTGCTCGAAAAAGGCTCTACTCGAATAGCCATTGTGAGCGTCGATAACATTGGCTGGCCAGCTTATTTAGGCGATCGCTCACGTAAATTAATCAAGGGAATTGCTCCTGAATACATTCTGATTGGCGCAACTCATGCACACAGTTGCCCCGATGCTTATGGCTTTGCCGACGAAAAAGGAAACACAGGCGCTGACCTGAAATACCTTGATTGGTGTGTCAAACAAATTGCAGACGCGGTGAATGAGGCAGTTTCAAAACTCGAACCAGCTTCACTGAAAACATCTGTTGAAAGAGCTGCCGAAAGAATGGCCTATAATTATTATGCTCCGGCTTTGTACGACAGGCGCATGGGCGTAATCCAGGCCATTGCAACAACAGGTAAAAACGCCGGAAAACCTATCGCAACATTGGTAAATTATGCCACTCATCCCGAAATTCTGGGAACAAGCCGCAAACTGATCAGCCCCGATTTGTGCGGACCACTTTACGACCGCATTGAATCGAAAGTTGGCGGAGTAGCCCTATTCATGAATAGCGCTCAAGGCGGAATGGTAACCGCAGATACCAGAATCGATCCGAAAGTTAATGACGGTAAAGAGAATAACGACTGGAACGAATGTATCCGCATTGGGAACCTGATGGCCGACGAAGCGCTTCGCATCATTGAAAAAGTTCCGGTGCAGGAAAACCCTGTCCTTTATTGTGCATCAAAAACGATCACATTTCCGGTTGACAATAAGGTAATGAGGCAAGTATTCATGTATTCTCCGTTAGTGCCCGAATCGCTTAAAAAGGGCGATTTTTCGAGCATTTCGAGCCGTTTGAATCTGCTTAATATTGGCAAAGCACAAATCATCACCATTCCGGGCGAAGCACTTCCAAACATTGGCTTTTATGTGAAGCGAAAAATGAACACCTCGCAGCCCATGCTTTTTGGTCTGACTAACGATGCTTTTGGCTATATGCTTACCCGTGAAGATTTTGGTGGATTTGAGCGCTACAACTACGTTAGCCGCACATCATTGGGCGAAATGACCGGCGTAATTTATGAAGATGCAGCCATCAAGTTCTCGGCTGAAAGTCCGCAACCCGATAAATAGTCGTGTCCGAACCTACCGATTTTTAAACCAATGGGTCAGTTTCGTTAAGAGGCTGGCCCTTTTTATTGCCGCATTTTTTGCAATTAACTTCTCTATTGAACGTGAGTTCGAGCTAAATTTAATTGTAATATTCTGCAAATAAGATAATAAGGTTTTGCGTTATGGGGATATGTATTTTCTCTTATGTAACTACTTTTTAGGCTGCTTCCAAGAGTTCTAATTTTCTTTTTAATTGACTGATCTTCTTTTGTTTGCTTTTTTCTTGGTATTCTATCAAAGCACTGGGATCGAAGGCTTGTTGATTGACTACCATTATATAGAAAATGATGGCAAGCTTTCGTGCCGTTGCTACAACAGCTTTTCCCGCACCAGCTTTTCCTTTAATCCTGCGGTAATAATCGCCTAACGGGCTTTTGCTATTTTTTAAACCATTGGCTGCCATTCGGAAAGCCTGTCCTGCATGGTGCTTCTTCTTCATGATCCGGCTGCTGATCACTTTTCCCCCGGATATTTTTGTATTGGGAGCCAAACCCAACCAGGAAGTAAAATGATTCCCGGATTTCCATTTCGACATCTCGGTGCCAACCTCGGATAAGATTGCCAGTGCGCTTAGTTCGCTTATTCCAAACACTTCAGTAACATCCACACCAAAGATTTCTTTCAGATAGGCAGTTGCGTTAAAGGGCAATTTATGTTTCCCTAACGCTTTCCTTTTCACTTCCGGGATGTTGGTAATCACTCCTTCATTTTTTGAGGCAACTTGCCCGATTAACTGTTGCTCAATTTCCCTGTCGCATTCATCGATCATTTGCCGATGGGTACAATATAATTGATAACACTGCCTGAGTTCAAACAAATGCTCGGTGGTATAGTAGCCTTCCAGCGATTTGATGATCTCTTCCCGGCTTGCCTTTATGCGCCTGTCTCTTAAATCGGCAAGAACTTCCGGGTTCCGTTCCCCGGCAAGGATCGCCTCGATAATGAGCAAGCCTGTCTTTCCGTCAATATCGCTAATGATTGTATGTAATTTGATATTCATTAATTCCATGGCCTTTTGAATGCGGTTGATGTACGAAGAACAGGTGCGTTCCAGGTTCTTGCGGTGACGTACAAGGCTCCGGAGCGTTCGCGTCAGGTTGTCGGGTTGGAAACTTGCGGTAAGCAACCCGCAACTATGTAATTTTTGTATCCATTCTGCATCGCTCTCGTCATCCTTGCGGCCTGTCACATTTTTTACATGCTTGGCATTCACAAGGCAAACTTCAAAACCATAGTCCTGCAACAAAAGAAACAATGGAATCCAATACACCCCGGTACTTTCCATTGCCACCGATGTAATCGAAAATTTTCGCAGAGTCTTTGCAATAAAATGCAAATCAGAGGTGAAACAACCAAAACAACGCACTTCCAACTGGCCTGACCCAAGCGGATAGGCTACCATCATTTCTTTGTCTGATACGTCAATCCCGGCTGCCGTAGAATTGATTACTGTTAGTTGTGAAATCCGCTTCACCGTCTCCTTTTTTGTTTTACTTTTACTCATAGTTTTAAATTTAAGCGTTTAAAATCGCTCCGTGCCTGTTGGTTTTTGGGAGTTTTCAATTCTCTTATACGGCATCCAACTGCCAATTCGGGCTCTTAAAATCATACAGTACCAGACTACTAACTGATGTCAAGCATCATAGATTTGACGGTTTGTTCTGCACGGGGCAACGCTTAAATTTAACGCATTCTCCAGTTATTCGTTTATGGGCTGCATTTTATTGCTGAGGGACTACTACTACTACTAAGGTTAAAAAGGTATTGTAAGGTTTTGAAACCTTATTTTTGAATTCAACCTTAGTAGAAATTCGAAGCGTAAACATTATTAACCTCTTATGTAACTACTTTTTAGGCTGCTTCCAAGAGTTCTAATTTTCTTTTTAATTGACTGATCTTCTTTTGTTTGCTTTTTTCTTGGTATTCTATCAAAGCACTGGGATCGAAGGCTTGTTGATTGACTACCATTATATAGAAAATGATGGCAAGCTTTCGTGCCGTTGCTACAACAGCTTTTCCCGCACCAGCTTTTCCTTTAATCCTGCGGTAATAATCGCCTAACGGGCTTTTGCTATTTTTTAAACCATTGGCTGCCATTCGGAAAGCCTGTCCTGCATGGTGCTTCTTCTTCATGATCCGGCTGCTGATCACTTTTCCCCCGGATATTTTTGTATTGGGAGCCAAACCCAACCAGGAAGTAAAATGATTCCCGGATTTCCATTTCGACATCTCGGTGCCAACCTCGGATAAGATTGCCAGTGCGCTTAGTTCGCTTATTCCAAACACTTCAGTAACATCCACACCAAAGATTTCTTTCAGATAGGCAGTTGCGTTAAAGGGCAATTTATGTTTCCCTAACGCTTTCCTTTTCACTTCCGGGATGTTGGTAATCACTCCTTCATTTTTTGAGGCAACTTGCCCGATTAACTGTTGCTCAATTTCCCTGTCGCATTCATCGATCATTTGCCGATGGGTACAATATAATTGATAACACTGCCTGAGTTCAAACAAATGCTCGGTGGTATAGTAGCCTTCCAGCGATTTGATGATCTCTTCCCGGCTTGCCTTTATGCGCCTGTCTCTTAAATCGGCAAGAACTTCCGGGTTCCGTTCCCCGGCAAGGATCGCCTCGATAATGAGCAAGCCTGTCTTTCCGTCAATATCGCTAATGATTGTATGTAATTTGATATTCATTAATTCCATGGCCTTTTGAATGCGGTTGATGTACGAAGAACAGGTGCGTTCCAGGTTCTTGCGGTGACGTACAAGGCTCCGGAGCGTTCGCGTCAGGTTGTCGGGTTGGAAACTTGCGGTAAGCAACCCGCAACTATGTAATTTTTGTATCCATTCTGCATCGCTCTCGTCATCCTTGCGGCCTGTCACATTTTTTACATGCTTGGCATTCACAAGGCAAACTTCAAAACCATAGTCCTGCAACAAAAGAAACAATGGAATCCAATACACCCCGGTACTTTCCATTGCCACCGATGTAATCGAAAATTTTCGCAGAGTCTTTGCAATAAAATGCAAATCAGAGGTGAAACAACCAAAACAACGCACTTCCAACTGGCCTGACCCAAGCGGATAGGCTACCATCATTTCTTTGTCTGATACGTCAATCCCGGCTGCCGTAGAATTGATTACTGTTAGTTGTGAAATCCGCTTCACCGTCTCCTTTTTTGTTTTACTTTTACTCATAGTTTTAAATTTAAGCGTTTAAAATCGCTCCGTGCCTGTTGGTTTTTGGGAGTTTTCAATTCTCTTATACGGCATCCAACTGCCAATTCGGGCTCTTAAAATCATACAGTACCAGACTACTAACTGATGTCAAGCATCATAGATTTGACGGTTTGTTCTGCACGGGGCAACGCTTAAATTTAACGCATTCTCCAGTTATTCGTTTATGGGCTGCATTTTATTGCTGAGGGACTACTACTACTACTAAGGTTAAAAAGGTATTGTAAGGTTTTGAAACCTTATTTTTGAATTCAACCTTAGTAGAAATTCGAAGCGTAAACATTATTAACCTTATTAATTTACAGTATTTCAGTCATAAACAATATACTCTTACATCAAACTCACGTTATTTATCGCATAGCTACCCCATTTTTAAATAAAAAATTACCCCCAACAAAAAGCTTAAACTTGTAGTTGGGGGTTCTGTAAAACGTGATTATCCGAAGCTTCTAATCTTCAGTCTTGTTGACTGTCTTTGGTTTCAAAACCATTAAGTTCAAGGCAATGGCCGCAACAACAGCAACCGAAAGCATGGCAAAATCGTGGCGCATATTTCCGGCGTCAGCCGATTTTCCCAGGAAAGCCGTAATAACAGCTCCGGCAGAAATTCCGGCCAAATTCATTATTCCGTAGCCCGTTGCACGGTAACGCGGCGAAACAAACTGACAAAGTATTGGCATGTTGTTCACATCGAACATTCCAAAGCCTAAACCAAAGAACACACCTCCAAGCAAAATCATTTCGAAACTTCCGCCGTATCCAAGCAGGAACAAGGCCGGAATGGTTAGCGCCATACCCACAATTCCGGTATAAATGCGGCCTTTCAGTGTTTTAAGCACCCAGCGGTCGGACAAATAACCACCCAGCAAAACGCCTACCAGCGACGACATTGCCGTGGTAATTGTAGCTATCGGCCCGGCTTTGGACATATCTAAATGCAAAGCATCGGAAAACAAAGTTGGCAACCAGTTTTTAACAGCCCAACCCGGAAAACTTGGCGCTGAGAAGTTGAACAAAATTACCCAGAAAGCAATGTTGGTAAATAGAATCACTAATCCTTTCCAAACTTTTTTTAGTTCACTCCAAGTCGAAACGAAAAAATTTCCAGTTATAAGGTTTTGTCCTGATTCAATTTCGATTGTAGCACTTTTTGTAGCCTCAATGCTATACCCTTTCTTTTCCTTTAGTAAAAGCATTAACACAATGGCATAAGCTACGCCAACAAATCCAAACGAATGAAAAGTCCATTGCCATGACGAAATGCTTGCAATTGTGGCCCCAAATCCACCAAAAGCCTGTCCTAAATACACTCCGGAAAGATGAATACCTATAGCAATTGAGCGTGTTTTTCCCTGGTGATAATCGGCAATCAGGGCTAAACCTGCGGGCATATAAAAAGCCTCGCTAACGCCCATCACTGCGCGTAAAACATATAATTCGCTAAAAGATGTTGCGTAGCCCATTGCCAGCGTTACGCCCGACCAAACAAACAAGCTGCCAACAATCAGCCACTTGCGGTTTAATCTATCGGCAATTATGCCCGAAATAGGACTCATAAACGCATATATCCAAAGGAAAATAGCCATTAAACGGCCAAAATTCTCGGCTTTGGCCAGTTCAGCAATATCTTGCTGCATCGAGGGTCTCATGGTCGAAAGCATTTGCCTGTCGAGATAGTTAAGCGTTGCAACTACCCACAACAACCCGACCACCAACCATGGATAAAATTTCTTGTTTTGCATCAAATGTGATTTACGGTTTAGTTATTTACGGTTCAATTACATTTTTAGTACTCAACTCTAGCCCCGAAAATCCGAGCCTCGCGAGGATTGGGGTGAGCTCGTATAAATTGATATAAAGTTGGCTCATCAATTTTGACTTATTTCAAATATTTCTCAAAGAAAAGTCCCATTTGTTTTCTGAAATAATCGTTAGGCCGCTGACCAATATCCATGGCATGTGGCCAACCCGGAATGCGACAATAAACATTAGGAATTCCAAGCTTATCAAGTTGTACTTTTAAAGTATCCGACTGACTGATAGGAACTAAATTATCAGCAGTTCCATGTAAAATCAAAGTTGGCGGATCGTTTTTATCCAGAAATGTCATGGGCGAAGCTTCCCTGTACAATTCAGGTCTTTCTTTGAACGAATAGCCTATAAACCTGGTTATAAGATAATTATTCTGACAATATGGCGTAGTCAGATCATAGGGACCATAAATATCGACGACAGCCCTAATTTTATGTTGCGGCACAGGCACTGAATCTTGTTTCTCAGTAAACGGATGCCAGCCGTAAGCGCCCAGAAGAGCCAAATGACCGCCTGCGGAACCTCCAATCAAAGCAATATTATCAGGATTGTAGCCATACTTTTCGCCGTTCTGGAAAAACCATTGAACAGCATCCCGAATATCTTCAGCACAAGCAGGATAAGTGTTCGTACTATCATTCACCAGCCGGTACGAAACTGTTGCGGTTATGTAACCCTGTTGCGCAAACGGAACCAGGTAAGTCAGATAATCTGACCGCTTTCCATGAGCCCATGAACCTCCATGAATAAAGACCAACAATGGAGCTGGTTTCACAATATTTCGGGGAATATACATGTCGATCTGGAGCGATTTCCCATGGACATTTTTATATTCAATATCTTTTATTTCCTGAACCGAAGCCGGAATAGCCGGTTCTTTATCTATCAACTTTTCTAATCCAACAATCAGCGCAAGATTAGTAGGTGTTTCGAAATAATAGCCCAATGGCGGACGGTTTGGATTTAGCGCGGACCAAACTCTTGGAATGCAAAGGAATAATGCTGCAATCAAAAAAAGTGCAAGAAATCCTTTTAAAATCGATTTAGCAATTTTCATAATTAAAATCATTTACCATTTAATTCTTCAAGTATATCCTGTAGATTTCTATGAAGAATTGGTGCTGTTTCAGGACCTAAAGAGTTTTCTTCGCCATAAGGAGAGTCTTTCCTTCCGTAAGTATAAGGAGATCTGGCATCCCACTGACTTTTTGGAATGATATATCCAATCTCATCGTTAGCCAAACCAAACACAAATTTGTATTTTCCAGGCATCATATCGCGAACTACCGGCAATTCCAAGGGCTGAATTTTAAAATCATTTCCGGCAGGAGCTTCAATACCGCCATTAATCAATTCAGGATAAGGCTCTCCGGGAACAGTAACAAATGAAAGCGGACCTATTTTGCATGCTGAAATTTCAGATCGCATCTTCATCCATCCAACGGTACTGCGATCAATAATTCCAAACAATACAGCAAGCTTAAAAAGATTATTGTTAATAGGAAAAATAATTGTTTTAACAACCAACGAAATTGATGCAGAATCAATTATCTCAGAAGGTTTATCCATAGCATTAAGGACAGCCAACGACAATGCCTTGCCCTGTGCTTCGGCTTTTTCAAAACTAGGTTCTTTATATTCAATACCGCTAACCGGATCTTTAACAGCTAAACTTGGATGTGTAGTCATCAACCCACCAACGGCACCATTTATATAAACCGATATACCACCTATACCTGGTTTAACTACACTGTCTCCTTTAAAAACGCCCTTCTCTACTCCGTTACGTAAATAATGGCAAAAATCTGATGTAATCAACAGGTTACTACTCCATAATGTTTCTGCATGATCAGCCCATGCGATTAATGAACCCAACGTCTGTCCGTTTTCTTTGTCTATAGCTTTAATCATTCTCAAACCCGAATCAAAAACTTCAGGCATACGTGTATCTTTTACCAAAGGAATTGCACTAGTTAAATCCTCTGATATTTCAAGACGGGCAGGCTTTAGTTTTCGCGCAGCTGTAATAACTGCTTTTAAAGCCTGAAGTTTTACATGTTTCAAATATTCCTGATCGACACTATTCGTAATAGATGATTTTCCCCAAAGACCCATTAAATCAGGAGCTTCATGATCATGTGTCGATGCAACAATCGCATAAGTTATTTTGCTTTCGGCGGGTATCATTTGCCGAATATCAATAATGTTATCAGCCATAAGGCCAATAGCATCTAATACAACAATGGCTATACGGGTCTTTCCATCATCAATAACCATTGCCCGTGCCCATAAATCATCATGAATACCATTAGCAGGCTTATCTTTACTAAAACCCGCCAACCAAACTGGATTGTATTTATAGTCCTTATTTGCGTCAATAAATTCATCGCCATCATTGAAAATCGCATCATGATTGGCGTCGATCCACTTATCCGGAATATCTGGAGTAATTCTAAAGGCTGCAAAACCAACTGACAATTGACCAGTTTGTCCTCCAACGATTTTCATATCGGCAATGTAACCTGGATGCCTATCTCTTAGCGAATACCTGAAATTTAAAAAAAAGGCCAAAAAAAATAAAAAAAGAAATAGTATAGGTAAAATTAAATAAGTCCTCATAAATGGTGGTTTTATATTGTTGATCATTTATTTTTATATAATGTTTTTCTCTGAACTTCTTCATTATCATATAAATTTCGATAGAGAACCTTTCTTTCCACCTCTTCATTATCCAGTTCAGGACCTTGTTCTATTTTTCGCCAGTCAATGGTTTTATTATATTTTTTCATTGCTTTTTCGGCATTAAATATTCTCGAATCATGCAATTCCAATGTGTAAGGAGTGTAATCAGGTACAGGTGTAAAAAAATCCTGAAGTAGTGAGGCCGTAACATCAAACTGATTCACATACGGAACATTCAGAATGTTGTAAATAGTTTTCAGTATCGAACCAAAATTAGCATGAGTATGAGAAACATATCCGTGTTTTACGTATGGACCTGCCATCATCAAAACAGAACGATGGCCGTCGATGTGGTCAACCCCACCCTGAGGATCGTCTTCTGTAATAATGACTAACATGTTTTTCCAGTATTTAGTTCGTGACAGGAAATGCAGAATTCGGCCAACGGCCAAATCGTTGTCAACCATAAACGAGCTAGGATAAGGATAACCATCTTGAGGACGTACACCGGCACCATGATCATTCGGAACCTGCATACTAATCAACGATGGCATCTTTTTATGTCCCTTGATCCACATACGAGTAAACTCACGTTCAAACTGATCCATACGGTATTGGTCAGGAATATTCATATTGAACCCGGCATAATCGTGACTTGTACGCTTAAACAGCGCCTTTTGCATGGGGACCATCACCCCATGAGCAGCACCAGTATTTGTATCATACCATTCTTCGCGAACATGAGCAGTTTCGTTGGCTTCGCCAAAATTGTAAAACGACACTTTACTACGTTCCAATGCTTCCCACAAACCTCCAATTTCAGCATAATCCTCCGGATCAACACTTCCGGTAGTTCCAGGATGCCTTCGTCCAGGCGCTTTCGAGAATATTTTTGATGTTTTTGAAACGCTTGAATTTGCTTCAACCCACTCGTTTGGTATAACACCAACCATCCAATGGTGACCATGAATTGAGGCATCGCTGTCGCAGTAATAATTGTCTGAGAAAGAAAACTGCTTTGCAGCTTTTATGTGATTGGGACTGATGCGTAAATTCGTAAATTTCCTTTTCAGCGAATCGGGCAAAGTGTACTCATTGTGAATGCCAAAACGAGCCAAAGTACTGTCTCCTTCAGCATTCTTCAATTGTCCGAAAATTTCGTCATACGATCTGTTTTCTTTGGTGATATAAACAACATATTTAATTGGCGATTTTCGAATACCTGGTAAAGGCGGCAATGGATTTGTACCATCATCATCAATAGCTACCTGCTTGAATGTATTATCAATGGCTTGTTTAGTATAGGTAGCTAGCTGTTTCTCATCTGGCATTTTAACTTTCTGAAAACTTCCCAACTGAATATCGCCGACATAATAACCCTGAATTGGAGAAATAAAGTTCTTTCCACCATTTGGGCCAGCTCCTAAACCTCGGCAAGTAGCAACATAAATTTCCTTCCCGTCACTCGAAAGTTTCACTCGTGTTGGACCCCAGGCAGTTGGAATAACACCTTTGGTCGCTTGCGAATCAACATCAATAACTGCTACACCGTCAAATCCGAGCAAAGCTACATAAAGTGTTTTTTCATCTTTGCTTAAGGTTATTCCGAAAGGTAAAAGTCCACGATATTTATCAATCCGTTGATCAACTTTTATCTGAATATGACCTAATATCTTATGATTTTGATAATCGATAACTGAAACATTGTCGTTGGTAGCATTAGTAACAAAGGCATATTTACTACCAACAGCTATTGAATTTGGACTTGCTCCACCAACAACTTCTGCATCTTCAATCATTTGCCCAATCTGGTAGCCGGTCTTGAATTTATCAATTACATGGTTGGTTTGCAAATCGATTGTAAATACGCTCATAGCATCGGGATGCAACGGACTTCCCACTCCAGGAACATCTTTCCCTTCTACTTTAGTCCCATGAATCGATTCTTTGGTATTATTGCCATAAGGATGGTGTGAGATCATCAATGAATCAATATTTTTCTCAGTAGCGCCAGTAATGAGCGGATAGGAGTACATGCCCACATTGGCAACGAAAGCCATCTTTTTATCGGGGCTCAAAGTCAGTCCAAAAGGCTGACGACCCACCTTTATCGAAGCAGTAATTTTTCGGGTAGACAAATCAATCCGAACCATCCTGAAATTTGCACGATCAAGAACAAGAAGCTCATTATTGGCTTCATTCAGAACCAGGTCTGAAGTAAAACTGTCACCGTAATCAACTCCATCAACTGCTCCGTTCAATGAGATTGAATCAAGTCTTGTAAAATTGACAATATCATACTTTATTACCGCACCATTATCGCCACCACTCAGGAATATGGTTTTTGAATCATCAGAAAAAGCTACGCCAAGGAACGAACCTTTTGAAAAAGGCGATTTTATCTTTTTATCATAGCTTGGAACACGGGTTGAATTCAAGGTTTGAAGGTCGATAATAGTAAAAACTCCGTTATGTAAGGTAACAGCTTTTTTACCATCAGGAGAAATAGCCATGCCAAACGGATCATTGGTTATTCGAATCAATTCACCCGCAGGGGTTACAAACCGGCCACTTGGCAAAATAGTCGTACCATGTTCATCAATTTTTGCAAACGAATTACCGGCAGGAACTGTCAAAACATCAACTTTATTTTGTGCTACTATCTGCACTGACAAACAACAGATTGCAATAAATACCAAATATTTAAGACTTTTCATTTTATTTGTTTTTTGGATAAACTCATTTATACAACTCGAAACAAAAATACAGGGAATATTTCATGCATAGAATTATATATTCTTCAATATTAGATATTTCTAATGTAATTTCAATAAACTTATAATTACATACATAATTTTAAATGAACGGAGTTGCACGTCTTTTAGTCAGACCCAAATAGTAACATTCCTTTTCTATTTGCTGAAAAGAGAGAAAAAGCATCGAACGCCCGGCCAAGCTCTCTATCAAACGATACATAGGGATGAGATGAGTAAAAAAAGAGCTTAGCAAAAATTAACATTGGTTTATTCTAATTTTATAACAAAAATCTGGTCTCGCTTTTCAGTCCCATTTCCGGTTGGTACCGAACGGTTAAATGCAATTGTTTTACCATCATTTGACCATACAAGATTAGCTGGTGCATCAATCGTTTTTGGGGTTAACCGGCGAAAACGTTTCTCAAAGATACGATCAGATACCTCACATTGTACCATACTGTTATCCCAAATATAAATAATTGATTTATTGTCAGGACTCCAACGTACTCCACTCTGTACACTCGTTTCATGTTGAGTTACCTGAATGGGTGTACCTCCTACAGGCGAAATTACAAATACCTGTTGAATTCCATTTTTATCTTTAGCCAGAAATGCTATAAATTTCCCATCAGAAGAAGATCTGGTTACACCACTGCATCCGGGAAAATTAGTGTCGGCAGTATGCGTTAATCTGCGCTGAACGGTTCCTTTTGGCGGCATTGGAAAGCTTGTTTTTGTGCCTTCAAGCGGACCGAATTCTCCAGGAACATTAATAGAATCGGGAATATCGACAATAAAAAGTTCGTCGACCGGTTTTCCTTGCTTATCGCGAACCGAACCGATGAAAGCGCGGGCTACCTGCATTTTGCCATCGGGTCTGGCATATCCGCTGGCACCTACCCAACTATCAGAAGCAGCGTTGCTTATTTCGTCGCTGTCCGGTTTTGGATCTGTTACCACACGAACCACAACCGCGCTGTACCATTCGCCTTGCACGTTTTCCTGATTCGGACCCTGATCAACTACAGCCTTGTGTCTCTTATTCGACACAGCAATGGTTCGCAAGTTCCATTTTACGCCTGTAGAATCTTCAAGGTGTTTCATTATGGCGTCGTTGTATGTATAGCCCACCCATTGTCCGTCGCGGCTCCACTCGTGACGGTGAGTTCCGCCACGTAAAGCGCCTGGCGTAAACGGCCAGGTAACATCACGCGAGTCCATATAGGTTGGAACATTGGGTTGGTTATCGTTTACAATAACCCCTGTTCTTCTCCATTGCTGATATGGGTTTTTCTCTGTACAAACAGGTAAGCCATGAATAAAAATGACCTTATTCTCTTTGGGATGATAACTTGCAGCGCCCGCACCAGGCCCCCAATTTTTATTATCTGTGATTCCAAATAAAATTTCCGTTTTTCCGGTTTCAATATTTACACGTTCAACCGAAGGGCTACCGCCTATGCCCCCAATCCCGGTACGGGTATCGTAAACAAGCCATTTATCGTCAGGCGAAAAATTATCGTTATTATCAAGCGAGTGATTCTTTGTATTGTCGAAAGTAAGCTGAATTTCTTTAAGCACCTGCTGTTTGGCAGTACAAGCCGTCAAAAGCACAACTCCGGCTAAAACACTTTTTTTCATCGTTTATTGGTTTAAGGAATGGTAGCTAAAATAGAAGCAATATTCCGAAAATGCTTCGTTTATATTAAGCAATGAACATTAAATATTAACCTTGCAACTTTTTTAAATTTTTTATTATAAATCCTGTTTATCAACCTTTTGCATATTTACATCTTTAATTCCAATCACATCGTGTACTGAAAAATTGGTAACATTCTTTAAGATAAACTGAGGTGCACCTTCACCCTTTTGAGCATCAACATTTGTAAAATGAGCATTGTACACATCATCCAGAACGAAAGCTGGACGTTCGTCGCGATTCATGTACCTGAGCACAACATCGTTTATACGCAGCCCTTTTACGTACCTGAAATACATGCCATAAGCTGGTAACGAATGCCAGCGATACGGATCGGGGTACATATCAATATTTTGAGCAACTTCCTTACCAATTGCATCTTTCCCTGCTCCGCCACGGTAATAAATACGGATATTGCTCAAAGTAACATCTTCAATGTAATAGCCCGGTATTCCCATCACCATGCCCGCTCCTACTTCAGGAAATTTGGGTCGCCCGCCCACATCATAAACGTTGATGTTGCTCAAAGTTATTCGTTTGCAAACTCCCACTGGCGTGCCTTCAGGTCCGCGCATCCGGGCATTCAGGCGAATAAAAAACGGAGTATCTGTAATGTCGCGCATGGTAATGTTGTCTATCACGATGTCTTCAATGTTTCCACCATCAGCAGTTTCAATGCAAATTCCGCGTGAATGCTCAAAAACACAATTGGAAACCGCAATGTTTTTAAATCCACCATTGGATTCAGTACCAAGTTTCAATCGTCCGGTAATGCTGTGTTTAGCCTCAGGCGCTTCATCTTTAAATTCAGTCTTGAAAGTTCCATCCATCAACGTTCCATGGTCGTAGCCATAAACGTGGCAATTAATGATGGTAACATTTTCGGTAGCTTTGGCATAACCCAGACCGAATGAAGATTTAAGACAAAGTCCATCGTCGGTTGGCGAATTGATGTTGCAGTTCGAAATTCGCACATTTTTGCAGCAATCAATATCAAAAGCATCGCGGTCAGCATCGGCCCGCACATTATCGATAGTCAAATTATCGACACCGGTTGCAAGTATACAAAAATGGCCACCGTGCAAAATAGAAACATCCCGGATAGTCACATTGAAGCAGTTTTTCAATCCAATTGCCTTGTTTCCGGAGCCTTTTATATCGGGTTTGTCGTAGGTGTACAAGCCTTTTCCCCAGATTAATCCATGACCTTCAATAGCGATATCACGCAAACTATCGCCGTAAATCAGGCTATTGCGCCAGTAGCTATGCCCAAAATCCTGAAATTTCTTGCACCAGGCATCTTCTTCAGGTAAGTCGTATCCGATTCCGTCTTTTTCCTGATCACCAATTAATACAGCTCCCTGATCGAGATATAGAGTTATATAACTTTTCAGATAAATGGTAAAAGATAAAAATTTGCCAGAAGGAATAACTACAGTTCCTCCGCCATTTTTAGCCGCTGTTGCAATAGCCGCATTAATGGCTTTGGTATTATTTGTTTTTCCATCACCTTTAGCTCCAAAATCGGTTATATTGTATACATTTTGTTTTGCAGCAACTGAAAGTACAACAGTAAAAAAAAGTACAGTTAGTTTTAGTTTTTTAATCATTTGCTTTAGTTTTTATTCTTCAAAAAATTCAAAAGTGTTTCCGGATCATCAGTTTGAATACCGTCGGTTCCCCAACTTAAAATTTGTGTCCATTCTTCTGGAGTTCCTTTATGTTCATCAACAAAAACAAGGGCTTTATTTTCATGCGCTTTCCGAACAAAAGAAGCGTTCAACTGTCCCATATCGCTGGCCAAAACCAGCGGATGGAAAAGATCACAAATCTGTTGGATATTCTTTTCTGGTCCAGGATCGGGCATGGGAATACTCTTTGGACTAATTTTCTGAAGCAACTTAATCTCTTCAGAACGGTTAGCCGAAATATACCAGATAATGTCGCTTTCCATATTGTATTTGCGGATAATTGGTATAAGCTGTTCAATTAGTGGCTCCTTCAAATCGAGGTAAATCCCTATTTTCCCTTTGCATAATTGTAATATTTCATCAATTGTAGGAATTCGTGTATTCTTCCAATTTGGGCCGGTTTTCTCTCCAATATCCAGTTTTTTAATTTCAGCCAGGGTAAAATCTTTCACTTTCCCCTTTACGCCAACCACATATTCATCAACCGACGAGTTGTGAACGCTAACAATTTGGCCATCTTTGGTTAAACGGGTATCAATTTCAACAAAATCGCAACCAATATCAATGGCTTTCTGAATGGCAGCAAGTGAGTTTTCAGGAATGCCAACATGTGCTCCCCGATGAGCAATAACATAAGTTTTACCGTTTCGAGGCTTCGGGAAGTTTGTTTCAGATTTTTTGGTTTGCCTACTTGCAAAAACGCCGGTTTGAACTCCCAGAAACAGAGCAAAAAGTAATACTCCGGTAACTATTCTATTCTTCATATCGCTAATCTATTTATTCGTTTTTCTCAATACAAAAGGCCCATCATCCTGAAAATCATCAGCTAGCGGTTGTAAAAGCCAAATGTCGTCAGCTTTTGTTCAACGGCAGTAATGGCAAAAATTTTGATTCGATCATTATCAGGCAAAGTGATTTCAGTTGTTTTTGCCGGAAGATTAATCTCATATTTATACATATACGAGTAGGTATAAGGCACATTTTGAGTTGGATAGCCAAAATGATAATGCGACGCGAACCAGGCAATGTTATCGTGTTTCACGAAAGGTGCTTTAACATCCAGAACAGTGTGCCCGTCCAAATCGAACTGGCGGTCGTAATGCTGACCAATAAAGCCAATCCATTTTTCAAGGTTGATGTCGGCTGGCTTCCCGCTCACCTGAAATGTTCCGGTAGTTTCATCGCTTGCAGCAGCCAGCAGGTAAAGTTTGTTGTAGTTTCCTGAAGGAAGTTTGACTGTTTGCCCTTTGCAGGTAACTGCGTTATTTTGCAGATCGGTGGTACTGCCTAATTTAAAATGAATGCCCTCACTCACCAATTCTGAAGGGATCATTTCAGCCGGATAGTTCTTCACATCGCCGTGTGAAGTGGGATCATATTTCCGTGTCATGTCGCCGTCGGTTCGGTTATCGTCGAAACTCATCACGTCCTGATCATAATCAAGCGCCAGAACAGTCTGATTTTTCTGAATTTCATTCTTTGGCATCAATTTTACGGCAAAACTTGCAATGGTATAATGCGTTAAATCGATCGTTAAACTATTTTCTTTAAATGCGACGGAACCTATTTTTTGCTCCTGACCATTAACTTCGTAGGCGTCAGCAATCGATCCGGGAAAGCGAAGCACAACATTCGACTGGGCTTTTCCAGAAAGTTCATTCACACGAACAATGAGGTAGTCGCCCTGCTCAGCTTTTTTCAAAGCCATCACACCAACGTTGAGACTCGATACCTTCAGAAACGAGAAATTGGCACGACGATCAGGTGGCTGGGCCACCATTGCTAAAGACAAAAATAAAGCGCTCAAAATCAAAATAAAAATCTTCATTGGTTTAGGTATTGAAATTACATGCAGCTAAAATAACCTTAGAGAAAAGCATTTGCTTCGGCTATTTTGAGCAATTCAGGTGATATTTTAACGTCGGAGAAAAGCATCAATGCGTTGTTTTACATTCTGACGGATATTCATCCAAAACAAATTATAATCGTAAACATGAAGATTTCTCAATTTTTCTGCTTTTTCTTCGAGTTGAACGGGTGTATCAACCCACAAAATTTTAGTTGAAGGCTCAATTGCACACGAAACTGTATGAGGTACAATTGATTTGAATCCGGCCATAATTCCCTGGTGCAACTCTTGCGGCGTCCAATCCCCGGTTGTTGTCCATGTTATTGGATTAACACAAACTGAATTGCCATTTTCCTCAGCAATCCCCTTTGGGATTTCTCCATTGGCATAGCTTCTCCATCCCACAAAACACCTTGTTTGATTGGGTGTTGAACCAATGGGAATTGATTTAAATGCATCTTTTTTAATTTGATAGCCAACAATATAAGCGCATACAAGCCGCTTTGCCAAAGGTTTTCCATCAAAAAATTCCTGAAGTAAACGAATAGCGTGTAAACTTCCCTGGCTGTGCGAAGCAATGATAAGAGGCCGGCCTTTGTTTTCGTTTTTAATGTACCATTCAAAAGCTTTTTTAATATCGCTATAGGCCAAATCAAAAGCAGCTGTTGCGTTGGGTGTATCGCGAACATAAAACGATTTCATATTGGCCTGGCGATAGCGTGGCGCGAATATCCGGCAACTACCATTAAAAACTGTTGCCTGAAACAATATGGAACGACTATCTGTCGTCTGGTTTACTTCTGTATCAGTCAAGTCTGCATTCCAGGCAGCCGTTTTTGTATCGCCAAAGAATGAAGTTGGATGAACGAAAAAAACATCAGCCCGTTGGTCGCGAACCTCATTGTTCAGGAATGAAGGAATACTATCACTGGCATCGGTTTTATATGGTGAAGCAGCCCAATATTCAAGCTTGTTATAATCTGGCACAGGGCCTGTATTGGGTGCAGCTTGGCTACCTAACCTTTGCTCAACAACTTTCCGAAGAATCTTACCATTTTGAGACTGCGCAAAACTTACAGCAAAAAAAAGAATTACTAAAACCAAGTTAATCCGTTTCATACACTTTAAATTATCAAATTAGTACCTGTCAGAGTATTTCTCCAACAGAAGGTTAAATTGACTGTCTACATTTTCATTGACTACACTTCCATGATAGCAGCAATAGATTTGTTCAATATCCAATGCAGCCAATTTCCTGACAGATTCCACTACTGTTTTTATCAAGAACAAATTATCTCAAAATCAATCAACTTTCTACTTTTCTTCAGAATGAAACAAAACAAGCTCCGGGATTTCCTGTTTTGCAAATCCTGGCCCCGACCAGCTTACCTGCAAGGCTTTTCCGCCACCACACTGCATATATTTCACCAAAATGGGATGGTAGCCTGCTTTTAATGCAACACTGCCTGGCTCCTCAACGGCACCATGATTGGCGTCGTTCTCAATCAGTTCATTGCCATCGATATACAAGCGACTTCCATCGTTCGATTTCAGGTAAAAATTGTAAATACCATCTTTTGGAACTTTAATATAGCCTGAATACTTGAAACCGAAATAATTTTCACGCTTGCGCAAGTCAATGCTGAATTTTTTAATTAAACCAGAAGAAATAGGTTTAACCAAATCCAGATCAGTAACATTAACAAAGAAGCGTTCAAAATAATCGTAATTCAGTCCTGATTTGACCGAAATTAATTGAACCGCTTCTTTAGACTGAGATTTTTCAAATCTCCATGTATAAACCAGACTAGCTTTTCGTTTTGAGGCAAAAGCTTTCATTTTCAGAACAGTAGATTCACTTACTGTAAATGGCTTTTCATAAAGCAATGAATTTTGGGAAGGTTCGGTACCGTCGAGTGTATACCGAATTGACGAATTCGGCGTTTCGCAGGCCAGTTCTACCTTTGTCAATTTTTCGAACAACAAATCGCCCGATTTTACAAACGGAGGCTGCACTACGCCTTCGCCGTTTTCAGAATAAGGCCGATCAGTTTTTGCTGTTCCCCACCGCTCATTTGGTTTTGGGCCCATCTCAAACACCAACTCGCCGCCATTCATAATGTCATTGTGTTCCAGGTAGGATTTGGTGTAGTCTTTCCCATTCAGTTTGGCCGACTGTATATACATATTTTCAGAAGAAATGCTATTCGCTTTTACTACAAACGTTTTTCCACTTTCCAAACGAATTGTAGCTCTGGGGAATAGTGGCAATCCAATCGCATAAATCGTTTGGCCAGGGGCCACAGGGTAAAATCCCATAGAACTAAGTATATACCATGCCGAAATTTGCCCGCAATCGTCGTTTCCTGCAATGCCATCGGGTTCGGCAGTGTAAAGTTCATTCAGTATGCGGTTGACCAGCTTCTGGGTTTTCCAAGCCTGTCCTGCGTAATTATACAGGTATGGTAATTGCTGTCCGGGCTCATTTCCATGCCAGTATTGGCCAATCGATCCCCGATCGCTTCTTTTCGATTTCAGGCTAAACAATGTATCGAGCCAGATTCCAAAAGCCTCATCGGAGCCAAACTTAGCGGCCAGTCCATCTACATCGTGAGGCACATACATGTACTGGTAGGCATTTCCTTCGGAATAAGCCGAATTCACCTGCGGGTCGAACGGAGACAACCATTGGCGGTCGAAACTTTTTCCACGCACAAAACCAACTGAAGGGTCGAATACATTTTCCCAGTAATGCGCCCTGTGTTGATAAACTTCATAATCCTCCGGTTTATTCATGGTTTTGGCAACCTGCGAAATACACCAGTCGTCATAGCAATATTCCAGCGTTTTCGAAACCGACTCGCCCTGCCTGTCGAATGGCAAAAAACCAATCTGCTTGTAATATTTCAGGCCGAGTTTGTCCATTTCGGCGCTGTGTTTCATGGCAGCAAACGCTTTCTCCACATCATAGCCCCGGATGCCCTTCATGTAAGCATCGGCAATCACCGGAACAGCGTGGTAACCGAGCATATCATCGGTATAATTCCCGGCCAGCGGCCACATCGGCAACCTGCCGCCATCATCGTACATTTGAAGCAGTGAACTGATAAATTCGTTGGTGCGCTTCTGGTCGGTAATGGTGAAAAACGGGTGCAATGCCCGGTAGGTGTCCCACAACGAAAACACGGTATAGTGCGGCATACCGATGGTTTTATGCACCTTGTGATCAACGCCACGATATTGTCCATCCACATCCGAAAACGTACAGGGACTCAAATGAGCATGGTACATCGAGGTATAAAATATTTTTCGCTGTGCTTCGGTTCCGCCTTCGATCTCAATCTTGTACAGTTCGTTTGCCCAGGCTTTTTCGGCCAACTTTCGGGTTCCGTCAAAATCCCATCCCGCAATTTCGGCATCAAGATTTTTGCGGGCTCCGTCAACACTCACTGCCGAAATCCCCACCTTCACTAAAATGGTTTCGTTGGCTTTGGTCCGGTAACCAAGCACAGCCTTAATGTTTTTGCCCGAAGCTTCGGTTATCCCTGATTTAACGCTATCGTTTACAGCAATGTCGAGAGATGAATACGGTTTGGAGAAACGAGCCACAAAATATACATATTGATCCCAGGCCCAGCCATGCGAACGTCGCAAGCCTTCAATTTCCATATCGTTCACTTTTTTGATGTTCAGCACCTCAGCGCCAAATGGGTAAGCCAAATCGATCACAATGCGGGCGCTATCGCTCTGCGGAAAGGTATATTTATGGAACCCCGTGCGCAAAGTGGTAGTCATTTCGGCCTGAATACCTGAACTTTTCAGGAGTACCGAATAATAACCCGGCGAAGCTTTCTCGTGTTGATGATCGAACGCTGAACCATATCCTTTTTTCCCTGGCTCCATCGGGTTCCAATAGGTTTTTCCGATAAAAGGCATGAACAGTACATCGCGATACTCGGGCTCGCCAACGCCATTGAGGTGCGTGTGCGTAAAACCCTGGATAATACTATCGGCAGAGGCATATCCGCCACACGAATTGAGACGGGTATCCGGCCCCAGTTGTACCCCGCCAAACGGCATTGAAGCAGCCGGCCAGGTGTTCCCGTCAGCGCCCGTGCCAATAAAAGGATCGACCATGTTCAGGTATTGATGTCCTTTGGGGCAGCACCCTGAGAGGATGGCAGAAATCAGTAAGGCTAAAAAGGTAATTGGTTTAAATTTAGTCATATATTATTGAATATTAGAATCTTGAATTTAGTCAGGGTTTCACTTTGAGTGAAGCCCTGACTACCCTGAACACTCGTTATGCGTCAATGCCGTTGTTTCCCGATCCGTCATAAATGTGACGGCAAAGGATATCGCTTCTGACAAGCAGTTCCGATTAAACTTTAGGCACTCCGAACTTTGGTATCCCGTACCTCATCTTTCAATGAAACAACACCTTTCCTGGAATTTCTTCCTTCGCGCCTACCGGCTTTTCCCATTCAATATTCAACGACTTCTTCCCGCCCATTTGGTAATAGTTTACTTCAATCGGGTGAAATCCTTTTTCCAACATTCGGGAAGCACATTTTTCAGCCGATCCGCGATCCAAATCGAAATCGAGCAACAGTTTGCCATCCAGATAGATATTGCTTCCATCGTTAGATTTCAGGAAAAATGTATAAACTCCGGTTGTCGGAATTTTCAGGAAACCCTTGAAGCGGTAGGCAAACTCACGATCATCGGGAATGGCCGACAGACTAAAGGCTGGCATAACTCCTGTGGAAGTTGGCTTATATTTTTGAATGTCGGCCACCGAAATGCAGTAAAAAGGAAAATACGAATAGGCTATGCCTGGTTGCAGCTCTTTTTCAGGACGGATAGCTGGTGTCAAGGTCAGTTTTTCGGCCTTTGCCCATACTGTATAACTGGGGTTTAACCCGGACAAGAAGCCACGCGCCTTGATGGTTACCGACTGACTGACGGTGAACGGTTTTTGATAAAGTTCCGAGTTTTCAGAAGGTTCACTTCCATCGGTAGTGTATCGTATCGCCGTATTGGGATCGTTGCTCGTAAGGCTAACTTCGGTGGTTTGTAAAAACCAGGGAGTAGCGATTTTTATTTCAGGAATAGCACCTGATGGATAACCAGGCGTGTGCGGACGATCGGAAGGATTGCTCCCCCACTCTTTCACGGGTGAATCGCCCAATGTAAATACCAGTTCGCCGCCCCGGATAATGTCGGCATGGTTCAGATACGATTGTGGGTGACTGCTGCCATTCAGTGTAACCGAACGAATGTAGCTGTTCTTTGTGCCGGTTTTATCTGCCCTTATGGTAAAATTCTTCCCGTTTTCAAGATGAATGACGACTTTATCGAATACAGGCAAGCCAATAGTATAATAAGGCAGTCCGGGCGTAACAGGGTAAAAGCCCATAGCGCTGAAGATGTACCAGGCCGACATTTGTCCGGCATCGTCGTTTCCGCACAAACCATCTGCTTTGTCGTTATACAATGATGAATTAATCTTCGAAACCAATTCCTGTGTTTTCCAGGGCTTGCCTATAAAATTGTACAAATAAGCTACATGATGGCTGGGTTCGTTGCCGTGGGCATATTGCCCAACCATGCCAGTCATATCGGACAACGAACTTTTATTTGAGCCAACTTTTTGGGCAAAACACGAATCGAGCCAGGCATCCATCTTTTCGTCGCCACCCATCACCTGTATCAAACCATCAATGTCATGAGGTACAAACATGGAATATTGCCAGGCATTTCCCTCTGTGTAGTTTCCAGCCGCTTCGGCAGGGTCAAACGGTTCGAACCATTCGTAACGGCTATTTTTCGGGCGCATAAACCCGGTTTGTTTATCCCATAAGTTACGGTAGAACTGGCCTTTTGAAGCATAAAAATGAAAGTCTGACTCGCTAAATTCTTTAGCCAGCACCGACACGCACCAATCGTCGTACGAGTATTCGAGCATTTTCGAAACGTTTTGATTGTCTCCGTCGAACGGGATAAAGCCGAGTTGTTTGTAACTGGCTTTGGAAATCCTGAAACTTTCTGAGAGTTTTTTCATCGCTTCGAAAGCCTGTTTTTCGTCATACCCCCGGATACCTTTGGCCCAGGCATCGGCCACTACCGGGAGCGAATGATAGCCAATCATGGCAAAACCTTCGGTGCCACCAAATTCCATGATAGGCAAGTTGCCAAAATGCTGATAGCGTTCGAGAAAACTTCGGATGTATTGGTTCGTGCGTTTCTGGTCGATGATGGTAAAAAGCGGGTGAAGCGCCCTGAACGTGTCCCACAGCGAATAGGTGGTGTAATTCTCAAACCAGTCGCCTTTGTAAACTTGCCGGTCAGTACTTCGGTATCGGCCATCTACGTCAGCCGAGAGGCCGGGATGAATATGCGCATGGTACATAGCCGTGTAAAACGTCCGTTTTAGGGTCTGGTCGCCACTTTCCACATCAATCCGGGCCAGTTCGCGGTTCCAGGCCTGGCGGGCTTGCTGACGCACTTTTTCGAAATCCCAGCCGGGTAGTTCCCCTATTAGGTTTTTCCCGGCGCCATCTCCGTCAACCCTCGACAAGGCCACTTTCACCAGTACTTCCTTTTGTTTTCCGGTATAGAAACAGAAATGGGCTTTTATGTTTTTCCCGCCACATTCGGTAATCCCCCGTTGCAAAACGTCATCTTTATATATCCCGAAACTGCTCATGGGCCGCGAAAACTCGGCCACGAACCAAGTGGTTAAGTTACCGTCTAACCCGGCATGGCGGTGGCGGAAACCCTCGATTCTGGTATCGGAAACCACTTTCAGGTAAAGACTGTCGATCCGGTCGTTGATACCATGCACCAGGTCGAGGATCACATTACCCTTTTCCGCCGAATTAAAGGTATAGCGATGCAAGCCAACCCTGTTGGTAGCTGTAAGTTCAACGGTGATATCGTCCTCCAGTTTCACCCGGTAATAGCCCGGTTCGGCCATTTCATCGTCGTGCGAAAAAGCAGCCCTGTATCCAGACCTGGTATCGATCGGATCGCCGGGTGTCACCTGTGGCTCGCCAACCGTTGGCATAAGCAACACATCGGCTCCACCGCCTGTGCCCACACCGCTAAAATGAATATGGCTAAAGCCCATAATACTTTTGTCGGAATAATGGTATCCCGCGCACCCGCTCCAGGTAGCTGTTCGGGTATCAGGGCTTAACTGTACCATTCCATGTGGAATTACCGCACCGGGAAATGTGTGACCATCAGCATCGGTGCCTGTAAACACATTCACCAACTTTGTATAATCATTTTGAGTTGAACACCCTACAGCAATAAACAAAACCAGGATGCAAACCATTATTGGATGAAGAAACTTCATTTATAAATTTTTTTGTTTGTAATTTCTAAAAAATACGATAATACCAGAAAGGACCAGGAGGGCAAAACCAGGAAGGCATAAGAACAAACCATAAGACGGGTACATTTTGGTAAATCCCTCAACGTGCTGTATTCGGTAAAAATAAGTCAGTCCAAGCCCAATCAAAAATAAAGAGGCTGCAAGCCCTATCAAAGGCAAGATACGATTACATGTAAACTTTTTGGCCAGGCTAGGTCTCGAATTCAACCAAATGTTGGCAAAGGCAAACAGTAATATCCAACATGCCCAGGACAAAACCTGTAAGAAATTCAAGGTTCTGAAATAAGTAAGGATAGTGATAAACGGGCTGAACGACAGATGTTTCTTGTCGTAATACGGCCGGTCGTTCAGCAAAAGGACATCCAGTTTGCTCTGGTCGCGAGTTTTAATGATGTTTAGTACAGCTTCTTCTTTTTCGCAGTAACTCTTATTTTTCCACCCGGGAATTCTAAAAGCATTCCATAAAGTACATGCGCTGCCATAACCATGAAAATCAAGTCCACCATTCATGATCAGGTGATTACTCTCACAGAAAGACCGGATACGTTGGTATACTTCCCGGTTGTAGCGCTTATCTGTAGCTGTGTTTTCTATTTCGAAGCCGTCAACACCCAGATCGCGATAATATTCAAGCGATTTATGTTCTCCATCGAACCAATGATTCACCAGGATAGCCGCGCCTTCCGAACGGGCTTTGGCTACTACCAAAGAATCGGGTTGCCCTTTAGTGACAAAATTGGTCTTCAATCCAAGTAAACTCAGGTGGTTACTCCCCGAAAATTCCTCGCCGCAAAAAACAACCGGTTTACCCGGATTCGATTTTCCAAGGCGCGAATTCACAAACTCAAGAGTTTGCCGGTGGTTGTTGTGATCGGTGATAAAAAAAGCGTCAAACCCGTTTTGCTGGTGCCATTTCAGTAAACCTTCCTCCGAAATCAAACCGTCGTGACTGAAATCGGTATGCGAATGGGTAGTTATAAGAACCATGTCGGTGGTTTTATTTACAATCCGATCGTTGGGCAGAGGTACAAAAATCAATAAGGCAAAAAGGGCAAACCACGATCCTGTTAAGATAAGTAAATTCAACAATTGTCTGATTAACAACAGCCTGACCTGATATTTATTTCTGCATTTTAAACTACGGACTAAGGTGTAGGCAACCCATAGGCCAATTAACCATAAAAGGACAAAAGAGAGTTCCTCGATGGCATAAAAGGCCCTGTTGAAATACAGCAAAACGCCCAGGAAAGGCTCAAACACAGTGCGCCAGCCGGTAGCTTGAATTTCGAAGCCTGGTTCGGCCTGATGGGTCAACGCATTTTCGATATGAACCGGGTAATGGAAAACAAAGGCCATCAATGCAATCAGCAAAAGGGCCAACAGGGAAAGAAAAGGCGTTTTTTTGTTCATAATCCAAAAAATAAGGGTATTTATTTGTCTTCAACCCAAAGCTGAAAATCGTCAAAAGTGACTTTAGATACACGTTGATCGTTCGAACCGCCGGCAAGCCCAATGTCCATTATGGTATTTATCCCAGGCAGGTCTCCCGACTGGCGCGAGAGTACCCAATTCTTGCCGTCGAAACTATAAAAGCCCGAGAATTTGTTACCATGCCTGATCACTTTCAGCCAAACCGGCAAAGGGTTCTCAACGGTATAATTCAGGCTTTTTGAGTTGTGCATACATCCGTTTCCAAATTCGTCCCATTCGGCACCACTGCGTTTAGTGGTCGAGAACATGAGAAATGATCCCAGGCTGCCCGGTTCCGACGAATTACTTTTTGCCAGATTGTTTCTTACAAATATCCCGGCGCGAAACCATTCACTTATACCTTCGCTAAAAGCGGTCAACTTTACGGTTGCCACGAAATTTCCATCAACACCGCCTTTTGCGAAAATGGTGCCATACGAATCTTCGCCATGCATAAAATCGGTGCCGGCTGCCGAAATCTCATAATGATTCTTTGCCTGATCGAAACCGAACTTGCAAGGTTGCGCTGTTGCAGAACAATAGGTCTGAAAACCCACGTTATCAAGATTTACTTTTTTAAGTGCGAAAACCTTAACAGGGATAGCCTGAAGCGAACCAACCGTAAGGCTATATTTTCCGGGCTGCGGCAGAAAAGCAAAACGGACTGTTTTAACCTCCATACCTTCGAATTCAACTTTTTTTGACAAGAAGGCATTCGCTCCATTGATCAGTTCGACCGATTGGGCCGTTTTTACATTTCTAAGATTCTGCGCTTCAACAGTCACCACAAGCGAATCACCTTGAGGAAGTTCTGTAAAGTTTGTTTTCAGGTTTTGGTACACAAAATTGCACGGCAAACCCGTTACAACAATTTTCTGTTCGGGTGTTGTGCCGATAGCTATGCTGTGTTCACCCGGTTCGGCAAATTTATAGCTGAACGAAACAGTGCTGTAATTTTGGAAAATGGAAGGAAATAACTTAACATTTGCCACTTTGCCATCGACATACAAAAAAACGGGCAAAATGCCGGTACTGTTGTTGTTGAATACCCTTGCCCTGATAAGTACATTCTTCCCTGTTTCTGCCTGATTGCCCGGAACATCGACAACCAACCGATCGAAGCTTAATTCAGGCTTTCCAGTAATTATTTCTTCGGGTGCAACCAATGGTTTTTCAATTACGAAATTATCCTTGTAAATATCGTCAACCGGATAAGCGGCGCAATATTTTACTTCTCCCTGCTTTAGGTTAAAATAAATGTTGTTGGTTACAGTCCATCCATAGGCCATATTTTGAAAGAAAAAACCTACATTTTCGTTGGTGGCAGCCGGGCGCACATCGTGAACCAGGTTGTTTCGCACTTCTGATCCGGGGCTCATACCATAAACAGCAATTCCTCCCTCGTCGTCGCGTTCCATGTTGGTAAACGAAACATGGTTGAACTCGGCCAAATGGCTCCCATCGCTGGTTTCCTCTATATTTGGCCAGCTTCCCAGCGTTATGCCGTAACTCCCGGTATTCGAAACATAGTTGTGCATTACTTTCGAACGGGTAGCATTGAAGGTTACTATACCGCAAACAGCAGGTCGAAGGTTGGTTACCTTGTTGTACGAAATGGTGTTATCGCGCACAAAATCTTCCCAGTTCCCGGGTTTAGGTTTGCCCGCAACAATAATCCCGTTGCCACGTCCGTCGTTAATGGTGTTTTTGCTGATCAGGTTATTGAAAGAACCCTGCCCGAGATGTATGGCCGTTTGGCTAAAGTTTTCGATACGGTTACCCAACCACTCACAGTTTTTTACATATTGAGCCGAAATAGTGCCATCGCCGCCCTGACTGGTATTTTTAAACGTCAATCCATAAAATCTGAGGTTTCGTACCGGCTTTTCGCTTGTACCCGATACCTGTACCAGTTGATTCAATTTAGGGATAATGGTCAATGCCATGTTTGGATCGGGAATTTCTTTCGCTGGAATCAACGAAATCTTACGCGATGCCGGATCGAAAATCCACTCATTGGCTGTATCCATAAGGGCTTCAAGGTTTTCGATATAGTATTTGGGAGGCACTAGCGTGATGCCCGCTTCGGGCGATTTCAGGTATGCTTTGTGATTTTTAACATCCAGTTTACTAATATTCCCATAAAACGCACTCCATCGGACAACCATGCGAATGCGTCCTTTTTCAAGGTCTTTCCAGGGTTGAATATCTTTCCCTTTGAACAGAAACCAACCGGGATCGGTGGGTTGTCCATCGGTTAGGAAATAGCCTGTATTGGGTGTACGAGCCAGCGTCATGCGTTTTCCATTGACATACAAATCGTTCACTTCATCCCGATCAAGTGTAGCCGACCATGTCCCTTTGGCGCCTTTTTGCCAGCCTTTAACTTGCGACCCACCCGAAATAACCGGGGTTTCGCCAGGATAGGCAGCGTAAGTAACAAAGCAGTCTTTTAATTCATGGTATTCGAACGCTCCCGTTGGAAGATCGGTTTCAACACGCTCGCCACCATCTTCTGCCGAAAAAAATAACGTGTTTTCAGGAATATAAAATCCTTCACGGATAAGCACCAATATGTCGCGCCCGGTACCAAACTGGTGAGGAGTTCCCTTGAAACGCTTTTCTACCGCAGGTTTTTTGAGATGAAAAAGCTGTTGCTTCAAAAGTCTAACTGCCTCTCTGACCCGTTCGATGGTTGCAAAAGGTCCATCAGTGCGATCTGTATTGGGTTCAGCCAATTTGCCGCTCCAGGCATCGTTCCCTTTTGTCGATACGTAGAAATCGGCCTTGGTTGTTGTTAATGTATATTCCGTTTTTTCAAACCCACGTAAAAACCTTCCCTGAGTTTGACCCCAAGCTTGATAAACACAAAAGAATAAAACAACAGCCAGGCTTGACCAACAAGCTTTGTTTAGAATCGTCATAATTCAATATATGAATAATAAATTGTTATTTCACAGCAAATTCGCCACTCAACCGTACATCGGCTGACGAACCACCAACCATTAGTTTATATTTACCAGGCTCAACGATAAAACCTTTTTTGCCTGTATTCCAGAATGCCAGGTTTTTCAACGGAACCTCGAACTCAACGGTCTTTACCTGATTGGGATTCAACGAAATGCGTTCAAAACCAACCAATCGTTTTACCGGACGAATCTCTTCCTTCAGGGGACTTGACACATAAACCTGAACAACCTCATCGCCAAATAGTTTCCCTGTATTTCTAACATCGACCGAAACTTTAATTTTCCCGTCAGCAAAGCTTTGTCCAGGCAAAACCTTCATGTTCGAATAGCTGAACTGGGTATAACTCAATCCATAGCCAAAAGGATATAAAGTTTTCACATCAACTAGTTGTCCTTTATCGTTCCTGTACTTCGGATACATATAAGTGCGGCCTTTACGTATGTCGTAATCGCTGATCGAAGGAAGTTGATCGACAGATTGGTAAAATGTAAGAGGCAAACGTCCAGCTGGGTTGTAATCGCCAAAAATTACATCGGCAATGGCATTTCCGGTTTCCTCGCCTCCGTACCATGCTTCCAGAATAGCCGGTAAATGTTCACTTGCCCAATTAACCGACATCGAACTTCCGTTTTGCATGACCATAATGGTATTCGGGTTTGCCTGAAAAACTGCTTTAACCAAATCTTCCTGATCGCCCGGAAGGTCCATGTCGGCCCGATCAATACCCTCTTTTTCTATGGTTTCATCGGTTCCAACCACAACAATAGCCACATCCGAATTTCGGGCAGCATCAATAGCTTCCTTAAATTTATCGGGAACCGGAGCAGATCCGCCCAGTTTCATAATTGAAACATACCACTGCTCATTATACTCTATTTTTAAATCATATTGTTTGCCTTTTTCCAGCTCAATTTTCACAGCGACCGACGAAGTATTTCGATTATTTGTGCGGTCGATGATTTTCTTTCCATCGATGTACAGACGAATGGCATCGTCGAATTCACCGCCAATATAATAATCTCCTGAAGCAGGCGCAATTAGCTTGCCCGACCAGCGAATAGAGAAATAATCTTTGGGCATTTCAGGAATTGGGGAGCCCTTACCGAAATTGAAATTCAGCAAACTGTCGACCCGCACCAAAACAGGCTCGCCAACACAATCAAGCTGTTTAAAATATTCGCCTTTTAAACCATGCTCTCCTGGTTTTCCGTCGGCAGGAATCAAATATTTGGAAGGAATAAGTGGTAATTTTATTTTCACATCTGTTCCCTGAACAAATTTCACTCTGTCTGCCCCAAGTTTATTGACAATGCCATCGAACGGCGAAACAGCTTTGGAACAACCACCGGAATAACCTCCCAGCTGGCAAACTTTAGCTTCTGGGCCAATTACAGCAACCGATTTAATCTTGTCTTTATGTAAGGGCAAAAAGCTCTTCTCGTTCCGCAATAAAACAATCGATTCGCGAGATGCTTGCCGTGCAAGTTCCCGATGAACAGGACCATCGACCACCGACATAGGTATTTTAGTAAATGGGACCAAATCTTCGGGATCCATTAATCCAAGTTTAAAACGTGATGCCAGGATACGCGAAACAGCTGAATCGATAACAGCTTCGGAAACCATGCCTTTACGGACCACATCGGCCAAATGATCTTTGAAGCAATCGCCGCATTCAATATCCATTCCCGAATTTAATGCCAGTGCAATAGCTTCTTCCACATTGGCCACATATTTGTGCCCTTCATAGAAATCGCGAATGCCATTGCAATCCGAAACCACGGTGCCATCAAAACCCCAGTCGTGGCGCAGTACATCGGTAAGCAACCACTTATTTCCGGCGCATGGAACACCATTCAACCGGTTGTAAGCAGCCATTATTTGTTCTGCTTTTCCTTCCTGAACCAAAACCTGGTAAGGTTTCAGGTAATATTCGCGCAACAATTGTTCATCAACATTCGACGACCCGTTGTGACGGCACCATTCTTCATTGTTCAAGGCAAAATGCTTGGGTGCGGCAATTCCTTTCAGGTATTTGGGATGATCGCCCTGAATGCCTCTGACAAACTCCATACTAAGCTGTGCTGTCAGGAAAGGGTCTTCTCCATAACACTCTTCGGTCCGTCCCCATCGCGGATCTCGGGCCATTTCCACCACTGGCGCCCAAAAGGTCAATGTCGATTTATCAAGCTTTGCCCTGAAACGTGGCCATGCTTCGGTTGACATCGCATCGCCAATGGCGCGGTTCAGCTTCCGGTCCCATGTTGCGGCCTGAGCAATGCCAACCGGAAAAATGGTAGCAGCATCGTTAGCGCGTGCAATAATGCAGTGACCAGCTTCTCCACCCCAGTGATAACGTGGGATACCCAGACGAGGAATTGCAGTATCGATACGGGAAATCATCTGGATAAGCTTTTCGTCCAAAGTCATACGCGACAACAAATCGCGGACACGTTCCTTAACAGGCTGATTGTAGTCCTTGTACAACGGGAGCTTATTGGAATCTTGCGAATAAACGGAAAAAGAAAGGCTTGCAATAAACAAAATAGCAAGCGTCCTACATACAATACATAAATTGGTTTGCATGAATTTAGTTGGTTTTTGTTAGTTTATCAGTTAAATCATTAAAAATTAGAGCCATATCGCGTATTGCCGAACCAACACTAAGGTAGCTTAGCGTGGGTTTATGACACAACATATAAATTACCCGGTGTTGATACAATATTGGCTAAATGCAATTAGATCAAAGTTTTTTTGAACAACAATCGGCTCGGTGCGCAAAAATAAGGAGAGGGTAAAAACCACTCTCCCTATCCAATTTAATCTACCTATGAATCCATCCCGAAAAATCAAAGGTTTCAACTTCTCGGATGGGATTCAACAGTAGGATTAGTATCCATCATTCTGAGTTATGTTGGTGTTAGCCAACCTTTCGTATTCTGGAATTGGCCAAAATCGTTGTCTGCTGACAAATGTGCATTTTACAGTTTGATTCAGCACCGAAACCGGAAGTTTTGGCAACACATCTTTCATCTCATTCCATCGCTGCAAGTCCAGGTACCGGATATAGCCTTCCTGGGCAAACTCGGCCCGGCGTTCATACCTGATTGCTTTTTGCACATTGTCTTTGCCCAATGCAGTGCTTGCCGGCAAAAAACGCGTGCGCACCACGTTAAGGGCAGCCAGTGCATCGGTAGTGCGGCCACTTTCGTTCAACGCCTCGGCATACAAAAGTAAAGCTTCGGGATATCGCATAAGTATAATATCCTGATTGGTAATTTCCCCAACATTCAATGCCCTGTCAATCAAAATATAATACGGTGTGTATTTTTTCCAAGCATAGTAAGTCGGGTTTGTTTTCAGAAAATTTTTGACCGGGTAATAGGCCATTGTATCCAGCGTTTTCTTATTTGTTATGGTATACAACAAACGCCCGTCCCTGTTCTTGAAACTATCCTTGGGATCGTATTTGGGGTTAGCGCCAGAAGTGTCGAATTCGGTGCCGTCGTCGAACTGGAAAAAGTTGAAAAGTTCGGGCCGTGCGCAAATCGTAGGGTTAACCAACCCCGAGGGATAAGGGAAAGCCAGGGTAGCCGAGGTACTGTACCGGGCGCTGAGCATCACTTCCTTGTTGTCGCTGGCCGACAGGACATCAGATTCGTAAGTGTTTTTCGAAGTGTTTCCATCAAACATCGATTTAAACTGCCGTTTTTTGACCAGACCAAAATTGGGATCGTTAGCGGTTTTGAAATTGCTTTCGAATAAACTGATAATCCCGGCATAGTCGGGTGTGCCATAGTCCATTATCTTGTAGCGCATGGCCAGCAAAGCGGCGGTACCGCTAACAATATGGCCGCTGTTGTAGGCCGTTTTTGGCAACACCTTGATGGCCTTTGTCAGGTCGTTCACCATCGAATCTTTGATCACGGCCCTGGAGGTGCGGGCCCAACTCTGGATAACCGACTTCTCGTTTTCGGGCGTTAAGGTAAGCACAGCATCGCCAAAAATATTGGTCACAAAAAAGTAGAAATAAGCCCGGAGCACTTTGGCCTCGGCAATGTAACGAGCCTTAAGCGATGCGTCAATCACGTTGGTGGGTTGAACCATGGCAATGAAGTTATTGGTTTTATAAATAGCTTCGTAGGCATTCGAATACATCGAATTCAGGTCGCCGGTCATGTTGCTGTTCAACGAATTTTGCAGGAACATCTGCCACGAAGCATCGGTAGTATAGCCATCGTCGGTTGCCCCGGGAAACTGGTTGAGTTCCTTCGCCCCGTTGTATGTTACCATGTACAAACCGGCATAACAGGCCGCCAAACCGCTCTGTATGGTAGCATCGTCGCGGTAATAGGTTGCCGATGCAACATCGGTGAGGGGCTGTAAATCCAGAAACTTGTCGCACGAGGCCAGCATCGTCAAAGTAAGTATGGAGTAAACTATTTTAGTTATAAGATTTGTTTTCATTTCAATACATGTTTAAGACCAAAAATCAGAATTTAAGATTAATACCCAACGAATACACTTTGTTTTGCGGGTAGCGCAGGAAGGTGTTGTTGTAATCCCTAGCAGCAGTACCGTCAGTATAAACCCCGGTTTGGCGTTCAGGCTCGCCCGGGTAATTGGTAATAGTCATCAGGTTGTCGCCCGAGAAGTAAACACGAAGGTTCTGTACCCCGAATTTGTTCAGGTTAAACGTATAGCCAACATTCAGGTTTTTCAGCCGGAGATACGATCCATCGACCAGGCTGAACGTGTTCCTGGCCAGGTCGTCGTCCTCGCGCAACGGATTGTACCACACGCCTTTCCCCATGTTTCCGAAGGCCAGCATGGGCAATTTTTCCGAATGGTTTTCTGGAGTCCAGGCATCGCGCCACATGGTCGATGGAGGGGCAATCCCGTTGTCGAACGGGGTCCAGCCGGCGCCCTCGATGTATTGTTTAACGCCATAAACACCATAGAAGAAGCAGGAAATGTCGAAGCCTTTCCACGAAGCGGTTAGCGTTAAGCCCGATTCGAATTTGGGGTATGCACCGGAAACCACCTCGCGGTCGCCATCACGGTTAACAATCCCATCTGGTCCGCCAACCCCAATCCCGTAGTTGCTCGAAGAGGAAGGACCATGTATATCGCGGATGATCATTGTTCCGGCTGGTAGCGTGTAAGCAGTTCCCGACCCGAGTTTAACAACTTCGGGTTGCTGTCTGATGCCGTCGAAAATATTTAAGAAATAGGAACCGTACGGAAGCCCTGGCGCATAAATAGTTTTTCCCCATGGGCCTGGTGATGGATAAGAGAGCACCATGTTGCGGTTTCCCTGCACGAATAAATTGATTCCATAGTTAAAATCGCGGATTTTATCCTTAAAGCTGATTGTGGCTTCCAAACCTTTGTTCCTCATTGAGCCAAGGGCCTGAACCGAGGTACTAAATCCTGAAGAGTAAGGAAGTTTGGCATCAGGCACCAAAATATCAACAGTCTTTTTATAGTACCAATCCAAATTGAAGTTCAACCGGTTTCGGAACAAAGAAATGTCAATTCCCAGATTCGTTGAGTAAGTTGTTTCCCACGAAAGGCTTGGATCCAGTAATTTTGAAGCCGCAAAACCCTGTGTTGGACTTGTTTTATCGAAGGCATACAAAGGGGCACTGCTCCAGGCCGAACCCGTAATTGTGGAAGAAGTTAATACCGATTGGTACAAGTAATTGTCGCCAATACTCTGGTTGCCAAGTACTCCGAACGAACCACGAATTTTCAGGTCGCTCAGCCATGGCACCTGAGGCATAAACGATTCCTGAAATGGGCGCCATGCCATTGATCCAGAGGGGAAAATACCCCATCTTTTCCCAGGTGCAAACCGGGAAGACCCATCGGCGCGGGCATCAAATTCGAGCAGATACTTGCCTTTATAATTGTAATTGACCCGCCCAAAAAACGACATTAAAGCCAATTCCTGAGCATTGCCCGAGGTAAACTGGTTGGAGTTATTTACGCCTGCATCAATTTGTTGAGCTTCGCTTGTGAGGAAGTCCTGCCTGCGGACCGAAAAATATTCTGTTTTAGTATATTCAGCCTGAGTACCAACCATTGCCGAGATGTTGTGCCCTCCAAATTCTTTTTGAAAATTCAGAGTAGAATAGGCCACAGGATTAATCATCCGGTTGAAGGCATCACTTGCCCCTAAATCGCCCCCTACGCTGCCAGCCTGTGCTCTTGGAGGCAAGGTGCCATCCCAGTAATACATTAAGACTTTTGAAGAAAACGAATGCCTTCTTTCGTCGTTGATGTTAAAACCACCCCGATTTTCCCAGGTAAGCCAGTCAGTCAATGCAATTTTCAAGTAAGCTGAAGCTTCAAAACGCAAGGTTTTCTCTGTAACGGGCGTATTTTCGATGGTTGCCAAAGGGTTGGTTTTTGGCGATTCGATGGTAATAAATGCCTTGCTTACATAACTGCCATTATCGAGCTTTGGTCCGTAAGTTGGAGCTTGGTCAATAGCCTGTTCTAGTATATTCTGCGAATACCTTTGTGAACTGCCCATGCCCGACGATACACTGCCGCCAGCTCCTTTTCGTTCGCCATACATGGCCCGTGTTGTAACCCCAACCTTTACCTTATCCGAAATATGGGAGGTAACATTTAATTGCAAAGTATATTTCTTGTAGCTAAACCCTTTCATAGTCCCCGGCTGGTCGATAAAGCCCATCGTTATGTTGTGAGTCGAATTTTTCCCTCCACCGGTTATACCAACAGTGTGATTTTGAACAACTGCAGGGCTAAACAAAATATCGATCCAATTGGTATTTGGATATTTTGGGTCGCCGTTGGCATTTCGGTAGGCGTTTATCGCATCCTGGCTGTACTGGTTGGCCACGGTAGCGCCGTATCTGTTTTGCTTGGCCTTGTTGTACATTTCCATGTATTCAGCCGAATTGGTGATCAGGTCGGGCATTTGGGTAGGTGCGTAAACGGCCACGTTGCCATCGTAGGTGACAACTTCTTTGCCTTCCTTGCCTTGCTTGGTGGTAATAAGAATAACCCCACCAGCAGCCCGCGACCCGTAAATGGCGCTCGAAGTGGCATCTTTCAATGCAGTAACCGATTCGATTGAATTGGCATTAATGGCGCTCATATCGGTTACCGGAATACCATCAACGATGATCAAAGGCGAAAGGTTTCCACCGAAAGACTGACGTCCCCTGACGATGAGGCTTACATCTTCCTTCCCCGGCTCACCTGAACTTTGGACTACCGAAAGGCCAGAGAGGCGCCCCTGGAGCATGGCCGCAACCGAGCCTATTTTACTGTTATTAAGTTCTTTTTCCGATACTACCGATAAAGCGCCTGAAAGATTTACTTTTTTCTGTGTTCCATAACCAACAGCAACAACCTCTTCAATACCAACACTTTCATCAGCTAAAACTATATTAATAGCAGTCTTGTTGCCAACAGCTGCTTCCTGTGTTTTCATCCCAACAAACGAAAAAAGTAGTGTAGCATTTCCGGGGACATTAGAAAGCGCATAACCACCATCTGAATTGGTAACTGTACCAACATTTGTACCTTTAACCACAACAGTTACTCCCACAATCGGAGAACCGGAAGAATCAGTCACTCTACCTTTTACGGTTTTCAACTGCTGAGTCATCGATGGCGTGTTATTCGCTGTTATAACAATATACCGATTAACAATCTCATACTTAAGGTCTTCTCCTAAAATAAGTTTTTCAAGTACTGTTTTTATCGATTCATTTTCGACATTGATCGAAATTGGGCGATCAACTTTAAATACATTGTTGTCGTACATGAACGAAAGATTTGTTTGTCGTTCAATTTCTTCGATGACATCTCTAACTGTTCCACCATTCAAATTCAGGTTAAGCCTGACCGTTTGAGCATCCGAATTGGCATAAGTGGCAGTTAAACCTGCTACAAAAAGCAGAAAAACAATCATTTTCATAATTAAAAGCAGCTTTAACAAGGGAGAAAACCATAGCGGTTTACTTCCTGCATTTAAATTTTTTTTCATAAATTTGGCCTACATTTTTTGCATTTTTCATAAGGCATACGAGTTGGCGCTTTCAACCTTGTGAAACCTGCGATTAATAAAATTGATTTATTTATTAAAGGTTTGTCGGTTCCGGCAAACCTTTATGTTTCTTAACTCATTGGCATTTTAGTTTTTAAAGTTTATTGGTCTCGAAATTTTAACCTGTTTGCCATTTATCTCATAAGTAATTGGTGTAATGCGGTTAATTATCGAAAGGAGTTCGGCAAAGCTTTCAGTCTTCACTTTAAAACTTAATCGGGTATTAAGTTGTATCGACTTATCCATACTGATTTTTACTCCATACCACCGTTCCAGGTATTTTGTCACATTTTCAAATGATTCATTGTTAATTACCAATTCATCCGTTTTCCACGATGTTATTTGCTCCAGGTTTGCGCGGTAACTACTGAACTTATTTTCAGAAGAATTATAGGAGATTACTTCGCCAGGCATCATTTTCTTCAACAACTGCTTGCGTTGAAAAACACCAACACTTCCTTCAACCAATGCTACTTCCGATATTTGGTCATTGGGGTACGACCTGACATTAAAAGTTGTTCCATAAACTTCCAATCTCAGGTTTGCAGCTTTTACCGAAAATAATTTTTTTGGGTTCTTAACTACTTCAAATAAAGCCTCCCCAATCAATTCTACACTTCGGGAATCAGTAAAATTTGTATTGTATTTAATTCTGGAATCACCATTTAACCAAACAAGAGAGCCGTCGGGAAGCAGAACCTGTGTTTTATGGCCTGAGGGTGAATAGACTTCCGTAAAACTACCCGTTTCGGGATGAGTTTTAACAAGCAAACTTCCGGCAGCGCCAAGCGCTATAAGCAAAATTGAAGCGGCTACCCTAAACATTATCCTGAAAACCGATGGGTGACGTTGCTTAACGGAAATCCGGCCCATAACATTTTGCCAAGCCTCATCTTTTTGGGCAACAAATGAATCAGGAACATTGCCTGTAATCGAGTAAATTACTTTAAGTTCATTCCACAACGTTTTGTTCTCCTGACTGGCATTCAGCCATTGACTTAAGGTTTCATCTTCAGGTTCATCCGGATGCCTAAGTTTATTTTGTATATTTTCCCACGGAATTTGGTTCATTGTAAAATTTGCTTCTCATATAGCATGTAACATGAAGAAGCAATTACCCCTAAAAAAAATGACGATTATGCAGAAAAAATTGAAAAAAGAAAAAACAGGAATATTTTACCTCTAAAAGGCAACAGGTATTCGCGAAGCTTTTTAAGAGCAATTGTCATTTGATTTTCTACAGTTTTTACTGATATGCCTAATCGTGCCGCTATTTCCTTGTTACTTAATTCTTCTATTTTGCTCAACAGAAATATCTCCTGGCATTTAGGGGCAAGCTGATCGACTGCTGCGGCCAGAATTTTTTTAAATTCATCGGTATCCAAGCAAGAACTTTCCTGCTCAGGAATAAACATAGGTTCTTCTTTACTTATTCTCCCTATTAGTCGCTGGTGGTTTTTTGTATCCCGAATCAGGTTCAAACATTTATACCTCGAAGCCGAGAATAAGAAAGACTTTACTGAACGGTCAATTTTAATATAAGATTTATTCTCCCAAAAATAGACAAATAAATCTTGTGCAATTTCTTCGGATAGCGCCTTGTTATGGAGATAAACATGAATAAAATTGCATAAATCGTTATAATACTTATCAAAGAAGTACTTAAAGGATTCAATGTCTCCATCAATCATCCTTTTCACCAGGAAAAGTTCTTCTTCGGTTATTTCCTTAAGCATGACAAATTAAGATTTGACCTAAAGCTGCAAATGCCGGATTAAGATATAAATTCTATGAATGCCGAACAAAATTAACTTTATAAAGAAAACCACTTTTCAGCAAAACAATAACCTCGCGGGTGGCTTGCCTGACCAATTCGCGATACTTTAACCGATTGATCAATGGCGCCTAAAATGTCAGGGCCAAGAAATAATATTTCAGGAATCTCACAATAAGTTATTAGGTTTAAGGTGTTGGTTTAGTTATATTTAGTTGGCCAGGATTAATTTCCACACCCAATCGACGAGCGTATGGGTAAGGATGGCTGCCAACAAATTGTTTCCGCTTTTTTTGTAAGCCCAGGCATAACCCAAACCGGCGATTGAAGCCAACGAAACGTAGGTTATTTGCATGGATAAGCCACTAATGTTGTTCCAATGCATTAAGCCAAAGGCCAGCGACGAAACAACCATTGGAACCCATTTTTTTGAAGAAACTTTCTCCAATCCGCGCAAAAGTAATCCTCTGAAAAACAATTCTTCAGGAAGGGCAACTGTAAGAAAAAGGCCAATAAAATGAGCGCTTAACTTTGCGACAGGAAATGATTCGGGAATTTTAAACTTCAAAAATCCGGTTAAAATACCAGGAGGAACAATTACAACCATAATCATAAACAAAGACACGAGAGCAATGTAGATGTCTTTAAACTTTGGAACCAGGTTTACTCCAATATCCGCATTTCTATACCCGCGCCAACCGATGATAGCAATTACCGAAATGGCGATCGACCACCATGTATAATCAAGCATGGGGTGTAAGCTCATCGACCAGCGCAGGTCAAACGGTATCCAAAGAATAATCCAGAGCGCTATATCGGTCCAGCTTAGAGCAAAAGAATCATTTTCGAGCTTCTTCAGCGAATTAAAAACACTGAGCGTCAAAAATGCAAAAATGGTGGTTGAATACGGATTGAATGTAACGGTAAGCAAACCAGGAAGGGCAAACAATGTTGTTAGTCCTCCTGAAATATAGATAACAGAATTTCGATTTTTTTTCTGCCATTGGCTAAACTGTTGCCAGGCTTTTTCCGACCCTAAAGCGAGCATCAATCCCAGCAACGGAGCAATACTTAAAGTTGTGGCAATAATCGTGATGAGCGTATTTTTTATGTCAGACGCTACCACTCCATATATTAAAACAGCGCCCAAAAGCGTCCAGATAAACCAAAGGATAAATAGCCTGTTTTTCATCAGTAAATAATTTGTTTTTTAATTGTCTGATAGCCTGTCACGATAAATATCGGGAGAACTCACATGTTGCTGAAAATTATTTCCGTTTCGCGGATTTCCACTCCGTTCCAATTCATCGGTGTTTGCATTGTCACGCAACATATTTGTTTCATATTTTATCGTTTAGGAAGTTCTTTATAAAGCTAATGATTAAGTATATACAAATACGATCAGCCTCTAACCATAATAACTACACGGAAGTACGACTTTTTGAGTTCATGATATTAGCAAATCAATTGGTTGCATTTTTCTGGTTTATATTTCTGCTCAATTCCTGCATGGCAAAGTTTGGGTACAAAACATCGTGGACACGTTCAGCCACTGTTGTTTTGGCTAAATCGAACGTAGTTTTCAACCGAATATCTTTTGACGAAGCGCCAATCCGAACTTCGTATTTACCGGCATCAGCCACCCACGAACTAATGCCGCTATTGAACGAAGCCAAAGTCCTTACATCAAGTTCAAATACCAATTGCTGGCTTTCGCCCGGCTGAAGCAATTTGGTTTTTGCAAAACCTTTCAATTCCTGATCAGGTTTTTCTATCTCAGCCGCTGGCGCCGACAAATACAACTGAACCACTTCTTTTCCGGCCACATAACCTGAGTTTTTCACTGCAACCGAAACCGTCATTTTGCCCATAAACGAAGAGCTACTAAGCTTCAGATCAGAATACTCAAATTGAGTATAGGAAAGTCCGTAGCCAAATTCGTAAGCTGTAGGCACATTGAACGAATCGTAATACCGGTAGCCCACATAAATACCTTCCTTGTAAAAAGAATTCACCGGATTATCGGCAGGTTCACCCGGGAACGTGTTAGCCGAAGGAACATCTTCGTATTTCACAGGGAACGAGTCGGGCAATTTTCCTGAAGGATTTACAGCACCTTTCAGAATATCGGCAACAGCGTGGCCCCCTTCCTGTCCCGGTTGCCAGGCGCATAAAATGGCATCAGGATAACTGTTCCAGCTGGCAGTTTCGCAAACACCGCCAACATTTAAAACCACAACCACTTTTTTACCGGCAGCATGGTAAATTTCGCAAACATTTTTAACCATATCAATTTCAGTGGAAGTGAATGGTAAATAGCCATTTTCGTAATTTTCGCCACCACTGCGTCCCAGAGTTACAACAGCAACATCCGAATTACCAACCTGTTTCAATACATCGGCTTTCGGGAGTGGCATTTCGTCGCTGAAAGGGATCAAACGCTTTTTAAAATGTCCTGGAGCTTTTCCATCTTTTATTCCGTTATCGGCCAACATTTTAGGGTTATTAAAGAAAGGCGGAACAAGGTTATCCGACAATATCTTAGCGTTGAAGGCCGTGTAAGTATCTTCCAACTCCTTTACAACCTGAAAACCGGCGGTTTTTAAACCTTCATTTACAGAGACTGCATATTTATTACTTCGGATTCCGCCACTTCCTGTTCCTGCTTCAATCAGGTAATAAGAAATTTTGCCAAACACGGCAACTGTTTTCACATCCTTTAAAGGCAGTGTATTCTTTTCATTTTTAAGCAAAACCATTCCTTCTGAAGCGGCGTCCCTGGCAACTTTGGCATGTAATTCCAAATCAGGTTTCATGGATGGCTGGTAACCCTTGGCTCTTGGCGAATTCAGCTTTAGCTTCAGGTTATATTCCAGATTCTTAGCCAATGTGTTTTCGTCAAGTGTTTTATCTTTCAAGGCGGCAGTTAATTCGGCCACTTCATCTTTGCTTCCGCCCATCAGCATGTTGTTACCGGCACGCACTTTGGCAACAGCGCTTCCATAGCCATCGAAGTCAGTCATAAAAGCGCCGTTAAACCCCCATTCCTGACGGGTAACGGTTTGCAATAATTCAGGGTTTTCGGCAGTGTAAAAACCATTTACTTTGTTGTACGAAGTCATTATGCAAGCCGGCTTACCTTCCTTAACAGCAATTTCAAATCCCCGAAGGTAAATCTCGCGTAAAGCGCGCTGGCTAATTACAGCATTATAAGTTCTACGGTTTGTTTCCTGGTTATTCCCGATGAAATGTTTAAGTGTTGCACCAATACCGTTTGACTGAAGCCCATTAACCATCGCTGCTGCCATTTTTCCTGACAGTAGCGGATCTTCGGAATAATACTCAAAATTTCGTCCGCATTTCGGGTTGCGGTGAAGATTAAGCGCCGGCATCAATATCACATCATAATCGTATTCCAGAACTTCATTTCCAAATACTTTTCCTACTTCCGCGGCCAGTTCAGTATTCCAGCTTGCTGCAATACAAGTGGAGGTAGGAAATGCCGTTGAATAGGTATATTCGGCAGCTCCGGCAGGATGTGGATCGCGGTTTAAACCTGACGGTCCATCACTCAAGGCCGACGACCAAACACCCAAGCGAGGTATAACCATTTTAGAATTCTGGTTGGCAATGATGATACCTGTTCCCTGCTCCACATTTTTCTGATTGGTTGCAGGTAAGAATTTTCCATCGCCAACAGTCAGCCCGATTTTCTCATCGGGTGTCATTTCAGCAATAATTTCTTTTATTCCCGATTTTCCCAGTTGAGGTGGAGTTTGAGATTTCTTGGCACAACCAAATACTGAAAGGAGTAAGACAAACATTACCAGGTTAGTAAAACAGTGATTCATTTTTATAAAGTTTAGTTAGGTGAAGATTATTGAATGACTATTTAAAAATTACTATTGACAAACTGGTAGCTGGTCACTTCATTTAAAAACCAACTGAGACTTATCACTGTTACAATTTTATCTAAACCAAGCTCTCAGTTTCCTGCAATCTCTGCCACCATATTTTTACATTATTCACATGCCATAGCTACTTAATTTTCATTACTGCTATACAACTTATATAAATAGCTGATGCTAAAAAGACTATATGAACAAAGAATTTACCTATAACAAGTTTAAGAAACGACATGCCTGAAATTTCGGTTGGCTTTTCGAAAAAACCCAAACGGAGAAAGGCAACAACCATACACGCCCACACCAACAAAAGGAACATATTTCGAATCAGCTTTTCTTTTCTCTGGAAATAAGCTGTCAGCAGCGAAACTGTTGCAGTCATTATTAAAATTAGCAGAAAATAAAGTGTAAAAGGCGAATTGGTATCCGACCCGGGAAGTGCATCCTGCATAAAGTCGATTGCAGCATAACAAAAGGTAAAAGTAATACCCAGCTGCCAGGCAACTTCCGGTAAATAAAGCGTAACAGCAATAATCAAAAAACCAAAAAAAGCATAATTACCGAGCATCTTTGCTAAATCAACGCCATTGGGCATAACAAATTTACCCTGAACATAGCCGTGATCAACAATAGGATCGAGTAACGCGGGCATTGCCCAAAATATAAGTAAGGCGAGCAAAAAGAATGCTAAAAAGTCTTTCCAAAGTGGCCCAGATTGAAAAAAAGGCTCAGAGGAAGAATCCGACTGAAGTGCTTCAATGTCCTTCCTTCTGAGCCACACAACTAAACCTAAACCTGCTCCGAGTAACATTCCGAAGGTAAATTCCATCGCTTTCCACCAGCTGTTAAAAATAACATCATGAGGAAGCTGATTTCCTAATACCATCCAGAAGCCTCCGAGCCCAAAACCCAATCCACCACTAACAAAACCTCCTATTGCAAGGAGGGAAACTAACTTATAATCATTTTTATCAAGTTTTGTATTGAGATAAACCAACAAGGCAATTGCACCAAGCAATAAAGCTGCCCAAGACTCAGGGCGCGGTTTTGCCGGATCAGAAAAATAAATGACCATAGGTTGGTTTACCAACTTAAAGCCCAAATACATCCCGGCCAGCATGAACAACCATGCTATTAAAATAGTTTGACGTGATAATTTTCGATACAGAAAACCAATCGCAAAAATGATTCCGCCAAGCAATCCCCACACCGATCCTTTTATCGTTGTACACAATGTTCCCCACCAAACAGTGTCGGGGTTACGTAAAAAACCAAGTGTTTGACCATAAGTCATTTCGCCGCCAATACCAATTCCAATGGCCGCAAAAACAACTAAAACTGAAGTAGCTTTTACCGGTATATTCAGCAACATGGCAATGCTCAGTGCCACAAATGCTCCGGGAATCATAGCGCCAAACGGTCCCCCGCCAATGTATCCGCGTAATCCCCAGCCTAATAGCATTGCTATAGACGGAAATATAATATACAACCAGCTAGGGTATTGCTTTTGTTTAATCATTTCGTTGGTTTAGCTAAGTTTAGAATCTCAAATCTCGAATCTTGATTTTATTTTACAGATTTACAACTTCACCTGTTTCAGCCGACTTATAGGCAGCATCAACAATCTTCAGGATAATCAATCCTTCTGTCATACCCGGAACTGGTTCCTGGCGAGTACGGATCGAATTCATATAATGCTCCATTTGACGGGTGTACATACCCTGCTCACAATGTTCCGAACGAACAGGCAGTTTGGCATCAAAACGTCCCAAAGCATCGCCAACCTTCATTTTCAGGAAAGTCGGGAAAACACTTCCGTAGCCTTTTGTCCCGTAGAAACCGGTTCCAGCTTCAGGTCCATCGGTATGGGGCTGCCACCATCCGCTCTCGATGATCGACTCAGCGCCGTTATCCCACGAAATCAGTACAATTCCTGAATCGTCCACATCATAATTGCCATAATATGTACCAATTTTTGCATATACTTTTGTCGGTTTCGGATCGCCTAAAACGTAACGGGCTGTATCGATAGCGTGCACGCCCATGTCGGCCAACGCACCGCCACCTGCCAGTTCTTTTTTCGAAAACCATCCGGATGGACCCCAGTTTTCGTGAATTCCGTAACCTTTTGTTTTTACAATATTTCCGAGCTGACCACTGTCAACAATGCCTTTAATGTAATTCACATCGGTATCAAAACGCCACATGTGTCCAACCATAACAATCCGGCCATTTGCTTCAGCGGTTTCTTTCACAGTCAAACCTTCGGCATAATTCATTGCCATAGGTTTTTCCATGAAAACATCTTTACCATTGGCTAAAAAGTCGTTGGCATAAGGCGCATGAAATTTATTCGGTGTTGCAATTACAACAGCATCAATATCATCACGTTTCACCAACGGATCAATACAGTCATAAGCTTCGGCTATATTGTATTTGGCTGCAAAATCAACTGCCGCCTGTAGCGGGACCGCTACAACAGCAACAACCTCAACACCCGAAATAGATTGTAATCCACGGGTATGGTAATTGGCAATATACCCGGCTCCAATCATAACAACTCTAATTCGTTTCATAGATTCAGTATTTGCTGATTTTTAAAACTATAACAACTCTGCATTGTCGTACACCTTACGAATAGCTACAGCAATCAAATCCATATCGGCTTTGGTACCCATTAAAATTTTGTGGTGGATACATGCCGAACCATCAAAATAGATTTTATCGCAAACAGGAAGATCAAATCTGGCAGGATCAATAGCTGCCCAATATTCGTCGCTGAGTTTGTGACGGGCCGGTTTTGTCAGCGGCGCATACAACGAACATTTGTTCAGCGGAATATAGCTTGCCGCAACATCAATACCCAATTCGGCTGTTAAAGCAGCACGGAACTTTGCAACCGGAAGACCTTTAAATTCAGCCTGATTATAGCGGAACGAGAAATTGAAATAAGCCTCTTTCGTTTCGCGCAGATCGCGTTTCATTGGCATTACACCAGGAATTTCGGCCAATAAACTATTTAGGTAAATACCATTCTCATCGCGAACTTTATTTTGTTCAGGCAACCGTTTCAATCCTTCAAGTAGAATAGCGGCCTGAAATTCGGTAATACGATAGTTACCAGACTGAAGGAAATTCCCGGCATCGAAATACTGGCCTTCGCCTTTGTCAGCAGCACCTAAAGTTGGCGGTTCAGGACGGCGCCCGCAATTGCGCAACGCATCCAGGCGTTCGTAAAGTTCGAAGCTATTTGTGGTAACCGAACCACCTTCGCCGGCAGTTAAATGTTTCGACAACTGGTAACTAAAACTACCAATATCGCCAATACTTCCGGCCTTTTTTCCATTCCATTCGCCACCATGCTTGTGTGCACAGTCTTCGATTACCCATAAATTGTGCTCTTTGGCAATGCGCATAACTTCGTCCATGTCGGAGAAACAGCCATACAGGTGAACCGGAATAATGGCTTTTGTGCGTGGTGTAATTGCAGCTTCAATAGCCTTCGGATCGATACACCAGGTGTCTTCCAAAACATCAACTAAAACCGGAGTTGCGTTGACATCCAGAATCGTTGCAGCAGTTGCCTGCCAGGTCAAACCCGGGAGTATAACTTCGTCTCCTACCCCAACACCACAAGCCTCCAGCGCCATTTGCAAAGTAACTGTTCCATTGGCAGCTGCCAAAGCATATTTTGTCCCAGAAAATTCAGCAAACTTCGTATTAAATTCAGTCTCCTTTGGACCATTGTACGACCAAACTCCGCTATTTAACACCTCCAAAAGCGCCTTCTCTTCTTTCTCGTCCCACACCGGCCATTTTGGCCAAGGATTTGTTTTTACATCCCGTGCAGGCGAACCACCTAAAATTGCCAATTTAGTCATAATCGTAAGTTGTTAATTATTATTTATTTAGATTACATCCTTTTAACTTTGGGAGCTCCTCATAAAAAGTTCCTTCAGACTCACTGTTTTATTTTTAATCAGTGGTTTAGCCCAAAAAGTAATGCTAAGCAGATATGATAAAGTAAGAAATACAAACGACATCCCGACACGAAGGCCAAAAGCGTCGCCAAGAACTCCAACAATAAGCGGAACTACGGCGCCACCCAGAATACCCGAACATAAAATTCCTGAAAAAGCGCCATGATTGCTACTTATAGAATTCAATGCCAGGGAAAATACTACCGACCACATTACTGACGCAAAGAAACCAACTGCTATAAATGCAATATAGGCAGTCCGCCCGCTTGAAGTTGTGAGGGCTGTGGCCAACGAAATCATGGCAGCAATGACGAAGATGCGTAAAACAATTTTACTGTCAATTAATTTAAGTAACCCAAGACCAAGAAAGCAACCAATAGTAAGTAAACCCCAGAACCATGATGTTGCCGTTGCTCCTTCAACAGCTGCATTCATCCCGTGATAATCTTCCAGAAATTTTGAAATCCAGCTTGCTACCCCCTGTTCAGTGCCTACATAAGCAAAAATTCCAAAGAAAAACAAAACCACATATTTGTTTTTGAGCAATTCTTTGATCGTCGAAAAATTTCCAACCTTTTCGTCTTCATTCAAATCAACTTTCGGAAATTTCACAACCAAAACAACAAATACCATTGCAATGGAAATAATTGCAAAAATCCAATAGATTGAAACCCATTTCAAATTAGCAGGGACCACACTGTTCAATGCTGAAAGCAGAAAATTTGATGTATTACCGGCATCCAGATTGGTAACCAAATAGGAATACAACAACGGACTTAAATACGAAGCGCCTCCAAAAAACAATTGAGCCAATACCGAAGTAAACGCAAAGTTTTCTTCGCCTCCCGAAACCCGAAGTAAAGGATTAATGGCTACCTGAAGGATCGACATTCCTAAGCCAATCATAAACAGGGAAATCAGATATACCGGGAACAATGGGACAAATGAAAATAGAAACGCTCCAATAGTGGCCAGAATAAAAGCCACGGTCAACACCTTTTTTTCTTTATACTTTTCGGTGAGCATACCCGCAGGGATCGACATCACCCCGTAAGCAATGAAGAACGAAAAGTTCAGTAATCCGGCCATTCCCTTACTTACACTGAAACCCTTAATAACTTCAGGAACAAGTGGCCCGATGATGTTGGTTAAAAACGAGATCACGAAAAAAATAAACATGATCAACAGTACTATTCCATAATTTCTTTGCATAGCAAAATCGATTTAGCAACTATTCAAAATTTTTAGCAATTCTTAAAAATCAACGAAGCGGCGCCAAGGCAACCGGCCATATTTCCTAAGGTTGCCCCTACAACATCAGTATTTACAGCACAATCGGGCATAGCATAGCTAAAAGCCGACTTTTTGATCATGTCGATATAGAATTGTCCAGCCTCCGAAATTCCACCGCCAATAACAACTTTTTGAGGCGCAAATGTATTTATGAATCCTGCTATACCATGCCCCAGGTAGTCGGTATGTTCTTCCATACATTTAACTGCGGCTTCCTCGCCTTCTTTAAATTTCTGAACCAGATAAAATCCGTCGAGTTCGTTTTCGCTCTTCCCGGTTGCATCGGCATACTGCCGAATGAGCGCACCTGTTGAAGCATAAGCCTCTAAACATCCACGGCCACCACAATTGCAGGCTATTCCTTTATGATCGATTGTTACGTGCCCCATTTCGGTACCACGGTTTTTATAACCTCCATACAACTTACCTTCAGCAATAATAGCGCCTCCAATACCTGTTCCAACAGTCAGAAAAATAACATCAGAGCAATCTTTTGCAGCGCCAAAAACAGCTTCACCTAATCCCATTACATTGGCGTCGTTATCAATTAAAACCGGCAACTTAAAAATTGATGAATAAATATCGGAAAGATGAACATCAATCCAGTTGTCTAAATTATCAGCACCACCATGCACAATACCATCGCAGCAAACACCAGGCGAGCCAATGCCAATACCGGTAACTGGTAACTGATTCTTTTTGGCATACAAGAGCGTCATTTCAATAGCTTTTCGCATCGTTTCCAAAATATCGTCGCGTTTTGCGCCCATACCAATGGCAAGCTTTTCGTTGTAGAGAATATCTCCACTCTCAGCAACAAGGGCAAACTTGATGAAAGTCCCCCCTAAATCAATTCCAACTGAATATCTTTTATTTCCCATGAGTAATTAGTTTATAATTGTTTTATCAACATTCCAACCCCTAATTTCCAAAGCAGGTTTTTCTCCTTTAAAATCGCTCAGGAAAAATTTAGCTTCATAAGTACGCTCCTCTCCTGGTAACAGGGTAACGTAATTATCGTCCCAATATACAGGAAGAATTGGTTGGTTGGAACTCTTGTCAACAACATCAAGAAAAATAAAAAATGCAATAGACTCTGAAGGATTTTTCACTACAAGTTTAACTTTTCCAAACTGATCGTCTTTTACGAATTCATACCGATAATCAAGTTTGACTTTAAGCAGCTGATTTAATGCAGTATAATCAGCGAACTGTTTCGTAGGTGTATAATAAGGCCATGGTAATTTTTTTGAACCTTCGTAGTCTAAAATATCAGATTTTGTCGATAACCAGTAAATACTATTGTCAACCTCCTTATTATCCTGATTGTAGATACGTAAATCGAGGAAATAAACCGGAGTCAAGTTCTTAATTTCAGGCAACTTATAAATGAATTTCGAGATATTCGAAGGTATTTCACCTTGCCATTGATCGGCAAATATTTCTTTGGAATGAATATCAAATACCCGGATTTTAACTGTCAGGTTTTTGGCCGTTTGCAAATCTTCGTTGGCCAGATAAATATCGTTAAAACCGTACCGGTAAATTGCATGAAGCGGTGTGCAGGCTTTTTTAGCGCCATAAAACGAACCGTTGGGCTGTAAATAGGTGTCATACAATTGCCAGATAAGTTTTGGCCAAGCCGAATTTAGCTGCCATTGTACCAAACCAGTACTTTTAGGTTTATGAGCAATGAACGCCTCGAACTGCGGACGCATAATCTCATAATTGTTTATCTGTGCTTTGAACGCAAAATCTTCAACATTCGACGACTTTCCGTAGCGGGCATTAATAGCATTAATATCGCGGTCAAGTGAAGTAAATTCGTTGCGCCCGGTATGATACTCCCAGTACTTTTTATCGATTGGCCAAAGCGCTTCGGCAGGCATCATCTTTTTCAACGAAGCCAGTGGAGCAATGCTCGCACCCGGGCAAGTTTCGGTATTGAAACCATAAGCGCCTCCAAGTTGAGTATCTGTAAACCAGTATTGAGGCGGTGTCCAGGCATAAGGGCCTAACATTTTCATTCCGGTTGGCCCACTAATTTCACTGTAAATCGGTACTTCGGCAACAATTTTATTATTCTCGGTACCAGCTCCACCTGCCGAGGTGATATATGATCGTGAAGGATCGTATTTTTCGAAAAGCGCAATGTATTTCCGTTCCAGATCAGGATGCGGAAGTTTGTCACTCCCCAACATCCAAACATAAATGCACGGGTGATTTCTCAGCCAAAGCATCTGATCTTTCCAGCATTGCGAGAGTAATCGGATGTCTTCAGGAGTTACGGCGCCGCCGTATTTTTCGTGACATGGTTTGTGCAGGTATTCCTCCCATTCCCAGATACAATTCCATCCTATCATCACTAAAATGCCATATTCATCGCATAAATCGTAAAGGTCCTCATCTTTTCCCCAAAAACCTTCACAACGAATGCTATTCAAACCAATATGACGTATGTAGCGCATTTGCGATTCAACCGATTTTCGGGTATCACGAAGAAATATATCATCGGCCCAGCCACCACCTTTCAGCAAAACAAACTTGCCATTAATCTCGAATGTGCGGTTTTTATCGGCATTCAAATAGCTTCGGATTTCCCTGATACCGTATTTTTTGTCAACACTGTCGAGTATTTTATTGTCGGCAACGAATTCCGTTTTCAGGTTATATAATTTAGCTTTACCCATCCCATTGGGCCACCAAAGCTCCACATTCTTCACCGAAAGCTGCCTAAATTCTTCAGGAGTAAAAACGCAATGCAAGGTATCTTTAGCCGGAACAGTCACTTTTTTCTCCACCTGGCCAACTTCATAATTCACACGCACCTGCCCTTCAACAGGTTTATCAGTACTGTTAACTATTTCAGCCTGAATAAATAAATCGGCGGAACTTTTCGAAGCAGTATCAACTTTTGAATAGACAAACGGACTGCGGATTTTTATACCATCATTGATTTCCAGGAAAACTTCACGAAAAATACCCATACTACGGTCGGTAGGTAGCGGATTCCAATCGCAAAAACCTAATGAATACTCCCCATTGGCAAACTGAACTACTTTCAGTGCAACAGTATTCTCTCCTTCCTGAATATACTGATTAATATTGAATGAAAACTGACGATAAGTTCCGGCAAATGTATTTATATCAACTACTTTTTTCCCATTTACCCACAAATCGGCCCGATAACAAACACCATTAAAACGTAAGGAAACATCCTTTTTTAATTCCTCAGCCGAAACCTTAAACATTGTTCTAAACCACCAGGGCTGATTAAATTTAAACTTAACGGTATCAACTTTTTGCATGTTAACGCCAAAAGTCGGATCATCAATCACATTATTTAAAGCCAGGGAGCCTAATACTGTTCCAGGAACCTCTGCTTTAAACCATGAATGAATATCGAACGAATTTTCAGAAATGGTTTTCTCATCAATCAGGCCAAGCTTATTATCAGGTTGCATCTTCCAGTCAGATGTAAGCGAAATAACTTTTGAAGCATTAGCAACTGGCGATTTCCGGCAGCCATAGTAGAAGAATGAACTTGACAAAAGTAATGCAAACAATATTAAATAATTGATTTTAAGCATATTATGATTTAGTCAATTGGTTTCAGGAACAAAAGAAAAAACACTTTCATACATCACAAAGGAAAATTACCGGCAATTCAAAAACTTCCTATATTTTACTCAGTTTAGAACATATTTTAACCAGGAAAACTGAATTTATTTTAGATTTTTAGCCATTAGGTTAAGATTCTTTGTTGAAAAAAGGCCTATCTACAAATAAAATCGAATCAATTATAATAAAACCAATTACTTACCAGAAAACAAAGGTGATATTAAAAAAACCATAACCTTTAATAAATTGCAAGAAGTAATAAAAAATTAATCATATAAAACAAAGAAGTAAACTATTTTTTCCTAACTTACAGCGGATTTGATAACACGAAATAGCCATCTCGCTTAAGGCGAGACAAACTGAAAATGTATAAATGGCTATTCCATTCGGTTGATATGTTATTCAAAAAGACGATATTGATACCAGAATGCAGAATGTTAAACAAAAATATATACGAATAAATAGTTCAACTTTAACGGATTCAATTTGAGAAACAATTTTTTAGCGTTTCACCTCAACTGAAGGGAGAACGCTGAAAATGACATTGATGTTAGGGATTCTGGGTAAAAGAGTGGTTTTTAAAATGTGTTAAGCAAGCTGAAGTATTTATTGTGGCATTTTTTCACCTCAACCTGAAGGGGCTTAAGCTGTGAATGTCGCAACCAATTGTCAATGAACCAAGTCCCCTTTAGTTAATTTAGGGGTAAACTAAAAAGGAAATACGACATTGTTCTGTTCTAATTACTACAATAATATTAAAACGTTGAACAAACATTTATCTACATGAATATTCGCAATGTAAACGAGCTTGACCACAAATGGAACAACTTGAAAATCAGTGAAAAATTGTTTTGCCTGGCCATCGACGCTCAAAAAGTTAAATTCCAAATTCCATGTTTTTCAAAATTAACCCGTGTATTGAATATAGCAATCATTTTCGAACTAATTGAATCAAAATTAATAGAGGTTGATGACGAAATGAACATTCATTTTAAATCAGTCACAGTATATGATCGGGTCCATGATTTTTGTATGGTTTTTATCAGGGGGGAAAAAAGAATAACCAAACTTAAGAAGTTATACCATTTGCTATGTTACAAACAAATTAATATTCAGAAGCTTATCAGAAGAGACCTTGTCCGAAAAAACATTATTAACGTAAAAAAGAAAAGTTATCTGCTTTTCGTGAAGCGTCGGTATTCTTTTCAAAAAACGACTACAATTTCTTCAATCAAAGCCGAACTCATACACATTCTTTCTGAAAAAAATATTCAACCTGAAGATCTGCTTTTTATCATGCTTGTTTCGAAATTGCAAGTAATTCCGGATAAAATATTACAAGAAAATATACGATCGTATTTAGAATGTGCTTCACAGGAAAAAATACCTCATGAAGTACTTATTACTTCACAATTTGTTATTTAGTTCTTAATCTTCCACCATATCAAAAATCCGGTGACCGGCAGGCTCGCAACCAGTAAACCAATCAGGAATACAATGATTTTTCCGGGCAGGCCGCCAATGGCGCCAACATGAATATCGTAGTTCATTCGAAGCAATTTGTCGGCAAAACCTGCATCTTTCAAGCGCCCGTAAATGTGATTGACGTCCAATTCTTTCAGCGTATATTGGTCGAAATAGCGGTAGTCGGTTTTCCAGTATGTTCCGGCGTTGGCATTTGCATTGGCCATGATCGACGATTTATCATTTTCCGGCGGATGCACCTCAATGCTTTGGGCCTGCGGATATTCGCGCTGCATCATCAGCCAAACACTGTCGATGGGCGAAGTGATAGCCACCTGTTCAACTGATTTAGTAATAGAAAAGAAATAATGTCGTATTTCGAATTTATGACTCACCCCGAGCTCACTGTGCTCGCTCTCCCCCTCTCTCGCGAGAGAGGGGAAAAGACACTGCAAGGTGTCTTGGGGTGAGTCAGTCAAATTACGACAATAATTACTTCTCATTACTTTGGTTGATCCGGGGTCGGCATATTCGAGCGATTTTCTTCCTCCGGCGGTTTTATGCAATCCGTTGGCGAACCACTGAAATCCCCATACCAGCCCGGTAAATGCAAGAATCAACGCAAACAGGCAAACGTAAAATCCGAGAATGTTGTGCAAATCGAAGATCTTCTTTTTCCAGTGGGTGTTGGCGTTCCACGAAAACGACATGTTCTTCCGGATATACTTTTTGTTGCCCGGGAACCACAAAATGATACCCGAAATAAGGATGACCACAAAAATAAGCGTTGAGGTGGCCACTACCGGTTGCCCGATTTTGGGCGGTAGCCACAGGTAAAAATGCCCGTCGAGGATGAAATGGAAAAATCCGGTTTCATTGTCTCTAACTTTCAAAACCTTACCGCTATACGGATTCAGGAATACCGAATAATAGTAATGCTCTTCGAAGTTGTAAAAAATAGCTTCGGCGGCTTTGCCTTGTTCGTGATATTTCACCGAATGCAGCAATTTCCCGGGAAGCTGATTTTGTGCAATTACCTGCAATTTCGAAGGTGGCAAAATAGGTTTGTCTTCCTGAACAACATTTCGGTAAGGCTGGCTCAATTGCTGTATTTCCTCCTGAAAAGCATACAGGCAGCCGGTAACGGCAATTACAAACACCAGCAGCCCGGTTGGAATACCGAGCCACAGGTGTATTTTTCCTATGATTTGTCTGCTGTTCATGTGCATTAAAATTTGTAGTTGATTGTGAGGCGGAAATTGCGGTAAGCTTCAGCCTGCCAGTAATAGAAGTTGCTCCACGAATAAAACGCTCCTGAATACAGGTATTTGCTCAAAATGTTGTTGACATTCATTGAAACGCCGAATTTGTTGAACTGATACGAGATAGCGCCGTCAACACGGGTATAATCGGGCATCATTTGTGATGAGTTGTCGTAAGCGCCATACCAGTTCGAACGGTCGCCTGCAAACTGCACGCCGCATGACAATCCCAGCCCTTTTGCAGCTCCACCCTGGAAACGGTAGTTCAGCCAGGCATTGGCAATATTTTTAGATGTTCCCGAAATTTGCACGCCCACCTGTTTGGGGTCGGTATCTTTGGTAATCTGTCCATCGGTATAAGCGTAGTTGAAAGTCAAATCAAGTCCCTGGGTAATTTGTCCGCGAATGTCAAATTCGAGGCCGCGGGTGCGGGTTTGCCCCAACTGTTTCGAGAAATACTGATGTTCAGGATCGGCAGTCAGCACATTGTTTTTGGTAATCTGGTAAGCTGCCAGTGAGGCTGTCCATAAGCCATCGAGCCATTCTTTTTTCAATCCGATCTCCAGGTTTTCGCCGGTGATCGGGTCGAAGCTTCGACCTCCAAAATCGGAACCTGCCTGCGGAACAAAAGCTTCGTCGTAAACGGCATACGTGCTGGTATTTTTATTGATTGAGTAGCTCAGCCCAACGCGCGGTGTTACTTTTTCAGCCTTGCCTAATCCTGAATAGGGATCGGAATCACGGGCAGTGGTGTATCTTCCGGCCAAAGTCAGACGCAGTCTATCGTTCAGGAAGCGAAGTTCGTCCTGCACATAAAGCGCCGAATATTTGTTGGAATAGTATACTCCCCGTTCGCGAATGCCTAAACTTCGGTTGTAAACAGGGTAGCTCGATGCCGAAACTGTTCCGTAAACCGGTTTGTAAATATTGAAGCCGGAACTTCCAACCACGGCGCCACTTTGCGACCAGTCGTGGTAGAATGTTTTATCGCCCATATCAACCCCGGTGAGGAAGCGATGACCAACTGTTCCGGTTTTAAAATCGCCATTCAGGAAAAACTGGCCAACTTTGATCAAGCCCAACACATCCCAGTTGGAAAGACCGCGACGAAGCGTGTCGCCGTTTGCAGAAAACCCGGTGGGCCATAGTGACTGCCCAACCTGTTCGTATTTCATAAATGCAACCTGCCCTGTAAATTTCCAATGATCGTTAATGCTGTGCGCCAGCGTCAGGAACAAACTTTGGTCGTTGATGTTTGTAGGAGCCATATTGGGCTCGGCAGTGGTGAATTCAACCGGCAAATCGGCCAACTTTTTTGCTGAAAACGAATAGTTGGAGCCAATAACCGACATCTGGTTAAACTGATACGTGTATTCGGCAGTTAGCGAGGTATTGGGCGAAAACTGGAATTTAAGTACCGGCGCAATCGACGCACGGTTGTTGTATTCGTAGTCGCGGTGCGAGCCTTTCATTTGTCCCATCAGGTTAAGTCGATAAAGCACTTTGGCATCTTTGGTAAGTTTCCCATCAAAATCGAGTGTCGAGCGATACGTGTCGAAACTGCCGATGGTCATGCTGGCCTCGCCTTTGGTGATTCCGGTTGGCTTTTTGGTCACCACATTGTAGAAACCGCTGGGTTCGCCGTTAGCCATCATAAATCCGGCCGGACCTTTTACAAATTCGATGCGTTCCACCATGCTCATGTCTTCGGTCAGCGGTCCCCAGGTCGATTGCACATTCATGCCATTGCGGAAACCGGCGATTTGCGATCCACGCATATTGATTTGCGCATAATTGTCCCAGTGTTCCACGCGCTGTGCGCCGCTTACGTTGCGGGTAATACCTTCGAGCATGTCGAAAATCTGCTGATCCTGAATCACCTGTTTGGTAACCACCTGAATGTTCTGCGGAACTTCGAGTAAAGGCGTTTTCAGGCGCAATGAAACCGAAGGGTAATCGGTGACATATTTGCTGGGGTTTGCTACTACCACTACTTCTTTCAGTTCCTCGCTGTTTTCGTCGAGCATAAAATAGGCAGTAGTGGTTTTTCCCGATTCAACGGTTACCTGCTTGTTTTGGGTAGTCAGGCCCACCAGACTTGCCCTGAGAGTATAGGTTCCGGCCTTTACGTTTTTTAATTCGTAATTGCCACTTGCATCAACGACACAACCCTTATTGGTTCCAACAAGAATGATGTTGACGAATTCGGCGGCATTGCCATCCGAAGTAGTTGCTTTTCCGGCAACTGATCCGGATTGGGCATAAAGTACGCTGGTGAGTATGCTAAATAAAATCCCGAGTATAAATTTTTGTTGTGCCATAGTTTGATTTTTAATACGGCACAAAAATGGCGGAGAGAAAAAGACTTTGAAATCCCCAATTTTGGGGATTTTTTTGAGCAGATAACTAATAGCAGATTTTCATGAAAAACAAGCAAAAAAAATAATCAAATATTTGATAATCAAAATAATTGGTGTCAGGTAAAAAAATAAGAGATTCTTCGCTCAGAATGACTGACACTTATATGTATGTAGAGATTAGTGAGGTAGGTTTAAATTACCCTTAGTAGTTCCTCAGTATCTCAATGCAGCCCATAGCGAATAACTGGAAAAGAGAAACATTGAATGCGATTGAATGCAATTGTTAAAATCGCTGCAACCATAATCTTATTCCTTTATTTTTAGTCTATTACGTTGAATTTTACATCAAACTCACGTTAATTACTTTTAATGAATATCCGTCCAAGTACCTAAGCTATCCTTTGCCGTCTGCTTTACAGACTGTGTGAAAACGACTGTTAAAAAACTCATAAATAGTTTCAAAAACGAGGTTAAACATTTTGCTATTGTGCTGAATATTAGTATATTCATGTATTATTTTACCTAAAGCAGATGCATTACAAGGAAAAAATATCGAGGGAGCAGATGATGGTTATGTCCTATGAGACCATGATTTCGCCGGACAATTCAGTTCGTCTGATAGATTTGGTATGCAAGAAATTTTTCAAAGACCATCCTTTTAACGACCAATGGAAGGGCAATAAAAACACGGGAAGGAAAAGCTACCCAGCCGATTCGATGTTAAAATTGCTTGTTTACGGCTATTTCAACGGGATAGCAAGCAGCCGCAAACTGGAACGGGAAACCTACCGAAATACAGAAATGATCTGGTTGATGGAAGGGCTTGAACCCGATCATTGGACAATTTGTGATTTTCGCCGGGAAAGCGAAACGATCATGAAAGACTTTCTGAAATACTTCCGCAAGTTTTTGCTTGACACCAATTTTGCAACGCCAAACAATGTTGTCTTCGATGGGACTAAAGTAAAAGCCTATGCAAGAAGGGAAATGCTTACCACAGAAAGCATAAAGGGAAAACTTGAGCATATAGACAAATCGCTTTCGGAGTACCTCTCAAAACTTGAAGACAACGATAGCCATGATGATGAAATGGAATCGGCCAGAACAGAGATCAGGGAACTGAAAGAAAAAATACAAAAACTCGAATTGGCCAAATCAAAACTGGAACAAGCCGCACAGGCAATTAAAGACAGCAAAAGAAAATATTACGCACCCAACGACAGGGAAGCCGTAATGGTAAAAGGGCGGGAAGGCAAATTTCCGGGGTACAATGTGCAGGTTGGCGTAGAAACCAAAGGCCATTTTATCCTGACAGACCGTGTAACAACAGATGCCAACGACATACAGCAATTAGAAGAATCTTTGGATTCTGTTACAGAACAGACAGGGATTTCCCCCACAAAAGTATTGGCAGACAAAGGATATAGCAATACAACCCAGATACTTGATATCGAAAAGGACGGAACGGTACAATGCTATATTCCACTGGCTGAAACCAAACGAGATAAATCAGAAAAAGAAGGTATTTGTTTTGTTTACGACAAAAATAGCGACACCTATACATGCAGTCAAGGGAAGGAACTCGTGTTGTTTATTAAAAATATACAGCACAGCGCTGCATTCTACAACGTTTATAAATGCCACGAATGCCAAGGGTGTGAAGTGCATGCCAAATGTACAAAATCCAAGACAGGGAGGACTTTGAAACGCAATGTTGATCAACAGCGCATTGACCAGTACAAAGAAAAAATGGAGGGTGCATTCGCCAGGCAACAGGTCAGGGAACGCAAACAGGTAGTGGAACACCCATTGGGTACGATCAAAATGCTGATGGGGAAGTTTAACCTACTCTTGAAAGGAAAAACAAAGGCTCAGATAGAGCTCGACTATTACACCGCCGCTTATAACCTGAAGCGGCTGATCGGTTGCGCCCCAATGTCAGAGCTGATTATTAAAATGAGGAAATATCAGTTGGCGATGGCATGAAAAGTGAGTTAAAACTCACTTTTTGCCCCCTCCAAAATACAAAAATGCAGAAAATAGCACATTGAAAATAAAAATTTGTAAAATGCTAAAATCCCCAATGGATGAAAACATGAAAAGCGAAAAAATTCAATTTGGAATTAAATTGCAATTTTCACACAGTCTGTGAAGTCAACGGCAAAGGATAGCACTGCAATTTTCATCTGTTTAGGTATTTATAAGGATATTCAAATTACTTTTTTGTCCTGACACCGAAAAGTAACCCCAAAAGATCAAGGATGGAACCGTTTTGCACGAAAAACTACATTGGAAGCTAAAATCGTTTAAACCCGACTTTATTTGTTTTTTGGCTCACCGACTCAGGCCACTTGCACTTCACTCAGCTTTAATATTCACATAAAATAATGTTCGACTGCGTATAGTAATTTCTCTGGTGATATCGGTTTCAGCAAATATTCATTGACCCCACATTTCAGACAATGCCTTCTATCATCTTCCAACGTATTCGTTGTAATCATAATTATTGGAATATTTTTAAATCGGCTTTCTGTATTCCTGATAATCGATGTCGCTTTAGCTCCATCCATTACGGGCATGGCATAATCCATTAAAACCAAATCAAACTCTTTATGTGCAAGTGTATAAAGAGCTTCTTGTCCGTTTGCTGCAATTTCAATATCATAACTATCCTTTAATATAAAAGCTATAAACCTCTGGTTTATAAAATTGTCCTCTACAACAAGAATTCGTTTCATATTTTATGGTTTAATTAAGTGATGTAAAATCTAATCGTACTTAAACAGATGTAAATAACTCCTATAAATCAAGAGTTAAGGTATATGATAATAAAACTGACAGAATGAAAGGATTATGGCCGATCAGGAACGAAAAGCATGGCAGAATAACTTTACCATTTTGAGGATTTAATGAGCTCTGTTCAATAACAACTCTACTGGCTTAAAATCAAAACTTTGATTCGCATTTACTAAAATCAAAAAGGATACAGATTTTTAGAGACACTTCAGCTTAAATGGTGTTGTCCGGCAGGGAAATCGCTTTTAACATTATATGGAGCCAACCTTTATTTTTTTATATTCAGGAACTCACCCCTTCCCTCGCAAAGCTCGGGATTTCCCCTCTCTCGCGAGAGAGGGGGGGGCGTATCGCAGGTGCGACGGGGTGAGTACTTGAAAAATAGCAATTCTTTTCTTTCAATAATCCCAGCACATTTTTTTAAAGCGATTTCCCTGTGTTGTCCGGTTAATTCTACTTTGGCTGATTAAACATGTTGTGTGATTTTTCTCCTGTTTTACCCCTGCCTAAAAGGGAGCCAGGAGAAAAATCTGGCTGTTCCCTTTTGTTCAGGGTAAAAACAGCCGGATTTTCGAATGCATCAAAATAGAATTGAAAAATCTCATTTATCTGTAAACCTTTATTTTAGGCCATTCCAGTAAATTACGCCACTTCGTGGCTTACGTTTTCGTGAGTGCAACCTTTCTGCAAAGATTAAACAGCTACGCTGTAAACTTCATAGTAACGTAGTTGCTAAATAATTGTAGTACAATGATATTTATTTGACGCATTGAACAACGTAGTTGCGACATCTTAGCTTTTCCTAATTTTACCGTACAACAGTGATTTTTAAATTGGAAAATATTAATAAAAGCCAAATACAATTGTCAGAACACCAAATCCAAAAAACAACAGGCTCAAAACAAATAACCTGACCCCAAATAGTTTACTTTTTTTTATTCGATCAGTTTCATCAAAGCTCAGAAATCTGACATAGTCGCCGCTAAGCGTTTTTTCAACCTGATAATTTGGTTTTATTTTTTTGAATTTATATCCCAGGAATACCAGAATTCCGCCATCGACAAATGATAACACGCAGATAATCAAAAATAATGTTTTCATACGACTATATTTTTGTTTAACATTCTACAATTTTTGTATCAACTTCATGTTTTTGAATAACATATCAACCGAATGGAATTGAAAGTGAAATCCGCGAAGCAAATAGCCATTTATACATTTCCGGTTAGTCTGGCTTTAGGCAAAATGGCTATTTCAATGTGTTTATTTTTTCAAGGTTGATTGTAAAATTTTCGTATTAACGATTGGTTTTCAATTCAGTACCAGGAACAATTTATTGTCGTATTTTTTGTAATCACCCCAACGTCCGCAAAGCGGCCGTTCTCCCCTCTCTTTCTGAAAAGAGAAGTGAAGCATCTCAGACTTCGGCGTGAGCTCAGTCGAACGCTCACGCCGAAATCTCAGTCGAACGATGCGCGGAGGTGTGACAGGATAAAAATGCAAATTCGAGTACGACATTATTTCGTTCTTATTACTTAAGTACCAATGCATGAAAACAGACCGTATCCTTTTACCAGAGAAATACATTCGAAAACCCTGACTGTTTCTGGCAAACAAACCAGAGTTTTCAAATGTATTAATATCAATAAGTGACCAGTTAATTGTTGTTCAGCACCGAAGTCGACTGAATATACGACTGGACCTTTACAGCGTCGGTGTAAGTATTCAGGTTTGTAACCCTGACTTTATAGTAATTCTCTTCCTCTTCAACAACTGTATTAGCTGGGAATAGCTTATATAATTTTTCTGCAACGATTGTTGCCTGGTTTTTGGTTGGGAAAGCCCCAAGCTGAATTACATATTTGCCATTGATGTTATGAATGTAAAATTGTTTGCTGTCGGTTTTACCTTTATTCTTCATTGAAGTAAATACCTTACTATCCAAATTTATTTCATGCCCATCTTTAACAAACCGCATTACAACCCTGCCCAACAACAATTTACCTGTCAGGTTCGACTGATGTATCAAATCATTATCCTCACCATATTTTAACTTGGTTATCCGACCTTCCGCAATTCCGTTATTTATCAGATAACCGGTTACAGCTTTTAATCGTTGACCAGCTAACATCTTGCTGTTTTCCGAGCTACTCTCCGAATCAGCATGAGCATATACCTCAAGCGAAACATTACTATTCGTCTTCAGAACTTCAATGATGGCATCCAATAGCACATCATTTTGGTTATTGGGCGAATATTGTCCTTTACGGAAGAATATGGAATAAACATTCTTCGTATCAGGCCATTCCATTGAGCCATCACTTTTTACTATTTGCTCATGTTTTTCTACCTGTACAGTCTGAGAACTAATCACGCTCAACAAACTATCTATATTCACACAATTAACATCCGAAACATCTTTAAAAATAACATGTCTGTTTCTTGCACGCCCTTCCTCGGTTAAATTACTTGCTACTGCAAAACGCTTTCCTAATCCTTTCGGGTTCATTTGCTTGCGGCTAACTCCGAGTTCCGACAGTCTTGCAATTACGGCATTGGCCCGTTGCTCGCTTAATTTCAGGTTATAATCTTCGCCACCAATACTATCCGTATGGCCTTGTATTTCAAGTTTCAGGCAATTATGCTCTTTAAACAATTGAGCTAGTTTTTCGAGCGTACCTTTATATTCCGAACGAAGTACGTATTTATTGAAATCGAACAAGATCATCAGCTGAAGTAACGAGTCGGGGGCATGAACCAGCGTTACAGGTTTTGGCGCAGGGATTAAGTTCTCGTCAGCCTTTTTAACTTCCGATAAATCAGTTCCTTTAGGATGACGCAGAAGTATGTTCCCAACGTCTTTTATGTCGCCCTGCCTGTTTTCTTCAATGGTTACAGAAACAGGATTGCTTTGTAAGTTCAATATTTTCAACTGGGTTTGGTCTATTCCTACTTTATAATTTCCCGGACGTAATCCAAGGTAAGAGAAATAACCATCACCTTCAGTTTGAGTATGGGCTATAATATTCCCTTTCAAATCGACTATATTAATTAAAATACGGCCTTTCCCATTACCTGATTCATCGTCGACGACCATACCCGTAATTTCACCCATAGGTTGAACTGAAACCATAATTTTCTTGAACTGGTTCGGGTCGGTACGTACCTTTATGTCTTTTTTGGTGAATTTCCAACTGATGTTCTCAAATTGCGAATCGTCGAGATGCAACACATAGTCGACAAAAGGTTCCAACCCAACAACACGTGTAATAGAATCGGTATTGTTGTAAACAACCTTGCCTCCATTGCAACGCACTACCAGTTTCGCAATAAAATGTTCCTGTGGGTCTTTCTTTTCATTAAAGTTTTCGTCGATATAAGCCATAACCGACACACCACTACGACCAACCATCTCGCGAGAATCGGTATAAACGTAATTATTACCACTACCAAAGGCTAAGCCTCCCCGGGCGCTTGCTGCAAACTGTGGATCGGATTTGTTGAAATAGGACGATAAGTAGCCCGACATAAACGACAATTCCCACCTGAATGCGATATTAAAACTACTATATTTCTGAACAATATTGTTTTCGTATACAGCTGACAGGTAAGCATTCTTATACAATTGCTTTTCCAATTCAACTTTATAGGCAATGAATTTATTTTGCGAATAATTATACTGGGCAGAAGGGCGGAAAGAAGTATTTTTCCAGAAACGGAAACCTAAGGTAAGATTTGAATAAAAATTAGAGGTCCCTATATCTGTCCAGTTGGCAAAGTTGGTAAGGTTAGCATTAAACTTTCTATAATACCCCATCAACATAAGCTCGGCTGTAGTATAATCGAAATGATCAAATACATTTTGTCGTATACTTGCCCGGGTTAGACCCGAAAATTTCTTCATGGCAAAAGGAATGGAAAGATTGGCAACACGCTCTTCCCTGTAGTTATAAATAATGGCAGTTTGGTCCCTGACATACCTTGTATAATCAACATCAAAGGTGCTCGATCCAAAATTAAAGTTCAGTGTACCCTTCGTTCTTACTCCATGGGCATACTCACCTGTAAGGATTAACCTCGGGAATGGTTGCAAATTTAATGTGGCAAATGGGATGTCAGGATGATTGTTTATTGATGATAAATACTCGTAGCCACCTCCAACGGTGACCCCACGCAACAATCCATAGTTTACTTCAGCCCGTGCATACCTGGCATCGGTGCTGTCCAGAAGTTTACCACCTGTAATCCGGTATTCGAATTCGCCTTTGGGAAGAAAATTAAAAGGCATGTTCAATACTTTTTCTTCTGAACGTTCTTCGCCGTTCGGCCCATAAAAACGCAAGGTTATATGGCTGGTCCCGTATACAATAGGAACTTTAAACGAATAAAAGCCAGAAGCATCGGCCCTGGTGTAACTTGTTAATACGTTATTGATGTAAAGCTCAACCATCCATTCAGGATTGGTATGGTCGGATATTGTATAATCGCCCAACGCTTTACGAACTGTCGACGGCGTATTTGTAATTACAAAACCATCCATTGGCGACAACAACGAGGCTATGCTTTTACTGTAAACACGGCCAACCTGAACCTGGCGGGCAACCGAAAAATTATTATCAACCCACCGCCAGTAATAACGTTGCTGGTTTCGGTCGAACCCATAACGATCGGAATAATTTAACCACAAATCGGTTTCTCCTCCAAATAACTCAGCCCCTAAACCCAAGCCATAGCGTACTTCATTGGTATTCTTAAACATCCAGTTACCTGCACCCGACCAGTCAAGCATTCCAAATTTGGCAATATGATATTGACGTGGAATAATTGAATCGTAAGTTTCTATATTTTGAATCTTTCTCAGGTTTTCCCTTGCTTTCTCCAGCTTCATTATGCGGGTTATCGGGAATTCATAGTTGGCCCCAATGTTTGCCGACAAACTGCGAAAATCAAATTTAATTTTAAATTCAAAAATCTTCTCCAGCGCTTCTTTTTTCACAAACAGCTGCCCTGAATCGTATATAAAATCAGTTGAGTTTAATTGATATTGTTTATTTCCAACAATCGCCAGATGCCGTTCATAATCAATGTCATATCCGTTATTCTCAGTTAACAGGAACCCTTTTATTCTTTTTTCATCCGATCCGGAAGTTCTTGTAATCTTCAGATAATCAAGTATTTCAACTACAGGAAAGAATATACTTCCCCCATCTGAATATAGTGCATTAAAAACACCAGCTCCTGTTTTTTCGAAATAAACGGTAACGGGAAACTGTTCAATTCCAGTATTATCTTTGTTCTGGGCGCTGATATTTCCCAAATTCATAAACTGAATCAGGACAAAAATCAAACAAATTTGACCCCATTTTTTGTATATATGATTGCTGGACAGCATACCTTTTCAATATTAAAGTTTCACAATAAATTACCTATTGCTGTACGAATGTTACCGCAAAAGAACCGGTATAAGTACCTGCCGGATTTGACGACATGGAACCTACGTCAATAGTTCCTCCCTGCGAGATGTGCTGAATATCATCACAACCTTGATTGGAATAAAATACCGTACCGCTTGGCCCTAAACTGGTGTTTCCCAGGTGCAAAAGAAGTGACCCGCCATTATTACCTGTTATAGTAACAGTAGATGGGTAGGTAAGTGTAACCATTCTGCCGGGGCATAATTTAAATTCGTAAATTGCTTGTTGGGCTGTTGGACCCATACTTAACAGGATGACCGACCCACTTTTTGTACGGTCACCATTATAGTCAACCGTTGCAGTACCTCCCGAGGAGCCGGCCTCAATAGTTAAAGCTCCAAAATTCAGCATCTGCGTGACGTTTACCGTTGCACTTCGCTGTGGCAGGCCCGGTTGACTATACCCCTTGTATGCAACGGCAAAAAGCAATATAAAGACAATGTAAATTTTTCTCATAACAGTATTTTATCAAGGTTATTTCAATTTCATTGAAACACTGCCAACAACAGTAATTTTTAACATGAAAGCCTGACTTCACGATTATCGAATGTTGTTCGTATTGATCAATGAATTATATATTCTGTCTGGGCCAGCTGAGCCCCCCCTTCTTCATCGGGAAGTGTGTAACGTATAACCAGTTTCCCCGATCTGCTTTTTAATCCGGCAGGCCAGTGTAGCGCCATACCAAAATCTCTGCTTGTTATTTCGGGGTACACACCTACTCCGTTGGCCGAGGCCAGATCAATTTTTTGTCCGCCTTCAGGAATATAAACCACCTTTACATTTCCATAACTTGACCGGTTTCCGCTTCTGTTGATTTTAAAAGACAGGACCGATGTACTATCAGTTGTGGCCTTCAGCCCAACATCAGTTAAACTGTTTTGTGCTTTGAGGTTACCGTTCCGGATAATGACAGGGATACTAATACCAAATATGGCTGTTATGCGCACCGACATTTGTGTACTGTCTATTTTTTTATTTTCCAGCCCTAATGGAGCTGCATCCTTTTCGGCCCTGAAAAACAAATGCGTACGGTATTCACCTTCTTTCATCCCCGCAGGTTTCCGGCATTGCAACCGCAGTGTTTGCGATTCGTTAGGAGCAAGTTTGACTTTACGCGGGAACAACCTCAGGTATTTATCAGCTGTAGTTAAGCTATCGCCTTTCTCAAGTATCTGGAAACTACCATCAGGCATCATCTGGTAATGAACAAAACTCACCAGGAAAGATGCGGAATCCTGACCTAAATTGGTTAGGTTAAGGTCTTCCTTCAATTTCGAATTTTCAAATACAACGCGAACCGGGGTAACCAACAAATTACCCTGGCTCCATACTTCGGTATGAAGGCACAATACCACAACTAAAGCGATAGTCGCTTTTATTATTTTATTTATCATATTCCAAGTTTTACTTCCTTAAAGCATTAATTGTATGTAAAGACAAGTTCGTATGTGCCAGTGTATACTCCTGGTTTACTCGATAACCAGTTACCAACATACAATGTGGCCCCAATAGCAACATCGAGCCTGCCATTTGATTCGGGTATCATCTGCCCGCCAACCGGAATATCAGTTGTAAAATCAGTAACAGTTAATTCCTGGGAAGGGGTATTCGAATACAGCTTTTGCTGGCCTTGAGGTAACGCAACTGTTACCAGGTGATTAGGAGAACCCGTAACTATAAACCTGCCTGCAGCAAAATAATCGTTGCTAAAACCGCTTACATTGCCAACATTCATTCGCTCACTATGAGGCGAAAGAACAACTTGCCCACCATCACTATTGTTGGATATTTTTCCAAAATTTAAGGGTTCACTCTCTGTTACCGATATTGGTATAACAACCTCGGCTTTCATCCGTCCGGTTAACTTGCTCTGAGCCGCAACCGGTAGATTTAAAATCAACGCAAAGAGTACCACTATAATTATTTCAATTCGTTTCATTTCTCCTGATTTTTAAATTTTTAAATACCATCCGAATACTAAATCCGGGAGAAAACATCCTCCGGCCAATACTGGCCGGAGGATAAAATCATTAGTTGTAAACAGCAGAGAGAGAGAAAGTACCAGTATATGATCCTTCTGTCTGACTGGCGGCTACATGCAATGTACCTCCCACTGTAAACTTATCGGTACCCGATGCACTCAAAGTTCCGGTTAATGCATCAGAACCTTTTGAAACAGGACGGGTAAGAAAATTATCAACAGTCATTGGGGTACTTCCTGCCGGACCTGTAATACTTACAGAAGGGGTTGTAATGGTAAGCGCATACGTTTTTGCAGCCGAACCTGAAATATCAAACGAAGCAACTGATGTACCAGCGCCCGATGACAGGGTAACACCTCCTGTTACAGTAGCAGCATTTTGGGTTGATAATACTACAGTTCCTAAGGCTGTACCAGTATTAACAATACCAAAATTCAAAGCATTTGTACCTGCGGGTACAAGTGGATCATCAATAATTACCAATGGTAACCTGATTTCAGCCTTAGCTGTGGCTGTCATTACATTGCTTTGGGCAAAAGTGCCAACAGCAAATGCAAAAAATACTACGATAAAAAATAAACTCTTTTTCATAATCACTTAATTTTAAAATAAAACATAATGTAAATCAATCGAATTAATTATAGGCAACAGACACGTTAAAATTCGCAGTATACGTTCCGGCTGCCTGGTTGGCGTCAACATGCAATGTACCACCTACTACAAACGTATCGGTACCTCCGGCGGCAAGAGTACCTGTGGTACCATCTGATGCGGCAGAAGCAGCTTTTGCAGTAAATGTATCAATGCTCATGTTATTAGCACCATAAGTTACTGTAAGGCTCGATGGCAATGTAATAGCATAAGTAGCGCTACCTTGTCCGCCAACAGAAAATGCAGCATTGGTTGCAGTTGGCGATGCCGAAACTAAAGTAACGCCCCCGCCCTGGGTACGAATTGCCCCCGTTGACAGTACACAGGTACCAGCTACAGTACCCGAAGACATCGACCCAAAATTCAAGTCAACACTCTTCGTAATCGTAATTGGGACCATGATCGTGGCGCTGCCACTGGCTGTTGCAGAAGATGATTGTGCGAACATCCTGGTTGGAACCAAGGCTATTGCGACAACAGCAAGCACAAAGAATAATTTTGTCCTCATAATTTAACTTTTAATGATTAATAAAATATAAAACACAGTAAACTCTCATTTTATGATTAGAGTTGTATTGAAATAGCTTCATAGGTTATTTTACAAATAATCAAATTGTTACAATATACTATCAGCATTAATTAACTATCTTAAATGCTTTACTTCTGGTTTCGGTTGTTACTGATACCAGGTATATTCCTTTAACCCTCAACGGGAAACTCTCAATCTGTCCGCCCGATAATTTTTTGACATATAAAAGTCTGCCACTGCTGTCATAAACTCTTGCCGTGAAGTTCTCGTTCAACGAACTGGCATCAATAACAACTTTATCTTCAGATACATAAACATTAACCAAGTTATCCAACGGCGTTTTTACATTTGTAACAATCTCTGCAAAATGGATCACAAAGCGGTTCGTATTGTCGCTTGTACTACTGATAAAGTTGTACTTTCCGGTTTGTTTAATGTCTTCAACAGCTCCGGTCTTCTTATCTTCAAGCAAAACAGTTTTCATGGTATCAGGCATTGAAAAATTAAGGGTATAATTACCATTGTTGCCTGCTTTGAAGCTCAACAATACTTGTTTGTTATCCTTTGTATCGGTAAGGTAACGCACCGAATAATTTTCGCTCCCTGAAGGCAGATAGAGGCTGGGCGCAGTTTTCACCTGGCTAAACATTTTCTTTGCCCCATCTTCGTTTTTATTGTAGCCAAAAATCAGCAATACTTCGTCCTGTCCTTTAACCGATGGTGAGGTAACCGTAGTTCGGAATATATTCTCTTCAGTGTTCACCTCTTTTGATTTTAACCAGGCGCTGGCCCCGGTATGCACCCGCGCAGCATTATTGAAGCTAAATGTACCTGCCGATGTGGCCTTAACAAAGAACCCTTGCATGGGGGCAATGTACCTCGACACATTGTTGGTACCGATACCAGTTGACGAATTGTAAACCCCATAATTGTCGGCTGAGTTGCTCCAGGTCCACATATCGTAACCAGAGCCGCTAAGGGCAAGCATTGAACGGCTAAAACCAGCATCAATATCCCAGTCTAAACTGCTCGGGTAAGGGTTGCCAATAAAGTTGAACTGTTTGTTGGCGCCAGTTACTGAACTGGTAAGGTTATACGACACAGTTCCATTATTGAGGCTACCTACAAATTGTTTGGTTGGGGTTGTGGCCTCAACGGAATACAAATAACCGCGGCCTGGTACAAAAGCAACTTGCGGGTGAACACCCGGCCATGTAGGGATTACCGTAGTGTTGAGATTATAAACCCAGCACGAGGTAGGTTCGTCCCACACATAAAGATCGTAACCTGTTCCGTCACCATAAGTACCCGATGGGGTCCATTCAGTTCCTTTAATAGGTTGCTCCGAAAGGGGGGCCGACAGAAAATGCCATGCCGAAGCCGCGCCGTCGATATAACGCTGCGCCGTTCCGTAAACATTATCAGTATTATGCAGCAACGATGCTGTTCCGGCTGACGATGAAGCTAAGACAAAGCCTCCGGTCCCGGCACTGTTTATCAGGGCGCCGTTAACAGTTAATGTTTTATCAGGGGCAATGGTAAACAAGCCACCCGAATTGACGGTAAGGTTGTTGGCCACTGTAAGATGGGCGTTATCGGTTACACCTGCCCCATTATCAATATTCACCTTATATATCTGGTCATTCAGCCAGGTACTACCTTCAATACTTTGTGATGTGGTACCTTTATATGTTACCCAGGGCGACTGTGATATACCATCGAGGTACCCCGATGTGGCAGAAAGGCTCCCCAAAAGGTTCAAATTTCCGTAAAGTGTAACATTATGCGAGTTAGCCATCGCCAGGTTATAGGCATTGTCGTTGTAAAAGGTCGCCGAAGGGATGATTTGGGCCGCCGTACCTGCAAAAGTAAGGGTTGACCCGTTAGCCGAGGCATCAACCTTGGCATTGTTGGTTTGGTCGAACGAACCGTTAAGGGTAAGGTTATTACCATTCAAAACAGTGCGGTAAGTAGCCTGCGAATTGACAAGGTTGCCAATTGTCCGGGCCTGATCGAGCACCAGGTGATTGTAAGGGTTCAAATCAAAAACCACGTTTTCGCCTGTCGCAGGCACTGTGTTAAGCAACCAGTTGGAAGCCAGGCCCCAGTTGGTTGAATTGTAACCTTCCCACAAATTGATGTACGACTGTTGCACACCCAAGCCTTCTATCGTACCCGAAACAGGCCCTTCCCAAACATACAACACCTGGCCGAGTGAATAACTCTGCGACCCTCCTGCACCAGTAGCTTCGCCACCTGCAGTAACAGCCGACTCCTGTGCCAGCACAGCCACAGAGGCAAACAATAACAAGTTGAGAATTATTAATTTCATTTTCATCGGTGTCAAATTTTTAAATGTTTCTATTAACCTGTTTTTATGTTAGGAGTTCTAAATATTTACACTCATAGAACAAACCCTGCTTCATCAGTCAATCAATGCTTTACTATTAGAAAACTGTTAACTTCTTCCGGATTTTTTGGCTTCGCCACTATTTTCAAATCCTTGTCGAGTAAAAAATAGGTTGGCGTTGCAAAAACGAAATAGTCTTTTACCGGCTTGCTCTCCCAGCCTTTTGTATCGCAATAAGTGATGAATGGGGCTTCTTTAAAAAATTCCTGAAAAGCTTTTGTATCGTTATCCAACGACACATACACAACATCAATGTCATATTTCTCATTCAAACGTTTGTAAGCGCCCACCAGCGAAGGGTAGTCGCGTTGGCAATTGGGGCACCAGCTGGCGCCAAATACCACCAGCTTGTACTTGCTGTTAAGTCCACTAAGCTTTTTCCCCTTTGGTAATTCAATATCAGGGGCTTTGTTGCCAATAGCCATTTTTCGGTATTGCTCAAATAAATTGGTCCGCTTCGAGTCGAGCTGACAACCCGATTGATCGAGCATGGTTTTGGCAATATATTCCGAGTTTACTGTCCTGTTTTGCTGTTCAAGCACTTTAAAGCAGTATTCGGCAACCTCTTGTTGCTTTACCGAATTTGAGACCAAACCCTTTATCCATGAATCCGAAATTTTATTTATGCGGGCATTGATATTAATCGTGTCTTTATCATTTGCCATCAACTGGTAAATTCCAGCAAACAAATCGGCTACCATTCCCGAATGCCACAAGCGGTCGTCACTAAAATCTATATTTTTAAAATATGTTTCATATTGAGGTATGCTCCCGTTACCCTTTTGGAGTGTTTGCGTCATATCGCTCACAAACCTCCTGATTTTCAGGTAATATGACACATAACTAGTTTCAGGTTGTTGGTTTACAAATTCTTCAAACTGTTTTTTCTGAAAAGCTGTTTCTTCCTTGAGCCACTGGTATTTTTCAGGATATTTCTCGTATTGCGGCAACAGGTAATTCAGTCCAGCCAGTTTTTGTTCAGCGCTCCAGTTAATGATGTAGCCTTTTATAAAAGCTCCGTTTTCCAGAGAATTTGCGAAAGTCAAGGTGTTGATGTCTTTTATGTCTGTCCAGTTCATTAGGAAATTCTCGCGATTGAGCAATACAATTGAATTTTCGGTGCCATTCAATTGCAACAAAGCTGCGCCGGTATAGCTGGCCTGATAGTTCAGGGTGAAATAGCCTTCACTGTCGCACAGTGTTTTGGCAAGCTCTTTTTCCTGTAAACCATCGTACCCCTTTAGTACAATCTCTTTGTTTTTAAGCTGAGGGAATGAGCCATTAAATGTCTGCACCTGGGCTTGTACCACACTTGCAATCAACAATAATACTATTACCAATCCTTGTTTCATTTTTTATATTTCTCTTTCGCACCACCCTTTTGTAACCCTCCAACCAGGAGGGACAAAGAGAATCATGCGGTTTATTATTCTACACCAAAACACAGTGATGTGCTTTTTCTTTTATATATAGGCCAAACCTCTCCTGTAATTGGAATGTCTGGTTCGAACCGCCTATTTCATTAAATTTCAGAACTTTAAACCTTCGCAACCATATCTTCTCCCGGTATTATCAGGAGGGGTAAGGTTCTTCCTAAACCTAACAGGTTTTCGAAACCTGTTAGGTTAGCATTTACCTCTTTCTCTACTCACCGATTTCACGACCCGACTATTCTGATCTACATATCTCATCAATCTTTGGAACTCTAAACCTTCGTGCCCTACTATTTCAAGCCCTCCCGCTGGAGGGCTTGGATTTTTAGTAGTTGGAGGGCGAGGTAACCTTTTTTTAATTGGGTTACCATATTCTTCCTCCAGTTGGGCTAAAAACCAGGTATATTGTTTTTAGAACAAAAAAATCGTCACCATTAAATTTCAGAACTCCAATCCTTCGCGAACGCCACCCCTCTTCCTTTTGGCGAGATGGGTCCGGAGGGAGGCTCTTCCTAACCCTGACAGGTTTTCGAAACCTGTCAGGGTTGGTTTGCTTCAATTTTTCATCACAGGCCTATCCTTCCGTCCGAAACAAGAGATGTTCTTTTGAGAACATTTCTACGCGGACGGTTTTTCATGTTGCTTATTTCAACCCGGGGCTACACTCCTTCGTCGTACACCCCGGGCTATCCGATTAACGCCCCTTCAGGGCTTTCCAATAGCCCTCTAATGCTCCGGGTGCAAAGGATTGGCTTAGCCTTGAACAGCACTCCCGATATCCTTTGCCGTCTGGCTTTAGCCGACGGACGAGAGGCTCTTCGTAACCTGTCAGGCTACCAAAATGTCGCCCGTACCGGGCTAACCCCAAACCACCTATTTCATTAATGTTAGAACTCCAATCCTTCGCACCTCTCCTCTTTTAGAGGGGGCTTCCTATCCTTCCGTCCGAAACGAAGGAATGTTCTTTTGAAAACATTTCCACGCGGACGGTTTTTCATGTTGCTTATTTCAACCCGGGGCTACACTCCTTCGTCGTTACACCCCGGGCTATCCGATTAACGCCCCTTCAGGGCTTAACCCCAAACCACCTATTTCATTAATGTTAGAACTCCAATCCTTCGCACCTTCCCTCTTTAAGTTCTCCCTTTTGGGCAGGGTTTGTTTGGGGCCTCCTAATCTTTAAGGCAGCGAACAGTTTGCCCAAACGCACGACTTACATTGCCTGTAACCGTAGTACTGGCACCAAAGCCGCGATAACTTGCATCCGTACCGCTAACCGTACTACTCCAGTAAATACCGGAATTACCCGACTGAGGAAGATCGGCTAGATAGTAATGACGATAACCTCCGGATGAAAACTTTAGTTTTGAAGAAGCGGCACTTGTACGATTAGTAATACTAGCTGCCGTTACCAACGCTGTTTGTTCATCCAATGTGGGTACACGGAATCCGCTCGGACAGGGATTATTTGCACTGGCCTCAGTATCCCAAAGCGTACCATTCTGCGAGACACGCCAATCAAGTGGTGATTTGTTTTCAATAATAAACAAGGCACTAGTTGGTTCATTACTGTTAGTACTGGTAGTGCTATATTTTGGCGTACCTGCTGTACTGCTTGTCCAGGTTATCAACTCGTGCCCGTCGGGCTTGCGACCCCACTGGATGAGACTACCGTAAGCATGGTAGTCGCTGTAAGATGTAGCTTGCTGCAAAAGACTAAAACTACTGCTACTCAGATTTGAATAATCGGCCCCTAAGTTGTTGTTCAGCCAGGTATTACCATCCTCGCCTTTTACCGGGCCGTACAGAAAGTTGTGCTCGTAGCTGTAAGTATTGCCATTATCATATTTACCAAACATTTTATCGGGGATGCCCGGCATATCGCGCACCTGGTATGTGCTGGTGCTACCTGTGTTGTTGTACGGGTAAGTAAATACTCCCAGTAAATAGCCCAGGTAATCGTTACCCATACCGGCATTAATATCCAATTTTTTCGCATTAAGGGTACCACCTACTGCTGCAATAGTGGCTGTAATATTCTTTGTCGAAGATGTGAAAGACTGGCTTGCCCACGAGAGTGTAAGGTCGCGGCTAATGCCATCCTGAGTCAACTCTGCCGGAATGTTTACTGTGGTGGAGTAAGCAGGCAAGGTGCCACTGCCAGTGGTAGTAGCAGGTATTTGTACTGTTACCCCTGAGGTAGTAATGCTACCCTGTACGTTCACAGTAACGGCTTCGGTTGTTCCATCGGGGTTCACATTCGTATCGGTAGTTGCCAATGCAGTTGGCGCCGTATAGGGCAGATAGTTTTGGTCGTACACCGAGGCTATAAAATACATCTGGTCTTGTGCCAGGGTTATGGTAGCCGGAATAGTTATCACCTTTTTTGTTTTAATCCCTCCCCCAAACAGTTGTGCTACAGCAAACTGTGGGAATACTACACAAGCAAATACCAATACCTTGTAAACGGTACCGGCAACCTGGGCAATATGATGGATATTATTGGGCATATAAATCATTTTTCTACTGTTTATTCCTGTTTTTTTTATTTTCTTTTTCTTTCTCTTTCTCTTTCCCGGCTCAACGGGTTTGTTATGCCCGTGTAGCCGGCTCTTTTTTTATTTCTTTATCCTGTAAATCATAATTCATACATCTTCCTTAGTTTTTGAGGCAGCGAACGGAAAAGCCGTAAGTACGACTGCTACTGTTCGTGCGCGTGCTGCCGCTGCTGAAGTAACGGCTGTAGGCGCTAGTGCCACTAACCGAACTACTCCAGCAGTAGCCGCTGTAGCCCGCGTCGCTGAGCGCACCATTGTTGTAATAGCGGCCACCCGGAACCGAAAACTTAAGTTTAGAGGAGGAGGCAGTGGCTGAGCCGGTTATGCCGGCAGCAGTTACCAGAGCTGTTTGCTCCGCACTCGTAGGCAACCTGAACCCGCTGGGGCAGGGATTGTTGGTGCCGGCTTCGCCCTGCCACAGGTTGTCGTTCTGAGTACTGCGCCAATCGGTCGATCCAGACAGAAAATTAGCGCTTGTAGGGGTGTCCGTAGCACTTTGTCCGCTCACGGCACTGTATTTAGCCGTACCGGCCGTGCTGCTGGTCCAGGTCATTAGCTCGTGCCCATCTGGTTTACGTCCCCACTGGAAGAGACTACCGTAGGCTTTCCAGTCGTTGTAAGCCGTGGCCTGCTGGGTAATGTTAAAGTATGCACTATTCAGGTCGGCATAATGCGCCCCCAGATTGTTGTTCAGCCATGTTTTGCCGTCTTCGGCCACAACAGGCAAATAAAGCATATTGTGCTCCACTGTACCGCTGTTGTCGGTTAAACCAAACATTTTATCGGGGATTCCCGGAATATCGCGTACCGAGTAGCTGGTAGTAGCACCCGTACTGTTGTAAGGGTAGGTAAAAGCACCTAATAAATAACCTAAATAATCATTACCAATACCGGCGTTAATGTCTAATTTTTTGGCATTAAGCGTACCACCCACGGCTTTTAAAGTGGCCGTAATGGTTTTGGTACTGCTGGTATACGCCTGCGCCGCCCACGAGAGAGTCAAATCGCGGCTAATGCCGTCCTCGGTCAGATTAGCAGGCACCGTTACAGTGGCACTGTAAGCAGGTAAGGTGCTACTACCAGTAGCCGTTACCAGTATATACACCGTTACCCCCGTGGTGGTAATGCTGCCCTGCACGTTTACGGTTACCGATTCAGTTGTGCCGTCGGCAGCCACGGTGGCGGTAGAAGCCGCTGTTGTAGGCGTGGTGTAAGGCAGGTAGTCGGTATCGTACACCGAGGCTATAAAATAGATCTGGTCTTGTGCCAGGGTAATAGAAGCCGGTATGGTAAAGGTGCTTACCGTGCGGGTAAGCGTGCAGCTTTGTCCACCAATGCTGATAGCAAAGCTGGCAGTACCCGATGCCGAAGGCGTTCCTGTAATGGTATAAGTTAATGTACCTGCTCCCGAAGCGAAGTTGCCTGCTGCCAAAGTAGCCGTTAAGCCCGTTACACCCGTAGAACTCAGGGTCTGTCCGTTGTAAGCGCCACCATTACCGCCCGTATAGGAAATGGTGGAACTGACGCCTGAAGCGGCTATCCCGCGGTAAAGAGTACCGTTGTTGGTAGCACCTGAACAATCAATGGAAGTGATGGTTCCATATACCGTGCGGGTAAGCGTGCAGCTTTGTCCACCAATGCTGATGGCAAAGCTGGCAGTACCCGATGCCGAAGGCGTTCCTGTAATGGTATAAGTTAATGTTCCGGCACCCGAAGCCAACGTACCGGCTGACAACGTAGCTGTTAAACCAGTTACGTCGGTAGAAGTGACGGTTTGTAAAGCATACGTACCACCATTACCGCCTGTGTAAGCTACAGCAGAGCTTACACCCGAAGCGGCTGTTCCTTGGGTCAGAGTACCATTATGCGTAGCACCTGCACAATCTAAAGTGGTTAAAGCTGCGGCTGGTAATGCCACCGTGCGGGTAAGCGTGCAGCTTTGTCCGCCAATGCTGATGGCAAAGCTGGCAGTACCAGATGCCGAAGGCGTTCCTGTAATGGTATAAGTTAATGTACCGGCACCCGAAGCGAAGTAGTTCGATTCCAGCGTGGCGGTTAATCCCGTTACACCGGTAGAGGCTATGCTTTGTGGAGCATACACGCCCCCATTACCACCGGTATAAGAGAAGGTACTGCTAACACCCGTAGCCGCAGTACCCTGGGTAAGCGTACCGGCATCGGTAGGTGTACAGCTCAACGAGCTGATAGTGCCCGCCACCGATTCATCTTTGAGGCAGCGGACTGCATAGCCATTTCCACGAAAAATGGTGTTGGTGTAGGTCACGCCATCGTCGAAGTTACGTACGGTGGCGGTTTCATTCCAAACCGAACTACTCCAGTAGTGGCCGTGGGCACTTGTATAGGCGATCGTACCATTATTTGAACTGCGGGTGCCCGAAGCAGAAAACTTTAGTTTAGAGGCCGCAGCGGTAGTTAAGTCGGAAATACCTGCCGCGGTAATCAGCGAAACCAGTTCGGCATCGGTCGGTACCCTGAAACCACTCGGGCATGGATTGTTGCCGCTTGCCTCGGTAGCCCACAGTATGTCGTTCTGAGGATTGCGCCAATCGTAAGAACACATCAGAAAATTAACGCTCGTAGGGGTATTCGTTGCACTTTGTCCCCACACGGCAGAGTATTTTGGACTACCACTACCGGCGGTTATCCAGCTTATCAGCTCATGGCCGTCGGGGCAACGCCCCCACTGGAACATACTACCGTAGGCAAGATAGTCGTCAGAAGCGGTGGCCTGCGTGGCAAGGCTAAAGCTCGAAGAGCTTAAGTTGGCATAATCGGCTCCTAAGTTATTGCTTAGCCATATTTTGCTATCCTCGCCCATCACGGGTACATACAGAAAGTTGTGCTCGTAGGTAGTGGCGCTACCAAGGTCGTACTTGCCGAACATTCGGTCGGGGATACCCGGTATATCGCGCACCTGGTAGGTGGTGATATTGCCGGCATTGTTATAAGGGTAACTAAACGAGCCTAATAAAACACCTAAGTAATCGTTACCGATACCGGCATTGATATCGAGTTTTTTGGCATTGAGTGTACCGCTCACGGTTCTTAACATGGCCGTAATGGTTTTGGTACTGCTGGTATAGGCCTGTGATGCCCACGAGAGGGTCAGGGTGCGTGCCAGACCATTCTCGGTAAGCGATGCCGGGATATTAACCGATGTTGTATAAGCCGGCAGTGTGCCGCTACCAGTAGTTGTTACCGGTATATACACCGTCACACCGAGAATAGAAATGCTCCCCTGCACGTTTAAAGTAGGCGATTCGGTAATGCCATCGGGGTTCACATTCGTATCGGTAGTTGCCAATGCAGTTGGCGCCGTATAGGGCAGGTAGTTTTGGTCGTACACCGAGGCTATAAAATACATCTGGTCTTGTGCCAGGGTTATGGTAGCTGGAATTACTGTTTTGTTGCTTGATTTTATCCCTCCCCCAAACAGTTGTGCTTTCGTACCGACAGAAAGAAATACGCAAACAAAAAGACATACCGCAAAAACTGCGTTTGTCGTTTTATCCATATTGTATTTATAACCTGCGTATTTCATCGCACTTATTCTGTTTGGTTGTTGTATCGTTTCTTTACTTTTTGCTGGCCCAAATGGTATGGCCACCTTTCTCCTATTTTATCCGTTCGTATTTAAGGCTGGCAAGCGCTGCTTTTAAATCCAATCCCGGGCGGAAGGTTATTTTGCCGCCTGTGATATGCGATGGGTTAAACTTCTCAACGCTTTCGGCTCCGTGGCCTGTCAGTATAAATTGAAATGCACCCATGTCGCCCAAACGGACAATCTCGCCTGCTGCCAGGTGTTGTACCAGTACCTTTGTAAAATCGTTGAGTACAGCCAACACATCGTTGCTTTTCAAAGCAGAATTACCCTGGGCAATCTCTTTACCCAGCTTTTTGAGTGTTACCTGGCCCGAGGCTTTGGTACGCGCATAATACTTTTTTGCTTCCTGCGGATTCAAGGGGTTACCCCTTTCAACCACCACATACGTTAATGCCATAATTTTTATTTTTTCGTTATTCTATTCTTGTTTCCTAAACCTAACAGGTTTCAAAAACCTGTTAGGTTTGGTTTGCTTCATTTTTTCATCACCTGCCTATCCTTCCGTCCGAAACAAGAGATGTTCTTTTGAGAACATTTCCACACGGACGGTTTTTCCCGATTTCAACCCGGGGCTACACCCCGGGCTATCCGATTACCGCCCCTTCAGGGCTTAACCTCTAACCTTCTATTCCATTAAATTTTAGAACTCTAAACCTTCGCGACTTTCTCTGCCGCACACTTCAATATGTATTATTACTCTGTCTTATCTTCTTCTTTCATCTCTTTTGCTCCAAATAGAGTCAAGAGTCCTAATTTTTAATGCTCCTCTAGTTTTTCAGACAACGCACTGTATAACCTAACGTCCTGGACGTGAAGTTGGTTCTCGTTATACTACTTAAGAAGGAACGATAACCCGCGTTAATACCACTCACTGAACAGTTCCAGTAATAGCCCGAGTTGCCCAATAAGAGAATCGAACCATCTCCGTTATTACGCATACCAGCAACCGAAAACTTTAATTTGGAGGTGGTAGCATTGGAGTAGTTGGTAATGCCAGCTGCTGTTACCAAACCAGTTTGCTCTGCCTGTGTAGGTACGCGAAACCCACTGGGGCAAGGATTGTTGGCACTAGCTTCGGTAGCCCACAGAGCATCGTTTGGGGTACTGCGCCAATCACCGCTGATTGCAATAAACAAAGCGCTGGTTGGTGTATCCGTGATGCTTTGGGTAGAACCATTGTCATATATTCCTGTTTCTGTGCTCCAGTTGATCAACTCGTGCCCATCAGGACATCTACCCCACTGAAAGAGGCTACCGTAAGCGCGGGAATCGTTGTAAGCCGTTGCCTGAGCGGTAATATTAAAATTACTGCTATTCAGCTTAGCATAATCGGCTCCTAAGTTGTTGCTGAGCCATACATTCCCATCTTCTGCTGTTATGGGAAGGTAAAGGAACTGATGCTCATAGGTAGTGGAGTTTCCAATGTCGAATTTTCCAAACATTTTGTCAGGGATACCCGGTATATCGCGCACCTGGTAACCGGTAGCTGCTCCAGCATTGTCGTAGGGGTAGGTAAACTGCCCAAGCAGGTAACCTAAGTAGTCGTTGCCTATACCAGCGTTGATATCCAACTTTTTTACATTCAGCGTGCCTCCTACAGCGGCTATTGTAGCCGTAATGGTTTTTGTAGAGCTGGTGTAAGTCCGCGCTACCCATGAGAAGGTGAGCGTACGTCCAATGCCATCCTCTGTCAACGACCCCGGAATATCGATCGATGTTGAATAAGCCGGTAAAGTACCACTACCCGTAGCAATTACGGGTATTAGCACTGTTATACCTGTCGTAGTTATGGTGCCCTGCACATTTACCGTTACCGATTCGGTTGTTCCGTCAGCTGCCACGGTGGCAGTAGAAGCCGCTGCCGTAGGCGTGGTATAAGGCAGGTAATCGGTATCATACACCGAAGCCACAAAGTATTTCTGGTCTTGCCCCAAAGTAATAGTAGCAGGGATAACTATTTTTTTTCTTGATTTTATCCCTCCCCCAAACAGTTGTGCTTTCGTATGGGTAGAAACAAATACGCAAACAAAAAGGCATACCGCAAAAACTGCTTTTGTCCTATTATCTGTATTGTATTTATAATCTGCGTATTTCATCACTACTACTCCGTTTAAAATAGAATTATTGTACTTTCACAACTCTCTGTAAGCCCCCATCAGAAGGCAAAGCCTGGACTAATTCTCGGTTGCCATTGTTATATATGCGTACCCACCTACAACTATAAAAGAGAAAATATGGGTTTTCCCGCTTGTCAAGGTTCCGGTACCCATGTATTTTACGCCGGTAAGTCCCGATGCTGTAAACGAAGCTGTACCCGAGTTGGTCGTTCCGGTTAATACCAGGGTATAAGCGCCACCGTTTTTCATATTACTTAATGTAAAAGCCGGGCTTGCAGCCACATACGAGGTGTAAGCCAGGTTATTGACACCAAAATTGATGGTTGCCGTAGTACCCACAGTAGGCGCAGTATTTACGGCTGCCCCTGTAACTTCGAGTGTCGATCCGGGTGTTGCCGTTCCTATGCCCACATTACCGCTGGCCAATACCGTTAATCCGCTTCCTGCTGTTGAGTTAGCCTGTATTGTGGCAACTTTACCGGTTGTTGATGCAGCGGTATTGTATACATTAATCAAACCCGCAGTGGTACTTGCCGAAACAGCCCCGCTGGCATACAATAATGAGCCAGAGGTAAGCGCACTTCCACCATTTAAGGTCAGTAAATTACCGGTAGTTAACGCAGTTCCCCCCAATGTCAGGGGCGATTGTGTATTGGCAGTGCCCCAGTTCCATGTTTGGGCAAAGTTGGCATTGGCAATGGTGTTGACAGCAGTTGCAGCCAGCAAACTGCTGATAGGCGACGACGATGAAGGTAAACTTGCCCATGCCGGGGCGCTTCCTGTACCTGTTGAGGTAAGTACATACCCGCTTGTACCAGGAGCTACTGCCTGAACGGCGCTGGCGCCATTGCCATAAAGTACCCCGTAAGAGGTTAACGTTGTTGCACCGGTACCTCCATTGGCAACCCCAAGGGTACCACCTAAAGTAAGTGCACCAACCGACGAGCTCGATGGGGTTAATCCGGTAGTTCCTCCTGAAAAAGAAGTTACACCTGCATTCGAAATAGTTGTACCCGATATTGAGATACCCGTACCTGCTGTTAATACTGAACCAAGCGCTGAAGCGGGTGTTACGTTAACCCAGGCTGTACCATTGTATTGTAACAAGTTACTGGCAGCAAGCCCCGAAATTGTAAGTGTAGTTCCCTGTAGTTTAGCTATGGAGTTTGTCAGCGAACCGGCTGTATTAACCACATCGCCTGTGAATGCCGGAACGGCTGCCGTAGGCAAAATTGTAGTTGCAGTAACCTGGGTTCCCGATCCGTTAAATACGGCCAATTGCCCCGAAGAAGCTGTTGCCGCACTGGCAGTAACAGGGTTAGTGAGGGCCGTCTGGTAATCGGTACCTGCAACAGCTGCCGAAACCACACCCGAAGCATTAGTTTTAAGCATTGAAGAATTAAGCCCTGTAAGCGTAAGGTTTTTACCGCTGGCCAGTGTTGTATTTCCATTCAGCGCAGCTGTACCGCTTAATATTGTATTGCCCGAAAGGGTTTTGTCGCCTGCAAGGGTTTGCGCCCCTGTTGATACGATACCAGGGTTGGTAGCGTCGGCCAGCGAAAGTGTTAATGTATTTCCCGAAATGCTTCCTGCATTGGCATTGCTACCCGAAGGAGTTGCGAGTGAAGTTATGCCTCCAGCAGCAGGGTTAGCAGGCAGCCAGTTCGAACCGTTGAAGGTTAATACTTGTCCTGAGGAAGCCCCCATATTGTACAATTTTGCTGATGTAACTCCCCCATCAGCCAAACCCAGTGGCGAACCTGAGCTTCCGTCACCGGTTAATGAGCTGTCGTGCGAAATAGAAGCCAGAGATATCGATACCCATGCCGTTCCGTCAAAAACCATCAACCCTTGAGTCGTATCATAAAACACGTCACCGGCAATTGATGAAGCAACGGCAGGTAAGCTGGCTCCTGAAGGCAGGTTAGTTACCTGGCTGTCGTTTAGCCGCACCCATTTGCCATCGGTAATTGAAGTGTTGGTAGCCCCATCAGGATTTGAAAACAGATAAAATCCGGGGCGCACTGCTGTGGATACAGAAGGATTATTTCCGGTGACGGATGTATTTCCCGTACCCGAATTATATACAATCATTCCATCCAAAAAAGATGGGAAAAAAGTACTACCTGAAAATAAAAGATCTACTGCAAATTCCCAACTTGTTAAATCTACCCGAGGAAAAACAAAACCTTTTGCAGCACTAGATGGATCTAAACTCTGATCGTAAAAACTCGACGCATCCAAAAATGGATTTTGGGCATTAATATTATTACCATCAACCGTACCACCTTGCACCTGTACCTGTGCAAACGATGAAACTCCAGCGAATATCATCAAAAATACAAGTGATACCCTAATATATATCGTACATTTTTTCATAATATAAATATTTGAGGTCATCATATATTAATTACCTCGATAATTTATTACCTATGCTATCAAGCTATTTATTCGCAAATACGCACCCATTTAGTTCCGTCGTTAACAAGCAGCATTGAAGTGTTATTTGCGATAGTAGTTCCGGCAGAAATAAGGTAACTGATGTCAGTTGCACTATAAGTATAAGTACCACCAGTTCCTGCCCTGCTACCGCTGTTTCGTATAATTATTGCCCTTCCTACGGGTTGGGTGGTCGGATCTGGCAATACGGTTATAGTAGCTGCCCCGGCAATCTGTATTTCTACAACGTAATCAGTAGGTTGAATGACAGCATCTGCCCATGTCTTTGCAACCCGCCAATTAGCAATAAACACATTGCCTTTTGTCATGATGTTGCTTACAACTACCCTTCCTGTGTTCGACGAGGCGACATTTAAAGTCAAATTATTATCAGCTAAATCAATAGTTGTTGCCCCGGTCAATGTACCGCCCAGTTTTATATCACTTCCCGACAGAGTAAGCCCGTTGCTGGCGGTATAAGAACCTCCGCCTGTTGATGGTGTTGCCCAGGTAATGTTGCCTGAACTATTTGTAGTAAGCACTTGTCCGTCTGACCCTGGAGCCAAAGCCTGAATGGCAGAAGTGCCATTGCCATAGAGTACACTGTTTGCTGTAAACGAGGTAGCGCCGGTACCGCCGTTGGCCACCGCAAGGGTACCGCCTAAAGTAATGGCCCCGGTTGTAGAACTTGCTGGGGTCAATCCGGTAGTTCCTCCTGAAAAAGAAGTTACACCAGTATTCGAAATAGTTGTACCCGAAATAGAAATACCGGTACCGGCAGTAAACGCCGAACCCAGTATTGATGCAGGGGTTGCATTAACCCAGGCGCTACCATTGTATTGTAACAAATCACTGGCAGCAAGGCCCGAAATAGTAAGTGTAGTTCCCTGTAGTTTAGCTATGGAGTTTGTCAGCGAACCGGCAGTGTTAACCACATCGCCTGTGAATGCCGGAACGGCTGCCGTTGGCAAAATTGTAGTTGCACTAACCTGGGTTCCCGATCCGTTAAATACAGCTAACTGTCCGGATGTTGCGGTAGGCGCATCAGCAGTAACAGGGTTCGTGAGGGCCGTCTGGTAATCGGTACCTGCAACAGCTGCCGAAACCACACCCGAAGCATTAGTTTTAAGCATTGAGGAATTTAACCCGGTAAGAGTAAGGTTTTTACCACTGGCCAGTGTTGTATTTCCATTCAGCGCAGCTGTGCCGCTTAATATTGTATTACCCGAAAGGGTTTTGTCGCCGGCAAGGGTTTGTGCCCCTGTTGATACGATACCAGGGTTGGTAGCGTCGGCTAGCGAGAATGTTAATGTATTTCCCGAAATACTTCCAGCTTTGGCGTTACTTCCCGAAGGGGTTCCCAAAGCAGAAATACCGTTCCCCGAATAAAGAGCGTAAGGTACGCTCAACATTTCAGTTGCTCCACTAATGGTGTAGGTAGTTCCACCACTCGGATCGGTTTCCGTTTTTATATAATATGGTCCCGAACTCCAGTCGATGGTATTCATCGAACCCGAAACAACAGAACCCGAACCAACCTGCACACTTATCAAACCAAATGCATTTGTCGTTGCGCTTTGGGTTTCGGCATACACTACAGTCCCCGACGCCGAACCTTGCAGAATGCTGATTTTCAGTCCAACTGATTGGTTAACCAGTAACTGACCAGTAGTATTGCGTAATACTGACTGGTAACTCATTTTCTGAGGCGCCTGGGCATAAGTTGCAATACTCACCATTATGCAAACCATTAGCATAAAAACATGTTTGAATAATGGCATTTGATTCAAAAATAATCTGGCGTACAGTTTTTGTGCCTCGGTATTTTTGCTCGTTTTTTTGGTAAAAATTACAACTCTCATATATTAATCGTTTAAGGATAATACTATCACAGTGTAGTGTATCTCACCAACTGTTTTTTTTATTTATTTTACTTATATTCAATAGTTAATAAATCAAATTTATATGCCCGTAGCCAGTCAATTATTTCTGTCGTTTCTTTAGTGTTTAACCCCCTCTCCTGGAAAGAGAGGGGAACACTGAATTTGGCTTTGGGGCGAGTGAAATAAAATGTTACAATAATTGAATCACTTCATTCACTCAAAAACATCATTACTAGCTAACAGGAAACTTGATCCAACAGCATCAGAAAAACACAGTTCTTTAAATAAAAAAGATTTGAGTTACATCCATGTTTTATCGCTGTTCTCAACGAGGTTCCACTAAAATTTCTTAATACAATGTTAAAATAAAAAAATAACGTAACTATCTGTTTTTCAGGAATATTTGTCCGAATCGAATTAATTCGGACAAACTTTTTTAACTTTTACACAATATCAATACCTAAAGTGCCCCAATTAGTAAATACATAACATTACCTAAGAGAAATTGCATTTTTTTGTATCGAAAAACTCTAATTTTCCAGAACAAATCAGTCTCTTTTTTGAAAAAATCAATATGTGGAACTTATGAAACGAACATATTTGCAGGAAATACAAACACTGATGATCTTAAACGAAGCGTAAATCTGCTACGCAAGAATGTCGGAACGTGAATTTCGTCTGATAATTAAAAAAATTCAATGTAATAAACTAAAAAATTAGGTAATAAGGTTACTGTTGCAGAGGTTTTGGAAGCTACCAAGGTCAAAAAAGCAATGGTAAGGCAATAAAACCTTATTTTTCAAAACACTGTTGTCAAGTAAAACTGGGGTATTACAAGATGTCGCAACTACGTTGCTCAATACTTCAAACCAATATCACTGTACTACAAAGATTTAGCAACTACGTTGCTGAGGACTTGACAGCGTAGCTGTTTAATCTTTGTAGAAAATTGGCATGATGAAAATGTAAGCCACGTAGTGGCGTAATTGTCTGGAATGCCTTTAAATTTATTAGGTTACGGATAACTATGAAAATTTTAACCGGACACCAATGTTTTCAAAACTAACCTTAGTACAAATTGCATCAACAATAGCTCAAACCTTATTAATATTGTGATTTTCAATAAATAGCAATCCAACATTGGATCGATCTCACACGAATAAGGTAAAAAGGTTACTGTTGCAGAGGTTTTGGAAGCTACCAAGGTCAAAAAAGCAATGATAAGGTAATAAAACCTTATTTTTCTAAACACTGTTGTCAAGTAAAACTGGGGTATTATAAGATGTCGCAACTACGTTGCTCAATACTTCAAACCAATATCACTGTACTACAAAGATTTAGCAACTACGTTGCTGAGGACTTGACAGCGTAGCTGTTTAATCTTTGTAGAAAATTGGCATGATGAAAATGTAAGCCACGTAGTGGCGTAATTGTCTGGAATGCCTTTAAATTTATTAGGTTACAAATAACTATGAAAATTTTAACCGGACACCAATGTTTTCAAAACTAACCTTAGTACAAATTGCATCAACAATGACTCAAACCTTATTAATATTCTGATTTTCAATAAATAGCAATCCAACATTGGATCGATCTCACACGAATAAGGTAAAAAGGTTACTGTTACAGAGGTTTTGGATGCTACTAAGGTCAAAAAAGCAATGATAAGGTAATAAAACCTTATTTTTCTAAACACTATTGTCAAGTAAAACTGGGGTATTACAAGATGTCGCAACTACGTTGCTCAATACTTCAAACCAATATCACTGTACTACAAAGATTTAGCAACTACGTTGCTGAGGACTTGACAGCGTAGCTGTTTAATCTTTGTAGAAAATTGGCATGATGAAAATGTAAGCCACGTAGTGGCGTAATTGTCTGGAATGCCTTTAAATTTATTAGGTTACAAATAACTATGAAAATTTTAACCGGACACCAATGTTTTCAAAACTAACCTTAGTACAAATTGCATCAACAATAACTCAAACCTTATTAATATTCTGATTTTCAACAAATAGCAATCCAACATTGGATCGATCTCACACGAATAAGGTAATAAGGTTGCTGTTACAGAGATTTTGGAAGCTACCAAGGGCAAAAAAGCAATGGTAAGGCAATCTTACAAAAGACCATCAGGGAGAAGAGGTGGTTTGATCTCATCCACTTGCTTTGCTATTTTAATATACTGTATAGGAGTAAGTCCGGTATATTTTTTGAACGCAGAATAAAAAACACTTCGGGAATTAAAACCACATTTCTGCGCAATAACTTCAACGCTATATTTTTGTCCTTCAGAACTTATAAGTATTTTTTTTGCTTCCTCAATACGATAACGGTTAACAAAATCATAAAAACTATCATGATATTGATTCAAATAAACAGTTAACAAATATCTGGGAGTACTGCATCTTTCAGCTAAATTATTCAAATTAATTGTGCTGTTCTGAAAATACTTATCTTCTTCCATGACACGAGTTATAATTACATCAATCTTTTGTTTGGTTTCTTCAGACAAACAAGAATTAACAGCATGATTTACAAGTCGTTTTAATAATTTATGAGTCCACAATGAATAATTCTTAAATGAACCATAACTATATATGTCATAAAACAAAATTGTTAAAACAGAACAACAGACAAGTATAACTTTAACTGAAAAGAGAGAAATAAAAACGAAAAGATGAATAAAAACACACAGAAAAATAACACCCTTAATAAGAAACCAAAGCAACTTACTATCCTCGGCATCTGGATTTTTCCTTCGAAAATAGAAAACCTTTCGATAGCAAATAAAGAGATAAACCATGATCTGCAAAAAGAATATACTATCAAAGACAATCATCACAAAAGGCTTATGCAAAACGCAAGTATAAGTTAAACAAGTGTTTCGTAAACCAACAGGTTGAAGACAGAGCCCGCTAAAAAACAACAATGAAAAAAATGAAGGAATAAAGTGTACAAGACTCCTGATTGAAAATGTTTCATTTTCTTTTCCAATAATAATATTGATAATGGACAGAAAATGAGGAGCTATAGTAAAAATAAGTATATAATTAATAAAAAAAAGAATAGGGTAACTTTTAACCAAATTCTCATAAATACAGATATTAAAAGCAATTATTTCAGCAAACACCATTAAAATAAAAGACAATAGGAGATTTATCCTGGTAATATTGCGTTTTCTAAACAAAGTGAAACACATAAATGCCAGATTATGAATAGAAATAAAACTGATGGTTAATACCCAATTCATAAGAAAAATAGTTCCTATAGAAATTATATCTAATCAGAAAAAAAATTAAATTGCGCAACATGTTTATCTCCTGTATGTCAAAAGTTAGCGCAACTATATTTCTTTTCCTATAAAAGAAAATATTAACTCAAGTAAATGGGAATGCAACTGAAAAGATAATATTGAATATAATATATTGAAAAAATTAATATCTATAACTTATTAATGACCACTATAACTTTACAGATATAAGCACGCAACACATTAATAAGATAAAATAATTACTTATCTTAAGGTTGGCATATAATTTAATTGACCAATAAATAATTGGTTATCTTTATTTTAAACTCTTATTTGTTATTAATATTTCAGGAAATTATCTTTTTTCATTCCTTTACACTGATAAACCTAATTGTAAATTATCATAATAAACTATTTAAAAATTAAAATCAATAATTTAAATACAAACAACCAACCCACATTAAAAACTAACATTGCCTGGGTTACCAACTATTCACCAGTGTCGACATATCTGACTTTACAGTAAACTCAACCCAAACGTCAAAACTATACTTGGAAATTCATATTTCACAGCCAAACGAACCTCGACTACGTGTTTTACTCCCCCACCCTATCAAAATTCTTATTCTGCGTTCTATTGTACCAAAAAACTACGGAACTACCTGTCCCGTTTTTACGGGAAAGCAGTCTGTTCGCGAATGGATTACTTCGCTTTGGCTCGTAATGACGATCTAAACTAAACGATATTGATGTTACTATGTAGAATTATTTATAATTCCGTTCATTTCCTCAAAAGTGAAACACTCATTCTCTACGAGATATTCAAAAATAAATGGTCTGCACCAACAATAACCTGACTTTTGAATTAAATACCTAAAAAGATAGCAGTCAATATTACGATCTTCAATTTTGATAAGTCTTAAGCTCATTTTATGGTTTTTATTGTAATTGGTTTGTCATGCAATACTAACACAAAAAAGCAAATGTAACTACCTAAAAACCTGTTGTATTTGTCCGAATCAAATTGATTCAGACAAATTATTTTTCTTTTTTGCCTTACAGAATATGAGTTACACAAATAACATTAAATATTATAACTATGTAAATAAATAATTAACTAGAAACCATAAATTTCATAAAAATCGAAGGAATAACAGACTTAATTTAATGGAAGAATCATATTACGGTAAGTCTTGACGATTACAAAAAGACCATGGAGTGTAAATAAAAAGTCAAAAAATACAGAATCAAAAAATGTATTCCCTCAACTGATGAATCAAGACTGCTCCCTGAGCAAAAATTCTTATTTCTAAATTTTAGGGTAATTGAAAAAAGGTAAGTAATGTGAAAATATAATGTTGCATTTCTATTTTATAACTTACTTCCCCTGTCGCTCTGACTGGGGAAGAGTATATGTAGACACGAGAATAAATAAAGTCAAAAAACTAAACATAATAAACACTGACACATTCGAAAAATCTGCGTTCATCTTTAAACTGTCGAAGTAGAAATAACAATGAGGTCGCGAACAGAGCTATAATTACGAACAACATAGATTTGTAGTTATGCCAACCTAATATATATGATAAGTAAAGTCTATAAGAAAGTATCTAATACAAAAATTTCCACGCAATCAGGCGAACAATATTGTGAATAACTAATTCTACTTTAACCGATTCAATTTAAGGAACATTTTTTCAGCGTTTCACCTCTCACCTGAAGGGAAATCGCTGAAAAACGAACCATCACCTTTAGAAATTTTGGATAAAAGTTGATTTTTTTTAATATGATAAAGTAGAATTAAGAAAGCAAATCAGGATATATAAAAAAAGAATAGCCGAAGTAAAACAAACACCCTTGTCCGGTAAAGTTCATTTTGTAGATACCAAATTCATCGCTTCACTTCGTTACACTCTAATTCTATATCCACAAAACACATTAGTTTCCCCCAATGGCATAATAAAGGGAAATCAAATAGGAACAATATGCTGATTAATAGTTAAGCAACTTATAAAACCTAAATCATTATTTCGACCGGAATAATCAAGAGTTAATTGGGAATTAAGTAATCCGTTAAAAGCAAGCAAATAATTAACGAACAAAAGAAAAGAAATGTGTGTTGACTGATATAAATATGCAAACAAATAAGTGACGATGACTAAAAAAACGTAATTGGGAATAATTGAAATTCTTACAACACGAGTTTTTATTACCTGGAAAAAGAATACAGAGATCAAATAAAAAGAAACTATATCAAAAACAGCCAATAAAACAGGATTCATACGTCAAAGTTTTGTTCACGTTAAAATATGTTTAGTTATTCCTTCCGTCCAATCACTAAAACTATACAAACGATATAAAAATAATCAATAAACTAATAATCGGTTCATGAAGAAACCGATCAATTACCAAAAGAGGTTTTTGAATTACCAAACAGACACTTTCAATGAACAAAAAAAAATATAACAGATAATGTGTAAAAAAGCCCGTTTATCCAGTCTCCAACCATCTACCAGTGTAATTGCAATGATACAAACTGTGCACTTTGCAAAGTTTCCAACTGGTTAAGGCTGTACCAGGATTAAAGTTTGAACCACACAAACAGTTGTTTCTGCTACCCATTGCGAAACCTGTGCTTATATTAACATATTACAAATAAATTCTTTCTATTCTCTTTTGCTGGGTTGGCAAGCGTCCAAAGCCACTTGTACCATAGCCGGAATAGTCATCACTTATTTACCCTCGTGCTTTTCAAAAAATAATCTGAAGCATCGAAAATACCACCTGTTCTTTGGCTTTGGACATAGTTGGATTGACGGATATGCCAGTCGTCGGCCAGCTTTCTGAGTCGCTCATCAGCATGTTCAAACAACATTTGGTAGGCCAAACAAAACCGTGGTTGGCGCTGATCCTATGGGTCTTTTATCCGGTCTTTGATACAACCGCCATAGCATTGATGATACCAGAGGCATTGTTTGCACTTTCGGGGCAACAAAGATTTTGCTTTTCCAAAATCGTCCTGCTTTTTCGAGTTCAGCATGTCGATAATCCGGTTATGGCGGATATTCCCCAGGCGGTGACGTGGTTCCACAAAAAAATCGCATGAATACACATTGCCATTGTGCTCTATCACTACATACGTTCCGCACTCTTTCTGTTGAATACATTCAGGAGGATCAAACCCAACGTAATGATGAAACAGCGAATCGAAATCGCGTACTGAAGTGGTGGCTACACCGTCAACAATGTCGTTGTACCACAAATCGAACAATTTGACCAGAAAATGGCCGTATTTTTCGTCGGTTAATGAAAACGAGGCAGCACGCGTACGATCCTCTTTGTCGGTTTCAACAATCGGGATAAACTGCATCCAGGTTAATCCGATATTTTTGTAGTAGTTGTAAAGTTCCTCAGCAAAATATGACGAATAATCAGTAATACAGCACATTGCATTCACAGCAACTCCTTCTTCGAGTAACATGCGGGCAACACGTTCCACCTTCTCCCAGGTTGGGCGCTGGCCTTTATCAAGCCGGTACCGATCGTGAATATGTTGCGGCCCATCCAGCGAAAGCCCGATCAACCAGTCGTATTCTTTAAAAAATCTAGCCCATTCGCGGTCGAGCAAAATGCCATTGGTTTGGAAACCATTTCCAACCGATTGATCGTGCCCGTATTTCTTTTCAAGTTCAATGGCGCGTTTGTAAAACCCGAACCCCATTAAAGCCGGTTCGCCACCCTGCCAGACAAACGATACGGAATCGCCTGACTGTTGCATTACCTGACGGATCATCTCTTCCTGAATCTCAGGGCTCATCTGGTGAACCTTTGTTTCATGGAAAAGCGCTTCCTTTTCGAGGTAAAAACAATAAGTCCCGAGTTTGACAGTTGGGAAATAAAAAACCTCTGAAAGCCCAGTAAACACTGGGATTAATTTTTGAAATTTCAAAAGTGTAGTGAACAATTTTCACTGGTTTTATTGAGAATTGATCTGATTTACATAGGTTTGGATAACGAAAAATTATCCGGCATGTATATCAGGGTGACTACAAACAGTAAAGGCACCGCTTACTATCATTTGGTGGAGTCTTACCGTGATCAAGGCAAGGTCAGGCAACGCACGTTATTGTCACTTGGCCGTGTGGAAGATGGGAAGTTGGAACAGTTAGCCGAAGCCATCAGCAAGTACACCGATAAGATTTCTGTTTTCAATATGGCCAAAGATGTAGATGTAAAAGACACCTACATCCTTGGGCCATTGCTGGTATTGGAACGCATGATGAATGATCTGGGATTATCAGCATGTCTTTCGATGCTCCAAAGCAGGCACAAAAAACTTAAGTTCGATTTAAAGAAGGTCATCTTCACCCAACTCTGCTCCCGTTTTGTAAAACCTGTTTCCAAGTTATCGCTTTACGACAACTGGCTAGGCCGGATGTACCCGGGAATGGTAGAACATGACACAGCCATCCAGCACATTTACCGTAGCCTTGACCTGTTGCACGACCACAAGGATGAAATCGAGAAGTACCTGTTTACGTATGGAAAGGACCTTTTCACTATCAGCATAGATGTTGTGCTGTATGACCTGACCACCCTTCGGTTCGAAAGCACCCGGACTGATACGGGCGATCTTCGCCAGTTTGGGTACAGTAAGGAGATGCGCACCGACTGTACGCAGGTTGTTCTTGGCTTACTGACCGATACCCAGGGAATCCCTTTGTGCTTTGAAGTACACCCGGGAAATACTTTTGAAGGCAATACCTTGGATGGGATCGTTGACCGGATCAGTCAAAAACTGGTCATCCGCCGTTTTATCTTTGTGGCCGACCGTGGCTTGTTCTCCATGGACAACCTGGAACACATCCGAAAGCGCAACGGCGAATTTATCGTTGGTTTAAAAATGGGGACATTAAAACAACATATCCAGAAGGGTTTTTATGACCTGGAACGTTTCTCATGGATCACTCCCGACCTGGCTATATTTGAAACCACCCTGGGAGAAGACCGTTGCATCATAACCTGGTCGAGAACCCGTGCCGACCGGGACAGAAAGGCCCGGGAGGAGGTATTGGAAAAGATCAATCTGACACTGGCCTTGTCCAAACCAATCTCGAAAAAGTTCATTACCAACCGTGCCTATAAAAAATACCTGCTGGTTAAAAATGAAGCACAATGCACATTAAACCAGAAAGCGATAACTGAAGATGCCCGCAAAGACGGGTTCTTTGGGATCATCACCAATGTCAAAGAGATGTCAGGCACAGAGATCGTTTCAAATTACAAAGAGCTTTGGCGAATCGAAGATGCCTTTGGCGAAATCAAAGGCCTGTTAAAGAGCCGCCCGATGTTCCACTGGACAGATCAACGCATCATCGGCCATTTGATGCTCTGTTTCCTGTCCCATTTTTGTGAGGCGCACCTTACCAAACGACTCAGGGAGTCGGGGGTATTGCAAAGCTCGAAGGCGATGGACAACAAAATCATTAAAGAACGACCGCTGACAGCAAAACAGGCAATGGAAGAGTTGAACCAGGTAATGGCTATACCGATACAAATTAAAAAGGAAACAATATGGATCAGAACCGATATCCCTCCCAATGCAATCAAACTACTCAAAGCAATCGGGATGCCCGTGCCACCCAAAATAATACCGCAAAACCATAAAATGTAGTGGCACAAACCTATTTATGGCGTCTCTTGTCATTATATTACAATAAGTTACAAAAATCATCTGTCAAACTCGGGAGACAAACGATACGGAATCGCCTGACTGTTGCATTACCTGACGGATCATCTCTTCCTGAATCTCAGGGCTCATCTGGTGAACCTTTGTTTCATGGAAAAGCGCTTCCTTTTCGAGGTAAAAACAATAAGTGCATCCCAGATTGCAATCAGGTCCCGAAGGTTTTATCAGCACCAAGGTAAGTGGTCGTTTTTTTTGTACCATGAGCGAATCGATTAATCGTTGTTGATTTAATGGCAAAACAACATACAAACTTCAGTTGATTTCCACAAATATCGAAACCTGTTTAATTCTACTTCTATGTTGTAATCCAAATTTTCGGAGCATTATTTTTAAGCCATATTCAAAATAATCCTGTACATTAGTAGTTGTAAAGCCTAAGAGGAAACAGACTCTGCTGGGGAGCAACCTGTCAGCAATAAGCTTTACGAATAAACTGTATCAGGGAAGGGTTAATAACTCTTCCTTTTTCATTTAGATACAGGCATTCCATGATGGCTTCAAAAACCCAATTTCCCCTGTGGGGTTAGGAGTAAAACCATCGGAGATGCCCTATTTCTTTTTACCAATGTCCTATAAAAACAACCTTCTATAAGTAGTCTTTTGCAAGCTACAGTTTCCTTTTTAATTTTTATAAGTAAAGCGCCGTAAACTTTGAAAGCAGCAAAACTGCAAGTAGAATTGAACGGTCACTTTAAATGAAGACTGTTTTTACAGGAATTAGTTTGTTCTGTTATATTCATATTTTGTTTTACTCTTCAATACCAGATAAACCCTGTTTAATAATTTTTTAGCAATCCTGATGATCGCATTGTTTGGTTCCATTCGTTTACATAAATCCTGATAAGCCAATAGTAAGGCTGGGTCAAAGCGGACAGCTACCCAGGCACTTTCTATAAAAGCCTTGCGCAAGAAATCGTGAGACCGAAATGTGATTTCACCGTTTTTTTCTTTTTCTCCGCTTGAGTGAGAAGTAGGGATCAAGCCAACGAACGAAGCAAACTTTTCGTTTTTTTGAAAGCGGTTAATATCTTCAACTTCTGTAAGTATTACCATTGAATTTATTAATCCAATACCAGGAATATTTCTGAGCAATTGTGCCTGCTCGTTATATTTGGCACTTTCTGATATGCGTTTTACTTTTTTGGTGGTTTCTAATAATAATTTGCGCTGTCCCCGAGCTTCTTCAACCAAAACATCCAATGCTTGCCGTCCGGATTGCTCTTTCATTGGAATGCTATCAAGCCATTTCATAAATCGTCCTGACCAATGAGTATTGCTACGTTCAAATTCTTTTGGAAATTCTATTCCGTAGAAATATAAAAATGATTTTATCCGTTGTTTAAACCGTGTCATATCTCCAACCAACATAGAACGCGCCCTGACTAATGAACGGTCTTCCAATGTATTTTCGTTTGGAATATAGATTGCATCCAGTTCTCCATTTCGCAGTGAACGTGCTATTTTTCGACTATCTCTTTTATCTTCTTTTTGAACTTTATCTTTCTGTGTACTTGGCACGTCTGCTGGATTTACTACAATGTTATTAATGCCTAAACTTTTTAGCTTGTAATGGGCCCACAGTCCACAAAAGCCTGCTTCATAGGCTGAAAAGTAGCTTCCTTTCGGAAAATTACTTTTTAAATAGGTGCTCAACGCTTCAGGTTTAGGTGGCATAACAAATGTTTTATGGGTCATATTTTCTGTTAATATAGTTACCTGCCAACTTTTTAAATGGGCATCAAAACCAACATAAATATTTTGTCCTTCAAAATTTAAACTTTTATTTTGTGTCTGCATAAGTTATTGTGTTTATTGTTAAAGTCTGTGAAACTCTAAAAATAATACTCTTTAGCTTATGCTATTCCTTTCGCTTTTGTCACATTACAAACATAGGGACTTTGACAGATAAAAAAAATTGAATATCCTTTTCATTACCTGGTGCTGAACGAAACGAAGCCGGCCTAAGCCGGTGAGCCGAAAAACAAGTGACGACGGCGTTAAAAAATCTTTTAAACTCTCCCGGTTAAACCGGGAGAGTTTAAAAGATTTTAGCCATCAAATCATTTAGGCATGTTGCCGGATATTCATTTAAAAAAAACCTCGATTTTTCGAATGTGTCAAAGTAGAATTAAACCATTCTGAACAACCAACTAATATCATTCATGACCCCATCTGGCTGAATTTGAAATAAATGCTGATTACTTGTATCACTTTTCAGGGTTCCCAATTCTTCAACATAACCGCCTAATTTAATATACTGAAAACTTCTGATGTCGAATTCGTCAGGCAACTTTGCACAACCAGAATACCAGGCTATTTTTATTTCAGGATAATGAATTCGTAAAAAACCGGCTAAACGAACAACCTGTTGAGGGGCTGCATCTCCTCCCATGAAACAAAAACAGGTGATTGCCGAGGCATATTTCTCCATCAGTGTAATAATCTGTTCCTCATTTAGTTCCTTTCCAATATCCTTTTGTAAGTGAGGACTGTGGCACCCTTGACAACGGTTCGGGCAGTTCGTTATATTAACGGCCAAAGTAACTTCGTTTGGAATTTCCTGGAAAACAATATCGTAGTTGTAATATTTAAGCATATTCTTCAACCCGCTGTCCTTCTTTTTGCTCAATTCTGTTTTTAGCATAGTATCTTTTTGCAGCTTCTTTCTGGCGGGCATCCGAGAAACTACTGATTCGTTTCATATAGCCAATGATACGTGTCAGGTAGTCAATATTTCTACTTTTACATTTCGGGCATTCTTTCAAATAGCGTTTATCGATGTATCCGCAGTCGTTACAAACCGTATTGGGAATATTGAATGTAAAATAATTGCAGCCTTCGTTTGCAGCGACTCTGAGTAACTGACGATACTGAATTTCGCTTAAATGTTCTTCAAGGTTTGCATGTAACGCAGAACCTCCAGTCAAATGCTCGATGTACTTTTTCCCATGAATTCGGAATTTATCGATCACATTCAGCGACTCGTCCTCAACAATATAGAAATAACTATTATAACAATCGCGCGAAACGAAATAGCCATCTTCCCTATCCCATTTGGCATGTTTTACGCCCACATTTTCAGCCGGAATCATTTCACAATTGAACAAGGTATCTTTCGACCGGTATTTTCTGTTATAGGTTTCAATTAAGCCAAGAATTTCGCGTGTAAAGGCTAAATATTCAGGATTATCATTGATTTCAATCCCTAAAAATTCAGCGGCCTCTACCAACCCATTCACCCCAATGGTAAGGTACTGGCGCCCCATATTAATGTAACCGGCGTCAAACAGCGGAAGCATTCCTTTTTGCTGTAATTCCTTCAGATTTTCGTTGTAACCCAGTTGTACTTTATGCACCAGGTCAACCACTTCTTCCAGAAAACTGATGTATGGAATCCGCTCTTTTCGGGCTTGTTGTACACAGCGGTTCAGGTTAATGGTCAACACACTTTTTGAACCCGTAGAAACACCGCCTGCGCCCAATGTATAGCTAAACCCGTTATCCTGAATTTCGTTGCGTAAACGGCAACACGAACTTAAACTATCAGCATTGTCACTCAGGTAAGTAAAAAACGAATGTCCTTCGGCATACATTTTTGCCGTAAAATCGCCATATTCTTTGTCTTTTATATCGCCATTTTCAGCAAGCAAAGCCATTGTTTCCACCGGAAACGTTAAAACTGTTTTAGTTCTTTCTTTGTTAAACCACATCATAAACCGTTTTTGTAACCAGCTCAACGATTTCCATTTGGGTTTGCTGCCATCAGGGAATACAAATTCACCGAACAAACTTTCGAAGTAATATTTGTCGTAATACGCTATGTTCCAAAATACAGCCTGAAAATTACGCGCCCCGGTTGGCTGGTTCAGCGAATACACAATCTGTTCAAAACAATCGGTAATAACCTTGTCCATTGAGCGTTTCCTCTTCGATAAGTCAACAATTTCATTACTGCGGTTGAAGTAATCGTCGCCATATTCCTTACCAATAAAATAGTTTAAGTACATCAGAAATTCAGGGGTTGCACACGCTCCACTCAACATACTCGAAACGATAAATACCATGTTGATAAAACCTCCGCAAAACGACTTTAAATTAGTTGGCGCAGTAGAATTTCCTCCAATTTTCGATGTCCCGTCGAGCAACCACGGATACATGGTAATACTGGCGCAATATGGAGCAAGACTGGTTTCATCATTCTTGTAAATGAAATGCTGGTTTAAAAATCTAAGGTATTTATCTGAAAGTTCCTTACCAAACATATCCGAAAGCCTGTCGGTTAACAAACGGCGATTAAGGCGAATAAAATTTCTTTTGGGGAGTTCGCCAATAAGTGTTGCAATGTTTTTCTTATCCACGTTGGCATTGGCATCGAATTTACTACCACTTGCAGCATTTCCGGCAGCACAGTAATCGATAAGGAATCTTACACGGTCGCGGATTTCCCGGTCTTCCGAATGTTTCTGCCGGTAAAGCATATACGACTTTGCCACCGAGAAATAGTTTTCAGCCATGAGCGAGCACTCTACCTGGTTCTGTATATCTTCAACGCTCATGTCGTTGCGAATATTTAACCGGTGCAAAATATTAGTTAGGTCATCCTCGCTGGCAAAGCTTCCCACCGAAAGAAAGGCTTTTCTGATAGCATTTCTGATTTTATCTATAGAAAACGGAACTCGTTTTCCATCTCTCTTAACAATAATTAATTCCATACCACTCATAACTTTAAATTTTATCTAACCGAATGCTGTTATATTCTACTTTGACACATTCAAAAAATCCGGCTGTATTTACCCTGAACTAAGGGAACTGCCAGATTTTTCTTCTGTCACCCTTTAGCTGGGGTAAAACAGGATAAAAATCGGGGTTCATCTTTAAACTGTCAAAGTAGAATCATTTCAAATTTTAATATAATCATATTGTCAATTAAACATATCAATACTCATCCTAATATTTATAAGCTTCTCTCTGGAAATGAAAAGGTAAGGAGACAGAATGAGCCGATAACATGAATCATAGAAACGGATACTATCCCGAACCAGACTTTTATTCCCGAAAGCCTAATTGAAAAAACTAGTTATGGCAGGTCTTCTGGCTTGTCCGGTTTTCTGACGCCTTCCCATCCCTCCCGATATCGACCAGGATATGAAACAGTGGCGGTATGTCAAAATCCTTCAATGGACTTACAGCTGCGGGTACAGCTCCGGATTCTTTGCTTTTTAACTGTGCAAACCACCGGATTCCCTTTTATGTTGCGATCGGTGAAAGAAACACAACAGCCAATAATCACAATGCAATTTTAAGTGATTTTTAAGAAAGATTTGAATTTTAATATCAACAAATAAAACGCATAAGGTTGAACTTCAACAACATAGACTGTTTATTAAACTAATTCTATATTTTTGCTGTGTCCAAAAAACTCCTTCCTTTCGTTGATTTCTGCAATTGCTTTATAACCGGATTTTTCTCCTGTCACCCTTTAAGGTCTGGGGTAAAACAGTCGAAAAATCAAGGTTCTTCTTTAATCTGTCAAAGTAGGATTAAAAAAAAACACATTATATCGGGAAAATTTCCAAATATTTTAAACCTTGCGCACCTTTTCAGTCATATATAAAACCAACTTAAAACTGTACAATGAAAAGAAGAGATTTTTTAAATATTGGAGCTCTTGCTGCTGTTGGCGGAGCCATTGCAACACCAGGTTTTGCCACTGAAGTTTCGAAACAATTCAAACCTTCGGCAAAAGGCAAAGCCAAAAATATCATTTTTATGGTGAGCGACGGAATGAGCCATGGTACGCTAAATATGGCCGATTTACTTTTGCAACGCAAGGAAGGGCATTCAAGCAACTGGATAAAACTTTACCGCGAAAACAAGGCCCGCCGTGCTTACATGGACACAGCTTCAGCCGATTCGATGGTCACAGATTCTGCTGCTGGGAGTTCGTCATGGGGCGGTGGAGTTCGGGTGAATAATGGTGCACTTAACGTTGGTCCCGATGGAACTTCGTACAAACCAATTCTTCAGAAGTTTAAAGATGGAGGCAAATCGGTAGGATGTGTAACAACTGTGCCAATTACCCATGCTACTCCTGCCGGTTTTTGTGTTAGCACCAAAAATCGTGGTAGCCAGGAAGATATTGCAACGATGTACCTCAATCTGAAATTTGATGTTATGATGGGGGCTGGAACCGAGTTCTTCAGTCCTGAAAAACGCAAAGACAAACGTGATTTATTTACTGAATTTATTCAAAATGGATTCCAGGTAGTTCGCACAAAAGAAGAAATGAACCTAGTTAAAGCAAACAAGCCGGTTTTGGGCGTTTTTTATGAAGATGGGCTTCCCTATACTCTTGACCAAAAATCTGATTCAGAACTTATTTCAAGAATACCAACATTGGCCGACATGACCAGGAAAGCTATTGAGCAATTAAGCAAAAATCCGAATGGTTTTGTTCTTCAGGTTGAAGGCGGAAAGGTAGACTGGGGCGCACACGCCAACGATGTTGGGGCTTTGCTTTATGATCAGATTGCTTTTGACGATGCAATTGGGATAGCTATAGAGTTTGCCGAAAAAAATCGAGACACGCTGGTGGTAATTACAACAGATCATGGTAATGCAAGTCCAGGATTAATTAAAAGTAAAAATGTAGATGTCTGTTTTGACAAGATTCAGAAATTCAAACACACCAATGAGTGGATTTTAAATAGCATTCGTAAAACCGACTCAGCGCAATCGGTAATCGACCGTATTGTTGAGGCTCAGGGAATTGCTATTACCAAGGATGAGGCGTCAGAAATACTTACACACTACTCCGATTTAGACAACGAAGGAATTTACAACGCCTATAAATTACCATATAAACGATTAGCTCAGATTCAGCAAACCTACACATCAGTAGGTTGGTCGGGAATGGATCATTCAGGTGAATTTGTAGAATTGGGTATGTTTGGACCCGGAAGCGAAGCGTTACTGCCATTTGTTAAAAACATTGACCTGCACAATTTTATGCTTAAAACTACCGAGTTTATGGGATAAAAAAATAAGCAACAAAGAAAGCCAGGTGTGACATTGATAGCATCAACCGAAAATATATAGACGATTATTCCATACAGTCAATACCAACTATGAATCAATCGTTTATTTCGGCACAACCCGACAAATCAAATTCTGCTTACAGTGTTCCTTATCTATCGCCCGAAAGACAACAAAAACAATAATAGCAAAAAAAGAGGGATGAAATTATATTATCATATTAAATAATTATAATAAATAAATATTCGAAAAGTTGTAATAACGTGAGTTCGATGCAAGAGTAAATTGTTTATGACTGAAATACTGCAAGAATTTCTCTTGTGTAACTACTTTTCGAGAGATCGCGTCATTCCCCCGGCATACCGGGGCAGGCTGTCCGAGTCAAGATTTTTATCTTGAAACAACATTGTCACGCGGTTTCGGCGTGAGCTCAGCCGAACGGACGGGTTCCTCTCTTTTCCCTTCTCCCCCGGTTAAAACCGGGGGTTATTGATATTCTGCCCTTCCAGGGCAAAAAAACTACATTCAATCGCATTCGATGTTTCCCTTTTCTAGTTATTTGCCTATGGACTGCATCGAAATGCTGAGGGACTACTAAGGTTGAATTCAAAAATAAGGTTTCAAAACCTTACAATGCCTTTTTAATCTTAGTAGAAAAGCATATCCCCATAACAAAAAACCTTATTCTCTTATTTACAGAATATTACAATTCAATTTAGCTCGACCTCACGTTAATAACCTGTTCCGTACTTTGGGAAATTTTGAATGGCGAGATACCGGCGTATATCGAAAAACTAAAATAAATATTCACTATTGTCCGGTAAAGTTCATTTTGCAGATGCCAGATTCATCGCTTCACTTCGTTACGCTCAGAATGACAATAATTTATATTTTATAGTATGGTTGGTTTGCGGCTTCGCCGCAAACCAACCATACTAATCTCTACATCCCAATAAGTGTTTGTCATTCTGAGCGAAGCAAAGAATCTCTTATTTTTTACCGGACACCAATGATAAATATCAGAGAATTTGGGCTATTTCACTCAAATAATCAACTTTATCAAGCAATCCTATCCTTTTGTAATCATCTTTCAATCTCTCGATCAAACACTTTATAATACATCGATCAGAACATGGTTCTATTTTTCGCTTTTCATTAAAAAAATCACCTGATTGCTGAAAATATTCAACTTCCCGTGGTCCAATAATAGCACCATTGTTCGATGTGTTGATAAAGAATACTGTAGGTAATTTACTACCATGATCCACGTTGGATAGTAATGGAAGTTTTTCATCAGCAAATCCAATTAACGGGAAATCGTCGAAACTGAAGTATTGAAGCGGAAGATGAAGCGAACGCCCGACAAGCATATAAAGAATAGCCAGTGAAATTGAATTCCCCTTTCTCATATCAAGTACCCGGTTGATATAGCAGTATTGCGGAGAAACAGCATTCGATCTGTCTACCTTAAACTTATAACGGTTAAAAAAAACATGATTAAGTAAGGTAATTTTCTCCAGAGAAGTAAATGAATTGCGATATTCAAGCCAAACATCCTTGCTGACTTTCTCTATTTGTTCCTGAATATTTTTAAGTTTAATTCCCGGATATTGGTAACGCGAAATCAGAAAAATTCCTTCGAACAAGTCAAGGTTTTCGTTGCTGGCCCAGGTTCGAATTCTATGCTTAGTGTCGTTAAGCTGAATTGTCTGAATCAAAAGTTCAATTCTTTTTTGAACCAAATCGTCAAGACTAGTCTCCCAGATATGTTCCAATCGATCAACGATTGACATACCTTCATTTTGAATCTCATCCCGGATGAGTTGAAAAACTGAATCGTCAGGGTCATCAAGAAGTGAAATCAGAGAAACCAGCTTGTTTTCATCCATAAACAATTTTGATTTAACTTGTTAATCTATCAAGCACCAGCCCAATCAACGATTCAATCGAATGATGATAACTGGCATTGGCGTCTTTCTTTATACGATTAGCTATAATCAGGCAAACAGTAAGCGCTTCGTGCCCCAAAAGTTTCGACAACCCATAAATAGCCGAACATTCCATTTCAAAATTGGTAATACGGTAACCTTGGTATTCAAACGACTCAATCTTTTCATTCAGGTTTGGATCAGCTAAAGGCAAACGTAAAACTCGTCCCTGGGGACCATAAAATCCAGGAGCTGAAATTGTGACACCAGCGATCGTATTCCCAACGTGAATTTTTTCAAGCAACTTTTTTGAACAGTCGACAACATAAGGCGATGTCAATTGCTTGTTCCATCCGGTATATGCCCGAAACGCTTCTTCAAATACCAGATCCGAAACTGAATCACGATTGGCATAAAAATTTAAAAGTCCATCAAAACCAATGGCTTTCTCAGAAACCACAAACGAATTGATGTCTAAAAAATCTTGCAGGCCTCCGGATGTTCCTATTCGTACAAAATTCAAAGTCCGGTGTTCAGGATTAACCTCGCGTGTAATTAAGTTGATATTAGCCAGCGCATCAAGCTCATTTACAACAATATCAATATTATCGGTACCTATTCCTGTTGATACAACAGTTATGCGCTTGCCATTATATTTTCCCGTAGTTGAAACGAATTCACGGTTTTTCACCAAAAATTCGACATCCGAAAGCATCTGGCCAATCAGTTCAACACGGCCAGGATCGCCAACCAAAATAATATTATCAGCAATTTGCCCGGGTTTTAGGTGTAAATGGAAAATACTTCCATCAGGATTTATGATAAGTTCAGAAGATTTAATCATTTCAATCGGATTTTAATTTGCCTAAACTAGGTAAAAAGGTTTGAAATGTCAATTTTTTTGATCAAAATCGTTGATTTCACTGGTATTTCAGAAGATTTATCAACTTTTTACTAAGCATTGGCATAGCAAGCCAACCGTAAATTAACTCTTTGGAAATTCTAATTGGAAAGGATCGCATTGGTAGAATTATGAAAGCAAGGTTTTACTACTTTTGAAAATTATGAGAAAGATAAAAAACATCCATTTAAAAGATGACCCCGAAGTTTATCAATGTTTTGGATGCTCACCTTACAATGACTTTGGATTGCATCTCGAATTTTGGGAAGATGGCGACGAAGTTGTGTCGTTCTGGAAACCACGCCCCATACTACAAAGTTACCCAAATGTTTTGCATGGCGGTATTCAATCGACCTTGCTCGATGAAATTGCAGGCTGGGTTGTATATGTGAAATGCGGAACCGTTGGTGTTACAGCCGAAATGAAAGTGCGCTTCAAAAAGCCGTTGCTGATCGACCAAAATGAGATTACGATCAGGGCCAAACTGTTGGAACAAACCAAGCGGACAGCAAACATTCAGTCGCGAATAATAAATGCTGAAGGTGTTGTTTGTGCTGAAGCCGAGCTTCGTTTTTTCCTGCTTCCTGAAACTGACGCAAAGGTAAAATACAATTATCCGGGCGTAGAAGCATTTTTTGAGTGAACAATAGTTGGAAACACCAAAATTTATATACAAGAGGACAATGGTTCTCTGATTATTTGGATACAATACATCAGGAAATGCATGGAAAAGGACATACATAAAGTACTATCAGCAAGTAACAACATATTCTATAACAATGTTTTAGCCTGAGAACCTGGTAATGCAATAAAGCAAAACATAAACACAAATTGGAACGGGCATAACAAGCAACCATCAACGAAAACATGATTTTTAAAGTTGCAATCTTATTTCAGACGGAACATAAATAATCTGAAAAAAGTTGCTCAAAAAAGCAAAAAGAATCAAGACAAACAAAGTAATCAATATTTAACAGCAAATATGAAACAGATATTTACACTTGCATTTGGCTTATTATTGTTGGGAACATATAGTTTTAGCCAACCTAAATTTATACCGGTTAATAATGCAAACATCCGTTATGTTGGTCGTATGGATTTTTCAAAACCGCAGGAGGTTTCGTTCGACTGGTCGGGAGTTTACATACAATTTTGCTTCAGGGCTAGTGAATGTTCGATAAAAATGAGCGATACCGGGCACAATTATTACAATGTTTTTATTGACAACCAACCATCAACAACTTATGATGTAAAGGGAGATACAACCTTAATTATAGGGAAAAACCTGGGTCCTCATATACACAGAGCCCGAATTTACAAAAGAACTGAAGGTAGCCAGGGTATTGGTATCTTCAAAGGAATTTTGCTCGACGAAAATGGTGAAATGTTACCCTGGAAAGACGTACCTGTTCATGCAATAGAATTTATAGGAAACTCTATCACTTGTGGATATGGTACTGAAGGAAAGGCTAAAAACGAACGTTGGACTCCAGCTACCGAAAATAATTACCTCAGTTATGCCCCAATAATTGCCCGCGCATTTAATGCCGATTATCACATTATTGCTCATTCAGGACAAGGTGTTGTACGCAATTACGGTGATAAGAAAAAAATATCGGACAAAGCTATGCCCGATCGGTTCAACAGAGTATATGACGGAAAAGAACAGCCATTCTGGAATTTCAGGTCATGGAAGCCCGAAGTTGTTGTTATTAATCTGGGAACAAACGATTTTAGCACACAACCATTCCCCGACCAGGCTGATTTCAGAAAAGGTTATGAAAATCTCATCAACGAAATAACCAATCAATATGGCGAACTTCCGATCTTTTGCGTTGTCGGACCAATGATTGACGAACCTTGTTATTCGTATGTAAAACAAATGGTCGACGATTTCAGAAATATATACCAAAAGAAAAACATCTATTTTATTGGCATTCCTGCTTATTTAACAAATCCAGAAAAAGATTTAGGTTCTGATTATCACCCTAATTATTCAGGACAACGAAAAATGGCTGGACATGTTTTACCGGTTATGGCAACTGTTTTGGGTTGGGATTTTAAAACCAATGAACTTTATTAAGCTTCTCAAACCTAATAAATAGTTGCTTTCCTTTTTTGGTTCGATTTAAGAAATTATTTTTGCTGAAGCTTATTTGAGCTACAAACAAATTTTCTAAATCGACTAAATTATTTATTATGAGCTTGAAAATTAAAAAGTCATTGACCCTCCTTTTGCTGGCAGTTCTGCTGGGAGGAATTCATTCGTTTGCTGCCACTAAAAAAGGCAAAGAAGTTGGTCTTCAGTTATACTCTGTTCGCGAGGCCATAAAAAAAACCGATATTAAAACAGTTGTGCAACAAGTTGGTGCAATGGGCTATAAAATTGTTGAAGCAGCTGGTTATGGCGATGGTAAATTTTATGGTATGGAACCTGCTGCATTCAAAGCTCTGTGCGAAGCCAACGGACTTAATTTCTATTCGTCGCATTGCGGCCAGGCTGTACCCGACAAAGCCGGCTGGGATGCCTGCATGAAGTGGTGGGATACTTGTATTGCTGCTCACAAAGCTGCCGGAGTAAAATACATCGTTCAGCCTTTTATGGATAAAGTTGGTTATGAATCGCTCGACGGTTTGAAACGCTATTGTGACTATTTCAATGCTGTTGGCGAAAAATGTAATGCTGCCGGTATTCGCTTTGGTTACCACAACCACAGCGGCGAATTTAAAGCCATCAATGGACAAACCATCTATGATTTCATGCTGAAAAATACCGATCCTAAAAAAGTAATGTTCCAGATGGATTTATACTGGATTACTGAAGGTGGTAAAAATCCTGTAGATTATTTCAAAGCTTATCCTGGCCGTTTCGAATTGTGGCATGTTAAAGATAAACGAGAATTAGGTGGCAGCGATGCAAAAATGAACTTTAAACCTATTTTCGAAAATGCTAAATTAGCTGGCATGAAAAAATACATCGTTGAAGTTGAAGAATTCAATTCTAACCCAATCGATGGTGTTAAACAATCATTGGAATTTCTTCAAAATGCCGATTACGTAAAATAAACTTGTTAGCTGGTTTAAAATCTTAAAAAATCTGGTTGTTTTCTGAAAGCGGCCAGATTTTTTTTGCGCCTGCCTACTCTATTTTTTCATTATTCAATCCGAAGACACAGTTCATCGGATCAATAATGCTCATAAAAACAAGAAGAGCAACTCTACCCTCTGGTATTGTTGCTCATTCTTTACTAATTAACGTCTAACTGTCCACCAGAGCAAAGGCCCCCTCTGGGTTACCTTCACTCAAGAAAAAACCATATTTATAAAAAAGACCTCTCTTAAAATGAAATTGTATTTACTGTTGACGAACTCGATAATGAAACAGTTTTCTTAAGTGTTGCCCCAGAGCTTGAATATGTTCCTCCGGTATAAAGTCCATTTACTGAACTTCCACCTGAATATGAACCTCCAGTATATATCGAATACGAACTACCTTTTGTCAATGAGGTTGACGAGAACAAGAATTTGTAACCACCATTTTGCGGTTTAAAACTCAACAAGTCTTTTCCGCTCGAATCTTGAATGTGGAAGAACGTACCAGATTCGATCATTGATGTGGAAGTGATATACATATTGGGCTGTGTAGAGCTTGTACTCATTGATTTAGTCATCGTTGAACTAGAGCCTGCACCTATGAAAAGACCACCCTTCATGTTAAATGTTCCGTTAAAATCAGCGGCCTCCTCTACCCCACTGTTTGGTCCATTTGCAATGGTGACTCCTCCCGAAATTTCAATGTTACCATTACTGTCAATTGCATCACCATTGCTACAGCTTGCCACCAATGTTCCACCTTTCACATACAAATAACTTCCGTCGTTCGACTCGGTTCCGCCACTTACAGTTCCGGCTGTGGCATTTATTCCGTCGTTTGTTGCACTAAGTGTAAGGTTACCATCATTCAATGTTATATTGTAACTCTCAACACCTTCGTAAGCGTTGGTTATGACCACATTCCCGCCATTCTGTGTATACAGTTTTTCAGCATGAATACCATCATCCGACGACGAAATTGTAGTAGTCCCATTGTTTACCGTAACCGATCCGTCAGAAACAATAGCCTTTGGATGACAATAATCGGTAGTTGCATTCATTCCTGAACCTGAACTTGAAACCAGGAATTTGGCTCCGGTTGTGGTAATTGAAATGGTAGGTGAATTATTGGTATCGCCAATGGTAATACCCGTATCAGCTTTAAAACCTTTACCACCGCTACCCGAACTCGAAGTTGTTACATTTCCCCCCAAAATATTAATATTTACAGCCGATAAACAACTTGCACTATACGAATCGGTTGTACCACTCGAATTTTTGTAGGTCGTTCCCGCACCCGATGAAGTAATTTTAAGCGTCCCGCTGGTCATGTTTATATTGGTATCGCTCGATACTCCTTTGCCTGCAACGCCTGAACTAGTGATGGTAATGTTGCTGCCACCGATATTCACATCTGTATCACAAGTAATTGCTTTACAATAAGCCGGATCCGATCCCGATCCCGAAGTTTCCAATTCTACGCCACCGGTAGCATTTATTGTGTAAGTTCCACCGTTCATCTTTATTGCACCGGTTGAGGTAAACCCTTTCGATTGGTTTCCGCCAACGGTTAATTCGCCTGTACCTCCTAATACGGTGATGGTACTTTCACTATCAAAACAAGCACTGCTTGGATTAGATGTTGATAGCGTAAATGCCCCGTTGTTTATTGTTAGAGCGCCATCGCTTTTTATACATTTAGGTTTGGCATAGTTGGCCGTTGCAGCCCCACTTGTTCCTGAAACCAAGAATCGGCTTCCTGTTGTGGTAATTTTTACGGTTGGAGTATTCGATCCATCGCCAAATGTCACCTTCCCATCAGCTGATATGCCTTTACAACCAGTACCCGATTGCGATATTGTAATATTTCCACCCAAAACATTAATGTTTCCATCGGCATCAATGCCCGTAGCTGAATACGAATCAGTAGTTCCACTTGCAGTGGTATATGCAGCTGTACCTCCCGAAGTGTTTATAACAATTGTTCCATTGCTTATATTTACATTTTTATCCGATGAAATCCCTTTTCCGCCTGCTCCGGTACTTGTAACGGCAATACTTGCTCCAGTTATAGAAATAGTACTGTCACATTTAATTGCAGTGGCATACGAAGGGTCGTATCCCGAACCTGAGGCTGTAAGTACAGCGGCGCCCGAATTTGTTATCGTAATTGTTCCACCGCTCAACACCATGTTTTGCGACGATTTTATGCCTTTCGACTGATTGCCTGCCATATTTAAGTTTATCGTTCCGCCACTAATGGTTAATGTACTGTCGCAAACCAGCCCTTTTACATCAGCCGTAGCATTATTGGTAGTTATATTTCCTCCTGAAATCAGGATATAACCACTTTCACACTCAACACCATCGCCGGTAGCCGTAACACTCAATGTTCCGCCACTCATTTTAAAATAATCATTGGAATGTATTCCATCTTTCGATGCCGAAGGAATGGTAATTGTTCCATCCTGAATTTCAACATAATCGTCGCTGCATATTGCATGTTTCGAAACACTCTTCACATTCAGACTTCCGGATCCGTCGAATACAATCTGTCCCTCACTGAAAATTGTTCCTTTCTGATCCTCTGATGATTTTGCATACGATGATCCATCAACAAGCGTATTACTTGTTCCTCCAATCAACGATAGATCGGCTTTCTTTTTCGATTGGATATTGATAGCCGGACCATCAGCATTGGTTAATGTAAGTCCGTTTAAATAAAGGTCGAATTTGGCCGAACTATATATCTTAAACATTCCATCAGTTGATGTTCCCTTCAAAACATAGGTAACATCAGTGTCGCTAATAGTCGAATTAACTGTTACATCGGCCCCGCTCACGCTTATAGCAACTCCTTTTGACGAAAGCGGATTTACTACCGATGCCGTTGTTCCACTGTAAGTAATGTAAACTGTATTCGAGCTTAAGAACGAAACACTGTCAATTTCTGAGACTTGATATTCGGATAAGGCGCCAGATACTCTGAAATAAGCTTTTACGCCATCGGTACTGAAATAAATGCTATCTATATTCGAAATTTGATATTCGGTTGATGATTTGTCTTTTTTATATACGTACAGATTTTTCTGAGCAAATAAACTAAAGCTTAGCACTAAGCCTGAAAGAAGAAGCAGATACTTTCTCATAACTTAACGAATTTAAAAGTTCGTCCATTAACATTCAGTAAATAAAGACCACTCTGCAAAAAACTAACATCTATCGATTTATCGCCCGAATTCATTTGGGTAGTTAAAACCAGCGATCCGGTCATTCGGTAAATAGACAGTTTGTAAATTGATTCAGGTGCATTCTGAATGTAAATGATATCACTAACCGGGTTGGGATAAACCTTCATGGTTAAAGTTCCCGACAAACTTAATTCGTCAACTCCGGTAACGGCCGATTTAAACGAAAGCTTACTGATATTGCTTAAGCTGTATGTTTCAATAGGACCGTTAAGATAATTAATGAGCAAATTATTATTTGAAAATGTAAATCGCTCAAGGTTAGAAAGCGATTTTGTAGCTACACTTCCGTCTTTTGTTTTAATGTATAGGCTTTGTGCCCGAACCAATGTCAATACTGCAACCAAAAGAAAAATTATCAGGGTAAATTTCTTTAACATATCAATTCATTTATGATTTGATAAAACATCCTTCATACAAACAGGTGTCTTTTTAATTAAGGACAACACTATTCCGCATGAGTTTGTATTTACCCTAATTGTTTATGTATTTTTTTGAAATATTTCAGAAATAAATAATCGAAGATTCACGAGTGCAAGTAGGCTCAATGTTAACTTTTCAATTAAGATAAAGCACACAAACCTTTATCGCTTTCCGATTGAAGATTCTTCCCAATATCAAGGATATGGGTTTCGTCATCGGAATAGCATTTCTTATCGTCTTTACTGAATTTTTCGAAAGAAGGTGTCGTCAGTACCTTACCCAAATTGGGATAATCGCACACATCAAAGCCAATGAGCGTGCTCACATCCAGATAGGTGCAGGGCTCTTCAGTATGATTGTAGAACTGATAGACACCGTTATCGCCCATTCCACAGAAAATCAGGCCTCCTCTACTCACAACCGACAATCCTTCAGGCGTTCGCAATGTCATTGTTCCTGAAAGCACTATAAAAAGTTCTTCAGCATACCGATGCAAGTGATAAAGTGCCTAAAATTGCCCCGGATTGAGTTGCCTTAAATCAAAATCCAGATTCTGCGGCTTCAACCCTTTTTTGAATCGTAACACATCGGTTATTAACCGGTAATTGTCTATCTTTTTCTATCTTCCTGAAAATCTCTGTCGGCTGATTTGAATATAGTTGCCAATTTGTAAAATCGAATTTGTTTTACAGATCATTGAATGATCAAGTTTACAAAGGAGCAGCCATTTTTTTATTCCAATCTGTTCGTCAAAATAACAGTTTCTGGAACGAGGTTAATGAACGCTTGAAGTTCATTGTCGTCAGAATCTTTGTTATATACTGATGAATAAAGAAGTTGGATCAAACGTTTGATCTCACTTCCTGAATAACAAATTTGTTCAGTAACCGGAATTGCCATCAAAATCATAGAGGTAGAGTTTGTACCATCCAACGAAGGCAACATATAGGGAACTTTATTAAGAATCAAAGCACCATTGTCAAGATAAAACCGAAGTCGCTTTTCTCTGTCTTCGCAATTATCCCCTTCTGACGGATGTTCAATTTCCAAAATTAAATTTTTGCCCCAATTTATAGACATTCGCTTTATTTCATTCATTAAAGCTGTACCAATCTTCTTATTACGCCAACGGTTATCAACAGCCAGATAATCGAGTAACGCAAAATTAGAATTTGCAAAGTTCCAAAGAATTGCAAATCCAACCACACAACCTTCTACTTTAGCAACAAGTAAAATAGCCTTTCCTGTAACAATACGTTCTTCTATAACATCGAGCGGCTGTCGCTCATTCGCGGGGAAAAGCTCATTATAAATAGTAATTACTTCCTTATACTTTTCGCAGGTAGTATAAGTGAGCAAGCTGAATTCAGGATTCATTTGACTAGCTGTATGACCCTGAAAATCATTCAAGAGGTGTAAAAAACTCAACTTTTCCACATTTCGGACAAATGTATAAATCGAAAGTTTCCCTGTTCTCAAACAATTCGAATAAATTGCCTAATGCACCCAAACGAGTCCCTTCATGAAACCTGAATTTTCCAGAGAAAACCATTTGTATATCACTACACCGCAAACATTTTAGCTCGCGGGTACCTTGTTGTAATTCATTAAAGTCAAATACACGCTCTTCAGTAAGACTGTAATTACAGTTCCAGCATAATTCAAAATTATCTTCCAATTCAGCATTGCAATTCGGACAATTTTTCATTGAGCGTTTTTGGTCTTTTCCCTAATTTAAGCGTAATCCGTCAACAGGTTGGTGCCCTGTGATTGCAGCGCTCCATAATGCCAGAAAAAACAAAGGAATTAAGATTAAAAGCACAATCATCAATGCTTTCTGGTAGTTTTTACGGTAATAAGTTATTCCTTTACCAATGTACGCATTCCAATAATACGAATTAAGCACCATTGATCCGATAATAGCAAGCACTACTGTTCCGAGCAAACCAATCTTAACAACATACAAAAAATATGAAGATAAAAAGGTATAAAGTACCGAAAAAGCTAAAACATGTGGAATGCCATCTTTACGGTCAACTTCCTTCAGGTTCCGGGCAAGCAAAATTCCACCGGCAATAACCGAGAACAAGACAGAGAATACATAAATAACTTTATCTGAATACAACGTAGGAGTTTCATCAATATCGTCTAAACTGGGATCATTACTAATCTCCGCAATTGTTTTAAATCGATAGATAAACTCATCTCTTGGAGTCGGATTTTCGAATTCAGGATCTATTTCTTCTCTCATTTCATCGTCGATATCCAGGATATCTTCGTCCTCAGTAATCGGTTTTTCTTCATTTGTTTTTTTTTCTAAATTAGTCATGTCACAATTATTCCTTTTATTTCCCTTTATATTTATTGGTGACACTACTTTGTAACCTGTGCAGCAATCATTTCAAAATAGGCCACACATTTTTCCTCTGTGGTCGAGCGCAATTTAATTTTTTTATCGAAAATAACCTGACGCAATAAACGGTAAATTTCGATAGTTTTTCTTAAAGCCGCAACAATCGATTCAATTGAGTATTCTGGAATGGTTTTTTGAAGCAATTCTATATCACTCTCCGGAAAATTTTGCTCAATTTTTCGCATTCCTCGGGGCAACTGACCATTTTTTATCTGCATCATCGGAGCCAAAACCATTACACGCATAGAAGAAATAAAATCAATAGTTTCAAACAATTCTCCTCTTCCTATTTTTAAAGAGCAGTAATGAATCCATGTCCAGAATCGATCTTCTATCCATTGATAGTTTAATTCAGGCCAGGCTGAAGTTGTGCTTTCAATAACTTTAGATAATGTACCATCACGATCCCATAAAACAACCGGATTTTCAACTCGTTGTTTTAGTTCTTCAAGTGTAACAAATTTAATATCAACATGCAATAATGGATTGTCATACATACAAATTAAAAGACGTTTTTCGCCAACATGCTCACCAGTAAAGGCATTCATCAATGTACCAAACTGCGAGGCGTAATTATACATTTGGTCAAAATTACAAAAAAACGGTTCTTCGGTTACCAGCACAAAATCTATATCCGAAAATTCGTCGATCTGGTTATTTATCCATGATCCACCGGCAGCCAATCCGAGAATAGAAGCATCTGCTTTTGCTATCTCTATAGCTTTATTTACAAATTCATGATGCATCATATAACTTACAGTTTATTGTCTTACAATTAACTATCTGCTACTCCTCTTCTGTTTGTATTTTTAGATTTCCCCTTAAATTGTTGCTCATGGTTTTATTAAAAAATAAAACTTCTCACTTGTTTTATTTCAACATCATGGCCATGGGAACTGCAATAACAATCATTAGCGCATAAAGAGATAAAACTACAATAGTAAAAATACCGGTAAATTTCAACAACGATTTCAGGTTACCAAATGCCGAAGTATATTGTTCTTCATCGTTTTTTTCAACTGCTTGTTTCGCTTCGGTTGAAAACCGATACAGGTAAGTTATTGGAATAAAATTTATTCCGGTAAACAAAAGGTAAAACAATCCGAGCAGCATCGATGGAAATTTCGTCCCTGTTGCTTTGGTTAATTCAGTCATTCCAAACATTATTACAAAAGCTATTAATACCATTAATCCCAAAAAAACATATCCTACTATTGCGAGGAATTTTCCCCATTTGGCCGATTCCAAAATGTAAGCTTCAATTGTTTCATTACCAAACACTGGTTTCTCTGTTGCAGGTGTACTGTTATGTTCTTCCATGTTGTTAGTTTAAGGCATTTATTAGTTGTTTATTCAATGTACATCAATGGCTATTGAATGATCCCGTCATTTAAATAAGGTTGGAATCTCCAGGTGACTGAAAAAACATAAAGCAACAATCTGTTTTTATTCACCGATAACCGTTAGTTCCATCCGAAGAAGCAAATAGCCAGACAAGTCAGACCATACAAAAGCTTTTTCATCTAAAGAACCATATAGCTTATTTTCTTTTTGAAATATTTACGGTTTAAAGAGTCTTTTGTTTTCTCAATAGTAACAATCACATCTTATAGTTCTACTTGTTTATTATTCTCTATTCCCAAGTTATATTAATTTATTCAAAGTGCTAGTCGCAAAGTTCTATCTAACATTCAATTATTTTATCCAACATTGCCGCAATATACAACATAAAATTGAAATTCATTACTAACCTGATTAAAAGATTAATTCAAAATATGGTATATTGGACAATAACCTAAGTAACTTAATGCCTCTGCACCACAATCATGGTTGAATGTTTTCTTATTTTTGGAGAAAAGTGGAGGTTAGTTTTTCAATCTCATATTAATCGAAATGTATTCACTTATAAGTTGATAACATTTAGAATATGAAGCACCGCATTTCAGGTGGAAATACCTATATATCCGCTGAGGCGAACCAGGCTATTATCTCGCGGATTCATTACCAATATTTTCAGAGCGTTTGAACTCTTATTTACTTGTGTTGTAGTTATTTTACTTTCTTAAAAGAAGTAAAATACCATTTTAATCTTTTGAAAATGTGCAAAATAAGATAAATTGAAAAAACTATAGCAAATTTATCGTGAATCTCGATAAAAACTTTCCTTGGCATTTTATCGCCTTCCAGTAAATCAATAAACCAAGGCGTTAATCCAGTAATTGCAACCAAGAGAAAAAGAACCGACAAAATCAATACTTGTTGTTTTTTTGTAATGAGTTTTTTCGTAATCACTGCGTTGTACCATTTCCAATGCTGGTAAATATGATAAATCATTAATGCCAAGAGTACCACAATTGTAATTTTATGAATTGTTGACCAACCTTGGTAATTTATCCCGAATAAATTGACATTTATTGCAATATTTCCATGATTACCTATATGATATTTTAACTGAATCAACATTCCTGAAAGAATAGTTGCAATTCCAAAAATAAATAACCCAAGATTGATTATGAATCGACTAATTCTTTTTTCCATTCCTAACTTAATTTACTTATTGCACCCACATCGCAAATTTTCACACACTTCATACAACCTGTACATGTTGTACTCCGGTTGACGAATATGGCATGTTTGTGCCACGGCATATTTATACGACTAATCACATTATTTGAACAAACATTCATACATTTCCAACATGCCTCACACTTTTTTGTATCGAGCTTAACAAACGCAGTGTTTGTATGCTTTTGTTTGAAGAATCGGTATCTCATATTATGTATTTGTTGAGCAAAATTCTTCAATAAATCGCTTGGCGGCAATAACAATTGTTAAGAAATGAAACTCATTTTCTATTTCTAATCCGACTAAGCGAAATAGACGTAATTCCTAAATACGAAGCAATATAATGTTGTGGTACTCTTTTTATTATCTCGGGATGGTTTTTCACTAAATCTTCATACCTTTCTTTGGGTGAATCTTTAATACGGGACAGAAACAGAAGAGCGTAATTTCTGAATCGTTGAAACAGGTATTCGTTAAACCGCTTATTAAACTCTGGATAGATTGTATTGAGCCTTTCAAAAGTTTCCTTACTAATTGAAATAATTATCGCAGGTTCAATACTTTCAATCGTAAACAAACTAGGTTGATTGTTTAAAAAACTATCAATAGATGCAACAGGCTGGTTCGCAAAAAAGAATTGTAATGTGATATCTTTTCCATCTTTATTAAACCATTGCCTTAAACAGCCTTTTTTTATGATATAAATATGTCTGGATATTTCTCCATCATGCAATAAAACAGTTTTTGAAGGTATCTCAATCTCGACGAATGAATCTTGAAATTGAGACCAGTTTTCTTTATCATTTTTAATTATTTCAATCAATTTCTCAAACATAATGCAGAGTCATTTTCTTTTTTAACACATAACAGTTAATAAATTTTATGGAGTAAACCGAGAGTTAATTTGTCAACTTTCCCCAGTCATTAAAATCTGAAGAGAAAATACCGTTTGCAAAAAAACTCCGAAGTAATAAATACTCCGGAGTTTTTTGAACTAGACCCAGTCTTCTAATTTGAATATTTCTGAGTACTTATTGGAATTGGTTTTTATTCCACTTTTGCAAAGTTTGCCGAGGCCATCCTGGTATAACTTGCATAACGCCATTTAGCATTGTCTTCGGCTGCTGCAAACAATTGGTCGGCAACTTCAGGGAATGCTTTCTTCAACGAAGTATAACGAACTTCTCCGTTCAGGAATCCCTGGAATTTAGACCAATCGGGTACGTTCGAATCAAGCACGAATGGGTTCTTTCCTTCTTCTTCAATCAGTGGATTGTAACGGTACAAACTCCAGTAACCACATTCTACAGCAAGTTTTTCTTCCTGCTGCGATTTTCCCATCGATGCTCTCAACCCGTGGTTGATACAAGGAGCGTAAGCAATGATGAGTGATGGTCCGGGATAAGCTTCAGCTTCACGGATTGCTTTCAGGTACTGGGCCTGGTTCGCCCCCATAGCAACCTGGGCTACATACACATAACCATACGACATTGCCATTACTCCCAGATCTTTTTTGCGGATGCGTTTTCCAGAAGCTGCGAATTTAGCTACCGCTCCAACCGGAGTCGATTTCGACGCCTGTCCTCCTGTGTTCGAGTAAACTTCGGTGTCCATTACCAGTACGTTCACATCGGCGCCCGAAGCCAGCACGTGGTCCAAACCACCGTAACCAATGTCGTAAGCCCATCCATCACCACCAAATATCCATTGCGATTTTTTAACCAGGTATTGTTTCAATCCAACAATTTCTTTTGCGTAAGCAGCGGTGCTTCCAGCCAAAACTTCCAATACTTTAGCCGATACTTCTTCAGTTTTTTCAGCGTTCAGTTTATTGTCGATCCAAGCCTGGAATGCTTCTTTTTCAGTTTCAGTAGCATCAGCAGCAATAGCATTTTTCATGATCATTTCAATACGGTCGCGTTGTGCCGAAACACCTTCAGCCATACCGAAACCGTATTCAGCATTGTCTTCGAACAGCGAGTTGGCCCATGCAACGCCGTGTCCGCTTTCGTTGTGTTTGCAATATGGAGTTGAAGGGGCTGAACCACCATAGATTGACGAACAACCGGTAGCGTTCGATACCATCATACGTTCGCCAAACAACTGCGAAATCAGTTTGATGTAAGGAGTTTCACCGCAACCAGCGCAAGCGCCCGAGAACTCGAACAATGGCTGTGCAAACTGTGAGTTTTTGATTGATTTATTCTTTTCAACTACTTTTTCTTTGTAGCTAACGTTTTTAGCGAAATGGTTCCAACGTTCGATTTCGGCCTCTTGTGAATCAAGCGATTTCATCACCAACGCTTTGTTTTTCGATGGACAAACATCGGCACAGTTGCCGCAACCGGTACAATCGAGCACGCTTACCTGGATTTTGAAGTTCAAGCCAGGGAACTGTTTGTTCGGAACAGCGGCTAATGTTTTGGTTCCTTCAGGCAGTTTGCCAAGTTCGTCTTCGTTGATCAGGAATGGACGAATAGCAGCATGAGGACAAACGTAAGCACACTGATTACACTGGATACAGTTTTCCGACTGCCATTCAGGAACGTGAACAGCAATACCACGTTTTTCGTAAGCCGATGTGCCAGACTCGAAAGCGCCATCTTCTGCACCAACAAAGCTGCTTACAGGAAGATCGTCACCTTTTTGTGCATTCATCACATCAACAATATTCTTGATATATGCCGGGCGGTTTTCATCAGCAAGCTCGTCGGTTAATTTAATGTTTTTCCATTCAGAAGGTACTTCAACTTTATGGAAGTTAGCAGCTCCAGCATCAACAGCAGCATAGTTCATGTTAACTACTTTTTCACCGGCTTTACCATACGATTTTACAATGGCTTTTTTCATTTCATAAACAGCCGTTTCGAAAGGAATTACCCCGGTAATTTTGAAGAATGCCGATTGCATAATGGTGTTGGTTCGCGATCCCAAACCAATTTCTTCACCCAGTTTTGTACCGTTTATGATGTAGAAGTTGATTTCGTTTTCGGCCAGGTATTTCTTCATGTGATCAGGCAAACGCTTTTTGGTTTCTTCTTCGTCCCAAATTGAGTTCAGAAGGAACGAGCCGCCTTTTTTCAAACCTTTAAGCACATCGTACAGGTGGATGTATGCCGGAACGTGGCAAGCAACAAAATCAGGATTGGTTACCAAATAGGTCGAACGGATTGGTACATCACCAAAACGAAGGTGCGAAGACGTGAAACCGCCCGATTTCTTTGAGTCGTAAGCAAAGTATGCCTGACAGTATTTATCGGTAGCTTCACCAATAATTTTGATTGAGTTTTTGTTGGCGCCAACAGTACCGTCTGATCCTAAACCATAGAATTTAGCTTCGTAAGTTCCAGCCGGGGCAACGTTTACTTCGCCTTTGGTTGGAAGCGATTTAAAAGTTACATCGTCAACAATGCCAATGGTGAACTGGTTTTTCGGTTCGTTCAGTTCCAGGTTCTCGTAAACTGCCAAAACCTGTGCCGGAGTAGTGTCTTTCGAACCTAAACCATAACGCCCGCCAACGATAAGCGGTGCATTGGCATTTCCTTTAAATAATTCAACAACATCAAGGTATAATGGTTCGCCATTAGCTCCCGGTTCTTTGGTACGATCGAGAACAGCAATGCGTTTAACCGATTTAGGTAATACATTGAAGAAATATTTTGCAGAAAATGGACGATACAGGTGAACTGATAACAGACCAACTTTTTTGCCTTTTGCAGCAAGATAATCAATTACTTCGCGGGTAGTTTCGGTAACCGAGCCCATAGCAATGATGATGTTTTCAGCGTCGGCAGCCCCGTAATAATCGAATGGATGATATTCGCGCCCGGTGATTTTTTTGATTTCCTGCATGTAGTGTTCAACAATGTCAGGAACTGCATCGTAATAGCGGTTAGCCGATTCTTTAGCCTGGAAAAAAATATCAGGATTTTGTGCTGTACCGCGGGTTACAGGATGTTCAGGGTTTAAAGCGCGGTCGCGGAATTCCTGTATCAGGTTCATATCGATCAATGGAAGCATATCCTCTTTCGAGATCACTTCAATTTTCTGGATTTCGTGCGATGTACGGAATCCATCGAAGAAAGCCATAAAAGGAACACGAGCTTTCAAAGTTGCAAGATGTGCAACACCAGCTAAGTCCATTTCTTCCTGAACTGATCCTGAAGCTAACATGGCAAAACCTGTTTGACGGGCAGAATAAACGTCGCTATGATCACCAAAAATCGACAAAGCATGGCTAGCCAATGCACGGGCACTGATATGGAATACCGTAGGAAGTAATTCGCCTGCAATTTTGTACATATTTGGAATCATCAGTAACAAACCTTGCGAAGCAGTATAGGTTGAGGTTAATGCACCAGCCTGCAAAGCGCCATGAACTGCACCGGCAGCTCCACCTTCGCTCTGCATTTCGGCCAGGCGAACCGGGCGACCAAAAATATTAGTTTTTCCGTTTGCTGCCCATTCGTCAACATATTCGGCCATTGTTGATGATGGCGTAATTGGGTAGATACAGGCTACCTCACTAAACATGTAACTGATGTGCGCTGCCGCGTAGTTACCGTCACATGTAATGAACTTTTTTTCTTTTGCCATTTTTGTTAATTTTAGTTCGTGTTATATTTTATTAATAGTCTTTCTAGAATCCTTTATTTCAATATAAAAAACCGAATAACCATAAAGGAATTATATTGTTTTTGCCAATTTCAATCATATCGGCGGCAGCATAATAGCCTTCTTCTTTAGGTTCGGTATACTTTCCTCCAATACTGAAATGTAAATTATCGTTTACCAAAAAGTCTGATTTTTCAGAACTTTTCAACTGATGTTTGTAACCAACCTGATTGTAAAAGAATGTCTTTCGCAAAATACTGCTGCTAATATTTGTGTCGTCAATGGCATACATCAGGTTAGTATTGTGCAAGTAAACCAGATCGGGTTTTTTAATTTCGTCTTCGTTTCCATTCGAGAAAAGTAAGTTGATAATCCGGGCATTTTTCATGTATCTCAGGTAATTCATGATTGTTGCCCGCGAGGTTTGTACATCGGTACTTATTTTACTCACATTGGGCGAGAATGGTGCCTGACTGGCAATAATCTGTAGCAATTTCCTAAGTTTAGGCAGATATTGCAAATCAATCTGGTTGAGATATGTCACATCAATTTCAAGTGCCAGATTGATATGCTTTAATAAAGTTTCTCCATAAAAAGCCTTACTTTCAAAGAAATAGGGATAATACCCATCTTTAAGATAGTCGTTAAAATATGCCAGGGGCTTTACCTCCTGAACAATTTCATGAGCAATGGACCTGTGATTTGCTAAAATATCTGATAGTGTATAGCTTCTGAATTTTTGATTGGTTTGGTAATTCAGATACTCGCGAAACGAAAAGCCTTCGAGGTGATATATTTTAGCTATATCTTTTAACTCACTGTTTTCTTCCAACACACGCAGTACCGGCGAAGCCGAGAATATAATCTGTAATTCGGGGAAATTGTCGTAACAGGTTTTTAATTCGGCAGCCCAACCCGGATATTTGTGTATTTGTTCTAAAATCAAAGTTTTACCGCCAGTTTTATAAAATTCGTCAGCAAACGAAATGATTCTCCTTTTTGTAAAATAAAAGCTGTTAAGGTTTACATAGAGGCACGATTTATCATTCAGGAACCTTTCTTTAATAATATCGAGCAAAAAAGTTGTCTTACCTACACCTCTAAAACCCTTTATACCAATGATTCGATGATTCCAGTCAATCTCATCCATGAGCTCACGCCTTATGGTTTTGCCTGATTGCTCCAGAAGTGCATTGTGTATATTGATCAAACTTTGCATTTAGAGAATTTTATGGAACAAATGTAATCAATGAACTACTAAAATTGCAATCTAAAGATGACAATTTTGAAATGAAATTGTAATTTATAATTATTAAAAATAACAAAACCTTGCTATTTCTACTTTGAATTTATTGTAAATCGATAGCTTTTCCTTTGTAATATTGATCATCGCGTTATGGATTGAAATTTTTGTTTGTTACAAAGCTGACAAAAACTGTACTTTTGTGCGTTAAATGTTTGTGAATGACAAAGCAAAAACCCGAGTTACTTGCTCCTGCAGGAAATATTGAGTCGTTTTATGCAGCGCTTAATGCAGGCGCCGATGCCATATTCCTGGGTCTTCAGGAATTTAATGCCCGTGGGCGAGCCAGCAATTTCAACCGACAAATGCTGAGGCTTGCATTAAAAAAAGCAAATGAGAAAAATATAAAAGTATATGTGACACTGAATGTTTTAATAAAAAATCGGGAAATTGACCAACTGCTTGATACGCTTGCTTTTTTAGATGCTTTAAAAGTTAACGGAATTATCATTCAGGATTGGGGTGTTTATTACCTGGCCCATAAATATTTCCCACATATTCGGCTACATTCCAGTACTCAAATGGCTGTGCACAACTCGGTTGGAGTTAATCATAATGCTGAAAAAGGTATTGCCCGTACAGTACTTGCACGTGAGCTAACTATGCACGAACTGGAATCTATCGCACGAAAAACGAATACCGAGCTCGAAGTTTTTGTTCATGGGGCTTTATGTTATTCTTTTTCAGGAATGTGCCTGTTTAGCAGCTATGCAGGCGGACAAGGTGCCAATCGTGGTCTTTGCAAGCAAAGTTGCCGTAGGGTTTATCAATATAATGGGAAACAACATGCACTTTTTAGTTTGAAGGACAACCAACAAATAAAAAATCTCACTAAATTATCTGAGATGGGAATTCGGTCCCTGAAAATTGAAGGGCGGATGAAATCAACCGATTACGTATACCAGGTATGTAAAGCATATCGAATGGCTTTGGATAACCCGCAAAATATGGAATATGCCTCTCAAATGCTCAGTATGGATATGGGGCGCGAAAAAACTTCATGGTTTCTTGGAGAAAATGTATCGGAGTCAATTACAGAAGATTCATCAACCGGAATATGTATCGGGAAAGTAAAACAAGTACAAAAAGAGACCCTGAGGTTTATAAGTTCACTTCCGCTTGAAGCAGGTTATCGCCTACGAATTAGAAATGCCAGCGACAATGAACAATTGTACATCAAATTGGATGAGTTTTCAAATAAAAATGGAGTTTACGAAATTAAGACTGATCTTTGGCCGAAAATTCAGCAAGACGATGATATTCTTTTAGTCCGGCTAAAAAACCAAAGTTTTCCATCAAGATTAGGTAATGCCAACAACCTTCCTGAATTGAAGATTTCTCCAATCAACAAATCTATAATAAAGAAGGATTTAATTTTCACTTCAGATGCAAACCAGAAATCAATGCTTTTTGTGCGGATTGGAAGTCCGACATGGTTGCCAAAACTAAGGTTCAACGATTATGATGCAGTTATTCTTTCCTACAAGCGATCGGATTTAAGGAGTTTTAACTGTGAATCGGAAATATATAAAATGAACAGAAACAAAATTTGGTTCGAGTTTCCAAAATTTATTTCCGAGAAACACATTGATTTCTATAAAGACTTAGCTGTCAGACTTGTTGCTGGTGGATTTACCCAGTTTTTCATTAGTCACTTATCTCAAAAACTAATTTTGCCTAAAAGCGCTAAAGTTAGTTGTAACGAAAACGTTTATATATTGAATGACGCTTCTGCACAAATGCTCAGAACTGAGCAAATTCAGAATTTTATTTACCCACTGGAAAACGATTTAGATAATCTCTTATCGATGAACAATAAACAAGGCATTGTTCCTCTTTACTTTTATCCTGAATTGTTTTATTCGAGAATGCCAGTTGATGTTGCTAAAAATGATCTATTTATAGATGATAACAATAAGAAATTCGGAAAAACAGTAAAAGATGGGGTGACAATAATTTACCCATCAATACCGGTAGCATTGTTCCATTACAAAAAGCAATTGGAGAAAAACGGGTTTAATCGCTTCCTGATTGATTATTCCGGAGAAATATTGACAGCTAATGTTGTTAAGCGGGTGCTCAGGAAATTCATCGATGGCGAAGCAATACAGTCTTCAACAAATTTCAATTTTAAACTTGGGCTGAAATAGAAGAAATATTCAATGATCAGTCGCAGTGTTCAAAATGTTTTTTTGAACACTGCGACTGTATACTTCTTATTGGTCGTTCATCGAAATCAGGAATTCTTCAATAGAAGCAGTTTTCATGATTCGGTTAGAAATAAATTCCATAGCTTCCACTGAGTTCATATCGCTCAGGAAGTTGCGAAGGATGTATGTTTTATCGAGCACATTTTTGTTCATCAATAAATCTTCGCGACGAGTACTTGATGAAGTAATATCCACAGCCGGGAAAATACGTTTGTTCGACAATTTACGGTCGAGTTGTAACTCCATATTACCAGTACCTTTAAATTCTTCGAAGATTACTTCATCCATCTTCGAACCGGTTTCAGTCAATGCTGTTGAAATAATGGTCAATGAACCACCTTCTTCAATGTTGCGGGCAGCTCCAAAGAAACGTTTAGGTTTGTGCAAAGCATTAGCATCTACCCCACCAGAAAGTACTTTCCCTGATGCCGGGGCCACAGTGTTGTAAGCGCGTGCCAAACGTGTAATTGAGTCGAGTAAAATCACCACATCATGACCACATTCAACCAGACGTTTGGCTTTTTCCAGCACCATTCCGGCAACACGAACATGTCGTTCGGCAGGTTCATCAAATGTCGATGCAATTACTTCAGCATTTACATTTCGAGCCATATCGGTAACTTCTTCCGGTCGCTCGTCAATTAATAAAACCATCATATAAACTTCAGGATGATTGGCTGCAATAGCATTGGCAATTTCCTTCAGCAACATCGTTTTACCTGTTTTTGGCTGGGCCACAATCAATCCTCGCTGACCTTTACCAATTGGAGAGAAGAGATCAACAATTCGGGTTGAAATGTTGTCGTGTCCATTTCCGGTAAGGTTAAATTTCTCGTTTGGAAATAGTGGCGTCAAATGTTCAAAAGGAACACGGTCGCGAATGTAATCGGGTGTACGTCCATTAATTTCGATGACTTTAATCAACGGGAAATACTTTTCGCCCTCTTTAGGTGGGCGAATAGTTCCAGTAACTGTATCACCGGTTTTCAATCCAAAAAGTTTAATTTGCGATTGAGAAACGTAAATATCATCAGGCGAATTCAAGTAATTAAAGTCTGACGAACGAAGAAAACCATAGCCATCAGCCATTATTTCTAAAACCCCGGTATTACTTATAATACCATCGAATTCATAAGGCTTTTCCTGCTGCTGCTTCTGCTGTTTATTATTCTGATTATCACGGTTTTCCCATTTCTGATTATTATCAAATATTTTCTTTTTGTGAGGATTTTCGATCTTTTTTTCTTCTGATTCATCAACTTTTATATCTTCAGAAAGCTGATCAGCCGAAAATTCTGTTTTAGGTAGTGTAGTTACTTGTTCATCAACAGATTCAACAGTTTCAACAGTTTCGAGCAATGTTTCGTTTTCTGCTGTATCTTCAGTGAATAAGATTTCCTGTCTTACTTTTGGAGCCTGATTTTGCTTTGGCTGGTCATCTTTTTTTTGTACATTCTCCTGGTCCTGACGAAAAGTTGGTCGCGGAGTTGGATTGGGATTTTGACCAGGTCGTGGATTAATATTCTGATTTGGATTGGATGAACCAGCTTTCACATGCTCGGTCCTTGGACGTTTTTTGATTTGTAATTCTCTTTTGCCTTCTTGCTTTTGATCAGTATTAACTGAAGGAGTCTCTTGTTTCTCAGGTTCCTGCTTTTCTATGAGTTTCTCATCCTGCTGTTCAACCGGTTTTTCTTCTTTTTTACGGTTAAAAAGCTTATTAAAAACAGAACCTTCTTCTCTTTTGGGAGTTATATCTCTGGGTGATTTTAATTTTTTCTCTTCGCTTTTTTTCTCAGAAGCTAAAATTGCTTGAGTATCTAAAATTTTATAAATTAAATCTTGTTTTTTAAATGATTCAACTTTCTTAATATCAAGTTCTTTTGCAATTTCTCGTAAATCTGGAAGAAGTTTTCTACTTAATTCAATAATATCATACATAATTTTTGATTGATTTGTTAAATCCAAATGTCAATTGACTAGAAATAAGAAAATAGTGGATTTGAAATTTTGGATAATCGATTTGTTCGAAATTTTGTGCAAGTATAGTTAAATCCTGAATATATTGCAAAGCGAATAATAAAAAATCAAATTTTGCATCAAAATTTTAAGCCAAATATTAGGTTTATGTTTAGCCATTCAAAAATTGCTTTCCTTAATTTTTAACTTTCATTCGCTTAAACTAGCAGTTCATGCTAAAAAGAGTATTGTTCACGAAAAAACGTTTTTTTTCGGTAATCAGCAAACTTTATAATACCTACATTCGTTGATAATAAGTATAAAATGTTAGAAATACTAACACTATGAGACAACTAAAAATTGCAAAACAAGTTACAAACAGAGAAACTTTATCGCTTGATAAATACTTGCATGAGATTGGAAAAGTTGCTCTAATTACTTCTGAGGAAGAAGTTGAATTGGCCAAACGAATAAAAAGAGGAGATAAAAATGCTCTTGAAAAATTAATAAAAGCAAATCTCAGATTTGTTGTATCAGTTGCTAAGCAATATCAAAATCAAGGGCTTAGCTTACCTGATTTAATAAATGAAGGTAATCTTGGTTTAATAAAAGCGGCACAACGTTACGACGAAACACGAGGATTCAAGTTTATATCTTATGGTGTTTGGTGGATCCGCCAATCGATTCTTCAGGCTTTAGCCGAACAATCGCGTATAGTGAGGCTACCGCTAAATAAGATTGGCTCTATTACAAGGATTAATAAAACATTTAGCAGATTAGAACAAGAATATCAAAGAGAACCTACGCCTGAAGAAATAGCTTTTTTACTTGAAACATCATCCAATCTTGTTGAAGATGCGTTAAAGGTATCAAACCATCACATCTCGATGGATGCCCCCATTCACGAGGAAGAAGGTAATAACAACATGTATGACCTATTGTTGAACGAAGACTCGCTAAGCCCGGATAGAGGATTAATTTATGGGTCGCTATGTAAAGAAATTGAACGTACTTTATCAACATTAACAGAACGGGAAGCTGATGTAATTCGTTATTATTTTGGATTAAGTGGCTTCAGACAGCATACCCTTGAAGAAATAGGCGATGAATTTGGATTGACTCGTGAACGTGTTCGGCAAATAAAGGAGAAAACCATAAAAAAAATGCGAAATCAATATCGGAATAAGTTACTCAAAAGTTATTTGTGAAAAATGAAGCTGCTTAGGCAGCTTTATTTTTTGTTGCTATTTGAGAAAAAAGATAAAATCTTACTTTTGGTGTCAAATTAAAAAAAAATGAAACTAGTTGCACCATCAATATTAGCTGCAGATTTTACAAGGCTTGGAGAACAAATAAATATATTAAATCAAAGCGATGCTGATTTTGTTCATTGCGATGTAATGGATGGAGTATTCGTACCCAACATTTCTTTTGGTGTTCCGGTAATTTCTGCTGTAAAAAGCATAAGTAAAAAACCATTGGACGTTCACCTTATGATCGTTAGTCCAGAAAAATATCTTTTGGATTTTTTAAATGCAGGGGCTGATATAATAACCGTTCATTACGAGGTGTGCTTCCATCTACACCGGATCATTCAACAAATTAAAAACTTAGGAATCAAAGCGAGTGTTTGTCTTAATCCACACACACCAGTTTTTATGCTTGAAAATATTATCTCCGATGTTGATATGGTTTTATTAATGTCGGTGAATCCGGGTTTTGGCGGACAAAAATTCATTGACAATACCTACAATAAGGTCTCTGAATTAAAAGAACTAATTCTGAAAAAAAATTCGAACGCTCTAATTGAGGTTGACGGTGGAGTGAATTTTGAAGTCGGCAAAAATCTTTATGATGCCGGGGCTGATATTTTGGTTGCGGGAAGCTTTGTTTTTGGAGCAGTAAACCCGGTTGAAACCATCTCTCAACTCAAGAGATTATAAGCGAAACCGGAATTTGTCGTACGATTTCATTAACTCTTTGGTTGGAAATTTGACGTTTTGTACATCGCACCCGCCTGCACACCCTGTGCATTTAGCATGAGTTTTTTTTATCTTAATAACATTAAAGAATAAGAGTATTCTCCGCATTAATGCAACTGATGCACCAGCCATTATTATGTATGTCAATATATCAAAAATCATAAGTCATTTAAATAAAATAACTGGCAACATGAAAAACACAAAATGAAATAACCCAAGCAACAGTTGTTGTATAAATAATTGCAAATAAAGCCCATTTTATTTTTCCTGATTCGTTTCGTATCGTTGCTATAACACCAAAACATGGAAAATAGATTAATACAAAGGCCAAAAAAGACATGGCAACCGGGCGTGAAATTACTTTTTTCCCAATTTTCGCACCAGATGTATATTTTTCTTCGGCCAATTTAGTACTTAGCCCGGCATGATGATTATCGGTTTCATCAACCTGATAAAGAACACCCATTGTACTGACAATTATTTCCTTAGCAGGTAATCCGGCTAAAAGACTAATGCTCATTTTCCAGTCAAACCCTAAAGGCGACATTACCGGTTGTACAAATCGCCCTATTTGACCCAAGTAACTATTTTCTAGTCTTCTGCTTTTATCTGTTAATTGATGGTTATTTATAGTATCACGTACAACCATATTTTCCTCGATATGACTTATTTGTGCTGGCTGGTTTTCTTTAGGAAAATAACCTAGGGCCCAAATAATAATAACGCCTAATAAAATAACTCCGCCAATCTTTTGCAAATATTGACGGGCTTTGTCCCACATGTGAATTGTAATGTTCTTTAACGTAGGAATCCTATAAGGTGGAAGTTCCAGAACAAAAGGTGTTTCTTTATTCCTGAAAATAGTCCTACTTAGAAGTTGGGCTGTCAGGAAGGCAATCATAATTCCCCCAAAATAAATCGCGCTAAGTACAATTGCGGGGTTTTCAGGAAAAAAAGCCGTAATGAATAAGACATACACAGGCAATCGTGCGCTACACGACATAAACGGAATGATTAGCATAGTCAGAATCCGGTCGCTTGAACTACGCAAAGTACGAGTGGCCATTATTGCCGGCACATTGCACCCAAAACCCATTACCATGGGAATAAACGACCGGCCATGGAGCCCAAACCGGTGCATTATTTTGTCCATAATGAAGGCAGCCCGCGCCATATACCCCGAATCTTCCATAAACGATATAAAAAAGAAAAGAATCAAAATATTTGGCAAAAAAACCAAAACACTACCTGTCCCATCAATAATTCCGTTTATAATCAAATCATTGAACATTCCTTCAGGAAGAATTGCTGATAAACCTTGACTTATGTACGAAACAAAATCTTCAATCCATTTCATTGGATATGCTCCCAATTTAAATGTAGCAAAAAAAGCCAGCGAAATGGAAAGCATAAAAATAGGGAATCCTAAAACCTGATTAGTTAATATGTTATCAATTCTATCGGAGGTTCTGGTCGTCGACTTTTTATGCTTTTTTAGCGTTTCGGTTAAAGCCCCTGAAATAAACCCATATTTAGCATCAGTAATAACTGTTTCACTGTCCTCGTTGTAAATACTTTCAATTCGTTTAATCTCATACTTGGCCGATTTCTCAATTTCCTCGAAATTCGGATAGCTTGCCAATGTTTCAAATGTTTGCTTATCGCGTTCAAGCAGCTTAATTGCCAGAAACCGGGAAGAAACATTGTCGGTAATGGGTTTTTCAAGCTTTATTTTTTTTCGCAGTACCTGAATAGATTTTTCAATTTCTGCACCATAATTGATGTGGATATGGCGTACAATCGGGTCTCGATCTTCGTACACCTCAATTGTCTTATCAATTAACTCCTGAAGTCCTTTTCCCTTTGAACTTACAGTTGGTATGATCGGAATTCCGATTAATTTTCCAAGACCATGGTAGTCGAACTTTACTTTGTTTTTTAACAACTCATCATACATATTCAAAGCAATAACTACTTTGATGTCCATATCTATTAACTGAGTTGTAAGAAAAAGATTTCGTTCGAGGTTCGATGAATCGATAACATTAATTACAATATCGGGCGTTTCGTCCTGAATAAATTTCCTGACATATATTTCTTCAGGCGAATAAGCTGTAAGTGAGTATGTTCCTGGAAGGTCGAAAATATTAAAAAAGTACTCACCACTTGAAAAGGAAGCTTTTTTGGCATCAACTGTCACTCCACTGTAATTGCCTACATGTTCTTTTGAGCCTGACAGGAAATTGAACAATGTAGTTTTTCCACAATTTGGATTACCCACCAAAGCAATATTGATAGTCCGCTCATTTTGTCTAGCCGAAATTTTTAAACTATCAGTATCAATTACTCCCTCAAAACTCTGAGTCAGGTATTTCGCAGCTTCATCAAGGCTAACTACTTCAATCAGATTAGCTTCAGTACGACGTAAGGTAATATTGTAATCCAAAATTTTGTATTCTATAGGACCATTAAAAGGGGCATTTTTTATTACAGTTACTTCTTTCCCTTTCACAAAGCCCATTTCAGTGATTCTTTTTCTGAAAGAACCATGCCCTAAAACTTTGGTTATGATTACAGTTTCTTTATTTTTTACCTCTGATAAACGCACTTTATAGTTCCGCTACTAAACTAATTTAAACTAAATAAGAATAATGGACAAAGATATTTAAGTTTTGTAAAAACTCTTAAAAAATCTTGCTTTCTTAGAAATTCAGAATTGATTAATTTACATTTGCAGCACGAGTAATAGAATATGGAGGAGGATAACATATATAAAAAGATACAGGAAGCCATTGCCTCACTTCCCGAGAATTTTAGTATTCTTGAAGAACAGATTGACGTTGAACTCCAAATGGAATACTTCAATTATTCTCGTGATGTTAAGTCTAAATTTCCTGGGGAGCAAATCTTGCAGCATCCGGATGATTTATTTGATCCGGTAGTTCCAATCGATGAGAAAAAAAATTTGCTTGTTTTATTAGCATCGCAAGAAAAGGTCGAAGCATTTAGAATCATTGAAAAATATGCTCTCAATCCTGATCCTGAACTTAAAGCCTGGAGCACTCTCGCATTGCAGGAAAGCCGTATGGTTATCCAAAGTTCGCTGATGGATGAACAACAGGTTTATATCTCTACAGGTTTGGGGGGAAAAGGACAAAACTTAAGGTATTTCGTTGTTTTTATTGGCCACGAAAATATTACAGAATATTCATCCATTCAACAAAAATTGATTCGCGACGAACTCGAATATTCATTAAAGCACCACGATGGTGTGCTCGAAGAAATTAACTTTGATAAAGAACTGGCTGAAGCCATGCTCCTTTTACCGGTTAAATCTGACATCCAGGAAGTATTTAGCAGTGTTATTAATGAATGCAACGAATATGGTAATTTTGTACGACAGGATATTATCATCACGAATGTTAAACGAATGAGTTCTGGTGAAATCAGAAACTTTATTGATAAAAAAGAAACAAATGAACAATCAGATTAATTTAGCAATTCAGATTTTACCGCGGGCAGCATCAATAGGAACATACGAGTTGGTTGATGTAGCCATCGCAATAATTCAAAAATCAGGTTTGAATTACCAGGTTTGTCCCTTTGAAACAGTTATAGAAGGCCAGTATGATGAGATTATGAAACTGGTAAAAGATATTCATGAAGCGGTTTACCATGCTGGAGCAGACGAGATAATCACTAATATTAAAATTCAAACTCGTAAAAATCAGGACGTTTATATCGACGATAAAATGAATAAATATAAATAGTCGAAAAAACTCAAGTTGAAGGTTGCATTTAAATGTTTAAGTATTATCTTTGCAACGCTTTTAACAATGGTCCCGTAGCTTAATGGATAGAGCATCTGACTACGGATCAGAAGGTTGGGGGTTCGAGTCTCTCCGGGATCACAGAAAAACAAAAGGCCTTGATTAGCATAAGTTAATCAAGGCTTTTTATTTATAGAATTTCTTCAAGAAAAGATTTAAAATGAGTCATATTATCATACAATCCATCATTTTCGTTATTTTCAAGCTGTTCTTTTTTATGCGTTCCATTGGTAACTCCAAGAGAAAGGTAGCAACCCGCATTTTTACCCTCGGCTAAGTCAGATGGCGTATCTCCAATCTTGATTATTTTTCGTACATCATTTACATTGCAAAGTTCCATTGCACGAAATACCATAAATGGCTTTGGACGGCCCGATTTCACCTGGTCGCTGCTTATCGACGCATTGATTAAACCATTCCCAGCATATTTTTCATCCAGGCCCTCATTCCATCCCAATTTTTGCAGGATAATATCGGTAACCTTCCGATAAAATCCAGTTGTCAAAGCAATTTTTACATTCTTTTGTTTTATGAAATCGAAAATTTCAAGTGTACCTTGCGTGGGTATAACTTCAGAATTAAGATAATGATATTCAAGGATTTCCTTAAATGCCACATACGATTTGTTTATATGAGTTTTTATTTCATTTTCAGTGGCACCAATTAATTGTTTATTCCACAAAGTTTCGAAAACAGTAAGTTTTGACCATCCCATCATCGAGTTTATTTCTTCCGGATTTGTAATTAATCCGGTTTGCTCTACGGCTTTCATGAAACAGTATTCTACTTCATTTTTATCCTGAATTGTTGTTCCGGCCATGTCGAAAACGATCATTTGAGTGTTTTGCTTCATAAGTTTATTATTTATTGAATAACAGATATATAACTAATACCAGGGCGGATTTCCCCGATTTGTTTATTTTTAAATGAGGTACACGACCATCAAAAAACAATGAATCACCTTCTTCCATGGAAAGCAAAGTGTTTCCTAATTGATAATCAATATATCCAGACACAAGGTAAATAAACTCCATTCCATCAGTAGTTACCATCTCCCTGGTGGCATTAGGCTCAAGTTCTAGTAATACGGCGTTAAATGTGACCTCATTAAACGATTTACTGATTATTGAATAGTAATTAAAGCCAACTGAATCTTCTTTATTTACTGGTTGATAATCATTCCTTTTGATAAATAAATAAAATGGCGAACCGGATTTATATTCGATTGATTCGAAAAAACCACCAGGTTTTTCACCAAGTGCATCAATAATATCAAGCAGTACAGGCAATGATGGTATAGTTCTTCCGTTTTCAACTCGTGACAGTAGCCCTTTACTTACTCCTGATTTAATCGCAACATCAACAAGCTTTTGTTCCTTCGAAAGTCTGATGTCTTTAATCCGCTTGCCTATATTATTAATATCCTGAATACTCATAAAGTTTACAAATAGTAAAATATTGCTGAATTTGAATTTCAAATATACAAAAGAAAGTTAATTCATTATATGCTTGTATTTATTTAATATTTAATTAATAATATTAGAAATTAGTTCTATTTTTAAAATCATAAATTTACCTTGAAAATTTGAAGTGTTTTAATATAAGTAAACATGGATGATAAAATATTAAAAATCGAAGGAGACATTAACCTTACGGAAGAACGAAAAAAATGGGTAAGCAAATTACCAGTGGAAACATTGGAGATACTCAATGACGATGCGAATAGTTTTATTCATCAGGCATTGTCAACCCCATGCCTTGATGTTTTAACCAGATGTGAGGGACCTTATCTAATCACTAATACAGGAAGAAAAATTCTTGATTTTCATGGGAACAATGTTCACCAGGTGGGATACGGACATAGAGAAGTAATACACGCTGTTACCCAAATGGTGCAAAGACTTCCTTTCTCGCCACGAAGATATACTAATCCAACAGCAATTGAGTTAGCGAAAAAGCTCGGAATGTTAGTGCCTGGGTTAAACAGAGTGTTGTTTGCTCCTGGTGGTTCAGCGGCAAACTCTATGGCCTTAAAATTATCTCGACTCGTAACTGGCAGATTCAAAACCGTCTCGATGTGGGGCGCCTTTCATGGAGCTGGGCTTGATGCAATCTCGGTTGGTGGAGAAGCCCCATTTCGAAAAAATACAGGCCCATTACTTGCTGGAGCAGAGCATATTCCGCAACCATCAACGTATCGTTCATTGTGGGATAATGATCCTCAACAGGATATTTATGTGGCTCTAATCCGACAGATTTTCGAAAACGAAGGTGATGTTGGGGCATTTATTGCCGAAACTATTCGTGATACCGATGTACAAATTCCTGTTGCCGGATTTTGGCAAAAAGTCAGGAAATTATGCGATGAATTTGATGTAACACTCATCCTGGACGAAATTCCAATTTCGTTAGGGCGAACAGGAAAGTTCTTTGCATTTGAACATTATGGTATTGTTCCTGATATTGTTACCATAGGTAAAGGTCTTGGTGGCGGAGTTTTCCCAATGGCTGCAATTTTAACCAGCGAAAAATATAATGTTGTGGCGAAACATTCTATCGGGCATTTTACACACGAAAAATCTCCAATTGGAAGTGCTGCAGCCCTTGCGGTTTTAAAGGTAATTGAGAATGAAAACCTACTGGCGCGAGCTCAGGAATTAGGCGAAATAGTAAAAATACGACTTTTGGAAATGAAAAATCGCTATTCGATTATAGGCGATATTCGCGGCATTGGCCTACTTTGGGGGATCGATCTGGTTACCGACCGAGATACAAAAGAACGGGCAATTACTGAAGCAGAAATAATCATGTATGAATGCCTGAAAAATGGATTAAGCTTTAAAGTTTCGCAAGGAAATGTCATCACGCTGAGCCCATCTCTCATTATCTCAGTAGAAGAGCTCAATCGTGCACTTGATATTTTAGAAAAAGCAATGCAAAATATGTACAAACGTAAAACAACATAAATAAATACATTATGAGAATCAATACATTGCCAGACAATCCATATTTACTGCTAACTCCAGGTCCTCTGTCAACAAGCAAAACGGTAAAAGCAGCTATGTTACGAGACTGGTGTACCTGGGACGACGACTATAACATGAGTATTGTACAGCAAATCAGGCAAAAGTTGGTACAATTGGCTACGAGTTCAGTTAATGAGTATACTACTGTTTTAATGCAGGGTAGTGGCAGTTTTGGTGTTGAATCTGTTCTGGGGTCAGTTATTTCTTCAAATGATATAGTACTGATTATTGCAAATGGCGCTTATGGTAATCGCATGACTCAAATTGCTAAAGTACTAAATTTGAAATATTTGACTTATGATCTACCTGAAATGTACGTTCCTGATATTATGGAGGTCCAGCAGTTGCTCGAAAATAATCCGGATATAACTCATATATCTGTAGTACATTGCGAAACAACCACTGGCATTTTGAATCCGGTTAAAGAAATAACTGCACTGGCTAAGAAATACAATAAAGTAACTATTATTGACGCGATGAGCAGTTTTGGAGGTATTCCAATCGACCTAAATGATTGGCAAATTGATTATTTAATAAGCTCAGCAAATAAATGTATTCAAGGAGTACCAGGATTTTCGTTTATAATTGCCCGTACCAAATTGCTTGAAAAATGTAAAGGGCAGGCACGTTCACTTTCTCTTGATCTGTACGATCAATGGGCGACTATGGAAAAAGGTGGAGGTAAATGGCGTTTTACTTCCCCGACACATGTTGTTCGGGCATTTTTACAGGCACTACATGAGTTAGATGATGAGGGTGGAATAGCTAAACGTTATGAACGCTACACAAAAAACCAACGAACCCTTGTAGAAGGTATGCGAAATCTGGGTTTTGAAACCTTGTTACCTGATTCGCTTCATTCACCAATAATTACTTCATTTCTGTCTCCAGAAGAAGAGGCATACTCTTTCATAAAATTCTATGAATTATTGAAACAGTACGGATTTGTTATTTATCCGGGTAAAGTAACGCAAGGAGATACTTTCAGGATTGGGAATATTGGTGAAGTTTTTCCTGCCGACATGGAACGTCTAATTCGCACAATAGAAACAGTGAAGTTCTGGTGAAAAAACTTATTTATTTGAATGAAAGCAGATAGATGATTCAATAATCTTTTATCTGCTTTTTTATTAAGGTTTAGTTTCAAAAATATTACATTTTAATTAATACACGTATACATACAATAGGGGTTAAATATTTAAAATAGCAAAAATTATCTATTTGTTAATTCTCACAATGGGGGTGTGTTGCAAAATATTGTTTTTTACAAACATTTAACATCTTTGTATAACAACAAGCAATTATTCTTCACTTTGTTCAAATCAACAGTGAGCAATGGGATGTTTTTTTTGCAATTGAAACAATTCAAAAAGTTGCATTTCAAAGATTCAACATTAACACCTAAAACAACTAGAATGGCTTCAAGTATTTCTCCTTTGATGAAAAAGTGGAGGTATCAGATTTTTGCAGTAACGTGGATAGCTTACTTCGCTATGTATTTCTGCCGAAAAAATTATAGTGTTGTGATGCCCGTAATGAACAGAGAATTAAATACTAGCAAAGAAGAATTTGCCATTGTTATCACCGTTTACAGTATTATGTATATGCTTGGGCAATTCCTAAGCGGCTATTTGAGCGATAGGAAAGGCGCCAGGATTATCGTAGGCATTGGCCTTATTATCTCTGTTGTATCAAATTTCTTTATGGGATGGGCCGGAACTGTTGGCTCTTTCATCTTTCTGATGAGTTTAAATGGACTGGGGCAATCGTCGGGTTGGTCCGGACTGATAAAAAACATGACTCCCTGGTATAGGAAAGAAGAGCGCGGAGTGGTAATGTCGTTCTGGACAACATGCTATGTTATTGGAGGAATTGCTGCAACTGCATTTGCAACCTACTGGATTACCGATCAACATTTTTTACCTGGACTTGCCTGGAAACGTGCATTCTTCATGCCATCAATCCTGGTATTCGCTATTGCTTTAATTTACATTGTATTTACACGGAATAGACCCGAAGATGTTGGCTTGGAATCATTTGAAGAGGATAGTTTGTCATCTGAAAAAACAAGTAAAAAACAAGCTCAGCTTACTGTACTGAAAAATGGAGCTGTATGGATTGCCGCAATCATGTATTTTTTCGTAAAATTTACCCGATATGCCTTTTTATTCTGGTTACCTTTATATTTATCCGAAGCGTTAAAGTATTCTGATGCTCAGGCTGGCTACACATCAATAGCTTACGAGGCTATTGGCTTTTTTGGAATACTGGTGGCTGGTTTTGGTTCCGACTATTTGTTCAAATCGCGACGTTTTCCAATTGCAGCAATCATGCTTTTTGGGTTGGCGCTGATGCTGTTTTTACAACCACTATTGAGTAAAATGGGTATGGTTCCAACCATTATCTCGATTGGGATGATCGGCTTTTTCACTTATGGACCTGATTCAATTATGTCGGGCGCAGCAGCAATGGATATGGGAAAAGATCAAGGGGCAGCCCTTGCTGCCGGGGTAATCAACGGCGTTGGTTCTGCTGGGCAATTGCTTTCTCCATTGGTAGTTGCATTTGTGTCAGCTAAATATGGATGGGATGCTTTATTCGAAATGTTTGTTGTTGTTGCACTAATTGCGGCAACACTTCTCCTTTTTAAATGGAATTACGGAAAGGAAAATGATAACTCAGAAACCACTTTAACCGATATACAATAGAAGACGATGGGAAACTTTCAAAACCGAATTGTTTCCTGTCGTTTTTACTTTTCCTTGTTTTATAGGTTTTATTCTGAGGCTAACAGACCCAATTCAAGCTTAATTTCCACTCCACTTATTTTCCGAAGAAAAGATTGCTCAATCAAGTATGATAAAATTCGTGTTGCACTCAAATAATTTAGTCCATCTGGATGAACATTGGAAATACAATTACGCCGTTCGTCGGTTAATCCAACTTCAGGAGCATAAGTTGTGTAAATTCCCATACTTTCGTGTGAAGAAAGCCCTGGCCGTTCTCCAATCATAATTGCAGTGAAGCAGGCATTGAGTAATTTCCCAATTTCGTCACCAATAGCTACACGTCCCTGGTTAACCAATGCCACAGCTATTTTGAATTTTGATGCCAATATCGGAATAATCAATTTCAGAACTTCAAAAGCATGAAGATTTACTGCATCAGCCGAAAGACCATCAGCCAAAATAAAAACTATATCGAACGATTTGCCAGTTTTTTCCAGCAAAGAAACTGATTGTTGGTTAAGCCTTCTCCCCAAATCCGGACGTTTCAGGTACTGCATCCTGTCCTCAACTTTACTATTCAGTATATAAACAGGAACATCCAGCCCTTTTAAATTTTGTTGTATCCCGGCAACATTCAGACCCGAATAAATGGCATCTTTGGCTCTGGCATGAGCCAGTTTGAAAGCGAGCACTTCACGCAAGGGAAGGCTACCGCCCACATTTCCAAGAGCAATCCGAGCTTTCGTGAAGTCTTTGAGGCCTGTCCACGCATCTTCCTGAATAATTGAACCTGCTTTCGAAACAGAATCTTCCTGTATCATGTATTTAATAATTTATGCAATTTATTAATTTGTAATCGATTTCCCTTATCGTCAGTAATACCTGATGACATTAGCCACTGCTCAAATTCAGGGGAAGGCTTTTTCTTTAAAACTTTCCGAATATACATGGCATCGTGAAAAGAAGTTGACTGATAATTCAGCATGATATCATCAGCCCCGGGAACGCCCATAATGAAATTAACTCCAGCAACACCAAGCAGGGTAAGTAAATTATCCATGTCGTCCTGATCAGCTTCGGCATGATTGGTATAGCAAACATCTTCGCCCATAGGCAAACCAAGTAGTTTTGCGCAGAAATGATCTTCGAGAGCTGCACGGATTATTTGTTTTCCGTCGCACAAATATTCAGGCCCAATAAAACCGACAACGGTATTTACCAAAAACGGATTAAATTTACGGGCGACAGCATAAGCGCGAGCTTCGCAAGTCTGCTGATCGACACCAAAATTAGCATTCGCCGACAAGGCTGATCCTTGCCCTGTTTCGAAATACATAACTTGATTCCCTATTGTTCCTCGTTTCAGTGCACTCGCGGCTTCCCAGGCTTCTTGAAGAATAGATAAATTTACACCAAATGATGAATTGGTTTTTTCGGTTCCGCCAATGGATTGAAACACCAGGTCGACAGGCGCTTTATTTATAATTTTTAACGCAGTGGTTACATGGCAAAGAACACATGATTGGGTAGGAATATCGAATTTCAACCGGATATGATCAAGCATCTTCAATAATTCACAAACTATTTCAGGGCTGTCGGTTGCCGGGTTAATCCCAATTACCGCATCGCCACACCCATACATTAAACCATCGATAGTACTGGCAGCAATCGCTCGCAAATCATCCACCGGACTATTAGGTTGTAGCCGAACAGATAGTCGGTTAGGAAGGCCTACCGTAGTTCTGAATTTACTAATTACCGTGCATTTCTGAGCTACTGAAATCAAATCCTGGTTACGCATAAGTTTTGAGGTGGCAGCGACCATTTCAGGAGTTAATCCGGGAGCTAGTTTTGTCAATATTTCAGTACTGGCAGCTTCAGTTAAAAGCCAATCACGAAATTCGCCAACAGTTAATTGGGCAACAGTTTCGAACACCTGAGAGTTGTGTGAGTCAATAATTAGCCGGGTAATTTCGTCCTGTTCGTAAGGAATAATCGCCTCGTTTAAAAAGGAAATTAACGGAACTTCACTTAACGCCATCTGCGCGGCCACCCGTTCAGCATTATTTTCGGCTGCCACACCGGCAAGTGCGTCTCCACTTCTGAAAGGCGTTGCCTTTGCCATCAAAGTTTTCAGATCATCAAAGACATAATTTCGGCCTTGAATTGAGCATCTATATCCCATAATTATCGAATTACTATCAAAATTGAATATCCCACAGAACACCTAATTGATTTAGCATTGGGGCTTGCACTTCACTCAGTTTTAGGCTACGAAAAGGATATTCATACTATCAAATTGCTACATCAGAGTTTACAATCTTTTAATATAGCTTTTAAATTTGTTTTGACACCTATAACATAAGAGATGGGAATATGGCTTTAACAAATACTTAATTTAAACCCGTCAATTCAGAATTTTGTAACAAAAATTAGAGCCATTTCAAATTGAAACTAACCTTTGGCAGAAAGAAGCTCAGAATATTAAGCCACAATGAGGTTTGAATGAAATTTTTCAGGTTGAAGGTTGGAACCATTGAGTTGTAACTTGGTAATAGAAATTGAGTCGTTGATAATTCTTCCTGATGCCGGATAACCATTTATTAATTCATCAGATACAGGGCAAATCAATGAATATATTTTTTCGATATCCTGATGTAAATCGAGCCAAACAGAAACATTAGGTTCCGCTAGAATAAACGGCATTCGATCAATCCCAACATAACGCAACATTGAACTGGCGGAAGTTGTCAAAACAGCGAAACCTGTTTCATTTTTACCGGTTTCTTTATTCAGCCAGTTCGAGTAAATTCCAGCTATTGCAAAGGGATATTCGCGGTTTTGCATGTGAATAAAGTAATTGGTGTTATCATTCGAAGTTGCCAGGAAAGCATCAATAAGAATAATACAACGATAATAAGTAATCAATTCAGCAAACCAAGCTTTACCAAGCATGTTGTGCAAACCACCATATTCATGTTCATCATCATCCAAAGAGATAAAATCAGTACAAAGATTTAACAAATCCATTCTTCCTTCAGAAAATGAACTGGTATAACCAAATCTCATTGTTTGCAACATATCGGGCATTTGCGATGTTATGACAAGAGCATTGTCGCCACCCGAAATAATCGATGGACGAGGAATGGACTTAAAAAACTTATTAAGCTTTAAGTTATACCTGGTTAATATTGCCCCAGTCGCACTTGTTAAAATAAAATTCTCGATCATGTTTACATTATAATCAAATATACGGATTGTAATATAAACATATTTTCGAACTAAATCTATAAGGTGTTGAAAAACATGAATATTTTAAAGAATTAGCTGGAAAATTAATAAACAATCGATCTTACTAATTTAGTGCAATGTAAATACATTAAGTGTCTGTTTAAATTTCCCGGAGGGAAAATATATGGGTAGAAAAATGACCATTTATCGTTTCATTTTGTCCCTTACGGGACAAGAGATCATCTAAAATCATTCTTTTCCTACCCACATTTTGTTCCTAACGGAACGGTAAAATAAAATTTAAACAGTTTCTAAAATTCGTGATAAATATTATCAACCTGATCCTCATTTTCCAGCCATTTTTTTTGAAGGCTACTATAATCGCGTACGATAATCAAAACTACATACGTATATTTTCTAATTTAAACACGTTAACCCATTGCTGATATCCCTCGGCGCTTAAATGAATTCCATCTACAGTATACCGAGCGATCAATTGGCCGTTTTCGTCAGCAAAATGAGAATAAAGGTCTACGAAATGGATGTTTTCTTTCAAAGCGAATGACCGAATTAGCTGATTCAAAAGCACTATATTATCCGATTTGTTCTTCATATAATCGAATTTCATTACAGATTCGTTGATAGGTAAAACACTTTGCAGGTAAATCCTGGTTTTCGGCGATTTAGCCTTTATTTTATCAACAATTTGCCTGATTTTCCCTGCGATAATTTCAAGAGGAACATTGCGTCCGATGTCGTTGATTCCAATCATCAAAAAAACAATTTTCGGATGAGACGAAATTACCTCATCAAGGCGATTCAGTACACCAAAACATACATCGCCACCTATCCCCCTGTTTATTATATTTTTGTTCTTAAAAAGAGTTGGCCAGTCGCCTCTTTCAGTAATACTGTTTCCCAGGAAAATTATTTCTCCCTTTCGGTCAGGTAATTTATCATATTTAGCTCTTAACTCTTTGTAATGCGAAAAAGTATAGGTTGTATCATAAGGAAGAGCCTCCTGGGCACGCAGAAACTGGCAGCCCATCAATGCAAAAATCAATAAAGTAAGTGACAGATGTCGATATTTAAAATTCCTCATTTTGTTTCAGTTGTACGATTATTATTTATTGTATTCTGTTTCAGCTCTGTCAATGCCTCGTTTAATGCCATTCCATAATCCATATTGGATTACATATACAATATCGAAAACCATTACTCCGGGAGTATCCCTGAGACATACATAAACCGCATTTTCGATATTGGAATTGGTGTCGCTGTTATCCATGTGATTGCTTGCGGCAATAGTTCCATACATTGTGCAAGCTCCGTTTATAATTTTCTTACCATTGGCAATGGCATATTCAATCGATTCGTTGTCGTCTAACCCGTAAACCCGGTTTAAGTAAGCACCGAGAAGAAAAACGTCAAGTTCATCGGCAAAACCAGCATTGTGGTAATTACCTGAAGCCCAAGAGGAATCGAAATTTGTATACGTTTTACTTCCCCAATCCTGCCCTACTTCATAACGATTGGCAAACCACGAAGCTGCCCAGTAATACAATTTTACTTTAGGTTTTATGTTTGCAATGGTCTGATTTACCTTAGCAACAAAATCATGTATGGTCATCGAGCGGAATTCCCACCATTGTTTGTAGTATTTTCCAGGATTGCGAGTCCCGTCGGCATTGTATGTGAAAACGCTGGAAGGGAAATTGGTTACATCGGCGCCGATATATTTGGAGAAGGCCACCCTCGATGCTTCTGAAAAATCGGTTGTATAATTGGAATACCTGCAATAATCAAGGTTAAATCCATCAATATCGTAATTTGTCACGATTTCGGTAATGTATTTCAAAACGAAATCCTGAACTTTGGAAGACGCCGGATCCAGAAATACAGTAGCTTCAGTTTTACTTGGGTTATTTTTACCACTGACCAGACTTCCATCCTGAGAATAGATCACGCTTATATCATTGTCCCATTCATTGGAACGGAATGCCATTCCTTCGCGCGACTGAAGTAAACCGGCAGTAAAAGTTGTTGCATCAGCGACAATTTTCAGACCCCGTTTATGCGCTTCATCAACAAAATATTGAAGATAATCCCAGTCGCGGGTTATCGTAATGCCGTTCAGGGTAGTTAAAAACGGGATAAAGCTACTCTTATAAAGCACGTCACCCTGAACTGGGCGGACATCGACTACAATTGTATTAAAGCCTGTCTTTTTTGCCAAATCAAGATATGTTGTAATATTTCCCTTTTGGGAAAATAACTGGAAATTTGCCTCTGCATCAATCCAAAGCATTTTTACCTTTTCGGGTTTTGTGTTAGTGGAATTATCACCTGTACCATCAGGATCATCATAGATACTACCGCCATCGGTGGCCTTATTGCTGCTACACGCAGGGAACAGTATGATAAGTATGAATATGATGCTTAGAAATTCTTTCATGTTTATATTTTTCACTGAATTGTAACTCATTGTGTTTGATGGCAAAAATTAGTCCCGGCTTGAAGAACCGAGACTAATCTTTTTATAAAAGTTATCTTTCGTAGCGAGTCATTTTACCGCAAGCAACCCCACCACCTTCGACATACACATAAATGAGCATCTCATTGTTGTTTTCGTTGCTAAAAGTGATAGAAGAGGTGCCATTTCCTATTCCTGAAGCGAACGGAATCTCTCCGTACCAGTAACCTATATTTTTCCCAATACAACCAGGGAAAAGATCTTCGTCAGCTGCAAGGCAATAAGTATATCGGGTCCAGGAAAAACCGCAGGCCGCAACGTATGTTTTTCCGTTGAAATTGAAGGCAGAAACATGGCCCTGGATAATATTTCCCCAATATCCGCCACCAGCAGAACCATCATCCTGAACAAAGCTTCCCCGGAACTTGCTTAAAACAGCAACATTATCAGGAGTACCATATTTTACAACAATTCCAGAATAAAGTGTTCCCCAAAGTAAGGCCGGAACTGTTGTATAGAACCGAGCATTTTCGTCAGGAGCTGACATGGCAAATGATTGCCATTGAATGGCAGTAGCAGTTGCCGGATATTCCTCGCCGATTGGAACAATTACACTGCTTATTTCGGTAGGAGTACCACCACCGGTTATTTTCCATCTGCGTATTTTTCCGTTTGATTTTCCTGATTCGTACATGTTTGTCGAAAATATTGCGGTTCCGTTAACATCGCCGGTAATATCAAACTTGCGGCCAGGCATTGCCCCGGAAGTATAGTCTTCGGTGTAAATTAGCTGAGGAGCATTATCAATGGAACTCCATTTGTAAACATTGAACTTGCCACTTGAAATGGCAGGAAGAGTACATCCAACCAGATTGCCTTTGTCATCATTGGCCAGGAAAAAAATCTGTCCGGGAACCCCGGTGACATTCAGTTTCTTATCAGTAGGTTCACCTGTGTATTTGTTAACTGTTTTGTTACTGCGCGAAAACACCAGGTAATCACCACTCACACCTATCGAACTTTCCAGTCCAGTTGTGTTAATCCCAAGTTCTGTTGGTGTTTTGTACCATACCGGAATGGTAGCGCCTCCTCCGTTACCATCTTTAACTCGGTCGCCATAAGTCCACTTAACAGTCCATTCGCGAATTGTTCCATCCTGGGCAGTTACGGTATATTTCACAGGCTCGTTAAAATTCTGCGGTTCGCTTGGTAACGGGGAAATAGTAGAATATCCGGATATAAATATGGAAGGGACCAAATCTTTAAGGGTATTTGTGCTGAACCCGGGAGCCATCTTAAATTTAATTGTATCTCCCTGCGTTGTTTTCACCCCGGTTTTTTGTTCGCCGTTAACCGTAAGCGAAAAAGAAAGGATATCGTTATCCGTTACAAAATGATCGTTCTGTGAACATGAATTGAAAAGTAACAACAATCCGCCCAGAAATAAGGCGCTTAATATTTTTAGATATAATTTCATTTCTTTCAAGATTAAATGTGATGTTATTAGTTATCTAAATATATTGCCTGTAAAGTATAATTATGTGGAACATTGTTGTCATTAGTGACCGTGAATTCCTTTGGGGAAGAAAGGTCATGACGTCCGGCTAATCCCGGAGTGAACTTGGCTGATACAGGAATATTGGCGTATATCAGTAAGTTTGATATATCAATTTCGTCTTTTTTCGCCAGCGGAATTTTAAAGATTATCTGGTTGTCACTCTGCACAATTCCTTCTACATAGGCACCCCCTACTTGATTTCGAATGTAAATTGACGAGATAGTTGTGTCAGTATGTATATATCTTTCATCTTCCTTTTGGCACGAATAAGGAATAAAAGTCATCATAGCCAAAAAAGAAACTAGTATGAATTTGAATATTTTCATGTGTTTATAATTTATTTTTTAATTGCCACATGGAACTCGCCATCATAATCATCCCATCGTGTGTGATTCTCGCTCATGGCTCGTTTCATTTTTACCTTGTTTTGAAATTATCAATAAAAGTTACCATCCAGGATTATTTTCTCCTAATAGTGAATTGTTTAACCTTTCGCTTTCAGGAATAGACATGAGGTAATATTTCGAGTCGAAGTAGCGGGTTTGGCCTCCATCACAGTCAACTTGCTGGTATGAAAATGATCCATCAGAATTTTTCGTGATTTTTACACCATGAGCCGTTTTTCCGTTAATCACGCTTTCAGCCAGTCTCCAGCGGCGTATATCCCAATAACGAAAACCTTCAAAGGCTAATTCAACCATACGTTCATGGCGCAGATAAGACATAAAGCTGTCTTTATCGCTGGCCTGTGCTTCTGTTATTCCGGGCAACCCCACACGGTTGCGAACCTCGTTTAATGCAGCCAATGCATTGGTCTTATTTTGTGAGTAACTCTGCTCAGCCAAGGCTTCTGCCTGATTCAGCAGCACTTCGGCGTACCGGATGAATATGTCGAATTGGGTACTTTGATTGGTCAGATAATTGTTTCCTTCCTGCAAATATTTTCGGATATAATAGCCAGTAACGGTACTTGTTGTAGCCCCGGCGGGTTTCCATTCGAGATAACCATCAGTTCCTCCAACATACGATTGAATTGTCCGGCCTTCCCATAAAGCACCATTGTAAAGAATTGAAGCATAAAATCGAGGTTCTCTCCCTATATAAGGATTTGTTCCATGAGTTGACCAACTAAATGCAGTTCCATCGGCCATTTCATAACTATCAACTAATTCGCTGGTAGGCACTGCTGCCGAATAAACATCAACGTCACCACTGGGACGATAATAACGATCGAAATTATGTACGATCGGATCAGCAAAGTCAACCGCAAATAATACTTCGCTGTTCGATTCCAGTGGAGTTGTAAATACATCCGCATAAGAACTTGTAATTAACTTTGCCCCGGCCAGTTTGGCATTTTTTGCAGCTTCAATAGCTAAATCCCATTTCTTGGCATAAAGAGCGCAACGACTTAACAAACCATAAGCGGCAGCCTTTGTTGCCCGGCCAGTCCATTTGCTTCCCCATTTTTCAGGCAAATCCTGAGCTGCCAGTTGTAAATTATTCATGATGAAATCCCAGGTTTCAGCTTCAGTTGCCCTTGCTTTATCTTTTTGATCGCGACCATCAAGGCCATCAGTTTCATCGCGGATAACAACTCCTCCATAAACCCTCGCCATCTCGAAATAGGCATAAGCACGAATAAACCGGGCTTCGGCAATCCTGATTTTTATAAAGTCCTGGCCTAAATGGGCTCCCTTGGATAAAGCATCGCGTAAAAATTCGTTTTGACGTTTTATACGATTATAATTGCTCCATTTATCCAAAGAACCAGCATCGGTTGACGTGAAATAATCGACCTGCAACAATGCTTTATTGTAAGCATGGTTATATTGATCCCAGGAAGTCGATTTTAAAATATCAGAGTAACAATCGGTAAGGTTATTGGAATATAATTCCGATGCATCTCGCATGTGGGCATATAACCCAGCGGTATAAGCATCAACAGTTTCTTCACTTTCCCAAACTGAATTTTCTGAGACACGATCTGTTGGATCAAGGTCCAGCCCGGTGCACGATACCATAAATATAATGGTTATCACACTTATCAGTAAATATAATTTCTTCATTTTCTAATTCTCTTAAAAAGTTACATTTAAACCAACACTATATGTTTTCTGCTGTGGATAATATCCATTATTCACACTTGGCATTTCCGGGTCGACATATTTAAAGCTGCTGAATGTTAGCAGGTTGGTTCCGGCAACATAAAAATTTAAACGACTAACTCCAATGTTCCAGCGATCTAGCAACGAACTTGGCAGGTTATAACCAATTTGCAAATTTTTTAAACGCAGATATGAACCATCAACTACCCACCAAGAAGATGGCCATGCATTGTTCCCGTTTGCGATCGTGCTCAAGCGAGGGTATTTTGCATTTGTATTTTCTGGAGTCCAGGCATTCTCAACAAGATAATATGGAGCATTACCGTTGTTATAAAACGGACGAGTAAAGGCAGTGTTGTCATATATTCCACTGTTATAAGCCGCACTTAACTGATAATCGCATAAAGCAACTCCTTGCCAAAGGGCTGTCAGATAAAAATTTTTATAAGAGGTATTCATTGTGAGTGAGAAATTGAGCTGAGGCGTAGTTCCCCGACCAATTTTCACAAAATCATTTTGGTCGATACGTCCATCTCCATTGTAATCATTGTATATCAAATCTCCTAAACTTTTAGTTCCGGAAGGTGCAGCAGGCGAATTGTCGAGTTGTGCCTGGGTCTGATATAATCCGATTGCTTTGTACCCATAAATAATGCCAAGTGAACGGCCTATTTCATTACGATTCCAAGGAATACCTTCGCTGATTTGACGGGATAAAACTTTGTTTTTTGCCCAGGCTAAGCTTCCAATTAACGAATAATTCCAATCACTGGTAATTTTATTGTTGTGTTTCAGCAACAGTTCAAATCCCCGGTTATCAACTTTACCCGAATTAGCTACTGATGAATAATTTCCACCTAGCGATGGAGGCATGTTTCCCCCCTGGGGTTCCAGAATATCGCTAGTCACTTTATAGAAGTAATCAAATTCAACCCCCAAAAGTCCTTTCCACATGTTTAAATCGATACCCAGGTTATAGCTTTGAATTCGCGACCATGTAAGGTCCGAAATAATGCTGTTTAACGTATAAACCGACTTGGTTGGTTCTCCTCCAAAAACGTATGTCGGAGACGAATTTAATCCATACGAAGATGTCCACAAGTAAGGATCAACATCATTACTTCCTGACTCTCCATACGAAGCTTTAATTTTCAAATAATTGATATTTCCTGCATTTAAGTTTTTGAAGAATTTTTCTTCTGAAATAAGCCATCCCAGGGCAACAGAAGGAAAAAATCCCCAACGATTTTCAGGAGCAAAAATATAGGTGCCATCGTAACGGAAAGTAAACTCAGCAAGGTACTTATTCTCAAATCCATAGTTAAAACGTCCGGCATAGCCACGCGATGCCGTATGCCCCATGGTACCGGTTACCGGATCAACCCCTGAAGGATAGGTTGTTCCCCAGGTAATATCAATTGGATCGGAGAACATATATCCTGATTTGCGCCCGGTCATTGTACTGCTATTCGACTTATTTTCTTCCATGAGTAAGATGGCATTCAGGCTATGCTTTCCAATTGTTCGGCTATATTCTATTGTTGGGCGTAAAATGTAAGAATAGCCAAGCGACATGGACTTGTCATAATTTCCGCCTTCGGTAGTTCCGGTTGCACGCTCCATGGATATTGCTTTGGTTGCCTTATTGTAAGTCATCACCTTGTACGAAGCCAGAAAATTTCTATTTGCCGTATTTCCATAGTCGTAACTGTAAAATACACCAACTTTTAAGCCTTTAAGCAGTTTTATCCTGGAAAAGTCGTATTCAAGTTTTGCACTTCCTTCGAACTGCCAGCGTTGCATTTTTTGGAAACCACCATTTTTTACACTAGCTAGTGGACTTTCAATAATAGACCCGTTTTCAGACCAACCAGTATATTCTCCCTGATAGTTAGATTTAATAATTGGTATAGCATCAATAGCCTGTTCAATAGGGTTCATATATACCTGTGGCGATAGGCTAATCCCCGGCCAGTTTCTGTTTTCATAAAACCCACCAAGATTTAATGACAGGTTGAAATTCTCAGCTATTCTGGCGTCGATGTTTGAACGAATATTATATCTTTTGTAGCTAACATTTTTTACAATACCATCCTGATCTAAAATACCAGCGCTTAAATAGTATTTTGTTTTATCAGTGCCTCCAGTGGCTGATATATTATGTTGTTGTGTAAAGCCATAATTTTTGAAAAGCAAATCCAGCCAATCGGTGTTTCCATAAATGCCATTAGCATCACCTTTTATTACTTTTGTTTGAATATCAGCATCAAAGGCGTATCCAAGACCATCCATCTTGCTGGCCTTATTATACCAGTACAAATAGTCGGGGCCATTTAGAAATTTTGGGAAAGCTGTATTTAAAGAAACTGTGCCTGAAACATCATACGAGATTTTTGCTTTACCTTCTCCTCCTTTTTTTGTGGTGATAAGAATTACACCATTTCCACCTTTAACGCCGTAAATAGCCGAAGTGGAAGCATCCTTCAGGATAGACACATTTTCGATGTCGGCTGGGTTTACCGTATTAAGCATTCGTTCGACCCCATCGACCAATATTAGCGGACTTGAGTTGGTAAAAGTGCTAATTCCACGGATACTTATTGAGGTTTGGTCATCTCCGGGCAATCCTGAACGTTGGATACTGGTTACACCGGGTAATTTCCCAGTCAATAAATTTGACACATTTGGCATTGGAGCTGTGACCAGTTCTTTTGAGTTGATCTGAGAAACAGACCCAACTACGAATTTCTTCTTCTGAGTTCCGTAGCCTACAGCCACAATTTCGTCAATTTTAAACGTCTCATCCCTCATTGATACGTTAATATCGACTCTACCATTTACAGCAATTTCCTGAGTTTTTAATCCTATAAATGAGAACACCAATATTGCATCGGCAGATACATTCGACAAATTATATTTTCCTTCACTATCAGTAATTGTCCCGGTTGAAGTGCCTTTTACAAGGATAGTTACTCCCGGAAGAGGAGTGCCGGTATTGTCAGTGACTTTACCGCTAACTTTAATTACTGATTGGCTGGTTCCTGAGTTCAACTGTTCGACAGTTAAGGCTATTTGCCGGTTACTTATTTTGTAAACAATGTTTGTACCTTCAAATAACTGATCCAAAATTTTCGTAATGGATTCATTTTCAGATTCAATGCTTACCTTCTTTTCGACATCGACGACCGTTGCATCGTAAATGAAATAAAATTGTGACTGGTCTTCAATTTGCTGTAAAACTGTCTTTGCCGAAACATTTTTGGCACTCAGGCTCAACCGGGTAGTTTGAGAATAAGAACTTACTGCAAGTACCTGAGCAATACTCATTATTATTATGAAGATTGTTGCTTTCATAACACGAAATAATTTCGATTGCCATACAAATTTTAGTATGGAGTTCAATCGACAAAAGTTATTTTCCATAAATTTGTCATGATTTGGATTTTAAATAATTCAAGTTTCTTTGTGCCCAATTTTTCTAGGATTGCCGGCACATTTGCTTAAAAAGGGGATGTTGGAGCATCTCCTTTTTTATTTCTTTTGATTTATGGGTTCTTCATAGGCTCTATATTTAGTTTGAGGATAATTTGGATTGTTTCAGTTTAAGATAATCTTAGTTTTTACCCCGTTTTTTTCGGGTATAATTGTGTAACTGATTTGACAGCTATATTCGATATAGTCAAGTATTTCTTTCAGACTTTCATTTTTGAAATTGGCATTAAACACTGAACGATACACTTTGGAACTCTTTACTTCAAATACAACATCAAATTTCCTTTTTAAGCTTTTGATGACTTCAGACATCGGCGTGTCCACAAAGTTTAATTCTCCTTTCTTCCATCCTGAAAAAACCTGAACATTAGTTGTACAGATATTCATTTTATTTGATTGCTGATCGAAACTAGCCATCTGACCTGGATCTATTTCATATCTGAACGATTTGTCGCTTGTGTGGAGTAGTTCAACTTTGCCCGATTCCAGTATAACTTTAATTTCTTTATCATCAGGATAAGCTTTTATATCGAACCGTGTACCAAGTACTTTAACCTGTAATTTTCCACTAGTTACAACTAACGGTAATTGTGCGTTTTTCCGAACCTCCAGATATGCTTCACCGCTTAACGATAAATCGCGATTGTCTTGTGAAAAATTACTATTGTAACGAAGAGTCGTCCCTGAGTTTAACCAAACTACAGAACTATCGGGCAGAATTATCTTCGAAATCTGACCTTTATCGGCAACAACTGTGGTATATTTTAGCTCGGAAATGAATCCAGTATTTTGCCGCCCTATATAAAACATTGTTGCTGACAAACCAACCATAACAAAAACTAAGGCAGCATACTTAAAGTATTTATAAAATATGCTCCGTTGATTACCTTGGCTGGAAATTCGGGCATAAATATTTTTATATGATTTTTCAATTTCATAATCTGGCATTTTTTGTGTAGATGCCATCAATGCCCAGGTAATCTTAGCCTTACGGTAGAGTCCTTCACTGTCCAGGTCTTCTTTAATAGACGAAAGAACATCTTCTTTCTGGTCTGGAGCCAGATTGTTCGTAATGAGATTTAGTATGTCATCCAGATTCTCCATATATTTCTTTGTTAATATTAATGCACAAACAAGCATTTACCCACCTTACAAGGTAATTTTTTTCTGTAGAAGAATCAAATGAACAAATATGGTAATCTTATATGTTTTTTATAAACAGATAGGCTACAAGAGGAAGATAGTCTTTCAAAGCTTCTCTGAATATTTTGAGTCCTTTGGTAATGTGTTTTTCAACAACTTTTACCGAGATATTGAGTTCTTCCGCAATTTCTTTGTTTTTCTTTTCTTCAAACCTGCTTAGCATAAACACTTTTTTGCATTGCGGAGGGAGTTCATTCAAAGTATTCTGAATAATATATTCAATCTCTTCAAAGGTGTAGTTTGAAGAATCAATAGATGACAAAACATCAATGTTTGTTTGCAATTCGATATTGTCAATAGGGAAATCAGCAAATAGTTTCTTTTTATATCGCATATCTCTGATTCGGTACAAACAATTGTTTTTTGCCAAAGTAAAAAGATAAGCTCCAAAATTGGTGTTCTCCGTTAATTCATGACGTTTATTCCAAAGGGTAAAAAAAGAGTCCTGAACAATGTTTTCAGCAATGTCTTTCAACGGGACAAACTCAAGGATAAAGTAATACAACTGAGGATAGTATTTGTTGAATATAACCTTGAACGCTATCTCGTCATCCCTCTTCAATCTCCATAAAAGGTCTTGGTCATTCAGGAACATTATACAGTTTCGGTTTGAGAATAGCAAAAATAAAAAATATATCGAATTGTCAAGGTAACCGTTACACCCGGTAACCAGCGTTCAAGTGGAAAAACGTTGGCAATAAGTGTTACTGCAAGCAAAGTTTCAGTATTGTTTTATAACCGGACCATAGCCAGAGCCGCACCTAGGTATAGTAATCCTGCCAGTTCGAACGAATTTAAACCACTCAGTAAAATCTTACTAAATGGAGTTGCCAGACCAAACAAGAATTCTGAAAGAATGCCAGCAATAATTGTCAATCGCTTCATGTTAAAAGCCATGTAATATTATTTCAAAAATAGTCATTAAAAATAAAATCTTGATTCGGGTGCTTAATCAAGTATTTAATTGCACCTATTAGGGAGAAACCAAATAATGGATTCATTCGATGCGAGATGTATACAAAAATATGTTGATTTAATTTTTACTTAACACTCCTGGTTCAATCTGAAAATTTTCTGAATCTGCTCCTCAATCAGCTGCCGCAGCCAATTTTGAGAAGTGAGAACTTAAACGGGCAGAAATTTCCGGATGAGCTAAAAGTTGGCATACCAGTTCAATTACTTGACAATCGACCGGATATTCAGGTAGCTAATTTGATGCTCGAAGCTTCCGGTTTCGATCTGGAAGCTGCGCGCAGGGCGCTTCTCCCGTCATTGATCATTTCGCCACTGGCAGGTTTCACTTCATCGGGAAGCACCAACCTGTTGGCAAAGGAAAATTTGGGTTGGAACACGCTGGGAGGATTGACTGCCCCGATATTTCAACGAAGACAGTTAAGAGGGAACCTGGAAATCATGAAGGTTGAGCAGGAGAAGGCTCTGCTGAATTACGGGAAAGTACTTACCCAAAGCTATATTGAAGTGAGTGGTACAATTGCTGAACTTGGTTTGTTGGAACAGGAACTTGCCAAAAAGACCCGTGAAGTTGCAACCCTTGGCAAAGCAATAAACACGGCCAACCAATTGTATGCCTACGGGTTTGCCAACTACCTTGAAGTGATTAACGCCCAGAAAAGCGCAAGAGAAGCGGAACTGGCATTGACTGAACTTCAAAAAGTGAAATGCCTTTTGATGATCAATTTGTTCCGCTCGTTGGGCGGTGGCAAATAATAAAAACAATGAGCGTGATCGGAAAAGGTTACGCTCATTGTTTTCGAAAACCTTTAAATTACCTTTGTTAAATCAATTATCTTTTTTTGATCGGTATTTTAATGTAGATTATTGATATTGAATGGAATAAACGATATTTATTAAAAATATAAATCAGATATTATCGCTTTATGAAAGCAAAATCGCTCAAGAAGTTCATCTATTTATCCATTGGTACAGCTCTCGTTACCATCTTTTTAAAGTTCTTCGCCTGGTATGTTACTGATTCTGTTGGCTTACTTTCGGATGCACTTGAGTCGTGTGTCAATCTGGTTGCTGCCATCATCGCTCTGATTATGCTCACTATCGCAGAAACACCGGCAGATGAAAAACATCCCTTTGGTCATACCAAGGCAGAATATTTTTCGAGCGCAATTGAAGGTGGAATGATTGTAGTTGCTGCGTTTAGCATTATCTGGTCGGCAGTTCCCCGGATTATTCAGCCGCAACCGCTCGAAAATGTTGAAGTCGGGTTACTTATTTCCGTTGGCGCATCGCTGATAAACTTAGTCGTGGCCCTGGTACTGATAAAAGCAGGGAAAAAGAATAACTCGATAACGCTTGATGCGGATGGAAAGCACCTGATGACGGATGTTTATACTTCAGGGGGAGTTCTGTTGGGGATACTGTTGGTTAAACTCTCCGGATGGCAAATTCTGGATGGTATTGTCGCAGTTGCCGTTGCATTGAATATCCTTTGGGCAGGTTATCAACTGATACATCGTTCAGCAACCGGATTGCTTGATGCGAGTATCCCGGATGATGAATTAGCAAAAATATCAGATTTACTGAATTCATTGAAATCGCAAAACATTGAGCATCATTCTCTTTTAACCCGACAGGCCGGTCAACGTAAGTTTATTGCCTTCCACTTGTTATTGCCAGGACATTGGACTATTCAGGAAGGTCACGATATAGCAGAAAAGATTGAACGAGAAATACGAGAACTTTTTAATACTCCAATCACTGTTTTTATACATCTGGAGCCTGTCGAAGATCCTATCTCTATGCACGATATAGGAATAGACCGACGCGAATCAAAATACTAGATTCATTGAGCTTGCATATTTACAAGTCAAATCAGCGAAAAAAGCCGTCAAATTGGTTTGGTTGAAGACTTTCAGCTTGTCTTGTTTTTTTGTGATCCCCAACCGGAGAAATGTAGACCTTTTTGCTTGAAGATTTTGAGGCTGTTATGAAGTTTATAAATGCTGAAAAAAAAGGCGAAGAACCTTAAAATATAAATAGTAATCCTTGGCTGGCATATTTTGTGGAGGGAAATGATTAGAGACGATATTACAATCGCATTTCTATAGCTGGTTATATCGTTCTAAACAAAAATAATCAGATAATGACCGAAAGCGCTGCGTACTTCCTTTAATGCCAGGCTAATCTGGCTTTCCACATTCCGTTTCGTGGTTTCTAATTCCCTGGCTATTTCTTCATTAGTCAGACCTTGTTGCCGAAGCTGATAGATTTTCTTTCGCTGAACAGGCATTTTTTCTACAATCATTTCAATTAAAAGAGCCTTTTCCAATGCGATATATTCATCTTCAGAGCTATAAGAAAAAGTTGGCGGAGCCTGCATCTCAATAATTGTTTTCGATGCGTATTTTCTTTTCAGGAAGTTGAGCGCTTTATTTTTTGCGATGGTGTACAAATAAGAATCGAACGACTTTTCGGGGTCAATCGTTGAATGATTTTGCCATAAACCAACAAAAGTTTCTTCTGTCAGTTCTTCCGCGTCAGCCAAAGTTTTCACATAGCCCAAAATGAAAGTCCTGATTTTGGTGTAATAGAAAATAAAGACTTTCTCGAAAGCCTGATGGCTACCTTTCTGCAATTCAGACAATATGGGCTGGTCGATTTTTGTCATATAAAAAAACGAAGGTAAATTTTCCTGATCAGAGTGCAAAGCCGGAGTTGCTTTCCAAAACAGAATAAAGTTTTTTTAGTAAGATTTAGAATTTTTTACTGAGTTTTCGACGACTTAATTGTACTCCTTGTAAAATCAGGAAATATGAAGAGTAAGTTTTTATGGGTAATCGTTCTGGTGATGCAGGTTTTGTCTGGATTTCAGGCAAACGGGCAGGAACAGCGGAAGGATACAATTCCCATTCGCCATTCAACACATGACAAAAACGATTTACAGCTGCAGCCTGTTCAGCCTTCCCTGCAATTTGTGATGCCGGGACTGTGGAATCGAGACGAGAGCCTTCACAGAATTTATATCGACAGAAAAGTCGCCGCCATTAACCTTAATCAAGAGCTTAAATATTTTGACAGTCCGGCAAGAGATTCTTCAACATTGTTTTTGCCAGTTTACCCCGGACTGGGCGATTATCAGAATTTTGGTGGAACATTGGAAAAATTCAACATAACAAACAGGCTGGCCTTAGATTATGGCGCTTTTATTAGCGCACAATACGGCTACCTTTTTTCGACCAAACAGATTGTTGGGGGAAGTAATTTACTGTTTCGTTACGCCATTACAAACAAGCTACAATTTCAAACATGGGGGCAATATATTACGCCCGGAAACAGTTTTGACCCGACCTTCAACATGCGACCTTTTTTCCCAAAGACCAACTTTGGCGCAGGACTGCAATATGATTCCAATGAGAAAACAAAAATTAAAGTCGGAATCGAGTATCAATACGACCAGAGTGATAAAACCTGGAAGCCGGAATCGGGAGGGAAAGTGCTTTTAAAATTTTAAGAATGAGCAATATGGAATCGAATAACAAATCAGATGCTGCGGAAATGCTGCGGCTTTATTTGCGCGGGAGATATTCTTTGGAAACGGAAGAAAAAGTTCAGGAGTGGCTGGCTAAAAATCCGGAGACGGAAGAATTGGAGCAAGCCTCAAAAGAATATTGGGATTCAATAAGTTCCGGGAAAGATGCAAGCACTTTTAAAGCGCTAAAACGGGTAGACACAAAAATTGGCATTCATTCAGAAGGAAAGAAAACTGCCTGGTTAAGAACTTTTTCAAAAGTGGCGGCTATTTTCATCCTGTTTATTGGGATAAGCGGAGTGTGGTATTACCTGCAACATCAAAATAATTCAGTAATGGTAGAGATTTCGGCAGCGTATGGCGAAACGAAACAAGTAACGCTGCCCGACCAAACTAAGGTTTGGCTCAATGCCGGAAGCTCTCTAAAATATCCTTCCGAATTTAATCAGGAAATACGTTCTGTCAGTTTAACAGGAGAAGCATTTTTCTCGGTAACGAAAAACCAATCGAAGCCTTTTGTGGTAGGAACAAAGAACCTGACAGTAAAGGTTCTGGGAACAAAATTCAATTTGAAAGCCTACCCTGACGAACATGAAACCTTAGCCACTTTACAGGAAGGAAAAATAGAGGTTCAGACTGGAAACCAACAAAAGCAGCAATTAGTTCCGAACGAACAATTGGTTTACAATAGCGAAACTTCAGAATTGAAAGTGGCAAAAATCAACTCCGAAGACATTCCGGATTGGAAAAGCGGAAACCTGATATTTTCGGAAGCTACGCTGGGCGAAATCCTGCAAACACTTGAACGACGTTTTAATATTTCTTTCGACACAGATAAATCAATTGACTTGTCAACCGAGCGTTTTACCATAAAATTTGAAAGGGAAGAAACCCCTGCGCAAATACTTCAACTTTTGTCGGATATGTCCGGGGATTTTTCCTATTCACTAAAAAGCGGACAAATGATATTAAAAAAGAAATAGTACAAACTCAAAACAGAATGCCTATGAAAAAACAGAACCGGTAAAAAGATGGTGCTTTCTACCGGTTCAAAACGAGGATACAAAATCAACTCTGCGAAAAGTAACTTAGTATCAACAATACAAATGTAATAGAATGAATTTAAAAAAATTAACGATCGTATTTATTACCTTCTCCGTTTTTCTGTTTGTGTTTTCGGAGCCAACAATGGCTCAGGAAAAACGGATAACGATTCAGAAAAACAGTATTTCACTAAAAGATGCCTTTAACGAAATCGAAAGGCAAACCAATTACAGCATAGCTTACAAAAAATCGGAAACAGACGAGAAGCGAAAAATCAATTTGTCACTAAAAGACGCAGACCTGGGAAAAGCGTTGAATGAAATTCTGAAAGACACCGGACTTACTTACAAAATCACCGGCTACCACATTATCTTAGTTCCTGAAAAAGAAAAGGCAGCAGCAAAAAAAACGGATTTGACTCAAACGATAAGAGGAACTGTTTACGATGTAGAAACGGGAAACCCGGTAGAATTTGCAAACATTTCCCTATTGGATAATACGTCGATAGGGACCATGTCAGATAGCCTGGGACATTTTGCTATTCATGGAATTCCACTGGGATATGCCAACATTAAAGTTTCTTTTGTCGGGTACGAACCTTACATATACCGGGAAATATTACTCACATCAGCAAGAGAGGTATCTGTTGAAATTCCGTTGAAGGAAAGTTTTCAATCGGTTGGAGAAGTGGTTGTGAGGCCGCAAATAAATAAGGAACGTGCCGTAAATCCCATGGCGCTGACTGAAGGACGAATGTTGAGCGTTGAAGAAGCCAACCGTTTTGCCGGTGCTTTTAACGACCCGGCCCGTTTGGTAACTTCTTTTGCCGGAGTATCCGGAACTGGTGGAATTTCAAGCAATGCGCTTTCCATTCGTGGTAATGCGCCGCAATATACCCAGTGGCGTTTGGAAGGCGTTGAAATTCCGAATCCAACACATTTTGCCGATATGATTTCGTTGGGCGGAGGAGTTTACTCGGCTTTGAGTAGTCAGGTGATGGGAAATTCCGATTTTTTTAACGGGGCATTTCCGGCGGAATATAGCAATGCACTTTCCGGGGCGTTTGATATGCAAATGCGCAACGGAAATAACCAAAAACGACAAAATACTTTTCAGGTGAGTTTTATGGGAATTGATTTGGCTTCGGAAGGACCGTTGAGTAAAAATCACAATAGCTCTTACATTTTCAATTACCGATATTCAGTAACAGGACTGGTTGCAGATGCTAACCTAAAATACCAGGATCTTTCGTTCAAGCTAAATTTGCCAACTAAAAAGGCCGGTACTTTTTCAATTTGGGGATTGGGACTGACCGACAAAAACAATGTTGGCCCGACCGACAAAAAAGATTGGAAATCTTTTGCCGATCGTCAGGATGTGAAAACAACGCTGAAAAAAGCCAGTGGCGGAATTACGCATAAGTACAGCTTTAACAACGAAACCTACATTAAAACAGTGCTTGCCGGCACTTACAGCGGAATACTTCAAAATGTTGGGCAAGTGGATTCGCTGGCTTTTCTCACCCCGGTTGTTGACATTACCAACAAAAACTGGGATATTGTACTGAATTCCTTTATCAACAGAAAGTTTAGCTCAAATCATATCAATCGGACAGGAATTACGGCTACCGGAATGATTTATAACCTGAACTACAATGTTACACCCAACTATGGTCTCGATTTACCCATGAAAAATGTAGCCAAAGGCTCCGGGAATAATCTTCAGGTTTCGGCCTATTCCCAATCAGTTTTTACTCTTTCTTCGAAGTTATCTCTAAGTGTCGGGCTTAATGCGCAATATTTTAATTTGAATAAAAACTTCAACCTGGAGCCCCGGTTGAGTACAAAATGGAATTTTAGCCCAAGTCAATCGCTTTCTGCGGCTTATGGATTAAACAGCAGGCGCGAACGGCTGGACTTTTATTATGTAGTTGATTCAACAACAAACAGACCCGGAAACAAACAGTTGAATTTGGCTAAAGCTCATCACTTTAACCTGGCTTACGACTGGCATATTTCTGATGTTCTTCACCTGAAAGTTGAGCCGTATTACCAATATTTGTTTGATGTCCCGGTGGAAGCCAATACTTCTTTTTCAGTCCTGAATCTTGCAGACTATTACCTCGACAAGATTTTGGTCAATTCGGGGAAAGGAAAAAATTACGGAATTGATGTTACGTTGGAACGTTATCTGAAAAATAATTCATATTATTTACTCTCTGCTTCTGCTTTCAAATCGGAATACATGGGTGGAGATAAAGTTTGGCGAAGTTCACACTACGACCGTAGCTACAGCTTTAATGGTGTATGGGGAAAGGAATGGCTTGCCGGACGAAACAAAAACAACCGGTTTGGCCTGAATTTAAGACTCACCTGCCAAGGCGGAGAACGTTTTACTCCAATTGATAAAGAACTTTCAGAAGTCAGCCATGAAATAAGATTTGATGATTCAAAAGCCTTTAGCAAACAATACGACCCTTTTATAAATGGAGACCTAACAGTTAGCTACCGGATAAACCGTAAAAAAGTCTCTCACGAGATTGCTTTAAAAGGAATAAACATCGGGCTTTATACAGGTGAGTCAGGTTATTTTTACAACGAATCCACTCATGCAATTGAAAAGGGAAATGTAATGGGGTCATTGTGGGATTTGTGTTATAAAATCCATTTTTAGATCATTAAATTTACTATTGCTTTCAATATTAAAGATAAAAAACAGAGGTATGAAGACAAATCATACCTCTGCTCAGGCAAATTGACCAGGTGACCCAAAGCGGAGAAATGTCGAACTTTTTGTTTGAAGATTATGAGGCTGTGATGAAGATTATGAGGATCCTGTCATTTTATCTCTGTTTTTTAACAAAGGTTCATTTTATACCATTCCCCACAACAATGGCATGTGATCCCAAAACAGCACGAAATAAAAAAGCTCTGCAATCATTTCGATAACAGAGCTTTACTGTTTTTTTAAAGTGACCCAGCTGGAGTTTGAACTATTCCTTATTCCAAGCTGATTATCAATATCTTACAAAGTGCTTATTTCAACAGGTCTCGATATAGTCTCGACTGATATTCAATTCATTACATTACAAATGTAATCAAAATAAAGGATAAAAGCATTTATAATTCACGTCATTTTGCAGTTATAGAGATAAAATATTGACGCTATGTTTCCAATATAAAATTGGGGTAATCTTCCTTTAGCTCATTTATAAGAGAATTTATTGAGATATGTTTTCCAGCTCCTCCCAAATACAGCTTTTCAATTGCATTAAACCATTGTGATTTTCGGTTTGCTGAATTAATCAATATAGAAACATCTCCACCAGCTCTTTTCCAGATATCATCTTGTTCAGGACCTTGAGGATACAATCTTATTAACTCATTTACAAGTCTTTTCCTAAATTCTAATGAACTTATATCAAGAGATTTTACACTTTTCTCTTCAATCTGATTAATCATTTCAAAACAAAATGCAGCAGCATTCGCAGCAGCTCTAGGCTGGGATCCACCAGCATCTGCTTCACTCTTGTTTTCGATCAAATCCGAAATTCCTCTCACTTCAATAGCATGTGCTTGATAAGGTCTTGCAGCTATAAGAAAACCATTACCTTCCATATCAACGGCAACAGCGTCACTACAATATTTCTTCAAGTATGAAAAAGTAACAGATCTATTTGAGGAAACAACTTTTTCACCAGCAGCAATAGGTTGTACAAATGCTTTCGGGTCAAATGGATTATCAACTTTAATCAAACTTTTCCATAGTCCCTCTCTTTTTACATGCTTGGCAACCTGTTCTAAAATGTAAGAAGATGGTATAGAATCGAACCTTGGTTTAAATTCGGTATCATCTTTTCCCATTTCGAATCCAATAACTTTTGAACTTGCAACAACGTCTCCTATCTCCACATCTTTCACTCCTCCAGCTACACCTACAAAAAACACATAGTCTGGTTTAAAAAAATCTATGGCTCGTCCTGTCTCATCGGCTGACCTCACATTGCCCGCTCCAGTCTCTACAATTAAAACTTCATTGTTATTGTACTTGCCGCTATCGTAAATAGATAGTGTCGATGGATGCCTTATCGTTTGAATATCAACAAGAAATGCTTTTACAGCCTCGAATTCGAGGCTTAGCGCTGTTTGTATTAAAATTTTTTTAGCCATTATTTTGCTTGAAATACTTTTCTATTTCTTTTAATTCCGAATTATTAGGATGATCCTCTATCATTTCCTTAATTAAAGACTTTACTGATATATCTTTCCCTCCACCACCGTTTTTCAATAAATTAATGGCAGTTCGCCAGTTTTCCTCCCTTGTGTTAGAATCATTGAGTTTACTTACTTTGCCACCAGCTCTTTTCCAGATGTCATTATGTTCTGGCCCCTTGTCATATAGTTTAATAGAAATTTCTAAAAGTGCTGAAAATACAGAATCAGCAGAAACTGCCTCGCCTATCAGTCCACCCCATTTAAACTTATCCCAAAACCCCAACCCTGCGATAGAATGGCACTTTGTTAACGCGATCCTAAAACTGGGATTATATTTCGCTTTTTCAAATATCTGTCTTGCCGATAAATGAAATCGTTTAGATAATACCAAATCTCCCAAATGTGCAGACTGAATCTCATTTATATTATTCGGAAAGAATTTAATATAGTCAACAAGAAATGAATCTTTTAGACGCGCAATATTTTCATACACTACCAGAACAATATCAATGTCCGTTCTGTATGCACTAAGAAACGAAGTCATATATTTATCGCTTGATATGTAGTTCATTAATTCCGGTTCAATAACTTCAGTCAAGCCTTTTGAAGAAAGACTTTTCACTAATCCATTTGCAGTGGCCTCAAGGAAAAGATCCTTAAGAGCCGCGGGTAAATGTTTCCACAAATCAGTACGATTCTTTAGCTCAGATATGTCTGCATATCTGCTTTTTGCAACTAATTCTGTTATTTCACTCGGAATTTCCCTACCCCCTTGAATATCACGTAATAATTGTTCTATTTTCTCAGATAGCTGAAGAATACCATATTCCAGATTATTCGTAATTTTTAATGTCTTAGCCCAAATTAAAAGCCAAATTCGATTTTTTATATTCAGCTCATTCAATAAATTTGAATTCTTAACAGAACGCTTTACGTATTCATCAACAAAGAAGCCTTCTGAGGTTTCCATTGCTAAAGAAAGTAGATCAGTATCGGTAAGCACTTTAATTATATGCGAGGAGCCCTCTAACGAATTCATCTTAAGATTTCTCTCTAACGATAACTGCTGTATGGCCGCCTCTTTTGATGTTAAGTACACCTGTAATAAATAGGCATGAAGCAGCACCCATTTCCTTTTTTGAATAGCTTGTGCAAAATCTTTTGCAATATGTTGAGAGATGTACTGTGGTTTATGACTTATGAGTAAATATTCATATTTTCTATCCTCGGGGAAATTAGATAAAGTGGCATACAAAGATTCTTCAGATATAATCAAAAGTTTCCAAATATTTTGGATTGCCATAGGGTCTTCTTTCCTGATTGTATTTACCAAAGCTCTTTTTATAGCACTATGCCACCAATTGGGCTGAGTTTCCTTATAAGATAAGATAATAGCTTCAGAAATGAGTCCACCATTAAAGTGGCCATTCTTTGAAAACTCTACATTTACAAAAGCTTCTACAGATAATGATAGAATATTTTCTCCTAAATCGAATTTGTCGAGAGGTAAATTCTTAAGTGATTTGAGATTAGTTTCAGAACCGGAGTTAAGTCGTTGTTTAGCTTCCGAGATAACCTTGCCTTTTATCAATCTTCCATCATTTTTATCTGGTGATATTTTTGCCAGCTGGCGTATTAGTTGCTTTAATGCGTCGTTACTTAGCTCTGTATAAATTTGGTATCCTTCGTATGCCTTTGCACATGATTGAAGCATGCTCCAATTGTTGAGATCGATATTCAATTCCTTCAAGAACATATCAAATTGATTGTCTGTATTTGGAGTAAGAATATACTTTTCCACCGTGGAATTCGGCTCTGATTGTTCATCTTTTATATCTGAAATGAACTCAATATTTTTTAGAGAATCTTCCAGATTTTTCTGAAAATAAAGGACTGTTTTAGAATTATCAATATTGGCGGTCGTGAAGGCCGCAGTATAAGAAATTTTTGTTCGAAAAGACTGTGGTAACCCGGTCCAAATGGAAGTTATTAGTTTGAGGAACGAAGTAGGTTCGCCACAAAATAATATTGGTAGATTTCCATTAGTCAGTTCTGTCACACCTTGTAGTATATATGTCGGAAATGCAATCTGAGTTTTATTTGGTTCAAACGCGGAAGAGGCAAATACTAATTTCTGTAGAGAAATCTTTTCTTCAGGGATTGTATTATAAAAATATTCGAAAAGGGCCTCTAGGTTATTTAGGTACACAATATCTTCCTTATTGAGAATCAAAGCATGAGTGAATACCATCCCTGCACGTTTTGCATTGATATCTGGAAAAGTTATGGTGAATATATAATATTCGCCGTGTAATATAGCCGAATAATATCGTTGCATTATTTTGCCCGAAGGCAAAGAACTTGGACGGTCAGTAAATCCTGTTAAAAATGCTTTTAACTCGTCATTTTCAACCGTAGTAAATAAACATCCATGAGAGCTATTTATTTCGCCATAGAATGCCTGATCTATTATTATTTGGACCTCTCTATTCAAAGAATGTAGATATTGTAAAAGTTAAGTCATTTTCCTTTTTCCCAGCTTGTGTAATAATATAACCAAAATTCTCAGGTCCTTTTTTTACAAATTCTTGATCTGAATCTTTATTGGAAAGAGATTTTTCTATTGATGATAGACCGATTACGTAATAGGCGTCATCTGCCCATGTGGCATTTATGAAATCGAACAAACCGGGAAGTTTATTTTGTAATATATCCTGTGGCAATTTTTTCTGATCCTCAATCGATAATAAGTCCCAACAAGATAGAACTACTGTTAATTTTGGAACTGAAATTTTTTGCCTAATGCCAACTTTTTTGATATATAAAAGTATTTGAAGGAGCTCTACATAAAATGCCGAGTCGGATAATGTCATAGGGTCACTTTTTTCATTCCTCTTTTTCAAAACTTCCTGATCAGGGAGGCCCCTATTTACAACATCTTCAATTTGAACTACCTCGTCTGGTCTTATAAATAGCATCCATAAGTTGCACCGGTCAATCTGCTCCTTCCAAATTTTATTCACTCGGCGGTCATTCACGATCGCCCTTATTTGTTCTCCTCCATAATCAGGAAAACTAAAAACGGACCTCGACCCAATGTTATCTTCTATTTCTAATTCCAGCGTTTTATGAGCATTAACATTTGTATGGCCTGATGATTTTCCTTCATTGAGATTGTCTAAAACTTCTTGAAAAATAGTGATATCTTCTGGAGGAGAGGTAATCTTAAAATACTCGGTTCTGGCGCTGAGTCGTCCGTACAACTGTCCTCCAAAATGCGTCTTTCCTGCATTTGGACCGCCAATAATTAGAATTTTATTCATTGTAACCATAAATCGTTATCTTTTTGACAGGAATAGATCGTTTGGAGACAATCTCCTTATTTCTGACATTTCATTTATTTCGTCTGACAATACTGATAAAATCCATTCAATACTTTCCAGTATATTCAGTTGCAATGCTGAGTTCTCGTTTCTGGCACTTGTTTCAAACTCTCGATAGTTCGGGAGATGCGAATTTTGAATGTGATCAGAGATTTGCTTTTTGATGTCCAGATCAAGCTGTATGTCAGACTTAGACCAAACTAGTCCCAAAGGACGATGTTTTAAATTGTGTTTCAGACGGTCTGCCACTTGTTTAGTCTGCTGGCGAGCTCTACCAAGTTGATTACCTGAAAGCATTTCGCAATCAGCAAATAATAAAAAAGCATCAGCATGTTCATGAACCCATTGCGCCCCTAACGCGTTAGTGTCATTTTTATTTACTATCCAATGTCCAAACCATTCTCCCGGAGCATCAGTAAGAATCAAATCTTTCTTCTCTCCCTTTTTATTTCTTAACGAAAGATGAAGCAGTCCCGGTATCCTTCCTGCGTTACTACTGGTATGAGGTGGAAATTGAATATCGTTATGCTTATTCCAACTAAGGTGCCAGGCTATATTCTCCCAGCCAAGTAATGTCAAAGAACCAGCAAACTGATAATTCCCTATTTTGTAACCATGCCTCAGTAAGCAATACAAAGTTGCCAGAAAAGTCGTTTTTCCGGCACTAGCTACTCCAGCAACGCCAATCAAATTAATTGGTGAGGTAGAGGCGAGGAAATTCATGTCCTGTAAGCCTAAAGTATTGCCAGTCCACGGTACTCTCACATAAAAATCTTCTTGTGTGTTTTTTTCAAGAGTATTTTGATCTGATTCCTTATTATAAAATGGACAATCAGTTAAAACGTTGCAACCCTCATGATTACAGCCTGTCTCCTCCGGATAGCAATCTTCTTTTGAACAATTTCCTGCCATTTTACTTTGATTTTGGTATTAAGTATTCTGCCATCAAATCATGCAATATAAACACCGATATATCAGTTAAGGAAACTTGTTCTTTGTCCTCAATTCCTGTATATTGTTTAAACAATGACGGCTCGACTTTTTCATGAACAAGCAAGGCTATAAAGTTAGTAATTGGCATCCTTTCACTGATTACATCAAAATCATCAAAATATTCTTTTAAAATGGCTTTATTAGCATCTGTTGACATTTCTTTCAGAAGCTCTGAAAACTTTATTTTTGATCCAGCTTTACTGTTTAATAATAACAGAGTGTCTCTGAGTAGGAAATCAACACTTACAGGAACAACTGGGGGTAATTGCTGATATAGATCGTTAGCCATAATAATAGGTTGGATTACCTCATCTGCACTTCGATAGCTCTCCTTCAACGATGAAGAATACAAGGTCTCCTTCCACCATAATAATTTACTTCTTCTTTCTACTGCTTGAATCGAATTGAAAGAAGTTTTCAATACTTGATCTAGTGACTTCTTAAAATCGCCAAAAAATTTATTAACCTGATTTTCAATATTATTTGTCGAAAATGATTGTACTAACTGCTCAAAAGCGGTATTGAAAATATTTACTATTCCATCGCTTGCATTGTTTGCAAAGTGCGTTGACCACTGGTCCGGATACTGATATGGATCTTGATTTTGAGGTGTTCGTCCAGCAGCACGCTTTAGATTAGTTTTTAAACCCTCTGAATCAATTGTGATTGAATTTAGCGTTATTCCAGAAATCTTTAGTGTTCCAATTTTCAAATCTGATTCATTGCTTTCAAGCGACCACTCTTCATTAGCATTCTTTTCCGCCAATTCACCTAAATCTGAGATTATTTTCTCTACGACTTCTTTTTCCCTGCCGAGCTTTGCGTATCGGTAAAAATTGGTTGCAGTCAGATAAATAATCCGGGCTATTTTAGCATCCTGTATGCCAGTATTATACAGAGCATGTAAAATCACTGACCTAATTATTGGGATAGGTGTTTCAGAAAACTTAGCACGTAACGCTTTCCAGTGAGTGGCAATAATTGCTTCTACGTCCGCTAATACCGGTTCATCAGCATTAATGTTGGGATCTAAAGCAACCAACGTATAAGCTGGTAAAAACTTCTGTTCTTTTTTTAGTTTTGTTTCAAGATCTGCAATAGATTTTTCAATGTTTTCCAATCTTTCATCACTATCACCTATGTCTAAAAGACCAGCTTGCAAAATCTGTTGTAAAAGTTTATTTTCCATAATTTATAGTTTAAGTAGTTTGTTCTATCTAAAAACATGCCTTAGGCTATTTTCAATTACCAATTAAAACATTTCCACGAATCACATATTCGTAGTATAAGAAAATGATCTAGAGCCTAGTCAGAATTAAAATTAGTATTACTTCTGACTGATTTTCAATATTCTACAACTGAATTATTGACAAATAGGATGTATTACCATCTGATCATCAATATATTAAAAGCAAATATAAAGATATATTAACGAAATATTTAAAAAATTGACATCTAGGCAGTCCCAAAAACTATTTTTCTTTTCAATATAAAAATCCGAAAAGCCAGAGCGGTACCTTATGCCCATTTCCGATCTCTATATCATCTACCGCGATTAAATATTTGTCCAAATGGTTCACCTGCGAAGTATTCTTATTTTTTCCACCAACCTCAATCGTTAGTTCATTAACCTTAAAATCTCCTTCAGATGGGGAATTCACTTGTAGCCCAGAATTTAATAATTGGTTTAAAACAAATGTTTCCCTGATGTTTCCGATATCCGGTTTGTCTTTTAAAGCAAACGCAAGATTTGTATTTTCCAGAAATATCTTGTCGGGCTTCTGTAATGTAGAAACACCCTTGCCCTCCAAGCTTATCGTATTCAATAGTTTGGCGTCCCGAAGCAGATAGATATACTGATAAACACTATCCCTGCTCAAATCCAGTTTCCTGGCCAAAGCTGCGATGTTTGGTTTAAATGGAACTGATTCAGCAATCACTCCCAACAGCTTTTTCACCTTGGTTGCGGTTCCTGTATTATAAGTTGCTATGTAAGCCAGATCAGTATCTACAATTGTGTTTATTATCTGATTTAGTTTTAACAGGTATGAATCTTCTCCTTCGGCAATTATTGGAAGATATCCAATCTGCAAATATTTTTGAAATGCTGGAAGAGGTCGAAAACCCTCAGTAATTTTCCGGGCTAAGCTTCTGTGATCCTGAATAATATCTTCCATTTTCACAGTATCAAAAGTGATCTTATTGGTAAATAACAAAAACTCACGAAACGATAGACCTGCCAATGAATAACTAATCACTCTCCGGCTTAAGTCGGCTTCACCCCGGTAAATATCAAGAGCTGAAGATGCTGAAAAAACGACCTGCATCCCAGGCAACCCGTCGTAAATATTTTTCAGTTCGACGGACCAGTTTGGGTATTTGTGTACTTCATCAATAAACAGAATTTCACCACCCTGCTTGTACCAATCGTTGGCTGTATCCAATAGAGTGTGATTATAAAACCATGTATGGTCTGCAGTAATATAGAGTGCGTTTGCTGGCAGTCCAAGGTCGTATTTTAAATGTTGCAACAACATTGTGGTTTTCCCGGCTCCACGGGGCCCTTTAATGCCGATCATCCGCTGCTTCCAGTTGATCTGGTTATGCAGGTATCTTCTGAAATCATTTGCTACTGGGCGTAATAAGTTTTCCTGAAACTCAAATAAAACATCCATAATAATGTCGATTTAATACGACAAATTTATGATTAAATTGTCGATTATAAAAGACATTTTTTTAATTAATATTCAAATCGGTCCGGAAACAAGATAAATTTTTATATCAAAGTTATTCACGACAAAAAAAATGGGAGGCTTTGCCTCCCATTTTTCAGAACTTGATCTGGGCTTCAACCTCCTTGATTCTCTCATCCAAAGTCGTTTTGATTTCTTCCATCACAGCAGATACAACTGGAGTGTTGGAGGTTTTAAACTCCTTTCCGGAAGCGTCGCGTAGAAATACGGTTGCCCCTAACCCATCGGCACCCAGAGAGAAGGTTTGGAGATTTCGACGGGTTTCAGTGAGCTTGCGCCACTTCTCAATAAGCATGCTCAAATCTTCAACCTTCTGGATGCGTTTCTCCAATGAAGGAACTTCAGCAACTTCTTTTTCATCTTTCTTTACAACTTCCAAAGAAGTTTTAGGTTGTTCAACACTCTCCGCATCGAGTTTTTTAGCTGCATTATTCATAATTATTTACCACTGCCCTGTGGCTTTATGTTGGCATCTGGCACGCCGGTTAAAATTTCGGCGTAACCGGACATTGAGCTGTCACGGATCAGGTCAACGGGGTGCATGTCAGTTTCATGCCCGAAATGGGTAATCCATGAAACTGAACGCATCCGAAGGAAACGAGCCATGAAAAGCGAGTTCCCCTTTACCGTTCCGTGAAGCGTAAATACCTTTGCCAGCAATTTTAAATGGAGTGATTTTACCTTTCAAAATAATGAACGAACAAAAAAGGGGCTTTTCAGCCCCTAGAATTCAAACAACAACTGCTGCGATGCAGCCTGTTTTTTGATGATTTCTTCTTTTTTCTCTGGCAATCTCAACACCAGATAACTTTCTTCCATGGTTATTTCCCGGATGTACGGAACGGCCTTCTCTGGATGGAGTTCAATCCTCCAACCTCCGTAAAAACGGTTCATCAGCGTATCCATCCAACAGACTTCTCCCAAAAGTCCATTCAGGCATAGGTTGATCAAACACATCATGGCACAGGTTCGGTCAATATCTGCTCCAAAGAATAATGAATTCCGACTTATTTTTGCAGCAGCCAGTAACATCCGGCCAGAACCACAACAACAATCAGCAACCCTTTCTCCAAAACCCGCCGGATTCAATATCCGAGCCATCATATCGCATATTGGCTCCGGGGTGAAGAACTGTCCGTTCCTTCCATAACTCAGGTATTCCATATAGAAATCACCAAACCCGTCTTTAAGACCTTCACCATTGTTGTCCATTTGTATTACTAACGAACCAAAAGCTTCAGCCATCAGGTAGGCATCCGGTTTTTCATAGTTTCGGACGATTTCATGGTAGCGATATTCTTTGGCTCCCAAGGACAAGGAGCAAATGACCATTTCCAAAAAATCGTCAAATACGGAATTCACTCCATATTTGTAACCGATTTGCAGGATATATTGGGAAAAACTTTTTAACTGTTCCATCTTTTGAATTTTGAATCATGATTAACTGTTGATTTTTGAAATAATGAGAAAGAGATAAAAAAAGCGGAGGCTAAACTGCCTCCGCCAATTGGTCAACCATTGCTACACTGCCTGCCGGGGTTGGATACGACTGATGCTCCAGGATATAATCCACTGCCTTTTGAGCCATCGAACAAGCCATTAAAAGGATTTTCTTATCTTCCTTGAACTTGCCAATCCAGCTTTTAATATAGGCTGCACTGTTATCTATCGTGGCATTCTGGATGCCTGTCATGTGACACAGGTAAGCCGCTCCCATTTCGGCAACCAGTTCCTCCTGGCTGTAATCCTGTGAACCAAACTTGTGATTGGGTAGCTTTTCATGCCTACCGGTCCGGTTGATATGGCCTGTACTATGAATCTTATGCCGATATCGGCATAAGGTGCATAATGCCGCAACCATGATAAAGCCGCTTAGAATTATTTGAGTATTGATTTTTGTGTTTATCCGATACGTTTGTGCGGCATAATTTTTACTTGTGAATAAAATTGAGGAATCGACAAAGCATTGAAAATGTTTTGATTTTGAGTCACTTTGCTCTTGTAAACCAATAAATAAAGAAGCAAAATGATGGAATCATTAAAAACACAAACAAGAGAAAAACTCCAAGAAGAGTATCGAACCTATCTCAGCCGCCAACGCGGATTAACAGTCAAAACGATCTACAAATACTGCACATTTGTGGATAGGTTTATGGATTTTAAATTCGGAGAAGTTCCTGATGATCTGTCAAAAATCACAGGGCATGACATTGCCAGCTTTTTACAATCTCTAACAGGACATGTACGGCCATCGCCGGATAAAACAATCGTAAGTGGAATGCGTAGTTTTTTCCGGTTTTTATTCCAGAATGAGAAAATTGAGGTCAATCTGGCACTTGGAATTCCAAGTGTCGCCCAGAAATACGCTCACCGCATTCCTTATCATTTGACACCGGACCAGATTGAGGAATTGCTGAAAGCCGTACGAACGTTACCTCCTTCATTATCAAAAAAACGCAACTATGCAATGGTATTGCTTATGGCGCGTCTGGGACTTAGATCACCGGAGGTTATTGGTATGCAACTGGATGACATTGACTGGCGTAATGGCGAAATCCTGATTCGCGGGAAAGGCGGTTATCATGATAAAACACCATTATTGCAAGATGTTGGCGAAGCTATAGCTGACTATATCAGGAATGAACGGAAAGGTACTTCGCGACATTTATTCCTGGGATATCATCCTCCGCACAAGCCTTTTAAGGATGCGCAAGTTTTGAATGGTATTCTTAAACAGGGATTGGGATCGACAAATATTCCCCGGCCTAAACAATATACGGTCAGCCATATTCTCAGGCACAGCCTTGCAACTAATTTGGTACAAAAAGGAGCAGGTCTTGAAGAAATCAGCAACACTTTGCGTCATCGTTCACGCCAGACAACATTATTATACGCACGTCAGGATATTAGTGGGTTACGGACTATTGCACAATCCTGGCCTTTGGAGAAAGGAGGCATGTCATGAACCTTTCACTGGAATTACAACATTATTTGGAAATACGGCGTAATCTGGGATATGACCTGAGAACATCAGAGCGTGTTTTGAAACGATTTATTTCTTTTCTGGAACAGAAAAATGAGACATATATTACAATTGACCTGTTTTTACAGTGGAAACAAATTTTTGGAAAAGCATCCCAATATACATGGGGCAGACGTTTGGGGATAGTGAGGGTGTTTGCCTCCTGGCTACACAGTATAGATCCGTTTCATGAGATTCCACCCCAGGCTTTGATTCCCAGTCATTGTAACCGAAAATCTCCCTATATCTATACTGATGAAGAGATCAGACATATAATTGAAACTGCAAGTCTTCTGTCATCAAAAAATGGTTTGCGACAAATCACTTATCCCTCATTCTTCGGGCTTGTGTCTGTGACAGGATTGCGGATTAGCGAGGCTATCTCATTAAATAGCAGAGATGTGGACCTGCAAAACGGTGTTATCACATTGTACAACGGTAAAAATGGGAAAGACCGAATATTACCTGTTACAGAGAGCACAGAAAAACATTTAAAAGAATACAGCAGAAAACGGGATAGGCTTTTAGGGCATACTCCTGAACCATTTTTTGCTTCTGATAAAGGCACTCGTTTGACCGATTGCGCCGTCCGGTACAACTTTGCTGTTGTTTGCCAAATGATCGGCCTTCGTGCAGAGCAACGTTTCTACAAACATGGCGTTGGCCCACGCATTCACGACCTGCGACATACATTTGCTGCCAAAGTCATGATAAACTGGTACAAGGAAGGCAAAGATGTCGACAAGGAAATGCTTAAACTTGTCAACTATTTAGGGCATAAAAGCATTGCCCATACCTATTGGTATATCGAGGCCGTTCCTGAATTACTGGCATTGGCTTCGCAACGTGTTGAGAATTATATCGGGAAGGAGGTAAAATTATGAATGTCATGACCCTTCCGGCACTTGTCCAAAAATTTTTTACGGACAAACTTTACTCTCAGATGGATGCTAGTTCTCATACAATCGCCAGTTACCGTGATACATTCAGATTACTTTTAAAGTTTGCTGGCGAAAAGACTGAAAAAACACCAACAGCATTGAGTATTGATGATCTTGATGCTGAAATGATTGGCGCATTCCTGGACGATATTGAAAACACTCGAAAAAATAGTGCCAGAAGCAGGAATACAAGGCTTGCGGCCATCCGTTCTTTCTTCCGATTTGTCGCAATCCATGAACCAGGCTGTATGTTTCATTGCCAGAGAATACTGAGTATGCCAGGGAAACGTTATGTCAGACGTAATATTGAGTTTCTAAACATGCAGGAAATGCAGGCTTTATTAAATGCACCGGATTGCTCAACATGGATCGGCCGCCGTGATCATGCTATCCTTATAATCGCTTTGCAAACCGGTCTAAGAGCATCGGAGCTTGTTAATTTACAATGCTGTGACGTTGCATTTGAAACAGGAGCCCATGTTCGCTGTGAAGGCAAAGGGCGCAAACAGCGGGCAACACCACTTCGACGTGAAACTGCTACAGTCATGAAAAACTGGTTAAAGGAACGAAACGGTTCTATCCATGATCCACTTTTCCCAACTATGCGTGGGGATAAAATGAGCAGGGATGCCCTAGAACATTTGGTGAAACGGCATATAAAAACAGCATCTAAATCCTGTCCTTCCCTGGTTGGGAAACGGATTAGCCCGCATGTTCTGCGTCACAGTACCGCAATGGATCTGCTCCATCATGGCATAGACCAGGCTGTGATTGCACTTTGGCTCGGACATGAATCCTTGGAAACCACGCAGATTTATATCCATGCTGATATGGAGCTAAAAGAAAAAGCCCTATCAAAAATGTCCCCTCCCTCCATTAAACATGGCCGCTTTAAACCAGATGATCAGTTACTCAGCTTTCTCGAAAATCTATAAATTATGCCGAATGCCTGCACCGGGAAAATATGGAGACCAATACTCAGCCGATCCGGTGCGGCATTATCATTAGAGCGGCATTATGGCAGCATTCATGGTACAAAACGGCATAATAATGTTCATCCTGGAAGAAAGTGCGTGGATTTGGCATCCCGACGTAATCTCCGGACGGTGAATAAAAGGCATGGGACTGGTTCAGTCTGATTTCAGGGCTGTCGAACCAGAACTCGATTAACTGTTCTGCCTCGCAAATTGGATCAAACTCATGGTCATGAGCTTCTGTTTGCGGGATTTTGCTTTCGTCAATCCCTTCGGTTTGCTTCAGGTTGAAAACAGTGTAATACCTAAGAAACGGGAAATGGTCGATACTTCCGTCCTTTTCCTTGTCGAGTATCTTCCAGAATATAACCGGGAAACCCTTTTCACCTTTCAGGATATGGCCACCTAATTCTTTTACCTGGTTAAACGTGAGGAAGAACGGAGAACCAAACTTATCGGCCACAGTGAGCAGCAGCCAGAAGTTAAAACCTTTGTACACCTTTTTATGAACCATGTTCTGAGGTAAACCTGTTTCAGCTTTCCAGGGCATCTGCCACGGAATGACACCTTTTTCAAGGCGTTCGATAATCAGGTTAGTAACCATTTCGTAAATGTCGAATGAAGTATTCATGGGAAAGCGCCGATGCCTTTCGGACTTGTTTTGGCATCCTTCGGTAAACAAAGGAACTGTCTGGCACGCCGTTAAACTTAAATTTTTGGCGTACCAACATTGAGCTGTCCCGGATCAGGTCAACGGGGTGCATGTCTGTTTTTTGCAACCTTTTTCACATTTACTGAATCGGATTTAAACATTGGTGAAAAGGCAAAAAACTGAACGCATCCGAAGGACGGTTGCCATAAGGCATCGAGAGAAGCAACCGCCCCTTTACCGTTCCGGGAAGCGATTAATAACTTTGACGGAAATTTGAGTGTAACAGTAATTCGTAAAAAACTAGAGTGGATATTTCTTGCTATAAAATAGGGAGTAAAACATTACAAATTTGAATAAAAATGCTTAACAATATTTCAAAATGATTTTTATATTTGAAAAAACTTTAAAATCAGCTACTTTAAGCTTTTTTCATTTATGCCTTTACTTGAAATAACTGGCATTTGTAAATCGTTCGGAGAAAACCATTTGCTGAACGATTTGGATATTTGCTTCGAGAAAGGAAATATCTATACTTTGGTTGGGGGTAATGGTACTGGAAAAACGACCTTATTTAACCTAATTACTGGTTTCATTCGTCCTGATTCAGGGAAAATCATTTTCAATTCTAAAGAAATACAAAGTACCACACCAGTTGCAATCAATGCTTGTGGAATTACCCGTACATTTCAAGATTTGCGGATTATTAAACAGCTTTCGGTAAAAGAAAATTTGTTGTTGGCATTTAAAAACAATCCGGGTGAAAACATCTTCAAAGCACTATTGCCTCAACGAGTATTCAAAATGCAATTCAATGAGTTCGATGAGAATGCAGAATTAATACTTGAAAAGGTTCATCTTCAGGAAGTCAAAAACCATCTGGCAGGAGAAGTCTCTTACGGGCAGCAAAAGTTACTCACAATAGGTTGCTGTTTGGCCAACAATGCGCAACTCCTTTTATTGGATGAACCTGTTGCTGGAATAGACAAAGAGAATTATATACGAATTTACAATCTGATCAGAAAGTTAAAAGAGGAAGGCCGAACCATTTTCCAAATCGAGCACAACCATGATTTTGTAGAAAGCCTCAGTGATGGTATTTGGTACCTGAATTCAGGAAAGGCATACCCTTTTGATTCCTATCAATCTTTCATTAACGATCCTCTCGTAAAACAAACTTACCTCAATTAATGCTGCAAGTAAGGAACATATCATCCGGTTACAACAAAAAACAAGTACTTTATGATGTTTCCCTGGACGTCAATCCGGGCGACGTTGTGTTGCTTTCTGGTGGCAATGGTTCAGGCAAAAGCACATTATTGAAGTGTATATACAATCTGCTCCCATTATGGTCTGGCGAAATATGGTTTGAAGGGGAACGAATTGATGGACTCAAACCCTCTGACCTTATCCGAAAAGGTATAGTTTACATTCCTCAAAAGGATTTCTGCTTTGAAAATCTTACAGTAGAAGAAAACTTTCAAATTGCGGGAACCATCTATCCAAAAGCAGAACTAAACTTACGAATTGCCAAAGTATATGAGCAGATTGGATTAAAACAATACAAAAAAAGAAAACCTTTTAACCTAAGTGGAGGTGAGAAAAAACTGCTAGCTTTTGGAATGAGCTTAATACATAATCCCAAGTTAATTCTTTTTGATGAACCTCTAGCAGGTGTTGACAATAAAAACTCAGCATCAATACTTAATAAAATTCAGGAGCTTTCAAATCTATCATTTTTAATTATAGAACACAAAGATGTCAAACGAGTCGCAGACAAAGAACTCTTCCTTTATTTAGGAAAAATAAATTAAAACGATTAAAATAACTTACTATGAAAATTAAACTTAACTCATTTTTCTTATGCTGTATCGGATTGCTAATCCTTACATCATGTGGTCAAAAAGAAAATTATTATGCAGTGGGGTGTTGCACCCCACTTACTGGTGAAAATGCGCATTTTGGAAATTCTACCCAAAATGGAATCAAGATTGCTCTTGAAGAAGTTAATAAAGATCCATTTTTTGTAAAGAAACCTATAAAAGTGTTTTTTGAAGATGATAAAATGAGTGGTAAAGATGGTGCATTTGCCATAAATAAACTTATTTCTATTCATAAAACGCCAATAATTTTGGGTCCATTTGGTTCATCTGTTGTTAAAGCTGTTGCAGATATTGCAAATAGAAATAAAACAGTAATTATTAGTGCAAGTGCTACTGATCCTGAAATAAAATATTCAGGAGATTATGTGTTTCGAACGGTACCAAGTAATGATCAACAAGGATCAGATATAGCCAACTTTTCTATTGATAGCTTAAAATTAATGCATGCTGATATATTATATCTGAATAATGACTATGGCATTTCAAACAAAAACAGTTTTAAAGATACTTACGAGCGTAAAGGTGGAAAAATCAATAAAATACTAAGCTTCGAACCTAATTCAATTGACTTTAAAACACAACTCGTTATTATTAAAGAATCGAATCCAGACATAGTTTTCTTCCCTGATCATTATAAAGAAACAGCAATCATCTTAAAACAAGCGAAAGAGATTGGTATAAAAGCTCAATTTATTGGAGGTGATGGCGCTTTTGAAGACAAAATGCTTCAACTGGCCGGTGATGCTGCTGAAGGTGCAATTTTCACAACCATGTCTATTGACAGAAAGAACCATTCTGCTGAAATCAATAATTTTCAGTCTCAGTACAAGCAATTATTTGGAAGCGAAAATGACATATATGCTGTTTATGCCTATGAAACAATGAAGATTATTGCTGAAGCAATTAAGAAAACTCCAATGTATAATTCCGAGTCACTCAAACAAATTTTATTGGATTCAACTTTTACTTATGATGGTTTAACTGGAATTACGAAGTTTGATCAAAACGGTGAGGTAAATAAACAATTTGATTTTTACAATGTATCTAATGGAAAATTTGAATTAATAAAGTAACTACGAATCTACTGAAATTTAATGCTCTAATTATGAGAAAACATAAAACTATTTTTAGATGGCTACTAAATAAAACCACATATTTTGTTTTTTGTTCTTTATATTTTTTAATAGCTCCATTTGGGGCAGGATTTATTCCAACAGACTTTTCTTCAATTTCAGTAAAATGTTTCTTATTATTTTCGGGAATTGGGCTGGTTGCCTTTTGGGGCGCTATAATATACAATTTAAACTCTAAGATTAAAAAAGTAGATATTAAGAGTCAAGAAAATGAGCTTGACCTTTTGGATGATATATATTGGTATGTTTTGATTATTACATTTGCTTTATCATGGAATAGCTACTACCAAAAATTTCCATCTGCTTTTAAATACAACGAGTATTTTTTCAACAATGAATGGGAGAAACTGACTGACATATTTCCTAGCTTTATAACTGGCATTTTTATTGCTTTAGTTACCTACATTGTTTCGACATTAATCAAAAATATAACAAAAATTAATGATAGTTATCGAAAATTCAATTTTGACGAAATTGAAAAGACCATTTTTAAAATGAATAAAACGTCATTAAGTTTAAAGAATACAAGTGAATCATTAACTTGGGTCAGTACTTTTTTTGATATAGAGCGGAGGGTAAAAAAACAAGAACAAAATGAGGCTTATAATAATATTAATGAGGTATTTGAGAATAATTTTAAACCTGCATTAAATAAATATTTAACGAACCTTGGTAGTCAAATAAATACTCAAAATTATACTGAAACAAAAAATAAAGAGGAAGTAAATGCTGGGTCAATCCTTTCAACTTGTATGCTTTCAAGTCTATCTGTAAATCTAGATTATCAAAGTGAATATCTAAATACAATTCAAAAAAGTATTTATACTAATTTCGGTTGTTACGCTAAAATTTGTCAGCAAATTATCTCTTCTTTCAGGGAAAGAGAAAATAATGATATCGAATTTCATACCTTATTGCTATTAGAACCAAAATCTTTTTTTAACAATGAGACAAAATATGAAAGCGGTAAAAAAATACATTGTTTTACTAAAGAATGGAAAGAATACATTGATTCATATTATCTATTTGAAAAGCAGAAAGTTACTCGCTATTTCTTAATAAATGATTTACAGTATGATAAAAACGACAATTTTCACTATAAAACCGTTTCATCACATGAATTCGAGGTTCAGTTAAAAATGAAAATCAATTTGGGCGATTTCTACGATGAAGAGGGACCGAAAGATTTCGAACATAACTATTTCACTATTGGAAATGGAAATGAAAATAATCATAATGAAAAACTTATAACAATAAAGGATGCACTAGAAAAATTTCATAAACATGATGCAGATAATAAGTACTTAAGAAAAATTGTATTGTGTAAAGGTTCTGATTTCGCAGAAAAATATTTTGTAAGGAATGATTTTTTCAAAAATGATCAAAATATGCCTTTAGATTTCTTTGCAATAAAATATAAGGGTAATTTTTTATTTGCTATAATAGTTGAATCTATAGACGAGTATAATGATAAAGTAAAATTATCAATCTATCATAATCAAATATCTAGCGAAGCGGATAAATTATGGGAAACGTGGAAAAAACTTCAAGCATATTTTTTACTAATTGAAGATAAATCTTCGTATTTATGAGTTATCGTATTTTACTAATAAATCCGTCCCTTTCAGAACGCACTTACCACGGGAAAGCAATGGGGTTAGATTACTTAGCAACTCAATTGTTTTCGTCGAATTTTGATTGCAGGATATTTGATTCTGAAATTCATAATGATTTTGAGTCTGTTTTGGAATCATTTAAACCAGACATTGTTGGAATCACTAATTTAAGTATTCAAAACGATACAGCAAATAAAATTGCGAGAAAGGTTAAAGAATTTTCAAGGAACATTGTTGTTATAAAAGGAGGGGCCCATGAAACATTTTCATACAACTACACGATGGAACTTCACCATGACTATGTCGATTTTTCAATAATAGGCGAAGGTGAAGAAACAATCAAAGAACTGTGTCGTTGTATCGCTAATGGCACAATTGATACAGAGAAATTTAAGATCAAAGGGATTTCTTTTTCCCATAACAACAAACCTTTTTTTACCGGATCAAGAGAATTTAGTTTAAACATTGATAAATATATTCCAACTCGTTTAAATTTCGATCCATCATATAACTTTGATGTGTTCAATTTTGAAAAGACAGCACAAGTTATGACAACCCGGGGTTGCTATAGCAACTGTTTTTTCTGTAGCGAATCAAGTCTATCTAAAATTGAGCGACATCGTTCTTTGGAAAGTGTTGAATACGAATTAAAAACTCTAAGGAAGGAAGGTTATAAAGCGATATATTTTGACGATTCTACCTTTACTCGTAATCGCGAACGCACCATTAACATTTGTAGCTTATTAAAAAAATATGGATTTATATGGGGATGTAATACTCGAGTTGATTGTATCGATGAACAGTTGATAAAAATAATGAAGCAAAGTGGTTGTGTTTATTGTTTCTGTGGGATCGAATCTGCAACTGAAGAAGTTCTAAGAGGATTAAATAAAACCACATCACCACGTGAGTATTTGATTGATGCTGAAAATGTTTACAATTGGTTTAGAAAATATGATTTACCAGTTAGTGTTTTTTTGATTTTCGGTTCAGCTAAATTGATAAAATCAGGACCCCACAAATCGTATGTTCAGGAAACTCTAGATGATTTCAAAAAAAGTGTCGTATTTGCAATAAATAGATTGAATCCTGATTTTCTTAGCCTAAGCATATTACGTTTGCTTCCGGGAACGCCATTTGCATCATTTAAAAAATTCTCTTTTTTATCTGATCTGGAGTATCCAATAGATGGAAAATATTATGACGAAAAATGGTATCAGCAAAACGAAATAATTGATAGGCGGAATAGTCATCACATATATAAGTCTTTTGAAGGTCGTTTTTCGATTAATTCAAAAGTCGACCCTATACTGGCCCATGAAGCATTGCAATTTGTATTTGAGTTGGTGAATAATAATAACTTACACAGAGATACTCAAACCAAAATTGTTTTAAATGATACCCTTTTAAATGAATATGTTAAAATAATGGATGGCAGGTATTTGCTATCGCCATTCAAAGAGATACAACCTAAATAAAGTATGGACCAAATTTTTATAAATATATTTTACACTGCATGTCTATACTTGATTGTATCGGTTTCATTCAATATTACTTTTGTTTCTACAGGTTACTTTAACTTAGCACATGCAGCAATAATAACTTTAGGGCCATATTTAACTTATAGTTTAGTCAATTGGGGTGTTAATTTGTGGATATCTATTTTTTCTTCTGTAATAATATGTGGAGTTCTTGGGTTCTCATTATTCTTATTTATTTATAGGAGATTAGACTCTCAAGGAGCTAAACCATTATTCTTTCTCATTTGCTCTTTAGGAGTTTATATTGTAATTCAGAACATTGTCTCAATGATTTTTGGCGATGATACTCTTTCAATTCGTACTAATAAAATAGTAGAAGGTCATCGTCTTGGAAATGTTTATATAACATCTGTTCAATTTTTTACTATAGTCTTAAGTATTGTGTTGTTTTCGCTTTCAATAATTTTTATGAATTATATGAAGCTGGGAAAACTTATTAAAGCTTTGTCTAATAATCCAGCGCTATTAAATAATTTCGGTGTTAATGTGAATCGAGTAAGAGCTCTTGCTTTCTTAATTGGATCATTGTTGGCTGCAATTATTGGCATTATGTCATCATTTGAAACAGATATGAAACCAACAATGGGTTTTAGTTTGTTGCTGTATGGAATTGTAACTATTATTATTGGTGGTGTTGGTAATAATAAAAGTTTAATTATAAGTGCGTTATTATTAGCTTCTGCTCAACATTTAGGAGCTTATTTTATTGATAGCAGGTGGAAAGAGGCAATTGCCTATATAATCCTAATTCTCTTTTTAATTTGGAAACCTTTAGGTTTTAGTGGTAAACAACTAAAAAAGATTGAAATATAATGGATTATATTTTCCTGATAGTATTTATGATTTTGCTGTATGTGATGTTATCACAAAGCCTTACATTGACCGCAGGTTATTCCGGATTAATATCTTTGGCACATGCTGGTTTTTATGGAATTGGCGCATATGTATCGGCAATTCTTAGTACGAGGTTTGATTTTCCTTTTTTGATAACGTTACCTATTGCAATGATTTTGACGGGATTAATTGCCAGTGTTGTGTCGTTAATTGCATTGCGTACAGTTGACGACTATTTTATCATTATTACACTTGGCATTCAGATCGTAGCTTTCTCTATTATGAATAATTGGATGGGATTAACAAATGGATCTTTAGGGATCTCAGATATTCCTTCTATTTCAATCTTAGGATTTGAGTTTAGCAGTAAAGTATCATTACTTTTTTTAGCCGCTTTTTTTACAACTTTAATTTCTTACATACTTAACAATATTACAAAATCTCCATTTGGAAGAATCCTTATAGCACTTAGTGAGGATGAAATATTTGCAGAGAGCTTAGGAAAAAAAGTTTACCAAGCCAAAGTGACAAGTTTTATTATAGGGGCTATTTGCGCCTCGATCCCTGGTGTTTTATATGCCCATTATTTTAGATATATTGACCCAAGTAGCTTTACTGTCGATGAATCAATTTTTGTCCTTTCAATAGTGATTATTGGTGGATTAAGAAAAATTTGGGGATCTGCTTTAGCTGCAATATTTTTGGTTATTCTACCCGAACTACTACGATTAATTGGTTTACCAGACAGTATCTCAGCAAACATTCGTCAGATTATTTATGGTCTTGCCCTAATATTATTGATGTTTAAATGGAAAAAGTAAAACCAAATGTTGAAATGATCTTACAGTTTAAGAATAAAGCAATTCCTAATTTGGATAGTCAGAAAAGTATTATTCTTGACTATAAGAAAATGCCTATTTCGTCTATAAATAATTTATTAAATGAGGAGTTCATTGATGTATTATCTATAGGGATTAAAGGACAGAATTATTATAATTTAGAGAATAATCCTCCCTATAACCAATCGATACCAGGGTCTATCAAAAACCTTTATCTAAGAAAAACAGTTGCGTTAAAACTACTTAAGGTAAATGATCTATTACTAAAAGAAGGTCTCGAATTATTTGTATTCGATTGTTATCGACCATTTACTGTGCAAAATTATTTATGGGACGTTTGGGCGCCAAATTATATTAGAGAACGACATCCTGGAATTACTTCACAAGAGATCGATAAATTAAAACACGAATTTACGTCTCAAGCTTCAAATAAAGAATCAGATATTGATTTAAATGCACCTCCTCCTCATTTTACTGGTGCTGCGGTAGATTTAACGATCATGAAACGAAGCGATGAAGATCATTTATTTATGGGAACTATTTTTGATGATTTTACAAAAGCATCTTATACCGATCATTATGAACAGATATTGGAGAAAGACCAACTTACAGGTAGAGAAAAAGATGCCTTAACGAATCGTCGGTTACTATATTGGGTAATGAAAGATGCTGGCTTTGAAAATTATCCATTTGAATGGTGGCATTTTTCTTGGGGTGATCAAATGTGGGCTGTCTTAAGTAACAACGCAGTTGCATATTATTCATATCGCTCAATTTTTGAAACTCAGTAGTTAATTGTGAAAACTATTTTTCGTTTTAGTACCTCGAATTATTTAAAGATAAACTTATTGCGTTTATATATATAGGAGCCAAAAATTCCGATAATCCTTGGTATTCAAATTGATTGTTTTTTACTGTTCTTAGAAACGATTTTGTTCTTATTTGTGCATTTGGTTCATACATAATAGACTCTTCATCGGTAAAATATTTAAAATGATCTTTTACCCAACTTCGAAGGTTGCCTTTTAAATAATCCTGATGCCTTTTCTCAATTTTGTATATTTTCTTCCATGCCACTAATTCATCATTCTTTCCTTTTTGACAGTTATAATCAATTTTCCAATCTATCTTCTCCAATTCATCATCATCCTTTTGGATTGAAATAGAAATTTGTATTTGTTGATGATTGGTATCGAATGGGTAAAAAGCTTTTCCTGTAAAGCTCAGAATATCGGTGTTCGATTTTACGGCAATTGAGTTACAATCACTACATACAGGTACTAAATTCTTAAAATTTACCGATGAAAAAGGGTAGATGTCTTTTACCAGATAATGATCGTATTGGTCTGTTATATCTTCAACTGAATTGTGCATTGGCCTTATTCCACAGGCAGGGCAAATTGAATAATCATTGTTCGCATAACGTCTGAATTCGTGGTAATGATCTTTCCTACTGCTGTACTTTTCCTTGAAAAAGTCCCCGAATAAAACATCTTTGTACAATTTTTTGAAAAGAGTTGTCAATAAATCCCTAACTTCTTCAGGAATATCAGCTTCTTTTGCTGGAACAATATTCCCAGAGCAAATTTCTTTTATCTCATTGCTATCTTTTATCGATTGGATCAATTGTGATTTTTGGGTTTGATCCCAGTCCTTAATAGTTTCGTATAAACCTTTAAAAGCGCCTAAAAGAATAGTTTTATGCCGAGATACCAAATTGTCATAGAATTCTTTTTCGAAGAAACCCTCCCTAAAAGGGCCTCTTTGATCCTCAATTTTATCAAAGAATGCCAGAACAAATTCATTCAATTTATTGACATCAGAACCTTCAAAAAAAGTGTAGGCGTTAATCATCAGAGCGTTCTTTTTGATTGTTCTTAAGTTCTTCTTCAATCATTAATAACTTGCGAAATAATAATGTCTTTTCAACTGAATCACCTAAAATTCTAGCTTCATTTTTTGCTTCCTCTATTTCGGTCAAAGTTTTATATTCTTTATCCAGCAAATCTTTGATCAGCTTTCCTGAAAACTCTCCCTGGCTTTCATTTTTGCCAAAAATTTTGTCTGTCAGAATATCCGTTGAAGTACCAAAAGTATTAATTCTCCTGTCATGAGCAGTTTGGATGGGCAATAAAAGCTTACCATCTTTTTTATTGAACAGATAGACGTTTGTAGGCTTACAATCGGATATAATGAATGGTGAATGTGAGGTTATGAAATGATCCTGTTCCAGATACTCTTCCTGATTGGTTTCCATGATATACCTGACCATTCTGGCTCGCCATTCCGGATTAAAATGTGTTTCTGGTTCATCTAAAAGAAATAGTACATCCGGCTCTTTCATCATTTTTAAAGTGCCCATTACATGCAACAATTGATGTTCGCCATCGCTCAAGTTTTTGTATCGGATTGTTTCTTTTATCTTACTTTTCTGAAATCGTATTTCCAGAACTTTAAATACTAATTGGTCTTGTTCTGGTTTCGGAATTATGTCACTTAGGTTTGTTCCCCGGGCAGCTTCTTTTATCTTTTTCCTTGCAGTTGGGCTAATACAATGAATGTTCATTAAACGCAGTAAATACAATAAACGAAACAGTTCATACGATGATTTGAAAATGTTTTTGAAGGCTTTTTCAACTCCGGCATCAACAAAATAACTTAGCTGAACTATTCGGTCTCGTTTGCTCTTTACTTGCTTTTCGTTATCAGTCCAGACTGTAGCACATTGTTTTAGCTTCTCAATTCCCACGTTCAATTCAGAAGGAAAAGTGATTTCTTTGCCATCGTAATTGCGAAATTGTATTCTTAATGAAAACGAATGAAGGGATTCAATTCCCAGTTTTAAATTTAAATCGGAATTTTTTCTTTTAAGATTCAAATGATATTGTTCAAAAATATAATTGGCAATAACAATAAGCTCATTGGATTCATAATCCATGAAAAACATTCGGTTAATGTTGGTGTTTGTTTCAACATTCTCGACACTAGTGCTTTTTATAAATTCATCGAAATAATAGTAATCAAGTTTTATAAATGGATTACTGATTAGTTCATTTTGTCCACTACTGTAACCAATCACATTATTTGGGAGTATTTCGCTCCATAAATAACTTGGAACTGAGAATTGGTTTTCAATATTATCTTGATCTGCAACCTTAATTTCCAAATCCTTATCTTTCAATTTTAAACATGACACTAAAACTTTTGCGTCAGGACTGATTGTAATTGAATCCGATTTTCTGGCTTTATTAAATATGTTTTTCCATTTATAAGAGCTTATTTCATAACTCAATTCAAAATCAAGAAATTCATATCGTTCGTTCAACACAGACAATGTTTTGTCTGTAGCAAAGGTCTTTAATTCCAAAAAGTAAAAGATTTCAGAAAGTACCTCTAAAGAATTCGATTTACCACTACCATTCAAACCGACCATGCAAATAGGCTCCTCGTTATCACCCGAGTAATAATTGTTGTGCCTGAATTTCAACGAAAATCCAACAGGCAAGCCTCTGAACGAACTATTTATTGCGAATTGCCTTATTTTCATGATCTACTTTGTTGAGGAACATACCAAATATTTCCATCGATACCTGCAAAATCATCTTGTAACGGAGGAATTTGAGGATTACAATTGTTTGTCATCCACTCTTTGTTGGCGTAATATTGAACTAGTTCCTTGGATTCCAGTTTGCTAAAAATGAAATCCTTAATTTTTTCATAGTTGTAAACGAAACCTTCTTTCTTTAAAAATTCATCAAACTCCAGAAAAGTAAACCCGTGAGTCTTCTTTGAAAAAACCAAACGAATAACGGCATCACCTTCGACAGTTGAGAATGGGATATTTTCACCTTTCCCAAAAGATTTGATGGTTTCCCATTTAGATTTTTCCGGATTCTCTTTTATAGCCTTTTCAAACGGCTTGATATTGGTTTCTAATTTTGTGGTAAAAGGTTCTTCCGGAGTAAGGAATTGTTCGGAAGTTTCAATCTGAATTTTACTTAAATCGATGCCTTCACCGTTAAATATTTTTTGACTTAAAGCTTTGTATAAGTTTTCTAAATCGGCAAGACTATTTTTGAGGCGTTGTTTAATCACTTCAGACTTTGAAACTATTTTTGCAAAGTCATTCTGTAATTTAATTGAAGGAGGAACAACCTTGAATTTTTCAATAAAAGAAGATGGAACTCTTTTCTGTCCAGCTGCTCCTACCATACTTTTCTTCGCCATTATTCGAAAGAGAGGTTGCTTTGTTAAATGATACAACCATGCAGAATTTGATTTTCCATCAATCGGCCTCAATACATGAAATTCAGTGGAACCAAAACCAATTCCATTTTTAAGACCTTTCATAATGGCACCTTTCCCATTTTCCATGCATGGTGATATCTTTGCAAAAACTATATCTCTATCTCTAAAATAGGTAAATGCAGACCGTACATCGGTTAATCTTCTATATTCTGAAAAATCAATATCTCCAGTTTCAGAAATAGATGCCATCGGAATAAAAGATATTTCGGTTTCTCCAGAATAATCACGTAATTCTGATTTTGATGGATTAATAACACAGTAGTCAATTAATTTTTGCTTATCACCTTTCAGGTTGTCGAACATTTTATTGAAAGTACTTTCTATAAATTCATCTAATATTTTAAGATTTTCATTTCGCTGTATAATTAGTGTCTCGACTTTACTCAATAACCGGACTACTTTTAATTGATAAGATTCTTCAAATACTGGGATTTTAATTTTGTTAAGAGTTTTTATCGAAATGTTTGGTTGTCCACCGCCTTTCCCTTTTTTATAAGTAGTCCTCTTATATTTTTTACATAATAATATAGAAATTCATGATTTATTTCTTCTGAAGGAAGAAATGCAGCACAAGCCTGGTTTGTAGCCGCTTCGATATTTAAAATTGAACATGCACCAATTGTGGCGCCGTACATTGCAACAAGAACCGTATTAACAGGAAATACTTTAGCCGAAGAATTATTTAATCCTAATTCTGTTATTTTTTCTGGAGAATTGACAATGTATTTATTTTTTAAGTCACCTGTCTTAATCCAAGGAATATTGCCACCATAATACTCCGGGTTACTTCTATTGGGAGTCCCTCCAGAAACAATTTCAAAAAAACTATCTAATGATTTATAATTCATGACAATAACTCTTTCAATTCTTCTATGTTCTGTGTTATCTCTCTTTCTGATAAGGTTAGTTTATTCAAAATTGCAAGAGGATTTTCATAAATAATATCTTGAAAGACTTCTTCCTTGTAGGTATTTAAATTCAGGTCATAGTTATTTTCAGCAATTTCATCACGTAACACAGAAAAGCATTGTTTGGATCTATCATTTTCTTTTTTCAGATTTCTATTATTGAACTCTTTAATAATTAATGATAGGTCGCCATGATCTCTATTTCCATCAGATTTGAATAAAGGCGAACGTTTGTCATCCATGCTAAATCCATCATTCTCCATGCTAAAGAACCAAACATTCTTTGTTCTTGCACCCTTCGAGAAAATGAGAATCGCAGTTGCAACGCCAGCATAAGGTTTAAATACTCCACTTGGCATGGTAATAACTGCCTTCAGTTCACAGTCTTCAATTAGTATTTTACGAATATCAACAAAGGCTTTTCCACTTCCAAACAAAACTCCCTGAGGAACGATTACGCCGGCTGTTCCACCTTTCTGCAGCATTTTGTAAATGCGCTCAATAAATAAAAGCTCTGATTTATTTGTTTTTACTGGGAATGACGGATTTAATTCTTCTTTGTCAATACTCCCGGTAAAAGGAGGATTGGCCATTACCACATCGTAAATGTCATCTTCGTTGTAGTTTTTACTCAAGGTATCGTTGTAGTCAATGTTCGGATGAGTAATTCCATGCATCATCAAGTTCATTAAACCAATTCGGATCATTGTTGGATCAATGTCGAAGCCAAAAAAAGTTTCTTCATTTAATTGTTTTCTGTCCTTTTCACTGGTCAATTTATCTGCTAAAGTTCCCCTTTCAAAACCATTGTCATCTTCTTGTTTATACTGGTTGCTGGTTTGTTGAGTTAGAATATATTTATAGGCGGCCAACAAAAAGCCCGATGTTCCACTTGCCGGATCCGCAATTTTATCACCCAATTTTGGTTGAACCAGTTCTACAATCAGTTCAATTATGTGCGGAGGTGTTCGGAATTGTCCATTTTTTCCAGCTTGTCTCAAAGAATCCAACAAGTATTCATAAAAATCACCCTGGGCATCGATAAAACGATTTTCTTTCTCTAATTCTTCGTAGATCTCATTGATGGTCTTAATGGATTCCTTTAACATTCTGTCACTTGGAATCAAAAACATAGCATTTGCCATGTGTTTGGTAAAAAAGGAGTTGGAACCATTAAGTTGTTTTATAAAAGGGAAAACCTTTTGTTGAATATGGTTTAATAATTCATTCTCTGGGACTTTCGAAAAATAACTCCAACGCATTGTTTTTTTATCAACTTTTATTGAAGGTTCATCAACATTGCTTGCAGAAATTTGAAAATGACCAATAAAAATTGAATCATATTTTTCTCCACGAATTGCAGCTTCATTTTCTTTTCGTTTATCAAGCTCATCTAATTGCTTCATGAAAAGCAGATAAGTGATTTGCTCTATAGCATTTAGAGGGTTTGAAATTCCTCCACTCCAGAACTTATCCCAAAGCGCAGCAACTTTATTTTTAAGTGTTTGTGTTAGCATATTTTGTTTTTCTAATCAATGTAAATTACTAGTTTGTTGTGAATCGTAATAGTATGTGCTTTATTATTTGACTCTAATTTATCAAATACTCCATTACCAGTCGTTTTATCTCATCTCTCACTGTTCCATACTCTGGAAAATTATCTCCGGGAATCTGATGAGCTAAGCTGTTGTCCCAGGCAGCCAATAATTGTTTATCGTTTTCGGGGTTGATCATTTGATCAATACCAGTGAATTCAATATTCTTAAATTTTATCTTTTTGTGAAAAGCCTCCTTAATTGCCATCCAATTGAGATTTGGAACATTTTGTGACAAATACCAAATATCGTAAAAATCGCGTGGAGCTGTATAGGAGCGCTGAATTAATGCCCTTAGTTTTTCGGACAGTACTTCCTGGATAGAATAACAAGGGATACCAGATGCTGTTAACTCCGAAAGATGGTCACTGTATTCATGATTTACTGGTTGTATTTCAGGAGGGAAAACCATTTGTTCGTATAAAATAATCTCGATTTTTATAGAGGTCAGCCAACGTTGAGGTGGTGGAGGTGCCTGATTCCGGGGATGATCAGCACCCCAGAATTTTACGATGACTGCAAATCCCGTAGGTTTGTCATTAAACCTCAGTTGTTCTAATTTATGGATGTGCAGAGGAATTTCTGTTCTTTCATTCACTAATGCAATAATTCGATTCAGAAGTTTCTTGTCTAGGACAAAATCGTAATTCACCGCGGTAAAATCCAAATCTTCAGAAAAACGGTAATCATTGAACCAACACTTTTTAAGACAGGTTCCACCCTTAAATATCAAATCACGTTTGCACTCTGGAATCGAGAAAATTGCATCGATAAAATGACCCAGCACCCAATCCTTATCGATGGTTGCCTTGGCGACTTTCTTCTGTTCTGCAATTTTTTCTATTTCTCGCTTTAAAATCATAATAACCTCTAATACTGTTTATTAACAATATCAAACAGTTCTTCCTTGGATATATTTAACTTCAGCTTCCACTCAGCATTAAAAGTGCCAGAATCTGAACCCTTAGGATCAAGTGGATTATAGGCATCCTTTGTCTGTTCTTTTGCAAAACGAATGAATGACTTTAAACCTTTCTTATCAAACAATTCTGCAAGGAATCCCATTCTCTTAGTTGCTGCGACATTAGTTATGGCCTTACAATAATCTATCATCTTTGGGGCAGAAAGTTGTGCGATAGAGAACGCACGAATCAACTCTGCATATCCCCCAGAATATTGGGGCAAATCAAAACAATCGACAATCGTCTTCTCCAAATCAGTCAAATAGTAGCTGTGATTTCCGTAACCTTCCCTTATTATGCCTTTTCGTTTTGTTTCTGAAATCCTTACAAACTTATAATTTACTCCAAAAATTGATTTTTCGCTTTTCTTATGTGGCGTCTGGATAAAAACAGTATTAGGGAATTGCTCTGTCAAACCATGTAAATTTAATGCAGACCAATAAGCAACAGCACCTTTTTGAACAACAAAGGTTCCAATGACATTTTCATCTCGAAAGTTAGCTTTGCAGAATTTTCCCCTTTCAATTCTTAAAAGAAGACCCTTATGAACGAGATTTTCCAATATTTCATTAATATTACTGAATTCTTGATTAAGCTTTGCCTCTATTTCCTCCAAAAGGAAAATATCAATCTCATACTCATCCAAAAGTTTCATAAACTCCAGTTGAGCCAAGGTCAAATTTGATGATATATAAACACTGTCTGCCATGATATTCCGAAGAATTTAAAGACTTAAAAAATGGGTCTTTTCTTTCCCTTAAATATAACTCGAAAAATATTGCTAAAATCTGTATTATCCAAGCAATACTATAAAAAACTTTCCTTTCAGAATAATTCAAATTCGGATATGGCATGATTTTGAATATTATCTATAGGCGGGAATATCATCCTTCTGTGATTTTATCTTACATCTTTCGTTTGAACTTATTTCTCTGGGATTTCAGCTTATATCTTTTGCGTCTTAATGATCCATCATCTAATTGAGTTTTTACCTGCCGGATCAATTCTTTCAAAACCAACGATTTTAAAATTCCGTTACTCTGCCCAGTTAGATCAGAATGAGAATATTTTTCGAAATTTTGACTTAATGTCCGCTGTTCAGCCAAGTAAAACTTCGGTCTCATCTCAAAATCCTTCATTTTTAAAGGATGCCTGACCTGATTTCCATTCTCATCTGTTACAAAAACAGAGTATCCTCGTCCTGATTTCCTAATTGCCACATTAAAAAGCTTCAGCGCCTCATCAGACATTTCTTTGGAAGTAATAAACTCCATCCGATTAAGTTGACCAAATAAACTTTCCAGGTTTTGCTTTAGATTCTTACTAGAACCGGAAAATCGGTAGTTGAGTTTTTCCTGTGGCTCGTCCTTGGTAAGCTGGTATTTCTGTTCCAGGTCTTTGATGAATCGCCGAGTTTTTTCTTTTTCGTAACTGTCAGTGATCTTCCTACCGGTATCACAATTAATACGGGTGGACACGATATGAAAATGCACCCGTTCCAAATCAGCATGTTTATAAACCAGGTAAGGCTGGTCCCCGTACCCCAAATGTTTCATCAGGTTATCAATCTCCGTTCTGATACCGGCATCCCCGAGTCGAACCAAATCTCCAATAGTTGGATTTACTGATATATGCAATCCTGGCTTTTGAACCCTTGTGTTTCGATCCTCAATTTCCTTGAAAATTCCATATCGAGAATTCTTGTCTCCCAGAAACGGATTGATCTCAGGTGTGTTTCTGCTTTGGTAAAAGAAAGCGTAATGTCTTTCAACCTTCCGTTCGTTGTAAAACATAGCATTCTTGGTACTGCACGCCTGGTGGATTTTGATGATCACGATTTTAGGCTTTGAGTTCAGTGAAAGAAAATTAGTGCAGTAATTTCTGAAGGGTGATCAGGCAGTATCGCATCATTTCAAAAGCCTGTTTTAAAAGTTGCCGGTCATTATCTCCAACATTGTATCCAGAAAACGAATTCATCCGTTTGGATAGCTGGTTCAGGTTAACCCCGATTTTGTTCAACTCATAGTCCAAGCTTTTGAGTTGCTCCTTGGCCTGATCATCGAGTGAAATCACTTTTCTTTTCGACTGGTCAAATATCTTGTTCCGCATGTAATCACTCATACAGGCATACTTTCCCTGTTTGACCAGAGAATCAAGTCTCAACTTTTCCTCGCTGGACATCAACAGTCTGACCACTATTTTGCGTTTGTCCTTATCAGAAGTCTTGGGTCGCATTCGTGATTTGCACCTGATTTAACGTTCAAAGTGGGGAATCATTCAACTATCGGGGGAATGTCTTCCGGCACAGCCGGAACAAGCTGAAAAGGTTTTTATGGCCATAAAAACACAACTTGCATTCCCCACTTTGAATAAGATTTTCTCCCTGATTTTTCGCTTTTTTCTTTGAACTTTCATTCTCATTTTTCATTTCTTGCCAAAAAGAAAGGGAAACCTGCTTTTCAGAATTTCCCCTTCCGGTTTTGAAAACGAGACCTGTTATTTACTTTAGTGGACCTTTTGCCTGGCCCCTTGTTTTTCCGATTGTTTGGCATCGGTTTTTAAATCTTCGGATTTTTCCTGCTTGAACTGCGAAAAGCTGATGTTCCGTCCGGCAGCATCGACCTGGAGCGTGGCAGAAAACTTCTTTTCATTCTTTCCCATCATTCCGTCAACAGTAACTTTCTGACCTGATGCCAATTTTTCTTTTTGTTCAGACGAAAGGGTAACTCCCTTGATCTTCTCCGGTATCTGGATCATTTTTGTCCGAAGCGGGATCAACTCATTGGTTTTGGAATCGATAGCCAGGTAGTAATTGTCCTTTTTCCCATCCCTTCCTGTCAGTTCCACTGCTTTGCCCAGGTTTCTGTCGTTGAGCAAAGCTCCTTTTTCTTCCTTAGAGAACTTATAACCCATATATTCATCAGGAACATTTAACCGTTGAATCGGATGGATCCTAATGTCAACTGATCCATCTTCCCTGCTTTGTAATCGGATTTTAGCCGGGATTTTATAATCTTCATTTCCAATCCTGGCATTTACGGTGTAGAGTTTATCCGAGCGGAATCCGTTCAGAAAATCGGTCATTTCCTTTTGTTCCATTTGTTTGATCAGGTCGCCTTTAATACCTACTTTTTCGAGTTTGTCAAATGGAATCTGGTCCATTGTCATTCGTGTACTTTGTTGTTGTTCCATAGCTTTTAAAATTTAAATTGTTAATACTAATGGCTGTTATCTATGATTTGCCTTACTGGAAAATAGGTTTACACTGCTAATCGATCTCGTAAACATGCTTTTCTTTTCGGCTGAGTTCCACCAATCCTCGAAGTATCTGATACTTTTCTTCCGGTTTTCGGATAGCATATAAATGCAGGATTGGTGTGGTTTTATCGGAGGTATAAATGGTCAGGTTTCCTAGTCCGAATATCCGGTAGATCAAGGGCGTTTCTATTAAAAAATCCTTGATCCTATAGTTTTCTACAAATTCATGTTTTCGGAGAATGATTCCTGAAGAGTATTTAAGTTTCTCAGGATCGATTTCATAACTGATGCACCAAACCTTCAGGATTTGCCAGAAAAGATTGATCAGGACATATACTGAAAGGTAGATTGGAAGCCGGTCAACATGTACGGCCAGCTTTTCAGGTAAGATCGAACTTACCTGTTGTTCTTCCAGCATGATCTTCAAAAGGATCAAAATTGGTATCGAAAGAATAGTCAGTAAGAAGGTTTGAAGGTTCATCAGTTGGGATGGTCTGCATTTAAAATAGGTGGTGTTTTCAATCATGACGTGTTTACTTTTTTGATTTTGAATTGTGAGTTGTTTCTTGAATTGGTCTCTGGTTAAGATTTTGGTTCGGTTTCAGATTCCTGGACAGAGTATTGTTCGGGTTTTTATTAGAACTTTCGTGCTGTTGTGTGTTTGAACCGGGGTTTTCCTTTTGATCCGGGGCCGGTCTCTGGTTCGCTATTCTGCGGATGTCATTCTGTATCCGGGTCCGGTTTCTTTCCAGTACTTCAGGAATATTGTCGAAACGATAAAAATCCGGGATTGGCTTGTAACGGCCTTCCTCCCACTGTTGCGCTTTCACATCGACATGCACCAGACAGTTAAAGTTCTTCTGAGCAATAGCCTCTCCATAGTTGTCAGCGATCTGGCCAACCATATAACCCTGTGGTAATGTGGCAATCTTGCCTTCCGGCACCAGAAAATCCAGTTGAGTGGAGAATGTTGCCGATTGCACATTCCGGTTGATGTTAAGCGATTGGCGTTCCTGAAGTATTTTTCCCATCCGGTTCTGGATAAACTTGGCTGTTTCACCGGCAGCCTGACCACAAAACACATTGCCGATGTTGCTGGTGATGGCATTGGCCTGCTCTTTTCCGTAATCACGGATCAACTGATCAATGGTCTGAACGCCCAGTAGTGTCGAGATCCGGTTACTTCTTGCTGTTGCAATCAAAGTATCCAGACCACGGAAGTAAATCGTTGGCAATTCGTCAAAGATCAGCGATGAAGGTTGCTGTCCCTTTTTGTTGATCACCTTCAACATCCGGGTGATGTAAAGTGACAGAACTGCGCCGTACATCTCAACCCGGAGCGGATCATTGGCCAGACAAAGGATTTTGGGCTGCTTCGGGTTATTGATGTCCAGGGAAAAATCATTGCCTGAACAAATCCAGTATATCTCGGGACTGATGATCTTCGAAATGGCAATCTTCAGACTTCCCAACTGGCCTTCCAACTGTTCCCTGGCACCACGTTTGTGCGCATTGATAAACGGGTTAATGATGTTGGCCACATCTTTTTCTTGCTCCAGAATCGCAAACAAATCGTCGTAGTCCATTTGCAACAGTTCAATGGCATGAGGCAACGTACAGAACTTTCCATCCTGGTACTTTTTCAAAAACCAGATTACGGCAGCGAAAAAAGAAACGGCGCTTTCCGAGAAAAACTCCCCCTGCTGGCGTATCCATTCCCGGTTCAGGTTATACAGGATTGTCCTTGAAGATTCAAAAGCATCAATCGGGCTTTCCATCCACTCGGGAGCCAGCGGATTGCACCGGAATGATTTCTGAATGTTTTCAAAATTGATGACATAGAACCGGGCCGATTCCGGAAGCTTTCCATTTTTCCTGGCTTTCAGAAAATGGTTGTACGTAACCAACGAAAGGTCAGGGTACTTAAAATCATAGACACACATCGAAAAACCTTTTTTCAGGTGCTGCCGGATAAAGGGCAGCACCACTGAAAAGGATTTGCCGGAGCCGGGTGTTCCGATAACCATCGTTGCCCGAAAAGGGTTGACAATATTGATCCAGCCTTGGTGTTCGTTGCCTTTATAGAGGTAAACTGTCGGCAGATTCACAGAATATTCGTTGGCCTTCAGGGTTTCTTCCTGCGGAAAACTTTCGTTCTCGACATTAAACCGGTCTTTCATCAAATTGACATTGATCAGTTTGGAGATGTTGTCAAAACCGATATTCAGCAAAACAAAACCGGCAAAGGTTAGACCTAAGTAAACTGCCGGAAAGGATTTGAAAACAACCAGGCTTCCCCAGTAAAGGATCAATCCGGCTATCGTTTGCCCGACGATGGTTGAAACGAGCAGTTCCCGGTCTTTGTGTGCCTTGGTACCGATACAGGTAATGGCCAGAAAGACCAGACAAACCACTTTCGACGGATACAGGCTGGCTAGGAATTTCAGGTTCTGCATCTTTTCGATCACCGAATGAAAAGCAGGTATTTGCATTCCTTTCAGAATGAAATAATCCAGTTGGGTCAGGTAAAGCGAGGTAAAAAGCAGTACATAGCTAAAAAACCGAAACCCTTCATGCAGTTTGACCAATTCGTGTGATTCGTGTTCCATCATTGGATGATTAGAGTGTCAGAATACAAAATGTTGAATGTTGGTTGAGGAATCAGAGTTTCCGGGCTTTGAGAATATCTTTGTTTTTCAGGTTAAAGCTGAGTTTGCGACCAGTGTTGCCCAATGCTTTTTCTCCCAATTCGATCTTCAGGATTCGCTGATCCGGAATAGTCATTTTCGCCATCACAAACACTTCGCGAACAGTAACATCTCCAGAAATTCGTTGAACCTTGTTGCGCTGGTACTGTGGAAAAACCTGGTACTCCTGAACATTGGTGGCTTTTGCTCTTTTCTTGTCGGTGATCCAGAAGTTAAAGCTCTCCACGTCGTAAGCCATGTTGGTTTTGTTGGTGATCTCAAGCTCGAAGAACAAAGCATCGTTTTTCAGGCTGATGGAATTCAGACGAACTTCAATCCCGTCTTTTTTAGCCTTTCTTTTATGAAACTGGTGTCGGTGCTTCTCTAAAACCTGATCGCAAAGGTCTTTCAATAGGTAATCGGGCATCATCTTTCCTGAAAAGGTCATGGCCTGTTGGGATTCAAAACTTTCTATCGGGTAAGTAATCGGGGCATCATTGCCGTAAGTCAGTTCAAACGAATAGATATGATCAGCACAAACCACAGTCAGCGAAGTAGGTTTCTCAAAAGGCTGGGCAGCTTTAATCCGGACAAGGTTGGAAAGTTCTGGAACTATCTCGGCTTGAACAATGGAATAATCCCCAGCCTGAACATAGCTGACTTTATCGGGGCAAACCAAGTGACTGATTTTGGTGTCCGACACGATGAGTCTATTTTGAGCGAATGAAATGATGCTTATTAATGAAATTAGGATGACGAATAATGTTTTCATGTTATTTGCTTTTATTGATTAAATAAACGAGGGTATTTTTCTTGACAGTGACTTTTTTGATTCGGATCATTTTCAGTAAAGATTGAGCGGTGCGGTCTGCCGCCTGTATTCCCATATAAGTCAAAGGGTTGTTGCTTACCCCGAACATGGAAGAAGTATTGGCGCTGCTGCCCACTTCTTTGGCAACTTTTCGCGAAGCATTATCCGGCAGATACAGCCCGGGCAATCCGTCCAGATCACAAACAGTAATCGCTACCGGGACAAACTTTTCTCCAACCGGTATTTGCTGCACTTCGATCTGAAGCCGTTCGTTGGCAACTTCACATGTTCCGTACAGGAACGTGTTGGCCGGGATTTTTACCCCATTGAGCCAGGCTTCTTCCAAAAGTCGCAGCTTCACCCTGTTTCCGGTTAAAACGGTGGTCGTCTCATAAACTTCGGCTTCAATAACCGGAACTGCCGTATCTTTGGGCTTAAAGCCTGACTTGCCGCTTTTCTCTAGGGTAGATCGTTTGCTTTTTTCGGCTTCCAGCTTTTCGTTCTTAGCCGTCGATTCCTTTAAACGGGTACTCAAAGAATCGTTCTGTTTGGCCAGCTTGCTGTTTTGCCGGAATACCTTATCCAGTTCTTCAATACCGGTTACCGGAAGTTCCTGTGCCGTTTTTTTAGTGGTTATTTCTTTTACTGCGTCCGTTTGTGGACCGGGTTCATTACTTCCGGATTTGGATTGGCTGTTCTCCAAATCCTCCCGGACTGTTTGTTCTTTTTGCCGGATATGTGCCAACAAGTCAACCGATGGTTCCTGCTCCATTTCTGGGACCGGATCACTTTTGTATAGGTTTCGTTTACTTGAAAGCAGGCGTACTTCAGACAGTATTTCTTCTTCAGGGTTATCTTCTGCTGCTAGTGAATCAGCTTCTCCGGCAATGTTATAATCGTGGCTGGTGGTAACTTCTTTTTTTGAGGAATAGTTGTCCATTTTGTCGTAAATCACGACACTTTTATCGGCATCCGGCAGGGTGTAATTGGCACCTTTGGCGGCCTGCTGCTGTTTTTGCTGCTCTTCCTCCTTTTCCTTTTTTGTTCCTCCACCCAAAATGTAAAAGATCAGAACGATAAAGGGGATCAGAACCAAGGGAAGGAATAACAACGGCTTATTTCTTTTCAGGTATGCTTTCATGTATTTCTTGTTTTAATGCGTTTTCAAAGGAGTCAACGGGCATTTCGAAGGAGAGGGATTTTTTTCGTTTTAGGTTTTTCTCTATCTCCGGGTTTCCCTCACTAACCGGTTGAATGGGTTCGTAGGTAATTGCAGGTTTGGGAAAAACGAAAAAAGAAAGCAGGTAGATCAGGAAGGATGAACCAAGTATGAGTGCCCACTTTTTCTTCCTTCTTTTGGGATCAAGCGTCTTATCTTTCTGATCCATCCGGTCAACCCATTCCTGGAAGCGAATGGCTTCACTGATCCGGGTCACGAGGCTTTTCGAGTTTTTGTTTTCTGTATTCATGATCATTGTTTCAAGAGTTAAAAGAACTTGCGTTTCAAGGTTTCCAAATCTTTGTTGTCGGTAATCAGCCAGTCCTCGATCATAAGCCCGTGCGGGTTATTATCAGTCCGGGAGATGTTCCGAAGCCTGCCTGAAGTTTCAAGGTTGCGGATGGTAATGTTGGATTTACGGACAATCTTCTGCCGTCCGAAAAACCGGAACTGGTAGGGATAGGCTGAAAAGTCGATCTGCACCGAATCCGTGGTCAAAGTCATGCTGATGTCGGAGGCAATGACTTGATTGTAAACATTGTTTTCCTTGTAAGACTGGTACTGTTTCATGGCCGAGCCATCGGCCAGGTAGAGTGCTTCTTTGGCATTGTTCTCGATGTACTGTTTGTCGGGCTCCATCGTGAAAAACAGTTCGTGAAAACGTTTCACATGGTCTTTGGCTTCCGCTTGACGGTTGTCGGTAATGTCGGCACGAAGTGCCAGCAAAAGGGATTTGCCGTTGTCCAGCACATAGATTTTCTGGCGTGACCGCTCGACCAATCCGATGGAACGGGTAAACACAAAGGTGCTGAACCCGATCAGAAGCAAACTGACTGTCAAAAGAACATAGACCGTAAACCGGAATTTGCGTTGTATATCAAATATTTTATTCATTTTTTTTGATTGATGATTTATTGAGTTTGGATATTGAAATATTCACCAGCTACTTCATGGCTCCTTTGGTGATCATCATCGTTGCTACCGTTCTGACCAAGCGTCCACCACCGGTTCCTGTTCCTGATGCTGAGATAATCCAAGATGCGATTTTGGGAACCATCACCAATCCCACAATTCCGCAAACCGGCACCACCATGTTGGACACATAGTAAAGTGAGGGCTGGTAGATCAGTGAAGCTTTTGTTGCGGCAATCTCCTGATCCAGCACATAGATCAGTACTTCCTGAACCAGTGAAAGGACAATCAATGCGATGGGCAGATACAGGTTCACGTTGACAAACCGGGCGATCCATTGCAGGTAGTTTTCCTGGAACCCATCGAAAATGGAGATGGCAAACACCAGTGGCCCGAAAATGATCAGCAGCACACAAAAGACGGTTCGTAAAAAAGCGATCAGGTAAACCAGCGCCTCGAAAAAGGATTCCAGGAGCTGCCTAACCGAGTCCATAAAATAGAAGTTGATCTGGTGCTGTAAGGCCCTGCCGGAAACAATGTTGTAGGTGGTCAATAGCAAGTTAACGCCTTTGTCCCACAGTGAGGCTTCTTTTTCTTCATTCTCCTGAAAGGAGGGTAAATCGACTGCCAGGATTGCATCTTGTTTTTCTTCCAATTTGGCGGCCACAATGTGTTTCTTGTCGGCATAAATCGCTTCAGAAAGTTTGGTCAGTCCTTTGGTTGGAACCATCAGCAGTTGAACAAACGGAGCCCAGAACGTAATGACCAATACCAACGCGAACGGCCTCAGTAAAGGCAGCAGAGAAATCGGATTATCAGCAATCAGTTGCTCGTAGATGCGTTTGGCAATGTACAGGAAAGCTGCAATGCCGCCAATGGCGCGGGCCATATTGACCAGCAGTTGGGCGTTGTCAAGACCTCCCCGGACCAAAACATCAGTAAATTGAAAAAAACTTTGGGTACTCATTACTTGTAAAAGCATGAATCAATGGTTTTAAATGGTTAAAATCAGTGTGTGTAATGTTATTCCTTCAGGAAAGTGTAGGATTGCGGAATGTTGTTATTGAATGCCTGGAGGTGAAATACTTTCCGGTAAGTGTAGTCGGTTTCTCCCAACTGTTTCGCAAGTTCTTCTTTGATCTCGGCAAATGCTTCCAGCTTTTTACCATGGTCGGTTAAAAACAGGTTAACCGAAATAAACCGGGCCAAAAGCTCATCAGCTTCCTTTTGGTAAGCTTGTTTGAGCCATTTGCAGTTATCCAGTTTGTCCAGGCTCTCGATACTCAGATACAATCGGATAAAACCGGAAGCAATGCTGTATACATCAGGCAACTGGTCTGACTCCGCATCGAAGATTCTTTGTTCGATGTCCTTCTGGATTTGCGTGTTGTCTTTGATCTGCTGGGTTTCCTCCTGCCTTTTCTGCATCTGCGATTTTTCAATCAGCTTTTCGATAATCTTCAGCAGGTTGGTTTTCAGCATTCCGGCGTATTCTTCGGTATCTGATACGGGTAAGGCGCCAACCTCCACATAATAGTGTGTCGGCCAGGTGCGGATAAACACGTGGGGTACCGGGATTAACCAGCCCCGGAATGCCATAAAGGAAAGCGGGTAAGTGCCCTGCATATCGGGATAAGTTCCGCTCCACGGTTTGATGTCAAAGATTTGTGCCTGGAGTTCCTTCCCCGGCAGCAGCGCTGCCAAAGGAAGGAGGAGTATGAAAAGTAGTGTTTTCATGGGCTTTGTTTTTTGTTTCTGTTGTTTGTAATGTTTCTCTGATTTCTATTGCTGCTGCTTGAGCTGATAGGAAAACTCTAATCGTAGAGCGTGTAGTAAAAAGCGAACTTCTCGATCTGCCCGGTATTGAAGCTCCGTTGATAGGAAGCCCAAGCCAGTTTGTTGTAGAGATAACAGATGGTTCCGTAGTGCTTTTTCACATCGGTATATATGCCGTTGATCGTATCGTACCGTTGTTTGTCATCCATCATAAACAGATCGTCTTCCACAATGGTGTTCAGAATAGTAGTCACCAGTTGGCGGCTGTCATCCAGCACCAGGTCAAAAGATTCAACGATCACCGCTGCCTGACGGGTAGTGAAATTTTCGTCCTGGACCAATAGCGGCAATTTGGTGGTGTAGATGTAGATGATCTTATCCAGCATCTCCTTGGTCTGCTTGATTCGCTTGTAATCCTTGATCAGGTAGGATACTTTCTGGAGGCTGGCCAGTTTCTTCTGATCGATCCCGACCAGTTCTGAGGTCAATCCCTTGATGTCGCCGTTCAGGATTTTGATCAGTACGTTGTACCAGTTGATTTCCGAAAGAATTCCCTTCTCCTGATCCCACAATGCTTCGCGTTGGATACCTGCACCCACATCGGTTACCGGTGCCTGGGCGAAGGTGGTGTTAGTCGGCAGAATGCTGAAAAAAACGAGGACCAGAGTGATTAAAAGCGTTGCTTTTGTTGTCTTTGTTCTAATTGTTGTAATTGTTTTCATGGCTGTAATTGTTATCGTTTTACATGGATTGTAGGATTTCGACAAAGGATTGATCCTGCTCTTCATGGAGCTTTTTCAGGATCAGTTCCTTTTCGCTTTGTTCGGAGGTATAGCAGTAGTATTCCGGTTTGCTGACTTCCAGCGCATAAACCTGCGAGTAGCTTCCAAGCCCGATAAACACTTCTTTGAGTTTCCGGTCTGCCGGAAGGTTTTTGTTGATCGAAAGGATTTGCTCTTTCTGAAACTCAGAAAGTCCAAGGGTATCGCTGATGCTTTGGAACTTGTTCCGGAATTTGCTCATGTCAAGCAAAATCCGTGTATCGGCGTTGTTGATAATCGCATCGCGGATCACCGGCGATGAAATCACGTCGTCAACTTCCTGGGTAACCACCATTGCCTCGCCAAAGAATTTTCGGATCGTCTTATAAAAATATTTGATATAGCTGGCCATCTGGGGAGTAGCAATGGCCTTCCACGCTTCCTCGATACAGATGACTTTCCGAACACCCTTTAAGCGTCTCATCTTCTGCATGAAAATGTCGATGATAATCAGGGTGGCGACTGGGAAAATTACTGCATGCTCCTTAATATTGTCTAGTTCAAAAACAATAAAAGGGCAATGGAAAAACTCATCGGTATCCATCTGCTTGTTCAGCAAATAGTCATATTCCCCACCCCGGTAGTATTTGCCTAGGATGAAGAAAAACTCGTTGGCGTTAAACTGGATAGATTGCTCTTTGACCAGATTTGGAATGTAGCTCTGGCAGAATTTGTAGTATCCGTTAAATGATCGTTCCAACAGGAAGCCAAATTCATCTGTTTGGTCGGACTCGAAAAACGCTGTCACTGAATGGGCAATCACATCTTTCTCCATCTCCGAAAGGTTTTCCTTGTAAATGGTATAGATCACCGACAGGATGGTTTGCTTGCGTTCGATATCCAGTTCTCCTTCCAGGATAAAAGGATTGAACGAAATCGGATTGTCTGTGGTAAACTCAACCATCATCGCTCCACCCTGATCTTTTAACCGTTCATCCAGGTAATGGGTCAGCAGTTCGTAGCTTCGGCCAACATCGAGCAAAACAATGTGGCAGTTTTCGCTTTCAGCGTATTGCCGGAGCAAATGATTGGTGAAAAAGGATTTCCCCGAGCCTGATCCGCCGATAATGATTTTGTTCCGGTTATGGATCAAATGTTTGTGCATCGGTTCATCCGAGATGTCGATTTTCACCGGACAGCCTTCCAACCGGTCGGAAAGCCTGATAATGAAATCCGATTCGCTGTTTTTTAGTTCTCCTTCGAAGTTGGTCAGGCAACAAGCCTGCGGAACCTGGGTAATGAATAGTTCGGTTTCCGGAAGCTGCGTTGAGAATGGAACGCAGGAGAAAAACAGCATCGGCAGATCGTGGGTATGCTGGTACGGGAAACAGTTCATCAGGGCAAAAGCAGAACTGGTTTCACTCTTGTGCTGCTTTAAATCCTTCAGGGAAGAATCGAAAAGCATCACGTTAAAGTGTGTTTTTACAATCTTTTCGCCCGATGTCTGCACCTGGTCCAGGAAGGATTCGATCAGCCCGGCGTTGACCTTGTTTTCTGACGAAAACTTCGATAAGCTGAAGATCTTCTTATAGCTTCCTTCCAGGTAGGATTTAATTTCCTGTTGATCGGGAATGTAGATAAACTGGTTGGTGACGTGTGAAAACGGCAAATGGTAGCTTAACGGATAAACCAGCGAAACAGGAAGTCCGGTCTGGGGATGCTCCGACACCGGACGAAGTTCTGCCGGAATGTGGGAATAGTCGCTTAATGACAGGATTTCCACAAACTGGTCCATCACTTTGAGCCGGTCCCGAAAATCAATTCCGCCCAATGCGGGGTGGTTTTCGGTAAAGTTCAGGCTTAAAAAGCGTTCAATCATCCCCAGGGAATGCTCGTCGCCAATGGCTTCTTCCTTAGTGATGGGTTTACAGAGGATTCCGTTTTGCTGAAAGATCGCCATCACATTCCCTTTCAGTTCGTTGATCTTGTCGTACTGCAACTTCTCCAGATTGCGCTCTTTCCGTGAAAAGATCAAAGCGGATTCGAGGTAACTTTTCAGTAGGCCTTTATTCAACAAACTGATGTAAAAACAGCAGTCGTGTTTCAGGTAATATCTTCCATCAAAATGCTCCAGATAGGACTGATTCAGGCTGGGTTTTGCTTTGGTCGGCACTGATTGCAATTCCGATTCTTTTGAATGGAATTCGTTGACCAAAAAGAAATCCTGCTTGTGGATAAAACTTCCGGCTGGCAACAAATTGATCATTCGCTGAAAAGTATCGTGCAGCATATAGATTTGTTCCGTGCTGTTGGATAAAACTTCCGGCAAATGAAGCTTAAAACCGATGGTCAGGTCCAAGTTATTGGAAACCTGCACATCGCTGTTAAATCCCAGAATGGGTAGCACTGTTTCGAGATTTTTGATCTTCATGTTGATCTTTATTTGGAAAAAGTTTGGGGAATTCGTCGTTTACAGCTAATAAAATGCGGTAATTTTCGGGCGGTCTGTTTCTTGCCCCAACCTTCAGGTCCATACTTCTTTTGAATGGTATTTAAGCGATACAGGTAGCCGAAAAAGGCCGGGACTCCGATCAAAACGGCAGGAAAAACACCGGCCAGAATGTAAATTGCTGAGAACAGGAAGAAGGTAGCAATGATGCCGTACAGTGCCCGGAATACCAAAGGGCCGGAAAGCCCTTTGATGTACAACCGGGTATCCACTTTCTTGATTGGATAGCTTTGCATTACACGAAGAATGCTTTGATCACCACGCCAACCAAAATCAAAAACAGGCAGGCCCCAAACCAGCCCATGATGGACTTCTGGGTGTCCTGGTCTCCGCTTTGCCATTTAATGTAAACGCGGACACCGCCGATCAACCCAACAACGGCTCCGATAGCAATGATCAGGTTGGAGACCGGATCAACATACGAACTGACTTCAGCAGTAGCCTGGTCAATCCCGGCGGCAGATTGAGCGGCTACCTGGTAAATACTGAGGATAAGGAGTGCAACAAAGGCTTGCGTCCTTTTGAAAAAACACTGAACTTTTGTTTTCATGGGACTTTGAGTTTTTAAAAATGAATAATTGAGATTGATTTATGATTGGATCTGGACTTTCTCCAGGATTTTTGGCAGTTCCGGATGATCGGGTTTGGAAAAAGCATCGATTGAATAACCGTCATCTATCCCAGTTTCTTCATAAAGCGAAGCTGGCAGGGCAATGTCTTCTGAAAGTCGAATGGGGATTAATTCCGTAGGCAGGTCTTTAGATGAAACGGATATCGGGTTAAACCCCTCAGCTTCCACCGGTATGAATTGATCGTCTTCAAAAAGCACTTTTCGTTTGCCTTTTTGCCGGACAAAAGCCAGCAGTAAAACGGACAGGTACCACAAAAGCAGGATAAAAAGGATAAAGCCTATGAACTGTCCCCAACTGATTTGATTGATTCCAAACATGGTGTGTCATTTTAAGAGTTGATACTACGGATGTTTTGATTAGGGTTTTGGAAATCCATTGTCAAAATCATCGCTGCAAATCTCTGTCTTTGGAATCAGAACCTTTGTATAGATAATGTCAGGTGGGGTGTTTTTTATTGTTTATAAATCAATTGACAATCAACTCGTTTAAATAAAATTTGGATTGGTTTGACTTGAATTAAGTCTGCTTTTGGATTAGAAGTAATTTGAATTGTTATGGATTGAATCAATTTGAAAGCCAAATAAATTTTCGAAAAGAAAGAGAAAAAACGGTCAAAAAAAGAAAAAGAAAGCCGGACAAAAGCCGGTCGGGGCGCAGATGCAAGGCTGTCCGTTTTTTTGCCAATCTTTTACAGGTAAAGTCCCAGGAATAAAAAAAGGACACTTGACCCCGGCCTTGCAGATGTTCCGGTGCAAAGATCAGCGGGGAGAACGGCTAATTTAGGCTTGCTTTTTGATTTTGACGGATAGATTAACTTAAAAAAAGGCTGGTATTAAAGGGCAGGCAAAAGGAAAGTGTGGACCGGAGATGGAATGAAGCTGACGGTCTGGACCGGAATGGAGCCAGCATCCATTTTATGTGTGAGAAGGTGGGCGGTAAAAAACGGGAGGGCGAAATAAAGTTCTGGATGGCTGGTCAGCGCAATGGAATAGAAGGGCTACTATTTCCGTGGGGTTCAACCGGCTTGTTTGCCAAACGAGCGTTTCGGAGCGAACGGTTCCCCGCGAGGCAACGAGCGGAATACGGAAGCGTAGTGAGCGAATAAGGCGAATGTGCCGGGGAACAAGGGAAACGCCTGATAAAAAATGTCATGATGTTTGAATTTTTAAAACCTGCAAAACCAGGAAGTGTGGCCTTGTAAGGGAAAAGGCAATCTGTCATGAAATGGCCGGGATTGCTCTTTGGACCGGACAAGGCCAGTCTTCCATAATTGAATCGAGGCTTGTTCGCGCCCGGCGGAGCCAAAGCGCGAACAGGCCGCAGTACCTTCCAACCAAATATCGATTAAAACCTGATTTAAGATTTGCTTTTAATTGACGCTATCCTAAACCCTTTTGTCTTTGGATTCCCGGTCAAAAGCTACCAAATTGAACATCTCGCGCATCCGGGAGCGGATGCGGTTTCCGTAAATGGATTCCAGTTCTGAGGCTGAAAGGTTGGTGGTAATGTGGGTCATCATCCGTTTGGAAACAAAAAGGTCATAACGGGCAAGGAGGATTTCAGCCATCACATTGCAATCGTTCCCGTAGTATTTCGGGGTCTGCTCCAGTCCCAAGTCGTCAAAGCACCAGGCTTTGGGAATGAGATAATTTCCTAACCTGAAGAATGATCCTTTGCTGTACTGGTTGATCACCGAAAACCCGTCTTTCTCAAATTCAAAGCTGATTTCGCGTGTTGGCTTGATTTGGTATTGGGTTTCCCGGGGGAAGAAGTAGCTGATCAGCCTGGCCAGCGAACTTTTCCCGCAACCGATTGGCCCTGCAATAAGCAGTCCCTTCCAAAGGCTGATGCCATGCTTTTCAGCGTTTTCCTTGTCTCCAATTGCGTAAACCAGCAGTTTGAATATCAATTCCAGATCATTTGGATCAATTGCGAAATGGTTCCCAAACAGGATTTTGCCCCGTTCTTCCATCCACTGCACGCTGGTTGGAAAACTGAAATTGAATATTCCACCCTTAAAATCAGCAATTTGCTCATAAGGGTTCATTGTAATTTTTGTTGACCGTGACACTGAGGTTGCCGGTCCCGACTTTATTGAATTCTCGTTCATTGTTTGTATTTTCATGGGTATTGTTCATCCATTTCCGGGCAACGGCCTGCCAGGAAAGTATTTTTTTCATATCCCCGGTCTTCCAGCCTGTCGACTGGTAGTGGGCGTAAAAATTCCGGGCTTCATGACCGGAGAATCGGTTCTGCTCAAAAAATTGCTCGACAACCGGCAAATTCGGAATCTGAAATTTTTCAGAATTCGAATTTTCAGGATTTGTCTTGCCTGCCTGTTTTTCGTTTTTTTCATTTTCTGCTAAATCTTCTTTTTGATTTCTTCTGACTGACTTTTCTTCCTGTTTATTCTTGTTTATATTGTTTATAAAAAGTGTATCACTTGCTGTATCAGTTCCGGTATCAGATTTAATACCGGCAGAATCATTTTTACCGGTTGCGGTACTTCTTCCGGTATCATTTTCAGTATTGGCTGTGATACCGGTATTGGTTGGTGTATCATTTCCTGTATTACCTGCAGTATCGGTTTTGATACCAGTATTCCTTGCTGTATTGGCTCCAGTATCAGTTTTAAGATTGCCCGAAGTACCGGTATCGATTGTTGTATTTGTTGTGATATCACATGCTGTATCATTTTTAATACCAGTATCACTGGCTGTATTTCCTGAAGTATCAGTTGTTGTATCACTTTTGATACCGGTATCACCAGCGGCACTTCCAGCAGTATCACTTCCTATATCAAATCTGAGACAGGCAACTTTGCTCCCGGAATGCAAATTGGAAGAGGGTAGGTAAATGATATAGCCCCAGTCTGCCAGTTCTTTCATGCAACGGGCGTATGTATTGGCAGACCCGATCCGGGCCAGTTGCATCACTTCCGTTCGGGAAATGGTAAACTGGTCGCTGAACCGATTGGCATTCCAATGCTGAAAAAGGGCAATATACAGGCTGATGTGATAAGAAGAAAGGCGCTGATCCTCTGCCAAACGTTCAAAAAATCCGTTCAAATGCCGGATGTAATTCATCGTTTGGAGGTGAAACTAAACCGATCCTTTTGCTTGTTGGCTTCCAGGATTTTCTGGATTTCGACGGAATCATAAAACAGTATTCCGCCCATCTTGGTAAACGGAAGGGTTCCGTTGATTCGCATATTCTGAAGCGTTCCGGGAGAAATACCCAGCATCTTGCGGACTTCATAGGATTTTAACCACTTTTTCGTTGGCTGTCCTTGGCGCTCGTCAAGCATTTTTTTTAGTTCGGAGAATAATTCGAGTTTGAATTCCCGAAGGTCGTCGGTGGTAATGATTTCTGAAGGCATAACTTTTAATTTTGAATGGTTCATTTTGAGTTTCCCCAAAAATCTGCTATTCAAAATTCATTTGTTATCAAGATAAAGTCAGCTGACAAAAGTTTTTTATCAGAAAACGGCTTTTATAGAAAGGAGGCCAAGGATATATGAAAGCAACAGTTGTAAAACAAATGAAAACGAATTCTATATGATTGCTTTTCTTGGCACTTTGGGTTCCCACTCCCCGTTAAAGTATTTCTGCATACATTCTCTATGGGAAGACCTTAATATATTGAGTTCTTTCTCCGTGTGAAGATCCACCTGTTCAATTTGTTTCGATTCATTTCCAATCTGGTGAAATTCGATAAATGGGCATTCATTGATTGGCTCCCCGAAAGGACAACCTGTAAATGGAACCACCAAATCAGCATATTGGCGTAATTTTTCAGTGTAAAAGTCTGACATATTTACCTAAGTTTTGTGGATTGTTAAAAAAGAGGCGCGAGCCAAAAACCTATCTGCCCCTTAGGTGACGCCAATCACCCGCATAACAAATAAGAATAGCCCACGCCAGAGCGCGAGCGTTGTCTTATTATTCTTGTTATGCTTTAAATTTGGCGTTTTTAAGGAGCAAGAATAAAAGCTAACGCTTTTATATTTCAAACGAACAGAATCCCTATCCTGTTCCAAAGTATCGTTCCATTATCTGCACAAATATAGCAAACATAGATCAATGGTTCATTTTGATTACGAAATCTTATTTTCTGAATTATTCATTCTTATCTCCCAGTTTTTTTATTAGGATAGCCCTTAAAAAGTCAAGGAACTTGGTCTGATTTTCTTCTTTTTTACGTTGCTGTATCTCTGCAAAATACCGGTAAATATCTTTGGATAAATTAATATTGAATAATCTTCCAACGACTTCTGTCAGTTCCTTGATTGTCACTTTTCCATTATTGATGGCACCGGAAAAGTAAACGGCATAAAGTATTTCGACTAATTCAATTTTCTTTCCGGTCCAAAATAATGTTGATTCTGGAAACTCGACAATGCCTTTTTCAAGATTATCCAGTTTTTTCAATTCCGCAATGATGTAATCAGTCAGCATCTCATAGGCCATAATCGTGGAGAATGTATGATCATGCCAGGTAAAGAAGTCTTCATCCATTAACTGGTGGTCATTCCGAAGTTTGAGGGGAATTTCGTCATTATTACGAAGATAATATTTCTCATCCAAGTGATTAAAGCCACTTCTGTAATATTGAACCTTCAACTGATGTTCTTCCATATATTCGTTGATTTTGGATAACCTTTGCTGTAGATATCTTCGAATAACCGGAATGTCAGCTTTCTTACGTTTACTTTCAATGTCGAAAACGGCCTGATAATACAACAGTTTACTGTAGGCTGAGGGTTTGATCTTTTTGAAAAAATGAATTTCCGATTTGACGTCTGGAAATCCTTCTTGGATCACCAGCTTTCGCATCCGATCCAGTGCGACCTTACACAGTCCGATAGCATACTCCATTTGTTCCGGTACGTTTTCCGAAACTTCTTTCGTCCGGGATAATTCATTCTCCATATCCTGGACAATTTCTGAATAATGTGTTTCCATGGCAAAAAAACTGTTAATATTTGAGTTCTATAAAAAGCTCATTGATAAATTTCATCCACCAACCGAAATTCTATAACAGTTAACTTTATTATAAACATAAGATCACATATTTATTAATCTTATTTCACTAGCGTCTATTAACATTTTGCTAAAATGCCTCATGTCTATTTTATATGGACAGTAGGCTAGTGCTTCGAAATCTTGTCGCCTTTTGGAATTTTGTTCCTTTGCCCCTAAGTGCAAATTTGAACAGGTATGAACGTCGGCAAATATGTTTTCGCGCAGATTGTACAGTTCATCTGTAAACCCATCCTGTTTGAGATGGTCAATCTGGTATAAAAAATGCCTGCACAAATGAATATGAGTATTATTAGTTTCTTCATACCCGATTTGAATTTTTGCTCTTGTAGTTTCCACTTCCCGAATTTCTTTTTGTTAGTATTATCGAATGGCATTCGTAATAACTGGTAATATTGATATTCATGCCGTTTTTTGTGTCAGCTCTCAATGTAGTGGTCTCTGTCGGGTGCCAATAATGATCGTAAACCTGTAATTGCCAGGTACCTTTTAATCCTTCCAGCCTCGTTACCGTACGCTTATTAAATGCATTAATCAGGACAATTTTGTCCACCAGCTTTGTTGCTTCAATAAGGCCAGGGATAGCTTCGAAAAAGCCGAAAAAGGCTTGTTTGTCGCCTTCGATGCGTAAAGCAGCAGATGGTGGCGTTGGTAACAGGGGTATCATTTGTCCGTATACAAAATCCTCTTTGTTTAATTCATAAAAGGATAGCCAGGCTTTTATGATTGCATTATGTGTCTCGGGCGATTCGTCCAGCTTGACCGAAAATGCAGGTACCCCTGCCAGCACGATACTGGCCATTTGTCGCGCCACGTTGACGTCCCTTTCGCTAATCGACCAACTGGTACAGCAGGCATGGGTCAACACCCCAGGGCCAAAAGTCTTCATATAAACAATATCGCGACGGTTCATATTGTAATCTTGGGGGGTATCAGAAGGCCATACGTGAGTGCAAAAAACTTTGGCATTCAAATTGGCAAAACCCCGGCGCAGGATTATCAATGCGTTAGAATTTAGGGAGATGGCTTTATTGTAAAGTTCAACCAACAATTTAGTGTAAGCAACATGTATATCCGGCGAAACAATATCAAATCCCGGTGCTGGTTTATCAGGTCGGTCTGGAATTTCGAGAAAATCGTACCATAGCCCGTCGATATCATATTGTGTAAACATATTTTCCCAGGAAGTAAGCAAGTAGTCGTGTACCTTCTTAAGCCGAGGATCAAGGTATGTACATGGTTTTCCACCGACAATCGTCCTGCAGTCATTCATCTTTACCCAAGCCTTACAGTTCTTACCCATCACGAGCGGAGAAACATGAAGTATAACACGCTGGCCGATTGAATGCATAGCTTTTATCATACCTTTAGCATCTGGGAAACGACTTTTGTCGAATTCATAATCGCCATCACCATCTAAAGAGTAACTTGTTTCAGAAGGAATATTCCAGCCTGCATCAATCTCAATAGTGGTTGCGCCAAGGTCGTGTGCACGGCGAAAATCTTCACGGATCTGCTTCTCGTTAATTCTGTCAGCATGGGCATACCACGAATGCCACATAGGGTTTAATGCCCATTTGCTTACTGGATGTGGCTGGAAATTACGCGCTGTATCAACGGCAGCACCATAAGCTGTAAGCGCCTCGAACCAGGTAATATCAGGATCGGCATTGACATAAAGGGTATCTTTGTATATCTTAACTGACGGGTTATTATGGAGTATCCTGTTTAATGTAACTCGCACGTAGCTGTTGGCTATCCCCGGGGCTTCACCTCCATTCGCTGTATCATAAGTGGAACCTTTGATCTCGGTTATGGCAACCTGGTTGAGCATTCCAAGCAATAACGTATTACGCCCGTCAGTTTGCTGCATCCAGATAACAGGTTGATTGAGTTCTGCATTTGTGGAATCATTGATAAAAAAAGGCAAATCTACATGGTAGTTCTGCTGACACATCGTGCCAGGGGTGAAAATCTTGTAAACGCCCGAATAGCTATTCTTGCATTCGATTCGGCATTCATGGATTTGAAAGGTACTGCCATCCGTACTTGTAAGCTCGTAGTCAATAAGGGTTGCTTCCCTGCCAATTTCCTTTTCAGTGATTTTAAGCAGATAAGCGCCATTTCTGAACTCACCGTCAGCCCTATTGGGACGGTCTCGCCTGGTTATTTCCCAGGTGTTGTCAGCGGGCGGGTCAAGAACAAAACCCATGCAAAAGTGGCCGCGCAACGTGTCCCAGGAAACCTGGCTCAAAGGGTTGAGATTGGCTGAGAGGGAATCAGTCTCCCCAATCAGGTCTAGGGTATTTCCCTGCGCAGTCAGTAGATTTGTCCCAACAGCAAAAGTAGCAGTTGAAGCTGCCAGCTTTTTAATAAAATTCCTGCGAGAAGGGTTAGTGCTTTTCATTTTTAATCATAGATGTTATTATTTAATTTCTACTTCCAAATTTGGCAAGGGTTTACGTTCTTCTTTACTAAAAGATTTGGGTAAAGCAGATGCTTTCTGTTGATACCAATAGGCAACAGAAGCAAGATCAAGCGGAATATTATTATTATGGCCGTGTTCAATAGTGAATTTGCACGATTTATCAAAATAAACAGGATCAGTGATAAAAAATCTATATGCATGTGTACGGCCTAACCAACCAGAACCCTTATTTACCCTTGCAAAACCAAAATATGGATGCTGAAAGATTTCTTTGGGACACCATGAAGTGTTAAAGAAATCTTCAGTTCCGGTTCCTATAATCGATGGCTTTGATTCACCATCAATAAAAATCATTTCATCTCCTTCACCATACCATTCATTTTCAGGGTGGTTTATATAATAATTTACACCAACAAAATGTCCCTTTCCCTTAATATCGGCAAAAAGATAATTTTCCTCTCCATCTAAATTTTTCTCCTCTTTATTTTCCTTATCTCTAAGAACTTTTGTAGCTTCGTGATTGTACCAAGCATGGAAACGTCCATAACTATTGGGAAGCCTCTTCATTTCCCAATAGTCAATGTTAAAAAAGAATAATTGAATTTCAATTCCGGACTGATTTTCAACTTCAATTTTCGCCCCTTTGGAAAAAGGCATTGGAAAATAACTGACATACGATTTTCCTCCAGTTGGAGAAACAGTTAGTGGAGCACTCTCAAAATTATAGCTTTCATCCCAACCATTTCCAAAAAAAGGACCAATTGGTGATTCAACCGATGGAAATTCATTTCCATCCCAATACATTCTTATAATTACATCATTACGATTTAGCACTTCGGCTAGTGGAGCAATAGTAATCCAGATATGATTAATAATTCCTGCACCATCAACTTGCATAATAGTTACCTTCTCCCCATCCTTTATCTGGCTCAGGTAATCCTTATTTCCTCCAGACTTATCATAACTTCCAATGCGTTTAGATTTAACACCTTCTTCTATTTTTGAAAGAGAAAACAGATCGTTTTTTAAATTCTGAGCAAGTATGGTAATAAAAGGGTAAAACACAATTAAAATAACAACAGCCAACTTTTTCATTTTTTAGTGATAGAATTTTTTCCATTTTTTATTTCTTCCCGTTCGGGAACATATAAATGGCCACATCGCCCGGATCGACCTCCATGTTGCTTTCATAAGCACTGGCCGGAACAAGACTGCCATTTTTTAATACCTTTTTCACGGTGTCGTCACCATAAACAGTCAGGTTCATGGGATTGAGTTGATCGGTATTGACAATCACAAGGAAAGAATGCCCGCCTTTCTCTAATACAGAAACCAATGCTGGGGCATGGTTTGTATCCAAAACTTTTATCGGGTCGGGCAAACGCGTTAGCCTGATCGTCCCAACCGGGATCTTGCCCAGTCCGGTATGCCGTACACTCACCACTTTCGCCCCCAGAAATACACCCGAAAGGTTTTGGATTTCCCGGCTCATTTGCTGTACCCGGTCGTAAACCACACTACGCTTGCCTGTAGCCCCAATGGGTGCGCCACGTTGGTCTTCGCCAGATGGGCTATCGGTTGAAGTTGCCGACCAGTAGGTAAAAAACTCGATTCCCTGAGCCCCGTAGGCCAGGTTGGAGTAAACCTGTAACCGCATGGCCGCAAGAGTTTGAGGCGTAACATGATCGTTATCGTAATTGGTGGTCAGGGCAAAAGCCCAGAACGGCAACTTTGCATTGTTCGATTCTCGGGAAATTAGTTCCAGGTTATCGAACCAGTTTTTTAAAATTCCTGTTTTCAGTACCGGGTAACAATCGAATGAAACAAACTGCACCGGTATTTGTTGGAGGTACGATTGTACATAATCCTTGTAATCGCTGGTGCCCAATTGGTCGGAACTGGCAAAATTCGGCAACATGTTTACATAGCAAAAGTGCTTGTCATCAACCGATTGTATTTTTTTTGCCCATTGCCCCAACTCTGAAAACTGATGAATCGACGGTTCATCCACCAAATGGTAACCGGCCAATGCCGGATATTTCATAAAACGACAGACCGTTTTTTCGGGATCACTTTTTAATTCGGGGCACGAAAGCAAAATTTTCACGTTAGCTTTTTCGGCAGCATCAAGCGCTCTGGCGGCCTCATCGGCGTTGGAGAAGAAGCTTAGCGAGTGGGTTATCCCGGCATCGTGCATTTCGTTGTACCGCTCGACCGATGTTTGGCTTTCGGGTATGCCGTACCAAGCCAAAATGGGCATTTGCCCGGTGGTTTTCAACCTTTCCTGGGGCTTGGACTGATAAAAACAGAGCAAAAAAATGGCCTGTAACAGAAAAAAACCTTTCATTTCTTCGGTTATTAAATTACTGAAAATAAATAGTATTACTTTTTATATTCATTGGCTCCAGCCAATGGCAAAGGATAAAGCAGAGTTGGGTATTTTCATTTTATCCTGTTTTGTTTTTAATAGAAAGGCTGATTTCATCGTTGCACGAATCAGCCTTTCCTTAATATTGGTTATCTCATCCAGCTAGTTAACCCATCCGCTATTCTGAATCAGATTCTTGTTCATTTCCACCTCGGTTTGAGGCAATGCCCAGTTGTAAAGGAAATCGCCTCTCCAGGCATAAGGACCAACTAAGCTACCCCAAATCTGTTTAACACCATTCCCGGTATAGAATTTTTTATCCTTCCAGGTACCCCAACGCATTTCGTCAAACAGGTTGATGCCTTCCAGACAAAGCTCCCAACGGCGTTCATTGCGAATGCGTTCGCGCATATCAGCCTGGTTATTAACGTAAGTGGCTTTTGAAGGGTCTGCCGTTTGCAAGGCAACTGCTCCAGCCCGGGTTCGGACACTATTAACCAATGTGACAGCTTCATCTTTAAATCCTTGCTCATTGATGGCTTCGGCCAGCAGAAGAACGACATCGGCATACCGGATAAGAGGCTGGTCGATTGGGCAGTAGTCGCGGGCTGGCGTTTCCGAAGCGCCTTCATAAACCCATTTTCTCCACAAATAATAAAACAACGTGTTACTATCGGTACGTAAATCGAACGGAGCTGCAGTATCGCTTCCACGATAGGGCCAGCGTAACGTGTATGTATATGGATCGGTTCCAATGGCACCCAGATAAGTTGAATATGGTGTAATAACCAGCGACATTAATCGGGGATCGCGATCTTCGTATGCTTTTTTTATCCGTTCCTCATTACCGGTGGATAAATATTTGGTCATATCAGCACCGTTTTTTGTAAAGGTTGATATTTCATTAGCAGTCAATCCGTTGCGAAGGAAAAAGACAGTGCGTTGTGCCGGTGTCATAGAATTGTAGCCAGGAAGGTAATCGTCCCAATTGAATGGAGAACCGTTTTTCTCCTCAAATGATTCAACAAAATCAGGACTTGGAAGGTAATTATTCCAACAGTTTCCAAATGAAACCCGCGAACCACAATAGAATTGAGTAACCGATCCGAGGCCGGGAACTGCGATGTTCTGCACCGAGAAAATCATTTCCGAATGTTGTTCATTTGCCACTTTGAAAAGGAGTTTGTAATCGCCCTGATAAAGATGTGGGCCTAAAGTGCCAACGGCACGCAAGTCAGCTTCGGCTTTTGCGAATTGTTTGGTGTACATGTAAACTTTTCCTCGCAGGGCATAAGCTGCAGCCTTTGTTGCACGGCCCATATTGGCGTCACCTTTTTCATACATATTGGGTAAATTAGGCTCATTTATACAGTCAGAGAGATCGGTAATAATCGTTTCCCAAATTTTGGATTCTGATTCTCTGCCCTTGTTTAAGTCACTCAATGTTACAGGCTCAAGATACAAAGGAACCCCTTTAAAAACCTGGTTCAAATTGTAATAGAACCATGCCCTTAGAAATTTACACTCAGCCAGTAAACGCCCTTTCTTCCCGGAAGAAAGAGGTGCATTCGGAATGTTGAAAATTGCAGCATTCGCGCGATGAATTCCTTCATAGTTTTGTTTCCAATAGTTCGAGAATAATCCATCGCTTGGAGTGATGTTACCACTCGTTAGCGATGAAACTTTTCTATTCTGACCGGTAAAACCCTCCTGATCAAAATACCACCGGTTTAAACCTGCATAATTCTCTCTCAGATTCGTGTAAATACCGGTAACACCCAAATCTACCAGATTTTCTGTAGTCCACATGTTTGAAGATCCAACCGAATCGTATGGCGTAGTATCCAGCAGGTCTTTCTTGCATGCTGTCAGCAGACTAATGCTTACAAAAAATATAAATAAGTATTTATTGTTTTTCATTGTTCTTATTTTTTTAGAAAGTGATGTTAGTTCCGAACGCAATTTGCCTGAATACGGGATAGTTAGTGTTTCCACCCATTTCCGGATCAAGACCAGGGAAAGAAGAAATAGTGAACAGGTTCTCGGCCGAGAAATACAATCGTACATTTTCTGTAAATATCTTTGCAGCAATGTGTTTTGGTAAAGTATAGCCAAAGGTTAAATTTTTTAACCGAACAAATGACCCATTGTAAAGCCATCGGGTACTTGTCTGTGTGTTTTGATCTCCGCTATCGATACGCAAGCGTGGGTAAGCGGCTGTAAGATTATTATTTGGGTCGCTTAAATCTGATTCATTGTAGTAGTAATGATTGTTTTCTATCATTTTACCGATTTGGTAACCCATACGTGTGTACGAATTATTATAACCAGTTTCAAGCCAGTACAACTTTACTCCGGCTTGCCCAGACCAAATTAGGTTCAGATCAAAATTCTTCCAACTGAAATTCATTTGCGAACCAAATGTAAATTTAGGCATGGGAGAGCTACCTGTAAACCGGCGGTCGTAATTGTTCCCATATATTTTGTCGCCATTTAAGTCGGCATAAATATAATCGCCATACCAAATTCTGTTTTTCGCGGCAACAAGATTCGGCATAAACTGATATCCTGCCGAAATCATGGAATTCAACCATTTCATATCATCCGTAGTACGAATCATGCCGTCTTTGGGGCCACCATCAATGTTAACTGTTCCGTCGGAATTAAAATAAGAACCGTCGCCCTTGTATAAATCCATCAGGTAGTGTTCGTTAATCTTATGTCCTTCAAGTATCCTGTTTTGTCCGCCACTTGAAACATCACCCAGGTTCGAGTAATAAACAGGACTACCAGTAACATCTGTTCTCCATTCTTCAACGAATTTTCCTTTATATCCGGTCACCTCGTTCTTGTTGTAGCCCAGGTTGCCCGAAACAGAATAATTCACCTGTCCGATTCTATCTTTCCAGGTTAAAGTAATTTCGAACCCCTTGTTTGTAACTTCTGCAGTGTTTAGTGTAGGTGCAGCAACTAAACCCGTAGTCAGATAAACAGGCGGTGTGGTAAGAATGCCATCGGTAACTTTGTTGTAAAGGTCAAGTTCTGCCGACAATTTGCTATTAAACAGAGTGACATCTAATCCCAGGTTGGTTACTGTAGTTGATTCCCACTGAAGCAGAGGATTTGAGATTTTTGCCGACCGGAGACCTGTAGTCTGAACTCCATTAAATGAATAACTAACGGGACTATACAATGCCTGATAGTCGTAATCGCCGGAAACATTATTCCCAAGCTTACCCCACGAAGCACGAAGTTTTAGATTTTGGAACATATTGAGGTCTTTCATGAATCCCTCTTCCGATAAGCGCCATCCGGCAGAAAAGGAGGGGAAAATTCCATAACGGTTTTCTGAATCGAAGTGAGACGAGCCATCGCAACGTATATTGGCCTCAAATAAGTATTTTTTATCGAACGAATAATTTAAACGGCCAAACCATGAACGTAAGGCCCAGTCAGTAGCCGATCCTGATATTCCCGACATCTGTGTAGCTGCATTAAAAACGTTTGCCGATTCATCAAATAGCCCTAATTTTGCGGCAGCGTAACTGTATGCGTAAAAATAGGTTTCATCGTAACCAGCCAGAGCGTTTATATTGTGTTTCTCGGCAATTGTTGTTTCGTAACGTAAAATGTTTTCGAGTGTATAGCTGTAACTGCTGTACGTACTCATGGTAGTTCCCGATAATGAAAGAGCCGTCGGCGGACTCATTGAAACACCCGTGCTGAATTTAACACGTTCTCCTGCAGGTGGATAAGTATGAGCATTTTGTTCATCGAATCGTTTCGAGTAATTAAAATTAAAGTCCCATGATAATCCTTTTAAAAATTTCACCTTGCTATACAAGGTTGAATTAAAGCGGGAAGTTTTATTACCTCCTTTGTTGCCATAAAGCATGACATAAATGTTGTTAGCGTTTGCACTTTCTTCGGGCGCCTCAGGATAACCATATTTGCCGTTATACCTCGGGTAAACTCCCGGTGTTGTTTGGCAGATGTATTTTAATACATTATCGTAGTTTCCGGGTTCTGTGTCGTTCATTGTAGCGTAAGTGCGGGTGCCAACAGTTAGCCATTTTGCTGCGTCAATTTCAACATTCGACCGCAGTGAATAGCGCTTCATTCCGGTGTACTCCACAAGTCCCGGATTATCCAGATATCCTGCCGAAAGCAAAAACTTTGCATTGTTGGTGGCCCCGTTAACCGAAATTGTATGGTCCTGAACCAGCTTTTTCTTATACATTTCTTTATTCCAGTCGGTGTTCGGGAAGGCTACATAATTTGGAATCCCGTTTGCTGTTAAACTATTTGGATCTTTCTGAGCAGCTTCCCAGACTGAAATTGTGTTGGACGAGAAAGGCTCTGTTACTAAAACATTGCGTGCACTTTCATTCATCAGTCGCATGTATTTCGGATAATCCGATACGAAGTCGAGCAAGTTGGCTGGTTCCGCAACAGAAAAAGTGCCGTTATAAATTACATTCAATCGTTTCCCGTTCCCCTTTTTGGTAGTTACAAGGACAACTCCGTTAGCTGCCCTGGAACCGTATATTGAAGCCGAAGCAGCATCTTTCAGAATTGAAACAGATTCAATATCCTGCGGATTTAAAGCGTCAAGCGATCCTTCCATTCCATCGATAATAATAAGAGGATTACTATTATTCAATGTTCCTATTCCACGAACAAGTATGGTTGCACCGTCAGAACCAGGCCGCCCTGTTGCCTGACGGATAGTTACTCCAGAACTTAAACCGGACAATGCAGAAGAGATATTGGTTATTGGTCTTGAGGTTGTTACATCATCAAACTTAATTGATGAAACAGATCCGGTCATGTTCACTTTTTTCTGGGTGGCATATCCTACGGCTACCACTTCGTCAAGCCCCACTGATTCTTCTATCATCACAAGATTAATGTTAGTTTTTTCAGTAACGTTAATCTCCTTTGATTTCATCCCCACAAATGAAAATTGCAGTATAGCATCAGATGGAACGTTCGCCAGTGAATATTTCCCGTCTGCGTCGGTAATTGTCCCTATAGTTTTTCCCTTCACCGCTACTGAAACCCCTGGAAGTGGTTGCCCGGCAGTATCGGTAACACGTCCTTTTATATTTATTTTCCCCTGAAGGGTATAATTATCTATAGGCAAAGTTTCTTTTTCGTAAAGAAAAACCTGCCTGTCGTTGAGCCGATAAGCTACATTTGTGCCTTTGAACAATTGATTCAAGACTTCTTCAATATTTTTCCCTTTTACGCATATCGATTTATTGTCCAGCGAGTTAATTACTTTTGCATCGTAAATAAACAAGTAACGGCTATTGCTTTCAATTGACAACAAAATGTCACTAACCGAAACGTTCTGCTTTTGCAGATCAATTTTCGTTTGTTGCGACCAGGACTTCGCAGATACTGTCAGAGTCCCCAATAGCATAAGCAGAGAATAGAGTCTCATAATTAAAAACAGTACTTTCAGCCTTTTCCTATGAAAAGAAAAAGCATAATTCATAATTTTTTTCATAAATTTGATTGTTTTTTAAATTAATTATTATGCCATCAGGCATGATTCGAAAACCGGTTGATGCTTCCAACGTCAGCCGGTTGTTTTTCCTATTTATACAATGTATAGTTGTGTTCTCCTTTCTTTTTGTATTTCATTTTGGCTATTTCAGCAACGCCGGCAATAATCGTTTCGGGGTTGTCCGTTAAATCAAGTTTCCCGTTAATTGTTAACTGGTTTATACCACCTATCAGGTTAATTCGGATGTTATAATAAATGGAGATCCTTTTCAGTAATGATTCTAAATCCCCGTTTTTAAATTCAAGATAACCATTAACCCAAGATGTATAGTTGTTGATATTAGTGACTGTTTCAACCCTGACCTGATCTTGATTTTCTGTTAGGCTTGCTACCTGGTTCGGAAGTAACCCGACCGTTTTGCGTAAGAGCCCCCGGTTTAATTTCAGGTTTACTTTACCTTCCACCAGCATAGTGTTGTAAAAATTTTCTTTTTCGTAGGCTTGTACGTTAAAGGTTGTTCCCAGCACCTGCACTTCAAACCTGTTGGTCTGAACACAGAATGGCTTATCCTCATTTCTCTTCACCCTGAAAAAACCTTCCCCTTCAAGATAAACCTCGCGCTTGCTTTCGGCGAATTGAGGCGGATAAACCAATCTTGAACCAGAGTTCAGGCTCACCTGTGTGCCATCGGCCAAAAACACAGTACCTCTATGGCCATAAGGAACAATTATCTGGTTGAACCCTTCGGAGGACTGATTGATCTGTATGCTGTCATTGACCAGTAACGTTTTCCCCTTATCAGTTGATTTAACCGTTGGATTGTTACCTGTCAGAAAAACAGTTTTACCGTCGGGCAGGATTAAATTAAATTGTCCGTATTCCGTCGGAGTGGATTCGGCCAGTTCAACGATACGGAGAGGCTGTTTGACCCAATAAAAGACTCCTCCTCCGAGGGACAAACATAAAATGAGTACTGCAGCATAACGAAAAATTGCAAAGTTCCTTTGCCTGCGACGATTATTTTGAATTTGTCTCCAGAGCCTGTATTTTAAGTCGAGTGATTGGGATTCCTTTTTTTGAACCAGGCCGAGTACGATTTTGGAAGCGATGAGAATATTTTGCTCATGGCCTTCTGAATTTTTGATAAACCCATTTAACCTGACATTCCCTTTTTCCGACACTAGTCGTTTAAAGTCGTCATTCAGCACTAGATCGACAACATCAAAACTTTCGTATTTCTTCTTTGTTGAATACATTTGCCAGTGTTTTATACCTGTAAGAGGGAGCTAGGCAAATTTTCTCTACACGAAAATTTAATTTTTTTTGATTTTTTTCAGGCCGATATATACCCAAAGTAACAAATTGGGGTTGTCCCCAAGGTTTTTTTCAATGTCTTCTTTGATAAATTTTATAGAGCGATAAACGGACTGATAACATGAATTAACAGAAATAGACAACATTTTAGCGATCTCATCATACTCCAAATTCTGGTTGAATCTCAGATAAATGATTTCCTGTTGTTTTGGCCCCAGCCTGGCAATGCTTTTTTGCACCAACATGATCACTTGATCGCGTTCTTCACTATCCATTTGCTCCTCTATCTTATTGTAACACAAAAGTTCGGGGCTTTCAGAAATTTCGGCAGAGAAATGATTTTTTTTTTGCTTTTTTATCTGGTCAAAAAACTCTCTTTTGAATGCCTGTAACAAGTAATAACGAAGATTAGAAACAGGATTTAGATTTTTTTGCTTTTTTAGAAGATACCCGAAAACATTTTGTATGCTGTCTTCAATGAGATTTCTGTCGGTTGTATATTTTAAAGCAAAATCATACAGAAAATCAAAATGCTCGTAATAAATCAGGGAAAGGGCGTCTTGGCTGCCATCCAACCTGAAATTCTCCCACATATTATTAAGGTCATTTTCAGATAATATGTCCACCTTTGATAGTTTTAGTAGTTAATTTAATTCACTCCCCCGGCTCAAAATTAAGAAAATAACTAACAGGGAATATACATGGTTTCAATCGTGATACAATCTGGCATTAAGGTTTAGCGTTCCATTTAACTGAAATAAGCTAATCGAGCTAAATTGAATCTGCATTGCTTATTGTCAACCTTTCCATGTCTTTACTAATCTTTGTATCTACAATCCTTGCATAAATCTGCGTTGTTTTTAGCGAAGTATGCCCCAACATTTTCGAAACCGTTTCAATCGGCACCCCGTTTGCTAAAGTGACCGAAGTGGCAAAGGTATGACGGGCAACGTGCATGGATAAATTCTTCTTAATTCCACAAATTTCTGCTAATTCCTTCAAGTATTCATTCATCTTTTGATTCGAATGAACTGGCAATAGTTTTCCTCGACTTAAGTTCGCCGAGAAGCTTTCGTATTTCAGTAAGATAGCTTTGGCTTGGGGAAGCAAGGGAACTCTGCATCGAATGTCAGTTTTAGTTCGATCAATAATGATCCATTTTCCACCATCGTTTCCTTGATGGATATGTGTACTGTTCAACTTTTTTAGTTCGGCATAGCCCAATCCGGTATAACATGCAAAAATGAATATGTCACGAATGGTCTCCATTCTGAGAGTATTGATTTTCTTATTCCTGATTTGTTCCAGTTCCTGAATTGTCAGGTAATCGCGGTGAGTCTCATTACGGGAAACCTTGAATGAACTGTAAGGATTATAAGAAATCAGGTTCATGGCTATGCCCGTGTTCATAGCCTTTTTTAGATGTTTGTGATAAGTTAAAGCCGTATTTGGTTTTACTTGGTATTCAGTTTTCAGATAGATGTCAAATGAGTTCACAAAACTGTAATCCACCAACGAAAGAACAATATCATTCCGTCCAAATTTTATTTTCAAAAATTCCAGTAATCTCTCTCTGGTTGTCTTGTAGTGCTTTAATGTTCCTTCAGAATAATCATTTCCAACACGAGCTTCTATACCTTTAATAATAATATCAAGGAGCACCAGAACACCCTTTTCAGTACTAACCCCAAGCAATTTATTTTTCACACTTAAGGTAGAGAAAGGTTCTCCTTTTGATTCCAGTTGGTTATAAATATCCTGTACTCTGTTGCTGATTTTATTCAGCCGGTTATTCAGAATTTTGGATTCTTCGGATCTCCCAACAACTTGCTGTCGCTCATCATCCCATGATTCAGGGCTAATAAAAATACCGGTAGATAATTCAAAACGCTGATTGTTCATGGTGCACCGAACATAGACCGGGCATTTCCCGTCTGTACGGGATTTTGCTTTCTTTAAAGAAAAGTTGACAGTTACTCTCATAATTAGACTCATTTTTTAGTTAAAAAAATGGTCTCGTTTTCAGGCTTAAAACTAACCGGTTAGGGTCTCATTTCCAAGCATCAAAACGAAACAAATTCAATCAAAATGGATTAATTATCAGAATCTTACATCGATTACCGAGACCTATTTGAAGTTTTCGGAGAATAGGTCTCGATATAGTCTCGTTTATTTTGCGAATTGGTGCATATTTTGACACCTTGCCGAAAATAAAAAGCGCTTAAACCTTTGATTTAAGCGCTTTTAGTGTCAATTGATGTCTTTTGGTGTGACCCAGCTGGGATTCGAACCCAGGACCCCATCCTTAAAAGGGATGTGCTCTACCTGCTGAGCTACTGAGTCATCCTTGTGTACTTACCTTTTTGATAAAGCGCTGCAAAGGTATAAGCTATTTTTTTATATGCAAACCGTTTTTGCAAATTCTCGTGAAATTAGCGAATAATTTATAAACAATCAATTGTTAGTTTTGCTATAACTTGTCCTATAAAAATAATCTACTTTTGTATTAATCTATAACCAGAAATTCAGGTGAAAAATAAAGTAGTTATAATAACAGGGGCCTCTTCCGGAATTGGAAAGGCTCTAGCTTTTGAATGCGCATCGAAGGGCGCAATTTTGTCATTGGGAGCTCGCCGCACCGATATGCTGCGCGATTTAAAGAATCAATTGCCTGATGCTAAAATTTTAATCACAAAAACTGATGTTGCTGACGAAGCTGATTGTAAATCATTGATTGATCAAACAGTAAAACAATTTGGACGAATTGATATACTAATTAACAATGCTGGCATTTCAATGAGAGCGCTCTTCGAAGAAGTTGATATAAAGGTTATAAAACAATTGATGGATGTGAACTTTTACGGCACCGTTTATTGTAGTAAATATGCACTTCCTTACTTACTCGAAACAAAAGGGAGTTTAGTTGGAGTAATATCAATTGCAGGGTATGTCGGTTTGCCCGGACGAACTGGTTATTCTGCCTCGAAATTTGCAATACGTGGTTTTCTTGATACTATCCGTATCGAAAATCTAAAAAAAGGATTACATGTTTTGGTTGCAGCACCCGGATTTACAGCTTCGGAAGTGCGCAAGGTAGCTTTAACCGGCGATGGTTCACAACAGGGCGAGACACCACGGAACGAAGAAAAAATGATGTCGGCAGAAGAATGTGCGCGACACATTGTAAAAGCTATTGAAAAGCGTAAACGCGAATTGATCCTAACTTTTGTGGAAGGAAAACTCACTGTTTTCCTGGGTAAATTCTTCCCGTCTTTACTCGATAAGTTAACGTACGGACACATGGCCAAAGAGCCAAACTCTCCGTTCAAATAAAAAAGTAAATCGAAAACCGTTCAGTAATGATTGTTTTTGAAACAAAAATAAGGGTGTATTATCAAGATACTGACCAAATGGGTGTAGTGTATTACGGGAATTATGCCCGTTACTACGAAATTGGTCGCACCGAAATGATTCGCGAACTGGGTTTTACTTATCGTAAAATGGAAGAAATGAGTATCATGCTTCCAGCGCGTAGTTTAAAAATAAATTACCTGAAACCAGCCCATTACGATGATCTACTTACGATTCGAACAATCGTTGAAACAGTTCCCAAAGTGAAGTTTCCAATAAAAACGGAGATATACAACGAAAATGGTGAGTTAATAAACAATGGAGAAACAGTCCTTGCATTTTTTAACTCAAAAACCAATAAACCATGTCCGGCGCCTAAATATTTTACAGACGAGATGACCAGAATTTTTAATTGCAAATGATGCTTTACCGCAATTATTACTGTGTAATTTCAGGCAACAGAAATACCTTTATGAACTGCCAATATTACAGTTACGATTACAAATAGAACAATAAGAGCTCCGGCTGTCTTATTGATCCACCACAGAACGCGCAAGTTAATTTTATGTCTAAAAAGGCCGACAATGCCCGAAAGTGAAAACCACCAAAGCATTGCCCCCATGAAAATTCCAGGTATTACAACCAAAGCATGATAAGGCTTTTCAAGATTTACCGCTACTCCAGAACTAGTGAAAACAGCAATGAATACAAACACAGTTAACGGATTTGAAACAGTAACTAAAAAACAGGAAATCATATCCTGGAAATGCGAATTCCCGCGAATTTTATTCTTTCGCAAATCAGTAACAGGATTTTTGAGAAAAATATGAATACCCAAAGCAAGAACCACAAATGCACCAAAAGCCTGGAATGTAACTTCATGAGCCCGAATAAAATCGATGATGAAAGTTAAGCTAAAGCCAGCCACAATAGCATAAAGAGTATCGGATATTGCAGCACCCATCCCGGATAGAAAACCAGCCTTACGACTTTTATTGACTGTACGCTGAATAACCAAAATTCCTATTGGCCCTAAAGGAATAGAAACCAACATGCCTATCAGAATGCCCTTTATAAGTAAAGTGATAATCATATTGCAAAAATAAACGAATTATTTATTTATCGACAGGACGATTATCTAAGTTCAAAATTTTAACATAGTACTTATCTGTTTGGCATAAATTTGTACTTTTAGTGCCCGTTACGAACCTAAAAAACTACACAAATGGAAGAACTTGCAGTAGGAACAAGGGTAGACCACCCGCGCTATGGCGAAGGAATAGTGAGCAAAAATAAAATTACTTCGTACGAGATTTTTTTCGAACGTGGTGGCAAAATGGAAATCACCAAGCGAAGCGATGATCTCACAGTAATAGATGCTCCGGATGAAAAGCCTAAAACAGGTTTAACACTCAAAGAGGTAGAAAAAGTGTTGAGATTTGTTCTTGAAGAACAGGGCGCGCTCCAGGAAGTGGTGCCATTAGGCGATAAGTGGATTGGTGGAAACATGATTTTGCAGCCAGCCAATTCTTCTTTAAAACCAAAAGAAGTTCCGATCGAAGTTTTTTTTCACAAAATAGTGATGCTGCGCGACCGGTTACGGGTTTTGGAACAAAACATCAATAGCCACGAGGGCTTAAGCGACGAAGACAAAATTAACCTTCAGCAATACATCACCCGCATTTACGGATCACTAACCACATTCAATGTTTTATTTTCGGACAAGGAACATTATTTTGTCGGAGCTAAATCGTAAAAATCATGAGAAAAGAAATATTTACTTTGGCATTGGCCATTATCAGTTTTACAACTATGGCACAAGATTTTAAATTGAAAGTTTGGCCCAGTGGCGCTCCCGATAGCAACGGGATCACAACTCCTGAAGAAACATACGAAGGCAAGCGTGTACGTAATGTTTCTGAAGCTGAGATGTATGTTTACCTTCCTAAAATAGGAAACAATACTGGTGCGGCTATAGTTATTTGTCCGGGAGGAGGATATATGATTGAAGCGATGGATCACGAAGGATACGACATGGCCGAGTGGCTTACAACACAGGGAGTTGCCGGAATTGTACTAAAATACCGTCTTCCTTACGGCCACGATCAAATTCCATTGGAAGATGCACAACGGGCTTTGCGTATTGTGCGTCAGAAAGCTGCTGAATGGGGCATAAACCCATCGAAAGTTGGAATTGCAGGATCATCAGCCGGAGGCCATTTAGCTTCAACTGCCGGAACAAAATTCGATTTGGGAAAGCCTGATTCGAACGATCCGATAGAAAAATACAGTTGCCGCCCTGATTTCATGTTATTGCTTTATCCAGTCATCACATTCAGAGAAGAATTTGGGCATATAGGGTCGCGTGTAAACCTGATTGGCGCCGGAAATAAATGGGAAATGGTTGAAAAATACTCAAACGAACTACAGGTTACAGCTCAAACGCCTCCAACATTTTTAATATTGGCCGACGACGATTCCGGAGTGCCCCCCCGCAACTCAGTTGAGTTTTATCTTGCGCTCAAGAAATATAAAATTCCGGCAGAGATGCATATTTTCCGCGATGGCGGACATGGTTTCGGCATGAATAAGAAAAATCTGCCGATTGATCAGTGGCCAAACCTGTTCGCACAATGGATGAAAGCGCAGGGAATAACAAAATAAATGAAGGATTGAAGTATAGATGGATTGATTTTTTTGTTGTCGGAGTTGTAAGTGTTGTCATAGGTATTATTGCTTGAATAAAACAATCGGATGGAATAAAAACCCAACAATTACAACCATGATAACAACGAGAATAGTTATAACTTTAATCTGATAATCATCGAATTAAGATTCATTAAACATGTATTCATCTACACATCCGGTAAATGTTCTGAAATTTTGTCCTCGTTGCGGATCGAAGCATTTTGTAGCAACCGGCGAAAGGTCGTTTAAATGTGCTGATTGTAGCTTCAATTATTGGATTAACTCATCAGCGGCAGTTGCGGTTTTGCTTTTCAACGCACAAGGCGAACTATTATTTACCCGGCGCGCCATTGAGCCGCATAAAGGCAAACTCGATTTACCCGGCGGCTTTATTGATCCGATGGAAACAGCCGAAAATGCTGCAACTCGCGAAATAAACGAGGAACTGGGCATCGAAATTCACTCGCTGAAGTATTTTTGCACTTTTCCCAACGAATATATTTTCTCAGAATACTCTGTTTTTACGCTCGATATAGCTTTTCTGGCTCAAACCGAACAACTGAAAGAAATGAAAGCCATGGACGATATCTCGTCATTCGAATTTTATAAACCAAATGATGTTAATTTGGAAAAATTGCCTTCCATTTCCATGAAAAACATCATCAAAGAATTGATAAAACGTGAAGGAACTTATTAGAAACAGAATCAGCGACCTGCGTATGAAGATGCAGGAAAAAGGGCTGGATGCTTATGTCATTTTCGGGACAGATCCGCATATAAGCGAATATCTGCCGGCACGCTGGCAAACTCGTGCTTTTATCTCAGGGTTTACAGGCTCTGCCGGAATTGTAATTGTCAGCCTTGATAAAGCAGCTTTGTGGACCGATTCGCGTTATTTTCTTCAGGCCGAAGAACAAATTGCGGGAACAGGGATTGAACTGGTGAAAATGCGCACTCCCGGATTTCTGGAACCTGACCAATGGCTTAAAACAAACCTGAAAAAGGGATCGGTGGTTGGTACTGACGAATGGAGTGTTTCGGTTAATCAGTTTGCAGCTATGCAAAAAAGTCTTGGAGAAGCGGAAATCGGTTTTGCTGAAGCCGGAGACTTACTCGATGCGATCTGGACCAATCGCCCTGAATTGCCAGATTCGCCTGTTTATGAGCACGAACTTCAATATGCCTGCACAAGCAGAACAGAAAAGATTGCAATTGCGACAAAAGAGCTTGAAAAAGTTGGCGCCGAAATACAAATTGTGAGTGCACTCGACGATTTAGCTTATGTATTGAATCTTCGTGGAAGCGACGTGGAGTTTAACCCGGTATTTGTGGCTTATGCCCTTGTTTCAGCAAAAAAAACCGTGTTGTTTGTAGCCGAATCAAAAATATCGCAGTCGCTCAAAGCGAAACTCGAATCGGAGAGCATTGAAATAAAGGGATATAGCGAAATTACGGCGTACCTGCATCAATTGCCGGAGAAAACAAAAATCTTGATAGATCGCGACCGTACCAACCAGGCCATACTGAAAAACATTCCTGCGAAATGCGAGATTATTTCAGGATTGTCGATCCCATGTCAGCTAAAAGCCATCAAAAGCAAAGGAGAAGTTAATCACATCCGGAATGCCCAGCGAAAAGATGGTGTTGCTTTGGTCGAATTCATTCATTGGGTAAAAACGAACGTTGGAAAAACACCGATCACCGAATATACAGTTGCCGAAAAGCTGAACGAAATCAGGGCAAAACAGGATGGATTTAAAGGTATCAGTTTTTACCCGATTGTTGGCTATAAAGAACATGGCGCCATTGTACATTTTCATGTGGAAGAACACAATGCACTTCCGGTTGAGGCCGACGGTTTTTTATTATTCGATTCGGGCGGACAATACCTCGATGGAACAACCGATACAACCCGGACAATTGCACTTTCCGAACTTTCGGCAAAGCAAAAAAGCGACTTTACAATCACGCTGAAAGGCATGATTTCGCTTACGAATGTTGTTTTTCCGGAAAATACACGAGGATATCACCTCGATATTATGGCCCGGAAAGACATGTGGCGAAATGGCCTGAATTATGGGCATGGAACCGGGCATGGAGTTGGATATTTTCTGAATGTGCACGAAGGACCAATGAGTATTCGTCAGGAATTTAATGATCGGGTGATTGAAGAAGGCATGGTCATGTCGAACGAACCAGCGCTCTACCGCCTGGGAGAATATGGTTTACGAACCGAAAATATGATGGTTTGCGTAAAAGACCGCTCAACAGATTACGGCGACTTTCTGCGGTTTGAAACATTAACGCTTTGTCCGATAGATTTGGGTGCTATCGAGAAAAGCTTGCTGAACGATGAGGAAATAAAATGGCTGAACAACTATCACCAATGGGTTTACGACGAATTGTCGCCTTTGCTGAATGAAGAACTGAAAGCTTTTCTGAAAGAAGAAACCAGGGCGGTCTAAAAAATTGAATATCCGATACCTAAACAGACAAAATTGCGGTGTTATCCTTTGCCGTTGACTTCAGTCAACGGTTAGAGGAATGCCGCACACTCAGGGCTTTAGCCCAAGTAGGAGTGGCTAAAGCCATTCGTTTTTGTGGTTTATCTATCCGTCAGCTGAAGCAGACGGCAAAGGATATGTTAGGTACTCAAACGGATATTCTCATTTAAAAGTTAACCACAGAGTCTCACGGAGTTTGCACAGAGTAACGCAGAGTGAATAATTTATTCTCTGTTTTATTCTGTGTTTTTTATCTGTGTGATCTGTGGTTAAAAATTATAAAACTGCTTATACCAAAATTTTGGTTGTAATGTTTTTAATGCTTGTTTCGAGGGTTTCGAAAGTTTTTCCATTGCCTTGATTGTCGTCTTCAACAAAGAAATATTTCATTCCGGCAATATCTTTTGATTTCAGAATAGTTTTGAAATCGATAACACCAGCACCAACTTCGCAAACGTCGTCTTTAATTACATCGAAGAACGGATCTTGTTTGTGGTGCATATCTTTGAAGTGCAGCAACTGGAAACGTCCCGGGTATTTCTTGAACATTTCAACCGGATCTTGTCCTGCTTTATTGGCCCAGAACAAATCAAGCTCCATGGTGATGAGGTCTTTGTCCATTTCAGGCATAAAAATATCGTAATAAGGAACAACGCCGTCCATGTTTTTAAACTCGAAATTATGGTTGTGGTAACCAAACTGGATTCCGACTTCTTTCATGATTTTACCAACCTGATTCCAGTCGCCAATCATTTGTTTAAATTTTTCGATGGTGCGATCTTCGTCATTTACCCATGGCTGAATGCAATATTTAACACCCATTTCAGCATGGGAGTCGGCCATTAACTTTGCACTGTCCATGGTAATACCTTTGGATTCAACCGAAGTGTGACTACTAATAATGTCCATTCCAAGATCGGATACCATTTTTTTGAATTCCTTTGGCGCAAATCCGTAAAACTTACCATCGGCATAACTTGCTAATTCAAGATTTTTATAACCAAGGTCCGACAATTTCTTCAAAGTTCCCTGAACATCGGCGGCCATAGCATCTCGTACAGTATATAGCTGAAGTCCAACACCAAAGCTTTTACGATCAGGAGCAACTGGAGCACACCCATATTGTCCCATTACGGCTAAACCCAAGGCCCCGGCAGCCGAAAGTTTAAAAAAGTCTCTTCTATTGTGCATTTTCGACATAGTTGATAGTTTTTGTTGGTTTGTAAATAAATATTCTGTTTGTGTTATTAAGCGATAAATATAATACAAAGCATTTATTTAAGGAATTTTTGACTCCAATTTGAAAAAAATAAAAGTTGTATAAACGTTAAACTGGATAAAAATGCGGTATACAGAAACATACACCAAGTTCTAAATGATTGCTTTATTCAAATTACATTTAAGCTCTTTCCCGGACGTTCTGAATGAACTAATACTGCTTTAACACATAATCTAGCTGTTTTACCACGAACTTAAGGGGACAGCCAGATTTTTTTCTGGTTCCCTTTAAGGCCAGGGTAAAACAGGAGAAAAATCATGCAACATGTTTAATCTGTCAAAGTAGAATTAATTGGATATATAACGGATACAATGGGTAATTAATAAGCAAACCAATATTCTATAAACGATAGTTAAACCTTATTTTCTAAAAAACTTCGTAGAAAAGGATATTCATAATGAATTCTATTGAAATTAAAAACCAAACCATCAGAAAACTAAAATAAACACTTACAATCGTTTCGAAACGTAACGCTGAATCAATGCATTGTATTCATTCATAACCTGCACTACAATTTCATCACAAACACTGAAATGCTGATTCCCAATCACTCTTACGGGCAATACTTTAGGTGATGTTCCCGAAATAAACACAGCATCAAAATCGGAAAGAAACTTATAACTAACAGCTTGTTCCTCAAGTTTTAATTTGAGTTTTTTAATACTCTGTATCACTTTTCGGCGCGTAATACCTTCCAAAACCATTGATGTTGGGGCAGTATATAGTCTCCCGGATTTTACAAAAAAAACATTTGAACGGCTTCCTTCAGTAATCAATCCATCCTGATTAACCAACAAGACCTCATAGAGTTTGGCATCAGACATCAATTGATTAGCCTTAGTACGAAGCTCCGCTTGAACAACTTTTGCATTAGGATTATGGCGTTCAGCAAATAGTAAATCAGTGGTTATCCCTCTTTTATAATCTTCACTTGTAGGATAACTGTATGGAATAAAGGAATAAACCCATTTTATTTTATTTGTATGCACAAAGCAAACAAATTTGACATTACCTATCACCTGGTTGTTTTCTAAAATCAGTGTTTCAATGTTCTTTTTAAACTCAGGAAGCGAAATCTGATAATTATAACCCTGAAGCCGTAATGAGTTAGCCAAACGGGAATAGTGATCTTCGATAAAAAGCGGAATACCATCAATTACTCGAAGAACTTCATAAACAGTATTGTCAACATCAAAAGATGTATTGAAATATTCATTCTCCAAAACCAAACCATCATTTGTCACCAATAATTTCATAACTTTCAATTCCTAAAATTAATTTAAACCTCAAAACATGACAAAACATCATTAATACAAGTATTTATAAACCATGAGGATTTCTTTTGGTTTCAATTTTCATTCAAACGAAGTTATAATACATTGTTGATAATCTAAACTGATTGAGGTGTTAAAAGATAACTTGAGATTCACTAATTTTGGATAAATAAAATGAATCCTCCGATGAAAAACCTGATTGCAATAAAAATTGCCTCCATTTATTTCTTTCTGGGATTTTTATGGATTCTTTTTTCCGACCAGCTTATATTATCATTGGACTATAATGCTAATACCATTACAATTTGGCAAACTTACAAAGGCTGGTTTTATATATCAGTTACTGCGTTGCTGTTGTTTTTTCTGATTCGAAATGAAATAAAGAAAAAGAATCTAATTGAAGAAAACCTGATTAAAGCAAAGCTGAAAGCTGAAGAGTCAGACCAGCTAAAATCAGCTTTTTTAGCCAATATGTCACATGAAATAAGAACCCCATTAAATGGTATTTTGGGATTTTGCGAATTGCTAATCGATGATTCTTTTTCGCAGGAGGACAAGAAGATATTTGCCGAAAATCTCACAAAAAATGGGAACGACTTGTTGCAATTAATCAACGACATTATGGACATCTCCAAGATCAGGGAAAATCAGTATAAAATAAACAGAAAAAACTTTAGTTTGAACAAACTGTTTAAATCGCTTTTCGACGAATACCAACAATCAGAATTAGCCTCAACCCACAATAAAGTTACCCTGAAATTAACCTGTAGCGATGATAATACTGAAACCGGAATATTTTCGGACCCAGCGTTGATAATACATATATTCAGGAAGTTAATCAACAATGCTTTCTTTTTCACTACCGAAGGCTATATTAAGTTCGGTTTTATTGAAGCTAAAAATGGAATTGAGCTTTTCGTTGAAGATACTGGTTGTGGAATTGAAGAAACAAATAAAGAAGAAATTTTTAAGCCTTTTTTTAAAGGGAAAACTCCCGTGGTAGGTAACAAGGGTTTTGGATTAGGCTTGGCTATTTGCAAAGGATTGGTAAAGTTACTCGACAGCGATTTGCAATTTAAATCGGAAGTGAACAAAGGTAGTCGATTCTATTTTGTCATTAATAGTCAAAACATTACACAAGATAAGATATTTCTAAACTAACTGAAGGACATCAATCTTGTTTTTAAGGCTATATTCCGATTTTGTAGAAAAAAGGCCATCTACTTAGCAGATAGCCTTTTTATCTTAAAAAATATTTACTTTTTCGTTGCCCTTATTATCGCTCTGAAATACCCTAACGATTCGGCAATCCCCATTTCAGGTGTAGCCATATCACGTTCGTATTCAAGGCTGCAAACACCTGTGTAACCAACTTCACGAAGCATTTTAACAAAAGCCGGAAAATCAATGATGCCACGACCAATTTCAATGGAATATCCAAGTTTAGTCGGACCTGTAACATCTTTAATATGAATATCAAAAACACGCGACTTGAATTTTTTCAGGTCAGCAACAGCATCTTTACCATTCCGTGTATCGTGACCAATGTCCAAACACATGCCAATTCTTGGATCCAGGTCTTTCACATGATCCCAAACATCCTGAGCATCAGGATAAGTTTTAATATCGGGTCCGTGCAGGTGAATCGCATATTTGAAATCATATTCTTTCACTTTTTTGTCAACATAAGGCAATAACTCATAGTTTGGCACACCTACAATAAGTTTAACCCCAACACGTTTGGCATAAGCAAAAGCAGTATCAATCTCAGCTTCCGATCTCATATAAATAGGTCCAACTGCATATCCTGTAACACCTTTTTCTTTTAGTTTAGCGTGAAAAGCGGCAATTTCGGCAGTGCTACTTTTCATTGGTAAGTGAAAATCTTTAATACACAAATAATGAACATCAGCACGTTGCATAATGGCTAACGATTTATCCAAATCGTTCAATTTAACAAACGAATAACCTGCCATACCTATTTTAAATTTTTCCCCCGTTTCAGCAGGTGGTTGTGGCCCTGGACGCTGTTCCTGCTGGGCCTTACTCATTAACCCTGTCGCAAACAAAAACAACAGGATAAAAAACATTGGTTTAATCATGATGAAAAGAGTTTATTGGTTTATCGCAGGCAAAACTAGAAAAAACCTTCCAGAAAACGACCAGAAAAACAGGAAACGATTAATGGTGATTAAAGAAATCGCTATTTTTAAGCATCACAAACAAGCACAATCTGACGTTTTTTTAATTAACTCATTCAGATTGAATTAACCTAAAAAATCAAAGCAAGTATGACAAACAAAAGTTTTTTCATATTGGCATTAATTGCTGTTACTTTATCGAACGGATGCCAGAAGAAAAATGCCAATCTGGTTCAGTATGTGGTTCCTCTAATTGGAACAGGACCATCAACCGGGCCAGGAAGCCAAAAGCACAACCAGGGAACAGAGGTCTGGGGACAAGATATTCCTGCCGTATCAACGCCATTTGCAATGACCCAGTGGACTCCCGAAAGCCAGTCGGGCGAAAAAGAATGTGCACCGCCATATTATTATATGTCCCAAAAAATACAGGGATTTAGAGGCTCTCACTGGCTTGGCAGATCGGGCATGCAGGATTATGGAAGTTTCACAATTATGCCTATTACAGGTATTTTAGCAACTTTCCCTTCAGAAAGAGCCTCTTTGTTTAATCACGAAACTGAAGTTTCAACCCCTTACTATTATTCGTGTTTGCTGATGAGATACCAGATCATGGTTGAAATGACCAGTACTCCACGTGCTGGATTTTTTCGTTTTTCTTATGTTGATAAAGATCAGTCTTATATTTTAATATCTCCCAACAGTAATGAAGGTCAGGGCTATGTAAAAATTGATCCAAAGAAAAATGAAATATATGGTTACAATCCAGTACATCGTATTTATCAGGGATCGGAACAATCTGCCGGATTTAACGGATATTTTGTCGTTCGGTTTAATAAACCTCTACAAAAGTATGGATGCTTCTTCCAAATGGAAGATCATAAAGGAGAAAAGGAACTCGGAGGGAAACCAGACATAGGTGCTTATGCAAAGTTTGATATAAATGAAGGCGATGTTGTTCTGGCTAAAGTAGGTACTTCATTTACCAGCATTGATGAAGCACGAGCAAATCTGGATGCCGAGATACCCCATTGGAAATTTGATAAAACAAAAGCAGAATCTGAAAAAATTTGGAATGATGTTTTAAATTCGATTCAATTAAAAGGTGGAAAACAAGAAGATTACATCAAGTTTTATACAGCAATATATCATTCCATGCTTTATCCACGTACGTTTAGCGATGTTAGCGGAACATATCCGGCTTTTGATGGGAATAAAACGACTGAAAAAATTGGGAAAGGACATGTTTACTACGACGATTTTTCATTATGGAATACGTTTAGGGCTCAGCTTCCTTTAGTAAGTTTAATTGCTCCAGACAAATATGAAGATATGATGAAATCGCTTGTTTTAAAAGCTGAACAAGGCAATTGGCTCCCTGTATTCCCGCTGAGGAACAGTTATACATCAGCAATGGTTGGCGACCATGCCAATACTGCTCTTGGCGATGCTTACACCAAAGGATTCAACATCAATATCGACAAAGCATACCCATACATGCGTAAAAATGCACTCGATACTTCGGAAGGCGAAGATTTAAAAAATGGCAAAGGACGCTGCGGAATGAAATCATACCTGCAATACGGATATATACCACTGGAAGACAGCATTAAAGAAGCTTTCCACAAAAATGAACAGGTTTCGCGAACCCTGGAATATGCTATGACTGACTATGTGCTTTCGAAAGTTGCCGAAAAATATGGAAAAACAAATGATGCCAAAATATTAGCTCAACATGCCAGAAACTACAAGCTTGTTTTCGACCAAAACACCCAAAGCATGCGAGGAAAATACATCAACGGAACCTGGAGCAACGAATTCAATCTTTATTCAAGAGCTTCCTATTTAGCCAAAGGAACACCCTTACAACAAGGTTGGTTTGTTCCTCACGATATTTCCGGGTTATTTGATTTAATCGGCACCAAGCAACAAGTTCATGAAAAACTCGACAAATTTTTCACAAACGGCGAATACTGGCCTGCCAACGAATCATGTCATCATATACCTTATTTGTACAATTACCTTGGCGATTACACAGCCACTCAGAAAATAGTAAAAAACATTCTGGCCACCGAATATACGCAATTTGATGGAGGTATACCGGGAAACGACGATTCAGGCCAAATCTCGGCATGGTATGCACTATCGGCAATGGGTTTTTACCCCGTTTGCCCCGGAACAAATGAATACCAACTATCCTCACCTATTTTTGAGGAAGTTAAGTTAATTCTAAACTCCAAATATTACCCAGGAAAAACGCTTACATTGAAACTGAACGATAAAGACACGTATGCCTCTTTCAGCAAAGTTGAATTGAACGGGAAAGAAATTCCGTTTATTTTGAAGCACGACGACATACGAAATGGAGGCACCTTGAAGTTTTCGGGTAAAAAATAAAATAACGTGAGCTAGAGCTAAATTTAATTGTAATATTCCGTAAATAAGGCAATAAGGTTTTGTGTTATGGGGATATGTATTTTCTACTAAGGTTAAAAAGGTATTGTAAGGTTTTGAAACCTAATTCAATGTCGTTTAGTTAAGAAACCCGGATCATTGAACCCGTCACTGCGAGGAACTGCCTGTCCCGTTTTTACGGGAAAGCAGTCTGTTCGCGAATGGATTACTTCGCTTTGGCTCGTATGACGATCTAAACGATATTGAAACCTTATTTTTGAATTCAACCTTAGTAGAAATTCGAAGCATAAACATTTTAAACTTATTAATTTGAAGTTTTCCAGTCATATACAATTTACTCTTACGTCGAACTCACGTTAAAACAATCTCTTTTACTCAATTTTTAGTGTCTTCCCTCTGCACTATATTGCATTACACCAAATGTATTACAAAATAGTGCAGAGCTTTATAAGGAATAGAAACTTTTGTTTAACCGTTTCTTTTGATTAAAAAAGTTATTGTTATACTGGTTTATAATGCCTTTTAAGCCAACGGGCCAATCCGTCTAAGCCAGGGAAAAGTACACGTTCAGTAATATTGGCCTGATCAAGTTTATCCCTTACTTCGAGTTTTAATTCCTGGGGTATAATAATCCGTCTGTACAATCCGGGGTGATTAACCAGCCAATTATCCATTATAGCCGTTGGATTGTTCATTACCGAAAACAACGCAAATTGGTTAACGATACGTTCGTCGAGCGATGGCGGTTCGAAAAAAATCACCTGCTCATTTGAGAAAAGACAATCGAGATCGCTGAGCGAAACAATCTTTTCGAGCATTTCCAGAGTGAAAGCATTGCATTTCTCGTCTTTCAGTCCATCACAAAAAGGTTCAGGAACCAACTGATTTACTTTCACAAAATCAACTTTCCAAATTACACCATCGGTATCGTATTTTTCGGTGTTGGCCGTAGCAAAGTGCATGGCTGTAAACGGTGAATAGGTCCAGTCGATTAACCGTGTTGGCAAACCATGATGCTGAGCCAAAACCAAAGCCCGCCAGAATGTTCCGGTAAGCTGAGGATCGCTATGAATGGAGTATTTTCTGAAATTCCGAAGTAAATGATATTCGAGCTCAGGTTTCTCGCCGCAATTACGCAAAAAACTGTTTTTCAGTTCATAGTTTTTATCCGACAACCCACGAAAAGCGTAATCCGAACGGTACCTGCCCATTGCAGGCTTCCATGAATCATGGTAAACTTCTTCGCACAATTGTTCCCATGACTGAATAACAATATCGTTTTGCCCGATCATTTAAAGGTATTTACTACCCGTAAATATAATCGATTTGATAGTAGATTAAACAGAACCTTTTCCTGCGCCAGTGAATTTAACACTTTTTTGATTGCTTTTACGAGTGGTTTGATTGACCTTTCCTACTGAAATCGTTGAGTCTTTTGCTGTTATTTCAGGCTTAACAAGCTTTTTATCGTCTTTAGCCTTGTTCTCCTGAAATGATTTCGATTCGATGGTCGTAGGCTTTGGCAAAAAGGTTGGGTTTACATGTATTTGCGTGGTTAATTTTAATCCCAGCAAATAAAATACTGAAGCACCAAATAAAATAAGTTTCATGTGTTTTCTGTTTTGAGTAGTGCTAAGTTAAATTAAATCATTCGAATAACAGCATCTCCAATTACTAAAAAATGACGATTTTTAATTGAACAACCTTTTCCGAAAGGTAAACAACAAAATTTTGGGCATGAAAGGAGAAATGACTGGCATCTCTTTTAATTATTAATTCTACTTTGACAGATTAAACATGTTGCATGATTTTTCTCCTGTTTTACCCCTGCCCAAAGGGAGCCAGGAGAAAAATCTGGCTGTTCCCTTAAGGGTTCAGTGTAAAAACAGCCCGATTTTTAGAATGTGTCAAAGTAGAATTAATCATGTCCGGGAAAAACAATTCCGGCATCAGCCCTAACCTTGTCCATAATCTCCATTAAATCAGCAGAAAGGCCCAGCGGCATCCAATCGCTTTCAGTCATGCCTTTATCGAGGCATTCCATCACGTGGGCAGCTTCAAGTTCATAACCAAATCCAGCTCCTTTTTCGAATGTGATAAGCCTTTCGTTTTCCCAGTTTTTCCAATAAGTGAGCGAAGTTGGAGTATAAAACCGGCGGTTCATGCGAACAAAACCATTCTCGAACGAAAATTCGGTTTGCGTTGACGAATGTGAGGCAAAGCTCGAAACCAGCGAAGCGATTTCTCCACCCGTATAAATAAACGACATCATTATCGATTCTTCGGCGCCGGTTGAGCAAAACTTAGCCAGTGTTTTTATTTCCGAAGGTTTGCCCAAAGTCATAAGCGACATAAAAACAGGATAAATACCAATGTCGAGAAGCGAACCACCACCCAAAGCCACATTGTAAAGCCGTTTTTCGGTATTGAATTCGGCATTGAAGGCAAAATCCGACCGGACCATTTTCAGTGCGCCAAGTTCGCCCGAACGAATAATCTCAAGCACTTTCAGAAAACTGGGCTGAAACCTTGTCCAAAACGCCTCCATCAAAAATGTATTGTTACGTTTCGAAGTCTCTATCATTTTTGCCACTTCTTTTCCATTGATGGCAAAAGCTTTTTCACATAAAACTGCTTTCCGGTGGTTGAGGCACAGCATGGCGTGCTCGAAATGGTGCGAATGCGGCGATGCGATGTAAACCACATCAACAGCAGGATCGTTTACCATCTCGTCGTAACTGCCGTAAGCTTTTTCGAAACCAAGATCGGTGGCAAAAGCTTGTGCATTATCAAAAGAGCGAGAGGCAACTGCGTAAAGGCGGGCATTGGGTAGCAATTTAAGGTCGCCGGCAAATTTTCGTGCAATTTTGCCACATCCTAAAATGGCCCAGTTATATGTTTTGCTCATGATGTATGGTTTGGGTTATTGGCGTGCAAAATAAGCATCTTTCCACAAACTCGCTTCGAAAAGACAAAGAACTTCGCATGTTTGTCGCGAGTTTGTCCGAATATGGCAGCAAATTTAATAGCTAAAACCATTGCCGGGGGCTTACGAGTAGATGACACCAACGGTTTGCACACATTAGGCCAATGCCCGGCCCGAAGATGGCTTCCCAACCGGATAGTTTGGCGCAAAGTTACAATTTCGGAAACAGCAGGTGAGGCGTTAAATCCACGACACACCTCGCTTATCTCCCAATCACATCAAGCCATTTAGCATCACAATTCATACAGGTACTCATTGCCGTTCAGTTGTTTATTACCACAGTTCTATCACTATTCAACATCAATCAATTGTCTATGTTTTCTATCACATAAGCTCCGAACACTAACCAATTGTCTATGATCACTCGCCACACGGGTATGCACCACTACCAGTCGTCTATGTCATCGTTCACAAAGGCAAATATCATTGAAAAGACATGTACATATAATAGGTGTATTGTTTACGATCAGTCTTAAGACATGTATTCATCGTAAACCGATTATGTGCCGTAACCATTCAGGCATGTACCGTCGTAAACCGATTATGTGCCGCCACAATTCAAACATGTTCCATCATAAACCAATTATGTGCCGCCACCATTCATGCATATACTCATGGCTATCCAAATACATACAGGCAGTTTTGATTAACACTCATTGCTGTTCAGTCGGGTATCAGCTTTGATTACACATTTATTTAGCAATCGCCAGTCGAACATTATCACGATTCAGATAAGTACCAACACATCTCATATCACATTGTAACTTCTGCCTCATTTTTCTCTCAGCAGGCTAAAAACCAATAGATGCTCAATCTTTTCTTTTCAAATTTATCATGTTCATGAACTTCGTCCCTCAAAATCTGTTTGAATGCTGTCATATTTTTTTGTTATGAGCGAATTAAAAACAGAGCGTGAACGGTTGCCTCGTTGGATGAAAGCACAGCTTCCTGGCGGCGAAAACTACTCGAAGGTAAAACGACTGATTGCCGACCATCGCTTGCATACGATATGTACCAGCGGTAATTGTCCCAATAAAGGCGAATGCTGGAATGCAGGCACAGCCAGTTTCATGATTTTAGGCGATAAATGTACCCGGAATTGCCGGTTTTGTTACGTAAAAAACGAATTGCCCGACGAGGTTGATTGGTTTGAACCGTTGCGACTTGCCCAAACGATACAAACGTTAGGGCTTAAACATTGCGTGGTAACATCAGTAACCCGCGACGATTTGCCCGATGGCGGAGCCGATTTCTGGGCGACAACCATTCGTAAGATTAAAGAATTGAACCCTGGAACAACAATTGAGACGCTGATTCCCGATTTCAATGCTAACCCAGATTATTTGCAACAAGTAATTGATGCGGCTCCTGAAGTGATTTCGCACAACCTCGAAACCGTACGCCGCCTAACACCCAAAGTTCGCAGCACGGCCCGTTACGACCGCAGTTTGAAAGTACTGGAAATGGTTTCAAATGCCGGAATTGTTTCCAAATCGGGAATTATGGTAGGATTGGGCGAAACCGAAGCCGAAGTATTACAAACAATGGACGATTTGCGTTCGGTTAACTGTAAGGTGCTTACTATTGGCCAATACCTTCAGCCCGACTCCAATTTGCTGCCCGTTCAGGAATACATTAAGCCCGAACTTTTTGAAAAATACCGGCTGGAAGGAATGAAACGAGGCTTTTCGTATGTCGAAAGCAGCCCGTTGGTACGCTCATCATATCACGCCGAAAGGCACGTGAAGGGATAGTCTCAGTGTTCAGTCTCAGTTAATCAAAAGAAAAGTTGCGGGTTGTTAGATTCGAGTTTCGGCGAAAACCTCGAATGTGCAATGTGCCGTTTAACCCGCAACCCGTATCTCGCATCTCGAAACACCTTAAATAATGAAACGTCAAAAGCATACCGTACAGCAGATTATAAATCTGACACCTGAAACATTCATTTTACGGCTCAACCGCGGTAATTTCCAGTTCGAGCCTGGACAGTACGTAATTATTCGTATCCCCGGCGAAAACAAAGGCCGGGAATATTCGATTTATAGCGGCATAAACGATGAGTACCTCGATTTCCTGGTGCGTGAAATCCCGGAAGGAAACTTTTCGCGCTACCTGCGCCACCTGTTACCCGGATCGGAGCTCGATGTTGAAGGCCCGAAAGGCTATTTTATTCTTGATAAGAAAACCAAACAAGGACATAAAGCCTTGTTTATTGCTACTGGCACAGGCATTTCGCCATTTCATTCGTATGCCCGCTCCTATCCAGAGCTGCATTTAAAAGTGCTGCATGGAGTCCATTTTGAGGATGAAGCTTATGGCCGCGATTCGTTTGAACCGCAAAATCATGTTTTATGCACTTCGCGAACCGACAAGGGCGACTATTTTGGCCGGGTAACTTATTACCTAAAAAAAACTGAACTGGATACCGAGGCAATATATTACCTGTGCGGAAATTCGTCGATGATTGACGAAGTGACCACCATTCTTGAAAACGAAGGCATTCCAGCCGGGCATATACGAACAGAAGTGTTTTTCTAATGTGAAATTTAATAAGTGTATCAAATCCTGGATTCATACCGAATTCAGGATTTTTTATATGTCTTTGTGCCATCTGTCCTATTTTTTTAATTTTGTGCCGGTACCTTTTTGTGCAAAAACTCAAATTGCGCCTAATGAAACAAATCAGCGTTGAAAGCGACATAAAAAAATGTTGTCCAAAACTTAAGCTTGGATGTATCGAAGCCGAAGTCGCAGTTGCCAATTCATCCGGCGATTTCTTACTGCAAATAGATGAAAAAATACAGCAATTATCGCAATTTCTCAGCATCGAAGAAATAAGCAAAACACCAACAATTGCAGCATCAAGAAAGGCCTACAAGGCTTGCGGTAAAGATCCGGCCAGATACAGGTTATCAGCTGAGGCATTGTTACGCCGGGTAGTTTCAGGGAAAGGACTTTATCAAATCAATAATGTTGTCGATCAGTTAAACCTGGTATCCATATCCACCGGTTACTCCATTGGTGGCTATGATGCGGACCAGATTTGCGGCGATATTACTTTAGGAATCGGACGGGCCGACGAACCTTATACCGGAATTGGACGGGGAGAACTGAATATTGAATTTCTGCCTGTTTTTCGTGATGTTAATGGCGCTTTCGGCACTCCAACGAGCGACTCGTCGCGAACCGAAGTGCGTAGCAATACCACTCGTTTTTTGATGATTATTCTTGATTTTGGAAGCGACAATTTGCTCGACGAAGCACTGCTGATGGCCCAAAAACTGCTTCTAAAATATTGCGGTGCCGAAAACCTTGAAATTAGAATTATTCAATAATATGTGGCGAAAATTCTGTAAGCTTTTACTCAAACTCTGGGGCTGGAAAACCGTTAATGGCGTGATGCCGCACAAAAAGGCTATCATCATTGGCGTTCCTCATACCAGTGCATGGGATTTTGTGGTGTCGTACCTTTACTATACTTCGGTTGGAGGTGTGGCAAACATTGTCATTAAACGCGAATTCTTTTTCTGGCCATTGGGTTATTTGCTAAAACGAATGGGAGCCATTCCCATCGACCGCTCCAAAGGGGTTTCGATGGTGAAACAAATTATCCACGAAATGAACAGTCGCGAAATAATGCACCTGGCCATTACACCCGAAGGAACGCGCCACCTGAATAAGCGATGGAAAGCGGGTTTTCACACCATCGCCAAAGCTACAGACGCTGTTGTTTACCTGGGCTTTTTCGATTTCGGAAAAAAGGAAATTGGTTGGCTCGAAACCTTAGAATTAACCGATGATGCCGAAGCCGATATTCGCCGGATGAAAGCTTATTACCGAGCTAAAGGTATCGTTGGGAAATATCCGGATCAATTCTCTGCCGAAGACTAGAAATATTTATTATTTAAATATTTAGATTGACTAATAATCGGAAAATCGTAAATTGTCAATTCTTTGGTACACGAAAATCTAAAAATAGCAGTATTACAGTTTGATCTTGAATGGGAAAACATTCAGGCCAACCTTGCGAAGATTGATCAAATGATTGAACAGCTTTCGGGGAAAGTTGATATTGTCTTTTTGCCCGAGATGTTCTCAACAGGTTTTACCATGAATGCAGCTAAAGTTGCCGAGAAAATGGATGGTCAAACCATAAATTGGCTCAAAAATCGATCAGCAAAATACAGTTTAGCTATTTGTGGAAGCCTGGCCATTCAGGAAGGCGCAATATACTGCAACCGACTTGTATTCGTCGATCCCTCAGGAAAAGTTTCACACTACGATAAACGGCATTTGTTCGCGATAGGCGGCGAAGAAAAAGCATACATGCGTGGAAAAGGTCGGTTGGTTGTGGAATACTTAGGCTGGCGAATTTGTCCTTTAATTTGTTACGACCTGCGTTTTCCGGTCTGGTCGCGCAACCTTAAAAATTACGACTTACTAGTTTATGTAGCCAACTGGCCCGGGCAACGCTCGCTGGTGTGGAATACGTTGCTGAAGGCGCGGGCAATCGAAAACCAGTCGTATGTGGTAGGTGCAAACCGGATAGGTGCTGATAATAATAAAATTTCACATTCAGGGCAGTCGCAAGTAATAGATGCAAAAGGTAATGTTATCGCTTTGGCCGGAGATTATTCGGAAGAAATTATATTTGCCGTATTATCGTATTCAAAGCTGGAAAAATTCCGAAAAAAATTCCCTGTACTTGACGATGCAGATTCCCATTCAATTGATGTATAGCGAATAATCCATCCGAACACTTTTGCTTGAATGGATGCAATCAATCCGGAATATCCATTTTTCCATACATTCAGAACATACATCCATACTCTTTTTTATTGTTTTAATCAACTTGCAGCATTCTTAACAACAAAGAAACCTGTAAAATGATACAAAAAACACTCTTTTCTATTTCCCTTTTTATCCTGATTACGATTTGTGCTTCGGCTCAGAAATTTGAGAACCTGGTTCCAACTCCTCCAATGGGATGGAATAGCTGGAATAAATTCGGTTGTAATGTCAGTGAAAAATTAATTATGCAAATGGCTGATCAAATGATCAGTAGTGGTATGCACGATGCCGGTTATGAATATATTGTTATTGATGATTGCTGGCAAGTTGACCGTGATGAAAACGGCAATATCGTCGTAGATAAGGACCGTTTCCCGAATGGAATAAAAGCTTTGGCCGATTATATACATGCAAAAGGATTGAAATTTGGTATTTATTCCTGTGCCGGATCTAAAACCTGTGCCGGTCGTCCGGGAGGCAGGGGACACGAATTCCAAGACGCACTTACCTATGCAAAATGGGGAGTTGATTACCTAAAATACGACTGGTGTAACACAACTACACAAGAAGCAAAATCAAGTTACGCAACCATGCGCGACGGCCTGTTTGCAGCCAAACGCCCTATTGTTTTTAGTTTGTGCGAATGGGGAACTGCCAAACCCTGGGAATGGGCTAAAGAAATAGGACACCTGTGGAGAACCACTGGAGACATTGTTGACCGTTGGGATTCGATGATCGATATTCTGGATAAAAACCGTGAACTTGCCAAATATGCCGGCCCAGGCGGATGGAACGACCCTGATATGCTCGAAGTTGGTAATGGCGGCATGACTACTGAAGAGTACAGAACTCATTTTTCACTATGGTGCATGATGGCTGCGCCTTTAATGGCTGGAAATGATCTTGGAAATATGGCCCCGGAAACAAAGGAAATATTAACCAATTCCGAATTAATTGCACTTGATCAGGATAAATTAGGTAAACAGGGTTTCTGTTACCGCGATAATGGCGACTACGAAATTTGGATCAAGAAGCTCGACGGAAAAGAAAAAGCTGCATTATTGCTGAATCGCAGCGACGAAGAAAAGACCGTGCAGGTTGATTTCAATGTTTTGCTTCGCGCCAACGACGATTACTGGTCGAATGAACCTTATAAACTTGTTGAATACAAAGTACGCGATTTGTGGCTACACAAAGAAATTAGCATGGAAAAGCCAGTGTTAAATATTACACTTGCCCCGCACACAGTCAAAGTATTCCGGTTCATAAAAAAATCATAACGATTAATCAAACATTTTTAAGTATGAGAAATCTTGTTTTGTTACTCTTCATGTGTTTTGGTCTGGCTGTTTCAGCAAAAGACTATTCTCTGACTTCGCCAAACGGTACCATAAAAATTACAGTTTCGCTCGACACCCAGATTAAATGGTCGGCTACAGTTAACAATCAGCCCATTTTCACCAATAATACTTTAAGTCTCGATCTCGGAACCGTAGTTTTAGGCGCTAATCCGAAACTTGTCTCAACAAAAAACACATCAGTAAAATCGGTTGCCGAAGCAGTGATTCCTGTAAAATCGAAAACCATTGACAATATCTATAACCAACTAAACCTCAATTTCAAACCCGATTACACCGTAAGCTTCCGTGTTTTCGACAATGGTATTGCTTACCGCTTCGAAACCGCGATGAAAGGCGATGTTACTGTTAAAAACGAAGAAGTGAACCTGAATTTTGCAGGCGATTACGGCGTTTTATTTCCTGAAGAAGAAACCGTCTATTCTCACTACGAACGTCTTTATCTCGATACAAAAATCAGCGAACTTGCTGCCGGAAAATTTGCTTCGCTTCCAACTTTGGTTAAAGCCGACAACAACATGAAAATTGGTATTACAGAAGCCGATTTGTACGACTATCCTTGTCTGTTTATGGAAGCTACCGGAAAAGCTGCTTTCAAAAGCAAATATCCGAAAGTCATCCTGAAAGCTGATCCCAAAGGTGACCGCGGTATTCAAAATATTCAGGAGGCTGATTACATTGCCAAAACATCGGGGACCCGCAACTACCCATGGCGCGTATTCATGATAAGCACTGAAGATGCACGTCTGGTTGAGAATCAAATGGTTTTCCTTCTTTCAAGAGACTGCAAGTTGACCGATACCAGTTGGATTAAACCAGGGCAGGTAGCGTGGGACTGGTGGAACGAAAACAACGTCTATGGTGTTGATTTCAAAGCTGGGTTGGATACAAAAACCTATAAATATTACATCGATTTCGCCGCAAAAAACAATATTCCTTACATCATTTTAGATGAAGGCTGGACTAAATCGACCCTTAACATTAAAGAAGCAAATCCGACACTCGACATTCAGGAATTGATTGCATACGGAAAATCGAAGAATGTTAATCTTATCCTTTGGTGCCTGTGGAATGCACTGGATGCCGACATGAATAACATTCTTGATATTTATGCAAAATGGGGAGTAAAGGGCATTAAGGTCGACTTCATGGCGCGTTCAGAACAATACATGGTAAACTTTTATGAACGTACAGCTAAAGCCTGTGCCGAAAGAAAATTACTGGTTGATTTCCATGGAGCTTTCAAGCCTTCGGGAATGATGCGTGCATATCCAAACATCATCAACCACGAAGGTGTAAAAGGTATGGAAAACTGTAAATGGAGCAAGGATATTACTCCAGAACACGACGTTACACTATGCTTTACCCGCATGCTGGCTGGCCCAATGGATTTTACTCCCGGAGCCATGACCAATAAAAATGAGAAAGACTTTTCAATCAGTTTTTCGCACCCGATGAGCCTCGGAACCCGTTGCCACCAGGTTGCCATGTATGTTTGCTACGATGCCCCGGTACAAATGCTGGCCGATAGCCCATCCAATTATTACAAAGAGCAGGAAACCGTATCGTTTATCAGCCAGATACCAACGGTTTGGGACCAAACAAAAGTATTGGATGCAAAGGTTGGTGACTATATTTTAATGGCTCGCCAGAAAGGAAATAACTGGTATTTAGGTGCCATGACTGACTGGACTGACCGTTCGCTAGATGTCGACTTATCATTTCTTGGTGAAGGAACTTACGAAATTGAAATCATGCAAGACGGTATCAATGCTGAAGTTTCGTGCAATGATTACAAGCATATTGTTAAAAAAGTTACCAAGGCTGATAAACTAAAAATTGACCTGGCTAAAGGTGGTGGCTGGGCTGCAATTTGTAAAAAGATTTAAAATTTTTTCTTTAGCAATAAGGGTTTTGCTTGCCAAACTTGTCATTACAAGATTGAGATTAATCTAAACCAGATACACCTATTTTCCCGCAGAATTCCTAAACCTGCTTCAACATTAAACCAACAAGGCCGTTCGATTCCTTTCGGGCGGCCTTTTCTTTTGATCACTTTTTATGTTTTTGGATAGTTTTTCAAACAAAACTAAAAACTTAGTTTGAAAACTAAAACTTTAGTTATATATTTGTTTTGGATATCCGATTCATCCGTTTGGCCGAAATCAGGAACTGATCAATCCTGAATTCTCTATCGGATCGAATAATTTCCTCTTTTTTTTTGTCTTGTATAACTAAAAAATTAGTTTATTAACTATTCAATTAGTTCTTGGCAAAATTTTTGTTAGTAGAATTCCAAAATTTATCTGAAATGAAGGAACTTACACGAGCTGAGGAACAAATCATGCAGGAATTATGGGTATTGGAAAAAGCCTTTGTGAAAGACATTATCGATAGGCTTCCCGAACCCAAACCTGCATACAACACAGTTTCCACAATCATTCGAATTCTGGAGAAAAAAGGTTTTGTCGATCATTATGCCTACGGAAAAACCTACCAGTATTTTCCGGTTATCAGCAAAAACGAATACACAAAATCGTATTTCAGGAACTTTTTGAGTGGATATTTCAGTAACTCATTTCAGGAAATGGTATCTTTTTTTGCCAAAGAAGACAGAATGAGCCTCTCCGACCTTGAAGAAATTGTCAAGGAAGTTGGAAAAGATTTGGAATCAGATAAAAACCCACCTAATGACTAGCTTTATCAATTACCTGGTTGAATCGGGAATTAGCCTGAGTCTGTTTGCCATGGTTTATTTCCTGTTTCTGCGAAAAGAAACGTTCTTCAATGTAAACCGTTGGTTTCTTCTCGTTTCAGTAGTGTTTTCGGCAGTTCTGCCACTGTTGCACATCCCTTTTTATGCCGCGAAACCTGTTATGCTTGATGAGGTTACGGTTACTCCCTACGTGAATTTGCTGAGCACCATTACGGTGTACGGAACAGATATTACACAAGGAGCTGAGCGTTTTATATTGACTTACAGTGTACTGGGGTATATTTATTTGGCGGGAGTTCTGTTTTTTGCGATAAAACTACTGATTCAACTGGCAATGATTATTCGGTTAATCATTTCGAATGAGGTGATTACTGAAGGCAAAAATAAGCTGGTTGTTCTGGATCGGGAACTGAGTCCTTTTTCTTTTCTGAATTACATTCTTGTAAGCCGAAATTTGCATGAAACCAAAGGTTGGGAAAAAATGATTGAACATGAGCAGCAACACATTGCGCAGGGACATACAGTTGATGTGCTTGTTCTTGAAGTAATTGCTATTGCTCAGTGGTTTAATCCGTTCTTTTGGATGTTCAGGCGGGCTTTGCGCGAGAACCACGAATTTTTGGCCGATCAGGCTGTAATCGCGCACGGAACTGCCCCATCGTGGTACAAGCAGATTCTGATCAATCAGTATGTTGGCGACCAAATCGTTATTGCCAACAACTTCAATTATTCATTAATTAAATCCCGAATCAAAATGATGTCAAAAATAAAATCAAGAAAAATAGCCAATGTAAAAGTCTTTATCGGATTCATTTTGGCTATTACACTAATTGCTGTATTCGCCTGCGAGAAAAAGCAATCTATTGATCAAAATGTATCAATAAAGGAAAAAACAGCAAACATTAATTACGACGGCAAGTCATTGCTAGTGAAAGGCGACTCGACTGCTGTGGATAACTTGAAAAATTTAATAGAAATTGCCGGCAACTACAAAATAGTTCGCGATGTTTCGAGCGGAAACATGATTTTAGTGAGAAAATCAGAAAGTATCTCAAAGCAAACACTAGATTCAGAAGAACATGAAGCTAACTCTGATGAAGTCTTTATGGTGGTTGATGAAATGCCTGAATATCCAGGGGGAATTCCTGAATTACGAAAATTTTTAGCTAACGCAGTAAAGTATCCAGACGAAGCTATAAAAAAAGGTATTCAGGGCAAGGTGTACGTCACATTTGTAGTTGACAAGAATGGTTCTATTTCCAGAGCCAAAATTGCTCGTGGAGTCAATCCTTCCCTTGATGCAGAAGCCTTACGTGTAGTTAATACGTTGCCCAAATGGATTCCTGGAAAACAAAAAGGTCAACCTGTTGACGTACAATGCACAGTTCCAATCAACTTTGCACTTCAGTAATAGAAATATTTTCTGCCCGAAACTGCTAAAAGTTTCGGGCTATTTTTTCAGGTTAAAATCAATTAGCATGTTCAGAAAATGGATTGCCGCGTTCGTTTGTGCAATTCCGTCATTGGTATTTGCACAGGATATTGATCATTTGATCCTTAACAAAAATTATCAGAAAGCATTATCATTAATTCATAAAAGCCTTGATGCACAGCCAAATGCCGAATTGTATTTCAAACAAGGTATAATTTACCGGTTGCTTTCCATGCCGATAAATGCTGAGCAATCGTACAAAAATTCGGTGGCGCTCGACTCTACCAACAGCAAATACCTGGCTGAATATGCCGATTTGCAAACCGAACTGGGCAATCCATTTACAGCAATTCCGTTTTACCAAAAAGCTTCCTTTTATACTCCTGAAGATTATAACCTGAAATACAAACTCGGACGAGCCTATATGAGTTCCGAAAACTTTGGTAAGGCGCATGAAGTTTTCATGATGATCAGGTACAAGGACTCGACCAACGTGGTATATAATAAACAACTAGCGCTAACAGCTATGCGGCTTGGCAAAACCGATCAGGCACTTACCCTGTTTGAGTCCGTCCTGGAATCGAATCCGAACAACCTGTCCCTGTATCAGAATTTGATTCCACTTTATGCCATTTTTAAAGATCCGGTACATGTTATTCGCACATCGGACAGGGCTTTGTTCTTCTTCCCAGGTAATTCGGCTATAATGCTTCGGGCAGCAAATGCTTTGCACGCACTGAAAGAATATTCTGAAGCAATACCTTTCTATGAAGCCTATCTGGCAAAAAATGATTCGGTATTCGATGTTCTGAAGAGCTATGGTTTGTCGTTGTATTTCGATCAGGAAAATATAAAATCACGTGAAATACTCGAAAAATGCTTTCAACTTGAGCAAGACGATCCTATACTGAACTTCTACCTTGGATTAGTGTGCCGAAAATTATCCGATATCCAGAAAAGCATCGAGTACCTGAATTTGGCCATTTCGCAAACTAAAAAAGGCATGACAGAGATGTACCATTGTTTGGGGCAGAACTTCGGGCTTCAACGGGAATTTGAAAAGTCGGTCGAGACCTTGAAAGAAGCCTACGAATGTAATCCTGATAAAACGGAATATTTAGTAGAAATTGCATCAACCTTCGAAGAATTTTCGGAAAATCGAAGACCTGCTCTCGAATATTACAATAAATATCTTACAGAAGCTGGCGATAGCGCTCCAAATGCGAAGTTTGCACAAGAGCGTATAAATATAATCAAAACATATTATTCAAAGAAAAAAAACAACAAGTCATACACAAATCACCTTATTACCAAATAATTACATTACACCAATCAATTTATATTTAAGATAATCTATAAGATGGAATAAACGCTCATTTAAACCAAATGTTGGAACAAAATACTATGTTAAATTTTCAGTAATCTTGCTTCCCACCTGGAACGGAATAGTAATACCCAACTTTACTGAAAGGTAATCGGCCATAAAAAACAAAGGCAGAATAGAAGTAAAGGGTGAAAATTGTTCGTCAACAAATGAGTCACTTAATTCTATAACATGTGCATCAGAATTTCGAAGTAATTCGATTAACCTGGTCGTACGGTCATACATAACACTTTTCAAGGGATTCAGCACAATAATAATTGAATTTTTGGCAGATTCCTTAAATCCATGCTCGTACAAAGAAAGAGGCATCCCAACAAATGGATGTTTTAATGATTCGGTTAGCATTAGCGCTGCCTGGCAGGCTGTACCAACATTAGGTCCGCTACCTAAAATAAAACAACGCGCATTATGCTTTTTGACCAATTTAAAAAGTGACTCACCAATAGAACAGCCTAAAGATTCGAACTCAGGATAACGCTTTTGCATCAAATCAAGAACATTTTTAATATCGAATCCATGCCCCAGGTAAAGAGCTACCAACGTATTTATGAAAGTCTTTGTCGATGAAAACCACTCGCTACCAGCATGAAGAGGAACAGCAAATCTCAGATTGGGTTGATTAGCCAAAGGAGATCTTAAATCGTTCACTATTGCAATATATTCTTTAAAACACGAAACACAATTTAATACATCAGAGGTTCGCCCCGACTGAGAAATAAGAACTGCATTTTCGAATTGCTTAATATTTTTGACATACTATAGTATTCATTCGCAATTTCCGGAAATATTTTAACTCCAAGATAGCGTAACGTTACAGCAGCAAAATAAGAAGCTCCCATACCAATATAAGGAACCTTCTCCGGTAAAATCAAACCTTTATTCTTTTGATAACAAAGTTGTGCCCGATTAGGAATATCAAATAATTCATTTTCCATGAATAGTTGGGTTATTTGATGAAAGTGTCATAACAGATATTTGCCGCATAGTTTCATCCTGCAATTAAGATCGAACTGTAATAAGAAGAAATATATAAAAAAAACATCTATAAAAAAATAAAACCCCGCATAAAAGCGAGGTTTTGTATGTTTATTCACCTATATCCAATAACTTATTTCACCTTATCAACAATTGCTTTGAAAGCAACAGGATGATTCATTGCTAAATCAGCCAAAACTTTACGATTGATTTCGATGTTTGCTTTTTTCAACAAACCGATGAACTGAGAATAAGATAAACCTTCGGTGCGAACGGCTGCGTTGATACGCTGAATCCACAAAGCACGGAAGTTTCTCTTTTTTGCTTTTCTGTCTCTATAGGCATATTGCATACCTTTTTCCCAGGTATTTTTTGCAACTGTCCACACATTTGCGCGGGCGCCAAAGTTACCTCTGGTAAGCTTCAGGACTTTTTTTCTGCGAGCCCGTGATGCTACTGCATTTACTGATCTTGGCATAACTCTGATTTTAGAATGGTTAGCGTTCCGTTTTTCAGGAATCTTAAAGCTAATTCACTCGATTAATTACTCTTTTTACTAAAACTCTGAAAGAAAACAATACTAGATATTCAACATACCCTTAACACTGGCCACATCAGCTTTATCAACGGTACCCCAATAAGTCAGGTTACGTTTACGCTTTGTGCTCTTTTTAGTCAGGATATGACTTTTAAAAGCATGTTTTCTTTTAATTTTCCCGGTGCCGGTTAATTTGAACCTTTTTTTTGCGCCGGAGATCGTCTTCATTTTTGGCATCTTCCTAAAATTAATGTATTAAGAAATTTATTTCTTCTTTTTAGGTGAAATAAACATGGTCATCCTTTTTCCTTCGAGGGTTGGTAATTGATCTACCTTCCCTATTTCTTCCAGTTCCTGGGCAAATTTCAGAAGAAGAATCTCGCCTTGTTCCTTGAAAAGGATCGAACGTCCTTTAAAGAAAACGTAAGCTTTTACTTTAGCTCCTTCTGCAAGAAATTTCTCAGCATGCCGTAATTTAAACTGAAAATCATGGTCATCAGTATTCGGACCAAACCTGATTTCCTTAACAACTACCTGCACTGTTTTGGCTTTGATTTCTTTCTGTTTTTTCTTTTGCTGATACAGAAACTTCTGATAATCAATAATTCGACATACCGGTGGATCAGCGTTTGGTGAAATCTCAACCAAATCCAACTCAAGGTCGTCGGCCATCCGGAGTGCTTCTGAAAGCGAGTAAACTCCAGGATTTTCAACATTTTCACCAACAACGCGGACTTGTTGTGCGCGGATCCTTTCGTTAATCTTATGCTGGGCAGCCGGATCTGATTTTCCGCTACCACCCGAGGTTACTGGTTTTTTATTAACAGTTATTGCCAAATTTTACCTTATTAGTTAGTACTATTATTAATTATAAAATGCTGATAATTGTTCTTTAACTTCATTTTTAATGAAATCGGCAAACTCTTGCATTGTCATACTTCCTTTATCGCCTTCGCCTTGCTTTCTAACTGAAACTTTTTGATTTTCAGCTTCTTGTTCGCCAACTATCAATAAATACGGGATACGTTTCAACTCATTATCCCTGATTTTACGGCCAATTTTCTCATTCCGGTCGTCAATTAGCGTGCGAATATCGGAATTATTTAGAAATTCTGAAACACTTTTTGCATAATCGTTATACTTTTCGCTAATTGGCAGAACTACCACTTGCTCAGGGGTTAACCACAGCGGAAATTTACCGGCAGTATGCTCAATTAACACTGCTACGAAGCGTTCCATCGAACCGAATGGAGCACGGTGAATCATTACAGGGCGATGGCGTTTATCGTCGGCCCCGATATATTCGAGTTCGAAACGTTCAGGAAGATTATAGTCAACCTGAATGGTACCTAACTGCCAGCTACGGCCAAGGGCATCTTTTATCATGAAATCGAGCTTTGGTCCATAAAAAGCAGCTTCGCCCAAAACAGTGACAGTTTTCAGACCTTTTTCAGCCGAAGCCTCAATAATTGCCTGCTCGGCTTTGTCCCAGTTTTCGGGCGAACCAATGTATTTCTCAGGCTTATTGGGGTCACGCAATGAAATTTGAGCTGAATAATTCTCAAAATTCAATGCTTTAAAAATGATAAAGATTATATCGATTACTTTTTTGAATTCATCTTTAATCTGATCGGGACGGCAATACAAGTGGGCATCGTCCTGTGTAAAACCGCGAACACGAGTTAAACCATGCAATTCGCCACTCATCTCGTAACGATAAACTGTACCAAATTCAGCAAATCGGACCGGAAGATCTTTATATGAGCGTGGTTTGAATTTATACAGTTCGCAGTGATGCGGACAGTTCATTGGCTTCAGCATATACTCCTCCCCTTCCTGTGGTGTTTTGATTACCTGGAACGAATCGGCGCCATACTTTTGGAAGTGCCCGGATGTTTTATACAGGTTAACATCACCAATATGAGGAGTCATAACCTGCTCATACCCGAATTTTTTCTGAACGCGCTTCAAAAAGTCTTCAAGCTGAAGGCGCAATTGAGTACCTTTGGGCAACCACATAGGCAACCCCTGCCCTACTTGTTGCGAGAAGGTAAACAATTCCATTTCCTTGCCAATCTTCCGATGGTCGCGTTTTTTAGCTTCTTCGAGCATCACCAGGTATTCTTCGAGCATTTTTTGCTTCGGGAAAGTGATACCGTAAACGCGGGTCAACATCTTATTTTTTTCGTTTCCGCGCCAATAAGCACCAGCAAGCGAAGTAAGTTTTACAGCTTTAATGAAACCTGTATTGGGTAAATGCGGGCCACGACATAAATCAGTAAAATTACCCTGGTTGTAAATTGTAATTGTCCCATCGGCCAACTCGTTGATAAGTTCCAATTTAAGATTATCCCCTTTTGCTGAAAACATTTCTAAAGCATCGTCCTTCGAAATATCGTTCCTTACAATACTATGTTTTTCACGCGCAAGTTCTATAATTTTCTTTTCGATTTTATCAATGTCTTTTTCCAGAATTGTTTGTCCTTCAGGAAGATCAATATCGTAATAATACCCATTCTCAATCGTTGGCCCAATACCAAATTTTGTACCCGGGAAGAAGAATTCAATAGCCTCGGCCGTTAAGTGTGCTGACGAATGCCAGAAGGTTTCTTTTCCTTCACGATCATCCCATTTGAAAAGTTTAATACTTGCGTCCTTATTAATAGGTCGCGATAAATCCCAAACTTCTCCATCAACCGAAACGGCCAATACGTCCTGAGCGAGACGGCTACTGATAGATTCAGCAATTTGATAACCGGTTACTCCGTTCTCGTATTCTTTGACACTATTGTCGGGTAAAGTAATCTTAATCATCGTATAATGCTTTTTTGAAAACAGGGTGCAAAGATAACTATTAATCGAAAATAGTCATCAAGGTTTATTTGAATTTGGAGAATAAAAAATGCCTGAAATTCAAATTATAATCAAGAAAAACAAACTTCATAAAACAATTGAGCTTTTCAGAACACATTAGCGTATCGAACTTTTACAATTGAATATTTTTGCAGAATATCGCACCTGTTTTTCATACGACTTGATTATTCAGCTTTTTTATCTGGAAAAAAATTCGAAGTTTTGAAACTGCAATAAACCAATTAACTCAGAAGTCGATGAAAATTTTTAAAAGCTTTTTATTTATACTCATATTAGTCTCTATATCAGCATTTTCTCAAAAAAAAATAGAGTTGGCTGATGTTGTCGGGAAAAGATTATTCGTTCAAAAATCGATTTATGGTTTACGCTCGATGAAGGATGGGCTAAATTATACCACAGAGGAAAACGGGACCAAAATAGTAAAGTACAGTTATAAAACCGGAAATAAAGTTGAAGAATTATTTGATTTGACAAAAATTGAAAATCCGGGATTTAAAGAATTCTCGGAATATTTGTTTTGCGATGATGAAACAAAAATTCTTTTTATCACCGACCGACGCCCATTGTATCGTCATTCCTTCACTGCCGAATATTTTGTATGGAACCGGGCAACCAAAGAAATGACACCGCTTTCGAAAAACGGGGCTCAACAACTTGCTACTTTTTCTCCCGACGGAGAACGTGTTGCTTTTGTCCGCAACAACAACATCTTCATCAAAAGCCTGAAATTCGGGACCGAAAATCAGGTTACCAAAGATGGGAAACAAAATGAGATCATCAATGGCGCTCCGGATTGGGTTTACGAAGAAGAATTCAGTTTTAACAAAGCATTCGAGTGGTCGCCAGATAGTAAATTTCTAGCCTTCGTAAAATTCAATGAATCGGAAGTCCCCATGTTTAATATCCCGATGTACCAGGGACAAGCACCACAACTAAAAGAAAATTCGTTATATCCGGGAAATTACAGTTACAAATACCCCAAAGCCGGAGAGAAAAACTCGGTTGTAAGTGTTTTGATCTACGACTTAAAATCGAAAAGCAGTGTAACAGCAGAAGTAGGAAATGACATTGAGCAATATATTCCACGTATAAAATGGACTGCCGATGCGTCAGATTTGGCCATAATGAAATTAAACCGATTACAAAACCAGGTTGATATAGTTCTTTGCAATCCTTTTACCGGCGACACTCGTTCATTTTTCACCGAAAAGAACAAAAGGTATATTTCAGAAGATTTCTTCGATAGTTTCATGTTTCTTTCTGATAATAAATACATTGTATTAACCAGCGAACGGAATGGCTATTCTCACCTTTATTTATATGACAGACAAGGTTTTCAGGTGAAACAACTCACCAATGGCAATTTTGATGTAACCGCTTTTTATGGTTTTGACCCTGTCAAAAAAATATTCTATTACCAGGCAGCCAAAGAATCGCCGCTACGCCGCGAAGTTTATTTTGTGAGCCTTGATGGAAAGAAATCAGGAAAACTTTCGACTCAGACCGGGACAAATCAAGCTGATTTTAGTGCAGGGTATCAGTTTTTTATCAATACATTTACCAACGTTGAAACACCGTTCATGGTTACATTGCACGATCAAACAGGCAAATTGCTTCGTACATTGGAAGACAATTCTGCACTGAAGAATCAACTGAAAGAATATAATCTCAGCAAAAAAGAATTTTTCACGTTCAAAACATCAGAGGGAATTGAGCTGAATGGCTGGATGCTGAAACCTGCCAATTTCGATCAATCGAAAAAATACCCGGTATTAATGACCCAATACAGCGGACCAAATTCACAATCAGTTATCGACCGTTGGGGAGTTGACTGGGACGATTACCTTGCCCAGGAAGGTTTTGTTGTTGCATGTGTCGATCCGCGTGGAACCGGCGCCCGTGGCGAAGAATTCCGCAAAATGACTTATCAGCAGTTAGGTAAATATGAGTCAGACGATCAGGTTGAGGCCGCCAAGTATCTAGGTACGTTACCATATATTAACAAAAATAAAATAGCCATTTGGGGCTGGAGTTATGGCGGATTTATGGCTGCTCTTTGTATGGAAAAAGGAGCAGAGATTTTTAACACCGGAATTTCGGTTGCTCCGGTTACCAATTGGCGCTTTTACGACAGTGTTTATACCGAACGTTACATGCGTACTCCAAAAGAAAATCCCGATGGTTACGACGACAATTCACCACTGAGCCATGCTGAAAGAATTAAGGGCAATTACCTGTTAATTCATGGGTCGGCTGACGACAATGTACATCTTCAAAATACGATGGAATTTGCCGAACGTTTGGTTCAATCGGGAGTTCAGTTCGACATGGCAATATATACCAACAGGAATCATGGCATACGTGGAGGAAATACAACGATGCACCTTTATACGAAAATGACCAATTACCTGAAAAACAAATTACAGCAATAAACCTTATCAAGAAAAATTTTCCAATTAAGGAGAATTTACGGATTTGAAAACTAAACTGAAAGACCACAACAAACTCTCGAAAAAAGAAGATATTTATAGATGCGTAACTTAATGAAACCTTTTATCTCTATTGCCTTTTAAAGGGCATTAAAGATGAAAGCCATTAATGTTTTTGACTATTAGTGAGTTTTCTGAGGTAAAATACCGACACTTTTGAATATTCCATCAGAAGTTTAGGCTTACCTTACTTTATCATAGCAATTACGAATGCACTGTATTGCAGTCGAAATAGATACATTAAGATAAAAAAAATGAATATCCGGCAACATGCCTAAATGATTTAAGCGTTGGGGCTTTGCCCCAAGACCCCAATTACTTTTTTGTCTTGACTGGTTCGACCAACTCACCAGCCAACAAAAAAGTAATCAAAAAAGGTCAAGGCTTAACCCGCTTCGCACGAAAAACTACACTTGACGGCTAAAATCTTTTAAACTCTCCCGGTTTAACCGGGATCAAACAGAAAAGATTTTTTAACGCCGTCTTCACTTGTTTTTCGGCTCAACGGCTTAGGCCGGCTTCGCTTCGTTCAGCACCAGGTAATGAAAAGGATATTCAATAAAAAAATACAATTCGAGTGAAATTTACAATAAGTAATTCCTTTTTGCTTGACAATGAAATAGGCAGACTTATTTTGAAAACTGTTGCCATCGTGATTTGTAGATGTCGTTAAATAAACCACTGAATTTCAACAATAAAATTGGTAGTGTATCCGGGCAATAACAGTTCAATTATATTCAGTCAGATATTCTGAGCGAACATAATTGGTACTCAATTAAGCCAATGAAAATACAAAAATCAGAAGTACTGGAATTAAAAAGGCAATGTGGTCAAAAATAGTTGGTGATTTTTAGGAAAATAATTGGTAAACTCCACGCTGTTAATCGGAAGAGGAAGCAGGCTCTGGTGGAGATCAACCTGCCAGCAATACGATTAATGCATAAACAGTAATACAAGGGTAGTCATCTAGGCTGCCCTTTTCTTGTTATTACTGGTATGCCTGATGGCTAAAAAACTCATTTTTTGTTTGTAAAATAGATGTACCATTTGATGAAGTTTATTCGGTGTTTTACCGTCAACCCGCGATGGATATCCAGGTGGTTTTTCAGGTGACTGAAGTATCCTTCTATCCCGTTTGTGGTCTTGGGAATATCGGGGTTTGACAAGTAATGGAACATGTTGGGCAAAGCCCGTTTGATGGTTGTATATGAACGGCGAAGCAGTTTATGGGTGTACCAATACCTTCCGGTTTCGGTGTTGTATGTTTTTTCGTTCAAATAATCTTTGTGTGATTCATGCCATTTTAGAAACTCTCTTGTCCAGTAAATCCGGTCATTTTCTGATTTAATCCGAAGAATCAATAGTACCAATTTGCGCAGTTCCTGGCCTGCCTGATGTTTGGGATACTGAGTTAACCACAGCAGACACATGCGCTGGATATGAACCAGACAGCGCTGAACAATAGCTTCCGGAACTGACTTCTTTATTGCTTTTAAAATGCTTTTATGGCCGTCGGTGGTGATGCTTTCAATTTGGATTCCAAGCTTGAGTAAGTTGGCCAGATCTTCTTTGATTTCCTCGTAATGTTCCCCATCTGTAAAGCGAAGCAACTGGGTATAACCGTCAAAATCGTCCTGATAACAAACCAAACAGAATTGTGCAAAATAGGTGGCATCGATCCGTAAATGAACACGCTCTCGCTTTATTATTTTTACCAAGGGGGCTTGCTCCAGGAAATGGTAAAATGTTCGTTGAAGCGTGGCCTGGGACAGCCCACTTTCCCTGCTCAAAATCTGATAAGTCTGACGTTCAATTATCCATTTTCGAAACCACACAAACCTGTTCTGGATACGCTGTTCTGGTCGGTTTTCAGTTAGAAAAATACCACATCTTTTACACTTGAAACGTTGCTTCCCGTTTTGTTTTCCCCATCGAATGACATCGCTATAACCACACGCCCAACAACGTTTTTTTTGATTTTTTCATAAACATAAAAAGTTTGATGAAACCAAGTTCATCAAACTTCCTGTATTATCAATATTGGCAAGCCTTCCAACGCTTTTTACCAACTATTTTTGACTAATATGCCATTAAAAAAGGAGAAAAAGATTTGAACCTTCTTCTCCTAATAGACGATTAGCATAAATAACAATGCTTCAAATATCTTTGACTAGTTGTACCCAGGATTCTGAACCAACTGTGGATTCAATTTCATTGCATCCGTTGGAATTGGTAAAATCCGGCGATAAGTATCCGAATTCGTTTTGAAGCCCCATTTGCCTTCAAATTTACCAAAACGGATCATATCATTGCGGTGCCAGTATTCATATACAAACTCACGGCTACGTTCCTTGTAAAGGTCTTCCAGTGTAACTGTAGTCCATGCCGAAGAAGTAGAACGATTACTACGAATCATGTTCGTCAACGACAACGCGGTTTGATTCAAAGTTGGTGTACCACCACGCAAAATAGCTTCAGCTTTCATCAGGACAACATCGGAATAGCGAAGGTATGGTATGTCGTTGTTCTGATTACGGCTGGTCGAGGTTTTGTCGGGATAGAATTTGATGTTACGGTATCCCATATTCCAGGCAATTTCGTCGTTTCCGCAATCGAATAATTCGGCATTTTGACGCAAAACAATGTCAGGAGTAAGGTTAACCTGATAAGTATAAGCAGCGCCACCGTCGGAACCTGTATAAAACTGATCGTATCCTTTTTTAGTAGTAGTTACGGTTACCGGAGTAACTCCATCGTTCATAAATTGCAAACCAGTTAACCATTGGTCGTTGCGAATATCGCCGGGATCGTTGAAAAGTGCATAAAATTCAGGAAGTGTACTCATTGCTGCACTTGGCGTGAATGGTAAACCAAATTTTGCACGTTCAGAGCGCGGCACATCGTAGCGGGCACGGTACATCATACCATTTGTTCCCGGATAAGCAGTTGCAGAAGGATCAAACGGAACGGCAAAAATGAATTCTTTCATCTGCGGGCCATTGTCGGGATAAAACATTTTCAGATACGAAGCACGCGGTTCAATGGCAAATTTGCCCGAATTAATTACAACATCGCAAGCTGCGATACAATCGTTCCAACGGGCAGTTCCGGTGTAATATTCGGCATTCAGATACATTTTTGCAAGTAATGCGTAAGCTGTCCATTTGTTTGGCCGTCCGTAGGTCGATATTCCGGTTTCTTCACTAAGGCTATTGATCGATTTCTTAACTTCGCTTTCAATGTATTTAAATACCTCGGCTCTTGGCGTATTTGCTTTTGGTGTAAAATCGCCGTACAAGGTATCCAAAGGAACATTTCCATAAAAATCCATGAGTTCAAAATACGATATGGCGCGCATCATTCTCAATTCCGCCAAGGTTGTCTTTTTGTTAGCACCTTCAGGCATTACACTATTCAAAAGATAATATGCCTGATTTGTAACACCAATGGTCTTTTCGAGCCAGCCCCAAAGTGAGTTTGTTCCACCATGATCTTTGTCCCAGGTGTGGTAGTGCATTTTCAAATAGCCAGCATTATCGTACCAGTTACCTCCGCGTGCCGGAAGAATTCCTTCGTCGGTACTATTTGTACTCATAAAGAAGAATGTTTGGGCATATTCGCCCCTGAAAACGGAATAAACAGCCCCGGCAGTTTGTGCATATTGCGCGTCGTTTTGCGGGAAAACATCAGGCGTCATCTGCGTTGTAATTGGTACATCTATTTCGTGGCAGGACACAATTAAACCTGCAATGGCTGGAATAATGATGTATTTTATTAGTTTTTTCATACTATAATAATTTATTTTTAATGGAAGTATGGAACTCCATGTTGCCCGAACTATTATCATACCTTCGACTGTTATGAAGCAACATGTTCGTTTCATTGTATTCGATTTTTAGATTTATTAGAAAGTTGCTTTTACACCAAACAGTACGGTACGTGTTTTGGGATAAAAGTTGTTTGAATCAACACCAGGTGCAAGACCACCTTGTTCAACTTCGGGATCGATACCTGAGTATTTAGTAATAATAAATAGGTTACTTCCTGATACATAAAGGCGTAAGTTCTTTACCGATTTACCCAGGTTTTTGAAATTGTAACCTAATGTCGCGTTGTCCAAACGAACATAGCTACCATTTTCAATAAAACGTGACGAATATTTGTAAACGTTCAGGTCGGTTGGCGATTCATCACCTGCATCAACCAAAATGTTTGAAGTATTGGCAGTGATTGGTCTGAACAAATCGGCGCGGGTTGCATTGAAAATTTTGTTTCCAAATACACCACGAATAAAAATGTTCAGGTCGAAGTTTTTATACCTGAAATCGTTGGTCCAACCCAAGAGAGCTTTTGGTTGCGGAGAACCTACATAGTGATAGTCGACCTCAATTCCGGGATTTGTCGTCAGACTTCCATCTTTAGCTATAAACTGAGATGTTCCTGAACTATTCTTTCCTGCATACTCCAACGAGAAAAACTGGCCAATTGGTTTACCTTCTTTTAGAATCTGGAGCGTGCTTCCTGTTTGACCTCCACCATCAGGTTGAGTGATTCGACGAGCATCTCCTCCAATAAAAAGAGGATTGGTTAATTTTTCAATAACATTTTTGTTGTGCGATAAGTTAAGGTTTGTTGTCCATGAAAAATCTTTTGATTTCACCGGAGTAGCTGTTAAACTGATTTCAATACCCTTGTTCGACATTTCACCTCCGTTGGCAGTGATTGAACCTGCCGGAACCATTACAACGTTCACCTCGTAAGGATAGATCATTCCCGTGGTCTTCTTGTTATAAACTTCAATATAACCACTTAATTTACCATTCAATACACTGAAATCTAAACCTACGTTTGATGTAGCAGTTTTTTCCCATTCCAGATCAGGATTTGCTGCTTTGTTTGGGCCATAGGCATAGATTTGTTTTCCCTGATAATAGTATGTTCCGAGCGGACCAACAATAAACTGTGCGGTATAAGCATCGAAACCTGTTGAGTTACCTGTTACTCCGTAACTGGCGCGAAGTTTCAAATCTTTAAATATGCTTTGCGATTGCATAAATTCTTCCTGATCAATTCTCCATGCAATACTTCCTGATGGGAAATAACCCCACTGTTTGTTTGCACCAAATACCGAGCTACCATCACGACGAATGGAAGCCTGCAATAAGTATTTGCCGCCAAAATCGTAGTTTAAGCGGGCAAAATCAGAAATCAGGCGGGTTTTCTGGTAGGCATAAGCATCACCAAAACCAACAATAAAGCCATTAACCGAAGTATAGTTGCCCAACGCAAGATTTCTATAGCTTACATTGTCAACCGGAAAATTGGTGTTTGATGCGGTGAAACCATCACCGTTTTCATTTTGCTGCCACGAATAACCAACAACAGCATTGATGTTGTGCTTTCCAAATGACTTATTCCAGGTAACAAAATTTTCAAGAATCGTATTGGTGCTCTGGTATGTACTGCGTGTCGCCAATCCGTTTTGACCAAAGTTTAAAATCCAGTGATTTGCTGGTGGATCAGGGTTATTATAGAACTGAGCGCTGTTATAATTTGCAGCATAATAACTGTTGTAGTACTCTCCGTTTAGCGATGTATTTTTCTGATAGGCGATGTTCAGGTTATATTTCAAACCTAATGGAAGAGTTATTTCAGTTGTAAAATTACCTAACAACGTACTCACCTTTGAATCATCATCAGCCTGTTCTATAACTGCCAGCGGATTAAAATATCCCGAGTGGTTAAAGTTTTCAAAATAGGTTCCGTCATCATTTTTGGGTTTACTTACAGGTAAATACTTAGCGGACTGAAGAAGTGCAGAATTTCGCTGAGGAACTTTTGTATTTTTTACAATCGAATTGGTCACATTCAATCCAAATTTAACCTTATCGCCAAACGCTTTTTGTTCGATAGCCATACGGGCAACCAAACGATTTTGGCCACTGCTGATCAAAATGCCCTGTTTATCAATATAAGTTATACTGGCTATATAACTGCTACGATTGGTGCCACCGCTGTACGAAATATTGTGGCTTTGCGAAATAGCCGCTGAACGCTGAATGGTCTTCTGCCAATTGGTATTGGCTCCCTGATCGTCGGTCGGATCGAAAGACATATTGTTTTTTGCTAAGAAAGCACGTAATTGACTGGCATTCATGACGTTCAATTGATTGGACACAGTTTCAACGCCAAAATATCCATTATAAGCAATCTGTTCGTTGTCTTTATTACCTTTTTTGGTAGTAATCATGATTACGCCGTTGGCAGCGCGGTTTCCGTAAATAGAAGTTGCTGCGGCATCTTTTAAAACATCAACCGAAACAATATCGTCGGGAGCAACAAGTGAAATATCGGCACCCGGTACTCCGTCGATTACATAGAACGGGCTTTGCGAACTATTAATAGTAGAAGCACCGCGCATAATGATAGTGGTTCCGCGGGTTGGGTCTCCACTTGAAGAAATGTTCAAACCCGAAACTTTACCTTGCAAAAGCTGGCCAACATCGCTGATAGCTCCTTTATTTAATTCCTCAGACTTAACTGATGTTACAGCACTCGACAAGTTTTTGCGCGAATTTTTACCATATCCAACAGCAACAACTTCTTCAATACCAACGGTTTCTTCTTCCAAAGCAACGTTAATTTGTGATTGGCCGCCCACCGCAATTTCCTGAGTTTTCATACCCACAAACGAGAATACCAATATTTTGGCATCGCCGGGTATCGAGAGTTTAAATTTTCCGTCAATGTCGGTTAATGTACCCATTGATGTTCCTTTTACCACAATCGAAACTCCGGGAATTGGCGCTCCCGAACCGTCGCGAACGGTTCCCGACACGTCTTTCCTTTGCTGACTTTCAGTTACATCGCTGACTTTACGGATTACAACCTGGCGCTCGTAAACATCGTAAGTCACATTTTCGCCACGCAAAGCCTCATCCAAAATCTGATTAATAGTTGCGTTTTTGAGATTTACCACGACCTTTTTATTCACGTTGAAATCCTCGTTTCTGTATAGAAAAACGAATTCAGACTTTTCTTCAATGTAACCGAAAAGATCGCGGATTGAAGCGTTGGACATGTTCACGTCCAGCTTGGTTTTCTGGGCATAACTGTTCGCCGAAACAGTTAAAAAACAACCAAACAGCAACAGAATAGTTAGTCGCATAATCAACAAGAGTTTTTTTAGGCTATCCCGATAAGGATGCCCGGTTAACCACTTTTTTTTCATAGATTTGAAGTGTTTAAATAATAAATACTGAACTAGTAACTCGTATTTGTTTAACCGGGAAATGTTCCAGCATTTTCCGGTTTTCTATTTATTCACAATAAATTGATTTTCATTAAGTCTCTTAATTTCTGTCCTCGAAACCTTTTCAAGGTATTCCAGTACCTCGCTTCGGTCTCCTTTCAGGTCCAGTTTCCCGCTAATGCGTATAACACGAAGCTCCGGTTTCGAAAAATCAACTGAAATATTGTAAAATCGTTCAATTTTCTTTATTACCTTATCAAAATCAATATCATCAAAGCTTAGCAATCCTTTGGTCCACAACGTATAATAACTGGCATCAACATTATACAAGGTTGTTTCATTGGTTGTTTTCGAGAACGATGCCATTTGATTGGGTTTCAGGATAATTTTGTTAGCAAAAAGATTGGCATCGTTTTCACGAATCTCCACGCTACCTTCTTTCAATACCGTTTGAATCGCTTTATCTTCGGCATAAGCCGAGATATTAAATTGTGTACCAAGTACTTTTACCTGGATGTCGGACGTTTTCACAATAAATGGATGATCGGCATTTTTGGCCACTTCGAAATAAGCTTCGCCAAAAAGCAATACTTCGCGCGTTTTACCCTTGAAAACAGTAGGATATACCAGGCGGCTTCCCGCATTTAACCAAACAATGGTATTGTCAGACAATGTTAGTTTCGACTGGTTGCCGTAAGGAATAACAAGCTGATTCATTGCACTTTCAGTTTCAGAAATAGTTTTCAAAACAGAATCGTTATTCAACACTATCGTTCCATTCTTCTTATAATCTACACTGGAATTTGTCTTTTTCAGATTCAGATTCTCGCCTGAAGCAGTAATCAAAATTGGGCCTTTCCCCTCTGATGGAATTCGCACTATTTGGCTGGCCATTTGCTTGTAAACCGATTGGTTGTCTGATTTGAAGTAAACTGCCAGGCCGCCAATAACTGCAAAAATCAAAGCAACAGCAGCATATTTGAATAAAGAAAGGATAATTGTGCGGCGTTTCCGGTTTTTCTCTTCCAGTTCAATGCGGTCGATAACCTGCTCGGCGATTTCGAGCTTCTCTTCAGGTAATAATTTTTCGTTGAAACAGTTAAGTTCGATGAGCCGCGATTTCAATTCGAGTATTTGCGCTTCTTCATCGGGGTGTTGCAAAAGGTATTTTTCCCAATAGCGATTGATCCCCTCATTCGGTCGAAAAACCCATTCAGTAAACATGGGGTTCTCGATATATTTCTGATCGTAAAAAGCCATTTCTTCAGTGTTTATATCCTAAAGAGTAGCAACATCTGAAAAAGGGACATTTTCCTGAAAAAAAATTTACCAGCTAAAGAAATTGGAGATTCTTCGCTTTGCTCAGAATGACAGCTCGTTGTTCTGCTTATTCGACTTTAGCCACTTTGTGGCTCTTTAAAGAGTGCCAGTCAACAGTGAAAAAATTATCCTTTAACAAAAATGGAAAGCAGGGAAAGTAATTTTTCGCCAAAGCGATCGCGCAAATCATCAAGTGTGCGGTAAACCTGTTTCTTAACTGCATCGGCTTTCATGCCAACAATTTCACCAATCTCGGCGTAATTTAAACCGGTGCTGAATTTCAGAAAAAGCATTTCACGCTTTTGCGGACTAATGGTTTGCAGTATTTTCCGGAGTGCATTCACCCGCAATTCTTCCGATTCGTGATCCTGATTTTCCTGCTCTGCCTGAAATGTCAAATCAAAAAGCACAACATTATCGTCGGTTAAGCTTGCTTGTTGCGAGCCTTGTTTGATCTTCCGGAGAATATCGTTTTTCAGCGAACGAAACAGATAAAATTCAAGATATTCAGGCTGTTGTAACTTAATATTGTAGCGATAAATATTGTAAAAAAGGTCTTGAATGCAATCTTTAACCAATTCGCGGTCACTAGTAATTTTAGAACCATAAGCAAATAAAACATCAGCGAATTCTTCGTAGATTTCACCAAAAGCGAAACGGTCACCCAGCCTAAACCGTCTCCAAACATCCATCCACTGATTTCTATCTTTAGCCACCGATATCCCAAATTCTGAATACAATTCCTAATTTGAGACAATTATACGAATTTAAAATGAGGAGATTGTGTTTAGTGTTATTTTGACCTTTAATTACCGGCTTTGTACTTCGCTTTTAATGCGCTCAGTTGATCGACAAACGCCTTTACTGGTTGAAGTTTTATATCGTTCCGGTCAAACCGAATAGAATGTGTTTCTGCTCCGTTTTTTATCGAAATCCAGTCGTCGCAACCATCAAAGCAAACATTGCAACTGTTTAATTCCAGTTTTTTAAACTCTTGAAAATCCAGTTTATTAATCAACGATTCTAATTCAGTAGTTTCGAGCTGGCCTGTCTTTTTAACCGAAGGATTTGTTGTACTGCACTTGATAAAATTCACGTATCGGAACGACTTTCCCGAAATGATCAGTGTGTCGTTCTGCGAGCACCAGCCACACACCGTTCCTGCTTTAATTACCAGATCAGACGATTCAAGCACTTCTTCCTTACTTTCGGAACACGACCAGGCTGCAAATGCAAACGAGCAAAAGAATATTATTTTACGTATCATGTTAAATCTTTACCCATAAAGATGACCAAACCCCTTCAATAGTTGTCAGGAAACCGGCATTTTTTTTGTTTTGTACCTCAACAATTAATCCATTCAAAAAATGATCGATTTGCTACGGACCCGAAGAAGTATCAGGAAATTTACCGACCAACCCATAGAACCTGAAAAGCTCGAAATACTGAAAGAAGCTATACTGCGTGCGCCAACATCGAAAAACTCGAATGCCGGCGAGTATATTTTTGTTGACGATCAGGAACTTATTCAGAAACTGGCACAATGCAAACCGCATGGTGCAATGCCATTAATGACGGCTAAACTGGCCATTGTCATCCTGATTGACGAAAGCATAACCGCGGCATGGATCGAAGATTCGTCTATCGCCTCGTTTGTAGCCCATTTGACAGCCCATTCGCTTGGTTTAGGCAGTTGCTGGATTCAGATTCGTGGGCGAGAATATTCTGAAGACAAATTAGCCGAAACCTACGTGCGCGAAACCTTAAATATTCCGAATAATTACCGAATATTAAGCATTGTTGCAGTAGGTTATGCTGCGCATAACCATGAAGGTAGAAAATTGGAAGAATTTGATTTTGATAAAATTCACTCGAACATCTTTTAATTTTGGAAATATTTGCACATTAATACAAACCCGCTGTTATTTTTGTAAAGCTAAACCCGGAAGCCATGAAAATACCAGCTTTGCTCTTTCTGCTAATACTCACTTCATATTGTGGATATTCAGGAGTTTTACGAAAGCACATTCCCGACATGATGGTCGTATTAACGTTCGACGATGCCACGGCCAGCCAGTATTCGGTTGTTGCTCCGCTCCTGAAAGAATATGGTTTTGGTGCAACATTTTTCGTATGCGAGTTTCCGCCAAACTTTGCCGATACCACCAAATACATGAACTGGCGCCAGATTCGTGAGCTCGACCGCATGGGTTTCGAGATTGCCAACCATACCCGAAACCATCCGGCAATTGCTAAATTGAGCGACGACAAAATACTTGCCCAACTCCAATACATCGAGCAAAAATGCGACTCGATGAAGATTAAATGCCCGGTAACTTTTGCTTATCCGGGTTACAGCCTGAGTTTGCCAGTACTGAAAATACTTCAGGATAAAGGCTATTTGTTTTCAAGAGCCGGTGGCGAACGCCCGTACGATCCAACAAGCGATCATCCGCTGCTCATTCCAAGCTGGGCCATGAATTCGACCAACAAGCCGCTGATTATGGATGCACTGAAAGAAGCCCGCGACGGCAAGATTGTTGTGCTAACCATTCACGGTGTGCCCGATGCCGAACACCCCTGGGTAAACACTACTCCCGAATTATTCAAAGAATATCTTCAGTATTTGAAGGAAAATCATTTCACAGTTGTTGCCCTACGCGACCTGGCTAAATACATCAGGGTTAACGAAGCCTTGAAAACTATAACTCCCGACCTGACCAAAAAACTTAAAAACTAAACCCATGAAGAATTTATTTGTGCTCGTTTTTGCCTTACTCGCGCTGAACCTTTCTGCTCAGCAAATCATTCCGCTTTATTCGGGGTCGATTCCAAACAGTACCAGCTATAAAATGAAAGAAATCAGGATGGAAAATAACGGACAGTTTATTGGCTACCGCAGCATCTCTGAACCAACATTAAACGTTTATCTTCCTGACGAAAAGACTGCAACCGGTGCAGCAGTCGTTATTTGTCCCGGTGGAGGCTATGGCATGGAAAGTTACCGACTGGAAGGCACCAATATTGCCGAAACATTCCAGAAAAACGGTGTAGCCGCCTTCATCCTGAAATACCGGTTACCGAGCGATTCGATTATGCCCGACAAATCGATTGGCCCCTTGCAGGACGCACAACAAGCCATTAAGACCGTTCGTGAGCGCGCTGCCGAATGGAGAATTAATCCTGCCAAAATCGGCATCATGGGCTTCTCTGCAGGAGGACATTTGGCTTCGACAGCCGGAACGCATTTCGACAAAGCATACATTCCCAATCCTGAAAATACAAGTCTTCGCCCCGATTTTCTGATTCTAGTTTATCCTGTGATTAGCATGCAGGATGGTTTGACGCACGGCGGTTCGAAAGCCAATTTACTGGGAAAATCGCCTTCAGAAGAACAAGTTAAACTTTTCTCTAACGATTTGCAGGTAAATTCAAACACGCCGCCAACCTGGATTACTCACACCGGCGACGACACTGCCGTTCCGGTGGAAAACAGCATTCGCTTTTACCAGCAACTAATCAAGAATAAAGTTCCCGCCGAAATGCACTTGTATCCGGCAGGCAATCACGGTTTTGTATTGAAACTGCCTTGCGACCAGTGGATGCAACCGTTGTTCGAATGGATGGGGAAAAGTGGAATTACGAAATAATACGAGGGAATCAGATTTTTACTTTAGTGCCAATCCCCAACACATTGTAATATTTCCATTCGGCAGTCGATCTGGTTTGTTGGTAACAATAATAAAGATCTATTCCCCAATGTTCTTTTTTAATTACATGAAAACCGCTGTAAATGCGAATAGTCTGCACCCGCCAACTGTTGAAATTCGAAAAAATCTCATCCATCAGGTATGGTTTGGGAAATTTGCATTTCGATTTCGTAAAAAAATCAATGTTCGAAATGTTGTCCAATCCGTATTGTGTATCTGTTGTTTTGCTGAGTTTAGCTGTTAAGCGATTGGCAAACTTAATTTTAATGTCAAGCGGATTAAAAAAAAGCACGGTGTAAAACATACAGGTTTGGCCAGGATTCCATTTATCCGATTTATAGTTCTCAGTCTGTCGCAGGCCAAGCCCCAATGAAAATTTGTTCGTGATTTTTCGGTAGCCAATTAATTCAAAATGAAAGTAATCGAGCCTGTTAAACTGGTTACTGTAATGATTTTTGTTTCCCAAATAAAGCTCGAACTTATTATTAACCGGATAAGTTATACTGTTTGAATTCCAGTAGTACGAGCCATCTGAACCCCATTGGGTAAATCCTTTAAATGAAAAAAAGAACAGTAGAAGCAAAACAACTGTAAATTTTTGATTACAAATCAACATTTTTGAAATCTGTATTTTATCTTTAGCACCTTTTGCGGATAAAAGTACATTTAATTAACTAGCTTTCTGAACTTTTCAAAAACCTCTATGAAAAATCTGCCACTTTACAGAATTTTTGTACTTATTTTACTGTATTTCCATTCGTTTTTAAGCCAAGCCCAAATTAATCAACTATACAATCAGGGAGAAAAAGTAATTAAAGCCGGAGGAGGATTTAAATTTACCGAAGGTCCGGCAACATCGACCAATGGTCATGTATTTTTTACCGATCAGCCCAACGACAAAATTTACATCTGGACTGAAAAAGGCAATAAAATAAGTACATTCCTGAATGCTTGTGAACATGCTAACGGAACCTTTTTTAACCGTAAAGGAGAACTTGTTGCCTGCGCCGACTTACACAACCGCTTAGTAGCTTTCAACCTGAAAGGGAAAATGAAAGTTCTGGCTGAAAACTTCAACCAATTGCACCTGAACGGTCCAAACGATTTGTGGATTGCCCCAAACGGCGGGGTTTATTTTTCCGATCCGTATTATCAGCGCGATTATTGGGAAGCCGGACACTCAGAACTTCAGGATAAACGCGGGGTTTATTACCTGAACCCGGATGGAAAAGTCTCACGCGTTATCAGCGACTTCAAACAGCCTAACGGACTAATTGGCACTTCGGATGGCAAAACCCTTTACGTAAGCGACATTAACGATGGAAAAACCTGGAAATATGATATTCAGGCTGATGGCAACCTTGCCAGTAAAACACTCTTTGCACCTGAAGGTTCTGATGGAATGACAATTGACGAGCATGGAAATGTTTACCTGACAAATAAGGTTGTATCAGTTTTTAATCCTGAAGGCAAAAATATAGCTCGAATTGAAGTTCCAGAACAACCATCGAATGTTTGCTTTGGCGGGAAAAAGCGCAATATCCTTTTCATTACAGCCCGAACTTCTGTATACATTCTGAAGATGAACGTTAAAGGCGTACAATAATGATGAAAAATTATATTTTGGCTTTCGATCAGGGGACAACCAGTTCCCGTGCTATTATTTTCGACCGGCATGGAAAAGCTTTAGCTACCGCACAAAAAGAATTTACTCAGCATTACCCTCATGCTGGATGGGTTGAACATAATCCCGAAGAGATTTGGTGGACACAAATAGGAGTTGCTGTTGAAGCTCTGAGTAAAGCCGGCATCGAAAGTTCAAATATAGCAGCAGTTGGCATAACCAATCAACGAGAAACAACGGTTATTTGGAACAAAAAAACAGGGAAACCCATATACAACGCCATTGTTTGGCAGGACCGCCGAACTGCCGATTACTGCGACGAACTAAAAGAACAGGGATTAAACCGGCAAATTGTTGAAAAAACAGGTTTGGTAATCGACTCCTATTTCTCGGCCACCAAAATCAAATGGATACTTGACAACGTGAAAGGTGCACGTCAATTAGCCAAAGAAGGGAAACTGGCTTTTGGAACCATCGACACCTGGCTGATCTGGAATTTAACGCATGGCAAGCTGCACATCACCGATGTTACCAATGCCTCGCGCACCATGCTTTTTAATATTCATACACTCAACTGGGATGAAGAATTATTAAACATTTTTGACATTCCCCAAAACATCCTTCCTGAAGTAAAAACATGTAGCGAGGTTTATGGAAGTACCGCCGGGATACTACCTGGGATTGCAATAGCCGGAATTGCCGGCGACCAGCAGGCTGCTCTGTTCGGACAAATGTGCATCGACCCCGGAATGGTAAAAAACACTTACGGGACCGGCTGTTTCATGGTGATGAATATTGGCGACAAACCTATTATCTCGAAGAATAACCTACTGACAACCGTAGCATGGACTATTGGAAACAAAACAACTTATGCGCTGGAAGGAAGTATTTTTATTGCCGGGGCAGTTGTTCAATGGTTACGCGATGGATTAGGTGTTATCGAAAAATCGGAAGACATAGAAAGACTAGCAGCTAAAGCAAAAAACAGCAATGGCATTTATTTCGTACCAGCTTTCGCCGGTATGGGAGCTCCGCACTGGAACCAACATGCACGCGGAACACTTTTTGGAATTACGCGTGGTTCAACTGCAGCCAATATAGCCCATGCAGCGCTTGATAGCATAGCCTACCAAACCCTTGATGTACTTGAAGCCATGCAAAACGATTCAGAAATAAAAATTTGTGAGTTGCGAGTTGACGGAGGAGCAACAGTAAACAACCAATTGATGCAATTCCAGGCAGATCTGCTGAGGAAAAAAGTTGTCAGGCCCAAATACACTGAAACCACAGCCCTTGGGGCTGCCTATCTCGCTGGTCTAGCGATTAATTACTGGACCGGAATCGAAGAGCTGAAACAACATTGGCAAATGGGCAAGACTTTTTTCCCTGAACTGGATGAAACCACAACATCAAAACTAATTAAAGGATGGCACCGGGCCATAGCAGCATCGCACGCCTGGGCCGATAATAATGAATAAAGCTAATTAATCCTAAAACCAAACCTTTTATGAGCGCCTTTTTTGCTGAACTCATCGGAACCGCCATCATCATTATTTTTGGAGGAGGCGTAGTTGCCAACGTTGTACTCGACAAAACAAAAGGACACAACAGCGGATGGATTGTAATTGCATTTGGCTGGGCAACTGGAGTTTTTACCGGTGTGTTAATTTCAGCGCCATACAGCGGCGCTCACCTAAATCCGGCGGTAACAGTAGCGCTTGCAATAGCACATAAATTTCCGCTCGAAATGGTTTTTTCCTATATCTCGGCCCAGATAGTCGGAGCTATGACTGGCGCCTTAATTGTTTGGCTAGCCTACAATCGGCACTTTCAGGCAACTACTGAAGCCGATCTGAAAATGGCTGTTTTTTGCACTGCTCCAAATATCAGGAGCTATTTCTACAACTTACTTACAGAGATCATAGCGACTTTCGTTCTTGTTCTGGCCGTTCTCTATATGGCTATTCCCGAGGTTGGTCTTGGTTCGTTAAATGCACTGCCTGTTGCCCTTGTTGTTTTAGGGTTAGGACTTTCACTAGGTGGCCCAACGGGGTATGCCATAAACCCGGCACGTGATTTTGGTCCACGGCTCATGCACTCTCTTTTACCTATTCCAGAAAAACAAAGCAGCGATTGGGCATATTCATGGGTGCCAATCGTGGGACCTCTTATTGGAGCATGTTTGGCGTCGCTTTTATATCTTTGTCTCGGTTAAAAACAGAACACATGACTGGAAAACTATTTGCCTTTGCTTATTTTTTAATTGCGGTATGGAACAGCAGTTTCGCCCAGGAGCAACTAAAAACATCAGGAAATCCAATAATGGAAGGCTGGTATGCCGATCCGGAAGGTGCTATTTTCGAAAATAAATTCTGGGTCTTCCCGACTTACTCGACCAAATATGAGGAACAGGTGTTTCTTGATGCCTTTTCTTCCAAAGACCTGATAAAATGGGAAAAGCACTCACACGTCATCGATACTTCAGTCGTAAAATGGGCAAACAAAGCAATGTGGGCTCCCTGTATCATAAAAAAAGACAAGCAATATTTCCTGTTTTTCTCGGCAAACGATATCCAGGCGCCATTCCGTCAGGACTATGTTGCTGAAGAAAACAAAATTGGTGGCATTGGCATTGGTGTTGCTTCAAAACCTGAAGGTCCGTACAAAGACTACCTCGGGAAACCGCTTATTCAGGAGTTTTACAACAAGGCCCAACCCATCGACCAGTTTGTTTTTCAGGATAAAGACGGCAAGTATTACATTATTTACGGAGGCTGGGGACATTGCAACATTGCCCGACTGAAAGACGATTTCACCGGTTTGGTGCCATATCCCGACGGAAATATGGTCAAAGAAATCACTCCGGAAGGTTATGTTGAAGGGCCGCTCATGTTTATCCGCAACTACAAATATTACCTGATGTGGTCGGAAGGTGGCTGGACCAACGACACATACAAAGTGGCCTACGGAATTGCTGATTCACCATTCGGACCATTCAAAAAAATAGATACGATACTGAAATCGGATCCGGCAATAGCTACCGGCGCAGGGCATCATTCTGTAATAAATGTTCCGGGAACCGACGACTGGTATATTTTTTACCATCGCCGCCCTATCCCCAACAAAGGCCGCGATCATCGAGTGGTTTGCGTCGACCGCATGTATTTCAATGCCAATGGCACTATTCAGCCTGTAAAAATGACCTGGGAAGGCGTTCCTCTGCGAAAACTGAAGTAATTAACGAATGTTACCAAATTCTAAACTCAGGAAAGAAGCGACAAACCAAAAGTTTTACTTAAAGAAAAATATTTTTCCTTTGTAGCATTATGACCAAACAATTTATCCATATTCTAGTCTCAATCGTGGCCGCAACATTGGCATCACGCGGGAGGGATATGGCATAAATTAAAAGATATAAGCAAATTTCTAAAGCCATTCCCTTCAAAAGGGAGTGGCTTTTTTATTTCAATCAATTCGGTATGATGAATTTTATTCTAGTGGCAGCAGCGATTATTCTTGTGGACGAGTTCACATAGAGAAAGCATTTGCCAAGATTCATCGTAAGCCTTTCTCTATGTATTTAGAGGAAGGCTTTTTTGTTCGACATTACTCAAACCCAAAAATTAAATACTATGGAAACAAATTATGAAAGTCTTATCTCAAGAAGTTGCAAAAACATCCCTAAATCGTTCGTTCGGGAAATTCTCTCAGTATGCGACAAACCCGAATTCATCTCGTTTGCAGGCGGATTGCCCAATCCAACCTATTTTCCAATTGAGCCGATGAGGGAAGCCTTCGAAAAAATAATGGAAAACGATGGTAAAAGCACCTTGCAATATGCCGAAAGCCAGGGCTATTATCCTTTGCGCCAGTGGATCTGCGACTGGTACAACGCCAAGTACAATATGCAAATTGCTCCTGAAAACATCCTGATAACCAACGGATCGCAGCAGGCGCTGGATATGACAGGTAAACTTTTCATCAATCCCGGTGAACCGCTAATGATGGAAAAACCTTCCTATTTAGGCGCTATTCAAGCATTTTCGGCTTACCAGCCAGAATTCAGACAAATCAGTTTAACTGATAAAGGAATCGACTTAAACGAGTTGGAAGATGTAGTTCTGAAAACCGGCGCCCGGATTTTGTACGGAATACCTAATTTTCAGAACCCGACCGGCATTTCCTATTCACGCCAAACCCGTGAAGATTTGGCCATTTTGCTCGACTGGTACGGAATCATGTTCATCGAAGACGATCCGTACAACGAAATTCGCTTTGAAGGCGAATCGCTACCACCTGTTTATGCTTTAAATCCTGTACAAACCGTATGGTGCGGATCATTTTCCAAAATGGTATCTCCCGGAATCCGCGCCGGCTGGATTTGCGCCCCCCAGGAACTGATGCCTCACCTGCTCCGCATTAAGCAGGCAGCCGATTTGCACACCAACAATATTGTACAGCGGCTAATCTACAGGTTCCTGTGCGACAACAATCCGAACGATCATCTAAGTAAAGTCCGACAAGCCTATAAAGCACAAAAAGACTGCATGATAAAAGCCATTCAGCGCTATTTCCCGGAGGAAATAAGCTGTACCGATCCCGAAGGCGGTATGTTCATCTGGGCTACACTCCCTTTCTTCCTGAATACCGACAAACTAGTTCAGGAAGCCATTCAGGAAAAAGTAGTTTTTGTTCCGGGACGTTCGTTTTACACCACCAATGATGGTTACCAGAATATGCGCTTAAACTATTCCAATTCTTCGGAAGGAATGATCGAAGAAGGAATAAAACGGTTAGGATTGCTGTTAAAAAAAGCGCTGATCCAGGAAAAAGAATCGAACATGATCAGTCAAAATTTTTAATTTTACAGAACTGATAAGACACGAATTTCCTTCGAAATGATGAAACAGGCACGGTTACATTTGTTGAAAATGCTATCCGGGAAACTATTCAACAAATAAGACAGTCGCAAAAGCCCGAAAAGAAAACCTTGGTTTAGGCGTTCCAGCTGATGATGAAATCTGCACAAAAGTAGTTGAACTCGCAGAAGAAAAATAAGATGGTTACAGGACCTCCATTGGTAACAAAGGAGGTTCCTGTACTTATTGAGCTATTTTATCAATTTTTTCTTTTTATACATTGAGAGTAATTCTTCCTCATCCTCTCCATTTTTCACCCCATTTATCAGCAAGGTTAGGAGAAATGAAATCTCACTTTCAGCAAATCCCAGTTTTATCGCCATTACGGTAGTCAGGCGCATTTCATTGGTATTAACCTGACCATCAGCATAAACCATTTTTATTATATCGTACAATTGTTCAAATCGTTTGGACAATTCAAAAGGCGGAATAAAAGCCTCCTTTTTACTATCTTCAATCAAAACATCTATTTCTTCTTTGGTCAGGCCCATTTTCTTACCCGACCGATATAACATTTCCAATTCTGAATCTTCAATTTTTCCATCGGCTAAGGCTATTTGTAATAAATGCCCAAAATGTTCTTTATCCCGTTTTCTGTCGGAATGATCAAAATGTTCTAAAAAACTCATAGTTTTTGTTTTTGAATTAATTAATAAAATAATACAAACATCTAATTTTCAATAGTTTGAAAAAAAATAATCAAAAACTAAATTCTAGGAGGTCGCCAAAGTGAAAACGAAAAGCTTGATTCTAATCCAATTATATGCGTATAAATTGTCTCTTCAGGCTGAATAATAAAGAAAACCGGTAAACAATTATTGGGAATAAATTCAATCTCCTCATCGTCGCTGTCTGTCGAAGTATCTTTATCCTGATTATCGTTCTGAACATCAACAAAAAACGCCACATCATCCCTCATAATTACCTGATTATCTGACATCTGAAAATAGGTCAGGAAAAATACTATAAATAAAAACAGCACCTTCATCCCATGTAAAATTTTCAGTTTTTAATTTAACACGATAATCACAAAGAATGTTGTGATTGCACTTTCTAAAAAACAAAAAGCAGGCCAAACGACCTGCTCTCTTTAATCGATATATTTTTAGTTTCTACAAATCAGTAATTGGCTTGTATTTTGGCACCAACGATTTCATAACAACCCAACCAATCAGATATGCTACTGCACAAAAACAAAATATAATAAAATATCCGGCAGGTTTTCCTTCAAATCCGAGGAAAGTCATTTTGGTTTCGCCGGCATAAACAAATAGTTTTCCGGCTGATTTTTGCAGGATCATCGAGCCGATACCTCCCGCCATACCGCCAATTCCTGTAATTGTAGCAATAGCATGTTTCGGAAACATATCACCAACTGTTGTAAATATGTTTGCTGACCACGATTGATGAGCCGCGCATCCCAACCCGATCATGATAACCGGAAGCCAGGGAGAAATGGTTCCCAATGGTTGTGCCGACAATACCAACAGCGGAACAAAGGCAAAAATCAACATAGCTTTCATGCGAGCGGCATAAGGATTCATACCTGTTTTTTTGATAATGATTGAAGGTAGTTTGCCTCCGTATATCGAGAGTGTAGCAATGGCATACAAAGTAAAAATGAGCGCTACTCCCAATCCGGCTGATGTTTTAATACCAAACTGGGTACTCAGATACGATGGTGTCCAGAACAGGAAGAACCACCAAACACCGTCGGTCATAAATTTACCAAAAGCAAACGACCATGTTTGTTTGTATTTAAAACAATCAATCATCGAAATTTTCTTCTCCTGAACCGATTGTGCCTGTTTTTCCAGTTCATCCTGCGAATCACGATCAGATAAAATATACTTCAGTTCAGCACTGTTCACATGTGGATTTTGATCCGGTCTTTTATATAAAAAAACCCAAAAGCCCATCCAGAGGAAACCTAAAGCACCAATCACAATAAACGATGCTTCCCAACCAAGAGTAGCAGCCAAAAAAGGGATGGATAGTGGAGCAATTAATGCGCCGACTGAGGCTCCTGCATTGAAAATACTGGTGGCATAAGCCCTGTCTTTTTTAGGAAAGTATTCGGCTGTAACTTTAATAGCTGCAGGAAAGTTACCTGCCTCGCCAACCGCTAAAACAATACGGGCAACGATAAAGGCATACATGCTTATAGTCGAAATTACCACAGCAACATCGGCGGTTGCCTGAGCCAATTCGGCAGCTGAGTGCAAACCCACCCATTGCTCGGTTACAACACCACAAAGTGCATGTAAACAGGCACCAACCGACCAAACTCCAATCGCCCACAAGTATCCTTTTCTTGTTCCAAGCCAGTCAACAAAACGTCCGGCGAACAACATCGAAACGGCATAAACAATAGAGAAAATTGAGGTAATTGTACCATAATGATTTTCATCCCAATGGAACTCGGGTTTAATAAACTCATCCCACGTTAGGGATAAAACCTGACGATCGAGATAGTTGATCGTTGTGGCAATAAATAACAGTGCCACGATCGTCCATCGGTAATTCGTCATTTTTTCACTGATACTGGTCGGTTGCATAATTTAGTTTTAGTGATTAGTATTGGTTTAAATTTATTATGATCGGAGCTTTTTAATTATCTCCAAAGCCTGAAGACATTTTTCGGTAATAATACCATAATTGCCCGACTCGATTACATCTTTCGGGAAAAGCTGCGAGCCCATTCCTACGCAATGAACACCGGCTTTAAACCATCCTTTCAGGTTAGCTTCGTCAGGCGAAACTCCACCCGTAGGCATAATGCTCGCCCAAGGCATCGGGCCTTTTACACCTGAAACAAAATCGGGACCACCAACCGACGAACCAGGGAATACTTTCACCACTTCGGCGCCTAATTCATGAGCACGGTTTATTTCGGTTACCGAACCACAACCCGGACTCCAGGCAATTTTCCGGCGATTGCAGAAAAGGGCTGTTTGCTCATCAATCAACGGCGAAACAATGAAATTTGCACCCAACTGAATATACAGAGCAGCTGTTGCACTGTCGATCACCGAACCAACACCCATAATCATTTCCGTAGCTTCTTTGGCCGCCCATTTATTTACTTCGGTAAACACCTCGTGAGCAAAATCGCCGCGGTTGGTAAATTCAAATACACGAACGCCTCCATCGTAACATGCTTTTACAACCTGCTTGCATACATTGGCGTCTTTATGATAGAATACCGGAACCATACCGGTTTCTTTCATTTTTAATGCTACTTCTATTCTGGGAAATCTTGCCATACTAAAGCCCTCTCTAACTCCCCTATAGGGGGAGAACTGGCGGGGAACCAGGTTTTTAAATTCAATGCTATTTATAACTCCCATCCATCGGAAGGATCAAAAAAACTTTTACATCGCCTCCTGTTGGCTTCTGTTTGGTTATTGATTATTGGATATTCATCATTTGGATATTTTTTAAAGTCCCAATATCGAATTTCCAATTTCCAATTTCAATCCTGTAGGTTTTTAAGCCCGCCCTCGAGGGGCGGGTTTGGGTGGGGCTTCTCTACCTCGCTACCCTACCTGAGGCATCGCCGCCCATCAACTTTTCAACTTCGTCAACAGTTACCTGGTTATAATCGCCGTAAATGGTATGTTTCAGGCACGATGCAGCTACAGCAAAATTCAAAGCTTTCTGATCGTTACCAGTGTAAGTCAGCAAACCATAGATCAAGCCGCCCATGAACGAGTCGCCTCCACCAACGCGGTCAACAATGTCAGTTATCTGGTAAGTTGGAGCTTCAAACAAAGTTTTTCCATCCCAAAGTACTCCAGACCAGCTGTTGTGGTTCGCATTTACTGATCCGCGTAATGTTGTAATCACTTTCTTGCAACGAGGGAATTTAGCCATTATCTGTTTCGAAACCGACTCGTAGGCAGCCGCTTCAACATGGCCCCCGGTTACATTGACACCTTCAGGTTTGATACCTAAAACCATTTCAGCATCTTCTTCATTACCTAAAACAACGTCAGTTCCTGCAACCAAAGCAGGCATAACTTCTCCTGCTTTTTTACCATATTTCCAGAGGTTTTTACGATAATTCAGGTCGCACGAAACAGGAATGCCTTTTTCATTGGCTTTCTGGATAGCTTCCAGACAAACATCGGCAGCTCCCTGCGAAATTGCTGGTGTAATACCTGTCCAGTGAAACCAGCTTGCGCCCTCCAGTACTTTATCCCAGTCAATCATACCCGGTTTAATTTCAGCAATTGCTGAATGGGCACGGTCGTAAACCACTTTACTACCTCGACTTACAGCGCCTGTTTCGAGAAAATAAATACCGATACGGTCGCCACCATAAACAATTTGGTCGACGCCAACGCCATATCTTCTCAGATCCATCACGCACGATTGAGCAATATCGTTTTTAGGCAAACGGGTAACAAAGTTAACCGGAATACCAAAATTAGCCAGCGAAACAGCTACATTTGCCTCGCCACCGCCATAAGTGGCATTCAATGTGCTTGTTTGACTAAAACGCAGGTAACCAGGTGTGGCTAACCGCAACATAATTTCTCCAAAAGTTACTACTCTCATCTATTTTATATTTACAATTTAAGTTCCAAGTGCCTGGAGTTTAAAGTTCCAAGTTTCAAGTTTCATGCTGTTACGAGTTACAAGTTACAAGTTGCGGGTTTGCCTTCGGCCTCCGGTCTTCTGCCAACTGCGACTGCGACTGCGACTGAAAACTGTCCACTTTCTTCCTTATGCAATCGATTGTAAAACTATTAATTTTATTTATCCTGCCAAGCTACTTTCGTACCAAAAGGCAGGATAAATACCTTTTCTTAAAAATTGAAATATTCTTTTGCGTTGTTAAAACATATATTTTCAACCATTTGGCCAAGTAACTCCATATCGTATGGAATTTCGCCATTCTCTACATCGTTACCAAGCAAATTGCATAGTGTACGGCGGAAATACTCATGACGAGTATACGAAAGGAAGCTTCGTGAATCGGTTAACATTCCTACGAACCGACTCAATAAACCAAGGTTTGAAAGAGCGCTCATTTGTTTTTCCATGCCATCTTTCTGATCGAGGAACCACCAACCCGAACCATATTGAATCTTACCGGGAACACTACCATCCTGAAAATTACCCAACATAGTAGCATACAATTCATTGTCGCGCGGATTCAGATTATATAAAACTGTTTTGCAAAGCTTGTTTTCCTGATCTAAACGGTCGAGCAATTTAGCCAGCGGCGCAGCTACCGGCATATCGCCAATAGAGTCGAAGCCTGTATCCGGTCCTAATTTGTTGAACAAACGTGTGTTATTATTACGCTGTGCACCAATATGCAATTGTTGAGCCCACCCGCGTGAATGATCCATGATACCGAATTCGTACAACATGCACGACTTGAATTTCAGGATTTCTCTTGAAGTTAACCTGTAACCTACCCTAACTTTCGTAAAAAGCGCTTCAATTTCTTCCATCGTGTAATCTTCGGCAAAAACAGTATCCAAACCGTGATCCGAAAGACGGCATCCATTATTGTGGAAGAATTGGTGACGTTTGTCCAAAGCAAAAATTAAGTCGCCAAATGTTTTAATTTCCATTCCTGCCACACTGGCTAACTGGTTAATGTACTGGTTATAGGAAATCGGTTGTTCTACGGCCATAGCTTTATCTGGTCGCCAAGCCGGTAAAACCGCCACTTCGAAGCCTGATTCTTTAATCTGACGATGATATTCCAATGAATCTACCGGATCGTCGGTTGTACATATCGTATGTACATTAGCCATGCGAATAATTCCACGACAGCTATATTCGGGCGAGTTTAGTTTTTCGTTGCAAGCATCATAAATCTTTCGTGCATTACCTGGGCCTAAAACTTCATTAATCCCGAAGAACTTCTTCAATTCAAGGTGGGTCCAGTGAAACAGCGGGTTACGCAAAGTATATGGAACCGTTTCTGCCCATTTTTCAAATTTTTCCCAATCGCTGGCATCGCCAGTACAGAAACGTTCGTCAACGCCGTTGGTACGCATGGCCCTCCATTTATAATGGTCGCCATAAAGCCAGATTTCAGTAATTGTCTTAAACCGGCGGTCATCAGCTATATCTTTAGGATTTATATGGCAATGGTAATCGAAAATGGGCATTTTAGCCGCATGTTGGTGATACAGTTTCTGCGCAGTCTCGGTCTGCAACAGAAAATTTTCGTCCATAAAAGGTTTCATGTTGTTTTGATTTACGATTTAGATTTGTTATTAAATGAGAAGTGCCTAAAGTGAGCTAACGTGCCTAAAGTTCGGAGTTGAAAATCAACTTTAGGCACTCCGAACTTATAAATCAAACAGCCTCTTCAAATGCCGTTCGTAAATGTTTTCCTCTACGCACTGGCCTACCACTTCGGCATATTTTTCGAGCAAGCTGGTATAAGTTGAACCCATTTCGGAAGCCACTTTATAACCTACATGAATAAGCTGGCGGAAATTCGGATTGTAATCGGGATGCCCCGGAATATGGCGCAGCGTATTTGCAAATTTCTCGCCCGACCAACCGGCAACTTCTTCCGGCGATGGAAGTTTGGCCTCATCAATATCAATAACATCGGCATAAGGAGCGCATAATTCGTCTTTACGTCCTAAAGCATTCGTATAAATGGCTTTGGCAGCTTCCAGCGCTTCTCCACCGGCAACAGCTAAACCAATTACTTCCTCTAGCCAGGTTGTTCCGGCAGTTTTTACGTGCAAACCTTTGTCGTATTTTTTGATGATGTTGGCCATGATGGGGTAAATGGTAAATTTATCACTTCCCGAATGCACACTAAGCTTTAATTCTTCAGGAAGGCCAAACTCTTTCACAGCATAGTCGATAACAAGCACATCTTCTTCAAACTCTTTGGCAAATTGCTCGACATCGCCCACGTAATCGACACCTTTATTAAAGCGTCCGGTAAATTTGGGGGCAATGGTTTGTGCCGGAACTCTTTTGTCAGCCAACATTTTCAGGATAAAAAGCAAATCGACAGGTGTTTGCGGACTTTCAACTTCATCCATTGATACTTCAGTTATAAAATTTCCAACGCCCTTTTTATCTTTCAGAAAATTGTAAATGTCTGATGCCTGTTGTGTTGCGGCCAGATATTTGCCTGCTATTTTAACAAGCAATTCTTCACTAACTTCAATCGGGTGTTCGATACCTGGAATATTTAGCTGACCTAAATATTTTGAGCAAGAATCAACAAACACTTTAACATCGGCTTCTGAACTTTCCTTGCCAATAAATGCCGCCACATCCAAGGTGAAAAAGTCAGCGGTTTCCACAAACGGGGCTACCGTTGTCAAATTAATATGGTCGGCATCAACAAAATATTTACCGTTGTAACCCAACGCAGCGACGGCTGCATCTGCTTCTTTCCGTACATCAGCCGGATGCGAGTGCACATAAATGTGCTCGCGATTCGATTTATTCCAAACCGGACTAATTTCCAGACCTGCATTGTTAGCCTTAATAACCCCACGAAGCTGAGCTACTCCCTGATGCGAGAAACGGTCGCCAATTCCCAAGCTAAATTTTCCTAGTTGCATATTGTATTAATTTATTGATACATAAAAAATAACAAAAAACCGTGTACGGACACGAAATTATGGACATTATCCCAATTCTCCAACTATAAAAAACTAAATTTCGCTAAAAATGTTATACAATAGTTTTTGCCGTGTACGAACACGATGAATGTAAAAATTTAATAGATTTGTTCCTGTCCTCAAAAAATTACAACATTATAAAATTGAAACATTATCAAACCAATTAATCGCACCCGGATCAAAGATATTGCACAACAGGCGAATGTATCAATTGGAACAGTCGACCGTGTAATCCACAATCGCGGAGAAGTAGCCAAAGTTACACGTGCAAAAATTTTGAAGATAATTGAAGAAATGGGATACCAGCCAAACTTATTGGCCAGTACACTCGCTTCAAAGAAGACCTTTTTGCTCTCATTACTTGTTCCTGAACCTATTTCCGAAGAATCATATTGGAATAAACCATTGATTGGAGTCAGAAAAGCTTTTGACGAAATTCATCAATACGGAATTCAAATTGCTATTCATCAGTTTGTTCAGTCAGACCCCCTCAATTTTAGTGAAGAAGCAAAATTAATTATCGAGAGTAAACCGGATGGAGTAGTATTCGCACCGTTTTTTTCGCGCGAGTCCAAAGAATTTATTATCGAACTCAAAGAAAGAAATATCCCTTATGTTTTTATTGACTCAAATATTAAGGAGTGCGAAAAACTGAGTTACATCGGGCAAAATTCATTTCAGGCTGGAACTTTAGCTGCAAAATTACTCAGTTATTCTACTCCCGAAGGTTCATCAATTCTTATCCTTCAATTTGCCAAGCAGCTTGATAACTTAAATCATCTGGTTCAACGGGAAAAAGGATTTTATGACTATTTCACTAAAAATGGGATTAACCGTAAGGTACAAACAAAAGAAATTGCCAATCCTGTGGAGGAAGAATCACAAACCATAATTGTAGAATTACTTAAGTCGTCGCCTGACATTAAAGGAATTTTTGTAGCCAATTCGCAGGTTTATTACCTGGCTCGTATACTTGAGAAACTGAATTTAAAAGGAATGAAAGTAATTGGACACGACCTTATTAAAGAGAATATTGATTTCCTCAACAAAGGGTTTGTTGATTTCTTGATTTGTCAGCGACCCGAAGAACAAGGTTATAATGCAATCATTACATTGTTTGAACACCTTATATTAAAAAGAGAAGTAAAAACTGAAAACTATACCTCGATTGATATAATTGCCAAAGAAAATCTCAACTATTATCGATAACTAAATAAAAAATGAAACCAATCAGTTTTGATGATTTAAAAGGAAGAGTATGCGTCATTACCGGTGGCGCAGGTGTAATTGGCATACAAATGGTACGAGCCCTCGCATCGGTGGGCGTAAAAATTGCCATCGCCGACATTAATAAAGAAGTGGCCGACAAAGTAGCTGCTGAAGTTTCAGCCGAATTCGATGCAACAATTATTGGCATTGAAGCCAATGTACTCGACAAAGCATCGCTGCAAAAAGCAAAAGCCGAAATCAACGAAAAATTAGGCCCGATCGAAATCCTGATCAATGGTGCCGGAGGAAACAACCCATCGGCAACCACCAAAGTAGAACAAATGGACGACGATAGCCTCGACCACCTGGAAGATACCTTCTACGGGCTCGAACTTGATGGATTCGACAAGGTATTCGCCTTGAATTTTAAAGGCACCGTTCTGCCGTCGATCGTTTTTACCCAAGATATGCTGAAGGTAAAAAAGGGAGTTGTACTGAATATCTCGTCGATGAATTCGTACAAACCGCTGACAAAAATTCCGGCTTACTCTGCCGCAAAAGCCTCAATCAACAATTTCACTCAATGGCTGGCCGTTCACCTGGCCAAAGTAGGCATACGTGTAAATGCCATTGCTCCAGGTTTTTTCATCACCAACCAGAACCGGTTCCTGGTGCTTAACGAAAATGGAGGGTTCGCTCCACGTGGCCAGAAAATCGTAAACAACACCCCGATGGGCAAATTTGGCGATCCTTCCGACCTCGACGGTGCTTTATTGTTCCTTCTTTCTGATATTTCGAGCTTCATCACCGGTATCGTTATCCCGGTTGACGGTGGATACAGCGCGTTTGGCGGAGTATAGCAAGAAGGGTGGCTGACAATTCTGGAAAACTCTATGCTGCGGCATAACACTCTGTTGCGAGTTACGGGTTGCGTGAAATTGCGACTGGCAATTAGCAGCTGGCAACTGGCTGAACACTGCGACTGAACATTCTGTCCTAAATTCCAGTTTCTGCTTTTGGAAGCCAGATGCAAGTTGCAAGCAGCCAGTAGCTTAATCTTTAACCCAAAGTCTAAAATCTAAAATCTGTAATATATGTCCATGGAATTAAAACAAAACTGTAAATATGCACTGGTAGTTCCTACCAGCATGGGGGTAAGAATTACCCCGCAAAACGGGCAACCGGTTCACAGCAGTACGCTGTTCGAAATGCAGGCTACCAGCGCCGAAACCAACGTGGCCAGCATCGCTTCTTTTCTGGGATTGCCGGTAAAAGTACTGACTACCTTTGTAAAAGACAGTCCGATAGCTCAATTCATCAAGAGTAACCTTCGTAGCCGACATATCGACTACGAAGGCCCGGAAGTTCCGCAGGGCGACCCCTGGGGCTACCGTCACCAGTTTAACATTGCCGATAGTGGTTTTGGTACCCGTGGCCCGCGCGTACAAAACGACCGTGCCGGCGAAGTAGGCCGCACCCTCAATGTAAAAGACTTCGATCTCGACCGAATTTTTGGACAGGAAGGCGTTCAGATTGTACACCTATCGGGTTTAATTGGCGCGCTTTCGCCCGAAACCAGTACTTTTTGCCTCGAAATTGCACGCGCTGCAAAAAAATACGGCACCCGCATTGCTTTCGACCTCAATTACCGGGCTTCGTTCTGGAAAGGCCGTGAAGCCGAACTTCGTGCCAACTTTACCGAAATTGCTTCGGTTGCCGACATCCTGATTGGCAACGAAGAAGATTTCCAGCTTTGCCTGGGCATCGAAGGCCCCGAAGCTGGCGGCAAGGGCATTGAAGCCCAGATCGAAGGATTCAAAGGCATGATTGGCCGCGTAAAAGCTGCCTTTCCGAACGCTTCGGTTTTTGCAACTACCTTACGGCAGGTTGTTAGCGCCAACGAGCACCTGTGGGGCGCCATCATGCTCGAAGGCAACAACTGGCACGTGATCGAACCGCGTAAAATTGGCGTACTCGACCGTATTGGCGGTGGCGACGGCTTTGTAGGCGGGTTACTCTATGCTATTCTGAAAGGCTGGGAACCCGAAAAATGGCCTCAATTCGGCTGGGCATCAGGCGCATTGGCCACTACATTCCTTACCGACTACGCCCAACCTGCCGACGAAGACATGGTTTGGAGTATCTGGGGTGGAAATGCCAGGGTAAAGAGGTAGGTAGGCCTCCCCTAACCCCTCCGAAGGAGGGGGACAAGAACCAAACGAGAAGGCGAGAAACCGCTAATTAAAATTCATACTTCGCGGCTTTCCGTCTTTGCGTTTAGTTTAAAATTATTGTTTTCCGTTGAGTTTTCGGATTTCAAAATGAAGAATATCTTTAAATGTTCCGTTGCAGAGACTGCTGGAAAAAGCATATTGGTGCTTTGTGCTCTACTGCTAACCTATTCGCTGGCAGCTTATTCGGGCAACCCGCTGGTTGGGGTGCGCTTTGCCGTCCTGGCCGATCCGCATTTCGAAGATGTTTACGTTCATCCGGCTGAAGGTAATTTTCTGGGAATTACCAACCCTGCCAATCAGCAAAACGCGTTTATCCGAACCATGAACGCCCAGGTGCATTCGACCCGGCTCTTCAACGAAAACTATTTCGCCTTGCTGGCCGCGCTCGACGACATCGCCCGGCGCCATATTAAACTGGTATTACTTCCCGGCGATCTTACCGATGACGGCCAACCCCTAAATGTAAAAGGGCTGAAACAAGTGCTTAACCAATATACCCAAAAATACCAGATGGTTTTCCTGGCCATCGACGGCAACCACGATATCGCCCGTCCGTATCAAATGGAGTCGGGGAAAACCGATTTTATGGGGACTGATGGTCAAAGTCAGCCTGTTATGAGCAAAGATGGACTCTATACGTCAAAATCGCCGGGTGAACTACCGGTATTAACCGCGCCAGAGCTAAAAAGCATGGGGTATGCCGAAATGGCTGAAGCTTACCGCACTTACGGGATTATGCCTCAAAAAGAATACCTGTACTGGGAAACACCATTCACAACTTATTCGCCTGTTGATTATTCATTCTCCGAAGCACAAGAAGCATCTACGCTTGAAAAACGTTCGTATGTAAACCCGCAGATTAGCCATGCCATCCCCGACATCAGCTACCTGGTCGAACCGGTCGCGGGGCTGTGGGTTATGGCTATCGACGGAAATGTTTATGTTCCGAACGAAAAAGCAAAGGACGATCCGTTAAACCCCGCCAATTACAGTGGAGGTGGCGGAGGCTATAACCTTGTCCTGAAAACTAAACCGTATCTGGTCGATTGGGCCAAACGGGTCAGCCAACGGGCAAAAGAATTGCATAAAACCCTGATTGCGTTTAGCCATTACCCGATGGTCGATTTCTACGACAATGCGGCTGAGAACATTGGCGAAATATTTGGTTCAGGAAAATCGTTAGCCGGAAGACTGCCAGGCAATCTTGTAGCCGAAACATTTGCCAATGCCGGGATAAAAGTTCATTTTGGCGGACACCTGCACATTAACGATACCGGCACGAAGAAAACAACCGAAGGCAATACCCTGGTAAACATACAGGTTCCATCGGTATCGGCCTATCCACCAGCCTACAAACTGGGCACTTTCGAAAGCAACGACCAGCTAAAAATCGAGACCGTTGTACTGGAAAATGTTCCCCGATTCAACGAACTTTTCCCGCTTTATCAGCAGGAATACAACAGACTGAGACAAGATCAAACAGCCAATATCTGGAACAAAGAATTGTTGGATGCAAAAAATTACCGCGATTTTACCAGCCGCTACCTGAAGGAACTCACCAGGCTCCGTTATTTACCCGAAGACTGGCCTACGGAAGTGCAAAACCAGTTCATCAAGCTAACCGGAAAAGAGTTGCTTTTGATGGCCTTGACGGGTAATTCGGCGCCAGACGAAAAAACACAAAAAACATTAAAACAACTTAAGCTGAAAGATGTTAATATTCAGGAATTTGAGTCATGGACTTGTTCCGACCTGATCTTTGACTTCTACCGTATCCATTGTGCCGACAGGTTGGCTGTAAAGGATATTGGCAGGAAACGGATCAAACTATACGAAGCATTTTTTAACATCATTCTCAGGCAACAGCCCTACGAAACAAACAACAACCAGTTTTACAAACCATTACAGGCTTTTGCCCGAAGTTTTCAGCTTTTGTTGCACGGCGAACCAGCCGATTGTTTTACCATCGACCTCGAAAATGGAGTACCGGGGAAAAGTGGGCAGTGATCAGTCACAGTTTGCAGTTTTCAGTCGCAGAATGAACAAACAAGAAATGAGAAATAGCGAACAAGGAATGAGGAAGAAAGTGGACAGTTTTCAGTCGCAGTTGGCAGAAGACCGGAGGCCGAAGGCAAACCCGCAACTTGTAACTCGTAACTCGTAACAGCATGAAACTTGAAACTTGGAACTTGGAACTTGAAACTTTGAACTTGAAACTCCAGACACTTCGAACTTAAATTATAAATGATATGTTGTACTTTGAAACAGGTTCAGTAAACCACGAAATGAGCGCCGATGACCTAAAAAGCGGGTTGTTCGAGGCGTTGGAAAAACTGGGCGCTAGGAAAAAAGTCCTGGCTTTACCGCCCGACTATACCCGTTTGCCCAGCCGCGCCGGCGAACTAACCGAAATGGCCTGGCAATATTACGGCGAAGCGCTTACCGACGTACTTCCGGCGCTGGGCACTCACTCGCCCATGACCGATAAGCAAATTGCCCTCATGTTTGGTTCGATGCCGTCGTCGCTCATCCGCGAACACGACTGGCGCAACGATGTGGTAACGGTTGGCACAGTCCCAGCCGAATTTGTGAAGGAAGTCTCTGAAGGGGCTGTCGAATTTCCGTGGCCTGCCCAGGTCAACAAGCTGCTGATCAACGGCCATTTCGACCTCATTTTGTCGATCGGACAGGTGGTTCCGCACGAAGTGGTGGGCATGGCCAACTACAACAAAAATATTTTCGTAGGTACCGGTGGCGTTGAAGGCATTAACAAAAGTCATTTTGTGGGCGCTGCCTACGGAATGGAACGCATGATGGGCCACGCCGATACCCCCGTACGCCGTATCTTCAACTATGCTTCAGAGAACTTCACCAACCACCTGCCGATTGTTTACGTGCAAACCGTAGTTGGGCTCGATAAAACCGATGGAAAGGTTAAAACCCGAGGCTTGTTTATTGGCGACGACTTCGAAGTATTCGACAAAGCTGCTAAACTGGCCTTGCAGGTCAACTTCGAAATGCTCGACAAACCGCTGAAAAAAGTGGTGGTTTTCCTCGACCCCACCGAGTTTAAAAGCACCTGGCTGGGCAACAAGTCGATTTACCGTACCCGTATGGCCATCGACGACAACGGCAAACTGATTGTGATTGCCCCAGCCCTGAAAGAGTTTGGCGAAGACAAGGAAATCGACCGCCTGATCCGCAAATATGGTTACCTGGGCACTCCGCACACGCTTAAGGCTTGCGACGAGAACGAAGAACTGCGCAACAACCTGAGCGCCGCAGCGCACCTCATTCATGGCTCGTCGGAAGGACGTTTCAGCATAACCTATTGCCCGGGGAAAGGCGCCGAAAACCTGACACAAGCTGAAATTAAGAGCGTGGGTTTCGGCTATGCTGACATCGACGAAGTGACCGCCAAATACGATCCGGCCAGGCTGAAAGATGGCTTCAACACCATGCCCGACGGCGAAGAAATCTTCTACATTTCCAACCCCGCGCTGGGACTGTGGGCGTTTAAAGATAGATTCAACTATTGATTAACGATCAGAGATTGAAGATTAACGATTGCAGCTTGAGAATAAATCGTTAATCAAAAATCGTTGATCGCTAATCGTTAATCGTATTAGAATGATTAAAATACAGGAAGTAAACTGGGGAATTATTGGTTGCGGGAACGTAACAGAGTTGAAGAGCGGACCTGCCTTTAACAAGGTGGAGCATTCGCGCATTGTTGCCGTAATGCGCCGAAATGCCGCTTTGTCCGAAGATTACGCCAAACGACATGGCGTGCCCAAATGGTACGCTGATGCTGATCAATTGATCAACGATCAGGAGGTGAATGCCGTTTACATTGCCACGCCGCCTGATACCCATGCTCAATACGCCATTCAGGCCATGTGTGCCGGCAAACCGGTTTATGTGGAAAAGCCAATGGCACTCAACTACAAGGAATGCCAGGAAATGATCAAAGTCTCCGAAGAAACAGGAATGCCCTTGTTTGTGGCGTATTACCGACGGACTTTGCCAGCATTTCTGAAAACCAAAGAACTGATCGATAGCGGGATCATTGGAACTCCACTGACCGTTCACATTAAATTGCACAAAGCAGCCAACGAAAAAGATTTGCCTGTTGAAAAACACTCGTGGCATGTGAATCCCGAGATTGCAGGCGCTGGTCATTTCTTCGATCTGGCCTCACACCAGTTGGATTACCTCGATTTCCTGTTTGGCCCGATCATCAATGTGCATGGAATCGCTGTTAATCAGGCGGGTTATTACAAAGCAGAAGACACTGTTACCGGTACATTCCTTTTTGGTAATGGCGTCGTTGGAACCGGAAGCTGGTGCTTTGTAACTGATCGTTCGCTGTTTGCCGATACAATTGAGATTACCGGAACACTCGGCAGAATTATTCTTCCTTGTTTTGCACACGACGGACTAACACTCACAACGTCGGAAGGAACAAAAAAAATCACTGTTCAGAATCCTGAAAACATTCAGTTTCACCTGATTCAACAGGTAGTTGATGAATTGAGGGGAATTGGTAAAAGTCCGAGTACCGGCAAAACCGCCGCCCGAACCAGCGCTGTGCTGGACGAAATGGTGAAAAACTACTATTCCGGAAAAGACGAAAATAAACGAACAAAAGGCTTTTGCCGAAACATTTAAAATAACCACATAGACACATAGAACACAATAGAAAAACAAAATATTTAAACTATGTGACCTATGTGGTTCAACTCTTAAAATATGAAGATTGTAATTGACGATAAAATACCATATATCCGCGGCGCTTTCGAAAGTGTGGCCGAAGTGGTTTACCTGGCCGGATCGAAAACTACGCCGGAAATAGTGAAAAATGCCGATGCGATTGTAACACGCACCCGCACGATATGCAACGAAAAATTGCTGGCAGGCTCATCAGTAAAATTTATTGCTACTGCCACCATTGGCTACGACCATATCGACACCGAATATTGTGATGCCGCCGGAATCAAATGGACCAACGCACCGGGCTGCAACAGCAAATCAGTGGAGCAATACGTCGCCTCAACGCTGATGGTTTTGGCCGAGCGCAAAAACCTGCAATTGAAAGACCTGACTATTGGCGTGGTTGGAGTTGGAAATGTCGGCAGCAAAGTAGCCCGCATCGCCGAGTTATTTGGCATGAAAGTGCTGAAAAACGACCCTCCCCGCGAACGTGTTGAAGGTTCGGCAGAATTTGTCAGTCTGAAACAGGTAATGGACAAAGCCGACATCATTACGCTGCACGTTCCGCTGAATATGAAAGGCGAAGATGCTACGTTCCATTTAGGCAACGACGAATTCTTTTCAGGATTGAAAAAGAAGCCTATAGTAATCAACTCGTGCCGCGGCGAAGTAGTTGAAACACTGGCTGTGAAAGATGCGTTGAAACGCGGTCAAATCGGCGCTTTTGTTTGCGATTGCTGGGAAAACGAGCCTAACTTGGATCTGGAATTGTTGGCAATGACCGAAATCGCGACGCCACACATCGCCGGATATTCGAAAGATGGCAAAGCCACCGGAACTGAAATGAGCGTTCATGCCATCAGCAAGTATTTCAATCTTGGACTGGAAAACTGGCATCCTTCAGGAGTTGAACTTCCGGAGCAGCCTGTTTTTGAACTGGATGGCAGCGGATTGAGCGAGCAGCAAATCATTTCAAAAGCTGTTTTACACACCTACTACATTCGGAACGACGATGCCGATTTCAGGAAAGACCCCTCGAAATTTGAACAACTGCGCGGCGATTACCCAACAAGAAGGGAGTTTCCGGCGTTTACCATTGTTCCGAAGAATATCGGGGAAGAAACACTGGAGGTATTACGTGAAATTGGATTTAAAATTGGCTGAAAATATTGAACCCCTTCAGGGTTCTGATCTTTTATTCGCAACTTCCTCCGGTTTCACCGGAGGTTATTCAAATTAAAGTCCTTTGGACTTTAACAAAAACAAACCCGGAACGGGTTAAATCTGAATAACCGCGGGTGAAGCCCACGAAAAGCAAACCAGAAAGCTTCAACCCTTTCAGGGTTGAATAGTAGAAACAGAAAGAATCGTAAAAACTCTAAATAAATAAACATTCAAAAATCAATAAAAAGCATGAAAAAACTGGCAGACATTGGATTGATCGGGTTGGCCGTAATGGGCGAAAACCTGGTGTTAAACATGGAAAGTAAAGGCTACACCGTAGCTGTTTTCAACCGCACAACAGCTCGTGTTGACGAATTTATGGCTGGCCGCGGAGCTGGAAAAAAATTTATTGGCGCACATTCGATTGCCGAATTGTGCGCTTCATTGGAGCGTCCACGCAAAGTAATGATGCTCGTGAAAGCCGGTAAACCGGTGGACGATTTCATCGACCTGATCATTCCGCACCTCGAACCAGGCGACATCATTATCGACGGCGGAAACTCGCATTTCCCCGATACCATCCGCCGCACCAAATATGTCGAAAGTAAAGGTTTGCTGTACATCGGAACCGGTGTTTCGGGTGGCGAAGAAGGCGCACTGTTGGGCCCATCGATGATGCCGGGCGGTTCGCCTGCGGCATGGCCTGCTGTGAAAGAGATTTTCCAGGCTGTTGCTGCTAAAGTGGAAGACGGATCGCCTTGCTGCGACTGGGTTGGCGAAGGTGGTGCCGGTCATTTCGTGAAAATGGTTCACAACGGAATTGAATATGGCGACATGCAGATTATTTGCGAAGCTTACCAGGTAATGAAAGACCTGTTGGGCATGAATACCGACGAAATGCACGAAGTTTTCAAGAAATACAACGAAGGCGATTTGGATTCGTACCTGATTGAAATTACCCGCGATATTTTGGGTTACAAAGACGAAGACGGCGAACCAATGGTTGAGAAAATTCTGGATACCGCCGGTCAAAAAGGTACCGGAAAATGGACAGGCGTTGCTGCACTCGATCTTGGTATTCCATTGACATTGATTGGAGAATCGGTATTTGCACGTTGCTTGTCGGCGCAGAAAGATCTGCGCGTTGAAGCTTCAAAAGTGATCAGCGGACCTGCTGTTGACAAAACCATCGACAAAGCGCAGATGATTTCTGACCTGAAAGACGCTTTGTTCGGAGCCAAAATCATTTCGTATGCACAGGGTTACAACCTGATGATGGAAGCTGCCAAAGAATACGGCTGGAACCTCAACTACGGAGGTATTGCCCTGATGTGGCGCGGCGGTTGCATCATACGCTCAGTATTCTTAGGCGACATCAAGAAAGCATTCGATGTGAATCCTGATTTACAAAACCTGCTGTTTGCGCCTTATTTCAAAGATGTGGTTGAAAAAGCTCAGGCCGGATGGCGTCGTGTTTGTGCCACTGCTTTAACCAACGGAATTCCGGTACCGGCATTGACTTCGGCATTGTGCTATTTCGACGGTTTCCGCAGCGAACGCCTGCCTGCCAACTTATTGCAGGCTCAGCGCGACTATTTCGGCGCTCACACCTACGAACGCACCGACAAACCGCGCGGCGAATTCTTCCACACCAACTGGACCGGAAGAGGCGGCGACACAACTTCGAGAACTTACGTGGTGTAAAACTTTTTAGTGAGCAGGTGACTCGAAGTCACCTGCTCACTCGAAAATACAAAAGAGGCAGTCTCATAAGTCGGATTTCCATTTTGCGAACTTTCATTTTGTAACTGACTCTTCGCTATACCACTCCAAACCTCTCCTAAAAGGCAATGTCATTTAGTTAAGCCCGCATAGGGCTAAATGTTGATGACGACGAGGTAAACCCGTTGTAAGAGAACCATCGGTTAGGTTGAACCCCTGGCCAGGGGTTCAATGTTTTATCGCTTTTGAGCCCGACGGCTTCACCGCCGGTGATTAATATTTAATCCCTTTCGGGATTTGTCATCCGTCAAGGGTTCTTAAGTATATGACATTGCCCTAAAGGGGCGGCTTTGAAGTCCCCTCAGGGAATTTAGGAGTATCAGCTTTATCGTTACTTACAAATTATCAGCAATTAAAAACTTCAAATTTGTTTTGAGACAGCCTCTTTTTGCATTTGATCCGACTGACTGGAGTTCATCCTTTATAAATTACTCCAAAAACCATAAATCGGTCGCTAAGTACATACTTCGACAAGCTCTGTAACCTTAGCCCTGATCCCGGCGGGTGCGGTGTATCGAGCTTGCCGGGATGTAGTTCAATCTCGCCTTAAGCAAGACTGGGCGTTGCACGCCGCTCAGAGTCCTGTTTATTAGCCACTGGTTTTAATTACTAAATTCTTTTTCAATTAATTGAACGGTCAATTTTATTCCATTTACATTTTGAAGTCTATTAGAAATATCTATTGCATTTTTCTTATATGTGTCATTCGTAATACATTCTGTAATAGCCGAAGAGATTGCTTTTCCAGTCATCTTTTTAAAATCACAAGTAGTTGGTCCTAATCCTAATTTTACAATCTGTTCACGGTTTGAAAATTGGTCACCCATAAAAGGGAATGCTGCCTGCGGTATACCTGCTCTCGCTATTACAGCCAAAGTACCAGTACCGCCATGATAGATTGCTGCTGCTAACTTAGGGAATAGCAATTCAAAAGGCAATTCATCCACATATAAAATATCCTTGGTATTATTTACTGAAAACTCCGCCCATCCTTTTGAAATAATCAACCGTTGGTTAGTGGCATCACGGACTTGCTCAAACATAGATGTATATTTTTCAATATTTGTTATTGGGTTACTTCCAAATCCGATATAGACTGGTGGGTTCCCTGAATTCAGAAAATCCTCTACATTTTGGGGCAACCCAATTTTTGATGGAAGAAGCATAAAACCTGTTTGAGTAAAAGCAAATGTTGAATTTTCACGTGCCGCATTAATTTCTTTATCACAAGCCATAATGACATTTTCACCAAGCCAATGTTTCCAAATATCTTTAATTGGAGAGAGACCATACTTTGCCCTTGCTTTGTTCATATAACCTTTCATCATGAGATTCATCATCGTTCTCCCAAAGCCAAACATCATACGATTTTTCAATGGGTCATCTTTTGTAGTACCCAGAATAATAGGATAGAAAGCCACAAGCCTGTAAGGAACTTTTAAAATATCAGCTGCCGTTTTTACTCCCATTACAATGCCTGCCCCCAATATCATATCAACTCCTTTTATTAAATCAGGTAAAAGGTTGATCTGATCCAAAATAAATTTTTTCCCTTGGCTAGGTGAAATTTTTACAGCTACACCACCTTTTTGTTTTTCAGGATTTTCCTTAATCGATTTCTTAATCTCGGGGCCGAACGGTATAAACTGGCAATTATGCATCTTTGCAAGTTTTTCATTTTCGGATGGAGCACAAATAATAACTTCATGGCCTTTGTCCATTAAACCTGTTGCTAATGCAACCATAGGTTGAACATCTCCCCTTGTTCCAAGTATAATGCACGCAATTTTCATGAATTGAAATTTTATTTGTTAGTTAGATATATCATGGTTGTCGATTCTAAACTGGTGGCACCAGGTAGCTTACGCCCCCTATGAACCGCGTCAAAAAAAACGGGACAAGCTGTGCGACTTTCACCCCACACAGCTCAGGCACTTTTAAGGCTCGCCCGGAGAAGGGTAAACCGGCTGTTGTTACTTCAAAAACTCAAAATCGGTCGCTAACTGCATAGCTCCGATCCCGGCGGGTGTAGTTCAACACAGACTCATCGCTGGGTCTTGCAGACCGCTCAGAGTCCTATTTATTGTGCGTAGTTTTTTGTTATCCGTCTTGTTGTGTTTAAAAACCGCATCGTCTCAGTAGCACAACTACTTGAATCAATTTTCTTTTTTCGAGTTCTTGAATTAATACTTTAGGCGGTGGCCAATTACTCATGTAAGGATTAGAGTCTGGGCCAGTATAAAGTCCACCACTTGGACCTGTATATAGTCCTCCGCCGGGGCCTGTATAAAGCCCGCCACCCGGTCCTGTATAAAGTCCACCACCAGGACCTGTGTAAAGTCCACCACCGGGGCCTGTATATAGTCCACCACCGGGTCCAGTATATAATCCACCACCGGGTCCAGTGTATAATCCGCCACCGGGTCCTGTATATGCTCCACCGCCTGGTCCCGTGTAAAGTCCACCACCGGGTCCTGTGTATAGTCCACCGCCGGGTCCTGTGTATCTATTTCTTGGCCACATAATTATATGGTATTAGTAATTTAATAATTGTTTGACTAGTAAATCTGCCTGTATTTTATTCAAAATACAGTTTTAATTATTGACTCAACTCCTAATATCAGTTCATCAACTTCTTCCTTTTTAGGTTCTCTGTCTTTATTATGGTCACATAAGTTTCGAATGTCTCCCAAATGTTGGATCTTTCTCCAAGTGGGTGTGTCATAAACTTCTGAAGATTTCAGTTTGTCATTTAAATCAGAAATTGAAGGTGTCATTTTCGTGATTTTCAAATTATGATTTATGAGTACTTGTGCTAAATGTTTTTCAAGAACAACACCTGCAATCGCACCCGCCCCTCTCGAAAATTTATTTTTATTTAATTCTTTTGCAGCTCCTAATTCGCTGTCAAACAAATCGGCTTGCACCAACTGCCTAATGTCAAAAAGTGAACTTTCAAATCTTCTCTCGACTGACTTTAGAATATTAACTTGCTGCTCAAACTGGCTTATCGCCGCTTCTGGTCCAACTTTTATTTCTCCAAAGCCTCTGGTTACATTGAGGCTTTGCAGATAGTCTTCAATTACATAGTTGCCATATTCAATTGATTTTCTCGTTTTAGGTTTTTCAAAAAGTTTTATAAAGTCCGATAAACGGTCAGGCAATAATTGTTTAATTAGAACCAATGATTCTGAGTACCAACTCTGGTATTCTTTATTAAAAGGAATTATTTGGCTTATATATTCTTTTACTTTCTTCTCGTCCTTGAAAGCTACTTTAATTTGCTTTTCAACGTTTTCCGGATAGCACCTATATTTCATAGAAATACCAAGCATGTCACCTTTTTCTATTAGGAGCTTTAAGTCTGTTTTATATTTCTCAATATTCTTCATAAATGGTAGCGATGTCTCAGTTAAAATTACGCACAACATCTGTATATCCACAGAGTTGTAGATATATTCGCATTAGCCCGAGTAGGCTGTATTCGTTAAAACGCTGATTGTGTGAAATGTATCTAATTCGTGTTTCATTGTCGGTAGTAATTAGGTTGAGTTTAAAAATGAATCGCTTTGAATTGAAAATCAGCCTCAAGCTTCGTAATCAAAGTTATGATATTAACTCTAAAAATCAAATATATCCAACTGATTTTGTGCCTGGTCGAAACCTTTTGTTGTACTTGCAGACACAGTTTCATGAATAGTCTCGTTTCGCGCACTCCTAAGATGGCTTCGCGCGATCACAAGACGGTTCCGCGCACTCCTAAGATGGCTTCGCGTGGTTGTAAGATGACTTCGCGTACTCATAAGATGGCTTCGCACGGTTGTAAGACGGCTCCGCGCACTCCTAAGATGGCTTCGCAAGGTCCTAAGATGGTTCCGCGTACTCATAAGATGGCTTCGCGCGATCACAAGACGGTTCCGCGCACTCCTAAGATGGCTTCGCGTGGTTGTAAGATGACTTCGCGCACTCCTAAGATGGCTTCGCGCGATCACAAGACGGTTCCGCGCACTCCTAAGACGGCTTCGCGTGGTTGTAAGATGACTTCGCGCACTCCTAAGACGGCTCCGCACGGTCTTAAGATGGTTCCGCGCACTGCTAAGATGGCTCGCACGATCTTAAGACGACTTCGCACGCTGAAATCATTTAGGCATGTTGCCGGATATTCATTTTAGTTTATACACCAGCGTCAAACCTTTTTCAGGAATACAGCGCTTTCTTTAAAAGTAACAGGGTCCATTTCAACAAAAATGTTTTTCACGCCACCCACAATGGCAGCAGCAAAAAAGTCTTTCCAGTCAACAATACCCTGCCCTATTGCCACCTGGTCCATTTTTATGTTCGACCAATCAGCTAAATGGGCCGAGATAAACCGCATGGGATATTTGCGAAAATAGTCGGCTGCTTTGTAGCCAATATTTACAACAGCAACCTGGAATTGCATCTTCACCAGTTCTGGGTCGAGCCGTTCGAGCATGGCATCATAAATCAACACCTCTCCCCGCTTTTCAAATTCGGTATGGTGATTGTGGTACCCCAATTGCAACCCTGCAGCTTTTACCTTCTGCCCCATTGTGTTCAGTTCGTCGCATCCTTTGCGGTAATCGTCAGCCGAAGCGCCTTCGGGCAGCCACAAGCTGGAGCAAATCATTTGTTTCATTCCAATTTGCTGTGCCCACTCTATGCGGTTTTCAAGATGGTCGCGCAATTCGCCCATTCCGAAGTGAGAACTTGTGCATTTCAACCCGGTATCTTCAATCATCTTCCGAAGCTCGGTTCCACTCAGGTTATTGAACTTTTCGAACGGTGTACCGGTGTAACCCAGCGGTGAGCACATTTCAACCTCCGAATAGCCCATTTCAGCCATTTTCTTCAAAGTTCCCGGGAAGTCGTTGCCCAGTTCATCCCGAAGTGTCCAGGTTTGAAATCCGAACGACAATTTTTGCTTGGCATCAGCCGCCAAAGCTTCGGGCAAAATAGTGTGCAACAAAGCCACGGAGCCCAATGCAGCCCCGCCTGCTTTTATAAAGTTTCGTCGTGATAAATTCATGATTTCCGTTTTAAAGTAATAAAAAAGATAAACTTTCATATTTTCAATCATTGTTGTCTGGTTAAATCTTCACAACGCTCATTAAGTCGAGATTTCTCACTTCGTTCGAAATGACAATCAACGAGTTGTGATGGGGAATCAGTGTAGGTTTGCGGCGAAGCCGCAAACCTACACTGATTCCCGCTGCATTCTTGCAAAAAGCTGTCATTCTGAGCGAAAGCGAAGAATCTCATGTTTTTACCGGACAACAATGATTTTCAATCATGACTCACCCCGAGCTACCTTGGGGTGAGTACTTAAAAAATACGACAATAAATTGTTCCTTTAACTTATATCGAATCAATATTCCAACCAGCACGGTAATTCCTTTGCAGGTATTTATTAGCCTGCTCGTCGTTGGTAATTTTTAGCTGAGCGGCATCGTACCTCAGGGTCTTGTTCACACGCAGAGCCGTAGCATATAAATTCACCGCTTCGGTAATAGGCCAGGCTTTCCTGAAATTACCTTCTATCTGTTTCCCGGTTTTTATTCCTTCTGCAAACCGCTGGGCCCCGGGTTGCTTGGTTGCCCCTGCTGCTACCGAAACTTCCTCGGCTTTCTTCACTTCACCCGAAAGCAAATAGGGCTTTTCAACTGTGAAAGCCGACGACATAATAATCCCCTTGTCGCCAACGAACATCATTCCTTCCTCCGGGAAATCGATGTTTTTGTCGTAGAATTCCTGAGGCGTTGGAGGCTTCATTCCACCATCGTACCATACCAAATCAATGGCCGGACGGTTTCCTTTGGCCGGGTATTTAAACCTAACTGTGCTGGCAAACGGGAAAGCAAAATCATTTTGAATCTGGTAGGCTGTCGCATCAGTCTGCAAGTCGCATACATGGCTTCGGTTAGGTTCAACAATGGTCGGATTCTCCAGTTCGAGCGCATTAAAAACTGTCCATAAGCTGTAATGCCCCATATCGGCCATCGAACCGCCGCCAAAATCGTACCAGCCACGAAAAACCATGTTGGTATAGTACGGATGATAGGGGCGTTCGGCTTCGGGGCCAACCCACAAGTCCCAGTCGAAACCATCAGGAACGGCAGGTTTGTCGGCAGGTATTTTGGCATACTGTGGCCAAACAGGGCGGAACGACCAGTTGTGAACTTCCTTTAAAGTCCCGATAGCGCCACCGTTAATCCAGGCCATGATCTGGTCCATATTTCCATTGGTATCCCACGGAATGAGGTGAGTAATCACATTCGAATTCTTTGCAAAATCGACTACTTTTTTGCCTTCGAGCAAACGGTTCGAAATGGGTTTGTGCATGGTAACGGCAATATTACGCTTCATGGCAGCCATTGCAATCAATCCATGCAAATGATCCGGGGTCATTATTTTCACCGCATCAAGTCCTTTTTCTTTTTCGAACAGTTCCCTGAAATCGGCATAAGCGCGGCAACCTTTATATTTTTGATCGGCACGTTGTTTGGCATAGAACCCATCCACATATTCCTTCGCATTGTCGCGGCCTCCGGGAATAGTGTTATTGCCTCCGGTTGTCCAGTTCGGGTTGCCAATGGCTCTACGAATTTGGTCGCGCAACGATTCAGGGTCCCAATCGTAATAATTGATCGCCTTTTTCTGGGGGTCGCAAACAGCTACAATCTGCATCTCGGGAAGATCGAGCATTCCCTGTATTTCGCGTAATCCCTGGGTTCCACAACCGATATAGGCTAAATTGATTTTATCGCTTGGGGCAACAAAACCTGAGCCTCCTAATACATGCCTTGGAATTAATGTTACTCCCAAAGCTGCTGTTGTTACTCCTCCAATAAATTTTCGGCGATTGATTGTGCTGGAACATTCTTTCTCAGTCTCGCTGACTGAAGTTTTCTTTTTTGAGTTCAATTCTTCATTCATCGTGTTTAGGTTTAGACTTGTTTGATCCTCTAAAAATAAAGAAAGATTTGGATCAATAGCCTGAAATTCATCACAATGTTTTGGTGAAAACCGGTATAAAAAAAGTCCATCACTTTTCAGGCAATGGACTCTTTTCATATCGTTTGTAACTTTTATTCCTGCGGATCTTCGGGATCGGCAATGCTGCCGTTTTTATTTTCGGCATACCAGGCCCAGGCAATTACCACAAATACAACCACAATGGCTACATACAAACCACCTGGAATTGGCGGAGGATCGCCGGCTCCGTATGAGTGCATTCCCGACAGATAGTAATTTACGCCAAAGAATGTCATCAAAACGGTGCTTATACCCAGCAATGCAAGGCAATTCAATGCAAAAGTACTCTTCATTCCAGGCACCTTACGCAAATGCAAAATGATGGAATAAATGAGAACTGTTACCAGCGCCCAGGTTTCTTTCGGGTCCCAGCCCCAGTAACGTCCCCACGACTCGTTTGCCCAAACACCGCCAATAAACGAACCAATGGTTAGCATGAATAACCCGATAATCAGTGCCATCTCAACAATATACGAAACTTCCAGGATGGTATAGCTAATGTTTTGATTGTTCTGCTTATTACGCAAAATCATAAGAACAAGATTTAACATTCCGAGCAAAGCGCCCATTGCCAAAAAACCATAACTGGCTGTAATAATTGCCACATGCACAACCAGCCAGTACGATTTCAGCACCGGAACCAGGTTGGTAATTTCAGGATTCATCCAGCTCATTCCGGCAACAAAAAGAATAATGGAAGCAAGTAAAGTTGTCACTGCCAAAGTTATAGGCGAGCGTTTAACAAATATAAATCCTGAAAGACTGGTTGCCCAACCCACATAAATCATGGTTTCGTAGCCATTGCTCCACGGAGCGTGCCCCGAAATATACCAGCGCATAAGCAGTCCGGCTGTGTAAGCCATAAATGCTGTAAAAATAGCCCATGTGCCAACCGGAATATACCTGGCTATTTTGCCGGAAGGTTTGAAAATAAGCATAAAGTGCATGACCAGCAGGAAGAAACCAAGCAACGCATATATTTTAGCCAGTTTCCCGAAAATATTCCATTCGTTGTACTTAATCTCCATGCCGATTTTGGTTTGCGATGGCATAATATCGGCCCCGTAAGTCATCTGGAATTTCTTGATGTACCCCAAATATTCGTCGGGTTTCGACCAGTTGCCGGATGATTGTGCTTCGTTGTAACTTTGATAATACAAATTCAGGATATTACCGGCAAAATCTGCTTCTTCCTTCTTCATTGTTTGGGGAAGTTTGGTCGAGGTTGACCACGTTTTATTCGGATCGTTCGGAACAGGGAAAATCTTCAGAAAATCGCCGTTAAAAATCTCGTAGCAAATATTCACGCGCTCATCAACATTCATCACTTCCTTATCGAACTTGTTACGCATGGTTTGCTTCTTATTGTAGGCTTTCTGAACTAAATCGTTCAATTTGTAGGTGCCGGCATCGTCAAACATTTGCCCGAAAGAAGCAAATGAGCCCGATACGCCCAGAACTTTGGCCAGTTCAGTGTTAGATACTTTCAGCAATGGAACGGTTTTCCATTTGTCGGGGTTTGCGCTCATATCCATAAAAAACTCAACCGACGACATTCCTTTCCATTCGTTGGTTTTGGCAATCTTTCGCAATAAATCAGAAGCCAGTGTACTAACCGGTTCAATCCGCCCCTGGTGATCCTGTACCAGCAACTGACTAAAAGCATCGATATGCTTTTCTTTAGCTGCCTGGTTTCCTGCGGCAAAAGCCGATTGGAACATTCCTGTACCCGACAAAGCCAAAGCCAGCAGTACTACCTTTAAGCCTTTACGCTTGGCCTGAAGTTTTGAGCTCAGCCGGACCAGAGTTTGAAAACGGCTACTCTTGCTGAAAACTGTAAAAGCCATACCAAGGGCCATAAGAAAATAGCCCAGGTAAGAAATGAAAGTCCCCCGATAATCGTGATTCACCGACAGGATTGTTCCTTTTTCATCCCGATCGAAAGAAGATTGGAAAAAGCGGTAACCCTGGTATTTCAGGATATTATTCATAAAAATACGGAAGGGCTTTTCTACTCCCGAAGCCGGATCTTTCAGCGTAATTTCGCTTGCATACGACGATGGACTCATTGAACCAGGATAACGCTCCAGCTGGAAATCGCGTAAATGTATACTGAAGGGTAATTGACGAATTGTTGAACCAAACGAAAGGGCAACATCAATACCATTGATCGTACAGGTTGCAGGTTCTGCAATTTCGCCATCTTTTTCAAAAACATTCAAACGGCGCACTTCGTTTCCCGAAGTTATTTTTGCAGTAAAAGCATTCACCGAACCATCCGTTTGGCTTCCTTCTGTTTCCTGTAACAACGAGGGCGTAGCTTTGGCCAAATAACTTTTCAGCACAAAAATAAAATTGCCAAGTTTGTAAAGCGTATTACCCTGCATCGCAACGGTTGTTCCGGGCAACACTTTTTCGCCGGTATTTCCCATCATTGAAGCAACAATCAAGGTATCGGAGCAAACAAAGTTCAATCCTCCTGTCTGGTTAAAAACAACATTGGCCGAACCTGGGCCAGTTTCAAAACCGAAACTCTTGCCTGAAATACTTTTTTTCTGATTTAATGCGAGCAGGAATCCTGAATTACCACTATTCCCGTTACTATACGCCAATGATAAATAAGGCAAGCCACTCGCATCCGGTGTGATAGTTTCAACAGCATTGGGCACAAACATCTCGTTTTCAACCGTAATTTCTTTTCCGGCGATAGTTACCGTTTGCTTGTAGTTGTTACTTGTAAATGGCGTAAACATTACCTTTTTGTCGACCTGCACGGCAGAACTACCCGCTGATACTTTTAAAGTGATGTATGTACTCTCTGAAACTACCTGGTTCGAAGATTCACCTTCGCGAATGTGCATACTTCCCTCGAAGCCAAAATAGCGGGTAACACCTGCACCAACAATAATCAGTATGAACGCCAGATGGAAAAGCAGGATGGCCCATTTTTTCCGGGTCACAAGCTTATATCTGAACATGCTGCCCGTAAGGTTTACTACTCCAACCAAAAGCAGCAACTCGAACCACCATGCACGATAAATAAGCGCCTGGGCAACCGGCGTACCGTAATCGTTTTCTATAAAAGTTGCGTATGCTATCGAAAAAGCAAAAGCCAAAAGCAAAACAACCGAAAAGAACATGGAAAATAAAAAGGAAGTTATTTTCTTCATTCGTAATCAATTAAAAAACATTTCTCAAAACTAAACAAACAACTGACCAAGACACAAAAAAACTCCTTTGTTTTATTACAAAACAAAGGAATTCGCACATTCTATTATCAAAAAACACCCCTATTTCATCTGTGTAAATTTTTATCTAATGTCTTATAATCTACGTATTAGCATTTTCTTTTAATTGAACAATCCAACGGATAGAATTGAGCCATTTATTCGCTGCACGGATTTTCCTTCGGTCAATTCAGTTACGGTATGTCTTGCCTTAGGCGAGGTAGCTATTTCGTAGTTGGATCGTCGTGGGCAATTTTAGCGGCATATTCCTTAAAGTTGAAACCTTTGAAGTTCGGGCTTTCAGGATTGTGGCATTTTTTGCACACTTTTTCATCGGGCATAATTAAACCTTTAGCCATTGCCTGTGTACGATCTTTCATAACTGTAGCAACTTTATAACCGCTACCTGGTCCGTGGCACGATTCGCATGATACGCCTTCTTCAACAGTAATTGTAGCTACTAAAGCCTGATCGGCGCCAGCGGCTGTTGAGTGACATTTTAAACATTTAGGGTTTTTAGCATCAGCGCCCTTCAGCGATTCCATTGCTTTGGCGTGAGGACTGTTGGCCCATTTGGTATACTGTTCGCCTTTATCGGCTTTATTGTGACACATTTTACATTTTGCCGCACCAACATAATTCTGCGCAGATGCCAATGAGACACAAAGTACAGCAGCACTCATCAGTAAAAATAGTTTTTTGATACTCATAGTCATTGTTATTTTTAGTATTTGTGTGTTATCCTAATCTCTTCAACCTGAAACATTAGTCAGAACAAAATTGCATGAAATAAAAGAGCTCTCAAAAAAAAATGAATTAACATTTGTCAATCCTGAAGCAAATTCAGGAATATTTACAATTCATTTGGCTTTTTGCTAATACAATGATGAATGACAACTCGAACACAATTCAGTTTTCCATGCCTCATCAATATCAACAGGATGTTTAAACTCCAATGGTTCAAGCGAATTAGAATATTCCATCTTATCAGGAGTTCCCTGGGCTAATATAGAATGGCAAAGATTACAGTCTTTCGAAATCACATTACCCTTATCACTGGCATGGCGATCGTTGTGACAGCGGAAGCACCCATCAGTAACTATATGCCCGATATTGTTTGGATACGATTTCCATCTCGATTTCATGTAAGGAAAAACGTTTTTGGAATACCCATCCTGAATTTCTGCGATGGCAGCTTCAACATCTGTTTTCCGGTTGGAAAGAACCTCTGGATGGCTAGTTTTATAATAGTTGGTCACACCATCGCGAATAGCCATAAAAGCTGAATCTTTAGTGGAATAATCCTTGTAAAGGATTTTCATTGCAACCTGCTTTATTCCAGGCAAATCTTTTGCAATGCGCCCATCGCTCAATGACTGATCGATATAGCTCTGCGGTGTCTTGTAATTGTGCGAAGGCCGGTTGTGACAATCCAGGCAATCCATAACACGTGTTTCAAGCGAATCGAGTTTCGCTTTGCTCAAAGGATTTTCGCTATCAGTAAATATTTCAGTTTCTCCGGTTTTGGTATTGGTATATTTCACCCAGGGAATTACCTGACGGTTATTTGCTATGGTTTTATATTCAATGCGAACATCGGGGCTGATATGTTGATGAATTCCACGCTCAAAACCGTTGGAAGTCATTTTCGAGCTGGTTTTAACCTGAAGATTAACTGTAAATTCGGTATTTGTATCATCGGCCAGGTACGATTGTCTGACACGTAATTTCCGGTCATAAAACTTGGCTGGCCAGTGGCATTGCTCGCAGGTTTCGCGTGCCGGGCGCAGATTGGAAATTGGCGTAGGAATTGGCGTAGGAAACTTATGCGCCAAAACCGAATAAACCTGGTATAAGCCAGATAATTTGCTCTTCACATACCAGCTGGCGCCAGAGCCCACATGGCACTCGACACAGGCAACACGTTCGTGCGACGATCCATGATAAGTAGTATACTCCGGTTCCATCACTTTATGGCAAAGTTTTCCGCAAAACTCAACCGATTCGGTATAATGAAAAGCTTCGTAACTACCAATTGAAGAGATGATAAGCAGAATCATGGAGCCAAATACAAAAATGATGGCTGCATTCCGGGTAGCAATATTGTTAAAGTCGATTATTGGCCAATTTCTTTTTTCACCACGCAATTCGGCCTCTCGGGCAGCTTTTCGGCTTAACCTCATTCCAATAGGTATCAGTACGAGCCCGATAACCATAAAACCAGGTAAAACAATGTAAATAAATAAACCGATGTAAGTACCGCCAAAATTGAAAATCCAATTCAGGATAACCAATGATAAAATTGCGGTGAGGTTAAATACGGCCAAAACCGCTCCTGAAATAGATACCCAGTTTTTAATTGATGATGGTAGTTTCATATACCTGTTTTTATTTAGGGTTTCTAATCCAAACTCATTTATTACTTTGTATCAGAAAAAATATACAAGCTATTGTTCTTTCTGATTTAATCCGCCAAATGCCAGAGCGCTAATGGAAAAGCAAGGAATAAATGATAAGCAAAACGAGAATTACACCTGCCGAAAGGAAAAGATAGCCAAAGAATTTGACGACTTTCATCCTCTTTTTAGAGAATGAAGATCGTGTAGTGTATTCCGGCAGTTTTCCTGTTTTTTCCAATTCTTCAAATTCGCGCGGACGATCAGCTTTATACTCATCAACCTCAACCTGTCCTGTGAAAATTACTGTATCCATCGGGAAAGCCTCGGGCCGTAAATGTGTATTGAAGAAGTGAATAGTGAAAATAAATCCAACGGCAAGTAATGCCTCATCACTATGAATGATTTGAGCCACATTAATTAACCATCCGGGAAGAAATTTTGTAAAAAATACCGGGAACCATAGAACCAATCCGGTTGAACCTATAACAACCACTCCCCAAAATACGGCCATGTAATCAAACTTCTCCCAATAGGTCCATTTTCCGTACGACGGACGCGGTCCCCGGCCGGTAAACCATTTTATTGAAGCTACAAAATCCTTCACATCCTGAGCATTGAACATCAGGGTATCTTTCCCAAAAATGAAATTTTTCCAACTTATTCCTTTTTCTTTCTTCATGTTAAACAGCGAAACCACATGATAGAAGAAATATCCGAAAGTTATTACAGCCGCCATACGGTGGATAATACCTGCAACCTGAGCCCCGCCAATTAATTGCACAAGGAATTTAGCCCAAGGGGTAAAGGCAAATTTCAGAAGCATTCCGGTAAAGGCCAGCGATAAAAAGCTAATAATAACGAATATATGTGTGATACTCTGGCTTCTTGTAAACCTACGGACATACACCTTCTCTCCTATTTCTTCTGAATGAGCTTTTTTCTTTCTCATTGCCTGTATCGATCGTGGCAACCATAATAACGTATGTAGTCCGAAGAAAATAAATACACTAACCAACAAACCAGTCATAGCCCAGAAAGTATAAAACAACCATGGAAATTTCGACTTATTATTATGAGTTGCATGAGTCAGATAACCTGTAAAACGTTTGCTTGCATCAGCATGACACTTTTGGCAGGTTGCAACAATATTTTCTGGTCCAACCGACGATTTGGGATTACGAATATTGTATATTTTATGAGCGCCATGACAATCAGAACACCGTGCTGCCTGCATATATCCCAGCTGATACACTTTGCCATGATACGTTTCAAGATATGTTTCAGCAAGCTTGGTATGGCATTTACCACATTGTGTAGTAATTTCAGCCATAAATTTATCCTTATGCACTTCCGAAATATTGTGGGCTGTATGGCAAGTCTGGCAGGTCGGATATTTCATCCCGTTATTACCATCATCAGCTTTAAAAGCATGATCACTGGCCATATATTCGTTGTAAATACCTTTATGACATGATCCACAGGTAGCTGCAATGTTCCTGGGATTAACCGATGAACGCTCGTCAGATTGTTTCAGATTAAAATGAGTTGTATGGCAGTCGGTACATACAGCTGCCGACAATAAACCTTTTTCGGCCAAACTACGTCCATGCACACTCGACGAATAGTCGTGCAACGCATCCACTTCCTTTAAATTGGTGCCTTGAACAGCTTTACCATTTTTCTGGTGACATTCGCCACACAACTTAGGTATGGAAGCCCTGTAAACAGGCGAATTCTCATCTTCTTTTGGTTTGACACCATGAGTGCCATGACAATCGGTACAATACGGGGCATTTTGCTTCTTATTGAAATACGCTTGTCCATGCCCGCTTGAGAAGTAGACATCCGATTCTTCAGCATGACAAGCCGAACAATCAACTTTCCCGGCTGTTTCGCATGGGCGGCTATTGGCATGTAAAGAAACATCGGAGTGACATTTTACGCAGGTAATATTTTTATGAGTTGATGCAGCAAGCTCGTTTACATCAACATTTAACGAGACTGACTTTCCATCCATTATTTTATGGGCATCGTTACCTGAATGACATTTAAGACAGGTATTATCAGAAATTGTTGAAACTAAATTTTTCAGTTCAACTTTATGCGGAGGATGACATGATGTACAAGCCGGAATTGCTCCTGGTTTCTTTTCCCAAAGCTCTTTATTTATCACCTTAACATGAACATCCTCAATACGGGCATGGCATTGCATGCAAGTTGCGGCAATGTTTTGAGGCGAAGTGGTTGAAACTACATTGGTATGCGGTAAAATAAGGTGGTTCCCATGACAATTATTACAAGTAGCCGATACAATCAACCCTTTTTTATAAATGCCCTGCCCGTGAATACCTTCGCTATAATTTTCAAGAATATTGTGCTGAGAAATGTTGTAATTACGCGCAACCGGGGCTCCTTCCTTATGGCACGAACCACATAAAATAGGAATATTCATTTTATAGGTTCGCGAGGTAGGCTGGTCTGACTTTAAAATATCATGTGTTCCATGACATTCTTTACAGCTTGGAGCATAAGGTTCGTTTGCCAAAAATGCCTTTCCATGTATACTCCTGAAGTATTTTTCTTTTGCATCAGTGTGGCAATTTCCACAATTAACAGGTTTAAGTGTTTCAGGATGAGGGAAATCTTTAACAGCGGCATCGGTATGACAAGCTGCACAATCAACACTTTTGTGAACTGAATGCTGAAGGGCATCTGGTTTTACATACAGGGGAACTTTCTTTCCGGCCCTGATTTTCGATAAAGTTGCATCATCATGACACGATAAACAGTCATCGTTTGTCTGCGCCATCACTCCCAGCGACTGGACAAGTAAAAGACCAAGTAAAATCAGAAGTCGTGATATAAAAATCAATGAAGTTTTCAATCTAAAATCCGCCACCATAATATCCTCACATTTATGTACGTAAAAATCCTGAAAATCCAGATGTTATCATTACTTCAGCGAATGACATTTATCAAATCAGCATCAAATATTTCGCAAAAGAAAAGCAAAAACCTGGCAGAAAACTGATACAAAAAGCTGTTTGCTTTAGTACCATTTTCTTAACCAGGTTTGAACAAATCCCCCCAAATCCAGCAATATAAAAATTTAATTGAATATCCCTTTCATTACCTGGTGCTGAACGAAGCGAAGCCGGCCTAAGCCGGTGAGCCGAAAAACAAGTGAAGACGGCATTAAAAAATCTTTTCTGTTTGATCCCGGTTAAACCGGGAGAGTTTAAAAGATTTTAGCCGTCAAGTGTAGTTTTTCGTGCGAAGCGAGTTAAGCCTTAACCTTTTTTGATCATTTAGGCATGTTGCCGGATATTCATTAAAATTTAAATGTGGTGCCAGCCAGTAACGATACTTTTAAAATTTTGTAAAGGTGATTTGCCAATGGAAGCCACATAAAGATGGATGATCAGGAAAATTGAAATAAAAAATCCCATGGCCGAATGCAAAACCGCTGTAACCAATACACCACTAAACATGTAGATTTTATCGATAATTACTTCAGGAAACAAAAGTCCAAGACCTGTAATAATAACCACTGGTACAGAAAAATACATTACCAAAATGTAAAAATACTTCTGTAACGGATTAAACTTCCGCCTCTCGGATAGAGGATAAGGCGACTTCTGTCCATGGAACATGCCCCAGGCATAATACGCAGCCTGTTTTACTGGCCTTTTAAAAAATCCCTGACGCTTCAATTTGTAGAACTTCCCATTAGGAGTAACAATATTTCCTATAAAATACAGTAAATAACCCAGGCACACAACAATACCAGCAATATTATGAAGACTTACAATCAGATTGAAACCAATTACCTGCGAAGCTTCAACACTCGACTGCATCGATAGTCCGGTAACAATCAGTGTTATAATCCCCAAAGCATTGAAACCATGCCATATTCTTAACCAAACCGGATAGAAATATACTTTTTCGCTCATATTATTTCTTTTTAAGAAGTCTGAAAATGCTGTGAATTACAATTCCGGTCAAAGTCAAAAGAAAAATGATGATACTAATTGTTTTTAAGACCGGAATCTGATGTGATCCTATAACGTACGACTCGCCCATAGGAACAGTTCCCAATTTGGTTCCTTCACCTCGTTTCTGTAAATTCTGATATTTATACAACGAAGCTTTTAATTTTGAATTTGCCGAATGACATTCAACACACTTACGTAAAGCTTTATCCTTATTTAAAATATTATGAGAAACCATCAAACTATCAGCAACTTCGGTATGGCATTCAATACACCTCACATGCTGGAAATGTAATTGCTGATTTGGCAACCAGCTATGAATCTGTACAAGTTTAGGATTTTCATGACCAGCTACAAGCTCATATTTTTTCATGTCGTTATGACAGGATAAACACATTTTATTGCTGTAATCAACAATTTCGAGAACATTACTGCTGTTACGGGCAGTTGCAACATAAGTATGCTGGCTGTGACATTTCGAACAGGTAAAATTCTCTCCGTATACTTTATAGTGTACACTCTTTTTAAATTCTTCATCAATTCGTTCGAACTGATATTTTGCAAACGATGCATCTCCCCCATGACAATCTAAACATGTGCTTAATGGCTCAAGTTTTAAGTTGGCCTGATGCGGATAAGTGGCATATTCCGACGAATGACAGTCGGTACAATCAAATTGCTTATGCACACCCTTAACTAAAGCAACCGTGTCTAAAATGTAATACGGATTCATCAATCGCTTTACTTCCTTATTCGTAACCGAATTATGAAAACTGTAAGTTTGCTGAGAATGGCATTTCAAACATTGATGATGTATTGCATTCTGGTATGACTGTGCCTCAACAAACTGAAATGTAAAACAGGCTAGAGAAAGCCAAGTAAAAAGAACTATGAAATATTTCACAACACTTAATTTAATGTTTAATAAATCAACGAAGACATCTCTATTGTGAATTAATCATGAAATGCCAACCAGAAACGAGATTATCATTTCAATCTTGACTATTCCACTTAATCCATTAACAAATAAATTGTCCACAAATGAAATAACCTTAAGAACCAATGCTCATACAAACCGAAAATGTATAAATGGCTATTCGCTTCGCGGATTTCATTTCATGGATTTTCGCTTCGCTTCAATTCACAGGCTCAATTCCATTTCGTTGGATACTTTGACAAAATGATAATCTAAATACGCAGATTTTGAGGCGTATTACAAAAATTTATACGGATGAAACAGTGAATTAAAAAATGGTAATATCCTGAATCGAGGAATATTACCATTTAACATCAAAAAAACACTTAAATTAAATCCCCAAATAAATTAATACGCCCAAAGTCTTGTTATGACAAAGCCAATCAACAAGCCGGTTTTATCAAACTTGTTTTGGTTCATTGTCATATTATCCTGTGGCAACAAAGAGTTTGACGATCCCATGTAAATTTGGAAAGCATGTGTTCCAGTCGAAATTTCGTAACCGAAAGCAATGTTCCTCCTGGCATGATACGTCCAATCTCGCTGCTCTGATATTTGCTTAATTTTCAAAGGTTCGTCGTAATTAAAAATTATTGAACCTTGCGGTGAAACTTTAATTCGTCCGTTGAAATGCGCTCCTACAATATCATGATCATAACCTTCGGGTACAGCATTATAGTGTGTAAAACTTACCCCACCTTGCAACGAAAGCCATTTATTAAACTTGCGGGCAACAATCATCTGAGAAAAATAGCTTAACCTATCGGGAAATCGATAATGATAAACAGGACCTGAATAAGCTTGCCTCACCATGCCTGATTCGAAAGCGCTTTCAGCTCGTCCATCAATTGCAACATTACCAAACAATGCAACCGATACAGGTATTTTATTTTTCCTGGTTTGCTGAAGAACAGTCCATTTCAGATTAGCATCGGTAGCCATATTCCGTTTGGTTACACCAGCTCCGATTTGAACGTTTTTACATGGCACATAATTCAGGCCAAGCCGAATATTTGCAGATCCATATATTCCCCAGAGATTCGAATGTCCTTTTTCAATAGTTCCGAATTTGTGCTGAATTGCCATTTCCAAAGTTTTTTTCTCAGGAACAACAACAGTCTGCGCATCAATAAGGTAACCACTTTCAAAGGTTGCAGCTACAGGGTAGTCCTTTTCTTTTGCTGGCTTATTTTCGGTAGCTTCTTCTTGTGCAAAAGTGAAAACAGAAATTAATGAAAGAAGCGTTATAAATATGATTGATTTTTTCATTTCAGCTAATTTTAATTGTTTTTAGCCCCTTCTGTTATCCACTGCAGTATTATAGCCGCTTGAGAAGAAGATACCTGTGCATAATGAGAACCCGATGCAGCATTGATATATAGTTTGCTACTGGCTGCCGTGGTCGTATTAACATAAGCAGGAACAAGTTGTGTGTATGCTGCACTTGTAGTCATTAAAGGCGACTGTGCAGCATGACAACTGTTGCACTTTGTATTTAATATTGGAAGAACCTGTGTTGAAAAACTTATGGGTTGCCCACCATTGTCAACCGGAGGAGTTTCAACAGGCAAAATAAAATCATATTTACAACCACCTATAGATAGTGCCAACAAAATGATTATAAAGAATATGCTATGTTTTTTCATGTGTATATTTTTTGTTTTTAATTGCCACATGGAATTCGCCTCTAAAGGCTAATTTCATAATATTCAATTTAATGTTTAAAAAGGAAAGACTCCTTTTTCCTTTTAGAAAGTAGTCTTTCCCAATTAGTCGACACTATTTTATGGAAGTACTGCGATTGAATTTTTCAATAATGCTTTGGTATATGCGTAATTGTGGATTCCCAAGCTGTAATCTCTCAAACAAAGTTGAAAGTTAATCATTGCTCCCAATTGGGCATAAGTTAAGCTAATCTTTGGCAATGTGGCATTGAATGCTTTCTGATCAGCAGTCCATGACGATGATGGTGCAGGGTTCTGGAATGTTCCGGTTGTATTATAAAGAGCAAAGTTTGGATTGTTTACCGGGTCGTAAACGTTCAGGTAACCATCGTAATTTTTACTGGTAATTCCATACCAAAGATTTGAAGAAGAGTCGCCATTGCGATTCATAATCTCAACACCGTTAATTACTAATTTTGCCCCTAAAGATTCAATTAACCCTTTGATTTCAGCACGTGGCGTTGCCCAGAATGTTGTACTTGCTGAAGTAATAGCAGTAGAGTGACAGCCTGAGGCATTACAACCATCAAACTTACCGGCAGCATTAAAAGTATGGCCTCCGGCTTTACCTACCATTGCACCCATGTGGCAATCGCTACAAGAAGCGGCATTAGTGTGAGCTGAATTTTTATATGTCTCAGTTCCAGCAAATTCTACACCACCCATACCAGCATATACAGCGCCAATTGCTCCATAGTGCACATGCGTACGATAACTTGGACGGATAATATTTGTTGTAGCTTTATCATTATTTGCATCATAAGCTAAAGTTGTCAAGCTTTTTGTCAATGCAGTGTAGTCTAGCGCATTACTTGTCTGAAGGTTAGCTAGTGGACGAGGTTGATGACATTTCACGCATAAGTTACTTTTGTGGTTGTCTGCCGGCAAATCAATTGTTTTTGTACCACCCCACATTGTCATCGAAACAGGAGCAACAGTAGTAAAGGCCAAATCGGCAGTTCCATAGGTTGTATGTAATGCGCTATGACATGTAGAACAACCAATTTCGCCATAGGCTGTTGATGTAGAACAAGCATAATCATTAGTGTATTTCCCCGTCGAAGCATTCAATGTAAATGTTGAAGGAACTTTTCGTGCAACTACATCTTTAAATCCTTCCTGTTCGTGACAAGGAGCACATGCTGTATTTCCTACTTCTTCAAAAGCAGCTTCGCCATATTCATGTTTCGAAAATTGAAATTGCGTAGAAATAACATCTACTTTGGTTGAAGTGTGGCAAGCCTTACAGGTTTCATTTGCATCTTTACCGTCAGCACCATTAGCACCATCTTTCCCAGCTGCACCGGTAAGCCCCATAGGCCCTTCTTTCACACAGGAAGAGGCCAAACAAACCATTACAAAAGCCGAAAGCAAAAGCTTACTAAAATTGTTAAGTTTCATAAAATCGGTATATTTAAGGTTATTATTTTATCCCAAACGTTGTATTTTAACAGACGCTTTTATACACAGCTAAAATAGAAACCCCAAACGATTATATTGAAAACGGATGGTTGATGTAAACAAGCCGTTGCCCTGATTAAAGACAAAAAAAGGATTGACAAATATCAGTTCGTTAGTTTTATCCTTTACGGCTTATCAAATGTAAGGCATCTTCATCAAGAACATGAATAGTCTGCCCGTCAACTGCTATTATTCCAGATGACTTAAATTCCTTCAAAATTCTTATAAAACTTTCCATTGTCATACCCGTCATATCTGCCAATTCCTGCCGCGATAGCCTGGTATCAAAAGGATTACAAAGGAATATGTCGTTTTTTAAATACAGAAGTAAATCGGACACACGTCCGGGCATATATTTTTGTGTAATACCAACTAAATTATTCAACATTTGAACATTTTGCTGGTTGTTCAACTTCAATAGCTCAAAAGCAAATCTACTGTTATTCGAAACCAATTCATAAATTTTCTCTGAATCGATAAAACAACATTCGACCTGAGTTACAGCCTGAACTGTAAAATGCCTGATTTCGTCGATGAATATTCCACCCCCTGTAAGAATTGCATGATTGGCTACAAGGCGCAAAATTAACTTCCTGTCCCCTTCTCCTTCAGCTATTATCTTGGCAAGCCCACGCTTAATGCAAACCACATGACTAGCCGAAGTATTTTGTTTTAGAATTGTTTCGCCCGCATTGAAAACCACATGCCTTTTCTCCTTCACCAACATTTCCAGTTCATCTGTCGTCAGACTACTAAAAATGTTTTCCTCTCCATCGTCAAAACAACGTGCACAACACCTGTCTTTACATTTTATGCACGCTTCTTCTATTCTTCTAGGCTCCATAAGTTCAGTTATTCAATTACATAGGCTGTATAATATTTTATACCTACCTACATATTTTGGGTTGATTAAGATACTTAATCTATTTAAATATTCAAATGATTACATATCTACTATTTATCTTACCGGCCCTCATTATAAACCCTTACATACAAACAGTAATAATCCAATATTGTTCAACAAGTTACAAAATTTCAATAAATATTACAACCCGTTAAATCAGGTTAAAAAACACAAAGTCCTGTAAAATTTTATCTTACAGGACTTTGTTTATTTGAGGTGGAGCTGGCGGGAGTCGAACCCGCGTCCAAACGAGGAAGCAATATGCTTTCTACATGCTTATCTCCCGACTTGATTTTCGTGTAAAAGCTGGATCAGAGCCACCGACTTTTACCTTATCCTCTTAAGTTTCGCCAAAATCTCAAGGAAAAATTCAGGCTATCCCCGATTTACTTGCACCACCTGATCGGGCCGCTTCAGGGCAATAGCACCCGGGTGATGTCTCGTTCCAGCACCTTGTGCCGAAATTAAGTGTAATCTACTTGATTCGATTACGCAGCAAGAGCGTAATTATTTTCGCCAATTATGGTTCGAACGCCAGATTTTACGGGCTGTGCGATCAAGGCCCGGCATGCTTACATACCTCTTCTACCCGCTGTCAAAACCAGTCAGCCCCTGGTAGCAAAGACTTGCAAAAGTACAAATTTTACGTCATTTTCTGCTTCTTTCAAATTTATTTATAATCACGTTTATTTATACTCTCCTACCAACACACCTAACTTTTAACTAATTCTTTTCATTCAATGGATTATTATACGAAATAGGTTGGTCTTTTTCAAAATCGTATAATGTAAGTATCCTCAGGTTGTAATAAGCTTCCCAGTATGTTTCCAGCGAACGTATATAATCACGTTTAGCATTCTCACGTTCGTTTTGCGAAATATTCAACTCAGTAATGCTAATTTCGCCGTTTTGAAAATGTTTCAATGCAATTTTATAACCATCCTCAGCGACCTTATCAGCTTCTTTTGCAGTTTTCAACTGGTCTTTCAGTAAACCAAATTGTTCAACCTGAACAACGACACTACGTTCAAAGTCTTCTTTATCCTTTTCAACGTCATAAATTACCAGGTCGCGTTGAGATTCGGCAAGCTTTACTGCCGAAGCCGATTGCCCCCAATCGAGAATCGGAATGCTTAATGAAAGACTTAATGTTTGTTGTCGTTCCGGCTTTTGATATACACCACTCAATGATTCAGCACTATTTGACAAGCCATAACTTCCTGACAATGTTGCACTCAAGCCGTTACTACGCTTTGCATTTTTCAAATCTCGATCAGCTTCGACCAAACGCCTTTTAAAATATGTAGTTTCTTTTCGATTTGTAATAGCCTGAGCTACTGCCTTATCCGGATCAACATCAAAAAGCACCATCGACAAAGGCATTTCTAATCCGATTGCCTGGTCCTGAGATAAACCGATGTATGATTTCAACTCGAAATCAGCATTTTTCAACTCAAACCTGGCGCTACTCAACGCTTTCTCTGCATTAAGAACAGCCAATTGTATACGGGCAAAATCATTCTCCGAAATTGTTCCCAAATCTTTCTTTGTTTGGGCTATCCGAAGATTATTACGACTATTTTTAAGATTATTTTCTGCAAGGTTATAATTCGTCTGAACCAACAAAAAACGGAAAAAACGAACCACTGAGTTATACGATATCCTTTCAATAGATTCAATAAAATTCTTTTGTGCTTCATCATGAACCATTGGTTCCGTCTTTTGCGACCATTTCATCGTATTTATTGCAAATACAGGTTGTGTAAAACCAATAGAAAATGGGCTTCCCGAAAAGTTAACTGTATTTTTATTATAATCCTGAAAGCGAATTGCTGATGTTGATGCATATATATAAGTTCCGGTTAGCGGAATTGATTGATTTAACGCTATACGTGCTGAAGTACTTAAATTTGTAACATTCACAAACTGAAGACTTCCATCAGGTTGAGTAACACCAACATTTGATTGGGTGTAATTCGGTAAATTTCCTGAAAGTACTAATTGAGGCCGAAATCGTGTTTTAAAGTTTTTCCAGCGCCAATAGTAGTTAATATTAACATTCTGTGCATTTTTAACTGCCGGCGATTGCTCAATAGCCAATGAAACAACTTCCCCCAAAGTCAGTTTCTGTTTTATAGTATCTTTTGAGGCAACAATTCCTTTGACATTTCCCTGAATTGAGCAAAAAATCAGGATAATCACGAATCTTATATTGATTTTTAATCTCATCGTTAACTATTAATTTTAGATTCGACTAAAAGAAAGGTTGTTTTGAAGTAACTACCTGGTCTCCCTCTTTTAATCCAGAAATAACCTCCTGGTATTCAGAACCTTTCATACCAAAATGTACAACACGTTCAACTTCTTTGCCATTCTCGATAACATAAATAGTCTGCTCCGAATTTTCGCGAAAATGCTTGTTAGCAACTACTCTCAATACATTATCCTTCAGGGATTTTAGAACTCTAAGCCTGACATTCTGATTGGGAATTAAACTTGGATTGTTGTTTTGTTCCAGATGCACATTAAAATGTATTTTATTATCCGACACAGAAGGAGTTACATTACCTATAACACCTTTCAGCTTTTCTATTCCTGAAAAGATAAACACCAGATTCCCGGTTTTAACAAATTCCGAATTTTTCTCATTTATTGATCCTTTTATTTTAAATGTTGTTAAATCAGAAAGTGAGATTAAAGTTTTATCATTACCGATCCTTTCTCCTGCCCTTCCCAAAATAGACAAAACAATACCATCCAATGGAGCTTTAATCTTTAATTTTGATAAAAGTTCTTCTTTATCAATTAATTGTTTCTTCTGAATTTCAATCTGGAGATTTAGGCCATCTTCTTCGGCTTTCAACTGTTTTTGCCTGATTGCATTCTTTTTCAGCAACATGTCGAGATCTTTCTGAGCAAGAACAAGATTTTGTTTGGTTTCATCAAGTTTGGCCGAAGAAATACCACCTACCGACAATAATTGCTCCTCGTCAGCCAATTGTGTTTTTATTGAAGTTATCTTAAGCTTTTTCACTTCAACATTGTAATCCAAATCAATGCGGGTCATTTGGGCGTCAAGCCGGGAACGCTCAAGCGAATTTGATTTAACATCTAACTGATCTCTAATCTGACTAATTTCATTTTTTGTCTGTTCATCATCCAGATCAATTATAACTTCACCATTGTGAACACGGCTACCAGGTTCTTTATATATTGTCTTGATAACACTGGCCACCGGACTTAAAATAAGAACCTCATTTTCGGGCTCAACAACTCCTTCGGCATCAACCGATAAGAAGACAAGACCACGGTCGACAACAGAAACATTTGTTTTTGCGCTACCTACAGATGTAGAAGAAGGAACTACCCAAAACAAAAGATAGAGTAATACACATGCAGACAAAGACAGAACTGCAATCAAGAGTCCTTTTTTGTTTCTCATAGTCAATTAATTAGTTGGTAAAGGTCTACTAAAATATTTCAATAGCTAAACATTTACAAATGTAGTGCATTAATTTAGCAAATTTGAAGATTAATTGACATGAACTACAAGAATATTCACTATAAAATTTAGAGTTCCACTACTTTATAAGGAAATCGAACATTTTTTGACCTTCCAGATGTCCGACCAAACGATCGCCAATTTTAACCGGTCCAACACCAGCAGGTGTTCCGGTATATATTAAATCGCCAATTTTAAGTGTGAAATATCTGGAAATGTGTGAAATAAGTTCATCAATTGGGAAGATCATCAACGAGGAATTCCCATTCTGAACCGTATTCCCATTAATATCAAGGTTAAAGTTAATCGCATGACGATCTGGCAGTGAATCAACAGGTACAAACTCTTTACATATTACGGCTGAATGATCAAAAGCTTTGGCTTTTTCCCAGGGTAACCCTTTATCTTTTAAATGATTTTGAATATCACGTGCAGTAAAATCAATACCCAAACCAACCTCGGCATAATAACGCGATGCAAATTTTGCTTCGATATTTTTACCTAATTTATTAATCTTCACGATAAGCTCCACCTCATGATGCAAATCGTTCGACCATTCAGGAATGTAAAATGGGTCGTTATTTCGCAGCAATGCCGAATCGGGTTTCATGAAGATTACAGGTTCGGTGGGTAACTCATTGTTTAACTCTCTGGCATGAGCAACATAATTTCGGCCTATACATATAATCTTCATACCCGACAAATAAATATTTTCATTTATTTCATTCTCAATTTAATAGCAGTCAGTACCTTTTTGGTATATAACGGAAATTCGCTGTTCATAATCCAGCCATAATAACCAGGTTGTTCGCGTAAAACCTTTTCAACTGGTATTCCTTTATTCTTACCAAAATTGATGATTTCAACTCCTTTCTCATCGTAAACAATACGACCAACAAAATCGACGTTCACATCATACGACGAAAAGTCACTTAGTGCATCTACATCATTTACAATCGGTTTCGATATTTTACCATTCGAGTCCTCGTAATCTTCATCTTTATAAACATCAAGTTGAGCCTTTAAAACTTCATAAGTAGCTTTGGTGTCGGCCATAGCACTGTGGGCGTCTTCAAGGTTTCTTTGGCAATAGAATTTATAAGCTGCTGCCAATGTCCGCTTTTCCATTTTGTGAAAAATAGCCTGAACATCAATGAATTTGCGTTTTTTCAAATCCAGATCGACATTTGCTCTCAAAAATTCTTCAGCCAACAACGGAATGTCGAACCTGTTGGAGTTAAAGCCAGCAAAATCGCAACCTTCCATAAACTGAGAAATCGTTTTGGCCACTTCCTTAAATGTTGGTTTGTCGGCAACATCATGGTCATAAATCCCATGAATTTTACTAACATGCTCTGGTATTGGCATTTCAGGATTTATTCTATACAGTTTTTCCTCTTCACGACCATCAGGATGAATTTTGACAAGAGCAATTTCAACAATACGATCGGTTACAATATTCATTCCTGTCGTTTCAAGATCAAGGAAGATTAATGGATTTCTAAGATTCAGTTTCATTACAGTATAATTAGTTTTATCCTAATAAAATGCGATAAGTTTATTAATTCAGCTTCAAATTACCGAAAAAATACTGAATTGATAAAACCCAAAATTCAATTGAATTTCTTTTCTCAACTATATCAATGAATTATAAAGTAAATAAATTTGAAATTAATCCCTGATTTACTTTTCAGACACTGTAATTGAGATTCAACCTAAACATGATATGAGGTATGTAACAAACCGGCAGAAAAACGAATACTCACAAAATAACATAATCCTGTCTTTGCTTTTTTATGATCCTAAAGCCCAGAAAACAACAGCAATCAATGTTTTTTTATGTGATTTTTAATTACAATATTTTCTGAAAGAGAAAATACCTGTCATAAAAAAACCTAATAACTTCCGCTATTAGGTTTCTCTGTAAAGCCTTTATTAATCAAGCGTTTATCATCATAGGCATCAAAAGCATCAAAACATCTTCTTCTTCATTTTCGCCTTCGTTAGGCAACAACAGACCAGCACGAGTAGGATCAGACAGTTCCAAACGTACTTCTGATTCAGAGATATTTGACAATATTTCCTGAAGGAATGTTGACTTGAACCCTATTTCCATGTCTTCACCTTCGTATTGGCAGTTCAGACGTTCAACTGCTGAAATAGAAAAATCAATATCTTGTGCCGATACAACTAGTTGATTTTCAGCAAGTTTTAATCTAATCAAATTACTTGATGCACTTGAAAATACCGACACCCGGCGAACTGTATTGTAAAATTCAACGCGGTCGATAGTCAACTTATTCGGATTGTTTTTTGGAATTACTGAATTGTAACTTGGGTAATTACCTTCAACCAAACGGCAAATTAATTTATAATTGCTTAGCGTAAAAAATGCGTTTTTATCGTCGAATTCCAGTTTTACATCAAAGTCTTCTTTAGGAAGCAGGTTCTTCAGCAAAGCAGCCGGCTTTTTTGGAAGTATGAATGAGGCATTTTTATCAGCTTTGGCATCAAACCGTTTGTAACGAACCAATTTATGAGCATCGGAAGCGACAAACTTCATATCTTCAGGCGAAAGTTCGATGAAAATACCATTCATCACTGGGCGGAGTTCGTCATCAGCAGTAGCAAAAAGCGTTTTATTGATTCCACTCAATAATACACTGTGATTTACATTGATAGTTGATGAAGCGCTTTCATTCAACAGTGGTTGTTGTGGAAAATCATCACCATTTTGGCCAACAATACTAAACTTACCGTTTTGTGAGAAAATATCAATGGCAAAAGTTTCCGGGTCAATCTGGAAAGTCAGTGGTTGCTCCGGAAATTCTTTTAACGTATCGTTTATTCGTTTGGCTGGAACAGCAATTGTGCCTGTTCCACTAGTGTTTTCCAATTCGATGCTCGTAATTAATGTCGATTCCAAATCGGAAGCTGTTACCGTTAAGCGGTTTTCTTCGAGAAGGAATAGATAATTGTCCAAAATTGGAAGCGTATTTTTTGAATTAATCACTTTACTGATAGCAGAAAGATGACTTAGTAGTTCTGTACTTGAAACAACAAATTTCATTTCTTATGATTTTTTTAAGTTTTATGTCTATATGCTTTAAAGCACTTCCCAAAGTAATTTATCGGGAAGATCACGAATATACAAACTTTGGATTTTCTAACCTATTTATCGGTAAATATTTTCTACAAAGAAACAAATAAGCTATTAATCAACTACATATTTGTTGCATACTTTTTTCGCCGCCAGTAGAAATAACCTGCTCCAAAAGCCGAAATCAGAAGTAGTGGTAGTAACACATTAATGATCTGCCACTTCAGTTTTTCTTCCCTTACACGAATCTTATCGAGTAGCCTGATTTTGTAGGCTTTCGACCTCAATTCCATTAATCCGCCATCATCGCAGAAATAATTTATTGTATTGAGCAACAATTCTTTATTTGCAAATGTTTGTTTCGAAAACCGATCGTAACCCAACGGCATATATTCAGGAACTCCCTTCGAAATCCGGTATTGATTGGCAACAAGTTTTCCATCGGCAAAAACCGCCATTTTGGTTGGCTGACTTTCGGTTTTCACCGGCGCTGAGTTCCCCCATGATGGATCAATCATCCGGTTTTTATATACCGAAGTAAAGGTGCCTTCAATCAAAACACCAACTGATTGAGCTGGCTGCCTGAAATTTCGACTGTCAGTAGCTTTGTTTACACTAGCCAAACTTATTTCAAGCGGAGTTTGTGAAATCAGCGAATGCCCTGAAGTTGTAAGCAAAACAGTTTTGCGAACGTTATCGCTTTTTCCAACCGTATCGATTGTACTTACAAATTCCGACTTAATCATCCCAATATTCTTGCTGATCACATGATTAGGCGACGGAAACAATAAAGGGGAATAATACCATGGGGCTGGAGTCCACTTGGCCGGAGAACCTTCCGGGGCTATATTAACTGGTATTAACAAACATTGTGCGTCTTGTACCAAATTAGAATTCAGCCGAACTCCATAACGAAAAAGCTGGTCGTCGAGGTTCAGGTTTTGTGGAAAAGCCAGAGTCATATAGCCGTTACTAAGACTATCTAAACTCACAGCAACCGGATCGATAAACCACAACACGCGCCCTCCGTTCATCAGGTATTGGTCAACCTGAAACTTATCGGCTTCCGAAAATTTTTGAGAAGGATTGGCCACAATCAACGTTTTTACTCGTTGCCCGTTCTTAGCTAACTCTTGCGCCGAAATGCCAAAAACATTGTACTTTTCGGCCAAAGTACTGGCAAAGTCGTGCACCTCGTGTTCATCCAACTCACCCTGCCCTGTCAAAAAAGCTACTGATTGCTTTTGATCATTCATCAATTGCGCAAAAGCCGATGAAAATTCGTACTCCAGGTTTTCAATCGAAGCATTCCAATTGGCTTCAGCTGATGTATTTTGATTGTTTTTCAACAAATTTACTGCCGTCAATTTACTGCCATATTCAATAATTGCTCCGGGAAAAATTCGTCGGGTCATAGTTCCTTTTTCGGTATTTTGATGAATTTCGGTGGGCTGAAGTCCTTTCGAGATTAATTCAGCAAACAGTTGGTCGCGCCGTTTGGCATCTGTAATTTCGTAAGGATCGACCACTATTAAATTTATCAGTTTCGAGGAATAAGCATTGTAATCAGCTATTTTTTCCTGAATTGATTTTTTCAGGTTTCGGAAGCCTGCCGGAAGTTCGCCATCGAGGTAAAGAGTAATGTTTACGGGGTCTTTCAGGTTTTTAACCAGATTGACGGAAACATCGGTAATTGAATAACGTTTTTCTGCTGTCAGGTCGATTCGAAAAAATAACTGGCCTGAAATGATGCTCATTACCAACAATGCCGCAAACATTATTCCTCCTGATTTGAGTTCTTTTTGAAGGTTGATTTTATGGAAATGAACGATGCGGCTGGTCAACCAAAGAAAGATAAAAACCACCGCCAGGAAATAAACCAGGTCACGCGAATCGACCACCCCACGGCTGATTGAGTTGTAATGTTCGTTGATTCCCAAGCTTGTTATTGTTTGCTGAACACTTGAAGAAAACTGCATGGAGCCCAATAAATCGAACCCCAGATAAGCGATAAACGACAGGAACAAAGCCAGGATAAATGCAAAAACCGGATTGTCGGTCAACGCCGAAGCCAATACCCCAATTGCTACATAAATGGCTGCCAGAAAAAACAAGCCAAGGTAAGCGCCCCAGGTTCCGCCGGTATCCATACAACCAACCGGATTTCCCAGCGCATATACCGAATAGAAATACACCAGGGTTGGAATCAGCGAAATGGAAACCAGCAAAAGACCCGCAAGGTATTTGGCCAGCACAATCTGCATCGCAGGAAGTGGTCTTGTCAGGAGAATCTCAATTGTTCCCAGTCGTTTTTCTTCAGCAAAAAGGCGCATAGTGATTGCCGGAACCAAAAACAGGTAAACCCACGGCGCCAGCGAAAACAATCCATCGAGCGAAGCATAACCGCCTTCGGGAACATTGTAGTTTCCGGGGAAAACCCAGAGGAATAAACTGGTTGCCAGCAAAAACACGAAAACAACCAAATACCCAGTGAGTGACCCGAAAAAACTGGTTATTTCTTTTTTTAGTAAACTGAACATATAATATGAAGAATAATTATTTCGACCTACTAAATATATCAATATAGCATATATATATCAGATCAACTACATATACCCTAATTGACGAAAAGCTTCCCTAACATTTTCTTTAAAATTTTGATACGACATTAAGGCATCTAACTTTCTAATTGCAATTTTCTGACCTATAGGTAGATATAATTCTGATATAGTAAGGTCGTTTCGTCTGCGTTGAGTAAGATTTTGTCTGGCAATTCTAATTGCTTGCTCTATAATTTGCTTTGGATCAGCAATCTGTTCCGGACGTTTGTTAATTTTAAGATCATTGTCAGTCTTGTCGGTCCCGATTTCCCTTTTAAGCAAGTCCTTATCTGCCAGCATCCATGCTTCAATCATTTGAACTGGAACCACAAAAGTTAGTACTTTACAATACTCAATTTCATTTTTCGACGAAATTTCTATTTGTGCTGGACGAATTTTATTGGTATAAACTCGGATGTCATTTTCATCGTCTGCATCTGAGTGAACACAGAGTATCATAATTCCATTTTCAGAAATACCCTTTCTTGACGCCTCCACTACTTGTTCAACAAACCCTAGTCCCGCTTTATTAATTGATATAGGCACAACTACATTTTCAAAATCACCGCGACACTCATCAAAAGCTACCGAATCAAAAGTTCTTTTTACTATACTATGAAGAAATCTGATATCAGTCGTCCCTTCCGTCATAATTCCGATAAAAATCTGTCGATGCATTTGCTAATTTATATTGAACTAAGTGCACTTGAAAGACTAGAGTTACTAAGATAAGATTCAACCGTCGCAATTGTCAATTTTAAATCTTGGTCCGAAAAGAGCTTCAATTGTGAGGTATTTTCCTTAACAACTGGAATTACTTTTGTAACATTCAAATTGTAACGCACACTATTTATTTCTGTAATTCGAGTACGCATCTGTGAAAAATGAACCGATACATTTTTGTCATCTTTCCATGTCATCATTTCTCCTACAAGTACAGGAGAATGAGTATTGATTATTACCTGCCGAAAAGGAACTTCAGGATTAAAATCAGTACTAAGAGATTTAACTAAATCAGACATTGCTGCTAAACGATGCGGATGTATTCCATTTTCGGGTTCTTCAAAACACAATAGCCCGACGTTTTTCACATCATATACTAATATACATAAAGCTAAAATTCGAAGGGTTCCCTCAGAAAGAACTCTGGAAGTAAATTCCTTCCCGTTTGTATCTTTAAGTTTAATAATATATTGTCTATTGGCCTTATCATCATACACGTCAACTTCTGTAAATTCAGGCAAAAAAGAATTTAATCTTCTAGATATTTCGATCAAACTATAATCATCTATTTGCTTGATACGAAACAATGCAGCTGCCATGTTTTTCCCGTTTGAAGCTATTGAGTCTTTAATTCCAGGCTCTTGTTTGGTTGGTTCCCTTAAAAATTCGGGGTTCAGCTGTAACAACTTCCAAGACCTCATTTCCTCCTTGGCAGCAAATACATGGGGAAAATCAATAGAAGTCACTCCTCCTAAGACAGTTTGAGATATAGTACCGGCAGGTGTCGCTTTTGCACCAGATCTCCCATCTTGCCTCATTTTTATTGCAATTACACCACCCTCTACAACTGTAGTTTGAATAAAAGGCTCTCCTGACCCACCTGCTCTTAATTTCTTTACTAATGTTTTGGCATTTTTAAATTTCTTAATCCAATCATCTTCCTCTGGTTTTATCTTGCTTAGGCTTTCATGCTTTACAAATAAATCTTCCAGCCCTAATTCATTTCTTTTTCTCTCAATTGTTAATTCATAGCGCAATCGAGTATTATTCAAATCACACTCGCCTCCCCAATTGTCCTTTATTTTTCTATTTAGGAGCATCTCAATCGTAAACTCCATAGTAGTTGCATATGTATGTTCATCATACTGAGTAAATAACTCAGTCGGATCTCCTCTCTGATCAACAAATGCAGTTCTTATATCAACCTCAGAGAGCTTCGAGAGAAGCATCAAAGCATCAAACAAATTACTCTTACCTGATGCGTTTGTACCCGCGATAACAGTCAATGGAGTGAATTCCATTTCAAAATTTTGAAATGACTTAAATCCGTTTATTTTAATATAAGTTATCATGGAGTATTTCTTTTTTCTACATTAATATCTAACAAAAGTAGCATTTCGGTTTAAAATCTCTTTTTTTCTATAGCTGTTTATAAAGATATACTTATTTTAACTTCTCAACCATCAACCTCGCCGCTCTTTGCGACGCGCCCGGCTCACCCAATTTTGCCATCATATCTTTGTAATCGTTGAGCATCCGTTGTTCATTTTCAGGATTATTGAGGATCCTATCAAGCTCGTGAACTACTTTTTTCAGGGTAAAATCGGCCTGAATCAATTCAACAATTGCTTCTCTGCCTAAAATAATGTTGACCAACGTTACAAACCGGGTTTTCAGGAAAAACTTTTTCAGGATGATGAAAAGCCAATTCGGTGTGAGCTGATAAACTACCACTTGTGGCACATTCATAATGGCTGTTTCCAATGCTGCTGTACCCGACGACACAATGGCCGCGCGGCTGTGAGCTAAAATATCGTAGGTTTTGCCCCACAAAATCGGCACCTCGCTTCCATTCATGTACGGTTGATAATATTCGCGACCCATGTTTGGCGCCCCGGCAATTACAATCTGGTATTCAGAAAACGTTTGTGCAGCCTGAATCATGGTTGGCAAAAGCACGCTGATTTCACCTTTCCGGCTACCAGGCAAAAGAGCCAAAATTGGTTTCTGCGGAAGCTTATTTTCAGACCAGAATTTTTCGAAATCGGGCGTTTTTTTACTTTCCAGAATGGCATCGAGCAAAGGATTACCAACATAATTGACCGGGTAATTGTATTTGGCGAAGAACTCGGTTTCGAAAGGCAAAATGGTAAACATCTCGTCGACATATTTCAGGATGCGATGCACCCGCTTTTCCTTCCATGCCCATACCTTCGGCGATATATAATAGAACGTTTTAATTCCGTGCGCCTTGGCAAACCTGGCCATCCGAAGATTGAATCCCGGGTAATCGACCAAAATCAAAACATCGGGATTAAAAGCCAGCAAATCCTGTTCGCAAAACCTGAAATTCTTTTTGATGGTGCGAATGTTCATAATCACCGGCACAATGCCCATAAAAGCCATATCGCGATAGTGCTTTAGAACGGTCATCCCGGCTTTTTCCATCAAATCGCCGCCAAACCCACGAAATTGAGCTTCGGGATCAATGCAGTGAATCTCTTTAATCAGGTTTGAAGCATGTAAATCACCGGATGCTTCGCCGGCCAAAACGTAGTATTTCATTAAGTTCCAAGTTTCAAGTTCCAGTTTTTAAGTTTGGAGTGCCTAAAGTGAGCTAAAGTTTGGAGTCGAAAAATAAGTTAGTTGCTAAGTTGTCTAATTGCTCCTATTGGATTTAACCATTCAATCTTCGTTTCCATCTTTAAATTCTCAAATTTTCAAATCCTCCAATCTCTCCATTTCCTCATTTTCAAATCAGCTTGGCAATTAAAATAACAAATGCATAAATAATTGTTGCCAAAATAACGCCACGAGCCGCCATATCGTATTTCCGGCGATAAAACAACAGGAAAAAACCGAGGTTAGGAAAAACACAAAGGCTAAGTATTTTCAAAAAAATCTTCATTTGCCAAATGCTGCGTATGTACGACATGAATTCCATGTCGGCATATTTCAACTGGTAAACAATCAGGAAAAATATGACCGGCACAATAAAACCGAGGCTAAAACCAACGATTAACCTGTCCTGGCTATTTTTCTTTCGGATGTTCATAATTAGAACCTCCATCCTTTCATCGATTCTAGTGTCTGATAACATGTCATATCGGCATTTACCGGAACAACTGAAACATAGCCATTTTCGAGCGAATAAACATCAGTATCAGCAACTTCTTCTTCGTGATTTTCAAAATAGCCAGCCATCCAATAGTATTCGCGTTTATGCGGATCAACCCGCTTATCAAACTCTTCAACCCATTTCCCGGTGGTTTGGCGGCAAACATGTATGCCCTTAATGTCACCCTTCGGAATATTTACATTCAGGCAAACAAAGCGCGGAAGCCCATTTTCAGCAACTTGCTGAAATACACGAGCCACGTATATTTTTGCTCTTGAAAAATCGGCTTCATGATCGTAATCGTTCAATGAAAAACCAATGGATGGAATGCCATGAATGCAACCTTCGAGCGCTGCTCCCATCGTTCCTGAATAGATGACACTGATTGAAGAATTTGATCCGTGATTGATGCCCGAAACCAAAAAATCGGGATAACGATCCAGCAACTGATTAATTGCCAATTTCACACAATCAACCGGAGTCCCGGTGCATTTATATACCTGAAAATCATCTTCATCTACAGTTTTGGTAACCCGAATTGGATGATCGACTGTAATTGCATTCGACATTCCCGACCGATGGCCATCAGGCGCAACAACCACCACATCGCCAAACAATCGCATAACTTCGGTTAACTCCAACAGTCCTTTGGCCGAAACACCATCATCATTGGTAACTAAAATCAACGGACGATCACTCATAACATCATTTTTGAATGCTCACAAAGATATATGAATGTGACTGACAAAATATCTTCAGGTTCAAAAATCTAAAACTCCAAAAACATTTAAACCAGATTAGCAAATTGCTTGTTTCAATACCAAATAATTTAAACTCAAACAATGGAAAAGATGACAAATTCGATTAACTGGGTTGAAATACCAGTGCTTAATTTCGACCGGGCAAAAAAATTCTATTCAAAAATTTACGAATACGAGATGTATGAAGAAACAATAGCCGGTTGCAGGATGGGCTTTCTACCCATGGATCGCGAGTCGCAAGGCGTTGGTGGCGCCATAATTCAAGGGCATGGTTATGTACCTTCATCATTGGGATCGAGAGTTTACCTGAATGGCGGACAAAATCTGCTCAATGTTTTAAACCGTGTGGAAGGCGCAGGTGGCGAGATTATCGTTAACAAGACAAAAATAAGTGACGAGATTGGTTATTTTGCTGTTTTTGAAGATACTGAAGGAAATCATGTCGCCTTACATTCGCCTGAATAGGAAATTCGCTCTACCTGCACGTGCCAGATATGAAGGCATTTGCAGGTAGCTAAATTCAGTTACTTTTACCGACCTCAGCAAGCGACATATTCCGAAGCCTGGGGGCCGAAACAGCTGATACAGCGACCACAATCAAGGTCATAACACCACCAAAAATAACCGAAGGCACCAAGCCCATGAGGCTGGCGGCTGTCCCCGATTCGAAAGCACCCAACTCGTTCGACGAACCTACGAAAATGCTATTCACCGACGACACGCGCCCTTTCATTTCGTCAGCAGTAAATAATTGCAAAATGCTGCTGCGAACCACTACACTCACAAAATCGAATGCTCCACTCAACAGTAAAACCGCAGCCGAGAGGTAAAAATTGGTTGAAACAGCAAAAACAATCATGCACACACCAAATGCGCCAACACTATAAATCATCTGCCGGCCCGAGTATTTTACCGGCGGATAAAAAGTGAGAAATACTGACATAATAATGGCACCAATAGCCGGACAGGCTCGCAAAACGCCCAATCCTTCGGGACCAACTTTCAGGATGTCTGAAGCAAAAACCGGCAACATCGCCACCGCGCCTCCGAACAATACCGCAAACATATCGAGTGAGAAAGCGCCCAAGAGCACTTGATTATTAAATACATAGCGAATTCCTTCGCCGATACTGGCAAAAATGCTATCGTCCGATTTATTCTCACGAACCACCTTCCCGGGGCTTTTGATAAATGACAGCAGAATTACGCAGATCAGGAAAAAACTGAAAACCAATACATAAGCCGGAACTATTCCGAAGAAACCGTAAACCAACCCGCCAACTGCCGGGCCGGTAACAGCCGCCACCTGCCAGGCGGTGCTTCCCCAGGTTGCTGCACCGGTAAGCAATTCTCGCGGAACTAATTGCCCCAGCAAAGCAGTATGCGCGGGCATCAAAATGCCACGGGTTAGTCCAACCAGAAAAACGGTTACATAAATGGGGGCAACTCCGCTCAAATACGGAATTTGGAGTTTTGCAGCCGAGGCAGTCAGAATAGCCGAACCCAACAAAAGCAGCAAACTGGTGTACGACATGATTCGCTTTCGATCCCACAAATCGACGAAATGCCCGGCAAACAAGGCAATACAAACCTGCGGAATGACTTCGGTAAGGCCAATCATACCCAGCGAAAGCGGATTTTTGGTGATATCGTACAACTGCCAGCCAACGATTACTGCCTGCATCAGCGTGGCTGAAGTCATGAAAAACCGGTAAGCCAGGAATAACCGGAAATTCCGGTACTTCATTACAGCAAAAGCTTCGTTGGAGAAAAATCGACTCATAAAATTGGAGGCTATTCGTTCTAAAAACAACTAATTTGATCGGTTGTTGTCAACAGCAGCAAAAGTAAATAATCGTTTTACCGACAAAAAGCGCGCATTACCCTATTCAACTAAAAAATAGTATAAGCTTAATGTTTTAACTTTATACAAAAATAAACTGACGACAATGAGTACACTTGGAAACTTAATCTGGTTGGTTTTTGGTGGTTTTTTAGTTTTTATCGAGTATATGGTTGCAGGATTCCTGCTTTGCCTCACGATTGTTGGCATTCCATTTGGCATTCAATCGTTCAAGTTGGCTATGCTAGCCTTGTGGCCCTTCGGAAAAACCATCGGCATGAAATCGTATGCACCCGGCTGCCTGTCGACCATTATGAACCTGATTTGGTTGCTCATTGGCGGTATCTGGATTGCCCTCACCCACTTTATTTTCGGCATCCTACTAAGCATTACTATCATTGGATTTCCGTGGGGAAAGCAGCATTTTAAACTGATGTCGCTGGCACTAACTCCCTTTGGACGAGAAATTGTGGACAAATAAAGCATCTCTTATTTTTCTTTTGCTTCAATTGCCAGCCTTCGGCTCCTTTACCCAAGGTTACACTCTTTTGTCGTTCCACCCTGGGCTACCAATATACCGCCTCTTTGGAGCTTTTGAAAACTGAATACTGAGACTGGCCACTGTTCACTACTCGTGTGTATGTAACCCGCACTCTTTTTTCGAGTTATTTTCCCACCACCAACGGCCAGCACGAAAGTCTTCGCCGGGCTGAATGGCGCGGGTACACGGCGCACAGCCAATGCTCACAAAACCACGGTCGTGCAACACATTGTAGGGCACATTTTTCTCGCGTACATATTTTTGGCACTCTTCGAGCGACCAGTGCAGCAATGGGTTGAATTTAATCAGTTTAAAACCACCATCCCAAACAAAAAAATCCAGATCGTGGCGGTTATCCGACTGCGAAGCGCGCAAACCGGTAATCCAGCATTCCATGCCCTGCAATACGCGTCCAAGCGGCTCCACTTTGCGAATATTGCAACATTCTTTGCGGTTTTCGGGCGACACGTAGAAACTCAGCGGGCCTTTTTCAGTCACCATCTTTTGAACAGCTTCGTGCTTAGGGAAATATACCTCAACCATTTTTCCATACTTGTCAACGGTGCGGTTAAAAACCTTGTAAGTTTCTTCAAACAACCGTCCTGTATCTAACGTTACCACCTTAATATCCAAATTATTACCAAAAATAAAATCGGTCACCACCTGATCCTCAATGCCAAAACTGGTAGTAAAAACAGCTTTCCCCGGAAACCGATCTGCAATTTCCTTCAACATCCCAACCAGATTATCTTTATCCGCTCTCTTGTTCAATTCTGCAACCAAATTTTGATCAACCATAGCCATTTGTTTTTTTTCGTCAATCCGTTTATCTTGCCGGCAAATATTAAAAGAAAACTCCGGAAACCATCGAAAAGACATCCGAAATATTGCCTCCTGATTTTCTGAAGCGAATTAAGCATCAGTTTCCCAGCAATTTCGACCAGTTCATCGGTTCAATTGATCAACCAGCCGCGGTCAGCCTGAGAATTAACGCTCAGAAGTTCCATGCGCCCGAAAGTTTCGAGTCAGTTCCTTGGTGCGAAACCGGCATTTTCCTGAATGAGCGGCCATCGTTTACTCTCGACCCCGTTTTTCATTCGGGAGCCTACTACGTTCAGGAAGCAAGTTCCATGTTTCTCGAACAGGCTTTCCGGCAAATAGAACAGGAAAAAGGGCGCATTGTTCTCGACTTATGTGCTGCACCCGGCGGAAAATCCACGCATCTATTGAGTTTGCTTGGTAAAGATGATTTGCTGGTTTCAAACGAAGTCATCCGTTCACGGGTGTCGGTTCTCGACGAAAATCTGCGGAAATGGGGACACCAGAATGTTGTTGTTACCAGCAACGATCCTTCCGATTTTAGTGAATTGGACGGCTTATTCGATGTTATTTTAGTTGATGCGCCTTGCTCAGGCGAGGGACTTTTCAGGCGCGATTCTTCGGCAATTGAGCAATGGTCGGTTGAAAATACTAACCTGTGTGCAACACGCCAGCGGCGCATCCTGGCCGACATTTGGCCGTCGTTGAAAAAGGGTGGCTACCTCATTTACAGCACCTGCACGTTCAATCCCGAAGAAAACGAGGAAAACCTGAAATGGCTGGCCGAAAACAATGCGATTGAAAGCATCCGAATTCCAATTCAGGAAAACTGGAATGTGGATGAAATTGAAATAAACGGTTTATTTGGCTACCGCTTTTTGCCACACAAAGTGAAAGGTGAAGGCTTTTTCCTGACATTGATTCGCAAGAACGAAGGAGCCAGTTCCTACCCAATCTCAAGAAAAGCAAAGACCAAGCTTGAAAAGATGCCGAAACAATTTACCGAAATCCGTAATTGGTTAACCACGTCCAACTCGGAATTCTTTGTAAAAAGTGAGTTCATTATTGCCTTTCCTGAAAGCATGATTTCGACCTTAAATGCTCTTTCAGAACAACTGCGAATTATTAGCTTTGGCTTACCGGTGGCTCAATTCAAGAAAAATGACCTTTTGCCGGAACATACTTTTGCTTTGTCAATCGACCGAAATCCAGCTGTTTTCGAAGCAGTTGAAGTGGACTTAAAAACAGCGCTGCTCTTCCAGAAAAAAGAAGAAATTCGGATCAATTCAACGGTAAAAGGCTGGCTACTCGTTCAATTTAAGGGAGTACCGCTTGGCTTCGTGAAAAACCTGGGAAACCGCGCCAACAACTATTTTCCGAAGGAATGGCGCATTCGCATGACATTACCGGAAATTCCACAACCGTGGTACAATTTAGTTTAAAGTTCCAGGTTTCAAGTTCCAAGTCCGTTGTGCTAACCCGGAGCACGAAATTTTGCAGCCTGAAACTGCAAAGAAAACGGTCGTCGTCCTACTCCTCTTTATACCAACTGGCATACATGGCATACGACTTCGAAATGCGCTGAATCTCACCTTCGAGCAATTCAGGACCAATATCTTTGATTTTTTTCGCCGGGATACCACCGTATACCGAACCACTTTCAACCCGTGTTCCTTTACTCACAACCGAACCGGCAGCCACAATACTGTTGCTTTCAATTATGGCGTTATCCAAAACAACGGCATTCATGCCAATCATTACATTGTCGTGAATGGTGCAACCGTGTACTATCGCACCATGAGCAATCGTTACATTATTCCCAATATTGGTTGGCGATTTCTGGTATGTCGCGTGAATTACGGCATTGTCCTGTATATTGGTATTGTTCCCAATTCGAATGTAATGTACATCGCCTCTCAAAACTGCACCATACCAAATACTACAACCGTCACCGGTAACCACATCCCCAATAACTGTTGCTGTCTCAGCCAGAAAACAATTTGTTCCAAAAGTTGGAGTTTTTCCTAAAAGTGCTCTTATAAGTGCCATATTATGAGTTCTTAAATGAATTTATCGATGCACAAAGATACAAAACAGGCCGGAAGATGGTTCTCTTTATGGTTGCAATAAATTATCCTGATTTCTTTCAACCATTTTTTTCCAAAACAAAAGAGATCATTCAATTCAGAATAACTTTGCTAAAACATTCGGATTAATAGCTAACCCAGATTCCGACAATAATATTCTATCAACTGAATGCTAATAACTTATATTTTATTCTTGCAATTTGCTCGTGACCATCTCTATAAAAAAAGTCGGAATAAATTATTAAGAATATCCTGTTCGACTTATTAATTAATGGTTATTTTTGTCCGGTTTAAAAAAACAAAAATATAGCCTTAATGATTGCTTATTAGATGGTTTATTATCTTCGAAGCATATTCAGTAAAGTATAAAATTTTGAAGGACATTAGAAAATATTTATCATAAATAGCCTGAAACATTCCTGTAATCAGGATTTGTTTTCGGGCTATTCTTTTATCTGGCTGAAAAAAAGATGTTGATACAAAATTTCTAGTTTCAACCTTGAATTAATAAAACATGAAAGACACAAAAGTAATTGAACTCGAAGAAGTCGCCATCAGGTTTTCAGGAGACTCTGGCGATGGAATGCAGTTGACTGGAACTCTTTTTTCAGATACATCTGCACTTCTGGGAAACGACATTTCCACTTTCCCGGATTATCCTTCTGAAATAAGGGCGCCACAAGGTACAGTTGGCGGAGTTTCAGGATTCCAGGTACAATTTGGTAAAAAACGAATTACAACTCCGGGCGACCTGGCACATGTGTTGGTAGCAATGAACCCGGCAGCTGTAAAAGCCAACGCAGCATTTATGAGCCCTGGCGGTACCATTATTTTTGATGTCGATTCGTTCAGTGAAAAGAATTTCGAAAAAGCTCAGTTCAAAACCAACGATCCGTTTGGTGAACTGAACCTTCAGGACTTTGAAAAAGTTCCGGTTCCTATCACCAGCATGACTAAAGAAAGTTTGAAAGATATGGACCTGGACAACAAGAGTATTTTACGTTGTAAAAACATGTTTGCCCTAGGTCTGATTTGCTGGATTTTCGATCGTCCGCTCGATTATATCGAAGGTTACATCCAGAAAAAATTCGGAAAAAAACCATTGATTGCCGAAGCCAACCTTAAAGTTTTACGCGACGGTTATAATTACGGAATGAACATTCAGCAAACCACACCACAATACATTGTTCATCCGGCCCAAATTGAAAAAGGGACCTATCGCAATATCAACGGAAATAATGCCACCGCATGGGGTTTTATTGCAGCAGCCGAAAAAGCTGGCCTGAAACTGTTCCTTGGCTCCTATCCTATTACTCCGGCAACCGATATTCTTCAGGCTTTGGCCGAAAGAAAAGATTTGGGTGTAAAAACATTTCAGGCCGAAGATGAAATTGCAGGTATTTGTACCTCAATTGGTGCAGCATTTGCCGGTCATTTAGCTGTAACTTCAACATCGGGGCCTGGTTTCGCCTTAAAATCAGAAGCTTTAGGCTTATCGGTTATGGCCGAACTTCCTCTGGTGGTTGTAAATGTTCAGCGAGGAGGCCCTTCAACCGGACTTCCGACCAAAACCGAACAATCGGATTTATTGCAAACATTATATGGACGTAACGGCGAGAGCCCTATTGTAGTTTTGGCTGCAAGCACTCCTTCAGACTGTTTCTACTACGCATTCCTGGCAGCTAAAATAGCACTGGAACGTATGGTTCCGGTGGTACTTTTAACCGATGGTTTCCTTGGAAACGGCAGCGAACCATGGAGAGTTCCTTCAATGAGTGAACTTCCTTCTATCAAACCACGTATTGCCCAAAATCCAGAATTATTCAAAGCCTACCGCCGTGACCCTGAAACGTTGGCCAGAGAATGGGCTATTCCTGGAATGGAAGGATTCCAACACCGAATTGGCGGATTGGAGAAAAACATTGCAGGCGGTGTAAGTCACGATCCTGAAAATCACCAAATCAATACTGACTTAAGAGCTCAAAAAGTTGAACACGTTGTAGAAATGATCCCTGAACTTCATGTTATTGGAGAACCTGAAGGCGACTTACTGGTTGTTGGATGGGGCGGAACTTACGGACATACAATCAGTTCGGTTCGCGCGATGCAGGAAAAAGGTAAAAAGGTTAGTCTTGCCCACTTTAATTATATTAAACCGCTGCCAAAGAACACAGCAGAAGTCTTCAGTAAATTCAAGAAAATTGTTGTATGCGAGTTAAATCTTGGACAGTTTGCCAGTTACCTGCGCGACAAGGAGCCTGGATTCAAATACTACCAGGTAAATAAGGTGAAAGGGTTACCTTTCTCTGTACACGAACTAGTTGAAAACTTTGAAAAAATACTGGAGGCTTAATCATGACAAAATATAATTATACACCCAAAGATTTCAAGAGCGCTGCCGAAGTTAGGTGGTGCCCCGGTTGCGGCGATTATGCCATCATGAACGCCGTGCAGAAAACAATGGCTGATTTAGATATACCTCACAAAGATTTTGCGGTGATCTCTGGAATTGGCTGTTCTTCACGGTTCCCATATTATATGAGTACTTACGGTTTTCATACCATTCATGGACGTGCTACTGCTGTTGCATCTGGAGTTAAATCTGCAAATCCCAACCTGAAAGTTTGGGTTATTACCGGAGACGGAGATGCTCTGGCAATTGGCGGGAACCACTTCATACACTTGGTTCGGCGTAATATCGACATCAATGTCGTGCTCTTTAACAACAAAATTTATGGTTTGACTAAAGGACAATATTCGCCAACAACCGACCGTGGATTTATAACGAAGACTTCACCTTTCGGAACAATCGAGGATTCATTTATACCCGGGCAATTGGTTTTGGGATCACGCGGAACTTTTTTTGCTCGTGCGGTCGACAGCAACATAAAACATACACAGGATGTTTTAGCTGAAGCCGCTCAGCACAAAGGAACATCGGTTGTTGAAGTGTTACAAAACTGCGTCATCTTCAACGATGGTATCCACAATTATGTAACCGACCCTAAATTCCGCGCGGAACGGCAGATTTTTTTGAAAAAAGGTGAACCAATGATTTTCGGCGAAAACGAAGACAAAGGTTTAATTCTTGAAAAAGGAAAACTGAAAGTGGTTAAAATTGGCGAAAACGGAATCACTCGCGACGACATACTGGTTCATCATCCCGAAGAAGATAACCTTGGGTTACAAGTAGCTTTAATCAATATGGCTTTGCCCGAATTCCCTGTTGCAATGGGCGTTGTTCGCAGTGTTGAAGCTCCAATCTACGACCAGGAAATGAAAAAACAGATTGAGACGGTTCAGGAAAAACGCAAAATTACCTGCGTTGACGAGTTACTTCGCTCAGGAAATACATGGGAAGTAACCGATGAAAAATGCCACGAACCAATTAAATTCTTCGACGATCCATGTTTTGAAAAATAAGTATTTTTTTGATTAATATGAAGGCTGAATGGGAAACTGTTCAGCCTTTTTCGTTCCTGACCAGTTCGGATAGGTTAATATACCACAAAATATTTTCAGCTTTCTTTTGTCCTTCTGTAACATTTTTTCACTTCATCTGTCAAAAGATTATCTGAAATTTGAAAACTTTAAAGCTTGGCCAATGAAAACATTCAAAAACTTATTTGTGCTTATTGCAATATTACTTTTAGCAAGCTCCTGTCATCATTGGGGAAACCGGATGGTGATTAATAATGGCAAAGACCGGATTGAAGTTCAATCGTCAGGAGAAATCGTTTTTAACGATGATGAAACAGCAATAGAGAGCATTTCGTCGCATGGTTATGTCCGTTTTGAAAAAAACGGTCAAAAACTTTTAGCTGGTTATAAAAAAAACGGAGAGTTCAAGTACGAACTTTACGATAATGGACAAAGACTGAACCCTGATAGCCCGGAAGGTAAAAAGTTCATTGCTGAAATGGTTAATAGCATGATCTCGACCGGCTTTGGCGCAAAAGAACACATCAGACATATTGTCAAAAAAGGAGGAATTAAGGCTGCTATATCCGAAATAGACAAAATTGATTCTGATTTTGCCAAAAGTATTTACATCGAATACCTGATTTCATGCGATAGCATTTCGCCAAAGCAAATACTTGTGATAACTCAAAAAATAGGAAAGCAAATTGAATCTGATTTTGAGAAAAGCAAACTTCTGCAAAAATATACAGCCACCCAAATAAAGGATTCGCTAACATCCATTGCCTATTTTGAAGCTGCAAAAACAATTGGCTCCGACTTCGAAAAAGCGAATGTTCTGAAAACAGTTGTCAAACAATCAATTTCGGATAAACAAATCAGCGAAATTGTTACTCTTTCAAAATCAATTGAATCTGATTTTGAAAGAGCTAATGTACTTAAAGAAATCATTCATCAAAGTAAGCTTCAGGAAACGAATATGAACCCCTTCCTAAACTCAACTGAACTTATTAAATCTGACTTTGAAAAAGCGAATGTTTTAAAAGAACTCATCCGTCAAAATAAAATTGAGTCAAAAAATTTAGATCAGTTTCTGAATTCAACCAATACTATTAATTCCGACTTCGAGAAAGCCAATGTGTTGAAAGAAATCATGCATCAGAACAAGCTTGAAGAAGCAAATCTAGGCCAATTTCTGAACTCTACCGGAGGTATTGGCTCCGATTTTGAAAAGAAAAATATTCTGGAGGAATTAATTGACAAACAGGTATTTCAAGGTGAAAATTTCAAAAATCTATTGACTTCAGTCCATCAGGTTCAAACTGAATTTGACAGGACTAACTTAATCAAGAAAATTGCCCATAAAGAGATAAAAACCAATGATGAATGGATTAGACTCATTGATGAGGCAGCCTTGATAAGTGCTGATTATGAAAAATGCAATACTCTGTTGGAAATTGCTGGAAAAATGCAAAAAAATGAAGAAGTAAAAGCAAGCTACATACAAGCAGCAAAAACAATTAATACTGAAAATGAATTTGGCAGGGCAATGAAAGCAATCGATTAGTTTTTTGTTGAAAACAGGAAATAAAAAGCCAGATCGAACCCGATTGATCTGGCTTTTTTATGTCAGTAAATGGAACAGTTTTAAAATCAGTCATTTCTTAAAGAAACAACTTCTTCGCTCTGGCTTAGCTTTTACTAATGTCGGTAACCAAAACTTCAATTTCGTTCGTAACCGATTCGTCTGGTTGTAAAAAAGGCAAATTTCCTTCTTCACGAAGGGCCGCACGCGATTTGCAAAGCACATTACATGGTTCAATACCTAAAACGTATTCGCCATAGCCAAGCATTTTCCATTGCGTAATGTATGGCAATTGTGCTACATTAAAGCTTATTGACAATGCAACTCCAAGCTTCTTATTCCGAAGTTCTACGGAAGTTTTCCCGGTATTATCACCTTTCATGGTGTGAAAAAATACCTGTTCACGGTAAGTTTGCTTCGGTTTGGAGAAACTTTTGAATTCGTGAATTCCCGGAGCGGCGTCAGCATCTCGTGGCACTGTACTATCTGCATCAATAATGAGCTCGGCATCTTCCGAAAGCAACGGGTAGCCTAAATTCATGTGATAAAGTACCGTATATGGGCTGGCTATATTCCCAAAATTACTGATCGTGTCGGTTATTCTAATTGAATTCTGGCCAACAACAGAAGTAATCACTCTTTCCATCCGAAGCTTATAGCCAAACTGATACCCCTCCTCTATTATACCTTTTAATTTCAGCACATAATTATCGCCCTCCCATCCCGAAAGATCAGCAAATTGCCTGGTTGGAAGTGTAGAATATCGCCCATGCAGCCCAAGCTGTTCTCCGTTGTCGGTACAAGGCGGCCCCAGATAAGTTAGCCCACATGTGGTGAGTAAACCAGCAGCAAAAGTTCGGAGCCAGCCAATTCCTTCAGGCTCGAAATAAGCAGGGCTGGTTTCGCCATTGCAGGTAAGGTAAACTAAGTTATTCCCTTTAAAACTTGCCAAAGAAATATCCATTCCGCGGTCGGGTAAAACGGTAAACTGAAGGCCAGCACCAGTATTTATATCGGTTGCCCTCATGCTCCGGCCCCATCCTTCGCTTAATGTATAATGCCGGCATTGGCCAATCTGGCTCAAATTTCCAATGTACTTAAGAACGTTTGATCTTTCCATTTTTGCGTTTAAATTAGTTTCATTTAAAGAAGGGAATTTAGCAAACTATTTTTTATTATATCAACAGGTTGCCCCTAAAACCATGTCTTTAATACTTAAAAAACAGGAAATGAGTTTGTATTTTTGTTTATATCCAAACTATATTAACTTCAAAATCTAAAAGAATCGAACAAAACGCTTAATGAACTACCTCGCAGCAGAGCTGATGAGGTATCAATTAGGAGCTTAGTTTTCCAAAAGAAGCAGAGCTTCGGAAAACTAACCCCCAAAAGATTTGAGGAAAATGAAAAAGCAAGTAAAATTAGCTATTATAAAATGCCGGTAAAGAACAACTGATTGCAGAGAATTAAGAACCTAGTCATTGAAAAATAAAAGTATGTCTTTCATAAAAAAAATAAGCTACCTAACAATCTTTCTGATAACTCTTGTTTCAGAAATCAAAGCAGAAATGATTGGCATTGGAGTTCCCTTAATTAAAAACTATACACGACTTGAATATAGGGGTGGAACTCAAAACTGGTCGGTTGCCCAGGACCAGCACGGATTTATGTATTTTGCAAATAACGAGGGGCTCCTGGTCTTTGACGGCACCAGGTGGAGCCTTCACAGAATGCCTAATTCATCCGTTGTTAGGGCGGTATACATCGACAAGGCCGGACAGACTTTTATTGGTGCATACAACGAGTTTGGCAAAATGGAAGTTAGTGCCAGCGGCCAATTAATGTATCGATCATTGAAAAAATATCTTCCGGGTGACAACCAGAATTTCGATGACATTTGGAACATTTGCACATACCAAAATTATACTGTATTTCAATCATACACATTTGCGTTTCTGTACAAAAACGATTCAACTACGTCGATTGTAAAAGCTCCTTCTCGTTTTCAAAATTCATTTCAGGTAAATAACAGACTGTTTTTCAAAGACCGTCAAATGGGACTAATGGAATATATTAACAATTCATTAATCAATTTGCCTGGCTGTGAAAAAATTAAGGAAGAAGAAATCTGGTCGATTCTGCCATTTAACCGAAGCGGCGAATTAATGATATTCACGTTAAACAAAGGTGTATTTGTTTATGATGGGAAAGACCTGAAAGAATGGAATGTTGCAGTAAACACGCTTTTAAAACAAAACCAAATCTTTTCGGCAACACTGGTTCAAGAGAAATATTATGCGATAGGTACCGTACAAGACGGGTTGTTTATTGTTGACGAATCAGGAAATACGATTCAGCATATTAACCGCCAGAAAGGACTCCAGAACAATACTATCCTGAAAGTTTTTGCAGACCGGGTTGGAAACTTATGGCTTGGGCTCGACAACGGAATTGACTATTTAAATGTTAATTCGCCTATAACATTTCTTCAGCAATCTGACGGTATTGGTGCTGGATACACATCCATTATCCACAATGGAAAAATCTATCTTGGGACCAATCAGGGGCTATTTGTGAAAAGCTGGAACCAGGAAAAACAAAACGATAATTTCCGACTTATTCCGGGAACAAACGGGCAGGTTTGGTACCTTGGTGTTCACGATAATATTCTTTTATGCGGGCATAATAAAGGAACATTTACCATTGACGGCGAAAAAGCAACTCAAATCAGCACAGAGCCTGGTGCATGGAAATTCCAATCACTCAAACGATTTCCAAACTATTTAATCGGGGGAACTTATTCAGGACTTATTTACTTTAAAAAGCAGGGAAATACATGGACTTTTGGCGGAAAGATCGCAGGTTTTAACGAATCTTTCCGTGTATTCGAAGAAGACGAAAATGGCGATATCTGGATGAGTCACGGATTTAAAGGTATTTACCGGATTCGCCTGGCAAATTCGATCGAAACTGTAAGCGATTTCAAGTTTTTTACAAAGAAAGACGGACTACCATCAAATTACAACTTAAGTATTTACAAGATAAAAGGGAAAGTAGTTGTGACTTTCAATGTCGGGTTTTACGAATTTAATAAAGACAAAAACCGATTTGAAAGCTCTTTGTATTTCAATCAGTTGCTAAGCCCTTTAAAGGATATTTCGTACCTGAACGAAGACACAAAAGGAAACATTTGGTACGTAGCCTGGGACTTGGGAAGAAATAAAGCGGGAGCATTTCGGATTCAGGAAGATTTGATTTACAAACACATAAGTGCACCATTTGACATTTTGACGGGAAGATTTATAAGTGGATTCGAATCCATTTATGTCTATTCACCTGAACATGTATTTTTTGGCACAGAAGAAGGATTTGCACACTACTCTCCGCTTTCGAGATTCAATAACGCAACAAAATTTGAAGCGTTTATAAACAAAGCCTTTGCACTCTATCTCGACAGCACCTTTTTTGATGGAACTCATCTCCCCCATAAAAATGAAAACACTTCTGAAACATCTGTAAATGAGCTCAATCATATTGAATTTAATTTTCCATACAAAGAAAACAGCTTTAGATTTTCGTACACTACTCCAACATTCGATAATCAGAACAATATTGAATACAGTGTGAAATTGATTGGTTATAACGAAAAATGGTCAACATGGAGTAACATCACCTTTAAAGAATATGCTAAGCTTCCACCCGGATCTTACACCTTTTGCGTAAAAGCCAGAAATCAGCTTGGGATAGAGAGCACAACTGACACCTTAAGTTTTAATGTGATACCTCCGTGGTACAGAACTATTTATGTATACTCATTATATCTCATTCTAATTTTAATAATTGCTTCGATGGCAGTTTGGTACTTTTTGAAAAGGATAGAAATCTCGCGCAGAAAAGAAAGACTGAAACACTTAAAATCATACCGGCAGAAAGAACAACACTATAAACAGGAAGCACTGGTTGCTGAAAAGAAAATCATTAACCTGAAAAATGAGAAATTGAAAATTGAAATGATCCACCGGGATAAAGAGTTAGCAAATCAAACCATGGATCTTATCCGTAAAAACAAACTTCTTCAAAAAATTAAAGAAAATCTTGAGAAGTTAAAAAAATCTTCATCTGACGATCTGTTAAAAGAAAAGATTAATCTGCTGATCACCCGAATTGATAAGGACATTGATCACAAAAAGCAATGGGAAGTATTTGAAAGTGCTTTCGACGAAGTTCACGAAGACTTTCTAAAACGACTGAAGGAGAAATATCCCAACCTAACACCAAAAGAATTGAGGCTTTGCGCTTATCTGAGAATGAACGTTTCGACAAAAGAAATAGCGCCTCTAATGAATATTTCCGTAAGAGGTGTTGAAATATGCCGTTACAGAGTAAGAAAAAAACTTAACATAGATCGTGATCAAAATCTTACGAAGATGATTATCGACTTATGATTCACATTATATACTGGTTGTAGTACAAACAACAATATGCTGTATTGTAATTTCTCTATAAAAATTATTTATATAACTTATTATCAGAATTATATAAATAACATTGATGTATTTTTGATGTAATACAAAATATACATTGATGTATTTTTGCTGTAGCGTTTTTCTTTCCTAAACTATCTATTGCAGATACTTTTGTGCCGCAAAGTGTATTTGCACTTGCTTTTTGAACCTTAAATTCTTAATCTTATGAAAAAAGCATTTTTAGCTCTTTTAATTTTAATGTATTCGTTTGCAACATTCGCGCAGGGGATACAAGTAAAAGGAGTTGTTACATCGGCTGACGATGGACAACCAATTCCGGGAGTCAGTGTTGTCATTAAGGGAACAACAAACGGTACCATCACTGACGTGGACGGAAACTACACGATAAGCGCTCAGGGAAGTTCTACTTTGATCTTCTCTTTCGTGGGTATGAAATCGCAGGAAATACTTGTTAACAACCAATCAAAAATCAATGTCGTTTTAGCCACCGAAAATACAAACATTGATGAGGTTGTGGTTGTAGGGTATGGAGTGCAAAAGAAAAGCGTGGTAACGGCAGCAATCAGCAGTGTTACATCAGCTCAACTTGCAAACGAAACACCTACCCGTATTGAAGATGTAATGAAAGGCCGCGTTTCCGGCGTGCAAATCACGCAAAGTTCAGGACAGCCTAACTCAGATTCGAAAGTACGCATTCGTGGTATCGGCACTGTAAACAGTTCTGATCCGTTGTACATAGTTGATGGCATGCCTGTAGGAGGTGGTATTAATTACCTGAACCCTACAGACATCCAATCCATCGAAATTTTAAAGGACGCAGCTTCTGCAGCTATATATGGAGCCCGCGCTGCAAATGGAGTTGTGCTAGTAACAACAAAATCTGGCACCTCAGGCAAGGCCACTGTGAGCTATGACTTCAGCTATGGCTGGCAGAACCCGTGGAAAAAGAAAGCAGTACTGAATGCCCAGGAATACATGACCATAATGAACGAAATGGATGTGAACGATGGTAATGCGCCCCGCTATTCAGCCGACTACATTGCCGGTTACCAGGGAACAGGCACCGACTGGCAAGACGAAGTGTTCAATTACAACGCTCCAGTTGAGCAACACCAATTGAGCATCAACGGCGGTAATGATAGATCAACGTACTTTCTTTCTGCAGGTTATTTCAAACAAGAAGGTACCGTTGGTGGTAACTATGGCCGTTCAAATTACGAGCGTTATAGCGTTCGTTCAAACTCAACTTATACCGTATTCGAAGATAAAACTCGCAATTTCCTGAACAAGCTGAAGGCTGGAGCAAATATTGGTTATTCTCGAGATAAGAGTAGCAGCATCGAAACCAACTCCGAATATGGCTCAATCCTTGGTAGTGCCATCGCGTTTTCTCCGTTAGTTCCAGTATTTGCTTCCGACGAGGATGCAGCAAAAATTCTTGCAGATCATCCTACAGCTATTTCTAAAAACGGAAAAGTATTCTCTTTGCCTCCAACCGGTTATCAGGAATTGGCAAACCCCGTAGCCCAGCTTAACCGCCCTAATGGTGGTAAGAACAACTCTGACAAGTTCGTTGCTTCGTTTTACGGTGAGTTAGATATTCTCCCCGGTTTAAAATTCCGTAGTTCCTATGGCGTTGACCTTGCATTCTGGGGTTATGATGGGTACTGGTATGAAGATTATTTGAGTTCGATGTCGCATACCGATCGTAGTGGCGTGGAAAGTTCTATGAACCGTGGTTTCCGCTGGCAGGTAGAAAACTATTTCTCTTACAACAAAACATTTGCCGAAAAGCATAATATTTCAGTAGTATTGGGCCAATCAGCAAATAAATACAGCACACGCAATCTTAAAGGTTATGACTATGACTTGCTTGATACCGACCCAAGTAAAGCCAACATCAACTATGCCATTGCCGACCGCGACGATGAACGAGTAGAAGGCGGGACAAATGGGTTCAACCACGAAACTCTGGCTTCTTACTTCGGCCGTTTAGACTATAACTTTGCCGAACGTTACATGGTACAAGCCACCGTGCGCCGTGACGGGTCATCTCACTTTGGTACAAATAACAAGTGGGGTGTATTCCCTTCGTTTTCTTTAGGCTGGAACGTTTGGAACGAGCCATATTTGAAGGATGTCAAACCTTCGTGGTTCGATGTGCTTAAACTCCGCTTTTCGTGGGGACAAAATGGCAATGAATCCATTGGGAACTTCCGTTACCGTTCGTTGATGGATGGTGGCGAAAACTATTATTTTGGCGGCAGCTACGATATCGTTAATAAAAACAATACCGGAACAATGGTTTACGGAACATCGCCTGGCGCTGTGGCCAACCCCGACATTAAATGGGAAACATCTACTCAGACAGACATTGGTGTTGACATACGCTTGTTCAACAGCCGTATGAATTTTGGTTTCGACTATTTCAACAAGAATACAAAAGACATGTTAGCAACCATGCCTGTGCCCGTTTATATTGGTCAAAGCGCCCCTATGGGCAACCTTGGCAAAATGAAAAACTGGGGACTTGAATTTGAAACAGGCTGGAAAGACAAGTACAAAGACTTTTCTTACAATATTGGTGTAACCCTCTCCTACCTGAAAAATAAGCTTATTAGTTTAGGCAATGCTTCAGGTGAAACGAACTATGAAAGTGCCGGGGCTTCAGGCGTAGGAGACTACGTACATGCCAAGAACGGAGAAGTTTGGCCTTATTTCTATGGTTACAAAACCAATGGAATTTTCCAGAACTGGGAAGAAGTTAATAGCTATGTAAACAAAGAGGGTGGATTGATTCAACCCATGGCAGCGCCCGGCGATGTCCGCTTTGTGGATCTGGACGGAAATGGTTCTATCGGTTCTACTGACCGTACCAAGATTGGCAAAGGTATGCCCGATTGGACATTCGGAATCAACCTTGGTGCCGAATGGAAAGGTTTTGATCTCAGCCTTTCGTTCCAAGGAACAATGGGCAATGATATATTCGACTTTGCACAACGTGGCGACATCCCGGCAATGAACCGTCCTTCATGGATTCTCGACCGTTGGATGGGAGAAGGCACTTCTAACAAAATTCCTCGCATGACCTCTAAGAATCCGAATGGAAACTGGGCATCTTCCGACCTTTACATTCACGATGGTTCATATCTTCGTTTAAAGAATACCCAGTTTGGGTACACCCTACCTGCAAACCTTACGCGTAAGTTCAGCGTTCAACGCCTGCGTTTCTATATTGCTGCGGAAAATCTCATTACTATTACAGGTTATGAAGGTTTTGACCCTGAACTAGCCTCTGGCAGTTACACCACCCTGGGTGTTGATAAAGGTATTTATCCGCAATCGCGTACGATCAGTATCGGTGCAAACATCACATTCTAACTTTTAAAACTTTGAAAAAATGAAAATATTCAAATTATATACAGTAGCAACAGTTTTAGCTGCCGGACTAACACTGGCATCTTGCGGCGACAGTTTTCTGGAATCTGAGCCAACTGACAAACTGGCTGCTGGTGGCACCGCCACTTTGAGTTCGGTTAATTCAGGGTTGGCTGCAACTTACCAAATCTTACTGTTTGACTCTTATGCCAACGGTTCTTACGAATCATCCGTCTTTATCAGTGATATTCAATCTGATGATATTTACAAGGGCGGCGGCGATGCAAACGATGGTATGTCGGGTATGAATTACGCCGTATCTCAGTTCACTGCCGATGCAAACCACACATTAAGTGGCACCTGGAATATTTATACTTCCGGAAATGCTCGCGCAAACAGTGTTATAATCAGCTGTGCAAATATTAAACCTTCTAATTCATTGGAAGAAAAAACACTGAAACAATATAATGCTGAAGGTCACTTTCTAAGAGCATACTTCACCTATATGTTGTGGAAGAATTTTGGTAATATCGTATTCTTTACCGAGCCTCTGAGCCCTCCTTATGTTGCCCCACAAATGAAAGCAGATGATGTTTACAAGCAGATAATGAGCGATGTTGCAATTGCTTGTGAAGAGGGCGCTTTGGAAATGTCAACCAATGGTGGTACAACTTCGGGCCGTGTGAGCCGTGCTGCCGCATTGATGTTGAAAGCAAGTGCCGTGATGTATCAGAAAGACCAAAGCAAGTATGCGGAAGTTGCCAACGACATGGCTACCATTATAAAAAGCGGAAAATATACGTTAATGAGCGACTTTTCTTCTATTTGGGTTAATGCAAACGAGTTCTGTAATGAATCCATATTCGAGACCAATCAATTGGGAGAAGGTAAGGACTGGTCGGCTTCATGGACAGGTTATGGCACAAATCTTCCGGCTTATATTTCGCCTAACGAATTGAAAGATCCAGCCGGAGTATTTAGTGGCGGGTGGGGCTTCGGTCCGGTTCGTAAAACAACTTATGATATGTTTGCAACAGGCGACACTCGTCGTAATGGGTCCATCACCAATTGGGCTGCCGTTCCGGGAGCAAGCTATGGCCCGCGTTTTCAGGACACAGGTTTTTTCCTGAGAAAGTATGCCGCACGTCCCAACTATAAAAAGTCTGGAGCCAACGACCTCAACTATTGCAACAACCTGCGTATTTACCGTTATGCGGAAACGCTGCTTAACTACGCTGAGTTGGTAGTAATGAATGGAGTGGCTGCACAGCAGGGCGTATCAGCCCAGAATTGTCTGGATCTTGTTCGCGATCGGGCCTTTGGCGATGCCAATCATCGTGTTACTGCAACAGCTGCCAGTATCAAGGCCGAGCGCCACTATGAGTTTGTAGGCGAAGGCAAACGCTACTACGATTTGGTTCGCTGGGGTGATGCTGCTACTGTTTTGACAGAAAACCTGCCTAATGCTAACTCAGTGCGTACATGGAAAGAAACTAATAAGTACTTGCCGCTTCCACAGGGCGAACTGGATAAAACATTGGGCACGGAATACCCTCTGGAACAGAATCCCGGTTATAATTAATTCAACTGAAAAAGATAGACTAATATGAAAAAAATAATATATAGCTTAATTTCAGGCATAGTCATGCTGTGCTTCGCAGCTTGCGACCCTCAAGAGATTAACGACCACAGTTTGGGCGGACAGCTCGTGTCTCAAGGTGACATCTCTATATCGGTAGCTGCAACAGGGAACCAAAACGAATATAAATTTACCAATACATCAAAAGAATTCCTTTCGGACGTACAACTATTCTGGAGCCTTGGCGACGGTAAGGTAACAACGGCAGCCCATGGCGCTTCAATTACAAAGCAGTATAAAAAGGCCGGTTCATACACCGTCAGTTTGCTGGCTTTCACAAAGGCCGGTCAGACAGCTGTATCCCAAACTGTTAATGTAGCAGCAGATTTACAGGGATTCGCATGGCCAGGTTTTGATTTCAATAATAGCGCCAACCTCTTCAAAACGGCCACATTCACCAATGAATTCTACTACGCCGATGCCAACTGGAGCTCTTATGGTGTGCCAACGCATACTTCAGACGGGAACAAGAAACTCAATCTGTCGTTTGATAAAGCAACGGCTCTCCAGTGGCAGAATCAAGTGCATTTTGTCACCAATATCGCTGTTTCAGCTGCCAAGAGCTATGATTTTTCGGTTGCCATCAAAGCAACCAACGACATCCCTGCTGCCACTGTAAAGGTAAGCAAGGTCGGCGACGATAATACTTATTTGTTCCTGGCCAATCACAACGTATCTCTTGCGGCAGACGAAATGAAAGTGGTAGCAGGTTCGGCCCTTGCTGGTTTCGATGGGAATGTGAAGATAACATTTGATTTTGGTGGAAGCCCGGCAAATACCAACGTGTCTATTTACAACATCACCTTAACCGAACACAATGACGCCAATGTAGCTCCGTTGGATTACGATTCAACCGATAACCTTTGGAAGGCTGTGGACAAGAACAAAGACTACACGATGGGTTTCTGGTGGGCTGACGCGAACTGGTCGCAGGTTGGCAACCCTGACTTTGAGCAGAACAATAATGTTTATACAATTACAGCCAAATCCACCACCGCAGCTGAATGGCAGGCCCAAAACGCGTTCAATACCAAATCTTTAGCCCTTGGAGCCAACGATGTAGTCGATTTCTCTTGCGTAGTAATGGCTAGCAAGGACAGCCCCGCCATTATAAAGCTCTCTTCACAAGAAAGCGATAGCAACTATTTATTCGAAAAGCATGGCGTTCAGTTTAAAGCTGGTGAAATTAAGGTTATCAAGTTTACCAACCAAAAACTCTCAGGAGGTGCTTCTTCAAAACTTAAGCTGATATTTGACTTTGGCGGCTGCAAGGAAGGCACCGAATTTACTATCGGCGGCATAACCCTGATTAAGAAATAAGTTACTTTTATACCAAAGCCACTTCTTCCTTCTAGTTAAGGGAGAGGTGGCTTTTTCTTTCATTCCTAATTTGGATATTGATGAAGATAAATTCATTAATGCTATTATTTTGTATACTGATAATAACTGCATGTGGAGGAGGGGTTGGCGACGAAGAAAACACTGGAGGACAGACAGAGGTTACCATCACATTATCGCAGTCGGCTATTGACGTACCGACAAAAGGCGAAACCTATTCCATTGATGTAGCCACAACAGGCGAAAAATGGACGGCCACTCCAAGTATCGACTGGATTACGGCAACCGCAACAGGCTCTTCAACGCCCAAAGGCAAATTGTCCATCGTAGTACAGCCCAACAATGGTGATGCACGTTCGGCAAGTGTGCTGGTTAGCTCGGGTACGAAAAGCCAGAAAATAACCATAGAACAGGCTGCTGCGCTCCGAATATCCAAGTCTGAAATAATTACCAAATCGGGTGGTGAAAACTACTCTCTTATAATTTCGGGATATACAAACTGGACAGCCACTTCCAGCAAAAACTGGATAATTGCCAGCCGTATCAACGACGGTTCGCTTACCATAACCACCACCCCTTCTGCTGAAACAAAAACCCGTACCGGAGAAGTTTCAATTATTGCTGGCGGCGAAACTGCGATTGTCACTGTTTATCAGGAATCAGTTGAAATAACAGATATTCCTGATCGTGAAGGATACAAACTGATTTGGCACGATGAATTTAATCAAGGAACCGAACTCAACAAGACTGACTGGACGCACGAAGTACAGAAAGCCGGATGGGTGAATAACGAGTTGCAGAATTACGTTGACGGCGCCTACAATGGCCAACGCGTCACCGAACTCTCTGATGGGAAATTGCGCATCCACTGCTTTAAATCAGGAGGAAGTGTTTATTCGGGCCGGGTTTACGCACAAGTAGCTCAGGGATGGCAATACGGTTATATAGAAGCCCGCATGATGCTGCCCAAAGGTAAAGGTACCTGGCCGGCTTTTTGGATGATGCCTGCAAACAACGATTTCTCAATCAACCCATGGCCAAAGTGTGGGGAAATAGATATTATGGAAGAAGTGGGTGTTGTGCCCAACGAGGTATCTTCCAGCCTTCATGCCGAAGGGCACAATCATACCAATGGCACTCAGGTAACCCATGCTATGACCATTGAAAAAGCGGAAGGCGAATTTCATACATACGGCATAGAGTGGACATCACAAAGAATAACAACCTATGTAGACGGAAAAGTACAACTAACATACAACAATGATAATAAAGGGGTTCTCAACTGGCCGTATGACAAACCATATTATATCATTCTCAATCTCGCCTGGGGAGGCAGTTGGGGCGGCATGCAGGGTGTTGATGAATCAGCGCTTCCACTCAGTTGTGTGGTAGATTACGTCCGAGTTTTTCGGCAAAATTAGTTGACTCGAATGCATTGCCAGCTAGCGCTTTGCCGGGACTAGTGCGTGATAACTTATTTCACTTCAAACTTGAAACTAATCCCAAATTAAAAAACTAAAATACTCAAAATGAAAGCCAGATAAACTTCAGTCAGCATACTACTCCTTTTTAGAACGTCTCTTTTAGCGTAAGCCCAGCAAACCCAGTCCAATTCCGGTACTGGTAACTGGAAACTGGTTTGGAGCGACGAATTCGATAATAATGGACTTCCCAATCCTCAAAAAATGGAGCTGCGACACGCAAGGCAATTCCAGCGGGTGGGAAAACAACGAAGCCCAGTTTTACACCGACAGACAAACTAAAAATGCTGAAGTTAATGATGGGCTTTTATTTACCACAGCCAGAAAAGAAGATATTGAGGACAAAAAATATTCATCGGCCCGACTAATCACCAAATCGAAAGGCGATTGGTTATACGGGAAAGTTGAAGTAAGGGCGAAATTACCCGATGGACGGGGGAATATGGCCCGTAATCTGGATGTTGCCAACCGATTGGGAGTGTGGGAACTGGCCTGCCAGCGGCGAAATCGACATCATGGAAAATGTGGCTTACGATCCGGATGTAATCGTATTCCCTTCACACTCAAAGTTATATAACCATGTCGCCGGAACTCAGGAAAGCGCAAGAACAACTATCGCCGATTGCTATATCAACTTTCACAATTACGGATTAGAATGGGAACCTTCGGAATATAGAATTTATGTTGACGACAAACTATAACTTTACGTCTAAAAATGAGGGAACAGGATACAAAGAATGGCCTTTTGACAAACGGTTTCATTTGATCCTGAATGTAGCAGTTGGTGGCAACTGGGGCGACCCAAAAGATATCGACGATACAATTTTCCAAAAACGATGCTAGTTGATTACGTGAGTGTGTATTAGAAAAATAATGCTAGCAGTTTATCGAAGCTGGTATCGGTTAAGTTTCCCGGCAGGTGTAGTTGTTGTGGTTCCTGCCGGGACAATTTACCAATCGTCAAAATTCTCAAACTTAAAAACACTGATTTATGAAACTGTTTTTTTCGCTATTGATATTGCTTAGTGCTTGCTTAAGTCAAGCTGAAAACAGGCCTACGTCCAAAGGAAAAACTACACCTAAGGTTGAAGCCTGGATTACCAGTCCATCAACCAACCTTCTTTTTCAAAAACAAAATGAAAGTATTAATGCGGGCACTTGTTCTGATCAACTTCCAACAATTTTAGTTAATTCCGGCCAAACATTTCAACCCGTCGATGGCTTCGGCAACTGCCTTACGGGCGGAAGTGCATTGGTTCTAAATAAAATGGACAAGACGAGCCGTTTAAATATTTTAAAGGAACTTTTCGCAACCGATGAAAACAACATCGGAATCAGCTACCTGAGGCTATCTATTGGAGCTTCAGATTTGAGCGATCATTTGTTCACCTACGACGAAATTCCCGATGGACAAACCGATGTAAATATGGATAAATTCAGTCTGGAACCTGAAAAGAAAGATCTCATTCCCGTCTTAAAGGAAATTTTGGCAATCAATCCGAAGATCAAAATCATGGGATCGCCCTGGACAGCTCCAACGTGGATGAAGACAAACAAGAAGTACAAAGGTGGAAGCCTGAAACCCGAGTATTTTGATGCATACACAAAGTATTTCGTCAAATACATTCAGGAAATGAAAGCCGAAGGCATCACAATTGATGCGATCACAATTCAAAACGAACCACTACACCCTGGAAATACGCCAAGCATGTTTATGCCCGCCGGCGATCAGGCTGATTTCATAAAAAAAAGCCTGGGACCAGCTTTTAAAGCTGCCGGAATAAAAACAAAAATTATTGTTTACGACCATAATGCTGACCGAATCGACTATCCGATCTCGATTTTAGACGATCCGCAGGCAGCTCAATATGTTGATGGATCGGCATTCCATTTGTATGGCGGGACAATCGAAGAATTGAGTAAAGTTCATGCAGCTCACCCAAACAAAAATCTGTATTTCACCGAACAATGGGTTGGCGCACCTGGCAATCTGGCTGGAGACCTTTCGTGGCACGTGCGAACACTCATAATTGGAGGAACACGCAACTGGTGCCGCAATGTGCTCGAATGGAACATGGCCTCCGACCCCAAATATGATCCACATACCGACGATGGCGGTTGCGATCAGTGCCTCGGCACAATAACAATCGACGGCAACAATGTAACACGCAATCCGGCCTACTACATTTTGGCTCACGCAGCCAAATTTGTTCGCCCTGGTTCTATCAGGATCGACTCTAATTTACCTGAGAATCTGCCAAATGTAGCATTCAGAACTTCAGGAGGAAGAGTAGCATTGATTGTCATTAACGATAACAAAACATCTCAAAAATTTAGAGTTAAGTTCCAAAATAGTGAATTTTCAGCAACGCTTCCGCAAGGAGCTGTTGGTACTTACATTTGGTAACTACGAATACTACAAACAAGAATAAAACCAATGCCGAAGCAGGAAATGAACTCATTTTTTGCTCTTTTTTTAATCTGTGTCCAAATCTGCCTGGTATTCAACTTTGATTCTTTATTTTTGTTTAATTACCGAACTTAAAAAAAGAACCATGATTGTTGTTGTTTCGCCAGCCAAAACCTTATACGACAAGAGTCCCATCCATCTTGAAACCTATTCTGAAATTGATTTTCTGCCTGAATCAGAGAAAATAATTGCAGTACTGAAAAAGAAAAAGCCTGCCCAGATTGCAAAACTCATGGATATTTCTCCCAAACTGGCAGAATTGAATTTTCAGCGATTTCAGAGCTGGACTTCCGAATTTACGGATGAAAATTCGTGGCAATCTGTACTCATGTTTAACGGAGATGTTTACCAGGGATTGAAAGCCGAAACATTCACCGAAGCAGAATTTATTATTGCACAGGAAAAGTTGCGTATTCTTTCAGGTTTATATGGTTTGCTGAAACCGCTCGACCGCATTCAGCCGTATCGTTTAGAAATGGGAACCAATCTGTCGGTTGCTGGTAAAAAGAATTTGTACGATTTTTGGAAAATCAAAATCACCACAAAATTGAATGAAGAACTGGCACAATTCGATCAGAAAATATTGATCAACCTGGCATCGAACGAGTATTTCAGCGCCGTTGATGCAAAGAAAATCAAGGCCAGAATTATAACACCTTCGTTCAAAGAAAATAAAAATGGCAGATACCAAATGGTTTCGTTTTTTGCCAAGCGTGCCCGTGGACTGATGAGCCGTTTTATCATTGAAAACAATATATCGGACCCTGAAGAATTAAAAGCATTTGACGCTGAAGGGTATTATTTTAACAACCAACATTCCAGAGAAAACGATTGGGTATTTACCAGGTAGATGTAATCCTTTCGATCTTAACTGAATCTGAAAGAATATAGATAAAATTAGCCTTTCATCTATCTGTTTGGGCTAAGTTCTTAACTTTGTCGGCAAAGGTTAAAACCTACAGAAAGGAGAACCAAATGGAATTTACTTTGAACGGAAAAGACGGAACCTATCGCAAAATTGAGCAGTTCGACTCGGAAACAACAACTAAATTAAGTGAACATTTTAAGCAAATTATCGAACTTCTTGGCGAAGATACTAGTCGCGAAGGATTAACCCGAACACCTATGCGGGTAGCCAAATCGATGCAGTTTTTACTCCAGGGATATGAACAAAATCCGGAAGAAATTTTGCGTTCGGCCATGTTTAAAGAAGATTACCGCCAGATGGTTATCGTGAAAGACATCGAAATTTATTCAATGTGCGAGCACCACATACTTCCGTTCATTGGCAAGGCGCACATCGGTTATATTCCCAACGGATATATTACTGGCCTGAGCAAGATTGCCCGTGTTGTTGATGCTTATGCCCGCCGCCTCCAGGTTCAGGAACGTTTGACCACACAAATCAAAGAGTGTATACAAAATACGCTTAATCCGCTCGGAGTGGCTGTAGTTATTGAGGCTCAACACCTTTGTATGCAAATGCGTGGTGTGCAAAAACAGCATTCAGTTACTACTACTTCCGATTTCACCGGAGCATTTGAACGTGTGGCAACCCGTGAAGAATTCATTCGCCTGATCAAGGGACAATAACTCCGGAATTGATTTGAAGATTTGGGAATTTTGCAGTCTGAACTCTTATGACAAAAGTGATGCAAATAATGTACAAATAATCCGATAATGAAAAGATACTCAATTGGTCTTATGATTATTTTAAATATTCTCAGGTTGCAAAAAGGACGATAAACTTGCTGATGAGACCTTAAAAACAGGATATCCGGAAGCTAAAAATTCATTATTAAATGTTTTATCCGATTCATTGACTCAAATAATCGGAGGAAAAAACTATTGTGTTCCAGCTAATTTACCCCAAGGTACTTCTCTCAAAGTTATTATCAAGCCATCGCCGGGGTATCCATCTACTGGAATTGGGATTTTTCAGATAGATAATAATGGGTGGACAATTATTCGTGCAGACATTGGAAATACAAATTTAAAGGCAGAAGGTTCTTGTCAAACAGTCTCAATTAGCTTTATGACCGGACAGCCTACAAGTGTAGACTTTTATATTTATGAGAACGACAGTGTAGAACCATTGAAAATTAAGACAATTAATAATTATTAAGCCCCTTTTCTAAGTGAACGATTTGATACTCATACACTTTAAACTTTCGGCTACAAAGTCTTTACGGCGGCGCGAAATAAGGATTGAATCGCCATTGGAGAGAATTAGCGTACCCCCATCGTTTTTCGAGATGGATATAACATGATTCATATTTACAAGGTGGCTTTTATGCACTCGAATGAATCCATGATCGGCAAGCAGTTCCTCGAATTCTACTAATGATTTGGCTACCAGTAGCGGTTTTTTCTCAGTAAAGTACAAGTGAGTATAATTACTTTCACCCTGGCAGCGAATGATTGTTTTTACCTCAACAAACTCTATTCTGTCGGAAACGGGGATTCCAATTCGTGCATTGGCCGGATTAATCGTATTTTGATAAAGTTGCCTGATTCGTTCGTTTTCAGTTTGGAGGCTTATATGCGTACACACTTTTTCAACAGCTGAAATCAGTTCATTCAGGTTAATGGGTTTCAGAATATAATCGCTGGCCGAAAACCTGATGGCTTTTATAGCATAATTGTCGTAAGCTGTAACAAAAATCACTTCGAATGGAAAGGTTTTAAAATGTTCAAGTAATTTAAAACCATTTCCATTAGGCATTTCAATATCGAGAAAGATAATGCGTGGTTGAAATTCCCCTATTTTCTGAATAGCTTCGGCTACAGAGGCAGCTTCGGCTACTATTTTCAATTGCGGACAATATTTACTGATTAATCCTGACAGATTTTCGCGTCCGTTCTTTTCGTCGTCAACGATGAGGGCGGGGTATGGCATAATACTATTGGTTAAATTTTATCTCGTATATTTTGGGCCAGAGTTTGCCTGTAATATAAATTTTGTTGCCAACCGAATCATAAGCAATTCCATTCATCTCCTGCGAGCCTGGATATAAGTTCTTTGCTTCGCTGGCAAGTGTGGTTAAATCGAGTAAACCCACTATATTTCCATCATCAGGATTTATTTTTACAATTGTATTTGTCATCCAAATATTGGAATAAATGTACCCATTAATATATTCGAGCTCGTTGAGTTTGTCTTTTACATAGCCATTTTCATAAACCGAAAGTGTTTTAACAGGTTGCAAGGTGTTTGGATCGAAATATGTCAATTTATGGGTCCCGTCTGACATAATTAAACTTTTTCCATCGGTGGTCATTCCCCAGCCTTCATCACCCGGGAAAGTAAATTCGCCCAGCTTTTTGAATGATCCGGCATCATAAATAAACCCAACTTTGGTTTTATAAGTTAGTTGGTACACTTTCCCATTCAGAAACGAAATACCTTCCCCAAAATACTTCTGTTTGTCCAGTTCAACTTTCTTTTCAATTCTGCCAGTTTTCAGGTCAACTTCTCCAAACAACGACCTTGTTTGTGGAAAATCTCGTGTAGCTCCGGTGCTCTCGTATAGTTTGCCATTATATACCAGAAATCCTTCAGTAAAAGCAATAGTATCGTGAGGAAATGAGTTCACCAGGTAATAACTTATGGTTGGTATTATGGGTTGTGTTGTATTTTTCGATTTCTCCTGTTTGCCAGTGCAGGCAAATAAAAGAAAAGTCAATGAAAAGAATGGAATAAGTTTGTTCATAGATTGTCATTAAATCGTGATCAACTGTTCACCTCGTTTTAAAAGTTCGGTAAGCGGTAGTCCCATATATTTTACAGTTACTCCAAGCTTCTCCAGAATTTCGGTTGCATCAAAATTATCTGCACAATCTTTACAGGCTTCAACTGTTATCCCAGCCTTAACCATTTCCAATATTTCGGTTTGAACCTGTGTATCGTTTTTTATCAGTTTAACCGACGCGCCCCAGATAATTACCCTCACATCCTGCCACCAGTTTTTTATTTTTGAATTCAAGGCGTACATGGTAAGCATGTTAAAAATTGTGTCTTTGTTGTCAGTTGTCCATAAAATATTTAGCTTTTCCATAGTTTTATTTTTATTCGGATTTGATACCAAACATAGCAAATCTTCCGACTTTACTACTTCCAAATCCTTGTTTTGTTGATTTCTTCTTTATCACGAAATGCCTTTTCTAAGTCGATCTCGTTCCGGTTAGCAATAGAACAAATAAAAATAAGTATATCAGCAAGTTCTTCATCTATAGACCCAAATTTCGAATTAATGTCGATTTTAATGTTTTGCTGCTTACGGATAGCTTTAAACAGTTCGCCAACTTCTTCGCCCAGCATGAGGCACTTCTGCAAAACCGTTTGCTCTGAGAAACCTCTTTCTTCCTCCAGTTTAATTACATATTCCTGAATATCTTTTAATGTTGGCTTGTTTTTTAATATTGGCATAGGGTTATGGATTAAAGAATTTGAAATTTGTACGTTTTGAATGACTTATATTTAGGTCAACACCAATGTTTGTCCAGAACCCTAGGATAATTACCTTCATTATCCTGCTTTCCAGGACCGATCTTTGAGATTCTTTGTACTACCATGATATTGTTACACTTATCATTTTTTGCATGTTGTCTCAACGCTCATTTAAATTAAGTCAATATCATTTTTTAAAAATAAACTATTCTAATGGAAACCGTAAGTTTTATATGTTTATTTTCAAAGTAGATTGTATAATTTTCACATTAAGCTTTGATTTTCAATCAAGTAACCAACACGCAGAAAAGCCATTTATACATTTTCGACATGGCTATTTCGGTTGCTTAATTTTAAAAACATAAAAGCGGGTCAGTACCTTTACTGTAACCCGCATTCAACAGTGATAATGACTAAATACTTATAATAAAAACTAATTCATGAGTACAACTGATTTTCTGAGAGTTAAATTAATTGAATATCCTTTTCATTACCTGGTGCTGAACAAAGTGTAGCCAGCCTAAGCCGGTGAGCCGAAAAACAAGTAAAGACGGCGTTAAAAAATCTTTTAAACTCTCCCTGTTTAACCGGGAGAGTTTAAAAGATTTTAGCCATCAAGTGTAGTTTTTCGTGCGAAGCGGGTTAAGCCTTGACCTTTTTTCATTACTTTTTTGTTGGCTGGTGAGTTGGTCGAACCAGTCAAGACAAAAAAGTAATTGGGGTCTTGGGGCAAAGCCCCAACGCTTAAATCATTTAGGCATGTTGCCGGATATTCATTTAAATTAATTACCGCCACCGCTGGAGCTCGATCCTCCATTCGAATCGCCACCGGCCTTTACGTCGTCATTTTTAATGCCGCGACGGGCCTTTTTCACTTCTCCCTTCACATTACCAAACCGGTACGACAGATTAAACCGTAACATACGATTGTAGTTGTAGCTGGTACTCGTTTGAGTAAAAGTGGGGTCGTCGTAGGTACTGGTGTATTTTGCCTTTTTCCTGAACGGATCTGAAAGCGATACAGATGCGGTTAGTTTCTTTTTAAACAGTTCCTGCGAAACGTTTATACCATTGTAATAGTAGGTCGAAGTTTTTCCCTGAAGCATAATTCGGGGCGAATAAATGCCACCATAAGCCGAAAGTGTTCCGTTTTTCCATGCGGTGTATCTACAGTTTAAATAACCATTGTAGCTGAACCCCTCGTTTTTCAGGCCGCGGCCATCGTTGCTTTCCAAAAAGATGTAATTTCCACCAATATTGGTATTCAACGACAGTTTTCTTTTGAATGCATTAACCGATCCAAACAGGTAGCCTCCGTAGCGCTGGTTTTTACCAATGTTTTCGTATGTAGTAGTTTTTACTCCGTTGGCCTGCATGGTCGATACCGACTCGATAGAATTGTTGGTAAATGCGCTGTTGAAGCTGATGTTAACGTTGTATGCAGGCGAGAATTTTCCGTATGAAAGATCAAAGGTGTGCGAAATTTCTGAGTCAAGTTTAGGGTTACCATAGCTAATGTTCAACGGGTCGAGGTCGTTCACATAAGGGTTGAGGTACCAAATGCCTGGGCGCGAAAGCCTTTGCGTGTAAGAAAACTTCATGTTTTGCCCCTTATCCATATTCTTTGATAGGGTTACATAAGGGATCAGGTTAAACATTTTATTGGTGAAGTTGGTGTTTTGAACCGATTTATACGTTCCGTCGTTAATCGTTCCTTCAGCTCTCAATCCGGTTTTTACACTCACTTTTTTCAGTTTCAGCACGTAGCCCACATACAATCCAATGATGTGCTGGTCGTAATCCATGTCGTTGATGCGGGTATTATCCTTGTTCCAAATCGAATTGGTAAAATCGTAAGAGAAAAAGTCGGTATTACTAACGTTTTGCCGAAGTATGTATTTCAAACCACTTTCGATTTGGTGCATTTTGGTTAGCGGATCGTAATAATCAACCTGGAAAGTATGTTCGGTCCCCGAAGCGTCGTTCGATGTTTTCTGCCTGTACGAATTATAATTCAGGATATTTTCGATGTCATTTTCATTGTCGGAGTTCCGTGGCGAACGATCTAATTTATAAGATATGGTAAATGTCTTGTCAGGTTTTTTGTAGGTTCGCTGGTAGTCAATATTTCCTGAAAGGCTTCCGTAATCCATATTCATCAGTGTTTTATTCAGGAACTGGCGGGTTAACGTGTTGTTGGTATCGAAGTCGCTTGTGGTCATGGCTCCGTCGGCTTTGTAACCTCCCGAATAACCCCAGAACGAAAGACTGATCAGGTTCAGCGAGTCGATTTCGTAGCTGGCTTCACCCATCAGCATGTTCGCGCTTCCTTTGTATTTATTGATCCCATTGGTTTTGGTGAAGCGGTTGGTTGTACTCAGAAAATTTTCGCGTTCCGAATACGATTCGCTTTGTGGCTGCCTGAAATCGTTGTAGTTATAATTGAACGAGAAGCCAAACTTCTTGATTTTTGAAGTGGCATAAATGCCTCCGTTGTAACCTCCGCGGGTGTCGAACCCAGCGTTAACGCGGCCCATAAAACCATCGAGCTGTTTTTTTGTTGTGATGATGTTGATAATGCCGCCCGTTCCTTCGGCTTCGTATTTTGAAGATGGGTTTGTCACTACTTCAATATCTTTTATGGTACTGGCCGGAAGGCTTTTCAATACATCTTTCGGGTTTTGTGACATCATCGACGAGCTCTTTCCATTGATCAGGATTTTAAAGTTCGACGAGCCTTTCACCTGGATATTGTCTTCGCCATCAACTGTTACCAGCGGCACTTTCCGAAGCATTTCCAGCGCATTACTTGTTTTAGCCTCGGGGTCAACTTCGGTACTGTACACCAGTTTGTCAACCTCGGTGCGTACCAGCGGCTTTTTGGCCACAACGGCAACCTCGTCAATTTTCTCGACGCCTTCACTCATTTTCAACGTTCCTAAATCAACCTTGATTTTGTCGGCATTCAATGTAAATTCCTTTTTAGCAACTACATACCCAATAGATTGTACAATGATTTTGTATTTGCCAGGAACGCTGAGCGAGAAATCGAATTTCCCGTTGGTATCGCTGGCAAGGCGTTTAATCACGCCTTGCGTTTGGTCCTGAACTCCAATGGTAGCGTAAGGTAATCCTTTCCCTGAAATGGAGTCGACAACAAACCCTTTAATTTGGAAAGTCTTTAACGGCACTTTAGCCTGGGTTGCAACTGTTTTTACAGATGTGGCCTGTGTTGGTGGTGTTGTAGGTTTTTGTGCCTGTGCATCAATAAAATGCACGATAGATAAGATCAAAATGATAGTTAAGATAAACTTTTTCATCTTCATGGCTTTTGTGTGTGATTAGTAAACTTATTGGTTGTAAAACATTAAATTAAAGCTCTTTATGAATTATATTCGTAAAAAATTGGAGACTGCCAATTAGCCAATTGTATATTTTCCACCTCATGGATAAAGACTGTACTGAATTCTCCTTATTCATTGTTTCCAATCAATTTACCTCCATAAAATAAGACAGCTAATGAAATACCTAAACATGGGAATAGGGCAGTTATAAAACCTCTTGGAAATCCGGCATTTACCATAACCAAAATGAAATAATAAAAATGCCCCAGCCCAAACTTTAGTACTCGTTCGATCCCGTTCATGGATTGTGTTTTTGAAACAATAAAATACGGAAGAAGAATACTCAGTAAAATTCCTCCAAATCTACTGTTCATGTTTGCGTTTGAATCCAGAGTTACATATCCATAGATTGAAATAATTACCAGATTAAGGATAACAAGGAAGAATCCTTCTACTATTATTTTCAGGTAGTTTATTTTTCTCTCTTTATTTTCGGTTTTCTGAAAATCTTCAGGAGCAATTTCAAGAATATCATAAATAGAGTTTAACGTTTTTCCCCTGGGAACATTTTTATCATTTTCAATCCGTTGGATTGTCCGTATATTTATTTTTGCCAATTCAGCCAGCTCTTCCTGGGTGAGTCCCTTAGATTTTCTTGCTTCGCTAATCTTTCTACCAGAAACATTCATATTTGTAGTAAATTAGATTCGATAAAAGTATTTCAGAACACATTTCTTGATATCGGTTTTCTTACGACATTTTTACGACATTTATCTTAATTCATCAATTTGGAAGAAGAAAAGAGTATTCAAATATGTAACCAGCCACAATTTAATTCGGTTAATCTTTGAAATACCTGCTATTTTATCATCCCTGTTAATATTTTCACTAGTCATTGTTCTTCAGGAATTGTTATTTCAACCCTAGTTCCTTCCTGTCCCTGCGCTGTTAAATCTATTAATTTGAAGGAATAATTGCCACCGTATTTTTCTTTCATCATTTCAATTCGTTCTTCATTCATGCGGAGGCCAATGCCGTTTGAGTTGTTTTTTAGTTCTTTTGATGCTTCAATTCCTATGCCATTATCATCGATTATGATATGTATCTCATTTCCCGATTTTGTAACTTTTACCGCCAATTTTTTTTCACCTTTTTTATGTTGAAGGCCGTGTATAAGCGCATTTTCGGCTAAAGGCTGCAAAATAAGAGATGGCAACATAAACGAATTCTGATCAATAGTATTGTCAACATCAATCTGATAATCAAACTCAAAACGTAACTTTTCGAGGTTTAGGTATTTCTGAAGGGTATCTATTTCTTCGGCAAGTGTTACTTCTTCCTTATCCGAATTTTTCAGCACTTTTCGAATCAACCCGGCAAAATCAGATAAATACAAATGTGCTTGCTCGTTTTTATGCTGTTGTACAAGGTTTTGCACCGAATTCAGGCTGTTAAACAGGAAATGTGGGTTCATTTGCGACCTCAATGCGGCTAGCTGTAATTCGCGTAATCGCTTTTCCTGGTTATGTTTCCGTAGTTTTCTGTTCATCCTGATTTTATAAAACAGGAACCCGGACAGTGAAACAAGCAGCAAAATGCCCAGAAAGATAATAATGCCACTTAAAACCGTTTTGTTTACATCCTTAAAATACTGTCTGCGTCCATTTTCTCCAATTTGTACAGCATCTTCAATTTCCCGCGTAATGCCTATTCTTTTTCCTGATTTGTCGAAAACGATGTATTTGCCCATGTTGTTCAGGAAAATATCGCTTAACCGGAGTGAATCGGACAAAAGGAAAAGCTGGTGCGCCACAGGATTACCACGGCTGTTCCATTTTTTCCAATACTCGAAGTTCTCACCTTCATCGATGTGTATGAAGTTGAATTCAGGATGTTGCCTGGCTGCATCATCCAAATCATAACGACCAACAGACCAGCTTGTTGCTGCACAAATAATGGTAGGTCGTTTGGCAATGAACGAGCGTAGTTTGACTTTCTCGCCTTTCAGATTCAGGAAAAGGTTATCGGGGATATGTTTGATAGTCTTCCACTTATTGAAGTTTTCGACTATTTCGCGAAGCGAACGGGAAAAAGCCTCATCGTTGCATCGTTCGATCATCAATTCAAACATTTCGTTGATTTCGGCCTGCCATTGGCTATCGGTTTTCGATTCAGGACTTGCGCTAACCATATAGGAATACAGCTGACTTGCGGCTTCGCGATACATGGGCGAACCAAATAATATCATTTTACAGAACTGAAAGCTTTGTTCGGGGTCTCGGCTCCCGCCCAGTCTGAAAGTTCTGAATGAAAGGGACATCCGGCTGTTTGTATTGGCTAACCGATACATTTTATAGTTGATGTATGATTCGGTCAGGGCGCGGGAGCAAATGCCGTAATCATTGTAAATCCGATGAATATCAAATGTATCAAGTTGGTTGAAAAGCATATCTTTTATATTAGCAGGAATGATTGATCCATCAAACATTCTATAAACGAAAGATGTCGGGTCATCTAATCGGGCATTAAATAAACCGGAGTAAACACTTGCCTGCAGTTCTTTTTGCAGGTAATGGGCCGACTCGGTGCACGATTCATCCTCGGTCAACGGTTTAAGCAATGTTTTTAATTCAGAGAGCGCTTTCAAATAAACGCTACAATCAATTCTTGCCATTCTTCCTGCCCAAACCGGAGGTATGCCAATCTCGTTCTGAAACTGATACAATAAGCGGCCTTCTTTTGTTCTGTCGCCCGAAAATACGATGGATTGAGGAACTGTATATTCCTCGGTAATTTTTGAATTCGGAACGCCAGGGTCGTAAGAATGAACCTGGTATTCCTTGTTTACCAAGCTGAAATTCACGCAAATAGAATCGCCTGGTTTGGCATATAAAAATATCGGTACACTGTTGTAGAAGTGGTTGTTATTTCGATTCAGCAGAAAAATCAGCCCCCTTTCAACCAGTTTAAATTCAAACCTAAAATTTCCTGAATTATCCAGTTGGGCCGATTTTGAATCGAGTTCAGTGCCAAAAATCTTTGTCTGTGTATAAAGATTAACTTGCTTGCTGACAGGATTTTCAATATGCCCGCAAACGATAATTTTTTTCGGGCATTTACTGGTTCGTTCAATTAAATTCAGTATTTCTTCAGGTTCAGTCTGCGTTATCTTCGGGTACCCAAAAAGCTTGAGGCTCTTTTCTTCCAGCCTCGTTCTTTTAACCGACGAAATAATCAAACCATGCTGAAGATCGATTTTGTAATTCAGGTACGATAGGATTTTGTTAGGAACGCCATTCACCTCAAGCATTCCGTTACCAAGGTTTTGCACCAGAATTTTTGTTTTATTATCGGTCAATGTATCCGGATAATCCAGGTTGGTGCGGATATAACGGAAAGGCTGCAAAAAGAATTTGGTTTTGTTGTACAGCACATTGTATTTCAACGATGCCGTAATTTCTTCGATTATTTTATTAGCGTAATGACGCGATTTTAATATTTCCTGACTTCGGTTGATTATTTCGTCCCTGTTTACAAGCGACACCGTATTTTCTTTCCTGTCGAGTTCGAACCGGAATGGTATTCTGTACAGAGTTTCTTCCAGGATGTCTGTGGGTTGTCCATCCTGGTAATACTTTGTCAACTGCGGAAATCCGTAATCTGTTGAATTTTTGAATGCAAGGTTACCATTCTCATTGATTTGACGAAGCACGCGAGCGCTGAAAGCAATTTTTTCGCGCGAAATACTGTCGATTTGCAATGAATATCGAACAACGCGGTTTCCGTCGGTAAGCGAGTTGTTAGACCGCGAGGCCTTGTTACTTCTCCATTCATAGATAAAGACATCTTTAGGTTTGAATTTTACCCGCGTCCACTTGGCCGAAGAACTTAGCGACAAAATGCTAAGCAAAAGCGTAACTGCGATAGATAACGAAACTGCTTTCATGATGATTTCTGTTTAATTGCATCAAAAGTGACAGAAAAGCATCAAAGTACAAATAATAAGTTATTGTACGGCAGGAATGGGTGATTAAACGGCAAAGTCTTTTTTTGCGAATCACTATTGTCCGGTAAAGTTCATTTTGCAGATTACAGATTCATCGCTTCACTTCGTTACACTTTGAATGACAATAATTTCAGTTTTTATATTGAGGTTGGTTTGGGTCGGGGCAATGCAATTTGAATTGTATGCTTCATTTTTTATAAGCGCCAACATATTCCGAAGGCGTTAAATTCATAAGTCGCTTAAACTGGCCGTTGAAATGAGATAAATTGTTGTAACCGCTTTCCATGCTTGCCTGCGATACTGAAAAATTATCTTCAATCATCAGTTTGCAGGCGTGCCCAATTCGAATTTCATTCAGAAACGAAAGAAATGACTTACCGGTATGTTTTTTAAAGTACCGGCAAAAAGCGGTCGGACTAATGTTGGCAATGTTAGCCACATCTTCAAGTTTTATGGGTTTGGTAAAATTTAGCAGAATGTGTTCGTGAATTTTATTGAAGCGATAAAAATCATAAGTGTTAATGGTTTTCGAATATCCTACGCTGGTATGATATTTAAACTCCTTGCTGCCAGCCATCATGTCGAGTAAAACAATTAGCTCGGTAATGCGCCGTATACCTGTTTCCTGAAATACCCGAATGACTTGCTGTCCCAATAGTTTACGACTGTTGCAGGTAAAATGAATTCCCCGTTGTGAACGTTCGAGTAATTCTCTGATAGTTTGCATCTCGGGTAAATTGATAAAGTTCTGATCGAAAATCTCTTTATTAAATTGAATGATCAACGCTTTGATTCCAGAGGTATCCTTACCATCGTAATATTTGGCATCGCTTTTCCACCAGTGTGGAACATTTCCGCCAATGATACTGATTTCGCCTTCTGTAAAACGCCGAATGCCATCACCAACATAACTCGTTCCTGAGCTTTTATTCACATACAGAATTTCAATTTCTGGATGGAAATGCCAGGGGACTGAAAAATGAGGCTTTTCCTCATCGTAAAAAATGACTGATTGGCTTGGAGAAGAGGCTAGTTTCTGGAAAAATGGCTTCATGATATTTACAGTATTAGCACAAATATGTCAATTTAATAGTAATGATGCTAAAATAGCATTATATCTGGGTAAAAATGTAAAATGTCCGAATTATATTCCTGCCTATGTTTATGGTGACTTAACTTATTTAACTCTAACTAATTAAAATGAAAGAATTTGCTTTGATCGATTGGGTCGTTTTTATTGGATACGCTTCAATCATCATTTTTACCGGTTTGTGGGTTTCGCGTACCAGGAAAGGAGTTCAAAAGACTACATCTGACTATTTTCTGGCCGGACGGTCGTTACCCTGGTGGGCCATAGGTACGGCGCTTCTGGCTGCCAATATTTCGGCTGAACATTTTATTGCCATGTCGGGCTCGGGATATGCAGTTGGATTGGCCATCGCCGCTTATGAGTGGATAGCCGCCATTGTGTTGATTTTTGTTGCCAAATATTTTCTTCCGGTCTTTATCAAAAAAGGAATCTATACGATGCCCCAGTTTTTGGCTTCACGTTACGATAAAAGGGTCAGTACGGTAATGGCCGTATTCTGGGTGTTGGTTTATATATTCGTGAACATGACTGCGGTGCTCTACCTTGGGGCATTGGCAATGGAACGGATTATTGGCGTTCCGTTGATTTATGGAATTATTGCTTTCTCGTTCTTTTCAGCTATTTATTCATTGTGGGGTGGAATGAAAGCTATTGCCTGGACCGACGTAATTAATGTAATTGTGTTGGTATTTGGCGGATTGATCACCACATTCCTTGCCGTAAGCGCTCTGGGCGATGGTCATGGTTTTTTCACTGGTTTTGTCGAACTGATTCACAGGGCGCCAGAGAAATTCCACATGATCATTGAAAAAGGAACTGTTCTGGTCCCCGACGGTGTGGGCGGCAAAAAGGACGCATTTCTCGATCTTCCCGGACTGGGCGTAATTCTGGGTTCCATGTGGTTAACTAATTTCGGATTTTGGGGATTCAACCAATTCATCATTCAACGTGGTCTGGCCGGCAAAAGTCTGAAAGAAGCTCAGTATGGTGTAGCATTTGCCGGTTATCTCAAGCTTTTGATCCCTTTATTGGTTGTAGTTCCGGGTATTGCAGCATTTGCTTTAGGCGCCAACCTGAATAAATCAGACGAAGCTTATCCGTGGTTGCTAAGCAATATTGTGCCTATCGGAATAAAAGGGCTTGCGTTTTCGGCTATTGCAGCAGCAGCAGTTTCTGCGCTCAGTTCAATTGTCAATAGTGTTTCCACTGTTTTTACAATGGATATTTATAAAGCGCATTTTTATAAAGCTACCGAAGATCGAAAGTTGGTTATTGTTGGCAGAGTAGTAGCTACAATTGCACTTATTATTGCTACATGTGTTGCTCCTCAGTTGCGATCACTGGATCAGGCCTATCAATATATTCAGGAATACACAGGGTATATCTATCCGGGTGAGTTCCTGATCTTCTTCTGCGGATTATTCTGGCGTAAGGCCAGCGCAAACGCAGCAATCTGGGTGGCGCTACTCACCATTCCGCTCGGAATTCTCATCAGGCTTGTTACTCCCGAACTTCCATTTATTCTAAGAATAGGTTATGTTTTCATCATCCTGACTTTCGTGATGATTGGTATAAGCTTATTCGACAAATCACACCGCGTTACGAATCCACTTGCAGATATTCAATTCAGGAAAAAAGCGATTAAACTTGGCTGGAGAATGATAAGCGTCTCTGTATTAATAGGTTTAATTGTAGCCTTTTGGGTTGTGCCAATGCATAAACTTGCCATTGAAGCAATTTACGTTTTAGTCGTAGGGTTTATCTTAATCGGACTCATTCTGGTTCTAAACAATACGAATTCTACTATGGATGAGAAAGGACTTATCATTGAGCATGGTATGTTTAAAACAACAAACAGATTCAACATTGCCGCTATCGGTATTTGCGGAATTTTGGCTGTACTCTATGGATTCTTCTGGTAAACAAACGTATGAAATTCATTTAAAATAGTAATCAATACCATTTCAAAGTAAAAATATGGAAACAGCATCAACACACAACAATGCTTATAAAAGCAAGTTGTATCAAATCTCACAAACAACACCAACAGCCCTCTGGAATGATTCCTGCTCGGTTGCTGAGTTAAGTAATTCGATTGCTGACGGGGCGGTAGGGGCAACCTGTAACCCTGTAATCGTGCTCGAAGTACTCCATAAAGAGTGGGATATCTGGAAAGAAAATATCCAAAAGCTTATAGTCGAACATCCTTCGGCTACCGAAGACGAGCTTGCATGGTTGCTTGTCGAAGAAATGTCAAAAAAGGCCGCCGTTCTTTTGGAGCCAATTTTTGAGCGAGAAAAAGGTAAAAATGGACGACTATCTATTCAGACTGATCCCAGATTATATCGAAGTTCAAAAAAAATAGTTGAGCAGGCAATTCATTTCAACGAACTCGCACCAAACATTATTGTGAAGATACCTGCTACAAAAGCAGGGATTGAAGCGATGGAGGAAGTAACCTATCAGGGTGTAAGTGTTAACGCGACCGTAAGTTTTACGATTCCTCAGGCTATTGCCGTGGCCGAAGCTGTTGAGCGTGGGTTAAGCCGCCGCGAAAAAGAGGGAAAAGACATTAGTACCATGGGGCCGGTTTGCACACTGATGGTTGGACGACTCGACGACGCCCTAAAGACAATAGCTGACAAGGAAAATATCATTGCAAATCCTGGAATTATGGACTGGGCGGGAGTCGCTGCCATGAAAAAAGCTTACCAGATTTACAACGAACGAGGATATCGGTTGCGCTTGTTAAGCGCCGCCTTCAGAAATCATTTGCACTGGTCGCAATTTATTGGCGGCAATGTGGTGATTTCGCCCCCTTACAAATGGCAGCAAAGATACAATGGCTCCGACGTACCTGTTATGAACTATATGGATATTCCTGTCGATCCAAAAATTATTGCCGAACTGGAAAAGAAATTTAATGAATTCAGGCGTGCTTACGATGAAAATGGGATGACCATTGATGAGTTTGACAGCTTCCCGGCAACAATCGTTACCTTAAGGCAATTCTGTCAGGCTACTACCGATTTGATTTCAAAAATCCGCAGCTTACTATTGGTTTAATTTCCTGATATATGAATAGAGATAAAAAATGTCCGATACTGGCCAAATCCTCAGGAGATAAAGAATTTTACCAATCTATTTCTTCCGTGGAAGCAGGCTGGAATCACCTGAACTTTATGGCCAGAACATTGGGTTCAGGACAAAACTGGAAAGGCGACACCGGTGAAAATGAATATATGTTTGTTTTGCTCGGTGGAAATTTTTTAGCTGAAACTTCGGCAGGGACCTGGAAAACTTCGAACGGACGGAAAGATGTTTTCAGTGGTTTACCACATGGATTATACCTGCCACCGCATACCAAATTTGCAATAAGTCCGGTTGGCGATTCGCTTGATATGGCTTGTGGCTGGTGCATTGCCGATCAAACATTCGCTGCCCATTTGGTAACACCCGACGATGTGGTGGCCATGGGAATTGAACACCGCGGTGGCGACAATGCCAGCAGACAGATTAACCGCTTGTTGCCTCCCGGATCAGCAGCCAGTAAATTGGTTTGTGTCGAAGTTTATACACCTTCCGGAAACTGGAGTTCTTTTCCGGCTCACAAACATGATGACCGCAAAGTCGATCCGGTTACCGGAGCATTGACCGAAGCTTGCCTGGAGGAAATCTACTTTTATAAAATCGATAAACCTCAGGGATTTGCGATTCAAAAAGTATATACCGATGACCGAAGTTTGAATGAGCTTGCAGAAGCTCGTAACAACGATGTGGTTCTCATTCCCAAAGGCTACCATCCGGTGATTGCTGGCCATGGATACAACGTGTATTACCTGAATTTTTTGGCTGGAAGCGACCAGAGCCTGATGAGTTCTGACGATCCGGATCACAAATGGATTTATGGAACCTGGAAGGGAATGGACCCGCGAGTACCACTGGTAACACGCGATATGAATGACGAATAATAATTCAATGTTGTTTAGTTAAGGCTGAAAGCCTTTGATCCAATCACACAGGGCAAAGCCCTGTGTGAAAGTAAGAACTAATAATCGAAGCCCTGAAAGGGCGTTATGTTTCGCCCCTGCAGGGCTTGGCGAACTATGATGATCTCGCGGGCACAGGGCTGCACCCTGTGTTAACAGACCAATCCCTTTCAGGGCTTAACTAAACGACATTAAATAACAATTCTATAAACTTTTACAGCCTAAAATGGCTGATGCAAAACTTTAAATATTTCATACGAATGAAAACAATACGATTAACAGTCGGACAGGCAGTTATCCAGTTTTTAAAAAATCAGTATGTTGAGCGAGATGGCGTTGAGAGTCCATTCTTTGCAGGTTGTCTGGGCATATTTGGTCACGGAATTGTGGCTGGTGTAGGCGAAGGATTGATGGAAGATACTAACTTCAGGTACATCATGACCAAAAATGAGCAAGCCTCGGTTCATATTGCCATTGCATACGCCAAAATGAAAAACAGGATGGGAACATTTGCCTGCATCTCATCCATCGGTCCGGGTGCAACCAATATGGTTACTGGTGCCGCCTGCGCCACAATTAACCGCTTGCCGGTTCTACTTATTCCGGGCGACATTTTTGCCCGCCGTAATGTGGCTCCGGTGTTGCAACAACTCGAATCGGCCACTTCGCAGGATATTTCAGTAAACGATTGTTTTAAGCCGGTTTCCAAATATTGGGATCGCATAAACCGCGCCGAACAATTAATTACGTCCCTGCCTGAAGTGATGCGCGTACTGACATCACCATCAGAAACTGGTGCTGTCACTCTGGCTTTGCCACAGGATGTTCAGGCCGAAGCCTGCGATTTTCCTGAAGATTTATTCCGAAAGCGGGTCTGGAAAATTCAGCGTCCGCGTCCCGATTTAGACCTGATGAAAGTGGCCGTTCAATGGATTAAAGCTTCTAAAAAACCGGTGATTGTGGCTGGTGGCGGAGTAATTTACAGCGAAGCTACCGAAGCGCTGGCTAAACTGGTTGAGAAAACCCACATACCGGTTGCTGAAACGTTTGCTGGCAAAGGATCACTGGCATACAACCACCCGTCGAATCTGGGCGCTGTTGGTGCAACAGGAACTCCCGGAGCCAATGAATATACCGAACAGGCTGATTTGGTGATTGGTATCGGAACCAGGTACAGCGATTTTACCACAGCTTCCAAAACTGCATTCCAGAATCCGGATGTCAAATTCATCAACATCAATATTGCCGAATTTGATTCGCACAAGCACTGTGCATTGCCGTTGATTTCGGATGCCAAAGTCTGCCTGGAAGAATTGACTGATTTACTTTCCGGCTATCGGGTTGATGAAGGTTATCATGCCCGGGTGGGTAAAATGAATTTGGATTGGGATAAAATGGTTTCAGAATTCTATCAGGTTTCTGGAGAAACACCGGTTCATCAGCGCGAAGTGGTAGGTGCCATAAACGATTTTGCAGGACCGCGTGATGTGGTTTTGTGTGCTGCCGGAAGTTTGCCCGGCGATTTGCACAAACTCTGGAGAACCACCGATCCCAAAGGGTTTCATCTGGAATATGGCTACTCAACTATGGGCTACGAATGTGCTGCTGGCATAGGTGCAAAAATGGCTTGCCCCGACCGTGAAATTTACGTGATGGTGGGCGATGGCAATTACCTGATGATGAACAGCGAAATTGTTACCGCCGTTCAGGAAGGCGTCAAGTTTACGATCATTTTATTGAACAACAATGGCTTTGCCAGTATCGGAGGTCTCTCGCAGTCCATTGGTTCAGAGCGTTTTGGAACCAAGTATCGCTACCGCGATGAAGAAACCGGATTGCTTACCGGCGATGTGCTGCCAGTTGATTTTACTCTGAACGCCCGTAGTTTGGGCGCTCACGTGATTGAAGCAAACAGCATCGATTCACTAAAAGCCGCTTTGGCCGAAGCCAAAAATCAGGAACGAACGACGGTAATTACTATTGAAACCAGCCTGACAAAAGGCGTACCCGGATATGCCTGGTGGGAAGTTGCCATAGCCGAAGTTTCGGAAGTGGATACCGTTAAAAAAGCTTATTCGAACTACGTCGAGAAAAAGAAAAAGCAGAGATATTACCTCTGATTATTTACGATTTAAATATTTACTATTTACAAATCATAGCAAACATAAAACACAACGAAATGACAGTTTTAAAAAATTATATCAATGGTGAGTGGATTGACAGCAAAGGGAAAGAGGTGATGGATGTGATCAATCCGGCAACAGGAAAGTCAATTATCAAAGTCCCTGCCGGAAGCGCTACCGATATTGAAATTGCTGCGAAAGCCGCACACGAAGCATGGTCTGGATGGAGAAATACTCCGGCCACCCAACGTGTACAGTATTTGTTTGGCATGAAGCAAATCCTGGAAAAGAATACCAACGAAATCGCTGAAATCTGTACTCGGGAATGTGGTAAAACATATAGCGAATCGAAAGCAGAAATGGTGCGGGCAGTCGAAAATATTGAAGTAGCCTGCGGAATTCCGACACTGCTTCAGGGCGAATTTTCAGAAGATATTGCACGCGGTGTCGATGAGTTTATGATCCGCCAGCCACTCGGAGCAGGAGCCTGTATTTCACCGTTCAACTTCCCCATCATGATTCCTTTCTGGTTTATGCCGTATGCCATTGCCTGCGGAAATACATACATCATCAAACCTTCGGAAAAGGTGCCCATGACTATGACTCGTATTTTCGAACTTTTCGAAAGCCTCAACCTGCCTAAAGGAGTTTTAAATATGGTACACGGTGGCAAAGAAACAGTTGATGCTATCCTAGCACATCCATTTATTCCGGCCATCAGTTTTGTGGGTTCAACACCGGTGGCAAAGTATGTTTACCAAACCGGAACAGCCCATGGGAAGCGAGTTCAGGCACAGGGCGGCGCCAAAAATGCAGTGGTAGTTATGCCCGATGCAGACGAAAACACAACAGTGAAAATTATTGCCGACAGCGCGTTTGGATGTGCCGGTCAACGTTGCCTTGCGGCTTCGGTTGTAATCACTGTGGGCGATGCTTCGAAAAAGATATTGGAAAAATTGGTGATGGCTGCTCAATCGCGCAAAACCGGTGATGGCATGTCGCCTGAAGTTGAAATGGGCCCGGTGATTACCCAAGAAAGTAAAGATCGCATTGTAGGTTTGATACAATCGGGAGTTGACGAAGGCGCTGATTTGCTGCTCGACGGACGAAACCTGAAAATTGCCGATGCTGAAAATGGCTACTTTGTTGGTCCTACCATTTTGGGCAATGTAAATCCTGAAAGTAAGGTCTATCAAACCGAAATTTTTGGCCCGGTACTCAGCGTGGTTCAAGTCGAAACACTTGATGAGGCAATCAACCTCATTAACAGCAATAAATACGGAAACTCGGCCTGTTTATTTACACGCAGTGGCGCTGCCGCCCGTAAATTCCGCCACGAAGCAATGGCCGGAAACATTGGAGTAAACATTGGAGTTGCTGCGCCAATGGCCTTCTTCCCGTTCAGTGGATGGAAGGAAAGCTTCTTTGGTGATCTGCATGGACAAACTTCTCATGCCGTCGAATTCTACACTCAAACCAAAGTGGTGATTGAGCGCTGGAACGAAGAATGGACCAGAAAATTTTAAGGCCCCCTAAATCCCGTTCGGCTGAGCTTACGTCGAAGCCCGAAGGGGGACTTTTAGTAATGGTAAATAAGAATTTACTTTTTGAAAATAATATCTTAACAATTTAGCCAGTCAAACACCCTTCCCTTTTGGGGAAGAGATGGGGATGGGGCTTATAATAACAAATATCGTATGATAAGAATAGCTAATGCTCCCTGTTCATGGGGAGTTCTGGAATTTGACCTCGATGGAAAAGCCGCCGGTTTTAAACAGGTGCTTGACGAAATCAGGGATACAGGTTACGAAGGTTCAGAATTGGGCGACTGGGGTTTTATGCCTACTGTTCCGGCTGATTTGCGGAAAGAACTTGATCAGCGACAGCTAGCCATGGTCGGCGCTTTTGTGCCGGTTTTTATGAAAGATAAAACCAAACATGCCGCCGGTGCCGAAGTCGCTGTAAAAACAGCCCAACTGATGGCCGATGCGGGTTTCCCGGATGCCTTTATTGTGCTGGCCGACGACAATGGCAGTGTGCCTGAACGCACACAAAACGCCGGAAGGGTAACTTCCAACATGGGTTTGTCGGCTGATGAATGGAAAACTTTTGCTGAAGGAGCGAACCTGGTTGCTTCCCAGGTAAAGGCAAAAACCGGATTGCGAACAGTATTTCATCACCACTGCGCCGGATATGTAGAAACTCCTGAAGAAATAGACCAGTTAATGGCATTGACCGATCCCTCGTTGGTTGGTCTGGTTCTGGATATGGGGCATTACAAATTTGGAGGTGGCGATCCGTTAGCAGCCTTAAAAAAGCACCAATCACGTATCTGGCACATCCATTTTAAGGACTGCCATCCTGAACTTGCAGCCAAATCCAAAACCGAAGGATGGGATTATTTCCAATCGGTTGGAAGTGGTGTTTTCTGCGAATTGGGAAAGGGAGCGGTTGATTTTGCTTCTATTGTCGCCGAACTTAAAAAACAAGCGTATTCCGGTTGGATTGTAGTGGAACAGGATGTGCTTCCCGGCATGGGAAATCCGAAAGTTTGCGCCCAGCGAAACCGCGATTTTATTCAATCACTTGGTCTGTAAGTCAATCATTCACAACTATCTGTAAAAAATAAAAAAAATGAAAAAGTTAAAACTTGGAGTAATCGGAACAGGCCGTATCGGTAAAGTTCATATTGCTACATTGGTTCAAAGCGTTCCTTTGGCTGAAGTAGTTGCCGTTGCCGACGTTAATACAGCCGGAGCTACTGAAGTGGCCAATGGATTTGGTATTCCAACGGTTTACAGCAATTATCAGGATGTAATTAATCATCCTGAAGTTGAGGCAGTGGTAATTTGTTCGCCAACCGACACACATGCGCAATACATTATTGAATGCGCCAAGGCCGGAAAGCATATTTTCTGCGAAAAGCCGGTTGATCTATCTATTCCTGTAATACAAGGTGCCCTCGAAGCCGTTGAAAAAGCCGGTGTAAAACTGATGGTTGGCTTTAACCGCCGGTTCGATCCCAATTTCCTGAAGCTTAAACAATTGGTTGTTGACGGTAAAATTGGCGATCCGCATGTACTGAAAATCACTTCTCGCGATCCTGCGCCACCATCAGCAGAATACAGCGCTGTTTCAGGAGGTATGTTTATGGATATGACCATTCACGATTTTGATATGGCCCGCTATATTGTTGGCAGTGAAGTTACTGAGGTATATGTGAAATCTGCCGTGCTGGTTGATCCGGCCATCGGCGAAGCAGGCGATGTGGACACTGCCGTTATCACTCTAACATTTGACAATGGAGCCATCGGGGTTATCGATAATAGCCGTAAAGCCGTTTATGGGTACGACCAGCGTGTTGAAATATTTGGATCGAAAGGAATGGCTAATGCCGATAATAATTTCCCTGAAAATCACAGATATTTTGCCAGCGACGGTGTTCATAGTTCGTTGCCTCTCAATTTCTTTATGGACCGGTATCTGGATGCCTATGCCAACGAAATGAAAGTTTTCTGCAATGCAGTAATCAATAACCTGGCGCTGCCTGTTTCGGGCAACGACGGATTAAAATCGGTTGTTATTGCATTGGCAGCTAAAAAATCAGTACAGGAAAACCGTCCTGTAAAACTCACAGAAATAATGTGATGATTTCTTTTTGAAGCAATAACAATATTGGTCTACAAAACTGTATAAATGTTAATTATATTAGTTTTATAAGAACGTATTCGTGGTTTAGGAAAGTTATTTCTCTTTGCTGAAAGGAAAAAGTTAGGGCCAGACAATGTTCTGGCCTTTCTTTTAACCGATATAGGAATTTTTCAATACGGAATGTGCCGATGGCCCTTCATTAAACAACAAATCCAGTATACTCAAGTCGGATACAAACCCGAACTTTACCGAAAATACCTGTGTGTAAGGTTGTGCTTCAAAGTGCGGATCAGGTTGAATAAGGTGCAGCTTAGGGCTGATTTGCTCCCTGAAATTGAGGCAAGTGTCAGGAATTTGTTCAAAGTCTTCGGTAAAAATAAAATCTACTTCAACATCAAGAGCTTCCAGAATGGTTTCGGTTATTTGTTGGTTAAAATCGAACAAAAATGTGTGTTTCTTCTGAAAAAATGGCACTATATCGTCGGCGTAATATTCAAAAAAAGGAGAGGAGTTGTAAGCCGAAAATATCGTCCGCCAATGGTTTCTCTGCCATTCTTCGTCGTAGGCAATGCGCAAATCTTTTATCCAAATTTTCTGAGCCCGGCCTTTTTCAACCGGAATAATCAGCGAAATTGGCCCGTTGGCGCCCAGAATCACTGTTCGGTTTCGGTACGTTTGCTTCACAAAGTTTTCGTGCTGTTCGATGTAAACTTCGGGATGGTTTGCAAGTTTTGAGAAATACCTGATTGGTGCAAAATAGGCTGTGCTAAGCAGAATCGGGGAATGTTGAGTCATTTCTATTCGTTAAAAAATCCACCTTTGTAATCCTTGCCCATGCTCACACCTTCCGAATCAACTTCTTCATCGGCAATGGGTTCAATTTGTTCGCTTTCTTCCAGTTCGCGCACAACTTTTCGCAACTCGCGCCGGAGCCTTAATATGGTTGGAAGTTGGGTGATCATGGATAATAAAAAGCCAAAAATAAGTCCGAAAAGTACCAGGTAAACCACCGGAACGTCTTTCAGTTCCCATTTCAGGATTTTGATATCCAATAATATTTGGTTCTGCAAGGTGAAAATTACCAACAAGGCACCAAGAATAAAAAACGCTATAACTTTCCAGGACATATAACTAATTTTTCGATGTAAAAATAACCAATTGGCTGTATGTGAGCAAATATGAGTTTGAAGATAAAAACAAAAAAGGACAACCAATTGGTCATCCTTCTTTGTTTTTATCAATCATTGTTTTTTAATGAACGAGTGAAAATAAGCGGCTCCAGCGAATTTTGTTGTAGAATGGCTGGTCTTTATCTAGCGACAACCAAATAAACACAGCCTTACCAACAACGTGATCTTCAGGAACAAAACCCCAATAGCGCGAGTCTGCCGAATTATTACGGTTATCGCCCATCATCCAATAATAATCCATCTTAAAGGTATAACTGTCGGCTTCTTTACCGTTGATGAAAATTTTATTGTCTTTCACTTTCAAGTCATTATTTTCATACAAGTCGATAATCCGTTGATAAACAGGAAGATTATCAAGAGTAAGTTTAACAGTCTGACCTTTTTTGGGAATTTCAAGTGGCCCATAATTGTCAACGTTCCAAGGATATTTATTACTGAAAGGGAAAATATTCTGGTCCCAGTTTCCGGCTGTCGTTTGTGTGGGCTGTACAGTTTTGATACTTTTAATAGCTTTCAGTTTATCGACCATGTTTTCAGTAAGTGGAAATAAGTATTGTGAAGCCGATATTGCATGGCGATCGTCTTCGGCAATTCCCAATTGTTCCATGGTACGCTTGCTTAAACTGGCGCCGTCGGTAGTTACTATATACTCGCGCTGCATACCGGGAAAATGTTGCTGTGCTTTACCATTCACGTAAAGCTGGCCATTTTTCAGTTCAATTACATCGCCGGCTATACCAACACAGCGTTTGATGTAGTTTTCGCGTTTGTCAACAGGGCGGGCAACAATTTCGCCAAAAGTTTCCTTTTCCTGCCATACACGGGCGCGTCCGTAGGCGCGAACCAAGGCATAATAGCTTTGGTTTGGCACATTAAGCGCCACAGTATCGCCTTCAGGAAAGTTGAAAACCACCACATCGTTGTTTTTTACTTTGCCAAACCCGGCAATACGTTTGTAAGGGTTTTTAATCCATTCGACATACGATTTGGTCGTTTTCGAAAATGGCATAGTGTGATGTACAAATGGGAACGAAAGCGGTGTGTTCGGCAATTTGGGTCCGTACGATGTTTTGCTCACAAACAAATAATCGCCAATTAACATCGATTTTTCCATCGAAGAAGTGGGAATAGTATAAGCTTCAATGAAGAACATCCGAATAAAAGTGGCCGCAATTACAGCAAAAATAATGGCGTCAATCCACTCAACTACCTTGGTTTGCTTTCCATCCGGAGTGTTTTTCTTTTTCCAGAAAGCCCAGTGAACTTTTTTCGAGACGTAAATATCGAAAATAACAGCGAGGCCAATCAACCATAGAAAACTCTGAATCCAAAGTACCCAAAGCAGGTAGATGAAGCCTACTACCCCAAATTTAAACCATTTATTTGTCAAAATTTCTTTCATATCTATAATGTTATTAAATATTTAGCAAATCGTTCATGCTGAGAATTCCTTTTTTTCCAACACTGTATTCGGCAGCCAAAACAGCGCCAAGAGCAAGTCCTTTGCGGCTTTTAGCGCAATGTGTTATTTCAAGATAATCAACTTCTGAATCATATTTAACAATGTGAGTTCCCGGAACCTGGCCTTCGCGTTCCGAAATAATTCCCAGCACATCGGCTGATTCGGTTGGGTTATTTACCCACGACTTAATTGTTGGTATGTTTTCGAAAATTCCTTCAGCCAAAGTGATTGCAGTACCACTTGGGGCATCCAGTTTTTGAGTATGATGAATTTCTTTCATTTCTACTTTATATTCGGCCAAATGACCGGCCATTAATTGTGCAAGTCTTTTATTTACTGCAAAGAAAATATTCACACCCAAACTGAAATTGGTCGTATGAAAGAATGTCCCATTATGAGCTTTACAAAATTGATGAACTTCGTCGCGTTTTTCAAGCCATCCGGTTGTTCCGCTTACTACCGGTACCCCTGCTTCAAAACAAAGCTTATAATTATCAATTGCTGAAGCTGGAATTGTAAATTCAATCACTACATCAGCCTTTTTCAGGTTTTCAGGAGTTAAATCCTGAGGGTTATTAATATCGATGATCAGTACGATTTCGTGTCCGCGGTCAAGAGCAATTTTCTCGATCTCTTTCCCCATTTTGCCGTAGCCAATTAATCCAATTTTCACCTTTATTTGTCTTTGATTTTTACTTTTTGCTTTTCCAAATATGTGTTCCCAGTCAACAAATCATTACTACAAACAAGTATAAGTAAAAGTTAAATGTTCTTAAATTTTGGTTTGCAAAGATATAAAATCAAGGGTAATATCCCGATATTCATCGAACTATCTACAAAGATGAACCGTGGATTTTATCGACAGAGTTTGGTGTATTTTTGCCGTGGGTAAGCTTTTTGACTACTTTCGTGAATTTAGTTGTAACAGATGATTGTAATTATTTAGCGTTTAGCCTTACTTAAACTGAAGTCGTAAGAATTTTGTTAATTCAGTTGGAACGAAAAAAAAGAGAATGGGATATAATTGTGAAATAAAGCTTGTTGCCACCGATCTGGATGGGACTTTTTTACGAAACGATAAATCAATTTCTGCTGAAAACCTTAAGATGCTTCAGGTTCTTGGGGAAAAAGGAATTTTGAGGGTAATTGCAACCGGGCGAAACCTGAGAAAAACCTGGGATGTTATTCCTCCTGAAACTCCTTTCGATTATATTGTTTTTTCGTCGGGTGCCGGAGTATATGATCAACAAAAAAAAGAACTTTTGTATCATCAAAACATAAGTAAAGAAATTGTTCAAAAATTGACGGATTATTTGGTCGAACGCAACCTGAATTTTCACCTGTTTAAACCTGTTCCCGAAAACCACAATTGCTGGTTTCATCGCGGAAGTGTTTATTGTCAGGAGTTTGAGAACTATTTCAACTATCTGAAATCGTATGCCGAACCAATTCCAGAAGAAAGACCAATTGACTCGGAAGCCTGCCAGTTTTTGGTTGTTTTTCCAGATATACTAGGGCGTTTCATGGCTTTAAAGGAGAATATCGAGATGCAATTTCCTGAAGTAAAAGTAGTTCGTACAAGTTCGCCACTTGAAAGTGGCTATATCTGGATGGAAATTTTCCATCGCTCGGTTTCGAAAGGGAATGGAGTGAAATTTGTTTGTGATTCTTTAAAAATATCGCATGAGCAAACTCTTGGAATTGGCAACGATTTTAACGATCTGGATTTACTCGAATTCACCAATTTTTCGTATATCGTCGATAATGGACCTGACGAACTGAAATCAAGATTTTTAAATACGCATTCAAACGAAGACAATGCTTTTGCTTTAGTGGTTCAGAAGCATTTATAAGAAATAGAAACAAAAATTACCTGATTATGAGAAGTTTATTTGTTTTATTCTGGGTTTTGTCGGCTTTGGCAAGTTTTGGTCAGCCCAAATTTAACCTGAAAGATTTGCTGCCAACTGACCCCAAAGTGTCGAAGGGCGTGTTGTCCAATGGCATGACGTATTATATTCGGGCCAACAGTACGCCAAAAAACCGGGCCGATTTGTATTTGGTTGTTCGCGCCGGTTCTGTTGAAGAAGATGACAACCAGCTTGGGCTAGCCCATTTTGCTGAACATCTGGCATTTAACGGAACAAAAAATTTTCCGAAGCACGAATTGGTAAATTACCTGGAATCAATTGGGATGGAGTTCGGCCCCGAAATTAATGCCTACACCAGCTTCGATGAAACCGTTTATATGATAAAAGTTCCGCTCGACAGCGCTAAGTTTATGAATAAAGGCTTGCAAGTGCTGTACGACTGGGCAAGCCAGATTACCGATTCTGACGAAGAAATAGAAAAGGAACGGGGCGTTATCCACGAAGAATGGCGAGGTGGACGCGATGCCGAAGAGCGAATGATGCAAAAATGGTTACCTGTTTTCCTCCATAATTCGAAATATGCAAATCGACTGCCCATTGGTAAAATGGAAATTGTCGATCATTTTAAGCCTGAATTATTGCGCAAATTTCGCGCAGACTGGTATCGCCCTGATTTGGAAGCCGTTATTGTTGTGGGCGATTTCGATCAAACAGCAATGGTGAAGCAAGTTCGGGAAACGTTTTCTCAAATTCCGACGATAAAAAATCCAAGGAAAAAACAGGTTTTTGACATTCCTGATCACAAGGAAACATTGGTGAAAGTCGCCACAGATAAGGAAGCGCAATATGCCGTTGCACAGATTTTTTACAAACATCCGCTCCAAAAATCGAAAACGCTGGGCGATTATCGTCAAAGTTTGGTCGAAGGGTTATACAATGCCATGATTAACGACCGTTTGGCTGAGCTTACCCAAAAAGAAAACCCACCATTTTTGATGGCTAATTCAGGTTACGGTGCGCTGTTTGGTCCTAAAAGTGTTTACAGTTCGGTTGCCGTGTGCCAAAATGGAAAGATTGAAGAAGGAATAAAAACTGTTTTACTTGAAAATCAGCGTGTTTTGAAGTATGGGTTCACTCAAACAGAGCTCGACCGCCAAAAAATGGCTATGATGACTTCGGTTGAAACATCGTATAACGAGCGCGAAAAGCAAAAGTCGAACAGCTATGCCGAAGAGTACAAACGCAATTTTTTAACTACTGAAGAACCATTCCCAGGAATAGAAAACGAATACAATTACTACAAAGCTTTTTTACCAGGTATTACACTGAACGAGGTAAACAGCCTTGCTGCCAAATGGATTACCAAAGAAAACCGGGTGGTAATTTTAACTGCTCCTGAAATTGAAGGCGTAAAAGTGCCGACGGAAGCCGATTTGCTGAAGTATCTGGAAGAAGCAGAAAAAACTCCGGTTAAACCGTACGACGATAAAGTTTCGGACAAACCATTGATTCCGGTTAAACCAACTGCTGGATCAGTGACATCGGTTACCAAAATTGATGAAATTGATACAGAAGTGTGGACTTTATCAAATGGTGCACAAGTTGTTGTTAAATCAACCGATTTTAAGGATGACGAGGTTTTGTTTTCCGCATACAGTCTGGGTGGAAGTTCGTTGTACCCTCAAAAAGATGATGTTTCTGCTGATGTAGCTTCATCCGTTTTATCACTCAGCGGATTGGGCGAATTTGACAAAATTTCGCTGGATAAGCTTTTATCGGGCAAAGCAGTTTCGTTGAGCCCTTATATCAGCGATTTGCGCGAAGGTTTTAGCGGAAGCTCATCGGTTAAGGATGTTGAAACCTTGTTGCAATTGGTTTACATGTATTTTACGAATCAACGCACCGACCAGGCTGCTTTTAATTCGTTTCTAACCCGAACTAAGGGCATCCTCGAAAACAAAAAGACGTCGCCGGAAGCAGCTTTTCAGGATACTTTACAGGTTGTTTCAACAAATTATAATGTTCGAACTAAGCCAATATCAAGCGAGATGCTAGATGAAGCCAATTTGTCAAGAATTACCCAAATTAATCAGGAACGGTTCAGCGATGCCAGTGATTTCAAATTTTTCTTTGTTGGAAAGATCGACAAAGAAGCGCTAAAAGCTCTGGTTGAAAAGTATATTGCGTCAATTCCGTCGTCGCACAAAAACGAAAACTGGAAAGATTTGGGCATAAAAGAACCTTTAGGCGTGGTTGAAAAAACAGTAAGAAAAGGAATGGATGCCAAAAGCATGCAATATATAGCTTTTCACGGCGATTACGATTTTAACAGAAGAAACAACCTCCTGATTAATGCCGTTTGCAAAATCCTGACCACCCGTTTGCTTGAAATAATTCGAGAAGACAAAAGTAGCGTGTATTACATTGATGCCAGCCCGGCGGTTGAGAAATATCCGGTCTCGAAGTACGATATCTCGATCTCGTATGGTGCCGATCCGGCTAAGCTGAATGAACTTAAAGAAGCTGTCTTTGCACAAATCAAGGATATTGCTACGAAAGGCCCTTCGGAAACTGATTTGCAAAAAGCCAAGGAAAAACTGATACGCGAACGCGAAACCAATGTTCGCGAAAACCGCTACTGGCTAGGAATTATAAGTAATACCTGGTATAACAGCAATGGCGATTTTTCTGGCTTTAACGATTACGACAAAATTGTGAATGCTTTTACAATCGAGGATATCAAAGAAGCCACGAAAAAGTGGTGTGATTTTAGCAACTTTTATAGTGTTGCTTTAAAGCCCGAAAACTCAAAATAGGGCAATAAAAATAATCCGATGACTTCAATCATCGGATTATTTTTTTTATTCAGATAGAAATAGCTTTTCTGCTTCAATAATTTGATCGGGTTTGCCCAAATCCATCCAAAGACTGGATTGATCGATAAAAGCTTTTATCGGATGGTCTTTCGCCAGTCGCAGGTACAAATCCATGATTGGGAATTTTCCTTCTTCTGTAATCAAATCCAGAATTTCGGGCTGAACGATATGGATTCCACTAAAAGCAAAGGGCTTTGAATAAGCGAATAAATCTTCGCGGCTGACAATGGTTTCTCCCGAACTAAAGTTTTTCCAGCCCGACAGAAGCATATTTTCGTCAAACATCAGGTATCGGCTTGTTTCTCTTTGGCGTACCACCAGCGTAGCCAAAGCATTGTTCTGTTGATGAAATTCAAGTAGGTTATTTAAATCCAGATTACTAATAACGTCAACATTATATATCAGGATGGGTTCATTCCCATTGAAAAAACGACCTGCTTTTTTCAACCCTCCTCCTGTATCAAGAAGCAATTCCCTTTCATCCGAAATATCAATCTGTATTCCAAACGAATGGTTACTTTCAATAAACTCTATTATTTGATCTGCAAAGTGATGGACATTGACCACAATGTGGGTAATTCCAAAGCTTTTCAGGTGCTCAATGGCATATTGAATCAGCGGTTTTCCGGCCAGTGAAACCAATGCCTTGGGTTTATTTTGTGTTTGCTCTTTCAGGCGTGTTCCAAGTCCTGCAGCAAAAATTAGCGCTTCCATACTGTACATTCTTTTTGTCAAAAATAGTATTTTCAGAGTTGGTTTTCACTTTCACCTTTTTTAACATTTTTAGTTTCAAAGTGAGTTAAACTATTTTGTTTTTTAGCAGTCAATTCTCACAAAACATTTAGTAACTATTTAAAAGTAATTTCATGAAAAAGATTGGTATTTTACTGGTAGCATTTCTGCTGGTCGCTGGTATTTCCAGCGCACAGGAAAGAGGTGGAGGTGATCGTCCGTCAAAATCTGGTCCTCAGGGTGGTCCAAGAGGCGATCGTCCTCAGTTTAATCCCGAAGAAATGGTAAAAAGACAAACTCAACGTTTGGTTGAAGAATTAAAATTGAATAAAGATCAGGAAGCTAAAGTTCTGGCAATCAATAAAAAATATACAGAAAAACGACCATTCGATTTTGCTAAAATGAGAGACGCAAGCGACGAAGAACGTGCTAAAATGCGTGAGGAAATGATGAAAATTCAGGCCGAAAGGAATAAAGAAATTAGAGCTGTTTTAACGCCGGAACAAGCCAAAATTTTTGATGAAAACCAGAAGAAGCGTGAAGAAATGAGAAGGAATGGCGGCGGTTCTGGTGGATTTGGCGGCGGTCCAAGATAATAGTTTCTGTTGGTTAAAAAAGAAAAGGGGCTAAGCCCCTTTTTTATTTAAGTTGATTTCTTAAGTCAACCATTTTAATTGCAGTGACAGCGGCTTCGTCGCCTTTATTACCGAGCTTACCGCCAGCCCTGTCAGTCGCCTGTTGCTGGTTGTCGGTGGTTAATACCCCAAAAATAAATGGTTTATTGTACTTCATATTCAGGCTGGTAATGCCTTGTGTTACGCCCTGACAAATAAAATCGAAGTGGCGTGTTTCGCCCTGAATGACGCAACCAAGAACAATTATAGCATCAACATTAGCAAACTCGGCCAGGTATTGTGCACCAAGTGTAAGTTCAAAAGTTCCCGGAACATGTTTGATCATTATATTTTCTTCGTCAGCTCCGTGACGTTTTAGTGTATCAACTGCTCCTTGTGCAAGCGCTCCGGTTATTTCATAATTCCATTCGGCAACTACAATCCCGAATTTCATTGAAGTTGCTGATGGAACTGATGTTAAATCGTATTCTGATAAATTTTTAGTGGCCATATTGTTTCTTTAATATTCAACAAAAATAAAAAATCCCCTTCAATGAGGGGATTTATACCTTATCGTGTTTCTGTATTATTAACTATTTTGCGTTAGCACGTGCAATATATTTGTCAATACTTCTGCCTTCAGTGCTTTCAGGATATTTTAACTTAATAGTTTCATAAATCTTTATGGCTTCATCCTTCTTACCCGAGTTTTCGAGTAGCTCACCAGCTTTGAGCATATATACAGGTGTTGTAAGTTGGTTGTTATTCATTTTGTAAGCTTCAGTGTATAAATCCAAAGCCTTTGCCGAATTACCAAGTTCTAACTGTGCGTCACCCTGTGCTCCAACAGTGACTGGACCCAAAAGAATATCATCGGTGCTGAATTTCTTCAGGTGGTCAATGGCTTCGTTATATTTTCCCATGTGGAGGTAGGAAATTCCGGCATAATAGTTTGCAAGGTTTCCAGCTTTAGTTGAACCAAAATCGTCAATAATATCCAAAAAACCTGGATTTGTGCCATCACCATTAAGCGCCAGGTTAAAAGAATCTTTTTCGAAATAGTTCTGTGCCTGGAACAATTGTTCCTGAGCTTTTTTCTGGTTTGGTTCAATATAGAATTTGTGAAAACCAAAGTAACCAACTGCAATAACTACAATTGCACCAATAACGATTCCAATTATTTTTTGGTTTTTTTCAAGAAACTGTTCTGTTCTTGTTAACGCACTTTCAATTTCAGTCAGGTTATCAACCTGTGGTTTTTTTACGTCTTTTGCCATCTTGAATTATGTGTTTCGAAAATCGAGAGGCAAAAATATATTATTTTCAAAAATAAACGGCAGTTTTTTGATATAAAATTGAATATTAATCAACACATTGATGTTATTATCCGCAATCACAAAATTTCATCGGGTTACACCATCAGAAATTTGTAGTTTTGTTGTATCAAACAGGTCAGAACATGTATATTCGGGAATTATCAGTTGTTAATTTTAAAAATATAGATCACGCTGAATTTCAGTTTTCTAATAGCTTAAATTGTTTTATTGGCAATAATGGCGCAGGGAAAACAAACCTTATGGACGCCATTTACTACCTTTCGTTTTGCAAAAGCTTTTTGAACCCTGTTGATGGGCAAAATATCCGGTTTGAGCAAGACTTTTTTATGCTTCAGGGCAAATATTTTAGGCTCGGTTCGGATGAGTTGGTATACTGTGGACTGAAACGGAACCAGAAAAAGATAGTTAAGCGCAATCAGAAAGAGTATAAAAAGTTATCGGAGCATATTGGTTTACTTCCGTTGATTATTGTTACTCCGTCGGATACCAATCTGATTTCAGGTGGAAGCGAGGAACGCCGTCGTTTTGTCGATTCTGTCATTTCTCAGTACGACGCTGTTTACCTCGAAAATCTGATCCGCTACAACAGGGCTTTATTGCAACGGAATAACTTATTGAAGCAATTTGCTGCCAATAATATCTTTAGTTCCGAGTCGTTGGAAGTGTGGGACGATCAGCTTGTCAAATATGGTCAATTAATACATGGAGTGAGGATTGTTTTTATCCAAAAACTTCAGCCTATTTTTCAAAAATACTATGAGTTAATCTCTGGCGGCCACGAAATGGTTGGACTAAAAATAAACTCGGACTTACTGGATAACGATTATGGACAAATATTGAAAAATTCGGTGTCCAAGGACAGGGCCCTTCAGTATACCACTGCCGGGATACATAAAGATGATTTTGAATTTGAACTGTCGGGTTACCCTATTCGCAAATTTGGTTCACAAGGCCAAAAGAAAACTTATCTGGTAGCTTTAAAACTAGCCCAGTTTGATTTCATGAAAGAGATATCGGGTCTGACACCGATTTTATTGCTTGATGATATTTTTGATAAACTAGATAAATACCGTGTTGAACAAATTGTAAAACTTGTTGCAAACGACCACTTTGGCCAGATTTTTATTACCGATACCAACCGCGAACATCTTGACCAGATGATTGAAGGTCTGGAAACCGAATCATGTATTTTTACGATTAACAATGGAGCGGTTGTTTAAGCAGTTTAGGAATTTGAAGATGTGATGATTTGAAAATAATGCGTTTGGAAGCCTATAGCTTAAAGCAATTTAAAACTAGCTAATTAGCTCAATCCGGACACTCTGAACTTTAAAAATTAATTTTTGCAAAGAATTCCTCCCATTCATGGAGGTGTAGGGAGAGACTGTTATGAGAAAAAGTAATACTCAAAAACTGAGTGATGTACTCAAAAGCTACGTTCAGGAGAATAATTTGGAACGAAAACTTAGTGAACTTGACCTGATAAAATCGTGGGAAACTGTTATGGGTAAAACTATTGCACGATATACCCGAAACCTGTACATAAAGAATGATACACTATTTGTTGAAACCACTTCGCCGGTTGTCCGCAATGAGTTATTGATGATGAAAGAAGAAATTCGTTCCAGGCTAAATGAAGTAGTTGGAACCGAAATTATTAAAACCATAGTTTTCAGGTAAATGCTTATAATAAATAGTGTGGATTCGTATACAAAAGAGAATTCAATCTTTTATACAACGATGAAATCCTCTTTTGCATCGAACCTGAGATTTTTTAAGTACCTGATAAATTAAATACAATTCTTGCTTTAATCATCAGCCCTGATTCTTTGGGCAATTCGCGAATTGCATCAGGATTTGTCACCTGATTCTGAGTAGCATAAAAAACCGGTCCACCAGACAGGGAAAATGAAAACTTTGAGTTTTTGGGCACCAAATTAATTGATGGGCCAACCAGTAGTTTGGCGCCGCCTTCAGCTTCTTCTTTATCCCAAAAGCCTTCCAGATCTTCGCCTATAGCTTCAATTCCGCCAAAGAACCCTGAAACAAAATTGTAGTGTACTCCAGCACTAAAAATGACGTCAATGGCGTCGCGATTCGATGCAAATGCTTTCTCGAACAGCACATTCCCGTTAGTTTTCCATCGGTTGGTATTGAATGAAAGAGTTCCGCGGCTAATCACCGACATTACATTGGTAAAATCTCTCCGGGCTCCAATTCCCCACCCCAAAATAATACCGGTGTTTTTTTTCCCACCAATAAAATTCCGCAGTATTTCAAGCTGTTGAGCGCTGGCAATCTCATTTTGCCCTGCCAGGCCCAATGATGCGTTTGCATAAATAGTAAACTGTTTGCCCAGATAACCTTTCACTGCAAGTTGCTGGCTAACACCGTCGTACCCAAAAGCGCCGGTAACATTTTCACCGTAGCTTCCTGAGTAATCAAAACTCCATTTCAGGTCGTGAGGAGTAAGTGAAGTAACCGAATATAAAAAAGGTTCGGATGTACGAGGCGATACTGTAAATAATTTCTGCTCAGTATCCTGAGCCTTAGCTGAATAAATTAAAATTAAACAACCAAATAATAATAAAAAAGATTTAAACATTGATTTAGAGTTGGTTACAAACTAACATCTTTCCATATTCGAAAAGAAAAAATTACTTTCTATAATTGCATTTTCGTCACTGTCAGAGCCATGAACAGCATTGTGCGTCATAGATTCAGCGTAAAGCTTACGAATAGTTCCCTCTTCTGCTTTGGCCGGATCTGTTGCACCAATCAGTTTTCTGAAATCGTCAACAGCATTTTCTTTTTCAAGAATCGCTGCCACAATTGGGCCAGAGCTCATAAAGTCGGTCAACCCTTCAAAGAAGTATTTACCGGTATGTACACTGTAAAACGCCTCAGCTTGTTGTTTGGTCAGTCGGGTGTATTTCATCGCTTTGATTCTGAATCCTGCTTCATTAATCATTTTCAGAATTGCACCGATATAGTTATTTCTAACAGCAATCGGCTTTATCATTGTAAAAGTTTGATTCCCTGCCATATTCTATTCTCTTATCCGTTTATTTCGAAGAACCCAAGTTAGTAAATTTAAGTTTTGTTAGCTGAAGCGCAATAGCTTTATTTTTATCTTTGTAGCTTATTAAAAGTTAATTAAAATTGAAAAGAATTGATTTAGAGTTGATTAGTGAGTTTGAGGGATTAATAAAAAACAGTTCAAAATCGATTGTTATAGTTCCGCATACTAATCCAGATGGTGATGCAATGGGTTCTGTTCTTGGCCTTAGACGCGTTTTAACAAACGCCGGATACAAGGCAAAAGTTGTAAGCCCAACAAAATATCCGGAATTTTATCACTGGATGGATGGACATGATGATGTAATTATTTTCAGCCATCATCCGAAACAATCGGCCAGGGCTTTTGATGAGGCGGATCTGGTTATTTACATGGATTTCAATCAATTGTCGAGGCTTGGCGATATGAAGTCGTTGGTTGAAAATTTTAGAGGTAAAACAATTTTGGTCGATCACCACCCTTTCCCCGGAAATTTTACCGATTTACAGATTTCTGAAACCAGTTTTAGCTCAACCGCAGAATTGATTTTTTCAGTCCTGAAACCAACAGCATTTGCTCAGCATATTGACACGAATGCTGCGACCTCGTTTTTTACTGGCTTGATGACTGATACCGGTTCGTTCGATTTTAATGTTTCGAATCCAAATACATTTGAGGTCGCTGCTGAGTTAACCAGGTTGGGGATTAACCAGTTGGATATTCATTCTAAAGTTTACGACAACTATTCGGCTGACCGGATGAAATTAATGGGTTTCTGCCTGAGTAACCGCATGACTGTTTTTCCTGAATATCACGCCGCGGTGATATATATATCGCTGGAAGATCAAAAAGCATTCAACTTTAAAACAGGCGACAACGAAGGGTTTGTGAATATGCCACTTTCTATTAAAGGCATTGTTTTCAGCGCATTGTTTACCGAGAAAGAAAAATACATCAAAGCATCATTCCGTTCTAAAGGAAGCTTTGCCGTAAATGAAGTTTCTGAAAAATATTTCAATGGCGGCGGCCATACCAATGCGGCAGGAGGTGAATATTACGCTTCGCTGCAAGATGCACTGAGTCAGTTTGAACAGTTGCTGCCCGAGTTTGAAGAACGTATAAAGAAATCAATGGAGTAGTGCATAATGAGAAAAGTGAACAACATCATATAGATATTATTATTGGTTGTCCGCTGCTTTTTACCATTGAAGTTATTGATATTCAGTAATTAATTCTATTGAATTTGAGTTTTTAGCGATGAGCAAAACAGAACTCCTGAAAAAGTTGCTTCCCGGATTTATTCCGTTGTTCGTTTTTATGGCGATTGACGAAATTTGGGGTACAAGAGCCGGTTTAATTGCTGCGCTTGTAATTGGCGTTGGCGAAATGGGCTGGATTTGGATTCAGGAAAAACGTTTGGATAAATTCGTTTTGTTCGATACCGGATTGCTCCTTGCGCTTGGTTCAGTTTCGATTTTGCTCGATAATGACATTTTTTTCAAGCTGAAACCCGGCTTGGTCGAATTGATTTTATGCGCTGTTCTGGCACTGTCAGCTTTTTCGAAATTGAATATCGTTGGTTTGATGACACAGCGATACATGAAAGATATGGAGCTAAACGAGGCGCAAATGGCCCAGATGCGCAAGTCAATGCAAATGATGTTCTTTGTTTTTCTGGCACATACGGCCCTTGTATTTTATTCGGCTTTCTACCTCTCGAACGAGGCCTGGGCATTTATTAGCGGCGGCCTGTTTTATATTCTTTTCGGGGTAGTTTTTGCAGTCGAGTTTGTGAAGCAAAAATTCAGCCGAAAACCAGCTCCGGTAATCATTGCTGAAGATGAAGAATGGTTGCCATTGGTTACCGAACAAGGCGAAATTATTGGGAAAGCGCCACGTTCGGTTTGCCACAAAGGCGAGAGATTGTTGCATCCGGTGGTGCATCTACATGTACTAAACAATCAGAAGCACATTTACTTACAGAAACGACCGATGAATAAGCTGGTTCAGCCCGGGAAATGGGATACTGCTGTTGGCGGTCACATCTCGTTTGGAGAAACCCTTGAAACAGCGCTAAAACGCGAAGCCTGGGAAGAAATTGGCCTTCAGAATTTTGGAGCAAAATTGGTAAAAACTTATCGATGGGACAGTGAAATAGAGTCAGAGTTGGTTTATGTTTTTGTCAGCCACGATTTTAAATCCATTCATCTCCATTCCGAAGAAGTTGAAGAAGGACAGTTTTGGACGTCCAAACAAATTGACTCCAAGATCGGACAAAACATTTTTACCCCCAATTTCGAATACGAATACCAATTGCTGAAAAAGGAAATTTTTGCCTGATCTTTTGTTATGCCCTTATAATCAGCATCGAAGGTGTGTGATTCAACCAATACACCTGCGAATCTACAAGCTTTTTCCAGCCTTCAGCCGAAACAATCATCAACTGGTAATCTTTCATGAATTCTTCGTCAATAATCAAGTCGTTGTTGAGCGAAATATGATTGGGGGCATCATGCTCAATGGCTCTGATTGCTTCCTTCACGCTTGTATTCTTTTTGACCAAGCCTTCAGAATCAACTACTGTAATCTGCGATTCGGAGTTTTTAATAAAGCGCTGAATATATTCAATCAACGAATCATCTTTTTCGCTGTAAAAAGGTACCAGAATGCGCTCAAAGTTACCCGAATTCTTATCAACAAAAATCCCGACATTGACTTTGGTGTTCGATAAAATGGTTTGAGTACGGTCGTCAAACGGCGAATTCCCAAAAAACTTTTCTTTGCCCGAAACCCGCTGCATGATTCGGTCGGGGTTTACAATACGTGTGGTATAACCGAGGATTCGTCCCAGAAGACTGCCCTCAAAAATCGACTGTCCGATGCCAATCAACAGCAAATCGAAATCGCCTTCGTTGGTAATCTCGGTGATATCGCTATCGATATTATCCGAAGCCTTAAACAGGGTGGTAATCTTCTGGCTAATCATTTCCGACTCCTGAATGATTGGCGCAAAACTCTCATTTTCATACTCATCCAGGTTGTAATGGTGCAGCACATTGTTTGGGCACAAATGCAGTGCCGTTACCGTCGTATTTTCCTTTTGATTCTTAATTAGCCCATGAGCCAGACGTAAAAGGGAAGTTCCGGCTTCGGGATTACCAAACGAAAGGATGATTTTGAACTTTCGAAGTTGATTGACTTTTTCGGCAATCAAACTTGTTTTTTGCTTGAAAATGCGCTCAATTAAGTCGATGGAAGGGCCTGTCATAAAGGTTGTTGCAAGAGCCATGATCACCATCATCGAGAACACTTCGGGCGAAAGAATTCCCAGATCGTAGCCAATGTTCAGAACAACCAGTTCCATTAATCCGCGCGTGTTCATCAATGCACCAATGGTTAGGCTGTCGCGCCAGTTTTGACCCATAATTTTTGAGGCAATTGCACTTCCGGCGAACTTTCCAATAATGGCAACCAGAATGATCAGACCAGTTACTTTCCAGAGATAAATGTCGTTGATTAGCCCGATTTGCGTGCGCAATCCGGTGAAAACAAAAAACAGCGGCAGCAACAAAACCAGCGAAATATCTTCGATTTTCTGGATGAAAATATTCCGGAATTTGGTATTCTCAGGCATGATGGTCCCAGCCAGAAAAGCGCCAAAAAGTGCATGAATGCCAATAACTTCAGTGGTGTACGACGAGATGATTAATGTTAGAAAGAAAATGGCAACAACCTGTTTGCTTAGGTTTTCGCGTGAGGCATGTAAATCGCCAACACGTTTCAGAAATGGCCTGACAATCTTGAGCATTAGAAGAACATACCCGATTGACAGTAAAATGGTGTAAACTGAACTTAGGAAAGTACCAGCTTTGGCAATGGCGATAATGGCTGCAAGCATACACCAGGCCGAGATATCGTCGACAGCGGCACAGGTAATAACCAATGCGCCAAGCCGTGTGCGGTGAATGCCTCGTTCCTGCACAATGCGCGCCAGAACAGGGAATGCAGTAATACTCATTGCCATCCCGAGGAACAAGCCAAACGATAAAAAAGGAACTCCCTTTGGTGCAAAATGCTCATAAATAAAATAGGCGAGGCCAATACCCAAAGTAAACGGGATCAGAATACCGGCGTTACTCACCACAACTGCATCTTTTACCTTGTTCTGCAACACTTTAAGGTCGAGCTCCATTCCAACCATAAACATGAAAAGAATCAATCCGACCTGACTCAAAAGGCTGAGGTTTCCCATTGATTTGTCGGGAAAAAGGGCCGCAGAGAATTCAGGGAAAAAGACGCCAAGTAACGATGGGCCAAGAGCTATACCAGCAATGATTTCGCCAATAACGGTTGGCTGATGAATTTTGGCGAAAATGAACCCAATTATGCGCGATACGATAATAATGGTGACGATCTGGGCCAAAATCAGCGCTACCGGATGTTCCAGATTTATTTTCAGTGATTGAATAAATTGTGTGAAGTAAGAATCCTGCAACTGCGGCTGAATAACGTTTCGCCCTATTTCCAGGTTTTTACCGGCCTGAACGATCAGGTACATGACGAAAAGAAAAAGGCTTAGTGTACCGACATAAAAAAGGATATTCCAAAATCGTTTCATGCACATTACTTTTTTTGATCAGCAAATATGAACTAAAAATTCTGCGCTTATACGGCCAACACTGCGCCAGTCCGTATGTTTGTAATGAAACGGTGAAATTTTGTAACTAATCAACGATTGATTTTTCGAATAAAGTCGCTTCGGTAGGTTTCGCCCAAATGAAGCACCAGTGGCTTCTCGGGTTGAATGAAAATATTGGTTGTAATTTGATCGTTCGAAAAGTGTTGAACGCGGTTTAGGGCAATCAGTTCTCTTTTATTAATCTGGCAGAAATCGGCCGCAGGCAACAAGCCGGTTAGTTTCCCGAACGAGATGTTTTTCAAAATCAGGCTGGTTCCGTTTTCAAGAAAAGCGGTTTTGTCGCGGCTGTCAATATCCGAAGTTTGCACATAAACCAGCTTGTCGAAATAAATCAGCGAATTTCCTCTGTCGGTGTTTATTCTGAAGTAGTTTGGAGAGCTTTCTTTCGCGCTAATACGTTGAATAGCCTTATCTACCGCATGTTTCAGCCGATCGAACTTTACAGGTTTAATCACATAATCGATTGCGTCTAAATCAAAGGCATTCGCCGCATATTCTTTGTAGGCCGTGGTGAAAATTACTGACTTATCCTTCAGTATTTCAGCTATTTTTATGCCATTTATTCCTGGCATTTCAATATCCAGAATACACAGGTCAAAATCCAGTTCCTGAAATTCATTCAGGAAAACCTCCGGATCGTTAAATGCGCGGACAACTTCCAACTCCGGAATTTGTTCACAAAGCAGTTTGAGGTACGAAAGCCCGGGCAATTCGTCGTCAAGAAGCAAGCATTTTAGCTTTGAATTCAAGCAAATCAATTTTTAGGTGAGAAATATAAACGTTGTCTTCAATAAAATGGTCGAATTTGAAATGATCGTTGTAAATTATTTTCAGCCGATGTTCGAGCGATTCGATGCCGAATCCTCCTTTTTCTTTTCGTATGGGTGCTTTTTCTGATATTTTATTGGCCACAGTTAATCCGAAAGTATCGTCGCTAAATTCGAAAATAATGGAAATAAAAGCGCCAGTACTTTTTAAATCAGCATGTTTGAAAGCGTTCTCAATCAGGTCGATGGAGATAAAAGGCGCCAATAAATGCTGATTGTATAAAGGTTCGTTTTCGTTGACTTTTAGCTTCACCTTTAAATCGAACAATGGACTTAGTTTTATCTTATTGATTTCGATTAGGTTAAGTGCAAATTCAACTTCCTGGCGTGGAGTTACGTATTTTTTGCGGCTTTCGTACAAAATGTAGTCGAGCACGTTGGCCAGTTTATCCAGCGCAAAATAAGTTTGATAGGCATGTGATTGCACTGAGTTTAAAATATTTTTAAACAGATGGGGATTTAGCCTTGAATCAAGGTTTTCGAGTTCAAGCTGATCGTATGCTTCTTTTAATCCCTGGTGTTTAGTTTCCAAAAGTCTTTTTTCTTTTTGCTGTTTTTGCAGCATAGCAAAAAGCAGAATAATAATTAAACTGCAAATAATAAGCAGGATGGACAAAAAAACTATGGTTGTATTTCCTGAAGTTATTAATGAGCTCATAATTATTCAGTTTTTAACAAAGTTAGAGATTTGTAAACACAAGCAAAACAATGTTTTTTGATAACTTTAAATTTCTAATTTTGAAATATAAACTTTTTTCGATAATAGAAATTACTCAAAATGAAGAAGATTATTATCAGTTTGTTGTATCTGTTTATTCTTAGCGGTATTGCAGAAGCCAAAAAACATATTTTATACGTAGGTACCTATACAAAAGGCGCCACCGAAGGAATTTTTGTGTACAAGTTTAACGATCAGACCGGTCGTTTAGTCAATATAAAAAAACCTACAGTAAGCAATAATCCGTCATTTCTGGCCATTTCTCCTAATAAAAGATTTCTGTATGCTGTTGGTGAGGTTGACAATCTGGATGCCAATCAAAGTGGTGGAATTTCAGCTTTCAGGATCGAACCCGATTTTAATCTGACTTTAATTAATCACGTTTTGTCGCACGGCTCAAACCCTTGTCATGTAAGTCTTTCTCCTGATGGTAAAAGGCTTGTTGCCTCAAACTATTCTGCCGGAAACCTGTCATTTTTCAATATTAACCCAGACGGTAGCCTTTCTGAAATGATTCAGCGAATTCAGCATGAAGGTAGCGGCCCTTTCCCTGAAAGACAAGCTAGTCCACATGCACACTCTGCCCGTTTCAATGCAACTGGAAAATTAATATATGCTGCCGACTTGGGAATTGATGAATTGAAAATCTATGATGTTCCGGATGGCGACAAGCTATTTGTGCCCCATGCCCAACCATTTATAAAAATGACCCCAGGTGCAGGACCCCGGCATTTCGATTTTTCGTCAGATGGACGCTTTATTTATGTAATTAACGAGTTAAACTCGACCATAACTGTACTAATGAAATATGGCGCAGAATGGAAAACTATTCAGAATGTGAGAACCTTACCCAAAGATTTCAAAGGAGAAAGCTGGTGTGCCGATATCCACATTTCAACCGACGGACACTTTGTATATGGTTCTAACCGAGGTCATAATTCAATTGCTGTATTCAAGCGCGATATTACCAGCGGGAAATTAGAACTTATTGATAATACGCCTGTTGAAGGAAACTGGCCACGCAATTTCACTATCGATCCGACAAATAGATTTCTTTTGGTCGCCAATCAGAAAAGTAATAACATTACCATCTTTAAAATCGATCCGGCTTCAGGAAAATTAAGATTTACAGGTTATAAGATACCAAATGAATCGCCTGTTTGCCTCCAATTTCTGAAGTAGAAGGTAATAAAACCACATTTTTCAAAACGTAACCTTAGTACAAATTGCTTCAACAATAATCTAAACCTTATTAATATTCAGTATTTCAAGCAATAACAATCTAAAATTAAATCGAACTAACGTTAATTAGCCAACTAAAGGTTTTATAACCTCAAAAAAACAAACCTCAATAGAAATTAGATACGCATGAATTTATAACCTTATTAAATTATTGAATTTCAATCATTTTAAATAATTCTCTATATCAAACTCAGGTTATCAATGCCCGTTAAAAATCAAATACAGTGTAACCATCACCACAGCCAGTGCTGCCCACATCATCCAAACGCGTTTCGAAGTCTCAGGTAATGGTTCTTTATTTTCGGCCTGCTGATAAACCACTCCTTTCCGGTCGAGTAAGGAAACAATTACTGCGAAAACCGTCAGTATACTAAAAATATAAAACGACAGCAACAAGTAGTGCGGCCAGAAAGGGTATTTATCGGGTGTGAAAACCCAGAGGTACAGAATTCCAGTACCTAAACTGAAGGCCGAACCAACCGAAAGCACCAGGTTTACTGCCAGGCGGGTAGTGCGTTTCCAGAACACGGTAAGCAGGAAAACCACAGCCAGTGGCGGAGCAATAAATCCAAGTACCGACTGAAATACATCGAACAGGTTGAGTCCTTTGATGTTGTCGATGGCCAGCGCAACCAGAACTGCAAATACGCATCCGGCAACAACCACAATACGTCCCATGCGAATAATCTCCTTGTTGGTGGCCTGTGGATTGTATTTCTTCACATACACATCCATCGTAAACACGGTGCTCAGCGCATTCAGCGACGAGCCAATTGTTCCGACCAATACAGCCACCAGTACAACAATAACAAGCCCGTTCAGACCGGCAGGAAAGAGATTGGTAACCATGGTCATGTACGCCTCATCTGGATTTTTCAGATCAGGAAAAAGGATGAAGCAAAGAATTCCGGTCAGGATAAACAAGGGCAATGACAGAATTTTCAGCCAGCCAATAAAGTTGACTCCCAACTGGCCCTGCTCCAGGTTTCGGGCTCCCAAAACGGACTGCACCATCGCCTGATCGGTACAGAAAAACGCAATGGCTGATACCGGGTAACCTAGCAAAATGGCTATCCACGGATATTTCGGATCACTCGCCGGGCGAACCAGGTTCCAGAATTCAGGAGGTACGGCATGAAACACTTTGGATAAGCCGCCCACTTTCATAACGCCCAATACACTGAGCAAAATTGAAACTCCAATCAACAAAAGCATTTGGAAAATATTCACTTTGGCAATGGCTTTTAAGCCTCCGGCAAACGTAAAAATTCCGGCGAATGTTACCAAAACAATGATTGACTGCCACATGGGAATGCCTAAAATCTGGCGCACCAAAAAACCACCGGCAAACAAGCCTAGTGAAAGCCACGAAATCAGCATCTTGATCAATGCGTAAACGGCCAGAATATCGTTGGTCGAACTTCCATAGCGGTTGCCCATAAATTCGGGCATGGTGCTTACCTTGGCTGCAATGTAACGCGGGGCAAAAACCACGGCCAGCAGAAACAGGAAGATAAACGCGTAATAATCGAAATTGACGGCCACAATACCGGTAGAAAACCCCACACTGGCAAAGGCCAACAGCATGGAGGGGCCAACATTGGTTCCCCACATGTTAAAGCCAATGCTGCTCCAGCCGAGCGACTTCTGTGCCAGAAACAAGGTGTCGTTTGTTTCTTTTTTTGCCCTGAAACTGGCCCGAAGCCCGATAGCAAACAGTACCACAAAATAGGCAACTACAATAACATAGTCGAGTACAGTCAGTTGTTCTACAATATTTCCTTTCATTCAGTTCAGTTTTTAGAGCCTCTCCAACCCCCTCCTTCGGAGGGGAGCTTTGGCCTCAATTTATATCAGCGCCTTTGTTTTTAGTTTTATTTCTCTAATAAATCCCTTAGTATCAAAACACTACTGAACCTGCACTTTCAAAGCCTTTCCCCTTCGGGGTGAGGTTGGAGAGGGGCTCTCTATCTGTATTTATCAACAATTTTCAAGGCTGCATCAATATCTTTTTCTGATTTGAAATCGACATTGATGTGCAGTCCCTGGTTACCAACATGATCGATCAGCGGTTCCAGTTCATCCAGCGTCACCCAGTTGGCCATCACCGATTTACCACCTGCCAGAATTCGCTTGTACAGATCGTACCAGCAAGGATCGCCACCCTGCGGTTGTCCCACACCCGGCGTCCACTGAATGGCATTCAGTTCGTCGATTTCGAGCAAAGCATCCAAATGGCGCTGCGCATCAACTCCATCCAAATGGTAAAGCGTGTAATTAATTTTACGGCACTGTTCCCAAATAAACGGTTGCACAAAGCGGCGGTAATCGTCTTCGGAAATCATGATGGAAAGGTCGCACTGCAATTTGGAAACCTTGCCAGGCGCCCAAAGCGAGAAATAACAGAAAGTCATCTCGTCACCTTCGCGTATGATGTTGTATATACGGTCAAAAGCCTCAAAATAAGCATTGTTTATCTGCTGAAGCTGTTGTTCCAAACCATCCGGCTCCATGATCATATCCATCATCGTATCGCCGGTGCCGCGAATACTTGCCAACACATCCAGTCCTTCCACCAGGTCGGGACAGCCCACATAGTAGCGGTTGGCTGAATTGGTCTTACAAGCTTTCAGCAAATCCTCATGAAGCTTCCACGCCGGATTATTTTCGTTAAAATTCAGGTTTAGCTCCTGCCCTTCCACATGCTTAATCCAGATGGTATCTTCACCACCATCGAGCACAGCGCCCAGCATGGCAGCCAGTGAGCCAGGCCCCAGGTGCGTATTGGCAACCGGCAGAATGTCAGCTTTAAACGAGCTGCGCGACAGTTGGTAATGCAGGTTTTGAGCCCGCCACTGCGGATCGAACCAGAATTGATTCAGGTCGCGGGCAGGCGCTGGTGGCGCAATCAATTCATGCGGAGCGCCCTCTTTTTGCAGATGTTCCCACATGGTCAGAACGATTCCTTTGTGATTCCACCAATCGGTATAGCGCTTTTTTGTTTCGTCCAGATTTTCTTTCCAGGTCTTCATAGAGTTCAAAGTTTCAGGTTCCAGGTTTCAAGTTTTCGTCGCAGAGACGTGTTCTTTGAATATTGGAAATTGGTTATTCAATATTGGTTATTTTAGCGATCAACGATTAACGAACAACGATTTATGATTTCAGATCTTCACATCGCTAATCGTTAATCCTCAATCTTTAATCGTTAATCATCCTTGCTTTTCCATAGTTCTGACAGAATGCTTCGGTCGAGCCCACCAAAGCTTTCATCAAACCTCACATCAGCAGCTTTCGAAAGGTCTATTTCGTCGGTATTGCTTACCGGATGTGGATAAACCGGTATTTCTGCTCCGTATTTCACCCAAACCGGCATCTCATCCAACGGACATTCAAAACCGTTCAGCCAGCAGTTTCCTTCGGATATTTCTCCTGAAAAAAGGTTCACCCAGCGTCCTTCAGGCAAATACACATCACGGCGGTTTTCGCTGTTCATCACCGGCGCAACCAGGAAGCTGTCGCCGAAGTAATACTGATCGTCGATGTGCCAGCAGATTTTATCTTCCGGATGATGGAAAATCAACGCTCGGAGCATCGGATAGCCGGAAGTGGTTACTTTTTTGCTTTGCTCAACAATGTATGGAATCAATGCATAGCGCAACTTGAGCCATTTACGCACAATGCCCGATATAGCAGGATATTCGTAAGGCTCACGCTTGGATGTTCCGTGGTAGCGCAGGTGCGACGAGAATACCCCAAACTGGGTCCAGCGCACGTATAAATCGTCAGGCACCACCGAGTTCATAAAATTGGGAACACTGTGGAAACCGGGTACATCATGGCTCCAATAGCCGAAACCCGACAAACCGATGTGCAAACCGCCTTTCAGCGAACCGGCCATTCCATCCCACGAGCAAGCCGAGTCGCCGCCCCAGTGCAACGGATAACGCTGACAACCAGACCAACCGGCCCGCGCCCAAACAATACCATCGCCCGTCACTTCTTTGGTCACTTCGAAAGCGGCTTTCTGATACAACAAAGCGTACAGGTTATTGAGCAATTCCGGCTTCATGGCGTGGTATTCGGCATCTATATGAATGTCTTCACCAAAATCGGTTTTGATGCAGACAACGCCCATCTCCAGCAAATTCCGGAGCAAATCCTTGTACCACTGCACAGCTTTGGGATAAGTAAAATCGATGGTTCCGGCATAGTCGAGTGCCGAAAAATTCGACCCGCCTTGTTTTTCCACCTGTTTCAGGATACACATATATTTGTTTTCAAGCGCCTCGTCGTGCTGAGCCGCTTTGGCTGCAATGTATGGCATTTGCCACAGGCTCACTTTGAAGCCGTTACGGCGCAAATCATGAATAAACTGCTTCGGATCGGGGAACCGTTCGGGGTTAAATTTCCATTCACACAGCCAGTCGGTAACAAACCAACCAGTATCCAGGTGAATCACGTCACAGGGATAATCTTCATCGCGCAAACGCTGGCAAATTCCATTCACCTCATCGGCTGAGAAGTAGGTCATCCGGCTCATCCAGGTACCGTAACTCCACAACGGAAGCTCGGTCGGAAAGCCTGTCAACCGGCGGTATTCATAAATAATCTCCTCCGGATTTTCACCTCCCAGCAAGAAAACATCCATAACCGGTTCCTCGCAAAGCAACTGCGCTGAACGGGTTGAATGATCGGCCAGCGAAAACTTGGAATGCGCCGAAGTGTGCATAAATACGCCATACATCCGGCTCGACAGGAAGAACGGAATATTCTTGTAGGTGCGGCGGTTGTTCACGCCTTGTCCATCCTGATTTTTTAGCTGAAAAGTATGTCCCGACAAATCCATCTTGGTAAACCGCTCGCCGGTTCCCACAAACTTTTCGTCGGGCTGAATATGAAACGATAGTGTTGTCCGGTTGGGTTGCCCATCGCGTTCAACAAGCGCCAGTGGGTATGCATCATGGCGGGCCGGAAAGAAATGATCGTGGGCACTCAGTTTAAGCTCCTTTTTGCCATCCGGATAGAACGACAGTTCGAGCGATTCTTCCGGCTCAGGCAACAAATCGCTCCAATGATCAAGTTTTAAAGGTCGGCGATCCAATCGGGCACGCAAAAGCCCGCCAGCATCTTTCACCAGCCACTCTTCTTCCGATTTTTCAATCTGAAGCGGAACAACCTGAAGCGTTGGATCAAGCGCCAGCATCAACGAATCAGGCATTTCAGGAACGCCAAACCCTACTGATACCCGCAAAATCTTCGGACCATAAGCACGTAACCGTAAACTATAGTTTTCCCGGGGCAGATCCCGGTCAGGTGTAATATCATTGGATACTTTTTGTTTCTGGAACGGCAGTTCAAAAACCACATCTGTTCCATCAACACGCAGATCCGCCGGTGCGCAGGTTTTCCACAATACATCGTTACCCGGCAATGCGGTATCAAAATCCAGAAAATCAAAAAGTTGAAAATTGGTTTGTTTCATTTCGTTGTTGTTGGACCCCTGACAGGGTTTAAAACCCTGTCAGGGGTAAAGATTACTCAATACTTTTATATTTCACCACATACTCCTGCCCCTTTACAAGAGTCATTTCGTATTGTTTATCTCCGGTTTGTTTGATTTCTGTACCTTTACAAACTGGTTTTGAAGCACTTTTAAACCGAAGTGTTCCGGTACCTTCGTCCGATTTCACACGGATTTCCTCATCACTACAATACACATGCACCTTTCCGTTTGGTGTTGGTATATCTCCTTCCATCCATTGTAAATCGCCCAAACAAGGCTCTACCGAATAGGTCTGGTAACCCGGCGAAGTTGGCTTCACGCCTAAGTAATATTTACCCAGCAAATAGATCGGACTGGCGCCCCAGGCATGGCACAGGCTCTTTCCGAACGGACGACCATACATTGCCAGCAATTCAGGATTTTTTTCCTGCGGATTGTATTTTTCCCAAAAAGTGGTTGCCCCCAAGTTGATCATTCCGCCCCAGTAATCGCGGATTTCTTTCAGTACATGTTTTTGCTCGCCTAAAGCGCACAGGGCTTCCAATTCGTAAAAGCGCATGTATGGCGTGGTAATTTTCAAGGCATCCGGGTTCAGCAGAACATTATCCTTAACAGCTTTCGTTTTATCCGGATCGAGGTAGTTGAACAGCACGGCAAACATGTTGGTGAATGGTGTTACCTGCGTACTCAGTTCGCCGTTTTCGCGGTTATGCACAAAAGCTTTGTACTGCGGCGACCAGAATATGCCGAATATCTCCGACTTCAAATCGGAAGCCAGCTTGCTATATTTAGCCGAGTTTTCCGAGTCGTTCATCAGGTTGGCACACAAAGCCATCGTTTCTAGGCTCCGACAGAAAAGCAACTGCTCGAAGCTTACTTCGCCAGCTTTACTCATCTTAAAATCAGCCCAATCAATAAATACCCAGTCACCGGCCAATCCCTGCATCATTCCGTCTGAATTCCGGCGCGAAAAACAATAGTCCATCAGACTTTTCATGCGTGGATACAATTGCTCTATCAATTGCTTGTCTCCTGTGTATTCATAGTAATCGTACACACCCATGAACCAATAGAACGTATAGTCCATAATGGTATTGATATGGCTGGTTACCGGATCTTTTCCGCGTAAAACGAACGTAGTTCTGCTAACTGCCTGCGAATCAAAAAACAAATAATAGTTCATCAGATAGCTTTGATAAGCATCGCCACTCCACACCCAGCGGTCGCGTTTAATTCCATCGATGAAAAACTCGCGGGTGGTGAGGTGAAGCGTGTAAGCGCTCACATCCCAAATTTTATTGATTTGCTCATCGCTGCATCGGAAACTACCTTTGTATTCAAGCGGCAAATATTCATACAGCATTGATACAGAGCTGTAAGAAAGATTGGTCTCATCTTCGACATACACATAGCGGAAAGCCTTTGAGCCAGAAACCGTAAAATGCTGGGTTGAGGCCTGATCAACCGGAATACGGTCGAGCGTTTCGCAATGATCGGTCGACAAAGCCTCTTCAGGCGATTCGCCATAGTAAATATTCAGCGTGCCTTTCCCCGTCAGACTATGAAACACGACATAACCAAATGTTTCCTTACCGAAATCGTAAAGGGTACCTTTATTTTTCTTTTCGCTGGAAACGGCAGGTTTAGGTTCGGTAGCCAGTTTAAACTTTGAGGGCAATACATCCGGAGCATTAAAATTCCACGAACCGACATTCATATAGGTAGTTCCGGAAGAAGTGTCTGATGCTTTTCCAGATTCGTCAATCCATTCCTTATCTTCGAACGTAACCAGCCACGAATTGTCAGATTTGATGGTCTGTCCGTCAACAAAAATTGCAGGAACGGTGGCCTGATTCCATACTTTGATATTCAGGCTATGCTTCCCGGCGGGAATTGTGATTTTTTCAGGAGAACCAAAAAGCAATTGGCCGTCGAGCTTAACATTGTACCGGCCTTCCACTTTCAGTGAAATGGTTTCTTCCTCCTTCAGATCGAGCTTTTTGGAAAATTCCACCAGTACATAATGGGTGTCCATTTTCCAGAAAGGCGGGAAAAAAGTACCGCGTTCTGTCCGTCGGTTTTGCATTTTATTTCCCAACCATATCTCATAATCGCCCGGATACCATATCCATGTTGAAGCAGAAGATGTATTTGGCAAAAAAGATTTTTCCATTTGTTTAATTATTTGACATTTAGTGAGCGGGTGACTTAAAGTCACCCGCTCACTTGCGTGATACTGCTTTAGATATCGTCTCCGTATCTTTCTTTCGTAATTTGTTGCAATGATTTGCCGCGGGTTTGTGGCGTCCAGATCGTTCCAATAATTAGGGCGAGAAGAAGCAATCCGATCATCGTGTAGGCCGCAGTATTAAATCCTTCGCCGTTTTCGCCGTAAATATGAACAAACACCAATCCCCATGCTGCCGCAATACCTCTAACCGCAAAGAACATAATCCCCTGAGCCGCAGCACGATATTTGGCAGGAAAGAGTTCGGAAGCCCAAAGCGCATAAAATGCCTGAACACTTAATCCGGCGTGAGTACCCCAAAGAATAGTGAAAATCCATAAAGCGAAGTAATTTTTGATGCCAACAAAAATGAGGATAAACCATGCCGATATACCTATCAACGTGCCGATAAAATAGAACCAGCGCTGATTCACCTTATCGACTAACATGGCAAAGCCGAAGTAGGTAACCGCAATAATGACGATCCACTGTATGGCAGAAACCATATTCGCCTGTCCATTGGAAAGGCCGCCCGCAGTTTCATAAATATGCTGCTGAAAGAAACCCATCACCGAAGCAACCATATTCCAGGTAATGTAAATCGCTGCAAGAAAAATCATGGTACGAATATTCACTTTATTCGTAAAAAGTGATCCGAACGACGAGAAAACACCCGATTGCTTCTCACTGCCTTGTGCCTGCTTTGCCTCCTCCCAATCCTTTGACTCATTGAGTTTTCGCTGCAGAGTCCAGGCAATAAAGGCCACAATAAACAACGAGCCAAAAATCAGACGGCTGCTGAATACTCTGATTGCTTCAGCGCTGGCATCGTTTCCGATAAAGGATGTTGCAATTTTTTCCACATAACTGTATAAAACACCGGCTGATGCATCCGCCCTGCCCGGAGCAAGCAACATTCCCAAAAGCAAAATAATTGTCGGGCCAACTCCCCAGGCAAACTGAGAAATACCCATGTTCCGTCCGCGGTTACCCACTTCCGAATTTTCAGAAATATACGTCCACGAAGCGGGAACGCCTGCTCCAACCGAGATACCTGTAACCAGAAATCCGGTCAATAGCATCGGGAAATTGACCGTGAACATGATAATTGCAACCCCCAGCATATACACCAACATATTGTAGGTGTAAATCGTTTTTCGTCCGTATTTGTCAGCAAGAAAACCGCCGATTATCGCGCCGATAGCTGCACCAAAACAGTTGGCACTAATGGCATTAAGCCATCCTAAATGCCCTTCAGTAAGCCCGAGGTAATTTTGCCAAAGAGTCAATCCGCTTGCTCCGGCAACAATAGCACCCGCGTCAAGATAATTCGTAAGCGATACAGCAATCGTACTTTTTAAACTTCCTTTCTTATGTTCCATGAGTTTATATTTAGTTTTTTATTATCTCAATTTTTTGCTGATCGGGAACCAACAAATACAACGATAGCCAACATAACAAATACGCTACGCTGGCAATTCCGAAAACCACGTAATAGCTTCCGGTGAATTCCAGAATGAGTCCAACTGCGGCAGAGAATAAAATTCCGCCCACAGCTCCGGCAAAACCAGCTAATCCGGTTACTGAACCAACAGCGCTTTTCGGGAAAATATCAGAAACAATGGTAAAGATATTGGCAGCATATCCCTGATGGGCAAAGGTTGCCATCGACACAAGCAAAACGGCCAGCCATACGCTCGATGAAACCGAAGCAAAAAAGATAGGTACCACAAGCAAAGCCATCAAAAAGATGGTGCGCTTGCGGGCTTTCACCGGATGAATTCCACGATTGATGAAAAATGAGGAAATCCATCCTCCAAATATTGAGCCCCCCATCGACACCACATAGATAATGATGAGCGGCAAACCAATGTTGGTAAGGTTTATCTGGTACGTTGAATTCAGAAATTTGGGCAGCCAGTAAAGGAAAAACCACCAGATCGGGTCGGTCAGGAATCGCGCCAGGCAAATTCCCCAGGTTTGTTTGTACGACACAATTGATTTCCAGGGAAGCTTTTGCGGAGTGGTTTCTTCATCGTCCTGCAAAATATACTGAAGTTCTGTTGCCGACAGGCGCTTGTCCTGCTCTGGCTTGCGATACATCGGAATCCAAAAGAACAGCCAACCAAAACCAAGAGCGCCAGTAACAATAAAAGCCATTTCCCAACCCCACTTCAGGGCAATAACCGGAACCAGCAGCGGCACAAGAATGGCCCCAAGGTTCGGACCAGAATTAAAAATACCTGTAGCCAACGCCCGTTCTTTCTTCGGAAACCATTCGGCCACCGACTTTATTGAAGCCGGGAAATTGGCCGATTGACCAATCCCCAAGGCAAACCGTGCCAACGCAAACGAAAAAACACTGCTGGCTGCCGCATGAAACATTCCGGCCACACTCCAAAGCGAAATAGCAATGATAAAACCAACGCGCGAACCAATTTTATCGAGCAGGCTACCCATCGAAACCAATCCGATGGCATAAGCGATCTGGAATGACATGATGATAAACCCGTAATCGGATTCCGACCAGCCAAACTGATGTTGTAACTGCGGAGCCAGAATGCCCAGCACCTGACGATCGATATAGTTAATAGTGCTCGCAAAGAAGAGCAAACCCACAATCCGCCAACGGTATTTTCCAATTTTATTTCCGCAACTATTCACCATTCATTTACTTTTCTCTTTTGAACCACATAGGCACATAGGGCACATAAAAATAGAAACTATGTGTTCTATGTGTCTATGTGGTTATTTTATGAATTAAATCGTATGCTTCTTCTTGTTCGGCAGGTGTTTCGCAATAGGTTACCACCACCATTTTCATTCCGGGAACCCAAAGGCGCGAAACCTGCTCGCGAATAGTTTCCAAATCGCCTACCACACGCGCATTCAACACAATACCTGTATTGGCGAATTTGTGATACTCTTCCAGATTGTTGGTTGCACCCGGATCGGTTTGCGGAGAGAATGCACCATCGGCCATTCTCAGTCCTTTTATCTGAAGCACTGCATCTACCCAGCCCGACCAATCGCCACAGGAATGGAAAACCGGGCCGCCCAGCGGAGTGCATATTTTTTCTACGGATGGAGCAGCCATCTCCAAATACTGATCGGGTGAAATCATGATAGCATTGTCGTCGCTCATGCCCAAACCCGACCACTGGGTTGATGACGCAAATCCATGACCGGGCGACGCAAGCGCATTGCCAATCAATTTAATCTGCTCATTATTGAAATTTATAGACAGATCAGCCAGACGATCAAACAACTGTGTCACTTTTTCGGGCTCCATCAGCATGTCCATAAAAAACTGGTCGAGTGGATACAAATGACCAATCATATTCAGCGGCGACTGGGTATCCGTCAGCGACACCGGCACACGGCCTTTGGTCTGATCCATGAAATATTCAATCATATCCAGCGTATGCCGTCCGATATTTGTTTTTGCAATTTCGGTTGACAAATAAGCCAAAACCTCATCGATGGTTTTAAACGGAGCCTTCAGCGCCGGGGCATTTCCTTCCATCCACAAATAATCGCCCCCCCAACCGCTGGCGACAGTTCCGATGCCATACCAGGGTTCCAGGAAATTGGGCACATCAGCTTTGAAAAGCATACTTTTTTCCAAAGCGCCCAACTGTAGTTCAAGTGAACGTTTCATATCACGGCAACCATACGAGAAGCACTCCCCTACACGCATCCGGCGATAAGCCACTACGCCAGACTTCTGTTCCCAGAACCCGGCGCAGGTTTTATTTAATTCCGCAGTATATGCTTCATATCTGTCGAAATCGAAATGCTCAGGTTTTACAGGAACTACCTGTGTGGCCTGTGCATCGGCTAATTGATTATCGAATTTCTTTGCCATAATCTATTTCATATTCAACTCCATTCGGAGTTGCTTTTTCTTGTTTCTTCTTTCCTCCAGTTTTACTGGAGGTTAATAACAGTAAACTCCTTCGGAGTTCTTTCTTATCTTCAGCTTGTCTGTTTCAATGAATCCCTGTCCAATGCGACTGCTAACTGCGACTGAACTCTTTTTTCAGTTCCTCCACCGTTTCAAAAATGGTTGTGATGCGGTCGTCTGAAACCGAATCGTCCATGTTGATGCAGCAAACACCTGTCAGATATGGGTTTCCGGAATCATGAACCAAACGGGTAATTGTTTCGCGGATCTCGTCATTCGACTGTCGTGCAATTTCCACCGGACTCAAACGAATATTCATGAATGTATCAGGCAAATATTCGCGAAGCACTTTCAGATCGCCGCCCCAACCCACATCCAGGAAATCGAGGTGTGGGATTTTGGCAAAACTGGCCGCCATCCGGTGCGGATCGGGCCCACAATAATGAATACCAAACGGACGCTTTTTGCTCCACTTCTGATCAAACGGAAGTAGATAATTCTCGTAATCATCCTCCGAAATCATGGTGTGCGAACACTCGGAATGAAGCAACACCGGTTTTTCAAGGAGACGTACTCCCCGATTCACGGAAATCGACGTAGAGCCGGTTTCAGCTTGCAAAAACAATGTAAATCTTTCAATCACTCCGGCAATTCCTGCAAAATATTCTTTCACTTCATCCGGAGTCATCATCATATCCAGAAAAATATTCTCTCCCCGCAAATCCATCGCAATATTCAAAATGCCTCCCCAATTAATATCACCTGTGAGAAAGCCATATTTCTTTTTGAGCGAATCGGTTAATTCTGTAACCCGCCGAAAAGCATCAGAACGAAAAGCTTCGTCAGCCGATATATCCCGCAATTCCTGATGGGCCGGCAATACTTGTGGCGGATGTGCTTCCGTGTAATTTACCTCGCAGCCCAGCATCTCCGAAAGCAAATAACCAGCGGCAAGATGTACTGCGCCAATCTCTGGCCGGGACTGATCTTTATGTTGCCCAAACCCAAATTTTCCCCAACGATCGAACAGCACTTTTTCCATTTGCTGCTCCACTTCAACCCGTTTCAGCGGATGATAGAAAAAATCGGGGTCGAAGGTGATCTTTTCATTTTTGTACCACCATTCCGGGGCTAGAACAATGTCAACCGGAAGAATGGAGTTTCCTAAAAGAGTATTTTGTGTGTATGTCATCATTTGTATTTCTTATTAAAATCCATCCCATTCCGTCCGAAAAATAATTTTCTCTTCACTCTTGTTTTTCGCACGGACGGCTCTCACTTACATTACTACACCCCGGGTTGAAACCCGGGGCTACAAAAATTTCGCTCCTACGGAGCTTTTCTAATAAAATAGCCAGTCGACAGATGGCTTTCCAGCCGAGCCAATATTGGCATCGTGCGTCGGTATTTCCTGGTTTCCGTCGATGAAACCAAGCACTAACACACGTCCTTTTCCCAAAACAAGTTCATTCTCACCAGCAGCATACGAGTAGGAATATACATTTACAGGATACAGTCCCGGAAGCGATAACGCATTGGCAATGCGAATGTCGGCTTGACCGCGGTCGTTGGCCTGCGCATTGGTTTCCAGTGTTGGCGGATTCAGGATCGAATTGCTGTTGGTGTTGAAATACCCCACCAGTACTTTCACCGGCTTATCGCACTTAAATTTCAACAATGTTCCTTTCTCCTGCTGTTCCTTATCTGAAAATACTAAGCCTGAAAGCTTCTGCAGTTCCGGTGAAAAATCCTCGATAACTGATTTGTTGTCGCTGTAAACCGGAGTACCTTTTTTGTAAACAAACCGTTTGGCTCCGCTATTCAAAATACTAACCTGAGCCGGTTCTAATGCCCCATTCTGTATCTGTGCCTTTCCCTTGTTGGCTTTCAGCATTTCAATATTTTTCCGGAAATTATTACATTCAGTCTGATAAGCCGGAAGCAGCTCTACCCATGTTTTATTTTTTCCGTTGGCTCCTGAAATAGGGATACGACGTTGAGCCGTTTGCATACTGTTTGCATACAAGTAGGTGTTCTCGGTTAATTTCACCAATTCAGTATAATATTCAATGCTTTTTTCGACAAACGGAAGCGCTTTTTCAAGGTCTGTCACATCGTTGGAATACTGGTAGCGATAGATAAGCATGGCGGCTTTCACTTTTTCGGCAAAGCAATTCGCAAATGCGCGGTAACAGTACACGTCGTTTTTCAGGCGGGCAAATTCCTCTTTATTGGCTGTCACTGCCTTTTCGGCTTTATCAATGGCCTCAACGGCCAATTGACCGCGTTTCACCACATCGTCAATAATCTGTGGTGGTGTTTCCCCCTTGTGCTCTTCGCCTTTCCATTCTTTTTCAGTATATACTTCCAGCACTTCTTTCAATGGACCACTGGAGGGCCAGAAATTGGAATACACGTTGTATTTGTGCGGGTTAACCAATTGTGCCATAAACATTCCCAGCAGCAACGTCTGACGGTTGCCATCGGAAATACCGAAAGTTCGAAGCAATTTTGGTGCAATTTCGCCGGTTTGCTCGTAAGCTTCAACAATGTTTTTTCCCTCACTTCTGCAGCCATAAAACTGACTCAACTGATTGCTCCAATAAGTCGTTTCATCAGCACGGGAACGGTCGCTTTTCCAGGCATAACGCGCCCAGTTTTTGTACCAAATCCAGTCGCGGTCCATTTCCAACTCACGAGGTTCTGTTTTATCGGCACTGTATGGCCAATCCCAGTACGAAGCCTGCGGATAAATATGCACACCTTTTGCGCCCTGTATCTTCTGCATGGCTTTCACGCTTTTCTGAATAAAATCAGGCGACCCGTAGCGGAACGGTTCCAGGTTGGCCAGAATATGAACGTTGGCAATGTGCAAGGTACCAATCTGCGACAAGCCTTTCGGAATGCTGTCCCACGAATCGCGCGGTTCGTAAGTCGTCAGCGACTCGCCATTGTATTTCGACATGGTAAACAAATTCTTATAGATAGGTAATGCAGCTTCCATCACCCGCTTGGCATCGGTATCGTGCGCACGAAGTACAACCGGAACTTCATCGGTGCGCCCAAGAGCCTTAAGTCCATCTTTTACACCCGGGATGATGGTTTTAGTAAACCACTGCACATCATCATCAATGGTATTCATGGCTTCACCCAGGGTAAGCATTAAGCCTACATTCGGGTATTTCTCAATAAAAGCCGCAATTGATTTTTGCGTATAATCAGCAATAATTGGAATGATCGGACGCTCACGGTCCTGCGTTTTCAGGTTGTTATGCTCGGCAAATGGCTTTGAAACAATGATATTGTAGAACATCTGAATCACCCAGATACCGCGTTTTTCAGCTTCTTCTGTCAGAAAAGCAAACATTTCTTCGTTCTTTTTGAAGGTGGCATCATCCACCTCAACGGCATACGGATAATCTTTCAGTTTAACCAACGAGGCAAACGGGTGGCCGTTCCACAAATACAGCGAGTTGTAACGGTTTTCAACCATCATATCCAGATATTTAATCCAGAGTGCTTTATCGTAGAACCACGGAAAGTTTTCAGGGGTGTACGGATATTCGTAAACAGTTCGTCCGGGCAGATAAACCGTTTTTTGTAACCCGATACAAGTTCCGCGCATTACCATCTGTGGCTGATCGGCGACATGAATTTCCTGCGGAAGTTTACCATCCGCTTTCAGCCGGTCTGACAATTCCGTACAGCCATACAAAGTTCCACTTGCATCGGCACCTCCAACATAAATGATTTTCCCCGATGACTCTATGCAAAAACCTTCCTTTTTGAGGGTATCCAACGACTGATTTTTCTTTGCAAACTCAGCCAGCAATTCATTTTTTAAAGTTCCGACTACAATTTGCTTTTCTCCTTCGGAAACGGGCTGACTTGAAAAAACAACTTCATAGCCCTGGTCTTTCAATGTACCTGCCAGTTTTTCGATGGCAAACTTCTCGCGAGGTGAGTCCTGCTTCGCCACAAGGGTAATTTTCCCTTTTTGCGCACATGAAACAAGTGCAAAAGCCAGGATCAAAATATAAATGTTTTTCATCGGTATGTTTTTAATTTTTATGTTTTTAATCTATTCCTATTTCGAAGACTACGCCATTCCGTCCGAAACAAGATTTTTACCTTCATCTATGTTTTCTCGCAGACGGTTTTACCTTCCGTTCTTATACCCGGGGCGTTGCCCCGGGCTATCAATATTCAGCCCTTACCGGGCTAAACTTCAATGATCCATAATGTTGACCTTGTTCAGGAAAACCCAGGTTTCGCCTGGTTTTGTTCCTTCAATTCCTTCCTGATATTTACTCATCAGCTTGTTCCATTCCACCACGCGCGGATTGTTTTCTTCAGTTTTTGGGTTCAATTCATCCAGAGTTTTGTTAGCCGGAACCGAAATCACAATAAGCAATTGTCGTTCGTTCCGAAAGGTCAATAACTGCTGAAATTCGGCATTGCAAAAGCCTTGTGCTACTTCAGGCCACTCCTGAAACTGAACCTGGTGGTAGTGCATGTATTCGCGTTGCATAGTTGTGTCAGCAACCAGATTGGCCGTTAGCAGGTAATTGTTCCAGGGTTGGTCAACCGCCAAAGTTCCACAATGCATTTGACGGTCGAATACATAAACCGGAGCAGCGTAACGCTTTATTTTCAGGCTAATTCTCGATTGATAAATCATTTTGCTGATGCAGATGGTATCTGTGGCATCGCCAAACAAAACGATATGGTTTTTCCACTTGTACAGTTCCAGCTTATTTTCCTTCAGATTTTCCAAGAGTGAATTTACCTTCGTGGAATCATTCAATATCAGTTCGATTGCAACACGGTAATTATCAGTCATTTTTTCTTGTACCGAAACAACTTTTCGATTCGGTTGATTGCAGGAACCAAGCAGAGCCAGCAGGAAAGTTCCGCAGAAATAAACGGATATTTTAAATATATACATAGTCTCCCGTTTAATCATGAAACATGCGAATTAAGGGTATAAATAGCGGATTATAGTTGAACCCACTTCGAGGTTCTGATTCGTACATCTTTTTTCCCACGGGTTTACACCCGCAGTTATTCAGATTAAATACTTTCAGGGTTTTCACGTTAAAACCACGAAGGTGGTTTAACCTCAATAACCCCGTACGAAGTGCGGGGTAAGGCAATAAAATCACGCCAGAACCCCGAAGTGGGTTCGATAGGGTGATTGTTTTTTTAATGTTATTTGAAATAATAGTTTCCAATTCTTGATTCACATGAAACTGTTTATATCTATATTGAACCCACTTCGGGGTTCTAAAATTTATTGCTTTATTTACCCCGGTTCCGATGCTCTCCACCGAGGGTCATTAACATTCAAGTCCTTCAGACTTATTGAACTTTGAAATACTTTGAGTAGATCAAATAAAACTGGTTCCTAATTAAAAACATCTCTTTCTTTGAAATCTTTGGGATAAATACTGAGCTTTTCAGGCTGCTCTTTCGGAACAATATCCCTGAATTTTTCCTCAATGCCGGCTTTTGCGATAATCTTCAATGCTTCTCCTGAAAATTCGGCTTTATCGCGAAACGAATGTGTTTTTTCTACTCGGATATTCGTGCCGTTGTTCATCAGCAGATTATTGATCATATAATTGTCGCTGGCCACAATGTCGTGACATCTTGCTGTCCACAAATGCAGCCACATCCATTTGTAGCTGTTGTTGTTCACCACATTCCGGGTTATCGTCAGGTATGCCGATCCATCATCCGGATAAATACATCTTGGTCCGTTAAACAGGTAGTTGCCTTCGACTTTTGTACCAGGTTGTTCTCCCAATAGATAGATAATTCCTCCATCGTCGAGCACCTGATGGGTGTTCCCCGCCCTATTAAAACTGACGCTATTGTTTTTAGCCACTTTCGATGCCGGAATCCCTGAGTTTCCCCACCACCAGCCACAGGTAATGGCTCCGTAGGGTGTTCCTTCAATGTCGTTGTGGTCAATGCGGGTGTTGGCAACAAAAAATGCAGTAATTGCTTCAACCTGCCTGAAATCGAGGCTGATGTTCCGGATGTAATTATTCGCAACTGTAATGTATTCGCAGAGGCCTTCAATTCCGGCTTTATAACTTTGAATCTTACTTTTATTTACCGGCTGTTTTGCCATTGCCAGGCCAGTTCCTTTTTCAACGATCTTTTCTTCTTCACTTCCAATTTTATAATGCTGCGGATATCCCAGGCTTACAGCGTTACCCAGCAAATCGTTGAAGTAATTTCCTTCAATCCTGCTGTTTTTCACATCGTTTACCATATTTATTGCAACAGCAGAGCTGATTCCTTCGAACCGGTTACGAATAAACTGAATGCCTTCAGCATTTTCAACATGAATGGCACCACGGGGCACATCGGTGGTATTATATTCTGATGGATGCCAGTTCCCGTCAGGAATATATTTCACGGCTAAACCTAAACTTTGAATTCCGGCAAAACCATGCGAACCGGCAACATCCAGCAGGTTCCAGTGGTCGTACGAAAACGTGATTCCCTCGAAACGAATATTTTTAACTCGTTTGCTGATCGATTCACCCTGTATATGAATTAATCCGTCGGCAGTTGGTGCAACAACACTGGCCGTGGCCATATCTTCGCCATTGCTGTAATAGTAAAGTGTTTTTGTCTTCCGGTTGAAATAAAATTCTCCGGGGGAATCGAGCAACTCATAAGCATTCCGGATTACAAATGTCTTTTCGTAATTGATGGCTCCGGCCCAAGCCATGCTTGTTGCAATAGCTCCGTAAGGTTGCTGAAGTTTAATTACCGTAGTGTCGCCCATCGGTTCAACTTCACGGGCGCAAAGTATTTTTTGCGTCCATACATTAAACTGAACCAGCTCAATATCGTCGGCATTTTCGTATTTCTGAATGTCTTTTGATAAAAACTTTACACCATTCACGCCAAAGCCAGCGCCCAGAGTCCAGGGTTCTGTTCCGTCAATCAGGTACTTGCCCCAGTTGCCTTCGCCTTTTACCGGCACATCAGTTCCGGCCATGTGCATGCGTTTTCCATTGACAAACAAACTGCGCAGTTTGCTGTCGCGCTCCAGATGTGCTTTATAAAGATTTCCCTGCACCTGCTGCCATCCGGTAACCTGTACCCCGCCACTAACAACAACCTTTGCTCCTTTTTCGGCACAAAAAGTAGTTGGCAACTCCGGCGTACCTGAGTCCTCCAAGCGGATTTGTAAGGGTTCATTCAACTGGTAAGTTCCACCTTGAAGAATGATTTGAATGCCACCCTTCAGCGAAGGATCGTTTCCACGACGCAACTCCCGGGCTTGCCGCTGAGCCATGAGAATGGTAGCCAATGGCTTTTCTTTTGTTCCGGGGTTCGCATCGTTCCCCGTTGGCGAAATCCATATTTCTTTTGCTGAAACTGATGATACAAAAAGTACCAGTAGCAACAAGCACGTCATTTTTGTTAGGTTTTGTATCATTTTTATTCGTTTAGTTTTTCAAGTTATTCAAACACTCCCAATAATTAACATTATCATTTTCCGTCCGACAAATGATTTTCACCTCTATTATCGTTCTACCGCGGACGGTTTCCTTTTTCATTACCATTCCCCGGGGCGTTGCCCCGGGCTATTAATATTTCGCTCCGATGGGGCTAAAAAATTCAACAATATAGATCAACCTGCAAATCCGGTCACAATCCTTCCCCCTTCGGGGGAATTAGAAGGGGGCTTTTATTTTCCGGTAAAATCAAAAAACAAAATCAAATTTTTAGCCCGCCATTCCCACTTGTCAAAAGGACCAAAATCGAAGAACTGGTTCTTCTGCCCCGAAGGCCCGAGCCTCCACGCTTGCTGCGAGTTGGTCCCGATTGGCGGAATTCCCTGCATAAACGAAATATCGCCGGAAGGAAATGCCGGAGCACAATTAAACGTTTCCTTGGGTTGATCGGGTGTAAACAGGCGCAGAAAAACATCTTCGGAAGAGGTGGCAACTACAAATGGCTGACCTTTGGTGATAATTTCAGCCCAATATAACTGAGAATGATAGCCTTTGAATTCCGGATAAATAAGCGGTGCAATGCCTGTCATCGTCCGGTTATAGTCTTTTTGATGAACATCAAGTTCAACGCCCTGCATCCGGTTTTTCCACACACGGTAAGGACCATTGCCCAGCCACCGAACCGATTTTACCTTATCTTCAGGATAGGAAAAATTAACGCCCATGTAATCGAAATGCACATCGTATTCAGGAGGGAAATACATGATATTCAATTTGAGCCAGCCTGAAGGATAGACCGACCAAACCATCTGTTTCATGCGCGATTCTTTGGTGTACGAACAAGCAATTTTCAGGGTATCTCCCGAATGCTGAACATCCATTTTGTCAAAAATTGCTTTGCCACCGCTCAACACAGGACCATTATTGAACGGAATTTCTCCTTTGGCGTTCACCACCTTTTTCAGCAGACCATCTTTCCGCCCAAAAGTCAATTCCAGTTGGTTGGCTTTAACAATTAATGTTGAATCTTTCTCCTCTACCGAAACAGGTTTACTGCCAGTTAAATTCATCATCCGGGCAACAACATCTTTCGGCAACGCGATAGGCCAGCTCCAGGTATAAAGTTCCATGCCGGTTTTATCGATTGCCGTCACGTACAACACGTCGTACGAGAACCAATCGGATGGCAGGTTTAGCGCCAACTGCCCTTTTTGTCCGGGCATTACATCAGGCGCTTTTGCCGTACCGGCTGCTGATTGCGTTTTAGCCGAAGAACCCGGCAATGGCAATTTCGCCAATTTCCATTTAAATGAGCAGGTACTAATGTTGGAATACAAATAGCGGTTTTCCAAATTCAGCTTTCCGTCGAATTGTGCGGTGATATCGCGTTCCTCAAATTTCACCGGCGACCAAACTTCTTTTACGGCAAAGAAGCTGCCTTCTTTTTCAAAGTGAGGTCCCAGGATGCCATCGGGAGCATATCGCCCAAATGTGTCAACTTCCCGATTTTTATCGGTACGCACAACACCTTCGTCAGCAAAAACCCACAGAAAACCTCCGGCAGAATGGAAATTATTCCACATCAAATCCCAGTAATCGGCTAACCCAGCTCCTTGTCCTCCATCGTACAAACCGTGCAGAAACTCGGTTGGAAATACAATATTATGTCCGTGCCAGTAGGTCCCCATCCCATAGTCGTAATTGATGTAATGCTCAGTTTCAAAGCCATTGTGTATCCGCCAGGGATAAATAACCGAGCGTTTCTGAATGTCGAACTGACTGAAAGCAGCATCCAGTTCAGGATTGTGCCCACCTTCGTTTCCACTGTCCCAGATCACAATCGATGGATGATTCACATCGTGGGTAATCATTTCTTCTACCAGTTTGGTTCCGGTTGGCGTGTCGTATTGACCATGCCAGCCAGCCAGTTCGTCAAGGACAAACAGACCCAGCGAGTCGCACACGTCGAGGAAATGTCCGTCGGGCGGATAATGCGAGCTGCGCACCGCATTCATATTCATTTCCTTCATGAGTTTTACGTCCTCGATGCTGTTTGCCTTGCAGGAAGCACGTCCGGTTTCGGGCCGGAATGTATGTCGGTTGATACCTTTGAATTTGATTTTCACCCCATTCACATAAATGCCATCGCGCTCGCGGACATCAATGGTTCGAAAACCAAACCGCTGCGAAAATTCATGAATGATTTGCCCTTTCGAAAGCAGTTTAAACGTTGCCTGATATAAATTCGGATCTTCAGGATTCCAGGTTTTTATATTCAGAAAAACAGAAGATAGCTTAACTTCTTTCTGACCTTTTAAAACATTCGCTGCAAATTCTTTTCCCAATAAATTCCCGTTTAAATCGGTTATTTGTGCCAAAACCTGATCGGCAGACGATATATTATTCAGGAATACATCAGCAAAAAAGGAGCCTTCGGCTTTGGCATCAATCGCCACACGTTCAATATTCTGAGCAGGTTTGGCTTCGAGGTAAACCGGGCGGAAAATGCCGCCAAAAATCCAGTAATCGGCTCGGCGTTCGGCTTTATTGACCGATTCGTTTGCCGAATGTTTTGAGACTTTAACTTCGAGCAAATTGGTTTTTCCATAGTTCAATAATTTACTGATGTCGTATTTGAACCGGTAAAACGCGCCCTGATGAATCGGTCCTGCCAGTTTCCCGTTAATTTTTACCTCGGTATCAGTCATTGAGCCTTCAAACACAATATTCACCTGCTGACTTTTCCATGTCGGCGGCACCTGAAAATTATATTTGTAAAGTCCTTGTTCCATACCCCGGATACTGTCGGGGGCATGACCGTAATTGTATTTGCCAAAGCCCTGCAATTCCCAATTCGACGGAACCGGAATGGTTGTCCATTTGCCCGAATTCATCCCGGCAGTGCAGAAAAAATCCCAGATCACTGTTTTGTCGCTGCCAGTTCCGGAGAGGTATTGCACCTTGGTCTGCTGTGCATAAATCAAATGAAATATGAAAACGTTTACAGCTATTTGAAAAAATATATGTCTGAATATTTTCATGAGTTAAAGTTCATAGTTTGTTATCGTCAATCTTAAAAACCACTAAATTAAGGTTTTTTAAGAGGTTTACAACTCCAAATTCAAAAAAAGAGTCATCAGTTTTTTCATTCACAATTTTAATATTGATTTTTTTAAGAAAACGTTACCATAAAAATTATAATTCGTTTTGATTGTTCCCGCAACGATAGGTTATTCAAATTGAATTTCATTGTCTAATACACCTGCCAACGCCTAAACCCTTGCTTAAATCAGAAATTTGCATTTCCGTTTCTAATTTCAAGTTTCCGTTTTTCAAGTATTTCCTGATTCAATTTCAGGCGAACCATTCCCATGGGATGGAATCGTTTATCGTTGTTTATCGCAGCATAAACCACGGTATAAATTCCATCTCCTTCAGGAACAAGGCCAAGTGGGGTACGCATAATATCCCACCACTTTTTTACTTTGGTATGAATGGGAATATAATGCACTTCGGTCCAGCTAATTCCATCGAGCGAAAGCGAATAGCCAAACATGTTGGGCAAATGCAGTCCCCAGGCATCAGGACCACCATCGAAAATGGCTATTAAAACACCACCGGGAAGTTCGCTCACGATAGGGTTTTCAATAAACCAAGGATGGATTGAAGTAACCGGGTTGACTTTGGTATCCATCCTTTTCCACGGACCAATCAGCTTATTTGAAGAAGCGAGACCAACACCCCACCACTTTTGCTGATATTTAATCGGGTAATCACTCCATTTCTCGTACGGAAAAGCTCCGCCATAAAACCCCAGCCATTTTTCACCAACTTTAAACGGGAAAAAAGAATCAACTCCCTGCCGACCTTCCCACAACTGCGAGTCCAATCCCGGCTCCATCACTATTCCACAATCGCGGTATGGACCACCGATGCCATCCATTCCCTCCTGAACCGACTCGCATCGCCAGATTCGGCCAAACGAATGGTTGGGTTTATATTCTTTGGAAACTGTATAGGCCAGGTAAAATCCGTTCCAACGATTGCTTTCGTGATTAAAAACCGGCATGTACGACCAGATGGCAGCACGACGGTCGTTCAACGGATTGTCATCATCAGTAACCGCATAAGTTCCACTTGACTGGTAGATTGTTGATTGTCGTTTCCAGTGAATCGCATCGTTGCTTGTCCAATGGCCAATTTGTGTTTTCACCCGGTCATGATAAGCCTCAACGCCAGGTTCTCCTGCCCTTTCTGTTGGAAACAAATGATACGTCTTCCCGATTTTAATGCAACATCCACCTTCGAAACCACCTTGAATTCCTTCAGTTCCGGGCATTCCCTCATCGACAACGGGTTTGTCAGGTCCACCGATAACTTCGAACAACGCATCAGGCGAAGATATGCCATCAACAATAGGAGTCCATTCTCGGCCATCGACACTTTTCCCACCTGCGGGCACAGAACTTTTATCTGCAATACGAGATACATCCTGAGTTTCTTTAGCTTTTGCCTGCGGGTTTTCAGAAATCAGAACAGGATCTGTGTTAAAAGTAATTTTCACCACATCGTCGGCTGATTTGCGAATGCTGTCGTCAACTGAAACGGTGATTTCAGATTTGCGGTAATCAAGAGCTAACTTTTGCCCATTGGTAAGAAGTATTGACTCAATTGGTTTTTTGGCACATCGTATTTTTATACCTGATTTTGAGCCTTTTAGCAGATGTGCGTAGATACAGTTATCCCCTTTTGTCAGTGGCACGGTTGAGCTGGCTTTCCAATCATCGAAAGCTTCAGTGCCAATCACCGACTCTTTGTTTTTTGCCATCCATTCAGCTAACTTGTTGCACTGCTCGTAAAACCCCGGACGCATTCCACCTCCGGGTTCAGGTCCAATATCGGGAAGATAATTTCCGCCATACGACCGGGCATAAACCAACGCGGCAATTACTTTATCAAAATCGCGGAAAGGTGCCAGAGGCGAATATCCCCAATGGCCGCTCCATGTTTCGTTAAACTCCCACCAGGTTCCAGGCGCGTATGGACGGCTATCCATGTGCTTGCGCCATTGAATTTCTTCGGTACGAAAATCGCCGAAAGTCTTTTTCTCATCGTTGGTTTCCCAGCGCGGATTGATGACCATCTCGGGTTGAACCGTCCGAAGCCATGAATATAACTTTTCGGAATGGGTATCAACGCCTGGCCAATCAATGCCATCAAACCAAAGCACGTCAATTTTTCCGTAACGAGTCAGAATTTCACTCAACTGGCCAATGGTATATTCGAAAAATGAATCAAATTTCTTTTGATTGAGTTCATCAGGATACCGATTCCCGGTAATTTTCTGATCGAAATCAAAATCTTTTACTGCCATTGGGTAATCGGGATTGCTCCAGTCGCGGGGCGAGAAATAGAAACCAATCCGAAGTCCGTATTTGCGGCAGGCATCCACAAACGGCTGCAACAAATCGCGCCCGTTCATGTAATTTTTTGTATTGTATTTTCCGAAGTTGGAAGGCCAAAGGCAATAGCCGTCATGATGTTTAGCCGTAATTACGACATATTGAAAACCGGCATTTTTTGCTGCCTGTGCCCATTTGTCAGGATCATAGTTTTGCGGATTAAATTCGCTGGCCAGGTTGTAATATTTCTCGTGACTTACAATACGATCATCCTTTAGCCAAGGGCAGTTTTTCAGCATCGACCAGGACGGATCGGCTGCTATAACACTGTGGATTCCCCAATGAATAAACAAGCCAAAGCCAGCCTGTGGAAACCACTGGGCGCCAGGATTGATATTTCTCCCGAAGGTTCGACTTTCGACTTCCCGGATTAACTGAAATGCTTCTTTCTGTGTATAGCAGATAGGCATTTGACCAGAACCCCAAAAACTAAACAAGAATAAAAACGACAGAAGAACTAAATTTTGCTTCATTGGGTTTAGGTGTAAGTGCAAAATAAGGGGTGGAGATAATCCCCACCCCAAAAACTCAACTTAACAATTAATCTGAAATATTATCAGGATTTTGAACCATTGCCGGATTTGAATCCAAATCGGATTGTGGGATTTTCCACAAGAAGCTCTTCTTCGGAACGAACTGTAAGGCCATGAATTGGTAAAGACCTTCGGCAACACCCTTGTTGACAAAAGCTTTTACTCTTGAGCCCAAACGGTTGGTCCTTAATTCATCGTAGTAGATTTTAGCTTCGCCAATAAATTCCCAGCCTCTTTCCTGGAAAATCGCATTGTCTAAATCAGCTTGGGTCATGGTTCCCAAGGCTGGCAGTCCGGCACGCTGATGTACCAGGTTCAATTTTGCCAAAGCATCACTCGAACCTCCGGTTAACTGGTTTAAGGCTTCAGCATAATTCAGTAAAACTTCGGAATACCGCAACATATAAACATTGGCACAAGGCAACATTAACGTTGAACTTGTTTGAAAATCGTAGTATTTGGCATTTCCGGGAGTTGATGTCAACCAGTTTTTCGCGCCGGGATAGAATCCTTTGTCGGAAGCAAGAAACTCATAGTTCTTGTTGTTCCATGTATAGCTTGTGATGAAAGCGCCCAAACGTTTGTCTCCAGTGTTATAGCTCTGCCATGCATAGGTTGATGGCCCAAAACGGTGATAAAAAAAAGAGCCAAAACCAGGAATAGTAATACTATTACCCAGACCGAACATGGTATGCATACTGTTCGACTGACCAGAAACAGCTGTGTATTGTAATTCAAAAATGGATTCCTGATTATTCTTTGCGCTGGCATTGAAGGCATACCAAAGATTTTTATAATCTCCAACCAGGCTATATACACCCGAACTGATTACTTTCTGACAATAATCGACGCACTTTTGGTAATAGGCAGTCACTCCTTCCATCGATGCACGAGTCAGATAAACTTCGCCCAATAGTGCCTGAGCTGCGCCTTTCGATGCTCTCCATACATCGTATCCTGTAGTTCCTCTTGTGGGCAGATTCGTTTCGCAATATTCCAGATCCTGAATGATATAGTTGTAAACTTCTTCAACCGATTTTCGTGGTATTTCCAACCCATCAAGACTGTTTGTGTATGATGCAGGAATTGGAACACCACCGAACAACCGCACTAAAATAAAGTAGGAATATGCTCTCAAAAACCGGGCTTGTGCATATACAATTGTCTTTTGAGAATCACCCATGGTAACGCCTTCGCCACGTGCCAAAATCGTATTGGCTCGGTTAATTGCTACATAAGCCGCACTCCATACGGTATTAAATGTTGAGGTGCTGGCATTGTTGATGTCGTACCAGTTGTTTATCTGCGGACAGTTTTCTTTGGTATAATTGGGCTGACCGAAATCGGTACAACACTCAAGACGCATCGTGTATTGATATGCTCCGGCCATAGTCCGAAATTGTGTGTAAACGCTGGCCAGCGCCTGGTTCAATTGAGCTTCGTTTTGATAGAAACTATTCGGATCGATAAAAGTAAAAGGTTGCTCCTGCAGATCTGTGCAGCTACTGAAAGACATCAATGCTACAAGCACAGCAAAAAGATATTTGGAAAATTTATTTGATTTCATAATCGTAAAATTTCAAAGTTTTAGAATTTAGCATTGACTCCAAGTATAATTGATTTTGCCCAAGGGTTACTAACATCGCCATTAACAGGATTATAGCCGCGGTGATTTGCAAATGTTACAAAGTTCTGGAAGTTCAGGTTTACGGTAAGTTTTTTCCCGCCCTTCATCTTCAGCATCGACGTGAAATCATAATTCAACTGAATGTTTTTCAGGATAAAATAATTCCAGTTTGCATTTGTTCGGTCGGAAAGATACACCCCATGAGCTCCGGCAGTTGGGGAATCGCCATTGGTATTGGTGGTACTCCACATGCGTTTGTAAGCATACTTTGTAGGAATATAAACGTTATTCAATATCTGGTTTTCGCCATAAAGCAGGTAACCATCAACACTGGCAAAACTCATTGCCCAAGCCGAACCTTGAGCCGAAGAATTCTCGGCGCCTACAATTGAGGCATATTTTAAACCACCTTGTCCAAACACATCTATTCTGAATTTTTTGTATTCAGCACCCAGATTTAAACCATAGTAATATTTAGGCTGAACTGAACCCAAACTGATATAGTCGGCCGAACTAATGGTTCCGTCGGTATTGAGGTCGGCATACATTTCGTCTCCCAGTTTTGCATTCGACGCCGTTGTCGGAACGTTTTTCTTGTATTCATCCAGTTGTTCCTGAGTTTTAATAATGCCTAATGATTTACGTGCATAAACTGCATCTACAGCCTCGCCCACTTTCAGGATACGACCCAAACCAGCTGCTTCATATTTCACAGCAACCTGACTCACGTTTCCGTACAGCTTGTCAATTTTATTTTTGTTGTAGGTTAGGTTTACCGATGCATCAAGTTTAAAATCGGCCCGATCAATAACTTTTCCGCCAACAGTGACTTCCCAGCCTTGATTTGAGACTCCGCCTATGTTACTAAGTATCGATGAATAACCTGAAGTTGAAGGAATTGGCACATTGTACAACAGGTCGTTGGTTTTCCGGGTATAGTAATCGAAATTAACATTGAGTCGATTGATTAATAAAAGATCGAATCCCAAATCCCATTGTTTGGTTCTTTCCCATTTCAGGTCGTTGTTACCAATACCTTCGGCAAAACCTTTTACAATTGCAGTACTGCTGGTATAGTTCGAAGCCGTTAATTTAGCCAGCGACTGATAGTTACCAATTTCCTGGTTACCGGTAATACCAAAACTTGTACGAAGTTTCAGGTCAGTAATAATACGATTATCTTTCAGGAACGATTCCTGCGAAACACGCCATCCTAAACCAACCGAAGGAAAATATCCCCATTTACTGTTCGATCCAAAGCGTGAAGAACCATCCCAGCGGCTGGTAGCTGTAAGCAGATATTTATCGTTATAGGCATAAGAAACACGACCAGTATAAGAAATAAGCCTGTTGTCGTATTTGGTTGATGCCCAGGTTACCGATGTTTTATCGGCCAGCGACATATCCCATGCGCCTGTTTGGTCGTTTTCAAAGCCAGAGCCTGAGATTGAAGCATTTTCGAATGTAAAATCCTGCCATGAATAAACCCCTGTTGCTGTAAGACGGTGTTTGTCCCAGGTATGTGAATAGGTTAAAATATTTTCCATAACCTTACTCATATTTTTGTACCAGGTGTTGCTACCATTACCTTTTGTGCTGGTAGCTAGGTGGCCTACGCTCTGAGACGTACCGTACTGATAATTTCTTGAGTTTTTAATATCAATACCAATATTGGTGCGGAATTTCAAATCTTTCAGAATTTGTACTTCTGCAAAAACATCAGTCAGATAGCGATTATTTGTCGTTTGGTTTGTGAGTTGTTGAGAATCCAATACCGGATTCCATGGATCGTTCAGATAGGTATTGTGCGTAGAAGCAATGTTGTAGCTTCCGTCGGCATTTTTTACCGGTTCGGTAGCCCAACCATAACGGAAAATATTCGACAAAGCTGAATCATACACATCCTGCACAATGTAGGTCGACTGAGAATTGGCTCCAACAGTAAGCCAGTTGTTAAATTTGTGTTGCAAATTCAGGTGAAGTGAATATTTCTGGTATCCTTGAGAGTCAACCAAACCATCCTGATTATAGTAACCACCCGATAGCATATAATTGGTACCGTTGCTGTTTCCATCAAACGTAACGTTGTAATCCTGAATCATTGATGACTTTTTCAGGATTTCTTTTTCCCAGTTCGTATTGGCAGAATAAGAAGAGGCGTCGTTAGGGAAAGGTGCTTTTGAACCTTGATTGGTATAACCGGCGTTCATAAAATTGATAAAGTCGTTTCCTGAAATCAGGTTGGCTAAACGGCCTGGCATCTGAGATCCCACAGAACTGGTAACCGTCAGGTTTTTATTGCCTTGTGTTCCTTTTTTTGTCGTAATCATTACAACACCGTTGGCTCCGCGCGAACCATAAATAGCAGTTGACGATGCATCTTTCAGGATTTCCATAGACTCAATGTCACTTGGATTGATGTCGCCAATATTTCCATCCATCAACGGGAAACCGTCAACGACATAAAGAGGTTCGTTGCTGGCCGAAATAGAACCACTACCTCGAATACGCAAAGAAGGTGATTCGCCCGGTTTATTATTATTAAACACTGCAATACCGGGAGCTTTACCTTGCAACGATTCCAAAGCATTACTTGCTATAGTTGTTTTCAGAGTTTCTGTTTTAATCTTTGCAGCCGATCCGGTTAAATCGCTCTTCTTAACGGTTCCGTAGCCAACGGTAACCACTTCATCAATTCCAATGGATTCTTCAGCCAAGGTGACATTGATGGTTGTTTTTCCACCAACAGCAACTTCCTGAGTTTTCATCCCCACAAATGAAAATTGCAGGATCGCATTTGCTTTTATATTTCCAATCGAATATTTACCGTTAGCATCGGTAATTGTTCCGTTGGTTGTTCCTTTCAACACAACAGAAACACCTGGGAGCGGCCCTCCTGAACTATCGGTTACCTTTCCGGTAACTGTAGAGGCCTGTTGAGTACCGGCAGACTGGTCACCTGGCTTGTCACTATCGCGCCGGATAATAACCTGTCGGTTGTAAATATCATAACTCAAATTCTGACCAGCCAAAATTTTATCAAGAATCTCATTGACAGTTACATCCTTGACATCAATATTCACACGAAGCTGGTCATTCATCTCTCCGTTCTTATACAAAAAAATGAACTCGCTTTTTTCTTCAACACTATTCAAAACATCGCGGATTGTTGATCCGGTAAGTTTTAAACTAAGCTTGGTCGATTGCGAATAAGAATTGGCAGCCACCAAAGTTGCGAAGCATAAAGAGAACAAAATTGAAAGTCTCATGATTCTCCATAAGTGTTTTCGACTCTCCCAAAGGGGAAAGTCAGTTAATAACTTTTTTTTCATAAATTTGAAGTGTTAATTAAAACCTATAACTTGTTCATTTCTTGAATGAAGTTATGCCGGAAAATGTACCCGCATTTTCCGGTTTTTTTATTCAAGAATATACTCTACTGAATTTATCTTTTTAATCTGACCATGACTTACTTTGCTTATGTATTCAAAAACTTCAGGCATACCTGCGTTCAAATCAAGCTTGCCGGTTATTCTTTCTTTTCCAACCAACGGATTTTTTAACTCAAGGCTGATATTATAAAAACGTTCAACCCTGATAATCAACGAGTTTATTTCAGCATTTTCAAACCGAAGAACTCCGTCTTTCCAAAGTGTGTGTAACTCGCAGTTGGTTTGACCAACCTGAATTCCTTTTTTGTCTTTTTTAACTACAGCTATCTGGTTCGGAACCAGCTGAACCGCAGAGCTAAATAGCCCCGGTTCGTTTTCTTTCATACTTATTTTTCCTTCTTTCAGTACTGTCGAAACAAAATCATCATCGGGATAGGATGAAACATTGAAACTTGTTCCCAACACCTGAATAGTCACGGTTGATGTTTTTACCAGAAATGGTTTTTGGGGATTGTGAGCCACTTCGAAATAGCCTTCTCCAACCAGATAAACTTCCCTCTTTTTCCCTGAAAATTGATTTGGAAAAACGAGCCTGCTGCCAGCGTTTAACCAGATATGGCTCCCATCAGACAAATTAATCTTAGCCTTTTTTCCGAACGGAACAACGAGTAAATCGGGTTTATTTTCAGTACTTGAATTACTTCTTACAACAGTTTCTCCGTTTACATTAAATGTTCCACCTGCTGTCAAATCAATGTCGATATCGTGTCCGCTTATCGGGTAACGAGTCCCGTCGGGCATAAACAAAGTGGTATTTTGATTGGCATTTTTCAGAAACAAATCTTCGGTCATTTTCAAATCGATAGGTTCTGACGATCGTTTATAAAATGTAAGAACACCAGCAACTGAAATAAGCAAAATAAGAGCAGCAGCGTATTTAAGAACCGAGACAGGTAGCGTAATTACCCGCTGTTGGCTCCTGCTTTTCAAAATTTTGGCAAGGGTAGACTTAAATATCGAAGCATTTCTTTCGTCTGAAATTAACTCAGGAGGAAAGGACAGCAATCGCATCTCGCGGCGCAGCTTAAGCAAATCATCTTTTTCGTCGGGGTGCTCGGCTTGATACTTAATAAAATAAGCTTCTATCTCCGAAGTTGGCTGAAAAACCCATTGAATAAACTGTGGGTCTTCAATATATTTTTCAAAATTGGCCATTATCTCTTTTTGGTTTCCTTAAAGTGGAGCCAGAGCCTAAAATGTGGACATGAAATAGGTTTAAATTTCTATGCTTTAAAACACAAATGAAAAAGATTTAAGAAATGAACAGTTAAATCTTCTCTTAACCGTTCAACAACACGGTACACCTGCTTTTTTGCCGATTCAGGTTTCACTCCCAAAATAGTCCCTATCTCATTATAATTCATATTATTATAAAACTTGAGGTACAGAATTTCGCGCTGGGTCGAATTCAACTCCGAAAGTGCCGACCGAATCAATTCTATCTTGTTCTGAATAAAGTTATCCGATTCGTAATCGTCACTTTCCAGGCTAAACAGAAACGATTTGGTTAGTTTCTCCTCGATATTTGTGTACCTGCTTTCTTTCTTTATTTTATGAAAAATAATGTACCTCAGCGATTTTAAAAGGTAGAACTCCAGGTTTTCCGGAGTTTTCAGGTTCTTGCGGTGGGTGTACAAATCAAGAAAAAGCTCCTGGATACAATCGTCCAAAAGCCCAAAACCGGGGGCTAATTTAACACCATAAGCATATAAATTTGGAAGGAAACCATCGTAAATGGTCTGGAAAGCATTTAAGTCTCCCTCCTTAAACTTCAACCATTCTTTAGACCAATCAACAAAAGATGATTGCATATCGAACTTTTTTGTATTTCTAAATTTCTGTTATCCTCAAAGCCAAATAGGGTTTCAGTAGCGGCCTTATTTTCCTGAAATCTTTGTCGTACAACCTGTAATCATTTTCAGCTCCGGTTTCGAATGTTTGCGACACAGAAACAAACTTTTTAACCTCGTCAGCCGATCTGTTTTTTCGAACTTTCCATTGAACCCCTTAATAGGGGTTCAATATAAGCGGCAGTTCTTCAACAACGGGCTACAACCCGTCGTCATTAACATTTCGCCCTAAACGGGCTTAACTTCTCAAACCAACAGTTTTAGTGCCGTTTGCATCAATCCTTCTCCTGAAATACCATAATAACCGAAAATTTCGGATTGCGATCCGGTTACCGTTTCCTCATCGGGGAGACCGACTATTTTAAACGGGACAAAAACGCTTTCCTGCATCAGTAATGAAGCGCAGGCTTCGCCCAATCCACCGTTCACACAATGCTCCTCGACAGTAATCACCGCTTGGCACCGCTTGGCCAGTTCAATCACCACAGCCTTATCCAACGGATTAATGGTGTGCATACTCACCACCTCGGCACTGATACCTTTGCTTTCAAGCAATCGGGCCGCTTCGTATGCCGGAGCTACCGTTTCGCCACAAGCAATAAACGCCACATCATCGCCTTTGCAAATAACCGATGCTTTCCCTATTTCGAATGTTTCTTCTACACGCGGCAGGTCGGGCATGACCTTTTTTCCAAACTTCAGGAAAATGGGTTTGCTTGACTGGGCAGCCGCCTTAATAGCCTGTCGTGTTTCGAAATTATCGGCGGGTATCACCACCTGAATGTTGTTGATCGCCCGTAAAACGGCTACATCGTGAATAGAATGGTGCGTTGAGCCCAAAGCCCCGTAACTCACTCCGGCACTAATCCCTACCAGCGTAACCGGCTGGTTGGAGTAGGCCACATCGTTTTTAATTTGTTCGAGCGACCGGGTGGTGAGGAAACAGGCTGGCGAAACTGCAAATACCTTTTTCCCGGCAGAAGCCAGACCAGCGGCCACACCAACCAGATTTTGCTCGGCAATACCAACTTCCACAATCTGATCGGGATATTTTTCACCAAACGGAGTCAGTTTGCCCGATCCTCTGGAATCGCTGGTAACGGCCAGAATATTTCGGTCATTTTCGGCCAACGCCATGAGTGTTTCCGAAAATTCATCGAGGTTGGCCTTGCCCATATTTAATGTTTGTAATGTCATAATACAATTTTTACCACAAAGGACACCAAGCAAAAACACAAAGTGTCACCAAGTTTTCTATTGAATTCAACTTAAAATACTTTTTTCAGATTCTTCTAATTCCTTCATTGCCAACTCGTATTGCTCATCAGAAGGAACACCGTGGTGCCATTTTTTTACATCTTCCATGTAACTTACCCCTTTCCCTTTCACCGTATTGGCAATAATCAGCGTCGGTTTTTCCTTTTCAAGCGGCAATTTCCCGAAGGTTTCCCGAAGTTCGGGAATGCTGTTTCCATTAATCGAAATGACTGCCCATCCGAAGGCTTTCAACTTTTCATCGATAGGATAAGGACTGCAAACATCGCGGTTTCGTCCGGTAATTTGCAGTGTGTTGTGATCGAGAATGGCCACCAAATTATCGAGCTTGTAATGAGCCGCCATCATTGCGGCTTCCCAGTTCGAACCTTCGGCCAGCTCGCCATCGCCAAGCAACGTATAAACCCGGTAACCAGCATTGTCCTTTTTCGAAGCCAGCGCGACACCTGCCGATATTGGAAGCCCATGGCCAAGTGCTCCGGTATTGAATTCTATCCCTTTCACTTTGCGCGTGGGGTGACCCACATATTTCGACTGAAATTTGCAGAGCGTTTCCAGATCGCTTTCAGGAAAAAATCCCTGATCGGCAAGCACCACGTAAAGCGCTTCAACCGAGTGTCCTTTGCTTTGGATATATCGGTCGCGATTCGGATCTGCAAAATTTTCAGGCGAAACATTTAAAACATCATTGTACAGAACATTCAGAATATCGGTACATGAAAGACTGCCACCGGTGTGCCCGGCCTTGGCCATTTTAATGTATTTCAGAAGTGCTTTTCTGTAGTTGACCGACTTTAACTGAAGTTCCTGATCAGTATATTTCTTCATATTATCTAATTCTTACCTAAACTATTTGTGTGTTGCTGGCAGCTAGCGACTAGTAACTAGCTGCTAACTGTTTTATTGGTGTTTATAAATGTCCCAGCCCATGTAATTACCAATGGCTTCTTCCAGAATTTCTGCCACGTTTCCGCGAACCATGGCAACATGGTGCTCGAAGCCATTTTTGCACATAAATTTCATTAAACCCTGAAGATTGGGAATTTCGCAAACGGCAATTCCACCGTCCATTCCATACGGGTCGTCGGTCATGGTACCTTCGCCCAGGTAGCTTTTGATGATGCCTTTCTGGTCGTCGGTCGAAATGCGGAAATAAGTCATGTCGCCGGCAGCCACTTTGCCCTTCACAGCGCCAAAAGTGTCTTCACTGCCTAAAACAGTACCCAGCACATCGAGGCTACCAATTTCAATTTCATTCTGGAAGAACGATTTCGGATAATTGCTGCAATGGGTACAAACCACTTTGTTGCGGTCTTCGGCAAAATTGTTGTTCCAGTCGAGGATGGCCGAAGGAGTCTGAGCGGCCAAAGCCAGTGCATACATCGAAACGGTTCCGGCCACGTCGACCTCGCAGGCCGATGGCATCAGTTTTTCGCCCATCATACTCATGGTTACACATGCAGCACAGCCGTAGTTTTTCTCGATCGATTCCCAGCACTGAATAGCCGAAATATCAATGTCATTTTCCTGAATCCAGTTCTCGACGGCCAGACCAAAACGCGCCTGTTTGGCGATTTTACCTTTGCTGGCAATACCGCACGATCCGTAGTTCTGGATAGCTTCCACTTTTGCTACCACCGCCGGATCGTTTTCACTGATTTTTTCGGCAGCGGCAATAATTTCCGACATATCTACCGGAACAATGGTGATATCGGCAGCCTGCAACAGCTTCTCGCTGAAACGCATGGTTTGAAAGCCAATCGGACGGGCCCCAATTGCACCAACACGAAGTCCTTTCATACCATTTACGACACGGCAGATCCCTGAGAATTTCAGGATGTCTTGGGTAAACTCGGCACTATCCAAACTGTAGGTATGGTAGGTGGTATCGGTAAATTTAATTCCGTACTGATAGAAGTTGTTGCATACCGAAAGCTTTCCGCAGAAGGCATCGCGACGGCTTTTTACATCCACTTTGTCGTTGTCGTCGTCAACGGCTACCACCAAAACCGGCACTTTCAGTCCCGACATTTTGATCGAGTTAACCACGCCCAGTTCGTCGCCGAAATTCGGAAGTACAACGATGATTCCTTCTATCACTTCGCTGTTTTTCCGGAACAAATCGGCACATTTTACAGCATCGGCATAACCTTCAATGTTTCCGGTCGGCGTTTCTTCCGAAGGCAAAATGATGGTATTGTAGTTCATCTTTTCGAGTTTGGCCAGTACTTTAGCCCGTGCATCAACCGCCAGTTTCGAATTAAAGATATTGCGGGTGGCAATGATGACCCCAAATGTTTGTTTTTGTAATTTCATGAGTTTCTATTTACGATTTAAATTATTTACTTATTGTTGCGGGTTACGAGATGCAGGTTACGAGATAAAACACGCAACCCGAAACACGTAACGTTTCCTCTATTCTACCAACCGGGCGCGCTTTACAGCCAGCTTCCAGCCCGAATACAATTTTTCAATTTCTTCGGAAGCCATCGCAGGCGAAAACGTTTTGTCCACTTTCCGGAGAGCTTTAATTTCGTCGAGATCTTTCCAAAGGCCACAGGCCAAACCCGCCATAAAGGCTGCTCCCAGTGCTGAAATTTCTTCTATATTGCTGCGAACTACTTCCTTGCGAAGCATGTCACTTTGGAACTGCATCAGAAAATTATTGCGGGTTGGTCCACCATCCACGCGCATTTCGCGGAAAGGAATGCTGGCATTTTCAACCATCAGATCAATCAGGTCTTTGATCTGGTAGGCAATGCTCTCGAGAGCAGCACGAACGATGTGTGCTTTTTTGGTATTGCGAGCCATTCCTGAAATGCAGGCACGAGCCTGGTTATCCCAGTATGGTGCTCCCAGCCCAACAAACGAAGGCACAAAATAAACCTGGTTACTGTCTTTTACCGACAAAGCCAGTTGCTCCGATTCTGCTGAACTGGATATCATTTCGGCGTCGTTCACCAGCCAATTGATGGTATCGCCGGTACAATGTATATTTCCTTCGAACACATAATCAATTTTTCCGGCACGTCCATATCCAACCGAGGTTACTAAACCATCCGGTGCAACTAAAGGCTCATTCCCAATATTCATCATGATCGACGATCCGGTTCCATAAGTCGCTTTGGCCATTCCGGGTTCGAAGCAGTTTTGTCCGAACAAGGCGGCATGTGAATCGCCCAATAAACCGGCAATGGCAACCGGTTGATCAAACACAACAAGCGGTTCTGTGTAGCCAAAAATCTGGTCGCTAAATTTTACTTCAGGAAACATGGATGGATACAAATCGAACAATTCGATCAATTCTTCGTCCCATTTCAGAGTATTGATATTGAAAAGCATCGTTCGGCAGGCATTCGAGAAGTCTGTGGCATGAACTTTACCGTTGGTCAGTTTCCAAAGCAGCCAGCTGTCCATGGTTCCCAAAAGCAGATCACCACGTTGTGCCGATTCTTTGGCGCCATCAACATGGTTAATCAACCAGCGAAGTTTGCTCGCCGAAAAATACGGGTCGACCAACAAGCCTGTTTTTTGCCTGATTTTTGGGCCGTAACCTTGCTCATTCAGGCTTTTGCAAAAGTCCTTTCCGCGCTGACATTGCCAAACAGCTGCATTCGCAATTGGCTTTCCAGTGGTCCGGTCCCAGATCAAACTTGTTTCGCGCTGGTTGGTAATAGAAACTGTGGCAATATCTGAAGCACTTTTCCCGGTTGCTTTAAGCACCTCTAGCATACCTGCAACTGTATTTTCAAATATCTCTTCAGGATCGTGTTCAACAAATCCTTCAGCCGGATAATATTGTTCGTGCGCTAAGCTTATGCGATGTATCAGTTTTGCTGATGCATCGAAAAGCATCACTTTGGTGGCCGATGTACTTTGATCGATGGCCAGAATGAATTGATCTTTTTTAATCATGTAAGTAAATATTATTACCTCACTAATCTTCGGCAGAATTGAAATTCAGGTGAAGACAAGCTTGATTATAGTTCTCAAGAAAAAAGGCAAACACCTCTGACACTTACTGAAAAGAAAATGAGTAGCTTTTACCAACAGGGAGCCGCCGTAAAAAAGCGCTTTCAACCGAAGTTAAATCGAGAAGCATTCTTTACATTTGCACACTGTAGTGTTACACACCAATTTTAATACTACATTTTCAACAGGGAAACGCGCCAACGTTTTCCTGTTTTGCTTTCAGTTATTTTCGTTTTTCTTCGTTTCCTCTGCAAGAATCAACTCAATTTCGTTATCACGAAACAACTGAAGGTAACTCTGATCGATAAATGAGTCGGTAATGATATAATCGATCAACGACAGCGCACCTAAACTCGCGAATGCATTTTTGCCAATCTTGGTTGAATCGGCAACCAGATAAGTTACATCAGCAGACTCGATCATAGCTTTTTTAACCACAATATCGCTCAAACTGGGGTATGTTAAACCCGACTTTAGCGAGATACCGGCAGTTGCCAGAAAAAGCTTATCAACATGGATGTCTTCAAAAAAAGTAGCAGCTTTTTGTCCGGTAAGCGATAAGGTTGGTGGTTTAAACTCGCCACCGGTAACAATTACTTCAATACCCGGTTCAGCGCCAAGCATCATAGCAATATTCAATGCATTGGTAATCACCGTCAGGCCGCTACGCCCTATCAGGTTTCGGGCAATTTCGGTTGTTGTTGAACCTGAATCCAAAATAATCGAATCACCAGCTTCGATTAGCTCTGCCGCTTTTCTTCCGATTAGTTGCTTTTTATCCAGATTATCCTGATTGAGCAAGGTGAACGACTTAACTCCTTCCTCAACATTCTTAAGAAATGCACCACCATGTTCTCTGCGAATAAATCCTTCTGATTCAAGCCTTTCCAAATCCTGCCTGATGGTAACTTCTGAAACCTTGAAGATTTTTGAAAGTTTAATCACTTTGGCCGAGCCATCTTCTTTAAGCAATTCAAGTATTTTATCGCGTCGTTGATTCGCAAGCATATATTTTCGATAAATTTTAGATTCAAAAATATTCGAAAGAAATCGAAAGTCAAAACATCGAGATTAATATTTTTCGAAAATATATTTTAGAACATACTCTATGCTATTCGTTCAAACAAATGAAAACAACGAAAGAAATGAAGAAAAACGAAAGTTTGTTTTCCTCAAATTAAAATTCCTCAACAAACTTTCGTTTTTCTTTCCAGGCAATCATATTAGTAACCAAGTAGTTCCAATTCTGAAAACCTTTATTCAAGAGTGGCTCACCGGTCTCTGGTTCGTAATATTCGTGTAAGGCGCCATTTTTCTCAAAATCTTTTCCAAAAAGCGAAATCGTTTTATCAGCCAGTTCCGAGGCTTCTTTTGTATAACCATATTTCACGAGCCCTTTGAAAACGATGTAATTCGAAATACCCCATACAGGTCCTCTCCAGTTCGACGGATTGGCGCTTGCCCGTGTACTGTACATTTTCTCCATTTTTGAGAGAGTACGAACACCAGCTACTGCGTAAAAAGTTTTCGGATTAAGGTAATGCTCCTTTACCATGCGTTCGGCCTGCTCCGGCGTTGCAATTCCAGCCCACATAGCCATGAAACCCGACCAGACTTAGATGCGCTGAATCAAACAATCGTAATCGCGCGGATAACCTGCATGAATAATAAACGTTTTGCCAAGCGTGTGATCAGGCCGATCGGCTACAGGACGTAAATTCAAATCAACACTATAGAAAAACCCATCGCGTTCGTCCCAGCAATTTTTCTGAATAGCCGCTTTCAAATTTTCGGCATCGTCAGCAAATTCCCTACCAATGGATTTCTGATTCAGACAATCAGCTAGATATACCATCGCTTGCAATTCTTTATACATCATGCAATTCAAGTATATGGAAGCCGAAGTTGCATCAGGTCGGTAAAATGTACAGGGGTCATTATCTACACCTATGGCCACATCACTTTGCCAGTAATAAAGGCCGGTTGCTTTATCGCGATGATGAATTTTATAATTGTTTACAAAAGCCTGAAGGTGAAAGAATTTTTCGCGAAGCCATTCGGCATTTCCATTCTGGTTTTTGGTCAGGAAGGCGGCATGCTGTGCCAAAACAGGCTTGTGCATATTCATTCGATAAATCTCTTCGGGTTTAAAATCGCGCGGATTTGAGTCTTCCCATATCACAATTGGAATGTAGCCATCCCAATCTCCGTAATTCAAGAAATTAAGCACACAACCCTGCTCGTAGGCAATGGCTTCCTGCGAATCTTGTTCATTTCCAACATCGGAAATAATTTGCCTCAATGCTATATTACTCAGCCACGAGTCCCAGTCCCACAAGACATTGGCATATTGGTTGCTTCCCGGCGTTAGAAACGGATACTTTAATGCACCGCCACCCTTCCGAAACATCAATTTATAATCTTTATAAACGTAGGATTTGATCAGCGATGAATATTCTTTAACTGATTTTGAATCAGGTTGAGCTACTAATTGAAAAGAAGCAAAAAACACAAGAATTCCGGCAAGGAACAGACCTGTTAATTTAAATTTCTTATTCACGGCTTTAATCTTTAAATTATGAAAACTAAAAATTTGATATTTAAGAAGTTAACCTTTTCGAAAAGCAAAAAAACTGCCAACCCGAAATATCGAGCCGGCAGCCTCTTTCAATGAATTTATATCCTACTAATAACCTGCGTTTTGTGTAATAACGCTTGGATTTTGAGTGATAACATCGAGTGGGATTGGCAACAATAAGTGATTGGCATCGATAGTAATGTTTTTACCTGAGCTTTTAATCACTGCAATTGCGCGGCCAGTACGTTTCAAATCGAACCAACGGTGGAATTCGAGTGCCAGTTCAACCTGACGTTCGTGTTCGCAAGCTAAATCCACCGTATTGTATTTCGCAGGATAGCCAGCAGCACCGTATAACGGAAGACCAGCGCGCGTTCTAACTTCATTCATGTATTTGGCATCACCTGTTGCTTCGGTCAACATCAACAATACATCGGCATAACGCAAAACAATGAAGTTGTTATCAGAAGCTTCGCGCAAACCATCCAGTTCGGCAGTTGCATCTTTCCATTTAATCGGGAATTTCACATCAACTTTTACTCCAGCGGCTGTTTTATAACCATCCTGAATAGACAAATCGCGACGGATATCGCCAGTTTCATAAGCATTCCACAAATCGGCTGTAACCTGGTTGAAACCACCACCCCATGCTGTTACAATACGGTTGTCGAGTGGCGAAAACATAGCCCAATACAAGCTGTAAGGATTTGATTTACCTCCTTTATACTGAATTTCGAAAATCGACTCAGCGCCATTCTTTTTGGTTTTGTTCCAGAGATCGGCATAAGATACCAGACTGAATTTTCCGTAGACTTTCTGCAAGGTCTCAGCAGCCTTGGCTTTGTTACCCATTGTCAGATAGACTTTACCTAGCAAAGCATTCGCAGCTTCCTGGCTGGCAGCACCTACAAAACGCTGACTTGCCTTCACTGGTAATTTTGCAGCAGCAAAAGTTAAGTCGTCGATGATCTGGGCGTAAACGTCTGCCGAGGGAGTGCGTCCCTGAGCATAGGCTTCAGAAATTAGCAATGGTTTAGTTACCAGTGGCACATCGCCCCAAGCTCTTACCATGTCAAAATAATACAAAGCTCTCAGGAAACGTGCTTCAGCAATCAAGGCATCTTTCGTTGCAAATTCGGCACCTTCGCTTTTTGTAATGATGTTATTCACAATATACAAAGAACTGTAATAGTTGTTCCAAAAACTCAGATTTAGCGTATTGTTGGGGTTCATGGTATGATTCTCGAAAGATTCATAATCCTGAACTGTACCAGCAGTGTTGTCGCTGTATGCATTGTCCGACATCAATTCGCCAAAGAATGATGGCAAACTCTCAGGACCATAAAGTTTATAGAGCGAGTTATAGGCCGACCACATGGCTGTAGTCAAGTCTTTTTCCGTTTTATAGAAATCGGATTCGTTCATGTTTGATATTGGTGCACGATCGAGAAAATCGTCTCCACATCCAAACAGAACTGCAACAAACAGAATTAAAAAATATTTTATCGTTTTCATCCGGAAGTAATTTGTTTTCATGTTGCCGGATGGAACTCGCATGTCATTAATTTCATGCAAGCTTATGTGTTTATTATTACATGCTCGTTTCATTTTCATTTGCTTTAATCGATTATTACTCATGTCCCTAGAAAGTTATATTAATACCGGCTGTTGCAACAAATGGATTTGGATAAGCTCCATAATCGAAACCAACCAATACTCCTGCCTGATATGTACTACCTTCAGGATCGTAGTTTGAATAATCAGAGAAGACATAAACATTTTCAAGGTTTACGTATAGTTTCAGACCGCTAATTTTCAGGTAATTCAATACTGGTTTTGGCATATTGTAACCCAGACGGATGTTTTTAATACGAACGAACGAACCGTCTTCAACCCAATAGCTTGAGCTTTGTGCCTGAACAGTATTTTGGGTTACACGAGGTTTATTGATTTTACCGTTTCCAGGATCGGCTTCCGACTTCCAGTAATTGGTAACATATTTATAAGCATTGCGGTCGCCATTGAACGATTTCAGGAAGCGTGCATGCTGGTTCATGATTTCGGCACCTTCAACACCGGTTAACATTATTGAAAGATCAATACCTTTGTAGCTGAATGTGTTAGTCATACCCCACGAATAGTCTGGCTGATAATTACCAAGAATAGTACGGTCGTTGGCATCAATTTTTCCATCTTTATTTACATCCACAACTTTCGGGTCACCAGGTTCGCTACCTGCCCAAACCGGATAAAGTTTATTGTCCAAATCGGCCTGTTTCATAATTACGCCGTCGAAAACGTATCCAAAGTAGTTACCAATTGGCTGGCCTACCTGGGTTCTTGAAATAGCGTCGTTAACGGTAATGTCAATCGGGGCATTGTTTGCACCAAGTTTCAGAACTTTATTGCGGTTTGCCGAAACGTTGAAGTCGGTTGTCCATTTAAATTTACCATTGAGGTTAACAGTTTTCAACTGGAACTCAATACCTCTGTTTTCCAATTCACCAATGTTTGTTAAAGTAGTCTGGAAACCAGTCAAAACAGGAATTGGAACATTCAGCAAAAGATCGCGTGTTTTTGAATAATAAACATCAATCGATCCGCTGATTCTTTGCTTAAGTACAGTGAAATCGAGACCAAGGTTAGTCTGTCCGGTTTTCTCCCATCTTAATCTATTATCGGCAAAATTAATAGTATAGATACCTTGTTTTACATCTGTTCCTGAAACATACGATGAATAACCCAGCAACGGAATTGGTCCATAGTTTGGAATCTGGTTGTTACCTGTCATACCATAGCTTAAACGTAGTTTCATGTTATCAATCCAGCTGTAAACTTTCATCCAGGGTTCTTCGGAAACGCGCCATGCCAATGAGCCTGATGGAAAATAACCCCAACGGCTTGATGGACCAAATCTTGAACAACCATCAGCACGAATTGCTGCCGAAGCCAGGTATTTTCCTTTGTATGCATAATTACCACGTGCCAGGTATGACAACAAAGCCCATTCAGTAGCCGAAGTATTACCTGTTGTAACTTTACCGGCATTCAGGGTTTTAACCATGTCATTCGGGAACGAACCTGAAGTCATGTCGCTGTATTCGTAACGCTGTTCCTGAGCGGTATAACCCAAAAGAGCGTTAATCGAATGATCGTTATTGATTGTTTTATTGAAATTCAAGGTATTTTCCCATACCCAGTTGAATGATGATAAGGTGATGAAGTTACCGGTAGCATTTACCCAACCCGAATAGCCCCAATTCTGACCTTCATTCCAGTATGAAGTATAATGAGCATCTTCAATGTTTGTGCTTAACGAAGATTTGAACGAAAAACCTTTCATGATGTTCCATTCAGCAAACGAGTTCGCTGTGATCACATTAGTTGTTTTTTTCTTGGTCATTTCGCGGGTGAGTGAATAGGGGTGCCAAAGCTGGAAACCGTATTTCACGAATGTGTTCCAAATCGATTTTGGATCTTTAAATCCAAGACTTCCGGTTTCGACATACAATGGGAAGATTGGATCACTCTGAATAGCCAAACTAACAGCATCAGACTTACCAGCAGTACCGAAAGAAGCATCACCTGTACGCGATAACCCAATGTTCACGCCAAGATTAATTTTATCGCCAAGTTTCGATCTTACATTCGAACGCAATGTGATGCGATTGTATTCGTTCTGGTCAACAACACCTTCGTTATTCAAATAACCGCCGGAAACCATGAACTGAGTCTTTTCGTTACCACCCGATGCTGTAACCTGTGCATTGTGCGAATAAGCAGTTCTCAACAATACATCCTGCCAGTCGGTTCCGTTACCAATGCGTTGCAACCAGGTCGGGTCAGAAAATTCAGCCGGAATAATGGTATTATTTCCGCGTGTAGCTTTTGGATTAGCTTTCAAAATTGTTGCCCATGTATTGTTTCTGGCTGCGGTTTCAAATTCCATCCATTCTTTGGCATCCATCATTTCGAGACGGCGGTTCACGTTAGCAACGCTAAATTCGTAGGTGGCTTCAACTTTAGTTTTACCAGCTTTACCTTGTTTTGTGGTAATAATTACAACCCCGTTTGCACCGCGCGATCCGTAGATTGCTGCTGAAGAAGCGTCTTTCAATACCTCGATTGACTCAACGTCGTTCGGATTGATGAAGTTCATTGGGTTGCGGTTGAAGTCCATGTTGCTACTGTTACTGCTACCGTCGCCCGAACGAATGGTGTTATCTTCGAGTGGAATACCGTCGATTACGTACAATGGAGTTGTACCGGCATTGATCGAAGAAGCTCCACGCACTTTAATGGAAGGGGCCATACCAGGCGCACCCTGGGTTTGGGTAATCTGTACTCCTGAAACCTGACCTGAAATAGCTTGCAGCGCATTTCCAAATGAACGGTCTTTCAGTTTATCCGAACCTACTGAAACAACAGAACCGGTAAGGTCACTTTTCTTAACAGTTCCGTAACCAATGGCTACAACTTCGTCAATGCCAATAGCTTCTTCTTCCAGTTTAAAGTTCAACGAAGCCTGATTGTTGTATTTCTGTTCAACAGACTTCATACCAACAAACGAAACAGACAAAACATCACCGGCTTTCACATTCAGCGAGTATTTTCCATCAATATCGGTAATTGTACCGGTTGTTGAACCTTTGATAACAACTGATGCGCCAGGAATAGGCTCACCTTTGTCGTTTGTTACTTGTCCCGATACCTTTTTCGATTGTTGTGCAGCGGCTACACTCGATTCAGCTGAAGTTCCTTCGTTAAAAAGAACAATCATTCTGCCTGAAATCGTGTACTTTACGTTAGTGCCGTTAAAAATAGCGCCTAAAATTTCGGTAACTGATTTTTGCTCGAAATTGAGGTTAATTTGACGATCAACATCAATCTTTCCGTTATAAAAGAAATTGACCCTCTCCCGAAAATTGGGTTGAAGAAGTTCTGCAATCCAGTCATATCGGGGGTTTAAAGATGTTTATGTATGAGGAAAGCTGGTTTAAAAAGGTTATTTTTATTGTGCAAACAAAAGCAAACAACCTTAAAAACCAGCTCATGTCAAAAGTATTAACAAAACAGGTACAGAACAAGATTAGTCGCTATTTTCTCAAACTTGAGTGTCAATTAACAAAACCGGAAGCTAGATGTGTCCGGGAAATGACCACAGGAATACTAAAGTCGGGTACCGTATTGGTCAATAAAATAGCCACAGGCATTTGCGATACGATCTCGTTGAGCCAAACAACAAAGCGCTTTAGGAACCATTATAACAAGAAAGATTTTTTCATGAAGTTATTCAGGGGACATATGAACAGTGTAAAAAGCAAAATCTGTCATGGAGACTACATCCTGTTTGATGGCTCTGATATCCAAAAGAAATACGCCAAAATGATGGAAGGTCTGGACTATGTAAAAGATGGAGACAAAGGATCTGTAGGCCTTGGATATTGGCTGATGAACGTTGTCCACTTTGGCAAAGACCGGGAAATGACCCCACTGTACAATAAGCTTTACAGTTTTGACCATGGCGCAAAAAGCGAGAACAAAGAGGTTTTGGAAGCCATGAGGGAAATAGACTCCATCATTGATAAAGATGTCACCAAAATATTTGACCGTGGCATGGACCGCCCCATCTGTAGAGATTTCATTATTGCCAATGAAGTCAATTTCAACCTGCGCCTAAAGAAAACGACCAAGCTGATTTACAAAGGCGAAGAAGTGGCTGTGAACAAGATCAGCCGAAAAGTCCCGTTATTCATGAAATTAACAGCTACAAGGATACAGAAGAGCAAGAAGTACCAGTTGGTCTATCAATGCGGGGCAATAAAGGTTCAATATAAGATCAAGGGCAAGGTGCATGATCTCTGGCTTGTTGTCACCAAAAGGATCAACGGCGGCTATTGCTGGCTACTGACACGTTCCCCAAAAGAAAGCATCGTTGAAGTAATCAAAGAGGCATTTACTGCATACGGTTTCAGGTGGAAAATTGAAGAGTACCACCGGCATATTAAAGAATGTTACAACCTGGAAGACATCCAGGTCAAAACATTCGAAGGGCTACAAAGCATGCTGGCTATACTGACCATAGCTATGAGCATCATTTACTCATCGCTTTCATCCCTGCACACAAGGCTGTTGCTTGAAAGTGGGGTAAAAACTCTGAATAAAGAACGCATGTACGAACTATGCAATTTCATTTACTACAAAATCAGCACGATAATAAAAGTATTGCTGGCAAATATGACCCCGAAGGCTTTCCTTCCTCAAGCAGATACATCTCCTAATGACGGACAGTTATGCCTTTCTTTAATTTTTGAAAACTAAAAACGGGAGATGGTCAAGTTATAAAAGAAACGATATTCACTCTGATCTTCAATTTGCCTTAATACGTTTTCGATCTTCGAATTGTTGAAATTCAAAGTTAGTTTGTTCGACTGAGAGAAGGATGGGGAGGCAAATCCCGTAATAATTCCAACCAAAAGTAGCAAGATAGTTAGTTTCATCTTTCTTAAAAATTGAGAATTCAATGACATGTAGTCATGACTACATCGCTTTTTTTTCATAGTTTTGTTTTTTGGTTTAATAATTAAATGAGATCGTTAAATCAAAATTTTTCCGGAAAAGGTGAAAGCTGCAACTTTCATCTTTTCGTTTTTTTTACCCATAGATTATTTCGCTTTAATTTTCATTATTCTTGTTTTGCTATCAAAAGAATACTCAATCGGAATAGTCGTTTTAATAATTTCAAGTATTTCCGAAATTGTTTCCTTTTCAATCGTACCTGTAAACCAAAGTTCCTTATTTTCTCCGGCTTCCAGTTGTATTTCAACATTATACCAACGTTCGAGCATTTTCACCACTTCGGGAAGTGATTTTCGAACAAACATCAGTTTACCATCTTTCCACGAAGTAAACTCATTGATGTTAACCTCTTTTACTATCAACTTCTCATTATCGCTCAGGCAAGCCTGATCTCCGGGCTTCAACACCTCTTTTTCTTTTCCAGAAAGAGAACACACTTCCAGCGATCCTCTTTCCAATGTAGTTGTAAACTTATCATCGACGTATGCTTTAACGTCGAAAGCTGTTCCTAAAACCTTAATTTTTCCGAATGGTGTAGTTATACGGAAGGGATTTTTACTTTTTACCACGTCAAAAAACGCTTCACCTTTCAATTTAAGTTCCCTGTTTTTTTCAAAATTTCCGGCATAGGTAATTTCACTTCCCGAATTCAACCAAACCTTTGTTCCATCGGGTAATTGGAAATTTGTAATCGAGCCCGGCGAAGTAGAAACATGTTGTTCTACAGGTTTAAATGAAAACTGATTTAATTGAAAAACATATACCGATGAGATTATCAGACCGATCAACAACACAGCGGCTATACTCAGGCTAACCTGATATAAACGGATTACGTTTTTCGATTTATCATTTTCGGTAAGTGCAATCTGATGATGAATCCGATCCAAAAGTGTGTCGTCAGCCTTTTCTAGGTCAGCTGAAACTTGGCTATTCCAGGTACTGCTCATCAAACGGTCAAGTTGCTGCTCGTCCTTTTTCCCTTCAATATACTCCATTACTTTTTTATACTCATCAGGAGTACATGATCCATTCAAATATTTGCGGAATAGTTTGTCCATTTAAATCAATCTTAGACGTTATACACAAGACCGATTAGTTACCCCTGCCCCAAAATGAAAAAACTAAAAAAATAATTGAATGAAGAGTGTGAAAGAAAGCCCCAACCCTTTCAGATTATCTCGCAAAAACCGCAATGCGTGGGTCATGTGGTCTTCAACGGTTTTAACAGAAATTCCCAATTCGGTGGCAATCTCCTGGTTCGACAAGCCTTCTTCCCTGCTTAATAAATAAATCTTTCTTCTTTTTTCGGGCAGTTGAGTTACCAACTGGTCAACTTTATTTTTTATATCAGCATATTCAACAGCTTGCTGGGTTACAAATTCCATAGCAACAGCTTTCGAAAAAAGATCGGCCCTGAATTCTTCGGATTTTAAACGCGATCGTATTTCATTCAGAAGTGTATTCCTTGTAATTGACCCTCTCCCGAAAATTGGGTTGAAGAAGTTCTGCAATCCAGTCATATCGGGGGTTTAAAGATGTTTATGTATGAGGAAAGCTGGTTTAAAAAGGTTATTTTTATTGTGCAAACAAAAGCAAACAACCTTAAAAACCAGCTCATGTCAAAAGTATTAACAAAACAGGTACAGAACAAGATTAGTCGCTATTTTCTCAAACTTGAGTGTCAATTAACAAAACCGGAAGCTAGATGTGTCCGGGAAATGACCACAGGAATACTAAAGTCGGGTACCGTATTGGTCAATAAAATAGCCACAGGCATTTGCGATACGATCTCGTTGAGCCAAACAACAAAGCGCTTTAGGAACCATTATAACAAGAAAGATTTTTTCATGAAGTTATTCAGGGGACATATGAACAGTGTAAAAAGCAAAATCTGTCATGGAGACTACATCCTGTTTGATGGCTCGGATATCCAAAAGAAATACGCCAAAATGATGGAAGGTCTGGACTATGTAAAAGATGGAGACAAAGGATCTGTAGGCCTTGGATATTGGCTGATGAACGTTGTCCACTTTGGCAAAGACCGGGAAATGACCCCACTGTACAATAAGCTTTACAGTTTTGACCATGGCGCAAAAAGCGAGAACAAAGAGGTTTTGGAAGCCATGAGGGAAATAGACTCCATCATTGATAAAGATGTCACCAAAATATTTGACCGTGGCATGGACCGCCCCATCTGTAGAGATTTCATTATTGCCAATGAAGTCAATTTCAACCTGCGCCTAAAGAAAACGACCAAGCTGATTTACAAAGGCGAAGAAGTGGCTGTGAACAAGATCAGCCGAAAAGTCCCGTTATTCATGAAATTAACAGCTACAAGGATACAGAAGAGCAAGAAGTACCAGTTGGTCTATCAATGCGGGGCAATAAAGGTTCAATATAAGATCAAGGGCAAGGTGCATGATCTCTGGCTTGTTGTCACCAAAAGGATCAACGGCGGCTATTGCTGGCTACTGACACGTTCCCCAAAAGAAAGCATCGTTGAAGTAATCAAAGAGGCATTTACTGCATACGGTTTCAGGTGGAAAATTGAAGAGTACCACCGGCATATTAAAGAATGTTACAACCTGGAAGACATCCAGGTCAAAACATTCGAAGGGCTACAAAGCATGCTGGCTATACTGACCATAGCTATGAGCATCATTTACTCATCGCTTTCATCCCTGCACACAAGGCTGTTGCTTGAAAGTGGGGTAAAAACTCTGAACAAAGAACGCATGTACGAACTATGCAATTTCATTTACTACAAAATCAGCACGATAATAAAAGTCTTGCTGGCAAATATGACCCCGAAGGCTTTCCTTCCTCAAGCAGATACATCTCCTAATGACGGACAGTTATGCCTTTCTTTAATTTTTGAAAACTAAAAACGGGAGATGGTCAATGTATTCCTTGTAACGGTATAGAGAAAAGCATTATAAGTTTCAACTTTTTTAATGTTTTTGCGGTTGAGCCAAACTTTCACAAAAACATCCTGAAGAATATCGTCGATACCACCATTAGCTTTCAGAAAAGACTGAGAATAAGCATATAACCGCGGATAATACATGCGATAGAGTTCATCAAACGCCTGTTTATCGTCGTTGGCTAAATCCGTTAAAATCTTTTCCAGACTAGTGGTTTTTACCATGTAAACGTTTTTATGCGCAATATTACAAAATCTTGGTTTGTTAAAACCATTTACTAATTTTATTACGAAAACATTTATCAGTCCTTCAAGCTATGCGGGCAATTTTCATTTGAATAATTTTTTGTTTTTCGCCTTAAAATCCGCGTATTAATTTTTCTTTTAATCGAACAATCCAACGTGTGGAATTGAGCTTGCGAATTTGAAACGAAGCGAATAGCCATGAAATGAAATCCACGAAGCGAATAGCCATTTATTCGCTGCACGGATTTTCCTTCGGTCAATTCATTTTCGGTTTGTCTCGCCTTCGGCGAGATGACTATTTCATCAGAAAATTTCAAAAAAACAGTACCAGATAAATTCCCGAAACTAAATTTCTTTATATTTGCTGCGCTTTTAACGAAAAGTAAAATGCCCAGATGGTGAAATCGGTAGACACGCTAGTTTCAGGGACTAGTGCTCGCAAGGGTGTGCAAGTTCGAGTCTTGTTCTGGGCACTGATCAAAGTATCAAAATGTATCAAAAGCGCTTAAATTCAATGATTTAAGCGCTTTTTCTTTTAGGGGAATTTTCATCAAATACCCTTAAATATCAAAGAAAAAGCGACAAAATCGAGACCAAACTCAAAACTGTTTTTTCTGGTCGCGGCAAATCACGCAACGAATTGATTCAAAACATTTTATTTGACTCTTTTTGACTCATTTTTGCACTTTTTATTTAGTGCAAATTGAGGTATTTTAGATCGTCTGCGAGACCAGATTTTTGATTTTGTTAATTGTCGTACCATGAAAATTGTAATTAATTTCTTATTGAGAAAAAGTAGAAAAGCCGATGATGGTAAAACATCCGTTTGCGTTAGAATTACCTACCAAGGTAATCGGATTGAACTCGCCACTGGAATTTATTCGTCAACGAATCATTGGGACGTCTCCCGACAACGAATAAAAGATAAAGTTATTGGAGCAAGAGTTGACAACGAACGTCTTGATCGGATCAAAACCGAAATCCAGGATACGTTTAATCAACTTCGATCAACTAATGAAGATTTTGATGTGAATACAATTAAACGAAAACTTTTAAATATTCAGGAATCAAAAGGAATCCTTGCTGTATTTGATTATTACCTGGATAGCATTCTTGCCAAGCTAAATAAAGGATATTCGATGGAAACATACAAACATTATAAATCTTCAAGAAAACGATTGGCTGATTTTATTAGTACCAATCTAAGGAGACCTGACATTTCGGTGCATAGTATAGATTACAAATTCCTGGATGCTTTCGATGTTTTTATAAAAAAGGATTTCAACAACGTCCAGAATACAGCCTGGAATTACCACAAACATCTAAGACGGGTTTTAAACCTCGCTGTTTCTCTGGACTATATTGATAAGAATCCATATTCAAAATTTAAAGTCGGACTGGATGAAACGCATCGTGAAATTCTTTCCATGGAAGAGTTGAAACGGATTGAAGAAAAACAAATTGAAATTGAACGGTTGACTGTGGTTCGGGATATTTTTGTGTTTGCCTGCTATACCGGACTTTCCTTTGCTGATATTTCAAAACTTAGCGATATTCACCTACAACAAAAATCTGAAGGCAAACTATGGATTATTATCGACCGGTCAAAAACAAACAACAGATGCCGCATCCCTATATTACCCAAAGCAAAAGAGATATTGAATCGGTACAAGGATTATCCCAAAACCAATGGAAAAAACCTCTTGCTTCCTGTATTGACCAATCAAAAAATGAATAGTTATTTGAAGGAGTTAGGAGACATCTGTGGCATTAAGAAGAATATTACCATGCACATTGCAAGGCACACATTTGCCACAACAGTGACTCTTAGTAATGGTGTACCCATTGAAACTGTATCAAAGCTACTTGGTCATTCATCTTTGAAAACAACCCAGATATATGCCAAAGTTTTGGACCAAAAAATTTCAGAAGATATCGAAGTACTGGAAGCCAAGCTATGCAGTGCATAAACCAATAGCAATTGAGTTGCGATATTTTGCGGTTAGATTTTTGGGTACCAATCATGTGGGTCTCGAAATAGTCTCTTCCAATATAACTATAAATGGAGGATTTGGTTGCTGTAGATATTATTCGAATGGCTTTCATTCAATGTTATGATGCAAACAAGCTCCTGCAAGACTGAAAGTCCAGTAAATTGATGGCGAAACGATCCTTTTCTCCCGCTCTGAAAGTACCCATTGTACAATAGTCCGAGCAAAAAAAGCATTTGAGACACAAGACCTATCGCAAATACAAACATGATGTGGCAATTTTAGACTTGCTGTAAAATGGATGCAAATTAATACATAAAAGCTTGTTTGGAGATTAATCAACCCATTTTCGTAGAAAATCGGCGAATTACCTTATAACGTTGAATTCAGGAGTCATGCCATAAACCGCAGCCAACAAATCATAAACAAAAACCAATGAGTGTGACCTTTTCGGATCGCGCTCATTGGTTTCAAATTTTATATTTTTCTAATTAAGCACCAATCTTGATAAACCGATCTTTCGGGGTCATTGAAATTCCACAACGTTCAGGAGCTGCATTTTCATAGGTATTTCCGCAGGTTCCGCAAACATAGTAAACCGAAGGAAGCGACTTTTCCTGTTTATCCTGCAAAGCTTTCAATGCTTTTTCGTACAGCACTTTATGTTTTTTCTCAACCTGGAACGCATAGTTAAACGAGACCATGGCCAGATTCACATTTTCTGACTGGGCATCGGTAATAAAACCGGGATACATGGTTGCAACTTCGTAAGATTCACCAGTGATGGCATCCTTCAGGTTTTCAGCAGTTGTTTTTACATCGAATTTGGGATTTACCACCGGAATGCTTGCATTAAGTTGCTGTAAAACAGCCTTGTGATTTCCGGCATGAATACTTTCGGCCTTTGAAGCGGCTTCGAACAAAGCGGCCACTTTCAGATTTCCTTCTTCGCGCGCTTTCTTAGCGAATGCTGTATATTTTGCACTTGCAGTTGACTCGCCGGTAAACGCGGCCTGAAGATCTTTAACTGTTTTATCGCTGGCTGCATAGAGCGTTGCATATCCAAAAACAAAGAATAAAGCCAGTACTAAACTTTTTGAGAAATTTGTTTTCATCATTTTCATTTTTAAAAATTTGACATGAATTGTTTTTAATTTATATGTCAAAGGTAGAGGCACCAATCTGAGGCAAGACTAAAGAGAATCTTAAAATTGGCTTAAGAATTATTTTCGGAGGGAAAGACCACTTCGACCAAAGTTCCGGCTCCTGGTTTGCTCAAAATGTTGATTTTTAAACGGAGAATATCGGCGAAACGCTTTACAATGGCCATGCCCAATCCATTTCCTTTTACAGCAAAGTTGCGCGATTCATCGGCACGGTAAAAACGTTCAAAAACCTGATCAATCTGCTGCGGAGTCATTCCAATACCCTGATCGCGAATCAGTAACACGGCTTGAGACTGATCATTCCTGAACCCGATTACAACTTCACCGCCGGGATTGGAGAATTTGATGGCGTTTGTTGCCAGATTTTCCAGAATTTGTTCCAGCATAAACCGGTCTGAAAAAACTTCAATGTCAGGAGAGATATTGATTTTTAGCGAAACCTGATTTTCGTCGAGTCTTTCACTCAAACGAATGGCCAGCGTATGGACCATTTCTTCGATTTGAATCATCTGGAGATTTACAGGAATGGTGCCTGCTTCGTACCGAGCCAAAAGCAAAAGATGTTCAACCAGAACAGTCATGCGGTTTACTTCCGACAATCCATATTGAATTTTTTCGATGTATTGTTCCGGTTCGCGCTGCTTCCGGAGTAAAACTTCCAACGTTCCTTTCAATGCCGAAAGCGGAGTTCGCAATTCGTGCGATGCATCGGCCGTGAATTGCTTCTCGCGCAAAACAGCATCTTCTAGCCGGTCGAGCAAGCTATTGATGGTGTTGACCAGGGTATAGAGTTCGTCTTTGTATCTGGGTAGTTGAATTCGCTGGCTCAGGTTTTCGCGGGTAATTTTCTGAGCCGCGTGGGTGAGTTGATAAACCGGATCGATGCTTTTCCGGGCAATAAACACAACAATGAAATATAAAACAAGCAGGGCCAGTGGAAACGCAAACATCAGTACCATCCGCAGATTTTTAAGCACCAGAAGCGAATCGTCGAGCGGAATGGCCACCGAGAGAAACCCGATGATCTTTCCATCGATGGTGATTGGCGTTTGCACCTGGCGAACAGAAGATTTATCTAAATGAGTATCAAAATAGGTTTCAATTTTATATTCAGGAAAGATAGCCAGCTTCTCCTTTACCAGGTTGGGCGATTGTTTCAGTATGGCTCCGGTGGTGTCGGTTATCTGAACAAACGTTGGGTTCACTTCAATCTGGGCGTGCTCGCCTTCGTCCCATTCTTTTAAATTGGCAATGATGATCCGGTCGTTAAAAGTCACAATGCCGTTCTGCAATTCCGACGATTCGGCCTTTAAATCTTCGTCGAGGTACCGGTACACCGAACCCGAAACGACAAAGTAAATAGCGACAAAAATCACGACAATCAGCATGGCTGTTGCCGAAAGAAAATAGAGCGCTATTCGATTACTGAAACTGGTCCGTATCATTCGTCTTTAATAATGTAACCAACTCCCCTGATAGTCGTTATCAGGTTCGCGTCGGCATTGCCATCAATCTTTTTCCGGAGGGCATTGATGTAAACGTCGATTACCGAAGTGTTGTAGTCGAAATGAATATCCCACACGTGCTCGATGATGCGGCTTCGGGTGCAAACCTTCCCTTTGTTGCGCAACAAAAATTCCAGAAGGGCAAATTCCTTTTGTGTCAGCGAAACATCCTGACTATCAATAAAAACCTGGTGCGTATTCAAATCCATCACCAAATTCCGGTGAGCAATCTTTGAATTTTCCGACTGTTTACCGCGAAGTTGAACTCTCACCCGGGCGAGCAATTCCTCAAACGAAAACGGTTTTTTAATGAAATCGTTTGCTCCCATTTCAAGCGCGAAAACGGTATCCTGAATGGTGTCACGGGCTGTGAGAAATATCACCGGGACCTGCGAACCGATCTTCCGAAGCTGCCGGACAACCTCAATTCCGCTTAAGCCGGGCAACATCCAGTCGAGCAAAATCAGATCGTATTCGCCGTCGTTCACCGTAGCCAATTCCAATCCCGAGGGACCGTCGTTTGCCACATCCACCGCAAACGATTCTTCCTGAAGCCCTTCTTTCAGGAAAAGTGCAATTCCCGGTTCATCTTCGATAATTAAAATCCGCATATAAAGTTTACCTCAAACTAATCGTTATCCTTTTCTATTGAACTTGTGCCAAACCCAAGGTCGAGCTGAACACCGGCTGCATGTTTGTAAACCAATTCGCCACCATAGTATCCGGTGCGCGCAATTGCCATCACAGCCAGCAAACCCAAAGCTAATGAAACCATTTTCAAAACTCCGCTGTATTTCTTCAAAAAAAACAAGGTAATGCGAAAAACAGTTGCAATACTTGTAACCCAAATAGCCAATGTTGCAGCTTCTTCGTGAGTTTCAAGGGCTTGTTTAAGCGCACCCTCCTCAACAATGCCATCTCCAGCCTGACCGCCGGTGATAAAGGCGGCAATTACGCCAAGCGCACCCAAGGTAAACAGGTAAAATCCGGCTTGCGTAAAAAAATCACGCTTCGTCAGTAATCCAACAAGGTCGGAAAGAAATCCAACAATCAGCAATGCGATTGGGAAGTGAACGATCATCGGGTGTAAATGCGTTAGATCCATGATTGATAGTTTTTAATGTTTGTATTTCTGACACAAAAAAAGCGCCGTTGTGCTTAAAGCATTCTATGGGTTTTCTTAAGATTTGCTTAAAATCCTATATCCCGGAAGTTTCAAGTTCCTTTCAAATTACCTTTGACTATTAAATCATCTTTTTGCACTGACCAACAATCTTGATGTGAGTTGGTGATAGTGAAAGCTAATTTTTGTGTTTACTAGAAATGTAAATCAGATACTATCGTTTTATGAAAGCACGATCACTCAAGAAGTTTATCTATTTATCCATTGGTGCAGCCCTCAATACCATCCTTTTGAAGTTCTTTGCCTGGTATCTTACTGATTCGGTGGGTTTACTTTCCGATGCCCTTGAGTCGTGCGTCAATCTGGTTGCCGCAATTATTGCACTGATTATGCTCACTATTGCAGAAACACCGCCAGATGAGAAACATCCATTTGGTCATACCAAGGCAGAATATTTTTCCAGCGCCATTGAAGGTGGAATGATCGTAGTTGCCGCCTTCAGCATTATCTGGTCAGCCATTCCCCGGATTATTCATCCGCAACCACTCGAAAATGTTGAAGTCGGGTTACTTATTTCCGTCGGCGCATCATTGATAAACTTAGTCGTGGGCGTGGTGCTGATAAAGGCAGGGAAAAAGAATAACTCGATCACGCTTGATGCGGATGGAAAGCATTTGATGACTGATGTTTATACTTCAGGGGGAGTTCTTGCAGGTATCCTACTGGTTAAGCTCTCCGGATGGCAAATTCTGGATGGCATTGTCGCCGTCGCCGTTGCATTGAATATCCTTTGGGCTGGCTATCAACTGATACATCGATCTGCAACCGGATTGCTTGATGCAAGGATCCCGGATGATGAACTGGCAAAAATATCGGATTTACTGAATTCATTGAAATCGCAAAACATTGAACACCATTCACTTTTAACCCGGCAGGCTGGTCAACGAAAGTTCATTGCCTTTCATTTGTTATTGCCCGGGCATTGGACAATTCAGGACGGTCACGATAAAGCAGAAAAAATCGAGCGTGAAATACGCGAACTTTTTGATACTCCAATAACAGTTTTTACCCATTTAGAACCCATCGAAGATCCCGTCTCCATGCATGATATAGGCATTGACCGGAACGAACCGAACAAAATCACTTTGAACGGATAAAGTCTTATTTAGCGATTACTATTTTACCGGAGCAACATCCAAAATCCTAAAAGTTCCGGGTTTTACGGGCGGACGGCGCTCTCCGGGTTTCGCTTCTCCAAATTCGGCAGTCGGCAAATACAAATGGTGGGTTGATTTATCGATTGTAATTGTACGGGCTCCTCTTTGCGTCGCGATGGTTTCAATTACTTTGAACCGGTTCTTATTATCTTCCTGAACGACGGTAATGGAGCCTTCTCCGTTTGAGCTAAACGCGCGCTTAGTGGCAGGATCAAATGCAACTCCGTCGCAACCGTCGCCAATCGGAAGTGTAGCGATTACTTTTCCGGCCTCGGCATCCGATACAACCATCAGTTTATTACTACAAACACTTAAAAGACAATGCGTTTCGTTGTCCAACGCCAATCCACTCGGTTCTTCACCAGGAGCAATCGACCAGTTTTTTTCTACTTTCAATGTGTTTGCATTAATGACACTGATCTCGCTTTTATCTTCGATGTTCACATAGATTTTTCCTTTTCCATCGGTTTGTGGAAATTCAGGTTTCCCATCAAGCGGAATGATTCCAACCACTTTGTTTTCTTTCGGGTCAATTACTGAGGCATTGGAACTTCCACCGTTAAACGTGAAAAGCTTTCCTGAAAAGGTGTCGTACATAATGGCATCCGGATTTTTTCCTGAAACCTGAATTTTTTCGATTATAGCTAAAGTTTTCAGATCGAAAACGGTAACCGAGTTGTCACGCCCGTTACTGGTGAAGCCTTTGTTAAGCTCCTTTACAAAAGCGATTCCATGTATGCCGTTGGTTCCTTCTATTTTCCCAATTTGTTTACCTGTTCTCAGGTCGACAACCAAAGCCATGTTTGAATGAGAAACGTATAACCGACTGGTCGCATCGTCAACCGAAAGATAGTCCCAGCCACCATCACCTTCAAGGTGTATCTGGTTAACTACTTTGTAACCCGGCTGAGCACTGGTAAGATGACCAATACAAAGAAGAACGCTAATACAGATGGTCGTTAGTAAGCTTTTCATTTTCATAAATTTTAATTGTTGACTATTTGTTGACCGAATGGGTTATTCTTATTTTTTTCGTTTACGGTGATTAAGCCATTTTTGTGCTTTATAGCAAAGAAAGGCCGATCCGGCACCAACAACAGCGCCTGCCAACACGTCGCTCGGATAATGAACGCCAAGGTGCATCCGGGAATATCCGACCAATGCCGCATAAGTGTACGAAGGTGCGATTACATACCATTTGGGAAACGCCAGGCTCAGCGATGTGGCTGTTGAAAAGGCATCTGAGGTGTGACCGGAGGGAAAGGAGGAACTTCCACCAGCGCTCAGCTTTTGGATGTCAGGATAGGTTTTAAAGGGACGGGGCCGGTTAACGGCATATTTCAGGCCGTTAGCAAATACAGTTGTCGCCAGAAATGACGCTCCTATGATCAGTCCCTTTTGTTTCAGATCCTGATTCTTTTCGATCAATCCGGTTCCAAAAATCAGGATTGGCGCCCCGATACTGACTGGCGAAACGCTATTTGAAATTGCTTTAAAAGCACCATCCAGATGTTCATTTCTGTGTTCGTTGATTTGGCGCAAAATCCGGATATCGAGGTTTTGTGAATACAGGTTAACCGATTGCAGAAGCAATATAAACAACAGAATTTTCTTCATCTTTATGAGTCATTTAATTCATGATTTACAACTGATTATCATATTTCAATGTACTTTCCTTTTGCTTTTTCCCAGGCTTACCGAAGCTGTATGAGAAACCGCAATAAATAATTCGGGCACTCCGCTTTCTGTTCTCGTAGCGTTGAAGTTCGGGAGTATCAATCACAGATTTATTTCGAAGAGAATTTAACACATCCGAAACGGTGAGAATAAGCGCTGCTTTCTTTTTAAACACCTCCTGTTTAAAGCCTGAATTGAGCACAAACGACGGCAAGCGTTTACCTTGCGGTGTGAGTTGTTCTCCGGTATAGCTGGAAGTGAACTGCCAGACCGTACTTTTGGTCAGGTTGAATCCAACATTTGCATTGGCCATCATAGAGACGTTCGCTTTGTTGTTGCTATATCCCAGAGCCGAAGCATCGATTTTGTTGTAAAACGTATTGGAACTCAAATTAATAATGGCAAGCTTTCCCAAACTCGTGCTGAAAATTAGTTCGAGACCTGCTGATGTACTTTTCGAAAGATTATGAAGTGTTGAAATCAGGGTATCGCCACTTATTTTGGTGATTGAGGTTATGCCATTGTAATTAAATCGGCAGTAAGCGGTTGATAAGAAGGCTGTTACATTTTTCTTGATTTGATAACCCAGTTCGATAGAATGAATGTCTTCAGGTTTCAGATAAGGGTTTCCGGCGCGAACATTTCGTAAATCCTGATATTCAGGAAACGGGTTAAGCTGTTCGTCTTCCGGTCTTCGAATACGGTGACTGTAATTGATCTGCAACTCATGGGTATTGTTGATTTTGTAGGATGTGTGCAATGAAGGATATAACCGGTTGTAATTGTTGCTGATTTCCATATTTTTACTGACCAGATTGGCTGTTGAATTGGTGTGCTCGCCACGCATTCCGATCAGGAATCCGAACTTTCCTAAATCCCGTTCATAGGTTATGTACAAAACATTGGTATTTTCAGAACGGATAAACCGGCTCGAACGCGAATGGTCCATTGCAAAAATTGTTTGATTCATGGCTGTTGTATCGCGGTGCAGGTCCATGTCATTGTGGATATAATCAAGTTCGTAACCAGCCTCCAGCTTCGAGTTCTCAGAAAAAGGATTGGAGTATTCGGCCAAAAATTGCGACATGTTGTTCCTGTGATGATAGAACATATTGTCGTAAAAGGTTTGAACTTTAGGAAGACGATAAATATTGGTATAATAGTTATCCTCGTATTCTTTCGTGAACGACCTGGTGTAATTCAGGTTTACCTCGTGCCCTTCTTTACCGAAATTGTGCTGAAAAAATGAGGTAAATTCCAGGTCCGTTTCGAGTTCAGGTAAATGACGATTGCGGTTAAAATCTTCAGTCCTGATTGAACTGCTGTCGTTCGTATATACCGAAACATCATCCTGCTTCTGAAACCTGTAATTGTAATTGCCCGAAAGGCCAGTTCGGTTCTTGTCATCGATTTTGAATTCGCCACCTAATGTTCCAATATAGTTATTTGGCCGTGCATGGCTTTCAGAATGATTGTGAATGTCGGAAGTTTCGGCACCATTGAAAAATGTCTGCGTGGTGATACTGTTTATTCGTTGGCGATCGTCTTTCCGTGCACCAAAATTTGCAAAAAGACCCAGTTTTCCCGGGTTGTAATTGATCGTTGTATTGCCGTTGTACCGGTTGTTATTCCCCGCATTTACAATAATATTGCCACTTGTGCCGATGCCTTTGTTTTTCTTCATGACAATATTGATGATTCCCGAAGTACCGTCGGGCTTATATTTAGCTGACGGATTTGTTATAACTTCAATCTTATCTATGGAACTGGCGGGTATTTGTTGCAGGGCGGCAGCACGGTTAAGGTTCATCATGGTCGAAGGCTTGCCGTTGATAAGAATGGTAACGTTCTCCGAACCGCGAAGGCTAACATTTCCGTCAATATCGACCTGAAGAGACGGAACATTTTGAAGCAAATCACTTAGCGATCCTGTTTTACTCATCAGGTCTTCACCGATATTAAAGGTCTTCCGGTCAATGGTATTTATAAATGTCGATTTCCGGCCAGTTACCTGAACTTCGTCAATTTTTTGATTGGCCTCAGAAATATAAAGTTTACCAAGATCTACTTTAAGATGCCTTGAATCTACAACGACGGTAGGAATTTCTACATTTTCGAACCCGATGAAACTGTATCTCAACAGGTATTCTCCAACCGGAATATCATTGATTGTGAAGCTCCCCTTTGAATCAGAAACAGTGCCCTTTACCAGCGTTTGCCCAGATGTTTTAAACAATTGAATGGTAGCAAATTCAACCGGATTGCCATTTCCTTTTTCTAGAATGGTTCCGATTATTTTGCCTGTGCTTTTGATCTCTACGGGAGGCTGTCCGCTCAAAGTTGCTGCTAATAAAAGAAATAGTGCGATTAAATTTAGACTTTGCATTGCACACTTACGGTTGTTTCTGTGCTAAAATAGAACCCAATTTTGTATACATTCTGTATTGTGTATATTTAGGTATGCCAAATTCCTCCAAAATTTGCTGATATATTTGTTATAAACTTGAGGCAATGAAAATTCTGCTCGTTGAAGATGAAGCTGTCCTTTGCGAAACGATCGTGACTTACCTGGAAAGCGAAGGTTACCAGTGTGAACAAGCCCGGTCACTGATTAAAGGCTCCGAAAAGATCAACTTGTATGAATACGATTGTATTCTGGTTGACATTGGTCTGCCGGATGGGAACGGATTATCGCTGGTCAGCGAACTTAAAAAACTTCATCCGGAAACAGGGATTATCATTATCTCGGCCAAAAACTCACTCGACGATAAGATCGTTGGATTGGACATAGGCGCCGACGACTACCTGACCAAACCGTTTCATCTTCCGGAGCTCAATTCGCGGATAAAATCATTACTCCGCCGCAGAAAGTTTGCAGGGAAACAAGAGGTGATTATTGACCAAATTACCATCATGCCGGACATCCGACAAGTCTGGATTGGAGAGGACCAATTGCAACTAACCCGCAAAGAATTCGACTTGCTGATGTTCTTTGTGGCTAACAGAAGCCGGGTGCTGACCAAGGAATCGATAGCCGAACACCTTTGGGGCGATTTTGCCGACTCATCAGATTCATTCGATTTTGTTTATTCTCACATCAAAAATCTGCGGCGCAAACTGCTTGAACGAACCGGAACCGACTATTTTCAAAATGTTTACGGAACAGGATATACGTTTAACGGATGAAGCTTCAGACTAAAATAAACACTCGTTTCCTTGTGGTGACACTGCTTGTGTTTTCCATAGCAGGCGTGCTGTTCTACTTCGCCCTGGATCATGTTCTGGATCACAACATTCTTGAAATGCTCGAATCGCGAAGGGCGTATATTGTCCTCAGTATGAGGCAAAATCCGCCAGCTGCCGATTCAGTCGAGTCTGCTGACAATTCAATCTTTATCAGGCACATAAACAGTTCGAAGGAATACAAATATTTTTCAGACACTATTGCCCTCGATCAGGAAGAAAAAGAGTTGGTCCCATTCCGGAAAATGACTTTTTCAGTGCATTCGCACAATCAGCATTACGAGGTCGTTTTGTTGCAATCATTGCTCGAATCGGAAGACTTGCAAATGGTCATTTTCTCGTTTATGTCTGCACTGTTTGGGATGGTTTTCCTGGCGCTTTTTTTCCTGAACCGCTGGTTGTCAAACAAAGCCTGGAACCCTTTTTTCAACAGTCTTTCGGTATTAAACGACTGGAAGATCGGGAAAAATAAAACCGTGGGTTTTGAACGTACAGGCATTGCGGAATTTGATCAGCTAAACGGCATACTTGGAAACATGATGCAGAAAATTCAAAAAGATTATGTCAACCTGAAGGAATTCACTGAAAATGCCTCGCACGAGATTCAGACTCCATTGGCAATAATCAAGTCGAAGTTGGAAATGGTATTGCAGGATAAAACACTGGACGACCGCCAATATCAGCGCGTTCGTGCAGCTTTTGAATCGACAATCCGGCTTTCGAAACTCAACGAAGCATTGCTTCTGCTTTCCAAAATTGAAAATCGGCAATTCGTTGAAACGGCCGAAATAGATATTTGCAGACTGGTCCATTCGCGTCTGGATTATCTGGAAGAACTTTTTGCGTTGAAACAAATTGAGGTGACTGTTCTGTTGGATAACAAAGTTACATTCCGCATGAATCCTTTACTGGCCGACATTCTGATTAATAATTTATTGAGCAATGCGTTGCGGCACAACATCGAAAATGGCAAAATAATGGTGTCGAGCGAGAATCAGGAGATAACTGTTTCGAATACCAGTCTGCAGGGAAAAATGGATGTTTCCCGAATGTTTCACCGGTTTTCGAAGCAAACGATTACAAGCGAATCGAACGGTCTGGGACTAGCCATTGCGCATGAAATCTGCAACAACTACGATTTGGAATTGCGTTACCGCTACATCAATGAAATGCACTGCATGACGATCAGGCAAAAATCCCAAATTCCGACAAACTCTTAACTTAAATTCACTGGGTAAACAGTAAAAAACAGCGAGATGAAAAAGTTATTGAACTTATTTGTTTGCTTGAGTTTTCTGATCAGCGCATCGGCCACGAACCCTACAAATGAAAAAGTGCCCTTAGCTGCGAAAACCAGCTTTGCGGCTAAATTTCCGGCGGCTCAAAAGGTTAAATGGAGCGTTGAGAAACCCGGCGAGTTTGAAGCCGAATTCATACGGAATAAAGTGGAGACCTCTGCCCTATTTGACACAAAAGGCAATCTGCTCGAAACCGAAACTGAAGTAAGAGAAAGTGAACTTCCGCAAGGAGTGAAGATTGCACTATCCAAAGATTTTGCCGGATACAAACTCGATGAAATCGAGAAAGCAACTGACTCAAATGGTTCAGTCTTGTATGAAATGGAGGTTGATAAAGGGAAAGATAAGTATGAAATCTCGTTTGATGTCAATGGAAAATTGCTGAAAAAAGAAGCAATAAACAAAAAAGAAAGGAAAGACTGATCTTCGCCTTTTATTTGCAAAATCTGACCTTATTTCAAAATTAACCTCAGGTTGAACAGGGTTTAGTCATCTCAAGGGCACGGATCGAAATCTTCCCTGACGATTCCTCCCGGAAAATAAGGTCCTTAGTGGTGGAACGGCATGATTAAACTATATTTTAATCCGGATCCATGAAATTGCTATTGGAATTCAAACATCAAACTCCCAATATTAACCTAATAATAATTTTCAACTTTTGGGAATGGTAAATTGGAAACAACTTCCTTTGTTGGGTTCGCTTTCAACCCATATTTTTCCACTGTGCCTTTCGACAAAGTCCTTGCATAGAATTAGCCCCAATCCTGTTCCTTCTTCATTTTGTGTACCTTTTGTCGATTGGCTTGAATCAATTCGGAAGAGTTGCTCAACCTTTTCCTTTTTCATTCCAATTCCATTATCAGCAACCGAAACTTCTATATAATCGTTCGATTCTCGAATTGAGATTGTTATTTGACCACCAATTCCAGTATATTTAATTGCATTTGAAATCAGATTTCGAACGACTGTTTTGATCATACGTTGATCGACTCGGGCAAAAATTGGCTCAATAAGATCAGTATTTAATACAATATTCTTTTGCTTTGCTGAATCAATCATCAGATCAACCTCCTGCATAATCAGCTGTGCTATTTCCGATTTTTCTGTTCTAAACTCAATTTTTCCGGTTTGGTTACGAGCCCAATCCAACAAATTCGAAAGTAAACTGAGAGTTCGCTGTGCTGAATCCTTAATCGTAGTAGCATATTCTTCCATGTTTTCAAACTTCTTGTCCTTTATCTGGTCGACAATAAAGCTACTAAGCCCTAATATGCTGTTGAAAGGACTCTTCAAGTCATGGGCTATAATGGAGAAAAATTTGTCTTTTGTGGCATTAAGTTCCCTCAATCTTGATTCATTCTCTTTCAAATTCAGCTCTGCTTGTATTCGTTCAGTCACATCCTGAGAAATGACCAATCCGTGATCGATAATGCCCTGGCTGTTTTTGACCGGCACAATATTAACCGAAAAGATCCGATCCTTAAATTCAGATATATAGTTTTCAAGCGGAATGTCATCAAACACTCTCTTATAAATAGAAGCAAGGTGCATAGCCCGATCATGAGGAAGAACTTCCCAAGGCGTCTTCCCAACTAACTGATTTGTAGTAAATCCAAAGTCTTGATGCAAATATCCTTCGACTAGCAGATAACGGAGATCGCGATCAAAAAGAAGAAAAGTCGTACCCGGAAGATTTTGGGTTATCAGGCGATACATCCTTTCCCTTTCATGGATTGCTTCTTCCACTTTTTTCTTTTCCGTGATGTCTATACTGCTGCTCTGAATCGCAAATCCCTGATCATTTTCATCTTTCAAAACATTGTCTGTGATCAGAAAAGTTCGGGTTCCAGTTGACAACGCAAAGGTATCCTCATACTTTTCGCCTAAACCTGCTTCTATTAATCTTCGGTTTCTTTCCAGATATTTTGCCGCAGTTTCTCGTGGAAGAAAATCGAACATTGACTTTCCGATAATGTCTTCAGGGCTGCCTCCCATTGCAGTGGCAGCTTTAGAATTGACAAATAGGTAAACTCCATTTTTATCAATAATAATTATGGATGCAGCTGAATCATCAAAAAGAATTTTATAGGTTATTTCTGGTTTTAAATTGGATTTAGGGAGTAAAACATCCATCTCCGCGAGTATCTCTTTCCCCTTTTTCATAGTCGCATGATCATTTCTTTGAAAAATGCAGGGCCAAAATTCTCTGTCTGACCTCAATAAAATCTTCATCCGAATTTAATACTAAATAATTGCATTTCAACTTAAACAGGGAAATATATTTGTTTATCTGAGAAGGATTTTGCAGAGCATCTGCACCTCTTTGTGAAAAAAATTTACCGAGAATACTAAACTTTTTTATGAATTTTTCAACCTCCTGAAGTGCCAGAAAATCCTGGAGGTCATCATTTCTTGAAAACTTAAAGGAACTGTAAGGGTCCCGAAACAAATAATTCATAGGTGCAGCCTGATTCAATACCTTCTTTATGATTCTATGGTAGCAAAAGGCAGTGTTTGAACCCATGAGAGAAGTGCTCTTTAGATATATCGAAAGATTTAATCAACTTTGATCAAAACCTGCAACGGGAATATTTTCTCGCTTTTACTTTTTTGCAGGAATTCTTCAAATCGCCTCAACCGTCCTATACTGTCTCAGGGTTAATGGAAAATAATCGCTCCCCAACTTCGCTTCTAAATCTTAAATTATAGAATATAAGACTTCTAAAAATCCTTGACCATTGCTTATCCCGAGAAACTTGTCACGATTAGCAAACACATCGAAAGGTTCACAAACTGAATCCAACTGGTTATAAATGTCCTAGATTTTAGTCCTGATCTTTGTGATCCGGTTGTTGATAAAGTCGACTTAGTGTTATCTAATTCATAATTTGAACTTTCTTTTTTGCGTATCAGCAATCATGAACTTCATCACAGCCTCAAAATCATCAAGTACAAAGTTCGATACTTCTCCGCTTGAGTGCACTTGGTTAATTTGTCTTCTCAGAGGTATGATTTGTCTTCATACCTCTGTTTTTTCTTAAAACAAAACAATCTCAGTTTTTTTGGCTTCTTTGTATCTTCTGCATTTTCGACAACAACAATAGATTTGGCTACATCTGTATTTCCGAATTACAATAAGTATGCATCAGCAAAATACAGAAAGTATGAAAATAATTGTCACAAGTTCGTTAGGACACACCAGCAAACCTCTTGTTGATAGTTTATTGCAAAAAGGTCATTCAGTTGTTTTTGTAGGCAACACACCCGACAAACAAACAGCCATTGAAGTGCTGAACGCCAAAGCGGCAATCGGTTCTATCGAAGGTGTCGATTTTTTAACAGCAACATTTGCCTAATTCTGAAACCGGTATTCGTTCGGCGTTAACCCAGTCACCGTTTTAAACAGCCGAGTAAAGTGCTGCGGATATTTGAAACCCAATTCGTAAGCGATTTCATTCACCGTTTTATCGGTATTGAATGCCTTGTTTTTGGCCAGGTCAATAATCTTGTTGTGAATATATTCCTTGGCCGATTTCCCAGTTTCGCGTTTAATTAAATCACCAAAATAATTGGCCGATAAATGAAGTTCTTCAGCAAAATAAGCCACTGAAGGCAAGCCAATTTTCTGCGGTTTGTCCGATGAAAAATAACTGTTCAAAAGTTCCTCGAATTTTTCCAAAATTCCCTTGTTCACGTTATCCCTGGTAATAAACTGACGGTCGTAGAACCGCTCGCAGTAATTCAGGAATAATTCAATGTTTGAAGCAATCAGTTTCTTGCTGTGCTTGTCGATATTTTGTTGCAGCTCGTATTCTATTTTCGAAAAGCAGTCGAGAACAATTTGCCTTTCGCGATCAGATAAATGCAGGGCTTCGTTGGAGTTATAGCTGAAAAAGTTATAGTCGTCGATGCTTTTAGCCAGTGAAGTTCCACGAATCAGGTCGGGATGAAACACCAGCGCATATCCTTTCGGCTGATACACTTGCCCGTCGGTTTCAACAACCGTCAATTGCCCCGGCGCAACAAAAACCAGTGTTCCTTCCTGGTAGTCGTAATAATTACGGCCATACTTTATATCACAGCCTTTAAAATCCTTCAGGAAAATGCAATACATTCCATAAATAATCCGGACAGTCTTTTGACCGTCCCACGATCTAGGATTCGCTTTAGAAAAATCGACGACACTAACCAATGGATGCAGCGTTTCGTGATTGTTCAAGGCATTGTACTCGGCAACTGTATCAAATCTGAATATTTTTTCCATATCGTTATTGTTTTCTGAAACAAATTTAATCGTTCCAAGTTAGCTGCAATGCTTCCAAACTTCCGATCAGTGAAAATGGTAGAAGAAGCAGTAATCTGTATACCAATGCCTTCATCATTAGGTTTTACATTTGTAGTATGAAAAATTGTACCGAAATGAAAAATAGAAAATTAGACAAAGGATTTGTAGATTTTACAAAGAGTTCAACGCTAATAAAAGTACTTTTTTTGATTCTGACGCTTTCAGGTTTATCGTCGTTTGCCAAATCAAAAGAAAAACTGCTGATCATTCGCGATCAGGGTAGCTTTGCGGTTGGTGGAACTGTCATTACCAACCCCGGCACCTTCAATCCTTACAATCAAACTCCGGAAGGACAAACGTTCCATGGCGATCATGCTTACGTTTTTTATCAGATTCCGGATAAAGCACGCAAATACCCACTGGTCATGTGGCATGGTATCGGGCAGTTTTCCAAGACCTGGGAAACTACTTCTGACGGACGCGAAGGCTATCAGAACATCTTTTTACGTAGAAAATTTCCAGTTTATCTGATCGACCAGCCCAGAAGGGGAAATGCCAGCCGCAGTGCTGTGGCAGGCTCCATTACTCCAACGCCCGACGAACAGGGATGGTTTGGCACTTTTCGTGTTGGAATCTGGCCAAATTATTTCGAAGGAGTGCAATTCCCAAAAGATCAGGAATCACTCAATCAATACTTCCGACAGATGGTACCGAATGTTGGGCCAATCGACATCAATGTCAACTCGGATGCTGTTTCAGCGTTGTTCACCAAAATTGGCCCTGCAATTCTTGTTACACATTCACATTCAGGAGGAATGGGCTGGGTTTCGGCTATCAAAAATCAGAATGTAAAAGCCATCGTTTCGTATGAGCCCGGAAGCGGGTTCGTATTTCCTGAAGGAGAAGTACCTGCACCAATAGCCATGGCTGGCGGTTCACTCGCCGGAGTTGGTGTGCCAATGGATGATTTTATGAAACTGACCAAGATCCCGATCATTATTTATTACGGCGATAATATTCCGGAGAAACCAATCGATAATCCGGGGCAGGATGGCTGGCGGGCGCGACTGGAAATGGCCAGGTTGTGGCGCGATGCCGTAAACAAACACGGAGGTGATGTTACCGTGATTCACCTTCCTGAGATCGGAATTAAAGGCAACACGCATTTCCCGTTTTCAGATTTAAATAATGTAGAAATAGCTGATTTAATGTCGGCCTGGTTAAAAGAGAAAGGATTGGACAAATGAAAAATGAAATAAGAAATCAATTTTTAATAGCAATTTTTATGGCAACAAGCATCATTTCTTCAGGCCAAACAAAAATTACCAATCCTTTTGGGCTGGTTTACCACGATGCCATTACCGAAAATGTATCAGGCAAGGTGAATATTCATCCGGTAAGCTATAAACTGAATGGCATTGATATTTCGGCAAATGTTTATACTCCAGTGAATTACGACCCTGCGAAGAAATATCCGGCAGTTGTGGTAGCTCACCCAAACGGTGGCGTTAAAGAACAAACTTCCGGATTGTACGCTCAACGGTTAGCTGAATCAGGTTATATTTCGATTGCGGCCGATGCGTCGTACCAGGGAGCAAGTGGTGGTGAACCTCGACATACAGATAAACCCCAATACCGCGTTGATGACATTCGCGGTATGGCTGACTATATTTCCCATTATCCAGGTGTTGATTCCGACCGTTTAGGTGCTCTGGGAATATGCGGTGGAGGTGGTTATACACTAAAAGTAGTTCAATCGGATAAGCGGATTAAAGCCGTCGCTACATTGAGTATGTTTAATTCAGGATTAGTTCGGCGCAATGGATTCATGAATTCCGGATTGGCAACCATTCAGCAGCGATTGAAACAAGCTTCGGATGCACGAACACAAGAAAATGCAGGCGGTAAAATCATCTATTCGGGCGTGGCAAGCATTACAGACGAAGAAATTGCTGAAACCACAACCGATTTGTATCGTGAAGGATATGAATATTATTATAGAACTCACAAACATCCAAATTCAACCTTTTTGTACACAACAAGTAGCTTATTGGATTTAATCACTTGGGATGCAACTGACCATATTGAATTAATCGACCAGCCTTTGCTGATGATGGCAGGAAGCAAAGCCGATACAAAATATATGACTGATGAAGCATTTAACAAAGCAACTGGTACAAAAGATAAGGAGCTTTTCCTGATTCCGGAAGCCACACACATTCAAACCTATTATGTTCCTGAATATGTGGCACAGGCGATGAATAAACTCAATGAATTCTTTGGTAAATATTTATAAGATGAAAACAGTAAAACTGAATAATGGGGTTGAAATGCCGATCCTGGGATACGGCGTTTTTCAGATACCAGATCTGAAAGAATGTGAAAAAGGCGTGCTTGATGCAATTGAAACCGGTTATCGGTTAATTGATACCGCCGCTTCGTATATGAACGAAGTTGCAGTGGGTAATGCACTTAAAAATAGCGGAGTGTCGAGGGAGGACTTGTTTATTACCACGAAACTTTGGGTTCAGCACACGGGTTATGAAAAAACTAAAGAGGCATTTGAACGGTCGTTGGAAAAGCTGCAACTCGATTATCTCGATTTGTATCTGATTCATCAGCCTTATGGCGACATACATGGCTCGTGGAGGGCAATGGAAGAGCTTTATCAGGAAGGCAAAGTAAAAGCCATTGGTGTGAGCAACTTTCATCCCGACCGGGTTATGGATTTGATAGCTTTTAATAAAATTGTTCCGGCTGTCAACCAGATTGAAACACATCCTTTCAATCAGCAAACAGAAACACAGAAATTTCTGGTTGAAAATAACGTCCAGATTGAATCCTGGGGACCTTTTGCTGAAGGCAAAAACAACATCTTTCAAAACGATTTGCTGGCTTCCATCGGCAAAAAATACAATAAAACCATTGCCCAGGTAATTCTTCGCTGGCTTACTCAACGCGGGGTGGTTGCCATCCCAAAATCGATCAGGAAAGAACGAATGAAGGAAAATTTTGAAATTTTCGATTTCAGGCTAAATTCTGAAGACATGGAAGTCCTGACAACTCTTGATATGAAAACCAGCAGCTTTTTTGATCATCGCGACCCGGCAATTGTAAAATGGATGGGAGAACGAAAGCTTGATATCTAACACATTAAACAAAACTAAATAACTAAATCATGAAAACAATTTTAAGTTTTTTAGTCCTCATTATTAGTTTCAGTTTGCATGCACAGCAAATCTCAGTGAATACATTACCAAAAGTTAAAACGACCTCGGGCATTGTTCGGGGTGTAAATGATGGAACTGTCGATAGTTTCAAAGGCATTCCGTATGCCGCACCTCCCGTTGGAGAATTCCGCTGGCGTCCGCCACAACCCGCGAAAGCATGGCAGGGAGAGTTCGATGCGAGTAAGTTTGGCGCCAGTTGCGCACAGGCAGGATGGGGCGCCGCTCCGGGAACCATCCAGGCAGGCTCGTCTGAAGATTGCCTTTACCTGAATATTTGGAGACCTGCCGGAGCAAAATCTAAAGCAAAGCTGCCAGTCATGGTATGGATTCATGGTGGCGGCTTCACTGGGGGTAACGGTAACACATCAGGAGACGGATTCGCAAAAAAAGGAGTTGTCCTAGTTAGTATCAATTACCGTCTGGGTCGTCTGGGGCATTTCGCATTTCCGGCATTAAGCAAGGAGCATCCGGAAGAACCCAAAGGCAGTTATGCTTTCATGGACCAGATCGCTGCACTCAAGTGGGTCCAGCAGAATATTGCCGCCTTCGGAGGCGATCCTAAAAATGTGACTATTTTCGGTTTCTCTGCCGGTGGTGTTTCAATACATTCACTCCTGACCATCCCGGCAGCGAAAGGTCTTTTCCAAAAGGCAATTGGTCATTCCAGCGGAGGCCGCGATGGTGTTTTGACCGGCAGGCCAATCGACAAAGAAAATGCAAGTCCATATTACCCGGTTTCAGCAGAAACCATTGGCCTGAATTTCGCCCGTAAACTTGGGATAGAAGGTACTGATGCGGCCGCATTGGTTAAGTTACGCGCGTTGCCGGTAGAGCAGATTGTGACTGGTGGGGAAACTGATGGACAGGGAGGACCGCGTATTTATTCAGGCCCGATACTAGATGGAAAACTTGTTGTGGAAACTTCGCAGAGCGCATACAAAGCTGGCCGACAGGCTCGTGTTCCACTTATGATCGGGTGCAATAGTGCCGAAATAGGTGGCCCTTTTGTCAATGCCAGCAGTTCAAAGGAAGAGTTGTTTTCATTATTCGGTGAGCTGAAGGATGAAGCAAAGTCTGCATACGATCCTGATGGGAACAAAGAATTTTCCGATGTACAAACACGATTTAACACCGACAAAGTATGGGCAGAGCCTGCCCGATTTACAGCACGGTCTTTTGCCGAAGTTGGCGATCCGGCTTACGTTTTTCTCTTTTCGTACGTGCCTTCAGCCATGAAGGAACGGATGAAATATGGTCCCGGACATGGAACCGATATTTCGTTTGCATTTGACAACGTGGGAGCCGGAGGCTTTGGACCACCACCTCCTCCTCCGTCACCCGAGGACAAAGAAGTAGCCAGAATAATGAACACATATTGGGTAAACTTCGCCAAGACTGGCAATCCGAATGGCAAGGATTTGCCAACATGGCCTTTGTATAGTCCCAAAACAAATGAAATACTCGATGTTCAATCGGATGGCAAACCAGTCGGTAAACCCGATCCGTGGAAAGCAAGACTGGATGTAATTGAAAAGGCAATAAACAAGGGCGACAAACTGCAACCCAATGGAATTTAATCTTTTGAAAAAAAACGCATTTGGAAAAATTTTGGTGATAGTTATTGCCACTGTTTTTCTATCCTTTCATCTTAACGCAAAAAACGAAATGAACAACAATCAGGCACTCACCACAAAGCAGCAAAGTATTGTTCGAATTGCAGCACTCACTGCTAAAGGCGAATTGCAAGCATTAAATCCGGCATTGAATCAAGGACTTGATGCCGGGTTAACCGTAAATGAAATCAAAGAAGTTTTGGTTCACCTGTATGCCTATTGCGGGTTTCCGCGTAGCCTGAACGCCATCAACACATTTATGGCGGTTTTGGAAGAGAGAAAAGCAAAGGGGATTACAGATGTTTTGGGTAGAGAAGCGTCTCCTTCGGCAGACCATCCTGATCAATATGAGCAAGGGCGAAAAACATTGGAAGTGCTAACCAAAACGCCACAATCCCGACCGGCAAAAGGATATGGCGAATTTGCCCCTCGCATTGATACTTTTTTAAAAGAACACCTCTTCGCTGATATGTTTGATAATGATTTACTTACATATCGCCAGCGTGAGCTGGTAACTATTTCCGCATTAGCTGCAATACCAGGGTTGGAGGCTCAATTAACATCCCATATTAAGGTAGGTAAAAATACAGGTATCACCGAAAATGAATTGCTGGAACTGGCCGGATTGATAGAAAAATACATCAACAGAACACAGGCCAATGTGCTAAGAAAATTATTATCCCAACCAACGGTCCCGGTAATTGAGCCTGATATGATGGTGCGCATTGCTGAGATTGAAATCTTTCCTGAATTTCAGGAAGAATATAAGGCCGTCCTGAAAGAAGAAGCGGCAGCATCAGTAAACGTGGAACGGGGTGTAATTGCAATTTTCCCAATGGTTCAGAAAGAAAACCCCACTCAAATACGACTTGTTGAGGTATATGCCAGCCGCGCTGCCTATGAAGCGCATCTGAAAGCACCGCATTTTCTGCACTATAAAACGGCCACCAGAAATATGATAAAATCGTTAAAGCTGATTGATATGAAAAGCCTGGATACGGAAACAATGTCATTGATTTTTAAAAAAGTAAACTGATAAAACAGCCATGGAACGAATACAAATCATCATCATCGCAATTACAACAACAGTTTTAATTGTGGGGTGTAATACTAAACAACCAGAAACCGCAATGGAACAAAACCCGGAACTTGTATTTTCCAAAGGAGACAAAATTACCAACAACAATTTTACAGGAACGGCCTGGCTTCAAATGCTGGTGAACAACGACAGCATTTACAACACCTCCATTGGCAACGTCACTTTCGAACCTGGCGCAAGAACCAACTGGCATAAACATCCGGGCGGACAAATCCTGCTGGTTACCGACGGAGAAGGTTATTATCAGGAGAAAGGCAAACCGGCACAGCACATCCGCAAAGGCGATGTGGTCAGAATTCCTCCGGATACCGAGCACTGGCATGGCGCTGCACCCAACAGCAGCCTGACTCATATAGCAATAAGTCCAAATACCGACAAAGGAAGTGTGGTTTGGTTGCTGCCTGTTACTGATGAAGAATATGGCCAATCAAACAACTAGATTAGATTTTACTGTTACCTAAAAATAAACCGAAATGAAAATCAGACTAAACTTTATTTCAGCATTAGTGACGATTATGTGCATAACTAATGCGAAAGCTCAAGATTGGCCTCAGTTTCTCGGGCCCGAAAGAAATAGTACTTCAACACAGAAAAACCTGCTTCGAACCTGGCCTGCCGAAGGACCTGAAGTGTTTTGGTCAGCCGAAGTTGGTATCGGTTTTGGTGGTCCGGTTATTAAAGATGGGAAAGCCTATTTGCTTGACCGGGATGACGAATACGGTGATTACATGAGATGCTTTGATTTGAAGACCGGAGCTGAAATCTGGAAGTATGGCTATAAAGCTGCTGGACGTGTTGAATTTCCCGGATCAAGGAGTGTTCCGGTGGTTGATGATAAATATGTCTATTCTTGTGGTCCAAATGGAGATTTATATTGTTTTGACGTTACTACTCACCAGCCAGTTTGGAATAAGAATGTTTGGACTGACTTTGGTGGAGAACCTGCCAGTAAAGCCGAAGGTGGATTCAGTGGTTTAGCAGGTGGAGGAAAATTCCCGATGTGGGCCATTGCGCAATGCCCTTTAATCTATGGCGATTTATTAATTATTGCATCACAGGCACCTCAGGCCGAAGTGGTTGCCTATAATAAACTCAGCGGAGAAGTCATATGGAAAACCCCTTCATTGGGTAATGTAGGATACGTCAGTCCTTCAATCGCTAAAATCGATGGGGAAGATCAGGTAATCACGATTACGGCATCCAGCGGTGGCTGGGGCGGCGGAGCTAAAGAACCGAGCAATGTGGTGGGTATTAATCCCAAAAACGGTGAAGTGTTGTGGACTTATTCTGGCTGGAGTTGCTGGATTCCATCATCAAGCGCATACGATGCCGGTGAGAATAAACTCCTGATTATTGGGGGATATCAGGCCGGTGCAGCCATGATTCAAATCAGTAAAAGCAGCGATAAATACAACGTAACTGAACTTTTTAAAACAGTTGAATTTGGTGATCACACAAAACCACCATTGTATTGCAATGGTTACTACTATGCTCAATATACAACAAACGAACGTCGCGATGGCCTCGTATGTATGAATAAAGACGGGCAAATTATGTGGAAAACAAAAAGAGAACCTTCTTTTAGTAAAGGGAGTATGATTTTTGCCGACGGACTGATTTTAGCTACCGATGGAGAAACCAAACTTTACCTGATTGAGCCTGATCCTGCTGGATTTAAGCCAATTGCCTCTGCCAATGTATTAAAGGAAAGTGGAATAACCGGAAATGAGCGCATTATCGGTATGGTGGGTACAAATCAAAACTGGTCTCCAATGGCCCTCTCCGATGGAAAACTCTTAATCAAAAGCCAAAAGCGATTAATATGGGTGAAAGTGGCCGAATAAAATTATACCGTTAACATACATTATTTCTGGGAGTGTCTTCTGAAATCACAACAACTAGTTCATAATTTGAATTTTCATTTTTGCGATTCTCTGTCCATAAACTTCGACACAGCCTCAAAATCTTCAAACAAAAAGTTCGATATTTCTCCTTTTGGGTGCTCTGATGGAAGTATTAAAAATGTATCAAAAGCGCTTAAATTCAATGATTTAAGCGCTTTTTCTTTTAGGGGAATTTTCATCAAATACCCTTAAATATCAAAGAAAAAGCGACAAAATCGAGACCAAACTCAAAACTGTTTTTTCTGGTCGCGGCAAATCACGCAACGAATTGATTCAAAACATTTTATTTGACTCTTTTTGACTCATTTTTGCACTTTTTATTTAGTGCAAATTGAGGTATTTTAGATCGTCTGCGAGACCAGATTTTTGATTTTGTTAATTGTCGTACCATGAAAATTGTAATTAATTTCTTATTGAGAAAAAGTAGAAAAGCCGATGATGGTAAAACATCCGTTTGTGTTAGAATTACCTACCAAGGTGATCGGATTGAACTCGCCACTGGAATTTATTCGTCAACAAATCATTGGGATGCCTCCCGACAGCGAATAAAAGATAAAGTTATTGGCGCCAGAGTTGACAACGAACGTCTTGATCGGATCAAAACCGAAATCCAGGATACGCTTAATCAACTTCGATCAACTAACGAAGATTTTGATGTGACTACCATCAAGCGAAAACTTTTAAATATTCAGGAATCAAAAGGAATCCTTGCTGTATTTGATTATTACCTGGATAGCATTCTTGCCAAGCTAAATAAAGGATATTCGATGGAGACTTACAAACATTATAAATCTTCAAGAAAACGATTGGCTGATTTTATTAGTACCAATCTAAGGAGGCCTGACATCTCGGTACATAGTATAGATTACAAATTTCTGGATGCCTTCGATGTTTTTATAAAAAGGATTTCAATAACGTCCAGAATACAGCTAGAATTTGAACGATGCCTTATTCCAAGCTGATTATCAATATCTTACAAAGAGCTTATTTCAACAGGTTTCGATATAGTATCGCCTGATAATCAATTCATTACAAATCGAATATAGGTAAATTGTATTAAACAGCAAAAATTTATTTGTAGTATTTCTAATCTTTTGAGATAAATGGTCAATAATTATATTGCTAAATAAACATTACAAGCATAGATGCTTTCGATGAAATATGAGTTTTAATATGGCTTTTTTTGTAAATTAGCAGTTGACCAATAATTTTTGATAACTCATAAAATGAAAAGATATCTGGCATATTTTGGCAGTGCTCCTAATGTTAGAATACAAGATAAAATTGGAGAGTTTGATGAACTCGAAGATGCAATGGCAAAAGTAGAAGAGCAGCGAAGGGCTAGTTCTCCAACTGATTTCCATTGGGATAATTCGTTTGGACAAGTATATGATATTGAAATGGAATTATTATACGTCAAGCAAGGCATTGAATATTCACTGGGTTGGACACATTTTCATTATAAAATCTAAGAAGATAATACTGATAAATCAATTTTTATCAAAAATTTGATGCTCATGTTCGGCTTCAAGATTATTCAATTTAATTAGAGCACATTTATGAATCTTTGCTATTAGTTTAGTTGATCTGTAATGAATTGTCTCTTTTGTGGAACCTTCACGATACGCAAACACTTGCTAATAATAACACACATATACGAACATTGCTGCTCTTTTTCGATCAAGTCACCAAATTTTGAACAGTATTTTATTTGTTCCAGTATATGAGGGAGCAAGGTGAATGTCCTGCTTGTAACCTTCCTATTTTACGTGTTCTTTAACCTGAGCAACAAATGTTTCAGCCGGTTTAAATGAAGGAACAAAGTGTTCCGGAATAATGAGTGTAGTGTTCTTGAAAATATTACGTGCAGTTTTCACGGCTCTTCTTTTTATGATAAAACTACCGAAGCCACGAAAATAAACATTTCGTCCTTCAGTTAAAGTTCCTTTCACTGTTTCCATAAATGCCTCAACAGTTTTTTGCACTGTCACTTTCTCAATTCCGGTATTTTTACTTACCTCGTTAATGATATCTGCTTTTGTCATCTCTTAAAATATTTAATTATCAGTATTTTATATCTCAAAAACAATCACTGCACAAATATAAAATTATTTAATTAAAAACATAATAGTCTATTCGTTACAACTATTAATACACGAACATTACAGGTACAAATACCATCATTCATATTGATTCCAGAATACATGAAGTGATTAATTTTTTATCCATTTTTCAATGATGACAGGAATAATGCAAAGAGAATTTTATCCTACTTTATTGGCAGCCAGAATTTAAAGGTCGTTCCCTTTCCTATCTCTGATTCAAGATAAATCTCTCCTCCCATAAGTTCAACCAGGTTCTTTACAATAGCCAATCCCAGGCCCGTCCCCCCATATCGCTTGGTAGTTGAATCACTGGCCTGCCTGAAGCGTTCAAAAATGGCGGATTGAACAGCCTTTTCAATACCTATTCCGGTATCTGATACAAAAAGGGTTATTTGTTGTTCAGTAATTTCCATGACCCCAAACTCGATTTCTCCATTATGAGTAAATTTACTGGAGTTGCTCAATAAATTGCTTACAATTTGGTTAAACCGAACCTTATCCGTGTTGATTGAAATCGGACAATCGGGTATCTTTAATTTCAGCACAATATTTTCTTTTCCGGTTTCTGAAATCTTTCTTTGAAATTGGGTATAGAGTTCATTCAACGTTTGCAAAAGATCGATTGGTTTTTTAATGATCTTTACCTGTCCGGTATCCAATTTTGAAATATCCAATATATCATCAATAATCTGGAGCAGGTTATCCGCATTCCGGTTAATAATGGAAGAATATTCTTCTTTGACATCCTGGGACAATTCGCTGTCTTCGGTAAGCATGTTTGAGAAGCCAAGGATTGAATTAAGTGGGGTACGGATTTCGTGACTCATATTAGCCAGAAAAGCTGATTTGAGCCGATCACTTTCTTCGGCTTTCTCCTTGGACATTTTTAAATCAGCAATGATCTTTTTCTTTTCAGTAATATCTTCTTTAGCTTCGATATAATGAGTGATATTGCCGGTTTTATTAACAATAGATGAAATAACAGCGCTCTCCCAATATAACTCCCCATTTTTCTTCCGGTTGTGAAATTCTCCTCGCCATTCTTTTCCACTCCGGATTCTTTTCCAAAGTTTATCGTAAAATTCTTTGGGATGTTCACCTGATTTTAAAATGCCAGGCTTTTTCCCTATTGCTTCTTCAGCACTGTACCCAGTTGTTTCGGTAAATTTGGGATTTACATATTCAATAGTTCCCAAAGGGTCTGTAATTACTATGCTCACCGGACTTTGTTCCGTTGATCGGCCAAGGAGCAGAAGAAGATCTTCAGCTTTTTTCCGCTCGGTAAAATCCTGGTAAATGATCAGAAGCTGGGGCGTGTCATCCCAATTGATGGTTTTTCGCAAAACTTGGATGTGGCGGATTTGTCCGTCGTTTCGGACAATATCTATCTCATATTCAGGGTCAACATATTCTCCCTTTTTCCGCTTCTCCTTTCTTTGCTGATGTAATTTCAGGCTTTCTTCCGTATAACGTTTATCAACACGGGTTTGCGTGAATTCTTCGAAGCTGCTAAATCCATATATGGTTAGTAATGCCTTATTGACGTAAAGCGTTTGACCGTTAGAGGTAAGAATCCGCATACCAAGCGGAGATTCGTCCATTGATCGCCTGAAGTTTTCTTCGGATCGGCGCAAAGATTTTTCTGCTAACATTCGCTTTTTGTCGGTCGCCAGTAATAATCCCATAAGCAGTGTTCCCAGTGGCAAAGCCAGCATTACAGGAATCCAGATCTCTTCAATAATATGTAACCCGGCAGGCCAGGGTAGCAATAACTGACAAGCCAGCATGCACAAATGAGAAACAACACCCAATCCAAAAAGCATGGGTATTTTCAATAACTCAGGTTTGTTGTGGTGTAAACGGCGAAAGGCAAATCCGACCAGTACAGAAGTAAAAATAGTTGCCGTTCCGGCCCAAACGCCTGCGCCTCCCAGGTAGATACGGTATGCTGCTGCGATTAGGGCTGAAATGATTCCGGTAATTCCCCCGCCAAACAAACCGGACAATGTCAGCACAATAGACCTGCCGTCGTAAATAACCCCGGTATTATAATGAATTGACATTTTCATCGCTGCAACAGTGATGGTTCCAAACAATATTCCGCCGATTATTTTGCAGCCGAAAGAGTCTGCTTTGCAGGTACGTGTCAATATTCCGTAAAGGACCGACAAGGCTATAAGCAGGGACGAATTCTGAATAAGGTCGTTAAACATTCTAATTCAACATTTAGGGAAGTATCAGTTGATTCTGGGGTGGAAAACTATTAAAAATTACTGATAATTAAATGAGATTCTGTATTTATATTCCAAGCTTATGGGTATTCCAATACATACCGGGGTTTGCTTGGCGACAATGAGAATTGTACAATTGATAATGGGCTGGTGAAACTAAAAAGTAGCAAGACCAAATCCGGCAGAGTAGTTAAAGTGTGTATTTCTAAAATGCACTATTTTTGCTGCAAAACAGGAATAGATCTATTAACGACAAAAAAAAGAGGCGTTTTGCCTCTTTTTTTCAGAACTTAATCAGTTCTTCAACTTCCTTGATCCTATCATCCAAAGTGGATTTGATCTCATCCATCACGGCTGATACAACCGGAGTATTGGAGGTTTTAAACTCTTTACCGGAAGCATCCCGAAGGAATACAGTGGCACCCATACCATCAGTACCCAAGGAAAAAGTCTGAAGATTTCTGCGGGTATCGGTCAGCTTGCGCCACTTTTCGATGAGCATGCTCAAATCTTCAACCTTCTGGATGCGTTTTTCCAATGAAGGAACTTCAGTAACTTCTTTTTCATCTTTCTTTACAACTTCCAAAGAAGTTTTAGGTTGTTCTACACTTTCAGCATCGAGTTTCTTAGCTGCATTATTCATAGTTATTTACCGTTGCCTTACGGATTTATATTGGCATCTGGCACGCCGGTTAAAATTTCGGCGTAACCGATCATTGAGCTGTCACGGATAAGGTCAACGGGTGCATGTCAGTTTCATGCCAGAAAATGGCAATCCATGAAACTGAACGCATCCGAAGGAAACGAGCCACGAAAAGCGAGTTCCCCTTTACCGTTCCATGAAGCGATCAATAGCTTTGCCCGCAATTTTAAATGGAGTGGTCTTACCTTTCAAAATACCGAAAAACGAATAAAAAAGGGGCTTCTTCAGCCCCTAGAATTCAAACATCAACTGCTGAGTTACTTTTAGTACAGGCGTTTGCTGGACAACAAGCTCCTGTTTCTTTTTCGGCAATCTTAAAACCATGTAGCTTTCTGATTCTGCAATCTCCCTGATGTATGGAACTCCATGCTGCGGATGAAGTTCAATTCTCCATCCGGCGTAAAAGTGGTTCATCAGCGTATCCATCCAGCAAACTTCGCCCAAAAGTCCGTTCAGGCAAAGATTGATCACACACATCATTGCACAGGTTCTGTCAATGTCAGCTCCGAAAAACAAGGAATTCCGGCTTATTTTTGCCGCTGCCATCAGCATTCGTCCTGATCCGCAACAACAATCTGCCACCCGTTCGCAAAAACCTGCCGGGTTTAACATCCTGGCCATCATGTCACATATTGGCTCAGGTGTAAAGAATTGTCCGTTATGTCCGTGACTGAGGTATTCCATATAAAAGTCGCCAAAGCCGTCTTTCAAACCTTCTCCTTTGTTGTCCATTTCCATAACCAATGCTCCGAAAGCTTCAGCCATCAAATAGGCGTCCGGCTTTTCATAGTTCCGGACAATCTCATGGTAGCGATCTTCTTTGGCTCCCAATGACAATGAGCAAATTACCATTTCCAGAAAATCGTCAAACACGGAATTAACCCCATACTTGTAACCTATTTGCATGATATACTGGGAAAAACTTTTTAACTGTTCCATCTTTTGAATTTTAATCATGATTAACTGTTGATTTTTGAGATAATGAGAAAGAGATAAAAAAAGCGGAGGCTAAACTGCCTCCGCCAATTGGTCAACCATTGCTATACTGGCTGCGGGATTTGGATAGGATTGATGCTCCAGAATGTAGTCCGCTGCCTTTTGAGCCATCGAACATGCCATCAGGAGTATCTTCTTGTCTTCCTTAAACTTGCCAATCCAGCTTTTGATATAAGCGGCACTGTTATCGATGGTGGCATTCTGGATGCCTGTCATGTAGCACAGGTAAGCTGCACCCATTTCGGCAACCAGTTCCTCCTGGCTGTAATCCTGTGAACCAAACTTGTGATTGGGTAGCTTTTCATGTCTGCCGGTCCGGTTGATATGGCCAGTAGAATGCACCTTATGCCGATATCGGCATAAGATTCATAATGCCGCTCTAATGATAATGCCGCACCGGATCGGCTGAGTATTGGTCTCCATATTTTCCCGGTGCAGGCATTCGGCATAATTTATAGATTTTCGAGAAAGCTGAGTAACTGATCATCTGGTTTAAAGCGGCCATGTTTAATGGAGGGAGGGGACATTTTTGATAGGGCTTTTTCTTTTAGCTCCATATCAGCATGGATATAAATCTGCGTGGTTTCCAAGGATTCATGTCCGAGCCAAAGTGCAATCACAGCCTGGTCTATGCCATGATGGAGCAGATCCATTGCGGTACTGTGACGCAGAACATGCGGGCTAATCCGTTTCCCAACCAGGGAAGGACAGGATTTAGATGCTGTTTTTATATGCCGTTTCACCAAATGTTCTAGGGCATCCCTGCTCATTTTATCCCCACGCATAGTTGGGAAAAGTGGATCATGGATAGAACCGTTTCGTTCCTTTAACCAGTTTTTCATGACTGTAGCAGTTTCACGTCGAAGTGGTGTTGCCCGCTGTTTGCGCCCTTTGCCTTCACAGCGAACATGGGCTCCTGTTTCAAATGCAACGTCACAGCATTGTAAATTAACAAGCTCCGATGCTCTTAGACCGGTTTGCAAAGCGATTATAAGGATAGCATGATCACGGCGGCCGATCCATGTTGAGCAATCCGGTGCATTTAATAAAGCCTGCATTTCCTGCATGTTTAGAAACTCAATATTACGTCTGACATAACGTTTCCCTGGCATACTCAGTATTCTCTGGCAATGAAACATACAGCCTGGTTCATGGATTGCGACAAATCGGAAGAAAGAACGGATGGCCGCAAGCCTTGTATTCCTGCTTCTGGCACTATTTTTTCGAGTGTTTTCAATATCGTCCAGGAATGCGCCAATCATTTCAGCATCAAGATCATCAATACTCAATGCTGTTGGTGTTTTTTCAGTCTTTTCGCCAGCAAACTTTAAAAGTAATCTGAATGTATCACGGTAACTGGCGATTGTATGAGAACTAGCATCCATCTGAGAGTAAAGTTTGTCCGTAAAAAATTTTTGGACAAGTGCCGGAAGGGTCATGACATTCATAATTTTACCTCCTTCCCGATATAATTCTCAACACGTTGCGAAGCCAATGCCAGTAATTCAGGAACGGCCTCGATATACCAATAGGTATGGGCAATGCTTTTATGCCCTAAATAGTTGACAAGTTTAAGCATTTCCTTGTCGACATCTTTGCCTTCCTTGTACCAGTTTATCATGACTTTGGCAGCAAATGTATGTCGCAGGTCGTGAATGCGTGGGCCAACGCCATGTTTGTAGAAACGTTGCTCTGCACGAAGGCCGATCATTTGGCAAACAACAGCAAAGTTGTACCGGACGGCGCAATCGGTCAAACGAGTGCCTTTATCAGAAGCAAAAAATGGTTCAGGAGTATGCCCTAAAAGCCTATCCCGTTTTCTGCTGTATTCTTTTAAATGTTTTTCTGTGCTCTCTGTAACAGGTAATATTCGGTCTTTCCCATTTTTACCGTTGTACAATGTGATAACACCGTTTTGCAGGTCCACATCTCTGCTATTTAATGAGATAGCCTCGCTAATCCGCAATCCTGTCACAGACACAAGCCCGAAGAATGAGGGATAAGTGATTTGTCGCAAACCATTTTTTGATGACAGAAGACTTGCAGTTTCAATTATATGTCTGATCTCTTCATCAGTATAGATATAGGGAGATTTTCGGTTACAATGACTGGGAATCAAAGCCTGGGGTGGAATCTCATGAAACGGATCTATACTGTGTAGCCAGGAGGCAAACACCCTCACTATCCCCAAACGTCTGCCCCATGTATATTGGGATGCTTTTCCAAAAATTTGTTTCCACTGTAAAAACAGGTCAATTGTAATATATGTCTCATTTTTCTGTTCCAGAAAAGAAATAAATCGTTTCAAAACACGCTCTGATGTTCTCAGGTCATATCCCAGATTACGCCGTATTTCCAAATAATGTTGTAATTCCAGTGAAAGGTTCATGACATGCCTCCTTTCTCCAAAGGCCAGGATTGTGCAATAGTCCGTAACCCACTAATATCCTGACGTGCGTATAATAATGTTGTCTGGCGTGAACGATGACGCAAAGTGTTGCTGATTTCTTCAAGACCTGCTCCTTTTTGTACCAAATTAGTTGCAAGGCTGTGCCTGAGAATATGGCTGACCGTATATTGTTTAGGCCGGGGAATATTTGTCGATCCCAATCCCTGTTTAAGAATACCATTCAAAACTTGCGCATCCTTAAAAGGCTTGTGCGGAGGATGATATCCCAGGAATAAATGTCGCGAAGTACCTTTCCGTTCATTCCTGATATAGTCAGCTATAGCTTCGCCAACATCTTGCAATAATGGTGTTTTATCATGATAACCGCCTTTCCCGCGAATCAGGATTTCGCCATTACGCCAGTCAATGTCATCCAGTTGCATACCAATAACCTCCGGTGATCTAAGTCCCAGACGCGCCATAAGCAATACCATTGCATAGTTGCGTTTTTTTGATAATGAAGGAGGTAACGTTCGTACGGCTTTCAGCAATTCCTCAATCTGGTCCGGTGTCAAATGATAAGGAATGCGGTGAGCGTATTTCTGGGCGACACTTGGAATTCCAAGTGCCAGATTGACCTCAATTTTCTCATTCTGGAATAAAAACCGGAAAAAACTACGCATTCCACTTACGATTGTTTTATCCGGCGATGGCCGTACATGTCCTGTTAGAGATTGTAAAAAGCTGGCAATGTCATGCCCTGTGATTTTTGACAGATCATCAGGAACTTCTCCGAATTTAAAATCCATAAACCTATCCACAAATGTGCAGTATTTGTAGATCGTTTTGACTGTTAATCCGCGTTGGCGGCTGAGATAGGTTCGATACTCTTCTTGGAGTTTTTCTCTTGTTTGTGTTTTTAATGATTCCATCATTTTGCTTCTTTATTTATTGGTTTACAAGAGCAAAGTGACTCAAAATCAAAACATTTTCAATGCTTTGTCGATTCCTCAATTTTATTCACAAGTAAAAATTATGCCGCACAAACGTATCGGATAAACACAAAAATCAATACTCAAATAATTCTAAGCGGCTTTATCATGGTTGCGGCATTATGCACCAGCTCGTGAAAAATCGTCGAGTAATATTTTTCATCCTGAAAGAAAGTACGTGGATTGGGCATTCCTACATAATCTCCAGACGGTGAATAAAAGGCATGGGACTGGTTCAACCTGATTTCAGGACTGTCGGACCAAAACTCGATTAGCTGTTCTGCCTCGCAAATCGGATCAAACTCATGGTCATGAGCTTCTGTTGGCGGGATTTTGCTTTCATCAATCCCTTCTGTTTGCTTCAGGTTGAAAACGGTGTAATACCGAAGAAACGGGAAATGGTCGATATTTCCGTCCTTTTCCTTGTCGAGTATCTTCCAGAACACAACCGGGAAACCTTTTTCACCTTTCAGGATATGGCCACCCAATTCTTTTACCTGGTTAAAAGTGAGGAAGAACGGGGACCCGAACTTATCGGCCACTGTGAGCAGCAGCCAGAAGTTAAAACCTTTGTACACCTTTTGGTGAACCATGTTCTGAGGTAAACCTGTTTCAGCTTTCCAGGGCATCTGCCAAGGAATGATACCTTTTTCAAGGCGTTCGATAATTAGGTTAGTAACCATTTCATAAATGTCGAATGAAGTATTCATAGGAAAGAGCCGATGCCTTTCGGACTTGTTTTGGCATCCTTCGGTAAACAAAGGACTTATCTGGCACGCCGTTAAACTTAAATTTTTGGCGTACCAACATTGAGCTGTCCCGAATTAGGTCAACGGGGTGCATGTCAGTTTTTTGCAACCTTTTTTACATTTAGTGAATCAGATTTATACAACATTGCTGAGAAAGCAAAAAACTGAACGCATCCGAAGGACGGTTGCCATTTGGCATCGAGAGAAGCAACCGCCCCTTTACCGTTCCGGGAAGCGTAAATAACTTTGGCGTAAATTTGAGTGTAACACACCACCTAATAACAGATTCTACTTGCCTAACAGAATGACTGGTAATGAACAAAAAAGGGGCGAAAGCCCCTTGCATCCTAATAAGGATTTCCATTTCCTGTATAAACCTCTTCATCGGCCGCTGAAGAAAGGAAACTGCGGTATTCCGGCTCTCCACAATTCTTACACAACAAAGTCCGTATTCGCGGCCAATAATAGGCAACAGCACCTCTTGGCAAGAGTGTTTGACACTTCGTACAGCAACTCGGGTAATGAACTGCAATCAGTCTGGGATCATCTTTATATCTCATGATTAATTCCTCCTATAATTTTTATTGAAAACTATTTGATTAAATCGCTAATCTTCATCGGGCTTCATGATGAAAATGGCAGGTGAAGGATCGTCAAAATCCTGTGCCTGAATCACGGCTTTAAGAGTAACCAGCCGGTTAAAGCGATTTTCCGGAGTTTCCAACTTCTCGTTTGGTTCCCAGTTACCTTCATCAGGCAGGTAGCTTATAAAATCATACTGCAAAAAGTTGGAAGAAACTTTCCGGGCTTGAAAAGCAAACATGAACAGCACGTCCCACAAGCGACCGGAAAAGTCTTGAAGTTGCTCCATTCCCTTGGGAACTTCAACGTACTTGTCCCAAACCGCACGGGTCAGGTAAACCGGGAATTTAATTCCTGCTTTTTCTGAAGCTTTGCTGTCAACTTTTACAAGAAAACCGTCTGAAACAGCTTCTTTGGTTGAATAGGTGGAAATAATTTCCCAACCGTTTGAATCTTTCATTTGATTTTGCCGATGCCTTTCGGACTTATTTTGGCATCCTTCGATTAACTAAGGACATATCTGGCACGCCGTTAAACTTAAATTTTTGGCGTACCAACATTGAGCTGTCCCGAATTAGGTCAACGGGGTGCATGTCAGTTTTTTGCAACCTTTTTTACATTTAGTGAATCAGATTTATACGACATTGGTGATAAAGCAAAAAACTGAACGCATCCGTAGGACGGCTGCCATTAGGTATCGGGAGAAGCAACCGCCCCTTTACCGTTCCGGGAAGCGTAAATAACTTTGACTAGAATTTAAGTGATAAGTAGGAACCGAATATTATGAAACTATCTCTGTAAACAGTTTTTCCAGAGCTTTAAGCATCTGAATATGCTTTTTTGTGTTGGTTTGAATTAACCTTTCAATATTGCGTAATTTCCATTGAACAGCTGGCATTTCACTTGCATTTTTAACCGAAAATCTATTCCATTCTGGTGTTCCGGCCTTAAAACTTAGCAGGAAGGATCGGTCGTCATCTGTTAATTTAGCATGGATTTGTTCTACCATCTGAACTCTCGTATTTTCATAGTCCTGATAGGTAAACGGAATATTCGTCATTCCCGAAAACTGAGATTCAAAAGCTTGCCGTTGATCAATATAAATCGGGCGAATTACTTCACTTATAGGTCGCATATGAGAAATAAGGGCAACAAGAAAACCGTCTTTAATCTCTTCTGTTAAACCCTCATTGTCCAAAAGAAGTTTCACATCAAAAAGATCGCGGGGATGCTGCCGGTCAAGCGCCGCGCAAATCTTTCCACCATAAAGCTCTGCCATCGAAACAACCGGTATCGCAGCAAATCTTCCAAAGGCCTGTTGTACGCTGTCTTTAACCATCATTAGCCTTGTTGGATAAATGATGCCTCTGGTTGTTGTATTTACTTCGATCTTTATTTGTGCTCCGGGCAACTGACAGTTTATTTTAGCATCCTGCCCTTCTCGCGAAGTCGGCGTAACAGTTAATCTTGGAATTGACCGCTCTAAATCGTTCTTAATGCGTGCCAGACCATCTGAAATATTTATCAACGCAGTTTCACGGTCATCAATCGGAATATAGGTCAGATCAATGTCAACCGAAAGTCTGGGCATATCCCGAACAAAAAGATTGATGGCCGTTCCACCTTTCAATGCGAATATTCGTTCCCTGGCGACGTAAGGGATTGTTTGCAACAGCAAATCAACCTGTGCCTTATATTTCGGATCGATCATAGTTGTGCCAGTTCGTTCGGAATTGTAATGCGATATTCTGAATTATATATGCCATTACTGACAATGCTTCGATCTCCACTTCCAAGATCAATGGCAGTCTGATTTAGAAACTCAAACCACTGGTGATTGGCCTTCTTCGCCATGAATAAAAATAAGCGTTTCACTTTTACGGATTTGCATTCTTCCAGCAAAGATTGTAATAATACGGGCCTCAGATTTACCATTCCCGAAAGTATTTGATAAGCTTCCGTAATATCCTGGGTTTCCGGAACAAGATAAAGACATTCTAAAATTGCTCTCTCGGGTGATGCAATGACTAAAAGGAATTGACTAACCCCATACTCGGTCAAACCGTCGTTGGAAGGTAGAAAAGAAGTTCTGACATGTTTAACTGTTTCGTTCCATGGATATTTTTTAAACCAAGCGGGAAGTTTTACACCCAAAGGCGAAAATAAATACACCAATTCAGAATTGGTACGCAAATAATGAGAAAAACCTGCCAAGGACAAAGCAGTCGGTCCGCCTATATATAGAGGCGAAGTCACTTGCTTCTGAAGCGAATATAGCGCACCTTGCCAGGTCACAATTTCATTCGGGCGCTTAAAGGCCCCAACCCCAATTGATTCGAGCCAACTACTTTTTAGGTATCGATGCTGCAGGTCATGAGAGAAACCGTTTGCCTCAAGCCATGAAGCAAGCAGGATCGTTCCGGGGACATGTAAATCCAGAAGATTCTTTATTTTTATCTCACTATTCGTACTCACAGTACAAATATCGTAATATTTTTAAAGAAAAAGTAGGATATGATTATTTTTCAAGCACAAATTTTGACTTGTGGAACCAGCAATTTCTACCCACTCTTCGCAAATGAATCAATTACTGGTTCAGCAATGCAATTTCTACAACCAAAACAAAAATCCATCCGGTTTTTCAGCTAAACAACTCTTATTACTAAAAATAAACAAAAGAAAACTGAAGAAACTACTATGATAAGCTTGACTTTTGTTTTTTCATTTTGTATATTTATGTTTTCCAGAGAAGCCAAATGTCAACCGATACCAAAACCCATCGAATCCTCCGGTTTATCCTTTTTCTTTCGAATAGCTACCCCAAGTCGAAAGATGAATGTATTGCCTTTTTGGGTATTGGTGATACTGCTTTCTACAGCTATTGCAATACGCTTAAAGAAACCGGCTTCGACCTGCAACAAAAAGACGGTAAATACTGGCTGGAGTATTGCGATCAGGATTTTCAGGTTTTACGAAACGTGCTCCATTTTTCGGAGGAAGAAGCCTATTTGCTTTCGAAGAGTATTGATGCGATTGAAGAAAAACACGCAGTCGCCACACGGCTAAAGCAAAAACTAACCGCATTCCTGAACCAGGACAAAGCTATTGAAAACTATATTCTGAAAGAAAAATCGGACATCGTATGCTCGTTGCGAAAAGCACAGCAACAACGCAAACAGATTCTGCTGGTGAATTACGCATCGGGGAACAGCCAAACGGTAAAGAACAGGATGGTTGAACCTTTCGAGTTTAAAGACGATTTCAACCTGGTTTGGGCTTTCGATACGGTGCTGAAGCAAAACCGCCAGTTCAAGATTTGCCGAATTGAGGATGTGCAGGAAACACTCATTCCATGGGAAAATGAACGATCTCATCATTCCAAGCCTGTCGATGTTTTCAGGAATACCGGCGACCTGAACAAGCAGATTGACCTGAAGATGAACCTGAAAGCCCGGAATCTGCTCATTGAAGAATACCCTTTGTCGGAGCGCTACCTCGAGAAAATTGGCAATAACCTATTTAGGCTAAATATACAAGTGGCAAAATACGAAGGCCCTGGACGTTTTGTTTTGGGTCTTATTGATGACATACAAGTTACAGGCGACGATGGTTTTTGCGAGTATTTGAAAGCGAAGATCGACAAAATTCAAATTTTCTGAATAGACTTCAGGATTTCAGAAGTTTGTATTTAGAGCTTTATGGCACAAAAGTCATTAGCTATGAACCGAATCGATTTTCTGAAAAGCCTTTTCGCCGGAAGTACCTTGATGTTTTTACCCAAAACCGGCTCGCGAAATACGGTTGAGCTCGCCTTACCTGGCTGGATTCCAGTATTACCAGGGACTTGAAATTGAGCAGCAGTTGCGCGAAAACAATTTGCTAACGTTAAAGCGCGAGCCAACAAACCCGCACGACTGCTATGCCATCGAGGTGTTTCAGAACAATGCGAAACTGGGTTATTTACCCAGAGCCGAGAATAAGATGATTGCCCGGTTGATGGATCAGGGCATTGCAGTGAAGGCACGAATACTAAAGGTTGACCCGGAAGTGTATGCTTACCGGAAAGTGAAAATGAACGTGTTTTATGAAACTATATAACTGAATTATTAACAAAAAAATCGCATCGCTATGAGATTCAAAATTACATTCAATCGTACCGGGAAGCAGCGGATGCTTCCGATGGATTACCAGTATTACCTGAGCGCCTGGATTTACAAGGTGATTGGGCAGGCCGATCCCGAATTTTCCGATTTCCTGCATTCGCAAGGCTATTTAAACGGGCACAAGTCGTTCAAACTGTTTGGCTATTCTCCACTGTCGTTTGGAAAACCAATTCTGTGGAAAGAAAAATCGCTGTTCGAAATTCTGGAAAATCAGCTTTCGGTAAACATCTCGTTTCATTTGGCCGAGACCGCCGAGAAGTTTATCATCGGGCTGTTCAACAACCAGCAGGTTTATCTTGGCGACCGCTTTAACGGGCTCGACTTAACCGTTGTCGGCGTGGAACGGTTACCAGCATTCGATGGCGGAGAAACGGTTGCTTATCGCGCAATATCACCCGTGGTGGTGAGCATATTACCAAAAGGGAAAAAATATCCCGACTACCTGAATCCTGAAAATGAATCATACGAAGCTTTGGTCCGGCAAAACCTGATGAACAAATTCAATTCAATCCCAGGGAATGTACCCATCGAAACAATCTCGCCTTTCCGTTTCGGTTTGCAAAGTTCGCCCCGTTCGAAGCTGATCACCATAAAGCCCTATACTCCTGAACAAAGCAAGGTTCGGGGATTTGTATTCGATTTTACATTGACATGCCCTACAGAAATACACCGCTTAATTGAAGGTTCCGGATTGGGCGAAAAGAATTCTATGGGATTTGGATGGGTGCAGCCAATGCTTGATTCAAAAACGATTAAATAAAACGAAATATGAAAGAAAGAATAGGAAAAATTGTCAATGAAATGAAAATATAAAATGAGATTGGAAACGAAAAAAAATCCATCTCTCAATATTTGAGAAATGGATTCGAAACACCTAAGTGTTTTTTCTCTTCTTTCAATTCCTGCTAGGTCCGATTCGTAATTTCTCAGTATATGCTACAAAAATATTAAAAATAAAGGAAAGTTGAATCCTACTATTTACACTTAATTATTTTTTCTATTTGGAATGTAAAATTTGCTTTTTTAGAATAGAATCACTAAACTTTGCTTTTAAATCGATTTTGAAGCAATGAATACGGCTTACGTTTCTGAAGATGGTCACGAATTTAAAAGAGAAGATTTTGTTTTATACGCAACCTGGCAAATACAAAATTTAAGAATACAGGGCTATTCAGAAGAGGAAATATTGTTTTTCGACGATAATCCAATTTGGTATGAATTTGCTCAAAAACAAGTCAAAATAAAATGAATACTACTTTATTGGAAAGCACTAATATCAAATCACTTTACAAATCAATAACTGGCTTTGCACCCTATCAATATCAATTGAAAGTTGCTGAACTTCTATTGAGTGGTAAGAACGTCATTCTTACAGTTCCAACGGGAGCTGGTAAAACATGGGCATCAATCATGCCATTTCTGTATGCACAGCAAACCGGAAAATTTGACTTTCCCCAGAAGATGATTTATAGCTTACCACTTCGGACGCTTGCCAATTCAATTTACTCCGATGTTTCAGAAGTTTTACAAAAGAAAATACAATTTGAAGGCTTAACTTCTATCAATACAGGCGAATATAAAAACGACGAGCATTTTGAAAGCGACATCATATTCTCGACCATTGACCAAACGCTAAGCAATTTTCTCTGTTTTCCTCTATCCTTATCCAAACGACAAGCAAATCTAAATGCCGGTGCATTAATTGGAAGTTATCTGGTGTTTGACGAATTCCATTTACTTGACCCTAAATTATCAATGTCCACCACTATAGGAATGCTAAGAATACTTGGCAACCTAAGTCGTTTTTGTATTATGACAGCCACGTTAAGCAACGATTGTATTGAAAATTTAAAGATTGCTCTTGATCCTCAAGAAAGGTGCAATATTGAAGTTGTTTCAATTAATGATTTTCAGGAGGATGCCGCAAAAATTAATTCATTAAAAATTCCTGAAGGGCACGAAGCAAAGAAGACTGTAATTGTAAAAGATGAAACAATAAATGTCCAAACAATATTAAAACTGCACCAGAATAAAACGATTGTCATTTGCAACCGAGTTGAAAAGGCTCAGCAACTTTACAACGAGATTGTAGCTTCAGACCTGACAGATTTTCAAAACCTGTCAGGTCTCAAAAAATCGAACATCATCTGTCTCCATTCGCATTTCTTCGATGAAGATCGTAAACAAAAAGAAGGAGATTTAAAACGGATTTTTGGAAATAAAAACGAAGAAAGCGCTATACTGATTTCAACACAGGTAATTGAAGCTGGAATGGATATTTCGTGCGAAACCATGCACGTCGAAATTTCTCCGGTCAATTCCTTTCTGCAACGAGCCGGGCGTTGTGCAAGGTGGAAAGGCGAATATGGAGAAATTTATGTGTACGACATTCTGGAATTGGAAGAACGCGAAGAACTTGAAATTGAAACTGCCAATGAGGAGGAAGTAAAACAAAAGAAAGCCATCAATAATAAGTACTTGCCTTATGATCCATCGCTTTGCAAAATAACATTCGAAAAATTGAAAGATGTTTCATCACTTGATAAAAACATTGCACAGCAGTTGGTTGATGACATTCTAACCAGTAAAGAATTAACAGATTACATTAATATCAAACAAGACAGCTTCAACAATCGCAAAATACAAGAATCTTGGCAAACCTGCGAAAAGAACATGTATTCGCAAACCATTCGTGATATTCAAAGTATTGAGATTGCAATCATTGATTACAAACAGGAAAAAAGAAAGACTTTTATACCCTATAAATATCAGACAATCGGACTTTACAAATGGTCGTTCATCAAATGGGTGAAAAGCTATTTTGAGGAACGGGAAGATGGTGATGAATATTTCGCCTATAAAGCTCTTGATTTAAAAGACAACAATATTATTGACAGTTTTTCCTTTGACAATGATGGCTACAAACTTGAACCGTTAAGAAATGTTGATGATATTAAAGGTTGCTATGATATCGTCTTTGTCGATAAATCCATTTTCAACTATACTTCCGGGGCTGGCCTCGAATTGGGAGAAGGAACAACCTGTTCGCCGCTGAAACCTTATGAGAGAAAAGAAAAGGAAATAATAGAATATCGGAAAGATACCTTTTGGCAGCATAACAAAGCAATAATTGGCTGTTATGAAAAAGAATTTAATCCAATCAATAAAATCAGTAAAGTTGGCAAAATGCAGTTTGCTTTCAATCAATTAAATGAATATTGGGGGGAAACAATTGATTGGGACAAATTCATAAAAGCCATGATTTGCCTGCACGACTACGGTAAGCTCAATTCAGCATGGCAAAAGCCAATGAGAGACCTTCAAATACTTAAAGGCAACTATGAACCAGGAGAAGTTTTAGCCCACAGTGATTTCAACGAACTCACTGACAAAGAACTTGAAAAACAAAGCGGAGCAAAAAATAAACCACCCCATGCGGGTGTTGGAGCTTTTGCATTGATAGATAAAGCAGAAGAAATAATAGTAGTTGATCGTTACGAGTACCTTTCAAATTGTATTTCAACTGCAATTTTAAAACATCATGGGATTGATACAACAACCTATCCCGATTTTAATATCCCTGACACAGAATATGATCAAGTTAATTTGCTGCTTAATGCCATAGGTATAAATGTAAAATTGAAGCAAAAAGCCAGGGGAGGCCATTTAGTAGATTCATTACCATCTATTGTAAATGAATGGGTAACATATTTATTCTTTGCTCGGATTTTAAGGCTTTGTGATCAGAAAGCAACAATAGATTTTGAAAAATATCTAAAACAATAAGACCATGTATTCAACATTTAAGGTTAAGAAGAACACCGGAACCTACTCTGATACTATTGAAGCTTTCGGAGTAGCCAATTTACTGAATGAAATACAAAGTCAGGCTAATCTAAATTGGCCAAGGCTTTTGTTTGAGGACAAAGGTTTGTATTACGAAATCACCTCAAAACCAGAAATACAAATTGAGCAAATCAAAGGATTGACTTATTTCCCATTCTTTCAATATGTAATTCGGGATATCAACGAAACATTCAAAGAGAACTACTTTGATTACCCCAAACAGCGGGATTTAAAGAAAGAACGACAAGAACTGGTTCAGAAAGCATACAAAGAATTTGCAGGTAAAGAAAAGTCGGAGCAATTAAAACAAAGACTTAAAGAGATTGAACGCATCTATTCTGAAGAAAAAAAGATATTTCCAGAACTGGATGTATATAGTCAGGTGATTACTCCAAATAATTTTGTTGGATTTGATAAACTCTATCGAAATATCTCCTCTAACAAAGAAGCATTTCCCGAAATTGTAAAGGCGATCTTAAATTATTATTCTGACAGACCGATTGAATTAAAAACGAAACTTTTGGATTCGTTTGACGATTCTGTAACTGCTCTACAAATATACAATCCAACTACAGGGAAAGGACAAAACAAGGGAAAAGCTTCGGGGGCTTCAGCGGGTCCAGTAAAATTAAACTGGATCAGTGAGACCATGAAAATATCCGGCGCTTTAACCAATATGCTTTGCCAATTGGTAAAAGTTGGTAGTAGCTACGATATGAAAGTAGTTGTGGCCGACTTTAAGAAGGCTGAATACAACAAACAGAAGCAAATAGCTTTAGCTTTTAAAAAGAATATCAAAGGAAACACGCCGTTGAAGGTAGATATTCTGAATCTTTTAATCATCAACAAACAACTCATTGAGAACACTGATGAATACAAAGATTTTAAAGCAAAAAACATCTTAACCGGACTCCATTCAACCTATCAAAAAGATTTGGGTCAGAACAAAGCAGTTGTGAATATTGCCGAGCTTCAAACTCCCGATTTTATTGAGTTCAACACAGAAGATGAAGCAAAAGATTGGGTAGAATTTCTGAAAGAGCAAATCAATATTATTGGTGGTATTGAAGAATTAGGTGATGCAACCCAAGGCTTGATTGCTTACCGCACATTCTTAACAGGCTCGCATTTCCCAAGCTGGGCTAAATTCGTTTTTTGGTATTCCGACCATATAATGTCCAGCTTTTCGAAAAACAAATATGCAATACCATTCAGAGAAACTTCTTTAAATAAATTCTTTAAAAATACAACTATGAGTGATTTTAAAATTTCTGAAATTATCTCCAATGAGGGGTTTCAGAAGGTGGCTTATGCCATTCGAAAAAGTACAGTAACCTTACAGTACACACCAAAAGACCAACGAAAGTTCGAAATCCGCTATGGATTAGCACAAACACTGCAAAACAAATCGAAATCTGCCACCGACTTAGCTGAATTTGTTGGTGAGTTTATCGCCACTTTCAATGCTGAAACAGCGCGTTATGCAGAAAAAACAGGAACAGTTTTACGAGCGAATATTCGTGAAAATGAACTAAGTCTATTCTATGGACTTCTCGATAAGTATCCATCAAAAGTAGTTGGTGCTTTACTTGCATCTTACGGATTTGCCTTAACTGAAAAAGAAGCAGCAAAAACAAATGCAGAAGATGTTTTAACCTCAGATGAATCAGCAGAAGAACAATAACCAATAAAATTTAATATCATGGCAAAACAAATTGCATCCATTTCAATTAGTGGTGAAATGACACTGAACATGCACTCCTTGAATAATGAAGGGGGCGAAGGAAACCAAATTATGACCCGTCAATTGACTATTGTTGACAAAGATGGTCAGGAACATACAGTGAATGGCATTAGCGGCGATATGTTTAAACACATTCATGCCGGGCATTTAGTGAATTATTGTCTCGACAACGGAATTGAGCTAAGTCAATACTCAAAAGCTTTGAACCCCAACCGGATTTCATCTGCTGAGCTATTAAACTACATCACCGAAAGCAAGAAAAAAAATGAAAAGGCGGGTGTAGTAATTGACGCACTTATAAACTCTTGTGCTGTTTGCGATACGCATGGGATATTGATTACCGATAAAGTTGGTGATAATAAAGATAGTTCAAACACTCCACGCAAATCGGTAATTGAATTTGGGTGGACAATTGGAATCCCAGAGAAGAACAACACTGAAACTTATCTTCACACTAAAGTAGTTCATAGCTCTACTGGAGTAAAAGGTGAAAGTTCCAACGAAGGCCAGAATATATTTCATCGCCCGGCCAATCACGGAGCTTATGCTTTTGTTAGCAGCATTGATACCTATCGGATTGGCTTTAACGATATTGATAGGAATTACTCCATTGACGGCGCAAAACGTCAGGCTCGCTACAAAGCAATCCTTCAATCGCTGTTAAGTTCATTTTTAAATCCGCGTGGTGCAATGACAAGTAGCCAGAAACCTCACATTACCGATTTCAAGGGAATTGTAACCTACTCGGAAAAATTAATTCCTGCTCCGACAATTAGTTCAATCAATCCTGATTATATGGAAGAAATTGAAACTATTACGTCTAACCTAAATGACATAGAACCTGGGGCCGTTACAGCTGTAAAGTTCAACGGACTTGGCGAACTGTCTGGAATTATTAAAAATTTGATGGCAGAAGAACCATATAAACTAAGCTGAAAATGAAGTTTTCGGTCATATATCAGCCAACAAATCTATTCTCATTAAAAGAAAGCAACTCGACAAATTCGGGAGCAAAATCTTTGCTGATTCCTTCGCCTTATTCCATTAAGATGGCACTGTTTAATCAGGCCATAACTGTTGATGGACCAGAAAGATTAAAGGACGATAAGAAAAGTAACGAGTTTGCTTTCATCAAAGATGCCAAAATTGAGTATCGGGTTTTAGGTAGTTTTTGCGTGAACAATTGCTTTGTTACCATTCAATCACTGAGAGACGGAACATACCGTGGAAAGCCTTCTTTCCGTGAATACATCTACCTTTCAGAAAATATCGAGATTATTTTCGATGTGAAGACTGAAGAAGCAAAGCAATACCTGCAAAAATACCTACACCGAATAAACTATTTTGGGAAACGAGGTTGCTTTTTTCAGTTTGTTGGCTACCGGGACAATCCGGGCGAACCCAATGTAAAAGAATTTGATGTTTCTGATTTTACCCCTGGAATACTTCAGGAATTCGATGATATTTCGTCAAAAGCATTATTTAAAAACGTGGATAATTTTGATTCTGCAAGTGCTCAGCGAGAAAAACGGATCCTTGTAATTCCAGTTAGGAATATAAATTCATCAAAATCATATACTCATTTTCGATGTTATTAAACTAATACAAGCCTGGAAAAGATTAAAACCTTTTGCCAGGCTTGTAAATTATCTTTAAGATCATGCTCACTACCGGAACCCATTTCAATTACTACCTGATATGCCACCGAAAGTTGTGGCTGTTTGCCAACGGCATCAATATGGAAGCCACGTCGGACCTGGTTTACGAGGGCAAGTTACTGCACGAGACTTCCTACCCTCGCCGCGCCGAAAAGTATCAGGAAATTGAACTGGATGACATCAAAATCGACTATTACGACCCGCGGAATAAGGTAGTTCACGAAATAAAGAAGTCGGACAAACACGAGGAAGCTCACGAATGGCAGGTGAAATATTACCTGTATGTGCTCGAACAAAACGGTGTGGAAGGCGCTATCGGGTTGCTCGAATACCCGAAGCTGCACAAAACCGATGAAGTGCTACTCTCCACGCCCGACCGCGAGGCAATTCAGGAAATGGTCGCCAACATTGAGAAAATCATCCATCAGGAGCATTGCCCTGAACGGATACAAAAATCGCGATGCAAAAACTGTAGTTACTTCGATTTTTGCTGGAGCGGGGAGGAAAACCAATGAAGAAAACCTATTACCTGTTCAATCCCGGGCGTTTGCAGCGCAAAGACAATACGCTGAAGTTTACACCATTCGACGAAGATGGCCGTGAGGAAAAACCGCGCTATTTGCCCGTCGAGAATGTGGGCGAATTGTATTGCTTCGGTGCGCTCGATGCAAATTCGGCTTTGTACAATTTTCTCGGTCAGGAGCAAATTCCGATTCATTTCTTCGACTACTACGAAAATTACACGGGCTCGTTCATGCCGCGCGATGCACTGATTTCAGGAAAAATGCTGATTGCCCAGGTTAAATTTCAGCAGAACAAAAAAAAACGGATTGACCTCGCCCAACGCATATTGGACGGGGCCAGTTACAACATGGTGAAAAACCTGAAATACTACAACAGCCGCGGCAAAGATCTGGAACCAATCATTGAGATAATAGAAAGTCTGGCAGCTAAAATTCCTGAAACGTCGGCAATCGACGAGTTGATGGGCATTGAAGGAAACATCCGCAAGAACTATTACGAAGCTTTTGAGTTGATCATCAACGATTTCAGCATGGGTGGACGAAGCTATCAACCTCCGAAGAACGAGGTGAATGCGCTGGTTTCGTTCGGCAACATGATGTGCTACAGCCAGTGTTTGCGGGCAATCCATCAGACCCAACTCAACCCGACTATAAGTTTTTTGCACGAACCGGGAGAACGTCGCTTTTCGCTCTCGCTCGATTTGGCTGAAGTATTTAAGCCGCTGTTGGTAGATCGGGTCATTTTCAAGGTAACCAATAAACGAATGATCCAGTCGTCGCATTTCGAAGAAAACCTGAACCGGGTGATCCTGAAACCCAACGGCAAGAAGACTTACGTTCAGGCTTTTGAAGATCGGCTGGAAGAAACCATCGCCCATAGAACCTTGAACCGGTCGGTTAGTTACAAGCACCTGATCAAATTGGAATGCTACAAACTTCAAAAACACTTGCTTGAGATTGAAGAATATAAACCCTTTAAAATGTGGTGGTAATGTATATCATAGCCATGTATGATGTTGGCGAAAAGCGCGTGGGCAAAATGCTCAAATTGTTTCGGCGCTATTTAAATTGGATTCAGAATTCGGTATTTGAGGGTGAGATTACTGATGTAAAATTGCTTGAACTAAAGCATAAAGCTATGCTGATTATGGATGAAGAAACCGATAGCCTGATTATTTTCAAAACCCGCCAGGAAAAGTGGCTTGACAAGGAGATTGTAGGGCATGAACGGCAGGATCTGGACACTTTTTTGTAATCATTCGCAGTTGTCGATGACAGAATAAGCAGCGTATTATTCTGAAAAAATCGACTCAAAATATTGAACTCAGTTCTTTGACATACTGGAAATAAGGGATTTACTATATATTGTCGAACTCCTGAAGAAAATGCACTTTGGGAGTTCGACAACATTTTAAGATAAAAACACTATTTTTACAAAAGTTAATTCGTTGAGAATTAGCTTATTTTTTTGAGTCGTCGAACGGCTCCCAATCGTACCAAACTGGAATTGAAACAAATCTAAGATCAAAATCTACACTGAAGGCGACAAGGCTCCCAATCGTACCAAACTGGAATTGAAACAATTAAATCGCCATCCCAATCAGATGGAACTTGCCACTCCCAATCGTACCAAACTGGAATTGAAACTCGATTGACGAATAACATGGTTACAACAAAAAAACTCCCAATCGTACCAAACTGGAATTGAAACAAATTTGATTTTTTACAATTGGTGAAGGAGCCGTTTTGCTCCCAATCGTACCAAACTGGAATTGAAACAAAATACGTGAACAAAATAAAATATCAGATTGCCCTCCCAATCGTACCAAACTGGAATTGAAACAAAGTTCAGAATAAAAAATAACTCTTCATGCCTTTCTCCCAATCGTACCAAACTGGAATTGAAACTTATTTGCAGGTGTGGCAGGTTATAAAGGCAGATTCTCCCAATCGTACCAAACTGGAATTGAAACATATTTTGACTACTTGTGTAAGCCGTATTCTTCGACTCCCAATCGTACCAAACTGGAATTGAAACGGAATTTAATTCAGAATCCCAAATTTCTTGAAAGACTCCCAATCGTACCAAACTGGAATTGAAACAATAGTAGCTGCTTTAAACGGAACGTTAGAAGGACTCCCAATCGTACCAAACTGGAATTGAAACAACCTTGTTAAAACTTTGGATAAGATCAGTTCAGAGCTCCCAATCGTACCAAACTGGAATTGAAACTCACCAGGTTCTTGCCTTTATGGACAACCGCGCTAACTCCCAATCGTACCAAACTGGAATTGAAACTTGACGGTGAATCCTGATCATTGTCTTTCAGAAATTCTCCCAATCGTACCAAACTGGAATTGAAACCAGTTAAAGGTTCGAGTCCTTTTATCCACACAAACTCCCAATCGTACCAAACTGGAATTGAAACTAAACCAATGCGTCCTTTCGGTAAAGAAGTAAGTCTCCCAATCGTACCAAACTGGAATTGAAACATGAACCCAAAAGTTTCTGGCACTTCTATTAATTCACTCCCAATCGTACCAAACTGGAATTGAAACATTCCATTATATCCACAAAGCAAAAATAATAAATAGCTCCCAATCGTACCAAACTGGAATTGAAACAAGATTCTTGAAAAGAAATATGCTCATACTGCAATGCTCCCAATCGTACCAAACTGGAATTGAAACCCTCTTACTTATAATGTTATTTCAAAGTTTGTTCGACTCCCAATCGTACCAAACTGGAATTGAAACAAATGATTTGTGTTCTTTTTGAAAGTTAGAATGTTTACTCCCAATCGTACCAAACTGGAATTGAAACTTGTTTCGCACGAAATACAACACGCCATTCAAGAACTCCCAATCGTACCAAACTGGAATTGAAACTCCTTTCGCTTGGCATTCGGCTAAATATGCCCTTCTCCCAATCGTACCAAACTGGAATTGAAACAACAGTTCTTTCCCTTTGCTGAAAATAGGCGTGTCCTCCCAATCGTACCAAACTGGAATTGAAACTGGCAACACGAAGCGATCTGCATGGCCGTTCAAACTCCCAATCGTACCAAACTGGAATTGAAACATGTTCAGGAATACCAATTTTCATTGGATTTACCGGCTCCCAATCGTACCAAACTGGAATTGAAACTTAAGATCATCAAGGCCAAGAACTTTGAATAATGGCGACTCCCAATCGTACCAAACTGGAATTGAAACACAATTAATTTTAATTTGTTGTCACCAAGTTTTTGCTCCCAATCGTACCAAACTGGAATTGAAACTCGAGAACGAATAGTTAACGAACATCTGAGTTAAAGCTCCCAATCGTACCAAACTGGAATTGAAACACAATAAAATTGGTAAAGTCCAATTCGGTAACATGCTCCCAATCGTACCAAACTGGAATTGAAACTGCGCAGAATTGACTTTTTTGTACTAAAAATGATCCTCCCAATCGTACCAAACTGGAATTGAAACAACAGTATCTATTGGAACAGTATTATAAGAAACAATCTCCCAATCGTACCAAACTGGAATTGAAACCAAAATCGCCAGCGGGAAGCTTGTAACCTCTGAAGCTCCCAATCGTACCAAACTGGAATTGAAACCAGATAACGGTTGTTGGTCTTTTAACTACCAAACGCCTCCCAATCGTACCAAACTGGAATTGAAACAGACCAGAACGGGTAAGAATGGGCTCGAATCCATCTCCCAATCGTACCAAACTGGAATTGAAACATGTTCAATGTATCGGTATGATGAATTGTTCATTGACTCCCAATCGTACCAAACTGGAATTGAAACGATGGTATGGTTACGACGATAAAGAAGGTATGCAACTCCCAATCGTACCAAACTGGAATTGAAACAAATACTGAAATTGCGGCGATGTCGATGGTTGATGACACTCCCAATCGTACCAAACTGGAATTGAAACTGCTCAGTTTTCGCTGGCGCTCTCCTATAGCTTTCTCCCAATCGTACCAAACTGGAATTGAAACAAGCAAAAAAAGCTTTTGAAGTCCATTCCTTACTTGCTCCCAATCGTACCAAACTGGAATTGAAACACTGGAAGGCATTTCCAAATCTCAGGCCAGCCGGGCTCCCAATCGTACCAAACTGGAATTGAAACAGCATTCGCGCCGGAACAGCAAGGATTTATATACGCTCCCAATCGTACCAAACTGGAATTGAAACGAATTACACGGGTAATGTAAGGCTCGTTTACGTTTTTCTCCCAATCGTACCAAACTGGAATTGAAACTGCAACGGGGTTTCTGACTTGGTGGTTCGAATGAAACTCCCAATCGTACCAAACTGGAATTGAAACAGTTTAATCCAATAACTTGAAAATAAATCATATTTAAACTCCCAATCGTACCAAACTGGAATTGAAACGAAGTGTATGATAAGCTTCGTCAATTTGAATCCATTCCCTCCCAATCGTACCAAACTGGAATTGAAACATGGCAATAATTCATTTCACTTCTTTTCGATATTAACTCCCAATCGTACCAAACTGGAATTGAAACATGATATACATGAAAAGAAGTTTAGCTTTGGTAATTCTCCCAATCGTACCAAACTGGAATTGAAACGACATTCAAATTGATCTTAAAGAAGGGTTTATTCATGCTCCCAATCGTACCAAACTGGAATTGAAACACGGAACCCGTGAAGAATTTACTTCCCTGCTTAAACTCCCAATCGTACCAAACTGGAATTGAAACTAGTTAAAAAAGTGTTGGGTTAGTTTCTGTAATTCTCCCAATCGTACCAAACTGGAATTGAAACCAAATTGAAGCCGGGGTTTTTGTTTTAGAGCGGTGACTCCCAATCGTACCAAACTGGAATTGAAACTTGTTCCGTTTGCGCCAACACGAACCCGGAAAATTCTCCCAATCGTACCAAACTGGAATTGAAACAATTGCAACTCGGCTGCATTAACAGCCTGGTTGTTGCTCCCAATCGTACCAAACTGGAATTGAAACCGCAGCATTTGATGTAACTTCTGGGATTAATGAACCACTCCCAATCGTACCAAACTGGAATTGAAACTATTGAGGCCTGCCATAAGCGAGCGAATGGTTTTAACCTCCCAATCGTACCAAACTGGAATTGAAACATAAATATTTGTTTTCAACAAGCCTGAAAGAATTAGCTCCCAATCGTACCAAACTGGAATTGAAACTGGAGAGCAATCGCTGCCTATCGATCACGAAACACTCCCAATCGTACCAAACTGGAATTGAAACAAGCAACAGTAATTCTAAAATAAACGATATGATTTACACTCCCAATCGTACCAAACTGGAATTGAAACAAAATACCTGATGCTATGTTTGTCGAAGCCCGCGCATCTCCCAATCGTACCAAACTGGAATTGAAACATGTGTTGAAAACGTGTACAACCTGCCTGATATTGCTCCCAATCGTACCAAACTGGAATTGAAACGAATAAAACATGGAAGGTGGCCGCTGACGAGATTACCTCCCAATCGTACCAAACTGGAATTGAAACTTCTGCTGGTTTGAGCATTACTCCACCGGGAACGGTGCTCCCAATCGTACCAAACTGGAATTGAAACGAAAGAAGCAAAAAAGTTTTGATTCGGAGCTGTTTCAGGCTCCCAATCGTACCAAACTGGAATTGAAACTAAAAACTGACGGAAAGCTTCAGGAAAACAGTCTCGATGCTCCCAATCGTACCAAACTGGAATTGAAACGAGAAAAGAACCAAAAGAGACTTCCGACTAAACGCTCCCAATCGTACCAAACTGGAATTGAAACAGTTGTTTTACCACATTGGAAGCTTGAGAATTGCATTCTCCCAATCGTACCAAACTGGAATTGAAACGCAGTTGGGAATTGCGTTTGAAACAATGCTCGGAAGCCTCCCAATCGTACCAAACTGGAATTGAAACTTGTAATTGTACTTTTTGATGAGTTTCAGCGCTCTTCTCCCAATCGTACCAAACTGGAATTGAAACTAGTTTGGAAAGTAGCCTACAACATATTTCAAACCCTCCCAATCGTACCAAACTGGAATTGAAACTGAGTTGGACAATATGTTTCCGGGTCTGGCATAGTTCTCCCAATCGTACCAAACTGGAATTGAAACACAACAATAAAAATGTAATTACAGTTTTCATGTTCTCCCAATCGTACCAAACTGGAATTGAAACATTGGATCGCTAACCTTCGACATGCAATCAGCCTCTCCCAATCGTACCAAACTGGAATTGAAACTTTGTAGGTGTGTTTGAGGCATGGTTTGAGATGAGCCTCCCAATCGTACCAAACTGGAATTGAAACATGGTGCAGGCCAATCTGGAAGACCGTAAACGAATGCTCCCAATCGTACCAAACTGGAATTGAAACATATTTCCTGAAGTTGCAATTTTACTTGTAGCTCCAAACTCCCAATCGTACCAAACTGGAATTGAAACATAGTTTGCATCTGTCGAAAAACAGGTTTCAAAACTCCCAATCGTACCAAACTGGAATTGAAACATTATAAAAAGGTAATCTTCATGATAGTTTACTATTCTCCCAATCGTACCAAACTGGAATTGAAACATGTAAGGTACTTTAGTGTCAATCCATTGTCTAACTCCCAATCGTACCAAACTGGAATTGAAACACGGCTTCAAGGTGTTGACCACTTTCGAGCGGATATTCTCCCAATCGTACCAAACTGGAATTGAAACTTGATAGTTGTCTCTGAAATGCGATCGACAAATAGACTCCCAATCGTACCAAACTGGAATTGAAACCATTCAGCGCATCGCTTTCTCCTGAGCAACGAATCTCCCAATCGTACCAAACTGGAATTGAAACACCTTGATAAGCTGTATTATCGGCCATTAAAAGACCACTACCAATCGCACCAATCTGGAATTGAAACGAAAAAAAGGTGTTGATGTTTTTCAACATTCATGCTACCAATCGCACCAATCTGGAATTGAAACTGAAAAAACAAGTTTCAACCGTAGTTTATTGCGTTGGCCTACCAATCGCACCAATCTGGAATTGAAACTAAAAAGCATGAAATCGATAAGAAAAGGATGCTTCCTACCAATCGCACCAATCTGGAATTGAAACCATGATCAATGGTCCTGACGGCAAAGCAATAATCTTTCTACCAATCGCACCAATCTGGAATTGAAACAAGGGATGATCAAACACCAAATGATGAGTCTGAAATCTACCAATCGCACCAATCTGGAATTGAAACCCGATTACCCGCGACATTATCACCTGCGATATTTCAAACTACCAATCGCACCAATCTGGAATTGAAACGATCGAACTTGGCAGGATCGTCTTTCGGAATGGTCCTACCAATCGCACCAATCTGGAATTGAAACTTTGCAATTACAACGCCTAAAGTCACTGTTACCACACTACCAATCGCACCAATCTGGAATTGAAACTCGAACCATATCTTTTTTGTTTCGTCGAGCGCTGCTACCAATCGCACCAATCTGGAATTGAAACTATCGTATGTATTTCATTCGAAGTAAAACTGGCTTGCTACCAATCGCACCAATCTGGAATTGAAACATTATTTTCTTTATTGTACCTTTTGGTAAGGCAATACTACCAATCGCACCAATCTGGAATTGAAACATTGTTGAGTTGGCTAAAATTGCTAGTTTTTGGAATACTACCAATCACACCAATCTGGAATTGAAACTGCTTTACGGTTTTCAGTTTGAACCTGCTTTTTTCTACCAATCGCACCAATCTGGAATTGAAACAAAGCTGAACTCTTTGATACATAGGTATCGCTAACTCTACCAATCGCACCAATCTGGAATTGAAACGAAAGCGAAAAGTGGGCAACGGGGTAACAGCGTGGCTACCAATCGCACCAATCTGGAATTGAAACTGCAAACCGGAAGGATAACCGGCAAATTACAGGTCTACCAATCGCACCAATCTGGAATTGAAACATAAATTTTAACATTGATTTTGCTGAAGATGGAGGACTACCAATCGCACCAATCTGGAATTGAAACTAGGGCTCTATAAGCGTTACGTGTCCGTATTTTCGCTACCAATCGCACCAATCTGGAATTGAAACGAATACGGATCGGCAGTTTGTTCGAGGTTAACGGCTACCAATCGCACCAATCTGGAATTGAAACTGCAAACCGGAAGGATAACCGGCAAATTACAGGTCTACCAATCGCACCAATCTGGAATTGAAACCGACGTGAGAGTTTCGTGTTAGTGGAGCCGGGGGCTACCAATCGCACCAATCTGGAATTGAAACTCCTCAATCAATGTTTCAGGGTCTTCAGGCTTAAACTACCAATCGCACCAATCTGGAATTGAAACATTGAGGGTAACGTAAGTTATTTTTAGGCTTTAATCTCCCAATCGTACCAAACTGGAATTGAAACTCAGCCCAGCTTGCTACAAAATCGGGGTTGGTTGTTCTCCCAATCGTACCAAACTGGAATTGAAACATAAACATGTAGCAACTATATTTACTGCCCATTAATCTCCCAATCGTACCAAACTGGAATTGAAACCCCGGAAAAGTCAAGGGGTTTTAACCTGGCTTTTCACTCCCAATCGCACCAAACTGGAATTGAAACGACCGACGTTTTCATCGAATAAGAAATGCTGACGGCTCCCAATCGCACCAAACTGGAATTGAAACTCCTGTGTTAGCTAATCCTCTCGCATCGCTTAGCGCCTCCCAATCGCACCAATCTGGAATTGAAACCACTTACCGATACTTCTATTCACCGTTTCACACCTACTACCAATCGCACCAATCTGGAATTGAAACGCATTGGCCAAATCTTTTGCAGAAAATGGTTGTTCCCTACCAATCGCACCAATCTGGAATTGAAACGGAATCATCTTTTGCCGTTACAATAGTCTTTCCAAACTACCAATCGCACCAATCTGGAATTGAAACTTCACCAGGATATTTTTCACAGTTGATCAGTTACCGCTACCAATCGCACCAATCTGGAATTGAAACGGAATCATCTTTTGCCGTTACAATAGTCTTTCCAAACTACCAATCGCACCAATCTGGAATTGAAACTTCACCAGGATATTTTTCACAGTTGATCAGTTACCGCTACCAATCGCACCAATCTGGAATTGAAACTCGGTAATCAAGTCGGAAAGCAAGGAAATTGTCACTACCAATCGCACCAATCTGGAATTGAAACTCAAATCTTGATATCCTAACCTTTGTCCGGCTTTTACTCCCAATCGCACCAATCTGGAATTGAAACCACCCTTTGTCAAGTTGCATGGAAAGAATGCAATATTCTCCCAATCGTACCAAACTGGAATTGAAACAGTTCCGGTTAGGGTTATTATTCCGGCAGCATCAGCCTCCCAGTCGTACCAAGCTGGATTTGAAACGTTCGGTTAGTTGTTTAGCTGATTAGGGCTACCCTCATCGCTCCTAAAACTTTCTTTTCGCTCTGTTTTTTTGAGATATTAATTTATACCTTTTATTTCGGAAACTTGTTCTATCATCACCACGAGTTTTTGTTTGCTGCATCAATCCTTTCAAAAGTATAGATTTCAAAACTCCAGTGCTTATAATTGTTTGATCCAAATTGAGATGCTGGTTTTGACATTGATCTAAATTTTGCTGTTCATAGAAATAAAACTTCGGTTTCTCCTCAAAATCCCCCATTCTTACCGGATGCCTAACCGGACTTCCGTTCCCATCCGTCACAAAAACGGAGTATCCGTGGCCAGCTAGTCTAATTTCCACATTGAAAAGCTTCAGCGCCTGATCATACATTTCCTTGGAGGAGACAAACTCCATCCGGTTAAGTTGGCGAAATAAGCTTTCCAGATTTTGCTTTAAATTCTTACTGGAACCCGAAAACCGGTAATTGAGTTTTTCTTGTGGTTCATCTTTGGTAAACTGGTATTTCTGCTCCAGCTCTTTGATAAATCGCTGCGTCTTTTCCTTTTCGTAACTGTCAGTGATCTTCTTGCCGGTATCACAATTGATACGGGTAGATACGATATGAAAATGCACCCGCTCCAGATCAGCATGTTTATACACCAGGTAAGGCTGGTTCCCATAGCCCAGATGTTTCATCAGATTACCGATCTCAGTCCGGATACCGGCATCACCCATCCGGACCAAATCACCGACAGTCGGATTAACAGATATATGTAGGCCAGGCTTTCGAATTCGTGTATTACGATCTTCAATTTCTTTGAATATCCCATAGCGAGCGTTCTTATCTCCCAGAAAAGGATTGATCTCCGGCGTGTTTCGGTTTTGGTAAAAAGTTGCAAAATGTCGTTCAACCTTTCGCTCGTTATAAAACAAAGCATTTTTTGTGCTGCAAGCCTGATGGATTTTTATAACCATTCTTTTATGGCTTTGAGGATTATATGAAAGAAACTCAATGCAAGAATTTTTGAAGGATGATCAGGCAGTTTCGCATCATTTCGAAAGCCTGTTTTAAAAGCTGCCGGTCTTTGTCGCCAAGATTATAACAGGAAAAGGAATTCATTCGTTTGGAAAGCTGGTTAAGATTCACCCCAATTTTATTCAGCTCGTAATCCAGGCTTTTGAGTTGTTCTTTGGCCTGGTCATCCAACGAGATCACTTTGCGTTTTGACTGATCAAATATCTTGTTCCGCATATAATCACTCATGCAGGCATACTTTCCCTGTTTAGTCAGGTTTTGTAACCTGAGCTTTTCAGTTTTGGTAAGCCGGATAATAAGCTTAACCGTTCTTTTATCGGTATCGGATAATTTTGGACGCACGGATAGTTTTCTGTTTTCTTGTTGCTGTGTTCTCTATTGTTTCTATGGTTCCAATGGCCTCTTTTGTTCCTGTTAAAATTGGTTCAAAGTGGGGAATCAACTTCCAAAAGTTGGGGAATGGCCTGTTGTCCCTTTGGGCAAGATGAAAGGTATTTGTGCATACAAATACACATCTTGCATTCCCCACTTTGAATAAGATTTTCACCCTGACTTTTCGCTTTTCTCCCTGAACTTTCATCGCCATTCTTCAACTTTTACCAAAAAGAAAGGGAAACCTGCTCTTCAGAATTTCCCCTTCCGGTTTTGAAAACGAGACCTGTTATTTACTTAGTGGACCTTTTGCCTGGCCCCTTGCTTTTCAGATTGTTTGGCATCGGTTTTTAAATCTTCGGATTTTTCCTGCTTAAACTGCGAAAAACTGATATTCCGTCCGGCAGCATCCACCTGAAGCGTGGCTGAGAACTTCTTTTCATTCTTGCCCATCATCCCGTCAACGGTCACCTTCTGTCCTGATGCCAACTTTTCTTTTTGTTCCGATGAAAGAGTCACTCCCTTTATCTTTTCCGGCACCTGGATCATTTTGGTTCGAAGCGGGATCAGTTCGTTGGTCTTGGAATCGATACTCAGGTAGTAGTTATCTTTCTTTCCATCCCGTCCTGTCAGTTCCACTGTTTTACCCAGATTCCTGTCGTTGAGTAATGCTCCTTTTTCTTCCTTGCTGAACTTGTGCCCCATGTATTCATCCGGTACATTTAGCCGTTGGATTGGGTGGATTCTGATGTCAACTGATCCGTCTTCCTTGCTTTGCAAGCGGATTTTAGCCGGGATTTTGTAATCTTCATTTCCGATTCGGGCATTAACGGTGTAGAGTTTATCCGAACGGAAACCGTTCAGAAAATCGGTCATTTCCTGTTTTTCCATCTGTTTGATCAGATCGGCTTTAATGCCTACTTTTTCAAGCTTGTCAAACGGAATTTGATCCATTGACATTCGTGTACTTTGTTGTTGTTCCATAGCTTTTAAAATTTAAATTGATAATACTAATGGCTGTTATCTTTGATTTGCATTACTGAAAATAGGGTTACACTACTAATCGATCTCATAAACATGTTTTTCCTTTCTGCTGAGTTCCACCAAGCCCCGAAGGATTTGATACTTTTCTTCCGGTTTTGAAATAGCGTTTAAATGCAGGATTGGCGTGGTTTTATCTGAGGTATAAATCGTCAGGTTACCAAGATCGAATATTCGGTAGATCAATGGCTTTTCTATCAGGAAGTCCTTAATTCTGTAGTTTTCGACAAACTCATGCTTGCGGAGTATGATTCCTGATGAGTACTTTAGCTTTTCAGGATCGATTTCATAGCGGATGCACCAGACCTTTAGGATTTGCCAGAAAAGATTGATCATAACATATATTGAAAGGTAGATTGGAAGCCGGTCAACATGAATGGCTAGCTTTTCAGGCGAAATCGAGCTTACCTGTTGTTCTTCCAGCATGATCTTCAAAAGGATCAAAATCGGTATCGAAAGAATAGTCAGTAAAAAGGTCTGCAGGTTCATCAGTTGGGATGGTCTGCATTTAAAGTAAGTGGTGTTTTCAATCATGGTACGATTACTTTTTTGAATTTGATTTGTGTGTTGTTTTTTGATCTGAATCTTGGTTAAGCTTTTGGTTCGGTTTCAGATTCCTGGACAGAGTATTGTTCGGGTTTTTATTCGGACTTTCATGCTGTTGTGTATTTGAACCGGGCTTCTCCTTTTGATCCGGGTCCGGTCTCTGGTTGGCTATTCTGCGAATATCATTCTGTATCCGGGTCCGGTTTCTTTCCAGTACTTCCGGGATATTATCAAACTTATAGAAATCCGGGATTGGCTTGTAACGACCTTCCTCCCACTGTTGCGCTTTCACATCGACATGCACCAGGCAGTTGAAGTTCTTCTGAGCAATAGCTTCGCCAAAGTTGTCTGCCACCTGCCCAACCATGTAGCCTTGCGGCAGTGTGGCAATCTTGCCTTCCGGCACCAGAAAATCCAGTTGTGTGGAGAATGTTGCCGATTGTACATTTCGGTTGATGTTGAGCGATTGCCGTTCCTGAAGTATTTTGCCCATCCGGTTCTGGATAAACTTTGCCGTCTCGCCTGCTGCCTGACCGCAAAAGATATTGCCAATGTTACTGGTAATGGCATTGGCCTGTTCTTTTCCGTAATCACGGATCAATTGATCGATGGTCTGTACGCCTAATAAGGTTGAAATGCGATTACTTCTGGCTGTGGCAATCAAGGTATCCAATCCACGGAAGTAAATCGTCGGCAATTCGTCAAAGATCAGCGATGAAGGTTGTTGTCCCTTCTTGTTGATGACTTTCAGCATCCGGGTAATGTAAAGCGAAAGGACTGCCCCGTACATTTCCACACGAAGCGGATCATTGGCCAGACAAAGGATTTTAGGCTGATTCGGGTTATTGATGTCCAGCGAAAAATCATTGCCCGAACATATCCAGTAAATCTCGGGACTGATGATTTTCGAGATGGCAATCTTCAGGCTTCCCAACTGTCCTTCCAACTGTTCCCTGGCTCCGCGTTTGTGCGCATTGATAAACGGGTTAATGATATTGGCCACGTCTTTTTCCTGCTCCAGAATGGCAAACAAATCGTCGTAGTCCATTTGAAGCAGTTCAATGGCATGGGGCAACGTACAGAACTTTCCATCCTGGTACTTTTTCAAAAACCAGATTACGGCAGCGAAAAAAGAAACGGCGCTTTCCGAGAAAAACTCTCCTTGCTGGCGTATCCATTCCCGGTTCAGGTTATACAGGATTGTTCTTGAAGATTCGAAGGCATCAATCGGGCTTTCCATCCAATCCGGAGCCAACGGATTGCACCGAAATGACTTCTGGATGTTCTCAAAGTTGATCACATAGAACCGGGACGATTCCGGAAGCTTTCCGTTTTTTCTGGCTTTCAGAAAATGGTTGTAGGTAACCAAAGAAAGGTCGGGGTACTTAAAATCATAGACACACATCGAAAATCCTTTTTTCAGGTGCTGCCGGATAAAGGGCAGCACTACTGAAAATGATTTGCCGGAACCGGGAGTGCCGATCACCATGGTTGCCCGAAAGGGATTGACAATATTGATCCAGCCCTGGTGTTCGTTGCCTTTGTATAGATAAATGGTCGGCAGGTTCACCGAAAATTCGTTGGTCTTCAGGGTTTCTTCCTGTGGAAAGCTTTCATTTTCCACGTTAAACCGGTCTTTCATCAAATTGACGTTGATCAGTTTGGAGATGTTGTCAAAACCGATATTCAGCAAAACAAAACCTGCAAAGGTCAGCCCCAGGTAAACTGCCGGAAACGATTTGAAAACGATCAGGCTTCCCCAGTAAAGGAATAACCCTGCAATTGTTTGTCCGACAATGGTTGAAACCAACAATTCCCGGTCTTTGTGTGCTTTGGTACCAATACAGGTAATGGCAAGGAAAACCAGACAAACCACCTTAGACGGATACAGGCTGGCCACAAACTTCAGGTTCTGCATCTTTTCGATCACTGAATGGAAAGCAGGTATTTGCATTCCTTTCAGAATGAAATAATTCAGTTGTGTCAGGTAAAGCGATGTAAAAAGCAGTACATAGCTAAAAAACCGAAACCCTTCATGCAGTTTGACCAGTTCTTGTGATTCGTGTTCCATTGTAGGAAGATTAGAATGTCAGAATATCAGAGTCTTGAGTGTTGATTTTGAAATCAGAGCTTTCGTGCTTTAAGGATGTCCTTGTTTTTCAGGTTAAAGCTGAGTTTACGCCCGGTATTACCCAGTGCTTTTTCATTCAGTTCAATTTTCAGGATTCGTCCATCCGGGATGGTCATTTTTTCCATTACAAAAACCTCTCGGACAGTTTCTTCTCCCGGAATACGTTTAACCTGATTGCGCTGGGACTCGGGAAAAACCTGGTATTCCTGCACATTGGTGGCTTTGGCTTTTTTCTTATCTGTTATCCAGAAGTTGAAGCTTTCCACATCGTAAGCCATCGAGGTTTTATTGGTGATCTCCAGTTCAAAAAACAGGGCATCACTTTTCAGATAAATGGAGTTTAAGCAAATGGTAATCCCGTCTTTTTCGGCCTTGCGCTTGTGAAACTGACGTTTGTGTTTGTTTAGCACCTGATCGCAAAGTTCTTTCAGAACACGATCCGGCATCAATTTGCCGGAAAAAGTCATGGCAGATTGGGACTGGAATGTTTCAATGGGGTAAGTAATCGGGGCATCGTTCCCGTAGCTTAGTTCAAAACTATAAATCTTGTCGGCGCAAACGACCGTTAACGAAGTTTGCTTTTCAAAAGCTTGAGTCGCTTTTACCCGAACCATGTTTGAAAGCTCCGGAACTATTTCAGCCTGTACCAGTGAATAATCACCGGCTTGTACATAGCTGACTTTATCCGGGCAAACCAAATGACTGGCTTTCGTGTCCGATACTTTTAAACTGTTTGTGTTTGCCGGTTGTACCTGCTGGGCGCTGACAGATAAGTGTACTGCCAAAACGCTAAAAATGATAACGACAATTGATTTCATGAATGTTGTGTTTTCTGATTATTTGGATTTGTTGACTAAATAGACCAAGGTGTTTTTCTTGACCGTGACTTTCTTGATGCGGATCATTTTCAGTAAAGATTGGGAGGCTCGATCCGCCGCTTGAATCCCCATATAGGTCAGTGGGTTGTTGCTTACCCCGAACATAGAGGAAGTGTTGGCACTACTGCCCACCTCTTTGGCCACTTTTCGCGAAGCATTATCGGGAACATACAGACCGGGCAGTCCGTCCAGATCGCAAACGGTTATCGCCACCGGGACAAATTTTTCTCCAACCGGTATTTGCTGCACTTCGATTTGAAGCCGTTCATTGCTGACTTCACATGTTCCGTACAGGAACGTGTTGGCCGGGATTTTCACTCCATTCAGCCAGGCTTCTTCCAGAAGGCGCAATTTCACCCGGTTGCCGGTTAAAACGGTGGTCGTCTCATAGACCTCGGCTTCAATAACCGGAATGGTCGTATCTTTGGGTTTAAAGCCTGACTTTCTGCTTTTCTCCAGCGTAGAATGTTTGTTCTTTTCCGCTTCCAGCTTTTCATTCCTAGCTGTGGATTCTTTCAAGCGGATACTCAGTGAATCGTTTAGTTTGGCCAGCTTGCTGTTTTGCCGGAATACCTTATCCAGTTCTTCAATACCGGTTACCGGAAGTTCCTGTGCTGGTTTTTTAGCAGTTGATTCTTTTACTGCATCCGTTTGTTGACCAGGTTCATTGTTCCCGGATTTGGACCGACTGTTCTCCAGATCTTCCCGAACTGTTTGTTCTTTTTGCCGGATATGTGCCAACAGATCAACCGATGGTTCCTGTTCCATCGCCGGAACCGGATCGCTTTTGTAAAGATTTCGTTTACCGGAAAGCAAGCGCTGTTCAGATAATGTTTCTTCTTCAGGGTTTTCTTCCGTTGTTAATGAATCTACCTGTCCTGCAATGTTATAATCATGACTGGTCGTAACTTCCTTTTTCGAGGAATAGTTGTCCATCTTGTCATAAATCGCGACACTTTTATCCGCATCCGGCAGGGTGTAATTGGCACCCTTGGCGGCCTGCTGCTGTTTTTGCTGCTCTTCTTCCTTTTCCTTTTTCGTTCCTCCACCCAAAATGTAAAAGATCAGGACGATAAAGGGGATCAAAACCAACGGAAGGAATAACAGTGGTTTATTTCTTTTCAGGAAGTTTTTCATGGATATTCTTTTTTAAAATGGTTTCAAATGAATCGACAGGCATATCAAAAGTCAGTGGCGTTTGAGTTTCAGCAGCGGATGATGAAACAGGGTCTCTCTTCCCGGTTACGTCTTCCTCCTGAAGAGTCTGATGCGAAAGTTTTGGCATTGGGATCAGAAAAGAAACCAGGTACATGAAAAAAAGCAGGGCCAGTATATACATCCATTTGCGTTTGCGCTTATCCGGGTCCAATTCTTCGTCCTTTGTATCCATTCGTTTGATCAGTCTGGAAAGACGGGTTTCTTTTTCTCCTGTGGGATTATTCTGATCTTCTTCGTTTTTGTTGTAAATGATTTTCATGGCAAGAGTCATTAAGTGTTAAAATGATTTCCTTTTCAGGGTCTCCAAATCTTTGTTGTCGGTAATCAGCCAGTCCTCGATCATAAACCCGTGCGGGTTGTTATCAGTCCTTGAGATGTTGCGAAGCCTTCCTGAAGTTTCCAGGTTGCGAATGGTGATGTTGGATTTGCGCACAATCTTTTGCCGTCCGAAAAACCGGAACTGGTAGGGATAGGCTGAAAAGTCGATCTGCACCGAATCGGTGGTCAAGGTCATGCTGATGTCTGAGGCGATAACCTGGTTATAGACGTTGTTTTCCTTGTAGGACTGGTACTGCTTCATGGCCGATCCGTCAGCCAGATAGAGCGCTTCTTTGGCATTGTTCTCGATGTACTGTTTGTCTGGTTCCATCGTAAAAAACAGCTCATGAAAGCGTTTCACATGGTCTTTGGCTTCGGCCTGCCGGTTATCGGTAATGTCGGCACGAAGGGCCAAAAGCAGGGACTTGCCATTGTCCAGCACATAGATTTTCTGGCGCGACCGCTCAACCAATCCAATGGAGCGGGTAAAAACAAAGGTGCTGAACCCGATCAGCAGCAAGCTGACTGTCAGAAGGACATAGACCGTAAAGCGGAATTTGCGCTGTATATCAAAGATCTTATTCATTTTTTAAGTTATGAGTTATGAATGATGAGTTATAATTGGTTGGATTGAATCCTTGGATATTGGAAATTCAATATTCAGTATTGGATATTTAGAAGCTATTTCATGGCTCCTTTGGTGATCATCATCGTGGCTACCGTCCTGACCAATCGTCCTCCACCGGTTCCGGTACCAGAAGCTGAGATAATCCATGAGGCTATTTTGGGTACCATCACCAATCCGACGATACCACACACAGGTACCACCATATTGGAAACATAGTAAAGCGAGGGCTGATAGATCAATGAAGCTTTTGTTAATGCAATCTCCTGATCGAGCACATAAATCAGAACTTCCTGAACCAATGAAAGGACAATCAATGCGATGGGCAAATACAGGTTCACGTTTACAAACCGGGCAATCCATTGCAGGTAGTTCTCCTGGAACCCATCGAAAATGGAGATGGCAAAAACCAGTGGTCCGAAGATGATCAGCAGCACACAAAAGACGGTTCGCAGAAAGGCAATCAGGTAAACCAGCGCTTCGAAAACGGATTCCAGGAGCTGCCGGACCGAGTCCATAAAATAGAAGTTGATCTGGTGCTGCAAGGCTCTGCCGGAAACAATATTATAGGTAGTCAATAGCAGGTTTACCCCTTTATCCCAGAGCGAAGCTTCTTTTTCTTCGTTCTCCTGGAAAGAGGGTAAATCGACTGCTAAAATTGCGTTTTGCTTTTCCTCCAGTTTGGCTGCTACAATGTGTTTTTTATCGGCATAGATGGCTTCAGAAAGTTTGGTCAGCCCTTTGGTTGGGACCATCAGCAGTTGGACAAACGGAGCCCAGAATGTAATGACCAATACCAGCGCAAACGGCCTAAGTAAAGGCAGTAGGGAGATTGGATTATCAGCAATCAGTTGTTCGTAAATGCGTTTGGCAATATACAGGAAGGCTGCGATGCCACCGATGGCGCGGGCCATATTGACCAGCAGTTGGGCATTGTCCAGACCTCCCCGGACCAAAACATCGGTAAATTGAAAAAAGCTTTGGGTACTCATTACTTGTAAAAGCATGAATCAATGGTTTTAATGGTTAAAAATCAGTGTGTAATTGTTAGTCCTTCAGGAAAGTGTAGGATTGTGGGATGTTGTTATTGAAAGCCTGAAGGTGAAGTACTTTCCTGTAAGTGTAGTCGGCTTCGCCCAACTGTTTCGCAAGTTCCTCTTTGATCTCGGCAAATGCGTCAAGCTTTTTACCATGATCGGTAATAAAGAGGTTAACCGAGATAAACCGCGCCAAAAGCTCATCAGCTTCTTTCTGGTAAGTTTGTTTGAGCCATTTGCAGTTATCCAGTTTGTCCAGGCTCTCGATACTCAGATACAAGCGGATAAAACCGGAGGCAAGGCTGTACACATCGGGCAACTGGTCAGAATCAGCATCGAAGATTTTCTGTTCGATCTCCTTCTGCGTTTGAGTGTTGTCCTTGATCTGCTGGGTTTCCTCCTGCCTTTTCTGCATCTGCGATTTCTCGATCAGCTTTTCGATAATCTTCAGCAGGTTGGTTTTCAGCATTCCTGCGTATTCTTCGGTGTCGTAAACCAAAGCTGCATCCACTTCAATGTAATAATGCGTCGGCCAGGTGCGGATAAAAACATGGGGAACCGGGATTAACCAGCCTTTAAAAGCCATAAAGGATAGCGGGTAAGTTCCCTGCATGTCAGGATAAGTTCCGCTCCACGGTTTGATGTCAAAGATTTGTGCCTGGAGTTCCTTCCCCGGCAGCACTGCTGCCAGAGGAAGGAGGAGTATGAAAAGTAGTGTTTTCATGGGCTTTGTTTTTGTTTCTGTTGTTTTTTTGGCTGTGTGAAAGGAATGAGTTTGAATAACTCATAACTATTAATTCATAACCCATCAATCATAGAGCGTGTAGTAAAAAGCGAACTTCTCAATCTGACCGGTATTGAAGCTCCGTTGATAGGAAGCCCAGGCCAGCTTGTTGTAGAGATAGCAGATGGTTCCGTAGTGCTTTTTCACATCGGTATAAATGCCGTTGATCGTGTCGTACCGCTGCTTGTCATCCATCATAAACAGGTCGTCTTCCACGATGGTGTTCAGAATGGAAGTGACCAGTTGACGGCTGTCATCCAGCACCAGGTCAAAAGATTCAACGATCACCGCTGCCTGACGGGTGGTAAAGTTTTCATCCTGAACCAATAGCGGCAATTTGGTGGTGTAGATGTAGATGATCTTATCCAGCATCTCCTTGGTTTGCTTGATGCGCTTGTAATCCTTGATCAGGTAGGATACTTTCTGAAGGCTGGCCAGCTTCTTCTGATCAATCCCAACCAGTTCAGAGGTCAGTCCTTTGATATCGCCGTTCAGGATTTTGATAAGCACATTGTACCAGTTGATTTCGGAAAGGATTCCCTTTTCCTGATCCCATAAGGCTTCACGCTGGATACCTGCCCCCACATCGGTTACCGGTGCCTGGGCGAAGGTGGCGTTAAACGGCAGAAAGCTTAGAATTGTAAGTACCAGAACGATTAAAAATGGTGTTTTTGTTGTCGTGGTTTTCATTGTTGTAATTGTTCTGTTTGTTGTAATTGTTTTCATGGCTGTTCTTTTTGTTTTCCGTTGAGCATGTTTTTACATGGATTGTAGAATTTCGACAAAGGATTGATCCCGGTTCTCCTGGAGCTTTTTCAGGATCAGTTCCTTTTCGCTTTGTTCAGAGGTGTAGCAGTAGTATTCCGATTTGCTGACTTCGAGGGCGTATACCTGAGAGTAGCTTCCAAGCCCGATAAACACTTCCTTGAGTTTCCGGTCTGCCGGAAGGTTTTTGTTGATCGAAAGGATTTGCTCTTTCTGGAACTCGGAGAGCCCAAGGGTATCACTGATGCTCTGGAATTTGTTCCGGAATTTGCTCATATCAAGCAGTATCCTCGTATCGGCATTGTTGATAATCGCATCACGGATTACCGGCGAGGAAATCACATCGTCCACTTCCTGGGTCACCACCATTGCCTCGCCAAAGAACTTGCGGATGGTTTTGTAAAAATATTTGATGTAGCTGGCCATCTGTGGAGTGGCGATGGCCTTCCATGCTTCCTCGATACAGATGACTTTTCGAACGCCTTTCAGCCGTCTCATCTTCTGCATAAAAATGTCGATAATAATCAGCGTGGCAACCGGAAAAATCGTTGCGTGGTCTTTAATATTGTCGAGTTCGAAGACAATAAAAGGGCAATGGAAAAACTCATCGGTGTCCATCTGCTTATTCAGCAAATAGTCATATTCCCCTCCCCGATAGTACTTACCCAGGATAAAGAAAAACTCGTTGGCATTGAACTGGATAGATTTTTCTTCAACCAGGTTTGGAATGTAGCTCTGGCAGAATTTGTAATATCCGTTAAATGATCGTTCCAACAGGAAGCCAAATTCATCCGTTTGATTGGACTCAAAAAAAGCAGTCACCGAATGGGCAATCACATCTTTCTCCATCTCCGAAAGGTTTTCCTTGTAAATAGTGTAGATCACGGACAGAATGGTTTGCTTACGCTCAATATCCAGCTCTCCTTCCAGGATAAAAGGATTGAACGAAATCGGGTTGTCAGTAGTAAACTCAACCATCATCGCTCCACCCTGATTTTTTAACCGTTCATCCAGGTAATGGGTTAGCAGTTCGTAACTCCGGCCAACGTCCAACAAAACAATGTGGCAGTTTTCACTTTCAGCGTATTGCCGGAGCAAATGATTGGTGAAAAACGATTTTCCGGAGCCAGATCCGCCAATAATAATTTTATTCCGGTTATGGATCAAATGTTTGTGCATCGGTTCATCGGAGATATCGATCTTCACCGGGCAGCCTTCCAACCGGTCAGAAAGCCGGATCACAAAATCCGATTCGCTGTTTTTCAGTTCCCCTTCGAAGTTCGTTAGGCAGCAGGCTTGCGGAACCTGGGTAATGAATAGCTCTGTTTCCGGCAGTTGTGTCGAAAAAGGAACGCAGGAGAAAAACAGCATCGGCAAATCATGGGTGTGCTGGTACGGGAAACAGTTCATGAGTGCAAACGCGGAGCTGGTTTCACTCTTATGCTGCTTCAAATCCTTCAGCGAAGAATCAAAAAGCATCACGTTAAAGTGTGTTTTCACGATCTTTTCACCCGATGTTTGCACCTGGTCCAGAAAGGATTCAATCAGTCCGGCGTTCACCTTGTTCTCGGAGGAAAACTTCGATAAGCTGAAGATCTTTTTGTAGCTCCCTTCCAGGTAGGATTTAATCTCCTGCTGATCGGGAATGTAGATAAACTGGTTGTTTACATGTGAAAACGGCAAATGATAACATAGCGGGTAAACCAGTGACACGGGGAGCCCGGTTTGCGGGTGTTCCGACACCGGGCGTAATTCTGCTGGAATGTGAGAATAATCGCTTAATGACAGGATTTCCACAAACTGATCCATCACTTTGAGCCGGTCCCGAAAATCAATACCTCCCAATGCCGGGTGGTTTTCGGTAAAGTTCAGGCTTAAAAAGCGTTCAATCATCCCCAGGGAATGCTCATCTCCAATGGCCTGCTCATTCGTAATGAGCTGGCAGCCGATCCCGCTTTGCTGAAAGATCGCCATCACATTCCCTTTCAGTTCGTTGATTTTGTCGTACTGCAACTTTTCAAGATTGCGTTCTTTCCGAGAGAAGATCAGGGCAGATTCAAGGTAGCTTTTCAGTAGACCTTTATTCAGCAGACTGATATAGAAACAGCAGTCGTGCTTCAGGTAATGCCTTCCATCAAAATGCTCCAGATAGGATTCATTCAGGCTTTCAGTGTTTTTTGTGTCCGGCTCTTCTTCCAAATTTGTCGGATGGAATTCGTCGACCAGAAAGAAATCCTGCTTGTGGATAAAACTTCCGGCTGGCAACAAATTGATCATCCGCTGAAAGGTATCGTGCAGCATATAGAGTTGTTCGGTACTGCACGAGAGCACTTCAGGCAATTGAAGCTTAAAACCAATGGTCATATCCAGGTTATTGGATACCTGCACGTCATTATTAAATCCAAGTATAGGAAGAACCGTTTCGAGTTTTTTGATCTTCATGTTGACTTTATTTGGAAAAAGTTTGAAGGATTCGTCGTTTGCAGCTGATGAACTGTGGTAATTTTCGGGCGGTCTGTTTCTTGCCCCAGCCTTCAGGACCGTACTTTTTCTGGATGGTGTTTAACCGATACAGGTACCCGAAAAAAGCAGGAACACCGATCAATACAGCTGGAAAAACACCGGCAAGAATGTAGAGTGCGGAGAAAAGAACGAAGGCGACAATAATGCCATACACTGCCCGGAAAACCAAAGGGCCGGAAAGCCCTTTGATGTACAACCGGGTATCCACCTTTTTAATTGGGTAGGCTTGCATTACACAAAGAATGCTTTGATCACGACGCCAACAAGAATCAAAAAAAGGCATGCTCCGAACCAGCCCATAATAGCTTTTTGGGTATCCTGGTCTCCGCTTTGCCATTTAATGTAAACCCGAACGCCGCCGATCAAACCGACCACGGCTCCAATAGCGATAATCAGGTTGGAAACCGGATCGACATACGAACTGACCTCGGCAGTGGCCTGGTCAATACCGGCGGCAGATTGTCCCATAGTTTGGGTAATACCCAGGATAAGCAATGCAACAAAGGCTTGCGCCCGCTTGAAAAAACACTGAACTTTTGTTTTCATGTGGCTTTGAGTTTTTAATGATGAATAATTGAACATTGTTTATGATTGATGCTGGACTTGCTCCAGGATTTTTGGCAGCTGAGGATGATCGGGTTTGGAAAAAGCGTCGATGGAATAACCGTCATCTATCCCGGTTTCTTCATAAAACGAGACTGGCAGGGCAATGTCTTCAGAAAGCCTAACTGGGATTAATTCCGAAGGCAGGTCTTTGGAAGATACAGATATCGGGTTAAACCCCTCGGCTTCCACCAAAATAAATTGATCATCCTCAAAAAGTGTTTTTCGTTTGCCTTTTTGCCGGACAAAAGCGAGCAGGAAAACAGACAGGTACCACAAAAGCAGGATAAAGAGGACAAAGCCTATGAACTGTTCCCAACTGATTTGATTGATTCCAAACATTATTTTTCTTTTTTAGAATTGATACTGCGGATGTTTTGATCAGGATTTTGGGAATCCGTTTTCAAAATCATCGCTGCAAATCTCTGTCTTCGGAATCAGATCATTTGTATAGATAATGTCAGGTGGGGTGTTTTTTATTGTTTATAAATCAATTGACAATCAACTCGTTTAAATAAAATTTGGATTGGTTTGACTTGAATTAAGTCTGCTTTTGGATAAGAAGTAATTTGAATTGCTTTGGATTGGATCAATTTGAAAGCCAAATAATTTATAAAAAAGAAAAAGAAAAAACGGTCAAAAAAAGAAAAAGAAAGCCGAAATAAAGGTGGACGGGGCTAAAGTGCAAGGCTGGACCGCTTAGTTTAAACCAACAGTGGTAAAAATGATTCCCAAAATGTAAAAAAAAGCGTACACTTGCTTTGGCCTTGCGCGTTTATTGACAGCAGGTTTGAGGGGAGTCCAGCTAACTTGGCTTTTCTTTTTGATTTTGACTGGCTATTAACAATCAGATTTTTGGCTGGATTTAATCAATCTACATAGGAACTAATATATTATCAGCACTTTTTAGAAGTTACATTCGATTGCAATCATTAATTTAAGACCAGAAAATGGAACCTTGGTTGTTGATTTCGATTGAGTATCGTCGCTAAGCCTGTATTTACCGCCCAAGTCAAAAGAATATCCCGCAGTTGCTACAAGACCCAGGTGATCAGTTAATGGGTACATAATTTTAAGTCTTGGAAATATAAAAGGCTTTTTTGCATTTAGTTCTTTATTGTCGATTTGTTGCTGATCACCAAGCTTAGTCTTTTCGCTTAGCTTCCATTTTGCCAGTTGAACTCCAGCAATACCTTCAAAATAAAACAGATAGTATTTCGATTGCCGAAGCAAAATTTCAACATGTATACCAGGTGCATGTGCTGAAATAATTTGGTCAAACGAATAAGATCCTGAATAATCGCTGGCTCCAAGTCTTGATCCTGTTGTGTAATATTGATAATTCAGACCTAGAGAAAACCATGAATTTAACGGAGTCAGAACATATCCTCCATAGCAGATCGTTGAAGGAAAATCATTAATTGTCTGAACTTCGAATGGAAGAATTGAAATTACATCCGTATTTAATTTTTTGAGGTCTGTTTCATTAAAGAAAGCTATTCCACCGGACACTCCAATTTTAAACCTCTCTTTTTTTTCTATGTTTTGACTAAAAGTATTCTGGGCAATAAAACAAATGAGAAAAAATAAAATATAGCGAAGCATAACTAATGTAAGTTTAAAGTTTGGATAAATCGAGCTGACGACCATTTCTTCCGATCAAAAAATTGCGGTGCAGTATAACAATTCCTCTGGCCAAATAAACAGTTTTTGTTATTTCTCCGGATGGAAGTTTATAAATATAACATTCATTGGATGGTCCTCCCCAAATCAACAAATTGGTTTCCGGATCGTAATCTGCATATCCCCAGGATGATCCATTGAGCTTACTGAGTAAACTAAAATCTGAAACTTTTCTTACCTGTATCTCAGTATCATGACAAATAATAATTTGATCGACTTCCGTGCCGGAGAAAAAGAAATAGTTGCCCCACGTTTCTCCGGGAAAAACAACTTCGCCTTTTAAAACGGCCTCGTTGAGTTCAATATCATAGAGTCTGTAATGGGTACTCCCCTGAGTATATCTGGCCATGAACCGCTTCCCGTCAGGTGATATTTTGGACCAGCCGATAATTTGATCTGGCGCTAATAGAATTTTATCGTTTGCAAAATCATAAACTACTATTTTTTCACCAGAGACCGTAAAAAGTATCCTCGAATTTGATGAGACTGAAATATCAAATAGCTCTGACAATTTACTATCAATATGAGTCAGATCGACACTCCGCAGCTTAATAAAGCCCGGTAATTCCCATGCCTGAAAAATATTTCCGGTCAAGGTATATACTGTTTTGCCGTCAGGAGAAATCCGGTAAGCACGAAGTTGAACATTTCCAAAATCAAGCGAATCCACTCGTTGTCTTGTCTCATGATCAAATAAAATCAATTTATTGCCATTGTTTAACAGGGTGTAATTCGTCCCAAAAACTTTTTTTGCTATTTCATGAACCGGTATTGGATCTCCAATTGCAATCTCAGCTGAAGAGCTTTCTAACCCTTGGAAACTGTAGTTCGAAATTGTTGTTTTGGGCACATTCTGAAGGTTAATCAGAATGTTGTTCCCAAGACTAAGTTTCTCGTAAGTGATCTCCCTTTTTTCCTCATACCGAATATGCTTTTCTGATTCTGATGAATTCCAATCCTGTAAAAAAATCCGATAATAATCAAGTCGGTTAGGATTTTGGGTGGGCTCCCAGGTTACTGTTGCGTTAAATCCGAAATTCCACTTGGAAACTATCGGTCCGGGAGGACATGAATAGTATACTCCCTCTCCAGGCAAACCACTCAAATATATGCGGTAATATACTTTCTCTCCTTCTAAATATTCAGAATCAAAGAACTCCGTATTGTAGGGATTCGTTATTACAGCAATGTTTCTGGTAGTATTTTCAAAAAAAGGTATTTTTTCAAGCATGTAGTTTTTAAATGCTGCATGTGAGAACCTTTCCCACTTAATCAATGCTCCTCCTGCTTGATTTTTAACCTCAAGTATCTTAAGTATTTTGAGCGGAGTAAAATCAATTAATACAGGCCACTCCATCTGATACAAATAACCCTCGGCTTTTACTTTATCAGCTATACTTCCTGAATTTGTCGATGTAAATACTTTTATGGTCAGATGATGTAATCCTTCCCGATAAATATGAGGATTTAGATTCATTTCCAATGAATTATTTTGTTGATAATCCTGTTGAAACAAAACAACATCATCAAAAGAAAATTCAACCCAATGAATGTCTCGGGGTGAAGCATCGAATTTATATTTGATTGTCACAGGATCAGAAAGTCTGAGCGTATCGGTTTCAGGCGTTAAATTGACACTGATCATCGGCACTTGATCTGAGGGTTTTTCAACATTAGTGTAAACTAAATCACCTGGCTGAAATTCACAAGCATAAAAAAATGGCAAATAAATTAAACAGAACAACAGAATTCGAAAAGAATTTTCTTTAAACAGAAATCTTATCTTGCTTCTAATCAAATATTTTATGGGTTTCATTTCTTATTGCATTTTCAACCAACCAACATAATCATAATTTATCAAATAGCTTAGTATGTACACTTTGAAATTTATAACTTTTGCAGTTAGGGAAAGGCAAGTGTAGCACGTTAACAAAGCGAAGCGGAGGTTAAAAGTGCTACTCTTGCTGTGTGGTTCGACCCGGCTTGTTTGTTGAGCGAGCGTTTCGGAGCGAACGGTTTCCGTGAGGCAACGAGCGGGATACGGAAGCGTAGTGAGCGAGTAAGGCAAATGTGCCGGGGAACTGGGGAGTGACCTTTCAAAAAAAGAAAGTGTCCGCTTCAAGGTGTTGAAAGGTTAGTCAGCCAAAAGGCTGGTGCCTGAAAACAACCGAAACCGGACTCTTTCCACTTATAACCAAGGCTTGTAAGCAAAAGTGCGGAGCAACTGGAGCTAACATGTCGCAGGTTACCTTGCTAAAATCTTCTCATTTTCTTTTGTCTATCGATTCCCTGTCAAACGCTACCAAATTGAACATTTCACGCATCCTGCTGCGGATACGGTTCCCATAAATGGATTCCAGTTCAGAAGCTGAAAGATTGGTGGTAATGTGGGTCATCATCCGTTTGGAAACAAAAAGGTCATACCGGGCTAAAAGGATTTCAGCCATTACGTTACAGTCGTTTCCATAGTATTTCGGGGTCTGTTCCAATCCCAAATCATCAAAACAATACACTTTGGGTGTAAGCTTCTCTCCATACCGAAAAAAGGCTCCCTTGCCGTAAAGGTTGATAACTGAAAAACCGTCCTTTTCAAATTCGAAAGAGATTTCGCGCGTGGGTTTGATCTGATATTGGGTTTCCCTGGGGAAAAAGTAACCTGCAAGTTTGATCAACGAGGTTTTGCCGCAGCCAATCGGACCTGTCAGCAAAATTCCTTTGCTAAGATTTATGCCCTGTTTTTCTGCATTCTCCTTATCTCCAATGGCATAAACCAGCAGTTTATAGATCAGTTCCAAATCGTTCGGGTCAATCGAGAAATGGCTCCCAAACAGGATTTTGCCGCGTTCTTCCATCCATTGCACGCTGGTTGGAAAACTGAAATTGAATATTCCACCTTTAAAATCAGCAATCTGCTCATAGGGGTTCATGGTAATTTTTGTTGACCGTGACACTGAGTTTGCCGGTCCTGACTTGATTATATTCTCGTTCATCTGCTTTGTTGTTTTGATTGTTTTCGATCCATTTCCGGGCTATGGCCTGCCAGGAAACGATGGTTTTCATATCGGCTGTTTTCCAGCCTGATAACTCATAATGGGAATAAAAATTTAGAGCTTCTTCTGCTGAAGAATGATTCTTTTCAAAAAAATGAGTGATCAGTTCAATGGCGGGAATTTCAATTTTTTCGTTCGAAAGGTTTTCTGTTTTTCTTCTTTCTCCTGATTTTTCTTTGGGGTTTTCTTCAACTTTTTCTTTTGAACTTCTTTTGAGAGATTCTTCTTCTTTTAGTTTATTCTTGTTTGTAATGTTTATAAAAAGTGTATCACATGCTGTATCAGTTCCTGTATCACTTTTAATACCGGCAGGCTCGTTTTCGCGTGTTGTGGTACTTCTTCCGGTATCATTTTCAGTATTGGCTGTGATACCGGTATCGCTTGTCGTATCAGCTGCTGTATCAGTTTTAAGATTGCCTGAGATACAGGTATCAGCTGCTGTATTTGTTGCAGTATCAAAGGCAGTATCACTTTCAGTACCGGTATTGCTTGCTATATCTGTTGTTGTAACACTTTTGATACCGGTATCACCGGCTGTATTTCCTGCGGTATCACTTGCGCTATCAAATCTGATACAGGAAACTTTACTTCCTGAATGGAGATTGGAAGAAGAAAGGTAAATGACATAGCCCCAGTCTGCCAGTTCTTTCATGCAGCGGGCATAGGTATTGGCAGAACCAATCCGGGCCAGTTGCATCACTTCCGTCCGGGAAATGGTAAACTGGTCGCTGAACCGATTGGCATTCCAATGCTGAAACAAGGCAATATACAGGCTGATGTGATAAGAAGACAGGCGCTGATCCTCTGCCAAACGTTCAAAAAATCCGTTCAAATGCCGGACGTAATTCATCGTCTGGCAGCAAAACTAAAACGGTCCTTTTGCTTGTTGGATTCCAGTATTTTCTGGATTTCGGCGGAATCATAAAACAGAATCCCGCCCATCTTGGTAAACGGAAGTGTTCCGTTGATTCGCATATTCTGAAGTGTTCCGGGGGAAATACCCAGCATCTTACGGACTTCGTAGGATTTTAGCCACTTTTTAGTGGGTTGGCCGTGGCGCTCGTCAAAGAGCTTTTTCAGTTCGGAGAATAATTCAAGCTTGAATTCCCGAAGATCGTCGGTAGTAATAATTTCTGAAGGCATAACTAAACGATTTTAATTGGTACATTTTGAACTGCACCAAATATGAATTCTTCAGTTATTCTTTTTTATAGACCCGAGTTCAGGTACGGAGATTTTTTTGATCAAGAATAATAAAAATAGATACAATCACAGGCCTTCAGAACTATAAACAATAAAAAGCAAGTCTTATCGTTGTTTCATTTTGGGATTTTCCGGCTTCCACTCGCCATTGATGTACTTTTGCATACAATCTCTGTGGAATGCCCTCATTTTGTCCAGCTCCTCGGAGGGACACATATTGATCTGTTCAATCTGAGCTGATTCATTTTCTATCTGGTGAAAAGGGATAAACGGGCAGTTTGGTACTGGATCGCCAAACTGACATTCAGTGGCTGGTACAACCAGATCGGCATATTTAAGAAGTTTTCCTGTATCAGCGTCTGTCATGGTAATTTTTTTTGAAGGGTTATTTAAAAAGAGGCGCGAGCCACACTTACTGTCTCAAGGTACCGCCAGATACCCCACCACGAATAAGAGAGCCCACGCCAAAGCATGAGCATCAACTTATTACTCTTGTGGTGTTAAAAAAACTGGCGGTTTTTGAAACAAGAATAAAAGCTAACGCTTTCTATGTCCTATCATCAGAATTTATCTGATGTGTGCATCCAGATCATTTATCTATCATCAGCAAAGATATAAAACATGTAATAACAATTAAGTCTCAGTTATCTGTACTTTCCCGGGATACCCAATGTTTATTTACTATCGTCGTCATCGATTCTGCGTTTCAGCACCGTTTTCAGGTATTCTAAAAACTTGGTTTTCTCGATCTTTCGCTGCTTAATTTCACTGTAATATTTGTATAAGTCTTTCGATACATCCACCTTAAATAGGTAACCCATACCTTCGGCCAATTCCTTAACAGTGATATTTCCATTATTGACTGCACCAGAAAGCTGAAGACTATACAATATCTCGACAAAATCAACTTTATGACCTGTCCAGAGCATTGCTGACCTGTAACACTCCTCTGGTTTTACGCCCCAGTTCTCCAATTTTTCCATCTCTTTTCGAATATAGTCTATCAGCATTTCATTGGCTCTGATCAATGAAAACGTATGATCGTGCCAAGTGAAGAACGCTTCATCCAGCAAGTGATGGTCTCCACGAATCTCCAATGGGATTTCCTGATTTCCACGCACAAAATACTTCTCGTCTAAATGTCTAAAGCCACATTTATAGTACTGGACTTTAACCTGATGCTGGTCCATGTACTCCTTTACTTTATTCATTTCTTGCTGGAAGTACTTCTTTAATCCTTCTTTATCAGCTTCCCGTCGATTAGACTCAATCTCAAAAACGGATCGGTAGTACAACAGTTTGCTGTAAACAGCAGGCTTTATTCTTTTGAAAAAATAGATTTCCGATTTGACATCAGGAAATCCTTCTTGGATCACCAGCTTTCGCATTCGATCCAGTGCGACTTTACACAGTCCGATAGCGTACTCCATTTGCTCCGGTTCTTTTTCCGAAACTTCTTTCATCCGGGACAGGTCATTCTCCAAATCCAGGATAATTTCACAATAAGTTGTTTCCATGGTAAAAATTAAACTGTTAATACTCGAGCTTTGTAAAACGCTCATTAAAAATTTCATCCATCCACCGAAATTCTATAACAGTACATTTTTCTTACTATGAAACTATTTCCAAATTCAATTTACAACCATACAATCTTTAAAATTCACGTACTTGATTAATCCCTGGAGCATGTTTATGCTCCAGGGAAATCTCCCTTTTCATTTAAACAAAGGAAGACTCACTTAACTAAACTGATGAACCCTATTAATTAACCACATTCTAATAATTGATAAATTAAAAGTCTATACCAATTTTTGATTCTGATTACTAATTATCTTTGTACAAGATTTAAGATCCATTGCTAAGAGTTTCCGATTTCAAATCCCCACTAGCTACTACAACGTTAACCATGACCCGGAGACCCAATAATATTTAATAAAATTTAAGTAGCAATTCAACTACTTTATTGCAACAGATATTATCATTTTCTACCTTGACTGTTCTGCAATTAACCAGAGAACATTGCCTGCAACTGGCATGTCTATTTCGTTGGCAAAGCCATAATCCTGAGGATCAAAAGAGCTACGATTCAAACTGATACTAACAGCACCCGGAATTTGTGGGGTAGGTGGAAAGAACTCACCGAAGAGTCCGTGAGCTGGTTGGTTGTAACCTACGCCTTCAATAGCACTGGCATCAAAAGGGTTACAACCCATGATCCAATCGAGTTGTCTTTGAGCAATCACCCGACACTGGTTATTTCCTGTGATGTCAGCGGCCCGGTTGAGAAACAAGGCGGCTAAAGCAATATCATAGTGGTAAAGATATCGACGATATTGATAGCACATGAATTTTTTTGTATCACTTACAGACCTCGGACGAATTGCTATATCTGAATAAAAACCTTCATTATCCTGGTTGTTATCGACACACGGGCTATCACTAAGGGTAAAATTGGTTGCTACCAGACCCCAGGGATTGCGCTTAGCAATTTTACAATACCATGCTGAAACTGTTTGGATTGTTTTCCGCCAACGAGCAGCATCCTGATGTTTAGGTGCTGTAGCTACCATTTCGCATAGGCTAAGCATGATGGGTCCATTTCCAAAATATCCGAAACCAGGTAAGGTCGATGCGAGACGGCCACCTTCCGGCCCCTCCCAAAATAGAGGAGACAAGTCTTCATCTTTCTCATTCATTACTTGCAAATTAACCAGCTTTGTTGCAGATTGTGCCGCATCATTTAATAATATTGAATCACCGGTCAGTCTATAAAGCGCTAAAGCCGCACGCAACCGATGTGCAAGCTCTTGCGCGGAGCCTTCGTAGAAATTCGAAAAATTCGTTTTGAGCGCTTCATGACCAAGTGGCGGCATTGCCGGAGGCTGATAGGTACCTTTAGCGCTCTTTCCTGAAATCATGTGTGTCCAAATACTTTCAGCTGCCCGGCGGCATTTCGCGGCATAGTCTGAGTCTTTATCTTTAAAATATTCAGCAGCCAAGGCCTGGTGTAGTATTGTATTCCAAAGTGCAGGTGCAGGAGGATCTGTTGGATAATAGTCACGTGGGCCCCAATGAATTGGAATAAAGACACTATCATACATGCCGCCATCACTTCGTACCAATTTCTGATAGTAATCACATCCCCAACGCACCTCTTCTGTAATACATCCTCTATCCCAGAAGGGCCTTTGATTGGCACTAAACTGTACCAATCCAATAAGGCCAAGATTTAAGCCCCAAGGCCATTTCCTTAGGTCTGACGACTGATGATAACCACCCGAAAAATCATGATGGCCACTTCCCACCAGGGATCCGTCATCGAGATGGCAGGGTCCGGTACAACTTTTCCCTGTTGTGTCGCCGCATCGCACTAAAGAAAAATAATTGAACATGATTCGCATGGGCATATCGTAAACACCAGCTTGAATTGTAAAGCATCGCGACCTTAACGAACCACAACGAACCTGGTAAATACCATCCTCCTTAAGTGCGGTGAAATCGCCAATCCAGCCGTGCTCTAATTCATTTCCACCTTCACGCAAAGTATCGAAAAAAACCTGAGTAAACTTCGTATCCTTTAACCTATAAATTGAAAATGTCTTTTCCGGCGGTTTGGGAATAACACAATGTTTCGGGGCATTGGGTAAAAAACCTATGTGATTCACAAGGATAATTCCTGATTCCTTCGGCAAGGGATTCCCTTTTGCAGATTCGGTTCCAGAGTATTGCATTGCAACCAATGGGAATAGCAGCAAAGCAGTAAAGAATTTTAATATATTTTTCAATTTTTGCATGAGACTGTCATAATTTAAATTGATGATCTAATTTCATAACATAATGATTTTCTAACCAGAACTGACCTTATGTTCTTTCCCTTTCTTCACTTAAATTATCAATCCAATCAACCTTCTACCGAAGTAGAAAAGAATAGATTACTTTTAAAGAACAGATATTTTTATACATTCAATATAGGCAGTCTTTTAATTCCTGGTTATTTCAATGACTTTTTAAGTCTTTCTAATTGTTTTATACTCTCTTTCCCAAGATGACCTTCCTGAAAAATACCAAGATTAAGGGTCACGGCACCTCCTACCTTTGTAAAATCATTAACAAATTTAAACAGGTCTTTGTCTGTATAAACTGGAGGTTCCATTTCTTCTTGTTGTCTGAGTACTGCAGGTGTAAATGGGACATTTCTCCATGCTTCCCATGGACTAGAATGTGCCCAACAAGCGTCGATAGGTACTAGCACATGATACAGACATTGTGTTCCATCAACATAAGCCTGTTTGGGTATAAATAGATTCGCTTCACCTTCGTTTAATCTTCCACCGAGCCTGATTTTTCCATTAATTAATACCTCTGTTTCACCGCTCAAATAATCGTTAGATTCAACTATTGGTTTCGTAATATTGATACAGAAACTACCATCATTAAATGTGATTGCGGCATTTTTATTCCCTGCACGAGCTGCATCGTACCATTTCTCCCATTCCATATATTTATTTGAGAATGCGTCCCATTTGAAACAACCGTCAAACCACCAGCCATCAATGTTCTGACCGAACCGAACAGCCCATTCACGTACAACTCTAAGGTATTTTTTCTGAAATTCAATTTGGTCGGTTCCGGGTTGTGTATTCCAATCAAAACCTTTTTGCATGAAGGAATTTCCCTTTACCTCACATGGCAAATAAGCGATAAACCTTTTCCCTCTTTTTTTTACAGCTTTAGCAATTTCAAGTACTAAATCACGACTTGAAGTGTGTCCAAATCCTGCCAACGAATCAATTACCGTATTTGGGCTTGAATAAAAACCTGTATTCTGGCCTATGGTAAAAATAAGCCATTCTGCACCAGTTCTATCAAAATCAGTCATAAAACCTTTGATATCAAAGTTTTCAACAGCTTTATTCAAGTTCATAATATACTCTCCTTTTTGTGGAGGAGGTCCTGGTGCTACCCAATGTACCATAAGTCCGTACTTTCCTTTCATCCATTGAACTCGCGGGTTTTCGATCTCGAGTACATTTCTGTTTGTTATTGCTGATGTTAAAAGAAAACCTGACATTAATAAAATGTACGAAATAACTATATTTTTTTTCATTATTGATATTCAGTTATTTAAATGTAATTCAAAACGCCAAAACTGTTTAAATCTCATTTTAATGTTTTATATCTTCCAACTTGGGGAAGGTTTAGAATAACTTGATACTAACTAACGATTCGTTTTCTTTGATCCAGTGAGTATCTATTTGGTATCCAATTGGGCAATAATCTAATCTTCATGTCTTACCATTCGATTGGCGATTACGAAATCAATTGGTTTATTTGTAAAACTCAGGAAAACACGAGAAGGGTTCGTCCTGTACTTCGAAATAAGGCCAATACTCGAATTCGGTACTCCCTTCAACAGCGAAGTGCAATGACTTTCCTGCAATTGGTTTCAGCATTGATTTGATCGTTTCGGCAGTAGCTTTTACCCCAATATCGAACTTTTTCGCTTTAACCCCAACCATAGCCAGCAATACCGGCCCGTATTCGATGGCGTAATGACCATCTTCAAATCCTTTTTCCATCCCGGTATATTTCGTTATCCTGAAATCCATCGGAAGGGTGAACGATATAACATCTCCGTTTTCCCATTTGCGGTCGATCAGGAAATAAGTTCCGGGCTTTCCTTTGCCCTGTTCGTTCCTGTTGACCATCACCGCCATATCGGTTGAAGCCCATGCCGGGACCCGGATGTAAACCTTGTTTTTGGCCATTTGCCCGATTCCGATCTTAATCTCAACTTTGGGATCGTACGGGAAACTAGTGCTCATTTTCAGGCTCATCGGGTTGTTCTGGCACTGGTATTTTATCTCGGAGGCCGCATACAAATCGACAAAAATGCCATCTTTTGCAACCGAATAGATGTATTCGGGCAACGAACCATAAATACGTGTTCCTTGTCCCTCGCAGCAAGTGTTCATACAATGATGAGAATTGGGATAATGGTCGCCGTATTTGCGGTCAACCAGTCGGGCAAAATAGCGTATTCCTTCCGAACCGTATTGGTTGGCTATAACCACATTGTAAATTGATTTTTCGATTTCGGCCACATACTTTTCTTCTTCGGGATATAGTAAATGGAAACGCTGGTTTAGCTTGATCCAGAAGGCATTTCCGCACAGTTCGCCCGTTTCTCTTCGCAAATAGTACGATTTGGGCTGATACAAAAAATCGCCCTCATTTATAGCTAGCGACCCGCCAATATGCTCCCAGTTGTCGTGGTACAAATCCCATGCGCCCATAACGGCATCAAGGTATTTTTTTGCCCCTGTTGCGCGGTACAGGTCGAGATAAGGTTCAATCCCGGTAACCAGGTAGTTGTGCGGACGGTCGTAAGGGTAAAGCCATATTGCTTTCGTGTCGCGGTTGGCCAACTGCGCCATCCAATAGTTCTCCTGAAAATATTGCTGAACAACCTGAATATCCTTGGGTTTGCCAACAGGGGTGAAATAAGTCCGAGTAATGGAAATAATGCCTTGTGTCCCTTGCCGAGGCCTACGAAGCATTTCGGGCAGGTACGGACACTGGTCGAACCAATCGTAGAAACCACGCAATAGCGGGAATGCTTTGGCGTTCCCGGCATATCCAGCCTCGATTAATCCATGTGTAACCCAAGCCCGTGTATAAGCCCCGTATTCAACGTCAAATGTGGTATGTTTCGGATAGGCCATCAGGTAGCCGTCGGGTTCCTTGCACCGGTCGATCACATCCACAATATCGTTCATTTCCTTGCGCAACGCGGTATTTTCAGTCCAGCGCAGGGTATTCCCGGCACCCATCAAAAAGCGTCCGGCCTCCGATCCGGGAAGTTGCTTAAACCAGAACGGACTCAACCGTTCGTCGAACGGTTCGACCGGAAGCCCGGCCTTTACGCGGAAGTTACGCACCAACTGGTCGAAAGTGAACGAGTTGAGCAGGTAATTGATGTTGTTGTCCATCGTCGTTTTGAACAAACCATCGGCCAGTTTAACCCCGCCAAGCGGGGTTTCAGCTTTGTAAGGCTCTGGGGTCCATGTTTTCTCCGGAATAATGTTGTCTGGATTGTTCGTAACATCGAACTCGCCTTGCGGACGGGGAGCGCGGGTAAGCAACTCCACGTGCGAGTCCTTGTCGGGGTTCGATTCCGTCGCATTGCACCCTTCGGCAATATCTTTCCCGTCCGACAGTACCATGATTTTGGTCATGGCCAGCTTGTTATCGCGAAGTTGGGTCGCTGTTAAGCGGACATAGCGCCCCGATACTTCTTTCGAGGCAAATGTGGCAACCTGGTCTTCCGGGGTTGGATATTCATCCTTCAGCGTATAATCTTCGTACATCACCGAATGTTTGAAATCGGCATCGTTCGAAACTTCGAGCCGGAAACGGGCAGGGAAACCACCGGCAGCAGGGCCCCAGCCTTGTACGCCGGGCAACAGCTTGATGGCATCAATCTTTTTAACACTACCCAAATCAATTTGTACCCATTTTTCTTCGTTGTTGCTTTTCGCCTTCGATGAATAAGCTGGCAAATAGAAGCGTGCCACCCGTTCAATGCCCATTTTGGCTTCGCGTAATTCGTTGGCATCGTTGTACTTGATTTGGGCCTGCAATAAAACAGGATTTAGTGACATTGAAAAAGTCAATACGGCCATACAGACCGTTATTATTCGTCTTATTAGAAAATCTCTTTTTGTTTCCATTTGTATTCTTGGTTCAGATAAGTTTTGTATAATTCTAAAATTTAAATTTCGAAGATTTTTTTTCTGATTCTCAAGGATTTCTGGCTGCCAATTACCTAGCTGCGTGACATCAACTTTTTCATGAAGACCTTGTTTAACATTTCATCAAGCCCCTCTACAATGATTTTTAGTTTCTTTTGCTGATGTGTCGACAGACAATCAGTTGAACCGGATATCGACGGCATAGTCATTTATTCGAAAACCTCCAGATTTTGCATCATTGATATAAGAATTGTTTATTTTGAGATCGGTAAAATAAACACCACTTACAATTCTGGATTGGTCATATCCATTTATATAATTATCAATGTTAAGGTTTGAATTTAAAGTTACCCTGTTAAATCTTATATCCTGAATTTTTTGCCCCGGAGAAATATTAAATGGACTTTGGAAAATGCTAATTGCTATCAGGTTTGTTTTATTTCCGATTTTCTCGACTCGCACGTCTTCAAAAGTTACACTCTTTACGGTTGCATCATCTCCCAGATTAATAGCCAAAACTCCTTTTGCCCAATCAACATCATAATTTTTACAATAAAGAACATCCAAATTTTTAATGGTAATATTATTATAATTCTTATCTGAAATGCTATACGATTCAGGGCCAATTAATACAGCTCTGCCCTGATCTGTCCAAAAAATACAATCCTGTATCGTAATATTTTGGCTTCCGTTAGAGTTGGTGCTATTTCCAAGACCATAATCTAATTTAATCGAAACACAATCATCGTAGTTCCTTACGAAGCAATCTTTAATGATTACATTGTTAGAAATAACTGGGTCAATTCCATCCGAATTAATTGTCCATCCCATAATTTTCAAATTATCACATACAACCTCACTGCAGTTTTTTAGTGTAACATTCCATAAAACCGTATTCAATAAAATAATTCCATTAATGTTAACATGTCTTGAATTATTTATTTCAATTAGCCCTTTCCCGTCAGAATGAGGACAAGCATGATCAGTATATAAGCTTCCACAGAGAATTCCACGACCAGATATTGAAATATTATCAGTATTAAAAGCTTTTATTGCTCCATAAACAATAGCACCACCTGCTATATAAACAGATTCATTACTCTTCAAAAAAAGAACTCCCTTACCATCTCCCCCTATCTTGTGAATCCCAGGCCCAAAATACTTTACATTCGGGTCATTTTCATCGACAACATTTTGTTCGAGATTATTTGCAAATACCATTAAATTATTATGTAGATCATCATTTATTTCCAATGACAATTTTTGAGGTGAATTGATGGAGAAAGTAATCGTATTACCTTCAACAACAGGTGTAATATTCGATTTTTTCGGACGAATCTTGGCTCCAGATATGTTCCCATCATTCTTTATTACTTTTAATTCGATGGTTTTTGAAAAATCAGACTCGAACGAAACAAAGGCCATGTGATAAATTGGTTTTTTTAAATAACCACCATCTACTTCAGCATCGAACTCATGCAAGTCGATCCAATCTCCGCCTTTATATCTTACAAAAACGGAGTAAGTTTCATTTATTGGAGATTCCTGAGGAACTTCAAAAACAGTCAATTCAGGTTTACTGATCGAAGTTGCATATAACTTATTCTCTAAATTACTAATTTTATCTTTTCCACACGAGACCGTTGCCATTAGGCTAAATGTTAAAAATAGTATCAAAATCGCAGATTTCATTTCTCATTTCTTAGAATTATTAAAAAACTTCCTTCATAGTCAAGTAGATATACCATTTCCAATGCCATATCTGACTTTCTTCTGCTATTCCATTCAATAGTTTGTATTTACTATTGGTTGACTGTAGCAGGGGAGATAATATGCTGCAAGTGTATCTTTTCATTGCAACTATCGCTTCGTAGAATTAAGATCTTGTAAAAAAATATTTGTTTCTACGTTAACACAATTGAAAAATCGACCTTTCACCCTGAATTCTTGGAGAGAAAAGTTGATTTTCAACGTTTAACCTTAAGGGGCGGGGTGAAAAAGCTGGAAAATCATTCAATAAATTTAATCTGTTAACGTAGGACTAATTCAATCCTCCGTGTCCACGGTATAATTTAACGGGGTTATCCAGTTTTACTTTCAGAACCGTAACATATTTGTCGAGTACATTTTCAGGAACGTCGATGTAGATTAGTCCGGGAACCGGGCTCCACGATATTTTGCCTACTACCTTGTGGTTTAGTTTGGTATTGTTCCCAACGACGGTTATTTCTTCGATTTTATTGCTGACTCCTTTCAGCATAATTGTTCCACTGGTTTTCCCATGTAGAAAAAGATACAGGTTGGTCGAATCTTTCGACAAGGTTGTTGGTCCGTAAAAGTGTCCTTGTGGAAGTCCTGCGACAGTATTAAAAATGGCTTCTCCGTTTTTCTTGTTCCAGGCTCCTAATTCTTTTAGTACGTTGATTTGTTCCTGAGGAATTGTTCCGTCTTCTTTGGGTCCCATATCCAGCAGCAGGTTACCTCCGTTAGAAACGGCATCAACAAAAATGGTAATTATTTCGTAAGGCGTTTTCCAGTTGTTGTCGTTGTGGAAACCCCAGTTGTCGTTAGTGGTCATACATAATTCCCACCAGTTGTATTTAGGACGGGAAACCGGAAAGTTCTGTTCAGGAGTTTCGTAATCGCCGTAGCCCTGAAGACGCCCATTGATGATTACATTTGGGTTTCCAGATAAAATAATCCGGCGTGTTTTCTGAGCCTCCCATTCTTCGGCACTGTGTTCCCAGTCTCCATCGAACCACCATAAATCGGGCTTAAACATTCTGTTTATTTCCTTGATTTGACCCTGAAAGAAAGCCCTGAAACGATTCCATCGTTCGTAGTCGTTCTCAATCTTGTACTTTACGCTGTCTTTCAGAAATCCCGGATAATTGGGATCCGTCCAGTCGATTAGTGAGAAATAAGCTCCGCATTTTATATTGCGTTTGCGCAGTTCATCAAAAAAAGGTTTTATCATATCGCGTTTGGCTGGTGTGGCTTTCACTATGCTAAGGTTGTTTAGTTTGGTATCGTACATGGCCACACCGTCGTGGTGTTTGGTGGTTATAACCGAATAACGGGCTCCACTTTCCTGAATTAAATCGGCCCAGGCTGCCGGGTCGTAATTTTTAAGCGTAAAACCTTTAAGCTGCTTCATGTAATCGGCATGACTGATTTTCTTGTTGTGAAAACTCCATGACTCGTCGATACCATCGACAGAGTAGATTCCGGCATGGATAAAAATACCCAGTTTGGCATCGGCAAACCACTGCATCTTTCCCTGAATGTCTTTAGGGTCGATTTTCGATTGGGCAAAACTTACTGTTGAAAACAGAGCAAGAGTCAATAAAGCACTACAGATTTGTTTCGTGTTCATGTTGTGTTAATTTAGTTTTGGTCTCTAATTCTACTTTACACATTAGGGAAATCAACCTTTTTTACCCTGAATCCCTGAAGGGGAAAGTTTATTTTTTCAGCTTTCTACCTTCCAGTGTCGGATGGATAAGCTGAAAAACCATTCCCCAAACTGAATCCGTTAAAGTAAAAATATTTTATTAACAAATTGACTAATTCTCAAAGCATTATCATAAAATATATTAATATACATAATATGACAATACTATGAGAATTAATGTATCTAATGAGCTGTTTTAATTAGTACCCAGGGTTTTCAACCAGATTGGGGTTATTTCCCGTCCTGCTTAATGTAATTGGGAAATAATAATTATACGAATAGAATGCTGGTGGTGCAACTGTTCCATCGACATTATCAAGCACTTCTAATTTATATTTTCCTGTAGCGTAATCCAAAATATAACGTAATCCGGAGTTATTTTTAGAAAGAACTGAAACTGCGGTTCTCCATCTGCGGAGATCCCAATAACGATGCCCCTCATAAGCCAGTTCCACTTTACGTTCGTGACGGATTTTTTCCCGATCAATGCTACCAAGTTTTGCAATTCCTGCCCTATTTCTAATTTGGTTAACTGCATCTAGCGCATCATTTGTCTTGCCCAATTCAAAGGCTGCTTCCGCAAAATCTAACAAGATCTCACCGTAGCGAAAAATGATATAATCGGTACCTCCAGTGGTGGGCCATTGCATATTATTGGCATTTTCATCCAGTCTTTTCATGACACCAAAGCCAGTATGAAAATTATTATCTACTTTTTGTGTTCCCAACGCAGGTATTCCATTGTAAGAACCACTTGTCTGTATAGTCCCATCTGGTAATATGAGTCCGTTATGAGGATCGACTACTGTGCCTTTCCATGAAGTACCCATAGTGTAAATAGTAGCAAAAAAGCGAGGATCTTTATTTGCCCACAATTTTTCCATGGTCCATAATCCTTGCTGGATTACTGCTCTATCTAATTTACCTGATGTCCCATCAATGTATTCAAACTCTTCAGCCATTTCTAAATAAGGTGAATCCGCCATTCCAGCATCCCAAGCATGAGGTTTAGGGCATTCGAAGAAATCATATCCCCAAGCATTTCCGTTTGAAAAGAAACTGATGGAGTTATGCTGCTTGGCAAGAATAACTTCAGAATTTTGCTTTACAACGAACAAGTTTCTGAAGTTTTTTGTCTTGTCTGCATCAGAATTATATAATGCGAATTTGCCACTGTTCATGATGACATTGGCAGCATCATATGACTTCTGATAATATGTATTTGCCAAAGAAGCAGGTATGCCCAAAACTCCGTTCAATTGTATAGACCCATTTTGAGCAATGCTCCCGGCATAAAGGGCCGCCCTACATTTCAATGCCAATGCTGAATATTTGGTTGCTCTCCCATATTGGTCTGCAATTTCGGGTAAATCATTAGCAATCGCATCCATTTCTGAAATTACAAAATCGTATATCTCTTGCTCTGAATTGCGTGCAGGATATAAAGACTCCTTTGGATCGTCTATGTTCTGAGCTTTGATAATTAGGGGAACACCACCGTATCTCTTGACCATAGAAAAATAATTAAACGCTCTGATGAAGCGTGCTTCTGCAATGCGAATTTTCTTAAGCGATTCTTCAATAGGCGAGTTTGGTACCCTTTCGATAAATACATTAAGAGAACGAATAACTGCATAGGAGTTTTCCCACCATTCCAAAAATCCTCCATTTATTTTCAGTCCCCCTGCTTTGAATGCATTACTGTTGGCTGGCCAGCCCCATCCGGCAGTTGCTTCATCTGCAATTTCATTGATCCAAAATGGGCCACCTCCCTGTTCACTATTTGGCCAATCAGCCCAACCAGTACAATTTGTTGGAGTTTCCTGTACAAACACACTAGTTTGTGCATATAGCTGAGTAAGATAAGCATCAATCAATGTCGCATCAGTCCAAACTACACCGTCTGAAATTATATCTAAGGGCTGCTTATCCAATACATCTTGACAAGACACAAGTGACAACAATCCAAATAAATAAATATATGCTAATTTTTTCATGTTAATAAAGTTTATGATTAAGATTAGAAGGAAACATTGACGCCTATACTTATGGTACGTTGTTGAGGATAAAAATATCCACCATTTGGAGCTTCAGGGTCTTGCCCATATTTATTCAATCTATTGAATGTTAACAGATTGGTTCCTGCGCAATAGAGTCGAGCTTGACTGAATGATATTTTATTCAACCAGTTTTTAGGTAAATTATAACCAAAAGAAGCCATTTTTAAACGAATATAACCAGCTCTTTTGTAGTTATAATTAGATATTAGGTTATTTGTTGAGGCCCCTCCTAATCTAGGAACAATAGCATTTGGATCATTATTTGTACTTGACCACCGTGATTTATACTTTAAGGTAGAAGGTTGCGACAAATCAATGTAAGTATTATACCCAAAAGCTCCTTGAAAAAGGGTGGACAAATCGAAATTTCTATATTTTAAATTAAAATTCAATCCAATCATCCAATGTGGAGTCGTACCTTTACCAATATCGACTTGATCCTTCCAGTTCAGCAATCCGTCCTTATTTACATCTACATAATGTATGTCTCCAGGTCGCAATGTTGTATTTCCTTTAAGATCCTGATCAAAATTTAGTTGGTCTATTTGATCCTGACTTGTAAATAATCCTACAGCCCGGTAACCCATTTGTCGATCGGTCCAATGTCCGGAGTATTGATAAATCCTTTGCTGATCTGCATCTGAATATTCCGGTTCTTCATAATGATCCCATTTCGCCCTAGACCATGAAATATTACCGCTGATATCATAAGAGACTTCAGCAATTTTACCAGCAGTTCCTAAATTAAATTCGAAACCCCTGTCATTTAGGCTATTAATGTTTTCAGGTGGTAGTGTAGCTCCAAAAGTTGTTGGAAGTGATGTAATACGAGTTGCAGGAATTCCTGAACGCTCACGATAAAATGCATCAGCCTCTCCGTAAATTTTACGGTTCATCAATGAGAAATCAACTCCAAGATTAGATATTTTCATTCGTTCCCAGGTCAGGTTTGGATTTGCCAGACCTGTAGAGATTATACCCTGTTGAGCAGTAGACCCAAGGATGATTGTCGTTCCATATGAATAACCGGTCAGATACTGAAAATTTCCGACAGCATCGTTACCAGATTGACCATAACTAGCTCTTATTTTTAGGTTATCGAATTTGCTGAACTGTTTCATAAAATCTTCCTGACTAATAACCCAACCTAATGATACACTTGGGAAATAGCCCCACCTTTTATCTGAAGAAAATTTTGCACTGGCATCTGCACGGATAATTGACTCAATCAGATACCTGTTTTTGTAACTGTAATTCAACCGTCCGATATAACTCATCCTTCCCATCTCACTCGCAGAACCGTTATTCGACATTCCTACAGTATTTCCAGCATACATTTGATCAATCGCGGAGGTTAAATAATTCGTTCTGGATGCACTCAAAATTTCGCTTGCATAATTTATGGATTCATAAAGTGCCAGCACAGTAAAGTGATGGTCACTAAAAGTATTGTCGTAATTCAAAGAATATTGTTGAGTATAAACACTACTGTTATTTGCCGCTTGATCTAGACTAGCCTTTGTTCCGTAAGTCGCTACAAGAGAATATATTTTACTGGTTGGATCGTAGGAATATAAATTAACAGGTAATGAAAAGTTTTTAGTTGTACTATAAGATTTGTAATAGTTAGCAAAAGCTTTAGCTGACAATCCTTTAATAGCTCTAATATTGTAATTTAAGGAGACAGTACCTTTTAGCTCCTGATGCATAGACTTTGCATATCCACTGATAGCAGTATTTGAAGTTACATGTACACCCCCCACTCCAGCACCATATGCATAAGGAATTTTGGTAGGATCGGGTAAATGAGATGGATAATAAGGTAATGTATTCCAAAAATCTTGCCACATGTTTCCCCCAATCCCCATTCCTCGTATGTTCGTATCACTATTATCAATATTAGATGCTATATCTATCAGTAAAGAAAGATCTTTAGTGATTTCTGCATCAATATTCGATTGTAAGTTATATCGCTTGTAGTATCCTCCATTTTTTTTAATCATGGTTTCCTGATCCATATAACCAATAAAACCATAATATTTGATTTTATCGCTTCCTCCTCTGACTGACAGATTGTGCTGTTGCTGAGGCGCCCAATCTCTTAATATTTCTTTATACCAATCGGTATTTGGATAAAGGGGGTCTGTTCCGTTATAATATTTTTGTACCTGTTCTGCAGAAAATGGTGCGGTTGACTCTGGCTTACCAGACTGTATCCATGTTTCACGTTCCATCTCTGCACGTTGTCCAGAACTTGCAGGTTTTAACATTTTTGTTATTCCCTGATAAGTCATTGAAGAATTAACAGTAATGGTAGGTTTTTGGATGTTACCTCGCTTTGTAGTTACTAAAATAACTCCGTTTCCAGCACGAGCGCCGTAAATGGAAGCGGCACCATCTTTCAGAATGGATACAGATTCGATCTGGTTCGCATCTAGATTATTAAGACTCGATTCTATACCATCAACAATCACCAGTGCGCTACCAAAACCACGGATGCTTATAGAAGTAGCATCAGCTCCAGGCTGACCACTACTTTGCTTGGCAATAAGGCCGGGCAACTGCCCAGCCAATGAACTAGAAGTGCTGGCAATTGGTGCTATATTAAGTTTTTCTGATTTTACACTTGAAATTGAGCCCGTAAGGTTTCCCTTCTTTTGTGTCCCATAGCCCACAGCCACAACTTCCTCAATACCAACTGTTTCTTCAGTTAAAATCACATTAATAGTTGATTTCCCTTCCATTTTCACTTCTTGAGTTCTCATTCCCACAAAAGAAAACTGCAAGATTGCATTTTCAGGAACTTTAGAAATTGAGTATCTCCCGTCACTATCAGTAATTGTTCCGTTAGTGGTGCCTTTTACAACCACAGAAACACCGGGGAGTGAAGCTCCAGAAGAGTCCGTGACTTTACCTGAAATTGAACGAAGCTGCTGCCCGATAACCGATTCTTCTCCATTTTTTGAAAGAGCAATCAATCTCCCATCGATCTTGTAAGAAACATTAGTTCCACTAAAGATATCCTTCAAAATTTCAGGAACTAATTTATCTGTTGCCTCAATATCGACAGTTTTTCCAACATCAATAGTCTTAGCACTGTACATAAAATAGTAGTCAGTTTTATTTTCTATTAGTTGAATAATTTCTTCAATCTTGATGTTTTTTTGATTGATACTTAACCTTTGATTTTGGGAAAGAGCTTCAATCGCAATTGATTGAAATACAAAAAATAAACATATTAGCAAGGTTAGTCTCATAACAAGCAACGTTTTACATTTCCATACTCGTAAGAGCATAGAAACCATTGAATAATGATTTTTTTTCATAATTTTGTAATGATTTGAATTTTAATTCGAATTATTTATGCCTTTTACTGACTGGTAATTAGAGAAGGCATGGATCACAAGAAGGGAGATGTTTACATCTCCTTTTTAGTTAGTCATATTTCATAGGCGAACAATTTTAGTTTGGTTTCTATATTTCATTTTCTTTCGATCACAAGTTTGGTCTCTCCATTTATTTTTAATTTCGAATATTTAAATGGTGTTGAATATTGTAACAGATCAATAATCTGATCCAGATTTTCATTCTTAATAGTTGCAGTAAACGGGAAATGAGAGACAGAAGGGTCATCAATTTCAATCGCAACATTATACCATCTTCCCAGTTTTTTTAGCACTTCATCCAAAGGATCATCATGAAACAACAGAATTCCTTCTGTCCATGAAGTAAATTTATCAGTATCAGTTTCCTTTATAGAAAACTTCGATTCATCTTTTTCATAGGTTGCTAGTTGCCCGGGATTTACATGTACAAACTGTTTGTTAGAATTATATTCACCTTTAAAAAGATCAATTTTACCTGTTTTCAAAACAATCTGAATTTGATCATCCTCACCGTAATTCATTACATTGAAGCTTGTTCCAATTACTTTCAACCCAACCTCACCAAGATTTACAATAAACGGATGTTTCGAATCTTTAGCCACATTGAAAAAAGCTTCACCTTTTACTTCGACATTTCTAGTTTTATTTCCGGCAAAGCTAGATGGATAGCTTATGGTACTTCCCGACATTAACCAAACACATGTACCATCGGCCAAGGTCACTTTTTTGACTTTCTCACTTGAGAGAGATTCTCTGAGATATACTACTTGTCTATTTTCTTTTGATGAAGTTAGAGTCGAGTAGTAGATAACTGGAAGAATCATGCCCACAATAAAAATCGCAGCAGCATTCCTTAATCCCAACAAGAAATACTTTTTCTTTGATTTTTGTTTTTCTTTGATTTTTGCCTCAATTTTCGAGAACAGTTTGACAGAATCAATATCTCCCAATGTATCAAGATCATTAATCCATCCTTCATTGAATAGTTTTTCATACTCCCCATTGCCCTTTTCACTATTTAACCAAAAGAATAATTCTCTCAATTGCGAATCAGTTATTCTTCCATTCAGAAAATTCTGTAGTAAATGTATTTTGTCGTTGGAATGCATGTTTTGATCTTGATATTCATGAGTAAATACACTCGAGCATCAAAAAACTGCCATTTGAAATCAAAAAAAATGAAGAAAAAGATGAAAAAACTATAAAAAGAAAATATTGATCATCAATAAGTGGAATTTTTTAAACTCTTCCTTTACATGTTTATTTGCTTTAGATAATTGATGATCAACAGTGATAACAGATATTCCCAGCTTTTCTGCTATTTCTTGCCGTGAAAGTCCTTCCACTTTTTGTAGAAGGAAGATTTCCTTTTGTTTAGGCGGCAATCCATTCAATATTGTTTCAATAATACTTTGCGTCTCCTGAAACAAGATATATTGGTCAGCCTGGCTTTCAGAAACCTCAGTAAAGAAATTCAGATGGTCCTCGAAGACTTTACGATTCACTTTTTTTCGGGCATAATTTAAGGAAGTGTTCCGTGCCATACGAAACAACAACGATTCAAATGGATATTCCTCCCAATAATTTTCCCGATTCTCCCAGATTTTTAAGAATGTTTCCTGAACAATTTCTTCTGCATCTTCTTTTGACCTCAACAACCTAAACAGAAAGGAATATAACCGCTTATGATACCGCTCAAAAAGCGATTTAAAAGCTTCTGCATCTCCATTCTTAAAAGCCTTAATAAGTTGTATTTCTGAGTTCGTCAAGTTCACTTTATTAAAATGAAAGTTACAAATATCGTATATAATTTAAGAAATCTAATCCATCATTTGTGTTTTCCCCAGAGAAGAGTTATTAGTTTTGTATATCTATTCCTAAGTTAACATCCTAATTGTCAATCAGCTTGATTTTTAGAGCTGCCATATCCGAGGCTATCTTTAAATCTATAATGCTGGTATAAATAGTCAGTCAGCACATATATTACAATAATCGTGTGCAACAGAGATTTGATTCAATAAATATATTAAAATACAATATAAATATACATCTTTTTTTAATATTTCACAATGATTATTTATTTTTTATATTAGGATTCGTTATTATTAACTATCAAATTTTAGTATTAAATACTCTTTAAATATAACATATTACACATGAATCGAATTAAAGAAGTGCTTAAAATACAAGGGAGAACACAAACGTGGTTGGCTGATAAAATTGAGAAAAGTTATGTCGTCGTAACCAATTATTGTAACAATCATACACAACCTTCTTTACCAGTACTCAAAAAGATAGCAGAAGTTTTAGATATTGATATCCGTGAACTATTGGTGCCGACAAAAAAAGAAAAATAGTCTGAAGAATCTACTGTTTAATGCAACGTTTCTCATTTGTATTCAGGAGTGAACTATTATATAAAATTCCTGCAATCTTCTTACTCAAATCAAATAAATATTTTGTATTTTATAACAACAAAACAACCAAAATACCTTCAAAATTTAGGCGTGTAAAACGGTGAGTCAGATTGAAATTATTCATTAAAAAAAATTGATAATAAACAACTTAATGAGCAAATTAACACTCCCAACCGAAGACAGAATTTCTCATGTACAAACAATTTTGCAAATAATTTGATCTAAAATAGAATATTTTATAGTTTTGTTATTCAATAATAGTTCTTCAATTCATTGCAGCGAAAAAATCGAGACCAGCAAAAAATAGTACTCGATAACAAATTGAATTTAAGCAAAATAAGATATAGATATATGCTCTTGTTCTGGGCACCAAAGCGGATGTTTCGTCAAAATTGACAAAACATCCGCTTTTATTTTGCTCCAAAACCCGCTTCAATTGCGGGATTGCTGAGAAAAAAGTGTTCACTCTTGTGGTTCGATATTGATCGAATTCTCGATTATAGATAATTCCTTCAGGAAATAGCAAATTTTGAAATACCTGCTTTCCATTAAAATCCAAATTATTCCACATTATCAATGGATTACGACATACTTTCACCGCAAAATCAATCACTTTTTTGAGGTTCGAGAAATATCCGTCACTCTTATTCAATTCCCTTTCAATCTCAAAGCATTCCTTTTCGTATTTGGGTCTGAATTTATTGTAAAGATTACGGTCAATCTCCCCAATGACAAATCTTTCCTCAATAGCCTCCAATTTCTTTTTAACCTCAGCCAGGTTACTTTTTAATACTCTGGCATCTTTAAAACTTGATGCAAAGAAAACATTCATTTGCTCCTCTAACTGAACTCTGACTATTTCAAACTCATCCTTTCCTATTTGAAAACATTTCAATAAATCCCGAAATAAATCATGCATTGCTTTCGCACTTCGGTTTACTTGGCATCCTTTGGTGCTGCACTTATAATAATACAGCCCTTTCTTTTTAACTAAGTATCCCGTTAGAGGTTGTTTGCATTTATCACATTGGGTAAAAATTTTCAGAGGCAGGTTGTCATTTTCTTTGTCATGCACAAAACACTGACTTCTCTTTTCCTCTCTGATATTATGTACAGCCAAGAACAACTCTTTTGAAACTAATGGTTCGTGCCTTCCTTCAATGACCTGTCCTGGAATCATTTTACTCGTAAGAAGTCCGCAATAAAAAGGATTCAAAAATATTTCATTCAGCCGTTTTTCGTTAATATTTAATCCCATCCGGGACAAATGTCTCGAAATTTCTGCATTAGAGAGCTGCTTGTAAACCTTCAATTCAAAAGCACTTCTCAATAGCTTCCCTTGCTCATTAACCACAAGATTACGGTGATTCGCTTTTCCTTTGTTCAAATCTTTGTATCCAAATGGTATTCGCCAAACCCAATATCCATTCAAAAGATGTTCTTTCATTCCCGTAATAACCTTATCCCGCCTAAGCTCATTGTCCATTTGCCCAAAAAGGAATAATATCTTCTGCTGAAATGAACCTGCCGGGGTTCTCGGGTCAAGTTCCTGCGTTGCAGCCAGAGTCAAAACCCCATATTTTTTTAATAAATCTTCAGCAATGGAAGCCCCGTTAATGCCAGAGCGAGAAAAACGTTCATACGAATAGACTATCACATAATTGATATTCTTTGTACGTTTTACAAAGGTCAGCATCCGATTAAACTCTTTTCTATCATCTGTTTTAGCAGACTCATAAGTTCCGCCAAAATATCCAACCACATTTAGGCCTCTTCGATCTGCATATATCTCGCAATGTTTCTTCTGTGATGCCAGACTGGTATTATCTTCCTGTTCTGCTGACGATACGCGAGTATAAATAACCGCATTATTCCCCTCCTGAAATTGCTTCGGAGCCTTTGGTGCAAACTGTCTGAATAGGCTTAAATCACTCATTGCAAAATATATTGAGGTAAATCGAAGATAGAGTTTTGCTGCAAATTTTGAACCGAAATGGTGTGCTATTTCTTCAAAAAGAGGGTTTTCAAAATCAAAAGAGCAATAGTTTCTGCATCCTTAATAAGCTGTTCGTAATCTTCAGCGGACAAATCCTTGTATTTGGCGACAAGACGAAGTTTTTCCAAGGGTATTTTATTTTTTACCTTTTCGGTTGCTTCTTCTATATTTCTATTTTGTTTTTCGGCCATAGTATAGTGAGGCTGAAACCAGAAATCTTGATTCCGTTATTTCAGCTTCAATAAACCTATGGAATGCATTGATATATTGAAAAATAGAGGATGAATTGACCTAAAGTGTCTGTATTTGTCCGGATTCTTATTTTAGACATTCAAAGAATAAGCAATGTATTTCTTTTTTCATAGAAATAAAGTCAATGTCTCCATACCTTCCGCCCCTTCATTCCTGTCTTTCGTTCCTCATTCCATACATTCAGGAGCTTCCGGCATCCTGCGCAAGAGTAACTCTTTCATTCCGCAATATCACCCTAACCCAGGTTGACCCGCTTATTCAATCGTTACACTTGCCTTTGCCCGCACCCTCAAGATTCTCAAATAAAGTTCCTGTGCTTCCAGTAACTTCATTCCATACATTTCTCCGAACCCATTCGGAACATTTCTTCCATTCAGTAACCTTCAGCACCGCGCACAAGAGTAAATGCCTTTTTTCGCTTCGCTCACCCTGCCTTGGGGCAGACCTCGCTACTTTTCATTCTGCCTTTACACTTGCCTTTGCCCACGCACCATCAAGATTTTGGAGAACGTTTAATGGCATTTTGCCTCATCCTCCAGCCCCTTCATTCCAGTCGTTCGTTCCTCACTTTCTACATTCAGGAGCTTCCTGTATCCTGCGCGAGAGTAACTCATTCATTTCGCTAATTCACCCTAAACTAAACCGGGTGACCCGCTCATTCAATCGTTACACTTGCTTTTGCCTGCTCGCCATTAGCTTTTAGAGAACGTCCAACGGCCTTTTTGTGAAATGGATTTTAAATTTCTCTGATCACGCACCTAAAAGTTTCTCTTTCTCCATTCTACTATTTAAAATCAGGCCTTTCCGTCCGGCATTGCTGTTCTGATGGCAAAGGTAAATCCGTGTTTTATGGGTGTGCAAGTTCAAGCCTGCGGTTTTGCGGAAAATCTCCATCCTCCTTCGTCAGATAGTATTTTCTGCAAAAAACCTGCGCGCCCCAACACGACCTTTTTCAGCCACCAAAACAACAACGACCGACCCGATGGAAAGACGCATAGACTTAAATGATAATGCTCCGAGAAAGAAGAATATTGTTAACAATTTTGAAAATGATTGTAACGAAAAACAAAACTCACTCTCCTCAGGAATCCGCATAGGTTTCGGTGAGAATTTTTGATTAGCGAGAAACGGGAAAAAGGAATAAAAACCTGGGCCTTAACACGGAGTTGAAAGTTTAGGTATTACTAATTATCATTATTTTTGATCTAATACAAATCCTTGAATTATGAATTTGAACGTATTATGTAGTCCTACATTACAACACCTCAATGAAATAAGGAAATGGCTCCAAAAGGAAGATCGTTTGTCCAATGAAGGCTTTTTCTGTCAGATGGATATAATTGAGAATTCATTTCAAAAAAACAAGCTGATAGTCATAACCAAAGATGACGTTGCTATTGGTTTTCTTACATTTTATTACTCCGACTACATTGTCAATATAGAAATTGCGGAGGTCAAACCCAGCGAGAGAAAAAAGGGAATTGGTAAGTTGCTGTTACAAGGTAGTTTTAACAGGTTTATTGAGGATGGAGTATTCGTCGCTCAGCTATTCTGTGCTCCTGCAAGCTCAGAGAAAATATGGAAAAGGATGGGATTCAATAACTTTCCAAACGGAATAATTAGGGAGCCAAGGATTTATTTGTATAAGATATTAGTGGAAACAACCGAACTATATAAACAAGAGAACGTGGCAGAACTAATAGAATTATGGGATTCTGAAGATTACGGGAATGAGATTCCTCCGATGTGGAGATGGGAGATAGTGCGTCAAGAAAAGTCAAATAAATTGGTAAAACCAATAATTCACCCGTGTTCAGATAAATGGTCTGTTGCTCACAAATTTAGATCAGAAACAAGAGAAAAAAGAATAATGAAATATTTCGATATGGGTAAACACGACGGAGGGCATTTCCTGATTGTGACGGAACTTGATAATTGAAAAGGGAAAGGCAACTAAGACGTTGCCTTTCAGTTAGTGTATATTAAAGTCTCCCAATCGTCCGCGTCTTAACCAAATCTCCATTTTTGACAATAAATTGCTGATGCCTGCCGCCATTCTTTTCGAACAGCTCAACAACCAGTTGTTTTTTATCAGGAATGGTGAATTTTTGAAATGCAAAAACAGTGCTTTCAGATTCTTTTCCTTTAACAGATATCATGTAATTGTAAGCCCGAACTGGTTCGATGATGGTTTCCTTGATCGCAGTCCGTTTGACTACTTTTTTATCGACGATTTTGAAAACAAGAAAGTCAATGTCGAAGGGAATGTCAGAGGTGTTTTTGATTTCAGTATGCAGGAACAATAGCCCGTTATGGGTGAAAATCCCCCTGAGTTGAAACTCAATCCCAAACTGATTGCTTTCTACAAGTTTATTCTTCTTGCGATTGGTTTTGTAGATCTTATCCATAACCATTTGAACAGTCTGGGGTGACTCATCACCTAATTCAGAAAGATGTACCTCCATCGAATTTTCAGGATGATTATCAAGCTTTTCAGGATGAAGAAAATCTTTCATTTCAATGTTCAGCTTTTCCGGATTGTCCGAATAGTTCACTATAAAGGAATAGAAACTGCCTTCATCGGTAATCACGGAAAAATTGGTCTCCTGTGTGAAATCTTTTACAGCCGCCTTTACCCGAACCACATTCTCAGCACCTTCAGCTTTTCCGGCAATGATATTGGATGAGCCCAAATCAATGTATGCAATCCCCGATGGAAAAATCAGGTGAACAGTTTTGTCATAGGTCACGTCCAGACAATAAGAGGAAATCACATTGTTTTCAGGAATAACCTTGGTGTGATCATTTTGTGCAAAAAGAGTGAGCGTTGATATAATGGATATACCGATTAAACTGATCCCCTTTCGCCGAAGCAAACTGACCCCTTGAAGTTGTTGGTCAAAAAGGATAAAAAAGCGTAGTCAAATTAGGATATAAAACAGTCATCATTTTTGTCATTATTTTACATCAAAATTTTTACAAATATATGGATTCTGTTTTGCCTTTTCTTCTTCGGAGTGATTCCCCGAACAATTCCACTCTTAACGATTGATGGACTATGCGGTCCAGTATGGCATCGGCAATTGTTTTTTCACCGATAATGTCATACCACTCTTTGACCGGTATCTGGGAAGTGATGATGGTCGAACGTTTTTCATACCTGTCTTCTATAATATCAAGTAACACAACCCTTGACTGCGAATCGAAGGGTTGCAATCCAAAATCATCAAGTATCAACAGGTCCTGCCGTTCAATCTTTTTAAGTTCGGCCAGTATAGTACCTTTAGCCTTGGCCAGCTTAAGTTGTCCCATGAGTTTGGCCGTGGAAGCATACAGGACCCTGTAACCCATCTGGCAGGCCTGATACCCCAGGGCAGTAGCCAGGTAACTTTTCCCTGTCCCAGTGGAGCCTGTAATAAACAGATCTTTATGCTCCCTGACAAAATCAAGGCTTGCCAGGCGGTGGAACTGGTTCTTGTCCAATCCCCGTTCCACGGTATAGTCCAACTCTTCCATCGATGCCTTATAGCGGAAGTTTGCCATTTTCAAGGCCCGGTCGATGTTGCGGTTGCGGCGGTCGTCCCATTCGCTGGTAATCAGAAGTGATACCAACTGGTCTGGAGTGAGGGTTTCCTTGATGGAAGATTCCAGGCTGGTTTTGAAGGCCTCATACATGCCCAACAAGCGCATCTGGCGCATTTTGTCCAATGTTTCTTTGTTCATTTTTCTTGTATTAAAACGTTTATAAATAGTTATTGATAATACTCTTTCCCCCTGATGTTTTCATGGGTTGGGATATGCGGGGAGTCCTCGCCCGGTTCTAAGCGGTCCAGCCGTTTGCGCAGAATCTCTTCGATGGTAAGGTAGCTGTATTGTCCGAAGTTATCAGCCCACCGGCAGGCATCTATCAGGCGGTCGGCTCCAACCCTGCGGGCAAAACTCAGGATTCCCTGGCACGACTTGTAGGCCTGTTCCGGGTAAGGTTTCACTTCCAGTACACGCCCGATATAGTGTTCCACATCTTGATGTATCTCCCGGGCTTGGGAAAGGAACTTGTCGGGACTCCATTCGGTCAGAAACTGGTGTTGCGATGCCAGGTGGTCAGCCTGTGTGGAGTATTGGTAACGCCTTTGCAAACGCGGATGTTTGGCAATCAGTTCGTAACGGTAATAGACTTCCACTTCCCTTGTGGTATAAAGGATTTTTACCTTCTTGCCGATATAGTTGTAAGGCACGCTGTAATAGTGGACATCCTTCGACAGGCGCACATAACCGTTTTTCATTACTGTCACAATGGCCTGCTCTTTGAGTTCGTAACGGAACGGATTGAGTTTGCCCAGGGCTGAGCGTTCAATATCCTCAAACTGTTCCCTGCGTCCGTAGTCCCTTTTGGAGAAGGGCGTATTGTTGTGTATCTCCAATGCCACCCGCAGGGCTGCATTGAGGCTTTCCAGGTCGTGAAAGGTGCGATCTTCCAGCTTCGTGTAAATGCTTCGGTAAATCAGCTTTACGGCGCCTTCAACCAGAGATTTATCCCGTGGCTTATAAACTCTTGCCGGCAGAACGGTGGTGGCATAGTGTTCAGCGAAGCAGGCAAACTCGGGGTTGATGACCGCTTCGTATTTACTCCCCCTGGTAACGGCAGACCTCAGGTTGTCCGGAACAATGACTTGTGGAACGCCTTCAAAGAAATGCAAAGCGTTTTCGCAGGCCTTGATCAGATCCTCTTTCTTTTGGGTAGCAACCGCTTCTACGTAAGTAAGCTGGCTGCATCCCAGGATAGCCACGAACACTTCAACGAAAACGATTACTCCATCTTTGTCCACGATGGAGAGTTTTTTACCGGCGAAGTCGATGAACATCTTTTCTCCGGCTTTGTGCTCGATGTGCATCACCGGATGGGTTTGACCCAGGTACATGTAGATGTAATTGTTGAAACGTGAACGGCCAAAACCCCCGGGGTGCTTTTCAAGATACTCCCGGTGCAGTTGTTCCCGGGTAACACCTTTTCGCTTAAGTTGCTTACATATCCCCGGAAGGAGCAACTCCAACTCTTGCTGGCGTTCGGTCTTGGGTGCATTAGGCTGGGATACCAGGAAAACGGCGGAGAGTTCTTCATCGCTCATGGCCAGAAAAGACTCATAACCGATACCCGAACTGTGGTAAACCTGTAAATACTTCTTAATCGTGTTGCGCGAAATGCCCAGCATACTGTTGATGGACTTGGTGCCTCTGCCCTGACCATACAAACGAATGACTTGTCTTAGCTTTTGCATACTAATCGGATTATTGGACATAATGATGAAAGTTTTTTGTTTTTTGACTCAAACAAAAAGTAACTTTTATATCCAATCCGATAAGGCTTTTCTTTTCCTTTTTCAGGGGGTCAACTTCCTTCGGCCAACGGGGGTCAATTTGCCCTGGCGAAGGGGGTCATTTTAGATTGGCGCAAAGGGGTCAATTTAGAGCGGATTTTCCAGCTGCCAAAACCGTTGAAAATCCATAAATGGAATCCTTCAAATCTTTAAGCTCTGTCAAGATTGCCCCCCGCCAATCTTCCAAACGTTCGTATCCTACACGATAAGGTAATATATATTCGTAAAAATCAGCATCGGAAATTCCCCGGCAAAACGGGCTTTCCTCCCTTACAGCAAAAGCTTTGTCTATATTATTAATCAAAAAAATAGATGTAATATGGTTTAAATCAGGTTCAAAGTCTTCATACGTATGCAAAGAACCCCGCACCGTTTTTACAGAATCAAGCCATTCGTTTTGTTCCTTTGTTGTATTAAAATCGGAAATTTTAAATCCGATTGACTTTCCCGCTGCATCAACCAAATCATTATAATAAGTCCCTTTGTCTTTCATATTGGCAATCAAGAAATAAGCGGCCTTTAGTTTTTCCCTTTCCCCCGTCTTTCGATAATGTCTGATAACTTCTTCCAATTGCCCGCGGTTATCTCCCGCTAACTCCAATGATGTTAAAACCCCGTCAGGATAACGATTACATGCGCATAAAAGAAACAGCGCCAATATAAAACTAATTGTTCTCATAAACCTTATTTCTTTAAGTATTTTCCGGCTTCCCCTCGTAATGATTTCATAATCGTTTCCAATTTTATTTCAAAACATACTTGCCGGAAAACATTAAACAGTAAAATATACAGACAATCACGATTTCACTTCGAACAAGAATTGGGGACAGGAGTATTTTTATAACGAATTTTTAGCCAGAAATAACATCAAAAATAAACCTATAACAACCCTAATTCTTTAATCATTCTTTCATGGTTATCCAAAAAATATTTTGTCAATCTATATTGTTCAGTATTTTCATAATCAACAAGCCTCAACCCATTGCCTGAAACTTGGTAAATATCGGCATCAGGATACGCCATTAATACGGGAGAGTGAGTTGCAATTATGAACTGAGATTGCTTTTCAACTAACTCATTTATTGCAATTAACAGATTAAATTGGCTATTAATTGACAGAGCTGATTCAGGCTCGTCAAATATATAGAGCCCATTACCAGTAAGTCGATTATTTACGAGTGCAAGAAAACTTTCACCATGAGAACGTCCATGAAGAGAACCTCCATAGTTTCTTTCTATTTGACTTTTATCTAATATGTTATCTATTTCGCTGGCAACATTGTAAAAACTCTCGGCCCTCAAAAAGAAACCATCGGTATTTCGGTAAGCAGACCTGATAAGTTTTAAATTGTTATATAGTTTCGAATGGGAATCCTGTGTTTTAAAGTTGAAATTTCGGCTTCCTCCTTCGGGATTAAATCCGGCATTAATAGCCAGTGCTTCCACTAATGTAGATTTTCCTGAACCGTTTTCACCAATAATAAATGTTACACTCTTTCGAAACGCTAATTCTTCTAAATTAAATATAGACGGTATGTTGTATGGATAAACAATCCGTTCTTCTTTCAACTTAGTATTTTTAATACGTTTGATGTAAATCATTACCATAGTTGTATTAAGTTGCCCTTCTTAATTTACAAGAAGGGGCAACTTAGATAAATTGTTGAGATTCAAATAACGTTAAATTATCCATAAAATCTCATTTCTATAATCATATCCTTTAAATGGACGATTGCAGATTGCTTTGATAGTTTATTCTACCAACCCTTTTTCTGACAAGTAAGCCTCAAGTTCATAAAATAGTGTTAATCTATGTTGATTATGTGCTATCTCGAAAGGTTCCTTACCTTCTTCATAAAAATCTGACATTTTAACAGGATCCGAACTGTGTTCAAGATACTTTCGTTCGATCGTTATTTCATCGCCTTCACGCAAATCATATTCATAGTGTAATGTGCATAGTGTTTCTTTATCATTCATAACACCACCTATGCTGATACTGAATAAATCATCTACTTTTTGAACATTCACACTCATTACATACAGTTGATATTCGGACATTTGTACTTCATGCCCCCTGAATTTTACTTCAAAACCTTTCGTATTGCTCATAGTAACCCATCTTTTTCCAATTCCTTTTTTAAATCATAATAACGTTGGAGTATTTCCTCGTCGGTTTTAAACCTGTTCTCTTTTTGTATAGGATCAGAATTACAACTGATATCTACTATACGAACAGTTATTTTATCAATCTCCATACAGGAAGAACACCAGACAAGTTTATGGAATGAAGTAAGCCCCCAAATAAAAAGGTACTCATTGTCATGCAGACCACCGCTGGTAAAAATTACTTCTAACAACCCCCTGTCTATTGAGGATCGTATAATTTCGTTATTATATCTCACTTCAAATCCCAACATAACCAATGCAACTAATCTAAATCATTATCATTTGGCAACACGCCTTCTTCTATCAACTCTCTCTTTAAACGATAATAATAGTCCAATTCTAGCTTATCGTGATCTAACGAGCTATAGTCAAGTATAACTTGCGGTTCTGAAATAGTAATAATATCAGTATAACATATTTGTAAAAGATCTCCAAGTTCCAGGTCTGATGCATACCATGTATATGAATGCATACCCGTTTTATCCATACGTCCAAAATGTAGCCTGAACACTCCGTCTTTATTTGTTAAGATGATACTTGTGATCCCCTCATCAATTGCACCGGATATGATAATATTGTCTTTTTTTAATGTAAATCCTTTCATAACAACCCTTTCTTCTTTAATCTATTCTCTACTTCCTGAAATATCTCTAGTTTCGTATTGGGTCTTTTCATTTTTAGATTTTCAATTGTAGTTTTTGGTTCTGAAGATTCACTTATATCTTTTATCTTAATGCTAATTTCATCTCCCATTTCTATTGGGAAAGCATTATACCAGATATTTCGAATCGAACTCTCATAAATAACACTTTGGACATCTATTTGTGCCTTTCCCATTTTATGAAAGATACCTATTGTAATTATACCGTCCGCTACAACAACATTACTTACTTTATTTTCATATCGTATCTGAATTCCTTTCATTTTAACTGCATTTATGTGTGGAATATTAATTTCTTTGATCTAAATCCCTACCAGCTTGTATTAATGATATTCAAATAAGATCAAATTGCTTAGAGATTCTCGTTCTCGTAACTACATCCCTTAAACGGACGTTTGCAGATTGGTTCTGAGATTTGCATTAGGTTTTTCAATGAAATAGAAATACTATCACCCGGCTTAAGTGCAGAATAATGGTAATCCAACATTTCATTATCCGGTGTCATTCCACCAACATTGATGGTACATTCGTTTTTGTTGATTGTTATTAAAACAGATTGTACTCCATCTTTTATAAAAGGTGCATTAATTGTGGTATCCCTTATTGTAATTTCCATTCCAGCAGGAATAGCCTCATTATTATCTGAATAATCTGCATTTTCAATAAAATTGCCGGGTAATTTGAATTTGGATGGTGCATGAATTGAATTCAGTGAGATCAAATTAATATCTAATCTATTCCCTAAGTACAATTTTCTTTTTTCATCAATGCTATTTCTTTCATAGCAACAAAATTCCGTCCCATTTTTGTTATTGCATATGGATACCACTCCGACCTCTGTTGATGAGAAATACAATAGATGTTCATTTATTTTTAATACAGTAAATTTCATATTTTGATTTGCTTAATATGGTCTTGGGCAATCCCAAACATTTTGTCCCTGGCAATACTTAAAACAGTCGAAACACTGCCAACTTGGCAAACGACCTTCATTAACGCACTCTGCATACTTAACGCTACAATTTATCGTTTCAACCGTGCAAACAACAACTTCGTACAATAAAATTCCCCCAACAATAACAGTTGCAACAGAAGCTACAATTTCTCGAGCGGGAGTTGGCCCTCCTACGGCAATAACCCAAACGGTAGCAAGAAAACGACGACAAGAAGCACCAAAACCACCTTCTGGCTCACTTCTCGTTTTCATTCTCAAGTGTTTTATCTTTTGAGGGGTCGCAGGCATTAACCCTTGTTCCTCCAAATATTGAATTTCTTTCATCCCATATATAATACAGCAGTGTTAGTAAACAATCGTTCTTGTTGTATATCTGTTCCAAAGCCAATTCACTAATCAACTTTTTTATTTGACAATCAGTATGCCTAAACATGCATACAAAACTTATGGAGGCCAGGGCCTTCCGAAGTATCCGAAAGCTCGCCCGGCCCGGGTTGTTTTTTTAAGAGCACCTGATACTTGAATTTTGCAGGTGCTCTTCTTATTTTTTTTAACCCAATAAATCACGCAATGCCTCAAAAATAAACATAAAACAAATTAGCTCCTGCCCCAAACATTATCCGGTAAACTGAGCCGTATTTACCTTTACTTTGAAATTTTTTGGCCTCCTTCATTAGGGCATATGCAAACGAGAAACCTATGCATAAGGATGTAGCCGCAGTTGCGCAATTTGGAATATCTATTTTTATCGGAAAACCTCGTAGATCTTAGCGAAATGTCCATGCGGCAAAAAATGCCACGGGAACATAATGCCCATATTTTTTAAAATAATATGTTCCAATCATCGTGCTTATTTGCTATTTAAACAATCTTGATATTCTTCTTCTATTAAAAAGATATTTATTCATTTATGATAATTTTACTGCAAAAATCCTACAGTAGGATAAACTACAGCAGGATAGAAAACATCTTTATTTCAGGTTTGCCATTAAAAGCTGGAAAAACTCGCCTGATTTGTCCACTATGAACTTTTCTTTTTTCCCGGATTTCAGGGTTATTTTTAAACCCACGTTCACAATGCCAAATACTTTATAACCTGATGCGCTCCTAACATCTGTGAACAAAACAGTAACCCGCTCCTTTGACAAGTTCAACTTATGGGGAATAAAAATCAACTTGTCCTGCAACAAGTATCCAGTCCCGCCCTCCACAAAAACACCCTTGAAATGGTTCATGGGAGCTTTGTCTTTCGGCGTTTGTCCAAAATTCGGTTCGTTTTTCAATAAACCAGGCTGCAAACGCTTTACCCGTTTCATAAATAAGTACATAAACAGAAAACCGCTTCCGGCAGAAAACAATATTGCAAGTGCCACATGCCCCAAAGTTTTTTCTTCCATTCTCACGATAAACATTGTTGAGAAACAAACTGTCCAAAATAAGACGCCAGCATAAATTGCTATTTTGTGATTGTTCATATTATATCTATTAAAACAAGCTAAAAAGAATACTGATGCCTTCCCACGCGGAACCAACAATAGCCCCGGTAGCTCCACCTACCATTGCTCCAGAAATCCCTACAGTTACAGTTCCAACGCCAGGAGCAATACTTCCGGCAGACCCGCCAAAAATTAAGCCAGTAATAGCGCCTTGCGCTGCACCGATAAAATCACCTTCTACAACAGTGGCTGCGTTTGGTAGAAATACATTACTATACCAATCCGAAAACGGGTCTCCCGTCTCTACAGTGCCACTTTTTAATCTCATAGTCGATTTTATACTCAGATTCCCTTTTTCAAGCATAAATTGTATCCAAAAAATGGAACTGTATTTTGCAACTGCCGAAGCAATCAGTATTTGTCCCTTTTCATCATCGGTCATTAATTTCGTTGTCATTATATCTGCCTCTACATCGTTTATTTTATCGACCAATACTTGAGGAGAAGTTATCGTTCTATTAAAAAGAATTTCTTTTATCTTATCGAAAAATTTTCGTTGAGTTACCGACAACGACTCTGTTGTCCCGCTTTTTAACCGGACTTTATCTATGGATTTATCTAAAACGTTATCCGCAACAACAGAAACATATTCATCAGAAATAGAGATAGCGGAATTGTAATTTTCAAATTTATTGTTCTTAACGAAAGACTTTGTCAAGTTTTTTATTACAGATTCCTTACTATTAGTTCCTTTTAATGATGGTGTTGATTTATATTCATTTATTACACTTTGCAGTCCATCATTATGGTATTGACCAATGAAATCATATGGATTCTGTATTTTTGATGAATAATTTACCTCTGTATTAAAGCTTAATGGCAATTTTACCTCAGAAGGTTCCTCGTTAATATCATCAAATTCGCTGCTACAACTTGATATTCCCGCCAGTGCAGAAACTATTAATGAAAGGCTTATCCCTAATAATACATTTGTTTTGTTTTTAAAATATTGTGTCATAATAATTTATTTTTGGGGCTATTTTTCTTCGATCACTTTAGTCTATCCACGTTTTCCCTTCGAAACAAAAAAGGAGAAAAACGTTTCGGCGGGACATCTTATGGAGGTCGGGGCGCTTCGGAACTATCCGAAAAATCGCTCGGCCCGGGTTGTTTTCTATTGCCTGTTTTTTCACTTGTCCGGCTTTCTGCTGCCGGAATACTGTCCGCGGGTTCCTGCGCCTCTGCCTCTATTAACTGCCGCATTTCATTTTTAACGGCGTTGACTGTGGGCGAAGGAACTTTCACTTTTTTATCTAATATTTTCTTTGCCAACGCGATGGCTTTTTCATGGCGTCCTGTGGCTTCGTATAGCTTTGCCAATTCATACAACGGCATAAACCGCACAGGACACATAGCGGCGGCTGTTTTCAAATGTCGTTCCGCATCCCCGTGCTTGCCCAATCCCCTGCAATTGTTGGCCAGCAGCATCTGAACATCGATATCGTTGAAATAACGCATGCATAAGTCAAATACTGCAAGGCTTTTATCAAACTTGCCTGCAACATTAAGTTCAGCTCCGTAATTATAAAGAAAGAATGGGTTTTGCTTTAGTGATGTTGAATACAGTTTCTCATATTCCGGCAACATTTCTTCGGTCCTCCCCCTTAATGAATTAATTGCTATTTCCTTCCACTTTATTTCTGCACGCATTTGCTGATATACATAAAACAGGGAGGCCAGGCAACCGATAACAATTGTGCTTCTTGCAATAATTGAGATTGGTGTTTTTTCTATTTTGATTTCTTTTCTTGGAAAAGAAATTGTAATATAGAAAACAAGCAATAGCCAAACAGCCACATACTGCAATGGATAGGAAAAACAGGCAAACACCAGAAAAGACACGATACCGCTTAGAACAAGCCCCCTATCCTCTTTTCCTGACTCTATTATTTTCAGTAGAACAAACAGTATCAAAAAAAGGACAACTAACAAACCGGCAATTCCAAACTCAACAGCAACCTTTATAAATTCATTAAAGGGATGTCTTACATTGTCGGCAAGCAGGGCATAATCAGAACCGGGATTGTTTTTAAAATACTCAGCCTGATAATCCATGTATTTTGCTTTGAAAGCGCCATAACCATGTCCCAGCAACGGTCGATCTTTTATCATTTCCGAGGAAACCCGCCAAATTAAAAGCCTGCCATTGGCCGAGTCCTTTTTCTGATGATAAAGAATGAATACACTCACTGCCAAACAACCAATCCCTAAGGCAGTTATTAGCCTGTAATGGGATAGTTGTCTGAATACATTAATCCTATTACTACCCGACAGGAAGAATACAACAGATGAAATTATAATGGCAAGTATTCCGGTTCGTGATCCTGAGAGAAATACAGCCATTGCGATTGCTATTAAAATTACAGCAGCAAAATATTTTCCAATCTGCCCCGATTTTGTAAACAGGAATACCCCTACCGGAAAACCTACTGACAAAACCGTCGCAAAGCCGGCAGGGTTATCAAAACTGCCGGTAACTGCAAACTGAGAATGATTAGATGAGAACCAACCCACAAACTGTAAAATTCCGTAACATGCCTGCAAAAAACAAATAATATTTATACCCCAAAGGATTGTCTTACTTTTTGTAACATAAAAAGTTAAGCGTTTTTGAGTTAGTGTGATAAATACGATTGCGGCCAATACAAATACCAGGACAAAGTAAAACTTCGGAGTATTCGTTTCATTCACAAATTTACCGGAAGTGAGAAATACACTTCCGGTAAAAATTACAGGCACTAAAAGTCGAAACATTAAAGTTAATGCCTTTCTATAATTTTATTCTTAGTCGGTTCATCTGATCGACTTTTAATGACAGAACGCTCTACCATAATCAATATAATAGAAGCAATAAATAAAATGACCACTACTATTAGGATTTTTTCAATCCACTGTTTACATTTAATCATTAATAAATAATTTAAGGTTATCACTGCTGGCACGTTAAAATTTAATCGTTAAACAAATCGATCATTTTTTATGCTTATATCTAATTAGCAGTCTAATATGTACTTGAATTACGAATTATTAGATTTTAAAACGATGACTAACGAAAAGCTATTTCAAGTCTTAAAATTAAATAACGTCGATAAACATTTGATTACATACTCATTATAATGATTGATTTAAATATTAACGCGCCGCATGTGTAAGGTTATATACATTTTTAAAGTTATGAACCTAAGTAATTTAACGTAAATGTTGCAATCTTACTTTGTAAATCAACATCTACAATAATTTCAACTCTATCGGTAACATCATAGCCCAATTGTCCTATTCCTATTGTATAGGTGACAGTTGCCTCAATTTTAAATGAATTATTATCAATAATATAAGCACTTTTCTGCTCATATCGAGAAAACTGAACCCCAGTAGTATATGAGCTAATGCTGCTTTGGGATATTGAGCCAAAATTATCTGTGCTAAAATTAACTACCAATACAGACAACAAGCCCCATGCTGTGTCCGTTTCATAATCACCTTCAACTTGAGCACTTTTTAAACGTGGTAAATACTGATTTTCTATTGTAATTGAAAAATGATTGCCAGAATGTGTTGATTTTGACTTAAAAACATTTGGCACTGACAATTCCTGAATCTTGAATGTTTTTTTTAAACCTTTCTTGTTGATAGAAATTTACTTGCTTCCTCTATCGTTTTAAAATTATATGAAGAGTGAAATTCGTTGGTGGAGGCTTTTTTTAAACTATACCCTTTAACCAAAGCATCCATTTTTAAGCTATCATAATCAGTTATATCATCTTTCTGACATCCCTGAAATACTAAACCTATAATAACTGCCAACCCAATTATAACAGCTAATGATTTCCGAAATTCTAATTTACTTTTTAAATTCATAACTTTACAAAATTTAAGGAGATCGGTTTGTTCTAATTTCTAGATCTCTGTGATTAAACATCAATTTGGAGTCTCCATTTTCGAAATGTTTCGGCATCCGGGAGCTAGAGGATTCTCTTGACTTCCATACCTTAAACGTATTCTAGTTCAATCCTCAATTAATTTATATTAATCTGTTTACATTCTTCATTCTGTATTCTTCTTTAAGATTTCAGAACTATTTTTCTTTTTCGCTTTCGAAGTCATCCTCGTACCAAATCTGCTCACTTAGCATAGCGATGTATTCATTCTCTTTTTTCTTGCCTTTTTCTGTGAAAAAAAACTTAAAATCCATACTGGCTCTACCATTCTTGCTAATAAAAACACTCATGCAATGAGGGTATTTTTTTTGGCGCATTTTTTCCAATGATTGGTCTATGAAATAAACAGAATCGGCACCAGGAATGTCATAAATGTAAATTGAATCTGCATTAAACATTTCGTGGGCTCTTTTACCGGCTACCAGGGTTACATAGTCATTAAAATCAAACTTTACAGAGTCATTGTTTTGTGGATGACCATAAGAGTAATATAATCCAAGAGCAGTTTTAATCTCAGACGTTATTTGACTTCTGGGATAAATGGGAAGAGACCTCCTTTCCCGTAAAACTATATTTTCTGCCAGAACCTTGTTGGGGAAAGCCGAATATATCACCATACATTCTTTATTGTCCGAAATAAGCGTAAGACCATACATATTACCGGTATGTTTGTCCTTATCCTTTCGAACTTTCCACCCCATATTGTATTTGTTCAGATTAGCGAATTTTTCGGGTATCTTGCAGGCAATACCAAACTCTTTTGACAAATATTCGGAATAAGCCGTAAAGGTCTTCTCCATCAAATAATTCCCTTGCGCAAAAAGATTTCCGGAAAACAGGATAAAGAATAATATTAGTTTATAGCGTTTCATGTTTCTAATAATTTAATGATTATGGTCAATAGATTCTGATTATATTAGTGATATCCAAAATCCCCTCCCCTCCGCTTTGTTCATCATGATAAAATACAGTACCACTACTTTGATCGTACCATGTTCCGTTAACAGCATGAGCAGTATCTTGATCAGACATAAAAATGATAATTGCATTACTCATCGAACCACTGGAGAAGTCATCAATGCTAGCCGTATTACCACTTCGAAAGAAGTAGTAACAAACATTATATAAACTTAATAATTCATTTGGCTAAATTTTATTGGTTTTAATGTCAAATCGCCTGAAGTAATCCTATAAGTACCAACCCTGCAGCAATAATATAATTCAAAATCTTCAAACCCTTTCGCTTTTTCTCACTCAAAATATTTTGTTCAAAAAAAGTTGATAGAAAAAGAAATGAAATTGCTAATATAAACCAGCCTAAGAAATTTTTATCCTCTTTTTTATTAAGAGTTACAAGTCCTGATAGAAAACATATGATAAAAAACAGCAAATATTTATACTCCAGATTTTTTTCTCTTAATTTCATTGTATTCAAGTTATTTACACTATTGTAATTGTCATAATAAAAAAAACAAAATAGCCAAAATTCAATTAAGGTTACCAATGTATTTTGTCTCTTCAAATGATTGGTCCTTTAAATCATTGATCATTTGTGTACAAAGATTGGCTATCTTATCTTCAATAGTGCCAGACTCTGGAGAATTCACCTCTACCGACTGAACTCTTTCTCTTTTATCAAATATCCAAAAATCATAACTTATTCCATCGACAGGCATTTTATCATTGATTTTCTTGTCGTGAATTACATTTGTAATGGTAGAGAGCATCCTATCTTTGAAATTATCGCTTATAAGTTTTGAATAAAAGCTCACATTGAGAGAAAATGGTTTGTCATCATGTTTTTCTAAATGTTCAAATAATTCAGTCCAAAGATTTTTTTCTAAAAAACGCCCTTCAATAAATGATTGATTTCCACGCTCAACAATTCGAATAGAATACTCTGGATTAAATGATGGTTTTGCGAAGAACAAAACAACTTCTTTTTCTATTAGTGTGTCAATCTGGGGAAACAAGTGTTCTTCTAATCGAGATTTATATAACTTTTCAAGGTCTACTTTTACCTTTACAGATTGACTATGGCCCCAGCCTACAACTAAAAACAAGGCTAAAAAGCATAGAGACTTGCTTTGAATTACTTCTTTCTTAAGGTAGGAAATAACCATATTCATAAGTGTATTCATATATATTGTCATTATATAAAATTATCAATGTTGAGTTGGGATAATAGTTTGATTGTGTATTGTAGTCGGGATTAGAGAATCTCTCGGAGTTAAAATGAGTATGGTAAGTTGATTCAACAACACTCCCATTATAAATCGTAACGTCAGCACCATCAATACAATAATTATAAACCGGACCAGGATAACACGAAGTAGAGTGGGTGGCATTTGCATTAATATATAATACAGCAGTTCCATCAGCGAAAATATAACCGCTACATTCAAGCTGATTCTCATAAGAATAACACATCGCATCCATTAATGCGTTCATATAATCATCATAAGTATATACCCCAGAACCTTCTACCGATCCTGATTTTAATCTTAATAATTGCTGTTCCTTAATATTTAATCCTTTTTTGTAGAGTAATTCATTTAAAGGCTTAGATACTACCATTGTTTTGAATATTAGTTCTTTCTTGCTCTCCATCCTTAAGGTTTTGAATGATGGGTATTTCTTTAGAAATACCGCACTCTTTGCGGAAACATTTTTAAGCAAACTTTGATCTATCTTAAATGGACAAGTTCGATAAGTAGCACCTTCTGGTGAAACACCTATTTTCATGCTATTCCTTATCTCACCGTTTTTTAACATTGTTTTTGCCTTTTGATATACTGAAACCAATTCAATATTTGCGGCAATATACTCTTCAAATTCAATTGAATTTATAATTTCATCCCGATCCGGGGAATTATATTCTTTCTTTGCACATCCTTGATTGAGAACACTAAGAATAGCACTACTTATTAAACATAGAATAATAACTAAGGATCCTGGAAACGTTAATTTACTTTTTAATTTCATAGTTCTATTAAGTTTGTCTGGTCAAATATTTAGGCTTCCATGATTTAACATCAATTTGAAATCTCCATTTTCGAAATGTTTCGGTTTTCGGGAGTTGGAGGCTTCTCTTTTACTCACTACCGTAATTCAAAATCTACTTGTATTCGGCTTTGAATTAATTTACGAGTTTCATTTAGCTCGTATCCATCGTATCTGACATTTCTATTTTTTACTTTTTTCGGTAGTTCTATTGACAATACAACAAATTGATTTTCTGGCGCATTTGTCACATTAGGAAATTTACCGGAAGTGAGAAAGACACTTCCGGTAAAAAGTAACCCCAAAAGTAAACTTTTAAAATTTTAGTATACATAAAAAACACAAGAATCATTAATAGAACATAACATTATCATTTAAATTCCACTCTTTATTCTTAAAAGGGGTATGCAAAGCATTGGCAGTATGTACTACAATATTCCACAAAACATAGCAGTCATCCTATAATTCTCTCTTTCAGAATAAATGCTAAAAGCAATGGTTACTAAAAATAAAACAACTATATATACTGAAAATCAAAATAGATTAATTTAACTCACTAGGACTAACATATTCTTCACCGGTAGCGCCAATACCACCTCCGGAGATACTAAATGCACTTCCATTCCATGAAACGTTTACAGAAACTCCTGTTCCATAAGAATAACCCCATGCAAAGTCCAAATGGCCATTTACTCCTGTTAAAAATGAAGTTGACTGAATTTTTGCGTCACAACTATACCCCAACATTGCCTCATGAAAGGCCGTCATAGATTTGTCTGTTATAGACTTTTGTGATCCTATCAAAGAACCTGTTACGGTACATTGAATACTATAATGCCATACTCTTACACCGTACCAGTTATATGCTTGATCATGTTCCCAGAATGTATATTGGATATCCCCACTTTCTATACTTGCTAATTTTAAACGAGGTATTGCCATCAATACATCGTTAGCACTTTTTGACTTTCCAGATACAAAATGGATGAAATAAAGAAAATTGTCAAAAATGATACCTTTTTTCTCAGATACAAGACATATTGTATTTAGTACTTTCCCTTTATATTTCCATTCAAGGTTGACCATCCCTAAATCATTTTTCTCAAAAAAATAAACGGCATCTGACAATGGTGATTTATCAGATTTTACAGGTACTAAGTTTTTTGCATATTCTGAATTCGGAAGCAACATATCTAAAAGAAATTTATAATCACTTTTTGATACTCCTCCTTCAACAACCGTAAACTCTGCTGAATTATCTCCATATAACGGAAAAAAGGTGTTATTATCTATCATTTCAGATTTAATCGTCTCAAGTTCATCCTGACTATCAATATCCATAACATACTGATAGTCTATAATTTCAAGTTCACTTTGTTTTATTAGAGAGTTATTTTCAATGATCTTATTCAGTTGTGCTTTCCAAATTGGTATATCTTCAGAAATTTTGAATTTTTGGTCTATATATCTGAATTCGTTAGCTTGTAATATTGAACTACTCTTTAATCCATCCATAGATTCCATTACCTCTGAGCTTTCATATACCGATTCGCTACAACTTAAGAGAAAATACATTACGCAAATAGTAGTAATGTTAGCTAACAATTTTGTAATTCTTAATTTGTTTTTGTAATTCATGAACTTTGAATAGTTTTTAGGAGGTCTGTTGTTCTAACTTCCAGGTCTCCGTGATTAAACATCAGCATGAAGTCTCCATATTCGAAATGTTTCGGCTTTCGAGAGTTGGAGGCTTCTCTTTTTAACTCATCAACCGTAAATCAAAACCTACTGTTTTTCAGTTGTAGATTAAGCTGTGTCGGTATTTAACTTGTATCCATTACATATTTTCATAAGATTTTTTCGTAGAGGTTAGTTGAATTTATCTATTCTATCTCTCATCTCGATTATCCCAAGAAAGAGACTATCAAATACAATTTTATTTTCGCCAGGTCGGCAAATCACATAATGATCATATTTCTTTCCTTCAATTTTTAATTTAATGCAATATACTTTATCGCCTATATGCACGGTCTTCCTGAAAAATTCGCTCATTTTCTTAAAATTAGATTCCCACTCTGCTCTCCATAATGCTACTTTGGTTGGACTCCTTTTAATCTCGTTGGGCATATTTCCCATTGGCTCTCCATTGAAATACAATTCTCGTGTATAAATAGTCGTGTCGGAATTACTTTTTTCTCCATGAGATGCTGAAATTCTACAGCCTAGCATATCCCAATTATTCAACAGGACTGCGTAATGTTTGATCAAACTAGTGTCTTTCAATGTTTCAACATATTTGTAGGACAATAATTTTGTTTCCTGGTGATTGTTTACCCACTTAGGCCAGTTACGAAACAGGTTTTCGAAATTACATTCACATGAAGTAAGAGAATCACCATACTCATATATTGTCAAATTGTCCCATTTGGGATCATGCACGACCTGTCCATAAGTAGCAGCACTTATAATTAGGAAAAACAATGATAAAATTTGTCTTTTCATAAGCTTAATTTCCTTATTATCAATAATAATAGGAACATATTATCTAGGTCTGAAAATGACTGTTGAAATTTTTAGACCTACCTCATTAAAAATCAATTTGAAATCTCCGTTCTCGAAATGTTTTTGCCTCCGGTGGTGGAGATTGATCTTTTATTACCCCAGAATCCGCAGCCTAAAAGTTACTTTACTTCTTTTCTAAGTTGTTTTATCAATGTGTATGGGTTATTTATGTCATAGGCTGCAAAGAGATTGTGTTTTTATTAAATAATTAACATCAACGACAATAACTACGAGATCAATGGGGAATCTGTGGGTCCCCGTTTTATTTTATATATAAAGTTATATAGAAAAAATTGACACTTTTACATATTTTGCGTTTATTAATCTTCAATAAACGCATATTCGACAACGATATAAAAGCTAAGACTATCATTGCGAGGGCTAAAAGACAGTGATAAAGAGGATGAAAAAGGGTTGGTTGAATACATAAACATGGGGAATGACTTGCTGGGTTCAACATATCCAGCCATAACCTTCTGTGAAGTCGGATTACATTAAATAATTAAGCCTTGACGGTCTATTTTACAATCATCCGGAAAATATTACCGAAAAATTACAGATGCAAAATATTTTTCAATCTGCCCCGATTTTGTAAACAGGAATACCCCTACCGGAAACCCATTGCCAAAACGGCTGCAAAACCGGCAGGATTATCAAAACTGCCCGTAACAGTAAATTTGGTATGGTTTGACGGGAGCCAACCCACAAACTGAACAAGTCCGTAACATGCTTGCAGCAGACAAATGATATTGATGCCCCAAAGTGCCGTTTTGTTCTTGGTTGTACAAAAGTTTAAACGATTTTGGCTTATTGCAATAAATGCGGCTATAACCGGTAAGGCTATAACAACAAAATAATACTTTGGTGTATTCGTTTCGTCTACAAATTTACCGGAAGTAAAAAATACACTTCCGGTAAAAAGTACAATTGTATACTGTTTTATAATTCGCAATAAAATGATTATAAATCTAATCGAAAGGGAGGTTTTCAAAATGCTACTCCTCGATATAAGTTGAATTCTTGCTTTGGGATTTAAAAATACCATCGCAAGGCTACATACAGCATAATTAGTAAGCACATAGACACAACTGAATATCTGACTTTTTTGTTGTTAATTAAGCCCGCAAGTGTTCCTATCGCAACGGTCGGCAATAAAATTTTTTTATCTATAGGATAACTAAGTACAAAAGGCATAAGAATCAAAAATATTGATACTAATAAAATTAACCAAGTGAAAGATTTGTTTTTCATTTAAAGTATTCAGTATCTGTTAAGTGTAAATGTCCTAAGAAATTATTCAAATATTATTGTTCTTATTGCGTATGTTCATTTCCTCATTGATAAATTAATCTTTTGTTGCTTTACCTTTGTAAGCGAAAAAAGAGAAACATCAGAGCTAAAAAACAAACAAATCCAATAGAATATTTGATAATTTTATTGTCTATTATATTGCTGAGTATCATCATTGCTGATGTTATCATTAGGACTATCGCATTCATATTGATTTTATAAAAGAATGGCATAATCATAACTGTTACCGAAACTATTATTATTAACCAATTATAATATTTGTTTTTCATGTGAATTTATTAGTTGCATGAAAGCATATAATACCAAATTAAAGAATGTCCAATTAATCACCATGAACCTCCACGTTCCTGAGGTTGAACTGTAAAACAAAGTGACCAATCCATTGAAATTACGACACCATCAGGATTCTCTAATTGCAAATATTGAAATGTTATTGCACCCAATTGCCCAAATAGCGCCGATGCTTTTGATAAAACGGCTTCTGGACATAATGCACCATATAAAGCCACTGCTTCGCTACCAATAGCCAATAACTGTAAATCATGGTTCGATATATAGAAGTCAATCCCTGACCAAGTTATATCATAGTCAGTAGAATTAAGTGGGGGAATTTCTCCCTCAATACCTGCACTTTTAAGCCGTACAATATTGGTTAAATCTGAACCCTTAACTACATGCAATTTTTTAGGATCTTTTTTATCGATGATTACATTGAGTTCTTTAATTAATGTATTTGTTTGCATCATTTGATCCTGGAAGAACTTAAACAACTTTTCTGATATTTGTATTTGACTTCCGCTTGTAACTTTCAATTTGTAGTATTTGTTCTCATATACAACAAAAGAATCTATCCTTGCCCTCGCCTTTTTCAGGATTTCCTTCTGTTGTTCGGTAATACTTGTCTTTTTCAAGATAACTTGTTGTTGTTCAGTAAGACCTGAAAGATTAGAAATATCGGTATCGAGATATTCCAATTTCTTACTCATTGTTTCGTTAACCTGCATTGAATCATCATCTTTGTTACACGACTGGAAAGTAATAAACACCAAGATAAACAAAACAATAGGATACTTTATTAAACGGAATCCATCTTTTAAAATTTTAGATGTTTTTAAACTGAGCTTATTCATAACTTTACAAAGTTTTGGGGAAGGGGTTCATTTGTCGTTATTTGTAGCCTTCCCGGTTAAACGTTTTTTTATGAAGCCTTCTTTTCTGTGAGTAACGGCTTTCGGGATCGGGGGCTTCTTCTTTTTAATCTCGTAATTCAAAGCTTACTGTACTTCGGTTTTGAATTAAGTTGGTTTACGTAGTTGAGGTGTTTATCCATTTTTAATTTCTGTATAAATTTAACAAAACAGGGAAACATATTGTAACAAATTATGGGTATAGTTGGGGCATTTTGAGGCATTCGGGCTACTGCTTGCTAACTTCATGGTCATTAATTAAATCGGGATTTCCAAAAGTGTTGTAGATGAGCTCTACTTCGGCCGGACAAATTAATCCTTTCGATATTTTTAAGTCAGTTCTTTTAAGCCAGCGATAAAATGTTTTTCGGTCTATCCCGTATTCGCAGGCTATTTCATGTCTGGTCTTGGCTTGATTTTGGTTTTGCTACACTTCTTTTCATCTGTCTAAAATTTATTTTTTAATGTCAGATGGAACTCGCCATTATAGTTATTCTCCTGTGTGTGAAGCTGTCTTTTATGGCTCGTTTCATATATTCCATAGTTCGTTCAAAATTTACTCATATTTAAGCGGCGATAGTTCCGAAAAACAATAGTTCATTGACATGTTGACGATTTTTGATTGAGTTCGGGTTAATAGCGAACAGGTGTAAAAATCGAGATAGCAATAATGTATTATGAAACAGCACCTTGTGAGTTGTCATAGAAAACGAGTTCTCCCTTGTTTGCGGATTACCCAGTTGCATGATCTTGGCAATATTTACGGTTGTCAATGCGGCATTGAAATGAAAGTTGAGTTTAGAACTTAATTTTCAATGCGTCTTTTGCTTCACGCCACAATTTCTGCTGCTTTGAATTAAGTCCTTCAATATTTGCTGATTTTAATTGAGTCGATTTATTGCAAAATAAATTGATGTAAATATTCCACAAAACTCTTTTTCAATACATTAACAGCTTATTAATTTATGTTTTTCAATAATTACTACCACAACCAGTAAATTTGCAATATCAAAGTAACATTTGAGAATATTCGTTATTGTAACAAATTTACCGGAAGTGAGAATATAAGCTCTGGTAAAAATTAAAAGCGGGGAACTCCGCATTGGAATTTCCCGTTTCTATTTTGTTTCCCTGATCTCTCTTCGTTACGTTATGTTTTCCCAGAACTAGCGCAACTTCGAAAGTGGTTCATGAATTTTACTGATAGCTGATTTTTGCTTTTTCGACTGGCTTTTCGCCTGCACGTAACGGGCAAATCCGGAACGAATAGCTGTAGGCTTTTTCTCTCAACCGGTATTCATCGTGAGTCCAGGCGCCCCAACTGTCGTCGCCTCCAACTCCCTGTTGCTTGTAGTCAACGTTAATGGAAGTCAGGTCGCGCGGCTGAACATCGTTGATGTGGCGGCGGATCATTTTCAGCCCGGCTTTTCCTCGTCCATCAGTACGGTCGGGCGACTCAAAGTCCTCCATGATTTGGTGATGTGCGCTGACTGAAAGTAGCGGCAGCCCGATGAATTCGAGGCCAACGCCGTTTTTATTGGTAATGCTCACCCAGCGAACATCTGTCTTGTTGCCGTTTTCCTGAGGACGGATGTATGGAAAATACTGGTCGGCTACAGGTGCGGTGTATAAACCAACCAGGGCGCTGGTGTAACGATCCTGGTACGATTCGTGAGGTCCACGGCCCAGCCAGCTCATCTGATCGAATTCGCGCGGCATGACCAGGTTCATGCCAAAACGGATGATTTCGGGCAGTGAATCGCGGGTCATTTTGAAATCGTTGGTCACCACAACTTCTCCTGAGCCTAAAACGGTATAACTCGAATTGTAATTGGCAATTGGTTGTTTTTTATCGTTGTTCAGGTCGAAGTTAAAATTAACGATTACTTCGTTCCCAACTTTCTTTACACTGGCCGATTTGATGGTTTTTTGTTCTCCTGCTTTTCTCCAGACACGGCTGCGCTTATCCAGTTCGTTCCCAAAGTCGTTATCGATCGGGGCCCGCCAGAAATTCGGTACAGGTCCGGAAAGCAACATTTCTTTGCCGTCGAGCTGATAGCTTTTCAGGGTCGCTTCGTCCTTGCTGAAGCTGATTTTGAAGCCTGTTCCTTCAACTACAATTGTATTTCCATCTTCTTTGGAGGACACGGTTGGCAGATCTTTGGTTGAAACCGGTGCCGTTTTTTTGCTGAATGGCAACAGGAACTGTTCGTAAGCCAATAGTGTTCTTACTGGCAAAATGCCTTTCTTGTTTTTGAGTTTTGCATAAATATTCAGGAAATATTCGGTTGCAGGTTTTGTTTCCACGTTTACATCCAACCGGATTTTTTTACTGGCTTTGGGAGCCAGTCCCAGGTTGGTGATTTTTCCCGATTTCAGGATTTGCCCATCGGCAACAACTTCCCAGTCGAAGGCAAATTCCGACAAGTTGGTGAACGAATATTTATTGAAGATTTCGATTTCGCCTTTATTCAGATTAACTGCTTTAAAGCCGATGTTTTGATAAACTTTTCGGACTTCAAGCAGGGCTGGCTTGATGGTGCGGTCGGGATTAATAATTCCGTTACAACAGAAATTACCGTCCGTAGGAAGAGTATCGCTGCCCAGATCGCCGCCATAGGCCCAAAATTTATGGCCCTGAGAATCCTTGGTAAGGATTCCCTGCTCTACCCAGTCCCAGATAAAACCTCCCTGCAAGACCGGATATTTTTCGATCAGGTCCCAATAATCCTGAAGGTTACCGGTGCTGTTACCCATCGAATGGGCATATTCGCACTGAATGTATGGCTTGGTTGGTTTAGGTGTGGCTTTGGCATAGTCTTCCATGCTTTTTATACGGGCATACATCGGACACATTATGTCGGTATTGTTGCCTCCGTTTGTTGGTTCGAACTGGACAGGACGGCTGGTATCAACCGATTTGAGATATGCATAGGTGGCTTCGAAGTTTACACCATCGCCGGCTTCATTACCGAGAGACCAGATGATCACGGATGGTTGGTTTTTGTCGCGTTCGAACATGTTGCGGGTGCGGAAAAGGTGAGCGACTTTCCATGCCGGATCTTTAGCCAGCGATTTGTCCCCATAACCCATTCCGTGCGACTCGATGTTGGCTTCGTCAACCAGGAAAATTCCGTAATGGTTGCACAATTCATACCAACGTTCGGGTTCTGGATAATGAGAAGTACGTACCGCATTGATGTTGTGTGATTTCATCAGAAGAATATCTTTCAACATGGTAGCTTCATTCTGATAATGTCCCGTAGTATCGTTATGCTCGTGAATGTTTACACCTTTTACATAAATTGGAACTCCATTGACCATTAATTGCGCATTTTTAATTTCCACTGTACGAAAGCCAACATCCTGGCGAAGGACTTCTATGGTTTTACCGGCTTTGTTTTTCAGAGTAATCAGTAACTGGTAAAGATTTGGATTTTCGGCGCTCCACGGTTTGGCTACCAGAACGGTTGCTTTCAGGGTTACAGAAACCGATTTTTCTCCGGTTTGAACAGTCTGACTCATTTGGGCCACTTTATTTACTCCATCCATTAAAACAGCTTCCACTTTTACTGAGGTGAGTGCTTGTACTGAATTTGCAACTTCGACTGATAGTTTAAAATCGCCGTCTTTATAGTTGTTTACCAGCGGCGACGAAACCCGGAAGTCGCGGATGTGTTGCATGTTGCGTGCCATCAAGAATACGTCGCGAGTAATTCCGCTCATGCGCCAGAAATCCTGATCTTCCAGGTAACTTCCGTCGCACCAGCGGTAAACTTCAACTGCCAGCGAGTTTTCTCCTTTCTTTAGGTATTTGGTGATGTTGAATTCTGCCGGCGTTTTGCTGTCCTCACTGTAGCCAACCTGCTGTTCGTTAACCCATACATACATAGCTGAGCTGACAGCTCCAAAATGAAGATAAATGTCTTTCCCGTTCCAGTTTTCAGGAATCGTGAACGTGCGTTTGTATGATCCTACCGGATTATAGTGCTTCTGAATGGTTGGTGGGGTTGCTTCATGCGGATACCTTACGTTTGCGTATATGGGGATATCGAATCCCAGCATTTCCCAGTTGGCCGGAACTTTAATTGTAGTCCAGTCGTCTGTATCGTAGTCGTCCTTGAAAAAATAGAAAGGGCGCTCGTATGGGGTGTGCGACAGGTGAAATTTCCAAGTCCCGTTTAATGATTGGATGAATGGCGACTTCCATAAATTGTTTTGCCGGGCCTGATCGACGGTGGCAAAAGGAATAAAATAAGCACGCGGAGCTTCACGGTTTATTTCGGATACCGCCGGATTTTCCCAATCGTGGGGTGTTTTTTCATTGAAGAGTACATTTTTGTATTTATTCTTGCACTGGGCGGAGAGAACGATTAGTATCGCAGCAATAATCAGAAAGGGTTGCTTCATATTTTCAGGTTTAAGTTATTTTAAACTCACATCAAATTAACATCAATCAAGTAATTAACATCAAAAAATATAATTACAGATAATAGGTACAAGAATAGCTATCATACTTTATATCCAAATTCTCAATTTTTCTTAAATAGACTATAAGTCGATAAAATGTCCGGAGGCTAACATTTAGCTTTGAAGAAAAATAGCACGCATCTCCTCTTTCTCCGGTCAGTAACATTTCCCTCAGACGCTTGTAATTTTCGAGGAAGTTAATCTCTTTCATTAGGAATGTAAATCAAAAATTTAAAGCACAACCACGACCTGTTTATCTTTTATCAATTTTGTTTTCAGTATGCTTTTACCTCTGCTAATCACCAGCATTTCAACATTCCGCCCGTGGCGGGTAACCTCTAAATCAAAAGTTTTCCCGAATGCTTTAATTCGTTTTAGTTTCATAAAATCCCAACTCTCTGGCAAGCGGGGAAGAATGTTGAATTTTATCAATCAAACGGCGGTAATTTTTTTTGATCAACCAGTTCTCCATTTATGTCAACACCGTAAGTTATTATTGACGAAATATTTAAGCCACACATTTCAATATGATCAGAGTGAACCTGATATTTTTCAACTTTCCAGCTAATGCTTCCATCTGTGCTAATTTCCAAAACAAGATTCCTTCTCTGGGAAAACGTACTTATACTCAACACTGTAAAAAACAAAACAAAAAAAGCTTTCATGGAAAATAAGTTATCAATGTACTTTTATTTGTAACCTGAATTCGATATTAAAACAAGCATATAACTATTGAAATACAACAAGTTAATAAGGTGACGCATGCATATTCATAAAATTTCTACTAAGGTTTAACTCAAAAATAAGGCTTTAAAACTTTATCATTTACTTTTTAACCTTAGTAGAGATACAATCATCCAATAGAGCAACCTTATTACCTTATTTACAAATTATTACCATATTACATATATCGAACTCAGGTTTATAGTATTCGTTTGTGGGAGTTCGTACCTGCTTGTATCAGAATACTAGTTATAACATCTGAGCGCTTTCTTTATCCAAGTACATAACCACGTCGTTATGAGTCCGCAAAATAGTGGATGGATACAGACTTGTCAGCTTTTGATTTAGTGTATTGGCAACAGCTTCAGCCTTTCTTTCACCGGGAACAACACAAAATATTCTTGATGCACTCATAAGTTCGGGGACTGTTAATGTAAACGCTTTTTCGGGAACATCGTTAAAAGAGAGAAAACAACCGTCGTTAACCTGTTGCTGGCGGCATACATTATCAAGCTTAACCACTTTTATTTTCTTTTTATCTTTAAAATCAGCAACAGGAGGGTCATTAAATGCAATATGTCCATTTTCACCAATCCCCATACACACAACATCAACCGGATTTTCAGAGAGCAACTTTCCGTACCGTTCACATTCTTTTTCAGCATCGTCTGCCTGTCCATTAATATAATTAACCGATGCAAAAGGGAGTTTATCAAATATTCGTATCCTTAAAAAATTACCAAATCCTTGAGGAGCATCTTTGTGAAGACCAATATACTCGTCCATATGAAAGGCATTAATCCTTTCCCATGATATTCCATCTTCTTGAATTAAATACTTCAAAAATTCATTTTGAGAAGGGGCTGCTGCAAAAATAACATTCACCTTGTTTTTTCTTTTCAAAAGATATCTCAGTGCGTCGCCTGCTTCAGCAGCAGCTACCTTTCCCAGTTCATCTCTGCTATCAAAAACCTTTACAGTTAAAGCAATGTTTTTAGTAGTGTTCATAATTTTATATTTAAATTAAACAACCATTTATTATCACATTTTTTATTTGAATATTCTCGTCAAACACAATCACATCAGCATCTTTGCCTACGGTAAGTGTACCTTTACAACCGTCAACTTTGCAAATACGGGCCGGTGTTGAAGTCATCATCTGTACGGCATGAAGCAAAGGCACTCCGGCCAGTTGAACCATGGTTCGTACACACCGGTCGGCTGTGGCCACACTGCCTGCAAAAGCTGTCCGGTCGGGTAATTTGGCGACACCGTCTTCCACAATGACTTTCAGCCCATCCCTCAGGCTACCCAGAATACTTTCGCCTAGACTTAACCCGGCAGCACGCATCGAGTCGGTGATCAGGGCAATTCGTGCCGGACCAATCTGTTTGTAGATGAGTTGCAGCAAACTAGGGGGAAGATGGATTCCGTCGGCAATAATTTCGACGGTCAATTGATCGTATAGGTAGGCGCTTTCAATGACTCCTGCATAACGGAAAGCATTCTTCCGCATCACGCCCGACATTCCTGAATACAGATGGGTAAGGTGGCTAAATCCATTTTCAAGGGCTTCGGCTACTTCTTCTGAAGTGGCGTCAGAATGTCCAATGGCCGCCAACATTCCTTTTTGGGTCAAAAAACGTCCGAATTCCATGGCTCCGTCTATTTCGGGAGCAGCGCTCCAACGGATAATATCCGGCGAATGGCTGATAATTATTTCATATTCATCGCGTTTAGGAATACGGATGTAGCGCGGGTCCTGTGCTCCGCGCTGATTCATCGAAAAATACGGTCCTTCGAGGTGCAGACCCAGAAATTGAGCGCCATCCGAATTCAGCTTTTTCGCCTGACTGTATACCGAAAATGTATGCAGCAGGTCGTCGGTTTCGGCTGTGAGCGTGGTTGGCACCATAGCTGTAGTTCCGTGTCGGGCATGAATTTTTGCTGCTTCCAGGAAAGCATTGATGGTTCCGTCCATAAAATCGTGGCCACCGCCGCCATGTGTGTGCATGTCAATAAATCCGGGCGAAACATAGTTGTTCTGCGCATCAATCAGCTGCGCACCGGTGAAATCAACGTTCCCGTGGCAAATATCCACAATACGGCCATCTTCAATCAGCAGGGTCCCGTTTTCTACCATCCGGTATGGCGTGATTAGCCGTCCGTTAATTATTTTTATTCGTTCCATAATGCTTCTTTATTGCAATTGTTCCTGTAGCTGGCGTACCCGTCTCCAGTTTTTGATAGTATGCCCGTAGGCGGCAAAGAAAATCAGGTAGAGGTAGCAGGGAACTAAAACCAGGTAGGCCGTCCGTATGTTGAACCGGTCGGCAAGGTGGCCGTAAATCAGCGGGGTAACCGCGTTTCCACACAATCCCATAACCATGATTGACGAGCCCAGCTTGGTAAACCGGCCAAGACCTTTAATCGCAAGGGGCCAGATGTTGGCAAAAATCAGCGAGTTGGGAAGCCCCAGCGCTACCAGGAACCAGATGGAAATATCGGTGTGATGGCCAAAAATAACCACTGGTCCGCTGAATAAAACCACACACATCGAAAGAGCCAGTCCCAGCATGGTGCAGGTAATCAAAGCATTTCGTTGGTTGATGAACCTCGGAATTGTAATTACCCCGATGAAATAGCCACACATGGTGGCTCCCAGCACATACGACGGGAATGTTTTGGCCTCCAGAAGATTCAGTCCCATTGTTTTGGCATAGCCAATGATGGTGTCGATGGCAATAATCTGCGAACCGACATGAAAGAAAATGGCCAGAGCACCCAGAATGAGGTGCGGAAACTGAAAGATACTGGTTTTCTCAGTTTCGCCATCGGCAATTTCCTCTTTATTCGATTTCTCGGTATTGATCTCCGGAAGTGGTGAAAACCTGACCAGCAAGCCAACCAGCAGCAAGAGAGTGCCCAGAATGCTGTACGGGAAAATGACCCGACGGATAAGCTCATCAAGCAATCCTGCCTTTTCGGTGGCGCTGAGTGTTCCGCTGTCGAGCGTTTTAAACAGTTCGTTGTCGGAAATTTTCAGCACCATGGCCGCAAAGACCAACGGAGCAATGATGCCTGCCACTTTATTGCAAATACCCATGATGCTGATTCGCTGTGCGGCCCTGTCGATAGGACCGACAATCGTGATGTAAGGATTAGCAGCCGTTTGAAGTAATGCCAATCCGGTTCCGATCAGGAACAATCCGCACAGGAAGATTGGATACGCACGGCTCATCGCTGCCGGTACAAACAAGAATGCCCCTAACGCCATTGCAAAGAATCCAAGCATCATCCCTTTTTTAAACCCTACTTTTTCAAGCAGAAACGACGAGGGTACTGACATGAAAAAATAAGCGACGTAAAACGCGAAGGCCACCAGGTACGACTGGAGGTTGGTCAGCTCACAGGCGATTTTGAAGTACGGGATCAGGATAGAATTGACCCATGATACGAAGCCGAAGATGAAAAACATCAGGCCAATGATGCTGATGGAAATGACTGTTGACCAGTCGGTTTTCTGTTGTTTGATTGTTCTGTTAAATAAATTCTTCATATTTCAGCATTATACCGGCATCACTTCTTCCCATTTTTCACTTGTGGCCGAGCGTTCCAGTGCTTCGAGAATGGCAATCTCGGTCAGGATGCTTTCATGGCTGCGCGGTTCGACACGGGTGCGGAACATTTCAACAATATCGGTGTAAATCTTAATCGGGTCGGTTTCGGGCACACGCGATTTCAGTTCCACCAGTCCGGTTTTGGTTTCCACGAAGGTTTCCCATCCATAGGCCAGGTTTTTAAAGATCAGCGTCGCATAAAGACCACTTTTGAATACCAGGCTGGCGCTTCCTTTCTTCCCGTCCCGGGTAATTTTTACACGCTGAATATCTTCGCCAAACATCACCATAAGTGGCTGCAGAAGGTGAACCCCGTAGAAAAACACCCCGCCATAAGGCGAGTCCAGGTCGAGCGGGCCAAACCGGACCACATGGTTGATTTCGCCCATGGTTTTCACCTGTTCCCGGATGTCGTAAGTGCAAACACTCTGGGCGATAGAGCTGAACGAAGTTACCGGGGTTCCAGCTTCACGGGCCATGTACAGGAATTTCTTTCCTTCATCGACACGGTAGCAGAAAGGTTTGTCGACAAAAGTCGGGATGCCTGCCTTGACAAACGGAGTAGCCGCTTCGAGATGGTATTTGGCATGACGGTGGTCAACAATCAGAGCATCAATTTTGCCAAGCATTTCTTTCTGTTCCTTGACAATATTGGGAATCTTTCCCGCTTCGGCTGTCTTGCGGGCAAACTCGTCGGTTTCGCCCCAGATGTGGGTAAGCTCAACTCCCGGAAACTTATGGTCGATGTTAAACATCTTTCCAAAGTTCACCGAATGTGAATTTTCAGCCCCGATGATGCCAACCCGAATCGGTTTCAATTTCTTTTCAGGATCGGCAATCGTTGCAGAAGCAATGCCTGGTGCAGCAAAGGCGATGGTCGACAGGGCTGCCCCTGTGCCTATGGTTTTTATAAATGATCGTCTTGTATTCATTGTTAAAAAAATTAGATTTAGATGGTCTAAATTAAAATTATATTTTCTAATCACCTGATTATGTGCTATATAAACATCAATACAGCTCAACAAGGCATAAAAAATATCAATTGCCTATTTTAATAGGTAAAAATTTAAACTATGTAGTTCTACTTTGACAGATTAAACATGTTGTATGATTTTTCTCCTGTTTTACCCCTGCCCTAAAGGGAGCCAGAAGAAAAATCTGGCTGTTCCCTTTAGGCTCCAGGGTAAAAACAGCCGGATTTTTCGAATGTGTCAAAGTAGAAGTAGTTTATAAATGATAGTTTACCGATTTATTACACTTCCAGCACAACCTAGTAAACAAATACTCTAAATTTTTATTTTAGATGCCTCTTTTCTTGCCCTTTTCATTACATCATCGATCTCAACAGGAGCGCCGCCGTTAGCCTTACTAATATCAGCAGCTTCCATAAACGCAAGAATCTCCAGGGTTTCTTCCTCTTTGACAGGAGCAACGCCTGTGTTAAAGAATTTTATAATCTCTGCGAGCAACGGATTATAGCCTGGATAGCCGCCAAGTATTTTAATCGCTTTATCGCCAAAGATCGTTCCGCCAAAATCACCTTTACCCTTCCGAATCCCCCGAAGCACACCAATCCGTTTATCAGCCCATGTTCCAACAACAACATCTGTATCTTCATTTGATACCCGTACTACGCTCTTACAGCCTGTTCCCATTGCTGTATACAACGGTTCCACGCCATGTATTGCATACCAAAACAAATCAGGATGAGTTTTTTCCAATTCGGCAGGGCTAAAGGTATCAGCTCCAATCACTTTCCCAATTTTTCCTGAAGTAACTTCATCCATACCTATCGCATACCTTAATGACGAACTGGAAAAAATTGGAACTTTATATTTTCTTGAAGCTTCAAAAATCACCATGGCATCAGTTAATGAAGCAGCTATTGGTTTATCAATGAACATACGTTTACCTGCCTTTAAAACAAGTAACGCTTGTTCCAAGTGTAAACGTCCATCATTAGTTTCAAGAAGTACAACGTCAACTTTAGAGAGCAAGGTGTCGATTGAATCAACAATTTCTACTCCATACGTCTTTACTTCCTCAGTAAAGGCTGGAATTCTTGAAACGCTGCTCTCGATATCGTTACTTCCTTTAGGATATGCTGCAACAACCTTATATCCAGAAAATTCAGCGCCAGAATTTGGATCATTCAGCGTTTTTGTGAAAGCAACACAGTGAGAGGTATCAAGCCCAATTATACCCACTTTAACCGTATTGGATGAACTGCTATTTCCATAAGTCTTAAACATATTTCCTGCAAAACCTAAGCCAATGCCTGTTATTGCAGTTGTACGCAAAAAATTTCTTCGGTCTGTTTTTTTCATTATTTTATATCTATTTTATTATGCTTCTTATACAATCTTTCTTTTGACAGGGTCCCACTCTACCCTTCGTTTCTCCAAATAAGATTGATTTGCCATCAGGCAAGCCACGCCTTCTTCATAAGCACGCTCTATATTTGCAGCTGGCTCTCCGCCATAACGAATGCAATCAATCCATTCTTTGATATGCAAATACGTTAGATCAATCTCGTGTCCGTTGATGTTTGTGGTAACCAAACCTCTTGAGGCAAAATATCTTGCGGTTGCCGATGTTACTGCATCAACATTTTGGGTTCCGTCAACAAGAGAAAGCATGGGTTTCGAAGGATCAACTTCTCCCGATTCAATCATTTTTTTGTAACGTTCTGAGTCATTATCTACAGTAATCTGTACTGAATTTCCTAACTCCATTGAGGCATCCCTCCCCATAAAAATCCGTCCACGTGAACGGCTGTTAGCCAAACAACCACTGTACAACAAGGTCAGGTCCTTGTTGGGATATTCAAATACACATTGCAGCAAGTCGGGAATTTCCCGATTATCTTTCCAATAATAAATTCCACCAGAAGACATTACAGAATGTGGAATACCAATCTCTAGCAACTGATTTACAGCATCAAATTCATGGGTAAACAACTGCCCGATCATACCTGTGTCGTATGCAAACCATTTTGTCCAATTATAATAGCGATCGGCAGAAAACGGAACGTAAGGAGTATTACCGAGCCACTGTTTCCAATCAATGTCTTTTTCACACCCCGGTTTCAGGTTCCCATTTGCATCAAGGTGGCGTATCCAAGCCCCACTGGCTGTATTACGGTTTGTTGTAGTTTCAACAAGCGTAATCTTCCCAAGTATATTCCGTTGTATGATTTCTTTTGCCTGCTGAAAAACGGCGCTTTTGGTTATTTGATGTCCTAACTGATAAACAATATTACTTTCTTTGACTACATTATAAAGTTTGTTTAATTCTTGCTCGTTAAGGGCGACGCTTTTCTCGCAATATATATGTTTGCCTTTTTGAGCTGCTGCTATCGATATTTCTGCATGATGATGGTCAGGCGTAGCAATCATGACAGCATCAATATTCTTGTCTTCCAACATTTCCTGCCAATGAAGGTAACGTTTTAAAGGAAGTTTGGTATTGTGAAAGCCGTTGGGATGTACCTCGTTTTCAATCGTTTCAATAGCTCGCTGGGCATGTCTGTCGTATACATCGCAAATACCAGTAATCGCTACATTTAAATCATCTTGAAGAAGCCAATCCTGTAATGTACCATTTTTTTTCCTGTTCAGCACATCTTCTGGATGCATATACCCCAAAGCATTGGCGTGTACAACAGCTCGGGTGCCAAATCCGATTATCCCTATCCGGAGTAAATCTCTCCCAGACGATTTTTTTATCAGCACTGGGCTTTTTAAATCTCCAAGCCCAAGTTTCTGCATTATTTGTTTGTCCTTGCCTTTTTGGAACGACAGTTCTTTGAACAACTCATAACCAAAAACCCCCAATACGGGGATGCCAGTCATTGCCTTTAACAAAGTCCGTCGTTTAATTTTCCCTTCTTCTGTTTCCGGTTTTACATTTTTCACGCCTGCTTCTTTTTCCTTTTTCATTATCTAACTCCTTATGTCCTTTACTTTATTTTTGAAAATCAAAGAATCAATACTGAAACTGTAAGCCGGAAAAGCAAATACAACCAGTAAAGAAGCCGCTTCGATCAGGGTTTTGTTGATAACCAGATAATCGCCTTCCATTGGAACTGAGTATTCCAATCCGATTAGAGGCGGAACAGCAGAATAGTACAAGAGCAACAAGACGACGCCCGACAAGGAAGCAAACCTTATGAACAAACCTAAAATTAGACCTGCTCCAATCAGGATTAACCCCCATACATTTAAAAAATCTACGATTTTTAGTACTTCAGAATGTGACACAATCCAACTAAATAAATCGGAAAAAATCCATTTTGATTCTTTCAAAAAACTTGCGGAACTCCATCCTGGCTTAAGCAATTTTGCAATTCCCTCGTAGAAAATATGCCAACCGATTAAAAGCCTGAGTATAACCAAACTGCTTGACTGGATACAAGTATGTATTTTGCTGTATTTCATCTATATAAATTTCTGTTTAACATTCTGCAATTTTGGTATTAACGTCATCTTTTGGAGTAACATATTAACCTATGGAATATCCATTTATACATTTCTTGTTTGTCTCGCCTTAGGCGAGATGGCCATTTCATTATTAAAACAGGATTTTAGTTGTTTGCTGTTTGCTTAAAAAGAGGATCAGGAATTTTTACAAGGTCTTCAATCTCTTTTCCATTATTCATGAAACGGGCAAGCGTATAAACATGTCCGTCTTTACCAACAGCGATAGAATTTACATAAGTTGGACGCTCTCCGTCTTCATAAAATATAGGACCATGGTCGATGTATTTATTTGTTGGGATGTTATAGGTTACTAAATGCAGGTTTTCAAGTCCCTTGGCTGCACCCATAGCTATTGCGTCAACTCCTTTTACTCTTTTTCCGTCGATATAGATCGGGCCTCCTGTTAAATAGTATAATGTTTCGTTATCAGTACCCAACTGAAAACCAAGATAACCATAACTAAACTGATCAAACATTCCACTTTTTTGTGAAGGTTCAGAAGTAATACGATCAACGATTTCAACCTTTTTGGCTTTTGGATCGAACCGGAACAAATACCCTGAATTACCATGTACTCCATAAGCAACACCTTCCTTACCATACCAGGTTATTGCTCGCCAGTTATACCCCATGCTCCCTGGATCAGTAGGATCATATTTCCCAAAATAATCTAAGCGTAAATCAACACCATCAACTTTTTTGATGTTTTTCCAACTTGGATTATAGGAGAGAATATCTCCTTCTGACGTTGAAAAATAAACGGTACCATCAGACGGATCAACAAAAATTGAACGGCAAAGTACACGGTAGTCTTTTCCTGGGAAACCAGCTTCTCCATTAGCACAAATCAATCCAAGGTTATCCAATTTTTTTGTATTAATATCATAGTGAATAAAATATCCTTTAGGCCATGTAATCCCATACAAATGACCACGATCAGGATCCATTGTCATCGTTATAATACCTTCTCCATTGGGGGCAAGTGCCAGATCTTCAAATTGTCCGCTTTTCATATCATACGAAAGGAAATGGCCGCCCGGATATAGTTTATATCCGCCGGGGGCATGTTGGGGCATGCGCTCCATTCCTTCAATCATTTCATAATAACCAACATGCGTAGCAAAATACAATTTACCCTGGCTTTCGTAAAACTTAACGTGACTCTTACCCTGAGAAATGGTATTCATCCCTTTTTCGCCACAAGCATCGGTTAAATCAGCTATAAAACTGGCCTTTCCGGTTTTGGGATCAAAAGCATACATTTTTCCGCCCTGATCAATTGCTTGTGATGAAAGCACATAGTAGATTTTACCGTCACTGGCTGCCATAATGGCATTATAAGTGTCGTGTGCCAATTCAAATCCAGAATAGTAGTGCTTGGCTATCAAACCAGTAGTTTTCTCTTTCGCGACTGAATTTTCCTGTACATTTTTTGATTTATTCTCTGTTGAACAGGATATGCCTATTTGTAAAAGAATAAAGGCAAAACAATAGATACTTACTTTTTTCATTTCTAAAATTTATTTTTGATTATTCGTTTTTGTTTCAACACCAATTGAATTGGCAAGCTTTACCATTCCTTTTAGAACTGTTTTTTCTAGGCCAGGTTTCCATTTGGACGGTAGCCCGTAAACCCTCTGAGAATCATCTCCTTCATAACCGCCCTCTTTTAATATACGGGCGGAGGGGATATAAGCCATTACGTCGTTGGAATACCCCATCACAAATACATCTTGGCCGAAAAGCCGTTTTAATTCAATCGAATATTCTATAGTTGGTTCACCACCCATTGCAAAAAGTAACTGGGTTCCCAATTTCCAAACTTGTATTGGATATGAATAATTACTTTCCATTTTTTTCCCTTGCCTAATATTATCAAGCAACCTTTTTGCCCATCGTTGTTCATAGCCCGACAATGTTTTCGATTTCTTCAACAATTCTTTTTCACCAGGAGGATTTTTCAAGGGTAACTGTATCTCGGCATAAGCCGTTTTCAATTCAGGAGTCAGCATTGTCATTTTTTCTTCAAGAACCCGTTCAACAGCACCTGTCAGTTCTTTCCCATACTGTTTCGCCAGCGCCATCGACCGTCTGGGCAGCGGATTCTGATCGCCCGCTGCTCCCTGAAAAAACATGGCTATTGCTTCAGGATAGGATTTTTCCAGTTCTATCTGAGCAAAACCCATGTAATCGCCGCTTATTTCATACCCGCTAAGTACCGTTCCATGACAGGCATATCCAAAAACAACACCTTCCAGTTTATCATTCTTCCCAACTATTTTCAGAACCGGAACAGCATAATCATTAGGGCCTTTTAACTCATTCTGGTTAACCAAGTTTTGTTCGCTATTATTTCTACGGTTAACCTGAAACCGAGTAACGCCATTCCCCGAATAGATTTTAACGGGGTGCATTTTATTGAATGCTATTCCTATTACCTTAACAATCTTGTTTTCAAGACTGTCGCAATATTGTTTCACATCGTCCCATTGCTTCCGATCCATCGGATAAATATCCTGCAGGTTACCAACAAGGGCTGGTCCCGAATGGGTATGGGAGGCATTCAGTATAACTTGATCGTCAGACAGTCCATATAAATTCTTCAGACGTTCTTTTATAATTTCAGACATCGATCTCGATATCCCTATCAAGTCCATGGTAACCAAAACTGACTTATTTCCGCTGGCATCCTGAATGGCTAATGCTTTTGCCCAAAGCTCAGTAAGTTTTCCGTCAGAGACATGTTCACGCGAAGCATATCCTCCCTGCCAGATTGGCTTATCAGGAGTAATATTAATACGGGCAATCCCAGCCTGCCAACTTTGGAAATCTCGCTCTTTATCATTATTTTCGGCTGCAACAGAAGCAAAAGCGAATGTAAATAATAACCCAAATAAAAAAGCAACTTTCGTTATATTTCCCTTCATTATCTATCCGTTTTTCTTTTTATCTCAGATGCATTCTGATGAACCTTCTCGATTGCATCCGCAATACTCTGCATATCAGTTTTTGTTCCAAGCAATACATTTTGAGGAATCCAGACTGCCTGTTCGTTGCATAATTTTTCGTTTAGCGGGCACTGGTTTTCGCTGGCATACTTATCGTAATTCAATTCCGCTTCTGAATAAAATTTCCTAAATAACTGACTATTGAATGTATTTTTCAGATATGGCATTTTATTAAGTTCTCTATATCCATCAGAACATGGTACACCTTCAGCCTGCAAAGCTTTAATAAAACCATCGCGTGAAAGCCCACAGAACTTTTCTTTTTCATACAAGAAAGGATAAAGGTGAAAAGCTGCCTTTGTTACATTCTTATATAATTTCGCCGGTGAAATACCGGGTATACTTTTCAGCAACGATGTAAGATTTGCTGCATTTATGTTTCGAAGGTCTGTTTGCTCACCCAGCCGTTTTAACTGCGCCAGACCAATTGCAGCCTGATATTCAGTAATACGCAGTTTGGTGCCTAGCATAAGTGTTCCTGATCCAACATCGCCAACATTTGTTCCATACGGATTTCCATAATTATGATAAGAATAACAACGATCTATAAAAGTATCATCATCGCTAACAATAGCACCGCCCTCGCCAATAGGCATGTTTTTCGAATTCTGAAAACTAAAACATCCTGCCTTACCGAACGTCCCTACTTTTTTATGGTTAATTTCGGCTAACCACCCCTGGCAGGCATCCTCAACTACCAATAGATTATGTTTTTCGGCAATCGCCATTATTCGTTCCATATCAGAAGGAAGCCCTAAAATATGAACCGGTAAAATAGCCTTTGTTCTCGAAGTTATTTTGGCTTCAATTTTTTCAGGGTCCATCTGAAAAGTTTCAGGATCAACATCTACAAAAACAGGAATAGCTCCGTTAAACAATATACTAGATACTGATGCGATAAATGTATAAGGAGTAACTAAAACCTCATCGCCCCAACCAATTCCCAACTGAGCCCATGAGGCATTTAGTGCATTTGTTCCATTTACAACAGCCAGGCAACGTTTCGCTCCGATTGTTTTTGCCCATTCCTTTTCAAATTCGTCAACAACATGTGAGCGAGACCAAACCCCGCTACGTATCACCTCTAATAATAATTTCTCATCGGTTTCGGGGTTCCAAATAGGCCAACCCGGCCAATTAGGCGCAGAATTAACTGGCCTCCCACCCAATATTGCCGGAGTAGTCGCTGTTCCAGAGACAAAATTTGCCAGAACATTATTGGTAGCTCCAAGGCTAAGAATCGTTCCTACCCCCAACAATGAATTCTTCATAAATTCCCTTCTCGGATAAAGATTTTTACTCATGTTGTAATATTTCTGTTTAAAATTTCTATTTTACAAACTACTATAATGCCACATTCAACGCTTTCAGAATAATTGTATTGGGCGATGCAATTTCGCCTCCTGCGGCTTTATAATAACCATTTGCCCGAACATACCCTCCTACCCCTTTTAAATTAACCGCCTTTATTTTTTTCCCAAAGCGTTTATTAACCCATTCAAAAGCATAAAAAGTTACCTTATTGCCTTTTTCATCAAAAGAACAGTTTATTGGATTGGCTTTATAACAATAAGCATTCTGAGGCGACCCGGTAGTACCTTCTCCTCTGTCCATACTATTTTCGCCTTCAGGATTCCATTCTAAAATATTTACACCATACTGAATTGGAATGGTCTCTACAAACCCATCTTCGTAAATAATTTCATACCATCCCAATAAGTCGGCAGTATCAAAAAAATCGGGAATATTGAAATAGGCCTTTTTGTTAAGGCCTGGTTTAGCACAGGCATGTAAAAAAATAAGGCTGCTAACATCTTTATCAATGGTGATTCCTTCTACACTGCTGGGGAATGCGCCTTTTTCTTTATTTCCCGACTGCACTGCAACGGCCCAGTCTTGTGTACGACTCTCAGATGGAAGTAGATAAAAATTCATTGCTTTACCAGATACGTTTCCTGTCTTTATCATATCTCTTTTCAATCCAGATAAATCAGACCCGGCAGAAAGGTTAAAATATTCTGAAATATCCTGTGATAAGATTGTATGCCTGTCGCGCGACGGAATAATGTCGCTATTTAGACGGGTCCCTACCAAAGGCGCCAATTCCCATCTTACAAGTTCGCCTAATTGCATTTGGTTGATAGTGTGGGTTGACCACAAAAGATTTGCACATCCCAGAAAATTCAAGAGTAAATCCTTGCCGAAGTTATATTCGTTAGTTGCCGCCCATGAAGAAGGAGCCCCTCCCATAATATCAACCTGTTTTATCCTCTTATCCCAGTTACTAATATTGGGTTTAAAATTTCCGTATACCTGTCTAAAACCGAAGTCCTTCAGTTCTTTTTCTTTAATGGTATCGCCCCAAAACCAGTTCAGTACCATAATATCTTTGGGAATTTCTTTTTTTACAGTTTCCGGATTAAGTGCTCCCGGAACCTGGTATTTGACACCGGTTGAAGATGTCATTCCCTGTGCCCCCCTTCCACGAACACTTTCAAGCAGATAATCGCCCCACATGGCAATTTTAATCCCTTTAGCCGAAAAATAATCATAAATTTTATTTACATCGCCAGCAAACAATCCTGAATAATCTTTGCCTTTACAACGCGGGCAAACGCCGAGCGGTGCTCCCCACCATTCATCGTGCCCGATGTTAACCATTTGTGGTTGCATAACCTCAATATACTCATCGTAGACATCGTACATCAGCTTATAACTTGCCGGATTGGAAGGACAATATGTATCCGGCCATTTGTCATCCGGATATTCAGCCAGTTCGCGATGGTTAGTCAGCAAATAATAGCCATGTGTTAACGAAGGAATTTCTGGAATTACTTCTATGTAATTATTATGTGCACATTCAATAATATCACGTACTTCATCTTTTTCAATAATAACTCCATCGCCAGCATCGGAGTGGCTGGAATCTTTTAACTCGCCACGCGGTCCTTCCGTAGAATTTAACCGACTGTATTTTATATATTTACAAAACTCAATCCATCCTGCATTAACCTCCGGATGTTTATCCAGCCTCATAGAAATTACCTCAAGAATAACTTTGTTATACTTGTATAAGGCCATAAAATCACTTAAGAACCGTTTAAAGAATGAGATATTTTCAGGTCCTGGAATATAAAGCCGGATTCCCCGGAATGGAAGATTTGGCCAGTCGGTTATCTTAACCCCCTGAATAAACTTCCCTTGCCCAGCAATGATTAACTGGCGCAAGGACTGTAAACCATAAAATGCGCCTGCGTCATCCCACCCGGCAACAACAACCAGATTCTTTTTAACTTGTAATATGTATCCTTCTTTACCTGGCTTATTTTCGTTTAAATTCAAGTTCTGACTTTCGCAGTAATCTTTTACAACAGAATTTTTTATAGATCCCATTAATATTGTATTCCCAAAATTCGGTATTGTATTTCCTTTTTCGACTTTTATCGCAACGCCATATCTATCAGACAGCTCTTTCACTAATAGTCGAGCAAGAAAAATATCCTGACCAGAGGCATCCTCAGGAATAAGTATCGATACATTTTTATTGACAAAGAAGGTATCCGGGATTACTGTCATTTCCTGCGGGAAAGGGAAAATTAACGGTTTATCTACAGGTGAGGCATACAACGAACAATCTAATAATACAATAGTTATAACTATAAGTATTATCGATTTTACTTCTGTTGTTTTAGCTGTAGCATTCATCTGTTATGATTTAAAAGTTTTCTATATTATCACTAATTACCTGTCAAGGAGTTTTTTTATCGCTTCAGTTAAAATAAAACTCGCCTGATGTGCCACACCTGCCGCTTCACTAACCTCATATCCTCCCTGCTTGTATGCTTCGTCGGTAGGGATATAACCAACAGCATAATCGCCATAAGCAGCCACTGCCACAAACAAATCAGGACGTTCGGTTTTTGCAAGGAGCTGATAATCGATAAATGGTTCTCCTGGTAATCCCACAATTCTGGCCTTACCTATTTGAAGACAAGTAATATCGATTTTCTTTCCTTCTTCCAACCTGTTTTTCCAAGCAGTTTTGAACAAATTATTTGCAAGAAAAACGGGATCTGCATCTTTTAACCAGGGCCCAATACTTTTTATACTTAAAGACGGAGGAAAACTAACTGATTCCACATCCCAACGAACAGATTCAGAAGATATGGCTTCTTTTTTTGTATTCTCAAAGGCCCGTTTCATACCGTCGGCCAACCGTTCGCCCAGCAAAAGACGATTTTCCTTCGAACCATCGTTGTATTTCCCAGCTCCAAGATCACCACCGGCGCCATTAAAATGCACATGTAAAGCACCAGGCACCGCAAGTTGGCGTATGAAGCGCGCTACACCCGGGAAGTCGGGATTTGCCACTCCTGTACGATAATAACTTTGTGGATGAACGGCATAATAACTAAGAACAGCAATCGGATCATCACCATCCCAAAAACTAATTAACGATACCATTGGATCTATTAGCCCTTCAGGTTCGGCCCGTAGTGCCGAATCAGGACAAGATGTATAACGCATCCCTTTCACATGCCCGTCGGCACCCAGAATTCTCCTATTAGAGGCTACGTTATACACTTCAGCCTCTCCGATTCCTAAATGAGTAATTTTTCTTTTATTTTTTAACGATTCTGCAACCGCAACTTTTAATCGGGCAATGGTTTCTCTTGCAAAACTGCCTTCATAACAAATGGGATCAAGCCCTTGTTTCAGAAGGATTTTTTCTGATGCAAAATCACAAATCGGGGCATCGTGCTGATGTACTGTATGTAAATCTACTCTTTCAGAAACTGTACCTGCCCCTTCTGCCAATGCATTTCGAAAGGCATCGTACCCTTCATTAGCAATCCCAATCCAGTCAACAGCACATAAAACAATTGGTTTCCCTGACCCGAGCAGTACAATCCCTTTTGCCCGCAATCCCAAATCCCATTTATTTATTTCAGTATCATAAGTTAAGTGTGTTCCTACAGGCGGTGTAGCATCAATATCAAAAACTGCAATTTCTAACTTCTGAGCTTTTCGCCGTGAGTCCGAAACATTGTTTTCTGCACAAATTATCTGTGGAAACAACAATAATATTGCAATTCCAAAATTTAGTAATTGCTTCATATATTTATCCTTCAAATTACTCATCTATCTTTTCGTATTTAACTTTTTATCTTTCTGAATACTATTTTCCTAAGGGAGGTAAGCTAATATTGATATACAAATCCTCACCTATCTGTATTCTTTCCGTTTTAAATCCATCTTTCTCAAACACAAGCCAATCTCCTTCCCTGCCCTGAATTATGTATTTCCCCCGGCCATCGGTTTTAGCGGTGGTTCCTCCACCGGCTATGGTTATATTTACTCCCTTTAATAAATTAGCCTGAATATCAGTCACTATTCCTTTAACCTCCACCTTCCTGGCATTTTTACTTTCTTTTTTCATTGGAGACTCGGTTCTTTCTGTTTCCGATTGCTTAATTTTCGGGGTAGGTTTATTTCCGTCGTAAACAGTAAAAACCTGCTTATAATGAATATTCTGCGATGATGAACCAACCTGTAATTCAAAATCGCCTGGTTCCACTACTCGCTTGTAATCTCGATTGTACAAGTATAATTCGCTTACCGGTACGCTGAGGGTAACCTGCGCGACTTCCCCTTTGACCAAACCGACCTTCTGAAATGCTTTCAGTTGTTGCACCGGAGTTTCAATTGAACTTACCAAATCACGGATATAGAGTTGTGCCACTTCCTGGCCTTCCCTGTTTCCGGTATTCTTTATTTCAAAATGCACGTAAACGGTATCTTTCAAACCATACAGTTGTTTAGACAGTTGAAAATGAGAGAATTCAAAACTGGTGTAACTTAAGCCATATCCAAACGGATATAATGAATACGGATTTGAAAACACATAATCCCTCCCAGGTTTATCCGGGCTACCTTTTTGATTATAATAACCTTTATCGCTTGGCAGATAGTTGTAATAAACCGGTGTTTGCCCAGTACTCTGTGGAAAAGAGATCGGTAATTTCCCTGATGGGTTAACCTTGCCAAACAAAATATCGGCAATTGAGTTTCCACCTTCTTCACCCGGATACCACTGAACAATAATAGCAGGCAGATGCTCCTTTTCCCACGGGATGGCATAAGGCCTGCCTGTAACCAGCACCAGTACAACAGGTGTCCCTGTTTTATAGATTTTCTGAACCAGTTGTTCCTGTACCCCGGTTAAATTTAAATCGGATAAATCAAAACTTTCGCCACAAGTAGGAACACTGTTGGTTTCTCTTGAAAGCAACGCACTTTGTGACCCCAAAAACACCAAAGCAACATCGCTCTTCTTTGCCGCCTTAATAGCTTCAGGGAAACCACGAACATCGTTACTTACCAGATCGCACCCTTTGGCATATCGTACTTTTACCCTGTCGCCAACCAAATTGGATATTCCTTTCAATGGAGTAACCCCTCCGGCGCCGGCATTTTCAACACCCCAGGTATAATCGCCAAACTGAGCCACATCTGCGTTTGGGCCTATTATGGTTATTGATTTTAATGATTCCAGGTTTAATGGAAGGACAGCATTCTCATTTTTCAACAATACGGCACTCTCGTCAGCTATTTTTTTAGCCAGCTTAATAGATTGCGGAGAGTGCATTTTTGCCCTCACCTTTAACGTGTCGGGCAATGGGTCTTCAAAGAGGCCAGATTCGAATTTTGCATATAAAATATGACTAACAGCACTATCGATGTAGCTAATATTAAGTTCATTATTATTAACAAGATTAATCAAGTTCTCGTAATGGCGACTTCCGCTTCCGGCTTCCATGTCGATGCCGGCAACCACCGCCTGACGTGCCGCTTCTTTTCCGTTGGCAGCTGTCCGGTGAAAAGTTTCGAGCATACCTACCGAGCCCCAATCGGCATATACATATCCTTTAAAATGCAATTCGTTCCGTAGTAGTTCGGTCAACAGATAAGGGGAAGCGGCAACCGGTTCGCAATCGTACGTACTATAGCAATTCATGATAGAAAGCGGATTGCCTTCTTTAATGACTTTTTCAAAAGGTTGCATGTACAGGTTCAGCAATTCACGTTTACCTCCGGCTACCGGCGACAGGTTTAACCCGCCGGTTGGGGTACCATGACCTATATAATGCTTTGGTGTACAAATAATCCCGTGTTTCCGTAATCCCTGAACATAAGCAACTCCCATTACGGAAACCAGATAAGGATCTTCTCCGTAAGTTTCCTCGACTCTACCCCATCGCAATTCCCTGGCCAGATCAAGATCCGGGGCCAACACCTGTTTTGCTCCAATAGCCTTAACATCAAGGGCTATACTTTCAGCCATTTCCCTGACAAGCTCAGGATTAAAACTGCTTCCCAATGCTATTGCCTGAGGAAAAATAGTGCAGCCATCCTGAACAGTTCCGTGCAACGCTTCCATAACAGGAAGAACAGGGATTCCCAGACGGGTTTTTTCCTTCATATATTTTTGGGCTTCATAAATGGTCTTTGAATACTCTTCGGCAGAATACGGAAATGCCTCAATGCAACCAAAACTGTTTCCTTTTACAAATGAGTTTAACTTATTTAAATCCAAATGGCCTTCTACATTATAACTGGCAAAATGAATATGCCTCATTTGTGCAATTTTTTCTTCCAGGGACATTCTTTCTAAGAGGTCTTTTACCCTATTAGCAACAGGCATTTTCGGATCTCTATATACTAGTCCTTCTTGGGAAACCGCAACAAAACCGCTTAAAAGAAATAATATAAATAATAAGTGCTTCATATAATCGTTCTCACTCGTGTCCCCTGATTTAATGAGACTATTGAATAATTAGTTTTACAACATCAGTTTTTTTTTCTGCATCAATTTTCATCAGATAGCAACCTGGAGACACCCCTTGTAAAGGAAATGAAACCTCATACCCTAAACAGGCCGCTCTATTCGCCCTTATTTTTTGTCCTTGCATCGTAAATAATGCCATTTCAACATAACGGGGTGCTAAGGGCTCCATCGAGATACTAACTTCACTGTTCTTTACAGGATTTGGGTAAACTCTAACTCCAGATAACATATCAATAGTATTAATGCCCACTGTTGCATCTCCGTATATTAAAGCCATATCTTTAATTTTTATTTCATAAGCCTTATTATACACCTGATCAGAAGGATTTAGCAAAAACCTAAGCCCTTCAAAATAGACCGGATACGATGCCCTGTCATTGACTTTTTCAAGAAGATCGGTAAGTGCAACAGACAAGGTACAGTCCTTTCCTGAACCACACAGCGGAAATTTAACAGATTGGGATAATTCTTCGTTGTTTGCTCGCAAAGAAATAGCAACCTTATCCACAATAGCTTCTCCTGTATTCAAAATAAATCTTATAGAGTCGGGGATACTATATAACGGAACTTTATTTGAAAACTCAACATAAGTTGTACTTCCACCATAAATGTATCGATACTTAATAGCAGTTGGCAATGTTTTAGATGTAAGACTCGTTTCGTTTATTCCGAAGGAGCATTTTATCTTGAAAGAAGAAACATCATACAAATCGTTGGCAAACAATATGTTGTTTTTTGGAATTTCAACCGTAATTTTCTGCCTTAAATGAATGTCGTTAAGCTGGCCATTAATGTAAGTTGACCCGTTTGCCCGCCCGGTTAACATACCATTTTCGACTGAACAAACTGAAGGATTATCAACAGTCCATCTGAAAGCCTCCGGATCAACTGGTGCGCTACTTGAACCACATTGACCTTGAAGCTCTAAAAAGTAGGGGTGTTTCTTATCAGCCAAAACAGAATCCAGACGCATTTGAATGTAAGCAAGTTTTACTGTTATATTCCTTGTTGCCGATTGCCCGTTTATGCTTGCAGTAATTGTTCCCGTTCCCGGATTATTTGACGCCACTAGGAAACCACTACTGTTTATATGTCCAATATTTGAGCTACAGGTTAGTGTAAAATCTTTAAAATCTTTAGTTATCAAAATTCCATCCTTGTTGTACCCCCACATTGTAGGTCTGTATAAACCATATACAGGCAACTCAATCGTTTTTTCCGGAACGAAATCTATTAGCTGCACCTTTTTATCGATTGGCTCCGGGGTTTCGGTAATTAGTAAGCCAGTACCAACAGGTCTAACATTTCCGTCTGATGGAGTATTCATCACCTTGTTGTCCACTATCATTACAGAAGAGCCGCCACCATCCATATTCACGGCATCCCATGCGCCCAAAGCCTTAAATAGTTGTCCAAAATCGACCATAGTAGTCCCTTTCGATGTGTCGCTCCTACCGTCGGCTACAACAATAAATACTTTTGTTTTATCTTTCGACATCCCGATTCCTGTTCTTGGATTGTATAACAAATCTCCTTCAGCCTTTTCGCCATTACGAAGAATAATATTATCGCTTCCGCCAACCAGTTCTTTGAAATCGGTTAAGAGTCCAGGCGCCGACCTCAAATTGGTAGCAAGGCGAATTGTCAGGTTATCTCCAGTCACCAAACTTTTCAGAAAATCAGATGAAGTACCACGTCCATGCAAAACAGCCCACCCATCCGGAATAACAGACGTTCCTGTATTGGGGAAAACACTTTCGACAATACACGCTATATCTTTATTGGCGCTGAAAAAGAATTTGTTTCCTTCTTTCGGACGAATAATAACTTTTGTGCCACCATCCAGAGAGCTTGTAACATGGCCGAATGTTGAAGTATAGAGGGTTAACATATTGGCAGAAGCAGCAGGATCGGCTTCGAGCCTTAGCATGTTAACGGTATGTATCCGGGTTGTTTTATCAGCTATTTTCAATATTCCGTTAAAATCCACCCTGTCGATATATGGAGTATCACCAGCCCCCAAAACAAAAGAAGCTCGCCCGGTAGGATTTGCAGTACATTCGTTTTTCTGAAACTGTCCGCTTCTTGGAATCCCAATTTCTACAGGATCCTGATAAAAATAAAAGTCACCGTTTGTCCCTGCTATCACCTTGTGTTCAGGCGTATTATGTCTTTTCACCATGTTAGTAGGAGCTTCTAACGTAAGTGAGCTGTCGTTGGCAAGGCATGTTTCAATATGTACATACGGATTTGTCAAATCAATTTCAAGAACATAAAACCGAAGTGGATAATTAGGTAATGAATAAGAAGCATAAGTCGTTCCCTGTCCAATTTCATGCTTTTTCTGCAGTGTATCAACTGAAAATACGTTATCTCCAATTTTCATTTCCTGGGCAAATGCCCCGAAAACAAGAAAAAGTACATAATTTAAAATAATGTATCGTCTCATGAATATTTTATTCCTGCTAGCATTTAACTTTATCCATATCAATTACCGGCCAAGGCTTTGCGGTTTTCCATTCGCCTCTGGTAAAATCCGGAACTTTAACCGAGTTACTTTCATCTAAAACAGAACGTTCACTAAGCTCAACAATACACGACCATGTGGCTGCATCATATACATCCTGGTCGAGAGGAAGACCATTTCTCAAACAGTAAATCAACCTCCAGTCCATCACATAGTCCATTCCACCGTGTCCTCCAATTTTTCTAGCCACATCTCCAATATACTTCGAGAGAGGATGCTCGTATTTTTCGGTGATTTCCTTGAATTTTTCAGGACTTAAGAATTCATGTGCCTCCGGTTCAAGCGCTATTTTCTGTTCGGGATACTTAACCGCATAACCTTTAGTTCCATTCAACTTATGGATACGGTCATAGGGTCTGGGACTTGTTACGTTATGCTGAATCAGAATCGTTTTACCATTTACTGTTTTAATGATTGTATTGTTCATGTCCCCCAGCTTATAAGTAGTTTTTGCTTCCGAAGAGTCTTTCCCATACATTTCCCCGCCATATAATGTTAACCCAAACTGATTGGTGGACATAGATGTCAGGTAATCAAAACGATCCCCCCTGTTAATGCCCATTATTTGGGCCACAGGTCCTAATCCGTGTGTAGGATACGGATTTCCTGTATGCCTTGTATAATGATCTATCCTCCATGTATTGTGGTAACCATTGCTTCTATTCATTTGATTCCTGAGATCATGGATGTAGCCGCATTCACCATGAATAATATCGCCAAATATCCCCTGACGTGTCATGTTAAGCGTAGTCAGTTCAAAAAAATCGTAGCAGCAATTCTCCAACATCATACAGTGACGCTGCGTCTTTTCAGCCGTATCAACAAGTGCCCAGCAATCATCAACAGTAAGGGCAGCGGGTACTTCAATGGTAACATGCTTGCCATGTTCCATCGCGTACAATGCAATAGGGACATGCAAATTCCAGGGTGTTGCATTATAAACCAAGTCGATATCATCCCGTTCACAAATCTTTTTCCAATCATCTTCTTTTGAGTATTCAGTAGCTGCTGGACGACCAGCTTCTTTCAGTGATTTTTGCGAACTTGCAATCCGGTCCGGGACGAGATCGTCGATTACCACTATCTCAGTCCCCTCAATGTGTGCTAACCTTGTTACTGCACTACCGCCCCTGCCCAAACCAATAATAGCGATTCTTACAATAGGAAGTGGATCACAACGAAGCCCCATTACAGATTTTCCTCTTCTTTTAGGAATTAGATACTTATCTTTAGCTTTTTCTACTGTATTACTATACCCAATGGTTGCCCCGGCACTTATTGCCAAACCACCCAAAACAGCCTCTTTTAAAAAATTCCGACGATCACTTTTCATATTCCTTAAGTTAGAACCCTGTTTATATTTCTGTCAATAAAAGGACAGCACTGTCAAAACATGCTTTAATATCAAGCTCCACCCCTTTTTTCATCAGTTCTTCACCAGAAAATATTTTGTTATCTCCCCAGAAGTTTTTCCAGTTTCCTACTGTATTTAGTTCGGTGACCTTATATTTTTTTTTCGGGTCCAGCCCGTTCAGGCGACATTCAAAGAATTTTGTGCGTTCATGAAATTCAGTACTGTATGCAAAAAATACGGCTTGCGACTTTTCTTTATTTACATACATTAATGAAGCCCATCCTCCTTCCTGATAAGGAGATATTAATCGGTATAAGTCACCGAACTGCACCAAAGGCCTTATTTTCTTATATGTTTCAATAGCCTTTGTTGCAAAGATCCTGTCATCTCCAACAATATCTTTAGGCTGTAACTCCATTCCCAAACGCCCCGACATGGCCACATCAAAACGGAATTTCAAAGGAGTTACCATACCTGTTTGATTTGAAACATGCGAAGCTGTTGCCATTGCAGGAAAAAACAAGTTTGTGCCGTATTGAATATAAATCCGCGACAAAGGGTTCGTATTGTCGCTGGGCCAAAATTCGTCGTGATAGCGTAAAGCCCCGAAATCCAAACGTCCTCCACCAGAAGAACAAAGCTGAATTGTTGTTTCGGGGTATTTTGCTCTGATGCGATCATACGCGGAATATAAACCTTTGATATATGTTATCCAGAAATGCGTTTGCCTGTCGGCAGGAAGGCATTGCGAACCGACATTGGCAACATGTCTGTTTGCATCCCATTTAATATAGCTAATATAGGGTGATAATGACATTACATTGTCAAATGTTTCAACAACAAAATCCTGTACTTCAGGGTTACTCAAGTCCAGCATCCATTGGTTACGCATAGTCAGTATTTCCCTGTCTCCGCTTTTCACAATCCATTCGGGATGCTTTTTGGCCAATTCGCTTTTGGGGTTCACCATTTCGGGTTCAATCCATATACCAAATTTCAATCCCTTATCGACAGCATATTTCGCCAGGTAATTAATCCCGTGGGGAAGTTTTGTTGTGTTCGTTTGCCAGTCTCCCAAACCGGCTATATCACTATTCCGGGGATATTTATTACCGAACCATCCGTCATCCAGCACAAACATTTCAATTCCCATCTCAGCAGCATTGTCAATCATACCTGTGATGGTTTCCTCGTTGAACGAAAAATAAGCACCCTCCCAACTATTTAACACGATGGGTCTTATCTGATTACCATGTTGCAGTGAATATTTTCGGGACCAGTCGTGATAATTACGCGATATTTGGCCAATTCCTTCGGAACTATAAGTCAAAACCATTTCCGGAGTGGAAATAGATTCTCCCTTAGCAAGATGCCAAGTCGATGCAAAAGGGTTCATCCCCCCCAAAACATGCAAAAATCCATATTCATCCAATTCAAAAGAGAGTTGGTAATTTCCCGACCAGGCCAGGGAACCAGCATACACTTCACCATAATTTTCATTTGCCGGACCATTTAATGATAGCAAAAACGAAGGGCTTTCTGATTGCGTGGTACGAATTCCCTTTTTTGATTCAATTTCCTTGATCCCAGGTGTCAGTTTTTCTTCGTATCGTTGCATTTCGGCGTTCCAGGCACCTGAGAAGTGTGTAAGGTAATAAGAACTGCGGTGAAAAGTAAGACAGGATGAAACCATTTTTTCTATTGAAACTTCCTTTTCTCCTTCATTAAAAATTTCGGAATGCTGGCAAATAATATTTTCTTTTTTATAGGCCTTAAAATGAATATCAACAACAACGGGATAAATCCTATCTTTAAGGCGGATAACCGTTTCACTGATATTGTCATCAATTTTTACCGTTTTATCGGAAACATAAATCAACTCCGTAGTAAGTACGCCATCTGAATGGACTAAACGCAGGGCCGGTTCAATAGTGCTGAGTCCCCCATACCCAGGGAATATTTCAGGTCCGGCACTTTCGCTAAAATACGGATTTTTTTGCCTGTCTGAATAAATAGACAGACTGGATGAAATTTTATCCCCAAAATACTGGGAATAGACTTTACCATCTTCCCTGACCGAAAAGATCATGCTTAACTTATCGGTTTGGACAGGTATTATTTTCTCTTCCTGTTTGGCAAACAAATTTGTAACAGCCAATAGAGTTATTAAGACACTATAAATAATTCTCATCCTGAATAAATTTTTATTTAACATTATATTGATACAATACAAAGCTATTTTCGTTAGGAAGGGTTACTGACAGGGACCCGTTCTTTGCTATTTCCTGCCTCGTTTTAGTACCTTCGCCTAATACAGGAGTTAGGGTCATTTTTGTGCCGGGTTCCAAATAAACTTTAACCAGTCCTTTTGAATCAGGATTTTTTTCACGGAAAATCAAAAAATAACCTTTCCCATTTTTCCCGATTGACTGGAAACCGGTCCAGGATTTCCCGGACGGTTCATCTCCGATAGGTAATATGACTCCCTCGTGAAAATCGTGCCGGACTGTCTTATATTTCTTTATCAGCTTTCCGGTAGTAGATAAAGCCTCGTCCGACAAGTCTGCCACATCCATCCAAACCAGCGATTGCGAAGCCATGGTCGTTGCAAACAGATAATCGAACGGATAGTTTCTAGGAGCAAAAACATCTCCTGCCGGATACTTATCCTGGTTTTTCCATTTATTAAGGAACTCCATTTGCAACCTTTCGGCAGGATAATATTTTGAGAGCATCCAAAGGTTTCTCAAGGTCCAGTAAGGATAATAATTCCCCCACTCGGTATAACGATTTTCCAGAAAAATATTTCCATACTCATTATACATAAAATATCCACCCCTGATACCAGCAGTAATATCCATATTAAGAAACATATTCCCATCCGTCTCTTTCTGTATTTTCTCCAACATTTTAAGGGTGCGAGTTTCGGCAATTTTGGTCATCATTTTTTGACCGTCAACCTTAAACGCACAGACACCATACTCCTTATACATATTTATAATAGAGTTTGCATCCTTTTCCCAATCTTCATTATCTTTCTGGAGCGACGGGTTCAAATAAAGGCATACCTTCACTCCCAGTTCTTTTCCCTTTTTAATAATAGTCCCTAACCCATCAGGAAATATTTTTTTATTAGGAGTCCAGAAATCGGGATACTTGTCATAAATATTTAAATAACCACCGGCATCCTGTCCCTGTTGCCATCCGTAATCGAGTTGAAAATGGGTTACTCCCATTTTTGCACAAGCTTCAATCTGACGAATACAAAAATCTTCAGTTAGCCGATCAGTGCTTCCCCTGTCGCCCCATGTATTCATCATTATAAATTCGTTTCGCTCAGTATCAAGTATTCTAAGGTCTTTCTGATATAGATGCAGAGCAGACAGTTTTTCTTTTTCTCCACCCGAATAAACCCCAACTACCGAACCATAAGCTTTAACCCATTCACCTTTCAAAAGATCACTCGTTTTTATTCCTAATCCAATAACTTTAACATCACCGAACTTAGTTATAAAATCGGCCCCTGGATATGACAATTGAGCCCTTGAACACGCAGCTTCCTTCAAAAAGAATAAACCACTTCCTTTTTCAAGATCCTGAAAAAACAACAGATTCCCTTTATAAGCATTCTCGTGATAAGAAAGTCCGGAGTATGGCTTTACAAGCGTATTGTTGTAATCTGAATAATCTAAAAATTCAATCGCATCCAGTTTCCAGTGATTACCATCTAAAGATATTTGATCAAGCACAGGAATCTCATTTTGCTGGGTTAATACATTTTTAACATCGTCTTCCGGAATATTATTTTTGACCTCCCATGTACCATAAGCCTTACCTTTAAGATAAAAATCAGTTGCAATGGCCGGACTGTTTTGATAAATACGATAAACTTTCCTGACCTCTAGCTGATCAATAGTGTATTCTATACTTACTTCCAGATGTTTGGGAACAATATTCGATTCTACTTCCTGCGATTTCCATGCTCCATTAGTTGCCTGCTGGCATTGAGTTGGAATATAAAAATCAGGAACATGGTTTTTATTAACCCAAATTTGTCCGTTAACCTTATCTTTCAACGAAATAGTAATCATATTACCATCATTCCATAAAAATCTCCTTTCAATTAAATCATTTCCAATAAACAGGGTATCATTTTTCAACAACGCGTAACACGAACCAGCATTACTGTTATATGCACGTACCTCTGCCAATAAAATCAGAATAATAAAAATAATTCGTTTCATTTAACTTCTTTTTTATTCCACATCGCCTTTTCTGGAAACAAACCTAGCCACCACCCCCTCACACAATATATTATTCAGGACAGGAGATTTCACTCCCTCCGATTTTTAGAAAAATCGGAGGGAACCACTTCGGGAAGAAAATTACAGACGTGCAATACGTCATGTATTACACAAATACCAGGCATAGATGCAGATACTTACTATAATAAACTAAAACTTATATTTTACTCAGTTGGTCCTTATTTTCATAAACTTTCATGATGGCATTGATAATATCGTCCATATCATCTTTTGTTCCCAGCAACGGGCCTGATGCCCAGAGCATAACCATCTCTTCGCTACAAATTTTATCGCAAACCGGGCAAACAAGTTCTTCTTTGTATTGTTTCAACCGGGAAGCTGAATACATTTTCTGATATACCTTCAACCCCAGAATATGATCTACCCAGGATTCTCGATGTAAGCCATTGGGAATGTATGGACTAAGGTTAATTCCTTCAGCAGCAATTGCTTTCAGAAAAACAGACCGGTCAACATTATTGAAATGCTCTTTTCGGTAGCCCATCGTATATAGATAGAACGAACCACTATCGGTACCGTCATATAGCTTTTGAGGAACCAGCCCGGGGCAGTCTTTCAATTTAGCCGTTAAGTATGCAGCATTCTCATTCCTGCGCTTCCATTGGTCAATAACATTAGGAAGTTGTGCTAACAGTACGGCTCCTTCAAATTCATTCATCCGGTACTTTGGCCCAATGGTTACACTTCGTCCTTGGCGGTTGGTCCCATGATTCATCACGGTATAACAACGATCCATTAATACTTCATCATCTCCAAGTATAGAACCTCCTTCGCCGCAGGAAATTACTTTCGACGTTTGGTGACTAAAACAGCCTAAGGTGCCGATTGTCCCCAGCTTTTTCCCTCTAAATCCTGCCAAATGAGCCTGACAGGCATCTTCTATTACATACAGGTTGTGCTTTTTAGCAATAGCCATAATCCGATCTAAATCACACGGTTGCCCCATAATATGAACCGGTATGATTGCCTTAGTATTCGGAGTTATCAATCGTTCAATTGCTTTGGGATCAATTTGGAACGATTCTCTTTCTATATCAGCCAATACAGGAAGGGCCCGAGCCGAGATTATCCCTGAAATAGTACCCATGTCGGTATAAGGAGTGGTTATCACTTCATCGCCGGGACCAATACCCAGAGCCTCGACACAAGTATGGAGCGATTGTGTTCCCGAACCAGTAGCGACACAATATTTAGCCCCCATAAGCGAAGCATATTCTTTCTCGAAAGTAGGTACTGTGCCTGTTGCTGAATCGATACGGCACCAAATTCCACTACGGACGGTTTTCTCCATCGAAGCTACTATTTTCTCGTCCACATAAGGCCATTTGGGCCACATCTTATTTTTCCGGACAGGATCACCACCTAAAATGGCTAATTTATCCGATACATTATTACTCATTCCAACAAATGGGATGCTTCCCAGAGCAACTGCTCCCAAAGAACCTAAAGAAGCCGTTTCAATGAAACTACGTCTATTAATATTTTTAGTTTTCATAATGCTATAAATTTATTTTTACCTACTTGTACAAATATAAATCTCAATTTGAGGTCGTTCGTCCTTATTTACGCATATTGATCCTCAAAAAACGCAAAGCTTTAATCGATAGTTTGTAGTAGCTAACAAACATATATTAAACCACTTCTTTATTATTTTTTATTTTATACCCTTTTCTGTATTGGAAGGGGGTTATTAACTTTATTTTCATAAAAATTCTGGATACATTTTTATAATCAGGGAAACCTGAAGCTACGGCTGCCTCCGTAAGAGAAATATCTGATGTCTCTAACAAATCACAAAATCTTTCAACCCGTCTTCTTTGAATGTATTGATAAATTGTTGTCCCTGTTTCTTTATTGAAGTTTTTTTCCAGATTTCTTCTGGAAAAAGGGACTAATCTGAGAATATCTTTTACTGAGATCGAGGAAGAATAATTTGACTCAATATACTTTAATACAAGGTCAATGTGTTTATCCGACACTGCAAACTGTTCTGTTGAACGACGCTGAACTACCCGGATCGGTTTAATGACAATATCTACTGGAGGTTCCGCCTCTTTTCTAATAAATCGATGGATCAGCTTACCTGTTTCGAAACCTCCATTTTGAACATCCAGTTCAATAGAAGACAAGGGAGGATCAGATATATTGCATAATAAATCATCATTGTCAACCCCCAATATGGCAATTTCGTCAGGAACATCAATATTATGCATCTTGCAAACTTCTGTTATCTGCAAGGCGTGATAATCGTCACATGCAAACAAGGCAACAGGCTTTGGCAAGCAATATAACCAACGATGAACCAATTCGGCATCGAAACTCCACATCTCGACTTTCCCCCGTTCATTGAAAAGATGAACCTGATGTCCTTTCTTTTCCACAAATTCTTTAAATCCAGCCCCGCGTTCTCTCATCCAGACTGTATCGTCAAATCCGTAATAGGCAAATGATTTATACCCTCTTCTTAAAAAGAACTCAGCCGCTAATATGCCAGTCTGATAATAATCACCCGTTAAATTTGAAATCCCTTCATACCTGTCTCTATAATTTTGGACAATAATCGGAATATCTAGTTGTGCCAAAACCTCTATTCTCATATTGGAAAGCTGAGCTATAATAGCATCAGCCCCCCATTCTTTTGCCCACGCCACTACTCCTTCATCTCCATGCAATTCTCTATAATATAATGGCATGCGATAAAACACCCATGGGCCAAACACTTTTGAATATTGTACTATTCCTTTTAATAAATTTCGACTATATCCACTTGAAAAGTCTGTCAATAATAGTACTTTTATCATTTTATGTTAGTTTTTATTAGGTTATCAATAAAAGCACATAACAAACACAAGAAAATTTCTAATTTATTTTCTTCACTTCCAGTACAACCACTTGAAACGGGGATAAACTAATCTTTTTCTTTTCCGATGAATCAAGTATCCCAAAATCATTGCTGTTTCTTACGTCGTAAATACGATATTTCCCAAAATAAGTATCAGGTATTTCCAACAAATCCTTCAATACAAAAGAAAATTCTGATGTTTTCGAGGAAGGATTTCGAAGCATTAATGTTCCGTCTTCAGGGTTCCAGGATGCAAATCCATATACTTCTTTTTTCGAAGGATCGCCACCAACCCAATGAGAATCAACTAACACATTCTTATGCTTTCTACTCCACTTTATAGCTTTGGCTAATTCGTCCCAGTTTTTTGAATTTAATCGATGAGGATTTATATACATCTCCTGCAAACTGGTTCCATTCGAGAAGAAAGTCCAAATATCGTCCGCGATGAATTTATCATCCATTTCATAACCAACTGTTGCACCGTAATTGGCAATAGTTATGCCATGAAACATAATAGAATTAACTGGACATAAAGGCGAACGTTCAAGACATTTATAAACCCAATAGTCTCTATAGTTCATCCACTGTTGTCTTTTATTGCCTTCTCCTAATATTCCAAAGTCATCACCGCCTCTCCATACATTGTCTCCATAGCAAAGCCACATTGGCGAAGGCCATGTACCTACAGTTAAATTTAGCCGAACATCGGGTTTCAAATTTCTTATCTGTTTTATCAGTCGTATATAAGCGTGCATCTCATCAGCATAATTGCCAAATCCACGACATTCCGGATTGTACTTTCCAGGATCGATCCCGTCTAATTTAAACAGTGTTGTCGAATTTTCCCTGATTAAACGAAAGACAACATCTTTAAAATATTTGTAATAATTTGGATCGGATAAAGTAAACCCATGTTCATTTATTTTATATTGCGGAAAAGACTTTTTGGCTCTGGCCAATCGTATTTTAATAAATTCATCGTAGCCACCCCAAGGAGAGAGCCATGCTCCAGACGAAGCATTATACTTGCGAGCAACAGTGTTAATGTTCCGAAACCCATTAGAAAGATTTTTATTAAACTCCCACATATTGTACCAATCATCCCAACCACTATCCCATAGGAAACAACTTAGTTCGGTATCTCTTGCTTTCAAACTATCGCCCCAAGTGGTAATGCGATCAATACAATCTTTTTCGGTCAAAACATTTAGATCATAAGACAAATCGTACCATGAATCGTAAAAGGTTAATTGTTGATAAGGATTTGCCCTTACTTTCTCCATATAATACAAGAAACCTCTTCTTAGCTGACCATCTGGGAAACAACCTATCGACATCGACTCTTTATAATGGTTCTCTTCATAAACACGTTCATTCGTTGGGAGTATCGACAAATCAAAAGTTTGCCCTCCATTTCCTGCCTGGAACATTGGGTTCTCGATTGTATAAAATATGTGGCCGGTAACCACAGGAGCGCCATCAACTTTACCTATTGACTCTGGCTTGTATTTTTGTGGGATTTTTAACGTATAGATCTTATTGACAATCTGAGAACCGGCGTTCACGTCAAATATCTGAGAAATATAATTGGCGCCATCATCTAGCTTTATATTCAGGTCGAACGTAATGCCAAACTTTTTATTCGAGAAAATCATTTGGGCTTCGACAAAAGAGCAGTTTTTATTGCTTTCTTTCATCGAATGAACAGTCATCAGGTCAAAATCATCAGCCAGGATAGAATCGCCCGAAGCTAAAACAAAAGAGAATAAATTATCCTGCCCAAATTCAAAAGTTTCATTACTTTCTCTATTCGTAATTTTCAATTGTTGTAAACCCTCTGCATAACCTATTGAGAGAATTATTAGATTGTTTCTTAAAACAATTTTATTATCTGACCTGATTATTTCTGCACGACCAGCCATATTTCCCGGATAATATACCTGGGAAGCTCCCTCTAAAAAAGAGAAAACAAAAAGCAAAATAAAAACAAGTACTTTTGCGAATAATATCAGATAAAAACCCTTATTATTTATAATATTTTTCATTCCGAACGATTAATAATGTCATAAACAAATTTACAACTATATATATAGTAAAATTAGATTTCATTCATACAATCGCCAAAATCCACGCTATCAACTTTAGGGAGAACTACAATTTTTATAATACTTGAATTACAAATACTATAACAATCGCAGGAATAATCGCCAGACAACCAAATACCTCCCGATAATTCGGGAGGTATTCTAACTTCATATACACCTAAAACATTGGAAAACTATTTTGCTGTCGGCTCAAAAATTAAGTATAAGTACATGAGAAAGAATAGTTTTTATTCCTCTCACCAAGAAATTACTGATTCTTACCACACACAAATATCTCTGATATCTGGGTACTTTGTGCACTATTAGAATCTCTCAGATAAATCAACAGATAGCGACCTTTGAAATTGATCCCATCAGAAACTTCCAGTACCAGACGCTGTACTTTGGCATCAGAACTAAATATTCCTTCCGTGACTTTGGTCCATTTTGAGAAATCGATCGTCTTATCTCCAGCAACATATTCATTTCCAACATAGTACTCTACTGATTTGGTGGAATTATTGCTCCATCGACGATATGTATCAAACATTGCAGTATTTCTGGGCTCATTCATATCTATTACCGCCCAATGAGGTAAAGGCACTACCGGACTCCAGGAAGAGTGCCAGAAGTTACTTCCAGATGTAGAAGACTGAATTATTCCATCTAAAATCGTTTTAACTCCCCCCCCATCAGAAACCTGTTCATCGGAAACTCCGACTACTTTCCAATCGCTACGGTCAAAAGGAAATTTTGCTTTATTAAAACTCCATTCTGTAACAAACGTATCGATTGCAGTCGGTTCTGGTAAAAAGTAAGTACGGTATTCAAAGGGAGAATCAGACTTAGCCTCCGGGCATGAAAGAGAAATTCCTGCTGCATTCAAAGGAACAATTGCCTTAGCTCCATCTTTTTTAGTGTATCGCACTTCGACTCCTTTCATTTCTGCCGATGCAATATACCATTCAATAGTAGCATCTCCATCAACTGCGTACTGAGAAATAGCCTTTACTCTCCTGTTCTTAAGCGATGCCGCATAATTAGTTCCATAAGAATTTGCATAACCAGTAGTGCTTAATGACCTATTCCCAAAAGAATCAATTGTTTTTACATTAAACGTATATGATCCCTCTGGCAAATTTGCAATCATAACTTTCCCTGAATCTACCGGAATGTTGTTCGTGGCGGGGCTCGTCCTTTGAATAGGAATCTTCAGGGAATCATTACCTCCATTCCAATATACAATGATTGAACTTACCGTAGGAGAATCAAACAACCAATACTTGAATTGAACCCTTTGTTTTCCTGAAGAAAAAACAATTGAATCTACACGGGGAGCATATATCCTTTCACCGTTTTTTATAAAGTCTTTATGTACATCCATCATATCACTACAGGAGAAAAATATGAATAGTGACAGTAGAAGACCTAAAATATTATTTATCTTTTTCATGTTTTGTTTTTTAATAATCTCCAATTATTCGCCTTCAATTTTTCCGAAGAAACTTACTTCAGCAAAGTAACAGTTTGAAACACTGCCAAACGTATGATTTACTTTGAGCCGAATATAACGGACTGAAGTTAAACCAATATCAAAAGGAAAATCATGACCATTGGCCGCCACTGAAAGGTCTTCGTCAGTAACTGTTCCCAAGGGAGTACCCGATGGTTTAATTGTTTTATATGTACCCAATTTTATCCATCCTGCTTCTGCCCATTTCCCATCCATAACGGGTTTTTGTAGAGCTCCCCAAACCTCAAAGTCATCTATGTTACCTTGATTGTACACACGAGCCGTGTAATTGTAATCACGTTGAATTGTGTGTAAACGACTTAATTTCATAACACAGTGTAAATCAACAGTAAAAGCAGCTCCAGGAACTGTTCCGTTATACGTGTGGCTCCAAGTATTTTTATTGCCATCAAACATACTATAAGCACTATTCCCGCTAGCCCAACCAGTATAATCCCATCTCACATCATTCTCAAAAGGATAAGTGAGAGCAGCAGTTGACGGGATTTGATTGTTGTTTAATATCTCAATTTTTTTATAATCCAATTGTTCTTCAAAAAGAGGGGTTATTAATTTTTGTACAGGAAAAAGTGTATCAGACACATTTCCCCATCTGTCGCTTACAATGGCAGCAAACCGGTGTGGAGTTGTATCAAAACCACGAAGAAAATCAGAAGCGTCTTTAACTTCTGACGCAATAATTTTTATCGATGATAATTTTCCATTGGTATTCTCTCCTAGAAATTCAAAATCCAAGCTTTCTTTATCTTCATTTTTCCACATAAACTTAACACCCCCAAAATCGGCAATAAACGAGAATGACTCAATCACTTTTTCCAATGCCGATTTTAACGGTGTAAAAGTAATTTCAACCGGATCTGACAGTTCTTGGGCTCTATTAAATGCATAGAGTTTGACTGAATGAGGTTTTATATCATTATATCCTTTTACTGTTAGATTAGTTTGATAGAAGGATGAAAAAACTTCACGAGTCTGTCCGTTCTGCAATTCATATACCGCTTTTACACCCAGAATATCTTCCTGATCAGGAAGCGTATATGAAATATTTGCACCACCAGAGATCGCTGACACTTTTACGTTACTTACTACTCCTGGCTTTCCTAATCCTTTACTAATAGGCACCAATTCTTTTTCGGAACAGGCCATCGCTACTACGAATAAAATTGCTATAAAAAAACATTTTGTATTCATCTTATTAAAATTGATCGTTCAGTTAAATAATAGATATAACACACATGATTTAAGAGTTTATAGTGTTGGATCACTTTCTTTAAATCACATGAAATTACCAGCCAGGATTCTGAATTAAACTGGGATTATTAATAATATCAGACTCAGGTACAGGAACAAGATAGTTATTCACATTAAATGATTGTTTGTAGCAATGTACTACTGTGTAATATTCCTTAACGTCTGTAGCCTTTGTATTCCATCCTTCGATCTCCCGATTGTTTAGATCCTTTAAGGCTGTTTTCCAACGACGGCTATCCCAGAAATAAGAACCTTCTGCAAATAATTCAATTTTACGTTCACGTTGAATAATATCTCGCATACCAGTTTTTGTCAAAGGTTTATCTTGTTCTATTGAATATTTTCGCCAGCTATCAACCACGCCTTCCAGTCCTGCGCGTTGACGAATAACATCGATATATTGATAGACTTCGGCGTCAGGAGCATCTTTTATTTCATTTAATGCTTCAGCATATAATAAATAAAGGTCAGACAAACGCATCATTGGCACAGGATATTGGTATTCATTGAATGTATTTGCATCGCTAAACTGAGACCCGAAATTGACATACTTTTTAGGCCAATAGCCAGTAACATTTATATCTCGAACTTGAATCGCTCCAGAAGCCGGTTCTCCCCATCGTGCCTTAACAGTAAAATTAGTTTGGGGCGTATTGCCGTACCAAACAGCACGATCGAATGCAAGCCAAGAATAAAAACGAGGTTCACGGTTAAAGTTCATCGCTGCTGTTACTTCCGATTGGTCAATATAATACTTATGCGCCTCATCGCCTTTTCGTGTATTGAAACGACCCTCATAATCATACGATTTGTCTTCGTTTATCGGGACTCCATTTTTTGAGTAAAATTGGTTCACAATATCCAGCGGCACACAAAATATACCTCGGGTTGCATTTACAGAAGAAGCGGTATACCTGGGCATTCCACATGTTTGATATATTTTAGTCGAAGTACACCCCCAAATAACTTCCGGGTTCCAGCGTTCGGTATATACCGAACGTAGCATATTAATCTGTTTTACTTGATCGGGTAAATTAAGTGACGTTTTATAATCGTTTTGTTGATATAAATGAATATTGGCCTTTTCGCACACTTCTATTGCATTTTTACAAGCGATAACAGCCTTTTGCCAACGACTAGGATCAGCAACCTGATTAAAAAACGGCTCTCCGTTTTGATTTACAAAACCATTAAAATCAGTATTACCATTATATAAAGGGCTTGCCCAGGTTGTTAATACTTTAGCTTTAAACATATAAGCAACGGGCAGTGTATATCTTCCTAACTCAGTTGACGTTACAAGCGCCTGATTTGGCAAAGGTTGACGATCTGCCGAAACACCTATTGCCTCATCAGTTAGCTGTAATATATATTCAAAACAATCATCAATTTTTTCGCGAGGCGCCCTCATTTCGTTTGTTGAAGATTCGAGCGGTATGTTTTCTTTCAATAGTGCAACCGGGCCGTAAATGCTCATCAAGAAAAAGATATCCATAGCTTTATGCAATTTAATTTCTGCAATCCATCTCTCTTTTTCACTCGAATCGAGATCTTTGACCTTTTCAATATTGGACAAAAATGTGTTACAATCGTTTATGTTCCTATACAAGCAAGGGGTATAAGCTGCACCTCCTGACCAATAATTGACATAAGGGTTTGAAGGAGTAGAATATCCTAAAGCGAGTTGAGTCCCCATCCAATCGGGACGTATCTGATCGTTAACAATGTATTCTCCGGTCCCCATATAAGCAGGGCTTGAAGTTGCATCACCATACCGGGGTCCTCCCTGATAAATAGTTGCCAAATATTTTTCTGCATTATAACGATTTGAAAATGCATTATCGATTGTAGCAATATTATCTGGAACAACATCCAAATAATCGCATGCCCCAAGAGCAATAACAATTACCAGACTTATATAATATTTAATGTATCTCATAATCAGTATGATTTAATTTTTAAAAACCAATATTCATTCCCACATTGATAACTCTTTGCAGCGGATATCCCAATCCGTTGCCTGCCATTTCAGGATCCCATAGCTTAAACCGACTAAAACAAAGTAAATTTGTACCGCTTAAATAAACACGCAAATTAGTCATGTGTGCTTTTTGAAGAATTGCTTTTGGAATTGTATAACCAAGCTCAACACTTTTTAAACGTAAAAACGTAGCGTCCTGCATAAACCAGGTACTTAGTTGATTATTGTTATCTATTGTTTGGTTAGCTAAACGGGGCCACAGGGCGTAAACATTAGGTTTTGATTCCGACCAATAATTATCGGCATACGCCTTAAGAACTGTATTGCCACCCACAAATGGTGTTGTCTTATCCAGATCTAGCCAAAACGACTGTCTGCCAGATCCTTGGAAAAAGAAAGAAAAATCAAAAGCTTTGTAGCCAAATGAAAGGCCAAAACCATAATTTATTTCCGGAACAGTAGGAAAACCGATTGGAACTTTATCCAATTCAGAGATTCTACCATCTCCATTTACATCCCGGTACTTGATATCGCCAGCTTTATAATCACCAAATTGAATAGGAGAGTTTGCTACCTCCTCTTCGTCAAGGAATAAACGTTCTGCAATATATCCCCATGATTGATTAATTGAATATCCAACCTTGGAACGCCATGGTGAATCTTTATAATCTGGTTCTTCCCATTCCAATACTTTACTTTTAGCGTATGTAAATGTTCCTCGTCCAGTTAACCAAAGATGATCATTGAAGAACTTTTCATAGTTCAGTTCAACATCTATACCTTCTCCTCTGGCCTTTCCCAAATTTGCTTTAACAGCAGAAGCAATACCAGCTGTTGCAGGAATAGTGCGTGCCAATAAAATACCTTCTCTTTTTTCACTAAATAAATCCACGTTGGCAGAAAGTCCATTCTTAAGCGACAATTCGAACCCAAAATTAGTCTTATAAGATTTTTCCCAACCAATATCGTTATTTGCATATCTATTAATATAAACGGTACCTGGATTGTAATCCATATTTGTTCCCCATGCTACAGAACCCCCTCCGCCAATAGTTACTTGAGATAAGTAATAAAAACGGTCAGAGGAACTTCCAATCTGATCGTTACCTACCATTCCGTATGTTCCTTTTAACTTCAATACAGAAATACGGTCTTTCAGTGAAGCGAAAAAAGCCTCGTTCGAAATCATCCAGGCGCCTCCAACTGAAGGAAAGAAACCCCATCTGTTTTTCCTTGAAAAACGTTCTGACCCGTTATAACCAAAATTAAACTCAGCAAAATAACGTGTATTATAATTGTATGAAAGACGACCAGACAAACCTAGATTTCTGAAAGGAAGCGAAGCTTGCAAATCTGAAGCTGTTCCAAGCTTTTCCTGACGAAGCTGATAAACTAATAATCCATCAACATTGTGTTTCTCTGAAAATTTATGATTATATTCAGTCGCTGCTTCTAAATAAAAAGTAGATTTGATATAACGATCACCCGGAGTGAAATCAATCCATTCGGTAGCCTTCTGCGGATTTAGTACCTCAAGTTCATACGTGTTATTTTGCTTGTCATAGCTTCCATCTTTTATTTTATAAAAATATGGAGAATATTGACGAGTTACTGTAAAGTCAGAATTTCGATTCATATTGACCATTGCACGGGCTGTTAATCCTTCTGTTAGCATAGCTAAATTCTGCTTAACTTCAAATTGTGTAACAAGGGTATTTTTACTATAATCCTTATATCCCTTCATTGCATCAGCGTACGGGTTTAGGTAACCTCCATTACCGTAATTTCCAAACAGAATATGCTTGGTATATTTATTATTTTCATCCGGCTCGTAATATGGCTTGAAAAGGACTGGATTTGATTTCATTATCTTACTATATAAACCAGAACCGCCATCAATCGGACCAGTGTATTCATCAAAAGCCGAATTCATTCTAATTATTAATTCCGTACTTTTTGTCACATTAACATTAACGTTCGAACGAATATTGTACTTTAGCAGATCAATATTTGAACTAAACTGATTGCGTCCATCTGACTTCAGGTTACCATTATCCTTGGTTAAAGCGGCAGCAACATAATAACGAGCAATAGCTCCTCCCCCACTTATGCTCATGTTTATACGCTGGTTCATTGTTGTTTCTTTAAATAAATAATTATACCAATCGGTTGTTGGATAGAGGTCAGGATACAATCCACGTTCTGTCATTTTTATCTTCTCTTCTGAATATAAGGATACTCCCAAGTTATCACGCGTTTTAATTGCTTCATTCTGCATACGCATATATGTTATTGGGTCAGCAAGTTCAACTTTATCAGTAGGAGAAGAAAAAGAATTTTCAATACGTATATTAAGCTGTGCTTTACCCTCACGCCCTTCTTTTGTAGTTACCAAAATGACACCATTTGCGCCTCGTGCGCCATAAAGAGCCGTTGCAGTGGCATCTTTCATTATTGAAAAACTGGCAATATCGTCGGTGTTCAATCGCGACAGATCGCTTGTAGTCAATTCAACACCATCAATCAAAATCAATGGATCTTTTTTTGCATCAGCTCCGAACGTTGTAATCCCACGAATGAAAAAGCTTGCATCATCTTTCCCTGGTTCACCACTCTGCTGGTAAGAAATTAACCCTGCAACACGGCCTGCAAAAGTAGTGGTAAGGTTACTACCGGGCACTTTTAATTCACCAACTTTTACGGTAGAGATTGAACCCAGTACACTTTCCTTTTTCTGCTTACCGAAAGCGACTACCGTTACATCTTCAAGTTCTTCTGTTTTTGGAACCAATACGACATCAATTTTAGTACGGTCGCCAATCTCAATAACCTGAGTCTGAAGACCAATAAAGGAAAAAACTAATTTCCCGTCTTTCCCAGCTTCTATTGAATAGGTTCCGTCAATATCTGTAATAACTCCCCTTGGCGTCCCGTCAACAACGATAGTTACACCAGGTATAGGCGAACCTTTCTCATCTAACACTTTCCCTTGGATTTTAAGTGGTTGGTTGCCTTTGGGCTGTTCCTGTACAACTTTTGAAATAATAATATTCTCATCAATAATTTTATACTTTAACCCCTGCCCTTTCAAAACCTTATCAAGTAATTCTACCATTTTCAGGTTTTTAACTACAACATCAACAACAACCTGATCATCAACATCCGTTTTGCTATAAGAAATTTGATAATTTGATTGTTTCTCAATCTCATCAAAAACTTTTTCAAGTGGAACTCCTTTTAACGTAATGGAAAATAAACTGGTTGATTGTACTGACGCATTAAGAGAAGCAGTTGTGAAATTAAAAATTACAACAAATAAGAGTAATCTATAAAAGGATTTAACCCTCCATCGCCGAGAAAAGACATTTTTCGTTTTTAATCTATTTTTCATAAATTTATATTTTATTTTATATTTAAGGAATTAAATTAAACGTAAGATGGCCCAATATCTCATCCTCCTTCCCTACATTTATGACTTCTTAGTTTTTTCATTTTTTTTCAATTTTTAGTTAGTATAATATCGGATCCGTTAGTAGAATAATTAAGGTTTGTAGCTTCTTTCAATATCTGTAAAGTTTGTAATAATGGTTTGTGCCGATCAATAACACATCTAAATCTTAAACTTTTTAATGTTTTATCCGGAATTTCAATCTTGACTCCATACAATTCATTTAAATGATGGGTTATCTCAAGCAGTGTTACATCCTTGAATTCATACTTACCTTCCTTCCACAAAACTGTTTCTTCTGTATTTATTTTCTTCTTAATCAACAGTTCCCCCTGTTTACCCAATATTACCTGCTCGCCAGGAACCAATTGGGATATTTTTACATCTTCTTTCGTAAAAACAGCCATACTTCCTTCGATAAGGGTCACCTTTAGATCGCAATCCTTCCTCTGACAAACATTAAATTGAGTCCCATAAACCTTTATTTTGGTATTTCCTACAAGGACTTCAAAGGGCACTTTCTTTTCTTTTGCCACATCAAAATAAACTTCGCCCTGAACTTTAACTTCTCTAGTTTTCTCATTTTCACCAGATAGTAGACGATATTGTATTTCAGAATTGCTATTCAGCCATATTTTAGTATTATCAGGAAGAACACAGGATGACATTTCTCCAAATTCAGTTTTCACAATTGTAGCACCATTGCAATAGCCAGAAGCATAATCTCGATTGCTGATTGGATTAAATACTATAAATAATGTCACGAAAACAAAAGATGTCATCAGCCCTCGTATGATAAACCGATCCTTCTTTTGAGCTTTTATCGTTTTTTGAAGTAAGGTAGTTTTTAACTTTTCGCGTGATATAATTGCATCTATATCAGGAATTTGTCGACGTTGCTCTTCAAAAATACGACTGTAACGTTCAAATTCCTTTCGGTTTCCTTCATTCTCAGCAATCCAATCCGTAACAATTTTCTCGTCTTGCTTATTTAGTTTTCCTCTCAGAAACAGAAATAATAAATATTCTAATTGTTCTTGTCCCATCATTTATCTTTTTTTGATGAGACGATAATTTAGGCGGGTGCCCTGACAAGAAAATAAAAAAATTATAAAAAAATTTGTGGCAAATATTCTATCAGACTTTTTTTCAACACCTTAACTGCCCTATAAATTTGCGTTTCAACAGTTTTGACCGATATATTCATGCTTTCAGCTATCTCCCTGTAAGTTAATTGCTCATCACGATGAAGCAAAAATATTTTTTTGCATTGCGTGGGAAGTTCCCCTACTGTTTTTTGAATGGCAGTTTCAATTTCATCCAATAATAAAAGATCACAAAATTCAGCGGGTTCATTTTCAAGAGCATATTCCGAAAAATTATTTGATACCTGCTTTCCCGTTTTTTTTATGTAATCTAAACACGCATTTCGGATGGAACGAAACAAATAAGCTTTTATTGAAAATTTAATATTAGAAAAACTTTGCTTCAACCAAAAACGGACAAAAACATCCTGTATTATTTCTTCGCTTTCTTCTTTACTCCCAATCAACTTCATTGCGAACAATAAAAGTCGCGGATAATATAAAAGATAGAGCTCATCAAAATCAATATCATTTACAACCCGATGATTCTTAGGATATTCCATAATGAGTTTCTTTCATGTTGATTTAGCGAAAAAAAACAATACAAATATTTCATATTAAATAACATATTATTAACACTCTTGATCTTCAGATTCATTTATGAAAAAAAATCAAGGCGTATGTACCTACATAATCAGTTGATAATTTATAAATTCACACAAAATTTAAAGCTATGTGATTATTTATTAAGTTAAAAATAGTTCACATTTACCTTCTGGGTTCAGCTTCCCACTTACAACATTCCTTATTAAACTTTCTGTCGTCGACTCAATAAATCACACAACCAGACACTTACTTTCCAATAGTTATTTAACATTTTTTAACAATTTCAAATATAAGTCACAATAATTGAGCATCATGTACTTTTTGCGTATGTTAATCCTCAAAAAACGCAAATCGTTCATTTGGAAATCAATCATATAATAGCCAGTTAAATTAGTCAATCTGGATTCTACCTGAGATTGCAGACACATTTCTCACTTTCTACTGAACCGGTAAACCTTTACAGAATGAGGAGGAATTTTTACCATTCCACTATTATCATCTCTCGTTTTAACCTCTTTGTTTTCCCATAAATCCCATATTCTATAATTTGAAAGCTGATAGGAATCTTCATATAACTGGTAACGCGGATCAGTTTCACCTTTAACTCTTAACAGACGGTTAAAATTCACCAATACTTCTTTTTCCTCATCACTTCTGTTCAAAAGGCAAGCAGCCTTTTCATTATTGGCTAAATCTTTGATCCATATTTCATAGCCCCCACTTTCTCTAATACAGACAGCCTGCTTCCCCAATTGATCCTGATTGATAGCGATGAGGTTAGCATTTGTCAGTATCGACTTGGTTTCTTCAGACATATTCGACAAGTCATTTCCAGCTATTAACGGAGCTGCCAGCATACACCACATTGAAAAATGAGTTTTATATTCATCGGTTGTCATGCCGCCATTTCCTACTTCCAGCATATCCGGATCATTCCAGTATCCTGGTCTGGCAAATTTTGCAAGCGGTTTTTCTTCATCAACAATATTAATCATGGAGTCCCAGTTATCTCTGATATCGCCGGTTGTACGCCCTAAATGGCCAACATCAATTGCCCATGTCCAGGGTTGCGTCTCCCCCCATTCACAAATACTGAAAACAACCGGGCGACCTGCTGCATATAAAGCATCTCTCATAAGAGAATAAGAAGCAAGAGAGTTTTGTCCGGGACCACGATAACACCAGTCAACCTTTAAATAATCAACTCCCCAGCGGGCATAAGTACGGGCGTCCTGAAATTCGTATCCGCGTGAACCGGGTCGCTTCTGACAAGTTGTAAGTCCGGCACACGTATAAATTCCGAACTTCAGTCCCAAAGAGTGAATATAATCTGCCAAATACTTCATCCCATGTGGAAAACGGGTCGTATCCACAACGATCTCACCATTTTCATCTCGTGAAACCTGCCAGCAGTCATCAATTATAACGTATTCATAGCCTGCCTCCTGCATTCCGCTCGCCACCATGGCCTCCGCCGCCTTAATTACCACTTGTTCGTCTACTCGACAGCCAAATTTATTCCAGCTGTTCCAACCCATAGGCGGAGTTTTTGCCAAATCAAATTTTTGCGCGAATACTCCGCCAGAGAGTATAATACAAATAAAAACCAATAATCTTTCCTTCATAAATTAGATTTTTCACATAAACCAACTTCTAATCCCAATTTTCTTCAAAAAAAGAATTGCACTATCGGACAATACTCCCAAGGACTTTTATCCTCTTCACAAAAAATAATCCTTTCGGAATGCACGAACATTTTCTTTCACTTTATACTATTTCTTTAGTAGCTGACGGCACAGATCTATTTTGTGTTGTGCATCAATAAGGTCGCGCATTTCACGTCCATACATTTTAGCAATACCCTGTGCAGAAAGCCAACCTTTGAGAGCCTGAATATCTTCTTCCAGTTTTCCCAGTTTATCTATACTAACTTGCTCTTGCACCTCATTGATATTTGACATTAGCAGAGTGACTTTCTTGTCATATTCCGGCGCTTTTGTTTTATCTAATAGAACATCAGAATCTCCAAAGTCGGCACTTGCTAAAAGGTTACGTTCCGGGTCTGTGTTTTCAGTAAGACTAAAATCGTCAAACCATGCAGTGCCTTCCGGCTGATGTAATTCGACCAAAACCATTGCTGTTTTCACTGCCTTTTGGGGAACAACCGTTATTTTACCTTCTTCCCAATCATGTGTCCCCGGAGAAAAAGCAAATGTGTGAACCTCTGGCCAACTTCCGTCCTGATAATCAAGATAAAGATGCATGGCATAATAATACCCCAAACGTTCGCCTAAATGATCCCTGCGATTTGTTTCTGTAATTGTCTTTAATTCCGACTTTCTCACATTTTCCGATTTACTAAATGCAGTGAGAGTCAAAGGGACAGGTTCTAACTGGTTCAATGTAACAAATTGTGCCGCTCCCTGCCGGTTATGGTAAAGCCATTGCCCGTTATATACAGTATATGTATTTCCATCTGTACGCAAACTTCCCCGCCCTGATTTTTTTGTTTTTAAATCGACTACATACCCCTGACAAAATGGTTCCCACGGTTTCAGTGGTTTATCGAAATCAGCTTTGGATGAATTATCTTTAGTTGGAGGCACTGTTAGAGACTTTTGTGAATACCCAAACCCTAATTTCTCATCCATTTGGCGCTGTAATAATTGTGATTCAAACGATTCTGAAACACGTAAAAGGATATTACCAACTACTGTTTTTGTATCCCCCAATTGTATTAAAGACGGCCCTGACGGTGTCTTAAAACGAACTATGTCATCTTTCTTCTCCGATTTTAAGCTAGTTTCCGAAAATTCGTCAAAAACAATTGTATTAGCTTTTATTCCCAAGCTATCAGCATTGCATTCGATTGTTTCAGATTCATTTGAATTAACATACAAGTAAACTCCTTTATTGATATCGTTGCCATACCTTTTAACACTCACATCAAGAGAAAGCGTGCCTCCAAATATATCGTCTTTACCTAATTCATAAACACTTGGTTCGAGAACCCTCCCTGTAGCATCAACATGGTTTTGACGACTATTAGCCTGACTTATTCTGTCTGTTTCCTTATTGAAAAGAATACGGGCATATGCATTATTTTGTGGACCGGCACAAAACATTGACTTGCTTAACGGTAGTATTTCACGCAGAATCCATCGTTGGTGATCATAAATATCTGGGCGGCAATAAAAAAATGAATAATTTGTGGCAGCGGCCCTGTCGCGTCCATCTGTATATCCAAAATATACAATACCATTAAAATGTTTGGCTTTCAGATATCTTTCCAATTCTCCTGACGACAGTTGGCGGGTAACAAACTCACCAAGGATCCCATTAAATCCTTTCAATTGCATATTATTCATCGTTTGCTGCGAAAATTGGAAGCCCTCATTCCCGAAAAAATCAATATAACGGTATAAATTCTCAGAACCACCATTCGTCGCAATGCCAAACCCTTCAGGATGTAAGGTATTTTGGAGAAATTCCAAAAATGATCCAGGAACTTTACCTGCATTGTCCAATGCTATACCTCCATGTTTTAGTCCACTCCCGGTCAACGATTCCAATCGACTGGATACGACAGCCCTTACAAGAGGGTTATTCGCAGACAAATCCATTTCTCCATAAACATCGCCATAAGCTCCCCCCGGACTATACCTTACATTAGCATATTTTGATAGGCCCGACATACCGTAACGTAATTCAGAGAATTTGTCAAACGCAAGTTTTGAGGCCTGGTCTTTGTCATCCATTTGGCTGAAATCAAATCGTCCATTCGGGTCTTTCAACGAAATTTCAACCACAGAATTCCAATAGTGAAACACTGCTATATCAAGCATAGCGGCACGCCGAGGGTCCTCCCCTCCCCAAACAATATCAAGCCCAAGTTCAGTAATATCGGGAATATTAGCAGCTGGCTGACCAAAAGCAACGCCTATGCCACCCCTCCAACCTGCATTCCTATAATTTATAGGAAATCTACTTGTTTCTTTTGCTTCTGCCTGCTTTTCTTTCTTAACTGACTCTCCTCCCCCTACTCCATGTATCAGCAATATAAGGGTAATAATAGTTTTAGCTATCATATTCTCATTACTTTGACAAGTTTTTATAAAGTATCTTAAATACAAAGATAAACAGACTCTATATTATACTCCACCATATTTGCGTATATCAATCTTCAATAAACGCATCACTAAAGTAATAACCATGAAAATTTAGCCCAACTTGCAGCTACTCAGAACAGAATTATTGCTGTTCATCGCAAAGCACTAACTCATATTGTTGATCAAATATTTTCATTACTAGTACTGAAAACATTGCTCAGAGCTTTTTCGGTATACAGTTTTTGGGGAAAGAGCGATGTCTTTATTCCAGATATTATTCGCATCGGTCATTTGAAGGTTTTTGCCTTTTGATGTGTTTTTTTCTACTTTTAACATTCTTGTATAAATCGCACACTAGGTTTAACTGTATCTAAAACAAAGAGCATCATCCTTTAATATAATAAGGGTAGGCAAAACAAGAATTGCTAACAACACCTGCAAGAATAATAAATAATTGTTCCACATAACGGCATATCATTTCTATCCTTACATTTTTTTACAGTAAGGAAGATTATTATTGATTACATCTTTATTTTACTCAGTTGGTCCTTATTTTCATAAACTTTCATGATGGCATTGATAATATCGTCCATATCATCTTTTGTTCCCAGCAACGGGCCTGATGCCCAGAGCATAACCATCTCTTCGCTACAAATTTTATCGCAAACCGGGCAAACAAGTTCTTCTTTGTATTGTTTCAACCGGGAAGCTGAATACATTTTCTGATATACCTTCAACCCCAGAATATGATCTACCCAGGATTCCCGATGTAAGCCATTGGGAATGTATGGACTAAGGTTAATTCCTTCAGCAGCAATTGCTTTCAGAAAAACAGACCGGTCAACATTATTGAAATGCTCTTTTCGGTAGCCCATCGTATATAGATAGAACGAACCACTATCGGTACCGTCATATAGCTTTTGAGGAACCAGCCCGGGGCAGTCTTTCAATTTAGCCGTTAAGTATGCAGCATTCTCATTCCTGCGCTTCCATTGGTCAATAACATTAGGAAGTTGTGCTAACAGTACGGCTCCTTCAAATTCATTCATCCGGTACTTTGGCCCAATGGTTACACTTCGTCCTTGGCGGTTGGTCCCATGATTCATCACGGTATAACAACGATCCATTAATACTTCATCATCTCCAAGTATAGAACCTCCTTCGCCGCAGGAAATTACTTTCGACGTTTGGTGACTAAAACAGCCTAAGGTGCCGATTGTCCCCAGCTTTTTCCCTCTAAATCCTGCCAAATGAGCCTGACAGGCATCTTCTATTACATACAGGTTGTGCTTTTTAGCAATAGCCATAATCCGATCTAAATCACACGGTTGCCCCATAATATGAACCGGTATGATTGCCTTAGTATTCGGAGTTATCAATCGTTCAATTGCTTTGGGATCAATTTGGAACGATTCTCTTTCTATATCAGCCAATACAGGAAGGGCCCGAGCCGAGATTATCCCTGAAATAGTACCCATGTCGGTATAAGGAGTGGTTATCACTTCATCGCCGGGACCAATACCCAGAGCCTCGACACAAGTATGGAGCGATTGTGTTCCCGAACCAGTAGCGACACAATATTTAGCCCCCATAAGCGAAGCATATTCTTTCTCGAAAGTAGGTACTGTGCCTGTTGCTGAATCGATACGGCACCAAATTCCACTACGGACGGTTTTCTCCATCGAAGCTACTATTTTCTCGTCCACATAAGGCCATTTGGGCCACATCTTATTTTTCCGGACAGGATCACCACCTAAAATGGCTAATTTTCCTGATGCCGAACGAGTACTTCCCATAGCTGGGAGCATTCCAGATACAACCAAACCCAGCGAAGCTGCTGATACGTTGGTTATTAACTGACGACGACTAATCTTTTTCATGATTATAGACATTATTAATTTATAACTAAAGTTTATTGATCATTTTATCAAAATTGTGCGTTCACATTCAACACTTTAACCTCGAATGGAGACAAATGTAGCGTTGCTTTTTTCGACGAATCGAACCGAGCTTCCTCTCTTTCCGATCGGACATTAAATAAGCGATATATCCCATCAAAGCCTTTAGGTAATTCCAACAGGTCTTTTAACCTGAAGGAGAAATCGACGGGTTTCGACGACGGGTTTCGAATCATTAATGTGGCAGCCTGCGGGTTCCATGACGCAAATCCATACACTTCGCCCTTCGAGGGGTCACCTCCAATCCAATTCGAATCGACCAAAACTGCTTTATGTTCCCGTGACCATTTAATCGCTTTTGCCAATTCATCCCAGTTGTTTTTACTTAACTTATGCGGATTGATATACAATTCCTGAAGGCTTGTCCCATTTGCAAAGAATGTCCAAATATCATCCGAAATAAACCGGTCATCCATTTCATACCCGGCTGTTGCCCCATAATTGGCAACTGTAATACCATGAAACATCAGCGAACTGATTGGACATAATGGCGATTTAGTCCGGCATTTATAAACACCATAATCTCTGAAATTCATCCATTGCTGACGACGGTTCCCTTCGCCCAGGGCTCCGTAATCGTCGCCACCTTTCCAAATATTGTCGCCATAGCATAACCAAAAGGGTGAAGGCCAGGTACCAACGGTTAAATTCAGCCGGACATCCGGCTTCACTTCACGTATTTTTTTTACAAGACGGATAAACGCGTGCATCTCGTCGGCATAAATGCCAAAACCGCTGCAATCCGGATTGTATTTTCCAGGATCTATTCCATCGATCTTGAACAGCGTTACATTATTCTGCCTGATAAGATTGATAATCACATCCTTAAAATAATTGTAATAGTTCGGATCGGTTAACGTAAATCCATGTTCATTGATCTTGTATTGAGGGAAATGTTCTTTTGCTGTAGCCAAACGTATTTTTATAAACTCGTCGTAACCGCCCCAGGGAGACAGCCATGCACCGCAAGAAGCGTTATAACGACGAGCAAAAGCATTAATATTGCTAAATCCCTGCGAAAGTTTTTTGTTAAACTCCCACATGTTGTTCCAATCGTCCCAACCACTATCCCATAGAAAACAATCTAACCCGGTACCTCTTGCTTTTAGGCTGTCGCCCCACGTTTTTATGCGATCGATACAATCTTTCTCAGTCAGCACATTTAAATCATACGAAAGATCATACCAGGAATCATAAAAAGTCAATTGCCTGTACGGAACGGCTCTTGCTCTCTCCAAATAATATAAAAATCCTCTTCGCAGCTGGCCTTCCGGGAAACAACCCCAAACCATCGACTCTTCGTATGTATTCGAGCCATTTAGCTGTCCTTCAAGAGGTAAGACATACAGACCAAATGATTTTTTTGCTTTATTAACCTGAAACATAGGGTTTTCCAAAGCAAAAAAGGTATTTCCGGTAACTACGGGAGCCCCATCAACCAATCCAAGTACTTTGGGTTTGCATTCGTCTGAAATGCGTAACGCATATATCTTCGAAATACCGGTTGATGTTGAACAGAATTTGAAATTGTGCCTTACATAATTAGACTGGTCGTTTAGTTTCAGTTCCCAGTTTAATGAGATCCCGTATTTTTGATTTGACAATATAATGCCAATCTTAAAATAGGAGCCATTCTTATCTGTCCCATCTTGCTGAATCACAGAGTCCACCCGGAACTGATTGAATGTGAGAGAATCTTTGTTAGGCAAAACAATTGACAGCAAATCGCTATTTGTGAATGTATATTCTGCATTGTTTTCCCTGTTAATAAATTTAATCGACTTTAATTCGTTGGGAAGCCCATCAACAGAAAGTGTTAACACATTATTTTTTAACGAGATCGTACGTTCTTCTTTTTCAACGACTGCCTTCCCGGGATTAATGCCCGGATAGTACGATTGCCCACCACTTTTATAAAAAAGGATAAGAAAACAAAAACAGACAAAAGAAAAGCGCCTGATAACAGAGCCAGAACCCGAATATTTTGATATGCTCTCGTTTTTTCTCATGATAGAATATACTTGCTATTCGATTAAACAATTACGTTATTTGCTATAACTATTTACCAGACAACACTTTTCTGAGCCGAACAAGAACTTTTTCGTTGGTTTCAATCAGATGAGCTGTTGTGCCAGCTTTATACCAATCAACAATTCGATCCTGATGATAAAAGGGTTCTCCAAAGTTTGTATTTTCCAGTAATGCCGCGATGTTGATAAACGAATCGTCGTTTTTTCCAGAAACAATTAATTGAGCACGCATGAAATTAAACTCCCTGATTTGTTCATCCAATGTTTTCAGGTACATCGTCGGATGGTAATCCGAAACATCCTGATTCTTCAATATTTCCTTCACAAATTTTCCACTTGCCCCATCGGTATTCGGGCCAACCTTTCCTAATAGCCCGGCAATCGTTGAGGCAATATCGGTTTGTTCGAAATAAGGTAATTCGCGGCCTACGGCAATTCCGGCACCAACAAAAAGTAGTGGAGTACGCCAACATTCCTCATTGTACAAAGAATGCCAGCCAGCTTTATTCTCTCCATGATCGCCTGTAACGATCAATACGGTATTGTCCAGCATTTTCTCTGCCTTAAGGAAAGAGACAAACTTGCCCAGCAACCGGTCGGCATTCTCAATGGCCTCAACATAAGGAGATTCCTTGCCAAAGATATTCCGATAATACGGTTTATCAAGAGTACTAAGCGATATCTCGTACCCTCTTGTTCCTGAAGCTTGTAGATGAATACGCATGAATACAGGATGCTGATCCTGTAAAATTCGCATAGATGTATTCACAACGTCTTCGTCAGTCATTGTAACATCCATTACTGAAGTAGAAAAACCCCGGCTCAAACTTCTGTAGTCTATCGCATTAACAACCATTGCCGTTTGTTCTTTGGGGAAAAGCTCTTGTATCATTTTGTTCTTAGGACTAAAAAAGAGTGTTCCCTGTTGAATCAGCGTATTGGGGAACGAACATGTATTATATTCGCTATACGGCCCAACGGTAGGATGATGAGGCGTAATTACATACGATTGCGGAATATAAGTTCCTTCCTTTATAAGGCTGTTAAACACAGGCATTTTCAATCTGGAAGGAGCTTCAATACTCACTCCGTCAATGATAAATAGGATTACTCTTTTTACCGGCGTCGGTTGTGCCAGCAATAACGTACTCGTGCTGGCAATCATCATGAAAAACAATAAAATCTTCTTCATTTTTCCACTATTTTAAATTGTACCCTGAAGCCTTAAGCTGTAAGGTTTTTTCCCAATCCTTTGCACCAGCACCAGGAACAAAAAAGTGTGCCCGCAACCAGTCGCCCTGGGCATAATATTTAATCCATTCTCCTCGTTTACAATTAACCACAACACGGTGTTCTTCAGGAGTATCTGCCTGATGAGAATACCGGTCAACCGGGAAAATCAGCCCCATGCCAATCCATCCCATTGCAGGATCCTGAAAACCCCACGACCCCATCACTCCAGCATTCTTATCGAAGAAATATTGTTCGGTCGAAAGTTTATTAATAACGATACCCAGTTGAATATCCTGAGAAGGGTCGCCTCCTTCTACTTTTGCTTCCAGTAAATCATCATCCTGTCCAGCACGGGCCGAAGCATTGATGTAGACGGTGTAAGGAGATTCTTTGGGGCCTACACCGGTAACCGTAAAGCCAATAGTTACCGTATCTTTCGTTTCCTTAACTAGACGGGCTGAGTAAACAGGATCACCCTCTTTCTCGTGACGTACCGGATAAGCCACTCCATCTACAAATAAAACAAGACCACCACACCCACCAGTTTGTCCAACATGCAGAATATCCATACCCCATGTACCATGATCGACATGATAAGTATATTCGCTGGTTAATGTCGGCATGATTAAACAATCATAGCGTTTCCCAAATAAGTCGAAATGACCATCATAACAACGGAAAGCAGCCTTCTCCGATTCCCATCCCCAATTGGGAGCGAACCACGAATTGCTCCAGGCTACACGCCTGGTTTCCGGTTGCTTCCTTAAATCCGACAACCAGTTATTATATTCATTATCCGAAGGTATTGACAAGCCAAACTGTTTGGCTACCAGCTGGTACATCGCCTTTGTATTTCCATTGCCACGGAATCCGGCAAATTGTTCCCAGAAAGATTTATTCGGATATAATTCCTTCAAATGAGCAATACGACGGTCGGCGCTAAGACGCAAATAGTAAAGCATCGTTTCATCGCTCTTAAGCAACCGTTGCGACAAGTCATTTGTTAAGTCCTTGCATTGCATCTTGTTCTCGATCATTGCCCATACATCATCTTCGGCTGCGCCCTTAACCTTTGCTTTGAGCGCTTCAGCAAGAAGCTTATTTAAGCTATATAGTCGTTGCGGCTCCAGGGCAACGACCCCGCCATAAGCCGAATGTAAATCATCGAAATTCCACTGCAATGTTTTATCGTTTGCTGTATTCAACTTCCACGAGTCATCCCATTTACCATCACCGTTTACATCAACCATTAATTTATCAACAACACCATCTTTATCATCATCAATCCATTGGTAAATCATATCTACTTTCGTGTCGTAGTTAAAATCTACTTTCAACCAGGTCTTGTCACTGTTTTTGATATGAATTCGTTGGTCTCCCTGACTATAATAATACGAATTAATGGTCTTTGGATGCTTAACCACCTCATAACGTTTATTTACCGGGCCACAGTCAGGCCAACCAATCCTCGGCATTTCAGCACCTGGTTCTTTCGATTCTGAAGCGATAACTCCTTCCCATCGTTCAATTATATATCCGGGAACACGATACGGAATATTCAAATCATTCTCATCCCAGGTCATTATTTCACTCGACCAAATCTGTTTCTGTAAAAATGGGATCATCGAATTGCGCTTCATTATTTTGGCAGGAAATCCTTCAATCCTAATCGTTTCACATACATCATCACCATAGGCAAGCGGAGAATCGGGAATATTCTCATTATCAACATCCGATTTACCCTTTCCTATAAGTGCAGTAAGCGATACATCGTAATCTCGCGGACTTTCCTTCGTCGCATCATTATCAACATCAAAGCTCCAACGAATTGATCGGATCGTATTTCCATCTCCGACTACGCGTATTGTTTCTTCACTTAGTCCGTCAACATCCCGATCGAAGAAACAGAAAGGATTTTCAGAAAAAGGAGTCCACTGCTTATCTCCAGGTTTTATATACAGAAGATCAAATGTTTCGTCTCCTCCGAAATTTGTATGAAATTCGCACAAGTTCTGATAGTAAGCATAATCAACGTTGTACCATAGAAGATTATCATCACCATCGTCACGGCTCCACCATACCCTCAGTCCGTAATTCTTATCGAAGAAGAAAATTCCCATCCGATCAATATCCTGATCGCCATCCATATCTTCATAACCAATTACAGCATCAACTGTACCATCAGCATTCCAATCCACTACATATAAGTCGCTATCCATATCAGGCTGTCCGCCCATTTCCAAATCTCCGTCACGATCAATAGCGCGAACTAAAATGGGGCCTTTCTCTTTAGTATGGCGGGGATCGGTATCTATAAACCAAACTTCTTCCGGTTTTCCATCCCCATTCGTATCAATATAGTGGCGGCCTCCAGATAAATCAGCAGCAACTTTCTTAACTATTACCGGATCCAATTTAACTTTGTCGCCAAATACATACTCGAAACACTTTTGTTGCTCAAATTCAGCAGCTTCTATATTGAAAGAACAAAAAAAAGTTAATAATACGGTACAAAATATTATGTGCTTTTTAAAATATGTAAAATACATTGTAATTTATTTGTTATATTAAAATCAGGAAAATCAAACAATACCATGAACAGGAGTAGTCTAAAAGGTATTTTATAAAGAAACACGATTCTCTATAGAAAAAATTATAATCCCCCAAGCATCTTATGACAAGTGGCTTGATTCCTCCTGTAATGAAAGCCTGGGGGGAATTATGGAAAACAACGAACAAAGAGAAAAACACTCTCTTAATTATATAATTTATTTTTCTCGATTTCTACCAACCCGGATTTTGGGCTAAATTAGGATTATGATCTCTCGCAGTGGTCGGAATAGGCCACAACAAAAGATTATCAGTAAATGGCTGTCTTATAAATAATGTATTACCAACAATATCCATAATTGGACCTGTCATTGCCTGCTTTAATAAGCCCCACCTCTTTAAGTCGTTATAACGATGACCTTCCAGAACTAACTCAACGGCTCTCTCATGTTTGATTCTTTCAAATATTTCATCTTTACTTGAAGCTCTCATCCAAGCATCTCCATTGTTGATTCCAGGCATACCAGAGCGTGTACGAACCATATTGATATATTTAACAGCCTCATCGGGTTTCGACAATTCATTGTCACATTCGGCTAGCATCAACAAAACGTCGGCATAACGAATAACCGGAAAATTAATTGGGGTATAATCCCGATCTGCTTTCTTCGTTAACTGACCATCCATATTACCTTCAGGAACAAACTTTCTGAAAAGATAAAGAACTCGTGGATGATAAAAATTACAAGGGCAAACAAAATGTCCATTATTGGCACCTTTTGCAATAACATATTCAAATGTTTCAGGTACACTTGTATATTGACCTAGATATTTTGAATATGGAAGAATTAGAGTCTGTGCCATTCTGGGATCACGTTGTGCGTACATGTCTTTCAAGGCATCAACATATTCTGAATATGCCTTTACCTTTGTCTGATCCTTATCATCTATTGTTGAAGTATAGACTTTTAGCCTTAAATTATCAGCATTTGCATTATATCCAGGAATAAAATCATCCCAATTGAATTTTTTGCCATTTTTTAATTCATAGCTGTCAGCCAAAGTTACTGAAGGTAATACATTATTCCATCCGAAACCAAACGAAACATAATTGCCTACATAATGATCAAAACCCATTCCCAGGTTAAACCCTGCTGCCAGATAATTCTGAATAGAAAAAATCATTTCATTGGCAGAATGAGCTTTTTGCTTAAAAAGATCGGCATAGTTTGGGTACAGGCTATAGCCGTAACCTTGCCCATTGGGGTCTTTCACTATCTCCTCAAAATCAGTTGCGGCATTTTTATAGTCTTTTGCGTACAAATAAACCTTACCTCGTAGTGCGTAAGCAGCACCTTTGGTTGCCCGTCCATAATCTTCAGCGTTCCATTTCACCGGCAGATCAGCAATAGCGGCAGTTAAGTCGGATAAGATAAACTTTCGAACATCCTCCAATGACGATCGATTAGCTTGCAGATTCATGTAATCTTTATCATAATCGACTTTTTCATCATAAATTGGTACGCCTCCAAAATAATTAGTTAAATGGAAATAAAGTAAAGCCCGTAAGAATTTTCCTTCTGCAATAACTTGTTTTTTCACTGCTTCAGTAATCGTTTCAGACTCCTGAACTTTTCGGATAGTGACATTGGCTACACGAATACCCTCGTAAGTATGCTGCCAGCGGGCCTTTACATGTGCTGAATTTGCATCAAAAGCATTTTGGACGACTGATTGCATGCCCACATTATCATCGTATCCAAAAGTAATATCCGAAAGGCAATCGTTCGCCCAATAAATTCCAAACGAATATCCGGCCTTCAGTTCACTATAAACGCCCATTACCCCTTCTTTTGCCTGGACATCTGTTTTCCAAAATGTTCCAGAACTTAATTGATCAGAAGGATATCTATCCAAATCATAGCAACTGTTTAAAAAGATAGTTGCTAGTAAAATAATAATATATTTAAAGTTTTTCATGTCAATAACGTTTTAGAAAGAAAGATTAATTCCAAATACAGCTTGCTTCATCTGAGGATAATTCATTCCCGTTACTTCGGGATCCAACCCCGGATAATTGGTTATCGTGAAAAAGTTTTCCAAAGTAGAATATATTCGAAGACGACTAATGCCTGCCCGTTGAGTATATCTGGAAGGAATCGTGTAGCCAAATTGAATGTTGCGGATTTTTAGGAAAGAATTATTCATGACCCAAAAATCGCTGTTTAAAACATTTTTCGTTACACTCTTATTGGTCAGGCGAGGAAACTTAGCATCAGTCCTCCCGTCATACCATCGTCCATCAGCAATTTTTTTATTAATAATCTGGGGTACTCGTAGAGTAACTGTATAAAAATCATTATTATAGTAAGCATTAATTCCAGAAATACCGTCCATTTGACATGAAAAATCAAATCCATTCCAATTGGCTCCGAATGATAAACCATACATAAAACGCGGATTAGCACCATGACCAACTGGTACACGGTCATCGTCATTAATCAGACCATCATCATTCATATCTTTATAAAGCAAATCCCCTTTTACAGGTACTCCATTGGGGAATGGATTCTTTCCGGCAGGAGCTTTTTTAATAATATCCTGTACAAGAGCAACATCTTCGTCGGTCTGAACAATACGATCAACTTTCCTGACAAACTGAGTATTAATACCATAACCCTCCTGAATCATCGTTGTTCCATCGATAGAACGTTCACCTCCTTTAAACCTAACAACGTTATTTTTATTATACGTGAAGTTTCCCTTTACAAAATAGCCTACATTTTTAATGTGGTCTTGCCATCCTAAATTAATTTCTATACCACTATTGCGAACTCTGGCGCTATTCTGATATGGCGCACTCACCAACCCGTTTTCAAGAGGAATGGGCAATTGGGCAAGAATGTTTTTAGTTAGTTTATTGTAATAATCTATACTTCCAGACAATTTGTTTTTTATTGTGAAATCAAGGGCAACATTATTCACAAAAGTTGACTCCCACTTTAAGTTTCCATTCACCAAATTCCCAATAAATCCGTCAACTGGCTTTCCATTCAACACATACTGAGATCCCGACATGGTGGAAACCGTTGCATAATTTCCAACTGAATTATTACCAAGCGACCCCCATGAAGCTCTTATTTTCAAATTATCAAGCCACGATTGCTTTACCGATGCCATAAATGGCTCTTCGGATATATTCCAACCAGCAGAAAGCGATGGAAATCCGCCCCAACGATTGCTATCAGCAAACCGGGAAGAACCATCACGGCGATAATTAAATTCGAACAGATACTTGTCTGCCCATGATAAATTTAAACGTCCGAAATAAGACTGCATCGACCAATCGCTCAACGAACCATACGCTTCAGCCGAACCTGTACACGCATTCAGTTGATCTAAGCCTACATCGATCAAATTGTTCCTCATACCACTAAACCATTCAGTTTTATACTGTTCCTGGCTGGCACCCGCCATAATTTTATAGTACAATTTATTGAGGACCTTATTTTCATAAGATGCAACAACATCCATGAAATTACGAAGTTGACGTGTGTCTTTATCCGTTACGCTGGGAGTATTAGCCATGTTAATTGTAATTTGGTTGGTCTGAAAATTCCATCCAACCAAATTGTTTGGAATGCTAACTGTTTTTTGATCCGAAAAATTATAGTGATAAGAAGCATTTACAGTCAGATTTTTTACGGGTGTTAACAAAACGGAGAATTTAGAATTGAAATTACTCGTTTTATCTTCACCTGTATAACGGTATAAATAAGACAACGGACTTAAACAACCTCCCAGATTCTCTTCCGAGTTATTTGTTCCTCCCCATTTCCCGTCCGGGCCTTTAATAACGATAGAAGGAACACAGTTGCTGGTAGATTCAAAAAAACTAGAAACATTTGAAATACCAGCCTGCTTATTTATAAATGCGGCATTTAGGTTTATTCCAACTTTAAGCCAATTTGTAACGCTCATTTCGTTATTTGCTCGAACAGCATATTTTTTGTATCCTGTATTTTCAATAATACCTGGTGTATCCTGGTAATTAAATGAAAGGAACGAGTTCATCGAATCGGTACCTCCAGATATTGATAAATTATGGTTCGTGGTCCAGGATGTACGAAAAACTGCATTTGCCCAATCGGTAGATGGCCATTCCAGCGAATTTTCCCCATCATGTTCACGCCAATTCTTAATATTGGCATCCGAGAACATGGTTGCTGTACCTGAATTTCGGAGTGCTTCATTTTGCATTTCCATGTAATCAGCATTACTGCTGACAAAATGAGTCTTATGTGCAACCGATTGGCCAGAAACATATCCATCGTAATTGAATTTGATCTTTCCCTTTTCGCCACGTTTGGTTGTGATCAAAATAACGCCATTAGCAGCTCTCGATCCGTAGATGGACGACGAAGCCGCATCCTTCAGTACAGATATGGTTGCAATATCCTGGGGAGTAATACTATTGAAAGAACTTTCCACACCATCAACAATAACCAAAGGAGAAGAATTGGCCAAAGTTCCCAAAGTTCCCTGGCCTCTGATTAAAAGAGATGCATCACTTCCAGGTACGTTATTCCCCGATTTTACATATAATCCTGGAACTAACCCAGCTAAACCGGAAGAAACATTGGTAATAGGTCGAACTTCCGATATTTTAGCCATATCGACAGAAGCCACAGACCCGGTTAAATTTACTTTTTTCTGAGTACCATATCCCACAGCTACAACCTCATCCAATCCTATGGTTTCTTCAACAAGTACAATATTGATTGATGTCTTGTTCCCAACGAGAAATTCCTGCGTTTTCATGCCCACAAACGAGAACTGCAAAGTTGCATTTTCAGGTACTTTTGCCAGCGAATATTTCCCGTCCATATCTGTAATTACCCCTGTTGTTGTTCCCTTTATAACAACAGAAACCCCGGGTAACGGAGCACCCGACGAATCGGTAACTTTGCCTTCAACAGAACGATTTTGTTGCCCCGAACCAGATATAACTTCAGTTGACAAAACAATCTGCCGACCTTTTATACTATAATTAATATCTGTATCTGCAAAAAGCTGTTCCAGAATTTGCTCGATTGTACTTTCCTTAACGTTAATATTAACTTTCCGGTTAACATTTACCAATTCTGCTGAATACAGAAAATAAAAATCGCTTTGGGATTCAATGTTTCCCAATACATTCTCTACAGTCTCATTTTTTAAATCAAGAGATAGCTTTTTTGATTGAGAATAAGTCTCTGAAGCAATCGTCGTAAAGATAGAGAGTAAGATAATACACAAAGTCAGTTTCATTTTCAATAAGATTTTATATGCATCAGGAAATAGTCCTCCTGAAGCATGATCCCATACTTTTTTTTTCATACTTTTGTTTTGATTATGGTTTGAAAATTTGTCAAATCTATATTTGACGTTTTTTTAAATCTCATACAGGAAAATGTGCAACCATTTTCCTGTTATTTTTTGTGTCAGGGTCTTAGTTATTTTATCATAGGCATTCCAATATATTAATTATAAAACGTTTATTTGATCTTCAGTCCGATCAAAACTTTTTGTCTGGTATAACTTCCATCGGCTAATTTCTGACGTTGAATGACTTTATAGCTGAGAGGTGTAGCCAACGAAAGAAGTTCAAGCACCTGAGGCAAAGGTTCATCTGCAAATGTGGCTGTATAGGTAAACCGTTTTACATTTTTATTTGTGATCTCGACATCAATGTTATAACGTCTTTCTAACTTTTTGGCCACATTGCTAATGGAATCGCGTTTAAATATCAAGAGACCGTCTTTCCATGCAATATTTTTTTGAACAGTTGCTGTTTCAACTAAATAGCGGTTCTTTTTATACTCAAACGAGACGCATTCATCAGGCTGCACTTGTCTGATTTCTTTTTCTAAAGAAGAATCAAAAAGAATGACTTTCCCCTCAATCAAAGTCGTTTCAACGTGATCATCATCAGGATAAGCATTTACATTAAACGTTGTTCCTGTTGCTTTGACAGTCAAGTGGTCTGTAGTGACCAAAAATGGAATATCTTTATTATGGGTTACCTCAAAATAACCTTCTCCTGACAAGTAAACTTTCCGCATATCGCCAGTAAAGCGAATAGGATATTTGAGCTTACTACCATTATTCAACCAAACTTTGGTTCCATCGCCCAATTGCAAATGCATTTTTGATCCTTCAGGTGCGATAACTTCTAAATCATTAACATTTTCAGCAAACTGATTTTTCACAGGCCTATTTGTATAAAACAATAAAAACAATGAAGGCAGAAGCAATACTGCTGCCACACGAGTTAAAATCGTTAAGATATGAGTATACGATAACTTTCTTTCATCAGGATTTTGAGGAGTAAGGGCCGTAATGTTAATCTGATGATGAATACGGTCAAGGACCTGACGGTAACGCAACTTGTCAGCCTTACTGGGTTCAAATTCAGGTTCAAATTCATTCCAAACATCAATTATCTTTTTTTTCTCATTAGAATCCAAGGCCTCATTTCTGATCCATGAGGAGACTTGTTCAAATTCTTCTTCAGAGCATGTCCTTTGTAAAAATTTTATAAATAATTCTTTTGACATTATATTCGTTTTTATTCAGATTACGAATCAGGAAAAGACGTTAAGAGTCTCACATTATCATTGTCTGATTTCGCATACTGTAATACGCTAAGACAATAAAACACCACTACAAGAATAGAAAAAAATATTTTTTTTGTGCGTGTGGAAGCGGGTGAACCTATTGTTGAAGAAATAAACTAATAAATAACATATTAACCAAAATGGTACTATCCATGTTTTTGCGCAGGTATTTAAGCGCTCTAACCATGTGATTTTCAACCGTATTTTTTGATATATTCAATCGTTCAGCGATTTCAGGATAACTCATTCCGTTTTCCCGGTGCAACAAAAAAACTTGCTTTTGACGGTCTGGCAAATTCTGAATCAGTTCATGGACCAGATTATTTAATTCGTTGAATTCAACTTCACTTATCACATCAGGCGCCAAACTAATAATTGAGAGTTTTTTAAGATGTTCCATGTATTTTTTATCCACGAGGCGTTTCCTAATAATACTAATGGAACTGTTATAGGCAATTGTAAAAATATAGGAATTTAAAAGCCGATGATCGTCCAGGTTCTCCCTTGACTCCCAAATTTTTAAGAACACTTCCTGAACAATATCTTCAGTCTCCTTTTTCTCTTTGATAATCTTATTTACAAAAGAAAACAGCTTGTGGCTGTATATCTCATAAACCTGGTCAAATGCCAGCATGTCACCACTTCTCAGACGTGACAATAATTCCAACGTTATATTACAAGTCTCAGATTTCAAAGCTTAATTAGGAGTAGATTCAGGTTGCTAAATTACCAAATAAAAACAATCTCTAAAAAACAAAATCAAAGATTCGTGGATTCATGAATTATTTGATCTATAATAGGATATTTTGTAGCTTGTTGCGAGATTATTGTTCTTCAATTCATTGCAGTAACATAATCGAGACAAGTAAAAATATAATCTCGATAATAAATTGAATTTAAATAATATAAAGTAAAAACATTGAGTCAAAGTGGCTTCGGCTGCGGCGTTCAGCCTGCCAATGTATTGATAGGAATATCCCGGAGCACTAAACACGCCCACCGGACCTTCTTCGTAATAAATGGCTGGCTGAATCGAGAATTTTTGTCCATCTTTGAATATGTGTTTCCAGTCGTCGCCAATTTCGACCAACTCGCCGCCGAACTTGTGACCAATGATGACCGGATTCTCCGCAATATCATTGGGGACACGTTTGTGGTCGGTGGCCTGTTTGGCAGCTTTATAGGATGACATGCAAATGCTATCGGACACTACTTTGGCCAGAATTTCATCGGCTGTGATGGCTGAAAGTTCAAACTCTTCGAGCCTCAAATCTTCCTTTCCGTATAAACGAGCTGCACGAGTTTTCATTTTGATGAATCAATGTTCTAGTCTATTAGCAACTTTTCTTTTAACATATCGTCAATCGCGATAGCTTCTGAGATTACTTCTGGGTTTACCGTTTCATCGAATCCACTTATTGATTTCAATATTTCTTTGACATTGTTTTTATATTTATCCATAAATTTCATATCAGAAGGCAGCCAATTACCATTTTCGTCAGTTGCCTTAAAATGGCAACCACAAATCAAGGCCTGTAGAATTAAATTATAAGGAAGCTTCAGTTTGAGTGCTAGATGGAGAGCACCAGCTAAACGATCCTCAGCTCCAAGTTTACGATGTAAGTCGCATCCCACCCTGTAAAGAGTATCACCCAACGCTTTGTTTTGGAACCGCTTGAGCAAATCGTCGATATGCGAGGTAAGTGATTCTTTTGTAAACTCTTCAGGATATTTTATTGCCAGAATATCAGATGCCTGTAACATAGTATTCCGAACATTATCCTTTAATTGACTATCTGACAGAACCTCATGTATAAAGGTAAATGAAGGATGAGCAAGGAAGCCAAGATAAGCAGTAGTTGCATGTCCTAAATTATGAATGAATAATTTTCTATCTACCCATGCTTTTATATTGTTTTTAGGCGCTAATCCTTCAATTTCAGGAATTGGATTCTTAAATGCAAGTCTGTCAAGAATCAATGTATTGTAAGGTTCAGCAAAGACTTGCAACATATCTTCCCCCATATCTTTCTTGGGAATAATCGGTACCATTTTCCCAATACTTGTTTCTATAAGACCAACCATTTGTTCTAAAGGATATCCTTCCGGTAAGTTTTTTTTTAGTTCCTTATTAATGAATTCTGCAGCATTCCACAGATTTTCAGCAATAATGATATCAAGTGGCAAAGCTTTTTGTGTGAAGGATCTTTTGATTAATCCTTCTGCAATAACTGGAATAATAAATTTAAGTGCGTTAGCTCCAACTGAAACAGCCATAATTCTGGTTGTTTCTATCTCGTGGATTACTTGATCTACGTCACTGGAGAGAACTCCTCGCACATTTTGGATAGAAAGAACAGTTTCCTCGTCATTCTTAATCACTACATTGTAGGTTCGTCTACGGTTCAATTCATTGATAATAGGTTTGCAAACATCAATGAATACTACTTCGTAACCGCCCCGACTAAAAAGTTGGCCAATAAAAGACCGACCAATCTTTCCAGCCCCAAAAAGGACCAGTTTTTTCTTAGATATGTCTTTCATGAATTTGAAATTTGGGTATTGAGGTATTCGTTTCTGAATTCCCTTACTATTCTGAGCTTTTCGCCCTCGCTATTTTCAAAATAAGTTCCACCTATATAGAAGCAAGCGAATCCGCCAGAAGCTACCCCCCAGGCAATAGCTTCAATCAAACTAAATTTCCCGATTTCGCAGGTAGCTAATTGCATGGCCAACGAAGCAACGACGCCTCCGACAAAATTGTCGCCACATCCAGTTGTATCTCCTTTTGATGCGGGTTTGCGACAGAGGTCTTCCGAGACTTTTCTTGAGACAGGTAACTTTAATAATTCAGTTTTTTCGAACAAATAACCATTTGAAAAGGCATATAATTCGTTGGCCCCATTTGTGATAATTACTGCCCCGACATCTTGCCATAAAAAGTATTCCGCAGCTTTTTCAATCGTAAGTTGTCCGCTTATTTTTAACGACTCCTCATAATCCATGATGAGCAGGTCGATTAACAGATAGTTTTTTGGTGAATCGACAAGTTGCCAAGGCTGACCAGGACTGTTTTTTTCACTGCGAAAATCGAAGACAGTGTTAACAACCGTAATGCATTTGTTCTGATTTGCCTTCTTTAGTAAGGCTGTTAGGTTATCGTGAATTTGCGGAACGAGTGCTGTACCACCAAAACAGACGATATCAGCATCAAAAAAACCATCATTTAAGAAATCTGAGGTATAATCCCATGCGGCTCCTATATTGTTAATGAAAGTTCTTTCTCCTTGATCGTTATCATAGGAAGAATCTGAAAAAACATCCGTGAAAGGTGTGCTCCTATTTGAAATTTTTAGTAAGTGATTAATATTAATGTGTGTTTTTCTGAGCAACTCACCTAATAAATCTGCAGTTTGGTCATTACCGAGCCCTCCATAAAATAGTACTTCAAACTTCTCTTTATCAAGAAGTTGATATGTATTGATGAGCGAAACAATTCCTGGTCCTCCAATATTGAAGGCAGTGGGATGGCTGTCTTCCGTAATTTCTTTACAAATCTCAGAATAAGCAAGATCTGAAAAATTCTCAAGTTCTTCTATAAAAACTAGTTTCCCAGGAGAAAGCCCTCCATCGCCAGCCCGATTCGAAAGGTATTTCTGAAATTGAGGAGCGTTAAATTTGACACCTGTATATAGATAGTCTGCAAGTACACAACCAGTACCAGCAATGATTATTTTTCTTCTCATCGATCAATTATTAATTGTTAATCTGACTGATTAAATTTTTGAAGTGTAAAGACCTTTGATAAGGTGGGTACTTTTGATTATTTGTACCAGAGATATCTTTTTTGCTTAGATGTATCTACATAAAAGTAAAGCAACCCTTAAATAACTTCACGAAGTGATGCTTCTACTGTTGAATTGTAAAATTTTTCATCAGTAGCATAGGGTTCGGGAGTAGAATGTCTTTACTACCAATATAATGCACAAATGAACCCGGACTTGTCATTAGCTGCATACAAAAAATTCCGTTTTTTTATCCAGTTTCTGATTCTCCGTTTCTGATTTATATATCAATCAGGAGTTAACTGTTGAGATTAGAGTTGACAAATAGAAATTATTTGCCAACTCCAGAAATTATTACTTACGAAGTTTGTATACCGTATTTTTTACACCTTCAATCATCATGTCAAGATCGTCTTTTGTTAATCTTGGATTCATCGGAAGACTAGTGTGCTCGTTGTAAAAGAAACTCTCTGCTACCGGGCAAAGCTTTTCAGGGTAGTTATATATTTTCTTCAAGCCAGTAAAGTGATAGTTTGGCTGATAGTGTTGAATGCCCTGAATACCTTCTTCCTGATATAAAACTCTCATGAAATCGTCACGTGATGCACCCAGCTCTTTTCCTTTGATCAACAGGGTATAAAGGTGATATGCATGGTAACAATTAGGGTCTTCATAAACACCCCTGACTCCCACAATGTTTTTTAGTTCTTCATTAAGATAATGACTGTTTGCCCTACGTTTATCAATAAGCATATCGAGTTTTCTCAATTGGGCCCGACCAACAGCGGCCTGAGATTCATTCATGCGATAATTACAGCCCCATTTCCCATTATCATCAATTACATCAAAATGGGAAGGAATCCAATAATCTTTAACACTTTTCTTTTCCATTTCATAATCTGCAAACCTAAAATGGGTTTGATTCGGTGACCAGTGAGTAATACTCATTACTCTCATCCGTTGCATTTTCTCAGCCAACTCGTCATTATTGGTGGTTATCATTCCACCTTCACCAAGTGTAGTGATATTTTTTAATGAATGAAAGCTAAAACAGCCAACATCTCCAATACTGCCAGCGGGACGACCTTTGTATTTTGATCCGGCAGCATGGGCACAATCTTCAAGGACGAAAAGTTTGTATTTTCTGGCAATTTCCATAATAGGATCCATATCACACATCTGTCCTGCGTAGTGAACCACGTAGATAGCTTTTGTTCTGGCAGTAATTTTGGATTCTATTTGTTTTGGATCGATATTGAATGTTAATGGATCAATATCAGCGTAAACAGGTTTTGCACCTTCTTTCAGAATAACCAGGGAAGTTGCAATAAAAGTATTGGGTGTTACTATTACCTCGTCGCCGGCTCCGATCCCAAAAGCCTGAGTAGCTGCATGCATAGCTGTCGTGCAATTGCTTGTAGCCATTGCATGTTTAACCTCAAAAATCTTTGCAAACTCTTTTTGAAATAAGGCAACCTGCGGTCCCATTGTTTGAGACTCCTGAGACATGGCAGTACTTACAGCTCTTTCTTCGTCTTCATCGTAAATTGATCCAAAAAATGAATAAGGCACCTTTAGCTTAACTCCATCATTCATCTGATAACCAGAAGTTATGCCTCCTTCTGTATCTGAACCGGTAAACAGTATTTTTTTAGTTTTTTCCATCTTTGTGTGATTTTTATTTATTATTTCTATTTATCGTTTACAACGTGAAAAATTGATCATCCGAACGAAACATTCAAAAACCGTTTTCACAGGGATATTTAACAATTTCTGGTTGATCTGCTAGTGCATTTCTGTTTCGCAAACTCCAATTCCACCTATGAAATAGTTAAATTGGACATTGGGATGGTCAGCTAAGAGCGACATAGGTACCGAACAATCAATGATCTTTTTACTAATCATTAATGCTGTAAGGCGTTGGCCGAAAGCATTGTCATGAGCTCCCGCCTGCCAGATCGAGACCTTTTCTGCTTTCCAGGTTTGAACAGGGCCAACAGTCAAAGCTTGTCTTGGAATTCCTGTAACTACACCTCCTGCACTGGTGCGGGCATTTTGCATACAGGTTATAGGATGCAAATCCACCACACGTGTGGTTAGTTTTTTAAATTCTTCAGGAATTGGTGGAGTATCTGTATATTTTCCTTCACGTTTTACCGGATCATTAAATGCCCAGTGTTTGGTATCTCCCTGACCACCTTGCATCACTGCACAACGGACCCCTGCTTCCCAACTGCTTATGTATTCTCTTGTATTGGCCTTGGGAAAATGCAAGTTTGATTCGGGCATTTTTAGATTCTTATCAATTCGATTAAAGCAAAGATCCCGATCAGCCTTTTCGAAGGATAATGGATGTGTCGAGTCCAGCTCTTTCCCATTGACATACCATTCATCCATACCCCAGAAATGGGCATTTGATAAATCAAGTTGCAATTCGTTAACTAATCGTGCAACCAATGGAAGTTGCTCTGTGGGTCCTATAGGTCCGCATATACCGACTGGATTATCCGCCGTAGCTTGTTTCCATGCTGTAATATATTCTAAGGCTTCGGCTAAATAAAAGTCCTCCAGCGTATCATAGAAAACGACTTTAAAACCGTCTCTTGATAATTGGAGCAAATCTTTTGCAGAAAGCTTTGCAGCATCATTTAATAAATCATCAGGTAAGGTGGTAAAATCCCACCAGTCAGGTGCTAACATGCTAAGTTTACGAGACATTTTAATTTCCTCCTTTTATTAATTGTTCATAAGATTCATTTACTAAATAATCTTCTCGGAGAGCCTCACATAAAGGATCTGCTCCCTTTTGACAAAAACCAAGGTGAGAATGTCGCAGCCAGCCTTCGGCATGTTTGAACTTACCTGACATTTTACCAACTTCCAACGACATTTCTTCCATGGTTTGTAAATAAGAATTTATTCCCTGGCTCACATCAAGCCAACTTTGTTGGCTTCTATGGGCTGAAAGCGCTTTAAGCTTGGCTTCATAAACACTTGTGGTATTTATAAATACGCCTGGGATAACTGGCTTACGTAAGCTGTCATTTAGCCCATACGGGAGGGCGTGATAAACTGTAGTATCCTGGGGTATTGCATCCTGAAGGGGTGTTGTTTTAAAGTTGGGCATGCCCCTGCAAAAAGCTGCAGATACCGCCAAACGGCCTGTATTGATATGATCTTCCATGTAATCATAAGGCGACTGTGTAAGCACTATAGTTGGTTTTACTTCCCGAATAAGTGCTGTTAGTCGCCGCAGTAACCTGACGTTATAAAAAATTTCCAGATCATTGCAAATGCTCGGATGATAATGCGCCCCAAGCACTTCAGCTGCTTGCTGTGATTCCTTTTTCCGTATTGTCGCAGTTTGTTTTATATCGTATTCCTGACTACCACAGCACCCATTAGCAAGGTTAATATAATGAGTTGTATAACCTGCTTTTTTTAGTAACAATAAAGTACCTCCCATCATAAACTCAATATCGTCAGGATGTGCCACGATGGCAATAGCTACTGGAACAGAAGTATTTGTGTGTTTCATAACTTATATATTATTGATTTGAACAACTTGTCCGGTCTTTGCAGACTGGTAACATGCTGCAATTATTTTCTGATTGCGAAATCCTGCTAAATAATTATTTACTGGTTGTCTCTTTTCTAGGACCGCACAACTGAACTCCTCTATTTCAGACATATACATATTTACAGGTTTTGGTTCAATAACCAGACCATCAATCACACTTCTTAATTGCTGTGCATCATACCCAATGCTATTACCTTCAAGATAGGCCACCATTTCTCCTGAAGCGCCTTGTCCTATGGTTCCTTTTGCGATTATGCTACCCTTTGATCCATAGAGTTCCAAGATATTCTTACTGCTGTTATCAGGAATACAAAAAAATGTATCCACAGTAGCCAATGCACCATTTTCAAAAACAAGCGATACGATTGCGCTATCTTCTGATTTATATCTATGTATCGTATTTCTTATGAAACAGCTTACGCTTCTTACCTCTCCGAAAAACATTTCTAAAAGATCTATACAATGGCTACCCATATCCATCAGAGAGCCTCCTCCACCTATTACAGGATTTTGTCTCCAGGAACCATCAATGGGGGGATACCAACAGGAAAGTTGTGCACGGCCATAAACAGGTACGCCTAAATCTCCTTTCTGAATTAAATCAAGTGCCACCAAATGTTGCTTTTGGAACCGCATCATGAGACCAGTACCCAATAATACATTTGCCTCCAGACATATATCAATCATTTTTTGTGCTTCCTCAACATTTAATCCAAGCGGTTTTTCACAGAAAACATGTTTTTTGGCCTTGGCACAAATAATAGCATGTTCCAGATGAAGATTAACTGGGGAAGCAATGTAGACCACATCTAAATCATAATCAACGAGTTCCTGTACGCTTTGAACAGCTCTGACGTTAAATTTTCGGGCTATGTTAGCGTTTACTTCGGAATTGATATCGTAAACTGCAACCAATTCTGCATGTTTTGCCGGAATAATCCCTTCTGGAATTGTTCTTCTTTGGGCTATGCCTCCTGAACCAATTATACCCCATTTTACTTTATTTGCCATGTTGTTTTACTATTAGTTCTTTTGATTGTTTATTAAACTTATAATCAACTATTGATATTAATAGTGTAGAAATCAGGATCAAGATGCCACCACCAATAGCCTGTGAATTCAACTTTTCTCCAAGCCAAAATGCAGCGATAGGAAGGCCGAATAGAGGAATCAAATAATTTGAGATAGCAACCTGGATAGCTTCCAATGATTTCAACGCTTTAAAAAAAAGTATCATCGAAAGAAAGTTCTGGAAAAAAGTCAGTAGTGCTAAGCCAGACCATGTTTGTAAGGTAAAAGAAGGTATCTTACTAAAAATATCTCCATTATGATATAGAACAAAAGGTGTCAGTAAAATGACAACAAACAAATAGGTATAAAATACCATTTCAAGCGATGTATATCTGTCTGATATTTTTTTACAGCCAACGTTATAATAAGAATTGCCGATAATTGCAATGAAAATCAAAATATTACCAATGGCATAATTGGAACTGAAATTAAGTTGTTTTATATCACCAGTCGAGATGAGAATCACTCCTAGCAATGCAACAATAATGCTTATCCATCGGGAAATATTCATTCTTTCTTTTAGTATGAGGAATGCAAATAAAATACTGAACACAGGAAGAGAGAGTGTTATAATAGATGCATTACTTGCTAATGAATATTGTGTTCCCATAGTCATTAAAACCTGACTTGGAAATGCCCCAAGGATTGCCAGACGTCCGAATAAGAGTAAGTCACTTATACTTTTCTTGCTTTTGTTGAAATCCCTTATTGCAAATGGACTCAACATTAATGTAGCAATTATCATTGGACCCCAAACGGTAAAATACGGGGAGACTTGATCCTGCACAAGTTTAATACATGTGAACTGAAGAGACCACATCATATTGCATGTAATTAAAAGTATCCAGGATGTCAATGTTTTATTCATTCAATTGATAATTAATATGTATAATAATTGTATTATTAAATCAAGATATATAGTCTAGTTAATATTGAGCTTCTGACAAAGCCAACATTCCAGGACACATTCACAAAGTGCCCAATTATGAACAAGTTATCTGGATTTATAAAGAATTAATTCCAATATTCTTTAGATGTAAAGTTACCTTCTACCTACTTGCTTGTATAATATCTATCAATGGATTTATGATACTTATATTGTTTTTTTGACAGAAAAAATAGTCTATATTTGTTTTTTCATAAATGTTAGTATTAGTATTTGAGATTTTATGAAGGTTTCAACGATCAGATTACAAAAAGAACTAGGGCATTCATTTATTGTGCATGTAGAAAAGGATCCCTTTACTCCATGGCATCATCATCCTGAATACGAAATAGTGTTAATTATTAATGGAAAGGGTAGAAGACTGATCGGGGATCATGTTGCTCGCTTCGAAAAAGATGATCTGATTTTCATCGGCCCATACCTTCCTCATCAATGGATATGCGATGATGATAATAATTTACAATCAGAAAATTCTCCTAATGAAGCTTTTGTCATACAATTCATTGATGATTTCATTGGTGCTAATTTTTTTGAAATCCCGGAAACAATCGGATTGAAAAGACTCTTAGTGGAATCTTCTCGTGGAATTGAATTCAACGGAAACACCAAGAATGCGATTATTTCAATCATGTATAAAATGCGTGATCAGAATAATTCAGAACGATTTTTTTCTTTGCTAAAAATCTTTGAAATACTGAATTCTACTGCCGAATTTACATGTTTGGCTACTCCAAATTCGATTAATAATTTTTCTTCTAAGGATAATATTGCCATGCAATTAGCTTTACAATATATTTTTCAAAATTTTCAAAAAAGAATTCAAATAGAAGACTTACTCCAATTAACCCATAAATCATACTCATCCTTCTATCCGGCTTTTAAAAAAACATTCATGATGCCGTTTAAAGATTATTTATTGAATGTTAGAATCGGATATGCATGTAAATTACTCGCTGAAGGCTCAATGAATATCTCAGAAATTGCATATGATTCTGGATTTGAAAATATTGCTAATTTTAATCGTCAATTTAAGAAGATAAAGAAAATGACTCCTAGTCAATATCAAAAGCATTATAAATAAACTGAACTAAGCTCCTATTTTAGAACACAATAAAGTTAGTTTAAATTAACGACATATTAAGTTTGATTGATCCGAAAAAATCAATGATAAGTTCATAAGGGGCATGCTTACATTTTGAGTTTTCTGTTCTGATTATGCGTATCACTAAACTTCAGCGTAGCTTCAAAATCTTCAAGCAAAAAGTTCGATATTTCTCCGCTTGGGCGCACTGACAGAAGTGTCAAAATATATCAAAAGCGCTTAAATTCAATGATTTAAGCGCTTTTTCTTTTAGGGAATTTTTCATCAAATAGCCTTAAATATCAAAGGAAAAGCGACAAAATCGAGACCAAACTCGAAATTACTTTTTCTGGTCGCGGCAAATCACGCAACGAATTGATTCAAAACATTTTATTTGACTCTTTACTAAAGCCAATGTTCACGATGTTAACTATTTAAAAGAGGTGAAGGTTAGTCTTTCCGATTGTACTTTACTGGCCGGTAGAGGGAATATTGATGCTCGGCAACATTCGCCTTCGGTTAATTCAATAACCCTTGCGCCGTCACTGCCATCAGGCAAATTATGATGCGAAGTTTTTTTACTACCAGTGATCCGACCATAGCAAAATATAATTTATTTACAGCAAACCACAAAATCATTCTGATGATCATGTTCTACAACTACAGCCATAACATCACCGTTTTCCTTAAAAGCATTAAACCAACCTGGTGTTTCTCTCCGAACAATACATTCCTTCCGGGTTCCATAAAACGGGCATTCAGATCGATAATGGCCTCTTTAAATTCGGGCACCGGAATATGAAAAAATGCCAGTATGGGATTGGCGTTCCCTTGTTCACCTACGTATATTCTATATTCTTTGTGCAAATACCAGGCAACCAGATCCGCTTCAACCGTATTCCGATTGCTGTCAAACCCATATATCACGGTCATTATCCTTTCACTAATTGATAAAACGGAATTAAGATCTTCTCGATTTTACAATTTTAAACGAATAGAAACCTGATTTAAGTTGAAGCTGTACTTTATATTCTTTATTTTGAATAACTTCAATATTTCTGTTTTCCAAAATGTTTCTGTCACTTTCTTTTAAAACCGTTGCCTGTAAAAATAGAGTTGCTGTACTGTTTGTAGGTATAGTTACTTTATAAACTATTTCTCCATCCAATTTTTCCCAGGATGAAACAATTGTTCCGTACGGACTTTCGTGTTTTGCTTCAAACTGAGTTAAGCCTTCTACAAAATTGGGTTTAAGAATAATATTTTTGAATCCAGGGCAAGTTTCATCCGGATAAATACCGCCAAGGGCTTTGTAAAACCAAGCGTTAATTTCTCCAAAACTGGGATGGTTTCGTGAGTCATTCGCCTCGATACGCCAATTCTCAAAAAAAGTTGTTGCGCCATTCCTGATCCACCATCCCCATGAGGGAAAAGCCTCTTGTGTAGCAACCCTATATGCAAGATCCGCATATCCATTTTCGCTCAATGCATTTAATATTGTTTGAGAACCGAGCAAACCCACATCAATATGTGAGTCGTCAGCCAGTACCCTTTTAACCAGATTTTCTGCCACTTTAGCCCTATGTTCATTAGGGATCAATCCCCACATTAAAGCAAAACTCAATTCTGTTTGACTTCCTTCACCATAAATCTCCTTTTCTGAAGAAAAATATTTCGCATTAATTGCTTGCTTTATTTTTTTTGCTAAAGCTGAATATTTTTCATAATCAGTTTGTTTTCCAAATAGCTTGGCCGCTTTTGCTAATATGGTGGCATCCAGATAAAAATAAACAGATGAGGTGAACTCTCTAGGAGCCTTCGACTTTACAGGAATCCAATCTCCCAGTCCCCAATCGGTAAGTCCGGTGGGACTGATTTCATCAATATGATCAACATAGAGTTTTATATTGTTATAACAATCTTCCAACAACCTCGAATCACCATAAAAGAGGTAAATGTTCCATGGAATGAACGCAATTGTACTGGTCCAGTCGGGACCGTTTGCCCAGTGGTAGCCCCATCCGTCCGACGGAACTATTGCAGGGAATATTCCATTAGGTTGTTGCTCATCCCTATGATCAGCCAGCCATTTTTCATATACAGTAATCCCGTCGAAATTATACAATCCGTTTTCTGTATTGATTCGGGCATCTCCAGTCCAGCCATTTTTTTCACGATGTGGACAATCGGTTGGGTAACCAAAGAAATTGGAAAGATATGATGCGTTTGATGCTTGCCATAATTCATTCAGTAATTGATTTGATGAATTTATCTCACCAACCATCGGAACATCACTGTGCATAAAATAAGCGAAGAGGCTTTCTTTGCTCAATATAACGGGTTTATCGGAAGTAATTTCGACGTACTGAAACCCTTTGTAATTAAATTTAGGTTTAAATTTGTCATTCTTTCCGCTTAAAATGACAATATCAGTCTGGAAAGGATCACTGTCATCGGTTGGCCGGTAATGTATATTAATATTTGATTGATCGACATGGCCATTTTTGTCCAATTGTTCTCCATGCTTTAATTGTACAATTGTTCCAGACTCTCCGGTTACCGTTAATTCAGAAACGCCCGCAAAGTTCCGTCCGAAGTTAAAAACATAATCCTGATCGTTAAATTTCACCATTTCCTTAACTGGAATTTTTTCCGCATCACGAATTGGATGCAACACCTGTGCTGTAATATTTTTTGAAGGCGCACCCGTTTTTATCACTTTTTTCCACGTTGAGTCGTCGAACCCCGGTTCATCCCAACCTGGTTGTTCCAGGCGTGAATCGTAATGCTCACCAGTATAAATACTGTTAAAAATAATTGGAGAATGAGTTGTTTTCCAATCACCATCACTGGTTATTATTTCTTCAGTATTGTCAGCGTAAATAATTCGTAAATCCACACAGAATTTCGGACGCGCACGCCAAGGTGCTTTATCGAAGTACCACACTGCTGTTGATTGGTGGTTATACCAGCCATTACCCAATAAAACACCAACTGCATTACTGTCTGCCTTTAAATTTTTAGTGACATCGTATGTAACATACAATGTTCGTCTATCAAAACGAGTAAACATGGGGTCTAGTTGATGATTACCTACTCTTTTCCCATTTAGATAGAGTTCATATAAACCAGCAGCAGCAATATATAACTTAGCCGATTTTATCCTTTTTTGAATATTGAACTCTCTCCGAAAATAAGGAGCGGGTTTTACGTTGAAATCGGGTGTGTCTGTGATCCATTCGCCTTTCCAGTTATTCTGTTTCATCATTCCTGTTTCAAAGAAAGCAACCTCAGATAGGGATGACCATGCACCATTTTGGCGTTGCATTTTAACCCTCCAATAGTAACGAGTAAAAGGATGAAGCGCTGGTCCTGAATAAACTATCGGAAGAGCCGAAGTCTTTATGCTGCCCGAATTCCAAAAGTCTGCTTTTCCTTCTGCTACTTTCGCAGAATCTCTACCAACTAAAATCTGACAAGCCCTCAATTTAACTCCAAAAGTTTCGGCGGTTATCTGCCAAGTAAAACGGGGATGTTCGGTATCAACACCAACCGGATTGTAAAGATATTCACACCTCAGATTTTGAATAGTCATTCGAGTAGTTTTACTTATATACGAACATAATAAAAAGATACAAACAATTCCAATCGTAGTTTTTTTCATTCGTATAAATTTTTATTGAGTATTCTACATTTTGTATTAACATCATCTTTTTGAACACCTTACCAATCTCATGGAATAGCCATTTATACATTTCCGGTTGGTGCGGGCTATTGCGCACATGGCTATTTCATCTGTAAATAATTGTTGTTAATTTATTGATATTCATATTGAGTTTCCTAAGTTCGATTTGAATATTAACTTGCCTAAAATATTTATGATTATTCGTATGATCCCCGTTGTATCTGTTATCGTATGATCGTTATTCTCATTACTTCTTAGTTAGTTTTGATTAAAGTTTTAATCATCGTATACGAATGTGCCGGGAAACTGTAAATAAGCTTGTCGCCTTTAACGTTCATTTCCTTTGAAGATACCTTTACCAGCTGTTGCTCTGGTGAATTCTGGTCTTTGATATTCTTGCCGTTTACTTCGTAAATGGTTGCTTTACCTTCAAACTGCCCGTACTGACTTAAGATTTCGGTTTCTATTGCACCATCTTTATCACGGTTTATTACATTTATGATCAACTCCTTTTTCTCTTTGTTGTACGCCGATGAAACATCCAGATATGGTATCTTCTGCCCGTTCATATCATATTGCGGGCAATCAACAAATGCGCTGACTGAAGAACCGTGACAATGGTTGGAAAACAATTGCAGCGGGTAAAAAATGGTTTGATAATACAACCCTTCTTTTGATGTGAGTATTGGGGCAATAACATTAACCAACTGTGCCATGTTCGCCATCTTTACAACATGGGCATTACGCACAAAAACATTCAGATAACTGGCAACAACCAACGCATCTTCCAGATTATAAACCTCTTCATTTCCTTCTTCACCTTTTGCACGGTACCAAACATTATATTCATCAAAAGCAATGTAAACCGGCGTTTTGCGCCTGGCTTTTGCCATTTCTTCTCTGATAATACCTTCTGTAATTTTTATAGCATCTTCAGCAAAAGTTGTAGAAGCCATAAACTGATAATAGTTATCGTTCCGGTTCCCCACATAATTATGTAACGAAATGTAGTCAACCTGGCGAACTAAATACTCCAAAACAGTCCGGTTCCAATGAATCCAATCGCCGCTGTAATTGCTGGATCCTGCTGCAATTAACTTGATGTCCTTGTCGATCCATTTCATTAGTTTGGCAACTTCCAACGCATATTTCCCATAATCTTCGGCATTTTTATATCCCATTTGCAAGGGACTATCCACCTCATTTCCAAGGCCCCAGTATTTTACCTTATACGGTTCCAAATGCCCGTTTTTTATCCTTAAATCCGAATAATACGTTCCCTTTTCAATATTGCAATACTCCACCCAGTTTCGGGCCTCGTCCATCGTTCCGGTGCCAAGGTTCACACAGAAATAGGGTTCGGTATTTACTTTTCTGCACCAATCAATAAACTCATCTGTTCCAAAACTGTTGTTTTCACGAAAACCCCAAGCCAAATCAATACGTGCGGGGCGCCGATCTTTTGGTCCAATTCCATCCTGCCAATGATACCCAGAAACAAAATTGCCGCCCGGCCAGCGAACAATCGGAACATTCAATTCTTTAACCGCATGGATCACATCTTTACGAAACCCGCTCTCATCTGACAACGAAGAACCGGGTTCATAAAGCCCACCGTAAATACAACGGCCCAAATGTTCCACAAAATTGCCGTAGATCATTTTATCTATTTCGCCAGTTTGCCGTTCAATATCAATCTTTATCCGTGCTTGACTTTTTTGTCCAGACACAGCTCCTATAGAGCAAAATAAGAAAAACGAACCGACAACGATTTTTAGGTTTAGTTTTGATGTTTTCACGATTATGAGATTGGATTGGTGATTTTTATTTATCGATAAAGTCGAACGGGTATTTAAAAGGTTTTATTTTTTCGCCGGTACGCAAACGTATCCAACTTTCAAAAGCTCGTTCGCCTTCGGTTAATTCAATGACCCTTGCACCATTACTGCCATCGGGCAAATTGTAATGCGAGGTTTTTTTACTTCCGGTGACCCGGCCATAGCAAAGCATAATCTCTTTCCAGCAAACCACGTAGTCGTTTAAATGATCGTGCCCGACAATTACCGCCATAACATCGCCATTTTCCTTAAAAGCATTAAACAGCCCGGTATTCCGTTCCGAGCAGCATATACTTTCCTTCCTGGTTCCATAAAAACGGGCATTCTGGTCGATAATGGCCTCTTTAAATTCGGGCACAGGAATATGAAAAAATGCCAGCGACGGAATTGGGGTACCCTTGTTCGCTCGCGTATATTCTTTACTCTTCTGCGAATACCAGGCAACCTGGTCGGCTTCAACAGTACTCCGGTTGCTGTCAAGTCCATAAATCACGGTCATTATCCTTTCGCTGCTCGATTGGTAAAGCGGGATTGCAAAATTGGTCACCCCGGTAATGCCGTCCACGGTACCGGTAAGGTTTCCGGGGAACTTTTTCAGGTATTCAAAAATCTCACTGCGGGTCATGCTAAATTCGTCATCGTGATTGCCCAGGACAACAGCAAACGGAATTTTGCGCGACACCACCGGTTCGAAAATGGCATCGATTCCCCCGGAAACTGGTTCACCGGTAACATGATCGCCTGTATAAATCACCAGATCGGGTTTTTCGGCTTCAAGCACACTATTCATACATTCCAACGCTTCAACCGATTCATTTACTGCCGATTTCCAATGAATATCGGTAAACTGAACAATTTTAAACTTTCGTTGAAGATTGTATGATAATTTTAACTCCGACAGGGGTTTTTCTTTCTTTGTGGTTGTCATACCCTTGTTGGCCAAAGAAGTAACCGATATGGTAAGAATAAGGGAAGCAGTTACCAGAACAACATTGCGGAAGAAAGAGCGTTGGCTTATATTCTTTTGTTCCATGTATCTAAAACGAATTGGGTTAGGGTTTGGGTTTGTATTTCGGGTCGTCGGATATAAACGAATGGGGCACGGTTATCCGGTTAAGGAAACGTCCGGTTTCAAGTCGTGTCCATGTTTCGAAGGCATCATCGCCTTCGGTTAACTCAATAACACGAGCGCCCCGGCAAAGTGTATGATAAGTATTCAAACCTCCTGAAAAACGCCCATAACCGAGTGCAATACCCTGTAAATAAACCATATAATCATTATCGTGATCGTGACCAACAAACACACTTTTCACATCCTTACATTCCAGGAAAGCTGAAAATAAACCAGAATTGACAGGCGGGCAACATTCCCGTTCAATTCTCCAGCCAAACGATTTTTGATTGGGCGTATTATAGGAATTTCCAAATTCGATTAATGGAATGTGGAAAAAAGCAAGGGCAGGATATGGTATCCCTCCGTTTTCCTCAGTAAAATGCTTACTTTGTTTCACATACCATTCAATTTGGTTACTTCGTATCCAATCTTCGCGGTGCGAAGCCCCAGGCAAATCGCTTAAAGCATTCGAATCGAAAAGATAGAAAAGAAAAGCCTTACTATTTGAATCATCTGATTTACAAATAGATATAACTTGATTCGTATAACCAAACACTTCGTCAACCGACTCATTTTTGGGTTTATTCAAACAACCTTTAAGACCGGTCACAATCTCGTACACCTTATTGCGTGGGGTATCGCGTTCCGAATCGTGGTTACCTAATACTACGGCAAAGGGAATGTGGCGGTTTGAAGCAATGCTGGTCACTTTTTCCCATAAAGCAGCCGGATTGTTATCGGTAACAATATCACCGGTATATATCACAAATTCAGGCTTTTCAATATCAAGCACCTTGTTCATTATGTCGTAAGCGTGATCCGTTTCTCCGCTTTGGTAAGTAGCGTGAATATCAGTAAACTGGACGATTTTAAACTTTCCCTCTTTATTAAAGGCCAACTCTTTTTCTGACGGCGCTGAGTTCCCTTTTGTTGTTTCTTTTGATACTGAAGGATTAGCTGGCACGCTTGTTCCCAACAATCCTAATCCACCGGCAGTTAATGCCGAATTTCGGATGAAATTTCTTCTGCTTGCAATCATCATTTTACATTTTGATAAAATCATTAGGGTACTTTAAATTTTGGATGATTTCGCCTCCAAATAGCCGTATCCACGACCGGAAGCCATCCTCACCTTCGGTCAATTCGATGACCCGTGCCCCGTTGGGTTTTAGGTCGTTATATACATTGTCGCACCCGCTGAAGCGTCCATAAATGAAAAACATTTTGTTCCAGTAAGCGGCAAAATCGCTGTTGTGGTCGTGCCCTACAAAGATGGCCTGAACGTCTTTCATTTCTTTCATCGAGACAAAAAGCCCGGAGTTAATCTTAGGCGAAGCCACATTTTCGCCACGTGTGCCAATCATTTTCCCGTTGTCGTCGTCGCGTGCCGCTTCTTTGTGTTCGGGCAGCGGAATGTGGAAGAAGGCAAGCGATGGGATTGGCTTTCCATCGTTCATTTTCGTGTAAGCTTCGCTTCGTTGCCGGTACCAGGCAATCTGGTCGAAATGGATATGTCCGTACGTTTTTTGAATGTCTTCGATTGTTCCTCCACGGTTCGAGTCGAAAATGTAAAAAACCCGTTCCACCTTTCCTTTTTGAGGAGATAAAAGTTCAAGCGTACAATTTGTAACGCCATAAATACCTTTTGTTCTGGTGTTTATATTGTATGGAATGCTCATTACAATATCCAACATTTCTTCGCGTGTCTTGTCAAATTCTTCGTCGTGGTTACCGAAAGCTATGGCAAACGGAATTTTTCGTGCCGAAATAGGCTCCAGAATTTCACGTACTGATGGTTCGGCTGGTTTGCCAAAAATTACGTCGCCTGTATGAATAACCAAATCAGGCTTTTCCAAATCCAGCATTTGTTTAACGTTTTCAAGCGCCCGCTCCGATTTTGGATTGCCCGAAATATAATGGGTATCAGTCAACTGCACTATTTTAAATTTCCCGTCTTTGTTAAACGAGAGTTTACTTTTGGGGGTGCTCTCCTCCGAAACGGTTGCAGGTGCAAACAACTGTGCTACCGAACTCGTTGCGGCAATACCACTTATTCCGACAAGGGCGGAGCTTCTAAGAAAAGCCCGCCGGTTTATGTTTTGTTTCATCCGTAAATAATTTGTTTCTTAATTGCCGGATGGAACTCGCATGTGAGATTTTCATCCGTATTTGTGTTTATCGAACATGCTCGTTTCATATCTGTTATTTTTTTGGGTCTTTGCCTATGTAAAAAGTTAATTTTCCTCCAGCCATTATTTGTTTATACCGTATTGTGGGGTTTTCGTATTTCGAACCGTTAAGTTCAACCGATTGTACATACTTATTATCGTTCGACAGATGAATGGCTTCAACAATAAATGTTTTTCCGTTTGGCAATTTAATGGTTGATTTTGGCAATTGCGGTGCCCCTAACACAAACTCACCGCCGCAGGGATTTACCGGATAAAACCCAAAATTGGTCAATATATACCAGGCCGACATTTGGCCACAATCGTCGTTTCCACACAGTCCGTTGATTTTGTCCTGGTATTGAGTCTGGCATATTTCGCGAACCAGTTTTTGTGTTTTCCATGGTTTCCCGGCCAATGCATATAAATAAGCAACATGATGACTGGGTTCATTCCCGTGGGCATACTGGCCAATCAATCCGGTAACATCCATCACAAAACCACTTCCCTCTTTTTTTGCCGACATTTCGAAAAGCGAATCAAGTTTTGCGGTGAAATAATCGGGGCTACCCATCAGTTTTATTAAACCCGGTACATCGTGCTGTATGTGCCAGGTGTATTGCCAGGCATTTCCTTCGGTATAGTCGCCACCCGATGTTGAAGCATGTGATAGTTCGAACGAGTTAAAGGGAACGCGCCACTCCCCTTTCGAATCTTTCCCCCGCATCAGCTTGTTCTGCGGACTAAACAGGTTTTTATAAAACGACGAACGTTTCAAAAAGTAGTTGTAATCGTCTGTTTTATTGAGTGCTTTAGCAAACTGGGCGGCACAATAATCATCGTATCCCGATTCGAGTGTCTTGGATACCGATTCTGTTTTGATCAGGTCGAACGGATAATATCCATATTTATCATATACATCCCATTCCGACATCCTGTGGTTTTTCGTTAACGAGCTTCTTACAGCCTTGTAAGCCTTCTGAATATCAAACCCGTGAAACCCTTTCAGGTAAGCATCAACAATTACTGATACAGAGTGGTTTCCAATCATACAAAAGGTTTCCTTTCCCCACAACGCCCAGATAGGCAAAAAACCTTGTTCGTCGAACTGGTGTAGCATCGAATTTACAAATCCATCAACCCGTTCGGGCGACAGAATGGTATAAAGCGGATGCGCGGCCCGGTAGGTATCCCACAACGATAAAGTGGAATAAAACGGAGACTGCCCGGCATCGGCAATATTATTGGGCTGTATAAACAAGTGATACATTGAAGTATAGAAAACATCTTTCTGTTCGGTTGTACCGTCAATCAGTACCCGCGACAACAAGTTGTTCCATTTATTTTGTGCCGATTTGCACACGTTGTCAAAATCCCAGCCATTTAGTTCAGCCTTGAGGTTTTTCTTTGCTCCTTCAATCCCGGTTGACGATAAGGCTACTTTTACAAGCAAACTTTCCCCTGGTTTTAAGTCGAAGCTAAACACATACCGGGGTGCTTTTTCCTGCTCGTTTCGTTTGGGAAGTTCAATTTTCGACGTAAAAGGTTTGTTAAATTCAAGGATATAGTAATAAGTCCGGTCGAGCCAAACCTTGGTTTGGGTATAACCTGAAATGTTTTTTGTCCCTTCAATATTCACTTTTGCATCAAGCACATGGGTATATAACTGATCTTTCGCCCCAACCAGAGCACTCTGAAAATCGATCAGCAGTTGTTGCTTCTCTGTGTCGCTAAAGGTATAGCGGTGGATGGCAACATGTTCGGTTGCTGTTATTTCGGCTTTAATTTTAAAGTCGGAAAGAATGACAGAATAATAGCCAGGGCTGGCTGCTTCCTGTTTTTTGTTAAACGTGCTTTTATATTCTTTTCGTACAGGGGCTCCTGTAAACGGAAGAATTAATACATCGCCTAAATCGGGGCAACCAGTACCATTAAGCCTGGTTTGCGAAAAGCCATTGATCGACGAATCGGTTGATTGATAGCCTGAACAATAAGCCCAATCACCATTTCCGGTTTCGGGTCCGGCCTGTATCATGCCAAATGGGACACAGGCTCCCGGAAAGCAATGCCCAAACTCGGCTGCACCAACAAACGGATTGACATATTGCGTACAATTTATTAGTTGACCATAGCCTGGCTTATGTGCTATAAATAAGATCGTTACTAAAATTAAAAAATATACTATTATCGTTTTCGCCTGACATCTTGAAGGAAGAGTTGAGCCATTAATAACCATTTTTTTTATGCGATTATAGGCCCAACTGCTCAAATTCCTGACGTTAAAGTCTATACAATTTGGGCTGTTGGGCCTGGTTTTTTCTGATTTTATTCTTCAGCTTGGCTTAGCCAATTATATGCTTTACAAACCACCTAAGGTCTTAATTTCATCTTCCGACAAAGCCCTGTCAAAGGTAGCTACTGTTGACCATTGCAATGAACGGTCGTCGCCGTCGTTATCACCATTCAGCAATATAGCCGTATTATTGAAAACAGCGCCCGAAGGATTTCCACCTTCTTTCCAAAGAACACTATTTACATAAGACCTTAAATAAGAGGAACCATTCTTCACAATAACAATACGATACCATTTGTCGTTCGAAATGGCTTGTGTTGAGCGGTTAGAGCTTCCGTCAACCTGAAGGTAACCTTCCTTACGCCAGTAAACAACCTGGTCGCCAGTATTGGTCAAATCGGTATTGATGAATGTAGTGTATTTACCTCCTGAAGCTGCCGGACGAAATGCGTCAATCAGAATAGTATAAGTTGAACCCGAAGAAAGACCGTGCTTGCAATAGAAGGCAGGGTTGAAGTCAATAGTTTTGATCGCCCCATCTTTCTTGTTGAAGCCTGTGCACTGTGCATAGTCATTCTCGGTACCGCTGGTAGTCCCTAATTCATTCTTGCCATGGTGGTAAGCAATGAGGTCGGTACCTATGGTAGCTTTCAAAGGATTAGGTTGATTGAACTCCCAAAGACCTACCAAACCTGAAATTTTCTTACATTTCTGACCAATGGTAACTTCGTAAACATTTACATTTACGCTATTGGTATAGCTACCGTTAGTAATGGTAATTTTAGCATCGCCTGAATCAAATGTCGTAATTTTTCCATAAGCATTTACAGCGGCAACGTCGGGATTAGAACTGCTAAAAGTAAACTCATAGTCGGTACAGTCCCAGGGAATTGGGTATGCGGGAACTATTGCCGACGAACCCAGGTTCAGGCTCAAATCAGTACCGACTTCAATGCCTTTCAGTTTAACGCCATCACCAAATTTCTTATCACATGCGCTCATAACCAGGCAAATACACACAAGCACCATGCTACCCTTAAATATATATTTTTTCATAATCATTGCTGTATTATTTGATTAAGTTCATCTTATCTTCAAGTGAAATACCAAGATCCTTGTTCAATAAAACATCGCTTTCAGGAGTAGGAACAAACATTTTCCATTCAGCCCAGGTGCCTGAAGGAGCATTAGGTTCTTTCAACGCATTACCATCAATATTAAAAGTAGGATTCTGTGCACGCAGGCTGAAGTGATTCTGAACGCGGTTCATGCGCTGCATATCATGATAGCGTGTTGCTGTAGCGGTCCACTCCATAGCAACTTCCCAGCCATGCTCGTTGTAAGCGGCTTCGGCCAACTCACTTGCGCTCATCGATGAAGGATAAACGTTGGCACTTCCGTCAGAACGGGTTGCGCTTGCCCCCTTACCGTCAGCACGGTTACGAACCATATTCACGTAGTTGACAGCCTCAGAACTGGTTTGACCTGAACGACCCAGAGCCTCGGCATACCACAAGTAAACCTCGCTGATACGAATCATCTGATGAGTCTTCTGACCCCAGCCACGAAACTGAGAGCTCATTGACATATACGGATTGTACTCTGTTATCATATCGTTGGTTTCCAGGTATTTTCCACCATAAGGGAAACGGTTTCCTTCGGGAACGCTTGAGCTGTACCAGGGATAAGCGGCATTATTAGCCTTTACATAAGTTACCACCGGATAAGTAGTTGTCTTACGTGGCCCATCCGGCATGTTGTACCAGAAACTGATCTCTCCACGAATGTTGTTGTAACCGTCGGCACAGTCGGGTATATCAACAATAGCGCCACGGCAAGCCTCGCTATTGTCGCCATCACCATACAATGCATAGTTGTAGAAAGTACCCAGAATGAGTTCCTTGTTGTTTCTCGCAGAAGTATTCAGTTTTACAGAGAACAATTCTGCAAAGTCATTATACATCGAGTAGTTATATTTGCTACCCAAACCGCTAATTACTTCCTTAGCCTTATTCGCAGCCAACGTGTAATACTCGGCACCCCTGTTCAGAGGCCATCCTGCCATAGTCAGGTAAACGTTTGACAACAGTGCCTTTGCTGCAGCCGAGTTTGCAACAACATTGATGCCGTTCAATGCCTGAGGAGCAGTTGTATAGTTGTCCGGCAAATTCTCGGCGGCGGTGAGGTCAGGAATGATAACCTCATCGTAAATTTTAGCTACTGTGCTCAATCCAATATTGTTATCAATATTGTTAGTGAGAACCATAGGTATAGGCCCAAACAGACGAACGAGCTTGAAGTAGCTCCATCCTCTCCAGAAGTGAGCTTGGTTTAAAGCATAGTTCAACTTTGATTCTGATACACCCGGAGCATTGGCCGCACCATCAAGAATGTAATTGGCTGCTTTGATAATCAACCACACTTTCGACCATTCGTCAAGAGTACAGGCATTACCGGAAGAAACATTATACAAGTCCAACTCTCTGTTAAGAGCCTTATTAGAAGCAGGATGCGTAGAAATATCATCACCCATCTGACCTTCACAATTCTGTGAGTCATACATCACACCGCGGCTGACCTTGCGATACAATACGTTTACCGCATCGTCAACATCACTGGCTTGCTTGAATGCGTCACTTGTAAGCAACTGTCCGTTTGGTGTTTCCTTAAGGAAGTCATCGCAAGAGTATGTACCCAGTACAACGATTACAAGTGCGAATATCTTAAATAAATTCTTCATATTATATTTCTGTTTATTAATCAGTTAAAATTAAAAGTCGAAACGTAAAGAGAACGTATATGATCTCGGCATAGGCATTGAACCACTATCAAGACCATATACGGTATCCTGGGCACCACTACGGTTAGTCTCTGATACGGTTTCTGGGTCAAGGCCTGTGTAGCTTGTAATCACAAACAAGTTCTCAGCGTTGAAGCCTAAACGGATGTCAGCAATCCGGGTCATTTTTCTTGGTAAAGTGTAACCCAACGAGAGGCTCTGCAGACGCAGGAATGTACCGTTCTCCAAAAATTGTGTAGAGTTAGGAGTATTCTGGTTGATTGAGTTGGTCAAGCTGGCATAAAGTGCATTATTTTTGTCGGCCACATGTTCCCAACTGCGGTAGTAACCTTCGCGCATAGTGATGAAACGGGAAGGACCCGACATGGCTGTTGCCACGTAGCGGCCTACATTCAAACGATCGAAACGACTGGTGAAGCGAAACAAAAGGTTGGCATCCCAGCTCTTGTATTTGAAGGAATTGTTCCAGCCAAATACCCAGGCAGGAATGGTATTCCCCACAGCTATACGGTTTTCGGTATTCAGCATGTTGGTTGTGCCACCATCCTTCGTATAGAATAAGTTGACACCCTGGTCGCTGAGACCTGCCCAGTTATATAAATAGAATTTACCTACTGGAGAACCTTTCTGCAAGATGAAAACTCCACCTGTATATAATGAGCCACGCCCCTCATCAGGAATGATATAGTCCTCACCAGCCAAGTCAACAACCTTGTTGCGGTTGTAGGCAGCTGTCAGATTGGTTTCCCAGGTGAAGTTCTTGTTTGTAACAGGGATGACATTTAAAGTGAACTCAGCACCTTTGTTGAGGATTTCGCCCTGGTTTATCCATACGCTACCACCACCATAATAGGAAGGCAATGATTTTTGAAACAACAGGTCGGTAGTCTTTTTGATATAGAAGTCGGTAGTTAAAGTTATACGGTTCTGGAGTACACCAAGGTCTATACCTACGTCATACTGAGCGGTTTTCTCCCATTTCAAGTCGGGATTGCTTGCACCTGCGGGCCAGTAGCCGGTGTAGCCGGTACTTGTACCATACGATGCACCCCGGCTGACAAACTCCAAGCGAGCATAAGTTTCATAAGGACTAACGGCATGGTTACCAATGATACCATAGCTGGCACGAACTTTCAACTGGTTCACAAAGTCTTTGTTAAAGAAACTCTCTTCATGGATATTCCAACCCAAACCTACTGATGGGAAGTATGCCCAACGGTTGTCTTTGCTCAATTCTGAAGCACCATCGGCTCTCATCGTACCGGTAAGTAAGTACTTGCCTTTATAACTATAGTTTACACGGCCTAAGAAAGAACTCAATGCACTATTGGAGAAGTTTGAGGTACCATTGATACTAGTACCTGCAGCCACATTCCAATAAGTAGTAGATTCATTGGTAATACCCTGTGTAGTGAAAGAGGTACTGGAACTCTCACTCTTTGTAAACTCGGCTACAGCGGTAGCGGTAAGGTGATGATCTTTTCCAAAAAACTTGTCATAAGTCAAATTGTTAATATTACGCCATGAATGAGAATTACCATTGTAATTACGGGCATAGGACTCAGAACCAGCTGAAATCGTTGAGGATTGGAATTCTTTTTCACGATTTGTTTCCTGTGAATACAAACCCTGGATAGAGAATGACAGACCGTCGATAATCTTGAAAACCATTTCACCAAACAGACTGTTAGAATGAGAATTGCGGTCGGTATAGTCTGCCATTACATTAGCATAAGGGCTATTATGAATGGAGTTATACGGGTCTTTATTATAAACGCCCTTTTCATCCATTAAATCCATTGTAGGTGAATATGTATAGATGCCATCAAATGCGTCAGTAGGTACACTGTTGTGCCCCTTACCGAAAGAAGAGTATATAAAGCTGTTGAATTTTAACCAGGGAGCGATTTCTGTGGTCAAACCACCTTTTACATTGTAACTACTGCTTTTTACAGTTACATACTGAGCCTTGTTATCAGAAACCGTACCGGTAACATAGTACTGTGTCTTCTTGCTACCACCGTTGATATTGATATTGTATTTCTGAACAAAACCTGTGCGAATCATTTGATCAAGCCAGTCAACACCCTTCGTGCCTGCCTTGTAAGCAGCCATGTCAGCATCGGAGATGGAACCTGCGCCATTGACTTCGTTATATGCGCGTGCATATTCCCAGGCATTCATCAAGTCAGGCTCTTTTGCCAAAGTATTAATCACCAAACGAGTATCGAAAACAACCCTTGAACCTTCCTTTGCTTTCCTGGTTGTTACCAGGATAACACCGTTAGCACCCTGGGAACCATAAATAGAAGTTGCGGATGCATCTTTTAAAACCTGAATATTCTCTATGTCGTTGGGATTACTTGGAGAAGGAGCGCCAATCACCCCATCAACAACCCAAAGAGGTTCGTTACTCTTGTTAAGCGAAGTAACACCACGTACACGAATCTGCATATCACCAGCACCACTGGTTGTCGTGATGTTCATACCAGCAATTTTGCCTTGCAACAGGTTGGCAACACCTGTCTGCGGAACATTAATGATCTTGGTTGATGATACGGAGCCAATGGCACCAGTCAAGTCAGACTTACGCACGGTTCCATAACCAACAGCCACAACTTCCTCAATTCCAATCGACTCTTCTTCCAGCGAAACATTAATAATTGATTGACCGGAAGCTGATTTTTCCTGCATTTTCATTCCAACAAACGAAAACTGTAAGATGGCGTTTGCGGCAACATTAGGTAATTTATACTTTCCATCGGCATCGGTAATGGTTCCATTGGTTGTGCCTTTCACAACAACAGAAACGCCTGGGAGCGAAGCACCAGCCGAGTCGGTTACTTTACCCGATATATTTACTCCTTTTTGCTGTGCGTCCATTTCATTCCAATCGGAAAAGAGTGTAATCTGCCGCCCTATAACTTTGTACCTGATGTTTGTTCCCTGGAACAATTTATCGAGAATATTAGTTATCTGTGCGTTTTCGCAATCTAACGTAATCTGTTTGTCAACATCGATCCTCCCATTGTAAAAGAAGCGGTACTCGCTTTGGTTCTCGATATTGAGAAGGATGTTTTCGATTGACGATTTCTCCATCTTGATGGTTAACAGCCTCGTCTGGGAATACGACTCAACAGCCCATCCGCCAAGAACCGTTAAAAGCAAAAAAGCGATTGTAAGTTTCATCTTCAATAAAATAATGCATGAATGAGGAGCATGCCTCTGCATACTTCGTTTTTTTTTCATAGTTTTGAATGTTTTGGTTTTTACTGCACGTTTAAATCAAAATTTTACGAAGAGGTGGAAAGTACCAGTTTCCATCTCTTTTTTTAATCATTTTTACCGTTAAATGTCACTGCATAGCTGTTATTGTTAAAATTCGTGTTTGATTGTTAAACTTATATGTAATTGGGGTTGTATTTTTAATGAGTTCCAACACTTCGCTAAACGACTCCATCTCAATTGTCCCTGTGTACCAAAGGTTTTTAATCGTTTCTCCTTCCAGTTGTATTTTCACGTTGAACCAGCGTTCAAGCCGTTTTGCAACCTGAATGAAAGGTTCTCGCCTGAATACCATTTTCCCATCTTTCCACGAAGTATAAAGGTCGGGCGAATTCTTTTCCACCTTGTATTTGCCATTTTCGGAAGTGTAATGAGAGCCTGGCTTTAATATGACTTCCTCATTGCAAGTTTTGTTCTTTATGGAAACCGACCCTTCGACCAATGTCGTCTGAAAGGGTTCGCCAGCAAAGGCATTGACATTAAATTTGGTGCCATGCACCATGACCTCACCATACATGGTTTTTACCACAAACGGTTTCTTGCTTTTTTTTACTTCAAGATAGATTTCACCTTTCAAACTTACCTCGCGCGCCTTTCCAAAAACATGAGGGTATGATAGTTCAGAACCAGCATTTAACCATGCAGTTGATCCATCGGGGAGTATAAATGACGTACGTGCCCCATACGGGGTTTTTACAACTTCAGTAGTAACCGGCAGTTTGGCGTCTTCAGCCTTTATGTATGGCCAGACCGAATAAATCAGAAGCGGGATTATCAGGATAGCAGCTATCCGTTGCCAGTAATATACAAAGCCACGCGTTGTTTTCAGTTTCTCCAATATTTTGATGCTGACCATCCTCCTGGCATTGTCCAGATCATATTCTTTCAACATACCCGACGTATGCCAAATATGTGCAAAATCATGAAATTCATTACGGTTATCTTCGGAATGATTCAACCATTGCTCAAAGACTAGTTTCTCTTCTTCTGTGGTATTTCCACTTAAAAACTTTGCAAATAAGTCTTTGTTAATATTATCCAGCTGTTTCATGTTTACTAAAATTCATACTTATGACGACCCAGCCGAATGTTTCCGTGACAAATAGCCTAAAAAAAATTGGAAAAGATGAGCAAAATAGTGATAAGATATTCCTTTAAATTCTCTTTCAACTTGTTCAAAGCTCTACGCATCTGAGTATCAACCGAATTTTCTGATATATTTAACAGTTCAGCTATCTCTTTATATTTTAGATTTTCGAATCTGCTAAGCCTGAATATTTTTTTGCATTGTGCCGGAAGTTGATCGATGCACTTTTCAATTCTCGTGAGAAGCTCCACAAACACCATACTGTCGTCGAACGAAGCAACTGGTCGCGAGAAGTCCAAACACTGGTGTTTGGACTTTATCTTCTGGTGCTTCAAGTGATCGAGGCATGAATTATAAACCGACCGGAACAAATATGCATTAAACGACGATTTAATCAGTAGTTGTTTACGGTTGACCCATATCCCGGCAAAAAGGTCCTGGACAATGTCCTCTGCAGTATCAGAATCATGTATAACCAACGAAGCATAATTACAAAGCCTGTTATAATACAAATTAAACAGTTGGTCAAAGGCTTTGGGGTCGCTGTTTATTATTCCTGATAATATCTCAAAATCGTTGTTTTCCACGCTTTGAATAAATAAAGGAGCTCCAAAGCTAAAGAATTTTGCACAAACAAGTGTATGTACTGTTTGACTAGCCTATTACGATATAATTAATTATTCTACTATTAATTTTTGGCCTTATCAATCAGCGAAGATTGTTACTCCATCGTTTGCTATAACTGAATTCTCAGAACAACATCTCCTTGTAAAGTATTTGACTGACGGTATGGTCCGACTTAAAAAGGTCAATAAACATCGTAAAAGATTGATTTTAGGTATTTCTTTGTTTGTTCGGGGTAAAACTTCATTCGCATCTGCCATATTAATTCCTGAAGGCTAACTACTTCGTACGAATCGTCCAAATGATTCCGCAGTAATGTTGCTATTCCGCCTCCCATAACGTTACCTTCCTTGGTTTCCGCCAGCTCATCGCAACCTTTTCCCTGATCGGAAAAATGGCTCCAGGCATGAATACAAACCAAGTTGAAATCCGGGTTGTTCCGATCTTTGTCCAGGCATCTGGCAATGTACTTCGGGGTTCCTTCCCGTTCGCTGTTCGCGGGTTCGTTCCACAACGAGTATTTAATGGTGATGACCGGAATCTCATACCCGTCTTTATTCCTGAACCAGTAAATATCGCCCTTACCGCCAGCATACGGCGTATACTGTAAGGCAACGATTCCTTCCAACTGATTGTTAGCTTCGATATAAGCCCGGTAGGCTTCTTTTGACTCATCGGAACCGACTGATTCTTTGGCCATGAGCCCTAAAACTTTGATACGATGTTGCCGCATCCAGATTGCTGTTGTTTCGGCCTTTTCCTTCAAATCCTTTTTTCTGTCTCTGTTTATCCCGTAAGTATCGCAATAAAATACGCCGCCACCCTGAACTTCAACCAGCGTAGAATTTTCAGGCTGATGTTTCAGTATATAGTTGTAAGCGGCAGGGGCCATTTGTGGCAAAGTTGTAGTCGGAATGCCAAAGGCTACTTTATTCGTGCTGCTCACCGGCACATCGTACCAGCTTTCGATAAAACCGCCCATCATCCATTGGTTATTATCGCCATCGGACATAAAAAACGAAACAAACCGCTTTTTCTTGTTGTAATCGATTGTTTTTGGGTTAATTACACAAGCTAAGGTCGAATCCTGACGGTTCTTGTACCCGGCATTAGCCATGCAATTGTTATAAAACCAGTCGTTTATTGCCGATGCCTGAGCATTCGACGAAGCCACATCGTTAATTTCCCGTTCATCACGGGGCCCGGCTTCCCATCCGTAGATTAGCGAATGGCTTTCCATCTTTTTTGCAGCTTCCTGGTAAAAATTCCAGTAATCTCCTTTCGTTGCAACATGCGGCTGAGCATACAAATTCATAAAAAACCAATCGTTCTGGATGGCCACATCGCGTAACTCCCAGGTATTGTTTGGCATAACAACCAGTCCGTTCCAATGGCATTTATCTGCAAATTCGTTCCAGGCATCCCGAACATGTTTCTTAGAAGCATCGTACAGCATCTTATACCCGGCTTTATCGAATACAGCCTGAAATATTTTATCAACTATCAGTCCGTTAAGCACATGAGAAGCATTTACGGCCACTGTTCCACTTTCAGGATTGTTGTCCATGTCGGTCAGAATATAGCCTTTGAACAAATTTTTCAGGTTTGCCCCGCTTCCATCCGGCTGTTTTATCTTGCCAGTCAACAGATCAATGGCGTTAACCGGGCCCAGGAAACGGCAACCGCTTTTTTGCAGCGATTCTCTTTCGGCCCGGTAAGCTACTCCGTTATCGCGACCGTTTACGATCCAGATGCCGGTATTCGTTTTGCCGTTGCTTAGTGCCCTGGCGATAAGTCCCGAAGCAGAGCCGGCGAGCAAATATTCTTTCAACGCAAGTTGCTTATCCGTAGATTTAACTTCTATGTCCCAGCAGTATGGGGGAACTTTATCCAATGCAGGTATCCGGTACTGGCCAACATCTTTTATTGGATCGTATAGTTTTTTGTAGTCTGTTTTTTCTGTGTGGCATGAAAAAACCAACAAGCAGGCAAAAGCCGCAATAGCTAAAAAATATTTTTGCATGATCGTATTTATTGGTAGAAGTTTAGGTTTTTATCGGAAGTCATTTCAAACTCAAGCTTTCCTCCGTTTTTTAGTTCATCATACTTGATTTTGAATGTATTGAGACGTTTTCCGTTAAGTTTTACCGACCGGATATATTTGTTCGCATCCGACAAGTTTAAGGCTTTCATTTCAAGAATTTTACCATTGGGCAGGTGCCATTTCATCTGATGAACCTGCGGAGCCCCAATCAAATATTCGCCCGATACCGGATCGACCGGGTAAAAGCCCATCGCCGAAAAAATGTACCAGGCCGACATCTGGCCGCAATCGTCGTTTCCGCTTAACCCATCGCGACCTGGCAGATAGAACTTATCAAATACCTGTCGGATAATCTCTTGTGTTTTATACGGATGGTCGGTATAATCGTACAGGTAAGCAACATGATGGCTGGGCTCATTCCCATGTGCATACTGCCCAATCATGCCGGTTACATCGCCATGAAAACCACCACCAACCGAACGCACATCGAGGAAAAAAAGAGAATCGAGTTTGGCTTCGAAATAGGCTTTGCTGCCCATCAGCTTAACCAATTCAGGAATATCGTGCTGAATATGCCAGGTGTATTGCCAGGCATTTCCTTCGGTGTAATCGCCGCCACTGGTCGAAGCATGCGACAGTAAAAACGAATCAAACGGCGTACGCCATTGCCCTTTCGTGTCTTTGGCCCGCATTAATTTTGAAGCCGGATCGAAGAGGTTTTTAAAATTGTCCGATCTCTTTTTGAAAAAAGCCTCATTTACAGGGTCTTTCACCAGGCGCGCCATCAACGAGGCGCAATAGTCGTCGTAGCAATGCTCCATCGTCCTCGAAACCGACTCCACCGCAGTTGAATCGAACGGATAATAACCATACTTATCGTACGTCGCCCAGTCCGACTTCGGGTGTGGTGTTGTAAGCGATTTAAAAATAGCTTCAGCCGCCAGCTCTTTATTTTCAGTCACTGTTCCTTTCAGATAAGCATCGGCAATAACCGGAACAGCATGATTACCAATCATGCACCAGGTTTCGTTTTGCCCGTATTCGTTGGTACACAACACGCCCCAGTCGCGGTACAATTCGAGCATCGACTGCACGAAGCGGGCATTTTTATCGGGAAACATCAGCACATAAAACGGATGAGCTGCCCGGTAGGTATCCCACAACGAAAAGTTTGTATAGTAATCGTCGTTGTATTTTTTTAATGAGCCATCAGGCAAAGCATACGACCCGTCAATATCGGTTATCAGGTTGGGCATCAACAAGGTGTGGTACAAGGCTGTATATAACGAAACCCGCTGCCCGTCGTTACGCGGATTTATTTCAATTTTACGGAGATTCTCGTTCCAGGCCGATGACGCTTCAGCCCTAACCTGTTCAAAATTCCTTCCTTCAGTTTCCTGCTCCAGATTTTTCCTGGCTCCTTCGATGCTCACCGTCGATAAGGCCACTTTTACTTCTACTTTCTCGTCTTTGGCTGTTTTAAACTGAAGAAAAAATTTCGTGTTTTTCCCTTGAATATCAACCTTGTCAGAGATTAAGCTATCGGCAAAAGAGGTAACTTTTTCGACAGGTTTTGATAAGACTGCGTAGAAATACCAGGTATGATCTTTCACAAAACCGGTTGACCTCCTTTCCCCGGCGATTGTCCGGTCGTTTAGCAGCCTGAGACTTGATTCGGTGGTACGATCGCCAATCCCGTGCCCCAAATCAACAACAATGGCCGAATGGTCAGATGCCGGGAACGTGTAGCGATGGCATCCAACACGCTTTGTGGCAGTGAGTTCGGCCAAAACGCCCGAATCGTCCAATTTCACTTTGTAATAGCCGGGATGCGCCTCTTCGTTTTGGTGCGAGAAACGGGAACGGTACCCTGATGTTGGATTTTCAGGGCTTCCGGCGTTAAACGTAACCTTGCCATCAACTGGCATAAACATAATATCGCCCATATCGGGGCAACCAGTTCCGCTTAAATGGGTATGCGAGAACCCGATAATCGACGAGTCGCCGGCAAAATAACCCGAACAATGCTCCCAGGTATCTGTACCGGTGTCGGGGCCAACCTGCACCATGCCAAACGGTAGCTGAGCCGCCGGATGTGTATGCCCCACATAAGCCGTACCAATAAACGGATCGACATATCGGGTTAAGTCTTCTGTACTGGAATTTTTACAGCCAGAAAAGCTCAACAGCAGGCAAATACTAAGCAATAAATTGATTTTCATTAGATTATAGTTTAAAGCCCCCTCCAAACCTCCCCCACAAGTGGAGGCTTAAAAAAGCAATGTCAACATTTTGATTCATAGTTTATTCAAACGAAGGCGGAGAATAGGTTGCGCCCCATTTCAATTCGGGGACATCGGATACGGTATAGTCAATTGTACCGCCCTGTGATATTTTCGACCAGTCGATCCAGGTCTTGTTGTATGGTTTCCCGTTCAATTTCATCGACTTGATATAAGTATCTTTCTCCGAGCCTCCGTTTATTGTAAGCATTCCCTTCGTTAAATGAATTTTTACAGAACTAAATATCGGCGTGTTGACAGCAAACCCTCCAACTCCCGGAATTTCAGGATAAAGCCCTACCGACGCAAAAACATACCACGAGCCCATCGAACCTAAGTCGTCGTTACCAGGCAATCCATCTGGCTTGCCAGAATATTGCTCTGTCAATATCCGTCGAACAACTTGTTGGGTTTTGTATGGTTTCCCTACCCAGTTATAAGCCCAGGGAATTCCAAAGCTGGGTTCATTCCCGCTGGCGTACCAGTCGTCGTCGTAACCGGCATCCAAACGGCGAAATAGTATATCGAGCCTGGATGCACCTTCTGCCGGCCCGCCTATTATCTTAATCAATCCCTGAATATTATAGGGTACCATCCAGAAATAATTGTTGTACGTCGATTCGCGGAAGTCGTATTTCAGGGGGATAAAGCCTTCCTTACGCCGCGATTGCAACCATCCGGTTTCAGGATTATAGAGGTTTTTCCAGGATTGAGCCCGTTTTAAATAGATTTTACCGATCGAATCGTTGTTGCAGGCATCTGTTGCAAAGCGCGATATAGCAAAGTCGGCTGAAGTGTATTCCAGTTGCATGGAAGCATAACAGAACCCATTTTCGAGGAACATATCCAGCGCCGGACGGGTGAGCTGATTCTGTGATTTGGTACCGGGGATTTCGGCTCCCCGACGCATCGTTTCGAGAATTGGACAAGGATTGTATTCCCTGGCTCCAAACGCAAAAGCATTTGCAACCAAAATGGTCGTAGGATCTCCCTGCATGACACCGGTTTCGATGTTGGCAAGCACCCAGCGCGGAAATCCTCCGCCCGATTGTTCGGCAAAATTCTGCAACGAAACAACTACATCGGAGGCAACTTCAGGATCGAGCATAGCCATCAGCTGGACTTGCGTACGGTAAGTGTCCCAATTGCTATAGTTGGTATATTGTTTCCGTAATGCCTTGTGAATTTTATAATCGGCACCCATGTACTCGCCGTTTACGTCGCTGCAAACGCTGGGATGAATCAATGCCCGGTACAAGTGGGTGTAAAACTGGGTCAAACGATCGTCATTTTCACTTTTAACTTCTATTTTCCCGAGGTAATCGTTCCATCGGTTAATGGCTTTATTTTTGACTTCAGTAAAGTTCCATCCCTGATTTTCGGCATTTAGGTTCTGCCGTGCATTTTCGATTGAAACATACGAAATCCCTATTTTATACTGAATTACCTTTTCGTTCGCAACATCAAAAGTAAAATACAAACCCGAATTTTTACCCTCGGCCAGCGTAGTTTCGGGTTTCAACCGGTTGTTTTTCCAGGTTCCCGACGAAAGTACCTTCCCTTTAAATTCAGCCACAAAATAAATTTTATAAGGAGCGGGGATACCGCAAAAATCGCCACCCTCCGAAAACCCTTCGCAGGTATTGAGCCCGGTAATAACGGTTGTAGCAACATGTATTGGCGTACCAGCCACCCCACCGCCAATAATCACCGTTCCTTTTTTTGTCTCCGGGGCATAGGTGTATTGAGCCATTCCAGTTCTTTCGGTAACCGTAAATTCAGCCTGAATATTTTTCTGAACATCAGCCCGGTAGTAACCCGCAATTCCTTTCTCTCCTGAAATGTCGATATTCAGGTTAAGAATACTGTCGGGCGAAGCGGTCAATTCGCCATTGATCGGGAGCGTCGGGAAATTCCCTTCATTCGAACAGCCAGCCCCGCTTAGCTGATTAATGCCAAAACCCGTCGCCGGCGAAAAATAAGTACGGGTAAACTGCACCATACCAAACGGATACGATGCCCCTGGATACAAATATCCTGAGGTTAATCCATTTCCTTTTGTGCCGATCATTGTATTCACTTTTTCGGCATAATTTGTTTTTTCTTCCGCTTGCAGATTGGTCAATGCCCAAAAGAAAATGGAAACGAGCGCAGCTGTTCTTAAATGTATTCTCTTCATTACTCGATTATTAAATTAACACAATTTTAATATAAAATTTATCGCAACATACTAAAAAATAAGGTAATAAGGTCGTTTTTTTGAGCCTTTGGATGCTACTAAGTCCTCCACGGTTTTTGAACCGAACATCAAAATGAATAACCTGATGTGCTGCACCTGCAAAAAATACTGTCGCCGCTACGCGGCTTTTCAGCTTACGGGCAACATTCATCCTACCATACTATCGCCGCTAACGCGGCTGTTTAGGTGCATCGCACCGATAGTATGGTAGAAGGATTCAACCGGACGAAAAAAAGGCGCATCGCGCCGACAGTATAGCCTGTCGAATTTTTGTTATATAGTAGGTTAAAAAGCAAAGATAAGGTCTCGAAACCATATTTTTCAAAATATAACCTTAGTACAAATCGTGACAACAACAATTCAGACCTTATTAACATTTTGAATTTCAAACATTGTTGTCCGGTCAAATCTTCACAACGCTCATTAAGTCAAGATTTCTCACTTCGTTCGAAATGACAATCAACGAGTTGTGATGGGGAGTCAGGGTAGGTTTGCGGCGAAGCCGCAAACCTACCCTGACTCCCTATGCATTCTTGCAAATAGCTGTCATTCTGAGGGAAAGCAAAGAATCTCATATTTTTACCGGACAACAATGAATTTCAAACAAAAAAATATTACTTTCCATTATCGCCCATGTCAAATTCGAGGGTTCCTCCGGTTTCAATGGTTTTGTAGGTAATCGACGAATACTCGATTGGAGACCCATTTAGCCGTACCGATTTTACATACTTGTTTGCCTCCGACAAATTGTTCGCTTTAATAGTAAATGTCTTTCCGTTAGGCAGATGCAGTATAACCTCGTGTACCTGTGGCGCGCCAAACACGTATTCGCCCGAAACCGGATCGACCGGGTAAAAGCCCATCGCCGAAAACATATACCAGGCCGACATCTGGCCGCAGTCGTCGTTTCCGCACAATCCATCGCGCTTCGAAAGATAGAACTTATCGAACACTTCGCGTACAATTTTTGCTGTTTTTTCAGGCCGTCCGGCACAAGTATACAAATAGGCGATGTGATGGCTCGGTTCGTTTCCGTGGGCATAAGCGCCAATCAGCCCGGTAACATCCGGAATTTCAACATGGCCGGGAAGTGAATCCACATTAACAAAGAACAAAGAATCTAATTTTTGCACAAACGCTTCTTTGCTCCCGAACAAATCAATTAAGCCCTGAACATCCTGTTGTACATGCCAGGTCCATTGCCAGGCATTCCCTTCGGTATAATCTCTTTTGCCTGTCTTATTAATCAGGGCATAAGGATCAAACGGAGATTTCCAGTTTCCTTTGGAATCCTTCGGCCTGGCCAATTTATGTTTGGGGTCGAATAAATTCGTGTAAAACTTCGACCGTTTCATAAAAAACTCATAATCTTCATTTTTGCCTAACTTTTTTGCCATTTGGGCCACGCAATAATCATCGTAACCCGACTCCATGGTACGGGAAACAGATTCTTCGCTGCTAATGTCGTAGGGGAAATATCCCAACTTATCGTAGTTCGACCAGTCGGCTTTGTTGTGCTCCGATGTTTGAGCATGTTTTATCGCCTGGTAAGCCAGTTCCGGGTCAATGGTTTTGTCGCCCTTCAGAAAAGCATCGACAATCACCGGGATCGCATGATTTCCGATCATACACCAGGTTTCGCACATCCCGTATTCGTTGGTTACGAGCAGCCCGGTTTGCTTATGCCGCTCCAGCATCGAACGTACAAACTGGCTGTTTTCTTTCGGATACATTAATGCCAAAAACGGATGCTCAGCCCGGTAGGTGTCCCACAGCGAAAAATTGGTGTACATATCGCCTGTGGTACTTTTGTGCAACTGGTGGTCCCAGCCCGAATAACTCCCATCAACATCGGTAACCAGGTTGGGCATAAGCAAGGCATGGTACAACGAGGTATAAAACGAAACCCGTTGCCTGTCGTTCATCGCTTTTACGTCTATCCGGTTCAAATAGCTGTTCCATTGCAACTCCGTTTGTTTTCGAACTGCTGCAAAATCCCATCCCGGCACTTCAGTATCGAGGTTGCTGATTGCCCCTTTCTCGCCGGCTGTTGACAAACCTACTTTTACTTCAACAACTTCCTGGTTTTTGGTCGAAAATTGCAGCAGCATCTTCGTGATTTTTCCGGAACACTGCTGGTTCGTTCCAATTACACTATCCTGATAGGAAACGATTTGCGAAAAAGGTTTCGAAAAACGGGCACAGAAGTAATACCGGTGGTCGCGAACAAAACCGTCGGACCGCCGCATTCCTACAACGGTTTGAGGATCGACCACCTTCAGGTAGCTTTCGGTTGTACGGTCGCCAATTCCGTGTCCGAGATCGATCAATACACCCGATTTCTCGCTGGCCGGGTAGGTGTAATGATGAAAACCAACGCGTGGGGTTGCCGTCATTTCAGCCAGGATATTGTATTTATCAAGTTTCACCCGATAATAGCCTGGGCTGGCCTTCTCCGAATCGTGCGAAAAGGAAGACCGGTAACCGGATGCTGGATTCTCCTCGGTGCCCGGATTAAAAGGAACGTCGCCAACAACGGGTATCAGTAAAATATCGCCCATATCGGAAGCACCGGTACCACTCAGGTGGGTATGCGAAAAACCCATGATTGTTTTCGACCCATCGTGGTAGCCCGAACAAAACTCCCAGCCACTGGTGCCATTGTCGGGTCCCACCTGCACCATGCCAAACGGGGTTGTTGCTGCCGGATAGGTATGACCGGTATAAGCCGTACCGATAAACGGATCGACAAACTGGGCTAAATTGGGTTGCTGCTGCACGGAAGAACACCCAAACATACCGAAGATAGCAAGGCATGCTACTAACCGGGAAAGACAGGAAAACTGATTTACATTCATTTTAATTGGTCTGACAGTTAATTTTTATTTGGTTTTATGATTTTTCAAAACTGGCTAAAACGTTTTAGCAAATATAATATATAAATACGGATTTCAACACATCACCAGCTAAAAACGTAAGTTCGATATAAAGTTTAATGTAATGGGTGAACGATAAAATTCCGCTTATTGGTTTTCTATAACCATATAAATAGTTGATTATGAATAACTTTAAATTGGATTAAGATTATTATTACATCCTAAATGTATGGCAGCTATGAGAACAAAAAATAAAGTGAGCCAATTTTCATTAAACTTTATTTATTATATTAGACTTATTCAATAAATTAATCTTTCCTGAATTTTTTATTGACTGTACTTCATTTTTAGCTTCTCCCTTTAGCAGGACATCTATTAAGTTCAGATTATCAATCAATCCAGTATTATGTAAGAAAACAATCGGTCTTCCGCTCCTGTTTACCAAAGTTATCTTACTTATAGAAAAGTTATCGATACTTACGCCTGATTCAGTAAAAATACCATCTGATGGGAATAAATCTTCTGTACGATGATAATCGTATATCGTAAGGTTAGAAATAGTTGCTGGTGATTCAATCCAAATTTGCCGGCCAGCTTTTGATGATCCTGAACAAAAGATGCCATTGATTGAAATATCTTCAAATGTACTTTTAGAATCAGGATGTACTTGAGCATTAGTAAAACCAATCACTTCATAGTTATAATTACCATAAATATTAGAAATCTTTATTCTTTTAATTGGTGATCCGCAGGAAAGTAACCTAACTGCCCTGTATCCATTATCAGACCAAATTCCATCAATTTGAATATCTGTGATGGGGCCGCGGCTTATTTCAAACATACTGCCGTCGTCAGCATTAAGTGCAACCAAATCATCATTCGTTGTTCCTTTAAGGTTAGTAATACGTCCTTGATGGCAGTTCCCATGAATATGAATTCCATCCATATTTAGTCGTTTCAGGTTATAATCGAAAGTTATATTCTCTATTGTAAACCGAAGTAAATTTCCTCCCTGAAACCCAAATGTCTCCGGATCTTTCAATGTTAATTCTGCAATACGCAGATCAGAAACATTATTAAATTGAAACAGAACACCAAGATAGCGATCCGGATTATAAGGTACTTGCCCATTATGAGTCTCGTGATACTCTTGAGTTTGGGTTATATTATTCCCATCCCAAATTCCACCGGTAATCGTAATCAAGGAATCTCCTTTGATATGATCTGTATTTGTTATCATATGAACACAAGCACGATCAGCTAATTTAATAATTGCATTACGGTCAACTATCAAAGTCTGGCCTGAATGAATCTTAAGTGTTTTACTAATAAGATAATGTTTTAAAGGTTTTGGTAGATATATAGTTCCGGCTCCACTATCCAACAAGCTCTGAAGTCCCTGTGTATCATCAGTCATTCCATCTCCTTTAACTCCTGGCATACTTAATGCATCAAAACCAATAGTTTTTCTATTTATTTTATTATCACAATTTTGTGGAACGACAGAAGCTACTTGTCCCTTTTCATTATTTACTGCTTTTGTTTGAATTATTCCGAAAGGAATGAGGAATAACCCTAATAAAACTATCTTCTTAACTTTTCTCATATTGTTTAAATATTAAGGATTACTGATCTCCACATTTCTTCCGTTAATGTGGTTTATCCGCAATATACCACCATCCTTCATTTTTTCCCATTTCCAACCTTCTCCGCCTGTTAAATCATCAACGTGCCTTAACACTTTTCCGTCAACGGTTATTTGTTTGGGAAGACCTGCCAGCCGTAACACCTCTGTTGACGACGGAAGGAAAGTACGATAGGTGATTTTCTTAGTATTATAAGTGATTTTCTGAACGATACCAGTAGTGCCTAATAAATGATTTTCGCCGGCAGGAGCCCATTCGGGAATAGCCGCCAGCCCATCTAAGAAATGTTTAATGTAATCGCTGTAACCATCAGAGAACCAAGCAGCCATCCATTCGGGTCCAACAGAGACAAAACCAGAGTTACTTGTACAGTATGTAGCCCAGTTAAAGTTCTCAAAAGCCTCAGTCTTATACCATTCCGATTTTTCCAAAGCATACCACATCGCGCAAACAGAAGCATACCGGGCAGTATGGCTTCCCATGGGAGTCATACATTTTAGTTGTTCGCACTGCGCATTGTAGCCCAAGGCGTTCTGAGTTCCGAAAACGGCGTTACACCAGTGAATCAACGCAGTAACGTTCTCTTTGTAATATTGATCGAATTCGGGATGTTGAATTAAATATCGGGCTACCTCCATCGGGGTTACCTGTACCCGGTTCTCATTGATGGCATCATATTCCACATCTTCAAAATAGGCTTTCCAAACAAAAGTTTTCATCGGCCCATGCCACGAAAACAACCATTTCCAGGCTTTATCCCGTGCTTTTTTATACCTGGCAATAGCATCTTCAGTTAATTGTGCCTGGCTTTGTATCCTGACCAGCTCATCAAACAGCTTAACCGGAGGCAATACGTTCGAACAGTATTCTTCAGAAATAGCGCCAGTTCTGGCATGTACCCTAAATGGCCAGGGTGATTGTGTATAACTGCCTTCCCGAACGTTCTTGGCCAGGGCATCGGCACAATTTAGAGCAGCCTTCAGATAAGCCGGGTCTTCAGTTATCTCATAAAACTGAAGGTAAGCAACCCCCATTTCGCCAACCTTATCGGGTTCAAGGAAATACTTCCCGTCACCTCCTCCATTGCCAAAATCAGCCGACCCGGTATATTCCGTAGCTTCGTTGGTTGCGCTCGAATAAGGGCATTTCTCCCAAGCCCATCCCGATGGAGCGGAGCCATGTTGTATCATGTAATCGAGACATTCTCTAATAATTTTTGAGTATGATTCATCCCCTGAATAAATCCGGTATTTAACGGCCAGGCTTTCGGTAAGCCCGGCAAAAACACAGGCCGGATTATTAGAGCCTCCTCTTCCTGAATAGGAACTCTTTCCGCTTTCAGGGCCATCAATTTCGCAAAACAGGTAATACAATTTTAACCCGGTTTTGGGGTCAACAGGCAGAACATTTTTTATAAACTCAGAAGCCAGTTTCACAACCCGGTCGTAACCAGCTCCATTTGTTTCGGGTTTGTACCACGATAGAAGTTTTCCCTTAGCATTCCGAATAATTTGGTGGGTGCATATTGAATCCGGTTTTTCGTTATTTGCGGCATTGCCCGACACATTGAATACCAGTATTAAACTAATGCTAAGAATCGTTAAAATCTTATTTCTTTTCATTTATCAGATTTTTTAAATATTGAGTTTAGGTATTATTTGCTGTTACAATAGATTGTCGTATATCAAAACTTATTTTATCTTCCTTATTTTTTGATAAGCGAGACTTCGGGGCCGCCAATCTTTCCGAGAGGGACATCCTTTGCCTTTAGCCGCAATATCAAGTTATTTATCGCCTTCGCTTTGTCGGGCGTATAGAGAGAATAAACCCATTGCCTGCCATTGCCGATAATACCAGGCCTAGAGTTGCTCAATTTGCTTCCTGATTCGGTCCATTCCAATACTACATTTTCCGGTCCAGGCATTTCTTCTGTTTCGGGCCATTGCAGGATGAGCTGCGTTACTTCCTGAGGCGTATCCCACAAATAACAAAATATCACCGAATTGCGGTCGTATTTTAAATCAGCAAACAGCTTTTGCATTCTGCTGGTTACCTTTTCTTCCGAAAGGTTGCTCCGGTAGATTACGCAGTCATTTTCAATACCTGAAATATCTTGCCCATTAGAAGTCTCATTTTTGGGTTGAAGTTTAACCTTCGGGAAATACATGAACGCTTGTCCGCCCTTTTCAGCCAAATCCAGAACCGGGACAAATGGTTCGTCTGCCGTTTCGGTTGCCGAACATAACAGTAACGGTCCATTGAAATACCTGACTGCCCCGGGCGATTTGTCGGGGTGAAGTGCGGTTGTGGCACCCTGTTTTTGTTTGAATGACAATTCAACAGTCGTTCCCTTGCTTAATTTCAAGTTCAGCTTAACAAAAGAGTTACCTGACTGACAATTCATTGCTTTGCCGTTTATCTTTATTGTGAAACTACCCGGTTCGATCCATGATGGTGCGAAAAACTGCATTGTAGTCTTTCCCGATACAGTACTTTCAATAACCTCGAAGTTCACACGACCTTCGTACGGATAGCCGGAAGTTTCTTTGATTATGCAATTCCCATTTTGTAGCCGGAGGGTAGCGGTACTGGTTTCATAAAATGGCACAGCTACGGTATCTCCTTCAATAAAATAGCTATACTGCAAGGCCCGCGACAAACCTTCGGCGCCACGCATGGAGCAGCAAAACGGAGCTTCATCGTGTTCCTTTACAATACAAACGCCGGTTTGATCGCACACGCACTTCGAAACGCCGAAACCACCGTTTCGAAGTTGTCCAGCCAATACCCCGTTGAAAAGGATATGGTGGGCATCTTCCAGGTAATCAGCTTTTCCCGTCAAACGCCACAAAACTACAGACAGAATATACGAGTCGGTTACAGCGCAGGCTTCTGTCCATTCCGGTTTGTTGAACCAGTTGAAATTTTCGTAGGTTTCGGTCATGGCCAAATCGCGGTATTGTTTGTACAACTTTTCGGCAAAGGCCAAATCTTCGGGGCGGCGCTGTATTTCGTACCAACGGGCAATAGCTGTAGTGGCCGAAAGCATGGCATGTGTTTGGGCGCTGATGACCACCAAGTCTAATTTCCGGTACCTGTCGATAGCCGTCTCAATGGTTGCTTTCAACCCTGTGCATGGATAAACAGTATATGCGCGAGTCATGCCATCGAGCACCAGGAACAACTGGCCGATATCGCCGCCCGACAAAACCCAGCTTATCTTTTTCCCTTCTTCCGAATCAACACGATAAAACTTAATCGCTTCGCGAACAGGAATAATCAGGCTATCAACTACCGATTTTAACCGCTGTTTGGCTTTTGCATCGTGCGTCCAGAGAACATACTCGGCCAAACCACACAAAAGCCCGTTGTGGCCGGCCATCACATCCTCGTTGGCCCGGGAGGCCGGCAGCGGCGTACCGAAATAACCTTCGCTGTTTTCGAGTTCATGGTAATTGGCAATGATGTCCTTCAAATTGGAAGGAGCCTGTTGGTGTAAAGCCTGCGACAGTAATGTTAACCCGTTGATGCACCGGCCAACCGCGTCACCGGGAAACGATTCCCGGTTGACCTCTGAAATGGACTTCCACTGAAAATAGTCGTCATGAAGGCGTTTGTACGACAGTTGAAGGCGCTTTTCCAAAAGCCCCTGAACCTGAATATCCTGAAAAGCAATAGCCTTCTTGCCTGAAAATTTGCTTTGCCCGTTCGCCTGTAAAACTAAAAAGGCAAGCAATGATAATACTATAAGATTCGTCCTCATTGTAAACATATATTTAGATTGTCTTTCTGTATACATTGGAACATCTGTTTTCACGATCGTTTGTTAAAAAGGTTTATAATATGGAACCACCTTGTTCTTTTTTAATTTCCCATCAAAAGAAAAATTGGGAGATACTTCCAGCGAAATGGATTGATTATTAAAATCCACTTTGGCCTGCTTCTTTTCTGTTTCAATACCAACAACTCCAAGCAACTGGCCTTTTCGGTCGGTTACCACCCGGATGCCTTTGGTGAACGAAAACACTTTTTGTCGATTTATAAAGCAATCCACGTCGTTTCCGTTAGTTACCATCTCGTAATTCGACCCCAAATAATCCTGAGAATACTCATACGTTTCAGGCGTATCGATGCACGACCACCAGATTTTATCTTCGGTGAAATGAATACCATACATGCGCGAAACAAGCTCCAGCGAGGCAAGTATAGATGGGCCGTAACCGTCGGGAGAATTGTTCGGTATGCCAGTAAACGGATCGTACTGTTGTGTGAATTGATTATACTTTTCAATATTATTCAAAAATTTCCTTCCAAGTAAAGTTAATTCAGCATAATGGCCATAGTTTTCGAGTGCGCTTATTGACCGTTGATACGTCAGTCCTTCAGGTTGCCCGCTCCAGTTGTTGCCCGGTTCGTTGCGGAACAATTTTTCGTTGGCAGCAATGGATGGCAACGGGAAGGGAGTCCAGAACTCTTCGCGGTTCATCAGGTGATAACGGATAAATTCGTCGGCCATTTGTTGGTCGAAACTTCCAAAATACATACAGCGCAGGTTGTTGTGAATCAACACATCAATCTTTTTATTTGAATTATCGCGGTCATAGCAGGCATGGCTTTTCGCATCCCAAAGGTGGCTTTTTAATGCATCCTTCACCGTTTCTGCCTTTTCCTTCCAATACTTTTCCATTCCATTCCAGATTTCTCTTGAAATTTTCGACAGAACATCCCGACAGGTGTACGAATAGGACATGATGTCCATCGATTCAGCAGGCAGAAGGTATTCTTTGATGTTTTCGAATTTTATCCCATTTATTTCTTTGTCCCTAATATCTTTGGGCAAGGCTTGAATTTTTTCCCATGTTGGCGCATAATCAAAAGGCCACCAATTCGGAATTTTACCCAGGCGAACACATTCGTCTTCGCCCGCATCACCCAGACACCATATTTCCAGGCAGCCATTGCCATTCGAATCGCGAGTCTTCCATAAATATTCATCAAACTTTTGCAGCGATTGATACACTTTGGTTATAAACTCCCTGTCTTTATTCAGCAGGAAATACGTTTCAAAAGCCGGGCCGGCCAGAAATAATCCCTGAAACCATCCATAATGGCCCTTCAGTGTATTATTCTCGTTGGTTACCATACCGGGGAAACGACCATCTTCGCGCTGATAATCAATGAATATCTCAATGTTATTTTTGGCAATCTCCAAGTCTCTTTTCCCGTACATGTATCCGCCCATAGGCTGTGTTTCCAACCATACGTTATCATAGCCAGCTCCTTCTACTAATACTTTGTATTTCCCAAATTGGGCGATATTCCACTTCGCTTTTTCAACAGCGCTATTATATAGCTTTTGTAAAAGGCTATCGGATGTTTTGAAAGAAACCGGATCTACTGCTATTGCAGGAACCGTCGGGTAAAAGCTAAGAATACAAAAAAATATGACAATCAGGATAACTGGTATTTTCACTTTCATTTTAAAATGATTTTATAGAACTCTGCATTATTTTCCAAAACCCTCCGAAACGAAAGTCAACGCCATATATAATGCCGATTTCCAGTATTCCCAATTATGACTGCCATCGCGCACACGCAACTCGCAGGGAACTTTTGCCCGTTGCATTTCCTGGTAAAAACGAATGTTTGCATCCAGCAAAAAGTCATCATCGCCACAATCAACAAACCAGCGGACAGTCCTTAATTTTTCCAGGGTAACCTCATCGGTAAAGGCAACAAACACAATGCAATCGTTAGCCAATACCGACTTTCCCAACCCAGACATCCGGGCATCCATCTTTGGCGCACGGTCTTGCCTGGGCAAAGTCATCAGAGCGCTCATGGCATAAACCGACGAAAACAGTTCGGGATGCTTTTGGGCATAAGCCGTAGCCCCTCCACCGCCCATCGAATACCCGGCAATTGCCCTGTGCGATTTATCTCCCAAAATCCGATAAGTTCTTTCGATGAAGGATATGAATTCATCGAAGAAGTAGGTTTCGTAAGGCCATCCTTCGACGTTGAAATAACCATCTTTCAGTGTACCGGCATCGGGAACAACAACAACCATCTCGGTTGCTTTACCCGAACCGATGACTTCGTTAGCAATAAATTGAAGTTTACCACTATCGAGCCAGCCGTCGTAATCGTCGTTAAATCCATGTAACAGGTAAAGTACAGGATACTTTTTCTTAGGATCAACCGAATAGCTTTTAGGAAGGTAAACCGAATATTTCCGGGTGACATGCAATATTTTGCTATTCATACTGTCGATCCTGACCTGAGACAATTCCTTTACAGACTGACTGAATATTTCAGGAGAAAAAAGTATAAAGCACAGAATTACAAGAAACTTGATCCTATTCATATCTCGTTAATTAATTGATTTCTTTGTTAATTTCTTGTATTGATCAAAAAACATAATAGCAGATCCCAGCGTAAATGCGGTTCCGTCAACTACTTTCCGGCCATAGTAATAGGCTTTGTCGCCAATGCACGTACCGTAACATACATTCGTGATCATCTGCAATCCATCAACCGGTTTCAGACTATACTTTTCAATTCCGCGGAAAGCATTTTTTAACAAAGGCATATATTTGCTGCTTTCCAGTATTTTATCAGCTACACCAACACTCATGGCATAAGCAAACATAACTGTACATGAGCTTTCAATAAAATTTCCTGCTTCTCCCGGATAGGCAGGCAATTGATACCAATGTCCTGTTTTTTCATCCTGAAGTTTAGACAATGTTTCCATCATCTTAATGAACTTTGATTGAAGCTGAGCCTTTTCTTTTATATGGTCAGGCATTATGTGTAAGGTATTGGCTAAAGTCATTGCGACCCATCCGTTACCACGCCCCCAAAACTCGTTGCTTCGTCTGTTGGGATTATCAGCCCACCCAGGCATACAACATTTATCGTCAAAAGCGATGGTGTCATTATCCCAACCATGATACCACAAACCAGTATTCGTATTCTCAAGCTTTTCGGCATGAGCCATCAATTGGAAGGCCAATTCTTTCAAATACTGTTCATCGTCTGTCAAACGGTACATTTCGGTCAGGAAAAGGCTGATCATGTAAACCGTATCATCCCAAAGCTCTACAACATTGTCCCTGTGGGAAATTCCCCCGTTCGATGATTTGGGGATTTGAAGGTACTGATGGTAAAGTTCAAAGGCTTTTCCCTTGTATTTTTTTTCTCCTGTTACCCGGGCTAAAAACGCCATTCCGAAGCCTGAAGCAATTACATTCGGGTGTATTCCGCTGGCTTTATCCATATTTACATTCATGGCTTTACTGATATAGGAAAGCATAGTTTCTTTATTAATGTCGTTTTCATACCGGTCGGCAATTGATCGTAAGAGCGTTGCCTGAGGCCAATCCCAAACATAGTTCTCAGCCGGGAATGTTTTAACTGCATATTCCATCAAGTTGTCGCCCCATTTTTTATCACTCTGCGGTTCGGCCAAACTAAATTTTCTCCTGGCATTTTCCACCAATCCCAATTGTGGGTAAACAGGATAACCAACCGAGAAAGATGCAACATCCATACGGTACTCATGATTTTGCATCAGGCATACTTTTCTTGTAGTTGCTGGAATGGTCGTAGAATAAATCCGTATTTCTCCGGGTAGAGTCGCAATAATTTCTTCACGCCAATCGCCATAAAGATCGGCAATTAAGCTACCCGGATAATTTCTGCCCAATGTGTCGCCCTTAAATTTATAGATGTAGCCATTTCGTAGCAATTCTTTCGTTTCATCGGCATCCCACCATAATGGGACCGCATCATCCATCTTCACCTGGTCAGAAAGGCGCTCACCTTTGCTTGTATAAAAGAACGAGCGGTTATCTCCTCTATCCGGCCGGGCATAACACTCCATCCCCGGATACTCCGGATCATAATCGCCGACTGTTGCACCACTGTGCACATGAACTGTTGGCTTGTTGTATCCCCATACTATTTCGCCGGTGGCGGCATCTGCCAGGCAAACGCCGTTTTTATTGGCTCCGGTTTCAATATTAAAAAACACTTCCAAACCCGGACGGTCAGGATCAATATCAGCAACAACCGCACAGTCGTTATGATTTAATCCAACACCCCACATGGATTTTCCATCGTGGTCCAATGCAAAAGTACCCGGCAGAATTTCGTCTTTACCGTCTTCATCAATATCGGCAATAACCATTCGATGTCCTCCTTGTCCCCAGTATTTTCCGTCTTTCCCTGAGCTTTCCCAATACCATTCGGTTTTCAGGTTTTTATCCATTGCTTCCAGCTTGATAAAACCATACGTACCGCGTTGCATGATCAGACTGGGTTTCTTTCCATCCAGGTAAGCAATACCAAGAAAATTGCGGCTTGTCCAATCATAGCTTCTGGCTATTTCAATATTTCGCGGCAACCAGTCGCGTTTTTGGACCACCTTACCTGTTTGTCCGTCAATTTTGACTAAATACTCCGGACCCGAAATTACCCTTCCGTCAGGTTGGCGTGGATCAGCCTCTCCAGCTTTTGTATAAACTTCCGCTTTTCCGTCACCGTCGAGGTCATAAACGACAAAAGGCGCCAGCCACGTACCGGTTTCGATGGCCCAACCCATGTCGTAGCGCCACATAAACTTGCCTTTTGAACTATATGCTTCTATCTTATAGGTATCGCGGCTCCGTTGCCAGCAATCTTCGCAGGTTCCGGGGTCAACATGAACCATGCCACTCCGCCGCACCACAAAATCATATTCTCCATCACCATCCAAATCGGCAATGGCAATTTTTTCAACTCCCAGGTTAGGGTTCTCGAGCAGGATTGAACGCCAGTTTCGGTCGCCACTGCAAAGAAACACATACGTCTCTCCCCCTGGAATATCTTCTTCCTTCCCGTTTACAATTTTCGTAATCTTATATAGTTGCGCTTCATGTATTTTGGCTATTCTCCCAACTGGCCCATGGTAGTCGGTTCCTTTGTCAATATAATTGGTGGAGTTTACAATGGGATATTTGTTTATCTTGGTATAATCATTTGGTGCGACTGCACCGATCGTTTTTCGGTATATATTAAATGCTATATCCTTCGGATCGTCGGCAAGCAGCCTCCATCCGATATACACCGATGTATCACTGCGGACAAGGGCAATCAGTCCGCGGTCAATATGCTCTGTTTGTATATCACGACCGGCCCATGAACAATATGTGTTTCCTAAAAATAAGGCTACAAATAAAAGAATGCTGCTAAAATGAGTAATGCGTTCCATTTTATTATGTATTTATTTCCTATTCTGACTTCGTGAATTTCAAATCTCTAAACAGTTTATCGCCTGGTACGAACCTGACCGGCATTTCCGGGGCTTCGTAATACACATCAAGAGAGCCACTCTTGTCGTGGGTAAAATATTCAATCTTAAATGGATATGACCCTTTGGCAAGCCGGATAGTTCCTTCACTGTTTGAGCCGCTCAGAATATTATTTTCGGTCACGAGCGTGGAGTTGATAAGCAGCCGGTATCCGCCGTCAGCCCATATACGGAAGGTATAATTGGCCTCGAAATCAATTTTCAACCAACCGGTAAAACACATTCCAAAGTCGGTTTTGTATTGCTGTTTTAGCCTGTTGATGTCAGGCGTGTTCAGCCCAATCTCGTAACACAATCCTTTGCCAACTGATGCGTTGGACTCCAGCAAGGGCATTTCTTTGGTTCCGGGGAGATTGAAAAATGAATAATTTACGCCATTTCCTTTTTGGCTGTACACCACCCTATACTGAGCCGGTACCATGGGGCTTTCGGCATTCTTGCCGAATATTCTGGCCTGCACTATTGCCGATTTTTCGAGCGTAAACGGTTGGGCATACAAAGCAGACTCCCTTGTGGGCACAGTCCCATCGGTGGTGTACCTGATCTCACCTTCAACTCCCAGGGGGCTTTTGATTTTTACAACAGCAACCGTATCGACAAAAAGACCGCCATAAACGGTTTTTGCTTTTTTTGAAAGAAAAACAGGAGGCGGTAAAATTTCAGTTCCAGCGTAGATGTTTTCAGGCTCGATAAAGTCCTGATAAGCAGCTTTTACTGGTCGCCCCAACCACTGCTGGGGTATTTTTAATCCCAGTGCAAAAGCTACATCGGCAGCAACATCATATTTATAGATTTGCTGTTTTATCTGGTACCCTTTTTTTATTCCTTTTCCTGAATAGATGATCGGTGTGGTTAGTTCCTCGTACGTGTTTTTGCCATGCCGAAAAAAGATTCCGCCATGATCGGCTACAACCATAATCATGGTATTATCGCTAATGCCGGCTTTTTTTACCGCATTCACAATGATACGGACATCATTGTCGATTTCGTGGATCGTCTCGATGTATTCAGCCGACATGTGTCCTTTTGAATGCCCGGCATCGTCAACTTCATCCAGCTGGATAAATACAAAGTCAGGCTTTTTATCCAGAATATAGGCTGCCGTTTTCTGTGCAGTTTCCAGGTGAGTAGGATATGTTTCAAACCGGTTGATCAGCTCTGTTTCGAGCATATCTTTAAAGCCGCTCCATTGCGAGATGCAGCCGGTTTCGGCCTTTGGCTTTTGCTGGCGAATGACACTAAAAATATTGGGGAAATTTTTATGTTCGGACATGGCAACAGGCGGAAATTCGTCGAAACTTCTGTTCCACGAGTTGTCAATTACCCCAGTGGCCTCTGGGCCGGCACCGCACAACATGGCATTCCAATTTGGTTTGCTTACTGTTGGAAGGACGCACCTTACTTTATAATTACAGGCTCCTTCGCGTATCAAACTGTCCATACATGGTGTTGCTGCCTCCAGTAAACCTTGAACGCTCATGGCATCTATTCCAATCACAACGACATGTTCTATTCCTTTGGGATATTGTTTATCCTGTCGACAGGAAGTTATGAATAAAAAAGCTAATGTGAATAGCGATATGATGAATGTGTAATGAATAAGTTTTCGTTTCATCTGTTATTTTATAATTTATGTGTTTATCAGGTTTAATTTTACTAATGCAGCCATGATTCAGTTCTAAGTATTTCAGCAATAATCTTTAACCAGTGCTGTCAAATGGATTCCATCTGCCGAAACATTCACCCCAAACTGGGATAAGTTTTGAATATGTATCAATAAAATGACACCCCTCCAACTCTGCCACTTTTTTAAACTGAGAATTCAACCATGCAATTAACTGATAACCAACCTTGTATTTCTCAATTAACTTATTGTCGGTTGCTTAAGGAGGCGGTGAAATCACAAATATCTCAGGATGATATTTGTGATATACCGAATGAGCCTTTATCTTTTCCAATAAAGACTTCATATTTCCCGGAACAAGCTTCAGACTATCGCTAAAAACAGCTTTACAATCGTTTGTTCCAATCATGATCAATATTTTATTAATCCCATTGAGTACCTTATCTGCTTCATTCATATACCGGTCAATCTGGCGAAGCTTATTCAACTCTTTTCTGCCATTATTGTCAAATCCAATCGTATTGCCCGACTTAGAAACGTTCATACACGCCAATATTGGTTGGGCTTTTCACAACCGGATTTCCATAAAAATCGTGTGTATTATTTTCTGCTTCAATAAACACAGCTTGATTAAAGCATGGTGAGCCGGATTTCAGTTTATAACCATCCAGCGACGAAAGCCCGTACCGGCCACTTCCAGGTGAAACGAACAAAGGATCACCAAGATTTTTTTTAGGATCATCAGGCAATCCATTCATCCACGGCCCAAAATAGAGGTTATTGAAAAACCGGGTACCGTATTTGGGAGAAGAAAGTTTGTGAAAATCTTCAAATTTTCTGAATTCGGCACTATTCAATGAATCGCCCAGAGCATATACAGTCCTGAACCGCCCCTGGCCTGTGGCGTAGAAAATATTGTTCCGAAAGTGAGCACCAAGTTTCCCTTTATCTTTCTTCCCCTTTCCTTTCCCGGGACCGTACTCATCTCCATAGTAATAAGTAATATCAGATGTCCCACGATCGACATAAAAAATATTGTTGTGGATCATATTTTGTTCTGTGGTATCACAAAACATGGTAACCAACTGCGTTGGTGTAAATTTGACATCGTTTTCACTTATATTATACCTGGCAATATTGTTACTGGTATTATCCATTACCAACAGAAAACCAGCATTATCCCGGCTATAATTGTATTGGAGTATATTATTTTCACAACCAAAGTCGAAATCATAGGCTAACCCATCGCCATTGGCAGGCTGTCTGCCTGTATGATACACTTCATTGAATTGCATGATTGATTCCTTGGAGTGCGACATCCATATTGCCGCAGTATGGGGCCACCATTTATAACGACTTTCTTCTCCTGTATTTAGGTAAGGATCGCCAGTTCGAAGACAGGTCTGATCGGCAATGTTATGCTCTATCAGCCCACGATAAGCCTCATGTACAATAATCGCATCACCACCAAGGTTTTCCAGATAGTTTCCACGCACTACGATATTCCTTTTTCCTGTTACCTGAATGCCAACTTTATCACAACGTTTTATCGTATTGTTCTCAATAAGTATATCATTTGCAGCTCTGCTTATCTCGATCATCGTGCTTATCCCTGCACCGCCAACCTGTCCCCACAGATCATGAATGTAACAATTCCTGATAGTAATGCCCGCAATTGAATCTCCCCTTTCTGTCTTAGCTACAATCCCTTGTCGCCTGATACCCAATTTAGGCGGTGCACCGCTGGTGATTTCGATCTCTTCTATTTTCCACCACGACTGTCCGACAAGTGTAATTCCCGTTCCGGTATTTTCTCCGATGTTAATCACCGGCCTGTTTCCTCTTCCATATTTGTTGATCGTGATTCTATTTTCCCGCACCCCGGAACCTAACGGGCGCAAATTGCCAGTCCAGATACCACCCGATTCAAAAAGGATAGCATCACCAGGCTGAAAAGTTTCACGATTGACCCGCTCCAGGGTTTTCCATGCTGTACGTTTTGTTAATCCTGAGTTTGCATCATTCCCATTGGGAGAAATGTAATATTTTCTTGATTGGTTATCTGTTGTGCATCCAATGTGCACGGTAATTATCAAACCCAGGATAATACCTTTAATCGTATTTTTCATATCCAATTATACCTCAACTAAAACGGGCACAAACAGCCTAAAATACACATAAATAATTGATTTATTGCACTTAATAAACGCACAAAGATTTTACCTGAAGAAAAAAGGGCGTGGCGGAAGTAACTTCCCACGCCTCTTTTCTCCGGGGTCATCCCATCAGTCTTTAATGTATCTATTATTGAAATTCGGAATTATTATTGGCCAAATTCGGATTTGCTTCTACTTCCTTACTAGGTATAGAAAGGAAATAATCAGCTTTAGTATAAACTTTTTGAAGTTTATAATTTGTGTCTGGTTCATCACGCCAATCGGTATTGGCCTTTTCAACCAGTTGAAGCCGTTGAAGGTCGAACCAACGTGCTGAATATTCGAACCCGGCAAATTCATAAGCCCGTTCCCAAACAACAGTATCAATAAAATCGTTGGCGCCAAGTCCACTTACCGAAGCTTCAGTAGTACCGGCCCCTTTGTAGGCGCGGTTACGAACATCGTTGAGGCATTGATATGCAAGCGTATTTGGAGTACCATCGGCACGCGCCTGAGCTTCAGCATAAGTAAGAAGTATGTCAGAATACCGCATCATTACAATTGCACGGGAGTCGTACCAGGTAGCTGAAGTTTCCATATTTTTCGACCAGAGGTTACTACTTCTATTTTCCCAGCTCCAGTCAGTAGATAAATTATCAGCCCACCATTTGCGATAAGTAGGGTGCTTACAACTTAACTGATTGTAGGTATAATGGGCACCTCCATTGACATAAAAATCGGTAACAAAGGTAAAATCCTTACGTTCGCCTTTAGGAAAACGGTTAAAGAATCCATTTTCGGCAACCATCAGTTCCCATCCGCTTAATTCCCGCGGACGAGAAGGCATAGGTGACCTAACCGTATAATCCGGATCCACAGTGTAGGAATGAGCTATCCATAGAATAGCTTCATCAGGAGTTGTATTGTATGCCTGCCATTGAGAATCCCATATTTCATAGAAATGATTACGAAGAGCATAACCATACGTTGATGCATTATCTATCACTTCTTTGGCTTTATCGCGGGCTTTCCCGTAATATTCAGTTCCCCCGTTAAACGGGAACCCGGCCATTTGCAAATATACTTTGGCAAGAACAGATTTGGCAGCTCCTTTTGTCACAGCCCCCCCGGTTTTCATATAACTTGTTGTCCATGTAACCGGAAGCCATTGTTCAGCAAACTGAAGGTCGGAAACAATAAGTTTATAAACATCAGCTGATTTGGATAAAGTAACACTTTTGTCGGGCTGAAAAGCAGTTGTAATTAACGGAATATTATTAAAAAACCTGACTAACCAGAAATAGGTATATGCACGAATGAAGTATGCCTGGGCAGCATACGAATTAAGCGTTGCTTCTGCAACATTGCCATCAGCATTGTGATAGTTATTGATAATTGAGTTGGCCTGGTTGATGCAATTGTAGGCACGTTCCCATCCAAGTTGAATGTCGCTATCCAAATCGCTGGGAACACCCATGTTGACTTCAGAATAATATTCACGGGTATAGGATGTCCCCAGAACATCGTCAGCGCTTGAATATTTAAGTTCCATGCTTTGATACGGACGGTCCATCGCTTTAGTCCAAATAAAATACAAGGAATTGTTCATCAGTTGCAATTCCGACTCGTTATTCAGAAAATTATCAGGAAACAATTGTCCTTTGGGATCTTCCTCTAAAAATTTACTATTCGATTCGCAGGAAACCAAAAGAACAAGAATTACAGAAAAAATGATTAATATTTTATTTTTCATGATTGATTTACTTTAGAGGCGATTAATATTCTAATGATATACCAAAGGAGAAACTCTTAGGGTTTGGATAGGCGAACCAATCCATACCGGCATTGATGTCGTCACCTGTAGAAGAACTGATTTCGGGATCATTACCTTTATACTTGGTAATTGTCAGTATATTCTGGGCACTTACAGAGAGTTTTAAACTTGCGAACGGAATCACATTTTTCGGTATTCGGTAAGAAAGGCTGATGTTGCGTAATTTCACATAGTCGCCATTTTGCATATACTGCGAAGAAAGAGGTTGCATGTTGTTGGTATTGCCAACCCTTGCAAACTCTGCATCAGGATTTTCCGATGTCCATCGGTTCCGTGCTGCTTTAAGCGTATAAAATGTTGCGACAGTGCCCCGTTCTGCACCAACCATGTATGACCAGTTCATTACATCACGGCCATGTACACCTTCGATCAATATATTTAAATCAAAATTTCTGTACGACAAATGGTTGTTAAAGCCCCATGTAAAATCTGGATTGGTATGCCCTATAACCTGTTTATCTTCAGAATCATAACTATGATTACCATTCAGGTCTTCGTATTTATAATCGCCTGGTACCTGCCCAAACTTAGCGGCTTCGGTTGCTTCACTTTCCTGCCAAATACCCAGGTATTTCAGTCCATAAATTGAACCAATCGGTTCGCCGGGCAATAGCACAAACGGACTAACCGAAGTAAGTCCGGCAGCATACGTTTTACCATATATGATTGAACTTTCGCCAAGACTAAGCACTTCATTTTTATTTATGGCGCCATTGAGGTTAATGTCATACGAAAAGTTTTTGGCATGAATAATATTATAGTTAATATTAAACTCAAACCCTTTGTTTCGTACCGAACCCACGTTGGATATTACGGTTGAATTACCATACTCTGAGTCGCCACCATTATATGCCGCAACTGAAACTGGAGCCAATAAATCAACCGTCTTTTTATTATAATAATCTAATGCAATATTCAAACGATTGTTAAGAGTTGTCAGGTCAAGCCCTAAATTCATCTGTTTTGTCGATTCCCATTTCAGGTTAGCATTGCCGCCAACCCGTGCAAAATATCCAGAATACTTTGTAGAAGTACCCCATGAAAAGCCGCGGCTACCCAGTGTAGTGTATGTTGCATAGCTATTAATAGCCTGGTTACCAATGGTACCCCAACCACCACGTAACTTTACATTTTGGAAAATATCCTGGTTTTTCATAAACGCTTCTTCTGATAGTTTCCAGGCAAGCGAAAACGACGGGAAATAACCCCATTGGTTACTGCCTTTAAACTTCGAAGAACCGTCAGCACGATAATTAACCGTCAGGAAATAGCGTGATGCATAATTGTAATTCAAACGCCCAAAATAAGAGCGCATTGCACTGTTGTTATAACTTGAACCGGCACTAACATTAGGAGCAGCCAAACCCAGGTTATCCCAACCTACCGATTCGAGAGGAAGGGCATTTGCCGAACCACTTAAGTCTCTGTATGTACCTTGTGTTTCTTCAAAACCACCCATCAACGAGACGTTATGTAATCCTGCAAGTGTTTTGGTATAAGTAAGAAATGCGTTTACCAGCCACGATTTGCTTTCATAAGAATTTTGCGATGCAGTCGAATTCACACCAGTATATTCTGCGCTTTCAAAGCTTCTGTTCCCTCCTGTCCCAAAAGAAACAGAACCTTTAGCGTCTAAAACCAGACCATTGATGATATTTACTTTCAGGTTTCCGATACTGCTTCCGTTATTCGAATAATTTGTATCTTCCAACGTGGTCATCAAAAGAGGGTTAATAATAGCGCCAGTACCTATTCCAAGCCGGTTGTATCCACCGTCAGCATCATATACAGGTTCGGTAGGCGCCCATACCATAGCGGCCATCAGAGGAATCGATGTTTTGCTTCCCCCTGTTGCCAAGCTTGAATTCAGGTTGCTGGAATGCCCTAAATTTGTTTCAATTTGAATGGATATTTTGTCGCTCAAATCCATGTCCACCTTCGTCGATATTCCGTACCCATCGGCTTCGGTATTTTTAATGGTACCCGTCGACTTATTGTAACTTGGTGATATATAATATTTCACATTCTTCAAGCCTCCCGATAGTGTAACTTTGTAGTTTTGTGAAAAACCTGTCTGCATAATTTCTTTTTGCCAGTCGGTTCCACCGTTTGCTTTATATTGAGCAAGTTCAGCATCAGTAAAAGAATATGTACCAACGCGGTTATTGAACTCAGCAAATTCGTAAGCATCCATCAAATCGTAAGCAAGATGAGTATTGTTAACCGAGACATTTGAATATAAATGAATAGTAGGTTTGCCTTCTTTCCCGCGCTTTGTTTTCACCAGGATAACCCCATTTGCCCCGCGAGAACCATAAATGGCCGTTGCCGAAGCATCCTTAAGAATCTCAATGGATTCGATGTCGTTTGCATCAGGCATACTACCATAGTTCCCATCGACAACAATCAACGGGTCGTTTCCTCCATAAAGCGAATTAGCCCCCCTGATGCGGATTGTCGATCCTTCGCCAGGCGCTCCGTTCATCCTGCGTACTGTTACACCAGGAGCTCGTCCGGTAAGCACAGAGTTAACAGAACTGGTTGGCTGATCCAAAAAAGTTTTAGAGGAAACTGAAGCAACAGAACCCGTTAAGTCACTTTTTTTTACAGATCCATATCCTACGGCAACTACTTCTTCAATCGCAGTGGTCTCTTCTATCAAGATAACATTGATATCTGATTTGCCAGAAATGGCAATTTCCTGAGTTTTCATGCCCACGAAAGAGAATGAAAGAGTACTATTGGCAGGAACATTGACAAGGGTAAACGTTCCATCGCCATCAGTAATAGTCCCCTTTGTCTGGCCCTTAATAGCCACGGTTACTCCAGGCAATGCAATACCAGAGGCATCGGTTACACGGCCTGTAACACTTTTTTGTTGCTGAGAAGGAGCAGAAGAGTCAGACTCAGGTATGGTCAGTAAAATAAGTCTGTCTTTTATTTTATAATCAACCTTTGTATCTGCAAAAAGAGATTTTAAGGCTTCGTCAATATTAACGTCCTGAACCTTAATGGAAACCAACCTATTTACATCAATGACTTTACCGCTATACATAAAATGAAATTCGCTTTGATCCTCTATCTCTGATAATACTTCGCGAACGGTCACTTTTTCCATATTGAGATTGAGCATTTTTGACTGCGAATAGGTTTTGTTAGCAAAAACACTCACCATGGAAATCAAAACTAAAAGGGTTGTTAGTTTCATAATCCTAAATAATTTTTTTAACCCTGGAAATTTCTCATCCCAGGATAATTCCATAATTTTTTTCATAATTTTGTTTTGTAAAGTTTTTAATTTCCCTGAGTTTCAGACAGGGTTGTTATTAATCTCATCAGGGGAGTGTTGTCGCACTTCCCTGTTGTTTTTTAGTTTTATATCATAGGCACGTCATTTATAGTTAAGTTTAGTATTATTGTCGTTTTTGTATTATTATTTTTTGTTTTAAGAAGGTTCCATCCGGTAATTTTTGGCGTGGAAGTATTTTGTAACTAATTGGAGTAACAATAGTCATCAGGTCGAGAATCTGATAAAGTTGCTCGTTTGAAAAAGTAACCGTATATATGTAATCTTTGACTTCATCTTTGACTTCGAAATCGACATTAAATATTCGGCCTAACCTATCAGTAACCTGGGAAATGGGGGTGTCTTCGAAAATGAGTTTCCCTTCGGTCCATGAGATATACTTTTCGACAGAACCTTCAGTCCGGGTAACAGAACCTGATTGCAAATCATAGTTTACATGCAGGCCGGGTTTCATCGTCCCGATATTAATAATCTCCCCATCTTTTTTAACTTTTTCCAGAATCACTTTCCCTGAAACAAGCGTTGTTTCGATAACACCATTATCTGCATAAGCTAATACATTGAAAGTAGTTCCAATCGCCTTGACATTCAGGGGACCTGCTTTCACTACAAATGGTTTTTTAGGATTATGGGCAACTTTAAAAAAGCCTTCCCCGCTAAGTCTTACCTCCCGCTGGTTGTCGGAAAAAAAGTGGGGGTATTTAATTTTGCTACCATAATTTAACTGAACTTCGGAGCCATCTGAGAGGAGAACCACAGTTTTAGATCCCGGAGGAGCTATAACTTCAAGAGAGTCGGTTGAAGGAAAATTAGCATACTTACCTGTTTGGAAATTGTTGCTGGCAAGTAAATAAAGCACAACACCGAATAAAGGTACAAACAAGATTGCTGCGGCACGGCTTAACCAGTTCACAAACCTAGAAAGACCTATAATTTTACGATCCTGATCTTTCCTATGTTTGAGGTTTATTTCATAATGGATTTTAAAGAGCAGTGTTTTAAATTTTTTCTCATCCTTTTTTTTCTGATCCAGTTCAAGCATCTCCCATTGTTCGTATCCCCAGTTTTTCGATTCATTATCCTGTGCATCTGTATTAACCCAACCCACAAGTTCTTCAAACTCCTCATAGGTACAATTATTCTTTAAATATTTTTCAAGTAATTCTTTTTTCATACCTCAATAAAAAATAATCCAATTGGATAAGAGTTGGTATCAAACAAATCTCAATGACCAAGCAGGTTTATACGTAATACTTCGTTTTAGATCAAAATCAACTATATTACGCACAGCAAAAAAAAGATAACTAAGAAAAAGTTTGTTTTTTTTAAGAAAAAAACAAATAAAGAAATAACACATTGACTATCAAACTATTGTCAATGTTCGATTTTAAATATTTTAAAGTGGTAACCAAGTGATTGTTGACTGTACTTTCAGAGATATTTAATTTATTGGCAATTTCCTTATGTGATAAACCCTCCTCGCGGCTTAAAATGAAAATCTCTTTCTGACGTTGAGTTAACTGATTTAATAGGGACTGCACTTTTTGATTTAATTCATTATAATGAATTAAATCGATCACTTGTTCAGCAGAGTCAATTTGTTGTAACGATTTTAAATATTCCCTCGATTTGTTTTCATTAACTCTTTTACGTAACAAGCTGATAGTAGCATTATATGCAATGGTAAATAAAAAAGCTTCAAAAGATAAATAAATGTCAATTTTACTTCTCGATTCCCAAATCTTCACAAATACTTCCTGTACAATTTCCTCAGCATCTTCTTCCTGCTTTAAATACATCAATACAAATTCATGCAACTTATAACAATACTTGTCATAAATAGTATTGAAAGCAACCATATCACCACTCTTAAGCTGAAGTATGAGTTCGTTATTTGTTGTCACATTTTCCAAAGCAGTAGAAGTAATCCGCAAATATATCGTTTTTTAAACTAGAACAGAATCTGCATTTCATAATATTCCCAATGCTTGTAGAATAGAGAAAGTTATCAAATTCATTGCAGTGAGAAAATCGAGACTAAAAAAGATAAGCGGAAGTTTCGTCAAAATCGATGAAACTTCCGCTTATCTTTTGTTCCAGAACCCTATTCAGTTGCGGGAACACTCACAGCCCTCTTGTTGAACAGTTCGGTTTGTGTGAGTTTCGCCTAAAAGTATTGGCTCTTAAGAAATCTTGGAAATCGTCAAGGCAGCGATCAAATTTATTGAATACCAAGACTTTCCGGTTGCTAATCTATTATTGGAATAAACTACTGCAACTGAACCCAATCAATTTCAAGCGGTGAATCTTTCAGTATAACAATAAGATTATGAATTCCAGATTGAAATTTGGATAATTTTGTCTCAACAGTATTCCAGTTTGCACTTTTAGGAACCTTAACTTTAGCCACCACCGGGCCATCGGCTTTATCCAATCGAATTTCCAGTGTACTACCTTTCTCTGATAAAGCCCTTAACTGAACCGTTTTAAGTTTATGTTCTCCAAAATTAACTGCATTGTACTGAACCCAGGCATTGGGGCTGCTGAGTATGGTCTTCCAGCCTTTAAACGTATTCACTGAATCCAGCAAAGCAATTGATGAACCGGTTTCACTTTTGCTGCTATATCGGTCGATTTCAATTTTGCTTGTTGCTGAACTCACCCCAACGCCGCGCAATGTAGGGATTACTTTCCTGATCGTACCATCGGCATTGAAGAACAGACTATCGATGCAAATTGAACGGTTTTTATCAAACTTTGGCGAATAGTCGTTGCGATGGTAAAACAAATACCATTGTCCTTTATACTCCACAAACGATTGGTGATTGGTCCAACAGTTCACAGGCGATTCGTCCATTACCACGCCAGCCATTTTGAACGGTCCCATCGGGTTACTGCCAATGGCATATTCAAGCCGTTCAATTTTGTTTTCGACATGTGGAATCGTCAGGTAATAAATGCCATTGCGTTCAAATAAAAACGGTCCTTCTTTCAAACCTTTCTGAGGAAGATTCGCTATAATCTGCGGCTCCGAAGCCAGCTCGGTCATGTTGTCTTTTAGTTTGGCAACCATGATATTTCCCATTGCCCAGTATAAGTAAGCCCGTCCGTCTTTATCAATAAACACATTCGGGTCGATACCATTTACCCCTTTAATTGGCTGGGACAGTGGAATATATGGACCTTCCGGTTTATCGGCAATAGCAACACCAACACCAAACCACCTTCTCCCCTTGGTATCAGCCACATTTTTGTTGGCTGGGAAATAGAAGTAGTATTTCCCGTTACGTTCAATGCAATCGGGTGCCCACATGCTGTAAGAGGTTGAATCGACCCAGGCGACTTTGTTCTGGCTTAAAATCACACCATGATCAGTCCAGTCAGTCAGGTTTCCAGAAGAAAAAACATGGTAATCGGCCATGCAGAACCAGTCTTTTTTCAAACCTTTTCCTTCAGGAGCCGGAATATCGTGCGATGGAAAAACATATACTTTCCCATTGAAAACTCTTGCTGTCGGGTCGGCTGAAAATTGATTTCGTACAATGGGATTCTGAGCAGACAAGCTGCTGATTCCCATCAGTAAAAGACCAAATATCAGAGAATTATTGATTTTCATTTTCCGCTTTTCTAAGGTTATTTCAACTCTTGCTGAAGCTCATTAACTGCATTCGCCAGAAAAACATACCAGGCACCACCATCTATGACACACTCGTTTTCGCCCCAGAAAAACGGCCAGTCATCCTTATTCTCAAGATAGTCGGGTTTTAGCAAGATCAATCCGGGAACAACACCACCTGGAATAGCTGTAAAGTCGGCGCGGGTATTTCCATAAGCAATTTTTTTGGAACGTGTACCTACCGAGCTGACAAAGGATAAATTTGAATATGGATGGCAACCCAACACATAATTCAATCCTTTATAAACATATTCGGCGTTAATTATTTCAGGAAATGCTTTGTGTGCATAATAATTGGTTATCGACCAGTTTATTGCCTGTGAACTTCCGCCCCAGCCACTGGTTATAACCGGCACTCCGTAAGGATTATCCTTAACACTATTATCGATTATTTCCTTGTACTTCAAAACGTAATCTCTGAGTTTGGTTTTATACTCAGCATCCATGTATGGGATTGCAATAAGGGCCTGATTAAAGCCACTTCTACCCCCAAAGGCTGCAAAAAAACCAGGATTTCTTCCAGTCCCGGAAGTCATTCGCTCAAGTACAGACCAGATTTGATCCAGAAACCGGTTGGCATATTTCTTTTCCTTTGTTGTAATGTATAACTGAAGAACGGTATTTATATCGGCGCCTTTGCTCATCAGCCTCACAAACGGATCTTCATTTTCTTTGGGATGTTCTGTCGCTTCATCAGCTTCCTCCAACAGTCTTTTTGCACAGGCGAGACTCCGGTCAGCCAAATCATCGTTATATCCACGCAATACTCTGCTGGCTTCAGCCAAGGTAGCCGCGGTCTGATAATCGAGAAAAGTCATCCGGTTGGTAAAAGCCCATCGATCGTCCAATGTTCCGCTCGACAAACCATCCGATTCGTAAGGTTTCAGGTTCGGATTGTAAGGAAGATTATCGGTTTCGTTGATGGCATCGCCCAAATGATGATACTGGTGAAGATTGGGAACAATAATCCCTCGAACTGGATGACCAATATTTTCGCACTGAGCGACCAGATTTAAAGTACCATGCTCAATCTGTTGCAGCATGTCCGGTTTTCCGTCTGGACGGTGAATATCGACATAGCGGGTCTTTTGATCGATGTAAGTTTCATCACGGTCGACCTTGAAATTTTCCCAGGTTTCCACAAAACTTGAAATAACGCTGTTGTGCGAACCGGTTTGAATGTCGAAATCACCGGCATCAAACCAGCCTCCAACGGCCATATTCGGAATCCGCTCCAGCGATTTGTATTTGGTTTCGGTTGTTGGCCCCTGCTCATAACCATCAAAATGCTGGTGGTTTACCGGGGCCTGAAGACAATCATCTTTATATGGTTCACCATGCCAAACACGGTAAGCCTCATTCACCTCTATATGGTCCATTTGCACCGGAAACCAAACATCCATGGTGGGATACCAAATGTTGGTGTAAACATTCGGGCCAATTACGAACGTGTTGGTTTTTTGATTACCATACTGAATACAGTAAACTCCGGGTTCTTTTACTGAACTGAAATCGAATCTGGCGTAATTGTAGCGGAGATATTTTCCCCAAACTTTTACTTCACCCGTAAACTTCTCAACAAATTTTCCATCAGCATTTACCTTCAAAACCGTTGCCGTTGCCAAAGGAGTATCATTTTTATCCAGTTCAATAACAGCGACTTTTTCCTGAGCCGGAGTATAACCAACCTGTGAAAAACCAATCACCGGTTCGCGTTTCCAGTTTGGAATCGCATTGGGTTCGACATACCAGGTCATTACTTTTCCTGTTTTACCAGATGGAAGCAAACTACGTATAACAAACCAGCCGTTCTGTGCCAGGTTACGTCCGTCAAAAAGCATCAGTTCAGCATCCTGACTTTCAAGCTTCACCAACCGTTCAGTATCTTCAGGAGCCAGAATAAAAGTTTTACCAACTGCTATAGCCGAAGGCACAATAAATTCGCCTTTACCCCGGTCGTCAAAAGTGGTATGGCCGCTAAACTGAGGTATTTTTTTACTGATCGGTTCAATCTTGGTGGAGCTTGCAGGGTACTTCGGAAAAATAGCGGGATTGCCATCAACGAGATAAGTCTTTTCAAAATAGGCTGATGGCAAAAATTCAAGGTTAAGCCCAGCTTTTCCTACCAACTCCTGGGGAAGTGGCTTGTCTAAATAAACACTAATTTCTACCCCGTTTCCTTTGGGAGTAACACTAACCTTAGAGTTAAAATTGTAGGCTTTATAAGTCAATTCAACACTGATTGTATTGGTAACCCGATCCACTTTCCGGTCAACAACAGTGGGGATTAAGTCCCATTGTTCCGGAGTGTTTTGCAATCGGACAGCACCGCCGGTGACGGTTCTCACTCCATGGTGAATCATTTCAATTCCGGCAGTTTTTTCGTCGAAAAACATTCCGTTATACTGATCGCTAAACACCATTATATTAACACCTTGTTTCTCGAAATACTCCAGATCGTTGAGTTTGAGCAATTGTCCAAATGCAGGATTCTGGAGAAAACAAATGCAGACGGATACAATAAAAACAGCTGATAAAAACTGTATTTTTTTAGGTTTAAACAGGAAAAATTGCATAAGATTATTTTTTATTTGATAATTAGTCATTTGGAGCTATTTTCAATTTACGACAGTAATCTGATCGCTGATGTGGAAGTAATCGAAATCGGCAAATCCACCCGGACTTTTTGTAGCATAGTTGAATAATCCGAAGCGATAGCCCATAAAATGTTCCATCAGGGTATATTCCATCTTCAATTCTCCTCCGATCACATTCCATATTTTACCATCGAGGCTGTAGTAAAATTTGGCAACATCAATTTTATTTCTGAAATCACATTCAATCTTCAGGCAAACAGTATTTTGCGAAAGAGGTATGCTTTGAAACTCAGTTGGTTTATCGGTTTTGTTGCTAACCATGAACAGGAATTTCTTTCCGTCTGCGATTTTTACTCCTACCTGGCCAAATTTTCGTTGGAAGGCAGTCAAACCGGCAAAATCTCCGTCTTTCATTCCTGAAACATCAAGCTTTGTCGAGCCTGAACAAACCGGGCCAAATGTGCGCTGTGTCAGCGTGTTCCTCGATTTTAAAAATAATGAGTCAATCCTTCCGGTTTTCAGGCGTAAAAAACCTTTACGTTCCGAAACCGACCATAAACTATTATCGGGATTGTGGTTCCACTGCCAAACCAATGGCAAGGCAGGTTCGCCTTTTTTGCGGGTAAATTCATCGTTGTTTACAATTCCGGGTATTAAACCTTTGGAGGCAGGTAAATCCAGCGTTTCAGGAACTTTACCGTTTACGCCAATCACCGGCCAACCGTCTTCCCATTTCATCGGAACAAGAAAAGGAATGCGGCCAACCGAACCATGATCCTGAAACAAATATGCAAACCACCTTCCGTCGGGTGTGTCAATTATTCCTCCCTGTGCCACTCCCTGATCCTGAAGCGCCACTCTCCCTTCCCATGGTCCGGTAATTTTATCGGCACGGTGAACCACCACAGTGCGCATTCCACCTCGCGGCCAGGCAATATTGAAGAGATAATATTTCCCATTCACTTTAAAAAGCTGAGAACCCTCACCAAGACCAACATTCTGACCAAGTGGTGTATTGGCGTTTTCAATTAAAATCCGTTCGGTTCCTTCCTTTACTCCTGAAAGATCATCTTTCAGCTCCACAATATGCAATTTCGCAACACCCGAAATCAGGTAAATCTTCTCATCGTCGTCAAACCACAAGGTTGCATCGTGAATTCCAGGACTAAATGAAGTGGTTTCCCAGGGACCTGTTTCAATGTCTTTCGTTTTAAAAATATAGGTTTTATCAGTAGTTTGGGCATAGGTCGAAATGTAATACATCCCATTATGAAACCGGATGCTACTTGCCCACGAACCTCTGCCATAATTACTTTTACCGTTGACGAGATTCATCGCATCTACATCATCCAGAATCTGGTAAGCGTAGTTAACTATTTCCCAGTTTACAAGGTCCTTCGATTTCATTACCGGAACTCCGGGAGCCATGTGCATCGTTGTGCTGCTCATGTAATACGTGTCACCCACGCGAATCATTGACAGGTCGGGCAGGTCGGCATAAATGATCGGATTCCGGGCTTTAGGGTTTTGTGCCCCTGAAATCTTCACGGTGCCAATGAGAACTAATAAAATCAACATCCGGCTAATTCCCGAAGTATTATTGGAGTATTTCTTCATGTGTATTTATATTTTATCAAACAAAATTTTACATAAAATAAAACTCATTTTCAGGAGGTTTTATTTTAGAAATCAACCATAATCCCTCTCAAAACAACAGGTTGCTGATTCCCAGGACCTCTTCCCGAACGGGCTGGTGTTTTTGGTTCGATAGTGACCCGTACATCGTTATTTTGTTCAGAAAACTTAAACACAATGGTTTCGGAACCAAGAGTTTCTTCAACAAACCGACCAGTAATCTCCAGCGTTTTTTCATCGGTCCAGGCATATTGGGCAGCCACTTTTATTACCGGTTTCAAGATGGAATAACTGGCGTCAACCGATTTGGAAAAACTATTGCGAGGTGGAGCTAAAAGCGATGCTGACAACGTGTTTGACACCAACCACTCTTTGTTTCCAGCTTTGATTGACGAAACGGCATTGTCTCTTTTAATAGCAAACGAACAATCGCCATTTTTGAACGAGAAATAGACCGATTGAATTTTATTTTCGTTTTCTGAGAGGATAAATTCCTTTCCTGAAACCGTTTTTTCCAAACCCGATGCCACCGATTTTTCAAATCCTGGTTTAATAGTTAATGCAGCTGCTTTTTTTGCCATTTCCTCCTGAAGCGCAGGAGCTACAGCCAACGGTTTGTCTGATTTAATGGCTGGAATCAGGTATTTATGAATCAGGTCGAGCTGCTTCTGCGTGTTGGTATTGTTGGCTGTGAACACCACTAGGACATCTTTATCAGGAATAAGTACCACAAACTGGCCGCCCATTCCATCGAGCCTCACGGTGTTGTTTTTACCACGCCACATCTGGTAGGCATAACCTTGTCCCCAATCGCTCAAACTTCTTTTTTCTTCGGGTTCATCCGAATTTTTAATCTGGAAAGACGTAGCTTCTTTAATCCATTCTTTCGGAATCAATTGTTTGCCATTCCAAACTCCGCCATTCGAAAGCAACTGACCGAATTTTGCCAGGTCTTCAGTCCGAAGCCTTAAACCAATCATCCCCATCGAAATTCCCTGCGGATTTAGATCCCAATCGATTCCTCGGATTCCAAGCGGTTTGAAAATACGGGGCATGAGGTAATTAAAAACTGTTTCGCCGGTAACCTGCTGAACGATGGCCGAAAGCATAAAAGTGGCCATGTTGTTGTATTTAAAAACGGTGCCTGGTTTATACTTTGGCGCTGTCGATAAAAACAGAGTTATCCAATCGCCGTTTGCACTCCACGCACTTGGTTCGGGATCCTGTCCTGCTGACATAGTCAACAAGTCTTTTACCGTCATTCCTTTCATGTATTCGCTGATAGAGTCAGGCAACGAATACGGGAAGAAACTGATGATTTTATCGGTCACTTTCAGCCTGTTCTCCGAAACAGCAAGCCCGACTGCAGTGGCGGTAAACGTTTTACTGGCCGAAAACATGATATGCTTATAATCAGGCCCATAGGGTTTCCACCAGCCTTCGGCAACTACTTTTCCATGCCTAAGCATCATAAAACTATGATTTTCAAGGCCACTTGTATCCGCAGCATTTATAAAATCAATAATTCCGGCGGAAGAAATACCTTCCTGTTCGGGAGTGCTTCGCGGAAGTTTGCTTATTTCCTGCGCTAAAACAACCGGCTGCAAGCTTATCAGGCAAGCTATTACCAGTGCAATTAGAAATAGTTTTTTCATGTTGATTTAGGTTCTTTGAATGTTTCTCTTGCAACAGAAGAATTATTTGGCCCAGGCTTCACCTTCCGGCGAACGTCTCCATTCGAAATATTTATCCAGAACTTTCAGTGATTCGGCGCTTGGCACCGATCCTACGAAAGGTTTCTGGCTGAAATACATCACCTTCGGATTAGCTTCGCTGAAAGCTGGCCACTCGGGAACTCCATTCCCGTTTGGATTGCCAAACTTGGCGAAGTTGGTCCAATAGGTTGACATGGCTTCCGAAATCTCCAGATCAGACTTGGTTGTTTCAGGATTTTTGGTGTCCAAATGCTGAAAAACGTACGAAACATCCTGCGCATGAGGTGAACCATAACCATACTTTGGCGAATCTTTCGGATAGTCGGGGTGCTGATCGAAATAATAATAATACACTTTCGATTTTCCGGTTTTCGACTGAAGATTTGCCCAAGCCCAGGTTTGCCAGCCAAAGGCGGCGTCGCGGGCCAGGTCGCGTGCAGTTTTCGGAACCGAGTTTGTACCAGCCGGATAAGCCTTAATCAACTCGTCGGCGAACTTTCCGTAGCGCACTTTTACACCGGCCATGTACTCTTCAGGAGTTTTCTCGCGCGAAAAACTGGCGCCTTCGTCGGAGTTGTAGCCAATCAATACCGGGACATCGTTGTATTTGCCTGCTTCATAAAGCCGGTGCTGATCGTCGGGAATCACGTATCCATCGGTGATTGGCCAGCCACCGGGCATCCCAAAACCGGAAGGTACTTTATCTGCTTCAATTTTACGTAGCTCGGCAATCGACGAAACGCCCGCTTTTTGCATATACGTTTTGCCACTTTCTTCAGCCTGTTTCAGCGTTTTCATATTCTCGCCCGGAAAAGTTGTTGGACGGGTTGGTCCGAACGATCCGCCACTTTGCGAAATAGCACCGCTGAACAAACCTTTTGCCAGCGGCGAAGCACACAACATGCTCACAGAAATGGCTCCTGCCGACTCGCCAAAAATGGTCACCTTTTTAGGATCGCCACCAAATGCAGCAATGTTCTTTTGTATCCATTTCAGCCCAGCGATCTGGTCGAGAATTCCGTAATTTCCAGAAACATGATTCGGGTTTTCGGCGCTTAATTCAGGAAGCGCCAGAAAACCGAACTGGTTGACCCTGTATGCAATGCTCACCAGAACAACGCCTTTCTTTGCCAGTTTTTCACCGCTGATCCACGATTCGGAAGTACTTCCGCCGGCAAATCCACCGCCATAAATATATACCATGACCGGAATTTTGTCTTTCGCCGATTTTGCCGGCGTCCAAATATTCAGGTACAGGCAATCTTCACTTTTTCCTGAAGGAGGGTTTCCTCCCTGCATGGCAGCCGGGGCAAATTTGGTAGTTTGTTTGACACCTTCCCATTTAGCCGCAGCTTGCGGAGCTTTCCAGCGCAAATCGCCTACCGGCGGCGCTGCAAACGGAATCCCTTTGTAAACGGTCAAACCATCTTCAAGAGTTCCCTGCACCAAACCTTCCTGAACTTTTACAGGTGAGGCTGCTGTGCGAAACTTTGCACAGCAACAAACACCAAAAACATTATAACTAAACCAACTATTTTTTTCATGTTTTTATCTTTTGAAGCCCACTCCAAACCTCCTCGCCTAAGGCGAGGGAGGCTTAAAAAGGCACATTAAAAACTTTTATCTTGAAACTATTTAAATAACCGTTGTGCAAACTCGTTAAGATCTCTGCGCCAGGTCAGCCACTCGTGAGCGGTTTCGGGCGATTCGTAATAAATGTATTTAATTCCCTGCTTATCCATCATTTTCCTGAAAGCTCCAACCGAACCCGGGAATGGCTTGGGTTCTTTGGTTCCCAGTCCAAGCCAGAAAACCTTAAGCTGCTTGTTAAGAGCAGCCCCATCCTTAAATTTTCCATCGAGAAATGTTGCAGGATCAATTTCGTCGGAACTTGGGTAATTGGATGTTCCGCTAAAACCGCCGTACGAAGCAAACTTGTCGAGGTTGTTCATGATGATGCGCATGGTTTGGTTGGCCCCCATCGACAGTCCGGCAATGGCGCGGTGCTCGCGATCAGCAATGGTTGTGAATTTTCCATCAATCATCGGGATAATTTCGTTGATCATCACCTCTTCAAAAACAGAAACCGGACGTGCATTCGGTTCTCCGCTTTGTGGTTTGTAAGCATAACCATTATCCATAACAATGATCATCGGTACAGCTTTCCCGGCAGCAATCAGGTTATCCAAAATCAGGTTTGCTTTTCCCTGAGATGCCCATCCGGTTTCGTCCTCAAAACTTCCGTGCTGCAAATAAAGCACCGGGTAGCGGGTCTTGGCAACTTTCTCGTAACCGGCAGGCGTGTACACAAAGCAACGACGGAACGAATTGGTAATTTTCGAGAAATAGATATTCTCGCTAATCAGTCCGTGAGGAACGTCTTTCATTTCGAAGAATTCCTGATCGTTAGCCAGAATTTCAATACCACTACCCCATCGGCCAGCACCGTAAAAGTATTTGGTTCCCGGATCAGGTACCGAAGCTCCATCGATGTTTAGCTGATAGTAATGGAAACCTTCGTCCTGCGGAGCCGACTCGCCGGTCCAGACGCCTTTTTCATCTTTCACCATGTCGTATTTTACGCCACCAATATCGAGCTGAACTTTTAGGGCTTCAGGAGCAGAAATACTGGCACGAACGCACCGTTCAGAATTAACCTGCGGAAATTGCTTCCCCTGCTGATTGACGGATGAAGGTTTGAAATCTTCCAAGACCTTTTTCGTTTGCGCGTTAGAACTTGTGTATGCAAATAATGCTACAAAAATGACTGCTATAGTTTTGAATTTCATGAATGCTATTTCCTTTTATTAAACACTACTAAGCGGGTGACTACTCTTGTTCAGAAAATTGAAGATCTCTATCTTTTCTGTTTTTATTAAAAATAGTCACCCGCTCAGTTAAAAAACTCTTAATCTTTAAACAGAAGCGGGGCCAGTTCTTTCAGGCTGCGGCGCCATGTTAAGAATTCGTGTGCTGTTTTATCCGAAACATACGACACGGCATTAAAACCGGCGGCTTTCATATCTTCAATCGATTTCTTCACGCCATCTGGATTTTCGCGGCTTCCACAGCTTGTGAAAATCAGTTTCACTTTCGACTTGTCCTTAATTTCTTCGGGTTTATAAATTCCACCGCTTAAAAGCGCGTAATGCGAAAATACCTCAGGCTTGTTCAGTGTAATGGTGTGGGTTTCCATACCACCCATCGAAAGTCCGGCCATGGCGCGGTGTGGTTGATCGGCGATTGTAGCGAAATTGGCATCGACATAAGGAATCAACTCATCGCAAAGAACAGTCTGGAAATTTTCAATTTTGAACTCATTCATATGTCCCCACTTGAGCTCGTTGGTCATTCCGTAAGTCATCACGATGATAAAAGGTTTGATTTTTCCTTCAGCAATCAGGTTGTCCATAATCAGATTGGCGTGGCCCTGATTCGACCAGGCTGTTTCATCTTCGCCCCAGCCGTGTTGCAGGTAGAGCACCGGATAACGTTTGCCTTTGTCGCTGCCATAACCCGGAGGTGTGTAAACAAAAGCCCTGCGCGAGGTGCCGGTACTTTTTGACGGGAAAAGTATCTGTTGTACATTTCCGTGAGGAACATCTTTTAGTGCATAAAAATCCTGATCGTGGGCAGGAATTTCAATGCCGCTTTCCCAACGAACAGAGCCATAGTAATTACATGCACCGGGATCGTTAAAAACACCGCCATCGATGGTTACGTGGTAATAATGAAAGCCTTCGTCCATTGGACCGGCAGTAGTACCTGTCCAAAAACCGTCGTCGCCTTTGGTGAGCGGAGTACCACCTTTGGTACCGCCCAATCCCAAACTCACTACCACACTTTGAGCCTGTGGCGCTTCTATTTTAAACCGGGCATACCCTTGTGAGTTTACCTGTGGATACTCTTTACCCGGTTGATTCAGGGTTGAAGGTTTGAAATCATCGATTACGGTTGGCTGGTTGGTTTGTGCAAAGCTCTGCAAACCTAAAATGCTCAAGAATAAGAGCAGAATTATTGAATGTTTTTTCATCTGTGTTTGTTTTAGTTAAGTAATCAAAAGAAAATATCATTGTGTTTGTTTCTTATTATCTGGACTCACCCCCGCGCCCCGAGTGCTCGGGTCGTTCCCCCTCTCTTTTAAAAAGAGAGGGGGAACGACCGCTAGCGGACGTGGGGGTGAGTCAAAAAAAATAAGACATTTAATAATTCCCATTATTTGGTGAATAAAAGTGGTGCAAATTGGTATAAACTGCGTCTCCAGCTTTGCCATTCGTGAGCTGTTTGCGGAGAAACATAAAAATGGGTATTCAAGCCTGCTTCCTTTAATTTGTCCTGATTTTCTTTTGGATTTCCGCCAAAGCCAGCTCTTGGATTTTCCAACTCGCGGCTTCCGTAGCTAACAAAAACCAGTTTGTTTTTTTCTTTAAATGCAGGTGAATTTGCCAGATCGTCCATCGTGATGCTGCCACCGCTGAAAATGCCGACGTACGAGAACACTTCAGTATGGGCAAGGGTTATCACGCGGGTTTGCATGCCGCCCATCGAAAGTCCGGCCATGGCGCGGTGTTCCTGATCTGCAATTGTACGGTAGTTGGCATCAATCATCGGAATAATGTCTTCGAGCAAGGTTTTCATAAAACCATCCGCCCAACCTTTGGGTGGCCAGGTACCGGCGCTGCGATCAGCAGGACGTGGGCCTGTCATTGCCCAGGTGCCGTTGTCCATCACAATAATAAAAGGTTCGGCTTTTCCTTCTGCAATCAGGTTATCCATAATGAGGTTGGCATGGCCCTGACTCGACCAGCCGGTTTCATTTTCGCCACCGCCATGTTGCAGGTATAAAACCGGGTAGCGTTTGTTGGTATCCTTGTCGTAACCAGGAGGCGTGTAGATGAAACAGCGACGCATGGCATTGTTGGTTTTCGAAAAATAAGGCAACTCGATGACCTGTCCGTGCGGAACGTTTTTCACCGCATAGAAATCCTGATCTTTCGCCGGAATTTCGATACCGCTTCCCCAGCGACTTGCACCATAATAATACAGACTGCCTGGATCAGGAACTGCCGCACCATCGACCCAAAGCTGATAATAGTGAAAACCTTCGTCCTGTGGAGCTGATTCGCCCGTCCAAACGCCCTTTTCATCTTTTACCAGATCGTATTTCACGGCACTGATGTCGAGCTGAACTTTGTGCGCTTCTGGAGCTGAAATCTGGACCCGAACGCGGCCTTCAGAATTTACCTGAGGAAATTCTTTCCCCGGCTGATTAACCGACGAAGGCTTAAAATCTTCAACAACTTTTGCCGGAGACTGTGCCAAACAGTACCCTCCGCTCATCGCCACCACAAACAAAAAGGCGCCAATATTTTTTCCAATTTTCATCCGAATATAATTTGTTTTTTAATTGCCGGATGGAACTCGCATGTGAGATATGCATCCGTGTTTGTGTTTAGCGAACATGCTCGTTTCATAATTCGAGATTTATTTAGGTTAATGTTTTAGTTAAGGATTGAATCTTTTTCCCAACACCAGCTTATCGCCTGAATCGTCCACTTCCCAAAGCTGTGGTTTGCGAGGGCCGTCGCCATCGGCATGATGGATACTCAGCAAAAGTTTTCCGTCGAATGTGCGGAAAAGCATTCCGTGACCAGTGTTGTCGTCAATAAATGGTTTTTCTTCCTGAATCCACGGGCCGTCGATGGTGCCCGACTGTGAGTAAGCCACACATTCAAGGTAGCGTTTGGCACCCCATGAAGCCCACAACATTCCCAGGTTTCCGGTTTTGGTGCGGAACAACTGAGGTCCGTCGGTTACCCAGCCCGGAATTTTAAGACCGTAAGTCATTTCGCCGTTACCAACCATTTCAAGCGGGCAGGGCGATTCGGTTGCCCGGAAAAGCATCACCGGCTCGCTGATGGTTTTAGTCAAATCAGGAGAAAGTTTCACGTATTCGATGGTTCCGTCGAAAGTCTGCATCCATTCATGTACAAACACCATATAAGGCTGATCGTTTTCGACATAAATAGTTCCGTCGATAATGTCCCAGTTGTGCGGCAGGTAATCGTAATTCGGATCCGGATTCTTCAATTTGAAAGGTCCTTCCGCTTTATCTGATTCCAAAATCATGGTTTGATGACGGTAAACATTGTACCGGCGCGGAACCACATCAACCAGCTCCTTGCGGTCGCCAAAAGTTGCCGCGTAATAGTATTTGCCGTTTACCTTATGGATTTCAGCGGCGGCTACGAAGTTGATTCCTTCCATCCAGGTTCCACGGGTATCGTAAGCGCCATAAGGTCCTGTCCAGTTTTTCAGGTCGGTACTCTTGTAAATGCAACCTCCGCTGCTGGTCAGGTAATAAGCTTTTGTGGCATCGTCGGCCAAAATATACGGATCGCTCATGCTCAACTCATCCAACGTTTTGGTTGTAATCTCGCGTTGTTCGGTTGCACTTGCGCTTACCCTTGGCCTGAATGGCAGAGGTGTGGTTTCGGCCGGTTTGGCTGGTTGCGGCATCCCAAATCCTTTCGATCCGGGAGGCGCCGGAATGGTTACCGTGGGGACAAGTTGCCTTTTGGCCTCAGTTTGAGCATTCGCATTAAATGCCAGCATTCCTGCAAACGCGATTAAAATAATAACTATTGTAAGTCGGACATTTCGTTTCATAAATAACTAAGGTTCAGTTAATTTTAATAACTCCATTCTGTTGCCGTGATTTTATAACCCAATAACGAAAGCATCTTTTCAGCATATCGTTTTCCTAATTCGCGATAACCGGCAGCGCTGAAATGCAGATTATCAGGTCCATCGGCACAACCAGCCGATAAAATGACATACGAATTCGGGAGTGTTTGAGGCAAGGTAGCAATGATGGTATTCATGCCAGCGCAAATTCCATGCTGATCGGCAGTCACGGTTTCGCCGGCAAGCAGCGGCACATTTTTGGGTTCGAGGTTTAAATCTTTCATCAGGTTATCGTAAACACCTTTTACTTTTCGCGTCCAAAGGCTGTCGTTCAGGTTCGATTCACCCTGATGCAACAAAATACCTTTGATAACACCATCCTTCTGAGCCAGTTTTGCCATTTCAACCAAACGACCGTAAGGATTTCCATCGTATTCCTTAATCATGCCTTTCATCCAAACCGGCGCAGTTTCAGTGTATAATGCATAATTGTCTTTGTCGAAAAGCTCAATTTTACAACCTCCAACGGCCACTACAATCACGCCCACTTTTACTTTCTCGGGAAGATTGGCAACCATCGTTCTTCCGAAATAATCGGCAGGACTCAAATTGGTTTTGCAGCGGCACAATGGTGGTATTGCCGGATACCAGCTTCCCATTTTACGGCCAAGGTTTTCGCAATTAACGGCTTCCATGACCTGAAAGCGGGGATTGACTGTCGAATCCTGAAGTTCGGCACGAGCAGCGCCTTCCATGTTCGACTGCCCAATACAGAGGTAAATATGAAAATTGGGATCTTGTGAGAAAGCGTTTAGGCTTACGGTAAGAATTCCAACCAATGCGATTATTCCAAGTTTAAAATTCATTTGTATAATTTTAAAAGCCCCCTCCAAACCTCTTTCGCCTAAGGCGAGATGGCTTAAAAAGTTGTGTTTTAAATTTTTCTTCCTTTTCAGGATTATTTTTCACTAAACTGCCACCAGTCGAAGTTGAATAGTTTGCCCTCACCACCGGTAAATTTCAGATACAGATCCTGAACACCGGTAACCTTATTTACTTTGCAACTAACGGTTTTCCACGTTTGCACATCGCCTGTTGAAGCGACTTTGCAGGTTCCGATCAATGTTCCTGAAGGATCGCCAACACGAAGTTCTATTTGGCCATTGCCAACTGTACCGGCAACGCTGGCGCTGAATTTCTGCGCCCCTTTTTTGCCAAAATCGACACCCCTGATTTTAATCCAGTCGCCGTTTTCGATGTTGCAAACATCCATTCCTCCAGCTTTACAGATTTCGGTATAAATACCAGACTGCGCATTCATGGTTTCGGCCTCCACACGTTCAAAAGGATTCAGGAAAGCCAATTGAGCAACGCCATCAACAGTGTTTTTCATCGTGTCGATTGTACCATCAGCATTGTGTCTGAACTGATCGATGCACAGATTGCGCTTGTACACCGGTGGAATATTGGCTTGTTTTGCCACCACACGGTTGTGGTATGCCTGATACCACTCGCCATTCAGTTTAAAAATTGCCTGATGATTGTTGTTGTCGTTAAGCGGTGGTTGCTTTGAAACTGCTCCTCCGTAGGTAAATCCCGATGTTGGGCTGGTACTTTTCATGTAATCGATGCGCATTTGGGCACGTGGATTCGCCGAATAGGAGAAATAGTAGATGCCATTATTTTTGTGCATCCACGATGCCTCGAAAAAGTTTTGTGCCTTTAGATGAATGGCCGGGCCATCAACGCTGATCATGTCGCGGTTTAATTTGATCACCCGAACATTGTCGTCGCCATTTCCGCCAAAATACATGTAAGCTTGTCCGTCGTCGTCGATGAAAGTCATCGGGTCGAAAAGCCATATATGTTGGGCTGGCTGCACCCCGGGAGTGTTGTATTCGACCAGCGGTTTTCCTAGCGGATCAACAAACGGTCCCAGCGGATTATTGGCAACTGCAACACCAATTCCATTACCACCATTGCCAAAATACAGGAAAAACTTCCCGTCGCGCTCAACCGACGAAGGAGCCCAGCTTTTGGTCGCCCAAGAACAATTTTTTGGAACTTCGAACACAATACCGTGATCGGTCCAGTTTTTTAAATCGCTGCTCGACACGCAAACAATCGACTTCATTTGATAACCCGACTTATCGTCGCCGGGATTTTCATCGTCATTGGAGCAATAGAGATAAACCCTTCCCTCATAAACTAATGAACCGGGGTCGGCTAAATGACGGTGTGAAACAATTGGGTAATCGGCCTTTGCAAACTGACTAAATCCAATAAATACAATAAAAAGTAATCTTGAAATCTGTTTTTTGATGTACATCCGTAAATAATCTGTTTTTTTAATCTTCGGATGGAACTCACATGCCGACATTTTCGCGTTGCAGATCTGCGCTTCGCCTAAATTCATCGGTAATTGTGTTTCCTGCAAACATGTTTGTTTCATAGCTTGAATATTTCCTATAACAATTTAATTTTTAGTGATTTTAAATATTTCGTATCCGAACTGGTTCCGTAAAACACTTCGTATTCGCCCGGAGTTACGGCCATTTTATGTTGACTGCGATCGTAGAATTCGAATGAGGATGGAGCCAGTTCAATGGTAACCGGAGTGGTTTTGCCGGCTTTTACTTCAACCCGCTTAAAGCCGCGCAGTGTTTTGCTCGGGCCATCCGTATCATTCACTTTCTTTATATACACCTGAAGTATTTCCGTTCCGTCGCGCTTACCGGTATTCGAAACCGGGATAGTCAGTTCAACCGTTTCGTTATTTCTTATTTCAGTTTTGCAAGGTTGAGCCTGGCCAACAGCAAAAGTTGTATAGCTCAATCCATAGCCGAATGGAAACAATGCATCGTTCATGAAGCGGTACGTGCGGCCTTTCATTGAGTAGTCTTCAAAATCTTTCAGTTGATCGGAACTTTTGTAGAAAGTAATGGGTAATTTTCCTGATGGATTATAATCGCCAAACAGCACATCGGCAACCGCCAGACCGCCCGATTCGCCGGGATACCAGGCTTGCAGAATGGCGTCGCAGGTTTCTGTTTCAGGAGTAAAAGCAATGGCCGAGCCTGAGCAATTCACAAAAATCACTTTCTTGCCAGCTTGTTTCAAAGCTTTCAGACAATTGCGCTGAACGGCAGGAAGTTCAATATTGGTGCGGTCGCCACCTTTAAACCCGGGATAATTAACCGGCATTTCTTCGCCTTCGAGCACGGTTGAAAGCCCGCCAACAAACACCACCACATCTGTGCCTTTCAGCTTACTGATCAAATCGGTGTAGTCCACATTCACCTCCTTGCCAAAATTGAACTCGATGTTAGCTTCCCAGTTGTTCAGTTGGGCGAAACGCATCTCGAATTTGTACTTTTTACCAGCCTCAACTTTATAAGGAATCCTGGAAATCAGCACTCTCCAGTTATTAAATTTCCGCACCGACTCTCCATTTACAAAAAGTTCAAAGTATCCGGCAGCTCCGCATTTAAACACAATTTCTTCGGTTTTAGGCGCTTCGAATTCGGTTTCGTATTTTGCCGAAAAACCTTCAAGCTTTACTCCTGAAGCAAACTCGTGTTGGCCAGCAGTGGTTAGTTTGATAGGGTCAGTAATTTGTGTTGTGGCAACCACATTTCCGGTAAAATCAGGCGTGTTCCAGTAGGTAGCTTTGAATCCCTTTTGGCCCTCCACCGAACAATTGGCGAAATAGCTTTGGGTCACTTTGTCCTCAACCAGGTCGCAACCTTTGTCGTAGATTATATTTTTAGCCGAAAGTTTGGAAGTTATGCCATCGAGAATGGTTATTGTACTGAACGGCGTTCCATTGTAGTTTCCCCAAAGCATGGGTTTATTATCGGCATTTGGGCCAACAACCGCAATTTTGCCCGATTTCTTCAGCGGCAAAACATTGTTTTTATTCTGAAGCAGCGTCATCGATTCGCGGGCCATGTCCAGCGCCAGTTTCCGGTGTTCTTCGTTATTCACTATCGAAATCGGAATTTTGGTCCACGGCACAATGGCATCGTCGTCCATTTCACCCAATTCGAACCGGCCTTCAAGCACACGCAACACATGGCGATTGATTTCAGCTTCGGTAATCAAACCTTTTTCAACAGCTTCGGGTAATTTCTTGTAATTGTGGTTAATCCACTGACATTCCACATCGGTTCCGGCCCAAACGCCCTTCGAAGCGGCGTGAACCGCATCCGACGAAACTTTGTGGCTGGTATAAAAATCGCCAATCGCCCCACAATCGGAAACCACCAAATATTTGAAGCCCCATTCGTCGCGAAGAATCCGCTGCAAAAGCTGCGAGTTGCCACAGCAAGGTTCGTCGTCCAAACGCTGGTAAGCGCACATCACCTCGCGGACATCGGCTTGCTGAACCAATGATTTGAAAGCTGGCAGATACGTTTCATTCAGATCGCGCGGATTAACATTGTTCAGGTTAAGCTGGTGGCGGCTCCATTCAGGTCCTGAATGCACCGCGTAATGTTTGGCACAAGCCAGCAATTTTCGGTATTTCGCATCGGCCGGACCCTGTAAACCCTTTACCACTTGCACTCCCATGCGTGAAGTCAGGTAAGGATCTTCGCCGTAGGTTTCCTGCCCACGTCCCCACCGCGGATCGCGAAAAATATTGACATTGGGCGTCCAAACCGACAGACTCAAAAAGCGCTTGTTTTCCTGACCTTTCTGGCACGCTTCGTTGTATTTGGCGCGGGTTTCGTCGGATACTGCATCGAAAATTTTATAAAGCAACGCATCGTCAAACGAGGCAGCCATACCTACCGGTTCAGGAAAAACGGTGACATTTCCGTTGTTGGCCAAACCGTGCAAGGCTTCGCTCCACCAATTGAATTTTTTAATGCCCAGACGCGGAATGGCGTCTGAAATGTCGCACATCAGGATGGCTTTTTCTTCCAAAGTCAGCCGCGATATTAGATCTTTCGCCCGCTCCTCAGAACTCAATTTTGGGTTTTGATAAGGGAATTGCTGCGCCCAAAGGCTAACTGAAAATAGCAGGCATGCCGCTACCAGTATTCTTTTTTTCATGCTTAATTGTTTAGTTTAATTCGATAATGCTTGTGCCTTTGGTAATGCCATTTTCATTGAAGGCATCAATTGTGAAATAATATTTCTGTTGAGCATTCAAACTGTGAACGGTTACCTGTTCGGTTCCGAGCACCTGATAATTCTGATACAATTTGTCTTTGCTGATTCCATAGCGAATGTTGTAACCCACTGCTCCCGGAATTTTGGGCCAGTTTACGTCCACCACACAGCGATCAGTTTCCGAACGTTTCAGGCTTAAGCTTTTTACTTCGGAAGGAGCTTTTCCTCCACCATTTCCGAAAACACGCAGACCTGAAAGAGCAAAAGTGCCATCGGCTATATGGACATTCGTCAATTTGATGTAACGTGCTTTTACCGGTTGGGTCAACTCAATGTAATCGTGCGGAACATCGGTCATGTTTTGCGTTTTGTCGGCCAGTGTTTTCCAGGTATTGCCATCGCTTGAATATTCCAGGAGGTACTGGTAATAAATGTTCGGCTGACGACCCATGAACTTGGTTTCATTCTCGGCATAGTTAATCTGAATGGCGTTTACCGTGCATTCTTTTTGCAAATCCATGCTGATCCACTCGCCCTTATTGCCGGTTTTGGCGCTCCAGAATGTGCGGATTTCCTCGTCGGCAGCGTACTTTTTAGGGTGATCGGCTAACTCCGAAGAAACCTCAACCGGTTTGTTGTACGAAAGCAACATCCAACCTTCAAATAACTCTTCAGGACCAGAAATTTTTCGTGTTGGCATTTTAAACGGGAAATCGCCAAAACCGGTATAAGCGTACATTACTCCGTCCTTATCAAAGAAAGTCGGGAATAAACCCAGTCGGCGTTCAAACATGTGTTTTACCGAAATGCTCATGGTGCCAATGTGCCAGTAGTTTCCGTATTTATCCTGAAAAGTGCTGCTGTGGCCTACGCCTGCGATAAAACCTTCAGGTTTATACGAAAAGGGGTTGTGCGCAGCCAGCTTGAACGGTCCAAGCGGCTGGTCTGAAACATAAACGCCGTCGCCATAGCTTTTGTATTCGGTTCCGGGACCGGCATATTGCAGGTAATATTTGCCATCGTGTTTGGTCATCCAGGCACCTTCAATCCAGGGATCGTTACCCACCTCATTGTAATTGCCCGATCGTTCCCAACCATGATTTTTTTTGTCGCCAAAAATCACAGCCACCGGTTTCCCAATCGGGTTCAGCGTTTTGGTGTCCAGTTCAACTACCTGAATTGGGTTTACGTTGGAACAGCCGTAATAAAAGTACAAACGGCCGTCATCGTCAACAAACAAATCGGGGTCGGTCATGCCAATAGGGAAAGCAGTGTTCACCACTTCCCATTTTCCTGATTTCGGGTCGGCAGTTTTATAAATGGTCAGCGGCGGATCGTTTTTCGAAGCCATAAAATACAACTCGCCGTTCATTTCAACAGCGGTTGGGGCATAATCTTCAATCGGCAAATCTTTAGTTGTAATCAAGTCCCAGTTGATCAGGTTGGTTGAATGGAAATACCCTCCGGATTTGGATGCGAAAAGATAATATTCACCCTTAAACATAACCATGGTCGGGTCGGCAGCCTCGCGCCGCGATGGAGCATCGAGGCAAAACCGGTAACTCATGTTTATGGGGTTGCAAATGGTGGTTTGAGTTTGCTTGCTCTGAGCATTGGCACCAAGTGTGGAAGCCATCAGGACAAGGCTAAATAGTGTTTTGATTAGGTGTTTCATTTTTATTTTTTTGAGCCCCCTCCAAACCTCTCCCACCTTCGATAAACTCAGGCATCGGGAGAGGCTAAAAAAAGAACGGTTCGAATTCGTCTATTTAAATAGCAGTTGTGCAAAATTGTACAGATTGTTCCTCCAAACCGGCCAGGTGTGGCCTCCGGAATATTCGCTGTATTTATAATTGATTTTCATTTCATCGAACTTCGCCAGCATAATCTGGCAATTGGGCCAGGCAATGTCTTCTTTGCCTCCCTGCGAAATCCAGAACAGTTTCAGGTTGCCGTTAATCTTTTCTGAATTGGTTTTCATGAATTCGTATTCCGGACCAGAAAGAGCAGGTTGGTTGGCCCACCAGCCCGAACTGAATACACCCAGGTAAGCAAACAGTTCGGTATTTTTAACCCCGGCATGAAGCGTTTGCAAGCCGCCCATCGATAAACCAGCCAATGCGCGATTTCCGGCATCAGTTTTTACCCTGAAGTTTTTTTCGACAAACGGAATGACGCAATCTTTCAGCTCTTTTTCGAACAAATTCAGGGCCTCTTCACCAAAACCTTTGGATGGCATATTTCCATCGACCATTACGACAATCATCGGAACGGCTTTCTTTTCAGCAATCAGGTTGTCGATAATCAAATCGGTTTTTCCCTGAATAGCCCAGCCCCGTTGATCCTCGCCACCACCATGCAAAATATAAAGCACTGGATATTTTTCGGCTGGATTCTGATCATATCCCGGAGGCGTGTACATGTAAAAGGTGCGCCAGGCATTCAAAACCTCAGAATAATAGCGCTTGATGCGTATATCACCATGAGGAACATTTTTGATGGTATAATAATCGTCACCTTTAAACGGTACTTCGAAGCCACTGGCCATTCGGCCCATTCCGTAAAACGATTCGCTGGCCGGGTCGGCAACGGCAACTCCATCAATAATCAACGAGTAATAATGAAATCCTTCGCTCAGCGAATCGGTGGTGACTGTCCAAATTCCGTCCAAATTCTTCACCATATCATATTTTTTGCCTAAATCGAGCTGCACTTTTTGCGCTTCAGGAGCTTTTATACTGAAGGTAGCGCGGCCGTCAGGCAATAGCTGCGGATATTTTGCTGAGCGAACGTTGGTTTCGACAGGGCGACCTGTATTGCTTATTTCGGCAAATTTGGTTGTATCAACCGGTTTAAAAAGAAGTTGTGAAAACATGTACAGACTATTCTTCCAGATTTTGAAATCGTGGTAGCCATGATCGATGTAGTAAATATGCGGAACATCGTTGGCTTTCAGGTAGTCGTGTGTGCGCCGACTAAACAGGATCAGTCCATCTTTATCGCCACACGAAATCCAAAGCAATTTCAGCAGTTCCTTTGCCTTTGCCGGATCGGGAACCAGTTCTTCAGGTTTCTTTGTATTTGGAGCCGACGAAAAACCACCCACCCAGGCAAATTTATCGAGGTTGCCCAAGCCAAAATTCAGCGACTGCCCTCCTCCCATCGACAAACCGGCAATGGCGCGGTGTTCGCGATCTTTTATTACCGGAAAATTTTTCTCGATGTAAGGAATCAAGTCGCCAATCAAATCTTTTTCGAAGGTAGCAAAAGCCTGAACCTTGTCGGGCGCCATGATGTTTCCCACTGCCCGATCGTCTTTCATTGCACGACCGTTGGGCAACACCACAATCATCGGTTCCAGTTTATTTTCGGCATAAAGGTTATCCAGAATAACCTGAGGTTGTCCGTTTTTAAACCACTCCTTTTCGTCGCCACCAATACCATGCAACAGATATAAAACCGGGTATTTTTTATCCTTCGAATAGCCGGGAGGCGCATATATTAATGCCCGACGTTCGGTACCGACGGTTTTCGATTTGTAGGTAATTGTATCAATTTTTCCATGTGGAATATTTATCTGAACAACGTCGAATCCAGAAGTTGGGTACTTTAAATCGGGTTGTGCAAAGCCAACAATACAGACAAGCAAAAAAACAGGAAGTAAAAGTGCATTTCGTTTCATTTCAGGTAAAGTTCGTTTCAAATTGAAGTTGTGATCAGGCACAACTTGTCGCCAAATTTTCTAAACAAAAATACAGTCGGACTAGGTGGCGGGTATTTTAATTTTGGCTATATGATTTCTAAGAATAGATATAAAACCCTCATTTTGCTTAACTTTTTAGCCAAACAACAAAATGAATTTCAGATATTTAAAAATTAGTTTGGTGGAATAATCTGGTAGTTGAATATTTGAAGACTATCTCGGACAAAGATTATGAATAAAAAGAGGATTTTTCACCTGTTTGAGACACCTCGTTTTGACACTACTTCATGTTGAACTGAGATTTTTTAAATCTATTGGTATAGGCGTTTAGACCGCCCAAGATTTTACTAATGCTACTTTTGTAGCATGACAGAACGAAATCAATTTAAAGGAGTGAACTCGATTAAATTTCATAATTCATTTTCTTGCGATGATGACTGCTATCGTTACCTCGCTGACATTAAGTGGTACGATCAAGGCTATCAATGTAAAAAGTGTGGGCATACAAAATATTGCAAAGGTGTAAAACCATTTTCAAGACGATGTATGAAGTGCAAATATGATGAAAGTCCAACTGCAGGCACCATGTTCGACAAATGCAAATTCCCTTTGCAACTGGCTTTTCACATTGCCTTTAAAATAAGTACAAAGAAGAAAGGAATGTCTTCCATGGAGTTATCTCAGGAATTCGAATTACGCCAGAAGACTTGTTGGGAGTTTAAATGGAAAATACAACAAGCCATGCAAAGCAGTAAGCAACATCCAATCAGTGGTATAGTCCATGTCGATGAGTTTTATATCGGCGGGGAAGAAGAAGGAAAACGCGGGCGTAGCAAAGGGGACAAAAAGCTTGTCGTTGTTGCTCTCGAAATTGTCGATGGCGGTGTTGGACGTGCTTATGCCCAATGTATCGACAACGCTTCCTCAGTTTCTTTCCGTCCATTTTTTGAAACATACATCAACCGGGACACAAAAGTCATAACCGACGAGTGGAAAGGATATATCCCTTTGAAAAAGACCTATCCAAACCTGGAACAACTCAAATCCGAGAACGGGAAAAGTTTTCAGGATATACACATCCACATCATGAATTTGAAAGGATGGTTACGTGGTATCCATCACCATTGCAGCAAAGAACGCCTTCAGGGATACCTTGATGAGTATCACTTTAGGTACAATAGACGGTCAAATATGGATACAATATTTGATTCACTCATAAAAAGGATGGTCATGAATAATCCTATACGTTTACAATCTGTTAATTAACATGGGCGGCTTATCCGCCTATACCAATAAATCTATTTTCACCTGGTAACAGAATACGGATCTACCTGAAGGTACAGATAAATGATAACTATTTATTATTGAGCAGTATTGAAAGATTTATTTTCATTTTATTGAAGTGATTTTGTATTGTTCTGCTAACTTCGCAAAACAATCGTTAACGCCTAAAACTATGAAAAATAAATACCTGGAGAACAGCTTTCTTTATATTGTTGGATGGATTGCTGTTTTTATTGTTCTATTCACTTATCTGCAATTAAAAGGACTCTATAATCTTTATTTTATGGAGCAATGGCAAATCTTTTTATATGATTGGCCTTATATCTTTTCAGTACTTTGGCAACCCGGTGGATTGGTGCATTTGGCATCTGACTTTTTGGTACAATTCTTTGTTTGCCCTTATTGCGGAGCATTAATACTTGCTTTTTTATTAACATTGATCGGTTTATCTACAAACTCGGTATTAAAATGTCTGGCCCCTGGCGGTCATCTGTTCATTATCGGGTTATTACCAATTGTTTCGTTATTATTTCTGCAATTCAATGTCAACTATCACTTAGCCGGTACTATTGCTTTTTTGTTAATGACAGTAGGATTAAACTTCCACTTAAGAGTGAGTTCTTTATTTGCAAGGGTAATTTTTGCTTCATGCTTATCGCTGATAATATATCTGTTGGCGGGTCCAATAGCCTCGTTGTTTGCAATTAGCGTATTGCTCATTGAGCTTTTTCTACATTTCCGAAGTTCTTATTTTTTTCTGTTACCGATTGCGATAGTTTGTTTGTCAGCCATGACCAGTTTATATTTGGGTGTTGCCGGAGAATTTAAGCATCTGTTGCTGCCCGACGGTTATTTTACCTTAAGTCTAAAAGCAGGAAATATAATTTATCAACCATGGGGGCTCGTACTGGCTATCATACTGGTTTCTTTACTCTTACATTCAGTGAAGACATTAAAAAAGAATATTCTGGCAGTAAACCTTATTTGTCAATTTATTGTATTGGGCTGGTTCGCACATTTTAGCATGTCTTCGATGAAAGACTCCCGATATGAGTTTTTTAAAGAATTGGATTACTACATGCGCACAGAGAATTGGGACAAAATACTGCAACGATGCAAAAAAACAGCTATGAACAATTACCTTTATCAGAACTGCCAGAATGTAGCACTTGCAGAAAAAGGGAAGTTGGCCGAATACCTGTTTGACTATCCGCAACAAGGTCTTCAAAGTATTTACCTTACATGGGATAGTACCCCATATATATCTGTCCTATTAAGCGACATTTATTTTTCAATGGGTCATATTGCCATGTCACAGCGAATGGCATTTGAATCAAATGTTGGGGGCAACAATTATAACCCGCGTATACTTAAACGTCTGATCCAAACGAATTTGATTTATGGAACTTATCGGGTCGCGGAAAAATACATCACCGTGCTTGAGAAAACAAAATATTATAATGAGTGGGCAAGTTCACAACGTCGCTTTTTAGACAACGATATTGCTGTAAAAAGTGATCCTTTGTTAGGGATTAAACAAGAGTGTTTATTCCCCGAAAATTGTTTGTCGGGGAAAAATGGCATTGATTCTGATTTGAAACATGTTATAGATCATAATCCATTGCATCGGGCTACAATACAATATTTGGGATCAATATATCTTTTGATCAATGATATACCCAAATTTAAGAGTATGGTGGAATGCTACTACGGTACCAGTGCATTACCATCATTGCCAAAAGCATTTCAGGAAGGGGTAATGCACTATGCAGCAAACGACCCCGCGGCTTTAAAACATTACCACATTTCGGATCAGGTTGTTCGCGAATACGACGAATTTCGTACTCGAAAAGGGAGAAGCCTGAATACATTCTGGAGTTATTTATCACATTATCAAGGAAATTAATCAAAAGAAAATATGCGAAGTACTCATTTTAAACGGATATTCTATGGGTTGGGGTGTTTTGCCCTTTTTGCTTGTACCGAAAATATACGTGTGAACAAGAACATAAACGAATTACCTCCAATCTTTCCAGATTACAAAGAAGTTACTATTCCGGCAAATATAGCGCCTCTTCATTTCAAATTGACTGATTCGTGCGTTTGCACCGAGGCTTATGCATGCTTTGAAGCTGGCTCTAAATTAGTAAAAGTAAAAGCATCAAAAAAGCAAATAACAATTCGTCCTTCCGACTGGAAGAAAATCATGGAAGCAGCAAAAGGTAAAGCTGTTGATGTGAAAGTAGTTACAAAAAAAGGAGGGGAATGGATAGCATACAAACCTTTTCATTTATTTGTTTCTCAGGATCCAATTGATCCATATATAGCCTATCGTTTAATTGAGCCAGGTTATGAAACATGGAATGAGATGGGAATCTACCAGCGTTGCATCGAAACCTATAAACAAACGCCTGTGATAACCAACAGGATGACTGGAAATAATTGTATGAACTGCCACTCTTTTTGCATGCAATCTCCTGACAAAATACTTTTTCACATGCGAAAAGATTTCAGCGGCACTTATTTGATCGATGGTAACAATATTGAGAAATTGAACACTAAAACACCGAAAACTATCTCTCCGCTTGTTTATCCTTCCTGGCATCCGTCTGGTAATTTTGTAGCATTCTCGGTGAATAGCACCAAGCAAATGTTTCATACTACCGATCGTAATCGAATTGAGGTTTTTGATTACAAATCAGATGTTGTTGTATATGATGTAAAAAAACATGAAATATTTACTTCGCCTTTATTATTCTCCAAATCCGCCTTCGAGACCTTTCCAACTTTTTCGCCCGACGGAAAGACATTATATTATTGCACTGCTGATAGCGTAAAGATACCTGATGATTACGACAAAGTAAGATACAGTTTGTGCGCAATAGCGTTTGATCCTCTGACTCAACACTTTGGTAACAAAGTAGATACGCTTTACAATGCACGAAAAATGGCGAAAAGCGTTTCTTTCCCTCGGGTATCGCCCGACGGACGTTTTCTGATTTTTACACTTTTTAATTATGGTAATTTTTCCATCTGGCACCGTGAGTCCGATCTTTATAGTTTAAACCTATCAAACGGTAATATCACAGCTTTAAATGCCATTAACAGCAATGAGTCAGATAGTTACCATTCATGGAGTAGTAACAGCCGCTGGTTAGTATTCAGCAGCAGGCGTATTGATGGGCTTTACACCCGCCCGTTCATTGCCCATATCGATGAACAAGGTAAAGCATCAAAACCATTTCTTCTGCCGCAAGATGATGTGGACTATTATACACGGCTTATGAAGTCGTTCAATATTCCTGAATTTGTGAAGGGGGAAATAAAGATGAACATTTCCCGCATATCACAAAAAGCACGTAACGATAAAGGCATTGATGTGCGATTTCGTTAATGTGATTTAGCCTTTCCTTGAATGATCCAACAATCAGGCGTTAAAGAATTATTGGATGAATGGGGTTAAATTTGACCAGGATTTCCGGCGTAAATATAAAAGCAGCTCAATATCTTTATATTATGCAATTTGGCCGATTTTATTTCGCCAGCCATCAAGCTTCTTCTTACTGGATTAATCAGTTAGTCGGCCGAAATACCATCAGTTCGGATATTTGAATCTCACCATCAATCTAAAATACTAATAACCAATAAATTAATTTTACAGGCTAAAATCTCATACACAAAGAGATATTTTACCAACAAAAAAGTGGGTTACCTGCAAGCAACCCACTTTTAAACACAAGGGTAAAATAACCAGAAATTTAACTATTAGTAACCCGGATTTTGCTTTATCAGGTTGTTTCTCAATAACTCATTTGTCGGGATAGGCATAACCAGCTTCTGAGTATTGAAATCCCATGCACGATAAGTGTGCCAGTTTTTAACAGCATTAGGATCAGTATTCGGCACACCCACATTTTTCGGATAACTTGATTCGATATGAGGAACCAGGAAATCAGAACGTTGCAGGTCGTATTTCAAATTCCATTCTGAACTGAATTCTTTACGACGCTCCTGACCAAGAGCAACTTCATAAACCTTCGAGTTTGAGAATGCCTTGTGATAATCATTTGATTCAGAGGCATATTGAGTATAAAAGGTCTTGGCATCAGGAACAACAACAGTCTCTTTATTGAATGGTATAGGATAAGATGTTGGAGCTACATATTTTTGAACAGCGCCAGAGTTTGTGATCATATCCCAACTTGAAGTAGCAGGATATTGATCGTTGATGCCAGCCAGTGACTTGTAGTAACCCGTAAAAGTACGATTCAACTCGTCGGCTTTGCCAACCTCCAGGTTTCCGAATGCACGGTTACGAACCTTGTTGATAAGACCCCAGGCAGTTGCATCATTTTCACCATTCAAGCGGAAAAGACATTCAGCATAGTCGAGCAATACGGCAGAATAACGTTTGTAATAAAAATGAACGGGTTCGTGAGGCGATGACCACTGACAACGCTGGTTTCTCCATAGTTTCAATGTCCAGATACCCGGAGCGAAGTCACCTCCATTATTCATTTTATAACTGTTCAATTTAGAGTCAGAGCTACCAATTACCTGCTGTAGGAATGGATTGTAACCATAGCAGTATTTAGATCTCTGGGCTTCAGGAAGTTCCGGAACAGGATTTGTACACATGGAAGCATCGCGTCGTTTATCGCCATTTTCATAGCTGAAATACAATTCCCACGAGAGATATTCGGACCCCCAACCTCCACCACCGTTGGTAGAACCTGAGAAAAAGTTAACAAAGTTGTGAGCATTAGTATCCCACTTCCCATAATTACCTGCACCCATATCCATAACAACCTGCCAAACGGCTTCTTGATTCCAGGCTACATCAACATCCCATAATGTTGAAAAAGATGGAACCAGATTGTAAGGACCTTCGTCAATAACTTGTTTTAAAGCAGCAGCAGCCAATGTGATATTTTCTTTACTTTTATTATCACCATCGCCATTTATGCGTGCTTTGTAAGCTTTCCATAAATAAGCTTCGCCTAAATAAGAAAGAGCCATACCTTTAGTACAACGTCCGTACTCATTATTTTGCGGTGTCCAGGCCAGCGCTGTCGATGCATCTTTCAAGTCTGCAATAATAAAATCCCACATTTCATCATCGGTTGCGGCTGCTGCCTTATTCGGTGTATTAGAAAAGGTTTCGCCTGCTGCCAGCATAGGAACTTTGCCCCATGTTTCGGCTAACCACATATAGAAGTAAGCCCGGATGGCTTTAGCCTGACCTTCCATAACCTTGGCAGTTGTCCAACTACTGACATCAGCTTTAGATAAACCTGAAAGGAAATCATTGCACCGACCAATAGCACGGTAAGCATACATCCAGCCTGCACTTAAACTTCCATCATCGGCTGACCATTGTTGGTTACCATATTGTTTATCCCAGCCGGTAGCTTGTGTTTCCAAAGTAGGGTGACAGCCAACAAACAATTGTGGCTTATAGTTCCAGTCGTCGGCATCAGTACCTGGCCAGAACATATCGTAGCAACCGGTTAATCCCTTAGCTGCGTCGGATTCACTCTTAAACATTTGATCAGCAGCAAGAATTGTGTAGTGATCAACTGTTAAATATTCATCATTATTGCAAGAACTAGTCCCAAACAGAACAGCTCCAATTGAGGCAACTGCCAACAATATTTTAGATATATTTTTCATAATTTTAGTATATTAGTGTGGGACAATTAGAATTGAATATTCAAACCAATGACATAGGTACGTGGATTAGGATAACGTCCTGTATCCAAGCCAGTATAGAGCACACTTCCCTGTCCGCATTCTGGATCTCCATACTTATTGTAACTGGAAATGCACAATACATTTTGAACAGAAGTATAAATACGCGCTTCCAAATGTAACGACTTCAACAAATTCTTATTCAGGGTATAGCCCACTTGAATATTGCTGATTTTCAAGAAATCACCATTTTTAATCCAGTAATCAGAGGTACGGGTGTTGTAATTAAGGTCGGCGATAGACAAACGTGGATATTTACTGTTTAAATTGGAAGTAGACCATGCATTATTCGCAACATCCTTTAAAATATTTGAAACGCAATCATCCGATGGAGTCATTGTCGAAAGTTTCATTGCTGAGTAAGAAAGAATGTCTTGTCCAAGAACACCGTACATGTAAATGGAAAAGTCCCAGTTCTTATAATTAGCATTTAGTGTCAAGCCATAGTTGAAATCAGGGAATCCATTGCCAAGAACTTGCATATCAGTCGAATTGACCACGCCATCGTCATTTGTATCAACATACTTCAAATCTCCAGGTTTAGTTTGAGCTTCCTGATATTGAGTAAAGCCTTTTGCAACAGCGTTAGCATTCAACGCATCAATTTCGGCCTGAGTTTTAAAGATACCTGCTGCCTTGTATCCGTAGAATGAACCTACAGCATAACCTTCGCGGCAAATTGAGTGGTTGTCCCAGTGAAGACCACCACCTACAGCACCTACGTTACTACCGTCATAGATTGTATTACTGCTGTTTGTGTTGAAAATATCAGATCCACACTCAACAACCTTATTCTTCAATGTAGAACCAGTTAAAGTAGCGCCAATTTTCCAATCTTTTCCCACATTAGTTTTGTAAGCTATAGTAAATTCTAAACCGTTATTACGAATTTCGCCAAAGTTTGTATAAACCGTAGTAAAACCTGTAGAAGGACGCATTGACTGGTAAAGTAACAAGTCTTTTGATGTACGGGTGAAGTAGTCGAGTGTAATGTTCAACTTATTTTTGAATAAACCTAAGTCGATACCGGCATTTATCTGTTCGTTGGTCTCCCATTTCAGGTTGGTATCAATTACATTTTGTTGAGCGTAACCATTCAATGAGGCGAAACTTTGAGAACTTGCCAAATAGTTGTAGAAGCGATACAAACAGTTGCTGGAACTTAGCTGATTAACAGACAAATCAGTTGCATTTCCTGCATTTCCTGTACGTCCCCATCCTAAACGAAGTTTTAAATTACTGATCTCTGGAATAGTTTTCATAAAATTTTCTTCAGAAATACGCCAGGCTAATGCAGCCGACGGGAAATATCCCCAACGATTACCGGAACCAAAGTTTGAAGATCCATCTTTACGTATAGTAGCAGTTAAAATATAACGATCTTTCATGCTGTACATAGCACGACCGTAATAAGATATATAACGGGTTTCCAAATTAAATGCACCAGTGGCATCTTTTGAAGCAAGGTCGTTAGTCAAAGCAATACTGCGAATATTGGTTGCCGGAAAATCTTTAGAATAAACATGTTGCCAGTTTCCAAAGCTCTTGCTAACAGAGTTACCAGCCATTAACGTTAAGTTGTGAATATCGTTCTTCCAATTGTAAGTGAAGTAGTTTTCAATAGCTAAATCGTTTGTTTGGGACGGGTCCATTGAAAATTCCTCAACCTGAGAATAATTATACAGTTCGACTAATTTACCGTTGTTATAACGAGGTCTTTTCGGAGTCCAGCTGTAAGTATCTTTTGCAAAGAAATTATAGGAAGCGACTGATTTAAAACTCAGGCCTTTAAAAAGCTTAATGTCAGCATAAGCACTTGTAAATACACGATTGTTTTTTGTAGGGTTATCCAGCTCCATTTGGCGGGCATACGGGTTGTCGTAGCCTTTACCTACTTCATTAGGGCTCGATGTTTGATAAAAAACACCATAGGTACCGTCGCTGTTTACAACATTAGGGCTTACATAAGTACCATCAGAATCAACATAATCCATAGTTGGGGTAATGAACGCCATATCGCGCAAACTCGAAAGGTTTGTATTGTTGCCAAGAGCGGCATTACTACCCATCGATTCGCTGTGAACGAAATTGATGTCACCACCAATAGTAATAAAGTCGGCTATATTAGCCTTAACATTAACGCGAGCCGTTAAACGCTTGAAGTAACTATTCATAACAATACCATCATTATCCAAATAACCTAAAGAGAAATTGGATTGAAGTTTATCAGTACCGCCTGATAATGAAAGGTCGTATTGTTTTTTGATAGCTGTACGTGTCATCTCTTTCTGCCAATCAATAGTTTTTCTTTTACCATCGTATTTGGAATCCCATAGAGCAAGTACCGGAACTGTACCGTCAGAAGCACGAGCTGTACGAATAGATTTTGAATAACTGTCGGCATCTTGCACATCAAGTGTTTGTGCTAGTGTTTGGACACCATAGTTAACAGTAAAATTGACATGAACAGCACCTTTACTACCGTGTTTCGTGGTAATCATGATAACCCCGTTAGCACCACGTGCGCCATAGATAGCCGTTGCTGAGGCATCTTTTAAAACCTCCATACTTTCGATATCGGCTGGGTTGATAAAGTTAGCGTTATCACCAACTTGTACACCATCGACAACATAAAGAGGGGAAGCACTGCCATTGATGGTTGCAACACCACGGATACGAATGGCGGCATTGGCATCAGGAGCACCATCTTGCGCCGTTACTATTACACCAGCAGCAGCTCCCTGCAAACCTTGTAAAATATTCATAGGTGCTTTTTTCATCATTTCTTCTTTACTAACAGAAGAAACAGATCCTGAAATATCACTCTTTTTTGAAGTACCGTAACCAACAACAACAACTTCGTCAACCTGCAAATTTGTAGAAGTAAGTTTTACGTTAATTTCTTTTCGGTTTCCAATGTTTTCATTACGGCTGTCGTAGCCTATAAATGAAAAAACCAGAGTTGCTTTTCCGTCAGCATCTATCTGATATTTGCCAGTAATATCAGTAATACTACCCTGTGTTGTGCCTTTAATAACAACATTAACTCCAGGAAGGGGTTCTCCTTTTTCATCGGTGACTACCCCATGAATCCTGAGGGCTTGTGCAAAGCTCCAAAATGACAAAAATAAAAGCGGAAGCATTAAAGTAGCAACCTGCACTAATTTGTTCTTCTTCATAAGTTTGGTTTTAATTGTTTAAATTTAATTTACGTGCAAATAACTGTTATTTAAACTATTACAGCGTTGTCGGAAAACCGAACAGTAAATAGATTCTTTGTTCATTTCATATCATACATTTTTTAGTTAAATTAATTATTATATTATATATATTGAAATCAATTGAATGATAACAAGAATAACTGCTTAGGAATCCATTTTCCAGGCGACCATTGTCTGCCGGGCGAAAACCTCTTAATGATTAAAAATTCTTTTATTTTCAGAAGACAGGCTTTATCCAGGTGTATTCGCCGAAGAAAAATAATGTTGGATAAACGATTGGGATACCATTCTGTTCTGGTCTTTTTATTCAACAAAAAAAATGGATTTTGATTAGCATTAAAACCAAAATAAATACAACAATCTAATATAACTGTAGGCATGTTTATTTTAGATCGGGCATTTGCTCTTTTATTCATGTAGAATAACAACCAACTACTGGAAAAAAACCATTGACATGTCTTTCTCATAAAGTTTTAGGTGTTTTTTAACGAATATAAAAGTATAGAGGAAGCTTGGGTTAAGCTTACAATTTTAGATATTCATTGTTCAATTTTGGATAATTTGTACTTATTACAAAAAGGTTAAGCAAACATCTCAGCACTTCAATTATGAATGTATATCGTTGTATAACAACAACATATCGAATAAAACAGATTAAATATCCCATAGAATGCCAAATTGATTTAGCGTTGGGGCTCTGTCTCAAAATCCTATGTCAAGACAAAAACGGTAATCAAAAAAAGGTCAAGGCTGTGACTGCTTCGCACAAAAAACTACGGTCGACGGCTAAAATCTTTATACTTTCCCGGTTGAACCTTGATCAAACAAAAAAACTTTTTAACACCGCCTTCACTTGTTTTTCGGTTCACAGGTCTGGGCCGCTTGCGCTTCTCTGGCTTTAGGCTACGAAAAAGATATTCATATATAACATATTAAAGGGAAATTATACTCGAATTAATCATTTATTCCAGACGCTGAAAATTTATATTTTGAAGCAGACGATTAATCAAGAATTTCGGTCGGTGTTTTTCCATAATGCTTTTTGAATACCGTACTGAAGTATCCAACACTTGTAAATCCGCACATTTCGCTAACCTCGGTAATCGAGTATTTCCTGGTTTGCAATAATTCAAGAGAATGATTAAGCCTAACGATTTTTATAAAGTCGGTTGGCGATTGATCTGTAAGCGATTTTATTTTTTTATACAAAAGCGAAGAACTGACATTCATTGCCGAAGCGAAATCGTCTTTATTAAACTCAGCATTTGATATATTAGCGTTGGCCACTTCAAGCATTTTTTTCAAGAACTTATTGTTGAGCTCATTTTCCAAAATCGTCTCTGACGAATCGTACTTAATAAGTTTCAACGCCTTTTCTCTCACGATCTCCCTGTTGTGAATAATCGTCTTTATTCTCTGAGCCAAAAGCCCCATATCAAATGGTTTGGTCAAATAATCGTCGGCCCCAAGCCCCAAACCATGCATTTGGTCAGTTTTTTCAGACAGAGCTGTTAATAAAATGATTGGAATATGCGATGTTTCGTAAGTCGATTTCATTAAACGGCATAATTCAAAACCATCAGTATGAGGCATCATGATGTCTGAAACGACTAAATCTGGCAATTGCTTCAAAATAAATTTCCAGGCTTTTTCTCCGTCAGTAGCTGTATATACTTTAAAATCATGGGAAAGTGTTGCTTGAATAAAATGAAGTAAGTCATCATTATCTTCCACAATCAAAATCTTTAGTGAGGCTTCTTCGTTTGTTGCCGCACTAACTTGCGTATTTACTGATTTCTCTGCAATAGCATTGGCCGACTGTATGTTAGCTGGAAAGTCGAACTGATGGGCACCCGAAGGTATTACCCGGCGAGGTATTTCAATGCGAAAAGTAGAACCGGCATTTATCTTACTGCTACAAGTTATAATACCGTTATGCATAAGAACATAACTTTTCACCAACAAAAGACCAATGCCCGACCCAATGATTTTGGAATTTACTGCATTATTTCCTCTGTAAAACTCTTTAAACAGTTTTCTCTGCGACTTCTTTTTAATGCCGATGCCCTCATCTTTTACCTGAAATATCCATTTTTTATCATCACATTGCAGATTGATAACTACTTTACCCCCCGAAACAGAATATTTCACTGCATTTGAAATCAGGTTATCAATTATTTTTTCAATTTTCAACTCATCAATTGCGGTAAAACAACTTTCACTGTCAGACGCAAATTCGAGTGTGATGTTCTGACTTTTTGCGAACGGTCCAATAATTTCTATTCTTCTGTAAATCAACACAACCAAGTCAACCATCGAAAGTGAAAGCTGTTCTCTTCCTATATCAACTTTCTGAAAGTCCATCAACTGAGTAACTACTGAAGATAATCGTCTAGCTTGTTCAATGGCTAGATTTAAATAATACCTACCGTTTTCGGTAAGTTCCGGTTCTTTATTTAATTCCTCTACCGGCGCCTTAATTAAGGTCAATGAGGTTCGAATATCATGTGCAATTTTTGTAAAGAATCGTACTTTCTCTTCAGTTTGCTTTTGCTTTAATGCATTGATGTAGTACAACAGGTAAAGAAAGCCTATTCCTAAAATGATTGCAATAATCAAAACTACAAACCAGCTTGTTCTCCAGAATGGCGGAACTAAATGAATTGACAAGGTTCTTTCACTTACAACATGCCCATTTGAACTATCTAATAATCTAATATTTAGTTCATATTCTCCACTTGGAATATTCGTATAAGAAATTGTTTTATTGTTGGTTGGCTGCGACCATTCCTTGTCAAAACCTTGCATCTTCCACGACAATTTGGTTCCTGTAGAAACTCCAAGAGGTACCAACTCAATACTTATTGTGTTCTGGAAATATTTCAGACTTATCGTTTTCAAACTGTCAACAGGAGTTTCGAGCGCTAAAGTTGCATTATCTCTTATTGAACGACCCGAAATAGTAACATCCTGTATATAGATTTTCCCGGATGAAGGCGTTTCTCCGATTGAATTAGGCATAAAAAATACAGCACCATTATTTGTTCCAAAGGCTAACTGACCATTTTTCAGCCTGCAAACAGCATTTAGGTTGTATGAAACGCCTGAAAGTGAAAGGTTCGACGAAAATGTCTGTACTGTTTTTTCTCTTGGATTAAACCGACATAAGCCATTTTCTGTCCCCATCCAGAAAAAGCCATCGGCCAAAACTATACTATTGATAAAGTTGGAAGGTAATCCATTCTGTGTTGTAAATTTCCGGGTATCACCATTTTTATAATTGTACACAATTAAGCCATCGCCATTGGTACAAATCCAAATCTCGTCGCCATTAACACATAAGTCGCTGGTAATAAATCCAGATAACAAATTATTAATCGATCCGGTGTCTTTGTTAAGAATAGATATTCCATAAGTGAATCCCAAAACAATTTGATTTCCATTCAATTCGGCAAATGCGCCAATGGGTTCGTCTGAATATACCTTAAATTTATTCTCTTTCGCCTTAAAACAGGCAAAATAGCCATTCACTCCTCCAATCCACAAATCGCCTTGTGTGTCTTTATATACGTCGAATATAAAATTACTTATTAAAGGCGACTGAGCTGTTTCTCTGGAATAATGAGCAATTTCTTTTCCTGAATTGCCGTCGAGTACGTAAACCCCGGAAGAATAACTGCCAGTCCAAATTCTACCGTAATCATCTTCACATATCGAAAGAAAAACCTGGGCATGTTCCAATTTATTACTGTAAAAACTCCTCCACTGGTTCGTTTTCACATTCCAACAGCTTATTCCGTTGTTTGTTGCAAACCACATTTTTCCATTATGGTCTTCAACAACTCCATTGACGTCGTTGTTTACCAACGAATTATCATCATTGACGTGATGAACGACCTGATTAACCAGCGGAGAGGTAAGAGCGTAAAAAGAAACGCCGCCACTAATTGTCGCAATCCAAACTTTTTTCCCCGAATCACAAAAGATATCATAGACACCATTTCCGCGTAAAGAGTAAGGATCATCGGCATTTTCTTTAAATACATTAAGAATTTCATGCCCATTTGCATTTAACTCCCATATTCCCTGCCCGTCAATTCCAAGCATAATAGAATTCTCCGATTTTTTTGCTACCGCCAGAATGGGCTGTTTAGGAATTGCTGAACTAAGTATTGCTGAAAAGGTTCGGGATTTTAAATTGAAACAAAAAAGTCCATTCGATAAAGTACCAATCCAAAGTTTATCACTATTCTTATCCAGCAAAAGAGATGAAACGAAGAAAGGATTTATATTTTCTACCTCTAGCAACTTTTTTGTCTTAAAATTCAGAATATCCAGTTGCTCAATGCCCTCAGTACTCGCAACGATCAAATTTCTTTCATCAAGCCAGCAAACAAAAGATCGTTTGCGAGAAACCTCCTTAATTAATGTTAGTTTCCCGTCCTGGTATCGGTAAAGACCTGAATTTAAAGTAATCCAGATAGCATCAGAACTATCGACAGTCAAACTATAAACATCGAGATGACTATCGTTGAGTAGTTTACCGAGACTTAACTTTAATTCAAACCTATTGTAGATTTCATTGTACTGAAATATTTGGCCGTTATTTGTATAAGCGTATAATTTTGAATTTCTATAAATTAGCTTCACTACAATAACACCGGCAGATTCGTACGGAAGCTGATAAATACGGTAATCGTTGTCGGTAAGTCGTAATACACCTGTTTTTGACGAAACCCAAATAAAACCATAGTCATCTTTACAAATCGAGTTTGTAACACGAGTTGAGATTCCAAAAATTGAGTTGATACTGTAAAATTTAACCGCAGATGCATTCAAAGAGAATGTAAGCAGCAAAAGAAGAATTGCAATACAATTGTATTTTATAGATAACGACTTTTTCACATCAACTCCGTTCTATTTAATCCTGATACACAAAGTGAATATGTGGCATTTGAAGCAGTTAAAATTATCATTTTTTTACGAAACACCCATTATCCTCACAGTATCCTCAGATTAATTACTTCTTTGTCCTGACATAAAAAAGTAATTGGGGTCTTGGGGCAAAGCCCCAACGCTTAAATCATTTAGGCATGCTGCCAGATATTCATATTCAATAAATTACAAATTCAACATAAGAAACTTGCCTGATAATGTTCGAATATATGTATCAAATCTTCTTTCATTCTCGTGCAACACAATGACCCTTGCCCCACGTTCCAATATTTCATCGTAAGCCGAAGCATATCCGGTTTTCCGACCATATCCCAGGTAAATACCCGCCAGTTCTCCGACAAAATCATTGTTGTGATCATGTCCGACAAACACTCCGGCCACATCTCCATTCTCGACAAAAGAACAAAACAACCCGCTATTCAGCTTTGGAGAACAAACAGGTTCGGCTGTACTACCGAGTACCGACTTCTGTTTTCTGACAATCTCGAATTCGGGTAAAGGAATATGAAAAAAAGCCAATGCAGAAACCGGTTTCCCTTCTTTCCGCGCATAAGCGGTACTCTGTTTTCGGTACCACTGGATCTGGTCATTCTTAATCCAATCGTACACACCCAACGTTGTATCTCTGGGATAGGAATGTGAATCGAACAAATAAATGGCCCAGGGAGTACTGTGTCCTTTTGTTGAAAGTATTGGCAATGAACAATTTCCAACACCTGAAAGCGATTGGTCGACATTGTAAGTCATGTTACATTTATTGCTTTGAAGAAAATGAAGAATCTCGGATTTTGACATGTCCGATTCGGTATCGTGGTTTCCAAATGTTATGGCAAAAGGAACTTTCGCATCAGTCATAGGCTCAACTACCTGTTTCCAAATCGCTTTAGCCCCAGCCGACACAACAATATCGCCCGTCAGAACTACCAAATCAGGATTTTCTTCCTTAATAATAAACCTCATCAACCGATAAGTACTGTCATTTTTTGATGCAAATTTTGCACCTCCGATCAAATGCAAATCAGTAAACTGAACAATTTTAAAGCTTTGATTCCTGAATTGCAAAACAGGCTTCCCTGCCAAGGCATTCAATGTTAACAAGGAAGTCAGTAATACCAGTAGCATTTTGATTTGATTCATTTTCGATTGTATTAGTTTTTCTTCGGAGTCAATTTAACGAATGTAACCCCATGATAGGCTACATCGGTCGAAAACTGGTCAGTAAACACACCAATATCTTTTTGTCGCCATAAATCGTGTACCGTATATTCACCTGTTAATTTCAGATCAGCAAAATTTAAAGTCATGGCGTACCTGGCTTTCTGGATTTTATCACCGTCGGCCTTATCCCATAAAATGTAATACGGATCGACATGGAAAAACCCAACGGCAACCGAACCATCTTCCAGATATTTGTACCATATCTGGCCATTTTCAGTCTGAATTTTGTGTGCCGGCATTACAGCTTCATCCTGATCGACGGCTATAACCTCGTCATTGGTCAATAAATTCAGGGTAAAATCATCCATTTCCGACATGTCGCAACCAATAAGCAACGGCGCCGACAACAAACTCCATAAACTAATGTGCGAATACTGCTCGTCAGCAGTCAGATACGAATCGTGGACTTTGCTACCCCAGCCCAAACCGAGTTTACCTACAACCAGCATGTCCGGGTCGTTGTATTTTCCGGGGCGTGTAGCCGAAGCGCAAACATCCTGAAAAAAACCGATGCACCGGACAATGTTCCATTCGTCGGTAATGTCGCGGGTGGTCCGCCATAAATTACCACCGGCTTCCTGTCCCCAGTTCCACACATTGGGTGCGCCATATCCGACACAATACACAATATCACGGTTAACTTTATCAAGGGCTTTCCGCATCACCATATACGGTTCCTTAATAAGCTCTTCGGTAGGGTTTGGCGCCACGTCGCAGTAATAACAATAATCGTATTTTAAGTAATCGACTCCCCAATTGGCCCAGGTTTGAGCATCGCGGTCTTCGTATCTGTAACTACCCAGATGCCCGCCGCAGGTTTTGGGGCCAGGCGACGAATAAATCCCGAATTTCAATCCCTGATCGTGGATATAATTGCAAAGCCTGGCAAAATCGGGGAATTTTTCATTTCCAGTTAATTCTCCGTCATTGGTCCTTTCATTGGCTTCCCAGCCGTCATCAATATTAATGTATGTCCAGCCGTGGTTCATCAGGTTTTCGTGCATAAAACGGGCGGCATCTTTTACTTTTTCTTCATTGACTTTCAAGCCCCAGCAGTTCCAGCTATTCCAGCCCATCGGAGGTGTAAGGCATATTTCGTCACCTGATTCGATGCGCAAAACACGGGAATCACGTCCCAGATTATTCTCAGCCTGCAAAACAACAGAATATGTTCCGCGTTTTTCGATTGAACCGGTAATTATCCCGGTTTTTGTATCCAATGCCAATCCTTGTGGTAAATTAATCGCAGCGAACGACATAGGACGTTTTCCGGTTACCGCAATTGTCAGCAAAAACGGATTCCCCGGGCGAACTCCAAAAACTTTTGCATTGTTAATCCTGGGGCGATCATCTGGTTTTGGGGTCAGTATATATTTTTCAACTGCAACAGGTTCTGGCTTAACCGTTTCTGGAATAATGTTTCCTGTTGTTTCGAACTTAGCTTCCAACCAATCAGCATGATCGTACATAATACCATCACCTGCCTCAACCACAAGTAGCGCCAGTTTTTGTACATTTTTCAGATCAACAGAAAATTTCTGTGCAGGCATACCTTTGTGCATAACTCCGCTTGTCCAGATCACCTTCTGATCAGCAATAAGCTGAAACTCCATATTCATGGTGAAATCGTTACGGTCATCGGCTCCAACAAATCCGGAAAACGATGTTGCTTTTCCTCCCAGGTTTACCAGGTAACGACTGATCGAATGTGTACCTATGCCACGTTTGTATTTCACTCCGGCGACTTGTAACGGTGTGCCCATTATCGATTTGTTTACATTGGCTGTTCCCCAGTCCTGCCACATAGTTTGCATATTGAGTTCATCGAGCCAAACGACTTTTGAGACAGCAGAAAAAGGAAAAAGCATCAACAGTATTCCATAGATTATTTGTTTCATCATAGTTGGTTAAAATTGATTTATTCTTCAAATACAGAAATTCCGTTGCTGGTGCCGAGATAAACTTTTTTGTCGTGGACTTTAATAGCCTGAACACGGTTGTCGACCAGTAAACTGTTCTCTTTGGTGAAAGTTTTCCATGCCGATCCATCAAAAACCGACACGCCTTTGTTGGTTCCGATCCATATATTACCCGACGAATCTTCGGCTATTGAAAGGATCAGGTTATCAACTATGGCGCAGTTTTCTTTCCTGAAAACATCCCATTTTTCGCCTGAAATCATGACCAATCCGTTGCAGGTGCCAACCCACACATTTCCTTTTGAATCAGAAGCCAGTGAGTACACATCGTTGTCGGGTAGTTTACTGTTTTGCTTATTATACAAAGTCCATGCTCCGTTTTCGAATTTCGACAATCCGTGATAGGTTCCAAACCATACAGCATTTTTTGAGCCGCAGGTTATTGAAATCACCGAATTATCGCCAAGTTTGACATCCTCAGCTTTGTAAACAATCCATTTCTTTCCATTGAAATTACTTACGCCGCCCGCTTTGTTATTCACATCAATTTCGCCTTTGCCATCGAGGTTCACTGCGCCTCCACCCCAGTCGCCAATCCAAATACTGCCATTGTTGTCAGCCGAAATCACGTTTACCGAGTTGGTAGGAGAAGCCTCCTGCACCTTTTCCCATTTCTCGCCGGTTTCGCTTTTAAAAACACCTCCGCCCCACAAACCAACCCATTTGGTATTATCTGGAGCGATGAAAAGCGTTTCAACATAAGTCTCAGGTCCTTGTGCAAACCATTGCCCATTGATATTTGTGTAAACACCGTTCCAGGTTCCCACCCACATTTTGTCGTCGCGGTCGAAACAAATCGAGCGAATGTCGTTTTTAGGAGAGCAATCATTTACGATCCGGTAACTTTCCCAACGGCCTGTTTTCGATGTGCAAGCCGTAGCCAAAAGGAATATTGCTATTATCGTCAGGATTTTTTTCATTTTTCTCACCGTTTTTGAGCGTTGTACCATTTCATGTAATCGTTATACAGTTTGCCTGAGTCGGGATGCCCTACCGTTGCAACAGAACCAGGTTTGTTCATTATTCCCAAATATTGATACACCAGTATTTTCTCAACAAAGGGAGAAATGTCTTCCATTTGTTTCAGGATGCGTTCGAAATCAGCCGGTATGAGTGCGCTTTTGTACACATCGCTTTCAAATTCAAAGATTTCCATGTCGGCCCAGAGTTTCGAGCGACCAGCTTTCGCATGAACCTTGCTCAATGCTTCGTAGTATTTCCCGGCTGTGCCAACCTTTGTTTTTTTCACGCCAATTTCATCCTGATAAGCCACAATGTCTATATCAAGTTTTTCGAGCTGGCGGACATAGTTGTCGTCGGTACGTACCGATTTGGTTCCGTAGGGGGCAATCAGGTTCACCGAATTTGGTGTCAGTTCCTTTGCTTTTTTATTGCACCGGTTCACGTAGTTGATGGTTGTATCGTCAATCGTGTTCCAAAGCCCCGATTCGTTGGGATAGTACCAGCCGTAAAAACTCTTGTGATGTGCGTATTTTCCGGCCACTTCTTCCATTCCTTTTTCGCGAAGGGCTGCAATTTCGTTGCTGGTCATCATTTTGTTTCCCTCACGCCAGTCGGCCCAAAAGTCATTGCTCACAAAAAACTTAATCCCGCACTCGTCGGCTGCTGAAAGGACTGCTTCAAGCGGGTCGGCACAAGCATAATCGTACCGTGGCTGAAGCTTCGACGGGTAAAATGTTTTGCCGTCGTTGGCCACCGCCATCAACACAAGGTATTCCATACCGGTTTCGCTGATTTCCTTCACTTTGGCTTTCCACTGATCGGTGGTGAATTGAGGAAGTACCGGGTTCCAGTACTTTCCTTCCGGAGCGAACCCATGTGTAAATTCGAACCACGAACCGGAAATGGGCTTAATTGCAGGATTATTTGCTGTTGCATTTATGACTGAAGAGAACAGCTGATTATGCATGAGTATTGCTGCGGACGTCAATCCCGACGCCTGTAAAAATTTACGTCTATCCATAATTATTCGTTTAGTTATTCAATTTCGATGACCGGATCCTCATTCAAATCCGATTTCGCAATAAAAGCCGTTATTGTCCTGGTTTCTCCGGGGAACAAAGTCACATAGTTATCGCTCCAGAATGTTGGCAGTAGTTCTGTCCCAGTTTTCCCCGAACATAGTTTTAGCTTGTTAAAAAATGAAAGTGAATTACTTTCATTCGTTAGCTTCACGTCAAATCTCAGTTCTTTTCCCTGATCGGTTGTTGATACCGTTTTTTTCAGTTCAACCCTTGGTAAAACGGTTAGAGGCGAAAAATCCTCATGCTGAGGGCATTGCCAGTATAAATTATCTGAAACCAGTTTACCTGCTGCATCTTTCAGTTTTAGTCGGATAAAGTAGACAGGTGTACTTTTCAACGCTTTGGGAACTTCGGTAATTTCCTTGTAACTGTCAGTTTCAACATTAATTTCACCTGAATGTCTCCAGACTGTTTTCATATTAAAATCAACGATTTCGGCTTCAACTGAAAAATTATTAAGTGCCTTTTGTGTCCGGTTCATTACCGAGATCATCCTGCTGTTGGCATTCATTTGAATGTGCACAGGCGCCATCGCTTTTTTCGAGAAATAATAAGCTGCATTCGGATTCAGGAACCAGTCGTAGATTTGCCAGCCAACATCGGGCCAGCACGAATTGAGTTTCCAGAGCATTATTCCGCTGGTAATGTCCCACATCCGATGATTGGCCGCTTCGAACATGGCACGGTACCCATCAGCATTGACATACTGGCCATTATCGGCATATTGTTTTACCGTCAGAGGATTGCCATAAAGTGTCCGGATGGCATTGTCGTATGCCCGAAAACAATAATTAGGTCCATCCCAGGCGCCATGTTCGGCCCAAATACTATCCAGCGGAAAAATCGGATTTTTCAGGTTTTGAGGGTAGCTTGGATCAGCCGTTGGAATGAACTTTGTCAAACTGCTGTAAGTTGGCATTGCCGGAATTCCGAGTTCATTTCGAAACATCTGAAGATGCACCTCCTCCACTTTATCGAAATAATAAGGCTGAGGGTTCCAGTTGTAATCGGGTGCCCCATCATCGGTGGTACCTGTGGGCATGTCCGGTTTAATGTAAGGCGTAAATTTATCCACATCCCAATCGATACTGGTTGAAGGAATAAACGGGCGGGATGGGTCCAGCGCTTTGACTGTATTTTTTGTTGAGTTGTAAAGGTCTTCAGTAACCATTACCTCATTGGCCGTAAACCAGGCCACAACACTTGGATTATTTCGGTAACGCTTCACCATATCCTCAACTTCAGCGCCTGCCAGCTGATGATCCAATGGATTGCCGGCAGTTTCAGACCCCGGATACATTCGCCAGCACTGAAAAAAGACTTCCCAATACATCAACCCATATTTATCGAAGCTTTCCATCACATCATCGGTTGGCGCAGGGTCGTCCTCATTTCCAACAATATTGACATTGGCTTCGGCCAGTAACCTGGCTTCATCAAATACACGTTTCCGGTTCCGGTCGAGCATCATATCGGGTTGAAGCCATCCTCCCCGGCAAAAAATACGACGCCCGTTCACACGAAACACTCGTCCGTAATCGTCACCAATTTGTTTTAATTCGGTGGTTATTTGCCTAATTCCGAACACCACATTTTGTTTGTCCGATTCTTTTCCTCCCGTTTTAAAAGAAAGTTCAAGCCGGTGGAGATACTGTTTACCATAGCCATTGGGATACCACAGGTACGGATTTTTAACCTTTAGCGCCGGAAATTCAGATGGATCGAGAATCACGGTCAGGTTGGCATTTGGCTTTACCGAAATTTCTTTTTTTACGGTTATGGTTGGCATTGATCCGCCAAGATGCTTCGTATAGGTTGGGAACTCCAGGTCGCTGATCAAATCAATTTTTGCAACCAGCACACCATTCATTGCCTGCGCCGAATTATTTTTAAGTACGGTTTGCAAATGAATATCAGCCCGGGTTGTGTCGGGTAACGGTAAGGTTGTGGTCACATAAGGATCTTCGATTGAAACGTTGCCGGTAGCTTCGAGAAAAACATCCTGGTAGATGCCCATATTCCGGTCGCGGACAACAGGTGCGCAATCCCATCCTCCTGAAATCTTTAATGTTTCATCCTTGAAAATATCGGTGGCATGTCCACGGGTGTTGCCAAAAACGACAAACTGTGTCCCCGGATCAGGATCGCCGGGATGATCGACCTGGTGAATTTTCACGGCAATACAGTTTTTAGCGCCCGCTTTGGCAAACGAAGTAATGTTAAATTTAAACCGGCGGAACATTCCTACCGTTTCCTTGCCATCAGCCACCAAGTGTCCGTTGACCCAAATATCGGCGCGATAATTAATGCCGTTGAACGTCAGCCATATCTGCTTATCCTGATAGGATTTGGGCAAATCGACTACTGTCCTGAACCAATATGGATCTTTCCACGGATTCTGTTTATTCTTCAAATAACTGTATTTGGCCAAATCCATTCTTGAATTAAACGCATCCGAAACATCCGGAATCAGGAAATTATTCATGGCCAGATGCGGGTCTGGATAAGTCCCATTTTTTACAAATACACTTAGTACAGTTGTCGGAACCGATGTTGGGTACCATCCTGCTGGTTTATACTCAACTGTGGAAATGTCTTTATCAGCTGACGTTACTTCCATCGAGTTTTTAATGAACCAGTTATCTGATAATTTGATACGTTGAGCTCCGGCATTGAAGAAAATCAGGAGCAGAAAAAGGGAGACACAAAATTTCATCGTACGTAAGCTGTTAACCATTAAAAATCTGAAAAACTAATAAACCAATGCTGCGGCTCCGATCAAACCGGCGTTATCGCCCAATTGAGCCTTTGCAATGCGAAGTTCCCGAGCTGGCACCGGACATATATTTTTTCGTAAAAACTCATTCATTGAAGGATAGAACAGTTCAAGCGAATTGGCTATAGAACCGCCAATAATCACAACTTCGGGATCAATCAGATTGACCGACCATGAAAGTGCATAAGCAACAGCTTCGCCAAATTCGCGCCACACCGCTTTAGCCTGAGTTTCGCCGGAAAGCGCACGGGTAGCTATTTCCCTGGCTGTGAGTTTTTCACCACATAACTTTTCGTACATCAGGCTGATTCCGCGACCGGAAACAACGTCTTCAATATTTCCGTTGCGGAAGGGTGATATCCAGATTTCCCCGGCAGTTTCGGTGGCGCCCATTACAATTTTCCGGTTAAGAATAATGGCGCAACCCAGTCCGGTTCCCAGGGTGATGCCTAGCACATTATCAGAGCCTTTCCCTGCGCCCCAGCAGGTTTCTCCAAGCATCATGGCATTGGCGTCGTTATTCATTGTTACCGGTAAGCCAAACTCATTCCCGATTACTTCACGCAATGGAAAAAAATCCATGGTTGGTAAATTAGGACATTGCAATATTTTTCCGTTTTTAACATCAAGTGGTCCGGTTACGCCTAAACCAATTCCACGAATGTCGGCCTTTTGCAGCCGGTTGAATTCAGTAACCGCAGATATTGAACGGATAATCCGTTTCAGAATAAGCTCTTTCGGATCGTTAGCGCCGGTTGGTATAGAGAAAGTTTCCCCAATCAGATTTCCTTCAGGAGTTACAGCTCCGGCCCTGATATTCGTACCGCCAATATCAACACCAATGGCTATTTGTTCATTATTCATAGCTACTCTATTGATGTTACCTTGGCTCCACGGGTAAAATTGCCGGGTACATTTTTTTCTTCAAGCGACCGATGATTAACGATCAATTGTAAGGGAATTGCACTTGTCAGAGCGAATAGCGGCTCGTTTGTACAAGGAACCTGAATCGTAAAAAGGTTATTATTCCAGATTGAAGGAACCTGATCCGTAATCAAAAGGACCTTTCCTCCGTACTTCAGGATGTCGGAAGCAACAGCGATACTTTGGCTGTAAGTTGTTCCTGATGGGGCAAATACTACCGCACAAAATCCGTCCTTAACCATTTCCATTGGTCCGTGGCGGAACTCGCCGCCCAAAAGCGCTGAAGCCGGATTGCGGGTAGCTTCCATAAACATTAATGCGCACTGCTGCACTGTTGCAAATACCGGTCCCCTGCCAACAAGCTGAACAAAAGGCGAATGGCCAATTATTCTGACCGCTTCGTTTAGCCATTGATCCCTGGATGAAAGCAGACCAGAAACTGCGTTGATAGCTTTCTTTATTTCAGAAATGGAGGCATTATCTAACTCCCCATGAATTGCCAGTGATAACAACCAGGTTACCAGGTAAGTCGAGACAAATGTTTTGGTGGAAGTCATCTCTTCTTTTCCGGCTTTGCTCAATAATGCCACCGTTGCTTTTCGGACCAGGGTGCTGTCAGCTTCGTTGCAGATAGCCACAACCGTAATATCGGGAGTTGTCTTTTCCAAAATCTTTACGATTTCGTAGCTTTCGCCTGATTGCGAGATACAAACCAGCAATGTTGATTTACTGAGCAACGAAAACTGGTAATGAAGCAACTCCCCGGCGTTGATTGCAAATGAGCTGATCTCGCCAGTATTGAACAAACAGGTTGCCGCATACGCAATAAAATAAGAGCTCCCCATGCCCGTGAAGATAATTTTATCGTAATGGCCCGATTGCCAAAGCGAATAAACCTGATTCAACTTTTCTTTTCCCGACTCCTCGTAATACGCCAAAGTTTCAGACAAAGCCTGAGGTTGTTCTTCAATTTCTTTCAAAAACCTGTTCATTGGAATTGTTTGTTTGGTTACTGGTTGCAAATTCCGGATGTGGACAAATTTAAACCGGAATATTCTCTCATTAATCAGGGTAGCACTTCCTTGTTGGTTAGAAAATGCCGCCCTGTGAAATCTCACACATATCAGACTACTTCAGGCTGATGTGATATTAATACAATTTATCGACAACCTGATTAAAATACTGGATGCATTGTTTAATGTCAGGAACTGAATTATCCCAGTTATATTCGTATTCGATTGAAAATAGTCCCTTGAAATTCTGACGTTTCAACTCTTTAAGCATAGCGTCAACATTGCAAACACCAGTTCCCCAGATTACATCGTGCTGCTCGGTTTCTCCTGCTTCTTTTTCCTTTATATCTTTGAAATGCAAGGTTTTTATACGGCCTTCATACTTTTTGAGCGCCTCAACCGGATCAATTCCCATACGTTTCCAGTGACCAACATCGGCACAAGCGCCAATACGGTTGCTCAAGCCTTTTACTGCATCGAGGAACAATTTAGGCTCCCAATAAGGCGATGGTTTGGGATGGTTATGGATGGCCACATCAATCTTGTACTGATTGGCCAGTTGGTCGATGTATTTCAAATGCTTATAATCGGGCTCGCAGGTAATGGTTTCAATTCCCATCTGCGAAGCAAACTCAAAAAGCTTTTTCCATTCAGTTTCATTTTCGCAAATAATAACACCACTGGCCACAATTTTCACGTCTTTCGATTTAGCATAAGCCAATACTTTGGTTTGAGTGGCTTTATCCATGTTATAGTCCATTTTACCATCGATTCCTTCGCCAAGAGGTTGTCCATAATATACTTCAATATATTTCAGGCCAAGATCGTGGGCTTTATCGATGGCTTCTTTCAGGCTGAACTTATGAAACGTATAAGCCTGAACGCCAAGACGCCATCCTGCTTTTTCCGCTTTACTTTGCTGCGCATTGGTATGTGCCGAAAGCAGCATGACCAAAACAAGCAAAGCCGAACTTTTGATTAAATTCTTCATAGTTAATTGATTTGGAGAATGATATTTTTTAGGTATTTGTAAGTTAATTTCAATCTTTGGGCATTTCGGGTAACGACCAACCTGTACGATAAGTATGTTTAATCCATTCCCGGGCCATTTCCTGAGCATTGAACTCGGCAAACCGCCGGTCGAAGCGAGGATCACCATCAACTACCGAGTAATTGTCAACTGTTACTATTTTGATTTTGTCGTTTGCCGAGATGTTGGTAAATTCCATTTTTTCACCATCCCATTTCAGTTCACGGTGCAATCCTTGAAGCCCCGACAAACGAACCGCCAGCACACCCATTACGACCATTTCGTTGAACGGACCCGAGAACTGGAAGTTCGACGAAGATTCTTTCCTGTTGTCAGGCGATTCTTTACAAGCCCTGATCCAATCCTGCTCGTGAGCATTGGTAGCCCATATATTGCCATTTCCACCTTTGATGCGTGGTATAGTTGGCTCAGGCTGCTTGAAATAATCCATTTCCGATTTAGGTAATAACGTTGGGTTCATTCCATAGCAACCAGTCATAATTTTTCCTTTTGTTCCCACGAAAATGATGCCACCATTCTCGTCGCCCATCATTTCGCCGTCTTTAAGTTCTTCAGGACGATCGGGTACCAAACCTCCATCATACCAATGCACTTTTACTTCAGGCATATTCACATTTCCCTTTGGTTTCCGGGCCGGAAAAGTATAGGTGACAGTCTGTGCCTGTGGTGGAGAATAAAGATTGGATATGGTTGAACTTGCCATTACGCTGGTTGGATATTTCAGGTCGAGGGCCCAATACAGCGGATCCATGATGTGACAGGCCATGTCGCCCAAAGCTCCGGTTCCAAAATCCCAGAAACCACGCCAGTTCCAGGGAGTATAGGCCGGATCGTAAGGTCGCTCTTTGGCTGAGCCAATAAACAAATCCCAATCCAAATCTTTTGGCACTTTCGCACCACCTTTGGGTTCAGGTAAACCTTGCGGCCAGATAGGGCGGTCGGTCCAGCAATGTACCTCATAAACATCGCCAATGATGCCTGCTTCAATCCACTCGGCAATCTGGCGGCACCAGTCAAACGAATTGCCCTGATTACCCATTTGCGTAGCTACTTTATACTTTTTGGCAAGCTTGGTAAGCAACCTCGATTCGTAAACCGAATGGGTCAGCGGCTTCTGGGTATAGGCATGTTTTCCCAGGGTAATAGCATGAGCTGTTACTGCTGCATGAGAATGGTCGGGAGTAGCAACAATCACTGCATCAATTGATTTACCTATTTCGTCAAACATTAAACGCCAGTCTTTGTACTGTTTTGCTTTAGGATAATCCTTGAATGTTTTAGCGGCATAACTCCAGTCGACATCGCACAATGCCACAATGTTTTCGGTTGACATGTTGCGAAGGTTGTTTCGTCCCATGCCACCAATACCTATGCCGGCAATGTTTAGTTTATCACTCGGGGCGACTGCCCCAAAACTTTTTCCAAGGACATTTCCGGGAACAATGGTTAATCCAACTGCTGCTGTTCCAATCGTTCCCAAAAAATTCCTTCTTGAGATTTCATTCTTATTATTTTTCATGCTTAGTTGATTGATTATTTAGTTTTAAACTTCGAATAAAAACGAGGCCGTTTGCCCGAATGGTTTTATAAGGGCTGAAACAGTTTTTCGAATTTTAGCTGAAATGCTGGGATTAGTTTGAAGCAAAGTCAGGGCTTCACTCAGAGTGAAACCCTGACTAAGAACAACAGTCTCGTTTAATTAGTAGAAATCGTTAACGAATTTTCTATTTGTAATTGTCGTGCTGAACGAGAACGCCGTTAGAAATATCGATATCGGTTTGAGGTATCGGGAACGGCCAGCTCTTATCGGTTACCAATTTACCTTTATTTGCATAAGGTTGTTTGGTATTGTATGCATTCATAACAGTAACATAGTCGCCCCAACGAAGCAAGTCGAGAAATCGATAACCTTCCTGTCCAAATTCACATCTTCTTTCCTTTTTTAAGGCCATCATCAAATCATCGCCAGATTTAACAGCCAGATTAGCCTGGAAATAAGTATCGTCAATAGCAACCAATGATTTTTCCGCAGCTCTATACGAAGCTTCATCATCTTTTTTCGATGTAGTGACAAAGGCACGGTAGCGCACTTCGTTAATAAGGCTTGCAACTTTTTGTTTATCGCCGTTTGTCTTCAGTAAGGCTTCGGCATACATTAAAATAACATCGGCATAGCGAATGTAATAAGGAGCCCAGTCGGAACGAATATCACCAAGCGAATATCCACCTCTGTATTTATCAGGAACAAATGCCTTTCTGCTTTGCTGATAATGAATATTGTCGTATCCTTTGTAGCTGTGAGTTATTTGTTTACCATCAACATTCGGGAAAATATCGCCCGATTCAATAACAGTGAACAATTTTCTTGGGTCCCTGGCATCGAACGATTCAGCAAAATCGCGGGTTGGACAATTTCCTCCCCATCCACCAACTTCACCACGTCCGGCATACATAACAGCCGTACAATAACCAATATCGAGATAACCAGGCACATATTTTCTCAATACAGTAAAAACACATTCCTGAGCCAGTTCTGTTGCATGTGCTCCGGCGAAGTAATCGCCACGGAAAAGATTCTGATAATCGGCAACCAGGCTAAAGGCATGACTGTCATAAACTTCTTTGGCTGATTTAAGCGCCAGTGAATAATCGGTGGCTGCATCACCCGAGATTTTCCCCTGTGTTTCCATCCCTGCAAAAAACAGGCAAGCCCTGGCTTTGAACGCATTGGCAACATATTTTGAAACTCTTCCGTACTCGCTGCTACTAACATTGGTAGGTAAATTAGCATCAGCAATACATTCGTCGATGTCTTTAAGTATCTGGGCTTTCAAATCTTCCATTGAAGCTTTGGCTGGCAATTGTGTCGGAACAGGAGTTTCAGTTATAAGCGGAACCGGCCCGAATGTGGTTACCAGGTCAAAATAATACCATGCACGCAGGAATTTCAGTTCTGAGATGTAGCGCGATTTCGTTTCGGCTGAAACAGCGCTACCGTTTGCAGCTACCAGCGATGTGGCCTTGGTAATTCCTTCGATGGCCGAGTTGCATCTGGAAATGCCGGTAAAACGCCGGGTCCAGGTATTCAGCAATTCGCCGTTTGAAGTCAGCGGACGTCCGGTTGCAACATTCTTGGTATCGGCGCGGTCGTTTGCATCCGATCCGCCGGCATCGGCATCATCAGTGATGTTGCTTCCTATTTCAATCCTGTTCAGATAATAATCCCAGTCGCCATACGGGATCATGTTTGCATAACAATTGGTAACAGCTTTAAGCGCTGCATCCGGAGTTTTGTAATAACCTTCTTCATTGATAGAAGCATATTGTTTCGACTCAAGAAAGCTATCAGAACAGGAGCTAAAGAGTACAATTAAGACAATTGTCAGTATATATGTTATTCTTTTCATAATCCCGAAAATTAAAATTTAATATTCAATCCCATCAAATATTGAGCTGCCTGAGGATAGAACGCTATGTCTACGCCATTGAACAGCGGACTGGAATCGCCAATTTCAGGCGACATTCCGGAATATTTGGTAATTGTAAACAGATTGTAGGCTCCAACCCAAAGTCTCAATTCCTGAATAAATGCCTTTTTCAAAAGAATTGAAGGAAGCTTATATCCAAGCTGAATATTTTTCAACTGTAGATATGATCCATCTTCGGCAAGCCAATCAGAAACCTGAACATTGGTTGAATTATCGGTAGTGATTTTAAATTGAGAATTAGAATGGTTCGATTCGGTCCATGCATTGGTAATCAAATCTTTCGGTGCATTGTAGTAAGCTGTTCCTGAATACAAGTCGAGCTTTTTCATATTCATGATTTTGTTGCCATGCACACCATAAAATGCCATCGATAAATCAAAATTTTTGTACTCAAATCCAAGGTTAAATCCGTAGGTAAATTTTGGGAACGGACTGCCAAGGTAAGTGCGGTCTGCATCCGAAATTACACCGTCTTCGTTTACATCAACATACCTCAAATCGCCGGGACGGGCCTTATCTTGTGTAACTTTTGCTCCTTTTGCATTCTTGTAATTTTCAATTTCGGGCTGCGACTGGAATATACCATCGGTTTTTAATCCGTAGAAATAACCTACAGGTTCACCAACTTCAGTTTTTGTAATAGTTTTATCGTCGTAACCAACGCCATACAATGGTTGACCACCGCCTAACGACAATACTTTGTTACTGTACGAGAAGATATTTCCACCCAGATTGTATTTAAGTTCGCCAATATTGCCAACATAGTTCAAGCTAAATTCCACTCCTTTGTTTTCGATACTACCTGCATTTGCCCATGGGTTATTGGTATATCCAAGATACTGTGGCAGCGGAACCTGCAACAACATATCTTTTGTCTTTTTATAGAAGTAATCCAACGACAAAGTCAAACGGTTATTAATCATCCCAAAGTCGACACCGATGTCGGTTTGTTCAGTCGTTTCCCATTTTACATCGGGGTTGCCCATGTAGCTTTTCCCTCCTGCCAGCTGGAATCCTCCGCCAAACAAGTAGTAGCCACTGTTCAAACTGTAAGTCGACCGGTAAGCGCCACCATCGATAGCCTGGTTACCAATTTGCCCCCAACTGACTCTTAATTTACCATTCGATAATGTATTTCCAATTAACCTTTTAACAAAATCTTCCTGAGTAAACGACCATGCACCGGAAACTGAAGGGAAGATTCCCCACTTATGACCGGCATCGAAATTTGAAGAACCATCATAACGGATTGTTGCTGTGAGCAAATATTTATCCTGCCACGAATGGAAAAGACGTCCGAAATAAGAAACCAAATAGCCATCTGATTTTATTCCTGATGCAGTTGCAGTTTTGGTCGCAGCATCAATTACCTTTTGCGATTCGTCGTTGGTAACAATTCCTGTTTTTGTGGCGGCAAAATTGCTGCTTTTGGTCATTTCAACCGAATTACCAAACATGAATGTGGTATGCTGTTTCCCATGCCAATCGTACGTTTTGTCAAACGTCAGCAAGTTGTCGATTACCGTATAATTTGACGTATATGAGGCGTTACCTACTGATCCGTCAATATTATTCTGATAAGCGCCGATGTAATATGAAGGTGTAAAATACTCAGGGTTAGCCCTGTAAATCGAAGAATTAATCGATCCGCGATATTTGAGCCAACTTGTTAAGTTCAGGTCTAAATTGACTCCTCCCCTGAAAGTGATGTCTTTCCAAACATTGTCTTTATTCACTGCCAGCTGAGCTACGGGATTGTGACGGTTATTAAAGAATACCGGGCTATAGAACGAATATGGGTTACTCGCGTCGATTTTGTCGACCAACAGCAGGCTTGAGAGATAATCCGGGATATTAGTCAGGTTTGTCCTGTAAACCGGGGTCACAGGGTCGGCAGTCAATGCGCAAAAAATTGTTCCATTGTAAATTGTATTTTCAACAACATTTCTTCTGGATTGGGCAACCACTGAAAAATTACTTGACAATTTAGCCCAGCGGGTAAGTTGGTTATCCAAAGTTGTTCTCCACGAGAAACGTTTAAAATCCGATTCTTTAACAATACCATCCTGCGTCATATACCCGACCGAAGTATAATATGATGTTTTTTCAGTCCCATTCGAAATAGATACATTATAATTCTGGATAGGTGCAGTTCTGAAAATTTCATCCTGCCAATTGGTCCCATTGGTATTTCCAAAATTATTCTGAAGGAAGCTCATCATAGATTGCTTTTCTGCCGGAGTACACCAAGCCTGACCTGTTCCGTTGGTATAAGCCAGATTACGGTAGTCGATGAATTCTTCGGCATTCATCATATCAAATTTCTTGGTGACATTCTGGAAACCGTAATACATATCGAGGTTTACATTCATTTTGTGAGTACTGCTCATCACTCCCTTTTTGGTGGTAAGAATGATGACCCCGTTGGCCCCACGAGAACCGTAAATAGCTTCGGCAGATGCGTCTTTCAGAATTTCCATTGAAGCAATATCCGATTGGTTCAACCAACCAATATCAGTTTGAGGGAAACCATCAACAACATAAAGCGGATCGTTTCCGTTAACAGTTCCAATACCCCTTATCCGAACCGAAGGAGCCGAACCGGGGCTACCACCTGTTGAGGTAATAGTTACACCGGCAACTTTACCCTGCAATCCTTCGGTAGCCGAACGAACCGGGATACTTGCCAAACCTTCGGTTTTAACGCTCGATATTGAACCGGTAAGGTCGCTCTTCTTCATCGAGCCATAACCTACAGCTACAACCTCTTCAATACCAACAGTTTCATCTTCTAATGTTACATTTATTACAGATTTTCCTTCTACCTGAATTTCCTTTGTTTTCATCCCAACGAAAGAAAACTGAATGATTGAATTAGCTTGAACATTGGTTAATGAGTACTTTCCGTTTGCATCAGTAACAGTACCTGTGGTAGTGCCTTTTAGTACAACGGAAACTCCAGGGAGTGAAGCCCCCGACGAGTCGGAAACTTTACCGGTAACTGTCTTTTGCTGTTCGGCAATAATCTCTGAATCATCAGGTAATATTACAATTGCACGACCTTTTACAAGGTAAGTCAAGCCAGTATTACGAAGAACTTTATCCAGCAAGTCGGTAACTTTCGCTTCACTGAAGCTTCCTGTTATTTTATTGTCAGAATTAATTAGCTCATCTTTGTATACAAAAGAAAACTCGCTTTGATCTTTTAGTTTCTGAAAAACTTCTTTCAAGGTATTATTCTCAAAACGAATACTCAAGCGTGTGTTTTGTGCCTGTGTTTCAACGGCATAGGACTGTATCACAAAACCCAGGATAAGGACTAGTAGTAGTTTCATAATCAAAAAGGTTTTCCATCGGTGAAAAGACATAACTCTTCCACCAACACAATCGTTTTTTTCCATACTTTTGTTGCTGTTAGTGATTAATAAAAAAATGTTAACACGAACTATTTAGATGGGGGATGGTGGGCATTCCCCATTTTAGTTTTCTCATTTTATACACATTTTCATAGGCATATCTTTGTTTGGTTAATATTTTAGTTTCAAATTTTGCTTCAAAAGCTATTTTTCCAGGCCAAAAGCATCATCTACTTAACTTTTTCAATCACAAATTCGCGAAAACCAACATTAGTACACCGGATTGGCAGTGTAAGCTGAATTGTATTGAGAGCCTGTCCTATTGTTTCTTCATTCTTAAAAACACCGGAATATAAAATTCCTTCCAGCTCCGGACTTGTAACTTTAATATCTACATCATACCATCGTTCCATCCTGGCAATCAACTCCTTGAATGTAACCTGGTCAAAATCAAAAATGTTATCCTTCCATCTGGCGGTTTGGTCAACCTTGGCTTCTTTTATTGAATACTTATCGTTGCTACATGTGAAAATCTCTCCAGGAATAACCGGAATGCTTTGCTCTCCTTTTTGAATCACGATTTTGCCTTCAATAAGGGAAGTAGCAATCCTATTGAAGTCGGGATAAGCCATCACGTTAAATTTTGTTCCAAGTACTTTAATGTCATAACTTCTGGTTTTTACGACAAATGGTTTATTTTCCAGTTTAGCCACTTCAAAATAGGCCTCTCCACTCAGTTTAATTTCCCGTTGGCCATCAATAAAATTACTGGGGTACGATATGGTCGATTCGGAGTTGATCCACACTTTTGAACCATCCGGAAGTATCAATTGCGATTTTTCACCTTTGGGTACATGAGTTTCGAACCACACAACATGGTTATGAGGAAAAAACTGTACTCCAATAAAATATGAAACAGAAAAACCTGCAAGCAAAGCAATAAGCAACATTGCAGCTATCCGGGCAAAAGAAAGTTGAAATCTTCTGACTTTACCCAACATTGCTGAATTAAACTCACTGGAAAGTATTAGTCTGTTTTTCAGCTCAGTAAAGGAACTTTCAAGCAAAGGATGATCAACATTCTGAGCATCCAGGTTTTTTTTATAGTTAATAAAATATTCCTTGTTCTCGTTACTATCCTTTATCCATCTAACTAAATCAGCTTCTTCAGCCGCAGATAGAGTGCCATTAAAATAAGCACGTATTTGTCTTTCTATTGTACTTTCCACTTTCATGTATCATTTCTTAATTATTGAACACTTCACGAGTATGAATACCCTACCCTGCCCGGCAAAAATTTTCGTATGAAAAAATCATTGGTGTCCGGTTAAAATTTTCATAGTTATCCGTAACCTAATAATTTTAAGGTATTTCGGAAGATCACACCACTATGTGGCTTACAATTTCGTCTTGCCAATTTTCTACAAAGATTAAACAGCTACGCTGCTAACTTCATAGCAATACGATTGCTAAATCTTTGTAGTACAACAACATCTGACAAAAACACAGAGCAACGTAGTTGCGACATCTTGTAATACCTCAGTTTACCAGACAACTGTGTAAAAAAACGAAATAAGTAATGAGGATGAAATAATGTCGTATTTTAATTCGACTTTGATACATTCGAAAATACGACAACAAATTATTCATATTACTTAGCAACAACTATGAACAGCAAGAAAATTAAAGAAAGGTATTTCTTATTTCAGTGCGGCAAGTACCAGAAAAATTATTTGTACAGGAAGATATTCAGGAAAATTTTTTCGGTAAACTTTCATTGCCTTTGTAATGTGTTTTTCTACAGCTTTTATACTGATTTTCAACCTTTCAGCAATTTCAGCATTCTTCAACCCATCAATACGACTCATTCGAAAAACGATAAGGCATTTTTCAGGAAGAGAATTCATTATATCCAGTATTTTTTCATTTAATTCCTTCTCAATCAGTATATAGGGTTCATTACCAACCATATCAATATAATAAAGTTCTTCTCCGAGAAACTGATCCTGAATCCTTGATTTGAGATTATCGACAACCCTTAAATGCCTGACATAGTTCAAACTGGCGTTTCGAACCATCTGGTAAATAAATGGTTCCGGATTTTCAAAACTGAAAGATGCACGTAATTCCCAAACTTTAATGAATACATTCTGAACCACATCTTTAGCTAAACCACTGTCATTAATTATTTTAAACGCAAAAGCGTACAAACGTGGGAAGTAAAGCCGGTACAACTTTTCAAAAGCAAGGTTATCCCCCTGAGCGAAAGAAGCAAACAACTGATTATGATTAGTAACTAGATTCAATTGATCGTTGCCTTGAAATAACATTTGCGAATATATGAAGAAATTTAATTTTCCGGCTATTGCGGTACAAACGTATTTAAAATTTGAAAAACATGGGCATATCCATATATAAATGGAACATTAGTAAGGCAGGAACTTTGAAAACTTTCTCTTGAATTTGCTTTTTAAAGTTGGGCCTAATCCTCTATTCTACAAGAAACCTTTATAAACAATAATATGATCGACAATAAATGCAATCATGGTAAATAATAGATTGAACTCAGGTCAATTAGTCATTGAAACAGTCAGTATTTTAAAAAAATTAATTTGTATTATTGTTTGGATTAAAAGAGAACGGCAGTAAAGTTATATGAAGATGGTAAACCACAGGGATGCAGAACTTTGGGACAATTTCAGAAATGGGGATGATTATGCATTTTCGCAGATTTACTCAATTCACTCAAAAAAACTCTATTGTTATGGGTTGAAATTTACGTCAAATTCAACCCTTGTTGAAGATGCAATGCAGGATTTTTTCTCTGATCTTGTTAAAACCCGGAAGAACCTGGGAACCACCACAAATATTCAGTTCTATCTGCTAAAATCATTTAAAAGGCGATTATTCAGGCAAATTACCAAAGAAAAGCGGTATGATTTAGATAAAGACGAACAGCAATATGTTTTTGAAATCACCTACTCCATAGAACACGACATTATACTTGAAGAAAACGCATCTCAAAAATTACAATTACTGAAAAAAGCTCTCGACACGCTTACTTCGAGACAGAAAGAAGCCATATACCTAAGATTCACAGAAGAGCTTGAATATGAAATGATTGCAGAAATCATGAATATGAGTATCGAATCATGCAGAAACCTGATATACCGCACAATCAAAAGTCTGCGTGGCGTCTTTCAATCATCATCGCCAAACATTTCCCTTTTGTTCTTTTTTAAAAAACTGTCGGAAAATTAAATCAAAGGACGACCTGAAACAAGGCAAACAATTATATACTTTCCAATAAACCCTAATAAACAGCAACTTACACAAAATTTAAGAATAAGTAAGATTTTTGATTGGAAATAAAATTAATAATTACCTCCCAATATTAAATTATTTTAAAAAATAGTGATGATATTTTTCAAGATACTGCCTTTATATAACAAACACAATATTCAAAATGGAGCAAAAGAAATACGAACTGTACACTACCGAAGACTTCATCCTTGATAAAGAATTTGCACATTGGGTTTTATTTCCAAATGCAGAAGAAGACTCTTTCTGGATGTCATATCAATCGTTACATCCTGAGAAAGTAAATTTAATGAAGGAAGCTGCTTTAATAATAAACTCACTGAAACCAATCAATCCTGAAATTCCGGAAGAAAAGCTGGAACAGATATTCAGAAAAATTAAACACCAGCATAAAACCCGGCACAAGCTCATTAATATTACAATCAGATATGCGGCTGCTGTTACTTTTTTATTAACAACAGGAACAGTACTCTGGCTATCGGTTAAAAAAAATGATCCATTTCCTGTAGAAGTGTCACTTAATTCGCCACAAAAAGGAAAAGTAATCCTGGCGAATGGTTCAGTTCATGAATTTGAAACCGAAAAAACCATTATTAAACAGACAGTTACAGGTAAAACAGCCATCAACAACGACACCGTTAATGTTATTGCGCAAGCAAAAACAACCAACAACCCGGGAATAAACCAGGTAATTGTTCCTTATGGAAAAAGTTCTGAAATTACATTAGCCGATGGCACACATATCTGGCTTAATTCAGGCAGTCAACTCTCCTATCCTCCCAAGTTCGATGATAAATCAAGAGAAGTATATTTGAGTGGTGAAGCATTCTTTGAAGTTGCTCCTGATAAGACCAAACCTTTCTACGTAAATACATCTGAATTTAAAATCAGAGTTTTAGGTACTAAATTTAACGTTTCGGCCTACAAAGAAGACCAAACCATTCAAACAGTATTGCTCGAAGGAAAAGTCAGTGCCGGGAGAAATTCGTTCCTGGCTAAAAATACAGAATTGGAGCCCGGAGAAAGGTTGGTATACAACAAAAACAACGAGGAAACCAAAAAAGACAAAGTGGACGTTAACCTTTACGCTTCCTGGATAAACGGATACCTGATATTCGAAAATGAGCCTACCCCGTTGGTGCTTAAAAAACTTGAACGGTACTACAACCAACGGATAATTTTTGGGGAAAGGCTCGGCCAAATTACTTTTTCAGGGAAACTTGATTTAAAAGAAAACATCAGAGATGTACTTGAGAATATTTCGTTTGCCTCGCAGGTAAAAGTAACTGAAGAAAATGGACAATTTATAATAAACTAACTGCCTATGATTAAAAGAATTTAACCTACAATTTGGTGAAAAAGAAACCGGGATGTGCGACCAAACAGACCCCGGTTCAAAATGAGTTTAACGTGACCTGAACGGTCAAATAACAATTAAAATCTTCCAAATTTATGAATAAAAACGTTAATGGAGCAGCTATTTCTTTATGGCTACATAAAATTTTAATGATCATGCGAATTACTTTGCTTTTGATCTTTTTAAGTTCGCGTTTGGTGTTTAGTGCCGATAGTTATGCACAAAACGCCCGATTCTCGGTTCGCCTGTCGAATGCCCGAGTGATCGATGTCATAAAAAACATCGAGAAGCAAAGCGAATTTATCTTTTTTTATCAGGATCAGCAAATCGACCTGAACCGGAAAGTTAGCATCGATTCAGAAAAAGGAAATATTACCGACATCCTTGATCAGCTATTTTCGGGAACTGACAATGTTTATACCTTAAAAGACAGGCAAATCATTATCGGGAAAGTGGAAAAGCGAGAACAGATAAACCAACAGGCTCCTGAACCTGTTCAGCAGCCGACAAAAAAAACAATCAAAGGGAAAGTCATTGACGAACAAGGGGTTCCCCTTCCAGGTGCCAGTGTAAGTATCAAGGGGACAACAACAGGTAACATCACCGATGCTTCGGGCTACTATGTCCTCGATGTAAAAGAGGGCGATATCCTGAGGTTCTCCTTTATTGGTTACAAAGAACAGGAGGTGGTTGTAGGGAACAAAACAGCTATCGATGTGGTTCTCAAGGAAGATGTTACAGTACTTGATGAAGCCGTTGTTGTAGGAATGGGAAAACAGCGTAAGGCCAGCGTGATAGGGTCTATTTCGACCATCGCCGTGAACGACCTCAAAGTGCCTTCGCGTTCGTTGACCAACGCATTGTCGGGCCGTATGTCGGGCGCGGTTGTTGTGCAGCGCAGCGGCGAACCGGGTAACGACGATGCCAGTTTTTGGATCCGGGGTATCTCAACTTTCGGATCGAACAATAGCCCCCTTATACTGGTTGACGGGGTTGAACGCAGCATGACCGATCTTTCAGTCGAAGAAATCGAATCAGTTTCTATCCTAAAAGATGCCTCTGCCACAGCAGTTTATGGTGTACGGGCAGCCAATGGCGTTGTGCTGGTTACCACTAGGAAAGGGAAAGCCCAAAAACCATCGGTCGAACTTAAAATGGAATATGGTGTTTCGGACCTTCCCCGAATGCCCAAGTACCTCGACGGCCCCGACTATGCCACTTTGTATAACGAAGCACTGGGTCGCGAAAATTATTCGAAGGAATACATCGAAAACACTCGTCTGGGAACCGACACTTACCTATACCCGAATGTTGACTGGTTCAAGGAAACATTCAACAAATATGGCAGCAACTCCCAGACCACCATCAATGTGCGCGGTGGTGGAGAAGTTGCCCGCTATTTCGTGTCGTTTGGTTACCTCAATGAACTGGGAAACATGAAAAACAGTTCGTTAAACGACTACGACTCGAATATCAACTTGAAACGGTACAACTTTCGTTCGAATGTTGACGTTAGCCTAAACAAATCGCTGACCATGGATATCGAGATTGGCGGCTACCTAACCGACTTACACACACCAGGTTTAGGAAACACCATTAACGGCACATATTATTCGCCTGCCGAAGAATTGTTTTATTGGGCCAACCTTTCCACACCGCTCTCATGCCCGGTACGTGTCCCTATTGAGAAGGAAACCGATGGTAGCTATAAATACGGATGGGGCGCACCAACACAGGTGGGCGAGAAAAACCCTGCCGAACGGTTGATGGGCTCGGGGTATAACACCAAGTACCAAAACATGGTAATGAGCCAGTTGATCGTTACCCAAGACCTTAAGAAAATACTCGACGGGCTACAACTGAAAGCCTCCTATTCGTTCGATGCGTTCAGCCAAACCGAAATTCAACGCCGTAAATTCTCTTCTACTTATGGAGTACAGGGCCGCGATGCCACAACCGGCGAACTGCAAACAAAAGAAGTTGAAAAAGGGGCCGAATCGCTAGGTTATTCAAGCAGTGTGGCAACCAACCGAGCCAAAGAATTAAAAGCCCAGTTGATTTACGACCATGTTTTCGATGAGAAACACCGGATAGGTTCCATGTTCATGTATTACCAGCGTGATTATGTCAATGGCAATGCCTCAACTTCAATATTGTCGTTGCCTTACCGCAAGCAAGGTATGGCATTCAGGGCTACTTATGCCTACGACGACCGTTACATGGGCGAATTCAATGTGGGTTACAATGGGTCAGAAAACTTCCCAAAAGGAAATCGCTTTGGGTTCTTCCCTGCTGTAGCCGCCGGCTGGCTTGTTTCGAACGAAACATTCTGGGAACCGCTAAAAAACATCTTTAATATCGTTAAAATAAAGGGATCAGCCGGGTTAGTTGGTGCCGAAGCCCTTCCAAACGGCGATCGTTACGGTTACCTTACTATTTATGGTTCCGGACTAGGAGGCTACATTTTTGGAGATGCAGGAACCACATATTCGGGAACAGGTGAAAACCGCATTGGGGTAACCAACCTGACCTGGGAAAAGGGATTGAAGAAAAACATCGGTATCGAAATGAAAATGTTCAACAATGCTGTTTCGTTTGAAGCAGATTATTTCCACGAACGCCGTACCGACATTCTTGTGCAACGCCAATCGCTCCCCGATTTTGCAGGGATGTCATCAGCACCCTATGCTAATTTGGGAAAAATGATCAATCGTGGGTTCGACGGAACACTCGAATACAACAAACGTTTTGAAAACGGAGGTATTAAATTATATGGTAACCTGACTTATTGCCGCGACAAAATCCTGGAAATGGACGAACCTCAAAAAGCTTATGCCTACCGCATGAAAACCGGGCAAAAGTATAATCAACAATTTGGGTTGATTGCCTTGGGTTACTTCGCAAACGACGATGACATCAAGAATAGCCCTGTACAAAAATTTGGAGAATACCGCCCGGGCGACGTGAAATACAAGGATGTGAACGGCGACGGACAAATTACCATCGACGATCAGGTGCCAATTGGTTACTCAAAAATCCCGGAAATTGTTTATGGATTTGGCATACAAGTCGATTACAAAGGGTTTGATCTGGGTTTATTTTTCCGTGGACAATCTCACGTTTCGTATGCACTTGGCGGCGCATATATACCATTCAATCAAGGTGTTGGAAAAGGAAATTTATTCGAGGAAGCCATGGATCGATGGACTGTTGATAACCCAAACCCGAATGCACAATACCCTCGCTTGTACAACGGCACCTCGTCGAATAACTGGCAAGCTTCAACAAAAAACATTTACAACGGAAGCTTCCTTCGCCTTGCCGATGTCGAAATCGGGAAATCAATGGGCAAATCCTTCCTCGAAAAAATTCATTTGAAAGGTTTGCGTTTCTATGTTCACGTCAACAATGCCCTTATTTTCTCGAAATGGAAAATGTGGGATCCGGAAACCGGCGATAACGATGGCGGGAACTATCCATTGGCACGAAAAATGAATTTAGGCATCAGGGCTAACTTTTAAAAATTAAACCTATGAAAAACAAGTTATTATATATTGGATTGCTTTTATTTTACTCTGCGTTTTTTACAGGTTGTAATTACCTGGAAAAACAGCCTGACGACATGAAAACGGATGAAATGATTTGGTCGTCGCGTACCGAAACCGAAAAATACTTATACAACGTTTATTCTCAAATACCTGCGGCAAATTTGCACCAGGACGATCCCTGGCTGGGCTGTTCCGACGAGATCGACCTTACCTGGAACGTTTATGCAACTTATAAGATCAACTTAGGCAACTGGAACCCTTCGACAAGTTTCTACGTCAAGTGGGATGATTTTTACAGGGCCATCCGCGCTTCGTTCATATTCGAAAACAATGTTGACCGTTGTCCCGAGCTAAGCAGCGACCTGAAAACACAATATAAGGCCGAGGTAAAATTCCTGCGCGGATTCTATTACTGGTACATCATCAGGCAATATGGGCCAGCTGTGCTGATCAAACAGGCCACACAGGTTGGCGAAGACTGGAACAGTTACACCCGCGCTCCGTTCGACGAATGTGTAAACTACATTTGCCAATTGATGGACGAAGCCGAAACTGGCTTGCCACTTACATGGAATGACAATAAGGTTTGGCTCGGCAAACCGACCAAACTGGCATGCAAAGCCATTAAAGCCGAAGCATTGCTGATGGCAGCCAGCCCACAATGGAACGGTAACAAGGAATATGCTTCGTTCAAAAATGCCGATGGCACCCCATTGGCCAGCACCACTTATGACGAAAATAAGTGGAAGAAAGCAGCAGCGGCAGCTTTGGACGTAATCAACCTGGCACCGTCAGCCGGAGTAAGGCTTTACAAAAACAACGAGAATGGCGATGGAACGGTATTTAACCCGTACAAATCGGTACGTGATGCTATCATTAAAAACTGGAACTGCGAAATCATTTTCGGACGTTCGCAAGCCCTTGCCGACCAAAATGCCTGGGCAGTACACTGCTCACCGGGCCCGAACAATCTGGGTGGGGTTGGTCCAACCCAACGTGTTGTTGACGCTTTCTACATGAAAAACGGGCGTACCATCGACGATCCGCAATCGGGATATGTTGAAACAGGTTTCGCAACAACTGGCGATGATAACTGGAATCCACAAAATCTGAACCTCACCAGCGACCGTGTAAAAATGATAGCTGCCATTCGTAGTGGCGACGCCTGGGGCCACTGGCCTGGCGACTGGAACATGTACGCTAACCGCGAACCACGTTTCTATGCCAGTATCCTTTACAACAAACGTGTTATCCCTCAAATTTCGGATGATGTTGCAAAACGCAATTATTATTCGACCAACACAACTGCAGCAAAACAGCAAGACGGCTATGGTCGGGTTGAACTTTACTATGGCGGTGTATCCCGTTCGTCGGGTTCTTACACGTATTATCCCAGAACTGGCTACCTGGCACTCAAAAATATTGATCCACAGACCAATATGAGAGACCGTACCTATTCGACTCCTCATTGCGAAATCTTCATCAGGTACGCTAAAGTATTGTTGAACTACATCGAAGCTCTAAACGAATACGACCCTGGCAACGCCGACATTGCCAAATACTGGAACATGATACGTGAAAGGGCCGGAATCCCTGGAATATTTGAAGTTTACCCGGGAATTAAAGGGAATAAAGAACAACAACGCGAATTTATCCTTCGTGAACGCCAGATCGAGCTGTGTTTCGAGACCGACCGTTATTTTACAACACGACGCAGGTGGTTAGCTCATACCCCGGATACTGGCGATGACAATGATGTTTATCGCAAATACGGAGAAGGTGGTCGTTTCTGGGGTATGAACATAAACGGTGGCTCAACAACAACAAATAGTTTTGCTTACACCGGGTTCTATACCCGTACTGCTTTCGAAACCCGTGTTTTTGAGAAGAAAATGTACCTTTTCCCTATCCCTCAAACCGAGGTCGAAAAAGGGAAAGGACTTGTCCAAAACCCATGGTGGTAGTCTATTTTAATGAACTTAAAAACAAATGACATGAGAAAAAAACACTCAATATACCTGATAACTTTACTTTTAGCCGGATTGTTTGTTTCATGCGAAAAAGGCATAGATTCGGTCGATTATCCGAGTACGGTTTACCTACCCCAATCGGGCAACACAACTCAAACAGCACTGCTTGGCGAATCGGTTTTTAACCTGGGCGTTTACCATGCCGGGTTAAACCAACCCAAAAGCCTTTCGGTTACTCTGGCTATCGATCAAGCTGCGGCAGCCAGTTTTATCGCACAAAACACCGACTACGAAATACTTCCGGCAAGTTACTATTCGCTTCCCCAAAGCACCGTCAGCTTGGGGAAAGGTGAAGAACGGGCTTATTTTCCTATTCAGCTTAAAAACATCGATACCGGATTCACGAACAAGAAATACTTCCTGCCAATCAGCATCACAAGTGTTGATCCGGAGGTAACAATCAGCGACAGCGAAAAACTGGCGATTTTACAGTTTACCCGTTTCCGAAATGTGTATGAAGCCAAATACAAAGCCTATGGACAAACTGTGCAATCGGGAACAACCGATACCAACCTGGCAAAAATCGATGAAGTGATTACTTCAACATCGGTAGATGCCAATACCATCCAGGTTAAAGGAGCCATTGCCGGTATGAGCCTGTTGCTTAAAGTACAAAACGGGCAGGTGCAAATTACCGGGGCTGCTGGCTCCGAAACCTTTAATGTTGTAAATACTACTGGTAAAACCAGCACCTATTCAGGTGACTTTAACGATACTTATCAGTGTAATACAGGCACTTATACACTCTACTATACCTACACGGCATTGGGCCAAACGATGGACGCATCGGTTGAGTTGAAATTCTGGCTTTAACTTGCTAACCTTAATAATTTGGATGTCCGGCAAACTATGTTTTGCCGGACATTTTACTCCATGCTTCTCCAACCAACTTAATTCTACTTTGACACATTCGAAAAAATAACCATCTCGCCTTAGGCGAGACAAACCTAATACGAATCTTGACTTTCAGTAAAAAATGAAACAAAGCACCGTCAATATTTATCGATTGAAAATAACCCGGATTTACAGAAAGATATTCTTGGCCTTTCTACCCGAAATTCTTTCGCTGGTGGTTGGTGCGCAACCGGTAACTGAAAGACAGCAACAATACCTTCGTGAGTCGCTGCAAATCAATATTTCAAAAGATCACCGCCACGCCATCAGCCGCAGAGTTTCGTTACAGGACAGCACCTGGCTCGACTGGCAAAAACGCACAGGAGAACTTCCTCCCGATTTTTCGCAAATGCGTTCCATTCCTTTCCTTCCTGAACCGTTGGAAATCACCAAAGACGGGAAAGTTTTTCCAATTCAGGCCAAAACCGAATGGCAGCAAAAAAGAGAAGAAATTAAACAGGAGTTTCAGCACTGGATTTCAGGAACAATTCCACCTGCACCACAAAATATGGAATCGCGCATTCTCTCCGATCGCTACGAAAACGGAACTCACATCCAGATGATCGAACTCCGTTTTGGACCCGACCGGAAAGCAAAAATGACCTTCGAGCTGATGGTTCCTCAGGGGAAATGGCCATTTCCGGTTTACATGACCCAGTGGACTCACCGTAACTGGGCACAACTGGCTGTCCGCCGTGGGTACATTGGTTGCGTTTATGCCGCTGCCGACGATCACGACGATACACAGGCGTACCAGGCCATTTATCCCGAATATGATTTTACCTGCCTGATGCGGCGCGCCTGGGGCGCATCGCGCGTGGTCGATTATTTGTTGACCCGACCGGAAGTAAACCCGAAGCAAATAGCCATCACCGGACATTCGCGCAACGGCAAACAGTCGCTCTGGGCAGCGGCTTTCGACGAACGAATCACAGCGGTCATTTCGAGCAGTTGCGGAACCGGCGGCGTTACGCCCTGGCGATACAGCGACCCGCAGTATTGCAACCAAACCATCGACGATATTTGTTCAAACGCAGCGCATTGGTTTCATCCACGCCTGCGCTTTTTCTTCGGAAGAGAAGACAAGCTTCCGATCGACCAAAACCTGTTGCTCTCGCTCATTGCCCCGCATGCGCTCCTGATCCACTATTCGGTGATGGAACGCCAGTTGAACCCATGGGCTACCGAGCAATGCTTTCAATCGGTAAAAAAAGTATATGATTTTCTGAGTGCAAGTGATCAAATTGGCATATTCCCCCGAATGGGCGAACATGCAGTGGCTGCACGCGACGTGGAACGGTGCATCGACTTTCTGGATAATCGTTTCAAACGTAACAGTATTCCCTGGCAAAACACGCTATACTTCGACTATTCGTTTGCCGATTGGGCAAAAGCTCATCAAAACGATCAACTGAATGCGCAAAAAATCAAACCCGTATTGCTCAACAATTCAGCATTTGCCCAGCAGAAAGAAACAATTCTCCAAAACCTCCGCTGGCTGCTTGGCGATGAACCTTCTGGGGTGAAACCAACCGAGATTGCCCCGACTACCCGCATCGACTGGACCGACAGCTTTACCGGGCGCCCGGTGGTTCCAGGTGCCGAAGTGGTTTACCTGGGGCCCTATTCGGCCATGGGCGATCATCTGTCCGGAATGTTGTACCTGCCAAAGAAACGTTCAGGAAAAGTTCCGGCAGTGATTTACCTGCACCAATATTCGTACGCTCACGGATTTGCCTGCGGATACAACCAGGAAGGAAACGGGAAAGGGAATACCGAACTATTCCAATCGTTAATAAATCAAGGCTTTGCGGTACTTGCTATCGACCTGTTTGGCTGCGGAACACGCATGCAGGAAGCCCAATATTTCTATCAACGGTTCCCGCAATGGTCAAAAATGGGTAAAATGGTGAGCGATGTGTCGGCTTGTATAGACGCTTTACAAATGATGGACAACATTGATCCTAAACACATTTTCGTTCTGGGCAACACGCTTGGTGGAAGCATCGGACTGATTGCCGCTGCCCGGGACGAACGCATTGCCGGGATTGCAGCAGTGGCTGCGTTCTCGCCATGGCGGACCAGTAGCAGCCAGTATGAAAGCCTTCGCACCTTTTCGCATCAGCACGGATTGATTCCAAGATTGGGATGGTTCGCCGAAAACCCGCAGCAAGTGCCAGTTGATTGGGCTGAAATTATAGCTTGCATTGCTCCACGCCCGTTGCTGATTTTTGCTCCATCACTTGACTGGCATTCTGATTCAGAAGCAGTTAAACAAGCAATTTCGCTGGTAAAAAATCAATACAAAAGCTTTGGAAAACCTGAGAATATGGTATTTCGAACACCCGAAGAGAATAACCGGATGACCGTGGAAATGAATAGCGAAGTCGCCATGTTTTTCAGGAAAATAGCAGAAAACAATTAAGAAGAAATATTGAACTAAGTTTTAAGAATTAAAAAATGTCGTATTCCATATTTTTTGACTCACCCCTCGCTCGCGATGCTCGCTCTACCCCTCTCTACGAATAGAGAGGGGCGAAGTCGCCTTCTGGCGGCTTGGGGTGAGTGAATTATAAATACGACAATAAATTGTTTCACATACAAACCGAACGATATGGAAAATTCAAGAAGAGACTTTATCAAGAAAACCCTGGCAGGTTCGGCCGTGCTTGCCGTTGGTGGAGTTTTACCAGCCTTTAGCGCTAAGAGTTATAACAGAATCGCGGGAGCAAACGAAATGATACGTGTTTCGATGATGGGTGTTAACTCTCGCGGAAATGCTCTGGCTCAAACCTTTGCCGAACAAACCAATTGCGATGTGCTCCATGTTTGCGATGTTGATAGCCGCGCCATCGACAAATGCCGGAAAATGCTCGAAGGGGTTCAACAAGGTATTCAAACTAAGGCATTCGGAGATTTTAGAAAATCGCTCGAAAGCAAAGATATTGATGCGATGGTAATTGCCGCACCCGACCATTGGCACGCACCGGCTGCGTTTCTGGCTATTCAGGCCGGGAAACATGTGTACGTTGAAAAACCCTGCAGCCACAACCCCAACGAGGGCGAAATACTGGAAAAAGCATCAGCCCGTTATGGGAAAACCATCCAGATGGGAAACCAGCGTCGTTCATATCCTAACGTAATTCAGGGTATTCAGGAGCTGAAAGACGGAGTGATTGGCCGTGTGTATTTTGGCAAAGGTTGGTACACCAACAACCGGCAGTCTATTGGTATCGGGAAGGAAGTTGCCGTACCCAATTGGCTCGACTGGGATTTGTGGCAGGGGCCTGCGCCACGACGTGCGTACAAGGATAACATTGTTCATTATAACTGGCACTGGCGCTGGCACTGGGGAACAGGCGAAGCGCTGAACAATGGTACACACATGATCGACCTGCTGCGTTGGGGGATGGGCGTCGATTTTCCTGTTCGCGTCAGTTCAAACGGTGGACGTTTCTTTTGCAAGGACGATTGGGAAACTCCCGACACACAGGTAATCAGCCTCGATTTCAAGGAAGGTGTTTCGATGACATGGGAAGGCCGCAGCTGTAATGGCCGTTATGTGGAAGGATGCTCGGTCGGGGTTACATTCTACGGCGAAAAAGGTAGTATGTTTATGGATGGGGGCAACAGTTACACGATTTACAGTCTTGATAACAAAGTGATTAAAGAAGTAAAACCGGTTCAACAGATTGATGCCCGAAACCTGGCCAACCCTTCAGGAAGCCTCGACGGCATTCATGTTCAGAATTTCTTCGACAACATTTATGGACAGGGAACGCTTCATGCCGACATTCATTCGGGACATCGCAGTACACTGCTGGTTCAGCTCGGAAACATTGCCCAGCGGGTAGGTCATTCGCTCGAAATCGATCCGTCAAACGGGCATATACTGAATAACAAAGATGCCCTGAAATACTGGTCGCGCAGCTACGAAAAAGGCTGGGAAATGAAGATGTAGAAAACGGCCTCCCCTAAAGAGGCTGTCCCAAAAGAAAGAAAACTAACCACAAAGAACACAAAGTGGTTACACCAAGTATCACTAAGTATTTAATTATTAATATATTAATCTTCGTGTAACTTCGTGAAAACTTGGTGTACTTTGTGGTTTAATGCCTTTTTAGACAGCCTCCTTAAAGAGGCGCAACGCGAATAGCGTTCCAGGTGATCGAATGACTGGGGTTGAGGTTAACGATTGAAAACCTGAAACCTGAAACTTTAAACTTGAAACCCATAACATTTTAATAATGAATACAAGACGATCATTTATAAAAACCATAGGCACAGGGGCAGCCCTGTCGACCATCGCCTTTGCTGCACCAGGCATTGCTTCTGCAACGATTGCCGATCCTGAAAAGAAATTGAAACCGATTCGGGTTGGCATCATCGGGGCTGAAAATTCACATTCGGTGAACTTTGGAAAGATGTTTAACATCGACCATAAGTTTCCGGGAGTTGAGCTTACCCACATCTGGGGCGAAACCGACGAGTTTGCCCGCAAGACAGCCGAAGCGGGAAAGATTCCCAATATTGTCAAGGAACAGAAAGAAATGCTTGGCAAAATTGATGCTCTGATTGTTGACCACCGTCATGCCAAATACCATCTCGAAGCGGCTACTCCGTTTGTCAAGGCAGGCATCCCGACTTTTGTCGACAAACCTTTCTGCTACCGTGTCGATGAAGGAAAGAAATTCCTGTACATGGCCCGTGAAGCTGGAACCCCGGTAACTTCGTTCAGCTCTATCGCCCAGAGTGTTTGCACTTACGACATCCGGGAACAGGTGAAAACCATGGGCGAAATCAACCATGTGGTCCGGTTTGGCCCGCTCGACCTGGACTCGCCTTATGGCGGGGTGTTTTTCTACGGGGTTCACCTTCTGCAGCCACTTATGGTGATGTTTGGCGAAGATATTCAGCGTGTAAAAATTACCCGGGACGGGAAGAAAGGAAGCGCCAGCCTGGTATTCAAAAGTGGTCTTTATGCGACGCTGATCTTTAAAAACCTGGCCTATGGATGGGAAACCTTCGTGGAAACCAAAACCGGACTGGTGGAACTGAAATCGCGTGTGCCCGAAACCGACCCGATTAAGATTTACACCGATATTGTTGAAATGTTCCGCACCCGTGTCGAACCGCGCAGCCATGAAAGCATCCTGACCGAGATTGCCATTCTCGAAGCACTGGAACGCTCGGCCACAAGTGAAAAATGGGAAGAAGTGATGCCGGTATAATGCTGAAATATGAAGAATTTATTTAACAGAACAATCAAACAACAGAAAACCGACTGGTCAACAGTCATTTCCATCAGCATCATTGGCCTGATGTTTTTCATCTTCGGCTTCGTATCATGGGTCAATTCTATCCTGATCCCGTACTTCAAAATCGCCTGTGAGCTGACCAACCTCCAGTCGTACCTGGTGGCCTTCGCGTTTTACGTCGCTTATTTTTTCATGTCAGTACCCTCGTCGTTTCTGCTTGAAAAAGTAGGGTTTAAAAAAGGGATGATGCTTGGATTCTTTGCAATGGCGTTAGGGGCATTCTTGTTTGTACCGGCAGCGATGAGCCGTGCGTATCCAATCTTCCTGTGCGGATTGTTCCTGATCGGAACCGGATTGGCATTACTTCAAACGGCTGCTAATCCTTACATCACGATTGTCGGTCCTATCGACAGGGCCGCACAGCGAATCAGCATCATGGGTATTTGCAATAAAGTGGCAGGCATCATTGCTCCGTTGGTCTTTGCGGCCATGGTGCTGAAAATTTCCGACAACGAACTGTTTAAAACGCTCGACAGCGGAACACTCAGCGCCACCGAAAAGGCAGGATTGCTTGATGAGCTTATCCGTCGGGTCATTTTCCCGTACAGCATTCTGGGCACTCTCTTGCTGCTGGTTGGCTTGCTGGTCAGGTTTTCACCACTTCCGGAGATCAATACCGAGAAATCGAATAAAGAGGAAATTGCCGATGGCGAAACTGAGAAAACCAGTATCTTTCAGTTTCCGCACCTCATTCTGGGTGCTCTGGCCATTTTCTTTCATGTCGGTTCGCAGATTATTGCCATCGACACCATCATTGGCTATGCCAAAACAATGGGACTGAATCTTCTGGAGGCCAAAACATTCCCGTCGTATGTGCTGGGAGCCACCATGTGTGGCTATTTCATCGGGGTAATTACAATTCCGAGGTTCATCAACCAACGAAATGCTTTGATTACCTGCACCATGCTGGGACTGGCTCTTTCGATGTGTGTGGTTTTATTCAGCGGACCAGTGGTTATTTTTGGCCATCACACCGATATTTCCATCTGGTTCCTGGTAGCGCTGGGGCTTCCCAACTCGCTGATTTTTGCCAACATCTGGCCCCTTGCGATTAAAGGTCTTGGCCGGTTTACCAAGCTGGGCTCGTCAATCATGGTTATGGGATTGTGTGGAAACGCGGTTACCCCGCTGATTTACGGCCACCTTGCCGACCGGTTCAACATACGGACGGCCTACCTGGTTTTAGTTCCCTGCTACCTCTACCTGATTTTCTTTGCCGCCTACGGGCATACTATCAAAAACTGGAGACGGGTACGCCAGCTACAGGAACAATTGCAATAAAGAAGCATTATGGAACGAATAAAAATAATTAACGGACGGCTAATCACGCCATACCGGATGGTAGAAAACGGGACCCTGCTGATTGAAGATGGCCGTATTGTGGATATTTGCCACGGGAACGTTGATTTCACCGGTGCGCAGCTGATTGATGCGCAGAACAACTATGTTTCGCCCGGATTTATTGACATGCACACACATGGCGGCGGTGGCCACGATTTTATGGACGGAACCATCAATGCTTTCCTGGAAGCAGCAAAAATTCATGCCCGACACGGAACTACAGCTATGGTGCCAACCACGCTCACAGCCGAAACCGACGACCTGCTGCATACATTTTCGGTATACAGTCAGGCGAAAAAGCTGAATTCGGATGGCGCTCAATTTCTGGGTCTGCACCTCGAAGGACCGTATTTTTCGATGAATCAGCGCGGAGCACAGGACCCGCGCTACATCCGTATTCCTAAACGCGATGAATATGAAATAATTATCAGCCATTCGCCGGATATTATCCGTTGGAGCGCTGCTCCCGAAATAGACGGAGCCATGGAATTCGGACGTTTTTTGACCCAAAAAGGAATGTTGGCGGCCATTGGACATTCTGACGCCACTTCAGAAGAAGTAGCCGAAGCCCTTGAAAATGGATTTAGCCACCTTACCCATCTGTATTCAGGAATGTCGGGCGTGATGCGGAAGAATGCTTTCCGTTATGCAGGAGTCATTGAAAGCGCCTACCTATACGATCAATTGACCGTCGAAATTATTGCCGACGGAATCCATCTTCCCCCTAGTTTGCTGCAACTCATCTACAAACAGATTGGTCCGGCACGAATTGCCCTGATCACCGACTCGATGCGTGCTGCCGGGTTAAGTCTAGGCGAAAGTATTCTGGGTAGCCTGAGGGATGGGCTGAAAGTCATTGTGGAAGACGGTGTCGCCAAATTACCCGACCGGACAGCTTTTGCAGGCAGTGTGGCCACAGCCGACCGGTGTGTACGAACCATGGTTCAACTGGCCGGAGTGCCTTTGCTTCATGCCGTACAGATGATGACTTCAACACCGGCCCGTATTTGCAAAGTTGACGGTTGTAAAGGTACACTTACCGTAGGCAAAGATGCTGATGTGATAATTTTCGATGATCAAATTTCCGTTCTGGCTAACCTTATCCACGGACGAATAGTACATAATGAGTTTTAATCCGAATATTTTATGAAAAAGAATTTCTTACTAATCCTAATTAATATTTTACTCCTGACAGGATGCAGCAAAGCCTCCAACGATGGCGACCCTTATGTGGTTATTAAACCCACCGACCCTGGTACAACTACAGGAACTTCGGCCATAAAAGGCATCTGTATTTTTGTGGGGCAAGCCGAAACGTTTACCGATGCCGACTGGCAGGCGCTGGGCAGTTCTCCGCTGACCGATTTTGTGATTATCCCCAAGGAAGCATCAAACTATGGCTCTACCGAGGAAGGATACAAATCGCAGCTGGCTCCTTTTATGGTAACGGTGATCAATAAACTGGTAGCCAATAAAAGTACAGCCAAAATATGGATCGGAACTCCCGGAATAACCTCGAAAAACACCCCGGTTGCCAGCACTAGTCTCGATCCTGTGTTTAATTTCCTGAGCTACGTGCGCGACCAACTTGGTTCAACGATGTGGAATACCAATATTGCCGGGGTTTACATGAATATGGAAGCTGTTTACGGAACGGTTGATTACGGGAATCTAACTGCAAACTCGTGTATTAAACTAATGAGCGATTTATCGGCAAAAGTTCACAACAACCTAAACTGCAAATTTCTTTGGATTCCTTATTATGGTTATGGATCCGATCCGGCCGAAGTCATCAAACGTATTGGTTATGTGGCCAATAAAAGCACCATTTTCGACTATGTTGTCATTCAGCCTCATTATTACTTCGACGGAACTATAGAATCAAACATAACCGGAGTGAAGTATTGCATCTCGAAACAAGCTGTAAGCTACCGCGATGGAACTGTGGTGACAAGTAAAGCCTCAAAAACAGTTATCGGTCCGGAAATGGAACTGGACTGGCATGTGGTTCCTGCAAACAATTACACCGAATATGTAACACGCTATAACCAATATGTTTCAGCTTTTGCTGAGTTTAAAGGAACCTGGCCGATTATCTTTTACTGGGATGGCAACCTCCAGAATGCCCTTTCCGGACGAATCAATCCATTTTTTAACAGCAAATAAATTCACTCATGATAACGACCTTTAAAAAGGATCTGCTTTCGGTACAGATTTTTGAAACGCGTAAAGAAATGGGAAACAATGCTGCTCTTTTGGCCGCTGAAAAAATCAGAAATCTGCTCAAGATCAGGGATTCCATCAGCATAATTTTTGCAGCAGCTCCATCGCAAAACGAGTTCCTCGAAGCCTTATCAATTCAGCCTGGAATTGACTGGAACCGAATTACAGCCTTCCACATGGACGAATATGTGGGGTTACCAGCAGAAGCGCCTCAAGGCTTCGGCAACTTTCTGAAAAGGAGTATTTTTAACAAAGTACCGTTTAAGAATATTTTCTACCTGAACGGGAATGCCACGGACCTGCAAAATGAGTGCAACCGCTATTCAAACTTGTTAAATACCTATCGTCCGGAAATTGTATGTATGGGAATTGGCGAAAACACGCATATTGCCTTCAACGACCCGCATGTCGCCCGTTTCGACGATCCGCAAACAGTTAAGGTGGTCGATCTCGATCAGCAATGCCGCCAACAACAGGTAAACGATGGCTGTTTTGATTCTATCGAACAAGTTCCGACCCACGCGCTAACCCTTACCATTCCAACGCTTCTCCGCCCCGAAGCTATATTCTGCGTCGTTCCCGGAGAACACAAGGCCCAGGCAGTTTTTCATACAATCAATGAGGGCGTTAAATCCAACTTTCCGTCCACATCGTTGAGACAGCATCCCAACGCCATCCTCTTTCTGGATAGAGATAGTGCAAAAATGATCTGAATCAACCGTTTAAAACGAAGCAAACAATTTATATCGCATTACTAAACCAATTAATAATTCTACTATGCATCGCCGAAATTTTGTACTTACAACCGGAATTGCAGCTGTGGCCGCCGCCTTTCCGGGTCAGCTTGCCGCCGCTATTAGCCAAAATAAGAAAATAAAACCTATCGAAGGTTCCTGGTTCGAATTTCAGCACCATTCGGCTGTTGAAGGATTACCCTGGAATAAAACTCTTGAACAATTCTCTGCCGAACAATGGGACGCCAAGGTTAAGGAATTGGCCGATGCCGGAATGCGCTACCTGGCCTTGCTCGATATTGCCATTTACGGGAAGACGTTTTATCCTTCATCGCTCATGCCAAAGCACCAGCTAGGTTGTGAAGACCCGCTCGAAGTGGTACTATCGGCTGCCGATAAGTATGGCATTCGTTTTTTTGTCAGCAACGGCTTCTTTGGCGACTGGACTAAATCAGCATTCCTGATGAAAGACCCCGAAGTTCAAAAACTGAGGCTGAAAGCCATGAATGAAGTAGCTGAAAAATATGCGCATCACAAGAGTTTCTACGGATGGTATTATCCCAACGAAATTGGCATCAATGGCCATTATACCGATTTCTTTATTGATTATGTGAATTCATCTTCCAAAGAAGCAAGTAAGCTGACACCCAAAGCCAAATCGTTGATAGGTCCTTATGGTACCCGTCACGTTAAGGCCGACGATGAGTTTGTACGTCAGTTGGAACAATTGGATGTCGATTTCATTGCTTATCAAGACGAGATTGGGGTCCAGAAAACCAGGGTAGAAGAAAGCGCTGCTTTTTACGAACAACTTTATAAGCTGCATAAAAAGGCAGCCAAATCAAAACTTTGGGCCGATGTGGAAGTTTTCCGCTTCGAAGGGAAAGTGTACAACAGCGCCCTTCTGCCTGCCTCGCCCGAACGGGTAATTGCCCAGTTGGAAGCAGTGTCGCCTTATGTCGAAAAAATTCTGATTTACCAGTATGGCGGGCTGATTAACAAACCTGGAAGCCCTGCTTTTGCCGGCCCCGAAGAATCGGTGAACCTGTACAACGAATTGGTGAAACATGGATACCTGAAAAACTAAAAACTTCAAACAACTAAAAATTCATAAAAATGAAAACCCGTTTACTTTTCCTGTTAGCGATACTGCTTTCAGCCATGAATATCAACTTAGCCTGTAACAAAGAAGCCCAAACTCCCGATCCACGGATCGAACCAAAATACCAATCCGACAACCCGATTTCCGATCTGGTACTGATTTATGACGGAGGCCTTCACCGGAAGCCCTGGACCACCGACCAGATGCGCCCTTACATTTACCGCGAAAACGACGGGAAAACTGAGTATCTGTTCGACGGGTTTCTTTTCCTTGAAATATTCGACGACAAAAAAAATGTGGAATATTACCCCGGGTTCAAGAAAAATCCCGCAGCAAAGGCCGACTGGCAATCGTTACTCGATACCTATTTTAGCGACCAGAAGAGCTTGGGAGCATTGGAATCTATTATGGAAGAACTTTCTCTGAAGGGGCAAAAACCACTTCGCAAGAGACAAGTCGTAATCAGTATCCCTACACCGATCAAAGGTTTTGGCAACTGGGGAGAGGTAAATGGCAAAACATTGGATTTTAACAATCCGTCGGATCAATTAACCGCTGTTAAATGGTATATCGACGAAACCATCCAGCGCTGGAAAGAAAAAAAGTACAAGCATATTGAATTGTCAGGTTTTTATTGGGTAACCGAAGACTGTGGCTCAAACTATGCCGACGTTGTCAAACTCACCAAACAATACATAGCCCAACAGGAGAAAAAATTCTGCTGGATACCGTATTGGAATGCCAATGGCGGTGACAAGTGGAAAGAATTCGGTTTCGACTATGCCTATGAACAGCCCAACTATTTTTTCAATACAACCATCCCTTACAGCCGGTTAAACGATGCCTGCGCCTTTGGCGCCAAAAACGGGCTTGGCATGGAAATGGAATTCGATTACCGGGTTTCTAAACCCGAATTTAAGGTCAGGTTCGATGACTACGTGAAGGCTTTCACCGAAAACAATATCTGGAAACTGCGCCCGGTGGCCTATTACGAAGGTGGCGGAGCATGGGGTGGAATGGCAACCAGCACCAATGCCGAGCTAAAAAAGATGTACCAAACCCTGGGCGACATCATCGTCGAAAGACAAAAACGGGCTGACGAAAGATCGAAGAAATGATTGATAGATTGTTCAGAATTTATTCAAGAACAATTTTAATCATAACTCACCCCATCGCATCTTCGATGCTTTGCCCCTCTCTACCAGTGTAGAGAGGGGTAAAGACCGATTTATCGGGCTTGGGGTGAGTCAAAAAACGACGGCAATAATCCTAAAACATTCTATTTCCCATTTTAAAAATACTGATATGAGTATATTTAAACTATGGAGCCTTATCTGGCTGTGTTTTTTTCTCTTCTCAAATTCACTTTTTGCCTCTGGAAAGAAAGCCAAACCAACCGAAATCGTCATCGAAAATGCCGAGATGCGGTTGGTGCTTGGTTCAAACGGGAAAGCCATCAGCTTAAAGCACAAGCCAACCGGGCAAGAATGTCTGGAGAAAGGCGTAGACGCTCCGGTCTTTGCCCTGACAGAATATCGTCCTTACGACAATGAGCTGTTCCTGACTTACCCGGCCAAATCGCGCACTTTTGCAGCCGACAGCATTCGCCGCGAAGGGAATGTTCTGAAAGTAGGGTTCGAACAGATCGCCTACACCGCAACCATTGCTTTGAACATTACCGACAACTACATCGGTTTTAACCTGAAAGCGCTGGATTACCACATCGAGGCTTTTGGTGTGAAGCGGAAAACGGAAGTGGACGAATTTACCTTGTTGCAATTACCAGTAAAAAAACGCACGTATTTTGGCGAGTGGCTCAATGTGGTGTGGGACAATAAAGTGGCAGTAAATGTGCTGGCTACCGATCCGTATGCTAAAATCGATGCTTTTCCAGCTAAAAACCATTACCTGCTTTATGCCGGAATGGAAAACAAAGTAAAGTTAATGGGCGTTGGTGCAGCATTGATCACCACCAGCAAAGACCAACTACTAAATCGTATCGACCAGTTGGAGAAAGATTACCAGCTTCCACGCGGAGTTGAAAGCCGCCGAAATGAAGCTTACAAATATTCGTACTACGAACTTCGGAACGTGACCACCGCCAACATCGAGGAGCACATTACTTATGCCAAACTGGGAGGTTTCAAAACGATTGTCATTTATTATCCCGACTTTGCCAAATCAATGGGCCATTTCCCCTGGAGAAAAGAATACCCCAACGGGTTGGCCGATTTGCAGACCATCACAAGAAAAATAAAGGAAGCTGGTATGATTCCCGGCTTTCATATTCATTACAACAAGGCCGCGAAAGACGACCCGTATGTGAGTCCCGTTCCCGACGGGCGGTTAAACCTGATCAGGCGGTTTACGCTGGCCGATTCGATTAGCGAAAATGCCACTGTTATTCCGGTTGAGGAAAACCCGGAAGGATGTACCCTGGAAGAAGGTCGCCGGTTCCTGAAAATGGGGAACGAACTGGTTACTTATAAGGATTACACTACAACGTGGCCATACCAATTTACCGGTTGTCGCCGGGGCGAACTAGGCTCCAAAAATAAAGCTGTAGAGAAAGGATATAAATTCGGGTTGCTTGATATTGACGACTGGCCTTTGTTTGCCCGCTTCGACCAAAACACAAGCATCCAGCAGGAAGTAGCCGAACAAATTGGGAAGATATATGCCGATGCAGGATTTCAGTTTGTATATTTCGACGGAGCTGAAGATGTGCATACTCCATTCTGGAACACAGTTTCTATCTCGCAATTGAAAGTTTACAACTGCCTGAAACCCGCCCCTTTATTTTCGGAAGGCGCTTTGAAATCGCATTTTGGGTGGCATATTTTGAGCCGGGCCAATGCGTTCGACTTGTTCAAGCCTGAATACATCAGACCTGCCACTCAGAAATACCCAATGGCCGAAGCCCGTTACATTGCGCAAGACTTTACATCGATCAACTTTGGCTGGAACGATTACCTGGCCCCAACCGACAAGTCAACCGGGATGCAGCCCGATATGTACGAATACATCTGTAGCCGTGGTGCTGCCTGGGATTGTCCAATCGCACTGATGGGTAAACTCGATCAGTTACGCGATCATCCCCGTACAACCGACAATCTGGAAGTGATCCGAAACTGGGAAGAAGCCCGAATCCAGAATTTTCTTTCAGCTAAGCAAAAAGAGGAACTGAAAAATCCGATGCAAGAACATATTTTACTGAGAAATGAAATCGGTAATTTTGAACTGATTCCTTACCGTCAACTAACCGATGCCGCCGGATATTCAGCCGATATCCGTGCTTTTGTATTCCGTAGGAATCATCAAACATGGGTGGTTTACTGGCATGTACGTGGCGAAGGAATACTCCGTTTACCAGCAAATGCCGGGCAAGTTCGCCTGTTCGAGAGACCAGGAATCGAGATAAAACTTCAGGCTGAAAAAAACAATACATTGCTTGTTCCGGCTGATAACCGGCGTTACCTGGTTTTTAGCCTTCCGGCGAAAAAGGTCGCTGAAATTTTGGCTAAAGCAAAACTGTCAAATGAGAAACACAATTAGTTCAATAAAAATGAGACACTTATTATCAACTTTTGCATTGCTGACTTTGGTTCTGTTTGCCCACTGCCAGAAAGAAAACGAAACACAGACCATTGCCCCGATGACCGTTAAGAATTATGAAGGCCATGTTCATATTGGCTTTTGGGGTGACGATAAAAACATGCAAATCAGCTTTTATCCGTGCGGGGTCAACCAGTTGTTTGCTATCGCCAAGGTTTGCTATTATTCGAGTTTGAGCGACCATAAGCAGGAACATGCAGCCAACGAATTTAGCTCGTGTACTGATTGGGTTGGCCCCTATTATGTATGCAGTGCATCGTCGGTTAATACCGGGCTTGCCCAGAAGTTCACCGGAGGCTGGCATGGCTCCAATGGCGATGGCACCGGAAACCCCACTGCGTCGACCAGTGAAACCCGCTTTGTGATCGACGGAAAAGATGCAAGAGGTAATTTCGAGCAACCATGTAATCAGATCGATCTGTATGTGACCAACCTGATTCACGGGTACGACTACTCAAAAACTAATACAAACCTGCTGAAAGAATCGGTTCATTACACCATTAAACCAAGCCGCCAGGTTGACGTTGAAGTCAGGATTGAAGCCCTGGAGGATGCTGTCATTCAGCGTTATTACGGACTCCAAAGCCAGAATTTCTCTATTTTTGATCAGGTAAGTTACCTTGCCGGACAGCAGGTAATCAACACAGCCCCCATCAAAGCCGACAGCAACTGCAAGACAAATGAAGGTGTAAATACCATTTTGCTGACCGGAGATAAAACAAAGCATCAACTCAGGGTGGTGCTGAATGTTGCCGAAGGATTAGGTGTACCGGGGAACCTGGGCGACGGCAAGCCCAAAGCATTCTCGGCCAGTTACGGAAAGTCGTATTTTAACCTGGTCAATGGGAAAGACCTGCCTCTGAAAAAGGGAGAACAAATATTCTGGAAAGGTTTTTATTTATGGGATGAATAAAAAGAAACATTCAATCATTTCATATAAATCTTAGCCTATCGTCTCAAAATCTGCGTATTAACATTTTATTTCAATTGAACAATCCAACGTATGAAATTGAGCTTGCGAATTGAAGCGAAGCGGAAATCCATGAAATGAAATCCGCAAAGCGAATAGCCATTTAAACATGTTCAGTTTGTCCAGCCCAAGGGAAGATGGCTATTTCGTTGAGTATGCCAATTCGTTTAATTTAAGTACAATCCCTTCAAGACTTAGCCGATAATCAGGTTTAGCAAGTTTTAGCGCCGACCGTGGCATCGTTGTGGCAATTGCCGAACATGGGTTTTGAACAATAGTTGTTCCTCCATACTTTTTGATAGTTAATAAGCCATTAGCCCCATCCGAATTTGCACCGGTGAGGATTACTCCAATTAACGATTTTGTATAAGCCCAGGCTGCAGATTCAAATAATACATCGATTGATGGTCTGGAGAAATTTACCTTTTTTTCAATAGAAAGTGTAAAAGAATAAGAATCGTTGATAAGTAAATGATAGTTTGGCGGGGCAAAATAAATAATCCCTGGTTCGATTGTTTCATTAATCTCTGCTTCTTTTACAGGTAAATTACACCATTGGTTTAAGTAAGCAATAAAAGAATCGATATTATGATCGCCAATATGAAGAACGACAATTACCGGCAAGGGAAATCCTTGTTTAAAACCAGGCAGAATTACTTTTAAAGCTTCCAGTCCACCATGAGAAGTTCCTATAACAATCGCTTTATACAATTTTATATCAATTTCTTTTTATAAATACGTTGTTTCTCATCCAGTGTATCAAAATAGTTCTCCGATTGAGTGTATTTGATAGTCTCTTTCGAACCAAGACATAATATTCCGGAAGGAACAAGGCTTTCGTAAAAAAGCTTAAGAACCTGATTTTGCAAACTTTTCTCAAAATAAATCATAACATTTCTGCAAAGAATCAGGTTGACATCAGCAAAAACGCTATCAGTAACCAGATTGTGATCGGCAAATACTATTCTTTCGGAAAGTTCATTCTGAAATTTAACTGAACCATACATAGCCTGGTAGTAATCCGACAGGCTGTACTTACCTCCTGCCAATTCATAATTTCGGTTATATTGCTCAATATCAGATTTTTTATAAATTCCTTCCCTGGCTATTTCCAATACTTTATTATTAAAATCTGTTGCATAAATCTGGCATCGGCTAAGAAGACCTTCTTCTTTCAAAAGTATGGCTAAGGAATAAACTTCTTCTCCGGTTGAACATCCTGCATGCCATATCTTAAAATAGGCATAAGTATTCAATTTAGGAATAACAATATCGCGCAATGATCTATAAAACTCAGGGTCGCGGTACATTTCAGTAACGTTTATCGACAAATCGTCAAGCAACTCATAGAAAATTTCCCTATCCCAAAGTATATTATGAAGTAATTCTGAAACTGTTTTGGTATGGCTGACATTGAGCCAATGTAAAATTCTACGTTTAATATGAGCTTTACTATAATTACGAAAATCGTAACCATATTTAAGAAATATCGCTTCAAGTAATAGTTTGATTTCAATGTTTAACAAGTCAGCATTCGACTCATTGTATTCATTCATCATAAAGAGGACGTTTATTTTGTCGGTTAGCTAAATCGATAATAATTTGCCGAAGTTCATTTTCGGTAAAAGGTTTACTAAGGAAATTATTCATTCCGGCAGTGAAACACAACTGTTTATCTTCAGCCATAGCATTAGCGGTTAATGCAACAACATAAGCAGGTGTACTTTTTTGCGTCGTTTGTTCGTATTCCCTGATTAATATGGTTGCCTGTAGTCCATCAATAACGGGCATTTGCATATCCATTAATATCAGATCGTAATTATTGTCTTTTTGCATTTCAAATGCTTCCTTACCATCTACAGCCAGATCACAGGTATATCCAAGTTGTTTCAATGTTAGAAAAGCAACTTTTTGATTAATATTATTGTCTTCGGCCAAAAGGATTTTAAGCTTAGGGAGCCTTACTTCATTATTGTCAACGTCTTTGAAAGTTGCTTCAGACTCTTTTAACGGCAACCGAAACCAAAAATTAGAACCTTTATTAAGTTCACTTTCAACACCAATCTCACCGTTCATCAGACTAATAAGGTTCTTTGAAATAGCTAGCCCCAGGCCAGTACCACCATATCTTCTACTAATTGATGATTCTGTTTGAGAAAATTCTTTGAATAAATGCTGCTTCCCTTCATCCGAAATTCCAATTCCTGTATCAGAAACATTAAAAAGAATTCTTACAGTCTGGTTGCTTCTGTCGATAAAATCAACATTTATTTTCACAGTACCTTTGGGCGTAAATTTAATGGCATTATTTGCCAAATTAAGTAAAACCTGACTTATGCGTAAAGGATCTCCAATTAGGATTGGCGGTACATCATCAGAAATAGTATAACCAAAATCAATTCTTTTTTCTTCTGCCTTGAATTTTAATAACTGATAGATATTGCGAATGATCGTTTTCAGCTCAAAATCAATATTCTCAAACTGGATTTGCCCAGATTCTATTTTCGAAAAATCCAGAATGTCATTGATAATCTGTAACAAGTTTTCTCCCGAATATGTTATTATGTTTATTAATTCTTTCTGATCATCATTAAGTTCTGTTTTTTGAAGAAGTTTTGATAAACCAATTACTCCATTCAGAGGTGTACGAATCTCGTGCGACATATTGGCCAGGAACATCGATTTAGTTCGTGCAGCAACTTCTGCCTTTTCTTTTGCAATTTTTAGATTCAAATTAGCTTCTTCCATTTGAGAAAGCAAATCGTCTAATTTTTTTCGTTGTAAAAAGAGATCGAGAAAAACTTTGACTTTTCCTTTCAAAATATCAGGTATAATGGGCTTTGGAATAAAATCAACAGCTCCTGTTTCAATTCCCTTAATAATATGCAAATCGCTTTGATGAATGGCTGAAACAAAAATTACCGGCAGATACTTTGTTTTTTTTCGCTGCCGCATCATTTCAAGGGTTTCGTAGCCATTCATTCCTGGCATTTGAACATCAAGAATTACAAGTGCGAATTCCTCTTTAAAACTTAATCGCAGAGCTTCTTCTCCTGAAAAAGCTCTAATCAAATCGGCATCAAAATCTTCTAAAATAGCTTCAAGGCTTATAATATTTTCTAAAAGGTCATCAACTAAAAGGATTTTAGGTCGCATAAACTTATTTTTTGTATAACCAAATTTTCAACATCGCGAAAAGCTTTTCCTCATTAATTGGCTTCGATAAATAGTCGTTAGCGCCATGTTTTAGCGCATTAAAGTGATCTTCTTTCATCGCTTTTGCTGTTAAGCAAATAATAGGAACATTTTTTATTTCAGGTATTTTCCTAATTTTTTCCATAGCTTCGTAACCATTCATTACGGGCATCATAACATCCATCAGTACTAAATCTATATTCTGATCTTCAAGCAACAGATCGATGGCTACCTGTCCATTTTCAGCTTCAAGAACTTCAATATCTTTCTCTTCAAGAATTTTGCCAAGTGCAAAAACATTCCTTATTTCGTCGTCAACTACAAGAATTTTTTTACCCTTAAACAAATTTTCATCCTCAACTAATTTAGATTTGAGCTTCGGCGTATTAATTGATTGAGAAACCTGATGTAAAAACAAAGATACTTCATCCATCAATCGTTCATCCGATTTCAATCCTTTTAAAATAATGGTATCAGTATAAACATTCAAATTTTTAATGTCTTCTTTCGACATTTCTTTTCCGGTGTAAATAATTACCTTAGGAATTGCTATTTGGTTGTTTTTAAGTTTTGCAAGTAATTCTTTTCCAGAATAATCAGGCAAGCCCAAATCAAGGATAATACAGTCAAAAGTTTCGGCTGAAAGAAGTTGATAGGCTTCCTCAGCGAAACTGACTTCTCTTATTTCGATATTTAATTCTGAAAGCAAATCTTTAATAACGCTCCTAGTCACAAGATCATCCTCGACGAGCAGTAATTGCCTCGAATTACCAATTATTTTTTTCTCCAGCGAATTTAAGGCTTCATTAAATGTTTCAGAATCAAGCGTATTTAATTCCTCCTGATTGGTTGGTGTATCATATTCAATCGGGCTGATAATATGAACAGGCAATTTATTGGTTTCAGGATGGGCAATTAGTTCCTGGTAGTCGGGATTGTCGGTTTTTGCAAGTTCAATAGCAAGCATAATTGCTATCGGATGATGTGTATGAGCCAATAAAATGCCATCAGAAATTGTAGGAGCAACTAATACATTATAATGCTTTGCCTTAGCCTGTTGTGAAAATTTATCGGCTTGATTTTTATTTGGATGAATGATTAACACGCATGCACCTCTTTCTCCGGAAACCAAATCACGATCATCCGCAACATAAGGATTTGTATCCGAAACTAACACAACGTCTTTTGCAACAGATTCACTTTCAATACTCAGTGTCGTTATTTTTTGATGATCAGTTTTTTCTAAAACGTCAGTTTGCTCTTCTAGCTTTAGCGGTAGATAGACGTAAAAAGAAGAACCCTTATTTACATAGCTTTCGAGTTGAATTTCGCCACCAAGCATTTTAATTAATTCACGTGAAATTGAAAGGCCCAGCCCGGTACCTCCATATTTCCTTGAAATGCTTCCATCGGCTTGCTGGAATGCTTCGAATATTAATTCCAGTTTTTCAGTCGGAATGCCAACACCTGTATCGGAAACCCGGATACAACAAGTATCTTGCGGTGTAAGATTTGTGCTAAAGTGAACAAAACCTGGAGTTGGGACCATATCGACAGTAACACTGCCAATATTGGTAAATTTGAAAGCGTTTGAAAGCAGATTTCGAAGAATTTGCATTAACCTATAACGGTCGGTTGTTAATATTTGGGGAAAATCATCGCTAACATTAACCTGGAAAGCAAGTTTCTTTTCTTCTGCTGTTGCGCTAAAGTTCATTAATATTTCTTCCTTGATGTCGGCAATATGAACATCAGAAATATCAAGGCTCATTTTACCAGCTTCAATCTTCGACAGGTCAAGCACTTCATTTATCAAATACAATAAATCCGTACCACTTTTATGTATAATTTTAGCTGACTGTACCTGTTCAGGAGATAAATTACCCTTCTTATTTGTTGAAAGTAAATTAGACAGAATAAGTAAGCTATTGAGTGGCGTACGTAATTCGTGTGACATATTTGCCAAAAATTCCGATTTATACTGGCTGGCAAGTTGTAACTCTTTGGCTTTTAATTCTAGCTTTTCTTTGATGTCTGTCAACTCATTGTTTTTACGACTAATATCGTCCTTTTGTATTTCGAGCTGACGGGTACGTTCTTCAAGTTCTTCGTTAGCTACCCGAAGTTCTTCCTGTTGCACTTGCAAGCGTTTCTCATTTTCAGTCAAAACCTTAGTATGTTCAACCAATTCCTCGTTGGCAACTCTAAGTTCTTCCTGTTGAACCTGAAGCTCGCTTGCCTGAACCTGGGTTTTCTGCAATAATTCGTTTGTTTTTAGCATATTAACCGCAGAATTGAGATTAATTGCCACAATATCTGTCGCCTGATTGATAAACCGCAATTCAATGTCCGAATAACTTTTTAATGACCCAAGTTCCAAAACGCCAATTAACGAATTGTTAAATACCAATGGAGAAACAATAATCAACTTGGGAATATACTCACCACTAGACGAATAGCTGATGTAATTTTTATCTGGCAGTTCATTTAGAATAATGGTCCGCCTCTCTGAAGCCACTTGACCAATTAACCCTTCGTTAAGCTTGAATTTATCCTGAACTTTTCGAATGTCGATACCTATTGAATTAAGTCGGTTTAATATTTTAATCTCATCATTGTACAAATAAACACTTCCAATTTGAGCATGAAGAAACTGAGATAAAAAAGAAAGTGTATGAATAGAAATATCAGATAACTCCTGATCGCCACGTAACTTTTCATTCAAAAGGTTGATACCCGATTTAAACCATGAATCCTGCTCAGACATATTGTATGATTCTCTGAGTTTATCAACCATTGTATTCAGGGCTATGCTTAATTCGTCTTCATCTGACCGAGGGTTTATTGGAGTGCTATAGTCGCCTTGCGCAACATTTTTAGTATATTCAATTACTTCTTTAAGACCAATTTGTATTTCGCTAAATGATTGTGCCAGATTTCCAATCTCATTATCGGAATTAATCGCTATTGGCGTATTTAGGTTACCCCTGGCAATAACTTTAAACTTATTAACCATTTCCTGAATTGGTACAACTATTGTTTGAGAGATTAGACTTGAAATCAAAGCTAAAAAGAGAATAATAAACATAACCAATAAAACTATCCCTATATTTAAAAGGTTATTTGCAAAACCATTAAGAGAAGAGATTGCTTTCGAAAAATCAGTATAAAATTGCCGCATCTTAACCAAATCCTGTTCGAGAATTTGTAAGTTGGAATCAGTTATTTGATATTCAAGCATTTCTTTCTTAATTGTCTCACCCAGAACATATCCATCTTTTGTAATCATCATAGCTTCTTTCAGCTTATCAGAGTTCAAAAACATAAAAAGTTTAAGCCGGCTGGCCATCAAGTACGCCATTTCGGTATCGTTATAATAGGCTTCTATATAATTTTTTAGAAAAATATCGATATACTCTTTTTTCGGCCTCTTAAGCGATTGATCCATAATGGAAAATTGATAAGCCATTTGATTGGCTTTTGAAATTCTATTAACTGCTGAATCTAAAAGACTCTTGTCTTTTAATATTCTGTATTTGTAAAAATACTCGACACCTTCCTGTAAAATATTATTATGTATTCTCTCAGCATTAATAATTGTTCCTATGACTTTGCTGGTATTAAAAAAATAGTTTGAAAAAAAACCTAGGATGATTAAACAGGTTATTGATATTAAACTAAGAACCCTTAGTTTATTTCTAATATTTAAATTACTGAATTTCAGCATAAAAAATTAAATTTCAATTGAAGTTATAAGTGTATAAAAATACATATTTAAATCGAAAGCTGATTATGTTTTAGACTTAATTCATTGGGCTAAATGTTTTATTAAGATTTCCATACCCCGGAGAAATGTAGCTCAGCCAGATATTAAGTCGCAGAGAAACAGCTTTGATTGTTTATATATAACAAACACCGTTTTGCGTAAAAATATGGTTTTGTACAACCACGAATACAAAGTTTAGGTATCTCCAATCAAGTCTTAAGAATATTCAGTTACCATTCATGTGTAGTTAATTCACAGCCAAATAATAAACCCAAAGACATGAAGAAACAGCTCATAAACTTACGGAAGTAATTGATTCCAAACACATTTAAAATATTACAAATTAACTTGAAACAGAAGTAATTTATCAAAAAGCAGTATCAGGCGTATTATCGACATACTTATTTCTGGTTAATCCAAAAATTAACCGTTAATTTGAAAATGATTCAATAATGTTTTATTCCAAAGTCTGAAACATTTGACAATAACAATACAAAAACAATTAAATCAAAAAGCTCTTCCTCTGTAAAATGCGAAACTATTTTATTTGAAAAATTATGAACAATATAATAGAACGAATAGTTATAGCTGATACACAGTTTCTTGTAGTTGAAACATTAAAAACTATCCTGAATGAGGATAAACGATTATCGGTTGTTGATATAGTTGATTCGAAACATGAATTGATGAAGATATTGAAACATGAAGCTTTTAATCTGCTTATTACTGATCCCGTTTTATTCGATTTTGATGGCATTGACGACTTGAAGAACATCAAGAATAATTATCCTGGCTTGTCAATATTAATCTTAACAAGTTCGGTTGGGAAAGCAGAATTTAATGAATTGTCGAGGCTTGGGATTAAAAACATTATTTATAAAACTGCCGACAGAAACGAAGTAGTTTCAGCTGTTGATGCGGCATTAAAAGGCAAAAAGTTCTTTTCAGAAGAGATTCTTGACCTAATTATTGAAATGAACGAAAGTAAAGCTATTGCAGAAGAACCAGCTCATTTAACAGCATCGGAAATAGAAATTGTCCGCCTGATCTCAGGTGGATTAACCACCAAAGAAATTGCCAATCAAAAGAATATCAGTTTTCATACAGTAAATACTCATCGAAAAAACATATTCAGAAAGATGGGGATTAACAATACCTCAGAACTGATAATTCAAGCCATAAAAGCCGGCTGGATCGACAATATAGAGTATTACATTTGATCTGATAAAGTATCATTGTTTATAATAACACCAAATGTCCATACTTTATAACGGACTTAACCAAACCAATAAGATTACCTAATGAACTCACCGATTAAGAAAACCATCAATTTTTTATCACTCATATCCATCATTATTTCAGCTATCTCAGCTATATTATTTTTATTAATTACTTATAAGATTCTGGAAATAAATTTTGCTTTTTTTACAGTGTTTAGAATTTTCAATGTCGCACTTCTGATACTTTTTGCAATTAAACGCAAGTCGTTGACTGTGTGGATTTTGATAAGCATTATTGCAGGGGCCGAGTTTGGGCATGATCTACCCGAAATATCTAAAAACATGCAATTTCTTAGCGACATTTTTATTCACCTGATTAAAACTATTATAGCCCCACTAATTTTTGCGACTTTGGTGAATGGTATTGCCGGACACAACGACTTAAAATTGGTTGGCAGATTAGGTTGGAAATCTATATTGTACTTCGAAATTGTTTCAACAATAGCCTTATTCATTGGACTAGCAGCTATCAACATAAGTAAGGCTGGAGTAGGTTTAACTCTTCCTGCCGATGCCATGGCACCGGTCACAGCAGCCAAAGCTCATACATGGTCTGAGTTTTTATTGCACATGTTTCCCGAAAATATTGCGAAATCAATTTATGAAGGAAATATCCTTCAGGTAGTGATTTTTAGTATCATTTTTGGAATAGCTGTTGCCCGCATTCCTGATTCGTATCGTAAAACCATGTTACGATTTACAGAAGGACTTGCCGAAACGATGTTTAAATTCACCAACATTATCATGTATTATGCGCCAGTTGCGGTTTTTGGAGCCATCGCGTTTACAATTGGTCATTTAGGACTTGATATTTTAGGAAGCCTCGTAAAGCTATTAGCTACGCTATACGTTGCTTTGGTTATTTTCTTAATGGGAGTTATCCTACCGCTGCTCGTGTTCCTGAAAATTCCAATAAAAAAATACCTTCAGGCAATCAGCGAACCAGCCTCAATAGCTTTTGCAACAGCAAATTCAGAGTCGGCCTTGCCTGCAGCGCTCGAAAATATGGAACGTTTTGGAGTACCTCGTAAAATTGTAGCTTTTGTTATTCCAACCGGATACAGCTTCAATTTAGATGGTACAACGCTTTACCTTTCGCTGGCCTGTGTTTTCGTAGCTCAGGTTGCAGGCATCAGTATGCCATTTACCGACCAATTGATTCTGTGTTTTATGCTAATGCTCACCAGCAAAGGAACCGCCGGTGTATCAAGAGCTTCATTGGTTGTATTGCTTGGAACTTTATCAAGTTTTGGACTGCCAACAACTCCAGTTTTTCTGATTCTAGGTATAGATGTTCTGATGGACATGGCCCGCACAACTGTAAATGTAATCGGTAATTGTACTGCCACCATTGTTATGGCGAAATGGGAGAATGCGTTTGATGAAGAAAAAGCAATAACCTTTGAAAATGTTGATTAAGTGAAAAATCACTGTTTTCTATATTTCAGGTCACAGTTGTCCGGTAAAACTGGGGTATTACAAGATGTCGCAACTACGTTGCTCCGTGTTTTTGTCAGATGTCAATGTACTACAAAGATTTAGCAATCGTATTGCTATGAAGTTAGCAGCGAAGCTGTTTAATCTTTGTAGAAAACTTAGTAAGACGAAAATGTAAGCCACATAGTGGTGTTATCTTCTGAAATGCCTTTAAATTATTAGGTTACGGATAACTATGAAAATTTTAACCGGACACCAATGATTTCAGATTAGGGTATAACGTTTATACAATATTTTTTTCGTCATATTTTTCACTTTTTTTCACCCGACATATACCACAAATATGGTATACAATATACTACCATTTAGGTATTGTGCCAGCTATAAATCAGTTCAATATTTGTAAAACAAAAAAAGAAAACAATCATGACAAAAATTGCACAAAAATTAACCGACCTGATTGGTAACACTCCATTACTGGAGCTGGCCAACTTTAACAGTCACCACAACTTAGATGCACAAATTATAGCTAAACTCGAATATTTTAATCCGGGCGGAAGCGTAAAAGACCGCATTGGTAAAGCAATGATTGAAGACGCTGAACAAAGAGGTATTTTGAAACCCGATTCAGTAATTATTGAACCAACTAGTGGGAATACAGGTATTGCTCTTGCTTTGGTTGCAGCAGCAAAAGGTTACCGTTTAATTATCACTTTGCCTGAAACATTTAGTGTCGAACGTCGCAATTTACTCAAAGCTTTGGGCGCCGAACTGGTTTTAACTCCAGGGGCACAAGGAATGAAAGGCGCTATTGCCAAAGCAGTAGAACTGGCAGAAGTGACACCAAATTCATTTATTCCACAGCAGTTTAAAAATCCGGCCAACCCAGCTATTCACCGTACTACAACTGCCGAAGAAATATGGAACGACACCGATGGTCAGGTTGATATATTTATTTCAGGAGCAGGCACTGGTGGTACTGTGACCGGTGTTGGCGAAGTGCTAAAGCAACGCAAACCTTCAGTGCAAATTATTGTAGTTGAACCAACCGATTCGCCGGTAATTTCCGGGGGAAATCCTGGCCCACATAAAATTCAGGGAATCGGCCCAGGCTTCGTTCCAGATGTTTTGAACCGCGACGTAATCGACGAAGTATTTACTGTCAGCAACGACGATGCCTTTGCCACCAGCCGTCAGTTGGCCCGCACCGAAGGTTTGTTGGTTGGTATTTCTTCAGGAGCTGCTGCTTTTGCTGCTTTACAGGTAGCCAAACGTCCTGAAAATAAAGGAAAGAAAATCGTGGTTATTCTGCCCGATACCGGTGAACGTTACCTTTCAACAATCCTTTATCAATTTGAAGAACCCGTAGCTGTTCACACCAATTAATTTTTCCATCTATCGACGATTGATATTTATATTTAGTTCTACTTTGACAGATTAAACATGCTGCCGGATTTTTCGAATGTGTCAAAGTAGAATTAGTTTTAAAATGCGAAAATCTAAAAATATGGGTAAGATAAAACTAAATGGGAATGATTTTGAAATTGAAGGTCCGGTTTCTGTAGCAGATTTACTGGTAAAAAGTAATATTGAGAAGAAGTCTAATGTCTCGGTTCAATTAAACGGTGAATTTGTTGACCATGCCCATTTCAATACAATAAATACCAATCATGGCGACACTGTTATTTTTATGTATTTTATAAATGGCGGTAGTTATCCTCATCAAGTCAGATACCGATAGTTCATTTAAACAGGGAAAATAATAATGCAAAAATAAAGGTTGCAGTTTCGGGAATCGGTGCAACCTTTATTTTATAAAAAAGTCCTTATTATTTCTGGAATTAAAGCTAAAGATTACCAGAAAACAAGTTCCTTTTGGTTCTACATATTATCTTTATTCGTACCTGAAAACAATTTCATCGTTTTCAACATCAACTTTAACTTTGGTATAGTTATCCATTCGTCCTGAAAGAATTTCTCTCGACAAATCGTTTAACAAATACTTCTGAAGCATTCGCTTAACAGGACGCGCTCCGTGTGTAGGATCGTAACCAACCGTAGCCAGCCAGTCAATAGCCTCGTCAGATATATCAATAGTAAACTTACCTTCAGGTATCCTTTTTAATATCAGGTTAAATTGAAGTTTCACAATGTTCCGAACATCTTTCCTCGATAACGGTGTAAACATGATAACTTCGTCAATACGGTTCAAAAACTCCGGTGAAATTGTCTTACGAAGTAATTCGAACAGTTCAGTTCTGGCTTGATCTTCAACTTGTGACCTGTTACGCTCATTAATTGTTTCAAACCGTTCCTGAATAAGATGCGAACCCAAATTGGAAGTCATAATAATGATCGTGTTTTTAAAATTCGCTATCCGGCCCTTATTATCAGTCAAACGCCCGTCATCCAGCACTTGTAACAACACATTGAAAACATCAGGATGCGCTTTTTCTATTTCATCGAATAATATGACTGAATAGGGTTTACGGCGAACAGCTTCGGTCAACTGTCCACCTTCTTCGTAACCAACATATCCGGGAGGTGAACCAATCAGTCTGGTAACAGAGAACTTCTCCTGATACTCTGACATATCTATTCTGGTTAGCATATTTTCATCATCGAACAAGAATTCGGCCAAAGCTTTTGCCAGTTCGGTTTTACCAACGCCAGTTGTTCCGAGGAAGATAAATGATCCAATCGGGCGTTTATCATCCTGTAAACCAGCACGACTTCGGCGAACAGCGTCGGCAACAGCCCGAATAGCTTCGTGCTGACCAATTACACGTTTATGCAACTCATCTTCAAGATGAAGTAACTTTTCTCTCTCGCTTTGCAACATTCGAGCAACAGGTATTCCCGTCCATCGCGACACAATTTCTGAGATGTCTTCAGCATCAACTTCTTCTTTAATCAGATGCTGTTCCTTATTGCTGCTTAATTCACTTTTAAGCTTTTCAATATCAGTTTCGGCTTCCCTGATTTTTCCATACCTGATTTCGGCAACACGGCCAAAATCGCCGGAGCGTTCAGCTTGTTCAGCTTCAATTTTAAGGTTTTCGATTTCCTGTTTTTTTTGCTGAATCCCGTCAATCAGCGACTTTTCGAGTTGCCACTGAGCCCTGAATTTCGATTGTTCCTGTTTTAGATTAGCAATTTCCTCATTCAGAACCGAAAGTTTTCTTTCATCTTTTTCTCGCTTAATAGCTTCCCGTTCAATTTCCAGCTGCATAATTTTACGGTCAATTTCGTCCAGTTCCTGAGGAACAGAGTCCATCTCAAGCCGCAAACGGGCTGCTGCTTCGTCCATTAAGTCAATAGCTTTATCAGGTAAAAAACGGTCGGTAATATATCGTTGCGATAATTCCACAGAAGCAATAATAGCCTCGTCTTTAATTCTTACCTTATGGTGGTTTTCATAGCGTTCCTTCAATCCACGCAAGATAGCAATTGCACTTAGAACATCAGGCTCATCTACGGTAACAATCTGAAAACGACGCTCTAATGCCTTATCTTTTTCAAAGTATTTCTGATATTCGTTTAAGGTTGTTGCACCAATGGCACGTAGTTCACCCCTGGCCAAAGCAGGTTTGAGGATATTCGCTGCATCCATAGCACCTTCGCTTTTCCCGGCACCAACCAAGGTATGAATTTCGTCAATAAACAAAATTATCTCGCCATTAGCATTTATAACTTCATTTACAACAGCCTTCAATCGTTCTTCAAACTCGCCTTTGTACTTGGCCCCTGCAATTAAAGCACCCATATCCAACGAAAAAATTTGTTTCGATTTCAGGTTCTCAGGAACATCTCCCCTAACTATTCGTTGAGCAAGTCCTTCTGCTATAGCAGTTTTACCAGTACCTGGTTCTCCTATCAATATAGGATTATTTTTTGTTCTTCGGGATAAAATCTGAAGTATACGACGAATTTCATCATCACGCCCAATTACCGGATCGAGTTTACCATCTCTGGCCCGTTGGTTAAGGTTTATTGCAAAGCGATTAAGCGAATCAAATTTATCTTCAGCCAACTGACTATCAACTTTAGCCCCTTTACGAAGCTCTTTTACAGCAGTTAATAAATCATTTTTTGAAACACCAGCATCTTTTAACATCCTACTGATAGTATCACCAGTTTCAAGCAAACCTACTAATATATGTTCAACCGAGACAAACTGGTCGCCCATTTCCTGCATAAATCCAATAGATTTTTGCAAAGCTCTGTTACTATCCGACGACAAATAAGGCTCTCCGCCCGAGACTTTGGGGTAAGAATCAACAATTTTTTCGAGAGCTTGATGAATAACTACCAGGTTTGAGCCAACTTTTTTTAATAAAAACCCAGTTACATTTTCAGCCTCGTGAAACAAACCCATTAAAAGATGGCCAGTTTCAATAGCCTGATTCTGTTTTCCCTGAGCCACTTCAAAAGCATGTTGAATGGCTTCCTGAGATTTAATTGTAAAATTGTTAAAATTCATATTTTTTATTTTAATTGTTTCCGGTGTTTAGTACGCAAAACGTTCAGCAAAGTGTTTGCCAGCAAGTTTTTTTTCCCCGGAGTTGTCAATTTGGCTTGTAGCTTTGGCCAATCAGGAAATTTTTTCAGGAAAGAAAGATACGAAAAGACTTTTTGACATAAAACTATTAACAACAAAACACCAAAGCCTGTAAAACCATTTAAAATTTTACAGGCTCGATATTTTTTACTTTCAACAGAAACACCCCAAAAATAAAAACTACGGAGTCGATATACAACCATTGGTATCTTTCACCTTAATAGTAAAACTATTAGCCGAAAGCCCTGTAAATGTATGAGTTGTTTCTGGAGTTATCGTATAGTTTGTGCCGTTATCTATCGAAAAATAATAACTACCAGCGCCCCCTACCCCAGTTATCTTTATCTTTCCATCATTACCACCGTAGCAACTTACCGGTGTTAATTCGTATGTTGTTGTTGGTAACGCATTTACTGTTACAGTGACTGTACCCGATTGCGCATTGGAACATATTGAGGAGCTTGCATCACGAACTGAAACAAGATTATATATATAAATACCTACAGCATTAGTAGCTTGATTTACAGACGTGCTGTTTCCAGATGTAGTTGTTACTGATTGTACTGATCCTCCATTAACAGTATAAAAGAAGGTATAAGGTGCAGTTCCATTTGCTCCGGTAAATGTTATGCCAGGATTAGTGGCATTAATACAAACAGACGTCGTTCCGTTAATAGAAGCAGTAGCAACAACACTTTGCACAGTTAAACTTCCACTTATAGATGTTTGAGAACATGATCCGCCTGAAGTGGTAACAGTATAGGTAAACGTACCAGCAACAGTGGGAGTACCTGAAATAGTAAAAGTTCCAGAGCTAAAACTTCCGGTAACACCAGCAGGCAAACTACCTGAAGTAATAGAAGCACCTGTTCCTGTCCCTCCAACAGAAAAAGCAACTGGCGTTATTGCATTGTTGATACAAGTGGTTTGCGGGTTAGTTGATGCTGCTGATGTTTGTGTTATGGTAGAATTTCCATTTACAGTTATCGTGAATGTTTGACTGGAAGAAGTATCCACTCCCCCAAACAATGTTCCACCGTCATCTTGTAGAGCCACAGTTATTGTTGCTGTTCCATAGTTTGTTGCATGTGGTGAATATGATAACGTTCCAGTCGAACTAATTGTAGGTTGACTACTAAAAACAGATGTATTGGTATTCCCGGTAATATTAAAAGTTAACAATTGTAATGACTCGTTAGATGGACCTGTAGATATTGAACTTGCCCATGAAGCTACTGTTTGTACTCCCGATCCAACACATACCGCCTGGTTCGTGCCTTTAACAAAAGAAGGGGCATCATTAACAGGATTAACCACCACTGTAATAGTGGCCTCGTTTGAAGTAACCCCTGAATCATCATTTACGACATACCGAATTGATACGGTTCCATTGTAATTACTAGAAGGAGTAAACGTAACATTTCCTGAATTATCTACAGTAAATGTTCCTTGCCCCGAAACACTGTAGGAAGTCTGTTTACCACTGGTTTCAGGATCAAGATCAACTGTTGTTACGTTAATTGTATGCCCCGAATAAGGGGTATCATTATTCGTAACATTCAAGATAACAGGAGTATCCTCATTAGTAGTTGAATTATCATTAACGGCGGTAGGATTAGTTAGTGCAACCCCAAAATTAACATTAGTCTCTTCACCGGCAGTCAATCCCGTAATTTTCCCATCAGTTGTCCCATCATTACCAGTCAGCGAATTAGCGGCATTATTATTTATTTCTCCATTAAAACTTCCTCCTGTAGGTAAAGAAGCCACAGGCGTAGTTCCGGTTCCATAAATGGTTGAAGTAATCCAAACACTATACGATGTTGACGCGGATAAATAATCGAACCTGTAACTGCCATCTGAGTTTATGGCTTGTGTAGATACTGTAACACCGGAAGCAACCAAGGTTGCATAAATTGGCTGACCACCAATATTATTTATACCAGTTCCATCTACTTTATTCGATCCGGATGAGCCATTGGTATCATTATAAACATACCCTGAAATGTAATTATTTACCGAATTGGCAATAGCAATTGTAGCGCAAGCCTGTGAACCTGTATTACATATATTTGAAGGAGTTGTACAAACCGTATAAGTACCATTTTGCCCGGCTCCGTTTAAATTCAGATAAATTGTTGTTCCGGTTGAGGTCCCAATATAACTTGCCCCTGAAGGAATTGTCCAGGCATAATTAGTAGCATTTGAATATCCGGTTGCGGTAAACTGCAAACTGCTTTGATTATCAGAAAAAGCGGTATAATACACTTTTATTGTCACATAATCAATATTAGCAGCTACACTTCCAGTACTTGAATTTCGGTTGGCCTGAATCCTTAATCCCAGATTACTGATCTCTGAAGGTGTCCAGGTTCGTCCCCACAAGCTTGTTGCACCTCCATAAGTAGTACTTCCCTCGGTAGTTGGCCATGCCGTTGCATTCTTTAAGTCACTTCCAACAGGAGTCCCATTAACCATCAATTGAATTAAATTATCATAAACCCGTGTTGCAGTACCAGCCGATTTCTCAATCTGAACTTCAATACCAACAATTGAAGATACGGAAGGGATAGAAAGGCCAAAACCCGTTAAATCCAGGTAATTCGAAATTGTACTTGCAGCCATGGTTGCTGTAGCCCTGTTATTATCCGAAATGTAAACATTAGTAGGATTTGTCCAGGAAACGGTTCCGGCAGCATTATTGTTTGTAGCAGCCGACGCCGGATTAGCCGAAGTAGAAAGATTACTACCATTCTGCGCAGAACTACTGGTAATAACTCCCGTACCAGTAACCGCAGGAGCTATACTCACATCAACCGGAATTCTGGTACTTTCACAACCTGAAGCCGCAGTATAAATAGCTACATAATAAGTTGTATTAGAACTAATCGACGGTGTAGTAAACGGACTTCCGGTATAAAGCAATGTTCCTCCGGTTACGGCATTATACCAACGATAAACCTGGCCGGAACCAGCCCCGGTAGCTGTAAGTACCGCAGTCCCCGGTGGCGAACATATATAATTGGTTCCTGATGAAACCGGACCAACCTGTGCAACCTGAGTGGCGGAAACAGACGATGTCAATCCGCTACACGATGCTGTTGCCGTATTTGTTTTTGTACCAGTTGCCGCACATCCGACTGTAACATTAAAATTAATTGACATGGTTACATTAGGTTCTAATGTAATTGCATCAGCAGGCGCAACAAGATAGTTCGCAGGATTTCCATTGGCTAGCGTTCCGGCGACATTGCTTAATGTTACATCAGGCTTACTATAATTATAGGCAATTTGGATATTATCAATCGTAACTATCTTTGAGGAAGAATTCCACGCAGTACCTAAATTAGCAAACCTTAACCTTGTATTGCTTCCAATCAATGCAGTTGGAAGAGCATAAGTAAATGTTCCAGAAGTATTAGCTCCGGTAAGCGTTCCCACTGAGGTATAATTAACTCCATCAGTGGATAGTTGTACAGTCAGTGATGATGTTCCTAATGTACCGGTTAAGGTATAATCGAAAGATAATGTAGCATAACCAGAAGTACTTCCTGCCGGATAAAGGTTCGCCGTTCGTTCAATAGCATCACTTATAACCAGATTTGCAAAAGTAAGTTTGTTACTAGATATATAGATTGTTCCCGAAGCTGCATTATTATCATTGTCGAGCCAGTTTGTAGACCAAAAACCACCAATTCCATCCTGCTCGGTATAAGTAACCGGGCTTATTGTAAATTCATCACGAACAGTTTTTGACGTCGTTGAGGCAGGAATGAAAACAGTAGTACTATTTGGAACATAAGTAATATCTGAAGGTAATGCGTCGGTAACTGTTACTGAAGTTACAGTATTCCCCGCATTGGAAACACTAACTGTATACTGGCCATTACTTCCTGGTGAGAAAATTGTTGGACTTGCAGTCTTACTTATTGTAAGTACCGGATTTGGGTTATATTGTGTTTCTATCGTGGAAAAAGTACCTCCCATCGATCCAAATTGAGCTGAGAATTGACGATTTGAATAACTTCCGGTAGCTCCCATAACAAAATATATTATTGTGGCAGGATGGGGAAATTTCGCAATAAAGGCCCTGGTATTATCAAATGTAACGCCAGTTAATTCACCATTATTCAATGCAGCAAACCTGGTTCCCGGAGTTTGGATAGTAGATGGGGTAATGCCCAATACACAAGTTGCATCAACAATATAACTTGAATAACCTGAAATTTCATAAAACTCTTGTCCGTCAATATCCACGCCTGTCATATAGTAATTTGAAATATAGACGTTTTGATTCGTCATCAATTCAAAAAATTCAAGTTTAAAAGAAATATATCCTCCTCCTGAACCAGTAGTAATTCTAGGCTGAAACCGGTTTGGAACTCCATCAGTTTCATCATCAAGGTATGTTAAGCTGGAAATGCTTGCATTGTTCATTTCCAAAATAGTTAATAAGCCATACACTGTTATGCCATCAGTAGAAATTAAATTATCATACCGCCAAACCGAACCAGCGCTTAATCCACTGTTACCATTATTTGTAACCAATGATCGATTAGAATTGACCATTTGTATCTCCTTGCCACCAAGATTAATTGCAAAAGACTGAGAATAAGTCTCAAATGAATAAAACAGAAAGAAAAGAAAGATGAAGGTAAGTTTTAATAAATAAATGACTCGCTGAAAGAAGACAAATAAGTTTACAAAACAAGATTTAAAAAATGAGGTCATAAATAACATTCTTCGGAAGTTTTAAAAATCTAAAATAATCTATTTTGAGCATAACCCATATAAATAATTGAAACAAGTTAGCAAACTACGTATATGAATTATCAAAACTTGTATTTCAACACAGTTTCAAAGTTTTAGTTTCAGACATTTGATTAATTACAAAAAATTTCTATTTTTGCGCCTCCTATTTTTAGGAATAAAGTATTCATGTTTAATTAATTTAGATGTTTTATGAAAAACCAGTATGAAACCGTTTTCATCATTACTCCCGTTTTATCTGAAGCTCAGGTAAAGGAAACGGTAAAAAAATTCAGAGACATCATCACCGAACACGGTGGAGAGATTGTCAATGAAGAAGACTGGGGATTACGCAAATTAGCGTATCCTATCCAGAAAAAATCGACAGGGTTTTATCAACTCTTCGAATTTGCCGCCGAACCAACGTTTGCAAAAACGCTGGAAACCCAATTCAGACGCGACGAACGCATCATTCGCTTCTTAACTTTTGCGAAAGATAAATACGCCGTTGCATACAGCGAAAAGAGAAGAAATAAATCAAAAGCTAAAACTGAAAAGGAGAACTAAGAGATGTCAGCAAATCAAGGAGAAATCAGATATTTGACCCCGCCGACGGTTGAAATCAAAAAGAAAAAGTATTGCCGCTTTAAAAAGAACAAAATCAAATTTGTTGATTACAAAGACCCGGAATTCCTCAAAAAGTTTCTGAACGAGCAAGGTAAAATTTTGCCACGCCGTATCACCGGAACATCTTTGAAATACCAACGCAAAGTGGCCAAAGCAGTAAAAAGAGCACGTCATCTGGCCTTACTGCCTTATGTTACTGATATGTTGAAATAATTAAAGCGAAAAGAAATGGAAGTAATATTATTACAGGACGTTGTTCGACTGGGATCGAAAGACGATGTTGTAAGGGTAAAAGACGGTTTTGGCCGTAACTACCTCATCCCACAGAAAATGGCTGTTATCGCTACCGAATCAGCAAAAAAAGTTCTTGCTGAAAACATTAAACAGCGCGCCCACAAAGAAGCAAAACTTAAAGATTTGGCTTTAGGTATTGCTGAAAAATTACAAACTGTTCAATTGGTTATTGGTGCTAAAACCAGCTCAACCGGAAAAATCTTCGGTTCGGTGAATACCATCATGCTGGCCGAAGCTATCAATGCTAAAGGGTTTGAAGTTGATCGCAAACAGATCACTATTCCTGAAGACAGTATTAAAGAAGTTGGAAATTACACTGCCAAAATTAAACTACACAGAGAAGTTGTAGTTGAATTAGGTTTCGAGGTAATTTCAGAATAATTTAAAAAAAATCAGTATTTACACAGAATCAAACATTTTCAAACAAACAGATAAGCCAGCCGTTGTCACATTCGGTTGGCTTTTTTTGTTTATTGCATTTCAATTCCCTCTGTTGTAAAAGAAATTCCCTGCTGGCCTGTTGTTCCAATCATTATTCCTTGAACATAAGGTGGCTGCGACCCCTTTCCGGCACCCCATTCAACAACAAAATTAGCCCCCACTCCTCCGGCGTTGTTCTTGTCTTCAACAACAAAATCAATCGACTCCATAGGCTTAATCATTAAAACCGATTCGTTGTAACGTCTTATTTTGTTCCCCTGAGAATTGTAGTAATCAACCGCCAAAAGGTAAATACTGTCGTTAAACGAGGTGTTTCTGATACTCAATGTGGCAGTCAGCGAAAAAGTGTGGTTCGAATCGCGATAATAGATATCGCTATATATCGGAACATAAACTTTTTTCTGGATTTCAAGTGTTCCACGGTCCACATTCGCCACGTGATACTCGGGGTGACGATTTATTTCTCTGGCCTTCTCGTTGGTACACGACGAGAATAAAGAAACAACTAAAACTGATAAAATAACAAATCTCATGGTTGTAGATTTATTTCAAACTATTTTCCTAATTTACGGAATAAAATGTAATAAAAAAGCTCTTCCACAAGGTAGAAGAGCTTAAAAATAAAACCTACAAATTAAAGTCCTAATAAAACTTCCTCCGGGTTTCTTCCTCCGGTTAATAAACGTTCAGGATTTTCGATGAATTCCTTCACTTTAACCAGGAAGCCCACTGAATCTTTTCCGTCAATAATTCGATGATCGTATGACAAAGCCACATACATCATGGGCCGAATAACTACTTGTCCGTTTACAGCAACCGGCCGATCAACGATATTGTGCATACCTAAAATGGCCGACTGAGGCGGATTGATAATAGGAGTTGACATTAACGAACCGAACACACCGCCATTGGTAATTGTAAATGTTCCTCCTGAAAGCTCCTCAACCGATATTTTCTTGTTTCTTGCTTTTTCAGCAAGTTCTTTCAACTCTATTTCTATGTCGGCAACGGTCTTGCTCTCGGTATTACGAATAATCGGAACCATCAATCCTTTGGGTGTTTGCACTGCAATACCAACATCAACGAACTCAGGAGTGACAATTTCGTCGCCATTAATCTGAGAATTAATCATTGGATGAAATTGCATTGCTTGCGCTACAGCCTTGGTGAAAAGCGCCATAAATCCCAATTTCAGGCCATGTCGCTCCACAAACTTATTCTGAAGCCTGGTTCGCATTTCCATTACACGGCTCATATCAATCTCGTTGAACGTCGTAAGCATCGCGGTTTCGTTCTTTACCGCAACCAATCGTTCGCTCAGTTTCCTGCGCAACGGAGTCATTTTTTCGCGTCTTTCTGCACGCGACTTTGAGATTGCGTTGGGTGGTGGTAGCAAAGTTGTTGCTTCAACACTCCCCAATGCCCGTACGGCCTCAATATCGCCTTTTGAAATACGATGTAAGCCGTTCAGAACATCTTCAAGCGAAAGATTGTATTCTTCCATCATTTTTTTTGCCACGGAAGTAACTTTCACCTTGCTCAATTCAGCCGATACTTGTGTTTCTTTAGCTGCCTCAGCTACTTTGGGTTGCTGGGTAATCGCTTCTTTTTCCTGAACTGTTTTTTCGCTGGCAGGCTGAGGTTTTGACTCGGATTTTGCAACGGCAAACGACGTATCAATACTACAGGCCACTGCACCAACGGCCACTCGGGTACCTTCAGTAACAAGTATTTTAATTTTACCGCTCTCAGTAGCCGAAATCGTTAAAGTTGCCTTGTCCGACTCTATTTCGCCAAGTTCCTGATCTTTTTCAACCAGGTCTCCGTCGGCAACATTCCATTTGCCAAGTTCAACTTCGGTGATCGATTCTCCGGGAGTTGGTATTTTAATTTCAATGATCATTTTGGGTTTTTATTGAAAGTTGATTTTCTGTATTTAGCGAATTATGCAAGAACCTTTTCTTCATATACCGTATCCAAGATTTGTTTCAAGCGGTTATTGTGTTGGTACATCAAGCCTACAGCGGGACTTGCGCTGGCCGGGCGGGCTACCAATTCGAACGGAACATCGGGTAAAAAACGTTGCACGTGGCTCCAAGCACCCATATTCGAAGGTTCATCTTGCACCCAATATACTTTTTCGAGGTTCGGATATTTTGCAATTATACTCCTGATTTGGTCGGCAGGAAATGGAAATAGCTGTTCTATGCGAACGATTGCCGTATTCTGAATTCCTTCCTCGGCCTGACGTTTATGCAAATCGTAATATAGCTTTCCGTAGGTAAAAACAAGCTTCTTAATTTTTTGTGCCGACGGAACAGCATCTTCGATTATTTCGCGGAAATACCCATCGGCCAGTTCGTCGACCGATGAGGTTACCATAGGATGGCGAAGTAAGCTTTTGGGCGTGAATACGACCAGTGGAATTCTGTAGTTTCCGTGAATTTGTCGCCGAAGCAAATGAAACATATTGGCCGGTGTTGTTGGTATGGCAACCTGAATGTTGTTATCAGCTGTTAGGTTAAGGAAACGCTCGATACGGGCGCTTGAGTGTTCCGGCCCCTGGCCTTCGTAGCCATGCGGAAAATACATCACCAAGCCGTTCATCATGCCCCATTTTTCGTAAGCCGACGAAATGTACTGATCGAAAATAACCTGCGCCACATTGGCAAAATCGCCAAACTGTGCTTCCCAAATAGTCAATCCACCGGGCGTTGCAAGGGCATAGCCATACTCGTAACCAAGCACTCCATATTCCGAAAGCAATGAGTTGTAAACATGAAATTTAGCCTGGTTTTCGCTGATATTTTTCAGCGGGAAATACTTATCGTCGGTATCTTCCACCACGAATGCAGCATGACGGTGAGCAAATGTTCCGCGTTCCGAATCCTGACCACTCAAACGAACCGGGAAGCCTTCTTCGAGCAATGTTCCATAAGCCAATAATTCGGCCATCGCCCAATCCAGACGATTGTCGAGCATCATCGTTTTACGGTCTTCAACAATCCGGTCAATTTTTTTGAAAAATTTCTTGTCGGCAGGAAGGAAATTTATGCGTTCGGCAATGCGTATAAGTTCTTTCCGCTTAACACCGGATTTAAAAGGTTGGTGCAGGTTTACATTGCCTGGTTTGTTAAATTCAGTGTATTCACTATTCAGGAATTTTTTCACTTTCACTTTGTCCATCAATTCAGATGCCTTGAATTTTTCCTCCAGCAACTGGTCAAATTCCTGATTGAGTTTCAAAACTTCCTCTTTAGTATAAACGCCTTGCTGAATGAGTTTTTCAGCATAAATATCGCGTGGATTCAGATGTTTTTCGATGGCTTTGTAAAGCAGTGGTTGAGTAAAACGAGGTTCGTCGCCTTCGTTGTGCCCATATTTGCGGTAACACAAAATGTCGATAAATACGTCGGAATGGAACCGCTGTCGGAATTCCATCGCCAGCTTCACTGTAAAAATGATGGCTTCAACATCGTCGCCATTTACGTGAAATACGGGTGAACGGGTCACTTTGGCCACATCCGTACAATAGGTACTCGAACGGGCATCGAGGTAGTTGGTTGTAAAACCAACCTGATTGTTGATAACCAAATGAATGGTTCCGCCGGTTTTATAGCCCGGCAATTGCGACATTTGAATAATCTCGTAGACAATTCCCTGTGTAGCAACAGCAGCGTCGCCATGAATAACAATTGGAGCAACCGAATCATAATTGCCATTGTATTTCAGGTCGATTCGTGAGCGAGCCATTCCCTGTACGAGCGAAGCAACCGTTTCGAGGTGTGATGGATTCGGCATTAAATTCAGCTTAACTATTTTTCCTGAATCAGTTTTTACTTCATTCTCATAACCCAAATGATACTTTACATCACCAAGCGACAAATCTTGTTCATATTCTTTACCGACAAATTCCTTGAAAATATATTCGTACGGCTTTTCCATCGTGTTGGCCAAAACATTCAAGCGGCCACGATGAGCCATTCCCAACACAAATTCGTTGATTCCCAGTTCAGCTCCATGCTCAACCACCGCATCCAAAGCAGGAATGAGCGCTTCACCACCTTCAAGAGAAAACCTCTTTTGACCTACAAATTTACGATGGATAAAATTTTCGAATCCCACGGCAAGTTTCAGGTGGTAATAAATATGCTTTTTCTTTTCGGCAGTAAGAACTTCCGAATTCCTCACCGATTCCATTTTCACTTTCAGCCAGTCGATCAATTCGGGATGACGCATAAACACATATTCTACACCAATTGACTCGCAATAGGTTGCCTCCAAATGTTCAATGATGGCGCGTAGCGTTGCCGGCCCAATTCCAATGCTGTTCCCGGCCTGAAAAACGGTATCCAGATCAGATTTTTGCAGGCCAAAATTTTCAATATCGAGTGTGGGAAGATATTTGCGCCGAGAGCGAACAGGATTTGTTTTGGTAAACAAATGCCCACGTTGACGATAGCCATGAATCAAATTCAGAATCGCAAATTCTTTGTCAATCTTATCGTCGTGTGGAGCAAACTTTGGTTCATTGTAATTCTTGCGGGCAAACTCATAGCCTTCAAAAAAGTTTCTCCAGCTCGGGTCGACCGACTCTGGATTTTCGAGAAACGATGCGTAAAGCTCTTCAACAGTCGCTATTTCCTGATTACCTAACTGCGAAAATTTATCCATAGTTGAATAATTGGTTTTCTTGTTTTTTCTTCAATTTTTTATTTAAAAATGATCTTCCCCAAAAAACATACAGATTCCTGATAGAAAGCTAACAGAATAACAATTACATGCTTTTAAAGTTTAGAGAAATTGATGGGGTTTGGGTACATGAACTATTATTTTCCCGGATTGTTACATACGCAAAACCCAAGAAAACAACGACTCACCCAAATTCAATGCTTTTCCGAGAGAAATATTGAGAATCAGTATTATTTACATAAACTTTAAATTTTAGAAAATGAACAGAAAAGAATTTTTCAGCAAAGCATTGATTGGCGGTGGATTGATCTTTTTAGCACCGGCTCTTTTAAATTCGTGTGGAAAATCGGAAGATATTGATCCCTCTTCCGGTGGAAACAATGGTGGAGGTAATAATACCGGTACTACTATCGATTTAACGTCGAACGACTTTAGTACCCTTAAAAACGTTGGAGGGTATGCATACAGCGGCGACATTATCATTATTCGCACTGGTGCCTCCACGTATATTGCATTGTCAAAAATTTGCACTCACCAGAATTGTACAGTTGCCTATAATAATGCTTCTACAAAGATTGAATGCGCTTGTCATGGATCGATGTTTGCAACAACCGGAGCTGTTTTGCAAGGACCGGCAACCGCAGCTCTAAAAACTTACAATGTAACTTTGAGTGGAAATTCCTTGAAAATTTCGTAGTGTATCGTGTCAAAAAAAGCATTTTTAAGTAGCTTAGCAGAAATCTATTCTGAATAATTCCGATAAAACTAATTGGCTATGAAACGATTTCTGACAATTGCAACAATAATTATTATTGCTCTTTTAATTGCCTATATTGCCGGTCCAAAGTTCCCCAAACCGGTTTACAACAAAACTCTTCCTGAAATTCAGTTGCAAACATCGGAAGCCGATGGCTATATCAGAAAAAAAGAAGCAAACCTGAAGATTAAACCCGACAACGAAAGTCGCATACTTTGGGCAAATGACAGCTTAAAAAATAAAACAAAATATTGTCTGCTTTACCTTCATGGCTATTCGGCCTCGTGGTTCGAAGGAGAACCTGCGCATCGCGATTTTGCTGCCCGCTATGGAATGAATCTATATATTCCACGTTTGGCGGCTCACGGTATCGACACAACCGATTGCTTGCTGAATATGACCCCCGATCGACTTTACGAATCGGCCAAACAAGCATTGGTCTTAGCTCATTCGTTAGGAGAAAAAGTGATTCTGATGAGTACATCAACCGGTGGAACTCTGAGCCTGAAACTGGCAGCCGACTTTCCGCAACTGGTAGATGGCCTGATTTTGTATTCACCCAACATTGCCATAAACGACCCGGCAGCATTCCTGGTAAGCAAGCCCTGGGGTTTACAACTGGCCCGCCTTGTAAAAAAGGGGAATTATCGCATTTCGAAGCCTGATCATCCAGAAGAAGAACAATACTGGCAATGCAAACAACGACTGGAAGCGGCAGTTTACCTGCAACAATTGGTTGAAACGACGATGACCAAAGAGACTTTCTCAAAAGTTAACAAACCTGTGTTTTTAGCTTACTATTACAAAGACGAAATGCACCAGGACAATGTAGTTCGGGTTGACGCCATGGTGAAAATGTTCGACCAGTTGGGAACTCCTGCTGACAAAAAACAGAAAACGGCCTTTCCAGAGGCCGGCACCCATGTGATTGGTTGCAAATTACTTTCAGGAGCATGGCTGAACGTTGAAAAAGCCAGTTTCGATTTTGCCGAAGGAGTATTGGGACTAAAGATGGTTCAATGAAAGCTATTGATATATAGAGTCAATTTTACCATACAAATCAAACTCCTCAGCACCAGTTATTTCAACCATATAAAACCGACCTTTTGTAAGTTTTGTTTCTTTTGAAATGAATACTTCACCGTCCACTTCAGGCGAGTCAAACTCAGTTCTACCAACATAAAATTCTTCTTCTTCGCGGTCGATCAACACTTTTAAGGTTTGGCCAACTCTAGCAGCATTTAGCTGCGATGAAATAATTTGCTGAATGGCCATCAATTCTTCAACACGGGCATTTTTCACTTCTTCTGGTATCATATCCTTGTAAGTCTTGTAGCCATAAGTTCCTTCTTCGTGCGAGTAGGCAAAAGCTCCCAGACGATCGAACCGGTGGCGTTTCACAAAGTCTTTCAACTGCTCAAAATCTTCTTCCGTCTCGCCTGGGTGACCAACCAACATGGTGGTTCGAATGGCAATTCCCAGAACCTCTTCCTTAATTTTATTCAGCAAGGCTTCCGTTTCTTCGGTTGTAACCTGTCGCAACATGTGTTTCAGTACATTATTTGAACTGTGCTGAAGTGGGATGTCAATATATTTACAAAGCTTCGGCACCGATTTAAACAGCGGTAAAATATCCATTGGGAATTTGGTCGGATACAGGTAGTGTAGGCGAATCCATTCAATTCCTTCTACTTCAGCAATCTTTTGAATCAATTCAGCTAACATTCCTTTTCCGTACAAATCAATTCCATAGTACGACAAGTCCTGGGCAATCAGCAATATTTCCTTTACACCATTCTTCGCCAGATATTTGGTTTCGCGAATCAAATCTTCTATCGATTTCGATTTATGTTTTCCGGTCATCCCTGGAATGGCGCAAAATGCACATACACGGTTACAGCCTTCCGAGATTTTCAGATAAGCAAAATGCGATGGTGTGGTAATCTTCCGTTCGTAAATAAACTCAGGGCGATAGGTAGCTTTCAATTCACCAACCAGTGCTTTCAAATCAAATTTTCCGAAATATTTGTCAACTTCCGGAATTTCTTTCTCTAAATCTGCTTTATATCGTTCTGACAAACAGCCCATCACGTAAAGTTTATCAACGTCGCCCCGACTTTTAGCATGAACAAACTGCAAAATTGTATTTACCGATTCTTCTTTAGCATCGCCGATAAAACCACAAGTGTTCAGGACCACAACATCCGAGTTTTCATTCGAATCGTGAACAACTTCAAATCCGTCAATCGAAAGTTGGTTCAACAACACTTCCGAATCGACCAGATTTTTCGAACAACCAAGGGTTACCACATTTATCTTTTGCTTCTTCATTCTTGAAATTTTAAAACCACATAGGCATATAAGACACATAGAAAACAATCCACGTGGCCTATATGCCTATGCGATTTGATTTTTTTTAGCTGAAAAGCGATTCGACAAATTCTCTTCTTCTGAAAATCTGCAAATCGTCCATCTTTTCGCCTATACCAATATATTTTACAGGAATTTTAAACTGATCGGAAATACCAATAACAACGCCACCTTTCGCTGTTCCATCGAGCTTTGTTAATGCGAGCGCACTAACTTCGGTAGCTTTAGTAAATTGCTTCGCTTGCTCAAAGGCATTTTGTCCGGTTGAACCATCCAAAACCAGTAAAACTTCATGTGGTGCGGTTGGCACTACTTTTTTCATTACTGATTTAATTTTGCTCAACTCGTTCATCAGATTTATTTTATTATGCAAACGACCAGCTGTATCAATAATTACAACATCAGCACCCTGTGCCTTAGCTGAGGAAAGAGTGTCAAAAGCAACCGATGCTGGGTCAGCACCCATTGACTGTTTTACAATAGGAACTTGCACGCGGTCTGCCCAAATTTGCAGCTGATCAATAGCTGCTGCCCTAAATGTATCACCAGCGCCTAGTACAACTTTTTTTCCGGCAGCTTTAAAGTTGTAAGCCAGCTTCCCAATTGTAGTAGTCTTTCCAACACCATTCACGCCAACAACCATAATAACGTATGGATCATCACTTTCCGGCAGATCAAAATCTTCCAGATCATTGGTATTATTCTCTTCGAGCAAGTCGGCGATCTCTTCTTTCAAGATACCATTCAATTCAGAAGTTCCAAGATATTTATCAGCGGCGACACGTTTCTCAATTCGTTCTATTATCTTCAAGGTAGTTTCAACGCCTACATCCGATGATATTAATATTTCTTCAAGGTTATCCAAAACCTCGTCGTCAACCTTTGATTTTCCAACGACAGCGCGACTAATCTTGGTAAAAACGCTTTCTTTGGTTTTTGCTAAGCCCTGATCAAGACTTTCTTTCTTTTTACTGCTAAACAATCCGAAAATACCCATAGCTACACTGTTTTAAGCCGAAAAATAAAAAATCAACAATTAATAAAAAAAGCCTTCATCATGGATGAAAGCTTTTTTCTATAGAGAAAAATTGTCTTACTTCTTGAAATAATCCTTCACATTATCATTAGGAACAATCTCTTCCTGAAATGTGTATGCACCGGTTTTTTCAGATTTTACCATCTTTACTACTTTGGAGTAACCTTTACCGGCACCTTTTTGCATAGATGCTACTGCTTTCTTTGCCATAGTATTTTATTATTTAATTTCGCGATGTACAGTAACTCGCTTAAGATTTGGATTATATTTCTTTTTTTCCAACCGTTCAGGAGTATTTTTCCTGTTTTTGGTAGTAATGTACCGCGATGTTCCTGGAACACCACTTGTTTTTTGCTCGGTACATTCCATAATTACCTGGATTCTATTACCTTTCTTTGCCATCTCTCAAATCATTAAATAGTTGTTAAAATACCATTTTCCTTTGCATCCTTCAATGCAGCTTTCAACCCGATTTTATTGATGGTACGGATGCCGTTAGCCGAAACATTCAACGAAATCCAACGATCTTCTTCAGGATAATAGAACTTTTTCTTGAACAAGTTCGGAAGGAATTTCCGTTTTGTTCTGCGTTTTGAGTGCGAAACATTGTTTCCCACTAATACTTTCTTTCCGGTTATTTGACAAACTCTCGACATTGTCTTATTTTTTAATCAGAATCACATTTTTCAAACAGACCGCAAAATAAGTACATTTTCTTCAAACAATCAAATACTTTAAAAAGATTTTTTGATAATTTTCAACAACTTATTGTGTATAACTCAACCAATTACTTTTTACTATATTCCAGCAAACAATCAATTATCCAAAATCCATTTAAAATGCAAATTTAACAAGAAAGCATCAATGGAACTTCCAATATGGAATTATATTTGTGATAAGGTTAATTGTAGGTAAAATTCATGAATGCGACAAATCAGAAATACTATCCCACCATATTGAAAGCCATTCACCTTGTGGTCCTCTATATGTTCATACAGTCAATTATTGACTTTCCTTTAGCTTTATACGATTATTACAACGGCACTGATTTTCTGTATAATCCGATAAAAAAAATCCTCATTGGAGTAGGTTCTCCGGCATTTATATTTTATTATGCCTACAAAAAAGCACGAGTACCTCTTAAAGAATTATTTCCACTGAAATCGTTCAATGTTTTCTTGCTGATACCAATATTCCTGTTTATCTGGGGTGCACAAAACCTGATTGGTGTTATTAATAACGCCATAGATATAGTGCTTCCACCTCCAGGCTGGTTCTGGGAATTGTTCAACAAAGTTTTCGAGAGTGATTATGGAATTTATGGTGCAGTTCTGAAAGTAGTAATTATTGCACCAATCATTGAAGAACTTATTTTCCGTGGTGTAATCATGCACGGGTTAATGCGTAATTATTCAGCTTCAACAGCAATTTTTACATCAGCCCTAATGTTTGCGCTTTTCCATTTGAACCCTTGGCAGCTCCCTGCTACTTTTGTACTTGGACTACTGCTCGGCTTTTTGATGGTGAGGAAACGCAACATTATACTTTGTATTCTGGGCCATACTATTAATAATGGGATTGCCCTATTTGGCTCACTGATTAGCGAAAAAATATCTTTTTTACACAGTAAAACCAGTTTATTAATGACCAGTTTCCTAATAGCTGTGGTTTCATTTGTTGTTTTATATATCGTTACCAAATCAAACGTGGCAGAAACCGATAATTAATGGAGGAAATTAACCCAAGTTAATACTGAAGAAAATGCTTTTTTGAATTAAACTAGCACAATTGTTCGCTCAGATTGATTTAGCTGTATATTTACACCATCAAAAAACATCAAAATTGCATCATGAAACGGGTAGCTATATTCCCCGGATCATTTGATCCTTTTACCATTGGTCACGAAAGTATTGTAAGGCGTGCACTTCCCTTGTTCGACAAAGTTGTAATCATGATAGGTTATAATACCAACAAAAAGTCATTCTTCCCGGTCGATAAAAGAAAAGAATGGATAAAACAGGTTTTTAACGACGAGCCAAAAATTGAAGTTGAAAGCCATGAAGGATTGACAGTAGATTTTTGTAAAAAAGTGAATGCCAATTATATATTAAGAGGATTACGCACGTCTGCCGATTTCGAATATGAACGAGCTATCGCACAGATTAACAAGAAAATGCATCCACAAATTGAATCAGTATTTTTGCTAACAATGCCTGAACATACACCTGTAAATTCGACTATTGTCAGGGATATTATTTTACATGGTGGAGATGCAAGCCAGTTCTTACCATCGGCATTAAAACAAATAGAATTTAAAATTGAAGAATAATATTTCAATAGTTGGTCCGTCCCCAAAACAGACTGGTTTAAATCTATTTATTGTGAAAAGTAAACTTTTGTTTTTCCTTTTATTAGCCGGAGTTTTCTGCAACCTTAAAGTATTTTCAGGACAAGTAAAAATTTCGGGGAAAGCTCCCGACTACGCACAAAGCTCTATTGAACTGTACTCTTACCACGATTTTATTACCGAAGAAAAAATAAAACTTGGAACAATACACTTTGGCTCAGATGGCAGTTTTGAGTTAAATATAGGGATTCAAACTATCGTTCTATGCCTGACGGATTTCGATGGCTATCAAGGAATGATTTATCTTGAGCCCGGGAAGACCTACGAAATTGTATTCCCACCCAAGCGCAAACTCACTGAAGCGCAAAAACGAAATCCATTCTCAAAGCCTGATCCAGTATGGTTTGGGCTAAAAAATACAGACAAAAAAGAACTTAACTACCAGATTCAACAGTTTGAACAAGAATATACAATATTGGAAAACAATTACTTCGATCAGATTTATGGCGGACAATCGAAAAATATGGTTGATACTATAAAACTTAAACTTGATCAGTTGTTTCCGAAATCGACCAATCAATTGTTTGAATCACATAAACTTTTCAGAAAAGCTAATCTTGATTTTGCGCTAAACCAAGGAAAATCAAAAGACTTTATGAATGCCTATTTTTCAACCATAAAACCGATAAACAACCTAGGAGCATACGCTGTAATTTTCAATCAAACATTCAGCAATTACTTTGAAAAACTTTATACTAATGCAAACAGCAAAAAATTCAAAGAAACTATAAGTTCAATTAACCTTCAAAAACTTGATAACTATTTTCGCGAAGATTTGCACTTCAATAAAGAACTATCTCATTTAGTACTCCTTAAATCATTAAGCGAAGCATATTACTGCAAACAATTTTCAAAAGTTTCAGTATTAAGTTTACTAAATCAGGTAAAATCGCCGGAATGGAGTGAATTTGAGCAAAAAATTGCAAAACTGATCCAGGAAAAACTCACCTATTTATCAAGTGGAACACTACCTCCTACGATTATCTTGAAAAATCTGAATGGTCAAAAAGTAAACCTCACTGATTATAAAAATACCTATATCTATTTGCATTTTACAGATCCAAAGAACCAGATATGCCGCCAACATCTGGATGTTTTGAAAAATATAACAAACCTGTATAAAGATAAACTCATAGTAATTAATGTAATTCAGAATAGTAAAGATTTTAAAAATTTGAGTAATTGGGCAGGTATTTTTACAACATCAGAAACCGATATCGAATCAAGTTTTAACGTCAAAACTTTTCCTACTTCATTTTTGATTGGAAAGGATGGTAGGCTCCTGCTATCTCCGGCGCCAAATCCAATTGATGGATTCGACCGTCAAATGGGTCAAATATTTAAAAGCGATTATTTTAAAGAAATGCAAAAAGCCAATAGTCAACAAACTAAATGACAGGCAAGGTCTTTCTCAGAAAATCATGTAAACTAGAATATGTATTGTTGTAAACCTGCTCTATATCAATTAAATCAAACCATTTAATTTCCACAATATCTTCTTCATATTGCGGCACAGGAATATGATTTCCTGAATATTCCATTAAAAACCATTTGGTCTCTTTCAAAACAAGGTTTCTTCTTGATGGTAAAAATGGGGAACGATAAATGTGATATGTTGAATCAAGTTGCCTATTGATTTTCATTCCAAAGATTCCACACTCCTCTTCCACCTCACGGATTGAAGCCATTTCAGCAGTTTCTCCAATTTCAATTTTACCTTTAGGCAAATCCCAACGGTCCATGCGTTTAATAAAAAGAAACTGCCCAACGGCGTTTACGATAAGTCCTCCCGCTGCCAGGATTTCAGTAAAATAACGTTTAAAACTTTGCCATGCATCAGGGCATTCGTTGGTTCTGATAAAAAAAATCAGAGGAACAGAGCTATTCTCTATCCTATCAACTATCTGACTAACAATATTATTATCACAAAAATCAAACACAATAACTAAGTTATTATTTAATGATTTTTTCATTTCTGAACCAATCAGAATCGTGGAGCCATTGAAAAAAACTTTGTACATTTGTCAGCGCTATTTAGAAAAAGATATAACCATGATTGAACAAATCCAACTCGAAGTTACAAAAAGACTGTTACACATCAATACTATAAAAGTACAGCCAAACAATCCTTTTACATGGGCATCAGGATGGAAGGCCCCGATATATTGCGATAATCGTAAAATTCTGTCGTATCCTGAAGAAAGGACTTTCATTTGCCAAAAATTCTGTGAAATAATTCGTGAAAAATACCCGCAAGTTGAGGTTATTGCAGGAGTTGCCACAGGAGCTATTGCCCACGGAATGCTTGTAGCTCAGGAATTAGGCTTACCATTTATATACGTTCGTTCCACTCCGAAAGATCACGGGCTCGAGAACCTGATTGAGGGTGATATGAAAGCAGGCCAAAAAGTAGTAATTATTGAAGATTTGGTATCAACAGGACTAAGCAGTTTAAAAGCCGCGAATGCAATCATCAATTTTGGTGGCGATGTTTTGGGAATGGTTGCTATCTTCACATATAATTTTCCTCAGGCCCGTAAAAATTTTGAAGATGCCGGACTTGAGCTTACTACACTGAGCCGTTACCAGGTTTTAATTGACCTGGCGTTGCAAACAGGTGATGTAAAACCTGAAGAGCTTGAAAAATTGAACAAGTGGCGCGAACAACCCGAAAGCTGGGGAAAATAAACTAATTTCAATACTATAATTTCCCCTTTCCATACAAGGAAAGGGGATTTCTTTTTTAAAAACTATGGGATCATCAAGGTACGTCAGCGAGATAAAAATTATCAATAATAATCAGGAGATCATATACAATTACCTGTCAAATTTTGAAAATTTGTCAAAGTATGTCAACGAAGGGCTTTTAACAAAAATGACTGAGCAAGTTCCTCAAATTCAGATTTCCAATTTTGAATCGGACGTTGATTCATGTCGGTTCGACATTAAAGGGATGGGACAAGCTGAAATACGCATTCTTGAGTGGGAACCTTCTAAAACTATTAAAATTGGAAGCAACGGAAGTATGCCTATAGGAATAACCTTTTGGATACAACTTTTACCAGTTTCGGCTTACGAAACAAAATTACGATTAACTCTGGATGCTGAAATGAGCATGATGATAAAAATGCTCGTCAACAAGAAACTGGAAGAAGGAATAAACCGCTTGGCTGATATGCTGGCTATGTTGCCTTACAAATAAAGCTCAAGGGTTCAGTTACCATTTTCAGTAGTTGTACATTCGTTGAGAATTAAGTTCCCTTCAGTTCAAAATAAATTCAACTTCTTTGAAATTAAATTCAAGGAATTGTCCATCGCTTTTTCTGATAATTAATTGACCAATTTCGTTCACTCCGCAAACTTCACCCTCAAAAATTACATTATTAGCCTTATATTTTTTCTTTTCATTGCGTCTGAACAATACCTGCTCAAATTCAAAATTAATCAACTGAAAATTACCTGACTGTAACAACTTATAGTAAGCATCAATTTTTGAAAGAATTTCAGAAAGAACAAACTCAGTATCGAAATGTTTTTTTGTCAGTATTCGTAACGACACAGGGTTCGGAGCATTGCTTCGAAAAACTTCCTGGTTTATATTAATTCCTATGCCAACAACCGAATTCTTCAAAAATCCACTCATAATCGAATTTTCAATCAAAATTCCACCAAGTTTCATATTTCCAGCATAAATATCATTAGGCCATTTAATTTTTAAATCAGTAACATATTTATTCAGAGCATGATAGATTCCTAACGTTACAACTTTTGACAGCATAAACTGATCGCGAATCTCAAGAAACCCGGGAGCAAGAACGATTGAAAATACTAAGTTCTCACCGGCAGCACTTTCCCATGTATTTTTATGCTGTCCACGACCAGCAGTTTGTTCGTATGCCAAAAAGACAGTACCATCAGCAACACCAATATCTCGTAATAGCTGGTTGGCATAATTGTTGGTAGAATCCACTTCACCAAGACGAACAATTAAATTTCCAACAATTTGACTCATACTAATTTGTTAAATTTGTATTTCCAACAAAATTCTAATGTTTGGACCTGCAAGTTTAATCACTTAAAATAAGGTAAAAAACTTATCTTTGTGGTGCTAATAAAAATTTATGAATAAAAACGGAAAAGAAAGAGAAACTGAACAATTGATTGATGCCATTGTTGAAGGAATTCAACGAAAAAAAGGACAAAAGATTACGACAATAGACCTTACAAAAATAAATCATACAGAATGTAAATATTTCATAATATGTCATGGTAATTCGGTGACCCAGGTTGATGCAATAGCCCACTCGGTTGAAGACACTGTTGAAGAAATGTTAAACCAAAGCGCCTGGCACAAAGACGGATATAGAAACTCACTGTGGATATTGCTTGATTATGCCGACATCATGGTTCATATATTTCAAAAAGAAATCAGAGAATTTTACGACCTTGAAAATTTATGGGCCGATGCTCATATTGAATTACTAAAAGATGAAAATTAAAGAAAATGGGAAACGATACTAAGAAAAAGAAAAATCTAAACAATAATATGGGAATAAACAGAGCTCCTAAATTCAATCCATATTGGATTTATATTGTGTTATTCATTGTTTTTCTTGTTATACAGTGGTATTCGATGGGAAGCGGGCCAGTTGAAACAAACTGGAAAGATGTAAAGACTATTATGATTGCAGGAAACGATATTAAGAAAATCGTAGTAGTCAATGAAAAAGAGGCTCAAATATACCTGAAAGACAATAGTTATGATAAATATACAACAAAATTAACCAACGGCTTTACATCTCCTGCAAAAGCTGGCCCTCATTTTTATTTCACAATCGGGTCGGTTGATTCCTTCGAAAAAAATTTGCAGGAAGCACAATCGAATGTAGCCGAAGACAGTAAAATCAGCGTGGAATATAAAACTGTTCATAACTATATGAATGAGATACTTAGCTGGGTTCTTCCATTTGGAGTAATAATCCTGCTTTATTGGTGGATTTTCAGAAGAATGAGCAAAAATTCAGGTGGAGGCGGTGGAGCTAATATTTTCAATGTTGGAAAATCTCAGGCTAAAGTATTTGATAAAGATTCAAGAGTTACAAATACATTTAAAGATGTTGCCGGTTTAGCCGAAGCAAAACAAGAAGTTGAGGAAATTGTCGACTTTTTGAAAAATCCTGCCAAATTCACCAAACTTGGAGGAAAAATTCCAAAAGGTGCACTTTTGGTTGGCCCACCGGGAACCGGAAAGACATTGCTTGCAAAAGCTGTTGCAGGTGAGGCAAATGTACCTTTCTTCTCAATGTCGGGATCCGATTTTGTTGAAATGTTCGTTGGTGTAGGCGCATCACGTGTACGCGATCTGTTTAAGCAAGCCAAAGAGAAATCACCTTGTATTGTTTTCATTGATGAAATTGACGCCATTGGACGTGCAAGAGGTAAAAACCCGAATTTTGGATCGAACGACGAACGCGAAAATACACTCAACCAGCTTTTAACTGAAATGGATGGATTCGATACCAATTCAGGAGTAATTATTCTGGCAGCTACAAACCGTGCTGATATCCTGGATAAAGCGCTGATGCGTGCTGGTCGTTTCGACCGTCAGATACATGTTGAATTACCCGACTTGAATGAGCGACTTGAAATTTTTAATGTACATTTAAAGCCAATCAAACTTTCGCCTGAGGTTGATCCTTCATTCCTTGCAAAACAAACACCTGGATTCTCGGGTGCGGATATTGCCAATGTTTGTAACGAAGCCGCATTAATTGCAGCCCGTAACAACAAAGATTTGGTTGACAAACAGGACTTTCTGAATGCCGTTGACCGAATAATAGGTGGTTTGGAAAAGAAAAACAAAATTATTTCGGTAGATGAAAAACGCAGAATTGCGTATCACGAAGCCGGTCACGCCACAATTAGCTGGCTATTGGAACATGCACATCCGCTGTTGAAAGTAACAATAGTTCCACGCGGTAAAGCACTTGGAGCCGCATGGTATTTACCCGAAGAACGCTCCATTACAACAAAAAACCAATTGCTCGATGAAATGTGTTCAACACTTGGAGGACGTGCAGCCGAACAAATTTCTTTTAACAGCATATCATCAGGAGCCCAAAATGACCTTGAGAAAGTAACCAAACAAGCGTATGCAATGGTTAGCATTTTTGGCATGAGTGACAAGGTTGGAAATGTGAGTTACTACGATTCGAGCGGACAAAACGAATATGCTTTCAGCAAACCATATAGTGAAAGAACAGCCGAATTGATTGATGCAGAATCGAAGCAAATGATTGAAGAACAATACCAAAGAGCACTTGAAGTTCTATCAAAAAATAAAGAAAGTTACGAAAAGCTGGCTGAACGACTGCTGGAAAAAGAAGTAATCTTCAGTGAAGATCTCGAAAATATTTTCGGTAAACGGAAATGGGGAAAACCGGAAATGGTTGAGAACCAAAAAAATGAATCTATAGCAGAACTTCAGGAAAAAACTGAGGTTGCCAATGAATAAAAACAATAATGAGCTTAGCAAGAGAAAACATTTTATCGCGATTAAAAGAGGCACAAAATAGAAGAGGCGAAATTGAGACAGAGGTTCCTAATTTTTCCTCTCCTATTTATCATTCACTGAATGAATCGCTTATACATGAATTCAGAAAAAATTTGGAATTGATTGGTGGAAAGGTCATTACCTGTAAAACAGAAAAAGATATTCCCTCAATAATAAAATCGATATGTGAAGAAAAAAAACAAAAAAAGGTTTTTTGCAAAGACAAAAACATTCAGGAGTTACTTAAACCGGAAATAGAAGTTCGTTCTGATGAACATGATTTTATGGATATAAGCATTGGGATAACCAGTTGCGAGTTTTTAGTTGCACATTTAGGATCTGTATTGATTAGTTCTGCTCAAATTTCGGGGAGAAGACTAAATGTTTTTCCGGAAACGCACATTATTGTAGCTCAACAAGCTCAAATAACCAATTATTTGGATGATGCCATTGAGAAATTGCAAAATAAATATAAAAATGAATTACCTTCGTTAATAAGCAACATTACTGGACCAAGCCGTACAGCAGATATCGAAAAAACACTGGTTATGGGCATGCATGGTCCAAAATCGTTGATAGTAGTAATCTCTGAAGAACCAATTAAAAACTAAACTATGGAAAAAGATTGGGTTTGTGTTTTAAGCACAGAACTAAATTTTCAGGCAGAAATGGCTAAAGAGATTTTAGAAAATGAAGAAATCGATTGTGTCATTTTAAATGAGCACGATACTGCTTTCCCAACACTTGGAGTGATTGGAGTATGGGTTCATCAGAATTTTGAATCGAAAGCAAAAGAACTTTTAAAAGAATTAAGCCATTGAAAAAACTTATTACGCGGGCGATTACAGGGATCGTTTTAGTTTTTGTAATGCTGACTTCTATTCTTGTCAGTGAGTATAGTTTTGCCATTTTGTTTCTGTTTATTTTAACTGCCAGCACATTCGAATTCAATCGTCTGTTCAAACAATCGGAAGTTAAACCCAATCAGCCTTTAAGTTATCTGACATCTGTTTTTTTGTTCATTTTGTCATTTTTGAGTGCTAAAGGATTGATTGAATATCGCTGTATTTGGGGTATTTTACCATTTTTGCTTGCTGTTATGGCATCTGAACTTTATCGAAAAAAACACAGGCCCGTTGAAAACATTGCAATTACCATATTAAGTATAACCTATATTGCCTTACCAATATCATTAATAAACTTCATCGTATTCCCCGATTTTTTTAAAACCAGTACCTATTCTCCTCAATTACTTATAGCACTTTTTTCATTGATATGGATATATGATTCAGGCGCTTATCTGGTTGGAGTTTCCATTGGAAGACATCGGCTATTTGAACGTATCTCGCCAAAAAAATCATGGGAAGGAGCTATTGGAGGAACTATATTTGCTGTTGTTGCCTCCTATTTTATTTCTGGGCTTATTCCTGAAATTAAGATGATTCATTGGATTGCCATTAGTGTAATTCTGGTTATTTCTGCCACTTTTGGCGATTTAACAGAGTCAATGTTTAAACGTCATTTTGGAATTAAAGATAGCAGTCATATTTTACCCGGACATGGAGGAATGCTAGACAGGTTTGATTCATTGTTTTTTGTAGTCCCGGCCATTTTTGCATACATCAAAGTATTCATCGGCTAAATTGGAACTTTCTTTTTTGTTCAGAATGACATTTTGAACTACAAAAAAGCATATAAATTGTTATTTTTGGGATCAGATTTAAATTTCAGTTTTGAGTTTTGAACTGAAAACTTCTTAGTAAACATTATTATGAGCAGTAAAACAAACTACTTTTTCTGGGTACCAAATGCAATTACTTCAATGAACCTGATTTGTGGTTGCATGGCTGTTTTCTTCGCTATTGACGGACAACTGGGATGGGCTGCGGTTTTTATCTTTGCTGCTTCAGTATTCGATTTTTCGGATGGGTTTGCAGCCCGTTTGCTAAAGGCATACTCACCTATAGGAAAAGAACTTGACTCGTTGGCCGATTTGGTCTCGTTTGGACTGGCGCCAGCAGCAATGGTTTTTACTATGCTCGAATTCTCAATCTTTAAAAAAAACCAGCCGATCCAGGATATAGAAGCAAACTGGAGCCAATGGATAACCTTATATACAAGCCTTGTCATTCCCTTAGCTGGAGCCTTTCGTCTTGCTAAATTTAATACTGATGATCGTCAAAGCGAACAATTTCTTGGGATGCCAATTCCTGCCAATGCTATTTTCTTTGCTTCATTAGGGCTTATTCTGGAATTAGGAAAAAATGTATCGGTAATGCAAATAATTTTAAACAAACACGTACTAATTGCATCAATTTTTGCCTGCTCATTTTTAATGATTTCTGAGTTACCCATGTTTAACTTAAAATTTAAAAGCCTGAAGTTTAAAGAAAACTCGCTTCGATTTTTATTTCTGGGGACAACATTATTAATGCTGGTCTTTCTGCAACTTTATGCTTTGCCTTTAATCATCATCTGGTACGTATTTCTTTCACTGATAACTTATTTTACTGAGAAAAAATAATCCTTATCAAGTTCTGAAAGCAAATTATAAAGAATAGTTTTGTTCGCACGACCCTGTAAGATGTTTGAACAATATTAATTTTCAACCTTGTTAATTTGCAGTATTTCAGTCATTAACAATTCATTCGCACATCGAATTCACGTTAATTTAAAAGCTTTCGGTAAGTCACAACTGTTTAAACGCAATCGAAAATAAAACCGGTAAATAGATATCGGCATATTCATCTACATTTGGTTACTTTATTTACAATAAGGCTTTTGAAATACTGTTTCTATGTCTCTTTTACGTTTGTCGGGAAATACGTTTACATATTCAAGTTTTCCTCCTTTCAGGCTTGCTTCTACAATGGTATTATCAGGAACATATAGCTTAAAATGCACATCGCGTTCTTTCGGCCAAGCAGGAAACAGGTGTATTTTATCTCCGTCAACCTGCACCAGCATTTCCTGAATGCCAATCATGCCCGAACCACCCCAGTTATGGTCGGGAACCCAATCGAAACCCGGCCCCCAGAATGCAGGAAAGCGGCGGCCCGAGTCTGACATTTTCTGCATATTCAGCCTGAACGCTTCTTCTGTCAATCCAAGCCGTGCCGCAAAAATGTTGTCTTGTTTCCATCCCACATGACTGCGGTTTTTTAACGCATCAGGATCGTATTTCCACGTATCAACAGCCAATTCCAAATCGGGCTTACCCACACCATAAATTCCCCACGGAAAAACCGGATACAACTGCGGAACTTCAACATTATTAATCCGCTCCCAGGTTTTTGCTGGTGATATTGTTTCGTGACCATGACAAATGCGGGTGTTAATCGGTGGAATCCGTTTGAGCATAGCTTGCCATTTGTTTTTTTTCTCATCTGATAAATATCCGGATGGTAGTTCCAGCAAACGAGACAAAACCGTTTGCAATGCAACAATAGTCGATGTTGAATTGGTTGTCATCTTATAGGTTTCACAAGCCGATCCGGGATACAAAACCAAATGACCGTAGCCATCGAGCTTTTTGCTGCCGCGTTGCTGTGCCAGAAATTGGTAATGCTCGTCGAAAAATGTCAGGCAACTTTCAATAAAAGGCAAATATTCAGCAATGTTTTCATCGGCATAACGTTCATTTTCAAGCATCATCAGGCAAAACTCCAGAACGGTATCCCATTCGTATTCGAGCCAGGCATTGTATTCCACTCCGGGATTGTAACCAGTCGGGCGATCGAGTCCAAATTCGGCATAGCTAGGTAGGCCAAAATTTTCCATCTGCTCGGTGAAACATGCTCCAGCGTGATTCCAATATACTTCAGAGCGCAATTCTGCATTTTTCAGAATGCGTAAATAAAAATCGAATTGCGGTTTCATCAGCTCAAAATCTCCCGATTTTAGCATCGGGAAGTAAACCAATCGCTGGTTTTGAGCGGTAAAAGTACCACCACCCCAAAGCCTGAAATCGGGAGTGAAATTGTATTCCTTTTTCGTATACACAGGATCGACGGTGAAAAGTCCGCCATTAAACTTAGTTGGATACTTCCCCAAAGCATTGCATGCCAACATGTAACGAAACAACTGGTAGTTCCGACCCATTTTCCAATCAGCCGAATCAGTATTATTTCCAATTATTACAAAGCTCCGGTCCCAAAACTGCTTCCACCAGGCGAGCGTTTTGAGGTGGGCATCCTTCCAGTTCGTTTGGCTTTCGGCGATCAGCTCCTGAAGCAGGTCTTTCCAGGCATCAAGCGTAGGCGTTTGAGCTCCATGCAAAACAATTTTCACCTCATGTTTTTGTGCCGACGACTTGCTTTTCAGCAACCAGCCCTGGTATTCAGTATCGGCATATTTCCCAGCGTAATTTCCGGCAATAACCAGGTTGTTACCCATCATTTTTCCACCAAAAGTCAGGTTATGCAGCGGATTGAACAACTGCCCTTTCACTCGTTCCATACCCTGAGTTTTCACCGTGGCATCAAAAACTGTTTGCGACTGGTTTCGATGGACAAATAAAACACTGTTTTCCTCAAAAGCAATCGAGTCTTTCAGTGTTTTCAAACCTTTTGGCGCAGCCCATTTATAGGAACTGGCATAGGGTTCCATTTTTTGCAGAATATGATCCTTGCTCCGCCAGCTTTCGTACCCGACAGTTAATTCAACTTTTCGGTTTGACGAAACCTCAATATGTATTACCGGGCGAAAAACATCGACCCACAATTTCAACTGAACATCCAGCCCATCTTTCGTTCCTGATATTTTCACCAAACCCTCATGAAGAACCAATTCCTGCCTAAAAATTCCACCATCAAAAGGATTCGGATTCAATTTCAGTCTGATTCTTCCAGCTTTTAAAAACTGGTTATTCTCGTCAAAAAATCCACTTTCCGACATATAGAACAGTACATTACCCTGCTCAACCCAAACATTCAGGCCAATATCGCCACCTCCGCAAGGCATCGATTCCGATGAATTCTGGCTTTGCGAATCCCATACTACGTTGTATTGACTGACTGAAGTACCTTGTCCAAAACCATTCAAAACAAGAGTAATCAATAAAAGCGACAGGTAGATTTTATATTTCATAAGACGAATATTTCGTATTGACCTCCCCTAATCCCTCCAAACGGAGGGGAGTTTTGGCCTTTCTCTTTTTTAAGCTTTATCATTCGCAAATCACAGTCCAAGGCTTTCCCCAAATTGGGGGAACCGGAAGGGGGCTTTTAAGGCTTCAAAAATAGCCTCAATATTGGCTGGCGGAATGTCGGGCAAAATGGCTTCGTGGCTTGGCGACAAAATCAATCCGGTTGGAAATATTTCCATTAATTCCTGAACTTTAGCCCTCACATCATTGGGTTTGCGGTTAACCAGCAAATACTGTGCATCTATTCCACCGCAGAAAGCTACCTTGCCTGCAAAATTATCTTTCAACATTCGAGGGTCCATATCTGTAGCCAATGCCTGAATAGGATGAATAACATCAGCGCCAAGTTCGACCAAATCGCCAATAATCGGAAAAATTGAACCGCAGGAATGATGAATCACTTTCAGTCCGTAACTTTTCGCCTGCTCAATAATTTTCTTTGTCCCTGGAAATACGTACTCGCGGATATTATCCGGATCAACCATTAAGCCGGTTTGGCTACCAAAGTCGTTGCCTATTAAAACAGCATCCAGGTAACCTTTGGTGGCCTCATAAAACAGCTCGTTAGCCTGAAGATAAAAATCGGTAATGCGGTCAATAACAGCCTTAAACATCTCCGGGTTCATCATCATCGTAATCAGCGCGTGTTCCATACCAAACGCAGAGCAGGCATCCTGAAAATGCGCCGACCACATAACGCCCATCCGTATTTTATCCGAAGGAATTGCCTTAGCCAATCGCAAAGATTCATCTTTTAACAGCATTTTCGCCGGATCGGGCCAGTCGAATTTATCGACATCGGCCGGATCATCGTAATCTTCGAAAAAGCCCGGAGCCGTTAGTGTTCGTTCGTCGGGGGTATCATTGTGTTTAACCTTGGCAAACGGAAAGGCACAGGCAATGTGATTGGAGGGCGGACAATTGAACGGCACCTCAATGGGCCAAATATCGTCATCCAGTTTTTGCTTCAATTCGGAAACCGACGAAACTCCAAAATGTGCAAACAGGTTTTTCTCCGCTGCAGGCACGGGCAAACCCAGCCACGATGCCGGACGATCGGTTTTTTCGTAATTTATAGTAGCATAAAATCGTTCTCTTGAGTCCATAATTTTATAGTTTTATGAGCCTCCCCCAACCCCCTCCTAAAGAGGGAGCTTCCGGTGGCAAAGTGCATATTTTTCTTCTTATAAATTGACAATTCAAATTTGAATGATCAAACACACTTACAATTTTTGACAACCAAACTTCCTTCTCCTTTGGAGAAGGGCTGGGGATGAGGCTACTATTTTTCTTCACAAATCTTCACCGGTCCGAATAGCCCGGCAGGCAACAGCGGTTTCCCGACCAGCCGGTAAGGTGCCGTAGTCCAGCCTATCCGCTTTTCTTCCGGCAGATCATGGTCACCAATCAGTCGGTTTACCCATGTATTTGTGACCGCAATTTCGAGTTTGTTCTCACCCTGCTTCAAAGCCTTATCAATCCGCACTCGGAAAGGTGCAGTCCAGCAAATACCGCACGACTGCCCATTGACGTTCACTTCGGCCAAATTGGCAAACGAACCCAACTCCAGCCACAAAGTCGTGCCTTTTGCGATGGGTTTCTCCCAATCGAACGACTTTTGGTAAACTGCCGTACCCGAATAAAAGCGAATCCTGTCATCTTCATTTTTACTCCAATCGGTAAGCTCTTTAAAACACACTGGTTCCGCAGGCCCGCCCATTGCAGAGTTAAACCGAACATCCCATTCGCCAGAAAGAGTTTCCAACTGGCTTGTTTCAGCCCAGTTCTTACCTGGACCTGCTTTCTTTTTTCCTTCTTTAAAAATCACAAATACCGATTCATTCGGCGCAAACCTGTAAGTCAGTTTTGTCCGTCTCTTTTCGCATTTCCAATTGGCGCACTGCCGTGTTTCGTTGGTAACCGGATTATACAATTCGGGCACCTTATTTTCAACCCTGAAACTTAATTCGAGCGTCCGTTGCTTTTCAAGCTGATTGGCTACAAAATAAATATCCTTATCGCCATCATTCCGGTGATTCCATGCAATCCCTTTTGCCATTTCTCCCGATTCGTCAAACACAAAAAAATCTCTGGCAATGTCAATTGTTACAAATGTTTCAGCTTTGTAAGGTCCCCAAATAATGCGACCTTTTCCTTTTTTAAAACACGTGACTGGTTTTCCTGAATCGGTAGTCGTTGTTTGTCTTTCTCCCGAAAATAATTCAGCAACGACTTTTTCAAGCTTCTGATCTTCGCCTTTACCAGAATCGTAACCAGTTACTTTTTGGGGTTGCTCCATCATTAAAATCGTTGCGCCATTAGTTACCAATTGTAAAAGTTTTTGCGCAACTTCCAAACTCATTCGATCACCGTTAGGCGACATTTTCATTTTCCCCGGAACAACCAGTAAACCATAACTTGCACCGCCCGGCAAAATAATCCGGCCATCTTTCACCTGTGCCAAATTCAAAAGTGCATCACGATTAAACGAATCGTAAGCATAACCACGCAACGGATCGATCCATTCTTCAGGATCGGCCATATTCGCTTGTGTTTTCACACCGGCAGGCAGGTTACGAACAGGAATTCTGCTATTCAGAAGCCTGATTTTTTCCTGTTCCACTCGTTCTTTTCCAAATATTCCTGGTAAAATATTCACCAAACGATCAGGCAGAATAGCCCTTCTGGGAGTTTCTTCACCCGAAAAAACGGCAATATCAACAACGGGCTTGCCCTGCTGCAAGAACCGTTGGCAATTGGCAATGTAATCGAAAAAAGCCTTGCCGGGCTTCCACCAGGTTTGGTCGCGCTGGATGAATGTTCCCACTTTATCGAGCGTCATGCCGGGCTTCCTGTCCTTCCACGGATTAAGTGTAAAAACATGAAAAAACAGCTTGTTGATGCCCAGCGCGAAATTTCGGTCGGCAACAGGTTTCATCATGCCCGGATGCTCGTTCCAATCCAACCTGATTTCGGTAAAACTTTCGGCCTGAACAATATTTTTTCCGTAGATGTGTGCTCCCGAAATAGCATCAAGAATATCATTCGGTTTATCGTGCGACGGGCTGTTCAGCCAGAATTCGCCCATTGGCAAATCTACCTCACGGTAGTGCAACATGCCGTCAGAAACCATTACGGGAGCCACACATTCGGCGCTGAACAAGCAACCCTTTTTATGCGCTTCTTCGGCAGATATCATGTAAAAATTGTCTACCATTACTTCAGAAATCGTTTGGCGAATATCGGATAACACGCGTTCCGATAAATCAGTACTTTCTACCGGAACACCAGCCATCACAGGCAGATAAGGCAACAAATCGTAACCTCTGCGTTTTATAAATTCATCGCGAAAAACCGGAGACCAGTTTTGACTGCCGCATTCCCAGCTGTCCACATGAAATCGTTTCAAAACTTTCGACGCCAGTTCAGGCCCAACCTGCCGGAAAGCCTCACCAAACCAGCGGTCGAACTGAAGTCGTACAACTTCAGGATTAAGTTTGTCGCATTCAAGCCCTTTTCCGCCACCGCCCACATAATTGACATGCCCGGTAGAGGTATGCCCCATCCTCAGAATTACCCATTTCCCCACCGGAACATTCCATTTCAGGCACCCATCCGGCTGAAGATTTGAGGTAATATTTCGTAATTCTTTAAGGCCAATACATTTTGAATCTGGCAACTGATCGGCAGTATTTCGTTTGGCAATTCGCCAAACTGCGCCCGATTTTCCTTCAAACTGGTTAATTTTTGTTTCTCCTGAAAGCTCAATTCCCAGCAATCTCAAAGCGGGAGCCCATTTGGCATCGTCAATGTCTTCAGCGCCAGGTTCCGAACCTTCAGGATTGTAAACAAACCTGAAATAACGCGCGGTAACTTCAGGAATGAGCTGAGTTGCATTGGCGTCCAAATCAAGCCATCCGGCACGTGGCGGTTCCAACCGGAAGTGTCTCCTGAAATTGATGCCATCGTCACTCACCTCAACAACCAGGCGGTTCGACTGGTAATTGTTCCAGCCGGTTAAAATCTTAACCGACCGACATGTAAATGGCTGATCAAACGAATACTGTATCCAGCAAGGCTTCTCGCTCGAAAAACCCTTTTTATTATCTTTTGAAGCCAGAAACTGTGCATCTTTACCAATACTGGTGGTTACTTTTGGAACTGTTTTGTACGACGACACTCCTGACCCTTCCGGCGCCGGATAGGCAAAAACGGCAATATCTTCGTAGTAATTTTCAACTTTTAGCGGTTGCGGAAGTTTGCCATTAAAAGCTTTTCCACCGGTAACAATTGTATCGGCCCAAACTACTTTTTGCATCGACATTTCCGGAGTAATCCATGGGCCACCAGCTGCGGTGAAGCCATCGCACGAATTCATACCAATTTTCAGGCCCAATCGGTCGGCCTCACTTATAGCGTATTTCACCATTCCCCACCATTCGGGCGTCATGGTTCGGTACGATGGCTCAAAAAGCGGTGGGTTCGGGACATCACGAATGGCAAAAATATAGGCGCCACCCAATCCGGCTTCTTTCATTGCCTCCAGATCGGCAGTGATGGCTTCTTTGTTCACCGCACCATGCATCCAGTACCAAAAAATCCAGGGTTTGGCCGAGTCCTCGGGAGATTCGGGAGCAATGGGTTGACCAAAACAAATGAGCCGAACGAAAAAGAAGAAGAAAAAGAAGCCCCCTCTAACTCCCCCAAAGTGGGTGAGAATTCGGTCGCGAATGTTTATATGTTTGAATAAAAATGTCATTGTTATTTGAGGTAAATCAGTTCAGGTTATTTGCGATCTAAGCCTCTCCCTTTCGGGGAGAGGTTGGAGAGGGGCTTCTCTTTCGAAGTAGCCACCGCAATTCCCCGTTGCTCCTTCTTATTTACGGCACAATAAAAATGGTAAACCACACCTTTCCATTTCACCACAAACGATTTGTGGGCATACTTTTCGTCGTAAGGTTCTGATGGCGCAATCAGATCCGGACCTGTCCAATCAGTCCAGTGAACCAGGTCGTACGAGCAGGCAAAGCGATTAAAAGCACCTGTACGACCTTCCCAAAAAGCGCCAAAATAGAACATCACCCACACGTCGCCAATTTTCTGAATCACGGGGTCGCCTGTAATTCCCCTGGAGTGATGCACCAAAGGCTCCTGCGGTATTCGTTTCCAATCGATCATATTATTCGAAACGGCCATCCCGATACGCTCGAACCATCGGGTTTTCAGGTTATTTTTAGCCGAATCGCCATTAGCGTTGTAATACATGACAAACGGATACCCGGTGGTTTTGGCTTTGTCCCAAATCACAGTGCTTTTATACAGTTTCCGGTTTTCCCACCAGCGCACATCCTTATCCGTGGCCATTAAAACAGGTTTATCCAGCGGTTTCCATTCGTGCACCGTGGCAGGATTTTGTTCAGTAAATGCAACGCCAATCGATAATGATCCGGCTTCGTATCCTTTCGCGCCGCCACCAATGTAGGTCATCCAGTTTTTGTTATCGTATTTTTGTAATTCGTACGATCCTCCCCATTTGTAATCCTGAAGAACAATATACCCGGCTTTTTGATTACAGTCCCACTGAGTAGTATCGGGCGAAAACGACAAAATGCGGCCTTTGGTGGTCCAGTTCAGCAAGTTGGCGCTTTCGGCCAGCCACGTTTCGTAGCCACGGCCATCAAACACAAGGTAAGTCATCAGCCATTTGTTGTCTTTCCTGAAAACGCTCGGGCAATCCAGTTTTTTAGAGTCATTTTCAGCAGTTAAAACCATGCCGTATTTATAAGGAGTTTTAACCTCTTCGTATATTTTTTGCATCACAGTCTGAGGAACCACCGTTGGCTTAGTTTTAGCCTGAGAAAAAGCGGTTGGAAACAGAACCGTTAAAACCAATAGATAAAAGCGTTTCATATATTTTTCTCTTTTCAAATTCAGTTCAATTCCGTCCGAGTTAGCGCTATCGCTTCAATAAGCTTCTTTACGCGGCCGGGTTTACTTATCTGTTTTCTATCGTTGGCTGAACAGACTGTGTGAAAACTAAATTTTACACCGAAAATATTCGGGTAGGTATCGGAGAAATTTTTGAAATACGCAATTCTCAGAGCCTTAAATATTGAAATCACACAGTCTGTTTAGCTGACGGAGTAAGTAATTTTCCGTCTCAAAATTTCAGGCTCTGCCACCCTTTGGCGACCTGTTCTTCTTTCGCGTTTACAGGCAACAGGTAAAAACTGTACGAATAATTACCCGGCTTAACCTGATATTTTTCCAGCGGAGCGGCCACATCCGACCACGAATCGTTTCCGCCCACACCCATTTGCACCAAATCGATGTTCAAAGTGATATATCCAGCCTCCTTCATTTCATTCCAGTGCTTCACCCTACTAAATTCATTGTACGAATAAGGCCACACACTCATGTTTAGCAAACTATCGGCAACCACAAGCAACCCTTGGTGCGCTTTGTCCGATAAATACATCCATCGTACATCAGTGCGGTTCCCATTTTCCTGCGGCACAACATAAGGCTCCATAAATTCGGACAATGGCAAAGTATAAAGACCCACTTTGAACCCTGTTTGGCGGTCGGAATAGCTTTCCAGCAGTCCCCGGCCATACCACGATATGGAGCGGCAGTCGTTGGCAATTCCGCAGATCATACCAATTTTGGGAATTGGAGGCAACCCGGGATCGGCTTTGAGGTGGTAATCCACTTTAACCACGCCTTCCCTGTTCACTGTGTAATCGACATTTACAACTACATTGCCGTTGATCAACCGGTAAACTGTGTAGACTACAAGATTGCCTTTTTTATCCTTCGCAATTGAGAAACTTGCCAATTCGGGCTTCGACTCGTACCATTCCTTCAGTTTTTTCTGAGCTTTCCATCCACGCCTGTCGTTGTCGGTTAGCGGACGAACAAAATTTGGCAGCAGCGGACGAACTATTTGTTCTTTACCTCCAGACCTATACGAGCTCATTGCTCCGTTTTTCTTATCAAATATTATCTGGAAGCCTTTTCCAGCAACCAACACTTGGTCATTTTCAGGTTTCAATTCCAATTTTTCACCTGAATTTGTGCCAAATTCACCTTTAGGCAATCCGCTCAGTGCAAACTGGTTCCACGCCACCTCGTGTCCGGATTTGGCCCACGGCGCATCATTCTTCAGGCTGAATGAAACTGTGAGTAAATATTCTTTGCCGGGTTTCTGCTTCGGATAAATGGTTTGAATATTGATCACCGTATCTTTTCCGGCAGCGAGCGACAATGTGGACATGGGTTTGTTCAGAATTTCAATTCCGTTTTCCTGAATTATTAACGTCAACTGGTAATCTGCCAGGTTTTTCGCGGCGTGACGGTTAATAATTTTCAATAATCCTTTGGAGGCATCGGCAAATTCACACTCCACCGGCTGAAACACGTGTTTGCACTCGTAAATGGCCGGATGGGGTTTCCCATCAGCCTGCACAATCCCTTTCATGGTAAAATCGTCGAAATATTTCTCTCCAAAATCACCTCCATAAGCCAGAAAACGCTTGCCATTAGCATCAATTTTATACAAGCCCTGATCTTTAAATTCCCAAATACAACCACCAATCAGCCTTTCGGGACTTCGAAACTGGTCCCAGAATTCCTGGATATTTCCGGTTGAATTACCCATGGAGTGTGCATATTCGCAAAAGAAAACCGGTCGGCGATCGCCGTTTTTCTGATTCAAAAGTAAATCGGCGGTGAACAAACCCGGATACATTCGACTAACAATATCGATGTAATATTGGTCGAGCGGCATCTGAATCCGGTGTGAATGATCTTTCAAACTTGGATAACCAGGATCGCCGGGCGCAATATAACCTTCCATATTGGGGCTTCCCTGCGCGGGCTCGTAATGCACCGGACGGGTCAGATCAAAATCGTGCACCCAAGCAGCCATTGCGGCGTTGTTTGGCCCTCGGCCAGCTTCGTTACCAAGGCTCCAAATGATGACCGACGGATGATTTTTATCGCGCAAAACCATGCGATTGGTGCGCTCCATAAACGCGGCAGTCCATCGGGCATCGTTGCTGAGCAAACTGCCTATGCCATGCGTTTCGTAGTTGGCCTCGTCGATAACCAAAATACCGTACTCGTCGCACAACTCATAGAAATACGGATCGTTGGGATAATGACAGGTGCGAATGCAATTAAAATTGAACTGTTTGAGCTGCTCCACATCACGGCGAATATCTTCACGAGAAAGCGCCTTTCCTTTGGCCGGATCGTGGTCGTGCCGATTAACTCCATACAAGTAAGTAACCTTACCGTTAATGAGCAATTTACTGTCGGTCTTCGAAAATTCGACACTCCGAAAACCAACTTTGCAGGATTTCACTTCCTGAATCAGACCGTTTTTATCGACAAGTGTCAACGCCAATGTATATAAGTTTGGTTCTTCGTCGCTCCATTTAGCCGGATTCTTCACCAGCATTTCAAACATTCCGAATTTCACATTATCCAAACGGGGGTAGGATTCGTTCAGAATATCCTCTGCAGGTTTACTTAATTCTACCGGAAATACCGGGTTCTTTTCAGCGTCGTACAACTGAACTTTCAAAGTATAGCCTTTCACAGTATCGCCAGTCAGGTTTTCCAGGCGAGGGCGAAGTTTGAATGTTGCATCGCAATAATCCTTGTCTAATTTGGTCTGATAGAAAAAATCAGCAATACGCAATCTGGGCTCGGCCAAGAGCATCACTTCGCGCTGAATACCGCTCAAGCGCCAATGGTCCTGGTCTTCGAGATAGGACGCGTCGCTCCAGCGAATAACCTGAACTGACAAAATATTTTCGCCTTTCTGCAAATACGGAGTCACATTAAACTCCGATGGAAGGCAACTGTCCTCTCCATACCCTACAAAACGGCCATTCAGCCATACTTTAAAGGCCGAACTCACTCCGCCAAAATGCAAAGTAATGTTCATTCCATCCCACTTTTCAGGAACAACAAAGGTTCGCTGGTAAGAACCTACGGCATTGTAATCTTTGGGTATATAAGGAGGATTGACCGGGCGAAACGGATAAACAGCGCTTTTGTAAATGGGTATGTCGTAGCCCTTCATCTCCCAGTTCGACGGCACTTCAATTTTGTCCCATCCCGTAACTATGCTTTTGTAAAAATCGACAGGGGCGTCGGCTGGTTTTAGAGCAAATTTGAAACTCCACTCTCCGTTCAGCATTAATATTCGCGATGAACGGGAACGATCGCAGCTCAAGGCATCGTCGAGCGTTTCGTATGAATAAGCTGTTGACCTGGCAATGTCCCGGTTAATACTCACTACTTGCGGATCATCCCAGGGCTCGGCATGATACACCGAGGGCTTGGGCGGAATCCCAGCCTTCTCGCCCGTAACGGTTTGTGCCGAAAGCGATGTTCCCACCAGAATGATAAGCAGGTAAGTTATTTGTTTTCTTAAGGTCATCTTGTTTTTCTCTTAACTTAGTTATTACGCTTGTTCGCCCAAATAACCGCCAATGGTCATTATTACAAAGGAAACCACTAAGGTAAACAGAGCCACGAGTAGCGTTTTATAGGTTCTTTTCGAAACGTTTTTCCATTCTTTCATGACTACTCCAATTCCGTAACTAAAGAAAATGAGCATCGACATGTGCAACACCCAGCTAATAAACTGGAAACGGCCATTTGTACGTGCCCCAGTCCGTAGAACAAAAACTGCGTACACCACATTACACCAGCCAAGGCCGACCATAAGATATTTTTAATCAATATATTAAAAGGCATTTGGGTCGAAACAGTAAACTCGTTCAAGGTTTTTTGCCTGATCCCCAGAACAATAAACCATATAAAATTAACAACGAAACAACCCGAAGTTGAAACAATCATTTTAGCATTTCCCTCGAAATTACCGGCACCATTCCGGGCGGCCATATCAGCTAAGGGTTGACCATGTTCGAGCGATAGATTAAACACTGCCGATAAAATGCCTCCAATAGTAGCCAAAATTAAACCTGTACTCATGTTAAATTTCACCGACTGATTGTCGAATTTTGCCAGGTCATTTTCTTTCCGGAACCCAGCCCAGCCGCAGCAAGCCACACCAACCACCGACAATACCATGCCAGCAAGGATAACGCCGCTTCCCTCGCGCGAGAAATACTCCATCAGTTTGCCATTCAGCAACAAAGGAATTAAAGTGCCCAAAACAGCCGAAATACCAATGGCAATGGTATAAGTAAGTGAATAACCAATGTGTTTGATGGCAAAACCAAACGACATGCCGCCAAAGCCATATAAGGCACCCAACAGAAAAGCTCCGGCTAGCACTTCACGAGGAGCTGCTGCCAGAATATGGAAAAAGCCCGGGACCGTGAGCCAGCCGAGCAGTAACGGGGCAATAACCCAGGCAAACGAAGCCTGAACGAGCCAAAACGTGCCCCACGACCAGTTTTTCACTTTCGATTGCGGGGTGTAACAGCTCGAAGCCGCAATTCCGCCAATGGCGTGTAAGGCCGTTCCAAGTATAGGGTTTGATGGCATCATAAAACAAAGGATTTATTCGCAGTGAAATATTTCTTTCATGTCAGCCCAAAATTCTCCGACGGAGCGCGATTCAACAGGCTGCATCAAAGGTTTAACGGTGGCCCACCAACGCTGTGTTTCCTGGTCTTCAGCCATTAAAGCCATATCCCGTTCGAAATGGTCGCCAGTGTATTCGAAGTAAGCAAACAGCACAAGGTCTTTCCTGAAAATGGAATAATTCGAAATGTTGCATTCTTTAATTTTGGCAAGCACTCCAGGCCAGGTATGGGCGTGCAACCTGACGTATTCATCGGCACCGTCGGGTTTTAGAAAAATCATTTGACCAAATCGCTTCATATCACGTTTTTTTATAGGGGGTTTTAGTTTGTTGCTGTTAGTTGTATTTCGGCGGATTTTAAACCCTGTGAAGTGGCTTTCACCTGAATTTTGCCTGCTGTTTTCGTGGTTTGCACCAACAGTAAACACAGGCCATTGAACGCTTTGCGACAGCTGGTTTTAAACGGTTCCATCGAGGTTTGGCAACCGTTGTCAACCCCGGCAATAAAGCCATTCCCCTGCACATCAAAATTAATCAGGTTTGAGGCATCGGGAACCATATTTCCAACCTCATCAATAACTTTCACCGTAATAAACGACAAATCTTTTCCATCGGCCTTCAAGCTGGAACGATCGGCAACCAACTCAATTTTAGCAGGTTTTCCGGCTGTTCTTATTTCCTCCTCAAGCACCGTTTTACCAGCTTTCCGCGAAACCGCTTTGAGGATTCCCGGCACATATTTCACACGCCAGAAAGCATGAAAACGATCGTTGCTTTTTGAACTTACACCCTGAGAAATACCGTTCACAAAAAGTTCCACCTCATCGGCATTGTTATAATACGACCACACATCAACGGTTTGTCCTTCGTTCCAGTTCCAGTGCGGAAAAAGGTGGAGCATGGTTTTAGTGGTCCATTCGCTTTGGTAAAAGTAATATATGTCTTTCGGGAAGCCGCATAAGTCGATTACGCCATAGTACGAGCTTCGGGCAGGCCAGGGATAAGGTTCGGGTTCGCCTAAAAAGTCGAAGCCCGACCAAACAAACATTCCAGAAATGAAATCGTTGTTTTTGATCACCTTCCAGGTTTCTTCGTGCGTAGCGCCCCAATAGGCATGGCAATTGTCGTAGGCCGAAGCCGTCAGATCAGGGTTTCCGTCGAAGGGTTGTTTGTAGGCTTTAGGCCAGATTCGGACACTATCTGAAGGCATATCGTAATGTCCGCGCGTTGAGAATGCTGACATATTTTCGGCGGCCAGCATTTTCTCGCCCGGGAAGTTTTTTGGAAAACTGGCATATAGCAAATGTTTGTAATTGAAACCAATCAGATCAAGCGCTTTCGACTTGTAAATGTTGTTTTTTGCGGGGTCCTGCTCGGTGAGTGCGCTAGTTACCGGGCGGGTCTTATCAAGGTTTTTCACAATATCGGCAAGCTCTTTTGCCAGTTTAATCCCGGTGGTGTCGAACTGTTCGGGTATTTCGTTCCCAATGCTCCATAGAATAACCGATGGGTGGTTGCGGTCGCGCAACACCATATCTTCCAATTCGCGCCGATGCCACACCGGCCAGTCGAGGTGAAAATCGCAGTCCATTTTGCCCCGGGTCCAGGTATCGAACGCCTCATCCATCACCAGAAAGCCCATTCTATCACACAAATCGAGCAGTTCGGGAGCAGGTGGATTATGAGCTGTACGTATGGCATTGCAACCCATTGCTTTTAAGATTTCGAGCTGACGTTCGGCTGCACGGACACTAAATGCAGCACCCAAAGCGCCCTGATCGTGATGGTTATTAACACCCAGCAATTTCATGGGCTTCCCGTTCAGCGAAAAACCCTTGGCCGGATCGAATGCAAAATATCGAATACCAAATGGCGTTTCGTAATTATCAACAACTTTGCCATCAGCATAAACTAAAGTTTTGGCAGTATACAATTCCGGATGCTCGTTTGACCACAATTCAGGTGTGGAAAGCTTTACCTGCTGATCGAAAACCACCAGTGAATCAATTCTATCTGTTGTATTTTTAACCGTTACAATCTTATCCTGCTCAGGATTAACAATAGTAGTTTCAACCTTTATTTCTTTAGGCGTCAAGCCCACATTAATTTTAATCTGAAGTTTTATCGTAGCTTCTTTTTCTGAAACATCAGAAGTTGTAATGAAGGTTCCCCAATGCGCCACATGCACCGGCGAAGTGGCTACCAGCCATACATTGCGGTAAATTCCTGAACCGGTATACCAGCGCGAGTTCGGTTGTAAACTGTTATCAACACGTACTGCAAGTACATTAGGTTCATCGCCCAAATTTAAGAAAGGCGTTAATTCATAGCGAAACGAATTGTACCCAAAAGGTCGTTTTCCCAAATAGTGACTGTTAATCCACACCTCACTGTTGCGATAAACTCCATCAAAATCAATAAAAATATGCTTTCCCGCCAAATCTCTACCAACAGTGAAACTTTTCCTATACCATCCAATCCCGGCAGGCAAAGCACCTCCGTTGGTTTTGGTCTGATTTTTTTTACTGAAAGAACCTTCAATACTCCAGTCGTGTGGCAGGTTTAAGGTTCGCCACGCCGAATCATCGAAACTTGCAGAACTGGCTTTAGGCTCGTCTCCCAAATAAAACTTCCAGTCATCGTCAAAATCAATTCTCTGCCTGGTGTTTTGATCGGTATGACAGGCACTTATAATCAGGGTTAAAACAAAAACCAACGTAAATTTATTCAAAGCCATTGTCGTAAATAATTAATGCAACTCACTCTTAGCAAATAGATTCCTCACTGCGTTCGGATGACAGTCGCCTTTATTTGTGGGCGGTTAGGCGGCAAAACCGTCAAAGCCAAACCCTGTTTCCCCTACGTGAACCTGTCATCCCGAATGGAGTGAAACGAAATGAAATGAGCCTGACTGACTGAGCCGTCAGACGGAGAAACTATTTTCCTGATCATCATCCCATTGTACTCTTTCATCCATTTTACTGCATCAAAACATACCGCAAAAAAACAAAAAAATTGTAAACGTTTTCATATTTTAAAGTTACAATATATAACAGTTTTATATATTTGAAAACACATTATTATTGCAAACGTTTTATTGATTTTGACGAATTCTGAAGTTATTTTTAGAGCAGATTGGTTTAGTAGTAATTCGTCAACCTTAATAATGATGTATGAATATCTTTTTTGTTGCCAAAAGCTGAATAAAGCGCAAGCGGCCTGAACTGGTGAGCCGTCAAACGTAGTTTTTCGTGCGAAGCGGGCTCAGTGTTGACCTTCTTGTCAAAACGAAAAAGTAATTTGGGCTTTGGAGCAAAGCCCAAACGCTAAATCAATTAGGTATTCTATGGAATATTCAATCTTTCTTATTTTGAGTATGAGACAATCTTAAATAAAAACATTTCTAAACCTGAAAAATACATCTATTAAGCATGAAGACTTTTTTTCCGACTATCCTGTTAGTCTGCCTGTTAATAAACAGCCAGGGATTTACACAAGATAAATCATTAGTCAATACATCACAAAGCCCTTACGCCAAATTAAAAAGCATCGATATGGGAGATGTTCAATGGACGACCGGTTTTTGGGCCGAGCGATTTAACGTTTGTAAAGAATCGATGGTTCCGCACATGATGGGCGAATACCTGAACCCAGACATAAGCCATGCCTACCGTAATTTCGAAATTGCTGCCGGAATGGAAAAAGGCGAACACGTAGGCCCGGCCTTTCACGACGGCGATTTTTACAAAATGCTCGAAGCGATGATCGTAGTCTGGTCGTCATCGCGCGATGCAGAAACTGAAAAGAAGATTGACACCATCATCGAAACCATTGCTAAATCACAACGTCCCGACGGGTATATCCACACACCTGTTGTAATTAAACAAATGACGAAAAATGACGAAAAGAAAGAATTTGGTGAACGTCTTGACTTCGAAACCTACAATATGGGACATTTAATGACCGCCGCTTGTCTGCATTACCGGCTTACCGGGAAAACAAACTTGATGAATGTTGCCATTAAAGCTACCGACTTTCTGTACAATTTTTACAAACGTGCCTCTGCCGAGTTGGCCCGGAACGCGATATGCCCGTCGCATTACATGGGCGTAATCGAGATGTACCGCACTACCCGCGACCCGCGTTACCTCGAACTGGCCAAAAACCTGATTGCCATCCGCAGTCTGGTCGAAAATGGCACCGACGACAACCAGGACCGTGTCCCCTTCCTGAAAATTGACAAAGCCATTGGCCATGCCGTACGCGCCAATTACCTGTATGCCGGAGTTGCCGATGTGTATGCCGAAACCGGGAACGACTCGCTGATGCTTACCCTCGATAAGATATGGCACAACATGACCGAACAAAAAATGTATGTAACCGGAGCATGTGGCGCTTTGTACGACGGAGTCTCGCCCGACGGCACTTCGTATAAACCCGATTATAACCAGAAAGTGCACCAGGCTTATGGGCGCGACTTCCAACTTCCCAACCTGACAGCACACAACGAATCGTGCGCCAACATTGGCAATATTTTGTGGAACTGGCGGATGTTTCTGATAACGGGCGAAGCCCGTTTTACCGATGTCATGGAGCTCACCATGTATAACAGTTTGCTGGCCGGGGTTAGCCTTGATGGAAAAGGTTATTTTTACACCAATCCGTTGTGTGTTGCTCAGGACATACCATTCACCCTGCGTTGGTCGAAACAACGCGAAGAATACATCAGCCTTTGCAATTGTTGTCCGCCAAACACTATTCGAACCATAGCCGAAATTAGCAATTACGTTTACAGCATTTCAGACAAAGGCTTGTGGGTGAACCTGTACGGCAGCAACACACTGAAGACCAAGTTGGCCAATGGCTCGGCAATTTGGATGAACCAGGAGACCAATTACCCCTGGGACGGAAAAATTACATTAACGATGGAAGAATGCCCGAACCAGCCATTTTCGGTATTCCTACGCATTCCGGGATGGGCACCAGGTGGCGAAATACTTATCAACGGCAAAAAACAAAACATGGAAATTAAGCCGGGAACCTACGCCAAGATTTCAGCAACATGGAAAAAAGGCGACCGGATAACCCTGAACCTGCCCATGGAGGCACAACTGATTGAAGCCAATCCTTTGGTCGAAGAAGTCCGCAACCAGATAACCGTAAAACGGGGACCTATAGTCTATTGCATCGAGTCTGCAGATATTCCGGTTAAGCGCAAAATTTTCGATTATATTATTCCAGCCAGCATTAAGTTTGAGCCCAAACCTATAACCCTTGTCAACAGCAAAATTTTGACGTTGGAAGGAAAAGCTGAAATGATCTCCAATCCATCGTGGACCGGGCAATTGTATCGACCTGCCAATACACAAAAAGAGACAGTAACTCTCAGGCTTGTACCCTATTATGCCTGGGGGAACAGGGGGAAAGGCGACATGAGCGTTTGGTTACCGGTAAGCAAATAACCAGGAATTTATATTCTGCTATTGTTAATCACTGTTGTTGGTAAAATCGGGGTATATTAAAATGTCGCAACTATGTTGCTATGAAGCGTACAACATAACTGAATAATCTTTGCAGAAAGTTGGCATAAAAATATAAGCCACGCAGAGGCGTAATCTTCTGAAATGCCCTAAAAAAAAAAGGGATACAGACCGATGAGATTTTCCAACCGAACATCTATTATTGTTAATAGGTCTTACTTCCGATGACAAGTCTCACATCTGTTTTGATCCAACCTATTATTATTTCTCCAGCCATAACTTTCATGGCATAATCAATTCCAAATTCATTCCGCAAATGGTAACGATAGGGTTTTACTCAAAGTGGCCATATCCCATTCTTTATCTTTTTCAGAACAAGTTTCGATGGGTCTACAACAACATGTTTAATACGTTCGCGGCGCCAGGTATATACAAAATGTACCATTCCATCCGATGTTTGAATAACGGCAGGGTACGAATACTGGCCAATTGGCGAATCTTCGAGGATCAGAGCCGCATACCAGGTGTTCCCGTCATTCGAAATGGCTACATTGAGTGGAGTACGCGCCCCCTTCACTTCTTTTCCCGGAGGCAAAACATGGTTGTAAACCAGCAGTTGACGACCATCGGCCAGGGTCACCGCATCGGTACCCGAATTGTTGTTGGGTAAACTGGTTGCTTTCATTGGCGACCATGTTTTTCCCCCATCAGCCGATCGGGCTTCAACAACTACCCGGTTACGGCTACGACAAAGGATTTGCACGCTTCCGTCAGGATAAGTTAATACGCTGGGCTGGATGACCCCAAAAGTTTTTCCATCGTTGATGGGGCCTATTTTGGTCCAGGTTTTTCCCCAATCGCGGGTACATTCAAAATGAACGCGCCAACCCTCCTCGCCTTCGGTACTCGATGGACAGATCAACATACCATCTTTCAGTAAAACAGGTTTATTTTTCACAGGACCAATATATCCTTCAGGCAACTTCTCGGGTTTTCCCCAGGTTTTGCCATTGTCGTTCGATCTGATTAACATGCCCCACCATTTCGAAGGGCTTGGCCCAATCTTATAGAACAAAAGCAATTCGCCACCGGGGACCTGGTATAAAACCGGGTTCCAGGAGGGGTAACGTAACGTATCATTTTGTATGCCATTAGCTACCTCAACCGATGGCATCCATTTCCCTTCGACCTGACGGCTGACCCATATACACACATCAGGATTGCGCTCTTTGGTGCCGCCAAACCAGGCAGCAACCAAACCAACAGGAGTTTCTGCTATAGTGGAAGCGTGGCATTCGGGATAAGGCGCCATGTTGTAGATAAACTCGTCAACAGTGATGCTCTGCTTCCACCAGGGTGTTTGTGCAATACCCATCAACGTTGAAGCAACTAGACTTAAAACAATAGTTAGTTTCTTATTCATTTTGTAGCTTCTTTTTTGGCTTTTACCGAATCGACATAAGCCTTATACAAGGCTTTCCAGTTCCGGCCTTTCGAGTTGAGGTACTGTTCCGACTTAGTTTTATAAATCTCGAATATGGCAGAGATTTGTTTCATGTTTTTGTAATCGACGGCTCTTTCGCGCGCTTCTTTCAGGTATCCCAGAATGGTTGCTTCTTCATCGGATGTTAAATCGTGAACAATGGCATAGTAGCCTTTCAGTGTAAAAGCAACCTTACCAATGGTATATAAATCGAGAATGCGTTCAATCTGGGGCTCAGTCAGGTCTTTCCGCAAACCAGCCATTAAATCGTCGTGTACCTGCCTGGGTTTGGCTGCATTGGCAATGACTTCCCTGTCGATGGTACTGAGCGGATTGCCTGTATAGGGGTTAATTCCCTCAGGAACAGAGGTGTAAGGGTGAGAATTATTCCAGTCGCGCACCGCCTTCAGATGTTTGATAATCACACTCTTAACCCGTTTCACTTTCGCTTGATCATCCAGTCGGAGCGAATCGGTCCAGGCTTGTGCTTTTTTCTCTACATCGATGTCGGCGCCAATTTTCTGATCAGATATTTTATCGAAGAATTTTTCCACCGTTTTGAAATCCCGAATGGCATGAACGGGCATTTTTTCGCCCTTTACTCCAAAACTACATAAGGCTTCCCTGAGCTCAACGGTCACTTTGCTTTCGTCGAGCATCGCAGCATTCAGCCCAAAAACAGGAATGAAAAAGTTGTAAACGGCCATTCGTTTGTTTATTCCAAAGTCGTGATTTTCGGCTGGCAAATGCACATTCGTAACTTTGTCTTTGGCATTAAAAAAGCCGTAAACCCTTTGCAAATACGGATATTCGAGTTCCGGTACTGATGCGGTCCAATCATTTCCATCTGAAATAATGCAAAGTGGTCTGGGCGCAAAAGTAGCCATCAGCTCGGCGTTATTGGTTTCTCCACATGCCAGCGAAACAGGCATTCCGCTCTCGCAGGGGCAGCCGCCATCGAAATGCGAAGCAAGACTCACTGTTGGACATGCCGCTGCAAAACGATTATCAAGCATCGTAAGCTGAACAACCTGAGTTCCGCCACCCGATCCTCCATTGACACCTATTCTTGAACCATCAATATCATCTCGTGTCAGCATGAAATCAAGTATTGTCAACCCATTCATTAATTGAATAATCTGGGCTACGGAAGTTCGATGTGCAGCATAAGTTACCTGAAGCTCCGATTCACCCCATCCAAACAGGTCGTAGCTTACACAGGTAGCTCCCATCCGGGCAAGCGTTGCAAACCGGTGCTGCTCGTCGGAGTTGTACCGACCATCCTGCCAATGACCGTTGGGGCAAAGAATAAGCGCGTGTTTTCCTTTACTGAACGGCGAATAAATTGATCCGCAAACATATAGGCCAGGAAGCGTTTCCAGCGCAAAATTCTGAACAGAATAACCTTCGAATTTTCTGACAGAAGAAAGGATTGGGCTTGAATTTACCCGTTTGTCGAGAATATGGTCTATCTGTAATTTTTCCCTGAACTCTTTTTGAAGACAAGCTTTTCGGGCATTCCATCTCACTGAATCGTCATAAAGCGTATTCAGGTAGGCCAACATCTTTTTCCCGTCGTCGGGCATTCTCCGGTAATATTCATAACCTTTTATTTTATAGTATGTATCATCTTGTCTTACAAACTTATAGTCGAACAGCGAGAGTACATTGGTAAGCGATTCTTCGAGCGAATACGGACGAATCCTGAAGTCGGCGTACGGCACGAGCTTTCCAACGGTATCTACTTCACATTTTAGTTTTACATGAAAACGGAATTCGATTTGCTGAAGGACTTGACTCAAGGGTTTTGCAAATTGAGTTCCGTACGATTGCGAAAACGAACCCAGTTTTATACCCAATACCAACAACCCAATGAAAAATAATGGTTTCATTTCTGGTTTATTTAAGTTCTATTTTCTCACCGTTTATAAACACCTCGTTCATTCTGATCTGTTTGTAATTTTGGAACAGGCATTTTTCTTTCGCTTTCAGGTTAATGTTGGTCAGCGATATATCGGTTATAGGCGATTCTTCCAGCCCTCTGATTTTGATCGGGATATTAACATTTGTTCCCGTCATGTTGCTGATATTGATGTTCCTGAAAATGGGCGTTCGTTCGCCAGGTGGTTCCGCTGGCATTTTCGAATACAACATATCCAAAATGATGGCCTCTTCTTTAATATCGTGCATCACAATATTGTCAACCTGAATGTCTTCGACAATTCCGCCACGGCCTCGGGTCGATTTAATTCGGATGCCCCGGTCGGTGCCATCGAAAACGCAATTACTGATTACAACTTTTCGCACACTGCCACTCATCTCGCTGCCAATAACCACTCCGCCATGTCCGGCCAGCATAGTGCAGTTGGTAATGGTAATATTTTCGTTGGGTGCATTTAATTTACGTCCTTGCAGGTCGCGACCACTTTTCAGGGTAATGCAATCGTCGCCAACCGAAATATGGCAATTCGAAATGTGTACATACTTGCACGACTCAGGATTAATTCCGTCGGTATTTGGCGATAGCGGATTGTTGATGGTCACTTTTTCAACTGTCACATTTTCGCAAAATTCAGGATTTACAGTCCAAAAGGGTGAGTTAATAATTGTAACCCCTTCAATACGAACATTCTTGCATCGCACAGGCTGAATAAAAGGAGGACGGAAGAAACGGCGCTCATACGAATTGTAGTAATCTTCGTTTGTTTCGGCCATCAGTTCCTTTACATTATTGGCTTTCTCCCACATCGACTGGTATTTGTTGATATCACGTTTACCGTTATTTTTTAAATCTACGATAACCCTGAGAAATTCGTCCCACCATTTTTTCCCTTGTCCGTCGAGTTTCCCTTCGCCTTTGATGGTAATGTTTTCGGCATCAACAGCATAAATCAAAGGATTGAAACTTTTCATCAATATACCCTCGTGGCGCATTTCAACAAAAGGAAGATAGTCGTCGAAATTATCCGAAAACAAAAGCGTAGCACCTGCCTCAAGTTCAATTGTAATATTGCTTTTTAAGCAGATTGAGCCTGTAAGGTATTTGCCTGCCGGGAAAAACAAGGTTCCTCCACCACCAGCATTTAATTTTGTGATTGTTGTGTTGATTAAATCCGTATTCAGTTTTACGCCAGAAGCGTTGGCTCCTGCGGCTTTCATGTCAATGCGTTCGGCCATTAGAGCAACAGAACTTAGCATCATGACTGTCATTATAAATGTGGTTCTCAAATACATATTTTAGTTTAAAACATTTTCACAAACAAGTTTAGATAATGATTCTGCCCGGCCAACTTCTTTACCGTCAACCAGGACAGCAAGCCCTTTCCCCCGATGATACTTAGAGCCGTCCTTGTCCCAAAAAATGGTCAGTAAATGGCCGTGATACCTAATATGATCGAGGCAAAACCAATTCCACTTTCCGGCAGGCAGAAGCGGATTAACTTCAACCGACTGGTCGGCTCGTGGTCGCAAACCAATCAATCCGGTTATAATCAAATCGTTGAAAGTAGAATGGTTGTAATAACGACTTCGTTCTTCATCACCTTTGAGCCAATATCCGGTAACTTCATCGAGGTATTCGCCTACATAAGGACGACCACGTTTGTATTGCGATTCGACATATTTTTCCAACTGGCTGAAATACACCGAATCGTTTACAACGCCTGTCTCTCCGCGGTTAATCCAATTAGCCATTCCGGTCAAAGTCTGCGAAGTGGCAAACGGCCATATTGCCCCATCCCACTCGCATTTACAGCAACCATGCGAACGAAATAAAGGGTGACTGCGTTCAGCCGTGGTTAAACCGTAAGGCGCCCGAAATCCTTTCTCTGTTTTTACAGCATTCCATGCCAGTTCCTGTTCTTTTTCAGGAAGGTTAAAATACCAGGGAATAAACCCGATTTCTTCGCGCACCTGGGCAAACGAACCGTCTTCTTTCACAGTTTCAAAGAACTGGCTTTCCGAGTTCCACAATCTATTCACAACCAGTTGTTTTAATGTATCAGCCTTGTCCTGAAACATAACATTCTCAAACTTATTACCAGCCATTTTTGCTATTTTTGCCAATGCAACGGCATTTCCAAACATATAGCTATTAATTGTTGGCCTGGCATTCCTGACTTTTCGCCCGCCACTAATTTGTTCTTCCATTCCATCGCGCACATCGGCTTGCCAAAACAAACCGTTTTTCAGGCGTTGTTCCTTTTCCCATTGAAAATAATCAGTTTTTAAATCGGGATATAAATCGATAAGATAAGAAGAATCTCTATCAACCATGTATTTTTGGTATACAGCATCGGCAGCCCAGCTACTGAATTTGTGTAACTTAGCCATAGGTTTGCCTCCATTTCCTCTGTACCACACGTGAATGTACTGATCGAGGTATTTAGAGTCGTGTAACCAACGTGCTTCCATGATGTGATGGCCCAAAGCACAACTGATAAGGTTGTATTTATCGGCATACGTCCGCTGCACCAGAAATTCGGTAAAAGCATAACCAACAGGCGTTTCCTTGATGTGTTTACGCAAAGTCCACCATCGAAAATAAAATATCTCCTCAAAATTATCCTGCGGACATTCAAACAGCGGGATGTTGGCCTTCATCCATTCCCAGGCTTTTGTATTAGGAATGGCCTGGGCAACGTTTTCGTCTTCCATTCGGTTGAAATACTCTACATAATGGCGAAAACCATCAGCTTTCAGAATGGATTGGCCTTTGCTCTTTTCGCCGGAACCGGCAAATAAGCTTGTCGGAAGCAATAGCCATCCGACAAATACAAGTAGTTCAATTTTGAAAAATCTTCGCATGAATTCAAATCAAAAATCTTTTATCTTTTCAAAAATCATAACCATTCCGTCCGAAAAAGTTAATTCTTTTTGCCAATAATTTTCTCACGGACGGTTTATTCTTTTTCATTCCATGTCTTGACTTTATAAATCAACCAGTTCGATTCGGGCAAAGGCTTTCCATCCTGTTTGACATCAAAATCCTGATCGGTTGGCGTGTCCACATTCGGGTACCGCCTAACTTCGCCAGTTCTGAAAACCAATTGCTGCAAACTGGCAACCGGGGCAAAGAACAAGCCATTGCCAACACTTTTGTCGTTTACAAAAACCTCGAAATAGCGGTTCGAAGTCTGCGCCTCGATTCGCACCGTGTATTTTTGGCTGGCATCGTATTTTGTCAGGTTCCGCATTCGGTAACCTGCCTTTGTTTTCAAGATTCCATCTGAATCAAAAAGTAAACGCAAAGCAGCTGTATTCTTTTCATCCTGAAGTTCTACATACAATGTTCCATTGCTATTTTGTGCGGGTTCTATCACAAATTCAGCTTTAATTTTTTCTGAAGGAGGAAATAATCTCAAAGCCATAGCATAATCGAACGGATCTTTATCCTGAAGCCGTAAAATTTTTACTCCCTCTTTTTTTTCTGCTGAAACCCTTGCCCAGGCCGGACTATATATGTTCCAGTTTTCCAATTCCTTGTTATCAGGCAGAACCGAAAAATCATCATTAACCTGCTCGTGAGTGATCGATTTTACGGGAACTGGTATTGATGAAATCCAGATATCTTCTTTGTTTTCGCTGTAGGTCACCCACAATTTGCCATCGGCAGGCTGGCCATTTCGCTCCTGGATTCCGCGAACATATTGCGGCCCATACGATTTGTAGCTTCCGCCGTAGCGCATCGTCGGTATTTCACCATTTACCAGCAACAGATTTTTGTAGTTGAGTCCGTCGTCGCTTACCGAAATCGCCAGTGGCCAGCGAAAATCTGACGGATTGTAAACGGTGGCATATTTCCCGTCCGACGTACGTTGCCCCCATATTTTGGCATTGCTGTTTATAAATCCCGGAGCACGCTGAGGTTGCGACCAGTTTTTCCCTTCATCGATGCTTATTGCCGTCAGTGCATGTTTCCATAAACCAACCACATTACCGTTAGGCAAATGATAGTAACTCAACGCCTGGTAATTATCTTTCAAAGGAATAACCGGATCATCACGATCAGATTCCTCGTTCCATTGTTGTGTTTGCAGCGGATCGGCCAATACCTGGTCGCATATTTTTACAAAACTTTTGTCTTTGCTTTTGGTGTAAAAAGGGTAATCGGTATTCGTTTCCGACCAACCATGATTGTACCGGATAAAATAAATGGGTCCAAAAGTTCCATCCTTATATATCTCGCGCACCACTCTGCCAATTCCATTTCCATCGTTAGGTCCGTCTTTGGGATTAAGACAAATTCCGTAGTAACCAAAGGCCAGCAATCGTTTATCTGCTGAAACATAAAAGCCCATACGCTGGTGCATTACAGCAAATAAGTCTTTGGCAACAGCCGTTTCTCCTGGCTGAGTAGTACCATCAGGCACCTTGTACTTCGGAAAAACCACTACCGGTTTACCCCAGTTCTCTCCATCAGTTGATGTCACCAAAAGTGTATGACCTGGAGGAACATGTTCGCCAACCGAATCGCTCAGGTATTCGAGGTAAAACCGGTTATTCCAGTGTACCAACATGGGTGCATGATTATAGGTCCAGCCAAAATTGTCGGCCATTTCAGGACATTCGCGGTTTGCCCTCGTTACCTGAATGCTGTGAATACCCATTGCCGGGCTTAACTGCCCATGGTGATAATCGGGGTTACTCAGTGTTTTGCCGGTATAGTGCACCTGTTCCTGAGCAGAAAGGATTTCAATTCCAAGGATGGAAATCAAAATAAAAAAGCCTCCCCTAACCACTCCAAAGAAGGGAAATTTTGGGAACCGGCTATTCAAAAGCTTTAATTTTTTCATGCTTCAAATTTCATTTGATTAATGATTAATGAATTAATTCTACTTCTATGTTGTAATCCAAATTTTCGGAGCATTATTTTTAAGCCATATTCAAAATAATCCTGTACATTAGTAGTTGTAAAGCCTAAGAGGAAACAGACTCTGCTGGGGAGCAACCTGTCAGCAATAAGCTTTACGAATAAACTGTATCAGGGAAGGGTTAATAACTCTTCCTTTTTCATTTAGATACAGGCATTCCATGATGGCTTCAAAAACCCAATTTCCCCTGTGGGGTTAGGAGTAAAACCATCGGAGATGCCCTATTTCTTTTTACCAATGTCCTATAAAAACAACCTTCTATAAGTAGTCTTTTGCAAGCTACAGTTTCCTTTTTAATTTTTATAAGTAAAGCGCCGTAAACTTTGAAAGCAGCAAAACTGCAAGTAGAATTGAACGGTCACTTTAAATGAAGACTGTTTTTACAGGAATTAGTTTGTTCTGTTATATTCATATTTTGTTTTACTCTTCAATACCAGATAAACCCTGTTTAATAATTTTTTAGCAATCCTGATGATCGCATTGTTTGGTTCCATTCGTTTACATAAATCCTGATAAGCCAATAGTAAGGCTGGGTCAAAGCGGACAGCTACCCAGGCACTTTCTATAAAAGCCTTGCGCAAGAAATCGTGAGACCGAAATGTGATTTCACCGTTTTTTTCTTTTTCTCCGCTTGAGTGAGAAGTAGGGATCAAGCCAACGAACGAAGCAAACTTTTCGTTTTTTTGAAAGCGGTTAATATCTTCAACTTCTGTAAGTATTACCATTGAATTTATTAATCCAATACCAGGAATATTTCTGAGCAATTGTGCCTGCTCGTTATATTTGGCACTTTCTGATATGCGTTTTACTTTTTTGGTGGTTTCTAATAATAATTTGCGCTGTCCCCGAGCTTCTTCAACCAAAACATCCAATGCTTGCCGTCCGGATTGCTCTTTCATTGGAATGCTATCAAGCCATTTCATAAATCGTCCTGACCAATGAGTATTGCTACGTTCAAATTCTTTTGGAAATTCTATTCCGTAGAAATATAAAAATGATTTTATCCGTTGTTTAAACCGTGTCATATCTCCAACCAACATAGAACGCGCCCTGACTAATGAACGGTCTTCCAATGTATTTTCGTTTGGAATATAGATTGCATCCAGTTCTCCATTTCGCAGTGAACGTGCTATTTTTCGACTATCTCTTTTATCTTCTTTTTGAACTTTATCTTTCTGTGTACTTGGCACGTCTGCTGGATTTACTACAATGTTATTAATGCCTAAACTTTTTAGCTTGTAATGGGCCCACAGTCCACAAAAGCCTGCTTCATAGGCTGAAAAGTAGCTTCCTTTCGGAAAATTACTTTTTAAATAGGTGCTCAACGCTTCAGGTTTAGGTGGCATAACAAATGTTTTATGGGTCATATTTTCTGTTAATATAGTTACCTGCCAACTTTTTAAATGGGCATCAAAACCAACATAAATATTTTGTCCTTCAAAATTTAAACTTTTATTTTGTGTCTGCATAAGTTATTGTGTTTATTGTTAAAGTCTGTGAAACTCTAAAAATAATACTCTTTAGCTTATGCTATTCCTTTCGCTTTTGTCACATTACAAACATAGGGACTTTGACAGATTAAACATGTTGCATAATTTTTCTCCTGTTTTACCCTTGCCTAAAGGGAGCCATGAGAAAAATCAGGCTGTTCCCTTTAGGCTTCAGGGTATAAACAGCCGGATATTTCGAATGTGTCAAAACAGAATTAATCAATCGTTAATCACTAATCTTTAATCTTTTTAAATTCTCAACAACTTTTTTGTCAACCATAAAAATTGTTCCGTGTTTATGGCCCTTGGGCAAAGAAATCAACGACGAAACATCTTCGAAGGTTTTAAAGTTGCTGGTACGTGCAGCCCCATATTTTGAATCGCCATACGAATCGTAATAAATCAGGTATTTGTCGCCCACTTTTGCTACAGTTGGCCCTTCGCTTTTAAATGGAGTGAAGGGCTCTGAGCTCTTGCTCCACGGGCCTAATGGTGACTTGCCAAACGACACCTTAATGTTTCTCATCGGGCGTGTATTATCTTTATGCACCAAAACGTAATCGCTCTTTCCCCGTTTTACAATCATGGCATCGATAACACTAAACTTAGGATCGAAATAAAGCCTGGTTTCAGTGAAATGTTCAAAATCTTTGGTAATTGTGTAATACAAGCGATGGTTGTTCCGCTCTTCTTCCGCACCCTTTTCGAACTTAAACGGAATGGTTGATGCCCAAACGATGATGAAATCGTTGCTTTCGTCGTCGTAAAATAGTTCGGGAGCCCAAACATTCACCGTTAAAGTATCGTGCGCCATCACCGGAATAAATTTTTCGGGTGACCAATGAACAAAGTCTTTCGTATTGGCATACCCAAAGCCCAAATCTCCTTTCCACGATGAAGTCCATACCAGATGAAATGTTCCATCGGGCCCCAGAGCTACCGATGGGTCGCGCATTACCTTTTGCTGGCCAATTTCAGGTTTCAGGTATGGTCCACCCAAATCGTCCCAATGGTAACCATCGGCACTTGCAGCAAGATATAAACCAGCAGTAGCAGGCTCGCGAAAGGTGCTGAACAGGTACATTTTTTCCTGGGAATAGGAAAGTAAACCAATCAGCAAAAACGGAATCAGAAGCCTCCCCTGAAGCCTCCCCCAACCCCTCCAAAGGAGGGGAGCATTGGGTTTCATCATTTTTATGATCTTCATTTTTGTCTTCTGTTTTTGTTTTTTGACAGGTTTTAAAAACCTGTTAGGTCTTACCCTAATTATTTCACTGTATCTAAAATCAATATCCAATCATTGCCATTAGCCGGGTCGCCCGGAGGATCGAACTCATGTGTTCCCTTGTTTTCGAACGCTCCGATTTCAGTGCTTGTTCCATCAGTTGGTTTATACCACGATGCTTTTACTTTTTCGCCCAAAATTTTACCCATCTGAACCGGAATATTACGGCCTGTATACGTGTAAATCATGGCATAATTGCTACCCCGGGTTGCAATCAACCGTTCGTACTTTACACCGTTTTCGCCCGCTATCAGCGACTGATCGGGTATACGCTCAAGAAACGGACGTGATAAAATCAGCTTTTTCAGAAATTGCATTTGTCCGGCTCCCGGATCGTTGATTGCTTCAGTCCAATATTTTTTAGCTCCGTAGGCCGCGCCTTTGTCGCCTGGTTTATAAAACTGCATCACAGCGCTGTGCCCATAAGTAAAACCGAAGCCACCGGCAAACACGCACCAATATGCGTAGCGGCGAACATCGTCGGCTTTCCAGAATGGCTGCAAAGTATCGTGCAATCCCTGCGGAATGCCTTCGTACGATGGTTCTCCGTCGATTGTTGGTTTTACAGGAGTTTTAGCGTAATCATTCTCAACGTATTTCCAGTTATCTTCGCCAAATGCCCATTCTGAATCGTCCTGATCGTAACGACGATGGCCTGACTGGAACATGTTGAAATCGAGCCATTTCTCGTTATGAAACCAGATAGACGAAGCTTTCCGTCCAAACGGATGAAAAGTTATCAGGTGACTGGGATCGTTTTGACGGATTGTATTTCCAATGGCATTCCACGTGTCAATGGAATCTGTTCCCATAATATCGCCACCATTCATCCATATAACATTCGAACGATCTTTATAACGATTGGCAATCCAGGCAGCATAGCTTGTAGCATCAGCTTTCGACACCTTTCCAGTTTTAACATTGGTTCCCCAAATCGGTACGAGCCCTACATACAGACCCTTTTCAGCCGCTTTATCAATCACAAAATCTACATGATCCCAAAAATCATACTGTGCAGTGTCGGCAAAATCATTTCCTTTAGTAACAAGTTGGTGCGCAATATTCTGTTTAATCAAAGCCGAATCGCCATACACATTTTTTGCTCCAAGCGTATGCAACATCATCACCTGAATGACATTGAAGCCTTTATTTGCTCTATCATTCAGGTATTTTTCGGCATCCTCGCGATTAAGCTTCGAAAAAAGCAACCAACCTGTATCGCCCAGCCAGAAAAAGGGATTACCGTTTTCATCAACAAGGAAACGATGATTATCAGAAACTTTCAGACGTGGAAGACCTTTCTTCTCTTGTTTTTTTACCCAATTTGAGCATGAGGGGAACGCAAAAGATAACACTATCACGCCTGTAATTAGGAGAATTTTTTTCATTCTTTAGATTTTTATTGGTTTTATTTATTCTGTCGGTAGTAATACACCAAATTTTGATTTAACCCTTGCTAAGCAGTTCCTTTTATTTGTCCGACAGCCATACAACAACATCGTTTAATGCGATTCCCAGTTTTATAACCTTGCCGCCTGTTATTGTTTTCGGTTTCCCGATCAGGGTTCCGTCCTCAGTATTAATCTGAACCATCCGAAGCTGACCTTTCACAGTTTTTAAATCTAAATCCATCTCAGAATCTTTCCTGAAATAAACTATACACTGTCCTCTTTTATCCTGAAGAATATATTTACCTGGAATAGCTATCGGCAACATTTTGGAAGCACTTTCTGTAAACCCATTAACCTGAACTTTGGGAATAGCCGCAAGTGAACCTCCGGCCATAAAGGAAGGCCAACCATATTCTTTTGACAAGTCGAACGAATAGCATATTGCTTTTTCAGGATATTTTAAACGGTAAGCCAAAATATCGTTATAAATCTGATCAAACGATAGTTTAACAACTTTTGAAATTCGTATTTGCTGCCTTGGGGCCAGGCTTTTTCCGCCCTCTGGAGCGAAAAGACTCCCATCACTACGATTGGTCCAGTAACGAATATCAACCAAATCAATAGTTTTCGACCGTACCGGATCGGCTAAAATAGAATCCTGAACATCTTTTGTTGTACTGAGGGCAATAATTGGTCTTTTACCTGATTCGTTTTCCCATTCCTGAATAACATCGATCCAAAAACGCACAAAATGAAGTGGCCCGGTAAACTCAAATCCAATAGTTTGAATAACCCCGGAATTATCTTTAAAATTATCGAGGCATTGCCGAATATATTTCCGGTGTAATTCTTTTCGAACCTGGTTTGATAAATCGTAAAACGGATCGGCATTGTAAACCCTTTTATCTCCGGCGTAAAACGGAGGTTCAAAGAAATCCGTATTGTTTATATTATTGGCTGTTCTCCACGGAAAATCGACCCAATGTGCCCCTGCCTCAATGATATTGTGCTGAAAGTAATTGTGATGTACCAAAACCAACCCATTTTTATCAGCCAGATCAGCAAACTGTTTTAATCGCGACCAATACCAGTAATTGTACTTAGTTAAATCGTATTTACTCAATCCATCCCAGGCAATGCCATCACCGCTGCGAGCAAAGGGCAGCTCATAAAACGGTGGCCAAACATCGCCATCAATCCTTCGGGTTCGTTCATGGTCGTCACGACGCCGGTCGTACCACAAACCATAATTATGCTCAATTCCAATGTAATTTTCACGCTTCATCCAGTCAACAACATCATTCAGGTTATCGGTATATCCCAAACCATGACGTCCGGGCACGTTCCTTGTAATTGCAGGTTTGGCCTGTGCAATTTCTTTTGGCCTTAAATTTCCTCTCCACCAGGGTACTGGAAAACGATTGCCTGTCAATACTTGTTTTCCTCTTACCAACCATCCACCTGAAATGCCCAATGCTTGTTCTTTATTTTCCTGAACAACTTTGGATTTTAATGTTATTTGATTAATAAGTGGAGCATTACCTTTATCTGTATTAATTGGGTTGAGATTCATGGATTGTTTTATCCACTCTGAAGATGTCATGACAGGATTTTTGGCGATACTTGTCAACTCTCCTGCTAACTCAACCGATGGAGAGCTGGTTGCATTAGTGGTAATTTCGATTACCGGATTGGATGGAATATTTTCTTTTCCTATACGTTCGGCAAGTTGAGCATAAAATAAACTTCGGGGCTTAACGTGTTCGTTTGCACTAACCCAAACGCCGTTACCGGCAAACTGGGCCCAGGCGCCAAAGGCATAATTTTCGGCGCCAGGCGGGCTGTAACATTCGATGCGCGAAGCCGAACATTCCCAAAAAACAGAGTTTGCAGCAGTCCAACCTGCTCCATACCCATCTTGTTCCCGATTTTTAAAACTCAAAGCATTTCCGTCGACATTAATAATGTCGAATAAAACACCGGAAGCCCAACTATCAAGCCCTCCACTAAAACTATACGGAAGATGTGATTCGCAATGAACAAAAGCATTTGGACCTGGAGTGCAAAAGCCGGTTCCAAAGTCGTGATACCCAAATTCCGCATAAACATTATGAAATAAAGTTTGCTGTCCGGAGGTAAAGAATGTATTTCGGCGCATTCCTCCAATTTCTGAAACCGGTTCGTACGAAGCACAATCTTCTACTGTAATTCTGGAAGCATTTTCGTATATGGCAACAGCTGAACCAGCCAAATGAAAAAATGTCATCCGGCGGACCCATGAGTCTCGGGCATTTTCGAATGTAATACCCATCCAGCAGTGATCTTCATCTTTTTTGTTGTATGGAATACATTCCGAGACTATTGACAGATTTTCAATCCCAACCTGAACAATTCGCGATGGCCATTGGTACGAAGATATTAACCCACCACCATAATTTGCATCGAGTGCAGTTGTTAACGGAGCATCAAAAAATACACTATCTCCTTTTACATCAGTAATTTCCCTATCCCATACAATATCTCGTTCTCCAGGTTTCCACCCCAACCATTCTGTCTCTCCGCCAAACGATTTCATTTGTAACAAATCAATCCACGACTGTGTCGACGGACGGCGAATAAAAACAGATTGACCTTTTGTGAATGCAGATCCATTTTCAGCAACAATTTTAGAAGCATTTACCGGCACAAAACTTTGAGCTACCTTTTGTGGTTCAGAAATACTACTAACCTCTCCTCCAACCACCCTGATGAGTGTTTCCCTGTCTTTACCTGTGGCAAGCAGAATCGTTCCTTCATCATTTATTCCACTACCACGAAGAACAACTCCCGATGACCGAATCAAAAGTCTTCCTTTTAGTTTATATGTGCCTTTTTCAAGTAAAATAGTCCCTTTAAAACCGAGTTCGTCAGGCAATAAAGATGAAACATAATCAATCGCTTTTTGTATATTTTCGGTAGCATCGCTATTACTGACAGGAACAACAACTTTTACAGGAACATCTGGTATTTTTACTTCTGAAGCTCTATAACCACAATAGGAAAAATCGGGAACGCGATTTCCTTTTGCATCCTGCAGATAAATCAGTTGCCCATTTTTACCGAGTGATACAGGAACTTTCTGTGGTGATTCAGCGTTGCCTAAGAAGGAACCAACTAAAATACACAGAAAAACAGCCGTACTTCTTTTCAGCAAAAAACCGACAAATCTATATCGCATTAGTTCATTCATGTCAGTTGGTTTAATTCACGGATAATCAAACAAATTTAGTTTTTATTCTGCTTTCTTTTGAGCATCTTTTATACGATTCTGCCATTCTTCACCTTCCTTTTTCATATCGTAACCCGCCGCCGAAAGATAGTTGTTTATCCGGCCTTTGTATTTGCCAAACCACTTGTGTTTCTCATCTGAGGTTCCGGCATCAATAGCATGTTCACGCGCTTCGGTCAACCAAATTTTAATCTGGAGCTTTTGGTCATCTGTCAATCGGGGGATCATCTCCAGATAACCTTTATATGTAATTGGTAATACGCCATAGGTCATTCCATCTTTCACCTGTTCAATTTGACTCTCGTTCAGAAAATATGACAATTTAGCGACATAATCGAAATGAAGGTTATACAACCGTGCATTTGCCTCATTCATAGCAGAATAAATTTGTTCTTCTGCTATTTTTTTATCAGTTCCGTTTAATTCTTTCGCGGATTTTACTTTTACTTCTTTTTCTGTATGAATCTGGTTCAGACTGCGATACTGCTGAATAATAACATCGCGAACTTTTGTCTCGATATCAGGATTCCCTATTCCTAATTGAACAACTATTTTTCCTGCACGCTCAGTAATTATTTTAGTATAAGAAGCTTCCTTATCTTCCGTGGTTTGCGAAAAACCAAAAACAGGACCAATTAACAAAACAGATAATAGTAACAATAGTCTCATTTTGTTCTGATTTTTTTTCGAATGCCGGCTACCGAGATTAATTTACCCGGTAACCGACAATAATTCACTACCAGGACCAATCCGATTTGCCCGATAGTCCTAACCTAAACCTATATTAAACCACTTTTTTTCTTTTCAAGTGTATCGAAATTGTTTTTCGGGTTCTTCCAATCAACTTTTTGTTCCGGATCAATGCCATTGATATATTTTTCGATATTGGTATATCCATCTCCATTACAATCCATTATTGCATCAGTCGGATCGTTCGGATTCAATTTATATTTTATTTCCCACACGTCGGGCATACCATCCTTGTCAGTATCTTTCAGTGGAGTTCCACTTTGGTAATCGGGATAACCACCAACCTGCGATATATCGGTAATAATCCCAAGTTTGTAGGAGTCCTTAGGTAAACGGCGATATTTGAACTGGGGCACTTTATCCAGATTTACATTATCAGGATATTTTATGACTCCAGTACGAACCTGTTCTATTACACGGGAATCGACAGCATCACGTTTAGGAAGTGTTGCGCCAGCATTTTCTAAAACAAACAAAAAGGTTTCCTGTGCTGTCATTACAGGAAATGAAGGTAATGGGAAAGGTGTATTCCACTTCATTGCATCACGGTATTCTCCTGCGTTAGTCAAGTCTTCTATCTGAACTCCCCCATCCCAGTTATCCCTGGTAACTTTCTCATTGCCCTCCATAATGTTACCGGAAACATAGCAACGACCATAAACTTTGTAAGGTAACTTACTCCGGCCCGATTCCGGTTTCAAAATACGGTAGCCTTCAGGCTTTGTTTTGTCGGTCGCCGGACCAGGTTTATAATAATTATTAATAAAATTGAACATTGCAGTATAATCGCCCCCATCAGAAGATCGGTGCGCCCAGTTGAATACCACATTATTTACAAAATTAAAAACGCCAAAAGCACCTGTTGATGGATTGCGGGCTGTATTATCGGCCCATAAGTTCCGCATGAAGGTACAGTTTTCTCCACCAATTGTGCTGCCAAAAGCATGGTTCCAGGTATCAAGCGCCTCCGAGAAAATTGAATTCTGAATAGTAATATTCACCGTTGGCAATCGTTCTTCTATCGTTTTACCCGTGCTGTCGTTGTACATGTGTTTATACATCGACATGTTCTCGTCCAATCCCCAACTGGCTGATACATGATCAACCATAATATTGCCTATCGGGTTGCCCCCAATGGCATCTTCGCGCCTACCTACGTTAGTTTCGCCACGGCGGAAACGAATATGCCGTATTATGACATCATGGGTGTTTATCTCGAAACTTTCGCCAGCTACACAAATACCACTGCCCGGAGCAGTTTGCCCTGCAATCGTTATATAGGGAGCCCTGACAATTAAAGGCGTTTTCAGGCGGATAATCCCAGCTACACCGAAAACTATAATGCGCGCGCCTCCTGTTTCACAAGCTTCGCGTAATGTTCCCGGGCCATCATCATCCAAACTTGTTACAATTATTACTTTACCTCCACGACCGCCAAAAGTATAAGCGCCACCACCCATAGCACCCGGGAATGCAGGTATACCAGCCTGTGGTAAATCAACAGGACGACCTGCCCATGGAATATAGGGACGTCCGTGTTTTGCCTCTTCCTGTATAATTGGGTAAGCTTTTAGCCAGGCGGCTTTTGAATGCTGCATTGCTTTTGCCAGCATTGAATCGGTAACTAGCTGTATTTCTTTTGGAACATTTGGATACTGCCCCTTCGCATTACCAATAAAACATATCAATAGAACTAAAACAATGCTGCCAATAAAATATTTCTTCATTTCTGAACTCTTTCTAATAAGTTTAATTTTATTTTTTGATCAAAGTATCATAATTATTCCTTGGATTTCTCCAGTCGACTTTTTTCTTCGGATCGATACCATTAATGTACTTTTCAATATTGGTATATCCATCTCCATTACAGTCCATTATTGCATCAGCCGCATCATTCGGATTCAGTTTATATTTTATTTCCCACGAATCGGGCATGCCATCATTGTCTGTATCTTTCAAAGGGGTTCCGCTTTCGTACTCAGGATACCCGCCAACCTGCGCTATATCTGTTATAATTCCTTGTTTGTATGAATCTTTTGGTAACCGACGGTATTTAAACTGAGGTACATTATCAAGATTCACATTTTCGATATACTTAATTATCCCACTTCGAACTTGTTCAGTTACACGTATATCAACCGCATCACGTTTGGGAAATGTTGCGCCTGCATTATTTAGTACATAAGAAAATGATTCCTGGGCAGTCATAATAGGGAATGACGGCATTGGTAACGGACAGTTCCATTTCATGGCATCGCGGTATTCTCCTGTGTCGGGTAAATCTTCTACTTGCACACCACCATCCCAATTATCGTTGGTTACTTTTTTGCTTCCCTCCATAATGTTACCATTAACATAACAGCGGCCATACACCTTGTAAGGTAATTTGCTTCTTCCTGATTCCGGCTTCAGGATACGATGTCCTATTGGAGTGTCCTTAGGAGTCAACGGACCTGGTTTGAAGTAATTATTGATAATATTAAACATCGCTGTATAATCGCCTCCGTCAATCGAACGATGTACCCAGTTAAAAACAACATTATTGACAAAATTGAATATTCCATTCCAACCAACCGATGGGTTACGCCCTGCGTTATCTGCCCACAGGTTACGTATAAATGTACAGTTCTCGCCACCAAGGGTGCTGCCAAAAGCATGGTTCCATGTATCCAATGCCTCTGCAAAAATCGAATTCTGAATAGTAATATTCACTGTCGGAAGTTTTTCTTCTATCTTGCCAGTGCTGTCGTTATACATGTGGCGATAAATCGACATATTCTCATCCAAGCCCCAACTTGCCGACACATGGTCAATCATAATATTTCCAACCGGGTTTCCACCAATTGAATCATCACGACGACCAACCCAGGTTTGTCCTCTTCGAAAACGCAGGTGACGGATAATTACATCGTGCGTATTAATCCAGAAACTTTCACCAGCAACGCAAATACCTCCTCCCGGAGCTGTTTGCCCTGCAATAGTAATATATGGCGCCCTCACAATCAAAGGAGTTTTAAGCCTGATAATTCCCGCAACATTGAAAACTATAATACGGGCTCCACCAGTTTCACAGGCTTCCCTCAGTGTTCCAGGTCCATCATCATCAAGACTGGTTACAACAATTACTTTACCGCCTCTACCTCCAAAAGTATAAGCGCCTCCACCCATGGCGCCTGGAAACGCAGGTATATCGGCCTGAGGTAAATCGACAGGACGGCGTGCCCAGGGAATATATGGCCGCCCATGTTTGGCTTCCTCCTGAATGATTGGATAAGCTTTTAACCATGCCGCCTGCGAATGCTTTTGCGCTTCGTCCATCAATTTATCAGCTGCTTTCTGCACATCATCCGGAATAGTTGGATATTGGGCAAAGGCCGACTGACTTACTGCAACTATAAATGCAACAGATGCTATTATTCTTAAATATCTTCTCATAACACAACCTTGTTATTTAACTTTCTTTTTCAAGGAACAAATAAGCGCTAAAAATAAAATAACGTCGTACAATCCATTTTGTATCTCACCTTACCTCAACACACCTTCGGTGTTTTTCACCTTTCTTTTGCAACGAGAGCGAAGAAAGTTAGCTTACAGACATTGGTGTGAGTACTTTAAAAGCATACGACATTAGATCGTTCTTATTACTTATCTATTGTTTTCACAGCGTTTATTTTTTCAAAAACCAGGAGGGGGAGTTTGATTCTCCTCCCCCTCTTTATCTTTTATTGTTGCGGATCAAAAGTCCCTTCGGCACCAAAAGCGTCCTTCCATCCCACGGTTTGTTTTAACCATGAATTATTGGTTAATGCGGCATTAGGTAATCCAAAAACATAATAGTTTGGTCGGAACAAAATATTTACAGCTGTTCCGTTAACAATGTCTACAGGATTATCAGTCGGGATCCGTTTAAAGTAGGTATCAAATAAGTTAGACAGAGCGGTCAACTGTGTTGTAAAATCGGCAGCATCAGGATCGATAATCAAAGTTGACTTAACTGTCGAAGTAATTGGATCAGTATTTGTATTTGTTTTAGCCTGCCAAAGGTTTCCAGTGCGACAAGTTCCGTTTATTGGAGCAATACCTAACTTTGAGCAAGTATTTTCGGAAGTAGAAGCAGAACTGCTTCCGGCATAAAGCAGCCATCGTCGTGCATCCCAAAAGCGTTTTCCCTCATAGGCAAGTTCGATACGACGTTCATATAAACATGCTTCAATGGCCTGATATTTCGATGCAAATGTACCTAATCCATAATGATTGCTACCTTCAGTAATGCCAACTCTTTTACGAATTTTCTCCAAATATACCCTGCAATTAGCCAAATCGCCAGTGGCAGCATAACATTCAGCAATATTCAATAGTAATTCAGCATAACGATATTCTAAAATATCAGTACCAGAATACGTAAATGCAGTATTATCAGCTACAGGATTTGACATTTTACGCACATAAGCCGGACTTTGAATTGTATTATCACTGGTTGTTGCATACACTTTAGTTGTTCCATCTGTTTTCAAATAACGGTATAACCATATAGAAGCGCTGGTATTTGCTTTGTAAGGCCATTTGCAACCAGAAAAAGCAAAAGTTCGGTAGAAACGAGGATCGCGGCTTAAAAAGAATTTAGTATCATCATATCCATTAGCTACAGTTGGACGTGATCCATCAGCCATCGGAAAAATATCAATCATTTCTTTTGGAGCAGCAACGCCACCAGATCCACCCTGGCTTTTAAGGCGAATTGAGTTCTCCCAGCCATTATTAACCCCGGCAGAAGAAGCGGTTGCTGTTGATAACAACTGAGTCATAATAACTTCGGTGCAGAAAGCATTATCAAAATTCACAAACATACTGGCCCAGTCTTTTGCCGAGCTTCCATAAAGTCCATAACCATCTGCTGATAGTTTAACTTCAGCAGCTAAACTGGCAGCCAAGGCATCTTTCCAACGTTGGTTGGATGTATTATCCCAATCTTTATTGTAAAGTGGACTGGCAAAAGTTAATAACACACGGCTCTTCATTGCAAGAGCTGCATCGCCACTTAACCGTCCATAATTGGCAACATCCCATTTAACAGGCAATAATGAAGCAGCTTTATCCAAATCAGCAACAATTTGGGCGACTACTTCTGACGTACTGGCGCGAGGTAACTTAATATTTTCATCGGTAGAAGAAGCACTCTGAACTTCTGTAACAATAGGGACTCCACCATAAAGACGTAGCAAATCGTAATATTGCAAGGCACGTAAAAAATACATCTGCCCCGTTGTCCGGTTGCGAAATGTTTCTGAGAGATTTTTTCCTCGTTCTTCAATTTTTTGAATATACAGGTTATAATACCTGATACGTGTATAGCATGGGCTTGTAGAAGAACTGGACAATGAAGTTCCATAATAATTTGGGCAATCAGAAGCCTCGGTATAAGTCAAAGTTGGATTAACCAGATTAGCTGTTCCGGTCGTTGGAAAGCCACCAATTTCTTCAGTTAATCGGGAACGATCTTCATTGTAAAGTCCAAAAACTGACCATACCGGACTTTTAAAACCAGAGAAAGCATCATAATACATTCTGTCAACAAACCATCCCGCCTGTAACTCGTTTTCAAAAATAGTTTCGTCAAATTTATCGTAGTTGTGTTTTTCTTCCAAAAAGTCATCGCTACAGCCCGAAATCAGCAAAGTAGTTAACAAGAAGATTCCAAATAATATTTTTTTATTCATGATTTTTCTTTTTTTAAATTTCAATTCTACAATAATTTAGAAAGAAAGATTTACTCCCAGAGCCCATGTCCTTAAAGTAGGAAATCCGGAACTAGAGTTATCGTACATATTACGATAGTGGTCAGGATATGGATTGAAAAAGTCCCAAAGGTTATTTCCGCTGAAATTAACCTTCGCACTTTCAACACCAAGTTTATTTACAAGCTCCTTAGGCAAAGTGTAAGCGATATTCATACTTCTTATGTAACATCTGAAAGAAGAAACTTGCCAAAAATCAGACGTTTTGCTGTTATCGCCATGATAAATATTTGGATATTTCCCATTAGGGTTTGTAGTACTGTCGAACATATCTCGCCAGAAGGATTCCCTTGCCCAAAACATACGGTTCGACCCGGATGATTGTCCAACGTAATCGATTGCTGCATAAGTTCCCCATGAACAGGATAGCTGTGCATTCCAGCTAAAGTTTTTCCAGCCAATTCCAAGGTTGGTAACAAATCCATAATTCGTATTCCTTTTCACCAGTTTTGCGTAATCCAGGTTTTCTTTAACTTGACCATCGGGACCCGATACTGTACCATCGGTATTTAAACTACCGCCCAAATCCTGATAAGCCAGCATACCAGGTTTTATATCACTTATATTAGTTCTGTTTAAGTATGAAGGTGTTGTCCCGGCTGAAGTAGCTAAATCTGTTAAATAACTCCAGTATGAATCAATATCGCTTTGTGTGCGTAAAACGCCATCATGGCCTGCATTTCCCTTCCAAACTTTGAATCCCCATTGCGGTACAATTGTTGAAGCTCCCACTCTTTTGGTATTAGATGAAGGGAATGTAACACCTGGATCCGGATATTTTTTAATCTTATTCCACGATAAACTGGTACTTACGCCAATGGAATATTTTATTTCTCCTATTTTATCCTTCCAGTTTATTGATAAATCACCACCCCAGGCATCAACCGCCCCGTAGTTTTGCAATGCAAAATTTCCACCAACAGTGATTGGCACACCCACGGCACTCGACATCGATGTTAACATATTGGTACTTCGATCGAAATAGCCATCCAGGTTAGTTGACAAACGATAATCCAGCACAGTTAAGTCAATTCCAAAGTTATATTTAATTGTACTGTCCCATGTTGCATTTCTGTTTGGTACCGCACTTGGAGTGACCCCACCTACATATAAACCTCCATTTGTTCCAAATCCTAATCCTTTATCAGCATAATACTGGTATTTCTGTATCCAGGTAAATGCTTCAATATTATCCTTTCCTGTTTTTCCTACCGAACCGCGTAATTTTAAATAATTAATCCATTTAACTTTATCCTTAAACCATCCTTCTTCAGACATAACCCAACCTAAAGATAAGGACGGGAAGAATCCCCAATAATTTTCAGGAGCAAAGTTCGTCGAAGCATCAGAACGAAGAATAATCTGGGCCAGATATTTACCATCATAATCATAACTCATCCTGCCAACATAAGACATTCTGCCATGCTCTGATTTGCTGTAATAAGTATTTGTTGAGAGGGTCCCGGCTGTAGCGCTTGATCCGTTATAAACCCCATAAGTAGGATTATCGTAGGCTATACGTGAAAAAGTATAGAAACCTTCAGTACGCTCGATGGTTCCCATTGCTGAAACCGAATGTTTTCCAAATTTACGGTCATAATTAAGGTAGAAATTCATCTGTTCAGACCGGCCAGCAGTTTTATCGTACAAAACTTGACCTTTGGTTACTGTATAAACATTCCAGGTAGTAGCATCTCCATACAGGTGGTTATTAACTGTTGCCGTATTTCCAGCCAAAGCCAGCTTAAATGGCAGCGAAGCTTGCTCTGCATTAAGCGATTGACGGCTTAATGAGTATGTTCCCTTAACCTTTAAACCTTTAATAAACGGAATGCTGTATTGCAAGGCAAAATCAGCAGTATAATCAAAATTGTCGTTTAATGCTTTTGATCCATTCTCAAGCAGAGCAAAATAGTTCCAGGTGCCTATTACATTAACGTTACTTAATGAACTGGTAACCGCATGAGGGCCCAGTGCCGGCGAGACCCAATAATCAACGCCATCAACATTGGTACTCCAGGGAATATGATGTGGCATGTGTAATAATAATCCATAGTCAGCATCACCTTTTCCGGCAGCTACAGCAGATCCATAGCTTCCATCACTAATACTTGCCACTTTATTGTATGATTTTTCCTGACGTGAATTTGCAACACTAAGCGAAGCGCTCATTTTCAAATCATTTGTCAGATTAATATCACTCCCTGCACGAAAGTTATATCTTTTGTAATCATTAAAGCCTAAGTTGGCACCCTGTGTAAAAAATGAACCACTGGCATAATAGGTAGCTTTATTATTTCCACCGGTCATATTAATAGAATGCTGCATGGCGCCAGCTCCTTTCCATGCTTTATTTAACCAATTATAATTCAATGATTTCATCTGCTCCAACTCGGCATCAGAATACATTTTGTCATCAGTAGTCCCGGCCATTCTCAGGTAACTATTTGCAATCAAACCGGTTTCATAAGCATTTGTTACTTTTTCATGTGATACGGCATCATTCCATTCAAATTTACCGGAATAAGAGATTTTCACAGGACCTTCCTTCCCTCGTTTAGTTTTTACAACAATTGCACCTTGAGAAGCACGGGCTCCATAAATAGCTGCACTTGCGTCACGAAGTACAGTCATCGATTCAATTTCAGAGGGGTCTAACCTAAAGAACCTGTCGGTTGAAGGTAAACCGTTCTGAGGATTCAACTGCATCACATCATCAATAATGATAAGAGGATATTCGTTTGCTGTTCCTCCGGTAAAATCAAACGTTTGACGAACTTTTAATTTGGTATCATTAGACCCTGGACGGTTAGTAGCTGCGGTTACTGATAAACCAGCGACCTGACCAACAAGAGCATCTGCAAGGTTAGTCGTAGGGATAGTTTCAACTTTCTGAACATCAAAACTGGCTATTGAACCAGTAACATTTTTAATTTTTTGAGTTCCGTATCCTACAGCAACAACCTCTTCAAGATTTATAGAAGTTGAATAAAGCACAACATTAAATGTTCCACTTCCATTATAAGGCATCTCAACTGACTTCATCCCAATAAAAGAGAAAACCAAAGTTCCCTTTGCTTCAGCAGCTGCAATCGAAAATTTCCCGTCAGCGGCAGAAATAGTTCCCTGAGTCGAACCTTTGATAAGAACAGTTACACCAGGCATAGGTACACCAGTATCGTCGGATACAACACCCGTTAGTTTAGTACCACCAACTTGCGCCCAGGAAAGAGAGATTACACCCAGCAGCAAAAAAACAAATAAAAACATGGATATAAATATCCTCGAATGTTTTAGCATCAGAGATAGTGCAAAAAATGCACAACTCTCCGTTTCGATCTTCTTTTTCATACTTAATTGCTAGATTTAGTAAATAATTGCTCCATTTATTTAATTAGTTAACTAGTTTATTATCAAACGATTACCCTAATAATTCAAACTGACTAAAGTTATGGTATCGTTTACATTTATTTTGAAAAAAATTATCGGAACCAATAACTATATAAGTCTTTTAAATTTATGGTAACGTTTACATTTCAAAAATAGAATTTTTATTCATATTCTACAAGATCTTTGTTTAAACAGACTGTTTTGAAATCAGTATTCATCAAAAGCTTTTTGTACATTTTATTCGAACTTGAAGTATACATATACTGTTTATGTGAGAATAAAGCCTTTATCGGAGCGGTATTCAAAAAAACAATTTAAAAATACATCACAATTTATCATACATCGCAAATAATTTCTAAACCTTATTTTCTTTCAATTAATGTCGTATAACATACTTTACTCATTCTTTATTTTTCTGCTTTTTCATTTGAATATAACCATAATAGGTCAAATTGATGTTATCGTTTTCATCTTTAAAGAACAAGCTGGCGACATAACCAATTCCAAACAATAAAACATGACTGTAAACACCGATCAAATATTCGTGTTGCGCAAAATTCAACGATCCTAAATCGAGTAATAGTTGTTTTTTTCCATTCCAGAAAACCTGTTGTGATGTTAATAATGCGTAGGCTGTAAAAATTACACTGGCTGCAATTCCGAAATATAACCCCTTCATATTAGCCCGTCTGCTAAAAATACCAAGCAAAAACATGCCGGCAATACCACCCGAGAAGATCGCATAAAGCCCGAAGATTGTTCCTAAAACTCCTTCAGAACCTGCTTTTACATAAAATAAGGCAATAAATATAGTCCCTAAACCAGCAATAACAACAAACAGCTTACTTAACAACATCTTCTTTTTCTCCGGTGTATCAGGTCTGAACCGCAAATAATAATCTTCTACACAAATAGCTGACAAACAGTTCAAATCAGCATTTAATGTTGAAATAGCCGCTGCAATCAAACCAGATATTACCAATCCAACCACACCAACAGGTAATTTAGTCATTATAAAATATGGAAAGACTGAATCGGGATTCATTCCTGCAACAGCAGTGTCACCCGAAATTTTATAATACGAAAACAAAGCTGTTCCAATAAACATGAACATAGCCCAAACAGGAACACTTAACAAAACACCAATTAATGTAGCTTTAATAGCTGCCTTGTCAGTCCTGGCAGTTAAATATCGTTGCACAATAGTTTGATCGGTACCATATTTTTGAATGGCATAGAAAATTCCATTCAAAACCATAACAATAAATGTTAATCGCGCAAAATCCCAATCAAACGGACCAAATCCTACTTTCCCGTTTTCAACTGCAACATTCCAAACAGCAACAGGTCCGCCTTCTGTCGTAAAAAGAATGATTATTAATGAAATAAGTCCGCCAATAATCAGTAAAATCCCCTGAATGACATCCAACCATACAATGGCTTCCATTCCACCCAAAAGAGTGATGAAAATAACAACAACCCCAACGCTCCAAACAAGCAAAACTGTATCAACGCCAGTCATTCTTGATAAAGCCAAGGCTAAAAGGAAGAAAACAGAACCCATCTTCGCGAAATGAGTCAACGCGAAACTCAACGAACTGTACATCCGGGCGAAAAGGCCAAATCGCTGTTCAAAATACTCATAGGCACTAAGTTTAATTACTTGACGAAAGAGTGGTACAATAAAACCCACAATTAGTAAAAGTACAACAGGAACCATTAATCCCTGAACCAATAAAATCCAGTTCGAGGAATAACCTTCACCCGGATAAGCCAAAAAAGTAATACTGCTGATAAGTGTAGCTAAAATTGAAATACCAATAGCCCAACTTGGTAGTTTGCGCCCTCCAAGGAAATAATTAGTAGTATTCTTTTGGCGATGGGCAAATTTCAATCCAACAGCCAATGATACTACAAATGAAACTATAATAATCACATAATCAATAACGTGAAGTGATATTACATTACCCATATTTAGTTAGTTTAGAGTTTAAGAATTATTGATCTTCAATCCATTAATTCACCTTAACTTCCTTATTAAATACAAAATGTTCAGGCCACAGGTAACTACCCGGTTTTGTTGTAATGATCAATTGCGGATAATCTGGCGACCTCATCTGTATAATCCCCATATCTATCTCACTTACAGGAATTAAGGTATTTATATTTAAATAATTCAAAACTACCGAAGTTGTTGCACCTCCTTCAATAAACAAATCTTTTATCTCAAATTCTTCGGCAACCAAGGCTACCATATTACCAATACATTCTCTTAAATGTAAAGATAAACCAATTTCATCAGAAGGTTGGTGATCAATAGTTACCAATACACTACTTCCATTCGACAAATCAGCTGAAATTGTCGTCGCCCACGCTTTAAGTAAACGTTTACATTCCTGATCGTTAAAAAATACTCCTTCAGGCATGTTGCGTTTAATAACTCCGTTAAGAAAAAAACGATCGAGCAGACCATCATTTTTGGGGAACTTACTTCCAAAAATAAACAAGGAACTTTCGCCAAAAACCAGCCCGGTTGAAGGTAAGTTTTCAATTTTATGATACATTGAACTTAAGTAAGTATCGAAAAAAGCAGCACCGCCGGCAACAACCATTGTATCATCAATTTTTGTTACCCATTGTTCCAAATCGCCAGTATTTGAAGCATCTGCGATAAGCAAACCATTAACACACAACGAATCAGTTGCTTGCACCGATAAAACAGTAAATAAACCAGAATAGACCAGGTCTGTCACCTTTGACGAGAAGACAGGAAAATCTGGATCTTCAGCAAACGAAGTCTTGTCCAGCGGTACCGAATCGATGAAATAATGACCATTAACTATCGTGCGACCAACCAAGGGATTAGGGGCAACAATCAGCGCTTTGTTTTTACACATCACACGCATTTGAGCTTCAAGTTCAACAGCAACATGTCCTCTCAAAACCGAATCGATTTTTTTAAAAATCAGATCAACACCAGTCTTCATCAATTCTCTGGTAATTTTATCTACTTCAAGCGCTGCATCGTCAGCATTCAGAGAACGGGTATCAGTAGCAATAACGAGCAGATCAACACCTTCAACCTTATTTACCACTGTTTCAATTAAAACTTTCAGACCATACCTAAGCCCTACCCCACCAATTTCAGCCGCACCGGTAAAATCATCAGCTATTACTGCAATCATATTGTATATTTATTTTTTCGTTTCAGAGCGGAAGAGCTTAATTGCATATTCGATAGCACATAGCAGCGCATCGGGGCTTGCAATACCTTTTCCGGCAATTTCAAAAGCAGTTCCATGATCAACAGAAGTCCTGATGATTGGCAACCCTAATGTAATATTCACACCCTTAACACTTTTCATTGAACCAGATTCTTCGTCCCAGACAAAGCCAGCCAGTTTAAACGGAATATGACCCTGATCGTGATACATAGCAACACAACCATCAAATCGGCCCCCACTTGCCAATGCGAACAACGTATCCGGAGGAAATGGTCCGTCTACCAGAATTCCATCAGCCTTTGCTGACTCGATCGCAGGTACAATTTCCAATATTTCTTCGTCTCCAAACAAGCCACCATCACCGGCATGAGGATTTAACCCGGCAACACCAATGCGAGGTTGTTCTATTCCAATCTGTTTCAAACCATCATCGAGCAAATGAATGGTTTCCAGAACTCGTCCGGTTCTTACCAAATCACATGCTTTACGCAACGAAACATGCGTGCTGACATGAATAACTTTAATCTTTTCGTCGGCCAGCAACATGGCATACTTTGACGACCCGGTATAATGGGCATAAATTTCGGTATGACCTGAAAAATGATGACCTGCTGCATTAATTGCTCCTTTATGAATGGGATTGGTAACAGTTCCGTCGACCACTCCATTCATGGCAAGCTCAATTGCTTTAACAACTGCACGAAAGGCTATATCACCGGCTTCAACCGAAATTTTACCATACTCAATTGATTCAGGATTAGGAACAGGCAAATCGAACACATCGATTGTTCCACATTGAAAAACAGCATCTTTTATATCCGAAATACTATTTATTTCCAGAGGCGCCTGAATCAATTCTGATGCCTTTTGCATGATTAAAGCATTACCAACCAACAACGGGCGACATTGCTCAAAAAGCAAAGGCAAACAAAATACTTTTGCGGCAATTTCAGGTCCAATACCAGCAGGGTCGCCTAAAGTGATTGCGAATACAGGTTTATTATTTTTGCAAGTAATCATTTACCAATCAAATTATTCCAGTCATTTTCAATTTCTGAAAGATACATTTTCTCCTCATTTTCTGACATAGTTTGCATAGGCGAAAGAACTTCGCCTGAACAAAGGCCTTTCTTTTTCATTAATATTTTCAAGGCCGGAATTGATTCGCTCAACGAGCGGCCTTTTTGATAAAGCGCCGAAATCTGATCTGTTCGCCGCTGAAGTTCATTTGCCAGAATTTCATTTCCCAACCGAACCGCTTCGATCATCTCAACATACATTTCAGGACAAATATTTCCGGTACTCGGTACAATTCCGCCAGCGCCTTTTTGCAAGCCATAAGCCGACATTGCCGCCCATCCTATCAAAAAATCAAAATCTTCACGTTCGCCCCAAAGCCTTATTGATTCGTTCAACCGATCCATATTTCGTTCCGAATCCTTTAATCCATAAACGTTTGGATGATAACTTAATTTTTCAACAACCTCAAGTGGTATGGAATGATGTGTAGTTGCAGGAATATTGTAAATGAACAATGGTAACGAAACCGAATCGGCCAGTTTCTCAAGGAACACAAACATTTGATTGCCATCCATCGGATAATATGCCGGAAGTTTCGCCACCAAAAAATCAGCGCCCGCATCGGCATATTTTTGGGCATCCAGAATTAAATCGGCAAGTGAATTTCCCGTCAATCCTGCATATACCGGCGTATTTCCATTAACCGATTTCACAACAAGTTTTAAGAGTTGTTCGCGCTGTTGCCGGGCAATGGAATCGCCTTCGCCAGTTGTTCCCAAAACAAATACAGAGACGCCAGCTTTCATAAACGCCGAGCACAGCCGGTCAACTGACGCAGCGTCAATCAACCTATCAGCATTAAATGGGCTAACCATAGGCACAATAACCTGTTTACATGAAAGTTTTGTCTTCATTTCAAAAAGCTTTTTGATATATATTCATTGCATCTTCAAGCGTAACTTCACGAATGTTGTTCTTTAACAAACGCTGCACCGTTAATGCCGATTTCGCCATCTCAGGAATAGCAGATTCAGGAATACCTATATCTGACATTTTTGCTGATAAACCGCAATCGTTCATAAGTTTACGTACCAAAGCAACGCCCTCTTGTGCAGTATCGATTGAATTTAACTTTTGTTCGGCGCCTAAAGCCAGAGCCACCCGGGCAAAACGTTCAGGCGAAGCGATCAAATTAAATTCCATAACATCGGGTAATAAAATAGCGTTAGCTAAGCCATGTGCAATTTTAAACTGGCTCCCTAAAGGATATGAAAGTGCATGAACTGCCGTTGTATTAACCGGCCCAAGGCACATTCCACCATATAAACTACCTAAAGAAACCAATATTCTGGCCTTCAAATCATTTTCACAGGCACTCACCAAATTCCTGCTGATTAATTTTACTCCTTCCAACGCATATAAGTCAATTAACTGATGTGCATATTTATTGGTATAAGCTTCCAAACAATGGGCCAGAGCGTCAATACCAGTCGAGGCTGTAATTGATGCAGGCATTCCCATCGTCAGTAAAGGGTCAATATATGCGACATCCGGCACCAGACATTGACTAATGATCCCCTTTTTCGTACCATCGGTTTCATCAAGTAAAATTGCATTTGGCGAGACTTCACTCCCGGTTCCTGAAGTAGTTGGTATACAAGTCAGAAACAGAGTTCTGTTTTTCAGCAGTCCTATACCAAAAACTTCATTCAATTTCTGGTCGTTATTAAATAGTGCAGCTAAAAGTTTTGATAAATCAAGAACACTTCCACCTCCAATTCCAACCACCATATCAGGCAAAAAAGTAACCACTTCTTCCATTATACTGTAGAAATGCGATACTGTAGGTTCCGAGTCCAGCGAATCGTTTATTTTAAAGTCAATACCCAATTCATATAGAGGTTCAAGTTTGTCATTGATTTTTGCTGTCAGAAAAGGAACCGTAAGAACAAACAGACGCCTCTTTCCTGAAACCTTCAAATCATCGACAAACCGATCAAAACTGCCAGGTCCAAATACCAATTTTGCCGGATTATGAATAACAATACTTTGCATCAATTTTTATATTTCTTTTTTTTGAAATCGTTTACATTTTTCAACATTCGTATTCCTGTATCAATATTCAGTACTCAAAAGGTTAAATGATTAACATGAACTACGAATCATCAATTCTGCATTCAATGTCATTTGAATACACGGTCTTTGGGGATCATTTATTCTTTGAATAAGCAGTTCACCAGCTCGTTTCCCAATTTCATAAGCAGGCTGACGCACAGCAGTTAGCGGCGGATTCAGTGAACTAGACCAAAACATATCATCAAAACCAATCACCGCAACATCTTTAGGTATTTCCTTTTTCAATTTGTGAATGGTTTCAAGCGCCCCAAGCGTAATCAGGTTGTTGCCTGTAAAAATTGCGTCCGGCGGATTCTTCATGTTCAGTAATTCGGCACAAAGAGTTAAACCACTCTCGTACGATGAATTACCATATTTTATAAGTTCAGGAACAAGCATTTTACTGTTTTCCAATGCCCGGCGATAACCGGCTTCGCGCATTCTACTCGAAGGAATAGAAGATAAACCTGAAATATAGGCAATACGCTTATAACCCAGTTTAACTAAATAGCTAACTGCATTATACGAACTTTCTTCATTATTTACCCAAACTATATCAACATCAATTCCGGTTAAACCGCGGTCGACACAAACAACAGGCAAACCATTTTTAATAATATCTTTTAGCCTGAAATCGTTCTCGTTTACCGGTGCAGCAACCAATCCATCAATTGATTCCGATTTTAAAATATCAAGGTACAGAATTTCTTTCTTCTCGTCCTGTCCGTAGTTGCACATAATAATAGCGTAATTATTTTTGTAGGCTACGTCTTCAATTCCCCGAAGCACATCGACATAAAAAGGGTTTTGAATATCAGGAATTAATACACCAAGCAAGTTACTTGAAACACTTTTTGATCTCAAACGTTTGGCAACCCTGCTGGGCTGATATTTGAGTTCCTTAATGGCCTTTAAAATTTTGGCACGGGTCTCTTCATTCACACTATCACTATTGTTTAGTACCCGCGAAACCGTTGCAATAGAAACACCTGCTCTTTTTGCAACTTCATTCATGCTTGCCATAACGTTTCAGTTAATTCTTTAGTTTCTTCGAAGTAAATAAAAATAGTTTTTTTCTCGACAAATGTAAACGTTTTCATAGAAAAAAGAAGAATTTATTTTAATATTGCTATGAAAAATGTTTATAAACAGAAATTTCTACACTTCCTGAACTGGAAATTTTCTAAATTTTGACCTAACAAACACAAAATGAGCAGAATGAACTTTTCAGCATATACCAAAACTTTTATTCTGGTATTTTCGGTTTTTTTAACCAATCGCATTCAGTCCCAACCGATAAAAGGAGATTTCGAAAAAACGATTAGCTACCAGAAATTTATCAATCCACCTTCAGAATTCCGCTCCTTCCCATTTTATTCAATCAACGATTCGATGGATGCCAGGGAAATCAGTCAGCAGATTCATGATTTTAAAGCGGCAGGCCTGGGCGGGTTTTATATGCATAGCCGCGACGGGCTAATTACCGAATTTCTGGGCAAAGACTGGTGGACAATGATGGATGCTGCTGTTAAAGCTGCAAGGGAAGTTGGTTTGCAAATCATGTTTTACGACGAAGACAAATGGCCGAGTGGCTTTGCAGGAGGAATTATTCCACGCATGAGTGAAGATTACCGGGCCAAATCGCTGGTCAGGCTTAAAAAAGAGACACCATTGCCAGCAGGAACAATTGTTTTGAAAGAAGACGGAGCATACAAATACATACAGCACACTGCACCTATGGGCAATCCGCTTTTTAACGGCGCATGTTACGTCGATTTATTTAATCCTGAAATGGTGTCCAAATTTCTGGAGGTTTCCTATAAGCCTTATATCGAAAAGTATCTCAGCCAGATCAAAGATTACCGGTTTGCCATTTTTGCCGACGAACCTCACATTCACGCCCGGTATTTCGACAAAAACACGCCCAACGAAGGCGCGCTCTCCTACTCGCCCTGGGTGGCTAAACGATTTAAAGAAAAATACGCCTACGATTTGCTGGACAAAGTAAACCTTCTGTTTGAAGAAAAAGACAACTGGCGCGAAGTCAGGTTGCAGTACTATCGTGCAGTAGCCCAACAGTTCGACGAAAGTTTTGCGCGCCAGATTTCGGAATACTGCGAAAAGAGTGGCATTAAATTCACCGGGCACTATTTGGGCGAGGACGATCTGGAGAAAGTGCGCGACCGCATTGGTAACTCCATGATGCACTACCGCTGGATGCAACAGCCTGGAATGGACCTGCTGGGACTTGGCTTTACCGACCGCCTGCTTACCGCCCGCAGTGTGAGCAGTGTGGCTAATCAATACGACACGCCGCGCCGTTTGTCGGAATTGTTTGGCATCAGCGGACAAAACATGAATTTTGAAGACCGCATGTGGCTGGCCGGATGGCACGCCATTCTCGGAATCAACCATTTTTGCCCTCACCTCACATTGTACAGCATGAAAGGCCTGCGTAAACGCGATTACCCGCCTACCTTTTCGTATCAGCAACCTTACTGGGCATATAACAAAAAAATTGAGGACTACATGGGACGTATTGCTTACGCGGCTACTATTGGTAAATATGCTCCTGAAATTCTGGTTATAAACCCACTGGAAAGCGAATACATTAAAGGCAAAAACGACAAAGATTTTACCGATGGCGTTCAAGATGTGATGGAGGTTTTGCAGGCCAATCATTACGACTACGATTTGGGCGACGAACAAATCATTGCCGAAAAGGGACAAATGGCTACAAAGAGTCTGATGGTTGGCTCTATGCACTATTCCAACGTTATTTTGCCAGATATGATTTCCATTCGCGAAACAACACTACAATTATTGATCAAACTGCATCAAACCGGAGGTTCTATTTTTAGCACCGGTCGTTTTCCTGAATATGTGGATGGTAAAGCAGGAAATCCACTGTTGGAAGAATTAAAAAAGGGAAGCATCAGAACTGATGAAAAGCAACTGGCTGATGCGTTGAAAGCCCGGATAAGCCCAAATGTGAACATTTCCGGCCCAGATGCTTCCAAAGTATGGACGCAGTTGCGAGCCACCACCACCGATGGAAACCTTTTGTTACTTTTCAATACATCGCACACTTCACCATCGATAATTGCATTGAGTAGTTTTGCCCTGGGCAAGGATGCCGTTCTTTGGAATCCGACCAAAGGAAAATGCTACAAGCAGAAAGCCAACCCATCGGGACAATTTGAAATTGAAATGGAAGCCTCAGAGATGCTTTGGATTACATCAAAAAAACTAAATAGAACAGCAAAAATATCGGGCGAATACCTGATAAATAAACCTGAGAAACTACTTCTTAGCCTGAAAAATGACTGGCAGGGAAAACGATTATCGCCCAACGCCCTAACGCTCGATTTTGCAGGCTACTCAACCGATGGAGGGAAAACCTTCAGCGATTCCGAACCTGTGATCGGAATTTTAAACCGACTGAACGACAATGGTTTCAAGGGAAAGCTTCTATTGCACTATCCGGTTCAAATTGAACAAGTTCCAGTCAATTGCAAACTGGTTTTGGAACAACCGGCCATGTATAGCAAAGTGCGTATCAACTCGCAGTTGCTTCCATTTAAAACCGAGGGTTGTTATGTCGATCACCAGTTTAAAACTTCCGATATAACTGCACTCCTTCAAAAGGGGAACAATACCATCGAACTGGAACTCGATTTTAAACCGGCAGTAAAAACCAGCGTTATAGCCGCCGAACGATATGGATCGGAGATTGAAAGCATCTATCTGACAGGCGATTTTGGGGTTACCTGCCACAACATTGCAGAAATGAACAACAGCCAACGCAATGCCGCCGGAACCTTCAAGCCGCGACCGGTACACCAGGTACAATCGTTCTCCATTTGTGCAGAGCAAACTCATTTTACCGGCGATGTTAGCACATCTGGTTACCCGTTTTATGCCGGGGCATTTGAAATGAAACAAATCTTCGAAATGCCAACACTGAAAAAAGACAGCCGCTACCTACTCGAATTGCCCAACTGCGAAGCCGTAGTTTCTATTGTTGAGCTTAACGGAAAAGTTCTGGATACTTTGTGCTGGGCTCCTTTTAAAACGGATATTACGATGGCACTGAAAACGGGCAAAAACGAAGTGAAAATCACGATGGTAAACTCATTGCGAAACTTGCTGGGACCGCACCACAACGTTCATGGCGAGCTGATTAAAGTTGGGCCAAATAGTTTTACCGGAGCGGGTGGTTTCCCTGATGCCAATGGCGACGACAACTGGTACGACCTGCGCAAAACCACCACTACACTAAAAACATGGACGGATATGTATAACCTGATTTCGTTTGGAATGCTGGAAACTGTGCGGATTTTGGAAAAAGAGGAATAGAAAAGTGGTAAAAATTCCATTTGGGAAGCCTATCAGAAAGAGATAGCCGACGATCATTATTATTTTGCCCGCAGTTGCATCCGGCAGAATTTTTCCGGCAGCCGAAGATTTGTTCCTGAATACCGTTGGACAGGGGCTTGGCAAAAATATTTACGACGATGCCCGGCAAACGACCTGTACCGAAATTGTTTATCATTCAGGAACTGTCCCGATGAAAACAACCATGACCGTGATTGCCCGCCAGTTTACCCTTATGACTGAAGCCGAGTACGAAAACTTTGTTTGCTTGTGCATTACTTCATTCGGAATTTACACCGAGATACTTGAAGCCTGGAAACATTTTCCAGAAAAGGAAAAACAAACCCACGAAGCGCTTAAACGGGCAACCGGAATGACTTTCGAAATCCTCGAAAACATGGTTCACTATAGCTACCTCGTGCATAAATTAAGGAAAGAAATTGCTGAAAAAACGAAATTTCGCCTGATAAAAAGTCATTTTGGTTCTGGATGATAGCAATGGCTCCCATTACCCTTTGACTTTACCGAAGCTAAAACCTAACAGGGTACTTTTAATCGGACGGCTCACTTTACTCTTTTCTTTGTTGACCTTGAGTAAAAGGATTTCCTCCAAATAAGTAGTAACGCTGGCAAGGGTGCGGTCGGCTGCTCGTTTGCTCTTGGGCGATGGCTTGTTGAATCAGACGGTCGGTGACTGTTGGGATACCCAGCATGCGCTTGTCGCCACCAGGTTTGGGGATTTCAACCTTCCTCACAGCTTGAGGAATATAAGTACCTGCAACCAGTTCTTGTTTGATGGTTACCCAATGACATTGCAGATGGCCAAGCAGCGCTTCTACGCCCATCTTATCCACCCCTGCTGCACCTTTGTTCGAGACCACTCGTTCGTAGGCCGCTATCATATTGGTTCGGCTTAGTATTTCATCAAGCATTTTTTCCCTATAAATCTTGTTTGGCTCTTCCACTCTAAAGTTATCGCCCATGCCGGGCGAACATAAAAAAGCCTTCAAATCATTCAACTTGAAGGCTTTTAGTTCGTTTTGATTTAATTTTCCGTGACCCAGCTGGGATTCGAACCCAGGACCCCATCCTTAAAAGGGATGTGCTCTACCTGCTGAGCTACTGAGTCATCCTTATTGTTACGCCTTTGTTTTTCAAAAGCGGATGCAAATATAGATCTCACAACCTAAAAAAACAATACCAAATTCAATTTTTATTCAAATTTCAGATAAACAACTAAAAATCAATTTATTAATGCATTATTTCGACCTAACAACACTAATTATCAAAGAAGTTAACCCGAAATTCAAACAATTTATAAATTCGCAATCGCTAAGAATCCGAAATCAAAATGACTATCAATTCTGTAAAAAGCAAATATCTTTTCAGAAATTCTTAGTAACTTTATATAAGTAATGCTGTTTTTCAAGTTATACATTAAACTCACTGCTATGAATATTCAAATGGTCGATTTGTACAATCAGTACTTGAAAATAAAGGAAGAAATTGATACCGAAATGCAGGAAGTTATTCAATCGTCTGTTTTTGTAAAAGGAGGAAAAGTCAGCGAATTTGAGGAAAACCTGAAAAGCTACCTTGAAGTTAATCACGTGATTTCTTGCGGAAACGGAACTGATGCTTTGCAAATTGCATTAATGGCTTCCGACCTCAAAAAAGGCCACGAGGTAATAACAACACCTTTCACTTTCGTTTCAACACTCGAAGTATTGGCATTAATGAAACTAAAACCGGTTTTAGTAGACGTTGATCCAAACATTTTTACAATTGTACCTGAAAAAGTTGATCAGCATATTACTCATTTAACAAAGGTCATCGTTCCGGTTCACCTTTACGGCCAATGTGCCGAAATGGAACCCCTTTTGAAAATTGCCGATGACAACAATTTAGTTATTATTGAAGATACCTGTCAAGCCTTGGGAACCGAATATATTTTCAGTAATGGTATGGCAGCTAAAGCAGGAACTTTAGGCAACATAGCCTGTAACTCTTTTTTCCCGACAAAGAATCTTGGCGCCTTTGGTGATGGCGGCGCTATTTATACCAGCAATCACCAACTGGCACAAAACATGAGGTCAATTGCAAACCATGGAATGAGTAAACGCTATTATTATCAACAGATTGGGCTAAATTCGAGGCTCGACGCTTTGCAGGCAGCTATTCTGAATGTAAAACTGAAATACCTCGATTCCTATATTGCAGCACGCCAATCAGCAGCCAATTTTTATGACCAAAACCTTTGTAACATTCCAGAATTAATTATTCCCGCCAGAGCTCCTTACAGCACTCATACTTTTCATCAATATACCATTAAAGTACTGAAAAACAGGGATGAACTTCAGAAATTTCTGGCATCAAAAGGCATTCCCAGTATGATTTATTATCCGATGCCACTTCACCTTCAGGAAGCCTATCAGTATCTGGGCTATAAAAAGGGCGATTTCCCGGTTTCTGAAAAACTTTCGGAACAAGTGTTATCTTTGCCCATGCATACCGAACTGACAGAAGAACAACTCAACTACATTACTTCTGCTATTCGCGAATTTTTCAGTTAATGGAAACACACTTTTTCGCACACGAAACCGCCATAGTCGATGTCGGATGCCAGATTGGTGAAGGCACAAAAATCTGGCATTTTACCCATATCATGTCCAACAGCACAATCGGCAATAACTGCTCCATTGGTCAAAATGTGGTTATTTCTCCTGAAGTAAAAATTGGAAATGGAGTCAAAATTCAGAACAATGTTTCAGTTTATACCGGTGTTGTTTGTGAAGACGATGTATTTCTCGGACCATCAGCCGTTTTTACCAATGTGATAAACCCACGCAGCGCTATCGTTCGCCGCAACGAATTTAAAACTACATTAGTGCAAAAAGGAGCAACAATTGGCGCTAATGCAACAATTGTGTGTGGTATAACCATTGGACGATATGCTTTTATTGGAGCAGGCGCTGTGGTTACCAAAAATATTCCCGACTACGCTTTGGTAATTGGAAATCCGGCCCGCCAATCGGGATGGATGAGCGAATACGGACATAAACTTAAATTTAATGCTGAAGGGATTGCTATCTGCCCTGAGAGTAAAGAAAAATATAAACTTCTGAATGGTAGCGTTTCTAAAATTATCGAATAGTATTATCTATGTCAACTGAAAAGAAAATACGGTTTGCCGTTGTCGGACAAGGACACATCGGTAAACGCCACGCCGAAATGATTAGCAGGAATGCTCAGGCAGAGTTGGTTGCAGTTTGCGACATACTTTCGCCCGAAGTTTGTAAAATACCACACACACAGGTGCCGTTTTACCATTCGCTCGACGAAATGCTTGAAAAAACACCCGATCTGGAAGTGCTGAATGTTTGCACACCCAACGGGCTTCATGCTGAAATGGCGTTGAAAGCGCTCGAAAAAGGCTTACATGTGGTTATTGAAAAACCAATTGCATTAACCAAAGCAGATGCTGAAAAAATCGTTTTTAAGTCGCTTGAACGACATAGAAATGTGTTCTGCGTTATGCAAAACCGCTATTCTCCTCCTTCTGTTTGGCTGAAAAAAGTGTTGGATCAGAAACTTTTAGGAAAGCTCTATCATGTGCAAATAAATTGTTACTGGAACCGCGATAATCGTTACTATACCCGCAAAAACTGGCACGGCGATGCCCAGCTCGATGGCGGAACACTTTTCACCCAATTCTCGCATTTTATCGACATCATGTATTGGCTGTTTGGCGATATTAAGAACATTGCCGGACAATTCAAAGATTTTAATCATCAACAACTTACCGACTTTGAGGACTCGGGAATCGTAAACTTCGAATTCGTAAACGAAGGCATTGGCACCCTAAACTATTCGACAGCTATTTATGCCGAAAATCTGGAAAGCAGCCTCACAATTATTGGCGAAAAAGGAACCATTAAAGTTGCCGGGCAATACATGAATGAAGTGGTTTATTGCAATATTCAGGATTACCAAATGCCCGAATTGGAAGCCAGCGCCCCGCCAAACGACTATGGCCTGTATAAAGGTTCGGCACAAAACCATCATCTTGTCATTCAGAATGTTGTCGATACTTTAAATGGGAATGTACCGATAAGTACAAATGCTTTGGAAGGATTAAAAGTTGTAGATATTATTGAACGCATTTACGAAGTGAGAGACCAGGTATGGAAAAAATAAGTCAGGCTAATCAATATTTCTGGCATGCTTTGTACATAAAGTCGAGAGCCGAAAAGAAGGCGTTTAATGATTTGCAGTTTAAAGAAATTGAGGTTTTTTTACCACTTCAGCGAAAACTAAGGCAATGGAGCGACCGAAAAAAATGGGTTGAAATGCCGTTGATTTCTGGTTATCTGTTTGTAAAAGTCAGTCGTAAAGAATACGACCTGGCATTGCAGGCATCAAACCACGTAGTAACGTATGTTCGATTCGAAGGGAAAGCAGCCGTAATTCCTGAAAAGCAAATTGAATACCTGAAACTACTACTCAAACAAAAAAATATTGATATTGAAATAACCAGGGAAAAACTCGAACCTGGTCAACTGATTGAAGTTATTGCTGGTCCAATGATAGGACTCCGGGGTAAATTAATTAAACGCAACGGGAAAAATAAAATAGCTATTGAACTCGAAAACATTGGTCATTCGGCACTTGTTGAAATTTCTGCAAATGATGTAACAGCAATAGCAAACGAATAAATCTTTCTTTTTCTAAATACGTTATCTTGTTATGAATTCGGAAACACTAATTAACACAGCAATACATGCAGCTATTGTTGCAGGCGATGAGATTTTAAAAGTTTATCATACTGAAGATTTTGAAGTTGTTTCCAAAGAAGATTTCACCCCGGTTACCAAAGCCGACAAAAATGCGCACAAAAGGATTCAGGAAATATTACAGAAAACTAAATTACCGATTTTAAGCGAAGAAGGTATTCACGCCAGCTTTCAGGAGCGAAAAAAATGGGAATTTTTCTGGCTGGTCGATCCACTCGACGGCACCAAAGAATTCATTAAGCGGAACGATGAGTTTACTGTAAACATCGCATTAATCGGCGGAAACGAGCCATTGGCAGGCGTTGTGTATGTTCCGGTAACCCACACAATTTATGTCGGCGTTCAAAATGCAGGTGCGTTTAAACTGGTTCAACCCGATATGGCCTGTACTTTTCGAACTTTGCAGGAAAACGGCACAAAACTTCCGGCAACAAACACCGGCACCGAATATGTTGTTGCCACCAGCCGTTCGCACAAAAACCCGCAAACAGAGCAATACATTGCCCGATTAAAAAATGAACACGCAAACGTTCGGATTGAGGCTGTTGGCAGCGCCTTAAAACTTGCCCGAATTGCTGAAGGGAGCCTGAGCATTTACCCCAAAATAGGCACAACTATGGAATGGGATACTGCCGCCGGACATGCTGTTTTAAAGGCTTGCGGGAAAAATATCTTCCTGCACGACTTAAAAACCGAACTGGTTTACAACAAGGAAAATTTGGCCAATCCCGATTTCGTCGCTTTCTGATAAACTGCCGGAATATCAATTATCAAAATTAATTCGGCGTTATTTTTCGCTATTCAGTATTAATACCGAGCAATAAAAGAGTCAAAAGTATTATTTTGGCGCACTCAAATTGTAATATCAAAATATGACAGAATATAGTCTTTCGCACCTGAAAGAGCTTGAGGCCGAAGCCATTCACATCATCCGCGAAGTGGCTGCAGAGTTCGAAAATCCGGTTATGCTTTATTCCATCGGAAAAGATTCGTCGGTAATGGTTCGCCTGGCCGAAAAAGCTTTTTACCCTGGAAAAGTGCCGTTCCCGTTGATGCACATCGACTCGAAATGGAAATTCCGCGAAATGGTTGAATTCCGCGACAATTATGCCCGAGAAAACGGTTGGAACCTGATTGTTCATTACAACAAAGCGGCATACGAAGCTGGTGTTGGCCCATTCACGCACGGAAGCAAATACCACACTGATGTAATGAAAACCCAGGCTTTGCTCGAAGGCTTGAACAAATACAAGTTCGATGCAGCTTTTGGTGGCGCCCGCCGCGACGAAGAGAAATCGCGCGCCAAAGAGCGCATTTTCTCATTCCGCGATAAATTTCACCAGTGGGACCCCAAAAACCAGCGGCCAGAATTGTGGGACATCTACAACGCCCGCGTTCACAAAGGCGAGTCTATTCGCGTCTTCCCCATTTCGAACTGGACAGAATTGGATATATGGCAATACATCCGTCTGGAAAAAATCCCGATTGTTCCTTTGTATTTTGCCAAAGAACGCCCGGTAGTGAATGTTGACGGCAATCTGATTATGGTTGACGACGACCGTATGCCAAAGGAAATGGCCGAAAAAGCAGAAATGAAAATGGTTCGTTTCCGCACATTGGGCTGCTACCCGCTGACCGGTGCTGTTGAATCGGAAGCCGATACCATCGAGAAAATCGTGGAGGAAATGATGACCGTAACCGTTTCGGAACGAACCACCCGCGTGATCGACTTCGACCAGGATGGCTCTATGGAACAGAAAAAGCGGGAAGGGTATTTTTAAACGTTGTTCTGGTTGTCATAGTTGTCATTGTTGTGATTGTTAAAAGCACTGAAAAGTAGTTTACCACTCAAAAACAAAGCGAAATGAAAAGTTATAAGGATCTTGAAATATATACACTGGCTTTTGATTTAGCCGTACGAGTATATTTTATGACGATTAAACTTCCCAATCCCGACAAATTTGAAACAGGTGGCCAGATCAGACGTTCGAGTCAATCGATAAAAGACAATATTGTTGAAGGCTATGGCAGGAGAAAGTACAAAGCTGATTTTATAAAGTTTCTGGTTTATAGTCATGCCTCATTATTGGAATCAACATCTCAGGCTGAATTCTTAAATGCAGTTCATCCTGAAACCGGTTGGCAGGGAATAATTGAGGAACTAAATAAATTAGGAGTTAAAATCTCAAACTTTATTACTTACGTCGAAACCAATTGGAAAACCTGACAACAAAGACAACTATTACAACAATTACAACAAAGACAACAGTTCTTTATGACAACACCAACTATTGATATCAACGCATACCTCGATCAGGACGAGAAAAAAGATTTGCTAAGATTGCTGACTGCCGGATCGGTTGACGACGGAAAATCGACATTGATTGGCCGTTTGCTGTTCGACAGCAAAAAAATATACGAGGATCAACTTTCGGCATTGGAACGCGACAGTAAACGCGTAGGCCATGCCGGCGAAGAAATTGATTACGCTTTGTTGCTCGATGGGCTGAAAGCCGAACGCGAACAGGGAATCACCATTGACGTGGCCTACCGCTATTTCTCGACCAACAAACGCAAATTCATTATTGCCGATACGCCCGGGCACACGCAATACACCCGCAATATGGTTACCGGGGCTTCAACTGCCAATCTGGCCATCATCCTGATTGATGCGACCAAAGGCGTGATCACCCAAACCCGTCGCCATACATTTTTGGTGTCGCTGCTGGGGATTAAACACGTGGTTTTGGCCGTGAACAAGATGGATTTGGTGAACTACGACCAAAAAGTATTCAAAGATATTTGTGCTGATTATAAAGCATTTGTGACTCAATTGGATGTGCCGGATGTCAACTTCATCCCGCTATCGGCGCTCAAAGGCGAAAACGTGGTGGAACCAACTACCCTGATGCCCTGGTATCACGGACCAAGCATGCTCGAATTCCTCGAATCGGTACACATCAGCAGCGACCGCAACTTCGACGATATGCGTTTCCCTGTTCAATACGTGCTTCGTCCCGACCTCGATTTCCGCGGATTTTCGGCCAAGATAGCTTCAGGAATTGTTCGTAAAGGCGAAGAAATTATGGTGCTGCCATCGCGCAAAACCTCGAAAATAAAGGAAATCATTACTTACGACGGAAACCTCGACGAAGCTTTCCCGCCTCAGTCGGTAACCATTACGCTCGAAGACGAGATCGACATTTCGCGAGGCGATATGCTTGTTTATCCTGATAATCTTCCGCGCGTGGAGCGTCATTTCGAGTCGATGTTGGTGTGGATGGACGAAAAACCGATGGATCCCAGCGTGAATTTCTTCCTGAAACACGCCAACAATACCACCCGCATGAGGTTGGATAAAATTCAGTATAAAATAGACGTGAACACGCTGCAAAAATCGAACGTCAATCATTTCGAGCTGAACGAAATTGGCCGCGTGGTGATTACAACAAACAAAGCCATTTTCTTCGATCCGTATAAGAAAAACCGCGCCACCGGTTCGTTTATCCTAATAGACCCGATGACCAACAATACCGTGGCCGTGGGGATGATCATCGATAAGCTAAATGCCGAAGATTTGCCTTCGAAAATAGTGGATGAAAAAACACTGGAAGCTACCAAACAGCGCATCCACCGCGGCGAATGCCTCGTTTCTGACGACCAGAGACAAAGAAGATACAACCAGAAAGGTTCAACCCTCTGGATTACCGGATTACACGGTTCAGGAAAAAATGAGCTGGCCTTTACGCTCGAAAAAGAATTATTCGACGCGGGTGCGACCGTTGTTTTGCTCGACGGAAGCTCCATTCGTTCAGGCCTTTCCAAAGAACTCGATTATTCGCCTGCCGATCGCGCCGAACACCTTCGCCGTGTGGCACACATCAGCAAATTACTGAACGATCAGGGAATTATTACCTTATGCTCGTTCATTTCGCCTGATGAGAATATTCGCCAACAGGTAGTTCAAATCATTGGAGAAGATCGGTTTACACTGGTTTACATGGATGCTTCGCTCGAATTCTGCAAAAACAACAAGCCCGAATTGTACGATCTGTACGAACAGGGAAAAGTTCAGCATATTCCGGGAGTCGATTTGCCATTTAGCATTCCTGAAAAAGCCGATTTGACCTTGAAGCCTGAAGAACGCGCACACAATGCGCAAACCATTATGGAATACCTGGCGGACAGGAAGATTTTCCCGATTATATAGTAAGAGGATTTTAGATGATAGATATTAGACAAAAGACTCAGAGATGGGTCTTTTGTCGTTTTATTTCAGCATGTTGTGATGATTTCGGTGAATGCAATCGACCTGATTACACAGCGCACACATATACTCGCGATATTGCACCTGCTCTCCGACCCCGATAATTCCGCTAACCGACTTAATCGGGTGCATCAGCGCCGAATCGGTAAGTCTTATTCCACAACATTCCGGAGGAAAAAATGAGAACAATTTATGCTGGTCGGCCACATTCCATTTGCAGTAGCCGGGGCTGTAACGGTTGGTAATTGCCATCCCCTGAGCAAGCGCCACCCTTTTAATTTCAGATTGCAGCTCGTCGGTGGCCGACTCAACAATCATCGAACCCAGTAAATCGAAAACATAGCCTAATACCGGATCATCGCCTGAAAGTAACTCTTGCGAACGGCGACTAATCCCCTCGCCTGCTGTACAAATAAAAAAGGCAACCGAAGTAGAGTTTCGCAGCTCTTTGGCTACCGTGCGGCCAACGCCAAACTCGCTTCCTTCAACCAAAATACAACTGCGATTTTCTGAAAATTCAACATCCTTTTTAAAAACAAAAGCACCTTTGATGTTGCACAAAGTATGCGCTTCGCGAACTGCCTGATCGAGGTATTCGTTAAAGGGCTCAGGCAAAAGTCCGCCGGGGTAGCCCAGCAAGGCCGACAAATGATCCAAATCGAGCTTCAGATTTTCAAGCAAATAGGAGGTTTCGTGTATCATCGTTCACATAAATTTTCAAACATTTTCTGAAGATTTTCTTTTTCCTGAAAATTTCCAATCAGAACTATTTCTGTTGGTGCCAGGAAATGGTCAGCTATCACGAATGCATATTCGTCAAAACTACCCTGTAAAAACAGCTTTTCTCCTGAAAGCATATTAATATACCCTTTGCTCCTGATGCAGCCAGAAATACAGGTTTTCAGAAAGCATTCCAAATTTTCAGAAGATATTAATTTGCTGGTTTTTATCACCACTGACTCCAGATTTGGACGTCCGTTTTCTGCCTGTTCATTCGCCGAAAAAAACTTCATCACTTTTTTGCCTGCCGTGAAATCAACATTTGCAAACGTAGTCGGCAAAATCCCGGCAACCGGATTGAGTTTTTTTACCTGCGAAATAACATCATTCATGCTATTCTCAGCTAAATCGGTTTTGTTTATAATTATGGAATCGGCAATACGAATTTGATGCACAACACGGGTTTGAAGGCCTGCCATTTTACCGAAATTTCGCGCATCAACCATGCACCATACACGATCGAGATAGACCTTATTTTTGAGCGCTGACGATTGAAAGATCTGACCGACGCTCAACGGATCAGACAGGCCTGATGCTTCCATAATCAGCTCGTCGGGCTGATGCTGATCGACAAATGCAGCAAGTGACTCCACGAAACTACCGAGCAAACACACGCAGAAAACCGAGCCATTGTTTACTTCAAGCAACTCAAATCCCAATGAAGATTGGCGAAGCTCCTGCCCGTCAATATTCGAGTCTGAAAATTCATTCTGGATCACGCCAATCTTCCTTTGTCCGGCGAAAGTTGCCAGATAATTTTTCAGGAAAGTTGTTTTGCCGCTTCCTAAAAAACCGGCAACCAACTGCAAAGGTATTGTCATCGAATGAATTTAAAAAAGTTTCTGTTGTTACTATCGTTTCTGTAGTTCTTATTGTTTCGGGAACTTGAAACCTGAAACTTGGAATTTGAAACTCCTATAAGCTTTTCACCACGCGGTGTACCTGACAAATGTGATCGGGAGTAGTGCCACAGCAACCACCAATGATGTTGGCTCCGGCATCCACAATTTCTTTCACCCTTCCGGCCATGTCAGCAGGCGATTCGGGAAATGTTGTCTCACCATCGCAATAGTGCGGCATCCCGGCATTGGCATGGATCAGTACCGGAACCGAAGCATTTACCTGCCTGATTTCCTTCACAATTTCAATCATGTTGGCAATACCGTTTCCGCAATTGGCACCAATCACATCGGCTCCGGCATCAACCAAAACATCGACCATTTCAGTAGGAGAAATACCCATCATGGTGCGGTACTCGCCGGTTAACGTTTTGTCGAAAGTCATGGTGCAGAAAACCGCGCAGGCAGTATTCTCTTTGACTGCCTTAACGGCAATCCGGGCTTCGTCGAGATCGGTCATGGTTTCAATAACGATTGCATCCGAACCTCCAGCCTCAAGAGCAATTGATTGTTGTTTAAATGCGTTGTACAATTCGTCTTCGGTCACTTCTTCCATCATGAGCAACTTCCCGGTTGGTCCAACCGAACCTAAAACATACCTGTCTGGTCCGGCAGCTTTTCGGCTTAATTCAGCGGCTGTTTTGTTGATTTCGAAAACCTGGGCTTCAAGTCCGTAATTTTTCAGCTTGAAATAATTTCCGCCAAAGCTGTTGGTTTCCACCATATCGGCCCCGGCATCGATGTAGCTTTGCGCAATCGCTTGCACATCGTTTGGGCGCAACAAATTCCACTCTTCGGGACATTCGCCGGGCTGTAATCCTTTCTGCTGAAGGAAAGTTCCCCACGCGCCATCCGAAACCAGCACTCTGCCTAATTTTATTTCGTCGATTATTTTGCTCATGATTCTTTTATTAGTTTCTATTGTTTCTTTTGTATCTGTAGTTCCTTTCGTTTGTTCAACTTTAGGCACTCCCAACTCAAGGCACTTCGAACTTAAATTTCTTTAATCCATTCCTTAATTACATCTAACGAAGGTACCGAGGCTTCCGATTTCAGCTTATAATTAACTGTTATAATTGCCGGGCCTTTCTTTATTCCGTATGAATTCATAATTGCTTTATCGGCAATTACTTTAACCTTGATTTCTTTTCCCAGTTCGGTGATAGCACGCTTTACACGTTTGAGCGATTCGGCGCACTCTTTTTCCGACTCGCCAAAGATCAGAATTTCACTCCGTTTTGATTTAATCCGAAGCTTCATTTTTTCGTTAATGCGCTTCTGAATGGCTTCGATGATCTGGCTTTGCGGCGGAATTTTCGATACGAATACAATCTTTCCATCGATGCATATAGTCGGGATATTTTTTACCATCAACGACGACATGAACGATACCGACTCCATTTTTTTGATCGGATGTTCGCGCCATTCAACTACGCCTTCAAACTGCGGGGCAACGCGCTTTACTGCTTCAACCATATACTGGCAGGGGGCGCACGATTCTGAATCGAGTGTGATAATATCGACGATCACTTTATCCGACTGCCCATAATCTTTCATGTTCAGAACATCAAGCTTACTTTCCTTGCTTTCAATTTTTCGGGCAACATCGCGCAAATACTGGTCGAACACCAACTCTGAAACCGCCTTGATGTTTTCCACCGGCGTTTTCATCGGAAGATCGCATCCCGGCGCCAGAATAAATCCGACGTTTCCGCCCAAATCGAGGCACGCAAGAGCATCTTGTTTGGCATCTTCTTCATCGCCCATCAACAATACGACGGTAAGCTTCAGGTTGCCTCCAAAACTGATTTTCTTCTGCAACGCGATTTCCTTCACGTAATCGAGCGGGATGTTTTCATCGATTGAAATATTATCCGGTCGGCAGTCGCACATGGCTTCAATATTCTGCTGTGCGTGACCGCAAACAAAGAACGAACTCAGTTTATGTTTGCTCCTGACATATTCAAAGATGCGCGTCGCATAAGGTGTCACAAACATTTCAAACGACAAAGGATCGATCTGGCTCGTCATCGGGTCAACAACCGCAATTACATCACAACCGGCATCAATCAGCATTTCAGAATACTTGACGGCAACAGTAGTACAAAATTCCATAATTTCCATCACCTGATCCGGATCTTCAAACATTTTCATAAAAATGTCGGTTCCGAGCAAGTGTAAAGCCAGTGTAAAAGGCCCTGTAATTAGTCCATACAAGGCAATTTCAGGATAGCTGGTCCTTAATGAACGGGTTGTTTCCAGAACTAACGGAATGCGCCCCTGAATGGCTTCGGGTATTTTTAAATCGGCTAATGCAACACCTTCCGATAACGGATGCGAAACTACAGCCGGTGGATTTTCCTTGGCCCAATTCAGCCGACAACCCAAAATTTCGGCTTCCAACTGCAAATCGAAACTCACCGGAATTCCGTCAGGTTTATACAATTCAATGGCTTTGGTCAAACCTGCAATCATATTTTCTGCCGATTTTAGGTATTCATCTGCCGATAACCCTATCAGATACCCACCATGAACACCAACAAAAGGAACCCAGGGCGTACGCTCAACGGGTTCAAGAGCAAACGCCTTTTTTATCAATGAAAGTCCATGCATTTTATACGTCTTTAGGCAACTTTGGAATTTAAAAATTCAACGATTCCCTGAGGATCGGGCGAGTAGCAATCGGCGCCAATTTTTTGGCAGAAGTCGTTATTTACAGGCGCACCGCCAATGGTAACAACGGTATCAGGAAGCGCCGCCTTGATGTCTTTGGTAATTTTCTCCATGCTAGCCATTGTGGTTGTCAGAAGCGCCGACAGGCCAACAAACGCGCCCGGATGCTCTTTAATTGCTGCAATAAATTTATCAGAGGCCACATCGGTACCAAGGTCAACCACTTTATAGCCGTTGCCTTCAACCATCATGCTCACCAGGTTTTTGCCAATGTCGTGCAAATCGCCCTGAACTGTACCAATAATAAATGTACCTTTTTGCTTCGCGGCACCCGATAAAAAGTGTGGTTTCAGATGAATCATGGCCGTGCTCATGGCTTTAGCCGACATCAGTACCTGCGGAACAAATACTTTGTTCTCGCGAAATTTCACACCAATGCGTTCCATCCCTGGCATCAATCCCTTCGAGAGTATATCCTGAGGATGCACACCTTGATCCAACGCTTTTCGGGTGATTTCGTCGGCGCCCTCCTGCCCTTTCATTTGCGGTGGATAAGGCGACGCTATATTTATTTTACCAAACTCAACACATTCTGCCAGTTTCGTTAACAAATCTTCCATAATTCAGGTTTTTTGATTTTTTGTACTTCAAAAGTAGGCGAGATTAAAGATGAAAAAAATAGTATTTTCTTTGATAAAGATGGAAAATATAACTTTTTTTGAAAGGAAAAAACAATAACGACCAGTTAAAGCCTTAAGATTCTTCGCTTCGCTCTGAATGACAGCTTCAACCGTTTTGTTATAAAGTTGTAAAGGGACAGGCTGGCGGCAAAGCCGCCAGCCTGTCCCTTTACAAAAACAAAAATGATTGTCATTCTTAGCGCAACGAAGTGAAGCGAAGAATCCAACTGGCTCTGACAAACTTTAAATTTAGCAGAGATGATTTTAAAGAAGCGCTTTTTCAAACTTCCACCTTATCTGATCAGTGAGCAGCAAAGCAACCCGCTCACCAAAGATTTATATTTAAGTGAGTTGGCCGAAGTTTTAATTAAGCGCGACACTTTGTGGTCAGATCAGGCCAAACTGGAAGACCACTTACTGATTTACTGCACCAAAGGTGAAGCTATTATTCAGATTGCAAACGATTTGGTTCCTTTCAGGCAAAACCAATACTGCATTATTCCATCCGGATTTCTGTTCAAGCTACAATCCGGCGAAAACGATCCCTCGATTTTTTTTACATGTAAATTCAATGGCGAAAAAACCAAAATCATGGAGAAAGATTTCACGGTTGTCCGCGACCTGATCCCATCAACCAATAACCTGGTAGCCAACAGAATCATGCTGTTCGACGAGCTATTCAATAACCTCACCAAAGGTTTTTACAACGCCAATTACCAATACATTAACCTCTGCTTCGGGCACCTGCTGGCCACTTTTATTTATGCCAGCCGAACCAGCGACGATATTCTGGAAGAACAAAATCCCGGAATCAGTCGTGCCATCCAATTTATGGAGCAAAATATGAACAAAAAACTTACGCTAGACGAAATTGCCGAAGAAGCAGGCTATTCGCCATCGTATCTGACTACTATTTTCCGAAAAAAGACCGGATATAGTCCGCTCAGCTATTTTTCGCACCTCAGGATTACTAAAGCCTGCGAATACCTCGATTTCAGCAAAATGAAAATTAAGGAAATATCATTTCTAATGGGTTATACCGACCCATATTACTTTTCAAAAGACTTCCAAAAGAAAATTGGTTTATCTCCGAGGAATTATAGGTCCAGGATTAGTGGAAAATGAGTGTGAATCGAACAGGCTATTTCTGAACAAATCGGTTAATAATTCTATTCCCACGAATCAAAAATTGATATTTATCATGTTTTTCATACAATTCCGAGCGCTCTTATAAACTATCATTTTCATTATCAATCAGGTAAATAAATTTCAATTTCAATACAATATCAATTTTTAACTAGATTATATAAATATCTATATATTTCATTAAATATTTTTTGATATATTAGAAAAGTTTGAAAGAACAAAACGGCAATGGTTTTGTTAAATGTTTTGTTTTTCAAACTGGAATACCCAAAAAACCAAAAATATGTTTGATCTCGATCTAATTCAAAAAAATTACAAGGAATTAAGTGTTAAGGTTGAAAAAGCTAAAAAACACTTAAACAGGCCCTTAAGTCTGACAGAAAAAATTCTTTATGCACATTTGTTTGCCGATCAGGAGTTGAAAGACTTCAAGCGGGGAGCCGATTATGTGGACTTTGCGCCCGATCGTGTGGCCATGCAGGATGCCACTGCCCAAATGGCTTTACTGCAATTGATGAACTCTGGAAAAAGCAAAACTGTTGTGCCTTCAACCGTACATTGCGACCACCTCATTCAGGCCAGTAAAAACGGCTTGGCGGACTTGCAAGACGCTGTGAAAATCAACAAGGAAGTGTACGATTTTCTTGAATCCGTTTCGAATAAGTACGGCATTGGGTTCTGGAAACCGGGAGCCGGAATTATTCACCAGGTTGTGCTGGAAAACTATGCATTCCCTGGCGGAATGATGATTGGAACCGACTCGCACACGGTAAATGCAGGAGGTTTAGGCATGATTGCCATTGGTGTTGGTGGCGCTGATGCGGTTGACGTGATGGCTGGAATGGCCTGGGAACTTAAATTCCCGAAACTGATTGGTGTGAAACTCACCGGAAAATTATCGGGCTGGGCTGCACCCAAGGACATTATACTGAAGGTTGCCGGAATCCTAACCGTGAAAGGCGGAACAGGCGCCATTATTGAATATTTTGGCGAAGGAGCAAAAGCACTTTCGTGTACCGGAAAAGGTACTATTTGCAACATGGGTGCCGAAGTTGGAGCTACTACTTCAACCTTTGGCTACGACGAATCGATGGAACGCTACCTGCGCGCTACCGGTCGAGCTGCTGTTGCCGATTTGGCCAACGAAGTGAAAGAGCACCTCGCCGCCGATCCGGAAGTTTATGCAAACCCTGAAAATTACTTCGATCAAGTCATTGAGATTAACCTTGACGAGCTGGAACCTTACGTAAATGGACCATTTACACCCGACCGTGCCACTCCAATTTCGAAACTGGCCGAAGAAGCCAAGGCCAATGGCTGGCCCACCAAAGTGGAAGTAGGTTTAATTGGATCGTGCACCAATTCGTCGTACGAAGATATTTCGCGTGCAGCATCGCTTGCCAAACAAGCAGTTGCCAAAAATCTGAAAACCAAAGCCGAATTCACGATTACTCCGGGTTCGGAACAAGTTCGATATACCATTGAGCGCGACGGTTTGATTGATACGTTCAATCAGATTGGCGCCAGCGTATTTGCCAATGCCTGCGGACCGTGCATCGGCCAGTGGTCGCGCCCGGGAGCCGAAAAAGGCGAAAAAAATACAATCATTCATTCCTTCAACCGAAACTTCTCGAAGCGAGCCGACGGAAACCCAAATACCTACGCTTTTGTAGCTTCTCCTGAAATTGTTACAGCTCTGGCTATTGCGGGCGATTTAACATTCAACCCGTTGACTGATTATTTGATCAATGAAGCTGGCGAAAAAGTGAAACTTGATGTTCCTTCAGGAGAAGAATTGCCAGCCAAAGGTTTTGCTGTTGAAGATGCCGGCTACCAGGCTCCGGCTGAAAACGGAGCTTCGGTTGTGGTGAAAGTTGATCCGGCATCGAGCCGTTTGCAATTGCTTGAACCGTTTGCTGCCTGGGATGGCGAGAATATTTCAGGAGCAAAATTGCTGATCAAAGCCAAAGGAAAATGTACAACTGACCACATTTCGATGGCTGGCCCGTGGTTACGTTTCCGCGGTCACCTCGATAATATTTCGAACAATATGCTGATTGGCGCTGTAAATGCGTTCAACGATGCAACCAATAAAGTGAAGAACCAATTGACCGGCGAATACGGCGAAGTTCCTGCGGTTCAGCGTGCGTACAAAGCTGCCGGGGTTCCTTCGGTGGTTGTTGGCGACCAAAACTATGGCGAAGGTTCATCGCGCGAACATGCGGCCATGGAGCCTCGTCATTTGGGAGTAAAAGCTGTAATTGTAAAATCGTTCGCTCGTATTCACGAAACCAACCTGAAGAAACAGGGTATGCTAGCGCTGACTTTCGCTAACGAAACCGACTACGACAAAATTCAGGAAGACGATGTATTCAACTTTGTTGATTTGAAAGAATTTGCACCCGGCAAACCGTTAACCGTAGAACTGGTTCATGCTGACCAATCGAAAGATGTAATCATCCTGAATCACACCTATAATCAGCAACAAATCGAATGGTTTAAAGCCGGTTCAGCGCTGGACTTAATCCGTAAACAAAACCTTTAAATCCCCCGAATATGAGCGAAAAAATAAAAGTGCTAAACCCGGTTGTAGAGCTGGATGGCGACGAAATGACCCGTGTTATATGGTCGTTCATCAAAGAGAAACTCGTTTTGCCTTATCTGGATATCGACATTAAATACTATGATTTAGGTATTGAAAACCGCGATTTGACCAACGACCAGGTTACCATTGATTCAGCCAATGCCATTAAAAAGTACGGCGTTGGAATCAAATGCGCCACTATCACTCCCGATGAAGCCCGCGTGGAAGAATTTGGTCTGAAAAAGATGTGGAAATCGCCGAATGGAACCATTCGTAATATTTTGGACGGAACCGTTTTCCGCGAACCCATTATCATCAGCAATGTGCCACGATTGGTGCCCGGATGGAAACAACCGATATGTATTGGCCGTCATGCTTTTGGCGATCAGTACCGTGCCACTGATTTTGTAACTAAAGGCAAAGGAAAACTCACCATCACCTTCACTCCTGAAGATGGCGGCGAACCGGTTTCTCACGAAGTTTACGATTTCAATAGCGATGGCGTGGCTTTGGCCATGTACAATACCGACGAATCGATTTCAGGATTTGCCCGTGCTTGTATGAATCAGGCGCTGGTAAAAGGCTGGCCGCTTTATTTGTCAACTAAAAACACCATCCTGAAAAAGTATGATGGACGGTTCAAAGACATTTTCCAGAATATTTACGACACCGAATTCAAGCAGAAATTTGAAGCCGCCGGAATCACCTACGAACACCGATTGATCGACGATATGGTGGCTGCCTGCCTGAAATGGGAAGGCGCTTTTGTATGGGCCTGTAAAAACTACGACGGCGACGTGCAGTCGGACACCGTTGCTCAAGGCTTTGGTTCGCTGGGTTTAATGACATCGACTTTGGTTACTCCGGATGGAAAAACGATGGAGGCTGAAGCTGCTCACGGAACTGTAACCCGCCATTACCGGATGCACCAGCAAGGTAAACCAACATCGACCAACCCAATTGCATCGATTTACGCGTGGACAAGAGGTTTAGCCTTCCGTGGAAAACTGGATGGCAATCAGGAATTGATTGAATTTGCTGAAGCTTTGGAAAAAGTGTGCATTGAAACCGTTGAAGAAGGCAAAATGACCAAAGATTTGGCTCTAATCGTTTATGGAAACAACGTAACTTCAGATCAATACCTGACTACCGAAAAGTTCCTGGATGCATTGGACGAAAACCTTCAGAAAAAGCTCAAGTAACCAGTATCAGTTTTCAGTATTCAATTTCAAAAAGATGAGTGATAAAATACTATTTATAAACAACAAGTTGTGTGTTCCTGATGAGCCAATTATCCCGTTTATCGAGGGAGATGGCATTGGGAAAGATATTACTGAACCCAGTCAACGGGTAATTAATGCGGCTGTAAAAGCAGCATATAGTTCGCGAAAGAAGATTACCTGGAAAGAAGTATTGGCCGGGAAAAAAGCTTTCGAGCAAGTGGGAACTTATTTGCCTGACGAAACACTTCAGGCATTCCAGGATTATTTGGTGGGAATAAAAGGACCGCTGGAAACACCCGTTGGCGAAGGAATCCGTTCGTTGAACGTGGCATTACGGCAAACACTTGATTTGTATGTTTGTTTGCGCCCTATCCGCTGGTTCAAGGGAGTTCCCTCTCCTATTCGTTACCCAGAACTGGTTGATATGCACATCTTCAGGGAAAATACCGAGGACATTTACGCCGGAATTGAATTTATGACCGGAACTGATAAAGCCATTAAGTTCCGCGATTTCCTGATTAATGAGTTCGGCATTGACAAAGTTCGCTTCCCCGAAAGCAGCTCGTTCGGGGTAAAACCGGTTTCGAAAGAAGGCTCAGAACGGTTAATCCGTTCGGCGATTAAATATGCAATCGAACGAGGGTTGCCTTCAGTTACCCTGGTTCATAAAGGCAACATTATGAAGTTTACAGAAGGCGCCTTTAAAAACTGGGGATACGATTTGGCTGAAACGGAATTTCCTCATCAAACTTTTACCTGGCGAAAGTATCAGCAGATTCAAAATGAATCGGGAGTTGAACAGGCAAAAGCAGAGCTTGAACAAATGCGAAAACTAGGAAAGGTAGTTGTTAAAGATTGTATTACCGACGCTTTCCTTCAGGAGAGTTTATTACATCCTTTCGATCATTCGGTAATTGCAACCATGAACCTTAACGGCGACTATATCTCTGACCAGCTGGCTGCAATGGTTGGTGGAATAGGCATTTCGCCCGGAGCAAACATCAATTACAACAGTGGTTATGCCATTTTTGAGGCTACTCACGGAACAGCGCCCAACATTGCCGGAACAGGAAAAGCCAACCCCGGTTCGCTCATTCTTTCAGGAGCCATGTTGCTCGAATATTTGGGCTGGCACGAAGCCGCCGAACACGTTTATGATGCTATGGAACATACTTTCTCGAAAAGAAAAGTAACCTCTGATTTGTTTACTATGATGGAAGGAGCAACGCTGCTTACCACATCGCAATTCGCCGATGAAATCATTCGGAATATGCACTAAGATGAGAAGATTTGAGAATTTGGAGATTTGGAGATTTGGGGATTTGAAGATGAATGGTTAAGTGATTATAGCTAATTAACAACAATTTAACCATTAGAAAATTTGACAATTAAACAATTTAACTATTAACAAACCCGCAACCCGTATCTTGGAACTCGAAACATTTTTTAAGCACTCCGAACCCTTTAATAAATAAAAAGAACTAAAAAACAATAACTATGGAATACATTAAAAATAGGTTTTACGAAAAAGCCATGAAGAACATGGCAGACCTTCAAAGACTAAGAAAAGAGTATGGCGATGTTGTTCTTGGTCAGGTTACAATCGACCAGGTACTTTCGGGTATGAAAAGCATTCCGGCTTTGCTGACCGAGACATCAAAGCTTGACGCCAACGAAGGAATTCGGTTCAGAGGTTATTCCATTCAGGAATTACAGCAAAGACTACCTAAACTTCATGACGACGGAGAGCCATTACCTGAAGGGTTGTTTTACCTGATGATGATTGGCGAAATACCTGATAAAGAAGATGTGATTAACATTTCGAAAGACTGGGCAACTCGTGCACATGTTCCGCAGTATGTATTCGATGTTATTGAAGCGCTGCCTAAAAACAGTCGTCCAATGACTCAGTTCAGCACGGCAATACTTTCAATGGCCTACGATTCGGTATTCCAGAAAGCATATCGTGCAGGGGTAAACAAGAAATTCTACTGGGATTTTATGTATGAAGATGTAATGACTTTGATTGCCCGTTTGCCACGAATCGCTGCCTACATCTATCGTCGTATTTATCACAATGGCGATCACATTGAACCTAACCCAACACTCGACTGGGCGGGAAACCTTGCCCACATGATGGGATTCGATAGCCTGGAAGTAAAACGTTTATTGCGTCTGTATATGGTAATTCATGCCGACCATGAAGGCGGAAACGTTTCGGCGCACGCCACACACCTTGTTGGTTCGGCGCTTAGTAACGCCTACTATGCTTATTCGGCAGGCATGGTTGGTTTAGCTGGTCCATTACACGGGTTTGCCAACCAGGAGGTAATGGCCTGGATTTTTGAAATGCTCGAACAACTAGGTACCGATGAGCCTACCGATGCTCAGATTGCCAAATACATTGAACAAACACTGGTGCAAGGCCGTGTGGTTCCCGGGTACGGACATGCCGTGCTGCGAATTACCGATCCACGGTTCACTGTTCAACAACAGTTTGCTGAAAAGTATATCATACACGATAAACTGATTAATACAGTAAACGCCATCTACCGGGTTGCTCCTCCAATTCTGGAAGCTACCGGTAAAATCAAGAATCCGTGGCCAAATGTTGATGCCATTAGTGGAGCTTTGCTAAACCACTATGGTATTACCGAGCCAAACTTCTATACTGTTTTGTTTGGGGTTTCGCGTGCTTTGGGCGTTATGGCATCGTTGGTATTCGACCGTTTATATGGACTACCAATAGAAAGGCCATCGTCGCAAACAATGGAATGGTTTATGAACAAAGCCGGCATTAAAAGCGAAGAATAAATCGGGTTGTGAATCATCATAGCAATAGCGAGAGGCTGTACCGAAAGGTGCGGCCTTCTTTTGTTATACGAATAGCATAAATTAAGCGTATTGCCCATATGGGGCTGCACAAGCCTTTGGCAGGTAAACAACAACGGATGACAGGCAAATATTGCTATCTGACGAGTGAATATAGCCATCTGATTGGTAAGCATAGCCATCGGATAAGTTAGCATAGCCATCGGATAGGTAAGCATAGCCATCGGAACAACAAACATTGACCTCTGACAGGTTCGCATAGCATGACGACGAGCGAACATAGGCATCAAACAGGCAAGCACAGCCTGCTGATATACAAACACAGGAATGCGGGAAGATATATAAAGATTTTAAAAGTTAAAATGATGGGTAAAACCAGCAAATACTATTGAAAAATAATGGGATAGGCATTTGGATTTTATGTTTTATTGTTGTAAATTTCTTCCATAATTTGTATTATCACCTCTTTTAAAAACCAAAAATTGCCCCAACCATGAATAAAAAACAAGAAAGCCGCTTCAGCATGTACCTTGCTACTGCTAATTTTTGTGATGCAAACGTGGCCATTACCACACCACTGCCCAGCTTTAGTACCAACCTTACCAACCTGCGATCGGTCTGTGACCGTATTCACCTGGTAGCTGAAACCCAGGCTGCCGGCTCCACCGGAACTACTGCCGACAAAAATACGTTGGGAGAAACCCTGATTGTTTCATCGGCTGATACCGCCCGCAAGCTGGTGGCCTTTGCGCAAATAAGCAAAAACCAGAAGTTGCTGAACGAAATCAATTATACCGAAACGGATTTGAGGCGTTTATCCGACACCGTTTTGCCGGGAACAGCACAACTGATATACGACCGCGCAAAAACAAACCTTACATCGCTGGCCGCTTACCAGGTTACTGCTGAAACACAAGCTGCCCTGTTGCTGTCAATTACCAAATTCAAACAAGTGCAGGCATCGCCACGTGTTGAGAAAGCCAGCCAGGTGCAAACCACCAAACAACTGGTCGAGCAGTTCGTTAAAGGCGACGAAGCGCTTGTTAACATGGATGCTGTGGTTGAGATTGTACGCCTGACTCAGCCTGATTTTTATACCAAATACAAAGCAGTACGAAAAATTGTTAAATCGGGAAACACCAAGCTGGCGATAAAAGGTTTGGTTACCGACGAACTTACCGGAGAACCCTTGCCAGGCGTGGTAATCTCGTTTTGGCCCGATGACGGCGCAACGAAAATTGCCGCAAAAAGCGACGCATCGCTAATGAAGAAATCAGCCGCAAAAGGTGGATTCAACGTGAGCTCGCTACCGGCAGGAACATACAAAGTTACCGCTCAGAAAGCCGGTTACGCTGGGCAAACCCTAACGATTTTCGTGAACGACGGAGAACTTACAACGGTGGATGTAAAACTGGCCAAAGCGTAAACACAGCTTTCGCCCCCCCGACAGGGTTTGAAACCCTGTCGGGGGTATTTCCCAGATTGTAGGGACGCCCAGATTGTAGAGACGCCCAATTTGGGCGTCTCTACGGTCAACACAACGAAAACAATGGACAACGTTGATCACAAAACGCGGCGGAAACGATTGACGCCAAACGAACAAACCAAACCAATTAAACGGGGATCCCGGATTTTACGCGTGCCGAAACAGACAATATCGTTTAAAACAGCCATCGATGAGCGACAAATTTCAGGATAAATACCGCATTCCTTCAGCCCGTTTGCAAAATTGGGATTATGGTTCGAATGCCATTTATTTTTTAACCATATGCACCGCCCATCGCGAATGTTATTTCGGGAATATCGTACAATTATCCGAAATTGGAGAATTGGCCTACCGGTTCTGGAACGAAATCCCAATCCATTTTCCATTCGTCGAATTGGGCGAATATGTGATCATGCCCAATCATGTTCATGGAATATTAACATTTAACAAACTGGAATATAAGCGAATTAACAGATATAATTTAATCACTGGAACGACCGGCGACAATGAAACAGATCGACACCGCAGGACAGAGGCCGCATCCGCAAAATGGTATTCAGGAACATTGGGGGTAATCGTCAACCAATATAAGCGTGTTTGCACCATTAACGCGCGAAAAATTGATCCCGATTTTTCCTGGCAATCGCGATTCTATGACCATATTATCCGTGATGAAGAATCTTTTCAACGAATTTCGAATTACATTTTAAATAATCCAATGAATTGGACTGATGATAAATTCTTCATCCCATAGGTTTTGTTTGAATCGTTGACATGTAGAGACGCCCAAATTGTAGAGACGCCCTGATTGTAAAGACGCCCAAATTGGGCGTCTCTACGTGTCAACGTGTGGTGCGGTGTGCAAGGAATCCCTATATTTGTATAAACTTTTCAAGCGATGCTAAAAACGGTTTTAATTGTTGGATGTGGCGGGTTTATCGGTACTGTTGCCCGTTTCCTGGTGTCACGTTATTTTCAGGAGAATGTGGCCTCGGTTTTTCCGTGGGGCACTTTTGTGGTCAATATCATTGGATGTTTTGTCATTGGCCTAATATATGGTCTAGGTGAAAAAGGGGATTTCCTTACTCCCAATCTTCGGTTATTTCTGACAGTAGGTTTTTGTGGTGGTTTTACCACGTTCTCATCACTGGCCAACGATGCGTTTATCCTGATGCGTCAGGACGAATGGTTTCGTTTTGCCCTTTATACTTCGTTTAGCTTTTTTCTCGGGCTTCTGGCTGTTTATGCAGGCCGGTTATTATTTAAATTTCTATAAATGGAAAATTACAGCACCGCAGGCCGGTTACGAATTTATATAAGTTCGACCGACCAATTCAGGCAAACCCCGCTTTATGAATTCATTACCCTTCAAGCTAAAAAAGAAGGTTTAGCAGGGGCAACAGTATCAAAAGGCATTTTAGGATTTGGCGCCAGTTCAATTATTCATTCGTACAAGTTTTGGGAAATTAGTGACAAAGTGCCAACTGTAATTGAAATTATTGATAACGAAGACAAAGTTCTGTCGTTTTTCGAAAGAATACGGCCCCAGCTTGAGGCTATGAAGTACGGCTGCATGGCTACTTTTGACAAAACTACTGTTTTGATTTATAAATCAGGAAACAAGCCAACAGACAGCTAAAAAAAGAGCAAAGGCCAGATTTAAAAAAAACGAATTTGTTCGCAAATTAATGTTATGAAATAATTAAAACTGTATTACATTGCAGTTTGCATAAGTACTAAATAAGGATATTTGCGTTGAATATTTTGCTCTCAATATATTTCAAATTAAAAATTTAGACTATATGAGTTTTACACACGAAGTTGCAGGTATGATCTGCGTGGCTCAAGGCGCAAATCATGGCCCGGCTCCAATTCCTGAAGAAGGACGTTGGGTAAAAGCCAAAGAAGTTAAAGACATTTCGGGATTGACCCACGGCGTGGGCTGGTGCGCCCCACAACAGGGAGCTTGCAAGCTTACCCTGAACGTTAAGGAAGGCGTTATTGAGGAAGCATTGGTTGAAACAATCGGTTGTACAGGTATGACTCACTCTGCAGCAATGGCTGCTGAAATCCTTCCGGGAAAAACCATTCTCGAAGCAATGAACACCGACCTGGTTTGCGACGCTATCAATACTGCGATGCGCGAACTGTTCCTCCAGATTGTTTACGGACGTACCCAAACAGCTTTCTCTGAAGGCGGTCTGCCTATTGGTGCTGGTTTGGAAGACTTGGGTAAAGGTCTTCGCGGCGTAACCGGTACTTTGTACGGAACTTCGGCTAAAGGTCCTCGTTACCTCGAAATGGCCGAAGGTTACATCACTAAAATCGGTTTGAGCGATGCCAACGAAATCATAGGTTACGAATTCGTTAGCCTTGGCCGTATGATGGATATGATTAAAACCGGAACTGATGCCAATGAAGCATTGAAAAAAGCTTCAGGCAAATATGGCCGTATGGAAGATGCAGTGAAAGTTATTGACCCACGTAAAGAATAGGAGGAATATACCATGCCATTATTTGAAAGTTATGACAGAAGGATCAAACAGATCAATAAGTTTTTGAATGACAACGGTATTTCTTCTATCGAAGAAGCCAAAAAAATATGCGACGATAAAGGTGTTGACGTTTACAACCTTGTGAAAGGCATTCAGCCAATCGCTTTCGAAAACGCTATGTGGAGCTACATCGTTGGCGCTGCAGTGGCGATTAAACGCGGACAGACCAACGCTGCCGACATCGCTACCACTTTGGGCGAAGGCTTGCAGTCGTTCTGTATCCCCGGATCGGTTGCCGACGACCGTAAAGTAGGCTTAGGACACGGTAACCTTGCAGCTATGTTGCTTCGCGAAGAAACCAAATGTTTCGCTTTCCTAGCTGGTCACGAATCGTTTGCTGCTGCTGAAGGCGCTATCGGTATCGCTAAATCGGCAAACCGCGTTCGCAAAGAACCTCTTCGTGTTATCCTGAACGGTTTGGGTAAAGATGCCGCTAAAATCATCGCCCGTATCAACGGATTTACTTATGTACAGACTGACTTCGATTATTTCACAGGCGAACTGAAAGAAGTTGAACGCATCGCTTACTCAACCGGCGACCGTGCTAAAGTAAACTGCTACGGAGCTAACGACGTTCGCGAAGGTGTTGCTATCTTCCACAGCGAAGGCGTTGACGTATCAATCACCGGTAACTCAACCAACCCAACCCGTTTCCAACACCCAGTTGCAGGTACTTACAAAAAAGAATGCATCGAACAGGGCAAGAAATATTTCTCGGTAGCATCAGGCGGTGGTACCGGTCGTACTTTGCATCCTGATAATATGGCTGCTGGTCCTGCTTCTTATGGAATGACTGACACCATGGGCCGTATGCACTCTGATGCTCAGTTTGCAGGTTCATCTTCAGTTCCGGCTCACGTTGAGATGATGGGCTTGATTGGTATGGGTAACAACCCAATGGTAGGCGCTTCAGTAGCTGTTGCAGTAGCTGTTAGCCAGGCATAATTTGATTTTGAAAACACGGTGGCACAGCGCCACGGTGAAAAATCATACAACACAAAGGCACAAAGACACGAAGAAATTCGCGGGCTTTGTGCCTTTTGCTATTAAAAAACTATCGCCGCGATGCGGCTTTAATTTTGCTTCGCACTGTCATTTCTACCATACTTATGCCGTTAGCACGGCTTAAAAGCAGCGTAGCTGCAAAAGTATGGTAGAAAAAGTGGCTACCTTTCCAATACAAAGGCACAAAGACACGGAGAAATTCGTGAGCTTTGTGCCTTTTGTGTTTAAGAAACTATCGCCGCGATGCGGCTTTAATTTTGTTTCGCATTGTCATTTCTACCATACTTACGCCGTTAGCACGGCTTAAAAGCAGCGTAGCTGCAAAAGTATGGTAGAAAAAGTGGCTACCTTTCCAATACAAAGGCACAAAGACACGGAGAAATTCGTGAGCTTTGTGCCTTTTGCTATTAAAAAACTATCGCCGCGATGCGGCTTTAATTTTGTTTCGCATTGTCATTTCTACCATACTTACGCCGTTAGCACGGCTTAAAAGCAGCGTAGCTGCAAAAGTATGGTAGAAAAAGTGGCTACCTTTCCAATGTGAGCCGCATAGCGGCGATAGTACCGTAGCAACATCGCTAATCATAACTGAAAAGCCGCTACGCGGCGACATTATTCTGCAAACCTTATTCGTAGAACTCGAAAACATACCGTTCGTCATATTCGATTTCGAATTTCTGCAACAATTCCAAATATTCTTCTTTGAACGACCTTCGCCGATGATGCTGTTGCTGGTTTGCAATGTAATTGATTACACTATCTCTTTGGCTTCTGGAATACGTAAATGCGCCATAACCTCTTTGCCACTCAAACCTTCCTGCAATAAAACGACCTTCATTAATCCATTTCGATGAATTGCCCTTCACTTTTTCCATCACATCGGAAATAGAAGTCGAAGGATTCAATTCGAAGAAAATGTGCACATGATCTCTGCCTCCATTTACAGCCAGAGGAAACTGACCAACTCCTTTCAGTAATCCGGAAATATATTCGAAGAGTTTTTCCCTAAAACTTGAACCAAGAAAATTCTCTCGCCCTTTTACTGAAAAGACAGCCTGTACATTTATCTGTGTGTAGGTATTTGCCATAAAACACTCTTTTTAAATCAAATATACGAAATTCAAGGGCAAATTTGAATGCTGATTTTAAGATTGAATGAAGTCTATGATAACACCAACGCCTGTGTTTCAATGTTCTCAGGCATAATTAACAGAAAAAGATAAAGGCCCGGCTTCTCAGAATTCGGGCCTTTATCTTTTCTAAATCACATTCCACTTTTCCAGAAACTTGAAATACCAGAGCGCAAACAAAATTCCGGCGATAACTAAAATGATGACAATCGGAATCCATGAGTTTGAGTTTTTGCGATAAGGATCAATCAAGTTTTGTTTCGAGTTTTTGGGAAGCTTTGCCAATTGGGTTAAAGTTGCCCCAAAGGCAATATTGATGGTTGCCCGCGCATTAATAGCCCAACCGTTGGCATCGAGAACCGGCGCCAGGTTTCGTTTGCGAAGTTTAAGCCAGGCCAGAATCATTGCCGGACCCGAAATACAAAGGACAATTCCTACAATAGCAATTGGCATTTTCCACCAGGTAAGCGAGAAAAAACCTTTGGCAACCGTTGCCAGAACTCCACCGATGGCGCCAAAAGCCATCCCGATAGCAGCAAAGATACCAGCAAACTTGGCAATATCGAAAGGCGCCGGTGGTGCAGCTGTTGGCGTTGGCGAACCTGCCTGTACATGCGTCGTGGTTTTCTCAACGCCCGAAGTGGCTATTTTATGAACATCCTGTTCTTTCGACGAAGCAATCTTCTCGATTTGCCTGGAAACCAATTGCGAAACTTTACGGTAAGGCGACCAAAAGGCTTGCCGTATGCTGATCGGGTTGTCGATGATTTTGATAATCGTTGCATCCCAATCGTTGCCGGCATTATCGTAAAAAATAGCGTTTCGCCCAACCACAAGGTTGTCAACATCACCATCAGTGAAAGCGGCAACAATGGTAATCTTTTCCTCTTTGATCTTTGAATAGCAGTCGAAATAAACCAGGCATATTCCGCTTGATGCAGCCATTGCACTGTGCTTGGCCATATCGGTTACTTTAATGCACAAATCGCACCGGCGTTGATCGAAATAAAGGCTCCCTGCCTGAAAAATAGCATCAGAATCAGGCCGGTAGAAATCGGAAAAGGTGACGAAATTATTCAGCAAAGTGTATAAGTCGCGGTGATAGCGAACCATTTGCTGAACCAGAATGAGGTTGTTCGCTTCTTCTTCCAGCTTTTTATCTTCTTCAATTAATGCCAGTAAATCGCTTTTTCGGTCTTCTTCAAGAATTAATTGGATGCGATCAAAACCAATAGATTCGACTTCTATTCCTGTTTTTTCGGCCTTCCAGGTTTCAAAAGGAACGAATTTACCCGACAGTTCCTTCCATTCTTTCTCGCTCATAACCTGTTTTTTTGCATGGTCATCAATTAAATCCCTGAACATTTCGACTTTTGTTTTCCATGCGGGGTTAATTCCTGAAATAAGCAACAATGGTTTCCCAGGCTCGATTTTTGCCAGCGGGAAACCCGATATTTCGTCAATGCACTCGTTCAAATCTTTGGTTGTAATTGTTTCAATGCGAGCAATAATTGAGTTTAAAGCTTCGGTTGATGCAGCATCAAATTCGGCAAGTTGACAACGTAAAAAGTAGTCGTCAATTTTCGATTTCAACTCAAGAAAAATGCAATATGCCTCTTCAGTCCTTTCTCCAAATGGAAATATAGATATACTTTGATTATCAGCTTTTTCTTTCCAGCACGCCAACGCTTTACACTGGGTATAAAAGGCTTCCACTTTATCCTGATTAACGCCATCATTTCCGCTTCTGTCGGCAATTGCGCCTTCGCATTCAATAATCTGGGCCATCAGCAATTTCAACCCTTCGTCGTCGGTTGATCCAGCATGAATTACACCGTCGCCGTTGAATTTGGTATCTTCAAAAATGGCAAAAGTGCCAGAAACATCCTCAACCGTAATAATTTCAGCATTAGGTTTTCCAATATTTGCAAGCAATTGTTTGGCCGATGCAAGCAACACTCTTCCCAATTCGGTTTGGGTATTAATTTCGGATAAAGGCATTGTCGTGTTTTTGCCTATCAGGGTGTTGGCATCTTTTACAACTGAAGTAATCCACTTTACAGCTGCCAGGATTTCAGGAACACGAATTTTCCCGTCCTTATCGGTATCGATCATTTCCAGGGTTTTGGAGTCAATTTCCAACCCGTTAACCGGACAACTTAAGGCCGTCCAAAGCTTTTGATCGAGCGTATCCAAATGCACTAAATCGTCACCTCGTTCCAGGCAAACCCTGTTCATTCCGCCTACTCTTGCAAATTGCCAGATGTGTTTATTCGACTCCATCGCGTTGGGTTTTATAAAATGTTTCCTAAATATCGTAATTCTTTTTCGCTAAAAATAATCATTGTCAAATCTAATCTTGCATATTTGTAACAGATATATTGCCCAAATGACTAAACAAGAAGCCATAGATAAAGCCCTTTTATATTTCGATGAGGGTTATGCCTGCTCTCAGTCGATGTTACTCGCTTTTTCCGAAGAATTTAAATTGGATGAAAATACCGCAAAACTTATCTCCTCAACTTTTGGCGGAGGCATGGGGCGTTTGCGCGAAAAATGTGGCGCTATAACAGGCGGTTTTATGGTTTTGGGTCTGAAATACGGAAACCTCGATCCGAAAGATATGGATACCAAGCTGGAAGCTTACCGGAAAGTTCGCGAACTAAACAAAAAAGCTGAGGGCGTTTACGGAACAACTGTTTGCACCGAGATTTTAAAAAAACACGCTACTGAAGGTGAAATTACCGAACGCAAGCACCATAAAATTATTTGCAGGCGTGTGGTTGGCGATGTGGCCGAAATGGTTTATGATATGATTCACCCGGAAAATGCTGAAGAATGATGGAATACCTGAAAACGCTTGATACCGATTTGTTCCTGGCATTAAATGGCTGGCACAACAGTTTTTTCGATCCAATGATGTATTGGCTGAGCGATAAACTGGTTTGGATTCCGATGTATTTGCTGATTGTTTTCCTGATTCTCAGAAAATACAGGCTCAACGGCCTGCTGATGTTGGTTTTTGTAGGCTTGGTAATAGCTTTGTGCGACCAAACAGCTTCGGGTTTATTGAAAAACACCGTTCAACGGTTGCGCCCGTCGCACGATCCGGCATTGATGAACCTGGTTCATTTAAGCAAAGCCGGAGCTGGCGGGTTGTATGGTTTTGCATCGTCACATGCAGCCAATGTTTTTGGCCTGGCAACGTTCCTGTACTTTACTTTAGATTCGGATTTTAAAATCATGAAATACTGGCTGTTTATTTGGGCCGCATTGGTTGCCTACAGCCGCATTTACAATGGCGTTCATTATCCGGGCGATGTGCTGGCAGGTATTTTCATCGGTTCGTGCTGGGGATTTTTGCTGTCAAAAGCTTACTTTTCGGCAAGCGCCTATTTCAGAAATAAAAAAACTCAGATAACCGACGGACATGTATAACGAAATAAAAGTGATTGGTTTTGATGCCGACGATACACTCTGGGTGAACGAACCCTACTACCAGGAAGTTGAACGAAAATTCTGCAAGATTTTAAGCGTTTATCTCGACGAAACAGAAACCTCGAAGGAACTGTTTAAAACCGAAATGCAAAACCTTTCGATTTATGGATACGGCGCCAAGGGATTTATTCTGTCGATGGTTGAAACTGCAATCAGGATAAGTAACGGAAAAATCACTTCAGAAGAAATTGCATTGATTATTGATACCGGGAAAACGTTGCTTACCATGCCTATTGAGTTGCTGGATGGTGTTGAAAAGGTGCTTCAACTGCTCCAGGGAAAATACCGGTTGATTTTGGCAACCAAAGGCGATTTATTGGATCAGGAGCGGAAACTGAAAGAATCGGGTTTGTTCGGTTACTTTCATCACATCGAAATTATGAGCGACAAACATGAAGCCAACTATCAGAAATTACTCGATCACCTCGACATTCAGCCCAACGAATTCCTGATGGTTGGGAACTCTGTAAAGTCGGATATTTTGCCGGTCACCAACATTGGCGGAAAAGCCATTCATATTCCTTATGAAGTTACCTGGCAGCACGAAAACCATCATCCTATCGCAGATAACAGTACATTTCTCACACTTGCTTCCATTTCTGAAATTCTCGATTACCTAAAACCATAAAACAATGAGCGAACTAATCCAACTTGCAAAAATGATCGACCACTCCATTTTGCACCCCACTTTAACCGACATCGATTTGAAACGCGAATGCGAAGTGGCGCTTAAATACCACGTGGCTTCGGTATGTGTGAAGCCCTACGCTGTAAAACAGGCTGCCGAAATACTCGCGGGAAGCGATGTGCTGGTGGGCTGCGTGATTGGCTTTCCTGCAGGCAATTCGTCCATTCGGGTAAAAGTTTTTGAAGCAGAACAGGCATGTAACGACGGCGCTGTTGAAATTGACATGGTTGTTAATATTGGCAAAGCCTTGCAAGGCAACTGGCAGTACATCGCTGAAGAAATTAAGGCAGTAACCGAAATTTGTCACCAGAACAACGCCATTGTGAAAGTTATTTTCGAAACCGATTATGTAACCCGCGAAAGCGACATTGTGAAGCTTTGCCAGATTTGTACCGAAGTGGGGGCCGACTATGTAAAAACCTCAACCGGATTTGGTTTTGTAAAGCAGCCAAATGGCGACTACAACTACCAGGGAGCAACCATCCGGGTTTTGCAGCTCATGAAAAAGAACATCGGGCCCAATGTAAAACTGAAAGCGGCAGGCGGCGTTCGTACACTCGATCAGCTCCTGGCAGTGCGCGAAGCCGGATGTTCGCGAAGCGGCGCAACTGCTACAATAGCGATATTGGAGGATGCAAAAAAACGGTTTGAAGCATAGCCGGAATTGCAGCTTTGATATGTAAAATTGCCTCGACAACTACGAGAGTAAGCTCCTGACATTAAAGAACAGGCATCTGGCATTCGATAGTAAGCTCCTGGCATTCGATAGTAAGCATCTGGAACTCGATAGTAAACATCTGGAACTCGATAGTAAGCATCTGGAACTCGATAGTAAGCTCCTGGCATTCGATAGTTGACTCCTGACAACATTTGCGTTTGTAACGAAATTTGTCTGAACCTTGATTTTTGGGATTAACTGATTTATAGGATTAGAGAGTGTAAATTAGATTGTGTAAACAGTTGATTTATAGGATTACGAAATCGGGGCAATCCCAAAAATCAGATGAATCATGGTTCAGACTTTTAGTTGAGAGCGGGGATAAAAAAGAAAGTTTCGACGCACTTGGCGCGGCACCGTTTTGCAACGCATTTGCTCGAAAACGGAACGGATTTGCGTTACATACAAAACCTGATGGGGCACGAAAGCAGCAAGACCACCGGGATTTACACTCCTGTTACCACCAAGGGCCGAGCGGAAAATTATTAGTCCGTTGGATAATTTGGCACAAAGTAACTTGGTGTATAAAAAGATAGAAAATTAATGATCAATAATTTTGATTTATGAACATAACGACTTATTTTTAAATCGCTGAACGACAACTAAAAGAAGGGGAGTTTAAGGCCAGTAAGTTTTTGAAAAGTACGGTAAGCTTTCCGCTATTTACTAGTTATGCGCAATTATAACAGACAAAAAATTCATAATGAATAAGATAGAAGTATCAAATATTGGTAGGAATCTTTATGATCTTGTTTTAGAGAACTCTCATGATTATTCGCCTCATTACAGCAAGTTTGAGAAAGAATTCTTAGATCAATTCAACCAATTTTCTGGCGTTAAAAATGACGTAAGAATAAATGTCAGTGAAAATGACGGTTATGACTTAGTAAAATTATCCTTGCTTTTAAGCGACTTTACGTCCGTCTTTCCATATGACGAAGAGAATTTTCTTTACACATTTGATCCTAATATAAAAGGAAGAAAAATAATTGGACCTGAAAATTATTTGGATGCAATTTCTAATGAAATTCCCAATGCAAATTTATTTGCAGGTTATGGCAGTGTGTCTGAAGATTTAATTGAAAGTGCATTCGAATCTCTTTTCCCATTAATAGAAGCTAACAAACTATTCATTAGGCCAGAAAAGATAATTTTTTCTGTGGATTTGTATGGAGATGGTGGTGCTACAGTGCATCCCGCTGACCCTAATGGTGGAAGCGATGAATGGCGGGTTTTAGATACAACAACTTCGCAAAACTCTTATCCATTGTTTGATAGAAAAAGTAGTGTCGAAAATCACAAAATGTTAGCGGATATTTTAGTTCCATATATCAGAGGAATTGATATGTTAGAGTACTCAAAAATTATTTTGGATGAGGACGATTTATTATCCGCCTTTCGTTTGCAGACAAAGAATTATTTGGAATTAATTAAGAAAAATGATCAGTACATTCATGAGTTTAGAAGTGATGTAATTCAACCAAAACTTGATTTGATTAACCGTAAATTTACAACTATTACTAATAATCATAGACTAAAAGTTGCAGGTGCAACAATTGGCACAGCTGGACTTATGCTTTTGTCAATGACACAAACGGGTATTACGGCAGCTCTTTCTCAATTCATTACTTTCGGACTCGGAACAGTAGGGTTTGTTAAGAATGAAACAGAGTATCAGGATAATATTGATAAACTAAAAGACATTCCAGAGTATTTATTATGGCGAATAAATAAAGGATAAAAATAACAGCGCATAATAAATAGGACTCTGAGCGGTCGGCACGACCCAGTCTCGCCTTAGGCGAGATTGAACTACACCCTGCTCCTTGGGATATGCCCAAAGGTTGCAGTCGCTGGTGACAATTTGTAATCCAGTGGAGGGCTAGAAGATTATCTTTACAGTTCGGCACGCGATTATTCGGGGGAGTAAAGGCCTGGTAGAAATACGATTCGTTTAGGTGCTTGAAACGGATCACCAGATCCGCAATGAAGAGGTGCTGATTGCAAATTAGCACCAGCCGAATCGAATAGCATAGCACAAATCCGGATGAGCTTGTTTCTCACATTTTGAGAGAGCCATATAAAATGAAAAATTATACAAATAATAATGCGTTATAAGCGTTCACGATTTTTTTAAATACCACTTCTAAATGTTAAATTATGAGAGGGAAATTTAAATGCATAGTATTTTTGATTTTGGGTATTTTATCGTCTTGTTCAAAATCGGACGATGAAGTTGATATATTAAACTTCATGAATTACAGATATATTGACATTGTGGAAAATACTTATTATCCAGATGTTTCTGGATATAAATATATTGACACTATCTGGTTTGATTTTATTTTACCTGATACTTTAAAATCAATTAGGCACTATTACAAACCACTAAATCCACCTGTGTTAATTAAAAAGGACATATGTGTTAGACGATTCATTATAAATAATAATAAACTAATAAATGGAATTTTCCCTAATCCGCTCCCAACATTGTATGGTGTTAATTCTTTCCTTCTAGATAAAGAATGGATGATAAAAACAAATTCTGAAACTGATTTAATACTTGATATATTTGATACTAGTAATAATAAAAGAGAAAAAGTGGGGTACAATTACCCACTGATAAAGGAAAAAAAATAATCAACATAACTTATTTGTAATTTTTGGGTTTGACAAGTTCCCGTTTTTAGCGACAGACAAACGAATTTAAAACATTAATTTTCAACTTGACACAATCTGCAACAGGAGACGAGTTTTCGGACGAAATTTTCAAAACTTAGTTGAATTGCCAAAGGAGAATCTGGTTGAGAGAGTTTTGCAGTTGACTGGCAATTTATTGACTTACAGCATTTAATAGTGATTTACAAAAAGAAAAATATACAAATGTTTCAAGTGGACGAAAACCGACCCCATAACTTCAGCTACCCGGCAAGTCCGGCGGCTGTTGGTATTCGGTCGGCGGCTCTCCGCTCGATTTCCTTGTCCTACCGGACAGGAAATCGCCCGCAATCCGCCCCTGCGTGTAGCTTCCTACATTATGGGGCAGTTTAATCGCTCATTGAAACAGTTTCGGTTTTAGACAAAGTTTTTAAATTGACAGTTTTGGTTGCTTGAGAGATTTTCCCGTCTTAGCAAGTTCCCCCTGCTCCTTGGGATATGCCCAAAGGTTGCAGTCGCTGGTGACGATTTGTATCGTCACCTTTTAGTTCTGGATTTGTAATCCAGTGGACGGCCAGAAGATTATCTTTACAGTTCGGCACGCGATTATTCGGGGGAGAAAGGCCTGGTAGAAATACGATTCGTTTAGGTGCTTGAAACGGATCACCAGATCCGCAATGAAGAGGTGCTGATTGCAAATCAGCACCAGCCACATCGAATAGCATAGCACAAATCCGGATGAGCTTGTGTTCTTACAAGAAGGGAGCTTTACTTTGGGGTTGAGCCACTTTCTCAAGCTTATCAAGATTATAACCTCGTTGGCGTGCTTTTTCGAGTAACATTTGGTAAGTGGATTCGTCCATTTGAGGGGTTCGGCTCAATATCCAAAAGTACTTAGGCGACGAACTCCCAATCATCGCATATTGGTAATTATCATCCAACTCAAGCACATAATAATCGGCGTAAAATATCCAGAAAAAGGAAACTTTCAACTTTCCGGGTTGCGATTGGTCCGGTATTTTGGCTTTGCCTTCGGCAACGGAAAGTTCGCCATTCAAGCCATTTTTGTAACCTTTATTCAAAACCCTGATTTTGCCATCGTCGCGTAAACTGTAATTGGCCGTAACTCCGGCCATGCCCTTTTCGAACGAATGCGGGAAACGGGCAATTTCGTACCAGGTACCCAAATAACGGTTTAAATCGAGTTCCCGAACGGTCGTTGTATCAATCATCTGGCTGTTGGTATTTGTGCAACTAAAGGTAATTAATAACAAAAGAATCAGCACCAATCGAATATTTTTCATCTATAATTGTTTAATATTTTCATACACTGTTGTCCGGTAAAACTGGAATATTACAAATGTCGCAACTACGTTGCTCAATACTTCAAAACAACATCACTGTGCTACAAAGATTTAGCAACTACGTTGCTGAGGAGTTGACAGTGTAGCTGTTTAATCTTTGTAGAAAATAGGCATGATAAAAATGTAAGCCACGTAGTGGTGTGATCTTTTGAAATGCCTTAAAATTATTATATTACGGATAACTAAGCGAATTTTAACCGGACAACAGTGATTTTTACATCAATATCAAACAAAAAAGCGATCATTAAGTTTTGAAATTTCGGAAGGAATGGTTGCAAATCGGTTACAATTTCAGGCGAATATCTTCAAATTTTTCAATCACATTTTTGCTACCTTTATGGCCTTTGAAAAACCAAGTTCATGGAATTAAATTTACTTACAGCAATATCGCCTATCGATGGCCGTTACCGTTCGAAAGTTGAAAACCTTCAACTCTATTTTTCTGAATTCGCATTGATAAAATACCGGGTATTGGTTGAAGTTGAATACTTTATCGCTTTGTGCGAATTGCCGCTACCTCAACTAAAGTCGTTCGACAAAGCGCTGTTTGAACCGCTCCGCCAGATTGTTGCCAATTTCCCGGTTGACGACGCTCAACGCATAAAAGATATTGAAAAGGTAACCAACCACGATGTAAAAGCTGTGGAGTATTTCCTGAAAGAAGAGTTCGATAAACTCGGAATTCAGGCATATAAAGAATTTATTCACTTCGGTTTAACTTCACAGGACATCAACAATACCGCTGTCCCGAAGTCGATTCACGATGCGCTCGACAACGAATATTATCCTGCCATTTACGATTTGGTTGACAAACTGGAAGATATGGCCGAAGAATGGAAAAATATTCCGATGTTAGCCAAAACACATGGTCAACCAGCCTCGCCAACCAACCTGGGCAAAGAAATACGTGTGTTTTCCGAACGATTGAAAATACAGCTCGAACAACTCAAAAGCATTAATTGCGATGCCAAGTTTGGCGGTGCTACCGGCAATTTCAATGCGCACCACATTGCTTATCCCGAGATTTCGTGGAAAGCTTTTGGTAACCATTTCCTGAAGAAATACCTCGGACTGGAACGCGCGCAATACACCACGCAGATTACCAACTACGACAACCATGCTGCCATTTTTGATGCGCTGAAACGGATCAACAACATCATCATGGATTTGAACCGCGATATGTGGACCTACATTTCGATGGAATATTTCAAGCAAAAAATTAAAGCGGGCGAAGTTGGCTCATCGGCCATGCCGCATAAGGTAAACCCAATCGATTTCGAGAATTCGGAAGGAAACATTGGAATTGCCAATGCCATTTTCGAACATCTGGCAGCTAAGTTACCCGTATCACGGTTACAGCGCGATTTAACCGACTCAACTGTTTTGCGCAACATTGGCGTTCCATTTGCCCACACGCTCATTTCCATTAATTCAACCATGCGCGGACTGAACAAATTACTAATCAACACCAACGCCATTGAAGCCGATCTGGAAAAGAACTGGCCGGTTGTAGCCGAGGCCATTCAAACCATTTTGCGCCGCGAAGGTTATCCGAATCCTTATGAAGCACTGCGAAATCTGACCCGTGTCAACCAAAAAATTGACCAGGTGGCTATTCACGAATTTATTGATACTCTGGATATTTCTGATTCGTTGAAAGCCGAGTTGAAAAAAATTACACCAAGTAATTATACCGGCATATTTTAACACACAATAAAATATTCATTTTTAGAGTTTTATAACTCAGAACCACTTTCGATCCAAACCCGTCCATGAAGGATTTCTTTTATATTTTAAAGCGCTTCATTCCGCCATACAAACGTGAACTGATTCTCAATTTTCTGTTCAATCTTTTATCTGCAATATTTACAGTTGTTTCAGTAACTACGCTTATCCCCATTCTCCAAATTCTGTTCGACACATCGAAAGATGTTTTGGAACTTATGCCCTGGAAGCTATCGTCGGATGCAATTACAAATAACCTTTATTACTACATCACCGCCTTTAAAATTGAACACGGACCCGGCCTCACGCTGTTGTTTATTGGAGTTTTCTCGATCTTAACAACCATGCTAAAAGTTGGGTTTTACTATCTGGGGGCTTATCAGGCTGTATACATCCGCAACGGCGTGGTGAAAGATATGCGGGAACAGATTTTTTCCAAAATACTGAAACTTGCCCTCCCATTCTTTTCCGAAGAACGTAAAGGGGATATTATTTCGCGCATTACCGGCGACGTTGCCGAAGTCGAAAACTCGATTATGTCGTCGCTCGATATGTTCCTGAAAAACCCAATTATAATCATCGTTTTGCTGATATCCATGTTGATAATGAGCCCGTCGATGACTCTTTTTATACTGCTTGTTTTACCACTTGCAGGGCTTGTTATCGGTCGCGTTGGAAAATCGCTAAAAAAAGAATCGAGAGAAGGTCAGGACAAGATGGGTATGATTTTGACGGTTGTTGAAGAAACCCTGGGCGGGTTGCGCATCATAAAAGCTTTTAATGCCGAAAAGAAAATGAACTCGCGTTTCAACGGGGAGCTGCACGATTATCGGCGGATAATGAACCGTTTGATGCGCCGCCGTGAGTTGGCACATCCGTTAAGCGAATTGCTTGGAACAGTTGTCATTATCATCGTTGTTTGGTTTGGTGGAACGCTTATCTTGAGTCAAAAAAGCGAGCTATCGGGACCCGAGTTTATCGCTTACATCGCTATTTTCTACCAAATTATAAACCCAGCAAAGGCTTTTACTCAAGCAATTTACAGCATTCAGAAAGGTTTGGCCTCTATGGACCGAATCGACAAAATCCTGATGGCCGATGTTACCATTCCTGAGAAACCTGAAGCGCAAAAAATTTCGACACTGAAAAGCTCCATCGAATACCGCAATGTGACGTTTGCTTACGACGAGAAAATTGTGCTGAACAACGTTTGTTTGACCATCGAAAAAGGAAAGACCATTGCGTTGGTTGGACAATCGGGCAGCGGGAAAACCACTTTTGTTGATTTATTGCCACGTTTTTACGATGTTATTGGCGGACAAATTCTGATTGATGGGATCGACCTCCGAGATCTTAAACTACACGATTTGCGCGATTTGATGGGCAACGTAAACCAGGAAGCTATCCTTTTCAACGACACCATTTACAACAACATAGCCTTTGGAGTTCAAAGCGCAACTATGCCTGAAGTAATTGCGGCGGCTAAAGTGGCTAATGCGCACGACTTTATTATTGAAACCGAAAACGGCTACGATACGGTTATTGGAGACAGGGGAAGTAAGCTTTCAGGCGGACAACGTCAGCGATTAAGTATTGCCCGCGCTATACTTAAAAACCCACCGGTTTTAATTCTCGACGAAGCTACTTCGGCACTCGACACAGAATCAGAAAGATTGGTGCAGAATGCGCTCGAAAACTTAATGAAAAACCGTACTTCAATTGTCATCGCACACCGTTTATCAACCGTTCGTAACGCCGATTTAATTTGTGTGTTCCATGAAGGTGAAATTATTGAACGTGGTACCCATGATGAACTAATCCAGCTTGATGGGCGCTATAAACGACTACATAGCCTGCAAATGTTTTAGTTTTTATGTCTACGTTACGGCTCCGATCTTTTTAAGAAAGCTCGGATCCGTAATGATTCTTTCCTTTCTAAAATAGTTGAAAATGCGTTCAATTATTTATTACATTTACCCCGTTTGAAAAATCGTTGGTCGTTTAGGATTGGCGCGGCTTTCAGGTCTGTTAGGCGTTTCATTTTTTTGAACCGGTTTTAGGCTCTGAATGTTTATATTTCGTCAGGCAATTTGATGACTATTTGTTAAAAGATATTTTAAGTAGAAAGCCTGTTTGCAGGCAGTAAAAATGAGTAATAATAAACAATTAACTTTTCCTTAATGAGAAAATGGCGTATTGAAGACTCGGCTGAACTCTACAACATCAATGGTTGGGGGATCAACTTTTTTTCCATCAACGAAAAAGGTAATGTTACCGTAACTCCCAAAAAAAACGGCGTTCAAATTGATCTTCATGAATTGGTAGAAGAGCTTCAGCTTCGCGATGTTTCAGCCCCCATGCTGCTTCGTTTTCCAGACATTCTTGACAACCGGATTGAAAAAATGGCAAGTTGTTTTAAAATTGCTGCTGAAGAGTACGAATACAAAGGTCAAAACTTTATTATTTACCCCATCAAGGTAAACCAAATGCGCCCTGTTGTGGAAGAAATCGTTGATCATGGCAAAAAATTCAATATAGGCCTGGAGGCGGGTTCAAAACCCGAACTTCATGCTGTAATTGCTATAAATACTGACAATGATTCGCTCATTATCTGCAACGGATACAAAGACGAAGATTACATTGAATTAGCCCTTTTGGCCCAGAAGATGGGACGAAGAATTTTCCTTGTAGTTGAGAAACTCAATGAACTCAAATTAATTATTAAAACTGCTAACAGACTAAAAGTTAAGCCCAATTTGGGTATTCGCATTAAACTGGCTAGTTCAGGAAGCGGCAAATGGGAAGACTCCGGCGGCGATGTAAGTAAGTTTGGATTAACTTCAAGTGAACTGCTCGAAGCGCTTGATATTCTGGAGAAAAAAGAGATGGTTGATTGCCTGAAACTGGTGCATTTTCACATCGGAAGCCAGGTTACCAAAATACGCCGTATAAAAATTGCTATGCGCGAAGCATCTCAATTCTATGTTCAACTTTACCATAAAGGGTTTAAAATTGAATTTGTTGATATTGGTGGAGGTCTGGGCGTTGATTATGACGGCACACGTTCATCGAGCAGCGAAAGCAGTGTAAACTACAGTATTCAGGAATATGTAAACGATGCCATTTCAACCTTTGTTGACGCCAGCGATAAGAACGATATGCCGCATCCGAATGTAATTACCGAATCTGGTCGTTCGCTTACAGCGCACCATTCAGTATTGGTATTTGAAGTTCTTGAAACCGCTTCATTGCCCACAATGAGTGAAGAAGAAATGCCGCACGAAGATGATCATGAGTTGGTAAAAGAACTTTTCTCGTTATGGGACCAGATCAATCAGCCACGAATGTTGGAAACCTGGCACGACGCCCAACAAATTAGGGAGGAAGCGCTCGACTTATTCAGTCTGGGGCTCCTTGACCTGAAAACCCGTGCGCAGATAGAACGACTTTTCTGGTCGATTACCAAAGAAATTCACCAGATGACCAGTGAGCTAAAGCATGTTCCTGAAGAATTGCTTTATTTGCCAAAGTTGCTGTCGGATAAATATTTCTGTAACTTCTCACTCTTCCAGTCACTACCCGACTCATGGGCAATCGACCAGATTTTCCCAATTATTCCCATCCAGAGATTGGACGAAAAACCAGATCGTTCGGCAACTTTGCAGGATATTACCTGCGATTCTGACGGAAAAATCGACAACTTTATTTCAACCCGTAATTTCTCGTACTATTTGCCGGTACACTCGCTAAAAGGTAATAAGCCTTATTACATTGGTGTTTTCCTCGTCGGAGCCTATCAGGAAATTCTGGGCGATTTGCACAACCTGTTTGGCGATACGAATGCCGTGCACATTTCGGTTGACGACAAAGGTTACCATATTGATCAGGTGATTGATGGAGAAACAGTTGCCGAAGTATTAGACTATGTTCAGTATAATGCCAAAAAGCTTGTTCGTACTGTTGAAACCTGGGTTACCACTTCTGTAAAATCAGGAATTATCAGCGCTGAAGAAGGAAAAGAATTCTTATCGAACTATCGTTCAGGATTGTACGGATATACTTATCTTGAATAAAACATAAATTCTCTGAAAAGAAAAGCGAATAATTAATATTTGCTTTTCTTTTTCATCAAAATCTACCTCGTAAAATAATGGTCGGGGCTTTTAGCCAATGTTTTATCGTATCTTTTAGTTGATGAAACAGTCGTATAAGCACCATCGCATTTAACATTTCAACATCATTTATCCCCGAAACGCGAGAATATTCAGCAGCAACAATTCCAATGCACTCAACCGGAATAGCCAGACGTTTTAATGTTTTTATTCCTTTTCTGAGCGAGTACTCCGATATCTTCATCCGATTATTGTCAATCAATGAAAAATCGTATTGGCTGTTATTTTCTGAAAATAAAACATTACTGACAGAATAATCGTGATGGAAAATACCCTTTTGATGCAATTGAAAAGTAAACCGGGCGAAGGCTTTCAGTCCTTCTTCTGAATCAGAAATAGGCAAATTGAATAATTCTTTTACTGGCTGATAATCAGTAAATTCCGTAATCAGATACGATTTACACAACAGTCCATACATGTAACAATCGACATAAGCAATGTTTTCAGGGGTTGTTATACCTTGTTTAAGCAACCAGTCAGCATATTCGAAAGCACGTTGAGCTTTAGTTTTCCGGAAAGCTGCGTAAATAAAACGGTTAGCAACAGTCATTCGTTTAAAATATTTAATAACCAATAGCTTACCATTTATCTCAACCTTTCGTACTTCATTTCTTCCTGAATAAATAAGTTCGCCAGTATGATCGAAATTTTGAGGTAGTGCCCTGATAAAATCTGATAATCCAGAGTACTTTTCATTGATGCAAATATTTGTTTTCATAACCGAACATTTAAATTGTTTTACACTAATCAGACGATTTAATCAGTTGATTAATTTAAATGTAAAAAAAATCAAACCTTAATTGCTTTAATAATAAAGTCGGCTACCTCCGTCTTACGATTTTCAATAAGCACATCGAAGAAAGAACAATCACTGACTGACTCTTCTGAAACTAACGGTTTAACAATGGCAGGAAAAACACACAAAGAAATGATATTCAATAATAAAGACAATGCAGAAATGTGTTGAATCTTGCCATTTTCGTATTCTTTCTCTAACTGTTCCGAAAATGTTCGAAAAACGATCAGAAAACTCATATTCTCAAACATGCGCTTGCCAATCCATTCTGGGTTCCTAATCACCTCACCCATAATAAATTGTGGCAAATAAGGTTTTTCGCAAAAAAAGGTAATATATTCACGAACTATTGTTCTGATTTTCTCGAATATATCCAGATTATCATTAGTTAGAACTGTTACAATCTTTTCTACCAGTAAGCGAAAAGCCTCATCCAGAACAAGAAAAAAAAGATTCTCTTTCGACCGAAAATAATAATGCAACATAGCCATATTTACATTGGCTTCAGCAGCGATATCACGCATAGTTGCCTCTTTAAAACCTTTCACCTGAAAAATTTTTTTGGCTGCTACGATGATATTCTGTTCTGTATTACGGTCTTGTTTCATTTAAACAAATGGTTTAATCAATTGATTAAATACAAATGTAAAATATTTTTGCAAAAGAAAGTAAAAAAATACGAAATAGTCATGATTTTACAAACAACAAGCGAAAATGAAAATATCATATAATCATGGTCATCCCATTTTACCATTAGAATTAATTATATTGAATATCCCATAGTATCCTAATTGATTTGGCGTTGGAGCTTTGCCCCAAAACCCTAATTACTTTTTTGTCTTGACACAAAAAGTAAAAAGGTCAAGGCTGAGCCCGCTTGGCACAAAAGATAAGTTCGACGGCTCACCGGCCCAGGCCAATTGCACTTCACTCAGCTGGCAATGAAAAGGATATTGATATAAATTATTCACCAATGATTCTCCACAGCCAAATATACAAGCCTGATTATGAAAAAGTCAACGTAATGTACCAACAAAAACGGCAAATTTTATTCAGGAAATTTGTTTCAAAGCTCAAAATTTCGTTAGGTAGTGAAAAACTAATTACTATATTTGCACTCGCAAAACGGATACGGGTGTAGCTCAGTTGGTAGAGCATCGGTCTCCAAAACCGAGTGTCGGGCGTTCGAGTCGCTCCTCCCGTGCAAAAGCTGCTCAAAAAGGGCAGCTTTTTTGTTTATCGAAAAGTCTTTTGGTAACTTCGGCACAAACAAAAATGGTTATGACAGTAGATCTTTTTATTCCTTGCTTTATCGATCAGATATATCCTGATACAGCATTTAACACGGTTAAACTTCTGCAAAAAGCTGGGCTAAATGTGAATTATAATCCAGAACAAACCTGCTGTGGCCAGCCTTCGTTCAACAGCGGATATTGGGACGAAACGAAAACATTGGCAAAGAAATTTATCTGCGATTTCCCGAACGACCGCCACATCATCAGTCCATCGGCATCATGTACCGGGTTTATCAAGAACTATTATCCTGATCTGTTCAAAAAAGGGCAAGCTGGTTACGAAGATTATGAACGCTTGAACCATAATTTATTTGAATTGACCGACTATCTCGTCAACCATTTAAATTTCATCGATTTTGGTGCCAAATTCCCGCACAAGGTTTGCTACCACGATGCTTGCACTGCCCTGCGCGAATACGGCATTCGTCAGGAACCACGCCTGCTTCTTTCGAAGGTAAAAGGATTGGAACTGGTTGAAATGGAAGATACCGATACCTGCTGTGGCTTTGGTGGAACATTCTCTGCCAAATTCACGGCTATTTCGTCGGCAATGACACAGCAGAAAGTGGAAAATGCACTGAAAACCGGAGCCGAATATATCATTTCGACCGAAGCGTCGTGTATCATGAATATTGAAGGCTACATCCTGAAAAATAATTTGCCGATCAAACCCATTCACATTGCCGACATTTTGGCGACGGGATGGGAATAAAACAAGATTGAAGATTGAAGATTAACGATTGCAGATTAATGAAGGAATGCGAGCTGTAGCTTTAATATCTTCAATCAAAAATCGTTGATCGTTAATCGTTAATCATCATTGAAACTTAAAACACGCAACTCATTATGGCACAAATAGGAAAACTAAATAATCTGGAAGTACTGAAAGAACTCGACTTCGGTATTTACCTTGATGGCGGGGAACTGGGCGAAATTCTGATGCCTAAACGCTATATTCCCGAAGGAACGATGTTAGGCGATTATGTCGAAGCATTTATTTACCTCGACTCGGAAGACAGGTTAATTGCAACAACAGAAAAGCCGCTGGCTCAGGTCGAGGAGTTTGCTTTGCTCGAAGTTGTTGCAGTAACTTCTGTTGGTGCATTCCTCAACTGGGGATTACCCAAAGATTTGTTTGTTCCATTCCGCGAGCAGCGCAAACCAATGGAAGTTGGCAACAAATACCTGGTTTACGTTTACCTCGATACTGATACAAAACGTGTTGCCGCCTCATCGAAAATTGAGAACTATCTCGACAATATCCCCGTTGATTACGATGAAAATGAAGAGGTTGACTTGATTATCATTAACCAAACTGATTTAGGGTTCAACGCCATCGTCGATAATTGCCACATCGGAATTCTTTACAAAAACGAGGTATTTCAGAAATTAAATCCCGGCGACCGGGTTCAGGGCTACATCAAAAAAATTAGACCTGATGGTAAAATAGACCTTCGACTGGATAAGGTTGGCTACGAAAAAATTGGTGAATTAGCCAATCTTATCATTGTTAAACTAAAGCAAAACAATGGCTTTTTGCCATTTACAGATAAAAGTTCGCCGGAAGAAATATATCGGGCTTTTAAAGTCAGCAAAAAGAACTTTAAAGCGGCAGTTGGAGCTCTTTATAAACAAAGGCTGATTTCTATTGAACCCGACGGTATCAAATTAATCAGCAAATAGACCGTGTCATACGACTGTACGAATAAAATTATGGAACCTCATATTACCAAAATAAAATTGAAACTGCTTATTGGCAAAAAGTTACGAATGTCGGTTATGAACGATCGCACCGTTGAACTTTGGCAATCATTTATGCCCTGGCGCAGCGAAATTTCGCAGGTAGCCAACAATTTCCTGTACTCCGTTCAGGTGTTCGACTCTGGGAAATATTTCGAGCAATTTTCGCCGGAAGCAGAATTCGAAAAATGGGCAGCAGTAGAAGTTTCTGAGTTTTCTGAAATTCCTGACAAAATGGAAACATTGAAAATTCCCGAAGGAAATTACGCTGTTTTTAATTACAAAGGACCAGCCAGCGCGGCGTTGCCCTTTTTTCAGTATATTTTTCAGGACTGGATCCCCAATTCGGAATATGCGGTTGACAACCGCCCGCACTTTGCCCTGATGGGCGAAAAATACCGGGGCAACAATTCCGATTCGGAAGAAGAAATTTGGGTGCCGGTGAGAATTAAGTGATCAGTCGCAGTAATCAGTCACCAAATTAACTGCTCAATTGTTTAATGGTTAAATTGCAATGGTTACTTTCAACAATTTGATAATTAAGCAATTAAACGATTATCGATTTTTCAACTCCGAACTATAGGCACTTCGAACTCATAACTGTTATTGATGAAACTTTGTATTGCTGAAAAGCCCAGCGTGGCGAAAGAACTGGCGCAGATAATTGGCGCAAAAACCCGCCGCGACGGCTACTTCGAGGGAAACGGATACCAGGTTAGCTGGACATTTGGGCACTTGTGTACCCTGAAAGAGCCCAACGATTATACCGAACGCTGGAAATTCTGGAACATGCGCGAATTGCCCATGATTCCACCCAAATTTGGCATCAAAGTGATCGAAGATGAGGGCGTAAAAAAGCAGTTCGCCATTCTCGAAAAATTGATTCAGGAAGCCGAAGAGGTGATCAACTGCGGCGATGCCGGCCAGGAAGGAGAACTGATTCAGCGATGGGTGATGTCGAAAGCCAAATGCACCGCACCTGTAAAACGGTTGTGGATTTCATCGCTTACCGAAGAAGCCATCAGCGAAGGGTTTCAGAAACTGTTTCCTGCCGAAAAATTCGATAATTTGTATGCCGCCGGGAGCGCACGTGCCATTGGCGACTGGCTTTTAGGCATGAATGCCACGCGTCTGTACACCTTGAAATACGGTCAAAACAAGCAGGTTTTGTCGATTGGACGGGTGCAAACCCCTACCTTAGCCATCATTGTTGCCCGCCAAAAAGAAATCGATTCTTTCAAGCCTGAACCGTACTTTGAGATCAAAACAATTTATAGGGAAGCTACGTTTTCTGCTGCTTCCGGACGGTTTCAGAACCGCGAAGAAGCTGCGCAGGTACTGGACGAAATCAGTCGGTACGAACTCGAAATAGGGAAAATCGAAACAAAAAACGGAACAGAACAATCGCCGCGCCTGTTTGATCTCACTTCGCTACAAGTTGAGTGTAACCGGAAATATGGCATGAGCGCTGAAGACACCTTGCGCACCATTCAGTCGCTCTACGAAAAAAAGCTGACGACTTATCCACGAGTTGACACAACTTATCTTTCCGACGATATTTACCCGAAAGTGCCGGGAATCCTGAAAAATCTGAAAGGCTACGAAACGCTCACAGCACCGCTTCTTCAGGAAAAACAGATACCCAAAACAAAAAAGGTATTCGACAATACGAAAATTACCGACCATCACGCTATTATCCCGACAGGACAAACACGTATGGATTTGAGCAACAGCGAACACCAGGTTTTTGACATGGTAGCCAAACGATTTATTGCCGTTTTTTATCCCGATTGCAAAGTGGCCAACACCACCGTTGAAGCCAAGGTAGGTCCGCACGACTTTAAAGCTACCGGAAAGCAAATTCTGTCACCTGGCTGGCGCACCATTTATGCAAGTGATAAAAAACCGGTACAAAATGACGAAAACATTCTTCCGGTATTTGTGGCCGGAGAACATGGCCCGCACGAACCCGGACTGCTTGAGAAACAAACACAACCGCCCAAATACCTAACAGAAGCCACGCTACTCCGAGCTATGGAAACTGCCGGAAAAACCGTTGACGATGAAGAACTGCGCGAGTTGATGAAAGAAAATGGGATAGGTAGGCCATCAACACGGGCCAATATAATTGAAACACTTTTTAAGCGCCGTTACATCCGAAAAGAAGGGAAACGATTGGTTGCCACACAAACCGGAATCGATTTGATTGACACCATTGAAAATGAGTTGCTGAAATCGGCTGAATTGACTGGTTTGTGGGAAAAGAAACTTCGGCAAATTGAGCTCGGACAGTACGATGTCGCCTTGTTCATGAACGAAATGAAGCAAATGGTGATTGAGGTGGTGGATCAGGTAAAACGCTCGCCCCGCAAGGAAATAGCGCTGGCTCCCGAAGAAGTTGCCGCGCCGGAAAAACCAGTGAAAAAGGAAAAACAGGAGCCCGACGAACCTAAAGAAACTACTTGTCCGGCCTGCAAAAAAGGCGTTTTGCTGAAAGGCAAAAATGCCTGGGGCTGCTCCGAATGGAAAAATGGTTGCAAACTTGTGATCCCATTCGAATTTATGGGTAAAAAGCTGACTGATTCGCAAATCAAAAGGCTGGTTGAAAAAGGGAAAACCGCTCTGATTAAGGGATTCAAACAGGGCGACGATTCGATTGACGGGTTCCTCGAACTAACCGACAATTTTATTGTCGGTTTTTCTGAGGCTGAACCTGAAAAGTTGGTTTGTCCTTCATGTAAAACAGGCGAAATTGTGAAAGGCAACGCCGCTTATGGTTGCACCAATTTCAGAGGAGGCTGTAAGTTACGCATACCATTCGAGATACAGGAAAAACCAATAAGCGAAAGCCATGTTTCTCAACTTGTGTTAAAAGGCCAAACCCGACCATTTACAATTACTTCTGAAGGAAAGAAAGTTACTGGACTATTCAGGTTGAATAACCATTTTCAGGTTGAGTTTCAGGAGAAATAAACAAATTTTCATTACTGGTTTCACCCATGAAGTGAAACCAGTAATGAAAATAATAGTCTATTGAATGATATATTTATATGTACCAGCAGGCAAATTGATGATATAATCAGTACTATTTGATTTTGCTTTCTGGTAAACAATCTTATTGTTGCTCCTAATTTCATTGCCTGCCAGCTTTAATGTTGCAGAACTATTAGCCGGAATCACAACCTGATAAATAACCTTCTTTCCTTCCCGCTTCCAATACGATTGAATTTCGCCATAAGGTCCTTTATGGCTTGCCTCGAACGAGCTCAATCCTTTTACGAAATGTGGCTCCAGCAAAACATTCTTAAAACCAGGATTCGAAGCATCGGGCTTTATCCCTCCAAGCGCTTTATAATACCAGGCGCCAATTTCACCAAACATGATATGGTTAAGCGAAATATCACTTTTTGCATCAATTGGCCAATTTTCATAAAGTGAGGTTGCTCCATGCACAATCCACCATCCCCACGACGGAAAATCCTGTTGAGCTGCAACTTCGTAGGCCAAATCAGCATAACCATTTTCGCTTAATGCATTCAAAATAGTTTTTGTGCCCAGTAAACCAACATCCAGATGTTTGTTGTCGGCAATTACACGTTGTGCAAGATTAGCAGCAACTTTAGCCTTTAATTCCTGAGGAACAATTTGCCACATAAGCGGAGCGCTCAGTTCAGTTTGTAAACCCTGACCATAAATGCCTGTTCCTCGGTTCAGGTATTTTTCATTAATAGCTTCAGCAATTTTGTTAGCCAAAGCCGAATACTTTAGCTCATCATCCTCTTTACCAAATATTTTAGCTGCTTTAGCCAAAATAGAAGCATCAACAAAATAATAAATTGAGGATGTCAATTCTTTAGGAGCTTTTGATTTTACCGGTACCCAGTCACCCAATCCCCAATCGGTAATTCCATTGGGGCTAATATCAGTAATGTGATCGACATAACGCTTCAGGTTCGGATAACAATCAGCCAAAAGTTTCGAGTCACCATAAAATAAGTAAACATTCCACGGGATAATCGCGATTGTACTTGTCCAATCTGGTCCGTTAGCCCAGGTATATCCCCAGCCACTTGTAGGCACAATGGCAGGCAAAACGCCGTTAGGCTGTTGCTCATCGCGATGATCAGCCAGCCATTTTTCGTAAACTGTAATACCGTCAAAACTGTACAAACCGGTTTCGCTGGCAATATGGGCATCTCCAGTCCATCCATTCTTTTCACGTTGCGGGCAGTCGGTTGGATAACCCTGAAGATTTGACAAATAAGAAACATTCGTTGCTTTCCAGATTTTATTCAGTACTTGGTTGGAGCTGACTACATTTCCTATCGGAGGAACATCACTATGCATAAAATATCCTGTTAACTTTGTTATTTCAACAGGGTTATCACTTGTAACTTCAACATACTGAAATCCTTTGTAATTGAAGTGCGGCCAGAATGTTTCCTCTCCTTCTCCATTTAAAATATAAATATCAGTCTGGAACGGATCTTTATCGTCGGTTGGGCGGTAATGCACATCTATATTCGATTGGTCAACCGAACCATCCGAATTCAACCGTTCTCCATGTTTCAACCTTATTTCGGTTCCTTTTACGCCTTTCACGCTAATTTGACTAATTCCTGAAATGTTCCGGCCTAAATCGTATACCCATTTCCTATCTGCAAGTTTGGTTACTTTTACCGGGCTCAGTTCTTCTACAAACCGGATAGGTTGTATTTGCTGTGCCACAATATTTTGCGACGGGGCATTTACCGGAATGGTATTTTTCCACTTCGAGTCGTCAAATCCGGGTTTATCCCAACCAGGCTGATTCAACCGGGCATCGTGGTGTTCAGCTGTATAAATACTATTAAAAATGATTGGGCTAAGTGAGGTTTTCCAATCGGTTCCTGATTTAATAATATCCTGATGTCCATCTTGATAGGTAATTCGCAAGTCGAGGCAAAATTTAGGACGGTCTCTCCATGGCGCTTTATCGAAGTACCAAACGGCAGTGGATTGATGGTTATACCAACCATTTCCGAGCAAAACACCCAGAACAACATCGGAGGAATTCATCATCGAAGTCACATCATAAGTCACATATAAAGTACGCCTGTCAAAACGGGTATACATGGGGTCAAGCCTATGGTCTCCAACACGTTTTCCGTTGATGGAAAGCTCGTACAAACCAGCCGCGGCAATATATAAACGGGCGCTTTTAACTTTTCCTGAAGGATGAAATTCTTTACGAAAATAAGGAGCAGGTTGTAGTTTTACATCTTTCGAATCGGAAATCCATTCTCCTTTCCAATTGGCAATTTGCATCATTCCAGTTTCGAAACTAGCTACAGGCGCCAAATTTGTCTTTTGATGGTCCTTATCCCATAAGGCTATTGTCCAGTAATATTTGGAAAATGGTTGTAATGGTTTTCCGGCATAATTTATCAGTCGCACCGAACCATTAATTTTTCCGGAATCCCAATAGTTGCCTTGACCTGATGCGACTTTAACAGAATCAGTTCCAACCACAACCTGATAAGCCGACTGGAAAGCACCATTCCGGTCATCATCCATTTGCCAAAGCAAACGAGGGGTTGAAGTGTCAATCCCTATTGCGTTTTTCAGGTATTCGCATTGAAGATTAACCGGTTGAATGATTTGAGCAAATGAGTAAAGGCTCAAGGCAATTCCGGCAAACAGAAAGTTAATTTTTTTGGTACACATGGTTTTGTTGGTTTAGAAAATAGGTCGAAAGATAGTGATTTAACAAGTAAATATCGCCTTTTTACTTCACCGAAGTTTATAAATCAAGATTACAATTCCGTTCCACTTCATCAACTTCGGCGCCCAGCTGCTTATAAAATGCAATTGCAGGGCCGTTCCACTCAGAAACCTGCCAGCGCAATTTATTACATTTGGTTTCCCTTGCTTTGGCAATCACCTGCTTAATAAGCAACGATCCCAAACCTTTACCCCGCCAACCAGATGTAATGTAAAGATCGTCCATATACATTGCTTTACCTGTAAAAGTGTAATATGTGAAAAACCAAGTTGCATAACCAACAATTTGTCCGTTAGGTAAAACAGCTACAAATCCGTTGAAAAACTCTTGCTCCTTCAACATTTGCTCCAACGAATTAATCATTCGATGCTGCAAATTCTCGAACTTAGCAAACTCCATAAATAAACCGACCAATTGCGGAAAATCATTTTCTGTAGCTGTACGAATTATAAACTGTTGATTTATTTCCATTTCCATAACTTTGTTTTCAAAAAAAATAATCACTAAAATACACAACGTAACGAAAAAATATTGAAACAGGAAAGGATTAAAAACAAAAAAGTTGACATAAAATGACAAATAGATGATTTAAATTTGGACAAATAAATATCTTTCATTTCATGCAAATCATCTCCGATAATTCAATCATTAATCCCATGATAACGTCATTTGGCGGTAAAAAGCATGAATTTACCTTGTTTTTATACCCTAAGCGCTTATCATATCATAATTTTACCACATCAAAAACTAAAACTTATTATTATGGAAATTGCATTAGCAGTTGTTGGAGCACTCGTTGTGCTCATTTTTTTATCAGGATTTGTGACAGTAAATCAGGGAAGTATTGCAGTAATAACCATTTTTGGTAAATACCGTCGCATAATGAGTCCCGGGTTGAATTTTCGAATTCCTTTAATTGAAAACGTTTATAAACGAATTTCAATCCAAAACCGTTCAGTCGAGCTTGGATTCCAAGCAATTACACAAGATCAGGCCAACGTTCACTTTAAGGCCATGTTGCTTTATGCAGTAATCAACCAGGAGGAGGAAACCATCAAAAATGTGGCGTTCAAATTCGTTGACCAAAACAATTTTAACCAAGCCCTCACTCGCACAATTGAAGGCACTATCCGTAGTTTCGTGGCCACAAAAAAACAGGCCGAAATTTTGGGTCTTCGTACAGAAATTGTTCTGGAAGTAAAAGCACACCTCGATGGAACTCTGGAAGCATGGGGTTACCACATGATTGACATTCAGCTGAACGATATTTCGTTCGACGAAGAAATCATTAAATCGATGGCTAAAGTAGTTGCTTCGAATAACCTGAAAGCTGCTGCTGAAAACGAAGGTCAAGCGCTTTTAATTACCAAAACAAAAGCTGCCGAAGCTGAGGGAAACGCGATTAAAATTTCGGCAATTGCTGAAAAAGAAGCAGCTATGCAACGCGGACAAGGTATCGCACTTTTCCGCCAGGAAGTTGCCAAAGGTATGGCTTCGGCTGCCAAAGAAATGGCCGATGCCGATTTGGATACCTCATTCCTTTTATTCTCGATGTGGACCGAAGCCATTAAAAATTTCGCCGAAAATGGCAAAGGCAATGTCATATTCCTTGATGGCTCAACCGAAGGGATGGAAAAAACCATCCACCAGATGATGGGAATGATGAAACTCGAAGAAAAGAAAACGAAGTAAACTATCACCCATTTGCACTGATTTTTAAATAACTCCAGAATTCCATCTATTCAACGAGATGGAATTCTTATATTTATAAAAATTAATGAATATCAAAACATTCTTAAATAGGAAGTTAACTATACCTGAATATATCTTTCAAGTAATAAAAGAATTTTGGGTTATTCCAGTCATTGGGACAACTTCCTATTATTTACCTGTATTTTTTCCCTCAATTAATTATTCAAAATTAGGTTTTAATGTTGCCCTTATTTTAATAGGTTATAGTATCCTAATATTTTCAATCAGAAGATATGGTCGAAAAACAAGAATAGTTGATACATCATTAATCATTGATAATGAAACCATTAATATTTCAGACAACTTAGTTCCACTTAAAATATCTATTAATGAAATTCAGAATTTAAAAATATCTTATCAAGGATATAATGGATATCGGGTGGGCCGCGAAGTTAGTTACGGTGATAATAACAGAATCTCATTTATTTACGCCAATAATGTTTACGAGTACCAATTTGATCTTGATTCGGAAGAAATGATGTGTAATTTAACATCGATACTTTTGTATTGGTATGAAGCAGGATACAAATTTAAAGAATATAAAAACGGTCAACGATCATTTCTTTTCAGAAACGAACTTAGTTATCAGGAAGTACAGGAACTAAAAAAACAATATAACTTTGAGTGGTAAGTAAAACTATAAGCGCTTTAATATACACAAACATCATTAAAAAAATCAACTATGGAAAAAGTAATTGCCTGCTGCGGCCTAGACTGCAAAACCTGCGACGCTCGTATTGCAACCCTTGCCAATGATAATGAATTACGTGCAAAAACCGCTGCCACCTGGAAAGTTCAATTCGGTGCTGATATTACACCTGAAATGATTAATTGTACCGGCTGCCGCGAAGAAGGAGCAAAATTTGCGCATTGCAGTCAATGCGAGATTCGCAAATGTGCCGATGAAAAAGATTTTAAAACCTGCGCCTCATGCGATCAACTGGACACTTGCGAAACAGTGAAAAATCTGCATCAATTTGTTCCTGAAGCACTACTGAATCTGAAATCGCTGAATTGAAATGCTTGTATACAAAAAGAGGCTGTTTCTTTCGAAACTGCCTCTTGAATGCTAATAAATGTCGTATATAATTATAAACTAAGCTAGTTTAACATTAACTGCATTTAATCCTTTTCGTCCATCCTGAAGATCAAAAGTCACTTCGTCATTTTCTCTTATCTGGTCGTTTAAACCTGATACGTGAACGAAATATTCATTTCTTGATTCAACATCGGTGATAAAACCAAATCCTTTAGATTCATTAAAAAACTTTACTGTACCTTTATTCATAATAATTTTGATAAAAAAATATGCCGCAAGTTACACATTTAAATTGGATAACCTACAACTATTTGAAAATAAATATTTTTCTGCAAAACAATCTGAAATACACACTACAAAATGCGTCGTTCAAGCAAAACCACATTCTCGACATGGTGTGTATGCGGAAACATATCAACAGGCTGAATACGGGTAACTTTGTATGTCTCATTCATTAACGACAGGTCGCGTGCCTGCGTTGCCGGATTACAACTAACATAAACAATACGTTCAGGTGCTGCTTCCAAGATGGTTTTCACCACATCTTCATCCATTCCGGCACGAGGCGGATCGGTAATAATTACATCTGGTTTTCCTTGGCTGGTTATGAATTCGCTCGTCAGAATTCGCTTCATATCGCCAGCAAAAAAGCTTGTATTTTCAATTCCGTTCAGTTCAGAGTTTACATGCGCATCTTCAATCGCTTCAGGGACATATTCAATACCTACCACTTTTTTCACATTTCGAGCTACAAAATTGGCGATGGTTCCGGTTCCGGTATATAAATCGTACACCACTTCCCCACCCTTCAGATAGGCAAATTCGCGTGCAACTTTATACAGTTCGTATGCCTGACCCGAATTGGTCTGGTAAAAACTTTTAGGGCCTATTTTAAATTTCAAGCCTTCCATTTCTTCCAGAATATGGTCTTTCCCTTTATAAACCAGGATTTCCTGATCGGTGATCGTATCGTTGCCTTTTTCGTTGATCAAATACATCAAAGAAGTAATCTGAGGGAACTCAGCCGCCAAAGCCGCAAGTAAACGTTCAATATCTTCACTGTCGTTCCTGAAAAAGCTCACGATAAGCATTACTTCGCCAGTTGAAGAGGTACGAACAATGATATTCCTCAATAAACCTGACTGAATTCGTCTGTCGAAATATTCCAGACCATTTTCATCAGCATATTTTTTAATAAAATCCCGGATTTGATTGGATGGATCGCCCTGCAGCCAGCATTTGTTGATATTGATAATCTTATCGAACATACCAGGAACGTGGAAACCCAACGCATTCATATTAATGTCGTCGCCTTCCAACCCCATTTCGGAGCTGGTCAGCCAGCGTTTGTTCGAAAAACCAAATTCGAGTTTATTGCGATAAAAGGTTGTTTTAGCCGAACCCAAAATTGGTATAATTTCAGGTAGCTCAATTCGTCCGATTCGGGTCAATTGATCGGCAACCTGCTTTTGTTTGTAGAAAAGCTGTTTTTCGTAAGGAAGAAATTGCCACTTGCAACCACCACAAACTTCGAAATGTTCACAAAATGCGGGAACACGATCAGGCGATGGCTCTAAAACCCTAACCACCCTGGCTTCCATGTACTTTGAACGCTTTTTCGTAACCTGTAGATCAACCATATCGCCTGGAATTACATGGGTAGTAAAAACCACTACATCTTCAACTCTTGCAATTGCCTTACCTTCAGCGCCTATGTCTGTAATTTTAACTCTTTCAAGAAATGGTTTATTTTTTTTACTTCGTCCCATGATTTCCAAAATTTTCGGCAAAAGTAATCAAAGTTCCTGTTTATCTTTATCTGAAATTTTAAAGCCATGCTACATATAAAAAAACGTTACCTGATCCCGGGAATTATCTTGTTGATCATCATTGTATTTTTATATTTTCTTTCTTCCATTACCAAAGCATATCTCGTTAAAAACAGTGAAAGAATCATTGGCCGAAAAATTGAGATTGGCGAAATGCACTTTAATTATGCAAAAGTCACTGTTCAGGTTAAGAATTTTGTAATGTTCGAAAGCAATAAAACTGACCAATTTCTTTCATTTAAAGAATTTTACATAAATCTAAACCCGTGGACTTTGCTTCAAAATGAATATTCGGTCTCTGAAATCAGACTTACTGAGCCCAAAATACAAATCATTCAGAACGGAGAAAAGTTCAACTTTACCAGCCTAATGCCTAAAGATAGCGCCAATGTAAAGAAAGATTCGACCAAAAATGAAACGTTAAAATTTAGCATTAGGAACATCCAACTGATAAGCGGACAATTGAAATATATTGACGTACAAAAAAATAATGAACTGAATATGAAGGACCTTAACCTAAATCTTCCATTAATCGCCTGGAATAACCAAAAATCTGACATGGGAGTAAACTTTACTTTAGGTGAAAAAGGTCATGTTAATGTACAGGCAACAGTTGATAATGTTGAAAAGAAGTATAAAATTGAACTTGCTACTCAAGATATTGACATTAAACCTGTTAAAAATTATTTGACTGACTATTTTAATATCGAATCGTTAAATGGCGCTTTAACATCAAATCTTGAAATAGTTGGTGACATGAATGAAGTAATAAACATTTCACTAGCTGGGAAAGGATACATAACTGATTTTTTTGCAATTGACCAACGATCAGAGAAAATTATTTCAGCGCCTAAGGTAACAGCAAACATCAATGCGGTTAACCTAAAAAGCTTTCATTTCGACTTTGGAAAAATTGAAGTAAACCAACCTCATTTACTTGTAATTCGGGACAAGAAGCATATCAATGTAATGCAGTTTTTTGAACCTTATTTCCGTAACGATTCGATAGCAAATGCGGTGGCAGCAACAGCTCCAAAACAAGAAATAAGTACTCCGGTTACATATAAAATCGATACCATCCAGGTGAACAATGGATTGGTATCGATTACCGACAACACACTTAACCGACCCTTTAAATATGATCTGAACAATCTAAATTTAACAATGAATGGTCTGACTGAAAGTGCCGGGCAAATCCCTGTCATTTTCAATACTAAACTTAACAATAAGGGTGAATTTAGTGGAAAAACTATATGGAGCATGGTTGATTTTATGAATTTACAAATGGAAGCCAAAGTTAAGCGCATGGATTTGGTCAGTTTCTCACCATATTCTGAATACTATGTTGCATCTCCTATTACTCAAGGTTGGATAAATTACGATCTTAGACTCAAAATGAATGTAAACTCATTGAATAATACAAACAATGTTGTCATCGATGAACTTGAATTTGGGAAACGTACCAAAGATACCACCGCAATGAAAGTACCCATGCGATTGGCTTTGTACATCATGAAAGATAAAAACGACCAGATCAAATTCGATTTGCCGGTTTCGGGAAACCCAAGCGAGCCGAAATTTAAACTTGGAAAATTAATCTGGAAAACATTTATTAACCTGATGGTAAAAACAGCGTTGTCACCATTCAATGCATTGGCCAGCTTAGCTGGTGCCAATCCTGAATCGATGGATAAACTTCCTTTTGCATTTGCGCAAGATTCGCTGAACCAGAAACAACGTGATGATTTAATAAAATTAGCAACAATTTTAAAGAAGAAGCCTGATTTAATAGTCACTTTCGATCAAACAACTGATCCTGAAAAAGAAAAGGCGCAAATTGCCGTTGAATTAACCAAAGCCGAACTTGTCGCAATTCCGGCTGCTGATCCAAACGCTCCAAAAATAAAAGTTTCTGAAATTAAGAATGACGATGCCAATCTGTTGGCTTTTATCCGGAAAACCGTTCCGTCCTTGGATTCATTGGGCGTAGAAGCTGCCTGCATTAAACGAATTGATTCAAATAGAATTGAAGCTCGGTTTCAGCAAATTCTGAACCAGCGCAATAAGGCACTGACAGAATTTTTAACGCAAAATCAGGGTATCCAGTCCGAAAATATTCAGGTTACAACAGCTGATTTCAGAACCCTGCCTCAGGAATTAAAAGTTCCGCAATTTAAGGTAGAAGTATCGATAAAATAAGACTGCCCCTCCCAGGAAAATCACTTTTAACATTGAATATCAGCGCTGCGCGCCTACTGGAGGTTTCATTTTTGTTTTTGCTACCAAACTTTTGGCGCGATGCGCCTAAAAAGAGCCGCATTAGCGGCGATATTATGGTAGAAATCTTTTCATGAGCTTAAAGATTTAGCCGCATAGCGGTGAAAGTAACATTGCTTTCAATAAAAAATCTTAAAAGTGATTTCACTGAAAGCCCCTCCTTTGGCGGGGGTTGGGGAGGCTTAATTTTTCTATCTTTGTCCCCTCAATTTTAGCATTATGATATCGGTTGATCAACTGGTCGTCAGCTTTGGCGGCTTCGACCTGTTTAAAGGAATTTCATTATTGGTAAGCCCGCGCGACCGCATTGGTTTGGTGGGCAAAAATGGTGCAGGTAAATCTACGCTCCTGAAAATATTATCCGGATTGCAGCAACCCAGCGAAGGAGTGGTTTCTGTTCCATCCGACGTTCGTTTGGGCTACTTGCCACAGCACATGCTTGTTACCGACGGCCGCACTGTTTTTGAAGAAGCGGTTACTTCGTTTGAAGAAATCCTGGCGCTCGAAAAACGCATCGAAGAAATTAACCACCAAATCGCCATTCGCACCGATTATGAATCGGTTGAATATCACCGACTGCTGGACCATGTAACCGAATGTAACGACCGTTTTCACATGCTTGGGGGAAACAATTTTGAGGCCGAAGTTGAACGCACGCTCGTTGGACTTGGGTTTAAACGAAGTGATTTTACCCGTCAAACTTCGGAGTTCAGCGGAGGCTGGCGTATGCGTATTGAGTTGGCCAAAATTCTGCTGAAACGTCCTGACGTTTTCCTGCTTGACGAGCCTACCAACCACCTCGATATTGAGTCGATTCAATGGCTCGAAGATTTCCTCAAAACCTACAATGGAGCCGTGGTGCTGGTCTCGCACGACCGGGCGTTCCTCGATGCTGTGACAAACCGAACCATCGAAATCACGCTGGGCCGCATCTACGACTTTAAATCAAATTATTCAAAATACCTGGTCCTCAGGAAAGAGCTGAAAGAGCAGCAGATGGCGGCTTTTACCAATCAGCAAAAAATGATTGAGGATACCGAAAAGTTTATCGAACGCTTTCGGTACAAAGCCACCAAATCGGTACAGGTTCAGTCGCGCATTAAAGCGTTAGATCGATTGGAACGACTGGAAGTTGACGATGAAGATAATTCCGCTTTACGTATCAAATTTCCACCGGCATTACGCTCAGGAACCGTGGTTGCCGAAATCAGGGAACTTTCGAAAAGCTATGGAAAAACGCACGTTCTGGATAAAATTGATGTGACAATTGAACGCGGCGAGAAAGTTGCTTTTGTGGGTAAAAACGGCGAAGGAAAAACCACACTGGCTCGTATCATCATGAATGAACTGGAGTACAACGGCGGCGAATGCAAGCTGGGACACAATGTGAAGATTGGCTACTATGCACAAAATCAGGCCAACCTGCTCGACGAAGAGCTGACCGTTTTTGATACCATCGACCGCATTGCAGTAGGCGAAATTCGCACAAAAATCCGCAATATCCTGGGTGGATTTATGTTCTCGGGCGAAGATGTGGAAAAGAAAGTAAAAGTGCTTTCGGGTGGTGAACGCTCTCGCCTGGCAATGGTAAAGCTGATGCTCGAACCAGTGAATCTGCTGGTATTGGATGAGCCGACCAACCACCTCGATATCCGTTCAAAAGAAATCCTGAAACAAGCCTTGGTTGACTACGACGGAACGGTGATTGTAGTATCGCACGACCGTGAATTCCTCGACGGACTGGTGCAATGTGTGTATGAGTTCCGAGATAAAAAAGTGAAGCAACACCTGGGCGGCATCTACGATTTCCTTCAGAAGAAGAAAATTGACAGCATGAAGGAATTGGAGAAAAAGGATGTACCTTTGACCCAGAAAATTGAAGTTCAGAAAGTTGACGATTCCGATAAGCTTAGTTTCGAAGAGCGAAAGGAAATCAACAAGAACATCAGTCGACTCGAAAAAAGCGTGGAGAAAACTGAGCAGGAAATCAACGCATTGGAAGATAAGATAGCTGAAATGGACAAAGTTCTGGAAAATGCCGATGGTTCCGATCCGGATATTTTCAAGAAATATGACCGCCTGAAGAAAGAACTCGAACAGAAAATGTACGAATGGGAAATTCTTCAGGAAGAATTGGACGAAATAGTAAAAAAGAAAACCTGGTAATAATTAGAAAATTTGAAGATTTGGGAATTTGAAAATGAAATAATCCCCACATCCTCAAATTTTCAAATCCTCAAATAAAAAACAAATGTTTCAACGCGAAAACAAACCAGCCGACGATTTAATCTTTGGCATCAGGGCAGTTATCGAAGCCATTCAGGCCGGAAAAGAAATCGACAAAGTACTTATTAAAAAGGGACTTGTGAGCGATTTATTCAAGGAGCTGTTCGATTTGATCCGCATCCACAACGTGCCTTTCCAATATGTACCAATCGAAAAAATCAACCGGATATCGCGCAAAAACCACCAAGGTGTGCTGGCATTTGTTTCGCCTGTAGCTTTGCAGCGCATCGAGGACATCATCCCTACCTTATATGAGGATGGCAAGACACCGTTTATTTTAGTACTCGACCAGGTGACCGACGTGCGTAATTTTGGCGCCATTGTTCGCTCCGCCGAATGTGCCGGGGTTGATGCCATTGTGATTCCGGATAAAGGTTCGGCCAGAATCAATGCCGATGCCGTAAAAACATCAGCCGGAGCGCTGCACATTGTGCCGGTTTGTCGCACCCGCAGTCTGAAAGAAGCAATTACTTTCCTGAAAGATTCGGGATTAAAACTGATTGCCGCCACCGAAAAAGGAAATGCTGTTTATACGAATAGCAACTTGTTAGGCCCCATTGCCATCATCATGGGTTCGGAAGATACAGGAATTGACCCGCGCTTGCTTGCTTTGGCCGACGAGCAGGTAAAAATACCGATCCTGGGGAAAATTGAATCTCTGAATGTTTCGGTTGCTGCCGGATTGCTGGCCTATGAAGTGGTGAGGCAACGAGGGCAAACAGAGGAATAAACCTTGTTTCAGCATCAATTGTTTTTGAATCCAAGGAAGGAATATAACTCTATAAACCTGATTTCGACTCAGAGAACTATTGAAAATAATTGAAATTCAATTTCATCGACTAGAAAACACAATTGATTCGTTGTATTTTCAATGAATGTTTATCCGAGCAATTCTTTTGCAGCTTTTGAGGTTGTTTCCGTATAATTTTCACCTCCAAGCATCTGAGCGATTTCTGATATGCGCTCAATCTCTGTAAGTTCTTTTATCGCTGTAAAAGTCTGGTCAGATTGATCATACTTATACACTTTAAAATGATGCTTTCCTTTGGCGGCAATTTGCGGAAGATGGGTAATATTTAAAACCTGAACGGTTTTGGCCATTTGTTCTAAAATCTGTCCCATTTTTACAGCAATTTCACCGGAAACTCCTGAATCAATTTCATCAAAGATGATGGTTGGTAAAGAACATACATCAGTTATAAGAGTTTTAATCGCCAACATTACCCGCGACATTTCGCCACCTGAGGCTATTTTCCCAATTTCCTGTAACTCCTGGCTTTTGTTTGCCGAAAACATGAAATTAACTTCATCGAACCCAGTAGAAGTCAACTGTGTTAACCTATTGAATTTTAATTGCAATTGGGCATTAGGAATTCCTATACTTTGCAAAACTCCTACTATTCTATTACCAGTTTGTGCTGCAACTGAATAACGTTTTTTTGAAATTTTACCAGCTTGCTCCTCAAGGGTTTTTCTAAGCGCCTCATTTTCTTTTCGTAAACGTTCAATATCCAAATCATAAGAACTAATCAATTGAATTTTGGCCTCCAAATCGGCTTGTATTTCCAATAGTTCAGAAATAGTTTTAACCCTGTGTTTTTGCTGAAGTGAATAAACCAAGTCAAGACGTTGATTCACTTTCTCAATCATTTCCGGGTCATTCTCGGTACGTTCAGCAATTGAAAACGATTCTTCAGCAATATCTTTGAGTTCGAAATAAACAACTTCAAGACGTTCAAAAAGTTGGCTGGCTTCAGGAAGTACATCTTTTAATTTCGAAATGTTATTCAGGTTATCTTTCAATACCAATAAAACTGATCTTTCCTCATCACTTAGGGTTTGATTTATCTGACCAAATACAGTTATAATTTCTTCGGCATGGGTAAGTTTTTCGAGCAAATGCTCTAATTCCGTTTGTTCATCAGCTCTTAATTTTGCGTCCAATAGCTGATTAAGTTGAAACTGGTAGTAATCAAGGTCCTTTTTTGCTTGTTCTGCTAGTGAAAGGGTCTTATCCAATTGTTCCTGAATTGTTAAATAACTTCTGTAATCAATGAGGTATTTTTTTAGCAAATCACTATTTCCAGCGACCAAATCAACAATTTGCAACTGGTAATTTTTCTCATTTAATTCAAGGTTCTGGTGTTGCGAATGAATATCTATAAGTTTCAAACCTAAGTCGTGCAATACCTTAACGCTAACCGGTGTATCATTAATAAATGCACGCGATTTGCCTTGCGGCGTTATTTCACGCCGAAGAATAGTAACATCATCATAATCAAGCTCATTTTCAACAAAAAAACGTTGAAGGTTATAGTTCCCAATATCAAAGATTCCTTCGGCTGAACATTTCTCAGTTTTATCACGCAAAATATTGGAATCAGCCCGTTGTCCGATCAATAAACCAATAGCACCCAATAATATTGACTTACCCGCTCCGGTTTCACCGGTTAGTATATTTAATTCACTATAAAAATTTATCTCAAGTGAATCAATTAATGCATAATTTTTAATTATAAGTGATTTAAGCACAGTATCGTTCTGAAATGAATAATTGTCGAAAAAATGATTTTCTTTTCTGACAATAAAGATAATTGATTATTCAAATTTCAAAAACCTTCGGCTTTCGAAATCTTTTCATACTTGCTTCCGTTGGATGGATCGCATTCGTTTAAAATGGTAACAACTCGATTACGCTCATCGGGAAACGATTTGGTAAAAACGTTCACCAATTCGTCAGATTTTGCATCAAAAAAAACCTGTAAAAGATATAATGACGGACGGGTACGAAAAACCTTTTGTATTAATTTAAGAGATTCAGCAATTGCACCACGGCCTTCGGCTACTTTATCAGCCATTAAATCAAGACCTTGCCTATGATACTGATATATACAGGTACGATATCCTGAATAGGATTTATTTAGAATATTTTCAATTAGCCAATATCTATTTCGTTCACTTTCGTACGATTTCCATCCTTTCTCACGAGCACTCTGAGAGTTATTTACTATAGCCAAAGCTTTTTGAAAGAATTCTGTTCCTCCCTCTGGTGAAAACGAATCGTGATCGATACCTAGAATGATGTAGGCATAGAATGCTAAGATATTAGTCAGGTTGTCCTTGTTGGAAGTCTCATTAAATTCAAGCGTTTGATATTCAATATATTTAGCATCAAAATCGTTATCCTTTAAATTCAACAGTGTTGTTTCGTATGAAGAGTTAAAAACTGGACGACGGACCTGAACCTGAATTGTTCCTTTGAATTCATCAGACGAAACTTGCTCAGTAAGATTAATAAAAAAACTGCATTCAATACGTTCGTCCATAGTGTATTTTTCATCGGACCACTTGCGATTGTTCATAAATTCATACAAATCCGACTGCATTGTTTCGAATAAGGTACGATTTGCACTCTGAAGGCTTGATGAAGAGATACTTATATTACACCTAAGTTCCTGGGCAAAAACTATAGTTTGGAAAACAACGAATAATATGACTAACAAAAATATTTTTCTCATAAGTATCCTTTACCGATGATTAAATTGATTGCAAACTAATCGCCTTTTTCATTAAGCAAATCAAATTCCTTACTAAGGCGATCTACTATATCTCTGGCAACTTCATTCTTTGATTTTAACTCAAAAAACATTGTATTATTGTTCTTGTCAATCAATGTAATTTTATTGGTATCAACTCCAAATCCTGCCCCTCGATCGTTCATAGAATTCAAAACTATGAAATCCAGATTTTTACGCTGAAGCTTCGAAAACGCATTAGCGAGTTCATCATTAGTTTCCAAGGCAAATCCAACTAAAATTTGTTTACTGTTTTTTAGTCGTCCAAGTTCTGCGGCAATATCTTTTGTTGGTTTAAGCCTAATAAGCAAATCGTCATTTCCACGTTTTAGCTTTTGAATGGCAGTAACTTCTGGAGTAAAATCGGCAACAGCCGCGCACATAACAGCACCATCAACTTCAGGATATAATCCCACACAATGTTCATACATTTGGGCTGCCGATTCAACTGATATTATTTGAATTTCATGATTATGATTACTAACACTTACCGGTCCCGAAATTAAGGTTACTTTGGCACCGGCAGCAACTAATTCATTGGCAATGGCATAACCCATTTTACCAGACGAATAATTTCCAATAAACCGGACAGGATCAATTTTCTCGTAAGTTGGTCCGGCCGTAACCAGGAAATGCTTATTCAGTAATTTTTTTTTTTGATGAAAGAACGTTACAACTTCTTCGATAATATTATCTGGTTCTTCCATTCGGCCTTTACCATGCAAACCACTGGCCAAGGCTCCTTCGCCTGGCTCAATAATAATATTACCATACGAACGCAAAATTTCAATATTGGTAGTGTTGGCCGGGTGTTGGTACATATCAAGATCCATTGCAGGTGCTATCATCACCGGGCATTTAGCCGACAAATATGTAGTAATAAGCAAGTTATCGCTTATTCCGCGGGCCATTTTTCCTATTGTAGCAGTTGTAGCTGGCGCAATCAACATTAAATCAGCCCACAAACCCATATCCACATGCGAATGCCATGTACCATCGTTGGCTGAAAAAAACTCGGAAGCTACAGGTTTTCCTGATAGAGCCGACATTGTAACCGGAGTAATGAACTCTTTAGCCGCCGGGGTCATAACAACCTGCACTTCGGCTCCTTCTTTCACTAGTCCACGTAAAAGATAAGCTGCCTTGTAGGCAGCTATACTTCCGGTAATACCCAGGATTATATGTTTCCCTGTAAGCCTCATAAAGGCTTGTATTACAATTCTTTATTTCTATTTTCCTTCGCTGGATTGCGATGGTAAATCTGATTATTTACAAATTCTTCGTAAGCAATCAATGTTGGCTTTGGAAGACGTTCGTAATATTTCGAAATCTCAATTTGCTCGCGATTTTCAAATACTTCTTCCAAATTGTCGGTATACGAAGCAAATTCCTGTAATTTCTGACTAAGCTCTTCTTTCATTTCAGATGCAATCTGATTTGAACGTTTTGCCAGAATCATCACCGTTTCATAAGTATTCCCGGTACGTTTCTCCAGTTCTCTCAAATCTCTTGGAACTGTTGTTGATTCAGCTTTAATTTTCTTGAAATCCATATTAATTAACGTTTGTTTCTGATTTATAATTCAACATTTTTTCTGCTGTTGAATGAAATTTTTCTGCTTCTTTTCTGAATTTGCTTTCAGGATAAGAATCGACAAAGGTAAAATATTCGTCTAAAGCTGAGCTCAGTCGTTCATGCTTTTTTTCTTCTACACTATTTATTGCTAACAAATATTTTGATTTTAACAGCATAAACATCAGCTCTTCGCGATATTTCGTATCAGGAAAATCCTTCAACGAAGAGGTTAAAGCAACTACTGCCGCTCTATAATTATTCAGATCGAAATATAATTTTCCACTCAAATATGATTTATAAACAAGCTTATCGCGTAATTCAATAATGAGGCGATTTGCTTCTTCAACCCTTGTTGAACGAGGGTATAGGTTAATAAACAATTGCAAAGCATCGATGGCATTTTGAGTTGGACCCTGATCCAGACGAGGCGATGGAGAATCGAGATAGAAACAATATCCTACCATATATTGTGATTCTTCAGCATATTCACTTCGTGGAAACTCTTTAACCAAGGTTTTAAAATAGTGTCCAGCCATCATATTGTCTTTCATACCAAACTGGCTTTTGGCATAATAGTAATATACTTTATCTGCCCGGCTTGTTCCTCTAACTATTGAAATCATTTCTTTCAGGAGACCCGAAGCGTGAACATATTCTCCTTTTTCATAGTATTCAAGCGCTTTTTTGTACTTATATTCGTAATCGGTACTTTTAACTACTTTATTATATTCGCTGCAACCGGTCAGCAAAAGCACAACAATAAAAACTGGTGCGAAATTTCTCATTTTCATTAACATGGCGCAAATATACATTTTTTAATAAATTTTCGGTCCGAAAAATAGAACGATTTCTCCAGAATACAATCTTGTTTAGTATAAATTAACACATTTGCAGACTTATTAAAAAAAATTACTTTTGCAATGCTAATTTTAAAAACCAGATCAAAGTGGATATTTTTGAAAAACTGAGAAGCAACATGGGAAGCCTGGGGCAATATATGAAACAGGCTCATGGATACTTCGCTTTTCCTAAATTGGAGGGCGAAATTGGTACAAAAATGAAATTCAGAGGCAAAGAAGTTTTAGTCTGGAGCCTTAATAACTATATAGGGCTGGCGAACCACCCTGAAGTTAGAGAAGCTGATGCTCAGGCTGCTGCGGATTATGGAATGGCTTATCCGATGGGGGCTCGAATGATGTCAGGACAAACCAACAAACACGAAGAACTGGAACATAATCTTGCTGAATTTGTTGGTAAGCAAGATGCTTTTTTGCTCAACTTCGGCTATCAGGGAATGGTTTCAATTATAGACGCTATTGTTGGCAGAAATGATGTTATTGTTTACGATTCAGAAGCACATGCCTGTATTCTCGACGGTGTTCGGCTACATATAGGGAAACGGTTCGTTTATGCCCATAACAATATGGATAGCCTTCGGAATATGCTTACCAAGGCAACTCGTTTGGCCGAAAAACAAGGCGGGGGGATTTTAGTCATTACTGAAGGCGTGTTTGGGATGGCAGGAGATTTGGGAAAACTTGACGAAATTGCCAAATTCAAAGATGAATTTAATTTCCGTTTGTTAGTTGATGATGCTCATGGCTTTGGAACAATGGGTGCAACAGGCGCCGGTACTCCTGAACATTTTGGTGTAATGGATAAAGTCGACCTTTTATTCGGAACGTTCGCCAAATCGATGGCCGGAATTGGAGCTTTTATTGCCTGCGACGAGGATATTTGCAATTATTTACGTTACAATATGCGTTCACAAACTTTTGCAAAATCATTACCAATGCCAATGGTAATTGGATCCTTAAAAAGGCTGGAGCTTTTACGCACTAAACCAGAGCTACGTGAACGCTTATGGACTGTTGTTCATGCCCTCCAGAAAGGATTGCGTGAAGAAGGATTCGATCTTGGAGTTACAAATTCATGCGTTACTCCTGTATTTTTTCAGGGCGGTGTTGGCGAAGCTACCAATGTGGTAATGGATCTTCGAGAAAATTTTAACGTATTCTGTTCGGTGGTTACATATCCTGTTATCCCGAAAGGACAAATCATGCTTCGTTTGATTCCTACTGCTATGCACACTTTGGAAGATGTTGATTATACGATTAAGGCATTTGCCGAAGTTCGCACAAAACTTGAAGAAGGCAAGTACAATATTTCTCAGATTCCATCGATTATTTAACAATTAAATAGTAAAGCCATCATTTGATGATTTTACTATATAAAGCCTCTTTAGCTCAGCCGGTAGAGCAGCTCATTCGTAATGAGCAGGTCGTGGGTTCGAGTCCCATGAGGGGCTCTTTTAAAGGGTCAAAACAGAAATTATTCAATTAATTTTTGATTTGACCCTTGTTTTTTCAATTCATTCGATAAAAAAAGCCAAACACATCGGCAATACGACAAGCTAATTTGGTATTAAATGATCAACATGATTGCTAAATATCAATCATTTTTTTTTTGAAAATAGTTTGGTGCTAAACTGAAAAAACTACTTTTGCAGCGTCATTTCGACTTACCAAATTTTTCTAGAAAATTTAAGATATGGAAAGTGAATCTTTAATTCTCTTTTTTATAGTTGCCGTTATCCTGGTTGGAGGCGCAATTATTTTCGCATCCCTTATTGCTCCAAAATCGTTTAATCTCGTTAAATCAGAGCCTTACGAGTGCGGCATCGAGTCCGAAGGTCCTGCGTGGATACAATTCAACGTGGGTTATTACCTTTTTGCTATCATCTACCTGGTGTTCGATGTTGAAACAGTTTTCCTGTTTCCGTGGGGAGTTGTAATGAAAGCAATCGGGATGAGAGCATTTGTTGAAATCATTATTTTCTTTTTCATACTAGGTCTCGGACTGTTGTATGCCTGGAAAAAACGAGCTTTAAAATGGGTGTAAAAATCAAATCAATGAAGTATGAGGATTTCGGCGATAATGAGTCGCTCGAACTCCTGAAAAAGTCAGGCGGTAACGTATTTCTGACAAGTATAGACAGCGTTTTGAACTGGGGACGCTCCAATTCAATCTGGCCACTTACTTTCGCTACCAGCTGTTGCGGTATTGAAATGATGGCAACGGGAGCTTCGCGTCACGATTTTTCCCGGTTTGGGATTGAAGTTTACCGAGCCTCACCACGTCAGGCCGACGTTGTCGTTGTTGCCGGAACAATCAATCACAAGATGGCACCGGTACTCAAGCGTTTGTACGACCAGATGCCTGAACCTAAATATGTAATCGCCATGGGCGCCTGTGCAATTTCCGGCGGACCATTCTTTTATAATTCTTATTCTGTAGTTCGTGGTGTTGACCATATCATTCCGGTTGATGTTTATGTTCCCGGATGCCCACCCCGCCCCGAAGCTTTGCTATACGGCGTGATGCAGCTACAGCGTAAGATTAAAGGTGAATCAATTTTCGACTACGAAGATCCTAACGAAAAACTTCTATAAAACAATCATGCTTAACAGAGAGGAATTAAAAGAAATAATCGGTTCTCTTGAGCCTGATGCAACTTTTTCGGAAGGAACACAACTTTTAGAAGTGACTGTTCCGGCTGAAAAGTTATATGCATTGGCGGAGAAACTGAAATCGGATAGCAGAACTGCTTTCGATTACATGATTAATCATACTGCTGTTGACTTTGTAAAGAACTTCACTGTGGTTTATCATCTCGAATCAACAGAAAAGCGTCATCTTGTTGTTCTGAAATCAGTTCTTGAAGACAGAGATAATGCCAAAGTTGATAGCCTTACTGCACTTTATCCAGCTGTCGAGTACTTTGAACGCGAAGTTTTCGATCTTTTTGGAATACAATATAACAATCACCCTTACCTGAAACGCTTTTTCATGGAAGATGGTGCTGGATTCCCGCTTCGCAAAGATTACCGCGACGAGGTTAATATTATTGAACGTTAATACTCACAGTATATGAGTGAAGAAATTATTAAAGACGTGATTCTTGGAGAAAATGAGGAATACATTGTTAATATGGGTCCTCAGCACCCTTCAACTCACGGGGTATTAAGGCTTGAAGTATGCCTGAAAGGTGAAACGGTAAAATACCTGATTCCTCACATCGGATACATTCACCGAGGAATCGAAAAGATGACCGAGGCGTTGACCTATCCTCAAATTATTCATTTAACCGATAGGATGGACTACCTCTCAGCACATATGAACAACGAAGCGGTTTGTTTGGTTGTGGAAGATGCCATGCAAATTGAAGTTCCGGAGCGGGTAAAATACATCCGTACCATTTTGGATGAGCTTAACCGCTTGGCGTCTCACCAGTTATGGTGGAGTGCTTTTGGGATGGACCTTGGCGCATTAACAACTTTCTTTTACGGTTTGCGCGATCGTGAGTACATTCTCGACATTTTCGAAGAATCTTTTGGTTCTCGTTTGCTTCACAGCTTTGTGATGCCAGGCGGGTTGATGCACGATATTCATCCAAATTTCCAGAAAAGAACTAAAGAATTTATAACTTATTTCCGCAAGAAATTGCCCGAATACGATCAATTGCTTACTGGCAACGTGATTTTCCATAACCGTTCGAAGGGAATTGGATACATGAGTAAAGAAACTGCAATTGGTTACGGTGTTACCGGGCCTTCAGGTCGTGGTTCTGGTTTCTCGTGCGACATTCGGAAAATTGCTCCGTACGGTGCTTACGATAAAGTTCAGTTCAACGAAATTCTGGAAACTGAAGGCGACACGTTTGCCCGTTACCAGGTTCGTATGCGCGAAATGTGGGAATCGCTGAACATCATCGAACAGCTGATTGACAACATTCCGGCTGGCGACTACACTGCCAAAATGAAACCAATCATTAAACTTCCGGCAGGCGAATATTTCCGCAGGGTTGAAACAGCCCGTGGAGAACTTGCCGTGTATGTGGTTAGCGATGGCAACAAATCGCCTTACCGCATGAGATTCCGTACGCCAAACTTCAGCAATTTGTTTGTGATGAACGAAATTGCCAAAGGTTGTAAAATTGCCGACCTGATTGCTATCAGTGGCTCACTCGATTTAGTAATCCCTGATATTGACCGATAATGAACACTAATATGACTTCAAACATTTACGACTTTTCGACACTTACCGGCCAGATTCACACTTGGCTTTCGGGCCTGATGTCGCCGGGATGGGTCACATTTACCGAGTTTGTTCTCGTCGGGTTGGTCTTTTTGGCGGCTTATGCTTTACTGGGTTTGTTCCTTGTTTATGCCGAGCGTAAGGTTTGTGCTTTCATGCAAAACCGCGTTGGACCAAACCGTGTAGGTAAATGGGGTATCATTCAAACCATTGCCGACTTGATTAAACTTTTACTGAAAGAGTTGATCCCGATTCGTAAATCAGATCCACTACTTTTCAATCTTGCACCTTTTATCGTGATTATCTGTTCGTTCCTGGCAATGGCTGCAATACCTTATGCCAAAGGGCTTCAGGCAATCGATTTCAATATTGGTGTTTTTTACGTGATGGCTGTTTCGTCGCTTAGCGTTGTGGGTATTTTGCTCGCAGGCTGGTCGAGTAACAGTAAATATTCGTTGATTGGCGCCATGCGTAGCGGTGCTCAAATTGTGAGTTACGAGCTTTCTGTAGGTTTGTCGTTGCTTTCGATCGTGGTTTTCACCGGGACAATGCAGCTTTCTGGAATTGTAGAAAGCCAGGCTAACGGATGGTGGATTTTTAAAGGCCACATTCCAGCTTTTATTTCGTTTATTATTTTCCTCATCGCCAGTACCGCCGAAATTAACCGAGGACCTTTCGACCTGGCTGAAGCTGAATCGGAGTTGACTGCCGGTTTCCACACCGAATATTCAGGCATCAAATTCGCCTTCTTCTTCCTTGCTGAATACATGAACATGTTTATTGTATCGGCTATCGCAGCTACCGTTTTCCTCGGAGGCTGGATGCCGCTTCATATCGGAAACTGGGAAGGCTTTAATCAGATTATGGACTACATTCCATCTATCATTTGGTTTATTGGTAAAACATTTTTTGTAATCTGGGTAATCATGTGGTTCAAATGGACATTCCCACGTTTGAGGATCGACCAGTTGCTCACACTCGAATGGAAATACCTGTTACCAATCAGTTTGTTCAATATTATACTGATCTCGTTCATCGTTTTGATGGGATGGCACTTTTAATACGAAATCACAATGAATAGTATAGCTAAATATTTTACCGAACTGTTTAAAGGCATTTCAACGTTATGGGCTGGTATGCGCATAACGGGAAAATACTTTTTCAGTCCAGGTGCTATTGTAACACAACAGTATCCTGAAAACCGGAAGACCTTGAAAATGACCGAACGATTCAAGGGCGAGATCATCATGCCTCATGATGAAAACAACGAACACGCTTGCACGGGCTGCGGCATTTGTGAAATGAACTGTCCGAACGGATCGATCGAAATTATTACCAACCGCATACCAAATGCTGAAGGTAAGATGGAAAGAGTGATCGACAAACACATTTATCACCTTTCAATGTGTACTTTCTGCGGTTTGTGTGTAAAAACATGTCCGTCGGATGCACTGGCTTTTGGTCAGAAATTCGAACATGCGGTATTCGACCGCAATAAACTCACCAAAGTTTTGAACCAACCCGGTTCGAAATTAAGAAAGGAGGCTAAGTAATGAATGTATTCATGTTTTACCTGTTTTCAGGAATTATCCTGATTTGCTCGTTGTTAACAATTACAACCAGAAGAATACTTCGGGCCGCCGTTTACCTGCTTTGCGTGCTACTTTCAACTGCCGGTTTGTATTTTATGCTGAAATACCAGTTCATGGCTGCAGTTCAGCTTACGCTTTATGCCGGAGGTATTGTTGTTCTGATCATTTTCAGTATCCTGCTGACACACCACATTACTCATCGCTTTAAACACCCCGATTTGGTTAAACTAATCATGGGTGTGGGAACTGCTCTGATTGGTGCAGGTCTGGTTTTGGTGACCATTTTTTCAAATTCATTTCAGGCAGCACCAGTTCAGGAATTACCTGTTGACATGACGGTGATTGGTAACCAACTTCTGAGTACTGAAAAGAATGGCTATGTGCTTCCGTTCGAGTTGATCAGTATCTTGTTGCTGGCAGCAATGATTGCAGCTATTGTAATTGCTAAAAAGGAAAAAAATAAAAATACAGAGATATGATTCAGGGAATTCCAATCGAACATTTCTTGGTCGTAAGTACGATCATGTTTTTTATCGGAGTTTGCGGCTTCATTATTCGTCGTAACCTGATTACCATGTTGATGGCCGTTGAGCTCATCCTGAATTCAGTTAATATCAATTTTGTAGTTTTCAACCGTTATCTGTATCCTGATCAATTACAGGGACACTTCTTTTCGCTGTTCATCGTTGGTATTGCAGCTGCCGAAGCTTCGGTTGCCATCGCGCTTATCATCAACATTTACCGCAAACTGAAGAATATTGATGTTGAAAATGTAAATGAGTTGAAATTCTAAACAGAACAATAATGACTGGATATAACTATACAATATTAATTCCAATAATACCACTGGTAATATTTTTAATTACCGGATTACTTGGAATGAAATGGAAACCAATTGTTTCGGGTTTGCTTGGAACAGTTGGAATGGGAACCGCATGGTTGCTTTCGTTAATTACTGCCGGAAGTTATTTCTTTGGTGGTCATCATGCCGAAGGATTTCAAACGATCATACCTTTCGAAATGACATGGTTGCGGTTCACCGAAACCTTAATCATTAAAATGGGTGTTTTGCTCGATCCAATCTCAGTTATGATGTTGGTTGTTGTAACTACCATTTCGTTTATGGTACATTTATACAGCATTGGTTATATGCACGGCGAAAAGGGTTTTCAAAGATTCTTTGCCTTTTTGTCGTTGTTTACTTTTTCGATGTTAGGTTTGGTAATCGCTACCAATATTTTCCAGATGTATATTTTCTGGGAATTGGTAGGCGTCAGCTCATTCCTTCTGATTGGTTTCTATTATCAGAAACCTTCGGCAGTTGCTGCATCGAAAAAAGCATTCATCGTTACACGTTTCGCCGACCTTGGTTTTTTAGTCGGTATTTTAATATTATCGTATGTAACCAAAACATTCGATTTTGAACAATTAACTCAACCCGGAACAACAATCTTTGGAAATGCTGCTTCATTAAGTTTTATGGGTGTTTCAGCACTTACTTGGGCTATGACTCTCATCTTTATTGGTGGTGCAGGTAAATCGGCCATGTTCCCGTTGCATATATGGTTGCCCGATGCAATGGAAGGTCCAACTCCTGTTTCTGCGTTGATCCACGCTGCAACTATGGTTGTTGCCGGTGTTTACTTAGTTGCCCGTATGTTCCCTGTTATTCATTTTCAGGCTCCGGCAGCTCAGGAAATTGTAGGCTATGTCGGCGGTTTCACTTCGCTTTTTGCAGCAGTAATTGCCATTACACAATATGACATTAAACGCGTACTTGCTTTCTCAACTCTATCGCAGTTGGGTTACATGATGCTGGCTCTCGGAGTTTCGGGTTATGGTGGTGAAGAAGGTTTGGGTTACATGGCTTCTATGTTCCACCTGTTCACACACGCCATGTTCAAAGCATTATTGTTCCTTGGTGCCGGTTCAATTATTCATGCTGTTCATTCCAATTATATGTACGACATGGGTGGTTTGCGCAAGTATATGCCAATTACACATGCCACATTCCTGATTGCATGTTTAACCATCGCAGGTGTGCCATTCCTTTCAGGATTTTTCAGTAAAGACGAAATTCTGGTTGCAGCTTTGCATCACAACAAACTTTTGTTTGCTGTTGAATTTATCGTTGCCGGTTTAACCGCTTTCTATATGTTCCGTTTATACTTCAACGTATTCTGGGGAAAAGACAGACATTATCATCACACGCCACACGAAAGTCCGCTTGTAATGACAATTCCATTGATGTTTCTTGCTTTTGCTTCAATTTTCTCAGGCTATCTTCCGTTTACCGAACTGGTAACTTCTGATAAAGTAGGATTCGAATCAGAAATGAATTATATGGTTGCAATTCCGTCAATTTTAATAGGTTTCCTTGGAATTGCAGTAGCCTGGATTCTGTACAAGAAAGAAAGCGATATTCCTGCTAAGCTTGCCAAGAGCTGGGGTATATTATACACCGCAACCTACAACAAATTCTATTTCGACGAAATTTATTTGTTTGTTACCAAGAAAATCATTTTCAACTATATCTCTCGTCCGATTGCCTGGTTCGACCGTCACATTGTAGATGGATTTATGGTTGGTATTGGTTTGGTAACCGAAAAAGCTTCATATAAGATCAAAGGTTTGCAGTCGGGTCAGTTACAACATTATGCTTTTGCTTTTGTTGCAGGCGCTTTAGTACTTGCCTTTACCATGATATATTTTCTGATGTAAAATAAAAACAAAGAAAAATGAATATCCTTACTTTATTAGTAGCAATACCGGTTTTAACCATCATCTCCATCCTTTTTACCAAGGATTTGAAAGGAGCGCGCGTGGTTTCGGCGATAGGTATGGGCGCACAGCTCATTGTTTCTGCAGTGCTTTTATTTTCATACCTGGGACTGCGCGAAACTGGCAACATGCACGAGATGTTATTTACTGCCGATTATACATGGTTTAAGAGTTTAAATATCCATTATAATATTGGTGTCGACGGTATCGCTGTGGCGATGATCTGTTTGACTTCCATAGTCGTTTTTGCCGGGATTTTTGCATCGTGGGAAATGGAATACCTTTCACGCGAATTTTTTATTTCGTTGATCTTACTGGCGACTGGTGTTTACGGGTTCTTTATTTCGCTCGATCTGTTCACCATGTTCCTATTCTACGAAGTTGCTGTGATCCCGATGTACCTTTTGATTGGTATCTGGGGTAGCGGACCCAAAGAAGCTTCGGCAATGAAACTTACGTTGATGTTAATGGGAGGCTCAGCCTTGCTGATGGTAGGTATTTTTGGTATCTATTTCAATTCAGCACCTAATGGCGGCCCGCTTACATTCAACATTATGGAAATTGCCAAAGTGCAAATTCCGGTTAAAGCGCAGATGTTCTTCTTCCCGTTCACTTTTGTGGGATTCGGAATCCTTGGCGCTTTATTCCCATTCCATACATGGTCACCCGATGGTCACGCTTCAGCACCAACTGCTGTTTCGATGCTTCATGCCGGTGTATTGATGAAACTTGGAGGTTACGGATGTTTCCGCGTTGCGATGTTCCTTATGCCACAAGCTGCTCAGGAACTGGCCTGGATTTTTATCATCCTAACCTCGATAAGCGTTGTTTACGGTGCATTCGGTGCTATCTGGCAGAAAGATCTTAAGTTCATCAACGCCTACTCTTCGGTGAGCCATTGCGGACTTGTAATTTTTGCACTCCTGATGATGAACCAGACTGCGATGGATGGTGCGATTCTTCAGATGATTTCACACGGTTTGATGACAGCCCTTTTCTTCGCATTGATTGGTATGATCTACGGGCGTACCCACACGCGTAACGTTACTGAAATGGGCGGCTTAATGAAAGTTATTCCTTTCCTGGCAGTAGTGTATATGATCGCTGGTTTCGCTTCTTTGGGTCTTCCCGGATTAAGCGGATTCGTGGCTGAGATGACCGTATTTGTTGGGGCTTTCCAACATCAGGATTTGTTCCACCGTGTAGTAACAATTGTGGCATGTTCGTCAATTGTAATTACAGCCGTGTATATTCTTCGCGTTGTTGGTATGATGTTGCTTGGGCCAATTAAAGATCCGCATCACGAGCACCTCGAAGATGCTAAATGGTACGAAAAATTGAGTACTATCACTCTCGTTGTTTCGGTAGCTGCTATTGGTATTGCACCTCTTTGGTTGTCGGATGTTATTCTCGGTAGTTTGAAACCAATCGTTGACCGACTGGCCGCAGCAATTCCATTTTAATTAAACTGATACTCAAAATATTGAAAATATGGATTTCGGACAATTTATAATCATGCGACAAGAGTTACTGCTTACCATTGCAGCAGTAATCATTTTGATCGCTGAAATTGCGACTTCTGATGAGAAAAAAGCTAGCATCATTCCTTTCACTTTGGGATTGTTTACACTGGTTACTGCAATTGGCTTCATTCCTGGTCAGGAAGGCACCTTGTTTGGTGGCTCGTATCAGTCGACTCAGCTTACCATGTTCATGAAAAATGTTCTAAACCTTGCCGTTCTGATCGTTTTCTTCCAAGCTGAAAGCTGGCTGAAGAAACCGGAAAATTTGGATAAGGTTAGCGAATATTTTATTCTGACTATTTCAACCCTGATTGGAATGAACTTTATGGTTTCATCGGGCGATTTCTTAACTTTCTATCTTGGTTTGGAAACTGCTACTATTCCGATTGCTGGTTTGGCTGCATTCGACAAATACAAAAGCCAGTCGGCTGAAGCTGGTATCAAGTTAATTCTTTCCTCAGCGTTGTCTTCAGGAATTTTATTATTCGGACTTTCGTTGATTTATGGTGCAACAGGCTCAATATATTTTGCTGATGTTGCTGCTAAAATCGCTCCAACTCCGCTGATTGCGCTTGGATTCATCTTCTTTGTTGCCGGTATGGGTTTCAAAATTTCATTGGTACCGTTCCACTTCTGGACTGCCGATGTATACGAAGGTGCGCCAATCAATGTAACATCGTACCTTTCGGTTGTTTCAAAAGGTGCTGCTGCTTTCATTTTTACCATCGTGCTTTTCACCGTTTTTAAAAACATCGTTACGATGTGGCAGCCGCTGATTTACACGATTGCGGTGGCAACTATGACATTGGCAAATTTATTCGCTCTTCGGCAAAACAACCTTAAACGTTTCCTTGCTTTTTCCTCGATTGCCCAGGCAGGTTTTATTCTGCTAGGGATTTTGGGCGCGGGAGAACTTGGGATGACCGCAGTTGTATATTTCGTGCTTGTATATGTATTCACCAACCTTGGAGCTTTCGGCGTAGTATCAGCAATTTACGATGCTTCGGGTGTTGAAACCATTTCAGGATACAATGGCTTATATAAAACAAATCCGAAGCTTAGCCTGCTGATGACCTTATCGTTGTTCTCATTGGCAGGCATTCCGCCTGTTGCAGGTTTCTTTGGTAAATTCTTCCTGTTTACTTCAGCTGCAAGCGCAGGATATTACATCCTGGTTTTGATTGCCGTTTTAAATGCGACGATTTCTTTGTATTACTATTTGAGGGTAATAAAAGCCATGTTTATCGACCACAACGATCAGCCAATTCCAACATTCCGTAGCACTACAGCTATGCGAATTGCGTTGATTGCTTGTGTAACGGGGGTATTTGTTGTTGGTTTCGCGAGCGGAATTTTTGAGTATATCCGCAGCATCAGCCAATTGTTTTTAAACTAAAAAGATCAGTAAAATGGCTTTAAATAAAGGAAAACATATTATTGAAGAGATTGAGGGCGTTCGTTGTTCTCTGGTTGAAAAAGGGATAACGCCTAAACGTTCTGAGTTTTTGCGAATGCTTTTAGAATTAAATGGCTATACTGTAAAAATAAGCTCGGATAGCGAACCTGGGACTTTTAAACTTGGAGTAACTGATATTCTTTTTAATCCTGTTGTCGACGTCTACAAAAGAAGACTGAAGACAACTTCGGGCAAGAAAGTAACTCCGGCATACTGGCTTCAGGAATCGGATAAAGAAACAGCAGAAGAAGTGAATTACTGGACATTTAAAGGATAATTATTTGTACGATATAAACTAAAAAAGCTTCCAGGTAGGAAGCTTTTTTAGTTTATATCGTTTTTTGTTAAAGTCGGTTTTCAAGAATTAAGCCAATTTCTTCTGGCCCAATATTGGCTTTTTCACCCAGTTTGTAGCCTCGTCCACGAAATCTTTCGGTGATCGTTGCTATGGTTTCTTTAGGAACCGAATAAGCTGGTAAACGAGTCGCAATGCCCAACGATTCGAAGAAATCGACGGTTTTCTGAATTGTCAAATTAATTCTGTCATTTTCGTCACCATCTGTGATTTTCCAAACACGTTCCCCGTATTGTAGTATTTTCTCTTTCTTTTGTACGCGCATTACGTGCATTATTCCTGGTAACACTACAGCTAATGTACGACCATGATCAATACCGTGATAAGCGGTAAGTTCATGCCCAATCATGTGGGTGGCCCAATCTTGCGGGACTCCGGCGCCAATTAATCCATTTAAGGCCAAAGTAGCGCTCCACATAAAGTTTGCAGCTGCATTATAATTGGTTTTATTTGCCAATACTTTTGGACCTTCTTCAATAAGTGTCAACAAAATGCTTTCGGCAAAGCGATCTTGCAATGGCGAATTTGCCGGGAAAGTTAAATACTGCTCAATCACGTGAACAAAAGCATCTGCAATACCATTGGCAATTTGTTTGTCAGGTAACGAATAAATTGTTTCGGGATCAAGCACTGAAAATAGCGGCATGACTTTAGGTGACATGAAAGCCAGTTTCTCTTTGGTTTCAGCTTTAGTTATTACCGCCCCCGAATTCATTTCAGAGCCGGTAGCCGGCAAAGTTAATACAGTCCCGTGAGGTACGGCATCCCTGACCAATGCTCGTTTTGCAAGAATATCCCAAGGATCGTTCCCTTCAAAACGTGAAGCGGCGGCTATAAATTTGGTTCCATCAATAACCGATCCACCACCAACAGAAAGCAAAAAAGTAATTTTCTCTTTTTTTACAATTTCAACAGCTTTCATCAACGTTTCGTAGTGCGGATTGGGCTCAATACCACCAAACTCTATAACCTCAAAACCTTTAACTGATGCCATAACCTGATCGTAAACACCATTTTTAAAGATACTTCCGCCGCCATAAGTAAGAAGCACTTTGGAACCTTTAGGAATATTTGCGCCTACTTTTGCTATTTCACCTTTCCCAAAAATAACTTTTACAGGATTCTGATACTCGAAATTATACATGGTAAATGATTTAAGTTGTAACTAAACTACAAAAAAAACATTTGTTTGAATACTTAGTTGTTCTGTTAAGAATTATTAGCAAATCAAAAATGATCATACAACGGAAGTAATTATAAAAATTTAACCATTCAAGTTATTCATAGCTAAACATTAAATACCAAACGGCCAATACAGTACTGGATATTGAAATTAATATCCCTTAGAAACCAAAAGAGGCTGTCCCAAAAGGATGGCCTCTATTTTTATGCGGCGATTTTAGGTATTGGTATTTTTAATGTTTTCAGAATCGAGATCGCCCTGTTTTTTGTTTTTGGATACTCAAAAATGGCAAAAACCCAATAAAACACAGCTTTTCCTTCACGAATAGACATACCCATGGCTATTTTGCGCAGGTTGTGGGATATGGCAATCAGCCCAAACTCGATCATTACCTTTTCAATTCCCCTGAGTGAGAACCGGTTGAAGCGGTTGTTCGATTTTGTCTGCCCAAATACGGCTTCCGGTTCTATCGGCCTTCGACTTCGGTGGTATAATCCTTCTTCACTTAAAAGTTTCTCTTTGGCAATTGTTCTGAGGCGGTTTAGATTGTGGTTCACTTCAATGCTCCGGTTTGCTTTGGCCTGATGGCACATCCCCCTAAGCGGGCACCCATTACAGTTCTGTGCCTGGTAAATGCTCACCTGGTAGTCATATCCCAGTTCTGTCTTTCGGTTACTGGTATAGTGTTTATCCATGTGTTGCCCCATCGGGCATACATAAAAATCGTTCTCCCGGTTGTAGTATAGGTTGGCTACCAGGAAGGGGTCTTTCCGGTAGTTCCTTTTTTGTTCTTTATGGAAGTAATTGTATTTGACAAATGCTTCAATCCCTTTATTTTCCAGTTGCTGGTAGTTTTGTTCGCTCCCATAGCCTGAATCGGCTACTACTTTGGATGATTGTTTCCCGTAGTGTGACTCAAACTGCTCCAGGTGAGGGATCAGTGTTGCCGTGTCGCCCGGGCGTTGGTGGAGCGAGTAATGGGTGATAACCTGGTTTTCTGTGCTGATCTGCACATTGTAAGCGGGCTTTAGCTGCCCGTTTTTCATGTGGTCTTCTTTCATACGCATGAACGTAGCGTCGGTATCGGTTTTCGAGTAACTGTTTCTTTCGCCCAGAACATCGAGTTGCTCTTCATACTTCTGAAGACGTGGCAAGGCATCTTCCTGTAGCTTCTTTACCTGCTTTTGCTGGCTCTTGTTCAACCCGGATAAACGATCGTTCAGCTTTTCAATCTTTTCCTGAAGCAAAACCGAATCGATTTTTTCGGGCAAATGGTCTTCTGCCTGATCTGATTGGTCTGATTGGATGGTTGATTCAATTTCTTTCAAAACACTGTCGATCTTGTTTTCAAGTTTTTCCTTGTTCTTTTCCACCGATTTGCGCCATACAAAAGTGTAACGGTTCGGGGCTGCCTCTATTTTGGTCCCGTCAATGTATTGAACATCCAAACTGACATAACCCATCTCAGCCATCAGCCTGACCAACTGGGCAAACAAATCCTGAAGCTTGCCTTTGAGTTTTTGGCTCCGAAAATGGTTGATCGTGCGAAAGTTGGGCAAGGCTTCACCCGAAAGCCACATGTAATGGATGTTTTCTTCCAATTGTCGGGCAATCCGCCGACAAGAGTAAATGTTGTTCAGATAGCTGTAGAACAGAATCTTAATCATCACTCGGGGATGGAAGGAACTGGTTCCGCCTCCTTTATAGGTCGATAAAATATCGTCGATATTTAACTGGTCAACGATCTGGTTGACAAGCCGAACGGGATGGTTCAACGCAATTTTATCACTTAAATTTACAGGAAAAAGTACTGACTGCTGCGAAGTAATACTTTTAAATCGTATGTTTGATCTTGTTGTCATAGAGACCTTTAAGATACTAAATCTTTCAGGGACAACAAAACAAAGGCTGTCCAATTTTACTTTTTGGACAGCCTCCTCATTTAATCTACATTATTGCGATTCGTGAAAAAGGGTCTTTTTTCTCTATTGGTAATACATTTGTGATGTTTTTCAATCAAAGCGTTTCTTTCTTTCCCCGACAAATTTTCGTAGAATGTCAACCGTTCCTCAATTTTAAACTTACGAATGTGGCTAAAACTACAATTTGGCAACTCGCAGCCAATAGGACAATCAAAAATTAATCCTAAATAATTCAATTCACCCTTCGTCATATATCTCCCCTCCTGATTGTTCTACCTATATGTATTAATTCCAAAAACAGACAAAAGGTAACCCACAACAAACAACTATTTTAAATTTTCAGATTTACGAGCTCTATGCCATATTTTTATATTTTTGCAAAAGTTTTTACAAAATGTAATATTTCTGATAGATATGTTTGAGAATCTGAACGAAAAGCTGGAGCGGTCGTTTAAACTACTGAAAGGTCAGGGAAAAATTACCGAAATTAATGTTGCTGAAACCTTAAAGGAAGTCCGTCGGGCATTGCTTGATGCTGACGTAAATTTTAAAATAGCCAAATCGTTTACCGAAAATGTGAGGAAAAAGGCATTGGGGATGGATGTTCTCAACGCCATCAAACCAGGACAATTAATGGTGAAAATTGTACACGACGAACTTACCGAATTAATGGGTGGTAAATTTGTCGACATCAATCTAAAAGGTAGTCCTTCGGTTATTTTAATTGCTGGGTTGCAAGGATCAGGTAAAACAACATTCTCGGGCAAACTTGCTAAATTACTTAAAAGTAAGAAAGGAAGACACCCTTTACTGGTAGCAGGCGATGTATATCGTCCGGCAGCTATCGAACAGCTAAAAGTTCTTGGGCAACAAATCGGAGTTCCTGTTTATACCGAAGATGACAATAAAAACCCAGTTAAGATTGCACAGGAAGCTATTCGTCAGGCAAAGATGCAGGGAAACGACGTTGTAATTATTGATACTGCTGGTCGTTTAGCAATCGATCAGCAAATGATGAACGAAATTGCAGCAGTTAAAGATGCAGTAAAACCTCATGAAATTCTTTTCGTTGTTGACTCGATGACTGGTCAGGATGCTGTAAATACTGCCAAAGAATTCAACGACCGCTTGGATTTCGATGGTGTCGTTCTTACAAAACTCGATGGTGATACCCGCGGTGGTGCTGCTCTTTCAATTCGTTCTGTTGTAGATAAACCAATTAAATATGTTGGTACAGGCGAAAAGCTTGATGCACTGGATAATTTTCACCCTGAACGTATGGCCGATCGTATTTTAGGAATGGGCGATATCGTTTCGTTGGTCGAAAAAGCGCAGGAACAATTCGACGAAGAAGAAGCCAAACGACTTCAACAAAAACTTGCTAAAAACCAGTTTAATTTTACCGACTTTCTGAAGCAGATTCAGCAAATCAAGAAGATGGGTAACCTGAAAGATTTGGCCGCGATGATCCCCGGGATGGGAAAAGCATTAAAAGATGTTGAGATTGAGGATGATGCCTTTAAACATATTGAAGCTATTATTTATTCGATGACATTTGCCGAGCGGGAAGATCCAAGTTTACTGAATGGTTCGCGCCGTAAACGCATCGCCGACGGATCAGGCACGAGCATTCAGGAAGTAAACCGACTGATTAAACAGTTTACCGAAACCCGCAAAATGATGAAATTCGTTTCCCAGGGTAAGAACCTGAACCGGATGATGGGTAATGTTGGTCCAAAACGATAAAAAACAAGATATGATTTTAATTGACGGGAAAAAGACTTCAGCAGAAATAAAAAAGGAGATTGCAGAAGAAGTAAAACAAATTATTGCTTCGGGCAAAAGAGCCCCACATCTGGCCGCTGTTTTGGTTGGACACGATGGTGGAAGCGAAAGCTATGTAGCCAACAAAATTAAAGATTGTGCCGAAGTAGGTTTTCGCTCAACCTTAATCAGATATGAAGATGATGTAACTGAAGCCGAGTTACTTTCAAAAGTTGCCGAATTAAATGTCGACGAAGAGCTTGACGGATTTATTGTCCAGTTACCATTACCAAAACATATTTCAGAACAAAAAGTAATTGAAGCAATCGATTCTAAAAAAGATGTTGATGGCTTTACTCCAGAGAATGTGGGCCGCATGGTGCTTGGCCTGCCTGCATTTTTGTCGGCTACACCTTACGGAATTGTTGAGCTATTGAAAAGATATAATATTTCAACATCAGGCAAAAATTGTGTAATTGTAGGGCGAAGTAATATTGTTGGCCGGCCAATGAGCATATTAATGTCGCAAAAAGCTATAAACGCAACAGTTACCGTAGCTCACAGTCGAACCAAAGACCTTGGTAAGGTATGTGCAGAGGCTGATATTTTAATTACAGCTTTAGGATCGCCCGAATTTATCAAAGCAGATATGGTAAAAGAAGGTGCAATTGTTATCGATGTTGGCACTACGCGGGTACCTTCAACCGAAACAAAGTCAGGCTTTAAATTAAAGGGTGATGTCAAGTTCGATGAAGTTGCACCCAAATGTTCGTACATTACCCCTGTCCCGGGTGGTGTTGGCCCAATGACCCGTGTTTCATTGCTTCAAAATACATTGTTGGCTGCTAAATTAAGATAATACAGAGCGAAAAATATAACAATCAAAAGGTGCTGAACGCACCTTTTTTTATTGAATTTGTTTAATTTAGAAATGTCGATAAAAAGCCTTTACGAATTAATGACAGGAAACAATATCAATAGAATAACAAAAATTTATAAAGATGAAAAATGCACCTATTAAAAATGCCGTAAAAATTATTCTGGTTTCATCATTATTACTCATCGAATCGTGTGCAACAGTACCTTTGGTTGGCCGCAAACAGTTAAGCCTGGTACCTGAGTCGAGTATGCTCGAATTAAGTTTAACTAACTACAACGATTTCTTAAAAGCCAATAAATTATCAACAAATCATGAACAAATAGCAATAATTAAAAGGGTTGGTGCTAAAATGTCGGCTGCAGTTGAGAAATACTTAACCGAAAATGGTTTTGCAGACAGGGTTGCCGATTTTAAATGGGATTTCAATCTTGTTGAAAGTAATGAACTGAATGCCTGGTGTATGCCGGGCGGAAAGGTAGTCTTTTACACCGGAATAATGCCCATAACTAAAAACGACGCAGGCGTAGCTGTTGTTATGGGCCACGAGATTGGTCATGCAGTTGCCCGACATGGCAATGAACGAATGAGCCAGCAACTGGTTCAGCAATATGGCAGTGTAGCCCTTTCTGAATTAATAAAAACCAAACCCCAGGAAACGCAATCAATTTTTATGACAGCTTACGGACTTGGTACCCAATACGGAGTAATGCTTCCTTATTCGCGCCAACAAGAATATGAAGGAGATAAACTTGGATTGATTTTTATGGCAATGGCCGGATATAACCCTAGTGAAGCGATTAGTTTTTGGGAACGTATGGCCGCAAATTCAACCTCTAGAGTGCCACAATTTTTAAGCACCCATCCAGTTGAAGAAAACAGGATAGCTGCAATAAAAGCGTTTCTGCCAGAGGCGATGAAATTTTATACAGGAAAATGATTTTAGACCAAACTAACGAAGTTTACTTCTCACTATTTCCAATTGCCTCATTTCAAGGTTAGTGTGTTTATTAACAGCTGATGGTATTTATCAGATATTTTTTTTAATTTTGGTGAAATAGTTTTTCTGACCTGAAAATTAAATTAAATGTTATTGAAAATAGACTAACCTGCCAATTCCCTGTTGCAGTTATACTCACAGGCATCAGATTACGAAAAATATTGATTCACTGATGAAAGTAATTGGTATTCAATTGAAAATGTATGATGGAAGACTTTGAAAGAAATGAGGATCATTTGGAAAATGACAGTAATTTCAGAGATGAAATTTATTCAGTGGCTGTCAGAGCTGGGAAAAGAACTTATTTTTTCGATGTAAAATCTACTAGAAGAGATGAATTTTATTTGACTATTACTGAAAGCAAGAAACGTTTTGAACAAAACGGTAATTTCCATTTTGAAAAACACAAAATTTTCCTTTACCGCGAAGATTTTGCCAAGTTTATGGACGGCTTGCAGGAAGTAATAACTTTCATTGATCAGAATCAGCAAGATGTTGATTTCAACGAACACACTGATATTGAAAGTTCTGTACCAGTTGACAACAAAGAATTTGAAGAAGTTGAGTATTCAAAAGACTTTACGAAACTCGACTTTGAAGACTTGAACCTGTAATATTAACCAGAAGATAAGGTTATATTATTGAATATTTTAAGATTTTTTGTAAAAATTGATGAAAGATGCGGCTCCAGGTAAAAAACCAGGGCTGCATCTTTACTTTTGAAAATTATGGTATTATTTCAGGCTTTTGGATTTGGTTTTATTGGCATCTTGGCCATTTTTTCAACTTCCAGGCTCGGAAAACCAAATTCTTCAACAATCTTACCCAGCATCAGGTAAATGCCATCTCCCCTGAAAGGATATTGTTTTAACGATGGTGGAAAGTGTACCGTGTCAAAAAATTCGCCATGAACATCGGTAAATGTCCCAAAATGCATGATTTCGTTTCGTGAGGTATGTACATACTTAATAGCTACCAGCCGCCCAAGCATACGTACTTCTCTGCCTATCCTTTCCATCATCTTCTTCGCAAATACTTCGCCTCTGAAACTGGTTTCGAGCATATCGAACGGACTTAAGGTTACCGGAAATCCCAGAAGTTCAATCTCGTCGTAGGCATCGGCCAGCGGCGATTGTTCAAATTCGGGCAACTGGTATTTACGTTCCTGAGGTTGAAACATGGAACGGGTTTGCACCACCGGGGCCGGGCGACTAATGAGCCGATACGCTTCCCATATAAGCTCAGCTTTTGTTTTATTACAGAAACGAAAAGCACCAAGCCTGATCAGAATAACCAGTTGCTCTTTTGAAATATTGACCCTGCTGATAAAGTCGGTTAACGACAAAAATTTTCCATCCCTCTCTCGTTCTTCGAGAAGTTGCTGAATAGTGTTTTGTTCGAGGTTTTGTACATGAACAAATCCGACATAGATGGTTTTTCCCATGATGCAGGTTTCGCTGCGGCTGTAGTTCACGCAGGGCAACTCTATAATGGCGCCCTGCCGTTTGGCTTCGTTGAAATACACCCAGGTGCGGTAAAATCCGCCAAAGTTGTTGATTACCGCCGTTTGAAATTCGAGTGGATAATGCGCTTTCAGAAAAAGGCTCTGGAAACTTTCGACGGCATACGAGGCCGAGTGGGCTTTCGAAAACGAGTAACCGGCAAACGATTCAATTTGCCGCCATATCTCTTTGGTAATTTCCTGGGGATAATTTCGCTCGCGGCAATTCGCAAAAAAACGATCGATAATGCGCTGAAATTCTATTTTCGACCGGTATTTTCCGCTCATAGCGCGACGCAGCACATCGGCCTCGGCCAGATCGAGCCCGGCAAAATAGTGCGCCACTTTAATCACGTCTTCCTGGTAAACCATTACTCCAAATGTTTCCTTGAGTTGCGCTTCCATCACCGGATGCAGGTATTTTATTTTTTCAGGATGATGAAACCTCTGAATGTATTCCTTCATCATGCCCGACTTGGCCACTCCCGGACGGATGATCGAGCTGGCTGCAACCAAAGTGAGATAATTATCGCAATGCAGTTTGGTGAGTAGCCCGCGCATAGCCGGACTTTCGATATAAAAACAGCCATTGGTTTCGGCGGTCCGAAGTTGAAATTTCACCTGCTCGTCCTGAAAAAAACGTTCGACCTGGTGAATATCGACTTTTTCTCCCCGGTTTTCCTGAATGATTTCAACGGCTTCCTTAATGTGCCCGATACCGCGCTGGCTGAGGATGTCGAGCTTCTCGAAACCTAGGTCCTCGGCCATGTACATGTCCCATTGTGTGGTCGGAAAACCTTTGGGCGGCAGGTCGAGCGCGGTGTAATAGGTGATCTGTTCTTCCGAGATCAGGATTCCGCCGGCATGAATGCTCCGGTTGTTCGGAAAATTCATCATCTTTTGCCCCAGCGAATGGATCAGTCCGGTAATGTGGTTCTGGTTGCGCACATCCTCGGGGTTGTCGGCCAGCAAATCGATTTCCTCTTTCGGTAGTCCGAAAACCTTGCCAAGTTCCCGAAATATCGATCGATCCTTAAATGTGGTGGTGGCGCCCAGTAGGGCCGTGTGCTGATGTCCGTAGCGTTTAAAAATGTAATCCTGAATGTATTCGCGGTCGCGCCACGAGTAATCGATATCGAAATCGGGCGGCGAGGTACGCTGCGGGTTAAGGAAACGCTCGAAATAAAGATCGAGCTTAATCGGATCGACATCGGTAATTTTCAGGCAGTAAGCCACAATACTGTTGGCGCCGCTTCCGCGTCCCACGTGGTAAAACCCACGAGACATGCCATAACGGATAATGTCCCAAGCGATTAGAAAATACGAAGAAAAGCCGAGTTTGTGAATAATCTCCAGCTCGTGCAATACTCGTCGTTTGGCTTCGGCATTGCATTTCCCATAGCGGTAAACCATGCCTTCGAGCGCCAGTTTTTCAAGCAAAAGTTTGTCGTCGTAAACCGATTGGGTAAACATTTTCTTGTTCTTATTCGACTTAAAATCAAAATTCAAAGAACAACTATCGAGCAATTTTTGTGTATTGCTAACGATTTCCGGAAAATTCCGGAACTGGTTCAGCAAAGTTGGGTAATCCATATCTTCAGCCTCGTCGGCAAACTGGTTGGGTTGTAGTTTACTGATCAGAGTGTTGTGAGCAATGGCCCGCAGCGATTTGTGTAAAAACCGGCCCGTTTGGCATTGAAAAGTTACCGGCTGCCAAGCGACCAGTTTTTCGGGGAAATTGCGGTAACCGGAGGTTAACAGTTTATTCAGTTGCCGGCTTTTTATGCCGGTAAATTCGTTTTCGTTCAAGTCGTTGGCCGGTTTTAGACCTAATGGGTAAATAATGTATACATGGTTGAATGCAGGAGCATCTGTCGGGTATTTTTTTTGCTGAAGGTTGTGTTCTGTTTGCCAGTCGTTAAGTTCTTTCAGCCCTTCGCGGTTTTGGGCAATGGCTATATAGAGTAGGTCATCGTCGTTCCGAAATTCGCAGCCGGCAACGGGTTTTATACCTTTTTTCTGAGCTTCCATCACAAATTCAGGAATGCCCATGGTGGTGTTAATATCGGTCAGCGCAAAGGTTCCAATGCCATTTTGCGTAGCCAGATCGAGCATCTCGCCAATGCTGAGCGTTCCGTAATGAAGACTGTAATATGAATGGCAGTTTAAATACATTTTCGAATTGTTGTGAGTTGCGAGATTCGGGTTGCAAGTTCAAAAAAAGCTAGTAGCTGCCAGTCGCCAGCTACTAGCAACAAAACCTCAAATTTCTACATCTTTAAATCGTTTGTATTTCGGCTGAATACTGCGACTGACAACCTTTTCTTTTTTTTCTACTCCCGAAGCGCGATGAATAGAATCGGAACCGTAGCGCAGTCGGATTTTGTCCATCGACAGGTAAAGCTTAACCATCTTTTCGTTGTTGTCGAACAGGTCGAGTTGCTGAACACCGCCAATCAGTCCGCCCAGCTTGAGGCCAATCAGCCTGATGAGCATTCGCCGTTCATACAATCGTCGAAACAGATCGAGTGCGATGCTCATCAGCACATGATCGAACGAAGTGTAGGCAATCTGTTTTTGCAAAGTATACGTGTCAAAATTTGAGTAACGGATTTTTACCGTAACCAGCGAAGCCAGCTTTTGCTTCTTCCGCATTCTGAAAGCGATTTTCTCAACCATGGCAATCAACAGGCGTTCGAGCATCTGCACATCGATGGTATCGGTTTCGAATGTACGTTCGGTACTGATCGACTTTTCTTCGGAATAACGCATCACCGGCGAAAAATCGATACCATTGGCCTTTCGCCAGATATCGATTCCCGGTTTGCCCAATGCACTTTGAAGCATTTCAGGAGGAATGATGCTGAGCGTGTGAATGGTAAAAACACCCATTGAGTGCAATAGCTGACGGGTTTTGTCGCCCACACCGGGAATTTTTTTGATCGGCAGTGGATTTAGAAACGGTTGCACCAAATCGCGCGGAACCTGTTTTTCGCCGTTTGGTTTAGCTTCGCCAGTCGCAATTTTCGATACGGTTTTGTTTACCGACAAACCAAATGAAATAGGCAAACCTGTTTCGCTGATGATTCGGCGGCGCAATTCGTGCGTCCATTTGTACGACCCGATAAACCGGTCCATTCCCGAAATATCGAGGTAATGCTCGTCAATTGATGCTTTTTCGTACACCGGGGCACTTTCGGCAATGATTTCGGTTACCTCGCGTGAGCGTTTACTATACTCGTCCATATCGCCACGAATAACAGTAGCGTCGCGGCACAAATTAAGCGCCATACGCATGGGCATAGCCGAATGAACACCAAATTGCCGGGCTTCGTAGCTGCAACTGGCAACCACGCCCCTATCGGAAAGTCCCCCGATAATAACCGGTTTTCCGTTCAGTAGTGGATTACGGAGCCGTTCAACCGACACAAAAAAAGTGTCGAGGTCGAGGTGTACGATTGTGTTGTTTTGTAAGTTCATTGCTCATCCTCCCCGCATTTCATTTTTCTTATATCAATTCCAATTTTTCCTGTGACTCTCTATATCTTCCCCCGATACGACTCTGTGATAAAAAATATTGAAACACAGGTTTAACCGAGTTATCAATAGAGTCTCCCAGCGAAATCTTTAACCGGCAATATCATCTTAACCAAAAATATTATTCGATATTTTGTTTTTTGGATACAACCATTTATCTTTGACTAAAATTTAATCATTTTAATTGATTTTAATTTAGTCTTTAAAATTAAATCTCCAAATATGTACTTCGATTCGAATATTAAATTTTTGAGAACAAGAAAGAAACTTACTCAGGACCAGCTTTCTGTAGCGCTAGAAATAAAACGTTCGACTTTGAATAATTACGAGAACGGGATTTCGGGACCAAGTATTCAGTCGTTGATTATATTGTCCGATTATTTTCACGTTGCTATTGACACGTTACTACGCGTCGACTTATCTAAGTTGCGTGAAAGCCAGCTTTACGAACTGGAACATGGGCAGGATGTTTTCCTGAAAGGTAGTAATATCCGGGTTTTGGCAACTACTATTGACAGGCAAAACCGCGAAAACATTGAACTGGTTTCAGAAAAAGCAAAAGCCGGCTACACCAACGGCTTTGCTGATCCTGAATACATATCGGAACTACCTGTTTTTCAACTCCCATTTTTATCGTCGGAGCGAAAGTATCGAACATTCCAGATCAGCGGCGATTCGATGTTGCCTGTACCCGATGGTTCCTGGGTGACTGGTGAATTTATTCAGGACTGGAATACAGTTAAAGATGGCCAGCTTTATGTGGTACTCACACTGAATGAAGGATTGGTTTTTAAGCAGCTAAAAAATGAACTGGCTACACGTGGATGTTTTCAAATGATTTCGCTAAACAAAATTTACGAACCTTATGAATTGGCAGCAACTGAAATTCGTGAAATCTGGAAGTTTGTGCATTACATTAGCAAAGAAGTAACCGAAGCTCAGTTGACCGATAATCAGGTTGAAATTCAGTTAAAGATACTAACAAGCGAAATTCAGGCGTTAAAGAGGCGTATGGATGTGAAAAATTAAAGTATTCAGTCGCAGTGCAGTTGCAAAATAATGCGTTTCGGGTTACATGCTTCGGGTTGCGAGTTTAAAAACACCAAACCCGGTATCTTCCAATTCGTATTTCTCACATATCCCGCAACCCGTATCTCGTAACTCGAAAACATTTTTCTGGACACTCCGCACTTTATTTTTACCTTTGAGTATCAAAATCTGATTGTTATGCCTTTTATTCAACTCGAAAAATGTACCCGATGCCTGAAATGTGAAAAAGACTGTCCGGCAAATGCCATTACTATTGCAACAGGAGAAATTGCCGACACTTGTATTCATTGCGGGCATTGTGTTGCTATTTGTCCTGAAATGGCTGTCAGACCCGATTTTGGTGATGTTTTTATGCTTCAACCACACCAGGTTACCCCCAAAGATTTTCGTAACCTGACAGCTGGAATACGTTCATGCCGAAGTTATTTACCCAAAGATGTTCCTGATGCTGTTTTGTTGCAGCTAACCGAAAATATGAAACATTATCCATCGGCCAGTAATGCACGTCCGTTGCAAATTACCATTGTACGCTCGAAAGAAAAAGTAAAACTGCTTAATGATCTTACCGAGGAAAAATTAATTAAGCTGTTCAGCTTTTTTAGTTCACCATGGGTAAGCCCGTTTCTCCGCCTGCTTGTTCCTTCGTTTAATGCCCGAAAAATAAGACGATACCGCGATTTGTTTACGATTCGAAGAGATGCAGGCGAATCGCAAATTTGTTATAATGCCCCGGCTGCAATTCTTTTTCATGGAGAAGTTTCGAAAACCGGGATGCCCGATGCCGATGCCAACATTTGGGCAACTTACACATCGATTTACGCCAATACGCTTGGGTTAGCTACCTGCTTCAACGGCTTTATTGTAAAAGCTATGACTAAAAAGAGCAAACTGAATGCCCGCTTTAATGTGCCGGTTAACCATCAGGTGTATGCAGCTTTGTTGGTTGGTTATCCTAAGGTAAAATATAGAAACGAAGCCTCGCGGCAAAGCCCGGTTGTGGTAATTGTTTAAAAGAAAAAAACCGACCCTGAGATTGCTCAAAGCCGGCTTTTTTATGATGCGGAAACTATTAGTTGTAACGTTCTTCGCGCAGCATTTTAATTTTTTCGTCAGTGAGGTATTCCTCGAAATCCATGTATTTATCAATGGCTCCTTTGGGTGTCAAATCAATCACGCGCGAACAAACTGATTCGATAAATTCGTGGTCGTGACCAGTCATCAGGATTTGGCCAGGGAAAGCTTTCATGTTGTTATTAAATGCCTGAATCGACTCCATATCCAAATGATTGGTCGGATGGTCAAGGATAATGGAATTCGGGTGAACCAGCATCATTCGGGCAATCATGCAACGCATTTTTTCGCCTCCTGAAAGTACTTTCGCGCTTTTCTGAAGATCGTCGCCCGAAAACAACATTTTTCCCAGGTATTGACGCAAAAAATTCTCGCTGGTATCGTGCGAATATTTACCAAGCCATTCGTACAATGTTTCGTCTTTAGTAAAAAATTCGGTTACATCGAATGGTAAATAAGCAGTTGTTATGGTTACTCCCCAGGTAAACGACCCTGAAGTAGGTTGAATCAAACCATTGATGATATTGAAGAATGCCGAAATTGAACGATTTTCTTTGGCCAGAAATACTACTTTATCTCCACGTTCAATGGTAAACGAAATATCTTTAAACAATACTTCGCCATCAATTTCATAAGTAAGGTTTTCAACCGAAAGAACACGGTCGCCTGTTGCCCGTTCAGGCTGGAATATAATTCCGGGGTAACGGCGGGTCGATGGCTCAATTTCTTCGATTTTAAGTTTTTCGAGCATCTTTTTACGGCTTGTAGTCTGTTTCGACTTGGCCACATTAGCGCTAAACCGTTGAATAAATTCCTGTAGCTCTTTACGTTTTTCTTCGGCTTTTTTATTGGCGTTGGCTGCCTGACGTAATGCCAGCTGGCTTGATTCGTACCAAAACGAATAGTTTCCGGAAAAAGCACGGATTTTACCATAATCGATGTCAACAATATCTGTACAAACATTATCGAGGAAGTGGCGGTCGTGAGATACTACAATCACTGTATTCTGGCAATTGGCAAGGTAATTTTCAAGCCATAAAACTGTTTCAAGGTCGAGGTCGTTAGTAGGCTCATCGAGCAACAGGTTATCGGGGTTACCAAACAAAGCCTGTGCAAGCAATACACGCACTTTTTCCTTACCGTTCAGGTCTTTCATCATGGTGTAGTGCATGTGTTCCTTAATTCCCAGGCCGCTGAGCAAACCAGCCGCATCACTTTCAGCATTCCAGCCATTCATTTGGGCAAAATCGTCTTCGAGTTTAGCAGCCAGAATTCCATCTTCTTCCGAAAAATCGGGTTTGGCATACAGCGCATCTTTTTGTTTCATAATGCGCACCAACTCTGCATGACCCATTAAAACGGTATCGAGCACACTATATTCGTCGAAAGCATGGTGGTTCTGGTTTAATACCGACAAACGCTCGCCCGGCCCCATTAAAATAGAGCCCCGGGTTGCATCAAGTTCACCGGAAATAATTCGAAGAAAAGTAGATTTTCCGGCGCCGTTTGCACCTATTACGCCATAGCAGTTCCCTGGTGTGAATTTCAGGTTAACGTCTGAAAACAAAGGCTTTTTCCCAAACTGGATGGCCAAATTTGAAACTGTGATCATTTATATAAATGTTTTGTGATTTTTTCAGGTTGACAAAGGTAACAATATCCGTTTGAAGCGATTGATTTTTAGATTAATAAATTTTAAAAATCCTGAAACTTCACGAATCTATCCTTTTGAATATGTTTAAATTAGTTCGATTTAAGTTTCCTAAAATTTCCTTGCCCTGTCCATTTCCCGGGAGGCATCTTTCAACTTCAGGGTTTCGCGTTTATCGAAGGTTTTCTTTCCCTTGGCCAATGCAACTTCAAGTTTAGCCAAGCCACGATCGTTAATGAAGAGCTTAAGTGGCACGATTGTAATGCCGCCTTCTTTCGACTTTTTCTGAATTTTATCAAGCTCTTTGCGGGTAAGAAGCAGTTTACGGTCGCGTTTGGCGATATGGTTATTGCAGGTCCCTAGTTCGTATTCAGCAATGTGCATGTTTTTCACATACAACTGATTGTCCCAAAATGAGCAGTATGAATCGACCAAACTGGACTTCGACCCGCGAATTGATTTAATTTCGGTTCCTGCCAGTTGAATTCCGGCAATGAAAGTTTCGAGGATTTCGTAATCGAAGAAAGCCTTTTTATTTTTGATCGTAATATTTTGTTGTCTGTGCGTCATTTTAAATTCATAATATTTGCCACGAAGCCACAAAATACAAATGTGCATGAATAGGTTATCCAGCGCGTCATTTTGTTTCTGTAAATCGTCGTAGCAAAATCGAAGATACAATTAATTTTGCCCCACAAAAATACATTAATTTGCAGAATCAAAACTCCAGATTTCATGCAGGCGAAAAAATATAATTTGATTACCATTTTAGGACCAACGGCTTCGGGCAAAACAAGCGTTGCGGCTAATGTAGCTTTGGCGCTCGATGGTGAAGTTATCTCGGCTGACTCGCGCCAGGTTTATCGCGGAATGGACCTGGGCACCGGGAAAGACCTCGCCGATTACGTTATAGATGGCCAGCAAATTCCGTATCACCTTATCGATATTGTTGATGCTGGTTACGAATACAATGTATTTGAGTACCAGAAAGATTTTCTGAAAGCTTTTGAAGATATTACGAATCGAGGTAAATTACCTGTAATGTGTGGCGGAAGCGGACTCTACCTTGAAGCCGTTTTGAAAAATTACAAATTGATTCAGGTTCCAATCAATGAAGAATTACGTCAAAATATTAAAAATAAAACACTTGACGAATTGACTGAAATCCTGAAAACATATAAATCGGAGCTACATAACCAAACCGACATTGAAAATGAGAAACGCGCCGTTCGGGCTATTGAAATTGAGGAGTTTTACCTTTCTCACCCGGAAATCAATACCGGAATGCCCAAAATTAATAGTCTGGTTGTTGGAGTGCAATTCGACCGTCAAACACGCCGCAAACGCATCACAACCCGGCTACGTCAACGCCTGAGAGAAGGAATGCTCGACGAAGTTCAGCAATTGCTCAACAGTGGCCTCACCCCCGAACAGCTCACCTATTACGGCCTCGAATATAAATTTATGACACAGCATTTAACCGGAGAATTGACATATCAGGAGATGTTCGATGGATTAAATGTAGCCATTCACCAGTTTGCCAAACGCCAAATGACCTGGTTTCGCCGAATGGAAAAGCAAGGCATTGAAATCCGCTGGCTCGATGGATTTATGCCTCTGGAAGAAAAAGTGGCAAAGATTGTGGAATGGTATAGTGAATAGTGCGACGCAACCTTATTCCTATTTTGCTCATCTATTCCTTTGTTTTATAAAGCCAAATACTGACATCAAAACTAAGCGATGAAAAAAATTATCTTTCTCTCGTCCGTCTTTTGTGCTTTCCTTTTTTCCTGTCAAAAAGAAGACAACTTATTATCTGACAGCAAGTATCCAACCACTATAAAACCCATCGATACTGCCATCCTGAAACAAAAACAACAAGAGTTTCAGGAACAAAACAAATACATCGCTTCGTCATTGAACGAATTTGGCTTATGTGCATCTAGTGAAGCAACAGTCAACAATCCACTGCCTCCATTTACCACTCCTTTAACAGAAAGTGAGGCGATTGATAAAGCAAAAAAGTTTATCGTTAACAACAAAAACTATTTAGGCTTAGAGGAACCTGATAAAGTTGTAATTACGAAAGCTTGGTTCTCTACAGGATATTATAATGGGGGAACTATATGGAGAATTGACTCCCATGATCAGAAATACGATACCATTCAGGTACTGTATTCAAACATCTCTATCCTTATCATGAACAGCGAAATACACTATTGTACAGGGAATTGGTATCCAAACATTTACATTCCGAAACATTTCAATTTCGATCAGGAAAAAGCAAAATCAACTTTAAGAAACAAAACAGTATGGCATAGCGATATTTCAGGACAAAGTCATCCAATGAAAATCACAGACCAAGCACTGGCTTCTTGTCAAATTAACGGCTTAAAGATTTATCCAGTCAGATCAGACGATAAAATTCAATTGTTTGTTACGTGGAAAATTCACGTTCCCGAGGTTTTTTACATCCTATATATTGATGTAATGACTGGCGAAATAATCGCAGCAGAGCCTACAATTATTTCATAGATTATTGCCTTTCTCTCCAAGTAAGCTGCATCACACACAAATCAACGCCATCCGATTCGCGTACCAGGCAATTCATCGACTCGTTTTCCGACAGTTGTGTTCGGGTAACAGCAATCGAGTCGCCCGCAACCGCTTCTTTCAGGTAATTTACCTCTAATTCTGCCGGTTCGTGGGCATTCAGGAAATCAATACCAAAATCATCCAACACGCGTTCCACATACTTCACGCTGTTGAAATGCTTGTTGATGTCGAGTTCGCTAAACAATACCGGATAAAAATTCAATTCTTCGGAATGAACAACCGGCTTAATCCGTTTCGGATTACGGCACGCATTGGCGTCGATCCGCTTCGGGAAAGTAGCTTTGTAATCGCTTAGCCTGAATATTTTCCGTGTTTCCATATCCAGAATCAGCCAGGCGGAACTTGCCTTCAGGATTATCTCACCTCTGCTGTCTTCCAAAATATACTCACGGTAGGCATACATCCCATCAGTTCCGGCCGACCATGTATTCAAAGTAATTTCGTCCTGCCATGCAGGGCATTTTTCAACCTTAAGATAAAACCTGGAAAGTACCCAAAACAAGTTATTGTTTTTTAAATCGTCGTATCCCCAATCCATGATTTGTGCATGAGCCCAGGCTGCTTCGAGCATAATATGGAAGAGTGCTGCAATAGAAGCAGTTCCGTACTGATTGGTTTGGTATGACTTAATTATAATTTTCTCCTGATATTTTTCCATTTCGAAAGTTTGCTTTAAACCTTTATGCAAAACTATTGTTCAGTTTTGAAAAACCAATCGATTTAACGAATTTTGCACAAACATTTAACAGATCATGGGAAAAATTATCATAAAAACTCCTGAGCAAATTGAAGGAATCAGGCAAAGCTGTAAGCTTGCCGGAAAATGTCTTGAATACATCTCAACTTACGTAAAAGAAGGGGTTTCTACCGAATCTTTGGATGAAAAAATTGTAGAATTTATTCGTGATAATGGCGCAATTGCAGCAACACTTGGTTATGGCGGTTATCCAAAATCAAGTTGTATTTCTTTAAATGAAGTAATTTGTCACGGCATTCCGTCGAAGAATACAATATTAAAAAACGGAGATATTCTGAATATTGATGTAACCACAATACTGAACGGCTATTATGGCGATACCAGCAGAATGTACACAGTTGGCGAAATTTCGCCTGTTGCCGCCGAGCTTATTGAAGTTACCAAACATTGCCTCGATTTGGGTATCGACCAGGTAAAACCCGGAAATTATTTTGGTAATATTGGGTTTGTCATCAGCCGATATGCCAAATCAAAAGGGTTCAGTGTTGTTTATGAATTTTGCGGGCACGGAGTTGGTGTTGATTTCCATGAAGAGCCGCAGGTTGACCATGCTTCAAGAAGAAATACAGGACCGGTTATGCGCCCGGGAATGACTTTCACCATTGAGCCTATGATTAATGAAGGCCGCCCCAGCGCTGTAATCGATAAACTGGATAAATGGACTGCCCGTACAATTGACGGAAAGCTTTCGGCACAATTCGAACATACAATTTTTGTAACAGAAACCGGTTACGAGGTACTAACCGATGTACTCGGAGAATATTGATCTGATCGGCTGCAAGCCTGGAAACAGGCAGATTTCAACTTGCAACACAAATACCTGGAACATGATATGGTTCGATTGAGTTATGCGTATATCTTGTTTGAGATACACGTATTACTCGTTTGAGATACACGTATAACTTGATTGAGATATGCGTATATCTTTTTAACAACGCACAAGAATCTGAATCTTAGGTGACGCATTTCGTTGAATCCCGATAAAATCTTCAGGCATTTTTCAGGATAATCATTGTTGCGCCGTAACCATATTCCTTAAAACTGGCATCCTGAAAGTAATATTTTTTGTATTTGGTTGTCAACTCCTTACGCAGCTCCTGTTTTAATGTACCATTTCCAATGCCATGAATAAAAACAATCCGGCGCGTCCCATTGGCAATGGCTGTTTCCATTTCATTTCTGAAACGCCCCAATTGAATTTCGAGCATTTCGTGATTTGCTAAACCGCGCGTGTCATCAATCAACTCATGGATATGCAAATCGACCTCAACCAAATCGGGCGACACAACTCGTTTAGTTTCAACCTTAGGCTCATCTTTTTCCTTGATAACCTTTGTTAAATCAGCATCCGAAAGCTTGGCTACCTCAATTTCAAGATCGGTTTCAAACAACGAGAAAATGATAGCATTTTGAGCAAAATACCGTGTTTTTTCATAACTGTTTTGCCTGTAAAATTTCACCGGATTTAAACGAAGGCTTTTTACCAACGGAGCTTCAAGTTTGGCTGCTTCTTCCTTGAAAAATAAAAGTTGAAACTGAAAATCAGGTAATTCATTCAAATCCATCCGGGTATAACTTTCGAGATAACGTTTGCTGTTTGGATTCATTTTTCCCGAATCAACACTTCTGAAAACCTTATTCTTCAGATGGCTATAATTATAAAGCACAAAGTTATTGCTGTCGTTTATAAAGTATACCTTTAATTCTCCGTCAACCGGATTAGCCTCATTTTGGGGCACAAAAGCCAGGAAACAACTCGGATTATCTTTCCCGGCAACATATTTTGGTTCAGCTTTTGGCTGCTCTTTCGGCTGTACCTGTTCCTCTTTTTTTACCAAAACTTCACGCCTTGCCGAACGATGTTCAGGTTCAAGCGACAACGAATTATCAATAACAACCAATTCGCTAACCAACGACGGAACTTCAAAGCCATCATAGTCTTCAACACTTACCATTGTTTTATTAATTACCGACTTAACAACACCACCGCCAACAGCATTCAAAAACCGTACTTTATCTCCAACTTTTATCATAGCTCAAAATTTTGCACAAAACTACAATAATAGAGTCAAGTCGCAAGATAAAAAGAGCTCAATACTTCAGTCACACATTTTGAATGACAAAACTGAATTGGTATTTTTGCGCACCGAAAAACGATATGAAAAGCACAAACATTCTTCTGGGAAAAGTTACAGGCATTGCAATAAGCAATTATTCGTATGAGTTACCCGATGAACGCATCGCCAAATACCCGCTTGCTGAGCGCGATCAATCGAAATTGCTGGTTTGGAAAAACGGGAATATCGAGGACTCGGATTTTAGCAATCTGTCAAATTTTTTACCAAGGAATAGTCTGCTCATTTTCAACAATACCAAAGTAATCCGGGCAAGATTATATTTCCAGAAAGAAACCGGCGCCCGAATCGAAATATTCTGCCTCGACCCACACGAGCCAGCCGATTATCAAATTGCATTTCAGGCTACACAATCGTGCGTTTGGAAGTGCATGGTTGGCAACCAGAAAAAGTGGAAAGGCGAATTGTTGCGTAAACTCGTTACAATTAACAATACCGATGTAGAACTTTATGCCGAACAATTTGATGTTGAAAACAAAAACTTAGTCCGTTTTAGCTGGAACAATCCAAACATTGAATTTTCCAGGATTATTGATGTAGCCGGATCACTACCCATACCACCATATTTAAACCGCGAAACAGAACAAAGCGACCTGGAACGCTACCAAACCGTTTATTCAAAAATAAAAGGGTCGGTTGCTGCACCAACCGCAGGGCTCCATTTTACCGAAAAGGTATTTGATCGTCTGAAAGCCGAAGGACATGAGACAGCTGAATTAACGTTGCATGTGGGAGCGGGTACATTCCAACCTGTAAAAAGCGTGACCATTTCAGGGCACGAAATGCACTCCGAACATTTGTATGTAAACCGCGACTTTTTGCAAAAACTGATCGATCATCCGGGAAAGAAAATAGCAGTGGGAACTACTTCGGTCCGTACGCTCGAAAGTCTTTACTGGCTGGGACTTCAGGTAAAAGAAAATCAGGATATCGACATCGACAACCTAAAAGTTTCGCAGTGGGAAGCCTACGACAATATTGATGCAAACATTTCATTAAAGCAAGCGATTGAAAACTTAATTGAATTACTCGACAAAAACCAGATTGATCATCTCTCGGCATCAACACAAATTATTATAGCGCCAGGTTATAAGTTTAAAGTTGTCGATGGCTTAATTACTAATTTTCACCAGCCGCAAAGCACATTACTTCTGCTTATTTCTGCTTATTTAGGCGACGAATGGCGAAATATTTATAATCATGCCCTTGCTATGAATTATCGTTTTTTGAGTTACGGCGACAGTAATTTGTATTTGAAATAAGCCGTCCTATCGCTGAAATTATCAGTACCTCAAAAAAGAGAGAACTGGGTTAAGTTTATTAGATTATTTTCAGGTCTATATTCTAACCATTTTCAAGTCGCAGTCGTTGTCTTAACCGAAAAGCAAATAATATTGCTGCAGTTGAAAGCCCAAAAACAAAACCGATCCAAACTCCGTTATTTCCAACTTTCAAAACAAAAGCCACCAAATAACTTACAGGCAAACTTACGACAACGTACGAGAAGAAAGCAATATACATGGGCAAACGAACGTCGGCAATTCCACGTAGCGAACCCAACAACACAACCTGCATCCCATCGAATATCTGGAAGAAAGATGCAACAATTAACAAGCCCGAAGCTATTTTTACAACCGACATATCTGATGTATACAATAATGGCAGATAATTTCGGAACAAAATAAACGACACGCCCATCGTTGCCATAAATGCAACGACAAGATGAATAGACGCATATATTATTCGTTTCACCTCCTGAATGTTGTTTTCTCCAAAAGCATGACTTACACGGATAGTTGTTCCTGAAGCTAAACCAACCGAAATCATGTATGTCATCGAAGCCATGCTCATAGCAACCTGATGACCGGCAAGCGATTCTTTCGATAACCATCCCATCATGATTGCTCCCATACTAAAAGCCAAAACTTCGATAACCATTTGTCCTCCGATTGATAAGCCAATTGATAGAAGCCGTTTTATGCGTTGAATTTCGAACTTTGAATGAAAAGCATCAGTCAAATAACCTTTCAGGCTCGATTTACCAAACATTACCATAAAGAACATGATTGGCATTAATAAACGGGCAATAAGTGTTGCAACGCCCGAACCGACAAGACCTAATGCAGGAAGCCCAAACTTTCCCCAAATCAGCCCGTAATTCAGTACAATATTTACAACATTGATAACGATTGTTATAACCATAGCAATCTTGGTGTTCCCAATGCCCTCAAAAAATTGTTTAAACGAGAAAAACAGCATCATCGGTATTAACGAGGCAACATGCAACAAATAAAACGGAATAGCTTTTTCAACAACCTCCTCACTCTGCCCCAGCCTGTTCATAAAAAAAACAACCGAAGCCATGGCTGTAACCAAAAACAAGGAGGAAGTAAAATTTACAAGTAAACCATTTCTAAACCAACACGAAATGTTGTCGCGGCTATTTGAAATAAACGAATGCCCAACCAGAGGTGTTAACCCCATTGTTATGCCCATGCCCAAAAGCATTCCTATCATGAAAATATTTAAAGAGAACGAGGCAGCTGCAAGCTCGGTGGTCCCCAGATGCCCAACCATAATATTATCAAAAACATTTACAGTTACCTGACCTATTTGTGAAAAGATAACGGGTATTGCTAATGCAAGGTTTTTCTGATAAACTGGAATGTACTGATCGAGTTTCACTATTACGTATTCAGAAATTCAGTGCAAAGAAAATGAATTACAAAGAAAACCAATAGCTAAGTTTAATCATAAAAACATTTTCCGACTTTTCTTTCCATATACATCCAAAACTTTTCCAAACCGATTGGCCAATCTGGTCGGAATAAGCTGCACGGGTATTAGTCCAGACGAGATATAATGTTGATCCAGGTCTGAATTCCCATCGACCCACCAGATTTGATCTGAATTCCTGGTAATTAAAATCGGGATTTTTAATATTATACAAAGTTAAACCGTTTTTACTGACCAAATATCGGTTATTCGGTTGGGCAGCAACCTGCAACGCAGAATACCGGTTATTAAACGACCGGGCTTTACCATCGACAACCTGGCGAAAGTTTGTATAACTTCCTACTGAAACATAGGGGTTCCCATAGTATTGAATTGAAATTTCAGGAGAAAGATAATATTCAATTCTTAATGTTGATGATAGAGTCTTTCTGTTCATTTCTCCCACCAAATATTGTACTCGTTTTTCAGCATCAGTAACACGGGCAGCAAATTTATTAACATCAGTAATATCGCTAAATATGGTTTTTGCCATGACACTAAACCTATTGTTTATTTGCCATTGGAACTGAAGCAAGTAACTTGATCCGTTATAACTTCCATCGGATGACCATGCAAATAAAGGTCCGAGAGTTGTATAAAATTTTTTAACTGAATTTGTCTGGAATGTATACTGAACAGTATTAAAAGCACCTTTATTCAAGGTTGGGCCGCCACGTAATTCTCTGGTATCAAAAATATCAAAGTTATGTCTAAGGTTTAAATGCATCATCCAAAGGTTATTAAAATGAACGAAGCCATGTAAATTAAGCCTATCCAATGTTGTTTCCCTGCCCCAACTCATCTCGTGTTGTTGAGTTAACTGCACATAATAGCTTCTGAGAATTCCTTTGGGCTTGTTAACTTTGTAAGTAAAATCAGCAATTTGTTGAATTAAATCAGCCTGATACAAATAGCCCAAATCATTGAAATCTATTCCCGGAGAACGCCAATTTAATGTACCAATAGCTTTAAACCTACCGCTTCGCTTTCCACCGCTAAGATATCCACCCCAGCCTGTTAAACTAGTTTTATCCGGATCATATTCCAGATGACCAGCATCCGGACGTTGATAATAATGAACAGAACTTAATTGTAAATCAGAGATGGCCTCTTTATCCCCTCTGATATCGCTATAAAAACCTTTAAAATCGACGAAGTATTTTCTGTGCTTCCAATTATGCTCGAAATCAATACCACCTACGGTTGATGATTTGGGAAGAAAGTTAAGCTGCCGATCTTTTATATTTCTCATTGCCGAGGTTATCATTCCTCCCAATACAGTACTTCCATGATTAAAATCTTGTTTAACACGCCCAACCATATAATTGGTAAAAGGCTCGACAACAGTATCTATTTTAGTATTCGGACTATAAATTGCAGCTGTTTCTTTAGCAGTAAAACTTTGAACAACGCCAACCGAAAGGCCTTTTTGTGTTTTACCTGTTAATTTCAAGGCACTTAAAATAGGAACATTAGATGAAACATTAACAGTTTGGTTTTCTTCAAGGTTATCAACAACATCTGAATAAAGGCTAGGTTCATGTCCGATACGACGACTATAGTAAAGCACATCGCTATTACCTATCGAATAGTCGAGTACAGTATTTCCTTCAAGAAAAAAAGGCCGCTTTTCTTCATTAAAAACTTCATACGAAGTTAAATTCAATACAGCCGGATCTGATTCAACCTGACCGAAATCGGGATTAATAGCATAATCGAGTGTTAAACCTGAATTTAGTCCTACTTTCCCATTTAAACCCGCTCCATATTTATCCTGGTTATGCCATATTGAATTTGTGCTGAAACTTGAATTCATATAAGGCAGGAACTCATAATTTGTCTTAGGTTTTACTCCTTTAATACCTTTCAAATCGCCAAACAAATAAACCATAGCAGGAGCATCAACCGGTATGAGCTTCCATTGATCGTTCTCATTATTTCGGTCAATCCATCTCCAGATGTGTACACCCCAAACCTGTTTTTCTCCCGGAGAGAAACGCAACTGACTGAAAGGAATTTGCATTTCAACAGTCCATAAAGTATCAGCAACATAAACTTTTCCATTCCAAACTGCATCCCAGTTGTAATCTAAATTGTTGGCACCAAGATGAACCATATCAATTTTCTGACCGGCAGCAGTCAGATTAAACTCGTAAGCAGTATGATTATCATTATATGAGTCGAACGCTATCCCAACAATATCTCCCGCTGAAACATCTACATCTCTGCGACTTAATATCGACCTGATTTCACCTTTATCAAAACATTTGAAACCAACATAGATATTATTGTCATCATAAAGTATTTTAACAAATGTATCTTGAGAAGGATTCTTTCCCTGTTCCGGTATTTGCTGGATAAAGCTACCATCCCAAACGCCAATATTCCAGCAGGCATCATTTAACTTCCCATCAATTTTGGGACGTTTTTCAATACGAGAAGCGAAATAAACACGTTGAAAACTGGCAAATTTATTAACTATTGAATCAGAAGAAAGCTTATAACTTTCTCCTGTTTGAGCAAACATATCAGATAACAAAAACAGAAAAAAAAGTAAAAAACAAACAGGTTTAATATGCATATCAATCTGTTAAGCTTAGCAAATATAATTAAATCCATAAACTTCATAATATTAAACTGGAGTTTGAAAGAAATTAGAAACCGGTTTTTAAACATTTTGACAGAATGCGGGTTTTATACGAGGTAAATCATTTGTTATATAAACCTAAGAGTAAAAAACCAAATGAAGATTCAAACTTTTCTAAATCAAGCATTTAGACACGCTACTACGATTAAAATAAAAGAAAAAACGAACAAATGGCTAATACGTTCCGACAGTTGATAATTTGAAAAAAGGAGCATAATCCATAGTTTTTCAATCAATTAGCTTGATATATATCAGGAAAAGTCAACTTAATAGATTTTTAAATATACCTATATGGTAGTTTTCAAAGTATCAAAACAATTGTTTTTCATAACCTAAAGCCAATTGTTACATTCAGAAAAGACCAATCAAAAAATTAAAGACCTTAAAGTAAACAAATGAGAAAGATTTCAAAAATACTGATCGCAAACAGAGGTGAGATTGCTATTCGAATTATGAGGACATGCCGTGAGATGGGTATTTCGACAGTAGCTGTTTTTTCCGATGCTGACCGTACTTCATTACATGTAAGATATGCCGATGAAGCCTATCACATTGGGCCATCGTCATCAACCGAAAGTTATTTAAAAGCAGATAAAATAATTGATGTTGCCCTTAAAGCTAAAGTTGACGCTATTCATCCAGGGTACGGCTTTTTATCAGAAAATGCAGCTTTTGCAAAAAAATGTGATGAAAATGGTATAAAATTCATTGGACCATCACCTGAAGTAATTAATAAAATGGGTGATAAAATTCAGGCTCGGCTAACTATGATTGAAGCTGGCGTACCAGTTGTTCCCGGCACAACAGAAAGCATTAAAACAGAAAAAGAAGCCGTTGAAATAATTGATCATATAGGCTTACCTGTTATGGCAAAAGCTGCTGCTGGCGGTGGTGGAAAAGGGATGCGGCTAATTACCAATAAAAAAGATATCGTTTCTCTGGTCAGAGCAGCCCAATCCGAAGCAAAATCATCATTTGGTAATGATTCAATTTATATCGAAAAGTATATTTCCTCACCACATCATATTGAATTTCAAATCATTGGTGATCAGCATGGTAATTTTCTCCATTTATTCGAAAGAGAATGTTCTGTCCAGCGTCGCCATCAAAAGATGATAGAGGAAACACCCTCACCCTTGTTAACCCCCGAATTACGCGAAAAAATGGGGAAATATGCCGTAGAGGCAGCACGTGCAGTAAATTACGAAGGCGCCGGAACAATTGAGTTCCTGGTTGACAATGACCTTAATTTTTATTTTCTGGAAATGAACACTCGTCTTCAGGTAGAACACCCCATTACCGAACGTGTAACAGGCATTGACCTGGTAAAACAACAGATTTTAATAGCAGAAGGGCATCCTGTTTCAATAAAACAAGAGGATATACGCCAGTCAGGTCATGCCATCGAATGCAGAGTTTATGCTGAAGATTCTGAAAATAACTTTATGCCAAATCCAGGTAAAATATACAACATAACAGAACCTCTGGGATTTGGAGTACGTACCGATGGCTATGTATACGAAGGTTATGAAATACCAATCTATTACGACTCAATGATTTCTAAATTAATTGTTTGGGCCGAGAATCGACAGGAAGCTATTTCAAGAATGAAAAGAGCCCTCTACGAATACAAAATTACAGGAGTTAAAACTTCGATAAAGTTTCTGGAACGCATTATGGACAATGAAGATTTCATAAACGGCACTTATGATACGAACTTCATTGAAAAGCATAAAACGACTCTCCTCTCCGATTCTAAATGTCCCGAAAATTGTGAAGATATGATTATTATAGCCGCGTATATCGAATATCTCGACCGGTTAAATATCTCTCAAACTTCAAAAGCCATGTTCCCTGCACAAAACAGGTGGAAAAAATATACTTACCAGAAAAATTTTGAACGTTTATAATCCTCCAAAATAATATGTCAGTTGAAATAAGAATAGACAAACGCATTGCCAGTATTGAAGTGTTAAAACAATTTGAAAACCTCCTTGAAATTAGGGTCGATGATAAAATATACCAGGTTGACCTGATGCACAATGATGAAGGAATATTTTCAATACTGACTAACGGACATTCGTTCAACATTGAACTCGTACCTCAATCGAGACCCAAGTTTTACACAGCTTATACACTTTACGACACTTATGATGTAGAGGTAATTGATGCTGAATCAAGATATAGACGAAACCGTTCAGGAATTTCGCCTATAAGTTCTGAGAATTTAATTGTATCGCCAATGCCAGGTAAAGTAATAAAGATACAGGTTGCACCAGGTGATGAAGTAAAAATGGGCGATACACTTATAACTATCTCAGCAATGAAAATGGAAAGTGAGTACAAAACGCCCAAAGATGGTAAAATAGGTAAAATTCATGTCTCCGAAGGAAGCACAGTCGACGCAAACCAGGTATTAATCGAAATCATTTAAAACATTAATTATGGACTTACAAACCAAATTTGACCAGTTTGAAAAACTAAATCAACAGGCTGAATCAGGAGGTGGAGCAGAACGCATTGAAAAACAACATCATTCAGGGAAAAAGACAGCAAGGGAACGCATAGAAATGCTCCTCGATCCGGGAACATTTCATGAAATAGATAAAATGGTAACCCATCGTGCAACTGATTTTGGAATTGACAAACAGAAAATTCCAGGTGATGGAGTTGTTTCGGGCTACGGTAAAATAGATGGAAGACTGGTTTATGTTTTTGCTCAAGACTTTACTGTTTTTGGAGGAACATTAAGCAGGACAAACGCTGATAAAATATTAAAAATTCAGGAATTAGCCGTAAAAATGGGCGCTCCGGTAATTGGGCTTAACGACTCTGGAGGGGCACGAATACAGGAAGGAGTAGAAAGTTTAGCCGGATATGCTGATATTTTTTATAATAATGTACTGTTTTCAGGAGTTGTACCACAAATAAGCGCTATACTTGGTCCATGTGCTGGTGGGGCTGTATACTCACCGGCACTCACCGACTTCATTTTTATGGTCGAAAAAACCAGCCACATGTTTGTTACAGGACCTGAAGTAATTAAAACAGTGACCCACGAAGACGTATCAAAAGAAGACCTCGGCGGAGCAATAACACATGCTTCGAAAAGTGGTGTAGCCCATTTCATTGGGAACGATGAAGAAACAACTCTAATGATGGTCCGCGAATTAATGAGTTTCATTCCATCAAACAACATGGAGGAACCATTAGCAAAAATTTGTTCTGATCCGGAAGAAAGGATTGAACCATTGCTCAATAATATAGTACCTGCCGATCCGAACAAGCCTTATGATATGAAAGACATCATCATGAAAATAATAGATGATGAACATTTTCTGGAAGTACAACCACATTATGCACCAAATATTATAATCGGTTTTGCACGAATGGGAGGAAAATCTATCGGAATAGTTGCCAATCAGCCCGCACATTTGGCAGGAGTCCTCGACATTAACTCCTCGGGAAAAGCTGCCCGATTTGTCCGATTCTGTGATGCGTTTAATATTCCTCTGGTAACGCTGGTCGATGTTCCCGGATTTCTACCCGGAACAGCACAAGAATTTGGTGGAATTATTAAACATGGTGCAAAATTGCTTTATGCTTTTGCCGAAGCCACTGTTCCAAAAATTACGCTGATAACCCGTAAAGCTTATGGTGGAGCTTACGATGTAATGTCAAGTAAACACATTGGCGGTGATGTTAATATGGCCTATCCTACAGCCGAAATCGCAGTTATGGGCCCCGATGGTGCAATTAATATTTTATATCGCGGAAAATTATCGGACGATGAAAAAGCCAAAGCGATAAGCGAGTATCGCGATAAATTTGCGAATCCATATAGAGCAGCTTCGTTGGGTTATATCGATGAGATAATCCTTCCCCAGAATACAAGAAGTAAGATAATTGAAGCGCTTCACATGACTCACAATAAGCGAAAATCTAATCTTCCGCGGAAGCATGGCAACATTCCGTTATAAGTTATATTTTGCCTGAAATTTGCTGAAACAGATATACTCATGGATTCGTATTAGTAAAAAACCAAAAATGAAAGGAGTCAAAATAATGACAACCAAGATGAGAAATTATCAAGTAATATTTGGGACTATCCTGATTATAACTGGAATCGTGCTTTTTGCAATTCTCTCAACTCCTTTAAGATTTTTAGGGCTTATTTTTATCCTCGGGGCGATAATCCTTTTTGTTTCAGGACTGACAATCAGGCAAGATAGTACAAATGAAAACAAGAAATTCAAAAGTAAAGCGAGAGAGCAATTATTAAAATATAAGCAACATAGACACAACTAGATAGACCGGGAATACAGGTTATCTAGTTGTTGAGCAATTTTTCAAGATCACGCCGGCATGATGCAGCAAGATTTGGATCTGAGATTGACAACCTGATTAATTCATGATTATTTTTCCCTGAACTAAAGAACGAAAACACCTCTGCAACTGTAAGACTTTGCGGAAAACGATTTATCAAGACTATTTTATCACCTGCACCAACCACTCCTTCTTTCAAAACCCTCACGTATACTCCGGAGAAAGGCAGCTTCCAAAAATCGGAAACAACTTTCTGATCATTAAACCTGATACCAAGCTTAAAGCATGGTTGACGAGGTTGCGTTACCTGAATAACAGCCGTTCCTACTTTATACTGATCGCCAATATGTATCAAAGATTCGTTCAACCCTTTAACAGTGAGGTTTTCACCAAACATGCCCCATTGTAGTTCCACATTAGGATATTGTCGGCTCCAAAAAGAATAATGGTCGGCAGAATACAAATAACAGGCTTTATCGGCTCCTCCATGAAAACGTCGATCAATTACATGATCATTTTCCACATCACCTTTACCAAGGGAGATCGACTTATCAACAGGATATTTAAAAATGCCTGTCAGTAGTTTTTGGCCACGCCATTCCACAACAACAGGTTCGCCAATATTAGTCGATGTTATTTCCATCTAAATTCTCAACTATGATTTTTTTCACACGACCAACTTCGCCGGTTTCAAGCCTTACTTTTATTCCATGCGGATGATTCGCCGAGTTGGTCAAAATATTTTTAACAAAGCCATGAGTTAATTCTCCGGAAGTTTGATGTTGTTTTTGTACAATTAAAACCTCGGCGCCTTGTTTTATGGCAGATCTTTTACGTCCTTCCATTTAATGTTTTTCTTACAAAAGAAATGAAAAATCAGAAAGTTCAGAATTAAAAAAAGGAAAAAAGACCATCCAAATTAAACTGAATGGTCTTCAACTCACCACCTCAAATCCCTTCTTTATTGATTTATCGAAATATATTTCAAAAACTCTTCTCTACGCGTAGTGTCCTTAAATATACCTCCATATTCAGCTGTTATTGTTGAGCTTCCTTCATCCTGGATTCCACGTGAAGAAACACAAAGGTGTTTTGCATCAATTACCACAGCCACATCCTGGGTATTCAATATCTGTTTTAATTCATTTGCGATTTGAACTGTCATACGCTCCTGAACTTGCGGTCGTCTGGCAAAATAATCAACAACCCGGTTAATTTTTGACAATCCAATAACCTGACCGCTTGAAACATACGCTACATGAGCCTTTCCTACAATAGGAAGGAAATGGTGTTCGCATGTCGAATTGATATTTATATTTCGTTCAACCAACATTTCACCATATTTAAACTTGTTCTCGAAAACAGATATTTTAGGTTTATTATCAGGATTTAAACCTGCAAAAATCTCCTTAACAAACATTTTAGCAACCCTATGAGGTGTTCCATTTAAACTATCATCATTAAGGTCTAATCCCAGAATGTTCATTATATCCCTAAACTTGTCTTCTATTAAAACCATTTTTTGTTCATCACTCAACACAAATGCGTCTTTACGCAAAGGAGTATCGAGTGAAGTTGCAACATGGTTATCACCAATCATTTCATGCACTAAATTACGCGAATCTGTTGGCGTTAAATGATTATCATTAACTTTTGGCCTGGAAGCCCTGGTATTTAAAAATCCACTCACTTTCATCGTCAAACCTCCCAAATTTTAGTCATACTCTAAAACAGAACCAATTCAAATTTGTTTAATTTTTTTAATAAAAAAATAAACAAAGCACACACATATTACTGATATTTAAATAGTAAATATACCTAAACAAGCAATCAACTTAAATAAATTAAACACTTGGGAACGAATTTGGTTCAGTGCAAACCCACACAAAAAAAAGGCCATCCAATCAGACAGCCTTTTCTCTTAACCACAAAATTTAACTATTTAATCAGGAGAAACTACCCCTACTCCTTCAATCTTTTTAAAAACTTTAGGTTCACCTTTATATCTTATCTTACCAACCCCGCTAATTGTTGCATTTAACAATTCGGTTGAATAAACACTTCCAGCCCCAACTCCTTCAATTCTAATATCACTTTTTCTAGTCTTTAAATCAATTGCATCCAAATAACCAGCTCCGGAAATACGAGCGATAAGTTCATCAGATATGCCATCTAACTCAAACTTGACACCTCCTTCTCCAACAACATCAACGCGGTTAGCTTTTATATTCATTTCAACAGTTGCACCTCCTTCAACACGAAGGCTGAAGTCCTTTAAATCGACATAACCCTTTGTCTCAAGATTTACACCACCCTGAATTTCAAGTTTTTCAAGGTCTTTGAAGGTTACATATAAAACTAATTCATCAAAATTGAAGTGCTTCTTTGTTATCTTCAGGCTTAACGTTTCAACACTCGATTGTACATCAATGTATTTGAAATTATCCTCATTGGTTTTTATTTTAAGTCCAGCCTGTGTTCCTTGCTCAAGAACAACTTTAAATGCACCTTCAAGGTAAATTTTTGTAAATGGCTGAATATTGTAAGTTCGAACATTAGAATCGTCGCCAGCCATACATACAGGCATAATTGGTTCAGCAAATAATTTAGAGACCAAAACTCCCAGTGCAAAAATCAGACTTGTTATTCGAAGCAGATACATACGATTCAGATTTTTATTAATTCTGAATCAAAACTACGCAGGCTTAAACGGAAATTTAAAATCTTATCGATGAACGACAGATTTCCTTAGGTGAATTAATCTTTTTAAGGAATGATTTGAATTGAAATAAGAACAAAATTACTTTGAGCCAATAAGTTTCCGGGCCAAAAGCACAAAATAAGCAGGCAACAAAACTCCAATCAGAAATATAAAGAAATCCATAAAATTAAATGCCGAATATACAAACAGCTTATACCCAAAGAATATAGCAACAACTAACACCAAGAATAAAAGAGGAAAAACAAACACAGTTTTTCCTGAACGTTTCATATAAAATGTCAATAAGAACCAAACTGACCCTAAAATAATGCCTGCGGTAGCAAAAAGCATGTTGCCTTTTGCATATTGAAGTATTCCATAAACGACAGGTAACAATGAAAAAACAAATAAAAAGCGAAAAACACTGCTCAATAAACGGTTATGGTGATGTTCGTCTGAGGTGGATGGGAACAATGTATGCTTTGTGCTTTGGCGTTTTTGAAATTCAGGCGCTAAAAGATCTTCAACAGAATGTATTATCCCGCGTTCAATAGCAATTTGAGTGGCAGCATTTCGGGCAGCTTCCTGATAATCGTTATGGTTTCTCAAAATATCCATTATTCGATTATCAGGCAAAATTGAGAACCTTTCGTAAAATGCTGAAAATGTTAACTTTTCCTTATTTACCATACAATGCCAATTTTGATTTACTCTTCAAAAATACCTTTGCCCTGACGAACGACAACCGGAGAATCACCAGTGCAATCAATTATAGTGGAAGGAATATTTCCTCCATATCCACCATCAATTACAATGTCGGCAATATCAGCAAAACGTTCATGAATAAGTTCTGGATCAGTAGAATATTCAATTACCTTATCTTCGTCATGTATTGAAGTTGACATAATGGGATTACCAAGTTCTCTAACTATTTCAATAATTATAGAATTATTCGGAATACGAATCCCAACCGTTTTTTTCTTTCCTTTAAAATAGCGTGGAACATTACTGTTCGCGTCTAAAATAAAAGTAAACGGACCCGGCAGATATTTTTTCAAGAGTTTGAATACCTGATTAGAAACTGGCTTTGAAAAATCAGACAAATGACTCAGGTCAGAACATATAAAGGAAAAATTTGACTTTTCAACCGAAACATTCTTGAAGCGTGCAACCTTTTCAACAGCTTTCTGATTGGTAATGTCGCATCCCAAACCATAAACTGTATCTGTTGGATAAATAATAATTCCTCCATTCCTTAAGACATCGGCAACACGCCTAACTTCTCGGCTATTCGGGTTTTCGTCGTAAATTTTTAAAAGCATCAGATTATCTTTTTCTGGCAGCACAAATTTAGTTATTTTGCCATGCTTTTATTCTTTATTTTTAAATGAACAAAGAAATTGTCATAACTGAAGATGGTTCACATACCATTTATATTCCAGAAATGGATGAACATTATCATTCGACACACGGAGCGATCCAGGAATCGCTTCATGTTTATATCAATAACGGATTATTGCAATTCGCGGGGGAAAAGATTACTATATTCGAAATTGGATTTGGAACTGGATTAAATGCCTTTTTAACTGCTATCTTTTGCAAAAAACACAATATATCAGCAAGATATATTAGCATAGAAAAATTCCCGTTGTCTGAAGATGAGTATAAAAATTTGAACTATTCGGAAGGTGAGTTTAAGGAATACTCGGTACTATTTAATAAAATTCATCAATCACCTTGGGAAACAGATGTTGAAATTGAACCTAATTTTATTCTACTGAAAATTCGAGCTGATTTAGTCAATTACCAATTTGATCCTACCTGGAATATTGATTTAGTTTATTACGATGCCTTTGCCCCCAATAAACAACCCGACTTGTGGTCAGACGAAGTGATTAATAAAGTGTGTAGACATCTTGCTAACAATGGATTAATTGTCACCTATTGCGCTAAAGGCACTATACGCAGAGCAATTGCATCGTTTGGTTTTGAAATAGAACGATTACCTGGCCCGCCAGGGAAAAAGGAAATTTTAAGAGGGAAAAAGCTCTTGTAAAACCACAGTCCTTATAAAAAATAGACTATATTCGTACCCTGAAAATTCGGTTTTGCTAATATCTGATTTTCAATTTATAGCAAAAACGATTCTGGGACTTAAACCAAAGAAATTGTTTAATTATTTAAAAATAACACATGAAGTTAAGAACATTTTTTTACGCTGCTGCTCTCATTTTAACTGTAGGAGCTGCAGGATGTCAGAATTCAGGAACTAAAGGTGACGTAAAGCTTACCAGCAAAAGCGACTCAGCCAGTTATGCTTTGGGTGTACTCATTGGCGAAAACAATAAACAGCAAATGAAATCAGCTCCAGGAGTTGACCAACTTGACAAAAAGATTATCCTTGCGGCTTTTGAAAAAGCGTTTTTGGGTGATTCAGTTAACATTAAACCTCAAAAAGCCAATGAAATAATACAAAAATTCTTTGGCCAGATTTCAAAAGTTGAAGGTGATAAAAATTTAAAAGAAGGTGAAGAATTCCTTGCAAAAAATAAAACGAAATCAGGTGTTACTACTACTGCAAGCGGACTTCAATACGAAATTATTAAAGCTGGAACAGGTCCAAAACCCAAAGCTGAAGATGAAGTAAAATGCCATTACAAAGGCACTTTATTAAACGGAAAAGTTTTCGATAGTTCAATAGAACGTGGAGAACCTGCTACTTTCCCTGTTAACCGTGTAATTCCTGGGTGGACCGAAGCATTACAACTTATGCCGGTTGGATCGAAATGGAAACTATATATTCCTGCATCTTTAGCTTATGGAGAAAGAGGCGCCGGACAAGATATCAAACCAAATTCAACTCTTATTTTTGAAGTTGAATTGCTTGAAATTGTAAAGAAATAATTTCCGAATACATAAATTTAAACACTCTTGTATGAAAATACAAGGGTGTTTTTTATTTCTGAACACGATAAAAATTACATCATGAGTATGCAGGTAAAAGGAACCTTGATTCAAAAATTAAGGCCAGAATCAGGCGTTAGTAAGGCTGGAAAAGAATGGAGCAAGCAAGATTTCGTTATTGAAACCAATGAGCAATTCCCAAAGAAAATTTGCTTCACATTATTTGGAGACAAAACATCGTTGATCAACGGAATTTCGGAAGGAACTGAAATTGAAGTTTTTTTTACAGTTGAATCGCGTGACTTTAACGGTAAATGGTACCACAATATCAACGCATGGAAAATTGAAAATACAGCTCAGGCAACCCCGGCCCGTAATTTTCCTCCTGAATTTTCGGTTGGCGATATTCCGCCGGAACCAATGGACGACTCGGGCAATGATTTGCCGTTCTGAACTCCGTTGAATTTAACCAGCTAAAAGTGCTATATTTGCTGCCGTTATAAACTAATACAATTAAGAAATGAAAGCATACGTGTTTCCAGGACAGGGCGCTCAATTCCCGGGAATGGGAAAAGACCTTTTTGAAAAATCGCCCTTGGCTAAAGAGCTTTTCGAAAAAGCTAATGAAATTTTGGGATTTAGTATTACCAATATCATGTTCGAAGGAACTGAGGAAGACTTAAAGCAAACAAAAGTAACTCAGCCTGCAATCTTCCTTCATTCGGTATTACTGGCTAAAACACTGGAAAATTTTCAACCTGAAATGGTTGCCGGGCATTCGTTGGGCGAATTCTCAGCATTGGTTGCCTGCGGAGCTTTAAGCTTTGAAGATGGCCTTCGTTTGGTTTCGAAAAGAGCACAAGCCATGCAAAAAGCTTGTGAAATAGAGCCTTCAACTATGGCTGCTATTGTTGGTTGTGAGGATGAAATTGTAGAAGAAGTATGCGCTTCGATTAATGAGGTAGTTGTACCTGCAAACTACAACTGTCCGGGTCAACTGGTTATTTCTGGCTCTATTGCAGGAATAGATAAAGCTTGCGCTGAATTGACAGCACGCGGCGCCAAGCGGGCGCTGAAGCTGGTTGTTGGTGGTGCATTCCATTCTCCATTAATGGAACCAGCTCGCGAAGAATTGGCTGCTGCTATTGAATCAACCCCTTTCGCTACACCAGTTTGTCCTATCTACCAAAACGTAAATGCAACTCCAACTACCAATCCATCAATAATCAAGCAAAATCTTATTGCTCAGTTAACTGCTCCTGTAAAATGGACGCAAACAACAAAAAATATGATTAGCGATGGCGCAACATTGTTTACCGAAATTGGTCCGGGTAAAGTTCTGCAAGGATTAATCAAGAAGGTTGACCGAAACGCCGAAGTTGCCGGAGTTCAAAGTTTCGAATAAGTTATATAAAGATAAGTTCAGGAGAATAAACTGCTGGTTGAAAAACCGGCAGTTTTTGTTTATTTACAGTTTTTCAAAATCTCATTTTTGAATTCCTCCAAAATCTGCCCATGATCAAAAGCAAGATCAGGCAGCTCGTTTAAAGAAAACCATCTGGCATTGGAAGCATCATCTCCTGCTGTAGGTTGAATTTCGGACTCAGTTAAGCAATAGAAAACAATGGAAATGGTACGATGACGCGGATCGCGATTAACACCACCAAATGCTTTAAATTGTTTCAATCCTTCGACTTTTATACCTGTCTCTTCATCGAGTTCCCGACTACAGGCAATATCCAAATCTTCATCCATCTCAATAAAACCACCAGGAAGAGCCCAACAACCTTTAAACGGATCGCGTCCTCGTTCAATAAGAAGAACATTATCTTCAGGACTGATTAAAATTGCATCAACAGTTACTGCTGCTCTTGGGTAATTATACGTGTACATGTTTATTGGTATAAATTATGAATGAGAATACTTAATTGGGGTCAAAAGTAACTGATGGCCAGCTTTTCTGTAATTTACAATATCTGAGTTAAAACTTACTAATCTTTTATAATCCGTTTCATAACACGCATTTGGTGCGTATATCGTTTAGTATCAATATTAAAAATTCCAAACTGGTCAACATTATCAATCCGAACCTGTCCTGAGGCATGAATTATTTTATTCTTTTCCCAGATAATACCTACATGTACTATTTTACCTTCTTCATCATCGAAAAAAGCCAAATCGCCAGGTTTTGTTTCTTCAACAAAGCTAAGCGCCTTTCCGCAATGAACCTGTTGACTAGCTTCTCTTGGTATTTTAATACCTGCCATTTTATATATAATCTGGGTTAAGCCCGAGCAATCGATACCTAATAAAGAACGACCACCCCATAAATATGGAGCGTTAAAATATTTCAAGGCTTGTTCAATAATCAGTTTTCTGATATGCACTGGTCTCCGGTAAGTTACATTTCCTGAATGTGCGAATGGATGAAACTGTAACGTAAATTCTTTCAGGTTAGGCCGCCAACAAGGCAATGTACTTCCTGCCACAATCATTACAGTTTGTTCTTCTGTTAAAGGAACAATATTGAAAATATCTGTTGTAACAGCAAACGGTGCCCGATCAACCTTCAGATAGGTTTTCTCCGATAAAGGAGTAATCATTTTCATATCAACCCATCCTTCGCAACCATCGTAATTAAGTTTGACGTATGCCCATCCAAGCATAATTTCGTTCACTAAAAAATGTTCACCAAAAAGAATTTGGGTAATCATTTCACTCTGTTCACTTGGTTCTCTACGAACCGGAATAACGCTCAATCCTGAAATACCATAATTCATAGCCTGACGTTTTAACAGATCGTTTGGATCAATCAAATTTGAACTACACTCATCATCATTATTTGACCAAAACTTAGAAGATTTTATTAATTTTCGTTTATCAAAGATAAAACTTAACAGTTACTTTCTAAATTGCAGTAGTTTTCAAATACCAGAACTTATGAAAAAGTTATTAACCCAATTAAACTATTCATATCATCTTTTTTACCTGATAGCTGTATTTATTGCCGGAATTGGATTAATCTTTTTAGTATTTCCTGGAGAAAGCCGCTTTAAATATGAGTTTCAGAAAGGAAGTCCATGGAGGCATGAAACGTTGATTGCACCATTCAATTTCGCAATTATAAAATCGGATATAGAAATAAAAAGAGAAAGTGACTCAATATTAGCCACATATACGCCTTACTTTAAAATTGACACACTCGTAGGAATAGTGAAATCCAACGATTTTGAAAACGCTCTCAAAAAATATGAAAACACGAATGAAGGATTTAAAGCTACAAAATCAGCGTCAATCCTGACAAAAATTCTCCAGAAAATATACGAAAATGGAATACTTGCGCAATCTGCTGCTACCTATAAAGACCTTTACGGTAAAACCGAACTTAGGCAAATAAAAGGTAACCTGGCTGTAAAAGTGCCACTTAATCAAATTAATTCAATTAAATCGGCCTATCTCGCACTCAATGATACGATCAGAAAAATAACCGGAAAGTTTTACAGTGAATTTAGCCACAGAATAAATATTAGCGACTTTATAGTTGAAAACCTGGCATACGACGATCAGCTCAACCAAAAAGAACGAAAACAACTGCTCGACGAATTATCGTCGACAAAAGGAATGGTGCAAGCCGGTCAGCGAATCATTTTTCAGGGCGATTTAATTGGACCAGAAAAGTTTCTCATTCTCGAATCATTAAAAAAAGCTTACGAAACAAAGCGAGGTGATAATATCGAATATATCCTGGTAATAGCAGGACGACTGGTAGTTATCGCTGCCGTTATTGCGCTAATGTTTTTATACTTGTTTTTTTTCAGAAAAGAATTATTTGTCCATAAGGGGAAAATAACCTTTATAATGCTTATGATTGTTACTATGGTTTTACTGGCAGCTATTGCCACAAAAGTTGAATCATTAAGTATTTATATGGTTCCGGTTGCTATTTTACCTATTCTTGTCCGTATATTTTTCGATTCGCGCACTGCAATCTTTTCGTTAATGGTAACCTGTTTATTAATAGGTTATTTTGCCCCCAATAGCTATGAATTTATTCTTTTGGAAATAATTGCTGGCATAATAGCTGTCTTCAGTTTAAAACGGTTACATAAAAGATCGCACCTGGTTTTATCTGCCCTTGGTGTATTTATGGCATATTCGGTAGTCTTTGTTTCCATGTCGCTTGTTCAGGAAGGAAGTTTAGAAACCATTAACTGGGTGAATTTAAAATGGTTTGGATTCAGCTCTTTGTGCATTTTTATCACATACCCATTAATTTATATTTTTGAGAAAGCATTTGGGTTTGTTTCGGATGTTACCCTTATAGAACTATCAAATACGAATCAACCGTTGCTTCGCAAACTTGCAGAAGAAGCTCCTGGTACTTTTCAACATTCGTTACAGGTTGCTAACATGGCTGTTTCGGTTATTCAGCGTATTGGAGGAAATCCGTATTTAGTGTATGCCGGCGCCCTCTATCATGATATTGGCAAAACAATAAAATCAGAATATTTTATTGAAAACCAAGCAGTTGGAATAAATCCGCACGATCAGTTAGATTACCTTAAAAGCGCTGAAATTATAATTGACCATGTTACAAAAGGGGTAGTATTAGCCCGAAAATATAAATTACCCGAAGTTTTAATCTCGTTTATCACTACCCATCATGGAACAACACAATCGAACTATTTTTATAAGAAATATATGATAGATAACCCAGGCATTGAAGTTGACACCAAACGTTTTTCTTATCCCGGTCCGTTACCGCACAGCAAAGAAACGGCCGTAGTAATGTTAACTGATGGCATAGAAGCAACAGCACATAGTTTAAAAGAAAAAACGGCAGATACATTCAGGGAAATGATTGATAATCTTATCGAACAGAAAATCAGATCGAACCAACTAATCGATGCAAATTTGACTTTACGTGACATTACGATACTAAAAAAGACTCTTCTAGATAGGTTAGTCAGTATTTATCATGTACGAATTGAGTATCCGAAATAGGATTATGAAATTTGGATTATTACCCATTTACAACAAAAATTAAGCATACAATTTAATCACTGTTATATGTTCTACACCAGCATTGCTCCTTATTATCAGCATATTTTTCCTTTTAACCCTGCACAAATTGAATTTCTGAAAAATGTTCTTCCGTACAATGGCGCCCGTGTTTTAGATGTAGGTTGTGCAACCGGAGAACTGGCTTTTGCCCTAACCCACTTCGGATTTCCAACCTGGGCATTCGATTCTGATGAGCAAATGATAAAACTCGCCAACAGAAGTAAATCGGAAGATGACATGTTCCCGGTTTTAGAACAGCTTAATATGCTTCTTATTGATGAGCGTTTTCCTGAATCATATTTCGATACTATCATCTGTTTTGGAAATACGCTTGTACATTTACTTTCGGAGGAAGACATCCAGAAATTTGTCGAAAATGCATTCAAAATTCTTGCTCCGGAAGGAAAACTTACTCTACAAATATTAAACTACGATTATATTATCGACCAGCGGATAAACTCGCTGCCATTAATTGAAAATAAGGAAGTTATATTTAAAAGGAGTTATGAGTTCAATCGTGATTCATCATTAATTGATTTCAATACGGAACTAACAGTAAAATCAACGGGACAGGAAATCAAAAATACAACCAAGCTTTTCCCGATCAGAAAGAATAAACTTCAGAACATAATACAAAAAGCAGGTTTTTACCAGGTTGAATTCTATGGTAGTTTCAAGGCTGAACCATTAACCACCACAAGTCTGCCATTGATTGTTACTGCATCGAAACCTTAATTTAGAAATTGAAAAAAGTATAATAAAATCGAAAAGAAGACATTAGAAGAGGGATACCCATTGTTACATAAACCATAGCCAGATGAGCCGAAGATACTACACCTGACAATCTGAGTGTTATACCTAGGGTAATCATAGAAAACATCATCAGGTAACTTTTGAGGTTGAAAAAGGAAAAAATTACCGGATGTTCAGCAGCCATTAATCTGATGCGATTAACATGTTTCGACGATATACGATCAAACATTAATCTATAAAACAACAAACCACCTACCATGCAAAATGCAAGTTTCACACTCCAGTGATTCTCCTGAATATGATTTGCTGTAAAACCTCGAAGTAGTAATATTCCACCAGCTAAAGTCCAGACTAAGGCAGCTACCAATAACAAATACCTTTTCGAAACACGCGGAATAATTTGAGTCATGTTTTTAAATAATGATACTCTAAATAAACAAAATTCAGTGTAAAAAGATTAGGCTAAAAGTAAACAAAACCAACCAAAGATGACATTATCGCGATGAAGTCAATGTATCAATCAGAAACTACAAATACATGTTACAGATTGCTATTTTTCGACAGAAAAACCTCCGATTTCTAAATAAAATGTTGATCTTTGTCATACTTTGAATGTATAAAAGCCAAAATCTGAAGCAACTCTAAAAAACAATACATCATGTATAAAATACAGACTTTGAATAAAATTGATCCCGAAGGATTGAAGATATTCCCACTCGATCAGTATGAAATTGCCAGCGAATTTGCTTCGCCTGATGCAATAATAGTCCGTAGCCAAGCCATGCACGACATGGAATTACCATCCAGTTTATTATCGATTGCCCGCGCGGGAGCTGGGGTAAACAATATCCCGATCGAAAAATGCACCAACCGTGGAATCGTCGTTTTCAATACACCGGGAGCAAATGCCCATGCGGTAAAAGAAATTGTAATTGCAGGAATGCTGTTGGCTTCACGCAATATTGCCGGATCGATTGAATGGGCAAAAACATTAAAAGGGAAAGGAGCAGAAGTTCCCCCACTGGTTGAAAAAGGGAAAGCCAACTTTGGCGGAACTGAAATTAGAGGAAAAACTTTGGCTGTTATTGGGTTGGGTGCTATTGGCGTTTTAGTAGCTAATGCTGCACAGGCTTTAGGAATGAATGTTTTAGGATACGATCCATATATTTCGGTAAATTACGCATGGAAACTTAGCCGTAATGTTAAGAAAGCTGAAGGTTTGGAATCGCTCCTTTCAACTGCCGATTTTGTGACTCTGCATATCCCGCAATTACCCGAAACAAAAGGGTTTATCAATGCAGACAAAATCAAGATGATGAAAGACGGAGTAAAGATTTTAAACTTTGCACGTGGAGGATTGGTAAATAATCCCGACATCATTGCTGCTTTAGAATCAGGAAAAGTTGGAAAGTATGTAACAGATTTTCCAGAAGATGAGTTGATTGATGTAAAAAACATCATCGCAATTCCACACCTTGGTGCTTCAACCGAGGAATCAGAAACCAACTGTGCCATTATGGCTGTAAATCAAACCATTGATTATCTTGAAAACGGAAATATTGTTAATTCGGTGAACTTTCCACAAACTGAAATGGAACGCGCCAACGGATCGACCCGAATTGTGGTTGCCAATAAAAACATTCCGAAAATGGTAAGCCAGATTTCAGCGCTTTTAGCTCACGAAGGACTAAACATTGCCAATATGCTCAACCGAAATAAAGATGAAATTGCCTATAATATTATTGATATTGATGGAGAAGTTCCGGTAAATATTAAAAAAATGATTTCAGAAATTGATGGTGTAATTATGGTTCGCATTCTTTCTCCAAAATAATATTATTTTTTTACCAAAGTTAGTATCAATACCCGGTAGATTAAGTGTAATTACTATATTTGCCGGGTATTATCTTGTATAGACAAGTTGTTCCAAACCAACAAAAACCGGATCATCGAGTCGAAGCTAACTACAAGAATTTCAATTATCTAAATTATAAAAATGGAAAAGAATCTTTTAACAAAAGCCGCCGATAACGTACGAATACTGTCGGCTTCAATGGTCGAAAAAGCTAAGTCGGGGCATCCCGGAGGTGCTATGGGTGGTGCCGATTTCGTAACCGTACTTTACTCCGAATTTTTGAATTACGATCCAAGTGACATGACCTGGATTAACCGCGACCGGTTTTTCCTCGATCCGGGGCACATGTCGCCCATGTTATATTCGATCCTTGCTTTAACCGGGAATTACACATTAGACGAGCTAACCTGTTTCCGTCAATGGGGAAGCCCAACGCCCGGTCATCCTGAAGTTGACCCTTCGCGTGGTGTAGAAAACACATCAGGCCCACTCGGACAGGGACATACCATGGCAGTTGGCGCTGCTATCGCCGAACGATTTATGGTTGAACGTTTTGGGGAGTGGATGACTCATAAAACTTATGCGTTTATCTCCGACGGTGGTGTACAGGAAGAAATATCGCAAGGCGCCGGACGTTTGGCAGGTTTCCTGGGATTAAATAACCTGATTATGTTCTACGACTCGAACGACATTCAGCTTTCTACTGAAACAAAAGATGTTACAAACGAAGACACTGCCAAGAAATACGAAGCCTGGGGCTGGAAAGTAGTTACAATTGATGGAAACGATACCGACCAGATTCGCAAAGCGCTGAAAGAAGCACAAACCGAAAAAGACAAGCCCAGCCTCATCATTGGCAAAACAATTATGGGCAAAGGCGCTGTGAAAGAGGATGGTTCGAACTTCGAAAGGCAATGTGCCACACACGGAATGCCCCTGGGCGAAGCAGGTGCCTCGTTCGAAAAAACAATTGCTAATCTGGGTGGTGATCCAAAAAATCCATTCGTCATCTTCGACGATGTAAAAGCGTTATTCGATGCCCGCAAAAAAGAATTGATTGCCACAGCAGCCCAAAAGAAAACGCAACAGGCAACCTGGGCAAAAGCTAACCCCGAACTGGCTGCCAAACTAGCCAAATTCTTCAACAAAGAAGCTCCGGCATTCGATTACAGTAAAATTGTTCAAAAAGCTGGTTCGGCAACCCGCGCCGCTTCAAGCACCGTTCTGGCTGCTTTTGCCAACGAAATCGAAAATATGGTCGTTTCATCAGCCGACCTTTCGAATTCAGACAAAACCGATGGTTTCCTGAAAAAGACAAAAGCATTTACGAAAGGTGATTTTTCCGGTTCATTCCTTCAGTCAGGAGTTAGCGAACTTACGATGGCCTGCGTTATGAATGGGATGGCCCTGCATGGCGGTATCATCCCGGTTTGCGGTACCTTCTTCGTATTCTCCGACTACATGAAACCGGCAGTACGCATGGCAGCATTGATGCAATTACCTGTAAAATACGTTTGGACTCACGACGCTTTCCGCGTTGGCGAAGACGGCCCAACCCACCAACCGGTTGAACAGGAAGCCCAAATCCGCCTAATGGAAAAACTAAAAAACCACCATGGGAAAAACTCGGCGCTGGTACTTCGTCCGGCCGACTGTGAAGAAGCGACCATTGCCTGGAAACTGGCCCTCGAAAATACCGATACGCCAACAGCTTTGATCTTATCGCGACAGAACATTAAAAACCTTCCGGCTAAAGAAAATCGCTTCGACGAAGCTCAGCAGGCCGCTAAAGGGGCATACGTTGTTGCCGACCCAACAGGTACTCCCGACATTATTCTTTTAGCCAGCGGATCGGAAGTTTCCACGTTGGTCGAAGGGGCTGTCCTGCTTGAAAAAGAAGGAATCAAAACCCGCATTGTATCCGTTCCTTCCGAAGGGTTATTCCGAAGCCAAAGTAATGAATATCAACAAAGCGTTTTGCCATCCGGCGTAAAAAAATTCGGCCTGACAGCTGGGTTGCCGGTTAATCTCGAAGGTTTGGTTGGTGCCGACGGAAAAGTATTTGGACTTGACTCGTTCGGGTTCTCGGCTCCTTATACCGTGCTCGACGAAAAGCTGGGCTTTACCGCACAAAATGTTTATAATCAGGCGAAAAAAATTCTTGGATAGCAGGAATTTTCAAAATAGGTGAGGCTGTCTAAAAACTCAGTTGAACTCTGTGTAAGAATATAAGCTATTGTAGCACAGAGTTCAACTGGGAAAAACTAACGCAATAGTTACTTTTTTAGACAGCCTCATATTTTATGCTCGTAAAAAATCAAATCATATAGCAGGTTTCGTATATTGGGAACAGCAAATAATCGCGCCTTACAATGAACCATTCGGCAATCGCAACGCTCCGTCTAGTTAATCAGCAACTTGCAACAACCAAACGCACAACAGTTAAAGAACTTGTTGACTACATGGGAGCTATGCAAGCCCAGGACTTCAATCAGGCAAAATGGGCTATTGGTGTACGCTTGCCACACCTGACCGAAGAACAGGTAGAAGAAGCATTCAATCGGGGCGATATTATCCGTACCCACCTGATGCGCCCCACCTGGCATTTTGTTTCGGCTGACGATGTTTACTGGATGCTTAAACTCTCGGCCAAACAAATTAAATCGGCTATGAAAAGCCGAAACCGTGAGTTGGAACTAACCGGGAAGGTGTTTGGGAAAAGCCAGGAAATCATAGTGAAACAACTCGAAGGCAATCGTTCTTTATCGCGTGATGAAATAAATACACAACTCAATCAGGCAGGAATCACCACCAACGACAATCGCTTATCGCACATTCTGATGGAAGCCGAAATTGATGGCATCATTTGCAGTGGCGGCATCCGGGGGAAAAAACAAACGCATGCATTACTGTCCGAACGAGTGCCGGTGAAAAAAGAAATTTCGGAAGAAGAAGCGGTGGCATTACTGGCTAAGAAATATTTTACCAGTCACGGCCCTGCTACACTGGCCGATTTCACCTGGTGGTCGGGCTTGCCGGTAACTCAGGCCAGAAAAGCCATTGAAATGAACAAAAACGATATATTTTCAGAAGTTATTGAAAATGAACAATATTGGTTTAGCGATCGAGCAATCAATATTCAATCGACCGACTCAGCCTGGTTGTTGCCCGCTTTCGACGAATACCTCATCGCTTACAAAAACCGGAGTGCAATTATCACCCGGGAAGAACATGCCAAAGCCATTTCGAAACAAGGAATGTTCTGGCCTGTAATTGTTGTAAACGGACAAATTTCGGGATTGTGGAAACGAACGATCAAAAACGATACGGTACTTATTGAAACAGAACAGTTCAGGCCACATAGTAATCGCGAAAAGCAGCTGATAGAAAAGGCATCAGAAGCATTCGCCTATTTTGTAAGAAAGAAAATTAAACCGAAATAACTACAAAATACAGATCCGATCGAATATATCCCGCTGGTTTATATGCTGGAAAGGGCGATGAGGGCGTAAAATTATAGATTAGTTTAATGGATATTCAAGGGCTTCACTTCGAATGAAACCCTGAATAACAGAAAGATGAAGATTATTTAGGTCACAATAGGTTTTTCAAATACTTCCCGGTATAGCTTTCCGAACAATTTACCAGTCCTTCCGGAGTGCCTTCGAACAAAACAGTTCCGCCGTTTTTACCGCCTTCGGGACCCATATCAATCACCCAATCAGCGTATTTGATGATGTCGAGGTTGTGCTCGATGATGATCACCGTGTTGTTGTGATCGACCAGCCGCTTGACAATCCGGTAGAAATTGTCGATGTCAGATAGGTGCAGGCCGGTGGTTGGTTCGTCCATGATATAGACATTACTCTCCTTGCCCAGCTCGGTGGCAATCTTCAGCCGCTGCGACTCGCCGCCCGAAAGCGAACTGAGCGTTTGCCCAAGCTTGAGGTAACCCAAACCAACTTCGCGCAAGATTTTCAGGTGTTTGTTGATTTTTGGCACTTTGAAAAATTCATCGGCCTGGTTCACCGTCATGTTCAACACATCGGCAATATTCTGTTTCTGGTATCTTAATTCCAGCACGTCGGCATGGTAGCGCTTCCCTTCGCATTCGTCGCAAACGGTTTTCACCGCATCCAAAAAGTGAAGCTCGAAACTCAGGAACCCTTGCCCGTTGCATTTCGGGCAAGCCCCTTTCGAATTAAAGCTAAACAGCGAAGCCTCTGTGCCTGTGGCCGATGCAAACTCTTTGCGGATGTAATCGAAAATGCCAATAAACGTAGCCGGATTGGCCCTCGACGATTTGCCAATGGGCGACTGGTCGATCACAATCGCATCTGGGCGCTGTTTCACAAAACACTCGTGGATAAGGCTGCTTTTGCCGCTCCCAGCCACCCCGGTGATGCAGGTAAGCACCCCTTTCGGTATCTTTACCGAAACATCGCGCAGGTTGTTCGCCGTGGCATGTTCAATTCGGAAAAATTCGCGGGCTTGTTTGCGCCGGAAGATGGGTTTGTTGCTTTCGAACAAGTATTGGCCTGTTATGCTGTTGGTTTGCTTCAACCCTTCCGGTTCGCCGTTATACACCAGTTCTCCGCCAAACTTCCCGGCTTTCGGGCCAATATCCACAATCCATTCGGCAGCCCGGATGATGTCGGGATCGTGTTCAACCACGAAAACGCTGTTTCCCTTGTCGCGCAGGCGGAACAGGATGGCAAGCAATTTTTCGGTGTCGCGCGGGTGAAGCCCGATCGAAGGCTCATCCAACACATAAAGCAGGTCAACCAGGTTGCAGTCGAGCTGTTTGGCCATTTTTACACGCTGCGACTCACCACCCGAAAGCGTTGAAACCGGCCGGTCGAGCGACAGGTAGCCAACCCCGATTTCAATAAGCTGTTCGAGCAGGAAACGTGCTTTCCGAAGGATGGGGCGCGAAATTTCGTCGTCGATATCCGCCAGGAAATGGTGCACATCAGTCAATTCCATCGTGCAGACTTGGTCGATCGGGACACCTTTGATGGTAACCGACCGCGCCCGTTCGTTGAGCCGCGAACCGTTGCACTGCCCGCAAACCGAATAAATGAAATACCGCGAATAAGCGTTTTTATCCTCTTCCGAAGCCTCATCTTCGGCCTTCCCGGCCACAGCATTCTCCAGTTTCCGTGCAATGCCTTCGAAATTCTTGGTGTAGCTTAATTTCTCTTTCGAATTGGTGATCGGAAATGGTTCGGAATAAAGCAGTTTTTCCAGTTCCTCTGCAGAATAATCCTTTAACTTTTTATCAACGTCGAAGATGCCAATCGACATAAATTCCTTCCAGTAGAACCCGCCAATTTTATAAAACGGATGGGTGACAGCCCCCTCGCGGATTGATTTTTCTTTATCCAGAAACTGGTCAAGGTCGATTTTTACCCGTTTCCCCAGCCCGTGACAATGGGGGCACATGCCTTCGGGGTGATTGAACGAAAAATAGAACGACGGTCCGGTAAACGGTTGCCCCAAGCGCGAATACAGCAAACGCAGGTAGGTATTGATTTCGGTGGCCGTTCCCACGGTGCTGCGCAGGTTGTTGCCCATGCGTTTTTGGTCGATCACGATGGCGGTGGAAAGGTTCAGGATATCGTCCACATCGGGGCGCGAGAGCTTGGGCATACGGGTGCGGGCGAAGGTCGAGAAGGTCTCCACCAACTGGCGCTGCGCCTCGGTGTAAATGGTATCAAACAGCAGTGACGATTTGCCAGAACCCGACACCCCGGTAAAAGCCACCAGCTTGTGCTTTGGAATTTTTACCGTGATATTTTTCAGGTTGTTGGTGTGTGCGTTTTGCACATAGATATAATCTTTGTTCATGGCTCTAGATTTTTAAGTGCGGCAAATTTCGGGGTTTGGTTTGCTGTAAAATTGTAAAAATGCGACAAATTCATGAATAAAATTCCATCACTACTTCTGCCCGGCTGATGATGTATTCGTTTGGCCGCATTTCGGCGCCGACACTTACAATCAAATTGTTTACTTTCTTTTCCAGGTGCCAGGCACCATCCGGTTGCTGCTTCGATTTCAGCAATTCCAAAGCGGGCGCCAGGTTGGACGAACAAACATTTTCGCGTTTCAAAAGCCAAAGTATCTCCAGAAAATTGCTCCGGTACATGCACGGAAACCCAAGTTTGTCAATATCCCTTGAAAGGTACTTGTTTACAGATCGGGAACTGAAGCATACTTTATGGAGCAAAACAAATTCGATGCACCGGTCAAGCAACCCCTGCGCGGCTTTGCTCCTGTTTTCTTTGGGGATAAACGAAAGCCCTTTCATCAGCTTAACCACACCCCAATAGCAGGTATGCTTGCCGTAACAACTGGTGTTGCTGCAAATCGGGCTTTTGGGGAGCTGGTAAACGCCGTCGTCGAATCGTTGGTTCAGGTGAAAAAAGTGGATTGCCGAGATACTTTCTGCCGATAGCGAGCGGTTGAACCAGGCATCGAGATAAAGCATATTCCCGTTCAGGCAGGGAATCGGGAAATGATCGTTTCCCAGCGAAAAAATGCCATAATTGGGGTTGTAGAAATGCTCCTGAATGATTTTCAGTGGTTTCCATACCCTTTCGTCGTCCGGGTTGTGCTGCAAATCGGCCAGTAAAACCAATGTCCACAAGGTCGATTTAAACGTTGGCGAATAGTGCAAACACGCCGGATAATTTCTGTTACTTTCTTCCAGCATCTTCCAGCAGCCGTTGGCTGACTGCAATGCAAATATTTGGTCGATTATTTTTTCATGTTGGCTCATATTGGCTTATTTAATCGAAGCTGTCGAAAAAGAGAAAACAATAACCACAAAGGGCACAAAGTGGGTTCACAAATCATCATTAAGTATTTAAATATCAACCTATTAACCTTTTAGTAACTTCGTGAAAACTTGGTGTACTTTGTGGTTTAATTACTTTTTGGACTGCCTTGACACTCAAGCAAATTTACAACATAAAGTGACAACGGTATGTCAGCAGGTGTTGAATTTTATTTGCGGATTTGCTTTGGGCAATATAATGTGGTTTCTTTGCGAAAACACAACTCGATGGGCAACCAAAGTTCGATAAACGTCTATCAGGAGCGTATCAACCAGGCTGTTGATTACATTTCGGCGCACCTCTCCGATGAAATTTCGTTGGAGAAGCTGGCCAGTGCAGCTTGTTTCTCGCCGTTTCATTTTCACCGGATTTTTTCGGCAATCATGGGCGAAACGCCCCGCGATTATATCGAGCGGTTGCGCATGGAACATGCAGCCAATGAGATTAGTGTAAAAAGAAACGCAAACTTGTTTGAAATAGCTTACAGTTGTGGCTTTAAAACCATATCCTCTTTTTCGCGGACATTTAAAAAGTTTCACGGGGTTGCGCCATCGCTGTTCATGGAAAAGCACGAAGCGGACTACCATTCGCGTAACATCATGGGGAGCAAGAAACCATCTCAGGATAAACCCCATTATTTCGATGCCATTGAACTGCTGAAGTTGCCGGCTTTCCATGTAGCTTACGCCCAAACGCTGGAAGGGTACGAAACCGGGATCGCGAAAGCATGGAATATGCTTTTTCAGAATCAATCCATACAGGGAGTATTGCAGCCTGATATCATTCTGATTGGAATTCCTTACGACAACCCGGGAATAACTCCCCATCAGAAATGCCGCTACCGGGCATGTGTAAAGGTTCCCAGGCACTTCACCCTTTCACGCGGAACTGTGAAAACAGCCGATCTGGACGAAGCTTTGTACGCTGTTTACCATTTTAGGGGCACACGCGAAGATGTTGCCGATGCCTACGCTTTCCTCTTTGGCACATGGCTGGTACAGAGTGGTTATGTGCCCGACGAAAAGCCATTGATCGAAGTCTATCCACCCAGCCTGATGGCCGATTGCTCACAGAACAAACTAAGCTACGATATTGCGCTGCCCGTTGTTCCGATGTAACCCCAACCACCCCGCCAATTTAGCAAGAATTGGAAACATCAGAAGTTTTGTCCTCCCTACTTTTGTACAAGTAATTCTAAAACAACAAGACTATGTTCGACATACGAAAAATCCAGGAGCAAGTGATTTATACTGCTGTAAAAGAAGAAAGTAATGAGCCAACCGCTCTAAAAATCATCGACGGAAAACAAGAGGATAATCCAACTTGGGTGAAGAATACCATGAAACGGTTAGAAGAGAATTTCGATGCTCCCACGGTAAAAAGAATCAGGATGAATTGCCAGTGCGGATATGCCATGGACGAAAAACTGGCTTTGGTGAAAGAACTGATGGCGAATGCTTCGAACCTGGAAGAATTTGCAAATCAAGACAAAGCAAAAGCCGCAGGATTATCGTACCGCGACGGCGGACTATATCTGATGTTCCCCTTTTGCCCCTGCCCCATGCTTGCCGAAGTTGATAAACTGCCCACCAACACCTGGTGCCAATGCACAACCGGCTACAGTAAAGTGCTTTTCGAAAAAGCCTTTGGGTGCGAAGTGGAAGTCGATTTGCTGAAAAGTATCAAAATGGGCGATGATAGCTGCCTGATGAAGATTGTCCCCCTGGGAACGATCCGGTTCCAGGTTTAAATACAAGCATTATTGTGCCTTTGCCTCCATCCAATCTTCACGGCAAGGACAAAGCTTTACAAATTCGCGCGGGGTGTAGCCCGTAAAGGTTTTAAACTCGTGGATGAAGTGCGATTGGTCGGAATAGCCGTTGTTAAAGGCATACGCGGTCAGGTACTGGGGCCGCTGGTTTACCAACCCGTCCATAACTTCCTGGAACCGGACAATCCGGATAAACTGTTTGGGCGATTTGCCTACCAGCGAAGCAAATTTGCGTTCGAGGCTTTTGGAGGTTACCGCCAGCTTTGCCGCCAACTGGCTGGCCCTGATTTGTCCGCCGCTTTGCTCGACCAACTCCACGGCATGTTTCATCAACCGGAAATCGCGCGCATCAACCGGAACCAGTTTCTCAGCCAAGAACTTTTCAATGAGCGAAATACGGCTTTCCAAATCGCCACACCCGCAAATTTGTTCCTCCATGTACTTTACTTCGTCGGTAAAAATATCGTTTAACCGGATGCTTTTATCTTCAATCTCGTGCAATGGGAAACGAAAGAAGTTGCAGGCACCGTAAGGTTGGAATTCAACGGCTATGACCCCGGAAGCCCCTTGTGTGCTTGCATCCATGTACCTGCTGCTCAACCCACTGGCAAACGACTGGGGCTGAATGGCTATCCTTTGATCGGGGAAAGTCATCCTGAACGGCTTTCGGTAGTGAAATATCAGCTGAGGATTGCCTGTGGGAACCACACGTTCGCATACATTCCCCTCCCAAGCTTCCGTTTCGAGCATCCAGTAATGCTTGACGTAAGGGGCTAAAATGGGCGATGGATGAATAAACCGATAGTGCATGAATCGTAATTTTCCCGCAAAAATACAATGAGATATTCAAAATCGCTCATTCAATGACAGAATAACAGAATTTACAGATTGGATTTTAGCAAAATAAAGGTTCTGTGACGCGTCGTGTGGGTAAAAATCTTTTATCACGAAGTGTTTGAGTTTAACTAACAACAGAGCTATTTGATGTTCTGCCCACTATCGGGGCTGTTGGCGTGTGGGTTACGGTTGCCGTGGGCTAACGCCCACGGTTATTGATATTTTGCCCTTGTCAGGGCAATAAAAATGATGTTTGTAAAACATAATACTATATTTGCCCATAAAACGTTATAGGCCAAAAATAATTCTGTGAATTCTGTAATTCTGTCTTAAGAAATTAATCTGTCAACCTAAATTCGGATTAATCTGCTTCAAGTGCCAATATTCCCGGTTCATCTCCAAAAATTTCGGATTCGTGCATTTAGAAAGAACAATTTGGCAAAAAGATTTCCACCTTTGTTTGGTAAATATTGTTCAATAAATAATATAAAATGATCTTCTATTTTTCAGGGACAGGCAATTCCCGATGGGTTGCTACCCAATTAGCTGACCACTTTTCTGAAACCCTTTATCCGATAGGCGAATACGGGCGCGACGAAAACCCGCTCGTTCCCGAATTTGAAGTAAAGCCCGGCGAGAAAATCGGGTTCGTGTTTCCCATCCATTCGTGGGGGATGCCGCCCATTGTAACCCAATTTATTGCCGATATGCAATTGAAAAGGTACAGCAACCAACAGGTTTACTGCATCATGACTTGTGGTGACGAATGCGGCCATTCCGACCGGATGTTTGCTGAAGCAATAAAAGCTAAAGGGCTTGCAACCAAGCATGTTTACTCGATCGTTATGCCCAACTCGTATATATGCCTCAAAGGATTCGACGTTGACAGCAAAGAGGTACAGGTGCAAAAAATGGAACAGACAAAGGTTGATTTGCCCAAACTGATTGCTGCTATCGAGAACAACCAACCCATTGATTTTTACGCAAAAGGGAAACGATTCCTGAAAATTAAATCGGGACTGATTTATAACCTATTTGTCAAATATTCACTTACCGACAAACCTTATACCTGCGACGACAAATGTATTTCGTGCGGTAAGTGCGTAAAAGCCTGCCCCGTAAACAATATTGTATTGGCCGACGGGAAGCCAAGGTGGAAAGGCCATTGCACACAATGCCTGGCCTGCATCCATATATGCCCGACCAAATCGATCGACTACGGGAAAGGCACCCGGAACAAAGGGCGATATTTTTTTCAGGAAAACAGACCGTAATTTTCAAAAGCGACTCCATGATAAAACAAGTTCTTTGCCGGATATACACGAACAACATCGAAGATTCGATTGCTTTCTATGAACAACTGACTGGCGAAAAATGCGCAAACCGCTTTGAATACCTGCAAGTTGGCCTTGAATTGGCACGTGTGCAAAATTTTTTGATCATTGCGGGCAGCGATCGGGCATTGTTGCCTTTTAGGCAGACCAACGTCACTTTCCTGGTCGATTCGGTTACCGACTACCGCCATTTCCTGTTGGACAACAAGGCCGAAATCGTACGCGACATCCAGGTTGTTCCAACAGGCTGGAACATGACCGTAAAGCACGCTGACGGGTTAGTTGTGGAATATGTGGAGCATAAAAAATGAGGAAACGAGCCATGAGAAATAACCTCACACACAGGGGAGTGATTGTAATGGCGAGTTCTCCCGATATACATCGGGACAGGCTATCTGGCAATTAAAAAACAAATTATAAACAGATGAAAACAGACGACAAAAGCGTTTGCCCGGTTGAATTAGCGGGCGGTTTAGACAACGGTATCCGACGATGGCTGCAAAATCCCAATAAAATCTTAGCGCCTTATATCCGTTCTGGAATGACAGTACTTGATTTGGGTTGTGGTCCAGGATTTTTCACCATCGAAATGGGGCGTATGCTGTACGATTCGGGAAAAGTTCTTGCTGCCGATCTACAGCAGGGCATGCTCGATAAAGTGGCGGAAAAAATCAAAAGTTCCGAATTGGAAAATACGATTCAACTGCATAAATGTCAGGATGATCGCATTGGACTGGCTGAAAAAGTAGATTTTATTCTTGCTTTTTTTATGGTACACGAAGTACCCAACCACGACAAACTATTTGCTGAGGTAAAAACACTACTGAAACCCGGAGGTCGTATGTTGATTATCGAACCAAATTTTCATGTGTCTAAAGAATCATTCAATAACATGATGGAGATTATCAACAAATACGGACTGACCGAAATTGACCGACCAAAGCATTTTCTGTGCCGTTCGGTGTTGATTGAAAATCAGTAGATTGACCTGTTTGTTGGTCAACTAAATTATTATCAAATGAAGGAAGAGGCATTTATCTCTTTGTGTGGCGACACTTGTTCGGAATGCCCGCGATACGTTGCAACGCAGCACAACGACATCGTCCGGTTGCAGGAATTGGCTGAGTTGTGGCATCGGCTGGGTTTTAGGCAAGAAGTCGTTAGCGTTGAAGAAATTAGCTGCAACGGCTGCTCCAAAACAAAACCGTGCAGCTACAACATCAATACCTGCCAACACGTGCGCAACTTAAACAATTGTGGAGAATGCGCCCATTACCCTTGTGCAAAAATTAACGAAGTGTTTGCCAAAACGGATAAAGTGGACGAACATTGTCGCACCTACTGCACGCCCGAAGAATATGCCCAACTGCAAAATGCCTTTTTGATGAAACGCGAAACGTTGAATGAAATAAGCAGTAAAATCAACAATATCTAATAAAATGACTGACAATACGATACAACTGCCACCTCCCCGGACGGATATGGACTTCCCATTAATGAAAGCCTTATCGTTACGACGGACAAAACGAAGGTGGACAGATGAGGAGTTGTCCATTCAGGAGTTGTCCGACTTGCTATGGACGGCTTGCGGTATGACAGTAGCCGCTACACCACGGGCAAAATCGAGGCGAACAGTCCCTTCAGGGCGCAATGCGCAAGCGGTGCATGTATATGTAGCGCTCGCAAGCGGTGTATATCAATACCGCGAAGAAAGCCATGATCTCTATCTGCAAATAGAAGGAGACCTTCGGAGTATAATCAGTAATCAGAAGATGATGAAATCGACTCCCGTTGGGTTGATTTATGTCGCCGATTTCGATAAGCTGAAGGGATATGTAGGAACCGACGATGCCCGCAAACAGTTTGTTTCGGGAACCGAAACCGGGTTTATCAGTCAAAACGTGTACCTGTATTGTGCCGCTGCCAATCTAAGTACGGCCATTATCGGTCTGGTTGATAGGGAAAAGTTGCACGAGGCAATGCAATTAAATGACAATGAGAAAATTATATACACGCAGGCTGTAGGAAAAGCACTGACAAAAACAATTTAAGCAAACAAAAAATGGAAAAAACACTGACACGAAACGATGTGCCGATTGCTTATTTCGACGAAGGTAGCGGCAACACTACGCTTTTATTAGTACACGGGGCGTTTATCGACAAAGCGTATTGGGAGGCGCAGGTCGATTATTTCAAAGGGCAATACCGGGTAATTGCCGTCGATTTGCCAGGGCACGGGCATTCAGGTAGCAACCGCACCACATGGAATATTCGGGAATACGGAAAAGATATTTGCTTTATAATCAATGAATTAAAACTAAAGAACGTTGTACTGATCGGTCATTCGATGGGAGGTGATGTGATTCTCGAAGCAGCAGTTCAATGTCCCGGATCGGTCATTGGGTTTATCGGCATCGACAATTTCAAAAATGCGGCCGCACCTTTGTCCGATGAGATGCAGCAGTTAACTGATTCTTTTTTGAAGATGCTGGCTGTCGATTTTGCCAACATCTCCGAAGGCTATGCCCGACAGGCATTGTTATCCGCAGCTACCAATCCGGCAATTGCCGACCGCGTGGCAACAGATTACCGAAATATGGACAAAACCATTGGCATTGAACTGATTGCCGACGGTTTCAGTTGCTACCAACGGGAACGGGAGATGATGGCTCAACTGCCTGTGAAGATGCACCTGATCAACGTTGACAACTCGCCCACCAACGAAAATCTGTTGAAAACGTATGCAGCGACGGGCTATGAGGTGCTGCCTATAAATGGCACCTGCCACTACCCGATGCTCGAAAACCCTGATGAACTGAACCGGTTGATCGAATGTATCGTGTTGGAAATAAACAAGAAACAAGATTTGAAATAAGTTACAGATGAAAACAATGAAGACTAAGAAAACGATTATTTTTTCTATTTTAATCATGCTGTTTGTTGGTTGCAAAAAAGAAGAGACAAGCACCACTTACGACTTTAAGGTTTTGGGAATCGAAAAAATTGTCATTGACGGTAACACCGAGATCACATTAAGTGCAGAGGGAATGCCTGATAAAACCAGCAGTGCTTATGCAATTGTTAGCGTTGATAATGGAGCACCGGTCAGAAATTATGGTTTGACCGTTTGGAAGCCTTTTTCAGGTGAAACAAGCTTTAGTGTCGTAAGCAAATACGGCGACGTATCGGTAACAATTGAAAAGAAAGCTGAATCGGGCTACTACAATGTATTTGTTTCAAGAAAAGGGTTTGACGAAGAAATTGTCTATAAAATTGGTTTTCTCAACCCATCAGTCAATTTGTGACGCACTGAATCCTTTGGGATTTTGCATTTACTCTTTTTAGCCCAGAAAAATAGTTATGATAATTAGATGAGATGGACATCAATGATTTAGGATATAACAGTGATTTTGAACAATTCAGGATCGAAAATGGCTTGAGCGATTTTACCGTTGGCCGCATTGTTGCCGAGCACAAGGAACGCTACACCGTGCGTACAGCAAACGCCGAATTGGAAGCCGAAATAACCGGAAACCTGCGCTTTTCGGCCAATAGCCGCGAAGACTTTCCTGCGGTGGGCGACTGGGTGGCGCTAACGGTTTACGAACCTGATTTCGGCGTTATCTACAAAGTTTTCCCGCGCTTCTCAACCCTTTCAAGGCAGGCTGTGGGTCATTCGGGCGAAGCTCAGATCATTGCCACCAATGTCGATTATGCTTTTCTGGTACAGGCTGTTGACCGCGATTTTAACATCAACCGGTTGGAGCGTTACCTCACGATTTGCCATTCGGCCAGGGTGAAGCCAATTGTCGTGCTTACCAAAACCGATTTGATTGACAGTGCTGCCCTTTCTGAAATAGAAAAATCTATAAATCAGCGCATTGCTTCTGTTCCGGTGATAACGGTTAGCAACGTTACCCAGGAGGGGCTCAACCGTATTGAACAGTTGATGGAACGTGGAAAAACCTATTGCATGTTGGGTTCGTCTGGCGTAGGCAAGTCGTCGTTAATCAATAACTTACGTGGCAAAAACGTGATGCAGACCGATGCCATCAGCACAAGCACAGGTAAAGGTCGGCATGTAACCACCCACCGCGAGCTGATTGTATTGCCCAATGGAGGCATTTTAATTGACAACCCCGGAATGCGCGAGATAGGTGTTACCGATGTTTCCGAAGGTTTGTCCATAACTTTTGATGCCATTTTCGAATATGGTAAACGGTGCCGATACGGCGACTGCACCCATACTACCGAAGCCGGTTGCGCAGTAATTGAAGCGGTACAAAATAGACTTATCGACTCAAAGTCTTACGACAACTATTTGAAAATGACCAAAGAGAAAGATTTCTTTGAATCTTCGGCAGTCGAACGCCGAAAACGGGACAGGGATTTTGGGAAGATGCTAAAAAATTACAAAAAAGGAAAAGCTAACGAGTAGAGATTAGTTAATATTTTACAAAACGCTTAAAATCAAATCTTTATGAAAAAGATAAATGCTATCTTGCCGATATTTCTACTGTTTTCATTTTTTGGCTATTCTCAGAATAACCAGGTAAGAGTAGGAATTGTTGGTGAAAAATTTTCAGACTTTACGCTAAAAACCTACCAGGGAGGCGAAATTTCAACCGGCAAACTTCGGGGGAAAAACCTGTTATTGATTTCGTCGAGAGGCAAATACACCGACAAATATTGGTGTGGAATATGCTTCTATCAATATGCCGAATTTGCCAACCTACAGACAACGAAAGATATATGCAAAAAATACAACATGGAAATAATATTTCTTCTTCCCTACAACCGCGATTCTATCGTAGGTTGGGAGAAGAACTTTGCCAATGGATTGGCATATATCGAACATGTAAAACATCCGGCAGATACCACGCAACTATCTTCAGGACAGAAAGATTGGATGCGATTTGCACAGAAACGTTTCCCCAGGAAATTCACTTATCCAGATAATAAAATTCCATTGGTATTGCCAATATTAATGGACGAAAAACAGGAAGTATCCAAAGGATTGGATATATCGCGTACGGAGTGGGACGGCACCAAAACGTTACAGAACGTTCCGTTGATTTATTACATCGACAAAGATGGGGTTCTTCAATTCAAATATATCAGTCAATCAACAACTGACAGACCCACAGCCGATTATATTTTACAAATGATAGAATCCATCCAGAAGAGACATATCCATTAATCAATTACATCTTATGAATATCCTGCTGATCCTGGCCCATCCAAATAAAAACAGTTTTAACCACGCCATCGCCCAAATAGGTCATGACAGATTATTGGCAAACGGGCACACGGTGGTTCTTCATGATTTATATGCAGAAGGGTTCGATCCGTTGATTGGCGCTGATGAAATGCATCGTCAAGCTCAAATTAACGAAATCGTTCAATCGCATTGTAATGATCTGATTGACAGTGACGGGATAATTATCGTTCACCCTAATTGGTGGGGACAACCTCCTGCAATACTGAAAGGATGGATCGACCGGGTTATCCGCCCCGGAATTGCCTACAAATTCGAAGAAGGCGACAATGGAGAGGGCGTTCCCGTCGGATTGCTCAAAGCTAAAACCGGATTGGTTTTCAACACTTCGGATACTGCTGAAGAACGCGAAACGACGATTTTTAAAGACCCTCTGGAGACGATATGGAAAAACTGCATTTTCGATTTTTGTGGGGTGAAAACCTTTGATCGAAAGGTATTTCGGATTGTTGTAACAAGCACTTTGGAGCAACGTAGTGAATGGTTGAAAGAAGCCGGACAACTGGTTGACCGTTATTTCCCTTTACAAGTAAAAACTAATCCGGTGGAAATAAAAACCGCCCAACTTGATGAAATCGATGCTGTATTGCGGCTTCATGCCAAATACCAAATTGATACGATAGCCGAAGAAGATAAAACAGATGGTTTTGTAACAACTTCATTTACAATAGAACAAATGACGAGGTTAATCGAAGAAGAAAATGGGCTGTTTATCGCAAAGGACAACGAACGCGTTGTTGGCTATGCCATGGCTGCTTCGTGGGCGTTTTGGTCAGCCTGGCCAATCTTCAGCTATATGATTAACCGTTTGGGCGAATTTGATTTTCAAGGGACAAAACTTACGGTCGAGAATTCGTACCAATATGGCCCGGTTTGCATTGACAAAGAATACCGTGGCACCGGATTGATTGAAAAGCTCTTTGAATTTTCGGCAGAAGCCATGTCAAACAGATACGGTGTGCTGGTTACATTCATCAATAAAAATAACCCAAGATCGTATAAGGCTCATACACAGAAAATTGGATTGGAAGTAATTGGCGAATTCGAATTCAACGGAAATCAATATTACGAACTGGCTTATGATACAAGCAACTATTGAACAGGCAAATAAACAAGATTTGGAAGCAATCCTTCAGCTACAGAAAGCGTGCTACCAAAGCGAAGCAGCAATTTACAATGATTACAACATTCCGCCTTTATTGCAGGACTTGGGTGCGCTGGAAAAAGAGTTTACCGAGCAGGTGTTTCTTAAGGCGGTTGCCGAAGGTGAAATCATAGGTTCGGTGCGTGGGTTTATGGACGAAGAAACCTGTTTCGTGGGCAAGCTCATCGTTAAAAATAACTTTCAAAACCAGGGCATTGGCAAGCGATTGCTCGATTCGATGGAGTCGGCTTTCCCAATTTGCAAGCGGTTCGAACTGCTTACCGGGCATAAAAGCCTAAAAAACTTATATTTATACAACAAACAAGGTTATAACGAATTCAGTAGAAAGGTTATAAACAACAATATGACAATAATTTACTTAGAAAAACTAAAATAAAATGGCAGACAAAACACAACTATACCCGCGCAAAGACGACAAGACAATCGCTTACCTGAAAAATTGCGTAAAAAATCCGTTTATCGAAGTGGGCGATTATTCGTTTTACCACGATTTTGTGGACGATCCGGCTGATTTTGAGAAGAAATGCGTGCAGTACCATTATCCCTACGTGAACAACGACAGGCTGAAAATTGGAAAATTCTGTTCCATTGCCTGTGGCGCGAAGTTTTTGTTCAACGGGGCTAACCATACGCTTAACTCGTTGTCAACCTATCCGTTTCCGGTTATGGCCAACGAATGGGATTTGCAGGTTCCGGTTACCGATGCGTGGGACAACAAAGGCGACATCATCGTAGGTAACGACGTGTGGATTGGTTTCGAGGCAGTTATCATGGCAGGTGTTACCATTGGCGATGGTGCCATTATTGGTTCGCGGGCAGTAGTTACCAAAGATGTTGAGCCCTATTCCATTGTAGGCGGAGTACCAGCCAAATTAATCCGCAAACGGTTTACCGACAGCAAGATTGCCGAGTTGCTTGAACTGAAATGGTGGGATTGGGACGAAGAGGAAATCAGACAGAAATTGCCGGAAATAATGAAGTTAAAAGAATAAAATGGGCATCAGTAAAACCGAAATTCTGCAAAAGCTCTGCTACACCAGGTTGGTTTACGGGCGGATCAACAAAAAGCTGCATTGCCAGTTGTCGGATGGAGAAATTGAAGAACTGATTTTCAATGTCATAACTGAAACAAAGGAAGAGTTTTTCGAACGAAAAGGCAAGAACGTATATATTACCAACCGTGAGCAAAATATCAGGATAACCGTCAACCAGCATACTTTTCGGGTGATAACGGTGGATTTGATCGACAAATAGTTAATGTATTGAAAATGAGCAAATCGAAAACAATAAATCAAAGTTTTCATAGTAATTTACTGGGAAAAGAAATGGCAATGACCATTTTCCTGCCCGAAAACATCGGCATTCAACAACCCCTTCCGGTACTGTATTTTTTGCACGAAAGAAGCGGCAACGAGAACATTCTGTTTGAAGCCGGAATAAGCGAAAAAGCACATCAATTGATCAGTTCGGGAGAAATTAAACCGATGATGATTGTTTGTCCTCGCATCGAAAATAGCCGAGGTTTAAACTCGTCCAAAGAATGCAGCGAAATCTTAAATTCAGAAAGTCGTATTTACAACGTAGGAATGTACGAAGATTTCCTGATCAAAGAGCTTGTTCCTTTTATTGACCAATCCTTCCGCACGATTCAGGACAGAAAAGGGCGATATATTGGTGGTGCTTCAGCCGGAGGTTATGCCGCGCTTCACAATGCATTTCGCCATCAGGAACTGTTTTGCAAAGTGGGAGGGCACATGCCCGCCATCGAGTTAACGATTGAAGAGGAAGACAAACCACACTTCAGGAGTAAAGAGGACTGGGAAAAATATGATCCGGTGCATATTGCGGGAAGCGAAGATATTCGATCTGATTTTCAGGTATATCTGGATGCCGGAGATAAAGACGAAGGCCGATTTTATGAAGGGTGTTCCATTTTGAATAAGATATTGAAAGAGAAAGGAATATCTGTTCAAAACCATCTGTTTAAGGGGCATCATAATGTGGAATATCTAAAGACAAATATCGAAGCATACCTGAAGTTTTACGGAAGGAAATAAAATATTGACTAATAGTGAATTACATCAAAGAACATTCAAATGATAACAAAATGCACTATTGAAACCGATTTTGACATCATTCTCGAAATCATAAACGATGCGGCAATAGCTTACAAAGGCATCATTCCGCCCGACCGGTGGAAAGAACCTTATATGCCTGCCGAAGAGTTGAGAACTCAAATCGCCGAAGGCGTTGAGTTCTGGAAGTATATAGATAACAATGAAATACTGGGTGTTATGGGAATTCAGGATAAAAGCGATGTAACACTTATCCGCCATGCTTATGTTCGTACAAAGTCCCGGCAGCAGGGAATTGGCGGGAAACTCCTGCAACACCTGGTTGATATGGCAAAAACGCCTATCCTTATTGGCACCTGGGCCGATGCTTTTTGGGCGGTCGATTTTTACAAAAAACATGGATTTCGCCAGGTTACAGTCGATGAAAAAAACCGGTTACTCCGGATTTATTGGTCGATACCTGAGCGGCAGGTAGAAACCTCCGTTGTTCTTACCAGTGAAAACTGGAAATTATGATTACGGTTAACCCGCTTGCAAAAACAACGGGACAATAACATTTTGTATGGGTAAACATGGCAACATCCTTACTAAAAACGTTTTTTATTGCCCTGACAAGGGCAAAATCTCAATAACCGTGGGTGTCAGCCCACGGATAATGCAACACACGTACCTTCTTCAGCCCCAGAGTGGGCTGAATATCAAGTGTTCGTGCTCTTATATACAGCCCAAACAACAAATAACTAAATACTAATGCAAATCATTGATATTGAGAACTGGAAGCGAAAAGAACATTTCGAATTCTTCTACCGGATGGATTATCCGCAGTATAACATTTGTGCCAATATCGACATCACCCAGTTTCTCCGGTTCGTACGGCAAAACGGGTTGCCGTTCTATTACGCTATGATTTACGCCGTTATGCGGGCAACCGACGAAGTGGAGAACTTTCGTTACCGCGTGAGGGAAGGGAAACAGGTGGTTTTGCACGACAAGCTCCATCCATCGTTTACCGCAATGCCTGCCGATGGCAACGACGACCTGTTTAAGTTCGTTACCCTCGACATGGAAAGGGACCTGTTCAGCTTTGCAAATAAGGCAAAGCAACTAACTGATAATCAAAGTGTCTATTTCGATTATGCCCCACTCATCGGGCGCGACGATTTCGTGTACCTCACCTGCATTCCCTGGGTTTCGTTCACGCACCTGTCGCATACCATTACCATCAACCGTAACGACTCGGTGCCACGCATTTCGTGGGGAAAATATTTTGAACAGGATGGGAAAACGCTCCTGCCTTTTTCGGTCCAGGTTCATCACGCTTTTGTCGATGGAGTGCACGTGGGACAGTACTTTGAGAAATTACAAGCCTTTTTGAATAACCAAAGCATTTAATATGAACACATTAACTATCAACACAGCCATTTGCCAGCAATGTGGTATATGTGCCGAAGTTTGTCCGATGGGGCTTATCTCGACAGGAAACGACGGCTTTCCTGTTATAACCGACGATAACGAAGCCCGTTGCGTTCAGTGCGGGCATTGCGAGGCCGTTTGCACAACGGGTGCTTTGAAGCACAATGCGTTGCCCGGATTGCGGATGATTAGGAAAGAAAAGTTGCAGGAGATAAACCCCGAAAACCTGTCGGAATATTTCAGTAGCCGCCGTTCCATCCGCAAGTACCTGCCCAAAAGTGTGGAAAAAGCCATGCTAGAAAAACTGTTCGAAACGGTGAGTTATTCACCAACCGGTGTCAATCAGCAGCAAAACAAATGGGTTGTGATTTGCGAGAAAAGTGCCATCCGTCGGTTAAGCGACGCGGTAATCAACTGGATGCAAGGCATGGTGGATGCCAAAGCCGATCTTGCGATGTACCTCGGCTTCGAAAAGTTGATCAATTCATACCAGCAAGACGACGATGTGATTTGCCGCCAAGCCCCTGTGCTGGTAATCGGCTACACTGATGCGACCTATACCGGCGGAGTTCTCGACTCGGTAATTGCCACATCACATCTCGAATTATTATTACCTTCGTATGGTCTGGGCGGTTGCTGGGCTGGCTTCGTGATGATCGCCCTTGGTTATTCACCTGAAGTAAAGCAAATTGTAGGGTTGGACGAATCGCATGCTGTGCGGTCGGCATTGATGGTGGGCTATCCCAAATACCATTATTCCAAATTGCCTTACCGCAAGGAGGCTCATATTAAATGGATGTAATTCACTAAATACGAGTACCATGAACTTAGGGAAATGCCAGCCGGTATTGTTTGTAAAAGATGCCGGCGTTTCAACAAAATTTTATACCGATTTGCTCGGTTGTACCGTAGTGATGGACAATGGCGGGGCTAACATTACCTTCAAGGAAGGGTTTACCGTTTGGCAAGTTTGGGAAGGCAATGTAATTTCGCAAACGATTGGTGTCGAAAATATTACCAATAGCAGCAGTGCAAGCCGCTTCGAACTCTGTTTTGAGACTGACGAACTGGACAATGTTTATAAAGCATTAAAAGATAACAATGTACGATTCTTGCACGAACTCAACACCGAACTTTGGGGCCAGCGAACCATCCGTTTTTACGACCCCGACGGCCATTTGATTGAAGTGGGCGAAGAGATGCCGATTTTCCTGAAACGGATTTACGAAGAAGAAGGCTGCGATTTGGAAGCTACCGCCAAACGGACATTTATGCCGCTGGATGCCCTTAAACATTTTGTTGAAAATTAATAAGAATCAACATGATAGAACTACCTGAAGCCATTTTATTGGGACGTCAGATAAACGACGTTCTTGTCGGCAAAACCGTGACCAACGTGTTTAATGCCACTCATATCAACAAGTTTGCCTTTTTCAACGGCGACCCGGCAGCATATAAGTCGTTATTGACCGGATCGAAAATTCGTTCGGCAAGCGGAAAAGGAATTTTTGTAGATATCTGTTTCGATAACAATGTGTATTTGAGCATTTGCGATGGCGTGAAGGTGAAATACAACAGCAAAAACAGTCCGATTCCCGACAAATACCAGTTGCTCCTGACATTCGACGACGAAACTTTTCTGACTTTTACCGTAGCGATGTATGGTGGCATGTATGTCTATTGCAACGAATTTCAAAATAGTTATCATCAGAAAAGTAAGGAACGGGTATCAGCAATCGATGCCGATTTTACTGAAAACTATTTTTTCAATTTTCTGAACAACGAAAAGCCAACTCTTAGTCTGAAAGCATTTTTGGCTACCGAACAGCGTTTCCCGGGCATCGGTAACGGTGTTTTGCAGGATATTCTGTTTCGGGCGGGGCTGCACCCCAAAAGAAAGCTGAATACGCTGACCGAAAGCAACAAATATACATTGTATCAGTCGATTAAAGAAACACTTGCTACTATGCTGGCAAAAGGCGGTCGCGATACGGAGACTGATTTATTCGGGAATGCGGGCGGTTATCCAACCATTTTGTCGAAGAACACCTGGCAACAGGCTTGTCCTCAATGTGGAGGTACGATAATGAAAGAGAACTTTATGGGAGGAACTATCTATTATTGTCCTTCCTGTCAACCAATTTAAATAAAATGATGAAAGTAATAGCAATTAACGGAAGTCCGCGAAAAAGCTGGAATACAGCAACATTGTTGGAAAAGGCTCTTGAAGGTGCCCGTAGTACAGGGGCTGAAACCGAAACAATAAACCTGTACGATATTGATTATAAGGGATGTAGAAGTTGCTTTACCTGCAAAAGAGAACATGCTGAAAGTTATGGGAAATGTTGCATAAACGATGGGTTAAAGCCAGTTTTGGAGAAAATTGAGCAGGCAGATGTTTTGTTTTTAGGATCACCTGTCTATTTTCGAAATATCTCAGGAGCAATGATGTCGTTCATCGAACGTTTTCTATTCCCCAAAATGATTTATTCCAACCCGATGAGTTCTATTGATAAGGGAAAATTAAAAGTTGCCGCCATTTTTACCATGAATGTAAAAGAGCAGATTTTCAACCAACTACCATTAAAACAACATTTGGAAGGAATCACGGGCACTCTGAAAGTGATTTTAGGTAACGTGGAGGTTTTAAATAGCTTTTATACCTATCAAACAGACAATTATAACGATATGGAGTATTCCTACTTCAATATCGACGAGAAAAAAGCATATCACGAAACCAGATTTCCTCTCGATTGCGAAAAAGCCTTTGAATTGGGGAAACAACTTGCGTTATAGGATCAATATAACAAATTAATAATCAATATAAAATGAATACAATTTCTGAAACGATCATCGGTTTGGAGACAGCTGCTCTGGAGCGGTGGAACAATGGCGACCCATCGGGTTTCCTCGAACTATCGACCTCCGAAGTTACCTATTTCGACCCTTTCCTCCAGAAACGGTTGGACGGGCTGGATGCCTTAACCGCTTTGTACGAAAGCATTCGCGGTCAGGTTCAAGTCGATAAATACGAATTGGTTGACCCGAAAGTACAGGCAACCAGCAATATGGCCGTTCTTACGTTCAATTATGTTGCCAGTTCGGGCGATTCGATTTTCCGCTGGAACTGTTCCGAAGTATATCGGCTGGAGGCTACCGGGGAATGGAAAATCATACACACCCATTGGTCGCAAATGCCAAAATAATCCTCATTATGAAAACAGCATTGATTCTTATTGACATTCAGAACGATTATTTTGAACAGGGAGCGATGACCCTTTCCGGTTCGGAAAAGGCAGGTAAAAAGGCAGGGCTAATATTGGAAAGATGCAGGGCTGAAAACAGGAATATTATTCACATACAGCACATTGCCACGCGACCTGATGCCACTTTTTTTCGCCCAGGTACCGTTGGAGCCGAGATAAACGAGAGCGTTCGTCCGCTGCCTGGTGAAAAGGTGATTGTCAAGCATTTTCCCAACAGTTTCCGCGAAACTGGGTTGCTCGATTACTTAACAAGCCTGAACGTTACCGATCTGGTTGTCTGCGGCATGATGACCCATATGTGCGTCGATGCAACCGTGAGGGCAGCAAAAGATTTTGGGTTCAACATCACATTAATTGGCGATGCCTGTGCCACCAAAGACCTGGAAACCAACGGGCAAAAGGTTATAGCCAAAGAAGTGCAGAACAGTTTCATGGCGGCATTGGGCTATTTTTATGCGACGGTAACCTCGGCAGGAGAATATTTATCCAAAGGGTAAAAATATCCTGACACTATCTAAAATAGATTATCTGTTTTAGATAGTATTATAAATATAACTAAATCAAAAAGTTATGGATGTAAAATCAGCCATGAAATGCTTCAATTGCGGTACAGAAACGGCTAACCAACGCTACAAAATAGCAATATGCGCAGCCTGCGAGCAAGATTTGAGGCTGTTTACCGACGAAACCATCACCAGGCAAAAAGCGGAATACAAACCATCGGAAAAGTATGCTGTTTACGACGACGAAATTGCTGACAGGTTGGTGTTTCTGGAGAAAGACTACCTGAAAAAGAAAATCAAGCTGTTGTATGTTTTGGAGCGGCTTGATTATTTGAAAACTTAACCAGAGAATCTGCCAATTACCCTGTAAAAACTGTCGCGGCAGCTCTCGCTCACCGGCAGCAATTCCTTGCCGATCTTGACACGGTGCTTTTCGATGGATTCGATTTTGGAGATGGCTACCATGTACGATTTATGTATCCTGACGAAAGCAGTTGCCGGAAGCTGCTCCTCAAACGAACCAAAAGTTTGCTGAGTTAGTATTTTGCCGGTTGTAGTGACAATGCACCGGAAATCGCGCATCCCTTCGATAAAAAGGATGTCGTCGAGCCTGATTTTCATCAGCCGGTAATCGGTTTTTACAAAGATAAAATCGGGCGACGGCGTGGCGACTTTCTCCTCCATCCGTTTGACAGCCAGGTTCACAGCACGGGCAAACCGCTCGAACGAATAGGGTTTCAGGATATAGTCGGTTACTTCCAGTTCGTAGCCTTTCAGGGCATATTCGCTATAAGCCGTGGTGAGGATCACCTGTGGTTTTTCGGGCAATGCGGCCAGCATATCCAAGCCAGTGAGGCGGTCCATCTGGATGTCGAGAAAAAGGATGTCAACCGGATGGCTGGCCAGGAAACCCAGCGCGTCGCGAGCATTGTCGAAACTGGCTTCCAGCTTCAAATGTGGCATTTGCCCGACAAACCCGTTTATCTTTTCGAGTGCCAATGGTTCGTCGTCAACAGTCAGGCAGGTGTATGTCATGGCTTTAGTTTTAATTCAGCAAAAAATACGTTCCCACTCACGCTGGTTTCGAGCGAATGTTTTCCGGGGTACAACAACTCCAACCGCCGCTTCAGGTTCGATAAACCAATTCCACCACGCCGCGCTGTTTGGTCATTGGTTTCGGCCTGAAATTGGTTTCGGCCTGTCCAGCAAATTTCCCCTTCAGAAATTGTCAGCCTGAATTCAATCATAGGCAAACCATCAGACTTAACGGCATATTTAAAGGCATTTTCGATGAATGGCAAAAACAGCAAAGGCGCTACCTGAATTTCAGGAAGTAGGTCAGGTTTGTCGAACCGGATAGCTTCGGGATTGCCAAACCGCAACGACTGCAACCGGATAATCCGCTGGTAATGTTCTACTTCACGCGATAGAAGCACTTTGGGTTCACGGGCATCGTAAAGCATGTAGCGCATTATTTCAGACAAGGTAATCAACGATTCCGACGCTTTTTGTGGCTGGCGGAAAATCAGCGAGTCGATGTTATTCAGCGTGTTGAACAGGAAATGCGGGTTGAGCTGGGCATTCAGCACATCCAACTCGTTTCGGATCAGCATTTTTTCCATTTCCTGCTTGCGCTGCAGATCGTCGAACCAGCCAATAAATCCGCGCAACAGGCTGCCCGTTTGCCCGATGATGAACGTGCCAACCATCGGCGGAATGATACTGCCCATTTCGCGTACTTCGGAGAAGCCAAACAAAAGGCCAAAAACGAAAAACAGAACCAATGACAACCCAATGGAAACCGCTACCGAGTAAACAAAGTAACGGATGTATTTTTGCTGTTCGATGAACCGGTAAAATAAAAAATAGAACAAGTAAAACTGAATGACAGCCCACAGCGCATTGAAAAGAAAAACGTCCATGTTCCCAACCAGAAAATCAGTACCCTGTGCTAGCCGGAAGCTTACCAGTCCCGAAAACAGGCTGAAAACCATCCAGTAAAACAGGTGCAATATGACTTTGATAATCCGGTTCATGAATTCGCGTTTTAGTTTAACTCATTGACTGGCGATAGCGCAAAACGCCAACTGCCACCGAAAAAACGCCGACAGCCAGCGAAATATACCCAAACGGGTTGTCGCTCATGGCTATAGGTGCGCCAATTCCCAATAACAGCATAAAAGTAGCAGAAATAAAATAGACATGGTTCGATAACCTCCAATTTTGAACCGATTTACTGCCCGACAGGAGCATGGTTACTCCGGCCAGAAAACAAGCCAGACCGGTTGCCAGGTACATGTACAAAACCAGTCGTTGCCAGCCTTGGGGAAGGTGCATAACATCGGAAATAAACCATACGGTGTAGGTTTCGTGAGCCAGGCCGAGAAACAAAGCAATGCATGCGGCTATGCGCGATAATTTGATCAATTGTGATGACATAATGAGTTATTTACGATTTTATGATTGACGATTTTATGTCGTTTAGTTAAGGGAAAGTACTCACCCCCTCGCCCCGGATCGGGGCTTTCCCCCTCTCTTTTGAAAAGAGAGGGGGAAGTCCGAGCTTCGCGAGGACTGGGCGTGAGTCTGGATGAAAAGCTGAACTAAACAACATTTAATACGATTTAAAGCCTTCTCAGCATAGTGCGAACAATCAGTCCGTGAAACAGGCGGATCAGGGCGAAGTAGATTCGTCCGCCCACATTGTTGAAGCGAACGACGGTAGTGAGAAAGATTTGTGAACCATCCTGTTTTGCAATTTTCAGTACCGAAAGCCTGAAATACAGGTGTTTGTCGTTCATGCCCATCACGATTTCCTGTTCGCTTCGATACAAAACCGGGGCAAAGTCGAATTCGTGGTTTCCGGCCTGTTCAGTTTTTATATCGTTTTCGGTTTTTAACCCAAACGGCTTCACCAATATGTCCCTTAGTTTGCCCAGCGCATTGACCCAACCAGGCGATTTCAGTAGTTTCCGGGTGATTTCAGCCACCGAATCGGGCGTACTTTTCACGGTCATATACGAATCGAAATAGTCAACCCGGTCCATGTCGTAGTAAATTCGTGTGCTTTCAGGATAAGCTTTAAGTTTGAAAACTTTATTCATTTGATCTGATTATTTAACGTGTAATTATCTGATTTTATGTGTTTCCGGCGATTACCAGCGATCATGTAAACAAGATGAGGCAACATAAAAACGGTCATCCCGCCAAAAGGGATCATGTAAACGCCGACCAAGATCAAACCTGCATACACGACAATGAATGATTTCGGAATCGGCATTTTTTTCTTCTCGATCGAATCCAGAAGTACCCCCAGCGGAAAGAGGGTGAGTCCAAAGTACAGGCACCAGAATGCAGCGAAAGTCTCGTAATTGATGGAGGATTCCATGAACCCATCGTTTATCCTGAAGAAAAAATGGCGGGCAAAAAGACTAAACTGGTTGAAATAAACTACCGGGGTCAACAAAGTATGAATAACACCGATTAGGATGATGATCTTTCCGTTTGTGATTTTCATATACTTCTTATTTTGGGTTTTACTTTCTGAATACCAATTAATTATTTGATTCTTCTGCATTTCAGCCAGTTGCCCACCAGCATATAAACGGCATGCGGCAACATAATATAAGTCATTCCCGAAGCCGGGATCATGTATGCGCCAACCATTACCACGATTAAATAGGAAACGGTAAAGCTGTGGGGTAAAACCCTGTATTTTTTTTCAATAGCATGAACCAACAGTCCGAGTAGAATAATCAGAATTCCGAAGTAGAAAAACCAGAATGCTGCAAAAGCTTCGAAATTGGTTTTGCCTGCCGCTGCCGGTAATTCGTTCAACCCACCGCAAATCCTGAAAAAATTGGTTTTGGCGAAATTGGCGAACTGTGCGCCGCAACCGTCAGCCGTAACCACGAGTTTGGTATGCAATAAACCAATGATTATTAGCAATATACCATTGGTGATCTTACCTAAAATACGTTTCATATCGTCTCATTTTTAGCTGTTAAAGGTAAAGCTGCCAGCGCGTAGCAAGCAGCAGGGATCAGGCAAAGCGGTATAGCAACGATAGAATCGGGTACCACAAAGCCGAAATAAATAAATTCGGCTGCGATGCGGAGCAGGTAAAACGAAGCGAAAAACAACAGCACACTTCGTCCGGCAGAGGTTTGCGGCAACTGCTTGGTCAAGAGGAACGACACGCTAGTAGCGTAAATCAGGAATAAGATTCCCACCAAATTCAACGTTAGCATAATGGGTTTATCGGTTTGATTCATCACTTCAAGCGTTTTCTCCCAATTAAAAATCCAGTAAAACGCGATGTGAAGGATCAGGAAAAGCCCGGAAAAAACTCCGCCGGTCCGGATTAACTTGTTTTTGTTTTCTGTTTTCATCAGTAAATAATTGGTTTTTAATTGTCTGATGGAACTCACATATTGGGGAAAAACATTTTCATTGATATTTATTTTTCATCCAACATGTTCGTTTCATTTTCGATTGACTTTGAGGCTTTTTGTGGAAGCAAAAGTGGCCCTGCCCGGCAAAACCTGAAAATAAAATCTGCAACTGCCGAAAAAATGGCTGCAAGCGGGTGTAATGTTTACGTGAAATAGTTAACCTATAAAAATTGCCAGGAATAGGGCACGATCATTTACCTTCATTTTTCACGACTTTCGGTTCCATTTATGTTCGAAGAGATACGACAATATATTCATGCAATTTCACCCATCGAAGATTCTGACTGGGAAATGGTTACACCACATTTGAGGACAAAACATTTTAAAAAGAATGAGTTTTATTTTCAGGCAGGCGAAATCGAAAATCAAATCGCTTTCATTTCACAGGGCAGCTTCAAATGGTATTACCTGAACAAAAAAGGCACTGAAATCATTATGAATTTTTCGTTTGAGAATGAATTTATTGTTGAATTTCAGAGCTTTATCACGCAAAAACCAAGCAGTTTATTCCTTCAGGCGCTGGAAGATTCAACCGTAGTTTTGTTTCCCAAACGAGAACTAATTTTGAATAATTACAAGCTGTCGCACAATTGGTCGGAAGTTGGCCGAAAAATAGCGCAGGCAATTTATGTATTTACAGCAGAACGCGTCCAGGACTTCCTGGTCGGCTCGGCTGAAGAGCGCTATTTGAATCTTCTGAAACGGCACCCCGACATTTTTAATCGCGTTTCGCTGGCTAATCTTGCTTCGTACATTGGCATTGCTGGCCCTTCGCTTAGCCGCATCAGACGAAGGTTGTCGCAAAAGCAAATTGTGCCTAAATAAGCCTCCAAATTTTATTATGATTCGAAGACCGTTTTTTAACCTGGGTTAAAAAATAGCAGCTTATTTGCTTCTATTTTTGGCACGCCATTAAAACAAATAAACAACTTCTGGAAAACAGAAAAAGACCAGACTACCAACTGAGCTTTCAGACGATACTTTTTACTTCTCGAAAGCCAATTGCAAATACACCGGGTTTATTTCTGTTTCGGGTTGCCTGATTAACAACCGAATTTATCGACTGTCCTTCGATTAGAACACTATTGCTCTAAAAGTTGGACATTCGATATTTTCTAAGGCTAAACAGTAAAAACAAACAAAATGAAAAAACTATTTCTCCTTCTGTTGATGCTCCAGGTTGGTAATTCTTTTGCCCAAACCAAAAGCGGAGCTATCGAAATCAACGGTTCGTATGGATTTATTTCGGCTCCCAGGGTTAGCAACTATGAGTCGAACATAATTGGAACAGTTGGAACGCTCGGAAATTACGATGTGTGCGACCATAAAAATGCAGGGCCAATGTCGGTGCATCTGAAGTATTATTTGTCGGACCGGATAAAACTGGGATTAAACCTAACCTTCGAACAGCAGAAGGAAAAAACGATGGATAACGGGCTGAACACAGGAAAAACTAAAAGCAACTATTATAGCCTGATGCCATCTTTCACTTACAATTACTGTCAACAGGATAATTGTCAAATTTACGGATGCGTTTCGCTAGGAGCCGGAATCGGAAATTCAACATTTATGCCTGCAGATAAAGAAATATACCGCAAAAAAACAACAAATTCACTGCAATTCGCTTACCAGGTTTCAGCCCTTGGTATCAGGTATGGTAAAAAAGTGGGAGTTTTTATGGAGCTTGGATATGGCTACAACGGAATTTTTCAGGCTGGTTTATCATACAACTTACGCTAATTATTAATTTAGCAATCAGTAATTTCAATCATCATTTCTGAAAGGGAAAACCAATGGCGATAAAGAAGAAAATATTGTTTCTGGGAGCCAGTATCACCCAGGGGAAAATTAGCGTCAGCTTTGTAACGATGCTGAAGAAAAAACTGGGAACGGACAATTATCAATTTATTAACCATGCAGTTGCCGGGTACGAAGCTTACAATGTTTTGGCTAAATTAGGCAAAGCAATAGAGGCAAAGCCCGACTTTGTAGTGTTATTGGTCGGTACCAACGATGTTACATCTTCACTTGACCCCGCACTTGCAATCCGTACAAGGAAATGGAAACATATACCACACGAAGCTACGCTCGAAAATTACAGCAATAATATAGCCATTATAATCAGGAAGTTAAAGCAGAAAACCAATGCAGCGATTGCATTAGCATCGTTGCCGGTTATAGGCGAAAACCTCGAATCGGCTGAAAACAAAGTACTCGACCAATACAATACTGAATTAAAGCAGATTGCCGAGCGCGAAAACATCTCTTACATTCCGGTAAACGAACGGCAGAAAGTTTTTCTGATGGAACGAAACGGAGGCAAAGGCAAAGATGCGGTAAATAGTACAAAAATGGCTTTTCAGTCGTTATTCAGGCACTATTTCCTGGGCGAAAGCCTCGATCGTATCTCACAAAGGAACGGTTTTTTGCTGCTTACCGATGGAATCCATCAGAATACAGTTGGTGCACAACTAATTGCTGACGAAATTCTTAAAAATCTTTCGTTCGAATGAGCATCCCTATGCGTTCAAAAGAAAGGTGACGTTGTTTTAACTTAGGTTAAAATTTTTCTGATTCTCATTGTCTATTTTTGAATGGCTATTCAATCCGTTGAATTGTTCAGCTAAAAGAAAATGCTAATACGCAGGCTACAAAACATTAGACTAAAATTTATACGAATGAAAACAGGGTTAATTTCAATATTCATTTGTTCTGCATTCATTTTTTTTGCCGGTTGCTCATTGCATAAAGAAGACAAAGACCTGAAAACTACATTTGATGCAGGGTTCACTGAAAGAAACAGTACACTTTCGAACGGAGTATCCATTCATTATGCTGAAGGGCCAAATAACGGGCAAAAAGCATTGCTTATGATTCATGGACAAACCGCAGCCTGGCAGGATTATAAAAAAGTTTTACCAGAACTAAGTAAAAAATGGCATGTATTTGCTATAGATTGCCCTGGTCATGGGAAATCACTTCACGACCCAACCCGTTATTTCCTCGATAGTATTGGGAACGATCTTTCGCGTTTTATTAGCGAAGTGATCAAGGAAAAGACCGTGGTAACCGGGCATTCGTCGGGTGGACTGATTTCAGCCTATCTTGCAGGTACCGGAAATAAATACATTGTTGGTTCACTGCTCGAAGATCCACCTGTGTTTTCAACAGAAAAAGAATATTTTCCAAAAACTTTTGTCTATCATGATGATTATAAGGTTATGCACGACTATTTGAACTCGGATACAAAGGAATGCTGGGAAGCTTTTTACTTACGTCATTGTTACTGGGGTAAACTATATATTCCCGATAAAGTTGACAAAATTGCCGATGCTGCGCAGAAGTACCATGATAAAAAACCTGGTCAGCCAATTCAAATCTGGTTTTTGCCCAAATCGCTCAACGAACGTTTGTTTGGTATGTTCCTCTATATTCAAGATTACGACCTGCGATTTGGCGACAAATTCTATGATTACACCTGGCATAATAGCATAAAGCACAGCGATTTGATGAGCAATATAAAAGTTCCTACAGTATTCATACACGCCAAAGAAGCTTATGCCCTCGACCCCGAAACAAAAGACAGTATTTTGATGGCAGCTGCATCGAACAAACAAGCTCGTAAAGCGGTTGGCTTAATTAAAGACTGCGAGCTCTTCGAGTTGGTGAGCGGACACGACATTCACCTGGAAAAACCTGAAATATTTATTGAAAACATAAACAAGCTTCTTGACAAATAGTGATAGGAATCTGATATCTAGTTTGATCGTGTATTATAGCGTAAAAGATCCGAATTAGAAACTGTTTAAATTTTGGTCATTTTGATTTTTCGGATTACCCCAAACCCTGAAGAGAGTCCGAAAAATCAAGAACCACCCTTCGGGCAGGGGTATTTTTTTGATTTTGGGCATTATTTCTAATTTTAAACAGTTCCTTAAAGTAACGCTAAATTTGTTTAATTCTTTATGCTTCCAAAACATAGTTTATAGCCCAAAATCCTTATTTTTGCAACCAACAAGCAGAAATAAGCCAAAACAATATAAACATCTACCAAATCATGTTCACTTTTACATTTTAACACATTGGCGCGTTTAGAACACACGATGTAACCTTGTCCCAGTTCAAATTTCGAATTGTTGAAAATCATTCCCGTAAAGGTTCCCCGGTGTGATGGGAGCTTTTTGAGTTTTCTTCCTTTAACTGAATGGCTGTCGGTTTGAAGGGAAAAATCTTTTCATCAACGTATCAGGTTGTTTACTTCGCTTAGAAAACATACCGCCCGATGATTGAGATAGTTGTGCTATATATCTGATTCAATGTCAGATGTATTACTTATAATCTATTGTCAATTGACATTTATGACTTTGTTAAAAAAATACTTTAAAGATTACCACAATCCGGGAGGCATAAAAGAATTGCTGATACTGGCAATACCCATGATTATTTCAACCGCCTGCGACGGCATTATGACCCTGACCGACCGCTTATTCCTGGCGCGGGTTGGCCCTGAACAAATGAATGCGGCATTGGGCGGCGGTGTTACCATGCAAATGCTTATGTTCTTTTTCGTAGGCCTTACAGGTTATTCTACTGCACTGGTTGCCCAGTACTTTGGTGCCAACGATAAGCCCAAAGCTACAATAGCAGCATTTCAGGCTATCTTAATCACCCTATTAGCCTGGCCAATTATTCTGATAATAAAGCCATTGACTATTGAATATTTTCATTTCATGAAAATCCCGGAGTCGCAAATAGGTTACCAAATTGATTATCTTAACATATTGGCCTGGGGTGGACTTTTCGGGATGTTACGCTATACCCTGGGATGCTATTTTTCGGGAATCGGAAAAACAAAAATCGTAATGATTGCAACGTTAGTCGCAATGGTGGTAAACGTTATCCTCGATTACATCCTGGTTTTCGGGAAATTTGGATTCCCGGCGATGAGTGTGAAAGGCGCTGCTCTGGCAACCGTTATCGGTGCATTCTGCGCCATGGTGATACTGTTTATTGCCTATTTGAACCACACCAACCGCGCTGAGTTTGCCGTGATGAAATCGTTCCATTTTAACAGATCTATCATGAAAAAACTGATTTACTACGGATCGCCTGCCGGAATAGAAATGTTCCTGAATTTTCTGGCATTCTCCTTCATGGTTTCGCTTTTCCATGCACAGGGCGAAGTAGTGGCAACAGCATCAACGATCATGTTTAACTGGGATTTGGTTTCGTTCATTCCATTGCTTGGCATCGAAATCTCGGTAACCAGCCTGACCGGAAGATATATGGGCGCACAAAACCCGGAACTGGCGCACCGTTCGGCAATATCGGCTGTAAAATCGGGTGTGTTTTATTCGGCAATTATCCTGGCTCTTTTCGTATTTATTCCCAAAACATTGGTGCAGGTTTTTCACCCTGAAACAGCTTCTGACGTTTTCGAAGGAGCGATTCCGATTGCGGTAAGCATGATCAGGATTGCTTCGCTCTATGTGCTGGTAGAGGCGGTGATGGTAGCCATGGTTGGTGCCTTACGTGGGGCAGGCGACACTTATTTTACGATGATTGCCTCTGTTACAGCGCATTGGAGTATTGTTCCGATGCTCTATCTGGCGTTGAATGTGTTTAAACTTTCAGTGCCATTCAGCTGGTTTTTACTTGTGTTGCTCTTCCTTGTATTCTGTACGGTACTCATCTACCGTTTCCATAGTGGAAAATGGAAGAAACTGCGGGTGATACATACATAATTCTTTGGTCGGAGAAAAATATACTCTCATTCAAAGAGGGTTTCGTTCCGAATGAAACCCTCTTTTTTTTGAACATTTACCCATTTGTCTGAAGGATTAAGACCTGATTTAATGATGTTTACTAAATATGAACTGTCCGATAGAAGAATACATTGAAATTGTATTAAATTAAAAACACAGAACTAAAATTCTTTATTCCGGCGATAAAGCCAACGGTATTTTACGAAAATTTCCCTTGCTGGTCAGCTTGCATCTATATATATTCGCATAAGCTACCTGAAATTAAACCCTTAAGCGATTAAATATCCATCAATGGTAGACATATAGCTTGAATAAATAAAAACTATAAATAGTTTTCTTTTAACCTGAATATTCGTAGTTCAACTATAAATCTCACAAATATTACAGTTATAATATTCAACAATACATATCTTACAATTAATAAATATTTCAAAGTATTTACAACCTTTCGAATAAGCTGCTACAATCTGTAATTATGAATTTGTCGCATAGTAATAGTCATAACTACTTAAATAACATCAATTTAAAATAAAGGATTAGCGGACGAAGAAACTAAATCAAACAGTTATTTAATCATTCTCTGGATACAAATTTATTTGGTAATACCGTTAACAACAACTAAAACAATAGAATTCACTCATTTTTACTTGAATTTTTCAATAGTAAATAGTAATTTCACTGTATATAATTTGTTTTTTAATTGCTAGTAAAGTATGCCAATTATTTTCTTGTCTGTGAAAGTATTTGCTTATGCCCGTTTCGTGAAACAAAAGTAAACGTATAAGAAAATGTCAGCTTATAAACAACTAATCGGAACGTTTCTTATTGTATTAAGCATGGTAGCGCATATCAAGGCTGATATAATAACAATAGGAGCTCCATACATACAGAATTTCTCAAAACGCGAATATCTTGGAGGCACGCAAAACTGGAGTATTGCACAAGATATTTCAGGATTCATGTATTTTGCCAACAATGAAGGGTTATTATATTTTGATGGTGTGAGATGGGAAACTTACCGTATGCCAAATTTTTCGATTGTCCGCTCGGTTTTTATCAACAAAGACGCAACGGTTTATGTAGGTGCATATAACGAATTTGGTAAAATGATAACCGCTCAAGGAGGCAGAATGCAGTTTAAATCTTTAAAAAAATACTTGCCCGGAAAATATCATTCATTCGACGACATTTGGAACATTACTACTTATGAGAACCAAATTGTTTTTCAGTGCTACAAGTATGCCTTTTTATACCGCAACGACTCCACAGTTTCAGTAGTTGAAGCTCCTTCACGTTTCCAAAACTCATATCTCGTAAACGACAGGCTCTATTTTAATGATCAGGAGAATGGCTTAATGGAATATAAAAACCAAACACTTGTGGCATTGAAAGGTTGTGAAAAAATCAAAGGAGAAGAAATCTGGTCTGTTTTACCAATCAATCAGGGTAATAGTATCATGATTTTTACTTTGAGCAAGGGCATATTTATATATAACGGCAATGAGCTAAAAGAGTGGATAACTCCGATAAACGAACTGCTGAAACAAAAGCAAATATTCAGTGCCGGAATTATCCAAAAACACTTTTATGGTATTGGTACAATTCGTGACGGACTTTATATTGCCGATCAATCTGGAAATATTGTCAAGCATCTCAATAAACAAGAAGGACTTCAAAACAATACTATTTTAAAAATATTTTCCGACCGTGTTGGTAACCTATGGCTAGGACTCGACAACGGGATTGATTACTTAAACATGAATTCACCGATCACTTTCCTGCAACAGGCAGAAGGAATTGGTGCCGGGTATACATCCATTATTTACAAAGGGAAAATATACATGGGAACTAACCAGGGACTTTTTGTAAGTAACTGGAATAATAGAGGGCAAAATGAAGAATTCAGGTTGATTTCAGGAACCAATGGGCAGGTATGGTATCTGGGAGTCCATGATGGTGTGCTCCTTTGTGGTCAAAATAAAGGAGCTTTTATAATCGAAGGAGAAACAGCCAGGCAAATTTGTACAATATCAGGTGTTTGGAAATTTCTGGAATTAAAACGTTTCCCAGGATACTTAATCGGTGGTACTTATTCTGGCTTAATTTTCTTCAAAAAACAAAACAATTCGTGGGTTTATTGCGGTAAAATAAAAGGATTTAACGAATCATTCCGGATATTCGAAGAAGACGAGAACGGTGACCTTTGGATGAGTCATGGGTTCAAAGGAATATACAAAATAAGCTTTAGCGATAAAATCGACAGTATTTCTTCGGTTAGCTTTTATACCAAGCAAGATGGTTTACCCTCCAACTATAACATGAATGTTTTTAAAATTAAAAACAGAATTATTATTTCAACAATTTCAGGAATTTATGAATACTCGACTCGGAAAGGGTACTTTGAACCATCCATGTTTTTTAACCAGCTCTTTAGCTCTACGAAACAAATAGCCTATTTAAAAGAAGATCAAAGCGGTAGTATATGGTATGTAGCAACTGAGAATGGGAAGAATAAAGCAGGAGTATTCCGAATTCAGGAAGATAATAGCTATAAACGTATAAGCGCTCCATTTGATTTCCTGAGCGGAAAATTGAACGGAGGATTTGAGTCAATCTATTGTTACTCTGACGATCATATTTTCTTTGGCACCACTGAAGGTTTTGCACACTATTCGCCCACATCAACTCCATTGAAGCTACCCAAATTCGAAGCATTTATTAACCAAGCCACAGCCATACATTTGGATAGTGTTTTTTTTGATGGACATAACTTCAATAGTGAAACCACGAGCTATACAAATTCAAATAAATACAGAAACAGGAAATTCAATTTCCCTTTTAAAGACAATAAATTTAGGTTCTCATATACATCACCGGCATACGAATCCCAGGACAATGTGGAATATAGTTTTAAACTTATCGGGTACGACAGTAAATGGTCCGAATGGAGCAATGTTCCATCCAATGAGTATACTAAACTTCCTCCAGGCGATTACACCTTTATTGTTAAAGCCCGCACCCAGGTAGGCATTGAGAGTTCAACCAATAGTATTGAGTTTACAATTAGCCCACCTTGGTACTCGTCAATTTGGGCACAAATATGTTATGGTCTGGTATTGACTTACATTATTCTCTTTTCAGTCTGGTATCTTTTTAAACGAATCGAACTATCGAAACGAAAGGAGAAACTAACTCAATTGAAACAATATCGACGCAAAGAACAAGAATACAGAAGGGAGGCATTTCTTGCAGAAAAAGAGATCATCAATCTGAAGAACGAAAAACTAAAAATTGAAATGATTCACAGGGATAAGGAACTAGCCAATCAAACCATGGGATTAATTCATAAAAATAAATTATTAACCAGGATACAGGATGACCTTGAGAAAATTAAACAATCAACTTCTGACGATTTATTACGAGATAAAATAGCCATATTAACAAACAAGATCAATAAAGAAATTGATCATAAAAAACAATGGGAAGTATTTGAAACTGCTTTTGACGAGGTTCACGATGATTTTCTGAGCCGTCTAAAAGAACAATATCCTAACCTAACACCTAAAGAATTAAAATTGTGTGCTTACCTGCGCATGAATATTTCTACCAAAGAAATAGCGCAACTAATGAATATCTCGGTTCGTGGTGTTGAAATTTGTCGTTATCGTGTACGCAAAAAACTAAATATCGGACGTGATCAGAATCTCACAAGCTTAATCATTGACCTTTAGTTCAATTTGAAAATACAACTATAACAAAAAAAGCATATCGCTCACTATCATAATTTTATAACATCGTTGATGTATTTTTGATGTATTGCTTGATACTCCTTGATGTATTTTTGCAGTACCAAAGTCTTTTCATAGATAGTCACCCACATTTAGATTTGTTGCTGAAAATCAACTGGGAAAGTTGACAACGACTAATATTAATCTATCTATGAAAAAAACAATCTATGGTTTTAGTGGCGCCGATGGTTTATACGCTGTAAATACCGGTGGTACTAAAAAATTGACCTTCATGGGTGCTACTTCTGCTTCAACACCAGCCATTTCAACCCGTGTAGAGTTTACTGTTCCAGGAAATGGTATCGTAAATTTTGGAACAGGTGCAACAACCTACGAAATTTTGTCCATCTCATCAACCAGTATGCAATTACGCAATATTGGCGCTGATGGTAATGCCTGGTACCAAATACTGAAAGCAAAATAATCAACAAGGTGAAGATTATTATAAATATTTTTTTTTCACTGATTGGGTTATATCTATTTGTTAGTTGTACAAAGTCAGATATTGGGGCAGATACTGCCTCAACAAATCTGGTTTTAAAAACTGAAATAAGTACCGACGGAAGTGGAATTGTTATATTTACAGCGAAAGCCGATGGAGTTGCTTCTTTCGAGTTTGATTATGGCAACGGCGATGCCGCAACTGTACCATCGGGCTTAGTCACTTATCAATATACGTTAGCCGGGACATATACTTACCCGGTTACAGTTACGGCAAAGAGCAGTTCTGGCCTAACCAGCCGAAAAAGAATCGATATTGTTGTTACAGTCAATCCTGCCACTCCTGTTATTGTATGGTCTGATGAGTTTAACACAGATGGAATTCCTGACCCTACAAAATGGAGCTATGATATTGGAACTGGCTCAAATGGGTGGGGTAACCTGGAACTGCAATATTATACCAGTAGAACAGAGAATGTGAGCGTTCAAAATGGCGTATTACGAATAAAGGCAATAAAAGAAAATTACGCTGGAAGTACCTACACTTCAGCACGATTACTAACAAAAGGTTTATTTAGCTTCAAATACGGAAAAGTTGAAATAAAGGCAAAACTTCCGGCGGAAGCAGGAACATGGCCAGCACTATGGATGCTAGGTACAGATATTGGCACTGTCGGATGGCCCTCATGCGGCGAAATTGATATTATGGAGCACCGTGGAAATGAGCTAAATAAAATATTTGGTACATTGCACTATCCCGGAAGATCGGGAGAAAATGCAAACGGGAATACGACCATGATTTCGAATGCAGCAACTGAATTTCATATTTACAGTGTTGAATGGACCACCTCCTTAATCAGCATTTCAGTCGATAATAAGACCTATCACACTGTTGCCAACTCAAATGCTATCCCATTCAACCACGATTTCTTTTTAATAATGAATGTTGCTATGGGCGGAACTTTTGGAGGTTCAATCGGTCAAAACTTCACCAATGCCACAATGGAAGTTGATTATATCAGGGTTTACAAATAGTATCTATTAGCTCATCCACCGATAGTAAATAGAAAAAAAAATAAAAACAACTAACAAAATAATCTTATGAAGAAACCAGTATCCTTATTAACATTATCATTAGTATTGTTTCTCATTACAGGGTTTAACTCATCCAAAAGCACAAAAACCGATAACGATTATCACTTAGTTTGGAGCGACGAATTTAACTATAATGGGATTCCTGATTCGGCTAAATGGGATTACGACACTGAAGGCAACGAATCAGGGTGGGGAAACAACGAAGCCGAATTCTACACCAAAGCAAGGATAGAAAATGCCAAGGTAGAAAATGGAACGCTAAGCATCATCGCCCGAAAAGAAAACTACGAAAACAAAAAATACACTTCGGCACGGATATACACAAAGGCTGATTGGAAATATGGGAAATTTGAAATCAGGGCAAAATTACCCGCAGGAAGAGGTTCATGGGCAGCTATCTGGATGATGCCTGAAGGTTGGTCGTTTAACGATGGTGGCTGGCCCGATGTTGGCGAATTCGACATCATGGAACATGTTGGTTCTGATTTGGGGGTAATCCACGCTTCAGCCCATTCGAAGGACTATCAATGGCAGAACGGGACACAAAAAACAAACACAACTTTCATTGCCGACGCTGCCTCTGCATTCCACCTGTATACCTGGGAATGGACCCCTGAATACGTTAAATCATATATTGACAATCATCTGTTTTTCGAATATAAAAATGAAGGACTTGGCGTGACTAAATGGCCATTCGACAAACCATTCCACTTACTGTTGAACGTTGCTATCGGAGGTGTCTGGGGAGCAATAAAAGCGGAGGAAAGTGATGTTGTTAAAGGCGTTGACGACAGCGCATTTCCACAGGCGATGAAGATCGATTACGTCAGGGTTTACCAAAAAACCAAATAATATAAAACACATTTCTGATTTTTCAGGCCTAACAGTTTCAAAGCTAGTTAGGCCTGAAAAATACTATTTCGCTTCTGTTAGTTTGCCAATGAGCCAATTCCGAAGCTTTTCGCTTTGTTCAGGATAAGTCCAGTGACCAGTTTCTTCATAAATGAATAAACTTTTAGGGGCCTGAATCACATTATAGGCCGAATACATTGATGTTGGCGGACAGGTCACATCATTATATCCCCACGAATACTGACCTGGCGCTTTCACCATACGGGCGAAGTTCACCACATCGTAATATTTCGAAGTTTCGATCTTGTCCTTTTTCACATTGAAAAGCTTATTGGCATCATTAAATATATGCGGCCAGCCTCCTGCCCTTCCATACAAATAACCGGTTACATCGCACAGAGCCGGATAAAAAGCAGCCAGGTATTTCACCCTCGAATCGAGTCCGGCAGTTACAATCGACAAGGCGCCACCCTGACTACCGCCAGTAACTCCCAAATTGCTTCCATCAAATTCGGGCAACGAATACAGGAAATCGATAGCACGAACACAACCCAGGTAGACGCGTTTATAATAATAGCGGTCGCGATCATCAAGGTTATAATTCCAGTAACCATCAAGAACAGAGCGGCTCATATCCACATACACCGACGGGTCCATGGTAACAGGAATACCATGAATGCCAATTTCAAGTGAGATAACTCCCTTTTCAGCCATTGCCACATCACCGGCATAAGCACGAACACCCGCTCCGGGAACTTTCAGTACGGCCGGATATTTACCCGCTTTTTTAGGAATACACAAGATACCGTACAGGCGTGTTCCAACATGGTAATTCTGAATATTGACATGGTAAACATTCACTTTTTCTGTACAACGATCGGGTAACAAAGTCATTTTGGCATCCATAGGTACAGTAGCTGCCTCGGCTTTGGCTTTGTCCCAAAACTGCACGAAATCGGCCGGAACTTCGGTAGTCGGCTTAATCAGTTCAGGGGAGTAAGCAGCAGTGGCCAGGTTTTCGTAGCGAACGCCATCAACCACAACCGACACTTTACAACGCAGAAAACCAGGGTCTTTCATTGTTCCGGCCTCAATTTTAAACTGACCATCCTTTGAAACAACCGAATCGCGTTTGGTTGGGGTAAGCATCTCTGGACCAAATTCGTACCTGATTTTGACATCCTGAAGGAGTTCGCTGTTTTTCATTACAGTAACCTGAAAACTGGCTTTTTCTCCCGGTTTATAAACCCAGTTGGCATGATCGGGAGTAACAACAATTTTGACAAGTTTTTCAACCGGCTGAGCCGTCGCGAAGAAAATGCTCAACACAAAGTCAAGCACCAAAAATAGTTTTAGGTTTTTAAGTATCATGGTTTAAAAAATTAGTTGGTCAAAAATAGGGCTTTTTAATGAAGGAAGTATTTAAAACGCCCCCTAAATCCCCAACCTGAAGACTTTAGGCCGGCAAATACACACAATAGTTCACCATAAAGCTAGAATTTTCGCAAATCACAGCCTGCACCCTTTCTCCTCGGAGAAGAGCTGGAATGAGGCTTTAAAATTGTATCAGTCTTATATGCCATTTCTTAGTTGAAACATTCAAACAGCATTAAAAAAATAAAAAGCAAAACAAGGACTGTCAAAAAACCAAGTATTGAGTTTTCGGCTTCAATAGAAATTCTTTCAAAGAAACGTGTGTGTTTACCAATTCCCAAATACTCATTCTTATAACTATTCTTACACTTGGCAATGAGCCACTTTGAGAATGCACCAAGATAACCTATAAGAAAAAGATTCATTATTTCTCAATCAAAAGTTTCAATTTATTGCTTAGGTATTTTGCATCCTAAATACCCCAAAACAAGAGACTTTTAGGCCGGCAAATACACACAATAGGTCATCATAAAGCTAGAATTTTCGCAAATCACTGTCCTGCGCATCCTTTCTCCTCGGAGAAGGGACAGGGATGAGGCTTCACAACTCTCCCCTTTCAAACTTAGCAATCATCTCGCCGGCGATGCTGATGTTTTTCGGATGGTTTGGCAAATTATCGCGGGTGAACCAGGCGGCGTGGGTAATCTCTTTGCCGTCGGTTTGTATCGGCTGGTTTTCGTCGGCATTGGCAGTAAAGCCAATCATCATCGAGCCCGACAGTTCCCAGGGCTGACTTTTGTAATAGCGGATGTTCCACACATCGAGCCCCACTTCTTCCTTCACCTCGCGCCGAACGGTTTCTTCCAAAGTTTCGCCCACATCGGTGTAACCGGCCACCAGCGAGTACCAGTTTGCGGCGAAATTGGCGTTGTTGGCCAGCAAAATTTTATCGTTGCTGAATATGGCTACAATAATGGCTGGTGATATTTTAGGGTAAACCACCGTGTTGCAGGCCGGACAAACCACCGCCCGCTCGTCGGGTTTGTGTTGAGTGCGGGCGCCGCAGACACCGCAAAAACGGTTTTGCTGGTACCAGTTGCGCAGGTGAAGCCCCACCAGGCTCACCCAGCCAATTTCGCGCTGCGCGGTGCTGCGAAAGAACCCTATTTCGGTGTAGACCAGTTGCGTATTATCGTATTTCAGTTCGCTCCAAACAAGGAAGCACGGCACCTCATCGAGCGTAAACAGGAAAACACATTCGGCGGACTCGCTCAACTCCTGAAAATCTTTCTTCTGAGGAAGCGCAAGCTCCTCGCCCTTGGTTTTAAGCAAAATGGTATTCCCTTGGTAATGAAAAATGTAATCGTCGTCCTGAGGCGCGCGATTGGTTAAATACAGGTTACTGAAACGGTGCGGGTAAATATCCTGAATCATGAAATGTACGAATTGATTTGAGGCGGTAAAGATAAGGTTTGTAATTGCGTACAACACCAAGATTTCTTCAAGTTAAACGAAGAATTAAGGAAGAGTTGTGGATTTCGAATACGCTAAACGAACTACAATGTGGACAATTACTGTAAAATGTCTAAATTTGTTTAAAATATGATTACATGAAGATTCCACATCCTATACCATATCAGGGTAGTAAAAGAAATCTTGCTGCCGACATTTTGAGATTTTTTCCTCAAAAGATTGATAGATTGATTGAACCATTTGCAGGTTCGGCTGCGATAACTATTGCATCAGCATATTTTTTTAAAGCTGATAAATTTGTGGTTAATGATATTAATGAGCCGTTAATAAATCTTTGGGATAAAATTATAAATGAGCCTCAGTCAATAATTCGGGATTATCATCATATATGGAATGGTCAACTTGGAAATGAAGAAGAATACTATTATCAGATAAGAAGTAGTTTCAATCAAACAAAAGAGCCTAAATACTTATTGTTTTTATTGGCTAAATGTGTTAAAGCGGCAGTTCGATATAACGCAGAAGGCAATTTTAACCAAAGTCCTGATAAAAGAAGAAAAGGGCGTTTACCGGAAAATATGAGATTCGACATTTTAAATACATCAAATCTGTTAAAGGATAAAGTTACGTTCTATTCATTTGATTATGAGAAAATATTAGATATGGCAACTGAAAATGATTTAGTATATATGGATCCGCCATATCAGGGTACAGCAAAAAACGGCGGATTTAGGTATATGGAAGACCTTAATCATGAGAATTTTGTAATTTCACTTCACAAGTTAAATAAGCGAAATATTCCGTTTATTTTAAGTTATGATGGTCGCACTGACAATAAAACTTATGGAGAAGAACTTCCGAAAGAACTGAATCTGCACAAAATTGAAATAGATGCAGGCCGTTCTTCAATTGCAACATTGCACAGCAGGATTGAACGAACTTATGAGGCCGTTTATATATCTAATAATTTAGCTTCAATTTCTCATATAAATAAACGGATAGAATCAATTTCAATAAAACAGCCATCATTGTTTGACTTCTTATGAAAAATTACCCCAAAGAATTTTTAAAACTTGCGGAATCAATAACCAATAAAAGAGCAAAGATTGTCATTGACCATATACTAAAACATGGTTTTATAACAACTGAAGATTTAGAAAAGACATACGGATATAATCATCCGCCCCGCGCAGCAAGGGATGTCAGAGAAGCTGGAATTCCTCTTGAAACGTTTAAAACGAAGTCGGGCGATGGCAAATCAATTGCGGCTTACAGATTTGGAGACCTTTCTAAAATCCGTAATAACCGTGTTGACGGACGGCAGATATTTTCAAAAGAGTTCAAAAAATCACTTTACGATGCAAATAATGGACATTGCTACATTTGCAATGGTAAGTTTGAAGAAAGATATTTGCAAGTTGACCACAGAGTACCATACGAAATAAGCGGTGATGATGAAAATTTCCAGCAAAATATCAATGATTATACGCTTCTTTGTGCATCGTGCAATAGAGCAAAGTCTTGGTCATGTGAACATTGTGAAAATTGGATTGATTCAAAAGATATTGAAATCTGTTTAAAATGTTATTGGGGTAGACCTGAAAATTATGACCACATAACTTTAGAAAAGATTCGTAGGCTTGAATTGACTTGGCAAGGAGTTGAGGTGAATTTCTTTGAAGCATTAAAGAATGAAGCAGATAAAGGCGAAATTGCACTGCCAGAATATATCAAATCACTCCTACAAAATCATTTGGAAAAGAAAATTTGATCAAATGAAAACCCGATCTCTCGACCGGGTTTTATTGCTTTCAGAAGGCCTATAAAAGTTTCCATATAACGAAACTTTTAATAGCTTTATAGCATATAAAAATACCCGATATGAAAACTCACACTTTAGACGAGGTTACTGATGAACTGATTGGCAAAGTTGGAACGCCTGAACGTGATAAGTTTGAATACGAATTACAAATGGATTTAATTGGTCAGGCCATTAAAAAAACCAGGCAAGAGCGCAATTTGACTCAGGAAGAATTGGAAAAATTGATTGGGGTTCAAAAATCGCAAATATCGCGAATTGAAAGCAATGCCAGCAACGTAACTATCGACACCCTGATGCGCGTTTTTAATGCCCTACAGGCCAAAGTAAAATTTCAGATTGAATTACCTCACTTTAAAATTAATCTGGGACAGTAATAAATTGATAGGGATTCCATCTCTCTAAAAAAGATGGAATCCCTATCAATTTCAGGAAAAACTTTACTTCGCCATTTTCCACACTTCGCTGCCAGCCAGCAGGAAACAGCCGAGGCCATAATCCTCAAAGTCGGGTTTGCTGTCGTAGGTCACCGGTTGGCCATCCGAAGGCTGTTTGCCGGTTCCCTGTACAAAGCCTAAATAGCCGTCGGCATGTACCGATTTGTTGGCCATGGCATTCCAGCCTTTCACAATAGCAGGCCTATATTTTTTATCGCTCAGCAAGCCGTGGTTCACACCCCAGGCCATACCATATACAAACAAGCTGGTTCCGGAGGTTTCCTTGCCGCCAAAGTTGGTCGGGTCGTGCAAACTGGCATTCCAGAAACCGTCGGCGCGCTGAATAGGCAACAAGGCTTTCATCATAGCCAGGTAAGTCTTTTTGTATTCCTTATAGTGCGGGTCTTTCGGCGCAATTTCCATCACGCGCACCAGGGCTGCCACCACCCAGCCGTTTCCGCGCGACCAGTAGCAATCTTCGCCATTCGGCTCTTTGTACGGCGGACGGAAATCCTTGTCGCGCCACCACAAGCCATCGGCCGGATTATAAAATCCCTGGCGAACCTTCGAGTCCATGTACATCTGGTACATCCGTTCGGAGTATTTCTTGTCGCCGGTAATCACACCCAGTTTGGCATACACCGGCATGGCCATTTGCAGCGCGTCGATCCAGGTCCAGTCGTCAATTTTATCCGAGGCAATCATCAAGTCAATCGACTCTTTCAGGTCTTTAATCATCTCCGGCTTTTTCTCCTTCCCGTACAAATCGAGGTAAGTCTGGCCACAGCAATGGTTGTCGGCATTACGGGTTTTCACGCCGCCATTGAGGCCCCATTTGTGCGCCTCGCCCCACGACATCGCGTAATCGTAATACGCCTTATCCGGATTGACCGAGTACAACGCCATCAGTCCTTCGTAATACACGGCGCGTGTCCAGATATTGCTCGGGCGCTCCCTGTTGGTGATGATGGTTTTGCCAGTGTCGGGCCATTTCTTCATGAAATAGGCATTGGCGAGCACCATTTTGTCCATGATTTCCTTTTTCGCCGGAAGGTTCTGCGCTCCGGCCAGCCCTGTCGCGACAATCAGCAGGGCCATGATTAGAGTTAATTTTTTCATTGAATTTGATTTATGTGGGGTTAATTTTATCGTCGGCTTGTCTTTATCCAAAGGTTCGGACTAAGCGCCAATCCCGAAATCATTAGTAATGTTGTTTGCTTCATATTCGTATTTTTACTGATATGATAACTCTGTCATCAGATCAGTAACTTCATTCATCGCTTCACTTCAAAAACAAAATTAGTTGAAGTCATGTATTTGCCGCCTTGTGATGCAACAAACAGATGAGTCGGGTGACCATTTTGCATCAGGATTTGCGGGCGTTCGAACCGACCGTATTTCTTCAGGTGCGACGGAGCCGGTGATTGCTGCAAATAATGACTGTACCCAAAATAGCTGATCTTAGGTTCCAACCAATGTATGCCATCCTTCGATTCGATGATGATACCCACTTCGTGATCGAAACGGCCCATGTCGCGCGCCAGCATAAAAAAGCGCCCGTTTTCCGTAAACACATTGCCGTCTTCCAACTGGCGGTTATTGCCCAGTTTCGAATAATCCAGAATCGGATTTCCGGCGTATTTTATGTATGGACCTTCGAGCTTGTCGGCAATTGCCAGACCATATTTGCGGTTTCCGCGAATGGCAGGATCGGCTGGATGCTCGTATTCTTCGGTATTCCATGATTTGTAATAGAGCCAGTACTGCCCGTTCGGATGCTTCAGAAATGCAGGATTCGAAGTGCAATGATCGTCCCATGCGCCTTCAGGTCCGGCTTCCAGCAAGGGTTTGTCTGGTCGATTCCATGGGCCATACAACGAATCGGCGATGGCTAAGGCAATGCGTTTGGTATTTGTTTTTCCGTTCGAATTACCCATGTAAAACAGGCAGTATTTGCCATCGACCAATTGGATATGCGGATTGTGGCATGTGGTTCCGTCGAAAAAGCCTTCGCCACGCGGAGCCAAAATGGTCTCTATGTCGTAATATGGTCCTTCAGGGCGATCGGCCATGGCATGGGCAACCTCCGAACCATTAATCCAGCCGCCCATTCCTTTTTTGGCATCCCAGCGCGAAAAAAACACGTGGATTTTGCCATCGGGCGCCACAATCGGGCTGGTTCCCCATACGTAGTAACCTTCCAGTTCCAGAATCCTACCCAGTGGTTTAAGCCGTTTGGCAAAGGAGGATATGTCCTTTTTGCTGTAAGTTTTATCCGGAATAACAGCAAATCCGTTCACTCCAGAAGCCAATAGAGCGCCTCCTGCCAATAGGGTTTGTTGGATGAATAATCTTCGTGTTGTCATCGCTCTTTTCAGACCTTAAAGGATTAAAAACCTACAATATCCATTTTGATAATTAAAAATCTTTCGTCAAGCCTTCCCATTTCACATTCCATTTACCATTTTTAGGGAAACCTGGATTCTCAACGGTGCAACCTTCCCAACCGGCACACATCAGCGAAACGGCTTTTAGTATTCCACCATTCCCGGGTAAATAAATACGTAAACGTGAATTTTGGTAGTTATGTCCATTCTTCAGGTAAGTGTTTTTCTGAACGTCTTTCAGTAAAGCGTCCAGCGCAATTTCAGGTTCGTTCAGGCGGGTAGCACATAAGGCAATCATCGGGTAATCCCATCCCCAGGTGGTTGGCCAGTCCCAGTTACTCATTACCTTTTTCAGGGTGGCACGCATCACTTCCGCATCAACTTTATCCCACATCGGAAGCATTCCAACAGTCCCGGTAACCATAGGGTGATCGGTAATATTTCGTGGTTTGGTATACGAATCGGGAGCATTGGCAATACCGAGGTACAAACCATTCTCCTGAACCGGTGCGGCTATTTTGTTGCGCACATCTTCCCAAAGTGGTTCGGGTTGCATGTTCAATCGATTGCGCCACTGCTGCGCAATGGTCAATCCCCAATGCCAATAAGCCAGCTCGAATGGCGGATTCAGCGCGATGTTTCGGTTCCAGTGTTCCTGCGCCGGAATGAGCGGTGGCAGCAAATTATATACATTTCCGGTTGAATCGGCCACTGCAAAATCGGCCATAAAATCAGCAGAAGCAAAAATCAAATCTTTGTATTTGTTCAGAATTTCGGGCGACGGGTGGCTTCGGTACAATTGCTCTGCCATGTAAATAACGTGAGGTTGTTGCCAAATCAGGTAATTTCCAACTCCAGAAGGACAATTATCTCCTTCGAGACTGACCATCTTCTGCCAGCGAACACCTTTAAAACCCTGCATTTTAGCAGTTTCCAACGCTTTCGGGAAAACACGGTGATACCATTCCAACTGTCGGGCAACAATTTCAGGATGACCCCAATTGGCAAAATGGGCGGAGTGCCACCAGTGCATTTCGAGGTGCGGTTTGCCATACCAGCTGTTGTAAACCAATCCGGTTTCCTGTGGAGGGTAATCACCGGCATTCTGAATTTTGGTGAGGTATTGCGACAATACAAAGCGGCGTTCCAATTCTTTGGCCCGCGGATCGGTACAGGCCGAAAAATCGACCACGCCGCTGGTTTCCCAGAATTTCTTCCAGACTTCAATATTCTCCGTTTCTGTTTCGGCAAAAGTTGGCAAAGCATCGTCTTTTATTTCAGGAGCAAACAAACAGCTAAATTCGAGCGAATTACCCGATTTTGCTGCAAGTACGAAATGGTGTTTTTCAGTTTCCTGAAGACCTGCCTGACCGACCCAATCTATTTTAACCTGGTAACGATCGTTATCCAAAGTCCGAAGAATTTTGACGCTGTTCTCCCCCACTTTTTCAAGTTTCGATTGATGTTTGTCGGGCGAATTAAAATCGTAGCCCGAATGCGTATTCTCGGCTACCGCATATGGGAAAATCCATTCTATTTTCAACTGCCCTTTTTCGATCAGCGGCGAACTAATTTTAGCCGAAATCATATCTTTCTCCTGATGACCGAAAACTTCCACTTTTACAGGCTGCCCTTCCACCTGAAATTCGCTGCTGATGCGACCCTCCCAAAGATTAAGCTGCTGTTTGGGTTGCTGAATATCGGCTAATTTTACTTCCGAGCCATCAGCTTTTTTCAGGAGCAAACGAACAACTCCAAGTTGCAAACGCTGCGGATTCTCGCGAAAATAATTGGTTGCTTCGGCATCTTTGCCCGATTTGGCATCCTGGCTTAAATACGGAACTTTACGACCACGATAGTCATAATTAGTTACGCTCTGCATCACGTTGTAGTTTTCCTTATTCGGGAAAGTATGCCAACCCCAGTTCGACTGGGTTCCGAGAGTTACTCCTTTTTCGTATTCCTTGTAAAAAGTTTGCAGACCAGTAATATCGGTGGTAAAAGCGAAGTTGCCGTTTCCAACCGAAAGACTGGCCAGCGTATCAGGTTGCTCCACCACTACATTGTTGCGGGTAACCAGCGCAAACCGGTCAATTTTACCTGTTTTATTTGCCGACTGACAACCCATAAAAGCAAAGGTAAAAAGGATCAGACTAAGTACTGAGACACATCGTTTCATAGAGAAATTGATTTAGTTTTTCGATTAATATTTACACAGAGGTTATACACCGTACAGGCGCATATCCCCTGTTATGTAAATAGAATAAACCATCGGTCAGTCAGAGCGATCAAAACTTCACCGGTTGAAGCGGTGTCAGCGTAACTGGTCCGAACAACCCCGACTCCTGCGGCTTCCAACCCACCGTGGTAAATAAGCCGTCAGCTCCACGGTTCCGTGGTTCTTTCGACGGAAAGTTAACGTTGTAGAAAATCTTGTACTTCTGGCCTTTACGTTCCATATCGGCAATACGGTTGCCCATGAGGTTGGTTACCGAAATTTCCAGCGTATTTTCAGCTTTTAAATCCGAAGCATTAATATCTACCGAGAATGGTGTCGAAATCAGCGTCGAAATTTCTTTTCCATTCAGTCTGACACGTGCACTGTGCGCAACTTTGCCCAAATCGAGCCTGAAATATTTGGCGTCTCCCGCTGGCTTGGCAAAGGTGGTTTTGTAAACTGCCGTTCCTGAAAATGCTTTGTAAGCATCGCCAATCTCGGTCCACGAACCTAGTTGAGTAATTTTTGTTGTCTGCGGAAGTTCAGGGCCACCGTTTACAAAAGACAGTTCCCAATCCTGAGCCAGCTGAACTTTATCGCCGGCCTCGTTTCTGTAGGCATATTCAGGAGCATTTACCTGTGTTGGATAAATCTCGACGATGCAGCTTTCGCCCGGTTTTAGCTGAAGGTAAACTTCGCCAAACGTATCGAACGACTTGGTTTGCGCCTTGCCAAAGTCGCCGTTCATGGGGCTATAAAGCACGGCTGAACCAACCGGCGTATCAACCGAAACCATGCCATCAACAACGTCCTTACCACGGTTGGCAATAAAATACACCGTATTGTTTCCGTTTACCCGGCGAATACACTGCAAACCCTTATCGGCCATAATTTCGTGGCGCAATTTGCCAGCATTTAAAATCTCAGTCAAACTGCCTACAATAATTTGTCCTTTGCCTACTTTCGCTTTTTGTACCGTGCTACCTGCCTGAGCCACCAGTTTTAATGAGCCTTTCAGCAATTTAAAGCGGGTTTGGCGTTCTTTCAGATTGCTCAATCCTGGCACATCTTCTGGTAGTTCTTCCATCAAAATAGTGGTCCCGTCTTTAGCCAGTGTAATGATCTTTTCAAATGTTTCGAGAGGCATCAATTTCACCGGAGGAAGCAGAATGGTCTGATATTCAACGCCGCCTGTCAGGATTTTTCCTGATTTGGTTTGAAGTTGAGCAATCTGTTTGTCGGAAATGTAGTCGAAAGCATAACCTTTTGACCACAACGACTCGGCCGCTTCGCGCACTGTTGAGCCTTTGGAAGCGCCGTCGAAATGCACGAGCATCGATTTTCCGCGAACAGCATATTCGTCTGAAATTGGATAATATAGCAGAATGTCGTTATCGGATTTTCCGGCCTGAAGGAACGACTGTGCCCGGGCAATGTAGGTATTCAAAGCTCCAAAATCGCTCCAGAAGGAGTTAGTCGGACCAAAATGCACTGCTGCATAAAACATCCAGCCCGGCCAGGGAGCATCCTGCGGCGAGTAGGTAGTTCCATGATAGAACACATGGTTAATTCCGGCCAGAAGAAACAAATCAATAGCTTGTTTCACGTTGGCAAGCGAAGCTTCAAAATGATCGCGAAGCCATGTAGCCGACTCCGACGAAGCCAATTTTTTGCCCATCACATGCGCAGCCGACGAAGCCGTTTTCACCTTCACAATGTCTTCGCCCTCGGTTTCAGGAATATCGGCGGCAGCATACAAATCGAGAATATTGGCCGGAGCACCATGTGCCTGATTGCGGATTATTTTGCCTCCCGATGCAGCCCAGTCGTGCCAGCGCTGTGTATATTTTTCCAGAATGAGGTCGGAAATTGTTTGGCGATAATCGCACAAAACGCGCTGGTTGTATTGCTCACTGTCTTGCCCGAGCAAGGCCGGAATGTAGCGACGCAAATCGTAGCCGCGGCGTTTCTGAAATTCGTCGAAAAGCAAGGGTGTGTAATTGGCTTCACCACGAGCGTCGTCAACCTCATACGAATCGTTGAAATACGCTCTCAAACCTGATATGTCGTGCCCTTTAAACGATTGGTCAAAATGCGACAGGTAGTTGCCGATCGCTTTATCCGAGAAATGGTCAATCACATCGCCTTCGCCGCCAGGGCCGGCGCGTTCAACCATTTTGCCATGCCAGCCTTCGAAAACTGCAAATATTTTCCATAAACCAGCAGGAGCTTTCCAATTCAATTTGCCATCGGGTCCCACCTTATCGGTTAAATTCAGAATTTCATTTTTATTCGAATAAGCCATCACAGCCTGCAATGGCATAGCCATCGGATAGCGAATTTGCTCCACAGCCCAATTTTGCAAACTATCGGCATTGGCGCTTATCGGGTATTTCACCTGCGAAATATCCAGATTTTTCCGGCTTATGGTTCGCAGCATCGGATCCTGCTTCATCTCAATTTTATCCGGAAGTTGCGCGCCTTCCTTCATTAATGGATAAGATTGAATGGCCATGTATTTGCAGGCATCTTCAGGAGTTACCCACAAGCCGCCAAACGGCCAGCCCGATGCCATCGCTAAATCCACACCCATATCGAGCTGCTTTCCTTCCTGAAGGGTGTATTCCAGGTTTTTCACCCATTCCGGCGAAAGAAATTTCAGTGCGCGATTTTCATAGCCATGAACTCCGTAGATCGGAGTAATTTCCAATCCGCCAAGGCCAGCTTTCGAATACGCTTCCATGGCAGCTTTCAGGTTTGCCGGATCTACTCCACTACCCATCCACCACCAGCGACTCCACGGTTTTGCCTCGCGGGTAATTTGCGGCCAACCTGGGGTGCGAGAGGCATTCTGGGCAAAAGTACTGTTTGTCAAAGGGTTTAATAAAAAAACTAGAATAAAAAGTCCAAATCGGATTTTCGTTTTATTTACCTGCTTCATGGTTATATCGTTTTTTATAAAATTATACAATAATGTTTGTCGACTCCATTTCGTCCGAAACAAGGTTCTCATTTTATTTATCGACACCACTCGGACGATTTTCTTTTTGGACACTTTTCCCCGGGTTTCGTTTCTCTTCACCCGGGGCTATTGATATTTAACCCCTCCGGGGTAAAGAAGTCATCTTTGCGATGCACTTCTTCAAGTCCCCTCCCTTTGGAGGGGATTTAGGGGAGGCTCTTTGATATCTCTACCGCATAAATATCAGAATTTCCCTCGAAATTAGCACGGAAAATAATCCATTTTCCATCGGGTGAAAAGTGCACATTGGGTTCGAGTTTGTAGTTGTGGCGTTTCATATTCACTAGTTTCTCCGATATAAATTTATCGTCTTCCGGTCTGAAGAGGTAAATCCACATGCCATCGTTGGCCCTTGCTACCTGTCCAGGATCGCCTCCATCGCCGGCAAACAAATGCTGATCGGGCGAAACCGTAAAGTGAATCGACCATTCGTTTCGGGTTATTTCATATCTTTTTTCTTCTCCCGAAACCAAATCAACCCCACTCACGAAAAAATTCACACTTCGGGGCATTTGCAGATCGAACCAAATCCGGTTTCCATCAGGGCTGAAAAATTCGTGCCCGGCAATTTCGCCTTCCATCGTTCGTTTGTGCATAAGCTTTGGAGTCCCTCCTTTTACATTTACAGTCCAGATTCTATCAACCTTGTGCCACGGTCCTTCGTGGCAAAACATCAGCAATTCGGGATCAGTTGGCGAAAACTGGATGTGATTCAGCCAGGCATTTTCAGAATAAATGGGCTTTAAATCGCCGCCTTTTGCCGGAATGGTGAACAAAGACCGACGCAATTTAGCATCATAAATCCGGTTAAAAAAATCATGTTTCTCCGGATATTTTTTCAGTATTTCGTCTTCTTCCGGCGAATTTAAGGCACCTGCCAGTAAAGTTTCATCGGCATTGATCGTTGTGATGTGCCCTCTTTCATTTTTAGGGAAAACATGAATCAATCGGGTTTTGTGGTTTTCAATACCCGTTGCAAAAACACTGTCAACACACTGGTAATATATTTCCCTGCTTTTAGCGGCTACAATTTCGCCTGAAACATTTCTTTTATTGGTTAACTGGTCGGCCTTGCCGGTTTTAAGATCAACCGAGAAAAGCTGCATATTTTCTCCAATCTTGCCATAAAAAATCATCTTTTCATTTTGACCTGAAATTGCAGGTAGAAATGGATTGTTGTGAAAATAAAAGCTACGGTTTTCGCCACCACGCATAGTAAGATGGATTATTTTATGCCCGGTATCTTTATCGATCCACTGTGCTGGCATCGGAATAACTGATCCGGTAACAATCACCGGAGGATTTCCGGCAAAACCAGCTATTGCCAGAAACAAATTAAACGATAAAAACAAGTAGTTCATTGGCTGTAAGTTGATTGGTTAGCGTACTCCGTCCTTGTTAATAGCAAGAAGTATAAGAAATCATTATCTGACATTTAATTTAAACTATTTTACTATAGTGATATTGACTTTTTCCGAAGCTTTTTTAGGAACGGTTATTTCAAGAACTTTTTTATCGTCATTGAATACCCAGTTGTTGCCTGGGTCAGCTCCAAATGAAACAGATACAGGCTTCTTGTCAAGATGAATTCTCAATGTGTAATTTTTATCGGCAACCTTAAAATTACCCACAGATATACCTATATCAACTTTCACTGTTTGTGTATTTTCAGAGGAAATAACCTCCGTCAAAGCAAATTCGCCTTTCTGATAGTTGAGCGATTTGCCATCATCTTCGTACAATTTATAGGAGGAAATTCCAGACGGATAAATATCGAAAGTAATTGGGTCAAGCGGTTTTTCGCCAAAGTACTGCATTTCGGGTTGCATCGGGATGATAGCTCCGGCTTTCACATAAATAGGTAATTTATCAAGTGGCGTTTTGGTAATTATATATTGCTTTCCCAAATATTTTTCACCCGACCAATAATCAATCCATTTTCCTTCGGGCAAATATAAAGTTCGCGACTTGGCTCCTTTTTCAATAACCGGACACACCAGTAGTTGATCGCCAAAGAAATATTGATCGTCAATAGAATACGTATTTACATCTTCAGGATAATTAAAAACCATAGCCTGAATAACCGGACAACCTGTTAGGTACGATTGATAATAAGCTGTGTACAAATACGGAATCAGTCGATAACGGAGTTTATCGTATTTGGTGAAAATTGTCTGGGCTTCGGCACCGTAACTCCAAGGTTCTTTGTAGTTTGGATGCTCCATACCAAACAAATGTGCAATAGGCGAAAACATACCAAACTGAGCCCAACGCACATATAATTCGGGGTCGGCAATGTGTTCGAAACCACCCATACAATGTGCCCAGGCCGGAACTCCCGAAAGTCCAATATTCAAGCCAGCGCGAATAACCGGTGGAAAATATTGCCATTCGGCTGGCCAGTCGCCGGCAAAAATAAATGGGTAACGTTGTATTCCGGCAAAACCTTCACGAGTATGTTCCAACCCACGCATTTTATTGTTTTCCTGAAATTTCAGGTAAGGCGCCCGGGCATAAGCAATCGGAAAAAGGTTATGCAACGAGGCAATTTCTTTTCCTTCAGGTCCTTTTTTGTCAACCAGCTCGTTACCAACACGGCCAAAAGCGCTACCCTCATCGGTTTTAACAAACATACAACCCAAATCAGCCAGAGGTTTCAGGCAGTTGGCCCACCACCAGTCAACCGCTTTTTGATCAAAAAAATTGGGGAAGTCGCCAGGTTTACCATTTTCAGGATAAGTTAAGCCCAAAGCTTTGGCCTGATCGAGGTAATTGTTCTTTTCGCCATTATCGATACGCGGACGAATATGCAAACCAACCATCTGGTAATTCAAGGCATACAGGCTATCGAACATAGCTTTTGGATTGGGGAACCCGGGTTGGCGCCACTCGAAACTGGTGCCCCCTTTGCCATTTACTTTTCCGAAGATACGCCAGGTTGAATCCAGATGAAGAATATCGGCAGGAATACCCAATTCACGAAACTTCTTAGCCAACTTTACCACATAAGATTGCGAAGTCAGGTTTTCGTAACCCCATGTTCCGCCACTATATGTGCCAACGTGCAGACCCATTGCCGCACGGGGAAGTAGTGGTGATGTGCCCGTTATAGTTGTGTAACCCTGTACGATTTGTTTGAGCGAAGGGCCGTAAATAAAGTAATAATCCAGCTCTCCTCCGGTAGCCGAGAACGAATACATTTGCCCAGAAGAACTGCCCATATCCCAGGTTGAAGGAGTTGAATTGTGAAAGAAAATTCCATAACCACGAGTGCTCATGAAAAAAGGTACAGGAGAATAATTGGCTTCCAGAATGTTGTAAGCTCCGGTTTCGTGGTCCCGGGCCGTTCCGCGCCCAACATCGAGCGTGAGTTTTTTCCCCAGCTGATCGATAAAATCCATGCGCTCGCCAAAGCCAAAGAAATGTTCTCCACTCTGTAACTGTTTACTACACATAGGCGATCCATCATTGTATCCCAACAATTTATCCTGATTAATCAAAATACCTTCAGGCGTGTAATATGAAATACTAACAGGATTTGTAGTTAATTTTAGGGTTATTGCTGATGTTTTCAACTCCCAGCTTTTGTTTACTTCGTTAAACGTGAATGGAACTTCATCCCATTTGTAACGAATGACCATGAGGTTTTCATCAGCAGCAAAACCAGTCGGCCCAGCCATTTTTACACGAACAATTGACGGACTGCAAACCTCAATTTGGTAATGGTCATTACCCAAATCAACAGAAACAATATTCTTATTTCGGGAAATACTGGCTTGCCGGGCCTGACCTTTTACTGCAAATAAAAGCATTATAAAAAGGGCTAGTACATGTAATTTATTTAGTCGATAAATCATTAACGTATCATTTAAATAGGGTTTGTTTATTTCCTTTTTTCGTCAGTTTCTATTTCCCCGATAATTTTGGAAGCGATAATTTGCTGGCCTTCACCAGCCATGTGGACGCCATCAGCAGCATAATAATCCAGAATTCCGAGCAACGGGTGGTAAACATCAACCACTGAAAAGCCTTTCTGCAGGGCAATATCCGACAATTTAGTCACCAATTGAGCTAAACGTTCGTTTCCACCAATATATTTTGCCAATATATTGGTTGTTCGAATAGGTGGCGGAGTAACATAAATGAATTTCGGTTTGGATTTTCGGATTAGCGAATGGCTCTTAATCTTTTCCAAAAGTGCATCAAAATTGGTTATCACTTCATTCTGACGATCAGCAAAATCTTTTTTGGTATCATTGGTCCCGAGGCAAACAATCACATAGTCAAATTTCTTATTCCCGATTTGCTTTTGTGCATCAGCGAGATAAGCATCAATATTTCGCAACGCATTTAAATCGGCACTTCCGTTATTGTCGAAACCAATAGTGCGTCCTCCACGCGAAATATTCACAAAGTTTGACATTGGCATCATGGCTTTCAGCTGGTCGACCCAACCGCCCGGATTAGCTCCGTTTGAATCGCCCAATGTGAAAATGTTAAGAGCAATGTCAGTCTTTGTTTTTACAGGAATTAAGCCTAATGCTTGCGGAAGTTGCTCATGGCCTCCCTCGAAAATGGTCAACCGAATGTTTTCAAATTCACGTGAAAGGTAAACTGGTCGGCCAAAAAGGGTTTTCTTTTTATCGGCATCAGGATTTATTCGTTTGGTAAGCAGATTGATAATTTCGTTCTCCGAAACCATATTGTTGTCAATAGCGGCTTTTTGCCTGATTTCATCAGGCGTTGTGATATTGTACTTTATTTCACTGAGCAATCGATTGTACATGTTGATCGAATGAGTAATTGGCACCGAACCTGTATATCCATCGTGAATACCTTCGTAAATAAAAAGTTGAGAGCCTTTTCTCAATTCCATTGGAAATTTCTGATAAAATGGGGAACGGCGACGGGCTTCATCACTGTTCAAGATCGTGTCGGTTGATAAAGCACTGATAATATCATTTGCATATTTCTGTTTCCGGCCAACTGATTCCCAGTACCAGTTTTCCAAATCGGAAATAGGCGCCCAGGCCGAGAATGACTTTACGGGATATTTGATATTCATATAAGCTGCCAAAGCAGCAAAACCACCACCTGAAACACCCACGATATGAACATCTTCCGGATCAGAATTGGTGTTCTTCAGGGCAAATTGTATGGCATCCTCAATATCAGAAATAACCAGCTTGCTGCCCATCGATTCGGAAGTTTTGTTTGCTCCCCTGAAATCAGGATGGATATAATTCCAATCGCGGGCCAATATTTCATTAGCCAGTGGATCTTCCTGCATGTAGTTGCCACTCCATGTGTGTAAACTTACAATCAATGGTTTTTTTTGCTTACTTTTTGAGGCATACAAAAATGCTTTCTGAATTTTGGCATCTATGGCTGACTGAATATCAACTAATTGAAACGCCGGATTCCATTTATTTGTTGAAGTTTTGTCCCATGCAACCTCTTTTTGCGCCAATAGTCTTGGCACATAAAAAATCAGGATTAAAAAAGCTGTTACTCTTACCACTGAAAATTTGCCCATACTTACCAGAATTGGTTTATTATATAGTATTCCAATTAATTACAAAAAGTTATCAAAGATCAATTTAAAAAAGGTGGGCTGCAATACCCACCTTTTCATTTTTAACTTTTTTACTTTTTATTTATTTTTCTAAACAAACCCAAATTTAGTAACCGGCATTCTGAAAAGCAGCACGTCCGGCGGCATCCAAAGCCTTACCATTTTCGTCAGTAAGCAATTCAAGTATTGAAGTTGGCCAGCATTTGAATGTATGGTATTTTTGGAAATTTCCTTTGCCAACACCTTTAGCGCCAACAGTTCCAGAACCACCCAGATCATCAACAGGGAATGGGAAATCAACTGTTCCGGTTGACGATGAAGGAGCGCCAAGCATATCACGATAATAAACGCGATCATACAAAATACCAGCATTGTGCAAGTCTTCAGTATTTGTCAATTCAAAAATAAGTTCACGAGCACGCTCATTGTATATAAAATGAATGAAACGATCTAAATCAGAACTTGCAGTTGGAGGATAGTTTTCTTTCCTTGCTTTCACGCTTCCTCCCTGCCATTCACTTCCGTCGATTTTTATAGCATTGTATGAATCTGTTGTCACTGTATATGGCGATATTTTTTCAGCAGACGGTACAGTAAGAGCACCAGTTAATACCGAAGGTTCGTCCCTTACGAGAACTGGATTTCGCTTTTCACCGCTATGGTATGCTGCTCTTTTCCGCAATACATTTAAGTCGTCAATAGCCAACGTACTACTTGAACCATTTTTTCGTCCATATGCTTCGGCCCGAATTAAGTATGTTTCAGCAAGACGAAAAATCGGAGTATCAAATGATTCGCTGCCATTGGCATTTGTTCCTTGTCCTCTGGTTTTATCAAGCCATTTGTTTGCACCAGCATACCATTGGGCAACAGCTAAGCCACGATCTATCCCATAAGCTGAACCATCAGTGCCACTGATACGATAATACAATTTTCTTCCCTGCGATTTATAATCGGCCACAACAGGGCTAGCTCCATCAACAGCAGCACCTGATTTAAATCCTGTAATCACTTTATTGGACCGCTCAACATATCCCTTTCCACCTGGGCTGCCAACCATCCATCGAACATTCATAACATAAGGATGGCTCATTACCCACAAAGAATCGAGCGGTTGATCTTTAGAATTTTCAATATATACTAGGCCAATATTACCGTAAGTCATTCTTCCTTTAGTAGTAACAGTAATAGCAGCATCTGAGGCGCTTTTAAGTTTGTTATTATAATAGTAAGCTGTAAGGTCATTCCATGGCTTACCCGAACCATCAGTAGCTGTTACATTATATGTCGTAAGGAAACTTTTGTAATAACGTGAGTCGTTAGCTCTATCCGTGTACATGTCGTAAGCCCAATCAGTTGGCATCAATGTGGCAAAAGGACGACCATAGTTAATATCTCTCAATATTCCGGCATTGGCAGTAGTGTGGTTACTGTTGTACACATGTGTTAAACTAATTGCAGACGCATCTCCATATCGTCCATTGTAAGTCTGTGTTGGCTCATATTGTGCCGATAGAAGAATTTCCTTTTGATTGTCTCTGGATAGAGTACCATCGTTTAACCAAAGACTACCGAAATCGGTTGAAAGACCACCATAAGCAGCATTGGTTGATTTCATCTGATCTATAGCCATTGATGAATAGTAAATTACCGAATCCAGGTCAGTAGAGACATTTCCTTTATACAACATTTTCAAATGAGCCTCAGAACTGTTTTCCCAATTTGCGGCCTGAGCACGGTGCAAGTACAATTTTGCAAGAAAATGTGCAGCAGCAGGTTTGGTAATACGTCCCAATTCTGTGGTTGTGGCCGGAAGAATATCAACAGCTTTTCTTAAATCGCCAATCAATAATTTATATATCTTTTCCAGGCTGGCTTTTTGATAATAGAAATTATCGGGCATTCCTTCAGCTGGCTCTGTAATAAGAGGAGCTGCACCTACAACATTGGTTATGAGATAATAAGAGAAAGCCCTAAGAAAAAGAATTTCCCCCTTTCTAGCCAACAAGCTTTCTTTGTCTTTGTCAGATAAGGCGTTGTAATATTTCAGGAATACATTACAAGCGCCAATCGAAGGATAGCAACCTTCGGTATACTTAACCGAAGTTGTTACCGAACCGACCAGATTCGCAACAAACGGAGTAATTCTGGAACCTGAAGTTGATGAAACATCCGAGCCCCAGGCATCGGCAGCATAAGAACCATTCACAATACGATCTGCCAACGACCAGCAAAAGACTTCCACATCACTACCTGATCCAAATAAGTATTCGCCCTGGTTATAATCGCCTTTATATCGCAAAATCTTATAGCACCCTTTTGTTAACGACTCAAGACCTTCGGTTGTTTTGTAATAGTCCTGCGTAAGGGTAGTAACAACTTCTTCCTGAAGATAATCTTTACACGATGAAAGTGAAAAGATTATTAAACTTATTATAGCAATATATTTTTTCATAATTTCAAATAGTTTTAAGGTTAAAATTAGAAACCAACCCGAAGTCCAAGAACATAACTTCTGTAAATCATTGTATTATTGTTGGTACCACCAGTAGGGTCACCCACTGAGTTAACATCATTCCAGCTATTGGTATCATCTGGATTGAGCCCGGCCTTAACCACATCACCACCAAAAATAAATGGATTCAACACCTGACCATAAACTTGCAATCTTCTAATACTAACCTTTGAAAGTAATTTTCCTGGTAAATTATAAGAAAGAGAAATGTTCCTTACAGTAACAAAAGAGCCGTTGTTTATATAAGTTGCCCTTGTGATATCAGCAGTAGATTCATTTGAAGAGTTGGAAGTTAACCTTGGATATTTTGCATTCGTATTACTTTCTGACCAAAATTCATCGAGGCCTGCTTTGCGAACATAACCGATATAATTACCACCGGTATAACCTCCAGGAATTAGTGAAGAGAAATACTTCTGTCCTATACGTGCATAAATGAAGAAACTAAAAACAAAATCTTTATAAGTCAATGTATTGGTCATACCCCCAACCCATTTTGGCCGATCAGTACCTCTTATTACTTTATCGCTATCTGTCAATTTATGATCGGGTGTTCCTTGTTCAATCGGTTTATATTGACCTGGAGCAAATTTGTATCCATTTGCCTTCCACAGATTAATTTCGGCAAGATCTTCAGGTGTATTTTGCCATAATCCACCTACCTCATACGTGCGGTAAACCTTTACCGGGTAGCCAATATACCAGCCATTACCTGTCATGTCTTCCTTACCATTGACTAGTTCAACAATTTTTTCCTTATTCTTTGACCAACTCCAGTCGGTTGTCCAGCTAAAGTCTTTCTTTTCTATGTTTCGTGTAGTCAAGGTTATTTCAATACCTTTATTGTTCATTTTACCAATATTATCGGTAATGTAAGGATAACCGGTAAATGAAGGGATATTCCGGTCGAGTAATAATCCCGATGTATTTGATTCATATAATTCAATAGTTCCTGTTATTCTGTTTTTAAGAACAGCAAAATCGATTCCCACGTTTGTCTGGGCTGTACGTTCCCAGGTTAGATTTGGGTTTTGCATATTATATGGCAGGAAGCTAATAGCTGCCTGGGTGCCAAATACATAATTATATCGGGATAATGGGCCGGTTGTTGAATACGGACTAACTGATGCATTACCCGTTTCTCCATATCCTACACGTAATTTTAAGCTATTCAACCATTCAACCGGTTTTAGGAAATTCTCTTCATGCATTTTCCATGCAAGGGCCATTGATGGGAAGAACGCCCATTTATGTCCATCTGCAAGCACAGATGAGGCATCATACCTGCCAGTAGCAGTGAGCAAATATGTATCTTTATAAGAATAATTTAAACGGCCCATGAACGAAACCATTTGTTGCGAAGTATAACTGGTACTGTAACTATCAGCCTTCCCATTTAAATTTGAAGATAAATCATACCATTTGGAAGCATCTGTAAAAATCTTTGATGCCGAAATATTGGAACCTTCAGTTTTTGTCGACTGATTTGATTGCATCAAAGTTGCGCCAATTGTATGAACACCAAATGTTTTATCAAAATACAACAGGTTTTCAATCATATACTGGAAGTTATCAGAAACCTGATAGGAAGCAGCAGATCCGGCACCAGATGTTGTACGCCGCAATGTTGATTGGGAACTTTGCCATGTACCCCGGGTATACCTATTTAAACCTGCACCAAAATTGACACGATATTTTAACCAGGAAGTGAAGTGAATCTCGCCAAAAGCATTGGCCTGAATGTTCGTATTTTTTCGGGTATCAGCCGAGTTGTCTATATCAATCAATGGATTATAAATAGGTGTTGTTTTGTTTCCACCTGGATAAAGTATGTAATTACCACTTTCGTCGTAGGGCTGTCCCATAACCAATTGCTCAAGGGCAACACCATATAAGTCTTTTGCCCCGGTCGAACTACCTGAACGGTTAATAGTTCCGTATTGCTGTTCGTTTTTCGAGATATTCAAGGTTGAGCCTACAGTAATCCATTTAACAGGTGTAATTTCACCATTCATTTTTATTGTATAACGGGTATACCCCTGATTTTTTTGATTTGCATTATTATCAAGAAAACCAAACGACATATACAGTCTCGAAATATCGTTACCCGAACTCAACGAAAGCAGATGGTTTTGTGAAACGCCATTCTTGGTAAGCAAATCAACCCAGTCGGTTGTAGGAATTTTACTCGAATCGTAAGTTCCACCTTCATAACCTTTGTTAATAGCGGCAATAGTTGCAGCGTCACTTGTAGTTGCAAACATGGCAAGGTCGGCAGCTAATGTAGGTTCGGTATAAGCCACAGAACCGGCCTTATAAGCGCCTGCATTAATGTATGCCTGACGATAACGGTCTAAAGCTTCGCCAGCACTGGCCCAGTCGGTTAATGAATGGATAGCTGTTAAAGTAACATTACCATCATAATTAATATCAATTCTTCCTCTTTTACCTTGTTTTGTTGTAATCAAAATTACACCATTCGCACCACGAGATCCATAAATAGCTGTGGCAGAAGCATCTTTCAATACTTCAACCGACGAGATATCGTTAGGGTTTATATCATTCAAACTACCCATTAAGATAATTCCATCTACAACATAAAGTGGATCGTTCGATGCAGTAATCGATCGCGTACCTCTGATCGAAACCGAGGAAACCGCTCCAGGCCTAACGTTTGATACAATATCAACACCAGCTGCTTTTCCCTGCATAGCGTCAACTGCATTTTGCACAGGCCTTTCTTTTAAAACTTCAGCAGAAATACTTACCAAGGCGCCAGTAATATCACTTTTTTTCTGGACCCCATAACCAACAGCTACAACTTCGTCCAAACCTATTGATTCTTCTGTCAAAGTCACATTAATAACATTTCGGTTACCAATTAAAATTTGTTCGGTTTTCATTCCAACAAACGAAAAAATCAGTGTTCCGTTACCAGACACATTTTGAATAGAATAAGTACCATCGGAACTGGTTATAGCTCCATTAGTTGTACCTTTCAAAACAACTGTAACGCCGGGTAAAGGTGCACCGGCAGAATCAGTAACTTTACCACTTACTTTGCTCGTCTGCTGAATTGTTGAGTAATTGCCCGATTCTTCCGGCGAATGAATAATGATTAACTTATTGTTTATTGTATAAGTCAAGCCAGTACCAGACAAAATTTCATCGAGAATTTTATTTACCAACTGATTTTCAGCAACGATGTTAATTTTCTTTGATAAATCAATCTGCTTCGCGTTGAAAAAAAATGAGTAATCAGACTGACTTTCAATACGATCGAGTACTTCACCGATACTCAGGTTCTGTCCTACAATTTTAAGCTTGGTGTTTTGAGAGTAGGTTGCTGCCGCAACATGCATAATTGCCGCAAAAAGAAATAAGGTTATTAGCTTCATAATTCTCACAATTAGGGGAACATCAATAACTGATCGCCACCCCGGGTGATTCCATTTTTTTTTCATAGATTTGAACTGTTTAAACAATTAATTTTTATTGATTGCTTCGGGAAGACGAATAGTTGTGGCGACGGTTCGTCTTCTTCTTTTTATTTCGTATAAATTTTTGTTTATCGTCTTATAATCTGCGTATTAGCATTTTTTATTTTTTGAATGTCACAACGAAATGGAATAGCCATTTGTTCATTTTCGGTTTGTCTCGCCATAGGCGAGATGGCTATTTCATGCTTATTGGTTTATATGTGATCGTAAATTCCCTGAACGTTTTCTTAGTGTAATCAATTGGCGATGTTAGCTTTAAGGCGTCCAACACCTGCCATATTGTTTCCTGATTCCTAAATTTCCCGGTAAAATTATAGTTCTGTAACCGTTTATCCGTATAGTCTAATTTAACATCATACCAACGCTCAAGCCGTTTGGCTAGCTCCGGGAAGGGAATATTTTTAAAGATAAACTGATCATCTTTCCAGGCAATTTCCGACTCGATATCGGCTTGAACCAACAAATGTTCATTACTCTTTCTATTGAGCTGAAACTTTATTCCCGGATCAACCTTAACAAGTTCCAAGTTATTATTTAGTTTCAGGTCGATAATACCTTCGGCAAGCGTTGTTGTTGAATAAGAGTTATCGTTGTACGAACAAACATTAAATTTGGTACCTGTTACCCTAACATCAAAATCTTTGGTTTTAACAATGAAAGGGTGCTGCTTATCAGTCGTCACATTAAAAAAAGCCTCACCGGTTAGACTAACAACCCGGTTATCTGATGAGAAAGTAGATGGAAATTGAAGTTCGCTACCTGAGTTCAGGTTAACAATTGATCCATCGGCCAAAACAACTTTGGAGCGTGATCCCAGTGGAACCGAAAATACCTGCATATTCCCAATTTGTTTCGGGTTCGATTGTGAGGGAATAAGTGTAGAAACGAGCAACCCAATAATCATAACAGCTGCAATTGCCGTTAACGAACTAATCCATAAAGTTTTCGACGTTTTGGCTTTTGCATATTTATTTTTATAGAAAAGTACAAGCTGTTCATCCGAATTATCGCGCGTATTGCCCAGTGAATCCCAGGTATCTTTAATTTCGAGGAAATCTTTTTTGTTTGAAGGTGATTTCTCAATCCATGCTATCAGTTCCTTTTGCTCTTCTGTGGTACATTCTCCATTCAGGTAGCGTGAAATGAGTTGTTCTGTATTTTCGTTGACTTTCATGCAGAGTTTTTGTTTAGTCAGATATAACACAACTAACCCACATAAACTACGTCAGGAAAATTCAAGTTTTTGAAATATTTTTGAATTTAATTGCTATCGGCTCATATACAGCAAAATAAAAAATGACTTTTGAGATATTTTTTCTTTTAGCGAAGATAAAGCACGAAAAACACGGGTTTCTATTGTGCGTATCGGCAGATGAAGTTTTTGGGCAATTTCGCTATTCTTCAATCCTTCGAAACGACTTAAAACAATAACTTCCTTGTAAATATCAGGTAACGAATTTATTGCATCATTTATTTGTTGTAGGTTCTCTGTTTCAATTAACGATTTTTCGCCTGACTGAAAATGAACAGTTTCAATTTCTTTAAGAATAAGAGAAGTTTCACTTTCAAACTTACGAACAACTTTTTGGTGTTTTATGTAATTAAGGCAACTGTTACGAACCGAATTGAACAAATAAGCCCGAACAATATCATCATTTTGCTTAAATTTTCCATTCTCCCAGACAGCCACAAAAACGTTCTGAACAATATCGAGAGCATCGCTCTCACTGTCAACAAATTTTAAGGTATACAGTAAAAGACGTTTGTGGTATTTCCGAAACAACTGGTCAAATTCTGTCATTCAAAATGCAATATAAGCCTACAAAGTAAAACTATTTTCAGTTAAACAATGTGTTGGTAGCATTCAAAAAATCGTAAAAACTTTCAAAATACCAAGACTAAAGAACTTCGACAATCATATTTATGTAAATTTATCGCAATAAAATAACCTTTCAACGAAAACAAACCAGAAAAAGCATGTCAAAACTTCTACTAGTATTATTTTTCACTTCTTTTTTCACAAATGGATTAACGCAACAACTTGTCAATCAAAGTTATTTATTTGGAAGAGACTATTATATTTTACGCAGTGGACGTGCAAAAATGATCATCCAGGCAGACAAAGCAAATATAGGCCCGGCATTTAGCTTTATGCTTTTTGATGCCCAGGTTCCCAAACAAACCGAAAGAAAAGCCAATGCTTTCAACTACAATGATAAAAATGGATTCTATTCATCAACATTGGAAGTGAAAATGAAGAACTTTTCGTTTACGGCCCTGGGACAAAACACATGTACAAACTGGGTTGCCGAAAACGACATTCCTTCGGTAGAAGCCGTCTGGTGGGCCAGTGGAATAAAAGTCAAGGAAATTATCTCTCCGATTTCGACCAACGGCATTTTTAAACGGACTATTGTAGTTGAATCGGCTGATTTAGTGACAAGAGACTCTGTTTGGTTAAAGCTGGCTGTTGACGAACCAGCCATACTGGCCAAAAACAACACACTCGTTCAGGAGAAAAAAGGCGCTTCCATTGCATTAACAGTGAAAGGTGATTATCCAATTCATTTACCATCAGGTAAAGAGAGCATTGAAATAGGGCCTATTGTTTTAAAGCCAGGAGAACAAAAAAAGATTGAATCATACCTGTTCGTTGAAATACCTGGAACTTCAGCTGTTGCACTTTACAACAAAACATTGTCGGTCGAAAATCATATTTCAGAAGAAACAAAAGCCACGGCCCGAAAATGGCAAAACTCAAACAGTATCGCAACATCTGATGAGCTGGTAAAGAATTTATTCGATGTAAGCAGGTTTATTTTACCCGGATACATTTCGGATGAAGGCAAAATGGATGCAGGCATCTTCGAGTACGGCAATCAATGGGTTCGCGATGCCTCAAATACCGCATTGGGCGTAATTCATGCCGGCGAGTTCGAATTGGCAAGAGCAATCCTTTTGAATATCCTGAAAAACATGATCACCGACAATGGAACAACCATGATTTCAGACCAATACGTCAATCCAGATCTGGAACAATTCGATCAGATGGGTGAATTTATGCATGTAATGAAAAGCTATGTAGATTGGACAGCTGATACATCACTGCTGTTGGAGTTTAACAAGAAGATTGTTGCAATGATTGAACGCCCTTTGCAACCAATTTTCCGCGATTCGACCGGCATGGTTCATAACCGACGTGAGTTTTGGGAACGCACCTTTGATGATGGTTATGAACTGGCTTACCAAACATGGCTTATACAAGGGTTACGAGATGCCGCAGATTTGGCCAAATACCTGAATGCTCAGGAAAAAGCTGCTTTTTGGAGAACTGAGGCTGATAAAATTCTGAATTCGATATTGACCAATGCCAGCCGTAAATTAGTTGACAATAACCATTTGGTTAAAAGGCGAAACATAAATGGCGACATTGTTGACACCATAAAGTTTAAAGGTTGGAAACCAGGAGCCCCGGCAAAAGTTGAAAGTTTAAGCCGATTAATGCCTGATGCAACCCTGGCTTTGCCAATTGCACTGCAACTCATTGATGCTAAATCGGAGTTAGCCACAAATACATTAAAAGAACTGGAAAAGCTTTGGAACCGGCGATGGTCGTTTGGTGGATACGACAGGTACAACACCAGCTCGCAAGGCGATCAACCCGGTCCATGGACATTTGCGACAACGTTTATAATGAGAGCCCAACACGAAGCCGGGCAATTTGATATGAGCCGCCGCTCGCTTCAGTGGCTTTACAACAATGCCGGAGGACGAACCGGGGCATGGCTGGAGGAAATACCACTTATAAAATCGCAGGAATGTTGTAGCGGATTACTTCCATGGACTACTGCCGAAGTTTCGTATTTTATAGTCCATCATTTATTAGGAATAAAGTTTATTGGCGATCAAATGATAATAAAGCCTGCACTTTACCAAACAAGCTCGCCCTTAAAAGCAAATCTCAGGTACCGTTCAGGAAGGATCAATATTGAAATAAATGGTTCAAAAGAGGTTAAATATGCAATAATCAATGGCAAAAAGATAAAAGCTGGCAAAAACGGATATATTAGTATACCGAAAGATTTCGAATCCGGAGATATTCAACTGTTTTGCTGCCAATAGGTACACAAACACGAATGGGAACGATCCCTTGGAGGAAAGTTCCCATTCACTTTTGGTTTGCAACTTAATGCTTACCTTGGTGCCCAGACTACGGTTATTACGGCTGGCTTTCAGTTCCGGCTTTTCAGCTTTTACTTCCAGCCCAATTCCTTCAGGTTGGCCTATTACAACTTCCCCTTCAGGATGTCAGCTCTATCGTTTCTTTCGATTCGACCTTTGCTGACGAAGCACTCAGGTCAGTCATCGGATTATTGTCTTTCGACCATTTTCCTGATGAAAGGTTTCCGACCATCCGAAGATTTCTTCCACCCCGGCCAATTTTCCAGAACCTTGCGGTTCCTTCCAATCTTACTCCTACCCGATTCAACTTAACAATGAACTTTTTGACGGTTCCTGCCTGCTGATAAATCCTGAAAGTAAACTTTCTGATTTAGCTTCGGCTCTTCGCGAATACGGATCCGAAGATCCGGCTAATCAGGTCCAACTTCAATTAAGAACTCTTCCCTTTTTCATTCGTTCAGAACTGCCCTTTATCGCTCGTCTGATGTAGTAAAGATATAACACAAAAGCACTACAAGTCAATGTTTTTGACCGATTTAAATCCACCACAAATCACTTAAGGTTATCAACAATTGTTCATTATTAAAACAAGCACGAAAAGCGCATCAACAAAACATCGCCAGAAGTATAAACATATCATTTCCAGAGTTATTAACAATTTTAACAATGAAAAAACGGTTGTTTTTTTACTGTTTCTCTTCACCGTTGTCCGGTTAAAATTCACATAGTTATGCGTAATCTAATAAATTTAAAGGCATTCCAGAAGATTACGCCACTACGTGGCTTACATTTTCATCACGCCTATTTTCTACAAAGATTAAACAGCTACGCTGTCAACTCCTCAGCAACATAGTTGCTAAATCTTTGCAGCACAGTGATATTGTTTTGAAGTATTGAGCAACGTAGTTGCGACATCTTGTAATACTCCAGTTTTACCGGACAACAGTGATTTCTCTTCAGAAACAGGAGTAAAAAGAGACATTAGCAAAAAGATTGAAGGCACGATTCTTCTCAAAATTTACTTTCAGAAAAAACTAATGAAAAGCAGAACATTTAAGAAAGAAACAATCAACCCAATAATAAGCATTAAAATAGTTGTGTATTTTGAGTTGGCATACTTTCCCATGACCTTTTTTGATGAAGTTAGGTATATCTGAAGAAATATGGTAAACGGTAGCTGAACACTCAAAACCATTTGCGAAATAATCAAAGCCTTAAAAGGGTTGCCAATAATAAAAATCAGAATTAAAGCCAGGAAAAGCGAAATAGCGATTCCTATACGGCTATGGTTGTCTTTCACATCGAAAGGTTCGCCAAACAGTCCGGCAAAAATACTTCCACCGGCCATTCCCGATGTTATTGAACTGGCAATGCCGGCAAACAGCAGGGCAATAGCAAAAACAACTCCGGCATGGTTGCCTAAAAGCGGCCCCAGCATCGATTGGGCCTGTTGTAACTCTCCGACTCGAACTCCCTGGGTATGAAAAGTAGAAGCAGCCAAAATAATCATTGCACTGTTTATTGCCCAGCCAATAAGCATGGAAACCAAAGTGTCGACAAATTCATAGTCGAGTTGCCGCTTAATTACTTCGTCGTTTTCGAGATTCCATTGCCTGCTCTGAATAACTTCTGAATGCAGGAACAGGTTATGAGGCATAACAACAGCGCCGAGAACACTCATTACAATCATAATAGCCCCTTCGGGAATGGAAGGTTTTACCCAGGCAATTCCGGCTTGCACCCAATCAATTTTCACAAGGCTCAGTTCGTATAAAAATGAAAGACCAATAATTGAAACAAAGGCTATAATAATTTTCTCGATAAAAGCATACGAATTGGTAATCAGCATTATTCCTACAAAAGCTACGATCATAATGGCGCCGGCAGGAATCGGGATTCCAAACAACATATCCAAAGCAATTGACCCTCCTAATATTTCGGCAAGAGAGGTTGAAACAGATGCCAACATAGCTGTTCCAAGGATAGATCGGGAGACCCAGGTAGGAGTGTATTGTGTGGCAGCTTCAGAAAGACACAATCCGGTAGCTATTCCAAGATGGGCAACGTTATGCTGAAGAATAATGAGCATAATGGTTGACAGGGTAACCATCCAAAGCAATGTAAACCCGAAATCGGCGCCGGCAGCAATATTCGACGCCCAGTTTCCGGGATCGATAAAACCTACTGTTACCAACAAGCCAGGACCAATATATTTCAATACCTTAAGTACGCCAAAAGTTGGCTTATGATTTTTATTGTCGATATTTTTGAAAAAAGAAAACATTTTAATCTATTCAGTTTGAGCAAAGTTATCGTTTTCTGTTTACCGGCCAACAACAAACCTAACGTAAATGTATTTCGATTTCTTCATTACGTTTTAAGGCGAATAAGGTAGTTTATTGGACACTCTCTCAGGCAGGTAGTTTGCAAAACCATCTTAAAAGCGTGCGAAGTCGTCTTAGTAGTACGCGGAACCGTCTTAAGACTGTGCGGAATCGTCTTAAGATCCCGCAAAACCGCCTAAGACCGATAGTAAGCTCCTGGCATTCGATAGTAAGCATCTGGAACTCGATAGTAAGTATCTGGCATTCGATAGTAAGCTCCTGACATCAGTGAACAGACACATGACATTAGAGAACAGGCATCTGGCATTCGATAGTAAGCTCCTGACACTCGATAGTAAGCTCCTGACATTCGATAGTAAGCTCCTGACATTCGAAAGTAAGCTCCTGACACTCGAAAGTAAGCATCTGACACTCGATAGTAAGCATCTGACATTCGATAGTAGGCTCCTGACATTCGAAAGTAAGCTCCTGACACTCAAAAGTTGACTTTCCCTAAAATAACTTGACAGGATTTTTACTTGTTTGTTGAAGTGGATACAAACTTATGATTTATTCCTGGTTTGTATTTCACCTTATTTTAATATTCCTTTTTTTTCTTCTTTGATATTTCTTTTTCCTGTTCTTTTATCACGGATTTCTGGTATTCCTGCTTTTTACTTCTCATGGATTTTTATCCCTGTTTTGTGCTTTTTTCTTTTTCTATTTCCTGATCCGTCATACAGGTTTATCCGTAATTGCTGGAACTCCGGTGCATGGTTTTGTTATGCACTGAAAATGCTGACAACCGGGTTTACGCGCCGGTTACTAAAAAAGGTTTAGATCGGGCACAAAATCAGTTGGATATATTTGATTTTTAAAGTGAATATCATAAATTTGATTACGAAGCTTGAGGCTGATTTTCAATTCAAAGCGATTCATTTTTAAACTCAACCTAATTACTACCGACAATGAAACACAAATTAGATACATTTCACACAATCAGCGTTTTAACGGATACAGCCCACTCGGGCTAATGCAAATATATCCACAACTCTGTGGATATACAGATGTTAACGCCAAGGTTGAGAAAATGCTAAGAATATGGCAAATGAAAGAACTAACAGACATAAATAGTAAAGAGGTTATTCTTTTAATAAAAGAAACCGGACTTGCAGCGACAAGTATAGAACAAGGACTCACTGCTTTGAGAAAGGCAAATTTTGGCAACAAAAAACTTTACTATCAGTCCTTCTTTCTTTTAAGTATTGGAATAGAAAGAATTTTAAAACTAACAATAATTGTAAATCATCTCGTACAGAAAGATAAACTTCCTCAGAATAGCGAATTAAAATCGTATGGACACAATTTGGAAGAACTTTTTCTTAAAGTTACGAGTGAGTTAAAGCCAAACGATAATTTTTTACAATCAGACAAATTATATCTGCCCATCATACAATTCATGTCAGACTTTGCAAACGGCAGTCGGTATTATAATCTTGACACTTTAAGTGGAAAAAATAAAGGGGCAGACCCATTGCATGAATGGCATAAAATACAGACTTACATCAAATCAAAACATTGCAAAATTAGACTCAGCCCTCTGGAATTAGCAATCATCGAATCATTAAATAGTAATGCGATTTTCAGTTTGCGTGACGAGAGTGACAAAGCAATTATAACTGGAACCGAATATGTTATTGAAGGTAAATTTGCGGATCAAATTCAGGGATATTCTGTCTTGTACCTCTATAAAATCATAGATTATATTATTGGCATTTTGATCGACTGTTCTTCTCAGATAAGAATGTTACCATATTTTGACGACTTCTTTAGACTATTTCAAAATCCATCAATGACAGAAATTGCAGTGCGAAGAAAAAAAGATTGGAACAAATTATGAAAAATAAAACCCAGGCGTTAATAAATAGGACTCTGAGCGGCGTGCAACGCCCAGTCTCGCCTAAGGTGAGATTGAACTATATCTCGACAAGCTCGATACACCGCACCTGCCGGGATTGGGGCTAAGGTTACAGAGCTTGTCGAAGTATGCACTTAGCGACCGATTTCTAGTTTTTGAAGTAACAACAGCCGGGTTACCCTTCGCCGGGCGAGCCTTAAAAGTGCCTGAGCCGTGTGCGGTGAAAGTTGAATGTAAGGTTTTTGGGGGCATAAGCTACCCGGTTGGCCAATTGTAGTTGCGCTTTGAAACGAGAAACAGATAGTCTGAATACAATAAGCCAATAACAGCATGTTTGACAGGTTCTCGCTTTTTGAGAGAGTTTTGCTGTTCGACACGGAATCTACCAATAACACATATCAAATATATTAAGCCATGAGATTAGCATTAATTCTTGTTTTAATTCTTGGACGAGTAATACAAACATTTTCGCAAGATATTGAGTTGATTGCTAAACAGGTTAAGAATCCAAATACGACAGAAAAATATTTTGTTTTAAAGAGTGATGAAAATATAAGGCAAGGATTATATGAAAAGCGAAGTGATGACAATAGCATAGCAATTAGAGGATATTATTCAAAAAACAAAAAAGACAGCATCTGGGTTTTCTATGCTTCAAATGGCATTGATACTACATCGACTAGTTACTATGCTGATGATAAACCCAATAGACTATGGACTATTTTTGAAGACCAATGTAGAATAAGATACAAATTTGATTATTCAAAATATGATGTGGTGGAATATAACTGGTATGAGACACCAAATAAATTCCCCATTCTAATTGATAAAATTTGGATAGTAAGTGATATTGATAGTCCTCCGTTAATTATTGGGAAAGAAAATCCTTTTCAATTAATCTCCAGTAGTTTGAGATACCCAACTAGAGCACAGGAAAATGGTATTTCAGGACGAGTATTGATTTCATTTATAGTCGACAAAGATGGAAGTGCATGTGATTTTAAAGTAATGAAAGGTGTGTATAAAGATTTAGATGCAGAAGCATTAAGAGTAACGAAAATTCTTGATAAGAATTGGTTCCCAGCGAAAAAAGATGGACAGGCAATTACTATTGAGTATTTTATTTCAATTAGTTTTGTGCTGATATGAATATTTAACAAAAAAGAACAACTGGGGCACAGTCGAGCAGGTAGAGGGGAGTTTCACCTCTAAACCCTCGCTCATCGGGATATGATAAAAGAATAGCGAACACTAGCGCCAATGTTCCCATCCGGCATTATGTAAAAGTGAAGGCCGAAGCAAACCCCTTCCTGCCCGAATTTGACGAACATTTCTGTAACAGAACAAATTGGAGGGCTAATTTAGCCAAAGAATGCAAACAAATTACTATGTTTATGTCCAGGGAAATCGCATTTTAGAAATGCCGTTAGGCATTTGATGTGGGTAGAACAATATAGCCGGGTTTGAATCTCGTCCCGTACGGGACGAAATACCTAACGGATTCTCATTCTACCCACATTTTGTGCCTGACGGCACACAAGCTCAAGTCGCTTTCCTGTTGAAACTTTTAAAAGCGATTTCCCTGTGTTTATGTCGAATAAATAGTAACAACAGCCGGGTTACCCTTCGCCGGGCGAGCCTTAAAAGTGCCTGAGCCGTGTGCAGTGAAAGTTGAATGTAAGGTTTTTGGGGGAAGTAAGCTACCCGGTTAGGCAACTAAAAAATGACACTCTTTAAATTTATGTAATATATGAAAACAAAGAAAATAAAACAAAAAAAAGCCTCTGACACGGTAGAAACTGTTGATCAAAAAATGGATTCTCTAAATTATAAAAATCCTAAAAAAGATAAAAACTATGTATACTCTATCAGAGATTGGAAAGAGTATTTAGGAGAGTCCTTTTTGATAATTTTTAGTGTTTTGTTAGCTCTTTTTGTTACAGAGTATATAAGTAAACTTCATGAAAGAGCCAATACAAAGGTTTTATTAAAAAATATTGTTTTAGAATTAAAGCACAATAGAAAAGCCATTGAGGAAATGCAAGTTTACAATATACAGGTACTAAATAAAATAGATTCCATTTTGCAAAAGAAGGATTTGCAAGCTAAAATTGTTAATAACGACGAATTTCATTTGAATGTTATTGCACCACAAGGAGTATTATACCGATACTTAGATATGGAAGCATGGACAGTAGCAAAGAATAATAATATTATGGGAAAAATTGATATCGAGACTATTTCAGCTATAACCAAATTATATGAAGATCAAGGAAGAATAGTTAAAGTTGAAGACGAAGTTGCGAAAATCATATTTGATAGAGTATCAAGAGATCAAAAGCAAGTTCATCAAACATTAATATTGATTCGAGATATTTATCATGGGTGGGCGGTTGATAGAGTTCCTGGTTTACTTAAAAAAATTGATAAAGTGATTAGTAAAATTGAATCAGAGGAAATAAATTAGTAAGATAAAAACTAATTGAATATCCTTTTGATTACCTGGTGCTGAACGAAGCGTAGCCGGCCTAAGCCTTGACCTTTTTTGATTACTTTTTTGTTGGCTGGTGAGTTGGTAGAACCAGTCAAGACAAAAAAGTAATTGGGGTATTGGGGCAAAGCCCCAACGCTTAATTCATTTAGGCATGTTGCCGGATATTCATAAAAATAAAATAGAACAGTCAGCAAAACCAAGCGATTATCCCTCGTTCATCGGGATATGAGTCAAGAATGGATAGATGTCTTTTCAAGGCTTGTTTACAAACACATTATTTATTTGTCTGAGCACTTGAACCGGATCCAAATCAGCTCCAGCGGCTGCGAAGATCGTAACATATCCGGAGGAGCGGGGTGCTTTTGGGGGTGTAAGCTACCTGATGGTGCAATATTAACGAAAGGCAGTGTAGCTATTTTAGTATCTTTGTTCTAATAAAGAAACTGACGACATGGATATAGAAAAATATAGGAATTTAATTGACAATGCTATCAAATTCTTTTGGCAAACACGGAATAATCAGTTAACAAGTCAGAGTTCCCGAAATATTCAAGACTCAGGAAACAGGGGCGCCGTAACCGGAGGAAAACAATTAAACGGTTTTCTAAATTTATTTCGTCAGGTCGCAATTGACACAGGCGTTCCAGAAGGATGCATATTTTTAAAAGGCAACAATATTCCTGGTTTCTTTAGACCGACCAAAGACTGGGATTTACTGATCATCTCGCCAAATAAGAAGCTAATTTCAGTAATCGAACTCAAATCACAAGTAGGTTCTTTCGGTAATAATTTCAATAATCGCACAGAAGAAGCACTCGGAAGTGCAGTTGATTTATGGACAGCTTTCCGGGAAAAGGCATTTCCCAATCAATCAGCGCCATGGCTTGGTTACTTCTTAATTGTCGAGAAAGAGGTATAAAATTCTGTGTCAAAAACTTATGTTGGAAAGGTATTACAGCCAATGTGGATTACTTTGGTCTCAGGACGATTATTCTTATGGGAAAATAGAAGAAAGCATTTCTATTGATTCATTTATCTCATCATTTATTGGTCACTTAACCGGACAAATTAATGAATTTAGTAAGTGATAAAATAAAGAGAAAGACAGGTAGAAATCACGGTGTAGTTTTTACAAATTCAAATGCCGTGAGCTTCATTTTGGATGAAGTTGGTTATTGTCACGATAAAAATTTGCGTAATACCAGAATTTTAGAACCGGCGGCAGGTAATGGTTCTTTTGCTTTAGAAATAATTGAAAGACTATATAATTCTTCTATAATTTATCAGTTCGATTTTATCACGGCATTAAAAAAAAATGTAAGGTTTGTAGAAGTTGATTCACAAAGTTATTCTCATTTAATTGTCAGGATAAATCATTTTCTGGCAAAAAACAACATTGATTATCAAATTCATGAAGGTGATGAAATAATAAATACAGATTTTCTTACACACTATTTTTATGAATATTTCGATTGCATTGTCGGAAATCCGCCGTACATAAGGCATGAATTAATTCCTGAAAAATATAAAAAAGAGTATCGAAAAAGATTTAAAACTTTTAAGTACAGGGCTGATATTTATATCTTGTTCTATGAAAAGTCATTGCAATTGTTAAACAAAAACGGATTACTTTCATTCATCTGTTCAAACCGTTGGCTGTACAATCAATATGGACAATTGTTGCGAGACGAGATATCCCAAAATTATAACCTTAAAAAGATTTTAAACATAGAAAATGCTTCGCCTTTTGATGAAAATGTTATCGCATATCCATGTATTACAACAATTGAGAATTGTCCAAGAAAAAAGGACTTATCTTATCTTGAATCATCATCAGAAGTAATCAATTTTAATTCTCTCGAATTTCAAAAAATTAAGAATCCGACAGATTCTTCGTGGGAGAATGTTTTTTTAAAATATAATATTAATCATTCTGCTTTAAGTGGAATCATTGATCAGGGTTTTGAAATTGGTATTGGAGTAGCGACAGGAGCTGACAAGGTATTCATTATTAATGAGTCTCATAAAGATAAAATTGAAAAATCCAGATTTTTGCCAATAATTACCACTAAAGATTTGCTGTCAGATAAAATAAACTGGAGAAAACAATTTGTAGTTAACCCGTATGAGAACGGACAACTTTGTGACTTAGAAAAATATCCAAAACTGAAGCATTATTTTGGACAACATGAAGATAAACTAAAACAACGTCATACAGCTAAGATTAATCCTGAAAAATGGTTTAAAACAATCGATAAAATAAAACCAGAATTAGTTACAAAGCCCAAATTATTACTGCCAGATATAGCGGGGATAAAAAAATTGCTTATTGACAGTGGTGAGTTTTATCCGCATCATAACCTTTACTACATAACCGGTCAACCAATTGACAAATTAAAAATCCTGGCTTCAATTTTAATGTCCAACTTTATACGAGAGCAGTTGTCGCAAATTGGTATTCGAATGAATGGAGGATTTCCCAGATTCCAAGCCCAAATTTTAAAAAAATTGAGAATTCCCAATATAGAATATTTTACCTCTGAAGAAAAAGCTGCCCTAATAGAATCGTATGACCAATTAGACTTAGTAATTATTAATAAAATAATTAAAAAATACTGCACCCAAGTCGAGTAGGTAAAGGGGAGCCATTAAGCCCACCGAAGCACCTCTCTCACCATCTCGCCTGAGGCGAGACGGTTCATTAAGATGAAGAGCAACTTTCTGGTAATACGTTAGCAAAGCCTCATATCCCCTTTTCTTCAAGCGATCCAAAGTAATGGTAGTCACCAGAATCGGGCTTTGGGCTATTGCCCAGCCACCCATCCTGCTCCGGCTCCACTGGCAAGCATGACTTGGATCGTTACTTAAATGCGTTTGCCTTGACAGCCATCCATCGCTGAACTTTATTTTTAAGGCTTTCCATCAACGAATACACCACCGGAACGACCACCAAGGTTAAAAACATGGAGCTGGTCAAACCGCCTATCAGCACCCAACCTATGCCATTTTTCCATTCCGAAGCGGCGCCCGAAGCCAGCGCAATAGGCAGTAGGCCAATGATCATCGACAGGGTAGTCATCAATACTGGCCTTAACCTGATGCGGGTAGCCATTAAAAGCGCCCGGTTTACGCCATAACCGTTTTTCTTCAGGTGATTGGTAAAATCGACAACCAAAATGGCGTTTTTAGCAACTAATCCAACCAGCATAATAATGCCCATAATGGTAAACAAGCTAAGGTTGATCCCGGTAAGGGCGAGCGCTAAAATGGCCCCGATGATGGCCAGGGGAATTGAAAACAGCACGACAAACGGGTACAGGTACGATTCGTACAAGGCCACCATGATCAGGTAAACGAAGAAAATGGCGGTAAGCAAAGCGAATCCGAGGCTGCCAAACGCGTCGTCCTGCATTTTCATATCGCTGTCGTAACTGATCGATACTTCGGGCGGAAACGAAATTTGGGCAATCTGGTTTTTAATGTCATCGCCCACATCACCGGCAGAACGGCCCAGGGCCTGCGCCTCGACCGAAATGCTCGAAATGCGGTCGTACCGTTCGAGCCGCGAACTTCCGGTTTGATATGAAATAGTAGCAAACTGCGATAGTTTTACCAATTCGCCGGCAGTATTCACAAATTCGAGGTTCGAAACATCGTCTATGCTATGACGGTTAAACTCGTCGAACACCACATTGATATCGTATTCGTACGAGCCATCCTTAAACTTGGCATCGGTATTGCCGCTAAAAGCCGTTGACATAACCGGGCCGACCGTTGCCAGCGACAAGCCCAAATCGGCCATTTTTTCTTTGTCGAGGTTGACCACAATTTCGTTGCTGGCATCTTCGAGCGACGTAGTAACATCGTTGGTCCCCGGCGTTTTTTCGACCAACCTTTTGATGAGGCTGCCATACCGGAGCAACGAATCGGGGTTCGACGATTTTACGATTACCTGTATCGGGCTGTCGTCAGTCCCACCAAAGAAAGGATTAACTACTACGGTTCTCACTTTCACCCCGGCAACCGTATGGTTCAATTCGTTTTTAACCCGATTGGCAAAAATCTGGGCCGTCACGTTCCGAAACTCCTTATCGACCAACTTTACGTTAATTTCGGCCTTGTAAGCATTGCTTTGAACCCCTCCGGTCAGCATACCGGTACTGGCCGAACCAACAGTGGTAAATACCGACTTTATTTCAGGCTTTTTAAACAGAAGATGTTCTACTTCAAGTACTTTCAGGTTTGTTTCTTTCAGTGTGGCATCTTTGGGGAGTTCAACCTGGATCATAAATTCACCGGCATCGCCCATACCAAACACCTCCGAACCGACAAAACCTGCCGGGATAAGCGCCACCGCACCAACAAACAATGCTGAAACAATCAGGAACGTAACTAATTTATACCGAAGCGCCTTCAGCAAAACGACATGAAGGAACCCGGCAAACAAATCGACCTGTCGTTCGAACCAAAGAAAGAAGCGTCCCGAAAGCATCTCTTTACTAAGGTATTGCAGTTTAGCAAGGCGCGAAGTCATTAAAGGCACAACTGTAAAAGCGACCAACAAACTCAGCAAAGTTGTTATGACAATAACAAGTGCAAACGGGCTTATGATAGGCGAGATTATACTTTTCGACAAACCAATGGGCAGAAAAACCACTACATCGACCAATGTAATTGAAATGGCGGTATAGCTTATTTCGCTCCGGCCATCGAGCGTTGCCTGCACCCGGTCCTTGCCCATTTCCAAATGCCTGTATATATTTTCGAGCACCACGATGGCATCGTCAACCAAAATACCAATCACGAGCGACATGGCCACCAAGGTCATGATATTGAGGGTGTAACCGAGCAGGTACATCCCCAGAAACGAAACGACAAGCGAAATTGGGATGGCGATCATCACGATAAAAGCATTGCGCAACCCGTGAAGGAACACAAGCATGACCAATGCCACGAGAATAATGGCATATACCAAATCGTGCATCACCGAACTGGCGGCCTTTTCGGTAAAGACAGAAGAATCGAAAGGCACGTCGAATTTGAGGTTATAAGCCTTGTTTGCCTCTTCGAGTTGGGTCAGCTCATTCCTGATCAGGTGGCAAACTTCGACCGTATTGGCCCCCGACTGGCGTTTAATGCTCAACCCAACCGAATTTTTGCCATTCACCCGGGCCAACATGGTAGTTTCCTTCTCGGTATCCAAAACTTCGGCAACATCTTTCAACTTAATTTTCGAGCCGTTTTCGCCTTCAGCAACAATTAAACCGGCAATATCCTGAAGGTTTTTGAATTTGGCCGACAACCTGATGACCAGTTGCGACTCGTTGTTCTTTATTTTTCCGGTCGGAAAATCGAGGTTCGACGACTGAATGGCCTGCAACACCTGCAAGGCCGACAACCGGCAAGCTTCGAGCTTACGGGCATCGAGGTTTACTCGTATTTCGCGTTCGTTGCCCCCGATTATCGATATTTCGCCAACCCCGTTTATCCTCGCCAAGTCGGGTTGTACGCGGTATTTGAGGAAATCGTAAAATTCGGTGGGCGGTAATTTCGAGGTAGCCCCAACATTCAATACAGGCAAGTCGGTAATCGAAATTTTACTGACCGATGGGTCCAGAGCTCCAACAGGCAACAAGCTTTTCGCGCTGTTTACCCTTCGTTGTGCATCCTGAATGGCGACGTCGATGTTGGCTTTTTGCTTTAGTGTAACGACCATAATCGACACCCCTTCCTGCGAGAACGACCGGATGTTGTCCAGGTTCTCGACCGAGGTAACAGCATCTTCCAGTTTTTTGGTCACGCTGTTTTCAACCTCGGCAGGAGAAGCCCCCGGATAGGCCGTAACAACCGTAAATACCGGGGATGAAAAATTGGGGAACAACTCATAATTGAGGCTTTTATAACTTGCCAGCCCCAAAAAAATGAGAACAGTAAAGATAACTACGACCAGCGTAGGGCGGTTAACCGCTATTTTTGCAATATTCATGGCCTGTTTTGTTATTTGTTCAGCGTAACTTTTGAGCCATCGACCAGGTTGATCTGGCCCGAAACCACCACCACATCGCCAACATTCAGCCCGGCGGTTACAACAATCGTCTTATCGTCGAAAACTTCAACGCCAATAGGTTTTAGGATAACCCTATCGTCTTTAACCACAAAGACTTCCGGCTTTTGAATGCTTCCGGTCAGCGCTTTTCGCGGAATTACCAAAGCCCGGTTCCCTTGACCACTGAAAAATACGGTCCCCGACATTCCCGGCTTTATTTCATCGTCGCGATGGTTCGTTACTTCAATCTCGACGTCGTACCTTTTCGACAAATCGGCTTTGGCAACAATGGCGCTTATTTTTCCATCGAATTGTATCCCGGCGAAAGCATCGGCGATCACTTTCACTGCTTGCCCTTTTTGGATTTTTGCCAGTTCTTCGGAAGTAAGTTTGGCAACAAGTTTTACTTGATCGATGGCAACCATATCGAAAACCGGGCTTCCGGCCTGCAGGAACGAACCTTTTTCGATGTATTGTTTGATCAAAACTCCTGAAAATGGCGCTTTCACCGAAGTATTATCGAGTTGTTTCGAGGCAGTAACGAATGCCGACTGAGCGCTAACATGAGCCTGACGGGCAGCCTCAAATTGCTGGGCAGTAGCGGCATCGCCTTTCGATAGTTCTTCGAAACGGCGCAAGTCTTTTTCCGCTTTATCGAGGTTATACTTTGCCAATTCGTATTGCGAGCGATAGACGTCGCTCTCAACCGAAACCAGCGCCTGTCCCGATTTTACCCTGTCGCCGTTTTTTGCCGAAAGAGCAAGCACTTTTCCAGAGGTTTCGGCAATTACCGAAATCTCGCGACTAGCCGAAAAATTGCCGTTCACCTGGAATTCGGCAGGGAGTTGCGCCTGTTTAACGGTATCGGTATTTACCGGAACCATGGTGTTGAATTCTGAAATTAGGTTAAGCTGATCATCCATGCTTCGCTTGTTCGAAACCAGCCTGACCACAGCTAAAGCCACAATAACGATGCAAATAGCTGAGGTTAAAAATATTCTTCTCCGTTTCATATCTGTTGAAATTAAATGCTTAAAAATCAAGTAATTCTCCATTGGCTTTTTTGATGTCCAATTCGGCATTTTTTAGTTGCAGCACCGCGTTGCAATACGAAAGCCGGGCTTCGGTTAAACTGCCTTCTGAAAGTAAAAGATCGGAAAGTGAAACTACCTGTTGGCGGTAGCCCTGCAAACTCGCCTGATACGTTTCTTCTGCTACCCGGATATTTTCGCGCAGCCGTTGAATGGCTTTCAGACTATTTTGGTACTGCCCGGCAGTATCGGCATATTCCTTTGTCAGATAGGATTTTGTGTCGTTCAGTGTATTTTTCATTTGCATGAGTTGGATGTCGTATTGCCTGGTTTTGCTCCTTTTTTCGAAACCATCGAAAACCGGAATACTGAGCGATAAGCCAAACAAGCCAACCTTAAAGAATTTGTCGTTGCCTCCCTGAAAATAATCGAAGCTGTTGCGCTGCCCCTGGTAATAATACTGCCCGATTCCGGTAAGTGTTGGCCAATAAGCCTGCTGGTTGGCCTTTCGCGCAAGGGTTGCATTATCTATTTGATTATTAACAAGTAAAATTTCTGTACGGTTATTAAAATCAAGACTGGCAGTTGGTATAGTACGCCCGTTGTACTCCAGCGAATCGGTTAGTACAACCCGATAGTCGTTGGTTATTCCAATCAAGTACTTTAAAATACGTTGTTGCTGTTGCTCAATCTGTTCGAGATTATCGAGCTGTGTTTGGATGTTGCTTTCGTTCAGCGAAACCCTTGAAAAATCGATTTTACGGATAATACCGTTCTCGCTCTGAAGTTTGGCGACTTCGGCCATCCGGCGCGAATTTTCTAGATTTTTACCAAAGTATTCGATTTGCCTGGCTGTAGTCAGGCATAAATAATAAATTTGAGTAACCTGGTAAACAACTTCCTCTTTTTGCTCACGGGCAGAAAGATTGCTTAGGTTTTCCATTTGCCTGGCCAGCTTTACCGACGTAAAATAACTTTGATTAAACAATATAACACTGGCTTTCAATCCATTACTGAAATCATACTTAGTCCCGATCTGGACAGGTATCAACCCGGTTTGACCAAATATCTCGCCGGGGAGAATCATTTTGGGGATTGAATAATAATAGTTTAACGTACTATAACCCTCAACCTGAGGCAATAACCAGCTACGTGTTTCCTGAGTCTGGGCATTTGTACGCTTGTTTTCGAGCAAGGCGTTCAGAACCTTTACGTTTTGCTCAATTCCCAACTGGCAAGCCTGCTTGAGCGAAAGCCGTACAACGGCCTCCTCCTGCGAAAAAAGAACAGTTGTCAAACAAAATATAAACAAAATCAATACTGTAAATTTTCTTATCATCTTTGCTTCAATTAAACCGAACATTCGGTATGTTATAATTCAAAAAATAAAACCGGACGACCGGTTTGCTAAAGAACAAAAAAAAATTAAGCCTTCATCATTTCATAAAGTTTATCCCATAGTTCCATAAATGGAGGTATCATTTCCATAATAGTCGAGCCGTTGATAATCATGTGCATAGCAATCCCATCGCTCAGGTTAATAAACGTACGGGCAATTTGTTCGTCAGTCATCAACGATTTAATTTCCCCTTTTTCGCGTGCATTTCTTATTACTTCAGTCCATATATCCAATTCCTCTTTTAACCCTACTACCATTTTTTCCTTAAACTCAGGAAAAAGTTTCAAGCCATCAAAGGCCAACATAAAATAGTTTTGGGTTATATTCCTATCATCCTCTTCGAATTCAAACCGCTCTAGGTACCTCTTGCCGTAATCATGAATTTCGGCGGCATAATCGTGATAAAACTGATAAAACGATTCTCTCGAATACTTATCATACCGGTGTGTCATCACATTGGTAAAGAAAAAGTCGAGTACGGCCAGAAAAAGTTGTTCCTTACTTTCGAAGTAATGGTAAAATGCACCTTTCGACAAGCCAGTCGCCTTTACCAACTCACTCATTGTAACCTCTTTAAAACTCTTCTGAAGAAACAGTTTCGATGCTACCAGTACAATATGTTCTTTTGAATCGCTCATAAACCGACCGTTTGGTATGGCAAAAATAAATTTTTATAATGCAAAAGCAAGTATCAATTGAAAAAAACCGGTGAAAAAAACAGAAAATTTATATGAGCTGCAAAAAAGGCTTTAAACCGAAGGCTTGTTACCCCTTTTATTTGGCTTTCGGCCAGAGGAAAAGTTACGCTTTCCCTGCGAACGGCCACCTTTCCTGGATGGTCGAACTTTATAAACAGGGCCTTCGCCCAATTCCGATGGCACAGGTATTTTAAGCACTTCCATTTCAATGAGTTTTTCGATCCGGTCGAACCTCTCCATATCGTGCTCGTTGATCAGACTAATGGCTATACCCGTTTTATCGGCACGAGCTGTCCGCCCAACCCGATGGACATAGTCTTCGGCCGATGTAGGCACATCGAAGTTGATAATCAAGTTAATATCTTTAATATCGATACCACGGCTCAATACATCGGTAGCCACCAGAATCCGTGTTCGGCGCGACCGAAAGCGCATCAAAACCTCTTCCCTCTCCTTTTGTTCCAAATCCGACGAAATACCTTCAGCTGTATTCCCAGCCTTTTTCAAGCTCCTTACAATTTCAAACACTTTCTTTTTGGTCGAGCTAAAAACCAGGATACTGTCCAAATCAGGTTTGCCTGAAATCAAACTGCTGATTACCGGAATCTTTTGGTTCTCGTGAACCACGTAAGCAGCTTGCAAAACACCTTCAGCTGGTTTCGAAATAGCAGTACTGACCTCGACAGGATTTTTCAGAATTTTGTCAGCTAATTCCTTGATTTTTGGTGGCATTGTAGCCGAAAACATTAAGGTTTGCCGTTCTTCAGGAATATAACTCAAAATGCGCAAAATGTCGTCGTAAAACCCAATATCAAGCATACGGTCGGCTTCATCCAGAATTAAATGCTTGATTTTATCAAACTTAACATAACCCAAATTCAGGTGCGAGATTAATTTACCCGGAGTGGCCACCACGATGTTGGTTCCGCTGGTCAACGCCCGGCATTCGGCATCCCAATCAGCGCCTTCGCGCCCGCCATAAACAGTCACCGAATTTATATTCAGGAAATAAGAAAAACCTTGTATCTGCTGGTTAATCTGTATGGCCAATTCGCGGGTAGGAACAATCACCAGTGTACTTAAATCTGTATTCTCTTCATTCGAAAGCTGATCAAGGATTGGGAGCATAAAAGCAGCAGTTTTGCCTGTTCCGGTTTGGGCGCAGGCCATCAGGTCTTTTCCTTCGAGGATTACAGGTATCGTGAGTTCTTGTATTTCAGAGGCTTTCTCATACCCCATGTACGAAATGGCATCCAGTATTTTATCATTCAGGTTAAATTCTTCAAAACGCATAATCGATTTCTCTTATTTAGCCTGTAAAATTAATAACTTTATCGACAACCAACTGAACATTCTGACAGGCTACTATAACTGTTAACATTAAATATTCCAGCCAGATACCAAAACTATGCAATAATTTTAACTATTCGTTCGGGAAAAAGGATTGCAATTTGTACTTTTGCAGCCAAACGAACTATTAAATTGTAACCAAAAAACAGTAATATGGGAAGAGCGTTCGAATATCGAAGAGCAGCCAAAGAAAAACGTTGGGATAAAATGTCGAGGATATTTCCTAAACTGGCAAAAGCGATAACAGTTGCGGCCAAAGAAGGAGTTCCTGACCCTGAAATGAATGCCAAGCTTCGCACAGCCATTCAAAATGCGAAAGCACAAAACATGCCGAAAGACAATATTGATGCGGCAATTAAACGTGCATCAGGCAAAGACGCTGAAACTTTTGTTGAAATTAATTACGAAGGTAAAGGTCCGCATGGAGTTTTGATTTTTGCTGAATCAGCAACCGATAACCCGACCCGTACTGTTGCCAATGTTAAATCGTATTTCAATAAGTTAGGCGGAATCATGGTTCCGACAGGCTCGTTAGAATTCATGTTTTCGCGAAAAGCTGTTTTCGAATTTATGAAGAAGGACGGAATGAACATTGAAGACCTGGAACTGGAACTGATTGACGCAGGGCTTGAAGAAATTGAAGAAAATGAAGATATAATTTATGTTTATGGTGATTATACCAATTTTGGAACTCTTTCGCACGCTTTGGAAAATTTGAAAATTGAAGTGACAAAAGCAAACCTTCAACGAATTCCAACAACACCAGTTGAATTCACAGAAGAGCAACTGGTTGATATTGAAAAATTGATTGACAAGCTCGAAGAAGACGATGATATTCAGAATGTTTTTACAAATATAGCTTAGTAAAACTGGCTATTTATAGCCATCGACTAATCAAAAGTTTGTTGGGAATTTTGGTTTGATCACCAATAATCCGACAAACTTTTTTTATTTTTATATCATTCAACCGAATAGATTGGTTTCTATGAGTAAGCGAGAATTTAAAAATTACCTGAAAGGTCTAACAAAAGCTCAACTCGAAGAACAGATTATTGATTTATATGAACGCTTTAAAGCTGTAAAGGAATACTACGACTTTGCGTTTAACCCAAACGAAAACGAACTGATTGAGCAATGTCGATTCCAGATAAGTAAAGAATATTACCCGGTAGGTGGTCGAAAAGCCAAAATGAGAAGATCGGTTGCTCAAAAGTGGATCAAAAAACTCATGACACTTGAAGCCGACCCGACTCTTTTGGCCGACATCATGTATTTCAACATCGAAATTGCACTTACTTTTTCGGGCGAACACATAATTAGACAGGAAACATTTTTTACAAGTATGTTTAAATCATTCGACGAAGCAATCCGGTTTTCTTCGGGAAAAGGGATCGTTCAGGATTTTAAAGGCAGGATTGAAAAAATAACCAATGACACCTGGGATCAGCAATGGCCAAACCGAAAAGCATTTTCCGACCTGGCCGACATGTACCTGCAATAATTCTTTCTCAGTTGACCCTCTCCCGAAAATTGGGTTGAAGAAGTTCTGCAATCCAGTCATATCGGGGGTTTAAAGATGTTTATGTATGAGGAAAGCTGGTTTAAAAAGGTTATTTTTATTGTGCAAACAAAAGCAAACAACCTTAAAAACCAGCTCATGTCAAAAGTATTAACAAAACAGGTACAGAACAAGATTAGTCGCTATTTTCTCAAACTTGAGTGTCAATTAACAAAACCGGAAGCTAGATGTGTCCGGGAAATGACCACAGGAATACTAAAGTCGGGTACCGTATTGGTCAATAAAATAGCCACAGGCATTTGCGATACGATCTCGTTGAGCCAAACAACAAAGCGCTTTAGGAACCATTATAACAAGAAAGATTTTTTCATGAAGTTATTCAGGGGACATATGAACAGTGTAAAAAGCAAAATCTGTCATGGAGACTACATCCTGTTTGATGGCTCTGATATCCAAAAGAAATACGCCAAAATGATGGAAGGTCTGGACTATGTAAAAGATGGAGACAAAGGATCTGTAGGCCTTGGATATTGGCTGATGAACGTTGTCCACTTTGGCAAAGACCGGGAAATGACCCCACTGTACAATAAGCTTTACAGTTTTGACCATGGCGCAAAAAGCGAGAACAAAGAGGTTTTGGAAGCCATGAGGGAAATAGACTCCATCATTGATAAAGATGTCACCAAAATATTTGACCGTGGCATGGACCGCCCCATCTGTAGAGATTTCATTATTGCCAATGAAGTCAATTTCAACCTGCGCCTAAAGAAAACGACCAAGCTGATTTACAAAGGCGAAGAAGTGGCTGTGAACAAGATCAGCCGAAAAGTCCCGTTATTCATGAAATTAACAGCTACAAGGATACAGAAGAGCAAGAAGTACCAGTTGGTCTATCAATGCGGGGCAATAAAGGTTCAATATAAGATCAAGGGCAAGGTGCATGATCTCTGGCTTGTTGTCACCAAAAGGATCAACGGCGGCTATTGCTGGCTACTGACACGTTCCCCAAAAGAAAGCATCGTTGAAGTAATCAAAGAGGCATTTACTGCATACGGTTTCAGGTGGAAAATTGAAGAGTACCACCGGCATATTAAAGAATGTTACAACCTGGAAGACATCCAGGTCAAAACATTCGAAGGGCTACAAAGCATGCTGGCTATACTGACCATAGCTATGAGCATCATTTACTCATCGCTTTCATCCCTGCACACAAGGCTGTTGCTTGAAAGTGGGGTAAAAACTCTGAACAAAGAACGCATGTACGAACTATGCAATTTCATTTACTACAAAATCAGCACGATAATAAAAGTCTTGCTGGCAAATATGACCCCGAAGGCTTTCCTTCCTCAAGCAGATACATCTCCTAATGACGGACAGTTATGCCTTTCTTTAATTTTTGAAAACTAAAAACGGGAGATGGTCAAATAATTCTTTCTCAGGAGCATGGATTTTTAATATTTTTTTATAGTTTTGCGCACACAAAATTGAGCCCAGATGGTGAAATTGGTAGACACGCCAGCTTGAGGGGCTGGTGCCGGTTACGGTGTGCAAGTTCGAGTCTTGTTCTGGGCACTGATCAAAGTATCAAAATGTATAAAAAGCGCTTAAATTCAATGATTTAAGCGCTTTTTCTTTTAGGAGAATTTTCATCAAATACCCTTAAATATCAAAGGAAAAGCGACAAAATCGAGACCAAACTCAAAATCACTTTTTCTGGTCGCGGCAAATCACGCAACGAATTGATTCAAAACATTTTATTTGACTCTTTTTGACTCATTTTTGCACTTTTTATTTAGTGCAAATTGAGGTATTTTAGATCGTCTGCGAGACCAGATTTTTGATTTTGTTAATTGTCGTATCATGAAAATTGTCATTAATTTCTTATTAAGAAAAAGTAGAAAAGCCGATGATGGTAAAACATCCGTTTGCGTTAGAATTACCTACCAAGGTAATCGGATTGAACTCGCCACTGGAATTTATTCGTCAACGAATCATTGGGATGCCTCCAGACAGCGAATAAAAGATAAAGTTATTGGCGCCAGAGTGGACAACGAACGTCTTGATCGGATCAAAACCGAAATCCAGGATACGTTTAATCAACTTCGATCAACTAACGAAGATTTTGATGTGACTACCATCAAGCGAAAACTTTTAAATATTCAGGAATCAAAGGGAATCCTCGCGGTATTTGATTATTACCTGGATAGCATTCTTGCCAAACTAAACAAAGGATATTCGATGGAGACTTATAAACATTATAAATCATCAAGAAAACGATTGGCTGAATTTATTAGTACCAATCTAAGGAGACCTGACATTTCGGTGCAGAGTATCGACTACAAATTTCTGGATGCCTTCGATGTTTTTATAAAAAAGGATTTCAACAACGTCCAGAATACAGCCTGGAATTACCACAAACATCTAAGACGGGTTTTAAACCTCGCTGTTTCTCTGGACTATATTGATAAGAATCCATATTCAAAATTTAAAGTCGGACTGGATGAAACGCATCGTGAAATTCTTTCCATGGAAGAGTTGAAACGGATTGAAGAAAAACAAATTGAAATTGAACGGTTGACTGTTGTTCGGGATATTTTTGTGTTTGCCTGCTATACCGGACTTTCCTTTGCTGATATTTCAAAACTTAGCGATATTCACCTACAACAAAAATCTGAAGGCAAACTATGGATTATTATCGACCGGTCAAAAACAAACAACAGATGCCGCATCCCTATATTACCCAAAGCAAAAGAGATATTGAATCGGTACAAGGATTATCCCAAAACCAATGGAAAAAACCTCTTGCTTCCTGTATTGACCAATCAAAAAATGAATAGTTATTTGAAGGAGTTAGGAGACATCTGTGGCATTAAGAAGAATATTACCATGCACGTTGCAAGCCACAGTAATTATTTTTTTTTGGCTGAAAATGAGCAAGTTGCAAGAATAAAATTCTTGACAGGTAACGATTTAGAAACGAGCGAGTCTCTGTTTTTTTCGTTATTTTTCACAATGCAAACAAAGAACGACTTCTTCGATTGCAAAGGTACGAAAAAACTTTCGAAGCAAATAGAATTACTTCTTGAATACTTGGAATTAGATTTTTCAATCCTAATAAATAACACGATGGTAAATAATCCTACCGTGTTCCAAAGAAGGCAAGAGGATCGGCAATACGAATAGACTGAAAGATCACAACGTAATTTTAACGCCCCTCTTTTCCATAATTTTCCCCAAACATCCCTATCTTTGCAGTTGGAGAATAGGTACGAATATCCCGAAATTGCGCATCGTCAAGAAACGCAGGAAACAGGCGAATGACATTTCCAACACTCATACAAAGCATTTCATTTACAGCATTGGTTCCCGTACAGCTGTTCTCGATACCATGCGGATTACCTTTTTGAAATCCATTGAGATAAGAATTTTACAGGCATATTGTGAAGTTCGTGGATTATATTCACGGGATTCAAGGTGATCCCATTCCCGGGGTAAATTTCTAAATTGATCCATTCTATTTATTTCAAGACGAAACTTTGAGGTGCATAAGCCCCGATATTCCATTGAAATCTACCCGCGGTTATCTGAACCGGGGTACCTGTCGGCTCGCCCCGAAGTGTAACCGGTTGGGCAAACTGAAAGCTTGAACCTGCAGGAATACTGACTTCGACTGTTCCCTTTTTTCCACCTTGTTCCCAAAGTCGCAAGATCGTTCCCTCTCCATCCGGATTAGGGCCAAATGCAGTTACTGCAATTCCTTTTCTGGACAATGAAATACCGGATTGTGTATCGGGTAGTTTTCCATTTTGCACCTTCGAAGAGGCGGTCTGTAGGGAGACGCGCGTTTCCATGGCAGGCGTATAAAGTGAGCTTTCAGAATCAAATTTATCAAAACTCCAGATGCGCACTTTGGCGTTCATCCGTTGTCCGTTTCCGACCCAGGCTGCAAAGTTTGTACGCCAGTGGTTGTTGTATAAATTAAAATATACGTAAGGTTTTTCAGGTACATACCGTTTATCGAACCTGTATTCGCCGGGCTCGCCAAGGCTAACCAATGAGAGGTCGGGCGAAGCCACGCCATAACCTGCACCGGTTTTCCCGTTGTAAACGGCCACCCCATTGTTGACCCACCACAAGTGAAAGTTCGAGTTATCGACCACCATATCGGTTACCGGATCGGCATCGGCACCCAGACGGCCTAAGCGGAATTTCGGATTGTCAACCTTAAATGGCAGGCACAACCAAGCCGTTTCGGGCCACGAGTCAGGCTGCTTTTGCCAGCTCAACTCGATATCAACAGTAGGTTTCATTCCTGAAAGAATAAGACTAACGGATATTCTTTGCGGCTGACCGGGCCCGTGAAGCACTCCGGTCATGGTAGCCCTTACATCAATTGCCGACTTTTCGATACTCAATTCCATATTTTCAGGAACTGCCGAACGGTATAGCACATCCTGAGGCATGTCGTAGGCCGTAAAAGCAAACCGGTGCGCCTTGTATTGTGGATAAAGCGATTGATCAATCCATTCCGAAATATGCCGGTAATCAAATCGTTCGTAAAAGTACTGGCCAAATCCCTGCGGAGCTTTTGAATCAACCAATTCATTTCCTGTTCGTTTATCGACCAGACTTAAAATCTGCCCCTTTGCTGCATCGAGTGTTGCCTTAAAAAACGGACTTTCAATGATCCCGCTCTGTTTATCAACCGTCAATTCCGGCTCCTGAACCTTTTCATCTGAAGCAACAAACGTGCGATAACCCATGGGCGGAATATCCTTCACCATAAAACGCGACATGGGAGCTGCATCTTCAATGGCAGCCTGCTCGTGCGATACCGGAATAGCCGGACCACCATCAACCGGTTTCAGCGAAACAAAATCATTCCCGAAAATCAAGCGGGTGTCAAATTCAACCTCACCATCACGTTTCCATGGAAGAGGATTGTACACCACCAAACGCTTACCGGCAACCTTTACATGATCGGCAAGAGAGGCTACGGCGTCAAAATAAGGACTGCTAACCATTTCCTTCACATGGTTGATGTAGCCCGCATGATCGTTCCATGAGGCCTCCATAAGCCGGTATTGTGCCGGAAGACCTTTCTCCCAAAGCTCCTGCCAGGCTTTCCCGTAAGGAACTTTTATGTAGTGTTGATTGGCCAGTCCCCAGGTATGTTCGCTAAAAAGTAAACTCTGTTCATACGCATCAGCAATGGTTTTCGAGATGTCCGGCCGATAAATGCCCCATATCCGTTCCAGCGTAGTTAACTGGTCGAGACCGCCAATCCGCGGCCTGATATTTTGCGCCAGTTTGCAGGCTTCAGGCATGCTCATCGGGCCATGAATCCAAGGATCGCCAATGTCGGTGCGTATTACCGGAAGTTTGCTCAGGTCTTCGCCCAGGATTAACCGGGCAAAATCGTCCATCGTACCAACTGTGGCTTCAATGCCCTGCTTTTTGTAAAAATCAATATCTTTTGCAACCGTTTCCGGATCAGGCGGCCCCTGGTTGTCGCCGGTCATGTTCAGGTAAATCCAGGTTTTAAAAGGCCAGCTATCCGGAGGTAGCGGAGTACTTCCGTAATTGTTGTTGTAAAGCGTAAGCAATTTCGATCCGTCGGGGCCTTCCCACCAGAATAGCGGAGGCAATCCAAATTCGCGGTTCACCACCGGACCGCCAAAATGGTAAAATTTGATGCCGGCATGAGTAAATAAGGTTGGAATAATCCACGATTGTCCGGGCACATCAGTTGTTTTTGCACTGATTGAAAGCGCTTTCCCGTATTTTCGCGCGATCGACGATGAAATATTCATGCCACGGACCAAATCTTCGATATCGGCAGTTTCGGTATGGATGGTAAACGGCCAGGCATGAACGGCCAGGTTTCCGTCGCGAATAGCTTGTTCAATTTTCTGTTTTCGTGAAGGCTCCTGACCATCCCACACAATCTGTTTCATCGGCCAGCCGGAAACCGTCCACACAAACTGTTTGTCGCGGGGCTGATCCTTGTACTTTTCAATGGCGTTCAACACCAAATCGGCCATTGATGTGCGGTAATCGTGCACAACCTGTTGTACCAGTTCCGAATAACCAATGTCGAAATGAGTTTTATAAATGATAATGACCCGTTCAACATTCGTTTTGGATTTTGCGGAATGTTGTGCTTTCTGACCGGTTGTAATCCGATCGGCTCCGGGCAATGTTGACTTGCTGTTGTATTCCTGTGCTGTAGCAGTAGCCACAATCATCAGAAAATGAATGCAAAAAGACAATAATTTTATTCGATGTTCCATTGGGTTTTGTAGGGGTTATTTCTTTTTTACTACAATTAAAAATCCTTTTTTCGCCGGAATTGTCAGCTTTTCAAGTGAGGTCAAAACCATTTTTTGCTGAAAACCATCGATAGCTGGCACTGCAAAAGTGTATTCATCAGGTATTTTCAGGCTTAAACCGGTCATCACATCCTTGTCCGACCAGTTGGCCACCGAAACAATTACATCGTCGCTCCCTTTATAAACCGAAGCTTTTATGTCCTGATTCGTACATTCTACCGGGCAATCTTTTTCCCAGTAGCCCACCATGTTGCGTTCAGAAAAACGGTATTCATCAAAAAATTTCCAAAGATTTTTAGGTGGATTAGGCGTCCATCCGGCCCTGGTTGTGATGCCATACACCATTCCTCGCCAGGGATTTCCACCACCTTCGAGCATTTGGCCCGACAAGCCGAATGGTATTCCGGAAACCTCCACAAGCCAGTGGTCAGGCAAACGATCGTAATTTCTCCCTTCGCCAATCCATACCAGATCAATGTAAGGCAACAAATCCATGTACAGGTTCAGACAACTGGCAAAACCGGCCCAATTGCAGAAATGGTTCCAGCTGTGCATGTCAATTCTTCCTTCAGGACGATTGTTGTCAATGATTTTTCGGGCACGGCGGAGAGTAAAACGGTCCAGGGCCGAATCGTCGATATACACCCCGTCAATCCCTATGTTTCGAACCATCCAATCCAACCCGGCAACGTAAAAGTTATTTAACCGGCTGTCGGGCGTAGTAATGACCGAAAGGTCAAGTTCTCCTTTGAAACGTCCTTCCTTCACCGGGTTAAACCAGGCCGGAATGTATTTTTCACGCAGGTTTTTGATCAGCCATTCGTTGGGGCCTTTGGGATGCAAGCCTTCGGTTCGGGTAGCATTTCCGGGACCGGGGAAAATCACTTCGCCGTTCAGACTGTAAAATGCCCAAAACTCGGGAAGATTTTTGGTTAGCTCGCGGGTGGTATAGTAAAATTTCATCCGCATGTTGGCCTGATGAGCATTGCTGACCAACTGTTTCAGATCGGGGACATTGGCATCGAGGTACGGATAGTTAATAAACGGGTAAAGATCTTCGGCATGATGTATATTAATCACATTGGCTCCGGCATTCTGAGCGTCGGAAATTTTCACTGAAGTATTGGGTCCGCCTCCATGGTAGTACCGTTCGTTGTATTTGATGTTGCGGTTTATCAGTTTTAAAGGCGTAATCAGCAACTCAAAATTGTAGTTCAGTACCTCGCCGGCCTTTAATTTCCGTGCGCCCGAATAGGCATTCACCAGAACTTCATTTCCAATTTCATCGACATTTACCCCACCTTTTCCTTCATTTCCCCATGACGGTGGCATTTTCAGAGGACCAAACTCGTAATAAATGTTGACCAGCGGACGCCTGTAATTTTCAGCTTTCCATTTGATGCGCATTCCGCCATTCACTGCCCCCAGCCAAAGCATATCCTGATTTTTGGACACATCCCATTTCCATTTCCATGCCGGTGTACGGGAACCTCCTTCATGATTCAGGCCCATCATGTATTCGGCTTTCGCCTTTTCAAAAGGTATTTCCAGCCTGATGTCCTTCACCTTCACGCCCGTCCTTGCGGTGAGTTTCAGATGATAATCCACAAAACCGTCGAATTCCATTTGTCCCGAACATTCCAGGTTAAACTCAGAAGAAGTGTTCGTTACTTTCCAGTTTATTGCAGATGGCGTTTGCCCTCCAAAGGATAATTCCCCAGGTTTTAAGTGAACCACTTCCCCGTTTTCCTTTTCTACAACAAACCTGAACGAATGATTGACAATGGGTTCGCCGGTAGAACCCAGTTGCTCATTCGATCCGTCAAAAAAGCTGTTTATGGCAGAAGGTAATCCGGTTTCACCAATGAAAAGGGTGCGGCCCAAAATCCGAATCAGATTGCCCTCTTTCTTTACCGGAAGATATCCGCGGGTAATTTCATCATCAACACCCACCCTGGAATTCAGCCAGTTGAGACGTGATAATCCTGCGCCACGGTTGTAGCCATGATTGGCTATTGCGTCGCCTGAAACAGTTATAGCCAACGGTACCATTTGTACTTGTCCGCCGGATGTCAATTCAATCGTTCCTTTGTACGTGCCGGAGGTGATATTCTCCAAATCGGCGCCAATCCAAAGGCTCTGCACCCTTCCGGCACTGATGTTGATTTCCTTCGTCAATGATTCACCTTTAAAATCGACGCCGCCCGCATTGTAACAGGTCAATTTTGCAAGTGGTATAAGCGTTCCGTTTTCAGACTTCAGGTTTGTGAAACGCACCTGGAGATTGCGAACATATGCTTTCGTAGCCCAGACACCTATCTGGAATACAAAAATTTCTCCCGGCTGGGCGTTCAATTGCAAAACTTCACCATTTATCGCACGGTTTAAACAACGTTCAGGGATCGAATCGTACCATTTCAATGGCTCTTCCCTGTTTTGGGTAAAAGCCAGAAATGATTTATCCCTTAATTTTCCGCTGAATTTTTGCCACGCATTATCCGTTGAAATATTCTGGCTCCAACCTGCCCCAGACAAAAAGGCAAAAGCAATCAGTACCAGTAAAAATCTGTAATTCATCACAATTCAAGTAAGTTATTCAGTTAGTTTAAAACATACCATTGGTATTCTTTGGCCGGAATAGTGGTTTTTAAATCGATAGTGTAGTCGCGGTTCACGGGCAGGATTTCCTGTTTCCCGCTTTGGTCGCTAAGTTTAACCTTCTGGTGGAGTCCTGTATAATAAACCGGCACTTTTATTGTCCTCGAAATCGGTTCGTCGAGCGGGTTGAAGAGCATCAGCAAGCCTTTTTCCTTTCCATTAGAATCAACGTGAAGGATACCGTCCCAATCACGGCCATCGGCCCGCCGAAGATGAACAACATCCGCATTTAAAATTTCGCGGTGCTGTTTGTACCAGTTAATCGTTTCGACAACAACTTGTTTGGTCTTGTCGGTATCGTACAAACGCGGACCACGGTAACAGGCCTGCACCCCGGCGCCATAGTATTGCATCATCAGTTGTTTGTAATCGCCAAGGTGTTGCTCCAAAGGCTCCAGGATAGCGTCTTCACTGCCACCCTGGTATCGGGTGAGCGGCACAAAGCCCCATCCCATCGAGGGCGTCTTTTCCCAGATCCCGTCGAAAATATTCTGGCGGTTAAGAATTTTTTGCTGTTCGCGCGAAAGTGAAAAGTTGACTTCGCGGTATCCCAGTGCAATTTTGTTCGATCCATCCAAAAAATACCAGTCGGGCGCATTGACATAGATACCATGTTCGCTGCACCAGCGGTAGAGCTCTTTCTGCATTTCCATCTGTCGCCATTGCGAATCGCCCAGGTTGGTATGGCCGGGATGAAGAATTGAAGCGCAAACATCGCCCGGATATGGACCGTCGTTTTCGAAAATATCGAAGCCTGTTTCCGACATAAAATGCTTCAGTTTAGAAACATAGGCCAATCCCCATTTGCTGCCCAAACACGGTGCATGACCGAAAAAAGCGGCAGCATCGGGCTTGCCGGTAAGCGGGTCAATCACATCGTCTTCGTCGCTGATCCGCCGGGAACTAAAGAGCGAATATCCCCCTATTCTAATCCCTTTCTGATGCGCAAATCCGGCGAGGTCTTTCCATTTCTGAATGTTGGCAGAGGTCGTATCTTCCATGTTGCAGTGACTTCCAAAACTGAGAATCAAAGCCTCATAACCTGTCGCCACGCACTGTTCAATGGCAGTTTTCACCTGTTCGTCGTTGTGGCTCACCAGGTGCATGAATATGGGGTTTTGGCTGGTCCACGGGGCAACTGTTGCGTACATTTTCCGAATGGACAATCCCCTCCGTTCGCGATCATAGCTATCGAGCAGAAGTTCATGAGTGCGAACCGAGTTCATTGTTTCGCCCGGGTTCAAGCTGACTGCTGTAACTTTTTCAGGATAAACTTCCAGTAAACACGGAGTCTGATAATTGTAATTCACCTGCGAGGTATAAACCGAATCGGTTTTCCAGTGGGTGGTTTGGTCGCTGATGTCATACCGCATGGCATTGTTGAAGGCATAGTTGGTCTCTACATAAATTCCATGCTGTTTCTTCATTTGTTCAGGCGTACCAACCACTGCGCTTTCTTCTTCAACCAATGCCAGCAATTCGTTAATCACCCGGTTGATTGTAACCGAATGGCCGGTATTATTTTTAATGGAAAGCCATTTTACGATCAGAGGAATGCCATCATACAATTCGTAATTCACGTTTACTTCAACTCCGTTCAGCGCTTTGGACGAATAAACCATGGTCAGCACTTTTCCCCCGGCAGGCTGCGTGTTTCTGGCCCAGAACGTCTTCTTCCAGTTGATGAATGGTTTTACTTCCGAAACCGAGTGTGATTTGAATTGAAAATCATGTTCGTTTGCGGTAAAGGAGTCAACCCAACCGGGCAGAAGGTAAGCCTGTTCTTTTTGTCCGTAAAGCCCGCCAATATTGTATTTTTTACCGTCGATCACAACAACGGCCTCCGGTTTAACGGCACGCAGCAGTTGCTGTCCGTTGCTCAGGTTTTCGTAACCCGTGCAGGCCACGTTGGGTTGCAGCCTGAAAACCCGTTTAACCAGTCCGTTGGTCAAAACCAGGTCTTTGCCATTTTCAGCTTGCTGCACGGTGGCTTTAAATCCTGAATTATCGATCAGCCAATCACCGGGCTGTACCTGTGCTTTTCCACTCCAAACCTGGAAAAACACAATTAAAATGACCACTGTTTTTACTACTCTCATTTGATTTGTTTAGGTTTTTATTTTTCAATATAATTTTTGACGTGGGTAAACAAAGGCCACAATACCCCCCCTCCAAACCATCTCGCCTAAGGCGAGATGAGACTTTAGTTAGTTCAAATCCTCAGCATTTTTATTTTAAAGAACAAATTTTCGTGTTTCATTTTCCTGCTCCCCTCTACTTTTGGGAGGGGCAGGGGGGGTGAGGCCGCTTTGCTCCATTCCGTCCGAATAATGGTTTTCTTTTTGAAAAACATGTTCTCGCAGACGGTTTTGCCTGCTGTACTATATTCCCCGGGGCGTTACCCCAGGCTAATGGATTATGGCCTTTCAGGCCTGGTAAATAACAGTTTTGTTTTCGCGAACCACCGCCCTGCACCCCTCCTTTCGGAGGGGGTTGGGAGAAGGCCACATTTTAGTCGGGAATTATTCTCCCGTTTTTAGATATGGTAATGTTTTTTGTTTCTCCGGATTTCAGGTCAACCTTTGGCCAATGAACAAATGCAGTATAGCTCAATGGTTTTGCGGCCTGTTCTGAGGATTCAGCAAATACAGAAACATGTGCATCAAATGGTGTTTTATTCGAAACAGAAAGAATCGTTTTATCGCCTGATCGGGTTACCACACGGGCTTCCACATGATCAAACACATACATTTCATCCTTGTCAGTTTGCAGGTAAATGCCGGGAAGCTCAAGATCCATCAGCATCCCGTTGGTTTCTGTCCACGAGTTGCGAGTATGTACAAAATTACCAATACTACCTTTTCCTTCTCCGTCAGTAGGCTGAATCCGCTCCATCGATGTACCAAATCCGTAATTTGTGGTCCGGTGTCCGGGCATATCAACCGCCTCGGTATGAGCGTGCTGAATGTCACGGATCAGGTCGGCATAAAGCCGGTTACCGGTTGCCCGGTAAAGTTTAAAGATGTAATCTCCTGATGCTGTACAAATTCCGGGAGCAGCATGTTTGTTTTGCACACTTGCCCAAACAGCGCCGGCCATGTGTCCGTCAAGTTTTGCAATAGCACTGCCTGGTGGGAAAATAGCATCATACGACAAGGTAAAAGTAGCTCCCATATTTGCTAAAGTTTTGGCCATAGGCAACCACTTCGGATCTCCCGTAGCATAATATATAGCCATGATGGACTCCAGAAGTCCATACGCTGAGTCGGCATCAGGATCTTGTGATGTGTCGCCTGAATAGCCGCCTGAGTAACCCAATTTTACAACATGCTGGCGATAATAATAGTTAACAATGGCTATCGCATGTTTCAAAAAGGAGGGCTCGTTGCAGTAAATAGAGGCCAGAGCCAGTCCGGCTGGTGCAGCTGCTGATGCAGTTGAATTAAAAATGACAATTTCACCGGTTTCCGGATCAATATACTGACCAAGCTGACCAAATTTGTCCCAGGTATCGCAATAGGCCATTGCCAATCGTTTAGCGGCCAGTTCCCACTTTTGTCTGATCAAGCCACCATATCCCTGCTCCTTTAGTAACATAAAGTGCTTATAAAACCAAACCAAGGCATCGTTATTTTTGCGGATCAGGGCATTGACCGTTTTTATTTCAGGGTTAGGTTTATCCGTATTTATTTTTCCATCCGAGGTAATTCCTCCGTAAAAATAACCACTCTTCCCCTGAAGCCGATCTATCACAAAATCAAATTCAGTAAAAACACGTTCTCGTTCCTTTTCATCATTTAAAGCCAGCATTGGAAAGGTATTCATCATACCGCTCACCCACCCCAACTGAAAATTCTTACTATTTTCAGGCATATAAAAACTTCCGGTCTGAACGGTAATCCAATTATTTTTACATATCGATGATGCCAACCGGAATTCTTCACTCATGGGCATCAGATTGCGAGGACGATTGGGCCCTGAAAGTGATTTCCGCACTTGCATAAATTTAGAAAAAAGCGCAGGAATATCTTTTGCCGGAAAAACAAATAGTCTGAAATTTAGCGTCACCTGGTCGCCAGCGTTCCAATCGGTTGCATGGTCGCCACTCGGGAAGAAATCGCCAAAACCTGCAGCCATTTTTCTTACCCCAGGAACCGAAACATCAAAGCGGATATGATTGTGATTTGCATTCTCTTCGATAAACATGCCATTGTTCCCAAACTGGGTTGACTGATTGGTCAACAAGATAAACCCAAGTTGTGCTGAAGGAGAATAAAAGCAAATAGCCGGTGTTGCTGCATTTCCTGTAAGTAATTCAATTACTGATATTTTGTCCTTTTCGTACGACAATCTGGGGTTATTCGACATCGTTATTGGCAAATCCTTATTGTAAAACATATCCTTCGTATAAGTTGGCATATAGCCATTGCCAACTGTATGAAACCGGTTTCCATTGTAAACAATAGCGGGCACCATCAGGTAATTCTCATCGTTCCACTCATCAAAGTCGAAGGAAACAGCCACTGTAGCAGAGGTTGCTTTGCCATTAACCAACTGAAAAGTAGTTGTTAAATCCAGCGCGCCCTTTTCTGGCGATGAATTGGGAACAATCTGGCAAGCCCATTCTGAATTGTTAATCTTCATTGAACCAGAAATAAATGATTTGGTGGAGTCGCATTGAGTTCCCGAATACCACTTCACCGAGGGAGTCATTTTTCCGCTTAGTTTCCTTAAAAAATCATCAACATGCCGGGTGTAGTTTTGTCCAAATAACTGGCTGCATGTGATAAAAATAAGAATAGGGGCCGAAATAAATTTCGACTTAAAGGACAGAAAATTTACCATACCTTTATTTTTTGCTTTCCTGATTCCATAATTTCAAAGGGTCCGGGCGATAAGTTTGCCACATTGCGGGCCTTCCCCAAATAATCTTTATCAATGCGGACAGGCGTTCCATCGGTATTTTCAAACGGCAGACCCGGAACCATAGCGGGGGTCAACGTTTCGGTTGTAACCAGTTTGCGTTTCTGAGTCAGCCATTTTTTATCGAGAGTGATCTCGAGCCAGGCATTTTTATCCTGTAGAACTAAATTGGCTGCAGCATCGAACTGACTCTCATCCCAAAAGTTGGTTTCGGCAGCAGCCTGCAGTTTGTATTTACTCATTTGCGCCTGGGCTTCTTTGTTCATTTCACCAAATTTATCCTTCGCCTTATTTTCAGTAGCGCGAACGGTGCCTTTGGTGTAAACATTCCCGTCGAAAACCACCGGCAGCAACGCCTGGCTGTATTGACTTGCATCTCCGCCATTTACGAACAGGTTATTGATGAACTGAATATCTCCACCCGGATTGTCATGCAGCGCCGTTACAAAAGTGGAATGCGGCTTGTGATATGGAGTCAGGCGCGAATCAAACTTAATCACATCCATTTTCCCTCCAAAAAGGTTGTGAACGAATGCTGCCCCACTCGAATTCATAAGCAAACTGGTTTTCGAAAGTAAAATATTGTTACTTACCAGCATCGGACCGTGGTCAACTTCGAGAAATATATCCAGGCTATTGTCGTGCATCAAATTGTTTTTAACCTGAACGCCCTGTGCCATCCAGTCGAGCCAAACGCCCATATTGGCGCGGTAAATGTGATTATTGCGTATTTGCACATCAACTGCACCGTGAAATTTGATACCAGCCATCTCGGCTCCTGTAAATAATCGCCTGATGTGAATATCGTGAATGGTATTCCCCTCAACAATACTGAAGGCACAGCCCATACTGCCCACAATCCCGGTTTGTTCGCAATAAGCAATGGTGTTGTTGCGCACCAGGTGGCCGCCAATGGTTGCCTTATTCCATCCAAAAGCCAGCGCACGGTTGATGGTTCCCACATATCCTTCGGCCGACTCAGCGCTTTTGTTGTCATATTCGTCGCCGTATTTTCCCAGCGAAATACCTACGCATTTCGAATATAGAATGGTATTGTTTTCGATAATCCAGCCCCGGCTCCAGTGTGTGCCCACCAGCCCGGGCTGCTCGGCCGTTGGCGGAGCCCAGTTGGTCGCTGCATGCTCCATTGTAAATCCCCTTAAAGTAATGAAATTGATAAATGGTTTATCCGGATAGAAAATGGCCGGACGGACATTGATCTCAACGGTTTGCTGATTGGGATCCACATTTTTGAACTGCGCCCAGATCGTTGTTGTTTCTGAATCGGCTTCGGTCCACCACAGCGGGTTCTTTTCATCCGTAGTTCCCATGACCTCCTCTTTTTTGTAGGCCTCCATCAGCCAATCTCCATTCAGGTAAACAGCGCCCCGATGATATTTTCGGTCTTTGGGTGTTGGCGAAAACCAGTCGCCTTGAATCAATTCACTGTACGGATTAAAATTTCCGAAGAAACTATTGGGTATTTTCACTTCCCAGGTATCATTCTGCAATTTTTTCCAGTTCTTAACCTGTTCCGATCCGGTTATCACCACTTTTTCTCCTTCAGCAGCCTGATAAACAATTCGTTTCGAATCGGAATCACCTCCACGCGGAGGAGTGATTTGTTCGCGGTAAACTCCGGCATGCACGGTTATTACGTCACCGGGCATGGCTACATTGGCCGCTGCCATAATGGTTTTGAAAGGTTTTGCAAAAGAACCATCGTTCTGATCATTCCCTGCTGTTGAAACATGGTAAGTTTTGTTTTTCAGGATAGAAGAGTCACTCTGACTAAGACTCCCTTCTGCATGAAAAGAAGTCAGAAAGAACAAGGAAATTACGAATAAAAGATTTGAAAGATTCAGGTTCGTCATAGCAGTTTAGTTTAAAAGTACAGGTTTAAAGATACCCTTTACATTCAATACCCTATTGCACGTTTAAGTGTTATTGGAGTCAATTTACCTTCCCGGCCAACCGGATAAAGCAACCATGTATTTTTATCGTTGCCGGCTTCAAGTTTCCAGCTTCTCGATGAGTCGGCTAGCTTTTTTTTGAGCCAACGCGGGAAAGCATTGGCTGCACGGGCATCTTCCCAGGTACGGATAGTTTTAAATATGGCATCTTTTTGTGGACAGCTTTCAACATCCTTTTGACTTAATTTCAAACTATAAGTTGCTCCAACGCCAACTGAAACGGCCTGAATGTGTTCGTATTGCTCCACCGTTGAGTTTGCTGTGATGGGAAAATTACCGCCCATTCCGACGGGGAAAAAATTGGACCATGTTACATCTTTTAAATCCTTACCCTGACTGGTAGTACTGCCCCATTCCCTGGCATCGGGATCATACAGATTCTTCCCCCCGCCCACATTCCAAATGCTTTGATAATGCCACGAGCCCTCCGACAAAGTAGCTCCGGTAAACCGGATGTATGGAACACCAATCGCGGCAGCCCGCTCAAACATTTTCCTAAAAAATCGTTTTGCCGAATAATATCCATGCCCGCTGTCAAATAAAAATTCCTGCCCATCGAAATCGTAATAGGCCAATCCGTTGATGCGACAAACATCGGCATAGTACTCAGCAATTTTATCCTGAAGCAAAAGGTTCGGAATAATTCCATCGTACCCGTAATTTACCGTAACCTGCAATTTATATACGGGATCACCAGCCCTATGGGCCGTTGGTATAGTTTTCCAATAGCCCCGTTTCACATTCAGAAGACGATATGGTTTCTCTTTGGAAACACCCAGATAATGGATCAGTTCTTTCCCGATTTTAACCATATTGAGGCTTTTGCAGTGCCCCTCCCAACTGGCAATTTCATCCAGATATTTTGGATCGTCAACGACAATTATTGTATCATTTTCACCTATATTTCCGGTTAGTTGTCGTTTAAGCTGGTAACACAAACTGTCGCTTGGAAGAGGACTGGCATCCATTGTTCCGGGAGCAAGCGAATTGGTGATTGGCGTCCGTCCGATGAGGACACCATGTTGTGAAGCCATCATTGCGAATTCATTGTGTGATACGTTCCCTGAAGTCATTTTCAAGGGCTTTCGCTCAAAATTTTTACCATCGATGTAACCTCCGTTTCCACGATCGGGGCGAACAAATCCCTGATCGTATAAACTGATGGCCGTGAATCCCAAACGGCGGGTATAAGGGATAATGCTGTCGTACAAACCGCCATAGGTAAGAACATCAGGGACAAAAGATGCGGGGTCTTTTACCCATTTGCCATTAAATTTTGGATAAGGAAGACGTTCGTTCAAAACAATGTCCTGTATCACATCCATTAGGGCCGTACTATCGGGGCTACCCCAAAGTGCCACCGATGAACCAATATAATCCACTCCAGCTACAGGTTCAACTTCAATGTGGTTCGGAATGTTGGCTGCCATATTGGGAATCAGTGAGAAATACACTTCGCGGGGATAAGTGCGGTCTCTCGATTGATAAGCAATTGAAATCTGTCCCTTTGGATCCACCATTGCTGCATTTCCATACATAATACGGTAATATGGTTCTTTATGGGAATAAAAAGCGACATCGCTGATTCCATCGCCACCCAGCGAAAATACCTGCCCTTCGTGCAAATGGGCGGGCAAAGGAAACCGATGGGCATCGGGCGTATGAATGATGTATTGGAATGGCGCAGCATCGGCAATGGTCTCGGCAGTCCCGCCCAATGTATTGTCGTTGAGAGCCAGCATGCCAATGGCATAATTTACTGCATCGCTGGTATCGCGGGCAACTCCAATGATTTCGCCTAAGAGATTGGTAATGTTTGTGTGGTACAAACCCCATTGTACACAGTCAATTCCTGTTCGGGGCGACAACGACAAAAGCGACATCCGGAAATATTTCTTCAGAGAAAGAAACTTTATTTTTGCCACTGAACCATTTGAAAAAGAAAGGGTAAACATGTTTTCCGAAGTTCGGTAATCGGCCTTCACCGGAAAGTAATGCACTTTTTTATTACCATCGTAAAGGCTCATTAACGGCGAAGGTTTATCTGCAGGGCAAAACTCGCGTAACGGACTGACCGTGGTATTTTTCATGCTGGTAATATAGCCCTTCTGATCGACATGAATCCTGAAATAATTGGTACTGAAGTTCCACTGGGCAAATAACGGAGTGCATAAAAACAGCAATATTGATAATGATATAAACTTTCTTTTTGATGTTGGTGTCTTAATCATTAGAGATATTTTATCTGGGGGTATAATAATTATTGATAATCATGGAGTGGTGAATTAGTAAAAAGGAACTATTCGTTGTAAAATAGCGGGAATGATTCCCCACTCCCGCTATAAATTACATAAATAAAAGATATCTCTACTGAAGAGGATCAAAAGTTCCACCCCATTCATTGTTTTGAGGCAACATCTCCGGCTCTATTGAAATTTGAGACGGATTAAGAGCATAAAACCAATGTTTTAAGTCCAAATTGAAATAGATTGAAGCGTCTCCATCGATGTTATCAACATATGTAGCCGAAAAATTAGCCATAACAGATGGTGTCAGAATGTTATCCGTTGGTTTTGGCATTGGCGCACCAGGTTTCAATACGATTAACAATGCCTTTCGGGCTCCTTGACTATTCAAAATATCATATCTTTTCAATCTGCGCAAAGTAGGCAACCGTTGATTTTCATATGCAAATTCAATCTGTCGTTCATTGATGTAAGCTGTTCTTATTTCTGATTGATTTGTTGCAGTAATTCCATAATTGTTTGATGCGTTCATTCCTGCTCTGGCTCTTATTCGATATAATACATCAAGTGCTGTAGCTGTACTTCCGGTTTCATTGGCACATTCGCCATAATTCATCAACAACTCAGCATAACGCATTGGGACCCAATAACTCTTTGCCGATGAATTCCCGGTAACAACTGAAGCTGCTGTCTGGGTGGTATCCACTCCTTTTCGATCATAAAATCCTGTTATTCCTGATCCGGTTGTACTCCCGTACACATCAGTAAAAATTGTTGTATAAGATCCGCTTCCTACTGACTTCCAAGCCTTCCACAACGGAGTGATTGTTGCAAAACCTGGAACTACGTCCAGAGTAGGATATACAGTTCCACAACACCAAATTGTGGAATAAAAACGAGAATCTCTGTTGGTATAAAAATCGTTCAAAAATTGAAGATTATAACCAGGGTCAGACAATTTTGATTTATCCAATTGCAACGGAGTACCATCTTTTTTGGGAAAAGCAAGCAACAAAGGGGCTAAGGCCTGATTTCCATCAGCAGCACCATTTGTAAATGGTTGAGGCCTAATTGATGCAAAATTCATATAATGATCCGGATAAAAGTATTGATTAACCATTATCTGTTCTTTGTTCTGAGAATACCATATATTCCTGAATTTGGGCAACAAACCGTATCCACTGGCATCAGCAGCATCAACTGCGGCTTTGGTAGCATCAAATGCTTTTTGCCATCTCGCCGGATCATTGCTGGGATTAAATAAAGGGCTGGCCCACCACATCAATATTCTGCCTTTTAAACCTAAAGCAGCAATTTTTGTAATCCGGCCATAATCTGTCCCGGTGTAGCTTGATGGCAATACCGTAGCAGCTTCATCCAGATCTTTGATAATTTGTGTGATACACTCCGAAGTCTTACTGCGTGGAACATTTAAACTGGATGGAACAGTTGGATCTTGTGTTTTTAGGATCAACGGAACACCACCAATATTTTGAACCATACTCCAATAGTACCAGGCTCGCCAGAACTTAGCCTCACCAACATATTGTGCATTTAAAGAACTGCTTAATACCGAAACAGGAACAGTCTGTAGCTGATCAATAAAGAAGTTGCACTTATCAATATTGGTATAACTTAAGTTTGTATAAGTCGTAGCGGCTGTTATAATCCCTTTCTGATAATTACCCAAGTCTCTCGAACTTCCAATACCTTCGTCAGAGGTATTACCATCAAAGCTCCAACCGGGCATTGATCCTCCATAAATATCAGTCAGAAATGCTTTAATCATATTCGGATCGTTCCATACTTGCCCGGGGTTGATTGCATTCGGATTTGTAAAATCCAAACCTTCTTTACAAGATGGTATGATATACATGCTCAATAAAGAGAAGAGTAATGTATAAATATAATATTTGAATTGTATTTTCATTGTAAGATTTTTTAAATTATTGAAAACTATAAGTTTACATTTATACCAAAGTTATATGAGCGCATAATCGGGAATGCTGTGCCTCCACTCATCTCCGGATCGTAGTATTTTTTATTAAACTTACTGAGGATAAACAGATTTGAGCCAGAGAAATATACCTGGATCCGGTCTATCTTCAGTCTTTGATAGAACTTAGCCGGAATTGAATAAGCCAGGTTCAAACTTTTAAGCCGAATAAAACTAGCATCCTTTAACCAGAAGCTACTGCCGGTTGTATTCATTCCATATCTGCTATCTCCTCCGGCAGAATACCTGATTGGGAGCATTGCATTTGGATTGGTGGCCGTCCAGCTATCAGAATACCACTTATTCCAAAGTCTGTTCCATTCAACACCTCCGGCCAAATCCTGAAATGATTTCCATTGTCTTACCATTCCGTTCAGATTGGCGTTAATTGATAATCCTTTCCATTCCGCACCAATATTCCATCCAAAAACAACGGGATCATTGTTTTTACGCAAAACAGTTATGTCGTAATTATCCACAATTCCGTCAGGCACTCCCAATCCATTGCTGCTATTGATATCTTCATAATAAAGCTGGCCCAACTCAGGTTTAAATCCATTGAATGTATAGTTTGGCTTAACCTTCAACAAATTATCCAAATCGGACTGTGTCCTCAATATACCAGCAACTTTATAACCGGTAATGTAAGAAGTTGTCCTTCCCTCATATTTTTGATAATCGTAAGTTGCATTTACGTCCCTCAAGGTCCATTTTGCAAATCCATAAGATGCAGTCAGACTGGTATTAAAATCAACCTTGCCAAATTTATTGCGATAGCCAATTGTCAATTCATAACCCTGCGCATCCATTTTTCCATAATTTGATGCAGGAATTGTTAAACTAAAACTTGGAGGAATCTTTTGTACGCGCTGCCCCAAAATATCATAGGTATGAGTTTGCCAGTATTCAATGGTTGCATTGAAATGTCTCAAAAAATTCATATCAATACCAAAGTTCTTATTGAATGATTTTTCCCAGGTTAGTTCCGGATTTACCACTGCTCCGTATGTAACACCAACATTTGTCGATGGAGATGTGCCAAAATAATAATTGTTGCCTTGCCTATAGGAAGTCTGCCATTGCCAACCTCCAACTGCATCATTACCAACCAATCCTGCCGATGCCCTAACCTTCAGCATGTTAATCCATGAAACATTAAAGAAGTTCTCCTTCGATGCAATCCAGCCGATTGAACCCGATGGAAAAAATCCCCATCTTTTGTCAGGGCTAAACTTCATAGAACCATCATATCTATAAGCGAAATTAACAATGTATTTTTCCTTAAAATCATAGAAAAACTGGCCAACCCAAGATTTTCGACCTGAAGAATAATCGGAATAATCGGTACTATTCGAAACATATTGATTATTGTTGGTTCGCGTGCTTGCTGCCCACCACTGATCTGTAATATATACCGGGAAACCTTGAATTCCAGCGCTTAATCCTGCACCTTTTTCAAGGTAACTTTCATAGATTAACCATCCTTTTACATGATGTGCGTCGGCAAAAGAACGCTCATAATTGAGCTGGAAATTCAATTGCCTGTCTTCACTCCAGGTAACATTCTCCTGCAGATAACTTGGATTTACCTGTGAGGACATTTGGGTTCCAATAATATCGGCATCATCGAGACTCCAGATATGTGATGTTTTTTGTTTGGTCAAATACATCATATATTGCTTTTGAAAGATCTTCCGTCGGTAATCGGAATAAGATTTATTGTAGTCCACTTTTGCACTTAATCCTTTGATAAATGGCACCTTATAGGTAGCACTTAAATTAACTATTGGTTTCAGGGTATTTGTATTAATGTATCCACCTAAACCGTCAACTTCTGCACCCATATTCCCGATCCAGCCGTAACTAAATGGTTTGCCACCATTGGTATATACAGGCATCCATGGCTGCCAAACCAGCAATTTGGTGTATATGCCCGAGGGATCGCCAATTCCAGTTGAGGTGGTACTTTTAATTCGATTGTCATTTAGTGATAAGCCGGCATATATTTGCAAATTTTGAGTGATATTTGCCGTAATGTTAGAACGAACATTGTATTTGCTATACTCCAGATTTCTTAGAAATCCCTCTTGGTTTACATAGGATCCACCAAAAAAATATTTAACCTTTTCAGTACCGCCGGAAATACTTAAATTATGCGTTGTTGTTGATGGATTTCTGTAAACAGCAGACAATTGGTCAAAACCATAACCATTGTTTACAGTTTTAAAGTATTCGTAATCTTCATCCGTATATTCCATACCGTAAAAACCATTGGGATTGATCTGGCTAAACAATTTGCCCTGTTCAATGGCGCTGGTTAAGGGAACATTTTTAAGCCTGGTATCAAATCCCGTATTCACTGAATACTGAATCTGAGTCTTTCCGACATCACCTTTTTTAGTTGTGACAACAACTACACCACCGGCAGCCCTTGAACCATAAACAGCGGCCGAAGCGGCATCTTTCAAAACAGATATCGTCTCAATATCGTTAGGACTTAAATTGTTAAAATCAGTACTATTCGATATTTTACCATCAATAACATATAAAACAGGTTGACTGTTAAATGAATTAGCAGTTCTGATGGTTATACCCGGTGAGCTTTGTCCGGGTATCCCATTGGCTGTAGTCACATTTACCCCGGCAAGTTTACCGGCCAACAAACTTCCTAACATCGTACTTGGAACTTGTTTATCAGACTCTTCTAGCTTTTTTGATGCCACTGAAGCTGAAAGCAACTCGCGTTTTTGAGTTCCGTATCCCACGGCAACCACTTCGTCAATACTTACAGTTTCCTCCAAAAGTTTTACATCAATTTTTGATTGCCCACCAACTTTCACTTCAACGGTTTTCATACCAACGAACGAAAATACCAGGGTTGCGTTGGAGGGAACATTGGTCAGTGTGTAAGATCCTTCCGCGGTTGTTATGGTTCCGATAGTTGTTCCCCTCACTGCCACACTAGCTCCCGGAATTGGTTGTCCGTCGCCTCCGGTTACTATTCCCTTTATCGTTCCACCAGATTGACCGTTTTCAGATTCAATGGCTGAAAGGATTATATGCCGGTCTATAATTTTATAGTTTATCTCGGTTTCTTTAAACAAATAATCCAGAATGTCGTTAATTGACCGGTCTTTGGCATTTATACTTATCTTGCGGTTTAGATTAATCGACTCATTGTTATAAACAAAATAAAATTCGCTCTGATTCTCAATCGCTTTCAACACTTCAACGATAGAAACGTCTTTAAGTTCCATATTAAGTTTTGTAGATTGAGCGTAGGTTTTTGCAGCAAAAACATGCACAAAACCAATCAAAAAGAGTAGAGCTGTTAGTTTCATTTTAAGCAAAATTTCTTTTAAAAGGCCAAAAGAATCACCTCTGGCCATCGAACCACTTTTTTTCATACTTTTGATTTGATTTGTTAAGAGTTAATAAATCGCTGAATTACATTTTTACAGGGAAGAGCGGCAACTCTTTCCTGTTTTTTTGTTAGTTATTTTCCATAGGCATTCTTTTTCGGTTATTTAGATTTCAATTTTCTACTGGTATCTCTTCCAATGATTATTTCACGCTTTGAATAGCTTCCATCGGGTTGTTTTACCCGAGGAGGAAATTCGGCTTTAATCGGAATCGTAATTGCTAAGTATTCTAAAATCTGTTCGATTTTTTCATCGTTAAAGGTTGCATGAAAGGTACATCTTGCAAGGGAAGGATCATTCAATTGAATGTTAACGCCATACCAGCGTTCGAGTTTTTTAAGTATCTCGTCAAGGTTTTCCCAGTGAAATATAATTTTCCCATCTTTCCAGCCCATGTAATAATCAAAATTCTCAACTTTCACATCTGTTACTTTCTCCGATTTCAAATCATACACGGCTGAATGACCGGGTTGCAATAAAAATTTGCGCCCGTTACCGGCATCAGAAATGGTTACCTTTCCTTCCAAAAGAGTTGTTTCAATCCGGGAATCATCCTCGTATGCCGAAAGATTAAATTTGGTTCCATAAACATTGACATTTATTTTTCCAGCAGAAATTATCATCGGGACTTTCTCGTTCTTTACAACTTCGAAATAAGCTTCGCCCAACAGTTTTACCTCACGGCTTTTTGCCCCAAATTTTTGCGGACACCAAAGCTTACTCCCAGAATTAAGCCAGACCAATGATCCATCGGGTAATACAATCTGAGTTTTGGCGCCAAGAGGAGCGGTGAATGTATTGACCACATCCATTTTACCGGAATAACTGTATAGATCGGTGACAGTTGCCGATTTTTGATAAAAATAAAAGGTTGAAAGGAACAATGGCACAGTCAGAAAAGCAGCTACTCTAAAAATCCAATCCATAACGGTTAACCGCGAGGTCAGTTTGTTTTCAGTTTCCAAAGAATGGATAGCCACATTAAGCCTGGACAAAGCATAAGCTGAATCAGACTCAGACTCCAGTTTATCGTTAAATGCAAGTCCGGCAAAGAATTTCTTTGCATACAAAAATTCTTTATCCGATAGGAAGTATTTTGATTTGAATGACGAACATTCAGTTTGTGACGATTGATCCAGTCCAGTCAGTTCTTCCTGAAACAATTCATCTGAAAGCAATTTTTCGAACCTCTCCTGCAATTCCATAATTCCGATATTTTATCGTATGAACACATAGAGAGGAAAAGGCCGGTTAGGTACTGGGTAAATTTGATTTTTTTTTGAAAAAAATCAAAAGAACCATCAAAAGCTCATCCATATCTTCAATTTCATTCCACAACTGGCTGCTAATCTTTTCCCGCAGATTGGACAAAGCTCTTTGCATCAAATTTTTAATGGATTGTTCATTAACTTCCATAATTACAGCAATCTCGGTGTATTTAAGATTGTAATAAAAACGCAAAAAAATCAATTCGCGCTGCCGTTCAGGAAGGGCATTGATGGCTTCATGGAACAGGGTCTTCAGCTGTTTGGTAATTTCCTCGTTTTCTTTAAACTCAGAAATTGAAAATGAGAAATTAGAGGCGTAGTCGAACAATCCATCCCGATGATTTACTTCCTGATTAAACTGTTCCTTGTTTAAAAGTAATTTACGACGAACGGCAGCTAAAAGATATGCTTTCGGACTCTTAACATCGCCCAGCGTAGAACGTCTTTCCCAGATACGCACAAAAACATCCTGAATGGAATCTTTGACCAGATCCGGCTGATTCATCATTTTAATCCCAAACAAATAAAGATCTTCGTAATAGTATTTGAATATGCTGGATAGTGAGTCCTGATCGCCATATTTAAGACGTTCCCAAAGAAAACTAATATTCTTATTCTCTGCAAATCGAATCATACTGATTACAATCAAGGCACACCATCTGCAAATGAATACAAAAATCAGCGATATTCAAATACTTTATTTGCGGTATTAAAAAACAACACCAAACCAGTACAAATTTTCATACATGATTTTGCAGGATCGGTCTAACAGCTCAATCCAAATCCTGCAAAAGACTTTTCGTCCAATGGTAAAAAAAACTAAGTCCTCGCGTATTGACAACCAGCCCTATTTCTCTATCAATTAAAATTTTATGGTCTTTATTTCACCGGCTTTCAGCATTATTTTCTCTTTCTTTACGTTGTAAATCAGGTCGCTTTCGCCACCTTTTTTCGAGAATATTTCTGCCTGGATAAGCTGATGGCTTTTCCATTTCATGCTCACTTCAAAACCACCGCGTGCACATAGTCCTTTCACCTCTCCTTCGGCCCATTCTGATGGCAATGCAGGCAACAAGCGAATAATTCCGTTGTGCGATTGCAAGAGCATCTCGGCAATTCCGGCGGTTCCACCAAAATTCCCGTCAATCTGGAAAGGCGGATGGTTGTCGAACAGGTTGGGCAGGGTCGATTTAGCCAGCAACTTATGCAAATTTTCGTAGGCCTTTTCTCCGTTTTGTAACCGGGCATAAAAATTTATGATCCACGCGCGGCTCCACCCAGTATGGCCCCCACCCTGCGACAAACGCCGCTCAATTGAAGCATTGGCGGCTTTGAAAAGATCGGGATTTTCAGGAGTGAACAGCGCCAGTGGATACAAACCGAGCAAATGCGACATATGACGGTGACCTGGTTCCGGCTCATCAAAATCGCGAATCCATTCCTGGATACACCCCTTCAAATTGATTTTTACCGGAGGGAATTGCTTTTGAGTCTCCCGGAGCTTTGCAACAAAATCCTGGTCGGCACGAAGAATTTCGGCCGCCTCGGAACAATAATCAAACAGGGCATTGCATATTTCAACATCAACGGTTGCGGCATAAGTAAGCATCGACTGGGCGTTGGCTGCCTTATCAAAGAATGTATTTTCGGGCGAATGCGACGGATTGGTTACCAGGTAACCTTCGGGCGAACGACTCAAATAGCCCAGAACAAACTCAGCCGAACCTTTAAGCAAAGGATATGCAACTGTTCGCAAATAAGTGGTGTCGCGGGTAAAAAGAAAATGTTCGTAAACCGGGAATGTCATCCAGGGCCCGTTCATTGGAGTGATTCCCCAAACGCCATCGGCAACGCCTGTACGGCCAAACGGGTCGGTCAGGTGATGCAGGGTCCAGCCAGAAGTTCCATACATTTTTTGTGCGGTAACAGCTCCAGGAACCATTAGTTTGCTCATAAATACCGACAATGGCTCTGCTGTTTCAGACAAGTTACAGATTTCGGCGGGCCAGTAATTCATTTGCAGGTTGATGTTGGTATGAAAATCAGAATTCCAGGGCGCATTGAATTCTTTATTCCAGATTCCCTGCAGGTTGGCCGGCAAAACACCAGGCTTTCTTGACGAATTCATCAGCAAATACCTTCCATATTGAAAATAAAGGCTCATCAATCCGTTGTCGGCACCATCTTTTTGCACGTTCAGAAGCCGTTCATCGGTAGGCAATTTACTTAAAGTATCTGTTCCAAGCGTTAGTTTTACCCGTCCAAAAAACGACTGATAATCGATCAGATGACGGGTTTCCAAAATCTCAGGAGTATAAACCGATGCACGGTCAAGAATTGTTTCACAGGTATTTGCAGGATCAATGGCCGAGTCGAAATCGAGTTTTTCAATGTTGTAATCCGTAGCCGCAGTAAACGAAGCCGTAATACTTTTTGCCCCGGAAACAACCAGCGAAGTATCTTTAACCGAGACTGTTCCGCTGTTGGCTTTGAGACGCAATTCGCCGGCAAAGCGCATGTGAGGTCCGGCAGGTCCTTTTTTAGGATTCTCCTCATCAACAATCTGGCCTTTCATCTTGATCATACCTGATGGAATAATCTCAAGAGTAGCATCCTTTCCCCGATAAAGTGAAAAAGCTGAATTGATTAAACCTCCATTCTCCGACTCAATTTGAACAACCATCAGGTTATCGGGAGCCGAAACCCACACCTTTTGTTTAAACTTTTTATCGCCCACAGTGAAAAAAGTTGTTGCAATGCCGGTTTCAAGATCAAGTTCCCGGCTGTAACCGGTTGGCTGCAAGCCCCACTGATAGTTGATGAGCAAATTGCCAAATGTCTGGTATGAACGAACCTGAGGCGGAATGCCTACGAAATTATCTTCAGCTATTTTTTTTGCTTTGGCGTACTCGCTGTCGAACAAGGCTTTCCGCAACTCTGGCAGATGTTTTAACGCGTCGGGATTGTTATTTTCTACCTTACAACCCGCCCAGATGCTTTCTTCATTGATCTGAATCGTTTCGTTGACAGGATTTCCATAAACCATAGCGCCCAAACGGCCATTTCCGACGGGCAGGGCTTCCACCCATTTCTGTGCCGGTTGCTTGTACCACAACCGCAGGTGCGATTCGGATTTTTGCTTTAACTGACATGAAACGAGCAGAATAAAAGTCAGTAATGGTAAGCTGCAGATCATTCGTTTTTCCACGGTTTATTCTATTAGGTTTATATTTTGTTCAAACAACTGGTTAGTTAAACATTTTTATTACAATGGCATTTCCGTCAGGGTCAATTCGGAAAACAGCGCCGCCTTTCGGTTTTGAGAAGTGTCCTTTCTCCGCAGAAACCGAATAATTCATCCCTTCAAACTGGCAACCGATTGCCGATTGACCAATGCTTTGAAATGGCAGGCGGGTATTTTCAGCCACATCCAAATCGAGGAACCACTTCTGCAATAATTTTCCTTCAACTTTTATGGTCATCTGCTTCTCATTCATTTCAAGCACAAGTTTTCCTGAAAACGATTTCAAAGGCCACGAAATCTGTAGTTTCCCCGGAGCTGGGCTTGTAATGGTGGGTGTTTCCCCCTCCAAAAGATATTCCTTACCTTCTTTCTGATATTTGAATGAAAGACCGGCCATTTTTTCAGGACCGCTCCAAAAATTACCCTCAACAAACGGAAGGGTATAAAATGCACATTCATTGGAAGTAGCCTTTCCGTTGGTATAGAACGAAGGGAGATTCTCGTTGAACAAATGGATATCGCGGAAACGCAGCGTACTTTTCTCCCATAACAAATTTGCGCGGTAGAACCGGCTGTTGAACCACACTGTTTTAAGCGAACTTCCTTCCACATCGTTATTTACAGTTACTGAAGTTGCCGGAGTTACCTTGTAGCGGTTGCGAAACCATTTTCCCGACTCGGCGAGTGTTTCAACCTGGACTTTTCCTTCGGCTTTCAGTTTAGCAATTAAAGGCATTTGTATCTCAAACCCCTTCGACATTTGCGACCATGTAAATGAATTCTCCTGTCCGGCCTGAGTATAGGCAAACTCCATACATTCGCCTTCGGTAAATTCATGAAAAAACCAGGACACCCAGGCCTCATTTCCACCTCCACCTTTGTAAACCGGTTCGAGCGAAGCCACACCCTGCCGTTTGCCTCCCAGATCCTGATCATACTGGCGCACCGGATCGCTGCCCAGCATCCTGAAAACAGGAACAGGAAGCTGATTCTTCTCATTTTGCGCAGGCATATACGAATTAATGCGGCTGGGGTAATACGCCTGATTCCAATAGCCGCCCCACAGGGTATATCCATCTGTGCCAAACTGGTCCTTGCAATTGCACGAGGCCACTATCCGATACTTGTCGTAGAAATAATTTAAGCTGTGCGAATCGATAAACCAAGAGCCAACCGACTGTGGATAAAAGCCGAAAATTTTCTTAAAATCGGCCATATAAACATCAATAATTTTTTCGCGTTCAACGGGCGAGTAGCCGGTCGAGAAACCCACATCAGCATGCCAGTCCCACGGATAGCGGCCGCGCCATTTGTAACCTGCCTTTTCAATCAGCGGCTGCGGTAGTTCCCACCAGGCCCCAATGTCGAATGAATCTTTGGGAAGTCCTTTCAACAATTTCTGATACCTGGAGTCGATCAATGCATCGTATTGCAAAAGGAACGTACCCTTGAGCCTGTATTTTCTCATGATTTTTACTTGTTCAACCACGGTTTGAAACAACACGTCCTCCGTAATTTTAGGATCGCGAGGCTCAAGTAAACGAATGAAATTGATCACATTTACAATTTTGGGCTTGAGGATTTCCTGATTTACATTGGGAGACAGCCCTGCCGAAAACACATGCAATGGCAACTCAATAAGAAGAAAAACAACAGAAAACAACAAAATATTTCTCATCGCTGATATAGGTTAGGATTCGTCACGTCTAAGTTAATTCATCAGCCGGTTTTAAACCCTTTTTTGAACTAAAAAAATAATTTTTTTTTGGTTATGTTTTATACAAGTTTAAAAGGTTGCAAAGTGTGTGCTTATGATAGTAAAATCAATAATAATTTGATTGAATGCAATACAATTTGTGTATATTTGCATTGTAATGAATTGAATATCAGACGAGACTATATCGAGACCTATTGAAATAAGCGCTTTGTAAAATATTGATTATTAGCTCGGGATGAGGATTAGTTCAAACTCCAGCTGGGTCACTTAAGGTAAAAGACAGTTTACCGCCAAATCAAGAAAAAGCCTTCTAAATTAGATGTTTAGAAGGCTTTTTTATTTGTTTTCATTCCACATTACAGACAAAGAAAAGCCAAATCTGACATTAAATTCGGTACTAAATCGGTACGATTGCCAGAAAAGAAAAAATCGTACCGATTTCCGTCACAAGTCTTTGATATGTACTAAGTTGTCTTACTTTGAGTATTCCAGCTTACTGTTCGAAAATTTATTTTCGAAACATTTAAAATGTAACAGTATGAGGAGCACATTCAATGTCCTTTTTTATATCAAAAGGAATGAACCCAAGAAAGACGGACGGGTAGTAATCATGGTGCGGATAACGATTAATGGCATCCGTTCTCAATTCAGTAGCAAACTGCTTGTAAATCCCGATCAGTGGGACAGTAAGAAAGAACAAGCAAAAGGGCAACTGCCCGAAGCCCGAAACCTGAATCGTTTACTGGAGAATATCCGATCAACGCTAACTGTGAATCACAACAAACAGATTACCATTGAAGGGCATGTTAGCCCTGAACGATTGAAAAACATATTTCTCGGACAGGAAGAACCGGAACATACCATTGTCTGTTTTTTTGACCAGTATAACAAACAGTATAAATTAAAAGTAGGAACTACCTCCACTCATAAAACCTATACTCGTTATCTTCTTACACGTGAACGGCTGGTTGAGTTTATGAAGGATAGGTATAATCTTTCTGATATGCCAGTTAAAGACATCACGATTTCATTTGTTGATGAGTTTTATTTACATATTCGGAATAATACGGAGTGCAATCATAACTCTTCTCTAAAATTTCTTCAGCGGTTTAGAACAATTTTATACTACATAAAAAGCCTCGGAATTAATTTTGCTGACCCGTTCTGTAATTTTCGATTCCGTTATGACAAAGTCAACCGCGGTTATCTGGATCAGAACGAACTGGACCTTTTGCTTACAAAAAAGCTTCCTTCTGCCCGTTTATCGCAGGTTCGGGATATATTTATTTTTAGTTGTTATACTGGGTTAGCATATATTGACATTTTTGAACTCACCGAAGACAAAATAAGAAGGGCTTTTGACGGTCATCTTTGGATTATGACCAAAAGGCAAAAGACTGATATTAATTCCAATATTCGTTTACTGGATATTCCTTTGGAAATATTGGAAAAATACAAGGGTAAACAGAAAACCGGGAAAGTTCTGCCGGTGATCAGCAATCAGAAAATAAATGACTATTTGGAAGAAATTGCAGATATCTGCGGAATTGAAAAGAAATTCACATTCCATATTGCACGACGCACATTTGTTCCTCTTTCGTTAGGCTATGGTGTACCTATCGAAACCGTATCAAAAATGCTTGGGCATGCCGATATTAAAACAACTCAAATCTATGCGAAAATTACCGTGGAATGATAAGGTGCCTATATAAACGGGGTCGAAAATTGGAGGCATATCTTGCTAAAAACTCACCAGATTCTAGTGTCTTCCGTAGAATCAAAATTTTGGAATATATGGCAATGGTAAAAACAAGATTAGAAAGGAATCTCAATCCAAAATCTCGGTTTTTGACGCTTAAATTAAATGAGGTAGGCGAATGCCTAAAAGCACTACCTTAGTAATAATTGGATTCAAGAAATTCTTTTAATACTTTTATCGTTCAGTATTGTTTTCGAAATTTGATGAAACCCAAATGACTCAGAACAATTTATTTCCTCGCACTTCAATTTATTTAGATGGTGGAATTATCTGAACATACTGAAGACAAAATTTTGTGGCACGGCCTCAAAGAAAGAGACAAAAGATGCTTCAACCAACTTTTTAGGAAATATTACTCCGAGTTGTATTATTATGGTATTAAAATTTTCCCTGAGCCTGATTTAATAAAAGAATGTATTCAGGAGGTTTTTATACGTGTTTGGGAAACCCGAGAAAGATTGGCAGAAGTGGAAAATGTAAAATCTTACCTAATTGCTTCAGTTAGGAGAATGATCCTTGTCCAGAAGGGGAAAGGAAAAGATAAGCATAATATTGAAATTGGAAAGGCTGAAAACTATTCATTCTTTTTTGATGTAAACGAGTTCGAAAAGCATGAAGAAATCTCAGATGAAATTCGCCAGATCCTGCTAAAGGCTATCAATTCACTGACGAAGAACCAGCGTGAAATGATCATGTTGTTCTTTTACCATGAATTATCCTATTCTGAAATTGCACAAATTTTGGGAATAAGCATCCCGGCTGCCCGCAACCTCATGTATCGTGCTTTAATCCATTTGAGAGAATCAATCAGCGAAAAGTCCTTAAATTCACTGAAAAATATGTTTTTTTTACTTTTCTCCTCCGTTTCAGTAAAAAACATCGAATAATTTGATGATGCTTTTTTGATTTTTCTCTCTATAGTGACAAATCATATTTTTGATTTAGACGCTATGAAACGAGCCGAAGACATTTCAATCCTGATAGCAGACAAGAAATTCCAGAAGTTGCTCTCTGAATGGAAAAGCTTTAGCGAAGAAAAGAAAGCTGAAGTTTGCGATGAATACGAACTAACAGGAAAAGATGTAGAAATTTTGCTCCAATTATGGTATGGGCTAGATTTTCATTCATTTGAGCATTCTCAAACAATTATTGAAGAAGCTTTGGTGGAAACAGTCTGGAAAATGGCAGAAAGAAAAAATGCCATTTCGGAAAAGCAACCGGTTAAAAGATTGTATGAACAATTTGCCAAGATTGCTGCTATATTAATCATCCCTATCATCTTATACACTACTTACATTCAATTTTTCAAAATTGATCAGGATTTGGCAGAGGTTACTTCACAACTGGTTACCGTCAGCTCTCAGGCAGGAACAATCACAAACATGGTATTGCCAGACGGAAGCAAGGTTTACCTAAACGCAGGTAGTTCCATTTCTTACCCGAACCATTTTGATGGTAGTATCAGGAAAGTACTGCTGACCGGCGAAGCCTATTTTGAGGTTGTTAAAAATAAAAAGGTGCCAATGGTTGTTTCGGCTGGCAGTGTCAACCTCAAAGTTTATGGAACTTCTTTTAACGTAAACGCATTCCCATCTGAAGCATCTCTTAAAGTGACATTGGTGGAAGGAAGTGTTTCGATGTCATCTCCATTAGGTAAGTTTAAGGGCTCGGATGAATTTTTCATAGAACCCGGACAAACAGTTACTTATTTTGATGATTCGAAGAAATTGATTGTTCAGAACGATGATACTTTCTTATATACTGCATGGAAAGACGGAATTCTGATATTCCGAAATAGCACTTTCACAACAGTTCTAACGCAATTATCACGCAAATTCAATGTGGACATAGAACTAAAGGACCAAAGCCTTGCATCAATACCAATGGATGCAACATTCAGGGATGAAAATATCAATGAAATCTTAAGGTTGTTGGCGCTTGGAACCCCTTTCAGGTATTACTACGAATCTCCGAGGAAATTACCTGACGGGACTTTTGCAAGGAGCAAAATCTATATAGTAAAGAATTAAGGACCAAAACAAATTGCCTATGGTATAAAAAATTCAAAAAAATGCGAGGAGAAGTTCGGACCTCCTCCTCGCGTAATAAAAATTAATCAATTGTAATAACTAATTAATTAACACAAAAGTATGAAAAAAAAATTTGTTAATGATTCAGGAGGGTTAAGTATGTCCTTCATGAAGAAAAACTTATTGAAAATGAAACTAACTTTTCTATGCTTATTTCTGAGTTTTGTTCAACTTATGGCAAATGATGGATTCTCGCAATCGACACGAGTGACATTAAATCTTAAAGATGCCAGAATTGAAGATGTTTTGATTAAAATAGAAGAGCAGAGTCATTTCTATTTTATTTATAACCGTGATGTTGTTGACGTAAACCGCATTGTAAATGTATCCTGCACCGATCAAAAGATTACGGAAATCCTTAATAGTATATTTAAAGGAACCGGCGTTGAATATGAGATTCAGGATCGTCATATCATTCTGAAAAGCAGTTCTGAGCAAATAAGTCAGCAGCAAAAATCTATCTCCGGTAAGGTTACTGACTCTTCTGGCCAACCGTTGCCCGGTGTTACTGTGGTGGTAAAAGGCTCCTCATCGGGAGTAATTACCGATACTCAAGGAAAATATTCATTAACAAATATTCCAGCAAATAGTACTTTACAATTTTCGTTTGTTGGTATGAAAATGCAGGAAATAGCTGTGGGAACTAATACTACAATTAATGTGACACTCGAAGAAGAGACATTCGGTATTGAAGAAGTAGTAGCTATTGGATATGGTACGGTGAAGAAACAAGCTGTAACTGGAGCTGTTTCTACTGCAAACCTAGAAACATACAAAAATGTTCCAGTTAACAATATTCTAGAAAGTGTAAAGGGAAGTATTGCTGGATTAAATGTAGGGGGAATTAATACAGCTGGTGCCGTAGCAAATTTATCAATTAGGGGACAAAATACTATATCAGCAGGAACAACTCCTTTGATTGTTGTGGATGGAGCAATCTTTAATGGTTCTTTGGCTGACATTTCTTCTCGAGATGTGGCATCTTTGACTGTTTTGAAAGATGCTAGTGCAGCAGCTATATACGGTTCTCGTTCTGCAAATGGGGTAATTCTGATCGAAACCAAAAGAGGTGATGGCGTTAATGGAAAGCCAAAATTTGATGTTAAAATGAGCTATGGGTTAAGTAATCAGCTTAATACATTAAAAGTCTATGATGGCCCAGGCTATCTTCAACGGGTGCTAGACATCCGTAACGCAAATGGCGCGACAGCTAACCCGACTGATATAGCACTCTATTTGCAGCCTATTGAGGCCACAAATTATAATGCTACACCTGATCATAAACCTACTATAACAAATCCGGCCAGTATCTTTAGTGGTACAGGAAATGTACTGGATTTAAATGTAAGCGTTTCTAATAGTACCGAAAAGACTAGTTATTATATATCTACATCACTGATTAAGCAAAAGGGGGTTTTGATAAATGATGAATTTAAGCATATATCTGGAAGAATAAATATTAGTAGCGATTTGACGAATTGGTTTAATCTTGGTATAAAGAGTAATTATAGTTTAAAGGATTATTCAGGTTATACACCAACTTCAATGATGTGGCTGGTTAATACATTAAGCCCGTACGGCTCTTTATATGATGAAAATGGTCAATATCGGGAGCTTCCGCAAAGTACGACATCGTGTGTAAGTCCTTTTTGGTTAATAGCAACCGAAGATGCAGACATCAGAAATTTATTAAATGGAATTGTTTCTGCAACAATCAAAGTTCCATGGGTAAAAGGACTTTCTTATCAGTTGAATTATTCTAATACACTAAACTGGGATACACAAGATCAATTTTGGGATAAGCATACCTATAATGGACAAGGCAAAAATGGATACGGCAATCGATCTAATGGACAGATTAATAATATGTTGCTGGATAATATCATAAAATACAACCGTATTTTTGCAAATAAACACAATGTCGATGTTACTTTTTTGTATTCACGAGAGAATTCTACATGGAAAAGCTCAACAGCTTATGCTGAAAATTTCGATAATACAGTCTTGGGTACATACAGTCTTCAGAATGGGTCTATTCAAACAGCAACCACTGCTGGTGGTGAGTCTAATGCAATTGGAATGATGGGTAGAGGCACTTACACTTATAACCATAAATACTCTATAACAGGGACTATTCGCCGAGATGGATACTCTGCATTCAGTAAAAACAAAAAATGGGGAGTATTTCCTTCGGTTGGCTTAAACTGGAATATTTCACAAGAAAACTTTATAAGAGATATTAAACCTATCAAGAGCCTGAATTTAAGGGCTTCTTATGGAGTAAATGGTAATCAATCAATATCCGCATATAGTACACTTGCAAGGATATCAACAGATAAATATGTTTTTTATCCAGATAATTCTTACACAATTACCCAGTATATCTCTTCTCTTGCTAATGATAATCTGGGATGGGAATCTACCACCGGATTAAACTTTGGACTTGATTTCAGCCTTTTTGAAAATAACCGGTTAAGCGGAACTATCGATGGATATTTTACCAAAACCAATGATCTAATGTTTCAATTGAATCTGCCAGGGGCCTCCGGCATGGGCTCAATTATGTCAAATATAGGAGAATTAAAGAATAGAGGAATTGAGATAAATCTTCATTCATTAAACCTTGATAGGGGAGTTTTTAAATGGTACTCCGATTTTGCTTTTTCATTAAATCGTAATAAAGTTGTAACTATTCTTGGTCAGGATAATGATGGTGATGGAAAAGAAGACGACCTGATCAGCTCCGGTATTTTTATCGGAAAATCACTTGGAACGATATATGGCTATAAAGTAATTGGTATGTGGCAACAAGCAGATAAAGATAATAGTACTATAATGCAGGGAATGCGCCCAGGTGATTATAAGCTGGAAGATGTAAATAATGATGGTGCAATTACCTCAACAAAGGACAGACAATTTATTGGAAATACAAATCCCAATTTCAGATGGAGTCTTACAAATACCCTACAGTACAAGAATTTCTCGTTGATGGCATACTTATATTCGATTTGGGGTGGAAATGGCAGGTATTTATCAACCAATAATACTCCTTATTATAATGGATATGCAAATGCTGCAGCTTGTAATGTTCCCGTCTATGATTATTGGACACCGTCAAACACAAATGCAAAGTTTCCTCGAACTGATTATAATACTAATGCTAGATATAGAGGGACAAAATACATTGACAGGAGTTTTATTAAATTACAGAAAGTATCCTTGACCTATGACGCAACCAGTATCGTTAAGTCATACGGCATTAATGAATTAAAATTCTCTCTAAGTGCCGATAATTTGTTTACATATGCTCCTCACTGGGTTGGATTAGATCCTGAAACCAATAGTGGACTTACTGATCAGGCCATACCATCACTTCGTACTTATTTATTCTCAATTGCAGTAAACTTTTAAAAGAAATGAAAATGAAAAATTTAATATATATAATATTGTTCTTCTTTTTTCTTACTGGAATAACATCCTGCGACCAGAATTCTATTTTAGAAGAGCACCCTAAAGACTTTCTTAGTCCAGGAAATTCATTCGTCGACAAATCAGGCTTTGAATCTGGCCTGGCTGATATTTATAGAAAAATCCGTCAATATTTTTATGCCCAAACGGACAGCTATCAAAATTTTGATATGCTAGGCATTGATATAGATTTTGCAGCCGAATCATGGTCTCCTGAGTTTGTTTCTTATTTTAACTGGAACACCATGAATGCCGATAATGATTTCGTAGAAAAATGGTGGGCACGTTTTTATGCATTGGTATACAGGACCAATGTAATCATTGATCGTGCAGACGGGGGTGATGTAAAATGGAATTCTGATGAAGAGAAGAATGCTATCGTAGGCGAAGCCAAATTCTTGCGGGCTTGGTGTTATCATTTTTTGGGTAACATGTGGGGCGGCGTACCGCTGGTAATACATGAAACAACCAGCCCGAAATTTGACTACACAAGGTCCACACAGGAGGAAGTATACAAACAGTGCAAAGAAGACCTGGAATTTGCGACTAAATGGATGATTGCAATAGATAAGCAGAAGGGTGGAAGAGCTTCGCGTGCAGCGGCTTTCCAATTATTAAGTGAGGTAAACATTTGTCTGAAAGATTATGATGGCGCAATTACAGCTGCAACTCAGGTGATTAATGATCCTAATTTTTATTTAATGAAAGAACGTTTTGGAACATTAAAGGATTTTAAGTTTCAAGGCTATGACTATCGGGGACCAGCAGAACCTTGGGGGGATGTTTACTGGGACTTGTTTCAGGAAGGAAATATGAACTGGCTTGAAGGAAACCACGAAGCCATCTGGAATATGGAAATGAATTTTAGTGTTCTTGGTGGGGGAAATAATAAGGATGGTGGGTATTTTGTTTTGGAAAGATGGTGGAATCCCTGGCCATGGCATTTAGTAGATAAAAATGGTGTAACAAATTTCTTAAAAGATACATGCTGTGGAGCTGGTACAAATGTGCTGATCCCAACTGAATATGCGATGAATCAAATATGGCAATATAAAAATGATTGGGCTAAAGATATACGTAACTCCCAATATAACATTCAACGTACATTCTATTGGGTGAATCCTGCAAGTAAATATTATGGACAGGTTATTACAAAAGAGAACATGGGCGATCCATCAGTTTATTATAGAACTATTTCTGCTGCGTATAAAAAAGCAGCATCTGCGGTTCATCATGGGATGTTTAAATATGATGGACAAAACTATGATGGGGGAGGAATTTTTAAAGACTGGTATATAATGCGGTTGCCGGAAATATATTTTTTACGGGCAGAAGCTTATTTCAGAAAAAATGATCTCACTCATGCTGCTGCTGATATTAATGTCGTCCGAAATCGGGCACAAGCCACTCCTGTTTCACCGAGTGATGTCAACATCGATTTAATTCTGGATGAACGGGCCAGGGAACTTTATATGGAAGAGTTTCGACTGAGTACCCTAATGAGGTTAGGAAAATTGTCTGAATACGTTATGAAATATAACAATGTTGCTATTCGTGATCATTGGGTACTTGATGACCACCTAAATAAATTACCTATTCCAAGCTCAGAGATTGAAGCGAATACAAAAGCGAAACTTGAACAGAATCCTGGATATAAATAGACTGGGGCAGGAATGTCGGATTAGTTAATTTGCCAAATTCAATTATTTAAAGATCGGCAGGTTTAAAAGTATCCGATGTACAATAACTCTTTTTGCAGTTAGAGAATAGGTTTGATGGATATGTGTTGTTTATCAAAATCAATCATTTTCGCACGCAGATTCTCTAACTTTATATTCCGATTGTCATATAAAACCATCATGTCATGGTAACAATTTTTTCAAGGATGAAGCACAAAAAGAGCATGAAAATATAGTTCGAAGTGGATATCTTCTAGCAGGAGATCTCCCTGCCTGGTCGGCAGACGGGTATCAAAATGCATAGATAATCAATCTTCAATACCAGCGTTTCCTCATGATTAACCCTTTCGTTTATCAAATCTGAAATTTAAATTTAAAACTATATGTACCGTAATATTTCAATCCTGTTGGTTATTTTTTTGTTTTTCCAGGAAATCATTTATGCCCAAGTTAATCATAAAGAATTATTTTCAAGTATCACTATTGTAGTACCCTATCAAAACGCATCTCTTTTAGTAAAAACCTGGGCAAATGAGGAAAATCAGATTGATTTTAGAACGGATTCCATTTGTGCCGCCAGATGTACTGCTGCATTTACAGCCACTGAGCTTTCTCATTATCTAAAAAAAACACTGACCCAAACTGATATTTCCTTTTCAGAGACCCGACCAGTGAACGGATTCTTTATAGAACTGGCCATAAAAAAAACGGGATCGAAAGAGTGTTCCTTCAGCATAGAACCGCTATCTGGCGGAATCTTGATTACTGGGAGCGGAAGAACTGGATTGCTTTATGGTGGGTATGAATTTTTAAGAATGCAGGGGTGGCGCTGGTATGACTTAGGTGAAGAAGGAGAGATTGCTCTCCCGAAACAAACGGGGCTTATTCTCCCTGAGATAAAAGAAAATTTTCATCCAAGTATGGATCTGGGGCGAGGGTTCTATATGTCAACCGAATTGAAGCAATCGTCCAATTTATTATTGTGGATGGCTCGTAATCGACTCAACCTGATCTCTTATGGTACAGCCACGGCTCCTCTGGCCAATAAGCTGGGAATGATTTTCATCAATGGAGGACATATTTTTGAATCCATTTTGAACCCCGACCGTCCTATGCCTTCAGGGAAAATATTATGGGAGGAACACCGCGACTGGTACGGATTGAAACAAAACGGCAAACAGGAAAAGGACCAGGCGCAGGCCATACAGTTTTGTGATAGTCAGCCTGATCTGGTCCGATTCTGTGGAGATGACCTTCTTAAATTATTGATGGGAAAATGGAAAGAAGCCGATCTGGTTAATTTATGGGGGTTCGATACCTGGGGAAGTACTTGTGAGTGTGAAAATTGCAAAAAGCTGGGTAATAACACCGACAAGTCGCTCCATTTCTTCTCGGCAATTCGCGATTATCTGAATATTGCCCGGGTAGAGGGGCGCCTAGACCATGACATACGAATGGTACTGTGCGCTTATGAAGGAACAGGCACCATGGAAAGTCCGGAAAACCCAATTCCGAAAAACCTTGTGGATGCTGGTGATGTGGTCACTTTTTATCCGATTAATCGTTGCTATGCACACAGTTTTTATGAGAAAAACTGCCAGACAAATGGGACCTATCGTAAGGATCTGACCAGTTGGCTCAGCTGCAGATCTACATTGGGAATGATTTTCGGCGAATATTACAACGTGTCAAAATATGAAGATTTACCGGTTCTTTTTACCCATACGATGAGACAGGATATTCCCGGTCATTATAATGCCGGATGCAGGGGAATTATTTATATGCATGTACCAATTGTCAGCTGGGGGCCCAGAACATTGACTCAAAATTTGTATGCCCAGTTGGCATGGGATGTAACAACAAATGTGGACGCTTATACCGATGAATACTTTACAAAACGCTATGGCCCGTTTGCTTCAAAAATGAAAGAATCTTACTCAAAAAATGAAGATGCCTGGCAAAATATATCACAATGGCGGAACTGGTATAATTCTGTCCTTTCTCAGATTCTAAAATGGGATGGTCGCATCCCGGAAAATGAATTGAATACAACCGAGCACATGGGAACTGCATCGCATGTTATTCAATGCGGACGGCGTAGTGTTGAATTGTTAAAGGATGCACTTCGTCTGGCTGACGAATGCAAAATGATTACAGGTCATGATCCTTATGATAAGCGAATATCTGAAGATTACCGATTGCTACACTATGGTCTTCAGACAATGGAACTGATGTCTGATATGGTAGCCTATTATGAAGCCCTCAGACTAAATAATTCAGCTTTGGCAGACAAAGAATGGAGCGATATCCACCGCTTGGAAAAGGAAATGGACGCCTACTGGATTCCTATTGGTTTTAAAGAAGATTTTAGCCTGATTGAACTGGATTCTAAAGATGCCTTAACTCGCACACAACTAAAGGAGTTGATAGGACGGTGCAAAAAATATCGAATAGACAATAATTTGTCGCTTGAATAAAATCAATGATACTAAAATTATTAAAATGAAGCATTTTTTTCGTAACCTAATATATGCTAAGCTTTTTATTTTGATAGGGATTCATACTCAAGCAGCGATTCATCCTGTTGTCAGGTTCACCGGGAAAAGGTTATGGATTCAGATTCAGGATAGTGATCGGGTCATACTTTCTTCATTGAAGAATGATGCCTGTTTGTTGGTTACACAACCAGTAGGTACCACGGAAGTCAAATACAATAAGAGCATCAAGACTGATGGAACTTTATCCCTCTATGGTGGGGGTGCTGACGGACTTGAAATATCGGAATCATACAGGATGGTCACCCCAGATTTGATTGAAAGATCTGTGGCTGTCAAGGCAAAATCTGATCAGCGGTATTACCTTGATTTTGGCTGGAAAACCATGCTACCTGGAGATTACTATTCTTTTACCGGCGAGGAAAAAACATCCGTTAAGTATGCTCCCGGTTGTTCTGGCCCGGAATTTGGACAAAGCAAAACACTGGAAACATTTCCTTTTTTAGGTGTGAGGAACGACAATAAACTTTACGGACTTATTGGCGACACTCCTGGAGTTTGGGAGAATCTTAGCGTGATATCGTTTGACAAGGAGAACAGGAACCTGTCTTTATGCAATGGCGATGGAGCTGCATTGCGAACGATAATATTTCCCGCTGAACTTGAAGCTCCCAATGCTTACCGGGCTCATCTTGATGGATGGCAGCATATCGAAATGGGTGAAACCCAAACCTGGAAAACCTGGATTTTTTCTTCTGATGTATCATCATTTTATGACATTCAACTGGCAGCACATTGTGCACTGGCCAATGCTAAAGGATTTAGTCATTCTGGGATTGAGGCCATTTTAAGAAATACCTCCTACTTGTTATTGCGACGTAACTTACTACGCCATGAAAGCGATTATATCTTTATTTCCGGAGTTGGATATGGATGGAAACAATGGGTAAGTGACGGTTTTTACATGAGTCAGGGACTAGACGATGTTCTTTACGACAGAGCTGCTTATTCTGGGGTGTTTTATGAACGGATGAGCTATGAAGATAATGCCCATTATTACCTGATATGGTCGGTACTTGTTAAACGGGCAGGTGGAAATCCCAACATGAATCTAGCTAAACGGGCTTATAACTTTATTCGTGATCATGAAAAAGATGGATTATATATTCCTCCTGCTGTGCTTCCTGGATGGAAAATCAACAAGACATATCATGATCAGTTACCCTATGAAGACGACGATTCACCCTCTTCCGATCAAGGATTTCACTGCGGAGCATTGATGGCCGCAAAGGAACTGGGATTGCCGGTTACCGACGAAGATATTGAGAAAGCCATTGCCGGATATTGCCGGATGTTCAATCAGGAAGGAGGATATATGGGCACCAGCCTGAAACAGCAGCAATATATCGGACAAGATGCATTGTATGGGGAAGTTCTTACTTATGTCGTCTTCGGGAAAAAACTGTTGCCCAACGAGATGGTTAAAAAACATTTGGAAACCACAATGAAAATCCAGTCAGCATATGGTATGCGCGTAATATCAAAAACAAACGGTGATTTACTGGATGGGCACAATGGTGTTTATCAAAACGGTGGCTCTTGGTTTTTAAACGATGCAGCCAATTATCTGGATGGCCTGATCCACGGTATGGACGCCGAGTGGATTGATAATTGGCTGATTTGGAGAATAGAAAAAGAACTTGCTTTTATGCCGGCCTTTCACGAATCGATCAGTACTCTTACAGGAAAGCCACACGGTCATCATCTCTATTCCTGGAACTCCGGATACTGGTGGTTACGCCGCGAGGTGCGTAGGCGTCTCGGTCTGACTGGACCCGATCAGGTAGAGGAACGTATCGATAAGGAACTTGGAGTTATTTATCACAACGGATATCTGGTATTGAACCCAAGGTTGGCATCCTTGCGTCCGAAAGAGGACCCAGAATCCAGGTAACTTGAATGAGAATGACTATCAATAGAAACATGTCGGAAAAAATGAATAGTTATGATAAAAGATAAAGTATTTCTGAAAGAAATCGATTGGCCGGACTTTGGTGTCCCCACAGAGAGCAGGGTACCCGAACCTTCAGCTTCCGAAATTGGAGAAAGGCTCCTGAAATGCCGTGATTTGATGGAATCCAGGAATTTGACACATCTTGTAGTTTACGCGGATAAGGAACATTTTGCCAACCTGATGTATCTGACCCATTTCGATCCCAAATTTGAAGAAGCCCTGCTGATCATTGATCGGGATAAGGACATTCCCCTGCTATTGGTAGGGAATGAATGTGCCAGTCGCCTGGGCGTTTCTCCGTTATATCTCAACGGGAATTTGCGGTATGAAGTATATCAGTCATTTTCACTTATCAGTCAGCCTCGTGAAAATAGCCGGCCTTTAAAAACTATTTTTGAAGAAGCGGGCATAACAATGGGCTCAAAAGTAGGTTGTGCCGGTTGGAAATACTTTACTGACATTGAGTTCGCTCAACCGGAGATAGTAATCGAGATACCCTCTTATATTGTTGAAATACTTCGTTCAATTTGCGGATATAAACAAGTGGTTAATGCGAACGATTTACTGATGTCACCACGTTATGGGATGAGAACAGAGTGTTCTGTGCATGAAATTGTTTTTTTTGAGTATTCCAACATTCTGGGTTCCGAAGGGATGAAAAACCTGCTCAGAAACTTCCGGTATGATGTGACTGATTTAGAGTTAATCAAAGAATATCAATATACGGGTTTCCCATTGAGTTGCCATATAGGAATGAAAAGTTCGGGGACCCAGCATGTGGGGTTGGCCGGGCCGGTGGGAAGTTTAATCAAAAAGGGAGAGCCGTGTTCAACAAGTATAGCTTACCGGGGAAGTAACATATGCCGGGCCGGATGGGTTGCAGCCAACAGAGATGATCTGCCCGACGCATCAAAAGACTATCTGGATCATTTTGCGGCCCCCTATTTTTTTGCCTGTGCGCAATGGTACGAAAACTTAAAAATCGGCACTGAAGGGAGAGTACTTCAAGAGCTAATCGATGCTTTACTGCCTTTCGCGAAATTTGGAGTAAGTCTGAATCCCGGTCACCTGTCGCATTACGATGAATGGGTCAGCTCTCCGATCTATAACGGTTCTGACGATCAGATCAGGTCGGGAATGTACATTCAGGTAGATATTATCCCCCGCTCCGATACCTATTTTTCATCCAGGATGGAAGAAGGAATTATCATCGCCGACCTATTACTGCAACAAAGTCTGGAAGAACAGTATCCCGAAGTATATAACAGGTGCATGGAGCGACGTAAATTTATGACCGGTGTATTGGGAATTAATCTGCCTTCAGAAATTCTGCCTTTGTCGAATATACCTGCCCTTGTACCGCCGTTCTTGCTCGATTATAAAAAGGTATTGAGTCTGAACCCATAAGACGTCTTCAATGAAACGATTGATTCTATTATCTCTTTGTGGAATAATCTTTTTCCAGCTTTCCGAAGCCCGACCCGGACAAAAAAGGGTATTAACGTTGGGAATCAGGCATGAATCCAACACATTCTCCACCCTCAATACGAAAGAATCCGACTTTAAAGTGATGCGGGGTTCCGAAGTATTAAAAGGCCAGTTATGGGCCGAAGTATTTAAAAAAGCAGGTATTGAACTCATTCCAACCTTACATGCTTATGCCTGGCCGGGAGGAATTGTAGACCATGACGCCTTTGAAAAATTCGAAAATGAAATACTGGAAGACATTAAAAAGGCAGGACCTCTGGATGGCATTTACATGGATATGCACGGCGCGTTGAGTGTTCAGGGTTACACAGATGCACAGGTGTCGCTTATTCAGGATATCCGAAAACTGGTAGGAAGAGATTTGCTTATTAGCGGAAGTTTTGACCTCCACGGGAACCTTTCTCCTGATTTTGTGAAAAACATTGATATGGTGACAGCTTTCCGCACCGCTCCTCATCGTGACGGAGCTGAAACCAAGGCGAGGGCTGCACAAATGTTGGTTGATGCTCTGAAACATGGATGGAAACCTCATATCGAATCTGTAGAAATTCCGATTCTGGTGCCAGGCGAAAAAAGTATAACAGAAGTTGAACCATTGCACTCCATTTATGCACAACTCCCGGAAATTGCGGGGAAACAAGGTTTGATGGACGCCTCCATATTTGCAGGTTATTGCTGGGCCGATCTTCCCCGTTCATGTATGCGGGTTTTTGTGGTAGCCCAAAATGCGAAATACAGTTTGGAAGCAAAAAATGAAGCCATTCGGCTTGCACAGCAAATCTGGGATGAACGAGAACAGATGAAGCTTGATGTTCCTTCGGGATCTATTGATGAGATGATCCTGAAATCCGGGGAATACAAAGGTAAAACCGTGTTTATTTCCGATTCGGGCGACAATACCACAGCCGGAGCTCCGGGTGATAACCCTCAGGTATTGGAAGCCCTGCTCAGGCACAAAGAGCAGAATGCACTGGTGGCAGGAGTTGTTGACCCGGAAGCATTGAAAAAATGCGTTACAGCCGGTGTTGAGAAAAGGGTGGAGCTTAATTTGGGAGGCAGAGAAGATCACGTCTTCGGAAAACCGCTGAAAATAAATGCTAAAGTGTTGTTTATTTCACCCGATTCGTTGATGAATACCAGTCGCGGGGCTGTAGTTATTGAAACAGATGGAATTAAAACAGTTTTACTGAAGGCACGACGGTCATTTGTGGAGGTGAAAGATTTCAAGGAAGTTGGACAGAATCCGCTTGATTTCAGTATTGTGGTAGTTAAGCTGGGTTATCTTTATCCTGAATTACGCGACATTGCACCAATTCACCTGATGGCCCTCACCACAGGATTTTGCAACCTGGATATGCGGACCTTGCCTTTTAAGCATGTGAGGCATCCCATTTTTCCATTGGACATGAACATGGTCTGGAGTCCCGTATATTAAGTCATATTCTGCAATATACACGGTGCTCTGTAGTGCGCGATAGTTGCCTGGGCTTGATTCCGGTAGTGTTTATTCCCGGTTCAATGTTCCTGTCGAATCAGCTATAACGAAAATGATATTATCATGATAATCTTGCATTTTTTATTAACATATATAATATGAATAAAAGCTATCGATTATTCATTTTTTTGTTACTCATTTCGTGTAAGGCAATGATTGAGTCAACAAGCAACGATTCTTCAAAAGAAAATAATTGTGTGGCCAAACTTCCAAAAAAAGAGAACTTTTGGATTTTTATAATGGCCGGACTGGAAAATCCGCTCTAAATTGACCCCTTTGCGCCAATCTAAAATGACCCCCTTCGCCAGGGCAAATTGACCCCCGTTGGCCGAAGGAAGTTGACCCCCTGAAAAAGGAAAAGAAAAGCCTTATCGGATTGGATATAAAAGTTACTTTTTGTTTGAGTCAAAAAACAAAAAACTTTCATCATTATGTCCAATAATCCGATTAGTATGCAAAAGCTAAGACAAGTCATTCGTTTGTATGGTCAGGGCAGAGGCACCAAGTCCATCAACAGTATGCTGGGCATTTCGCGCAACACGATTAAGAAGTATTTACAGGTTTACCACAGTTCGGGTATCGGTTATGAGTCTTTTCTGGCCATGAGCGATGAAGAACTCTCCGCCGTTTTCCTGGTATCCCAGCCTAATGCACCCAAGACCGAACGCCAGCAAGAGTTGGAGTTGCTCCTTCCGGGGATATGTAAGCAACTTAAGCGAAAAGGTGTTACCCGGGAACAACTGCACCGGGAGTATCTTGAAAAGCACCCCGGGGGTTTTGGCCGTTCACGTTTCAACAATTACATCTACATGTACCTGGGTCAAACCCATCCGGTGATGCACATCGAGCACAAAGCCGGAGAAAAGATGTTCATCGACTTCGCCGGTAAAAAACTCTCCATCGTGGACAAAGATGGAGTAATCGTTTTCGTTGAAGTGTTCGTGGCTATCCTGGGATGCAGCCAGCTTACTTACGTAGAAGCGGTTGCTACCCAAAAGAAAGAGGATCTGATCAAGGCCTGCGAAAACGCTTTGCATTTCTTTGAAGGCGTTCCACAAGTCATTGTTCCGGACAACCTGAGGTCTGCCGTTACCAGGGGGAGTAAATACGAAGCGGTCATCAACCCCGAGTTTGCCTGCTTCGCTGAACACTATGCCACCACCGTTCTGCCGGCAAGAGTTTATAAGCCACGGGATAAATCTCTGGTTGAAGGCGCCGTAAAGCTGATTTACCGAAGCATTTACACGAAGCTGGAAGATCGCACCTTTCACGACCTGGAAAGCCTCAATGCAGCCCTGCGGGTGGCATTGGAGATACACAACAATACGCCCTTCTCCAAAAGGGACTACGGACGCAGGGAACAGTTTGAGGATATTGAACGCTCAGCCCTGGGCAAACTCAATCCGTTCCGTTACGAACTCAAAGAGCAGGCCATTGTGACAGTAATGAAAAACGGTTATGTGCGCCTGTCGAAGGATGTCCACTATTACAGCGTGCCTTACAACTATATCGGCAAGAAGGTAAAAATCCTTTATACCACAAGGGAAGTGGAAGTCTATTACCGTTACGAACTGATTGCCAAACATCCGCGTTTGCAAAGGCGTTACCAATACTCCACACAGGCTGACCACCTGGCATCGCAACACCAGTTTCTGACCGAATGGAGTCCCGACAAGTTCCTTTCCCAAGCCCGGGAGATACATCAAGATGTGGAACACTATATCGGGCGTGTACTGGAAGTGAAACCTTACCCGGAACAGGCCTACAAGTCGTGCCAGGGAATCCTGAGTTTTGCCCGCAGGGTTGGAGCCGACCGCCTGATAGATGCCTGCCGGTGGGCTGATAACTTCGGACAATACAGCTACCTTACCATCGAAGAGATTCTGCGCAAACGGCTGGACCGCTTAGAACCGGGCGAGGACTCCCCGCATATCCCAACCCATGAAAACATCAGGGGGAAAGAGTATTATCAATAACTATTTATAAACGTTTTAATACAAGAAAAATGAACAAAGAAACATTGGACAAAATGCGTCAGATGCGCTTGTTGGGCATGTATGAGGCCTTCAAAACCAGCCTGGAATCTTCCATCAAGGAAACCCTCACTCCAGACCAGTTGGTATCACTTCTGATTACCAGCGAATGGGACGACCGCCGCAACCGCAACATCGACCGGGCCTTGAAAATGGCAAACTTCCGCTATAAGGCATCGATGGAAGAGTTGGACTATACCGTGGAACGGGGATTGGACAAGAACCAGTTCCACCGCCTGGCAAGCCTTGATTTTGTCAGGGAGCATAAAGATCTGTTTATTACAGGCTCCACTGGGACAGGGAAAAGTTACCTGGCTACTGCCCTGGGGTATCAGGCCTGCCAGATGGGTTACAGGGTCCTGTATGCTTCCACGGCCAAACTCATGGGACAACTTAAGCTGGCCAAGGCTAAAGGTACTATACTGGCCGAACTTAAAAAGATTGAACGGCAGGACCTGTTGATACTTGATGATTTTGGATTGCAACCCTTCGATTCGCAGTCAAGGGTTGTGTTACTTGATATTATAGAAGACAGGTATGAAAAACGTTCGACCATCATCACTTCCCAGATACCGGTCAAAGAGTGGTATGACATTATCGGTGAAAAAACAATTGCCGATGCCATACTGGACCGCATAGTCCATCAATCGTTAAGAGTGGAATTGTTCGGGGAATCACTCCGAAGAAGAAAAGGCAAAACAGAATCCATATATTTGTAAAAATTTTGATGTAAAATAATGACAAAAATGATGACTGTTTTATATCCTAATTTGACTACGCTTTTTTATCCTTTTTGACCAACAACTTCAAGGGGTCAGTTTGCTTCGGCGAAAGGGGATCAGTTTAATCGGTATATCCAATTACACCGGAATACAACAGCGATGAAAACAAGGACTGTTTATTCATTTCCTCATTTCGTCCATCCGAAACATTCCATAAAGCCTCTTGCATTTTACTCCGGATGGTGATTTCCAGTTTGGCGAATTTATCCTCGTTAGCGCTATCGCCCATCAACGCGGCAAATCGTTTCATGATTCCGGCAGCCTGCAAATAATGACTGGTTCCGGTCACCTGAACGGGAACGGGGATCATCGACTCATGGTCGCCAAGTCCTTTATCCACAATCAAATCAGGATGCAAGCGAGCCACTTTCTGCATCCATTTCAGGTCAAGAGCATACATTTCTTTGACGATTTCGGTATCGCCATAGTATAGCAAAAGTTTATCCTGAAGCATCAAAAAAGCCGACTCCCAACTAATTCCGCAATATTCAAGGCCAACAAACGGAGCAGTGTCAATAAAATTGGAATCTTTCATCGCATCCACCCAATCGGATATGGTTTTCCGGTAGAACGTGTGCATGTCGAAATTGCAGATAAACGACTCGGAGACCGCGTTGATGTCGCCACCATAGCCAAAACGCTCCCTTGCCGGACAGTCGGATTGAACGCTGACCAAGTTCGATTTGAACGTGCGGGTAGTTATTTTCTGAATCGAATTCAACAGCTCCGAAGAACATTCAAAATGATTGCATTCTTCAACAGCTGAGTTCAATGCCATTCCCTGAATGTCGGAAGTTTTAGGTTCATATTTCAGTCCTTTGATCTCCATATAACGGAACGTGTGAAAAGTGAAGTCGGGCGAATACCAAACCTCGCTGTTTTTACCAAACACGTAAGTATCTGTCTGAAAGGCAAAGTCAGGCGCACCGGGACCACCAATCCCACGGCCTTTAATTTGTCCGCTGGCCGTAGTCATGGGGTTTAAACTGCCATTGTCGTAAACCCGCTCGCCAAACCGAAGGATTATAGTATCTCCGGGATTTCCTTTCATCCTGATTTTATAAATTCCGGCGAAATTGGTTCCCATATCGGCCAGGTAAACACCCATTGCAGGAGATGAAATTTTAGCCGGGGAAAAGGTATCGGTAATTTTAACCGGAGGGAAAAACCTGGGCTGAAGCTTTGCTGTCGGCGAATTCACAATGCAGGCTTTCGTCCAGTCCGAATCTTTAAAACCAATCCGGTTCCATCCGGGAAGTTCGCTACGGGCGTCGTACCATTCGCCCAGGTAAACACTATTTTTCAGTACGGGTCCTGAAGCAAATTTCCAGGAATCATCGGTCGAAATTTCATTGATTCTTCCATCGGTATATTCAACAACCATTCGGGCTGTAAAGGTTGGAATACCTGTTGGCAGAGCATTCCGGAGATTATAAGTTCCCCAAAAACACATAGGTAGCGGATTGTAAAAACCATTTCCGAGTGCAACACCCAAACAATTGGCACCTTTTTTCAAGCTGGCTGTCAGGTCGTATTCCGTGTAATAAATTCGTTTGCTGAAAGTTGTCCACGCCGGATCAAGATAAATATCGCCTATTCGTTCTCCGTTCAAAGTTGCCTTGTAATAGCCGGCAGCGGTGATGTATAGCGTTGCCTTACGGATTTTTGCTGCATCGACCACAAACTCCCTTCGGAACAAAGGAGCCGGATGATTGGCGTACATCGAAGCGTCATCAGTTAAAACTGAGGAGCAATTGCTGATCCATTTATTCTGATCCAGATTTTCAGATTTCGGATCTTTCTCTCTCCACGAGATACAAATACATCCACCAATCATCAGCAAAAAAAACAGGATTTGGTTTATTTTATTCATTTTTCAACAGGTTATTTATTCTTATGATACCTTGCTGTTTCATTTATCAAGAGGCTTAACAACCATCGCCCCATTTTTATCCTAGATCCGTTTTCTAAACTCTAAAAACACGCAAGCCAATTTTTATGGGAGATTAAAGAAATTTGCCTCGGCTTTCCAACCGTTAAAATCTCGGGGATGAAAGCTCAACATTAATATTGGAATCAAGCAATTTCACCTTGTAATATCTTGATTCAAACTGTTCCTTGTTATGCGTAAACCGACTGGAAACCTTATCGGGATAGGTCGTTCGTTCAATCCATAAAGGATATGACATCGGGATGATGTCTTTAAAATCGGTACACCCACCTCCTGACAAATGGGTATGGCTGAACCCAATAATTTCGCTGGAAGAATATTTATATCCTGAATTGTTCAAATGGGTATCAGCGCCAATCTGCACGATGCCAAAGGGAACAGACGCTACGGGCAGCAGGTTCGCATCGCGACCTGTTCCGATCATACAGTTTACAAACGATATCGAGTACTTCACACCTTTCTGTCCGAAACAACTAAACCCTGTGAGTAGTATACACGAAAGATGAATAATTGAAATTTTGTAGTTAAAAAACATTCGGCCTTTGTTAATTTTTATCTACTATTTTCTTGGATCGAACAATTGCGGGAACCAGACCTTAAAGTAAGGATGTTCTTCATTTGAATTTCCCGCTGAAGCATAATCGCATAGGGGTACCAAAATAGAAGTACTTCCCCCTTCAGCATAAGATTCAGGAATAAAAGGCGCTATGAACTCCATCCATAGTTCCGGTTTTTTTTGTGAAACAGGCACCAGTTCAATATACCCATCTTTATCCGCAATGGGAGTAATTACCGATTCGAGCCCCAATTTCGATAGCCGTGCATCGCGCGACAGTACAATTGGGCCTCTGAAAATGGCCTTATTTTCAGGAGATTCCCCCAAGCTAACCACGCGTCCCCGCATATCCAGATTTAGTTCGATTTGGTCGCCCGATTTCCATAAACGCTGAATAGATGCAATTTCCCCATTATGAACGTTGGTTGGTTCACCATTCACCGTCTGCGAGGATTTGGCGCTCCATTCCGGAATCCGAACCTGAATCGACATATTCTCGGCTTTTTCGAGCTGAACTTTAATCAAAATTTTCCCAGTTTCCGGGTAATCAGTTTTCTGAACGATTTCAATTTTTTGTTTCCCGGGAGTTTGTAAGATGTAGGTCCCATTTGCAAAAAAGTTTACCTGAATCCCATTTTTACCTGACATGACAGCAGTGATCGGAAAAGTGAATAAGCCTCGCGGACCGCTGGCTACGCAGCAATTTAATCCCATTCCACACTGTTCTCCGCCTTCCAGTCGTTGCCCGGCCAATGGAGTATATTTAGCCCAATCCGATCCATCTGAGTTCATCGACCCGAGCAAAGCGTTGTAGTATGTTTGTTCAATGGCATCGGCATATTTTGCTTTGCCTGTCAATCGTAATAACTGCTGGCTCAACTTGATCCAGGTTGCTGTAACACAGGTTTCCTGGTAATGTAAATTAGGATGAACTTGATGTTCTTTTCCATGAAACCAGCATTCCATTGAAGAGCCTGAACCAGCCACATTAATTTCGGTGTTTCGGATACTTTCCCAGGTTTTCTCAACTGCGTTTTTGTATTCTTCTTTACCAGTCAAACGGTACAATTCCAATAGCCCTTCATAACACGACATCATTTCATAGGCTTTTTGCCCCTGTTCCCAACCATACCAATTTACTATAGGTTTTGGAAAACGTTCGGCTACATTAACAGTTGCTTTCGAGATGAGCTGTGGCCCCTCAGGAGTCTCCCACTGACGGATAATTTCTTCAGCAAAATCGAGGTATTTTTTATCTCCAGTGCGACCATAAAGCAGGCAAATGGGCTCCAAAACCGATGATGCTGCCATGCCGCGGTGATTGCCCATTTTAACAATCAAAGCATTCCTGTTCTTTAATTCGGTCATCAAGAAATCGGCTTCTTTCGCGGCAGCGCTCAAGGCCTTTTGCTCTTTGGTCAGATCGTAGTATGCCAAAAGTCCCAACATGCAGTATTTTCGTCCCCAGATATCCCATGCAGCGAGGTGTTTGTCGTCAGCATAATTTCCAATGTATCCATCGGGTGTTTGTGTTGCAATCAGTCCGTCAACTGCCAGGTCGAGTACTTTCTTCAACTGCGATTCTGGTCTGTAACGATATGCCAACACGGCGGAAGTAAACCATTTTCCCCAGAATTCGCTTTGCCAGCAACTGGCTTCAGTACGGTTGCGAAACGGAGCGACCAAACGGTCAACATCCTGTGCCAAAATCCGATTTTGATATGAAGCATCGAGTTTCTCACCAACATGACCAGTTAGTTTTACTGATTTTGCAACTGCTAGTTGATCGTCAATAACAGGGACTACTATTGACTGAGACTTGGCAATACCAGCCAGTATAACCAAACAAATTAGAAAGGTTGAAAATTTGATCATTGCAATTTAAAGTTTAGTGGTTTAGAATGTTTACAGTTTAAAATCAGAAATTAATTGACACACTAATTTGAATTAACCAACTTCTATCAAAGCTATTGTTTTGTAGAAAAAACATTCAATTTAATCAATGCTTCAAAGGATCGTGATTATAAATTCCAGCAGGAAACATCAATTTTTCCGTTAAATGGAACCGCTCTCGATTTCCATTTGATAGTGCGTGTTTCACCTGGCAGCATTTCAAAGTAATTATCCTCAAAATCAAGATCCGCATCTAGAGTTACCACACGTGCCCATTTGTCGGTGGTTATTGTAACCACACCCTCCGTGTTACCGTGCTGTTGTGTTACTTTCAGGTTTGCTTTTGGATATTTGATGTCTTGTGGCAATCCGGGAGTCCAATAACTACGGTCAAACCCGTTCTCATAACTGATTTCGCACACCAGAACAGAATTTTTTCCCAGTTTCTCTTTTATTTCATTGATCGGCAATTCTATTGCCAGTTGACTGCTGTTGGCTGAAATGTTCATATTTAGCTGTTTTGTCCAAGTTGCCTTTCCCTCAACGGGCTGAATTTTTAGGATGGCTTTTACTTTCATATCAGTGTAAAGATCACTTGTAATCCACCATTTAACTGACATGTTGGTAGTTTCTGATGCCGCTATAATTGGGCGGCTACCTGCCGCCATGCCATACCAGGAAGCTTTTCTCCCTCCCCAGTAATCAATCAAACTCCAGCCCGATGCGGGCCAACAATCATTGAACATCCAAAACTGGATGCCACTGGTATAGAATTTACGTCGTCTACTGCCTTCCATTCCCAATCGCACTTCTTCATATTGAAGATATTCCATCTGGCGTATTCTTCTTTCCTGATCGTTTCCCGGATTGCCGTATAAATTTTCGGCGTTATGCTCAACCCTTCTGAAAAGGGTTAACCCTCCCGGAGAGGACGGATTATCTTTGGTGTGATATTCAAACATTTCGCTGGTGTTCAGATCGTCCTCAGTCATAAATCGCATCAATGTTCTTTTGGGTGGAAGCCCTGCAGTTGCATGTTCACTCATAAAGCGGCCTGCACTAAACTGACCAATGATCTGCCTGTAATTTTCTTCCTTTTCTTCATAAAACGCGCTTATATGGCTATCGCCTGCGATTGAAGAATTGTTTGCATTGGGGTCTGTTCCTAGTGGACTCGTAAAGCGAAATACACGCGATGGGTCAAGTTTTGCCATCAATGGCCCTGTCATTGTTTGGTGCATCAATTTGCTGCTCCAAGTATCTGAAGGTTTATTCCCTAATCCCAACTCATTATCACCGCACCAGTATATCAGGCTGGGGTTATTCCTGATCATGCGGGCATTTGCCGTAAACTCTTTTTTCAACAGGTCAACAAAAGATTTGTCGTCATCGGGATAAGCCTGGCAAGCCAGCATAAAATCCTGCGATACCATGATACCCAACTTATTGCACTGATGCCAGAATTTTTCAGGCTCATAAATGCCGCCGCCCCAAATCCGCAACATATTCATACCGGCATCACGGGCCTGTTCTAAAAGCAGGGCGTACTTCTCTGTCGTAATTCTTGACGGGAACGGATCGGCAGGAACCCAATTCCCACCTTTCGCAAAGATGCGTTTGCCATTCACAACGATTGTAAACGAACGCCCAACTCCTTTAGAATCGGGCAACTCTTCGATCTGAACTGTACGGATTCCGGTTTCTATCGTTTTTTGATGCAGTTCTTCTCTGTTAGCATTATACAAACAAGCAGTTACTCTGTAAAGCGGATGTTCTCCTGCACCATTGGGCCACCAAAGTTGCGGTTCCTTTAAGTTGATGTCAAACGTCACCGAAGATGAATCGATGGGTTGCTCCTTTTCCCAAACAACTTTATTATCAGGCGATACTATTGTTATCCGGTAGCTTTTCGCGGCATTGTTTTTTATTGTATTTAAAAATTCACAATGCAATTCGGCACTTTTCTCTCCAATACTTTTTGTATAAACAAAAATGTCGTCGACACGGGCATTCGGATAAGAGACAATCCTACACGACTTCCAGATTCCGGCGGTCACGAACCGGCCGACCCAATCCCATCCAAATGTACATTGCATTCTCCTGACGTAAGGGCGAAACGGATCAGCAAAAGCTCCAGGTAATGGTCTCTTTCTTGCCTGATCTCCTACCATTTTTTCAATGGGGTAAAAAACTACTTCAAGAACATTTCCTTTGGGTTTAAGGTAGTTCTCACTAATATTAAATTCATAAGGTAAAAACATGTTGTTGGTTGTGGTCCAGCTTGATGTCCTGATCCATTTCCCGTTCAAATATATGTTGGTATAAGTGTCTAGCCCGTCAAACTGAAGGACTAGCCAGTTTTTAATGAAATCTTCAGGCAAATCGAAGGTCTTCTTATAATGCCACTCCCAATGTTCAGGCCACTGGCATTGTTCAGCATTATCGCGCCAGAAAGGATCAGGTATCAATCCTGCTTGTTGAAGATCAGGATGAACTTGCCCGGGAACTGTTGCTTCCAAAGCAACATGCTTTGATTTGTCGGGACTATATCCGGTTAGTTCCCAATTACCATCGAGTCTGAAAATTTTTGTATGGGTATTTGTTGTAGAAATATTTTGTGCTGATAGCTGAAATACAAAAAATATTTCATAGAATACAAAAAAAATAAATACTATAATTTTCATAATTCTATTTCCTTAATTTTTCGTGAAAGCTTTTTTGATAACTTTTGCCCTATCGGTTTCATAGGTTACTGGTTGTGGATTAGGCATTCCTGTCATCCAAAATTCTTCATCATGTTCCAAACTCCAGCCATTCCATTCACGAAATGCATGATAGCTCCACGACCATCCACGAGATTCAAATAAGTCCGTTGCATCCTTTAGCCAACGAACAGCATCATCTTTAGGAGCCCAACGAACAACGCTAAACTCTCCTACATAAATTGGAATCTTCCACCTGGACTGAAACTCATCAACGCGTTTTAGTTCCTGAGCCAACCGATCTTTATCCCACAAAACACCGTCAATTGTCGTTGGATACGGCTTATTAATTAATTTCTTCGCTTCTTCCAAATTAAGACCTGAAGGAGGATTTACTCCTTGATGAGTAAATGTCTCCTGAGGATAGTAAAAATGGAGGCTATAGATTACATGTAGATCAGGCAATGGTTTTAACGTATTAAATCTATGAGCAAGTCCCCACGGACCTGGTTCAAAAATGATCCATGTTTCTTTGTCAATTTTACGTATAGCTGTAATAATTTTAATGGCTAAAGGATACCACTGATGCGGCGGTTCGGGAAACTGGGAATTATCTACCGGCTCGTTATATAGGTCATATCCCCAAATTGTCTCCTTATAGGGTAGCAAACGCTTAGCTATTTCTGTCCACACTCGACAAAACTTTTCCTCTAAATCTGTCCGGTTCCAAAATTCAGCTTCCTGAGACTTAATGTTTTGAAATGGAGCTTCATGGAGATCGATAACTACTTTAAGGCCTGCTTGCTTTACCAATTTTACTTGTCCTTCCAATCGATCCAAATAAACTGGTAATGCTTCCCATATATCCAATCCTTTGCTCGTAGCATATCTTCCAGGAAAGATTTGTATGCGAACAACATTTGCGCCCCAGTTTTTTGCGTCGTTAAAATTTTGCTGATCATTGACTTCCGAGACCATAAATCCTCTTACAATTGTAGGAGATGGATGTTCTTTTGCAAATAAAGCCGAATCGGGAACAAATTCCGATGCGTTAATTTTCTTTTCTAACTCTTTATCTCGGCAACTAGAAACAAGATTAGCAAACATTACAAATAGGAGTATATAGCAATAAATTAGATTTTTCATGTTGGTTTATCAATTAAAAGTTTTTTACTTTTCAGATAAATAGATCATTACTAAATTATTAATAGTTCTCTAAATTTTATTTTTTCCATTTGTCGGTCCTGAAAGGAGCCAAAGGCAAGCCCTCAGCACTAAAGACATCAGGTGTTGAGGTATTGTCAAAACAGAAGCGGACCGCAATAGGTCTTTTCACTAGTTTAGAAGAAACGATTATTTGACTACCATCAATTTGGGCTATCGCAGGTAGAAAGTTCCTATCAACTCCGGCAATCAGGAACCTGGACGGACTTTCCCCTAAATATTTCAGGCATGTAATTACATTGCTAATACTAAGGCGTATTCTACCCTTTTCAAGTTTCATCGATTGATACATCGGACTTCTGTAAGCATTAACATTTTGGAGGTAAGTTGCGGCCAAAGCAAAGTTTGCAAGTCGCTTTCCAACATCAAGCTTGTTTTGGGGATGAATGCTTTTAATGTCATCAACCAAATCCGAGATAACAACCATCCCTGAATTTCGAATAGTCTTTGTTACAAATTCCTGCTGCTCTCGCAGATATTGAGATTTGACATTTTCACCATAATCGTATGGCGCAATTTGCACCATATAAAATGGAAAATCTTTTTTGAAGTCGCTACGCCAGTTTTCAATCAGGGTTTTCATCAACAATGAATAAACCGGATAATTTTTACAGTTCGATTCGCCCTGGTACCAGATAACTCCAGCAATCCCGTATGGGACAATGGGATTAATCATTGAATTATAAGCTACTCCCGGTTCGTGGGGACAGAAATCACGATATTCCTTATATTTAGCCTTGTTCAACTCCGGATTATTTTCAACCCTGCTCTTTTCAATCCAAACTTCTGCCGGAGTTCCTCCCCATGTAGCAACAATGATTCCAACCGGGACATTCAGCTTTTGCTGTATTTCCCGTGCAAAAAAATAGCCAACGGCGCTGGTAGAACGCATCGTTTCCGGATTACAAACAGTCCAGTCAGCCTCGCAGTTATTTTGTGGATATATAGCGCCAATTCTTGGGATGTGAAATATCCGGATATCGGGATTATTGGCCTTGGCTGCTTCAACCTCGCCGTTAAGTATTTTATCGTTAACGCACCAACGCATGTTCGACTGTCCGCTACAAACCCAGACTTCTCCCAACATGACGTTTGTAAGTTGAATTTTGTCTTTCCCTTGTATCTGAATGGAATAAGGGCCTCCGGCTGAAAAAGTTTTGATGCTTGTTTTCCATAAAGAAGTATTATTCGCTTTCACTTTCACAGTGTCTTTGTTATTCCAGCCAGCTATAATTTTGATGGTTTCACCAGGATCTGACCATCCCCAAATAGATACTTCAGAATTTTGCTGCAAAACCATATTATTTGAAAATATGGATGGAAGGGAAATTTTTCCAAATACATTGATACAGTAGATGGAAAGAACCAGAAATATTAATAGAATTCGAGTCATTTTATAAATATTTCACTATGTTTATTTTTTGCTATAGGGCAATAAACAAGCGACTTCGTCCCATCTAATTTCCGAAGGCAAGCATTTCTTTCGACTCGACAAGGCAGCAACAACTCCGATAGCTTCTCCCATAGCAACGGCATTGCCGGTGACCCGATAACTTGCATGTGCAAAAAAATCGCCACTAATGCACCTGCCTGCCATCATAAGACCATCAACATCTTTGGCTATTAGAGACCGTAATGGTATTTCGTAGGCTTTTACAACAATTCCATCGGTTGTGTACCCCTTTTTATCATGATCCAGAGAATGAATATCTGCCATATACGTTACTAGGCAAACAGCATCGTTAAATCTGGCGCCATTCAGAATATCCTCTTTCGTTAAATAGTATTGGCCTTTTATTCGTCTTCCCTCTCTAATACCTATCTGGGAGCCCGTTGCAACGATACGAATATCCTTCCAAATACCCCCCAGGCTGCGCAAACCATCTATGATTTTGTTGACTTCAGCCCGTGCGTGTATTGTTGCATCTGACAATTGTTGTGCATCTAATGCTGAAACCCCATATTCATGATTGGCCATTATGGCCATTAAATCAGGGCGGATCGCGATTAATGTTGGAATAGCATATGATGGCGAGAATCCTAATTTTTCAATTTCTATTCTTAGATTTTCTTTATTTTGAGAATTTGAAATGCACCCATCCAAAAAAGTACCGGCAAGGTCTTTTTGATTCACCCCACTTATTATCCCCATAAGAGACATAGGTTGGGTTTTTCCACTTTTCGGATCTCCAATTTCAAAATTACAATTGGCACGTGCGGCTAAGTCCCCATTCCCAGTGGTATCAATAAAACAATTTGCTTTCCAGCCCTCTCGTCCTGAATTACTCTCAGTAATGATTGAAACAAGTCTCTTCCCTTTTTTAACCGCTGAAACAACTCGTGTATAAAGCCGAATATGTATCCCTGCTTCTAAGCACATTTGCTCCAAAATCAATTTCATGGTCTCCGAATCATAATTACCAGCCTGTATTTGAGCTTTACTATTGATAAGGCGATCAATTATTTCAGCCATTATCCCATTTTTATTCTGATAGTCAATGATATTACTTAATAACCCCGTGGTCCAAATTCCACCAAGGCATCCATATAATTCTATTAAACATGTTTTTGCCCCATTTCTTGCAGAGCTAATAGCTGCCGCAATCCCTGCCGGACCGCCACCACAAACAATAACATCATACGAATCAACAATTTGAATATCATTAATCTCTTTTATAATATTTGATTGATTGTGAAATGTATAATTCTTGTCGATCACGCAAGAGGATAAGATTCCCAATGCCCCTATTTTAATAAGTTGCCTTCTCTCCATTTTCATATATTATTATGGATTATGATTAAAAAAGAGGAGAGAAGATACGCACAAAGAATTTCTCTCCTCTTTTTTGCAATGTTGGCTTGTTGGGCTTTAATCAACTAAGCTCTAGTAAACATTAATAACCAGAATTTTGAGTCAAATTTTCATTGATCAACCTTTCTTTTGAAGGTATTGGCCATAAGTATTGCTTGCTTGCGTCAAAGTTTCTTTGTGACAACATTTTAATTAACCCAGCAGAATACATTCCAGTAAAATCGGGGATACCATCCTCATCAATTTGTGGGATATCGGGGAAAAACCATAGTCCCTTTTTTACAACCTTTTCCCTTAAATCTGCAACATCCAGCATTCCAAAGTTTTTATTTTTTAAAGCTTTTTCAGCCAGATGCCAACGAATAAGATCCATATATCTCAACCCTTCGTTAGCAAATTCAACCCTTCTTTCCAGTCGTACTTTTTTTCTCAAAAAAATCTGGTTTGTAGAAGTTAATGCCGGGTATTTTGACGTTTGAGAGATGTCAACTCCATAGGCTCTGGCTCTAACTTTATTGATTGCATCCAAAACAGACTGATCGATTTCATTTAGTTCAATCTTAGCTTCAGCATACATTAACAAAACATCAGCATACCTAATAATAATCAAATCAGGATCTGTTATTAGATCAATCCAATCCTCATCAACTCCTTTTTTCCAAACCAATCCATTAAAGCTAGCCCATTGAATTGTTGATCTTGTGTCATTATTTATTTGGTATTTACCTGTATTATAATTCATTACATTTATTGAATCAGGATGTGGCTGGTACATAAAGCCAAGATGTCGTGTTTGAAATTCGACAGTCGTGGCGGAACACCTGGGATCACGATTTTTAAATGGATTTCTGGGATCGAATAACGGAGACTCATCAATAGGTAGTCCATCCTTACATTCAAAGGAGCAGAACAAGTCCCAGGTTGGATTATATGCGACTGTTCCTCCCGCATTGCGAGTTTTCATTCTATTAACATAACCGTTTGAACCAGGGCTATACAAAACGCCTAATTGAGCAGAACGAGGTAAGGCAAAAATAGTTTCAACTGAGTTTTTTGTCTTGGATAAGAATAGGTCTCCGAAAACTGGATGTAATTTATACAAATCGAGATCCATACATTTTTTAGCCGCATCACGCGCAACGGTCCAATTACCCATATATAATGCGATTCGAGCTTTTAAAGCCATTGCAGCCCCCTTTGTAGCTCTCTTTAGTTGGCCACTATAACTCGATGGCAGATTATCAATGGCATAATCAAAATCTTCATAAATACTTTTAAGTATTTCAGCCTTTTCTGCACGGGATAAAGAGAAAGACTCCTCTAAACTCAGCGGCTTTGTATAAAAAACAACATCTCCAAAATGACTTACTAAAGTGGAATACTGAACTGCTCTCATAAATCGAGCTTCAGCAATATAATTTTTCATTTTGGCATCCGAAATATTGCCTTTGGCTCTATCTATTCCTTCCAATATTGAGTTAGCTCTTGCAATAACTTTATAACAATTGGTCCACAAACTTGACGCAACATCCCACTCTCCATTTACGGTCCCCGCTAAAACTGGAGATAGTTCATTTCTAAAATACCAGTTATCAGTCCACTCCTCTGAATCCATAGTCCAGAGATCAATTTGATATAAGCTGTTTAATGACATTACAATTTCAGATTCATCAGTGTACCAATTCTCGCTCGAACCTTCAGATAAGGGATTTAAGTTTAGATCCTTACATGAAACTAGCAAAATCGTTGCTATTAAAATGATTATTGTAGAATATTTCATTTCTTTTGAATTAAAATTTTAATGATATGCCTAAAATAATAGAAGAAGTAATTGGATAATATCTAAAATCTGTTACTTCTGGGTCCCAACCTTTAGGATAATTGTTTATGGAAAACAAATCGTTTCCACTTGCATAAATACGAATTTCTTGTAGCCTAAGCTTTTGAACTTCATGTTTAGGAAGATTATAGGCAAGAGTAATATTCTTCATTCTAAGATATGCACCATTGATCATCCAATAGTCAGATGGGGCATAGTTATTACCTTCAGAAATAGATGAAAGGCGAGGATAAAGAGCTTTAAGATTTTGTTCGTCAGTATTATGCTTACTCCAATAATTTCCATCAACAATTTTGGGGATATTAACCCAACTCCCTTTAAGTGGTTCAATCATATATGAATCCAAAATTACATTTTGCTTTCCAACTCCCTGAATAACTAGTGACAAACTAAAATTTCCATAATTCATATTTAAAGTGCTACCAAATTGAAGACGTGGTAATGAACCACCTAATAAGACTCTATCATAATCAGGTGTAATTTTTCCATCGGGTACACCGTTTGGGCCACTAATATCTTTATATTTTACATCGCCCAATCCAACACTAGAACTCGTTTTTGCAGAACTATTAAGCTGTTCCTGAGTTTGAAATAATCCATCAGATAAGTATCCATACCACTCGTTGTACTCACTTCCCTTTTTCTTTACTTTTGTTCCGATAAATTCGGTACCTCCTAGGTCTCCCATAATAGACTTGAAGTCTGCTAAATTAAAAGAAGCTGAATATTTAAATTTGCCAATTTGATCATTCCATCCAATCTGAAATTCCCACCCGTTAGTATACATTTTACCTGAATTTTGGTCAGGATTGGCATAACCTATATAATCAGGAATCTCAAGTGCAAGCAACATTTTTTTTGTCGTCTTTTTATAATAGTCTCCCGAAAACTGTAATTTATTATCAACTAAATTTGCATCAAAACCTATATCCCAAGATTCTGTTGTTTCCCATGAAATGTTATTAATAGCATATTTTATCTGTGCTGCGGTAGTTGCAGAGGTGATGGTTGCATCATTATAAAAAAGAGTATTGCTAAATCCAATAGTCGATTGATAGGGATAATTTCCTATCCGTTCATTTCCAAGCCTCCCCCAGGAACCCCGAAGTTTTAAAAATGATATTGCAGTAATATCCTTCAAGAATGATTCCTCAGAAACAACCCATCCTAAAGAGAATGAAGGAAATGAACCCCATCTGTAATCCTTTGCGAATCTGGAAGAACCATCATATCTAATATTCGATTGAATATAGTATTTGTTTTTAAAGTTATATAGAATCCGTCCAAAATATGAACGATAAGCATTTTCTGAAGCATTTCCGTTGTTGTACTGATAAGTCCCATTGCCTAGATCCAGATATGAATAATTATTCAATTCAAATTGATCCCTTGAAGCTCCCAAATTTTCACTTTTAGAGTAGTAATCTTCATAACCTGCCATTATATTCAGATCGTGTGACTCATTTATCTTTGCAGTATAGTTAACAAGAAATTGTTTAGTAATCCTAAAAGCATCATTACGGCTCTCATTTAAAGATGTGGCATTTCTCAAATATCCTTCAAGAACTGATGCATCATTCCATGAATAATAAGGCACTTTTTTATAAAACTGTTTCCCCTTATCATACAATAAAGTAGGAGATAAAACTCCAGTTATTTTTAATCCTTTGATAGGCTTAAAATCAATCGAAGCTTTTGCTCCTAGTTGATTTCCCCAACTGTTACTAAAACCTCCATATTTAAGAAGACCGTACGCATTTTGTCCCGATTTTCCGCTTGCAATTCGCCCGTCAGACCATTCTGCTGCATAAATTGCAGGAAGCATTCTAGCATCCTCCAGAGGATAGACCGACGGCAGTTTATTGACGGTATGTTTAAATGAAACATCAATATTTGCAGACAAATAGTTATTGATATTAATGTCATTATTAATTCTTGAAGTATATCTTTCATAACTTCGATAATCATATAACGCATCAGCCTTCTCATAATTAAAAGAACCACTGGTTCGTATATTTTTTGAGCCCACGTTAAAATTGAACAAATGGCTCTGACGAGGAGCAAAATCATTCAAGACAACACCTTGCCAATCGGTATCAGGATATAAATCAGGATTCTGGGCATGTAATTTTGCATAATTTTCAATCACATCCTTTGAGAAAGTAGGATATTGATTGCTATTGTTATTGTTATTGTTCCAAGTTAGCTCATTGGACATTTCCATATAACGTACAGCATTAACATATTCCGGTAGTTCCGAAGGTTTTTCAAAGCCATATTCAAAATTGTAATTAAAATCAGCTTTACCAGATTCAGCTCTCTTCGTTGTAACCAATATGACGCCAGATGCGGCTCTTGAACCGTAAATGGAGGCAGATGCAGCGTCCTTTAGTACCGAAATACTTTCAACATCATTTGGATTAATATCATCAATACTTAATGCTGGAACCCCATCTACAATAACAAGCGGATTGCTATCGCCGATAGTGGTAATCCCGCGAATTAAAATCGAGGCTGATGAACCGGGTGTATTGTTACCGCGAGTAACAGTGAGTCCTGGAATAGAACCTTGAAGAGACTGTGATAATTGAGTCACTTTTCGATTGGCTAAAGTTTCCCCCTTCACTGCACCAATGGCTCCAGTAAGGTCGCTTTTTTTCATTGTACCATAACCGATAGCTACAACTTCCTCAATACCGATGGTTTCTTCGACTAATATCACATTTATAGAGGTTTGGGTTCCAACTTTTACAGCCTGTGTTTTCATCCCTACAAACGAAAAGATCAGAGTTGCATTTTCAGGAACTTTGGTCAGTGAATAATTTCCGTTTGAGTCGGTTATGATGCCTGTAGTTGTGCCTTTTACAACTACTGAAACACCCGGTAAAGAGCCACCGGAGGAGTCGGTAACACGCCCAGAAATGGATTGGGGTTGCAGGGAAGACTCCGTTCCAATCTTTAAATAAGAATTTTCAGACGATCCCTTCTCAAGTATCGAAATCTGTCTATTTCTTATCTCATAGAAGTTTTTAGTACCATTGAACAATTGGTCTAAAACAACATCAACTGTTTGGTTAGTTACATTAACATCGACTTTTCTGTCAACATCAACTGATTTTTCACTGTACAGAAAAATAAACTCACTGGAGTCCTCGATTTTTTGAAGAACTTCCCGAACTGTTGTGCTACGAAAAGAGATGTTAAATTTGGTTTGTTGCGAATAGCTATTCGAAGCTAGCGTCGTAATTGCAGAAACCAGAATGAAAAAACTCAGTAGTTTCATTTTTAAGAGAAATTTTGGCATACAACCTCTACACAGGTTCTGCCTGATTCGTTTTTTTTTCATAACTTTAAAAGGTTTATTAATTAAAAACTGTATTTGATAAACTTTGAAAACCGGCGGAGGCCTAATTCCCCGGTTTTCTCCTTATTTAATCATCAGATCATCAATGATTTTTCGTCATAATAACTATATTTTCATTCGATATTTTGTAATCAATTTTTGCTACGCCAGATAACACACCCATAACTTCAGATAATGAATCCTTTAAATCAAGCTTGCCCGAAATAGGAAGTGCATTTTCAACAAGTACTCTGTCATAAATGAATTTTACATTATAAAATCGTTCAAGTTTCCCAAGAACTCTGTCTAATTTCTCATTTGAAAAATCGTACCACCCATTTATCCATGTTGTGTATATACTGGCATCCGAAATGTTTGATTTAGTAAGTTGTTTGGTATCATCGGAATATATAGCCTTTTGGTTTGGTGTTAAATCGATCCGGTCATTAAATATTTTTCCCTTTCCATGAATCTCCACTTTACCCTCCAACAAAACAGTTTCACAAATATTATCGGAAGAATAGGCTGAAAGATTAAATTTTGTGCCTAATACTTTTACATCAACTTTTGGCGTCAAAACAATAAACGGTTGTCTCTCATTTTTCGAAACCTCAAAATAGCCTTCTCCAACGAGATGGACTTCTCTGGTCTTCCCATTAAATGATTGAGGAAATGCAAACTGGCTTCCAGCATTTAGCTGAACTTTAGTTCCATCGGACAATTGTAGAGTTACTTTTTTCCCGTAGGGAACGGTGATTTCGTTAAAAGCATTAAGCTCTGTTCCTGACAGTGGTGCATTTTGAATTATACTGTCATTGTTCACCAAGATCGCATCTTGATTTTTCAGAACAATAATATTTGATTCTTTATCCGAAGCTAATTCAACCTTCTCTTTATTGGCTAAAACCAATATGGGATTATTATTTTTTACTGATTCAATTTTTAAAAAACCATACTTTCTATCGGAGATGGAGAATCCCCAATAAATTGCACTGCCTATTGCAAATACTATCAGAATAGAGGCAGCATACCGGATAAAAGCATTTAATTGTGTAACTTTTCGCTTTCTTGAATTTTTTTTATTGAAGTCATCGACATTTTTCCAGAGATTGAATTTGGTTTCGTCCTGGAGTCTTCCTTCAGATACTCTGAAGATTTGAATAATTTTCCTCGCCCGCACTATATTGTATTTAGCAGAATGGTTGGCTTGCAGAAAATTTTCCCATTCTTCATTCGTCTGAATGCTAATTATTTCATTGACGAAACCCTGATCTTCGAGAAGTTCTTCTAGAGAATATCCTTTGTACTTTTCTTCTTTCATTTATTGCCTTTTTACATATATAAGGCAACAAATACCAATTTGTGACAAAAAATATCAAATAGAATTGATTTTTTTCAACTTTCCGAAAATGACCAATAAAATTGAGCCACAATCATCCAAATAATTTTTTAATGATGAGATTGCACGTGATACAAGCTGTCGGGCTGAATCATTCGATATTGACATGATCTCGCTAATTTGTTTATAATTAAACCCACAGTTAAACCGGTAATATAGAATTTCTCTCTGTTTTTCATTTAGTTCACCCATCGCTTTTTTCAGGATATATGTTTTTTGAGACTTTTCTTCCTCCGCAATTAAATCTTCTTCTACCGAGAAAACAACATTGGGAAATATTTCAAGGTCAGAAACTTGCTCATCCTGCTTTTGCTTTTTCTGAATTTCCCGAATCAATTTTCGCCTAAGCGATTTCAATAGATATAACCGAATATTATCTGTTTCACCCAAATTTCCTTTTTTTTGGATTAATTCATAAAATAGGTCCTGTATACAGTCTAAAACTAAATTCTCATCTTTTGTAAATTTTTTGCCAAAAAAGAAAAGAGCATCAATATTCTGATAATAAATATACGAAAGGGCATGATCCTCCCCATTCTTAAATTCTTCCCATATATATTTATCTTCTTTCATAAGTAAAATGCAGGCTTCAAATGTAAATATAACTGTTTTAATAATAATCAAGCTTAGAACAAAAAGCAGAACTTGGCTAAATGAGTACGTTATCTTATCTTTTTTCATTTAGAATAGCATTCAATTTTTTCATATCTGCTGATATTTTGAATCCACAATACGAGTATAAAGCATCAATCTTTTGCAATAGAGATTTGATTTAATGTTGTATACTTATATTGTATTTCAATATAAATATACATCATTTTTTAATATTTCATAATGATTACTTATTTTTTATAATAGGATTCGTTATTATTGACTATCAAAATATAGTATTTATTACTCCTGTAATGCAACATACGACTCATGAATCGAATTAAAGAAGTACTTAAAGATCAGGGAAGGACCCAGACATGGTTGGCTGATAAAATAGAGAAAAGTTATGTCATTGTTACCAATTACTGTAATAATCATACACAACCTTCCCTACCTGTGCTCAAGAAAATAGCAGAAGTTTTGGATATTGATATCCGGGAACTGTTGGTTCCTACGAAAAAAAAATAGCATGGATTACCTGCTTTTTACATCAATAGTTCGCACGCATTATTCGGGACAGAATTTTCACATTAACAATCTCATATTTATAATTCTTCAGCAACAATTTATACCAGGGGAGGGTATTGTACATAGATGGCATTTTCACAAATTACTGCGGTCTTTTCAGTTCGATCACATAATGAATAATTGAAAAATATTCCGTATTTTTACACTACAAAACGACTAAAATGCCATCAAAATTCAGGTGAGTAAAACGGTGAGTCAGATTGAAATTGTTCATTGCATAAACATTGATAATAAACGACTTAAGGAGTAGGTTCAGACTCCTGACAGGAGACGGACATATCTCATGTAAAAACGAGTTTACGAATAATTTGATCTTAAATAGAATATTTTCTAGTTTTGTTATGCAATTATAGTTCTTCAATTCTTGCAGTGACAAAATCGAGACCAGTAAAAAACAAACTCGATAACCAATTGAATTTAAGCTAGATAAAGTAAGGATATATGCCCTTGTTCTGGGCACTGATCTAAGTATCAAATGTATTAAAAGAGGCTGTCCAAAAAGTAAAATTGGACAGCCTTTGTTTTGTTGTCCCTGAAAGATTTAGTATCTTAAAGGTCTCTATGACAACAAGATCAAACATACGATTTAAAAGTATTACTTCGCAGCAGTCAGTACTTTTTCCTGTAAATTTAAGTGATAAAATTGCGTTGAACCATCCCGTTCGGCTTGTCAACCAGATCGTTGACCAGTTAAATATCGACGATATTTTATCGACCTATAAAGGAGGCGGAACCAGTTCCTTCCATCCCCGAGTGATGATTAAGATTCTGTTCTACAGCTATCTGAACAACATTTACTCTTGTCGGCGGATTGCCCGACAATTGGAAGAAAACATCCATTACATGTGGCTTTCGGGTGAAGCCTTGCCCAACTTTCGCACGATCAACCATTTTCGGAGCCAAAAACTCAAAGGCAAGCTTCAGGATTTGTTTGCCCAGTTGGTCAGGCTGATGGCTGAGATGGGTTATGTCAGTTTGGATGTTCAATACATTGACGGGACCAAAATAGAGGCAGCCCCGAACCGTTACACTTTTGTATGGCGCAAATCGGTGGAAAAGAACAAGGAAAAACTTGAAAACAAGATCGACAGTGTTTTGAAAGAAATTGAATCAACCATCCAATCAGACCAATCAGATCAGGCAGAAGACCATTTGCCCGAAAAAATCGATTCGGTTTTGCTTCAGGAAAAGATTGAAAAGCTGAACGATCGTTTATCCGGGTTGAACAAGAGCCAGCAAAAGCAGGTAAAGAAGCTACAGGAAGATGCCTTGCCACGTCTTCAGAAGTATGAAGAGCAACTCGATGTTCTGGGCGAAAGAAACAGTTACTCGAAAACCGATACCGACGCTACGTTCATGCGTATGAAAGAAGACCACATGAAAAACGGGCAGCTAAAGCCCGCTTACAATGTGCAGATCAGCACAGAAAACCAGGTTATCACCCATTACTCGCTCCACCAACGCCCGGGCGACACGGCAACACTGATCCCTCACCTGGAGCAGTTTGAGTCACACTACGGGAAACAATCATCCAAAGTAGTAGCCGATTCAGGCTATGGGAGCGAACAAAACTACCAGCAACTGGAAAATAAAGGGATTGAAGCATTTGTCAAATACAATTACTTCCATAAAGAACAAAAAAGGAACTACCGGAAAGACCCCTTCCTGGTAGCCAACCTATACTACAACCGGGAGAACGATTTTTATGTATGCCCGATGGGGCAACACATGGATAAACACTATACCAGTAACCGAAAGACAGAACTGGGATATGACTACCAGGTGAGCATTTACCAGGCACAGAACTGTAATGGGTGCCCGCTTAGGGGGATGTGCCATCAGGCCAAAGCAAACCGGAGCATTGAAGTGAACCACAATCTAAACCGCCTCAGAACAATTGCCAAAGAGAAACTTTTAAGTGAAGAAGGATTATACCACCGAAGTCGAAGGCCGATAGAACCGGAAGCCGTATTTGGGCAGACAAAATCGAACAACCGCTTCAACCGGTTCTCACTCAGGGGAATTGAAAAGGTAATGATCGAGTTTGGGCTGATTGCCATATCCCACAACCTGCGCAAAATAGCCATGGGTATGTCTATTCGTGAAGGAAAAGCTGTGTTTTATTGGGTTTTTGCCATTTTTGAGTATCCAAAAACAAAAAACAGGGCGATCTCGATTCTGAAAACATTAAAAATACCAATACCTAAAATCGCCGCATAAAAATAGAGGCCATCCTTTTGGGACAGCCTCTTTTTCTTTTAGGGAAATTTTCATCAAATGCACGAATCGTTGGTCCAATTGGCCGAGTTCCAACTATCCCACAGAATTTCTTCGCAAACTCCGTGAGGGCCATCGCTCATTCTTAATTCAGGAATACCCAACCGGGCAACACCTTTACTGCTAAACTTTGATTGTGCATGGCAAAGTGCAACCTTTTCTTCCATCGTCATTAGCGACAATGCATTTTTCACTCGTTCTTCAATTGGGCGGCTTTCATCCATATAAATGGGTATTACATGTTGAGCCTGAATACGTACTAATCCTGACAGCATGAAAACCGAAACCAATCCAAGGAGGAAATATATCTTCTCGTACATACTTAACACTAAACTAGTTAGATCTGCACTGGATGTTTTTTATTTCTTAATAAATTTAGCAACTAAACTCCGTGAGTTGTTTGAGCGAACAATATATATTCCTCCAGGTAAATCTTCAACCTTTATCCGTTGTATTAATGCTGAAACATTAACCTCTTTAACCAATATACCTGATGTATTATAAATTTGTAGTTTTTCATTTTCCTGTTTGTCTGTCAGTTCAATAGTAATACTATTTGCAGCAGGATTGGGATACAGCGTTATTTTTGGTATTTCAACGTTATTTACAGGTGAACTAAGAAATAGACTTTTTAAACCCGTAAAATTTAATACACAATCGTCTGTATAAAAACTAGTAGTACAGGAAGCAGTTTCAATATAATAAACAAAGGATTGCAATGTTCCTGCATAAGATACCGATAAGTCTTCTGAGATATGAGTCCATGTTGTACTCACTGAAGTACCAGCTGTACTTGCATAATAATCGACACCACCAACAGTATATTTCAGTGTAACATAAACAGTTGAGGTTCCGGATGCCATTTTTACCCAAGCTTCAACGTGGTATGTGCCAGCACCAATAGCCGCAACACTAGTTGTAACATCTTGAGCTGGGCCTCCATAAGTTTGAGTTCTTGCCGTCACGCTCAACCCTTTTGTACCACTATGGTATTGTGTTGTTGATGATGCAATAGTGCTGGCATTGGCAGTCCAACTGGTAGTTCCACTTTCAAAACCGGGGTTAAGTAACAGGTTGGTAGCAGCATTAACCGCTACTGCACATGTGGCGTTAAATCCACCATCAGAGGTTGTTACAGTGATGGTAGCAGTACCTGAAGCAACACCCGTTACCAAACCACTTGTTGATACAGTAGCAATGGCGGTATTACTGCTACTCCATGTAACAGTCTGATTTGTTGCATTTGAAGGTGCAACTGTGGCCGTAAGTTGTTGGGTCGCACCAACATTTACAGACGAAGTTGTCGGATTAACAGTTACTCCTGTTACCGAAACAGTACTGGCAGTCCCATATACTTCAAATTCGATTAAACGGACTCCCTGGCTTGAATTTGAACGGGCTGTAACATAAATCCTTACATATCTTCCTGAACCGCTTAGTCCAGTATTATCATCAGTTCCGCCGTTTTGTCCTGTAAGGGTTGCTATATCAGTCCAGGTTGAAGCATCGGCCGATGTTTGTATTTTGTAAGCTGTGCCATAATAAGTGCTCCATGATAACTTAACCCTGGTAATATTATATGTGGCAGCCAAATCAACATAAATCCATGGATTTGTTTCCGAATTTGAACGCCACTGTGTGCTAGTACTCCCGTCAACAGCTTTTGATGACGAATAAGTTGATGAAGATTGTGAACTTTTGCCAGTAGTTTTGTTCAGTGCCAAATTGGTTGCAGCACTAACTGATGCTGTACAAGTCGCGGTAAATCCTCCATCCTGGGTTGTTACAGTAATAATAGCCGTACCAGATGATATGCCTGTTATTAAACCACTTGATGATACCGTTGCTATAGCAGTATTACTGCTACTCCATGTAACGGTCTTGTTTGTTGCATTGGTTGGTACAATGGTAGCTGTAAGCTGTTGATTATCTCCAACATTTACCGAAGACGTTGTGGGGCTAGCGGTTACACCTGTTACAGCAATACTGGTCCCAGTATATTCATAGGCTCCCATATCGTAAGCGCTACCTTGAGGCCTTGCTACATCGATAAAATCAGACGTTACTGTTGATAACGTAACGCCGGTATTGATACAGGGAGATGTTGAAGATAAAGTATTGTCGGTATTTAATAAGGGGTCAGTAATAACAGAATTAGCATCCTGCCCTGTATTGGTTCTGTAATATGACCAATCATGGTAAGTACCCCAAACAGATAATTGATTCGTCACATACCAATCATTATTGTTGATAGTCATTTTTGAGGTACTTAAATCAGCCAGAACATCGTTTGCTTCAAAGATTCCGGCTCCAGTAACATTCTTAAATATATTATTACGGATAAATATATTACTAACAGTTACATTAGCATCAAATCCCCAGAATGTTAAATGAGATCCGTTAGGGTCGGAACGTTGTGAATGCGCCCAGCCCATACCTGCATTCAGACAAGTATTATTTGCAAAATAAACATCGTGGGTTGAAATGCCATTACTGCCATGAAACCAAAACTCAAATGAATATTCAGCTTTATCAATAATGTTGTTTATAAAGTAAAGATTATATGCCGAATAGGCCTGTGCATCTTCAACTCCCTGACTAGTAATGGCCGCATCATATATTTGGCTAAAAGTACATTGTTTAACGGTACAGTCATGCGCTGCTTGCCAGAATTCGACCCCGTTTCCATATCGTCCTGTATCCCCTTCAACCTGATACGCACCGCCAATGAAAGAAAAGTCGCAGCTTTGTATTACAATATGATGTACGCCACCACCAGAACCTATACCATGCGCACCTCCATACCTTATGTCTAGGTTTTTAAGTGTCACATAGCTTGATTGCCAAAAATAAATCACTGAGGCATTTAATGCTATTTCAATATTTGAATAATAGCTTGCCGGATTTCCAACTGAATATAGCCTAACATATTGGCCAGTTGTATTACAATAAAATTTTCCTTGTGAAGTTAACAAAGAAACAGAAGATACTTTTTCGCCCCATGAAGCCTCATTGTTAAAAATCAGGCTCCCGGCATCGGCAGTATTAGGAAGTGAGGCTTGCCAAATATTTGTCCCCACGTTGGTCCAATCTGAGGTGTTTTTTTTCTGTACAGAGCCATACATCCTTGGTTTATTTCCGGTTCCATAATCCGCATAGGTAACAGAACCAGATGAAGTTCCATAAGGGGGTTCAAACGAATAACCACCACCTCTGAAAACCTCGCCCCTTTTAAACAATATAAAATCATTGGGAGAAAACGATGTACTCATCACTTTACCAAGTGTTTTCCATGCTGTTGATGTTGATGTGCCGTTATTACTGTCATTCCCGTTTGTTGCATCAACATAGTAAGTAGTTGCAAAGCTACTTATCATTAAAAACTGTAATAACATTCCTGTAATCCAAATTTTCTTAAATACATTTTTCATCATCTTAGTTTTAAGTTGTTAATTTTAACTCATTCTTTATCATTGGTGTCCGGTTAAAATTTGTCCGTCTGCTTAAAACGCCTATTGGGCTTAACCTCTACAAGGTAAAAGGCACTTAGGGCTTGTTTTCACTACAAGACTGAATCTCCTACGGAGAATTTTCCGCATAGCGGATAAAGTATTGTAGTTCAACACAAACGAAATCCGCATTTCCGCGTAGCGGATAAATTTTTTGATTTACCGGACAACAATGATTCTTTATTAGTTCAGGCTGCAGGTAAGTTATTGCAGATTCGAGAAAAATAGACATACAAAATGATATAGCTACTGTATAAAATGGCATTTAGGAGTGCGTTAGTGTCTGAATTTATTGATTTCTTTTCAATACCAGTACATTTGCGTCATTAGCGTTAATACTTACTGTTGAATTCGATGGCTCATTTCCATAAAGTACCTTCTCCACTGTCCATCCCTTTTTAATATATAATTCAACTATTTTACTATTGGTACCATAATTAACCAATACAATCACCTTTTGAACTTTGGATAAGTCGTGTTCTGTGATCCCGATTAAAGGATCGTTTTTAGTAACTGTTCTATTCCGTTCAATAACATCAGCTCCAATAGTCTGGTAAATTTTCCAGTATTCGGAATTGCTGTCAGTAAAGCTACCGGTCGTTTGAATAGCGCTCATCTCTAGCGGAACTGAAAGAAAATAGATTTTCCCTTTACCATACGAATTCACTGTAAAAACCGGATTTCCATCCTTTTCACGTGCCAACACACTCGCTGTTGTAGGCTTGATATTCAGTTTTCGTCCGGCGTTTATAGCAAAAGGTTTAATATTTGTGTCTTCTGAGATATAAGAAACAGATTCAGTTCTATTTTGGGCGCTTACGATTTCGATGCCAGCTGGTTCATTAAAGTGAGATAAAAAGCCTTCATCAAAAGAAACATAAAGAATTGCCCCTTCTTTTACCTTATCAAGAAGTGCCAGCCAATCTTTACGGTTAATGAGTGTAAGTCCTTTTATACCAGGTAACAGATATAATTGAGCATCTTTAATCGGTTGGTTGCCATGTTGAAATTCAATATCAAAGCCAGCCTGCTTTGCCAATATAAAGGAAGAATAGGCAACCGCCCATTGATCTTGTCCTTCAGTTAAAATACAAACCGCTTCTTTTTTCCTTTCTGGCAAGGCATCAAACGGCAGCTTGTCTAAAAATTCCCTGAATTTTTTCATCTCGCCAACCAATGGCTTCTCCGACCTGTCTGTTCTGAAAAGTCCTAAATCACGTTCTACCGCATACCATTCATAAGGGGTAAAATCAAGGTGATTTTGGTCGTAAGTGCACCACCACATGAGCCCGTGGCAATTGTGGGCCCAATTGTTGAACAAGGCTGAACGAAGATAATCAGCCTTTACTTTTTCATTAGCCTCCATCGGGCCCATAATTCCAATTTCCTCAACCACACTGGGTTTCCCGCTAATGTCCCCAAAATACTTCGTTTCGGCAGTCGAAAGCATGATAGCTCTGATAGTATTGGCCGGATCTTGATTCGCATAGGGCGTCCACAACAGATAAGGATGAGTCGTAAGAATGTCAGTCAGCTCACCTTGATCCTGAATTCTCCATTTTCCATTGAGCGAAGACGTTAAATCGTCCATTCCAGAAACTATCGGGCGTGTAGGATCTTCAGAACGAATGGTATTCGTTATTGCAGCAGTCCAAACATATGCCACCTGGCTGTTTTCAACGTTTTCCATTATATTGCATTCATTACCCAGGTCCCAGGCCAAAATAGCAGGATGATCTTTCAATTCGTGCACCAGAGTACGAACGTATTTAATCTGCCACATTACTGAAACCGGGTCACTCAGAATCTTTCGGCCTTCAAGCGCTGGCGGAATAAATAATTGCCCGCTCATCCAGCCTGTAACCAGGCCAACAACCAGCTTTATGTTATATTTCTGCGCTAAGTCTGCTAATTGGCGAAAATGAGCTAATGCTTCTGTGCTAACGCCATCTTTTCCCGGACCAGAAGCGGCCAGCGCCCTATCTTTAAAACGAATCTCCTTAAGTGATCCCTTATCGCCATAATATTGATATATAGGCTGAAAATCGGGCCATATAGGAAAAACACGAATAACCTGCATACCCGATTCTGAAATCTGTTTCATATCTGCATCAATAATTTCGGAACGCCAATCTTTCCACATGTTAGTTCCGGCGTTTGAAGCCCAATAGTTGCAGCCTACGAAAAAAGTTCCGTTCCCGGTAAGCGAAATCGGGTTATTTTGTTGAGCTGATAATTCACCAGAGCATGCACCTAACATCATTGTCAAAAACAGCAAGACTGATGGATATAATTTATTCAGATTCATAGTTTTAAATTTTTATTCAGTCTATATTTCAGATAGATGCCTGATTACAATTCTATTTTATCAATTTTTCAAGCAACCAGTTGTTCCCGAGTTCAGTTTCCTCCTGATATACCCAATGTCCGGTATCCAGGAAAAGATGTTTATCTTTAGGCGCTTCAATTACGTTGTAGGCTGAAAATATGGAGGTAGGCGGGCATACATCATCATTAAATCCCCACGAATAAAATCCCGGTACTTTAATAAACCGAGCAAAATTCACTACATCATAATATTTTGACACCGCTATTTTTTCATTTTTATTCGTAAATTCATCCTGGAACATGTGTGGCCAGCCTCCTGCCCTTCCTTCCAGATATCCCGTCAAATCGCAAAGTGCCGGAAAATAAACAACTAAATATTTTACCCGGGGATCAAGACTTGTTGTAATTATTGATAAAGTTCCACCTTGACTACCACCTGAAACGGCAATATTCTCACCATCAAATTCAGGTAAACTGAAAATATAATCTATTGCACGCACACAGCCCAGGTACACTCTTTTATAATAGAACTTATCCTTATCATCCATATTAATAGTCCAGTAATCTCTCAATGCACCTGAACTCAAATCTTCATATACTTGAGGATCAAGATTGACTGGGATCCCATGAATGCCTATTTCTAACGTAATGATTCCCTTTTCTGCATTGGAGATATCGCCATTATATGGACGAATTCCCGCACCTGGTACGCGAAGAATCGCCGGATATTTACCTGCTTTTTTGGGTTTACAGAGAATTCCATAAATATTACCACTAATGTTCCGAACAGAAATATGGTAAACATCTACTTTGTCGGTACAACGATTGGGAATCAGCGTAGCTGTAGCCTCAACAGGTATTTTAGCAAGATCTTTTTTTGCATTTTCCCAGAATTCGGTAAAATCTACCGGCAAACTGGTTGTTGGTTTTATTTTATCTACGCTAAAACCTGCCGTTGCAAAATCTGAGTATGTTTTACCTCCAACCGTAACGCTGGCGGTACAACGTAAAAAGCCAGGTTTCGGCATTGTTCCTCCATCGAGCGTTAGTACTCCTTTTTCTAAAGTAATCGAACCTTCTTTACCTGATTTTGTTTTTTCCGGTTTAATTTCATAATTCAGTTTAATTCCTTTTACCGGATTTCCATATTGAAGAACAGTAATCGTAAACTTAGCGTTCTCACCAACAGCATACTCCCAGTTATCGTGATCGGGAGCCACGATTACACGAACTAATTCCTTTGACGGCTGTGCTACAGAGCTATTCGATAGGATGAAACAAAACAAAAAACTTAAAGAGAATGATAAAAATACTTTCATAACTAAATATTTAACGGTTATTGGTTTATGATTGAAAAATTGTAATTCCCTGCTCGTAAATGAAGGCAGAATGACTGATCCTTACTTTTTTCTGTCTGTACCAGTTTGTTCTCCGATAAGTCTTTCTCGCTTTCTGTGACTTTTTTCGCATTAAGGTAAAGTGTTGCAGTGCTGTTTGCCGGAACAGTGACCTGATATAAAATTTTCCCTTTCGATTTTTTCCACGACGAAACAATGGTTCCATAAAGACCATCGTGTTTGGCTTCACACTGATTAAGCCCTGAGACAAAGTTCGGTTTCAGGATAATATTTTTAAATCCGGGTTGCGCTTCATCGGGAAAAATACCGCCAAGCGCCTTATAAAACCATGCCCCAATTTCGCCAAACATGATGTGGTTCATCGAGGCAATATTTTGTGGTGTATCAATGGTCCAGTGCTCGTAAAGGGTTGTTGCCCCGTTTACAATCCACCAGCCCCACGATGGATAAGTTTCCTGCAAAGCGACCTGATAAGCCAGATTAGAATACCCGTTTTCGCTAAGCGCATTCAGTATCGTTTTGGAACCCAAAAGTCCAACATCAATGTGACTGCCATCGGCAATAACCCGGTCAGCCAGATTTTTGGCCACTTTCGTTCTCAACTCCTCCGGAACCAAATCCCATTTCAGTGCAAAACTCAACTCGGTTTGAAATCCGCTACCGTAAATTCCGGTTTCAGTATTCAGGTATTTGGCATTGATCGCATTTTTGATTTTTCCGGATAAAGTTGAATATTTCGCGTAATCAGTTTGCTTTCCGAGAATTTTGGCCGCTTTGGCCAGAATGGTCGCATCAATATAAAAATAGGCTGACGAGGTAAATTCTACAGGCGATTCCGATTTTACCGGAACCCAGTCGCCTAATCCCCAATCAGTAAGCCCCGAAGGACTCATTTCATCAATGTGGTCAATATATCGTTTGATATTGCCATAGCAACTTTCGAGCAGGTGCGAATCGCCGTAAAAGAGATAAATGTTCCATGGAATAATGGCGATAGTACTTGTCCAGTCCGGACCGTTTGCCCAATGAAATCCCCATCCGTCAGTAGGAATAATTGCTGGTAGTACCCCGTTTGGCTGTTGTTCGTCCCGATGGTCGGCCATCCACTTTTCGTAGATAGTAATCGCATCGTAATTGTACAAGCCGGTTTCAATATTAATATGGGCATCACCGGTCCACCCGTTTTTTTCGCGTTGCGGACAATCAGTTGGATAGCCAAACAGGTTCGACAGGTAGGAAGCATTGGTTGCCTCCCATATTTTGTTTAAGGTTGGATTCGACGAATGGATGCTTCCTACCGCCGGCACATCGCTGTGCATAAAAAAGGCGGTCAGGCTTTCTTTCGTTAATTTTATTGGTTTATCTGAGTTTACCTCAACGTATTGAAATCCTTTGTAATTAAAGCGGGGCATGAAGGTTTCCTGTCCTTTGCCTTTCAGGATAAAAATATCAGTCATAAATGGATCCGAGTCATTGGTTGGGCGATAATGCTCGTCAATATTCAATTGGCTGACATGCCCGTCGTGACCCAATCTTTCCCCATGTTTCAGCCGGATGGTAGTTCTGGCAACCCCGGAAACAGTGATTTTGGCAACACCCGAAAAATTACGTCCAAAATTATAGAGAAAAGTATTGTCGTTCAGTTGAACCATTTCTTTTGCAGGGATTTCTTCGACGTTTCGGATCGGATGCAAAGCCTGGGCTGTAATGTTTTGTGAAGGCATTCCGGTACAAATCGGGCTTTCCCATTTCGAATCATTAAAACCAGCCTTGTTCCATCCCGGTTGTTCCAGTCGATCATCGCAATGTTCCGCTGTATAAATGCTGTTTAGCACGATCGGGCTTAAAGCTGTTTTCCAGTCCTGTCCGGTGCTAATAGTTTCTTCGGTACCGTCATCATAAACAAGTCGCAAATTCATACAAAACTTGGGACGAGCACGCCACGGAGCTTTATCAAAATACCATACTGCCATAGACTGATGGTTGTACCAGCCATTGCCCAATATTACCCCGATCGCATTCTTGCCTTTCAACAAACTTTGGGTAACATCGTAAGTTACATAGAGCGTCCTGCGGTCAAAACGTGTGTACATCGGATCGAGGCGATGGTCGCCCACCTTTTCGCCATTCAGGTATAATTCGTAAAGACCTGCCACAGCAATATATGCCCGCGCAAATTTTACCTTTTTATTTATTTCAAAGGCTTTCCTGAAATAAGGAGCTGGCTGAATGTTGAAATCCGGAGTGTCGGTAATCCAATCTCCTTTCCAGTTTTCCTGATTCATCATTCCCGTTTCGAAAAAGGCTATCCTCGAAAGGGCCGACCATTTTCCCTCTTCATCCTGAAATTTTACGCCCCAGAAATACCGGGTAAAAGGTTCCAGATAATGTCCTTTGAATACAACTGGCATCAGACTTGAGTTTACAACGCCTGAATCCCAAATATCACCTTTACTATTTGCAACTTTTCCAGAGTCTGTACTTACAAGAATCTGGTAAGCTTTTTGAAATGCGCCTTTTCTTTCGGTTTTCATTTGCCAGATCAACCGTGGATTTTTGGCATCAATCCCAATCGGATTCATTAGATATTCACATTCCAGATTTTCAGGACGGTTTTGACCCAAAACTCCAAAGTACAAGAGGAAAATTGGGAAAATAGTTAGTATAATATTTTTCATATACTCTAATAATAAAGCCCCCTCCAAACCTCCCCCGCCTTCGATAAACTCAGGCATCAAGTGAGGCTTAAAAAAAGCGATGTCAATATTTTTGGTTTATAATCATGAGAAAATAATAATGTTAACAAATTGAAAATATGTACGTTATCATGGAACTCTCATACCATGGGATACGCGCATCAAACTAAATTTTTCATTCATTTTTGTGTCACATCCTTTAAAATTATTTCAGCGGCATGTTCGTTTCAGGCAGTTAAATCTTTATGAATAATTTATTTTTATAGAGGCTGTAACAAATAAACCATAGAGAGGCCCATATCGCCAGGCTGGTAAATATTCCAGTCGTGAATTCACCTCCCCATGAGAATATTAATGAAACGAAAGGACTTACAATTTTTCGTAACAGATCGACACCGCCGACTTCAAAAAACATATAGATAAAAATACTGTTCATCCCCATAATAATGAACATCTTAGACCCTTTGGTAAATCGTTTTTTTACATCTATCAACCAATAGCTGAAGCAAAGAGCCAGGATTGTCCATCCACCGCTGGCAAATACAAACGACGAGGTAGCAATCTTCTTGATGATCGGGGTTACATCAAAAAAGTCAAGCGAGTGCCCTATAAATAAGGCTATTAAACCTGCAACCAACAATATCCTGATTTTTTCTGACGCTGCTTTATTACTCATCAGAAGCTGTCCGCATAAAACACCCCATACCGTATGGGCGGTAGTCGAAACAAAATTTAATGATGCCCATGGACTGGCCTTTTCTACACCTTCAAGCTTATTATTAAACCAAGCTCCAAGATTTTCGTAATTTACCCAGGGATGGTTAAATCCCTCCACCGGAAAGAACCGATATGCGAGATCAATCAGAAGAAGAATAACCAATGTAAAAATTAATTGAAACCTGAAGCTTTTATTCCTGATCAGGAAGGCGACAAAATAAGTTATTGATAGTTGGGCCAGAACATTCTGAAATTGAAAAACCAGTTTTCCGGCTTCAACAACATACAGCGCCCAACCGAAAAGCAACAATAAAAAAGAGCGCTTCAACGCATGATATAAAATACTCCTTTCACTGTCACCTTTTTTTATTCGGTTTGCTACCGCAAATGGAATAGCAACTCCAACAATAAACATAAAAAAGGGCTGTATCAGGTCCCAAAAATTTAATCCATGCCATTCATTATGACTGAGCTGATATCCCAGAAAGTGCACAATACTATTATCACAATTTTCCAATTGACTATAAAGTCTGGACGATTCGCCTGCTAAAAGAAACATGGTAAAACCACGAAAGAAATCGACCGATACGATTCTCTCTGTAAAAGGAGAACTTCCGGAAGTTGAATTGATATTCATTTTTTTTGTTTTGTTATTACACTTTTTAAGGGAACAATGCTTCAACCAATTTGAGCGTTATTCCTTTATCCACTTTTATGCTTATTACTCCAAGAGATTTGGCATCTTCAATATTCCGGTCTTCGTCGTCAAAAAAAACAATCTGATCATACGGGCAGTCTGTTTGTGCCTGAATACGTTTTAAATGGGCTATTTTACTACCCTGATATATTTCCTTGATGTCGAAATAGTTATCTATTTCAAAGATTTGGAGCAGTTGCCTTGCCCATTCCGGTTCGTTTGTTCTGGAAGCGGCTACAAGTAACACTCCTCTGGATTTAAGCATCCGGAGAATCTCCGGGACTTCAGGATACAAACGAATCCATCGCCCGGACTGATCGATCAGTTTGCCTTTATCCCGAAAATAAGGTGGATTTGTTTCACTACACCAGGTATCACCGGCATTCCAAATAGTAAAATCAAGATCAAATACTACGACCATATTCTGTTATATATTTAATTCAACACGTTGAATGATATGATCCTGATACATCTCATCAAGTTCGGTAAAATAACCGCTCCAACCCCAGACCCGTACAATCAGGTTTCTATATTGTTCTGGATGTTCCTTGGCATCAATTAGTTGCTCCCTATTAACAGCATTAAGCTGAAGTTGATGCCCACCCATATCCATATATGCCTTAACCAGTGAAGAGACCTTGCGGATACTTTCGGGATTTCGGAAAACGGTATCGTGCAATTCAAGGGTCAGTGGCCCGCCATTCATTATTTTTTGCATATCGGGTTTTGAAAAAGATTTGATGATGGATATGGGGCCGTTTAGTTTCACGTTCAGGCTTGGTGAGAAATTTGTAGAAAGGGCTTCACCCTTCTTTCGTCCGTCAGCCGATGCGCCCACCTCTTTTACATGCCATAAATAATACATTGCACTACCCGACCCTGGTCTGAAAACGCCTCCCCGTTCATTCTTCAATTCTTTGGTCAAATCCGAAAAAGCGTCTAACAAATCGATAGCAATCAGGTCAGCAAAATTGTCATCATTACCCATTTTTGGGGCATCGTATTTTAGTTTCAGCCATAATTTGTCATAGCCTTCAAAATTTGCGTCGATAGCCCGAATTAACTCATTCGCTTCAACCGATCGCTCTTCAAATACATACTTTTTTATCGCAGCGAGTGAATCGACTGCCGTTGAAATTCCGGTACCATGAATCCCGTAGTTATTGTATTTCGCGCCAACTGACACATCCAAACCATGTTCGGTACATCCATTCATCAGCAACGATAGCAATGGCGCTGGTTCTGTGTAAATATTTTTCAGTAGGGAAACAATCGAATCTATTTCGTCCTTGATCTCTTGCCTCATGGCTTTCATAAATTCATCAAAAGTTTTACTTGCAGAAAGGCGCTTTTTCATAGCAGCATCAACAACTTTGGCAAACGACAAGGCCGCAATATTAGGGATATCCATCCCTTCGCCGGGAATAATAAATTCCCAACATGCTGCAACCACATAATTTCTGGCATCTTTTAGGTCGTATCCTTTCGCCAGCAGGCCGGGAATAACGACCTCGTCATTCGAATATTGAGGAAAGCCAAGACCTTGTTTGGTAAGTTCTGTTCCAAGATCATATTTTTCGATAGACGTGTTTTTAGTTACACGCAAGTTAATTTTAGGGTCAATTAGCTTTAATTCAAGGCTGGCTTTCAGGCACATTTCGGAGAGCAGGTTAAACGAATCGTTACCATATTCATCAACACCTCCCAACACCAGACTTTGCCCATTATCGCCCTGTTGCATACCCACATACAGGTCACTATCCTTGTTGAAAGAGATGAAAAATTCTTCCAGTAATTCAAATGCAGAATCGTAATTGAGAACTCCTGATAAAAGATCTTTTTCCAAATATTTGAACATATATTGGTCGAACCTGCCCACCGTATTGTGGTAATTACCGGATGCCCATAATGCAAAGTGAAGAATTCGGAAGAATTGCAACGCTTCATGGAAAGACCTTGCTCCGAAACGAGGTATCCGGCTTAATGTAAGAAAAACTTCCTCGTTTCCAGATTTCAGCGCTAATTGGGCGTACCGAAACGCAAGGTCTTCAATGTCATCGATTGATTGAAGTACCGCCTGCAAAAATTCCACCCGATCGTTATTTCCCAGGGATAATTGTAGGTCAATAGCCTGCTGTACCTCTAACCGCCTTTGTTCAAGTCCGACTTCAATTGTATAGCTGTAATTGGAACAGATATTGCATATTCTCCCTTTCTCGTGGATATAATGTTCTTTTTTAATATCCGACCACTCCTCATCGGTAAATATTTCAGGAATTTGAGGAACAGTGCGCATCAGAACAATTTTTTCATTCGGTAAGATGACCGGATTTTCATGTTCCAAAACCCAAGTCAATCTTTTTTGCGCACGCAAAATATCCGAGAATTTTCGTTCTCCCATCGAAGCGGTAAATCTATGCAATGCCTCATAATCAGTTTTTTGACGAAATGCATGATGTTTCTTTTGGACAACATCATTTAATATTGTTTTAATTCTTTGGTTCATAACACCTTAACATTAATATTGTAACTTTCAAAAATATCTTTCCAAATGTTTACTTTTTTGTCAGTGTCGAATCCTGGGTTAAAGATTCTGTCAACCATTGCATATTTGGCCCCGGCTGTGTGATGGTAAGGCAGCAATTCAACCTGTTTAAGATGTTTTGCTCCTTTAATCAGCATTGCCGTTTGTTCCATATTCTTCCGCGAATCGTTGACATCAGGAATAAGCGGAATCCGGATATGAAAATCTGTAGATGACTGGCATAAATGCTTTAGATTTTTCAATATTTTTGAATTTCCAACACCAGTGAACTTTTTATGAATTTCAGTATCAGTATGTTTAATATCCATCAGTACCAGGTCTACCATAGAAACCATCTTTTTAAAAACTGAGTAAGGAGCATGACCTGATGTCTCAACCGCGATATTCAGCGGTTTCAACTGCTTCAGCAAATCGAAAAGAAAAGCCGGTTGGGCCAGTGGTTCTCCTCCTGAAATAGTAATGCCTCCCCCACTGCTTATCAATATATCTTTCCCTTTCAGAAGAATTCTTGCCAATTCATTGGCCTCATATTCCTGTCCGCAAATTTTTCTTAATCTCAAAGAACAAACCTCTACACATCTACCACAGCCATTACATTCATTGTTTGTGCAGATTTCCTGACATTTTCCACAGTGAATACACGCTGTTTTACTGACCATCAATTCTTTCCTGAAAGAAATCCCCTCTGGATTGTGGCACCAGGTACAACGTAAAGGACAACCTTTAAAAAAAACCAGTTTTCGTATTCCCGGACCGTCATGAACAGCAAATTCTTCAATATTAAAGATGATCCCTTTTGCCACTATATTGGAATTGATTGATGGTCGCCCAAAACTTGTCTTTCAATTTCCTCAAGCGATTTTCCTTTGGTTTCAATAAGTGCATATCGGTAAAAAATCAAACTTAATATTGTTGCAATGCAGAAGAATAAGAATGCATATCCTCCTCCAATTGACGATAAAGCAATCGGGAAAAGAAAAGTGATAATGACATTGAAGAACCAATGTGAGAATGAGCCTATTGCCGAACCCATAGCACGTATGTCGGTCGGAAACATTTCTGATAATATAACCCAGATAACGGTACCCTGAGATGTTGCAAACAAGGCAATAAATCCAAGCAGGGATATTAAAATAATGTAGATATTGGTTTGGTGCGTAATGTCGGCCCAGGCAAAAAGCCCAAGAAAGAAGGGCATCCCGATTCCGCCAATATATAGGAGAAATTTTCGTCCAAATTTATCGATGAGCGACATTCCGATCAGTGTGAAAATCAGATTGTTAAGTCCTATAAGCACAGTTAAGTAAAATGAAGTCTCACGACTTAAACCGGCAGCTTTAAATATTTCGGTAGAGTAATAATTTACGATATTGATACCCGACATCTGGTTAAACATACCGACCCCAATTCCGATCAGAACCAGCTTAAAATAGGGTTTCCTGAACAATACCGAAAACCTGACACTGGTCTCACTATCCAACGAGTCCTTAATTTCCCGAATCATTATATCTGGATCGACATTTTTATCAACACGTAAAAGCGCTTCGCGGGCTTCATCTACCTTACCGTTTTTAACCAGCCAGCGTGGACTGCGTTGAATAAAAAATAAAAGGACAAAAAATACAATTGACGGAATTACACCAAATAAAAACATCCATCTCCATTTCATTTCGCCCACTCCGATACTGTCGATGATGTAGTTCGAAAAGAATGAAACCAGGATACCCAGTACAATGGCCAATTGAGCTGTGGCTACCAACCTTCCGCGCATTTTTGGCGGCGCAACCTCCGAAATATAGGTTGGAGTAACCACCGATGCGCCTCCTACTGCAAGCCCGCCAATGAAGCGTCCTAATGCAAATACCCAAAATTGTGTGGCTAAACCAGTCATCAACATCGACAGTAGAAAAAAGAGAGCCATGTATCGCAGGATGTACCGACGACCATACAAATCGGCAGGTTTGCCAACAAATAAAGCTCCGATTACGCAGCCAATCAACGCAATACTCACCGCAAAGCCTTGCCATGCCGGGGTAAGCTTAAAATACACAGCGACATCAGAAATCGCCCCATTGATCACCCCAGTTTCAAATCCAAATAGTAAACTACCCAAGGCAGCTACAAAAGTTACAAAGTATAAATATCTTTTCATAAGTAATGTACAACTTAAATTCGGTTAAAACTCAACATCAACAATTCCATTAGCCTGAATATGAACCATTTTGGTTTTATCACCTATTTTAATCGCTACGTCAGAATCCCTGTTGAGCTTGTCGTTTAACCTTACCCGTAAGCCGTTAACTACAGGTTCTATCGAAGTTATTTCAATTCCTGGCTGACTGACTGAAATCAGATTCTTTTCAGCCGACAATTCACCTGAATTCTTTGCCGGATAAAATTCCCTCAGGTAAATCTTTTCAGTGTAGTTTTTTGAAACAACAGGCGCATTATTTTCCTGCCAGCTTCCATCGAACGGATAAAGCATAAATTGATGATTATAAGTACCCTGAAATGGTTCAGAATACCAGGCCGGTTCATGTTCAATCTCGGTTTGACTAATAAATTTCATACCCACGTTCCTTATTGGACCAGAAGTGGTTGACGCCCCCATGTACGATCCGACTTCACCTTTTTCGGTGTTTGTATAAAACGCCTGCTCCCCGGTACTCGCTGTAAGCATAAAACCGCCTCCGGCATCAAACTGAAAAATGCTGGAACTGAGTGGACAATAATAACTGAGCCCAGTCAACGAATTTGGGGAAATGCCAAAAGGAATATCGTAAAAAACTTTACCCGGCCTGCCCGAATTGAACTGAAGTGTCAATCCCTGTGGGTTAAATGTATTTTCTTTTGTCGCTCCATCCTTTCGGACTAGCGTTGGATGAAGAAAGGTGAAATCGATATTGCAAAGCACCCTGTCGGGCAGCAACGTAAATGTTTGCTGCATGTGTATCAACCAATCTATTTGCTTTTCAATCCGTAGTTGAGGAAACAATGTATTCCTGACCGATATTCTGGAGTTTCCATAAGGTACGGCTTTTCTCCAAACATCATCGCCCCTCCCGTCGGTCATTTCGGCCAATGCTTTTATCTTGAATGAATCCAACGAAATTTCAATTTTTGATCCATTCCGGGTAAGAATAATCTTATCTTCCTCCGCCGATAATTTCAGTTTGCCATTTTCGACTGAAGTTCCATTATTCCATGGATATACGCCTACATCTTTTGATTTTTTTAACCCAATGACGGAATATCCATAAGCCGGAAATTCTGATTCAAATTCAATTTTGTATTTGCCTTCAGTTTCAATGACTGTACTTTTCAATTTTTCGCCTTTCGCGTAATCGAATACCTCATACGGGTAATCAGTCTCGATTGTAACCACCTTATTTCGTTCAGGCTCGGCATTAAATGCTATAAAATACCGGTCATAGCCTTCAACCTTAATATTTTGTGAAATAAGGGCAAGCCCCCGGTTAATGATTTCGGTTGAAAGCGCCGAGCTATTTTCAAATGAATTAATCCGTTCCCTGCGTCGTTCAGACAAAGGATACCAACCTCTGGCATCGCTGTTTACCGACCAAAGCAAGAGATGCTCCGCTTTTGTCAGTATTGTAACCTGCCCATTCCTGCTCAGAAATTTAGGTTCAATATCAGGATATGTACTTGCGTGTTCAATATTCCATATTACTGGATCCGGTTTGAGTGTAATCCTGGATTCGTTAAAAGGTACATCAATATTTTCGTGGAGCAAAAACCGTGTCAGCGAATTCACAATTGTTGCTGTCCTGAAATCGGACATAGCATGATTGGTGTAATTCTGAATGATAATATCCTGAGGATCAGAAGTCCAGCGTGAATATGTTCCATTATCCATATTTCGAGCTTTTGCCGAATGATCGACATACTTCTCAGCTTTTACACCATATTTACCGATATATTCTTTGACCGTAATCCATTCAATCTTATAATCCTTATTTTCTTTGTTAAATGAATCGATTTCGCGGTACATATCAACAAATCCCTGAGGTATTTCATAGTCATCTTCAACTACAAAAAGGCTATTTTCGGGCGCCTCCTTTAATTTATCAAAAATATCGTACCTCAAAATAGTTGGCACACAAATGGTAACCGAACCATCCATTCCTTTCAATTTAAAAGGCGAATAGGTATTATCGCCTGTAACAACCGGGACCCACGACACACCGGAATGATTTAAAATCCACGGCAATTGCGGGTGGAAAGCCCTTTCCTGAAGGTAAAACCCATCGGTAGAACCAATGGCGTCAGCAATTATCGACGTTCCCAGATTGGCACACCTAAAATTTGTTTCTCCATCCATATTAATGTTTACCGGCTCTGAATAAAAAGTGCCCGTGAAGTTTAACTTTCCGCTCTTATTCAATTTTATAGCATGTTCAATCACATTGGGAGCCGCCTGCTGTAACGATTTGAAGGTTTGCCCCGAAAACTGCAGTTGACCTTTAAAATCAGGATGTTCATCCATGAAATTGAGCAGGTTATTGTAAATGACAGGAAAATCGCGCCAAATTGTTGGTCTCACGTAGCGGTCGTAATTCATGTTCCCATGAAGTATAAAACTCACATAAATTTTCTTGGGAGAAACTTTTCCAGCACATACTCCGTTAATTGAAAACAGGAATGTGATGATCAATAGCGTAAGAAATGGTTTAGATAGTTTGGCTAGCATATTGGTTTTATTATTTTAACATATTAAATAACATCAAAACGGTATATACAGATTGAATAATATTCGTCTCCGGGTAATAAAACAGTTGAAGGGAAAGCCTTTTTGTTTGGACTGTCAGGAAAATGTTGCGTTTCCAGGCAAAAAGCGGTTCGGTGATTATACAAAACATTACCTTTCCCAACATCTTTCCCATTCAGGAAATTTCCACTGTAAAACTGGATACCAGGTTCATTGGTAAAAACGTCCATTGTCCTTCCTGATAAGGGATCAGCAACTTTGGCTGCCAAATGGATTTTACTTCTTTTCTCATTTAAAACCCAGTTATGATCATATCCTTTGCCAAATTTCAGTTGTTCGTGAGTTTCCTCAATTCTTTCACCAATCGGAATTGGCACCCTAAAATCAAAAGGTGTGTCTTCTACCGGGGCAAACTCTCCGGTAGGAATAAGTTCCTCGTTAACAGGAGTATAAAAATCAGCCGGTATTTGAAGAATATGATTATATATTGTTTTTTCAGCATTACCTGTCAGATTAAAAAACGAATGATGCGTAAGATTTACAATGGTCGTTTTATCTGTTGTGGCAAAATATTCGATTTTAAGTTCATTGCTATCAGTTAATGAATAAACCACTTTTACGTTCAAATTACCAGGAAATCCTTCTTCCATATCTTCAGAAAAATATTTAAGCTCCAACGTTTTATCATCCAACTGATTAACATCCCAATAAACCTGCGAAAAACCGTAGTTTCCACCGTGAAGATTATTTTTCCCATCATTCATTGCCAGTTGATAGGTGCGCGTACCAATAGAAAATTTTGATTTACCAATCCGATTTCCATATCGACCAATAATAGCGCCATAGTATTTTTCACTGGATGTCAAATACTTATCATGAATATCATATCCCAAAACAATATCTGTGAAATGGCCGTACCGATCTGGTGTAAATAATTCAACAATCCGGCCTCCATAGTTAGTTATCTTAATTTTGACACCAGTCCCATTTCTTATTGTATATAGTCTCATAAATGTTTAGTGTAATTTTCAGCTTAGTTTCAGATTACTCCAAAAATTTCAATTGAATGTCAGGTCCTCCATTTTACAAACAATCTGATTTCTTTCAAAAAAAATTATTACTTATTATTTTTTAATCTCAATATCATTCTATATTTTTGATAATGAACAATAACTGCCTGTAAAGTTAAGCTTGATTTGAAAGAGTTTTATATACAAAATGATATAACTACTACACAAAATGACATTTATGGACAAACGATTTTATAAATATATAACTGTCGGCGAAGAAGATAAGAGATGGGGAATTTACCTGACAGGAGCGGGACATATTAAAATTGGTAAAAACATCGAATATCCTCTCGTAGATGACCCTTCTCATCATTATTTTCATTGGTCGATCGGGAGAAGATTATCAGAGTATCAGATATTATATATTACAAAAGGCGAAGGTATATTCGAATCAGAAATCACGAGTCCAAAGAAGGTTTACGCCGGTGATTTGTTTATTCTTTTTCCAAATATCTGGCACCGTTTTAAACCTGACATTTCTGTAGGTTGGGACGAATATTGGGTCGAGTTTGACGGGGAATTGATCAAACACTATCAGACAAAAGAATTTCTTAATCCCGAAAACCCAATAATTTCTATCGGTTTGCAGATGGATATTATTGAGAATTATCAAAAAATCATCAAACTAATCAAAGATAAAAATCCTGGATTTCAATATATTGCATCAGGTATTCTGATTCAAATTTTGGGACAATTGTTTGCTTCTAAAAAATATCAGATCTTCGAAGGAAAGATTATTGAAAATCAGATTAAGCAAGCCAAAATAATGATCATGGAAAGTTTGTATTCCGTCATTTCTCAGGAAGGGATTGCTAAAAATATTGGAATGGGTTATTCCTCATACCGAAAAAGATTTAAAGAATATACCGGCGTTTCTCCTACCCAATACCAAATCCAGTTGAGGCTTAATAAAGCAAAAGATCTTTTAGTTACCACGAATAAACCTCTTAAGACAATTGCAATCGATCTTGGATTCGAATCCCCGGATTATTTTCTTCGTTTATTTAAACAAAAAACCGGATTTACTCCATCTGATTTCAGAGAAAAGAATAAACGATAAAACAACCCACCTTACTCGCTTTTTAGGTACTTTTCAAAAAAATCGTCCATGGCAGGTTTAGTAATCCTTAAGCTGTCAGTATAAGCTACAAGGTGGCCACCGCCTACAATACGAATGAAACTTATATCTGAGTCGCCAGTAGCTTTCATCTTCCGGACAAAATCATCGGTTAAATCAACATTTACGATTGGATCCTGATCACCATGAATTAAAAGCATAGGGACCATATTTTTCGATATATACCCAATTGGCCACCATTCCGGCTTATTCCAGTTTTCTCTATTTGCGATTATTTGTGTTGGCGTTGAGCCACCAACAACAGCGTTGATCCTGCTCGAATATTCATTCCAACCACCATCGCCTTCCAGACTTTTATTATCAGCGCTCACAGCTAGCATTAAAACAAGATGTGCCCCTGCCGAATGACCATAAGCGCCAATTTTATCAGGATTTATATTGTAATCTTTCGCATGAGCGCGCAGCCACCTCACTGCACATTTTACATCCTCAATACATGCCGGGAATGCAGCTTCCTGACCGAGACGGTATTCAACTGAAACAGTTACATATCCCTGGAATGCATAATCGAGAAGCAAACTTCTGTAAACCAATTCTTGCTTAGAGCCTCCACACCAACCTCCCCCATGTACAAATACAATTGCCGGACGTGGCGATGTTCCAAAGTTTTCAGGCATGGCCAGATCAAGTTTCCACGATTTACTCGTTCCCTGACGGTAAGAAATATCGTCGATTACTTTAATACTTTTTAATTCATGATTACCTGCTGCTAATTTTTCGTTAGGTTTTAAAGTCGTTGGACTTTTACATGCGCTAAGAAAAACAGCAAATAAAGCGATGAAAATGACAATTATTTTCATAAAGTAGATTTTAGGTTGCAATTACTAAAATTACCCTGATGATTTATACTCTCAAATCATCAGGGTAATAAGATTTAACAAAACACACAATATTTCAATGAACGAATTTTATTCCATTTCACCAATTCTAAAACCTATATACTATCTATTCAATGAGTTGCAAACCTCCTGGTTCACTTTTCTGATTTTTACTTCGTCCAGTTTTATAACTTTCCGGTCATAGGTCATTAAACCATTAACTTCTCTTTCAACATCGGTAGTTTGTGTATAAACCGCACCCGAAAACCCTCTTGGGATTAAACTTTTCAGTTTCTCTGTCAGTGCTATGTATGCTTTTGTCGCTTCATCTGATGTCTTGTATTGAACATAGCCCCAGTTCATATCTTTGTCCCATAAATGACCTTCATATACTAACCCAATTCCACCATACTCGCCCATAACACAGCTGCGTTTTGAATTAAAGAACCGCAGTTCAGGATCAGGGTAGTTGTGTAAATCCAGAATATCGCCAACATCAAAATGGTTTCCACCACTGGCAGGGTTTACCAGGCGCGAAGGATCATAGTTTTTTGTCCACTCCGCTATTTCCGGGGTTTTAAACTGCCCCCACGATTCGTTGAAAGGAACCCAAACAGCCACGCATGGATTAGATATAGCAAAATCTATGATTTCCTTCCATTCCTGACGGTAATTCTGCTCCGATTGGGCACTTCGCTCTAACTCTTTACCGTTGTAGTAGTTATATGTTTGCCATCCCGGCGATTCATCGCCATTTGGCATATCCTGCCAAACAAGAATCCCTTCGCGGTCGCAATAGTAGTACCAGCGGGCGGGTTCAACTTTCACATGTTTGCGAATCATATTGAATCCAAAATCTTTGGTCTTTTTGATGTCGAACAATAAAGCTTCATCGGTTGGTGCAGTATACAGTCCATCAGGCCACCAACCCTGATCAAGCGGTCCAAATTGAAAATAATCTTTGTTATTGAGCTGAAGCCGAACAATTCCATCAGCGTCTTTCTGTGAAGAGATTTTTCTCATGCCAAAATAGCTTTTAATTTTATCCACAACATTTTGGTTATGAAAAACCGAGACTTCCATATCGTAAATATATGGCGACTCGGGACTCCAAAGTTTGGCTTGCGGAACACCAACCAGCACTTCCTGCCCGGCAAGAGCCCTCCCCATGCTAATTACTTCACCTTTATCCAAAACTTTCACCTCAATAATATCATCCCGCACAGTGCCTTCGGTTGACGCCATAACCGAAATATTTCCTCCATCAATATTTGGAATAGTTCTCAACCGTGTAATATATGTGGATTCTACGGGTTCGAGCCATGCCGTTTGCCATATTCCAGTTACAGATGTATACCAAATACTTTGAGGATCAGAAACCTGTTTACCACGCGGCTGAAAACTCGTGTCGGTTGGGTCCCAAACCTTAACTACCAGCTTTTGTTCTTTAGCCTGCGCCAGAGATGCTGTAATATCGAAAGTAAAAGGAGTATATCCTCCCTGATGAGTTCCGATCTTAATGCCATTTACCCAAACATCAGCTTTCCAATCTACAGCGCCAAAATGGAGTAAGATTCTTTTGTTTTTCCAGTTGGCTGGAATTGTAAAGGTACGACTATACCACAATCCACTTTTATCGCCAACACTTTTCTGCACACCTGAAAGGCTAGATTCCACTGCAAAGGGCACAAGTATTTTGCCATCAAAAGAGGTCGGGATTGAATTATCTTTAGGTGTAATGGCATAATCCCACAAACCATTCAAATTTTGCCATTGTTCGCGAACCATCTGCGGACGAGGATACTCAGGTAAGGGATTTGTCGGATCAACAAGTTCGGCCCACGGAGTTTTAATTTTATCGCCTACTGGTTTCCAGTTCTGGGCACTGATTGCACTTATCGCTCCTGATAAAAAGCACATCAACAAAACTCTCTTTATTCCAGATGAACTGCAACAAACGAATAGTTGATTCCAAAAATGCAGACTTATAACAGGATTGAGTTTTATTATTTTCATACGGTGATGTATTTCATTATTATATATTCAATTCGTGTGAGGAAGTTTGTTTTATGTTTTAATAAGAAAAGCTGTTCTTACCAACCTGATTAACAATGTCAATTTCGTCATTGACACAACTACATTATTGCTATGATTTGTTGATCTTCTGAATACTGAATTCTTGTTAGTATCATCAGAAAATTGTATAGATAAAAGGTGCAAGGGCCGATCCTCCGGCAAAAACTACTAACAGACCAAAAAGCAATAGAATTAAGATCAACGGAAGAAGCCAAAATTTCTTTCGCATCTTCAAAAACATCCACAGATCTGACAAAAAATCAATCATCGTGTCTTAGATTTTATGAATTAAAATAAATGAGTCTATTTACGTTGAGTTGGTATATTTTCTATTTGATTCAACTTTTGTTTCAGCCGCAGCGCAGTATCATCATTTTCATTTATAATAAGGCTCCTGTCGATATAATTTCGGGCAACTTCGAGATTAGATAAATACAAATATGAATTTGCGAGAGCGTTTGTCACGTTTATATTTCGGGGTTCTTCCAAGAATTTCTTTTTTAAAGAAATGATTCCCTTTATACATTTTTCTATCTGAATACTAATACGATCAGACGGATCGTGCTTCAAAATATAAGTCAGATAAGTTGACGTTTCCTCCAAATTGTCTAATTGCAAGAGAACCAGTACGAGTTTTCTGGCTAAATCCAAGTTATTGTTATAATTGAATGCCTTTTTATAATAGTACAAAGCTTCCTTATAATTATGTGTATCCAAATATACTTTCCCGATTCCCGACAATATTTTCCATTCATAGGGATGCTCGTATTGAATTTCTTTTAAAATCTTTACAGCCTCAAATACGTTCCCCTTTTTCAAATGAAACCGATAGAGTGAGTCCATAGCCTCTTCCCATCCGAGCTGCTTTAAAAAGATCATCACTGCAAGATGTTCAGGATAACTATTGGGCTTGTTCTTATCGAATAGTACCGGTTCGTAAAACGGCCACTCTTCCTTCATAAATAGTGCGACCAGGCTTCCATACGCAGAATCAACAGCTGTTACAGGAATCTCCTTCTCAATTCGTTTATTTTCACTTATAGGCAAACTCGCTCCTGACCGAATTACGGGTTGTATGCTTTCATAGAAAGCATTAGCTATTAACATATTTCCTGCAATATTTGGATGAAGATGATCAACAAACAAATTACTATCTAAAATACCATTAGGAGAATTTGTCAAAACCTCTTTTTCCGCATCAACAAAGTGTACATTGCTATACTTATGACTCAGTCTTTTTATGATTAGGTTTATCGCATGTGGTGCTCTAAAACGCAAAACATCGAATTCCTTGGCACTTGAATAATTTTTTTTTGCATTGTAAAAATCTCCGTTTTTGTATAAAATTTCAGCTAAAAGAAATCTGTTCATTGCATAGGTACTATCAATTTGATTGGCCTTTATAAAATAAGTCTGAGCTTCATCAAACTTATTCTTTTTGTAAAATTCTAAACCACAACGATATTCTTTCATAAATTCGAGAGTATTAGTTGTCGAACATAACTTACTGATAAAGGGTTTTTGTCCTTTTTCATTACTAACAATATTTGATAAAAAAACAGGGATATGACGCTTATCGTATTTTTGCAACAGATTATCCATGTTGCTTTCAAATTGCTTCAATCCAAAAATGTATATTGGTGAACCGAATTCTATTCCCTGTTTACCAGCCATTTTCTTCATTAAACCAGTATCTGCTTTCTGATCTTCCATTGGATGTACTTTATTAAATCTTTCGGCCAAACTAAAAGCTAATTGAACCACTCGAAATTGTTTTAGGTATATCACCAATCTGATTATATTCGTATTGTACCCTATTCTATTACTAGAGCCAACTCCCATTGCTCCATAATATTCGTTGTGTCCGGTGTAAATTAATACCGCGTCAGGGTCCATATTTATTACTTCATCAGTAAAAGCTTGAAGTGTATATGAATTGATTGCCGTAATAGACAGGTTAATCATCTCAAATTCTTTCTCTGGAAATGCCTTATCGAGTCGATACTGTAACATGCGTGGAAACGAACCACGGTGAGTGTAAGGAAACCCAAGGGCTGATGATTCTCCCAGCACAAAAATCCGAAATGTATTGGGCGATTTTTTTTTCTTAAATATTTGAGGATAACTAGCCGGCGCATCCTTCTGAATTGTAAAAAAACGATTACTAATACATGGATTATTCCGCACAAATCCAGGCTTTTTAGAATCTTCGATGAAAAGAGAAGTATCATACCCATAATGGAAAAGTCTTAAAACTATTTCCAATACAATAACAATCAAAAAAGGGATACCTATTGATATTAGTTTAAAACCCACTTGATATTTCTTATTGAATTGAGAAACAGTCATAATTCCATCTTAGATATTAGAATTAGTTTATTGTTTAATAAATTTTACAGTTGAACATGATGAACTGGCTAAACGAATAAAATATACTCCACCCGGTAAATTATATACATTAACTTGTTGCTTCAGATCCAAAACATCCATCTCTTGAACCAATTGCCCATTCGAGTTATAAATTTGCAATTTTTCGTTGACCGCATAATCAGGCAATTCAACTGTAATAAAGCTTGTCGCCGGATTTGGACATAAAGCTAATTTCGAAGTATAATTATCATTTAATAGTACGTTTGCACTAACAACTCCTCCGTTATATTCATAAGCTCCAATATCAAATGCATTGCCTTTGGGTCTGGTAACATTTATGAAATCGTTAGTTATATTTGACAAACTTAAACCAGCATTGATACAAGGAGACGAATCCGACAGTGAATAATCGTTTTTTAATAATGGGTCTGAAGAAAATGAATTAACATCCTGACCTGTATTTGTTGTATAATATGACCAATCGTAATAAGTATTGATGGTTGCATCATTAACAATACTTGAACAAATTGCCAACTGACTAGCAACATTCCAACAATTATTATTTATAGTAACTCTAGTTTTTATCAGATCATACAAGCTTGTGTAGAGTTCAAATATCCCAGCTCCAACTGCTTTAGAAAAAATATTATTTCGGATGAATATATTATTAAATGACACGCCGGGATCAAATCCCCAAAAAGTTAAGAATGAACCATTGGGGTCAGGACGTTGAGCATGTCCCCAACTCATTCCAGCGTTTAAGCAGGTATTATTTTCAAAATAAACATCATGAGTAGAATTGCCACTGCCGTGCAACCAATATTCAAACGCATATTCCGATTTATCAACAATATTATTCAGAAAATATAGATTATAAACCTGATACTTACCATTATCGTCGGCAACGCCCTGGCTTGTCATTGCCGCATCATATATTTGCTTAAAACTACATTGCTGAACTTTACAGTCATGGGCAGCTTGCCAAAATTCAACCCCATTACCGTATCTGCCCGTATATCCAGCAACCTGGTACGAGCCTCCGATAAAAGAAAGATCACATCGCTGAACAACGATATGGTCAACTCCTCCCCCCGTACCTATTCCATGTGCCCCTGTGTACCTAATATCCAAATCCTGAACGGTAATGTAACTACCTTGGTAAATAGTAATAACAGAAGCTCCTAAGGCCATTTCTATGTTCGAATAATAACTGCCAGGATTTCCGACCGAATAAAGCAGAAGATAATGGGAAACTGGGTTACAATAGAAATCACCTTGCTGTAACAATAACGATACAGAGGACACTTTAACGCCACACGATTCTTCATTGTTAAATATGAGGTTTCCTGCATCAACATTAACTATTCCCGCTTCAACATTCTGTGGAATAGAGGTTTTCCAAATATTAGTTCCTGCACTCGTCCAATACGATGCAAGTTTCCTATTGGCCGAGCCATATATTTGTGGTTTATTTCCAGTTCCATAAGCACCATAGGTGATGGGCTTAAACGAATTACCGGATTTAGGAAATAGATTACCTCTAATTATCTGATTTCTTGAAAACAACACACTATCTCCGGGAAGCAGTGTTGCATTATTCACCTTATTTATTGTTTTCCATGCAGCAGATGCTGAGGTTCCTTCATTACTGTCATCTCCTTTGTTACCATCTACATAGTAATTCTTCGCAAAACAATTTGTAACAAACAGAATAAATATCGCTATCAATTTGATTATGATGATTCTTTTTTTCATACTCCTGGTATTAAATGAGTAAAATTCAAACATCGAGTCCACGCCGAAAAGTTTTAGTTCCGACTTTTCGGAATGGGCTCAATATTGAAATTTCAGAAAATTGATATTAGTTTTCTAAAAATAAATCATCTTTTCAGATTAGGATTCAACGCTTTATCTCTGGCTGGATATGGCATCCAGTAATCGTCTTTTGTCGGAGTATGTTTTAACGCAAGTTCCTTAGCATCACGATTATGGAGAGCAGCATCTTCGACTCTTTCCAAACGCACTAAATCAAACCATCGGGAGGCAGGCTCTCCCCCGGCAAATTCCCAGGCCCGTTCAGCAACCACCGAATCTCTAAAATCATTAGCCGAAAGACCCGGAGTTAAATTTCGTAACCCTGCCCTATTGCGAACCTGATTGATTGCATTGTAAGCAGAAGCATCGGGCCCGGCTGACATGGCCTGAGCCTCGGCATAATTCAATAAAACTTCGGCATACCTTATAATTTGCTGCGTACGCGAACCCCACCAGTCATATTTATCTCTATCATCTGTATATTTTTGATAATAAGGATGTTTTGTTTGAGTGAGCTCATCATACCAGGGAACAATCACATCGTTTACCTGAATGGTGGTCTGGAAGGTTACATCTTTTCTGGGGCCTGCCGGAAATTTATTATAAAAAGATATTTCGGCAAAATACTCGGCCCAACCACCTTCTTCACCTGGCCGATCGGCAGGAGGAGAAGCCATCGTACCAGCATTACCACCTTCAGCCGTGTTATTATAAAACATACCAAAAATACATTCCTTATTTTCATAATTATAGGCCCATGTCCATAGTTTATTAATATCAGCTAACTCATATCCATACGTCGAAGCATTGTTAATAACCTCTTTGGCCTTAGCTGCAGCCAATGCGTAGTTTTCGGTATGTTTCAACGGCCAGCCAGCCATAGTGAGATAAACCTGCGATAACAAAGACTTAACTGTTCCTTTAATTGGCCTTGAACCGGGATAACTACCGTCAGAACGGGTTTCGGGTAAAAGGCTCTCCGCTTTTTGACAGTCACTAACTATCAAGGCATAAATATCGGCTACTGGCGAAGGAGAGATAGAATAATCGACCGCATCGCTATATTTATCAATTAAAGGCACAGGACCCCAAATTCTTGTTAAAAACGAGTAACTCAATGCCCGGTAAAAATAAGCCTGACCCAAACAATCATCATTAACACTTTGATCTGCAACAGAGTATTGCACATTATAAATAATGACATTTGCAGCCCTAATGGTAGCATAATAACCGGCCCAATCGGCTAATAAACCTGCATTTGCATCGGATATACCAAAAACATCAACATCTCTTAAGTCGGGATCTCCTTTAGCTGCAAGATCGTCGCCACCTACATACGGAAGCATGTGCCAACAGCTATTATAAACCAGGAATGCCATTTGAACACCTAAGTTATTGGCGGCATCTTTTATACCGTCAGAATTAGAAAATAGTTCCTGGGGCCTTAGTAATCCTTTCGTATCTTCCTTCAAATCCTTGACACAGGAAATCAAAAGTACTGGAATTAATATAAGTAAATAAAAAAACTTTTTCATATATATTAAGTTAAACTAGTTATTTTATAATGAAAACTGCAGGGTAAACGAATAAGTGCGGGAACATGGATACGCTCCTGAAATTACACCTCCTCCAGTATCAAGATCCTTCCCAGTATAAAGCATTGTAGAAGCTTCGGGGTCAAAACCCTTATATTTGGTGAAAGTCAATAAATTTTGAGCACTTATCATAATTTTAACAGGAATACCCTTAATAAGGTTTTCAGGAAGATGATAAGCGATACTTAAGTTTTTTATTCTTACAAATGAACCATCCTGAACCCATTTCGAAGAGTTTGCAAATTCCTCATTGGATGTACTCGTAAGGCTGGGCCACATATTGTTTTTATTCTCAGGTGTCCAGGGAGTTACATCGGCCGATGTAATTTTCCTGTTAATTCCGCCTACAACCCCCGAACAAGCAGCCCCATAATCTATATCAATAACTTCATTGCCATGAATAGCCTGAATAAACATATTAAATTCGAAATTCTTGTATTTAACTGTATTACTTAAGCCCCAGGTATATTTTGGATTTGCATGGCCAATAATTTGTTGATCGTCCGAATTAATTATATGGTCATCGTTTACATCCAGATACTTACTATCTCCAGGTTTTAACCCGAACAGAGCAGCTTCGGCGGCTTCACTCTCCTGATATATTCCCAGGAACTTATACCCATAAAAAGTACCTAATGGTTGCCCAACAATAATCCGGTGGTACATTATCCCCGAACCACCTCCTGACCCGACGGAAATATATTGATCCGGGCCCAGATTAGTTACCTTATTTTTATAGGTAGCAATGTTAAAATTTAATGTCCAGGTTAAATTTTTTGTATTTACAGGAGTAGCTTCGATCATTAATTCAGCCCCATTGTTATTAACCGATCCAACATTTCGTGTTACATACCCTGGATTCGAGGAACTTCCTATAAGGCCCCCATCATAATACGGAATTGGCTCGTTTAATAACAGGTCTTTTGTTTTCTTTCGGTAATAATCAATGGCAACGGTTAACCTGTTATTAAAGAAACCCATATCAACCCCAAAATCCATCTGATTGGTTGATTCCCACTTCAAATTAGAATCTCCATGATGGTTATCAACATCATAAATAATGATAGATGTGGTTGGCAATCCGTATCCATAATAACCTGTATTTAATTTAGGAATTGTTGAGTATGGATCAACAGCCTGGTTTCCAGTAACTCCCCAACCGCCGCGTAGTTTTAAGCTGCTAAATAAGTTGAGATTTTTAATAAACTCTTCTTCTGATGCTTTCCATGCAAGACCAAAGGAAGGAAAGTAACCCCAGTGATGCAATGGAAATTTAGAAGATCCGTCAGCCCGGTAAGTTGCTGTCAAATAATATTTATCATTAAAAATGTAATTTAACCTTCCGATCCATGATTTTAGGGATGACATACTATAGCTGGAACTGGCCGACAACCCTGTGAGCGACTGCAAATTATAGTATTGCAAACTTGGATAAACCAGTCCGCCGCCTATACTATATCCGTCTGAAGTTCCCTTTCCTTGTTCATAAACCCCGGTTACAGTAAGATCGTGCTTATTACTAGTTCCCCCAAAAGTTTTATGAAATGTAAGAATATTACTATTTTGTAAGCCGATTGAATTGCCCTGGCCTCTGTAAGCAGCGCTATTTCCATATATCGAATACTCACCATTAATCTGGTCGGTTTCAGAAAAATTGGCATCCACTCCTGCAACTATGTCTAACGATAAAAAATCAAAAAATTTACAGCCAAGCTTTGTATTCGCCATAACGGTATTTGAGATACCTTTTACGTATGCTGACTTTAAAACTGCTACCGGGTTTTTACCAATACCACCAATATTATCAAATTCCTTATAGTAATTGCCGCCCGGCCAATAAACCGGTTCGGCCGGTCCCCACAAAATTGATTGCTGAATTGGCGTATTTTGTCCACCAGTCGATTGATTATTAAAACCTTCTGTTCTACTTAATATGATTCTCGAATCGAGAGTAAATTTTTTCCCTAAATTACCCTGAACATTTGAAGTAATCGAATATTTCTTAAAGTTAGAATTCAGTACAATACCATCCTGATTGAGGTAACGTCCTGATACATAATATTTCGTATTATCATTTCCCCCACTAATTGTTAATTGATAATCCTGAGATTTTCCTGTCTGAAAAATTTCATTTTGCCAATCGGTACCGCCTTGAGTCTTTAATGCGTTTATATAGTCATCAGAATAAGAATTTGGAACTTTCAGATTACACATCTGAGCATAAGTCACAGGATCGAGCAAATCATATTTATGTCCTATCTGACTGGCACCTAAATTGGTTATGAAATCAATCTTCAACTTTCCGGTTTTACCTCTCTTGGTTGTAACAATAACAACTCCATTCGCTCCACGTGAACCATAAATTGCTGTAGCAGAGGCATCTTTTAATATTTCCATCGATTCAATATCATTTGCATTAATATCGTCAATACCTCCCAACTGAATACCATCAACTACAAAAAGCGGATCATTACCTCCACCAATCGAGTTGGCACCACGTATCCTAATCTTCGTCGATGCTCCGGGTGCTCCCGACAAATTAGTTACAACAACACCAGCTGATCGGCCTTGCAAAACCGTTGATGTATTTGTAATAACCTGATTATCTAGTTCTTTAGATGATAGTGATGACACAGAACCAGTAAGGTCACTTTTTTTGGTTGTTCCATACCCAATTGCAACAACTTCTTCAATACCAACCGATTCGTCAACCATCGAAACATTTATAACTGTTTTACCTGATACAGAAAATTCCTGTCTTTTCATTCCTACAAAAGAAAATTGTAAAATTCCATTTTCAGGGATTTTAGAAAGTAGATAATTCCCATTGGCATCAGTTATTGCACCATTTGTAGTCCCTTTTATTACAACCGATACGCCCGGAAGAGGAGCTCCGTTTGTGTCGGTCACTTTCCCTGAAACCGATTTTCGTTGTTGACTGCCCTGCTGGATGTTAGAAATACGTGATTCATCATCACCTTCATTGTACAAAACAATTTGACGGTCTTTGATAATATATCGAGTATTCGTGTCCTTAAATATCATTTTCAGTGCAGCCTCAATATTGGCCTGCTTTAAATCCAAGTCAACTTTGCGTTCAACATCAACTTTGCGATCGTTGTACATGAAGAAAAAGTTGCTTTGATCTTCAATCCGGCTGAGGACATCTTTTACCCTCGTGCTTTGAACTTTTAAATCGAGCCGGGTAACCTGAGAATAAACACTTGCGTTCACACTTATAAATGTGATTAGCAAAAAGAAGGTTGTTAGTTTCATAACTCTAATAAAACATGACAGGATATACGTTCGCCTGTCGTGGTTAAACATCCACTTTTTTTTCATAGTTTTGTATTGCTAAGTTAAACATGCCCTTACGGGTATTATTTGATTTTACAGAAGAAAGGTGTTGCAAGCGCCTTTCTTCTTTTACTATCCCTAATTTTTCGATTTTAAAGGAAAAATCATAACCATATCGTTATCAATCTTATAGCTCATTGGAGTTGTGATTGAGAGCAACTGTAACAGTTCTTTCAAACTTTCTGTCCTTACCGTAAATGTATAGTTTTCCGAATATTTCAGGCTTTTGTCTAATCTAATTTTAACTCCATACCAACGTTCCATCTTTTTAACCACTTCATCAAATGATGAATTGTTAAACCGGAGCATTTCGTCTTTCCACGAAGTAAATAATTCTGTTTTGACAATACTGTTTTGCATTTTTCCACTGCTTTTATTGATCACATTTTGTTGTCCGGGATCAAGCATAGCATAAGTTTTCTCAGTTTTATTGAAAATTCGGACACTCCCTTCTTTTAGCGTAGTATATACTTCATGGTCACTTTCATAAGCACACACATCGAACTTTGTACCAAAAACCTGAATATCAGCATATTTTGTTTGTACAACAAATTGATTTTTTTTATCTTTTACAACTTCAAAATAACCTTCTCCTATCAAACTTACCTTTCGGTTTCTCGAAAAATTAACAGGATACTGCAGTTTTGATCCTCCATTTAAATAGCCTGTTGAACCATCGGGTAAAGTGAATTGTACTCTTGATCCTTGAGGTGCCCTGATTTCGGAATAGGTATTACAGGTATCTGCATTTTGCATCATCAGGTAAATTCCTCCAATTAAAAAAGGAATAAGTAAAACGGCGGCAACGCGGTAGTAAGTTAACAATATTCCTGACAGAACAGAACGTTTCGCTGCACTGGTATTAATATGAAAATGAATGCGATTAAGAATGTGTTGTAGTTCAACTTTCTCCGAAGATGAATTTTCCCAATGTTCATGGGCAATTTCATTTAGCTCGGTCTCGTTCCTATCGTCAAAATACCTGGTTGCGACAAAGTCTTCTCCCTCAACCGATGAATTGCTAAAATATTCGCGGATACGTGTTTTTTCAGAAATTTCCATACTTATCGAAATACTGTTTCAGGAATGTATATCCACAAAGAAGGATTTACACCTAGTCGGCAACAATTTTTTTTGGAACATTATTGAATAAACAGCCAGAAAAAAAGCAACCCGGCAAGGGTTTCATCTTTTAAATGCTGCCGTAAAAATCTCAGAGCTTGATTCAAATGATTCTCAACAGTACTTGGGCTGATATTCATTTCGACTGCAATCTCTTTCGAGTTTTTCCCTTCAACCCGGCTTTTAATGAATACAGCTTTCCGCTTTTCGGGCATTTCATCAATCAATTGGTCAACTCTCAATTTAAGAGAAGCATAATTAACCTCATTCTGGGTTTGTTCTGTTGCTACGTCGTTTAAAGCGGCAAATTCCGCATATTTGTTTATCAGGACCTTCGACCTGAAATACTTTTTTATGTAATTGAAAGCAATCGTAAATAAGTAAGATTGAAATTGGTACTCCTCTTTAATATCAGCCCGCTTATCCCAAATTTTGGAAAATATTTCCTGAACCATTTCCTCTGCGTCTTCCTTCGACTTTAAATATCCGTAACCAAAATGGTACAATTTCGAACTATATCCATAAAAAATTTGATTAAAAGCCTCCACATCACCTCTCCTCAGCCTTTTAATCAACTCATTATCAATATAATTGTAATTTTCAATCAAAACATCCGGTTTAATTTGATGCAAAAATAGAAACTTCTGCATGAATATTACTTTGAAAACATAAAACACATCAATTTCGTCTATTTTTTGTTGATTTTTAGAGCATTATTCAACTAATTACAATTGAGAAACGAAAAGTCAGATGATTAAACAAAGTATAAAAGCAGCAAATAATTTATTTTCGACGTATCTGCTGGGATATCTGATCTATCTTGATAAAGACGTTGAAGTATCGGCTGATCAACCGGGTGTAGTGCATTTAATGTTCGATGTTCCTTCACTACAGTGCAACCATTCAAAATTTTCCTTTCCATTGGGATATTGTTGCCCACTATACCAGGCAATATCCGGGTCAAGCAGCAATTGTTCCTGAGAGCAGATCCAGTTCGCATCATAAGAAAAACTAAATGCTTTCCTTCCTTTAGCCTGTTGTGCTGACAATATTCCTATACATTTGGGAGAGACCATACCTTTCCAATCAGCATACACCCATATATCTGTCTTGTCTGCCATGATTTATTTCCCAATCAATTTTAAATCCTGCAATCTTCTTCCAAATTCGTCGTCGGCAGCCAGTTTCAAAAAGTCATCCTGAAGCCCCAATACCCTAAGTACATTAAAATATGCACCCACCGAAACGCTGGGGTTTCCCTTTTCAATGTGGTATAGTGTAGAACGGTCAATACCAGCCCGCTCCGCCACTTGTATGGTCGTCAGGTTCCGCCGTTTTCTGGCTAACTTAATATTTTCACCCATTTGTTCAAATATCTTTTGAAACTTTGGGAGTAGAGTTTGCTTTTTTGATCGCATGAATTGTTGTTTATTATCAACAATAATAAACTAAATGTATTAAATAAACAACACTAAAAGAATGTGCTGTATGCCCAATAGTATCAGAGTACTTCTAAACAAAACAAAATACAATCCATAAAAGCAGCAATATAAACTGGTAACTCCGTTTTAGAAACTACCAGTTATGCGATTAAATAAAGAGTTCGTACTTAAGTCGACTACGGGTTAACTAATTCATAATTTGAATTTTCTTTTTTGCGCATCAGCACTCATGAACTTCTTTACCGCATCAAAATCTTCTAGCAAAAAGTTCAATACTTCTCCGCTTGGGTGCACTGACAGAAGTATCAAAATGTATCAAAAGCGCTTAAATTCAATGATTTAAGCGCTTTTTCTTTTAAGAGAATTTTCATCAAATACCCTTTAATATCAAAGGAAAAGCGACAAAATCGAGACCAAACTCAAAATAACAGTCAAAACATAGTATCACAATGTTTTAAATTTTTTGTCATGCACATCAGCCTGCAATATCCAGATAAATTCATAGAAACACAGTAATCTATCTTATTCTAAGCAATATGGTATGTTGAACTTGATTTCGCTGGATCACTAATTTCAGTATATCTTTTGATTGACTTATTTCAGTAATATGTAATAATTGGTTAAAATCATGTACATTAATATCTTCGCATTTCAATATTACATCGCCATTCCGTAAATTGGCTTTTGCCAGTACGGAATTTGTCGGAACATACGATAAGATAATTCCGCTCATCCCAGACAACCCGGCAGCAGATTGTTCTCCTGGTGTCTCAACGTTTTGGAGAGTTGCACCGTACCACTGAAAAATTTGTTTTGCACCGTCATTCTTTACTACTGACAAATCCGGAATTGAAGGCTGTTTAGCGATTCTTTTTAACTTCTCAGAATAAACACCAAACTGATCCATCGGAAAATTTTTAAAGCCAACCTTATATGCTGGTGATTCCTCTCTTACTCTGAAATCTCCGTGAAGGGCATCCAAAAACTGGGGATCGCCTACTAACGAATTAGCATCACATCCATTTGCCGAAAACAGTGAGCGATCGCATTGCGTTGTTGCAAATAAATTTGAATCCAACTGCTGACCCCATTTCCCGTCAGATGTCAGTATTCTTTCCATTGCAGCTGGTTTGTAAGCTCCGAAAATGATGTTGCACTTAAAAACATCGCCACTGCCAGGATACCAAACATGCGGATGCAAGCTATTGTTGATTATCACATTATTAAAGGCTTTGCGCCGATAGCCTTCACGCATTTTCAAACCGCCATTCAATAAAAGGTTGTTATAAATCAGGTACCAGGTAGAACCATCGTCCAAATCGATATCCCAGCCGTGGTCGCACCGCCAGCGGCTGTTGCGAATGATATTTGGCGCCAGCATATCCAAAAACGGCAAACCCGAATCTTTCTTCACTTCCTCAACGGTTTCGGCAACTTCAGGAGTCCAGTACCTGTCGCGGCCCCACGAGTTAAAACTCCCGTGATCGCCCGTTTCCAAAACGGTATTGAACACATCGCAAAACTCGATGACATGCCCTCCAAAAGTTCCTTCGTTGATGTTGATCCCTGCGCGCGGCACATCGTAAATGGAGCAATGACTGACCGTGATTTTATGCGACATGGAAATTTGTACCGGTGCAGTTTGCTTCTCATCACGCCCGGTTTTTGTAATCAGGCAGTCTTCAACCCGGCAGTCTTCAGGGAAATTATCGCCCAAAGGCCCTGGAGTACGATCTATTTTAGTAAAATTCTGATCGCCATATCGGAACAACGGGCTTCGCACCATCGCCGGATCGCCAACAAACGCAACACCATTAGCCCCCGAATGATGAATATAACAGCTCCTGATTAATATTCGCCGATTGTAATTGTTAACAAACACGCTGTTACCACCGGTTTGGTCGAACTCGCAGTTGGCCAGGGCGCAATCTTCAGCGCCATTGAACAACACCGCCCCTCCACGGTAAACAGTCCAGTCACTCCGCAGCAAAGGTTCGCGGTTTTCCATGAACGTCCGGCCCGTGTGCCGAAAAACAATTCCATCCAGATTGACATAACGAACCGGATGATCTTTGGACCCCTTGAATGTTACCAGGTTTTTCAGCCTGACAACTTCGATTTTGGCTTTCCCCAAATCGAGGCCGGGCAAAGGGAAATAGTACAAAACATGCTCGGAACGGTTTAAAAAAAACTCGCCCGGTGCATCCAACTCTTCGAACACGTTTTCGGCCATACGGAAACGGGGGTGCATCTCCGAAGGCCGATTATTTTGCCAACCTCCTTCCATATCAAGGCTTCCATCGGCTTTCTTTCCTTTTACCAGCCAGTGCATATCGCCCCACAAGGCCGTGTGCATGGCATGGATATAAGCGCCTTCGGGGTTTTGCCACGCCAAAACCCTGGCCGGGGCGAGCGGATCGTTTGCCGGGTCGGGCTGGTCGGTGTGCTCAAGCACCCAAAAATCGAACACATTCTTTCCTACTACAGCGTTTGGAAACCTTGCCATGCGTTGTCGTTGGCCATCGACATACAGCTGGTCAACATCATGAACATCAGCAGGAATCTGAGCTTTATAAATTCCATTCCGGTAAGGTTCCCATTGCAGCGCCAGCAAACGGCCTCCGCTAACAACGGCTTTTCCTTCGTTTTCGGCCCGGTAGGTTACCGGATATTCGATTGTGCCTGAATCTTCAGGCCCAAAAACCACAGCTTCGGCCAAATAATAAGTCCCGTCGGCCAAAATTACGTTCACTTCCTGATTTTTGCACAAACTCCTGGCAAGCTCCTGCGCCCTTTTCAATGTTTTTACCGGGGCTTCCTTCGTGCCATTGTTGCGGTCGTTACCATTTTCCGAAACGGATATATCGCCCGATGGTTCCACGCCCCATTCCATATTGGGTTTCTCGCCCATTTCAAGCTCAAGTACACCGCCAGCAACAAGTTGTTGGTGTGTTATTGAGCATTTACAGTACCGCTTCCCGTTTAGTTTGGCCGACTGTATATACACATTCCGGGGCGAATTATTATGGGCAATTACTTTAAATGTTTTGCCTTTTGCATATCTGGAGTCGAGTTTAAATTCGATCTGATCGAACACAGGGCTGGTAATTTCCAACCGTGGATTGCCCGGGCAAACAGGATGCAAGCCGCTTGCCGCCAGCACATACCAGGCCGACATTTGCCCCACATCTTCGTTCCCGACCAGTCCTTCAACCGAATTGTGATAAGCCCTGTCGCAAATCTGACGACTCCAGAACTGAGTCTGCCAGGGCTCGCCCAACCGGTTGAACAGGAAAGGAACATGGTGCACCGGCTCGTTCGACTGGTTGTAATAGATGTTCCACATCATGTTTTCGGGGGTTTTGGAAAAGAGGCCGGTCAGGTCGGACAGTACCTTTTCTTTCCCGCCCATCAAGCTAACCATGCCCGGTATGTCGTGCGGAACAAACCAACCTTGCTGGTAAGGGTTACTCTCAGTACAACCGTAATCCATCTTCAAACGACCCTCTTTGGGCCAGTCGAACCAAGTGCCATCCACGTTTTTCGGCCTGAACCATTTCACTTCCGTATCAAAAATATTCCTATAGCTTTTCGAACGATTAAAATAAAGGGTTGCATCTTCTTTCTTGCCCAGGCTATCGGCCAGAAGCGACAAACACCATTCGGAATAAGCATTTTCGAGCGTGTGCGAAATGTATTTCGAATGCCCCAAGCTGCCGTTTCCATAGCGTTCGCAGGTGTTTTTCGCGTACCTGTAGCCTTTTTCGATGTTGAAACCGCGGATGCCCTTGTTATAGGCATCCACCATGACCGAAACAGCGGGGTTGCCAATCATGCAATCGCTGTACGAATTGAGGAATTCCCAACGTTCCAGGTATTCCTTGCCACTCTCATCGGCCAGTTCGACCAGCGAGTTGAGCATATCGTTTACTACTTCGGGATTAATGATACATTGTAACGGAAATTGGCTGCGAAAAACGTCCCATCCGCTAAAAATCGTGCGTTTTACGAATTGGTTGGTTTTGTGCACCTTGCCATCTCCGCCGGGGTAACTTCCATTCCGGTCGGTAAAGCATCGCGGGTCGATCATGGTGTGGTACAAAGCCGTGTAAAAAATGGTTTTCTCGTCGTCGGTGCCACCGTTTATTTCCACTTTTTTCAGGGCATCGTTCCACAATTGGGTTGCATTCGATTTTACCCTACTGAAGTTGAAGTCTTTGATTTCGCCTAGCAGGTTTTCGCGGGCGCCATCGATGTTCACAAACGAAATTCCAACTTTGAGGTAAGCTTTCTCATCCTTCAAAGTCTTAAATTCAGTATAAAAACCCAGGTGCTTCCCTTGTTTCAGGCGGCATCCCTTTTCAACTTTAGCTTTAGCAACCAAAGCCCGGTAACGGTCGCTGGTAACATCGCCACCTTTTCGTGCCCAGCCGTCGGGGATGTCGGCACTCCACACACCAAAATCTTTTAATGGCTTGCTGAATTTGGCGTAGAAATAGACCGTATAGTTGGGATGCCCGTCGCCATTGCCCCAGCCGCCGCCTTCGGGCGGGCATTTCATCCAACCCTGAATGGTGTAATCGTCAACCACTTTTACAAACTGTTCGGTTGAAGTGCCTCCTACCCTGCGCGCCAGGTCGATCTGGATGCGCGAACGGTCGTTCTCTGGAAAGGTGAAGCACAACATCCCGCTGTGGGGGGCGGCGGCGGCTTCTGCCCTGATTTGGCAATCGGTGAGCGTAACCGCGTAATAGCCAGCTTTTGCCACTTCCGAAGGTTTCGAAAAACGCGAACGGTAACCTTCGCCTGGACGGTCGGCCCGCCCCGACGAGGTTTTTAGCTCCCCGGTAGTTGGCATCACCAGGAAATTCCCAAGGTCGCCATACCAGCCAATACCGCTCATTTGCGTAAAAGCAAACCCTTCGATGGTGGTGTTCTCGTAATTGTAGCCCGAACCATTGTCGCCGCCGGTAATGGTATTGGGGCTTAACTGCACCAATCCAAATGGAGTGGCCGCACCCGGAAAGGTTTTACCAACCGACGCATCACCAGTTTTCGCAGAACTTGTAATGGCTCCAATAAACGGATTGACGTAATCGGCTGGCTGGCGCGACTGCCCGGAACCGTTCAAAACCAAGAGTACCAACGCAAAGACATAAACAATTTTCGTTTTCATTATGATGTTATTTTTAATGCCATCCGTTGGCTGAAGCCAACGACCTGTCCCAGTTTGCAGGGAACAAAGGATAGCGACTGCAAGTGAGCAATTTAGCTGGTCAATGCGATATCCTTTGCCGTCAGCTTTACAGACTGTGTGATTTCAATATTTAAGGCTCTGAGAATTGCGTATTTCAAAAATTTCTCCGATACCTACCCGAATATTTTCGGTGTAAAATTTAGTTTTCACACAGTCTGTTTAGCTGACGGACAGGAAAATCTCATTTTACAGGGGCTTTAGCCCATTTGTCTCCAATAACTTATTTTTGAGCTAAAGCCCAACTCTTTTATACATTCATGTCCGTTGGCTAAAGCCAACGGCCTGTCCCGGCTTGCCGGGAGCAAAGGATAGCTCTCTGAATATCGGAAATGCTGTTCGAAGCATTATCCTTTGCCGTCTCCGCCAAACGGCGGATATGTGACGGATACGAATTTCTTATTGGTTTCACCCGTGGGTGAAACCAATAACGCGAATAAAAAGACTATTTCAGCACAAAGCTCGCCGGGGCATACGCCTTGAGGTTGAACGACCATTTTCCATTGCCGATCGTCAATGCGTTGCCCAACTTCTCGCCCCGGAGGTTGACCGGTATGGCCTGGGTGAATCTCGCCCCGGCGGGCAAGGTCACTTCAAGGTTTCCGGTTGTTCCTGCTTGTTCCCAGACACGAAGGACTGTTCCTTCGCCATCCGGATTTGGACCAAAAGCAGACAAAGCAACCCCCTTCCGGGAAAAGGAAATCCCTGTTTGCGAAACAGGCAACTTACCATTCCGTACCCTTGAACAAGCGGCTTGCAAAGGCACACGGGTTTCAACAGCCGGGGTAAAAAGCGAACTTTCTGACGAAAACTTGTCAAACGACCAAATCCGTACCCTTGCATTCATTCGTTGTCCATTCCCAATCCAGGCCGGGAAGTTGGTACGCCAGTGGTTGTTGTAAAGGTTCAGGTAAATGTATGGTTTTTGGGGCTCGTACCTTTTATCGAATTTATATTCACCAGGTTCGCCCAGGCTAATCACCGGAGCATCGGGCGAACAAATACCAACACCAGCGCCATTTGTGCCATCGTATATGGCTACTCCGTTGTTAACCCACCACAGGTGGTAGTTGGCATTGTCGGTTACCATATCTTTAAGCGGATCGGAATCGGCTCCTATCCTACCCAACCGGTATTTGGGATTATCGCATTTAAACGGCAGGCAAATCCATCCGGCTTCAGGCCAGGTGTCGGGCTGCTTCTGCCAACCCACCTCCAAATCGGCATGAGGTTCATTCCCCGAAAGAGTCAACGCGATGCTTACCTTTTGAGGTTGACCAGAACAGGTAAGAGTTCCGGTCATCACAGCTTTAACGTCAATCGCCGATTTTTCGATGGTCAAGTTCATGTCAGCCGGAAGCGCCGAGTTGTACAGGCCATCCTGGGGCATATCGTAGGCCGAAAATATAAATTTGTGCGCGTTGTAATTGGGATAAAGCGATTGGGCAATCCAATCGTAAATTTGCTTATAGCCAAACCGTTCGTAAAAATACTGGCCAAATCCCTGGGGTGCTGAGGCATCTACCAGTTCTTTCCCTGTCCGTTTATCAACCAGACTGGAAATCCTGCCCAGCCGGGCATCGATAGTTGCCTTGAAAAACGGGCTTTCGATGACCCCGTTTTTTTCGTCGGCCTTCAATTCAGGTGTTACAACTTCATCTTTCGATAAAATGTAGGTTCGGTAGCCCAATGCCGGTATATCACGGGCTACAAACCGCGACAATGGCCCTTTATCCTCGATGGACGGATACTCGTGCGAAACCGGAATAGCATTGCCTCCGTCAGCCGGTTTAACCGACACCCAGTTATCGCCAAAAGCCAGGCGGGTATCGAGTACAACCTCACCATCGCGTTTCCATGGAAGCGGGTTATAAACCACAATCCGGTTTTCGTTCACGCTGACATGGTCGGCCAGCGACGACACTGCATCCTGGTACGGACCGGTCACCAGATTTTGAACGTTGCGGATATATTGGGCATGGTCGTTCCACGATTCTTCCATCAATTTATACTGAGGCGGCAAACCCTGTTCCCATAAGTCCTGCCAGGCTTTCCCGTAAGGTACTTTCACGTAATGCTGATTAGCCAGTCCCCAGGTATGTTCGCTGTATAAAGCGCTCTGCTCGTAGGCATCGGCAATCGTTTTCCGAAAGTCGGGGTGGTAAATACCCCAAATCGACTCCAGGGTCGATAGCTGGTCGAGCCCGGCAATCGATGGCCTGATGTTCTGCGCCAGCTTGGTCGCTTCGGGCATGCTCATCGCCCCATGTATCCAAACATCGCCAATATCGGAGCGAACTACCGGGACATGACTTAAATCTTCCTTGAGGATCAGCGCTGCAAAATCGTCCATCGTCCCGGCACGGGCTTTTATGCCCCGGCTTTTGTACCATTCGATGTCGCGGGCCACTTTCCCTGGGTCGGGCGGGCCACTGTTGTCGCCGGTCATGTCGATGTGTACCCAGGTTTTATAAGGCCAATCGGTTGGTGGAAGCCCTTCTGTGCCATAGCCATTGTTGTAAAGAACAAGTACCTTCGAGCCATCGGGGCCTTCCCACCAGAAAAAAGAAGGCAAGCCCAATTCCTTGTTCACCACCGGGCCACCCATGTGGTAAAATTTTATGCCGGCATGGGCAAAAAGCGTGGGCAGTATCCACGACTCGCCGGGCACATCGCTCATTTTGGCGCTGGTTGAAAGCGGTTTGCCGTATTTGCGCAAGAGAGTTGACGAAATGTTAAGGCTACGCACCAAATCTTCGGGGTCGGACGTTTCGGTGTGCATCGTGAACGGGAAGGCATGAATGGCCAGGTTACCATCGCGTATGGCCTGCTCTATTTTTTGCTTCCGGTCGGGTGATTGGCCTTCCCACAAAATCTGTTTCATGGGCCAACCCGAAACCGTCCATACAAACTGTTTGTCTTTGGGCTGGTTTTTGTTCTTATCGATGGCCTCCAAAACCTTATCGCACATCGAAGTACGATAATCGTGAACCACCTGCTGAACGGTTTCGGAATACCCGATATCGAAATGGGTTTTGTAAACGATGATCACGGTTTCCAGATTTTTAGATTTCCCTGAGATGATCGCCTGTTCTTCCGTTTTGGATTTCTGGTCGGTCTGGGTCGATTCGGAGTTGTAGTTTTGGGCATTGGCCGACGATGCAATCGCCAGAATCAGGCTAAGTACCAGGATTTTTAGGTTTTTCATTCGTATAATTTTTTGTTTATCGTCATACAAGTGGATTCCTCACTACGTTCGGAATGACAATGGACTTGTCTGGTCAGGAGAGGCCAAAAAGACATAAAACCACATAGTACACCAAGTTTTCACGAAGTCACACAAAGATTAGTAAGCTAATAATTAAACACTTATCATCACATAGTATCGCTTCTTTGTGTCCTTTGTGGTTAAATTTACCGTATTTCCTGCGCGAAGCTGTCATTCCGAATGCAGCGAAGCGGAATGAGGAATCTCTTCTCTCTGTCATCGCCGCATTGTACCCCATTTTTTTGGGGTGAGGTCTCGGAATGACAGGTTAATGCTCCATATTCACCCTTAGGGTATCGACCGGCAATTTGTACAAGCCCACTTCGGTCAAAGTTGGGTTTGTCCGCGAGGCTTCAATGTTCAGCCTGAATTCCTGAGCCGTTACCGGAGCAAACCGAAGCAAGCGCTTGTAGCCAACCGTGGTTCCTTCAACAATTTTTTTCCATTGGCCGCCTTCCTGGTATTCGAACGAAAACTTTTCGATGCGCTGGCCGATCCGGATGTTTTCCTGTAAACTTAATACATCAATCTTTTGGGGCTGGGGAAGCGAAATCTGAATAAACCCGGTTTCGTTCTCTCCTTTTGTTGTCCAGAAAGTCTGATTGTCTCCATCCAGAATTGAATTCATATTTTTCCCATCGGAGCTTAGTTTTGCGCCCATGGCGTAGTTGGTGTCAAAGGTTTTATCCAGAATTTCTTTCATACCAGTTAAAGCTCTCACGTCGTTCTCATGGATTAAACCGCGTTTATCAGGAGGGATATTCAGCAATAAGCCACTATTGCGCCCAACCGAGCTGAAGTATATATCCACCAGCCGCTCAGGTGTTTTGACCAGCGAATCGTGTTGGGCATGGTAAAACCAGCCCGGACGGATGGACACATCGGCTTCGGCAGGAAACCAAACCAGTGCCTTGGCTTTGGTAATAACCTGACGGTCGCCCAATACTTGTTTCGACCAGTCGAGATTGGGAACTTTATTGACATCTTTCTGCGAATTGGCAGCAACTTCGTCCACATTTTGGGCATCAACGGGCAAAACGCTCCATTCGGTTTCGCGGCCATAACCACTTTCGGTGCCAATCCAGCGTACATCGGGCCCTGCAATGGCAATCACAGCCTGGGGTTGCAGCTTGCGGATAAGCGCGTAAAACGCGTTGGTGTCGTACACCTGCTTCTTGCCGTTTGGCCCTTCGCCACAGGCACCATCGAACCAAACTTCGTCAACCGGCCCATAGTTGGTCAATAACTCGGTTAGCTGATTCATAAAATATTGGTTGTATTTGGGCGAATCGCCATAAAACGGCGAATTGCGATCCCAGGGCGAAAGATAAACGCCAAAGCCCATGCCCATTTCGTGGCAGGCATCCGAAACCTCCCTGACCACATCGCCTTTACCATCTTTCCACAAGCTGTTTTTCACCGAATGTTCGGTGTATTTGCTGGGCCACAGGCAAAACCCGTCGTGGTGCTTCGCCGTTAGAATTACCATTTTTATCCCGGCATCTTTACACACCCGAACCCATTGGCGGGCATCGAGTTGAGTCGGGTTAAACACTTTTGGGTCTTCGGTGCCTTCGCCCCATTCGCGGTCGGTAAATGTGTTTACCCCAAAGTGAAAGAAAGCCGTAAAGCCAAGCTCCTGCCAACGCATTTGCCGCTCCGAGGGAGCAATGTTGGCAGCCAGGCTGACCACCTCTTTTTCGGAAAGGCCGGGCTTTATTGCCGCTGAATTGTTCCCAATATTGGTCTTAACTTGCTGGCTGCAAGCTGCAAATAAGAATATTAACGAAATATAAATCAGGTTTTTCATTCGTATGATTGGTTTTAGATTCTTTAACGTTTTGTAATGGTTATATTTTGAATTTGTACACCTCTCTTTTCTTTGGAGTGGATTAGTGCCAGAGGCACGCAATATTTGTATAACAATGAACAACCGCAATACCCGGAGTGCCGTAAGTACGAAATATATTGGGCCCAATCTACCAACTACCTTCTCCATTCCGTCCGAAAAGACGATTGTGCCTTGAATCGCGTATTCTCGCGGCTTCGGCGTGAGCTCAGCCGAACGGACAGGTTCCTCTCTTTTCCCTTTTTCCCCCGGTTAAAACCGGAGGTTATTGATATTTTGTCCTTCCAAGGCAAAAAACAACTGCATTCAATCGCATTCGATGTTTTCCATTTTACCAGTTATCCTCTTATGGGCTATAAAAACTATTAATTTCCAGTTATTTCCTGATAAAGGTCGCGGTACTTGGGTTCCAGGCCCGATTCTTCCATTATTTTCTTTGCTTCATCGGGCCATTGGTCGTTTTCAACATCCTCATTATCTTTAATCACCGTGAAAGGGGCGTACATGTTGTTCCCCTCGGTGAAATACAATGCCGTGTTGGCATAATTATTCTCGACCCGGCAATGTCCTTTTTGACCGTAATCGCTCACTTTGATCAGCGACCAAGGCAGATGATTAAATACATTGTTTTTGAAAAGAAAGTATTCGGCTCCATTATCGGGATGAATACCGGCGCGGGTCACTCCTCCAAAATCGTAGAGGTAGTTCCGGTAAACCGGTGTAAAGTACTGCTGCGCAGGGTCTTTGGCCAAAGCCGACTGGCAGCCCAACAGGTAAATACCGCCCCCGTCGTGCAGGGTTTGCAGTACTTTGCCCACTTTGTTGCCAATTACCGAGTTGTTGCGCAACGACAAGGAAGGTTTTCCTTTCGATCGTTCAATACGGCCATTCCATTCTTCCCAGCCCCAACCCAGGTCAATACCGGTATAAGGAGCATATTTTATATCGTTGTGGTCGATGCTAATGCCATTTCCAAAGTAAACCATAATAGCAACACTTGGCCAATGCTCTACCCCATTGTACCTGATCAGGTTATTCGAAACCAACACGTTGGTACATAAACCTTCTTCGGTTTCGGGCCATTTGTCGTGTGTGTTGTCGATGTTGTAGGGGCCAAAGCCTTCGTTGTCGCCATTTTGCTTGCCAATATACACGTGCTGGGCATTACCTATATTGATGGGCACGCCCCCAATATACTGAAAGATATTGCCAACAATCTGGCTCGACACCACGTCGTTCTCAAAATTCACGCCCATAGAGCCGTTCATCTTGAAAGTGTTACGTTCGAACACGATGTGGTCAGCCGAATTCACTTCAACAACGGCTATCGGAAGGCCGGTCGACTGGTATAAATCGTTGTGCCAGTTATTAGCCCCGTATTTTACCGACAAGCAATTACTCTGACTGCCACATGCCCCGTGGCTGTTGCCTGCCTGCATCATCTGCCAGGCCGAATAGGCAAACGTTAGCCCTTCGAAATGCAGGTTCGAAACGTGTGTTTTTAAATCTTTCCCCTTGACCTGGAAAAATAACTCGGTTTGGGGCGCAACCACTTTGGCAGTAGCCATATCTTCGCCTTCGCGGGGCTTATAGTACAGTATTTTAGACTTGGGATCGAAATAAAATTCGCCGGCGTCTGTCAGGAATTCTTTTGCATTGAACAACGTGTAATCCGATTTAAGGCCAAACGAAGTTCCCGATCCCATTGACCTGGAAATGGCGCCAAATGGTTGCTGGAACAAAACAGCCAATTTATCGCCCTGATCAACCAGTTCGCGGACACACAAACGGCAGGTCGTCCAGGTGGTTTGACTGAGTATTTCCAATTCGTCGGGACGGGCAACAACGGGCATTTCCTGTTTATTGACCAAAACACCGTCGATCTCTTCACCCGAACGAAAAGCCCAGGGCTCATCGCCTTTTACGATGAATTTGCCGTATCCGCCCAGGCCTTTAACTGTTATTTTGTACCGAGCAAGCATCGCCGGACGGTCGTTCACATAGAGTTGCCTGAGTTTTTCAGCCCGTTCGAGTTTCGTTTGCCAAATCCCGTTTTCGCCTTTCTTCCAGTTACTTACTTCTGTTCCACCGCTCAAAACCGGCTTTTCGCCTTCGTAAGCTTTCCAGATGATCGGATGGCCTTCTGCGCCTGAATCTTCGGGCCCAAAGCTTATGGTTTTCGTAATAGGATAGGTACCGCCGCGCAACAGTACGGAAATATCCTTAAACCCCTTCTTTTTCAACAACCTGACTTTGGCCTGGGCCGATGAAAGGCTTTGCAACGGATGGTTGATCGACCCATCCGAACGGTCATTCCCCGAAGGAGAAACACAAACTACAACTTGACCTGTATTTGTCGGGATTTCTAGTTTAGAATCTCCCTCACGGGCTTGACCTTTCACAACAAAGAAAAATAAGATTATAACTGAGAATAATTTTAACTGGTTCATAGGATATGGTTGAATGGTTATTTTTTTGTTCGTGTTGTTACGGGTTGCGGGTTGGAAGAAGTTTCTATTGTTTCTGTGGTTTCTGTGGTTTCTGTGGTTTCTGTGGTTTCTGTTGGCTGCTGGTTGCTGGTTGCTGGCAACTGGCTGCAAGCTGCAAGCCTCTAACCGCCAGAAGCATCCGCGCATAGAACTTGAAACCTGGAACCTGGAACTTGAAACCAGTTGGTCTCGCAACCCGCAACTCTATTTAATCTGCCGTTTGATAGAGCTTAACAGTTTCGATAACCGGGCAAGCCAGCGCATTGATAAAGTTAATGCGTACCCGAGAGGCGTTGACATCGTCAAACTTTGCAAGTTTCCTGTTCCCGATGGTGCTGCCTTTAAAAACCTGGTGCCACTTCCCGGCTTGTTCTACTTCAATAGTGAACGATTTTATTCGTTGGCCAAATTTAATAAACTCTCTAATTTCCATACAGTTGAAAGCTATCCGACCTTTAAGTTGAAAGGTTAGGGATGCTGTTTTTACTTCATCGTTGGTTGCCCAATACGATTCCTTATTGTTATCAAGCACGTTCAAAGCGGCAAACTGGGCCTTGTTCCCCCGGGTATTGGTGGCCGTAACTTTTGCCCCTTGCAGCAGATCGTTGCTGAACGACTTGGTCAGGTAGTCGTTTAAAGCATCGAGCGATTTAACATCATTGGCATTAATTTGCCCGGTTCGGTCAGGAGGAAGGTTAAGGTTCCAGCAAGCGCCATTACCTACCGACTTAAAATAAATCTCTTTTAAACTGGTTAAATCCCGTACTTTCGAATCTTCGTTCGGATGATAAAACCAACCCGGACGAATAGACACATCCACTTCTGCCGGAATCCAGGCTTCACCATTTAGAGTGCCCGTTTCAGCTACTTCTTCCTTAAAATATCCGATAGCAGGTTTTTTCCCATCTCTACCAATTGCGGTATAAGGCGCCCAGCAAGAGTCTTTTACAAATCCGCTTTCGTTTCCGCACCATCTGACATCGGGGCCAAGATCGCTAAAAATACAGGCATTGGGCTGTAATTCACGAATAATTTTCCATGTGTTGGGCCAGTCGTAATAAGTTACCCGATCGATTTCACGTTTTTCGTTGGCACCGCCATAATAACCATCGCCGCCATTGGCTCCATCCAGCCAAACTTCCGAAATCTCGCCGTAGTTGGTTAGCAACTCGCGAAGCTGGTTCCGGTAATAAGTAATGTATTCAGGCTTTCCGTAGAAGGCGCTGTTGCGATCCCATGGCGAAAGATAAACCCCAAACTTAATCCCGTGCCGCTTGCAGGCTTCCGAAATTTCCCTGACCACGTCGCCTTTGCCACTTTTCCAGGTACTGTTTTTCACCGAATGCTCGGTGTATTTCGATGGCCATAAACAAAACCCATCATGGTGCTTACAAGTCAAAATAGCACCTTTAAACCCATGATTGACAATGGTTGAAACAATCTGGTCGGCATTAAAATCGGTTGGGTTAAACACGCCTTCGGCTTCACCACCCATCCCCCATTCCATGTTGGTAAACGTGTTTACCGTGAAGTGCAGGAAACAATATCGTTCCGTTTCGTGCCACTTCATCTGGCGTTCGGTAGGTACAACCCCGAAAGGCTTGGGCGGAAGGTTGTTTTGCGCTGTTAAAACAGTGGTTAACAACAACAAAGCAATGAACAAAATATTTTTTTTCATTCGTATTTATTTTTGGTTAAACTAGTCAGCAAAATTTATAATATACTAATTTTCAATAATTTGATCGAAATTTATTAACGATTGAAGATCGGGTCGCGAAACCTGGGGTTTCAACTTTAGGCACTCCATACTCCGAACTTACAATTAACGATTACGGATATAACTTTAGGCACTTCGAACTTTAGCTCACTCCGAACTTCTTTTATACAACTATTTCTCTGGAGGACTGCACCCTTCCGTCCGAAACAAGGTTTTTGCTTTTAACAATGTTTCCTCGCGGACGGGTTTCCCTCTGTTCCCTTTACCCCCGGTTGAAACCGGGGGTTATTGATATTCAACCCCTCCGGGGTAACAAGGCGACTGTTTTCAATTGCCTCCAATGCTTTTCCTTTTCCAGTTATTCTTTAGGCACTCCGAACTTTAGCTCACTTCGAACTTCTTCACCACTGCATGGCCGGGAACAGTTTCCAGGCTTTAGCCGATTCGACCTTTATTGGGGCATCGTCGGTAAATACCTGTATCTTAACAGCATCGTTCAATGTTGGATAAACAACCTGCGTAATACACTGACGGCCATTGGCAAAGACCTCAAGCATCGATTTGTCGAGGAAAATGCGTAGATGTATCTTTTCGCCGGGCTTCACCACGAACGGGGCATTCTGGGTCTGAACCACCGGGTTTTTGGCATCTTTCGGGAACCCAAAGAACATGGCAAATTCCAGGTAATCGGGTTTGTTCAAGCTCGATTTGCTCATATCGATTTGCAGTTCATTTTTATTTCTGTCGATGACAACGGGCGTTTGTTCGCGCCCATCTTCCGAGCTAAAGACCTTCACACCAAAGCGTTTGGCCTTACCCGGATCGATCAGTACATCCATTTCCAGCACATTGCCTTCAACATGCTGCAGGGTAACAGGTTGGCCCGGGTTAACGGCAAACGGGCTTTCCTTCGCAGGATTGTACCGGAGTCGCTCCACCTCAACGGCTGGTTCGATGTTGAGCGAGAGTTTATCTTTGGACAGAGTAAGTACGCGTGGCATCGACATGGTGCCGCTCGATGCACCCGATTTGCGGTCGAGCACCCAGGCCCATAAGATTCGCCGGCCCTTGTCGTCGAGCAAGGTTTCGGGAGCAAAAAAAGTACCGCCCGGCCAGTTCATCCGGTGATGCGACTCGGGGTTAAACTGCTTACCGTCCCAGGTGCCAATGTAATACCGGGCGCCACGCGAATGGCTAATGCAAAGCAGCACCCATTTGTCGTCGAGCTTGAAAAAATCGGCGCACGAAACATCTTCAAACTCATCGACACCGGGCATATCGTGGGTCATGAAATTGCCCACTTTAGTCATGGGTTTATCGTACGAATCGCCCTTATAAAGCGTAGGCGGATTGGGGTGGCTCCCGCCGGGAGTACCTCCCGAAATCTGGTAATAGGTATTTCCTTCCACCCATTCATGCGGATCCCATCCGGGATTTACAATTGGATTCGATTTCGGTTTTACCCATTCATCCAGGTTTTTATCGCTGCTGTAAGCCACGCAATTTCCTCCCGACTGATAGCCATGATAAGCCATAACCACCTTGCCATCGTTGGCCAGGAAGGCATTACCGCTAAAAATTCCCTTTTCAGGGTCACCGGGATTGGGTTTCAACGGATTGGAATGCCAACGCCAGTGGAACAAATCGATACTCGAAAGGTGCTGCCAGTAATGCAAATCGTTGCCAGCCTGGTAAATGTGCCAAAGATGATAGACTCCATCTTTAAAAATAGCCCCGTTGGGGTCGAAAGGCATAGCATTTCCTTCGGCAATGGTAAGGTGCCAGCACGGGCGGATGGGATCGTTCAATTCGATGTTACGAATTTTCCGGGCGCTTATTATATCCTGCTGCTCAATCTTTAAATCCGATGGTTGATTTTGGGCTCCCGCAGCAAAACCCAAACAAATACCTAATCCAACAGACAGCATTTTTTTCATAGATCACTATTTTACAGTCAATTGTGTTTTAACACGAATATCCTGGCAGGAAGCCCCAACCTGTATTTCGTAAACCCCGGCATCGACAACGAATTTGTTTTTGGCTTCGTCAAAAGTCCTTAAATCTTCCGATTTCAAAGAAATTTGAACGGTTTTCGCTTCACCTTTTTTCAGGCTTACCCGTTTGAACCCTCTCAAGGCCTTAAACGGCTGCTGTTGTGCCGAAGCTTTGTTTTTAACGTACAACTGCACCACCTCGTCGCCATCGTAATTGCCTGAATTTTTAACGATTACGGAAACATTAACCGAACCATTGCTGGCCGGAAGCGATGGCGCGCTCAGCTTCAGCCCCGAATAATCGAATTTGGTGTAGCTCAACCCGTAACCAAACGGATAAAGTGGCGTTTTGTCGGAATACATGTACGTGCGGCCTTTCATGATTTCGTAATCGTCGAATGGCAATAAATCATTGGTCGATTTATAATATGTAATAGGCAAACGGCCAGCCGGGTTATAAGTTCCCAGCAAAATATCAGTAACCGCATTACCACCTTGTTCACCAGCATACCAGGCATTTACAATGGCAGGAATATTATCGTTTATCCAACTGATAGCCAATGGGCTTCCTGCTTCGAGTACAACGATTGTTTTTGGATTGGCTTTAACCAGTTCCTGAACCAGTTCAACCTGGCTCTTGGGTAAATCCAGGTCTTTTTTATCCTGACCTTCGTCTTCAATGGCCGTGTTTAATCCCATAACGGCAATCACATAATCCGATTTTGCTGCTATATCCTTCTCTTCCTTATAATAGTCTTCCAGCTTGGTTCCAGGCACTTTCCATCGTAATTGGGCAATGGCTTCGCCGTTGTTGTCGAAATATTCCATCTTGATTTTGTACTCTTTACCGGCAACCAAATCCATGGTGATCATATCGCGTGTATCGTACCTGACAGTCCATTTATCAATCAGAAGTTTGCCATCGATATACAGGCGAACGCCGTCGTCGGAATTCGTTGCAATGGTATATTTACCTGATACTTTTGGCGTTAAAACACCTGTCCAGCGCATCGATTTCTCTCCCCAGGGGGTCAACGGATCGGGTGCCTGTTGCTTGGGGTTGAAGTTGACACACTCATCAACCCTGGTCTTCGGAGTACCTTTTAACTCCTTATTACTGAAATATTCGGCAAACAAACCTTTTTGTGTGCTGTTTTCGACATGGAGGAATTCTTTGGAAATAATTGGTATTTCAATGTCGTTTTTATCGTCCCAAAGAACGTAGTTGATTTGAACATCCTTACCCAGCTTATTCCTCAGACTCTGCAATACGCTGACCGTTTCGTTGGCCGATTCTTTTGCGCTGTACCCGCCAAACACACAATTAGCCGCATTCGGGCCAAAAACGGCTACTGACTTGATTTTCGATTTGTCAACAGGCAGAATATTCTTCTCGTTCTTAAGTAAAACAATCGACTGGCGGGCAGCTTCCCGTGCAAGCTCCTGGTGTTTCTTGCTACCGACTACCGACGGAGAAATCTGATTATATGGATTAGTAGAAAGATCGCGGTCGAAAAAGCCCATTTTAAACCTGGCGCGAAGCACGCGGTAAGCTGCTGAGTCAATCTGAGTTTGAGTAACCAGGCCCTTATCAAAAACCTTTTTGAGCGAGTTTTTATACACAAAACAATCGGGGCCGCAAAAGCCGGCACATTCCAAATCCAAACCTGCATTCATACAAACAACAGCCGATTGCTCAAACGATTCGAGGTATTTATGGTCGGTAACCAAAAAGCCCGGAGCACCACAGTCGGAAACCACAAAACCGTTAAAACCCCATTCGCCGCGGAGAATATCGGTCAGCAACTTTTTGCTGGCCGTACACGGAATGCCGTTAACGGCGTTGTAGGCACTCATAATCGATTGAGCCTTACCTTCTTTCACGGCATATTCGAACGGGAAGAGGTAATATTCGCGCAGCGAGCGTTCCGAAAATTTGGCATTGCAGTAAAAACGGTTGTGCTCTTCGTTGTTGGCGGTATAATGTTTGGGGGTAGCTACTACTTTCAGGTATTTGGGGTCGTTTCCCTGCAAACCTTTAACAAAAGCAACAGCCATACGAGCCGACAAAAACGGGTCTTCGCCATAAGTCTCCTGGGTGCGCCCCCAGCGCGGGTCGCGAGCCAGGTTGATGTCGGGCGACCAGAACACCAGCAAATCGCTGTAGTTCTCCTTTTGTAACTTCCCTTGCTGAAGTTCGTTCCAGCGGCCACGAGCCTCATCCGATATAGCCGTAGTAACCTGGTACATCAAATCAGTATTCCAGGTAGCTGCCAGACCAATAGCCTGCGGAAATACTGTAAATTTTCCGGGACGCACTACCCCATGCAGCGCTTCGTTCCCCATAAAATATTTAGGCACGCCCAAACGGGAAATTCCCGGTGAGGTTTCGAGCAACAGGGATATTTTTTCGTCAACTGTTAAACGCGACATCAGATCACTAACCCGGGTGTTGACCGGCAATTTCTGATTCCAGAAAGGCTCGGTATAAGTCTGGGCAAACAAGGTAGTGCCCCACAGCATCAGCAAAAATAAAAATGAAATTTTTCGCGCCCATCGGGCATTGAATCGAAAAATAAATGTTAATTTACTCATAATGAGAATATTTAGTTGGTTATATTTGAACAATTCATTAATAATCAATAGATTCCTCACTTCGTTCGGAATGACAATGGACTTGTCTGGTCGGGAGAGGCGTGGCGGCTCTGCCGCCACGCCTCCCCCGTATTTCTTGCGCGAAGCTGTCATTCCGAATGCAGCGAAGCGGAATGAGGAATCCCTTCTCCCTGTCATCACCACATTGTTTCCCATCTTTTTGGGGTGAGGTCTCGGAATGAGGAATCCCTTCTACCTGTCATCACCGCATTATTTTCCAGGTAACATTCCCGATGTTGTCAGGGCGATTTTTTTCGGCTTTCGAGATGCCTCCTATCGGTTTTCCTTTTTTATCCAGAGAAACCGCTATTTCACGCCACGAATACTCGCCCTTTTCATAGTCGAACGTTTCGCCATCGTCGTCGTAAAGCAGGTATTTCCCAGGTTTGCTACCATAATAACGAATAACCAGGTCGAATTTTTCACCGGCTGCCGGGGCATGGAGCCGTGGCGGCATCATAGGGATAATACCACCATCTTTTACAAACACCGGAATGTGGTCGAGCCCGGCTGTAACTTCAATTATTTCGCCGTTACCAACCAGTTTACCTGTATAGAAATCGAACCATTTTCCCTTCGGAAGCACTACTTTCCGGCTGGTTTGCCCTTTAAATAAAGGGGCAACAAGCAAATTTTCGCCAGCCATGTACTGATCCTTGATTTCTCTTGTAACCGACAGTCCATAAGGATTTTCGCCCAGGTTATCATTTTTAGTCTCAGTTACTGATTTGGCACCAAAGCCTGGTTCAAGGTTCATGGCACGAAATGGCGGGGTACCTTCGAAATGGTATTTGGCAAATTCGGAATAGAAATACGGCATCAATTGCATGCGCAGCAAAGCTATTTCCTTCACTTCTTTTTCAACTTCAGGAAACGACCAGGGTTTAGTACCATCTGCCCAGGCGTTGATCATGGCCATGGGCGAAAAACAGACGGTTTGCATACGCCGCACCCATTCTTCTGCCCCCGAAGAACCACGTACTTCGGGGGTCCACAAAACACCACAAAAACTACTGTTAATCAAAGCGGTAATAAAGTCTTCATGACTGTAATAATCATTATAAATAACATACGGAAAAGAAACCCCTCCGGCATTCGAAGCCCTAACCAGTCCAAATGTTCGTGTATTTTTTTGCCTGAAATAATTGGTGGTCATTTTCTGGGGCTGCAGACCATAAGTCTGGCGTATTTGTTCTGCGCTGTTTCCCGAAGGAAATTCGGCCACATCGGGCCAAAGCCATCCGTCATATCCATCACATTCGTCGATTTTATAACCACTTATCCCCAAATCAATTTGATCGGCAGCCAATTGCTTCATTACAATATTTCGGGCTTCAGGAAGCGAAAAGTCAGGAACCAAACCGTCCCAAACCTTGTGCGAACCCGATAAGGGGTAAATCGTTTTAAAGATAGGAGAAGCTGGTGAAACATAAGGGTTTGTCCACAGGTTCAGCCGAATGCCCATCTCTTTCATCGTTTTAATAAAACCTGCCGGATCGGGATACCGCGATTTGTCCCAAGAGAAACTACACGGGTACGATTTACTTTGCCAGCCAGGTTCGAGCCCAATAAAATCGAGGGGATAACCTTTTTCTTCGAAGGCTTTGGCCTCTGCAAGTACCTCATCGGCAGTAAATAAAGAACGTACCCGCTGCGTGAAGCCAAGCCCCCAGCGTGGAGGTAAACACCCTCCACCATTAAACAGGTTGAACCGGCGCACCACGCTGAGCATATCGGGACCTTCGAAAACATATACTTCAACGCCTTTAGCCGGGATTAACATCTCGACGGCATCGGAATAAGGATTGGCCGACCAGTTACTATCTGTATTCCGGTCGCGAGGCTCTGGTGCATTTGGATTATCTTTCCTGACAGCAGTTCCGGCATAAACCGTGATGTAACGAGCGCTGTTCACAAATACGCCATAACCACGATTAGAAACATAAAATGGCACAGGCGCGTGTGTACGCCCGTTATCAGACCCGCCATAATGATCAACATGAAGTTGAAGTATTTTTCCACGTTGCTGCACGCTTTGAAAATTCAGGCCAAAACCATACAATTGCTCCTCTTTTACCAACGGGAATCGAAGCAAAGTTTTTTCTCCCACTACTTTACCAACTATTTCATTGGCAGATAATGGAAAATCTTTTTCTCCAAGTTGGTATAATCCAGGCAAATAAGGTTGAGCTTCTGAGGCTTTCAGTAGATCATAGGTATCAGGATTGCCTATGGTGGCTTTCCATATTCCTGGTGTTACTTTTTCCCATCTCAGTGTTTGCGAATAACTACCTGGTGAAAACAACAAAGATTGTACAAACAAAAGAGGAATTATTTTCTTCAGAAAAGAATATAAAAGATTCATTTTCAAAGTACTATTAGATTATTGGTTTAGGTAATACCGCCCATAATTCAAATGCAAGAATCTCCGATTTGAAATTTGACAGTTATAAAACGCCTAAAAGTTAACAGAGAACTACATCGCCACCTTTTCTTCCAAAAGATTTTGTATTGAGATGAACCTGTTCAGTTTAATTGCTAATTCGGATTAACCGAAATAAAACACAGTCAGATATTTGTATGAAAGTGCGTTTATCATGATGAAAAAAGTAAAGTTAGTCCACACAGTTTAAAAGAAGTCATTACAACGACAAATATCATATAATAATGAATATCCCATAAGATGCCTAACCTATTTAGCGTTGGGGCTTTGCCCCAAAACTCCAATTACTTTTTTGTCTTCCTGCCCGACTGAGTCATTCAGGCGGGCGCCGTCGTCACTTGTTTTTCGGCTCTCCGGCCCAGGCCGCCCGCGCTTCATTCATCATTAGGCACTGAAACGGATATTCATATATCAATGTCGTTTAGATAAAGCTGAAAGCCTCTGACTTGATAGTACAGGGCAAAGCCCTGTGGTCTAAAACAAAACTATCAAAGCCCTGAAAGGGCGAAATATGACACCCTTTCAGGGCTTCGGATAGCGGTTCCCCAACAACACAGGGCTTACACCCTGTGTTAACAGATCAAGCCCCTTCAGGGCTAAACTAAACGACATTGATTCATATATATTTACACAGTCTGATTGAAGGACACAACGGTTGGATTTCGTATATGGTTTGTTCGAAAAATCTGGAGGATTCGAAACTGAGTCCATTCAATCCAATACTGGAGGCCGGAGCTGGGGAAGGAAAAAAATAATTCGGATGTTGATCTTCTGGTGTACGAAGGTAAAACTTATCTCTATTATGCCACGGGTGATCAGGAAACCTGGAGTACTATTCGTGTGGCTATGTTCGACGGAACAGAAAAAACATTTTTTGAAAACCATTTCCCGAAAAATGTAAAATTGGCTAAAATATCGGCAAAGCTTTAATATTACAAGTCTTGATACTTACTCTTAAGCGTAATTTTCTATTTCTTCTGTCATTCTGATTACTTGCTGAATCGTTCTTTCACTATAAATAATACAGCAATATTTTTCTCATTGTGACAAGTATTTAGAATAACAAGTTATGACGTTAATGAAAAACTACCTAATCCTATCCTTATTGTATATTCTTCTGGGGGCTAATAAATTGCATTATAATTCGTCCAATGGGTTATATACTGCGACTGACGCTCAGGTGAAAGAAGTAACTGATTATGTGAATCCTTTTATTGGTTCAGGCGGAAATGGAAATATAATTCCCTGCGCTGTTGTTCCGTTCGGTATGGTTCAGGTTGGCGTTGATACCAGGATGGAAAATTCGGGCTATATTTATGATGATACCCGCATTCTGGGCATTAGCCATGTACACAAATCGGGTGGGGGATGTGGCGATTTTCTCGATATTTTGTTCCAGCCGGTTTCTGAAAACGCATTGCCAACAATTCCTGAAAAATATCCTGCGAACGGATTCTCTTCAGGTTTCTCGCATAAGGATGAGAAATTTAAACCTGGAAACTATTCAGTTAAACTGCTCGATTTTAATACGGATTTGTCAATTACGGCCACATCAAGGTGCGCTTTTCATACTTATAAGTTTCCAAAAACAGGAAACAATAAAGTGGTTATCGATCTAAAATACGGAAGCAAGGGAGCTTGTACAATCGTATCGGAAGATAGTTACGATACAGTTAAAATAGCTCATTTAGAACAAATTGACGAATATTCTGTTGCCGGTTCGCGTATTTCGAACGGATGGACTCCGGAACAACACGTGTATTTTTTTGCACGGTTCTCGAAACCAATAAAAAACATCAGTTTATACAGAAAAAATGCGCGCATCAACGAGTCGAAGCAGTTGTACGGAACTGACGTTAAAGCTATTCTGGAGTTCGATAATTGTGCCGAATTAATGGTAAAAGTGGGTTTATCTCCGGTTGATGTTGCCGGAGCCCGCAAAAACGTTGAAACAGAGATTCCCGATTGGAACTTCGAAAAGGTTAAAAGCAAGGCGCTCAGTGACTGGGCTAAGAATCTGGGGCAATTTACGATTGCCGATAACGACGAAAAACGAAAAGAGCTGTTCTATTCCTTCGTTTACAATACGCTTGTATATCCCATGTTATATTCCGATGTTGACGAGCGTTTTCGTGGTCCCGACTGCAAGGTGCATTCGTCAGTCGGATTTCCATATTATGCCGGAGTCGTTGGGTTTTGGGATACATTCAGGGCGGCCTGTCCATTACTGACCATATTACGGCCAGACATTGCCAATGACTATGTAAAGACCTGCCTGACCCATTTCGATATTTTTGGACAATTACCCATTTGGACATTGGCCGGACAGGAAAACTTCCAGATGATTGGCTTGCATTCGCTGCCATTTATTGCCGACTGCTATTTCAAAGGAATTCGTGGCTACGATGTTAACAAGGCACTGAATGCCATGGTAATATCAGCCAGTAAAGATACATGCGGATTTTCCATGCACTATTTTGTCGGACTGAAAAATTACAAAAAATATGGTTATGTCCCGGCTGATCTGGAAATGGAATCGGTTGCCCGTACACTCGAATATTCGTACGACGACTGGTGTATCGCGCAAATGGCAAAGCAAATGGGTAACGAATCTGTTTATAAGGAATTCAATAAACGTGCGCTGAATTACCGTAATGTATTCGATAAGTCGACCGGCTTTATGCGCGGACGTTTGTCCGACGGTAGCTGGAGATCGCCATTCAATCCTTTTGAGTCGAATCATCGGCGCGACGATTATTGTGAAGGAAACGCCTGGCAGTGGACATTTTTCGTTCCTCATGATGTTACTGGCCTGGCCAACCTGATGGGTGGTAACAAAAAACTGGAAGCCCACCTCGATTCACTTTTTAATGTAAGTTCGGAGATAAGCGGAGAGAACCGTTCGGGCGACATTTCCGGATTGATTGGGCAATATGCTCACGGCAACGAACCCAGTCATCATGTGGCATATATGTACGCTTATATTGGTTGTCAAGCAAAAACACAATATTATGTCCGTGAGATAATGGATAAACTATATTCAAATACACCGGTTGGCATTTGCGGAAACGACGATACGGGCCAAATGTCGGCATGGTATGTTTGGAGCGCGATGGGTTTTTATCCGGTCAGGCATGGCACCGGAGAGTATATGGTTGGTACTCCGCTGTTCAAGCACCTCGAACTGAAGCACACAAAAGGCAAACTTGTTATCGATGCTCCTAATGTGTCATCAAAAAACAGATATATAAAAAATATCAGTATAAACGGGAGGAAGCTTGACCGTTACTGGTTGTCGCACAACGAAATATTTAAGGGAAATGTATTGCTCAGATTTGAAATGACCGATACTCCGCAAAATAATTGACATTAAATCACTGGCGTCAGGTTAAATTTAGAGTATTTTTCGTATTGCACTGAATAACAAATTTTTGTAATGTTATTTGGTGCGCAGTAAAGTGGAGTAAAATACCAGACAAACTTAATCTGACACCCTGATATTAAATACCTTAACCATCTAAATTGAAATAAGACATGAAAAATTTATCAAGAAGATCCTTTATTACAACTTCAGCTTTGGCAACGGCAGGCATAGCAATACTTCCGGGACTAACACAATGCCATGGATCAAAAAACGGCAAAGTGAATATTGCGATTATTGGCGCTGGCGGTCGCGGTATTGAGAACTGGCACGCCTTGTTTGCAGATGCACCGGGCGATGAAAACAAACCGAATGATCAGCGCAGAAAAGTACTGACTGAAAATGTTGTAGCTTTATGTGATGTGGACGAGAGGCGTGCTGGCGAGGCCTACAAAGTGTTTTCAAAAGCTAAACGTTACAAAGACTTTAGGAAAATGTTTGATGAGATGGGCAAGGAGATTGACGCGGTTATAATTTCAACTCCCGATCATACCCATTTCCCGGCAGCAATGGCAGCAATGCAACTAGGAAAACATGTTTATGTTGAGAAACCATTGGCGCACAGTATATGGCAGGTTCGAACATTGCGAAAAGCTGCCAGCTATTACAAGGTAATCACCCAAATGGGAAACCAGGGACACTCTGGTAATGGCATCAGGTGCATTAAAGAATGGTACGAGGCTGGGATACTTGGAGAAGTAAAAGAAGTAATTGCATGGGTCGACGGACCACAATTCTCGCCCGGTGGATGGTTTTGCAAACCTGACCATTTCCCGCCTTCCGAAGATAAAGTGCCTTCAACTTTAGATTGGAATTTATGGTTGGGACCAGCAGCCAAACGACCATACAGTCAATATTATCTTCCGCAAGTTTGGCGAGGCTGGTACGACTTTGGTAATGGCAATTTAGGCGACTGGGCTTGTCATACGCTCGATGCACCATTCTGGTCTCTCGACCTGGGAATGCCTCATACCGTTGAAGTCATTAAGCGCACCCCTTCTTTCGATGGATTTGTTTCCGATCAGTCGCAACTAAAGTTTGGGTTCAACGCACGCGGCAATAAACCACCAGTTACCCTAACCTGGCACGATGGTGGGTTGCAACCCGAAATTCGTAAAGAATGGGGTCTTTCAAAACTTGGAGGATCAGGAATGATTATGGTGGGAGATAAACTATCGTTGATGACAGATGGTCGTCCTGACGGACCAGAGTTACTGGTGTCAAAAGAAGAATGGCAGCATTTCCAGAAAAACATGCCGCCCCAGACAATCCGCAGGGTTCAAGGCGGACCAGTTGGAGAATGGCTCGACGCTATTAAAGGTAAAGGACCGCTTCCCGGTTCAAACTTCGAATATTCGGCCAGGTTAACTGAGATGGCAATGGTAGGAATTTTGGCGCAGCGTTTCAATTCATCAGTCGAATATGATGCTGAAAATATGAAGGTGACAAATCATCCCGAACTTAATAATTACGTTAAGGAACCCGTTCGCGAAGGATGGAGTTTTGGTGAAAACCTTTGGTAAGAGGAATAATTTGCAGGATGAGACTATTCATTTTTTTTGCTTTTTTCTTTTTATCGGTATCATTGCTTCGAGGGCAGGATCCAGGAAATTACGACGAATCGAAAGTTCCTGAATATATTCTGCCCGATCCTTTGGTCTTCAACGATGGTTCAAAAGTTATCGCCAAAAGCGATTGGATCAAACGAAGGAATGAGATTTACTCATTGTTTTGCAAAGAAATTTATGGTTTTATTCCCCGTTGGCATGGAAGAATTGAAGTAACACCTGTTTCTCAAAAGAAAAATGTTTTCGATGGTCTGGCCACACGTGAAGAAGTAATACTCCATATAAAAAACGGAAAGAACCAGATTAATGTGTTGCTTTTGATTTACATACCACGTTCGTCTAAACCTGTGCCTGTCTTTTTAGGGTATAATTTTTATGGCAATCACACCATTACCAGCGAATCAGACGTTACGCTCACCCAGGGATGGGTACGTTATAACAACGATTACAAGATAACTGAGCACAAAGCAACTGAAGCTTCCCGTGGTTTGTTTGTTTCGATGTGGCCCGTAAAAGAGATTCTTTCCAGAGGCTACGCACTTGTTACCCTGAACTATGGTGATGTTGAACCGGATGACAACGATAATTTTAAGCATGGGGCAAACGTTCTGTTCGACTCCAGACGCGACAGTACATCCTGTGGTAAAATTTCGTTGTGGGCCTGGGGTTTATCACGCGTAATGGATTATCTGGAAACCAATAAAGCTATTGATGCGAAGAAAGTGGCTGTTATTGGACATTCGCGCTTAGGAAAAACTGCGCTGTGGGCCGGAGCCTCTGATCCCAGATTTGCCATGATTTTCTCGAATAATTCGGGCCGGGTTGGCGCAGCTCTTACCAGGCGGATTTATGGCGAACCACTCGATTTTATGCACTCGGCGATTCCCTTCTGGTTTTGCGATAATTTTGGGAAATACACTGGTAAAGAAAATCTGGTTCCAGTTGATCAGCACGAATTGCTGGCCTTAATTGCTCCGCGACCAGTTTATGTTGCCAGCGCCGAGGAGGACTTATGGGCCGATCCAAAGGGCGAATTTCTTTCTTGTATGAAAGCTTCTCCGGTTTATCGTTTCTTGGGTGCAGGAGATTTTCCCGCTTATCAGATGCCTCCGGCTAATTATCCGGTCATGGGGAGCATTGGCTATCATATTCGTTCAGGAAAACATGATGTAACTTTATATGATTGGCAGTGCTTTATGAATTTTGCCGATTTTCATTTTAAAAAGAACCCAGAAAAACCCATTGTGTTGTATGCGTCTCCTGAAGGACGAGGTGACATTTGTTCCAAACAACATCCCGGATCGCTGACAAGCGTCCGCGATAAGGTGAGAAGTATGCTTGCTTCAATGAACCAAAATATCGTCGTCAATCTTAGGGATGGAACTTATCGCCTGGAGTCAACATTTAAACTGACCAATGAAGATAGTGGAAATCATGGATTTACGGTGACCTGGCAGGCTTATCCGAATGAAATTCCGGTTTTTAGCGGTGGTAAACCAATTACCGGATGGACTTTATCCGACCCCAAAAACAATATCTGGAAAACCAATATCGGCAATTCTCCAGGGTTTCGGCAGCTTTACGTAAACGGTGTAAGGGCTGTCAGGGCCAGAACTCCAAATATGACCTGTTATCTGGACAAAGGTCCTTATGAACGGATTTTTCGTTGGAACAACTTTCATCCGGTGATTGCAGCATCGCTTTTAGCGAACGTGACCAATCCTGGACAGATCGAATTTTGTGTAAATAAGTACTGGCAGCATTTCAGATACCGGATTGAATCATATTCGATTAAGGGCGACAGCGCCATCCTTTCGTTCAGGATGCCCGAAGCAGGAATAATGCCTCAGTTTATTAATGATAATGCACCATTTATTCTTGAAAATGCCCTGGAATTTCTCGATGCAGAAGGCGAATGGTATCTGGAACCGGGTAACGGCGATTTGTATTATAAGCCAAAGCAAGGAGAAGACATGTTAAAAGCACAGGTAATTGCCCCGGTACTTGAAACCATTATGAATTTAGAAGGAACCCCTTCGTCGAATATTCACCATATCCGGTTTAAAGGAATCGCCTTTGCGCACAGTACCTGGCTCGCCCCAAATGATCGCGGTTATACCTGCGCACAAGCTGCAACCGGCATGAATATTTCAGGAATGGTGGAAGTTTCCAATGCAAATCACATCATTTTCGAACGTAACTGTTTTAAACATGCCGGCGGATTCGGACTGGTATTGAAGCCATTCTCAAATTTCAACGGTATAATCGGAAATGTAATTACCGACATATCGGCAAACGGCCTTGTGATTGACCCCACATTTTACCAGGGCAACCAGCAAGGCCAAAAAGACCCAACCTATCCCTGGATGGTTTCGGAAGAAGTTATGCCTGATTTAGTTGCCGGAAGTAATTACGATGTAATTAAGAATAATCTGATCGAATTTTGTGGAAGGGATTACAACGATGCTGTTGGGATTTATGCTTCATTTCCAAATCATCTGTTAATCGAACACAATGAAATCAGAAACCTTCCTTACTCCGGGATTAGCATTGGCTGGTCGTGGCGAAAAGAAAAAACGCCTCATCGGAACGGGGAAGTCTGTTACAACAAAATACATGATGTTTGCCAGGTGAACTCCGATGGAGGCGCTATTTATAATTTGGGTACTGTATCGGGCAATGGCACCCGTATCCATCACAATTATACTTCAAATGTAAATTGTCCAAACGGATGGGCACCCAGTTGGCCTATGGCCGGCCTTTATTGCGATGGGCCCGGAGCCAACAACGTGCTACTCGATTTCAATGTAATTGACAACTGCAATTCTGCCTTTCAGAATGGTACGCATACCAGCAATCCAAACCTTCATTACAATAATAATTACTGGCAATGCCCGAGATTGTGGAATAGCAATGGAGCCGGAGGCGATAACGAACCAAATACTGAGGCCAGGGAGTCAGGAAACGTCAAAGTAGTTGAGAATAATTGGCCCATTGAAGCAATTTGTATAATGAAAGATGCCGGAATAGAACCGGAGTACCTGGATATTTTGACCAGTTTAAATAAGCACTAACTCAAAACATAGAAAACCAACCAACCTAAATACTTAACCATGACACTAAACCGAAAATTCAGTATTGTTTTTACTGTTTTACTCACATTCATTCTTATTTTGAATGAATTCAAAAGCCAGGCAGCCAATGTGAAAATCTATATCTCTGTGCGCGGAAACGATGGAAATCCGGGAACAAAAGATCGTCCATTGGCAAGTTTACAAGGCGCTGTCGATAAATTACGCGTTTTGAGAAATGCTCAGACGATTGATGGTACAGTTGATGTAATTATTGGCGATGGTGAATATTTTATGCCGGAACCACTTGAGCTAAATGCTGAAGATTCGGGAACAGAATTGGCTCCGGTTATATTTAAAGCTGATGAAGGAGCTCATCCAATTTTTAGCGGAGGAAAAAAGATTAATGGATTCGAAAAGGTTTCGGAAACCCTTTGGAAAGCAAAGGTATCGGAAGTGGCAGAATATGGCTGGTATTTCGAGCAGTTGTATGTAAACGGGAAACGGGCCGTCAGGGCAAAATCGCCCAACACCGGGTTTTACCACCTGAAAAAAACTTCGGATACCATTATACATAAAGGTGATGCAAAAACTCCTGAGCTCGCATTACAGCGGTTTACGCTTTTCTCCGACGGGGTCAAACAGCTTGACCAGTTTTCGAAGGAAGATTTCGAAAACTCGGTCATTACCTTTTACCACAACTGGGACAATACCCGGACCCGGGTGTTTTCGTACGATACCAATTCATCAACGGTTTTGGTGGCTGGGCCCGCCGCGCAGTCGTATAACCGGATTGACACCAAGTCGCGTTATTCGCTCGAAAATTTTAAAGCCGCACTCGACACCTGCGGCGAATGGTACCTCGATCGGTCGGGCTACCTGTATTATATGCCTTTGCCCGGCGAAACGATTGAAAAACTTGATGTTGAAGCGCCTGTTGCTGACCGTTTTATTAACATTAAAGGGCATGAAGGAACAGGCGAAAAGGTGAAAAACCTGCGGTTCGAAAACCTTTCATTTCAATATACAGGTTATAAGATGCCATTCTATGGTAACCAGCAAGCCCAGGCCGCCTTCCCGGTCGAGGCGGTAATCATGGCCGATTTTGCCGAAAACATCCAGTTTGTGAATTGTGAGGTTGCTCATGTTGGTTCAAACGCAATATGGTTCCGCAAAGCTTGCTCCGGGTGCAAGGCCGAACATTGCTATATTCACGATTTAGGCGCAGGCGGTATCAAAATTGGCGACCTGTCAATTCCTGAAAAACCCGAAAACCTGACCCGTAACGTGGAAATCAACAACAACATCATCCGCTCGGGCGGGTTCGTTTTTCCCTGTGCTGTTGGGGTAATCTTGTTTAATGCCAGCGATTGCGCAATAACACATAATGAAATTGCCGACCTGCGTTATTCGGGCGTTTCTGTTGGCTGGGTATGGGGCTACAGTTATAGCCCGTCGAAGCGAAATAAAGTGGAATTTAACCATATCCACCATTTGGGTTGGGCCGAATTGTGCGATATGGGCGGGGTGTATTGTCTTGGATCATCAGAAGGAACTACGGTAAGTAATAATCGTATTCACGATGTTCAGTCGTACGACTACGGTGGCTGGGGAATGTATGCCGACGAGGGCTCAACCGGGATTGTTTTCGAAAATAATCTGGTTTATAACTGCAAAATAGCCGGATTCCACCAGCACTATGGCAAAGAAAACATCATTCGGAACAACATCTTTGCGAATAATACCGTCTATCAGCTCCAGGCATCGCGGGTTGAGAATCACTTGTCGTTTACATTCAGTAATAATATTGTTTATTACAATTCGGGCAAGTTAATTTCTGATACATGGGCGCAAATGCTTATTCAGTCTGACCGCAACTGCTATTGGGACAAACGCACCAAAGACATACACTTTTCTAAATTCTCCTTTGCCGAATGGCAAAAATCGGGGAAAGATCTCCATTCTGTGATTGCCGACCCCGGTTTTGTAAATCCTTCGCAGGTCGATTTCACGATCAGAAATAAATCGATGATCCGAAAAATTGGATTCAGCGTATTTGATTATTCGCAAGCTGGTGTTTATGGCTCCGACGAATGGAAAAAGCTGGCAGCTTTCGACTCCGAAATTGCCCGGCAGTTCGACAAGGCGGTGGTACGGAATGCCTACCGGGAAAAGTAATGATATTGCAATTGTCTGTTCCCGTCAGCTAAACAGACTGTGTGAAAACGACTGTTAAAAAACTCATAAATAGTTTCAAAAACGAGGTTAAACATTTTGCTATTGTGCTGAATATTAGTATATTCATGTATTATTTTACCTAAAGCAGATGCATTACAAGGAAAAAATATCGAGGGAGCAGATGATGGTTATGTCCTATGAGACCATGATTTCGCCGGACAATTCAGTTCGTCTGATAGATTTGGTATGCAAGAAATTTTTCAAAGACCATCCTTTTAACGACCAATGGAAGGGCAATAAAAACACGGGAAGGAAAAGCTACCCAGCCGATTCGATGTTAAAATTGCTTGTTTACGGCTATTTCAACGGGATAGCAAGCAGCCGCAAACTGGAACGGGAAACCTACCGAAATACAGAAATGATCTGGTTGATGGAAGGGCTTGAACCCGATCATTGGACAATTTGTGATTTTCGCCGGGAAAGCGAAACGATCATGAAAGACTTTCTGAAATACTTCCGCAAGTTTTTGCTTGACACCAATTTTGCAACGCCAAACAATGTTGTCTTCGATGGGACTAAAGTAAAAGCCTATGCAAGAAGGGAAATGCTTACCACAGAAAGCATAAAGGGAAAACTTGAGCATATAGACAAATCGCTTTCGGAGTACCTCTCAAAACTTGAAGACAACGATAGCCATGATGATGAAATGGAATCGGCCAGAACAGAGATCAGGGAACTGAAAGAAAAAATACAAAAACTCGAATTGGCCAAATCAAAACTGGAACAAGCCGCACAGGCAATTAAAGACAGCAAAAGAAAATATTACGCACCCAACGACAGGGAAGCCGTAATGGTAAAAGGGCGGGAAGGCAAATTTCCGGGGTACAATGTGCAGGTTGGCGTAGAAACCAAAGGCCATTTTATCCTGACAGACCGTGTAACAACAGATGCCAACGACATACAGCAATTAGAAGAATCTTTGGATTCTGTTACAGAACAGACAGGGATTTCCCCCACAAAAGTATTGGCAGACAAAGGATATAGCAATACAACCCAGATACTTGATATCGAAAAGGACGGAACGGTACAATGCTATATTCCACTGGCTGAAACCAAACGAGATAAATCAGAAAAAGAAGGTATTTGTTTTGTTTACGACAAAAATAGCGACACCTATACATGCAGTCAAGGGAAGGAACTCGTGTTGTTTATTAAAAATATACAGCACAGCGCTGCATTCTACAACGTTTATAAATGCCACGAATGCCAAGGGTGTGAAGTGCATGCCAAATGTACAAAATCCAAGACAGGGAGGACTTTGAAACGCAATGTTGATCAACAGCGCATTGACCAGTACAAAGAAAAAATGGAGGGTGCATTCGCCAGGCAACAGGTCAGGGAACGCAAACAGGTAGTGGAACACCCATTTGGTACGATCAAAATGCTGATGGGGAAGTTTAACCTACTCTTGAAAGGAAAAACAAAGGCTCAGATAGAGCTCGACTATTACACCGCCGCTTATAACCTGAAGCGGCTGATCGGTTGCGCCCCAATGTCAGAGCTGATTATTAAAATGAGGAAATATCAGTTGGCGATGGCATGAAAAGTGAGTTAAAACTCACTTTTTGCCCCCTCCAAAATACAAAAATGCAGAAAATAGCACATTGAAAATAAAAATTTGTAAAATGCTAAAATCCCCAATGGATGAAAACATGAAAAGCGAAAAAATTCAATTTGGAATTAAATTGCAATTTTCACACAGTCTGTAAAGCTGACGGCAAAGGATAATGCTCTGTATGTGTGGTTTCGATGATCAGCACAGTATCCTTTGCCGTTGGCTTCAGCCAACGGAGAAATGTGGAATAGTCACCTGCTGACTAACAACAAAATAAACCTAATAAAACAATACTGCTACATGAAACGAAGTATAACTAGCCTAATCCTTTTTCTGGCACTTGGCCTTGCCGCGAAAGCCCAGTTGAATTCTCATCCCGAATCGTACAAGATTGACAAAGAGGATGTTGAAAAGGCCCGTAAGATTATCACAACCCCATTGAAGGAGAAACTCGTTTTTCCAAATCCCAACCCGGGAGCTCAGTGGTTTCCATCAGCCAGCCTGGGCCTTTTTATGCACTGGGGCATCCACAGCGTGGCTGGCGCACAGCCTTCGTGGGACATGATTGCCCATTATCCTTACGGTGGCAAGGTTTCGCCGCCCGATAAGTATTATGCGTTGGCCGATCAGTTTAACCCGCAAAAATACGATCCCGGCAAATGGATGAAAGCTGCGAAGGAAGCCGGGTTCACGTATGCCGTGCTGACTACCAGGCACCACGATGGCTATGCCCTGTGGCCTTCGAAGTATGGCATTGGCACCAAACAATACATGGGCGGGCGCGACCTGCTAAAACCGTATGTCGATGCTTGCCGGGCCAATGGTCTAAAAGTTGGCTTCTATTTCTCGCCTGGAGATTGGCATTTCCCCGGATTTATGCACCCCAACCAATTCGATTACGATAAACGAGACGAGGTGATTCCGGCTACCGATCCTGCAACCAATTACCTGGCCTACGAGCAGTTCCTTGCTTATGTACTGAAGCAAATCGAAGAATTGCTAACAAACTATGGAAAGATAGATTTGCTTTGGTTCGACGGGATGTGGTTTAGGGGCGTTGGCGACATGCACACCGAACAGGTTTATGCATGGATACGTTCGTTGCAACCCGGTATTGTAATCAACGACCGCTGGTCCAATGTAACAACCCCCGAAAACCCGAATGGAAGTGGTGTCCGTGTTGGCGATTTTTCAACCCCATTTGAATGTACCACTCCTACTTACGTTCCTTCCAAATGGTTCGACAACTGTGTGATCTGGACGGGCGGATGCGCTGGCTGGGGCTACGACCGGACAGGCGATTTCAGGAAAAACTCAAATTTCATGGAACAACTGGTAACCTGCCGTATGCTTGGTGGAAACTTTTTGCCCAACCTGGGGCCAACCGAACAGGGCGAATTGCACCCCAATTTTTACACTACCGTGGCCGAACTCGCCCAGTGGATGAAACACAGCCGCGAATCGGTGATTGGCGCAGGACCGTCGCCTGGAATCGAGCGCAGCAATGTGATGATTACCACGCGTGGACAGAACTGGTACTTGCACCTTTTCCCTGGTTTCAAAAATCAGGTGTCGGTTAAAACCGACAAACACCCAAAATCGGTTACGTTGCTGCAAACCGGAGAAGCCGTGTTGTACAACTATCAGGATGGGTTTGTTACGTTCAACCTTCCGGCTGAAAAACGCACTGCGATTGATGATGTGGTAAAAGTTGTATTCTGATGATATATTAGATTGATATGAAAACAAACATTTTTCTTTTCCTGATCGTTTTGTCAACCATCGTTAGTTGCTCCGTTAAAAAAGGCCAACCAGATAAGCGCCGGTTTATTTTTAACTGCGATGGTACCGACTTGCTGGGCAACCCCATGTTTAACAGGCGATTGCTTACAGTTGACGATGTAAATGCCTATGTTGATGCTTACGCCAACACCCAGGTAACCACATTTATGATGTGTAGCGGAAGCGATTACCCCTATTACCGTTCGAAGTACGGAAGGGTATTTGGCGACGACCGCGATGGTACTTTAAACTGCGGCAATGATACGGCCATGTATCGTGATTTTTACAGTTATTACCGTAACCACCTGAACCTGGAAAAAGCGGGTACCGATGTTATCCAGGCAGCTCTGCGAAGGGCAAAACAGAAGAAGATGGAAACGTTTATTTCGTACCGCATGAACGACCTTCATTTTTGCGATACCACTACCCGTTGTCCGGTTGAATACACCGATTTTTGGCTTGCTCACCCGCAATACTGGCTGAATGAGGACATTGGCTGGAAAAGCCGTGGCGCCCTGAATTTCGCGTTTAAGGAAGTCAGGGAGCAGAAGCTGAACATGATCAAGGAGCAAATCGACAAATACGGTGAGTTGATTGATGGCTATGATCTTGATTTCATGCGTTTTCCAACCTATTTCAAGAAAGATTCGGGAGTGGTCAATGCTCCCCTTATGACCGGACTGGTGAAATCGGTCAAAGCAAAAATCGATGAACTATCGGCCAAACAGGGAAAGAAAATATTGTTGTCGGTGCGCATCCCCCCGGACTTGGATTTTTGTTTACGGAAAGGTTTTGATGTAAAAGAATGGATACGGCAAGGGTTGGTTGATTTTGTTACGATTGGGATATTTTTCAATGGCGCGCCAATTCCCGTTTCCAAGTTTAAAGCCCAACTGAACGAACCGTCTGTTCCTGTTTATGCTTCGACCGAAAATGGAGGGTCCAGCCCGAGGCAGCCCTTCTCGCATGGCATTTACCGGGCAATGGCTTCGCACATTTATGCGCAGGGCGGCGATGGAGTTTACCTGTTCAACTATTTCGTTGCCGGGTATTATTCGACTTACAAGGGCAAATTGTTTCTGAAAGATGGGGAACAGGTCTGCCTGGTGATCATGCCCGAATTATTGCACGAAATGGGTTCGCCCGAAACCTTGCGGAAACGCAATAAGATATACTGCATGGACGACGGCTGCTCGGCGGAGTGGGGCTACAAGCCGGAAACAAACCTTCCGCTTAAGATACAGGCAGGTGAACAGGCTTCGGCCACGCTTTTCGTGGGCGACGACACCAAAACCGATGTTCCCGAGGAAGCGATCCTGTTTGTGCGTACCAGTAGCCCCTTATCGTTTAGTTTATCGGTGAACGGGACAAAGGTCGAAGCCCAAAAACCCGAATATGTTGGCTTATTCGACCGGGCACAAAACCTCGGGAAAGATGAAGCTGTTTATGCGTTTGCCGTTCCGGTAAAGTGCCTTAAAAATGGCGATAATCAGTTCAATTTTAGTGCTTTAAATAATGAGATATTTGCTGTAAAACGGGTAGAACTCGCGTTGAAATATGGAGATGTAAAAACCAATGGGTATTTTTAAAGATAAGGACACAACCATGAATCATCGTCGTTTAGCCTTTTTGACGCTGTCAGGTCTGGCGACGCTGTCAGGTCGGCAAAATCTGACAGCTGGGCTGTCAAATTTTCGAACTTTGTCGAAAATAGTTTCGTTCAAAAACGTCCATTTATGGACGGAATATTTATAGAAAATAAATGGCTCATGCCTATTCCGTCCCTATGGGGACGGGACATCCGTGCATTTTGACTTCTATAAATATTTAGTCCCGATGGGACAAAAAAGAACGTAGTTTTTGACATGACACTCGTCAATTTTGATAGCCTACCTGTCAGCGTTGGAAACTTAACGAACCATGAACAATAAAAAAGATGGATTTAAAATCAACCATATAACCAATGAACCCGCATGTAAAAAGTTGCATACTTTTCATTTTGCTTTTGGGCATCCTGGCTTGCTCCAACCCGAAAGAAAAGCCCCTTCACCATCGGTTTATATACAGCAATGACGGGGGCGATATTTTGGGAAATACCATGTTCGGCAGACGGCCCTTGTCGGTTGAAGATGCAAAAATGTACGTTGACGTGGTTGCCAACAGCCCGGTAACCACTTTTATGATCTGTAGTGGGAGCGATTACACGTATTACCGGTCGAAGTACGGGCGGATTTTTGGTGACGACCGCAACGGGACATTGAACTGCGGACGGGATACTTCAGCGTATAAGAATTTGATCAGGCATTACCGGAACCACCTGAACCTGGAAGAAAAGGGGACCGATATTATTGATTTGTGCCTGCGGCGGGCAAAACAGAAGGGCTTGGAGGCTTTTATTACGCACTGGATGAACGACCTCCATTTTAATGATACGACTTCGCATTGCCCCATCGAATATCCCGATTTTTGGATTGCTCACCCCCAATATTGGTTAAATGAAGATGTTGGCTGGAACAGCAAGGGGGCTTATGATTTCGCTCACAGCGAAGTACGAAAACACAAGCTGGATTTGATTGGCGAACAGTTGGAGAAATACGGGGAACTCTTAGATGGGTATGAACTTAATTTTATGCGGTTTTTCGTCTATTTCAAAAGTGAGGAAGCAGAAAAGGATGCCCCGTTTATGACGGAATTGGTTGCGGCAGTCAAAGCCAAAATCGACAAGCTATCGGCCAAACGCGGGAAGAAAATCCTTCTGTCAGTGCGCGTTGCCCCCGATCTGGATTTTTGCTCGAAAAAGGGATTGGACATCAAAGAATGGGTGCGACGAGGGTTGATCGACTTTGTTACGATCGGAGTGCACTTTACCGGGAACCCGGCCATCCCGGTTGGTAAGTTTAAGGCCGATTTGGCGGCTCCTTCTATCCCGGTATATGTTGCTACCGAAAGCGGGGGGTACAATTCCCGGGTCAATTATTCGCATGGAATGTTCCGTGGGATAGCTTCACACATTCTCGCGCAGGGTGGCGACGGGGTCTATCTCTTTAATTTTTCGTTCGACAATTACCAGAAGAAGCTCCCGTTGGAAGCTGGTGGTAACGTGTGCAGGGTCATAGTGCCTGAACTTCAAAATGAATTGGGCTCATTGGAAACCTTACGGAAGCGGAACAAAATATATAGCCTCGACGATGGTTGCTCGGCCGGGTATGGCTACAAGCCCGACACACCGCTCCCGTTGCTGGTTTCTCCCGATAATTATGTGGATGCGCCCATTTTCATTGGCGATAATACTGAAAAGGACGTTCCGCAGGAGGCGATTTTGTTCCTTCGGACGGACAAACCTTCGCAGATTGATTTATTGGTTAATGGGATAAAGATTGAGTTACAGAAACCTGAATATGTTGACTTGTACGACCGGGGCAAAAAACTGTCGCCCAAAGACCGGGTATATGCGTTCATCCTTCCGGCATCTTGTTTAAAACTGGGCGATAATGTCGTTCGCCTTCGTTCGGCCACTCCCGAAAAGTTCGTTTTGACGCGGGTGGAGATAGCTTTGAAATATGGCGACGTTAAAACCTGTGGGTATTTTTAATGCTACCTAATTGTCTTTAAATAAAATAATATGAGAAAGAAACTATTAAGTTTACTGAGCGTTGTAGTTGTAAGCTTCTTTTTTTTGTCTTGCGCTCATTTAAACAAGGATGTAAATCCCCGAAAAATGACGCTTTTAGATTTTGAATGGTACTTTCATTCTGGAAAAATAGAAAACGGACAAACGATAAATCTTGACACCAAAGGGTGGCGTATGGTTGATTTACCCCACGATTGGAGCATCGAAAACATCGAAGGTACCCATTCTCCATTCGATTCTACGGCCCTGGGAGGTATTGATTATGGTTATTTAAAGGGCGGAACTGCCTGGTACAGGAAAAAAATAGATATTCCCGATTCGCTGAGAAATAATAAAATAAGCATCTGTTTCGAAGGGGTATATATGAATTCCGACGTATGGATCAATGGCAATCACCTTGGTAATCATCCGTATGGTTATACAAGTTTTGAATACGATATTACTAAATACCTGAATTTTGGGCAAAGCAACATTTTGGCTGTTGAAGTTAAAAATGAAGGAAAAACGAGTAGGTGGTATCCAGGATCTGGTATTTACCGTCATGTTTGGTTAAAAATTACCGGGCCTTTACATGTAGCCACCTGGGGTACTTTTATTACAACGCCAGAGGTTACTAAATCTCGTGCAAAAGTAGTGTTGCAAAACAAGATTGTTAATGAGCGAAGCGATGCATCTAAATTATTAATAACGACAAAAATACTGGATGCCGGAGGTAATGTAGTTTCTTTATCTCAGTCAAATCAATCGGTTGCGGGTAGTTCTGAAAGTAATCACGAACAAACCTTGGTGATTAAGAATCCATCCCTTTGGTCTGTTGAAACACCCAACTTGTACACTGCAGTAACCGAGATTACTGAAGATGGTATATTAAAAGATATGGTGGAAACAAACTTCGGGATTCGCAGTTTGAGATTCAGTACCGAAGGTTTTTTTCTGAATGGTAAAAAAGTATTGCTCAAAGGTGGATGTATGCACCACGACAACGGGCCGTTGGGAGCGGCAGCATACGACAGGGCGGAAGAACGCCGCGTTGAATTAATGAAAGCAAATGGGTTCAATGCCATCCGATGCTCACACAATCCGCCATCAACTGCTTTTCTGAATGCTTGCGACAAGCTGGGGATGTTGGTTATTGACGAATCTTTTGATTGTTGGCGGCTGGCAAAAAATCCTCAGGACTATCATCTGTATTTTGATGACTGGTGGAAAAGAGACCTCGAAAGTATGGTTTTACGCGACAGGAACCATCCCTCGGTAATCATGTGGAGTATTGGCAATGAAATTCCGGAAACGAGTAATACTGAGGGAACAGCAATTTCGAAAATGTTGGGAGATTACGTCCAAATGATTGATTCGACAAGGCCAATAACCTCTGCCGTATGTTTCATCACTCCCGAAAAAGATGCTTTCTTCGAAACACTTGGCGTAGCCGGATATAATTATGCTGTTGGCAGTGGCACCCGACAAGGGGAGTTGATCCAGGCCGATCACAAGCGGGTGCCGGGCCGGATTTTTTATAATTCCGAATCGTTCCCATTGGAGGCTTTTTCAGCATGGATGGATGTCCTGGACAATAGCTATGTAATTGGCGATTTTGTATGGACAGGATTTGATTATTTGGGTGAAGCCAGTATCGGGTGGCTGGGGCATCCAACCGATATTAGCTATTATCCATGGAATCATGCCTTTTGCGGCGATATTGATATTTGCGGGTTTAAGCGGCCTCAATCTTATTACCGCGATGTACTTTGGAAACATACGGAGGGATATCCCGTGTCAGTTTTTGTCAAACCTCCGGTACCTACCTTCGATCTGCCCAGAAAACGTGCTGATTGGAGCCGCTGGTATTGGCCTGATCTGGTATCCGATTGGAATTGGGAGGGTTATGAAGGACAGATGATGGATATCACTGTTTATTGCATGTATCCTGAAGTTGAACTTTTCCTGAATGGAAAATCATTCGGGAAAAAACCGACCAATCGCAACACAGAATGGACCGCTTCGTTTCAGGTGCCCTATTCCAAAGGATCGCTAAAAGCTGTTGGATACGAAGGCGAAATGGTTAAATCGGTATATACTCTCAGCACAACTGGTCAAACCATAAAAATTGGTTTAAAGCCCGACAGGACAACTATTAATGCTGACGGGCAGGATCTTTGCTTCATTACTGTTGAGTTGCAGGACAGTAATGGCTTGCGAACCCCCAAAGCAACAAATAAAGTAACTTTTAAGATTGAAGGTCCAGGGTCGATTATTGCCGTCGGAAGTTCAAATCCGCGAAGTGTGGAAAGTTTTCAGAAACCTTACCGAAATGCTTATCAGGGGCGCTGTTTGGTGATCGTAAAGGCTGAAAGAAAATCAGGAAGAATTGTACTTCGTGCTGAAACAGATAAGATAAAACCGACCTCAGTTATTATAACCGCAAAACCATGTACAAACTGACAAACAATAGGGATATGAAACTTGCCAGACTAAGTAAACCAATACAACTTATCCTTGCGTTTGTATTGGTTATGACCTTGTCAGCAGGTTCGCAGAATGAAGTGAGTAACACTATTGTCCACCGGCCACTAAAAGATTACGGACTTAAGGAATACGTGAACGTAACAAAAACATTGCCGCATTCCGAAGACCAGGAGTGGAGGCTGGTTTGCAAACTGCCTTACAACGCACAGTTTCAGCCGTGGATTGAAGTGGAAGCGCCAGCAGGCAAAACTATTTTGTTCGATTCGACAAACCCGTTGGTGGCCGCCAACCAGGATACCCAGCACTATACCACCAAACCGGGCGTACAATGCTATGAAACACCCAAATGGATCAGCGGCGAAGGCGCTATATATACCATCCCGGCTGGTGTTACGGTGAAGGCGGTGAAGTACCGCGAAACGGGGTACGATACCAGCTTTGCAGGTTCGTTCGAGTGCAACGATAACGACTACAACGTGTTGTGGCAAAAGGCCACGCGTACGGCTTACCTGTGCATGCGCGAGCATTACATGGACTGTCCCGACCGCGAACGGGCCGAATGGCTGGGCGACGCGGTACTCGAAATGGAGGAAGGTTTTTATGCTTTCGACACCAACGCGCACTCCATGGCCAAAAACCTCCTGCTGTCGAAGCAAATCAACGATCTGCCCGGGCAGAACCTGGTTGCCCACGGCGAATTTGGCGAGTGGACGTATTACCTGTACACGGGCGACCTGGCAACCATTTCGGCCATCTATCCCTCGACCAAAGAATACCTCGATCGCTATAAAATGGGTGAAAACGGGCTGCCCATCCATCGGGCCGAAGGTTGGGACTGGTACGATTGGGGCGTTGGCACCACCGACAAGGAGGTGATTCAGGTTGCCGAGTACTATACGGCCATCAACGCGCTGAAGAAAATGGCCAAAGTAACAGGCCATGAGGCTGATATTCCATCGATTGATGAAAAGCTGAACAGCATAAAGGCCAATTTCGACAAGGCTTTCTGGAAAGGCGACGGGTACCGTTCGGGCAACGAATTGGACGAGCGGGCGAATACGATGGCTGTGATTTCAGGTTTGGCCGATCCTTCGCGCTGGGACGCCATTGTCCGGATACTGGAAACCCAGGCGAATTGCGGCCCCTACTTCGAACGGTGGGTACTGGAAGCGCTTTGCCGGATGAATAAGCCCGATCAGGCCTTGTTGCGGATGTACAAACGGTACAAATACCAAATACACTCGGGCATCTCGACGCTGTGGGAGTATATCGAACGGTCATTCGGGGACACGCCTCCCTGGTCAACCGATTCCGACGAATACCTGTCGTTAAACCATGCCTGGAACGCGCCCAACCTGATCCTTTCCAAATTTATAGCTGGCGTGGCACCCGAAGCGCCAGGCTGGGAAACCTACCACGTTTTCCCGCAAGAGGCATTTCTTACTTCAATAAAAGTAAAAGTTCCAACCGTTAAAGGCCTGGTTCAGGTTGATATTCAGAAGAATGAGAAACAGTATAAAATTGGGCTGGTTTCGCCGCAAAATACAAGAGCCGTTGTGGGGATACCCAAAGCTTCTTTTACCAAACTGTCGGGCATAAAAGCAAACGGCAAACTGGTTTGGAACGGGGCGTTTAAAAACACGGTGAAAGGAATTTCGTGGGCAGGAGAAGATTCAGGATTCGTCAAATTCAACGTGGAGCCGGGCTTCTGGAGCTTTGTGGCATCAGGAATATTGCCAATCTCAAGCCCAAAACAGGCCACAATGCAGTCAACCGACGTGAAGCTCGATAAAAAATTGTGGACGGCCTCAGCGTCCCTCGAAAATAAGGAATACAAAGTGGGCTGCATGAGCGGTTCGATGCACGGAAAATTCTGGCCTGTTGATGCAAGCGCCGAAACGGCCATCGACGAAGACTGCTGGACCGGGTGGCGCGCCATCGATCCGCTGAAACCATTAAGTAAATCGGGGCATTTTGTTGGCCAGCAAACGTCCGGGCAATGGTTCGCGGTTGACATGAAACAGGTGCAAACTTTCGACAAAATCGTGCTCGACAATACCTGGGCACTATACGATTACCCGAAGTCGTACGAAGTATTTGTTTCGGACGACGGAACAAACTGGGGAATGCCAGTCGCCAAAGGCAATGGCGAATTGGGCATGACCACCATTATCTTTCCACAAACAACGGCACGCTACATCAAAATTGTGCAGACGGGCACAAAAGACAAGCCCTGGTCGGTTTTCGAACTGAATATTTACAGGAAAGGATCAAAAAAATGAAGATCAAAAAAATTGCTGTCTTATGCGTGGCCATTCTTTTTCAGTGGCAATGCCTTTTTTCAAAAGAAACCAGGAAAAACCCAACCGATCAGGTGGTTGAATTGAACGCTAGGGGCGGTTTGCCCAATTTCTTTGCCAAAATTGCGCGGGGCGATTCGCTGAAAGTGGCCTACCTGGGAGGAAGCATTACGGCCCAGGACGGGTGGCGGGTACTTTCGCTGCGGTGGTTAAACGAGCGTTTCCCGTTGGCGCGGTTTTCCGAAATCAATGCCGCTATTGGTGGCACTGGTTCCGATTTTGGGGTGTTCCGGATGAACGACCATGTCCTGAAATTCAAGCCCGACCTGGTATTTGTTGAGTTCGCTGTTAACGACTCGAACACACCCCCCGAAAAAATAACCCGTTCGATGGAAGGGATTGTCAGGCAAATTTGGCAGCATGACCCGCATACCGACATCTGTTTTGTTTATACCATCGAAGAACAAAGCGTAGAGGCTCTATTGAAAGGTCAGTCAAGGCAATCGGTTGAAACAATGGAAGCAGTGGCCGGTAAGTACCAGGTTCCATGTATCAACTTTGGATGTGAAGTAGTCAGGATGGTAAAAGACAAACAGTTGATCATGAAAGGCCCGGCAAAGGAATTGAACGGGGTCAAGGTGTTCAGCAGCGATGGCGTTCACCCGTTTACCGAGACAGGCCACACGATCTACAACAATGTGTTAAGGCGTTCGTTCGAAAGTATGGCTGCCTCGAAAAAGACTGGATTCAAAAAACATACCTTGCCCAAACCCATTGCCTCCGATTACTTTGCCAATACCCAAATGATTGATTTTACGGAGGCAAGATTAAGTGAAAATTGGCAGGTACTTCAAGTTGCCGATCAGCCTGCATTCGGATTTGCCGGCAAGTACCTGACGAAGTTCGGAAAAGCCAGCAAGTCGGGCGAAACCCTGATTATCAGGTTTAAAGGCCGGACAATCGGCGCTTACGACATTATGGGTCCCGATGCCGGCAAAGTGATTGTCGAGATTGACGGGCAGGTTAAACACACTATTTCGAGGTTCGACCGGTATTGCACCTATCGCCGCATGAATTACTTCCTGATCGACCACCTGGAAGATAAGGAGCATGAAGTGGTGTTCAGGGTACTTGCCGACCCGTTCGACAAGGCATCCATATTAACAGAAAAAATGGGAAACCCCGAAGATTACAGGGAAAACAACTGGTATGTGGGAAAAATACTTGTTGATGGGGAATTGATTAGGACGGCCAAAGCCGGACAACCAATTTGTAAGTACAAAACTGACCCGGTCGGGAAGGTGGTTTCATCCGAATTTAAAGGGATAGAAGCTTATACCAGGAGTGAAGTATGTCGTGTTTTTCAGGAGCATCTGGGTAAACAGGTAAATCCGGTACAGAACGATACTGTTTTGGGTCAAAAAGGTCAGGAACTGATTGTTGCAGGGACTTTTGAGAATAATCCTTTTATTCGCCATTTGGTAAATATTGGCTTTGTGGTAGATATTAAAAAACAACAGGGCTATTCGATTCGTTGCGCCCCAAATCCGGAAGATAAAAATAACTGGATATTGGCAATAGTAGGTGCCGATGTTCAGGGAGCCCTATATGGGTTGCGCGATCTGGAGCATTATTACCTTAAAAATTTCAAGGTTGTTGACGGTAAACTGCTGGCAACCAGTTTTGAGGTGACAGATTATCCACGGGTTGAAAACCGAGGGCATTGGGGGTGGGGTGTTAATGTGCCCGATAAAAAAGCCTGGATGGAAAACATGAGCCGCTGGAAGCTTAACGAACTGATAGAATGGGATAATTACCCTCCGGAAAAGGCGAAGGAATATGTCGAATTTGCACATAGCCGCGGGATTAAGCTAATATGGGGATTTGGCTGGGGCTGGAATATTGACTGGAATTACGAAATCCCTGCCGGATTTGATCATGGAAAAGGCAAAGATGTTCAAATGTGTGGCAGTAGTGAATTCAACCGTGCCTTTTTTAAACGTGAGATATTGAAAAAAGTGAGGGAACTCTACGTCCCTTCAGGTTGCGATGGTGTTTATTTTCAGTCGTTTACCGAAGGTCCAAAGTGCGAGTGCGATCAATGCCGCCAGAAAACGATGGGACAGGTACTGGTCGAATTTGTTAACCCAATTGTTGCTGAAATAAAAAGTGAGTTTCCTAACCTGTGGATTTCGTGCGGGGTACACGCCAACTTTGGTAAATACGACGAGCTTAAAGATTTAGACCCACGTTGCAATATCTACTGGGAAAATTGCAACTCTGCCACCAGTATCCGGGGCAAAAATGAGGATTTTGGATACATCAACAAAGACATCCCTTATGAACACGGGTTCAGTAAAACCTGCCCGTCCGATCCATCCTATACCGAAGAGTCGCTTCAGAAATGGATGGATGGAAATAAAAAGGATTACACGCTGACTGGAACTCCCGAAACCTATTACGGTTACATGAAAAAAATGCAGGATTGGAGCCGAAATTTGCTGGGAAAAGAATCAACCAGCAAACATGGTTCGTGCGTTGCCGATCATTCGGTATTTTGTAGGCGGACTCCGTTTATGCATGTCGCTTTGGCTGAGGCTCTTTGGAATCCGGATATGGATACAAAGCAAAGGACCGATGATATCATCGACTTTTTAAAAATCCGTTCACTGATAAACAGTGAAAAAACGCTTGTTCAACACGATGCTTTAAACAAACCGATAAAACTGGGAACCCGCTATTCCGAAAAGCATAATGGTGGTGGAAATCAGGCTCTTGTCGATGGTCGTGTTTCAGATGGTGAAGATGGCGGTGATAGCTGCTGGCAGGGTTATGAAGGCGACGACCTTGATGTTGTGATTGACCTGGGCAGGATACAGTCGATACATTCTGTTTGTTCAGGCTATTTACAATCGGCCAATGAAGGTATTTATTTTCCACGGGAAGTCGAATATGCTATATCTGAAGATGAGAAAGATTTTAAGGTAATTGGTGTTGTGAAATGTGATACTCTACCGATTTATAATGTAGTAAAAAAGCAAAATTTTGTTGTTCAGCGACTTGATCTCGATGGCCGTTATATTCGAATCAAAGCATCAAATATAAAAGTAATACCTGATTCCTTTAATTTAAAGGGCAGAAAGGCCTGGCTCTTTGTTGATGAGGTGATGGTTAATCCATTGGTAATAAAATAAATGCAGTAATATTCAATATTTAAAATTTCAAAAAAGTAAATCATGAAAAGAATTGTTTTGTTATTTGTTTTGGTGATTATCCTGGTATTCAATGGAATTTCGCAGGATAAAAAAATCAATGTGCTGGTTTTCTCGAAGACCGCTGCTTTCAGGCACAATTCAATTTCAGCCGGGTTAAAAATGATGAGCGACCTGGCGCAGGAACGAAACTGGGTGTTGACAGCCACCGAAAATGCTGAACTGTTTACGCCCGCTTTCCTCAAAGACTTCGACGTGGCTGTTTTCCTGAATTCGACCGGTGATATTTTAAATGAACAACAACAAAAGACTTTCGAGGATTTTATGAATTCAGGAAAAGGGTTTGTTGGGATTCATGCTGCTTCTGATTGCGAGTACGAATGGCCTTTTTATGGTAAATTAGTTGGAGCCTATTTCCGTACGCACCCCAACGGTCAGGTAGGTAAAGTGATCCTGGAAAATACGGATCATGCAGGCATGGCTCCTTTCAAAGGAATGGATAACTTTAAGATCGCTGGCGAATGGTATTCGTTTAAAGAAAACCCACGAGCTAAAGTGCATGTTTTGGCACACTTGGACGAAAATTCGCTGGACGAGAACGCTCAGAAAAACGGCGATTGGAAGATGGGCGATCACCCGGTGATCTGGTACCAGGAGTTGGGCAACATTCGTTCGTTCTATACTGTTTTTGGCCATCACTCCGAAGAATTCCAGAACCCGACAGTTAAGGAACACATTGGCTGTGCGGTCGATTGGGCAGCCCGGAAGAATTAGTGATAGTAAAGAATCGATTAATTTAGGCATCGTAAATATGATACTCCGATTTCTGTTTGTCTCAACGTATTTACTTATTCAAATTTTTGCTTTAGTACAGGCTTCAGTAGTAAAACCCGTAGTTTGTGTTTCAGAAATTAAGAAGGAAGTTGACGTACCGTCATTAAAAAAAGCTAAATTTATTGTTGCACCCGAAATTTTTATTCGCCATACAGCCCAGTGTCTTTTTATTGGTCAAGGAGCCATTTTACTAGAAAATGGCGATATTTTGATGGCATTTCCTTCGGGCCGTCCTCCAACCGATGTAAAACAATCTGCGAAAAATTTTCCACTTCCAACACTTTATCGAAGCAAGGATAATGGACGAACCTGGAAAAAAGAAGGATCAATAAACATGTTGTTGAATTTGGCAGGCAATGTTAGCGATGGGGGTATATCCTTTTTGCGTCTTAAAGATGGGCGTCTTGCTTTTCTTGCACATCGCAATGTAAAGGAACTTTTTGGAGGTGGGCTTCCTTTAATTTCAATTTCGGATAACGATGGAAAAACATGGTCTCCTGCGCAATTGGTAGGTGATCCGGAGGGAGTCTGGTATGTGATGAATGACCGGTTGGTTCAAATGGATAATGGACGAATTTTGGTGCCTGTGGCTCACATGCCTAAAGAGTTGGGAACCTACGAAGGAGACCGTAATTTGGGGCTTTGCTTTTTTAGTGACGACAACGGAAAGACATGGGCAAAATCCGTCAAACCAGCTGACCTGAATGATGCCAGGGGTATGGCAGAACCATCCATAGCCTGTATTGGGGGCAACAGTCTGGTTATGTTGGCTCGTACCGGAAGTGGTTATTTGTATAGTTCACATTCTGATGACGGAGGTTATACCTGGTCAATACCAGAACCAACAACCATGATGGCAGCCTGTTCTCCTTTGACTCTCAAAACACTTCCCGACGGACGTTTGATTGTATTTTATGATCATGCGCAGCCCCTTAAGAAGGGAGCCTTTTTCCCTCGTACCCCTCTCGTATATGCGATATCTTCAGACAAAGGTAAATCATGGGGAGAACCGGTTGTGATTGATGATGACGGGTTTAAAAGTAATGATAGGCAGAATATTTATCCTTCGGTTTGTTTTGTGAAAGAAGGAATCTTGGTTGTGTGGGCAACAATTGTAGCTGATCCTGAAGGTGGTTTTGGCAATGGAGGAAAGAATGGGTGGAAAATAGGAGGGGTAAAACGGGCAATAGTGGCTTATCCTGAAAATTGACCAGCGATTATTTTTCACCCCAACTGAGAAACCATGAGATTGAATTGATTTACCAACCAATTAAATAAGAATGTAATGAGAGTTTTTTACCAGTCTTTCTTTGTTCTCGCATTTCTGTCGTTTTGCGGATCAGTATTTGCACAGCTTCCGCCAGTTTTTACTCCAAAACAACAGGCTTTGGCACGTTCGACCAGCCTGACCAAAAAGTACCTGACTGCTGAGCGGATTGTTTGGATGTCGGATCATTCGGGCAAATACGTGAAGAGTGTCGAAAGTGTACTGGCCCCGGGCATAGGGCAAGCCGATTTGAACTCGAAAGGCTATTTAAACCTGATCAGTAAAAAGGATACCTTTCCGGGTATTTTGCTTGATTTTGGCCATGAAATACAAGGCGGGATCGAGATTGTAACCACACGTGGCGTGGCGAAAAACGGCAATCGGGTGCGGGTACGGTTTGGCGAGTCAGTGAGCGAAGCCATGAGCGACGTGGGGGTGAATGGCGCCGCTAACGACCATGCCATGCGCGATTTCGTGGTTTCGGTGCCCTGGCTGGGCCGGATGGAAGCAGGCTATTCAGGGTTCCGGTTTGTACGCATCGACCTAGTCGATCCTGATACAATGCTCGAAATTAAGGAAATTAGCGCCACGCTGGTCTATCGTGATATTCCATACCTGGGTTCGTTTACCTGCAACGATGAGCGGCTTAACCAGATATGGCTGACGGGCGCTTACACCGTTCATTTGAACATGCAGGATTACCTGTGGGACGGGATCAAGCGCGACCGTTTGGTGTGGATTGGCGATATGCACCCCGAAGTGATGACCGTCAACACTGTTTTTGGGAATAACCCCGTTGTACCCAAAAGCCTTGACCTGATCAAAAGTCTTACCCCGTTGCCCCAATGGATGAACGGTATAAGTTCCTATTCGATCTGGTGGTTGCTGATCCAGCGCGACTGGTTTTATTACCAGGGCGACCTCCAATACCTGCAACAGCAAAACGATTATATCGTTGGCTTGATGCAACAACTGGCCTCGAAAGTAGACCCGGATGGAAGGGAAAGTATGGATGGCGGGCGTTTCCTCGACTGGCCTACAAGCGAGAACAAAGAGGCGATACACGCCGGACTGCAATCGCTTATGGTTTTGGCGTTCAAAGCCGGGGCTGAGCTTTGCAGTGTGCTGGGCGATCAGAAAACGGTAGAGATATGTACATCAGCGCTCGAAAAAATCAAAAAGCATGTTCCTGAAATGGCCGGTTCGAAACAGGCTGCAGCTCTGCTGGCTATGTCGGGGCTGGTTGATCCGAAGAAGGCCAACGACGAGATTTTGGCGAAAGACGGTGTACATAAAATGTCAACCTTCTATGGGTATTACATGTTGAAAGCACGCGCTATGGCTGGCGATTACCAGGGGGCTATCGATAATATCCGCGAATATTGGGGTTCGATGCTCGATTTGGGTGCCACTACATTTTGGGAAGATTTCGACATCGACTGGATGAAAAATGCCGCACGTATTGACGAGTTGGTACCCGAAGGAAAAGTAGATGTTCACCGCTCTTATGGCAACTATTGCTATAAGGAGCTTCGCCATAGTTTTTGCCATGGATGGTCTTCTGGTCCAACTTCCTGGTTGTCTGAATATGTGTTGGGAGTGAAAGTGGTTAAGCCAGGATGCAAAGTCATCAGAATAGAACCGCACCTGGGAGACTTGAAATGGGTCGAAGGTTCTTTTCCAACCCCATACGGAGTTGTTAAAATCAGGCACGAAAGAATGCCCAATGGCCAAATCAAATCTGATATTAAGGCCCCAAATCAAATCCTGGTTCTGAAATAGTAAACTAAATCTTTGAAATTATGAGATTAACATTGTTCCTGCTGATTAACTTTATGGCAATTTTATCTTTTTCTCAGGAGAAAATCATTCCTTCAAAACAGCAGCTTAAAGCAAGTGCATCAGTCAGTTTAAATACCAATGGTATGGCCCCGGTACCAGCTTTCTCACTCGATAAACCAGCAATTATGGCTTCTGTTTTGCTGATTAAGAATAGATTTAGCTATGAGCCTACACTTGCTTATGGTTTTGATCGAAGACCTTGGTTTATTGATAATTGGATGCACTATAAATTGATAGTTAAACCTGCATTTGAATTAAGGGCAGGCTTTAATCCAAGTTCCTATTTCAGCCAATATGCCCTATCGGATGAATATATACTGTACTGTCAGCGATTTTATACATTTGAATTGGCTGGTATGTATAGGTTTTCTCATGCAAATTCTCTGTCATTACTTTGTTGGAGCGACAGAGGGCAGGAAACTGGATCGATAAAAGGGCTCTATTTTGGTCTTTTCTGGGATAAACCATGTGTTAATTTCTGCGGAAAAGTTGAGATGGACCTAAGTATTCAATTGTATTACATCAATTATACTGGGAATAACGATGGATTGTTTATATCTCCGAAGATCACATCACCAGTCAGGAAATCGCCTTTTTCCATATTTTTACAGGCCAACCAGGCGATACAAAGTAATATAACTCCATTTCCAAAATTCAAGTTTAATACTGGAATCTCCTATACTTTCTAATTCGTTATTTGTTAAAAAATCAATTTAGAAAATAATTGAATGACTACTTTGGGTTGTTTGGGTAAACTACATGCCTCATGAAAACACGTATGGTTAAGAAACTTAGTTAGAAATTCAATTGTCTGTATTGTGATTACTTAAATGACATAATAATAAGGCTTAATGTAACGGATAACCGGACAAGCCGAATACTGCTGATGCTCGCCCATAAAAGTAACTCCGGGTATTTTTTCCCATTTCGATAAATCGGCTGAACGGGCAAACTTAAAACAGAATTGAACAGGTTTATCCGATTCGTAGGCCATCAAATACCCCTTTTCGTTCGAAACAAACCGGTTAATTTCATTTGGCTTCCACACCTCTCCGATTGCAGAAAAATCAAGCGCAGAAACATTCAACTCGCCGCTATTTTATCGGATGAAAAGTATTTGCAAGTTCGTTAGTTTTGCGTATAGGGTAACTGTCCAATGCCCTGCGCGCCCAGGCATAACGGCCTTCTTTTAATGCAAGTTCTGTTTCTGCACATAATTTAACTGCGCCCGCAGGCAATTCGGCTTTAGCCAATTTATCAAGGCTACCCCTTGCTGTTGCCTGTTGTTGATTCAGTTCCGAAATAATTTCGGCTGGAACAGTTGCCGAAAAACCAGTTACTTCAGACTCCGGAGACATTTCTAATGAGCGTAGTTCGTACGACCCAACGGGCAGATCAAGCTCTGTTGAAACATTAATTATTTGTCCTGAAACCAGATCGGTTAAATGATTTGATTCCTTGTTGAAGCGAAGTTTCACCCGAACTGGATAGTATTCGCGATTGACCAGGTAAAGGTAGCGCCTGCCGTTTACAACCGCCGTTCTGACAGCTACCGGATCGGTTGATTTACCCACTGTTTCAAATTTTTGAGCAGGTAAAGTACGGTAGGCTTTGGCAAAATTTTGCATTTGCCAGGTATGGCCCGTATCGGTAAATAAGCCGCCACGGGTAATCCGGCAAGCATCGAGTTCGGCCAACGCGTGGGCAAAATATTCGAGATAATGAATTTCGCCCTGGAATGGTGGAGTAATACGAAGCTGCGAATCCCACCAGAAGTCGTCTTTGGGATATTCGGAATTGATGCGGCAAATCCCTTCCGCAGGTTTTCCGTTCATCACAGCCAAATCTTTGGCTTGTTTATCGTTCGGGTCGCAGGGAAACCATGAATTCTTTCCCCAGGCCTCAACCCATGAATCGAAAATAAATGCACCCGGATGCTTTTGGGCCCTAACAGCGCTTAAGGTTGTTTGATCCAGAAAATCGTGGTCGCGAAAAGAGCAGGACTTTTCCAAAGGCATTTCGGTACCTGCTGTTCCCCAGCCATCACGGTCGCGCGAGGGTACCATCGAATAATCAACTTCAATGCCGGGTTCGTCGCGATAAAGGTTTACATCAAAGCCACCCTCGCGGAACAGCTCGTACAACGATTTACGCGCAAAAATCTGGTGCTCTGGTTTTTCGGGAAGGCCAAACCAACCAGGTATGGTTGTTTCAGTCCATAAGGTAACTGTTAACCGCAGGTCGGGACGGGCTTTAACCAGGATATCACGCATTTTTTGGTGTAATTCCCTGATTTTTTCACACCGCCACCTGATCCAGGTTTCTGAATACTTTTGGGTCAGAAACTCATAACGTTTTGAAAAACGGTCGGGAGCTTTCGGGTCAACTGGAATGACAATACCGGTTTCTTTTTCGAAAAGCCGGGTAGTATAATCGTCGTAGCCCGATTTCAGCGAAAAAAACCAGGTCAAGGTGGCATGCCACATATTCATGGAAATGCCTTTGAAAGCAGGTGATTTTCCATAGCGGTCAACAATCTCCTGAATAATTCCCAAAATGGCTTTTTGTACTGTTGGATGAAGCGGGTTAAACATTACTCCTTTCCCGTAAGGCCCACCTTTTTCGTTATATGCCCACTCTTTCAGAGTTCCGTTGGCCTTTTTATCGAAATTCAGAACGTTATACTCGGTGGTCCAGTCTTGTGCCGATGCCTGTACATTATCGTTCCAAAGCATATTGTTGTAGGTATCTTTCCCTTCTTTTATCGAATTAAGGTCAACATTCATGTTCTGCATAAGGCTTCCCAATCTCAAAAGAGTTAAAGCTGCCTGAAATTCAAGACCTTCTTTCTCAAACTTTTTCAGCAGATTAGCCACCCAGTCATCAGGATGGGCAGTCCAGCGGTTGTATAATTTACGGTCGCGCCCTCCAACCACGCCAAAATACCCCGATGGTTCCCTGTCTGAAGGGTATATAGGTCCATGATACCATACTATAGGGTAAGTGAGCAGATTTTGCCCGGTGTAATGCATGTAAGCAGTAGTGCGATAGAGCCATTCCTGATCGTTGATAGCTCCCAAACTGTATGATGTTCCACACGGATCTTCAAATTGCAATCCCAGTTCACGCTTAGCAACCTGGTTGTCGGGATTATTTATCTTCACAGGAAGAAGATCGTCCAACTCATATATTTTGATGTCGGCAACGGCGGCAGGTTCGCCCGTACTCCAGGTCATAAAAACAATGCTGCAATCGTTCCAGCGGGGCCAGAAAACTTTTCGGATTTCGAGCATTTTATTGGTAATTGGTTGGTTTACCCCAGTAAATACGCCAATCGTCATATCGTAAGTGGTACCGTCCATCATACACATAAACCGGCGTTTATCGTCGGGGTATCTGACCACTGCCAAATAAGGTTTACCTATATTTTTCACCTGGAAACGGTATCCAAACCTTGAAAGTGGCACAGCTTCGGCTTCACGGTATCGTCCGGCTGAAGTCTCTGAAACATGCACATCACCGCTCGAGAAAAAGGTTTCAGCCGGGTAATCTTTTGTACAGTCAAATTCGGCAATTAATTTTTGTTTGGGTTCGCGCCCACACGAAAAGACAGATAACGATACTATGACCAGTGAGATAAATTTACTTAGAATCTTACCTTGCATTTCGAGCTTTACACATTTCATGATAGGTTTAATTTAGAATTTGGTAAAGTCCCACTGTCCCCGGTATGGGCGGGATACCATTTGGTTGGCAAAATCGTCGCCGACAAACCGTTCAGTCTGTGGATCCCATAACAGCGGACGTTGCAGTTCATACGCAATGTTTGTTATATTGCATACCGACGCTGTACGGTGACCAGTTTCGACATCCGAGACTGGTTTGGAACGGTCCTTTATTGCATCAAGCCAATCCTGGTAATGGTTATCGCTCACATATACCCGTTTGTCGGCAGGTTTTAATTCAGCTTTTGCCAGGCCTACATTCGGGAAAGTACGAAAAAAATCACGACTGATTTCGATTTTCCCTTCTGTGCCAATAAACTGGACCCCATTGCCATCGTTTTCCCCTCCCCATATTTTATGGTTCATCACCACGCCATTTGCATATCTCATTGATAACCCTGTTTTGGCTGGAACAGATGGTGGGGTAAACTGGACAGGTCCCGATCCGTCCATATCCAAAGCCCATTGGGCAATATCAAACATGTGGGCGCCCCAGTCAGTGATAAGGCCACCTCCAAAATCACGGTAACCACGCCACCAGGCCCAATTTGGATCATCAAGAGCGGGAGCAAGAACAGGATTGAATCCGCGGTACAAAGACGGGCCTACCCATTCGTTCCAATCAAGGGTTTCGGGTACGGGCAAGGTAGGCAGATCGCATTGGCGGACGGGTTCACCAACACTGACGTTTATTTCCTCCACCTCGCCGATATACCCATTCCTTACCAATTCAACAGCATGGCGGAAATTGCGCCACGAACGCTGCATATTTCCGGTTTGAAAAACCCGATTGTATTTGCGTGCCGCGTTAACCATTGCACGGCCTTCGGCAACTGTTAAGGCAAGTGGCTTTTCGCAATAAATATCTTTGCCTGACTTCGCCGCATCAATGGCCATCTGTGCGTGCCAATGGTCGGGAGCGGCAATAACAACCGCATCGATATCGGTTCGCTCAAGCATTTCGCGGTAATATTTATACCCATCAATCTTTGCATTTATCCCTTTAGCAGCGTTGCTTTTTTGTGCTTCTTTAAGAAACGATTCGAGCTTGAGTCCATAAACATCGCAAGCAGCAATTGCGACAGTTGACTTACACCCTCCAATACTGCCAAGCAAAGATAAGCCTTGTTTCCAAAGGCCTATATAACCAATATTAATACGGTCGTTGGCCGCAATAAAGCCATTTCCGCCTAACACATGTCGTGGAATTATGGTAACTGCAACAACACCCGATGCAGCTTTGCCGATAAAATTTCTTCTGTTCATTTTTCTCATTTTAAATTTAAATTATTTTAACTTAGTATTAATCCGGATTAATATGGGGTAATCTTTTACCAATAGTCCCAGTATTCGGGTCTTATTTCCATCCTTTTCGGTTTTCAATTCCTGCAACACTCCATTTATGCAGTCGTATCCCTGTACCGAATGATAATCACCTTCAAATTCCAGCTGTATCGGAACCGCCTTAAAACTGTCTTTTGCATGTCCCGATACCCATAGCGCAACCACCTTTTCGTTATTGCGTTCCATTTTGTAACATTCTATTTTTGAAGTATCCCCTTCAATTCTACACTTAAAATCAGAAGATTTCAATTCTTCCAGGGCAGTAGCCAGATTGCGCATCACATAATATCCCGCCTGAGGCTGGAGTACAGAAACAGGACTCCCGGAGAAACTTCGGCGCAATAAAGTCAGGTCCAGAGGATAATAATTAGACCAGGTTTCACAGAAAAATGAACTTATATCGAAGGCAGTGTGCAATACCGAAAGCCGGGCGATATATTTGGCTTTGTCAAGCTCTGTTGATTCGAAACTCCCCCACCAATTTGGAGGAGTGGGCGCCGGATAATTAGCGGAGCAATTCCATTCAGAAGCAAAAAATTCACCTTTGAATCCTTTTTTGGCCGCCCAGGCTTTTATTGTCCGGATGTCATCTGCATAACTAAGGAAATCCTTGTTTTCAGTATCCGCCTGGTAAAAAGGATGCCACCCGACAATATCGACTTCGGTTGCCAGTTCGGCAACAGCTTTTAATAACCATGATGATTTTTCATTGTCACTTCGTTCTTCTGCTTTCCAGGTAGAAATCCCATAAGCAAAGCCACTTACTGATCCCAGCATTACTTTTGCTTCCGGGCATTCTTCCCGGATAATAGGAATGGTTCGTTTGGCAATAGCCATATATTGCTCGAAGTCTGGCTTGGTACCCCAGTATTCCGGTATATTCCATTCATTCCAAATCTCGAAGACTTTTACACGCCCTCTGAAGTGACGAACAACAAAACGCACATAGCGGTCCCACGCTTCCAATGCTTCAGGAGTGGTTGGAGGCAATGGATTTTCGTAATACCATTCCCACAACTGAGGTAGTTTACGAACAGGGTCGGGCATGGTGTAGAGCCGATTTCCAAAGGCCAATACAAAATCAATATTTATTCCGCGTTCAACCAAATAAGAGATTGCAGCATCAGCTTCCGGATCAATTTCCAGTTTCCCTTTTTCTTTTTCAACCCAATGCCAATTAATCGGGTCGTCGTGATAACCTATCCGAACCCATTTCAGCCCAAGGTCGGCATGGATTGGCCAAAGCCAACGCTGTTCGTCCCTCGTTTGCCCCATTGAATGTTGGGTTGAGCTTACTGTCACTCCTGTACCACGGCTAACCAAAGCGAGGTTATTTTCATTTACCCCTTTGATCTCAACTTCAGAAATGGAGAATGAATGCAGCCAGTTTTCAACTTTGGGTAGGTCTGTACCTATAATCCATATTTGCTTGGCCCGGCAAGGGCTAAACGCACAGGTAAATTGATCCAACTCAGGTTTGTCGTTACTCTCGCCATCAAATACAGTTTTCCACTTATTTGCATCACGACTAACTTTTATGACCAGATGCCCAGGCACACCCCGACCAACTTCCACCGCACCTTGCTGGGGAGATACACTTCCTACCTGATAGCGGGCAACGGTGGATTTTCGTTTATTCAGAATAATGGCATTGATATCTTTTTCAATGGGTAAGTCGATACGGATCCACGCAGGCTCGGCATTGGCCTGTGAAATTGATTTGCTGCACCAACAAGTTGAAGTGACCCCATCGATCAGGTGGATTGGCTCAAGCGGAAGATAATCATTGGCCGCAGTACGGGGCATACGGGGCGTGGTGCATCCAAGCCTATTCGACTTTATTTCAGAACTCCTTTTCGGATGAACCTTGATAAAGGGATTATCATTATCAATCTGAATTTTCAGACTATCGTAGAGATCGGGGCTTTCGGTAAATATGTCTGTATAACCAAAAGTACTGACAGATATTCCATTAGACGTAGTACTTAAAACCGGCTCAGAAAAAATATGAACAGAAGGAGGCGCTTTTTCTCTGCTACAAGAAAAAAGCAAAACAAAAAAAATGAGTAACTGTCTCTTTTCCATTAATCTCTATTTACATTGCATCTTTGCAATCACCGATAAATTCCCTCTGTCACATCCGTTTTAAGTGTAAAAATCAAACTGTTTTTATCGACTTTGAAAGCAACTTCCTTATCGTTGACAAGAATCTTTTTCCCGGATTTGTGGTATGGCAATATAACCTGAGCTTGAGTCTCTTCAGGAATATCAATTGAGAAAATCATTTCATCGCCCTGCTTTTTCCATTTGACATGAACCAGACCATGGTTAGTCACAACCGTTCCTTCGGCCTGTGTTAAATCACCAAGCATGGGTTTTATTTCAATCATTTTTGAACTAACCGGAAGCTTTTCTGAAACGCCCAAAACTTTTGTGCTCAGAAAATATGCGGGAATCGCTCCGTTGTTATGGCATAAATCACCACCTCCAAACGATTCGGTTAAAGTTCCTGTCAGGGTATCTCTGCGGATGTAGTCCCACTTTTCGCGAATAAAGTTCAATGCGGCACGGTCCTCTCCTATTTTAAAAAGTTCTTCGAGCAACCAAAACGAACAATAAGGCGTTTCAATACCATTTGTGCGCAAATCAAGATTGAAAAACTCATCAGGAATTACCCCTCCGCTGGCTCTATTCCCATCCCTATTTTTGTAATGTGCAACCAGGTATTCCTGAACTTTCGCCCTCCTGCTTTCAGGAACGATACCACGATTAAGCGCCATCATAGCCGCATGAGCGGTTGGTGCCAACTGCTTTCCGTTGAAAATTCCTGAAGAATAAGTTTGTTTCGACGGAATCCAAAGGTATTTGTCGAAATTTTTGGCCAGTTCAACTGCATCTCTCCTGTACTCAGCTTCTGCCTGTTTATCTTCGGTTACTGAGGCTAAAAATGAAGCATCAGCCAAAGCCTTATAGAGGTATGCATTTAATGTAGCCCCGTTGCAGTAACAATACGAAATGGGGTTATCAAAGAATGTAAACTCGCGACCATAAACCAACCCATTGGCCGATTTATGCGTTTCGAACCATTTCATTTGCTTCTTCAGTGGGGCCCACAATTCATTGACCAGGTTTTTATCTCCGGTAAATTCATAAACCTGCCTCAACGCTTGCACCCAAAGGCACGAATAATCTTCGATATAAGCGTGAATATCAAACCGATCTGAAGGATGGTGCGCTTTAAACATCCCACTGTCGCTCTGGCTTTGGGCGATATGACGAAGCATGGAAATCATCAGCTTATGATCGCTGCGGAGAATATTTTTACTATCCTGCATCGCAAATATGTTACGAGTCAGCGGATACTGGATTAAAGCGGCATCGCCCATCCATTCTACCTTTTCTCGCAGGGCACAATCCATGTATCCATCCTCGCAATTTAATTTTGTTGTTAAAACTGATCGCTTAAACAACTCGTTCAAGAACGAATCGTTACACTCGAAACTACCTGCTTCGATATACGGATATCGCCGGTCAATAAGTTTAATCTGTTTCAGGAGAACATTGTGCGCAGAATAAATGCCTCCGTTGAGTACGGTAATTTTAAGATACCTGAACCCATACGAATCGGTTGGAATATAGGATTGATCACCGGCACGGGTTGTATAAAAACAGGTTGAACCGTACGTTTCTTTCACCCGAGTGCTATCGCCGGTGTAGCCAAAATCAAATTGAACCTGAACGCCTTCCTCAGCCTCAAATTCTATAATCGGATAGCCCTGTATCATTTCGTTAGCCTTAATAATCCAGGATTCTCCAGATTTCAACCCTACAGGCAGGTTCTTTTTATTCAAGGGAATCCAGCCCATCTCATTTTTAGTCAGATAAGGAATTGACCGGGGCATTAATGTTCCCCACAACTTTCCATCAACCGGAACCGAATTTTGCCACTGCTGGTCGTTGTATCCGGCCTGGCTCCAATCGCCATCGTCCAGCCGGGCATCAATCCGGTCAGTCATGTCGGCCCAAAGCTGAACAGGCGCTAAAAATCGGGTATGGTTGTTCCATTTCCATGAGCTATCTGTCCATATTGTCCTGCTTTCCTGCCTGCCGTTTTTAATTTCCAGTCCAACGGTCAGTCCCGGATGATGATTCATCGTTTTCCCATTGCTCCCGTGAGACATAACCATAACCACAACCGCATTTTTCCCTTTCTTCAACAGAGGAGTAACATCGGCTGAGTCATACGACGGTGAAGCAGGATCGAACCGGCAAGGTCCACGCAGCACTTCAATACCATTGATCCACAAAATGTACCGGGAATCGGCAAACAGATTGATTGTAACAGCCTCATTGTCGCTTTTTTCAAATGTTTTTCTGAAAACAGTGTAGCCTGGGTTGCCAGCATCTTCGCCGCTCCAGATCATTTTACCTTGAAGCAGTGTTCCCATATTCCGATCTGATTCTGACCTTGATTGGGTGTTGCCCACCATGGTAAACAAAAATACCGCCCATATCAGAAGCGTTGCCTTTACGAAATGCGTGGTTCTATTCATATTCATTATCATCTTATTTTCAGAATTACTTTTTAAAAAGTATAACGGACGAATATGGATTTAGTACTATCGATTTTCCTCTGATTTTACCTAAAACATCAACAAATCCATCATTTACGGGAAACGTTCGTATTGAACCTGAATCGTTTACAACAATGAGAAACCGTTGATCAAGCTCAGGTAATGTTACATCGGCTTTTTGAAACGAAATATTTCGGATCCATACAACAGATTTTGGGTCGCTAAACTCGAAGTTCACCCGTTCGTGCGGGATGTTGACAAATGCAGGTATGTAAAGTAATTCGTTCAGCTGGAAACCGGGTTTCAACTGAAATTCTCCAGAACAAACAATCTGGTTGTCCCTGGTTTTGAAATTGGCTTTAATGATTTCGCCGGGTTTCGCCCCTTTGGTTTCGAAACGCAGCAGGTATTTCTGTTCTTTCCCTTTTTCGAAATCGATGTCGGTCGAAAGGATCAGCCATTTGTTCATTCCTCCTGGCAATAAGGTCTTTGACACTCCTGTCAATTCACCTTTAACTTTTTCAAGCACCTCTTTTGAAGTTGATGCCTCGTTGTACCAGGTATCTTTTCCTTCATGGTAAAACCCATAAGTAATCTTTTGCGGTTTTCCCAGTTTATTCACCTTGTAGCCAAAACTCACCGGCCCGGTTTTCGCATGGTTATCATACTGACTATAATTTTTCTTCCATTCGTCGAGCGAATAAGTAATGCGTACATCGGAATCACCTGATTTGTACGAGCAAAACATAATCATATCCCGATTTGTCGGTCGGCAGTAATAATTGCTGTCGAGCGCTCCCAGCCGTTTGATCCCCGCAATGCCTTCGTCGCTGATAAAATTGGCGATACGTTGCGACGAGGTTCGGGCCACAAACGTGTTGTTTTTAACTACATTCATCCGGTTTTCGCCTAATGGCATACCTTCGGCGCGAACCTGAAGCTGCGACTTACAGTTATAAACCAGGTTGTTACGGGCAACGATCTTGCTCGCGTTGTTGATGAACAGCCCGATATTGGCGCAATTATATACCGTATTTCCGGTTATTTCAACATCGTTGCTGCCACCATCGATGTAAATTCCTTCGGCCGAAACACTTAGCGAATCGTTTGTTCCGCAACCTGCGCCCAGCGAGTTCCAAACGATGTTCCCGATAATTTTGCGGCTGACGTTGGTCCAGCGGTCGCCGTTCCAGGTATAAATGCCACCGCCATCGTCCTTCACCATGTTGGTGTTCGAAATCACGTTGTAGCGAACGGTAGTCGAGTCGCCGTCGAACCGAAGGCCAATATAGCCAATGCTGTCGATACGATTGTATTCCAACAGGTTCGAAACACCTTCGATACCAATGCCGATAAATGAAACTCCGGTGGAGCCAACAGCTGGACTTGTCCCTACATTCCTGATCGAATTCTGCCTGACAACCGTTCCGTTACATGTCACGAATTCGATTCCCAAATTATTCGCGCCCAGCACGTTATTCCCTTCAAACAATATGTTGTAACATTTCGACGCCCAAACTGCATTTTCGCCCGAATGAATAAAACCGGAGTTGCGAATGGTAATGTTTGCCGACCGTTCGGCAACCAGGGCATTGCCAAGCGAACCTTTCAGCATCAGGTTTTCGATGGTAATGTATTTCTGTCCCGGGATTGAAACCAGGTTTTCGGTACACGGAACGGCAATTTCCATCGCCTCCGGGTTTCTTTCGGAATAGAGCATGATCTTTTGTGATTCCCGGTTGAAGCACCATTCGCCCTGTCGGTCAAGCGCTTTGGGATGGTTCTTGACAAAGAAACCAAACTCGCGGTCGATATCGTAACTGCACGGGCGTATTGTCAATGTGTCGCCACTGGTTTCGACGATGGGCGACCAATCGATTAACCAACGATTGGTGCGAACCACGAGGTCGCCACCACGCCAAACCGAAGCGTCGGGTATCGACCTGCTGCTCAACCGGGTACTGCCCCTCGCCCACTTCATCGACAAATAACCTTTGTTGGCCGTAGTTTCGTTGGGCCAGCGTCCGATGGGCTGTTTTTTGCCATTTACAAATAAGTTTGACAGTTTTTCCTGACGAATGCCGCTGACCGTTTCCCATTTTTGCGGGGCAACCGCTTTCCAACCGGTTATTTTCGTGGTTCCGTCAAGAACCGGTTTTTCTCCTCGTCCGTAAGCGCCAAAGTAGATAACCGATTGCCGCGTCCCGCTCCGGGTAATGCGCAACCCGCCACTAAATACATCGCCCCGACGAAACAATACCGAGTCGCCCGGTTGTAGCCCGATCATCACAGAATTCAACTTTTCCAGGCTTTTCCAGGGCGAACCAACCGATAAACCTGTGTTTTTGGCATCATTGCCACTGGCCGAGAAATAATAGTTGGTTGCCCGCGACTGACTGTAAATAAAAAGAAAAATGAAAAAAGGGATGTACCTGAAAAACATTTGAAGAGTTGTTTATTTTTTAAAATATATAGCCGACGAATAAGGTGGAAGTTCAATCGTTCCTTTGCAGGCTCTCCCCGAAACATCGACATATCCGTTTAATGGCGGGCTTACCCGGGGTTTGCCCGATTCGTTTACCACCAGCAAAAAATGGTCATCGGGATTAGGAAGCGTTACTTCTACCTTCCTGAATGTTATATTTTTTATCCACACAGGCTCTTTCCAGTTGCTGAACTCGAAATTGACCCGTTCGTGTGGTTTGTTGGCAAATACCGGCGTGTAAAGCAGCTCGTTGGTACGAAACGTATTCTCAAGTTTAAATTCCTTCGAACAAACGATCTGGTTAAAAGGGGTTTTGAAGTTGACTGTAATTGTTTCCCCAAGTTTGCCCCCTTTTGCATCAAATTGGAGCAAATATTTCTGGTCTTCACCTTTCCTGAAATCAATGTCCATAGCAAGGATCATAAACTTATTCATTCCATTTTCCGAATTGGCTGAATTAGCGGTTAAGCCGCCACCAGAGCTATCGGATGTCTTTTCGCCGATCGACTGCGTATCGCACCAGTAATCATTCCCTTCACGGTAAAAACCATAAGTGATTTTTCGAGGTTTTTCCATGTTCGTTACACGATAAGGTATGGTTAGCGGAGCAGCTTTTGAGTTTTGATCATACTGCGGGTAATGCTTTTTCCAATCATTGAGCGAATAGCTGATACGCACATCCGAATCACCTGATTTGTACGAGCAAAACATGATCATGTCAGGATTGGTTGGCCGACAATAGTAATTACTGTCGAATACACCCAAACGCCCAATACCGTCAACACCTTCGTCGCTGATGAAGTTAGCAATCCGCTGCGACGAAGCGCTGGCCACCAACGTGTTGCTTTTGACTACATTCATCCGGTTGGCTCCCTGCGGCATGCCTTCAGCACGAACCTGAAGCTGAGTTTTGGCATTATAAACCAGATTGTTCAGTACTGTAATGTGACTCGCGTTATTGACGAAAATACCTATTGCGCCACAACGATAAACCGTATTGCCTAGCACCTCCACGTTGCAACTTCCACCATCAATATAAATTCCATTTGCTGAATTGCTTAGCGAGTCATCGGTTCCAAAACCAGCGCCGATGGCATTGCTAACAATATTACCTATAACCTTTTGGCCTACATTAGGTGGCACCTCGGCAGGGTGAAAGTAATGGTTGCCATTCCACGTATAAATTCCGCCACCATCATCTTTAACACTACAGTAGTTCGATATTACGTTGTATTGAACAATGGTTGAGTCTCCTTCAAACCGAACACCAACATATCCCACACTATCAACTTTATTATATTCAATCAGGTTGGACGAACCAAATGTCTCTATACCATTGTACGAGAAGCTCCCATCGAACGATGGCCTTCCCATTCCGGGAACTAAGCCTATATTTTTAACTTTATTACGACGGATCACCGAACCACGACAATACTGAAAATATACACCCTCGTTATTGGCATCACAAACAAGATTGTCCTCAAATACATTATTCTTTGATCCTCTGAAATAAGTACCTGTTTTTCCTGAATGAAGTACTTCCATATTTCTTACTGTAACTTCTTCAACGCTATCAGCCATAATTCCATTATTCAGCGCTCCGTTGACAACCAAATTTTCAAGAGTTATAAAATGCTGTTTTTTAATCGTAATCACGTCATTTACAACAGGAACCTCAACAACGAAAGCGGCAGGATTTTTCTCAAAGTATAATGTTATCCTTTTAGTCTCTTTGTTGAAGCACCATTCTCCTTGCTTATCCAGTGCTTGAGGATGGTTGCAGATAAAAAACCCAAATGCCTTATCTATTATGTTTTGAGGAATAGGTTCTATGGTAAGTGTATCTCCACTGGCTGAAAGAATCGTTGAACGGTCTAAAACCCACCGTTGGGTTCTGACAATTGCATCGGCTCCTTTCCAGATTGAAGCATTCGGTATAGCTTTACTACTTAACCGGGTACTTCCCGAAGCCCAATTGACACTTAAATACCCCCGATTAGCGGCATCCATGTTCGGCCACCTTCCCACCGGCTGCATCACCCCATTCAACAATAAAGAATTTAATCCTTCCAGATCAGCTGGATAGGTAGTTTCCCATTTATTCTGTCCAATTGGGTTCCACCCTAACAACCTTGCAGTTCCATTCAGCACCGGTTTTTCTCCTCGTCCGTAAGCGCCAAAGTAGATAACCGATTGCCGCGTCCCGCTTCGGGTAATGCGCAACCCGCCACTAAATATATCGCCCCGACGAAACAATACCGAGTCGCCCGGTTGTAGCCCGATCATCACTAAATTCAACTTTTCCAGGCTTTTCCAGGGCGAACCAACCGATAAACCTGTGTTTTTGGCATCATTGCCACTGGCCGAGAAATAATAGTTAGTTGCCCGCAACTGACTGTAAATAAAAAGAAAAATAAAAAAAGGGATGTACCTGAAAAACATTTGAAGAGTTGTTTATTTTTTAAAATATATAGCCGATGAATAAGGCGGAAGTTCAATTGTTCCTTTGCAGGCTCTCCCCGAAACATCGACATATCCGTTTAATGGCGGGCTTACCCGGGGTTCGCCCGATTCGTTTACCACCAGCAAAAAATGGTCGTCGGGATTAGGAAGCGTTACTTCTACCTTCCTGAATGTTATATTTTTTATCCACACAGGCTCTTTCCAGTTGCTGAACTCGAAGTTGACCCGTTCGTGTGGTTTGTTGGCATAAGCCGGTATATAAAGCAGCTCGTTGGTGCGAAACGTATTCTCAAGTTTAAACTCCTTCGAACAAATAATTTGATTATCAGGAGTTTTAAAATTTGCTTTAATTACATCTCCGGCACTTTTACCCTTAGTATCAAAGCTTAACAGGTATTTGGGCTGTTTCAGCTTGTCAAAATTAATATCAGCTGAAAGTATCAGGCTGAGATGCATTCCTTTATCAGGCTGGTCGGGGTTTCCCATCAAATCTTCCTTTATTTTTTGAAGAGCTTCCTTGCCGGTTGTTTGCTCGTCGTACCAGGTATCTTTTCCGTCGTGGTAAACTCCGTAAGTAATTTTCTGCGGAGGCCCCATCGAAGTAATCTTATTGCCAAACCGGATAGGGCATTGCTTTGTATGCTGGTCGTACCCAAATTGTTGCTTCCAGTCGTCAAACGAATACCATTTCTCTCCCGGATTGAACGAACAATGAATAATCATATCGGGATCGGCAGGGCGACAATAGTAATTACTGTCGATCTCGCCCATCGTTTTTATACTGTCTTTCGGATCGTCGGTAATCCAGTTGGTAACCCGTTGTCCGGCAGTACGCGAAACGAATATATTGTCCTTAATGATACAACCCCTTATTTTTGAATTGGGCATTCCCGACGAAAGCATCTGGAGCTGTGCCTTATTGCAGTCGAAAACCAGGTTGTTGCGAGCCGTAATGTTGTACGAATTGTGGATAAACAAGCCGATATTGCCACATTTATAAATGGTATTGCCGGTTACTTCCACGTTAACGCTTCCATCGTCGATATAAATACCTTCGGCTGAAAAGCTAAGTGTGTCGTTTGTTCCGCAGGCTGCCCCAATCGAATTATAAACGATATTCCCGATGATTTTTTGTTCGACCCTGGCCGGACTATTCCCATTCCAGGTATAAATTCCACCGCCGTCATCTTTTACCAGGCAGATATTCGAAATTACATTGTGGCGTACCATCATCGAATCGCCGTCGAACCGCAGGCCAATGTAGCCGGTACTGTCAATCCGGTTGTATTCCATCAGCGCTTTTGCCCCATAAATACCCAACCCAATTAACGACGTGCTTCCATGCACGCTAACTGCCGGGCTTAACCCTGTATTTTTGATCAGGTTACGGCGTAAAACGGTGCTGCGGCACTCATTAAACATGACCCCGTTGTTGTTGGTGTTCATCACTATGTTATCCTCAAACAGCGATATTTTGCATTTTTCGGCCCATACCGCACTGTTTCCCGACTGAAATATTTCGGTCTTCCGAATGGTTATATTTTCCGACCGGTCGATTTGCACCGAATTGCCCGACGAGCCTTTCAACACCAGGTTCTCGATCGTAATGTATTTCTGCCCTAAAACCGAGACCAGGTTTTCGGTTACGGGGATAGTCACCTCCAGTAATTCCGGGTTTTTGCCGAAATAAAGCATAATTTTTCGCGACAACCGGTTAAAACACCATTCGCCCTGCTGATCGAGCGTGTTTGGATGATTACAAATAAAAAAACCAAAATTAGGTTCAATGGTATAATTGGCTGGTCTGATTGTAATGGTATCGCCGCTTGTTTCCAGAATGGGCGACCAGTCAACTACCCAGCGATTGGTACGGGAAACCAGATCGGCGCCCTGCCAAACCGAAGCATCGGGGATCGACTTACTGCTTAACCTCGTACTGCCTGATGCCCATTTAATGGGTATATAACCCTTGTTGGCAGTATTTGCATTTGGCCAGCGGCCATGCGCCTGTTTAACTCCATTGATAAACAGATTGGTGAGATTGTCGAGGGCAACTGCATTGGTGGTTTCCCATTTATTGCGGGCAACTGCTTTCCATCCGGTTACTTTTGCTGTTCCGTCAAAAACTGGTTTTTCGCCCCGGTCGTAAGCGCCAAAGTAGATAACCGATTTTTTCGTTCCGCTTTGCGTAATGCGCAACTCGCCATGAAATACATTGCCACGACGAAACAATACCGAGTCACCCGGTTGTAGCCCGATCATCACAGAATTCAACTTTTCAAGGCTTTTCCAGGGCGAAGTAGCCGATGAGCCTGTATTTTTGGCATCATCGCCGCTGGCCGAGAAATAATAGTTTTTTGCCTGCAACTGACCGCAAACCTGCAGTAAAAAGAATAGGAACATAGCCGCACGGGGCATTTTAATTTTGCAGAAAGCGCCGCCCGACTGCAAGAGATACAGAAATGGTTTTAACATACGCTATTGGTTTAGGTTGACGAACGATTAAAATCATTCGTTATGGAAAGAAAACGATAGTCGGGCGCAGGTAGGATGACAATGGCGAGTAAAAAGATGAAAATTTTATTCCAGTATTCCTATTCAATTGGCCTGCTTTTCGCAAAACCCGCACTACCACTGGTCATGTTAAAGATTTGGCAGTCGGGGTTAAAGGGGTATATTGCGTCAACCAAATGGCGGATATCAATCCCGGCAAACCGTATCCGGGCGAAAATGCCCACCAAAAACCACTGCTGCCGGGCTTTGACAAGCAGCTGAAGTTATGGCGTCGTAATTCATTCAACACTAAACATATATTGAAATTCGAACTTGAGTTCAACTTGGAATAATCGCCGGGCGTTACACGCCGCTCAGGGTTGTTTTTATAAATCAGGCTAATAGAACTTCTGCCGGAATTTTCAATCCTTTATACAATGATTTAATCATACTTAAAGTAAGTCGTCTCTTTTTGTTTAAAATTTCACTTACTCTACTTTGGCTACCTAAATATTGTACCATATCAGCTGGTGTCATCCCCATTTGCTCCATACGAAATTTAATTGCATCAATGGGGTCTGGTGGAGCAATCGGGTAATGTTTCATCTCATAAGATTCAACTAATGTTACTAATAAATCGAGTTCATCCCCTTCTGGGGTGTCCTTTTTAGCCCCCCATAATTCTTCAATCCTATCTAAAGCAGAATTGTAATCTTGTTCTGTTTTTATTGGTCGAATATTCATAATTAAATCGTTTTAGCATCAATTTTATCATACTGATTATGTGTTCCAATAAATCGTACGAAAATCGCTTGAAAATCATAGTCTATTGCAACTACCAACCTGTAATCATTGCCTTTTATATTAAAAACAACTCTGCCATCTCCGACTATACTCGCATTTGCATATTGTTGTTTTAGTTCATTTGAGCTTTCCCACTCTGCTTTTTTCGCATCATGATACCATGCTCGCAGAGATGGCTCAGAATCGGAATACTCTGGTTTCTCAAAAAAACCTCTTATAGTTCTAAATGCAATGATTCTCATGATGCAAATCTATAAAATTAAATCACACTTCCCAAATTGGGATATTTTTCTTATACTGAAGTGTGAGATTTTCCTAATGTGCCCAACCAGGTTTTAGTTCAATCCGCCAGTTGGCGGAATGGATGGACACTACGCGCCGCTCAGAGTCCTATTTGTTATTTTAATAATTCTTCTACTTGTTTTTCCAGAATTGGCAGGTATCTGCTAACAATCAACCAAATAATATCCTCAGATACGCTATCATATCCATGAATAATTCTGTTACGTGTATCAACAATCTTTCGAGAGTCACTAATTGGAAATGTAGGGTCAGCCTTCAATATCCTATCCATTGCCTCCCCGATAATTTCTATATTTCGCTCTACAGCTTTGCGGGTTTTTAAATCTTTTTGAAATTCGTAGAAATCACGCTTGGTTGGTAAAAAATCATAAATCTCTATAATAGACTGTTCAATATCCTTGAGACATGCTTTAATATCATACTTTCTATCGTCATTTTGCATAGATCAAATATTTTGAGTTGTCTATGTTTTGACGAATATAAGGATTCTTAATTGCTTTGTCCTCAAGTAAATCAATTTGTCTTTTGAATAAGTCTTGAAGTGCAAACTTTAAATTAAAATAATTGTCGGCATAATCAATTGGGTCAATCGAATCGATATCAACAACTAAATCAATATCACTTTTATCGTTAAATCTATCAGTTAAAACAGAACCAAAAACATACAACGATTTTACTTTGTTTTGTTGACAAAGACCCCTTAAACTGTTTATGTAACTATCAAGATACATTCTATTTTTTTTATCAAAAATAAAAAATCTATACGAAAATGCAATAATTATCCATCAAAGCGGTAGCCCCGACCCCGGCGGGTGTAGTTAAGTCCGCCGTTCAGAGTCTTATTTATTATGCGCTGCCTTTCTTTTTGTACGAGGTTGTGTCACGCGAATTATTTTTTCAAGTTGATTTGTTGAAATGTAAATGGATAATAAAGTTTGTAATACTCGTAGGATTACAATAAGAACTTTCAATCAGCAATTTGCAAAAGGCTATCTTGTCTGTTTTATTCAATGTTAAAATGAATGATGAAAGTTCCTTGTCCGTCCATAAGTTTATCAAAGCCCAAAAGTCATCGGGGAATTCTTCAGCAGATGCACCGTCAACGACATCTTGCAATTTAAAGAATTGAAGTAAAGCTTTGTTGTCTTTACTTTGAATTCGCTTTACCAAAAAATTTAAGTCAGCACCTGTTCTTTCTGCTGATTGACATAGCTCGTAGTCCTTGTCGTAGGTAAACTTGCGCTTAGAAAAAGTAAACTTAAAAAGGGGCTTATTAATTCTAACAAGTTGGTCTGTAGGAATGTAACCGAACCGTCCATCTGCAATGAAAGCAGTATGTGGGTCGTTCCAGTAAAGAATAAGTTGTCCTTTAGTTGCAACGAACATTGTGCTATCATTGATGGTTGCTTTCACATTGTCAAGCCCAGGTTTGAGCATCGCAACAAATACATTTGATGAAGTGCCGGCTGAATCCGTCACCTGTCCAAATATAGTTACCGATGCTAAGACTAGTATAATTGTCAAAATCTTTCTCATATCTCGTCAATTCGTGTTAGTTGTGTCGGTTGTACTGTGAGTTTAGGTTGTGCATAAAGTTTGAAGACACGCAGGGCCGGGAGTTTCCCGGTAATTTGTCCACGATAAGCAGCCATTCGAGATTCAAATTTCCTGTCAACGAGCCACCAAAACCCGGCTTGCGGGTAGCTAAAAGTTATGCGCTGGTTTTAAAGTTATTAGACTCCAATTCCTCATAAGATACTACTTTTGTTCGTATGTCAAAAAGTTCATCACATCTTCTGAATTCTCAACTGTGAAATTTATTTGGTCACCAGTTGGAAATGAATATAGATTATTAGTCACATATAGAATTGTATTCAGTCGTCTATTTTGCAAATGGTCCAAATTATGTTTTGCTTCAAGCAGCTCCACAATATGAGCATAAGAATAAACAAAACTGGGTTTTTCAGTAAAAAAACCTTTGAAATTCTCAAAGTCAATCTCATTATCCTCGATTGATATAAAAATATTATTATCCAAATATACTATCATGTTTAAATATTGAGTCGAATCGCACTTAACCTTGCCCATAACTAGTAACTACCGGAGAGCTTACCGTACTTTTCAAAAGCCGGACTGATTTTAACCCTTCTTTTTTTGCTTGTTCTCAAGGTTTTAAAGGTAATTAGTTATGTTTATAAATCAAAGCTGTTTGTTGTTTATTTTCAATCATCTTATGCTGGTTAGTCAGCAGGTAACTACAACTGTCTATCTGGCATTTCTGTTTGTCGAGCGGGCAACCACAACTGTTTATCTGGTATTTCTATTTGTCGAACGCATAACTACAACTGTTTATCCGACATTTCTGTTTGCAGAGCGGTCAACTACAACTGTTTATCGGGCGTTTCTGGTTGTTGGGTGGGCAACCACTCTCGTTGATTTGATATTTGCTTATATCGAACGTTTGCCAACATTTTTATATTCTACATCGGCACTTGCTTAATGGTCATTTGCAATCTGACGCATAAAACCTGACAGGTTTCCGAAACCTGTCAGATTTTACATCATGTTGTCCACATTTTCAGATAGTTTTTACATCAATACATTGGTGTTTTAGCCTGTACGTTACTGTGCTTGTCCTGGGTGCATTCGTTCTGGTAGCGGGTAAATTCCGAAGGTTTGTACATACGGCCTCCAAAGCGGAACAGCAAATCGCCGGTTGTTTGTCCGTAGCGGTTGTTGTCGATGATAAACTTTTGCTCGTCAACCGGGTCGATTATCGAATAGATAGCGGCCCCGAAAGGCGCTTCGCCGAATACATTGTTACGGATATAGACATGGCCGGGTTGTGTGCTCCGATCAACCCTCCAGATAAACACGTGGTGTCCCATCGGTTGCGGGTAAATCTCCGACTGGCGCGGTGGCTCTTCGCCCTGCATGCTGAACCCACCGCCCGCATCGAGGCAGGTATTTCCTTCGAAATAAACTTCCTGCGAGGGTTCGCGGCATTCGTAAGCAGCCATTCCGCAGTTGCTAAACCGGTTGTTGCGGAAGTACAACTTTTCGGGGATATGGCGGGTTTCGCCGCCCTGGTGGGTAATGCCCGAGTCGTAAATATTGTCGAACGTGCATTGTTCAACCGTAACGTTGCTGGCGCCATCCCACAGTTCAACTGCGTTTCCAAAACGGATACGTTTTTCGCTGCTCCAAACAGCTCCGCCAATAAAGCGGAACTCGCAGCCACGAAGGGTCACATTCCGAACATGGGATTCCTGGTAACCGTGCACCCCCGAATTTCGGAAACACAGGTTTTCGAGGGTGATGTTCTCGTTGCCCCCCACCATTTTCCGTTGCCCCCAGAGCACGCACTCGATGTCGCGATAGGCTGTACCGGGATTGGCAGGCGAACAGAGGTAAAGGATACTGTTTTGCGGACTTTGTCCTCCACCGGCATCGCCAGTAGAATTGCCCGTGTAGAACCATTCGCCCTGATGTTTCAGGTCGGATAAACTCCAGCGCATGTTGCCGCAACGCTCGCTACCATTGAATACCAGGTTGCATACTTTGCTGGTGAATGTCCCTTTGTATCTCCAAATCGAAGGCCGCTCTTCGTCCCATTGCCACCGATCGCCAATGGCCACCGAACCCATAAAAGTGGGTTTTGCCCCTTTGCCGTAAGCTCCGTAGGTAATTGGGGCGCCGTCGTGCCCGGTTTGGGTGTGAAGCATGTCGCGGACAACGCTCCCCCGTTTGAAAAGGATGGTGTCGCCGCCTGTAAAATCGCGGTTCGTGTATGTTTTTAAAGGAGACGCAGGCGAAAGGCCGTTGTTGGCATCGTTGCCAAGTGCAGGGTCGATGTAATAGACGTGGTCTTTTCGCCCTGGTACTATCGCGTTATCTTTTCCGATTGTAACGGGCAAAATGCCGGGCTGTTCTTTCCAGGGAATGCCGTCGTTTCCAAAAAATGTTGACCACCATTGTTTCGTTTCGTCCTGAAAGAACATGTTGTGCCCGCAATAGGGCAATGCCTCGTATCGTGCGCTGTAAAGCCCGTAAATATTTTTGGATGTTGCCACGTAGCAACTGTACCGCCGGTTTTCGTCCTGATCGGAAGCGCACAGGTAATAAAGCCCGTTGGCCTTGAACAGGAACACGCCTTCGAACCCGACGTGCTTAAGCGAATCGGCGCCAAAAACGACCGGGCACAGCGATGAATGATGTTTCGGGTTGGTGTCGGCAACCGTCGGTTTCAACCAATGGTACGGTTCGGCCAAGCCGCTCATATCGGGTTTCATCCGGGCGATTTTGCCGCTGTGCCACAGAAAGTAAACCGAGCCATCGTCGTCGCGGAACAGCGAGGCATCAATTTCGTCGCCCATACGCTTGTTGGGCTGTACATCGGCGTAAGGACCTTCGGCTTTCCCGGTGGTGCTGCGGAGCAAACCGCAGCCGCTGTTCTTTCCGTTGAAGTGGCTGGGGTTGTCGGCATCCCAGCCCGGCATGCTGTATGTGAGCCAAAAGTTCCCGTTGATGTAATGAATCTCGGGCGCCCACAACGGTCGGTTTTGTTTCAGGTAAGGTTGGTGCCATTTGCTTTGGCCTGGTTTCCAAATTATACCGAGTGATTGCCAGTCTTTCAGGTCTTTTGAGCGCCACAGCGGGATGCCTTCGGGTGGATTGGTTGTCCCGGTTAAATACCAGTACCCGTCGGGGCCGCGGCATATCGATGGGTCGCGCAAGTAAACATCGATCAGCTTGCGCAGGTTTTTCAATACCATAGTCGCCCGATCAGGCTCTTGCCCATCATTCGTAATTTTGTTTCCAGGCAAAGCGCTGTTCGCCAGGAACAAACTCATCAGTACGACCAGCAAGCAGCCCTTCAGTAACCTGGAAAGCCGACGGTGTAATCTTTTTATGTTCTTCATGTTTGTAAACCTTATCTTCTTATTTGTAACTACTTTTTTGAAGGCAGCCACATCCTGTCCGAAAGAATGTTATCACCATTATCACCATTTGCCCGCGGACAGACTACCTTCATTTAGTTCCCCTTTTTCTATAAATATTTGGCTCCTCTGGAGCAAACTCCTATCAAGCATCTCAGGCCAATGGAGTGGATTAGTGCCAGAGGCACGTAATATTTGTAGAACAATGAACAGCCGCAGTACCCAGAGTGCCGTAGGTACGAAATATATTGGGTTCAAATCTATCAACTACATCCTCCAGTTATTCGTTTATGGGCTGTATACCAATATACTGAGAGACTCTTATGTAACTACTTTTTTGAAGGCAGTTACATCCTGTCCGAAAGAATGTTATCACCATTATCACCATTTGCCCGCGGACAGACTACCTTCATTTTGTTCCCTTTTTCTATAAATATTTAGCTCCTCTGGAGCTCCTATCTAGCATCTCAGACCATTGGAGTGAATTACCTTACAGTCATTGAGGTTTGCCGATTTTGAACAGAAGCCACACAAAACGTCATAGAGCCAATTTTATCCCATTTTTTTACTCCAAAAACTCAAAAACGGTCGCTAAGTGCATAATCTCAGTCCCGGCGGGTGTAATTCAATCCGCCAGTTGGCGGACTGGGCGTTGCTCGCCGCTCAGAGGCCTATTTATTAGGCAACGTTATTTTTTTGTTTTTATCATTTTTTAAGTCTAGTAATATCAAGTCTTTGTCTTGTATAAAGAGGACGAGATTGCAATCATTTGACCAGTCAACGGCTCGTCCAATTACGTTGTAATATTTTGTTGTTCTTGTTTTAATGTCGAACAATACAAATTTGTCCAAAAGAGAATAACCTAATAGATTATTATTTAAAGACCAAATTGAACTAGAAATTAAATCAACGTTTTCAATTAAGATACTGTCTTTACTTTGCATCAAGTCAAATAAATGCAATGATGCTTTTGGAAAGTTTGAATTGTCTGAGAATGTGGAATGTGTAAAAAGAAAATATTTACTGTCTGGAGACCACGAACTAATTGTTGTGTTTTTCTTAGGTAGTTTTAGTTTAATTTGGTTACTGTCCCTTATCGAATAAACGAACGGCTTACCTAATGGCATTTGTTTGTAGGCGATATAGTTTCCGTCTTGAGATATCTTTGGAAAAGTAAAATTGTAGTTCTGTTTTGAAATATTTGTCTCTTTGTTTTCTCCCAGTTTTCTCATTAGAACAGCAGGCTCTCGTCCATTTATTGATGAAATATAGTAGCTTGTTTGGCTTGTTCTGTCAAACTCAAGCAGAAACTCATTTGATTGAGAAGCTCCATTGGCAGTCAAAGTGTGTTTGTCAATGTCTAAAATGTATTGTTGTGAAAGTCCATTTAGTTTTGATAAAAATAGTATCTGGTTGTTATTTATCCAGTTTATTGAAGTTTTGTATTGCAGTTCGATATTCAGGTCTGAAGAATTGGTTTCTCTACTCACAGAATCGTTATCGAAATGATAAATGAAAATATCCTCCACACTGCCTAAAAAAGCGATAAAAGCAATTTTATTCCCATTTGGAGAAAATTTACCATCTCGAATCTCTGTTATCTGAGAATAACAAAAATTTCCGAATAGAATTAATAGTGTCAGCAGTTTGAATTTCATCGTCTTTATAATGTTGACTAACGTCTATATACCCCCATATCTGTACCCATTTCGGCATTACCTTTTGGGTTTATAGCCCAATTATTACCCGGAAGTTGCATGCCGCTTACAGCCCTGTTTATTAGGGGCTGGGGCTAGGTTGTATCTGATTTGATGTCGATATTCTTGGAATCCGTATATTTTTAGAGCTAATAATCAAATAATTGGTTTTCTTTCCTGAGTCTTCTGATTTCAAAATTTCTTTTTTCACCAAGTCTTGTAAATCACGCAATGCAGTATCTGTTGAACAGTTTGCGAGTTTTGCATAGTTTGAAGTTCTCAAAAATCCGACTTCATTTTGGTAATTGTCGTACAAATAGTTGATTATTTTGCGTTGCCGCTCGTTTATGGCAGTGAATTTGTGCTTGTCCCAAAAATATGATTTGTCGAGTATGATTTCCAAATTCTTCTCACTTGCAAGTAATGCACGCTTAAAACAATCTAAAAACCACAACAAATAGTTTGTAATGTCGCTTGTTCCTTTCTGTGTTTTTTCAATTATTTCGTTATAAAGTTTATGCTCCTTGAAAATCTGGTTCGACATGCTGTAAAACCTGATTTTACTTCCCTCGCTTCGTGCCAAAAATAGATCCATAATAGCACGGGCAAGTCGTCCGTTGCCGTCGTCGAACGGGTGAATGGTCACAAACCAAAAATGCGAAATTGCTGACTTCAACACCATATCCAATTGATTATTTTTGTTTAACCAATCCAGGAAAATGGTCATTTCAAATACAACCCTTTCTGCGGCAGGAGCCTCAAAATGCACTTTTTCTCTTCCAAATGCACCTGAAACCACTTTCATTCCTGCCGAGCGATAACGTCCGACATCAATTTTTAAATGACCACTGTAACCGGATTGAAATATTGCGTTATGCCAGCCAAAAAGCCGTTCTTCTGAAAGTATCTTGTCGTAATTTTGGGTTGCATCCAACAGCACGTCAACTACTCCTTCTATATTTCGAGGTGTAGAGCCATACTCTGTTCCTTCGATTCCCAATTTTCGGGCGATTGACGAGCGAACAAGTTCCGGATTCAGGAATTCACCTTCAATTCTTGACGTGTCAACAACATCTAAAATCAAAGATTCCAATGTTGCACGTTCAATTAAGTCGAAACCAAGCTTTTCCATGCGACCCAGCAATCTACCTTGCAAGTGTCGTACGGCTGCCAAGACTGGTAGAATCTTCTCATTGTCCCAAACAAAATTGAACCAATTTTCTCGTTCGTGTATATACATAGTCTTATTTTCACCGCTAATTGTGCGGTGAAAATAGAGTTTTTTCACCGCACGACAAAATAATATCCGCACAAAATGCGGCAATAGTGCCGTTTATTCTCCGCATTTATTTTTGCCCTTGCCTATTCGATGAACTCGAAGAAACTCTTTGAGTCCACTCCGAAAAGTCAGACCCCCTATCCGCCAGCTGGCGGACTGAAGGAGACTTTGAAAAGTTTATTGATTTTCAACGAGTTCCCCTTTAGGGGTCAGGGGTAGCGAAGTTGAAAATCAATAAACTTGGACTTTTCGGAGTGGGCTCATTACTCATCGACAACAGGTTTTCCATTGATTTCAAGAACAATAACAGTGGCATATTTCGATTGGGAAACAGGACTGACATTTACCAAAACCGTTTTTTTACCAGTTTTTTCGGTTTTCAGATCGGCCTTATTTTTATCGTTTAACGCATAGGCTTTTACAACTTTATTTTTCAGGCCGCCAACAACCAGTTTCCCGTCTTTAGGCCAATCAAATACGTGCAGATACAACATGGTATTTTCCCCGTTTCCTTTTTGAGTACACCTGCCCCATTCCAGCTTTGTAAATGGACTTGCCTTGGTTCCATATATAGCGTCACTGTTTTCCTTCATCCAGTCGCCCATCTCTTTTAACCGTTCGATACTTGGGCCGGGGAATAAGCCTTCGGAAGTGGGGCCTACGTTCAGCAGGAAGTTTCCTCCCTTCGATGCAATGTCGATCAGTTTTCGAACTAAATCTTCAGATGATTTCCAGTTTTGGTCATTTTTGTTGTATCCCCAGTTCTTGTTGATAGTCATGCAACTTTCCCAGTCAACGCCGGGCAACCCGGTCAGGGGGATTTCCTGTTCTGGGGTGCCGAAATCGCCATAAAACGTATTGTCTTTCGTTAGCCCGGCCATTCCCGAACGCCCTTTGTCAACCCGGTTATTAATGATTAAATCGGGTTTAAGCGCTCGCAGATAGTTGTACAAATCCATGCCTCGTTCGTGTGTCCAGGTGTTTTCCCACTCGCCGTCGAACCAGATAACCCCTATCTTCCCGTAATTGGTAAGCAGTTCTTTTAGCTGATTTTTCATGTACGAAACATACCTGTCCATATTGGCTCCATCAACAGGCCTATCTTTCTCCCAATTCCGTCTGGGCAAATAATCGGGGTGGTGCCAATCCATAATTGAATGGTAGAAACAAAGCGTAATCCCTTGTTTGGCGCAGGCTTCCGACAATTCTTTCAAAATATCACGTTTAAAAGGCGTTGACATCACATCAAAGTCTGTTTCCTTCGAATCGAACAAACAGAACCCATCATGGTGTTTCGATGTGATTACAATGTATTTCATCCCGGCATTTTTTGCCAGGCTAACCCATTCGTCGGCGTTGAATTTCACAGGGTTAAACTGCGAAACAAATTGATTGTATTGTTCAAGCGAAATTTGTGCCGATTCGCGTATCCATTCGGCATGGTCGGTCCGGTCCTTCCACTCACCGGCAGGTACCGAATACAGCCCCCAATGGATGAACAGGCCAAACCTGGCTTCGCGCCACCAATCCATCCGCTCAGGCTTCTTTACTTCTTTCTTCTGACAGGAAAACAGCGATAATACGATAATTATCAGCAAATTAAAAACAATAGGTTTTTTCATAATGGTTTAGTTTAGATATTTACTCTTTATTTTTTTCGAGCCATTCCAACCGGCGGGCATCGGGTTGATGGACAATCTTAAAGTTTTCGAAAACAGCATTATACCCATTGCCATCGGGGCTTCCGGCCATCATGCCCACCATTGCCGGTTTTTGGTCGGGAAAATAAGCAATGTTACTCATAATATAATCTTTCCCATCGAACGAGTAGTAAATTTCAACAGAGTCTTTTTTGCGGATGGCTTTCACCCACAGAAACTCGGGTTTGCCTTTCAGCGGGATCACGTTCCAGCTACTGAAATCGTTGGTAACCACCGTGCTGAAATTGTATTTCCCGTCAACATACTCCATCCCGGTTTTAATCCAAAGCTTTTCGTCGATACGCAGCATCAGTCCCAGATGATCGTACCGGGCTTTAAATTCGGCTGAAATTTTCACCGATACTTCAAATTCGCCACCGCGGGTGGTGTAACAAAACGGGCCGTCGTCAACCGTAAATCCATAACCGGTTGCCCGCCAGTAGTCCGACTTGGGGGTAACTTCCACTTTTAACTTGTTGTCTTCGATCTTCCATTTAGCTGGTTCGTTAAACCATTGCATACTTGTAAGTTGCTGGGCATTTAAGCCATTACACAAAACCATTGTCAAAATTAAACCTGATAACTTTTTCATAGTATTTCAATTATTTATTGGTAATCAATTAATAGTTTTTTACTTCTTAACTTATTAAAAATAGGGTTTTAACTTTATTTTTTACCAGATAGATCAATAAGGTTGAGTTTATGGGGGCACGTTTTCTTTTATGTAACTACTTTTTTGAGGGATTGCGCCATTCCGCCCGAGTCAATATTTTCACCTTGAATAAAATTGTCTCGCGGCTTCGGCGTGAGCTCAGCCGAACGGACGGTTTCCCCTCTTTTCCCTTTCCCCCCGGTTAAAACCGGGGATTATTGATATTCTGCCCTTCCAGGGCAAAAAACAACTGCTTACAATCGCATTCGATTTTTTCCTTTTTCCAGTTATTTGCTTATGGGCTGCATCAAAATGCTGAGGGACTACTAAGGTTGCCTGGATAAAAATAAGGTTTCAATTTACACCCCTTAATTTCTGTTAAAGAACGACTCAAAATACAACGTATACAATATGTTATAGAACTTCATTCCTTTTTTCGGTAACTTACCAGCAACGACTGCTGCGGTTGTGGAATTGCCAAATCAATTCCCTCCATGATTTCCTGCCCGGTTTTGTTTATCCTGATTTTATAATCTTCGTAAAAAAGCTCGTAAATGGTGTTTGACTCCAGGCCACGTGGTTTTATCCGTATCGACTCATTTTCGCAGTCTTTCCGCCTGAATGCCAATATTATCCCATCGTGTTCGTCGGGCCGGTTCAACTGGTACGACAGCCACGAACGGTCGCTTGTATCGCAGTTCCAGCTTTCTGTCATCGGGTAGTAATCGCCATAAAAATAAGGTCTCAGGTTCTTAAAATCGCTGATACGCTTCTGGATGTCAGGTATTTGCTCCGATTCCTTCCCCGTGATTTCCCAACTCATCACGGCAGCTGCGCCCAAGCTTGAGCGGAACGTGTAATCGTCGGTCTTCCACATACCGGTTCCGTGAAAGGGCAGGTAAAAGTTCAGCCCGAAGGCATGGCCCTGGGTTCCGTTTGGCTCGCCATAGCTGTAATCCGAACGCCAAAGCGGTATGCTGCGCGAAGTGGCTTCCAGGTCGAGGCGTTGCCCGCCACCGGCACAATTGTCGATCAGCAACCGGGGAAACCGCACCAGCAGGCTGTCCCAGAAGGCGTAGAGTCCTTCGACGTGTTTTATCTCGTGAATACCAATCCGGCCAGGCGTGTCGTTGCAAGCCCAGTAATTCATCGGGTCAACATTGTCGTCCTGGCGGTAGTAGTCGATCCCTTCTTTCCTGATCAAGTCCGAAATATAATCGATCATCCACTTGCAGGCGTCCTTGTTTCCGAGGTCGAAGAGCGAGTTATCGTCGCCCTCTCGTCGGAGCAGCCATTCGGGATGTTCTTTGTAAATCATCGAAAATTCGTGGACGCGTTCGGGTTCGAACCAAACCATGAATTTGGAGCCAGCCTGGTGAATGGCATCGGCCACAGGCCTTAACCCGTGCGGAAAGCGTTTGGGGTCGGCAGTCCAGTTGCCCACGTTGTGCCAGCAGCCACCTTTCTGCTTGTCCCATCCGCAGCCCGAAAACCAGCCGCAATCGAGCCAGAACACTTCAGGAAGTATTTTAAATTGCTGAAACCGTTTTACCAGCGAAACCGCGTAGTCTTCGGTGAGGCAGGTATATTCTTCGCAAGGTTTGGGGTCGCCCCAGTCGAACCCTGCTGACAAAGGCGGTTGGGCCAAGCACCCGTCGATTTTCGGCGAATGGTGTGCCATGATAAACCGCCGAAACTGGTTGTGGCCTGCCATGCGGTCACCGCCTTTCCAGAAGAACAGGCAGATACGCGGCGTTCGGATGTCTTCGTTCGGGAGTAGCGCCAGTTGCATCCGTTCCATGCCCGATTTCAGTTCAACCGTTTTTGCGTCTTTCTTTTGAATGTCGGCATACCATTTGCCTGTCCAGCCAATTCCAACGATAATTCCCTGCTGCCAGGGCATTTCGATATTGAAAAACGGAAGAGCCAATGTGCCCGACGAACGTCCGCCAATCGGGGTAATGTACTTGCTTTCGCCAACGGCCAGGTAGTCGTCCATTGGTTTAAAATCGTCGCGGTAGCCGTTGCTGCCGTTCGAATGGTGCAAGATGAACTCGCCTTTTACATCCGACACAAAAGCATAATCAACCGCACAGGCTTTTTCGATGATCGGAGATTTTTTCCCTGAGGTATTGGTCATTTTCAGCACCCATTCAACAGCGGGATAATCAGTAAAACAGGTTACCGTGCATTTTACGGCCAGGCCTGTTTTGGGGTCGGTATAGGTAAAAGCCGATAATTCGGTGTCGGGTTCGGTTGGTTTTAGCACTTCCGACTTATACAGCCATCCGGTGATAAAGCTGTCGGACTTCTTTTCCCCATAAACAAACGAAAACGGTGGAACTACACCTTTGGCAAAATGCCGGGTTATCCATTGTTTGGCTTCGGCTACCGAAGTTGGGGTATGGTTGCTGGTTTCTTTAGGCTGATAGTCATTTAACCGGGCAGGCATCAGTGTAGGGAAACACCATGCGTAATGGTGGTTTACGTAACAAATAGGCCGGTTGGCCAAAACATATTTTGCATACTCCGGGTCGCTGTAAATACCCAACATCGCTTCGAATAAGTCAAATGGCCAGGATGGGTCGGAATGAATGTTTTTTCCCGGAACTCCCTGAACCGGCTTTGCAAACCATTTCCAGGCCTGCGGGTACTGGTTGTAATAGAGCAGGTAATCCAAAGCCCCTTTCAGCGAGCGGCGGCCATCGTGTTGAAGGCCAAAAAGGTTTTCGCCGGTCGAATTGTAGGCAACCCACAACGTTGCAGTAATAGGCGCCAGCGAGAAGTAGGTGTACCATATACCGTTGGCCCCACGGCGTGTTTCTTCGGGCATGTGCCCATCGTCGTCAATTTTATTGAAGATGTCGGACTTTAGCAAACGGACGTTTTCGTTCATTTCCTGAACATCGTTCAGGTAATAAGCGGCCAGCGACGAGCCAAACCTGCCCCAGTCGCCCCAGTTGTTTTTGCGGGTTCTGATTTCGTTGGTGGCTTTTTGGTAAATATTCTTTAACCAACTGGTAAATAGCTGTTTGTCCTGATTTTTCCAGACCGGGCAATCGGTTAGCAATTCGGCAGCCATTACCATCGCCGTTCCGGTATAACTCATCACCAAAGGCCCGTCGTCAGCCGAGTAGCCTTTGTTTGTGCTGCTCCAGGCGTTGATGAAATAGATGGCCCGTTCGGCATATTTGGGATGAAGGGTCAATTGCCAGGCCAGGGCGCAGGCATAAGCGTTAAAAGCATCCTGGGCAAGACTAAGCGAGTTTTTTTCATGTTCTTCAGGCTTGACGTAATACCCCGGAACACTAAAATCGGCCAAAGCATGATGAGGCATAATAAACGCCGAATCGGTAACCTCAATCAATTTGTTGAATGCCGTTGTATAAGGTTCGTTCTTTTCAGCAATTTGCTTTCTGACAAATTCGATTTGTTGTTTCAGGTGCATACCGCCTGGGTGCTCGTAGGCAAAAAGCGAAGGGCAGAAAGCGAAAAGCAACAAGGTTAAAACCATGAAAATTTTAAGATAAGCTTCCCCTTCAGGGCGAGCCGTTTTCGTTGTGGTTTGTGATGAATCATTTAACATTTTTGTTTCCACAGAATTAATATGTTACCAGTATATTCATATTTCTTTCATTCATTGGCAGATCAATTACCTCTTTTGCACTGTCCCAGTTGTTCCAGGGCTTCCCGTTAATGCTGACCGACTTCATCGGTTTTTCAATGGGCGACCTGACGAACAATTTTACCTTCTTTGCCGAAATACCTTCGGGCAGGTTGATTGCTGCTTCAACCGTATTAGGCACAGCGCCGCTTTTCAGGATATATGATACGTCGCCAAAAACAGTAGCGGTATGGTATAAGCTGATTACCTTACCCGGTTCAAGCCAGTAACGCGGTGTTCCGGGGGCAAGCCAGAGTTCGTTGTTGCTGTCCATTACCAGCAAATCGTTTGCGCGGGTCAGGAAACGGGCTTCGTCGGGCACTTTATACATGGGGCCGCTTCCCAATCCCCATTTGTGGTACTCTTCGGTAAAGGCATTCACATCGGGGAAAAGGCACGAAACCATGCCGTTGTAGAGGTTTCGGATAGCGGCAGGTATTTCGTTCCGAAGCAAATAGGCTTTTATCGGGTTTTGCAGGTTGGGCTGAAAAACCATACCGCCGCGGCTAAACCAATATTCGTCGTCAACAGCGCCATGTATCTCAAGCCCAAGCGAGCTGGTCATGGTAATGTTGTCTTCCCAGTCGTCGATAATTGCTTCTGACAACGGGTCGTGTGAGTCGATAATACCCGTGGTAACCAACACCATAGGACCGTAAAGCACTTCGCGGGTGGCTGCAAGCCGGTAGAGCCGCGTGGTTTTGGTGGTATCGGCCCCGTAACGCGAGTAATATTCGGAGAGCATTGGCCCGAAGTAGCGGAACCGCTGGCAAGCCCGCGCAGGAACATAAGGCACGTAGGTCTTGTCGCGCAAACGGACTACCGGCGACAGTTCGCTCGTGCGTTTAACCGAATTCCGTAAATCGGTCAGATAATCGCTGGCCTCTTTTTCGAGCCGATCGGCCTGTGGCAAGCCAGCTTTACCGAACGCTTCGGCGGTTGACTGCATACCCAAACAGGCATAGGCGTTTATGGCAAACCAGTATCCCCAGTCGTTGTTGTCTTCGAGGTGACCGCCGGGCAACAAGCCATAATGCAAGACCGGTTCTCCATTTCTATCTTTAATCTTAGTCTGGTTTCGTTGTTCAACAATCCAGTCGAACGCTTTGAGCATATTGGGCGCGGCATGTTTGAGCCATTCGCCATCGCGCGAGAGCAGGTAATGCAAGGCCAGCGCCCAAAGCACGGTGCCATGGTCGAGGTTGTAGTTTTGGTGGGTGTAGTTGTACTCATCGTCAACCTTTGCTCCGTGGAAAACAGCACTTTGGTCGCCGCTATAGGAACCCTCCATACGAGCTTTTCCTTGTAATTTTAGGAAAGTTTCCAGGTAGTCGGCGGCAGTTTTATGGTCGCCAATCATATCGAAATAAATGGTTTGAAAGGCCGATTCGTTGGCAAAGACCATATAGCCAAACGAAGCTGCCGGCACCATGTACAACCCACTTTTGGGGTCTTTGGTAGTACTCATCCTGATGTGCGTAATGACCGAACGGGCCAAGTCGTTGAACTTTGGTTCGGGCACGTTGAACTGGACAAATTTATCGACAATGCCCCTCCAGTACGAAACAACCCGCTCGCGTTCGGTAATGTAATCGAGCGAGGCGACCCGTTCCTGGTCTTTCACGGTCAAATCGGCCACAAACGGGAACGAGATGTAGAGCGGCGCCGACTGGTTGGGGCCAATTTCGAACGACAGCTCAACCGCATCCCCGTTCAGTCGGGTGCTGGGAGCTGTAACACCATCGGGCATTTTAACCGTTGCGCGGAGGTAATCGGTACCTTCCCTTTGGTCGAAAATAGCCAGGCCGTTAAGCCTGAGATTGTCGATCCCTTTGCCTTTTAACCAGACATGAGCGGTTTTGGGCTGGTTGGCCGGGTTCGAAACATGGAGCTTCACCATCAGGATTGCAGGGGTTTGCTCGCTGCGGAGCGGGTTGTCGGGCGATAACGGCCCTTCGAGCAAGGTGGCAAAGGCTTCTTCGCGAAACGTTAACCCTTCGTGATTCCAAAGCACTTGCGCAACGGGCAGGTAATCGTTCAGAACCGACAAATGCGCATCTTTGTCGGTACGCAGATAAACGGGGACTTTCCCGGTGCCGATGTTCCACATAAATTTGTCGCCCGTCCAAAGGCAGCGTTTAAACTCGTCGCCTTTGGCTTTGGTGTCGGCACGGCTCATGTAAAAACCACCGCTCCATTCGAAACCGAACTTCTGCCAACTGGCATCGGCAGCCAGCGGGACGCATAGCGGGTTGCCGGTTTCGCGCATGTTAACGCTCAACGGGGGTATTTCGCGCCGGGCACGATCGTAGGTTTGCTCGGGCTCGGTTTGCAATTTCTCGCGGATGGTCTGGCCAACTTTGGCTTTTGAGGCCACAAACCGGCTGGTGTCGGAGGTAAGCGTTACCCGGGCTGAGTGAGCAGGAACGTAAATCGGGCCACGATCCAGGTCGCGGGTGGCAAACGAGAAAGTGCCTTCCGACGATCGCACGGTTACGATGGTCTGATCGTTCGAACCAGGCAGTAAAGGTGAGGCAACCACCAGGTTGGCGCAAATACCTTTGGGTTGTTTTTTCACCTGGAGCGACCAGTTATTCGGACTGCTCACCCGATCGTTCGAATCCAGTTTCCAGCCCGATACTTTACTGATTTGTCCATTGAAAATTTCGAGTTTCCCGGTTAATGTCTTGCCAATCAGTTTTTCGGGAAGAAATTCAACCCGAACCGACAGGTTTTTACTTTCGGTTGGCGAACATACTTTTAACGATTGAATTTCAGGCGGATTATTCTTGTACAGCAATCTTATTTTCAGCGTTCGCCGGTAACTAACCGAAGTAGGTAAATTAGTAGCGCGGGGGTTTTCGTCCGCGGTCATCGGCTTGAACGAATAGACCACTTTGTTCCCTTTTATTTCAAACAAAGTGCTTGCAGTCAACCATTTACCCCGCCACGGATCGTCCAACTGATCCTCAACACTGTGCCCTTTTGGCTGCTTCTGGGGCCATTCCAAAAACCAATATTGTATTTGGGTTTCTTTGGCCAATGATTCCGGGGCCTTTTGTGTATATTCTACTTCGAGACTATTGATATCGCGTTCCTCTTTCCACCACACCCCGGCATTCCATTCGCCCGGGGCTGTTTGTGGCACTTTTATCGATGTACCTGAATTCAGCAGGATTCCCAATGCTCCGGTATTGACTGACCAGGAACACAAATCGCCATAGAGGCTAATATCCCATTTGTCTTTTGTCGCCGAATCTTTGGCGTTTAAACAGATTGGTATAATTAGCGTGAAAACAATCGCGACGGTTAATAATTTGATTTGGTTCATTGTTTTGTTGTTTATGTTGTTTTGTGATTAGTTGTCATTAGTGTTGCGTTATAAGTCGAACAAATTCAATTGATTACAGATATCTTTGATTTCAACGTTCTTTGAAAAGTTTGTAAGTAGTTCATTTAGTGGAGTTTTATCAAATGTTGAGACACTTATTATTTGTGTAATTTCGTAGAGAGACAGGTCTGATTTGAGTTGTTTTTTTGCATAAGCAATCAACAAGTAAGTGCAAACAGCAATCCATACCTGAGTTTTTACGGCATTGGTTGATGTTCCCCAGAATATTTTGATCCGCAAATGCTGTTTGATCCATTTGAAGAACAATTCAATTTGCCAGCGATGCTTGTAAAGCAAAGCAATGGTCAGGGCATCGACTTCAAAATTATTGGTTAGAAAAACCAGTGTCCGGTTATTCTCTGTATCATGAAACTTTATCCTTCGAAGGTGCAAGGGATACAATTTTGAACTTTTGTACCCAGTCAGTTTTATGGTTTGATCACAACGAAGACCAGTTGCCTTTTCAACTTTGGAAGAATAAAGTCGTCTGAAACTCAAGTTCTCTTTGCCTCTTGTTACGAAAAATGCTCCTGAAACAGTGATCTGATAAAAGCGTGCAAAATCAATGTAAGCCTTGTCCATCACATAAAAGGCACCATTCTCGAATTCGATCATATCCATCGCATTGACATCATGCATTTTTCCGTCACTTATGTGGATGAAAACCGGAATATCGGTCTTCAAATCAAGCAAAGTGTGAAGTTTTACTGCGCCTTTTGCTTTTCGAAATTTTGCCCACTTGAACACCGAGAGGCACAAGTCGATAGTTGTTGAATCCAAGGCATAAACAGGATTGTCAAGATCAAGATCAAAATCATTATCGTCAACATAAAGTGGCCTTACAAGATCGATCAGATAAGTTGCAAAATCTGCATAGATACGCCAATCACGGTTTTCATTAGCTCTTGTTAAAGTCGAATGAGCAACAACCTTGCTGATCCCCAAATGATAAACCTTGTTTTGATGGGCATTTAAACAAGTGATAATGTCGCGGATGCTTTCACGATGAGTCAGTTGTCCAAAAATCATGGTCAAAAATTGGCTCCAACAGTTAAATTCCTGGATTTTATAATCCCCATTATAACGAGAAACACACTTGTCGAATTCATAACGATAGATCAAAGACACCAATTGAGCAAAAACAAACTTCCCTTTATTCACGGTTTTTCTTTCGAAACTACCATGAATTGAAATCAAAAAATCAAAGAACGTCTATATCTTATTGAATTTTATTTAGTTACAGCAATTATTTTAAAAACAACGCAACACTAATGATTAGTTGTTTATAGTCAGAAGTCAGAGGTCAATCCGAAACTCGTAACTCACAATAGTGTTCAGTCGCAGTATTCAGTTAAACTCCAGGCACTCCGAACTCCAGGCACTCCAAACTGTTTCCGCAACCCTTAACCAAACCCGGAGGGTTTGTATATTTATAGAAATGCTTGTGGAACAAAAGGATGTACGACCCCAGCCGGGGTCGAATAATCCCTTTTCATCTTGTTTTCTATAAATATGCGATGCCCCTAGCATCGTGCCGTACCCAGTCGCAATCGCCAACATTCAGCAGTCAATCGTTTGCAACCTTCAACTCCAGGCACTCCAAACTTTTTCCGTAACCCGCACCTCGTATCCCGCAACAATTCCAGTTTTCAGTGGTCAGTCGCAGTTTCCAGAAGCTAGTTGCCAACCGCCAGTTTCCCTCTTCCCCTCACTTTCCAGCCTTGTCTTCCATTTTATAAGTCACTATAGCCGAGCCTGGTTTTTCCTTTATTTCAATAGCAAGTCCTTCGTTTACAAGCGTTTGTCCTGAAATTATTTTCGACCCTTGCTCGTCGAAGTTCTTTACTTCGTACCGGGCGTTGGGATCAAGTCCTTTTAGCCTGAAGTTTTTTACAGCTAAATCGCAACTATCTCTGCGGAAGGCCTGAACCACTCCTTCGTTCTTTTCCCTGTTGTTAAACTGCCAGCCAATCCATTGGTTATGCCTCAAACTGTAAGTTGTAAGCGGGTAATAATCACCAAACAACATATCCGGGGCTATCTGGCTGCATTCTTTATACGCTTGTTGTTGTGCGGCTGTATTTTCGGGATTTAACCCACCCATGCCAAAACCTGTAATATAAAAACTACGGAATGAATAAGCATCGTAGAAGTAAACACCAGTTCCCTGGAAGGGCAGCCACGACGAAAGTCCGTAGGTATGGCCCTGGTTTCCTTCGATCAGGTGAGGCATCGAATTCCATTGGAAATCGCTTCGAAGTAACGGAACAGCCCGGCGCATGGTTTCGAGGTCGTTGCGCCTTCCACCCGAAGCACAGGCATCAATATGCAGGTGAGGGTTTCGCCGTTTCAACTCGTCCCAAAACGTTAAATGGCCTTGAATGTAATGGTTTTCGGTGATTCCCTGGCGATCGGGGGCATCGTTTTTCTGCCAGGCCGGGAGCGGGCCACCTCCGTTCATATCCTCACGGTACCAGTCGATTCCCTGCGACTTAATCATCCGGTCAACATGATCGATCAGCCATTTCAGGGCTTCGGGGTTTCCTTCGTCGAGTAAAGCGCCATGACTGGTTCCGGGCAGGAGCCATTCAGGATGATTCTGGCTTAACCACGAATTCGGATCACCCACCCGTTCGGGCTCGAACCACAAAACGAACTTTATCCCTTTCCGGTGAATCCAGTCGGTAAAAGCCCTGAACCCGTTGGGATACATCGCCGGATCAATGTCCCAGGTACCTGTATTTAGCCAGGCATCGTTTCCTTTGTAAGGCCCGTCCTTGCTGGGATACCAGGTTCCGGCTCCACCGGCATCGCGCCAGGCCACGTTGGGCGTAATACCTGCCTTTAAAAATGCACCCACATAGGCCGTATCGGCTGTTGCCGCGCCAACCTGAATTTGCATAACCGGCTGCTGAGGTAATCCCTCTATAACAGGAAGAATATGGGCGAGGTAAAACCTGCGCCATAGGTTTTGTGAATCGATAACATCTTCGCCTTTCCAAAACAGGAACGTAGTTGATGGCGTGCGGATTTCTTCACCCGGTTTCAGGTAAAGGTTGGTTTGCTGCTGACCGGCTTTTATAACCAGTCCATCCTGGTTGTCGCGGGTAAACGAAGCAGCCCATTGCCCCGGCCAGCCCACCGCTAAAATGATTCCACCTTCGGACAATTGCAGGTTAAAATAAGGCCAACCTTTGGGTCCGTCGCACGATTTACCCGACCTGGCCGGTGCAAAAGTCTTCGACAAACCGGGCGAAAGAGTTAGCTGGTAAGGTTCGTAGCTATCGGCAGTACAATAATCGCCCTTGATTCCATTCAAAATAAACTCACCCCCAACGCCCCGCCGAAGTGCACAATCTAGTCCCTGTATATCCTTGATATTCGGGGTATTTACTGAACCCGTATTTTTAAGGTAAACCGTCCACTCCACAACCGGGAAATCGTTGTATTCTACCGCAACACATCTGACTTCGAGCCCGGTTTTGAGATCGTTCCAGGTTAGTGTACGCTGAATCCGAAATTTATCCAACGTAACCGATTCCGATTTAACCGGGACGTTTTTCAGCCATTCATCCGAAGGCTTTCCATCCAGCACAAACGAAAATGGAAATTGCTGATTTCCTTTATACAAATTGGACATGATCCACTGAGCCTTCGATTTCATTGACCCTGAAAATGATTTTAAATCATCATTCTTTCCCGAAGAACACGAAAACAGGAATAGCATGAAGATCAGGCCATAATGGACAATAGGTTTTACATTCATTGGTTTAGGTTTTAGACGTTGTTCAGGTTTGCTTAGGGATTCCATCCCTCAAATAAGGATGGAATCCCTAAATTGGATTATTCGAAAAATAATTCCATTGTTCCGTTCATTTTTACTTTTACGAATGTAAGGTTTTTCATGGCTTTGCTTTTCGACGCTGCCAAAGTCCTGCCTTTTTTATCCGTCACTTTATAAGAACGACCATCTGCCGAAAAAAGACCAATCTCAACGGCTTCTTTTGGTATTTTTCCTGAAAAATTTAGTTTGAAAATGGTTTTTCCTTCCTTTTCAGGAATAATCCTAAGGTTTAATTTGAGGCTTTCGTGCGACGGTATAGTCAGGTTGCTGATGCTTATTTCCTTGTTGATGAGTTCTTTCGGAATGTGTGGAATTATCCGAAGCCGTTTTTCGAACACATTGTAGCCAACTCCGAACAAATTTTCGATGATAGCCTGGATATATTGCGAAGCCGTCCACCCATAGCGTTTTACCCCTTCGCCCGAACCCGTTGAAGGAACCAGGTACTCGCTGTAATTGCCATTGAACGCCTTGATGGTTTGCCAGTTTAATTCGGCAGCAAGACCAGGTTCCCCGGCATCTTTGAGCCCGTTTACCACGGTCAGGTTGCGCAGGGTCCACACATCGCCAAACCAGGCACGCCCGTCGTAAATTCCGGTAGCTTCGAGAAAGCCCGGTTCTTTCCTTGAGATGGTTGCCAATGGCCGGATGCCCCAGTTAAACACCGATGGGTCGGTCAGGTAAGGAAGCATTCGTTTGGTGCGGTCAACAGGGGCAATGCCCAGTTGCAACACGTCGAAAGCCGAGCATAAATAGCGGGGGTCGTGTTTATGTTCAGGAACAAAATAGTTGAAGTAAAAATGGGAAGCTTCGTCCCAAAGGTATTGGTTGATACTGGCCGATAGCTGATTAAATAAATCGGAGTAGCGTTTGGCTTCTTCGTTTTTACCCAGGTATTGAGCCAGTTTCGCGGTGTTGTAACAGCCTACAGCTACGGCAACATTCAGGTCAACAGGGGCAACAACGCCAGGGTCTTGGTGCGGGTTGCTAAACGTTTCCTCGAAAACCCCGGTGATCAGCCCGGTTGTTTGGTCTCTCTTTTTTGAGGAGAGCCAATAACCGAGGTACTTTTTCATAGTTTCGAGGACGATGGTTTGCAGCGAACTGTCGTTGCTGCGGCAGGCCACATCGTAAGCCGCTTCGAAATAGCGGGGCAGGCTGCTTACGTCGCCTGGTTCGCCGCGCATGGGCGAACCACCCCAAAGGTCGATCCGGCCATCCGGGTTTTGCGCCTGCACATCGGCAAACCCACGCATCATATCTTCTGCCAGTTTTTGGTTGGCCCATTTAGCCCCGGCAATATTGAGGCTGGCATCGAGTTGCCACCAGTTTTCGCCGTAAGCGCCACCAGGCGCCATGTACGGATAAGTGAAACCATTCAGTGGCACGTCGGTCACCAGGCACTCGTCCAGTACCTTGAAGGCATCCCGGAAATTTTCCTGCGAAACACCTGGAACCTCGATAAACGGCACCACCTGACTGCTGCACACATCGGGCCGGGAGATGGCTGGTTTGGGCTCGCCCCGGGCAATGGCAATCCAGTCGATAAATATGTCGCCCCGTTGTCCCATGCGCGCTGGTTGAATCGCGATCTGGTCAACTGTCCCTGTCCATTTTCCGTCGATATGACAAATTGCCTCCTGCCATTCGTTGCAATCGGGCTTCATGGTAAAACGTGCCGGGCCATTGTCTTTTGCCATATTGTCGGCAGTCCGCCAATACACCAGTCCATCGGTTTCGGGCGATAAGTTTCGAAGCCGCATCACCACTTTATTGTACTTCGAGGCATCAATGCCCAGGCTATCGGGCGAGGCAATCCGGGGCTGTTTCCCTTTGCCCCACACCTGGTCTTTCCACGAAGGGGCTGCACCGGCATTTCGTTCAGGCTGAATGGTTAGCCAGAATGTACCTCCGCGTACCGTTCCGCCCAGTAATTCCTGGCAATTCCATCCTTCCCGGTCGTTCCATCGGTCGAAACGCCAAACCCGCAGGGTGTCGCCCGTACTGTTTTGGGCTTGAGCAACCCACAAGCCTGGTGCTAAAAGCAAATAAATCAATAGGATGTGAAATTTGGATGTGTTCATTGGTTGTTTAGTTGGTTTAGGGATTTAGGGATTCCATCCCCAAAAAGGATGGAATCCCTAAGTTTCATTCAAGGTTATATTGTTCTTTTTCGTCGTGTAAATACCTGTGATATTCCAAAAGTTCATTATTTCCACCAAACAGATCAATCAACAGTTCCCTGTCGAGTCGGGTAGCTTTGTTTGAGTTGTAAGCCGACCACGAACTAAAGCGATATGTCCTGAAATCATCCGTGTACCCATGTTTCTGAGGGTTATAATGAATGTAAAAGGCAACATACCGGAGGTAATTTTCATCCTCAATTTCAAGTCGTTTGAAATTTTTGGAGAACAAACTTCCGGTACAACCTTCCTGGTGGTTAATGGCCATCGAATAAGTGATAAAAAAGCGCCTAAATTGGTTACTGACTATCTTGCCAATCATTGCTTCATCTGAGATAGGGATTCCATCCTTTTCCTGAGGGATGGAATCCCTGTTCTTTGGAAGAGATGGAATCATTATCGAGTCGCTGGTTTTGATCAAAAAATGGAAATGATTGGGCATGAGGCTAAATGCCAGAAGATGGACGTACGGTAACATAAATTGATTGAAAAGCTGCAAAAAGTACTTGTAGTTTTCGTCGCTAAAGAAAACCTGCTGGCCATTGTTTCCCCTGTTGAAAACATGATAATACCGGCCACCTAAAACTGGCGTAATGACTTTAATTGCTGGCACGAACAAACTTACGAAAAAAGGAGAGACACACAACTTCGGGCGATTAGGGATTCCATCCCTGGAAGGAAGGATAGAATTCCTAACCGCTATCGCCTTTCAAACGTATGTACCCCCGACCCGATATTTTCGACGTACAGGTAATTCCCTTCTTCTTTTGCTGAAAATTCTATTCCGTCAACCCGAATTGAACTACCTTTGGCACTGCACTTTGGCACGTATACACGGGCAGTAACATTAACAGGTAACGAAACTGTTATCGAAAAGCTGTTGTCTGTCCGGTTCCAGTAAACACCAACATCGCCTTTGTCGGTAGGCAAACTGCCGCGCACGAAAGTCAGTTTATCGCCAAAATCGAGCGGCTTTATGCTGACTAGTTCATGACCAGGCATTAATGGCTGTATTCCAAGCATATACTGCTGCATAGCCAGTAACCCTATGGCGCCCCAGGGATGCGACATACTGTCGTTGTTCTGGTTGGCGCACCACGATTCCCAGGTTACGGTTCCACCCAGCGAAACAGTTTTTGCCCAACCGTCCCATTCGGTATTGGTATATAAATCAATCAAATGAGGCCCTTCGTCAGCTTGCCCCAATGCTTCGGGCAACCAACGCAACGACTCCATGCCCACGTTCATTTTCCGGTCTTTTATCGTTTCAACTACGTTGGAAAAGTTTGCGGGCGGAACAATTCCCATCGCCAACGGATAGATATTGGCGTGTTGCGAAACATGAGCGCTTTGCGACAGGTCGTGGTTCAGCCCGTCGATATAAACCCCGTCCTTGTTGATCAGGCGCGAATTAATAGCTGTTTTGATGCTTGCGGCCCTGGCTTTGTAGTCCTTCCCGTCGTCGGCATGGCCCGTTAAGGCAGCCATTTTCGAGATAAGATCGAAATCGGCATAAGCATAAACATCGACCACTGTGCGCGATTCAACCGACATATCGTAGCCGTAGCGCATCGATACCGGCCAGTCGATAATACCGAACTCGTACTGTCCATCGCCCCCTTTCAGCTTGTGGATCAATCCGGTGGTTTCGTTCCGGTAGGCATTGACATATTCGGCTATTTTTTTTAGCTTCTGATAGTTATCCTGAATGAATTTAATGTTCCCGGTTTGCATGTAGTAATCCCAGACCCAAATCAGGAACAATTGGGTGTAGTCGGGTATGTCGCGGGCGCCGTCAACGTTGGGGTAAACAGCATTCAGCCGGCCATCGGGCCAGTATTGATCCTGCGATTCGAGGAATTCGTGCAAAACGCGATTGTTCATCGTGCGGTCGCCCATCGTGCTCATGGCCGGAACGGCTTGCGAACAACCATCGTTCAGAAACGATCCTTTTTCGCGGGTCGGGGTATCGACAAACCCTTCCTGGGCCCCGGCAATCAGCGAATGGCACATCAATTCCCAAACACGGTTGAGCATCAGGTTCGACGAATTAAAGTTCGACCGTGCCTGGTCGAGTTCGAAATGACGGCAGATAAACCGTACATTGCCCGCATTCAGCACGTTTGGCGAATTGTCAACCTGCAAGTAACGCATACCCAGGTAAACGGCAGGGTTAAACACCGATTCAGCCCCGTTGTGAATGAAGTAATAACGCATGTTGGTTCCCTGGTTTATTTTTGGCGAAACCGTTCCGTCGTTGTTTAAAACATAGCCACCCAGCATTTTAATGGTATCGCCCGAAGTTCCACCAGCAAAATTTATTTTAAACGAACCGGGATAAATCTTGCCCAGATCGATCACGTAACGTCCCCTTTCCAGGCTGGCAACCGAAACGGGCTTGATTTCTTCCTCGATTACACGCGTAAGGTCGGCTCGGAGTACACCCGTCCAGGGAGCAGCCGGATGTTCACCAATTTCGGTGGCCTGTTGCCAGCGCGAATCGTCGAAATTCAGCTCGTTCCATCGGGCAAGAGCTTTGCGCGAGTCGATTTTTTCGACCCTGCCGTTGCCTTCGCCATTTCGCTGGGGCTGACCAGTCACCCACTGTTCGGCCTGAATTTCTTTCCATCTACCATCGGTTCCAACAATTACTGACGTACCATCGTTATACTCAATGATTATTTTCATCAGTAAGCCTCGCGAACCAGTTGCCCGGCCTTGTCCGCCACCATACCAGTGAGTGAGGCAGGCAATTGCATTTTCGGAACCGGAACTTAAAGCCTCACGAATATCCCAGGCCTGATAATAAGCATATTGCGGATAATGGTTGTCGAATTCCTTCCCGATCAACCGTCCGTTAACGTATAATTCGCAACTGTGACATACAGCTATGTAAGCTGTTGCCGAGCGTATTGGCTTGCCGGGTAAGGCGATTTTCTTGCGGAAATAGGTATAATCGTCGCCTTCAGTCGTGTTTCGTTTGATCCATTTGGCTCCTTTCCAATCGGCATTCGTCAATAACCCCGTTTTATAAGTTGACGCAGAGGAATATATACCAATATTTCCATCCTTATCCCATGTTCGTACTTTCCAGTAATAGCTGGTCGCTGCCTGAAGCGGCTTCCCCTCGAAATACACGTAATTCTGCTTTCGCGACAACACTTTTCCGCTGTCCCACACATCGCCCTGGTTGGCATTGAGCTTTGCCAGGCTTGAGGCCACCAAAACCTGGTAAGCCGACTGTATCTCGTTGTTGTCGGGGTCGGAAACATACCATCCGAAGTAAGGTAGGTTATCGGTACCCAGCGGATTAACTTTGTCGTAACTCCTCAGGTTGTACGGTGCACCGGGCGAAGCGGCGTTGGCGGCCAGATGACAAACAAGAAATATGGCACAAAGCCAGCAAACAACAGAATTCAATGTATTCATAATAACTATATTAAACGTCCATCAAGAATGAAATAGAGAACCACAAAGTTTTCAACTATTGAGCCCACTCCGAAAAGCCGGATGAATACCCCAAGGGGGCTAAATCGGAATAACCCCCGGTGAAGTGAAACGTAACCAGGAAATGTGAAATACTTACGCATATACAACCCCGTAAGGGTTGTATTATAGCGTGTTATGATTAAACCCTTACAGGGTTCCAGGTTAGCTGATACATCCTAACCCCCAATTGCATTGGGGCTTATTCACAGTCAACCCATTACAGGGTTGCGGAAAACCAATAAATGAATATCCATCTAAGTACCTAGGCTATCCTTTGCCGTCTGCTTTACAGACTGTGTGAAAATTGCAATTTAATTCCAAATTGAATTTTTTCGCTTTTCATGTTTTCATCCATTGGGGATTTTAGCATTTTACAAATTTTTATTTTCAATGTGCTATTTTCTGCATTTTTGTATTTTGGAGGGGGCAAAAAGTGAGTTTTAACTCACTTTTCATGCCATCGCCAACTGATATTTCCTCATTTTAATAATCAGCTCTGACATTGGGGCGCAACCGATCAGCCGCTTCAGGTTATAAGCGGCGGTGTAATAGTCGAGCTCTATCTGAGCCTTTGTTTTTCCTTTCAAGAGTAGGTTAAACTTCCCCATCAGCATTTTGATCGTACCAAATGGGTGTTCCACTACCTGTTTGCGTTCCCTGACCTGTTGCCTGGCGAATGCACCCTCCATTTTTTCTTTGTACTGGTCAATGCGCTGTTGATCAACATTGCGTTTCAAAGTCCTCCCTGTCTTGGATTTTGTACATTTGGCATGCACTTCACACCCTTGGCATTCGTGGCATTTATAAACGTTGTAGAATGCAGCGCTGTGCTGTATATTTTTAATAAACAACACGAGTTCCTTCCCTTGACTGCATGTATAGGTGTCGCTATTTTTGTCGTAAACAAAACAAATACCTTCTTTTTCTGATTTATCTCGTTTGGTTTCAGCCAGTGGAATATAGCATTGTACCGTTCCGTCCTTTTCGATATCAAGTATCTGGGTTGTATTGCTATATCCTTTGTCTGCCAATACTTTTGTGGGGGAAATCCCTGTCTGTTCTGTAACAGAATCCAAAGATTCTTCTAATTGCTGTATGTCGTTGGCATCTGTTGTTACACGGTCTGTCAGGATAAAATGGCCTTTGGTTTCTACGCCAACCTGCACATTGTACCCCGGAAATTTGCCTTCCCGCCCTTTTACCATTACGGCTTCCCTGTCGTTGGGTGCGTAATATTTTCTTTTGCTGTCTTTAATTGCCTGTGCGGCTTGTTCCAGTTTTGATTTGGCCAATTCGAGTTTTTGTATTTTTTCTTTCAGTTCCCTGATCTCTGTTCTGGCCGATTCCATTTCATCATCATGGCTATCGTTGTCTTCAAGTTTTGAGAGGTACTCCGAAAGCGATTTGTCTATATGCTCAAGTTTTCCCTTTATGCTTTCTGTGGTAAGCATTTCCCTTCTTGCATAGGCTTTTACTTTAGTCCCATCGAAGACAACATTGTTTGGCGTTGCAAAATTGGTGTCAAGCAAAAACTTGCGGAAGTATTTCAGAAAGTCTTTCATGATCGTTTCGCTTTCCCGGCGAAAATCACAAATTGTCCAATGATCGGGTTCAAGCCCTTCCATCAACCAGATCATTTCTGTATTTCGGTAGGTTTCCCGTTCCAGTTTGCGGCTGCTTGCTATCCCGTTGAAATAGCCGTAAACAAGCAATTTTAACATCGAATCGGCTGGGTAGCTTTTCCTTCCCGTGTTTTTATTGCCCTTCCATTGGTCGTTAAAAGGATGGTCTTTGAAAAATTTCTTGCATACCAAATCTATCAGACGAACTGAATTGTCCGGCGAAATCATGGTCTCATAGGACATAACCATCATCTGCTCCCTCGATATTTTTTCCTTGTAATGCATCTGCTTTAGGTAAAATAATACATGAATATACTAATATTCAGCACAATAGCAAAATGTTTAACCTCGTTTTTGAAACTATTTATGAGTTTTTTAACAGTCGTTTTCACACAGTCTGTTCAGTCAACGGCAAAGGATATCCCTGCAATTTTCATCTATTTAGGTATTTATAAGGATATTCAAATAAGTTAAATGAATATCCGGCAACATGCCTAAATGATTTAAGCGTTGGGGCTTTGCCCCAAGACCCCAATTACTTTTTTGTTGACTGGTTCGACCAACTCACCAACCAACAAAAAAGTAATCAAAAAAGGTCCAGGTAATGAAAAGGATATTCAGTTTAAGTTTTTCTTTTCGATGTTCGGTTTCAAAAAACGAGGGAACATAGTAGAATAAGGTTTAAAGCTTTATTTCCTTCTTCTCGCCTGCTTTCAGGCTGATCCGTTCTTTTTTACCATTGTAAATCAAATCACTTTCGCCGCCATTCTTCGAATAAATCGTAGCCTGGATAAGCAGATGGTTTTTCCACTTCATGCTCACCTCGAAACCTCCACGGGCGCACAAGCCAGATACTTCACCTTCGGCCCATTCCTGGGGTAAAGCGGGCAACAGCCTGATGATCCCGTTGTGCGATTGCAGCAACATTTCGGCAATACCGGCAGTCCCGCCAAAGTTACCATCGATCTGGAACGGCGGATGATTGTCGAACAGGTTGGGCAGGGTCGATTTGGCTAGCAGGTGGTGTACGTTTTCGTACGCTTTTTCGCCATTTTGCAGGCGGGCAAAGAAATTGATGATCCAGGCACGGCTCCAGCCGGTATGGCCGCCGCCTTTCGACAGGCGTCGTTCGATGGAGGCATTGGCAGCCTTAAACAGTTCTGGGTTTTCGGGCGTGAATTGCGACAAGGGGTACAGACCTAGCAAATGTGACATGTGCCGGTGCCCCTGCTCGGTTTCCTCAAAATCGCGCACCCATTCCTGGATACAGCCTTTCGAGTTAATTTTAACTGGTGGAAATTGCTTTTGCGCTTCCCTGAGCTGGCCAACAAATTCGTTGTCGGTATGAAGTATCGCGGCAGCTTCGGTGCAATAGTCGAAGAGCGCGTTGCATATCTCAATATCGACTGTAGCCGCATAAGTAAGCATCGATTTGGCATTGGCATCCTTGTCGAAAAACGTATTTTCGGGCGAGTGCGAAGGATTGGTAACCAAATAACCTTCGGGCGAACGGGTGAGGTAACCCAGGATAAACTCGGCCGAACCTTTGAGCATAGGATAAGCCACGGTGCGCAAATAGGTGGTGTCGCGGGTAAACAGGAAATGCTCGTAAACCGAAAAGCTCATCCAGGGCCCATTCATAGGAGTAACACCCCAAACACCGTCGGCCACCCCGGTACGGCCAAACGGATCGGTTAAGTGGTGAATCGTCCAGCCGCCAGTACCGTACATTTTTTTAGCAGTCTCGGCTCCCGGAATCATTAATTTGGTCATGAAATTCGACAAAGGCAAAGCTGTTTCCGACAGGTTACAATTTTCGGCTGGCCAGTAATTCATTTGTAGGTTGATGTTGGTGTGAAAATCGGCATTCCAGGGAGCATTCAATTCCCAATTCCAAATTCCTTGCAGGTTAGCAGGCAATACGCCCGGTGCACGCGACGAACTCATCAGTAAATACCGGCCAAACTGGAAATATAAGCTCATTAATCCATTATCGGCACCTCCTTTTTGCACCCGTTGAAGCCGTTCGTCGGTAGGCAATTTACGAAGAGAATCGACACCCAGGGAAAATTTTACGCGGTCAAAAATCGACCTATATTCATTTAAATTCCTCGTTTCTAGTGCATCGGACGAATAAACTGATGCACGGTCGAGAATGTTTTTGCAAGTATTTTCGGGATCAATATTCCGGTCGAAGTCGAGTTTTTCGATGTTGTAATCGGTGGCTGCAGTTAAAACCAGTGTAACACTTTTTGCATCGGAAACAACAAGCGAAGTATCCTGTGCCAGAATAGTTCCATTGTCGGCCATCAGGCGCAATTCACCAGCAAACTTCATGTGGCTTCCGGCTGGTCCTTTCTTGGGGTTTTCGTCATCAACAATCTGTCCCTTCAGCTTTATTACTCCTGAAGGCAAAACCTCGATGGCTGCATCCTTTGCCCTGTGTAACGAAAAAGTAGAATTGATCAAACCTCCATTTGCCGACAGTATTTGAACAACGATCAGGTTATCGGGAGCGGAAGCCCAAACTTTTTGTTCATACTTTTTATCGCCAACTACAAAATTCGTAGAAGCAATTCCCGTTTCAAGGTCAAGTTGGCGGGAATAAGCCGTTGGAGTCGAATCCCATTGATAATGTATCAACAGGTTGCCAAATGGCTGATAAGAACGCACCTCAGGGGGTGTGCCTACCATATTCTCTTCCGCAATTTTTTTTGCTTTATCATACTCACTCTTGAACAAGGCTTGCCTCAACTCAGAAAGATGTTTCAATGCATTGGGGTTGTTGTTTTCAATTTTACACCCGGCCCATATACTTTCTTCGTTAATCTGGATAACCTCGTTATTCGGATTTCCATATACCATAGCTCCCAGGCGGCCATTGCCAACAGGTAATGCTTCGACCCATATTTTGGCAGGCTGTTTGTACCAGAGGCATAACTGCGAGGCTTGTTTCTGCTTCGTTTGACAGGCAAAAAGCAGGATAAAAACAAAAGGAATAAATAGTTTCTTCATCGTTGGTTTATTTTAAAGTTTCGAGTTTCGGGTTATGAGTTACGGGTTACGGGTTACGGGTTACGGGTTACGGGTTTCAAATTTCAAGTTTCAAGTTGTCAAGGTCAAGATTCTCCGCGACCGACAACTCGTAACTCGCAACCCGTTCAACTCCGAACTCCGAACGTTAGGCACTCCGCACTTCCTTTTGACTGCTCACTCTTTTGGCCGCAATGTCGCACTGCCCGGATCGAGTTCCAAAAAACCGTCGCGGTGAACGATTCCCAGTTGCTGATCCAGTTTTTCTTCCACCGGATCGGGCCCGGTTATGTTGAGCCGTCTGCGGACTTCGCGGCGAAACCACCAGTATCCTGAATTCCACGAATACAAATGGTGCCCGTGAGGTTTCCCGGTAACCGTGCTGATCGATTCGTGAAAAGCAGGCATCAAAGCAAGTTCTTTCCCCATTCGCCAAATCAATTGGTTGTCAACCCATTTCGCATCAATACCATGAATCAATCCATCGAGGTAATTCGCTGCATCGTTCAAAAACCACGAACCGCCGTTGGTGTAAACCCCGTTATGACCTTCGAGCAGGTCGCCGTTTGCCTTCGAGATAACCCTCATTCCATAAGGCGATTGGATGCGCATCGTAGTTTCGAGGTGTTTGCGAACCATCTCGTCGGGCAGCAATTTCCTGCCAAAAACCACGTAAGTTAAAACTTCGCCATACAAAGCATCTTGCCCAATGTTTTCCTGTTGCTTCAGGCTGGTAGCCATGTAGCCCCCCTCGCGGTTAAACATACGCCGATAGCCGGCAATGGCCTTGTCAATTTCTTCGTCGGTAACCGGGAAACCCAGTTCCTTCGCGGCCATCAACGCCCCGCAATGGAAGCCCTGATCAGACGAAGGAGCATCGTCGTCGTCGTAAGGCAACTGATCGTGGTAGGTTTTGTAGCATTTTTTATCGGGATGTAACCGTGGCGGAATGTATAATCCATTTACTTCATGTTCACGAATATAGCGGTAAGCACGGCCAACAGTACGCATATCGGGGCTTCCCCCGGCACGCTTGACAATGAGCGACCAGATCAGGTAATACTGGGCATTATCCTCGTAGTCGAGCCGTTCGTAAAAAACAGCCATGTTGGCTTCGCTGTCGAATTTCGGGTCGTCGAGGCCACGGCTCATGTAAAAACCATCCGAAACCCATTGTTTCCAGCCGTAACCAACGCCCGAAATAAAAATGTAGTTGCTTTCGGGCCGGAAAAGGTTGCGGCGCAGCAACATATAGGATGTGTTCCGCAAAATAGCTTCGATGCCCGATTGGTTAAACCCTTTGGCATTGGCCAAAGCCAGGTGGGCGGCCAATTGCACGTCGTACAGCGATTTTACATCCGAAGAAAAAATCCAGGTTTTCCATGACTGGCTTTCGCCTTGCTCGATGTGTTGCCACCCGTCAAAAGCTGTCCGGTAAATACTGGTAGCATCGGCCTGGAAAGGGAAAGTAACGGTACGTTTGGACGAGCCATCGCCGTTGCACAAAGATAACACCTGTTTTTCCCGGTCGAATTTCATAAAACTACGGTTCTCCCACAAACCAGGCGTGTCGCCAATAATTCCGTACAGTTTATCCTTGCTGCGGATGCCCAGGAACGGGAAAGTCTGCCAACCATCAGGATTGCCAAATTCGGCGCCGAGACAACTGGGCGTATATTTTAATGTGGCTTTCTCTTCACCCAGAAAGGAGTAATATTCACCAGGTTGCGCGGTTTTCCAGCCAAAATCGATATAATAGCGCTGGTCGGAATTGGCCTTTACGGTAACTGTCCGTTCGATTAACCCGGAAGTGATTGCCTTGTACGATTCAGAAATTTGAAGACCATTGGCTGTTCCGCCAGAGAGGGTTATAACTCCGTTGCTTTCCGATTTGTTTTTGAATTTCACATCTGAAACACCTGTTGGTTGAACGACAGTCAGGCTACAATTCTCATCAAACGGTGAAAAAATAATTTGTGCATCATCCTGTATTTTAACCAGGTAGCCATTAGATGACGACAGAATAACCGGTTTCAGCGAAGCATAAGTTGCAAAAGATAACAGGAGAAACATCAAAGAAAACCATGATCGACGAATAATACGTTTTAAATCAATAAATTGGTTAGGCTGGTTCATTGGTTATTATTGAATTTGAGGTAATTGTTATACCAGTTTCCGATCGGACTGATTGTGTTTAACAAAGGCCTCGGCATATTTACAATTAGCTTGCATCCCTCTGAATTTCTCCATAATCTCGTGATAATCGCGATAAACAATCGCCATTTCCTGACTGACATGGCAATAACAGGCTTTATGCTTTTTCTCGACAACCGATGTTATATCAACAAAATGGGTAGGTGCAAAATTTTGGGTTTGTCCGCCCGAATCCACTTCAAAATAAAACAAGCTAAACGCTTTGTTCAATTTAACCCAGGCATCGTAAACCAGCACCGAACATATCCGGTGGTCGCGATGCCCATCTATTGGCCAGTGGGTAATTACCATGTCGGGTTTTTCCTTACTGAAAAATTCGATGGTTTGGGCGTAACGATCGGGGGTAATTTCGGTGTTGCCATCAATCTGGCCTAAAAATTCGGCTCGCGCGTTCATCACCTTGCAGGCCTCCAATGCCTCTTTCGAGCGGATAGCGGCTGCTTCATCGTAAGTTTTTCCCCGGAGGCCAGCTTCGCCCTTCGTCAAATATGCTGAAACTACTTCGTGTCCTTCGGCGGCCAGCATGGTCATAGTCCCTCCACAGGCCGTTTCGGGGTCGTCGGGGTGCGCCCCCACGACAATGATTTTTAGTTTTTTAGCGGTTTGGCCTATTGCTCCGGCGCTGGCTGAGCCAAACGCCGATAGCCCGAAAGTGGCTGCCCCGACCGTGGCGCCCGAAATCTTAAGTAAATCTCTTCTCGATATGGTTTTCATCGTGTATGTTTTTTTTGTTTCTATTCCGCATTCTTATATTGTACCACGTATTCCTGGTTTTTCAGGATAGTAAGTTCATACTGCTGGCCGCCTTTCTCTTTGATCTCTGCAGTTTTGCAAACGGGTTTCGAAAGGCTTTTAAACCGGAGGGTTCCGGTGCCGTTTGACGATGATTTTACCTTCATTTCGTTCAGGTTGCACCACACGTCGATGCTTCCGTCGGGTGTCGGAACGCTTCCTTCCATCCATTCCAGTCCGCCCAGTTTGGGTTCAACCACAAATTCCTTATACCCGGGCGAAAGCGGCTTCACGCCGATGAAATATTTTCCCAAAAGGTATATTGGGCTGGCGCCCCAGGCGTGGCATAGGCTTTTGCCGAATGGACGGCCATACATGGCATAGTGTTCAACCCCTTTTTGGGCAGGATCGTATTTTTCCCAGAAGGAAGTGGCCCCCAGATTGAGCATCCCGCCCCAGTAATCTTTTATTTCCTTGCGCACGTAATTTTGTTCGCCCATGGTACACAAAGCTTCCAGTTCGTAAAAACGCATGTAGGGCGTGGTAATCTTCTGAACCTTATCGTTCAGCAATACATATTGTTTTACGTCCTGCTGTTTCTGATGGTCGATGTACCCGAAGAAAATGGCAAACATATTGGTGTAGCGGGTCACGGCATCGCTCTGTTTCCCGTCAACGCGGTTGTGGACAAAGGCGTGTTTCCCGTCCGACCAGAAGGCCGGTATCAATTTGGCTTTCAGATCGGAAGCCAGTTTTCCGTACTTCGAGGCGGCTGGTTTGTCGTTGAGCAAATTGGCGCATATAGCCATCGTTTCCAGGCTTCGGGCAAACAGCAATTGCTCGAAACTGATCTCCCCGTTTTTGTCCATGGGCGCCCAGTCGAGGTAAACCCAATCGTTGGGCATACCGACCATCATCCCGTTTTCGTTCCGCCGGTTCAGGCAAAAGTCCATCATGCTCACCATGCGCGGGTAGTATTTTTCGACAAACGCTTTGTCGCCCGTGTAAAGGTAATAGTCGTAAATGCCCAGGAACCAATAGAATGTGTAGTCCAGTATCGTGTTGACATGGCTCGAAACCGGGTCTTTCCCGCGCAGGGCGACCAGTGTGCGTTTTACCGTGGGACTATCGAAAAACAGGTAATAGTTCATCAGGTAACTTTGGTAAGCATCGCCCGACCATACCCAACGGTCGCGCTTGATGCCATCGATAAAAAACTCGCGGGTATTCAGGTGCAGGGTGTAGGTGGCCACATCCCATATTTTATTGATCTGTTCGTCAGAGCAACGGAAACGCCCACGTTCTTCCAGCGGGGAATATTCGAACAACATCGAAACCGAATCGAAACTCACCGAAGCATCAGGCACGAGATATACATAACGGAAAGCTTTCGATTTTTCAATCGTAAAATCCTTTTTGTCAGGGTTGTTAACGGTTACCCAGTCCAACGTTTCCCCGGTTTCGGTAGCCAATGCCTCTTCCTCCGATTCGCCGTAATAAACCATCAATTTCCCGTTTCCCTTCAACCCGCTAAATTTCACATAGCCAAAAGTTTCTTTTCCGAAATCGACCAATATCCCATTCCCCGTTTTTTTCGACGATACGGCCAATGCGGGTTTGGTTGCCAGTTTAAACGATGATGGCGGAGACTTCGGATCGTTAAAGCTCGATGAGTCAACCGAATATAAACGAGCGACCGATTTATCCAAAGATTTTTCAGCTTTGGCGACAGGGTCTTTTTCTTCAAAATTGGCCAGCCAGGAACTATCTGACACAAGCTGCTTGCCCCGGACGAAAATTGCAGGAACGTTTTCCTGGTTAAATACCTTCAGGTGAAGGATATGCTTCCCTGCCGGGACGTGAAGTTTTTCAGGACAACCATATACTGGTTTGCCGTCGAGGCTAACATTGTATTCGCCTTCGACAAAAATCTCCAGATCATCGTCGGTTGCCAGGTTGCATTTCTTATAGAAATCAACCAGGTTGTAATGGCTATAAAGCCGCCAAAATGGGGGATAGAACATGCCTCTTTCGGTACGGCGGTTTTGCATTTTATTCGATAGCCATATATCGTAATCGCCTGAATACCATATCCATGTTGCTTGTTGAGCTTGAGTGCGTTCCGGGCAGAAAACAATAAATAATAGGACTAGGGCCACTATTGTCCGAATGTTAATTTTCATAGCGTTTCAGGTTGGTTTAGGGTTGTGCGGGTTGAAATTTATACTTCAACCCCAAATCATCAAATATAACGATTAAGTACCTTCATGGTACTACATGGCAGGGAAATCGCTTTTAGAAATGCCGTTAGGCATTTGATGTGGGTAGAACAATATAGCCGGGTTTGAATCTCGTCCCGTACGGGACGAAATACCTAACGGATTCTCATTCTACCCACATTTTGTGCCTGACGGCACACAAGCTCAAGTCGCTTTCCTGTTGAAACTTTTAAAAGCGATTTCCCTGACTACCATGGTTGGTTTTTTAGGTTTTTGACAAAAAAATCTCTTTTAAAAGCGGCCATAAATATAACCATGTTATTCCTGGAATTTCATCGAGTACAAATCGGCTTCTTTCATCTCGAAATGGATGTAAACCGGTTTGTGGCCTATCCCGGTTATCATCGGTTTATCTTTCCAGGTAACCGTCCTTTCCAATTCGTCGCCGAATAGTTCGTCGCAATCGGCCAGCGAATAGCCGGGCAAAGGCTTCCTGTTTTCGTCCTGCAATTCAACCCGGATAAAACCGGAAACAGATGTTGAAAAGTTTATTGTCAATTTATTTCCTGAAAAGATCAGGCGTTTTGTTGTCAGGTCGCCCCGTTTTTGTCCGGCATGGAGCGACACGAACCCATCAATCCGCATAGTATATCGCCGAAGGTTAGCCGATTCTTTCCATTGGTTTTCTCCGGCGTAAAACGACAGTTCATTGGGGGCAGTTTTATCCTCAGACTGCGTTTCTATAATTCCGAGACTTTGATACCCGTCGCCATACACCCAATTATTTTTACATTGTATTCCAATTGGAATAAAAACATCCTCTTTTCGGTTGAATGTCACCCCATCGTAACTACTCATGAAAAGGCCATTGGTAATTGCAGTTCCATACCTTGGATGAATTTTCATCCGCAATTGCCGGTGTATGGGGTCGGGTAATGATTGCATTGCTGCCGGCGAAAAATTTCGGACCACATATTGAGTCGGAAATCCCAGGAATAAATGGGGCGCCCTGTAATAAGGCGTAACCTGGTTGGTATATAAAGCAACATCGGGCGAATCAACAAAATGAATCATTTGAGGGTCGGTCCAATTGATAAAATCATCCGACCTTGAAACCCGTATATCCCGAGTTCCATGTTCAAGATCGGTTGTCGCATCGCCTGGTTTATCGTGGAAATCACGAAAGTAACACCAGTAACAATTTCGTACAGAATCCCAAAATGCATTGTTTTGTGTATCAAACTGGCCTTTGGTAATAATTGGCTTTTCGGATAAGCGAGACCAATGAATCCCATCAGACGACCGAAAAGAATGAAGCCCGCCTTCGCCTAAACCCACAGCTTTATATCGTTCGCCGGGTTTACATTTTGGATTCGCATCCCTGAATGGCGTAAAGTTGTCTAATCTGGGCATTGCCCATACTATATTATTCTTTTTTGACCCGTCAAATTCAAACAAACCCAAATCGGGCTTTGTCCAATGTATGCCATCTTTGCTTTCAGCGTAACAGGCGTAAACAGGATGTCCGCCAAACTTTGTTCCTTCGGCATAGGTTAGTTGAGCTGCCATATAATACATGCGAAAAATATCGCCATCCTTAAATATAGTCTGGAAGTCACTTCCGCTTCCTTCCCAGGGTTTGTCGTAAACCATTACAATTTCTTTCTTAACCGGAGAATGCATAACCAGACGAATATTTTCGCTCTTTCCAATCAAATAATCGTCAACAAAAAGTTCGCGTCTGGATCCAATGTTCAGGGTAGTATCTGAAGAGTTTCCGAATGTGTTGACAGCCGATTGACCTTTTGCAAAGCCAAGGCTTTGAAACAGGTACAAACAAGAAAAAAGTAAACAGAAGATATATCGAATTTTTCCCATAGGTTGCGAGCTATATTCAGGATTATTCATCTAAAAGTGAACATATCACTACTGATAAATTACCGTCTTGTTTTCCACAATATCTTCAGCCGAGCGTGCAAACATCAGTTTAAATTTCCCTGGTTCGGTAACAAAGTGCATATTTTCGTCCCAAAGGGCCAAATCGGTAGCAGTAATGGTAAAACTCACGGTTTTTGATTCGCCAGGAAGAAGTTCAATCTTTTCAAATCGCTTTAAAGCCATAACAGGCGTAGTTACAGAGCCGTATTCGTCATTAACATATAGCTGAACAACTTCTTTACCTTTAACTTTACCTGTGTTTTTTACATCAACCGAAACGATTACCTCATCATTCACACCAAAAGTTTCGCGCGATACGTTCATATTTGAATATTCGAAACTGGTGTAACTAAGCCCAAATCCAAACGGGAATAACGGATCAGGCGATGAAAATACATAATTACGACCAGGGTTGTCAGGTGATCCCGGATGTCGGCTATCTCCTTTTCCAGAAGGTTTATAGTCGTAATAAACCGGAACATGGCCAACCGACTGAGGTATGGTAACATTCAGGCGTCCAGACGGATTAACCCTTCCGAATAAAATATTGGCAATGGCATCGCCACCTCGTTCGCCGGGATACCAGGCCTCCAGAATCGCCGGAATATGCTCCTTTTCCCAATTTATACTCCACGACCGACCATGCACCAAAACCAGAACAACAGGCTTCCCGGTGGCAACAATAGCCTGTGCCAGTTCGCGCTGAACTCCCTGAGGATTAAGGTCTGAAACATCGTAATTCTCGCCGCAGGTAAATGGTTCCTGATTTTCAGACTCACCGGGGCCTTTACCCCAGCCAATACCCGAAAGGATAACACTTGTTTCGCCTAAAACCAACACTACAGCATCACTTTTTTCTGCTGCCCGAACTGCTTCAGCAAAACCATTCTTTTTATAGTCTGAAATCGTACATCCTTTGGCGTAATTGATCTTCAGTTTATGTTCTGACAAGTTACGAATTCCCTGCAGGATGGTTGTTCCACTGCTGTTGTCGCGTGTCCAGGAGTAATCGCCATACTGAACCTGATCGGCATTGGGGCCAATAACCGCCAGTGATTTGATTTTATTTAAATCGAGCGGCAAAAGGTTTTTATCATTTTTCAGCAAAATAACTGATTCTTCGGCAATACGCTGAGCCATTTCAATATGAGGTTTGATATGAACTTTTTCCTTGAGCAGACTGAGGTCGGGATAAGGTTTATCGAACAGACCAGCTTTAAATTTGACTGTAAGAATTCGTTTGCACGCCTGATCGATATATTTCACATCCAGTTTATTTTGTTCAACCAACGATTTCAGGTGAGTAAAAGCATAAGCGCGCGAAGCTTCAAGGTCAACTCCGGCCATAATCGCTTTTTTACCGGCATCGGCAACCGTTTCAGCAACTTTATGCAAGGCAAACAGCCGCCAGACTGCACTGTAATCGGCAAATACATAGCCCTGAAATCCCCATTCATCACGAAGTACATGGTTAAGCAAAAAGTTATTGGCGTGGGCCGGAATCCCGTCAATCTCGTTGTACGAGGGCATTACCGAATATACATTGGCATCTTTCACAGCTTTTTCAAATGGAGGAAGGTGTAATGAACGAAGTTCTCTCAAACCCATTGCTGCCGGAGCAACGTTGATTCCTGCTATTGGGCTGCTGTAGCCAACAAAGTGTTTTGCCGTGCATATCACCTTGTTGTCAGAAAGCCGATAGCGGGTTTCAGCCGGATCGCCCTGCATTCCCCGAACAAAGGCAGCACCCATCTCTCCGGTCAGAAAGGCATCTTCACTGTAACATTCTTCCATTCGTCCGTATCGTGGTTCACGCGCCAAATCGAAAAGTGGTGATAAGGCCTGATCGACTCCTGTTGCCGATGATTCTTCAGCAATCATTTGAGCCATTTGCTCAATTAAACCAGGATTCCAGGTACTTCCCTGTGCTAAAGCCTGCGGAAAAATTGTTGCTCCGTAGGCCAATAATCCATGCAGACATTCGGCTGACATGATTGGAGGTATTCCGAGACGGGTATTTTCCCTGGCATATTTTTTTGTATCATACGAACTTTTGAGAACATCTTCGACACCAATTTTGGGACATTCACATACTCCAAATCCATTCGGATCGGTTTTATACAGTTCGGCATCAATCATTCCCAATTGGGCAATTTTTTCATCAAGTGTCATGCGGCCCATTAAATCGGCCACGCGTTTCTCAACCAAAAGCGATGGGTCTTTATACATTTGAGCAACAAGACTATAACATAGAAATAGGTTGACGATGAATAGAACAGCAGTCTTCATTTTAAAGAATTTTTATTTGGGAAATGAACACAAACATTAGCATGCATGGTATACAAACGGTACAATTTCCCGTCGAAAACCATGATTGAACTGGATTTATTTTCGCGAAGAATGGGATTTTTTGAATATTTCTCCCAATGAACGAGGTCGTCTGATTTTGCGACACAAGTTGTCCATTCGTGCCAATCTTTGTATTCGGTAGCATGATAGTAGGCGTAATAACTACCTTTATACCTGATAATTTGGTCAACTGCAACAGCGTATTTATCATACATTTCAGGTCCCAGGGCTAAAACCGGATCATCCTGCACATTCGTCCATATTTTTAAATCGGTTGATGTTGCCAGCCATATTCCAAGATCGCCCCGTTCATAAAAAAGATACCATTTCCCATTTTCGAGCCAAACAGTTGGAGTACCATAAGGCCCTGCCGAAAGAGGCTTGCCATTGGTGTACCTAATATCCAACCGGCCATTTTCTTTCCAGTGAATACGGTCGGTTGAGGTGAGTAAATGGGCCTGGTCTTCCTTTCCTTCAGCAAACATATAATATACTCCATTCGACTTAACCACGCACATATCCTCAACCATTCCCGAATCAAAAATCGGATTCGCTTTATATTTTGTCCAGTTCAGGCCGTCGGGAGAAGTTGCAAGCCCAAGATGACTTTCGGTATCTTCACCATGTTGATTCCGGTAACCTGTGTACCATAAATAGTACATTCCATCTTCCTTCAGTATAAAACCTCTTTCCCTGATTCTTTCGTCCCAGGTATTTGTTCCGGAACCGGTAAATACCGGATTTTTAGCATAGGAAGAGAAATTGACTATTTCATCAGGAAAAGCAGACTGACCCTTATTTTTGTCCGTAACATTTTCTGAAACGGTGAAAAAGGTAAACAGAACAATAAATACAAGAATATTTTCCGTCATAAAATCATTGTTTTAATTATTTTTTCCTGAATGAATTCATACTGAAAGAAATGGAAAGCAGCGTTCTGTAAGTTACAATTTCGAAGCAGAATCGTTGTCCAGAAAGAGCAAGGTCAGCGGATGGTTACGCATGATACTCGCCGGACATTGCGGACTGATTTCGCTATTGACAGTATTGTATACTGCTGTAGCTTTTCGCCCATCAGGAACACTGCAAATGATTGCACCCGATTTCATAATTTGCTTAATCGACATGCTGATAGCCTGCTTCGGAACATCATCAAGTGTTGGGAACCATCCTTCACCCAATTGCTGGCGTCGACAATCTTCATCCAGATTGACTACCAAATAGGCTTCGTCGGTCTCAAAATCAGCAGGAGGATCATTAAATGCCAAATGGCTGTTTTCTCCAATACCTACAAAAGCCACATCAATCGGGTGTTTGCCGATTAATTTACCCAGGCGGATACATTCAGCTACAGCATCGGTACTTCCGTCCACATAATTAAACTCTTTCAGGCTAACCTTATCAGCAAAGCGTTCTTTGAGGTATTTGCGGAACGAAGCCGGATGTGTATCTGAAATGCCAATGTATTCATCTAAATGGAATGCAGTAACCACGCTCCAGTCGATGTTTTCTTTGATTAGCTCGGCCAGCATTTCGAACTGTGAAGCTCCGGTTGCGACAATAATATTGGCCTTGCCATTTTTGGCAATCGCTTTACGAATCAGGTCGGCGCCGGCACTGGCAGCCTTTTTACCTAATTCGTGTTTGGTTGATGAGATAATAATTTCCATAATATTTTATTGTTATAAATTGCAGGTTAAGTTGTTCGCATGTTCTCTGCAAACCGAAACGTGCAACACTTTTGTCTTTTTACTTATTTTTTTTGACTTGTCACATACTCCAGGTTATCGTCGAGTGGAGTCATTTTTGGCATCAGCAAATGGACAAACCCTAAAATGCACAGATACGACATTCCGGCAATGATAAATGCCCAGAAGTAGCCCGAATTGTTTGCCTTATCCAGAACTGCGCCCAAAGCAATATCAGCCAGTATGGCAACGGCCACCCCTATCATTTTTCCAATCCCGATTACTGAAGCAATGGCCTTTTTGGGAAAAACATCGGGAACTAAAGTATAGCCATTGATTGACCATGACTGATGACCGGCAGCAGCAAGCCCAATCAGAAAAACAGCGAGCCATTTGCTGGTAAGCACCGGGACAAAGGATACGGGTAAAATAAGAATGGCACATACCAACATGGTTATTTTACGGGCTCTGTTGATCGACCAGCCTCTCTTTATCAGTGACCCTGAGGCGTATCCACCCAACAGGCTGCCGGCATCGGCCATCAGAAAGATGACAAGAAATGGCAATCCGATGTTGCTAATATCAACACCGAACTGCTCGGCCAGAAATTTAGCGCCCCAAAACAAATAGAACCACCAAACCCCATCGGTTAAAGTAGTCAGCGAGAAAGCCCAGGTTTCGCGTTTCGGCAGTAGCTTTAGCCACGAGATTCGTTGGATGGTCTCTTCATCCGAATCGCTGTTGATGTATTCCAACTCTGCTTTTGACAATTTTGGATGCTCTTCTGGCTTTTTGTAAGTTTTTAGCCACAAAAATACCCATATCGTACTTAGGATTCCGGTAAATAGAAAAGGCACCTGCCAGTTATCGCCCTCTACCGTAACAATGGCGCCAACAATAAACGGGGCAAGAATAGCGCCTACACTCGTTGACGCATCAAATATACCTGTAGCAAAAGCCCGGTCTTTCTTCGGAAACCATTCGGCTACCGTTTTTATGGCAGCCGGAAAGTTTCCGGATTCGCCTATTCCCAGGCCAAATCGGGCAACAATAAATCCAACCAGGCTAAATGCAGGCCTGATGGCAGCATGTAAAACACCAAAAAAGCTCCAGATTGCTATTGATATTGTGTAGCCATACTTCGTTCCCAACCGGTCAATTAGTCCACCCATAAAGAGCAATCCCACACCGTAGGCAACTTTAAATGAGATCATAATGGCAGCATAGTCCTTATTCGACCAATCGAATAATTTTTGCAATGTTGGCGCCATCACACCAACAATACTCCGGTCGAAATAATTTATGGTTGTGGCCATAAAAACCAGGGCCAGAATACGATAACGATAATGGCCAGTCTTTGTAAATGTTACATTCATGGACGTAGTTGTGTTTAATTAGTTTTTTGTAGCATCGTAAACCAATTGTCCGGCCACGAATGTTTTCTGAATTTTTAATTCACGTTTGCCTATTGTAAAAAGAATAATGTCGGCCCGTTTGCCAGGTTCAAGTTTTCCACGATCGGTTAAATGGTATAACTCTGCCGGATTAGTACTGGCCATTCGGATAGCTTCGCCCAGAGTACAACCCGTAACTTCCATGATATGAACGACTCCGCGCGAAATCGGAAGCACCGATCCGAATAAAACATTCTGGGCGGGGTAACGCAACATTCCCTCGCTTGTCAGTTCTAAAGCTTCACCGTCTTCGCTGATGTATTGCCCCGGCGGCAGAGTGGCAAACTTGGTTACATCCGAAGTTATAATTGTTTTTTCAGGTCCTTTTACTCTATAAAAAGTCGCAATCTCTTCATCTCTCAAATGAAACCCATCGCAAATAATGCTGATCATTAACTGATTGTTTGCCAATTGCGGCCAGAGTGGATTTTCGTGCCGGTTAATCATATTGGCACAACCGTTGCCCAAATGGGTACAAGTTTTGGCGCCATTCAAAACCGCATCATTAACAATATTTTCCGATGCATTGTGGTGCCCAAGTGCAACAACAATACCCAATTCGGTACATTTGCGGATAAAGTCCATCGCTCCTTCCAATTCAGGAGCAACAGTTACAGTCAAGACTTTCTTGCCGGATGCTTCATATAACTGAATAAATTCATTCCAATCGGGCTTACGTACACATTTTAGCGGATGAGCTCCACGGTATCCGTCTATAGGCGACAAATACGGTCCTTCGAGATGATAACCCGGAATTGAGCCATGTAGAAAATCATCGTTTTGTTCGCTTGCCAACGTTTTCAGAATGGTGGTCATTACCTCGTTACTATTTGAGGTTAGCGTTGGGAAATAAGTAGTTACTCCTTTTTTCCAAAGTTCGCTGGTAATTTTTCGAATACCCTCTTTGTTTAATTCACCTTTGGTGTAATTAAAAGAAACTCCGGCAAACCCGTTTACCTGATTATCAATCAGTCCCGGTGCAATATAAACCTGGTTTTTTTCATCCGAAAGTTTATCGACAGATTGAATCTTACTGATTTTTCCATTTTGAACTTCAACAAGAACCGGTTTCCCCGTTTGATAATGCAATCCATCAATGCGTATCTGCGAAAACACAGAACTTGAACAACTAAGAATTACCAAAGAAATTACCAACAAACGATTTTTTAGATTAATAATTTTATTCATATATGTTTAGTATATCAAAACTTAAGGCAATACATACGACATAAAAAGTTTATAGAACTTGGCCGCTTACAACGTCTGTAAATAAAACGATAACGCTCGTCTACCGGGTGAATGGCAACCATGAATAATATGCATTTCCGGTTTGACCGGCACTCGAAAAATCGCAGACATTGATTTTTGCGCCAGATTTGTCTTTTAAAGCACCAAATACCCAGGGTTCGATTGCACCGTCATACTTCAGCCGTTCAAACTCAAGCGACCGGGTATCAAGCTGAGGTATCCGGTCAGCATCAAAATCATTGTAACGGGCATCGTAAGTCAGTAACAGCGGGCCTCTGAATACCGATACCTTTCCGGCAAAATCTTTTTGTCCATTCCAGTAACGCAAACTAAAATCAAGTGTAAGTTCTATTTTAGCGCCCGGTTTCCAGTTTCGGTTAAGCGCAAGGTATTCTCCTGGCACAGGTTTTTCAGAAATAGGTTTCCCATCTATTTTTATTCCGGTATTCGCTGACCAAAAAGGAATCCGCAGTTTTAATGTAAATTTTTCAGCCTTTTTAAGTGATAATGTGATATTGACCGAACCGTCTGCCGGATATTCGGTTTTCTGGGTTAGCGTTAACTGGTTGCCTGATGGTAACTTTTCGGAAAAGTTACTTTCGCCATAGAAATTAATCACCGGACCTTCGGCAGATTGCATAACAGCCCATTGTGAAATCGTGCCCAGCGGACGATAGGCATTTACAGCACAACAATTCAGATCGGGACCTGCCATTGGCGATTGCCAATGCAATTCGGTACCAAACAAACGAGTACCGTCCATTGGCACATTATAGGCGCATGTTCTTCCGCTATATGGAATTGCCCCCAAAGCACTGTTCAAAGTGCTCCATTCAATTTCATCTGCAACCCTAGAGTCACCTGTTAACCGGAGCAAATCAACAGCGAAAGCAATCCAGGCAACCGTACAACAGGTTTCAATGGCTTTTGTATCGTAAGGCGAACCCGTAAACCCTTCGCCAGAGGTAATCCCTCCTGAATTGTGACGGTCGCCTTCAACGCCAAAGTGCCAGATTTTTTCCATCGCAGTCAGGTATTTCTTGTCACCGGTTAACTGGTACAATTCGCCAAGCGCCTGCCAGTCGTGAATTGCCTCCCAACGATGCCGTGGAAATTCGATTATCGATTTTCCTTCCAAAACCGATTTAAGGTATTTTCCGGCTCCCTCTTCGTTCCAGGCTTCATCGACAATGTATTGAGCCAGGTCCAGATATTTTTTATCCCCGTTTTTTTTGTAAAGAAGAACCAGTCCATGGCAAACTGCCATATTCATTTGGCCGCCTTCCCCATCGCAGGTAAGTGTTGGTTTGCCCGGACCAAAAGTTTCACATATTAGGTTAGCCGCTTTTTCACAGGCTTTTAATGCTGGTTCATACCTTGTATCTTCGTAATAAAGCATCAATCCCAACATGGAATGATAGTGGCCCCAAACATCCCAGTTTTTGCCTGTCAGCCGTTTTTCTTTCGGGAAAGGGCCTAAATATCCGTCGGGCATCTGGCACAATATAAAATCCTTCACGAACTGGTCGATGGTTTTTCTCAGTTCTTTATCATGTGTTAATCTCCAGGTAAGTTCAGCCCCTGTAAGGTATTTCCCGGCAAATTCACCAGACCAGGGCATCAGAGGTTTGCGCTCGGGAACCCGGTCACGGTCACGCAAAACCTGCAATATGGCCGGACTGGATTCGGGTATTTCCAACAGGTAATTTTTTATTGACTTGTCAATCCGTTTGCGCAAATAACCTTGCAATGAATAGGAAGCATCTGCCGCAGGTTCCAGTACGGCAGATTGTTTCATTTCGACTTTCACCTGTGCATTCAATTCAGGATAAAATAAAACAGAAAACGCCAAAATATACAAGAGAAAAGAAAGATATTTCATGGTAATCATTTAATTTTAAGATACTTAATTATCTTCGACTCCAGTCGATTCAACTTAACGGATAAATTAACAAGCTCTTCCCCTTTTACGATTTTTTCAATTCCCGAATCAATATCAATAATCTTATAAGATGATTGAGGATCAATTGCTTTGAGAAAAAGTTCGGCTTCTGAAAGCGGCGAATTTGCCCGCCGAAAACAAACAACGCACCCCTCCCCTTTTTCCGGGCAATCGTATTGTAAAATCATCGTTGAATTATCTTTCTGGCTAAAATCGGTAAGCGGATAAAAGTCGTAGCTCATGAGGTAACTGTACGACTTTAATTCGTCCCAAACCTGTTTTACCTGATCAAATGGTACATTGGTCAACTCATCGGGTTTTGCCGTTCCGATTGATAGCACTGTAGAACAAGATGTTAGACTCCGGTCTTTGTATTTATTAAAGGTCATTCCCTGTCCGACCGAACTGAAAGGAAGATATGAACCTAACCCATAGGTTTGGTTTTGCGTAGCCTCGTAAACATCGGGATAAACTTCGCAATTGTAATCAGACCGCCACAGCGGAACCGAGCGCTTACAGGTCTCGTAATCGATCCGGCGCCCACCCGATGCACAGTTGTCGATCAGCAATTCAGGTTTCCTTCGCAATAATTCGTCCCAGAATTTGTAAAGTCCCTCAACATACCTGATTTCAACCATGCCAGTCCTTCCGGGCTCCTCGCCCAATCTCCACCTTGGCCCCGGATCCATATTGAAATCATTTCGATAAACATCAACATTCCAATCCTTCAATTCCGTTGAAATCAAATCGGTTATAAATTTAAGTGCGTCGGGGTTACCCAAATTGAAAAGGCCACTTTCCTGATCATTCTTCCGAAGAATCCATTCCGGATGATTTTGTGCAATTTTGGTGTTTGTATTTACACATTCGGGATCAAACCAAAGAAGAAATTTTAATCCATTTTTATGGGCTTCATCTCCCAGTACTTTCATTCCGTTCGGAAATTTCTTGGGATCGGGAAACCAATTGCCCCGTCCTTCAGACCATTTGCCACCTTCGGGACCGGCATACCAGCCAGCATCGAGCCAATAGATGTTGGCCCCTGTTCCGGCAATTTTCCGGATATAATCCAACTGGTTCTTCTCGCTAACTGTTTCGAGAGCCGAAGAACCGCCACTCATGGCATAGGTAATTGGATCATTGCCATTCCACTTCGGCGAAACTACATCACGCATATATCTCCTGAAAAGGTTATTGCCTTTCAATGGTTCTTTCCCTTCCCAGTATAGCAAACATATTGAAGGAGAGCTAATTTCCTCTCCCGGTTTCAGAAACAATTTCATATTTGCCATCCCGGCTTTCATAACAGTTTTATACCGGGATGGATATGAAAATTCAGCTTTCCAGTCGCCCGACCAGCCGATAGCTGTAACCAGGCCAAGTCCATGAAATTCGAAATTCCAAAACGGCAGATATGTCATGCTTGAGCGGCCCAGTCCGGGACTCGAATTAAGTTTAACTTCCTTATTCAAATCCAACGTTTCGGTGATGGGCATAAAATCATACCGGGAGTTGTCGCTCCCCTTATTGCAATGAATAATAGCCGGGGTCGCCGATTTATCGGAATAGAACTTTGACACCTCGTTCACAGTGACATCCAGCGGATACACGTTTTCGAGAACAGGACTGTTTTTCGATCCCGAATTTTTGAAATACAACCGCCATTCAACTGCCGGATGGTTCGCAAATTCAGTCAGGAGACATTTCACTTCAAAAGTCCCGTCAGGTTTAGTCCATTTTATTTTGTGAATGATACGATCAGTCAAAACGCTATCAGTGGAACTTGAACTCCACTGGCTTAAAAAGTTACGGGAAGATTGGCCATCAAGTACAAATGACAATGGAAGTTCATTGATAAACAATTCCTTATCATCAAATTCATCAAGCCATTCCTTTTCATTTTTTGCATAGAAAACAGCGGCATTGGCCCAATCGGAATGACAATACCTGACACTACCTTCAGAATTTCTGACTTTCAGGTAAAATTCGGTTAGCCGGTCCAGCAGAATATCAACTGTTTGGGGCTGATCGCCTAATCCCAAAGGCTTTGATTCCCATATCACTTTACCTTTCGCCTCGATACTGAAAATTACTTTGGATTTTGCGTTGGCACGGGTTAAATCATTGTTGTCTAGCCCAACTTCAGCACAAAACCGAGTAGCAGCTTTGGGCAATTGTACCAGCAACGAACTTCGGGCGTGGACACCGACTCCATGTTCATACTTTTTCGCTCCAATGCAAATTTGCTGGTTTAGAAATGATTTTTTGAGCCGAAAATGTTCCCATTCCTGTTCAATCTGTATAATAACTCCTTTCTCCCTTTTTGTGCCAAATAAATTTTGAGCTATTTCCCCGGAGAAAGCCAGTTCATGCTGATTTGCCATTGATGGTTTCACTTGAGAAAAAACTATCTGAGAGATTCCCAGAACCAGTAAAATAATTGTTGCTGTTATTTTCATAGATTAGATATTAGTTGTATGTATCTTTCATGCGGTACACGACACATTCGTGTGGTTGAAGCGTACCGAATATCTCCCTGGTGTTTTTCCAGTCTTTGCAGTTCGAAACATCTCTTTGGTCAGCAGGAACCACGCATCGACTGACAATCAGTATTCTATATTTTTCCCTTCAGCATCAGCCGGAGAGACCATGTCCACCGAAGTTCGGGGCATCAGCCGCATTAAATCGGGCAAATCGTAATAATTCAAAGCATCAGGTACAACATTACCGAGCTGGTCTTTCGAATGGTTTGCATTGGCTACATCTTCCCACGTATCTATGGTTCCAATAAGTTTAATATTACTGAAAAGAGGATCAAAAACACCGGCATGTAAAGCTGCTGGTCCGGTGAAACCAATCGATACGAGACTTATATTTTCAGGATCGGTCGCCTCTAGTTTTTTCAGATAATCGGCAGCCAGGAGAATATCTTCGGCACGATAAGCCAGAAGCGTTTTCCCTTCAAAAAGAGGTAATTTGGCAATCCAAAACTCGCAATTATTGGAGTCAATCTTCCGGTTATCCTTCAATTCACCGGTATTACAAACATCAACGGCCAAAACCATTGCTCCTTTCTGCAACTCTTCGGTAATAACCGACTGGGTAAGCGAATCGTTTTTACCATACTGGCTAACAATGATGGTTGCCGGGTACCGATCTTTCTTCTTCTCAGGAGTATATAAAAGCGCAGGTAAAGCAAAAGCTGTTTTGTCGTCCCGCCTGATCAACAATTTCTCAACACTAAAAGTTGAATGTTTAACAGAGCCCATATATTCGACTTTTACTTTTCCACCAGGCTCTTCATAACCAACAAGCTGTTTAATCATCGTTATTCGTTCAGCCAACGAGTGCTTTCCCTGAAATTCTTTACGATTTTGGGCGCATTTTTTAACACGCTCGCGGGTAAAATCGGATACCGATTTTTCACCCGGGAAAGAAGTCATAACCTGACCTGTCGGACAAACGTTAACCTGTTTTATATCTTCGAAGTAGCCAATTTGATCAGGCTCTGCAACCGAAGACGAATCGTTTTGCAGCCATCGTTTCATCCATTGCACCGAAGCCTCGCGCAACGGCTTGTGCCACCCATGTTCTCCCGGGCACGAAACCATATCTGCTTTTTCCGGAATGTTCAAAACCGAATACATTGCTTTTAAATCGTTATAAGCCAGACGAGCTCCTTTTATCGAAAAGAAATCCTCTTCTGTAGCCAGGATACGAACTGGCGTTGGAGCTGCCATAAATAAAAAGTCTTGTTCCTCAACTCCGGCCTTGCCCTCGCCCCATAACTGCTGACAACCGTCCTGCGAGCCAATGGTATTTAGTTTATTTTCGGAAGTAGCAATGTAACACACCGGAGTCGATGCTTTAACCCTGCGGTCAAATGCGGTAAGGTAAGTTGTTTGTGTTCCTCCGCCCGAATGACCTGCAACCGCCAGCTTATTTCGATCGACACATGGTTGCTGCTCCAAAAAATCGAGGCAGCGAATGTTGTCTTCCAATTCTTCAATCAAGGTATTCTTTCCGGTTAAAAGCAAGGCATGTCCAAGCTGTTCGTGCATATACGTGCCTTCGCGGGTTACCGGATTTCCGTTTTCATTGAGGTATTGAAAGCGTTCGCCCTGGCAAATCGGGTCGGCCTGTAACACGACAAATCCGTTCAGGGCAAACAAGCGGGCTGCTTTTTGATAATCTTCGTTGGCTTTGGCAACTTTAGTATGTCCACACGGAATATATACTGCCGGAAAAGGTCTTTGCCCAACAGTTGGCACGTAGAATAAACCAGTAACATGATGATTGGGCTTGCTTTCGAAAGCCACTTTTTGGATGGTATATGTTCCCATTTCCACTTTATCGGAGAATGCAGGGTTCAATTGCGTTTTGGGTGGAAGTTGGCCTACTTTTTCGGAGTACCACTTTCTGATAGCTTCCTGCCTTTTCAATAATTTTTTTTTCGATTTTAAAGCCTTTTGCAATTCGGCCCGGCGAAGATTAAACTGGTTATTTAACCGATTTAAAAAATAGGTATTCTGAAGTGTGTCCGATTTTTCATCAAACACCTTATATGAATCAGAACTTTGTGCATTTACGAAACCTGAAAAAATAAACGTAAACCAAACAAAAGCAAACCATCGGCTTCGTATCCACCTAATTTTCAGAAGCAGGAATATTTTATTTGCCATTTGGATTTTGGATATAATCATAATTAATGCGATACTTCCCGCTTTTCAGGCTTACGGAGGCTGATTTACCGTTATCAGGAATAAAATTCTTACCATTAATCAAGCATTTTCCATCCAACGATTGGATAGGTACCCTGGCCTCAATTCCCACCGGTATTTCAAGTTCCATGTTAAGTTTTTTATCCTTTAATTCCCAGTTTACCACGAGCTTACCATAAGGGGTTTCCTTGAATGCTTTAGTCCAGGTAACTCCTGCTGGTATTTGAGGCAGAATCAAGACCTGCTGATATGCAGGAACATTTTCGACAGGACGAATACCTGCAAGTGCCTGATAAAACCATGAGCCAATTCCGTTATAGCAATTATGAATACGGCTTCGCTCACCATTCCAATGTTCCCAGGTAGTCGTCGCTCCATTGTCAATCATGTACATATATCCGGGATATCCCTTCTTTTTTAGCATCGAATACATAAGGTCATTGGCATGGTTCACGGTGGCCCATTCGGTAAAAACAGGTATTCCAACCAATCCACAGGCAAAATGACCGTTACGGTTATCTTTTATTTCATGTACCAGACGTTCGGCCACGGCATTTTTCAATTCAGGAGGAACAACACCAGCCAACAGAGGAAATGTAAGATCGATTTGAGTAGCGGTACCATAAGTGTTGTCTGTTGGATTGTAAAACTCCTGATGTATCCTTTTTTGCAATTGCTCTTTTTTATTCGCATAGTTGTTGGCATCGGCATTTAATCCTAGAATAGTGGCAATTTTCTGCATCCTATCGTAACAAACCGCAATAAAACAATTATTTACCAAGTCGATTGATTTCCCGGCTGTTTGGTCAACACCAAACGGACTGGCCCAGTCGCCCAGATACCACCCCCTGTAATCAGTTTCGGGCCAGGGGCGGAGTAACCCGTCGGTCATATATTGGGCAACAAATCCCAGCCATTTTTGCATCACCGGGTAATATTTCTGAAGAACCGAAGAATCTCCGTAATTCAGGTATGTTTTCCAGGAAGCAGTTATGATAAAACCACACCAATATGGGCCGCCACCAGCCGACCAGGGATTTGGTGCAGTATGAGGCATATCTCCATTCTCTCGAATACAATCGGCCCATATTTGTAACCAATTATCATACAAAGGATTAATGTCAAACAGAGTTTGTGCGGTTTCTGTTGAAGCATTCCCATCGCCACCATAACCTAATCGTTCCAGATGGGGACAATCGACCAGATAACCGCCCAGACTTAAACACCGCAGGGTACGAAAAATCATGTTGTGTATCTTATTCAAATCCTGATCGGAACAATCGAACCCCGAAGCAAGACCGTAACCTGTATGGATCAAAAAAGCATTCATCGAATCAATTGCAGGTGCCTCAGGTAAATTCGAAATTTTGATATACCTGAATGCATGATAACCAAACTTATTTCTGAACCACTCCTTTCCTACACCAATTGCCAAATATTTATCAACCTGTTTCTGATTGATAAACTCGCCTTTCTCGTCAAGTGCATCACAATATTCAATGGTAACTTCCTGCAATGGTTCAAGTTTTGGGAAACGGATTTCAAACCAGCCAGTCAGGTCTTTTCCCATGTCAACCAAATACGCTTTATCGCCAAGTGAACGTACAACAAGTGGTTTTATCCGATCTGTAATTACATTTAATTCAACCATTTGTGAACTAACCTGATGGTTTGAAACTGTGGTCTGAGAAACAGGCTGCCAGTTTCCATTATCATATATTTTCCCGGAAAAATCGGTTGTTCGTAAACGGGCATTCACTTTATCGCCACCATAATTGCCCGATCTCCATTCTGTAACCCGACTGTATTCAGTACTTCGGCCTAACCACGAAGAATCTGTAACCACGATTACCTGACGCCCTTGTGAATTTACCTGCTCAAGCTGAGCTTTCACCAAAGGTCCATATTTTGAGAAACCAGGCATTTCTTCGCGGAACCAACCAGCTCCAAGCCAAATGATCAGGCTATTCATCCCTTTTTTAGCTAAGGCAGTCAAATCGTAAGTAACAGCCCTGGTCCGTTTCTCGAATTGGGTTACCGCCGGAGAAAGAATGCCCTCACCAACTTTTTCTCCATTCAGATATACTTCATGGTAACCCAGCGAATTGACGTGAAGAAATAACCGGCCTGTTTTGTCGTAATAAAACGACTTTTTAAGCTGGGGACAATCATCAAATCCGGCATCAGACGGGAAGCGGATATACGATGCCTGCCAATCGTCATTATTTAATAATCCAATACTGAAGTTAGAAACAGGGCTCCAATCGGAAGCCTTTCCTGACTCATCCCAAATCCGTACTTTCCAAAATGCAGCTATCCCGGAATTAAGTGTTTTCCCCTGATAAGGAACTAATACACTGGATGAAGCCCTTATCTTTCCTGAATTCCACAGATCAGCATCATCTCTCCCAAGTAACGATGGATTAGTTGCTACCAATAGTTGAAATGACTTCTGTTCCGTTCCGTTTTTATCACTTTTTATTTTCCAACTAAAGCGAGGTGTAGTCGTGTTAATTCCAGCCGGATTTTTCAGATTTTCGCAAGTAAGATCATATAAATCAACATGTTTAGCTGCGCCATATCCCGAAATGAATAGAAATAGAAAAGTGAGGATTGAAAAATTTAAAGGCATATTGAATTTAGGTTACGTTATAATCAATCAGAAAACCGTAAATTATGGTGTCAATACGTAATAGTTTCCCAGTCTATTCAGTTTAGTTTCCAGAACCATCCGAGGGTTTAATATTTTTTACGGCATCTCTCACCGCAATTAGTTGTTTCATCTGTCCTTCGGAAATATTGAGCAATGTGCCAGTCCGTTTTCCATTTTCTTCAACAAATGTACCCACCTCAAACGTCAAAACGCCACCACCTTTAATAACGTCGGAGGCATAATCCACAACCGACTTTGTAGTATGCACCACATCGCGTTTTCCCCAGGTAGTGCCCAGATATTGCAAAGCATGCCATTGAATTTTATAAGTGGGGTCCCACCGTCCATAATAAGGTTTGCGGTATTTCTGCTGTATTTCCCAGTCGCCGTCGCAATGCCCGTGAGTAAACTCGGAAGCGCCATAATTGCCACTGGCTGTAATTGCATCGGGATTGCCATGTTTAATTGCTTCGTGCATCCGGTCTCTGTAATTGACTGTCAAATCTTTATCCAGCCCGTCGATCCACCAACCTGAGAAACGTTTCCCGTAATAGTCGCTGTACCATTGAACCACTTTCAGCCAATTTTCGTATTGATCGGTCTTTTTTGTAAAACTGGGCGGATTAGGCAACCGGTATTGGGTATGCGCCGCAATGTAAAACATGAGATAAATTCCCCGTTTATGGAGGGCTTTATAAAGTTCTGCCGGTAAATCCCGTTTCGAAATATACGACCCCGGCTTCATTTCCCATAACTTTTCCAACACGGGGTTTGGGGCGCAAGAGTATAACTGATCCTGCCCAATAGTAAGTACGATGTATCCGGCGCCGGTTTCCTTCACCTGGTCAGCAAATTTCTCCACGTCAACCGCATCAACAATCTTATTCCAATCCTGAATCGTGCAATTCTGTTCCGGAGCCACAAAGTGGAAGAACAGGCCATACTTCGCTTTATGAAACCAGTCAAGTCTTTTCTCCAGTTGCGCTTGTTCTTTAGCCGTTCGTTGTTTGGGAGGACTATGCCAGCCATTGTCGTAATTTGTTTTAGCCGGGGTTATATCTGCCGGAGGATTAAGGGTTTTAAAAGGTATTAACTTATCAGGTTCGTTTTTAGATAAGCTGGCATATAGAGCCGCTGTTAGAACAACAATAAATGACAGAAGAATAACGGTTTTTTTCATGATTAGTTGGTTTTACTATTATTTGATTATCAGACTATTTATAATTTAAAGCATGTTAATTCTCTGATCTAAATTTTACGCGAAAGGTTGAAATTCCGTAAGGAAGCATAGTAACGGCTCCGGTAACCTGAGTTCCAGGCTCCTCTCCTACTGAACAAATACAAATTGATTCGGTTACTCTTCCTGGAAACGTAATTTTTACGCTTTCAGCCTTGTCGGAAAGAGAACGAAGACGGAGAAGCATTTCATTTTTGTGCTCCAGTGGTTTTAGAATAGATACATAAACATGATCATTATTGGTTGCCACTAACTGGCTGATTTTAGGGTCGATATTGGCTGCAACATGAACCAAAGGCTGCGCCTGCTCCAATCCAAACCTATTAGCATCGATTACATTATATTTGCCATGAGGCAAAATGCGGTACCGGAAATTGACCGGACCATCCTGCGTCAGGGGGAAATTGGTTTCCCAATGATTATTCATAACCCACGAATAGATGGTCGAACTGGGTTGGAGTTTGGTAAGCCACGAACTTTCTTTATCAAATTTCATATCAATATTAGCCGTCATATTTCCGTATTCAAAAAGCGGGGCATCCAACGAGCACCAGGTTACTCCTTCCTTGTCGTTAGAAATATCGAGCCAACGTTGCAATGTAATCCAATTACGATTACCCTGCGGCCATTGGTCCTTGTCCATTTCCATCACGCCCCAGGGAATGTCAACACGGGTTATTCCCTGCGGAATGTCGAAGCCAAAACCGAAATGAATTCCATCCTTCCCGACAAGTGGAAGTTTATCAACGACATTGTTAATTTCGGCCCAAGGCTGGCCCAGTATAAGCCGCACCGAGCGCGACACCGAGCGGCAACCGGCTCCTTTCGAAGTCACGCGCAATTCAACGACAACCGGCCCCGACTCAACTGGCGTGACCACAATGCACGAATCGGCCTTCCCCACAGTAAGGTTCGTGGGCAACCACCGGAAAGCATTCAGCCCACCGTTTACGTTTATGTCAACAAAATTCCGCCCGGTTGCAAGGTCAACGAGTTGCGAAATATTTCCGGTAAGCGGGTCGATGATAACACGGAGTTGCTTATTTTCAAGTGTTGTACCTGTAATTTTGCATCCTTCGGTTAACGAACTCTTCCCTTTTTCTACACGATAATGACGTGATCCTAGGGCTGGAACATCAGAAGAAATGAACACAAGTTCACCTGTACTGAGCCTTTGCGAAGGTACTTCATTGCCCTTTTCATCAACAACACGATCACCTGGCATGCTTTCAGACTTCGCAAGTGTTACAAGCCCCCCGTGTAACCACGAATTTGTGTTAAAAACCGCAACCCCACCAGCAGAAGGACCTTCAGGAGGGCCCAATGCACCATTCGATTTGTCGGTAACGGTAGCCAATGATTCATCAAACAAATCTTGTGTTCGGTCTTTAGCCTGATGGAAAAATTCCTGTTTAACCTTCCATATTGCATCCTGAAAATACGACTCCAAGGGGTTTTCGAAACACCATGTATGTTCCGATCCGAGAGAAACGTAGCGCCATGCCTCATCAAAAGCTTCACGCGGGGCAGGTTTCCCGGAGTTTAACATCGACCAGAGAGTTTCAGTCTGAGTAAGTTTTTCTTTTGTGTTGCGGTTCATTGCCGAAAGACCAGCAGCAGTGCCCAGTCCATCAGTCCAATATTCAGTAAAGTCACCCTTTACCACCGGAAGTTGATTTCCATATTTTTTTTCGATCATTTCCATAATTTGGTGTCCACCGGAGATGATTATGTGCGGATAGGCATATTTTTCGTTCCATGCCTTTACTGCATCGGGAACATCGGCATCCAGTGGGCAGTTATCCCACAGCGACCACGACAATACCAGAAAATCGTAAGGGTATTTTGCCTTCTCCATTTCCGACAACCTGGAAGTGAAATCGACATTGGCACTACCCGTTTTTATAACCGGTGGAACTTTAGATGGATCGCGCTGTCCAAACCAAGGTCGTCCGGTTTTTCCACCCTTATCCATGCTACCGCTGCTGGCGTACATACCAGGCTGGAAGAAAAGCACTTTCGATTTACCGTCAGGGGCAACCCACCATAAAGGGTATGGTTCAATATCTTTATGGCCATTGCCCGAACGCGCACAGTTGGGCCACAGCATGATGTACCGCACGCCTTCCTGCGCCATCACCGGCACCAATCCCCACGAAACGCCCGGTATGTCAACCTGTTGGAAAACGTCCATCGGCTTTCCGGTGAGCTTCTGCATTTTACGGCTGAAACTAAATATATGAAACATTTCTTCGTCAGAGCATACACTGGTGTTCATGTTCAGGTAACTGGCATCAACGCACAAATAGCCTTTGCGGATTGCGTTCAATACATTCTCGTGTTCCTGGGGCATTGATTGCCAAAGCCGTTCCAAAGGCCAGGTGACCTCTGGATTCCAACAATAGCGCGACCCTTCGGGAAAATCCTTGGTGGCCTCGGCCAGTTTAATCCCCTCTACGATATTGGTTTTATGCAGTGTTTCGATGTTCTTCTGAGTATTGGTGTACCCAATGTCAACATGTGAATGATTATATAGGTAAACGTTCCAATGGCGCATGGGCGGCACAATCACTGTTTTCTGAAATTTCTTGTTGTCTTGTATCAAAGTAAGACTTACTTTTTCTTCCTTGCTTAGACCAACATTCGCAGGCAACAATACGCTGCAAACCGAGTCGCCAACACTTTCGGGGGCAAGATTGGTAATTTCGGTCAAGCCTCCGGCAACAACCTTTACACAAGCCTTATTGCCGATTTTCCCATGCCTCAAGCTGATGCTGATTTCCCTTCCGGGTTTGCCATCCTTCCGGTAGCGGTAAACTGGCCGTGGCGAGCATTCGATATCGCCGGGGAACGTTGTACCATCCGATTTTTGATCGACTCCCAACAGGAGTTTAGGTTCTTTATTTGAGGATTTCAGGTGATCATCGGCAAAGGCAAGAATGCTAAATAAAAGAACTGTGCCAATCGTAAGAAAGAATGTTCTCATCATATACTATTAGGTCTTATTTTGGTTCTAAACGTTTCTAGGGGCTGCGGCAAACTAAAATATTTTTGGCTAAAGCCCAACTTGTTTATTTCTTCATATCCGTTGGCTAAACAGACTGTGTGAAAATTGCAATTTAATTCCAAATTGAATTTTTTCGCTTTTCATGTTTTCATCCATTGGGGATTTTAGCATTTTACAAATTTTTATTTTCAATGTGCTATTTTCTGTATTTTTGTATTTTGGAGGGGGCAAAAAGTGAGTTTTAACTCACTTTTCATGCCATCGCCAACTGATATTTCCTCATTTTAATAATCAGCTCTGACATTGGGGCGCAACCGATCAGCCGCTTCAGGTTATAAGCGGCGGTGTAATAGTCGAGCTCTATCTGAGCCTTTGTTTTTCCTTTCAAGAGTAGGTTAAACTTCCCCATCAGCATTTTGATCGTACCAAATGGGTGTTCCACTACCTGTTTGCGTTCCCTGACCTGTTGCCTGGCGAATGCACTCTCCATTTTTTCTTTGTACTGGTCAATGCGCTGTTGATCAACATTGCGTTTCAAAGTCCTCCCTGTCTTGGATTTTGTACATTTGGCATGCACTTCACACCCTTGGCATTCGTGGCATTTATAAACGTTGTAGAATGCAGCGCTGTGCTGTATATTTTTAATAAACAACACGAGTTCCTTCCCTTGACTGCATGTATAGGTGTCGCTATTTTTGTCGTAAACAAAACAAATACCTTCTTTTTCTGATTTATCTCGTTTGGTTTCAGCCAGTGGAATATAGCATTGTACCGTTCCGTCCTTTTCGATATCAAGTATCTGGGTTGTATTGCTATATCCTTTGTCTGCCAATACTTTTGTGGGGGAAATCCCTGTCTGTTCTGTAACAGAATCCAAAGATTCTTCTAATTGCTGTATGTCGTTGGCATCTGTTGTTACACGGTCTGTCAGGATAAAATGGCCTTTGGTTTCTACGCCAACCTGCACATTGTACCCCGGAAATTTGCCTTCCCGCCCTTTTACCATTACGGCTTCCCTGTCGTTGGGTGCGTAATATTTTCTTTTGCTGTCTTTAATTGCCTGTGCGGCTTGTTCCAGTTTTGATTTGGCCAATTCGAGTTTTTGTATTTTTTCTTTCAGTTCCCTGATCTCTGTTCTGGCCGATTCCATTTCATCATCATGGCTATCGTTGTCTTCAAGTTTTGAGAGGTACTCCGAAAGCGATTTGTCTATATGCTCAAGTTTTCCCTTTATGCTTTCTGTGGTAAGCATTTCCCTTCTTGCATAGGCTTTTACTTTAGTCCCATCGAAGACAACATTGTTTGGCGTTGCAAAATTGGTGTCAAGCAAAAACTTGCGGAAGTATTTCAGAAAGTCTTTCATGATCGTTTCGCTTTCCCGGCGAAAATCACAAATTGTCCAATGATCGGGTTCAAGCCCTTCCATCAACCAGATCATTTCTGTATTTCGGTAGGTTTCCCGTTCCAGTTTGCGGCTGCTTGCTATCCCGTTGAAATAGCCGTAAACAAGCAATTTTAACATCGAATCGGCTGGGTAGCTTTTCCTTCCCGTGTTTTTATTGCCCTTCCATTGGTCGTTAAAAGGATGGTCTTTGAAAAATTTCTTGCATACCAAATCTATCAGACGAACTGAATTGTCCGGCGAAATCATGGTCTCATAGGACATAACCATCATCTGCTCCCTCGATATTTTTTCCTTGTAATGCATCTGCTTTAGGTAAAATAATACATGAATATACTAATATTCAGCACAATAGCAAAATGTTTAACCTCGTTTTTGAAACTATTTATGAGTTTTTTAACAGTCGTTTTCACACAGTCTGTAAAGCCAACGGACATGAAAATCATCATTTCACAAGGGCTTTAGCCCAATTATCACCCTTAGCCTGACGGCCCATGCCAGCAAGGATAGGAAACCTTTTCAATAGCCTCCAACTAAAGCAGGAGGCTATTCAAGTTGGAACTTAGTGCCATATAAACGCCTATACTATTTTTTTATCATCCTCTCCAAACATTGGGGAATTTCATCAGGTCGGCAATCTTCACGGTCAACCCGGTTTCTATCGACTGTCGGGCAGCAATTCCCACCAGACTCGACATGATCCCAGCCCTGCTTCCGGCCTTACACCCCAATGGATCGGGCTGTGGTGGCAAAAAGATCGAGTCTTTTAAATGGGCATCGGAACCACCATGACCACCGCTTGGCGGAGTCATTGTCCAATATTTGCTTTCGCCTTTGTTTTTTGATAGCCTGAATTCAATATCCGGGGCATTCCATGCCTGACGGCCATTTATTCGGATATCGAGCCGTCCATTCTCACATGAAAAACAGATGTATTGTCCTTCATACGGCAGGAAAGTATGCATACTGTAGGTAAGTTGTGTCCCATTTTCGTAATTAACATGAACCGAACTGGTATCGTAAATATCGATCTCGTTGTCCCACAAGCAGCCATCACGGTAATAGCCATCAATATCCTCGCAGTTGCCATACAACGCCATAGCCTCCTGGTCTTTGGTCATATCCCAGTAATACGGGCACCTGGCTGTACACTGGCAGGTGCGGCAATTACGCCCTCTGAACGGATTGTTATGGCCGTAATACGACAACTTCCCTATTGCATGTACATCAACAGGATCGGCATCAACAAACCAATTGACAACATCGAAATGGTGCGATGCTTTGTGCAACAACAGAGTGCCTGAATATCTTCTTTTACCATGCCATCTTCTGTAATATTCGGCTCCATGCGAAACATCGAGGTATTCATGGAAATCGACAGCAAGGATTTTCCCCAATTCTCCCGACATTAATATTCTCTTGGTTTCCATAGAGTTAATTGTATGGCGGTCGTTAAATCCAACGATGATTTTACGCCCCGTTCGAACTTCAGCTTCGGCAATGCGCTGGCATTGATCGGCTTCAATAGCAATAGGCTTTTCGGAGATCACATCGCACCCTAGTTCCATTGCCCGAATAATGTACTTTTCATGGAAACCGTCGGTAGTTGTAACTATCACTATATCAGGCTTTGTTTCCAGTATCATCCGGTCAAAATCTTTAGCATCATACAATTTCGAATTGGCTCCTATAATTTTATTGGCCGCTTCGGCACGTTTAATATTAATATCGCACAAAGCCACCATTTCAACCCGATCGGGATAAGCATCTACAACAGGTTTACCCCAGGTTGTTGACCCGCGTGAACCTGTTCCTACAATCGCGAGCCTTGTTTTAACACTTGATTTTGAAATTTTCGTATTTTCATTATTCTCTGAAAACGAATAAATTGGCATAATCGAAGTCGCAGCAATTAGCCTGGCGCTATTGCCAATAAATTTTCTTCTATCAATTTTACTATTTTCTGACATGGTTGGTACCGTTGAGTTGTTTATAGTGAAGCTGTCCCCAAAAGCCAAGATCAATAGGAATTTGGTTCGCCTGAATTTATTTCGGGATTAGTCATTCTATGGAACGAAATTTTTAAAACCCCGTCTGATCCGTCGTACGGGAAGTTCAGGTTGATGAGACTAAAGGCTTGTAAGCAAACCTCACTGTAATTCAAAAAAAATTATAATCACTAAACAGAGCTTATTGCCCAAACAATAGCACAAAAAAGCAGCCCGTTGTCCTTTCAAAATGATCAGAACCAAAGAAAGTAAACAACTGCTGCCATACCTGATACATAAATTTTAAAGAGCCAGGTTGCAAATAATAATACCTGGCTCTTTAATTATAGCACTATTTCAAATTAGGATTCAACAAAATATCATTATCCGGAATCGGAGCAAAATACCGATCTTTTGTTGGAGGAGTTAAAATCTGAATTTCAGAAGCATCGCGATCAGAAGCAGCCTTTTCGACGGTTTCGGTACGAACCAGGTCGAACCAGTTGCTACCATTAGCTTCGATACCGGCAAATTCCCAGGAGCGTTCGGCGATAACGGCATCGCGGAATGCTGTTTGGCTTAATCCAGCGTCGAGATTTGGAAGCCCTGCTCTTGTGCGAACCTGATTGATAGCTGCATAAGCCGACGCATCGGGCGAAGCCGACATGGCTTGTGCTTCAGCATAAATCAACAATACCTCGGCATAGCGCATGGCAATTGTGGTACGGCTACTTGTCCAATCGTTATATTCCCAGGGTTTTTGCCAGTTCATACCATCGTGATCCCACATTTTTTTGTAGTATGGGTGTTTTTGTTTCAGTTTGGTATAATCGACTATAGAAGTCGTTCCATCCGAATTTTTTACAGGATAGGCTGTTTCGAAAGTAGCATCCTTTCTTGGTCCGGCAGGGAATTTTTTGTAGAAGTTCAGTTCAGCAAAATAGTAATCCCAGCCTGTCCATTCGGTTGGCTGACCAGGGTACGGTGCGCTTTGGCTTGATACGCCATTGTTATTGTTGAAATAATATCCAAGAATAGTTTCATCGTTGAAACGAACATTCTTCCACAAATCGGCAAAATTGGGTAAAAGTTTATAGCCCCATTTGCCGGCATTGTCAATAACTTCTTTTGCTTTGGCAGCAGCTAAAGCATATTTCGATTGGTCTTTAACCGGGTATCCGGCCATTGTTAGGTAAACCAGAGATAAAACCGATTTTGCAGCACCTTTGTTAAAAGCAATTTTGGCCCGGTAATCGGTATAATTGTCGGGCAGGTATTCTTCTGCTTTTTTTAAGTCTTCAACAATCTGAGCATAAACATCTTTTGCATCAGTAAGTCCAATGTTTGGATGCGTATCAATATCAAGGAAGAAAGGAATCCGGTTGTGCATACGCACCAGCCAGAAATACATCCAGGCACGTCCGAAATAAGCTTGGCCCAAAGCTACTTTTTTCACATCCGAATCGGGCACTTTCGACGAGTTGACAATGATGTTGTTGCATGCGATTATTGTTTTGTAGTAACCGCCCCAATAGTATTTCAACATCACGTTTGAACCTGAAGGTGCAAAAGTTTCAAATTCGACCAAATCTTTAAGCGAAGAACTTGTGGTAACATCATTGGCTGCAAGGCAAATGGTATTGAACCTACAGGTACGGTCAGACAAATCACAGATATGATAATAAATGGTATGACAAGCATCCGAAAGTTGGGTATCGGTGGTGTAGTAAGTTTGAGCTGAAGTTATACTTTCAAACTTTTCGTCTAATGTATTACAGGAAAAAAGTGCCCCGATAAAAAACAGAATAGATATATATTTTTTCATGTTGTTAATTTTTAGAAGGTTACAGTTATACCAGTAGTAATTATACGAGGTGTTGGGTATGCGCCAAAGTCGATACCGGATTCTACGTCACTGGTTCCCGAGTTAGATACTTCAGGATCGTACCCTTTGTATTTGGTAAAAGTTATCAGGTTTTGACCGCTAACCAACAATCTTACTGCAGCAAATTTGATCATACTCTTTGGAAAGTTGTAGGCTAAGCTGATGTTTCGAACCTTAACAAAGCTACCATCCTGTAACCACCTGTCGGCCTGCAAGTTGTTAACATTTGTCGAACTTAAAGCCGGGAAAGCTGCACCTTGGTTTGAAGTTGTCCAGATGTTGGCGCCATCTTTCATAGTGATCGTGCGGGCATCGCCAACAGGCAGTGTTCCAATACCATACATTACATTTAATACCTGGCGCCCTTGTACCCCTTCTAACAGTACATTCAAAGTGAAGTTTTTATAGCTAACTGTACTATTAACACCAAACGAATAATCAGGGTTGGCGTCACCAGTTATCTGGTAATCGGAGTTATTAATTACATGGTCGCCATTCACGTCTTCGTATTTAGAGTCGCCAGGTTGCGCCCCAAATTTAGCGGCTTCGGCAGCTTCGCTGGTACTCCATAAGCCCAGGTATTTTACGCCCCAGAAAGTCCCCATGGCATATCCTGGCTTAATAATAAACGCTTTGGTTGGCAACAAGCCCGAGCCATAATCGCCTGTCAAAATATAGGGGTCAACGCCTAAGTCAACCACTTTGTTCTTTAAAACCGAGAAATTTAATCCAACGTTCCAATCCCATCCACCTTTAGCAAGAACCTGGTAATCGGCAGAAAACTCAAACCCTTTATTATTTACCTGACCCAGGTTTTGGAATACTGTATATTCACCGTCGTAAATAGGCAGTTTCTTTCTCAAAATAACACGATTGGTCTCTTTGTCAAAATAATCCAGGCTTATATTCAACTTACTTTTAAAGAAAGAAGCATCCAATCCAATGTCGCGTTGCGTGGTTCGTTCCCATTTCAACGTTGTATTTGAAGGGCCGTTGGGTTCGGTACCTGCATAATTGGTGCTCGATCCATAGTCGTATTTATTGGTTTTCAAAGTCGAAAGTTTCGTGGTAGCGTCAATTCCACTCTGGTTTCCGGTAATACCCCAGCTTCCTCTTAATTTCAGTCTGTCAAAAAGGCCAAGGTCTTTAATGAAATTTTCTTCCGACATCATCCAACTTAAACCAACTGACGGAAAATAGTCAAAACGGTTTTCTTTTGTAAATACCGATGAACCGTCTGCACGGTAAGTAGCTGTGAGGAAATATTTCGAAGCGTAGTTGTAGTTTAACCTTCCGAAATACGATTGCAAACCGCCTTTGCCATAACCTTGGCCAACCGAGTGCGAACCTGCCAGCGAAATATCAGCTGCAGGACTGTCAACATTAGTACCGCTTGCGCTCAACGACATTGACCTTCCTTCGGAAGCCGATTCTTCAAAGCCAAGAGTTACCATGAGGTTATGTTTGTCGAGGAATTTCTTGTTGTAGTTCAAAAGGGTCTGTAATTGCCAGCCAAAACCATCACGACTGCTTAACGACAAGTACGGGTTGCTCTGGAAATACGTGCTTGTATATTCGCGGTTATATCCATTGCTTTTACCAACCGATATATTTCCAACAAACGACAAATCGTTGGTTATCTTATATTTAATATTACTATTTATTCCGAAACTAGTTGATTTTTCACTTTGATAAGGTTCTTTGAGGCATAACACCGGGTTACGGCCCAAAGAGCCATAGGCATCAGCATTGGTATATTTTCCATCAGACCCATAAACTGGTTCGGTTGGCGACCACATCAGCGCTTGCAAAATTGGGTTTAATTTTCCTCCACCTGATCCCAGGTCTCCGTTAAACCGATTACCGGTACCAGCTGTAATATCAAACGACATGGAAAGGCGTTTGCCAAAATCGGCATTGATATTCGCCCTAAAGCTGGCTTTATCTCGATCGGTCGTTTCTAGCGTACCAACTTCTTTCACATAATTACCAGATATCAAATACCTCACATTGCCTCCACCGCCTGAAACTGTTGCCTGGTAATTTTGGCTTAACCCGGTGCTGAAAATTTCTTTCTGCCAATCGGTTCCACCGTTTTGTTTGAAAGCAGAAATTTGCGAAGAGGTGTACATTTCCTTACCGTAAACCTTATTCACAAGGTCGGCATACGAGCCGGCATCGAGCATATCGTAACGTTTGCCAATGTAACTAACACCAATATTCGACGAAACCGTAATCTTGGGAGCGTTGGTGTCTCCCCTGAAAGTCGTGATCAGGATGACGCCATTGGCTCCCCTTGATCCATAAATGGCCGTAGCAGAGGCATCTTTCAAAACTTCGACCGATTTCACCTCGTAAGGGTTCACATCCGACCCCCCGGGAATACCATCGATAATATACAAAGGATCGTTAGACCCATTGATCGAGTTAGCACCACGAATACGAATACGTGGCATCTCCCCAGGCGCACCATTGGCATTGGTTACCGATACCCCGGCCGAACGGCCTTGTAATACCTGCGCAAAACCGTTCATGGGGTGTTCCTGTAGCGATTTAGATGAAATAGAAGTAAGCGCACCCGTTAAGTCGCTCTTTTTCATCGTACCGTAACCTACGGCAACTACTTCGTCCAATCCAACAGCTTCTTCTTCGAGTTTAACATTGATTATTGATTTTCCACTCACTTTAATTTCCTGTGATTTCAAACCAACGAAAGAAAAGATCAAAGTAGCATCAGAAGGCACATCAGCCAAAGTATAACTACCATTACTACTCGATATAGTTCCTTTTGTACCACCTTTTATTGCAATGGAAACTCCGGGCAATGGCAGTCCTGCAGTATCGGTTACCTTTCCGGAAATACTCACCCGCCGAGGATCCGCGGAAGATTCAGTTGCTGTAGTCAAAGCTATTTGCCTGTTTGTAATCTTGTAAGTAATATCAGTATTGGCAAATACTTCGTCCAGTATTTCAGGAACAGTCTTATTATCCGCCGATACACTCACTTGTTTTTCAACATTTACCTTGTGAGCCTCATACATAAAATAGAATTCAGAGTGGTTTTCAATGGCCTCCAATACATTTTTAATGGGAACATTTGCCATTTTAATGCTAACGCGCTTGTTTTGGGCATAAGTACCAATGGCAAAAATTTGACCAGCGCAGACCAACAATAAAACAATAGTAGCTCTCATCTTCATACCAAATTTTGATTTCCAGAACCATAAAAGGTCAGGATTCGATGAAATAGATTTTTTTTTCATAAGTTTGTAACGATTTGGATTATTATTCAAATTAGGTAACGCCTCCGGGTATCGAAAATCATGAGGCTTTTCAGAATTAAGGGAGATGTTGACGCATCTCCTTTATTCTTTACAACGAAAGTTTTTTTTCATAGGCAATAGTTTTTTTTGATCTTAATTGATTCAGTTAGTTATTTTGTTAGAATTACTTTTACAGGAATAGCCGGATTATCGCTCCGAATGATCTTATAATTTATTCCGCAGGAGAACTTAATTAGATCGAAGATATCCTCTACATTTTCATTTACTATTGTTGCATTGAAAATCAACTGATCAATTTGTGGGTTATCCACTTGTATGTCAATATTATACCAACGTCCGAGTTTTTTGAGGACTTCATCCATCGAATCGTTCCTGAAAATCAATATACCATCTTTCCAGGATGTAAACTTGTAATTCGCATCTCTACTGACAGCCAGTTCTTTCCGAACAACATCAAACCGGGCCATTTCGCCGGGAACTAATTGTTTCTTTAGCGATTGATCAGTGGCAGAGGTAAGTTCCACACTACCAGATTCCAACACCACATCAACACTTTGATCCTCGGGATAAGCCGAAACATCAAATTTAGTACCTAAAACTTTCACTTTTAAGCTATTACAATCTACAACCAAGGGTTTATCCTTATTTTTTGCAATTTCGAAGAACGCTTCTCCGCTTAGTTTTATCGACCTTTCTTTCTCTCCGAAATTGGTATTATATGATAAAGTAGTACCCGAACTTACCCAAACAATTGATCCGTCGGGCAATGTAATCTTAGAATTTTGGCCTTTATTTGTTGATACGGTAGTAAAACTCCGACCTCCTGAAGTATTAGTCAGATATGCAATGATGCCACCACAACCCACCAAAAAGAAAAATACAGCAGCAACCTGCCATCTGATTATAATTTTACGGTAAGAAGATAAGGAACGTATGTGCATGTATTTTTTCCATGCGGCATAACCGTTAAATGAATCGTATAATTCAATTGCAGATGAAATGTTTTTCTCATTGTTTATCTCCCGCAACAACTCTCTATTGGCTTCATCTTCCTCTAACCAATTTTTCAATTCCTGACGATCATCTTCCGATTCCTTTCCAGTCAAATATCTTCCAATAACTGATCCCTTTTTTATTGACTCAAAAACACTCATTTCATGTGTTTATAATTGTTTTTTATTTGCCACATAGCCTGTCCCGATGTATATCGGGAGAACTCCCAATAATCATTTTCCTGTGAGAGAAAGGATTTGTCATGGTCGTTTCATCTATTCACTTTTATTGTTCTTTACTATGCACTAGTAACGACGCGAAAATGAATAAGAACTACATAGAAATATTATTTTTTGGAAGATTTATATAAATAATTGATTTTCAGCATTATTTAACACATATTCTGAGATTACCTGGAAATAAATGAATTGGCATAAGCGTTTAAACCGCATTAATTCGCAGTGTCAAAATCAAATTTCAACTCGAAGGAGTTGACTGTGATTGACCCCCGGTTACGTTTCACTTCACCGGGGGATGCAAAATACTCAGGCGTAACAACCCTGAAAGGGTTGAATTATAGGGTATTACTATTGAACCCCTGCGGGGTTCCCGGTTCATTGGTTACATTCTGCAACCCTGATAAGGTTGAGATTTTGTGTATTGAAATGCCATTTATCTGGATATTTGAGTCTTGTCGTTAAATTAAAGATCACACAATCTGTAGTTTAAGTTGGGAGGTCTAAACGCTTATACCAGTAAATGAAAATAAACAATGGAATATGGATGATGCTGGGGGCAATTTCTCGATGAATATGCAAAAAATGCAGCTCAATTCATAAATATAAAATGTGTGGATTAAACTTCTTGATAATACAGGAATTTTTTCGGATTGTTTTTTAACGATCAACAACAATAACCTTGTCTGAGTTTCTATCCGGCTGACAAGTCCTGAAAACAACGACTCTGATTATTCAACAAGTTAACATTATGATGAACAAAAAAGTTTTGTTTACTGTTGAATAACAAGGATAATAGCACAAAATCAGTCAATTTTTTCCGCAATACCTGATAAGCTCTGGCTTTGTGGGTTTTTACCGTGTTTATAGCAATTCCCAAAATTCCGGCGATTTCTTCATTCGAATTACCACTCAACGACAATAAAAGAACCTTTTTGCCCATAGGTGGAAGCTTGTTAATCTCCTGATAAATCACACTATATGCCTCATTACGAATAACTTCCTCAAGGAACGATTCATTTGTCTCTTCCTTATCACTATTTCTTTCGCGATATCTTTCTTTCACCTTCTGGTGTTTCAAATAATCGAGACAAGAATTCCGGACTGATGTATAGAAAAATGATTTCAGTGAATAAATATTGGGAAAACTCCTTCTTTTTTCCCAATATGAAACAAAAACATCTTGGACAATATCCTCACAATGAACTTTTTCCAGAATATATTTAGACGCAAACGAACACAAAACAGAATAATTTGCAAGAAAGAAATCCCGCATAGCAAGTTTTTCTCCATTACCAAATTCAATTTCCGAATCCTGGTAAAATACATTCATTCGCAAAAAAATTAATAATGATATTATTCGATTTAAACCCCGTATCCAAAATAAATACTTTTTTTTGTCATTTAAAGAAAAGTTGATAATAAATAAAAGTTGAGTTAACACGATTAAAAAGTAGATAACTCATCCTTCTATCCGGCTTAAAAAAAACATTCATGATGCCGTTTAAAGATTATTTATTGAATGTTAGAATCGGATATGCATGTAAATTACTCGCTGAAGGCTCAATGAATGTCTCAGGAATTGTATATGATTCTGGATTTAAAAATATAGCTAATTTTAATCGTCAATTTAAGTTTGATTGATCCGAAAAAGTCAATGATGAGTTCATAAGGGGCATGCTTACATTTTGAGTTTTCTGTTCTGATTATGCGTCTCACTAAACTTCAGCGTAGCTTCAAAATCTTCAGGCAAAAAGTTCGATATTTCTCCGTTTGGGTGCACAGGCAGAAGTATAAAAATAAAAAAGTGCTTAAATTCAATGATTTAAACACTTTTATTTTACATAAAACATATCAAATATCGGTCAAAAGAAGCCTTGAATCTCAGATTTTGATAGAGATTCAGATTATTTTTCAAACTTAAAACTATCTATGTGAAAAATATCGTCGCCTTCGCCGCTGAATCGGAGCCAGATGGCTCTTGTCCCGGAAACGACCGAAACGGGGCAGGTAATCGTCTGCCAAACATTCAAATTACCACCTCCGGGAACATTAATTGTCCCGATTGTTGGGCCCCAGATATTGTCAAGGGCAACATCTATTTTTCCAGGTTTAGTTCCTGTAGCAACGCGCACGGAAAAACGTTTAACGTTTTCAGAGAAATCGATGTATTTATAGGCCGCTTTATCTCCATTCTGAATTTTCCCAAGTTCTTCCTCATTTTCGGAAAATGCCTGAATGCGAACATTCCCATATAGTAAACAGGTACGCTCCGCTTCTATCGTCAATAAAGGATTCAATGATTTACTGGCTCCCTGCGAAGTCATTTCCACCTCGTTGATGGTACCATCAGCATTAAAGGTAATTGGCTCAACACAGGTTTTGCGCATTGTGTTACATCCATGAGTTGCCCGATGGTAAAACACGTACCATTGATTTTTAAATTCGACCACCGAACCGTGATTGTTCCAGTTTCCCGGATCACAATGATCATTGTCGATAATGACTCCGCCGTATTTGTATGGTCCCATAGGCGATTTACTCATCGAATATCCCAGACAGGTAGGTCTTCCGCCGCGGCCCATGTGAGCATAAATGAGATAATAAATTCCCTGGCGTTTAATCATATACACTCCCTCGTGAAAGAAATGTTCCTTTTCCGTAATTACATCACTTTTTACAGTGGAAAGATCAACTTCGGTCATATTGGGTCGGAGTTTTGCCATTTTTGCACTGAACTGTCCCCATACATAATAACCCTGTCCATCGTCATCAATAAATACAGCGGGGTCTATTTGCCGATATTCTCCAAGATTGATGTTTGTACCGTTCAGAAATGGACCTTTCGGAGAATCAGAACTAGCTACACCTTCGGTTTGTGTATGGTTGGCCAGACAATAATAAAGGTAGTATTTCCCATCTTTATACATACAATCAGGCGCATACAACAAATCATCGCAGTATGGTACTGCATCACCTGCACCTCTCGAAGCAAAACTATTAGAGGTTAACTGCCATGTTCCCAAATCGTATGATGACAGCACATCGTATCGCCATGAGCAATAGCGATCCCGACTCTCGTCGCGCGAGCCATACACATATACTTTTCCGTCAGTCCATACACGGGCTGTCGGGTCGGCAATGTAAACTCCCGGTGGACAGATCGGATTCTGTGCGTCAGATAGTTTGATCAGAAAAACAAACAGAAATGAATACCAGCAAGCCCTTTTCATAGTTATCATTCGTATATTTTGTTTTTGTTTTATTGAACGTTAGGCACGTACTCATGGAATAGCCATTTATTTCATTTTCGGTTTGTCTCGCCTTAGGCGAGATGGCTATTTCAGCTTTAAATCGAGCAATTTAATCAATACTTTACTACTTTCAGAAACTCAACTGAAGTTTTTCACCTTCCCATTGGCATCTTTTTCACTCCGTTTTTACGACTTCCAAATCGGAATGTGTACTACTAAAAAGAAAATCTTCTTTCAGCCGGAATGAAGCAGACCTCATTTATAGCAAGTGAGGGCTTCACTTGAAGTGAAACCCTCACTAGTGCCACCAACATACGCGTATAAGATCGGCAACTGCAATTTGAAATAAACGAATCAGATTTCAACAAGACGATGAATTAATCTGATATTTTTATGTCTCTATGTCAAATACTTGCATCAAAAGGATAAGGTTAAGTGCTATTTTTTATTCAAACGATTTTTTATTATTCATGAATATATATTGCAAAATAAATTGCCCCCATGGTTTATATGCCCCACCAAAAACAGTAATATAATATTTTTTTTGTTTTTTTATTTACCTATTTTTGGTTGTTTACCACTCTAATTTAAAGGCATTCCAGAAGATTACGCCACTACGTGGCTTACATTTTTATCATGCCTATTTTCTACAAAGATTGAACAGCTACGCTGTCGACTCCTCAGCAACGTAGTTGCTAAATCTTTGTAGCACAGTGGTATTGATTTAAAGTATTGAGCAACGTAGTTGCGACATCTTGTAATACTCCAGTTTTACCGGACAACAGTGGTTGTTTACCAAAAATAAAACTGGAGTATACCAATAATAAATTTAAAACAAATAATGGAGCTACCCCACTTATTGATAGCAAAATTAATTGAAAAATATTGAGCTTAAAAAAACAGATCGTTGGCAAAAGCGAAAATGAACAAAAGCTTCGCTTTTTTGCAAGTGAGGGCTTCTCCCAAAGTGAAACCCTCACTAATGCCATGAGGCAACCATCCGAAGCGGTAACTGATACGATGAACCTAAAGTCATCGTATCAGTTATGCCCCAATTATCAGAGCTGGTATAAAAACCTAATTCTTCTGAACCTTTACTTCTTTAGGTGCATCAACGGTCGTTTTTACGGTTCCGTCGGGCATTTTCTGATGCTCGATTTTCACCACGCCATAAGGTGTCGGGAAAGTTCCTTTCACCCATTTCAAGTCGCCCAGATGAGGTTCTATTTTAATCTTTTTACACCCCGGTTCCAGTACGCTAACTCCCAAAACATATTGGGTCAGCCAGCTTGTTGGCCCCGATGCCCATCCATGACAAAAACTATGACGAAGCTCTTTGTAGCAATAGCCGCCATAAGCACGGTGAACATCAACTTTTCCTTCCGGAACAACTTCATCAATACGGGCTGCATTTTTCATCCAGTCAATATCGAAATCTTCCCAGAAAGTAGTGGCACCCAAATCGAGCATCGCTCCCCAATATTCGCGGATGTTGTCAATAGCCCCCTGATAATCGCCAGCCATGGCACGGGCTTTCATCATGTAATAGCCATAAAAAGTGGACATTTTGTGAACACCATCTTTTGCCAATATTTCAGCATTGGCTTTCTCCGGAGAAACCAAACCCGACATTGCTACCAAAGCCGCAGCCTGCTTCGAGCCAGCCATCTCAGGAACATGCTTTTTAAGTTTTTCAACCGAAGCTTTGCACAATTTGGCGGTTTCCGGGTCACCTAAAATGGAGCACAATTCGGCTCCAGCCTGAAATGACATCACCATCATCGACTGCAACCCGGCATGAACCGCTTCTTTATTTTCGCTGGAAGGCCAGTCGAGGAAACGCATCCCATCCAGATTTTCTTTCCCTGAATCATCAATCTTAGTTGCCAACTGATGCAATAATGCCACCAGATACTCTTTCTGTTTCTTCAGGTAGTCCAGATTACCCTGATAATAATACCAGTCGCGTTGAATCATAATCCACCACATCGAATAGGAACTAATGCCGTTCATCCAGTTAGGTAGCGGAGTCAGGTCGCGAGCCAGATCCAAACTTTTCGGAACCACTTCATTATTTCCAAATACCGAATTAATGGTCATCACTTCAGGGTGCATATCGCCCACCCAAACCAGACGATCGCGCTTTACACCATCCCACAGGTAATCCTGCATATTCAAATGAACGGTATAGGCACCGGTCATCCAGATCTGATTCAGGCGTTCGTCGTTGCAGGTAAATGAGCCCTGGTAAGGTATGTCGCGAAAAGTGAAGGTAGCGCTGATTTCCTTGATTTCAATTTTGGTGTTGGGAGAAACCAAGTCGATGCGTGCAAAGCGGAAGCCCGAATTGCCAACTTCCAAACGCCCCAGCCAGGGAAGCTGAACCACAAAGTCGCGCATGGCATGGTCGGTGGTAGCGCCATCGACACCAACATCGCTCATGGTTTCGCTCACCGATTCGCCAAAGCGGATGCGCACCGATCCAACCAGTTTCTGATTATTAATGGTCGTTACGATTTCAATTCCTCCCTGTATTTCTCGTCCAAAATCGAGGATCAGCCCTGGTTTCGACTCTTTGTCACTGATGAGAGTCAGGTATTTTCCACTGTTCAGGTCGGCCTGACCAATGCCAGGTTTCAGGATATTTTCGGCATTCAAAACCTGCATTCCTGAAGGATCTGACACCCAGACAATACGTTCAGCCGTGAGATATTTTCGTGTCAACGCAGTGGAGCGCACCTTCGATGCGTCTTTCCCATCAAAAACCGGAGGTAGCTGCGCCATTGAGGGAACCATTATTCCCAGAAGAATTGCCGCAGTTAAAAATCTGGATAAGTTGTTCATTCTTATTTATTTTGAGTCTGTTATTATTTCTTTTCCTGAATGTTAAATACCCCGGAAGGGAAACGATACAGCATGAATTCACCTTCGCTTCTGACCGGAAGATATTTCTTTTCGTCCAGTACATTGCCGTTTACTGTCACGTTTCCTTTTTTCGGTAAAGCTACCATTCCCGATGAATTAGCAGGGATTGAAATTTTCCAGTTCAGGAGCCCGTTTTGTTGTTTCCAGTCGCTGACCACGGTTCCATAAGGTGATTCGATACTTCCTTTGGCCCATGCCAGATTTTCGGTGAACATAGGTTGGAACCGGATAACCTTGAATCCATAACATGAAGCATCGGGGCGAATACCGGCAATGTCTTCATAAAAGCAGACATCGAAACCAGCCTGCATCGGATGGTTGTGCGAAGCTACTGCTGCTATTTCCTGACTTTTCTTACTAACCGGTAATGTTTCCCAAAGTGAAGTCGCATCAGCAGATGACCACATCCACTCAAAGCTATCCTCTCCTTTTTTGGTAAACATATTCCATGCCGCCTGGCTGTTCCCGTTGCGAGCCAGCATACTGCCAATCCGGGCAATTCCAAAAATACCGCAATGCAGAAAACCATTGCTCGTTTTATCCATATTTCGGACAACCGCATCGGCTACTGCGTTCTCATCGCCGGCAGGAACCAGGCCAAAGTCCAGAGCCATCACATCGGCGGTCTGGCTTCCAAAGCTTTTCAGGCTGGCATTGTACATATTCTCCTGTATTTCCTTTGCAATCGCCCGTTTTTCTTCGGTATATCTTTTTGCATCGGCATCATTATTAAGCAAAACGGCAACCTGTTCCATGATGCAAACATCGAGGTAATGAAATGCTGTGGACGTAAATTCAACCGGAGTATCAATGGCTTGATTTCCTCCTGGAGGACACCAGTCACCCAATCCCTGATAAATGATATGGCTTGTTTTCTTACCGTATTTATTGGTCCGGGCAGTGTCCTGACCTAAGGTTGAAACATAATCGGTCCACTGTTTCATGTTCGGGTAGAAATCTTTCAGCACATCTTTGTTTCCATAATAAACATACAGCCACCACGGAAGCTGAACCATAGCTGTTCCCCAGTCGGGCGAAGCTACACCACACAGGCGTTTCCCGGGCGCAATCATATAGGGCAATCCTGAAGGCTTCTCAGTAAAATAAAAAGTGTTGTTGTAACGCTCATGAAAAAGTGTTTTTTGCTCGTGAACGCTGGCCCCCGAACGGATATCTTCCAGGTAATTTTGCCAGAAATTATTCATCTGGAGGTTGAGATTTGCCATTTTTACATAGGCATGGGTATCGCCCAGCCAACCGCACTTTTCGCGGTCGGGGCAGTCGGTCGGAATACCGTGCAGGTTGCTGAAAACTGTGCGCATTGCCAGTTTGTGAAGCCGGTTAATTTGCGGATCGGCGCATTCAAACGTGCCGGTATTGGCCAGATCGCTGTGGACCACAATCAGGCTCAAAGTAGAAAGATCAGGTTTGCCAGCTATTCCTGAAAGTTCGGCATATCGGAATCCGTGGTAAGTAAACCGGGGCGACCATTGTTCATTTCCATTTCCGTTGCAGATGTATTCATTGGTGAAGATTTTTCCGTGGTGAATATGTCCGAGCGTCCTAAAATCCAGGCTTCCATCGGCATTCGTTTCTTCAGCCATGCGGATGGAAAGTTTTGTTCCAGCAGGCTGTTGAACGTTCAGACAGGGAATGCCAGCCTGGTTGGTCCCAAAATCAAAAATCCAGTTGCCCGACGGGTCCTGCCACATTTTAACCGCCTTGAGTACCTGCTTGGTGCGGATAGGTTCCATGAGCTGCGGAACCAGCCGCGGAGGAACTCCGGCTTTTGCCAGTACTGCGGCTTTCCAGTCAGTGCAAGGCGTTTCGACTTTGCACCAGCCTGTTATTTCCTGACGGGCATCGTACGTTTCGCCCAGGTAAATATTGGTTTTTGTAATGGGTCCTTCCTTCCAGTTCCAGGTTTCATCAGAGCCGAACACCTGACGCAAACCGTCGCTGTAGATTGCAACAAGCTGAAGCCGAAACATAGGATCTCCATAACTAAAACGAGCTCCATTCCAGGCTGCATCCTGCGAAAACCAGCCCTTGCCCAACATCACGCCCAAACAGTTATTGCCTTTTTGCAGGCGGTTGGTCACATCAAAGCTACTGTACAAAGCATATCGCTCGTAGTTCGTTTGCGCCGGATCGAGAAAACGGGTGGAATCCACTTTTTGTCCGTTCAGGTAGAGTTCACCGGCTCCCAGTCCGCAGAAATAAACTGTTGCTTTAACCGGAACTGCATCTCTTTTGTTCAGATTAAACACTTTTCTGAAGTATGGGAGCGCACTATTTTTGGCATCCGGATAAGTGATCCATTTGCCTGCCCACAATTTTTCGCTCAGTAAACCTATCGAGAAATAAGCCGGTCTGCTCCATGAGCTAGCCTCACCCCAATTGCTCCAAATCCGTGCGCGCCAGTAATACCCGGTGGCTTCCGAAAAACGAATGTCTTTGGGCTTGATATTGAATTGCTCATCAGATAACTGTTTTCCTGAATTCCAGACATCTGCTTTCCCATTTTCAAGCAGTTCTTTGTCCGATGCAATTTCCACTTCCCAGGCAGTTTGAAATATATCTTCCTTTGAGGTCTTTATCTTCCAGCTAAGCAAAGGAGAATCGATGCCTTCGGGATTGACGGTATTGCAGCAGCGCAGGTCGGTTACTTCCAGACTTTTATCGGTGCAGGCACCAAATAACAAAGCAATAATCAGGCTGATTGAAGCTCCAAAAAATATTTTATTCATCACTGACTTCATTTTTCCAGAGAATAAATGTAATTGACTCAACCGCCAGGCAAAGCCCCGCCGTTGACTTATATATCGGGCGTGGCATTGCCTTCCTGCGGTTAATATGCCGAAATCGTTATTTTGTAATCCGCAACCATTTACCCGATAATTCCGGAGTGAGATCGAATGTCAGCCAGCCTTTTTCGGTCTGAAACTTCACTTCTTTGTTGTTCGGACCCAAAAGTTTTGTGGGTGCGGCATTCAAACCTGATACCGGGATGCGCACTTTTCCACTGCCTTTCAGCAAAAGGGTAAAGCTGTTGTTTGCTTCATTTTCGGGCATAAAAGCAATGCGTTCAAGTGGTTGATCGGAAAAGGCATAGCTTTTACCATCAATAGTGGCTTTGCTGCATTGATAGCCATCGAAAGCCGTCAGCTCTTTCCGGTCGTTCAGGCGAAAAGCCACACTCAAATTCCCCTTGAAGTCGAGCACATGGCCATTTACTTTAAATCCGTTCAGGTTAACTTCGTCGGTTGGCATCGGATTAACTGCCAGAAATTTCTTATCCTCCTCATCATTACGCGAAAATCCACCAGGCCAGTTTTCACGGTGAGTACGGTAATGGCGGACAACGATGGTTGTTCCATTGGGAAAGCGGGTGGTGAAATAGTCGCTGTTTCGCGAAACGTATTCGGTATTATCGTTGGCATCGGCAAACTTACCTGTGGCAGGATAAGCTCCCACGGCATTCAGAATCTCGAAAAGTGTACGGGTTTCGTAGCCCAAACTGGCCGACTGATCATCGCGCGGACGGAAGCCCAAATAGCAAACCGATCCTTTTCCTAACTTGGAAGCAACACCAATTATCTTTCCATCGGCTTCAGCCACAGTTTCGGCGCCTGCCATTGGAGTCACCGGATAAATACGATCGACCAAAAAATCGGTCAGAATGGTCTGTGAAGGAACTTTTCCCAGTTGGTTTTTGAAATTTATGATTTTCCCGGCTGCAATTTCTCCCTGGTAAATTGAATAACTATAGTTGGCCTTAAACAGGTCGGACCATTGAGCCGAGCAGTTTTCAGCTTTTTCGTTGATCATGGCTGGAGCTCCAAACCATAGCAATTTTCCCCCGGAAATGGCAAATTTCCGCATAAAATCGAGCAGTCCGGAAGCAGGAAGCGGTTCGTATAAAGCCACCAATGTCGAATAGCTTTTCCCCGCAATTTGAATTCGTCCGTCCTCCGTAATTTTTCCCATTTCAAGCAATTTATCAGAAGTTATATAGTTAGCATAGGCATATTGGGTCATCCAGCTTCCAAAGCGGGGTTCGGCAGCTACCAGGTTCATCGGATAAAGGATCAACACATCCACATCGCGGTGAACATGACCGGTCATCAGATCGATTGAACGGGAAGCCTGAGCACCAAAAGCATTGTTGATGGCTTCCTTGCGGACACGGGCCGGTTCGGGCATACCCCAGTAGGCAGCATACGCGTTGGGATATTTATTAATTACCCCGATAGATGTAGCCATTGCTGCGCCATAATAGTTATTGTCGAGCCAGCCACATTCTGCAAAATCGTTTCCGGTCGGCTGCAAATACTCTCCCCATTTGAAATAATCATAACAGGCCGCCGCCGCCTGCTGCACCGTATTCGACCATACAAAATTTGAAGTATATTCGTATTTTGAAGCCCACTCCGAAAGTTTCTCTGTATTCCACAAATCAATAGTCGGGCTTTCGGCCCACGACGAATGGGCACTTGTCCGTAATTCCCTACCGAACAATTCTTCGGCATATTTTTTAGCCTCGCAGAACAAATCAACTACCTGGTTATTCAGCAATTTGTAATACCGATGACGCATTAATATTGTTTTCTGAACATCTTCCGGCGTGTCGCCCGATACATATTGCCGGTTAACAGAGGCTGAGGCCGAATTGGAGTTTGGCTGCATACCATATACAAAATAAAGCAGTTGCTTTTCATCAAAAGGCTGCCCATACTTTTCAGAATAGACTTGTCCCATCGAAGGAGTATAATACCTGACGCAAAACTGACCATCATCGTGGTGACTAAAATAGTCCCAATCTTGCTGAATATGCATTTCATCGGAATACAACGAAACCAGATTCACACCTTTGTCGTGGTATTTTTTCATGAGTTTTTTCAGGAAAGGAAGAGCTTCAGGACTAAAATAGTCCATTTCGGGAGTTTCATACTCCAGCAAAACCAGCACATGATCGTAACCTTTTGCAAGATTATCGCCTGTAGAAAAAACCTTCACCAGTTCGGTATATTTATGTTGTTCGTCTCCGGATAATGTTTTTAGGTCAGTATAGTTTTCGATCTGAACATCTTTTAACTCGACCATATCTGTAGAATTGACCATTATACAAGGACTGTTAGACAACGATTTCTCTTTAAAGGCATAGGCTTTTACTCCGGTTTGTTTTATAGCAAAACGTCCCTTATTATTGGTCCAGAACAATTGTTTCCATAGTTGAACGGTAAATTTTCCGGTTTGAGGATCCCGTAGTCCGGTTTTGTAATGAAGCCAGTGTCCCGATTGACCGGTACTTTTCTTAAATGCACTTCCAAGTTCCAGCGGACTCAGCAAACTCAGGTCAATGCCCATGCCGTATTTCGCGGCAAAATCGCTGATAAACTTGATTTTGTCGATGTATTCGTCCATGTCGGGCGTGAGCAGACGATCGGCGCCGGCTTCCTTGCGGTATTGGCGGAAGAATTCATCGAAGGCAACAGTCAGCACTTTGTCGCCCTGTTTTTGTCCCTGTTCGCAGATTTCGCGCAGGCTGGCATACTGTTTTTGCAGTCCGGTTGAAACATCAATTTTTGTATCTGGGTTCATCAAATCATTTAACTGCTTGTCGCTGGTTAGAATGATTACGGCAGAAAAAACAGGCATTGTCAGACCCAACAGGATCAGGCACAGAAAGTATTTACGCCATTTTTTTTTCAGAGTGTTCATAATTGGTTAATTTAGTTGTTTTAGTATTAAAGGTTTAAGCGATTAGTTTATAAATAATAAGGTTAAAAAATGTCGAATCGTTTTTTATGACTCACCCCTCGCTCGCAAAGCTCGCTCTTCCCCTCTTTACAAGAGTAGAGAGGGGAGAAGCCGCTTATAAGCGGCTTGGGGTGAGTGAATTTAAAGACAACAATAAATTTTTCATTTTCGTGGTTTTCATTTCTTATTTTCCCCAGATACACCGGTAATTAAACCGGCGGTTTGGGGCGGTGTCGCCATCGGTACACAGCGAAATTGGGTCTTTCAATTCAGCGGCATTGTCGCTCCATTTAAAATCGAACGAGAATTGGGTGCCCGATAAACCAAGCAACCCGCGAGGAACAGAAAGCTCCAGCTTATTTCCTGAAACACGGTATTTCAGATCGGCTACTTCAACCCACTGATTTTCAGGATGAGAAGCATCGTAACGCATCAGCGTGGTGGTTTGCCCATCTTTTACCTTCTTGTTAATCAGGTAATCGTAGCCATACCACCCGGTTGCCGGATTCTTATCCGCGTCAATCAGTAGCAGCATCCAGTTGTTATCAGTAGAAGCCGTCAGGTTGTTGCTGGTTTCAGCATAAAATGAGATATTCTGCTTATCAACAGCCACCTTTGCTGTAACAATATCATTTCGTCCTGACGTGTTGGTATAGTGCAATCCACCATAACCATTGTGGTCGCGGTGAGCGACATCGCCTTTTGTATCGCGGTACTCGGTTGTAACCGAATTCCAATCTTCAAAACTGCCGTCGGTTTTAATCTTCGAATAACCTTTCAGTTCCGGAATTGGCCTGATACCTTTGTATTTCCTGATATTCTGGGCCATCTGCATGTAATAGTTGTCGGTATAGCCACCCTTCATCGGGCTGACGGTCCGGTTAAATTCAGAGTTGTACTGATCGACAAAATAGAACGGGTTATTACGCCCCAGCCAGGGTGTTGTTTCTCTTCCATCAGGCTGGTATTTACCAGCAGTCCACTCGTTCCAGTCGTTGATATACAGAAATTCGGGGTTAGCGGTAAGAGCATCGTCCCAGCGTTCCTGGAAATAAATACCATATCCAACAGGGTCTTTTACCGTTTTACCTAACCAGGGAACATAAGCCGATTCCGGTAGATCGTATTCATTCAACTTGGGCTCTCCATACTGGCGTGACCACGATTTGCCAACACCCATATTTTCTTTGGTCATGGTAACCGGATGTTGGGCAGGGGTAACGGCTGCTTCTTCGCGTTTTCCATTGTGTGTCGAAAGCAGTTCTTCCGGGTTCAGGTCTTTCACCTTCGGATCGGCCATACTGTAGCCGAAGCTCCAGTTATCTTCCGTACCAACATAACGTTTCTTACCCCATTCGTAATACCCCCACCACATCGTTCGCAGGGTAAAAAAGTTCTTCACTTCTTTAGTGTAATCTTTATAAAATTCTTCGGTATAATCCGGATCTCCATAGTGAGGATTCTTCGGATCGGTTTTAGCCGCCGCATCGTAATGCGGATTCGGATGTTTGTTTCCACCACTGTTCGCATCAAAATCTGGAGTTCCGTTGTACAGAAGCAAAGGTTTGTCATCCCAGTAGAACCAAAGATCTTTGTATTTTTCCTGTTTGTAAATACGGTCGTACAGATCCTGCACCACGGTAATCACCGGACCATTGAATGCCCAAAAGATGAACTTCGGAACTTTATTCCCTTCAGCTTTCATTTTTTCCATGGTGCTAAAAGTCACTTCCCATTCGTCCCAGTAGCGCACGGCATTGGTTACGTCCATCACCAGCACATCAACACCGGCATCGGCCAGCATCGACATGTCTTTTCGGATCACATATTCGTCCTGACTCAGAAAATACCCATTTTCGGGCTCGCCCCAATGGTAAGAACCTTCGGTCCAGAGCGGGTGTTTGGCATCGAGCCGGGCCTTGGGATCGCCTGCCAAAACCTTAGTGACATCGGCAGAATAAGGACTTTTAAAATTTTTATAATGGTCCTGGGTATGCCAGGTGATGTAAAAAATGCCGACTACCCGTCGCTGATCGTTTTTTACAGGGCCAACCTGCTGATAATCGGGCATCAGGCGTCCAAGTGCATCATTGGCAACCCAGGTGTCGGGGAAAATATCGCGATAATAATTTTCACCGGAAACCGTGGCAGCAAGCTCCGGAACAGTGTTCCTGGAAGTTTTATCTTTTGCAAAGCCTGATGCTACCGGCAAGGCCAGTAACAAGGGAATTACCAGCAATTTATTGAACTGAAATAATCGGTTTTTGGTCATGATGGTTTAGGTTAAAAATATATGAGTGTGCGTTTTAATACCTAATTGAAATGGCAAAGCAACGATTGGCAATTATTCGTTTCCTCTTTGCGAAACTTAGCGAAGTTAACTTGGCGGTTCTTTGCGTTTAACCTTTATTACCGCAAAGTTTCACGAAGTTTTCACAAAGTTTCGCAAAGGGAGAATTGGATATTTGCTTCCAGTTACGTTACCTAATAATCAATTAATACTGCACTTCTGAAACCGTTACAGGTCCGAATAAACCAGATGGTTGAAGCGGACTGTCGGCTTTGTACGGATTGACAGGGCACCAGGTCTTACGCTGGTCTTCAGGCAGTTTTAGGTCGCCAATCAAACGGTTCACCCAGGTGTTGACCATCTCAATCTTCAGGTCGTTTTCGCCCGATTTCACAAACGAAGTGATATCGAGCTGGTATGGTGCTGTCCACAAGCCACCGACATAAGTGCCATTGACCGAAACTTTAGCCATTGCGGTGAAACTGCCCAGGTTGATCACGATCTTTTTGCCTTCAGGGAGCTGGTCGAGCTTGAATTTATTGGTGTAGAAAGCTGTTCCTGAATAGTATTTGATCCGGTCATCCGAAAAAGTTGTCCAATCCTGAAGAGTTTCGAATACAACCGGTTGTTCCGGTCCACGCTGAGCTGCATCGAATTGTACCGTCCATGGGTCTTTCAGTTCGGCCAGAAGGATTGGTTCCGGATAATTAGCCTCCACCTTGTTTGACTTTGCCGGGCCTGCCGTTTTGCGGAAAACCACAAATACGCTTTCGTAAGGAGCTAGTTTCAGCGGAACGGCTGTGGCATTTTCTTTCTGTTCATAAGCCGGTAGGTTGCGCATCGATCCGGTGGTCGTTTCCCAAAGTTCGGGTTGCAATCCTTTCACCCGAAATTCAGGAGTAACTAATTTTGTTTCGCCGGTTTGGTTGGTCACAAAGTAGAACTCGCCATTTTTTGAAGTGCGGTGTCCATAGTGAATGGTGCGATCTTCGGGCAGTTTGCAATCGGGCACACTGTTGATTTGAGCGAATGCTTCTTCCATGCTCAATCCATTCATGATTGTGCCTTTTCCAAATTTGCGTGATTTCACTTTTACGCCATCCACATCGCCCCATAATTCGGTAGCCAGCGTATGCACCTGCTGATCAGCTACAGGCTGATTCTGCAAACTGGGCGAACGCCGGGGTGCCGGACCAAGAACCACGGCGCCATCGCGGACCAACTGTTTGATTTTGGCTAGCAATTCAGGCCGCATGGTTTCCAGTTTTGGCAACACCAGAATGCGGTATTGCGTTCCGTGAGGCAAAGTGATCAGGCCATTTTTCACGGTCATGTATTTTTCGATCACTTCAGCATTCATGTAATCGAACTGGTATCCCACAGGAAGGGCAGGATCGGCAATTCCGGTCATCTTCGGAGCATCTTCGCCAATGAAATACGCCACATCGGCTACATTTAAGCCTTGCTGAAGCATGTAATTGGTACGTTTCAGGTATTGGGTATAAACGTCCATTTGTGAAAACCAGGTGTTTTTGCGGTTGAACTCGTTACCGAACCAGGCATTCACTCCCGGATTTTTGTCCTCGTAAGGCTGGGTAATGTACACATGCAGCAAGGTATTGTTGATTCCTTCGGCAAAAAACCGGTCTCCACGTTGCTTGATGACTCCCGGATAACGGGAGAATGACCTTCCTGAACAGGTATTAGATTCGGCTGAGATTTTGTTTTTTCCATAGATATGACCACACGAAGTTGCTGCGCGATTTTCGATATTTCCGAGTTCACCTTCGCTCCAAAATTCGCCGCCAATTTCGTCTGATTGTCCGCCGTACATCAGGAATTCACTCGGAAAGCCCCAATGACCGTAGCATTCGAGCCAGGTGTGCAATCCGTGTTTGTGACTGATGTCACGCAATCCGCCAACATAATCATAAGCCACCTTGTCGGCCACCATGCGGCGCATATCCCATAAAAACCGGTCGGATTCCTGCTCGCTGTTGACAACCATTCCCTGGTAAACCGGAAGGTACGGGATTGGATCGTAACCATATCGTTGCTTGAATTCTTCCAAAAATCCGTCGGTGAAGTTTTGTCCGCCCATTTCGTAGCTATCCTGAACCACTACTTTGAATGTTTTTCGATCGGCTTCGGGAATGCGTTTCAATACTTCACCCATATGACCGTTAAAGTGCATGGCAACAAGTTCTTTGCTCATTTTATCCACTTCATAACCGGTAGCTTCGGGCGATGCCGGGCTGTTTTTGGTCCCTGTCGGGGTCATGCCTGTACGAAGGATCACCCATTCGCCTTCAGGAACATCCCAGGATAGAGTTCCGTCGGCTGAAAAGTTTTTGGAAAGATCGATGACTTTCGAAGCGTCGATCACCATTGACTTATCGGCTGGCTCGGGCTGTTGCGGCCACTGATATTCGTGCCAGTAAGGAAGCGGCGTTGGGTGCATCTTGGCCAGTTTCTTTTCGGCATAACGCTCAACCCGGGGAGAAGAGGAAAGCGCCACTTCGGCAAGACCTGTACCCGGCTTTGCATTTTTTATTACCAGGCGAAAGGCAGTTGCGGTAGTTTCGGGAAATGAAACCACCACTGGTGCATAAGGTTCAAAACCAACATTCAGCCCCGCATTGGTACGGTTGATCTGAAATTCGGAAATGGTACGGAAAGTTCCGCTGGCATCTTTCACCTGGAGAACAGCCGGAGCTCCCATCGGTTTTTCGGTGGTACGAATCGAAAGGCTCCGTGCGGTAAACGGAGTTTTTGCCTCTAAATCAATGGTATAATCGTGTTCTGCCGGAAAGGTAATGCCCGTTTTACGATCGCCATCGGCGATTTTTGCCAGATCGGCCACCTGCGGAACAGATGTTATTTTTGCGTTTTGAGTATTCAGAACCAACTGGTCGTCTTTTGGCGCAGGATAGGCAATGACTTTTACATCCTGGAAAAGATCGATGGGTTTGTCGAGTTGTTGAATGAGTTTCTGCGGACCTTTCACCCGTAATTCCGAAGCAGTAAGGTAACGCATGGCGGCATCAGCCTTCACCCATGGTCCACCCGACTGGCTCCATCCCGGCGAGTTGAAAATGCCGATTTCGATGTTCAGTTCGGTGGCTGTTTTCAGGGCAGCATGGATAATGTCCCACCATTCAGGACTTAGCATTTTGACTTTCCCATAAGGAATATCACTTAATCCAATATTGCCAATAAAAGCCCGGTTGATACCGGCTTTCTTCATCGATTTAAGGTCGTTGATTACCCCTTCTTTCGAGATATTATCAGAAATCCAGTACCAGTAAACACTGGTTTGTATGGAATCGGGTGGCGTAACAAACCCACGTTCCAGATTCTGATCTGAAACTTTTCCCGGATTCGTTGCACAGGCCAGAATAAAAGTCGCACAAACAATACAGGCGGTTAGTTTGAATAAAAAATTCATAATTGCTTGGTTTAATGGTTTATGTTTGTTTTAGTTATTCTCATTAAATACAAAATTGAAACGTCCCCCCGGCGCAGTATCTCCGTTGACATAGAAGTCCATGATGTTGCCGTTTTCCTGCATGTTGTCATTCCATTTGAACTCGATGTTCACAGTTTTACTGGAAAGGCTCAGCACGCTTCTTGGGATTTCCAGTTCCAGCTTATTGCCGTTGACAGCTAATTTGGTTTCGGCTGCCTGTTCCCATTCCCAGCGGTTGCCCACATTTTTTTCAATCACAGCTTTCTTGCCCCTTGGGCTGACCCGATTGACAATGAAATCGTAGCCATTCCAGCCGGTCGATTTATCTCGGTCGGAATCGATGAAAAGCATCATCCAGTTGCGATCGGTTGCAGGGGTCAATGTTTCCGCAGTTTCCACGTAAAAATAAACTTTTTCAGAATCCCGGGCCACTTTTGCCTTTGTAATATCATTGCGGCCTGTAGTGTTCCGGTAATATTGGTCGTAGCGGCCTTCATGGTCGCGGTGCAAAGTATTTCCCCTGTAATGTACAAAATTCGGTTTAACATCCATCCAGTCTTCGGCGTTTCCAATCCTGATAGTTTTTGCTACCGAAACCTTTTCAGGCACAGTCATTCCTTTAAACTTCCGAACCTGATCAATAAGTTGAAGATAGTACACATCGCCTTTATCGCCCCACCCTTTATTGGGCTCAATATCCCGGCTGTGCGCCCAGTCGAACTGATCGACAAACGAAAACGGATTCCCGGTCCAACCATCCTTCGGCAACCATTGTCCGGCGATATATTCATTCCACCCGGTTACAAAAACCAATTCAGGATCGAGTTCAAATGCACGATCCCATTGTTCCATAAAATTCCAACCATATAAATAACCATCAACACGCGGATCAAATCCATTGCGCTGGCTGAAGTTACGACCAAAAGATCCAGGCAGGTTAAAGGCGCTGCAATGTCCCTTGGTTTCAGGGCAAGCGTTTTGTGCTATTCCAACGGTTACCTGTTCAAACTTGCCGTCGGCTCCTTTCACATAACCATGCTGCGGATAGTTTTCGAGCCATCCCCACTGGTCGTTGCGCGTCGGTCCGTTCACGTAGTCGGGCTGTCCGGGACGGAAAGTAAAGAAATTGGCAATTTCACGATCTTCGTCTGAATCGGTCAGATTATCGGGATAACCCATGATGCAGGGTTTCCCTTTCCAATAGAACCACAGGTTTTTATACCGGCCTGGTTTATATACATCGCGGTACAACTGGCGAAGCGAAACCAGCGCATGAGGCACCGGGCCAAAGGGGAGCATATAAGCAATTTTAGGTGTATTCACCCCATCTTTTTGAGCCTGATCCCAAGTTTTCAGCAATGCTTCGTACGACTCTTTCCAGGTAATATCGCCATTGGTGCAATCAAAAAAGACAGCATCAACACCGGCATCAGCCAGCATTTCGGCATGTTTGCGCAAGACCCATGGATCGGTGGTTTTGTAATATCCGAGTAGTGGTTGTTCCCAGAAGAAAAAACCGGGTTGTTTATTGCCCCATGCCGGATGATGATAATCTTTCATGGCTTCAGGATATTTTCGAACTATTTCGGTGATGTTTTTCACCGGATACGCTTTATCATCGTTTCCCTGATGCCAGGTCCAATAAAAGATAGCAACGAACTTGTCTTGTTTTTTATCTCCGGCGTCGCTGTATTCGCGCACTTTTCGGCCAAGGGCGTCGGTTGCAGCCCACTGATCGGGAAAGACCGGCTGAGCAGGCGATTGTGCGGCACAGAAGCTGACGATTGTCGCTGCTGCAATTCTTTTTAATAGATTTTGGTCGGTCATGGTTTATTCGTTTAGTTTGTTACTCTTTACTGAACCGGATGCAGAACCTCGCTCCAGTTACTAATTCCGACGACCGATTTATACGGTTCAAAAACAGCGTCTTCCTGATCGGTGTCGGCAGCCTGATACACATACCAAACGGGCTTTTTACCTCCCGGGTCGGTGGTGTCGTCGGGGAAGCGGCGCAGGCCGATCCGCAAACCATCTTCTGCACGGTTATCAATCCAGTTGTGCCATTGGAAAGCGTCGATTCCATCAAGGTTCTTCATCTTTTTCCAGGTGTAGGCAAACCCTGCCGCCTGTTCTTTCAAATCCTGATCACCGTATGTCTTCGAGTTGGTCCCGTTTTCCGACAGCCAGAGTGTTCGTTTGATGGTACCTTTGTATTTATTTTCCGGTTTTTTGATCCAGGCATCCAGTACTTCCAGGTTTTTGAACGTAACCAATGCCGAACTCATGCTGAAAGTGGCGTTGGCATCGTTCCATGTTTTGGGTTCAAACAGGTTCTCAGGATACGGGTGATAAGCCACGGCCCATTGAAAATCGCCTTCGGCATTGCAGTAATCCTGAATGGTTTTCAGCATGTCTTTGGTGGCATAATATTTCGAACCGACGGCTTCCGCCCAGGAGTGGGTGAAAGAGCCAAACACCTCGCTGTTGGCATCGTATTTCCGAGCAATGTTGTAGCAAAGCCTCATCGATTTGATGTACGTGTCGGTATAAACCACCATGGGTTTATCGCCCATGTTGGTCCACGAAAGCCCTGCATCTACTTCGTTGTGCATAATCCAATGATGAATGCGTCCGTAAGCATTGTCGCTGCGGCAATAGCGGCTGGCCAGAAAATCGAGTGCAGCAGCATAGCAGTTCAGGCTTTCGGCGGTGGTCATGTTGGGCATGGTGAAAATACCCTCGGAAGTGTAATTCGGGTGCTGAAGCAGTTTCCCGATTTCAGGATCGGCACATTGCGAAGCTTTTTGTACCAAAATGATGGCCGCCACCACAATATTTTTCGACTGGGTGGTTTGCAGCGTCTTGTCGAGTGCCCCGACCTTTGCCTGATCGAAATAGTAGGTTTTGTCGCCATAAGTATGCGCAATTGCATTAGATCGCGGTTGCAGGTACATGAATTCGGTAAAGGCAATGTTAACGGTAGCGCTGGTAATGTGAAGGTCGTCAAGGTCGGTTTGGAACCCACGGCTATCCGCGAAACCGCCCAAACCTTTCCGTCCTGATGGTTTCTGTACCTGCAGGTTTTGGGAAGCCGGAATCTGGTCGGCATAGCGGGCGCCGGAAACAATCTCGTCTGAAGTAGCCCCTGTTTTGACAATCACCCATTTCGACAAAGCCCGGTCGTATTTAAATCCGTCGCGGGTTATAAACCGGTCAAGATCAACCGAGAAAGACGGGCTACTGAGCGCTGTCGTGTTCTGAAATTTGGTAATCTGGGTCAGTTGATCGTAAGGCGTTACCTCGCAAAGGCTAAATTTTCCATCGCCTGAATAGTTTCCTGTGATACTGACAGTTGAAGCGCTAACCTTCACTTCCGAAATTTTCGAACCATAGCTGACCGCAAGGTATTTTTTGATATTCGATTCGAGTAAAAGATCATAAGCAACCTGGTCTTCGCGAGCTTTGGCCTGTGCGATTTCTGCAGCTGTTCGGACACGGAATTGCATGTTGCGAATCTGAATCACCACTCCCGACAAGTTTCCGAAATCGAGACGAAGAAAGTTTCCAACGCTTCCCCAGTTGAACTGTTTGATGTATTCGCCCATATCAACCGAATAAGTAGTCCATGTTGTAACTGCCGGGAGACTGGCCGTTTTAAAAGAACGATCTTCGGATACCGGTGACGCGAAGAAGAACTGCATGCTGCTTATTTCTTTGGAACTTTGGTACTCGAAAGTGAAAACCATCTGGTCGGAAGGATTGGCCTTGGTAAGCGGAACCAGCGACACATAAGGATCTTCACCGGTGGTCGTCAACTCGTATTGCGACGAACCTTTGGGAGTGACCTGAAGCTGGTTTGCCGACGATTGCTGAAAATTCACGTAACTGTTTTTTTCGGCAGGAACAACTACGGGAACGATTGGATTATCCTTTTTACAGGAAAGAAAAGGCAATACTAAAGCTAGCATAAAAGCCTTCATGGAAAAGATAATCAACCGAATAGAACCGTAATTCAATTTTCTGTTCATGGTTTGGTTGGTTTAGGTTTTTATCTGATCTTGTATATTCCCTTATAGCTCACATAATTCTCTTTAATTCCGAGAGAATCGATCAGGTCACGAATTTCGATTGTTTTCAGAATATGGGTGTTGAATCCTTTTCCTGCATCGTTATTGTATACCCACGACGGTGAAGGCCATAGGCAGGCCTTGAATTTGACTGTGCGATAAAAATGCTTGCTGGCGCCCTGCTGCCCGTGATGGGCCATTTGCAGATAATCGCAATCAAGCTCCTTTCTGAAAGGACTATTCAGTAAACGCTCGCTTTCTTCGCTGCCGCAATCGCCCAGGAAAAGCATCGATTTGGCCTTGTCCCAAACCCGGATGATCATACTCGAATTGTTGTAGGGGTTCGTCATAAGATCTTCATTTTTCACACCCAGAATTTTATAACTGGTTTGGCCAAGCGTGATAACCATGCCCGGAGTTTTAATATCTTCCACCTGAATCCCTGATTTCTTCAGCAATTCATAAAACTTTTCAACGCCTTCTTTGCTGTCAGGTTCTGCGCCATAAAGCTTAGGAGAGAACTCAGAGTGATAAATTTTTTCAATTTTCAGACCCCTCGGGTCCTTTAATATCTCGGCCAATGCCCCCACATGATCAGCATGGGGATGGCTTATAAACCACACATCAACTTTGTTGCCCAAAGCAGCCAAAAAACCTCGCAGGTAAGGGGCTTCTTCTTTTACGCCGCCGTCCATCACGACAACTTTTCCGTTGTCTGTTCTGAAAACATACGAATTCCCAATGGTGTTAATCTGCGAAGGGAGCTGCCATACTTCGAAATTGGGTTTAGGCATCGAAACTGCCTTTACGGTTCCCATTGAAAATACAATCAGGCCCAACACACATGTAAATATTTTTAACTTATTTCTGATCATGTTTTGTATTTATGACATAATGAATAGCTGCTTCTATGTTAATTCCGCTTTCCCAGGGCCGGTAACGGCAACCGCTTGGACTATTGTTCTGGTAATATTCGCTCCAGGTCCCGGTTTCATCCCGCAGGCTCATCATTTTCCGGTAAATTTCATCAGCCAGCGGATGATTAAATTCTGTCAGAGCATAGAGAAACAAGCCATAATCGTAACCCAACAACCTTTTATCCTGTTGATTCAGCGTGATTCTTCCGGTTTCCCGGTAAAGTTTCACCAGGTCGCTCAACATATTTTCTTTCTCCTGATTTGAAAAAAGAGTCGATCCGATGTAAATAGGCATCAGAGAAACCGAGGGCAGATAAAATTCTTCAGGAGCCTCTGGTTCTATTTGTCGGTCAGCCTTTCCGTAACATGATTTACAGAAATAAAGCGACCCTTTATAATGTCTCAGGATACCACAATAACCACCATGCCCCGGATAAAGGCAAACTCCAAACCGGTATTCGGGATATGTGCACATTTCGGCTCGTTTGGGGTTATTTACCAACAAGCGCCCATTTTTCACAAAGTTGTCGCGATACACGGCAGCCACTTTGTCCAGAATCACCGTATTCTGTTGTATCCATGACTTGCTTTTGTATTTTGAAGTTTTTACAAATCCCAGAAATTTGCGGCCTCCCTCAATAAACAATAAAGTAGCCTCAGATGAACCATCGTTCAGAACTTTTCGCGAAACCATTCCTCCCGCAATGTAAGTTTCGTCTCCATTAAACGGAAGCATATCGCCAACCAGATTCTTCTTTTGAACCTCCCAGCACCATTCGAGAAAAGGCATGATCTGACGAATGAAATCCCGGTCATTTGTTTTACTGAAGTAATCGAATGCCTGGATGAGCAGATAGCCGGTTATTTCAACTTCGTCGTTTTCGTGCCGGTGAAAAATTCCGGGAATGCCAATGGCCTGGGCATTGTTGATGTGCCCAAACTGTTTCCAGATATTGTGGTAAAAATTCAGGATTTGCCGTGCTTGATCGTAATGCCCTAGGGCCAGAAAAGACCTGGAAACCCCATATTGGTCGCGGACATACGCCAAATGATAATAATGACCGGCAAGTACTCCTCCTTCACGGCCCTGTTGTGTCTTCAGCAAAACCGAAACATCGTCAATCGCCTGCAAAAACTGCTCTTTATCGTTAACAGGACCAACGAACGATGAAAAATCCAAGCCTGAATGTGAATATATTTGCCAGTCGGCACGGGTTTGTGCCAACAGATCGCTGGTTGACTGGCTAAATGCAGTTCGTAAATGATCATTTAATTCCGGAAACGAAGGACCTCCAACCAGACCAAACATTCCCAAACCTTTTCCGAATTCGAGCAAATATTCGTTTTTACGACCCGGCATGAGGCGAATACTGGCAGAACCTTTACTACAAACCTGGTGATTGATTTCGAAAGGACTTGGATAATTGTGATAGACATATACTCCCGGTCCGGCAGTGACCAGCAGACTTTGATTGAGCCCAAATTCTTTTCCATAAAAAGGATAATCGGTAACAGATACTTTATTTTCAGGATCAGCAATTTTAAATAAAAATGAAACCGACTCGGTTAAATCCGACAAACGATAAAAGCAAGCCAAACGGCTGCAAACAAAATCAGTAATTGTTCCGATTTCCTTGCCATTTTTTAATATTGTGTGAATGTAAATATCAGTTCCCTTTTCGCGCTTAGTTTCAATCTCAAGCCCTTTATTCTGAAAACTCATGCTGAATAAGGAAGGAGAACTGTAAGGCGGACCAAACACCTGGATAACATCAATTCCTTTTGCATACACGCCATAATCACCGTTACCGAGGCAGTAAACTGAGCCTCCGGTCTGGGAATGAGTAATAGCAGACATAAACATCATACTCCATAAAATGCAAGCGCGATACAGGTATCTGTATGTTTTAAGGTCTTGGATAAACATAATGATCAGGGATTATTCTGAAGGTTTAACTCGTAAATCTTTTTTCGGATCTCGGTAAGCGTACCGACAATGATATAATACTTGTATTCGTATACACATTTTTTATATAGAATCTCTTTTTTGACCGGAGCAATATAAGAGGTAGATCCATCAAGTGCTTCCTTATCAGGCACCCCGGCCATTCCGGCCAGAAAATAATTGCTCGTTGGATTATACACGGCCATTCCCCAAAGGTTATCATCAACAAAAGCCATCCAATGTTCTGAAACGTTCTTATACGTTCCCCAAAACCCACTTGAAAGATTAACAACGTCCGGATTCGACATGGCTTCGTTCTTAAAAGGAAAATCGCCAAGATAGGTGTATAATTTTTTCAAAGCAGATATTGGATAAACGGCAGGTAATTCCTGATCGTTCAGGATGCTGTCGCCATATATTTTATCGGTGCGGTGACAGGTTAACCGGTTCTTCACTTTCAATGTGTTTCCCTGTAAAGTTGTCCATTGTTCCATTTCAGCTTCGGCTGGCCGATTCTTCATATCCCACTGCATAGGAATACATTTTACATAGAGTTCTCCCTCTTCTTTTTTGAAATCAAGAATCTTAGCCCGGTTCCCAAAAGCATCGCCAACCTGTATTGGGTTCCAGCTCCATGGCGACCATGAGGGAGATTGACCTTCACTTTGCCTGTTAACCGACTTGCCGGCATAATAGGATTGCTGAATGTAACGTCCTTCGTCGTTAATATTCACGATATTACGATCTGAACCTGCCGATGACAGGTAACAAATAGCACCGCCACGGGTTAAATCGAGTTTAAGAGTCAAAACTCCATTGCTAATAACAGGCTTACTGTCAGCAACATGAAGCGGTTCTGGTTGACTCTTCTGGCATTGTCCAAAAAAAGAAATAAAAAAACATAGGAGCAACAATAAAATATTTTTCCTGCTACACAAAGAACAAAGATATTTGAATGCGTATCCTAATATTGTATTTTTCATCTGCTATGAATTTACTTCTACTTTGACAGATTAAAGATGGACCTCGATTTTTCGAATGTGTCAAAGTAGAATTACATTAGTATTAAATTTGGCCCTGAATTTAAATCTTCCTGTATAGTAAAAATACGTTAATCTACTGTTTTTTTGAAAATCTCCAGCAAGAGCATATCATCAAAACACACCTCACATAATGTTATCAATTGATTTTACAGGACGAACAGAGCCTGACGTCTATTTTTTAAAGCTATCTGCTACAATAAACTTAATCACAAGCACATTTCGAATATCATCAAACCAAGGTAATGATTAACATCATTTCGCACGGCAGAATAAGAAAATAACCATCCTTGCAGCAAAAAATATTACGAGAACAAATAAACCATTATTGTAAGGATAACCATTCAACCTGTATTAATTATTTGAATTAGCGATGAATCAACGATTTGAGAAAAGGCAACCAATTAGGCTGCTCTTCTCAAATCATAAAAAGTAATTATTGTTTACTAATAGAAACAGATAGTCTGGGATTACCAACCTGGATTCTGCCAACTGGCTCCGGTATAATTATCCATTTTTGATACCTCAGACTGATCGATAGGATAGATAAGGTATTTGTCTACATTTGTACCTCTGTCTTTCAGTTTCATCCGATTGTAAATGTAGCCGTTACTACTTTTGGTAATTTTCATACCAGTAACAAACCCGTCAGTCTGACTAAGAATTTTCCATCGACGAACATCAAAGAAACGATGTTCTTCAAAGGCTAATTCCACCTGACGCTCGTTGCGGTAACGTACTTCAAACGCATCTTTTGACAAACCTGCAGGAATAGCCGGCATAGCCACCCTGGCACGAATGGTATTGACTGCTTCGCGAGCCGACATTGAACTACCTCCAATTTTGGAAGCCACAGCAGCATCAGGTCCTACTGATTGATAAGCCGCTTCTGCAAAATTCAGGTACAATTCACCCAAACGGAAGATCTTCATCAATCCATCCTGGTCAACGTTTAGTCCTGATTTGTAATTATTAAATTTACGCAAATAGTAGCCGGTTCTTGTATTGCGGGTTTCCGATACGCGATCCGATATTTCGCAGTTTCCACCAACAAAAGTCTCAACCGGAGTTGGCGCTGCCGGTGGAGTGAAACATTCAATTCTAAAATTACGGATGGTAATTTCATAGCCTGAACCATTGGTAACGTCAAACCTCAAGAAGTGGTTCTCGGGCTTTGCCCCGCCATTGGCGTTAACCCCAAACCCCCAGGTACTGATTGCTGTACCAAGATCGTACTCAAATCTGGTCCATTCAGATGCCTGATCAATCTTAATATTTTGACCGGTTTCCACGCCTCCCTGAGGTCCTCCGGCCACGCAGAAGAAAAACTCTGCATCTGTAATCGGTTTGTTGCTTTTGTATTCGAAAGTAACCAATCGCTTTGAACCGGCAGTTAACGCACGAGTCAGGGTTGAAGTAAATATCCATGGATCACTTCCTGTCGTTTTCAGGGTGACTTCATCTCCATTTTTAGTTGCAGTTACGTTATTGACTGTAGTTCCAAAACTTAATGGGAACAAATCTTTGTCAACTTTGCCGGTACTGAGCGAACGTGGTGAGTCATTGTAATACACCGACGCATAAAACCGGGGATCTCTACCAACATAAGGATTGGCAGGATCGTAGCCGGATTTAGTATTCAGTATCGGTTGCAAATGACTGGCATCGGAATAACCAAGAATAGGCATCTCACCCGTAGCCTGCATTCCGTAAGCATCAACAAGCTCCTGTGACGGACCTGCTCCTGCCTTTTCTGCACCGTTAGTAATAGGTGTTCCGGCCCATTTCCAAACATTGGTACGCGAGGTTGTGGTTTCAAATATGGTTTCTTTATCAACCGACCGGCTAGGATCGGAACGATAAATGAAATAATAGGCATAGGCATTTTGGGCAATATCAGCCTCCGGAGTAATGTCGAATAGTTTAAATCCGTGTAAAAGACATTGATCGAGCGCTTCTTTTGTGATTTCAGTTGCTTTTGCCCATGAATATTTACCACTGCCAGTATTCCAGAGCGGACTTGCAGCAAACAGTGCAGCTTGCGATTTCACAGCATAAGCGAATGCCCGAGTGATGTGGCCTCTTTCATTATCGCTGATGTTCCAACGGAAACCAATAGTAGGAGTACTACTCTCGGGCAGGGCCAAAGCGGCATCGCAGTCGGCGAGAATAAAATCCACACATTCGTCAAAGGATGCACGTTTATCGTTCGAAAAGTTGTAGTTAACATCATAAGGTTTAGAAATGACCGGAACTCCACCATATCGTTTAATCAATTGAAGGTAGTAGAAGGCACGCAAAGTAAGAACCTCACCAATCCATCCGTTTTTTTCATCCTTATCGATATTTGCAGTAGCCACTTTGGCATCGTTGATACATTCAAGAAAAGTGTTGCACTTACGAATGCCTTCAAAATAATATGACCACGGCTCTATGGTTCCCATCGTAAGAGGATTATTTGTAGGAGATGTACGATTGTTATACCAATCATTAACCAGGCCGCTTACTCCATCACTGGCATCATGTGCCTCATCACAGAAGGAAGCCAAAGGTGTATTCTTATATGCAAAACCAACCTGCGGGATATAGCTGCGACATTTATCAAAGAAATTTCGCGTAGTATTGTATTCCTTGAATATATCGTTCAGTGTCATGCGCCCATCCGAAGGAAGATCCAAATCAGCACAGGAGCCAAGACCTAACAACGCAATGACGACTATAAATATTCTGAAAATATAGCTTTTCATGCTCTAGAAGTTTAAAAATTAAAATTAAGACCAATGTTATACACACGATATGGCTGGAAGGTATCCATTTTGCCGATTTCAGGATCGACGTATTTGGATCGCATGTTGTCGATTGTAAACAAATTCTGCACATTGAATGCAACCCGGATTCCTTCTGACCAGATTTTCTTCGAAAGGCTCTCAGGAATATTATATGCTATTTCCAGGTTTCTCAAACGCAAATAAGACCGGTCAATCAGGAAAAAATCATTATTCACATGATTCGTTGATGGAGAAAGCGACAATGCCGGGAATGTGATTTTTTCTCCTGCAGTGTATCTTTCAGGCGTCCACGCATTAAGGTGTATATCGTTAAACTGTCCCTGACTTCCATACTCGTAAGCGCCCACTCCGCTTAGGAATGAAGAACTATGCCTGACGCCATGCAACAGAAAAGAGAACTCCCATCTTTTCCAGGTTATTCCAGCATTTAAACTATATTCCTGTTCCGGGAAATAAGAATATCCCAGCGGAGCCTGATCTTTAGCGTCGATAACATGGTCGTTGTTTAAATCTGTATATTTGAAATCACCAACTCTTGGTTTACCAAACGAATAAGTAAGGTTCGAGTTTGCTAATTCCTCTGCTGAATTAAACATCCCGTTGCCATTGCTGTAATCAATTTTATAGCCCCACAACTGGCCAACACGATAGCCTTCAGTTCGGTGCTGATAAGCATAATCGTTGCCCAAAGAAGATTCATTAATGTTAATGACCTTATTCTTAGCTTGCGAAAAATTGAACTCAGCAAAAGCTGACAATTCGTTGGTGAAATGTTTGTTGAAACCCAGCGAGAACTCAAATCCTTTGTTCTCCATTTCTCCGTTATTCAGCTTTGGATAATAACTAAGCGGAATGCCTTGATATTCAGGAATTTTATACGAACTATTTACCAACATATTATTCACTCTGTTAGAGAAGTAGTCGAACCCAACTGTAAACATATTCAATAACCCAAGGTCAACGCCAACATTTAACTTTTTAATTTTCTCTGCCGATAATTTAGGATTACCACGTTCGAGTTCCGAACCGTCAGAGCGAATGTTATCTAAATAGAGGAAACGGGAATCACCTATCTGGTCGTTAGCAGTAAGCCCGTACGAGGCTCTGAATTTTAACAAACTAATGAAATCAACTTTGAAGAAGTCTTCCTTCGAAGCGATCCATGAAGCAGAAATAGCCGGAGTAGCGATGTAACGATGGTCGGGATGAAATTGTTCCGAACCCGAGTAACCAAGGTCTCCTTTCAAAAAATACCGGTCTTTATAGCTATAAAGTAAGCTTAACCCAAAATTCTGTCGCTTATATGGTAAAACTGAATTTGTGCTACCAGTCGTTTCTTTTTCCTGTATAAGATAATAAGTATGAGCAGAAGCATCAAAACTGTGGTCGCCAAACCGTCGTTTGTATTCCATATTGGCAAATAAGTCGAGGTAGTAAAAGAACACAGAGCCTTTCGTGTAAGCCAAAGGTGTATTTTCCCATGTTTTATACTTTGAAAAATTATCCAGTACGGAGAAATCTTTACCCCGAACTACCCTTTTGAAGTCCTGAAGAGTTAATGTACTATTTCTCATGTATGTTTGATAAGCCATAGCTCCACTCATTGTCAGACCTTTAGTCAGAAAGCTCATATCCAGATTTAATCCTGCCTGTGCAATTACATTGGTCTCAACAATTTGTGAATAGCCTGAACGATTCAGTAACCCATAAACAGGACTATCAACTCCATCAACAGTAACTACCTGATTACTCAGGTCCGATTTTCCTTCAATTTCAGGAGACAATGGCCCATACATGGTTGGAGGCAAGTTGAATATCTGGCTGTAAATATCCCAATTCATTTTGCTCCCGGCTTGTATCTCACGTTTTACACTTCCAGCCAGACGCATAAACCCGGAAACATAATCATTGAATTTAACATCCATATTGGAGCGGATATTGACAATGTTGACATGCGGTTTCGGATTATATTTGCGATCGGGCTCATTAGCAATCTTCATTGGTTCGCCCTGGTTTACCACATTTATTTCGGAGAAATACTTAAACTTCTCTGATCCCCCGGTAACATTAACACCAACACGTTGCCGCATTACGATGTCTTTGACAAACATATCGTACCAGTTGTTATTCGGATAAGCGGGATCGTCCCCGGTACGGAAATGATCAATTGCTTCCTGGCTGAATTGCGAATATTGACCAAGGCCATCGCGTTCACCAGCCTCATTTCTTAACTCAGCATATCGGGCCGAATTAATAAACATTGGCCGTTTAATCATTTGCTGAAATGACTGATCAGCATAGACCTCTACCTTTTTCTTGCCATTATAACCGCGTTTGGTTGTAATAACCAGCGCCCCATTTGCACCTTGTATCCCATAAATTGCAGTTGCCGATGCATCCTTAAGCACCGATACATTCTCAATTTCTTTAGGTGAAATAAATTCAAAGTACTGGGTTGGGCAAACCACACCATCAATTATAACCAGAGGTTTTGATCCATTAACTGTTGAAATACCCCGAATTGCTTTATTGGTATTTTGGTAACCAAAGAAGGTAAGTTCTGACAGGGCAGATACCATAGTTAAACCCGACAGACGCCCGGCCAATGTTTCAGAAAGAATATTTTTAGGGCTCTTATCCAAAACAGCACCACTTACAGAGGAAACAGCCCCGGTCAATGACTCACGTGTATATGAATCGTATCCCATGTTTACCGATCCTCCCATTTTATGGCTGTCAAAATTCAACTTAATTTTTTCTGATTTATTCAGTTGATCAACTGGAATCTGCATGTTCTGATATCCATTTGCAGAAACAGTAACAAAGGAGCTGCCATCGTTCACCAACAAATTATAGCTACCATCTTTAGGCGTAACAAATTGGTTATTGCCAAACTCAGACACGATCAATGCGCCTTCTATGGGTTGTCCATATTCGTTAATGATAAGGTTTTCATTAGCCGAATTTACTTGTGCATAAAGGTCACCAAACATCAACAAGTATACTATGCTGATCGCTATATATTTGATATACTTCTTAATAGTCATAATTTTATTTTTTAAATTTACCAACCTGGATTTTGCCATTTTTGACCAGTAACCGATTCAAGAAGCGATGCTTCAGAAAGTGGGAGCGGAAGCAATAAGTCTTTGCTTTGCCATCCACCGCGCGCATTTCCTGAAATATTACGACGAGAATACGAAAGGCTACCGTCGGCGTTTTTAGTGATAACCATTGCCGTTAACCATTTGCAGGTTTCACTCAAATTTCCATCCGATTTTTGCCAACGACGAAGATCAAAATAGCGGTTTTCTTCCCAGGCTAACTCTACCCTACGTTCATTATGGATACGGAGAATAAGCTCATCCTGTGATAAACTGGCTGACAATGCCGGCATTCCTGATCTGGCACGCACTTCGTTTGCAGCAGCCCTTGCTTCGTCGGCGTGACCAGCATTTGCTGCCGTTTCGGCCAAATTGAGCAAGGTTTCGCCCAGACGATAAAATTTCCAGTTGGAATTGTTTATTTGGTTTGTGCCGCAAGCCCCTGGTGTTACCATTTTACTGTGGTAATAACCAGTTCGTGAGAAACTGCGGTTGGTCAAATCAAAGCTGGGTGCATGGGCACCTCCGGTATAGGTCTGGACAGTCACATCCTTATTGTCCCACAAAATGTGGCTCCCATTATGCAACACTGTCTGATCGAAACGTGGATCGCGATTAGCATAAGGGTCGTTTGGATTGTACAAAGTATTGGCTTTGTTATAATTCGGCGTAAGATGTTTTTCATCCAGATAGGGTTTCGTAAGATCGAGAACAGGTTGTCCGTTAATGGTTTCAAATGCATCTACCAGTTCCTGAGTTGGACAAGTTCCACATTTATAGGTATTTGCCATATTACTACCAATGTAACCAATATGCCAAACAAAAACACTTCCGGTTCTTGTTTGAAAGATCGTTTCCTTGTCACGCGGCGACCCGGAATAATCAGCATTTTGATCAACAAGTTGACGGAAAGCAGCGGCAGGGCCAGTTCCAAAAACATTAGGCTGAGTACAAGTAGTGAAAAGTGCATATCCATTTGCCTTTAATTGTTGAACACATTCCTTCGTTATTTGATAGGCTTCTTCCCAATAATTTTTACCTTCGTTATGAAGCGGACTTGCAGCAAACAACATAGCTTCTGATTTAAGAGCGCAGGCCAAAGCTTTGGTAGCTCGTCCTCCATTGCTATCAGTATCAATTCGCCAGGGTAAGGTTGACTCGGCCAATGCTGCGTCGCAATCAGCTACAATCTGCTTTGCAACATCATATACCGATTGCCGTTTCATTACAGAAAAATCAGTATCAAACGGAACAGTCGAGCTCAATACCGGTAGTTTACCAAACCACTTTACAAGTTCCATATAGAAAAATGCACGCATAACATGAGCTTCAGCTTTAAATCGTCCACGATTTGCCTCATCATTCATAGCTGCCTTGTCTGCCAATTCGAGGAACTGTGAACACAAGCGGATCTGTTGCCAGTAGCGGTCCCAATAGGCATTATTGTTAGCTCCATGACCATCAGAAAAATCGCGCATCGGATGATAGCTTGCAGAAGTATTGTCTTTATAGTATTGATCAATCAGCTGACCAGCGCCATCTTCTGACGACCAGCCATCGTCGCAGCATGCTACAACTGCCGGATCAAAAAAGAAATATACATATCCTTTCCTCGGGATATTCGAATAAATCGTGTTTACCAAAGCTTCTACTTTATCAGGATCAGTTAACACTTCATCCATTTGCATATTGCCATCAGGAGCTTTGTCGAGTGCATCATCGGAACAGCTGTTTAATTGAAAAAATATAAACAACAGAAATATATATTTAAGATGTTTCATTTTATTTCAGTTTTTAAGATTAGAAGGTCAGATTAACCCCAACAGTAACCATTTTTGTCAAAGGATATTTTAATGATTCATCCTGCTCCGGATCTATGGTGTTAACAGGTAACTTGTCCCATGTAAACAAGTTGTTTCCATTGGTATATACACGCACATTTTCGATTCCGACTGGTTTTAAAATACTCTTAGGAATATTGTACCCTATTTCAAGGTTTTTCAATCGTAGAAATGAACGGTCCATAATGAAGAAATTGTTGGCTTTCTGACTTGTGCCAGCCGCCATTCCCAAAGCTGGATATTGAATTTTTTCATTGTTGGCATAGCGTTCAGGTGTCCAGGCATTGAAATGCCATTTGCTAAAGAAACCAACCAATCCAAATTCGGTCACTCCCCATCCATTGTAATTTACACTACTTCGCGCAATGCCCGAGAAAACAAATGCAAAATCGAAGTTTTTGTATCTCAGATTGCCAGATAACCCGTAGGTGATGCGTGGAACCGTTGGATACCCCATTGGAACGAGGTCACGATCATTGATTTTTCCGTCGTTATTAACATCAACATATTTAAAATCACCTAAACGAGGCGTACCTCCTACTTCATAAGCAGGCAAATTAGCTAATTCTTCAGCCGTATTGATATACCCGTTACCATTGCTGTAATCTATCTGATATCCCCACTTCTGGCCAATACTATATCCTGTCTGACGGTATTGATAAGCATAATCTTCACCATATTTAACTTCATCGCTAAACTTGACCGTATTTTTATTGTAGGTAAAATTGCCTCGCAGATTAAACGACAATTCGTTATTAATAATCTTTTGATAACCAAGTTCTGCTTCGTAACCATGATTATCAACAATCCCGATGTTGACCTTAGGTATATTGCTGATTGGTACACCCTGGAGAACCGGAATAGTGCTCCTGCTTATCAGAATCTGATCACGATGCTCATTGAAAACATCAACTGTAAGCGACAAACCATTGAATACTTTCAAATCGATACCAATATTTTTCTTTTCCGATTTTTCCCACTGGAGAGCTTCATTACCCATTCTTCCCTGAACAACTTTTTTCCCTAAACCCAATCCGGGAATTTCGCCAGCATCCATGTTAATAAAACTCTGATAAAGAAACCTGCTGTCACCTAACTTATCATTCCCCGATATCCCGTAGGATGCCCTCAGCTTCAAATAAGTAAGTACCGGATTGTCTTTAAGAAAACTTTCATTGCTGGCAACCCAACCTAATGAAAAAGCAGGGAATGCGCCGAAACGATTTTTGGGGGCAAATTGCTCCGAACCGTTATAGCCAAAATTTATTTCTCCCAGGTAACGATTGTCATAATCATAAGTTAAGCGACCAACATAGCCTATCACATTGTAAGGCAGGTCAGCAGCCCATTTATCCCAATTATCCCGTTGATAAAGGAACATTCCTGTGACATTGTGACGCCCGAACTTTCTCGCATAATTTAATGACAGCTGGTAGTTCATAAAATAATAAGTACTCATGCTTTTTGACAATCGAATAGCCTTATCCTGATTATCACGAATGACTGTATATTTAGAGGTCTGGCTTTCATCACGAGCGACCGAGAATGCATAGGTATTTAGCGAGCGAACACCTTGCCTAACTGTTGATGCATGGCTATCGAAAGCGACAAGCCCTTTGGCGCTTAATCCTTTCGTTATAAAATCCAATCCCCAATCAAGCACTAACGATGAATTAAGCACAGTTGAATATTCCTGGCGGTAACCACGGCGGTTAATTTCTCCATACGTGTTACGGTCTTGCCCCGATTGTGCAACAATTTCATTCTCGGGAACTCCATATCCGGCAACAGTTGTTGGTCCCGGATCCGTTGGCGGTGTTCCCCAGGTATAAGCGATCATATTGGTCACCATTGAATTCATGTCGCCATTAAATAAATCAACCGTTTGTGGAGAATTCATCTGTTGAAGGTATGTCGCTAAGTTTAAGGAGGCTTTTAGGTTAGGCGCAATTTTATAGTCGATATTGCCCCTGAAATTATAACGATCCATTTTGTAACTTGGATCATAGCCCAGAAAGCTTTCAGGTTCAGTCTTGAAATTTCCACCCTGTCCGATATAACCGGCATTAAGAAAATAAGTAAACCCTTTTCCTCCGCCGTTAAAATTCGCATTAACCCGGGTTTGTGGCGCCCAATCGCGGAAATAATCATGATATACATCCCTGTCAGGATAGAATATCTGGTCTTCCCCGCTCCTATATTTATCAATCATATACTGAGTAAAGGGCAATTCTGAATCTTTAGCGTTTGGATTGCTATTACGAAATGCCTGATTACGTAGCTCGGCAAAATCCCAGGAGTGTATCCGATCATTATGTGCCAAAAATTGCTGAAAACTTTTATCTACTGTAATGTTTAACTCAGATTTGCCTTCATCTCCGCGACGGGTAGTGATAATAATAACACCATTGGCGCCACGCACACCGAACACGGCTGTAGCTGAAGCATCTTTAAGTATTGAAATCGAGGCAACCTCATTGGGGTCAAGTTTATCTATATCTGTCCGGGGAACTCCGTCAATTAAGATAAGCGGAGATGAATTATTGAGAGTACTTACCCCACGAAGATAAAGATTTGCTACATCGGCTCCAGGCTGCCCTGACGTTTGCATAACGGTCAAACCGGGTAATTGTCCGGCCAAAGCAGTAGAAAGATTAGGAGTTGAGCTTCGCCTCAGTTCTTTTGTGCTCACCGTTGAAATAGCCGCAGTTACCGACTCTTTCTTTTGAACACCATAACCTACAGCCACGACTTCTTCCAGGCTTACAGTTTCTTCTTCCATGACGACAGTAAAATCGGTTCTGTTACCAACCTGAACTTCCTGTGTCTTCATTCCCACAAATGAAAAAACCAGCACCTTGGCTTCGCCCGTGTATCCCAATTTAAAATACCCGTTAGCATCGGTAATAATACCAGTAGTCGTTCCTTTAATAACTACTGAAGCTCCAGGAACTGGCATATTTTGTTTGTCTATAACTTTTCCTGTTATCTCTTTTTTTTGCTCAACAGGCAATGGTTCCTTAAAAACTCCGGTTTCCGGGTTCTTTTTACCAATTACGATCTGACGATCGAATACGGCGAACGAATTTCCAGTAGTTTCCAGAACTTTTTCAAGAATCTTCTCTACAGGTAGATTTTCGACCTTGATACTTACCTTTTGCTTCAGATCTAAAGCATTGTCATAGAAAACAAAAATAAATTCGCTTTGCTTTTCAATCTCTTGGATTAACTGTTGAATAGTAGCATTCTGCAGGTTAAGAGTTAATTTGGTATTCTGAGAATAACTAATACTAGCACTTACCGTCGCAGTTGTTATGAGCAACACAAACAGACATATTTTCATAGTCAGCCATAATTTTTCTAAGTACCGAAGATTCAGTACCAGAAACTTGTTTTTTTTCATAAATTTGTTACGTTTTTAAATTGCAATTAATTTATTCACAACACTTGCGATTAAAACACCGGACAGGTTATATTGCCATTATGACCTGTCTTTTTATATTTTAATCTGATTCTTAGTTAGGTTTTCTCTTCTTTTGTCTATAGGCCTTTGTTTTTTAGAATTAATATTTTTAAGCTTATTATTTTTTTCGTATTTCTATCTCATCGCCATGAATTTCAACAGCAATCGGTGCAGTTGAACTGATGGCATTGAATATATCGGCACACTTATTCTTTAAATCAAGCTTCCCTGTCAAACTCATTTTCGCCGACTCTTCATCTATAAATTTAATTTCAACATTATAATATCTTGAAAGCTTAACAGAGATTGACTCCAACGATTCTTTTTCACAATACATCCATCCGTCTTTCCAGGATACATAAGGAAGTACATTGGCATCATCAAGAGAAGTTAAACTTGTTTTTTTTTCATATAGCAATCGTTGGTTGGGTTTCATCACCATGGTTTTTGAATCAACTGTTGCCTGAACACCACCTTCAACTAACACAACTGAATTTGATTGATCTTCGGGGTATGCTGACACATTAAATTTGGTTCCCAGAACCTCTATTTTCAACTTATCAGTCTGCACTTTAAATGGTCGGGAAGAGTCATGAGCTACTTCAAGATATGCCTCTCCTTCAATAAATATTTCTCTCTCTTTTTTGCTAAATACAACAGGGAAAATAGCCCGGCTACCCGAATTTAAGTAGAGTTTTGTTCCATCAGAAAGTACTAAGGTGGTTCGCTTCCCAAAGGGCACAACCAATTGATTTAACTGCTCAATATCTTTTTCCCCTTCTTCTATCTTTCTGTTTAACTTTCTATCTGAATTTACAAGAATCTCACCATTTTTCTCGTATTTAATTTTCACATCTTTTCCCTGTAATATTTCTTCTGATTTATCCGAAAAAATTAATTTAATGTCGCTTTCATCGGGTTTTATTTTCGGGATTGAACTGTAATAAGTTGTAGACTTTGCTACATTATCAGTATTCAAATAAATAGTACCGCATATACCCAAGACTAATAGGAAACTTGCTGCAGCAATCCATCTCATTCGCCGAATTCTATGTACTTTCCTACCATAGGTCTCAGTTTCAATCCTACTCCATAATCGAATCAATGGTTCATCTCTCAGTTCTCTTTCTTCTGGAATCAAATTATGAATAAAAGCAATAGCCTCTTCAAGCTCTTTTTCTCGCTGCGGATTTTGTTCGATAAACTCCTTCCAATATTTATCCTTTTCAGGAGTTGGCCTCACCACCCAATCCTGAAACTCGATATTATGTATAAGTTTATCTGTAAATTGATTCAACTCCGGGTCCATGCATCTGTATTTTTAATCTATAAGCAGGTAAGTACAATTTTGTACTCACTAAATTCCATTTTTTTTTAAGGAATTTTAAATAAAAACACAGAATTAGCATTTTGAGGCAGAATACGATTCTGAAAAGTTAGTAATGCCTCTTTATCATTAGAGCGATTCAAAAAACTGGTTATCAATCCTCCTCACAAAGAGTAACAGATAGATCAGTTCTTCATTACCATTTTCTCTCAGTTTCTCAATACCCCGAAAAATAAGGTTACGAGCTGACTGGTAGTTCACTTGGAGTATTACACTTAATTCATCATAACTCAAACCCTTTACAAATCGAAGATAAATTGCCTCTTGTTGTCGGTGGCTAAGTTTATTCATAGACTTTTCCAACCAACTAATTTTCAATGATTTCAAATCATCTTCCGGTTCGGTACTTGAATTTAAAACATAAGAAAAACAAGAACTTTCATCATCCAAAGAAACAAATCGTTCTTTGTCCTTTAGGTTTCTGAAAAGTTTACGCCTAAGAGAAACAAAAAGATAAAGTTTTATGTTATTAGTGGAGTTTAAAGTTGTTCTATAATTATATAAATCAATAAATACATCGTGAATACAATCAAGAATTAGTTCTTCACTTTTTGTGAAATGCCTACCAAACTTGAATAATGATTGGATATGATTATCATAAATGGTTTTAAAAGCCAATTGATCGCCAGAAAGGAATTCGTCCCAAAGTTCTGAGTCAGATTTTTCATGGATTGCTTTTACCATATCAATGTTCTATTACCTAACGGCTCATTTCGATTAGAGAACCCAGTCAAAAGTAACAAATAATTGATATTTGCTTTACAGAAACATGCGCAACAATTAATTCACAATTTGAATTTTCTTTTTAATGAATATCCGGTAACATGCCTAAATGAATTAAGCGTTGGGGCTTTGCTCAAAGACCCCAATTACTTTTTTGCAATTCTCTATTCGTAAACTATGCCAAAGAATCAAAATCTTCAAGCAAAAAGTTCGATATTTTCCGATTGAGTGAACCCCAAAGGAGTACATTTATCCTGAACTAACGGGAACGGCCAGATTTTCTCCTGTCTCCCTTTAAAGGCAAGGGTAAAACAGGAGAAAAACCGACCATCACTTTTAATCAGTCAAAGTAGAATTAAGGTACGCCGTTAAACTTAAATTTTGGCTTACCAGCATTGAGCTATCCAGGATTAGGTCAACAGAATGCTGTCAGCTTCATCCTCAAATGAGTAATCCCTGAAACTGAACGCATCCGAAGGACGTCCCGGCAGAATAGCACAAAGACACCACTTTACTGTTCCGGGAAGCGAGAAATAACTTTGAAGAGGTGTGAATTGAAAATAATCTCAAAAAAACACTATGATAAACTTGACTTTTGTTGTTCAAGTTCGTAAATTTATGTTTTCCTGAAAAACAAATGTCAGCCAACACCAAAACCCATCGAATCCTCCGGTTTATCCTCTTTCTTTCGAACAGCTACCCCAAGTTGAAGGATGAATGTATGGCCTTTCTGGGCATTGGGGATACTGCTTTTTACAGTTATTGCAACACGCTAAAGGAAACCGGGTTCGACCTTCATCAAAAAGACGGCAAATACTGGCTGGATTATCCCGATCAGGATTTTCAGGTTTTGCGAAACGTACTTCATTTTTCTGAAGAAGAAGCCTGTTTGCTTTCCAGGAGCATCGACGCCATTGATGAGAAATATGCTTGTGCCAAGCGGTTAAAGCAAAAGCTCACCGCATTCCTGAACCAGGACAAAACCATCGGAAACTATATCCTCAAAGAAAAATCGGACATTGTACGTTCGTTGCGAAAAGCACAGCAACAACGCAAACAGGTTCTTTTAGTTAACTACGCATCAGGGAATAGCCAAACGGTGAAGAACAGGATGGTTGAGCCTTTTGAGTTTAAGGACGATTTCAACCTGGTTTGGGCTTTCGACAATGTGTTGAAACAAAACCGCCAGTTCAAGATTTGCCGCATCGAGGATGTGCAGGAAACGCTTATACCGTGGGAAAATGAGAGATCACACCACTCCAAGCCCGTCGATGTTTTCAGGAATACCGGTGACCTGAACAAACATATTGATCTTGTAATAAACCTGAAAGCAAAGAATTTGCTCATTGAAGAGTATCCATTGTCGGAGAGGCACCTCGAAAAACTCGGCAATAACCAGTTTCGGCTGAACATTCAGGTAGCAAAATACGAAGGCCCCGGACGTTTTGTAATGGGACTGATTGACGATATACAAGTTATTGGCGACGACAGTTTTCGCGATTATTTGAAAACTAGGATCAACAAAATTCAAATATCTTAACCCGACTTTACGATTTCAGAAGTTTGTTTTGAGAATTTAGAGGCACAAAACCCATTAGCTATGAACCAAATCGATTTTATTGAAAACGAATTAATAGTAACCTGCAAACCTTCAAGGTTTTGACAACCCTGAAGGTTTGTAAATCGAACAACAACATAATTGCATCGCTATGAGATTTAAAATTACATTCAATCGTACCGGGAAGCAACGGATGCTCCCGATGGACTACCAGTATTACCTGAGTGCCTGGATTTACAAGGTGATTGGACAGGCCGACTCCGAATTTTCGGCTTTCCTGCATTCGCAAGGTTATCTAAACGGGCATAAGTCGTTCAAGTTGTTTGGGTATTCTCCCTTGTCGTTTGGGAAGCCGGTTCTGTGGAAAGAAAAATCGCTGTTCGAAATTCAGGAGAACCAACTTTCGGTAAACATCTCGTTCTATATGGCCGAAGCTGCCGAAAAGTTTATCATCGGACTCTTCAACAACCAACAACTTTATATTGGCGACCGCTTTAATGGGCTCGACTTAACGGTTTCCAGCGTTGAACGTTTACCCGCATTCGATACTGGGGAAACGGTTGCTTACCGCGCAATATCGCCCGTTGTGGTGAGCATATTGCCCGAAGGGAAAAAATACCCCGAATACCTGAATCCTGAAAATGAATCGTACGAAGCCCTACTCCGGCAAAACCTGGCGAATAAATACAATTCAATCACCGGAAATATACCGATCGAAACAATCTCACCTTTTCGTTTCAAATTGCAAAGTTCGCCGCGCTCGAAATTAATAACTATAAAACCTTATACCCCCGAACAAAGCAAAGTGCGCGGCTTTTTGTTCGATTTTACACTAAGCTGCCCGGTAGAAATACACCAGTTGATACTGGCAACGGGCATAGGCGAGAAAAATTCGATGGGATTTGGGTGGGTGGAGAGAATTTAGTACACCTCAACAACCCAAAACCCTCAAGGTTTCAAAAACCTTGAGGGTTTAAGGTGGCATTCAACGAAATAACATAAAACCAATAATATGCCTGAACAGAGAATAAAATTAGAGCCAGATTGTTTTTACCACATTTATAACCGTGGCACAAATGGATGCACTATTTTTCAGGAAGCGACTAACTACGAACATTTTTTGGCACTTTACGACAAATTTATTTCGCCCATTGCCGAAACCTACGCGTGGGTATTAATGGGAAACCACTTTCACCTGTTGGTGCGTATTTTACCAAACCCTCAAGGTTTTCAAAACCTTGAGGGTTTAGAAAAGACAGAAAAGCGTATCCACCAGCAGTTTTCGAACCTATTTAACGCTTACACAAAGGCTTACAATAAAAAGTACAACCGAACCGGGAGCTTGTTTGAACATACTTTTAAACGCAAACTAATCGACAGCACCGAATACCTACGGCAGGTAATCCTCTATATCCACAACAACCCTGTCCATCACGGCTTTTGCGAGCATCCGCGCGATTACCCGTGGAGCAGTTACTTAACTTGCATCTCAATAAAACCGACCAAGCTGAAACGTGAAGCGGTAATGGGTTGGTTCGACAATGATGCTAATTTTATAACCATGCACAACGAAAAACTCGAATCGGACAAAATGGACGACTGGCTGGGGTTGTAATAATACATCCAAACCCTCAAGGTTTTCGAAACCTTGAGGGTTTAAACATATAATTTATCAAGTATGGATTTCGAAAAAATTTACGGTAACGCAACCGAGGGCATCAAAATAAAATTTCTGAACGCTATTATCAAACACAACAGTAGCCTAAAGGAGGAGTTTGTGAACTTTTACCAAAGCAGAGAAGACAATGTGCACTCGCTTTTGTACAATGATTATTTAAAAGTAGTAAGTGACGTGCAGGCTGGTTACAAACATCAATTCGAATCGGTCGATTTGGAAAACCCCAACTGGGACAACTACCATCCGCCACATTCAGGCTATATTGAAGAATGGGAAGCATACCGGTGTGCCAGCGAACAGGAGTTCAATATTATTTTCGACCAATTCTGTTCCAAAGCAGTCAATACAATTATCAAACAGCGCCCCGACGAACTAATAGCCATGCTTACGGGCTTATACGAAGCAACCCAGGATGCCGAAGTACCCGATGAGGTGTGTTCGTTCGATGATGTTAATGAACACCTGCTGGCGGAACACAAAAACACATTGGATGCGATTGTTGAAAAACTCAGGTTAAGCGCTCTTCCCGAAAACAAAATATTCACGACATTCGATCTATTCTTCCGCTATTGTGCCGAGGAATATCCGGGGAACGCCTATTTTACAGCCCATTTTGAACCACTCCTGATTGTCTTGGCCGAAAAATCGGATAAGGCAGGCGATTTGCTCGGCTTTCTCGACCAATGGAATATAGAAAAAAGTACCTTGCCCGAACTTACACTTTTCCTCACCAAAAAAGCAGGCAACAATACCGAGTGGTTACGAGCAGCGCTACAATTTTACCGCACCAGCGTACCTGCGGCCAAAGAATTGCTCCAGTACTACTTTGAAACCAACAAGGCTGCTTTTGTTGAAACGGCCAAAAATCTGTTCTCCTCCAACAATTATCTATGGGCCGAATTCCTTCAGCAATACATCACGCCTCAACTCGACAAGGAGCTTTTTGTAACGGTTTTTTGGACCCTTACTGTTACGAAACGTGAGATAGAACATTACCTCAAAATGAGAAAATACCTCGCCGAATCGGATATTAACAGGTTGCTCGAAGAAATTAAATGGGAAAAGGTGTTTGTTGTTAAAATACTGGAGGTTGAAAAACGCTACAACGACATTAAAGCATTAGTTGAGAATAATAACGAGATTTGGCACTTAGCAGATATGATTTCGCCCATACTGACGGTTTATCCCCGGTTTTGTTTTGAGCATATTAAAAACAAGGCCATAAGTACCTTGCAAAACGAACGGGGAAGGCACGTTTACGAGCGAATAGCCCTATGGATAAAACTAACGGAACAAATACCAGGCTTTGAAACCGAAAAACAAGAACTGGTAAAGCAACTTTACAACCACAAACCCAACCTGCCTGCCCTGAAAGACGAAATGCGAAAAGCAGGGGTGGTGAGGTAAGTTTACGAGTCTGTTCTTTTAAAAAAAACACTTTAAAAAACACACATGAGAAACAACGTATGGGTTCAAGGCAATCCAAAACCACAGAAATTGGATAATTTGAACAAAATGAAAATGATAAAAGAGGCAGAATCTTTTATCGCGAATTCGCAAAAGTTGTCGAAAAGCATCTCTCGGTTCGATTTGAAGGCGGGGCGTTTTTACTTTTATAATCTCGTCGAGCAATTCGGATGGAATGATCCCAATGCCCGTTTTATTATGCCTCTTATTGATGGCCGGTATGCTGAATTCAAATACGCCCGGATTACCGTATATTCCAAAGAATGCACACTCGATTGGCAACGCCATAACGACCAGTGGATGACCATTTTCAGCGGCACTTTTACCGAATGCCTTCAACAGATGGACGAACGCAATGAGTGGTTTCAATAATTATCTATCTATTAAACCCTCAAGGTTTTCGAAACCTTGAGGGTTTGAAAAAGCGACGAACCAAATGAAAAACTAAAATATATGAGAATACACCTAAAAATTCAAACATCAAACAAGATCATTCCTTTTGACCATCAGCCTTTACTAACCGGAACTGTCCATAAATGGCTGGGCTGGAACGATGAACATGGAAAGGTTTCTTTGTATTCCTTTTCGCAACTGGAAGGAGGCAAAGCAACTCCTAATGGACTGAAATTTGAACGAGAAACATCCTTTTTCTTTAGTTCGCACAACTCCGATTTGATTAAAAAGATGATTTCCGGAATTCAAGCCAATCCTAGCCTATTCCATGGATTGACCGTTTCTGAAATTATCATACAGGAAGATCCTGATCTGGCAGACCGGAATCTGTTCTTTACAGCAAGTCCAGTTTTTATCAAACGTAGAGTTGAAGATCGAATCAACCATATTTTATTCGATGATCCACTCGCAGGTTCGTACCTAAAAGAAACGCTTCAAACAAAAATGGGCGAAGCGGGCATTGAAGATGAATCATTCGATATTCGGTTTGAAACAAGCTACCCCAAAGCCGGAACGAAAAAGATTACCTACAACGGGGTTCAGAACAGAGCCAATTGGTGCCCGGTAATTATTGAAGGCAAACCAGAAACAAAGCTATTTGCCTGGAATGTGGGATTAGGAAATTCTACTGGAATAGGGTTTGGTGCGATAAAATAAAAAAGGTGTGGGGGATTTCGTCCCTCCACACCAACATCTCTACATAATTGAGATTTCTAATCTAAATTTCAATTCCAATATGGTACGATTTTTTGAAGGCTTAAAGATACAAAGAAATGGATAAACCAGAGATAAATTATTTTTTTAATTGATAATTCTATTCTAATGGTTATTTTTTATATTTGTCATTCAAATATAAATTCATGATCATGATTAAAATTAGAACAGAAGAAGGTTTTTTACTTGATTTAGAAGATAGTAAACGATATATCGTCTGGAAAATTGAAAATGAATTCTCCAACATCTCAGAATTTAGAAAATGTGTAGAGATCAATAATCCATCATATTGGGGCGACTATATCTTGACCGAAGATGAAGATCTCTACTCTAAATGGATTAATCTAATCGCAGAAATAACATTAAAAGAACAAATATGTATTACGTCGTAAAATATTCAGGTCCATTTGGGTTTATAAAGCCCTGGACCGCAGTAAGAGACAGTAAAACTTTCAGTCAACAGTTCCTCACTCCTTCAATTATTGAGGGAATAAGGCAAAAGTTAGAGGTTAGCTCAATTGTTCGGCACAAACTATCTTATTCTTCGATCAGTGTGCAACAAGAGCAAACGCAAACCCGCGGCTGGGAAAAGAAAACACAGTTAAAGATGATGGTTCGCAATCAATCGATTCTGGAACGTGGGGTGATGATCGATCCTATTCTTTATTTGGCTTTTGAAACCACAGAAGATGCCGAAAAGGGTGCAAAACAGCACGTTTGTTTGTGCCGAAACGAGGATGTTCTGCTCCCGGATACTGACGTTTTGGAAATGGAGAAATCTGAATTTGATAACCTGACTGGTTTCGAACTTCGCTTTGGTGAAAACGAGAAATCTTTTTTGGTAGGCTTCAATCGCTTTGATAAAACCAAACCTATGTATGGCTGGCTTGAAATCACAGGGAAACCTGTAATTGGCATGTGATGAATAATTTCGACCACATATTAGCCAAAGGCGATCAGTATGGGAAAACACCGCTGACACAGCATTTAACGGAAGTTGCCAAACTTGCCGAAATTGTTGCACTGAATCTTGGGCTAGATGCTCCAATCGCAAGAAGGGGCGCTATTTTACACGACATAGGCAAAACAAGCCCGCTTTTTCAACAAACTTTAAGCAAGAATTTTCACCGTCCTCCAGGATTTGTCTTTCGCCACGAGATAGCATCCTTGTTTTTCATTTCATTGCTAAATGGGCAAGAAAAACATCCGGTAATCGACATGATTGTTGCACACCACAAATCAATCTATCAGGATGCCGGAGGAAAAGGAATACTTGATATAATGGAGAATGACCCAGATTGTCTTTCCCGGCATTTGAAGGATTTTGAAATATGGAGTGAAGATGCTCTATCAATTCTATCGCTACTTGGATTTGAAACCGCACCAATTACACCTCAACAGGCGGAAGCTAACTTTTGGGAAGTTGTGGATTATTGCGAATCAAAAAGATACGGCTACTCTCAATGGAAAGGTGTTTTGATAGCCGCCGACCATTTGGCTTCTGTAATGGAAGGATATTCAGATACACTTTTAAAGCGATTGTACATCCAACCTGATCTGAGTTATTACCATTCCCGTAAAAGCGAATTATACCCGCTGTCATTACTTCCTGTTGATGATGAACGATTGCATACGCTGGTAACAGCCCCGACTGGCGCAGGAAAAACTGATTTCCTGATCCGCCGATGCAAAGGCCGGGTATTTTATACGCTTCCTTTTCAGGCATCCATCAATGCCATGTATGAGCGCATAAAAGAGGACTTGAAAGAGACCAATGCCGATGTCCGGTTGCTTCATGCCGCTTCAAGCATTCGTTTGGAAAATGGAAAGATCGAAGAGAAGATTTTGCAACGGCATATCGGAGCTTCTGTAAAAGTCCTTACTCCTCATCAATTGGCTTCGCTTGCATTTGCTACCAAAGGCTACGAAGCAATGATTGCAGATATAAAAGGCTGCGATGTTATTTTAGACGAGATTCATACCTATTCGGAAACCATGCAAGCAATTGTGTTGAAAATCGTTGAAATCCTTTGCAATATTGGTTGTAGGGTGCATGTTGGAACGGCCACTATGCCAACCGTTTTATACAATCGGCTGATTGAAATTCTGGGCGGAAAAGGGAATGTTTACGAGGTAAGTCTGCCCGATGATGTCTTAAATACATTCGACAGGCACATCATTCATAAAGCCGATTCGATTGAATCGTTGAAAAACATAATCGATGATGCCATTGAACAAAAGCAAAAGATTTTACTGGTGTGTAATCAGGTAAAACGAACACAAAAATTGTATGAAAGTCTGACCAAAAATTATCCTGATGTGTCCAAGATGTTGGTTCATAGTCGATTTAAAAGAGGAAAGCGTAGCCAGCTTGAAAATGACCTGAGAAATATCTATAACAAGAGTTCAGAGGCATGTCTGGTTGTTTCCACTCAAGTTGTCGAAGTTAGTCTGGACATTAGTTTCGACCTGATGATAACCGAATGTGCACCTATTGACGCACTAATTCAGCGATTCGGACGGATAAACCGGAAAAGAACCAAGGATACAATCGGGCATTACAAACCCATTTATGTGCTTAATCCACCAACAGAAAAAGCAGATGCTTTACCTTATGGACTGGACGTACTTAAACGCACATACGAAGCCTTGCCAAATGGTGAGTTATTGAAAGAGAAAAATTCTCAGGACTTGATTGACCGGGTTTATCCATCCATTGAATTTGTGGATATTGATTTGAGTTCGGTTTTCAAAGACGGGAAATGGAGGATCAAAGAGCTTTGGCACAATCCGAAGTCCGCGTTATTGGAAACCCTTGATATTGACTCTGTCACCTGTATTGAAGAAAGCGACAGGGAATTCTACGAAACAGCCAACTATCCGGAACAGGCAAAATTAGAAATCCCGGTTTCGTATCGGTCTGTGGCCTATAACAAGTTGGATAAATCAACTGCGGGTTCACATCCTTTCATCATTCCGTCAAAAGCTTACGATCCCGAACTAGGCTTTCTGATTGAATTTGCAAAACCAGAGTTTACTGATGTTACTCAACGATTCTTATAAAACACAAACCATGATAGCAGCAAATATTGGAAAAATCTTTCTTGATGCTTATAATGAAAAGTATAAGTGCAACTACTCGGCAAAGACATTCTTTGTGGAGAAATATTTCACCCTGTTTTTCGACCATGAAAAGTACATGCAATGGGTAACAAATTCGCCTTTTGTTCAAGGCATTAAAAAAGGGATTGCACCCACAATTGCAGAGCGCAAAGTAAAACTAGAAGTACTGGTTGATAAAATATCCAAAAACGAAGCCGATGCCAGCATTGCCATTGGATTTCCATCTCTTGATTTAATTGCAAGCACCTCTGGGCAGATAACTAGCATAAGTTTACCTCTTAAAGAAGACGATGTTTATCTATCTTGGATTGGCAGTGGCTTTGGCATTGGGGTGCAAAGCGGATTGTCTCTTTTGTTCAGCAACAAACAGATACTGTTGGATTTATACGATGGTTGGCAACTTTACCGGGAGTTTTTAAATAAAACGCCTAACCTGAGAGGAAACCAAATCAACACTTGGAACGGTCAGTGGATTGCACACCGATACAATAAGAATACCTATGATAAATCAAACCCCACCGCCGCATTTAATCCTTTTGGTTCAATGAAAGATGGAGGGTTGGAGGCGACAACGCAATCGTGGACAAAAGTATTGGTTGGCATTGCCCGCAATTATCCTGAATCAACCTTAACAGCTTATATCTATAGTTTAGGGCAAACCAATATTACTGTTGGATTTGTTCCTTTTGAACTACCACGTATCAGGCAACCGTATGAATTATATTCAAAATACTTCGGTACCACCAAGATTGAACAAGTAGAACAGTTTTTTGGTACAGCCTTCGGATTTACAAAAGCTTGCCAAATGGGTGCTATTGGAGTAAATGCCTTGGAACCAAAAGGATTTAGAGACTGCCTGGACAAAGGGGTTATTCCAAAATACAACGAAAATGACGAAGAGAAAACTATTAATTTTAATACATATCAAATCTGGCTATTAGCAATGTTAAACAACGAACAATTATGGGAAAAAGCGCAACAGATTGCGAAAACCCTCAACAGTCACTCAATTAGTGACACCAATGCAAAAAAGGTAAAGAGCCAAGAAGTTACAAATCTATTGGCTTCAGTAAACAAAAAACAGTTCATTGATGGCTTGACGACCATCGTAAAAGGAAGTCAAAACGTTGAACAACTGGCAGAAATAGCGGAGCTAATCAATGTTATGCCCATTGACAATGTTCCTTATTTCCTAACCCTCATCCGCTTTCAATACGCAATAGAAAATAAAAAATCTTAAAACCAGAAATTATGAATCCTTACATTTATTTAAGAGCGTTGAAACACGCCGAACATACTGTATTTTGTGTACAAGATGGTCAAAAAACCTATTTTGACCCACAGTTTAATCGTGTTGTAGCTTATTCTAGCGGGCAACAAGTAAAGAGATCAATATTAGATGCTATGACTTCCAATCTAAATGTTCAAATGGCCCCAATAACATTTAATTACAATGTCAATGCTAAAAAAGAATTGGAAAACAAAGAGCCGTGGTCTCCCTGCGATCCGACTTATATTGACCAATTACTTGGTGGATGGATGCGTGCTGGTGATGGGGTTACTGTAAAACGAAGAAGTCCGTTATCGATATCTGCAATGCGCCCTATACACCCGCTTCTTGCCGGAACTGATAAAGAGAACCTAACTTTTGATCGAAGCGATAAACCTGATCGCCATCCGGTTAATGTCAGATTAGGAGATAAACTATTGACGGATGACGAAATTGACGAATTCTTAACAACAAACAACCGGACACTTCCTCGTAGAAACTGGATTCCTGACAATGTAAGAACAGGTGGTTTGTTTGTTTATGATGTAGCAATTGACCTCCGTACTTTATTTTGTGTTTCAGTAAATCAGCATGAACCCGAATTATCAAAGGAAAGAATTGAAGACTTAAAATCAAAAGGTTGGGTCGAAAGTGAAAATGTGTTCGGTAAATGTTTGGTTCTGCCAAAAGAAGAACGGGAAAAAGTAATACCGGCCTTGGCAGGTGCTTTGCTGAATTGGCGTATCACTTCAAACCAAGCTCGTACCTTTAGTCTGATGGAAACATTGGCCATAGCAATAAGCGACAATGCCAATAAATTGGCTGGTGCTATCCGTGCAAAATTGATCGAAGATGGCGAAAAACCCAAGGCTAAACCCATCATTGACGAAACCGCAGGAGCTGATGTTTTTGTAACTCTTCCTTGTTCGAACTATATAGTAACAGTGAACGAAAGTGCTGATGCAATTGAACAAGCAGAACAAAAGCTCATCGACTTGATGTTGGCTTTCGATTACGAAAATCAGATTTAATACCCCCAAAACCCCAAGGTTTCGAAAACCTTGAGGGTTTATAAAACGAACGAACAAATATTATGTCAAAAACTGATTTAAAAAAACACTTGCAATCGTTTACTAAAGAGCAAATTATTGAGCAGATACTCCAACTGTACGATACGTGCAAACCAGCTAAGGAGTATTTCGAGTATTCTCTTAATCCCGATGAAAAAGGACAGTTCGAGAAATATAAAGCTATAATTACCAACGAGTTTTACCCCAAAGGAAAGTACGTTGACCCTAAAACTCGGTTCTCGGTGGCGAAAAAAGCAATTGCCGATTTCCGAGGTTTGAACCCATCGCCCGAATTACTGGCCGACTTGATGGTTACCCTCCCCGAGTTGGCCTGCAAGTTCACATTTGAATTTGGCGATATGTGGGAACAATATTACACCAGTACAACAACCAATTACGAATTGGCCCTGAAATTTCTGAAAAAGAACAGATTGCTCGAACTGTTCAGGCTTCGCTGCCAGGATTGTGTGAAATACGCCGAACCGTGCGGTTATGGCTTTGCCGACGAAATAAGCAGCCTCTTTGATGAATATTTCAATTAATACAAAATGAATACCAACGAATTACTCAACCAAATCCTACCGATCCTTCACTCGGTGAAGGAGGACGAAGAAAAACTACAGCAGATACTCAACTTCCTGCTTAACGAAATTTACGAAGAACCCGATGATGAAGTGATAATCCCCGAAAAATACCGCAAACTGGTACACGATGTTGCCGAAAGCATCGACTGCGGAATGGTGTGCTTCGTCAACCCCGATACGCTCGAAATTGAGGATATCCCCAAATCGTTGTTGGACGAAGGTTTAGGCCTGGATGAAGACGACGAGGAAGAAAACGACGAGGACGGGATGGTACCTATTAACCACCGAAAATGGGAAAAGTGCATCACGGTTGAGCCACGCGAATCGCGTGAGTCGTTTCGTATCATGGAAGGTTTTGTTGACCATGTTGACGACAAAAAACTGCAGAATCAACTGGTCAACTCACTGAACAATCGCCACCCGTTTGCCAATTTCAAATACCAAGTCGAGGGTTCGCCCTACCGCAAGGAATGGTTTGCCTACAAACAGCAAAAGCTGGAAGAATTGGTTTGGGACGAATTATCGTGGCAACTCGAAAAGAACAGTTTATAGACGGAATGGCTGGATAGACAGAATGAAAGCCAATTCTGTAAATTCTGTAAAAAAGAAACATAACAGACGGAATTACAGAATGTACAAAATGAAAAACTAATTCTGTAAATTCAGTTAATTCTGTCAAAAAAAAATCTAACAGACAGAATTACAGAATGTACAAAATGAAAAAATCTATTCTGTAAATTCTGTAAAAAAGAAACATAACAGACAGAATTACAGAATGATCAGAATAAAAAACCAATTTTGTAAATTCAGGTGATTCAGTAGAATATTAGTATTAAAACATATTAACTATGGAATTTAACGATGGAACTGATGTAATAATTGGTTGTGCTTATAAAGTGCACAATACTTTGGGTAGTGGGTATCTCGAAAAGGTGTATGAAAATGCGCTTAGGATTGAACTAAAGAAACATGGCTTTGCAGTAGAGCAACAATTCCCAATTCCGGTTTATTATGATGGTGAAATTGTTGGCGATTTTTATGCCGATCTGCTTATTGATGAAAATATTATTATTGAGCTAAAAGCTGTAGAAAACCTGCACCCCAAGCATGAGGCACAATTGGTCAATTACCTGACAGCAACAAACATTGACATTGGGCTACTGATCAATTTTGGAAGTTCAGTTCAGGTAAAACGAAAGTTCAGAGAATATAGATCAAACTAACAATTCATAAATCTTGACAAAATTACACAATGGGTAAAACGAAAAATCTATTCTATTAATCTATAAAAAAATAAACATAACAGACAGAATAACAGAATGATCAGAATAAAAACCAATTTTGTAAATTCAGGGAATTTTGTCGAAATTACACAATAGCAAAATGATAAATCTATTCTGTCAATTTTGTAATTGTGTCATCAAAAAACGTTCTAATATCTCAACCTATGCTAACCACCGGAACACATTTCAACTATTACCTGATATGCCACCGAAAATTGTGGTTGTTTGCCAATGGTATCAGCATGGAAAACACCTCCGACTTGGTTTACGAGGGCAAGTTGCTGCACGAAACCTCCTACCCTCGCCGATCTGATAAATACCAGGAAATTGAGATCGATGGCATCAAAATAGACTATTACGATCCGCGAAATAAGGTGGTGCACGAAATCAAGAAGTCGGACAAACACGAGGAAGCCCACGAATGGCAGGTGAAATACTACCTCTATGTGCTCGAACAAAACGGTGTGGAAGGTGCTACCGGACTGCTTGAATATCCGAAACTGCATAAAACCGACGAGGTACTGCTCACCACGCCCGACCGTGAGGCCATCGGGGAAATGATCGCCAACATCGAGATGATCATCCACCAGGAACATTGCCCGGAACGAATACCTAAATCGCACTGCAAAAACTGTAGCTACTTCGATTTTTGCTATGCTGAAGAAGTCTGAACTATGATTAAACTGATTTAATGAGTACTATGATTGACAAATACAAATATCAGGAATTGACGGGTAAAGTGATCGGCGCTGCCATGGAGGTGCACCGGCATCTGGGTAATGGGTTTCAGGAAGTAGTTTACCAACGGGCTTTGGCTATTGAATTAGAACTTCAGGGAATCTTTTTTGAACGGGAAAAAGAAATGCCGTTGACATACAAGGGATATGATATTGGAACCCGACGGGTTGACTTTTTTATTGAGGAAAAGATAATGCTGGAAATGAAGGCAGTCATCCAACTCGAAGATACCCATTTAGCGCAGGCCATCAACTATCTGGAAGCTTATGGGATGGAAATCGGGTTGCTGATCAACTTTGGTAGCTCATCGCTCCAGTTCAAACGCGTTATGAAACCGAACCAAAATCATAGTCCATCAGACAATCAGTCAAAATCATAGGTCTGACAGCTATTATGAAAAAAACCTACTACCTATTCAATCCCGGACGTTTGCAGCGCAAAGATAACACGCTGATGTTTACTCCGTTCGACGAGGAGGGCCGTGAGGAGAAACCACGCTACCTGCCCATCGAGAATGTGGCCGAATTGTACTGTTTTGGCGCTCTCGATGCCAATTCGGCCCTGTACAACTTCCTGGGACAGGAGCAAATTCCGATTCATTTTTTCGACTATTACGAGAATTACACCGGCTCGTTCATGCCACGCGAATCGTTGATTTCGGGTAAAATGCTGATTGCCCAGGTTAAGTTTCAGCAAAACAAGAAGAAACGGATCGATTTGGCCCAGCGCCTGTTGGATGGGGCAAGCTACAACATGGTGAAAAACCTGAAATACTACAACAGCCGTGGGAAAGACCTGGAGCCGATCATTGAAATTATAGAAAGCCTGGCAGCAAAAATTCCTGAAACTTCAGCCATCGACGAACTAATGGGCATTGAAGGAAACATCCGCAAAAACTACTACGAGGCGTTCGAACTGATCATCAACGATTTCAGCATGGGCGGACGAAGCTACCGTCCGCCGCAAAACGAAGTGAACGCGCTGGTTTCGTTCGGCAACATGATGTGCTACAGCCAGTGTTTGCGGGCTATTCATCAAACTCAGCTCAACCCAACGGTCAGTTTTTTGCACGAGCCGGGCGAACGCCGGTTTTCGTTGTCGCTCGATTTGGCCGAAGTGTTTAAGCCGCTGTTGGTCGATCGGGTCATATTTAAGGTCACGAATAAAAAAATGATACAGACAGACCATTTTGAGGCCAACCTGAACCGCGTTATCCTGAAACCTAATGGGAAAAAGACGTTTGTCCAGGCATTCGAAGACCGGCTGGAAGAGACCATTGCTCACCGGGCGCTGAACCGGTCGGTTAGTTACAAGCACCTTATTAAACTGGAATGCTACAAACTGCAAAAACACCTTTTGGAAATCGAAGAATATAAACCCTTTAAAATGTGGTGGTGAAGATGTGAGGATTTTCACATCTTTTTCAATCTTTACAAAAAAAAGCATGATCGATTTAACGGAATTCAAAAAATTAGCAGAACCGGCAATATGGAAGCGGGGAAAATTGTATTTCGAAGATGGGGCTGTTTGCAGTCTGGAAGATGATGGCAACGGACATTGGGAGGCCATTGTTTCGGGGAACGATGATTACGAGGTTTCGGTCGATATTCAATTTGGGCATGTGCAGGAATGGAGTTGCGACTGCCCTTACGATGGCGACATCTGCAAGCACGTGGTAGCAATGGTGTTGGCCATTCGGGATGAAAAGAAAACCATACCCATAAATATTAAGGAAAGTACACCCCAGCCCAAAACCTTTGAGCAGCTGGTTGCTGCCGTTTCGAACGACGAGTTGCGCAATTTCGTGAAACAATATGCCGGTTCTGACAAAAACTTCAAGCGTGCATTTCAGGTAAAATTCGCCGAGAAAAATCCTGCGGGCGGAAAGGTGCAATACGCGAAACTTATAGCCCAGTCGCTGCATTCGGGCATGGGAAGGTATGGGTTTATCGAATATTCTCACACGCGCAAAGCTTTCGGTACGGTATTCGACCTGCTCAACAAGGCAAATGAACTGTTGAACCAAAAAAACTTTTTGGGAACCTGGCTGATTGCCTCGGCAGTGATTGAACAAGTAAGCGAGGTGACCGGGAGTGTCGACGATTCGAATGGGGTGATTGGCGAATCTATTGAGGAGGCGTTTAACCTGATTTCGGAACTGGCCGACAATGCCGAAGTGCCCATACCGCTGAAGGAACAGATGTTTGACTGGCACAAAACCGAATATCCGAAAGACAAATACGAAAACTATGGAGACGATAACATACTTGATTCGATGGTCGAACTGGCTGAAGTTACCAATCGCACCGGCGAAATTTTCCCGATTCTCGATTCGGCCATCAGAAGAACATCCAGCGATTATGAGTTGGTAAACCTCCTTCATCATAAGTTAGGGTTGCTGAAATCACTAGACCGAATGCAGGAATATAATGAGCTTGTGACCTCCAACCTTCAACATCCCGAATTCAGGAAAATAAAACTGGCCGAACTGTTAGAGCAAAAAAGCTATACTGAAGCCGAAAAGTTAATCGGGGAAGGTATCCGGATTTCAGAGGCGCAGATGCGCGGCGGGACAACCCAACATTGGAAAGAACAATTGCTGGAAATTTACCTGAAAACCAATCAGCAAGAAAAATACATTGTATTGTTGCGCGAATTGTTTTACTCCAGTAACCGGCAATATTACCCTTTGCTGAAGAAAACCATCGGACCTGAAAAGTGGCCTGAAGAACTGGCGGTGATTATTTCGAACCTAAAAAAGAGCCGCAGGGACTGGAATTTCCTATTCGAATTGTATGCTGCCGAACAAATGTTGCCCGAGTTGCTCCAACTGATCGGCCAATATGCCGAGTTCCGGTTGTTAAATACATACGAGGCGTTGCTTTTGCCCAAATTTCCGGCAGAAATCATGAAACTTTACGACCAGGTATGCCAAAGTTACGCAGCCCGCGCCAATGCCAGGAGCGATTACCATGAACTGGCCTCGATGCTGAAGCATGTGCAAAAGCTGGACGGAGGAAAGCCCCTGACGACAAGGCTGCTAGCTACATTCCGGGAAGTTTACAAACGCCGTCCCGCCATGATGGACGAGCTAAGAAACCTAAATTAGACGCCAAATCAAAAAAAACGATGTACGTAATTGCAGTATATGATGTGGGGCAGAAACAATGTGGCAAAATGCTGAAACTCTGCCGGCGTTACCTCAACTGGATTCAGAATTCGGTGTTTGAGGGCGAGATTACTGAAGTAAAATTGCTCGAATTAAAGCATAAGGCCATGCTGATTATGGATGAAGAAACAGATAGCCTGATTATTTTCAAAACCCGACAGGAAAAGTGGCTTGATAAAGAGATTGTAGGACATGAACGACAGGATCTGGACACTTTTTTGTGATCTATCGAAGTTGTCGATGGTAGAATAAATAACGAATTATTCAGAAAAAATCGGCTCGACATATTGAGTTCAGTTCTTTGACATATTGAAAACAAGGGAATTACACTATATTGTCGAACTCCTGAAGAAAATACGCTTTGGGAGTTCGACTACTTTTTAAGATAAAAACACTATTTTTACAAAAGTTAATCCGTTGAAGATTAGCTTATTTTTTAGGGTCGTCGAACGGCTCCCAATCGCACCAAGCTGGAATTGAAACTTCAATTCCGGCAATTACTTTTGTCGGATAGACACTCCCAATCGCACCAAGCTGGAATTGAAACAAGATTTGGTATTGCTCAACGAACTTATTCCCGACTCCCAATCGCACCAAGCTGGAATTGAAACCGAGCATTAAATCAATCATTTTTTGGCGGCGACGGCTCCCAATCGCACCAAGCTGGAATTGAAACACAAACACGACATAGACTTTCTGGTAAAAACATATCCTCCCAATCGCACCAAGCTGGAATTGAAACTTGATGAAAATATTGGTGAGTTGTTGACAGATAACTCCCAATCGCACCAAGCTGGAATTGAAACGATGAAGACGATGAATTGCAAAAATACGGAGACAATACTCCCAATCGCACCAAGCTGGAATTGAAACACACTTCCAGATTAACGGCTTGAATCTTGTTTGTTCTCCCAATCGCACCAAGCTGGAATTGAAACAGACGTTCATTGCTAGATTACATTAGCGGTAGGATCTCCCAATCGCACCAAGCTGGAATTGAAACTTACCACAACCCAAAGCAACCGAAGCTGGCGAAGTAATCTCCCAATCGCACCAAGCTGGAATTGAAACTAGAAATGGCTGCACTTTACGACAATGCTAAATTAGCTCCCAATCGCACCAAGCTGGAATTGAAACATGATATGTTCTCAAAATATATCAGGTTAAAATTCACTCCCAATCGCACCAAGCTGGAATTGAAACAGCGCTATAAGCACTAATGCAAAAACTATCGCGGGGCTCCCAATCGCACCAAGCTGGAATTGAAACTGACGAACGTATTGATCAACTCAAAAAGGACTTATCCTCCCAATCGCACCAAGCTGGAATTGAAACCACTGGAGATTTAATCAAAAATGCTTCTGCAATTTACTCCCAATCGCACCAAGCTGGAATTGAAACAACAGTCGGGATTATCGGCTTTAATCTGTTCCCAACTCCCAATCGCACCAAGCTGGAATTGAAACATGGAAGAAAGAATGTTCTTAAATGGGCTGGAAATAGCTCCCAATCGCACCAAGCTGGAATTGAAACAACATCAAAAGGATAATTAATGTAACTGTCGGAGCTCCCAATCGCACCAAGCTGGAATTGAAACTTGTATGCAAAAATTGAAAATCCTTCTAGTTCGGAACTCCCAATCGCACCAAGCTGGAATTGAAACTGCCAATGACACGCGGATTAATGGAACTTGCAATGCTCCCAATCGCACCAAGCTGGAATTGAAACAAACATCAGCCTGATTAATTTTTTCTGGTTTGTCACTCCCAATCGCACCAAGCTGGAATTGAAACATGGAAATGACAAAAGATGCCTTGGGTATCAAAACTCCCAATCGCACCAAGCTGGAATTGAAACGTTGGATAAGCTTGTCTAAATGCTATTGTTGTACTTCCCTCCCAATCGCACCAAGCTGGAATTGAAACTGATTAGCGTTTTAATAGTTTAATTTCAGCAATTGCTTCTCCCAATCGCACCAAGCTGGAATTGAAACTGATTAGCGTTTTAATAGTTTAATTTCAGCAATTGCCTCTCCCAATCGCACCAAGCTGGAATTGAAACAAAATTCAGATAGTTTATTCATAACTTAAAATTTTACTCCCAATCGCACCAAGCTGGAATTGAAACAACAGGAACGAAAAGCAATCATAGGGCATTCTACCCTCCCAATCGCACCAAGCTGGAATTGAAACACTTGATTTCGAGATATTCCAATTTCATTAGCAATACTCCCAATCGCACCAAGCTGGAATTGAAACAATACACATCTTTTCCTACGGGATTAACAAATATGCTCCCAATCGCACCAAGCTGGAATTGAAACCACTGAAGTGGGTAGATGTAGCAAAAGCAGCAGGATCTCCCAATCGCACCAAGCTGGAATTGAAACTACTTTTCGTCGCCATTTACCGCAACCAGAAAAGCTCCCAATCGCACCAAGCTGGAATTGAAACAAACGATGTGCAGGCAAAACGCAGGGGTGGTAAAATCTCCCAATCGCACCAAGCTGGAATTGAAACAGCGTAAAAAGCGCATTGCTAAGCTGGAGGCAAACTCCCAATCGCACCAAGCTGGAATTGAAACTCGTATCCTTCGAGGTAAATTTTTATTTCAGCATTGCTCCCAATCGCACCAAGCTGGAATTGAAACGACCAAATGACTGTATATTAAATTCGTAGTCGTCGCTCCCAATCGCACCAAGCTGGAATTGAAACAAAAATGATGCACCCTGGACTACCCCACCGGTAGCACTCCCAATCGCACCAAGCTGGAATTGAAACTTCTTCGATTTCTTCGAAACTTACCTCACCTGCGTTCTCCCAATCGCACCAAGCTGGAATTGAAACTTCTTCGATTTCTTCGAAACTTACCTCACCTGCGTTCTCCCAATCGCACCAAGCTGGAATTGAAACCGTTTTTTATATTTATATATTTGATTTTCAATACCTCTCCCAATCGCACCAAGCTGGAATTGAAACATTCAACTATTTCGGTTTCGCGTGGTGTTAGTGTCTCCCAATCGCACCAAGCTGGAATTGAAACGGACACACAAACGTATCAAAACAGTTTCGAATTTACCTCCCAATCGCACCAAGCTGGAATTGAAACATGGACTTGGTTTGCTCAAAAACATCGATTTTGACTCCCAATCGCACCAAGCTGGAATTGAAACCTACAAAGAGTTTGATTTTATTTGGACATCTCCGCCCTCCCAATCGCACCAAGCTGGAATTGAAACTTAGTTATTCAACTATTTGTTGATAATCCAATCTCTCCCAATCGCACCAAGCTGGAATTGAAACTGCTATCCCTTGAGCGAATGATTCGGAGGGCATCCTCCCAATCGCACCAAGCTGGAATTGAAACATGAAATGCCTGAAAAAACAAGTTCAATATCATGCTCCCAATCGCACCAAGCTGGAATTGAAACTACGATCCGTCATTCATTCGTTCTTGCATTGGTTCTCCCAATCGCACCAAGCTGGAATTGAAACTGGGTAGGTATTTCTGAACAGCCGTTAAGTGAGGTTCCCAATCGCACCAAGCTGGAATTGAAACTTAGGAACCGCGAACAAAAGTTTCTCCGGAATGTTGCTCCCAATCGCACCAAGCTGGAATTGAAACTTAGGAACCGCGAACAAAAGTTTCTCCGGAATGTTGCTCCCAATCGCACCAAGCTGGAATTGAAACTGAGATTGAGGTATTTAATTGATTTTCACATATCCGCTCCCAATCGCACCATGCTGGAATTGAAACTTGTGGAAAATGGCAAATTATAATCGGGAATGCTGCCTCCCAATCGCACCATGCTGGAATTGAAACTTCGTCCAAAGAGTGCTTTTTGGAGGCATAAAGCACTCCCAATCGCACCATGCTGGAATTGAAACATGATTGTTGCACATTTTATTCATGCTAATTCGGGCTTCCAATCGCACCATGCTGGAATTGAAACGTATTTCTCCTTTTTCCGATTGCTTGGCCAGTTCCGCTCCCAATCGCACCATGCTGGAATTGAAACTACATAATCGAAATCCTAGTCGAGCAACATCAGCCCTCCCAATCGCACCATGCTGGAATTGAAACACAGCAGTTCGAAGCCGCAGTCAGGAAAGCAAGGCCTCCCAATCGCACCATGCTGGAATTGAAACTAAATTTCACCAGGAGTATGATGTTTTTGATAGGAACTCCCAATCGCACCATGCTGGAATTGAAACCCATTTATTTCCTGCGCGGATGGCAAAACTCGAAAGGACTCCCAATCGCACCATGCTGGAATTGAAACTCTTTATCAGCAAACAAAAAATAGTTCTCTGAATCTCCCAATCGCACCATGCTGGAATTGAAACTAGCCATGTTCGTTGTTTGGCATAGGTAAAATACTCCCAATCGCACCATGCTGGAATTGAAACATATTTCACGAGGCTTTGAACCATTTTTTTCGCCACTCCCAATCGCACCATGCTGGAATTGAAACCAGCAAATCGCCTGGCTGACCATACGGGCATTTACTCCCAATCGCACCATGCTGGAATTGAAACTTATTAATCGCTTTGAAAATTATCATCAGCTTATAGCTCCCAATCGCACCATGCTGGAATTGAAACGCAGAATGATGTAGTTAATCAAGGCCTGATTTTTCTCCCAATCGCACCAAGCTGGAATTGAAACTGCACAATACTTCTTAAAAAAAGGTTATCCAAAAAACCTCCCAATCGCACCAAGCTGGAATTGAAACATAATTACCTCTTCAGGGTCGGCATTTTCTTCCGACTCCCAATCGCACCAAGCTGGAATTGAAACTGTTTATCACTCCTGACGAATTAAATACACACCTCTCTCCCAATCGCACCAAGCTGGAATTGAAACCAATTAAACAGGCATATACAAAAATGCAAAGAGCCTCCCAATCGCACCAAGCTGGATTTGAAACATCCTTGACGGTATTGCACTGATCGAAGTATCGGACTCCCAATCGCACCAAGCTGGATTTGAAACACAAGACTATCAGAAGGCGCCTGAAATCCGGTAACTCCCAATCGCACCAAGCTGGAATTGAAACTTATTAATCGCTTTGAAAATTATCATCAGCTTATAGCTCCCAATCGCACCATGCTGGAATTGAAACGTCAATCATCGTTTTAACTTTTTTCTATGTGTTCCTCCCAATCGCACCATGCTGGAATTGAAACTTGTTTCATTTAGCATCTCTTCATTGTAGAAGGTGCTCCCAATCGCACCATGCTGGAATTGAAACAGTTGACAGTCGGTTGTTTTGTCATGTACTTTGCCCTCCCAATCGCACCATGCTGGAATTGAAACCAAAATTGTTAACCGAGCCGCTAAACGATACTAACTCCCAATCGCACCATGCTGGAATTGAAACGCGAATTGAATGATTGGTAGGCGTCGGAATTGTAATCTCCCAATCGCACCATGCTGGAATTGAAACATGCTTTAATGTCATCTTCGCGCGACGACAAGTCACTCCCAATCGCACCAAGCTGGAATTGAAACAAGAATAATGACAAGATTTTAACCGTCGATACAAGCTCCCAATCGCACCATGCTGGAATTGAAACGGGTTTACTTATGTCCCTAAGAAGTATTTGGGTGCTCTCCCAATCGCACCAAGCTGGAATTGAAACTGTCAAAATCAAGGCCCCAAGTGTTTTCACTTAAGCTCCCAATCGCACCAAGCTGGAATTGAAACGTCAAATCCCGGCTTGTCCAAGTCTTTCACTTTAACTCCCAATCGCACCAAGCTGGAATTGAAACTTAAATCCTGAGGCTCTAAATACTTTTCATCAATTGCTCCCAATCGCACCATGCTGGAATTGAAACACAGTGCAAAGCGTTGAAGCAATGATTGCACCTCGCTCTCAATCGCACCATGCTGGAATTAATACAATCTAAAAATGACAATCGATACGTTCTTAAGTTCCCTTATTTCACAACCGAGTTAATTAAAAATCAACCCTCTACGAAGAAAAAAGTCATCCTTTCGATCTATCAATAAAGCATAGAACCTGCTTAATTATCTGATAATAATTATTCTGTCTTATTTCTTTTTCAATACTTCTACTTTTTTCCTCTCCATTTCTGAAATAAGATACAATCCATTTTTGAATTGGATTTCTGTATCCTTCCGATTTTTCAATATTATTGATCAACTGATTAAAAGATGTAATATTTCCATTCTTTTGTAAGATTAATAATGCCAGCATATTGTTGAAATTTCGGGTTGAATTATCGTAATGTTTGTTCGTGAATTCCGTAATTTTTATATACAATTCATTTTCTTGTGTTGACTTTCCAAGCTTCGAGAGACAAAAGGCTTTAAGGTAATCCTGCATCCTGTTATCAGGTTCATAAGGGCTGCCAACGCCAAGGTTTTCAGGCCATTCTTCCGATTTATTTAGCAACTCTACCGCCGCTTTATATTTTTCTTTGGCCATTAGCTCCAAAACATAAAACAGGCAAGCTTGTTCATATATCAATTTTCCCTGAACAGAACCTTCAAATGGGAGAATATCCAAGTTTTGAAGCATCTGAATGCAGGATTTGTATTGTCCATTGTTTAGCTGAACCCGGGCATATTGCAAACCCATATTGAAGTTTCCTATAAATTTTCTTGTTGCTTCACCCGAAAGGTTTAGTGCCATTACGTTATCATGAATTGTTTCATAATAATCGATCAATTTATTCCAGTTTCGCCAGTCTTCGGTGCCGAACTGTTTCGCTTTTTGCAAATCAGCTAATTTCTGTGCAGCATTTTCGTCATTTAATAAAAAAGACCGCGATGTATAAAACGGCGCAAAATCAGGTTTATCGCCGCAAGCCTGAAACAAACCTAAAGCATCCTGTTCACGCTGAATAGCCCAATAATTCAAGCCTAAATAATACTTGAACTTCCAGTTATCGTTATTTTGAATGGCCCATTTCAGGGCCGATACCGTTTCGGTACGGTAAGGAAATACAAAAGCGGGCGATAGTTTCGCGATGTCGTCCAGTTGCTTTTTGTCTTGTGCAAGGTAAGCCTTCCATAAAGCAACCAAAGCATGTTCAGGAGCTTGCCCGAGCACCTTCAGCGCATCATCGTTCAGTCCAAACGCATGGTAAGTCAACGCCAACTCAAGGTAAGTCTGGTACGGAAATTCATTGGTTATCCTGTTCCTGAACGATTCCAGGTTTGTTGTATCCGGGTTCAGCAAATAGCCTTCAAAAGCAGCAAAATGGTTAAGCGGATCAAGCCTGATAATCGAATCGAGCCTGCTTTTTGCCTGTTCCTGATGTCCCTCTTTTCGGCTGATTACTGCAAGTGCGGTCATTGCATTCACGTTAAACCGGTTGTAATCGAGCGACTGGCAGGCATACTGTTCTGCCAACGGATAATTGTTCATCTGAACTTCAATACCGGCCATTTGCGAATAGGCTTCGGAGCGAAACTCCATCGACCTCGCCGCCCAGCCCAGGGTTTCAAGTGCATTGATAAAATCGCCTTGTGAACGGTAGGTTACTCCGGCGTAATAATTGGCTGCCGGATGATAGGCATCGAGCTGAAGCGCACGATTGGCGTAATACAGCGCCGAATCGGGCTGGTTGCTGCGGAAATACAATTCGGATAATGCTGTCATTGCGTCAATAAACAACGGATCCTTGCTCAGGCATTTTTTTAGATTGGTTTTGGCCGGTTTGTAGTTCCGGTTTTCCTTAAACTGAATACCCTTCTGGTAATACGAGTAAGTGCTGGCAGAATCAGCGGGAACAGTTGTTTTAAAAGGTCTTGAAATCAGCTTCAAATCAACCGAACCGTGCTCCAAATCCATACCAACAACGGTCACGTTATAAGGAGCGTCGTCAGCCAGTTGTACCGACGTTTTGTACACATCTTCAGGCCTGAATGACTTTTCTTCAGCAAAAATGACCTGATTGCCCGACCGAACAACAACTTTTGCCTTTGCAAAAGCCAGCGCATTAATACCAATATGAAGCATTCCTTTTTCGCGATTCACATTTAATATTCCCATCGGCGAAACTTCCTGCATTCCACCAATTTCTTTAACCGGAAACCAAATTTCTTTCCATTGATCGGTTACTCCCGGGTTAAAACCCATTTCTTTAATCGGACTACGGAAATCGGATTGTGCATACTGGTTAAATGTACGGCCTGCCTGAAACTCCATGTATTGGCCATGTTTGTCGGTCAGCAAGTCTTTCCAAATCTCTCCTTCGCGCGATAAGGCCCAAAGCCAAAGTTTGCGCCCTGGCATATCGTTATAAAGCGCCCAGTGGCCAAAGCCAAAATTCGATTTGTGATAATACCCACCCATAAAATCGTTGTACTCGCCCACCACATGAACGGAAGTGTGCGAACCGTAAGCATTATTGGGATACATTGACTTGTTGTGTCCATCCTGTACGGGCCAGGACTTAACTTCTCCTGAATGTTCAAGCGCCTGATTCCCCGGATAAAAAAACTCCAGATCGTCGGTAACAACGGCAGCTCCGGTCATGAAACAGTAATACGATTGGGATATGGGTGTTGGGTTATACCATAGCGGAATGGTTTCAAAATAAGCCTTGTCCTTAGGTAAACGGATTTCGACCCGCCATTGCGTGCGCGAAGGCAAATCCATGCTTCCAACGATGCAGCTCACACTTCCGTCGGTATTTTCACGGGTCAGGTAATCAACAGGGCCAGCTGTTGCCGGGGTATGGCCAATCAATCCAAGGTTAAATTCAATTCCTCCTGAAGTCCAGGGACCACGCATGGCAATATTCCTGAATTTCACGGCATCATTGCTGTATATGAATTCTTTACCAGTTGATTTTTCAATAGCTCCGCCAACCTTTCCACCCAATTCAGGGAAAACGAAAACCCTGATGTAATCATTTTCCAGGGTAACAACTTTCCATTTTTGCATTCGCGGCTCCGAAGTGAACCCATCGAATGAATGGTAAGGATATATTTTGAAGTTTTTACCCGTCAATATTGGATTGGGATTCGGATCGCTGTACGGATAGGTCAGCATCTCCTTGTAGCCATCGGTTATTGTCGATTTTTGCTGTCCAAACGATAAATTGGCAAGCACAAGTAATGCGCACAAGACTAAAAAACGATTCATAAAAATATGGTTTAGATTAGTGTTTTATCAACAAATACCAGTCAAATTCTATAGCTTCAGAAACAATGCTATGGCTTTTCGAACCTGTTCCGATCCGCAATCGAATAAATTATGCCCACAGTCATTGTCAACCAACTCCAGCTTACAGTTTAATTGTTTGGCCAGGTTTATCGCGCTTTGTGGATTGACCATGTGGTCGTTCACTGCAACAATAACCAACACGCGGGCTTTTATCGCTTCGCCTATTTTATCGGGTGTCCTTCCTGATGTCAGGTAAATATCCTGATTAATCATAACTTCCAGTTGCGAACGAAGGTTGGAGATGTTGTAATGCTCTTCCCGGTAAAGTTTCGAGAGTACAGATTGCAAATCATCGCCTTTGTACATCCGCAGAAAATAGGCTGGAGTGTAAAGTTCCATCAATTGAATATCGGCAACCCGCCGCCGGGTCTGTTCCATTTCGTCGGGATTACCAATTCGTTCAGCCTGTTTAATCAGCTCAAGTTCGGTATTCCACAAAAGCATGTCGTGAAACGACTGTTTTGGAGTACCAACAATACTGATTGCATGGTCCATAAAATCAGGATAAGCAACCAACCATTCAAGCGTTTGCATGCCACCCATCGAAATTCCTGCGATGGCGTAAATGTGCTTTATTTTGAAATTGCTAACCAACAATTCGTGCTGTGAATTAACCATGTCGCGAATTGTAATTGCCGGAAAATTTACCGAATTTGAAGGTGACGACGAAATGCTATTTCCAAGCGCATCGGCAACAATAACAGCAAAACGGCTTGTGTCAATAACCGATGGTATAATTTTCGAAACATCGAGGCTTGTCCCGGTGTACCAGGTTGGCCATAAAATCGCATTTGTTTTCTCAGCGTTGAAACGACCAAGTAACCGGTAGCCAACCATACAATTTTTTATTACACCGCCACCAACGGTTTTTAAATCGCCAATTGGCACCAAATGTTGTTCGCTGCCAGCCCAAACTTCACTTACAAAAAGCAAGAATACTATGGCAATTCTTAATCTTTTTTGCATACCAACTAAGCTAAACGATTAATTATAAACGCATTTTTAACTACCTGAAAACCAACAGCAGGGTAATACTCCATTGCAGTAGGCGCTGAAAGCAACAATAACATAGTTTGATCGCCAATTTTTTCCCTGGTTTCCCAAATCAGCCTCTTCCCTATCCCAAACTTCTGGTACTCTTTTCGAACGGCCAAATCCGACAAGTAACAACAGTAGCAAAAATCGGTGAGCGAACGGGCTACTCCAACAAGTATTTCTCCGTTCCACGCTGTAATTACCAAATTTGAATTGGCATACATTCGTGCAATTCTGTCGGCATCTTCAACCGGACGGTTTAGCCCGGCGCTTTTGTACAAGTCAGCAACAAGTTCTTTTTCAGGAATTATCCCTGTTTTGTAATTTATTTCCATGTCAATAAACAAGTTATTTTCTATTTCAATGAATCCTGAATTTTAATGTTTCCTATTGGATACCAACCTTCTTCATTCCGTCCTTCTATGGCCAGCTTCACCCTTGGTTCCCACGATACAGGCGAAACAATTGCCACTTCCAGTTGATAAGTTCCCAAGGGCATATCGAAAGGAATGTAAAGTGTTTCGTCGCAAACAATATCGCCAGGGAGCCAATTCCGAATATCGGCGCAGGCTGGTAAAACCTGCACTTTTTGGGTATTCTTTAGCCTGAAAGCCAGCTTGTAATCTTTATAAACAGGAGCTACACCAACATTCTCCCAAATAGATGAGAACGACATTTGCCCTTGTCTTTCGACAACTTGCGGATATTCAAATTTCCGGAGTACAAACCGGTATCCCATTTTGTTTAACCAGCGATCAACCAGAGGGCTCCAAACCTTGGGTACCGGAGAACTTTTGGCATTAAACGAAGTGATGTGCCATTTCAGGGCTTCATCGAAGATGTAGTTCACCGTATTTTCATCGTACTTCAACGAATCGAGCCAATGTAAAAATGTATAACAGATTTCCATGGTTACCGGCGCTTTTTTCCAGGCTTCGCTCATACCACTCTTTACAATGTCGCGCGGATAAATATCTTTCATGTGCGACCACTGCTGTTCAGGCCAGCTTTCGGTAGTCATATCGCCCAAACAGTCCATACGGTAACCCAGATGACGCATTTGCGGACCAGTCCCGTTATTTCGTCCATCAGCCCAGTAAGCTGCTATATTTGTTCCATTTACCAAAATTCCGGGATCGGGTGCATCGCCATTGAGCGGCTGAAAAGTCAACGATGTTTTTTTGAAATTATCCAGGTAACAGTTTAGAAGCTCCTGTCGGGTTTTATCCGACAACAAATGAGAACCATCGCCTTCGCCCCAGAAACCAACAATCGATATATCAACCGATTCCAAATCGGGATGGCCATCGTAGCGTTGCCCCAACGCTTTTATCATTCCTCCGAAATACTGCACGTACCGCGGATCTTCCGGATCGATCCGCCATTTTACCGAACACTCCTTTTTTTCCTTTCCAACCATTTCCCGATACCATTTCGGCACATCCTTGTCACCTTCCTCATACGGGGCTATCCTCAGCATTAGCGTTTGCCCGCGTTCGGCAGCTGTTCTCAAAGCTTTGTCAATCATAGGCCAGTTGTACTGCTCTTTCTCGGGTTCAACATATTTCCAGTCAACGCGGAAATACGCTATGGTTGTCTGCGGATGATCTCCATTCGACAAATTGCCATCAAATTCCTGGTAAACAATGGGCAACCCTTCGGTCCAACCTTCGCCCGGATTCAGATCATCTCCGTTGAACCGTTGAAATGTGGTGAACCCAATACCCGGATTGTTGAGCACATCGTGTATTTCTCGTGGCCTAACAACTATTTTTGCAGACTTTTGCTGGGCCATTAACGTTTGGAAGCCTGAAAGAATCAGAAATAAAAGAATGAGTTTTGATTGCATAAAGTCTGATTTTTAATGCGATGATGGTAAAATATCTTCAGTGGCATTTTGATCACCCCTTGCCGGGCCATGCCACACGCCGCCACCGAACGTGTTAATAAATATTTTCTCCGGGTCTCTCGGATCGGCTTGAGCCCGCTGACCCCATTTAAAATTATAGCCTTTTATCCGGTCCCAGCTATTCCCGTTATCTTCAGAATAATAGGCCGAACTGTTAAACCCACAGGCGTAAAACCGGTTGGTACGGCTGTCAAAAGTAACAGCCCCAATGTGTTGATCGCTCGACAGTGTCTGTTTCCATGTTTTACCATCATTTGATGAGCAGAAAATTCCGCCGCCCGTGTCAGGCGAGAATTTCCCTTTATTTACAAGCCCCCAGACCGATAAAACAAGCTCTCCTGATTTCCCGAACGCAATACTTGTTGGTGCATTTGTTCCTTCCGGTAAGGTTATTCTCTGCCAATTTTCAGCGCCATCCAACGATTTATAAACAGCTCCATCTTTTTCATTTCCAATACTTCCATCATCACTTCGCCGGCTAACAATCAAAAATAAAGCGCCATCAGTTTCGCGTCTCGAAATTTGCCAGGCAAAAGGTTCGTTTCCGGCAATTCCCTTATTCTTTTGCTTCCAGGTTTTTCCGCCGTCAACCGATTTGTACACCCCTTTCCCAAACGCGCAGGCATACAAAACCCTCGCTTCTTTCGCACTTTTAGGATCGAAGAGAATATGCGTCATGGCAGCTTCGCCAATGTTGCCACTAACCGGAGTCCAAGTCTTTCCACCATTTTCGGTTAATAAAATGCCACCTGTAAAATTAGCTACCCCATTTTTCCTGAACATTTTTGGTCGTGGCAAGTCGTGAACGCCACTCATAACAGCCCATGCTTTTCCTTTCACTTCCGAATCAAAAGTCAGCCAATAACAGGTGTTTACCCATTTTTCAGGTATCCCGTTGTTTTTAGTGGCGCTTTTCCAGCTATGTGTGCCATCGTTACTTTCAAGCAATCCAATATCAGTTGAAGGAATATAAGCATGGTTATTATTAAAAGGATCAAAAACAACCAAATAGTTTGTAGTAACATCAAGTCCTCGCGAAGTCCAGCTATCGCCATCTACATGAGTTGAATTCACCGACTCCCAATATTTTCCGCCATCGGAGGTCTTTATAGTCCGACCAAAATCGCCGGTATAACAAACATCAGGATTGGTTGGCGACACCCCGATTGAAAACGGATTTTCTCCCCAGGTTGGTCCCCAGCGATCGTTCAGCCAGTCGCGGCCAAAGTTGGCCGATGGTGTTTGCTTCCCTTCGGTCAGAATATCTTTCCAAACCAGTTTCCAGGTTTTCCCGTAATCTGTACTTTTTGCAACTCCAATGGCCATGTTATCTTTTCCAATGGTGAGGTTATCATACGAAACATAAACAACTTCGGGATGAGTAGCACAAGTAGCAACGGTACGCCACTCGGGCAACGCAGCAGATTTCAGCCCCAACGCTAAGATACCGTCCTGACGATTTTCCCAACTGCGACCACCATCAGCAGTGAAGAATAAACCAGATTTTTCGCCTTGCAGGTTGAAATAAGACTTTCCGGAAATGGCATAAAAAATTAGTTTTTTGCGCAATGAATCGTAACCTCCTGAAAAAGTTGTCAGCGAACCAACGCCTTCGGGCAACTGATTAACAGACCATTGCCCGTTCACTCGTTGTTCGATACCGGACTTTCCGGTGAAATAAACCGAACGACCAGATTTTGGCGACGAAGGATCAATAAAAATGTTGGTAATTTCGGGATTCAGTTCCTTTTCGAATTTCCAATGTTCACCACCATCACCCGAACTATAAAACCCGGTAGTTTTATCTGTTGAAATTGCTGCATATAAATTTGATGAAATCTCAGGATCGATGGCCAAAGCCAAAACTTTCCGAACAGTACTATCTTTCGTGGCAAACAAATAATCGGCATGATCGCCTTTCGAAATCATCTGGTTAATCTCATTCGGATTGGGATAAATTAAGCTCCAGGTTTTGCCTTTGTCTATGCTTTTGAAAAGTCCCAGCGAGCTTGTATAAACCACATTTTCGTCTTTCGGATCAAATATGTAAAACTTAGTCATGGTGGGAAGATTAAACATTCGCCACGATTGGCCTCCATTGTAGGTTACGAACGATCCGCCCATGTCGCAGCTTACAAACGCAAAATTTGGATCGTGCGGGCTTACGGCCTGGTTAAACATTGCCCCACCACCGCCAGGCCCAATAACGCGCCACTGATCGTTCCTGCTGTTGGAATTGGGGGTCTGCCCATTTGCATTAAACCCGACAAAAATGACAGCAATGCCGGTAATGAGAAATACAATTAATCTCGTTTTCATCGTGTTTGTTTACTCGTTTAATTTGAACCATTTAACCGCATTTCTAAAATAAATTTTATCAACAACTTTTCTCGGAAGTTTCAAGCTCACAATTTCACCATCAACACCGGGGCTGGTCATTTTTTCGTCGGTTACAAAATATTTCCAGTCCGAAAGCCATACTTCGTGCCAATGCGCTTTCGAAGCAACAACGTTGCTTGTTGAATCAAAATAGAAATCAGTGCCATAAATTAACCTGTCCTGGTACTTTATAACGAAATCGCGCACTTTTTTGAAGTCGCGCTGCGATTGGTACTGTAAGTGACAAATCCGTTCGGCCATATCAACAGCCATATTTGGGAATTTGTCCAAACGTTTGGCCAGTTCATCAACACTCCATTCGAGACTACCCAAATGGGCACCCACAAAACGAAGGTTCGGATGCCGTTCAAGAAAACGATCCCGGGCATCAACCTGCTCCTTGTACGAAGGATACTCTGGGTGTAAATACATGTGGTATTCAGGATGTTCACTAAAATAACTTTTATCGCCGTTTACAATCATCTGATCGACAGGCAACCAACAATCTTTAGGTTCACCAAGATGCCCAACCAATACTTTATCCTGACTTTCAATAAAACGTATAACAGGGTCAAAACGGGGATTGTCAATCATGATAAATTGTCCGGCTGAATCCTTATAGGTCATCCCAATATTTTTCCAGATTTTTACTCCGATAGCTCCATTTTTAAAATTTTCCTTCAGATTGGCGATAGTTTGGTCGGTCCAATTTGCCGAATTCCAATCTTTTAACGTAAATGTTGTTACAAAGTCGACCCTTTCGGGAAATTGGTTATGCTGAGCCGATGCAAACGAGAACTGCTCATCAATTGATGCCAGCCCCGGAGCGTCGGTATTGATAAATATAAGCCTGAAGTTATCGGTAATTGCCTGCTGTGTCATAACAGAACTGGCTGCATCTAAATGTGCATGTGTATCAATCTTTCGCGTTGCCGAAAAATCGTTCATCGAATAATATTTGTTTGTGCAGGAATAAAAAAATAATAGCTGCCCTAAAAAGCAGGTTGACAAAATCATTTTTTTCATTTTTCGTGCTTGTTTAATTAAAGTGTTTATTATCAAGCTCAATTCGATCAGGCATTTTCTCGTCAGCCAGTATCGTTTTACCATTCAACAGTTTTAATGTTGCTCCCGACTTTTTACCTTTCATAAACTCAATGATTGCTGTTTTTCCATTGTTGGCACTAATTTCGACTGTAAGTTTATCCGTAGTTTCTGAAAGCAATTTCACGTTAGGTTTTTCCACCGAATTTTTATCTGCAAGCAAAATCACATTCAGAAAATAGTTTTCTTTTGAGGCTTCTGCCGGTGATTCCTCAACCCTCCATGCTCCCGGAATTTCGCCATAATGCAATTCCTGCGGATCGAATAACGACTTTAAACCACATTGGAATTGTATATTGTCAACTAGAAATTCGTTCCCCGGTCCGCCGACCTTGCTTACCTGTAGTTGTCGAGGTAAAACAGGCACGCAGACGAGACGCCCACCAGCATCATTCAATTCAAACGATTTTTTGTCTTTCGCTATCCGGGGTTCATTTACGGCATGTAACAACCATGTCTTTTTGAAATCGGGCTTTGTTGATTCAACCCTGTCAAAAACAACCACCATGTTTGGATTCAGGAAAAAAAGCTGACGGACAAAGGCTTTTAACTTTGAAGGCGCGTATGCTTTTGTCCCGTCGCCACATACATACATAAAATCAAGCGTCGATTTGTATGCCGTAATATCTCCAGTCTCCCAACGGCCTGGATTTGTAGCCCAATCGCATCTTCCAATTCCATCTTCTGATGGGTAATTCCCCTGGTTGTAATCTTCTGGCACATTACGGGCATTTTTTACCCTCAATAAATCTGTCTGACCGCCATCGTTCAGTAAATTCATGCTCATCCGTTCGTTCGGATCGTACACCAGCATTGTATTGTGTGCAATTGTACGTTTGTAGTAATTAAAAAACTGTGATTTGCAGATGCGAGAAGAATCTTTTGAGCTTGTCCAATCTTCTACACCCCAGTCACAATCGTAACGTCCGGCATCAATGGCTAATTCTCCATTAAAACTAATGCTGAAACTGTTTATGTCAAAATGGGCGTGATCGCCAGAATAGTCGCCACAACGAAACGATAGCCAGGCGCTGTTGGCATATTTCCCGGGTAAATCCCAGTTCCAGTTGCTGCGAAGTAATACCAGGCCTTTCCCGCGAAACAGGCAGGAAAGCGGTAATTGGTTCAGTGGTTTTTCTTTCGTATCCGAATTATACCACAACAGTTCGGCAAAACGGTCGTACGGTTCAAGCCTAAAGCGCTCGACCGGACAATTATTCAGGAATGATTGGAGGTACCCATCTTTAAATTCTTCGTTCAGCATTAAAAATGCAACGCGGTCCCAAGGGCCAAGATACGGCCAGTCGTTATCGTCAGCCGAAAGAGCCAGTCCATCAGCTTTAGAGCCATACATAATGTATTTGCCCGTATTCCTGATGTGTTCTGAATCCTTCAAAAAATCAGCACCGGTAGCCGATTTCAGGGCCAGTAAAAGTTTTATGGCCGGATAGGTTGAATGCCTGTTGTAATCGTAACCTTCGCCCCAATCGCCGTCCGGGAAAACATGCTCAAAAGTTTGCATGACATCTTCAAGCTCGGGTTTCAAAAAGTTCCAGGCTTCTTTGGCATACGGATCGTCGTCGTACAGTGCCAGCATTCCGGAAGTAACAGGCCAGGCAATGTCGTACATGGCGTTATGAAAAGATCGCCAGGCTCGTTTAAACGCAATATGCTTTTTCATTTCCGGTATTATTTTGTCGCGAAGTTCAGTCTTTTCATTGGTAGTCAGCAAATTGTAGCACCAATCGTAGCACAAAGCCCTGTCGGTTAGGGTTGACTGAAAATGAATACGCTTATTCTCGCCATCGGATGAATTGAGGTCGTTGAACACGGACTTCGGACCGATTGGTTTATCAAGCGCCCGACGAATGGCTTGTTTTCCAAAATTTTCGTTGCCGGTTATCAGGTAAGTTAACGCCAAACCTACTGTTGAAGGCCCTGCCAGTTCGGCTACTTCGGCATCAGTTTTCCCTTTGCACTTGTTTTTTAACCACGTCAGCTTTTCAGCATCAATCCAAATTTTAGGGTGCCCACTTCGAATTTGAACGTTATCAAAGCGATTTTGCCCTGCACTGATGTTGGTAAACAATACAAATAACAATACAAATGAAGCAATTTGGATTTTCATATTTTTCAGTTAGTTTGTTTTTACTCTGTTACTTTTCGGTTTCCGGATAACCATGCCATACGCTTGATCCGTAGGTTGTAAGGTAAACTTTTTCACGATCGTTGGGGTCGGCAATTACCCTATGCCCCCAGTGAAAATCATAACCTTTGATTTTTTTCCAGTTTTTTCCTGAATCGTCGCTTCGCCAGGCCGCCTTATCAAATGTGTTGCAATACAGTCTGCCCCGATGATACGGATCGACTGTTATTCCGTAAACGTGATGTTCCTTCCCGAAAATTGATTTCCAGGTATCGCCACCATCTTCTGATTTGAATATTCCGCCAGGCATGTTAATTATCTCATCGATCCCTGTTGCACGAATCACATCCCTTCCGACCAAATCGCTCAGGCGAATGGTTGACCAGCAGGCCAGATAAATGACATCGGGATTTGAAGGATCGGCAGTAAGTTCATTCGGGAAAAGCAAATCGCCGGCAACGTTCAGTTTTGTCCAATTTTCGGCATTATCAACCGACCGGTAAACCGCCCCGGAATAAAACTCCCGCCCTTTTTGGCCATTCTTATGCACCGGCGTCGGCGAAATAACCAGGAACAGGTTTCCATTGGCCGCCTGTGTTATTCTGAACGCACAATTGTTCTCACCAATACCTTTGTTCTTCAAAACCCAGATTTTGCCGCCGTCAGTTGATTTGAATACACCCTTATTAAAGGCAGTTGCATAAAGTGTCCGATTTCCCGGATCCGAATGCTTGTCGATGATCAGCGAAGTTATCAGAGAATTTCCATCCATACCCTGCGTTTCCGGAGTCCAGGTTTTCCCTCCATCCGTTGAAATACAAACTCCTCCTTTTGCATTTTCGGTGTTTTTCCATCGGGGATTTCGAGTCATTTTTCCACGCGGGAAATCGTGTAACCCAGACCAGCCCGACCAAACTTTTCCTTTTACTTCGGGATCAAATACCATATCGTAACAGGTGTTTACCCACTCGGATGGAACTCCGCAAACTGAGCGTTCCCAGCTTTTTCCACAGTCGAACGAATGAAAAAAGCCAATATCAGTATAACTGATGGCCATGTGGCTTTTGTCAAACGGATCGAAATGCACGCTATAAGTTGTGGTTACATCAATGCCTCTGCTGGTATATGTTCCGTCTGGATTAGAACGACTATATATTTCATTCCAGTTTTTTCCGCCATCGGTGGTCTTCATGGTGCGGTACCAGTCGGTTACCACAGCAATATTTCCGTCGGTTTGCAAAACACCGGCATCCATCAATTGAATAAATTCTCCGCCAAAGGCTTTGTGAACCCAGGCATCGGTTAGATTTGCCGCGTCCTGCGCATCCTGAACACCATATTGACCAGAGCCTCCCCCACCTTTCCAAACCCAGTTCCAGCTTTTTCCGCCATCAGCTGTCTTCAGTGCACCGTACCAAATCTTCGTTCCGCTATCTTTCTTCTCTTCGTATTGATTGCAAACCAAGTAAGCCTTTTCGGCGTCAAATTCGGCACAATGAATACTAACTAAACTAGGCTTCGATGCCTGGTTGTTGGATATTATTGCATCCTCCGATCTCGTCCAGCTTTTACCAAGATTTGTGGATAACCAAACCTCGCTACTTGAAAATGCGAAGGGATTATCTGTTGGGACCAACTGATGAAGAGCATAAAAAATGACCTGATCCGTATTTTTTACTATTCCTGCTGAAAAGGAATACGCAGGTGACATGCCTTTGGGAAAATCATGAAAAACAACCGATTTGGAATTCTTATCGAAAATAGAGATTCCGCAGCTGCTAAAAATATACACTTCATTTTTTAACGAACCTTTGTTTGTATATAAGGCATTAATTTTTTGCGAAAGATTCTTTTTTATCCAGGATTGACCTCCCTCAAACGAATAAAAAAATGCAGAACCCAACGAAAAGTATATAGTTTTACTATTGCCTGGGTCCACACGTACAGAACTGATTTCGTCGCTGTTCGAGTAAAGTGTGCTGTCGGAGGTTTCAATGACCAGTTCTGCATGGTCGCCAATAAACTTTTCGTTTTTGATACTGCTTTTAAGCGGGAAAATTTGACTCCATGTTTTTCCACCGTCGATCGATTTATTTAAAGTTGACGAAGCAATATACATTGTTTCGCTGTTGTTGGGATCGAATGCAAAACATGAAGCCGCACCGGTAAAGTTGATTTGTTGGTAACTGTTTCCGCCATCTTTGGTAAGGTAAGAACCGGTCATGTCGCAGCGCACCAGGAAAACATCGGGAGTAGCGTACGAAAAAGTTGGAAAGAAAGTGGCCCCGCCACCTCCAGGGCCTATTCGTTCCCATTTTGGCGGAATACTTTGCTTATCAACCCTTACATGAGAAACACAACTACCTGACCCTAAAAAAAGAATTGTATATAGTACAAAGTTTTGAAACGTTACTCTCATATTCATTTCTATTTAAGTTGAGACCAGTTACCCGAATAATAAGCAATCGTTATCCTGATCACCCTCCAGATCGCCGTATTTCATATCGTCATCATCGTCAATCCACAGGATGGGAGTTCCATCCATAACGATTGTTTTCAATACATCAGGATCGCCATCCAAATCGACGTAAGAAACCGTTGATTTGTCGGCCACCAAAGGCAATCGCCAGGGAACAAGCTGAGTCTTTTCATTCCAGTATTTTGACTGTGCAACCAAGCTGTTACATACAGTTATAAAAAGCAGTATGGTTACACCAATTTTCAACATAAAAATCAGTTCAGATAAAAAGTATTAACTAAAAAGAGCAAACTATTTGTATTCTTTAAGCTTATCAATCAAACGGTTGGCAATAATTTCATATCCTTTATCCGAGGGATGAAGGCCATCGTAAGTCAGATCCATCGCTTCAACGGGATATGGATATTCATCTGTCGCCGGATTAAAAGGTACATCGATGAATGAAGGATAGGTGTAATTTTTGTATCTGCCGGTTGCAGGATCTTTCAGGCGCTTGAACTTAACCAGTCTTTCGATCTTCAATTCAGGATCATTATATAAATCAATGACCTCAAAATGTTCAGATTTTCCAATTTTACGAATGACCTCAGCAAAAGCAGAAAGCGACTGCCCGCGTTTTTCGCGATACGATCCCCAGGCATTGTTGTATAAATTACCAACCTGAACAAAATCAACTCGTTGCAATGGTGTAATTAAAATAATCCGTGCATTCTTATTCAATGAGCGAAGCTTATTGATAATTAATCGAAAAGAACCAGAAACGGTTTCATTGCCTGCATAGTCCGAAATTTCCCCGATAGGACGACCTTGCCACCAGTCGTTTGTACCCAGGAAAATGGTGTAAATATCAGCCTTTTTAATGTCCAGAACATCAATGCTGTCCGCAATATCTTTCGACGTCCATCCGTTGTGCCCCTGATTGATATAGCTGATATTCTTTAGTTTATCAGTAACCAAAGTCATATAGCCTTTCGAAACCCTATTGTCGGTTTCATCGGCATGATTGTTTAAATAGGTGATCGAATCGCCTATGGCAACCCATGTTATTTTTTTTGAAGAACAAGAAACTACAAAGAATAAAACAGTAATAAATACGATAAACCTTATCATAAGCAAATAATTTAAATTGATACAATAAATGCAGCAATTAATGGCCTATCAGTTTATTTTTGAATTCAATAAAGCCGCCAATAGCCCTGATAAGCAAGGCCATTGGCAGCTTTTCCTCTTAATCAATAGCCAGGGTTCTGCCCAATGAAGGTAGCATCCAGTGGCGGAATTGGAAACAAATAATCATTATCGTCATAATCATTGGCATTATCCGGAAGGTTTACTTCCTTCAGTACCCTTTGTCTAAGCACATCAAAATACCTGTCGAACTCGAAGCAAAGTTCATAGTTTCGTTCGTCCCATACTTTTTGATTGAATTCAGTTTTTGTCATTGCAGTAGTTGCAAGAGCCTCCGTTCCCTGAACAGAAGTTTCAGGATGTTCTGACGCAGATGGCGTATTTGCACGGGTAATAATTTTATTCAAACGGTCAACAGCTAACTGGGTTGGTCCAGCGCCAGCCATATTCGCAGCCTCGGCATAAACCAGGTAAATGTCGGCCAATCGGAGTACCGGCATAATAACATGGTTATTTCCACCGTCGTCGAGCTGTTCATCGATTGTTAGGTTGGGCCATGAGCGCTTACCATTCCATGGTATCTGGTAATTGGAATTCTTATAATTGATCCATTCCCATTGAGAAGCCCGAAGATCGACAGGCCAATTCAGCAAAACATAAATATGTTTCCGGGGTTGCTCGGGATATGCTTCAGCCCAAAGAGCTTTTACTGGTCCGTCGCCCCAGCACCCCCATTCATCAGGTCCATTATCAATACCGGGCAAAGACGGATATTCGTCAGCCGATTGATAAGCAAAAATGCTCTCACTGTTATTCGTATTCGATGTTTTAAATACATCAGTAATTTTTGGCACCAGTGAATATGGTCCATTCTTAATAACATCATCGGCCATATCACGAGCCTTGGCAAAATAATCAGTTTGTTTAAGAGGAGCCGTTGCCCGCGTCAGATAAACCTTCGACAAGAGCGCTTTAGCTGTCCATTTATTTGGTTTCCCCGGAGTTGAAGCGTCGCGGTCGTACATATTCTGGGCAGCAAACAAAAGGTCTGCCTCAATTTTATCGTAAATCGCAGAGATTTCCAATCTCGATTCCGGAGTTAATGGTGTTGAAATAACATCGGGAGTATCTTCATCAATGTAAGGGATCTTCCCATATAGCCTCACCAAATGAAAATAATTAAATGCCCGTAAAAACTTTGCCTGCCCTTCAATATCACCAACAACTTCTTTTGAATAACTACTCAGGCTACCTTGTTTAATGGCTTTTATAACAGGATTTAGGTTACTGATGGCCTTATAGTGCCACTGCCAATATTGGTTATTTGAAGTGACCGAGAAAAGTAATGATGCGCCATCCAGCTGTCCGTCAGGAAAACCTGGAACGCCTGCATAACCATTCCATGTAGAAAATAATGCATTCATCGAACCGGCAAATGCAGCTTCGCATTGTTCAGGAGTTTTATAAAAATTAGCTGGGGTTAACCTTCCTACCGGTTCCTCTTCCAATTTCTGGCACGCAGTACTTATAAAGATAAAAAGAAGAGCGAATACTGTTAAAATATTAAATTGATAATTTCTTTTCATAACGAACAAGATTAGAAAGTTAAATTAATACCACAGAAAACTGTTTTTGCAGTCGGATAGTTACTTAAGTCAATGCCCAGTCCACCCGCGCGAACCCTTGATCCTTTATTGAACGAACTAACTTCAGGATCGTACCCCGAATAGTTTGTAATTGTAATCAGATTGGAAGCGCTTAAGAAAACTGAAAGCTTGGAAACTTTAATACTATTTAACAAGGCTTGAGGTATATTGTATGTTAATGTTATGTTTTTTAACCTGATATAAGATCCGTCTTCGATGTAACGACTTGAACGATTGTCGGCTCCTATTGATATTTTAGAAGAATATCCTTGTAATTGAATATTTCGTGTTTGAGTATCAGTAAAAGCAGGTACATCTGTATTTTGATTTTCTGAAGTCCACCTGTTGTTTAAGTTGATACCAGTGCCATAGTTCGGAGCTTCAGTCTTGATTCGAACGGCATTAAATATCTTATTTCCCTGGGTTCCCTGTATTAGAAACGATAAACTAAAGTTTTTGTATGTGATATTATTGTTCCATCCGAAAATGTAATTTGGCGAAGCATCGCCTATAATTTCATTTCCATCATTTGCTTTATCAATTTTGCCATCGCCATTCACGTCTTTCCATTTCTGGTCTCCGGGCAATTGTCCATATTTTAAGGCTTCCGAACGTTCGGCCTCGCCCCATGTACCCAGGCATGTATATCCATACATCTGTTCAACCGGCTGACCAACAACAAGGTTTTTTAACGAATATGCTCCATTTCTATATATGTTATAACCGCCGCCAGTGTTTGTAATAACCTGTAATGGGTCGCTGGTTGCAAAGGCAAGTATTTTACTTCGGTTAAACGAAATATTAAAGTTTGTTGTCCAGTTAAAATCTTTTTGAGAAATAGGAGTTGCACCAATCGAAAACTCCAAACCTTTATTTTCAACCGATCCAATATTGGTCAGGATAGTAGAGAAACCCGTATATCCGGCCAGCTGTTGATTGAGTAGCAAATCTTTTGTTTTCTTTTTATATACGTCAATTGTTGCTGTTAACCTTTGATTAAAGAATCCTAAATCCAATCCGAGGTCAACTTGCGTTGTTGTTTCCCACTTAAGGTCAGGATTGGCCGCATTACCCAGTGCAAACCCAATACTTGTTGATCCGTCGCCAAGATAGGGGTAATTGTACCCGGAAGTAACAGAAGCCAACGTTTGGTATGGCTGAATTCCCTGGTTTCCTGTTTTACCCCAACTTGACCTTAGTTTTAAATCTGAAAAAACACTTAATTCTTTGATGAAACCTTCTTCGGATGCTTTCCATGCCAATGAACCTGAAGGGAAATAACCCCATTTGGTATTTTCTCCAAAAACAGATGAACCATCGGCCCTATAACTAATCGTAAACAAATACTTATTGTCGAAGATATAGTTTGCCCGTCCCAGGAAAGAATTAATCGCAGTTTTTGTTGTAGAATTGGTCCTTGAGTTTATTTGATTGGCCCCACCTAAATCATCGATACCAGTTTCGTCAGTGAAAAAACCTTGTGCTTCAATGTAAGTATATTTTTCAATCGAACTTTGTTGCTCGGCTACTGCTGTTAAAATTAAATGGTGCTTTTCTTTGAACGTGTTGTCATAAGTAAGAATATTGGAGTTTTGATAAAATTCGTATTTGTCGAATTCAAGTTTACCTAATCCGTTAGTGCCTGCACCCGGCTGTGTTTTCGATCCATAATAAACTTTGTTATCCATATTGTTAGTACTCACAGCGCCAGTCACTCTTAACGTAAGTCCTTTTGCCAGGGCAAATTCAAGAAATGCATTTATTTCATTGGTGTTATTTGTTTTCTCTGCTTTAGTTTCTTTGGCCAAAGCGACAGGGTTCCATACATCCGGATCAGCATAACCTTTAGTTTTGTCAGGTCCACCTTTCAAAGCTTTAAAATTGTAATTTCCATCAGAATCGTATACCGGAGTTAGCGGATCAAAACGAGCTACGGTATTTACAACCTGGCCCAAAATATCGCCAAAATAAGTACCTTCACCTGTAGGAGGTACATTTCCTTTATCTTTTACAAGGTTTAAATTTACTCCAGCTTTCAACCATGAATTAATTTTTGTATCAATGTTACTGCGAAGTGTAAACCGTTTATATTTTGTATCGATAAGAATACCCTGCTGATCAACATATCCGCCAGAAACAAAATATTTCGTGTTATCGGAGCCACCGCTTATCGATAGCAGATGATTTTGAAGAAGTCCTGAACGATAAATTTCATTCTGCCAGTCAGTTCCTCCGTTTTCGTCATAATTGGCTATATCAGCATCGGTAAATGGCAAAACCGGAGTTATCGGACTTGAAGGCGTACCGTTTTGAGAAGCAGCATAAGCATTTGATTTTCGGGCAAAATCTCCGGCGCTTAAAAGTTCAAGTTTATGAGCAAGTGTTTGAATACCTGCATTGTACGAATAATTTACAACAGGCTTTCCTGATGTACCTTTTTTGGTTGTGATTAATATAACGCCGTTTGCACCGCGGGCACCATAAATAGCTGTAGCTGAAGCATCTTTCAATACTTCCATTGATTCAATATCGTTCGGGTTGATGGTATTCAGATTACCACCCTGCATACCATCAATCACAACCAATGCACTATTTCCTCCGGTTATAGAATTCCCTCCCCTGATACGAATGGTTACATTACCTCCCGGTTCTCCATCAGTATTCTGAACACTTACTCCGGCAGCACGTCCTTGCAATGCCTGGTCTGATCTCATTGTAGGTAACTGAACCAGATCATTTCCTTTAACAGAACTAACTGCTCCGGTTAAATCTCTTTTCTTCGTACTTCCATAACCAATTGCCACAACTTCATCTATTGAAGTTACATCAGGTACCAAATTAATGCTGAGCTCAGATTTTGCGCCAATTGCTACATCCTGAGATTTCATCCCAACAAATGATACTTTCAACGTTTTTGCATTTGCTGGAACCGTTATGGAGAATTTTCCATCAAAATCGGTAACTGTGCCAATATTGGTACCAGTCACAACTATTGAAGCGCCAGGAATGCCATTTCCATCTTCGGAACTAGTAACATTTCCTTTTAAAAGCTTCTGTGCCAAAGCAACCTGAATTCCTCCAATTATGAGGAAAACAAATAAAATCAATAATCTTCTCATAGATTTTGTTTTGGTTTAAAGTATATTTCTTTTTAGGTTTGATTTTACGATGGATCAATTGGATTTAAATAGTATAAATAACAAAATGTCGCATTTCTATTTATTGACTCACACCGGGCCATCCTGGGATGAGCCAATTCTGAAATATGACAATAAATAATTCTCATTACTTATCTTAATCCCACCACGTTCATCTTTTTAATGATTAAATTTTTAACCGCCATTGTGGCGGATGGAAATATTTTTCTCAAATCAATTTCTTCCGAATGATTTAAATGGTCTCTTACATCCTGCATAAACGCATACTTTGAATCGGTAGCAATATTCACTTTAGTAATTCCTCTTCGAATTGCTTCCTTAAGCATATCATCCGGAATTCCTGAACTACCGTGCAATACCAGCGGAATTGAAGTAATTGCAGCTATGTTACCCAACCTTTCCAGATCGAGCTTTGGAGATTGTTTGTAAAATCCATGTGCAGAACCAATTGCAACAGCAAGTGAATCGACACCGGTATCGGTTATAAACCGTAGAGCTTCTTCCGGAGAAGTGAAACCAGCACTATTTTTGTCCTGTCCTAATTTGGCGATGTACCCTAATTCAGCCTCAACCTGTACATGGTATTTCCCCGCCATTTCTACAACTTCTTTTGTCAATTGCACATTTTCGTCAAACGATTTTTCACTTCCATCTATCATTACACTATCAAAACCTGCATTAAGACATGCTTCAACAATCTCGATGGAACTTCCGTGATCCAGGTGCAACCAACCTTCTACCTCAAATTGCTCCATTCCGGTTCGCGCCAGGTTTGCAGCAACCTTTAGGCCTAAATACTGAATTGAACTTTCAGAGAGCTGAAGAATAACCGGTTCCTTTAACTCTTGTGCCGCTAATAATATTCCGGCAAGTGTTTCATAATTGTAGAAATTTGCAGCCAATATGGCCCGACCTTCGGCCCTATATTGCAAAAGTTTGTTCTTCAATTTCATACAGCTTATTTCAGAAGACTACTTTAAAATTTTCAAGTGCAATTTGTTTTACATTTGCATTACTGGCAAAGGCACCTGTCCCTCCTGGCCGTGTGGTTGATATAGCCCCGGTTAATGCACCAGATTCAAGGCATTTGCCTAAACTATTCGCTTGTAAAAAAGTGTGAATAAAACCAGCATTAAAACTGTCGCCAGCACCGATGCAATCCACAATATCGGCGTTTAAAAATGCAGGTTGATGAATCAGTTCTCCGTTTTTCCAACCATAAGCTCCATTTGCTCCATCTTTAATGACTAATGTAATATTCGGAGCGATCAACCGAATTTTCTCAATACCTTCACCAATTGAATCGCTGTTGGTAAGCAATTTAAATTCGGCCACATTCGGAAGAAATATATCCAATTCGGGAAGTAAACGAGCCAAATCAACCTCCCATTTTTCCAATGGATCCCATTGAGGATCGAACGAAGTGGTTAAGCCCATAGCTTTTGCTTTTCTGAATATACCCGGAAGGCTTTCACGAATCCCGGGCTGAAGAAAAATGGATGAAAAATGAAGATGCCTTGCCGTTGACAAAAGTTCGAAATTAATGTCTTGTTCTTTTAAGTCCTCCATTGCTCCCGGATAGGTTACCATGGCCCGATCCTGATCGTAATTCAGAACAATTGTTGCACCTGTATTTAGTGTTTCAGACTGAATAATCGTCGATGTATCAACACCTTTCGAGTTAAGCGTATCGAGTACCACCGAAGCAAAGCCGTCTTTACCGATTTTTCCAATAAATGCAACCGAAGTTCCCAAAGTACTCAGGTTACTGGCAAATATAGCCGAAGAACTTCCCAGGGTCAGGTTCATTTGTTCAGCAATAATTTCTTTACCAACTTCGGGGAACTGGGCTATATGGTTAAGAATAAGATCAACATTCAGCTCGCCTATTACAATTACATCATGTTTGACAAGTGTACGCAGTTGTTTTATCCTCCATTTTTTAAAGCAGATCGTTTAAATTTCTAAGATTAAAAGCAGAATAGTATTTGTCCATTGAATACTCTATATTTGAAAGTACAATTTCTTCGGCCAAAACCCCATTACTTTCGAAATTACTATACAATTGAGCTCTTGAAGCCAATACGTCTGAATTTTGCCAGATATAACGACATCCAGTACTAATCAACCAGCCTTTCCGCTCGTCAGAGATTGTTTCAAAATCTTCACTCGATTCACCAGCAAATAACCACTTTCGCCAGCGACCTGATTTTACAACGGCATCATAAAGAATTTTTCCAATATCAGAACATCGGGCTATTCGTCCTTCTTCAAAATATTTCTTTTCCAACTTTTCAAGTTCCATCAAACCGTTGTATTCGGTAATCGTAAACTCGGGCCCAACATTGGCGGCTCCCATTCCCGAAAGCGGATATGCTTCTGGGTTGGTGACCCCGTCGGAATAATGGCCTTTAATTACACTCCCATATTCGCGAGCAATGTCAGTCAGTAATTTGGCGGTTTCGGGATCAAAAGTGGTTGTATGCAAATCGGTACCAACCTTGCCAACCACAAAACATGGCCATATTTCTGATAAATTGCGTTCGGCCAAACCTGTTTTCAGTAAATGAAGAAATTTCCTAAAAGTCTCGATATCGGCAAGCCCTCCATGAACTTCTTCGGTACCAACTTCATAAGCTATGGGTGGAAAGTTTCCAGCCTTGCGAAAAGCTTCGGTGTGTTCAATTAATTCCAAGGTGCGTTCAGCAACCTTCTCAATGCAGATCAATTGCCCATGATCCAGCATAATATCTACGGTAGGATCAACATGAATCAGATCGTAACCAGCCTCAACCGATGCTTCGAACGACTTTTTCACAGCATTAAACGAATCGTTAAAGCTCCATTTTTCACGGGCATGTAAGTCTTTCAGCCATGGTCCCCCGTGATCAACAGCTACAATAACCGGAACGTTCAAGTTAATACGTTCGGCTTCGCGCCTTATGGTATTTACAAATTCTCTCTGGTTCAGATTGGTATATCCTCTGTCGATATCTACCTGATTCAGAGTTGTTGCAAATTTTATAGGGCTGTTCCAACGTTTGGCCGAGCGTAATGCGGCTTTGATGACCGAAATTGAGTTTGGACAGGCTGCAAATATTGTTCTTCTCATCCCGTCTTCCTCCGCAAGGACATCAATCCGTTTGAGAATATAATCCATAAGCGGTTTTTTATTTTGAACCGCCTTATTTCTCAGCAATTTATTCATTGTTTTGTATATGGATAAATAATTACACCTTTAACCACCCGATTAATTGCACCGCTTTGAGATGGCGCATCAGGACTGAGCCCCAGCTGCACCGATTTAAAGAACCCAAGCATTTGAGCCGGAAGAATATAGCATACCGGTAAAAACTCTTCATCAATACCGGAATTGCCGTTCGACAACACAATAAGTTTATCAAGCGTCAAGCCGTCAATATTATGCTCCGAAAGCCCAACGGCATAAAGTGGTCTCTGTCCGTCGTTCAACGATTCAAGTAAATCTTTTTCGTAGCTGAGTGCATAACTTTGATTCGATAAAAGAAGAAAAATCAAAGTTTTCTGGTTGACTACAGCTTTAGGACCATGCCGAAACCCCAAAAATGAGTCATGCTTACATATAATAGTTCCATCGGTTAACTCCTGAAGTTTCAACTGCGATTCGGTTGCTGTACCAAACAAGGGGCCCGAACCCAAAAAAACCGCTCGCTCAAAATCCATCTCAGCAATTTGCCTGAACATTTCCCACCGGCCAATTAGAGTTTTGCCATACTGAATCAGCATTCTCACCTGATCCAACTGATTTTCAAGTATATATATCCGAGAAACAAGTAATCCGGCCAATAGCATCCCCGAATAACTTCCGGTCATCGCCAACCCTTTATCATTCGACTCTTCGGGTAGTGCCAAAACATACTTGGGAAAAATGGTTTGATACCGGGCCAGAGCGCCATCCAAATCGCAGGTAATAATAAGATGATATATTTTAGAACAAATCTGTTCAGCAATCTTAACCGCTGCAACACTTTCAGGACTATTTCCCGACCTGGCAAACGAAACCAGCAAAACAGGAACTTCCGAACAGAAATAGCTGGTAGGGTGAGTAACAATGTCGGTTGTTGCAACAGCCGAAGTGTTCCATTTAAAATTCTTTTTAAATGAACCAACAACAGATAAGCCAATAAAAGCACTTGAGCCTGCTCCTGTCAGGATTACGTTTAACCCTCTATGCGAGGTTGCCTCATTTAAAAACAGAACAAGTTGCGATTTTTCTGCTAAAAGCTGATCATAAATCTTACCCCACAATGCCGGCTGATTTTGTATTTCCTTTTCGGTGCAGCTTTCTTTAACATCAGTTAATTTCATATTTAAATTCGCTATAAATTATTGCTAAAATCTTTCGTTTCCTTTCGATACAAATATATATATTTATTTTTCATTGTTTTTTCATTTTTATTTAATTTTTTTGATCTTTTTTTGCACAACAAATTTTCAATACCTTATTATATACTTATCTTTGCTATACCCATACAATTTTTTTGGGTTACTTATTTGAATCTTATTATTGATAAAAAACATCCGCATGGAACAAGCAGATCAGCATAGCACAGTAGAAAGAAGAAAGAAGATCATCCAGATGCTCACAACCAAAGACCAGGTTTTTGTTGACGAGCTCAGTAAAGAATTTGATGTCAGAGAAGTAACTATCCGAAACGACCTCAAACAACTTGAAGCAAAAAAACTCCTGATACGAGCCAGGGGCGGCGCAATGAGTATTAGTAAAACAGTAAGTTTTGATCAGCAGCTGGATGAGAAGCACAAAATAAACATGAATGAGAAGAACCGTATTGGCAAAGCAGCCGCGCAACTAATTAACAGTAGCGACACGGTCATAATCGATTCAGGAACAACAACGCTGGAGATTGTAAAAAACCTGTCGCCCACATTAAACCAGATTACCATAATTACCAACGCATTAAATATTGCGCAGCATTTACTTTCTCGCCCAAACCTAAACCTGATTATCCCTGGCGGTGTTATGCGCCAAAACTCATTCTCGCTGATAGGGCCGCTAGCCGAGAAAAATTTCAGAAATTTCTTTGTTGACAAGGTTTTTCTTGGTGTTGACGGGTTCGATACTTTAACCGGCATTTCAACTCCCAATATGGAAGAAGCATTTTTGAACCAGATCATGATTGAAGTTGCCAAAGAAGTCATTGTTGTGACTGATTCATCAAAATTTATGAGAAAAAGTCTTGCTTTTATCTGCAAATTAGATCGAATCAACACCGTAGTTACTGATCATGGTATTAATGAGATAGATTTGAAGAGACTGACCGATGCAAACATTAAAGTGATTATTGCTTAATCCCCACTTTAGTATGAAAAAGCTTGCCTTGTTAATAGCTTTAAGCTCACTTGTGTACACAGTTGCTTACACACAGGAAATAATTCAGCTGTATACCGACTCCATTCCCAATTCATTACCATACAAAATGAAAGAACAAAAACTAATTTGGGATGGTCAATTTGGCGGATACAAAAGCATTTCAGTTCCAACAATAGAGTGCTATTTCCCAACTAAAGAAACTGCAACAGGTAGCGCAGTAATCATTTGCCCTGGAGGCGGATATTATGTTGAAGCTTATCGCGAAGAAGGTATAAATATCGCTCAAACATTTATCAAACACGGCATTGCTGCATTCATTTTAAAATATAGATTACCATCTGATTCCATAATGAAAAACAAAGCAATAGGGCCATTGCAAGACGCCCAACAAGCCATAAAACTTGTTAGGGGAAATGCACCGAACTGGAATATTGACTTAAATAAAATCGGGATTATGGGATTTTCGGCGGGTGGACATTTGGCCTCATCTGCCGGAACACATTTTACCGAATGCCTGGTACCAAATCCGCAAAAAACAAGCGTTCGGCCCGACTTTATGATTCTTCTTTATCCAGTTATTTCCATGTCAGATCAGCTTACGCACACAAGCTCAAGGCGTTTTTTATTGGGTAAAAATCCTTCGGATGAAATGATTAACTTCTTCTCTAACGAATTGCAGGTTACCGACCAAACGCCACCAGCCTATCTGGCTCACACCGGCAATGACCAAACCGTGGATGTAAATAACAGTATCGTATTTTATCAGGCGCTAAACAAGCACAAAATCCCGGCAGAAATGCACCTTTATCCAACAGGAGATCACGGCTTTGTGCTATCTATTCCGACCGAACAATGGATGCAACCCATATTTAATTGGATGATGAGCAACTATTGGATAAAGTAATTGATCCTCAAAACGAAAGGATTGCAATTGCAATTACCGCAAGAACCAAGCCTGTAAGCAACATCGCTCCTGGCATAATGCTATAAATAACAAGCGAAAGTACGATGGTGATAACCGGCGCCAACCCGGTTAAAGGTACAACAATAATAGCCTTTCCGTACCGAAGTGCATAAACAAGCGTTAATGCACCTATTGAATTAAGCAAATGAACAATAGCCGCCAGATAAGGACCTTTAAAACTTAGATTTACCTGATGCGAGAAATCGGTCATCCGCCATGCCGCCGGCACCAATAACAAACCAGCAATGGTCATATAAAAAAATATACTCTCTGATTTCATCGTTTCGTTCGAAAATTTCATAACATAAGCTTGTAATGCCCAGGCGCCAAACACCAGTAAAGCAAGTATCAGCCATAAATATCCTGAAGCATTCGCGCTTTTAGGTTCCTGATAGGATAAGAAAAAGATAGCAAAAAGAGCAACAGCAATCCCAACCCATTTTAGCCCCGAAGTTTTTTCTTTCAGGAATAACACTGATAACAATATAGTTAGAATAGGATACAGCGACACAAAAGGAAAAATGATATATGCAGGCCCTTCTTTAAGCGCCTCAAAAAGAATCAACTGTCCCCCGGCCCCCAACAGACCTATGGTTAAACCAAGCAAAACCGACCGTTTGTCAGTCTCAATTTTCCATTTAATCAGGTATAAAGCGATCAACGCACAGGGAATCATGGTTAACGACCAAACGATATAACCCAGAGTTGGAGGAAATCCAGCATTTTGCGGTATTTCAATTAATGCACCCCAAATGCCCCAGGTAAAAGTGGTTACTAAGGCATAAAACAACCAAGAAAAATAAGATTTCATAAGATATTTGTAAATATTAAAATGCAAATGTAACATTTTAACTTTCGATACCTTTTGATACCTTTCGATATATTTCAAATTTAATTATTCATAGTTGTTCTTTCAAGCCAAACAGTGCATAATAAAACGTAGATGATTCAATTCCACAATTTTTTTTGTACGACATTTATACAATAAAGTTTTCTGACTAAAAATTTTAGAATTAAGAGCTCTGTAAATCAATATGATATTGGCAATATGTTATTAAAACCCTTGATTTTATTGGAAAATCGAAATACACAATCTATATTTGAATCAGAAAATCGTTCTGAAACATATTAAGTGAAGATATTGTCCGCATTAGTTCTACGTTTGGAAAATTCAACACTATAAATTTTACCCGAGTATGCTTTTGGCTGCTAAAACAGGCCTAGTACCACGTAAGTGGGAGTAACGCAGGTTACCGTTGGAAGTTTGATCAGACTGGCACTCAAATCCTATTTATTTGGGATTTTTACAATCGAACTAATGCGGATTTTTTATATTCTCAATTTTCGCCGTTTAACCAGACCATATAAGACTACTGTAAAAGATAATATTGCTGAGATTTCCCCTAAATAATCACCGTAAATCGTATAAAACGTCATTTTGTTATTCATCCTTATTTTACACCGAAGATAACAAGTCTGAGATACTGTACTTTTTGATAATACGTCACCTCTTGGGTTAATAAAACCCGAAATACCAGTATTTGCACTCCTTATGATACTTCTTCTGGTTTCTATCGCCCTGATTCTTGAATATCCAAAATGTTGCCAAACTCCTGAGGAGCGTTTCCACCAACCATCGTTGGTTATAACGATTAAATAGCTACAGCCTTTTAAAGCCAGTTGACGAACAAAATTACCAAAAACTGATTCAAAGCAAATAACAGGTCCAACGAACTCTCCAGATTTCATTTGCAAGATAACAGGACCTTCTCCGGGAGATAATTCGCCTATAGCTCCTCCGGGGTCAATCATAAATCGGGGAAGAAAGTTTAAAGACTCTCTAAAGGGAGCCTTTTCTACTCCGGCAACCAGAATTGTTTTATGATACAACTGAACTTCAGCTAAACCATTAATTACTAATGTAGAATTATAATTTTTGGAATAATTACCGGACTTATATTTTGTATTTTTCAAATGCTCAGGATTATCATCTTTCTTCGTTATTGCTCCTGTGATGAAATTTGCTTTAGGATAATATTTTATAGTACTCTTTATGCTATTTATTACTTCATTATTTCTCATTAAAGAATCTTCCCAGAGTGTTGGCAATGCTGTTTCAGGTGCGACAATTAAATCTACTGAATCAGAAATTGATTGTTTAGTTAATTGTATTAACCGTTGAAGTTGTTCCTCTTTGCTCATACCTTTAAATTTTTCGGCATACGGGTCAATATTCGGCTGTAAAACCACAGTATTACGTATCTCCCCTGTTTCAAAATAATTAGAAAACATGTAGACAGAGATTAAAATGGGAATTAAAAGTGTTACTAAGAGAATAAATGTATTTACTACAAATTTCAACGAATTAATATGCTTTATTTGTTTTGTCAACTCGAAAAATAATATATTGATCAATAATACCCAGACAGATCCGCCTAAAACTCCTGTAAACTCGTACCATTGAACAATTTGAATTGCATTAGAGAAACCGTTACCCAAAGTCAGCCACGGCCAGGGAAGTATTCCACGATGGCTGATGTATTCGAATGTAATCCAAAAAACAATTAACGAGAAATACCCGGGAACAGCTCCCAAAATGTTTCTTATTTTATTTGAAGTCCACCATACCAATGACATGAGTAAAGCATTTGATATGGCAATAAACAACATGCCCCAAAATGAAACATAAGATATCCACCAAGTGGACAATAAATTCCACGTTAAAAATGTAGGATACAATAAGCCTAACGATAAGTTACGATCGTCGGGTTTAAAACAAGATTCAGAATAGAATAATGGGACAAAAGCAAAAAATAAAAGCGGCCAGCCCCAAGGGAATATCCATGGAAAACTCAGAAAGATACCCGACAGTAAGGAAAAGTAGAATGGATGAATGTTTCTCATCATTATCCATCAAGTTAATTTAAATCGTGAACAAAACTCAGGAATTCCGGATTGTAGTAATTATTTCTTTCTTTTTTCCAGAGTGATCAAAAATAAACTCAATTCTTCCAACTTCGAGTGCCGCCCACCCGGCCTGATTGACGATTATCGATCTTCCGAGGGCATTGTTTAGCACAATAGGTTTGTCGACAAATGAATGTGTATGCCCTCCAATGATTAAATCGGTGAATTTAGTTTGAGGTGCCAGAGATTTATCGCTTATTTTACCGTGTTCGTATGAAAGACCTAAATGAGACAAAGCTATTACTAAGTCGCAGTGATAATCATTCTTCAAAACAGCCTCCATTTTTAAAGCAGTTTGCAACGGATCATTATAGATTGTCTTTCCATAATTAAGCTTTCCAACCAAACCGTCAAGTTCGATACCCAAACCATATATACCAACCTTTATTCCACCTTTCTCTATGATATGATGATCTTTGACAAATCCGGCCAAAATAGTATCTGAAAAATCATAATTACTTGATACCAAAGGAAATTTGGCCTTTTTTATAGCCATCAGAATATCGCTCAACCCATTATCGAACTCATGATTTCCGATAGTTCCTGCATCATACCCAATCTTGCTCATTAGCTCAGTCATTATTTCGCCCTTGAAATAATTGAAGTATGGTGTCCCCTGAAACATATCGCCACCATCAAAAACGAGCAAATTTGGATTTTCCTTTCTGGCTTTACTTATCATTGCTGCAATTCGCACCAAGCCGCCTTTCCCTGGGTATTCAGCATGATCGGCAGGAAAAGGGTCAATATGGCAATGCATATCATTGGTATGCATTATTGTAAGGCGTATTAGTTCGCCTGAAGCAAAAAGTTCTTCAGGGAACAAGCCAAATGAAAGAGCACTGCAGCCCAGAAATGTTTGTTTCAGAAAAGTTCTTCTATTGCTCATTATATATTCTCCCATCCAGTTTTACATCAATTACCCCATTTCTTTTGTACATTTCGCCAAGCGATTGGATCAAATAATCACGTATTTTTTGCTTAGTTTCTATTTTTTCAAGTGGGTTCAGAAACATGCTCATCTGATCGCCGCCATTAGCGATATAATCGTTGGTTACTAACCAATAAGAGCCTGTTCTATCAATATCTTTCCCATTTATTTTCAACGTTTTTAAGCTTCCTTCCTGAAGCCCTATCTTCAAGCCAGAAACTCCTTCGCCTCCACGTACGGCAACTTTTTCAGCCATTTTTTCAATTGACTCGCCTGACATTTTGATCAAAACTATTTCATTTTCAAAAGGCATCAATTCAAAAATATGACCAACAGTTATTTCGCCTTGTGGAAGTGAAGCCCGAAGTCCGCCATAATTAACATATGAAGCTACAGGCTGAATTTCCAGTTTATGTTGACGACAATAATCAATTCCGCAGTTTAAAATAATATCAGCAACCAAATTGGTAAGTTTACTTTCAGGTTTACCTTTAATGAGAGGCGTAGCAGTTACACAAACTAATTTATTCATTACAACACTAATACTGTCTCGATATGGTTTTACCAACAACTCAATAGCAGAATCCCGACCTACAGAACTGTCAATTATAGAATTTGATGTTGTATTAATTTGACTTACAAAAAGATGACTTGAACAAGAAAATAATGTTAAAACTGTCAGAAAACCGAATAAAAACCGCCGCATTGAACTAATTTTAGAATAATATTTTTGAAAAACTTCAAGAGTAAAACTTATTTAAAGATAAAAACATTTTTTTTGAAATTCATTTGAATCAAAAAATCATTACAATGATAATAACAGCCTTTACAGAATATATTCCAATTAAGCCAATTATAGTATTATCAGTCTTTTTTATTTGCAATAACCTACTCGCCCAGGATTACAAAACCATCAAAGCAAAAAAAGGTGATGGGATTTATTCCATTTTAAAACAACATGGGTATTCGTATTCCAAATATTACGGTCAGTTTATTGAACTGAATAAAAAAAAGCTGGGGAAAGATAATAATCTGATCAATGGCATTTTATATAAACTTCCATTAAAAGCTGACTCGATGTCAAATATGACAGTAAAACTGAAGACACAACTCAAGACAAATCCAGTACCAGAGAAAATAAATTATGAAGTATTTGGATCAAAATATCGGGAAGTAACGATTAAGAGCAAGGAACTTTCCGGGGCTGTTTATTATTTGGAAAGCGGACATGGAGGACCCGACCCTGGAGCCATGGGTACTTTAAATGGATACACGCTTTGTGAAGATGAATATGCTTATGACGTTACTTTACGGCTTGCCCGCAACCTTGTTGAATATGGTGCAACAGTTTACCTGATTCTAAGAGATCCTGATGATGGAATTCGGGATGAACAATACCTAACACCAGATAAAGATGAAGTTTGCTACCCAAACAATGAGATACCTTTAAACCAACTTGCGCGGCTAAAGCAAAGTACTGATGCAGTAAACGACTTACATGCCTTAAATAAAAAAAAGTTCCAACGTCTGGTTGTCATTCATGTTGATTCGAGAGACGAAAAAAAGAATATTGATGTTTTCTTTTATTACGATAAACGGAGCAATACGGGAAAACGTGTTGCCAATACCTTAATGCAAACTTTCGAAAAGAAATATGCCATGCATCAACCTAATCGCGGTTATTCAGGAAGTATTTCCGACAGAAACCTTTATGTAATGAAAAACTCTCTTCCACCAGCTGTTTTTATTGAATTAGGAAATATTAATCACACACGCGATCAACAACGGCTAATTATTCCTGATAACCGACAGGCAATTGCGAATTGGTTGCGCGACGGATTGATTGAAGATTTCAAAAAAAGCATAAAATGATCTCAAGGATTCCGGAAGATAAAATTCTTATACAGTTTGATGGGATGTGCATTTTATGCAGCAATTTATTTAAAACTCAAAATCGTCATTTTCGAACTGAATATACCGGGCCGATAAATGCCCAATCAAATGAGCCAACTTTTCGGCACTAATTTTTGTTTGATCCGAAATATCAGAATTCTTCATTTTCAACATCATCATACCATATAAAGCCTGGAAACAAGCATCGATTTCGTTGGGAACCTGGCTTTTTTGAACCAATTCGCTAATTGTCGATTTATTTTCAGTGTACAAATTCACATATACCAAATCTTTCCTGACTTCCAGCATCTTAAGATGAAACTCGTACAAATCGTTAACCAAATTCACAAAAACCTGAAGGTGCCCACGTTCCTGAACGTGTTCCTTTTCCATCATTACAGCCAGGTTTTGATACCATGCCAAAATTTCTGCTGATTGTACGCCATCAACCTGAAAACGCTTAACCAAATGATTTTTAATAGTTTCCAAGTCAAATAAACAGGCACGCAAAGAATCTTCGATTTGCCACATATATAAAATATATTCGGCAATATTTGTTTTCCGCAATTCTCTGGCAATAAACATATCAGCAAAAAAAAATAAAGTTAAGTAAACTCAGGATTTCAATTTACAAATTGAAAAAATCATCGAGGTCGCGGCGTTCTTTTTTTGTTGGTCTTCCTGTACCTTTTTCTCGATTGAAGAAACTCATATTTTTCTGTGTTTCGAGTATTTCAAGCTCCGATGCTGGAGTTGTTTCGATCATAAACTCGGGAACTAATTTCGCGGCCATCCGATTTTCGGTTAATGCCAAAACCTTATAACTCCTGGTAATGGGTGGGCGCCGAATTTGAATAATTTCACCAACCTTAATCTCACGCGAAGGTTTTACAGGCAACTTACCAATAGTGACTTTCCCCTTCCGACATTCTTCTGATGCCTGGCTTCTGGTTTTGTATAACCTAACAGCAAAAAGCCATTTATCAATTCGTACATTTTCGGCCATTTTATTTTTTCTTATTAAAGAATGTCATGGTTTGAGCAATGCCAATTGTCCCAAAGCTTTTAATAACCTCAATAGATGAGTCGATCAGGGCCGGAAGTTCAAGTTTTTCTTCTTTGGTCCATTCACCAAGAACATAATCAACCTGTTGCCCCTGGCCAAAATTATTACCGATTCCAAACCTTAATCGGGCATAATCCTGTGTTCCAAGCATTTGATTAATACTTTTAAGACCATTGTGGCCAGCATCGCTTCCTTTCGCTCTTAAACGAAGAGTTCCAAGAGGTAAAGCCAGATCGTCAACTACAACCAAAAGATTCTCAAGGGGAATGTTCTCTTTTTGCATCCAATAATTAACGGCCTTACCACTAAGATTCATAAAAGTGGTTGGCTTCAGCAATATGAACGACCGACTTTTATATTTATATTCTGTTACCCATCCGTGACGGCCATCGCTAAAAACAATATTGGACGCATCGGCTAGAGCGTCCAATATTTTAAATCCTATATTATGCCGGGTATTTTGATATTCGCTGCCCGGATTTCCAAGTCCTGCAATAAGATATTTCAAGACAAAAAAAGATTAAGTTAAATACTTTATTACTTTTTCGTAGCTTTAGCGGCCCTTGTTGCAATAATAGCTACAATTGGTATAGCTTTAGCATTAAGGAACTCGATATTTTCACGTTGTAACGAACCAACTTTGATAACCTGGCCTAGATCTAATTCATCAACATTAATCGAGATTGTATCAGGAAGATCTTTAACCAATGCTTTAACCTTCAATGTTCGAAGATTTTGTTTCATTTTACCCCCTTTTCGGATACCTTTAGCAAAACCTTCAATTTTGATTGGAACATCAATCTTTACCGGTTTGTTTTCTGAGGTACGCAAGAAGTCAACATGCAGCAATTTTTCTTCAACCGGATGGAACTGAGAATCCTGAATAATTGATGGATAAACTGTTCCGTCGATATCCAAATCTACAAGGTAAACATTTGGAGTATAAATCAGCGGTTTAAATTCTTTTTCAGGAGCATAAAAATGAATTGGTTCTTCACCACCATAAAGTACTCCAGGTACTAACTCTTCTGTACGAAGCTTTTTTGCGTCTTTTTTACCAACTACCTTTCTCTTAGAGGCTTTGATTGAAATTGATTTCATTTTTCTTTTTTAAATATTTGAATTATGGTACTCAGTCCTCCCTTTTCTATGAAAGGGCAAACAGCATGCATAACGTATGCTTTAGGAAAAAGCGGTGCAAAGATATAAATTAACCGTAATACAACGAACTAATTGATTGATTTTTATAAACTCTTTCTATGGCTTCGGCTATTGCACCTGCAATTGGAATATATTTAATTTTGGGCGACTCTTTTTTTGCAGGTATTGAATCGGTGAAAAAGACTTCAGTCAAGGCTGATTTTTCAATGTTATCGTAGGCTTTACCCGATAAAACTCCGTGAGCAGCAAAGGCTCGTACACTGTTTGCACCCTTTTCCATCATCAAGTCGGCAGCTTTAGCAATAGTTCCGGCAGTATCAATCAAGTCATCTACCAAAATTATATCCTTGTTTTTCACATCACCAATCAAAGTCATGCTGTCAACAACATTAGCCTTAGCTCGTGATTTATGACAAATAACCATGTCGGTAGCCAGCATTTTTGCGTAAGTATTTGCACGTTTGGTACCACCAACATCGGGCGAAGCAACAACCAGATTACTCAGGCCCATTTTCCCTATAAACGGAATAAACTGTGAAGAGGCATAAAGATGATCAACCGGTACGTTAAAAAATCCCTGAATCTGATCGGCATGAAGATCCATGGTAATAACACGGTCGGCCCCAGCAGTCGAAAGCAAATCGGCAATTAATTTTGCGCCAATTGAAACGCGGGGCTTATCTTTTCTGTCCTGACGGGCATAACCAAAGTAAGGAATTACAGCAATGATCTTATAAGCTGAAGCTCTCTTGGCTGCATCAATCATCAGCAACAATTCCATCAGATTATCGGCTGGCGGCGGAGTTGACTGTACAATAAAAACATGTGAACCACGAATAGTTTCTTCGTAACAAGGTTCAAATTCCCCATCTGAAAAAACCGGGCAGGATGATCTACCTAACTCTACACCCAAACTAGTGCATATTCGTTTGGTAAGATCCATACTACTTGTGCACGAAAAAATTTTAAGAGGAGCTTTTTTTGACATTTCTTCCGAATATTTGTTTTGTTGTTGGAATTGCCGGCAAAGGTAAAAAAAACTTGTAGATGTATCTTTTATTTATTTAATAAGTTGGTAACAGGTGTTGATAAGTACACATAAATAGCTAAAAATGAACAAATTAATTACACTTTATTTACTTTTTCTATAAAGTCAATAATTTCATCTTTTCCGGTACTGTTCTCAGCTGAACTCACAAATATAGGCGGTAACTCTTCCCAATGGCTTTTGAGTTCATGTTTATATGTTTCAACATTCTTATACACTGAAACCTTTCCCAGTTTATCGGCTTTTGTAAAAATAATGGCAAATGGAACCTGTTTTTCACCCAACCAATTCATGAACTCAACATCAATTTTTTGAGGTTCATGCCTGACGTCGATCAAAACAAAAAGACAATACAAATTTTGTCGATGAAGAATATAGTTGGTAATAATTTTTTGAAACTTCTCTTTTATCGTTTGTGAGACCTTGGCATAACCGTATCCGGGCAAATCGACCAGATACCATTGTTGATCGATAACGAAATGATTGATCAATTGTGTTTTACCAGGTCTTACAGAGACTTTTGCCAGCCCATTTTGTCCAACCAACATATTGATTAGTGACGATTTTCCTACATTCGAACGCCCGATAAAAGCGTATTCTGGCTTATCAGGTGGCGGACATTTCTTAATATCTGTATTACTGGATAAAAAAAGAGCTTGTTTTATCATTCATGAAAACAGATTAAAATTTTGCTAAGATTTTTATATAAATACCTGTTATTCTTTAATATATACTTCTAACAACCTGGTTCTCGCTGAAACAGGCTTTAGTGTTACACTTTCTATTGTTGCGGGTAAAAGAATTGTTTCTCCTAAATTCAAGGTTTCATTACCTAATTCGGTTTCAACAATCAATTCACCATCCAGACAAATATAAATCACAAACGAATCGAGTTTGTGATAATCTTTCTCTACTAATTTACTAAATTCCAATACATTGGTTGTAAAATACTGACAACTGACTAGTTCAACCGATTCGTTGACTTTTCGTTCGTATTTACTTTTATATTCTGTAAAAACAGTGTAATCAATGGCATCGAGCGCTAAATCAGTATGTAATTCCCGGGTATTACCTTTATCATCACGTCTATCGTAATCGTAAATACGATAGGTTATATCCGATGTTTGTTGTATTTCGGCCAACAGAATCCCCTTTCCTATTGCATGAACTCGACCTGCAGGTATAAAAAATACATCACCTGAAGTAACTTCCTCGAAATTCAGAATATCAGTCAACTCTACCTTTTCAAGTTTTTCGAGGTACAACTCCTGATCAACCTGCTGATTAAAGCCAGACTGAAGTTTTGCACCCTTGTCGGCCTGAATTACATACCACATTTCAGTCTTACCATAAGAGTTATGTCTTTCGGCAGCCATTTCATCATTGGGATGCACCTGGATAGAAAGGTCATCGTTTGCATCAATGAATTTAATCAGAAGAGGAAATTCATTACCGAAATGTTCATATATTGTTTCACCGACCAAATCGCCCATATATACCTCAATGAGTTCATTGAGGTCATTTCCAGCCAAATAACCGTTGATTACAACTGAAACGTTTTCATCTACTCCCGAAAGCTCCCAGCTTTCGCCACAATTAGGTAAATCACCATAATCTTTATGCAGAACTGATTTAATTTTTTTTCCGCCCCAGATTTTATCCTTATAAATAGGAGCAAATTTTAATGGATATAATCCTTCCATGCTTTAAGGAATAATTAAATTTTTAAACTGAACGGTAAACAAGCCATAAAACGATTAAAATTCAAAGTCAACAGCAGCCCTTTCAACAGCATGTTGGCCGATAAGTTCAGTAACTTTTACATGTTCGGGATGCACTCGGTAAACATCAAGTCCTTCAACTGAATCGAAATGTGTGATAAGACAAATATCGTACGATTTGGCAGCCAGTTCGTAATTCACGCCTACTTCAATGTGTTTCAGTTCTTTAATCTTGCCCAATAAACCCAGGAGAGCATCTTCTATCGAACAAATAACATTTTGTTTTTCACTATCCGACTCGTACTTTTTCAGTTTAAACAATACTACGTGGTTAATCATAATTGGCTATTTAAATTTTCTGAATGCTAAGTTAACATTTTCCACCCTCTGTTTCACAACGTATTTTTTTGTGAATAAAAAACCACTGACAACATTATCTTTGAAAAAAATATAAGTCTATGTTAGTTATTGGTATTGCCGGAGGCACAGGTTCCGGGAAAACAACAGTTGTAAGAAAAATAATTGACAATCTCCCTGCCGGCGAGGTAGCAGTAATTTCGCAAGATTCGTATTACAGAGATAATGGTCATTTGCCCCTGGAAGAAAGGCAAAGAATAAATTTCGACCATCCTGCATCAATCGAATTTGAACTTTTAGTTGAACATATCAAGCAATTAAAATCAGGAAGCTCTGTTCAGGAACCAATATATTCCTATTTAACCTGTACCCGTTCAGAAGAAAGAAGAGAAATTCAACCAAAATCTGTTGTGATTGTCGAAGGCATCCTGGTTCTTTTTCCAGCCATATTGAGAGAACAAATGGGCATCAAGGTTTTTGTGGATTGTGATTCGGACGTTCGGCTTTCACGAGTTATTCAACGCGACATTATAGAAAGAGGAAGGAACGTGCAAATGGTTTTAGATCGCTATGCAAGAACTGTCCGCCCAAGCCATCTCCAGTTTATTGAACCTACTAAACAGTTTGCCGATATTATTGTTCCTGAAGGCGGAAATAATATTGTGGCAATTAATATTTTAACGAATTACATACGTCAAAACCTGAAATAATATGTTCGAGCAAGTCTCTTCAGAAGATATTCTTTTTATTGATATTGAAACTGTTCCTCAAAAAGGAGATTTCAACGAACTTTCGGAACCGTTTCAAAAGCTCTGGGACAAGAAATCGTCGTTTTTCAGAAATGAAGACCAATGTGCATCTGATGTTTATGAACGCGCTGGCATTTATGCCGAATTTGGCCGAATAATTTGCATTTCAGCAGGAGTTATCATTCAAAAAAACGGTGAAAGATATTATCGTGTTAAGTCGTTTTACGATCAAGACGAAAAGAAACTTTTATCTGGATTTAATGATATGCTTGATAAATTCACTGGAAATCAAGCTAAAAGAATTTGTGCCCACAATGGGTTGGAATTCGATTACCCTTATATTGCCCGCCGCTCTCTGATTAACGGACTTAAACTTCCGCGAATTCTGGATGTCGCAGGAGCTAAACCGTGGGAAATAAAGGACAAATTACTGGATACATTACAAATGTGGAAATTTGGCGATTACAAAAGTTACACGTCACTTGATTTACTTTGTGCTGTATTCGACATTCACACACCAAAAAATGATATTGATGGCAGCATGGTTGCAAAGGTTTATTACCAGGAAGGTGACCTTGACAGAATTATCAGATACTGTGAAAAAGATACTTTGGCTTTGGCAAATCTTTTCCTAAGGTATAAATGTGAACCAATAATTCAGGCTGGCAATATGCTGGTAGTTTAGTTAATAACAGATGTGAAAGGTTGTTACAAGATAGCATTTAATATATTAACGATATTTACCTGTGAAAAAGCTCCTTTTATTCCTGCTTCTTTTAAATCGTACTTTTAGTGCGTCGTCACAGTCAAATGCTGACAGTTTATTACATATTATCCGAAATACGCCCGAAAGTAAAAAAGCCGAATTGTTTTTGCAACTTTCGTATAAATTGAAAGAAGACACATCTAAAAGCATTGCCTATTCTCGTATAGCTTACCAACTTGCAGTTAAAAACAAACAGGTACTCCTTCAAGGTAAGGCACTATGCAATCAAGGTGAAATATTATACAACTCCTCCGACTATCATTTAGCATTACCTATTATTGAAAAGGCCCTCATTACTTATAATCAATCGCTTGATACAGTTGATATTATAAATTGCTATAAACTCATAGGGCTTTGTTATTACAATATGGATCAAGGAGATAAAGCCATTACCCAATTTTTGGAAGGCATGAAGCTTTGTGAAAATAATCCATTTCTTTCAGCCAAACTACTTTCAAATATTGCTATGACTCATACACGAATGAGGAATATGGTTGATGCAATTAATTACTATCGCAAAGCATTAACAATTAATTCATCAATTAAAAATTTTGAAGGTATGGCTGTGAATTACAATGGTCTTGGCGAAATATATAAAATCATTAGCCAACCTGATTCAGCATTAATAAATTACAAGAAAGCCAAAAAGTTAAATAATAAACCTGAATTTCAAGCAATTACCTCATCAAATATTGCCGGTATATACATTAACTATCCAGACAGCATCTATCAGGCGGTTGAATGCTTAAAAGAGTCGTGGGCCCTTTTCAGAAAATTAGGTTTATACCAACGTGAAGCTGAATTTAAACAAGGCATTGGTATTGTGCTTTTTAGGCAAGGAAAATACAAATCGGCAATTGAAGCGTTAAAAGAAAGTATTGTACTAAATGACAAGTACAAGAGAGGATATAAAATAAAAGCAACATCAAACAACTTGCTATCAAAAGTTTATGAAAAAGTTGGAGATTATAAAACATCAATTAATCATTTAAAGCTTTATATCCAATATTCTGACAGTATGACTCAAAAAGAGAAATATGATCGGATATCGGCTCTCGAAAAAAGTTATGAATTTGAACGAAAAGAAAATCAAATTGCCAGACTAAAAGCACAACAAGAACTAACTTTAGTTCAACTTCGAAAGAATAAACAGCTCAAACAACTTGGCTTAACAGCTGCCGTACTTCTTTTATTGCTGGTATTTTTTATCTGGCTAAAGTACCTCGATAAAACTAAATCGAACAAATTACTGGCCTATAAAAATAAAGTTATTGAAAAAAGTGAACAGGAACTAAGAATGCTAAACGCTTCAAAAAACAAATTTTTCTCAATTATTGCACACGATTTAAAAAACCCGCTACATAACGTTCTGGGGTATTCTTCTCTTCTGTACAAGGATTATGAGCATTTTAATGAAACGGAAAGACGAAGATTTGCAACAGACATATATCATTCGACCAATAGTATTTACAGGTTACTCCAAAACCTGCTTGAATGGTCACGCTCGCAAACCGGTGCATTAAATTTCTCTCCTCTAAATATTGAGTACCTACGAGTCTTAGATAATGCAATAGGCGTATTAAAATCACTGGCAGAACAGAAGAACATTAAAATAAACGTAGAAAGCGATCCCGGATTAAAAATATATGCCGACCCAGCTATGATTGAAACAGTTTTAAGAAACCTGATAAACAACGCTATAAAATTTACTCCTGATGGTGGTCATATTGAAGTAAATGCAAGAAAAATAGATGAGAACATTGTTATCACAGTAATTGACAGTGGCATAGGTATTTCGGACGAAGATAGTCAGAATCTTTTTAGAATCGATTCAAAAGTTAAAAGAAAAGGAACCAATAATGAAGATGGATCAGGGCTCGGATTAATACTTTGTTCTGAATTTATTAATAAGCACAATGGGAAAATATGGGTTGAAAGCAAGCTTGGAAAAGGAAGTGAGTTTATATTTACAATTCCGGCAAAAGCTACTGCATAATGACAATTTAACTATATAGAATCATCACGCAAGCATCTGGGCTGCAACCTGTTCAGCCTTTTCTATTGAGACAAGCTTTTCTACCAGTTTTAAAGCAAACTTAATAGCTACCCCAGGGCCACGACCTGTTGTTATATTGCCAGATTCAGTTACCGGAATGCTTAAAATATCTGCACCTTTAAGGTATTTTTCGAATCCTGGATAACAAACAGCTTGCTTGCCATTGAGTATTCCAAGATTACCATAAACAAGAGGCGCAGCACAAATAGCTGCGAGTTGTTTGTTTGTATCATTAAACTTAACAATCTGCGCCTTCAAACCCTTGTGCGCATCTAAATTCGATGAACCAGGCATACCTCCAGGCAAAATGATCATAAAAATTTGATCATAATTAACTTGTTCAAATACAACATCAGCCAAAACCTTGATCTGGTGCGCTCCATTAACGTCAAGTTTCCCAGTTATAGAAACCGTCACCACATCAACTCCAGCTCTTCTTAAAACATCAATGATAGTTATGGCTTCAATTTCTTCGAAGCCATCGGCTAAATGAACTGCAACTTTCTTATTCATACCTACCAATTTTTCTTTCTTCAAATATAACTCATCTGCTACGAAAATGGTCATTCGTAGAATCTATTCTTAAAAAAGTGGATGGCTAAAAATCCATAAATACCACAAATAGCAACAATACCTAAATCAACAAAATGATTTCTCAACAGCTTTTTCCTCCAATACAGAAAAGCAAAATGTATCGCAAACAGAGCTAAACTCAGATAGAACCAATTAAACCCTTTCGAAATAAAAAAATAAAAACGGATGTATTTACTATTTTCGCTTGTTATAGAAACCTGTGCCGGGAAAATTGATGCGAAAATTTTTCCATATTTCGAATCTTCCTTTGCATCCCATTTTTCAATATACGAATCAACAAGTTGATATTTCTTATCCAAAGCTATCACTTTTAAATAGTTACAGCCCTCAATAACAATTGTATAATTAAGCATATCGCCATATATCTTTAAATCGCTGGTGGCGGAATCATATCCTTCAATAGGCCATTTCACTAATTTATAATCATCCTGATCCAGAATGAAAATCTCATTTTTGTCGGATAACAAATAAGCATAGAATGCTTTATTTTTAAAATCGACACAGCTTATATGCTTGATTAATAATCCACTCGGAACTTCAATTTTCTTTACATAAGGCTTTCCAGTTACCATTTTCAGGTGAAAAAGCTGATTTTTTGAATCCACTATAAAATAGCCTTCATCACATGTTTTCTTTTGTGTAGTAATACCCGAAATCAGTTTTGCCGGAAAAACAAAACCTTTATGGTATAGTGAAGCCGAAAACATCTGGCTCTTTTCTTCCAGGATTTCATTACTTGCAGCATCGATAAATTCAATTCGCCAGGTAATTCTAAAGAAATCTTCAGGCCACTCAAGCATTGCTCTTCCTGAACGTGATTCGAATAAAGGGAATAAACCAGGAACTGGAGCATCAATTTCATTCGGGCGTAGGCGAAAAAACGATTTTTCGTGTGCGATCTCCTTTAAACCAATACGGACATGATCTATCGAATCGGGCAAAGTTCCTGAAGTAATGAGCTGCTTAAAAAAGAACAAAGGAAGTTTTTGTTCGTATTCATCCCTTGAGTATTGCTTTCCCTTGGTATCTTCCCAAATTTTTTCGACAGGGCGATAAATCAAAAAATCGTGATCAACACAGCTATACTGAATAAATGGTTTCTTGACAGGCTTTTCGAACAAAATCCAAAACAATTGAGGTAACCCGATTGAAAGAACAATCACAGTAATAAATACCAGACTATACCTGCTAATTTTTTCCATACCAGCTTTCCCCCTTTCTGAACCGATAACCTGAAAATAAAAGCGCACTACTCAACAAAATACTCATAAGCGTTAATGACAAAATAATAGGTCTATAACTGGTTGTATTTATTGAAGCAAAGTGTATTGAGATAAAAAAAGCACCATTAAGAAAATAAATAAACCGATATATCCACATCGGTTCCAGCACGATAAATGAAACAATGAAGTAAGACGAAAATCCAGCCAATATCCAGGGGAAAATGGTTATCAAACTATCCGAAACAATCTGTTCAGGTAAAAAATACAGGCCGATAATTCCAAAGAGAATAGAAAATACTAAAAATGATATAAAAAGGCTTAATGCCCCAAAGGCTTGCATCAACAACAGAACTTTATTCTCGTTTAAAGGAAGATGAAAAGAAAGCTTAATTCGCTTGTTAAGCACTTCAGGCAAATATTGCACAAAAGCTATAATTGTTCCTCCGCATAAAGGAATAAACCTGAAAACTTTGAAATACAAAAAACTCTGGAATAAAATGGCGCTCCAAACATTTTTAGCTTCTGAAAACATGAACCCATGTTTCAACTTTATGTAAATATATCCGATGACAATAAATCCGATCAAAGCATAAAGAATCAGAAACCACCTTATTTTTAACCACTCTTTATAAAAAACTGATTTCCACATGTTCTAATATTTTCCTGTTAAACCGATAAATGCATCTTCAAGCGTCATACTAACCCTCGTGATATTTCTAACTGAAACATTTTTATCAGCTAAATATTTATATATCTCATTTTCAGACGAGAAAGTGTATAATTCAACCTTATTTTTTACCTGTTCAATGTTTACTAGAATAGAATCTTTTCCCAATTCAGTTTTTGGTTCTTCCAGTTCCAAGTCAAAACGATTAAAATTACCCAGGAAATCATTTAAAGTTGATTGTACCAAAACATTATTCGAATCGATAATCAAAACATCATCGATTAATCGTTCCATATCCTGAATAATATGAGAGGTTGTAAATATGGTTTTGTTTTCCGATTTGGCGTATTCGCGTAAATAATCAACAAATAAACGTCGATACCCTGGATCAAGTCCCATCGAAAAATCGTCGAGAATTAATAAATCAGGGTCCTGAGCCAAAATAAGCCCCAAAGCTACCTGTGAACGTTGCCCACATGACATTGCAGATATTTTTTGTCGTGGAGAAATGTCTAGCTTCGATATTAATTCCCAAAAAGATGCTGATTTCCATCGAGGATAAAAACCTCGGTAAAATCGCTCAATCTGTTGAATATTCATAAACGCATATTGAATATGGCCTTCTATCAAAAAACCGATTCTCGACTTAGTCCCGGCACTCAAATATTGTGTATTTTCTCCCCATATAAGGCACTGGCCTCCTGTAGGATGAAGGAACCCATTCAAAATATTAAATACAGTTGTTTTACCCGTGCCATTTTTTCCCAACAAACCAAGTATGCGTCCTTCCTTAATCCGAAAATTAAGGTTCTCGAAAACCAGTTTATTTCCATAATAATGAGTAAGATTATGACATTCAATTGCATTGTCCATATTCAAATTGTTAAAAAATGAACCCGGTACTGAAGCTCAAATTACCCCGGTTCAGGTTATTTACCGAATGAAACCAATTAAAATCGGCATTTATAAAATAATTACCCGACAGCTTTTTTACCGGAAACTGATAACCTATAACAAAACCAGGTGAAATATAAGCTTTTGTCATGAAATTGAATTCCGGAAGGTATATTTTGTCAATCAAATTATTAGTAGTCTCCAAATAAACTTTTGAATCAACTTTATTCCTGTAACTTAGTTTTATTTCAGCTGAAATTTTAGAGTTTCTCAATGAGAATAATTTCTGGAAAGACGATTCAAACACCAAGGTTGAATGATCCATTTGCTGATTAGGAATATGGTATTCTTCCTGGAACGAATAATAGTTTAGCCCAACCTGGAACAACGATTTCATCTGGTTATTTTCATCTTTTGTCATTAGCTGATACTTCAGTTTAGCATTGATATTCAATGAGTTATATTTACGTTCTTTAGCGTATGTTATCCAACTTTCCAGGTTAGTTACGCCAATGTTTTCTAATCGTTGAATAAATTCTGTCCCTAATTTCTTTGTTATACGAACCTGAGCACTCAGTAAATGGAGCTTTTCGCCCATGTCGATCGAAATAATGTTACCTACATTCCAATTTATCCCTTCCATTTTCGAATCATTCTTAACCACAGCCCATGTTGCCATATCGCCGCCCCTGCCATCGTCAACAGTTTGTTTAAAGTACTGATAACCTGAGAATAAAATATCTGAGGCCTTATTTTTTCTGAATTGAACCTGAAAACCGCCACCGAACTGATTTTGCTGGTAAAGCCGGTAAAACGAACTGGAAGAATGGTATATAAATGTTCCCGGGCCATGTAATTGGAACAAGGTATATTGAATCCCTTCCTGAACAACCGAGACATCAATATCCTCGTTATAATAGTCATAAAAGAGATTCGCCCCAAACTTAAAATATTTATGCTTATAAATAATGCCCGGAGAAATTTTGCCTCGCATAACCTTATTTTCAGGACGAGGATCACGATTCTGTGAGGCTATTCCTACCTGGTAATCAACATCTAATCCCCAATCGAAATTACCGGAAAGTACCGACGCAATAGAACCCTTTATACAAAAAAATTCCCGATCGTAAGTATCATTGCCTATTGTATCGGCCAACAAATAGGGATAATTTATAGCTGGTTCATTTGTATTACTATAGTTCAAATTTCTTTCGAAACTTTTGCTGTAATTAAATGATCCGTAAAAAATTGTATTCCTGATTCTTTGAAAACTTCTGGAACTAAAATTGTACGATTGGTTTGATTCTCCATTAAAGATTGAATGAAAATTACCCTTAGATTGGTTATAGTTGAGTTTAATTTCTGATGGAAAAAAAGATGGCATTTGTTTTAAACCTGCAACATTACCGGCCTGGAACCACACATTTTCCAAATCAATTTGCTGAAATATATTTAAGTTGTATTTCTTGTCTCCATTTGGACTATTTGCTCCGACCGACAGTCCTATACTCAAAAATAAAATGCTGATAATAAAGTTATTCATAAACTTTAGGTTTAGGATCAACATCTTTTAAAAAGTCGTTGGTCGAATTATTTGTATCCTGATAAATGACCCTGCCCGACACAACTTCTTTAATTTTTCGGCGAACACATTTTCCTGAGCGGGAACCCGAAGGCACATAAGTATAGCCAGCATCTAAATCAGGAGAAAACCTCTTATAAATTGCATGTGCCTCATCTTCAACAGTCTCTACAGCATCAATCAAGTACCTGTTTGCTACCTTAACGTAATGAGTAGTGTCTGATCCCGATGAAAATGGCTTAGATATCAAATTTCTTAAGATATAAGCTCTCCGTTCCATTTCAGAACTTCCAGGAAGTTTAGCAATAGCAATTGAACTTCCTCCCTGTACTCTAAAGGTTACTTCCTCAAGCATCGAATTCCAGAAATAATCTCTGATCATATTGGGGACTAAAGGAGAGTCAACATCCTTGTTATTATACTTATATACATAAAACTCAAAGTCCGCATTTCCAAGATTCACAGGGCTTAAAGGATTTCCCTTTGGATCATCTTTATGGTTAATTCCGTCCTGCGCGATAATAATACTTTCACCAGGCCTAACGGGCACTTGAGTTCCTGTTCCAGGTATTGTCCAAATATATTCAGCAACTATAGTATCTTTTATATTCCCCCATATATTGACTTCTGTTCCGTTCGATTCGTGTTCCAACACCGAAATTCCATCGGCATATTGTACTTCCGAAGTATTGTTAAATATTTCAAGAAATTGATCGGCATAATAAATCTTACCTGCCGGGGTAGTACTTCCACTGTAATAAATTTCCTTGATTACAAACGGATTTGAGATACTTGCATTTACTTTAACCATACCAGACACATCTCCAAATACCTGAATATCAGCCAATCCATTGTACATATAATTTGAGATTCCCATTTTTATAGAATGGGTAACTGTAATACTATAAAAGCCAGGCTCGACTGAAAAAAAAGAAACAGCGCCATTCTTATCTGTTTCGGCTTGGCAGGTATAATTTTTAAGTTGATTAAATAAAGTAACTTTGGCTCCGGCCTTGTTTTCCAAAGGGAAGTCGGAACCAAAATCAACAGTAAGGCTTACCTTATATGCGTGATAATCGGAATCTTTGAGGCATGAAACCAACACAAATAATAATGAAATAACAACAAATCCTTTTTTCATGCTTACAATACAATTTTTATTTCGACTCCAAAATATAAGGATGGGTTCCTTCGAATAAAAGAACCAGTCCTTCTAAATTCATATTCAGGGCGATAATTAAACAAATTATTCGCATAAAAACTTAATTTTAAGTTTTCAAAAATATCTTTTGATAATCTAAAATTAGTTTGAAGCAATGGTGGCATTATTTCTTTGAGGTAGTAATTCTGATTCTTAACAATAACAAAATTTCTATACTCCGAATTTGCATTCATTTCAGAAGAAAATTTTTTGTTGGTTCCATCAGAATAAACCAGGTATAATGGTATTTCATCAAATCTGGGAAAATAATACATATCGTACCAAATCATCTGAATAGTGGTAGACAAAATCATCCGTAATCCAGGAACCTGGGTCACCATTCTCAAATTGGTATTAAATCTTTCACTTACTTTACTTTCGCCGGCAGGATAAATGCCAAAATACAAATTCCGATTTGTGGTTGACTCTGAAGGTCGGAATTGATATGGTAAAGTGCTTTTTACTCTTTGTGTCCGCAACCAGGCACCATCTAATGTGAATGATGTATAAAGCGGACTTATTTTACCAAAATCAAGTGTAAATTCAATTCCTGATTTTCGAGTTTCCTGGTTATTAACCGGAATTTGGTAAGAAACCAGAACTGTAGAAGGGACTTTCACCACGTTAGCCAGATCAATGGTGTTCTCTAAAGGTGCATTGTCAGTTTGATAACGGTTATAATTTACAAACACGTAATTACTGGCAAAGGCAAAGCCATTCAGTAGTTTTTCCTTGAACACCGAAATTGCTGCACTTATTTTCTTAACCTTAAAACTAAGTCCAACTTCTATTTTTCTATCTTCCGAAGGCTTTAAGGCATTATTTTTTGTTTCAAAAATCCGGGTATTAAAAATTGAAGTATCATAAGCCGGATTACCTGAATAATAACTCAAGGCATTTAAGTCAAAATAAGCCCTATCTGGAAATAAAAAAATCAATGGTGGCGATTTGAACGTTTTACCAATGCCAAACCTTACAGCCATTTTATCAAAAACAGTATTGTTCTTTGGAGACAAAAAACTATACTGTACATTGATTCTTGGTTCAGTAAAAAATCCAATATCGCTTTTAAACAATCCTGAAGATTGAAAATTGTTTAACCGAATACCGGCCTGAATGCCAAGAACTGTTTTCCGAAATAACACGGATAAATTATCTTCAAAATAAACAGAAGAGTTTTGCAACGCAGGAATATCTTTATATTTCCTTGGACGAGAGTTATATACCGAGACAAACGGTGGATTGGAAATATCATATACCTGCCCATCTCCGTTATTGGCATCAAACCGGTAATCGAAACCATAAACCAATCTGTTTAACAAGTCTTTATGAAAATTCAAAACCTTAGTAGCGGTCAGTTGCACAAATACATTTAATGGTTTTCCATCAACAACATAGGATGTAAATTGCTCAGCCGGCAAAAAAATTCCAACATTTTCTCCTTCTGCTAACGAAGTCGAAATCGCCTGAATGCCATTCAACGACCTGTATTTTTCCTCGCCACTTTGTTGGTGCATGTATGACAACGAAACCGTATAATCAAGATTGGTAAACAATTTCATTCCGGCCAACCATTTTCCGTACATGTTTAATCGCAAACCCCGTTCTTTTGACAATACTTTTTCTCCTGAGACCATTGCATCGGGATCGGTTTTTGCGTCATCAACAGTGCTGTACAAACCCACTTTAGCATTATAAGTAAGTTGTGATTTCTGGAAGCAAAATACTTTTGAAAACCCCAAATTAGTTGTTATCCGGTTAAAACCTTTGTATTTACTCCGTAAATCGTCAAACGACTGCAAATAATCCAGATTGAAATTGATATTACTTTTTGACTTAGAACTAAACCCTTTACTTATGACAAATTGTTTAATTAGCGCATCAGTTTTAAGTTTAACCTCAAACGGCGTGTATCCCATTTTTGTTTTAATAAGAACTGCACCCGAAGTTAAATCGCCATAAGTTACTGAAGGAATTCCTTTCACAAACTCAACGGATTCGATATTATCGGTCGAAATTTGTCTTAAATCAATACCAGACCCAACAGTTGTAATAAAATTATTGTCGGTTTTGTATGTCGAGAAAGTTTGAAGATTAGCATTGTTCGATATTGGAGCACCATCAACCATTATCGTCGTCCCCATTGCGCTGTTGTCATCTACACCGATCTCGCGCATCGTTATTTTTTGAGCTGTACTAAAATTGGGATTTGTTGAAATATTTCCAGGTAGTAACTGTAAAACATCGGCCAAACTTGATGGCTGAACATGCTCGATTGCTGCATTCCCGAGAATTGAAGAAGTTGTAATTCCCAAATTATTTTTCGCCAATACCGTTATCTCTTCCATGTCATACGATATTGGTACCATTTTTATTACAAGAATATCCTCAATTTTAGTCGTCTGGAACCTATCCGAAAAGGTTTCGAAGCCCAAACAACTAACCTCAAGTGTTACGAAAGGAAAATCAGAATGTTGTATAGAGAAAATTCCTTCTCTGTCTGTCGATGTCCAAGAATCATTCTCCACGATATGAATTCCGGCAAAGCAAACAGGCTCCCCATTTCGCTTATTAACAACCTTTCCATAAATCATTTGAGTTGATTGGCTATAAACAAAAAAAACACATAAAACTAATAGCCAGCCAATTACAATACTCTTCAACATATTTGGAAAACAGTACTTAAAATTTATAGCAGTCGCAACCTTAATTTGCCCTAAAGTACTATTTAAAAATTACTTTTCGTGTATACTTCTTGCCATTAGTCAATGCCGAAATTATATACACCCCAGGAGTAAACGAATTGTAATCAATCGAATATGTTGATGACTTAGGGTCGGCAATAGCCATCAATTGCCCTGAAATATTGTAAATATAACATCTGTCGATATCACCTTCAGAACAAGCAAGTACTAATGCTGAAGAATCATACAGAACTTTTAACACATCCGGTTTACCTAAATCATACACCAAAGTCTTAATATCCAAATCGGAAACTGCAATTTTGTAAACATTCGACTTTCCCAAAACATAAAGAGAATCGTTAAATACTTTCCCGGCAGCATATATTGCAACACCCAGTTTAGAATCTTGCCATGTTCGACCGCCATCGTTACTGAATTTATTCAATGTTGATGACCCCAAGGTCATAAATGAGTTATTATCCAGAACTATAAAATCGAGCCCACCTGTCACCCCATTCAATTTGTTAAAAGTACTTCCTCCATCCTTTGTGTAAAAAACGCCTTTGTTATTCGAAGTTTGAAAATACAATTCGTCTTTTGTACGCATAACAATCGAATATATATTCAAATCATCACTAATTCCGCTACTAATTTGTGGATATAGGTCAATAAACGAATTACCCCCATCACTTGTCTTCAAAAGAATTTTATTACCAGCTATATATCCTGTTTCTCCTGAAAATTTTATGGACGTTATTATTGTACTCCCAAAGTCGTTCGTAACAGGAACCCATATATCGCCTCCATCAACAGTTTTAAATACCCGCGAATGTTTCGTTAGTGTTTTTGCGACCGTAACAGTGTCGAACCAATTAACATTCATATATGCAATTTTTCCATCAAGGCACTCAATCGTATAATTATCCATACCAAAGCACCCCGACATTAATGGATATTTCGAAGCATCAGTCTGAAAATCCTTTCCAACATTCTTATTATTAAGAACTTTCCAGCTTTTCCACGCGTCTTCAGTTTTAAAAATCAGTCCACTTAAATAATAGTCATCGCCCGAAGTATAATCAACCAACTTAAATGAACGTGTAGTTACAAATCCGGCATCTCCTGATGCAGTAACGCTACGAAAATCGTATTTTCCACCTGAAACAAAAAGTTCAGGTAAACTTGCATTCGCCCAGGTTAATCCCTTATTAGCCGTTATTTTTGCAATTTGGTCATCTCCAATAATTAATGCATTGTTTGAATCAAACATGTACATTTTCTGAAGACTCGAAGTTCCTTCTGCCAGTTTTTTCCCAATCCATTTGTAATTTCCTGATTTTAGATCATTTACAGCTATTTTATAAATGAGAGATGAATTAGACAGAGTATAAAGCGAATCATTAAAAACACCTGGTATTTCAATAATCGTCTTTCCGGGAGAACAACTAGCCCAAGTTGCACCCCCATCAATTGTAGCTTTGGAACCAGACGAAGAGCCCAGACAAATCATTACTTTATCGTCTAGTTTAAAAAAGTCGAAGCCTCCAGAAATTCCGTTCATTTTCGAGAATGAAGTACCACCATCTGAAGTATTAAAATAACCTGATGCTGAAGTAATTATTCCTATTTCATTGGTTTTAAATGAGCGAATCTCATTGATGTAAGCACTACTTCCGGCAACTGCTGAAAATGCAGGAAAGATATCTGTTGTAGTATCGGTGGTTGTCGACCCTTTCAGTAAAATCTTATTTCCTCCGATATAAATATCGGTTCCAAAAAGCTTCATTGATGTAACATAAGAGGCTCCAAAATCCTGTGTAATAGCTACCCATTTTTCTCCTCCATTTTGTGTTTTAAAAACAGCTGAATGAGTTTTTCTTGCGCCTGACCCAATTTCGTACCATTGTACATATACCAAGGCCGTATTCTCGTCGATACACAAAACTGAATATGGAGTTAGGGTTATACATCCAGCCAATGAAGGATTTAATGAAAGACTTGTTCCTTCTCCAATTTTTGAAAGGTCAACTACAGTCCATTTATATCCGCCATCAAGAGTTTTTAATAAAAGGCCATTTACATAAACATCATCTTCAGCTCCATTGGGATTATCAATAAGTATGGTTTTTCGCGCAACCATATAACCAACTTTACCACTGATGCTAACATCGTTAAAATTGAACTTCGGATTTAAAAGCCCAACATCACTCCAGGAAACCCCTTTATTGTTCGATACTTTAAAAGTTTTTCCATAACCCGCAATAACAGCTGTATTTTCGTTATGAACACTCATCCCCTGTAGGTTATTGTCCTTGCTTATTTCCTGCGGTTTCCAGTTAAATACAGGTGCCGGGGTTTGTGATATTGAAATCAGCGGGAAAAGAAAAAGTACCAGAATTCCTAGCTTTCCAAAGCTAATACCTAAGGAGCCAACGCTATTCATTTTTGTATTTATTAAAATCTATAATAATCCTCTATTTTGTAAAAAAAACTCGTTTCAACCTTAAGCCCGGATAGTTCTCATCGATAAACTTTATAGCTTCTTCTCTTGTTCTAAAAAGATCGTAATCAACTTCTTCCCAGTATTGCCCGGTTTTTAATGACAATTTTTCACATTCAACGTATTTATTTACCGAAAGATCTTCAAGCGATTCCATCTTAATACCTTCTGGTTGTATGCTTACAACTTTTGCATGTACCTCCATCAGTCGGATAGGAATCCCATTATTATCACGAACCATCACTATGCCATAACATATAGTTCCTTCTTTTACCCAACTTTCAAGCTTTTTTTTATGCTTAACATTTAATGATTCTTTGTCGCCATCATATTTGTATTGTTCTATGATTTTTGATTTATCTCCCTGTCGGCAGTCAGCTAAACACGTCACCAGAGAAAAAACAGTTATTATCAAAATCATCCGTTTCATATATGATCGCACTTTATAATAAAAATTACACCTGATTTTCAGGCTTATTTTTTTCCACTATTGACAAAGATAATATCAATTTGCTTTTCAAAAATTTATATCTGATGTGAAGGTTGATAAATATAGTAAACTTTAATTCCATTTGGACACATTCAAAAAAACTCATCTCTTTTTCCCAAAAACATTAAGAGAAACTGCCAGATTTTCCGCCTGTATCACGCTAGAAGTTGAGTCAACCAGGCAAAGGTTTAACCCGTCAAAACAGAATTAAAATAACAATAAAAACCCTGAAATAGCTTATACTTTCTTCATTAACAAGCAAAAAAAATGGTTCAGCTTAGTGAACCATTTCTACTAATAAAATCAACCTATTTTACGAATAATAAAACTTCTATGCGGCATAATCTTTTAAAGACCTCTCCAGTTTTTTACGAGTGAAAAAAATACGACTTTTTACTGTTCCAAGAGGTAAATTTAAGTCTTCTGCTATTTCTTTGTATTTATAACCATCAAGAAACATATTAAAGGGAATACGGTATTCGTCTTCAAGTGCATTTATACATTTCACAATCTCCTTTGAGCTATACATCGATTCTGGCGATGGATAGCTTTTATCTTTTTGCATTTTTAAATGCAAATCGTTATTCGATCCATCAAATGTATTTTTTGCCTTCACATTTCTACGGTAATTATTAATAAATGTATTTTTCATGATGGTATAAATCCATGCCTTGAAATTTGTATTCTGGGCAAACTTATCTCTGTAAGTAAGCGCTTTAAGAAAAGTTTCCTGAAGTAAATCCTGAGCTTTTTCCTGATCTGATGTCAAACTCAATGCATAGTACAACAACTTGTCCTGTAATCCTAGAAGAGCGGTGTTAAATTGAAGCTGTGTCATGGCGTTCGTTTTTTAATTGTTAATGTGATGACAAATATATTTAAACCAACTTCTAAATAAAAGATTTTAATGTCTTTTATTCTTAGATATTATTTATTGCTGATAAAAAATATTTATGTGGAAAAAAACAGGCAGCAGGTTTTGACTATACGAAAGCAAACATAACTATGTTCGTTTTTTATAACATGTTATTAAACAAATATTTCCTAACAAAACACCTTTGACTTTTATCTAAAATTTTCATATATTTTAAGTCATTATCCTTTTCTCCACTCCAGTTTACAATTTTTAGTACTTTAGCCGCCTCGAATTTTTATTCTTAATTTAAATGAAAAAAACAACCAGATCCTTGAAAAGGGCTGAAGTGTTTACTTTCAAACGATGGGGAAGAAAATCATATTCATTGTTTAGTGTATTGAAAAAGCCTGTTCGCATTGGCGTACTTTTGGCAGTATACACAACAACTTTTGAAAATGAATATGTTTCGGCCCAAACGGATACTTCGAAAGTAAGCATGGAGTATAACCTTGATGAAATAGAGGTTAGCGCCCAAAGAGCACCTGTTGCATTCTCGCAGGTCGCCCGGATCGTATCCGTAATTAGCAGAGAAGAAATTGAAGCGGCGCCGGTTCAAAGTATCCAGGAACTTTTAGAATACGCGCTTAGTGTTGATGTCCGTCAACGTGGCCCCCTTGGAGCCCAAGCCGATATTTCGGTAAGGGGCGGTTCATTCGATCAAACACTTATCCTACTCAACGGCGTCAATATTTCCGACCCACAAACGGGTCACCATTCTCTCGATCTCCCTGTAAGTTTAAAAAACATCCAGCGTATTGAAATTCTTGAAGGCTCGGCTGCCCGCGTATTTGGTCCTAATGCCTTTTCTGGAGTTATTAACATCATTACCAGTACAGAAGAACGAACAAACATAAAAGTTGATCTGGCCGCAGGACAACATAAATTAACCGATTTAAATGTTTCAGGGAACCTGACAAAAGGCTCATGGAGCCATTTTGCGGCTATTAACCGTATTTCGACTGACGGTTATATGGATAATACCGATTTCAAAAACATAAATGCTTTTTATCAGACTAAAGCTAACCTTAAGCCAGGAACTCTCAATTTCCAGTTAGGCAGAACAGAGAAAGCATTTGGAGCAAATAGTTTTTATTCAGCCGCTTATCCAAATCAATTCGAAGAAACAAAAACTACCTTTGCTTCAGTGAAATTTGAAACGGGTAAAAAATTGCACATTAACCCATCGCTTTACTGGCGACGCCACCAGGACAGGTTCGAATTGTTCAGAGATAACCCGGCAAGCTGGTACACTGGGCACAATTACCACCTTACCGATGTTTTTGGAAGTAAACTCGACGCCTGGGTTTCTTCAAGACTTGGAAAAACAGCTTTCGGCGCCGAACTCAGAACTGAAAATATTTGGAGCAATGTTTTGGGAAATACATTGACAACTCCTGTTGAAGTTCCGGGCGAAAGTGGTAAATTTTTCACTAAATCGTATTCAAGAACCACAATTTCCTATTTTGCTGAACATTCCGTTTACCTGAAGAATCTGGCTATTTCAGCCGGAGCCATGGCGAACTGGATTTCGGACCTTGGATTTGGATGGAACATTTTCCCTGGAATGGATATTTCATACGAATTTATAAACCATTACAAATTATATGGTTCGGGCAATTCAACGCTACGAATGCCAACTTTTACCGATTTATTTTATAACGGTCCTACCAATATTGGTAATCCTGATCTGAAACCAGAAAAATCACAGACATACGAATTCGGATTAAAAATTTCCTATCCAGGCCTTTGGGGACATACCGGAATCTACTTTAAGAATGGGACAGATTTAATTGACTGGGTAAGAATAAGCGATACAGAAAAATGGCAAACACAAAACCTCACCCAAATAAATACTACAGGAATAGAGCTTAGCTGTACACTTTCTCCTGAAAAATTCTGGAAGACAAAATTCTTTTTTACCAAACTTGGAATAAATTATGCTTATAGTCATTTAGAGAAAGGAACAAATAATCTGCTCTCTTACTATGTTTTAGATAATTTAAAACACAAACTTGATTTCCAGATTGAGCACAGGATATGGCAAAAACTGGGCACATCGTGGAAAATTAGTTACCAGGATCGAAACGGGATGAGAACCCAGACTGACACCTACCAACCATTCTGGATTATAAATACCAGAATAGCATGGAAATCACAGAATACTGAAATATATACAAATATTTCGAACTTACTAAATATAAAATATTACGATTTGGGACCTATTGAACAACCTGGCCGGTGGATAAGCCTGGGTATCAGTTATCGGTTCAACTTTAATTAAAACAAATCCCGGTTATTCCGGGTTTTGTTTTTTAGTCGCAGGAAAATATTATATTCGTGCCCTGAAAAAAACAATAGGTATGTTAAAAGGAATATTATCGATTAGTGGACAACCAGGATTATTCAAATTAGTTGCCGAAACGAAAAACAGTATTATTGTTGAATCGCTGATTACCGGTAAACGAATGCCAGCCTATTCAACATCAAAAATCAGTTCATTATCAGATATTTCAGTTTTTACTGAAACTGGTGAAGTTCTTTTGACTGATTTGTTTAAGAAAATAAAGGAAAATGGGAAAATCATTTCTGCTAAAGCTTCTTCCAACGAAATAAAAGCTTTTTTCACCGATATCTTACCTGATTATGACAAAGATAGGGTTTATGTCTCGGATATGAAAAAAGTGGTTCAATGGTATCAATTGCTTGATGAACAAAACCTGTTAATCGAAACTGAAGAAGTTAAAGAAGAAGTAAAACCTGAAGAATAATCTGGTTCCGAGCGGCTTCCCGCTTTAAAAAAGCTTTAATTGACCCGGAGGAATCCGGGTTTCTTTTTGTCTTTTCTTTTCAAGTATCAACTCAAAAAGTTTTGTTGTAGCAAAAGCATCTCCGGCTGCCCTATGGCGTCCATTTATCGATATTCCAAGTTCACTGCAAATGTTTCCTAGTGAATACGACTTGTGACCAGGCAGAAATTTTCGTCCTAACCTTACTGTACACATTGTTTGCCGCTGGTAATCGTAACCCAGCCTTTTAAATTCTTCCTGAACAAACCGATAGTCAAACTGAACATTATGACCAACAAAAACCCGGTTTTGAGTTATTTCTACAATTTGGCGTGCCACTTCATAAAATTTAGGAGCATAACGTACCATTTCATTACTAATGCCTGTCAATTCTGTAATAAACCCCGGAATATAGCATTCCGGATTTATCAAGCTTGAAAAAGAATCGATGATTTCAATTCCATTATGAACATAAACAGCAATTTCGGTGATTTTTCCTTTTGCTGCCGATTGTCCAGTGGTTTCTATGTCAATAATTGCGTACAATATGAATCCTTAAATGTTTTTCTTTCCTACTTATGATTAAATCTATATACAATTCCGAAAATTTAAGCGACTTTTTAATCTATAGTATCTAAAAGTTGTTACAACGCGGCTATCATTTCATTTTAAAGTGTTAACTTTATAAACAAATACAAAACCTAATATTAAAGAGTTTTGTTTTCTTATTGTTATGTTCAAACAAAATGACATAAATTAACGGTATTGCAAGGTTAAATTAGTCATGGTTTGTAACTGTATCTATCACTATTGTATTTTTTGAACGAAATTAAATTATCTTACATAGAATCAAAACACTGAATCATGAAAAAATTTCTACTTCTTTCATTATTCGCAGCATTAATTGCTGTATCGAATGCACAAACTGTTGATAAAAAGTGGGGCATTGGAGCAGGAGTTGGCCCTTATGGCGGACTCAATAAATCAAGTGTTGGGTTCAGCCCCGAATTGTACTTAAGCACTTACCTAAGCCCACGTTTCGACGTGTTGTTAAAAGGAAATTTGGGATTATTCAATTCCAAAGTAAAAAACGACCTGGATTTCGCCAATGCATTTTTAAATCTTCGTATGAAGCTAACTGATGAAAACACAAAGTTCCGACCATATTTATTTGCCGGGCCAGGCGTAATTGCTGATAATTCTACTTCAGGGCTAAATTTTAACCTTGGAGTTGGAAGTAAATATTATTTTAGCCCAGCTACAGCCTTATACCTGGAAGCCGGCTATATTAACGGAATTGAAACAACCAATGCAACTAAAACGGTTCGCGACAATTTCTGGAAAGCAACTTTCGGAATTGAATTTGACTTTGGCAAAGCGAAAGACTCGGATATGGATGGAGTATCTGATAAAAAAGATAAATGCCCCAATACTCCTGCCGGCGTTGCTGTTGATGCCAATGGATGCCCTGTTGACACCGATGGTGATGGTGTTGCTGATTATATGGACGATTGTCCTACAATTCCGGGACTGACCTCATTAAAAGGATGCCCGGACAAGGATAAAGATGGTATTGCCGATAAAGACGACGCATGTCCTGATGTGCCGGGCCTTGCTGCTTTTAAAGGTTGCCCCGATACCGATGGTGATGGCGTCGCTGATAAAGATGACAAATGTCCGGATACCCCCAAAGAGGCTAAAGTTGATACAAAAGGTTGCCCAGTTGACTCTGATGGTGACGGTGTTCCAGACTACTTAGATAAATGTCCGACAGTTCCAGGAGTTAAAGAAAACAATGGTTGCCCAAGAGAAAAAACAGCCGAAGAACTTGAAGCTGAACGAATGAAAGTTGACCCGGTTTATTTCGACACCAATAAATCGACAGTTAAAGATTCTGAGAAAGCTAAAATCGAAAAACTTGTTAACCTGTTAAAAGAGAACAGTAATTACAACGTGAAAATCTCAGGTTATGCCGATTCTGTTGGTAGCGACAATTATAATCTGGGGCTATCGAACCGTAGGGTTGGTTCTGTTGTAAACTCAATACTACATAAAAAGATTAAAACAAAGAGAATTACTCAAAAGAAGGGTTTTGGAGAAGCAAATCCGGCAGCAACAAACGACACTGCTGAAGGCCGTGCCCTTAACAGAAGGGTTGAATTTCAAGTAACAAAATAAAGCCTTGCATTCTACATTAAGAAAAAATCCTTATCACCACCGATAAGGATTTTTTATGTATATTTGTATGACACCCAACGATAAATAATGAGTTAAAACTTTGAATTTTAAAACGATAACATACCAAAACAAACGAACATGAAAAAAGTACTTTTACTATCATTGCTTCTTGTTTGCACTGTTGCCATACAGGCGCAAACCGCAGATAAAAAATGGGGCGTTGGGTTTGGAGCCGGAGTTTACGGAATAACCAGTGAATCAAATACAGGTATTATGCCTGAACTCTATTTTAGCAGGTATTTAAGTAACCGTTTTGATGTATTACTGAAAGGCAATTTAGGATTGTACAATTCTAAGATTACCAGTAATCTGGATATGTTTAACGGTTTTTTGAATTTAAGATTAAAATTAGCTAACGAAACGCAGAAATTCCGTCCTTATTTATTTGCCGGACCAGGATTTCTTGCCGATAATGCCGATGCAGGGGTGAATTTTGATGCCGGTCTTGGCAGCAAGCTATATTTCAGTCAGGCAACAGCGCTGTATATTGAAGCCGGATATATTCACGGAATAGAAACAACGATAGCTACAAAATCAGTTCACGATAATTTCTGGAAAGCCACAATTGGATTTGAATTTAGTGTAGGAAAAACTGTTGATACCGATAAAGATGGTGTGCCCGATAAAAGGGATAAATGCCCTAATACTCCAACTGGTGTTGCCGTTGACGCCAATGGATGCCCACTTGATTCGGACGGCGACGGAGTTGCCGATTTTTTAGATGACTGCCCTACAGTTGTTGGTCTTACCTCGTTAAAAGGGTGCCCTGATGCCGACGGTGATGGAGTTGCCGATAAAAATGACAATTGCCCCAACACACCAAAAGGTATAAAAGTTGATGAAAAAGGTTGTCCGCTTGATTCTGATGGCGACGGAATTGCTGACAATGAAGATAAATGCCCAAATACACCGAAAGGCATAAAAGTTGATGCCAAGGGATGCCCTGTAGATACCGACGGTGACGGAATTCCGGATTCAGTAGATAAATGTCCTACTGTTGCCGGATCAAAAGACAACAATGGATGTCCCGTTAAAGAAGCCGAAAATAAAGAAGTTAAAAAAGAAATAACTCCTGATCAAGTAATTATTCAGAACATCAAAGTTACTCCGGTACATTTTGTTTCGAATCACAGTTACTTGACTGATTACTCAAAAGGAAACCTAAATAAGCTTATTGTCACTCTTAAATCGGATAAAGCGTTTAAAGTAAATATTTTTGGTTATGCCGATGCTCAGGGCACCGACGAATACAACATAAAACTTTCTCAAACCCGAATTGAATCGGTAATAAAGTACCTTGAAGAAAAAGGTATTGCGCCCGACCGTATTATTCATCAAAAAGCTTTTGGTAAAGCAAATCCTGTTGCAACCAACGACACTGAAGAAGGACGCCTGAAAAACAGGAGAGTTGAATTCGAAATTTTCAAAATGAAATAATCTTATTGGTTTAACGACAATAGAGCCCTTCCCATTTCTACGGAGGGGCTTTTTATTTATTCAGAAACAGAGAAAATAAATATCTTTGTCGCTCAAAAATTCTCAAAGCTTAGAAAAATGTCTATCGAACAGATAATCAGCGAAAAAATAGTTGAAGCCATCAATCATTGCTATCAACAGCAAGTCGACAGCAAACTCATTCAATTGCAAAATACCCGGAAAGAATTTGAAGGCGATATTACCCTGGTGGTATTTCCGTTCCTGAAAATGTCGAAAAAATCGCCGGAACAAACTGCTGCCGAAATTGGCAATTACCTTCAGCAAAACGTTTCCGAAGTTGAAAAATACAATGTGGTAAAAGGCTTCCTCAACCTGGTTATTTCTCCATCATACTGGGTTACGGTACTCAACTCGGCCAATGCTGATGCCGGTTTTGGAATTACACCGGTAACCGATTCGTCGAAGTTGGTGATGATCGAGTATTCGTCGCCAAACACCAACAAACCGCTGCATTTAGGCCACATTCGCAACAACCTGCTGGGCTTTTCGCTCGCCGAAATTGTAAAAGCCAATGGCAACCGAGTGGTAAAAACCAACATTGTAAACGACCGTGGCATCCACATCTGCAAATCGATGTATGCCTGGAAAATGTGGGGCAACGGCCAAACTCCCGAAAGTACCGGCATTAAGGGCGACCACCTGGTTGGCGACTTTTACGTGAAATTTGATCAGGAATACAAAAAAGAAATTGCAGAACTTGTTGCCCAGGGCCAAACCAGGGAAGAAGCCGAACAAAATGCTCCTGCAATTCTTGGAGCACGCGAATTGCTCCTAAAATGGGAAGCCAAAGACCCCGAAACCATCGAACTATGGAAGATGATGAACCAATGGGTTTACAATGGATTCGATGTGACTTATAATGAATTGGGTGTCGATTTCGATAAAATTTACTACGAATCGGAAACCTATCTTTACGGGAAAGACGAGGTTTTGCGCGGACTTTCCGAAGGTGTTTTCTATCAGAAAGAAGACTCGTCGGTTTGGGCCGACTTAACTGCCGAAGGACTCGACCACAAATTATTGCTTCGTTCCGACGGCACTTCGGTTTACATGACCCAGGATATTGGCACCGCTAAAGAACGTTTCCAGGACTACCCTATAGACAAAATGGTTTATGTCGTAGGTAATGAGCAAAACTACCATTTCCAGGTGCTTTCTATCCTGCTCGACAAACTTGGATTCGAATTCGGCAAAGGCCTGCACCACTTTTCGTACGGAATGGTCGAACTTCCGCAGGGAAAAATGAAATCGCGCGAAGGTACTGTTGTTGATGCCGACGACCTTGTTGCCGAAATGGTAGAAGTTGCACGCAAAACTTCGGAAGAATTGGGCAAGCTTGATGGCTATACGCCCGAACAAGCTGCCGAAACCTATAAAATGATTGCATTGGGCGCACTAAAATACTTTATCCTGAAGGTTGATCCGAAGAAAAATATGCTTTTCAACCCACAGGAATCGATTGATTTCAATGGAAATACAGGGCCATTTATTCAATACACGTATGCCCGAATTCGTTCGGTGTTGCGCAAAGCCGAAGATCGTGAAATTGTAATTAACCGCGCACTTCCTACCTCAACAGAGCTGGCATTGAAAGAACTTCAGTTGATCAAATCGGTATCGCAATTCCCGGTAATTGTAAAAGAAGCGGGCGAAATGTACAGCCCGGCCGTAATCGCCAATTACGTTTACGAGTTGGTGAAAGAATTCAACCAGTTCTACCACGAATTTTCGATTCTGGCCGAAGAAAACGAAGACAAACGAAATACACGACTGGTTATTTCTGAAACCGTTGGAAAAACCATTAAAACCGGCATGAAGCTCCTTGGAATTGATGTTCCTGAACGAATGTAAAAAATAAGCAAACCCGAAAAACGGAAAATCCCCGAAAATCAACAATGGTTTTCGGGGATTTTTGTTTTTGAAAGCCAGTTCGGAGCAATTTGTTCTTCTTTGATTTAAAATAATAGGTTGACCATTGTAAAAGCTCTTTTATTAGCTGAAGAGTGAAGGTTGACGAATGAAAAATATCTTTCGTTGGCTGACATCTATTAGATGAAGATTGAAGACTCTCTCTTATTAAATGAAAACTATAGTACATAAAATAGCAAATCACTTTCGTCGATTGACAACTATATAAAGACTATTTACAGACCACTTTTATGAATTGACAAGTATTGGTTAACGATTGACTAGACTAGTTATAGGTTTGAAAAGTAGCGGACGATGATTGACAAACCACTTTCTTTGCCAATAAGTATCTGGTTATGAAAATAAAAATACCTTAATAATCAAAAAATATTTTCATAAACTATTGCTAATCATTGTTAATTTGATTATATTTAGTTATCCATAATTTAAACAGATAAAGCTTATGAACAAACACCAAATCGCAAAACTTGATTCTTTAAAGTTAATTGTAAAAGAATCAGAAAACAATCCTGACAGTATTGCAAGAATACCAAAATTTGCAATGGTTGTCGACCGTATCAAGGAAATTTGTGCTGATATTGATGCATGCCAGATTGTACAACAAAAAGACCTTACAGGCATAACGACTGACAAGGAATTAGCTCTCGAAAACCTGTCTGATTCATCTATTGAAATTGCAGGCGCTTTATATTCGCTTGCACACGATCAAAATAACCATACGCTTATGGCAAGGGTTAATTTTAAGCCTACCAAAATAGGAAATATGAATCAATCTGACTTATTAGCTACTGCTGGAATAATACTGGACGAAGCAACTAAGATCTCAGGCGATGAATTAGTTAATGAAGGTATTAGCACTGAAGAATTGACAAATTACCGGGAATTAATCAATTTTTTTGACACAATTAAATCATCAAAAAAAGAAGCAGTTATAGACAGATCAGGAACTACCGAAAGGTTGAGTAAACTATTTGAAGAAGCAAACACGCTCGTTAAGAATAAACTCGACCGCTTAGCATTACAATTTAAACGCAAAGACCCTGAATTTTATCTCAAATACAAAGCAGCTCGCACGACCCACTACCGAACGCCAACGAAAGAAGCAATGAATAAAAATGATACTGGGGCTAAAGAATAGGCTATTGTATATCAATTAGAGGTTTCACCTCAGGGTGAAACCTCTAAAAAAGAAAGCGACCCGAAAAGGCCGCTTTAAATGTTTTCTAAATAAAAATCCTACGGAAGTACGCAGGATTAAGAAATTTCTTCGGCTTATAGCCTTATTGTGATAAGTCTTTCAAATTGTATCAAGACAAATATAATGACATTAACAAAAATAACAAAACCATGCCTGAAATTTTAGGAATTGATTTGGGTACAAATTCGATCGGATTAGCCAAAAGAAACACTGAAAAAGGAAATAATGTAGTTGATCAATTGGAGTTTTTTAATTCGATAATCTTTCAGAAGGGAGTCGGTTCTGGTAAAACAGGAGAATTCTCTTACGCTGCAGAGCGGACAAGACACAGATCATCACGGCGGCTTTATCAAGCAAGAAAATATCGTATTTGGGCGACCTTAGATGTTCTGATGAAAAATGGATATTGTCCGATAACTGAGGAACAATTAGACCGATGGCGAAAATACGATAAGAAAAAAGGACTAAAACGAGAATATCCTGTTGATGCCGTTGAGTTTGAACAGTGGGTCAGGCTTGATTTTGATGGAGATGGGATCGCGGACTATTCAAGTCCTTATCAATTACGGGCTGAATTAGCAACAATTCAATGTGATTTAGCTGAGCATATTAACAAATATAAATTAGGCCGGGCATTGTACCATATTGCCCAGCGGCGTGGATTTAAAAGCAGTAAGGGTGAGACCATTAAAGAGCAAGAGAAGGAAGCTGAAGAAAAGGAATTGTCATCAGACATTGAAATTCAAGTTGATCTAAAAAAATCAGAAGAGAAGAAATCAAAAGATTTACTGGAATATAAAAGTGCGCATCAATTGCCAACCGTTGGCTGTTGCTTTGACAAATTATTGAAAGAGGGGATTCGAGTACGGGCAAGTAACTTTCAGGCAGTCCGTTCACAGAATGAGGAAGAAATCAAATATATCTTTGGATTTCAGGATGGATTAAAACTTGAAGATGATTTTTATAAATCAGTTCACAAAGCTATTTTTTATAAACGTCCATTAAGATCACAAAAAGGGTTAGTTGGCAAATGTACATTGGAGCCAACAAAATCGCGTTGTCCAATTAGCCATCCTGAATTTGAAACTTTCAGGGCATGGTCATTCATTAATAATATTCAGTACCGAAGATATTCATCGGATAATTGGATGAATTTGTCTATTGGCTTGAAAGAAAAGTTATTTGAAGACAAATTTTTAAGAACAAAAGCAAATTTTAAGTTCGAAGAAATACGTGAATGGCTTGAGAAGAAGGTCGGTTATTATCTTTCGTCGGAGAATAAGACTATAAATTATAAGGATAAAACCAATGTAGCTAGTTGTCCAATCTCAGCTCGATTGAAAAATTTATTAGGAGAGGATTGGATGGTCTTCAACAAGGAGACATCAAAAACCCGAACGAATTATAAAACAGGAGAAGTTCATGCGATATCGTATGCATTAGAAGATGTCTGGCATGTTTGTTTTTCATTTGAGGATCAGGAACGCGTTGAGGAATTTGCAAGAGAGTCGTTAGAATTTGATAGCAATAAAGCAAGTGAGCTTGTTCGCCTTTGGTCTGCCATTCCTCAAGGTTATTCCATGTTAAGCCTTAAGGCGATTCGAAATATTAATCGATTCTTAACAAAAGGTTTGATTTATACCGATGCGGTATTGTTGGCTAAATTGCCAGATATATTTGGAGAAACTCTTTGGTCGCAACATGAAGAATACCTTTTGTCCAGCATCTCAAAGGTTGTTGAAGGAAATAGAAAAGAGAAGAGAATCCTTAATGTTGTGAACAATTTGGTTGCCCGTTATAAATCATTGGAGCTTGATGAACAGTTTGCTTATAAAAACACAGACTATCGTTTAGATTCAAGTGATCGTTCAGATATTGAAAAGGCAGCGATTGATAGTATTGGTGATAAATCTTGGGATAGTTGGGATGAGCAGGAAAAGAAAGGGTTGTTCTTGGAGGTTGGACTTAAATATCAACAATTCTTTTCTTCTTCGAAACGTGATTTCTATAAATTACCTAAGCTAGGTGATAGTTTGAAATCGTTTCTTTCAAACGACCCCAAATTTAGTTTTCTGCATTGTGATAATGGGTTTATTGATCCCAATACCAAGCTTCCTTGCAAATGTTCTTCTTATAGAAAGTTGAACCTTTTGTACCATCCTTCTCAAATAGAATTTTATAAACCAGCGAAACAACAAAACATAGAATGGAAGGGTACGACTTTGTCTTTAAAATTATTAGGGTCTCCAAAGATTGGGGCTTTTAAGAATCCGATGGCTATGCGCACACTTCATATTCTTCGAAAGGCAATCAACCATTTATTAAAAGAAGGGACAATTACTGAAGATACTCGAATAGTTATTGAAACTGCCCGTGATTTGAATGATGCCAATATGCGATGGGCAATTGAAACTTATCAAAGAGAACGGGAGAAAGAAAATAAAATCTTTGAAGACGCAATAAGGGAACTTTATGAAGGAACAGAACGGGTTGTGACAGATGATGAGATTGATAAAGCCCGAGTATTAATTGAACAATTTGAAATCCCCGAATTTGGTGATCTGGAGGATAACATAACCGAGAATAAGCAAAAAAAGGAAACAAAAGAAAAGGGTGCAACATATAGCAAAGATGTTACAAAGTATCGTCTATGGCTTGAGCAAGGTTGTCGTTGCATTTATACTGGGAAAATGATAAAAATATCAGATTTATTCTCTGATAATAAAGTTGATTTTGAACATACTATCCCAAGAAGTATCTCTTTCGATAATTCTTTAGCTAATCTTACCGTATGTGATACTCATTTCAACCGGGATATGAAGAAAAATCAAATTCCATCACAACTTTCAAATTATCAAGAGATACTCGCTCGATTACAACTATGGGAAGATAAAGTTGAGCGATTGATTGATAATGTAAATTTCTGGAAGGCGAAAGCTAAACAGGCACAAACAAAAGACACAAAAGATAGTGCAATCAGGCAGCGTCATTTATGGGAAATGGAATTGGATTATTGGCAGAACAAGCTTGGCCGTTTTAAAATGCAGGAAATTACCAGTGGTTTTAAAAACAGCCAGCTTATAGATACACGGATTATTACAAAATACGCTACCCATTATTTGAAATCGGTTTTCAATAATGTAGATGTGCAGAAAGGACGTATCACTTCTGATTTTCGGAAAATGCTCGGTGTGCAAAGCATTGATGAAAAGAAAAGTAGAGACAAGCATTCTCATCATGCTGTGGATGCAGCGATTCTAACAATGATTCCTTCAGCTGCAAAACGAGACAAGATGCTTAAACTATATTATGAAATTCAGGAAAAAGAACGATATGAAGATGTTGGACAGTTACGATATGAATTAGAGAAAGAAAGACGAAGTTGTAATCTGGGAAATGTTACAGATGTCTCGCAGTTTATAGAAGATCATATTCTTATTAATCATGTTTCTAAAGATCAAACCTTAACACCCGCTAATCGAAAAGAAAGGAAACGGGGAAAAGAAATGTTATATCCAGAGAGAGATGGGGCACTAGCCAATCGATGGGTAACGGGTGATTGCATTAGGGGTCAGTTACATAAAGATTCATGGTTTGGAGCGATTAAATATCCTTTGACTGAAAATAGTATTCTTCAAAAAGACAAAGAAGGAAAATTTGTTTACCCTAAAGACAAAAATGATGATGATATTTTGTTAATGGTAAAGCGAGAGTCTATTACTAGCTTAAAATCAGAAAAAGACTTGGAAAAGATTATTGATCCACATGTTCGTTTTTCAATTGAGGTCGCAATAAAGAAAAGAATGACTGAAAATAAATCTTTTTTACAAGCGATATCAGAACCGATATGGATGCTGGATAAGGATAATTGTGAAGTAAAGACTGATAAAAACGGGAACCCAATTAATTCAATTAGACATATAAGATGTAAAGTTGCTGCAGGACGAGGATTTTTCACAAAAGATAAAGCCTTGGAAGTAAAAAATCAGACTAATGTTTCGACAAAGGCAAGGATTCATATTGATGATAAAGGATATAAACAACGGTATTACGCACAAAATGATGGTAATTATTTATGCCTTTTGTATGAAGGAATTAATAAAGGTAAGCTTGAAAGAAAGTTTAAACTATTGAATTATTTCGATATTGTTCAAGGAGGAATTAAAAGCGATAGGCAATTGTGGGATGAGCCATATTATCGAGAATTTGAAGAAAAGAAAAAAATGTTTTCACTTTCCGCAATATTGAAAGTAGGCACAAGGGTTTTAATGTGGGAAGAGACTCCTGATGAATTGTTGGATTGTGATTTAAGTCGTCGATTATTTTCTGTTTACAAATTTAATTTTAAAGGTCAAGATTGTATTTACCTGCAAAATCATCTTGAAGCTAGAAAAGATTCGGATATCGACGAAGATTATACAACTTTCAATAGTAAGATTTATCAACCTAGATTGACAATGGTTGCTAATAGTTTTAATTGTTTAATTGAACATCGCGATTTTGAGATACAACTTAATGGCAAAGTTGAATTTAAGCATTAAATAACAACAATATCAGTTAAGGTTTCTACAATATTTTAATCGCGTAATATGCCAACTACAGGTTTCACCTTGAGGTGAAACCTGTAAAAACTGCAACTTAAAATGGAAAAAATAAACTACCGCATCCGCATTGAGCCAGAAAAGTTCTATCACATTTGGAACCGGGGAAATAACCGGGAAAACCTGTTTTACACTTCGGCCAATTACGAGTATTTTATCAGGATGTATGCAGAATACCTCGATCCGGTTGTAGAAACGTATGCGTTTTGTTTACTGCCTAATCATTTCCATTTGCTGATCAGGACAAAAGCATTCGCGACTTCTTTAGAGGTTTCACCCAGGGGTGAAACCTCTAAAAAGGTCAACCCGGTAAGCCTGGCCTTTCAACGACTGTTTACAGCCTATTCACAGGCCATCAACATTCAGCAACACCGCACAGGAAGCTTGTTTCAAAAACCGTTTAAACGGCTCGAAGTAAAATCGACAAAACAATTAGCCAATTTGGTGCATTACATTCACACCAACCCGCAACGCCATCGCATCATTGACGATTTCAGGCAATACCCCTGGAGCAGCTATGAACGAATAATAAAGAACCGGCCATCGAAATTAAAGAAAGATGAAGTTATTTCCTGGTTTAAAAACAAGGAAAATTATTTGAAATATCATACACAAACCGTTGATTTAGATGACTTGAAAGAATTGATGATCGAATAAGCATTATATTTTACAGGTTTCACCAGATAAGTGAAACCTGTAAAACCTGCAATACATAAACTAACTAACCATGATTAAACGAACCCTTTATTTTGGAAACCCTGGCTATTTGCATAAAAACCTGCAACAGCTAAAAGTGATTAAACCTGAAGATAACACAGAAATCGGCTCGATTCCAATTGAAGACATTGGAGCAATACTGCTCGACAATCCTCAAATCACAATCACCCACGCGTTAATAGCTGCATTACTCGAACATAATGTGGCCATTATCAGCTGCGACTCTAAACATTTACCGGTTGGATTAATGCTTCCATTGGATGGCAATACTTTACAAACCGAAAGGTTTCGTTCTCAAATTGAAGCCTCTGAACCTCTAAAAAAATACCTCTGGGCACAAACTATAAAAGCAAAAATTGAGAATCAGGCAGCAGTATTGGAAAAAGCAGGCATTAACAACAAAAAGTTATCGGTTCTTATTCCGCAAATACAAAGTGGCGATCCTGATAATATTGAAGGCCGTGCTGCATCTATTTACTGGAAACTTTTGTTCGAAGAATACGATTTTACCCGTAACCGGTTTGGAGAAATACCCAATGCACATCTGAATTATGGCTATGCTATATTAAGGGCATTGGTAGCCAGAGCATTGGTTGGCAGTGGACTATTGCCCACCCTGGGAATACACCATAGTAATAAATACAATGCCTATTGTTTAGCCGACGATATAATGGAACCTTATCGTCCGTTTGTCGACTGGATTGTTTTTTTGATGGTTAAAAACAATGAGATCGATTTGGATGAAATAACCCGCGAACAAAAAGTAAAACTTCTGTCGATAGCATCGGTTGATATTAGTATTGATGGAAAGAAGAGCCCGTTAATGGTAGGACTGCCACGAACAACCAATTCGCTGGTTGAATGTTACGAAACTGTACGTCGAAAAATTATTTATCCTGAATTCGTTTAGGATTATTTCATTGGATAACATGTCGTTCGAAGCATTAAACCAATATCGTATTATGTGGGTACTTGTTTTTTTCGACATCCCCGTCGAAACCAAGAAACAACAAAAGGCAGCCATCCGTTTCAGAAAACAATTGCTTGAAGATGGTTTTTCAATGTTCCAATTTTCAATTTATATCCGCAATTGCCCAAGCAGAGAAAACGCCGAAGTACACATAAAACGGGTAAAAAATATGTTACCCGAGTATGGTCATGTAGGATTGTTAACCATTACTGATAAGCAATTTGGTATGATGGAATTATTTTACAGTAAACAACCCAAAGAACGCCCCCCCACAGTGCAACAACTCGAATTATTTTAATCGAACATTCGTATTAGGGGTTTCACCAATTGGTGAAACTCCTAAATTACAAATAAAATAACGAGATAACAGGAAATAAAAAACGGGATTTACATCCCGTTTTTTATTTCTAAGCCTTTGCACAAACATTTGATAACTTGCTAATTGCGGCCAATACCTTGTCAAAGACCACAGTAAAAATACAATTTGAAAGCAAATCACAACCCCAAAGCATCAATACCTTGGAATAAAGTGCTTGTCAAAGACCACAGTAAAAATACAATTTGAAAGCAAATCACAACCAATCAGTGCCTTCTGATATTTTTTCGGTACTTGTCAAAGACCACAGTAAAAATACAATTTGAAAGCAAATCACAACAATTAGCATCACCCACAAGTCGCCAGCAGACTTGTCAAAGACCACAGTAAAAATACAATTTGAAAGCAAATCACAACTATACAACCTTATACAATGAAAATATTCGCTTGTCAAAGACCACAGTAAAAATACAATTTGAAAGCAAATCACAACAGTTGGGTAACAACACTGCAGCAACTGCCACTTGTCAAAGACCACAGTAAAAATACAATTTGAAAGCAAATCACAACCAGCCCCTAACAACGGGTAGCAGCAAAGCGCTTGTCAAAGACCACAGTAAAAATACAATTTGAAAGCAAATCACAACTGGCGTTGCAGTAGATCGGCCTCCAAACAACTTGTCAAAGACCACAGTAAAAATACAATTTGAAAGCAAATCACAACCTTCAGCAGTTTGGCCTGATCTGTTGTGAGCTTGTCAAAGACCACAGTAAAAATACAATTTGAAAGCAAATCACAACTTTCATTCCCCAAACTGATTCCGGCGAAATCTTGTCAAAGACCACAGTAAAAATACAATTTGAAAGCAAATCACAACCTGTCACCCGCATATCCTGATCGACGTGATCTTGTCAAAGACCACAGTAAAAATACAATTTGAAAGCAAATCACAACTACTTATACTGTTATCGAAGGAAGTGCACGCTTGTCAAAGACCACAGTAAAAATACAATTTGAAAGCAAATCACAACTATTGAACGCCCAGGCTGTGAAATAACTGCCTTGTCAAAGACCACAGTAAAAATACAATTTGAAAGCAAATCACAACGTTTGCTCCTGTGTGGGTGTTGTTCCCTGTCTTGTCAAAGACCACAGTAAAAATACAATTTGAAAGCAAATCACAACAACAAATGCGAAGCTCACGTGAAAAAAATACTTGTCAAAGACCACAGTAAAAATACAATTTGAAAGCAAATCACAACACCGATTTCTTCTTGTTTATTTGCGTAGTACTTGTCAAAGACCACAGTAAAAATACAATTTGAAAGCAAATTGGAAAATTATGATTTGCTTTTATTGGAAAAAACTAGTCACAAAACTCATGAGCAGTTTGCATTACCGTTTGATTTTTGCAACTTTGCCGCATGACAAAAGCACAAACCATCGAAGATTTTTACCAGAATCAGTTCAACTGCATTCCCGAAAGCCTGAAAAAAGAGATTGGCCATTTCAACGTTTTCCACCGCGAAGAATTTTGCTGCGCCAATAAACCAGTGCCTTACAGCCGGAAAGACTTCTATAAGATTACGCTGCTGAAGGGCGCCAACAAAATACATTATGCCGACAAAACGGTTCTGAGCGAACACAATGCGCTCATGTTTTCGAACCCAATGATTCCATACAATTGGGAACCATTGGAAGATAACCAGTCGGGCGTTTTCTGTATTTTTACCGAAGAGTTTTTTAGCCAGTACGGCGCCATCAAAGATTATCCCATTTATCAACCAGGGAGCAATTTGGTTTATTTGCTCGACGACAATCAGCTGCATGAAATAGAAGCCGTCTTTCAGAAAATGTTCGACGAAATTGCGTCGGACTACCTTTTTAAATACGATGTGCTTCGCGGACTGGTTTTTAGCCTAATTCACACCGCGCTAAAAATGCAATTGACCGAAGCTACGCGTTTGTCGCCATCGAACGGAACCGCCCGCATTGCCTCGCTGTTTGCCGAGTTGCTCGAACGTCAGTTTCCAATCGAATCGCCGGTACAACGCATGAAGCTGCGCACACCAAACGATTTTGCTGCGCAACTGTCTATCCATGTTAATCATTTGAACCGCAGCTTAAAAGAAGTAACAGGCAAAACAACCAGCCAACTGATTGCCGAACGGGTGTCGCAGGAGGCCCGCGCCCTGCTGAAGCAAACCAACTGGAACATTTCGGAAATTGCTTACGCGCTCGGGTTTGAGGAATTGCCTCATTTTATCAACTTCTTCAAGAAAAACGCCAACCAAACACCCAAATTATTTCGGAGCAAGCTTAATGTTTGATTTATGCAGTTTTTGGTTTGATTTTTATATCTGACACAAACATCGGTCTGACTATTTTTGTCATGTAAGTTTATTGAAAGATAAATGGACTTCGGGGGCCAGTTAAACTTCATGAAACAAATGAATCTATTCTGACATGACAAATTCAGACCATACCATAACAAAACAACCCGTTTCGCGATTCCTGATCGGCTTGATGGCCGTTTCTGCTGGGATAACGGTTGCAAACATATATTACAACCAGCCTATTCTGAAAGAAATAGCCGCCGATTTGGGTTCGACCGACTCGCAGGCCGGCATGGTTTCTATGCTTTCGCAGGTTGGTTACGGGCTTGGGTTGTTTTTTCTCACTCCTCTTGGCGACAAAATCAATAAGAAAAAACTGATTATCAGTCTCCAACTTTTGCTGATTGCGGCACTTTTGCTGGTTACGTTTACGCACAATATTTTTCAGCTTTGGTCATTGAGTTTGCTTATCAGCATGTTTTCGGTTTCGGTTCAGGTAATTATGCCCATGACTGCCGAGCTCGATGCCGCCAACCGTGGCAAAAATGTAGGGACCATTTTCACCGGCGTGCTGATCGGAATTTTGGCTGCCCGTGTTTTTAGCGGAAGCATTGCAGAGTGGTTTGGCTGGCGTTTTGTTTACCTGATTTCAGCCGGAGCGGTGGCGCTTGCAACCGTTCTGCTGCAAATAAAATTACCCAACGTTCAGACACGGTTCGAAGGCAGTTATTTGAAATTGCTTGGCTCGGCATTGCAGCAAATTAAGCGGTTTCCGTTGCTTCGCGAAGTTTCCGTAGTCGGAATGCTTCAGTTTGGCCTGTTTTGCGCCTTTTGGACAACGCTGACTTTTCATTTAAGCGGCGAGCCTTTTAACTTTTCAAGCGACATCATTGGTTTGTTCGGTTTGGTAGCCATTGCAGGCGCTTTGCTGGCCCCGGTTATTGGCAAACGGGCCGATCGCGGCGGAACAAAAAAGGTTCGCTTCATTGCTTTGGGATTGATTGTTGTCAGCATTTTACTCATGATTTTTCTACCGGCATCAATTCCGGCGCTGGTGCTGGCCGTCTTTTTACTTGATGTGGGCGCCCAGGCCATCCAGGTAACCAATGTGGCCATGATTTACACGCTCGACGAATCGTCGCACAGCCGGATAAATACCATTTACATGACATCTTTTTTCACGGGTGGTGCGCTCGGTACGCTGATTGGCATTTTCTGCTGGAAATACGGCGGATGGCTTGGCGTAAACCTGCAAATGCTGTTGTTTGCTGTCGTTATTTTATTGCTACTGCTGAAAGAAAAACGAAATTCACTCAAATACTAAAAATACAATATGAAGGTAATTGCAATAAACGGAAGTCCTAACAAAAAGGGAAACACACACCTGGCGCTCGAAATGGTTGGCTCGGCGCTAAAAGAAAACGGGATTGATTTTGAGATTGTACACATCGGCAACAAAGCTATTCGTGGCTGCACCGCCTGTGGATTGTGCCGCAAAAATCAGGACGAAAAATGCAGTATAACAACAGATGTGGTCAACGAAGTCATTCAGCAAATGAAAAATGCCGACGGAATTTTGCTGGGCGCTCCGGTGCATTACTCCGGAATTCCGGGAACGATGAAAAGCTTTCTCGACCGGGCGTTTGTTGTAGCCGGGAACAATGGCGGGCTTTTCCGCCATAAGGTGGGCGCTGCTGTTGTTGCAGTGCGGCGAACCGGCGGCTCGTCAACGCTGGATGGACTATACCATTACCTGGCATATACCGAAATGCTTTTGGCAACATCAAATTACTGGAATGTCATTCATGGCCGGGCTTCAGGAGAAGTAGAGCAGGACGCCGAGGGCGTTCAAATCATGCAGGTTTTGGGCCATAACATGGCCTGGTTAATGCAAATGCGCGAGCAAACCAAAAAATCGTTGCCAGCGCCAAAATCCGTTCAAAAAGTGATGACTAATTTTATCAGATAACCAAAATTGTTGCGGGTTACGGGATGCGGGATACGAGTTTTCAACCCGCAACTCGTAACTTGCAACTCGAAACAATTTAAAACTAAAAACATGAAGTACAATTTATTAGGAAACACAGGATTGAAGGTCTCAGAACTTTGCCTGGGAACAATGACGTTTGGCGGAAGTGGCATGTGGACAGCCATAGGAACCATGCCGCAAGGCGAGGTAAATGAGCTGATTAAAACATCGGTTGATGCCGGAATTAATTTCATCGACACGGCCAACATTTACAGTTATGGCATCAGCGAGCAAATGACCGGACAGGCGATTCGCGACCTGGGCCTGAAACGCGACGATTTGGTAATTGCAACAAAAGTACGCGGAGCGATGAGCGAAGGCCCAAACAATTCGGGATTGAGCCGCAAGCACATTTTGCAACAGGCCGACGAAAGCCTGAAACGCCTGAATTTGGATTACATCGACCTCTATCAAATCCACGGTTTTGATCCGCTGACGCCTATGGAGGAAACGCTCGAAGCGCTCGATTCGCTCGTAAAAAGCGGCAAAGTACGCTACATAGGTTGCTCCAATTTAGCAGCCTGGCACATTATGAAAGCGCTAGGAATCTCGGCACAGCAACACCTTTCGAAATTCGTTTCACTTCAGGCTTATTACACCATTGCCGGTCGCGATTTGGAGCGCGAACTGGTGCCAATGCTGCTCGATCAGAAAATCGGGTTGATGGTGTGGAGCCCACTGGCTGGTGGTTTCTTAAGCGGAAAGTACAGCCGGAATGCAGCAACCGAAGAAGGCCGACGCGTGAATTTCGATTTTCCGCCCATCAACAAGGAGAAAGCTTTCGACATTATTGATGTAATGCAGGAAATTGCCGCAGCAAAAGGATCGACCGTGGCACAAATTGCACTATCCTGGTTGTTACACCAACCGGCGGTTACCACGGTGATTGTCGGAGCAAAAAAGCAGGAACAATTGCTTGACAACATGAAAGCTACTGAGGTAAAATTAACAGCCGATGAATTGGCGCAATTGGATGCTGTGAGCAAATTAGCTCCTGAATACCCGGGTTGGATGATTGATCGCCAAGGCGGTGACAGAAAAAAATAAAACGTTTATTCATTACCCCTGACAGGGTTTAAAACCCTGTCAGGGGCAAATAACAACAAAAAAAAATGAAATACAGAACATTAGGAAATACCGACATTCAGCTTTCAGCCATCGGGTTGGGCTGTATGGGAATGAGCCATGCGTATGGCGAGAAAAACGACAAGGAATCGATTGAAACACTGCACAAAGCACTTGATTTGGGCATCAACTTTTGGGATACCGCCGATGTGTACGGAAACGGAACCAACGAAGAATTAATTTCTCAAGTGTTGGTGCCCAACCGCGACAAAATATTCATTGCCACCAAGTTTGGCTTTCAATCCACGCCAGATTTTAAAATGTTTTTTGACGGATCGCCTGCCTACATGCGCAAAGCAATTGAAGCCAGTTTGCGCCGTCTGAAAATTGAAACCATCGACTTGTTTTACGCGCACCGCATCGACCCAAATGTCCCAGTTGAAGAAATGGTTGGCGCCATGAGCGAACTGGTAAAAGAAGGTAAAGTGCGCTATTTGGGATTATCGGAAGCATCGGCAGAATCGATCAGGAAGGCTCATACTGTGCATCCAATTTCTGCTTTGCAAAGCGAATATTCGTTGCTCACCCGTGACGTTGAAACCGAAATTATTCCGTTGTGTAGAGAGCTAGGAATAACCTTTGTGCCATTCAGCCCGCTTTCGCGAGGACTGGTTACCAACACGGTTGACCAAAAATCGTTGGGAGATAAGGATTTTCGTAAAACATTGCCCCGTTTCGGCGACAAATATTGGGAAAACAATACGAAACTGGCGGCGGAATTTGCCGAATTGGCTGCTGCGAAATATTGTACTCCGGCGCAGCTTGCTTTGGCTTGGGTTTTGGCTCAAGGCGACGACATTGTTCCGATTCCAGGAACCAAGCAACGTAAATATTTGATTGACAATACAGGTGCAGTAGATGTGAATCTGACGAGTTCAGACATTCAGGATATTGAAAACCTTCTTGCCAAATACCCGGATACAGGCCCCCGTTACCCTGAAGCCATGGCCAAAATGGCGAATAAGTAATCTTTTATTGAGGGTTTCACTTGGAGTGAAGCCCTCAATATCGGAAAAATCTACTTTTTCTTTCCCTTCAATATTTCCTGAAACTTGAACATTTCGTCGCGTAAACGGGCGGCTTCGTAGAAATCGAGTTCTTTGGCCGCGGCTTCCATTTCCTTTTTCAGCTTGGCAATGGCTTTCTCCAGAGCCGGAACACTCATGTACTGCACAACGGGATCGGCGGCCAGATTGGTAGTTTCAGCTTCGCTGTATGCTTTCCCTTTCGAGCCAGATGATCCGTAGCCCACAATTTCGCGAGTGGCTTTCACAATGGCCGTTGGGGTAATGTTATTTTCTTCGTTGTATTTCAACTGCTTTTCGCGGCGGTAGTTGGTCGAATCGATGGTACGCTGCATCGAATCGGTAATTTTATCGGCGTACATAATCACCATGCCGTTCAGGTTTCGGGCAGCACGCCCCGCCGTCTGTGTGAGCGAGCGTTCCGAGCGCAGGAATCCTTCCTTGTCAGCATCCAGAATAGCGACCAGTGAAACTTCAGGCAAGTCCAAACCTTCTCGTAACAAATTGATTCCCACCAAAACATCAAATTCGCCTTTGCGCAAATCTTCCAAAATCTGAATGCGTTCCAGCGTATCCACATCCGAGTGAATATACCGGGTTTTTACACCCATATTGGAAAGGTAACTACTCAATTCCTCGGCCATTCGCTTGGTTAAAGTGGTTACCAGCACACGTTCGTTGCGCTCAATCCGTAAATGAACTTCGTGCAGCAAATTGTCAATCTGGTTCAGGCTTGGACGAACATCAATAATCGGGTCGAGCAAACCAGTTGGCCGAATAACCTGCTCTACCACAACTCCTTCCGATTTTTCAAGCTCATAGTTGGCAGGTGTTGCACTTACAAAAACTATCTGATCGACAACCATTTCAAACTCATCGAATGTCAGCGGGCGGTTATCCACAGCCGCCGGAAGCCGCCAGCCATATTCAACCAGGTTTATTTTGCGCGACCGGTCGCCGCCATACATCGCCCTGATTTGAGGCAAGGTTACGTGGCTTTCGTCAATGATGGTAATGAAATCATCGGGGAAATAATCAAGCAAACAGAATGGTCGCGAACCTGCCACACGTCCGTCGAAATAACGGGAATAATTCTCGATACCAGGACAATAGCCCAGTTCGCGCATCATTTCCAGATCGTATTCAACGCGTTCGAGAATGCGTTTGGCTTCAATCGGTTTGCCATTTTCGTTGAAAAAATCGACCTGCTTTACCAAGTCGTCCTGAATTTGCCGGATGGCCAGTTGCATGCGCTCTTTGGTGGTTACAAACATGTTGGCCGGGTAAATGGCTACCAGATCGAGCTGCTCAATGGTTCCTCCGCTCACCGGATCGAACGAGCTGATTTCCTCAATTTCGTCGCCCCAAAACATAATGCGGTAAGCAATATCAGCATAAGCCGGAAACACATCAACCGAATCGCCTTTTACCCTGAAATTTCCCTGCTTGAACTCTACTTCGTTGCGCGAATACAAGGCATCGACCAGCTTCCGCAGAAACACATTCCGGCTGATTACCTCGCTTAGCTTTACGTGGGTAACATTGGCATGAAAATCTTCGGGATTACCAATACCATACAAACACGAAACCGACGAAACCACAATGACATCACGCCTTCCGGAGAGAAGCGACGATGTTGCGCTCAGCCTCAACTTTTCAATATCCTCATTAATAGAAAGGTCTTTTTCGATGTACGTATTGGTGACGGGCAAATAAGCTTCAGGCTGGTAATAATCGTAGTACGACACAAAATATTCAACAGCATTCTTCGGAAAAAACTGCTTCATCTCGCTGTACAACTGGGCTGCCAGCGTTTTGTTATGGCTCAAAATCAACGTGGGACGCTGAACTGCCTCAATTACGTTGGCCATTGTAAAGGTTTTTCCTGAACCGGTAACACCCAGCAAGGTTTGAAAAGGAGTGCCATTGCGCAATCCTTCGGCCAACTGTTTAATGGCTTCGGGCTGATCTCCGGTAGGTTTGTATTCTGAAATGATCTTGAAATCCATGGCAAATTGTTTTCGGCTTGATTAGCCTGTAATCAACTACAGGGCTTGCAAATTAGCATTTTTAACAGCCAAATTCTAACAGGTAGTGGATTTGTTTTGTTTCGATTATATTGCGTTTAGCGATTGACAGCTATTCTATCGTATTGAAAAAATTATTGTAATTTATTTGTTTATACCAATTTTTGGTAACTTTGATCAAAAATAAAGAATATGAATCGAAATACATCCATATCATTGGGCGATTATTTTGATGGTTTTATTCAGAATAAAATTTCATCAGGTCGGTATAAAAATGCAAGCGAGGTAGTAAGGGCTGGCTTACGGTTGTTGGAAGAAGAAGAAAACAAAGTGGCCGTACTAAAAGATGCAGTTCAACAAGGAATTGACAGCGGAATTGCACAAGATTTCAATCCTGAAAAACATTTGGAACAGCTAAAGGCTGCCAAGAAATCAAATGTATAAGCATAGGTTCACCAATAAAGCAGTTGAAGACCTCACAACTATTTGGGATTACACATTCGATACCTGGTCTGAATCTCAGGCAGACATTTATTACCTTTTGCTTATTGAGAATTGCAAGGAAATTGCCAACAATCCTGAATTGGGAAAAAATTATACAGGAATCTCTAAAAACCTAAAAGGGCTTCGAGCAGGGCGACACATCATTTTCTACAGAAAAATTGAAGAACATGATGTGGAAATCATCCGAATATTGCACGAACAAATGGATTTGAAGCACCGTATCCGCTAGAAATAAACTTATTGGTATAGGCGGATAAGCCGCCCATGTTAATTAACAGATTGTAAACGTATAGGATTATTCATGACCATCCTTTTTATGAGTGAATCAAATATTGTATCCATATTTGACCGTCTATTGTACCTAAAGTGATACTCATCAAGGTATCCCTGAAGGCGTTCTTTGCTGCAATGGTGATGGATACCACGTAACCATCCTTTCAAATTCATGATGTGGATGTGTATATCCTGAAAACTTTTCCCGTTCTCGGATTTGAGTTGTTCCAGGTTTGGATAGGTCTTTTTCAAAGGGATATATCCTTTCCACTCGTCGGTTATGACTTTTGTGTCCCGGTTGATGTATGTTTCAAAAAATGGACGGAAAGAAACTGAGGAAGCGTTGTCGATACATTGGGCATAAGCACGTCCAACACCGCCATCGACAATTTCGAGAGCAACAACGACAAGCTTTTTGTCCCCTTTGCTACGCCCGCGTTTTCCTTCTTCTTCCCCGCCGATATAAAACTCATCGACATGGACTATACCACTGATTGGATGTTGCTTACTGCTTTGCATGGCTTGTTGTATTTTCCATTTAAACTCCCAACAAGTCTTCTGGCGTAATTCGAATTCCTGAGATAACTCCATGGAAGACATTCCTTTCTTCTTTGTACTTATTTTAAAGGCAATGTGAAAAGCCAGTTGCAAAGGGAATTTGCATTTGTCGAACATGGTGCCTGCAGTTGGACTTTCATCATATTTGCACTTCATACATCGTCTTGAAAATGGTTTTACACCTTTGCAATATTTTGTATGCCCACACTTTTTACATTGATAGCCTTGATCGTACCACTTAATGTCAGCGAGGTAACGATAGCAGTCATCATCGCAAGAAAATGAATTATGAAATTTAATCGAGTTCACTCCTTTAAATTGATTTCGTTCTGTCATGCTACAAAAGTAGCATTAGTAAAATCTTGGGCGGTCTAAACGCCTATACCAATAAACTTAAATGAATATCCGGCAACATGCTTAAATATTTAAGCGTTGGGGCTTTGCCCCAAAACCCCAATTACTTTTTTGTCTTGACACAAAAAAGTAATCAAAAAAAGTCAAGGCTTAACCCGCTCCGCTTCATTCAGCACTAGGTAATGAAAAGGATATTCAATTAACCTTATTTCAGCCCCTTTTTGTACGTTTCTATCGCCCTTTCCCGTGCAAAAGCATGGTCAACAATTGGTTTTGGATAGCTCGCTGTCCCGAATTCAGGCACCCATTTGCGGATGTAATCCATTTTGGGATCGAATTTTTTGGTTTGGGCATCGGGACTAAAAATGCGGAAATACGGTGCGGCATCGCAACCCGAACCGCTTGCCCACTGCCAACCGCCATTGTTTGCGGCCAAATCGAAATCGAGCAGTTTTTGAGCAAAATAAGCCTCGCCCCAGCGCCAGTCGATGAGCAAATGTTTCGTCAAAAAACTGGCAACCACCATTCGAACACGGTTGTGCATGTAGCCGGTTTTGTTCAACTCGCGCATTCCGGCGTCAACCAATGGGTATCCGGTTTGCCCGGCGCACCAGCGTTCAAATTCGGAGTCATCGTTTCTCCATTCAATATTATCGTATGCAGGCTTAAACGCTTTTTCGGAAGCGTGTGGAAAATGCCACAAAATATCCATGTAGAAGTTCCGCCAGATAAGTTCATTCAGAAATATTTCAGAATGCTTCAGTGCCAAAATGGTTAGCTTGCGAATAGAAATCGTGCCAAAACGCAGATGAATGCTCAATCTTGAAGTTCCTTTTGTGGCTGGGAAATCACGGGCTGTTCCATAGTTTTCAATCAGGTTCGAATCCACCGACTTTTCAGGAAATGTAACGTTTTGAGACTGGTAACCAATTTCTTCCAGTTCGGGGAAATAATCAGATGTGAGGTGTTTCAGGTTGGCCAGCAATTTTTCGCTTGGGTATTCACGAATGGGATTTTGTGCCAATTCTTCTTTCCACTTTTTGCTGTACGGCGTGAAAATTGTATAAGGCAATCCGTTGGCTTTTACAACTTCATTCTGATGAAAAATCACCTGATCTTTAAACGACTGAAATTCAATTCCTTTAGCAGAAAGCTGTTGCTTTATTTTTTCATCACGCTGAATAGCAGACGGTTCGTAATCGGTATTGGCGTACACGGTATGAATGTCGTATTTAGCGGTAAACCGGCCAAAAACCACTTCGGGCGACGAAAAATAAACCTGCAACGCGCTGTTGTTCTTCCGGAATTCACTATCGAGCTCAGTGAGGCATCGATGTATAAATGTCAGCCGCGCATCATTCGGGTTTGGGAAATGCCGCAGGATTTCGGGATCGAAAATAAACAGGGGCACAACGGGCAAACCCGCATTTAATGCCTGATAGAACCCGTGATTGTCGTCGGTTCTCAAATCGCGCCTAAACCAAAATATGTTGACTTTTTCCATGACTAAGCAGGTGTATTAAACGATTAAAACTAACTGGTCGCTGCAAAAACAGCGGCGTGCATCATTTGTATAGCTTCGTGTACTGCCTTTGAAACCGGTGTTTCGGGCAACGACCGTAAAAAGCGTCGCGCTTCTTTTCTTTGTGCCCTTTCGGGAAAAATGCGTGAAAGCAAATTGGTTTGTTCAACCATCGATGCCAAAATCAGCGCATCATCGGTTAGTTCGCTGCGTTTCAGAAGTATATTTTCCACTTCGATCCTTATTTCCGCGACCAATTCCTGATCCATAACAAATACTTTTTCGTAGGGAATAAACAGAATGCGGCGTTCTTCGGTTCGAAGCACATTTTTACGAACCAGCGTTCGAATAAAGTGTTTCTGTATTTTTCGGCCACGAACATTGAACCGCGAAATCCATGTGCGAAGCTTCCGGTCTTTCGCCCGTTCCTTGATACGGTGCAAAAAGAAGTCGTAAATTTCATCGCTCTGAACAGCTGGGTTAAGCAAATGCACGACACCATTTTCTATTGAAATGATTTGCTTGTTCATCAATTCCAGAAAAACCGATCCGGTCAGCGTCATCGCCAAAGTCGATGAGGCATTCAGAAAAATTCCACCTTTTTTCGGATCAACAGCCAGGCAGAACAATTTTTCGCTAAGTTTTAACGGCTTGTTCATAGCTATAACTTTAGGTTCTTAAATTTATGAAATTTAAGATCAAAAAAAGAGATATACAGCCCATATTTATACAATGTAGTTTCAAGATTCTTTCTCTTGACAGTTTGTTGAATTCAATTCAATTTTATAGCTTTGAGAACTATAAATATGAAAAAATCAGATGTTTGGTTCTCAAAATAAGCAAATCGATGTAGTTTTATCTATTTATCAGGATATTAGAACTGTTTTTAAGTTGAACGATATTGCCTTGCTTGTTGGCGAAACCAGTTTTCAAACGCTCAACCAGAAATTAAATTACCACGTACGTACCGGAAAACTATTGAATCCCAGGAAAGGAATTTATGCCACTCCAGGCTATAATCCAGAGGAACTGGCTTGTACCATATATACTCCCTCCTACATTTCGCTGGAATACGTATTGCAAAAGGCCGGGGTCGTATTTCAATACGATTCACGTATTTCTGCTGTCGGGTATTTAAGTCGTACCATCGAAGTTGATGGTAAAACGATTTTTTACAGAAAGATCAAAGGCGAAATTTTGGTCAATACGCTGGGCATAAACCAGCAAAAAAATCAGATTAATGAGGCGATTCCAGAGCGGGCTTTTCTGGATTTACTGTACTTAAATTCAGAGTATTATTTCGATAATCTACGCCCGCTAAATAAAGATTTGATTAATAAATTACTGCCTGTATATCAATCGAAAGCACTGACTAAGAAGGTAAAAAAACTTTTTGCAAATGATTGATATTAACAGACATAAATTTTTCCTGGTTCAGATATTGAAAGACATTTACTCTGATATCGAATTGGGTAACTGGTTAGGATTTAAAGGTGGTACCGCCTTACTTTTTTTCTACGATTTGCCCCGTTTTTCAGTCGATCTGGATTTTAACCTCATTAATCCTGAAAAAATAGATGTTGCATATAAAAAAGTAAGAACCATTCTTCTGAAATATGGTACAATTGCCGATGAGGCCAGCAAATTTTACGGTCCGGTTTTGGTTTTGAATTATGGGTCAGTTCAGCGGAATTTGAAGGTCGAGATTTCGGTCCGGCAATTTGACAATCATTATGAGATTAAGAACCTGTTGGGCATAAATATGAAAGTTCTGATTCAACCAGATATGTTTGCGCACAAACTGTGTGCGTTGTTGGATCGGACTGCAATCACAAACCGTGACATTTTCGACTGTTGGTTTTTCATGCAAAGGCAAACGCCCGTGAATCAGAACATTATTGAAGAACGAATGGGTGTAACTTATGCCGAATATATGCAAAAATGCATTGATACTCTGGAATCGCTGAGCGATAAAGGACTACTACAAGGACTGGGCGAATTGATGGACGAAGAACTGAAAAATTTCGTCAGGACTAAGTTACGAATAGAAACAATTCAACTTTTAAGATTTTATAAAGATTATCCGATATGAAACGAGGTTTTGCAAGCGACAATAATTCGGGCATTCATCCTGAAATTTTGGACGCGATTGCTGCTGCCAATCAGGGCCATGCAGTAGGTTATGGCGGCGATGAGCTCACCGAAAAAGCACGCCAACGGTTTAAACAGGAGTTTGGCGACCAAACCGAAGTATTTTTTGTTTTCAACGGAACGGGAGCCAATGTACTCGGGCTTTCAACGCTGACTCATTCGTTTAATTCAATCATTTGCGCTGAAACTGCTCACATTCAGGTCGATGAATGTGGCGCTCCTGAAAAGTTGACTGGGTGCAAGTTATTACCTGTAGAAACGAAGAAAGGAAAAATTACGCCCGAGGGAATTCGAAAATATTTGCATGGGTTTGATTTTGAACATCATTCGCAACCCAAAGTGATTTCCATTTCGCAGGTTACCGAATTGGGTACTGTTTATTCGCTTGAAGAAATAAAAGCTATTACCAATCTAGCGCACGAGTATAACCTTTTCGTTCATATAGACGGCGCCCGGCTTGCCAATGCTGCCGTAGCGCTTGGCTTGCCTTTCCGTACCTTTACGGTTGATGCAGGTGTGGATGTGTTATCGTTTGGCGGTACCAAAAACGGCATGATGATGGGCGAAGCTGTTCTGTTCTTTAATCCTGAACTGACAAAAAACACAAAATACATTCGGAAGCAAAGCATGCAACTGTACTCGAAAATGCGGTTTGTGAGCGCGCAATTCCTTGCCTATTTTGAAAACGAATTGTGGAAGCGAAATGCGGCACATTCAAACGCCATGGCTAAGCTGTTGGAGTCCGAGGTGAAGAAAATTCCGGCTATTCAGCTTACTCAGGAAGTGGAAGCCAACGGAGTTTTTGCCATTGTTCCTGCCGAAATTATACCCCAACTTCAGGAAAAATACTTCTTTTATATGTGGGACGAGCATCGCTCCGAAGTTCGCTGGATGACTTCGTTCGACACAGAGGAAGATGACGTTCACAACTTTGTAGCATTAATTAAATCGCTGGTTTAGATGCCGTTATTCAATTACTATCCGCGCAACCACGAGCCGCACGACAAGGATACGGAGCGGAAAATATTCAAGTACAGCTTGCTGTTTTCGGTGCTGATTGTTGGCGCTTTCTGGGTAGTGAAAGTAATTGAAAATTACCTCGGCAAAGATTTAACCGAATATGGTATTTTGCCACTGCAATTAGATGGACTGAAGGGGATTATTTTCTCTCCGTTTATTCACAGCAGTTACGATCACTTGATTTCGAACTCGGTTCCTTTCCTGGTTCTGTCGTTTGCGCTGTTCTATTTTTACCGCAACCTGGCCTACCGCATTCTATTCCTGATTTATCTCCTTTCAGGGCTTTGTGTGTGGCTGGGCGGGCGCGATGCCTACCATGTTGGCGCCAGCGGTATTATATACGGACTGGCTTCTTTCCTTTTTTTTAGCGGAGTTTTCAGAAAAGATGCCAATTTACTAACCATCAGTATCATCGTAGTTTTCCTATATGGCAGTATGTTTTGGGGAATTTTCCCGATAAAGCCCGGTATTTCGTGGGAAAGCCATTTCTGGGGCTGGGTCAGTGGCCTCGCTTTAGCTTGGTATTACCGCCATCAAGGGCCAGTCAGGCCAGTTTCGAGTTGGGAAAACGAACCCGAAGAGGGCGACGAGGAAGAAGCCGGTGCTGAAGAACAAAACAACAACGACCTCAACACTTAGCTTGTCAATTATTTAACCTTCGAGCAGAGGTATAGACTAATCTGATGCGATTTTTAAGGTGTTAATTATTAACATTTTAGTGAAATAATCTGTTTTTATTTGGTTCAGGTAAAAGACTCTCGGTCATTATATTTTCGCCAATCATCAGGTGAATAGAAAAAAATCCTAACTTTGCCATCCCAAGTTTAATTCGGTTCTAAAACAATGATTAGCAGAAGAATAATTAGAAGCAAAGTACTTCAAATTTTGTACGCGTTCTTTACAACACCTGAAACCTCAATTAATGCTACTGAAAAAGAACTATTTTTCAGTCTGCAAAAAACTTACGACCTTTATCACTACCTGATGGCTCTTATCGTTGAGATTGAGAAGTTTGCTGAAGAAAGAATAGAAATAGGCAAGAAAAAATTTCGTCCAAGCAGTGCAGAACTCAATCCAAATACTCGTTTTGTTAATAATCGACTGATTCAGCAATTAAAATCAAATATTTCATTAAATAAATACCTCCAATCGGCAAAACTAAGCTGGAACGACGACATTGACCTTGTTCGCAAATTGTATATTATCGCAACTGAACAGGATTTCTATCAAGCATATATGAATGCACGACAAAACTCGTATGCCGACGACCGTAATGTTGTGGAAAATATTTTAAAATACGTTATACTCAACAATGAAGATATTGAGTATTTGCTTGAAGAACAAAGCATTTATTGGAACGACGATATCGACTTTGTAGTTAGCATGATTCTTAAAACCTTTAAAAAATTTAAAGAATACAGCGACGACCGTCAGGCATTATTGCCCATGTATAAAGATGAAGAAGACTTTCAGTTCGCCAAAGATTTGTATCGTAAAATGGTGTTGAACCATAAAGAGAATGAAAAACTCATAAAAGAACATACTGAAAACTGGGATATAGAACGTATCGCTTTCATCGATAACCTTATCCTGGAACTAGCACTGACCGAATTCCTTTATTTTCCGTCAATTCCAACAAAAGTATCGATGAACGAATACATTGAGCTTTCAAAATATTACAGCACCGATAAGAGCCGTAATTTCATCAATGGCATTCTCGACAAAGCATTGAAAGACCTTAAAAAAACGGACAAGATTCGCAAGGCTGGACGTGGATTAATTGGAGAAGAGGAAGAATAATGAGTTCAAAACTTCGGGTTCAAGGTTTCATGTTGTCACTGTTGGGATGGTTTTTATTCCCGACTTTATTTACTGCATGTAATTCAGCGCCAACAATATCAGGGACAACTAAAAAAACGGATAAATCGGGAATTGCCAAATTTGTCTTTTCCGAAGAAATCCATAATTTTGGTTCGCTTAAGGCTGGAGAAATTGTTTCGTATACATTTGTTTTCAGGAATGATGGAACTAAAACCTTGACAATTTCCGGAATTGATTCAGGTTGTGGATGTACAGAAGTAAGACTTGAAACCAAAATCATTTTACCCGGGCAGGAAGGTCGAATTGAAGTGATTTACAATTCGGCTGGTGAAGTTGGCAGACAGTTAAAAACCATTACTTTGTTCTCTAATGCAGATAAGCCTGAGAAACAAATATTTATAAGAGCAAATGTTATAAACGATATTATAGAAATAAACAGTTAAAACTTATACATCATGATCAATTATTTATTAATGGCCCAACCAGCCCAAGGTGGCGCTCAAACCAATCCGTTTTTATCGTTCTTACCTTTTATCCTGATCATCGTAGTTTTCTATTTTTTCATGATCCGCCCGCAAATGAAACGGCAGAAAGAAGTTGCCGCCTTTCGCAACAGTCTTCAAAAAGGCGATAAAGTGGTAACCACAGGAGGTATCTATGGTAAAATTATTGAGATGAAAGACAATTACGTTTTGTTACAAGTTGATGACAACGTAAAAATACGCGTCGACAAGAATGCAATTGTAAAAGACAGCTCTGACGTTCAAGCTGATAAATAAGATTTTTATAACACAGTGGAATCATAAACACAATCGTGTTTAATTTATTAAAATAAGTGGGCCGGCAATTTGTCGGCCCATTTTTTTATATTTGAAGCCGTGAAAACAAACGGTATATATCGACTAGTAAAATTCCTGAAAAAGATATACTTCAAGAACGATAAACGAGTAGCAGCCTACCTTGTATGCGTTGTAATTGCCACTGGATTTTGGTTTCTGAATGCACTAAGTAAAACATATACTGTAGAATTGTCGGTACCTGTGCAGTATTACAATTTCCCGAATAATAAAACTTTCGCCGGGCATTTGCCCGAAAAGTTTGACCTCACTGTACGTGCCCATGGGTTTACCTTACTTAGGCAAAAAGTTGGTTTTCTATTTGGTCCGCTTAAATTTAACGTAAACGAAATGACCAACGACCGTATGACTGAAAATAAGCGTACAAGGTTTGCTTTCGCCACCCGCCAGTTTCTATCCGAATTGTCCTACCAAATGTCGGGCGATATGGAAATCCTGAATATGAACCCGGATACCCTTTTTTTTGGTTTTGGACGGATGACACAAAAAATGGTCCGTGTTAAACCCATTGTTCAGGTTAACTTAAAAAAACAATTTCAGATTTCAGGCGATATAAAAAGCAATCCCTCAGAAGTTTTAGTTAGCGGGCCAGAGAAAATGCTCGATACACTTCAATACGTTTTTACCAGGAAACAAACATTTGAGAATATCGATAAATCTATCCAGACAAAAGCCGAAATTGAACCAATTAAAGAAATGTATTATAACTGCCAGACAGTTAATGTTTCTGTTCCGATAGAGGAATACACCGAAGGTCAGCAATCGGTTCAGGTTACTCTTCTGGATGCGCCATCCGGAATAAAAGTAAAGCTCTTCCCCGGCAAGGTTAAAATATCTTTTTTGGTTGGGTTGAGCCAGTTTTCGGAGATTCGTCCTGATAATTTTAAACTAACTGTATCGTATAATGATATTGAAAAAGGGAACCCGCAATTGAAAGTCAAAAAAATGTCAGTTCCACCGTTTTTGTACGATATAAAAATTAGTCCTGAAGAGATTGAATACCTTATAGAAAAATAAGACCATGTTAAAAATAGGCATAACCGGTGGAATTGGTAGCGGGAAAAGTACTGTATGCAAAGTTTTTTCGTACCTGGGAATACCTGTTTTTGAAGCTGATAAGATTGCTAAAGAACTGATGAATACAGATCAGCAAATTTTTGAGCAACTCACTCACTTGTTTGGAACCGACGTTTACCTACCGAATCATACCATCAACCGAAAATATTTGGCCGGAATTGTGTTCAACGATAAATCTTTACTGGAAAAATTGAACGGAATTGTACATCCGGTTGTTAGAAGTACATTTTTTGAGTGGTACAATAAGCAGCATGTGCCATACATCATTCACGAAGCAGCAATTTTATTCGAAAGCGGTTTTTACAAATTCATGGATAAAACTATCGTTGTCGTCACAAGCGAAAACGAACGAATAGAGCGTGTTATGAAACGTGATGGCGTAACAATTGAAATGGTGAGAGAACGAATAAAAAATCAATGGAATGACCAGCAACGCATTGAACTCGCCGATTTTATTATTGGGAATAACGACAACGAACTGATTATTCCACAGGTATTGAAAATAGATAAACAACTAAGAATAAATGGCTAAAGTAGGAAAATGGATTACCGGAGGCCTGGGTTGGGCCTTCTTCGGACCAATTGGGGGAATTTTGGGTTTTGTCGTTGGATCTTTGTTCGACAATACCCAGGTTATTTATGGAAATCAAAGCAACCAAACCAACTTGCAGACCACACAAGGTGGATACATTATGAGCCTCTTGGTACTGGTAGCAGCAGTTATGAAAGCCGACGGCAAAGTTCTGAAATCGGAACTTGAATATACCAAGCAATTTTTTGTAAATGCCTTTGGAGTTTCGGCGGCACAAGAAGCAATACGCATACTTCGCGATCTGCTCAACCAAAACATCCCGGTAACTGATGTTTGTCACCAGATTCGCCAGAACATGGACCATCCATCGCGCTTGCAATTGTTGCATTTCTTATTTGGAATTGCTGCAGCCGATGGCATTGTGCATCCCGACGAGCACAAGCTGATAAAACACATTGCGGAGCAGATGGGAATCAGCCAGAAGGATTACGAATCGATTGAATCGATGTTTGTGGCTAATACAGATGCTGCTTACAAAATTCTGGAGGTCGAGCCATCAGCAACCGACGATGAATTGAAAAAAGCTTACCGCAAAATGGCAGTCAAATACCACCCTGATAAGGTGACCTATTTAGGTGAAGACGTACAGAAAATAGCACATGAAAAGTTTCAGAAAGTAAACGAAGCCTGGGAAACAATCAAGAAACAACGCGGAATCGTATAAGATTACCATATTCCTGATAATGAAAAGTCTGTTGAGATGATCTTCAGGCTTTTTATTTAATCTTTTTAACAAACAGACAGCATGAAAATTTGTGAATAAGTACAAGTTATTCAGATAAATAGCTTTTATTTGTTGTCACTTTCACTCGCGTGTGAGTGGTTGTAATTGGTTTTATTTTCAACGATTACTTATGAGACATCTGCTAATCATCCTACTTCTCATTTTTGGAGGAACTATCTCTGTTTTTTCGCAAATAACGAATAACAGGTATGCTGGTGTTGAGGTTTACTATTTTCATGGAACCCGACGTTGTGATACCTGCAATGCTGTTGAAAAAGTAGCCACTGAAGCCTTGAAACAATATTTTGGCGATCAACTGGTTTTGAAATCGGTTAACAGGGAGGATGATAAAAACAATGCTTTGGTAAAGAAATACCAGATTGCTGGTCAGGCTCTTATTATTGTAAAAGACGGAAAGAAAACCGACCTCACTAACATGGCCTTTATGAATGCCGAACGGAGCCCTTACAGGTTAAAAACCAAAATAAAGGAAACGATTGATAAACTCTGATAAATTACAATTGATTATTTAATTCCTATATTCAAGATTCTAATATTCCAAATTCCGTGGACTTTCTCCAAACCTTGCTCGAAAGCACACAAATTCCACTGTATTCCGCCTTTTTGCTGGGGCTTATGATGGCAATAAGTCCATGTCCGCTGGCCATGAATATTACGGCAGTTGGTTTCATTGCCCGTAATTTGGAGAACAAACGCCGAGCATTTTATAATGGATTGGTTTACACCCTTGGACATGCCATTAGCTACTCCACCATTGGATTGTTTTTTTACCTTGGCGCCAGCCAATTTCAGCTTGCGGGCTTTTTCCAAAATTGGGGAGAACGGCTTATAGGCCCTATGTTGCTTGTAATTGGCCTGATTATGCTTGATGCACTGAAACTAAACATTCCCGGTTCTGGATGGATAAAGCAGAAGATGGAAAAGCGCGATAATAGTGGCTACCGTGGTGCATTATTCTTGGGAATTGCATTTTCGCTGGCCTTTTGTCCTTACAGCGGGGTACTTTATTTCGGGATACTCATTCCGATGACAATCAGTAGCGCATCAGGACTTTATCTTCCCATTGTTTTTGCCATTGCTACCTGTTTGCCGGTAATCTTTTTCTCATGGCTAATTGCATTTTCGCTTGGCTCGCTTGGCAAATTCTACAGTAAACTGAAAATTTTCGAAATCTGGTTTCGCCGTATTGTTGCCATCATTTTTATATGTACTGGTATTTACTATTTGAAAATCTTTTTCTTTAGTTGAACCCCATCCAAATTTTACTCACTTAAAATACAAATAGGACTCCGAAATTTTAACACTTTTCTAATCCGATTTTGTGATCAATCTCTTTTAATATCCTACTGTATTTCTTATATTTAAGAACAACTAAAAAGCTAAGGATCATGAAAACAAAATCGTTAGGTTTTATTGGCGGAGGCAGAATTACCAGGATTTTTCTGCAAGCCTTTGTAAATAAAAAAGCCATATTCGACTCCATATCTGTTTTCGATACCAATCAGGAAGTATTAGATGCCCTGAAACAAAAGTTTCCCTTTATCCAGACTGCAAAATCGGCTGAAGAATGTGCTCAGAAAGATATTGTTTTCCTGGCCCTCCATCCTAATGTTGTTTTAAACGTTTTACAACAGATTAAGGAAATTGTTAATGAACAAACCATTCTTATATCACTATCACCCAAAATTACCATCAGTAAAATTACTGAAATCATTAATTGTCAACAAATTGTTCGTATTTTACCGAATGCTACTTCAATTATTAATCATGCCTACAACCCAGTCACTTTTAAGCCGAGTATGTCCGAAATTCAGAAATGGTACCTGCTCGAAATGTTGAATTTACTGGGACATGCTTTTGAGACTGCTGAAGAAAAGCTGGAAGGATATGCAGTAATTTCGTCGATGCTACCAACTTATTTCTGGTTCCAGTGGCACGAACTGGAAAATATTGGGATCCAGTTTGGCCTGAGTTTGGCCGAATGCCGCGAAAGCCTGTATGAAACAATGAATGCCTCGCTAAATACCATGTATCGTTCGGGAATGTGCCCCAATGAAGTAATGGATTTGATACCGGTAAAACCCATTGGCGAACATGAAGAAGAAATAAAAGGGATTTATAGGGAAAAACTGAATGGTTTATTCCAGAAAATTAAGCCATAGAAATTCCAGAAGTTCCTTATGAGTATTTTCTTCTTTATATTGACCTTTAACTTCTTTGCATAAATTATTTTGAAAAGAAGGAATTACCCTTTTAATTAATTCAGTCAAAAGTTATCAACACTGACATATTTACCTAATAATCATCCCTTTTTATTTATTTTTTCGTTCCAACCAATCGATCCAATTAGCAACTTTCGTAAATGGGAAAAATTCACCAACATGTCCCTGCTCTTTTTCCGCTATGATTTCAATAGAGCGCGTCAATGCAGTTGTCAATTTGTCATTCTGGCATAAACTTTCAACCCATTTGATATTTTCGAGAAATGAGCGTTCTTTCAAGAAATCAGGCATATACTGCTTCAATGCAACCAATACTTCGTCAGCTGAGCGAAAATTTCGGGTTGTTTTAACAAAGTGAAGCAAAAACCAAAACTCGATGGAAGGAAAACTATCGCACAAAATAACTTGTTTGTTATTGGCGTATTTCCTGCGGAACTTATTTAGGTTTTCTTTTTCTGTGGCCTCCCGGGCAGAAACATCGGCATCAAATACACAAATAACTGTTACTCCGCCCAAAAGAAGTTTCTCAACTGATTTTTGGATTTCAGAAATGCTGGTCTTGCCAAAGAAACGAGGCTTTACCACATAGTTATATTTTTTCAGGCGTTTCAAGTGTGAAAAATAAAACTACTCGGTTATACCTTCACCTACGATATACACGTTTCCACGTAGCTCAAGCTTATTTTGACGACGCCCTCCCATTTTTATCCAATATTTGGGATTGCCCCAAATTTTCCAAAACGGTATGCTTTCTGGATTGATGTCAGTCGATTAACACCAGTAAAGTCGGCAAGCGAGTATAAATTAGTTGAAGCATCTTTCTGTTTTTCGGTAAACCAAACACTGTCTTTTCGCAAAAGATCGTCTTCATCAAGCAATCCATCGTAATGCGTGGTTACCAGTAATTGAGCATGTTTTGACTGTTTTAAAAATTCCTCCAACACAAATTCAATCATTCGCGGGTGTAGCTTCGATTCCAATTCATCTATCGCCAGAAAAGCATCATTTCTTATCGTACTCAAAATAGCCCCGGATAAGCCAAAAACACGTTTTGTTCCGTCCGATTGATATTCAACCGGAAGAGAGAAATGAGATATTGAATGGTCTTCATTAACGACTTCATGCTCAAATGTTGTGTGAACCTGAGTAATTGACCTTTCTTTTTGTAACCGTTCGAGTTCAGTCTTTGGAATTTCCAAAACTTTCAATTTGTTCAGAAATTCATCGGTAACCTCTTCCTTAACCTTCTTCGATTCAATTGCTGTTATGTTTATGTCAGCTTTTTGCAAAAATTCCAGAATTTTACTTTTTGCATCCTCATCTTCAGCAGCAAGACGCTCTGAATATCCCAATAAACTGGTTCCCGGTTCAATTGAAGGCATAAACTGGTTAGTCATCCAATCGGCTGCAATCTGCAAAGCTTCAATTTTAGTATTTACCTGATTGTATGCTGCAAAAACCGACATATTGGTCAAGCATTTTATTGCTATTTCATCTTTAGCAACCTGGCTTACTTTTATTTTAGGTCCGAATGTTAAGTCCGATATATTCTCAACGAGTTTCCGTTCAAAAATTACTGCTGGCTGCACTCCCGGATAAAACTCCAGCTTCTCAGACAACACAGCCTTATCGCTAATTTCCAACGCATAAACATATCGCACTTTCTTTTCTTTCCCGGCAAAAAATGTTAGTTTTAAAACCGATGGCAGTCGTGGTGTTTCTGAATCAAGTAAGAAGGGAATTACATTTGTCTCTTTTTCCTTACTTTCTTTGGTATCAAACCAAAAGTCGCGTAGAAATTCAAATGCATTTAGCAGATTGCTTTTCCCTGAAGCATTAGCACCATAAACGACGCCAAGTTTAAGAATGTGTATTCCCTTCGCGATTTCGACAACCTGATAGTCCTGAAGTTTTTTATCCTTTGTTGCTTCAAAGCTCAATGTCACTTCATTTTTGAAGGAAAGAAAATTTTTAATTTTTAATTCGAGTATCATAATATGTATCGACTCAGTATAACTTCAAAATGTATCGATACAAATATAATAAATCAATTTGTATTTGCAAAATCTACACTAAATATGTATATTTTGCAAATACAAACTACTCAATCTATTTTATCCCATACGCCATTAGCACACTCCCGTGCCGCACATATAAAACGCCATTGGCAATTACCGGGTGCGAGAAATGCTCCTTTTCTCCTTTGGTAATTTTGAATTTCGAGACCACTTCGAGCTTTGTTCCGATTCCTTTGATCAGGTTGATGTAACCGTTATCGGTGTAAAAAAACAGCAGGTTATCAGCAAAAATGATGTTTCCTTTCATACCACCAAGTGCTTCAGTAATATTGCCTGTTTCGGTATCCAAAACTTTAAGCTTATTGTCTTTCGATGAGGTATAGATGCGATTTCCAATTTTCACAAAGCCACCTAAAGCATTCAAAACTTTACCGTTTCGCCAAACTTCTTTAATACCTTTTCCATCAGGCGAAAGTTGTAGTTTATAAGCACCATTTCCATTGTCGTCGCCCGAAATACAATAAATTGCGCCATCAGCATAAACAGGTGTATTACAGTGCTCGCCTTCCAGTTTTACCGAATCTTCCTTATGCCACCACAACAATTCGCCATTTTCAGCATTTATTCCCTGTAAATATTCTTTTGAAACTGTCACCAAAATATTTAGAGGTACGTATTTCACAGTCTTACTCAAAAGTTCACCTGTTTCTACATTTCTGGTATCTCTGGTTCCTGTTCGTTCCTGAAGTTTAATCATCATTGGCGAACAAAACGAAACGCCATCGCCCTTGGCCTGCGATTTCCAGATTACTTTTCCGGTGAGGCGGTCTAAGGCGACAATATTGGTTTCCTTTCCGCCTGGATAACAATAAACCTTGGTTTCATCAACCAGCAACGATTCCGAACAGCCAAACATATTAATTACACCGCCTAAATCAGTAACCATATTTGTTGCCCATTTTTCTTCTCCTGTAATTGCATCCAGACAGGCAATACGTCCCATTCCCGAACAGATATAAACAAATCCGTTGAACACTGTTGGAGCCGACCGTGCCCCCGGAAAATTGGCAGAATACCCTTCACCAAAAAATTCGGGGCCATTGGCGTATTTCCACATTATCTTACCATTTAAATCAAAAGCAAACAGATGCGATACCTGATTAATCTCACCATTAACATAGAGCATATTGCCTGAAACAACCGGAGAACTGTAACCCAAACCAATCTGGTCGGTTGACCAAAGTAATTGTGGGCCACTTGCCGGCCACGATTTCAGCAAATTTTTCTCATCGTAAATTCCATCACGGTTTGAACCACGCCATTGAGAAATATTCTGGCATTTAACATTCGATATAATTGTGAACAAAAGGAAAAGAGCAGGCAAATAAAATAAGCTTGTTTTCATAGGTTAATTGATTAAATAACACACAAATATAACTATTGTAAATTAATAATAATTGCTGTTAACTATCATTAAGAAAAGATTCGATGAAGTAAGAAAGATAATGATTTATCTTTACTGCGGTTTATTTTTTAGAGATTTGACTGTCATCTTATTTTTATTGATATGTTTGAGCTAAATTTCATGAACCGGAAATTTTAGCCAAACCTAAAGCCAGCCAAACTCTCGTTAAGTTTTTAATTTTTCAAATATAATTTTTTAAAATCACCCAAAATGAAAAAATTTATCGTCTTAGTTTCGATGATGTTCTTTGTTGTTTTAGGAATGAAGGCGCAGGATAAGCCCGCTGCGCCCCAGGATTCCATTATTTTTGAAACTACAACCCACGATTATGGTACTGTAGTTCAGGCCAGCGACGGTTCGTGTCAGTTTGTTTTCAAAAACAAAGGTAAAGCTCCTATTATTTTAAATGATGTTAAAGCTTCGTGTGGATGTACGGTACCCGAATGGACCAGAACTCCGGTTGCTCCCGGAGAAAAAGGGTCGATTAAGGTTACTTACAATACCAATAATGTTGGCGCATTCACCAAAACTATCACCGTAAACTCAAATGCCATTAACAATCCGGTGGTATTAATTATCAAAGGAACTGTTACAGCCAAGCAATAGATTAATATAAGTAATTAATATAAAACGGGTTAGAATCACTTTCTAGTCCGTTTTTTTATCCTTTATAGCAATTTTAATACCCCAACGCATCCATCATTTTTTCATTCAATCTGCGATTTTTGCCCTGATACGGGTGACAATGAATGTGTATAGCCGGATTGAAATTAAGCTCGATAACAGCATAATTGTCGTTGGTGGCTTCGGCTGAAATTTCAGGAATAATCATGTCGAGTCCGGTAATTTTTACATTCAGAGCTTTTGCCGCCCGAACAGCAATTTGTTTATACGAATCGGGGATATCGTCGGTAAAATCGATACTATCTCCTCCGGTACTGATGTTCGAATTTTCGCGCAGGAAAACAACTTCACCTTTGGCCGGAACAATTTCAAAATCTTTACCTTGTTGTTTCAGAAACATCGCTTCGGCTTCATCCAACCTGATTTTTTCGAGCGGTGTGCGATAGCCTTTCCCGCGTAGCGGATCCTGATTCTTCCGTTCGACAAGCTCACGGATCGTTTTGACGCCATCGCCGGTGACATTGGCCGGAACGCGATGCAAAATACCCACCACCTCATCGCCAATCACGAAAAAGCGAAATTCTTTTCCGGCAATAAATTCTTCAATCAAAATGGTTGAATCGTGCTCAAAAGCAATGTCAACAGCTCTTCGATAAGTTTCTTCATCCAAATTTCCCTTCAGGATGGTAATACCCAGTCCAAAATTGGTTTGATTGGGTTTTACCACGATGGTTTTGCTCTGATGAAACAAGAAATCGGTTTTAGCGGCTTCTGCACTGGTATAATCTAATCCACGTGGCACACGAATGCCGTTTTCTTCCAGAATTTTCTTGGTCACCAGCTTATTTTCCATGGCCAGAATACTGGCGTAGTTGTCGAGCGAAGTTTTGGTAGCCTGCTTCACATACTGAATGTTGACGTCCTTTTTAAGGCGTACAAAATTCTCCTTCCGATCCAGAATTTCGAACAAAACGCCTCGTTTCACAGCTTCGCGTAGTAAAAGCTGCGTAGAAAGCTCCAGGTCTTCAAATCCGTGAAACTGGTAGCTTTTATGGCGACTATCGAGCAGATATTCAGTAGCCTTTTGAATATGAAACGGAATATACCCATCCTTTACCACCCCGCTCAGCACCTCGTAAACCTTTCTTTGCTTTGGTTTCTTTGCAAGAAATAAAGCCTGGCTCAATGCATTGTTATACTCTGGTTCATTTATATCATATTCGCCAAATTTCGCAACTATTTCCAAAACTACTTGCTGCGCTTTCTGCCATACATTTAAAACAGTACCCTGATCGTCAATCTGATATGGAAAAGTGCTTAGCCCATACATAGCAACGCCTGTATGAAACAAATTTGCCCTTGCCTGAGCTTCTGCCCCAAAGTCATCAGGTTCGCTGGTCAATAATCCATATAGCGCCAGTGCATGCAAAAAACGTAATGCTTCATCAGAGGTACCTGCTTTCGAGGTCGGGTCAATATCAATGAACCGAAATTCGATGTATGAAATGTGCTCTGAATTATTCAGAAACTTCAGACGTACAGGGGAGTACAATTCTTTGGCGGCAGCAATCTTACCATCCTTCACCATTTGGTCGATACTCGCCTTATAGCTATTCACAGAGCTATAATCGGGGTATAAATCGTCGAAATTCTGATAGCCATAACAACTGTTTCGAATAGAAAGGGCTATTACGTTTTTATCGACCGGGTAAGGCGCCATTTTGCACCGAAGTTCGAACGACGGATCGACCACCGGGCTGCAACCGTATAGCAAAACGTACAACCAACGCATGCGCAACATCTGGCGAGCTGTTTTCAGGTAAAGCTCATCTTTAAAATCGTCAAACAAAATTGCCGGATTTGCTTTCAGGTAAAGCATTTCGAGCAGTTTTTCGCTAAACGAAAAATTAAAGTGAATTCCGGAGAACAATTGGTTTTTCGGGCCATATTTTTGCGCCAGGAACTCGCGGTATTCACGGGCTTCACGACCATCGTCGTCGTAACTGGCAATCGGTATCTGCTGATCAGCAGGCAAAATGGGCGGAATGCTTTGCGGCCAAAGCAACTCATCAACTAATTCAAGACTCACAATATCATGAATTGTTTCCAGGAAACCGACCGCCTGCGCAACGTCTGGCAATGGCGGTGTAATCATTTCCACCTGGCTTTCAGAAAAATCGGTGGTAATAAACGGATGCTTCAGTTTATTGCCAAAAACCACCGGATGTGGCGTCAATGCAAGGTTTCCGGTTTTGTCGACACGCAGATTTTCCTTTTCGAGACCAAACAAACCTTCCAGCCAAATATTGCCTTTGATTGAGTTAAGTACAAATTGTTCCATATATTTTATTTTAACCACATAGTGCACATAGTTTTTCTATTGTGTTCTATGTGTCTATGCGGTTCTCACCTTTTTGTTTCCTGATAAATGCTTTAAAAAGAACGACAAACAATACCGAAAGAATTGTTCCTTTCAGGATACTGCTTATGCTAATGCTCCACCAAACGGATGACAGTTCGTTCTTCCAGAACCGAATAAATAATAGCGCCATTGGGATGCGCAGCACCGTAAAAGCGATGCCGATTATTGCCGGAATATTGGTTTTTCCCCAGCCGAAGAACGCACCTGTTGATACCAGTTCGAGCACCATAAACAACTGAGAGTAGCCCAGAATAACAAGGTACTCCTCTCCCATTTTCAGACTAACCTGATCGTTCAGGAATATGGAAAACAACGGCTTGGCAAATACAATGATCAGTACAGAAGTTGCTGTGCCCAACACAAAGGCAATAAGCATTCCCGAGCGAAAAGCCTGACCTTGTTTGCGGTAGTCGCCTGCACCATAAGCTATTCCTGAGATAGTTGAAAGCGCCGATAAAAATCCACCGGCAGTCATGTACGAAATGGCTTCGACTTGAATACCAATTTTTTGCACTGCTATTGCCGTTGGTCCCCAGGCACTTATGATTCGGGCCATGAAAATAGCCACAATAGTAAACGACACCCGTTGCACTGTTGGACTGACTCCCATCCCTATAATTTCACAAAGCAGCGACCATTTAAACGTTCCTAATACCGGATTTAAACTCGCCGAATTACGCAACCGGCTATAAAACAGCAAAGTACCGAGCCCTTGCGCAACAATGGTTCCGATAGCAGCGCCTTTAATTCCCAATCCGGCCTGGAAAATCAACAGGTAATCGAGCAAAATATTGGTCGCCAAAGCTGTGGCATTAATTCGGAAAGGCGATTTGCTGTCGCCGGCTCCAATAAAAACGCTGGTGAAAAACAGGTTCTGAAAAGTAAAAGGCATGGCCAATCCAACCAAAATCAGGAAACCACTGGCCGCTCTCTCAATGGCCGGGTTGTTCAGTTTAATCAGCCCAATCAATTCCGATTTGCCAACGAAAAGCACGGTATAATAAATCAGCGAAAGCAATATGAGGGTCAAAATACCGCTATGTACATAATCTTTCGACAAGCTTGAGTTTCCGGCGCCAATAGCGTGCGATACTTTTATGCCTGTACCAACCGTCAGCAAGGCAGACAAACCCCAGGCCATGTGCATAAAAAAACTGGCAGAACCCACAGCTGCAACGGCATCGCTCCCTAAACGCCCCACAAAAATCATGTTAATGAAATTGTAGGCCATTGTCATAAACGACGACCCGATAACCGGCAACGCCAGTAAAATGATGCGGCGAAGCATTGCCAAAGAGTCTTCGGGAAATAGATGGTTAGCTGTATTTTGTCTGGAAAAAATCATTCAGTGCGCATGTTTAAGTATATTGACGAATCAGATAACAAATTGCGGCAATGTTTTTCAAAAAAAAGTTATAAAACTTCAGAATCTCCATCAAAAAAAGCACTTATTCAGGAAATTGGACAAGAGAGGCTCATTAAAAAGAAACAGAAACGAGCCAATGCACCACCCCTTTACAAACAACGAATCAGTTGACAATCAAAACTTTACACACAAACACTTACTATAAAAGTGTAATCATTTTTTACTTTTCATAAACCTTTAGCCTGAAAATGCTGCTTATGAAATGGAACAACAACGAATGTATTGTTTCTGAAAACAGCTTGGAGAGGTAAGTCATGTGAAACTTTCAGGACAAATCGCTGAATTCATTTTATCCACTCGAACTCCTGAATCAGTAGCCGAATATCGAATTATGAAATGGCATAGCTCCCGGTGGGGTGGTGCTATTGTCTTTCACGAGCAGGCTACTCCACGTACAAAACCAATCCTTTCAGGTATTCGCCTTCGGGATGGTACATGTCAACCGGATGATCAGCAGGTTGAACAAGTTGGTTCAAAATGCGCACTTTTCGTCCTGAAATGGCAGCCGCTGAGAACACAGCTTCGCGAAATTTATCTTTTCCAACCACCTGCGAGCAACTGAATGTGAACAGGATTCCGCCCGGGGCAATCTGCTGAAAAGCTTTTAGGTTAAGGCGTTTGTAGCCTTTTAAAGCTTGCGGCAAAGCGCCGATATGTTTGGCAAATGCCGGCGGATCGAGAATTATCAGATCATATCTGTCTTTATTTTTATCCATAAAATCAAAAGCATCGTCAACAAAAGCTTCATGGCGCTTATCGTCGGGGAAATTGAGCTGCACATTTACATTGGTTAGTTCAATGGCTTTTGCCGAAGCATCGACCGAATGCACCAGTTTGGCGCCGCCACGCATGGCATAAAACGAGAACCCGCCCGAATAGCAAAACATATTTAAAACATTGCGGTTGTGCGAGTATTCCTGCACCAGACGGCGGTTTTCGCGCTGATCGACAAAAAAACCTGTTTTCTGCCCTTCCACCCAGTCAACTTTAAAGCGATTGCCGTATTCCTGAACCTCGAAAATCTCCGATTTTCCAAGCAGGTAGCCATCTTTGGCATCCAATCCGGCTTTAAAGGGCACGGTTTTTTCGCTCTTGTCGTACACCGCAACCAGCCGATCGCCCATCACTTCTTTTAGTGCTTTGGCTAAGGTTTCTCGAATCAGGAACATCCCTGCCGAGTGTGCCTGCATTACAGCAGTTCCATTGTAAAAGTCGATAATCAATCCGGTAAACCATCGCCTTCACCATGAACCAGACGGAAGACATTGGTTTCAGGGTTATCTACCAGTCCAAGTTTTACGCGAACATCAAAGGCTTTTTCGAGTTTACTTTTCCAGAAGGCATAATTGGGTTCTACCTGCTCGAACGAAAACACACGCACCGCAATCGATCCGGGCTGAACGTGGCCATAAGCAAGAAATTGGTTTTGATTGGAAACTACTTCCACTACATCTCCTTCTTCAACTCTTCCCTTAATTTCTTTGATTGCTCCTGAAAAAATCCACGGATGGAAACGCTGAAGCGATTGTTCTTTCCCGGATTTCAGAATAACCCGGCTATATTGTTGCGACATAAAATTTTATTGACTGCTTAGTGATTCGAATATACGATGCGATACCCAGGCATCGGTGGCTGCGTAAATTTGCTGAGCTTCAGTCAAATCGGGAGCTTCCCAATTGGTAATACGTTGAGCTTTTGAAATGCGATAGCCAAGTACAATTGCAGATAATTTTTTCAGGCTGAAATCCTGTATTCCAAAATCCTTCACGTGCTGTTGAAGTTCGACAAAACCACCTGGTTTAAAACTATTCAGCTTTTGTAAACCCTTAATATCGTCGCGAATAGCAACTCCAATTTTCAAAATTCCAGGATTTTCAAGAATTCCTTTCAATCCATTGGGTAACCCCATTTTATTCAGGCGAAACAAAAACGCCCTCTCATTTGTAGCAAGCTGAAGCAAAGCAACTTCATTTATAACACCCTTTTTAAATGCAGGCTTCGTTTCTGTGTCAAAACCAAGCATTTGCTGCTTTGATAAATACTCCAATGCTGCAAAATAATCTTCTTTTGTCTCTACCAAACTAATCTTTCCTTCAAACTGAATAAGTGGCAATTCAGCCAATTCCTCTTTATCAATACTTTCCCTGTACATTATTTATTCTCCCTGATAAGAAAACCGATCGTTCAGCCAATCGGGGGTTCTGTCATTACTTTTCCCTTTTCTTTCCTGCTTTTTATTCTGAACAGATTTATCATCTAAATTATCTTCGGTGTAAATCAGGTTATGCAATGCCCTTAAGCAATTCACCAGTTTTTGGCCCCATACACTGGCAAAATTTTGCTGACACTCCCAAAGAGCCTGCTCCATCACCTCCTCGTTAAGGGTACGAAACGACATCACCAAATCCTTAATATCTTGATAAATATCTGAAATATTCTCTGCAATACTCGATGTAAGAGCCGATTCACTAAATTGCATTCCCGGAAGAAATACTTCCTGGTAATCGTCGCCGGCACCAGTATGGATTGCTACATTTTGTTGAATGACATTATATTCGACCTCGGTTACATATTTTTCAAGATCGTCTTCAGGTTCAAACTCAAACTTCGGAATTAAACTTGCTTTAAGATATAGAAGTGGAAGTAATTTTTGTAAGCTTCCCAGAAAAACGGCTGATTCCATTTCTTCTGCCCTTTCCAGGAAACTGCAATATTCGTTAGCAACAGTTATAAATTCAATTACATTTTTTGAATAAACCAGACTATTAAATCCTCCCTCGCTCATGAAAATTACTCTAAAAAACGAACCAAAAGTACAAAGAATTTTGAATAAGCAGTTTGATGCAATAATCATTTAGCATTGATGATTATCAAACAGTAACATTACAGCATACTTTGGGAAAAGTATTGTTCAAAAATTACTGTTATTAATCAAATATTTGACCCTCTCCCGAAAATTGGGTTGAAGAAGTTCTGCAATCCAGTCATATCGGGGGTTTAAAGATGTTTATGTATGAGGAAAGCTGGTTTAAAAAGGTTATTTTTATTGTGCAAACAAAAGCAAACAACCTTAAAAACCAGCTCATGTCAAAAGTATTAACAAAACAGGTACAGAACAAGATTAGTCGCTATTTTCTCAAACTTGAGTGTCAATTAACAAAACCGGAAGCTAGATGTGTCCGGGAAATGACCACAGGAATACTAAAGTCGGGTACCGTATTGGTCAATAAAATAGCCACAGGCATTTGCGATACGATCTCGTTGAGCCAAACAACAAAGCGCTTTAGGAACCATTATAACAAGAAAGATTTTTTCATGAAGTTATTCAGGGGACATATGAACAGTGTAAAAAGCAAAATCTGTCATGGAGACTACATCCTGTTTGATGGCTCTGATATCCAAAAGAAATACGCCAAAATGATGGAAGGTCTGGACTATGTAAAAGATGGAGACAAAGGATCTGTAGGCCTTGGATATTGGCTGATGAACGTTGTCCACTTTGGCAAAGACCGGGAAATGACCCCACTGTACAATAAGCTTTACAGTTTTGACCATGGCGCAAAAAGCGAGAACAAAGAGGTTTTGGAAGCCATGAGGGAAATAGACTCCATCATTGATAAAGATGTCACCAAAATATTTGACCGTGGCATGGACCGCCCCATCTGTAGAGATTTCATTATTGCCAATGAAGTCAATTTCAACCTGCGCCTAAAGAAAACGACCAAGCTGATTTACAAAGGCGAAGAAGTGGCTGTGAACAAGATCAGCCGAAAAGTCCCGTTATTCATGAAATTAACAGCTACAAGGATACAGAAGAGCAAGAAGTACCAGTTGGTCTATCAATGCGGGGCAATAAAGGTTCAATATAAGATCAAGGGCAAGGTGCATGATCTCTGGCTTGTTGTCACCAAAAGGATCAACGGCGGCTATTGCTGGCTACTGACACGTTCCCCAAAAGAAAGCATCGTTGAAGTAATCAAAGAGGCATTTACTGCATACGGTTTCAGGTGGAAAATTGAAGAGTACCACCGGCATATTAAAGAATGTTACAACCTGGAAGACATCCAGGTCAAAACATTCGAAGGGCTACAAAGCATGCTGGCTATACTGACCATAGCTATGAGCATCATTTACTCATCGCTTTCATCCCTGCACACAAGGCTGTTGCTTGAAAGTGGGGTAAAAACTCTGAACAAAGAACGCATGTACGAACTATGCAATTTCATTTACTACAAAATCAGCACGATAATAAAAGTCTTGCTGGCAAATATGACCCCGAAGGCTTTCCTTCCTCAAGCAGATACATCTCCTAATGACGGACAGTTATGCCTTTCTTTAATTTTTGAAAACTAAAAACGGGAGATGGTCAACTGTTATTAATCAAATCACTTGCGCATTATGCAACCATAAATTTTAAAATCTATGGTATATTTACTGTGTAACCTTGTGCAAGGTTTTCGTTGAACTATGGAGAAATACATTAAAGTTGGAGAAGCAGCTAAAATACTGGGAATAAGTAGAGAGACCTTACGCAGATGGGATAAATCAAAAAAGTTTACAAGCATTAGGCACCCAATAAACAATTACAGGGTTTATCCTGAAAATACAGTTATATCAATGGCCGAAGAGTTACAACGCGAACCAAAATCTTATAATCAAGATTTATTTAAGTTTGAAACAGCTCCATATTTTGAAACCGAATTTGGAAAACTTTATCAAGTTGATGCCATAGAATTTCTAAAAACATTGGAAAATGAGTCGGTTGACCTGATCTTTGCTGATCCTCCGTATAACATTAAAAAAGCTGAGTGGGACACATTCTCTTCTCAGAAAAAATACGTTGAATGGAGCATGATGTGGATAAAAGAAGCTCATCGGGTTTTGAAGAGAACTGGATCATTGTACATCTGTGGTTTTTCCGAAATCCTGGCCGATTTAAAATGGGGAACATCCAATCTTTTTCAGGGTTGTAAATGGTTAGTCTGGTTTTACCGGAACAAGGGAAACCTGGGAAACGACTGGGGTCGTTCGCACGAAAGTATTCTGCATCTGCGTAAAAGCAAAGACTTTATTTTTAACATTGACGAAGTAAGGATTCCATATAACGAACACACGCTCAAATATCCAGAGAGAGGACAAGCTGAAACTTCGCAATTTGCCAATGGAAAAATAACCAATTACGAATGGGCTCCTAATCCGTTGGGTGCCAAGCCGAAAGATGTATTCGAAATACCAACAATTTCGAATGGATCATGGGAAAGAACAAGTCACCTTACTCAAAAGCCAGTGGAGTTATTGCGTAAAATTATCCTATCATCATCAAATCCAGACAGCTTAATTCTCGACCCATTTGGAGGTTCCGGAACAACTTTTGCAGTTGCCGAAGCTTACAAGCGCAAATGGCTTGGAACAGAACTGGACACAGAGTATTGCGAGATCATAAAAAACCGGTTAACCGATAAAGTGCACATCAACAGAGTTTTACTGGCAAAAGATGAAATGGAATCCAAAAAAAGAAGATCCAAACTACGCGGTTAACAGGCTCCAGATGTCTTTTGTTTTCCGATAAAAGACTACAACTCCAATTTTCAATCATCGTTATCTCTTCCGCTGAAGCGCTTTGGATATCGCGACTTTTCCTTCATCGAGTACCAAACAATGCGGTTGAAAAGCTGATCGTCTCCCGAATCGATACCATCGAATTGCGGTTCCATACTTTTCTTTGCCCAATGCAACGCTTCGCCTTTCAATGCTGAGAGCGGCGGGTTCATTTCATCAAGCGGAATTTGATTTTTCAGCGCCAGGTAAGGCGTGAAATCGGGTGTTGAAACGAAACAATCGAACATGGGCTTGGCCGTGGCGTCCATGATGTTCATCGGCTGCATTCCTAAAATTTGCTCGATGGTGCGGACCATCGACGGCTGGTTGTAATTGGTACGCATCACAGCGCCTGTGCGCGAATACGGACTAATTACCATACCCACAGTCCGGTAGGCCGAAACATGGTCCCAACCCGATTGCGAATCGTCTTCAGTAACAAAAACCACCGTATTTTTCCAGAAGCGGCTTTTGCTCAGTGCTTCGATAATTTGCCCCAGCGCCAGATCGTTGTCGGCAACCATGGCACGTGGCGTTGGAAGACCCGGACGAGTGCCGCCGGTATGATCACAAGGCAAGGCCATAACCATTAACTCAGGTAGCTGATCGCCATCCATCGCTTCGTAATTCTTCAACTCATCAATAAATGCTTTAGCACGCAAGGCGTCAGCAATACGATGATCGTCATACGACGGATAAGTTGGACTCAGAATGGCCTCGACCGGTTTGATTGTAGTATGATTGGTAAATTCGAATCTCTCATTTTTCAGGAAAGTCTGGTAAATGCTCGTCCAGGTGTGCTTCTCGTCGTATTGTGGCGTAGAAGCTTCGCCGTAAATGCGAACATTTTTGCCATGTTTTACGGCGTTGTCCCAAATAAAACCGGTTGGAGTATAAACCAAAGCGTCTTCCTGAACATGCGGATAGCTGCGAATCCAGGCGCGAACATCTTTTTCAACATAGTCGGTTACAATCGAAGCATCAGTCCACTGATGGCCTTCTGCCGAGCATTTCCCGGAGACATAAAAATTATCGAGCAGCATAAACTGATCGACCAGAGCATGTGTGTTTGGCGTAATTTGTTTCCCGAAGACAGTGAGTGTTGAGTCGCCGTCGCCTTTTTTCACATCGCCCAAAATCTGATCGTAAGTGCGGTTTTCCTTGATAATGTAAAGCACGTGCTTAAATACCGATGGTTCGCCAATGCGCTCGGGCACACAAACCGGAGCAACATTTTTTCGCGGCATTCTTTCGAGCAAGGCCAGTCGGAAAAGCTGGTTCGATTGCACAACGGTTTTGGTGTATTCTTTCAGTTGTTTTTCGTTCGGAACCGGAATTACAGATACCGAAGCGGTTTGCTTGTGCGAATTATACGATTGCTTCAATGAACCCTGAGCCTGCGTTGGAATCTTGGCGCTTTCGGCTTCTATATTGGCAACAAACAGCTTTTTATTCACAGTCTCAATTACTGCTCCGGGATAAGCTTCAGTAGGAATAAAACCTTCCACTTTACTGGTTTCTTTGGAAGGATTTCCACCAGCTTTTTGCCCAAGTTCAACAACAGCCAATGCATTGTCCATTCCATTGGCAACATACAAAGTTTTGCCGTCTTTTGATAATCCAAGCCCGTTTGGCGAATCGCCCCAGAACGAATTTTTGTCAGGACTCAAACGGACCGAAATGGTTTCAACAACCGCGTCTTTCTCAGCAGAAATTACACTTACATTGTCGCTATTGGCATTGGATACGAAAACGGTCTTGCCATCGGCGCTGGCAATAATGTCGTTGGGGTGAAGGCCGACTACAATTTCTTTCAACACTTTACCGGTTGCAGGATCGAGAACTGAAACGGTTCCTTCGCGGGTTGCACCTGTACGCAGATCGACTTTGGCGCTTCCCCAGGGAACTCCTGCTACATTTACATCCGATTTTTCGGGAACAGCGCCGGCCCAGTTGGTGACATACAGTTTTCCGTTGGCTTTGGTTATTCCAAACGGAGCTACGCCAACCGCGCTTTTCCAAATGGTAGTTTTGGCTAATAAATCGTACTTCACCACTTTATTGGTGCCGTTCAAAACCACATACAAAAAGTTCTTTCCAGCTTCTTTTTGAGCCAGAACCTCATTCACCAAGGCTGTCTCAGCAGGCTCTTCCTTCTCAAAAAGAATTGGGTCAGCTCCAGCCAATTTCTTTCCATCCCAGGAAGCCGAAAGCACGAACGAAGCGCCTTTATTACCAACCGCTCCCCAAAAGATTTTGTACTGATTATTTTCCTGAAGCCAGCAAATTCCAGAGAAGGTATTCATCAGGCTTTGCTTTTCAACCAAACCAGCCAGCGGAAGATTGGCCTCCAGCTTGCCGGTTTCGGCAGAAAGAACGACCACTTCGTATCGTCCTTCTACAGCCACCCATTGGCCATCGGGCGAAAGAGCAACATCCATAGCGTGGTTTTCCTGCGACGGATTGCCAAAGTAAACCTGGGTTCCGGCTGGCGAAATCCAGCGATTGTATGGCAAAAGATTGGGATTATCGGTTGGCGACATCGTCTTGAAATCGTACGACGAATCGTGTCTGGCTTGTTCCTTCGTTTTTTTAACGGGCTGAGCTACAAGTGAAATTGATAAAACAATAAAAACAACCGGGAATAAACGTTTCAATGTATTCATCATATAATCTAAATAGAAATCAAGGAAAACCAAAAATAAGGATTAAATTATCAATCAGATTAAAACAATTGAACTACTAATCAAGATTAGTATCTTTGAATAAAAATTAACATTAGTGTCTGGTTAAAATTTTCATAGTTATCCGTAACCTAATAATTTTAAGGCATTTCGGGAGATCACACCACTATGTGGCTTACATTTTCGTCTTGCCATTTTTCTACAAAGATTAAACAGCTACGCTGCTAACTTCACAGCAATACGATTGCTAAATATTTGTAGTACAATGGCATCTGACAAAAACACAGAGCAACGTAGTTGCGACATCTTGTATTAGACGTGATGAATTACTGGCAGATTGGGAATTATGCCAAAATGGAGAGAAACCGTTTCGGATTGAACCCCTACAATAATAAAAATGTATTTAGCAGTAAAAAGTGTAAAAGCCAAGGAAATCGCTTTTAGAAATGCCATTAGGCATTTGATGTGGGTAGAACAATATAGCCGGGTTTGAATCTCGTCCCGTACGGGACGAAATACCTAACGGATTCTCATTCTACCCACATTTTGTGCCTGACGGCACACAAGCTCAAGTCGCTTTCCTGTTGAAACTTTTAAAAGCGATTTCCCTGGTGTAAAAGCACAGGATAATTACCTTTTATTATTAACCTTTGATAATAGGGGAAAAAGGCAATTTGACATGAAACCATATCTTGATTTGGGAATTTTTCGGGAATTGAAAGATATAAAGCTTTTTAAAACTGTGAAAACCAGTTTTGACACAATTGAGTGGGACAACGAAGCCGATCTCGATCCTGAATTCCTTTATCAAAGAAGCTCTAGCATAGAATAGTAAAGCTATCTGTTTGGCGTTACTGGTTGAACACAAACGAAATGATGTTCGCCCCCATCTGAAGCGCTTGTTGGCGAACATCTTCGGGGTCGTTGTGCACCGAACGGTCTTCCCAGCCATCGCCAAGGTCGCACTCGTAATTGTAAAAGCACAGCAGACGGCCTTTGTAAATCAGCCCGAATCCTTGCGCCGGTTTGTTGTCGTGCTCGTGAATTTTAGGCAAACCGTTCGGGAACTGGTATTTCTGATGGTAAATGGGATGACTAAAAGGAAGTTCAACAAAATCCAGTTCAGGAAAAACCTTTTTCATTTCGCGGCGGATAAACTGATCGATGCCATAGTTATCTGAAATTTGCAAAAAACCGCCGCCTTCGAGGTATTTACGCAAATTAGCTGCTTCGCTTTCCGAGAAAAACACATTGCCGTGCCCGGTTAAATCGACATAAGCGTAATTGAACAATTCCGGGCTTCCGGGTTCAACAGTGCCAGGTTCCGGGTCTATATTGGTCTTCAGGTTATCGTTGCAAAAAGCAATCAGGTTTGGAACCGAGGTTGGGTTCGAATACCAGTCGCCACCGCCATTGTATTTCATTACAGCAATCTTTACCGATTTAGCTTGCGAAAAAGCCAGTAATGGCAAGAATATCATTATAAAAAAAACAATTTTCATCTTCAATAAAAGTAAAGCTTGCAGTTAAACAAGAGATCGGTACCTACGTGCAGGCTACCGATCTCAATTCTAACTTTTGTCCAAAGATAAAAATAATGAATGGTTTAACTCAGCTTTTTGAAAAACCTGACGTTTTCGTGAATCAAAAGCTAAACCGAAGAAACATGAACCTAATTATCATCGCGTTACTGTTGTTGTTATTCCTGAAACTGATATGGTGGTGTACTTTGTTCCACCTGAATAAGTACCATCGGTATACATTCCGTCACTAACCGTACCCGTTGATGAACCTCCGAAATACACATCCACTGATGTTCCGTTTGAAATAGAAGATGAAGAATAAACTATTGACTGGTATTTCTTAGCCGGGGCAAAGGTGAACAGTTCTTTGCTATCGCTGGTTTGGAAATGGACCAAAGTACCTGCCGTTTTTGCCGAACTCAGGTTTAATAAAATGGAATACTGAGATGAGCTTGATCCGGGAGCCTGGGCCATTCCCGAACTTCCAACAGCCAATAATGTACCACCAGTAATTTTGAATGTGCCATCATAATCGAGCGGACCATTGCCATTATCGGTAGGGCCATTTACAATTAACGTCCCGCCATTCATTTCGCACGATCCGTTAATATCTACACCATCGCCCCCGGCATTTACAAAAACATAACCTCCGTTCATGTAGAAGTAAGCATTTCCCGACGACATTCCACCGCCACCCTGACCAGGAAATCCACCCATTCCACCTCCGGTAGTTGAACTGGTTCCATCCGAACCGTTGATGCCATCGTCGCTGGCAGTGAGGCGTATTTCGCCCTTATTAATAATGATCGTTTTACTTTCCAGACCTTCGTAACACTTTGTAATTAAGATATTACCTCCGCTAACCCCAAGTGCCGTATCAGCATGAACAGCATCGTCGCCGGTAGCAATGGTAAAAGTTCCTCCATTAACTGCAATACTCCCGTTCGAATGCAAAGCATCGTCAGCCGAATTAATTGTAAAAGTTCCATCGTCGATTATCACGCTTGCACCTCCTTTAATAGCTTTTGCCGATAAAGTACTTGCAATAGTCTGGCTGCTTCCACCTGCGGTTGTCAAAGTAAATTTGCCTGCGTCGATTAATACATCGGTCTCAGTCTGGATACCATCACCTCCGGTGGTAAATGCAAAGGTCCCCTTCTCAATCAGTACATAACCTTTGCCGGTATTTTCGTCGTTGTCCGACTTTATTCCGTCGCCCTTACTGTTTATAGTAATGTTCCCATCGCGGACAACCACATAATCTTTTCCCCTGATTCCGTCGTCAGCTGAAGTAATATTAAGTGTACCGCTTTTAATAACTAACCCGTCTTTGGTGTTTATGGCATCGTTGAAATTACTTTCGATAGTAAGCGAACCGCTTCCGAAAATGCTAAGGTTTGATTTACTGAATATCGTTGCATTAGGCTCTTCGTCGGCAACCACATCATAGGTATAAGTTGTTCCGTCAGAGAGTTTATTTGTTGTATTGTCGGCCAGTACAATTACTGTTTTAGCAGAGCTCTTGATATAAACTGGCGCACTTGTCGAACTGTGAATTGTTGCACCATTCAGGATTAAACGCACTGTTGCAGCATCGGTTGTGTTTACAACAATCTGCCCGTCGGTAAGCGAACCGCTGAAACTATAGTTACCTGCTGATGTAATGGTTAACTTACTTCCACTTGCCGTTGCGCCACTTGAGCTTACAGTTATTGAAGAACCGTTTAAAACAACCGGTATTACTCCTGAATTGTCCCATACATAATCGGCAGAAGTTTCATGATCATCGCTGTTTGATGATAATGTTTCGTCGACAGTCGACTGGCTATTGTCAACTTGTTCTTCTTCGCTCTCCAAATCAGAATCTTTCTGACATGAGAACAGCGCAAATAAAAACAAACCTGTCAACAACAAAATATTATTATGATTCCGCATAACAATTAAATTTTGTTGAATATCCGAGTCTGTCAACTTTTACCCTACCTGTGAGTTAATAATATCGACGAAATATTCCGTAAACTTTAATTCAGGATTGGTCGTTCGTATTTGTAGGTAAGCGAATGTCTTTTTTCTGATTTATTTAGCACATTTGCAGGTATAAGAAAACCTTGTGGCCATAAATATAGTTTATGACTTAATACTCGTTTGAAAATGAAAAACTTCACAACCCGTTCGCTCAACATATCCTTCCCGAAGAAAGACCCGCATCGTGCACTTGCGTTTCCCGTTTACGAATCGGTAGCGTTTGATTTTGAAAATTCGGAACAAATTGCAGCCAATTTCCGTGGAGAATATCCGGCTCATGTTTATTCGCGCACCAGTAACCCAACCGTTGAATATTTCGAAACTAAAATGCGCGTATTAACCGGCGCTCATCATGTTTTGGCGGTAACTTCGGGCATGGCAGCTATTTCGTCGGCCATGCTTGCTGTGTGCAAACAAGGCGACAACATTATTTCGGGCCGTCATTTGTTTGGCCACACGCTTTCGCTGTTCGAGCAAAGCTTGTCGGCTTACGGCGTTGAAACACGGTTTGTTGACACGACCCAAACCGGGCTGGTTGAATCGCTGATTGACGAAAATACAAGGGCCATTTACCTTGAAACAGTGACCAACCCACAGCTCGAAATTGCCGATTTGAGCTTGCTGGCAGAAATTGCAAATGAACACGGTATTTTACTGATTTGCGACTCGACCATTACTCCGCCAGTTGTTTTTAATTCGAAATCGCTGGGTGTACATGTAGAAGTGATGTCGGCCACCAAATTTATATCGGGCGGGGCTGCCGCTTTTGGCGGAGTGGTTATTGATAACGGGTTGTACGACTGGAAGAAAAATCCAAATTGTGCCGAATTTGCTAAAAAGTTTGGCAAAGATGCTTTTGTTGCACGCCTTCGAAAAAATTACTACCGCAACTTTGGAATGCCTATGACTGCCCATACTGCCAATTACATGATTGCCGGGCTCGATATTCTTGAACTTCGGGTAGAGCGGTGCTATCAAAATTGCCTGAAACTGGGCGAAGCGCTCGAAAAACTTCCGCAGGTTAAACGGGTAGATTACCCTGGATTGAAGAATTCGCCTTTTTATGAGCTGGCGCTAAAGCAATTTGCCGGTGTACCCGGATCGGTAATGACTTTTGACCTGGAAGACCAGGCGGCTTGCTTTTCATTTATGGATCGACTAAAAATCATTCGCCGTGCAACCAACCTGAACGATAATAAGTCGCTGATTATTCATCCGTACTCGACCATCTATTGCGATATTCCGGCTGAAGAACGGTTAAAAATGAACATCAGGCCGGGAATGATGCGGCTTTCAGTAGGAATTGAAGGAGCTGAGGATTTGATTGCCGATATTGAACAGGCATTGGGGTAACTGTTCAGGAGAATAATTGCATGGCGTCGTCAGAAAACACCTTTTCGTTATTGATAGATACAAAAAAACAATAGCTGGCCTACTTTGTATTCAGGGAAATCGCTTTTAACATTATATGAGGCCAACCTTTATTTTTTTATATTCAGGAACTCACCCCGTCGCACCTGCTGTACGCCCCCCCTCTCTCGCGAGAGAGGGGGGGCGTACAGCAGGTGCGACGGGGTGAGTACTTGAAAAATAGCAATTCTTTTCTTTCAATAATCCCAGCACATTTTTTAAAAGCGATTTCCCTGACTTTGTATTTCAGGATTCGTGTAATCCAAAAAATCGGATTATTTTTATACCAAACTTGCTTTAATATAGCTGTGTATGGGAAAAGCGCTGTCAATAACTGGACTGATGGGGTTATTGGGTCTCTTGATTCATGTATTACCAGTTTCAGGACAAACATATTGTAACCCGTTAATTCTAGGACAGCAATTTACAGCCCAATCATCGAACAACGAATCGTTAAGCGATCCAACCGTGGTTTTGTATAAAGACAATTACTATTTGTTTGCTTCCAATGCGCGTGGTTACTGGAGTTCGGGCGATTTACGTTCATGGACATTTATCCCTGGCTCGGACCTTCCTCTGGACAAAAAAGAAATAACCGCCACGGTTATTGGCGATTGGTTGTATTTTTTTGCTTCAAACACAGGTACTGTTTACCGAACCAGCAATCCGGGAAGCGGAAAATGGGAAGAGTATGCCAACTCGGCATTGCTGGCCCTAATTGCCGACTTTGCCGTGTTTACCGATACCGATGGAAGGGTTTATTGTTATTACGGATGCTCCAATCACAACGGGGTGATGTTTCGCGAGCTTGACCCTAAAAACCAGTTAAATCCGCTTGGGTCGCCCATTGTTTGTCAGCTTGTAAAGCCAGACAATTCATCACTGAAAAAGGCTCAAAGTAACGCTGCCAATACGATAAATGCGTTAGGTTCGTGGATGTGTAAATACAATGGTAAATATTATTACCAGCGCGCCGAGCTCAATAAGGGATTCAGTAATTACAGCGACATGGTTTATGTATCCGACAGTCCGATGGGACCATTTATTTTTGCCGGCATAAACCCCATTGCATTTATTCCTGAAGGTTATATTTCGGGCGCAAACAAAGGATCGACCTTTGCCGACAAGTATGGTAACTGGTGGTATATTTCGACGGTTTCGGTAAAGTCGGGAAACAGCCAGCTTACTAAACTGGCGCTGTTTCCGGCGGGGTTCGACGATGATGGGAATTTATTTGCCAAATCAGATTTTGGCGATTACCCCATTGTTATGCCCCAAAGCAAAAATAACGATTTCGACCAGCTCGATCCCGGATGGGCCCTGATCTCCGACGAGGCTACCGTGCAGGCATCTACATCAGCATTCCCCGAAGTGTTGGCAACCGACGATGATTTGAGTACATTCTGGAGTGCCAAATCAGGAAAAAGAGGCGAATGGTTAAGCCTCGATCTGGGTTCGGAGTGTACGGTTAACGCTTTGCAGATGAATTTCTACCGGAATAAAATAACACCGAATGTCAGCGATAGCGTAAAGGCCTATCAGTACTTAATGGAATATTCTGAAAACGGGCGAACATGGAAAAAGCTAATTGATCAAACCCGGAATACATGGTTTCAAACAGCTGTTTACCACGAATTGCAAACTCCGGTACGGGCCCGGTACCTAAAAATTACCAGCTACAATGTTCCTGAAGGAGCATTCGCGGTGTCGGATTTTCGCGTATTTGGATTGGGTTCGTTACGTAAACCCCGAAAAATTACCGAATTTAAGGTTATACGCGATTACCGCGATGTGCAGTTGGTAAAGCTTTTCTGGAAAAAGCAGGCCAATACCACCGGATTCAACATTCGTTACGGAACCGAAAAGGATAAACTTGTTCACAGCTACCCGGTAAGCAATTCAGCCAATAAGATTACTATTCATTGTCCCGATAAAAACAAGGCCTACTGGTTCAGGATCGATGCATTTAATGCCAATGGCGTGGCTGAAGGAAAACCACTGATGTGTCGTTAGTCCGCCATATCACTACCATCCTTGTTAAGTCATTCGTTCAGTAAATTAAACGTATGGCAGGCTACAACGCCGGCGGTTTCGGTACGCAGGCGGCTTTCGCCCAAACTTACCGGAACAAAACCCGAATCAAGCGCCATTTTAATTTCTTCGGGTGAGAAATCGCCTTCAGGACCAATTAAAACGAGGTAATTTTCGTTGGGTTTAATGGCATTTTTCAACAATTCGCGGTGCTGCTTGTCGCAATGAGCAATGAATTTCTGTCCGTCGAAAGGCTGCTGAACGAACTTGCCGAATTTGGTTAACTCGTCCAATTGCGGCAGATAAGCTTTTAGCGATTGTTTCATAGCCGATACCATTACTTTTTCCAGACGGTCGCACTTAATTTCCTTACGCTCGGAGTGGTGGCAAAGTAGCGGCGTAACACGGTTTATGCCAATTTCGGTAGTTTTTTCGAGGAACCACTCAATGCGCTCGATGTTTTTGGTGGGGGCTATAGCTATATGAACCCCGAAATTGCGCTGCCCGTAATTCAACTCCGAATGAACCACTTTTACCACGCAACGCTTGGGGTTGGGATCGTCGATCCGGGCATGGAAAAAACCGCCGCGACCATCGACCAGCGTAACCTCGTCGCCTTTTTCGAGCCTCAGTACCCGCACGCAATGTTTCGATTCGGTTTCGTCGAGCGTGTAAACCGAGCTTTTCAGATCAGGAGTGTAAAAGATGTGCATAATTGTGATTTCACGGGTTACGCGACCAAAGGTAACAGTTTGTTGGTAACGATTAGTCATTATCGGGGGTTTTTAATACGAAGGCCAAGGCGACTAAAGCGACTAACGGTTTGGGCTTACAGGCACAATTTATTGTCGGGTAACTTGTGATTACATTAAAGAAATTGATGATTAAGGTGAAGAAATTGAATGTTACGCTAAAGAAATTGACGATTAGGGTGAAGAAGTCGATGATTGCACCGAAGAAATTAATAATTAAGGTGAGGAAATTGATGATTACAGTAAAGAAATTGATGATTAAGGTGAATAAATCGAATGTTACAGTAAAGAAATTGATGATTAAAGTGAAGAAATCGATGATTACACTAAAGAAATTGATGATTAAGGTGAGGAAATTGATGATTACACCAAAGAAATCAATGATTAGGGTGAAGAAATCGAATGTTACAGTAAAGACAATTGACTTTCCCTAAAATAACTTGTTTTGTTATGCACTGAAAATGCTGACAACCGGGTTTACGCGCCGGTTACTAAAAAAGGTTTAGATCGGGCACAAAATCAGTTGGATATATTTGATTTTTAAAGTGAATATCATAAATTTGATTACGAAGCTTGAAGCTGATTTTCAATTCAAAGCGATTCATTTTTAAACTCAACCTAATTACTATCGACAATGAAACACAAATTAGATACATTTCACACAATCAGCGTTTTAACAGACACAGCCCACTCGGGCTAATGCGAATATATCCACAACTCTGTGGATATACAGATGTTGGCAACAAGTGTAAAAAAAGACCGGCAACATACGTGTTCAATACATAATTGACACAAAAGAAAAAAATATGAAACCAAAATCAATAGTAATAATAGTCTGCATGTTGGTCATTCTGTTGTTAGTTTGGCTATTTGTCGATGAACGAGAACGCAGCAATAGACTGAGTAAAATTGTTAACAAGCTGACGAAAGAAAATGAAGACCTAAAACGTGGTTACTTTGAATTACTTGAGAAGTATCTTGAAACTCAGTCGAATGTTGCGCCTGATGTAATTTCTGAACTTCAAATGCTAAAATCAAAAACTGACAATTTAGAACTAGCGGTTCATTACGAAATCGACTCGGTGATTCGCTTAGTTAATCAAGGAGATGGAGCTAAAGCCGTGAAAGACTTGGCAAAAATTGTCGAGACAAAACTAAAAGAAAAGGTTGTAACCGACCAGACATTTAAAAAACAACCTAAGCTTCATTTTTTATTAGAGCATGCGAGAGATTGTAATTGGATAAAACCCAGAGCTTTCGAAAACGGTATGCTTCTCAAAGATATTCGTAATGAAGAAAGTCATGAATTAGCTGTTCAAAAGAAATCTATTGAGATTGGTATAGCAATTTTTGGCGGTATAGAAATATTATATGCACTAAGTTAAATTAGAGATAAGTTGACGTAAAAAATAACACCAGTTGCCAACAAATTGCAAATTGCATTGCGGGTGCAGTGGTGTGCGTTGTCTCTGCTCCTTTCTTGACCGTCTTCGTCCTGCGGACGCTGACGCTCTTCGAAATCCGCAACGACAACTTACAATTTTCCATTAGGCGCAAGCATATTAAAGTAGACACGTATGAAAAATTTGGGAATAATTGTTTTGATAATGTTAGATTTAGTGTGTTTTGGACAAGTCTCAACTAATGTAGCGATTAGATGTGGCTCAAAAAACCCAAAAGCTATGGAATATTTCAATTTAGCCAATTGGGGACTAAGTACTAACAGATTAGAGGGTTCAAAGAATCTTTATTTAAAAGCAGTTCGTGAAGATTCTTTATTTTGCGATGCATGGGATAACTTATCGGTTTGTTGCAGAAAAATGGGACATTATAAAGATGCCTTTACTTCTGGACTTCATTCTATTATGATTGATTCCACCAATGCAACTGCTTGGACAAATTGTGGATACGCAGCGTTTTTAAGTAACGATATTTATCGTGCTTTGACTTCATTTGATCATCTACAAAGGATTATTCCAAACAACCCAGAAGGTTACTATGGGAAAAGTATGGTACTTTATTCCATTGATAGTATTTCTGAGGCCCGAAATAATATTTATACAGCGGAGATAAAATACAAGACTGGTAAAATTCGTAAAGGACCAGAGGTTGATTTGCTTAAAGGATTTATCGAATATAAGAGTGGTAATAAAAAAGTGGCTCAAACTATATTCGAGGATATTTATTCAAAATTTAAGAAGAATCCAGAGTTAAATTACTTTTTAGGAAAGTGTTTGTTGGAGAATGAGAATGACACAAAAAGATCACAACAATACCTTGATAAAGCTATAAAACTTGGATATGTAATAGTTAATGACACGATTAAACAAAATACCAATTAATGCCAGCGCCTAGTCGAGTAGACCGCCCAGCCGGTAATTAGCCGACTGGGAGAGCCTCTCACACCACTGTACGTACGCGAGCTACGCTCCTCCCTTTCGAATTAAATGTCCACCGGACATTCAATTCTCAGGCACGTATACGGCGGTTTCCCGGCGAACCGGGACAGGCTGTTAAACAATGGGAAATAGTGGCGAGCTTTGGTAATGTGGGCTTACTTTGCAATAATGGGACAGTAATGATTCATAGCCTCGTTGGGTGAGTTTTGCTACCGTGATGGTGGTGTTCAGAATCGGGCTTTGGGCTATTGCCCAGCCACCCATCCTGCTCCGGCTCCACTGGTAAGCATGATCCAAATCTACCCCAAGCCGTATCAGGTTTTTCCGCTTCCGCTCCGGTTTCTTCTCTCGCCTGAGGCGAGACCAAATGCAGTACCTCAGCCGGTTACGTATCCATCCGTCCAGTTCGTTGAGCTTATTGTATATGCTTGCGAATTTGAAATAGTTGATCCAGCCCCGTTGTACTTCTTTTAGCTTTTGGATGCGCTCGTCGAAACTCATCGGCGTGGTTTTTCGGGTTATCTCCTTTAGCTTGGTTTTTAACGTTTTCCAACGTTTCTCTTCCACAACCAGTTGGTATTTGCCCTTTTCCCCTTTGCGATACGTGGATACGAGCAATGATCCCGCCTTGCGGGACAAGTTGTGCTTGCTTATCCTCATTCTACAGCCTCATATCACACCGCTTCGCTTTTCATTCCGTCAAATGTCCACCGGACATTTGGTTTTGCTGTCGCAAAACTGCACTACATTCACTGTTCGTCAGTACCGGATTTTGCCGTTGGTATTTGTTCTTTAATCAATCACAAATAACCTTCACTGCTGCCGTCGCCGACAACCAGCTTGCCACTTGCTAATGCTTCGGGCACGACTCCGCGCATGACTTGCCCCGATCTATCGGGAAGGGACTTACACCCTCTGGGGAAAATACACCTGCCCAAACGCTGTTATGTAAAGTTGTATATTTAAACTTTTTCAATAGCTTTCAGCAGGTGCGCTACTGCTCATGCAGGGCGCACATAAGCGGTCATAAAACATTGGGGTTTAAGTGGTATGCCAAGTGCATCGCTCGCTGGCAAGGTTCTTATCGGTTGATAGGTTCGCAGCTCCGCATTCTCCAACGTCGCATAGCCTCGACCGTTGTATGCAAGGCTGGAAATCAGCAGTACATTGAACTTTGTTAAGTAATAAAAAATATACGGACAGAAAAAATCTATTTATTGAAGTTTAGTGCAAGAAAAAATTAGCTTTGCCCACCCGCTTCTGCCCTTCGGGACAGTTTGGGAAGCCAACGCACATTGCACACATTTGCAAATCGCACAGGCTGACCCAAAAACCAAAATTTGCAAAAGAGTGCAATTTTGGTTGATTTTTTCCGTGTTTGTATTTTAAAGAATTACATTTGTTTTTTATAAATGGATAATATAAAGTGGGATTGCAATCCTAAAAAATTAATATGACAAGTATTAAAATTAGAAATATAGGTCCAATAGCTAAAGCTGAGTTTGATTTGAATAAAGTCAATGTCTTTATGGGTCCACAAAGCAGTGGTAAAAGTACTATTGCTAAAATATGCAGTCAATGTATCTGGTGCGAGAAAAATTATCTTTTAACTGGAGATGAATATGATTTTTATAGTGGCTTACTAGAATTTCACAGAATGGATGAAGGTTACTTTACTGATGATTCAGAAATTTCATATGAAAGTCAATGGGTTACAATTAAATTTAAAGGCACTGACAAAAAAACTTTTTTTTCTAAAAAGAAAAAAACTGCTAAACTTTACAAGAATTTAAAGATTGAGTATATACCAGCGGAAAGAAATTTTGCAGCAGCATTACCAAATCTTGAAAAGTATAGTGAAGGCTATGATAACATCATAAACTTTTTAAAGGACTGGTTAAGTTTCAAAGAAACAATTACAATAAATGGTAAGTATTCAAGTCCTTTAAGTTCAATAGATGTAAACTATAAGTATGACAGCAAGTCTAAAAAAGATGTTCTTACCTTAGCTAATAATAAGAATATTTTATTGCAAAAGTCCTCTAGTGGTCAACAATCAATAATCCCATTACTTGTTGTTTGTGAATTTATGTTTACTAAATTATATGAACAAAGAAGGATTTCTTCATCAGCAGAGCAAAGCTACATTAAGGGTAATTTGCCTGATGCAATGAAGGCTGATTATGAATGGGTTATAAAAGAAGAAAGTTTTCCCCATAAATCGAATAGTGCTCAAGATGCTAAATTACTTAAGGAGACCAAAGAGAAAATATGGAATGAAATAGGGATTTCTTCGGATTATGGTTTATCGAATGTAATAATTGAGGAACCCGAACAAAATCTCTTTCCTGAAACTCAAAAGGAGTTGATTTATCATATATTGAACAAAGTAAATGATACAAACAGAGACCATCAATTGATATTGACAACACATAGTCCGTATATTTTATATGCATTAAACAATTGCATGTTAGGAGGTTTGGTAAAAGATAATATTCCATCTGACGAACTTGACACTTTTCAAAGTAAATTTTCATGGATAGACCCTGAATTAGTTTCTGTTTGGGAAATAGAGGATAAAACGATACGTCCGATAAAAAATAATGAGACTGGCACAGTTAGTAAACATTACTTCAATGGTATTATGAATGATGTAATGGAAGAGTATTATGATTTGCTAACATTCCTAAAAAAATAAGAATGAAGGCTAAAATACTTAAAACCTTACCAATCAACAGACATTCTTTTGAAGAGGTTGATTATACTGAAATACATGTTGTTGATTGGAAAAATATTGATAATACCAGGGGGATTGAAATTTTTAGTGTTACACAAGACAAAATAAAAAGTGTTTGCCTTTTTAATGAAAACAAAACAAAGGTTATATTTGATAAATTTGGAGAAAATGCGTTACCAATTTCTAAAGGAGTACAATCAGAACAATGTGAGTGTATCGCTTTTCCTTCTGGTTCGAATGAGAAAATTTGGATACTCGCAATTGAAACAAAATATGCAAATAACGAAGATGCTGCATTTAGGATTAAAGCTGACCAGAATTATCCCCAAAAAATGGTTTCTCAAATTGTGTCCACAGTAGATTACTTAAGAGCAAAGAGCATTATAGATGAAGAACAACATGTACATGCAATCATATCTTTTCCTGAATTAGTTTCTGATTTTAATAGTACTTTGTTTTCGTATGTGAAAGAGGAATGGAGTATTGAGAATTTAATTGTTACTAAGAAAATTAGAATTAAAGGTTGTAATTCAGCAAAAATCACATCAGAAAAAAGAATAAAATTACTATAAATTAATATTCAAGCCCGCACAGCCAAGCACATTTGCAATTCGCACAAGCCAAACACAACCAAAAATTGCAAAAGAGCATGCCTGTCTGCCACCGCTTTTTTGCCGACCCTAAAAACTATTTTTTTCGGAAACAGCAGTACTTCGATTGAGCGGATTAGTGTTTGTAAATGATTGATAATTAAATGATAACTAATAAAGCCCAGCATACAATCGAGTAGACGGCTGACGGTCGGATGACCGCCAGTTCGCCTCTCACACCACCGTACGTACGGGTCTCGTATACGGCGGTTTCCCGGCGAACCGGGCCAGGCTGTTAAACAATGGGAAATAAAGGTGAGCTTTGGTAATATGGGCTTACTTTGTAATAATGGGTTAGCAATGATTCATAACCTCGTTGAGTGAGTTTTGCTACCGTGATGGTGGTGTTCAGAATCGGGCTTTGGGCTATTGCCCAGCCTCCCATCCTGCTCCGGCTCCACTGGTAAGCATGATCCAAATCTACCCCAAGCCGTATCAGGTTTTTCCGCTTCCGCTCCGGTTTCTTCTCTCGCCTGAGGCGAGACCAAATGCAATAACGTATCCGGTTTCGTAACCATCTGTCCAGTTCGTTGAGCTTATTGTATATGCTTGCGAATTTGAAATAGTTGATCCAGCCCCGTTGTACTTCTTTTAGCTTTTGTATCCGTTGGTCAAAACTCATGGGCTTGGTTTTTCGGGTTATCTCCTTTAGTTTGATTTTTAACGTTTTCCAACGTTTCTCTTCCACAACCAGTTGGTATTTGCCCTTTTCTCCTTTTCGATACGTGGATACGAGCAATGATCCCGCCTTGCGGGACAAGTTGTGCTTGCTTATCCTCATTCTACAGCCTCATATCACACCGCTTCGCTTTTCATTCCGTCAAATGTCCACCGGACATTTGGTTTTGCTGTCGCAAAACTGCACTACATTCACTGTTCGTCAGTACCGGATTTTGCCGTCGGTATTTGTTCTTTAATCAATCACAAATAACCTTCACTGCTGTCGTCGCCGACAACCAGCTTGCCACTTGCTAATGCTTCGGACACGACCCCGCGCATGACTTGTCCCGATCTATCGGGAAGGGACTTACACCCTCTGGGAAAAACACACCTGCCCAAACGTTGTTATGTAAAGTTTATTTGTATTTTTAAACTTTTTCAATAGCTTTCAGCAGGTGCGCTACTGCTCATGCAGGGCGCACACACGACGCGGTCATACGCAAAACGGGGTTTCCGTTCTCGTTGGATAAGGTATCTGTTTGCAAAGTTTCGTTCAGCGTTTTAAGTTTATCGTAATTAATCCCCGTTCAGCGTATACCGCCAGCCGTTATGGTGCATTTTAAAGGACACTGCATGAGTGTTTTAGTAGCTTAAAATTTCCATTTTAAATTAGAACAAATTCTTTCATGTTTAGAAATGATTGAGTAGATTTGTATCCGAATGAATACAGTATTTTGAATGTACATAATTGAGAAAACAGACGAATTTGACAAATGGCTTAGAAAACTTAAAGATTTAAGAGCTAAAGCCAAAATACTTTTTCGCATCCAAAAGATTGAGAATGATGAACACTTTGGAGACTGTGAGCCTGTTGGCAATGGGATTCGAGAATTAAAAATTGACTATGCCAAAGGGTATAGGATTTACTTTAAGGAGTTGGATGGGAAAATTATTATTCTACTCGTTGGAGGTGACAAATCCACTCAACAACAAGACATTGAAAAGGCAAAAGAGATTTTAAAAAGAATTAAAAAGTAAGTAAGATGGAAACTTCAAGATTTGATATAGCAGACTATTTGGATAATAATGAGATGATTGCAGAATATCTTAATGCAGTATTAGCAGAAGGGAACGACTCTGATGTTATAACAGCAATCGGACATATCGCAAAATCAATCGGCATGACAAAAATTGCTCAAGAAACTGGTTTAAGTAGACCAAGTTTATACAAAGCTTTATCTGACGGATCAAAACCTCAATTTGAGACTATTATGAAAGTTTTAAGAGCAATTGGCGGACAGATTCAAATAAATCCCATTACGGCATAAAGAAAAACGCACCATAATCGAGTAGATGGCCGGTGAGCCGTTAAGCCCACCGGAGCACCTCTCACACCATCTCGCCTGAGGCGAGACGGTTCATTAAGACGTAGAGCAACTTTCTCGTAATACGACAGCAACGATTCATAACCTCTTTTTCGCAGGCGTTCCAAAGTGATGGTAGTCACCAAAATAGGACTTTGCGCTATGCGCCAGCCCCCCATTCGTGACCGGCTCCACTGGTAAGCATGATCGGGGTCAACACCCAAACGAATCAGGTTTTTGCGTTTCCGTTCCGGCTTTTTCTCTCGCCCGAGGCGAGACCAAATGCAATAACGTATCCGGTTTCGTAACCATCCGTCCAGTTCCTTTAACTTGCCGTGAATACTTGCCATTCGAAAATAGTTTAACCAACCCCGTGTTATTTCGTTGAGCTTTTGGATGCGCTCGTCGAAACTCATCGGCGTGGTTTTTCGGGTTATCTCCTTTAGCTTGGTTTTTAACGTTTTCCAACGTTTCTCTTCCACAACCAGTTGGTATTTCCCCTTTTCCCCTTTGCGATACGTGGATACGAGCAATGATCCCGCCTTGCGGGACAAGTTGTGCTTGCTTATCCTCATTCTACAGCCTCATATCTCACCGCTTCGCTTTTCATTTCGTCAAATGTCCACCGGACATTTGGTTTTGCTGTCGCAAAACTGCACTACAGTCACTGTTCGTCAGTACCGGATTTTGCCGTCGGTATTTGTTCTTTAATCAATCACAAATAACCTTCACTGCTGCCGTCGCCGACAACCAGCTTGCTACTTGCTAATGCTTCGGGCACGACCCCGCGCATGACTTGTCCCGATCTATCGGGAAGGGACTTACACCCTCTGGGAAAAATACACCTGCCCAAACGCTGTTATGTAAAGTTTATTTGTATATTTAAACTTTTTCAATAGCTTTCAGCAGGTGCGCTACTGCTCATGCAGGGCGCACACAATGTGTAAAAATAATAGCCGGTTTAGTAGTTTTTTGAGTGGCAGTAGTCCGCTCCAAAATTGTGGTATTTTGATAAGACATTATCCCGCGAACGGCTACTATTCTTACACTGAACGTTAGCAGCAATGTAATGACATATGACACAGCTTAAACCTAGATTAGATAACTTATTATTATTCTTAGCAAATCTGCTAATATCGATAGGCACATTAATTTGGATCGCAAGCATGCTTATAAAACGACCGACAGTTTTAGTTCAGATAGAGGCGATTGCTGCCTATTTAGGGTTAGCCATACTAGTAATTATTCCTTTGATTTTATCAAGCTGCTATTTATATGTTGATCTAACAAAAAAGGTGTTTATTGATGAGAAAAATAAAGCGTTAGTTATAAAAAAGAGCGGCAAAGACACAATAATAACAAGACACGATATCCTGGATTCTTGTACTATTAGAACAAAAAAATACGGTTTTTCTCGTTCAAGCCTTCCTTTGTACAGATATGTTATACTTGTGCTAAGTGAGAGAAGGAGAATATTTATTACTAATCTTCTTTGTGAACCAGAATATATTATGAATGTATTAAACCTAAAAAATAATGTCGTTGAGACCACAATTCCTTTTTTAGATTGGAAATATGGGAATGGAATATTGACAACGAAGGAATTTGAATCAAAGGTTCTAGAATATGAGACTATTTTTCATGATCATACGGACAAAATGTTGAATGATATTGTCCTTCAAACAGGGACATATGCAGATTATGCAAGAGAAGCGGCAAAACGAATTTTAAAGAAACGTGAATAGAACACTACTGCTAATAAATAGGACTCTGAGCGGCGTGCAACGCCCAGTCTCGCCTTAGGCGAGATTGAACTACACCCGCACGATTATTTTGCAGATTTTGCTATGTACTTAGCGACCGTTTGGGGGATATTGTTAATCGGGTTGATGGTTCAAATGAAAGGAAAAAGAATATCAATGAAGCTTTTGAAATGGGGAAGCTCAAAAGTCAAAGATAAGAGCTATACAGCAGGGATTTAGATCAACACGTGGTAGCACTAATTGTATGAAAAAAGGAGCCTTTGTCATATTTATACTACTCTTACTTACTGAGACATGTTTACCGTTCGACGGGCGATTATGTACAGCTAAAAAACCTTGTATTTGGTTTTTGGATACTTCATTGACTTTTTATGTTGTTGAAATTCCTGATCCAATTTGTGTCAATGGGGTAGAGTGTCATTCAATCTACAAAATTGTTCTTCAAAAGGACAGTACAGATAAAAAATTTCCATACAAAATAACGGGGTTAACTGTCGGAGGTAGTAGTGAACTTAAAAATTTAGGATACTTACGTCAAGACTTAAAAACAAATAAAATTATGTGGAAGCACATAATAGCTGATGGTCACTTTGAAACTGTTGAATTACAAAGCTTATCTGAGCAAATGAAATGTATAATGGATAATAATAAAGTTGAAGACAGTGATGAAATAATACCAATCTCCCGAATACTATCTGAATATTTAGCCTTAAAAGGTGTAGACAAATACTTTAATTTTATCGTTCGAATATTTTCATATAATACTGAACCAAAAAAGGTTATAATAGACGGAAAGGACACCGGTATTGTTGAAGTGACAACGGGTGGCAGCAGTTATAAATTACTTGCAATTGAGTTTAAAGATAAATTTGTTTATACAGACAATTATTTTCAACTATATAAAAAGAGAATTAGTTACAATAAATAGGACTCTGAGCGGCGTGCAACACCCAGCTATTATTCCCGGTTAAACTACAAACCGGCCTATTTCTCAGAAATTTTGGCTATGTACTTAACGACCGTTTGGGGGATATTGTTAATCGGGTTGATGGTTCAAATGAAAGGAAAAAGAATATCAATGAAACTTTTGAAGTGGGGAAGCTCAAAAGTCAAAGATAAGAGCTATACAGCAGGGATTTAGATCAACACGTGGTCATAAAACATTGGGGGTTAAGTGGTTTGCCAAGCGCATCACTCGCTGGCAAGGTTCTTATCGGTTGATAGGTTCGCAGCTCCGAAATCCGCTACGTTTCATACCGCCAAACGTTAGCGGCAAGCAAAATGACACGTGCCACATGAAATATATTTGCACGTGTCGTGTTTTTATTTCTATATTTGCACGTATAAATTTAATTGAAAAAACACTAATGCCATGAATACAAAATTGACATTGACGATTGAGCAAACAATTATCGAAAAGGCAAAGAAATATGCCAACGGAAAAGGTCGTAGTTTATCCGACATAGTTGAGAACTACCTAAAAGCCATAACAAAAGAGGATAATAATGAAAGTATCGACCTGACCCCGATTGTAAAATCATTAAAAGGAACTTTTAAGGCTCCCAAAAACTTCGACTACAAAAAAGAACTTTCCAAAAGACTTACTGAAAAATATCTTTAGCAAATGAAAAGAGTTCTTATTGACACAGACGTAATTTTAGACTTCTTTTTTGACAGAGAGCCGTTTTCGGACGATGCTGCAAAAGTTTTGTCACTATGTGAATCTAGAGAAATTAAAGGCTTCGTCACATCCGTGATAATCAGCAATGTATACTATCTGTTAAGGCAAAGCTCTACACATGAGAAAGTTATCGAAAAACTGACGCAATTACTTACGATTACAGAAGTACTTACAACTGACAAAGATGTTATCCTAAAAGCTCTGAACTCGAAGTTTAGAGATTTTGAAGACGCTTTGCAAAACTATTCGGCTGAATTAAATGGACAAATTGATTTGATTATCACGAGAAATATTAAAGATTTTAAGAACAGCTCTCTTGGAATAATGACACCAGGGAATTACTTGAAGACAACAATTGCCAGCCGCTAACCTCAGTAGCCGTCAAGTGCGGGTTCGGTGGTTTTCGGTGTGCATCTTTCCGCCCGGTCCCGGTTTACCGGGATTGATCTCGCCTGAGGCAAGACAATCCGCCCCTGCGTGTAGCTTCCGTCCGTTACCGCCATGTGTATGAAAGAAGCGAAAGATACAAAGTTGAAAAACAGACCTAAATGTAAAGACAGGAATACGGACATTACTGAAAAGAATAGAAAGTTTTATCTTTGAAGAAAATGTGAATAGACCAAGAGGAACAGGACTATTATAATACCGACGTTATAGCAATGGATGTTTTTGAAGAATATTTGCGACAAGGAGAACCAAACAAAGCAGAAAAAGCGAAAGTTTGGAAAACTGCTATCGGCTTGCAGCAAGTTGACGGACTAAAACCATCAGACTATTTGATAGCAACTGCAAAGCAAAATATTGATGGTGACATTTCAATTGAGGAGGTTAAACAGAGAATAGATAGTTATTACAAACAACACCCTGTAATAAATGTTGAAAACCGTACCGAAGAAGCTGATAAAGTTTCTGCACGAATTGCTGAAATCTTGAGCGAGCAAACATTTACGTTTTCCCCAGTTGAGTACTTAACAATTCATCGCAGATTGTTTCAAGGCATATATAGCCACGCAGGCAAGATTCGTGATTATAACATTACAAAGCAAGAATGGGTTTTAAACGGAGAAACCGTTTTGTATGCTAGTGCCGAAAGCTTGAAAGCTACCTTAGAATACGATTTTGAACAAGAGAAAAAATTTAAATACAAGGGGTTAAGTCTACAAGAAATAACCGAGCACATAGCTCACTTTATAAGCTACTTGTGGCAAATTCATATTTTTGGAGAAGGAAACACACGAACAACAGCCATCTTTCTAATTAAATACCTTCGAAAACTTGGTTTTAAAGCAGTGAACAATGATTTGTTTGCTGGGTATTCATGGTATTTTCGCAATGCACTTGTACGAGCCAACTTCGAGGATTTATCCAAAGGCATTCATAAGACAGAAGAGTATCTTATTCGTTTTTTATCAAATTTATTGCTTGGTACAAATCATTCGCTTAAAAACCGAGAAATGTACATCCAATACACTGACACTGTAAAAATGCAAAATGACACTGTAAATGACACTGTATTTGGTTTGATAAAACAAAATAACAATATTCCAGCAGCAGAAATTAGTGAGCGTCTAAGCATAAGTTTAAGCACTGCTAAACGAAGAATAAGAGAACTTAAAGAGAAAGGTATTATCGTACGTATGGGAAGTGATAAGACTGGGTATTGGAAAGTTAATGAACAATGAGAATAAGGTACAAGCAAGAAAAACAAAACACCAGGCGGTAATAAATAGGAATATGAGACTATGCACTTAGCGACCGTTTTGGGGATATTGTTAATCTGATTGGTGTTTCAAACGAAAGAGAAAAGGTGTGAAATTCCCTCGCGTGACTCGATTAGAGGCAAGTGTAAAGAAAAATTGCGGGGTGAAGGTTTTGACATTTTCTTGATCAGGGAAATTGCTTTTAAAAGTTTCAACAGGAAAGCGACTTGAGCTTGTGTGCCGTCAGGCACAAAATGTGGGTAGAATGAGAATCCGTTAGGTATTTCGTCCCGTACGGGACGAGATTCAAACCCGACTAATATTGTTCTACCCACATCAAATGCCTAACGGCATTTCTAAAAGCGATTTCCCTGTTTTCTTGATATCGCATTTGCTTTTGCGGTGAAAAAAATCTATTTTAACCGCAAATCATGCAGTGAAAACAGATTATGTATATACACGAAAAAGAAAATTGGTTCAATTTTGTTTGGGATAACGAGAAGATTCTACCAATCATAGCAGCAGTTCGACACTTACAAGGTAGGTTGCTAGGTCATATTGAAAGACTGGGGTTCGACTTAATTGAACGCGCAACATTGGAATCTTTGATTTTAGATGTTGTTGACACCTCAAAAATTGAAGGAGAATTCCTGAATCCTGAACTTGTTCGTTCGTCAATTGCCAGAAAATTAGGAATTGAAGGAACTGAATATACCTCGACGCCACGAAATATTGAAGGAGTAGTTGACGTGCTATTGGATGCAACCCAAAATTACGATAAAGTTCTTTCAGAAGAACGGCTTTTGGGCTGGCACAACGCATTATTTCAATCTGGTTACAGTGGACATTTAAAAATTGATGTCGGACGTTATCGTTCATCTGAAATGAAAGTGGTTTCAGGTGCGTTTGGAAGAGAGAAAGTGCATTTTGAAGCTCCAGGAGCAGAAAGAGTTGTTCGTGAAATGACCATTTTTCTTGCTTGGTTAAGCCAAAATAATCAAATGGATTTAGTGTTGAAATCAGCAATATCACATTTTTGGTTTGTAACCATTCACCCGTTCGACGACGGCAACGGACGACTTGCCCGTGCACTAATGGATATGTTTTTGGCGCGAAGCGAAGGCAGTAAAATCAGATTTTACAGTATGTCGAATCAGATTTTCAAGGAACATAAACAATACAACGAAATAATTGAAAAAACACAAAAAGGAACAAGCGACATTACCAATTATTTGTTGTGGTTTTTAGGTTGTTTTGAGAGAGCGTTACTTGCAAGTGAAAAGAATTTGGAAATCATACTTGACAAATCACATTTTTGGGACAAACACAAATTCACTTCCATAAACGAGAGACAACGCAAACTAATCAACTATTTGTACGACAATTACGAAAATGAAGTTGGACTTTTGAGAACTTCAAGTTATGCGAAACTAGCAAACTGTTCAACAGATACAGCTTTGCGTGATTTGCAGGACTTGGTGGAAAAAGGAATTTTAAAATCAGAAGACACAGGAAAGAAAACCAATTACCTGATTATTAGCCCTAAAAATATACGAATCCCTAAAATATCGACAACAAATTAGATACAACCAAGCACCAGCACCTAATAAAAAGGACTCTAAGCGGTCTGCAAGACCCAGTCTCGCCTTAGGCGAGACTGAATTAGCGACCGATTTATGGTTTTTGAAGTAAATTAAACGAGATAGAATTCTTTTTGTTGTAAATACCTGACGGGAAATACGCAGAAATATACTTTCCCAAGCAGGAAAATATCCATACAATTCAGAAATACCTACAACGCTTTAGGAATCAATTGTAAAGAAACCACTCCTCCCCGTGCTGAAACATCAGTCCATTTTTCGACCGGAAAATCGAGTACAACAGTTGAACACGTTGGCATATCTGAATTGAAATATTTTACAAGGTTGTAGGCCAGATAATAAACTGTTGGATTGTGCCCAAATACAAAAACAGTCCTCACCGATTCTGGTACCCCATGAAGCATATCAACAAAACCTTGCGTAGTTATTCCCGAATACAAAACATCTTCTTTTTGGATTTTAGTCACATCAAACCCAAGTTTTTTACAATAAATAGTTGCAGTGTGCAAAGCCCTGGTAGCCGGACTTGAGAAAACCTTATCAGGGCCTATATTCAGTTCTACAAGTTTCTCACTTATTTTTTCAGCATCGCTTTCTCCCCGATCTGACAGATCGCGGTAAAAATCGTTGTCATAACCATACTGCACCGATTTTGCATGTCGAACAATTACTACTCTTCTCATCCGTTTTGTTTCTATAAAAACAAAATTACAAATAAAAAAGATTGTTTTAAGCGACATGTTTTGAGGCATAAAACCACAAAAATCAATCTTTGCCAGTGGAATTATTTAAAATTGTGAATTGCCGTTTAATGGTATTTCCATGTTCATCGGTTAGGGTAATCCAATGCAATCCGGGCGATGGATTCAGCGCTTTTTGATGTATGTAACTGGTCGTTCCCAAAAACTGCTGGTCGAGATGCCAGTATACCTTCACTCCGGGCTCGCGGTGGGCCACCTCAAAAACGACTACCCCAGGACTACCATCCATAGTTTTCGGGATATATATTCTATCGTTCGAACCTGGATATATAAATTCCATGACCTGGCGGGCCGATTCATCGCCATACTCGGCGCCAACCGGCGCAGGTAAATACGATGGGTTATATCGCCGGTAATAAAATTCCATAGCTGGAGGTAGTATAAACCACGATTCAACACGTACATTATTCAAATCAGTCGGTGTGTTTTTATTTTCCTGAATCCGTACCGGCTGGCAATAGGGACATGGATCGGTGCGCAAACCCGCTGCCGGAATGGTCTCATTCTTTACATCTTTGCAGTTTTTCCCTGCACGATAACCGCTGTGCACACAAACCTCAGCGTAAGTCATTTCCTCATCGGGGCGAGGATGCGGTGGCGAATCGGGCAGTAAATTCAGGATATTGAACATGAGTGGAGCAGCAGCCGAAACTCCAACCAATCCCGGACGTCCTTCTCCATTTGAATTTCCGGCCCAGACAGCAACCACATAGTCGGGCGTGGTGGCCACAGCCCAGGCATCGCGAAAGCCAAAACTGGTACCCGTTTTCCAGGCTACCCGCCGCGACGATTGGAAATATTCCCACCCAGCTAATTCACCGGGGCGGTTTACTTCGAGCAAAGCATTAAAAGTGAACCAAAGGGCGTCGGCATCTAAAATGGCATCGCATTGCCCATGATCAGACTTTTCTTTCCAATTCAGGAGCGATGGTTTTTGGTAATTATCCTGAAAGTATTGGTGCGTATGCTGGTAATTGTTCAGGGTGCGCGACATACCAGCGTAAGCCGAAGCCAGTTCCCAAAGCGAAGTTTCGCCACCGCCGAGTATGAGCGACAAGCCGTAATGATCGGAACTTTGGGTAAACGATGTAAAACCCAGTTTTTTCAGCATATCCATAAAACGGTCGACCCCATATTTGCGCAACATGGCAATGGCCGGAATGTTGAGCGACCACGACAATGCTTGTGATGCTGCAACAGCTCCGTGAAAGGTATAATCGAAATTATTGGGTGCATAACCCGACAGATAAACCGGAATATCGGGCAACAACGTATGGGGCAACATTTCGCCTCCCGACAACATTGACGCATACAAAAAAGGTTTCAAAATACTACCTGTACTTCGCAAAGCGGTAATCATATCCACCTGCGTGTTAGCCTCATCTAAATTATTGGCAGGCGAATTACCGACATACGCTTTCACTTTGTTATTCCGAACATCGACAACAATAGCCGCTGCATTGTAAATATGTTGTGCGGCCAACTGGCTGCTATGCTCTCCAACCAATGCCCTTACCTGTTGCTGCAATTGGGAATCGATGCTTGTGGTGACCCGCTCGCCAGAATTCGACTTTTTCAGCCGTTCGGTCAGGTGAAACGAGTGATCGGGCAAAGGATATGGTTTCGCCGGTAGTGCTTCGTCGATGGCCAGTTCGTAGTCGAGCGGCTCTATGATTTTCTTGTTCAGCAGCTTTTTCAGGAGTTTATCGCGTTTGATCTTCAGTTTTCTATCGTTATTACCCGGAAAGATAAGCGAAGGGGCATTGGGCAGGACAGCCAACGTAGCCGCTTCGGCCCACGATAATTGACGGGAACAATGACCGAAATACCGCCAACAAGCCGCCTCAATACCCACCAGGTTACCTCCGAAAGGCGCGTTGCTGGCATAAATGGCCAGTATTTTTCGTTTGCTATAGCGCAATTCCAGTTTCAGGGCCGAGAGCATTTCAATCAGCTTATTCCCTATGGTGCGATCCTTCCCGTTTCCGGCCATGCGCGCAACCTGCATAGTAATGGTGCTTCCACCACTTACAATATGATTTGCTTTTGCATTTTGCACTATTGCCCGGCCAATGGCAAATAAATTAACTCCTGGATGAAAACGAAAGTATTGATCCTCAAATAAGATTAGGCATTTACGAAATTTCTCAGGTACGGTATCGGTTTGTGGAAAACGCCATTGTCCATCGGTAGAAATACGTGCCCCTAATAATTGGCCGTCGCTGGCCAACACCACTGTAGAACAAGGGTTATTGAACCGCGGTATGGGCGACAATAAAACGGCAACAAGGAAAACCGATAACGCCGCTAATAATATTTTTATGAGCTTTTTCTTCATCAAAATCATGCCTTCAAAATCAGAAATAACCTAACAACAGTTATTCCTCATTTGGCTGTTCTCCATTTGGAATAACATTTTCATTCAGGTGAGGCGGTATGAAAGAGCGGCAAAGCCAACTGTCATTCCGAACGCAGTGTGGAATCCCTAATATTCATTGGTAACGATAATGATGCCAGTGCTGACAGAAAAGACCTGTATCTGCATTAGATTCATCACTCGCACTCCCCAAATTTTCCCTAAAAATAAACAATAACCAGTAGGGAACATCCGAATAAAAACGGATTACATTTACAAAACAATGCAAATCGGACAAACAAAAGCACTTATTTAAACCTAAGTAATTGATCTGAAGCATAAAAACTAACTAAAAGGCGACACCCGGATGAAAAAATTAACAACCTTGATAAGCGTTGTCCTGATTTGGTTTTGTTCCCTAATCGGATTTGCTGGCGATGTTGTTGACATGTGTCACTATTCAACCCAAGGAAATGAATTTTGGTTTGCTTTCTTACAAAATCGGAATACCGGATCAATCCATTACACTCAAATGACTGTAACATCTCAACTTGGAGCCAACATAACACTTACATACGGCCCCAATGAGACATTGATTGGCAATTATACTATTGCAGCTAATGTTCCGCAGACTATTCCAATTGATTATTCAATACTTGAACCTTCCTATTCAGAGAATATTGAAAATAAAGGAATTCATCTTGTTTCGGATAATCCGGTAAATGTTTATGCATTTAATTATCGTACCCAGTCGTCAGATGTAGCTGTGATTTACCCTCTAAAATCAATAGGCTCAGAGTATTTTGCAATGTGCTATTCGCCTAAAAGCAGCAACAGCGAAACCAAGAGTGAATTTATGGTCGTTGCTACTGCCAACAACACTTTGGTAAAGATTGTACCATCGGTTGATACTGAATCGAATAAAGCAAATTCAGCAATTTCAGTTACACTAAATAAGGGACAGGTGTACCAGGTACGATCTATGAACGATTTAACAGGAAGTTATATTTCAGCTAGTCAACCCATAGCCTTTTTCTCTGGAACAATGTCATCTTATATTCCTAATACAGCCCAATCGGCTGATCATTTGTACGAACAAATTCCACAAACAAACACCTGGGGAAGAGAGTTTTATACCGTCCCACTCAACCTAAGGAGCAAAGACACATACCGAATTTTAGCTGAAGAGGATGGAACCGTTGTTACAATTGGTGCAACAAATTCAAAGCAAACAATAGGCAAGGGTAAATATTACGAATTTGAATTAAGCAGCAGCCAGGCATGTAAAATCACTTCAACAAAAAAAATTCTGGTTGCGCAATATTGCAGGTCGCAAGCCATTGATGGCTCATCAGGTGTTGGCGATCCTTTCATGACCATAATAAGCCCAATAACTCAGAAAACCAACGATGTAACATTCACGGCTTACGAATCGAACCTGGTAAAGAATATATTCTATGTAAATGTTGTAACACTAACATCAGAAACTTCATTAGTAACAATGGATGGCAACTCAATTGGCGGGCAATTCCTTCCATTTTCGGGTACTAAATATTCTTATGCACAAATAGCTGTTTCGAAGGGGAATCACCGTTTGAAGACCAACAGTACAAGTAAAGATGGAGGATTTCTGGCCTCAGTTTATGGTTTTGGCGATAATGGCAATACCGAATCGTATGGGTATGGCGTGGGTTTTAGCTTAAATTTACAACTAGACATCAAGGAAGAATCAAATTCAGACACATTGCTTATTTGTGATGGATCAACTACAGAAATAGATGCTGGTTCATTTTTCAACAAGTACAAATGGAGTACCGGTGACACAATATCAGCTATTACAGTTTCAAAAAAAGGCTGGTATAAAGTAATTGCACAAACAAATCTGGGGTGTATCGAGAAAGACAGCGTTTACGTTAAAACAGATAAGCCTGTCATCTATCTGGGCAGAGACACTACGGTATGCCTCTCAGGCGAAATGATTATAAAAGCAATAGACGGCTACAAAAGCTATTTATGGCAGGATAATTCAACAGATCAGACCTTTACCGTAGAGAAATCAGGAGATTATTCAATAACCATCACCAACCAAAATGGATGTAAAAATTCTGACACTATTCATGTTGATGTTTTGATGCCAGTTTTAAGTTTTAGCCCGGATTATCCTGTAGCTACACTCGACCATCCCGACATTACCTTTATAAATCATACTGAGGGCGCTGTTAACTTTGAATGGGATTTGGGTGATGGATCGACGAGCAAGGAAACAAGCCCCCAACACCATTACCCCGATGTTGGTTTATATCATGTTATACTCAAAGCTGCCAATGCTTTTGGATGCAGCGACACTATTGGAATGGACATCAAGATTGTGCCATTGGCTTTTTCAGTTCCTAATGCTTTCAGACCTGCAAGTGATATTTCAATGAACCGTGTTTTTCAACCAACGATTGTTGGCGTTGATAACCAAAAATATAAATTTGAGATATTCAACCGTATAGGTGCAGTAATATTTAAAACATCGGATTACGAAAACGGATGGAATGGTAATTTGCCCGGCAACCTGCCAGCTGATCAGGGTATATATGTTTGGGTTATAGAATATGATGATATTCAAGGATATCATCATTCGCAAAAAGGTAATGTAATGCTGGTTCGATAAAACAAAACTACGATGAAACAGCAAACAATACTTTGTAACCCGGGAAAAACAATTATTAAAATAGCGTTTGTTTTCAGCCTTATCTCAGGACAATGTCTTCTGACAAAAGCTCAGGATGTTTATTTCTCTCAATTTTACATGAATCCTACTTATCTGAATCCAGCGTATACCGGGACAATGAAGGTACCACGTTTTAGTCTGCAATACCGAAACCAGTGGCCCGCGATGGGAAATGCTTATATCAATTATTTCGCTGCTTTCGATACCTACATTCATTCGATTAAAAGCGGTGTTGGATTACTTGTATTTAATGATGTGCAAGGTGGCGGAATTTATTCGGAAACCAGCTTTAAAGCTTTATTTGCAAAAGAAATTAAAATTAGTAGCGACTGGACCATGTACGGAAGTATCACAGCCGGGGGTAAATTAAATTCGCTAAACTACAATCGTATGATTTTTGCCGACCAGTTATACTCCGAAAATTCTAATATCAGTTCGGAAACCTTACCTGAAAACAACAATCGCATAATACCTGATTTTGGAACCGGAATACTGATGTTCAACGACAAATATTTTTTTGGAATCGCCGGCGATCATCTTGCCGAACCAGATCAATCCTTATATCCCGGAATGTCATATCCTTTAAAGCGTAAATACACCGTTCATTTCGAATATAGTTTTTCATGGTTTCGCCCCGGGCATCTAAGGAAGCTCATCAAATTTACGCCTAACTTTATTTTTCAGTCGCAGGGAAAGTACCAAAGTTTAACCTATGGTGTTTATGGCAACCGGAAAGGAATGACCCTTGGTGTCTGGAATCGGATTACCTCCGAAAAAAATACAGATATGATTGTGATGGCTGGTTTTGTTGGTAAAAAATTTAAGTCAGCAATTTCGTATGATGTCAATATCAATGGAGTTGGTTTAAAATCGCAAGGCTCACTCGAACTTACCATCTCATTCCTGCTAAAAGAACCGGGCAAACGAAGCATTTTCCCGTTCTACGAAATCCCAGGAGAATGGGATATTCACTAACAAATCAATGTCCGTTCGCTGAACAGACTGTGTGAAAACTAAATTTTACACCGGAAATAATCGGGTAGAGGTATCGGAGAAATTTTTGAAATACGCAATTCTCAGAGCCTTAAATATTGAAATCACACAGTCTGTTTAGCTGACGGATAAATTATTTCGCCACCTCAACCCACATTCCCGGAATGACCGACAGGTAGCTCTTGTCGTACATGGCTTCGGCCTGAATATTCGGGAAATAGAATTTGCCGAGGTACGAAGCATTGAGCAACAGCGTAAAAGTCTTTGTCTGTCCTTTACTTAGGCTGAAATAGGTGCACACTTTATCATCACGGAAATCGCGGTACTCGTACTGATCTTCACCAGCGGCTGCTACCTGATTGTATAGACGCGTGTTGCGAATTTCCCAGCCCGACGGCACCTGGAACGTCAGCGCCAGGTTGCCCACACTTTCAATCGACTTGTTCGAAACGGTCACCACAGCCATCAGGTCGGTTCCCTGCTTCAAATTGGCAATGTCAACCGGCATGCGATTGCTGTTCATAAACTTCACCGATGTTTCTAGCTTGCGGTCAATCTTTACCGACTGCCCGGCTTTCGGGATTCCTTCGGTGTAGTAATCCACGAACAACGGCCCTTCCGAGGTATTTTTTACCGACACCGGCAAATCAGCCGACAAGTCGCCGGAGAAAACGGTTTTGAACGAAGCCGTGGTCTTGATCGCTTCGCCAGCCTTTCCGTTGGTAAAGGTGAAACTCATTCCTTTTCCCAAAGCTTTGAAAAATTCCATCGTTTTGCAAATGCCGCTCAGCGCAAACGAGGTGGTTTGGGTGCTCATCCACCCGTCGCTGTTCAGTTCTTCGGCAATACGTTTGTACAAGGTCAGCATGTTGTTCTGGTCTTTCAGCCTGACCATGCACAACAGCAGCATGGCACGGTCGCGGGTTTGATCGCCGTATGTGTAGGCATTGAAATCGTCTTTCGGCGAAATGTCCATCATGTTGATCAGCTCGTAAGCCGCTTCGGGGCGGGCTCCTTCAGCATACGCACCGGCCAAAAACCAACGGCCCGAGGTGGGCAAATCCTTGTCCTCGCGCAAACGGTTCATCGCGCTGAAAACGGGTTTTCCGGCCAAAGCCAGCGTGTATAAACGATACGCCTGCACCACTTTCTGGTACGGATAAGTGCCTTTCCATTCCGATGCCATGCGCGACTGGTAAGCCAGCCAGCGCTTTTTCATATCCGCCGGAATGCTGAACCCTTTGGCTTCGGCCTCGCTAAAGAAATGCCCGACATAGCTGGTCAGCCATTCATCGTTCGAAGCGCTACCCGGCCATAAACCGAACGAACCATCGGTGTTTTGGTGCTTTTTTAGCTTGCTTATTCCGGCCTGAATGTGGTTACTGATTTGCGTTTTTTGCTCGGCGCTCAAATCCTGAATTCCGGAGAGGAAAAGTTGCGGAAATACCGACGAAACGGTTTGCTCGGTGCATCCGTGCGGGTACTGGATGAGGTATTGGAGGCGCGACGACAAATTAGCCGATGGCAATCCGCTGACGGTTACCTCCGCTTTGTTGCTGCCTTTCATGCCAAATGGCACGAGCGTAAATTGGTCGGTTTGTCCGGCAGAAACCACTTTGGTCACTGTTTTCGAAACTGGCAAATCACGCGATTTCACCGGAATATTCAGTTCATATTTGGTGCTTTCGTTACCCGAAGTTGCCGTCAGGATAATGGGTCCAATACCTGAAAGCTCTTCGGATTTGATGCGGAACTCAACCGTTTTTTCACCTTCCTGCGTAAAATTGACGGTTTGCACCGCTTCCGAAGCAATTTTGAAATGTTCGGAACAACTGATCTTCACCTGCACATTTTTCAGGTTGGCGCTTTGTGCAAACACCGAAACCGGGATGGTAATGTCCTCGTCGAACCCGATGGAGCGCGGAGCTACTGGCAACAACATCAGCGGACTTTTCACCTTGCTGGTCTTTTCCGCAGAACCAAAAGCGCCATCGTTTCCGGCAATCACCATGGTGCGCACCGAGCCGTTGTAAGGCGGCAATTTGAAACTATGTGTGCGCGACTGTCCTTTTTCGAGGCGGAAAGGCCCTTCAAAATGAACCACCGGCTTGAAGCGGTTGGCTTTGTTTTTGGCCGGATCAACCGGGCTCATGTCGCCACCAATGGCAAACAGCTTTTCGAGGCGGCCACCAAAAGCACCTAACACATCGTCGAACAAGTCCCAGGTTTTCACGCCCAATGCTTCGCGCTGGTAAATGCCGCTCCACGGGTCGGGCGTCACAAAACCGGTAATATCGAGCAAGCCTTCGTCAACCATGGCGAGGGTGTAATTCATAGCTTTGCCGCTTTTCTCGCTCACAGTCATGCTTATTTCTTTCTCCGGACGGAATTCTTCAGCGATTTTCAGCATAGGCGATAAACGCGAACCCGGATCTTCCACCGGCACCGGAATCACACCGTACATGCGGATCGGGTTGTCGTTGTTGCGCTGTCCATACGGCTGAATGAGACTGATGTGGATGTACGAGCAAGGCGCCATGACGGCGGTTGCCTTGATCGCCAAATCGTTGTTTCCGGCAGTTGTGTTCACCCAAAATTTATCCAGAATTTTGGTTCCGTCTTCGATGGTCACCAACGCGCGGCCTTCGTCAGGAGCCGGGAAACTGACATGAATTTTGTCGCCTGTTGTGTAGCTTTTTTTATCTGAAGTAAAAGTCAGCATAGTAGCCTGATTAGCCGCGCCTTCGCCATAATAGTAGTCGGGTTTGTTGAAAACCGTTACTGCCGAAGTGTGCCCCGATGTCGACTGCGCCACCACCATGTAGCGGCCCCATTCCATCGGTTTAAATACCTCGTTCAAAGTTAGCGGCGCGCCGTTGAGGCTAACGTCTTTCGACAAAATCAGGCGCGCGTTGTTGCGGTTGATGTAACTGCCCATGTTTTGGTCTGAAGACTCCCACCACCAGCGCCATTCCATTTTATAAATCATCAGTTGGATTCGGTCGCTCACGGCTTGCCCTATAGAATTGACTGATACCAGCTTTATTGGCGTATCGTCGTCAACCTTGATAAAATCTTTGTTTTGGCCCGAACTTTGTATTTGCAGTCCGGCGTATTTGGTGTATGGCGAAAACTTCCGGCTAAACTGTCGGATACTGGCATCGCCGCCCGGCTCGAAAATGCGCACCGTATAATCGGCATTCAAAATACCCGGTGCATCAGCAATTTTTCCGGGGTAAACCGGGAACGACAGGTTGCCGGTTTCGTCGGTACGGCCATCGAGGATGGTCTTGGTTTCGTATTTGAAAACCTTGGAAGGATCATCAAAATTAAACAGAGGGAAATTTTCGAAGCGCGTCTTTTCGGCCCGCAAACCCAATTCCACAATGGTGCGCAGCGAAGGCGCATTCACGCCCGTCAGCCAGGCCGACTCGATTCGCGCGGTGGCCGACTGGTCGTCGCTCCCGATCACTTCGCGCGAGAAGGTAGCATTAATTTCCAGGCGGTTCGGTTTGATGGTTTCAATGCGCAGGTGTTTGGTAAACTCGGCGCCGCCAATCGAAACCAACGCTTTCCAGATACCGGTTTCGGCATCGGGCGAAGTAGCTGTGCGGAAAGTGAGCAGTTTCTTTTTATCCAGCGGCTTCAGTTGCTCCTGAATGATTTGCCCTTTGGTGTTGATCAGCTTAAAATTCACCGGATGGTTTTCGGGAAGCGGTGCGTTGCGGTCGTCAACAAAAACCGACACGTAAATCGAATCGCCCGGGCGCCACGCTCCACGCTCGCCATACAGGAAAGCTTTCAATCCTTGCTGGCTTTTTTCTCCTGAAACATCGAACTGGCTTAACGACAACGCATTCGATTCATTCAGTTTTAAATACGATTTCTGATCGTTTTGCGATGCCACCAGCAGGAACGGTTTCCCGGTAACCTGAATGTTGGCAAACCCATCGCCATCCGAACTTCCGGTGCCAATGTTCTGTAACTGGTAATTCAGTATTTCAAGTTTCACACCTTGCAGCGGCAGCGCAGTTTTCAGGTCGGAACAGGCCACCAGCACATCGTTGCCCAAACCTTTTTTAACGGTCAGGCCAATGTTGCTGACCAAAATATTTCGCCTAATGTTTCGATCGGAAGTGTAATAAGCGCGCGAACACGGATTATCGTGCAAACGCCAGTTATAGTAGCGGTCGTAATAGCCATTTTGCCAGGTGTCGGGGTCATCCCAATATTCCTTTTCGGCAGTCAATGCCTTGCTGCTGTCGTAGCCTTTTTCGGGTTCTTTGCGTGGATAATAGTCGTCCTGATCTTCTTTTTTTACCTGCGGTTCACCATCCTGGCACGGGTACACCGAGTATTCCTTTTGCATCCCGATTTCCACCTCGTAAATGGCCCCTTTTTCAATGGTCACATACTTTGACAAGTCCAAAGAAAAGGCATTCCACTTGTTCAAATCCACCACCTGATCGGTCACCAAATCCACCCGTTTGCTGAAAATCAGTCGGCCAACACGTTTCAAATCGTAGGTGTCGTCAATCTGCGAGTTCTGCAAAAAGCTGTTCATGTTCGACGAATACACTTTCACAATGCGCAGATCAACCGCTTTCACATTCACGGCTTCGAACGGGAAAATTACCGCGCCATTGTCGGGCATAATCACGCCTTTACCAGGCAAGCGCAGTTGCGGCTTTTGCAACTGAAATTCGAGCGCCGAAACGTACTCCTGAGGCAACGATTGGCCTTCTTTATTTCTGATGTTTCGGTTGACATCCAACGAACACACGCCAGAAAGCCGCTCTCCCAAATAAACGGTAACCTGGTTGCCATCAACCGCCAGTTTATTGGCAGTGCTGGCTTTCAATTCCACCAAACCTTCCAAATCCTGTCTGCTGTCGAGCGCATCCGAGAAAAAGAGTTTTACCTGCTGCTCGGGTTGTTGAATGATGCGCGTTTCGAGCAAACGGAAATCGCCAATCGCAGGAATCTCAACCTCTTGTTTACCTTCGTTGTCCACCTCAATGGCATCACCATCCCACGATACTTTCACTGACGAAGCGCTTTGTTTGCGCTCAATATTTTTTACCATGAATAAATGCCTGTTTTCTTCGGGTCGGTGCTCCCACTCAATTTTCAGGTTGCTGCCACTTTGGTGTGCTTCCACCACTTTTTCAATAGCTTCAGCATTGATAACTACCGAAGTTTTCAGCTCACCTTCAAGCAAATATCCGTTGGCCTTCTCTGCAGAACCGGTTTTCAGTCCCAAAATCGCTACCGAGAAATTTCGCTTCAGGGTAAAGACGTTGAATTTCAGAACTTCCAGTTTGGCTGGCACCGGCAGAATGTTTTTAAGCTGAAACGAAACCACATATTCAGTCGCCTCTTTCAACTCTTCGGAAGGGGTAAACGACAAGGTTCCGTCGGCATACGAGCATTCGCCTTTTACCGATGGCCTGATGTCAAACAGCTTGGCTTTTTCAATTGAGCCCATGCGCTGCTCAAAAGCCGTTGCCGCACCGGGACTGAGTTTAACCTGAAATATTCCTTTCCCCGAAATGACACCAGACGAATATTCATCGACGTAGGCACTGAAATCCGGATCAACTTCTATCAAATGAACAACTTGCCCTTTATCCTGCTTCGGTTTGCAAGAAGTAAAGACACTAAAAACGACCAGCCAAATGCTGAAAAGTGGGATGAAAATTGAGCGCATAAGAATAAATTTTATTTTATATAAAAATAAACGTTCCGAGTGAACAAAAAGCATAAGTGGACAGAAATATTTTTATTTGAGGCCGCTTGCAGTCAGCTAATAATTGCAATTAGCTTTTCTGTGACAAATATTAGTTTGCATTGAAATCGGGTACCGCTTTTTTGTATTTTATTCCTTAAGGAAGTATATTTGTTAAAGTATACAAATAAAAAAAACTTATGAGTGAAGTAATTGCCCATATTGATATTTCAACACCGACTGGCAGAAAGATTGTCCGAGAATTGGAAAAGCATAAAAAAACAGTTCGTATCAATTATCCGACCGGAGAGGAAATTGTCGATCAAAAATCATACACCGTAGAGGAGGCATTTACGGATTTGAAGCGACGAGTAAAAGATCATTATACAAATGAAGAGTTATAACATTCTTGTTACTCAGACCGCTAAAAATGACATTGATGAGTTGTATTATTTCATAATAACCGAATATAAGAGCCTTGGTACAGCTTTAAAATACATTGATGGGATCAAAGCCACTATTAACAAATTATCGCTTTTTGCAGAGTCCTTTCGGGTACAAAATAATCCTTCGTTATCGCAATATGGTCCATACCTGCGCCGGATCAATTACAAAAAGATGGCAATTTTATATTCTATTTATGGCGAAACCGTTTACATCCACCGAATTATTCCCGGAGCTACGATCTTGAGCTTCAAGTAAAAAACCAATCACTTTTCCCAAAATCCTTTTTACTTTTGCTCGCATGAAACGAATTGGTTTGCTTTCTGACACGCATGGAGCGATCAGCCCGCGTGTATTCCGCTTTTTCGGGACAGTTAACGAAATATGGCATGCCGGCGATATTGGCAACGCCGAAACTGCCGACCGCTTGGCGGCCTTCAAACCCTTGAAAGCCGTTTACGGCAACATCGACGACCATGTTGTTCGCCGGATGTTTCCAGAAACGCAACGCTTCTTTTGCGAGGAAGTGGACGTGCTGATGACCCACATCGGCGGGTATCCGGGGCGGTACGAAACCAAGGTAAGGAATCAATTCAAAATCAAGCCGCCCCAGCTATTTATTTGCGGCCACTCGCACATTCTGAAAGTAATTTTTGATCCCAAATTCCATTGTCTGCACATCAATCCCGGTGCTGCCGGAAACAAGGGTTTTCATCAGGTTTGTACGGCCGTTCGTTTTGTTATAGATGGCCGGAATATCCGCGATTTGGAAGTTTTGCAGTTTGGTCGAACAGCGTTCGACAGTTACGAATTATAAATGATGATTTGTTAGTTGTCTCTGTGACAACACTTACCTTTTTCACCTAATTCTCAACAATTTTTGGTTCGAACTGTTTTTTTGAATAAATTGAGCGTCAATTATGAAGAAGTTTTTATTCACCCTAACAATAGTATTTATGGTTATAATTAACAGCAACGCCCAAACAGAAACAGCAACTCTTGGTGGAGGTTGTTTCTGGTGTACTGAAGCTATTTTCAGAAATCTCAAGGGTATTGAGTCAGTCGAATCGGGCTATTCCGGTGGAAATGTAAGCAATCCATCTTATCAGGAAGTATGTTCTGGAGAAACCGGCCATGCCGAAGTTATTCAAATAAAATTCAACACACAGATAATAAGTTATGGAGAAATACTCGAAGTTTTCTTCCAAATACACGATCCAACTTCAATAAATCGTCAGGGCGCTGATATTGGTACTCAATATCGTTCGGTAATTTTTTATCATACACCCCAGCAAAAGGAACAGGTAGAAAATTACATTGGTCAACTCAACAAAGAAAATGTTTTTGGGAAAAAACTAGTTACCGAAGTAGAACCATTCCACCACTTTTTTAAAGCTGAAGCATACCATCAGAATTATTTCTCCAATAACCGTACACAAGGCTATTGCCAGTTTGTAATAGTTCCTAAAATCGAAAAATTCAAAAAGATTTTCAAAACTAAGCTTAAATAAGCCGGACAATGAGTATATGTAACCTTCAATTTCCTCTGTTTTGACAGCATTTACTGTTAAAGTTTACTTGCTTATATCCTAAAGGCCAGGGAAGCTCTTTAATTACCAAGGTGAATTCTACGAATTAAAAAACATCCGACAACATTTATTAATATATTCGCAACAGAACCTGCTTGTTAATTTAAAATACATCATTTGGAGAACAACGAACATATTGAATCACTGGCAAAAAGAATCAGTCTGAACTCGGATCAGCAAGCATTCAAAGAATTATATCTTGTTTTTTTTGACCGGTTATACAAATTTGCTTTTTCGATCCTTCATTCTGCCGAATTTGCAGAGGAAGCCGTTAACGATGTTTTTTTAAACGTCTGGCAAAAACGCTTGCAGTTAAAAACAATTGAAAATCTTCGGAATTACCTTTATATATCAACAAAAAATACATCATTCAATTACTTAAGTAAGTTCAGGAAAGAACGAAATGCGACTCTCGATGATGTATTGGTACGATTTGAGATTGACGAATTAACTCCAGAAACTGCCATCTTTACAACTGAAGTCAGAAATGAAATAGAACAAGCCATTAATCAATTGCCCCCAAAAACCAAACTTGTTTTTCAAATGGCCAAGGTTGACGGGATGAAATACAAGGAAATAGCAGAAATTTTAAACATATCGGTAAATACAATCGATAATCATATTGCAACAGCAATAAAAAGACTAAGTACAACCCTTAAAAACTTCTCAAGAGAAGAATCGAATCTTATTCTTTTTCAAATCATTACAAAATTATCTGAATTTTAAGCAAAAAAATTAGGACAACAACTAGTAGAAGTTAGTCAAAACTTTGTCATAAAAGCATCATTCAGCTAACCATGGAAACTATTTGGAGCATTATAGGGAAAAAATTTGCAGGAGAGATTTCAGAAGAAGAAAGTAAATCTTTGGCTGAATGGATTGAGACATCGACCACAAACAAACAAGTATACATACAGTTAGAAGAACTCTGGAACCACAAACAAGATCAAACAAACAATTCACAAGCAATTGCGGCATACGACAAATTGATTAACCGGATAAAATTTGCTGAGGTAGTTCAATCAAAATCCAGGGTTCACCGAATTTCCTCTCAAGTTAATCAATTCGTCAGGTATGCCGCAATTATTATTTTCATGTTGGCTTTTGGCTATCTTTCATATTATTATTTCAACGAAGAAAGTACAAAAAACGAATTTTGTGTGATTTCTGTACCTAAAGCAAGTAAATCAGAAATCATGCTACCAGATGGAAGCAAAATATGGCTTAACAATAATAGTAAAATCATCTATCCGAAAAAGTTCAATGGACGCGAACGAAAAGTTGAATTAATTGGAGAAGCTTACTTTGAGATTAAAAAAAACTATAAAATTCCATTTATTGTTAGAACTTCTGATGTAAGTATAAAGGTTCTGGGCACAAAATTTAACGTAAGTGCTTATCCCAATGATAAGTTTATTGAAACAACTCTCATTTCAGGAAAAGTTACCGTAAACTCCAATGAAAACCCGGAGATAGAAAATGTTTTGAACCCCGGAGAAAGTTTAACTTTTGACAAGGTTAATAATAAAACATTGACCCTCTCCCGAAAATTGGGTTGAAGAAGTTCTGCAATCCAGTCATATCGGGGGTTTAAAGATGTTTATGTATGAGGAAAGCTGGTTTAAAAAGGTTATTTTTATTGTGCAAACAAAAGCAAACAACCTTAAAAACCAGCTCATGTCAAAAGTATTAACAAAACAGGTACAGAACAAGATTAGTCGCTATTTTCTCAAACTTGAGTGTCAATTAACAAAACCGGAAGCTAGATGTGTCCGGGAAATGACCACAGGAATACTAAAGTCGGGTACCGTATTGGTCAATAAAATAGCCACAGGCATTTGCGATACGATCTCGTTGAGCCAAACAACAAAGCGCTTTAGGAACCATTATAACAAGAAAGATTTTTTCATGAAGTTATTCAGGGGACATATGAACAGTGTAAAAAGCAAAATCTGTCATGGAGACTACATCCTGTTTGATGGCTCTGATATCCAAAAGAAATACGCCAAAATGATGGAAGGTCTGGACTATGTAAAAGATGGAGACAAAGGATCTGTAGGCCTTGGATATTGGCTGATGAACGTTGTCCACTTTGGCAAAGACCGGGAAATGACCCCACTGTACAATAAGCTTTACAGTTTTGACCATGGCGCAAAAAGCGAGAACAAAGAGGTTTTGGAAGCCATGAGGGAAATAGACTCCATCATTGATAAAGATGTCACCAAAATATTTGACCGTGGCATGGACCGCCCCATCTGTAGAGATTTCATTATTGCCAATGAAGTCAATTTCAACCTGCGCCTAAAGAAAACGACCAAGCTGATTTACAAAGGCGAAGAAGTGGCTGTGAACAAGATCAGCCGAAAAGTCCCGTTATTCATGAAATTAACAGCTACAAGGATACAGAAGAGCAAGAAGTACCAGTTGGTCTATCAATGCGGGGCAATAAAGGTTCAATATAAGATCAAGGGCAAGGTGCATGATCTCTGGCTTGTTGTCACCAAAAGGATCAACGGCGGCTATTGCTGGCTACTGACACGTTCCCCAAAAGAAAGCATCGTTGAAGTAATCAAAGAGGCATTTACTGCATACGGTTTCAGGTGGAAAATTGAAGAGTACCACCGGCATATTAAAGAATGTTACAACCTGGAAGACATCCAGGTCAAAACATTCGAAGGGCTACAAAGCATGCTGGCTATACTGACCATAGCTATGAGCATCATTTACTCATCGCTTTCATCCCTGCACACAAGGCTGTTGCTTGAAAGTGGGGTAAAAACTCTGAACAAAGAACGCATGTACGAACTATGCAATTTCATTTACTACAAAATCAGCACGATAATAAAAGTCTTGCTGGCAAATATGACCCCGAAGGCTTTCCTTCCTCAAGCAGATACATCTCCTAATGACGGACAGTTATGCCTTTCTTTAATTTTTGAAAACTAAAAACGGGAGATGGTCAATTAATAATAAAACAGCCATGACCCGGGTTGATACCAGATTTTATACTTATTGGATGAAAGGAGAATTTTCGTTTAAAGAAGAAAAATTTGAAAATCTGGCAAAAAGAATTGAACGTATCTATAACGTCGAAATCACATTTGAAGATCCAATAATAAAAGAAAAAACATATACTGGCAATTTCAAGGTTGATGATAACATTTATACAATTCTTGAAATATTCAAAAAATCGACTACTGACCCAATCGAATATACAACTGACCGCAACAAAATTAGTATTCGATTGAAAAAATAATGCTACCTGATTTTTGTTGTATAAAAAATATGGTTTAGTATGCCAGTGCTATGCCAAATTATTAAAAAAAAGCTGATATTTACGGAAATTAGTTAAGTGGGTACATGCTCTATGTTAAAACAAACCCATTTATTAAGAATTAATTATCGTTCCAACAATTGTTTGTTTCAGACCTGTACTATTGCAGCATTGGTATTGTTTAAAAATTATCTTCGGATGAAATTTAAGTTATTTTTACTAACCATACTAATTTGTGTTTCCGTGAAATCATTTTCACAGAAAGGCTTAATCTCTCTTAGTTTGAATAATGTCTCAATCGAGCGCACATTACTCGAAATTGAAAAGCAAACTGAATATCGTTTCTTCTTTGAACAGTCAGGCATTGACCTTCACCCCAAACTTTCTATCCAAATCACGAATGCTAGTATAGATGAAGTTCTGGATAAATTATTCAGAAATACTCCTTATTCGTATCAAATTGTTGACCATCACATTATACTGTCTCAAAGTAAGAAAGTCGTTAATCAAAATCTAAATACCGAGTCATTCCGAATAATTAAGGGTAAGGTTACCAATAAAAACAAAGAATCAATTCCGGGCGTTACTGTTATGGTTAAAAACACGTATAATGGGACAATTACCGACCGGAATGGCTTATATAAACTGGAAGTCCCTATAGAATATGATTCTTTGACATTTTCGTATGTAGGAATGAGGAAACAAGATGTTGCTCTAAGAAAAAGTTCACAACTTGATATTATTCTGGAACCAGAGATATTCGGAGTTGATGAAGTTATTATTGTTGGATATGGCGATCAAAGAAAATCTGATTTGACTGGTTCAATCTCGTCGATAGAGGTAGAAGGTACAAAAAAAATGCCCGTTGCCGGTATTGACCAAGCCTTGCAGGGACGTGCTCCCGGGGTCTTTGTAACCTCAACTTCGGGATCTCCAGGAGGTGGCACTTCAGTCAGAATCAGAGGAATTGGTACCGTTAACAACAATAATCCGCTATTTGTAATAGATGGAGTTCCAACCGACGATATCCGCTTTTTAAACACTGGAGACATTGATAATATTGAGATACTGAAAGATGCCTCGGCAACTGCAATATATGGTAACCGGGGAGCCAACGGTGTAATACTTATCAATACAAAAAAAGGAAAACCAGGAAGACCTCAAATTCAGTATGATTCGTATTTCGGCATAAATGAGGTATGGAAAAATCCCAGTTTGGGAAACAGTAAGCAATTTACCACACTTAGTAACCTGGCTACCAAAAACGGAATTGAAAGCGAAGGAGCAGGGGCTTATCATTACATAGACGATTTTAAAAACCCCGATTCGTTTGTTGGAGGTACTAACTGGTGGAAATTAATAACAAAAAAAGCGCCGGTCCATAACCAAAATCTTTCTATTTCGGGTGGTAATGAAATGAATAAATATATGATGAGCCTATCCTATCTTTCTCAGGACGGAACCATTAAAGGATCAGAATTCAACCGTATAACTTTCAGGGTAAATAACGAATATTCTCTATCAGACAAAATATCTTTGGCCTTTAACACCAATTTCAGTCAAGCCATCAGAAATTTAATACTCGAAGACGATCTCGACGGAGGAATAGTATTTACTGCCATTGTTTTAGATCCGATTACAAGTGGAGACGAACGACCAGCTTACGACCCTATCAGGCTTAAATATGGCGAATTTTCGAGATGGTACGAATCAAAATATAGTAACAAATATAATCCTGTAGCCCAAATAGGGCGAAATTTCAATCGTTGGGATCAACTGAGATTTTTTGGCAACCTTCTTTTCGACTACAAAGTGACTAAACACCTAAACTACCATACTTCATTCGGAATTGATATCAGGCAAACCGAAATTAATAATTTCTACCCAACTTATTGGATGGATGCCGATTCGAGAAATGATATTAATTCAGTAAAAAAAGAAACAGGCCGAAATAAAGACTGGGTTTTTGAAAATATGTTGACATTTAAAACCCTAGCTGATAAAAACCACAGTTTTACGGTTATGACTGGTATGACAATGGAATACGGAAAATATGAAACTGTTTTAGCCTCGAAGCGAAATGTTCCAAATAACAGCGATTACCTGCGGTATTTAAGCGCAGCAACAACTGATGCAAACATTGAAAGTTCTATTTCGGAATACGCATTAATCTCATATTTAAGTCGATTCAATTATTCGTATAGATCGAAGTATATTTTAACTGCTTCGTTCAGAGCCGATGGTTCATCCAAATTTGCTAAAGGTGAACAATGGGGCTATTTCCCTTCAATCTCAGGTGGATGGAGAATTAGTAGTGAAAAATTCTTTAGCGCATTAAATCATAACGGTGTTTTCGATGATCTGAAAATTAGGCTAGGATGGGGTCAAGTTGGGAATCAAAACATTTCAGACAATTCTTTCAGAACAATAATTGCTGGAGGAAATAAGAACCGATATATATTCGACAAAACAATATATCAGGGTTATTCGCCATTAAATGTTGGTAATAACCACATTACATGGGAAACGACAGAATCGACCAATTTAGGGTTTGATTTTATTATGTTTAAAAATAAACTTTCAGGGAATATTGACTTCTTCAACAAACAAACAAAGCAAATGCTTTTAAAATTACCTGTTCCTATATCAGTTGGGCTACCCGATTCTCCGTGGACCAACGCAGGTAATGTAGAAAACAAAGGTGTTGAAATATACACAAATTACCACGACAAGTGGAAAGAACTGAATTTTAGCTTATCACTCAACTTTTCGACATACAGGAATAAAATTCTGTCGTTAGGTGGAGGCGAACCTATTATGGGAGGAGAACAACGCATAGGTTATACAACAAAGACAATGGTAGACCACCCGATTGGAGCGTTTTTTGGCTATGTTGTTGAAGGGGTTTTTCAAAACCAGAAAGAAGTAGATAACGCTAATGCTCTGACTTCCGGACATGGTTATTATCAGGATGTATTGACACGCCCAGGAGATTTTAAGTTTAAAGACTTAAATGGTGATGGACGAATAACCGGAGAAGACCGTACTTTTATTGGTTCACCTCATCCCGACTTCATTTACGGAATAAATTTAAATGCAGAATACCATCGATTCGATCTTACAGTATTCCTTCAGGGATGCCACGGAGGTGATATTTTCAATGTCTTTAAGTACTATACACATCAAAACACAGGATATTTTAATGCTCCTTCAGATATGCTGGAAAAAGCCTGGCATGGAGAAGGAACTTCAAATTCTCAATTTCAGGTTTCGGCAAGTACAGCTAATAATAACACCCGAGCTTCAAGTTGGTATATCGAAGATGGCTCATTTCTGAGAATCAAAAACGTACAATTGGGGTATAATCTGCCAAAACGTTTTTGCAATAAAGTAGGCATTTCAGAATGCCGTATTTATGTAGGTGGGCAAAACTTATACACGTTTACACGTTATAGCGGGCTTGATCCAGAATTAGCTGACTTAAGCGGTAATCCATTGAATTCAGGAATTGATTTTGCCAAATATCCACAGGCGCGTACTGTTTTAGGTGGGCTAAATATTAAATTTTAGACTTCAAAAAAATGAGAAATAAATCGCTTTACCTTATTCTTTTACTAATCACATTTTCAGGATGTGACTTCGGATTTATTGATCGACCTCAATTGGCAGTGCAAACATCTGATAGTTTCTACAAAACAGCTGATGATGCAAAATCGGCTGTAACAGCAGTTTACAACTATTTCCAAATGTACGACTTTGAGGTTTCCAAATTTGAATTTGGTGATATTGCTTCGGATGATGCTGAGAAAGGAGGAGAATCTGACAACGATCGCCCATTTGTAAAAGATATGGAATATTTTAGGACCCGATCTGATAACTACTCCTGCCTGGTAATGTGGAAGATTTGCTTCAAGGCAATATATCAGGCAAATTATGCGATCGAAAATATTACTCCAATTGATATGGATACCTCCCTGAAAGAAAGATTTATTGCCGAAGTAAGATTTATAAGAGCCCATTTTTATTTTTCCCTGACAAATATTTTTGGAGAAGTTCCTCTTATAACCCAGGTACTTTCAGCCAATGATTATCACCAGGCAAAAGCCACCAGTAGTGCCATTTGGAAACAAATAGAAGCCGATTTGATTTTTGCACGAGACCATCTTCCTTTAAAATCAGAATACGATGAGACTGATTTGGGTAGAATAACTAAAGGGGCCGCTCAGGCTTTGCTGGCAAATGTTTATCTTTTTCAAAAAAAATGGGCACTGGCTGAAAAAGAAGCAAACGAAATAATTCAATCAGGAGAATACAAACTTGAATCGCAATTTAGCGATCTATTCCAAATAAAGAAGACTGATTTTGGAGTTGAATCAATCCTTGAAATCCCTCATCAAACCACAAATACAGGCTGGGGCGACGACAATGAGGGCTCTGTCGTTCCGGTGTTTTGCAGAAGCCGAAATTCGGGAGGCTGGGGTTTTAATTGTCCAACATACGATTTATTATCAGAATTTGAACCTGGCGATCCACGCATCGTACATACCTTTATGTTCGATGGAGATGTTACCGAAGGTGAAGTTCAGCTTAATCAAAATAGTCCGTCGCGCTTATATTCAAGGAAAATATTCCTAACACCTTCTGAACGGGTTGGATTTGATTCTTCGGATGCCCCTTTTAACATTAAAGAAATACGATATGGCGAGGTTCTATTAATCCACGCTGAGGCAGCCTGTGAAAACGGACATGTGCAGGAAGCACTTAGCTCGCTAAACCAAATTAGAAAACGTGCCAGAGAAAGTAGCGCCACTGATTCAAAATTCTCGTTCAAAAACATTAATAAGTACTTGAAATCGGCAGGAATTTACGAAAAGTACCCATTTATAACATACGACTTTCAAAAAGCAAACAACGATAAGCAAAACCTTTTACCCGATGTAAAAACTTCTGACCAACAGGAATTACGCAAAGCAATCAGGCACGAACGCCGGGTTGAACTGGCAATGGAAAACAAACGGTTTTACGATATAACCAGGTGGGGTGATGCCGAAAACAACTTTCATAATTTTGCATCGAAATGGGCTACTGGAAAAGGAAGTCAGTTCAGGAAAAATATTAATGAAATCTTCCCAATCCCGCAGGACGAAATAGACGTAAACCCCAAAATGACACAAAATCCGGGATATTAGAAAGGTATTAGAAAATATAATTAAGTCCCATGTAAAAACCCGATTTACCATCTTGGTTATCAGCTGCCAATCCATAATCGGCGGCAATTACAAAATTTTCGTTCATTACAATCCGAATTCCACAGCCATAAGATATGTGCATCTTTTCTCCATCCCAATTAAAATAATCGGGTTGCGGAATAGAGCTACGAGTTATTATTTTACTTTTTATATCCACCATTTGGGTTACACGGCCAAAATCGGTAAACGCATTAAGCCCTAAATAGAAATTATTCTTAATCCAGTTGAAATGTACAAATTTCCATCGTAACTCAGCATTACCAAGAAAAACACCATCCCCAATCACCCTGTTTCGCAAAATACCGCGGATGGTTTTTGCCCCACCTAAACCTTCTGAAGCAGCTCCTGTTAATATCGACGTAATCATTTGAGATTTGTAATAGAAAGGAACATTGCCTGAAAGCGTGGCCTGATAAACCAGTCTGTAAACAAACGATAAATCTTTGGGGACCAAAGTAAAATACTGGCGATGGATTAAACATAAACGTAAAAAAGAGCTTTCGGCCCCTAACATTTCCGGAGAAAATTCAAGAACTGCTTCTTCCCAAAGTCCTTTCATCGGATTTGGTTTATTGTCGCGGGTATCGAACACCAATCCGCCTTTAAATGTTGGAACAAATCCACCATTGGCTTCTTCGGTACTCAAAATTCCCCATGTCTTGTAATTCTCATATAAACCAGGTTGTTCAGTTGGAGAAGGTAGTTTATCTGCATCATTTTTTCCTTTGTTTAGTTTATCGGTATTAACCGATCCGACCTTAAAATTTTGGAGGTTTATCCCGGCAATCCATCTGAATTGATCGCTGGTAATATTTCCCTGTAAATCAATTTTTGTTCGAAAAAGTTTCCTGTCGTACTTATAAAACATTCTTGTCTTATAAGCTGAATTTTCATCGTTTGTCCAATTTTCGTTATACTTAGCTTCATAGCCATTAAAACCATAAAAGTCGTAAGCCTGATCAGGGAGATAAGATATATCGAAAGAAGTAAACAATCCCTTTATCAATTGATCCGAATTATAGTAAAACCTGTAGATTCCACTTCCTTTAGTGTAATGCGAAACCTCAAAATAAAGCGAATGATCATAATTTGGATAACGACTCCCATTTCCATAATCATAAAGGTTTAGCAAAGCCCCATACTGGAATCCTAAATCAGTATCAAATGTAATAGCTGGTAACACTCCAAAGTTCCAATTCTTTTTAATCAGAACTTCTTTCTCCTGACTTTGAGCGAAAATTGATGCAGAAAAACAAAAGTAAACAAGGAAAACGTGAAGCTTTCTCATAGACAATAGTTTTGTGAAATACGAATATAAATAAAAAAAGGCTGCTTCATTCAAATCCATCCTCTAAGCTTATAATAAGCTAAAGCAGCAAATTCTCGTCCGATTATTATTTCATATTTTAGGTGATTCCAAAACTGGTACCGAACAGTTATATTATCACCTATTTTGGGTAAGGGCACATTATTTCCACCCAATTCATTGTCCTTAAAAATAAGACTAGCTTCAAGTTCCTTTTCAAAGGCAGGTAAAGCATTAAGCCTTTTAAATCCAATCTTCCTGAAAACCTTAACGGCACGCCGCATGTGCTCAGGTGAAGTAACTATCAGGAAAGATTTGCTGTTTTTCCCATCTCCAACTATTTTTTCAATACAGAGACCTTCCATTCGTGTATTTGTCCCAACAGGTTCAAACATAATGCGACTTTCATCTATACCTTTCATAACTAATTCATTAGCCATCAATCGTACAGCACTCTTAGTATCGGCTGTATCGCCCGGAATAGAAATTATAATTTTACTTTCAGGCGTTTGTTGTGCTGCCTGAAAAGCATAATAAACCCTTATCAAATTCGATTCGCTTGGCATTCCTCCACCTCCAAGTAAAATAATATAATCAGGTTTTTCCGTTATTTTCGCTTCACTTGTTCCCAGCCAGTAATATATCCAGTAAGGTAAAGTTGTAAAACTAAATAACACCGAAACAACTAGTATTCCACCCCAAAAGAGTAAGCACCAACGAAAAACAACAATCAGAAAATTTATCCTGGGTTTTGCCATAACAATTTACTTAAGAATCCTAAGGTATTGAAATTTATCATGAATCGGAAGATTGACTATATTTTCGCACTATTAAACGAACATTACGACTTAAATATAGTTTCAGGAGCAACCTGTTTCAACAATCTAATCACAAAATCAACACATTAGCATAAAAAAACAACAATTGTTGCTCCTTTTTTATGAATATGCCAACCTCAACTTCCTGAAATAGTTTACATCAACTTATATATACCTGACAATCATCACATAAGCAAAGTCTAATTCACATAACACGGTCGGGAGATTTATTTCGAAAAAAACGTCAGATTTTATTTGATTCTCGTTATCATTTACAAAAAATCCCGGTTGTAACAACCAGGATCTTATATTCTATACAAACTAAGGCAGAATTCTGAGTACTTTATTTTTTTACCGAAAATTTATATATCGTAGTTGATTTTAGAGTTTCTGCCGGTTTTAGCAAAGTATTCGGAAAATTTGCATGGTGTGGCGAATCGGGATAATGCTGTGTTTCTAAACATATACCGTTACGATAGTTGTAAGGGTTTCCACGTTTGCCAACGATATCACCTTTCAGAAAGTTACCAGTGTAAAGCTGAACTGCTGGTTCGGTAGTAAAGCATTCCATGAAACGACCCGATTTTGGTTCAAAGAGGCTGGCGCAAAAAGTCATCTCATGTCCATTCTGATCTTTATTCAGTATATAGTTGTGATCGTAACCACCTCCCATCTGCAATTGTGGCATCGGATCGTTAATACGCTCGCCAACAGTGTGAGGCGATGTAAAATCCATAGCAGTACCACGTATATCAGCAATTTCTCCAGTTGGAATAAGTTCTGAATTTCCAACAACCGTTGAACTATTTGCATCAACAACCAATACGTGGTCCAGAATATCACCCATTCCCTCACCCTTCAGGTTGAAGTAAACGTGATTGGTTAAGTTAAAGAAACAGGCTTTATCCGTAGTTGCCTCATAATCAATCTTCAGACCATTATCTTTAGTCAAAGTATAAGTCACTTTAATATTTTTATTACCAGGGAAACCCCATTGTCCATCAGCACTTTGCAAGGTCATCTCAACAGCTGGGCCATCGGAAGTCTGAATTTCCCTGGCATCGTAAACCTGACGATAGAAACTTTCAGGACCAGAGTGCAAACAGGCTTTGTGATTGTTAACAGGTAATTGGTAAACCTTACCATCAATTTCGAACTGACCATTAGCAATCCGATTGGCAAACGGTCCTACAACAGCTCCCTGACCAGCATCTCCGGTAATGTAGCCATCAATCGATTTAAAACCTAACACAACATCCTCAATACTTCCATTTTTATCGGGAACAAATATTGATACTATTTTAGCTCCATAATTAGTAAGTGTAACAATTATTCCTCCTTCGTTCTTTAGTGTAAACAAGGTGGTTTTTTTTCCATTTACTTCCTTTTCAAAATTAGCTTTCGAATAAACAGGTGTAAATTCCTTTTTTGGTGCTGAGCACGCGAAAATCATTGCTGTAAGGGCCAATGATCCGATTAGTTTCTTCATAAAATTGTGATTTGAGAGTTTATAGTTTTAGATGGATAAAGATAAGTGTTTAAACGACACATCAAAAGCAATAATAAGTTGATAGCTTATTTTCACTGGTGCAAATTAGGAATTTAATTTTTTCTTTCCGTCTCAAACTTTAAATCTTCCCCATAAAATCATTTCTTTTTTCAAGCTTTTTTGAATAGCTGCTGAAATACAATATATTTGAGAAAGTGAAACTACTCTGAACCAATTGTATGACACGATTTACACGATATACTTTAATTTTCTTTGGCTTTTTGCTGGTAATGAATACTACTGTTTTGGCAAAAAAAACTGATAGGCAAATGAAAAAGGCGCAAAACATTGTCAAAAGAAATGCAAAACTGATAGATTCTGTTAGTCAGCTTCTAATAATATATAACGACGATGATCAAAACGATAATGCGTCAATAGTTACTTTTGAGAAGAAAGGTAAAAGCTGGATACCAGTGTTTGAAGTTATTGATGCAGGCATTGGACGAAAAGGTTTTGCAGCGCCAGGCGAGAAACGCGAAGGTGATAATAAATCACCAAGCGGTTTTTTCAGGTTAGGTCAGTTGTACGGTTACGATTGCAGTGCCGAAACCAGAATGCCATACCAACAAGTAACCGCTGATGATAAATGGATCGACGATCCGGAATCGCCTGATTACAACAAGCATGTAAAAGGAACAACTACGGCAAAATCGTTTGAAAACCTGAAAATTTCGAGTGACGAGTATAAACGTTGTATGGTAATTGAATACAATACAAATCCAGTAATAAAAGGCATGGGAAGCGCCATTTTTCTACACTTGAGCTATGGAAATTCACCAAATTCAAGCTCGGGCTGTGTAGTTATTACCCCACAAAACATGGAAAAGTTGCTAAAATGGATGGTCCCGGAAGCAAAACCTTCAATTTTAATGGGGACAGAAACAGTGTTACTTAAAGGGATAAAATAAGAATTCGATTTACCATATTTAAATTAAACATGAGCGAAGAAATAAAACAAAATCCACTAATGGGTTTAATTGGCAAATGGGAAGGCAATAAAGGGACAGACCTTGCACCAAAACCTATCGAAGATGAAACCAATCCATATTACGAAACTTTGGTCATTGAAGCTATTGATATGGAAATAAGTAATGCCGAAGAACAGGAATTAACAGCTGTTAGATATTATCAAACGGTTCACGAAAAAGAAACCGATGAAATGTCGCACAGCGAAACTGGTTTCTGGATTTGGAATAATAACTCCAATTCCATCATGTGCGCCTTTTCAATACCACGAGGGGTAAGCTTGCTTTGTGGCGGAATTTATGAAAAATTGAATGGGGAACTTTCGTTTAAAGTATCAGCACAAGCCAACGATCCGAGCTGGGGTATTGTACAATCGCCTTTCATGAATGAAAAAGCACGAACACTCGCCTTTAAACGCGAACTGAAACTCTCCGGAAACAAATTGTTTTATGAACAGGAAACAACCGTTGAAATTTACGGAAAAACATTTGCGCACCGCGACAACAACACGTTGACGAAAGTTGAATAACACAAATTACCGGTTCGGTTTAATGACTGATTTGTCTTCTGAAATTATCAAATCTCGAAGGTATATCAGCCAACTTAACTTTTGCTTAAAACCAGATCAAAAAGTTACACAGAAAACCAATCAGGCCAATCCGTTACATGTAACTAAAAAACAGATATTTACAATACAAGAAAATACTCTGTTTTTTAACTTTTTTCAATCGTTTTTTCTCACACTCAAATACATCGAAAATTAGGCGTATTTTTTATTAAAAACTGATAAAATTTTCACCCAAAATTCGCTCGAATAAATATCTTTGGTTTCGATTTTAGAAATAAATCCTATTTATGTATCAACACTATTAAAGCACATTTTATCCGTACATGCAGCAAACCACCGACATCATTACTGTAGAGCATTTATCACATTCTTTTGGCGACAAAACAGTTCTTCAGAATATCAATCTCTCTATTAAAAAAGGCGAATTTGTTACCATTTTAGGTCCGTCGGGTTGCGGAAAAACCACATTAATGCGTTTAATTGGCGGTTTCCTTAAAGTAAAAGAAGGAAAGATTACCATTGCCGGGCAAGAAATGACCCAGACACCGCCACATTTGCGTCCGGTAAATACGGTTTTCCAGCGATATGCCCTATTCCCGCACCTGAATGTTTTCGAAAACATTGCTTTTGGCCTGAAATTGAAGAAATTATCCAAAGAAATTATTCAGAAAAAGGTAAAAAAGGTTTTAAAAATAGTTACCATGATGGACTATGAAAAACGTGACGTTGATTCTCTTTCGGGAGGACAACAACAACGTGTGGCTATAGCCCGCGCTATTGTGAATGAGCCTGAAGTGCTGTTGCTCGACGAACCATTGGCCGCCCTCGACCTTAAAATGCGTAAGGATATGCAAATGGAGATAAAAGCCATGCATAAAAAATTGGGGATCAGCTTTTTGTATGTCACACATGACCAGGAAGAAGCGTTAACTTTGAGCGACCGCATTGTAGTGATGAGCGAAGGTAAAATTCAGCAAATTGGAACACCAACCGAAATATACAATGAACCAGCCAACTCGTTTGTGGCCGATTTTATTGGCGAAAGCAACATTCTGGATGCTGTTATGATTGAAGATGAGCTGGTAGAATTTGCAGGTCACCAATTTGAATGTGTTGACAAAGGGTTTGCCCCCAACGAACAAGTTGATGTCGTAATCCGCCCTGAAGACATCTATATTTTCGAAATGTCGGATGCCGCGCAATTCAGTGGTGTTGTAACTTCGAGCATTTTCAAAGGTGTGCATTACGAAATGATGGTCACTTCTCCTGAAGGTTATGAATTTATGATTCAGGATTACCATTGTTTCGAAGTAGGAAAAACTGTTGGAATGTTGGTTAAACCTTTCGACATTCAGGTAATGAAAAAGGAACGGTTGTGTAACACTTTTGAAGGGGTTATTGTAGACAAATCGCACGTGAAGTTCCTGGATAATATTTTTGAATACCCTGAAGCTGAGAACTTTCCCACTAACACTGAAGTGAAAGTATCGGTAGCGTTTGGCGATGTTACCTTGTTCGACAGCGAAGACGAAGGTGACCTGAAAGGTGTAATACGCATGATCCTTTATAAAGGCAACCACTATCACCTCACCGTTTTGGTTGAAGGTACCGACCACATTTTTGTGGATACCAACGATATATGGGACGATGGCGACCGGATTGGAATAAGTATTTCGCCAAAGTGTATTCACATTGAACCAGCTTAATTCAGACGGGAATGCAAAATAAAATGTTTTCATTTTTAGGCCGAAGAAGAAACTGGACAATTCCCTACGCATTGTTCCTCGCTTTTTTTGTGCTGATTCCTATGACCTTGATTGTTTATTATGCCTTTACCAATCCTGAAGGAAAATTTACATTCGCCAATATTCAGAAGTTTTGGGTACATCCTGAAGCCATGAATACATTCATTTATTCGGTTGTTGTTGCATTGATTACCACCGCATTGTGCATTCTAATTGGATATCCTGCTGCTTACATACTCAGCAAAATGGAAGCCCGAAAAGCAAAACTGCTGGTCATTCTTTTTATTCTGCCCATGTGGATCAATTTTTTGATCCGCACCCTGGCAACTGTTGCCTTGTTCGACTTTTTCAGAATTCCGCTTGGCGAAGGCGCCCTTATTTTTGGTATGGTTTACAATTTCCTGCCATTCATGATTTATCCGATTTACAATATTTTGCAAAAAACTGATTCCAATCTGATTGAAGCTGCCCAGGATTTGGGAGCTAATCCAATTCAAGTATTCCTGAAAACCGAATTACCGCTGTCAGTTCCCGGAATTATCAGTGGAATTCTGATGGTTTTTATGCCGGTAATCTCAACATTTGCCATTGCTGAATTACTCACTATCAATAACATTAAGCTTTTTGGAACAACACTTCAGGAAAATATTTACAACGGTACATGGAATTACGGCGCGGCTTTGTCGCTGATCATGCTTTTGCTGATTGGACTCACTGCCTTGATGAACCGCGACGGAAATTCAAAAGCTGCTGAGGAGGGCAACCTGATATGATAAAACGAATTTTATCCTCCTCGTACCTTGGGTTATTGCTTGTTTTGTTGTATGCGCCAATTCTGATCATCATCATTTTTTCGTTTACCGAAGCCAAAGTATTGGGTAATTGGACAGGTTTTTCGCTTAAATTGTATGCTTCCATTTTTCAGGGTGGAATCCACCACTCGCTAAGCAGCGCTTTATGGAACACCCTAATAATTGGACTTATCGCTGCATTTGCCGCAACAATTCTGGGAACTATGGCAGCCATCGGAATTCACAATTTGCAACCCCGTTCGGCTCAGGCAATAAAAATGGTAAATACAATTCCTATCCTGAATCCGGATATCATCACTGCCATTTCGTTGTTCCTGCTATTTGTAAGTCTGGGAATTTCTCAGGGCTATACAACCGTAATTCTGGCGCATATAACCTTTTGCACACCTTATGTGGTTTTAAGTGTTTTGCCTCGTTTACGCCGAATGAATACCAATTTATATGAAGCAGCCTTAGATTTGGGAGCCACGCCGTTTTTAGCTGTACGTAAAGTTTTGATTCCTGAACTGAAACCCGGGATGATTAGTGGTTTTATTCTGGCCTTTACTCTGTCAATCGACGATTTTGTTGTGACTTTATTTAATATAGGTAACGAAGGACTCGAAACACTCTCGACATACATTTATGCTGATGCCCGCCGCGGTGGGTTAACTCCCGAATTACGACCACTTTCGACTATCATTTTTATTACCGTACTGATTTTGCTCCTGATAATAAACCAACGGGCAGCAAAGAAAAAACTATAAAATCAATAACTCCTAAAACTATATCAATGAGAACATTCGCAAAAACAAAAGCATTTGAGAAACTGATCCTTGTGCTACTCCTTGGTTTGGTTGTTTACTCGTTCAATGCCTGTAAACAAAGTGACGAATCGCGCAAAAAAGTTTTGAAAATTTACAACTGGTCCGATTATATCGACGAAGACCTGTTGAAGGAGTTTCCGATATGGTACAAAGAACAAACCGGCGAGGATGTGAAAATTGTTTACCAGGTTTTTGATATGCCTGAAGTAATGTACACCAAAATTGCGATGGGCAAAGAAGATTTCGACCTGGCTTGTCCTACTCAATACCTCATTGAAAAAATGCTGAAAAACGATTTATTGCTGCCAATCGATCGTAATTTCGGGAAAACGGGTAGCTTCCTCAAAAATGTTTCTCCGTTCTTGCGTAACCGTATGGATGCCTTCAGCGTTCCAGGTAAGAAAGCCGAAGATTTTATGGTTCCATACATGTGGGGCACGTCAGGAATTCTTTACAACACCGACAAAATATCGAAAGACGAAGTAAAATCGTGGAAATGTTTGTGGGACCCTAAAAACAAGGGCAAGATACTGATGAAAGACCACTACTGGGACGTGTATAACATGGCAGCAACCGTAGGTTTTTACGACGATATTAAATCGGGTAAACGCACCCGTTACGATGTTTCGAACGACCATACAGATGCCGATATTGAAATGGTTGAAAAACAGTTGAAAGAATTGCGCCCAAACCTGGCAGGTTGGGAGGCCGACTTCGGAAAGGAAATGATGGCTAAAGGTCAGGCCTGGATAAACTATGCATGGAGTGGTGATGCTGTTTGGGCTATCGACGAAGCTAAAAAAGTAGGTGTGAATCTTGACTATTTTGTTCCTGAAGAAGGAAGTAACATTTGGTTTGACGGATGGATTATTCCGAAATATGCCCGTAATGTAAAGGCTGCCAGTTATTTTCTCAACTATTTGTGCCAGGCTAAAATAGCGCTTAGAAACATGGAAATTAGTGGATATTGCAGCGCAGTTGCTACCCCGGAAATCATTGAAGCCCAATCCGATTCAACAATTACTGAAACAGCGAATCTGGATTACTTCTTCGGACCTGGAAATGGCAAATTACACATCAACTCGGTTCAATACCCAGATAGTGCTGTTGTTGACCGTTGCGTTTTGTTGCACGATTTTCTGGATAAAAACGACAAAGTACTCGAAATGTGGAGTCGTGTAAAAGGGAACAATTAACTTATGGTTTAAGATAAATAAAGAGGCTGTCTATACTTTTTGTGGCAGCCTCTTTATTTTTACCGATTGGAGATTTGATACAACCTCTTTCGTTTCTCAGTAAAATTTGTTGATTTTCGATTTAATTACAAAATACTATTTCAACTGGCAAACTACTCATACCGCTTACAACTATATCATAGATACTTTCTGTATTTTGAGGTACATTATCATCAAAAATGACCAGATTATTATTTGTTATCATAATTTGTTTCGATATTACTTTTCCATCGCGCCAACGTTTTACAATTACATAAGCTCCCGACCAAATATCCACATTCGAGTTTGGATGCATTCTAAACCCAGCTTTTATAGGTTTATCACTCTTAAAACCACTGGCATTAAACCGATAAACCACCGAATAACCGTAGCAGGTTGGTAAACGGTAAGCTATGCCTTTTTGGTCAAAATAAGTTGTTTCAATATTTTCGCCCTTTTGAAAAAGCGGAGGATCAAATCCGGTAATGACAAACCTGTATGGTAAATCGGTGGTAATTTGACGACCAGGCAATGAAGTTGTCAATATAGCCCCTACACCAGAACCTCTTAATGTATTGGGCGTTTGGGCAATATCGTTTGTTGCTACATTACTCAGAACCATATTTTCTTTTCCGGGAGTTAAAGCGTAAACATCACAAAAAACATTCAAACGGCTATAATCCGAACCATCGGCGTTTTGCAGGCTAACATTCAACAAACCATTGAACGTACTTTTTACGGGATCATTGGCCGGAACTGATGACATAAAAATCCATTTTGCTGAGGCTGAAGGATTAGCCGGATTATAAGCTGGTAAAACAATAGAAGTACCTATATTTAACTCATTATCATTCAACTTTTTTTCAAACCAATCGTGCCAGACACCGCACATAGCTCCTTCCATTCCGTTGGCCTCGGTCCAGCTTATAGCACTCGATGAGTTCAGTTTTACAGTTACCGGTTTCGAATCTTTATTCCACATCAAAACACCAAATTTCAGGTCATATCCCATATCATTACAATGCTCCCAGTAAATATTGGCATTTCCCTGCAATAAACTTCTTACCAGATAACTACCATTTTCCCCCAAACAATTTTTTTCAGGTTTCAACTCTTCCGGCGAGTTGGATATCATGTATGTCAACAATGATGTTGGATTTCCAAGAGCATCAAGTTTTGTCAGGGCTGGTAAACAATCGTCAATTTTTACATTAACAATGTATTCGATAACCTGCTGATCAGGAAGGACTTCAATGTAATATCTGCGCGTTTCGCCTGAGGTAACAAAATACGACATACGGTTTTTCTGGTACCAGCCTCCATACATCTTTACCCTCTGGTTATTATCATCGACTAACCGTATTGTATAGGCATTTTCCTTAGGAAGATATTCACCGTCGAGCGAAATAAGAACCACTTTCCCCGCTTCAACAGGAGTGCTGATCTCAATACGCACTGTATCGGCAACAGTAATTGAGCCTTCCCCTTTAACTATATGAATAACAGGTTTATTCTCAATTTCAGGAGAAGGTAATTGAGCATTACTTTCACAACGTATAAATAAACTTAAGGTAAACAAAAAAAAATAAGCATATTTTCTCATCGTTCCATATTTTCTGAATAGTATTAATCTGATTAAAGAAGTTGCCCTGAAAAGCATTCTGAATACTATTCAGGACAACAATTCCTTATTTTATTTTTTCAATAGTTTAAAAACTTCAGAAGTACCATTTTTTGATAGTATTCTGACCATATAAACTCCAGGGATTAATGAACTGATATTCAGCTGATCTGACGGTAAAACCTGAAAAACCAAATTACCAGCAATAGAGTAAAGCTCAATTCCTTTTATATTTTCAACGTTGGTAATTCGTACATATTCTGAAGCCGGATTTGGTGAAACTGAGAAATTGTACTGTTTCTTATCTGGTTTAATTCCTGTTGTTAAACCATCAAGTTTGTGTGCAGTTATTCCATTATTAGTCCATAACATGAAAACATAACGGGTTCCGTCAATTGTTTCGGTGGCAATATCTGAGGTGCGATTTCCATTTGCCAGTGTACCAACACCGGATGTCGAGAAGCAACTGGCGCCATTATTCATATCTGCGGTAATATCCTTTACGAAAATATTAGCGTCGTAGGCCAGGTTAGGGTCACAAGCTACAGTTGCCATCATTTTAGCGCCTTTTTCAGCAAATACAATAGTAGAACTATTAAATGGGTAGCTCCAGTTCATATTCCCATAGAAAATACTATCGGCAACGGCTCCATCTTTTTTAAATCGTGTAGGAAACATACCATTCCCATTTACAATAAAGCCATCATCGGGCGATGAACCGTAAGGGGCGACTTTAGGATCGCTACCAAACTCGCCGTCGACATAACGATAATCAGAAGTTGTAAATTGTACTTTTAGTCGCTGAGCCTTGACTATAGTAGGAGTAGCAGTTTCAAGGTTCCCGTCGGTTACCGACCAGATATAAACTTTATCGTTTTGAAATGTTTTTCCCGGATGCGGAGATGTTGCTGCATAAATATAGGCTTTACTTCCTTTGGCAAAGCTTCCCTGAACAGTAAAGTGATCGCCCAGCCTGACATCGTTAGGTAAATTGTATTCGAGAAATAACTTAGGATCAGCTTTATCATCAGCCCACTTGTAAATTTTAAACTTATTCATTCCGGCAGCCGCATCTGAACCTAATGCCAGGTTACAAGTCAATATTTGTCCATCCTCCGAAACTTCAATATCATTCGCCGGAAAAGAAGTATGACCACCATTTGCATCAAGACCATTTACACTTAATGTTCCGCTAACAGTGCCAGTTAAGGCATCTAAAATCCTAATATCGGCACTTTTAGGAGTTACTGTAGTATTTCGGGTAACTACATATAGTTTATGGTTGCGAACTGCAATTCCTCTGGTCAGATCGGTTCCCAACCAATCGGGTAACGAAGATGAATTGACTGATTTACCCCATACTAATGGTAATTTCAATGATCCTTCGGCAAATGAATTCACTGAAAATAAGACACATAAAACCAAAACTACAGTGTGTACAGATTTGTAAAAGTATTTCATAATCAGATTTTAAAAATTAGTATTATAAGAAAGTTTATTCATTGTAAAGCTCTACTTCGAGAGTTAAACTACTCATACCCCTTATGAGCAGATAATAAGTAACTGAGGACTCCAGCTGAACATTTTCGTCAAAAACATAATTCTAACCAAGTCGAACTTGTTTCGAAAAGATTGGCCCAGCGCGGTGGCATTTCCCAATAACATACATATTAGCCTACTTGTCCATTAAAACATTAAGATTGGTTTTTGATTTGAATTTAAACCTCGCCTTTACATGACTCGTTCACTATCTTGTTGAAATTTAGTTTGTAGACAACCAGGTATTCTCAAGGTGTGGGTAAGGTACCGGAAGTTCCATCTTTTCTGTAAAAAGTAGTGACAACATTTTTACCTTTCCGGTAACAGGAAGAATTATTTCCGGTCAGTAAAAAGGACTATCAGGTGTAACTTTAGTTTATTGAACAGAAGTGTAAAAACATTTACTGCCTTGTTTTTAAAGGTTGATCGGCTTCATCAAAAAACTGTTTTTGAAGCTTCAATACTTCTGTATCAGTTTTTACCTGACCGAAGACTTTCGCTAAACCATTAACAGTGGCATAAAGCATCGCTTCACCCAATTGTGTTGTTGCATTAGCAGCATTGCCTGCATAATGATTTGGAAATGAAGCGTACCAATCAATTCCTGTAGAAACATTTGTAAGATGTCCAACTTTCTGAAGGTTAACACCTGATTCAGTAATCGCTCTTTCTGGTTTGAATAAATCGGGACGGATCATTTTTATTTCAGCGGCTTCGTCGGCACCGGCGTGGCCAAGAGAACCATCGGGTAACAACTGTATTTGTTCATCAACAAGTTCCTTATCCTTTTTGTTAGCATAAATATCCCAACCATTGGCAAAATATATGGCAAAACTATGTCTTTTGTTAAGCATAGCTATAGCAAAATAAGAAAGCATCGAATTGTTCCCGCCATGTCCGTTAACCAGGATGATTTTTTCAAAACCATTTCGGGCAATTTCATTGCATGTTTCTTCCAAAACCCTCCAAACCAATTCTGGGCTGTATGATATTGTTCCTGGTTGGTGGCGAGCTTCGTTTATCTGACCAACATAAAACTCAGGAAATACAACAACATACTCTTTTTGGGCAGCTTTTAATACCACATCACGTACAATCATCAAATCGGTTCCCAGCGGAAGACTCGGACCATGTTTCTCAACAATACCAAGAGGCACCACACATACTTTTCCGGCCTTACTGACGGCTTCCGAAAATTCGGGAGCTGCAAGTTCTTCCCACTTTACGGGAATTTGAGCATCAACTTTGAATGATACCAGGATAATTATAACTATCAGAACTAATTTCACTCGAAAATACTGTTATTAATTTATTGAATATTAGATGTGTACACATAGAACTTCATCCCTTAAAAATGGTTTCGGAATAATCATTTTTAACTTGCTTTCCCGCTAATGATTCTTAACTTAAAGTCATTAACAAATGTAAGTTATTGAATGAAGAGGTTGTCTGAAAAGTAAAGAAAAACCTCATTGAAACCTGCAAACCAACCTCTTAATCAAACAACTACTTCAGTCGCACTTTGATTACAATGATCGTTTTGACTGACTTTTCAGACAACCATTTTTAGTTTTACCACCCCTGATTTTGAACCAGTTTTTTGTTTTTGTTGATTTCGTCAAACGGAATTGGGAATAAACTAAAGTACTTCTTAAATACTCTGTTTTCATAAGCAATTCGTTTGTAAAAATCATTAGTTGCAGGTTCATTAACAACTGTGCTAATATTCATGCTATGAAAACTTTTATTGAGTATTTGCTCTCCTTTTTTCCATTGTGTAATATCGAAATAACGAAGACTTTCGCAGAAGAATTCGACCTGACGTTCTCGTAAAATAGCTTCACGCATTTTTGACTGATCTGCGAGAAGTGACGATGATAAAGCCGGAATTCCCGCACGTTCGCGTACCATGTTAACGTACTTAAGAATATCTGAATTACCTGGCTGATATTCATTTAAAGCTTCGGCATAATTAAGGTAAAATTCGGCAAGCCTAAATAAAACCACCGGACGGTATAGTGTTGCTTTATTAATGCTATTAAATGTCGGATCAACCATTTTTCGTGGAGAATACCCAGTTTGGTTGTGGTACCAGTTTCCTCCCCACGAAGCAAAATCAACCAGTTGTTTTGATTGCGGGCAAACCTGGCCATTGAACATGACATCGACATAAAACCGAGGCTCACGGTTAATATACATGTTATAGGTTCCGGCAGGAGCTAGTAACCCCACCTCTCCGGTAACATCTTCCCATTTTGTATTTTGGGCATAAACCGCTGTTGCTGAGAAACCTGTTTCAGTATAGGTCGGATCATCTTTTATATCCAATCCGTTTCTGGTATAAAAAGCATCAACAGCTTCCTGTGTAACAGAAAGAAATCCAAGTGCATTCCAGTCGGCCGGGTCAGATGTTGGAGGTGTGCAAAAACTGTCCCATTCAAAATTATTTGCATTATCAGTTCTTGCAAAAATAATCTCTTTGTTTTTAGAGTTAAAGAACGTATTGATCAGTGAAAGATAAGGATCAATTGAACCATCATTATTGTATTCCTTATGAAGATCATAAATTCCCAAATCGAAAAGTTCCTTTGTTGCATCAACTGCTTTTTTCCACTTTTCAGCGTTGTAAACCGAATTGAAAAGGGCCTTCCCGTCGGCATTTTTTAAACTCGCCAAATCAGCATTTCCGTTAAACAAAGGACGAGCAGCATAAAGTAACACACGAGCCCTTACTGCCAATGCAGCACCTTTGGTTGGCTGACCGTAATACCATGTTTTATCATCAACCGACAAAGGCAATTTACTTGCTATATCTTTTAATTCTTTATCGAGCCAATCAACAATTTCATCGTATGGCGTTCTTGGGAAATCACCTTTTTCAGAAAAAGAAACCTCATCAAGAATCAATGGAACAGCGCCATACACCTGAATCAAATAAGCATAATAATAGGCTCTTAAAAAACGAACTTCAAGTTTAGCGTTTTCAACATCCTGTTGATTGAACTCTCCGGTTGCATGAACAGAATTAAGGAATAAATGAATTTGCCTGATGGCCTGGTAGAAATGCGACCAGTAATCACATTGGTCGCTGGTTGGCGAACTTGCAGTCCAGTTTCCTTTCTGAACAGCATCAGCCCAATATCCGGCACCAGCAAAATTGCCGGTATAATCCAGCTCATCCGATAATCCGTTCCATCCCCCCTGTGCAACGGGCGATCCTCCATAAGGATAGCCTACCGAAAGATGATTGACCGGAATATAGGAATAACAATTTGCAATCCACTTTTTAATTGTCTTGGGATTATCAAAAACCACTTCCTGGGTGAGTAATCCCTGAGGGGTCTGGTCGAGGTAATCTTCACACGAAGAAAACATGAACGCTACCAGAAGTAATGAAATATATAGTGTTTTTTTCATCTCTTTCTATTTTTTAGGTTTAAAAATTCACTTCAAGTCCGAGAGTTACAACCCTGTTCGACGGATATTTCATTCCATTGGGCGAAGCCAGCTCCGGGTCCCACAAGTTTTTGAAATCTTTACTCCATGTTAGCAAATTTGTACCTCTGAGATAAACTCTGAGTAAACTGATTTTACTTTTCAACGCATCGATTTTATAACCTATTTCAAGATTTTTTAACCTGCAAAAACTTGCATTACGCAACCACCATGTCGATGGCTGATTGTTGTTTTTATTAATACCATTTGTAGTAAGTCTTGGCCAGAAAACATCCTGCCGCGGATTCTCCGATGTCCATCGATCGTCGATATTGTCGAATATATTACCCTGTGTACCACTACTTTGTGCAGGAAAGAAAAATGATGAGATACCTGAATCATCATTTCCAAGCATAATCGAAGTATGTGCCACTCCCTGGAACAAAAAACCAAGATCAAAATTCTTATACTGAATACTTGCACCTAATCCATATACAATTTCTGGATTCTGGGCATAACCAATTGCTACTTTGTCGTAATCGTTAATAACTCCGTCGTTGTTATAGTCATTATATTTTACATCTCCCGGGAAAACCTGGTTCATATACGAAGGAACTGCCAATCCAGACTTTAATGTGCCATCTCCGTTAAAATCGTCATCGGTATATAACCCTTCGGCCAGCAAACCGAAGATTTGCCCATAACGTTTACCGGTTTTATTCTGATAAGCATATTTTGATTCAGGTTCGTCCATTTTCTCAATTTTGTTGTGAGCATAAGTGAACGAACCGTTTACCGAAAGAAAAGTGTTTTTATTGATTTTTTTATTAACAATAAGGCTCACATCAACTCCATGGTTCGACATCTCGCCTAAATTTCCATAAGGTAAGTTAGAGATACCAGTGGAAGCGGGAACAGAATTCATTCTCATGTAAATGTCTGAGCGATACTCACGATAAATATCGACAGTTAAGTCAATCATGTTTAAGAAACCTGCCTCAATACCAAAATTTGTTTTTTTGGCTTTCTCCCATGTCATATTACTATCACCATATTCCGATACACCAATACCTCCCCAGGTATACTTTCCGTCGGCTCCCCAGGAGTATCCATTAAGTCCGGTTGTTAAAATGGTAAGGTACCCAAATCGACGGCTTGCCGAGATTTGATCGTTACCAACAATACCGTATGATGCTTTAACCTTTAGTTTATTGATGTATTTAGCCAAACTCTTCGAAAAGAAATTCTCCTGCGAAACAAGCCAGCCAATTGCTCCGGAAGGGAAAAAACCATATTTTTTACCCGGCGCAAAATTCTCCGACCCATTATATCCGAAATTACCTTCAGCAAAATAACGATCAGCAAAACCATATGTTAATCGTCCTGCTAATCCATTGGTTCTATAAGGTAAGGATCCAACTTCGGTATATGCAGGAGTATATTTGGAACTAGTTTGATTGTAAAGTAATAAAGCCGATATACTGTGAACTTTAGCAATTGTTTTCTGATAATTAACCTGGGTTTCAATGTATGTTCCACGATGACTTGTATTTGTTTCATCCGAAAGGCTAACATAATCATTCCCTTCTTCTGGTTTTAATACTAAATTACCATCAGCATCACGCGAGGTAGCATAATAAGTTGTCGGATTCTTTTTCAATACTGTTAACTGGTTATTATAAGCATCGAACGAAAACAAACCTTTGGCGCTCAACCCTTTGGTAATAAAATCCAGCTTTTGTTCAAGAGCGATGGTTGATTCTATCTGGTTTTCAGTATTCATGGAATATCCTGAATGTGTTGATGCCATCCATGGATTCATCTGGCTGCCACCCATGTGGGCATAAGAACCATCAGAATAAATTTTGGGGTAACTGATTGGTGTTGCAGCTAAGGTAGCCATAAAAATATCAGAAACGCCCCATCCTGGCTGTCCTTTCTCCTTATAATATCCACCAAGATTGAGTTTAAACAGTGTTGTTTTTGATATATCAATGTCAATATTACTACGGAAATTAAACCTATCAAATTTCAGTTTCGATTTCTTATCTTCCATTTCATTGGTCTTCAATATTCCATTTTCATGAAGGTAGGCGCCCGAAACGTAATACCTAATCTTTTCAGTACCACCAGAAACATTAAGGTTGACCTTATCGTTCGTTGAAAAGTTCTGGAAAACTTCGTTCATCCAATCTACATTAGGATATAAATCAGGGTCTTCGCCACTCCTTGTTTTATCAATACGAGCTTGCGAAAATTTTTCGATAACCCCACTATTTCGGCAAGCTTCATTATAAATTTCCATATACTTCACCCCGTCGATATAATGCGGCAATTGCACAGGAGCATTCATACTTTTTTCAAGTTGAACCTGAATTTTAGGTTCTCCTGATTTTCCTTTCTTGGTATTGATAAGAATTACACCGTTTGCTCCCCGAACCCCATAGACTGCAGTTGCAGTGGCATCCTTCAATATCGAGAACGACTCAATATCAAGTGGATCGACATTATTCATGTCGCGCTCTACCCCATCAACCAAAACCATTGCTTTTTGAGAGTTAGCATTAAATGTACTTACTCCTCTGATCCAGAAATCGCTCTGATCACGCCCGGGTTCTCCCGAACGCTGTACTGCAAGAACACCAGATAACTGCCCTGCAAAACTGCTGCTTAAGTTAGCATTGGATGTAATTAACTTTTTAGGCTCTATTGTGGTAACCGAACCAATAATACTAACCTTTTTCTGAGCTCCATACCCAACAGCAACAACTTCTTCAATACCAATACTTTCCTCTTCAAGGATCACATTAATTGTCGATCTGCCCCGAACCTCTATCTCCTGGTTTTTCATACCAATAAACGAAAATAGAAGTACTGCATCCTGCGGAACATTGGTAATTGCATAATCGCCGTCAGCACTGGTAGTTGTTCCATTTGAAGTTCCTTTCACCAAAACTGTAACTCCAGGCATTGGTTCTCCCTGCGGGCTGGTAACTTTTCCTTTAACTGGTTTGTTTTGCTGACTTTTATCTGGCAAAATTACTGGCAAATCACCTTTTTTTATTAATATTTGCTTACCAACTACTTCTATTTTTAAACCTGTCTGGCTACTTATTTCCGCGAGAATTTCATCCAGAGAGGCACTCTTGGCAGTTAACGAAATAGTTTGTTCTTTAATGACATCATTGCTGTAGAAGAACGTGAAGTCTGTCTTTTTTTCAATTTCATTTATTACATCGCGCACTTTGGCTTGCTTAAAATCAACCTGTAAGCGGGTTCGTTGCGAATAGACATTTGCCGAGATCTGCATCGCAAAAGCAAACAGGAACAATGTCATCATCTTCATAATCAGCAATACTTTTAAAAGACGATTCCTTATACAGGAACCATCCAATTCAGGATTTTTTTTCATACATTTGTGTAATTAATGGTTACTTTTTGTCGAATAGTAATTATTTCTTAAGCGGAGAATGTTGCCTCATTTTCCGCTTTTTTATTTATTCCAGAATAACTAATTCCTCCTTTTCTCTTTGAATATGCTTATAATTAATATTTTCAGGAGACGTCATTTTAAGTAGTTCCAGAAGTTGGTCCAACCCTTCATCAGATTTAAACCTTCCCGAAAACTTTATCTGTTTCAGCTTCTCCGATTTTATCTCAATTCTTACATTAAACTGTCGTTCAAGCGATTTACATATATCCAGCAAATTTGTATTACTGAATTCCAGGGTGTTGTTCATCCACGAACCAATATTCTGAAGATCAGCCTGTATCTTACTAAAAACATTGTTTTTTTTATCCAACACAATTAAATCTCCCGGGATAAGTCTGATGTTTTCCTTGCTTAAATTTGAATTTATCTCAACCGAACCTTCCCTAAGCGCTAAACTATTCATCTGGTCTTCTCTATAAGATGAAAGATTAAACGATGTTCCAAGTACCTTAACATTAAATTCGGGAGTATGAATGATGAAAGGATGCTGCCGATCTTTGCTGACTTCAAAAAAACCTTCGCCGTCTAGTTCAACAATACGAAAATTTCCTAAGAATTTTTCAGGATACCTAAAAGTTGTTCCTGAATTAAGCCAGATTTTTGTTCCATCGGATAACCTAATTTCAGACCTTTTCCCATTGGCAACAATCAGTTCTTTAAGCTTTACGTCATTTTGATTTGGTGACCAAAAAATACGTCCATAATAGCCTGCCAAAACTACAATTGCAAACATAGCCGCAATTCCGAGCCACTTACTTATTGATTTTCTTTTCCGGCTTCTTTCGTTCAGCGAAATAGTGGCTTGAAACCGTTGCCATGCAACATCTGTTTCACTGGTAGAATTCAAGCGAAATTCATTTTCCCGTACAAATGACTGAAATACAGAAAAATTATCGGGCGACTGATTTACCCAATCGAAAAGCGAATTCTCATCTTGTCGCGACAAATTTCCACTTAAATAAGCTTTTATTTTTCGTTTTATTTCTGTTGAGATTTCGTTCATTTCAATGTTTTTATATCAGTAATACAATTCAGATACAAAAAACCGCCCCCCCTATTCAAATAAAAAATCAATTAATTTTCTGAAGAATCTCAGCGAGGACCAATACGATCAAATAGGTTTCGGGGAAATGCGATCGAAATTTCATTAATGCACGGGTAATGTGCTTTTCAACAGTCCTCTGCGTAACACCCAACGTATCAGCTATTTCATGATTTTTCAATCCTTTAAACCTTGATAATTCGAAAATAATCCTGGTTTGCTCGGGAAAGGTATCCATAACTTTAGCAATCTCCTGTTTTAATTCATTGAATATCGTTTGATGATGAGGATCGCTAAAAAAATCAACATAATAAAGAGCTTCTTCCTTTAAGTTAACATCTCCTTCATCAATAGTATTCCCAACTATATTCTTATGCTTAATATAATTTAAACAGGAATTCCTAACCATTGTAAACACGTATGAATGAAAAGTCTCTACACGAATATTACCCCTGTTTTCCCATATTTTAAGAAATACCTCCTGAACCAAATCTTCTGCAACATCCTGATCAACAACAAATTTAAAAGAAAAAGATTTCAAGCGTGGAAAATAGGTTTTGAAAAGATTTTCAAAAATTTTTTCCTCCGTCAACAGAAAAACAACATTCGAATCATCAGTTGAGGTCTTTTTCATGGTTTTCAAAAATAGAAATAAAAAAAAAGAAATACCTCAAAATCGTTATTGGTTTATTTTATTGTTTTTATTTCCATGAAATACCATGTATGCTGAAGCCAGCACCAATCAAAAATGTATAAATGACTATTCCATCCGTTGAATTGTCCAACTAAAAGAAAATGCGAATACGCAGATTATAAGACATTAGACTAAAATTTAGAGTATATGAAAATCACTGTTGTCCGGTAAAACTGGAGTATTACAAGATGTCGCAACTACGTTGCTCAATACTTTAAACCAATACCACTGTGCTACAACTCCTTAGCAACTACGTTGCTGAGGAGTTGACAGCGTAGCTGTTTAATCTTTGTAGAAAATAGGCATGATAAAAATGTAAGCCACGTAGTGGCGTTATCTTCTGGAATGCCTTTAAATTAATAGGTTACGGATAACTAAGAAAATTTTAACCGGACAACAGTGTATGAAAATATAGAATATTCTTAACTGGAACCACATCAAATTATTACGAAAAAATTCAGGGCCCCGCTTTCGCAGAACCCTGAAACTAAAGTTTATTCTAACAATATTTTATTTCGTCCCAAACTCTATCAATTCACCCAATTTTAGGTATTTAGCATACAGAGCCTGGTATTTAACAGCATTTGCCGCAATCGGGAAATAAGTAGTTTCGAAACCACCACCCATTTTCTTTTGAGCTTCAGCAGTATTCGGATAAACGCCTGCCACAACAGCCGCAGCCATTGCCGAACCCAATGCGCAAGCCTGTTCTGAGCGGGCCACTTTAATTGGCATATTCAGCACATCGGCCACAATTTGCATGACGAACGGCGATTTTTTTGCCACGCCACCCAATGCAATTACTCCGTCGATGCGAACGCCTTCGCGAACGAAACGGTCAACAATAGCTTTCGAGCCAAAAGCAGTGGCTTCAACCAACGCACGGAAAATACGCGGAGCATCCGATCCCAGGTTCAATCCTGAGATAACACCTTTCAGATTTTGGTTGGCATCCGGTGTCCGGCGTCCGTTCATCCAGTCGAGCGCCACGATACTGCTTTCTTCAATCGGAATCAGTTCAGCAGCTTTTGTCAATTCAGGAATTAATTTTGATGAAATTTCCGCAATCATTTTCTCCTTAGTAGCTTCGTCTATCGAGGTGCTGAATGAAATAATCTGTTCAGCAGGCCACATTAGTACACGTTTAAACCAGGCATAAATGTCGCCAAAAGCCGATTGACCTGCTTCCATGCCCAACATTCCTGGAACGATCGAGCCATCAACCTGTCCGCAAATACCACTGATTAATTTATCGCCCACTTCTTCCATCGGAGCAATCAGCATATCGCAGGTTGAAGTTCCCATAACTTTGCTCAGGTAATACGGTTCAATTTCTGCACCAACAGCACCCAGGTGAGCGTCGAAAGCGCCAACGCCAACTTTTACATTAACAGGCAAACCTAGTTTTTTTGCCCATTCCGAAGTGATTGTTCCGGCAGCTACATCGCAGGTATATGTTTCTTTGAATAAACGGTCTTTCAAACCACTCAGCAGCGGATCGAGTTTTACAAGGAATTCTTCGGTTGGAAGTCCGTCAAAAGCTTCGTGCCACATGGCTTTGTGACCGGCAGCACAACGCGAACGTTTCAGCGTTTTTGGGTTGGTATTTCCGGTCAGGATAGCCGGAATCCAGTCGCAATGTTCAACCCACGAATAAGCTGCGCGGTAAACGCCGGCATCTTCGCGAATCACATGCAACAACTTGGCCCAAAACCATTCTGAAGAATAGATTCCGCCTTCGAACTTGGTAAAGTCGATGTTCCATTTTTTAGCCAGTTTATTAATCTCGTCGGCTTCTTTCACGCCAGTGTGGTCTTTCCAAAGTACAAACATGGCATTCGGGTTTTCCTCAAATCCGGCAGTTATTGAAAGCGGCGTGCCCTTTTCGTCAACAGCGATAGGTGTAGAACCGGTTGTATCGATTGAAATGCCAACCACATTTGCGGCCACGCCAGCCGGAGCTTTTTTCAAAGCCTCGACGATGGTGTATTCCATTCCTTCCAGATAATCTTTCGGGTGCTGACGGAACTGGTTGTTGGGAGCATCGCAATACAATTGCTTTTTCCAGCGCGGATATTCAAAAACTACGCTTGCTACTTCTTCGCCATTTTCAACGTTCACGATGAGCGAACGAACAGAATCGGTACCATAATCGAGTCCGATCGTGTATTTTGCCTGAGTCATTTTATTGGTTTTAATAATTAAGTTTTCGATTTAAAAATAGAATTCTGCTTTGGTTGATGCTAATTACAAGTTACCGACAGTAGATACTTTTTTCACCTTAAAACGATAAAAATCGACTAAGTAATAAGAATAATTTATTGTCGTATTTTAAAAGTACTCACCCCGACAGCCGTAACGCGGCTGTTCCGCCCCTCTCTCGCGAGAGAGGGGCAAAGCATCGCAGATGCGCGGGGTGAGTCGAGTTAAAACAATAACCCAAATACGACATTATTTCATTCCTATTACTTATTTCTGACCGTAATACGCATTTTTTCCATGCTTGCGCAGGAAATGCTTGTCGAGCAACACCTGATCCATGGCTGTTGCCGGATTAAGCTGGAAACTCCTGAAAGTCATTTTAGCTACTTCTTCCAGAACAACGGCATTGTGAACAGCATCGTCGGCATTTTTGCCCCAGCTGAATGGAGCATGGTTATTTACCAAAACGCCCGGAATCCTATCCGGATCAAGCCCTTTGAACGTTTCTACGATTACTTTACCGGTTTCCAGTTCGTATTCCCCGTTGATTTCTGCGTCGGTCATTTTGCGGGTACATGGAACTTCGCCATAGAAATAGTCGGCATGAGTAGTTCCTACTGCCGGAATGCCTTTGCCCGCCTGCGCCCAGCTGGTTGCCCATTCTGAATGTGTATGTACAATTCCACCTATATTCGGGAAATTGCGGTACAATTCGAGGTGGGTTGGCGCATCGCTTGATGGTTTCAAATTACCTTCCACAACATTGCCTTCCAAATCAAGAATAACCATATCTGAAGGCTTCATCACATCATACGAAACTCCGCTGGGCTTTATGGCTACCAAGCCCTTTTCGCGGTCGATTCCGCTCACATTTCCCCAGGTAAAAATCACCAATCCGTGCTTAACCAAATCGAGATTGGCTTTCCAAACTTCTTCTTTTAAATGTTCAAGCATATCGTTTGAGTATCGAGTTTCAGGTTTAAAAATTTAAAAAACGTAAAAATAACACTTATCTTTTTATCTCAAACTTTTTTAACAAGCCGATAAATATTCACTAAAATTAAATTTTAAAACTGAACCTCAATCAGGAAAGACATGTAGAATCAAAAACCATTGAGAAATAATAGATTTAATACTGTTGAAACGATTAATTAACCTAAGAAAAACAACCTCAATGGCATGAAAAACGTTTAATTCATGTCGTAAAACACAAATCAAAATACAAACCGATGTCAGTCAATATACCCGAAACAGCAAAAAAAAGAATTGTAATCATTGGTGCAGGATTTGCCGGACTAAAATTAGCCAAAAAACTGGTTGGTTCCGGATACCAAATTGTACTGATTGACAAAAACAACTACCATCAGTTTCAACCTTTATTTTACCAGGTTGCCAGTTCCGGATTGGAACCGAGCTCTATCCTTTTCCCCCTTCGGAAAATATTCCAAAGCCGAAAAGATGTTTACATCCGCGTTGCTGAAGTTTACGCTATTGATACCGAAAAGAAAGAAATACAGACCAGCCTCGATACCGTTTGGTACGACTATTTGGTTATCGCAACCGGTGTAAACTCCAATTTCTTTGGAATGAAAAACCTTGCCAAACATGCAATTCCAATGAAATCGGTAGCAGAAGCCATGGCATTGCGAAATCGGATTTTGACCAATCTGGAGAAAGCCGTCACACTTTTTGACGAGTTTGAGGAGGAAAAGAAAGCCCTTCTGAATGTTGTTGTGGTTGGCGGCGGACCAACCGGCGTTGAAATTGCCGGCGCCATTGCTGAAATGAAGGAATTTGTTTTGCCCAAAGATTACCCCGATTTAAATATGGATTTGATGCAGGTAAGCATTATCGAAGGATCGCCTTCGCTGCTGGCCAACATGTCGAAACACGCGTCGGAAAAATCGCTTTTTTACCTGAAACGTTTAGGGATAAATGTTCGAGTAAACACCCGAGTAGTCGATTACAACGGGGAAATACTCAAACTTGGAGATGGTGAAGAAATAAAAACAAAACTCGTTATCTGGGCGGCAGGCATTAGCGGCGTTGTACCACCCGGAATTCCAGAAGAATCAATAGGACGAGCCCGTCGCATTTTGGTTGATGAATTTAACCAGGTAAAAGGACTGGAAGATGTTTTTGCAATTGGCGATTCTTCGATAATGACAACTGAAGATTACCCGAACGGGCATCCACAAGTAGCACAGGTAGCCATTCAACAAGGAGCTAACCTGGCCCGAAACTTCAAAGCCATCAAAAAGAAAGCTGATTTAAAACCTTTTAAATACACCGACAAAGGATCGATGGCCACCATTGGACGAAACCGTGCTGTGGCCGATTTGCCTTTCCTGAAATTTTCCGGATTCATTGCCTGGCTCACCTGGATGTTTGTACACCTGATGGCCATTGTTGGTGTAAAAAACCGCTTGCTCATTTTCATCAACTGGATGTGGAATTACATGACCTACGACCAATCATTACGACTAATTTTATGGGCAGCACGGAAAGAAAAACCTGCTGAAAAATAAAAAATAGTCAATAGTTATTCATATATGTTTTGGCCAGAACTACACTGACAACAAATCCAACAAGGATAACTAATGACTATTTCAGAATATAAAAAAGGGCAATTCGCTTACCAAATCACTGCCCGATCGTTTTCTTTCAGGAACATATAATCACCTTCTTTCGTGTTGAATGCCTGGTAGAATTCGGGCAAATTACGCAACGGGCCTAAAACACGGAAGCGGCCAAGTGAATGGACGTCTTCTTTCGTGCGGCGAATAATTTCCTTATCGCGAATGTTTTGTGCCCAAAGGTGTGCATAAGCCAGGAAGAACCGCTGATTAGGCGTAAAACCATCAATCGGTTGTTCTTTGCCGGTTAATACTTTTTGCAAAGCATTATAGGAAATATTTAAGCCACCTAAGTCGGCAATATTTTCGCCAAGCGATAATTCGCCATTGGCTTTAAGCGTGTCCAATACAGTAAAATTATTGTACTGATTGACCAAAATTTGTGCTCTTTCCTTGAATTTCTTCGAGTCTTCTGCTGTCCACCATTCCGAGAGGTTTCCAACTTTGTCGTATAAGCGTCCCTGATCGTCGAATCCATGTGTCATTTCGTGACCAATTACCACGCCAATCGCTCCATAGTTTACAGCATCGTCGCCGTCAACATAAAAGAAAGGAGGCTGGAGAATAGCTGCCGGGAAGACAATTTCGTTGGCAGTTGGCTCATAATAAGCATTTACGGTTTGAGGCGACATCAGCCACTGGGTTTTATCCACCGGCTTATTTACTTTGCCAATCATAAAATTGAAATCAAATTTTCGGGCTGAAAGTACATTACCAAGATATGATTTGTCCGAAACTTCAAGAGCAGAATAATCTCTCCATTTATCAGGATAACCAACTTTCACATTAATCGCATTGAGTTTTTCGAGCGCTTTTGCTTTGGTTTCATCGCTCATCCAACCGAGCTGTTTAATACGCTCGCCCAACGATATACGAAGGTTACCCACTAAATCCAGCATACGTTTTTTTGATTCGGCAGGGAAGTACTTCTGCACATACATTTGTCCAAGCGCTTCGCTTAAAGCCGCGCTTGTTGCACCCTGTACTCTTTTCCAACGAGGACGCTGAGCAACCTGACCAGTCAGTGTTTTTCCGAAGAAGTCGAAATTTTCGTTCACAAATGCAGTTTGTAAATACGGACTTGTACTTTTCAAAACCTGCCATTGCAAATAAACTTTCCAGGAACCTAACGGAATTTCTTTCGTCATTCGTCCAAGTTCAACAAAGAAATCGGGTTGACAAACAATAAAATCGCCCGGATTATTCAGGCCTAAATCCTGAAAATGGGCAGTCCAGTTAATTTCGGGAGAAACCTTTTGCAAGCCATCCACATTCATTTTGTGATAGGTACTATTTGGATCGCGCATTTCGAGGCGTGTCATCGATTTTGAGGCCAGGCGTTTTTCAAGATTATACACAATATCAATGTTGGTTTTGGCAGTGGCTTCATTGGCGCCTGAAAGCCCAAACATTTTTCCCAGATGCTCTTTGTAGGCTTCCTGAATTTTCTTGCTTTGCTCGTCATCTTTCATGTAATAATCGCGGTCGGGCATTCCCAGTCCGCCCTGGCGGATATAGGCTACCATCATTTGTGAATTTTTCTGATCGGCCTCCGAATAAATAACATACATAGCCCCTACCCCTTTGGTATGTAAATCGGCCACTACTTTCATCAACTGTTCGTTATTCTGAATAGCATTTATCTCATCGAAGATCGGTTTAAGCTGCGAAAGACCTTCATTCTCAATTTTAGCAGTATCCATACCAGTATTGTAAAAATCTGCTATTTTTTGCCCAACTGAGCCAGCCTGTTGCTGTTTTGTTGCAATTTCCGTGATCAGCTTCTGAACCTGAACTTCACCTGTATCGGCAAGCAGATCGAACGAACCAAATCGGCTCTTTTCATTTGGTATTGGGAAACGCTTTTTCCAGCCTCCGTTGGCATAATTGTCAAAGTCATTTGCCGGATTAACTGATGTGTCCATATCAGCCAAATTAATGGCTATTGACTTTGGCCTGGGCTTTTGGCACGACATAGATACCACCAATAAAAGCATCAAAAACAAGTAGTTAAATTTTCTCATGATTAAATTATAAATAGTTATTATACAGCCAGATGAAATACAGATTAAAATCTGCCAGAACATTTGTAGTAAATTTCTTGAAAGATTACAAAGTAAATACAAATCGATAAAATTCTTATTCCAGAACAAATACCACACCTAAATATGCTTTTAAGCAGAGCTAAATATCTAATTTCCAGAAATAAAAACTAATTATTCACATTTTTTATCTGGTGTAAATGACGTATCTTTTACTGAATTTTTCAAAAAAAAACAGTTAATGAAAATTCTCTTCCTTTGTACCGGAGGTAATTCGTGCAGAAGCTTGATGGCAGAGGCTTTTCTGCAAAAAATAAATCGTTCATTTGAAGTATATTCATCAGGCCTTCACCCCGATGAATATACTGACCCAATTGCAATTAAAGTAATGCAGGAACTGGGTATTGACATCCGTTCAAAAAAACCGCGAAGTTACCACGAATTTGAAGGTCAGGAATTTGATTACCTAATTACGCTTTGCGATGGGACCAAGGACAAAATCGAGACTGTGAATATAACAGCCAGGCATAAAGTTCATTTAAATTTTGACAATCCGAAGAAAGCCTGCGGTAACGAAGAACAACTTATTTGTATTTACCAAAATATTAGAGATGAAATAAAAAGTGAATTGGATTATTTCTACAGCAGAATCTTATTAAAAGAATTAAATGGTAAATAATTTTTTACATTTAGCCACTTATTTTAAATAACTAACCATGAATCAACCGTTTTACAGACTTACTTTAACCTCGATTATTGTTTTAGTACTATCACTATCAACGCTTGCTGCATCGCCCGACTATTATCAGATTCAGGTGTTTAAACTATCAGGAAAAGCACAACAGGAAAAAGTAGAGAATTTTCTGAAAAATGCTTATTTACCAGCGTTGCACCGTGCAGGAATTAAAAAAGTAGGAGTCCTTAAACCTATTGAAAGCGACACTACCAGTACCAGAAGGCTTTATGTTTGGATACCATTTAGTTCACTCGATCAATTTGTTAAAATTCAGGATGCTTTGCTTGCCGACAAGGAATACCAGTCCAAAGGAGCTGAAGTTTTAGGCGCGCCTTTTGATAATCCGGCTTTTATCCGTAAAGAATCGATATTACTAAAAGCTTTTGCTGATGCACCCAATTATGTTATTCCAACCTTTAAAACATCGCCGGCAGAACGTGTTTATGAACTGCGTAGTTATGAAGCCGCAACGGAAAATCTGTTCCGACAAAAAGTAAAAATGTTTAATGAAGGCGGAGAAATCAAGCTTTTCAAAAAACTCGATTTTAATGCAGTCTTTTATGCTGAAGTTATTTCAGGAAGCACCATGCCCAACCTGATGTACCTCACCACTTTTGCCGATATGCCAACGCACGACGAACGTTGGGCAACATTTAGGACTCATCCTGAATGGAAAGCTTTATCCGCTTTGCCTGAATATCAAAATACAGTTTCTAAAGCAGTAAAAATTTTGCTTCACCCAACCGATTATTCTGATTTATAAAAATATGAAAGTCAGACTCTGTCATTCGTTGCTCCGAAGAAAGGTCACACAACCTAGATGATCTGTGCCACCATTTAGAAGATTCGCATCACCGCTCCGAAGCAGTTTGCGACAGTCGCAAACTGCTTCGGAGCGGTGATGAATTGCTTCGGAATGGCGATGAATTGCTTCGGAATGGCGAAATTTGAAGCCGAATGAATGATGAATTCATTTGATGAACTGAATTTATGCAACTAATAATGTGCAAACCGAATTTTGCAGAGGTGAAAATCAGAACGACAGCAATGTATGTCAAAAAAAAGGAGGCTCAACCGAACCTCCTTTTTACACTTCGACTTTGCTCAGTGCATCGCTTTATACTTTTTTCTTTTGACTTGATCTTATTCCCACTCGATGGTTGCCGGTGGTTTCGAGCTGATGTCGTAAACTACGCGGTTGATACCACGAACTTTATTAATGATTTCGTTCGACATTTTGGCCAGGAACTCGTAAGGTAAATGCACCCAGTCGGCAGTCATTCCATCGGTTGAAGCTACGGCGCGTAAAGCCACTACATTTTCGTAGGTACGCTCATCGCCCATTACACCCACCGATTGAACCGGAAGCAGCATTACCCCGGCCTGCCAAACTTTATCGTACAATCCCCATTCCTTAAGCCCCTCAACAAAAATATAATCGGCTTCCTGAAGAATGCGAACTTTTTCGGGCGTAATATCGCTCAAAATGCGAATGCCTAAGCCTGGCCCCGGGAATGGGTGGCGACCCAGCAACTCAGGTTTCATATTCAGCGCCTTCCCTACCCTGCGCACTTCGTCCTTAAACAGAAGTCGCAAAGGCTCAACCACCTTCAGGTTCATTTTTTCGGGCAATCCACCAACATTGTGGTGCGATTTGATGGTAGCCGAAGGTCCGTTTACCGAAACCGACTCAATCACATCGGGATAAATTGTACCCTGGGCCAGCCATTTCACATCCTGTATTTTGTGCGCTTCAACATCGAATACTTCGATGAAGTCGCGGCCAATGATTTTACGTTTCTTTTCGGGTTCGGTAACTCCGGCCAAATCGCCCCAGAATTTTTCGCTGGCATCAACTCCAATCACATTCAAGCCCATATCTTTATATGAATCGAGCACGCGCTCAAATTCATTTTTCCGGAGAAGGCCGTTATCAACAAATATACAAGTCAGGTTTTTGCCGATGGCGCGGTTAAGCAATACGCCTGCAACCGAAGAGTCTACACCTCCCGAAAGACCAAGAACCACTTTATCGTTGCCTAATTTGGCTTTCAGTTCTTTCACAGTAGTTTCAATAAACGAATCGGGAGTCCAGTCTTGTTTACAGCCACAAATGTCGACTACAAAATTTTGCAGTAATTTTGTTCCTTCAGTGGTGTGGTAAACTTCGGGATGGAACTGGATGGCATAAGTATGTTCACCTTCAATCTGGTAGGCAGCATATTCAACATCGGCAGTACTGGCAATGACTTTGTAATTTTCAGGAATACTAACTATTGTATCGCCATGCGACATCCACACCTGTGTATCCTGACTAATTCCTTTCAGCAATTCGTTTGAATCATCGACAAAACCCAGGTTGGCGCGTCCATATTCACGCGAATTCGACGGAGCAACTTCTCCTCCGAAGAAATGCGACAGATATTGAGCGCCATAACAAACACCAAGTAAGGGCATCTCGCCTTTAATCAGCGACAAGTCTGGCTTTGGTGCACTGGCGTCCCGAACAGAAAATGGGCTTCCCGAGAGAATCACTCCTTTAACTGTTTCATCTATTGCCGGATAATGATTGTAGGGATAAATCTCGCAATATACGTTTAACTCTCTGACACGACGGCCAATTAACTGGGTGTACTGCGAACCAAAATCAAGGATCAGAATTTTTTCCTGCATTGAAGATATTTTTAAGATGTGCCAAAGATAAGGAAAAATGAAATTTACAAACCTCGATTTCTGTTTTGACAAAAACTTGGTAAAGTTAAAGTAAGGAATCGCCCGGAGAAATAAACTTGACCAACAATCAATTCACTTTTACAATCTTGCCGCTTCCAACCATTTGATTGTTGATTAACAACTTATACAAATAAAAACCCGAGCCCAGGCGGTTGGGGCCATCGAAGTTAAGACTGATTATTTCTTCATGATTTGCAAGCGCTTGTTTTCGAACTAAAACTCCACTTGAATTGTACAACTCGAACATTAAACTTCCTGTAATATCCTGAGGAAATTGAATCGTTAACTCGTTGGTAAACGGATTGGGATAAACTGAAAACCGCTGTAGCGCCAATGGATTTTCGATGCCTGTTACTTCTCCTTGCCATTGCTGATCGAGAAAAGCCAATCGCTGGGTTATCCAACTCTTCATCCATATAACTTCGTCGCTGTAGGTTTGACCAACATAATAATTAGGCCAAACATAAAAACCCATAACACCTTTCCAGCAGAGGTAATTGCGATCTTTTGATTCAGATAGCAGATTGGTAAGACTATCGATAACATAGTTTATCCGCTGATCTGATAATTCCTTTTTTCGAAGGGTAGTCCATCGGTTTTTCAGCTTTGTAGCAAAAGACTGGTCTTTAATTAGTTTAGTCCACCAGAATGGATTTTGCCAACCATCGGTACCCAAATACGCCTTATATTGAAAACCAGAAGTAATCCAGCCATCGTAGTAATCTGCATTTCCATAGCCCAAGTTAAAATCCCAGATGGGGCCGCAATTCAATAAGCCATTTTTATCTTTATACAAATACGAACTTAACCGGTAGCCATCAACATTCTTCGACATTTCATTGATAATCATGAAATCGACAAAAGAAGAATCGTTTAAAAACTCGTGATAATTTCCGGGAGATTTGAAATTTTCGGTATAAAGCGCATTTTCCATCATTTTAACATACGTTTGTATGTAACTCTTCTGAAGGCTGGTTATATCGTCATATTTTGGATAATCGTATTGGTAATAAGTCCTTCCAATAGCATTCGTGTAAATTGAATACCATCCATCGCCGCCACTTCCGGTAGTTTTATCAATTTTTATGATGTAGCCTCCGGTTAAATCTTCGCCTGAGTTATCGGTATTCTTCAGCTTGGCAATATCTACCCGGTTTTTATTCCGCTTGATTTTCTCCATTAAAACATAAACACCCTGATAGTTTCCGTTCAGGAGAAGTTCGACAAACCTGCAACGTGGAGACCAATGCCCCAGTTTAGCATCGAGAGTATAAGTTAATACATCCCGAATCATTGTTTTATCAGTATAAGGGGCATAAAGAATCCAATCATTCTCGGCGGGCATATCAAGTAGCGGATAGTCAGTAGTTTGCAAACTACTATTCTTTGTTTCAACGCCATAGCTTTTTTTGGGGAACATTTGCGAAGAAGAACCACGAATTTCAATTCCAATTTTACCATTGAAATTATTTATCGGATCATTTAAGGTATTTCGTTTCCCAGCCCCATTCCAGATGATTCCCATATCAGCAATGATTTTAGGTTCATCTAATATAGTTTTTCCACCAGTATTGATAATAACTATCGGAAGGTTTGATGAACTGAACGTAATCTGGGCAGAAACAAAGTACCTGAACAGAATAAAAAAAGACAATACAAAAACACACCTGACGTGGGGAAACATTGTTTGCTGTTCGATTAGAAATTAAAAGCGAAACTTTCAAAAAACTGAAAGTCTCGCTTCAAAGTTATAAGTTTTTACAGTTCTCTTATCCAAATATTCCGATAACTTACCGGATTTCCATGATCCTGAAGGATAATAGGACCAGCGCCATGAGGTTTCACAAAATATTCAGGAATGCCAATGTATTCAGTTGGGCCACGCAATGCTACATGGTTTTGAACCAGAACACCATTTTGTAGCACAGTTACATAAGGAGGTGTAAAAAATGTTCCGTTTGAGTTAAAACGAGGAGCTGTATAAATTATGTCATAAGTTTGCCAAACACCAGGCCCTTTACAAACATTTACCAACGGTGGATATTGTTTGTACAAACTTCCGGCCTGACCATTGCGATAGGTGCGATTGTTATAATTATCCAAAACCTGGACTTCATAAAGCCCCTGGAGGAAAATTCCACTATTACCGCGCCCCTGGCTTTCCCCAACTACTTCAGACGGAGTACGCCATTCAATGTGTAGCTGGAAATCATTGAATTGTCTTTTAGTTTTTATTACACCAGTCCCTTTAGTAACAGTTACACAACCATCAGCTACGGTCCATCCTGGTTCTGCACCAGCATCGTTAGTCCATTCAGCGCCCAAATTCTTACCATCGAACAAGATAACAGCATCCGACGGGGCATCAGATGGTGTTTGACCAGGTGTAACAACCTGAATTTCGGGATCCCAAATTTCAGTCATTTCAGGTTTCATTGGAAAATCAGTCCTGCCCTGGGCAAACGTAGCAGAAACTGCCAAAACTGCAACTACAGTAACAAATACACTTTTCATTTTAGTTAGTTTTTATTGATTTTATTTAGGATGATCAGGAGCAATACTGTGCCACTGATTTTATATTCTTTTACAAATCCAATTCTTTCATTATTGCCTCAATCTTTTCATCTGATAGTTTTTCAACGGCATCAAAATCAGCCCGATTAATCAGGTTCCCGGCAACTTCAAAATAAAATTTGATCTTTGGTTCTGTTCCCGACGGCCTTACCGAAATTTTTGTTCCGTCTTCAGTAAAGAACTGTAATACATTTGAAGTAGTTTTCTGATTAATTTTAGTTTCTTCACCTGTAATCAGGTTTTTTGCGATTAGTGTTTCATAATCCTTCACAACAGCTAGTTTTGAACCACCAAGTGCTTTAGGTGGGGTACTACGAAAATTGACCATCATTTGCTGAATCTCTTCAGCTCCGGTTTTTCCTTTACGAACAACATACTTCATTTTTTCCCGCGAATATCCGTATTCGAGATAAATATCCAGAAGCATTTCGTAAAGCGATTTGCCTTGGTCTTTAGCCCATGCAGCAATTTCAGCCATCAATGCACACGACGAAACGGCATCTTTATCCCGAACAAAATCGGCTGGCATAAAACCGAAGCTTTCCTCGCCTCCTCCAATGTAAACTTTTTGTCCTTCCAAATCGCGAATAACTTCGGCGATGTATTTAAATCCGGTGAAAACATCAAAGTATTCAACATCATTCCTTTCGGCAATTTTGGCAATAAGCTCTGTAGTTACAATAGTTTTTACAATAAATTCATTGCCTGCCAGTTTACCGCTTTCTTTCCTCTTACTGATGATGTAATAAATGAAAGCCAAGGCTGTTTGATTTCCATTCAGGATAACAAACCGACCTTTATCGTTTTTAACCGCAACGCCAATACGGTCGGCATCGGGATCAGAGGCCAAAACCACATCGGCATCGGTTTCCACAGCCTTTGCTATTGCCATTTCCAATGCAGCTGTTTCTTCGGGGTTAGGCGAAACAACGGTTGGAAAATCGCCACTTACAACATCTTGCTCAGGAACATTAATGATGTTGGTAAATCCGAATTTACGCAATGCTGCCGGAATCAATTTTACTCCGGTTCCATGAATTGGCGTATATACAATTTTAAGGTTCTTCTGGCGCTCAATAACATCTGGCGATATTGATACACTTTTAACTTTTTCGAGGAAAAGTTCATCCATTCCGGCCCCCATTATAGTAATTAACGATGGATCACCATTGAACTTAATATCTGACGCCTTAACCTGAAGTACTTCATTAATAATGTTTACATCATGTGGTTCAACAATTTGTGAACCATCAGTCCAGTATGCTTTGTAACCATTGTATTCTTTCGGGTTGTGCGATGCAGTAAGGATAATTCCACTTTGGCAGCCCAGCTGGCGAATAGCAAACGACAATTCGGGGGTTGGGCGTAAATCTTCGAAAAGATATACCTTAATACCATTAGCAGCAAAAATTCCGGCGCTGGTTTCGGCAAACAAACGACTGTTGTTACGACAATCGTGACCAATGGCCACTTTTACTTCCTGACCGACAAAGCATTTTTTCAGATAATTACTCAATCCCTGAGTTGCAGCCCCAACAGTATATATATTCATGCGGTTGGTTCCTGCCCCCATTATTCCTCTTAAACCGCCTGTACCAAATTCAAGATCACGATAAAACGAATCAATTAGTTCGGTTGGATCGTAGCTATTGAGCATCCTTCGAACTTCGACTTTGGTTGCTTCGTCGTAAACATCGGTCAGCCATTCAGCAGCTCTGGCTTTCACATTCTCTAAAACATCCTGATTAGTTGCCATATTTTAAGATTTATAATTTACTATTTACTTTTTAACCCTGTTAGGCTTCGCACCTAAAATCAATACTATTGGAGTTCAATATTCTGAAAATAAGAAGTCAAACTATCCCTCCAATGAGGTATTTGCAGGCCAAAAATAGTTTTAATTTTCGATTTATTCATAACGCTGTAAGCTGGTCTCTTTACCGGCGAAGGATAATCTTCGGATGCAATCGGTTTCACAAAACATTTGATACAAGTTATATCAAAAATAGCTTTGGTGAAATCGTACCAACTCGCAACGCCTTCATTTGAATAATGGTATATTCCAGACACATACGATTTTTCGCCCTTAACCACTGACGAGATGATTGTTAGAATTGCCAGTGCCAAATCGGCTGCATTGGTCGGACTTCCAATCTGATCGGCAATTACGCCAATCTCATTTCTCTCACTTCCAAGTCGAACCATTGTCTTAACAAAATTATTACCAAATGCTGAGTATAGCCACGATGTTCGAATAATCATGCTTTCGGGGTTCTTCTGTTGGCACAAAATTTCTCCATCAAGTTTTGTACTTCCATAAACCGACTGTGGATCAACGGCCTGATTTTCAGTATAAGGTCGCGGACCGTTTCCGTTAAATACGTAGTCGGTTGATATATGAATCATTTTACAAGCTACTTTGGCTGATTCGTCTGCCAGAATTTCAACAGCGTGGGCATTCAGTAAATAAGCAGTTTCCCGATCAGTTTCAGCTTTATCAACAGCTGTGTAGGCAGCACAATTGATCAGAAAAGCAGGCTGATAACTAGTTATAAAAGCTGAAACATCGGCTTGACTAGTGATATTCAGCTCGGCCACATCTGTAAAACAGAATTCCAATGGTGAGAATTGGTCAGCGATTCTTCTGATTTCCGATCCCAGTTGACCATTTGCACCGGTTACAAGTACTTTAGCCATTACCTTTAATATTTGAAATTAATGTCGGCATCCGCTAAAAAAGGCAAGAGCTTATCTTTGCCCGAAACCACCTGTAATTCGGCAGGCAGCATCCAGTCGATATTAAGTGCCGGATCGTCGAAACGAACGCCCGCTTCAGCCTGTGGATTATAAAACTCGTCACATTTATACGAAAAAATGGCGTATTCGCTCAACACCGAGAACCCGTGAGCAAAACCTTTAGGAATGTAATACTGGCGTTTGTTACTGGCACTTACAATTACACCATGCCATTTGCCAAAAGTAGGCGAACCCTCGCGTAAATCGATGGCCACATCATAAACTGTTCCCCGAACTACGCGAATTAATTTAGTCTGGGCATAAGGCGCTTTTTGATAATGCAGACCGCGAATTACACCGTAATGCGATTTAGATTCATTGTCCTGTACAAACTTAGATACCAGTCCACTTTCTTCGAATTCTTTCGAACTAAAACTTTCAAAAAAATAACCACGTTCATCAGCAAAAACCTTTGGTTCAATAATCAAAAGGTCTGGAATTGGTGTTTCTATAATCTTCATGTGTTGTTGTATTCAATTTTTGTGATTCTCTCGTTTAAAATTTCGGTCCACCGGGAAGTACCTGCTTTTAAGCCTCCCATTTTGGGGGGAGGTTTGGAGGGGGCCTTCTAAAACGAGTAAACTTTTCGGTTGGCAAGTTTAATTAAATATTCGCCATACTGGTTTTTCTTTAATGGTTCAGCCAGCATCAGCAATTGTTCTTTAGTTATATAACCTTTCAGATAGGCTATTTCTTCAATACAAGAAACTTTCAAACCCTGCCTTTCTTCTATTGTATGAATAAAATTCGAAGCTTGCATTAAGCTTTCGTGTGTACCAGTGTCGAGCCAGGCAAAGCCGCGGCCCAGCAATTTCATATTCAGGCGTCCTTCTTCCAGATAAAGTCTGTTTAAATCTGTAATTTCCAGTTCTCCCCGTTTAGAAGGTTTCAACCCAATCGACTTTTTCACAACATCGTTGCTGTAAAAATAGAGCCCCGTAACTGCATAGTTTGATTTTGGAATATCAGGTTTTTCTTCAATTGAAAGAACTTTACCCGATTCGTCAAATTCTGCAACTCCATATCTTTCAGGATCATTCACATAATATCCGAATACAACGGCGCCATCTTTCAAGTTAGCAGCCTCTTCGAGTATCGGTGTAAAATTATATCCGTAGAAGATATTATCACCCAAGACCATACACACAGAATCGTTGCCGATAAATGACTCACCAATAATAAATGCCTGCGCCAAACCATCAGGCGAAGGTTGTATCGCATATTCTATCGATAACCCCAATTGATTACCATCACCAAGTAAATCCTGGTATAAATGAATATCTTTAGGCGTTGATATGATTAATATTTCTTTTATTCCGGCCAACATTAATACCGAAAGCGGATAATAAATCATAGGTTTATCATAGATTGGGATGATTTGCTTCGAAATACTTTTTGTTATGGGGTATAAACGTGTACCAGAACCTCCGGCAAGAATAATTCCTTTCATTCGTGTAATTTTTTGTTTAAATATTTATAAATGGACTTTCTTAGACGATAAATTTTGCTGTTTCAGTTTTTTGTCTTACTCAAAAAACTTCGAGCCAATGGATAATCTCATAACCATATCCCGAAGTAATACAAAATCAAAAATAAGGATAATCTATTCAGTTCAAGGTTATGAATTAACAAAACTATAGCTAATATCGAATTTTTTCTTCAAAAGAAAACATTCTTTCAAATGCTTTTAGAAACTCAATCCATCTGAGAGGAAAAATAATCAGGAATCTTTGTTTTATAGCCGAATAGTCTTAATTTTGCCGCGCATTTATCACAATAATGTCTAATTTATTAATTAACTGATTTTTAAATGGTAGAAAACAACGCTGAGAACCTCGACCCACAAGTTGAGCTCGAACAACAGGAAACTGTTGAAGCACAGGTAGCAGTAGTTGAAGAAACAACTGCTCCGGAAGAAGTTATTGAAGAACCAGTTGCCCCTGTAGCAGCTGCAAAAAAAGCAAAGACTCCAAAAAATGCTGTTGCTGAAACAGCTGATTTTGACTGGGATGCCTTGGAAGAAGAAGACAAAGGTTTCGCCGGGAAAAACAAAAAAGATCTTGAAACTCTTTATGAAAAGACCTTAACTACTGTTCAGGAAAAAGAAGTAGTTGAAGGAACTGTAATTTCGATGAACAAACGCGAAGTTGTTGTTGACATCGGTTACAAATCAGACGGTATTGTTAGCTTGAACGAATTCCGCTACAATCCTGAACTGAAACCAAAAGACAAAGTTGAAGTGTACATCGAAAGTCTGGAGGACCTGAAAGGCCAGATGATCCTTTCACACAAAAAAGCGCGTGCAATGCGTTCATGGGACCGTGTAAACGAAGCTCTTGAAAGAGACGAAGTCATCAAAGGTTTCATAAAATGCCGTACTAAAGGTGGTATGATCGTTGATGTATTTGGAATTGAAGCATTCTTGCCAGGTTCACAGATCGACGTAAAACCAATCCGCGACTACGACATGTACGTAAACAAAACAATGGAATTCAAAGTCGTTAAAATCAATCACGAATTCCGTAACGTAGTTGTATCACACAAAGCTCTGATCGAAGCAGAACTTGAACTACAGAAGAAAGAAATTATCTCTAAACTTGAAAAAGGACAGGTACTTGAAGGTACCGTTAAAAATATTACCTCTTACGGAGTATTCATGGACCTTGGTGGCGTTGACGGCTTGATTCACATCACCGACCTTTCATGGGGACGTATTACTCACCCGAACGAAATCGTTGAGTTGGATCAGAAGTTGAATGTTGTTATCCTTGATTTCGACGACGACAAAAAACGTATTGCTCTCGGTTTGAAACAATTGACTCCACACCCATGGGATAGCCTTGGTTCAGAATTGAAAGTTGGTGACACCGTTAAAGGTAAAGTTGTTGTTATTGCCGATTACGGTGCATTCGTAGAAATTGCTCCGGGAGTTGAAGGATTGATCCACGTTTCAGAAATGAGCTGGTCGCAACACCTACGTAGCGCTCAGGACTTCCTGAAAGTTGGCGACGAAATCGAAGCTCAGATATTGACTTTAGACCGCGACGAGCGTAAAATGTCATTAGGTATCAAACAACTGAAAAACGATCCATGGCAAAATATCGAATCAGTATACGGTGTTGGATCTAAACACAAAGCTACTGTCCGCAACTTTACCAACTTTGGTGTATTTGTTGAAATTCAGGAAGGCGTTGACGGCTTAATCCACATCTCAGATTTAAGCTGGACCAAGAAGATTAAACACCCATCAGAATTTACTTCAATAGGCGCTGAAATTGACGTAATCGTTCTTGACATTGATAAAGAAAACCGTCGTTTGAGCTTAGGCCACAAACAATTGGAAGAAAATCCATGGGACGTATTTGAAACTATTTTCTCAGTTGATTCAATCCACGAAGGAACAGTTATCGAATTATTCGACAAAGGTGCAACAATCGCACTTCCTTATGGCGTTGAAGGTTTCGCCACTCCACGTCACTTGGTGAAAGAAGACGGAAGCCAGGCTCAACTGGATGAAAAACTCGAATTCAAAGTAATCGAATTCTCAAAAGCCGCCAAACGCATCATTCTTTCTCATTCAAGAGTATTTGAAGATGAGAAAAAAGCAGAAGAAACTGCAAAACGTAAAACTCAAGCAAGGGCAACAGCTAAAGCTGTAAAACAAGTGAAAGAAGTTAACAGCGCTGAAAAAACCACTCTTGGAGATATTACTGAGCTTGCTGCTTTAAGATCGCAGATGGAAGCTGACGAACAAAAAGAAAATTAGTCGATATTTTTTAGTTACAAATCCATCAGAATTCCTTAAATTGCATCTATGGATTTCGAAACACGAAAAATATCAGACTATACGCTTGTAAAAGTTCTGAGCGATAAGTTGGATACAAACAATGCTCCCGACCTAAAATCAGAACTTGTAACAATAAATTCGAGTGGTGAGAAAAACATCATTTTGGATGTAAGTAACTGCGAATATTGTGACTCATCAGGCCTTAGCGCAATTTTGGTTGCAAACCGCCTTTGTGAAGATGCAATAGGAACTTTTGTACTTACCAGCCTCCAACCTGATGTTGAGCAGATTATCAGGATATCAATGCTTCATACAGTTTTGCTGATTACCAGAACTGTTGAAGAAGCTGAAAATCTCCTGAAGGAAAAGGAAACATTATAATTCGACAATGTCGGATTTTGCAATGCCTTTTCAACTGACTATTCTTGGAACCAGTTCCGCACTACCTACATCGAACAGATATCCTACCGCCCAGGTACTTAACGTACATGGGCGGTTTTTTTTGATCGATTGTGGCGAAGGCACCCAAACACAAATGCGGAAATATAAAATCGGGTTCGCCAAAATCAGCCACATTTTCATCTCTCACCTGCATGGCGACCATATTTTTGGACTGATTGGCCTGATTTCGACATTTGCCCTGCTAGGTCGTAAAAATGACCTTCATCTTTACGCACATTCCGAAATTCAGGAGTATTTAGCGCCGCAAATCAAATTTCTATATCCTGAAAATATCCCCTTTAAAATAATTTATCATCCGCTAAATTTCAAGAAAGAGCAACAGATTTATGAAGATAAAGCGGTGACCGTTTTTTCATTTCCGCTCGATCACCGAATTGCAACCTGTGGATTCCGATTTGAAGAAAAACCTGTTTTGCCGAATCTTATTCCTGAAAAGCTGAAAGAATACACCATCCCAATCCGCAACCGGCAAGCCATAAAAGAAGGAGCTGATTTTGTTACGAGTGACGGCCGTGTTATTCCAAACTCGGAACTCACGGTCAACAAGCACAAATCCCGAACGTATGCCTTTTGCAGCGATACACGCTACAACCCGTCGTACATCGAATCGGTTCGGAATGTCGATCTGTTATACCACGAAGCTACGTTTGCGAACGATAACCAGGCATTGGCGCAAACCACTTATCATTCAACCGGCGAAGATGCCGCCCGGGTGGCGCTTGAAGCCCATGTAGGCAAATTAATAATCGGTCATTTCTCGGCTCGATACAAAGACTACAGTCAAATTCTAAAAGAAGCTACAGCAATTTTTAAGAATACGGAGGCTGTAAGTGAGGGGCAGGTGTTTGACGTGGAAGGGAAAAGCCTATAGATTGTCCATAAAATAGATTTGGCACCACGAAACAACGCCATCCATCCGAGACCAAGCTGCAACGGGATGATAAATCCATTGCTAAAAAGTGACGATTGCCGTCACCAGCAACTGTAAACTTTTGCATATCCCGAAGAGCAGGGAAGAATCGCTGGATCTTGCTGACCGCTCATATTCCTATTGATTAGGCGCTGTTGTTAATTTCAATTATAATTCCGTTTTTTATATTTTCAAAAATAAAGTCTTAAACAATCTTTGATAAAAACCTCAAGTCCCTTTGAAATTAATGGTGAAATTAAAAGATTGTGCAAACACATTAAAGGTAAATAAGCAAAAATGAATGAGCATACTATTCGTTTTTTTGAAATTTCATGAATATCTGAAAGCCATTGCAAAGGAATTTTAAGTAATAGAATCGTCACAATAGAGATTATGAGATTCCAAATAGAGACCCAAAGTGGAAGTTGAAATCCTAGAGTTGAAGATTGGTCTACAAAATTCTTTAATGGTAACATTACAAATAAGGGGTAATCAACTAACAAAAGGAAAGGTAACACTATACCTACCCAACAACAATAGGCAGAAAGAGTGGTTGAAAAATCCCCCTTTCCGCGAAAAATACGTATTGAAATGAATAAGAAACCTACAACTATAAACTGCAAATAACAAAACTGAGAGACTGTAAACAGAACTCTGTCTAGGACAATAAACTTTAATTTTGTACTTAGATGGAAACTGCGATTATGGATGAAGAATACAAGGCCATGCAGGCCAAAGCCCTTGAGCAATTGCGTTCGGGCCAGTCGTTAACAGGAAAAGATGGAGCTTTTGCTCCGCTATTAAAACAGTTCATAGAAACCGCACTTGCCGCCGAGATGGCAGGTCATTTAGATGAAGCTGAACGATGTAAAGGCAACAAGCTTAATGGGAAAGGGAGCAAAACGCTCAAAACCCTTGCGGGAGATATCACCATCGAAACGCCACAAAACCGTCACAGCAGTTTCAGCCCGGAAATAGTCAAGAAACGGGAAACAGTTTTGGCCGATAACCTTGCCCCTAAAATCATTGGTTTATATGGATTGGGGATGAGTTTTCGGGATATTGCTTCTCATATAGAAGAAATGTACGATGTTGAAATCTCGCATACCACGCTGAGCGAAATCACCGACCGGATTATCCCCAAAGTAAAAGAATGGCAATCACGCCCGTTGGAACCGCTTTACACCATAGTCTGGCTTGATGCCATGCACTATAAAGTCAAAGATGGTGGCCGTGTGGTCAGCCGTGCCGTTTACAATGTTTTGGCTGTTAATAAAGAGGGTCGAAAGGAACTGATCGGGATGTACATATCCGAAAGCGAAGGAGCCAACTTTTGGTTGGGAGTACTGACAGACCTGAAATCCAGAGGGCTGAAAGATATTTTGATTGCCTGTATCGACAATCTGACCGGATTTGCAGAGGCCATCTCCACTGTTTTTCCAAAGGTTGAAATCCAATCGTGCGTAGTCCACCAGATACGGAACTCCTTGAAATATGTAGCCTCCAAAGATCAGAAAGCCTTTATGAAAGACCTCAAATGCGTTTATCAGGCTCCAAACAAGATGCAGGCCGAAGATGAACTGCTGAAACTGGATGAGATTTGGGGTAAAAAATACCCGGTTGTTCTTAAGTCCTGGCATTCCAACTGGGAGAAACTAACGGTCTATTTTAACTACGACGAACAAATCCGCCGATTGATTTACACCACTAATGCAGTTGAAGGGTTCCACCGCCAGGTAAGGAAAGTAACCAAAACCAAGGGGGCTTTTCCCAACGATATGGCTTTGCTCAAGTTGATCTATCTGGCAACTGAAAACATCTCGAAAAAATGGACACAGCCGCTTCAAAATTGGGCAATAACAGCCCAACAACTGTATATCCGATTTGGTGATCGAATGTTGATAGATCTTTGATATCCAACCTCAAATGCAAAGAAAGAACCCGCAATAAAATCGGTCAAGGGTATATAAACGGCTCCGTGCCTCCGCCGCCCTTGTCTAATTTTATTCCCGGTTCAAAAAAGCATTTAAGAGTTGGAATCAAAAAAAACAGTAGTTTTGAATTGAATGAATAGATTATCAGACAGAGTTTAATTTACACTCCCAAAACTGAATAAGAAAATGTAATTTATCAATCATGAGTCCATGTATAATCATCAATGGAAGATAGATTATATATGTCAATGCGACGCCATACAGAAAAATTGAGACTCCAAACCATAATGATTTCTTTGGCGAAAGAAGATAAAGTTCAGCAAACTTATCACGTTTCTTAAAAATGGCCAATAAAATTATTACATAATTTTTCATGCCCCTAATAAGCGATTTAAGGCTTATAGCAGATAATATTTGTTCTAATTGGCTTTCTTTTTTGTTTGACATTGATAATATATTCAATTAATCATTATGATACTCACAATCTCTCCTTACAAATGCAACTAACGAACAAATATATAGATAAACATACCACTTTTTATTTATTAAATGCTCCTGTTCAACAAATTGAAATAAACCAGTTATGAACAAACCTGACAGCCATTTGCTTGAAGGATTTTAGCATCTCGGCCTCGCCCTGTTAAAAATATAGCAGTCCGAGTTAAGTTTTTCGCCGTCCAGTTAATTTTCTGGGCGTCCGAGTAGGTTTTCTGGCCGCCCAGTTAAAAGGAGTACTGTCCTTTCGCGGGTTTCAGAAGATTGTCTGAACACGATTTAAATGATTGACAAGATTGACAAGATTTAAAACCACGTCCAACCCATCCAAACCCTGTAGATAAAAATCCTGTTATCCCTTAATCCCTTAATCGTGTTCTGATACTTTTCAATTAGAATGATTGATTAGATTAACAAGATTAAAAATCACGTCCAACTCATCCAAACCCTGTAGATAAAAATCCTGTCATCCCTTAATCGTGTTCTAACTTTTATCCTGCTCAAACACTTTTCATTTTACCCGAACATCCCTAAATCAAACCGAGTTAAAAAATCCTGTCATCCCTTAATCCTTTAATCGTGTTCTAACTTTTACCATCTTCTTGTTGTAAAGGCGTTTGAAGTCGAGGCTTAATCCGCCGAAATTAATCAACAAGCCATCGGCAATGTTATAAGCTTCGAGGTAATTAATGGCCTGAGCCTTATTAACGTCCAGAATTTTCTCGATTGCTTTTAGCTCAACCATCACGCAACTCTCGACAAAGAAATCGACCCTACGGGTACCAATTTGCTCGTTGCGGTAAAAAATAGGCATTTCCATTTCGCGTTCAAAGGCGAGATTGGCCAAATTCAGTTCAATGGCCAGCGCCCGCTGATAAATTACTTCCTGGAAACCGTTTCCAAGCGTATTGTGAACCTGCATGGCACAACCAATTATTCTGTGGGTAATATCGTTTACATCCATGATGTTAAGATGAATAAGATTTTCAGGATTCGCCCCAAAATCCGGACTTAGCTCAAATACGGCCAAACCCGAACCTTGAGGAACAAATCCTACCATCCTTTAATCCTGTAATCGTGTTCTGATTTTTTAAGCCGGTGTTGTTGGTGCGGCCTTTGGCGTGACAGCGTTTCGGGTTTTCCAATAATCACTGTTGTATCCTTTAAGCCGGTCGGGATTGCGCCAGAATACAAACTTGCCACATTCGCGTATTTCGTCAACGGCTTCCTTCAAAAAAGTGAAGGCTTTATCGCGTGTCAGCATCGTTTCGCTGTCTTTTTTGCGTTCGCCATTGGCAGCGCCCAATAAATCGCCCATACGGTCGGCCAAATCGGCTGCTTTTTGTAGCAATGAAGCATCAAAATTGATTCGGGCAAGTAAATCTAAATTGGCTTTACCCAGCTCCGATAAATCGTTTAAATCCTGAACCATATCGGAGTTGGTATCGCCCTGTGCAATTTCATCCACACGGCCAACCAAGCCTTCGTCGGTTCTAAAAGCATAGCGAAACGTATGTACCAACTGGTCGCGCAGGTCGAACGCTTCGGGCGACTGGTCTTTCCAATCCTGTTCGGCTTTCTGACGGGTATTGCGCTCTTTGATCCAAAGCGACTGAGCTTCGCGGCAAGCGCCAGCCCTGGTTGGTAAGCTGTCGACAAAAAACCAGTTAAGCCCTGCATTTACCAAGGCATTCCGGTCGTCGGCACACCAATGGAAAAGATTTTCGGCTTCCTGAACAAACACATCTACAGGCATAGTCGGTGTTGTAACTTTTTCCGGTTTGATAGCCTGGATTTCTGAAAGAAGATAATTGTAATCGTCGATTGAAGACATCGGTGAAAATTTAGAGGTTAGAAAAATTTAATATCACCCACAAGTTACATCTTTTTAACAACATAGGAGATGTAAATGATAGAAAAAATTATGATGAAACTTATTTTTATTCCTCGATTGGGAAAACTATTCGAAAAACTCCTTATTAAAATTCACCAAATACAGCCGTTCGGTTGGGCGGGTAAAGGCGGTGTAGAGCCAGCGCAGGAATTCGAGGTTGATCATTTCCTGGGTGAGGTAGCCCTGATCGACAAAAACGGCTTTCCACTGTCCGCCCTGCGCTTTATGGCAGGTTACTGCGTAGGCAAATTTAACTTGTAGGGCGTTGAAGTAGGGATTTTCGCGCACCTTTTCCCAGCGTTTTTTCTTGTTTCTGATGTCCATATAATCTTCGGAAACCGCCTCGAAAAGCTTGCGGTTTTGTTCGCTGGTGAGCGATGCCGATTCGATGGACAAAGTATCCAAAATGATTTTACAATCGATTTCAATATCGAGGTAATCTACCAGTCTCAGGCAAACATTTGCAAACCGAAAACCATATAAATCTTCGTATTTCCCGATTGAAACAATTTCGGCGATGTCGCCGTTGGCAATAAAGTCGATGGTTTCGTTCGCTTCGAGCCAGAAATAATTGTTTTTCACCACCATAACCAAATCGCCTTTCGATATTTCGGCCTCCTTGTATAAAATGGTACTGCGAATTCCCTCGTTAAATCGGTTGGCGCGTTTATTGGAGCGGGTAACCACTATAGTTTCGAACATGCCAAATTTATCGTAACATGTTGAAATTTCCTCGATCAAATCGGCGCCGCCAAGTTTAAGAATGTCATTGAAACCTTCTAGTTCCAACGGAAAATATCCTTCGTGAAACTCGCTTTCTGTTATGAGGTTTCTGATCATTGTTGCATTATACAAAATTCCTGAATCCTGATTTTGGCGAACAACATCGGTCAATTCAAAGTCATAAACCTCCCGGTCATACATTTCCAGTTCGCTTTTCGACAGGGTTGGACTGATATCAAGCCCTACCGGTGGAAGCTGAGCTGTGTCGCCCACCAAAATCAGGCGACAATTCTGGCCTGAATACACATATTCAATCAAATCTTCGAGCAGGCGGCCAGAGCCAAAAATGGATGATTCGGCACTCGAATTGGAAACCATCGAAGCCTCGTCGACAATAAAAAAAGTGTCTTTGTACAGGTTTTTATTCAGCACAAACCTACCCATACCGTCGCTCGACGACTGCTGCCGATAGATATGTTTGTGAATGGTGTAGGCATTTTGCCCCGAATAGCCCGATAGCACTTTGGCCGCTCTTCCGGTTGGAGCAAGTAAAACCGATTTGAATTTGAACTTATTGAAGGTTTCGACCAAGGCGCTAAGCATGGTCGTTTTTCCGGTTCCGGCGTAACCTTTCAGGAGAAAAACAGCATCGAAACCCGATTCAGAAATAAAACTGGCAAACATTAGCGACAACTCGCTCTGTCCGGGGGTTGGCTCTTTGCCCAGATACCTGATTATTTCGGATTGAATGTGCTTTGTAAGCATGAGTTGCTGGTTATAAAAACCAAAGATAAACCATATTTTGAATGAATTTTTATGCCATCATACTTTAAGAACCAAGCTTTTCGTTTTATGCAAAACAACCTATCTTTACAAAAAAAACAGATAATGATCAAAGGCAAAAAAGTAGTAGTCGTTCTTCCTGCATATAACGCTGCAAAAACCCTCGAAATAACTTACAATGAAATTGATTTCTCGATTGTTGATGATGTAATCCTGGTTGATGACAAGAGCAAAGACGAAACAGTAAAAGAAGCCCGGCGACTTGGGATAAAACATATTATTAGTCACGAGGTAAACAAAGGATATGGTGGCAACCAAAAAACCTGCTACAACAAAGCTCTTGAAATTGGCGCCGATATAGTCATTATGCTGCATCCGGATTACCAATATACACCAAAGCTGATCCCTTCGATGAGCCACTTGATTGCCAACGGGCTGTATCATGTGGTTCTGGGCTCGCGCATATTGGGGAAAGGAGCATTGTCTGGCGGAATGCCCTGGTATAAATATGTGGCCAACCGCCTATTGACCTTGTTCCAAAACATCATGATGAATGCCAAACTTTCGGAATACCATACCGGGTACAGAGCTTTTTCGCGCGAAGTTCTGGAAAAAGTAAATTACAATGCCAATTCGGACAACTTTGTATTCGATAATCAAATGCTGGCTCAAATTTGGTATGCTGGTTTCGAAATTGCCGAAATTACCTGCCCAACCAAATATTTCGACGAAGCATCAAGCATCAATATCAAAAATAGTTCGATTTACGGACTTGGAGTTCTGAAAACTGCCATCCAATTCAGGTTTCAGAAATGGGGAATCGGAAAATTTAAGATTTATGGATAACACACTGAAACAACTTCTGAATGAGAAAAAATGGCTTCTGCTTTTTCTACCGCTTTTTTACTTTGCCATAGCAGCCTATTTCAGGATTTTGATGAGCAATCCTTCACTTCGCTCTGTCGATCCCGAATACATTTACTTTATGAGCGGCCTGGGGATTGCCGAGGGGCATTTCAAAATCGGGCATATCGACAATCCGGGAACTCCGTTACAGTATCTCATAGCCATAGTTTTTAGAATAGTTTACTTGTTCCGACCAGGAAACTCATTGCCATTTATCGACGACGTACTCTCAAATCCCGATTTATACATGGCCACTGTAAACATGACAATCAGCGGATTAACCATTTTTGCCATGTACCTTGCGGGTAAATATGTCTTCAACAAAAGTGGATCGGTTCTTTATGCTATACTTATTCAAACCCTACCGCTCTTGCCGGTAATCTGGTACGATTTAATTGGGCGAATTACCCCGGAATTACTCTTCCCTTTTCCACTTTACGCCATCAGCACTCTTTCTGTAAAGTATTTATTTGACGACAAAGCTGAATGCAACTTCAGGAACATAGTTTTTTTCGCTTTGGTTTCAGGATTTGGCCTTTCGATTAAACTCACCTATATTTCTCTATGGATCATTCCCCTGATAATCATTCGTCCGTGGAAAAAGAGACTGATTTTTATTGGATTGTCTCTGGCGGTATTTTTTCTGATAGCTATTCCGGTTACTTTGCAAGTCTCGACTTTCTGGAGCTGGATAAAAGCCTTGTTTATGCACAGCGGAAACTATGGTAGCGGGGAAGAAAAAATTGTTGATATGGTTACTTTTAAAGCCAACCTGAAAGAGTTGCTCGGCCTTGAAAAAGTCTTCTTTTGGCTTTGGACAACACTGCTAACCGGATTTGCCGTTACTTGGTTCTATTTCAGGAAAAAGAAAAAATGGAGTGGGCAAATTCTATCTCTGGCGATACTGGCAAGCATTTTTGTGCAATTTATCTTAACCGGGAAACATTATGCACACCGGTACTTTATTCCGTCGTTGATGCTGGCTCCTTTAATTGTCCTGATTTTAACCGAGGGAATAAAAAAAATCTTTGACTACCAATTTATGAAAATTGCTGTAAGTATTGCCTTGGTCTTCTTTTTGGGCTGGACGATACAAAGGCAGTTTAGCTTCATCCGATTGAAATCGGAGGCTATTGGAGACCAGGTCAATGCACGTATTGAAACCTGGCATGTTGTTTCGGAGTTAGATAAAGAGAGTATCCGAATTATTGTATCACAAGATTATGGCTGTCCTTTCAAAGAATACGCCATGCTTTACAGTACAGCCTGGGCTGCCAACAAACTGAAACCATACTATACCGAACATTTGCTGAAACTTTATCCCAATGTTTACCAATACACCACCTGGAATGATAATTTTCAACATTGGGGCGATCAGTTTAATCCGGAAGACCTTTTAATGAAAAAACTACCGGTTTACATTTACCTGGAAAAAAATTCAGAAGAACTTTTAACGAAAACCTTTGCCAAACTTGATCCGAAAAAAGAGTATGAATTTGAGCGAAAAGTACTTTTCCTAAATCAAAAAAACAACGAAGTCTTATTCCAAATCAACTGGAAACCAATAGTCAACGAACCCAGAACAAAATGATTGGCTCAATTTAAGATGTTATTGTTTGAATTCACGTAAATCGTAAATAAATACATTTTTATATTGTCCAAGTGGTTTTACCTGGTAAGGTTTTAGAACTTCTTTACTTAGTATGGTTGAATCATTTATAATCAGGTACTTGGCACCATTGGCAATGCGTTTTCTAAACTCCTCATCTTTTGAGAAGTCGTTCGCATAATCTGTAAAACCTTTCCGGTTCATCAAAAACAATGTTCCGTTCATTGAATAATCCGGCAACGAAATAACCAAATCATCTTTGCCAATTCCCAATTTATTCAAATAAGGTTCAACTTCTCCAACAGCCTCAAGTTTCTGTTTGTACCATTCATTCATCCACCCTTTATGTCGTTCTTCGATGCGATGTCTGCACGTCCAAATATTGGTAGCTAAAAAAACGACCACAAGTGCAGATAAACCTACTGTATTATAGAATTTGCTTCCCTTTAAATAGATAAATAAAACTGTCCACACCGGGACCATTACTATTGTTGAGGTTATTAGATAATAATCGTGAACATCAAGAACATCGAACCAAAGTATTAAATAACCCAAAAAACCAAGTGGAAAAACTATGATTAAAAACCTTAAAAAAATCGGGAATTTTCTGATTTGAGTTAGCAGAAAAATCCAGATTATTAAAGAGATATACTGAAACCAAGGCCAGAAAAACTCTCTAAATAGCATATTTTGGATCGACTTCAATATAGTCGCGATCCTTTCTTTACTCATAAGCCAAATCGGGAAAATATCGAACGCTGAATAACCGCCTTCGTTCTCTTTATTGTACTGATAGGCATATAAATACCATGAAACAATCAGAACGACAGTCAATAAAAAAGGAACTATCTGCCTGAATGAAAAATTGAAAATTCTTTTTTCAGGTTTCAGAAACAAGCATTCAAAAACTACCCACCCGCCAAAGGCAAAAAACGAAAGGGCAGAGGTAATTTTTATTCCTATTCCCAAAAAAAAGAATAGCGCCGATAGCCACAGAAATACGTTAAGCTTTTTTAAATAAAACCGAAATAGAAAATATGACGCGATGCAGATTAACGATACAGATGGCGTGTCTGGAAGGAAATTGAGACCAAAGAACACGTTCATTGGAGATGTAAACAGTAATAAACTGACAAAGGCAGAATAAATAACATTTTTAAGAAAATAGTTGAGCATTTCAAATAAAAGAAGGAAACCGCTTGCAATTATCAGTAACTGAACTAGTCTAAAAATCCATTCATGGCATCCAAAAACCTGCCATAATTTTCCGACGAAATAATAAATAACCGGTAACTCACCAGCTGCTTTCCCCGTTGTTCCGCCCTTGGCGTAATGGTTTTGCATTTCAGGTTTAAAGAATGACAAGTTGTCCTGGTTGTAGCCCTGTGTAATTGAAAGACAATTGGTTTGCCTCCAGATATGCAAAGATTGCGGCCTGACAAATAGTAATTCGTCAACATGGTAAACGAAACATATTGCTATGAACGAAACAATAAAAATAAATCGCCGGATATATTTTGTATTCATAATTTGGGGAAATTTTTAAACCTGTTTTTCTCGTTGTTGTAATTTCAAGCTAACTAATATAAATAAAAGGGATAGCGCGAATATTGGAATTAACCAGATTACTCTTCCCTGGTAGCGATTAAGTACTCCCGAAAATACCGAACAGAATAGTCCATTCAGCAATATTCCGGCAATCATTGTTATTAATATTATTATTAATAATTTAAAATCAACATATTTGATTTTAGCTAAATTAATAAACAACAAAACGATAATGAAAATTGATAAACCAATCGTCCATCGTTGCAATTTGCTTTCCTTTTCAAAATACAGTGTTTCAGAATATTGTTTTGCCGTCCGATATTGCAAAAAATCATCAAAATGCAGCGATATAATCTCTTCGAAACCTGAACCTTTGCCTTGAGGCGTTAAGTGCCCTATATCAAAATCAAACAACTGGTTCTTCCAGTCGGTCACACTAATCCATATAAATTTCTTTAACAGTGAGGGCGTTGTTAGTATTTCTTTTATCATCTTCCCGTATTCGGAGGAATGTACTTTCCAGCAATTCGACCAACCTCCGTGCTGGCTACAATCCCCGTCATACAACGGGCTGTCATTATTCCACAAAAATTGCCAGGCTTTTTCTGGAATCCTGTCTTTTACTGCGTATAAAGAATATTTTTTTGCTTCAGGCTGATTTTCAAAGAAGTCTGATAATATTTTTGTTTCAATCAATCGCCCTGTAAAGAAAACATTACTTGATTTGTTCAGGTAGAACTCTTTATCAAAAATGAAATTAAATGAAGGTATAAGTATCCAAGGCAATACGAATATAAGTGCCAAGTTAACAGCCTTTTCCCGGATATGTAAAATCCGGTTTTTAAAGATAGAGAGTAAAATCAATAAAACTAACGACAAACCTGTTGCTGTCAAAAGATTTGAAAAATGCACCATTGCCGAAACAATAACCAATATAATCAGAGAAATCCGCTCATTTCTTTTTTCAACAACCAATAAAAGAGCCAAAGCCCATATCAAAAATCCGGAGAAGACATCAGGCATTATCTGGCTTAAGTAATTTGAAGCCCCAGTTAAAAACGACAAAAGCATACAAACAATAAATGAGCAGATTACAACCAATTTTGAATCAAGAAACTGCTTTAACGTCATTACTGTAAGCCAAACAAAAACCAAAGACTGAACAATTACTATGAGCCACAGGCTATATGACAGACTAAGATGCCTTACCAAAAAGCAGTAAAGCATCGGGCGATCAATCGGGACTGCCCCGTTTGATACTGCAACAATATAAGTAGCCGAATCGGAATAGAGTAAAGGATATCCATTTTTAAAGGCCGGAATAAGTAAAATACAAACAGACATAGCCATTAAAAGGAAATTGAGTATCAGCAATCTTTTATTCATATTATTCTGGTTGTTTTAATTAGGTTTTTGTCGGCTCTTTACGGATATTCGGTTTCACCTTTGCGGGCTTTCTCGGCATCAGTTGGTATTAACAATTTGTCGTAATCGGGTGGCCAGTTGGTTTTTCCCCATATTGCCCAGTAAGCTTTTTCCGACATGCTATCCCAATGCAACAAGGTGCTTCGATATTGTCGCGATTGAAAATTATTCAGCCAGATAAATCCAATTAACAAAACACCAGTTAGCCATCTGAAAATAATTTTTTGTTGCGAAATCCACTTCAGAAAAGCAGCCAACGGAATGCTAAGCATCACGTAGAATTCAATCAATGGGCGAGATCCAAAACTTCCGCCATACCACCAACACCACCAGCTAAAAGTTACATATATAACAAGAACAATCGAAATTAAAGTTGGCCAGAAAAAGAGTTTTAGTTTACTGCGAAGAGTAAAAATGCCTGCCAAAGCCAAAATCATTACCGGAGTATAAATTAGCCAGCCTTTGCGATACGAAAATAATCCGTTAATGATTTGTGGATGACTAAAATAGAACGGTTCGTTTTGGTATGAATAATATATGAAATGGCCTGTATTCATTTTCCAGTAAACAAACTGTGGAATCCACGTCAGGAAAAAACCGACAATCAATACTAACCATTTGCTCTTTAAATTCTGCAAAAATCTGAACTTTTCGGAGGTTGTCTTATTTTCGAAACAAAACAGAAGAACCAGGAAAAACGGAAAAAGCAGGTTGGTAGGTCTTACAAGAACAATCAAACCAATAGTAAGTCCTAAAAATAAGGTATTCCAGAACTTTGGTGAAATCACCCACTTTTGATATAGATAAAATGCAAAAGCAAACAGGAAAAAGCTGTAAACATGCGACATCGCTCCATCCCAGACAACATAATTAAACAAATTAGTTCCTATACCTATCACTAAAATCACAATTGCAGTAATTCCATCAGAAAAATATTTCGATAAAACCAATTGAAGAAGGAATAACCCTAAAACGAAATAAAACAGTCCGGCCCACACCAAAGCTTTGTGATAATTGGGTGAATACCCATTGGCTACACCACCGGTAGCCTTTGTATACCAATGTGCTACTGCAAAAAACGGAGCATACAAATAAGCTACACCCATCGACATTTTTTGCACCCTTTTACCTGTCGGAGATGTCAGACTCCAGACTTTACCTGTAAAACCAGGTTTATCCGAAAAAGTAAACCCCCAATCGTGGTATATAAAAGTGGCCGGCAGATAACCATAGTAAAAAATAATATCCTGGTCGATAATGGCTTTTCTATTCCAGGGTTGAAGGTTTAATATAGTTTTTACTGTAAACAAACTTACCAGCAACCAGATAATCAGTGTATATTTTCTCGTCATAAAATTAGAAGCCGTTTATCGTTAGTTTCATCGTATTAACGCTGAGTCGCTTTTTGTCTTTATTCCAGACATAAAGATTGAGAATAGCATTCTGAGAGAAATTAGCCTTTAATTTCAGAGGTAAAACCAGCTCTTTTTGAGCCTGATCACCTTTTGTATTGCTCAAATCCATCTTATTGTAGCTAACTGATTTATGGCCAACATCGACAGAAAGAACAAACAATACAGCATCCTTCGAAATCGATTCCTTCAAACTAAAATTTAAACGGGCTTCAATTTCCATATAATCCTTTGCTTTTATTTCATCCATCGGAACCTGTATTGCCGGACTGAATTCCATTCCTGAATCCATCTTCAACGACTTTTTACCATCAACCATTTCCAAATGGCCGGCCTTGATTCCTTCAAAATTTAATTCACGCTCAATCAGTTGTTTCTTTTCCTGAATTTCTTTTTGCTGAACTTTTTTAAAGATATAAATAGCATAATCATATCCGCCCAGAACTTTGAAATTCTCATCGGGAAGAATGGATTTCACACGCTGAAGATGCGGATCGTTATTCAGATTCTCAAGCTGAATGCCACCTTCATTGGGACCAAAATGGGCGTCCCAAACCAAAATATCGCCATCAGACATACTTACTGAAGGTTGTTGTCTGTCAGCAATTCCAAAATTGGATAGTTTTTGATCAAACGGGTCAATATTCAAAAAATGAATAAGGTATGGATCGAAATAATATATTTTCGAAGATAATTTCTCAGAGTTCAGGTAATTGGCAGCATCGAGCATAAGCAATTGTGGGCGCTCGGGCTTAAACGGCATGTGGTGTTGCACGAAAGGTACAATAAACTGAGATAAAACAACAACAACTACCAGTCCAACTTGAACATATTTATTTTTAATTCGTTCAAAAACCGCATCAAATCCAGTAGTTGCGATAATTGCCGCAAGTGGAATTACACTGGCAATTACCCTGATTAGTCCCAGCGAACCTCCCGTTCCTTTCCACCACACATACGAATGGGCAGCAAAAAAAACAACAACGCTTCCTGAAATCAGGAACCATAACAGAAAAGATTTCTCGGTAAGCCTGAATAACTTTATCACCTGAAATGTCCAAACAGCCAAACCGATGATCAGGAAAATAAGAAAAGGCTGTCCAAATATTTGCGGACTTTTTATAACAAAATGAAACAAACTACCGCTTCCGTAAACACTGGCACCCATCGAATAAGGAGTTTGGTGTACGATCCAGAGCCAGTCGCGAAAATGCGGATAGCCGATCAGCGTAAAAAACAAGGCCCCGGTTGCCAAAAACAAAACAGGCCAAGACTTCCTTGAAATTACCAAAGCTACAGCCATTAAAGGAAAAATTACGATTCCTTCCGATCGTACAAACGGCAAAAACGAAAGAACGACAGCTGCCCACATGTATTTCTCTTTGAAGAACAACCAGAACGAAAAGACCAATACCAGACTGAAAAGGATCTCAGTCATACAACTTTGCATCAGCAAAAAATACATGGGCGAAAAAGCTATAAAAACCACTGGCAAAAGACTTTCCTTTTTCGTATAAAGCTGTAAAATTTTGATTGCAAAGAAAATAGCAGCCAGACCAACAAGCACGTTAAAAAGCCGGGCAACTTTCATCCCCAGCATTGAAAAAGGAAAAGCAAGCGCAGTATAAACCGGTTTTCCCCACAAATCGAGAAACAACTCGGGATATTTCCAGGCATAGCGCGAAATACGGAAATGGTTAACATTATCGGCTCCACCGTAACAGTCAATACTAAACAAAATCATTCCAAACTGAAGTAAAAATATTCCAGAAAGAAGAAGCAATAGTATTTTATTTTCCCTGGTCATCACCAATAAAACTATTTATTATTAAATAAATTATATTTCAGGATACACCAGATAGCCCTGAAACCATCTCTCCAGTTTATTTTTTTCCCTTCATCATATGTTCGGCCATAATATGACACACCAATTTCGTAAATGCGAACCTTCGGAATCCGGGCTATTTTAGCAGTGACTTCAGGCTCAAATCCAAATCGTTTTTCTTTCAGTTTGATCGATTTAATAATGTCGGCCCTAAACAATTTATAGCAAGTCTCCATGTCGGTCAAATTCAGGTTGCTGAACATGTTTGACATAAATGTAAGAAGTTTATTTCCAATCGAATGCCAGAAAAAAAGTATCCGGTGCGGGTTTCCACCCATAAATCGAGAGCCGTAAACCACATCGGCAAACCCTTCTTCCATAGGTTTAAGTAAAAAATTGTACTCGCGCGGGTCGTACTCTAAATCAGCATCCTGAACAATCACATAAAAACCTGTTGCTTCCTCAATTCCACGGTGAATGGCAGCACCTTTTCCCATATTTTCTGGCTGAGAAAACAATTTTACATTTACTTGCGGATTTGCTGCCACAAACTGCATCACAACGTCAACTGTGTGATCTTTAGAACTATCGTTTACAACAACAATTTCTTTTTCTATTCCATTAATCAATTCAACTGCTGTTACTTTTTCCAGAATGGCAGAAATTGTTTTTTCTTCGTTGTATGCGGGGATTATAATAGAGAGTAACTTATTGGCCATTTTTACTTTATTCTGGTTCTTGAGGATTTTTTATTAACTGATATTATGCAAAATTATTGTTGTGAATATAAATTATTTCTACCAACTTTTAATCCTATTTTTTATTCATCTCTTTTGAAAAATCAGCTTCACAACTTCTTCTTTTCCTGACGAAATAATTTTGCAAAGATAGACTCCTGAAGCTGGATTCAAAATACTTTGTTGCTTGGGACTCCATCGGATTTGATGATTCCCTTCGGAGTGCCATCCGGTAACCAAAGTTGTAAGCTCCCTTCCATTCAAATCAAAAATAAAAACATTAGCGTTACCTGCTTTCTTTAAGGTATATTCAATTGTGATTTCTTCAGAGAACGGATTGGGATAAGCTTTTACTCCAAAATCATCCAATTGATTCTTATTTACCGAGGTTATGGGTGTTCCATTCACCTTCATTTCGTCGAACCAAATTTTCGTTGTTCCCAATGCACCAAATTCCGATATGATTTCGAAGCGGTCAACCGCTTTCCAATCGAATTTTCCCTGCGCGTTGTACCAGGTATTGTTATCCCAGGCTCCGGTTTCAGTAAAACTCTTCAGTGGAATCCTGAGGTGATGCCAGGCACCGTCCCAAGCCACTTTTGTTTGGTCGATATCGTAGCAAATCCGCCACGGGTGATCGCCACTTTGAGTGGTTTTGGTATCGAGGAAACGGATTTGAAATTTGGTGCCAGGTGTGTCGCCTTTCACCCAAAAATCCATTTCGTAATTGTTGGCTACAAGCAGCGAGAGGTCTTTATCTGGCTTAAAATCAAAGCCTGGACCTGCATACTGAGTGCTGCCTGTCCAGTAAATAGCATATTTCCCGGCTTCAGAATTCGCCGAATAATAGTCGATTGTACCATTTCCAGTGTTACCCGATTCTAAGACCGAAGAGGCAATATAATTGGTATAAATATCAAACGGCTTGGTTTCAGGAGTAATCGAGAAAGTACTTTGTGACGGAACGTTAAACCCTAAACTTTTGAGGAGGTCTACATCCAAATCGTAGTCGAACATTTCGTTGCTTCCTTTTTCGAACAGTCCAAAGCCGCCTTGGTAATCCCAGCTGGTCCACGGAATTCCATTTTCTTCCAAATATTTACGCACAATATCGTACCAGTAAACCCGGTCGGCGTGCGGACTATTTGGGATGTAAACACCAAACTCTCCGCAGAAAGCATTCACATTCCGGCTGGTTTTAAAGTTTACCGCAACATCAATCAATTGCTTAACAGCAGCCACTGTTCCGTCGTTTTTATAGTTGTTCAGCGAACTCTCCACCCAGGTTCCTTTAGCGCTGGCCGGAGTCGAAGGCATTCTTGCAGCATCGTAAGGAAAAGGAACTCCGGCAAGATCTTGCATATAGCTTGTCCACGAGGCTCCCTGGTGAGTAAACATAAACGGATCGTAAAAATGGAAGGTGTAAATCAGGTTATTATCCGAATATACCGGCATGTTTTTCAACTCGTTGTAGCTGTTGTATCCTGAAGCGCCAACCACAATAGTATGTTTAGTATCTATAGCCCGAATGGCATCAATTACTTTTTGCTGAATCTGGCACCAAACAGTAGTTGTTATTCCATGTGGCTCGTTCAACACCTCGTAATACAAGTAATTCGAGCGATTTTTATAATGCGTAGCCATTTGCGTCCATACTTTCAGCAAAATCGCTTCAACCGAGGGTTCGGTATTTACATTCGGATCAAATGAATGATTATCGAGCAACAGGCTTATTTTGAGTTCTTCGGCCCAATCAACTGCCTGGTCCATAAATTCAAAAAACAGCGGATCAATCACATAATCAGGCGAACCGCTGGTCATATAATGCAGGTTAATCGGCAACCGAATCACATCACATCCCAAACTTTTTATCCGAGCAAAATCGTCTTTGGTATATTTGGTAAACTGAATTTGCCGAACACTGCCGGCCTGAAACCAATTGGTTAGGTTAACTCCTTTTGAGAATGGAACTTCAGCCCGAAGAGAAAAAAATATAAAAGCCAACAAAACGAGCAAAACAGATTTATTCGCTGATTTGATGTGTTTTAGAATAGCAGTCATTTTTAGATTTTTAGTCACTCTAAAGTACCGAAAAAATTGATTTTATTTGTAATTGTATTTTTTACATTTTAATAAAACACAAACTACGAACTTAACGCCTAACGCTCCTGAAAATGAAACGACTCACCTTTTCAATCTTTTTGCTTTTGGGAGTTTTATCATTGAACCCAACTATTGCTCAAACTGCAATTCGTGTTGATATCGATTTGTCCAAGGGTAAAATTCCGGTTTCGCCGTACATCTATGGGAAAAATAATGTTTTGCCAAATACTTATTTGAGTACCGGAACAGAGGAAATTACAAGGGCCCAGCAAGCCGGTGTGCGACTGGTTCGACAAGGAGGAGGAAACAACAGCACCAAATACAACTGGCGCCTGAAGCTTTCGAGCCACCCCGATTGGTACAACAATGTGTATGCAAACGACTGGGATGCCGCCGCCAAAACAATGCTCCAACAACTTCCCGGAATACAGGGAATGTGGTCGTTTCAGCTGCTGGGAAAAGCAGCATCAAATACCAGCAACAACTTTAACGACTGGGGATACAACCAGTCGCAATGGTGGAGCGGTACCAGCCAGAACCTTGCAGGAGGCGGCATACCAAACACTTCGGGCGGATCGAAAGCTACTACAGAAGGTAATCCTGATCTTTACCTGATGACATGGACATCGGACTCAACCGTCGGAATTCTGGACAAATGGTTCGGTGCCAAAGGGTTAGGCTACGACAAAAGTAAATTTGTGTATTGGGCAATGGACAATGAGCCTGAAATTTGGTCGGGAACGCACGACGATGTGATGAAAACCCAATGTTCGGCTGAAGAATATATGCAGTTGTATTTCAAAGTAGCCAAGGCAGCCCGTGCCAAATATCCAAATATCAAGCTACTTGGACCAACACCAGCTAACGAATGGCAGTGGTACCGCTGGGGATCCGACGGAATACTTTCAGATGGGAAAAAGTATTGCTGGCTCGAATTTTTCATCAAGCGCATTGCAGAAGAACAAAAGGCAACCGGCATCAAATTGCTCGATGTGCTTGACATTCATTATTATCCAGGTTCATCTGATGCTGCCAAATGTGTGCAGTTTCATCGCGTATTTTTCGACCGCGATTACGATTATCCCGAAGCCAATGGCGTTCACACAGTGACCGGAGGTTGGGACGGCAGCATCAGCAAAGAGTACATTCTAGGACGTTGTTCCGATTGGCTGAACCAATATCTGGGACCCAATCATGGCGTTGGTCTGGCCGTGACCGAATCAGGCCTTGCCTCGACCAATGCTAACGTTCAGGCTATTTTTTACGCTTCAACTTTGGGTGAATTCATGAAAAATGGTGTCGAGGTTTACACGCCCTGGAGCTGGAACGTAGGTATGTGGGAAACGCTCCACCTGTTCAGTCGCTACAACCTGAAAAACTTTGTACAAGCAACATCACAAAACGAACAGCTGGTATCAGTTTACCCAACCGTAAACAACACTGCCGACTCAATCACCGTTGTTTTGGTCAACCGCTCGCTTACCGACAAACAAACCGTGAATCTGAATTTTAACGGCATTAAAGTCAATCCTGACTCCTACGGCATGTATTCCATTTCAGGATTAGGCACAACCGAAACATTTTCGTCGCACTACAACAATGCGCTAAAAAAATCGCAGGTTCAGGCAACCGCCACTGCGATGACCATAGAATTGGCTCCACTTTCGGTGAATTCCATCGTAATGAAGTCGCTGGTTATGGGTAATTCGCCTGAAATAAAAGAGAGTGCGTTTAAAGTTAAAGCCTACCCCAATCCGGCAAACGAAATGGTTCATCTTGAATTTACGCTTCCACGAAGAGAGAAAGTAAATATTACCATCCATAATTCGAACGGACAATTACTGAAAACAGTTAGCAATTCAATGTTTGATTCGGGTGAAAATATAATTTTTCAGGACATAAAAGGCCTTTCTACCGGAGTTTACTGCATAAAAATCAATTCAAATAGTGGAAATGAAACAGTTAAATTAATCGTTTCCAGAAATTCTGAACAATAAAATCAACTAAATATGAGAACACTAATATTTCTTCTATTCTTATCAGTTTCATTAAGAGGCTGGACTAAAGAGCCAGTTCCATCCGACTTAAAAGCAACATCGGCTACAATTAAGCTGTTTCAGAGAATGCTGAAACTTGAGCAAAAAGGCTTAATGTTCGGGCATCAGGATGCTTTTGCTTACGGAACCCAATGGTACAACCAGCAAGACCGATCGGATGTAAAAGAGGTGTGCGGCGACCACCCTGCAATTATTGGCTGGGAATTAGGCCATTTGGAACTTGGTAATGTTTACAGCCTCGACTCTGTTTATTTCGACAATATTCGGAAGGGCGTTCAATATGCTGACAAAATTGGGGCAATCAATACCATTAGCTGGCACCACCGTAATGCACTGACTGGCGGAACGGCCTGGGATGTTTCCTCTAAAAAAACAGTTGCATCGATTCTGCCCGGAGGCGAAAAACACGCTTTGTACCTGCAATACCTCGACAAATTAGCTGATTTTATGCTTAGCCTGAAAAACGAAAAAGGCGAATTCATTCCAATTTTGTTCCGGCCATACCACGAACACACCGGAAGCTGGTTCTGGTGGGGTAAAAACTTGTGCACCGTTGACGAATACAAAGCCCTGTGGCGTTTTACGGTAAATTATCTCCGGAATGAAAAGAACATCCACCATTTGCTCTTTTCTTATTCGACCGACCGTTTTGCAACCAAAGAAGAATACCTGGAACGTTATCCTGGCGACGATGTGATTGATCTGGTTGGTTTCGACTTGTACGACCGCGGACCGGAATATCCCGAAGTTTTGGGTAATTGCGCCAAAATTGTAACCCAAATTGGTGAAGAAAAAGGAAAAATTGCTGCTGTAACCGAAGCCGGTGACCCAACAGGAAAGAAAACGGAATGGTGGACCAAAACCATACTCGAAACCCTGCGGCCATATAATCTTTCGTACGTGTTGGTTTGGAGAAATTCGTTCACCAAAATAAAAGATGTTCCGTTTGGGCCCTATAAAGGCAGCCCAAGCGAGCAGGATTTTGTAAAGTTCTACAACGATCCGAAAACCCTTTTCCTGAACGACATCAAATAGATTGCAAGCCGAAAAAATCAGAAGAGGAATTTCAATAGAAGTTTCTCTTTTCTACTAAAATTCTTTGAAATACAGCACTTTGTAAATTGGCCCCTGCGGTGTTAACAGACTTTCGAAAAGAACAACTTTATTGATGTTTACCGTATCGAAAACCGTTTGCCCATAGTCGTTCACCAACGTATCGATGATCGCCTTATCAGCCAGATATTTCATTCGGACGATGGTCAAGTGCGGCTTTAACGGCTTTTGATCGAAATTGAAACCGTTTTGCCGAAGCTGATCGCCCAATTGCTGGTGGGCTGTAATAATATTCTGCAAACTGTTCAACCCCAACCAAAGCACATTCGGCTCGCGACGATTCGGAAATACGCCAACGCCTTCCAAATCAGCCTGAAAAGCAGAAGTCCCGGCGAATGACTGATCTATCAACTGTTTCAACAAATCAACTTTTTCGTTGGGAGTATCGCCCAGAAAATACAAAGTGATGTGCCAGTTTTCGGGCTTGACCCAATTCATTTTATTGAGTCTCATTCTGCTGTTGTTCTTCCACAACTCAACTTTCTGAACCGCTTTCGCCGATGAAACAGGAATTCCGATAAACAAGCGCTTGGTCATGCGGCAACGTTTTACATTTGACCTTGGATAAACCTCAGCTGCTTTTCAAGCATCGAAATTTTGTGCATTTCAAACCCGGCTTTTCGAGCAGTTTCAATTGGTTTGGAGTAAATATACTCAATTTCCATTGGCCTACTATTGTCGTAATCGAGTTTCATACTCGGGGCATAAGGTTTCATTTTTATAGTCATGTCAATCATTTGCTGTGCCAGCGATTCTTTCAGCGGCACACCACAGGCATTAGCTCCACGAATAACTTCAAGCATCAATTCTTTCGAAAGCTCGCGGGTTTGTTCGTTAGCCATTATTTTATCGGTGGTTGTATTCAGAACAACAGTCATTCCGTTGAAAGGAATGTTCCAGACCAGCTTTTGCCAGCGGGCAAATTTCAGGTCGGGCAACAAATCGGCTTTAATTCCCGCCTTCTGAAAATCGGAAACAACTTGTTGCAAAACAATGGTTTCTGTTACATTATACGGTGAAAAATTCAATTTTCCGTAGTCGAGGTGATTGATATGCCCGGGACCAATTTTGTTGGAGCAAATAAATGCCAACCCACCTGCAAATATGGTTTCGGGCAACTGTTCCGAAAGGTCTTCTTCCAACCCAAGGCCATTTTGCAACAGAATAACTATTGATTTTTCATGAACAATCGGACGAAGCATTTCGGGCAACCGATGATTTCCGGTAGTTTTAAGACAAACCAAAATAACATCGCACTTAGGCATATCTACCGATTTTTTGTACGCATTTACCTGCGACAAATTAAAATCACCCAATATCGAATCAACCCGAAGTCCGTGTTTTAAAACGTATTCGAAATCACTCCTAAACAGAAAATGAACTTCCTGACCAGCTTTTGCCAGCATTCCACCGTAGAATCCGCCTAAAGCTCCGGTACCAATAATTCCGTACTTAATTGCCATTTTTGCTTTAATAATGGGTTTCAGGCAAAATTAAACTCAAAACAGTTTTTTTTTTGACAAATGGACATCAGCAGATTTACTTGGTAACAAAAAAATTACACTTACTATTAATAAACAGGCAACCTTCTTTTTCACCTGCTCAACTATATCTATTTATTCGCGTGAAACTTCAGGAAATCACAAATTTCGACCATTGCTTGCTTCGACTCCCGAAACAGATTGCCAAATGCCGGATAACAATGGCACATCCCCTCGCCTACCAGCAAAGCAACATCAACCCCTGCTTTTTGTGCTTTCCCGGCAAACCGAATCGAATCGTCGCGTAAAATTTCGTTGCTCCCCGCACTGATATGAAGTGGCGGTAGTCCTTTCAAATCGCCGTACAGCGGCGAAATATAGGGGTTTCGCTTGTCGTTTTCTCCAGCATAAAACGCACTGGCATTCTCCGAACTTCCTTTGGGCGAAAGGCATTTTTCCACATTCGTTAAGTACGACTCTCCGGTTCGTGCCAAATCGGTCCACGGCGACAATACTGCCGCTGCGGCTGGCAAAGCAATACCTTTATTTTTAATGGCCAGCAATGTTGCCAAGCACAAGCCTGCACCTGCCGAATCGCCTGCAAACACGACATTCTTCGGATCAAATCCCTCATCCAGGAGGAATTGATAAGCTGAAACAGCATCGTCTAAAGCTGCAGGAAAAGGATTTTCAGGAGCAAGCCGATAATTGAATACCAACGCATTAATACCAGAACCGGAAACAAACTTAATAACATGTTGCCTGTGCGATTGTGCCGAACCAGTAACATACATTCCCCCATGAAAATAAAGAATCACTTTCTGGACATCGTTTGCCGGTAGATTCATCCACTCGGCATACATTTCGCCAACGGTAAACGGTACAATTTCTACTTCGGGAGGTAGTTTCCCGAACATCTTACCACCCTTTTCGGTCAGTTCTCTTAGCCTTCTGACCCCTTCGGGTGACGGGTCAAAAAGCTGCTTTCGTAGTTTTCCCCTGAACAGATGGCGGTTAACCATCAACCCGAGAATAATTTTACTCTTTAAACCTTGCATGATATTGTTTTTAGTTTTCATTCAGAAGCATTCCCAGTAAAATTTGCTTATCAGGCATAGTAAAACGGTCTCCATAAATGGCTCTGTTTAGCGCCAAACCATTGATCGACGAAAAAAACTGAGTGGCCATCTGTTGCGGGTCATAATTTTTGATTGTACCATCAGCTTGTCCTTGCCTGAAAATGCGGACCATGACGTCGTATTTCACATCGTTTTGTGTTCTGATAATCTCCTTGGCTTCTTCGGGATAAACATCGGTTAGCGCCGTTTGTGTGATCAGGAAATAATAGGCTGATGTGTTTGCACTGGTTTCAAAGCCATTCAGCAAACCTTCCACGGCTAAAACTACTTTCTCGCGGGCCGAAACCGAGAGCTTCTCAAGATTCAGCGCAGCTTCGTTCATTTTAGTCATGGCTCCGGCAATTAGTTCAACAAAAATTTCCTCTTTCGACTTGTAGTAGTGATAAACTAAGCCCTGCGACATATCGGTCTTTTCGGCGATGTCACTTATTCGGGTTGCAGCGAGTCCTTTCGTGGCGAATAAAAGCAATGCCGATGCAAGTATTTTTTCGCGGCGATCGTCTCTTACTTTCTGGTTAGCTTCTTTGTTTCTGGGCATTTTAAATTGAATATTTATTCAATACAAAATTAATACAAAAAATGGAGTACAAGCAAATCCGTAAAAATTATTTATTCCAAATAACGATACCCGTTTTGAACCTTTTACATCGTTGATTAGTTATAAAGCAATTAATTGATTAAATCACCATTGTATGAAAATCGCATCAATCATTGTTCGAACCCTGATGGGACTCATGTTTGCCTTTGCCTCAATTGCATTCTTCCTCAAGCTTTTTGATACTCCTGAAATAACCGGAAACATGAAAACTTTTAACGACGGACTGGCCGCTTCTGTTTATTTGATGCCAACAGTTAAGGTTTTTGAATTGCTTTGTGCTCTGGCATTTCTTTCAGGAAGATTTGTTCCACTGGCAACCGTTGTGATTTTTCCAATTGTATTAAATATCTTATTAGTTCATGCCTTCCTTGATCCTTCCGGACTTTTAATGGCGGTATTGTTGCTTTTAGGCAATTTGTTCCTTGCCTTTTACCACCGCGACAAGTACAAAAAACTACTTTCGGCGAAATAGAACCTTCAATTGACTTTATAATACTCGTAGCTAATTCTACTTTGACACATTCGAAAAATCGGGCTGTTTTTACCCTGAATAAAGGGAACGGCCAGATTTTTCTCCTGGCTCCCTTTAAGGGCAGGGGCAAAACAGGAGAAAAATCATGCAACATGTTTAATCTGTTAAAGTAGAACTAAGTGTTAAAATCATTAATTTAACATTTAGTAGCGAGTTTTTTGTCTAATTTCACGTGTCCTAAAATGACTAATCATGAAAGCAGAAGCATTTATCATATCAGTTTTCTTATTCCTATCACACTCATTGTCAGCGCAAATAAAAATAGAGTCTAAATCTGATTCAATCAAAATAGGATATGCTTTGGGTCAGAAAATACTAAATGACACATTGAAACTTGAGAATCCTTTTAAAGAGAATAACGTTCAGTCCCTTTATAAAAATAGTTTTTCCAAAACAGGACAAAACCTGGCTCAAAACTATCATTGGGGTTATCGATACCCAAACTACAAAATGCCAATTGCCAAGCCTAATTTTAAATCGAATATGCCTGTTGCGAAACCCGATTCATCAAGCTTGTATTTTATTCAGATTAAAAAAACCGGGAAATAAATGGGCTCTAGTTAAGTAATTAATCTTCTTGTTTATTTGCGATTTTCAATCCATTTTGTTGGCGCTAATGCGATTTTACCCTACCTTGCATCCACAAATCGAAACCTCTAATTATAAACGCTAATAAACTAAAATGAAACGAATTGCCTTTTGTGCAATGGCTTTTTTATTTGTCATTGTACTATCAATCAGTCAGACTTTTGCAGAAGTTAAATTACCTGCTGTTTTTTGTGATAACATGGTTTTACAACAGCAAACCCAGGTAGCAATCTGGGGGAAAGCCAGTAAAAACACGACTGTAAGTGTCTCCACTTCGTGGAACGGGAAAAGCTATAGCGCCAAAACATCAGCTGACGGTAGCTGGAAACTGAAGGTTGCCACCCCAAAAGCAGGTGGGCCTTATGAAATTACGATAAGCGACGGAAAGTCGGTGAAATTGAAAAACGTACTTATTGGCGAAGTATGGGTTTGCTCGGGCCAATCGAACATGGAAATGCCAATGAAAGGCTTTAAAAATCAGCCGATTTTAGGCGGATCGGATGCAATTGCTTTATCAACTAATGCCAACATTCGACTTTTTTCGGTTAAACGGGCGACAAGCCTCGAACCGCTCGACGATTTTATTGGCGACTGGAAAACTTGCATTCCCGAAAATGTTTACGAATTTAGCGCTACGGCATATTTCTTCGGATTAATGCTGAACAAAGCCCTTAATGTTCCAATCGGGCTAATTAACACCAGCTGGGGAGGAACACGTATTGAGCCCTGGATTAGTGAAATGGGCTGTAAAAATTTTGACTGGGTGAAACTACCGGATAAAAAACCGGTTGAAAACTTGTCGCCACAAACGCCCACAGTTTTATTCAACGCTATGATTAACCCGATTGTTGGGTATGGAATTCGCGGAGCTATATGGTACCAGGGCGAATCGAACCGAAACGAACCCAAAGAATATCAGAAACTTTTGCCTGGACTGGTAACTAATTGGCGCACGTTGTGGGGCATTGGCGATTTCCCGTTCTACTATGTACAAATAGCTCCGTTTGATTATGGCCCTACCGGACTTAATTCGGCTTTCCTACGCGAGGCTCAGCTAAAAGCTTCAACAGCTATTCCAAATATTGGAATGGCAAGCATTATGGATGTTGGCGAAAAAGACTGCATTCACCCTGCCGCCAAGGAAACCGGATCGAAACGTCTGGCATTACTGGCGCTTGCCCAAACCTATGGAATTAAAGGAATCAATTGCCTGAGCCCTGTCCTGAAAGAAATGAAGATAACTGAAGGCGTTGTAAAACTGACCTTCGATAATGCACCGATGGGATTAACCTCATTCGGGAAAGAACTTTCGTGCTTTGAAGTTGCGGGCGAGAACAAACGTTTCTATCCTGCCAAAGCTTTTATTTCGGGCGATGGAGTTACTTTATTTGCGCCTCAGGTAGCCAAACCTGTAGCCGTTCGTTACGCATTCAAAGATTTCATCGTTGGTGATTTATTCAGCATCGACGGTTTGCCTGTTTCGTCGTTCCGCACTGATGACTGGGAATAATAACCGCGGAAACAGGCCCCGGTAACATAAAGAGAATAACCTAAATAACTAATAAACATACGAGTGATGGAAAACAAATTTTCGAGACGTAAATTTTTAGGTGCTGCTGCCGCTGCAACAGCACTCGCTGCAATGCCTTTCGGTAAAAGTTTTGGATCGGTTGCCAGTGGATTTGCTGCAGCAAAACCAAATTCGAAATTCGGAGGAGTACAAATTGGTGCAATCACCTACAGTTGGCGCAGTATGCCCGGAACTCCGCAAGATGTAATTAACTACTGCATTCAAGCCGGAATTAGCAGCCTTGAACTTATGGGTAATGTTGCCGAAGATTACCTTGGTCTTCCACCTTCGCCACCGCGCCCGGCTAAAGATGCCACGCAGGAACAAAAGGACGCATACACAAAAGCAGCCACTGAGGCTACCGAAGCACAAAAGAAATGGAGACTTTCGGTTTCGATGGACAAATATGCAGAGCTTCGAAAGATGTTTAATGACGCTGGAATTGAAATTCACATTGTAAAGTTCTCTCCGTCGAACTGGAGCGACGAAGAAATTGACTATGCTTTCAAAGCCGCTAAAGCAATGGGCGCCAAAGGAGTTACCAACGAAATTGGCGACGATGCCTGCAAACGTTTAGGCCCGTTTGCTGAAAAACACAAGATGTATGCTATTTTCCATAATCATGGTCAGCCAGCCGAACCGGGATTTTCGTTTGATAAATTCCTGGAATACTCTCCCGCCAATATGCTGAATTTTGATGCCGGACATTACTTTGGCTATACCGGAAATCATCCGAACGAAGTAATTAAACGCCTCCATAAGAGAATTTTCAGTGTGCACATGAAAGACAAGACCAGTCCGAAATCGACACCTGCCAATACCAATAAACCCTGGGGCCAAGGCAACACTCCAATTTCGGATATTTTATTGCTTTTGAAGAAAGAAAAATGGCCAATTTATGTTGATATTGAGCTGGAATACGAAGTTCCGGCTGACTCTGACGCAGCCAAAGAAGTTGCCAAATGTGTTGAATTTGCTAAGAAGATTTTAGTATAATTAAAGCGCAAAATATAAACAAAGGACCGGACATCAATCCGGTTTTTTGTTTATAAACTTTTCGTTAGCAAAACTATCCACAAAATTCTGATTCAATTTTACTGATATTGCCCGGGGCCTAAGGTTACATCGAACATAAATATTCCATTTTTATCCTTATAACTGTATTTAAACGTAACACCAATATCACGCATCGACTTCATATCCGGACTAGTCTTAACAATATTTGTGATTTGAGGCGTTAGGATTTTCTTCATTTCATTTGGATTGGCCTCATTTATATCAACATTTATAAGTGTATAATTATATTGAAATACTTTGTTTTCAAATGCCATCGCATTGTCAAGCCGGGTTTCAGAATCTGCCATCATTGGGCACGATTCATTAAGCTGACTTGCTATTTTAAGTAAGTTTTTATCAATATTCCCGGGAGAGAAAAAGAAATACTGAGCACCAAAGAAAAATGTCAGGAAGGCAATTACAAATAGAATCATGCCTAAAACACTTATCTTTTTGTTCTTTGCTGAATGATTATCCTTTTCATTAGCAACAACTTCCACGCTTATAATTTTAGGTAATTCGTAACCACATTCAAAACAATATTTATAGTTGACAGGATTTTCCTTTCCACAATTGGAGCAGGTTGATTTTTCCATAGCTGTTTTTTTTGATGATAAAAGTAAGCTTTTCTTTATGTTGTTTATGATGAATTCAATGAAAGTTGCAACTAAATACCGATTTCGCGATTAACCGCTTACTTTACCAGACCGGGATATCGTTTTTGAATAATTTTTTTCATTTCTGCAGGCAATTGATTCAATAGAACCGGGTTGTCCTGGGGGCGTGTTTGCTTTTGATTAATTTGGCCCATTAAACTCCACCTTCGGGTCATCTCAGTTGGTTCACTTGCGGGTAAATCATAACGAGTAAAATCAATAACCATTTCTGAATCATTAGAATTGATCGACCTCAATGTTGCCATTCGAAATTCTTTATTCATAAACCAGCGAATTTCTTTATCGGCATCCGAACCTCCAATTCCTGAGCCAATTTCCTGAAAACGATAGTTAAAATCGTTCGATTTATAGTGATCTCTCCAAATCAGGCCAAACTCACCCTGCGTAATAAATTGAACATCGGGCCAGCGTCTTTTAATGGCACTTACCCATTCTGTTAAACCTTTCACGTCAATTGGCAAAGAAACTTCCCAGCAATTGGTCACCCAGGCAAAACCGTTCAGTTCAAAGCCTTTGTCGAAATGAACGGCTGTTGTGTGCATCATTTCTTTTAAGCCAGTTTCTAATCCGAAATTTCCCAAAGTTTCAATTGGGCCCACTCCCATCCTGCTATTAAATCCACCGGCAAACCCTTCTCGGCGGGCAGCCAAAAAATCCATTGTCCAACCATCCAGATTCACACAATCAACAAAATCATCTTTTCCCTGGGCCGGTTTACAAAAATGTTCTTTGGACGGATAAAAAGGGTAACTCACTGAGCCATCACCATCCTGATTATCAACAGCATATTGGCTCCATATATTTCCCTGGCAAACATGAATCCCTTCATTTTCAGCCAAAAATTCCTGATTTTTTGAAGATAAGAACCCAGCCACAGCACTTTTAGGACGATAGCCATTCCCCACAATTTCAGATACTTTGGTAAGTCCTTCATGCAAATCTCGATTCACCTGCTCAATTGAATTATAGGCATTAGCGAAATACGCCCCAGGAATAAAAGTAATTTCATCACCATATTTCTTTTGATAGCCAACAACTATTCCCCTTATTTTTCGGTAGTTGGCAGTAGTATCGTGAAGAGCAAGCCAGCTGAAGGCCCATGTAATCCTTGCTTCCGGAAATCCTTCGGCAATTGCTTCCCTGAATTTGGTAACAATATCTGGTGTATGGAGCTTTCGCTCGTCGTGCCCAACATTTTTATCACGGGCTACTTCAATTTGGTTTACTCTGATGATTGCATTAAAAGTAAGAAAACGATTACCCATTAGCTGACCAGAGTTTTTTCTATTGGCTCCACTCAACAATAGAGAACATGAAACAAAAAGGAAAAGGAAAACAAAAGATTTCATATACTCTAATAATTTTGTTTGACATTCTGCAATTTTGGTATCAGCGACACCATTTTGAATAATAAATCAACCTATGGAATAGCCATTTATACATTTTCGGTTTATCTCGCCTTAGGCAAGATGGCTATTTCATCTGAATTGGTTTAGTTGGTTGAAACTTTGTCTCCAAATTTACCAATTAAAACAAATTCAAACATTACTACTTACAAGTAATTTCACAAATTATTAGTCCTTGTTTAGTGCCCTGACTCGTGAAACCATAAGCGAAATTCCTATACCAAAGATACCAATCACAGCAAACGAATACCGAAGTCCGGCAGCTTCCGAAATGTACCCTATAAGCGGTGGCCCCATTAAAAATCCAAGGAAACTTACGCTCGAAACTGTTGCCAAAGCAATTCCTGCCGGAATTTTGCCATGTCGTCCGGCAGCGCTGTAAACTGTTGGTACAATGCTCGAAACACCCAAACCAACCAGCATAAATGCAAACGTACATGGAATTAAATAGGGAAAGAAAACCGAAATAAACAAGCCGGATGAAATCATCACCCCACATATTTGAAGCAGTTTTTTCCGGCCAATTTTCGAAATCATATAATCGGCAACAAATCTACCGGTAGCCATCATAATCATAAACGAAGTATATCCCAAAACAACCAATGATGAAGGCGCTTTTACCACGTCTTTAAAATAAATGCCACTCCAATCGAACATAGCCCCTTCGCTGGCCATGCTGCAAAAACCAATTATTCCAAGCTGAAACAATATACTGTCGGGCTTATTGAAGAATTTTTTACGAGGTTCATCTCCTGTAGGTGTTGGTTGGGTTCGTACCAAGTATGGATAATTGATCCATACAATTGTCCAAACAATACAAATTATAATTACAAAGTGCCAGAATACAGGTATTTTAAGATTAATCATTACCAAACCAATCAAAGCGCCCGTAAAACCAGCAAGGCTCCATCCACCATGAAACGACGACATAATTGGACGCGCATAAATCCGTTCAGCGGCAACTCCCTGTGTATTAATTGATATGTTACTTAAATTTCCGGCTAATCCAAAAATAAACAATCCAATTGCCAATTGCCAACCAGCGCTTACCAAACCTAAATTACAAAGTAGAATAGAATAAGCAGGTAAAGCAACCAAAAGCGTTTTATGACTGCCAAAACGCGTAACCAGTTTGCCCGAGAAAGGCATCATAAGAAACTGCCCAACAGGTAACGCAAATAATATACTGCCGAAAAGTGCGTCGCTCAGATTAAGGCTTGATTTAATGTCAGGAATACGGCTTGCCCACGACGAAAAGCACAAACCCATGCAGAAATAAACTAAAGCTACCGCTATTCGGATACGTTTTTTTTCGGGTTGGTTATGAAAATTTTTATCAGCTGTAATTTCGTCTGTCATTCTTTCTTCTTGTCCAAATAATTACCGACACAAAAGTATGAAATCTGGTACATCAGGATATTTTATTCAAAAAATAACCCACAATCGTTAAGAAATTGCGAACCGAAATCTTGAACATGTTGAAAGTTTAAATGATTAACAAAAGAACTGGATAAAACATTTTCTGTAACATTTTAAAGAAATAGGAAAAAATGAACCAAAAAGGTAAATTGAGCACTGAAAAAAGATGTCTTCTTTGAAAATATTCATAAAAATCAATGCAAAATGAACGACCTGACAAAAACGAGGGAAGAGTTGGTTTACATGGTGAAGGAACAAAGGCAGGAAATCGAGTCTTTAAAAGCATTGTTACAACAGTCGATAACCGAGAATGATCAAATTAGTCTCCAGCTGAAAGAATGTTCGAAAAAGATTAACTTTCACAACCTGATTTCAGAGATATTGACCAAATACAACCTCTCAACAGATGATGTTTGCCAAAGGGTTGTAGAAATAATACCATCTGCATGGCAGGTCTCTGAACACATAGCCGCTTCAATAACAATTACTGACAAGGTATTCCTGTCATCAGGGTTCAAAAAAACCGACCATTTCCTTTCAGAACAAATAAAAGCTGGCAACACCTTTATCGGAAGTATCGAAGTATATTATACAGGTGAAGATACTTGCGGTACAACAAATTTATCTCAGCCAAAAGAGTCTGATTTACTAAGAACAATTGCTTCAAAACTTGGTGATTTTTTCGAAATACGTTCGTTTTACGAAGCAAAAAACGAGAACGACCAGCGGCTAAAAATTATCACTGAATCGTCGTTGGATGCCATTATCTTATTGGATAACGACGGAAATATTTCATTCTGGAACCCTGCTGCCGAAAAACTTCTTGGTTATTCAAAAGAGGAGGCAGTTGGTTGTAACCTGCACAAGTTATTGGCTCCCGGCAAATATCATGCTGCTTCCGAAAAAGCATTCGGCAAGTTCAGACAAACTGGCAATGGACCAGTTGTGAACAAAATACTTGAATTAGAAGCCATTACTAAAAACGGCAATGAAATATTCATTGAACTTTCAATATCAGGAATAAAAATCGAAAACAAATGGAATGCTTTGGGTTTTATCCGGGATATCACCCAACGAAAACATGCCGAAGTATCCTTACAGGAAAGTGAACGAAGATTCAGGAATCTGATCGAAAACATCAATGATGTAATATATGAAATTGATATTCAGGGAAATATAAAATACATTAGTTCTCCGATTGAACGAATTATTGGTTTTACACCAGAAGAAATTATTGGAAAAAACTTTCTCGATTTCGTTGGAACGAATGCAGAATTTCTGTCTACCAGATTATCAATGCTAAAAGAAAAACCTGAGATATATAACGAATACAAAATACAATCGAAATCGGGCGAAAACAGGTGGATCAGGTTATCAACAAAAGCAATATCAAGTGATGACCAAATGACCGGGGCGTATGGAACGTTAATAGACATTACTGAAAAAAAACAGCTTGATATTGAATTGCAAAAAAGCGAATCTCTTTACCGATCAATCCTTCAGGCCTCACCCGACACAATTTTTATTTCCGATTTGAATGGAAGAGTTCTTTTTACCTCGCACATGGCCGATAAAATGTTTGGATTTGAAGGTGTTGGTTTTCCTGTAGGAGAATCGTTATTCAGATTTGTTGATCCTGGCGATCACGACAAAGCCAGAGAGGCCATCAGGTTAATGAAATCAGGAGAATTTAGTGGCGCCACTGAATATTTAGGGGTAAAATCAGACGGCTCAAGATTCATCATGGAAGTCAATGGTGAATTTATTCGCGACCTGGAAGGAAATCCTGAGAGTATGATTTTTATTGTCAGAGATATAACCGACCGCAAACAAACTGAAAAGAATTTGCTTCTTAGCGAAGCCAGATATAAATCGGTTTTGGATGCTTCTCCTGATACAATAACAATTGCCGACCTGGAAGGAAATATTATTTTTTCGTCAAACAAAGCACTTTCAATGTTCGGAATCGAAGATCCTAAATTAATTGTTAACAGACCGTTATGGGATTTCCTTGATAAAAGCTGCTACGACAAAGCGATAGCTAATTTTATGCGTATGGTTCAAGGGGTACATACTGGTGTCGAAGAATATATCGGCCTCAAGGCTGACGGATCGACATTTGACATAGAAGTGAATGAGAATTTCATTAAGGATGAAAGTGGAAATCTTATCAATATGGTATTTGTTACCAGAGATATAACCAACCGGAAAAAAATTGAGCACGAATTGCTTGTTAGTCAAAATAAATATCGACGACTGGTTGAATCAATAAACGATATTGTTTTTGATATAACTCTTGATGGGACAATTAAGTATGTTAGTCCATCAGTTGAAAAAATTATCAATAAAAGACCAGACGACCTTATTGGCAAAAATTTTATTTCATTGGTGCACCCCGACGATCGCGAATTATTAATCAATATTTTCAGAAATAATAGTTTTGATAAAATCAAACACATTGAATACCGTTACCTTACCAACGAAGGAAGAATATATTGGGTGCAGGTATCTGCCCGTTATACCTACGAAAACGGACAAATAGTTGGACGATCCGGAATCATGCACGACATAACTGAACAAAAAATTGCTGAGGACAAATTAAGGAAAAGCGAAGAATCGTTCAGGAACATAGTAGAAAATATCAACGATGTGGTTTATGAAGTTAGCTCCGAAGGAATTATTAAATATGTAAGTCCGTCTATCGAAAGATTGCTTGGCTACAAACCGGAGGAGTTAATTGGTCAAAACTTCTTCAGTTACATGCATGAAGATGATAAACATATAATTTTTGAACGACTAAAAAACCTGGATAAACGCGATTATTCTTTTCTGGAATACCGATACTATGCTAAAAACAATGAAATAAGATGGGTTCGATCTTCGACTAACCCAATTGTTGAAAATGGAAGAATGACAGGAGGAAGAGGTGTTTTAATCGATTTTACAGAACAGAAAAAAGCCGAAGAAAAGCTACAGGAAAGTGAAGCCCGTTATAAAAGTTTTTTCGAAAGTATTAATTCAATAATGCTGATCATCGACCCTGAAACAAGTTCAATAATTGATGCAAATCCGGCGGCAAGCAGATTTTATGGATGGTCGAGAGCCCAACTGTGTTCTATGAATATATCCGAAATTAATATACTTCCGCCCAACGAAATAAAAAATGCATTGCAACTTTCCAAAGCATCCAAGCATCAATACTTTATATTTAAACATCGTTTAAGCAATGGCGAAATCAGAGATGTTGAAGTTTACTCGGGGCCAGCGAAATTTGGTAATTCAACCTTTGTTCATGCTGTTATTCATGATATTACTGAACGTAAACAATTTGAGGAAAAGTTAAAAGAATCGGAAGCCCGCTTCAGAATGGTATTCGAAAACGTTTTTGATGGGATAAGCATATTCGAAGAAAACCCAGACCCGTTCAAACGAAGATTAATTGATTGTAATGAACAATATGCTGCAATGGCAGGACGAAGTCGTGATGAATTACTTGAAATTGGCTATACCTACACGCTTACAAAAACCATTGAAGAAAATGCCAACGAACTACGGATTAAGGGGTTAAATGATCAAACAGCCTATCATGGCTCATTTAAATGGTTACGCCCCGATGAGAAAGACAATACCATTGAGTACATAGCACGACCGATTAAGTTCCAGGGGAAATCGTATTCGATAGGTATTGACCGTGACATTACTGAAGCCAAACAAAAAGAAGATCAGCTCCGCAGGTTATCTCAGGCAGTAGAGCAAAGCCCCGTAAGTATTGTAATTACTGACCTTGATGGAAAAATTGAGTATGCTAATCCACAATCGTGTAAAACAACAGGATATTCGCTTGACGAATTAAAAGGTAAAAATCCCAGAGTATTAAAATCAGGCGAAACTTCGAACTCAGAGTATCAACAATTATGGAATACAATTGCAACCGGAAATCAATGGAAAGGAATATTCCATAACAAGCGAAAAAACGGTGAACTCTATTGGGAATCGTCTCAAATCTCTCCAATTGTCGATAGCAAAGGAAGAATAATTAATTACCTGGCTGTAAAAGAAGACATTACTAAACAGAAAAGAATACAGGAGGAACTGGCAGAAAGAGAATCGGAATTAAATTTTGCACAGGAAATAGCGCAAATGGGTAGCTGGAACCTGAATTTAAAAACCAACAAAATGAGTTGGTCTGAAAATTACTATCGCATGTTAGGTTTGACTATTTACCAGGACGATGTTCCAAGTGATTATTTCTTCAAAATGATATATCCGGAAGATGCTCCTTTAATCGACGCGATGCTCGAAGAAATGCATCATACTAAAAAACAAGTTAGTTACGACATGCGAATTGTAACACCCGGCAATCAAATACGGTGGATGCAAAATAACATTGTGCCCATTTTTGAAGGAAATAATCTCGTTATATTAAAAGGTGTAAATATTGATATTACTGAAAAAAAACTAGCTGAAGAAAAGGTAAAACAGCAAAACGAAAGGCTAACGGCTATAATTAATGCAATTCCAGACCTCATTTTTATTACCGACAAGGAAGGCACTTATCTTGAATACTTTAAATCTCACTTGTCTAACAAGCTTATTTATCCTGAAGAAAAGCTTATCGGGTCAAACATCTCAGATTTCTTTGATGCGGCAACAGCAAATCTTCATATTCAAAAGATTAAAGAGTGTTTGTATAAGCAACAATTAACAACATACGAATATACACTTAACCAAAAAGGAGTACGAAATTATTTTGAAGCCCGACTTGTTCCGTTGGCAAATAATAACGTTTTAAGGTTTATTAGAGATTTTACCAATAAAAGACTAATAGACAACGAATTACGAAAACTATCATTAGCCATTGAGCAAAGCCCTGTTTCGATTATTATTACCGATCTGGATGCCAATATTCAGTATGTAAATCCTGCATTTATAAACACATCAGGCTATTCGTATGAAGAGATTATAGGCCAAAACACAAAAATCTTAAAATCAGGTTTAACCAAAAAAGAAGTATACAATGACTTATGGGAAACTATTGCCAAAGGACTTACATGGAAAAACGAATGGATCAACAAAAAGAAAAATGGAGAATTGTATTGGGAAAGTATATCAATAACACCCATTTTCGACGACCAGGGAATACTCATTAATTATTTGGCAGTAAAACAAGATGTTTCAGATAGGAAAAGGGCTGAAAAGGAAATACTTGAACTAAATCTTAGCCTGGAAGAAAGAATTAAAAAACGAACGGCTGAGTTGGCAGAAGCAAATACATCATTAATTCAAGAAATTGAAGTCAGAAAAACAGCTGAGCTTGCTTTGGCCCAAAGCGAGAAAAGTTATCGCATGGTTGTCGAAAATGTTGCAGAAGTTATTTTCCAGACCGATACAAACGGGTTATGGGTATTTCTTAACAACTCGTGGGAAACAATAACCGGATTTAGCGTAAAAGATTCAATAGGGCAATTATTCATCAATTTTGTCTATCCCGATGACAGGGAGCACAACTTGAAAGAATTTGAAACACTTATCAAACATGAAAAAGACTATTGCAGGCATGAAATCAGATATATAACCAAAAATGGAAATTTCAGGTGGCTTGAGGTATATGCCAAACTCGGTATCGATGAAAATAATACGGTAATAGGAACTTATGGAACGTTACAAGACATTACTAATCGGAAATTGGCTGAAGAAATGGTGCAAGTGCAAAAAGAGCGCCTCGAATCAATTATTGAAGGGTCGAGCCTTGGTACCTGGGAATGGAATGTTCAAACCGGTGAAACAATATTTAATAACAGATGGGCTGAATTGATAGGTTATTCGTTGGACGAATTAAAACCAGCGAACATTGAAACCTGGTTAAAATACGTCCATACTGAAGATCGGCTCATAAGTGATAAACTATTACAGCAACATTTCAGGGGAGAAACCGATTTTTATGTTTGCGACGTAAGAATGAGGCATAAAGATGGCAGCTGGATTTGGGTACACGATTCGGGCAAAGTAATTTCATATACCACCGATGGAAAACCTTTGTGGATGTTTGGATCACACCATGATATAACCGAACGAAAAAAGGCCGAAATATTTGAAAACGAAATACTCCAACTTTCTCCCAAACTAACAGGTATTCCTCTTACCGAAATTGATTCAGCCATAAACCTTGCCATTTCCCGGATTGGGAAAGTTCTGGACGCCGACCGCTCGTATATTTTCGAATATAGCACTGATATGCAATATATTAACAACACGTTCGAATGGTGTAACGACGATATAACCCCGCAAATCAACAGGTTACAAACTATTCCAACAGAGTTATTCCCCGGCATGATGAATAAACTCAGAAAGCTGGAACATGTAATAATCGAATCAGTTGCTGATTTATCAGAAAGCTGGAGCGCTGAAAAGGAAATTCTTGAACCACAGCAGATTCAATCGCTTATTTTGATCCCGATGGTTGTTGATAACAATTTGATAGGTTTCGTAGGTCTCGATTCGGTAAAGGCGAAAAGAACATATACTTCAAGCGAAATTAACACCCTGAAAATATGGAGCAGCATGCTTTCGAGCCTTATAAACAAACAACGTGCAGAAAAATTACTCGAACAAACACGGCAAAACTACAAGACATTCTTCAATACTATCGACGATTTTCTTTTTGTTTTTGACGAAGAAGGTACTATTGTCGATGTTAATCAAACTGTAATCAACAGGCTTGGTTATCAACAACATGAAGTTTTAAATAAACATATCACTAAATTTAGACCAGCTGACCGACGCGAAGAAGTGCTGGAGGTTATGCAGAATGTCTTGACCGGTCAGCTATCATCATGTACAATACCCCTGCTAACCCGTGCCGGCAAACTAATACCTGTTGAAACCAAAATAAAACGAGGCTTCTGGAATGGGAAACCAGTTATTTTTGGTATCAGTAAAGACATTTCACAAATAAAACTTTCTGAACAAAAATTTTCCTCAGCTTTTCACTCCAGTTCAGCTGTTATGACAATTACCCGTTTTGACGACGGACAATTTGTTGATGTAAACAATGCTTTCATTAACACATTGGGTTATTCCAGCGAAGAAATAAAAGGACAATCTTTGTTTTCTTTGGGTATTATCAGAGAGCCCAATGCCGGCAAATCGCTTCAGCTGGCTCTATTGTCAGGTATTCCTGTTCGTGACATAGAAATAAAGGGTTTTTCAAAATCAAACAATCTGCATGTTTTTCTGCTGTCAGCCGAAGAAATCTATGTAGGGACTGAAAGGTGCATTTTATCTGTTGCCATAGATATTACTGCACGAAAACAAGCCGAAGAGCAATTACAATGGAACAAATCCTTGCTCGAAATGATGTCTAATTCATCACCACTTGGATTCCTTGTTGTTGACAACAGGACCGACGATATTTTGTACTTCAATAAGCGATTCTGCCAAATATGGGGCATCGAACATTTGGAACAACAAATGTTGAGCGGAAAATTAAAAAACAACGGCATAATTACACATTACTTGCCAATACTCGTTGATATAAAGGGCTTTACCGAATCGTATGAGCCATTACAGGATGAAAATAACCGCGATATAATTTCAGATGAAATACACCTTACAAACAACCGAACAATCCACAGGTATTCAACACAAATCAGAGGAATAGACGACAAGTACTATGGTCGTTTCTACATTTTTGAAGATGTTACTGAAGAGAAGACAGCAGAAGAAGAATTAAGAAACGCAAGAAATGAAGCCGAAAGGGCCAACATTGCGAAAAGTGAATTTTTATCGCGTATGAGCCATGAGCTTCGGACTCCGTTGAATTCAATTCTCGGGTTTGCTCAGTTATTGGAAATGGGAGAATTAAATGCCGGGCAACAAAAGGGAGTTAACCATATTATGAAAAGCGGAAAACATTTACTTGATTTGATTAATGAAGTACTTGATATTTCACGAATTGAATCAGGGAGGTTATCTTTGTCACTTGAGCCTGTTCAATTGAGTAGCTTAATTCCTGAAATGACTGATGTTATTAAGATACAAGCAGCTGAACGCCAAATAAAAATTGAAATAATAGACTCTCCCAACAATCATTTATTTGTAAAATCTGACCGGCAACGAATTAAACAGGTTATTTTAAATTTACTGAACAATGCCATAAAATACAATCGTGAAGGAGGCTCAGTATATATAAACATTGAATTGAAGCCATCAAAGATGGTTCGTATTTCGGTTACTGATACAGGCCATGGCATAGCGCCTGAATTTATTCCTAAATTATTCACTCCATTTGAACGAATTGGAGCCGATAAAACAAACACTGAAGGAACAGGGTTAGGTTTATCGGTTGTAAAGAAACTAATGGAAGCTATGGGTGGTAACTATGGTGTTGATAGTAACCTAAACCAGGGCAGCACATTTTGGATAGAATTACCATTAATTGATAGTCCACTGGTAAAAGCCAGCCAAACAGGAACCCTAAACAAAAGAAGCAGTAAAATAGACGGAAAAACAGGAACTATCCTTTATATTGAGGATAATTTATCGAATATCGAGTTAGTCGAGCAGATATTAGCTATTCAAAGAGCTGATATAGAACTAATAACCAACAATTATGGCCAAAAAGCTATTCAACTGTCGATAGAGTATAGCCCCAACTTAATATTGCTCGACCTCAACCTGCCCGATATACATGGAAGTTTAGTACTTCAGCAACTTCAGTCAGTTGAAGAAACCAGGAATATTCCGGTAGTGATTATTAGCGCCGATGCAATGCCCCATCAACTTGAAAAGTTACTTGAAGCAGGAGCAAAAAGCTACCTGACTAAACCATTGGATATACCAGAATTCCTACAGTTAATACAAGACTATTTACCTGGAGATAATACCTTGCAATCAACCGAATAAAACTAAGTAGAAAATCATGGGACTAAAAATCATAAAAAATTCACTTTATATAAATGAATATCAGATTTTTCGGAATATTTTAACTAACTTGTTTACTCCTTCAGAAACATGGTAAGGCTTATTTACTTCTAAGTCAAAATTTATGGATGAAAACCATCAAACGTCAGAAGAGTTCATAAAACAAATAAAAGATTTAAAGCAGGAACTTAGCTTGCTTAAACAATTATTTGACCAAGAATTAAACGAACGCAAATTAATCGAATATAATTTGCGCGAACGGGTCAAAGAGCTCAATTGTCATAACCAGATATCAGGTCTTATGGCCGATTCTTCGCTTTCACTTGACGATATAATTACCCAAATTGTGCATATCATTCCGCCCAGCTGGCAATTCCCCGAAATTGCACAAGCCATGGTCGGGATTAAAGAGAAAATATACCAAACACCAGATTTCAAAAAATCGGCGTATACGTTGTTACACGAAATAAAAGTTAACGGGGAAACTGTAGGATCAGTTCAGGTTTGTTATCCCGAAGACAAAGTTCCGGCTGGCAATCTAATCTTTTTGAAAGAAGAAGAAAACCTGTTGCATTCGATTGCAATTAAAATTGGAAATTTTATTGAGTATAATAAAAAAGAAGAAGCTATACTCGATAGCGAAGAAAAATATAAAAAGCTGGTCGAATCGATCAATGAAATAGTTTATGAAATCGCTTCTGATGGATTGATTAAATACATTAGCCCATCTGTCACTCAAATTTTGGGTTATAATGCCAGCGAACTGATTGGCCAAAATATTTTCGACTATGTGTTTGAAGAAGACAAAGCTCTTTTAGTCAACAATATAACGCATCCTGATATCAGCACCGCAGGTTTGCACGAGTATCGATTTCTGACTCAAACAGGACAAATAAAATGGCTAAGTAAATCAACAGTTACAATTGATAAAAAAGGGTTGCTATTTACCCGTGCAGGAGTAATGCGCGATATAACCGCTCTTAAAAATTCGGAAGAAGCTATTTTTCGAGCCAACCGGTTGTATGCCGTTATCAGCCAGGTTAATCAAGCAATTGTGCATACCAAAAACAGGTATAAATTACTTGAGGAAATTTGTGACATAGCTATTGAATTTGGAAAGTTCAGGATGGCGTGGATTGGAATTATTGATGAGAAAACCCAAAAAATTATACCAATAGCTTCTAAAGGAGATGAAGACAACTATCTGTCACTCATAAAACCAATTCTGCTAATCGAGTCTCCGCAAGGACTTGGCCCAACAGGTTCGGCATTACGAAACGGCCATTATTTTGTATGCAACGATATTGGGAACGACCCTGTTATGCAGCCCTGGAGAGAAGAAGCATTAAAAAGAGGGTTCCGGTCTTCAATTTCTTTACCAATTAAGCAATTTGGGAAAATTCAGGCTTCATACAATCTTTATGCTTCAACGCCTAACTTTTTTAACAGCGAAGAAATTAATTTACTTGAAGAAATTGCAGGAGATATAGGCTTTGCTTTTGAGGCGCTGGCATCAGAAGAAGAACGAAAAATCGCGGAGGAAGAAAGCCGGAAATTCAAAACCATTAATGAGGAAGCAAATTTTGGTTCGGCTCTGACTACAATGGATGGCTATATATTATATGTTAATCCGGCCTTTGCCGAAATGCACCAATATCATGTTAATGAACTAATTGGAGAACACATTAGTATATTTCACAATCCGGAACAAATGATTCAGGTTGAAGAAAAACTTAATATTTTGATGGGAAAAGGAGAATTTTCTGCTGAAGAAATATGGCATACCCGGAAAGATGGCAGCATTTTCCCCACATTGATGAATGCATCTGTTATATTCGATTCCAATCAACTACCACAGTATTTTTCAGCAACAGCAATTAATATAACTGATTTAATTCAAAAAGAAGAAGAACTTCGCCAAAGCGAAGAGGACCTAAACAATGCACAGGAAATTGCTCAAATGGGAAGCTGGTTATTTGATGTAAAAACTGGTACAATTAAATGGTCAAAAAATTACTTCAAACTATTTACCGACGACCCAACCAAGGCACCTCCATCATTTGAGGACATTATCCAGTATATTCATCCCGATGACCGCGAATATTTTGAGCAAAAAAGAAAGGAACTTCTTCATATTCAATCTAAAGAAACGATGTATTTCCGGCTGATTTTACCCAGTGGTAAACTCAAATGGATACAAAGCAATACTGTTCCACAATTCGAAAACAATAAACTTGTTCGAATAAGTGGAATAAGTATTGACATCACCGATAAAAAACTTGCAGAAGAAGAAATTAACAGGCAAAACCTAAGGTTAAATGCTATCATTAATGCAATGCCCGATCTGATGTTTATACTCGATTCGGCTGGTACCTACCTCGAATTTTACTCCAGACATACCGAAAAGCTAATTGCGCCAGTAAACGAATTTATTGGGAAAAACTTACACGATTTCTTTGATCCAGATTCTGCACAATCGCATATCAGGAAAATTAACGAGTGCCTTGATTCAAACAACCTTATTTCGTACGAATATACAATTGGCAACCCAAATGCTCCAGAGTACTTCGAAGCCCGGCTTATTCCCCTGGAAAACAATAAAGTACTTGCATTTGTACGAGACATTACCGACAAAAAGCAAAAAGAAATTCTTATCAGAAAATTATCTCAGGCAGTAGAACAAAGCCCGGTATTAGTAGTAATTACCGATTTAAATGGCAATATTGAGTATGTAAACCAGGCATTCTCTTATACTACCGGTTATTCTTTTGAAGAAGCATTTGGCAAAAATCCGCGCATTCTAAAATCAGGAACTACCGATCCCGCAGTTTACCAGGATCTTTGGGAAACAATTATCTCGGGAAAACAATGGGAAGGAGAATGGATTAATAAAAAGAAAAACGGCGAATTATACTGGGAGTCGGTTTCAATAGCCCCTATACAAAACGAATTAAGTAAAACAACAAACTATATTGCTGTAAAACAAGACATAACGCAACGGAAACAAGCCGAAGATGAAATTCTTGAGTTAAACTCAAGCCTTGAGAAAAAGATTGAAGAACGAACCGCCCAGTTGGCTGAGATAAATTTAAGCCTTAAAAAGGAAATTGAAGAACGAAAGGCTATTTCGGAAGCATTACAATTAAAAACAGAGGAATTGGAAAGTTTCTTCAATGTTGCACTTGATTTACTATGTATCGCTGATACCCAAGGTAATTTTATACGTGTCAACAAAGCATGGGAAAACATTCTCGGATATTCAGTCCCTGATCTCGAAAAAAGACAATTCCTTGAATTTGTTCATCCTGATGATATTGAACTAACCTTAAAATCGATGGCAGAACTAAGCGAACAACATCCGATCCTGAATTTTGTTAATCGCTATAAAACAAAAGATGGGTCCTATCGATTCATTGAATGGAGAAGTTCTCCTTCAGGTAAACTCGTGTATGCTGCTGCCCGTGACATAACCGAACGAATACGTTGGGAAGAAGAAACCCAAAAGGCCCGGTTAGGCGCCGAACAAGCCAACATGGCCAAAAGCGAATTCCTATCCAGAATGAGCCACGAATTACGTACCCCAATGAACGCGATACTTGGCTTTGCACAACTCCTTGACATGAGTGAACTTAGCACCCCTCAAAAAAGAGGAGTCGACCATATCTTGCACGGAGGAAAACATTTATTGGGCTTGATTAATGAAGTGCTCGATATTTCAAGAATTGAATCCGGGAAAATGTCGCTTTCAACTGAACCTGTTAAAATCCAAGACATATTAGGCGAAATGATTGATATTATTCAACCATTGTTAAACGAAAAAAAGGTATCGGTTGAAGTAATCATGTCGGATGAGACTCAACGCTCGGTATTTGCCGACCGACAAAGATTGAAACAAGTATTGATTAATTTACTTAGCAATGCCATAAAATACAACAAACAAAATGGTAAAGTAATTCTCCGAATCAGCAAAAAAACAGGTTCAGATAACCTTGAAAAAATCAGGATTAATATTTCGGATACCGGGCTTGGTATTCGTAAAGAAGATATATCCAGGCTTTTCAGCCCGTTTGAGCGCATTGGAGCAGAATTCTCAACAACCGAAGGTTCGGGACTTGGATTAACCGTTGTTAAAAAACTTATGGAAGCCATGAACGGAGAAGTTGGCGTAGAAAGTGTTTACGGAGAAGGAAGTACATTCTGGATTGAGCTTCCGGTGACAGAGAGCCAGCTTGAGAAAGCAATAAAATCGGGGACCTTAGATAACATCGATAATAAAACAGAAAAAACAGGATCTATCCTATACATCGAAGATAATTTCTCGAACGTTGAACTAATTGAGCAAATCCTGGCAACACAGCGACCTGAGATTAAGCTGATTGTTGAAACGTACGGTTCAAAAGCAATTCAACAAGCAACTGAACACCAACCGAATTTAATTCTCCTGGACCTCAATCTTCCTGATATTCATGGCAGTAAAGTTTTAGAGTTAATTCTGGCAAACGAAAAAACAAAAAATATACCGGTAGTTGTTATTAGTGCCGACGCAATGCCCGAGCAGTTTAAACGAATGATTGACCATGGCGCTAAAAATTATTTAACCAAGCCAATAGATATAACCCTCTTTTTGGCAACAGTTGATAAATATATGAAGTAAAATATTTGGATGAAATAGCCATAAGAACAAACACTCATATCAACCGAAAATGTATAAATGGCTATTCCATCCGTTGAATTGTTCAACTAAAAGAAAATGCTAATGCTTAGATTATAATACATTAGATTAAAATTATTAGAGTATATGAAATTTAAGATCGTAAGATGAAAAAACTACTACTCTTAAAAATATTATGTATATTATTGATGTTGTTTGTCGGAGGAACAATCCCAACGGCAAATGCAGGATCAACTGGCCACTCGTTTCAAAAAGTACGCTTACAACTTAAATGGCTCCATCAATTTGAGTTTGCTGGTTATTATATAGCCATTGAAAAGGGTTACTATAAAGAAGCCGGCATAGAAGTTGAACTTCTTGAGCCCAAAGGTGACAAAAGCCCGGTAGAAATTGTTACTGAAGGGAATGCTGAATTTGGTATTTCGGCCTCCGACATAATACTTAATCGTGCAAACAATAAAAAAGTAGTTGTAGTTTCATCCTTTTTCCAACAATCGCCCAATATTCTCCTGTCGGCAAAAAAAACAGGAATCAAACGAGGTAAAGATATGGAAGGCAAAAAAATTGCGTTGGAACCCGACTCGGCGGAAATAATAGCATTTTTAAAAAACGAAGGAGTTGTACTAGAGAAAAGCCAGATTGTACCATTGGTTTATGAGGCTAAGCAATTACTTAATTCAGAGGCTGATGTCATATCGGCATACATAACCGACGAACCTTACTATCTCGATTCTATCGGATTCCAATACAACCTTATTAGCCCAAGAAGCGGAGGTATCGATTTTTATGGCGATGTTCTGTTCACAACAGAACAGCTCATAAAATCTGATCCTGAATTAGTCAGACATTTCAATGAAGCTACAATCCAGGGTTGGAAATATGCAATGAAACACCCCGAAGAAGCTATTGGCCTGATTTACAACAAATACAGTAAACGCCATACTGTTAATTCGTTAAAATTTGAAATGGAGCAGACCAAAAAATTAATCATGCCCGATGTAGTTGAAATTGGATATTCAAACCCCGACCGTTGGCGCGATATTTTGGAAACTTACCAACAATTAAACCTCATTTCAAAAGACCAAACTATTAAAGGACTACTTTATAAAGATTATCAGAAAGGAAGTATTAACTGGAAGTTAATTGCCTTATTTTCAGGCATTATATTAATCATATCACTGATAGCATGGTTTTTCTATAATTCATCAGAAAAGCTGAAAGCTGAAATGGACCGGAGACAAAAAGCAGAAGCAAGCCTACAGAACCTCAATTCAACCTTAGAGCAACGAATAAACGAACGAAACCTGGAATTAAAACAAATAAACGAAAACCTAACGCGCGAAATAGAAGAACGTATCAAATTTGAAAAGCTGCTTGAACAAACCAAAGACAATTACGAAACCTTTTTCAATAGTATTTCCGATCCTATTTTTGTGTACGACATAGAAGGGAATATCCTTCATTGCAATGTGGCCGCGTGCCAACGACTTGAATATACTGAGAATGACTTAATAAAAAAAACAGTCAAATTCGTTCATCCTCCTGACCGACAAGAAGAAACCGATCTTGTAATAAAACACTTGGTTGAAGCAAAAACCAATATTTGTACAATTCCACTTCTAACAAAATCGGGTAAGCAAATTCCGGTTGAAGCAAAAATATCGCACGGGTCGTGGAATAACTTGCCTGTACTTTTTAGCATATACAAGGATTTATCTCAACTTCAGCTTTCAGAGAAAAAATTTGCTTCAGCATTTCAGTCAAGTACAGCCATGATGGCTATTTCGAAAATTGATAATGGCCAATACATTGATATTAACCAGGAATTCGTTGAAGCGCTTGAATACACACGCGAAGAACTTATTAACAGGACCAATACCGAACTGCAATTATTCATTAATCGGAGTATGCGCGAGATAATCCTGGACCAACTGAATAATGGGTTGGCTGTCAGGAAAATGGAAGTTCAATTTCGGTCGAAAACCGGAAACATTAAAACCGGACTGCTATCAGCCGATATAATTTATGTTGGCGAAGACCGCTGTCTACTTACAGTTACAATGGATATTACCGACCGAAAAAAAGCAGAGGAACAAATACTGCAAGCACGCGAAGAAGCTGAGAAAGCTAATGTTGCAAAAAGCGAATTTTTGTCGCGTATGAGCCATGAATTGCGTACTCCTATGAATGCCATACTTGGATTTGCTCAACTTCTCGAAATGGGCCAACTGAGCAATTCTCAGCAAAAGGGAGTTAACCACATTATTCGTGGCGGAAAACATTTACTTGAACTAATAAATGAAGTACTCGATATTACCCGAATTGAATCCGGACGACTTTCTCTTTCGCTTGAGCCGGTAAGATTAGTTGATGTATTTAATGAAATAATTGAGACGGTTTCCTTAATGGCTAAAAACCAACAGGTAAATCTTACTCTTGTCGAATCACCAGAAAACAATACCTATATTAAATCTGACAGACAACGTTTAAAACAAGTACTCCTTAATTTAATTAACAATGCTATAAAATACAATAAACCTCAAGGGAAAGTAGAAATTGCAACACAAGTCATTTATAATGAAGAGAAACCAACAACTACAAAAATTTCGATATCCGATTCAGGACATGGAATTAGTCAGGAAAATCTTCAAAAACTGTTTAATCCATTTGAAAGAATTGGCGCAGAACAAACCGAAATTGAAGGATCGGGACTTGGCCTTGCTGTTGTTAAAAAATTACTGGACGCCATGCACGGTAAAGTAGGAGTTGAAAGCCAGCCAGAACAAGGCAGTACTTTTTGGATTGAGCTACCCTATTGTGAAAGTGGACTAAAATCATTCGACAGTCAATTACAAGACAAAACAATAAATTCAGCCGAATTTCCTCAAACAGGAACAATCTTCTACATCGAAGATAACATATCAAACATTGAATTGATTGAACAAATTATAACATCTCACCGTCCAAATATAAGACTGTTTTATAGCAAATTCGGGAACCAGGCCATTGAATTATGCAGGGAATACAGGCCTAACCTGGTACTACTCGATTTGAATTTACCCGATAAGCACGGAAGTGAAGTTTTAAAATTAATGCTAGAAGATGATGAGATTAAACACATCCCGGTTGTAATAATAAGCGCTGATGCAATGCCGCAACAATTGGATAAGTTATTAAAAATCGGGGCAAAAAAATACCTTACAAAACCTTTAAATATTGTTGAGTTTTTAAATGTTGTTGATAACTATTTAACTGTAACACCGATTAACTAAAACCTTAATTAAGCTATGATTAGTCCATTATTGAAAAATGCCAGAATTCTTATCGTCGACGACCAAGAGGCAAATATTGACGTACTGGTTAGTTTATTGGAAATGCAAGGATATGAAAACATAAAAACAACTCAAGATCCTCGTGAAGTTGTTGACCTGTATTCAGTTTATAACCCAGATCTGATTCTTTTAGACCTTTCCATGCCATATCTTTCCGGATTCGAAGTAATGGATCAACTAAAAAAACTGGTTCCCTCAAATTCCTATTTACCTATTCTTGTATTAACAGCCGATGTCACTCCGCAATCAAAGCAAAAAGCTCTATCTGGCGGCGCAAGTGATTTCCTTACCAAGCCTTTTGACCTGGTTGAAGTAGGTTTGAGAATAAAAAACTTACTGTACACTGTTTACTTACAGAAACAACTACTCAACCAAAATCAAATACTGGAAAACAAGGTAAAAGAAAGGACTCTGGAACTTGAAAATCAAAATATTGAATTAATTGCGGCTAAAGAAAAAGCAGAAGCCAGCGACAGGCTCAAAAGCGCATTTATTAACAACATTTCACACGAAATTCGTACTCCATTAAACGGTATACTTGGATTCGGACAAATTTTAAGCGACGAAAATCTTTCGCGAGAAGAACGGGAAACTTACTCTCAAATGCTGAACCAGAGTAGCTTAAGATTGGTAAATACCGTTACCAATATCATGGATATTGCAATGCTAAATTCAGGGAACCAAAAAATATTTACAAATCAGTTTGATCCGGAACAGGCCATTTTCGAAGTAAGCTCCAAGTTTATAGTTCCTTGCCGGGAGAAAGGGATCAATTTAATCCTTTCACCCTCGCCACTGCGTTCAAAAATAAAACTAACCACCGACATTGAAATGTTTAATAAAATAATGTTTCAACTTATTGACAATGCGGTGAAATTTACTCATGATGGCACAGTAACCATCGGTTTTGAAAAACAGGGAAATGACCTTATTTTCTTTGTAAAAGATTCGGGAATTGGCATCTCAGATGAAAAACAACGTCTTGTTTTTGACAGTTTTATACAGGAGGATGATGCAATGACCCGAAAATATGAAGGAAATGGGCTTGGGTTAGCAATTGCCAAGGGATTTGTTGAACTATTGAATGGAAAAATCTGGTTCGACTCTGAAAAAGGATCAGGTTCCAAATTCTATTTTTCAGTTCCATACAAAAACGATGAAAAAGAAGTGGAATTAAAAAAATCAGACGAAAAACCCGAAAACGAAATCAGGACAATCTTAGTTGCTGAAGATGATGAGGCTAATTTCATGCTTTTGAAAGCAATATTAAACATGTCATCATTAAATATCCTACATGCCGAAAATGGATCGCAAGCCATTGATATGACTTTGTTTAACCCGGAAATTGAATTGATATTAATGGATATAAAAATGCCCGAAGTTGATGGTTTTGAGGCAACCAGCCAGATCAAAAGTTTCAGGCCAGAACTTCCAATTATTGTTTTAACGGCCTACTCAAATAGCGAAGATAAGGAAATGGCTTTTAAATCGGGGTGTGACGATTTTTTGACAAAACCAATCCGCCGAGAAATTTTACTTCGCAAACTTGAAGAATTTGGAATTTTGTGACAAGTTAAAAAAGGCCGGCTTAGTTTTATATTAGCCGGCCATTTCATTTATTGCCATTTTATTGTTTTTGAATCCCTGGTAAGAAACTGCAGATTACTTCCTTTATCTATTGTAACACCGGTTTCAACCCGAACGCCCAAAAGCTCAATCACGTAATCTGTTCCGGCTACGGGACTTGACCCGCTAGCCCACCCCGACAACGAAGCACTTAGGCTAAACTCTGTCAAATCAGGACTCAAATAATCTGTTGAAAACAACATTGTTGACTTATCTGCTGAATAGAGCCGTACAATATAAGCATTGGCATCAGTTAATTTGTCCCAAGTAATTTTTGTAACACTGGGCGAAATGTCCACAGTTTTAATGACAATTGGAGTAAGCTTCTCGTCACCTATCGCATCTTTTCCATAAAGCGTTTCACCGGTAGTTGATGTAACTTCCAAAGTATAATCACCTTTCACAGGCATATCAGTAGTATAATCGCTGGCCTGCGGATAATAAACACATTGGTATTTGTTTGAAGAATTAGTTGTTAACTGGTATACTTTTCCTCCAGTTCCAGGAGCAGTCACCTTTCCCGAAGCAATTTCGAAGTTTGCAGTTACATAAACAACCAGGCCATACTTAATACCGGCATCAGTTTTCATGTCCTGAACGATTATATCGCCAACAGCCTGTAAACTAGTAGTGCTGTCTTTCATACACGAAACTAAAAAAGTTGAACTAACCAACAAGGCTGTAAAACCTGCCAGCAAATTTCTGAAGTTTTTCATAATTGAAGTAATTTGATATGTTCTAAAATACGACAATTCATTTTTATAACAAAAAGTATAAAAGATAAAATGCCAAGTTGCTTTTAAGATGATAAAACATATCATCAGGTTGCGTATAACCCATAAAAAATCTTACACACCGGCTACGACAACATAAAAATCGTCTGGATTCAGATATTCCAGTGCAAGTAGCCTGATCTCTTCTGAAGAAATTGTCTGCAAAACTCGTAGATATTCGTCGTAAAACGAATAATCAAGGCCAAAATCGTTAATGGCTTTAAAACTGCCAGAGAGAGCAAATGGGCCATCAAAATCGCGTAAAAACTCACCAAGCAAATAGCTTTTAACTGTATCAAGTTCATTTTCTGATACTAATTCGGTTTGCAACCTTCTCATTTCATTTGCTATTTCACTTAATGTTGATTCAACATATTCGTTTCCAACTTCGGTCGAAATTACCAGGTAACTTGCCTTTTTAAATGTCAATATATAGCTGCCAATCCCATAAGTATATCCCTTTTCTTCCCGAATATTGGCCATTAAACGTGAACCAAAATAACCACCCAAAATAGCAATCAAAACAGATAATGGTGAAAAACTGGGATGTGTTTTCGGAACCCATAACTTCCCTACCCTAATTGCCGACTGAATTCCGCCGGTTTTTATAACATGGTGTTTTTTTTCAGCAGAAGAACATATTTCGTAATCTGGGTCACTGGCCAAAGGGTTTTGCCAGTCGGGTCCTCCTAAATATTTTTCGAGGAGTTGTAAAATATGTTCATCAATTTTCCCGGCAAGTAAAATATGGCAATTGTTTGAATGATAATATTTCTGGTAATAAGCCAACAAATCCGTCCTTGTAATACTATCAAAATCATCAAGTTGGTTATTTATCGCATACGGATGGTTATCGCCAAATAAAACCTGGGTAAATTTTTTCTGACAAAGGGTGCGAACTTTCTCATTCTCGAGCAACCATTTTTGTTTACTTTTGGCAATCATTACTTCCAGCTCATGTTCCGGGAAAACCGATCGTTTTACTATATCTTCAACAACCTCTAAAATCTCAGGAAAATATTTACCCAAACTAATAATACTTATAAATCCTTGATTTTGATCTACAGTCAATTGCAGATATGCTCCGTAATAATCAAACCTTTCAGCTATTTCGGTCGCCGAATAATTTTGGCTTCCCTCTTCAAGCATCGAATTACAAAAACTCGCAACCAGGTTAGCAGGTTGATACCATGTTCCTGCTTCAAAAACAATGTCGAGTTTCACTACATCCTGCGTTCCGGCATTAATGTAAAAAACTGGAATACCATTCGAAAGCAGGTATTTTTCTGCTTTAACCATATCAATGTGATCAATTGTATGAGTTACCGGTTGTATTTTGCGATTCAGCATGTTCTATTTTTTTGCATAATAATAAAGCACCGAACAGTTTTCAGATCTGAAAATCTGCTGAGAAACCTGTAAAATCCGGGTTGCAGTTACCGAGCGGTAACTTTCAACCTGCAAGTTTATTAAGCTTGCATCCTGTAGTATTTCATTAGTTGCCAAATTCATTGCTTTGGTCAGATAACTCATCTCGGCATAAACAATGTTGGCCTCAACTTTATTTTTCACTTTTTCAAGTTCATACTCAGGCACCAAATCCTGTTTCATCCGGTCGAGCTCCTGTTCTATAGCCTTTCGTGCAGTTTCAAGTGAAATACCATCACGTGGCTTTCCTGAAACTACAAAAAGTCCAGGTTCGTAATCTCCTGAAAGATACGCATCAAGCTCGGTAAACAATTTATCTTTTTGAACCAGCTTTTGATACATACGCGAAGAATTCCCGTTCGAAAGTACATCCGAAATCAAATCGGTTGCATAATATAACGGATCGAGCCTTTCTGCCATGTGAAAGGCCATATAGATCGTATCATTAGGAACATTACGTTCAACTATTTGTTCCTGAAGTTGGGTTTGTTCGGGTTCTGCCGGAATATTTCGGGGTTTTACATTACGGTTAGGTATTTGGCCAAACCATTTCTCGGCCAAACGAAAAATATGATCAGCATCAACATTGCCAGTTACCACTAAAACAGCATTATCTGGCGCATAATGGGTAAAGAAAAAATCTTTTACCTGTTGAAGTGTTGCCTTTTCGATGTGGCTTATTTCCCTACCAATTGTAGGCCATTGGTAGGGATGAACTTTATAGGCCAGCTGACGAACCAATGGCCAGACATCGCCATAAGGCTGGTTTAGATGACGCTGTTTAAATTCTTCAATAACAACATTTCGCTGAACCTCCAGGCTTTGTTTCGAGAATGCAAGCTCAAGCATACGGTCAGATTCAAGCCAAAATGCAGTTTCAAGGTTGTTGTTGGGTAAAGTAAGGTAATAATTGGTTAAATCGTTAGTGGTAAAAGCATTGTTATCACCGCCAGCTTTCTGCAAAGGCTCGTCATACAACGGAATATGTTTCGACCCGCCAAACATCAGGTGTTCGAACAAATGTGCAAAACCGGTACGGTCGGGATGTTCGTCGCGTGAACCAACATTGTAGCAAACATCAATGGCAACCATTGGCGTAGTTTTATCCCGATGTACAATTACTTTTAGCCCATTGGCTAATTGAATACGTTCAAAATGTATCATTTTCAAATTCCTACTTGCAAAACATGAGTAATCAGTAACTCAAATTTTGCACTTTTATGATTCTAAATTTGGCCTGAATATAAATTCAGAAAACTTACCGGACAAACGAAAAAATCATTCACGGTAATAATATTCACTCCTCAAACCCATTGTATTCAGGCAACCGAAAAATCTTGCTTGCGCCAAACCCTAATTTTAGCATCACTCTTTACAAATACGATTCGACATCAATCTGCCTCACGTAAAGAATATACCTGAAAAACCAATGATTAATATCCTAAATCTTTTCCTTTCTCAATAGCGGGGATACCATATTTCATCCATAGTGGCATAGGGTCATCTTTCAAAAAATGATCAAAAAATTGTTTCATTCTGATAGTAAGGTCCATCCGGTTGGCCCAGCTTTCGGCTTTCAGGTTATGCTCCTCATTGTTGTAGGTGAGCATCCAAACCGGTTTGTTGTTACGGCGCATAGCTGTAAATAATTCAATTCCCTGGTACCACGGCACAGCGCCATCGTTATCGTTGTGCATAATAAGCAATGGAGTATTTATCTTTGGCACATAAAAAAGCGGCGAATTCTCGATGTAATTCAATGGTTTTTCCCATAATGTGCCTCCGATGCGGCTTTGCGAAACTTCGTACTGGTATTCGCGCGACAACCCGGTTTCCCACCTGATTCCACCATAAGCGCTGGTCATATTGCTTACAGGCGCTCCGGCCATTGCAGCTGCAAACATGTCTGTTTGTGTAATTAAGTAGGCTGTTTGGTACCCTCCCCAGCTTTGTCCCTGAACGCCAATTTTTTTACGGTTGATAAATGGGAACATGCTGCTTACAAACTGTGTTCCGCTTATAATGGCATCGAAAGCAGAATGGCCCGGGAAACCATCTTCGTAGACTATATCAGGAACAAAAACAATATATCCGTTACTTGTAAAGTAAGTTCGGTTTACTGTTGAACGTGAGGGCGCCGGAGAAGTATAGGCATTCAAATAGTCCGCATTCCGTTCATAGAAATAAACAATCATCGGGTATTTCTTTTCAGGATCGATATTATCGGGATAATACAACAACCCTTCAAGGTTTTTCCCAGAGAACGATGTCCAGTGCACCAAACGAACTCCTGGCCAAATAAATTGATTTTGCTGAGGATTTATATCCGACAATTTATGTTTATGATCGAAATTAATTGAACTTACCCAAATGTTTGGCGATTCGCTTACATCCTCTCGTGTCCAGATCAGTACTTCGGCTTTTTTTGCTTTGGACAGGTTCGAAAAACTTTCATCTTCCATCATTAACAATTTAGGCTCCGAGAAATTTTTAAAATCAGCATGAAAGAACCCTGAAGCTTTATTCCGCTCGTCGAAAGCGCTAACAATAACCGGTTTATTGGTATCAATTGTTTCTTCCTCCGGATCGAGTTTCTGGTATCGGAATCTTAATGTATTCTTACGTCCATAGCCATGTGTTGCACTTACCGGCACTTTATTGCCTTCCAAATCAAACCTCCATATATCATATCTATCGTAAATAAATACATATTTGTCGTTTTCTGACCAACCAGCAATACCATAAAGCGCCGGATCGCCAGGCATATCCCAACGTTCGTCGGTAAACGAAATATTCAACTGTTTGGTCAGCTTTACTGGTTCTGCTTTTTCGTCTTCGATGGAAATAGAATAATATGCCGAATCGGGTAAGTTATACCAAACAACGAAGTGTCCTCCGGGAGAAAGTGTAGCATACGATTTATTTTTAAGTATTAACCGTTTAATCCCGGTTTCAATATCTACAAGGTAATAGTCAGCATTCGATTTTCCGGTCCACGATGAAGCTAGTTTATACGGCGTTTGATCAACACCCAATGCAACATGTCCATTACCTTTCTGTATCGTTCTGATTTCCCTTATTTCAGGATCGGCTAACTGGTTAAATTTTTCTTTGTCAACAAGATAAACAGCCTTATAAGTCCTCTTCTTTTCTTTTTCAAGGTTTATCTTTTGTTCGGGTTGTAATTCGCGGTCTTTATAACTCCAAACATCAAGCGTTGGTTTTTCGTCGTCCAGTAAAGTGTCTTTCGGTTCTGGTAGAGGAATTTTATTTGTACCGAAATACAGGCACATACCATTATCCGAAAACGAAAGATCACCAAATTCGCTGGGCGACCAACCCACCGGAAGTCCAGCCATAGCCGGTAAAACTACAGCTCGTGGTTCGCCCGAAGTTGCTAACCCGTAAAAAAGGTTGTAAGTTTTTACTTTAGCCGTATCCGACGAAAAAACGAAGCCAAAACGTCCGCCTTGTGCATCTGTCGTTATTTTCTTTGCGGTTCCCAGCCGATCGAAAACGACATTGGTTTGCCTGGTTTTGGTATCGAATACCAATACTTCAGCTCTGTCGAGAGAATCTTTTGTTTGCCTGACAAACGTAATACACTGTCCTTTAGGGGCATAATAATATTCAGTGATATTCTGATAACAAATAGTATCGCCAGTTTCGGAATTAAAAAGCACTAATTGACTTTTCTGATCGTCGGAATCCGTTTTTTTTGATTTCTGGTCACTTATCTTTTTGCCGTCGTCGTCCTTCACAGCTTTCTTTTTAGCCTTTTTCATGTCGGTTAAAAAGGCAACCCAAGTGGCGTTTTCTTTCGGAAGTGAATATTGTTTCAGGTTAGGATATTTGAAAGTTTTATGTTGCCGAAAAACAAAAATTCCAAGACTGTCTTTGGGCATTTGCTCTTTCTTGAGTTTTTTCTTCTTAGCGCTGCGAATCGAGTCGACAGGCTGCTTAATCTTGAAAACAATAAAGTCTGATTCAGACGAAAAAGCAGCTCCATACCCACGGAGAAAAGTTTCTTCTTTTTTACCTTCTATCAGTCTCAGTGCCAATACGCCATTTCCTTTTTGCGGATTTACTTCATACGAAACATATTTTCCATCGTCGGAAACAATTGGGTTATTTATTACTTTCCAAGTGGCAAAATCACTGGTTGACAGAGATTTTTTGTTTGCTACCTGTGCATTCAAAATCAATCCGGTTCCTAACAAAAAAAGTAGCAAAACAGTAAAAATCGTTTTCATATACAACTTATAGTTATTTGTTCTTAATGCTCGTTTTAGCGCTATCAAAATTAGCAGTTGTAATCATTTAAACAATTGAAAACGTCTTTACCATTAAGCCAAATGAAGTTTTTTTACAAAAAGTTTGTTAAAACAAAACGGAATTATCGGGTTATTGGTTCTTGATGTTTATATTATAGTCTGGTCAATTTGAAATTTTAAAACCCAAAGTATTTGAATTTGAATAACCACCGGTAGCAACCAACGGCAATATGCCAGACGAAAAGAGAACTCTGACTAGTTTCAACCAATAAAATTGAACCCTTTCAGGTAAGGGTTGGGGTAAAACAGGAGAAAACCGGGGTTAATCTTTAATCTGTCAAAGCAGGATTACGATCTAAAATAATCCAACGAAACAAATTAATTGCAGAACAACGCATTGAACAGCCAGAACAAGAAAAACAATTAACCACCGCACAGTCGTTGCTCGAAGGCGAAAATGCCGAATACAAACGGTTGGCCCGCAACCTGCACAACTGTTTGAGTGGCATGTCGGCAATAAAACTCGACCTTGTGAATACGAAAGGAAATGCAGTGATGCCGAAACCCGATGTGCCGGTGTTTCCCAAGGCATTGGAAATGCTTAAAGGATCGATCTGCGAATTGAAAATGGATAAAATAATTCAACCCGTAACTTGCAGCCCGCACCCCGCAGCAATCCTTAACTCCAAACTTTAGCTCACTTTAAATGCTCGAAAACAGGGATAAAGGTTACCTGCACAAAAACTTCATGCCCTAAGAAATCATCCTGGTGATCGAAACCGTTGCCCGGGGCGAAAAATTTACTTGGGATTTGCTGAAGATTCAGAGGTCGTGCAAGGGGCGTTAGCTCTGGCCTCTTTGTAGCAGAAATATTTCTAATTGATCGTTAGGGGCGTAGCCCTGATATCTTTGCAGAGAAAAATGCTTCTCCCTCCCTGCCCCATGAACCGTACAAACATTAGCTTGTTGTTAAATCACAAGTCTGGTCGTTACAGCGGCCAGGCAACAGGCCTAACTTTGTAGCACAATTAACATGTTCAGGAACTATGTACGAGAAAATGTGGAACCGGGATTTTATACTCCTGACATTGTCGAACTTCTTTATGTGCATCACCTATTATGCACTTATATCGGCGTTACCAGTCTATTTGGTAAGTGAATTACATGCCGGCAAATCACAGGTTGGCGTGGTTCTGGCAGCCTACACCATTGCTTCAGTAATCATTCGTCCGTTTTCGGGTTTTGCGCTCGACAAATTTGGTCGCCGAACGGTCTTCCTTATCGCGCTAATTATATACACCGGACTCTTTGCCGGGTATTTGATTGCGATGAGCATCGTCGCCCTCATTTTTTTGCGTTTTGCACAGGGATTAACCTGGGGGGTAACCACCATCTCAGGTTCAACCATTGCCGTTGATATTATTCCAACAGTCCAGCGCGGCGAAGGAATTGGCTACTTTGCCCTGTCAACCACCATGGGCATGTCGGTAGGACCAGTGGTTGGCGCGTTTATCATCCACCATGGCGGATATTCAGAATTGTTCCTCTCCGCATTAATTATTAGCCTTGCAAGCTTAACCATGGCTTATTTGATCAGGTTACCTAAAAAGCTTACCGCAACACGCGACATAGAATTCAATATTCACAACCTATTCCATAAAAAGTCGGTACTTCCGTCTATCAACCTGCTTATCATTATGACAACATACGGCGGACTGCTCTCGTTTATCGCCCTGTTTGGCCGCGAAATAGGAATAGAAAATACATCGATGTTCTTCCTGATCTTCGCCATTGGTATTGCAACGTCACGCATTACTGCCGGAAAAACGTTCGATCGCAAAGGACCGAAAGGAATTCTTACGTTGTGCCTGAGCTTGCTGATTGTGAGCTTCCCGTGGCTGGCTTTGGGACATAATGCGTTGGCGTTTTATTCTTCGGCATTAATCATTGGTTTTGGCATTGGCGTAGTTTTCCCCACCTTTCAAACCATTGTAAACAACCTTGCCAACAGCGAAAACCGCGGCGCTGCCAATTCAACACTCTACACTGCGTTGGATTTGGGTATGGGCTTGGGTATGATTGTTTCCGGCTTGATTGCACAATACCTTTCAATTGCTGCGGTGTTCCTGATTAGCTCAATCGTTTGCATGAGTGGTTTGGCATTTTTCCGGCTGAAAGTGATTGGGTTTTACAACCAGAATGTCGAATAAACAGGACTTTCTTTCCCGGATAAGTTCTTTTCTCGCAATAAAAAAACCAATAACTTTACTCAGAATTTTTAACCTAAAACCAATGAAACTATTGCTTCCTGGAATTTTCATTTTTTGTTGTTATCTATCAGTAGCCCAAATCCAGCCATTTTATTCTTCTGAAAATGATCATTACGGCTATATTGATCAGAATAAACGAGTGATTCGGCCACCACAATACGATTTTGCCTGGAGTTTTAGGGAAGGAATGTCGCTGGTGAAACTCAACGGGAAATATGGCTTTGTAAATGAAGAAGGAAGAGAGATTATTTCAACACAATTTGATGGTGCACAACCTTTTTCAGATGGACTTGCCATAGTGAAAATTGGCGAAAAATTTGGCTTTATCGATAAATCAGGAAAGCTAGTTGTTCAACCAATATACGACCGTTGCGATAACTTTCACGGCGACAGGGCCAATGTTTGCCTGAATAAAAAGTGGCAGGTTATGATTTATTCACCGAAAAAATGAAAAGACTATGAAAGCTACTTTCCCGTTTCTACTACTCATTTTTTCAGTTTGCCTGAGTTTCGGAGATTCTCCAAAACTCACTTCATATATAAATCCATTTATAGGAACAGCTGGCGGAGCACATTGTTATCCGGGCGCCACAGTTCCATTTGGCATGGTGCAACTTAGTCCTGATATGGGTAATTCTTCGTCCGAAGATTTTTTCAATTACACAAGTGGAAAACAATACGACTACAATTTATCAGAAATACAAGGATTTAGCCATCTACATCTGGGCGGGACGGCACACGATCCGGCTGGCGACATTTCGGTTATGCCTATGTACGGCGAAAAACCTTCAGCCAAACTAATCAAAAGCAAATTTTCGCACTCACAAGAATGGGCTTCACCTGGTTATTACGCCGTTGAACTGGAGCGATTTCGCATTAAAGCTGAATTGACAACAACTACACGCTGCGGATTTCATCGATATACTTTTCCTCAAAGCAGCGAAGCCATTATCCGCTTCGATCTGGCCTATCATAATGGGGGAAGACCACTTGAATGTGAATTCCACAAGCTAAATGACAGCACATTTATTGGTAGCCGTTTTTCAACCGGTTACGCCGATGATAAACGAGTGTTTTTTGCTGTACGTACAAGTAAACCGATTCGCGACCTTGTTTTGTTTGCCGACTCAACCCGTGTTAAATCGAAAGAACAAGTTCGGGCAGTGGGAGTTAAAGCATGCCTTATATTTTCGACCCGCGAAAGAGAACAAATCCTGATGAAAGTTGCTATGAGCTTTGCCAATACTGAAGGCGCGATAGCCGGGCTTAACGAAATTCGGGATTGGTCGTTCGACCGTGTTCGAACAGAAGCCAATGATGCATGGGAAAAGGAGTTGGAGAAAATCCAGGTACAGTCGGACAACAGCAAATTCCTTCAAATTTTTTATACAGCAGTATATCATTGCTATATTGCTCCAACCAGGTTCGACGATTACAATCATACCTATCGGGGTGCCGACGGTAAAAACCATCAGGGAAATCAAATTTTCACACAATACGGGCTTTGGGATACTTACCGTGCCCTTCATCCGCTTTTTACAATCACGCAAACAGAGCGAGTTCCCCAAATTATGCAATCGTTCCTGGCATTTTACGAGCAGTACGGTTTACTACCTGTTTGGGAAATGGCTTTCTGCGAAACTCATTGTATGACTGGTTACCATGCTGTTCCAGTGTTGGCCGATGCTATTCTGAAAGGATTCAACGGATTTGATTACGAAAAAGCTTACGAGGCAATGAAAGCCAGTGCCAACCAGGATATTCGGAATTCCAAAGATTACCGGACCCACCATTTCGTGCCATTCGAAACCTCAACGGCTAATGTCACTAAAACAACTGAATATGCTTTCGACGATTGGTGTATTGCCCGGGTTGCGCATAAATTAAGCAAAACCAACGATTATAAACTTTTCATGCAACGAAGCAGTTATTGGAAGAACCTTTTCGATTCTCAATCCGGATTCGCTCGGCCCAAGTACACCAACGGTAATTGGGTCCCGGGTTTCGACCCGCTTAATGACCGCACAAATGGCAAGGAATCATACACCGAAGGTAACTCCTGGCATTACACTTTTATGGTTCCACAAGACCCGTATGGATTGATAAAAGCTTTTGGCTCACCAGAACGATTTTTGAACAAGCTCGATTCATTTTTCACAACAAACTATCCTTCCGATAATTATTTGGGAGGAATGGGCGGACTAATCGGGCAGTATGCGCATGGCAACCAGCCAAGCCATCACATCCCGTATTTTTATCATTTTGTTGGAAAACCCTGCAAAACTGCCGAAATCGTGCAGCAAATCATGCATTCGTTTTACTCGGATAAACCCGATGGAATTATCAACAATGAAGATACCGGAAGCATGAGTTCGTGGTATGTCTGGAATGCGATGGGGTTATACCCGTTTAACCCCGCAGGCGGCGAATACCTTATTACAAGCCCACTTGTGGAACAGAGTACTATTAACCTTGCCAATGGGAAAAAATTCATTATTCGCGCCGAAAACCTGAGTGTAAAAAATATCTACGTTCAGGAAGCTACACTAAATGGCAAGCCTTATACCAAATCGTATATTACTCACAGCGACCTGATGAACGGGAGCCAACTAATTCTAAAAATGGGTAGCCAACCCTCTGAAACGTGGGGAATTCAGGAAAAAGATTTGCCGGGGAAACACTAATTTTTTCAGAGAAATATGTCGGTTGATTCAGAAGTACAGCAAATATTAACCCAGCAGGGAGCAATTTTTGTACATATTGTAGATATTTCTGAGTTTTTGTTTGAGCAAAACCGGGGATTTAGTACCGCCATTTTATTTGGCTTAGCCCTTTCGTCTGCCTTTATTCGGGAAGTAGCTTCCAACGAAAATTACGTTCAAGAATTGGTTATGGCCAACCAACAAAACGACGATGAATTTAGCCGGAAAGAACAGAAAGTTGGGGAAATGGCCGACGAACTGGCCAGATTTCTACAAAACCAAGGCTACCAGGCCTGGTCGCAATCCGACAAAAATCAAGAAGAAAACGGCAGATACGATTCAATAAACCACTCGACTCCACTGCCACACAAAACGATTGCTTTAAAAGCCGGAATAGGTTGGATTGGGAAACACGATCTTTTAATTAACCGCGAATGGGGCAGCGCAATCAGTATATGTACTGTTTTAACCAACGCGCCACTTCAGGCTGCGAATTCTCCTGAAATACAATCCAAATGCGGAAGCTGTACTATTTGCAAGGATGTATGCGAGGTTGGAGCCATATCTGGCAAAAACTGGATTAAAGGCATTGACCGCGACGAACTGGTTGACGTTCAAAAATGCACCACCTGCCTCAAATGTTTGGTTCATTGCCCGTGGACAAAGGGTTACGCGAAAAAAACATAATCGAGTTCAATGGTTGTCAAATATTAGTTTAACTTTATGCTAGAATTGGTAACCCAACTACATAAACGAAACTATGGAAAGCTCCAAGAACTTAGTATTTAACGACGAAACGATCCAGAGTCTTTTTGGCTTCGAAGACGCAGAAAGTGAACCAATTGAAAGGCTTCGAGAATACTTCTTTAAAAAAGACACTTTTAATAGAGTAGTTTCAGAATTACCTGTTAGAATCCTTGTTGGTCATAAAGGAACTGGTAAATCAGCCCTTTTCAAGGTTGCTATTGCAGAAGAAAAGGAAAAAGGGAATTTGCCAATACTCATAAAGCCGGATGATATTGCTGAACTAGGTAAGTCAGATGAGAATTTTCTATTGAGAATTAGACAATGGAAATATGGATTAACAAAAATAATTGGAGCCAAAGTATTTAATGAATTAGGATTACGTGATGACGGAGTCATTAATAAACTGACTCAATTTGGAGTAAAAATTATCTCATTTATTTCAGAAACTGCTATAGCATTCAAAGAAAACATTGATTTGGATCCCATACAACAAAGAACTTTAGAAAATTTTCTTCGGTCAAGGAAAATAATAGTGTACTTAGACGATCTTGATAGAGGATGGGAAGGTCGGAAAGATGATATAAATAGAATCTCCGCCCTGCTAAATGCGATAAGAGACATGGCAAACGATAATCCTGGGTTATTATTTAAAGTGTCATTGCGTTCAGATGTATATTACTTGGTAAGAACATCTGACGAATCAACCGATAAAATCGAGGGTTCCGTTGTTTGGTATAAATGGACTAATTACGAAATACTTGTCCTTTTAATCAAAAGAATACTGACCTACTTTGGAGAAGCAGCTGATGAAGACATTTTGATGAAAACACCTCAAAAACATCTAGTTTACAATCTAGAGAAAGTCTTTGAACCAAAATTTTATGGAAAAGGAAAATGGGAAGAAGTAGCGATTCATCGAATCTTAATGTCATTAACTCGTAAAAGACCTAGAGATTTAGTTAAACTTTGTTCTCTTGCTGCACAACAAGCATTTGCAAGTAGTTCAAACCTAATAAGATCAGCACATTTTCAAGCGATATTTGAGGAGTATTCTCAAGGAAGAATACAGGATACAATCAATGAGTACAAAACTGAATTACCACAAATTGAAAAACTGATTTTCGGGATGAAGCCATCTAGAAAAGAAAGGTATGCCTCAGATGGTTATATTTATACAACATCAGAACTACAAAACAAAATTAACAAGATAAAAGAGCAGAATAATTTTACGTTCACAAACGGAAGACCTGCAAATGCTAAAGATTTATCTCAATTCTTATATAAAATCAATTTTTTAACTGCCAGAAAAATCCTTGAAGATGGCACAATTGATAGAAAATACTTTGAAGAAAACAGATACATTTCAAGCGTATTTGTTGATTTTGGGTATGATTGGGAAGTACATCCAGCGTTTAGATGGGCATTACAACCAGACAATATTGATGATATTTTCTACTCAGTAACTTTAAATTCAGACTGATCTCTTATTCTTTACTGATCCGATGACTTCGAGTCATCGGACCAGTAAAAACCAAACCACTACCAATGTGATTCGTCGAGAGCAGCTTCTTTTTTAGCATTTTTAGCTGTCTTAGCTACTTTGCTATCTTTTGTTTTTGCTTCTGTCTTGGAGCTGGTGTTCGTCGTTACTTTTTCTCCTTTGGCTGTTTTTTTGGTGTCATTCACCGCACTTTTGGCATCTTCAGTTGTACTCTTTGCGTCATCAACAGTGCTTTTTGCTTCATTTGCAGTAGCTTTCGTAGCTTCAATGCCAGCCTTCGGGTCTTTCAAAAAAGCTTTTGGATTGGTCGCCATAAATTTAACAGTAGAAAAAACACCTTTTCCTTTTTTGGCAGTTGCTTTCCCCTTTTCAACAGCATCTTGTCCGTTTTCAACAGTTGTAGCACCATTTTCCACAGCATTTTTAGTTTTTTTACTTTTGGAAACTTTAGCATCCTGCGCCTGCACATTTACCAGGAACAACGATAAAACAAACAGAGTAACAAACAATACTTTAAAATTTTTCATTTCTTAAGATTTGGGTTGTATAAATAAATTGATTTTTAGTTATAGACAAGCAACTGCCTGATTAAGGCGTTTCCAAAGCTAGAGTGATTTTGCTGAAAAAAAAATATATTAAGACAAAAAGTAAACGATCTGCATATAATTTCTGTATGCAATTACAATCATTATAAAAACGATCAGAAATAATTAAAAAATAACTGCTCCGATAAATCGGAGTTCATCGGAGCAGTTGAAAAGCCTACTTTAAATCTTCTTACCTATATAGAATACATAGCCGTAATACGCTTTGTATTTGGCATACAATTCGGCTTCGTAGCGCTGAAACCCGATAAATCCCTCAGCCATTTTATTGCCTGCATATTTCTTCAGAAAAGTTTCCTGAACAGCCACTTGCGGAACGTGGTAATGTTCGGTCCAGCAATTTTCGGGCAAAATAAACGAAGCTACCGGAACATAACCTGCCTTTTGTAGTTGGGCAACCTTATTCGGGATAGTGTCAATTTCAGGGTAAGCGTCCATCCAAAATTTTTCTATTTCTTCGGGGCGCTCGTCGGTAAACCACGAAGCTTCGGTAACAGCAATATAACCGCCGGTCTTCAGAAATTTTCGCCATTCGGTCAGGCCGCGCACAAAGCCAATGTTGTAAATAGCGCCTTCCGACCAAATAAGATCGAGCTCTTTTTCCCGAAATGATAGTTTGTCCATCGATCCGATTTCGCCGTTCACTCTATGCTGAAGGTTCAGCAGTTCTGCATTTTGGTTGAACAGCCTGATAAAATCGGGAAAAAGATCGATACCGGTAATCTGCCCAGGCGCGTTTTGTGCCAGCGTCATGGTTTGTCCTCCGGTTCCGCAGCCCAAATCAACAATACGCGATTCGGCGGTCAGGTTATCGATAAAACTCAGTGCTTTCAATGTGGCCTCGGGGCTTCCGGGCCCCTGCCGTTTGGTACTCGAAAAATATTCGCAGATTAAACTAAAGTCGAATTCGTGTATGGATGTATTTTCGGTATTACTCATGATGTTTAAATTTTTAAAATGATTAATGTCTGTCCAAAGAGCAAAATCTCCCGGCAGTACTTTTTGTAAAATAAAGACATGAAAATAACTCACGCCGGAACTGGCCTGAGTTTACGGAGGAATAACTTCAGATTAAAAAGATCAGAAGTTATTTACTTCACAATATCCGAACACAAATTAAACATCCAAGGGTTTTAGTGCTGCAAAAATAAGTTTTTTATTTTACTAAGAGCTTCACTTTAAGTGAAACCCCAGTATTTTCTTTAATTTAGTTACTAAACTTATCAAATACCTCCACCAGTTCTTTTGGTGCCACCGGTCGTCCGGTTTGATTATTTACGCAAACGGCAGTTACTTTTCCCTTTACCATCAGTTTCTGATCGGTCAGGCGATAAATATCCTGAAGGAAAACAAACTTCAGATTACCTTCGCGCGCCACATTTACGCGGCAAACAAACTGATCGCCACTTTTCAGCGGCGCTTTATAGTCAATCTCCACGCGAATAACAACGGCATCGATACCATCGTCGTGCATCTGGGCGAAATTCAGGCCTACAAATTCCAAAAATTCGTGGCGGGTATGTTCCAGATAATTCTGGTAAACGGCGTTGTTCACAATTCCCTGTAAATCGCATTCATAGTCGCGCACCTTAAAAGGCAGCTCAAAAACGTAATCCATAATTATCGATATTTTCAGAAAACAAATGTACCAAATCAGTGCAAACTAAACCAGCTGAAACGCCCGTTATGTCAAAGTTTCGTAATCAAAAGAAGGCTGATGCAACATTCATTTTACTTTAAATAAACCAGCGTTTGAAACAAAAACGCCACGATTGAGTCAACTGTATTAAATGATTTACACTATTTTTGCCCGAATTTTCCGAAAAGCGTATGAGATTATTGATCCTTCTTGTTAGTTTATTATACCTCATTTTAGGAAACCCTCCATTGACATTTCGTGAGAAGCAGCTGAATTACACCCGTGTTAGGGAAGCGTATTCCTGCAAAGAAAAAATAGTCGTTAAATCATTGAAAGAACACGCCATTTCGCGCGACAGCCTTCGTTTATATATGCGTGCCTTCAAGACTGAGAAGAAAATTGAGCTCTGGGGCAAAAACATTTGCGACTCTACTTACTCGTTAATTAAAGAAATCCCGATGTGCGAAATATCCGGTGATATTGGCCCGAAACGGCGATCGTATGACTTACAGGTTCCTGAGGGATTTTACCACATCAACGAACTGAATCCGTACAGCAAATATTACCTATCGATGAGAATCAATTATCCCAATCTATCCGACAGTATTCGCGGTTCAAAGGGACATTTGGGAAACCTCATCTACATCCACGGTGGCTGCGAATCGTCGGGCTGCATCTCTATAAACGATGAAAAAATCAAAGAGCTGTTTGTGTACTGCATCGAAGCGTATAATGCCGGTCAGCAAGAAATTGACATTGCCATTTACCCGGCGAAACTGGAAGACAAAACCTACAACCGGTTAATCACCGGATACAGCAAAAACAAGGACAAAATCAGCCTTTGGGCTGAATTGAAGAAAAGCTACGACCTGTTTAACCTGAAGAAAGTTCCGCCAACGGTGAAGTATTTGCCGGATGGAACACACGAAATCAGCATTTCGCCTGAAACGGAAGCCCAATCTACCGGATCAATTGTACCAGTAGCGATCCAGGGTCCAACAATAAATCAGTAAGAGTTACCAAGTATTTGCAAAGCCGAATACATGAGGTAAACTGAGCTTTTTGCCTCGATTCATTTCAGGAATATTGAATTTCATGAAAACTCGTATATTTGAATCAAAATCAACCTTTATGATTGAATTGAGTCAAATATTGTTTTACCTCGCTTCAAACAAAACCCGGTTTGAGAAAGAGTACCATCTAAAAAAAATAGGTGTATTCGGTTCAATTGCCAGGGGGGAACAAAATGTGCAAAGCGACATCGACCTCATTGTTGAATTCGAGGACAATACTCCAGACTTGTATTCTCTAAAACAACTACTTAAAAATGAGGTTCAATCGAGATTCAATCGCCATGTCGATATTTGCCGGGAGAAATATTTAAATCCCATTTTCAGAAACCAAATTTTAGCAGAGGCAAAATATGTCTAGTATTTCTCACCGGGATTTCAGTTGCATCCTCAGTATGCTCGAATCAATTCAAAAGATTCAGCTGTATTCAGGAAAATTCAGTGATGCTGACGTGTTTTATTCTGACACACTTGCATTCGATGCCTGCATGATGAATTTCATTGTTATTGGCGAAATGGTTGAAAAGCTTTCCGAAGAACTCATTTCCAATACAGAAGAAAGAATTAACTGGTCAAAAGTGAAAGGGTTCAGAAATATTATTGCCCACAATTATTTCGGAATTGACGCAGAGGAAGTTTGGCAAATCATTCAAACAAGTTTACCAAACCTGCGAACAGTTCTGGAAGAAATCATTCGCTAAAATTTCCTCAATACAAAAAAAGCTCCCTGCCTGCGCAAAGAGCCTTCTCTGGGGTGTAGCGATTTCTAATCGCCGTCCAATGCGTTTAAAAGCCGCATCAGCCTTAGTTTTTGCTAACCCATTCGGCAATCCAGTCGCCTACTTCGGAAGTTGAGTAAGGTTTTTCGCTTGAAATGTCCACCGTTACTACTTTCGCATCCAACGAAGCGTCAACGGCTTTGCGGATGATCGCGCCTTCTTCCATCAGGTTAAAGGCGTATTCGAACATCATAGCAGCCGACAAAATGGTGGCAACCGGGTTGGCTATGTTTTTACCGGCAGCCTGCGGATACGAACCGTGAATGGGTTCGAACACCGAAGTGTGAATACCAATTGAGGCTGATGGCGACAAACCAAGCGAACCGGTAATTACCGAAGCTTCGTCAGTCAAAATATCGCCGAACATGTTTTCAGTAACCATCACATCAAAGTTTTTCGGCCATTGGATGATTTGCATGGCGGCATTGTCAACAAACATATATTCGGTAGTCACTTCAGGATACGACGGAGCCATTCCCTGGGCAATTTCCCTCCACAGGCGTGAGCTTTCCAATACATTGGCTTTGTCAACCACAGTCAGTTTTTTGTTGCGTTTCATGGCATACTCGTAACCCAGCTTCAGGATTCGTTCTACCTCCGGGCGGGTATAAACACACACGTCGAATGCGGTGTTACCTTCGTCTTTGCGGCCTTTTTCGCCAAAATAGATACCGCCGGTGAGCTCGCGGATGGCCACAAAATCAGCGCCTTCAATCAGTTCGCGGCGAAGCGGCGATTTGTGCAACAACGACGGGAAAGTTACGACAGGACGAATGTTGGCATACAAACCCAGTTTTTTTCGCATCAGCAACAAACCTTGTTCCGGGCGAACAGGCGCTTTCGGGTTGTTGTCGTATTTCGGGTCGCCAATAGCGCCAAAAAGTACGGCATCTGATTTCATACACAGTTCGTGGGTCGAATCAGGGTATGGAGCACCCAATTCGTCGATGGCGCAGGCTCCAGTCAGCGCATATTCGTATTCGAGTTCATGGTTGAATTTGGCGGCAACGGCCTTCACTACTTTCATGGCCTGATCGACAATCTCAGGACCGATCCCGTCGCCGGGAAGAACAGCTAATTTTAACTTCATATTTTTGGTTTTATTTATTTCATTTTAAACCACATAGACACATAGTTCACATAGAAAAAAAAATTAAAAAATGTGTTCTATGTGCCTACGTGGTTCCTATTTTTCTCGCGCCGAAGGCAGCAAAATTAAAATGTTTGTGCAAAACAAAGGTCTCCTGAAAGCCAACTTGCTTCATTAAATCAAGCTGATACGACAAAGTCCGCGGCGTATCCTCCGATTCGTACCGTTCGAAATACATGTTGACTTCTTCCTGAGAAACCTGCTTTCTTAACGTACTTACCCAGCCATTGAGCATCATTTGGGTAATTTCATCGGTTTCGCCAATCACAATATCGTTGATCCAGAATGTTCCTCCAGATTTCAATGCTTTGTAAATTTTCCTGAAGACCAGCTCCCATTCGCCATCGCCTCGCAAATGATGCAATGTCGTTCCGGCAGTGATGACATCGTAGAGGTTTTCGCCCAGATCAAGATCGCGATAGTCACCATGTAACGCGGTTACCTTTCCTGAAACGATTTCGGCGACGCGCTCCACCGCCCTTTCGAGCATATTGGCGCTGATGTCAACCAGCGTGCAATCCACGTCCGGAAGCAAAGAGGCAACTTTCACCGCGTAGTTTCCGCCACCACATCCCAAATCCATCACATTTTTGGCATCCGGATTTAGAAGAAGCGCCGATCGCGAAACCAATTCCATGCACAACGGTGAATCGATGGCTGTGGTTTGCCCTGTTTCAAGGTTCGAAAACCGTTCCACCTGCTGATCGAAATTCCGGCGAATGGCTTCCGGAGAAGATTTTGTTTGTTGAGGGATCATCAATTTTTAAAATATCCAATAATGAATATCCAATGCTCAATATCCAAAACTTCTCATTTCGCAACCGAAACTTGAAACCTGGAACTTGAAACCTGGAACTATTTTATTTTTCAATCAAATTCAACATTCGCATAGTAGCCTTAATTGCCGCGCCAGTCTGGTCGGAATCCAGTCCTCGGGTTTTGAATTCGCGATCCATTTTCCAGGTGATCAGCGTCTCAACCAAGGCATCGGTTTTACCTCCCGGAGGAATCGTTACCGAATAGTCGAGCAATTTGGCCAACGGCTTATTCAGCTCCCGATAAATCATTTGAATTGCGTTCATAAAGGCATCGTAAATACCATCTCCGGCAGAATTAGCTTCATATTTATCTCCTTTGATCAACAGGCTCACTGTCGCCGAAGGACGAAGACCCATTCCATGCGAAAGAGCATAATTAACCAATTGGATGGCCGCATCTCCACGATCAGAATTCAGCACATCGGCAACAATGTAAGGCAAATCCTCTGCAGTAACAGTTTCCTTGCGGTCACCCAATTCAATGATCCGATCGGTAACCAGTTTCAACGAAGCAGGGTCAAGTTCGATGCCAAGTTCTTCCAGGTTATTCTTGATATTGGCTTTTCCTGAAGTTTTACCAAGAGCGTACACACGATGACGACCAAAACGTTCAGGCAATAAGTCGTTGAAATATAAGCTATTTTTACTATCTCCATCAGCATGGATTCCGCTACATTGAGTGAACACAAATTCGCCGATCAGCGGTTTGTTGGTCGGAATGCGTATTCCTGAAAACGACTCCACCAGCTTCGAAATCTTGTTCAACATGGTTTCGTTCACGCGGGTTTGCATTTTCAGGTGGTCTTTCACCGTCGCAATTACGCTCGACAGCGGCGCATTTCCGGCACGTTCGCCCAGACCATTCACCGTTGTGTGAACAGTTCTGATTCCGGCTTTGATCGCATGGAAAACGTTGGCAATCGCCAGATCGTAGTCGTTGTGGGCATGAAAATCGAATTCCACATCCGGATAAGTTTCGATCATCTCGCGGCAAAAATCGTAGGTTTCATCCGGATCGAGAACACCCAAAGTATCGGGCAGCATGATGTGCTTGATGTTCAGTTTACGAAGCTCCGAAACCATAAAATGCACGTAATCTTTCGAATTGCGCATCCCGTTCGACCAGTCTTCCAGATAAACATTCACACCAATACCCAATTCTGTGGCATAATCGATCGACCGTTTGATGTCTTCGATATGTTGTTCCGGAGTTTTTCGCAACTGCTGGGTAACGTGGCGGTACGAGCCTTTGCAAAGCAGGTTCAGCACTTTTCCGCCGGCAGAATTGATCCAATCGAGCGACGTTTTGCCATCGACAAATCCAAGGATCTCCACCTTTTCGAGGTGTCCCTTGTGTTTCGCCCAATCGAGCACCCGTTTTGCTGCCAGGAATTCACCCTCCGAAACGCGAGCCGATGCAATTTCGATCCGATCGACTTTCACATCCTCCAGCAGGATACGGGCCACACTCAGCTTCTCCATGTCGGTAAACGACACGCCCGAGGTCTGCTCGCCATCGCGCAGTGTGGTATCCATGATACTGAGCACCTGATCCTTAACTTCAACTACTTTTCCTGTCATAGTATAAAATTTTGCCACAAAGGCACAAAGAGAAATACTTCTCGTTCTGGTTGCTGATTGTCTTTCACATTATTCTCCGTGTCTTTGTGTCTTCTTGTTTTAAATTACTTCGCTTCGAAAGCTGCAATCTCTTCCTTGATGCTTACCAGGTAATCGATGTCGTCCAATCCGTTTGCCAAACAATGTTTTTTGTATGGATTGATTGAGAAACCGATTGAATCGCCGGTCGCACAAATCGTGAATTTCTGGTTTTCCAAATCAACTTCGAACTGTGCATTGTTGTCGGCTTCGATGGCTGCAAAAATCTTTTCCAAAAATTCAGGAGATACAACCACTGGAAGGATGCCATTGTTCAAGGCGTTACCCTGGAAAATGTCGGCAAAGAAGCTGGAAACTACGCAACGGAAACCGTAATCATAGATGGCCCATGCAGCGTGTTCGCGACTCGAACCACTTCCGAAGTTTTTACCTCCAACCAGAATTTTGCCTGAATATTTCGCCTGATTCAGCGGGAAATCGGCAAGGGGCTGGTTGCTTTTGTCGTACCGCCAGTCGCGGAAAAGGTTATCGCCAAAACCTTTGCGTTCGACAGCTTTCAGGAAGCGAGCCGGGATAATCTGGTCGGTATCTACATTTTCGATGGGCAGCGGAACTGCCGGCGATGTTAATTTGGTGAATTTATCGTAAGACATTTTAATACTTTTAAGATATGTTATAGACTTAAACTGATCTTTCAAATTGAACCCACTTCGGGGTTCTAAAGTCTTTGTCTTGTTCTACCACCGGTTTTACCGGTGGTTATTCAAATTAAAGTCCTTCAGACTTTTTCAAAACCCTGAAAGGGTTCAATCTGAATAGCCGTGGGTGAAGCCCACGGACTACGGACATAAAGAAATGACAACCCTGAAAGGGTTGAATTATTCCTTAATCCAGGAATTCGCGTGGGTCAGTGATCTTCCCAGTTACTGCGGCAGCCGCAGCAGTAAGCGGACTGGCGAGCAATGTGCGGGCGCCTGGTCCCTGGCGACCTTCGAAGTTGCGGTTCGAGGTGGATACCGAATATTTTCCTTCCGGAATTTTGTCGTCGTTCATCGCCAAACAAGCCGAACATCCGGGCTGACGCAGTTCGAAACCAGCAGCTTCAAGAATTTCGACCAAACCTTCGGCGCGAATTTGTTTCTCAACAGCTTGCGATCCGGGAACGATCCAAGCGGTAACGTTGTCGGCTTTTTTCTTGCCTTTCACAAAATCGGCAAATGCCCGGAAGTCTTCGATACGGCCATTGGTACAACTTCCAACAAAAACATAGTCGATTGGTTTGCCGATCATTTTTTCGCCTTCGTTGTAACCCATGTATTTCAGCGACTTTTCGTAAGTCAGTTTATCGGTTCCGGCCAAGCTTTCGCTGGTTGGAATCGATTTCGAAACGCCGATTCCCATTCCCGGATTGGTTCCATAGGTAATCATTGGTTCAATGTCGGCAGCGTCGTAAACCAGTTCGGTGTCGAACACAGCGCCATCGTCAGTTTTCAGGGTTTTCCAGTAAGCAACGGCCTTGTCCCATTCAGCGCCTTTTGGAGCAAACTGACGGCCTTTCACGTAGTTGATGGTTGTTTCGTCTGGAGCAATCATACCGCCACGTGCACCCGATTCGATACTCAGGTTACACAAGGTCATCCGGCCTTCCATGGTCAAGCTGGTAATAGCTGATCCGGCATATTCGATAAAGTGGCCGGTTCCGCCTGAAGTCGAAATTTTCGAGATAATATAAAGAGCAATGTCTTTTGCAGTTACGCCTTTGCCCAAAGTTCCGTTTACGGTGATGCGCATTTTCTTTGGTTTTGGCTGCATGATGCATTGACTGGCAAACACCATTTCCACTTCGCTGGTGCCAATTCCGAAGGCTATTGCCCCGAAAGCGCCGTGCGTTGAAGTGTGGCTGTCGCCGCATACGATGGTCATTCCAGGCTGGGTAATCCCCATTTCAGGACCAATAATATGAACCACGCCGTGGCCTTCGGTGCCCAATCCGTGGTAAACGATTCCGTGGTTGGCACAGTTTTTCTTCAGCATTTCCACCTGATTGCGCGACAGCTCGTCTTTAATGCTCAGGTTCTGGTTGATCGTTGGCACATTGTGGTCGGGCGTGGCAATGGTTTGCGCCGGACGAAGAACTTTCAGTCCGCGTTTTTCCAAGCCTAAAAATGCAACCGGACTAGTCACTTCGTGGATGAAATGACGGTCGATGTACAACACACTTGGGCCGCCTTCAACCTGCTTCACCACGTGCGAATCCCAAATTTTGTCAAATAAAGTTTTTGCTTCCATTATACTTTTGTTCTTTTCTCCTGAAAAAAATCCCCAGAAGATCTTCGTTAATTATTTCTCTTTTAATCGATTCATCCATTCCATCCGAAAAATAGTCTTCACTTTTCTGATCTGAATCTCGCGGACGGGATGTTTGTTTTATTCGTTTCCGTCAGCTAAACAGACTGTGTGATTTCAATATTTAAGGCTCTGAGAATTGCGTATTTCAAAAATTTCTCCGATACCTACTCGAATATTTTCGGTGTAAAATTTAGTTTTCACACAGTCTGTAAAGCAGACGGCAAATGATATTTCGCGCTATTTGCGACTGAAAACTGAGACTGCGACTCTATTCCTCAACGGCCCTTGTTGCTCCCGGGATTTTGTTGATCGCATCGAGGAAAGCTTCAACCGAAGCGGTGATGATGTCGGTGTTAGCACCAAATCCGTGGAAAATAGCATCATCGTGTTTCACTTGCATGTGTACCTTACCCAGATCGTCGCTACCGCGGGTAATAGCCTGGATAAGGAATTCCTCCAACACTACTTTACGATGGAGAATTTTCTTAACAGCTTTCAACGCTGCGTCAACAGGTCCGTTTCCTGATGCGGTTGCATCCAAAATTTCGCCTGCAATATTCAACCGGACATTGGCAATTGGCACCAAACCTTTACCTGTAACAACCTGTAGAAAATCAAGTTTAACACGACGTTCTTTTTGATGAACATCGCCTACTAAAGCAGCAACATCGTCATCTTTCACATCCTTTTTCTTATCTGCCAGCTTCAGGAATTGTTCGTAAACCTGATCCAGTTTTTCCTTATCCAGCTCGTAACCCATAATTTCCAAACGGTGTTTCAACGCAGCGCGACCGCTGCGGGCAGTCAACACGATGCTCGATTCGTTGATTCCCACTTCAGTTGGGTCGATGATTTCGTAGTTTTCGCGGTTCTTCAACACGCCATCCTGATGAATACCCGAAGAGTGAGCAAACGCGTTACGACCAACAATCGCCTTGTTTGGCTGAACCGGCATATTCATCAGGTTCGAAACCAAACGGCTGGTTTTGTAAATATTTTTGGTATTAATGTTGGTATCAATATTCAGCACGGCATAGCGGCTTTTCAGGATCATCACCACTTCTTCCAGCGAAGTATTTCCGGCACGTTCGCCAATTCCATTGATGGTTACTTCTGCCTGGCGGGCGCCATTCATAATTCCGGCTACAGTATTGGCAGTCGCCATACCCAAATCGTTGTGACAATGGGTCGAGATAATCGCTTTGTGAATATTCGGCACATTATCAACCAAATATTTGATTTTTGCGCCAAACTCAACTGGTAACGTATAGCCTGTTGTATCAGGGATATTTACCACTGTTGCTCCAGCTTTTATAACGGCTTCAACAACCCGGGCCAAGTATTCGTTTTCGGTACGACCAGCATCTTCAGCATAAAATTCAACATCTTCAACGTACTTTTTCGCATATTTCACAGCTGCTATAGCCCGTTCAATGATTTCATCCTGATTGGAATTCAGTTTGTAATGAATGTGGTAAAATGATGTTCCGATACCTGTATGAATACGGCCCTTCTTTGCAAATTTTAGCGCTTCGGCAGCCACATCAATATCTTTTTCAACTGCGCGGGTCAGGGCGCATATAGTTGGCCAGGTAACCGCTTTCGAGATTTCTACTACCGAATTGAAATCGCCCGGGCTCGAAATGGGGAAACCGGCTTCGATAACATCAACTCCCAATTCTTCCAAAGCGCGCGCCACTTCAATTTTTTCAACGGTGTTCAACTGACATCCGGGAACTTGCTCTCCATCGCGCAAGGTGGTGTCGAAAATGTACAATCTGTCGCTCATCTGATTTGATATTTAGTTTATATATTTTCTTTTGTTGCTCCGGCTTTCGAGTACCGGGTTTCTTTTTCTGATTTGGATATTCAATATTTATTATTCGATATTGGATATTTATTTTCAAAGAAAAAGGCCATCCCCTGTTTTGAGAATGGCCTTATAAAAGCTCTTTATAGTTTCACCCATACCATTCTCATTCGCGCATCCAAATTAGAATACCGAGAATAAGACCTAGTAGGGAAATATTAGCAAAACCTGTCATTTCTGAATAATTTGATGCAAATATGGTACTTATTTTTTAAACTGAAAATAAAATCAACTTTTTTATTCGAATTACTAAGAAAAAGATAAAAACATCTGTTTTTTTACAACCGATTACTATTTCGGTTTTATAAACAATTCAGGTTACTGAAAAGTTCAGGAATAGTAAAGATTCCGATATAAAATGTGATTTTAGTTTCTTTTTGAAAGCAAACACGGCCATACCCTTCAAAATTTTATATATTACGCCAAATTTTTTAATCCCCTAAAATGAATAACCTAAATATAGCCATCTTAGGCTGCGGAACTGTGGGTGGTGGAGTCGCCCGCATTCTTTCAGAAATCAATAAAGAACTTTCGCAAAGAGCCAATACACAACTAGTACTTCAGAAAATTGTAGAACTATTCCCGGCAAAAGCTGCCGAACGGTTTGGGTTGCCACTAAACCTGTTTTGCGGCGGAGGCAAAGATTTGACCGGACTTGAGGCACAACAATACATACAGGGGATTATTGCCTCAGACAAAATTGACCTGGTCGTTGAAACCATTGGAGGTAAAAGCGATTTCGTTTACAACATTTGTCTGGATGTGCTAAAATCGGGGAAACATTTGGTTACGGCCAACAAGTCGCTTTTGGCTGAAAGAGGGAAAGCCATATTCGAAATGGCTGAACAAAAAAGTGTAAAAATTGGTTTCGAAGCAGCAGTCTGTGGCGCAATTCCGATCATTAAAACTATTCAGGAAAGCTTTACAGGCGACAAGATTTTATCGGTTTCGGGCATTATGAATGGCACCAGCAACTACATCCTCACACAAATGCAGGAAAACAAGCTGGAATTTGCCGACGCTCTAAGATTGGCACAGGAAAACGGTTATGCCGAAGCCGACCCTTCGCTTGATATTAATGGCGGTGATGCGGGGCACAAGCTTATTCTGCTCATCAAACTAGCATTCGGGATCGAAGTTTCGAAAGACGACCTTTCTATTACAGGCATTGAAAATATTACCAGGGAAGACATTGATTTTGCCACCGAAATTGATGCAAAAATCAAACTGATTTGCTACGCGAAAAAAGAAGATGGCGACATTTTTGCGACTGTCCGCCCCATGCTTGTAAAAAACAGCAATTTCCTTTCGGATGTTAGCGGGGCAACCAATGCCGTACGCATCAATAATCTTTATTCCGGCGTTCACTTCCTTGTTGGAAAAGGAGCGGGATCATCAGAAACAGCCATGTCAATCGTTTCCGACATTGTATTTATCGCGCGCTATGGCGACAAGAGTTTGTTTGTTCCTGAAAAAGCTGAACAAAAATTAGATGATGTCCGACAGATAGTTTTTCCATACCTGATCACTTTTCACACCAGTAACGTGCCCGGAACAACAGGCTTTATTGCAACAGCTATCGGCAAACAAGAAATTAATATTGAAACTGTTAGCCACAACCGCCATGCCGGGGAGAAAGCTATGTTTTCGGTTGCTACCATGCCCTGTAAGCTTGGCCAGATTGAGGCTGCAATTGATGAAATAAGGTGCGAGAAGCCCGGGATGCTGTTGAGCGAACCCAAAATAATGCCTATTTTATATTGATGCAGAAAGCTGAAGGAAAACCACATAGGCACATAGAACATATAGCTTTATTTTTCAATTGCCAGTATGTATCTTTTTCTCAACCAAATATCAATCAAACCCGTCATCATAAAGCAATTCTTGCCATCGTGCATTTTGTCTCGGAAATCCAGAAAAAGTCTTATCAATTTCCCGATAGGCGATTAACTGTATCCGTAGAGCATTGAAACAGAATAAGCAGGTAACGAAAAAAATATTGTAAAACATATTTTAATATTTTACTGCCTTGGAAGCCGCACCATTGTTGATCTTTTCGCATACGTCTCAGCCAAATCATTGAATTACAGCCTTATATTTAGAAAAAATGAAGATAAGCATTTTTTTATCTTGTTTAATAGTGGTAAATTGTATAAGTAATTCAGTTCAGGAAAAAACAAGCCAATCTGTTGTGATTTAAAACTACGGCTTTATCTTGAAATTTGAACCCGAAATATGATTATTCCACGGAATTGAGCAACACTAATTCTGTTGTATGACACTAGAGTTGAGGACGGCCATTTGTCGCCCGACACTATCGCCGATGAAACTATCTGTTTGTTTCATAGCGACTACCTGCTGATTTCAGACAAATCCTTCAAGGAAAGAAAGTGACGGAAAGTGGCAGAATGATTCCTATCAAACACAAATAAACTGATTTCCTGGTCTATTTAGTGCTATTATTACATACAACTTCCTCAATAGCCTATTTATAGCGACATTGATCAGGATTCTACGATGGTGGATTTAAACCTCTTGTCAATTAGGATCACAAGGTGCAATGCGACATAAAACAAGTAGATGCTACCTCAAAAGAGAACAGTAGCTTAAAGGTTATCGTGACAATGAAGCGTGTGGCGCGACCTGGATCAATACATCAACCCGGGAAGCCACCCAAGCTGGCCGCCACCGATATTGCACTGAACCCTCGCAGTTGCCCATCTTCATACTTGCCAATCTGGTAGCCGAAGAATATGAATAACAATAGCCACCCAATACACAGGTGGTGGAAATTTACTTAAACAGCCCCGTTTTGCAACGTTTACTTCTTCCATAGTAATCTCAGAATGGGCATCCATCCAAGGTGCGTTACACGCGTTCGTTGCTACCTTGGAGGCACATTGTGCAACACCTCGAATGTAAGGGCTATTGAACCCCGGATCATTGTTAATCAACACAAAAGACATAACAATAAGACAAAAAAAGGAGGCACAATTTATCCAAAAAAAAACAGTTAAAAGAAGCGAATAACCAAAAGTTGGCTACTGCTCCTAAGGCCATTTGCAGACCTTACGACCCAAGTGCAAAAAAGGTGGAAATCGCTAACCACCGTAAAAATACACCGAACCTGTATCAGTGTTTATCTGCGAGAGCTTTTATCTGAATTACTAACAATAATAAAGCAAATAAAAATGACTACTACCCGAACAATTTTTGCATCAATAGATGTAGCCGGTTTTATACAAGACTACAAACAAGAATTGACCAGTTATTATGGCATAGATGTTACCGCCCAAACCGTGAGCCCAGAATTGAAAGCAGTATTGTTGTCCATTCAAAACGGAACAAAGCCACTGAAAAAAATTGGCTATTACGACACGTCTGTACTCCCAAATTATACCCGATTAATCTCCGGGAAATATAGTACCATCGGTTATAAAGTAACCTCTCTCGATTACAGTTGGATCGATCAATCTAAAGGTGAATTAAGGTTGAACAACATTTACAACCTTATGATATCAGCCGACCGAGGCGATAAACTTGTATGGTGGGGGCATTCAATTCGTGCAAATTCGTATATCCAGGCGATCATTTCTGATGTACATAAAGTCAATCCTCAAAGTGGCAGACCTGCTGAATTTAAAAACTTTAAGCGAAAGAACATACAATTCTATTACGCCAGTTCTGCGCTAAATCCTGAAAGGTTATTGGATGGAGTATCTGTATCAACTCAGCAGGTTTATTGCATGGAGTGTGATTTAGATGGCCCATCGGGGACTACTGTTAGCTACGATATCGATTTAATGTTATTGTCGGCATCTTTCGATAACGATGGTTCATTAATGTCCATTCCAATCGTACAAATAGTTGTAGATCCTACAATTGTAATCAAATAACCTATCACAAAAGCGAAAGCCTGCATCAACAGGCTTTCACTAAACAACTAAACAAACCTGGCCCACATAGGATTATTTGCGGGGGCGATAACCCGAAAAGCCTCATGAGTAGGGAAAACCATTAATCATATCTAATTATGGCTATTTTAAATTTTGTTGGACGAGTTAACATTGCGGTCCGCATTGTTACCGAAAAATTCCCCGACGCACAACTGTATGAAGCCGATGGCACTTCTTCCTCCGGGCAAACCACTGATCCCCTTCAGATCGATCAACTGCGGGTGGTATTCAGAAACAGCCACAACTCCACCGTAATTATTAAATCGACCGGTTGGGGAACTTTTGGCGAGCCGGTACTGATCCCCGAGCCATGGCTCGAAGATGTTGTAATCAATTGGCCTGTATATATGGACATTGTTGAAGCCAACCAATTGAAGGAAGCAGCAGGGTACAAAGAACCTTACGGCGCAGTAACGCTTCGCAATCCGCTGGGACCAAAAATCGGTAACCCATACTACATTTTTGGCAGCAATCCTACACAGCCGTACATATTTGTCGATACCATTACCAAAGAAGTACATGCAGAAAATTGATCTGAACAATACCAACGGGCAACAACCTTTCATTCATATATAAAGAAAGTGTTGTTGCCTGTTTAATTCATTTTCGAAAATGTTCGTTTTTCAACTTTAACTTAACTGATCGTTGTGAAAACCACAACCAATAGTTCGATCCAGAGAGGGCTGCTACACGTTGTCCTGTTCTACTTTTCCGCAATTACTGTCGTTGCCCAAACTTCATCAGAGAAACTCAGCAACGCACTCATTATTTCTGGTTACGAGAATGTAAGAGTCTCTACAACCAACTTCGGTACATTTGTTTCATTGGAAGACAACCTCTACCGATGGAATGTAGATGGCATAAGATCGGCATTGGATATCATTGCCACGATGGAGAAAAAATACCCGGTAACCCTTATTCTTCTCAAAAAAGGAATCCCTCAAATACAGATCAACCTTTCAACGCCCAAATGGCAGGACGACCTTAATGGAACAAATCCAACTACAGCAAAAGAGGCTGATATTGAAGTTACTTACAAAATCAATGATTCATGGAAACTTTTAAAAAAGATTACACCTGTCAATCCCCCTGAAAACAAAATCGACCTGGTGGTTTATCCCCAGTTCGGGTTGCAAAACACACTGCTTACACAGATTTACGAAATTCAACTCAACATAGCACCTGCTATCGAGGTATCGTTGTGGTCTGGAATGCTCTTTACTGGGCAAGTAATCTTCCCCGTTGTGAACCAACTGGGGTACGAAGGCGACTTTGTTCGCCCCGGATTTGTCACCCTCTCCCAGGAATTCAGGTTGCCACTCCAATGGTTTGGTCATGTCACAATCGGGAATTTCAATGCAAACCGCTATGGCGCTGATATTTGTTTTAACCATCCGTTGAACAACAACCGTTGGAACATTGGCCTGAATGCCGGACTTACAGGAAACTCCCATTTTTACGATGGACAATGGGTTACCAATGAACTAAACACCCTGACCTGGTTTGCCAAAGCCGGGTACTATTACCCAAAGTTCAACCTGCAATTCGATTTAAGCTTTGGGCGTTACCTCAACAACGACTACGGCTTTCGGGTCGATTGCACCCGCCACTTTGGCGAAACCACCATTGGCTTCTATGCTATGTACACTGGTGGTGAGCCCAATGGTGGATTTCACTTTTCAATTCCCCTGCCCCCATCCAAACGAAGCAGAAAACACACTCTCCGCCTGATGTCCTCGCGCTATTTCGATTGGGAATACAATGCCGGTACCGAGTTTTACTACGGACGGTATTACGAAATACGTCCCAACGAAAACCGCTCGGAACACTGGATTAACCCAATATTTATTAAGCGTGAGATACTTAAAAATGATTAAAATGAAAAAAACGATAATCGTTGCATCCTCAATAATCTTATTGCTGGCCATTGCACTGAGCTTGTATTTGCTTAATGGGTGTCAAAAAAATGTGGAGCCAATAGAATTGGCTACGCCATATATCATTTCTGGTAAGGTAGTTGATTATAGATCTTGTCTTCCTATTTCTGATGTTACAATTGTTTGCCTTGATAAAAAAACCACAACAAATTCAGAAGGAATCTATAACCTTTATTTTAATGAACTTCCTAAAGGTTTTACCAAAATTTCAGCAAAAAAAGATGGATATCCGGTTGGAACAACAATTATTACAGAAGCATATTATTCTTCAGTAAATACAATTGCACTTGTACCACCTGCTATTTCAAAAACTATTGATATAAATGGTGGTTCAATATCTGTTCATAATTCGGAATCTATTGATGCTTCTCAAAAGATTGAAGTTCTATTTCCTAAAGGAGCTTTAAATGAAAACACAACTGTTTCATTGACTCAATTGGAAGGAATATATGTTCCTGACATTTCTCCAAGAAAGACCTTGGGATTACTAAATGTTGCAACAGTTTGTTTGGAACCGTCTGGTTTAAAGCTCAATAAAAACACAACAATTACCTTCCCTCTTCCTATGAAAATATATAAAGGAGCATTGCTCGATTTATTAATCTATAATGAACATAGTTTATCGTGGGAGATAAGTAGTATAAAGGCGATAGTGGATACTTCCGGTACACAGGCAATAGCAGAGATAAATCATTTCAGTACTTATTCAATAGGCATTAAGGGTAATTATACTGAAGAAATTAGTGATGCAAATTGGTTGGATGAATCTGAAAAAACATCTATATCCCAAGGTGAATATTGTTACAAAGCAACCGTATATTATCCCAATGGAATACCAGATAATATATCTCCAAACTGGCTAAAAAACATAGTCTCACAAAATACAGAACTATCTGGAAGAGTTAGTTTTTTTGAAGAAACCTACTTAAACATTAATTTACAGAACAAATCAACTCTTTCTAGGCAACAAAACAAATCAGTAGTTATAGATGGATGCTTTTGTAATGCAGCACCAAGTATTTGCTTTAAATGTGACATACATGATATTCAAATGTTTTGTGAAATGACGATTCATGAATATATTAGCATAAATACATGGATTAATCAAGGATACACAATTCTTCTTACAGTTGAGAATTATCTAACTGTAAGAAAGTCTTTTGTATGTAGAGTTTATGAAAATTGCGTATTTGATGTTAAAATATGTCCACCTCATAAAGGTGGATCCGGCAAATAACCTTAATCTCTACAATAATGAAAACCAAAATATTATCAATCACATTCCTGTTGTTGCTGATTGTTACAATAGGAAAAGCACAGGATCAGGCACAGGATTCTGTCTCTTGTGGATTTCGAATTTATAGCGTGAGTTTCACCGCTGGCTGGTACCAGCCAAAAATGGATTACTGGAACGATACCTATTTGCCAACACTTGGAGTAACAGAAACCTTTAGTGGCAATATTGCTCTTGGTGGTAACATCACGGTTGCCCTTCCTTACGATTTAAGGGCAAGAGTTGGGGTGTCGTATTGGAACGATAAAGTTAAAGGTAATGAAAGTTCAACCATAAGTAGCCTGCGAATTGGGTTCACCCGTTTCAACTTGGGAGCCTTGTATGCGCCCAAAGTGGTTTCGTTTAGTGGTTTCCAGCCATACATTGGTTTTGAAGGCCAATTCTATCTCATCAAAAACAAACTGGATAGCGGCACCGAAACCACCGAACAGCAGGGGCAGGATTACTCCCTTTCCCCAGTCATTGGTATCGACCGTTCGTTTGGCCATTTAGTTGTTGGGGCTGAGTTCATGTACAACTTGGGCAGCTATACCCAGGATGTAAGCGATGGCATAGGTGTTACCGAGAGAAAGGTTTCGATCGCAGGGCCGGAAGTGGCGATAACGGTTGGGTACAAGTTCTGAATAAAATCACCCGAGGATAACATCTCGGGTGATTTTAAAGCCATAATAAATTAAATCAGCTTAATACATATGAAAACAAGAACAGATAAAATAAATGAAATTGAAAATTTAATCGAAAAAAATAAATTTTCAAGAAGAGAATTTATCGATTCCTTAGGAAAAACAGTTGCATTGAGTTCAATTGTAGCAATAGGTCTTGCTTCATTTTTTTCTTGTGTATCTGAAGATATTTTAAGTAAAGGATATAATTGTCAATGTTCACCAGGTGCAATTTTTGGTGGTTTTAAATGTGTTTGCCCTGGTGGATCATTTTCCGGATATGATTGCCCACTCCCATTTGGATGTCCTACAAAGAATACTTGTATTCCAGTAAACTGCAAAAATGAGATCGATAAGTATAATTGCACAAGAGATGTTTCGCATAAAGGAGGAGTCCTTTCGTAATTCTAAATAAAATCTTTTCCATAAATGTTAATATGAAGTAATTTATGACCGGTATGCATGATAATATAGATCAAAATTTCAAATCGAAAATTTCAAAACTTGTTAACAATTTTAGCATGACACAACTTGCATCTTCTATTTTTTTGAAAGAAGCAGAAAAAGTATTAAAGCAAAATAATTTATATAATTTAACAGATAGTGAGATTTTTAAATTAGTACTAACTATTTTTAATTGTAGCTTTTTTACTTCAATCGATTCACTTGAGACCGTTCTTACAGAACAATGTAATCTAAAATGTGATTATTGTTTTATTAAAAAGAAGAGCAAAAACGCTTTTACTATTGAAAGAGTAAAACAAGTACTGGATTTTCTAGTTCTTTATTCTGGCAATGAAAAAGAGTTGCATTTTACTTTGTTAGGGGGAGAACCATTACTCGAATTTGAAACGATATTTCAATTAATAGGTTATTCCGATCAAGTTTCTTTAAAAACAGGTAAACTAATCCATTTCGATGCAACGACGAATGGAGTTTTACTTAGTGAAGAAATTTTAAGTAAAGGAAATAGTAAGGTGAAATATTTATTGAGTATCGACGGGGATGAAAAGACCCATAATAAACATCGTAAATTTTTAAATAGTAAAGGCTCATTTCATGATGTCATTTCCAAGATAGAATTATTGAGGAAGTATCAACCTTGGATTGGAACCAGAATGACAATTTGCCCCGATACCGTATCTGATTTAAGTCGTAATGTTGAATTCCTGTATAACAATGGTATTAATCAATTCTTGTTAGGGATCTGTTATGGGCCGAAATGGCCAGAAAAATCGTTACGGATTTATGAAGAAGAACTAATAAAAATTTCAGATTATTATTCTAAAAGGATCAGGAATAATGATCCTTTCAGGATAACCTATTTTGAAAAACAAGAGGACAAAACTGATTGTTTAAGCGGCATTTGGGGTTGTAGGGCAGGACGGAATAATGTAACTGTTTTACAGAATGGAGATATTTATCCATGTAGTAAGTTTGTTGGCCTTGAATCTTTCGATTGTGATGAGTTCAAATTGGGAAATATCTTTGATGGCATCACAAATCTTTGTATGAGAGAAAAACTATTCACGATGGAGAATAAGGATTTCAAGAAATGTAGTTATTGTGATGAGTCAAAATCATGTGTTGGAGGTTGTATTGCTGAAAACTATAATCAAAACCGTTCCATCTTTACCCCGTGTAAAGATCAATGCGAGATTACCAAAATTAATAACAGGGTACTCCGTAGATTTTGGGCAGAGCAGGAACAGGTTAACCAAGGGGTGGCACTATGAAACGTGCTCTAAAAATAGTGTTGTTCATTTTGTTCCCAGTAGCAACCTTCTCCCAACCCACCGCCGGCACCACCGGTCTGCTTAATATCCCGACTGCGAATATGCAACTCGATGGTACCTTTATGTTTGGCGGAAATTACCTTCCTGCTGCTATAATGCCTGCTAAGCTTGGTTACAATTCGGGCAATTATTACATCAACATCACATTTTTGCCGTTTTTGGAAGTGAATTATCGGTGTACATTTATCAAGGTAAACAATGGAAAATTCAACCAGGATCGGTCGTTTGCTGTGCGGGGAAGAGTGTTGAGGGAAAGAAAATATATTCCGGTCCTGGTGGTTGGAGCAAATGACATTTATACATCTGGTTCGGGAAAGGGGAATCAATACTTTGGGGCGATGTATGCTGTCGCCAGCAAGAATTTCAGGTGGAATAATAACCGTATGGAAACTTCTTTGGGATATGGTTTCGAAGCCCTCCGGAACAATCAGATTATCGGGTTCTTTGGCGGGGTATCCTTTTCGCCTGGATTTTTCAAGCCATTAAAGTTCATGGCCGAATATGATACCAAAGTGATCAATGCAGGGGTATCGTTACTACTGTTCGACCATTTGTTCCTTTATGCCTTTGCTTACGATTTGCAGTATTTCAGCGGAGGAATTTCGTACAAGGTTTATTTGAAACGCTAAATGAAGCAGATCTGTGATCAAATGAACTGCTTTTATGAATTCATCTTAAAAGTGTAGGTTCAATTCTAATCCAACTGATCGTTGTAACAATTTATTTGATTAGTGTTTAGCTATTTTTAACAAAAAAAATGGTTTCTCTGCGGTTATTTCCCGAAATGTAAGAAACTGTTTAAATTTTATTTTACCGTTCCGTTAGGAACAAAATGTGGGTAGGGAAAGAATGATTTTAGATGATCTCTTGTCCCGTACGGGACAAAATGAAACGATAAATGGTCATTTTTCTACCCATATATTTTCCCTCCGGGAAATTTAAACAGACTCTAACTTTCCTTCAGAAACTCCCGAAACCACAACCCTGAATCTTTCATCGTTCGTTGCAAGGTTTTAAAATCGATGTAAACCAGTCCGAATCTTGTCCGGAAGCCTTTGTCCCACTCGAAATTATCGGTGGGCGACCAAACGAAATAACCATTCACGTTCACACCTTCACTTTTTGCTTTCAAAACCGCTGCTAAATGGTTTTTGAAGTACGAAATGCGTTCGTTATCATGCACTTTACCATTATCGACAAGATCAGGCACACAGGTCCCGTTTTCGGTTACAAGCAATTTCGGAATATTACTGTACCGACTAAATTTCTTCAGCACCTGGTAAAGCCCTTCAGGATAAATTTCGTACCCCATTTCATTGGCAGCCACACCGCGATCGCTTGCTTTGACTTCATTGGCCTGAATGTAAGGCAGTATCGATTTTTCGACAACCGCTCTGAAATAATACTGTACGCCAATAAAATCAAAGTCAAAAGCCATCCGCTGTTCATCGCCTGGCTCATAAAACTTGCGAATCTTTTTAAGTACGGGCAAAGCATCTTCGGGATAACCTAACCCAAGCAAAGGTTCAATAAACATTCGGTTTATCCCGGCGTCAACGCGGCTGGCGGCTTCCATGTTCTTTTCTTCCCGGTTGAGAGGTTCGATCCAGGAAGTAAAAAAAGTGGTTCCCACGTTGGCCCCGTCAACATTCCTTCGGACGATTCGGCCACCTTCGGCATTGCACAACACCGAATGGTGAACGGCTTTCAGAAAACCGCGGATTGTGCGACGCCCGGGTGCCAGGTATCCAGCCAGGTACCCGCCGGCAATGAATGAAAACTGCTCGTTGAGTATCATCCAGTTTTTCACCTGGTGCCCAAATTCCCGGGTCACAACATCGGTGTATTCCGAAAACCAATCTACAATTTTCCTGTTGGTCCAGCCTCCCTGTTCTTCGAGTGCCTGTGGCAAATCCCAGTGGTAAATAGTAATCCACGGCTCTACTCCTACCGACAAACATTTATCAATTACCCGGTGATAAAAATCAAGACCAGCCTGGTTTACCTCCCCGGTTCCGTTCGGCAAAATACGCGGCCACGACAACGAAAACCTGAAAGCGCTGAAATTCATTGACCTGATCAAATCAATATCCTCTTCATACCGATGAAAGAAATCGACAGCAAGATCGGCTGTTTCGCCGCGTTCAATCTTTCCTTTTTTTCTCGAAAAATGATCCCAGATCGATTCGCCTTTCCCTTCCAAATTCCAGGCGCCTTCCGTTTGGTATGATGCAGCAGCAACTCCCCATTTAAAATCGGTTCCAAAATCAGTCTTTACCAGACCGAACGACGGGTCAACTTGTTTTTGATCATTTCTCATTTTTGCAGTTCCAAATTTCACATAACCCGACAATAAAAGTCCGGTCCCGACAAATCCACTTATCTTTACCCAATCTCTTCGTTTCATCTTTAATACTGTAAGCGAGTTGAAAAGTTCAAGTTGACAAATTGTATAAATTTATGGTAATTTCTCGCGTGCAAAGGTACATATTCAAAGATCACCATTTATAAAATACCTATTTTTAGGCACACTAAAACCAACAATATGCTACAGCGTTCATTATTTTTTCTGGCTCTTTTCATTACTGTTAAGCTCTTTGCCCAGGACACTGAAAAGGCCATTCTATCTACGTTTCATTCCATTTCGAGCCACGATTTGCTCAACTATGCCGCCGAGTTAAGTTCCGACAAATACAAAGGCCGACTTTCGGGCTCTCCCGAATACATTCAGGCTGCTCAATGGGTTGCCGATCAGTTAAAACAAGCCGGAGTAAAGCCCGGAATGAGCGACGGAACTTATTTTCAGTGGTTTCCGAATGCTTACAGCGAAGTATTTTCCCCGGGAAGCGTTACCTTGCTCGATGCCAAAAGCAAACCCGTCAAAAACTATAAATTTCCCGATGATTTTTTCCCCGGATCGAATTCTGCTTCAGGCAAAGTTTCCGGCGAAGTAGTTTACGCCGGATTTGGTATTTCTGCTCCTGAATTGGGTTACGACGATTACAAAAACCTTGACGTAAAAGGCAAAATTGTCTTGATCGAAAGTGGAACGCCTTATTCAAAAAACGATTCAGCCCTGAAAAAATGGGAACCATACACTTATGCCCGCTATAAGTTTAAACATGCCCGCGAAATGGGAGCAGTTGGATTGCTTCTAATCAGCAAACTGGCCAATCCGAACACTTCTTTTGTTGACGGACTTGTTTATGCCCACATCAGCGAACAAGTTACCGGCGAGCTTTTCAGCGCTTCAGGACAAACATACACAGATGCCCGGAAATCGATTACGCAAAAAATGCAACCCAACTCGTTCCCGTTAAAACAGAAGATACAAATCTCGGCCTCCACAAAAAACCACCCGGACAGCCGTTCGTGTAATGTCGTTGGAATAATTGAAGGCACTGATCCTGAACTGAAAAGCGAAGCAATAATTGTTGGCGCCCACCTCGATGCCGTTGGAAGCGCAGGTTGTGTTTTCCCGGGCGCGCTCGATAATGCGTCGGGATCGTCGGATATTCTGGCGGCAGCCAAAGCTTTTGCAAGCTCCGAAGTAAAACCCGGGAGAACTGTTATTTTTATTTTCTTCGGCGGCGAAGAATGCGGTTTGTTTGGCAGTTCAAAATATGTCGAATCGCCAATTTGGCCAAAAGAAAAGGTAGTTGGGATGATTAACCTGGATATGGTTGGCAACGGAACAGGCTTTTTGCTGGGAAACGGGAAAACTTATCCTGAATTGGCAAATCCGTTGCAGGAAGCCAATAACAAGTACATACACCGCGACATGAAGGCCAACGAATGGCAAAAAAATTACGGAAGGCCGCGCACCGATGCTGCCATTTTCCAGCGAAATGGCTATAAAACCATTGAGCTTTGGACTACAGGAACCGTTAAAACCGTGTATTATCATCACCCACTCGATAATACTGACGGCTTAACTCCAGAACTGATGGAAGACGCTGCCAAGTTGCTTTACGTCGGCTTGCTCAATCTTTCGAACGACAAAAGCATTGTTGTGAAATAAAAGAAAAAGACCGTTCCATTCGACAGGCTCCCTTCGACAGGCTCAGGGGCGGTGCCTGACACAACGACTATGCCCGCAAAACCCCAAACGTCAACGTTCAATAAAGAGGATAGTTCTGCGCTCCACCGAGGCCTGAGCGCGTAGCAGTCGAAGGCCGAACCATTGGAAGCCCCCCTTGCAACTTTTACGCGCTCAGGAGGCGGTGTATTAAATATGGGTTGCTTGCCAAAAGATTTTTGGGCATAATTCGCTATATTTGAACATGAAAGGCTACCTCTACATACTTCTTTGCGTCGATGGAAGTTTTTATACGGGAAGCACCAACGACTTGGAACGCCGGATGAAAGAACACCAGGCCGGAAAAGGAGCAAACCATACACGCAAACGATTACCCGTTGAATTGGTTTACTGGGAAGAATACAACAGAATTGACCTTGCATATAATCGAGAGCAACAAATTAAAGGCTGGAATAGGGAGAAAAAGATCGCATTAATTGAAGGGAGAAATGGAGATTTGCCGGAGTTGGCTAAAAGTTATAGCCGAAAGCGTAGATAGCTCCCTTCGACAAACTCAGGGAGCGGTGCTTCAAACAGCGAGAGATGTTCTCGAAAGCTTGAATATTTCAGACTACAGGAATCTTTTCGCGCTCCACCTAGGCCTGAGCGCGTAGCAGTCGAAGGCCATCTACCAAATCACCAAGCCCCCGCCATCCATTCCGGACAACGAGGGCTTTTCTATTCTTATGAAACACACTTTCAGATGATATTCATCCGATGAGCTTAAAGTCATCGGATGAAATGCGGCTTTGCAGGTTTTACCTTTTTTCTGCCGGTTAAATTCCCAGTTTGCTTCTGCGCATTTGCTCTGCACTGGTGAAGTTTTGTTTCACCACATGGCCTTTCAATGGCAGAATTTTCTCGTGGATAATATCGACAAAGCTTTCGGCTTGCGGGAAGAACGCATATTCCAGCTCGTAAGCCGGTGTAATCCAGTCGCGCGAACCCAGTACTACCGGTGGTGCATCCAAATCATCGAAAGCTAATTCGGTGATGTTGCGGGCCAAATCATTCAGGAATGAACCACGGGCTGTGGCATCGCTCGAAATCACGATACGGCCGGTCTTTTTAATCGAAGCCAGCACTTTTTCGTAGTTAAACGGAACCAAACAGCGAGCGTCAATTACCTCAGCGCTGATATTGTATTTTTCTTCCAGAATTTTGGCTGCATCCAAAGCACGGTAGAGAGTTGCACCAATGGTAAGGATGGTAACATCTTTCCCTGCACGTTTAACATCGGGTTCGCCAAACGGAATTTCGTAGTATCCTTCAGGTACGCCACCTTCGTGGAACATCTCACCAATTTCGTAAATACGCTGACTTTCGAAGAAAACAACAGGGTCTGTTCCCTGCAAAGCGGTATTCATCAATCCTTTGGCATCGTAAGGGGTAACCGGAAAACATACTTTTAGTCCGGGAATGTGGGCAGTTAACGAAGTCCAGTCCTGCGAGTGCTGAGCGCCGTATTTTGAGCCAACAGAAACGCGCACTACAACAGGCATTTTCAGGATATTTCCACTCATAGCCTGCCATTTGGGCAACTGGTTAAAAATTTCGTCACCGCAACATCCGAGGAAGTCGCAATACATAATTTCAGGAATAACACGGCCACCACACATCGCGTAGCCAATAGCAGTACCAATAATGGCAGCTTCGGCAATGGGTGAGTTGAACAAACGATGGTATGGAAGCGCTTCAGTTAGTCCGCGGTAAACAGCAAAAGCGCCGCCCCAGTCGCGGTTTTCTTCGCCATAAGCTACCAGCGACGCATCTTTGTAGAAACGGTCGATAACAGCTTCGAAAATACCATCGCGTAGCTGGAACTGTTTCATTTTCGAGAATTGCTTTCCATCTTTATCGTAGGCAAACCTCTCTTTCTTTGCAATTTGCTGAACACGCAGATTTTCGCTCATCGGATGGTTCACATCGGGCGTTGCGGTTGACATGGAATCAACCGACTGGTTCGAAAACATCATGGTTCCCAGCAAATCGGGTTCTTTGTGCAAATCCATGCGTGGAGAAAGCTCGTCGTCGATAGCTAATTTGAATGTATCCAACATGATTCCTTTCACATCGGCCCAAATTGAATCCAAGTCGGCCTGCGTAGCGACGCCAGCTTCAATCAGTTGTTGTCCGTATGAAATGATACAATCCTGTTCTTCCCAAGCCTTTACTTCTTCCGGAGAACGATAGGACGAGGAGTCGGATGGCGAGTGACCGCTGAAACGATAAGTTAGAACGTCAATCAAAACCGGGCCTTCTTTCTTTTCGATGATGGCTTTTTTGCGACGGTAAGCTTCTATAACAGCCAGCGGATTATATCCATCCACTCGTTCGGCGTGCATTTGATCGGGATTAACGCCAGCGCCAATACGGGCAGCAATGTCGAAACCCATTGTTTCGCCACAAGTTTGACCGCCCATACCGTATTGATTATCCATAATATTGATAATCACCGGAAGACCGCCTTTCATATCGTCGGCCCAAAGTTGTTTAAACTGATCCATTGCGGCGAAAGTGATTCCTTCCCAAACCGGTCCGCGAGCCATAGAAGCATCACCAATATTGGCAACCACAACACCCGGTTTGCGGTTAACCTTTTTATAAAGCGCGGCACCAACGGCAATACTTCCACTACCGCCAACGATAGCGTTGTTCGGGTAAATTCCAAACGGAGTGAAGAATGTGTGCATACTTCCGCCCAAACCTTTGTTGAATCCGGTAATGCGGGCAAAAATTTCGGCCAATGCTCCATACACGAGGAAACGGATCCCTAATTCTTTGATATCGTTACCTTTATAACCTTTTTTGGTAACATTGAGGGTAGCTCCGTCCCAAAATTCAGCCATGATCTTTTCAAGTTCTTTGGGATCAAGCGTTTCGATGGCACGCAATCCTTTGGCCAGAATTTCGCCGTGACTACGGTGCGAGCCGAAAATAAAATCATCAACAGTTAAGGTATAAGCCATACCAACAGCAGCTGCTTCCTGACCGGCAGAAAGGTGTGCAGGCCCCGGATTATTGTACTCAATGCCACTGTAGGCACCGGTTGTTTTTACCAGTTGTAACATGGTTTCAAACTCGCGAATGACAACCATGTCGAAATAAATCTTCTTAAGTTCTTCCTTGGTGAAGTTTTTGCTTTTCAGCTCTTCACTAACTGTTTTGTTGTACTGATTTACAGGAATCGGCTTGAATGTAATTTCGCCAGCTTTCCTCACCTCAGTCGGATTAATAAATTGACTTTTAGGCATTGTATCTGTTTTTAGATATTAGACAATAGATTATAGACTAAAATAAGAAACAGGTTTCCTTGATGATCTCACTTACTGTTGGGTGCGGGAAAACAATCTCCTGAACATCCTGAACGCGCAACTGCGCTTCGATCAACGCACAGGCTCCCCAAATCATTTCGGAACAGGCTCCACCCACCATGTGAATACCCAGGATTTCTCCGTATTTTTTCCCGGCAATCACTTTGCAAAAACCGTCTTTTCCTTCATTTTCAGCAATGAAACGACCGGCATAAGCCATTGGCAATTGTTTCGCCACTACTTCAATGCCTTTTTCTTTGGCCTGAGCTTCGGTTAAACCAACTCCTGCAATTTCAGGATGGGTATAAACCACTCCGGGAATGGCATCGTAGCGCATCACATCTTTGCGACCCAATATATGGTTGACAGCAACTTCGGCTTCGCGACTGGCCGTATGCGCCAATAACGAGAATCCGGTAATATCGCCTGCTGCATAAACATTAGGCACGTTGGTGCGACAATTCTGATCGATTTTCACGCCACGTGGGGTAAACTCTACGCCTATGTTTTCGAGTCCGATTCCGGCAACATTGGCGCGGCGGCCAACCGACAACAAAACCTGGTCGCCGGTAATTTTCATTTCCTGACCATCTTTCTCGAACACCACTTCTTTGCCATTCAGCTTAGTCACCTTGGCTTTCAGGTGAAATTCAATGCCTTTCTTCACAAATTCTTTGCGCACAAATGCGGCAATTTCTTCGTCCACTCCGGTTAAAATCTCCGGAAGCATTTCAATGACAGTCACCTTGGTTCCCATAGCATTAAAGAAATCGGCAAATTCAGATCCGATAACTCCACCGCCAATGATAACAAGGCTTTCAGGCTTGTCTTTCAACTGAAGGATTTCGCGATTGGTTAAAATCTGCGATGCATCCAATCCGGGAATTGGTGGGACAGCAGCTTCCGATCCGGTACAAATCAGCAGACGGTTAGCCTGATATTGATTGCCATCGGCTTCGATAGTGATTATCTCACCTCGCTTTTCGGTAATAGTAGCTTTAGCCATCACCACGTCGGCTTTGGCATGTTTCATTTTAGCGCCAACACCAGCCACCAGTTTGCGAACGACCTTATCTTTTCGCAGCATGATTTTCTTGAAATCGAAGGAGATGTTCTCCACGTTGATTCCGTATTTATCCGCTTCGTGGGCATATTCCAGAACTTTGGCCGAGTTCAGAAGCGTTTTGGTCGGGATACAACCTTCGTTAAGACAAACCCCGCCCAAGGCACGCATATCGAATATGACCACACTCATTCCTTTGGCTCCGGCACGCTCAGCGGCTACATAGCCCGCAGGGCCACCGCCCAGAATTGCTAAATCGTATATTTTGCTCATAATTTTTAGATTTTAGATGTCAGATTTTAGATTTTAGACCAACAATATCCAAACGATCTTTTGTCTCGGGTCTATTATCTAAAATCTAATGTCTCATTTTAAACTGTCAAATTTTCGATCTGCTCCTTAATTTCTTTCAGGAATAGCGTTGCTTCGCCGCCGTCGAGAGCCTGGTGATCGTATGTCAGCGACAAGCCCATCATCGGAACGAAACCGTAAACGCCATCGCCCAAATCTTTCGGACGTGGAATAATGGTGCAAACACCCAAAATGGCAGTCTGCGGTATGTTAATTACCGGAGTAAACATCTCAACGCCGTAATTTCCAAGGTTTGAAATGGTAAACGAAGCAGCTTCGGGAGCCAGCAATTCAGGATTCACATTTCCTTTGCGGCATTGTGCAGCTATTCCCTGCATTTGCGCTGAAAGTCCTTCGAGCGAAAGATCATCAGCATTTTTAATGGCCGGAACCATCAAACCGCGATCGGTATCAACCGCCAATCCCAAGTGTACTTTTTTGAACCAGCGCATCGAGTCGCCAATAAAATGCGTATTCACCTGCGGGAATTTCTTCAACGCTTTGATCACTGCAAAACAAACTAAATCGTTGATGGTGATATTTTGTGAAATTTCGCCTTTGTCTAGGGCTTTCTTGTACTTTTTGCGCAAAGCCATAATGGTGCGGGCATCGGCGCTCATGTGGTGAGTCAGCTGAGCCGAGTTTTGCAGCGATGTGTGCATGGCTTTAGCAATCAGCTTACGCATGTTGGTGAGTTTTTTCACTTCGAAATCGTCGCCATAAACCGGATTATAGGAGATCAAATCTTTGGCTACAGTTTTTCCGCCAAGTCCGGTAGCAGTTTCGCCAGATTTCATTCCTTCAGTTTTGGCTACTTCCTGAGCCAACGGAGTTAGTTTTGGTAAAGTTTGAGCGGCAGCTTCAATATCACGTTCAATGATACGGCCTTCGGGACCCGAACCCGACAACTGCTGATAGGCAACGCCCAATTTTTCAGCCGCATTTTTAGCTCTTGGTGAAATTTTCACCTTTCCCGAAGGTTCGGCAAGTGTTTTTACTTCAGGAATAGCGATTGTTTCTGCTTTTGTTTCAGCAACTTCAACAAGCTCAGTCACCTGAGCAGCCTGGCCTCCCGGACGAAACTCTTCAACTGATTCGCCAGCAGCGCCGATCGCTGCAACATTAACCAATACCGGAACTTCGTCGCCTTCAGCAAAGAAAACATCCAATAAAATACCGTCGGCTTTTGCTTCTTCTTCAAACGAAGCTTTATCGGTTTCATACGAAAAAAGGATATCGCCAATTTTTACAGCATCACCTTTTTTCTTATACCATTCACCTATAATACAGGTTTCGACAGATTGCCCCTGGCGAGGCATTAAGACTGGAATTGCCATATTTGATTTGTTTTAACAACTTAATTAAACTTGTAAACACAACCAACTGCAATAACATTCATTAAATCATTAATTTAGTTCTAGTTACAGTGCAGTTTAAATTCAAAGGCCAAAACTAATCTTTTATACTTGTATTTACAAGTTAATTTAAAAAATTTAAAATATTTTATTATTTTTGGTTCAAAATCACCCAATTATGTCAGAAGAAAATAAGCTACCCCAATACAAAAAAATATACGAAATACTTAGGAAACACATCCTTACGGGTGTTTATGCTGAAGGAAGTTTACTGCCATCGGAGAATGAGTTGTGCGCGGTACATAACATTACCCGCCCAACGGTTCGGCAAGCTTTGGAAGTTTTGGTGCAGGAAGGGTTCATTCAAAAAAAACAGGGAAAAGGAAGTATTGTGCGCAAACCGCCGCAGGATATTGGCATCCTGAGTATTTCGGGAACAGCTTCGGCTATTGGAAATCAGTACCTGCAAACACAGATTTTACAGAAACCTCAAATCAAACCATGGGAAGATAATTTCCCATTTGAGTTGAGTCTGATCGAACGTGAATCAGGCTGCATTTATATGGAACGGTTGCGACTGGTGGATGGTCAACCTGTTTTTTACGACATTAACCACTTGCCAAACATCAATTTGCCAAGATTAACAGCTCGTTCGTTTGAAAACAAGTCCTTGTTCGAAACGCTTAGAACTCAATACCAGATTGAAGTCAAAGGCGGAGAACAAAAGCTGAAAGCCATTAAAGCCGATCCAAAAATATCGCAATTGCTAAATCTACCCATTGGCGATCCAGTGCTAAGCATCGAGCGAAAACTGAATACTAACCGCGATGGATTTCATATTTATTCAACAATATGGTTTAACTCAGCGAAGCATTCAATTTTTGGGACATTTTAAACGTCCAACTTTCAAATCAAAAGAAATCAGAAGAAATTAAAGAATAAAAACACGAATTTTTAATAATTAGCTATTATTTTATTGCAATTTGTAATTTAATCCTTCAAATTAAAAAAAAATTTCCATCTTTGCTTATCGAATAAAATAGCATTTAACTCCTTTAAAATAAGAAGTTTTAACATGAAAGTATTAAAGTTTGGAGGAACCTCCGTAGGATCGGTAGAAAACATGCGTGCTGTAATGCAGCTTATTACCGATGGAAATCAAAAATTAGTTGTTTTGTCGGCCATGTCGGGAACGACAAACTCTCTGGTTGAAATTGCCAATTACCTTCAAAAGAAAAACAAGGATTCAGCCAGGCAAGTGATAAGCCAATTAGAAAAGAAATACTATAAAATAGTAGACGATTTATACTCAACTGAAGAAAGGAAGTTAAAGGGAAAAACCATTGTTTCAGGGATTTTCAATACCATAAAATCGCTTACATCAGCTGAATTCAACGAAGTGGTCGAAAATACCATTGTTGCACAGGGCGAACTGCTTTCAACGGCCATGTTCACAGAACTAATGCTCGAAAATGGATACAAAGCCCTGTATCTTCCGGCTCTCGACTTCATGAAAATTGACTTGGATAAAGCTGCCGATCTTTATTTTATCCGCGAAAACATTGCTGAAGTACTCAAAGCTGCTGAACCTGCTGATTATTACATCACTCAGGGTTTTATTTGCCGGAATGCTGATGGAAATATCGACAACCTGCAGCGCGGTGGAAGCGACTATACTGCAACCTTAATTGGCGCAGCCATTGACGCAGAAGAAGTTGAAATATGGACAGACATTGACGGATTTCACAACAACGACCCGCGCTACGTTGACAATACACAAAAAATTGACCAGCTTTCGTTTGACGAAGCTGCTGAGTTGGCTTACTTCGGCGCCAAAATTCTTCATCCACAAACCGTTTTACCTGCAAAACTTCAGAACATTCCTGTGCGCCTCAAGAATACTATGAGCCCATCAGACCCGGGAACTTTAATTGCGTCAGAATCACTAGGGCAAGGAATCAAAGCGGTTGCAGCAAAAGACGATATTACTGCCATCAAAATTCGTTCATACCGCATGTTGAATGCTTATGGGTTCCTTAAAAACATATTTGAGATATTCGAGTTTTTTAAAACTCCAATCGATATGATTTCCACATCAGAAGTTGCTGTATCACTTACTATTGACAACACAAAACATCTATCAGAAATTGTTGCCGAATTAAAAGAATATGGAGAAGTAGAGGTTGATACAAACCAAACCATTGTTTGTATTGTTGGCGACTTTATTGCTGAAGAAACCGGATCGACCGCTAAAGTATTTGGCGCTATTAAAGACATACCTGTTCGAATGATATCGTATGGCGGTAGCCGACACAACATTTCTGTTTTGGTGAAAACTGAGCTTAAAAAACAAACACTTCAGGCTCTTAGCAATAACCTGCTGAACATTTAGGAATAGCTCCTTATAAAGAAACCTCTGCTGCTTTTTGAGTTAAGAAACAGCAGAGGTTTTTGTTTCTTAAAGTCAGGGCACAATTATTTTATTCTATATCAGGTATTTTTATTCACAAAAATCAGTTTGAATGTTAATTTCCCTATATTTGCGAAATATTACATTTTTATTTTTTATTATGAAAACAGGTAAAATTAAGTTTTTCAACCAAACTAAAGGATTTGGTTTTATTAAAGACAACGAATCTGATAAGGAATTCTTTGTTCATGTATCAGGATTAGTAGACCAAGTCAAAGAAAATGATGAAGTTACATTTGAACTTCAGGAAGGTAGAAAAGGATTGAATGCCGTAAATGTTAAACTAGCATAAGTAGTCTAATATTTTTTAATTCTGAGAAAGCCTTGCATGTCCTGTGAGGCTTTTTCATTTTTCATCCAGAATATTGATTTTCAATCATCTCAACCTACAAAGACCACTTATCGTATTTCTGGAAGTCAGGCTAACATTAAACCGGTCGCTTAGAGGTTTGAACTTCTCTTCGGCCAACTCCGGTCTGTTATTTTCGCCGGAAAGATGACTCAGAAAAATGTGTACCAGTTCGGGCCCAGCATGATCACGCACCAAATCAAAAGCCTGATCGTTAGACAAATGCCCAACAGAAGATGACACTCTCCTTTTTAATAAATATGGATATGGTCCGCCCCAAAGCATCTTTTCGTCGTAATTGGTTTCCAAAAAGATGGCATGGCATTTTTTCAGGTGTTGCTTTACACGGTCGCAGGGTTCGCCAATATCAGTAAATACGCCAATATGCCAGTCTTCACATTCAATTCGAAATGAACACGGTTCCGCTGCATCATGATTTTTCAGGAAAGGATAAATGGCAAACGAATTTATATTCAGACATTTGTCTGGCACAAAAACAGAGCAAATATCAGGGTGACCGGTAGCAGGAATGGAATTTAACGTACCTTTACTAAACCAGGCAGGCACCCCAAGCCTATTGCTTAAAACACGCACTCCCCGAACATGATCGCTGTGTTCGTGACTTATAACTATCGCTCTTATTTTTGATGCCTCAAGACCTGCATCCTGCATCCTCATTAATATTTGCCTAGCAGAAAGACCAGCATCAACAAGCACAGCATCAACCTCATTACCAATATAATAACAATTGCCATTACTTCCAGATGCCAGTGCACAAATCTCAATCATAGCAAAAAAATAAACTATCTTTTAACCAATCCAATCACATCTTCCGGATACAATTCGTTTCCTTTCAGAATATATTCCGCTTTTTCGTAAAACGGACGTCGCTTCTGCATAAGCGATTCAATGAACGATTTAAGTTCTTCATTAGATTTACCCTTAATCAAAGGTCTTTCAGTTTTTGAATATATTAACCTTTTGACAAGTGTATCAACCTGAACATCAAGAAAAATGCAGTACCCTGCTGTATTCATGACTTCAACATTATTAAAAAAACAAGGAGCTCCACCACCAGTTGCAACAATTACATCATCAAACAAAGCAACCTCTTTCAAAACTTTATGTTCTTTTTTACGGAATTCGTCTTCACCCTCTTCTGCAAAAATCCGGGAAACAGTTTTAAAATATTTTGCTTCAAGGTAGGTATCCAAATCGATAAATGTCAAGTTCAGCAACGATGCAAGCGACCGACCCATTGTTGATTTTCCACACCCCATAAATCCTATCAAAAAAATTCTCATAATAAATCAATTGCGACAGGTCTAAAAATCCAGTATTTTAAAATAATGTCATCTGATTAGCGCTATCATCTGATGGATTATCTGGTCCAAATAAATCATCCAAAAGAGAATTATCAAAATCTGTATCACTATTTTTTTCACTTTCCTGCTCTTCACCAGGTTCTTCATCTTCAACCGTTGGCTCCAGTTCTTTTATATGGGTAATCTCATATATTGACAGTCGTTTACCTTTTGCCTTATGAGATTTAACGCCTATAAATTCATCGACATCAATAATCTCCGTCTCACGGTTATCGTTTTTCCCTCCGAAAACAAGTTCCAGTCTGGGGTGACCGACCCAGGTAAAACTTACCAATCGGTTACCTGGAAATTCGCCAATAAAACCGACTTCACGGTTAGTGATTTCTTCAACAGAGAAACGTTTGACATAGTAATATCCTTGTTCAGCATCGAAATAAACAGCAGTAAGTACTTTCTTCGGATCAAATTTACCGATATATAAAACGCCATCATTAAAATGGTTCGATAAGTCGAAATTACAGATCAGGTACTCACCAGATTTATAAATTACGAGGATCATATCATCGGCACTAAACTCACCTAAATATTTACCACGATTGTCGGAGTTAAGCCGGAACACATCTTCATCGAACCAAATTTTCCGTCCGCCAAGTGTTGACAAGCCCTTTTCTTTGAGCGCTATCTTGTGAATTTCAAATTTAGTCAGAATATTTCCCATAGAAGCACGGCCTTTAATGGCTAATTCACCTAAATCCACCTCGAAAATGAGTTTTTTGATGCGTGGTTTTGGTTTTAGAGTAACCCGCAAAACTTCAGCTTCGCCATTCGGATTAGCACTAAAGTACAATATTTTGGAACCGGCAGTACCCTGAGTCATATCATATTCTTTATCGCGCGTAACTCCAGTTACGGCAAACCGTTTCATGTATACAAAACCATTTTTACCATCACGATAAACTACATTGTAAATTGTCCGGTTATCATTTTTCTTAAAAATAGCAACATGTTGTAAGTTCTTACCAATAAATGCCTTGTCGGAAACTTTGGTTATAAAATAAGTCCCGTCTTTTCTGAAAACAATTACATCGTCAATATCAGAACAATCACAGAGATATTCAGCTTTTTTAAGGCCTGTTCCCATGAATCCTTCAACCCTGTCGATATAAAGTTTTTCGTTAGCCACGACAACTTTTGTGGCAATGATATTTTCAAAATTCCTGATCTCAGTTTTACGTTCACGTCCTTTGCCATATTTAGCTTTCAAGCGTTCGAACCACTCTATCGTATAGGGGATGATGTTTGCAATTTTGTTAAGCAAATCTTCAATTTCAGCTTCTATTGCCAACAAATGATCATTTGCTTTATCTGTATTGAATTTCAGGATACGCGCCATTCGGATTTCCATCAGTTTCAGAATATCTTCACGGGTAACTTCGCGTTTTAGCCTCGGTTTCCATGGTTCCAGGCGTTTATCAATGTGAGCAACAGCCACATCCATATTCTCGGCCTGCTCAAAATCTTTATCCTTATAAATGCGTTCTTCAATGAAAATCTTTTCCAGCGAAGCAAAATGCCATGCTTCTTCCAGTTCATTTTTTCGAATCTCTAACTCCAGTTTCAACAAAGCAACTGTTTGGTCTGTATTGGTTTTCAGAATTTCACTAACGCCAATAAACTTTGGTTTTTCGTTCTGAATGATACAACTGTTGGGCGAAATAGAAACCTCGCAATCAGTAAAAGCATAGAGTGCATCAATAGTTTTATCTGACGACATTCCAGGCACCAAATGGATCATGATTTCCACTTTATCAGACGTGTTATCGTCGATCTTTTTAATTTTAATCTTGCCTTTATCGTTTGCCTTTATCACCGACTCTATTAACGAAGAGGTAGTTCTTCCAAAAGGCACTTCAGTAACCACCAATGTTTTACTATCTCGTTTTTCAATTTTAGCCCTTACTTTTATCGATGATCCACGAATTCCGTCGTTATACCGGGCAAAATCACCTGAACCACCCGTTGGAAAATCTGGATAAAGAACAAAATCTTCTCCGCGAAGGTAAGCAACTGAAGCATCGCATAATTCGATAAAGTTATGCGGCAATATCTTACAAGCTAGTCCTACTGCAATCCCTTCAACACCTTGAGCCAGCAGTAACGGAAATTTCACAGGAAGCGAAATTGGCTCCTTATTACGTCCGTCGTACGAAAGTTTCCAATTGGTAGTCTTTGGATTGAAAACCACATCAAGAGCGAATTTCGACAACCGTGCTTCGATATAACGTGGAGCTGCAGCTCCATCACCTGTCAGAATATTACCCCAGTTTCCCTGGCAATCTACTAGCAAATCGCGCTGGCCCAGCTGTACCAAGGCATCACCAATGGAGGCATCGCCATGTGGATGGTATTGCATAGTTTGCCCGATGATATTTGCCACTTTATTGTAACGACCATCGTCCATCACACCCATGGCATGTAAAATACGACGCTGAACGGGCTTCAGTCCATCTTCGACATACGGAACGGCACGCTCCAGAATAACATACGAAGCATAATCGAGAAACCATTGACGGTACAAACCCGGCAAATAAACGATTTCTTCTTTCTTCTCTTTCTGTTGCTCTTCCTTATTGATATTATCTTCAGTCATTTTTTCTTCCTATCAGATTATTTGGGCCATTCTAAAATTCGTCTTTTTCAACATACAGGTTTTCAATGATGAAATCCTGACGCTCCTGCGTGTTTTTTCCCATGTAATATTCGAGCATTTGTGCAACCGATTCGTGCCTTTTCATCAGTACCGGGTCGAGACGAATATCGAAACTAATGAAGTTTTTAAATTCGTCGGGGGAAATTTCTCCGAGACCTTTGAATCGGGTGATCTCGGCAGCTTTTCCACATTTCTGTATTGCAGTAACCCGTTCTTCATCTGAATAACAATAAAACGTTTCCTTTTTATTTCTGACCCTGAAAAGTGGCGTCTGCAAAATAAATAAATGTCCGCGACGAATTATTTCCGGGAAAAACTGCAAAAAGAAAGTTATAAGCAACAAGCGAATGTGCATACCATCCACATCAGCGTCGGTTGCTATAATTACCTTATTATAACGAAGGTCGTCCATACTTTCTTCAATATTCAGCGCAGCCTGAAGCAGGTTGAATTCTTCATTTTCATAAACAATTTTTTTCGTCAGTCCAAAGGTATTCAGCGGTTTACCACGCAAGCTGAACACCGCTTGGGTATTCACATCTCGCGATTTGGTGATCGATCCGCTTGCCGAGTCGCCTTCGGTGATGAAAATCGACGAATTTTCGCGTAACTCGCTGGTACTGTTCAGGTGGACACGACAATCGCGTAACTTGCGGTTATGCAGGTTAGCTTTTTTAGCGCGCTGCTTGGCCAGTTTTTGTATTCCTGAAATGGCTTTGCGTTCGCGTTCCGATTCCTGAATTCGGCGCAATAGGACTTCGGAAACATCAGGGTTTTTATGCAGATAGTTGTCAAGTTCTTTCTGAACGAAATTGGTCACAAAATTACGAACAGTAGGGCCATCGGGGCCAATATCCTTTGAGCCAAGCTTGGTTTTTGTCTGCGATTCGAAAACAGGTTCTTCAACCTTAATGGCAATTGCTGCAATGATTGATGCCCGAATATCTGTCGGATCAAAGTCCTTTTTATAGAAGTCGCGAATAGTTTTTACAATGGCTTCCTTGAAAGCCAGCAAATGCGTACCTCCCTGAGTAGTGTGCTGTCCGTTAACAAACGAATAATAATCTTCGCCATACTGGTTGCCGTGCGTGATAGCAACTTCAATATCGTTTCCTTTCAAGTGAATTACGGGATATAGCGAATCCGATTCCTGGTTTTCTTCAAGTAAATCTTTTAACCCATTTTTAGAATGAAACTTCTCGCCGTTGAATTCAAGCGTAAGCCCTGCATTCAGGAACGAGTAGTTTTTCATCATGTTAACAACGTAGTCGTTGAAATATCTATACCCCTTAAAAACAGTACTGTCTGGAATAAATTCCACATACGTTCCATTGGGCTGATCGGATGGAACAACATCTTTTTCGTCAACTATATTGCCTTCGCTAAAAATAATTTCTTTCACTTCTCCTTCGCGAAACGACATAATCCTAAAGCGACTCGACAACGCATTTACTGCCTTGATACCTACCCCGTTAAGGCCAACTGATTTCTTAAATACTTCAGAATCATATTTAGCGCCAGTATTCATTTTCGAAGCGGCATCGCGCAGTTTTCCTAAAGGAATACCACGACCAAAGTCGCGAATGGTTACAAGTTCATTAGATACTTTTACCTCTATCCTTTTCCCGTTACCCATCATAAACTCGTCGATAGAATTATCTACCACTTCTTTCAGCAAAACATAGATTCCATCGTCGGCAGCAGAACCATCGCCAAGCTTACCAATATACATGCCTGGACGTTTCCTTATATGTTCCTGCCAATCAAGTGTTTTTATAGAATCTTCATCGTAATTCTGCGTCATAGTACTATCCAATTTGCAACAAATATAAAGAAAACAAAACTCGAATGACATCTCGTTCAATCTACATTAACTAACAATCGCCGGTTGAAAACTCAACATCAATTAACTTCAATTTTTTAGGGGTAACAATTGATTTTAATACATAGCAGACTTGTTAAAAAGAGTTATAATTTATTAAAACATGCGCCAGTTTCCTACTTAACCATTAATATTACATCATCCATATACTTGTTGTTTTATTGTACGTGTGCAAAATTGAAGAAACGAATTTCAAAAACAGTTTTGAACTTCAACAGCGCTTATTGACAAGGGTATTATTTTAATTATCTTTGCGCCGAAATGTTAAAAAAGTATATCTACATATTGTTTGCGATTTTACTGACTATCAACCAATCGCACGCTCAAGTCAGACCTCGTTCAGGCATGAGTGAAAAAAGTAATTCAGGAGTAGAATCTTCGGAACCAGGAGCATCAAAAAAAAACAAAGCTCCAGCAAAACCTAAAGTTCCATCGCACATAAAAACATGGGAAATCAAAGAAATCGGTTCGGTTATTAAAAAGACGGAATTGGATACAACTTTGAATTTTTATCATGTTTATCATCCTTTTTACCAAAATAGCATTAGTAATACGTTTACCGGAAATAATGGAGGAGCTTATATATCCAACGATTTTTTCAAAAGAAATTACAATTCCGATTTTTATTTCACGCGTTCGTTTGACGCCTATTGGTTAACTCCTGATAAAATTAGGTACTACAATACGACCACTCCTTTTTCTTTGCTCGACTATAGCCAAAGCGAAAGTCGTGTAAAAAAAAATGAGACCCGGTTTAATGTATTTTTGTCACAAAACATAAATAAAAAATTCAATTACCAGTTTATTTACAACCAAACAAAATCGCAGGGACAGTACCTGAATCAGGAAAACAAATACCACAACCTGGCCTTGGCAACGTCCTATATGTCAAATAGTTTTGTTTCGCATACCAACATTATTTTCAATCGTTTACTTGGACAGGAAAACGGTGGTATCGATCATGCCATTGCATTTAACGATGCTACCAAGACCGAAAAGTTTACCACTCAAATTACTGATAATGCTTACAACAAAATGCAAAACAATAATATATTCACTGTAAACGAATATCGGGTCGGAAAAACCATACCAGCCGACACAACAAAACATATCAAGGAGAAATTTATTCCACGAGTTGGTTTTATTTACCATGTTGAATTCTCGAATAATAAAAGACGATTTACCAAAACAGATCCAACCACTTTTTTTAAAAATAGATTTGACAACGATACCTTAACTAAAGACAGTACAAAATATTCGAGAGTAACCAATATTTTTCAGATCAAATTTTACGAAGCTCCCGACCGCAAATACACGTTTGGTAAAAAAGCCTACATTGGGAACGACCAATTATGGTACAACTTTTCTAAAGCAACTGGTTACTACCCGACCAAACAATCGAATACTTTTATCGGTGGCGGAATCTTTAGGAATGACGGAAAATTTTGGCAGTGGGAAGCCGATGGACGGATTTATTTAACAGGTTACCGTGCAGGTCAAACCGAAATTAGAGGTATGCTGAATAAACCAGTTAAGATAGGAATAGATACCACAAGTTTCAGAATTGAAGGATGGTTAAAAACGATTGTCCCTGACTATTACGAAAAGTATTTCTACTCTAACCACTTTCAATGGAAGAATAGTTTCGACAATGTCAATGAAATAACGATAAAGTCAAGTATCAATTCTCAGGAATTGAAAACAACCTTAGGAATGAATTATTCGCTTATCGGGAATTTTATCTACAATGACGAAAATGCTCTTCCTGCCCAGGCCAACGAATTACTCATTCTTTCGGCCTATTTAAATAAAGATTTTGAACGAGATCATTGGATAATACGAGCTCAAGCCCTGGTGCAAAAAGCAAGTAATAAAAACTTGATTCATCTTCCAACTTTTGCCGGATTTATTAGTTTGAACTACCGTACCATTATTTCGAAGGTAATGCACTTCCAAATTGGAGCCGATACCCGTTACAATACTGCTTTTTATGCTGATGCTTATGAGCCGGCTACGGCTCGGTTCTATTTACAAAACAGCACAAAAATAGGTGATTACCCATACATCGATTTGCACGTAAACCTGAAACTTAAGCGCACTCGGTTCTTCTTTACCTTAATGAATGCCGCATCAGGAATAGCGGGCAATAATTATTTTATGGCACCCGACTATCCTTATATGCGCAGAACCTACAGAATAGGGCTGGCATGGTCGTTCTACGATTAATGAGAGGTTAAGGATTGAGCTGTTTCGTGTTTGAACGCTTTAAGGATTTCAATTAACTCTGACAGGATCATTGCCGTAGCTCCCCAAATCAGCTTATTATCAAACGGATAACATTTCACCATCAAACGACCGGTAATCGTATCTACCTCAGTTTCTGCGATACGTTCGCATGATACAAACTCTTCTACTGGAAAAAAAATAATCTCATCAACTTCATCAGGATTGATCACAAAATAAGGCAACTGATCGGCCCAAGCCAGGTATGGATGAATTGAAAATTTACTTACCTCAACATATAAATCAGATAAACAACCCAATATTTCGACCAACCCTGAATCGATTCCCACTTCTTCGTAAGCTTCGCGTAAAGCAGTCATTTCGGGTGACAAATCCTCTTCCTCTACTTTTCCTCCCGGGAAGCTAATTTGTCCTGGATGATGCTTCATTGTTTCAGGTCGACGGGTTAAACAAGTGAATAATTGGTCGTTGTATGGAAATAATAAGATCAAAACTCCACTTTGCTTAACTAAAGAAGCTTCATTTGTCAAGATTTTTAACTGGCGACCGGGTGGTAGCATCTTCAAATGGGCCTTAATTCCAGGTAATTCTCCCTTCAAAGTTTCCTTTAGATAGTTTTTTAACGATGAATACATAGTATAAAAATAACGAATTATGTCGTCGGGAGGTACAATCAAAAGTCGATTTCAGTATAAATATACATTATCGAAGTTTGTTGCCGCCGTTATTCGAACCGGATTGTTTTTTCAGGAGAGATTTTGGTGATAAAATATGATGGTAATAAAAGCATAAGCATTGTAATCAATACTGTTCCAACATTTAATAATAGCAAATGCAAAATTGAAAGATTAACGGGGACATATTCAAGATAATATGTCGCTGTATTAAGTTCGAAAAAATGTGTATATTTCTGGAACATACAAATCCCTATTCCGATCAGATTTCCCCAGAAAAGAGCCCGCAGCAACAGCATGGCACAAAAATACAGGAATACTTTCCTGATACTCCAGGTCCTGGCTCCCATAGCGACCAAAATCCCAATCATTTGTGTTCGTTCCAAAATAACAACCAAAAGATTTGAAATCATATTAAATCCTGCAACAAGTATCATTAACGACAAAATAATCCAAACATTAATATCAAGCATACCTAACCAATCAAAAATCTGACGGTATTTTTCCTTGATGCTTACTACCTGCAATACAGGTGAATCTGGTTTTGTATATCTTAGAATCAAATTACTTACCTTTTTCCCAACCTGATCCAAATTTCTAAAATCATTTACAAGTAACTCAAAACCACTCACTTCATCATTCTTCCAATTGTTAAGCTTTCGAACATGATTTATATCGGCCAACACAAATAAACGGTCGAATTCGTCAAGACTGGTTTTGTAAATACCAGCAAGTTCAAATTTTCGCTGGCGTGGAACAATTTCAGGAGGACTTACAAAAAACATTGTCAGTTTATCGCCAAGTTTAACATTCAGCAAATCGGCCATCTGTTTCGAAATCCATACCTTATTTGTTTTTATCGTATCCTGAACAGTAAAAGGCTCCCCAACAATTTTGTTTTCAAGAAAAAATGACCAATCGAAATCAGGGCCTATACCTTTAAGTACAATTCCCTTAATCTCTGTCCCAGCCTTGATTATTCCGGGCTTTGTTGCAAACACCTGAACATGGCTGACAGCCTCAATATTTTTCAACTCAGGCAAAAATTCCTGATTCTCGTTAATAGGATTTGTTTCAAACGATTCGTTGGAGTCGAGGTTCACTACCTGAATGTGCGAACCGAACCCAATTACTTTGCGGCCAACTTCCGTTTTGTAGCCTGTAACAATGGCCACTGACAAAATAAGGACAACCAAACCGAGAATGATGCCCAGAAGAGCGATATTCACAATATGGTGTGAAAGGTTATTTCGGTTCTCTTTATCAGAAAAAATCCGACGAGCTATATACAGGTTAACATCCAAGGATTTACGTCTTTTGATTAACTATTGATTATCTATTGATTATCTATTCTTAATTCAAAACTTCAATATCGTAATATTCAAGCCTAACTCATTTTAGGCTTCTGTTTCTCTCTCGTTTACAAATGGTAAAACCAACATCCCGATAAGCCCAAGAATAATTAACATTGCGGTAGTGCTTCCGTGAGCCAAAAGAGCAAATATTTTACCATCACCCCGATCAACGCCATATAAAGCCAAAGCCTCAATAACCATAAAATGCCAGGCCCCAATTCCACCCTGTACCGGAGCAACCATGCCGAAACTACCGAAAACAAATACAGTAAGACCTGACAATGCGGTTAAATGCGAGGTAAATCCAAAAGCAAAAAACACACAATAAAGCATTACAAAATACAAAAACCAAATAAATACTGAGTGAAATATAAAAGCGCCCTTCTTATCCATTTTCTGAATGCTTTGAAACCCTTCAGCAAATTGACCTGCAAATCCTTTTATCTTCTTCATCAACGAGCTTTCTTTGATTTTACGGCGGCTAATCCAAACAATAAATATAAACAGAACAATTGTACCAATCAGCACCGGAGAAAATAACACCCGATGTAATTTTTCATTCACCTCCGGATTATTATTTAAAAATTCGAGGACCTTCCCAAACTGGGTTAAAACCACTACAAGCAGCAAAATGAGCAGCATCAGTACATCGATTAACCGTTCAACTACTACGGTCCCAATCAGCTTGGTAAAGGGAATTTTTTCATACCTGGCAAGTACACCGCACCTCGAAATTTCGCCCATACGAGGTAATGCTAAATTCATCAAATAGCCAACCATAACGGCCAGAAAGGTATTCAGAATTTTAGGTTTTCGACCTAACGGCTCAATCATTAAATTCCACCTGATTGTTCGGCTGATATGGCTAAGTAAACCCAGAAAAAGTGAGAAAATGATCCAAAAGTAATTTACGTCATTAGTTAAAATATTTTTGATATGATCAATATCCTGGTCTTTGTATACCATCCAAAAAATAAGTATGCCAAGCAGAAAAAAGGTGGCAAATTTGAGGATTTTAATGATGCCTGATTTCAAGTTCTGATGTTTTGATTGATGTAAATTGTATTTCGCAAATTAAATTAACCTACTTTTGCACCAACCTATTAAAGCACCAGGTATTTCCGCGCTATTAATGGGGCTGACGCGCAAAAATAAATAATTGTTTCAATCGGAAGGCCAATCGCAACTTTAAATTTAAGATCGAACCAATTCCTGATGTTTGAAACCTGAAATCTGGAATTTAACATGACTACTGTAAGGGCAAAAAAGAATCTTGGACAACACTTTCTGAATGATAAAAATATAGCTAAACGAATCGTCGACAGCCTTCATTCGAAAGGGGTTTCCAGGGTTTTGGAAATTGGCCCCGGCATGGGTGTCCTGACTCAATTCCTAATACAAAACAACCATTACGAAACATCAGTTGTCGAAATTGATCGTGAATCGGTTGAATACCTTGAAAAATATTATCCTGAACTAAAGCAAAGGATTATTTCAGCCGACTTTCTTCGGTTAAAGCTCAACGATTATTTCTCCGAACCATTTGCCATTATTGGAAATTTTCCCTACAACATTTCATCGCAAATTTTCTTCAAGATACTCGAATACCGAAATCAAATTCCGGAAGTGGTAGGAATGCTCCAAAAAGAAGTGGCCGAACGTTTGGCCGAGCCTCCTGGATCGAAAACTTACGGTATTTTGAGTGTTTTGCTTCAGGCATATTACAACATTGAATACCTATTCACAGTACACGAAAATGTTTTTACACCACCACCTAAGGTAAAATCGGGAGTAATCAGACTAACAAGAAATAACCGCGAGTACCTCAATTGCGACGAAAAACTTTTTACTTCAATCGTAAAAATGGCGTTCAACCAACGGCGAAAAACCATGCGTAATTCACTTAAAAGCCTAATAAACAACACTGAATTAAAAGCTAACCCAATCTTCGACAAACGTCCGGAGCAGCTGAGTGTTGCCGAGTTTGAATCGTTAGCCCGAATGATTGGAGAGCAAAGTAGTGTACAGTCGCTATAGATTTTAAGCCAGAAATCCATATAAGACGGCAAAAACAGTTAAAATAATACCAGTTATGAAATACGGGACCGACATAAGCATGAACTTGAAAATTGTCTTCCTCCAGGTTTGCCTGTAATTGTATTTTAGTGAAGAAATCAGGTAAATAAAACTGCTGATGAAGGCTCCAACCCAAAGTTTTGACCCAAGGCTTTCGTTGATAAAAATTTGCACCGTAAGAACAAAGCTAAAAATCAAAAAGAAAATAGTATGAGTATGAATTGAAAAGATAAGGTGTTCATAATAATACTTTTTTCGGTAAAAGATCAGCAAAAGCAAAATTGCAGTAAGAGGCATCATAATAAACATGGTCAAAGAGATACTTTTCAATACAGCATGGCTAAGTTCTTTTAAGTCGTCCTCATCTTTCCAGTCAATTTTACCCAACTTTTTCACCAATTGCCGATTAAACCACCCAACTTTCATATCTTTTGCCCTGAGAAATGAATCGATTTGGGCATTAGAATAATGCTTAATTTCTTCTCTGAATCGATCGTACTCCGCTTTCGATGTAAATGAAAGTTTACCAACAACTTGGAAATAAGTGTTTAAACTATCAGAAAGAATTTTAGGATTATGTATTTCAGACAACAAATTCCGAAATTTATCGCGGGTTGTCCTGGTTGTATCAAATTCATTAGTTAATAGTAGTTTATTCAACACCGAATCAGGGGCAGTATTCAACTCTCTTATTTGTTTAATTAATGTCTCCTTGCCAGTATATTCAAGCTCCAGAGTACTTAAATCAGTCGAATCTCTACTGAAGTACGTTTTCTTATCACCTAATAACTCGTTAAGCGTAATACTATTAGCCTCAATTTTTTTTTGCTTATGTCCATGCCCATTTTCGGTACCTTCAATAGCATGGTCGCTTAATTTGCCCAGCAATAAGAAAAACACGAAACTGATAAAAATGTAAAATTTAACAGGAGGAACATATCGGGCCCTCTTCCCTTCCAGGTAATCTGCTGTTATTTTTCCGGGGCGCGAAAAAGTAACCTTAATCGTATTCCACAATTTTGTGTCGAAGTGAAAAAAGTCTTCAAAAGTCTCGACAATAATGTGCTTTACAGGAATAATATGCGAAGTATTTTTCTGCCCACAATTTGGACAATAGTTATCTTCTGATCTTAATGGAGTATTGCAATTTAGACAAAAATCCGACTTTCTATGTGATTTCGACATACTGAACAATAAGAATTTTTCTGGAACAAAATATTTCAAATCACTATAGTCCGGTAAAGTTCATTTTACAGATTCCAGATTCATCGCTTCACTTCGTTACACTCAGAATGACAACGGTTTCAGTTTTTATAGTGTGATTGGTTTGCGGCTTCGCCACAAACCAACCACACTAACATTTATATACATATAAGTATCTGTCATTATGAACGAAGCGAAGAATCTTTTATTTTTACCGGACACTAATAATTTCAAATTTAATGAAATACTTTAAAACCACCAATTGGCAGACTGGCACAAATAAAATACTACAAAATAAATAACCAGGATAATGCGGATCGAGGATTAAATTGCTAAAGTTCAGGAAAACAACTGCCGAAAAACGATTAGCAAACCACTTTTGCTGATTGAAAAGCATAAGTTGATATTTTACAAACTTCTTTTACTGAATAAGTTTAGCAAACAACCGAGGGAATGATTAGTCGCAGTAATGTTTCAGAAAGCAAATCAGGGCTATACCGAAGTACAACCCTGACAAATTATTTCTACAAAAACCAATAAACTTTTTACACCGCATTCATTGCCTCAACCGGATCGAGACGTGAGGCTGAAAGCGCAGGAATGAAACCGGCTAAAACGCCAATCACCCCTGAAATAGTAAGGCCAAGAATAATGTTCGACGCAGTAAGTGAAATGGCCATATCGGCAACATAGCTGAAAATTAACGTACCGATAAAAATCAGGAAAAGCCCTATTACACCACCGAGAAGGGATAAAACAACAGCTTCGAATATAAACTGGAGCAAAATAAAATACTTTTTTGCACCAATTGCCTTTTGAATACCAATAATTTTAGTCCGCTCTTTTACCGAAACAAACATAATATTCGCTATTCCGAAGCCGCCAACTAAAATACTAAACCCTCCAATAATCCATCCAGCCAGGTTAAAAACCTTGAAGAAAGAATCGAAACGGCTCGAAATTACACTCACCTCGTTGATAGCAAAGTCGTTCTCTTCCATTGGTTTCAGCCTGTGAATAGAACGCATAATTCCTTCGAGTTCAGAAATAAATTCATCACGGTCAGCCGTGGGTTTTGCCTTCACGTTAATGGTTTGACCCTGATCGCGATCACGAACATCAACCATACTCATGGCATAAACAACCGGGATATGAATTCGTTTGTCCATACTGGTACCAAACATGTCGGTTCCTTGTTTGGTATAAACACCAACTACCAGGAATTTATGCCCTTGAACTTTTATAGTTTTACCTACAGGATTAACCTGATCAAATAATTTAGTAGCTATTTCATTTCCTAAGATGGCAATACTTGCGCCTGAATTCATTTCTGACTCGGTAAAATAACGTCCCCTTTCAATTTCAAGATTCCAGGTTCTGATTAAATCGTATGTAGTAGCTAGTACTTCTGTATTTTCCGCTGTGCTGGTTTCGTACTGAACCGTACGGTTAAACCCATAAAAATAAACCGAAGCCTCTATATTTTTCGATCGCCTTACTAATTCCTCCGATTCATCCATTTTAGGAACAGGCCTGTTCAAATATTTCCACCAAGGGTATTCAGATTCGCCTTCAGGAGGTGTCCAAGGCCATTTTTGAATGTAAACCATATTGTTCCCCAGAGAATTAAGACTATTCCTTATGTAATATTCAAGGGAATCGATTACTGTAAACACCGAAATAATTGCAAAAATACCGATGGTAATACCAAGCAATGAAAGAAAAGTCCGCAATTTATTCGCACGTAATGAACTAAAAGCAAACGAAAAACTTTCGATAATCAACCTGGCAACTAGCATATTCAACAGATTTTATTAACAAACAAGTATTATCAAATACTCATTTCACCGAAATTAGTTTTCAAAACATACAAAAGATTACACTTCGACACAAAAAAAGAACTAAAAAATACGGAACGCTTTAACATTTTCAATCTTCTTTCTTGGTAACAATTAATCGATTAGAGTAAACAATTTAAAATGCAAAAAATGTAATCGGATTTAATGTTATAATAAGCTTAATTCGTAAGATTTTCAGAAGAAAATATCAAGGTGTTTTTATTATCTTTGAGCCCTAATTTCAAAAGGATTATAAATGAAGGACTTAAAAACGCTTAAATCGGCTTTAATTTCTGTATATCACAAAGATAAGCTAGACCAAATTATCAATAAACTTAACGAATTAAATATAAAAATATACTCAACAGGTGGAACTCAGTCATTTATTGAAGAACTTGGAGTACCTGTTATTCCAGTAGAAGAGCTAACCAGTTATCCATCAATTTTGGGCGGCCGCGTAAAAACCCTTCATCCAAGAGTATTTGGTGGAATACTTAACCGACGTGATAATTTAGGCGACCAACAACAGATTGCGAAATACGAAATCCCTGAAATAGACCTGGTTATTGTAGATCTTTACCCTTTTGAAGAAACCGTAGCTTCAGGTGCCCCTGAAGAAGATATTATAGAGAAGATTGATATTGGTGGTATTTCGTTGATTCGAGCTGCTGCCAAAAATTTTAACGATGTAGTTATCGTTTCTTCACGTAACCAATATCAACACCTGTTGGATTTGCTCAACGAAAAAGAGGGCGCTACGTCACTCGAAGATCGAAAAGAATTTGCCCGACTGGCATTTGCCACTTCGTCGCATTACGATAGCGCTATTTTTAATTATTTCAATGGAGAAAAAGGCGAAGAAGCCCGTATCAGCGTTAACGATGGCCAGGTTCTGCGTTATGGCGAAAACCCACATCAATCGGCAACATTCTTCAAATTTAACAACTCAAATTCTCACATTACCTTCTCTAATGCTAAAGTTCTGCAAGGTAAAGCCCTTTCGTACAACAACATGCTTGATGCCGATGCTGCATGGAAAGCTGCCAGCGATGCATTCCATTCGGTAACACATATCGAAAACAAAGTTGCTGTATCAGTTGTGAAACACCTTAATCCTTGCGGATTAGCCGTAACCGGCAACATTACACAATCGTTGGAATATGCATGGGCTGGCGATCCGGTAAGCGCTTATGGAGGTATCATTTGCTTTACAGGCGAAGTAAATAAAACCATTGCAGAATGGTTCAACAAGCGTTTTGTTGAAATTATTATTGCAACCAGTTATACTGCCGAAGCTCTCGAAGTTTTTAGTAAAAAGAAAAACCTCAGAGTTTTGGAAACTCCTGTAAAACCACAAATTACCGGAGAAAAGCTTTATCGTTCGATAAGTGGTGGATTATTGATTCAGGACGAAGACGAAACTCAGGAAACTGAATTTAAAAATGTGACCAAAGTACAGTTCGACGAATCGAAAATGAACCTTACTAAGTTTGGCATCGTGGCCTGCAAATATCTGAAAAGTAACGCTATTGCACTGGTGACTCAAAATACCGACGGTTCGTTCTGGCTAACAGGGGCAGGGATGGGACAGCCAAACCGACTTGACAGTCTTCGTCAGTTAACAATTCCAAGATTTAATCTGAAAGAAGGCATTAAAATTGAAGATTCTGTATTAATTTCGGACGCTTATTTCCCATTCAGAGACAGTGTTGAAGCAGCCAATGAATTCGGGATTAAATATATCGTTGAGCCAGGCGGCAGTATTCGCGACGAAGAAGTAATTGCAGCCTGCGACGAATTTGGCATTGCTATGGTGTTTACCGGAATGAGACACTTTAAACATTAAACGAAAAGTCATTTGTTTTAAGTCATTCAACAAATATTAATGATGACTTGAACAATGGATTTTATTAAGAATTAATTGATTACAAACAAAGAAAAACAAGGATACAAATGGGATTATTTTCATTCTTAACCCAGGAAATAGCCATCGACCTTGGAACTGCCAACACCATTATTATTCACAACGATAAGATTGTTGTTGACGAACCCTCGATCGTGACCATCGACCTAAAAACCGAAAAACTTGTAGCTATTGGAGAAAAAGCCAGGCAGATGCAGGGCAAAACCCACTCAAACCTTAAGACCATTCGCCCATTACGCGACGGTGTAATAGCTGACTTTAACGCTGCGGAGCAAATGATTAGGGGAATGATCAGAATGATGAACCCAAAATCTCGTTTTTTTGCGCCCTCGTTACGAATGGTGGTTTGTATCCCTTCGGGCTCCACTGAAGTTGAAATCCGCGCCGTCCGCGACTCATCAGAACATGCCGGAGGACGTGATGTTTATATGATTTATGAACCAATGGCTGCCGCTATTGGTATTGGTTTAGATGTTGAAGCGCCCGAAGGAAATATGGTTGTTGATATTGGTGGAGGAACAACCGAAATTGCCGTAATCTCTCTTGGAGGTTTGGTTACCAACAAATCGATTCGCATTGCCGGCGACGACCTTACTGCCGATATTATGGAATATATGCGTCACCAGCACAACATCAAAATTGGAGAACGCACTGCCGAAGAAATTAAAATAAATGTTGGATCGGCTTTATCGCAGCTCGATAATCCGCCACCAGATTACGTTGTACAGGGACCAAACCAGATGACGGCTCTGCCAATTGAAGTTCCGGTTTCGTACCAGGAAATATCGCACTGCCTTGAAAAATCGATTAATAAAATTGAGACGGCAATTCTTAGCGCACTGGAACAAACTCCGCCGGAATTGTATGCCGACATTGTTACCCGTGGTATCTGGTTGGCTGGAGGTGGCGCACTCCTTCGCGGATTGGCAAAACGCTTCACTGATAAAATCAACATTCAGTTCCATGTTGCAGAAGACCCACTGCGCGCTGTTGCCCGTGGAACAGGTATCGCTCTTAAGAATGTAAATAAATTCTCTTTCCTTATCAGATAGCTCTGAAAAGGGAAGGGTAAACCTTCCGGCTAATGAGAAGTTTATTTCGTTTCTTATTACGAAATTATTTTGTTCTAATGTTTGTGGCATTGGAAGCGTTTTCGTTTTCTTTACTGGTAAGTTACAACAATTACCAAAGGGTTACATTTATAAATTCGACTAACAATTTTGTTGGAACAATTTACGAACGTTTAAGCCACCTTGATGACTATTTTAGTTTAACCCGAACAAACGCTAAACTAGCAGCTGAGAATGCGGCATTAAGAACACAACTACAGCGGCGAATCATGCTTCAGGACAAAAATCCGGTTATACGCCCTGATACGGTCGATGCTCCTGCATACATTTTTACAGCAGCCAAAGTTATCAGTAATTCGGTGAACAAACAGTTTAATTACATTACCATCAATAAAGGATCGCGGCAAGGCATCAAACAGGATATGGGCATTATTAGCGCTGAGGGAGTCGTTGGCGTAATTACAAATGTTTCGCCAAATTATGCTACCGGGTTATCTTTGTTGAACAAGCGCTTTAGCATTCCGGCAAAAATCACAAAAAACAACTACACCGGGAACTTAGCCTGGGATGGAGAACACACCAATACTGCTGATTTGAAAGAAATTCCATTTCATATCACTGTAAATGTAGGCGATACAGTTGTAACAAGTGGTTTATCAAGCATTTTTCCGGAAGGGATAATGATTGGCACTATTACAAAGTGGGACCAGGCAGATGGAACAAATTTCTATAACATTAAAGTTGAGCTTTCGACTAATTTCAGGACATTGAAATACGTTGAGGTTGTAAAGAATACCAAACAGGATGAACTGAAAAAACTGGAATCAAATAACGTAGGTGAATGATAAAGGACTTTTGGAAATATGTAATCATGTTTATTGTACTTGTACTGGTACAGGTACTTGTACTGAATAACATCCAAATCAGTGGATTCATTAACCCGTATATTTACATTCTTTTTATTTTATTGTTGCCATTTAACATTCAAGGCTATTTGTTACTTGGTCTCTCATTTTTAATAGGAATTACTATCGATATTTTTGGTAACACCCCAGGAATTCATGCCGGGGCCACTGTTTTACTTGGATTTATTCGGCCAGGCTTAGCCAACCTTATTTCATCCAGAGAATTAATTGAAAAAGGAACAACCCCTAATATGATACAGTTAGGGTTTGCGAATTTCATTAAGTATGTAATAATTGCTGTCCTTATTCATCACCTCGTTTTATTTTTTGCTGAAACCTTTTCATTAAGCGATATTCTGGAGACAATACTTCGCTGGATTTTAAGTAGTTTCTTTTCAATTTTAATAATTTTGGGCAGTCAATTCATCATTTTCAAAAATTAAAAACGGTGGATACTTTTTCCAAACGAAGGCTAATCATTTTAGGCATATTTTTGGGTATAGGCGCTATTTTTATCATCAGGCTTTTTTCCCTGCAAATCACAAGTAAAGCATACAAACAGTTTGCTACAAGAAATGTATTGCGAAAAATCACCATATATCCGGCCCGAGGATTTATTTATGACAGGAACAACAACCTGATGGTTTACAATAAAGCAGCCTACGACTTGATGATTATTCCCCGTGAGGTAAAAAGCTTTGATACAACTGAACTATGCAATATTATTCAGCTCGACCGGATTGAATTGCGTGAAGCAATAAGGAAAGCAAGAGCATATTCTACCTATAAACCATCAATTGTAGTTACTCAGATTTCGCCTGATATTTATGCACCGCTACAGGAAAAACTTTATAAATATCCAGGTTTTTTTGTTCAATACCGTACTTTACGCGACTATCCGAACAAAAGCGCCGCACATGTCCTGGGCTATGTGGGTGAAGTAAATCAAAAAACTCTTGAAACCGATAAATATTACCGGCCAGGTGATTACATTGGTGTAACCGGCCTTGAAAAAGCTTACGAACAAGACCTTCGAGGTATTAAGGGCATACAAAAATCGATGGTTGACGTTCATAACCGGATCAAAGGAAAATACAACGAAGGAAAAGAAGATACAACAGCAGTTCTGGGGAATAACCTTATAACCGGATTAGACGCCAAGCTTGAGGCTTATGCCGAGCTACTAATGACCAACAAACGGGGAGCAGTAGTTGCTATTGAACCTAAAACCGGAGAAATTATCCTAATGATTAGCGCCCCTTCGTATGACCCCAACCTTATGGTTGGACGACGGAGAAGTAAGAACTATGTTGTTCTCGACCGCGATTCGATCAACAAACCAATGATGAACCGTGCCATTATAGGCCGTTATCCGCCTGGCTCGACGTTTAAACTTGCCAATGCACTAATAGGGCTCGAAGAACATGCAATAACTCCACTTGACCGGTTCTCTTGTTCAGGCAAGGGGTCCAAACCAATTTCGTGTACACATAGCCACGTTAGCCCACTGGCCGTGCGCGAAGGGATCAGAGAATCGTGTAACTCTTTCTTTTGGAATAATTTCAGGCTGATTATGAATCGAAAAGGTAATACAGCTGATAGTTTTCAGTCCTGGCACGACTACATTGTTAGCTTTGGTTTTGGAACCAAACTAAGTCCTGAGTTATCTTCAGAAGTAAAAGGTAGTGTTCCCGAAGTTAGCCTCTACGACAAATGGTACGGGGCAAAACACTGGAATGCTTACTCAATCAGGTCGTTAGCTATAGGGCAAGGCGAGATTGAAGCGACTCCACTTCAAATGGCAAATCTATGTGCGATGATTGCCAACCGAGGCTATTACATTATGCCACACATTGTCAGAGCAATACAAACTCCAGACAGGCAAACACGCACATTAGAATACGAAAAGAAAACAGTAAATATTAGTCCTGAAAATTTTGCAATAGTAATTGGAGGAATGCAAGCTGTTGTTGAAGAAACAAAACTTCAAAGTAAAGTAAAACAGGATAAATATATTGTCTGCGGAAAAACCGGAACTATTCAAAATCCTCATGGTGCAGATAATGGTGCATTTGTGGGATTTGTTCCCAAAGACGATCCTAAAATCGCAATCGTTGTGTATATTGAGAATTGCGGTTCATTCGGAGCAACTTATGCTGCACCAATAGCTGGTTTATTGATGGAAAAATACATGAATGATTCAATTTCGCCCAAACACAAAGCCCTTGAGCAAGAGTTAATCGACACTGATTTGCTAAATGTAAAAGAAGTAAAGACGGCGCCTTAGTATGATAGAGAAACAAGAAAATAACGTTTGGGACAATGTTGATTGGATAACCATTGGGCTATACCTGGCAATGATGTTAATCGGATGGATAAACATATATGCCGCTGTGTATAACGAAGAACACAAAAGTATTTTTGATATGACACAACGCTATGGGAAACAGTTGATGTGGATTGGCGCTGCCATTTTTATAGCGGTGCTAATGATTAATACCGATTCTAAATTCTTCGTAACATTTGCCTTTCCTATATATATAGCTCTTATTTTTGTGCTTTTGGTTGTTTTACTTGTCGGCTCCGAAATTAAAGGCGCAAAATCATGGATACAACTGGGCAACTTCTCTATTCAGCCATCAGAGTTTATGAAAATGGCTACTTCACTGGCACTTGCGCGATATATTAGTTCATACGACTTTAAAATGCACGATTATAAATCGTTGCTAAGCCTGGCTGCTATTATTGGAATTCCTGTCGGTCTCATATTCCTGCAAAACGATACTGGTTCAGCAATTGTTTTTGGTATTTTTGTACTTGTTTTGTACAGGGAAGGACTAAATGGCCTTGTTTTATTTTTCAGTTTCCTTATCGCCTTGGTTTTTATTTTAACCATGCTGTTCGACCCTTTAATAACCATACTGATCTTATCCATTGCAGCGCTGATCATTAACTATCTCCTGAAGAAAAAGCTTCAACGCACATTGATAGGGGGAGCAACCTTCTTCGGAATATTTGGAGTACTTTGGGGACTGAATTACATTTTGGGAGGCTCGGTAAGCCCAATATTTTTTATCCTGATTGCCGCAATTCTAACTTCAGCAATGTTTTTTACCTGGGCTATTGTTTTGCGAAAACACAGTCTGGCTATTCTTATTGGCATCTACCTTGGCAGCGTTTTGTTCTCTGTATCTGTTGATTATGTTTTTCACAACATTATGGAACAACACCAACGCGACCGCATTAATGAGCTTTTAGGAATACATTCTGATGTTCTTGGGACCGGGTACAATGTCAACCAATCGAAAATTGCAATCGGTTCAGGCGGATTGTTTGGGAAAGGATTTCTTCAGGGAACACAAACTAAATTCGATTTTGTTCCAGAACAAGATACCGACTTTATTTTTTGTACTGTAGGCGAAGAATGGGGATTTCTTGGATCAACTGTTGTTGTCGGCCTGTTCATGGCTCTACTAATGCGAATAATATTTCTGGCCGAGCGAAGCCGGTCGCGTTTTAGCCGTGTTTATGGATATAGTGTTGCCTGCATTATTTTTTTCCACTTTGCTGTTAACATTGGAATGACCATCGGATTAGCGCCTGTTGTTGGGATACCTTTGCCCTTTTTCAGTTATGGTGGATCTTCTTTGTGGTCGTTTACATTTCTCCTGTTTATATTTGTTAGGCTCGACGCCAGCAGGTTTGAACAATTAAGCTTCTAGCAAATCTATCTCTGAATCTAATTTTAAGCCTCATCCTTATATGATGGTTTTGAGATATGAATACCATGATCGGATTCAACGTAGTTAATCATTTCTTCAAAAAAACTACGAAACAACGACTCTAGCAGTGAGTATTCTTCGGTTAAAATATGAACTGCCCGGTCAGCCTTTGCCGGCAAAGATGTTCGTCTTGACATAATTTCTAAAACTTGACGTATGTTCTCAATTTGAGCATAAGATTCCAAACGTTTATGCTGAATAAGGAATGGCAAAAACTGCTTCACTTTGAATGGTAATAACCTGAAATTCGAAAGAAAAACGGCATGGGCCTGTTTTGCAAAATCCCGTAAAGAGTAGACCGAATACTGGTTCCAGTTGGCAGCAAGAAAATGATCAAAAAAGATGTCGACAACAATTCCGGCATAACGCCCATAGTCAGGTTTCAACAAATCGATACAACTTTTCACATCGTGATGTTGATCAGTAAATGAGTCAATACTTCTATGAAGCATAATTCCATAAGCAATACGTTCAGGATACTGTTTATGCTTATTCCCTTTAACGTAATCGCCTATAAAATTCCCGAGGATAATTTCCTCTGATTCACCCGATAAATATATGTGTGCCAAGTAATTCATGCAAAACAAATTGTTCGTAGACTATAAAACCAGCAACAAACAACAAAGATGCAAAATGTTAAATTAAAAGAATACAAAATTCAGTATCCGCATTTTATGTTTTTTTTCTATCTTGCCGCCATTAACAAAAAAAATATGCCGAAGAAAATTGCAGCATTTGGAGAGTTACTCTGGGATTTTCTTCCCTCAGGTAAAGTTTTGGGCGGCGCTCCGGCAAATTTTATCTATCGAATTAATTCATTTGGAGATAAGGGGACCCTCTTAAGCAAAGTTGGGAACGACAGAGCTGGTAAAGATATTCGCGAAGCGCTCCGAAGCCTTGGTGTTTCTGACGAAAATATACAAACAGACTATGAATTTCCTACCGGTTCGGTTAAAGTAAAGGTTGACAGGCAAGGAAATGCAGATTACAATATACTCACCGATGTCGCTTACGACCATATCGAAATCAATACCGAAATGATTGAAGCTTTTAGTGAAGCTGATTGTATTTGCTATGGGACCTTAGTTCAACGCTATGGAATTTCTAAGAATACTTTACGTGAATTGATTCATGAATCGCCTGACGTAGTAAAATTTCTGGATATTAACCTTCGGAAAAAATGCTATACGGCCACTTCAATTGAAGACAGTTTACGTATGGCCAATATCCTGAAAACGAATAATGAAGAACTATTAATAACCAAATATCTGCTTAACCTTAGGGCTTCTGAATTAAAAGAGTTGGCATTAGAAACAATTGATAAGTACAAATTAGACATTTTGCTATGTACTTTAGGCGCAGGCGGCGCTTTCTGCCTGACCAAAGAAAACGTTTTTTTATATGATCCGGGTTATAAGATCAATCTTATTGATACTGTTGGCTGTGGCGATGCTTTTTCTGCCGGATTTGTTCATTATTACATGAATGGTCAATCGATTGAGGAAGCGCTTAAGTTTGGAAACGCTGCAGGAGCAAAAGTTGCAACAACAACAGGAGCAACAGCGCCAATCAGCAAGGACGAAATACTCGAATTTATGCAGAATTCAATTACACGTAATTCGATTTCCCTGGAATAAGTCTCAACTATTTTGACAAAATTATCAACTATTGACCAATCACTTTTTAGCTTTGTTGAGTATTCCTGCCTGAGACATTGCCATCAGTAAAACTCCTGCAACAAAAATTCCTTTTAAGCTATGTACTATTGACGGCCTCGATGCCGGTATAAAACGATAGGAATAGAAAGTCAATTGCGAAGTAATACAATCCAAATTGGGTAGTAGTAGTTTCATTAAGTCAAGCCTTACTAAAAACAGATAAACTTGAAAATGCCACCGTACCAAATAAAGCGAAAGCGTATCCTTTCCACTCTTGTTTTGTGAATGCCGTATAAAACGAAAAGAGAAACCCCAACGCGAGATTTCTCTTTCAAAATTATGCTGTTTTTCGAATTACAGGCGTTTTTTTATCGCTTTTGTTGCTTCTTCGTATCCCGGTTTTTCCAACAAAGCAAACATATTCTTTTTATAAGCTTCAACTCCAGGCTGATCGAATGGGTTTACACCTAATGTATAACCACTTAAACCACAAGCCAGCTCAAAGAAATAAATCAGCTGCCCAAGGTAATATTCATTCAATTTCGGGAGTACAACCTGAATATTGGGAACACCACCATCAACGTGAGCAATAGCTGTTCCTAGTTCAGCCATTTTATTCACTTCATCAACACGTTTTCCTGCGAGAAAATTTAAGCCATCCAAATCTTCCGAATCACTCGGAATACGTACTTCATAATCAGTACTTGCCACAGAAAGCACAGTTTCGAACAACATGCGTTCTCCTTCCTGAATATATTGACCCATTGAATGTAAATCAGATGAGAAATCAACTGCAGCAGGGAAAATACCTAAACCATCTTTACCTTCACTTTCTCCATACAACTGTTTCCACCATTCGGCCAGGAAGTGAAGTTTGGGATTGTAATTTACAAGGATTTCTATTTTCTTGCCATTCCTGTACAATTCATTGCGCACAGCAGCATATTGTGCCGGTAAATTTTCTTCGAAAGGGACATTTGTTCCTGAAGCCAATTGCATATCGACAGCACCCTTTACCAAAGCACGAATATTACTGCCAGCTACGGCAATAGCAAGCAAACCAACAGGTGTAAGCACTGAATAACGGCCCCCAACATCATCAGGAATAACATACGTTTTGTAACCTTCGGTAGTTGCCAGCGAACGTAAAGCACCACGTATGGCATCGGTTATTGCGATAATGCGTTCAGTAGCTTCAGCCTTACCGTATTTTTCTTCGATATCCTGTTTCAGCAAACGGAAAGCCAATGCAGGCTCAGTTGTTGTCCCCGATTTGGAAATGACAGCCATTGCATATTCTTTTGTTTTCAGCAACTCGCGAAGTTCAAAAAGGTAATCTTCGCTGATATTCTGTCCGGCAAACAGAATAAACGGATTTTTACGTTCTTTCAGGTGAGCAAAACTATCAGAAAGCGCATCAACAACTGCCTTTGCGCCAAGGTATGAACCACCAATACCAATAACAACAAAAATATCGATATTTTTAGCAACTAATTTTGCAGCTGTGGATTCGTAATCAGCCAATTCTGCTTCAGAAATTGAGCTGGGTAAATTCGTCCAGCCTAAAAAATCACTGCCTTTCCCTGTTTTATTGAAAAGGGCAAGGTTACTTTTCTCTATCGAATCTTTGTATGAGAAAATTGAGGCTTTTGAAATAAAATCAAAAGTCTTATTAAAGTTTAAAGAAATTTTATCCATTTCTGTAAATTATAAGGGTTTTATCTAAGGTTTTCGGTTAACAAACGAATCTCGATCGATGGTGAAATATTTTCATATAAAATATTATAAACAGCCTCGGCGATAGGCATATTCACCCGGAATTCTTCATTGATTTCCTTAATACATTTAGCTGCGTAATAACCTTCAGCAACCATGTGCATTTCGAGTTGAGCCGAACGAACCGAATAGCCTTTACCAATCATTGTTCCAAAGGTACGGTTTCTAGAAAACTGAGAATAAGCTGTAACCAATAAATCGCCTAAATATGCAGAACTTTTAATATCACGGGTAATGGGATGAACTTTATCAACAAAACGCTTGATTTCCTGAATTGCATTCGATATTAACACTGCCTGAAAATTATCGCCATAACGCAATCCATGCACAATTCCTGAAGCTATGGCAACAATATTTTTCAAAACCGATGCATACTCAGTACCATAAATATCGTCGGAAACATGAGTCCGGATGTAAGGACATTCAAGGCGGAACGCAAATGCCCTGGCTTTTTTAACATCTGGACAGGCAATCGTCAGATACGACAAACGTTCCAACGCAACTTCTTCAGCATGACATGGACCGGCAATAACGCCAATCCGTTCGTAAGGAATATTGAAATACTGATGCAAATATTGTCCAACAATCAAATTGTCTTCCGGAACAATACCTTTGATGGCCGAAACCACAAATTTTTGTGATAAATCCACTGTAACAGAAGACATTGCATCTTTCAAGAATGCCGACGGTATTGCCAGAATAACAATATCAACATCAGCAATAGCCTTATTCAGGTCGGTAAAGAAATTAAGCCTCGCAGTATCAAATTCAACACCACGCAAATAGCTGGGGTTATGCTTAAAGCGTTTAAATTGTTCAATATTATCCGCATTCCGGAAATACCAGTTCAAGCTTTCAACATTGTGTAAAAGTATCTTAGCCAATGCTGTAGCCCAACTGCCGCTTCCAACAACCGCTATTTTTGAATTTGAAAACATTATTAAAATACCTGATTTAAGCCAACCACTTAGTTACTTCTTCTAAAGTTGGATTATTAAGTCCAAGTTTATTTTTTTTGTTGAATCCACAAATGTCGTTAAAAAACTTCCCGATTTTAATTTCTTTTAAATCTTTAACTTTTTTTAACCCTATTTGCCTGACTACCGGAATCCATTCTGCCGGAATCCCTATTTCAAGGAAGTTTTCATCCGGGTCAACAGCTTCAGTAGTTTTCTCTGGTTTCATCTGAGGGAAAAATAATACATCCTGAATAGACAAGTTATTGGTCATAAACATAGTCAAACGGTCGATACCAATTCCCATTCCTGAAGTTGGCGGCATACCATATTCCAATGCACGAAGGAAATCCTGATCGATGAACATTGCTTCATCGTCCCCTTTTTCTGAAAGACGAAGCTGATCTTCAAAACGCTCGCGCTGATCTATCGGATCGTTCAACTCGGAATAAGCATTAGCCAATTCCTTCCCGTTTACCATCAGCTCAAAACGTTCGGTCAAACCTTCCACCGAACGGTGTTTTTTGGTCAATGGCGACATCTCAACCGGGTAATCGATAATAAATGTTGGCTGCACATAATTGTGCTCACATTTTTCACCAAAAATTTCATCTATCAACTTGCCTTTCCCCATCGTTGGGTCGGTTTCAATGCCCAGCGTTTTGCATATTTCGCGCAATTCATCTTCAGTTTTTCCGGCAATATCGTAACCTGTATGTTCTTTGATGGCTTCGTACATGGTTACCCGTTTGAATGGACGCTTAAAATCGATCAACTTCTCGCCTAACTGAACCTCAGTTGTTCCATGCAAAGCCAAAGCAACTCGTTCAATCATTTCTTCGGTAAAGTTCATCATCCATTTGTAGTCTTTATAGGCCACATAAATCTCCATCACGGTAAATTCAGGATTATGTGTGCGGTCCATTCCTTCGTTACGAAAGTCTTTGGCAAACTCATACACACCATCAAATCCTCCAACGATAAGCCTCTTCAGGTAAAGTTCGTTGGCAATACGCAAGTATAGCGGAATATTTAAAGCGTTATGGTGTGTTATAAACGGACGCGCAGTTGCTCCTCCCGGAATCGACTGCAAAATAGGAGTTTCAACTTCGAGGTAACCTTGTTCGTTAAAGAACTGGCGCATGGTATTGATAATCTTTGTCCTTTTCAGGAATGTATCTTTTACCTGCGGATTAACGATCAAATCGACATACCGTTGACGATAACGAAATTCAGCATCTGTTACTGCATCAAATGTTTGCCCATCTTTTTCCTTCACAATTGGTAACGGGCGCAACGACTTACTCAGCATACGAATCTCTTTCACATGAACGGTCAATTCGCCCATCTGCGTAAAAAAAGCATATCCTTTTACTCCAATAATATCGCCAATGTCGAGCAGCTTTTTGAAAAACTCGTTGTATAAGTCTTTGTTTTCTTCAGGACAAATTTCGTCGCGACTGATGTATAACTGAATTCTTCCGGTTGAATCCTGAATCTCGGCAAACGAAGCTTTTCCCATGATCCGGCGGCTCATTAAACGTCCGGCCACAACAACTTTCTGGTAGTTATTCAATTCAGGGTTATAATTGTCTTTTATTTCCTGAGTGGTAACATTTACCGGGAATTCGGGTGCAGGATAAGGTTCAATTCCGATATCTCTCATTTTTTGCAGGGAGTTGCGTCTCACAATCTCCTGTTCGCTTAATTCAGCTATACTCATCTTATCGAACTTTTTAAAATTTTTAGAAAATTTCCAGCAAAGATAGTAAAGTATTGCATAATGAACATGTCCAAAAACTTAGAGTTTCTGAATTGATTGCCATTAGAAAATTTTATTCCAAACCAATCTATAAAAGTGTCTGAAATATTATACAATTATGTAGTATAAATCAACATTTTCGCTTTTTGAATATCGAAAAAAAGATTACAGATTTGTTAAAATTATAAACAAAAGCTAAGGATTTGAGGTGATGAACATTACATCGCAACTACCGAAATTCTGTTAACAAAAGATGGATTAATGTCCTTCAATTAATTTCCAGTTCTAAGTTCATTTTCTATCTTTGAGAAATTTTTACACAAAACCAAATCTGCTCTGCGGCAAAGCCAATGGATAAAGTCTGGAATCTAAAGCATGAAGGCGATAGTAATATCATTAAGCATTTATCAGTTGTGTTAAATGTTGATATGGTAATTGCCAATCTTTTAGCGCAAAGAGGCGTTGCAAACTATGCCGAAGCCCAGGCTTTTTTCCGTCCTAAACTTAGCGACCTCCACAATCCGATGTTGATGAAAGACATGGATAAAGCCGTAGAACGTTTGGAAAAAGCTATCGACAATCAGGAAAAAGTTTTGATTTATGGCGATTACGATGTTGATGGAACAACCTCTGTTGCTATGATGTATCAATTTCTTCGCAGCCGATTAAAAAACCTCGATTATTACATTCCTGACCGGTACTCTGAAGGTTATGGAATTTCGAAAGCCAGTATTCTTTATGCCGCCGAGCAAAAAATAAGCCTTGTGATTGTTCTTGATTGTGGAATTAAGGCTGTTGAGAAAATCCAAATGGCCAAAGATTTGGGTATCGAATTTATTATTTGCGACCATCATAATCCTGGTGATTCTATACCAAATGCTGTAGCTGTATTAGATCCCAAAAGGTCCGACTGTCCATATCCATACAAAGAACTCTCAGGTTGTGGTGTAGGTTTTAAACTACTCCAGGCTTTTTCTAAACGAAATAATATTCCGTTTTCTGAATTAACCGAGTTGCTCGATTTACTTGTAGTAAGTATTGCTTCGGATATAGTTCCGCTTACTGGTGAAAACAGGGTACTGGCTCACTTTGGGCTCAAGAAACTAAATACATCTCCCAGCATAGGGCTTAAGACCATTATGCAATTTTCGGGGTTAAATACCGAAGAAAAATCGGTTAGCGACATTGTATTTAAAATTGGGCCAAGGCTAAATGCTTCGGGTAGAATTGAACATGGCAAAAAATCGGTTGCAATTTTAACCGCTACAAACGAAGAAGAAGCTTTACTTTTAGGCGACGAGATAAACTCGTACAACGAGATACGTAAGACACTCGACCGCGACATCACCCAGGAAGCGCTGGAAATGATTAAACGCGATCCGGAACATGAATCGAAAAATGCTACAGTTATATACAACCGCGATTGGCATAAAGGGGTTGTTGGCATTGTCGCTTCACGCCTTACTGAGTATTTCTACAGACCAACCGTCGTCCTTACCGAGTCAAACGGGTTGGCTACCGGATCGGCCCGTTCAATCCGGGATTTCGATTTATACGAAGCAATAGGTGCATGCAGCGATCTGCTCGAATCGTATGGTGGACACATGTATGCAGCCGGCCTGACCATGAAAATTGAGAATATTTACGAATTTTCACGCAGGTTCGAGGAAATTGTCACCAAACAAATCACCAATCAGCAACAGGTAGAATCGATTGACATTGATGCCAAGATTTATCTTTCGGATATTACACCTAAATTTTTCAGGATACTTAAACAATTTGCACCATTCGGACCACACAATATGATGCCGGTTTTTGTTACCGAAAATGTTTTGGATAGCGGAACAAGCCGTCCGGTTGGCAAAAACCTGGAACATTTAAAACTTGATTTGATTGAGCCAACAAGTACTTCTGCTCAATTTTCAGGGATTGCTTTCAACCAATCGCAACACTTCGACGCTATTAACCAGGGAATGCCGTTTGATATTTGTTACTCGATAACAGAAAACGAGTTTCGGGGCAAAACAAGCTTACAGCTTTATATCCGCGACATAAGAACCAGGGTTTATTAAATTCTTCTATTTGTTTTCACTATTGTCCGGTAAAACTGGGGTATTACAAGATGTCGCAATTACGTTGCTCCGTGTTTTTTTGTCAGATGTTGTTGTACTACAAAGATTTAGCAATCGTATTGCTATGAAGTTAGCAGAGTAGCTGTTTAATCTTTGTAGAAAATTGGCAAGACGAAAATGTAAGCCACATAGTGGCGTTATCTTCTGAAATGCCTTTATATTATTAGGTTACGGATAACTATGAAAATTTCAACCGGACACCAATGATTTGTTTTTTTATAAAAAACCGAGAACTAATACTGATTTATTGTTTTATTCGCCCTTCTGAAATAATAAAAACCAGAAAAAAAGTACTTTTGATATTCATTTATTTCAAATTTATACATTATGAAAAATTATAAGTTTTCTCTATTACTCAATGGAGTATCACTTTCGTTGTTTGCTATATTACTGCTCATGACGATGCCAATCCAATCGCAATGCGGTAATTCAACTTCCGGAGAACAACCAATTATTGGACGTTGGGACCTTACTGTTCAAAGCGAAAAACAAAGCGTTCCCTCATGGCTTGAAGTAAAACTTTCGGGATTTAAAACGTTGGTTGGCTATTTCGTGGGCGATGCCGGAAGCGCACGTCCTATTTCGAAAATTAACTTTAAGGACGGAAAAGTTTCATTCAGTATTCCGCCTCAATGGGATAATTCTGATAACGACATGGTTTTTGAAGGAACCTTGGAAAATGATCAATTAAAAGGAGTAATCACCAGTTGCTCAGGCGCCAAATATTCTTTTATCGGAGTAAGAGCGCCTCTGCTAAAAAGAACTACAGCACCGGAATGGGACAAACCAATAACATTGTTCAACGGTAAAAATCTTGACAACTGGCACTCTCAGCAACAGGAAAATCAATGGGTTGCAGAAAATGGAATCCTAAAAAACCCAAAACCAGGAAGTAACCTGATTACCAATCAGAAATTCAATGACTTTAAGCTTCATATTGAATTTAAGTATCCTGAAGGTGGAAATACCGGAGTTTACCTGAGAGGACGCTACGAAGTTCAGATAGAAGACAGTAAAGGAAAAGAGCCAGCATCGATTTATCTTGGTGGAATTTATGGTTTCCTCACACCCAATGAAAATGTGGCTAAGTCGCCAAACGAATGGCAAACATACGATATTACGCTGATTGGGCGCAGAGTTACAATTGTAGCTAATGGTAAAACCATTATTGCTGATCAGATTATCCCTGGAATTACAGGAGGGGCTATCGACAGTAAAGAAGGAGAACCTGGTCCTATCATGCTTCAGGGCGATCATCGTCCGGCAGAATACCGCAACATTGTGGTCACTCCTGCAAAATAAGATTCAGAGTCTCAGTATTCAGTCTCAGTTGGCAATAATAAACTTGCACATTGAGACTGAACACTGCGACTGAACACTGCGACTGAACACTGAACACTAAATCATACTTCTTTATTCATCACTTTTACTTTTCGGAGTATCCAAAAAATCAAGGATAAAACCACTCCAACTATTGCGGCAAAAGCCATACCTTTCAGTTGAACTGAACCTATATTGATGCTGGCTCCGCTAACGCCAACAACGAATGTAACAGCTCCCAGCACCATATTACTGTTTTTGCTGAAATCTACTTTTTGTTCAACAAACATACGGAAACCCTGAACAGCAATTACGCCATAAAGCAACATAGTAATTCCGCCCATAACGGCACCCGGAATTGTTGAAATAGCTGCAGAAACTTTCCCGATCAACGAAAATGCAATAGCCAGCAATGCAGCTCCGCGAATGATCCAAACAGAATAAACGCGGGTAATCGCCATTACACCAATATTTTCGCCATAAGTAGTGTTTGGAGGCGAACCGGCAAAACCCGAAAGCACGTTACTAAGTCCATCACCAAGCAACGAACGATGTAATCCCGGATTTTCCATTAAGTCTGACTCAGTAATTTTCCCGGTAACAATAAGGTGACTGATATGCTCAGCTAAAACTACAATGCAGGCGGGAGCAATGATAATAATTGCATTTATATCAAAAACCGGAGTTTGGAATTTTGGGAAGGCAAACCAAGCCGCATTGGCAATAGCAGTTGTATCAACCATTCCCATAGCTAAAGCCAATAAATAACCAGCAACAACAGCAAACAAAATAGGTATAACCTGCATAAAACCACGGAAAAGTACAGAGCCAGCAATACCAATAATTAAAGTAAACATCGAAACGATTACTGTATTGGAATTCATTACAAATGGTTGAACAGTTTGGCCTACATTTGTTGACCAGGGGGCTAAACCAGCTTGTTGTGCTGCTACTGGCGCAAGTTCAAGCCCAATGATTGCCACAACAGCGCCCATAACTGCCGGCGGCATTACAACATCAATCCATTTAATGCCCCAGTATTTTACAACAAACGAAATGGCTACAAAAAATAGCCCAAAGAAAATATACCCAGCTTGAGCATGAGCAAAACCTCCATAAGTACCAATTACAAGTAATGAAGGAGCAATAAATGCAAAGCTCGATCCGAGATAAGCCGGAATACCACTTTTTGTTACCCATGAGTAGATAAGTGTCCCGATACCATTCATTAACAATGCAATAGCCGGATCGACTCCCAATAAGATAGGAACAAGAATTGTTGCTCCAAACATTGCCGTTAAATGTTGGAAACTAAGAGGTAAGCTTTCCAATACCGGCAATTTTTCGTGAATACCAATGATTCGTCGTGCCATGTTTGATTTTCTTTTGATTTGTGATTTAGTTATTTCAAAATAATTAGCAGTCGTTTCTCAAAACTCGCCTGAAAATAACAATTAATCAAAAGATGATTTAAAAGAATAACAAATAGATATTAGTCAGTTTTCAACAGACAATAAATTATAATGCCAAAAAACTAAATCAAAGCACTATATAGCCAACAGTTGAAGCAGGTTAGATTCAAGTTGCAGGATAAGATATCCGATCCTTACAAAACTGCACCAGCAAATAAACTATGACTTAGCCATTAATTGCAGTAGGTTTGCTTCCAACTCGACTCCCGACAAATTCTTACCAATAAAAACCAGCCTGCTAAACCGGGGTTCGGCGCCCCACGGTTTACCTACCTCAAACATAAACGAGCTTCGGACTGCGTGGAAAATAAACTGGTCGTCAGTACCTTCAAAACTCACAATCCCTTTCACACGAAAAATCTCCTCCCGGTTGAAATACAGGTAATTCTGCATCCATAGTCCAAATCTGTTCACATCAAAACTTCCGGCAAAAGTAAATCCGATAGAAACAATGCCGTGTTTGTTAACATTATCGACTAAAGGATTATGTATAAACGATTTGTTGCCAACACTCTTTAACGCATTCAAATCGAGGCTGCAAAACGACAATGCCGACTTTTTAATCGATTCTCCAGAAAATGAATTTGTATCTAAAACATCAATTTCATTAACATTCCCAAAGCTCGTATAACCAATTCGGACCATCCGATTGACTGGCTTAATGATTTTCTCCAAATGATGAAGATATGTTGAACCAACACAATCAGTTTTATTTACTAAAACTAAATCGGCTAAAGCAAGCTGCAAGCTCACTTCTGGTTGGCTTCTGTATAAATCCTCAAAATTCACGGCATCAACGACGCACACTACGCTATCAATCATAAACCGTTGCTGAATACTTTCTCCTGAAACAAAAGCATCAACAATAGCTGAAGGATCAGCAATGCCGGTTGTTTCAATCAATAAATGATCAAACTGGAATGAACTACCAAGCAACGATTCAAGCGTTTGTAAAAAATCGTCTCCAAGTGAGCAACAAATACAACCATTGTTCAGCTCAAAAATAGCTTCAGATGTCGACTTAATTAACCCTCCGTCGATGCCAGTTTCTCCGAACTCATTTTCGATTATGGCGAATCGCTCTTCAGGATGCTTAACAAGCAAATTATTCAGAAGGTTTGTTTTGCCAGCGCCTAAAAAACCGGTAATAATGGTGACCGGAATTCGTTCGTTGCTCATAAGATAAATCGGACTGATTTTAAACTAATTAAGAAGCTGGGAAATAGAATCGAGAACCTTAGCACCAGTTTCCTGTAATACCCCCTTCGACTGATGTCCATCGGCTACTAAAATACACGAGCAGCCTAACTCTGTAGCCACTTCAAAGTCGTGAACCGTATCGCCAATCAGCACCAATTGGCTGGCCTTCAAATTTTGTTGTGCGATTAACCTGCGACCATTTTCTATTTTTGAAGCTGCATAAATATTATCAAGGCCCAAAGCATATTCAAAAAAATGATCGATCTTGTAATTAAGCAAACATTGGTCAAGAACAGTCTGTTCCATTGCAGACAGGATGAACTGCCGCATTCTACGAGACTGAAAAGCGCTTAATATCCGAACGGTATCATTGTGCAACCGACACTTATCAACTTTACTATTGTACAAATCGATAAACTCACTGGCCGGAATCTCAAATGGCTCGCGCTGAAAATCAAACCCTATCCTTTGATAATACTTTATTACAGGAAAAGTAAAAACCGATTTATAAGTATCAACCGAGAGTAAAGCCATACCTCGTTTTTCAAGTATCTGGTTCATGGTCGAAACAGCCAGCATTGCATCATCGAGCAACGTTCCGTTCCAATCCCAAATAATACCACGTACACCGTCAATCATTATTTCAGACTTGAGTATTTCTTTTATTAATAATAGGATTTACATACATTTGAAGAAACATCTCACGAATCACATCCTTATCACCTGGAATAGTGTCAACGGCTTCGGTTAGCATGGTATCAAATTTTTCAAATTGCTCGTCGGAATATTCAGATTTATTGGCATTCGAATTATTCAGAATATCTTCAGCTATATAATTATTTGGCCAAAGTTTAAAGCTGGAATATATCTGTTGGTCAATAATTTCTGCAATTTTTTCAATTTGATTTGGAACTGGCACTGATTGATCAATTAAATCGATTTGCATGTTTATTGGCTGGCCAAAACCAAAATGGACTCTTCCTTTTGGACGAATAAGGCCTTCGCCCATGCTCCTCAAATCGTCTTCCTGTGTTTTTTCGTATCCTTCAGTTTTCTTTTTGTAAATTTCATAAACTTTAGAAAATCCACATGGTTCAATCTCATAAGATATTGATAAGGGAACAATTCTAAGTTCCTTAAAGCCCTCTCCTAACTCCTTAACATTACTTAAATTAAGCATTTTAAGCAATGCAATCTGAGTTTTATCGCTACCGTCTTTTGTTCGACCTTCACGCTGAGCAATCCAAACCGACGATTTTTTTACCGTAATATCGCGCCTGATGTATTCTGAAAGTTTTTTGGAAGCTACGAACAACTCGCGAACCGGTAAATTTCGGCGAACAACAAATGCCCGGTTAAGTTTTACTATAATGTCAATCCAATTTTCGATTAACAAATTATTACCAATGGCAATTTCAGTAGTATTCATTCCTTCCCTGGCTATCAGGTAATTCATTAAAGCCGAGTCGAGCACAATATCGCGATGATTGGAAATAAAAAGATAACTGGTCTTTTTATCAAGATTATCCAATCCGCTTACCATTAATCCGTCAGTCGATCTATTTATTATCAGGTCTTCAATCAGCTTATACATAAATCCAAGCTGAAGTTCTTTAACCGAGTGAATATTGCTTAATGCAAATTTAATCTGCTCAATCCGTTCTTTGTCCTGAAAAACAAACTGAAGAATGCCTTCAAATTGTTTATCTTCAAGCAACAACCTCAAGTTGTGATTGACTTCTGAATCCTCGAAAGGGCGAATATCGTCGAAATTAATTGAATAAACCATCCCTATTCCTGTTATTTTGAGCTGCAAATATAGTAATTGAGATTAAACATTAGAAACGATACCTTATTTGTAACTTAAGCTCTGCTTTAATGGAGTTTCCAGATAATCCTTCCTGCTCTTTATTCTCCAATTGAAATGTCGATGCCAGTTTAATCCATGCAGTAATTTTCTTCCCAAAATCTTTTTGCACATTTAAATACGAACGTATGCCTTTATTATATAACGCTGGAACAGCAAACGAATAAAGCAGATCGTTCTCATAAGCGTAAAGTCTCGAATTATATCCATCAGTCGAATAATAAGCTAAACGTCCGTTCAATGAATGCGTCCTGCCTTCAGGGTGAAAAACAACATCCTGAAAAACCAGGAACCCTTTCTCTGCAATTTGTTTAGAATAATACGAAAGTTCCATTCTTCCTCTTAAACATACTTCTTTGCTAACATTATAAACATAATTCATTCTAAGACGATTAATTAGTTGAGGCACATTAAATTTTTTCGCGCCTTCAGTGATCCGCTGCCCTTTCTCTTCCTGAAAAAACCGTAGATAAAAATTTGTTTTTTGTGAAGGGATGTACATGAGTTGAGCAAAGAATTCGGTACCATCGCTTGGTGCAGCCGTCGTATATTTTATCCATTTAAACCGGAAAAAATCGGCGTAAGCCTGAAATATTACCCGGGATACAGGATAAATTTTAAAACCTAAATAGATCGCGTGTTCGTCGTTTACGCGCGACGATTCGGTGAAAACATTGGCAAAATAGCTGAAATAAGTTTTGTTGATGTTGCGGTATACCAATGATAATTCGGCATTCGAAGCTGGATTCAACATTACTCCGGATACTAACGCTCTGCCGTTATTGGGGCTGATTGCGCATTCTCCAAAAATAAAAGTCTTTTTAAGCGAACCTTTCCAGTCAATTCCTCCAACAAAGCTGTTTTTACCTTCAGGAAGGAATTGATTATACGGTTCATCGCTCCTATTCATAAAAGCATTGAACCTGGTAAAAGAAATTGTTCCTCCAACAGCCCAGTTACCTGATTCGAACATCAAATGGGTACCTGTAGAAAATTGTGTAAGTGATTTTTCATTTCCAACTTCAGTCCCTGTACGATGATACCCACTAGTTTGAAGCGCCCCAAAATATCTGGCGCCTTCAATTGTATCTAAACTTGCATCCATCTTGTGTAAAGAAACAAAAGGCGAAGCAGTAAAATTCAGATACTTAAACTGAGCCGCCAGACCACGAAAAAATTGGTTCTCGTCAGTTGAGGTATATGGGCGAATTCCCTGCGCCGATCTGAATACTTGCGTTGTTTCAGCCGACTTACCCATCGAAAAACCCTGCCATGCAACCAATCCCTGCCCAAAACGAACAGTATAATCTCCAACAAAAACTCTGATATTACGATTCAATCCAAAATTGGCAAATCCGCTGTTGTAATCGAATCCCTGTTTGTTTGATTTTCTAAAAAACGCTTCTCCCGGATCTTTTTCTGCCACAAAACCATATTCAACCTTCGATGAAACATGTTTCATCCGAAAATATAATTTTTGAGGCGAACCTTCATATTTACTCTGGGCAGCATTATCCGAACCATTTAAAGTACGGGTCGTTCTCATTAAAACATCTGTTGATTTCCGGCCATTAACTATCTGATTACTTGAATCTTCAAAAGTCAGGAAAGGTTCAATTCGCTGAAGAATATCCTGGTTAAGCCCTTCGACAGCCAATAACTCATATATACTGTAAATGGTTCCTGTTTTTTTTCGGTAAGCGATCAGATTATTAATCTGCACATCAGACAGCAAATGCAGACGCATAAAATCGTCATTCGTAGCAGAATTCAGGTTTAGCGGTTTTTTCTGCAAATCTTCCCAATCATCAAGTATTTCCTGAATATCCGAATCATCACTCATTGTTTCACCTGTTGCTTCCAGCAAATCTTCAACCGATTCGCTGATTTTGGAATTTTGTGCCTTGCCTAAAATCACTATTCCAAAGAGACTGATTAATATAAATAAACGCACCATCAAAATTGATATTGAATTGAAACAGAAGGTGAATTTCCCAGATATTGGTTATAACTGGTTGCAAAATCAATTGACGTTTTGTTAACCTTAAATCCAAATCCGGCTGACAATTGATAAGGATTTCCACAAATACCAGTACGGATAAACAAGCGATCACGAATATTGTATTCAAACCCCGTTTTCAGAGTCAAATGCTTTTCTAAATCATGGTTTATAGCTGTAACCCAACTAAACTCTTGTGAAACCCTAAAATAAGTACCCAGTGATATCAGCGAAGGATATCGATAAGTTTCTGATGCAAGCCTAATTTTCGTTTGATAAGGATTCACAATATGCGCTCCAATTGTAAATTTTTCGGAGAACACATACTGGGAACCAATTTCCAATCCATAAGAGATCTCAGAACTATTATTTTCTGCCAAATAAATACTATATCTGCTAAACTGAAAACCTAGCCGAATATGACTGGTCAACAATCTTGCATAAGCTATACCAATTTTATTATGACGAAAGGGAACATGACCAAACTGCGAAAACGAAACCGCAAAAACAGAAGTTTGAATGGGAAGTACAAAAATACCAGTACCAGTAGAGAGCTCTTTTACTAAGAATCTATTTTGAAAAAAACCTGCTAACACAGCCTCTTGAACACTGGCAAGACCAGCTTGATTCTCTGACACCGACCAACAACCCGACATTGCAGTTGAAGCGTTGGCCAAAGCCTGGGTTCTGGAGTCAGAAACAAAATAATCTTGTCCGGCAGTAGGGACAAAACAAAAACAAAATAATAGAGTAACAAATGTCGGTAACAATTTCATAACATTGGGGTAAAAAAAATTCCTGATAAAAAATCAGGAATTCAATTATATCTGAAATTTACAAATATTCTGTCAATAAGCCAAATCTAATTGGTTTTAAACTTAAATTTCACTTCAGAAAGGTCTTTATTTGCCTTTTCAATTTTCGATTTCAAATTAACTTTAAAAGCTTCGAGCTTCGAAGCAATTTCAGTATCTGAGAGTGCAATCATCTGAACTGCAAGTATTCCTGCATTTTGAGCGCCATTTACGGCAACAGTAGCTACCGGAATTCCAGGAGGCATTTGTACTATAGCTAATAGCGAATCCAAACCATTTAACGAAGCATTAATCGGAACGCCAATCACTGGCAAAGTTGTCATAGCTGCAATTACTCCAGGCAAATGAGCAGCCATTCCTGCTGCTGCAATAATAACCTGAATGCCACGAGCTTTTGCGCCCCGGGCAAATTTTTCGACAGCTTCCGGAGTGCGATGAGCCGATAAAGCATTGATTTCAAATGGTATTTCAAACTCATCCAACACTTTAGCTGCTGCTTCCATCACATTTAAATCCGATGTACTCCCCATTATAATACTTACTCTTGGTTCCATTTTTCAGAATTTAATTTTTCCAATAGAAATTAGTTTTGTTACTTTGTCGCTTAATTTTCAAGCCAAAAATAATCGAAAATAAATCAGAAAAACCAAATTGACATCAAATTACCTGTTATGAAGAATGTAAAAATACATGACAAAGAGTTTGAACTTTTCATTACTTATGAAAAGATTAGATCAGTCGTTGAAAAGATGGCAGAAAAAATGAATGCCGATTTTAAAGGGAAAAACCCTTTATTTCTTTGTATTTTAAATGGATCGTTCATGTTTGCGGCCGAAATCTTTAAACGTATTTCATTGCTCGACGCCGAAATTTCGTTCATCAAACTTGCTTCGTATTCAGGAATTCATACAACAGGTAATGTTAAACAACTAATAGGACTTAACGAAGACTTAACCGGAAGAACTGTAATTGTATTGGAAGATATTGTTGATTCAGGAATCACAATTACTGACACTATTAAACAAATTGAGGCGAAGAACCCAGCAGAAATCAAAATTGCTACTCTACTGCTTAAACCAGACGCCCTTCAGGTTAAAGTGCAACTCGACTACATCGGACTAGAAATTCCGAATGACTTTATTGTAGGGTACGGATTAGATTATGATGGTAGAGGACGTAATTTGATTGACATTTATAAAGTAACCGAAAAAAAGTAACCTTATTCAAAATGTTAAACCTCGTATTATTTGGTCCTCCGGGAGCCGGCAAAGGAACGCAGGCCGATTTCCTGACCGACACCTACAAACTTATTCACCTTTCTACAGGTGATATACTGCGTAGCCAAATCGCAGCCGAAACTTCTCTTGGCCTCGAAGCCAAAAGCTTTATGGACAAAGGTTTTCTTGTACCTGATTCAATCGTCATTAGTATGATTAAATTGAAGCTTCAGGAAAACAAAGATGCAAAAGGATTTATTTTCGATGGATTTCCGCGAACAGTTGAACAAGCCAAAGCTCTCGACGAACTTTTAGATCAACATGCATCTCCTGTTTCAGGAATGCTAAGTCTGGAAGTAGAAAAAGAAGAACTGATTAAACGGTTACTAAGCCGTGGAAAAACATCAGGTCGCCCTGATGACCAGGATGTTTCTATTATTGAAAACCGTATCCTGGAATACAACAAAAAAACTATGCCATTGAAAGACTATTATTCAGAACAGAACAAGTACTTTTCTATCAATGGGATGGGAAGCATCGATGACATTGCAAAACGCTTAAGCAATGCAGTTAATACCTTAATGGTAGCAACTCTTTAATCGTAAATTATAATAAAAAAAGACGAGTGGAATTTGTCCGCTCGTCTTTTTTTATTATAATTTCAGTTACTAATTTTCAACCTGAAATTCACTAAGAATGGCCGAAACAAACTTTGTCGATTACGTTAAAATATATGCCCGTTCAGGAAATGGTGGTCCCGGATCAGCTCATTTTCGCAGAGAAAAAGGCGAACCCAAGGGTGGCCCCGATGGCGGCGATGGTGGTCGTGGCGGACACGTAATTCTGAGAGGAAATGCCCAGATGTGGACCTTACTTCATTTGAAATATCAGCGACATATATATGCCGGGCATGGTGAATCGGGAAGTAAAATGAATTCGACCGGAGCTAATGGCAACGATGTTATTCTGGATGTTCCACTTGGTACTATTGCCAAAGATGCCGAAACAGGAGAACCACTCTTTGAAATAACTGAAGATCAGGAAACAAAAATATTGGTAAAAGGCGGTCGCGGCGGATTGGGAAATACTAATTTCAAATCGGCTACCATGCAAGCTCCGCGATTTGCACAACCTGGCGAACCTTTCACTGAAGGTTGGTTTACGCTCGAATTAAAAATCCTGGCCGACGTCGGATTGGTTGGTTTCCCCAGTGCAGGTAAATCGACATTGCTTTCTGTTGTTTCTGCCGCAAAGCCAAAAATTGGCGATTATCCTTTCACAACGCTGGTTCCCAATCTTGGAATTGTAGCCTACCGCGACAACCTATCGTTTGTTATGGCCGACATTCCAGGCATCATCGAGGGTGCACACGAAGGGAAAGGGCTCGGACTCCGTTTTTTGCGCCACATTGAACGAAATTCCATGCTGCTATTCATGGTTCCCGCTGATTCTAAAGATTACCGAAAAGAATACAACATTCTTCTAAACGAATTGGAAGAGTATAACCCAGAGTTACTTGACAAAGATCGTTTCCTTGTAATTAGCAAAAGTGATTTTCTCGACGATGAACTCAAAAAAGAAATCAGTGAGGAACTAAAAGATATTCCTCATTTATTTATCTCGTCGGTAACCAATCATGGGATAATCCAGTTGAAAGATAAAATCTGGCAAATATTGAATAAATAAAGTTCGAAATGCCTGAAATTAGAAGTGCCTGAAGTTATTAATAAAATACTTTAGGCATTTTTATATGTAATAAATCGTAATTTTTCAGACTAGTTATCAAAAAAAAGAATGAATACTGATCTTTTGAAATTGTATAACGAGCGCACAGAACGCTTTCAAACTATAACTCTGTCAAAAAATAAACAGCTGAAGATTCTTTCTCTTTTCAGATTATTCAGTTTTATATCCATATTTCCGGCTGTCTATTTTCTGTTTCCAATTAGTACAGGATTGGCAATTTGTTCTATTATCGTCCTCCTTTCCCTTTTTCTGACTTTGGTAAAAAAATATATCAAAACAGAAATGGAACTTCAATTTCGCCATAACCTTGTAACAATCAATAAGAACGAAGCGAGGGCTCTAAACCGGGATTTTCAGGCATTTGACTCCGGAACCGAATTTATAGATCCGCAACACGATTACAGCTTCGATTTGGACCTGTATGGGAAAGGCTCACTCTTTCAATTTCTCAACCGCACAGTAACATTTCAGGGAAAAAAGCGCCTTTCTGCCCATTTAAACCTAACCCAAAGAAGTCGCGAGGAAATTATGATGAAGCAGGTTGCCATTCAGGAATTAGCGGACAAATTGGACTGGAGACAAGACTTTCTCGCCAGCAAAAACCCAAAAGAAGAGACTGAAAATCAAAACCAGTTTAACAACATTATACAAGTTTCAACCCCACTTAAAAAAGCTGAAATACTCAAATATCTGGTAATCGGCTTACCTCCCGTCACTCTATTTCTGATTTTTATTAATGTGATCGGTATTGACCCGTTTTCATTTTACAAATTAGCTATTCTCGCTCAATTGATCATTTTGGGTATAAATATCAAAACCATCTTTAAATTTCACAGCCAATTCGAAAATCAAAGAAAACTATTGAACCAGTATACAAAAATGCTTCGCCATATCGAGAACCTCTCAACTGAGGATAGCTACCTGAATGAGCTAAAAGCAAAACTTCGGTACAGCGGAAAGCCCGCCAGCTTAATTACCTCTGAATTGGAGAAACTGCTCAATCAATTTGACTATAGCAAGAATATATTGATCGGTTTTATTCTTGATTCCATATTCCTGTGGGATATAAAATGTATCGTTAGATTAAACGAGTGGCAGAAAAAATATGCAGCACAATTGCCTCTTTGGTTCGAGGTAATTGCTGAATTTGATGCGCTTATCAGTCTTTCAAATTTAAACTACAATCATCCGAAATGGGTAACTCCTACTGTATCAAAAGAAGAATTTCAGTTGAGTACGATAAATGTTGGACATCCGCTAATTGACGAAACCCGTTGCGTTAAAAACGATCTTTTGATGAACCCGACTGATCAAATCATCATAATAACTGGAGCAAATATGGCGGGGAAAAGCACGTTTCTCCGAACTATTGGAGTCAACTTAATACTCGCATCAAACGGTTGTAAAGTTTATGCTGAAAGTTTTAATTTCAGCCCGATTCGTGTCTATACAAACATGAGGACGTCAGACAATCTGATTAACGACGAATCGTACTTTTATGCTGAACTTTTGAGGCTTCAATCTATATTGATGCATTTGAAAAATGGAGAAAAACTATTTGTAATCATCGACGAAATGCTAAAAGGAACCAATTCTATTGACAAACTAAACGGATCAAAAGAACTGATTAAACAGCTTATTGCGCTTAAAACTCATGGAATTGTAGCCACACACGATCTCGGCCTTACTCAACTTGAAACCACCTATACCGGTATAACAACTAAATGTTTTGAAATAGACTTAAACGAAAACGACTTAAGTTTCAGTTATAAGTTAACCGACGGTGTCACAAAAACTATGAATGCTACCTTCCTGATGAAAAAAATGGGTATTATCTCTAGCTGATAATAAACCTCAAAAGAAGGTTAGGCGTTGTGAAAAAGTTTCAGGCCAACAATGCCAATCACAATAAAAAGGATACAAACTGCTCTAATCACATCAAATGGTTCATTAAAGAAAATAATCCCGAAAATAACCGTACCAATAGTCCCAATTCCAGTCCAGACTGCATAAGCAGTACCCAAGGGCAATGTTTTTACCGAAAGTGAGAGAAAGTAAAAACCAATAACCATTGAAACAATTGTAAATATACTTGGATACAGTTTAGTCCAGCCTTCCGAATATTTCATACCAATAGCCCAAACTACTTCCAGAATACCAGCTATTAAAAGATAAATCCAAGCCATAGTCAAGATATAACTTTCAGTTTTCTGACGTTTTTAAGAGAACAGCTAAACTAGAAAAATAAATGCAAATACTTTAACACTATTATTCGGTAACGCTCATTTTACAGATTCCAGAATCATCGCTTCACTTCGTTACGCTTAGAATGACAACAATTTCAGTTTTTATAGTGTGGTTAGCTTGCGGCTACGCCGCAAGCTAACCACACTAATCTCTACATGCCAATAAGTGTTTGTCATTCTGAAAGAAGCGAAGAATCTCTTATTTTTTACCGGACACTAATGATATTCTAAAACATTTTAACATTAATAAAATAAAAAAGCCTTCGGCTCACTAAAGAACCGAAGGCTGGTAAAAAATGGCGACGACCTACTCTCCCACAACTAAATGCAGTACCATCGGCGCTGGTGGTCTTAACTTCTCTGTTCGGAATGGGAAGAGGTGGAACCCCACCGCAATAGTCACCTTAAGCTTTCATGGTGGCTTACGCTTTGCAACACCAAAATATTTTAAACATACCGGGAATAAACAGAAGTTATTCAATAAACCTGCAAATACTAGCGAAAGTCTTCGGGCAATTAGTACTACTCGGCTTTGACGTCACCGCCTTTACACCTGTAGCCTATCAACGTCGTGGTCTACGACGACCCTCAAAGGAAATCTCATCTTGAGGTAAGCTTCGCGCTTAGATGCTTTCAGCGCTTATCTCGTCCATACGTAGCTACTCTGCAATGCAGCTGGCGCCACAACAGATTCACCAGTGGTATGTCCACCGCGGTCCTCTCGTACTAGCAGCAGGTCCTCTCAAATTTCCAACGCCCACAACAGATAGGGACCGAACTGTCTCACGACGTTCTGAACCCAGCTCGCGTGCCACTTTAATGGGCGAACAGCCCAACCCTTGGGACCTTCTCCAGCCCCAGGATGTGACGAGCCGACATCGAGGTGCCAAACCATTCCGTCGATATGAGCTCTTGGGAATGATCAGCCTGTTATCCCCGGCGTACCTTTTATCCTTTGAGCGATGGCCCTTCCACGCGGAACCACCGGATCACTATGCCCTACTTTCGTACCTGATCGACTTGTCTGTCTCACAGTCAAGCTCCCTTGTGCCATTGCACTCTACTGGCGGTTACCAATCGCCATGAGGGAACCTTTGGAAGCCTCCGTTACTCTTTTGGAGGCGACCACCCCAGTCAAACTACCCACCACGCATTGTCCCCCCTTTCAGGGGTTAGGTCCCAGATAAGCAAAGGGACGTATTTCAAGGATGGCTCCACAAGTCCTGGCGAACCCGCTTCATAGCCTCCGTCCTATCCTACACATTACTTACCCAGGATCAATACGAAGTTGCAGTAAAGGTGCACGGGGTCTTTCCGTCCCGTTGCGGGTACTCGGCATCTTCACCGAGACTACAATTTCACCGAGCTCATGGCTGAGACAGTGCCCAGATCGTTACACCATTCGTGCAGGTCGGAACTTACCCGACAAGGAATTTCGCTACCTTAGGACCGTTATAGTTACGGCCGCCGTTTACCGGGGCTTCAATTCAATGCTTCTCTTGCGATGACATCCCCTCTTAACCTTCCGGCACCGGGCAGGTGTCAGGCCATATACATCATCTTCCGATTTAGCATAGCCATGTGTTTGTGATAAACAGTCGCCTGGGCCATTTCTCTGCGGCTGGCTTGCGCCAGCGCCCCTTCTCCCGAAGTTACGGGGCTATTTTGCCTAGTTCCTTAGCCATGGATCACTCGAGCGCCTCAGGATTTTCTCCTTGACTACCTGTGTCGGTTTGTGGTACGGGTTTCTAATACCTGACGCTTAGAGGTTTTTCTTGGAAGCCCTTAGGGTCACTATCCGATTGCCCGAAAGCTCTCGGTACTGTCAGGTTTCAGCTCTACCAGCGGATTTACCTACCGGTATCATCACTTACACCCTTTAACGTACTATTCCGTCAGTACGCGGACCTTTCATCACTCCGTCTCCCCATCGCAGTATTAAAAAGTATCGGAATATTAACCGATTGTCCATCGAATACGCCTTTCGGCTTTTCCTTAGGTCCCGACTAACCCTGATCCGATTAACGTTGATCAGGAAACCTTAGTCTATCGGCGAGGGGGTTTCCCACCCCCTTTGTCGTTACTTATGCCTACATTTGCTTTTCCAAACGCTCCACAAATCCTTACGAATCGGCTTCAACGCGGTTTGGAATGCTCCCCTACCAGTCTCGTTTAAAACGAGAATTCATAGCTTCGGTGATATGCTTTATGCCCGATTATTATCCATGCCCGATCGCTCGACTAGTGAGCTGTTACGCACTCTTTAAATGAATGGCTGCTTCCAAGCCAACATCCTAGCTGTCTAAGCAATCAGACCTCGTTAGTTCAACTTAGCATATACTTGGGGACCTTAGCTGATGATCTGGGTTCTTTCCCTTTTGGACGTGGACCTTAGCACCCGCGCCCTCACTGCCGGTAAGCATCTTGCAGCATTCGGAGTTTGTCTGGATTTGATAGGCGGTGAAGCCCTCGCATCCAATCAGTAGCTCTACCTCTGCAAGACTCGTAACCGACGCTGCACCTAAATGCATTTCGGGGAGTACGAGCTATTTCCCAGTTTGATTGGCCTTTCACCCCTACCCACAGTTCATCCAAGAACTTTTCAACGTTAACTGGTTCGGTCCTCCATCCCGTGTTACCGGGACTTCAACCTGACCATGGGTAGATCACAAGGTTTCGCGTCTAGCGCCACTGACTGTACGCCCTTTTCAGACTCGCTTTCGCTTCGGCTCCGCTTCTTAAAAACTTAACCTCGCCAGTGACGACTAACTCGTAGGCTCATTATGCAAAAGGCACGCAGTCATCCCACGAAGGGACTCCTACAGCTTGTAAGCGCACGGTTTCAGGTACTATTTCACTCCGCTGTTCGCGGTGCTTTTCACCTTTCCCTCACGGTACTAGTTCACTATCGGTCTCTCAGGAGTATTTAGCCTTACCGGATGGTCCCGGCAGATTCAGACAGGATTCCTCGTGTCCCGCCCTACTCAGGGTACTGCTAACTTGTTAATTCTTTACGTGTACAGGGCTTTCACCTTATATAGCCGCATTTTCCAAAACGTTCCACTTCAAATTAACTCATATATCGCAGCCCTACAACCCCAACATTGCCGAAACAACATTGGTTTAGGCTGTTCCCTGTTCGCTCGCCACTACTGGGGGAATCACTTTTGTTTTCTTTTCCTCCGCTTACTTAGATGTTTCAGTTCAGCGGGTTGACCTCAGGCATTGCCTGATACCATTGCTGGTGGGTTGTCCCATTCGGAAATCATCGGATCAAAGGTTATTTGCACCTCCCCGAAGCTTATCGCAGCTTATCACGTCCTTCATCGTCTCTGAGAGCCTAGGCATCCTCCGTACGCCCTTATTAACTTTCTTCTATAATTATACTTACAGGTTTATCTTTACTTCTATTTATTTCTTCCCAATATGTCAAAGAACTGCGGATTGCCTCCTCTAACCCCTCCAAAGGAGGGGAACCAGGAAGTTCCTGTGTGGATATTACCGGATTCGAACCGTTTTATATGCGCCTGTCACATATCCTTTCATTCCAAAATTTTAAGAACTTGTTTTTGTTTTGCCTTATCTCGCTACTGCCTTTCTTACTCCTCCCCTTGGGGAAGGTTGGGAGGGGCTGTCCCTCTTTTTCAGTGGAGAATAAGGGATTCGAACCCTTGACCCCCTGCGTGCAAGGCAGGTGCTCTAGCCAGCTGAGCTAATCCCCCGAATCTTCGTTTCAAGTTCCAGGTTCCATGTTTCAAATTTTTGACTTGGAACTTTGAACTTTAAACTTGGAACTACTTGTGTAGTCCCGCCCAGAGTTGAACTGGGGACCTCTACATTATCAGTGTAGCGCTCTAACCAACTGAGCTACGAGACTGTCATTTTTCAAGATTTTAGATTTTAGACTTTAGATGTTAGACTTCTGACTTCTTGCAGTTCGCATCCCTCTTCAGTCTTTAGTCTTTCAGTCTTCGATCTTATTCCCAAAACTTCAATCTCTGCTTAATATTTTTAAAAAGGTAAACAAGGCGTTTGCACTCGAATCTCATTACTCGTTACGTCGTAAGCTCCAGAAAGGAGGTGTTCCAGCCACACCTTCCGGTACGGCTACCTTGTTACGACTTAACACCAGTTACTAGTTTTACCCTAGGACGCTCCTTGCGGTTACATACTTCAGGTACCCCCAGCTTCCATTGTTTGACGGGCGGTGTGTACAAGGCCCGGGAACGTATTCACCGCGCCATGGCTGATGCGCGATTACTAGCGAATCCAGCTTCACGAAGTCGGGTTGCAGACTTCGATCCGAACTGAGACCAGCTTTTGAGATTAGCATCCAGTTGCCTGGTAGCTGCCCTTTGTACTGGCCATTGTAACACGTGTGTAGCCCTGGACATAAGGGCCGTGCTGATTTGACGTCATCCCCACCTTCCTCTCACCTTACGGTGGCAGTCTCGCTAGAGTCCCCGGCTTGACCCGCTGGCAACTAACGATAAGGGTTGCGCTCGTTATGGGACTTAACCCGACACCTCACGGCACGAGCTGACGACAACCATGCAGCACCTTGAAGAGTGTCCGAAGAAAACCACCTTTCGGCAGCTGTCACTCCCCATTTAAGCCCAGGTAAGGTTCCTCGCGTATCATCGAATTAAACCACATGTTCCTCCGCTTGTGCGGGCCCCCGTCAATTCCTTTGAGTTTCAACCTTGCGATCGTACTCCCCAGGTGGCTCACTTAATGCTTTCGCTTGGCCGCATACTGTATATCGCATACAGCGAGTGAGCATCGTTTACGGCGTGGACTACCAGGGTATCTAATCCTGTTCGATCCCCACGCTTTCGTGCATCAGCGTCAGTGTCAGTTTAGTAAGCTGCCTTCGCAATCGGTGTTCTGTGTAATATCTAAGCATTTCACCGCTACACTACACATTCCGCTTACCTCAACTGAACTCAAGTTATTCAGTATCAATGGCAGTTCTATCGTTGAGCGACAGGATTTCACCACTGACTTAAATAACCGCCTACGCACCCTTTAAACCCAATGAATCCGGATAACGCTTGCATCCTCCGTATTACCGCGGCTGCTGGCACGGAGTTAGCCGATGCTTATTCGTACAGTACCGGCAGGTCTCTACTCGTAGAGATTTTTCTTCCTGTACAAAAGCAGTTTACAACCCATAGGGCCGTCATCCTGCACGCGGGATGGCTGGTTCAGGCTTGCGCCCATTGACCAATATTCCTCACTGCTGCCTCCCGTAGGAGTCTGGTCCGTGTCTCAGTACCAGTGTGGGGGATCATCCTCTCAGAACCCCTAGACATCGTTGCCTTGGTGAGCCGTTACCTCACCAACTAGCTAATGTCACGCATGCCCATCTTTAACCGCCGCAGCTTTACCTGGTAAACCATGCAGTTCACCAGGACTATGAGGTATTAATCCACATTTCTATGGGCTATCCCTCTGTTAAAGGCAGGTTGCATACGCGTTACTCACCCGTGCGCCACTCTCATGGTATTGCTACCAATCCCGTTCGACTTGCATGTGTTAGGCCTCCCGCTAGCGTTCATCCTGAGCCAGGATCAAACTCTTCGTTGTAAGTAAAAAGTTTAAATATTCTCCAGCTCTTTTTGACGTTAACTCTTCTTCTAATTTAATTCTTGCGTAACCTTCCTTGTTTTACCTTCTCAATATTTTCAATGAACTCTGCGCCTATCGGCTTTATTCATGTTTACATCATCTTCACTCTCCGGTCTGCCTCTTGCGAAGCGCTTTCAAGTTTCGTTTCAGTACTCATTATCTTTTGAACTATTCCCGTTTTTAACTCTCGTTTTACCATCGGTCTCAAACGGGGTGGCAAAGTTAAGAAGCTTTTTTTATCCTCCAAAAGTTTTTTAAACTTTTTTCATTTTATTTTCTCAATTACCCCTTCCTGAATCTCCCGTCTTTGCTGACTTCCTGTGATTCGTTAATCCTCGGTAACATTAACTTCTCTTCCCTCCCAGTACTTTCAGTGAACTCGCTCTTTTGTTTTTGCGGCTGCAAAGGTAATCGCCTTTTCTTATCTTCCAAAAATCTTCTAAAGTTTTTTCTCAGTTTTTTTTCGCTCTCTTCTAAAAACCTGACGTTACATCTATCAGGATTTCATCTGCTCCTGAATAAACTTAAATTATACTGTTCAGTATAGTTTATCCAAGACTTACCTCCTTCTATACCAGCCGTTTAGTGAACTCCTGCCTCACTTCCCGCATCTCTGCCGTTCTGTTTAGCGGGTGCAAATATAGAACCTATTTATCCAATTTTCCAAATCTTTTTCTAATCTTTTTTTGACTATTTCGTCCAATCATTTCTCGACAACTGACCTTCAACAGATTAGAAAGTATATTTTTTTTAAAGAAGATTCAATTCATATTTCAAACGCCACCTTAAGGAGTAAAATATTGGAATCTGAAGATTCAAAAATATCAGGAAATGGTTTTAATGTGATAACAACAAGAGCCGATCCTTCAACGAACCGGCTCTTGTATAATTTTGAATCAATTGATTTGAATATCTATTCCATCTCTATTTTATACGAAGCTAAATCTTCGACAATGGATGTTCTGATGACTTCGGCATGGCCTTTAACAAGTGATTTTGCCAGTTTAATGAAGACCTTGGCTGAACGTGTAAATGAGGCATCGCGATTGGCATCGATAACCAAAAGGTAACTCATAATGATATATCCGGCCATTTCGACCAGACGCCGAGCATGAAAATCAATAAACTCATTATCATTGCTATCAACTACTTTGGCTACTGACTGTTCGTAATCATCTGTCAAAATAATTAAGGTACGACGTAAATATTCTAACTCATGATTTAGCTTTTGTGCCTCGTATTCGCGAATTTGGGCCAAATAACCGCCTGTTGTTACGCCGCGGATGGCTGCCACAACCTGCAACTGGGTTGTTCCTTCGTAAATAGAAGTAATACGGGCATCGCGGTAGATACGTTCAACCGGATAATCTTTCATGAAACCTGAACCACCATGAATCTGAACCGCATCATAAGCTAATTGGTTACAGAATTCACTGGAAAGACCTTTTGACAGCGGAGTATAAATATCAGCGAGTTTCTGGTATTTCTTCATTTCATTCTTTTCGTCCTTATCCAACGCGCGTTCTTCCGAGATGTGCATATAGGTTTTATATACATCAACAAAACGAGCGGTTTCGTATAAAATCGTACGAGATGCATCTAATTTGGCCTTCATGGTAGTAATCATTTCATACACTGCGGGGAATTTAATGATCGCTTTTCCAAACTGTATACGTTCTTTGGCGTAGGACAAAGCTTCGCGATAAGCCGCTTCGGACACACCTACCGATTGAGCTGCAATACCTAAACGGGCGCCATTCATCAATGCCATTACATATTTGATCAGTCCCATTTTACGGTCGCCCACCAATTCGCCCGGAGCATCCTTGAAAACAAGCTCGCAGGTTGGCGAACCAATGATACCCATTTTGTGCTCGATACGACGAACTGTTACCCCGCCATTGCGTTTGTCGTAAATAAACATCGACAAGCCACGACCATCCTTCGTTCCTGGCTCAGATCGGGCCAAAACAAGCGAAATATCGCCGTCTCCATTGGTGATGAAGCGTTTCACACCATTCAACAGCCAAACTCCTTTCTTTTCGTCCCAGGTGGCTTTTAACTGAACAGCCTGCAAGTCGGAACCTGCATCGGGCTCGGTTAAGTCCATAGCCATGGTTTCTCCGGCGCAAACACGTGTCAGGTACTTTTCTTTTTGTTCTTCCGAAGCAAATTCGTTGATGGTTTCGGCGCAGTCCTGCAAACCCCAAATGTTTACGAACCCTGCATCGGCACGCGAAACGATGTCGGCAGCCATAATGTAAGGTACAATCGGGAAGTTCAAGCCATTGAAACGACGCGGCAACGACATACCCATCAGCCCGGCTTTACGCAAAGCGTCGATGTTTTCTTCAGTTCCACGGGCATATACCACGTGTCCGTCAACCACCTGTGGACCTTCAGCGTCGATGCTTTCTGCATTTGGGCCAACAATGTCGCCGCAAATTTCGCCAACTACTTCCAATACTTTGTCGAAGCTGTCGAACGCATCTTCGTAATCCATTGGAGCATAGTCGAATTTTTTCTTTTCTTCGAAATTCCGTTCTTTCAGGCGAACAATTTTCTCCATCAACGGATGGGCCAAATGGAATTTCAGGTCTTTATTGTCTGTATAAAAATTAGCCATTTTCGTAATATTAAGTCATTAGAAAAAAGTCATTGGGAAAGTATTAATTGCATTAGCCATCGGATTCGTCTTTTCCTAATGACTAATGACCCTTTCCTATTTTGTATTTGCTTTATAGTATTTGATCATCTTAGGAAGGATCTCTGCCACGTCGCCGGTGATCACATAGTCGGCAATCGAGTTGATTGGCGCTTCAGGATCGGTGTTGATGGCAATGATCTGGGCCGACTCTTCCATACCGGCACGGTGCTGGATTTGTCCCGAAATACCACAGGCAATGTAAAGTTTTGGACGCACGGTTGTTCCGGTCTGCCCAATCTGACGTTCGTGTTCGATGTATCCGGCATCAACAGCTGCACGTGATGCTCCTACTTCGCCACCCAACACTTCGGCTAATTCGAAAAGCAGGTTGAAATTCTCTTTTGAACCTACACCATATCCTCCTGAAACGATTATAGGAGCGCCTTTGATGTTTACTTTGCTCTTTTCGATATGACGTTCGATGATTTCGCAAACGAAATCGGCATCGGTCACATATTTCGACACGTCGAGTTTTACGGTTTCGCCTTTATAGGCAGCATCGTAAACCTCTTTTTTCATTACACCTTCGCGAACGGTTGCCATCTGCGGACGGTGATCGGGATTAATAATGGTAGCGATGATGTTACCGCCAAAGGCCGGACGAATCTGGTACAACAGGTTTTCGTAAACCTTCCCGGCTTTTTTGTCTTCGTGGTCGCCAATAACCAAACTGGTACAATCGGCAGTTAAACCACTATGTAAGGCCGATGAAACGCGTGGGCCTAAATCGCGGCCAATGGATGATGCTCCCATCAGGGCAATTTGTGGTTGCTGTTCATGGAATAACTTCACAACGATAGAGGTGTGTGGCAGGGTTGAGTAAGGAGCCAGACGTTTGTCGTCGGCTACATACAATACATCAACGCCGTAAGGAAAAATATCCTTACCAATATTTTCGAGCTTATGACCTATTGCAATGGCTTCGAGTTTACATTTCAATTCGTTGGCCAAACCTTTTCCTTTGGTTAACAACTCCTGGCTAACCTCTGCAATTTGTCCGTCTTCTATTTCGCAATATACAAATACGCTGTTCATAGTTCTTCAATTATTAAGGTTATCCAATAGTGTGACTTGCAATCAATTCTTTCATCAAGGCGTCGATATCATCGTCAGCCGAAGTAATAACTTTTGCTTCTTTGGCCTGAAGAACAACGTTCTCAACAGTTTTCACCTTGGTTGGAGAACCAGACAAACCCAATTCTTCGGGATTCGACTCAATGTCGTTTACTGTCCATTCCACGATATTAAGGTAGGGACGATCGTTGTAGAGGTGCAGGTAATCTTCGTTCGAATTCTGAAGTTCGCTTACCGTTTTTGCATGTTTGTATTTCATAAGCAATTTGGCATTGCGTGCACGGCAATCGGGGGCGCTGCTGTTTACAGTAATCACCAGCGGCATTGGGCAGCTTACTACTTCTACCCCACGTTCCAAACGGCGTTTCACTATTACTTTGCCTTTTTCAATTGCTTTTACTTCTTCGACGTAAGTTAACTGCGGAAAACCTAACTTTTCGGCGACCTGTGGACCAACCTGGGCAGTGTCGCCGTCGATAGCCTGACGGCCTGCAATAATGATATCGAATTTACCGATCCGTTTCAGGGCCTGCCCCAGGGCATAAGAAGTAGCGAGGGTATCAGATCCGGCAAATGCACGGTCGGTTAATAAAATACCATCGTCGGCGCCACGGAACATTCCTTCGCGAATAATTTCGGCAGCACGGCCCGGGCCCATGGTTAAAATGGTAATGGTTGTTCCGGGGAAAGTATCCTTGATACGAAGCGCCTGTTCCAGCGCGTTCAAATCTTCAGGATTAAAAATAGCCGGAAGAGCAGCCCTATTCACTGTTCCATCGGCTTTCATTGCATCTTTGCCAACATTCCTGGTATCGGGAACCTGCTTGGCAAGCACGATAATTTTATAACCTTTCATACTATAATAATTTGTTTTTAAATTGCTATAGGAACTCGCCACCCTTTCAATCCCATACATGAGAAGCTATCTTTCGTGGCTCGTTTCATCCGTTGCTATTTAGTTAATTGTATTGTTTCGGTTCAAAAAAAATTGTCGGGCATTTCTCTACTCACCCCGCACATCTGCGATGCTTTGGTTCGCCTGCAGATTTGGGGTGAGTCAGATTAATTTGTTACAATAATCTACGCTCGTTGCCTTGTCTTAAGTAAAATTTCCCCTCCTGAAACCGGTCTACCCATTCTGATTCAACGCTTCAACAGGGTTGTTTTTTTTAAGGTGAGCAAATATAGGTATTCAACCCAAAGAAATCAAACATCTTTTTGAGGCTGTCAAACATACGCAAAGTCAATAACGACAACGGAAAGCGAAGATTTATCGAAATCAATCGGGCGACAGTTCTGAACTGCTGACAGGCAAAGCAATTAAAACAATCGCCCTTATTTTTCAAAAAATCCTTTTTCAGGAAAAGAAAAGAATAATTTAGATTGAATTTAAGTAAGAACCCGAACCATGTACCCGAAAAATCGACCTTATGGCCCAAAAAGAACATGGGGTGTATTTTTTTGCATAGCAGCGGATTAACCTTGCGGCCTGCCGGAGCCAGTATTACCCGGCGTACATGTAAAAGGTGCTGCGTAGCAATGGTGCAACGGGATGCAACTGGCAAGTTCTGAAATGTAGTTTGCAGTTTCCACCGGGTAGCAGGCAACTTCTATTGTGCAACTGGTAATTTCCAATGTGCCGGTGCCAGTTTCCTGTATTCCGATAACAATATCCGCGATGCCAGTAACATTATTCTGCGAGCGGGTGACAATACCCCCGGCGCCGATGACAATATCTGATATGCCGGTGATATTTTACGCGGTGCCGGCCACAATATCCGGCGGGCGGGTGATAGTTTCCGGTATGCGGGTGGCATTTCCCGAAGTGCGGTTAACTGTTTCCAGGAGGGTAGCTTCTCATTTTCAAATCTGCTTCGAAACAAACAGACTGCCATTGCCGAAACGACAATGGCAGTCTGTTTTTGCCTCATGCGCTCGTATGATTTGAAGAGCGAAGCAGCAGGTTTGTACTTATGTAATAGGAAAAATTTATTGTCGTATTTTAAATGTACCCACCCCCTGCCCGACTACGCTGGTCAGGCGGGCGACGTCCGCAAGGCGGCAGTTGAGGCAGTCTCATAAGTCGGATTTCCATTTTGCGAACTTTCATTTTGTAACTGACTCTTCGCTATACCACTCCAAACCTCTCCTAAAAGGCAATGTCATTTTGTTAAGCCCGCATAGGGCTAAATGTTGATGACGACGGGGTAAACCCGTTGTAAGAGAACCATCGGTTAGGTTGAGCCCCTGGCCAGGGGTTCAATGTTTTATCGCTTTTGAGCCCGATGGCTTCACCGCCGGTGATTAATATTTAATCCCTTTCGGGATTTGTCATCCGTCAAGGGTTCTTAAGTATATGACATTGCCCTAAAGGGGCGGCTTTGAAGTCCCCTCAGGGGATTTAGGAGTATCAGCTTTATCGTTACTTACAAATTATCAGCAATTAAAAACTTCAAATTTGTTTTGAGACAGCCTCGAAGCATCGTCAGGTGCAGGGGGTGAGTCAGTATAAAATACAAACATACATACGACATTATTTCATTCTCATTACTTACGTCTTGCGCCTTTTAAACTTCAATGAGGAAACTTGTTTGTACTGAGGGCTTGTTGTACCAAAGAGCGACAGAATGTAATTCTTAACGTCGAGTGAAATATCGACTAAGCCAACAACTTCTTTGTAAAGAATATCGTCGCGTGTAATACGGGCGTTGCTTAGTGTTGTTGCTGCATTGACAACTGCTGCATTTTTCGTTTTTAAATCGTTGTACAGGACTGTTAATGCTGCTACTTTTAAATCGGCCTCGTTGGGGGTATAAAGCGGCAAGGTGGATAACAACTTAATGAGTTTGTCGAAGTTGTCTAAACGCATGTCGTAACTCATTTGTGTTGATGAAATTTCTTTAATTTCTTTTCCTTCGGCTTTTGCGGCTGCCTTTTCTTCTTCGGTTTTTTTGGCGGTAATCCGTTTGCCCTGGATTTTATGAACCAGGCTGTTTGCATTTTCATTGATCGGCGCGGAGGTGTCGGTTGCTTTAAGGGAACTGTTTACCCGCGTAACGAGCTTGTTTAAGGGTTGAAACGCTGTTTTGCGAGCTGCGACCGCATTAGCTAATGCGGGAGTTACAGTATTTATCGCATTGATTGCATTTTTACCGTTGGTTGAAAGGGCTTGTAAAGCAGCTAATTTGAGAGAAGCTTTTGAAGGATTGTAGGTTGCTCCGTAACCTGTAACAAAAGAAATTAATTCGTCGAGGTTGGCCAGGTTTTTTACATGACCGGTTTGTGTTTTACTTACCATAGTATAGTTTTTATGGGTTAGAAAAATAGGTAAATAACTAACCGAAATATAATTGGTTTTATTGTAAAACAATAGCTGGTTTACAACTTTTATATCAACAAGTTATTAACAGTATTGGGGCTGTTTTTTGCCCGGCTGGCGGGGCTAAAACCGTTGAAGTGGCGGGCGCAATTAGGGGATTGCGGGTGTGGGGCTAAAGAATACAGAAGAAAAATGACTGGAGAAACGACAGAACAACCAACAACAGACCCGCCTGTTGTGATGATTGGCGGGTCTGTTTTATAAAGTAAGCATTCTTTTTTACCACGCGCTACAATCGCGCGGTAGCGGGGGGAAAATCAGACTAGCAGCTTTGCATATATCCGAGGGAGCGAAGAAACAAGAGTAGTACATATTTGAGAGAGCGAAGAAGTTCTTCTATTATTCATCATCGTCAGTTTTTTCATAATTAAACTCAACCTTGCTTTGAATTACTACTTCTTCAAGAATTTTGTTTAAATAACCTTGATTGACCGCCTCGTTAAACCTTTCATTGAGAGTTGGAATATTTATAATTTCTTCAATGCAATTCATATACTTGTCAACAATGGCTTTGATTGAATATGTTTTTCTTGCGTTGTTTTGGATTTTCGTTAACAAATCTAGTACCGATTCATTTGATTTAATTACAAAAGTGATTGGATACTTTTGAATTTTATCAATGTCGAGAAAGTACTTTTTAAAATCCAATGTCTCTGTCACCTGGAAAAATCGCCCAAGTGGCTTCATTACAAAGTCAATACCACCGTCATTGGCATTGGTTCTTCCAGTTTTGTATAGTTTCAAATTTTCTTTGTTCAGCTTTTCAAGTTCATAGCCCCAAAATATTTGTTGGTCGTGATAGAAATATTTGAGAATTGAATAACTTACAATTTCAAAAAGTCGTGCATCAACATTTGGCGCAAGTAACCCAATTACAAACTCCTCAATTTTTTCAGAAGTTGTATTACCAATCTCTTGCAACTTTTCAGTAGTAATTCTATTCTCCAAAATGACAGATAAATTTCGCAGCATTGATGCAGTAAAAAAGAGTTCTGGATTTTCTATTTGTTCCAATGTGGCAACAAGCTTGATTTCGCAAGCCAGTTGATGTGCTATTTTTGCTACATGTAAAATCGCCCTACCTCATAAATACCAATACCCAGGGCGGGAAAGATTTGAATAGTGAAATAAAAAGGGATTAAAAACAAATTGCTCCGATCATGCAGAGCAACGAGATGATTAAAGACCCAATCAATTTTTTATGCGTTTCCTTTTGCTTTCCATTTCAGGCTTAATCATTTTCTTCGTAGTAATAGGAGTAGTCAATCCCTTTCATAAACATTTCGCGGTCGTTTATTTGGGTAGTGAGTGCATTGTTCAAAAGAATGGCTAACGTATCGCCTCGGGTGGGGCTTAGCTTCATTGCATTCATATAGTCTGCTTTGCTTATTCTACTCCAATCAACACATTTTTTGAGGTGCTTTTTTAAGATCAGGTCCAACCATATACGGGTGCTTCGGCCATTGCCCTCCATAAACGGGTGTGCAATGTTCATTTCAATGTATTTGGTCACGATCTCGTCGAATGTATTTTCGGGCATTGCTTCTATTTGCTTTAAAGTGCCGGGTAAAAAGCGCGAGGCCGCAAACTGAAAACCGCCTTTCGAAATGTTTTTTTGCCTGATTTGCCCGGCGAAATCGTACAAGCCTCCAAATAAATACCCATGAATTTGTTGCAACCCGTTGGTAGTTCCAACTTCAATGCTGTTAATAAATGAGCTTTCGAATAAAGCGTAGGCTTTCAATTTGCTCTTTCCGTCAATACTTTCATCGCTGTATGTAAACCACTCGATAAAACGGTTAGCCTTTGTGCCAGGAAATGTTTTGCCTAAAGCAATAATTCCGGCGTAATCCAGCATATCGGTTAAACGCCTTTTGCCGTCGGGTGCAAGAAGCTTCAACTGGTTAGTGGCACTAACCACTTGGCTATTTTCTTTCTTTAATTTGGTTTTAAGGTATTTCCAGTAATTGCGGGTTTTGGCGTAGTCGTTCTGGTTGGTAAGCACAGCCACAATATCCAACACACTAAACCACCATTTGGCATTTTGTTCGTCCCAAACGGCCCGAACTTCGCGGTCGTCGAAAAAGCGTATAGATATTTTGGCGCTACTCATCGTTCGTTTATTCTGTTACTAGCCAAAGATACGCTATTTAAGTTTAATGTTGCTGCATTTCTGTGTCGCATCACAAGCTAGTGCACAACCAAAAAAGCGAAGGTGGATGTATGGTGATCGGTGAGCGCCGCCTTATCATTTTCATCAACGTTTAGCAGTATAAAAAAGGTTGACAATTGACGACAATTTAAGTTTATACCCGTAATTTGATGGTACAAACCCATGACAAAGAAAACCACGACGACGTATTTTTGGGGGAAACTGCGGCTTCACTTATCCGCTTTCTTTTTTCATTCAGTTTAGTGACAACACAAGTACAGAATTTGAAGTGGAAAATTAGAAAAAGCGTTATACTTATCAATGTACGAGCAAATACGCGCGAATATAAATCCTTGATTAAGAATACTTATTACAAATTAGCAATAATGACGCTATAAGTTCGACTTAAACGGCTTAACGAAGGCAAAGATTTTGGAGCACTAACATACCTCATTTATTTATTGCTCTTACTTCACCGAATCCAACTCTGCTTTTTGGCAAACCGCTATTAGATTCAGTATTTTTTTCATTGTAGCTTACAAATTCTTTTAACAATAGTATAATTTCTCCTTCCATTTGGTTTCTTGAAGCAAGCGGTGCTAAAACAGGCATGGACATATAATCAGATTCTTTTGATACAAAATGTGCCTTAACAGAATCAATTGTGTCTTCTGTAAAAATCAGTGAAGCGAAAACGTCTATTTCTCTTGTTCTGTCAAGTCTAAAAAATTGATCTGCTTGCTTGCTTTCAATAAATAGATAATTAAAAACAGCATCTTTAATATTGGGTAATATGATTTTAATCTTTATTCCTAAAGTAAGCCCATAACTAAGGTAAAAACTTTTACAAATGGCTTTAGAAGCGGGAAAAGGATCTCCTTCAAATTTAATTTTGAGTTTTACTTCTTTGCTTGAATATTCTTTAGGTAGTAATAAAAACTTCTCCAAAATGTCATGTGATCTTTTATATTCATCTTCTGTATTTGCCGGCTCTTTTGTTTTTTTAGAAAGAAGTTCATCGAATTTTCTATCAAGCTTATCGCCTAAATCGGCTTCATCGGTAAAAGTGTCAATAGTATGTCGCTCCTTTAAAATAGATTTGAAGGATTCAAGCTTTTCGTGATTTTCTCCGAAATCGACAAAAGCCGGTGTCACTCTTCCATTCTTATCATCAATGAGATAGATGAAAACTTCTCGGTTCAATTCCAAAGCCTTTTCATACTCAAGCTGAACAAAAGACTTAGATGATTTCGGGTCAATTGTTCCAAGTCTATAACTTATTACACCGATGAATATATCCGACTGCGCAACTTCAGCCAGGCAAGTCTGTAAAGGAGCTTCCTTCCTTGCCCCGAATCTTTCCATCCCGCGAATGTTAACTTCGTATTTGGTCAATATATCCCATAACTTTTTCCTATGCTCCTTAAGATCTTCAAATGTCGAAGATATAAATACAGTCTTTTTCATTTATGTGTGCCTTATAACTAGCTCTAAATATTAGCGCCATAGTTAATATTTTACAAAACTCAGGCTATTCTGGAGAGATAGAGTAATTATTAAGCAATCTTTCAATGGAAGAAATCAATCGATTAGCTGGCTCCATTGAGTCCAGGACATCATCTTTCCCAAAAACAATAAAGTCGTCATAATCGCCAGTTTGCCTCATATCGTAAATATCCGAGAAAAACTTTCCCAAAGAACTATCAACAATACCCGTTTTCACAAAATGTAATCCGAACATTTGCCTCACCCCGGCGTGAGTCTGAGGTTGAATTTCCTTATCTATAAGCAAAGCAATCACTGCATAATAACAAGCATAGTAAAGTCTGTTTATAGCTGTTGCCCACAACTCGTTTGCAATATGGAGCTCAACTTCGTTAAATGTTTCCCGAGCTTTATTAATCCGGTACTTAACAAGTTCATTGCGTTCAATCGGAGTCATAAGACCCTGCCCTCCCTTTTGATATTTTCATAAAATGGGGTAATCTTGTGCCCGTTTTCCCAATCTTTTTTCGAAAAAACCAACGGGCTGATTATTGTTCCCGTGTTAAACTCAATATCGTACAACGGATACTTGATGCGCTTTTCGTCGGATCGGGTTACTTTCTCCTTGTCAATAAGAATAAGCAAATCGATGTCTGAGTTGTCACTAAAGTCTCCCCGGGCATATGACCCGTATAAAATTAAAGTCGCGCCAGGATCAGTTGAGCTAACCGACATTTTGATTAATGCTAATATGTTGCTGGCGTCTTTCATTTGTACAAATTTTTGTTTATAATTTTGATTTTTGGTATTGCGCTACAGTTTCGAATAACATCTAAATCTACAAAACAGCTATTCTGAAAGCTATTGGGACATTTCCTAGATGTGCGTCTGGTTGTTTTATACAACAAATATACAATTTAAACAAATTGCTCTGGTGACTTGAAGTCATCGGAGCAAGAAAAACCGCTGAAGTGAAAAACAGTTATATTATTTCTTCGTCACTTCGATATTCTGGGCAAATGCACTGTTGGATTTCAGAACGAACAGGAAATTCTCCAGCTTTTTATTGATTTCGAGGTTCGATTTCATTTCAAACGAAGTTACCATGTTGTTTTCGGAACTGTAAGTTAGCTTTCCTTGTCCGCCACCGTTTCCGGTAAACGAGTTGTCCATACGCAACTGGGTCATTTCGTAGTTCTGGGTAATGTCGAAATTCGCCAATCCATTAGTCACACGCACCAATTTATAAATAGTTGAAACTGTAATCTCCACATGCGATTTTTCCATCGGGATAGTCAATGCCGACTCAACAGTAAACTGTTCTCCAATATTTAGTCGTTTTTCAGGCAGTGTCAAACGTGAAAAATTGTTCTGGATGCCCTGCAAAAATACTTTTTCGTCAATCGTCGCCGGCTTTGCTGAAACAATCGAACTAAATTGGGGCATATTCCCATTCACAGTTTCGCCGTTAACGCTTATTCCCTGGCTTATATCGGGCTGCCCATCGCTTCCAGTACTTTTAGCGATTTCTAACTTGACCGGAATATAGTTATCGAGTAACTTTTCGGTTCTCAAAATCATTTCAGACCGAGACTGACGGCTCATCACATTCGGATTCTTTATACCCATACTCCGAAGTTTGTTCATTGCCTTCTCTTTTCCTTCGTATCTCACTTCCGTTTCATACGAATTTTTGGTCGACAAAATATATTTACATTCAGGTTTAATCTTTACACTAAACAAAAGTCGATTATCTTTAGGCTGATTCGATGTACACGAAATCAAAATTACAGCCAGCAGGAAGAGTAAAGTTTTATTCATTATATCTAAATATTCCGATTTAAATCTCTATTGTAACGGATGTGAAAACAAAAAAGCCCGTTTTTCAAATCCCAGTTTCAGGTAAAACTCATGTGCTTGCAGGCGATGAAAGGCAGAATCGAGTTCGAGGCGTTTCATTCCCTTTGCCTTTGAATCGTCGATAGCTTTTTGCACCAGCATCGTTCCAAAACCTTTTCCACGATACTTTTCATCAACCACCATTGCATACATGAACGAGATGTAGCCAGCCTGCCACAGATTATTAACGATGGCATAAGCACAAAAGCCAATCACTTCGCCACAGTGTTCGAGACAAAGTAATTCGTCGGTTTCAGAATTTATTCCGCGATCAAATACAACTTGAAGAGCATTTTTGCCCAGAATTTTAGTTGGCCAAAGTTGCCCGAACAGAAGATAAACAGAAGCAAAATCTTCGTTGTTAGCTTTCCTGATAAATGTACTCATGAGTTCGTTTATTTTGCAGAACAAAGTAACAAAATAAAATGCCGTTCCAACTTTCGATGAAACGGCACTTATTTGGTTTTTGATTAAGCTTTAAGCTATTGGAGCAGGACCTCCGAACGACATAGGAGGAAGTAACGGATCGTGTCCGCGCACATTTTTAATTGTACCATTTACTGCCTCAAATTTCTGAATGTTATCCTGCAAAGCCATCAGCAAACGTTTGGCATGTTCAGGAGTTAAAATAATCCTGGACTTTACATTTGCCTTTGGTATACCCGGCATTATCCTTACAAAATCAAGAACAAATTCGGAACTTGAATGCGTAATGATAGCCAGATTAGAGTATGTACCCTGAGCAACTTCTTCTGTTAACTCAATTTGCAATTGATTTTCGAGTTGATCTTCCATGAATTTCGAAAATTAAAAACGATCGTTTTTCGAATCAACCATTTTATCATATTCGTCACGCGAACCAACAACAAGGTTTTTGTATTCTTTCAAACCTGTACCAGCAGGAATCAAGTGACCGCAAATTACGTTTTCTTTCAAGCCATCGAGGTAATCAACTTTACCCTGGATAGCAGCTTCGTTCAATACCTTAGTTGTTTCCTGGAATGAAGCAGCCGACAACCAGCTACGGGTTTGCAATGCAGCACGGGTGATACCTTGCAAAATCTGGCTCGAAGTAGCAGGAATTGCATCACGGCCTTCGACCAAACGTTTGTCACGACGACGAAGATTTGAGTTTTCATCTCTCAAACGACGTGAAGTAATAATCATACCAGGTTTTAAACTATCAGAATCGCCAGCATCAACAACTACTTTTTTACTGTAAATCCAGTCGTTTTCGTGCAGGAATTCATGTTTATCAACAATCTGTTTTTCAAGGAAACGAGTATCACCCGGATCATCAATCTCAACTTTACGCATCATCTGGCGAATAATTACCTCGTAATGTTTATCGTTGATCTTCACACCCTGCATACGGTACACGTCCTGAACTTCATTCAAAATATACTCCTGAACAGCGGTTGGACCTTTGATCGCCAAAATGTCGGATGGAGTGATAGCACCATCTGAAAGCGGGGTACCTGCGCGGATATAGTCGTTTTCCTGAACCAGAATCTGGCGTGAAAGAGGAACCAAGTAACGTTTAACTTCACCAGTTTTAGAAGTGACCACAATTTCGCGGTTACCACGTTTAATTTTACCTAGTGAAATTTCACCGTCGATTTCGGATACAATTGCAGGGTTTGATGGGTTACGGGCCTCGAACAACTCAGTTACACGAGGCAAACCACCAGTGATGTCGCCTGCTTTACCAGCAGCACGTGGTATTTTCACCAAAACGGCACCAGCTTCAACCAACGCACCTTCATCAACAGCCAAGTGGCCTCCCACTGGTAAGTTGTAGGTACGGATCGTATCACCGTTTTCATCCAAAATTCTCAACGATGGGTTTTTAGTTTTATCGCGGGTTTCAATGATCACTTTTTCCTTATAACCAGTCTGTTCGTCCGATTCTTCACGATAAGTAATACCATCGAGGACCTGCTCGAAAGCGATTTTACCTTTGAACTCGGTAATAATAACGCCATTGTATGGGTCCCATTCACAAATCTTCATTCCTTTTTTCACTTCCTGTCCATTTTCAATGTACAGTTTAGAACCGTAAGGAATATTATGGGTAGAAAGTTGAATTTTAGTATTCTTGTCAATTATTCTTAATTCTGCCAAACGACTAACTACAACGTAAACCTTTTCGCCAGTCTCACTGAATTGTTCAACAATACGCAATTCATCGATCTCAGCAATACCCTCGTATTTTGATTCAATTGTAGACTGTGTTGAAATGTTACCAGCGATACCCCCAACGTGGAATGTACGCAGTGTCAACTGTGTACCAGGCTCGCCAATTGACTGTGCGGCAATTACACCAACAGCCTCACCTCGTTGTACCATAGTGCTACCGGCAAGGTTCAAACCATAACATTTTGCACAGACGCCCACTTTCGATTCGCAGGTCAATACCGAACGAATCTCGACTGATTCGATTGGAGAATCTTCAATTTTCTTTGCAATATCATCAGTAATAATTTCACCTGAAGCAACGATCAATTCGCCTGTCAGCGGATTGAATATGTCGTGAACAGTTGTACGTCCAATTATTCTTTCTTCAAGTGAGGCAACAACTTCTTCGTTATTCTTAATAGCAGAAGCTACAAGTCCGCGTAATGTTCCACAGTCCTCTTCCTGAATAATAACATCTTGAGCAACGTCGACCAAACGACGAGTCAAATAACCAGCGTCGGCAGTTTTCAAAGCAGTATCAGCCAAACCTTTTCGGGCACCGTGAGTCGAAATAAAGTATTCCAAAACCGACAGTCCTTCTTTAAAGTTTGCCAAGATTGGGTTTTCGATAATCTGCGATCCGGTAGAACCAGATTTCTGAGGTTTAGCCATCAAACCACGCATACCGCAAAGCTGGCGAATCTGCTCTTTTGAACCACGAGCTCCAGAGTCCAACATCATATAAACCGAATTGAAACCCTGTCGGTCGGTACTCAGTGTTTTCATTACCGAGTTGGTAAGTTTGGCATTGGCATGTGTCCAAATATCAATAACCTGGTTGTAACGTTCGTTATTGGTGATGAACCCCATATTGTAGTTCATCATCACTTCTTCAACTTCGTTGTAACCAGCATCAACAATTTCTTTCTTATCAACCGGAACAACTACGTCGCTTAAGTTAAATGATAATCCACCTCTGTAAGCCATCGTGTAACCCAAATCCTTAATATCATCAAGGAATTTCACTGTTACTGCATTACCGGTTCTTTTATATATATCAGAAATAATTGTACGTAACGATTTTTTAGTCAGCAACTGGTTGATGTAGCCAACTGTTTTTGGTACTGACTGGTTAAAGATGATCCGGCCAACAGTTGTTTCGATGATGTGCTTGAACATCTCGCCATTTTCGTCAACATCTTCAACTTTCACTTTCACAATAGCATGAAGATCAACAGCACCTTCGTTATGCGCAATGATAACTTCTTCAGTCGAATAGAAAGTCATGCCTTCGCCCCGAGCTCCAGGACGCGGCTTGGTCATGTAATACAACCCGAGAACCATGTCCTGAGAAGGTACTGTAATAGGGGCACCATTGGCAGGATTCAGTAAGTTATGCGAAGCAAGCATCAACATTTGTGCTTCCAACACAGCAGCATTGCCAAGCGGAACGTGAACAGCCATCTGGTCACCATCGAAGTCGGCGTTGAAACCTGTACAAACCAATGGGTGCAACTGGATAGCCTTACCTTCAACCAATACCGGCTGGAATGCCTGAATAGATAAACGGTGCAGTGTGGGCGCACGGTTCAGCATTACAGGATGCCCTTTCAATACATTTTCAAGGATATCCCAAACAACCGGATCCTTACGATCAACGATTTTCTTTGCTGATTTTACTGTCTTCACAATACCACGCTCGATCAGTTTCCTGATGATAAATGGTTTGAAAAGCTCAGCAGCCATATCTTTTGGCAAACCGCACTCGTGCAGTTTCAGTTTTGGACCAATAACGATTACTGAACGGGCTGAATAGTCAACACGTTTACCCAACAAGTTCTGACGGAAACGACCTTGTTTTCCTTTCAAACTGTCGGATAATGACTTCAGTGCACGGTTGTTCTCGGTCTTAACTGCGTTCGATTTTCTTGAGTTATCGAATAGTGAATCAACTGCTTCCTGGAGCATACGTTTTTCATTACGCAAAATCACTTCAGGAGCTTTGATTTCGATCAATCGTTTCAAACGGTTATTGCGGATAATTACACGGCGGTACAAGTCGTTCAAATCGGAAGTAGCGAAACGGCCACCATCCAGTGGAACTAACGGACGCAAATCAGGAGGAATAACCGGGACAACTTTTACAATCATCCATTCAGGACGGTTGATGTTTTTGCTGGCACGAAAAGCTTCAACAACCTGAAGACGTTTGAGCGCTTCGTTTTTACGTTGCTGAGAAGTTTCAGTGCTGGCTTTATGGCGAAGGTCGAACGATAATTCATCCAATTCGAGGCGTTGTAATAAGGTGTACAATGCTTCGGCGCCCATGCGGGCAATGAATTTGTTTGGATCTTCGTCGTCGAGGTATTGATTTTCTTTTGGCAGGGTATCCAGAATGTCGAGATATTCTTCTTCAGTAAGGAAGTCGAGATATTTCACACCATCCTGAGCTTTAACACCAGCCTGGATAACCACGTATCTTTCGTAATAAATAATTGCATCGAGCTTTTTGGTTGGTAAACCTAAAAGGTAACCAATTTTATTAGGCAGCGATTTGAAATACCAGATGTGAGCCACAGGAACAACCAATGAGATGTGCCCCATACGTTCGCGGCGCACTTTCTTTTCGGTTACTTCAACGCCACAACGGTCGCAAACGATTCCTTTGTAACGGATGCGTTTGTATTTACCGCAGTGACACTCATAATCTTTTACAGGACCGAAGATGCGTTCGCAAAACAAGCCATCGCGTTCGGGTTTATAGGTGCGGTAATTAATAGTTTCTGGTTTCAAAACTTCGCCATGCGAACGTTCAAGAACTTCTTCAGGCGAAGCAAGACTGATACCAATTTTGGCAAAGCTGCTTTTAACTTTATTGTCTTTTCTGAATGCCATATATTGTTGGATATTATATCAATTTTTAAACAGGAAAATCAAACTGATTCGCCAAAAATTAATCGAGGTTTACACTTAAACCAAGACCACGTAATTCGTGCAACAATACGTTCAATGATTCAGGTATACCTGCCGCAGGCATTGGTTCACCTTTCACAATTGATTCGTAAGCTTTTGCTCTTCCAAGAACGTCGTCTGATTTCACTGTCAGAATTTCCTGAAGTATATTCGATGCTCCGAATGCTTCGAGCGCCCAAACTTCCATTTCTCCGAAACGCTGGCCCCCAAACTGAGCTTTACCTCCAAGAGGCTGTTGAGTTATCAAAGAATACGGTCCGATTGAACGGGCGTGCATCTTATCTTCAACCATGTGTCCAAGTTTCAACATATAGATAACTCCAACAGTTGCTGGCTGGTCGAATGTTTCGCCAGTACCACCGTCGCGCAAATAAGTTTTGCCGTAACGAGGAACGCCAGCTTTATCGGTATATTCGCAAACTTCATCGAGCGAAGCACCGTCGAAGATTGGTGTTGCAAATTTCAATCCCAATTCTTTTCCGGCCCAAGCCAATACTGTTTCGTAAATCTGTCCAAGGTTCATACGCGAAGGCACACCCAGCGGATTAAGAACAATATCTACAGGAGTTCCATCTTCAAGGAACGGCATATCTTCGTCGCGAACAATACGCGAAACGATACCTTTGTTTCCGTGGCGACCAGCCATCTTATCTCCAATCTGGAGTTTACGCTTTTTAGCTACATAAACTTTTGCCAACTGGATAATACCAGCAGGAAGCTCATCTCCAATTGTAACATTGTAACGTTTACGTTTGGCAACAGCTTCAAGCTCTTTGTATTTCATGATAAAATTATTGATAAGAGCGAAAATCATATCGTTCTTATCTTTATCTGTCGTCCATTTTGACGGATTAATTGTCAGATAATCAATCTCCTGAAGTTGTTTGAGCGTAAACTTGTTTCCTTTACCAATAATATCTCCGCCATAGTAATCTTTTACTCCCTGGCTGGTCTTGCCGTTCACCAGTGTGAATAATTTATCCTCAAGTTTAGCACGCAAAGCAGATACACCGCGGTCAAATTCTTCATCGATAGCATCAAGCAACGGTTTTGTTGCCATTTTGCCTTTCTTATCTTTTACAACACGAGAAAACAACTTTTTATCGATAACAGTTCCGTTGAGTGAAGGAGAAGCTTTCAAAGAAGCATCTTTCACATCGCCGGCTTTATCACCAAAGATTGCACGCAGCAGCTTTTCTTCCGGCGATGGATCTGATTCACCTTTTGGAGTGATTTTACCAATAAGTATATCTCCTGGTTTTACAATTGCACCAACACGAATAAGTCCGTTTTCATCCAGATTTTTAGTAGCTTCTTCGCTAACATTTGGTATATCTGAAGTAAATTCTTCAACACCACGCTTTGTATCTCGAACTTCAAGAGCATATTCATCAACGTGAATGGAAGTGAATATATCCTCACGAACAACGCGTTCTGAAATTACAATAGCATCCTCGTAATTATAACCCTGCCAAGGCATGAATGCAACTTTAAGGTTACGACCTAAAGCGAGTTCTCCACCCTGTGTGGCATATCCTTCTGTTAAAACTTGTCCCTTGGTAACTCTGTCGCCTTTAAATACAATAGGTTTCAGGTCAACTACAGTACCTTGGTTTGTCTTTTGGAATTTTGCAATTTTATAAGTGGCAATTTCCGGGTCGAAGCTTACAAAGCGCTCTTCCTCGGTTTTGTCGTATCTGATATGGATTTCATCGGCATCAACAAACTCAACCACACCATTATCTTCAGCAACAACCAGAACGCGTGAATCAATAGCAGCACGTGCTTCCAAACCAGTACCAACAATAGGAGCTTCAGGACGAAGCAGTGGAACAGCCTGTCGCATCATGTTCGATCCCATCAATGCACGGTTAGCATCGTCGTGTTCAAGGAAAGTAATCAACGAAGCAGCCACTGAAGCAATTTGGTTAGGACCAACGTCCATAAGGTTAACTTCGGAACGACCAACAATTGGATAGTCACCATCTAAACGAGCTTTAACTCTTGGATTAATAAAGTGACCATCGTTGTCGATAGGCGCATTAGCCTGAGCAATAATTTTACCTTCTTCTTCTTCAGCCGTAAGGTAAATTACTCCGGTTTCTGATAAATCAACTCTACTGTTCTCAACTTTACGGTAAGGAGTAGCAATGAAACCCAAATCGGTAACTTTGGCAAAAACACAAAGAGAAGAAATCAAACCAATGTTTGGACCTTCAGGTGTTTCAATCGGACAAAGACGTCCATAATGCGTATGGTGAACGTCGCGAACCTCAAAACCAGCTCTTTCGCGTGAAAGACCGCCAGGTCCCAAAGCCGACATACGTCGTTTATTGGTCATTTCAGCTAACGGATTCGTTTGATCCATGAACTGCGACAAAGCATTCGTTCCAAAGAATGAATTAATTACCGAAGACAATGTCTTGGAATTAATCAAGTCGATTGGCGTGAACACCTCATTGTCGCGCACATTCATTCGTTCACGAATCGTACGGGCCATACGTGCTAAACCTACACCAAACTGATTGTACATCTGTTCGCCAACTGTACGAACACGACGGTTACTCAAGTGGTCTATATCGTCAACGTCAGTTTTTGAGTTAACGAGCTTGATCAGGTATTTAATGATTTCAATAATATCTTCCTTCGTCAGAACCTGAACATTCATCTCAATATTAAGATTCAGCTTCTTGTTCATTCGGTAACGACCAACCTGACCCAGGTCATATCTTTTTTCAGAAAAGAATAATTTATCAATTACATCTCTTGCAGTAGCATCATCTGGTGGTTCTGCATTACGTAACTGACGATAGATATGTAAAACTGCTTCTTTTTCAGAGTTACATGGGTCCTTCTGAAGTGTATTATATATAATAGCAAAATCCTGAAGATTCTGGTCTTCTTTGTGCAGAAGAATAGTTTTTGCACCAGAATCTATGATTTCATCAATATGGTCATTATCAATGATTGTTTCGCGGTCGATCACAACTTCGTTACGTTCAATCGATACAACTTCACCTGTATCTTCATCAACGAAGTCTTCTACCCAGGTTTTCAAAACACGGGCTGCCAGTTTCCGGCCAACAATTTTTTTCAAACCAGATTTCGATACCTTAATTTCATCAGCAAGATCGAAAATTTCAAGAATATCTTTATCGTTTTCGAACCCAATAGCACGAAGCAATGTGGTTACCGGCAGCTTCTTCTTTCGATCGATGTAAGCAAACATCACACTGTTAATGTCAGTTGCGAACTCAATCCATGATCCTTTAAAAGGAATAATTCTTGCTGAATAAAGTTTTGTTCCGTTAGCGTGCATACTCTGGCCAAAGAATACGCCAGGTGAACGATGCAGCTGTGAAACAACAATACGTTCCGCTCCGTTAATAATAAAAGAACCTCTAGGAGTCATGTAAGGAACAGTTCCAAGATAAACATCCTGTACAACAGTATCAAAGTCTTCGTGCTCAGGATCGGTACAATAAAGCTTTAATTTTGCTTTTAATGGAACGCTAAAAGTTAAACCACGTTCAATACATTCTTCAATAGAATAGCGTGGTGGGTCAACGGAATAATCAACAAATTCTAAAACGAAGTTATTTCTAGTATCGGTAATTGGAAAATTTTCTTCAAATACCTTCCACAAACCTTCATTTTTTCTCTGATCTGGTGTAGTCCCAAGTTGAAAAAACTCAACAAATGATTTAATTTGAACTTCGAGAAAATCAGGATAATCAAAGACTGTTTTAGTTGAAGAAAAGCTAATCCTCTGGTTTTCAATTTTTACTGACATCGACGTACTTTATTAATTGAACTTATTATGCAAACATATAAATAGGAATAGAACCCCACGAAAGTGAGGTTCTAAACCACATTAACCTATTATAAAGGTTTTTAGACTTTTATTTAAGTTCAACTTCAGCTCCAGCTTCTTCTAATTGACTTTTTAATGATTCAGCTTCGTCTTTTGAAACTTTTTCTTTGATTGCTTTAGGAGCAGCATCAACTACTTCCTTAGCTTCTTTCAAACCAAGACCAGTTAATTCTTTAACTAATTTAACAACAGCTAATTTTGATTGTCCTGCTGATTTTAAGATAACATCAAATTCAGTTTGAACTTTTTCTTCTGCTTCTTCAGCAGCGGCAGCCGGACCAGCAGCAACAGCTACAGCAGCTGCAGCAGGTTCGATACCATATTCCGATTTTAAAATTCCGGCTAATTCATTTACTTCTTTTACAGTTAAGTTTACCAACTCTTCCGCAAGTGCTTTTAAATCTGCCATTTCAGTAATAATTTTTAATATAAATTTTAAACTAATTTTATTCTCTTTCGCCCAATGTCTTCAACACTCCATGAATAATGTTACCACCCGATTGTAAACCACCCAATACGTTTTTGATCGGTGATTGTAACAATCCAATAACTTCTCCAATAAGTTCGTTTTTAGACTTAATTGAAATTAATACATCCAACTGATTTTCACCAACATATACCGATTCCTGTACATAGGCACCTTTCAAAATTGGCTTTTGATATTTCTTCTTAAACTCTTTAATCAGTTTCGCAGGAGTATTTGCATCGTTGCAAAACATCACTGATGTATTACCTTTTAGTACTCCGAAAAGCTCTTCTGCATTCTTGTCAGATGCTTCTATAGCTTTACGTAAAAGCGTATTCTTTACTACAACCAATTCTACATTCTGTTTATTGCATAAACGACGTAACTTACTAGTCTGATCGGCATTTAAATTTTCAATATCAGTCAAGTAAAAATGGCTCGATGAATTGATCTGCTCTGTAAGGCTACCAATAATCTCAAATTTTTCTGATTTTTTCATAATTGTCGTTTACTTTTCAGAGACAGACTTCGGTTCTATTTGTATACCAGGACTCATAGTACTAGACAGATAGATACTCTTAATATAAGTACCTTTAGCCGCAGATGGTTTTAATTTGATCAATGTATTAACGAATTCGGTAGCATTGTCAGTAATCTTATCGGCAGTGAATGAAACTTTACCAATAGAAGTATGAACAATACCAAATTTATCAACTTTGAAGTCAATCTTACCAGCCTTAACTTCTGCAACTGCTTTTCCTATTTCCATTGTAACTGTACCACTCTTTGGGTTTGGCATTAAACCCCGAGGACCAAGAATACGTCCAAGAGCGCCTACTTTACCCATAACAGGTGGCATAGTAATAATCACATCAACATCGGTCCAACCACCTTTGATTTTCTCAACGTAGTCATCCAGACCTACATAATCAGCTCCAGCATCTTTAGCTTCCTGAACTCTATCAGGAGTAACCAAGGCCAATACACGTATTTCCTTACCAGTTCCATGAGGTAAAGTAACCACGCCTCTAACCATTTGATTAGCTTTTCGTGGGTCAACTCCAAGGCGAACATCAATATCTACAGATGCATCAAACTTTGTAAAGCTAATTTCTTTAACTAAAGCTGAAGCTTCTTTTAAGCTATAGATCTTACCCTTTTCGAGTTTTGCCAAAGCAAGCTTTTTGTTTTTTGTAATTCTGCCCATTTTTAAAATTTTTATTTGTTAAATGTTGGGCGCACACCGTCAATGGTAATACCCATACTTCTGGCAGTACCAGCTACCATGCTAATTGCTGCATCAAGTGAGAAACAGTTAAGATCTTCCATTTTTGTTTCAGCGATAACCTTAACCTGATCCCAGGAAACAGAACCTACTTTATTAACGTGTGGCTCTGCTGAACCTTTTTTCACTTTTGCAGCTTCAATTAGTTGCACAGCTACTGGGGGTTGTTTTATTACAAAATCAAATGATTTATCAGCATACACAGTGATAACAACCGGCAACACTTTTCCTGCAAGGTCTTGTGTTCGGCCATTAAACTGTTTACAAAACTGCATGATATTTACCCCTTTAGAACCTAATGCTGGGCCTATTGGAGGTGAAGGGTTAGCAGCACCCCCTTTTACTTGCAATTTAATGAATCCAGCAATTTCTTTAGCCATAATAAAATCGATAAATGATTTATTACTCCTTCTCTACCTGCATGAAGCTAAGTTCAAGAGGAGTCTTTCGTCCAAAAATTTTAACCATTACTTCAAGCTTCTTCTTTTCCTCATTAATTTTCTCAATGATTCCATTGAAGCCATTAAATGGTCCATCAATAACTTTCACAGTCTCACCAACAACGAATGGGATATTCATTTCCTCCGCTGAATCAGCTAATTCGTCAACACGACCTAATATCCTGTAGACTTCTGACTGGCGCATTGGAACCGGTTCTCCACTTTTTGTATCCCCAAGGAAGCCGATAACGTTCGGGATATTTTTCAAAATGTGAGGAACTTCACCCACAAGACAAGCTTCGACCATAACATAACCGGGAAACAAATTGCGTTCTTTGCTGATTTTTTTCCCATTACGAATCTGGTATACTTTTTCAATTGGTAAAAGTACTTGTGAAACAAATTCCTGGAGGCCAGCATTTGCTATTTCGTTATCAATATATTCTTTGACTTTTTTCTCTTTTCCTCCAATTGCCCGAAGAACATACCACTTTTTTACGTTTTCGCTCATGTTGTACCCCAAAAGGAATTAATAAAATAAACTGTACACAAATCTCATAATGTGCTCGAAAGAGGCATCCATTACGAATACGATAAGTGCTATAATAAAGGAAGCAACCATTACAATGAAAGCACTACTTTGTAATTCTTTCCAGGTAGGCCAGGAAACTTTATGAACAAGCTCATTATAAGCTTCTTCAAAATAAACTTTAAGTTTCATCTTATATATTTATAATTTGGTACGGAAGGTAAGATTCGAACTTACTCTAAAGAACTCCCCCCTGAGTTACATCCGTAAAAAGTCCCGAACATAAAGTCCGGGACTTTTTCAGAATATTGTATCAGAAATTATTTTACAATCTCGGTAACCTGACCAGCACCAACTGTACGGCCACCTTCACGGATAGCGAAACGAAGACCAACATTAAGAGCTACTGGGTAGATTAATTCTACTTCGATAGAAACGTTGTCGCCTGGCATTACCATTTCACGTCCTTCGGGCAAGTGGATTTCACCAGTTACATCAAGGGTACGTAAATAGAACTGTGGACGATACCTATTGTGGAATGGAGTGTGACGTCCACCTTCTTCTTTTTTCAGGATATAAACCTCTGCTTTGAAAGTAGTGTGAGGAGTAATTGAACCTGGTTTAGCAAGAATCTGACCACGTTTGATTTCTTTTTTGTCAACACCGCGAAGCAACAAACCTACGTTATCACCAGCTTGTCCATCATCAAGAATCTTACGGAACATTTCAACACCGGTACATACGGTTTTACGACCTTCAGCACCAAGGCCGATGATCTGTAATTCGTCGCCTGTGTGAACAACACCAGTTTCGATACGACCAGTTGCAACAGTACCACGACCAGTGATTGAGAATACGTCTTCAACAGGCATCAGGAATGGTTTGTCAACGTCACGTGGAGGAAGTGGAATCCATGTGTCGCAAGCATCCATCAATTCCATTACTTTTTCTTCCCATTGTGGTTCTCCATTCAAAGCACCCAAAGCTGAACCCATGATAACTGGAGAATTATCACCATCAAACTTATAGAAGCTTAATAATTCGCGGATTTCCATTTCAACAAGTTCAAGAATTTCAGGATCATCAACCATGTCAACTTTGTTCATGAAAACGACCAAACGAGGTACGTTTACCTGACGAGCCAACAAGATATGTTCACGTGTTTGAGGCATAGGACCATCGGTTGCTGCAACTACGATGATAGCACCGTCCATTTGAGCAGCACCAGTAACCATGTTTTTCACATAGTCAGCGTGTCCCGGACAGTCAACGTGTGCATAGTGACGAGTTGCTGTTTCATATTCAACGTGAGCAGTATTAATAGTAATACCACGTTCTTTTTCTTCTGGAGCACTGTCGATTGAATCGAATGTTTTAATTTCACAAAGACCTTTCTTTGCCAGAACCATTGTGATGGCAGCGGTTAAAGTGGTCTTGCCATGATCAACGTGGCCAATAGTACCAATGTTGACATGGTCTTTCGCCCTGTTAAATTTTTCTTTAGCCATTTTGTGTAATTTTAATTTATCTTTTAAACTTTAATCAGAGCTGAGGGCGAGATTTGAACTCGCGACCTCTTCCTTACCAAGGAAGCGCTCTACCCCTGAGCTACATCAGCATTATTTTTATTGAGCGGGAGACGAGATTCAAACTCGCGACCCTTAGCTTGGAAGGCTAATGCTCTATCGACTGAGCTACTCCCGCAATTTCGAAGATTAGAATTTCGAATCTTGAAGGTCAGAATTATTCTGAAACTCGAGATTCAACTATTCCAATATCCAGTTTGTGGGGAGAGCAGGATTCGAACCTACGAAGACGTGCGTCAGCTGAGTTACAGTCAGCCCCAGTTGGCCACTTTGGTATCTCCCCAAAAAAAATTAGAACTTTGAATATTGGAATATTAAAAATAAATGGAACGAAACCTTGTTTTATTCCAACCTTCATGACTCTAATCTTCCAATCTTCTTTTTTGAGCCGAATCACAGATTCGAACTGTGGACCCCGAGATTACAAATCACGTGCTCTGGCCAACTGAGCTAATTCGGCAATTTACACATAATCCCCCTTTTCTCCCAAAAACTTGAAAATAAAGCTATTGTTGAGAAAGGCTCAAAACACAAAACCTTACCCCGAAAAAAGGTTTGCAAATGTATAAATATTTTGTTGGAAAACGCAATAAAGCAATAATTTTTTAAATTTATTTATCCTTTTGCTTTTCTTTAAATTTAGCTAATTGCTTCCGAATTGCATCAATGGCAAGGTCAATAGCTTCCTCGAAGGAGTCAGCTTGCTTTTCAGCAAATAAATAATCAGAACCTGGTATGGATAATTTAATCTCAGCAATTTTATTATTTGCTGTTTCTGGTTTACTCACTTTCAAAATAATTTCGGCGCCAATAATACCTTCGAAATAGGTATCCAATTTTGGTACTTTTTTATTGATAAAATCAACCAATTTCTGATCGGCTGAAAAATGAACAGTTTTGATCTGAATATTCATAATTAAACCTCCTATTAATTTATGATCGCGGATGTGCTTGTTGATAAACTCTTCGAATCTTTTCGAGGGATGTATGAGTGTAAACCTGTGTAGCTGAAAGATTTGCGTGACCTAACATTTCTTTTACTGCATTTAAATCGGCTCCACGGTCAAGTAAGTGAGTAGCGAAAGTATGTCGCAATACATGCGGACTTTTTTGATCTATGGTAGTTACCATCGCCAGATTTTTAGTTACAATACGATAAACCAACTTCTCATAAACTGGTTTTCCTTTTGATGTTAAAAAGAAACATTCAACAGGTAAACCAAATAAACGGTTCCGCTCGATTTTGTATTGTTCAATCAACGGATTAAGGTTGCGGGGATATGGAATGATTCGTTCCTTATTCCTTTTACCTAAAACTTTTATAAGATATTCGCCGGCAAAAATATCAATATCACGCAAATGCATCAATTCCGACAAACGAACACCACTACCATACAACAGGCTAACAATTAACTTATCGCGTAAAGCTTCAAAATCGTTTCCAAAGAACCCATCATCCAATAAATGATTTAAGCTTTTCTCTTCTACAAATTGAGGGAGCTTCTTTCTAACCTTTGGTACGATAACATTTACCAATTTGTTTTCATCTATAATCTCCAACCTCAATAAAAATTTATAAAACGACTTTAATGCCGATATTTTCTTGTTCACTGTACGGGCCGAATTACCCTTGTCCATCAGGTCAACAACCCACATTCGGGCTACTTTATCATTTATTCCTTCAACATTAAAATCCCCGATCGTTTGGACAAAAAACTCTTCAAACTGATCGAGGTCTTTTTTATAGGCAATAGCAGTTAAATGCGAATACCTTTTTTCGTATTTCAGGTAATTAATAAATGATTCCTGATATAACATTTAGTAAACAATTTTTATATCAATGTCAGGAACCTGCCAGAAAATTCTAGTCGTCCTGACGAAGCAAATTTTCAATATAAATGGCTTTCTTAATTTCTGCCCTTCTTTCAACAGATGGTTTTGTAAAAGCCTGCCTTTCACGAAGTTCTTTTACTACTCCTGTTTTTTCGAACTTTCTTTTAAATCTTTTTAGCGCTCTTTCAATATTTTCGCCTTCTTTAACTGGAATAACGATCATAGAATTACTTTTTTCTTGTTAAAATTTGAGCCGCAAATTTATGAATTAAACATTACTAATCAAATTTATACTAAAAAAATAATTTTAAAAATTACAATCTCAATAATATGGTCGTTTCCATTGAAAAAACATTTATAAAGTCAAAAATAAGGTTTTATCCGTTCATATTCTTCATTTGTAATTACCAGACTGTCTTTCAGTATCATCAGATCATTAATCTTTCCATATTTAGACCTGAACTTTAGTATTTTTAAAGCTAAATTTCGTTTGAGGTATGGATGGCGGGATAGGTCGTTTAAGTCACCAAAGTTAAAGTCAAGTTTATGAATCTTAGATTTATTGATTAGAAGGCTGGTCTCTATTTTACTAATAGTAGCTTCGGACAAACCATACACTTCATTTAATTGGTGGATAGAATAATAACCGCCAAGCAAATCGCGATATTTAATTATTCTCTTAGATAAAACCTTTCCAATTCCGGGGAGTTGCTCTAATGCCAGAGAGTCAACTGTATTAATGTCAATAACCACTGGCTTACAATTCACTTTTTCAGTCACAACAGGAGTGGATATTCCTGAAATTTCAACAAATTGTGATAATTCTGATTTTTGTTCATCCGAAATAATTCTCATTCTGAAAAAATCATCTTTACTTTTGAAAACAGCTCCCTTGGACATATACTTACGAATCGCTTCAATCTGTTTATTCGAAAAACCCAATTTCTGAAACATGCTATCAGAACATTTATTGGGATCAAATTTGAATAGTTCGTGCTTCAAACCTGTTTCTATATTTTTCGAAAAATATTTACGTGATACAGTCTCTCCATTACCATTATTTATAGGTTTAGACCGATTTGCCTGTAATTCCAGATTAACAGAATCACTGTACTCTGCCAATCTTTGTTTGGACGAATCGAATATTGTTTCGTCGATCTGTTTAGGCTTCTCAAGATAAAAGATCATTTTATTAGCTATTGCTAAGATAAATATTACCAGGAGCAAGACAATAACACCTCTTCGCTCATTTCTGCTAAACGTAAAATAATCGTGAAAGAATTGTTTGAAGTTCATAGGGCAGAATTTTAACAAATTTACTCATTTTACATGAAAAATAAAAGCCTGAAAATAACTTTCAGGCTTAAATATTCTTGCATTAAAAAGCACCTCTAACTTCGATTTATATTATTCAAATCGTTAAAAGCAATTTTTAATCGGTCGATCATAGACTCCTGCCCCTTTCTTAACCATATTCTTGGATCGTAATATTTTTTGTTTGGTTTATCTTCACCTTCAGGATTACCGATTTGTCCTTGCAAATAAGCATGATTCAGCGCCTCGTAATCCCTTACGCCCTTCCACGTGGCCCATTGGGTATCAGTATCTATATTCATTTTAACAACACCATAAGAGATTGCCTCACGAATTTCATCCAAGGTTGAACCAGATCCTCCATGAAAAACAAAATTGATTGGTTTATCTGTCAAATGATGTTTTGCTGAAACATACTTCTGTGAATTATCCAAAATTTTTGGAGTAAGTTTTACGTTGCCTGGCTTATAAACGCCATGAACATTTCCAAACGATGCTGCAATGGTAAAATCAGAGCTGACCTGAATCAATTCTTCATAAGCATAATTAACATCCTCGGGTTGTGTATAAAGCAACGAATTATCCATCCCAGTATTATCAACACCATCTTCTTCCCCACCAGTACATCCAAGTTCAATTTCGAGTGTCATTCCAATTTTGCTCATCCGCGCAAGGTACTTTTTGCTGATTTCAATATTTTCCTTCAATGGTTCTTCTGAAAGGTCGAGCATGTGCGAACTAAATAAAGGTTTACCTGTTTCGGCAAAATACTTTTCGCCGGCATCAAGCAACCCATCAATCCACGGCAATAATTTTTTAGCCGCATGATCGGTATGAAGGACAACATGAACACCGTATAATTCAGCTAAATGATGAACCGCCTTGGCCCCAACAATCGCGCCTGCAACATGGGCTTGTTGCCCTTCAAGTTTAAGTCCTTTTCCAGCATAAAATTGTGCTCCCCCATTCGAGAATTGGATGATAACCGGAGAATTTACCAGTTTTGCAGCTTCCAACACTGCATTGACCGAATCAGAACCCACCACATTAACAGCAGGTAAAGCAAACTGGTTTTCTTTGGCTATTTTAAATACCTTTTGCAAATCAGGACCACTCACGACTCCCGGTTTTACAACCTCCGAAATTTTAGTCATATCTGAATAATTTTAAAATATGTGAAAACTTTTTGATGTCAGCTTAGTAACTAACAAACTAACGGTATTGTTCACCGATAAAACTCAAATAAAATATAAAGCAATAAATTACAGACATTTACACTAAGCACGCATGATTGCCGTCATAGTAACTTTAATTAGATACTGAATCAAGCTCATACTTTGTTAAGGTTTGTTTAAAATCGGATAAACAGAGCTTGTTCGCAAGGTAAATACAAGATAAATGACTAATATTGCGTGGCTTTTAAAATTGAAGCCAAAATCTTTAATCAATTAACAAATCACAAAATGAGTACAAGCTATAAAGACTTAGGACTTGTAAACACCAAAGAAATGTTTGCAAAAGCAGTTGCAGGCGGTTATGCAATTCCTGCTTACAACTTTAACAATCTTGAACAACTTCAGGCAATCATTCAGGCATGTGTTGAGACAAAATCTCCTGTTATTTTACAAGTTTCGTCCGGTGCACGTAAATATGCCAACTCAAACCTTTTGCGTAATATGGCTAAAGGTGCTGTTGAATATGCAAAAGAATTAGGTTACGAAATTCCAATTGCACTGCACCTCGATCATGGCGATACATTTGAACTTTGTAAAGATTGTATTGACAATGGTTTTTCTTCAGTAATGATTGATGGTTCGCACCATTCCTTTGAAGAAAATATCGCTTTGACTAAAAAGGTGGTTGAATATGCACATGCATACGGAGTAACTGTTGAAGGAGAACTCGGCGTTTTAGCCGGAGTAGAAGATGATGTTGTTGCAGAGAAATCGCATTATACAAAACCGGAAGAAGTAATTGAATTTGTTACCCGTACAGGTGTCGATTCACTGGCTATTTCAATTGGTACTTCTCACGGAGCCAACAAATTCACTCCTGAACAATGCACTCGTAACGAAAAAGGTATTTTAATCCCGCCTCCATTACGTTTCGACATTTTGGAAGAAATTGAAAAGAAATTGCCAGGATTTCCAATCGTACTCCATGGATCATCATCTGTTCCTCAGGAAGAAGTTGAAACCATTAACAAATATGGCGGCGCTCTAAAAGATTCAGTAGGTATTCCTGAAGAACAATTACGCAAAGCAGCTAAATCAGCAGTTTGCAAAATCAACATCGACTCTGATGGTCGCTTGGCCATGACAGCTGCAATTCGTAAGGTATTTGCTGAAAAACCAGCTGAATTCGATCCACGTAAATACCTGGGACCTGCTCGCGATGCTCTGAAAGAGCTGTATAAACACAAAAACGAAAGTGTTTTAGGTTCAGCTGGAAAAGCTTAATCCGACACATTTTAAGATACAAAAAAGGGATTGCTGAGTGCGATCCCTTTTTGTTTTTGGCTACTCGATATTTCTCTACTGATATGCGTAATAACTACCGTGATAGAGAGATAACAAACCGTGAAGGCATGTGTGTTCACACCATAAGGTGAAATAACGCTGTGGGAAGTACGATTATCCAACTTGAAAATGAAAATTAGAATGGATATCCAATTGCAAAAGAAAGATTAAACTGATCGGCAGAAAGCTGATAATTCCCAGGAATAAAACGTTTACCTTCGGGCAACGAAGGATCACGCATTTTTACTCCCAAATCAAGTCGGAATAAAAAATACGTAAAATCGAAGCGAATACCAAAACCTGAGCCAAGCGCTATTTGCTTGTAAAACTGATTGATTTTGAATACAGCCCCATCACGATTATCTTTATAATTAATTGCCCAAATATTACCGGCATCGGTAAAAAGAGCACCTTCCATACGCCAAAAAAGTTTAAACCTATACTCCAGGTTAGCCTCAAGCTTTATATCTGATGATTGATTTGGATAAACATCTGAAGGTACTTTATAAGAACCTGGTCCAAGCGATCGAACCTGCCATGCTCTAATTCCATTGGCTCCTCCTGTAAAATATTTCTTTTCGAACGGCAACACATTAAAATTACCATAAGGCAAACCAATACCCAGAAAAAACCGACTAACAAACGAGTTTGTCTCGTTTATAAAATGGCCGTACCGATACTCAAAATCTCCCTTAATATACTGTGCGAAACGGGTATTTAGCATTTCATAATACGAAGTTGATTTGTTAATCAACGTATCTAAAACCTGAACTTGCGATTTATTAATCAACATCGAGTATAACGACAACAGATTCCCCGCCGATTCAAGGCTCACTTTGAAATACTTATAATCTTCACGTTTATTAATATTCTGAGTATTGTATAGCCAGGTATAATTAGTTGCAAATATTAAGTGATCAGTAAAACTACTCTTGATGTATAAATCCTTAATCGAATTAATAAAAGCATCAGAAAGCCGGCTCAACCTCACATAATTAAAATCGATTAAAGACAAAGTATGAGAAATATATCTGGATGTCTGCCAATTATAAGCCAATTTCATGTTTGTAATTGTACGTGTATAATCAGGCCTATTCTGAAAATTATATCCTACTGATAGTTTTGTTTCAGGAATATTAAATAAAAACATATTTTCTTTCTTCAGGAAGCTTATAAACTTGGGAATCGTTATACTAGTCTCAAGCCCAAATTCCTGAGTATTAAAATTCAGACTACTGTTGTCAATTAATGTTTGCTGACGCTCTCTGGCCCCACGTAATTGAATATCCAAAATCTCGGCTCCCCCAAACACATTCCTTTGCTGATAATTCAAGTTGCCAGCAACGCCCAGGTTCCCAGATGAGTTTGTCCCTTCTACCTCAACAGAAAAGTTTTGCTTCGGCATGGGAGATAACTGCATTTTGCAATCGAGTAAAGGTACTGTATCATTATCTGCATTCTTAACTTCGTTAAAGCCAATATTAATAAGTTTAAATTGTTTCAGACGATTGAATGCCCTGTATGTTTTTTCGGCATTTTGCAAACTATAATAAACACTGTCTTTCAACCTGTTTACACTATAAAACAAAACGGGTTTGTATTTTAACTTACCATTATAAACAAACTGGTAATCGCCATCTCTTAAAGTATCTGTTTTCTGTTCGGTAACATCATCAGTTAAATCAAAAGCTTTATATATTGGATTAATAATATAGTTCTTTATCTTATATTTCCGATGTACTAGTGGCTTCGAATCTTCGCCGCCAGGAACAGGATTATCGATAATAACCCTAAGATCAACCTGATGATTATAAAAATTTGAATCAGCCTGAAAACTAACAAAATCTTCAGAAAACTTATAATAGCCACGGTTTTTAAAAAATGAAGCTATTCGTTGCCGCTCGGTATTCAGTATATCTAAATCAAAAATATCATGTGGTTTTAGAAGCTGATTTATCGAATCGCCAATTAGTGCAGAGTTTAAGGATTTATCTTTAACTGAGTAGGAATAATTTCTGATACGATAAGGCTTACCTGCTTTTATATCAAAAAGTAAATTTACTTTTTTACCCGATTTGCTATACAGAAGCGAATCATTGATAACTGCATTATAAAATCCTTTGTTCTTCAGGAAAATCTGCAACTGTTCTTTTGTTTTTTGTGTTTGAAGCTCATCATATAAAACCGGCGCTTCACCAATTCGCTTCAACCAATCATCTGTCTTTGACGACGATGATAAATTATAAACACCAAGATGGAATTTCAAAATACCTAAGATTCGTAAGTTTTCTTTTTGCCTTATATGAACCTTCAGATCATCCTTATTTAATATCCTATTGTCGGCCTTCACCGAGACTTTATTCAAAAGGTATTTTCCATCAGGAACAAAACGGGTAGAATTGCACGAGCCGAGTATAAAAGCACAGGCCATCATCCCGATGAGTTTAATAGAAAAATTACTAATCCGATGGAATACCAACATGATGTTACGTTTTTACAAAAATAAACAGAGCTTTTGGTTCGCAAGTCTTTCAGACCTTTTATTTTTACACAATAGAACGAAGAATCCTTAAAGATATGCTGAGCAAAAACAAGATTAAACAAATTCAGTCATTAAACCGAAAAAAAGAAAGAGATGAAAATGGACTTTTTCTTGCTGAAGGCAATAAACTGGTTGTTGAAGCTTTGCTTTCGGATTACAATATCGAAACACTTGTTTGTACACCGTATTTTTTAAAAGAAAATAAGCAAGCCTGCCAAAAGGTAAAAGAAATAATTGAAACCGACGAAGAATCGATACAGCGGGCAAGCCTGCTCAAAACCCCTCAGGATGTAATAGCAATAGTGCAAAAGCAAGGAACCACCAAACATATAATTAATGCCGAATCAAAACTTTATCTGGCATTGGATTTTATTCAAGATCCAGGTAATCTGGGAACAATAGTACGTATTGCAGATTGGTTTGGAATTGATACAATTATTTGTTCAGAAAATACAGTAGATGTATTTAACCCCAAAGTTGTTCAAGCGACGATGGGTGCTGTTTTCAGAGTTAAATGCCATTATACCAATCTTGACGAATTTCTTTTAAACATTCAGGGGAAAAACATTCCAATATATGGCACCTTCATGGAAGGAAAGAATATTTATTCCGAACGATTAACTAAAAACGGGATAATTGTTATGGGAAATGAAGGTAATGGAATTTCAGAATCTATCAGCCACTATATAACCAACAAAATAACAATACCCACATTTTCAGTCCAGGAAAGTAAATCAGAATCATTAAATGTAGCTATTGCAACGTCAATCTGTTGCAGCGAATTCCGACGCAGAATTTATGATCGGTGAAGCTGTTTATAATTTTCAGCAAAAGCTTCGGCACAACGTTCGCCATCCATAGCCGAAGACACTATTCCACCTGCATAACCAGCACCCTCACCACAAGGATACAAACATTTAATTTTTACATGTTCAAGCGTTTCTTCTCTCCGCGGAACACGTATAGGCGAAGAAGTGCGTGATTCAACTGCAACAACAACGGCCTCGTTCGTCAAATAGCCTTTTGCTTTGTTGTTTATCAGTTTAAATGTTTCCTGTAGGCGACCTCTGATCCGTTTAGGAAGTTTTTCATGAAGTGGAACAGAGACCAAACCCGGACGATACGATGATTCCGGCAAATTTTGCGAGAACCTGTCATCAACAAAATCAGCCAGTCTCTGTGCTGGAGCAAATTGCGTATTACCATTCAGAGCAAAACACAACCTCTCAATTTTGCGTTGAAATTCTAATCCTGCAAAAACGCCTGAATTTCTGAACTCGCTCAAATCTTCAGGCCGAATTTCAACAACAATACCCGAATTTGCAAACTTTGTATTCCTTTGAGTTGGCGACATACCATTAACTACCATTTCGCCAGGTGCAGTTGCAGCTGGTACAATAACTCCTCCCGGACACATACAAAATGAATACACTCCACGTTGGTCAACTTGTTCAACAAACGAATAACTGGCTGGTGGCAAATAAGGTCCACGCACAGGTAGTTTATATTGAATCTGATCAATCAGCAACTGAGGATGTTCTGTTCTGACTCCTACCGCAAACGACTTAGCTTCAATTGCAATACCTTTTGAAAAGAGAAGTTCATATATTTCTCTGGCCGAATGTCCGGTTGCTAAAATTACGGCATTAGCATCTACTACAGTTTTATTGGCAAGAACTATTCCTTTGCAGACATTATCCTTTATCAGAAAGTCAACCACCCGACTATTAAAGTGTATTTCGCCTCCTGCATCAATAATCCGGTTACGTATTCTGGTAATAATACCTGGCAACATATTCGTACCAATGTGCGGATGAGCATCAACTAAAATCTCTGGTAATGCGCCGTTATCATAAAGAATTTCAAGAATTCTACTGATATCTCCACGTTTTTTGGATCTTGTATATAATTTTCCATCAGAAAATGTACCGGCCCCACCCTCTCCAAAACCATAATTAGAATCAGGATCTACTATATGTTCCCGATGAATTTTAGCAATATCTCTTTTCCGGTCGCTAACATTTTTACCTCGTTCAAAAATTAAAGGTTTAAAACCAAGTTCGATTAAACGTAAAGCAGCGAAAAGTCCTGCTGGCCCGGCTCCAATAATAATTACATGGGGTTTATTCTCAACATTCTGATAATTAAAAACCAGCCTCTCCAAGCTCGGAAGTTCATCTAAAAATACTTCGGCACTTAAATTTACTTTGATAATTCTTTGGCGGGCATCTATTGACTTACGTTTAACATTAATCAGGATAATCCGCTCTACAGGAACACGAAGCTTTTCAGCGATAATAGGTTTATAGAAGTCTTCAGAAGAAGCCTGTTTCGGCGAAACTGAGATATTGATTTCTTGTTTCAATTGTTATTCGAAATGGAAACTTAAAGTAAAAATATTAGAAGTAAGCTTAGAAAAAGCATTAGAATACACCTGAGGAACAGTATTTTTGGGTCCTGAATCTAAGATATTATTCAATCCAAAACTAAACTTCAATTCGGTAGAAAGTCTGAAAAATTGCAAATAAGAATCCCAGCCAACACCGGTTTCAATATAAGTATCAAAAGGCTTTAATCGTACCAAATCTTCCTGCCCACTTTTAGAAATATCAAAACGCAAAGCTCCACCGGCAATTAAATATGGTCGTTGATTGTTCATTTTTCGAGATTTGTACTTAATCAACAGCGGAAAATCCAAAAAGGTTGATTTAATTGAATAATAGCCTTTCCCATTTGAATAAGTATCGGAAATAGGGATATTGTAAACAAGCTTACGCTCACCAAACGACATTCCCGGTAAAAAACGAAGATCAAAACTCTCAGTTAGCCTTAAGTTAGTAACAATACCCACAGTAAAACCAGGTGTAAGTTTATCAACATCAGCCCTTACCTTCGAATTTGAATTAATCTCAACTTTACCTACAATTTCTGGTAAAAATTCAGGATTATCGCCAATATGTTGATAGTAAGAAGGAACAAAATCAAGTGTGTTTATTCCAAGCGAAAAACCAAAATGAAACCGTTTATCATCGAAAGTAGTCAAATTCCTAAGAACGATTCTTTGAGAAAAAGAATTTAAACAGGAGAACAACAACAGTATGATGTACAAATATTTCTTCACAAAATTCAATTATCGATCTTTCAATGAAACAGCAATATTACAAAAATATTGTGCTACATTTTATTTTTGGGCTATGTAGATGGTAGAAATGCCAAAACTTAACCTTTTTTGCATTGTTGATTTAAACCCAGTTTCAAGTAAAATATTTAAAAATTTCTGATCGTCGGGAAAAGCCATGACCGATTCAGGCAAATAGGAATAAGCTGCCCTATCCTTGGAAACCAATTTCCCAATCAATGGCAATAAGCAAAACGAATAAAACCAATACAATTGTTTCATCGGAAAATACTTTGGCTTCGAAAACTCAAGGATTACAACGACTCCTTCAGGTTTCAAAACCCTGAAGAATTCCCTGAGTCCAATATCCAAATTTTCAAAATTTCTGACTCCAAAAGCAACAATAATAGCATCAAAACAATCATCATCGAATGGCATACTCTCCGAATCGCCTTTACGGAACTCAATTAACTTATCCAATCCAAGACGTTTTACTTTCTCTTTGCCTACATTTAACATCTGTTCCGAAAGATCGAAGCCAATAATTGAATGTGGATTCAATTTTGAAGCTTCAATTGCAAAATCGCCAGTTCCGCTGGCAACATCAAGAATGGATTGATGATTATAGTTGGATAATATTTTAATTGCTTTTTTACGCCAAAGCTTGTCAATACCAAAAGATAAGAAATGATTCAAAAAATCATACTTCGATGCAATATTGTCGAACATTTGTTCAACCTGCTGTTTTTTATGATTTCCAGAATCTTTATAAGGGATAACTTGCATGAATTGATTAGTTAGCAGGAGTCATTTTATCAATAAAACCGAAAGATTCATCGTCAATTCTAATTTCACCTTTTGTAACATGTCCTAAGGCAAAGAATGGTACTTTCAGAGAACTCATAAAATCAACAAATTCATCAACATTTTTAGGATCAACACCAACAACAATACGCCCCATCGATTCGCCAAAAAGGAAAGAATCAGTACGAATTTCAGCATCAGATGTAATGTCAAAACCCAATTCAAGAGGCATTCCGGCTCTCAACAAAGTAAAGAATAAACCACCTTTACTGACAGGGTTGGCTGAAGTAATTAGCCTGGCTTCAATCAGCATTTTCATCACATCAAGTAATTTCACCTCAGTTTCCAAATCGAAATATGGTAATGCAGAGTTTGAAATTCCATGATAAAATTCCAAATATTCAGATGAATTTATGTCATCATACGAATTTCCAATCATAAAAAGACTATTACCTTTGTTCTTCAAACTATGAGTAACAAGCTTTTCCTTGTCAGGAATAGTAGCCATAATACTAATAATTATGGTTGGATAAACCGGTCCATGTGCTGAAAAATAATCAAACCTAATTTTCCGATCAATCAATTTAACATTAAATTTAAGACAAGCATTTTCCAAACCTTTTTTAGCCCCTGCTGCTATAAACTGACCATTAGGATCAGCAACATTAATATGGTATAAAAAGGAACTTATAGCCTCGGGAACAGCACCAAAACATATCATTTTACGTACAGCTCTGGCCACAAGAATTTCGGTCGCCTGCTGTGGATCAATTTCAAGGTGGTGATGAAAGGCATGAGTTGAAAGAACTGCTAATTGCCCATCAGCCGAACAAAACATACCTGTTTCAGCATTCTCATCATTCGAAACAGAAGAAATATCACTGGATTCTTCGATGAAATCGTTAAAATAATTTATAGCTGCAAGATTAGGGTCAACCATCAAACTAAAAACAATATCCCTAACATCCAGCTCCTCATTTAACTTGTCAATTGAAAACTCCTGAATTTCGTTGTTTTGCTCAATCATTGTAATAGAATTAATAATGCAAACAAAATTAATTAAGTAGTTTATTATTCCATAAGTTTTATGGAATTTTTAATTTTGAACCTCCAAAAACAAAAGACATTTCAATGAACAAAAAAATAGCATTAATAACTGGTGCAACATCAGGAATAGGTTATGATACAGCCTTAATTCTAGCCGAAAACAACTTTAATTTAATTTTGACAGGAAGAAGGATAGACAGGCTTAATTATCTCAAGCATGAAATTGAATTAAAATATAAGAACAAAGTCTTAATTCTGAACTTTGACATTCAAAAAAAAGAAGAGACAGATCAAGCTTTAGATTCTATTGAACTTGAATGGCAATCTATCGATGTTCTGGTTAACAATGCAGGATTAGCTGCCGGCCTCGATCCAATTTATTCGGCGCAAATCGATGACTGGGAAGCAATGATAGATACCAACATTAAAGGCTTATTATACGTTACCAGAAAGGTAACAAACTGGATGATTGAACGAAAACAAGGCCATATAATTAACCTTAGTTCAATAGCCGGAAAAGAACCATATCCAAACGGGTCTGTATACTGTGGAACTAAAAGCGCAGTGTCAACAATCTCCAGAGCAATGCGAATTGATTTACTCCAATATGGCATAAAAGTATCTTCAATCGCACCGGGAGCTGTCGATACTGAGTTTTCAACAGTCCGCTTTCATGGCGATAAAGAACGTGCAAAGAAAGTATATAACGGTTTTGTCCCATTAACTGGAAAAGATATTGCAGAAACAATTCTTTTCATATTAACCAGACCTAAGCATGTAAATATCGATGATATTTTAATAACGCCAACAGCCCAGGGTTCAGCAAGAGATTTTTACAGGGAATAAGAAATCCTTACCTGTTATGTTCCAAAACCGACATTTTATGAAAATTTACAATTCCGAATATCTTAAAGAATTCACAATCAAAGTGTTTAAAAACATGGGATGTCCCGAAGCCCATGCCATTATTGCGGCTGACTGCTTAAACCAAGCCGATTTAAGAGGTGTCGATTCTCATGGCGTTGCCCGTTTGAGCGGTTATGTCAGACTTTGGGAACTAAACCGCCTAAATGCTAATCCTTTGATAAAAATTATTCATGAAACACCTAGTACGGCTGTACTTGATGGTGACTTAGGTTTAGGTTTAGTAACAGCACCTCATGCTATGGAAATAGCAATAGATAAAGCAAAACTGGCAGGAACAGGTTGGGTGGCAGTTCAAAATTCAAATCACTACGGTATAGCTGGCTATCATGCAATGTTGGCATTAGCTCACAACATGATAGGTATTTCTATGACCAATGCCAGCCCTTTAGTAGCACCAACATTTTCGAGAAGTAAACTTCTAGGGACCAATCCAATATCGGTGGCAATACCGGCATTACACCAGCCTCCATTTATAATCGACATGGCAACCACAACTGTGGCAAATGGGAAACTTGAAGTTTTACAACGTAAAGGATTGGATGCTCCTTTAGGTTGGACTCAAGATAAAGAAGGGAATCCATCAACAGATGCCTATTCGTTAAAAAAAGGAGGGTCGATGCTTCCCTTGGGAGGAGATCGTGAACATGGAGGTCACAAAGGCTATTGCTTAGGTGCGATGGTTGATATTTTCTCAGCAGTATTATCAGGCGCAAATTATGGTCCATGGGTACCACCTTTTGTTAGTTTTCTTGAACCACCAAAAAATCAGGTTGGAAAAGGAATAGGTCATTTTTTAGGAGCAATTCGAATAGACGCTTTTCGAAGTGCCGAAGAATTCAAAAAAGAAATGGACAATTGGATTGTAACTTTTAGAAATGCCGAAACAGCAAAAGGACAGGAAAAAGTTTTAATACCAGGCGATCCAGAAAGGGAATTAACTGAGGAACGACTAAAAAATGGAATTCCCATACATGAATTAGTCGTTGATGACCTAAAAGAATTGGCTAAGAAATTTACGATTGACTTTTTATAGTACTGATAAATTAGTTTTATTTAGAATTGAATGCACCTTTACAAAAACCTCTTGTGCAGAGATATAGTTCATACAACGAATATCATCTCCAAACTTACACCTTTTGTTGCCATAAACAGAACATGGTCTACATGTAAGTTTTTCACCACTATACTGAATAATATTTTCATCGGGTTGATGATACGGGGCAAAACCTAAAGAAGGATGGGTAGCGCCCCAAATCGACACAGTTGGGACACCAGCCATAGCTGATATATGCATATTAGCCGAATCCATGCATACCATCACCGAAAGCCTATGAATAACTTGAATTTCATCATGTAAACTAAAATAATCAGCAGAAATGATACAATTAGTATAACATTCTGCTACTTTTTTTAGCAAGTCAATTTCAGCACCACCACCAAAAAGCACGATTCTACAATCAAAGACAGAATTTAAATAACTGATTAATTCTACAATATGATCAAGTCCCCAAATCTTTTGTCGATGTTTAGCAAAAGGAGCTATACCAACGACAATTTTCTTCGACAGAATATTATCAATATCAGCACAAGAAAATTTTAAAGGGAACAGTGGTGGTAAGGCTAACGAAAAATCTAATCCTACTAACTTAAATACTTCACTATAGCGATCAACTGTATTTGGAAGATATTTACCAGATTTAAATCGAATTTTATTTAACTTTTCAATGGTACCCTTACGAAACTTAACAACTTTAAAACCTGATAAAACGAAATAAAAATCGAGAATATAAGTTCTAATAACGCCATGTAAATCAACAACCAAATCAGGCTTTATAGTCTTGCGTAATTTTAGAAATAGCTTATAAAGTCCAACGAAATTTCTATGTTCACTTTTAAGATCAATAGGTATTACTGTTAAACGTTCAATACCTTGAAAAAAAGGAAAGAAGTTTTTCTGAGTAACAAGAAAAATTTCAACACTTCTATTTGTATCTAAAACTCCTTTCAATACAGGGAGAAGCATAATTACATCACCCATTGCAGAAAAACGAAAAACTAGTATTTTATCCATTAACTATAATCTTCGTAAGACTTTTCTTCAATAAAAGTTGAATTGGTCAATTCATTAATTCTACGCTTAACTTCTGATCTCAAATCGTTCGTAAAGTAAACCGAACGAGCGATCTCAATAAACTCGCTACCAAAATCCTTATTTTTTTCTAATTCACGAATTCGGTCTTCAATTGCCCAAAGTTTTTTATTAATAGAAAGCAATTCTATATATAAAGGATTTAACTTATCAATGATTAAAGCCACAGCCTTATTCAACACGTCATATTCAAGTCTTAAATTGGCGAGTTTTTGCTCATTAGTAATATTTTCAAGCTTAATTTCTATAATTGTTAACTTATCAACAATCTCACCATTGGATACTTCAATCTTCATAAATAAAACATTAAATCAATTTGATCATCAAAAATAGATAAAGTTAAATATTTAACAAACAACATTAGCTCAGTAACTCAAGAGTTATAAATCAAAATTAAAACCTTGCTCACTAAGAAAATCCATTAATTTCTTCGAGAAATGAATACTATCAGATGTCTTATAACGAACTTCAGCATAAACCTGAGCTAAATTTTCTTTAGCATTTTGAAAAACAAAATCTTTAGAGGAAGTAAGCTCTTCCTTATTAGAATACAATCTTTTGATCTTGTCATCACTATAATCTTTATAAGTTTCACAATGAATTACTCCATCTAAAGGTAAACGGTCAGTTTTCTTAGGATAATCTTCAGGATAACCTAAAGTAATAGTAGTAACAGGAATAACTCCTAGTGGTAAATTAAGTATTTCCGAAATCTCTTTAACATTATAAAGAGTGGTTCCAAGATAACAAATTCCAACTCCAACATTTTCAGCAGCAACACAAATGTTTTGAGCTAAAACAGAACTATCAATAAAACCATTTAACAACCACAAAATGGAACGAAAGTCAGTAAAGGTATCATTAACCTCACACCAATGAATAAAACGGTTAAAATCGAAACAAATAGTAAGTAAAACATCAGATTCGACAACCATACTTTGGTTAAAATGCAAAGGAGCTAATCTATTTTTCTGCAATTGATCTCTGGTTATAATAACAGAATACAATTGCATATTACCAGTATTTGAGGCAAAAAATCCTGATTCAAGAATATCATTTAACACAGATTCAGAAATATTGACTTTAGAATATTTTCGAATAGAAACATGTGATTTTAATAAGTCCATAAATATTTAAGTAAAAAAAAGGGGAACCATTAGGTTCCCCTTTTTAAATCAATCAATTCGGCATTACCTTTTTAAAAGCTTTACAGTAGAAACAACTTCATTATCTTGATACAAAGTAACGAAGTATACACCACTGCGCAGTTCGTTCAATTGAATAGTACCATCTGGATAAACAACTTCCTTAACAACTTGTCCTGCAATGTTAGAAATAACAACTTTAGACAATTCAGAAGCGTTAGAAACAGTAACATAATCAACAAATGGGTTTGGATAAACCTTGAACTCGAGAGAATTATTTACTTCAGGACGATTATCAGTAGCGAAATCACCAGTTTTGAATGTCCAGGTTGAAGAAGCAGTGATCCCAGCAAAAGCATTACCAGCTAGATCTTTAACTAAACCAGCATCAGCCAATACATAGTAATCAGTATTCTTATCTAAACCATTCTTCTTAGTAGCGTCATAAGTATAAGTTACAGTTGCAACTTTACCACTAACCATACTAGCAGTAACCGGAACAGATAAAGCTAAAGTATTATCAGATTTCTTATAAATATTCAAAGAACCAGCACCAAATACAACATTTTCATCAAATGTTACAACCAATGTTGGATGGTTATTGGTTAAGGTTCCAGTTGGTGTAGTAGCAACAGCTTTTGGAGCAGTCATATCTGCTGTGGTATACGTTAATGTAGCACCTACAAAAGCATTAGCAGGAGTAGCCAAGTCAGTAATTGTATTAGCCAAAACAATTGTAACAGTCTTCTGTTCTTCACTAGTTACAGTAACGGTATACTGTGCGCCAGAACCAGATACTACAAAAGTACCGTTAGTTACTGTTACACCAGAAGCAACACCAGTTACAGGTTCGCTAAATTGTAGGCCTACAGAGAATACTTTTGCGATTGGAGCAACAGGAGCAGTAACAGTTACTGTAGGAGCAGTAGCATCGGTTACTGTACTGAACGACCAAGCAAATGGGACAAGAATACCAGCAAAATACTCAGGAGTATAAGAAGTATTCTTAACAGCTCCAGCTGGAATAATGACATAGTAATCGCTATTTTCTGACAGCTTAAGAACAGAAGCAGGAATAGTCAAAGTATTATCTTTGAAAATAACTTTAGTAGCATCAGTTACAGAAATTGGTGTTACATTATTAATGTAACCACCTGTAGCCTGTTTAACCATTAACTGAATATCACCAGTACCTGCAACAACATTTTGATCGAAAGTAATTTTCAAATCACTACCTAAAGAAACTTTAGTAGCACCTTTTGCAGGAACAAATGTAGAAGCAAGAGGTACATCATTAGTTTCAGTAGTAAATGTCCATGAAGCACGATCTTTACCACTGGCAGAAATCGTAGGATCAGCGGCAGAAACTAAAGTACCTTCAGCCAATTCCACGTAATATGTAGTTTTGGGTTCAAGAGTACTTAAGTTTACAGTTACAGTATTACCAGAAATTGTAAAGGCGTTTGTAGTACCATTATCAGCACTTCTCCATAACTGTACAGCCGAACCACCATCAACTGTCGTATATAATGCAACATATCCATTACCTAAAACAACCGGACGATCAAACGAAATAGTTAAATCCCTGTCTACAGGAATATTATCTGTATTTGGTAAATAAGCTGCAATAGCAGGAGTAGCTGTATCTTTCAATAAGAATTTCCAAGCCTTAACAGTAGTAATACCTGCATAAGGATTATTATCATGAACATCAACAACAGCACTAGGATTAACAATTACAAAATATTCAACATTAGTTGGGAGCTCAGCCAAACTACCAAACGAAACAGTTCGTTTATCAGAAGCTACAGTAGCAGAACCAGAAGTAATGAATTTACCATCCCAACGATATATTTCGTAAGTACCTGTTCCTACTTTAACATCTTCGTTAAAATACAATTTTAATGTTTCTGTTTTAGCATAAACTGGAGTTGCACCGTCAACACCAACGTAATCTGGCAAGTAACCTTTTCCACCAACAAATGGTGCTGGTGCAGTTAAAATATCAACAATAGGATCAACAGTATCTTCAGCCTGGAATTTAGCAGAATCCCAAATTGTACCTACGGTACCAAGAACAATATTATCACCTTCATTAACTTGTAGAGTTCCACCGTTAATTTTAACTTCAATCAAAGAATAACTACCCCAATTTGTTTTAGGAGCAATTGTGAAAGTTTGATTATCAACAACGGTAAATACAAGATTTGCAATAGGAACTACAACACCGTCCTGTTCAACAACAATACAATTGGCTGTTAACCATTGAGTTGAAACTGGCATATTATTTTGAGCAGCAACAGTTGAATGAGTAAATACATTAGATGAGAACTTCAATGTAACAGCATCTTTTGTACCTAACCACGACCATGGAGCAGCAGCGACTTTTGTTGGAGTCCAAGTCAAATACTGAGCAGCGGGTGATGTAACAACTGTTTTGAACGATGCAGAAGCAGCAGGGACTACATTGTTATATGAATCTTCAAATTCAGCTTTAAATCCATAAGAATATGTAGCATCAGTAACTAATGCAGCAGTTGGAGTTATTGTGATTACAGTAGCAGCAGGATTAATAGTTGCAGTAAATGGAATATCATCAGTACCTTTCTTAACCCAAACTAATGAATTTAAATCATAACGATCAATAACTGTATTATCTAACAAACGAATTGGTTCGTTGAAAGTAAGAGTAAGTACTGCAGGGCCAGCAGCAATAGCAGTTGCATTATTGACAGGATTAAAAGTAACAGTTGGAGCAACAACATCTTTCGTTACTATAATTCCAGTTTGAGTTCCTGAAGTACATACATTTCCAGCTAAATCCTTAAATGCGGCTGTATTAACAGACAAACGATATGTTGTCTTGCTGGCCAATGTACGTGAAACACTAATTGAAACAACATTAGTTCCATTAGTGACAACATTAGCAGGATCAACAACTTCAAAAGCTTCATAAGTAACACCTGGTGTTATTTCTTTTTCTACAACAAAAGCAGCAACTGGTATAGTTGCAACCTTCTGAACTGGTTCAGAGAATGTTAACTGAATACTGAAAGTAGTATTAACATCACTTGCAGGTAGACTAGGATTACTTGAAACTAACAAAGGAGCAGTAACATCTTTCGATGAAACTTCACAATCAGTTCTGAATAATCCAGCAAATTTATTGGTAGCATCACCAGCCACTACAGGAACATCTGCGACTATATCAGCATCAATTTCTACATAGTAATTAACAATTGCATCGGAAGTAGATAAACCTGTGAAAGCATCAGTAATCAATTTCTTTTCATTACCAACACCAGCAACAGCACTAAGGTTCAGTTTTGCAACTTCTGTTAATGTAGCTTTATCAAGAATACGAACAGCTAAGTTTCCTCCCGGAACCGTAACAGCTTCACTAAATTCAAAAGTTAACTTTTTATTTGAATCAAAGCTTGTAGGTTTCACTGCTAAGGTAGGTTTAGTAACATCATCAGTAGTAAATATAATTGTACTAACTGGAGAAATATTACCAGCTTCATCTTCAACTACAGCATAAACTACATAACTAGTTTCTTCACTTAAACCAGTAAATTGATATGTTTTAGTAAGAGGAGCAACACCAGTTAAATCCTGATTAGTAGAACTTAACTTAATTACAGCAGCAGTCATAGCAGCACTTGCAGAAGAACCAGCTTCAATTGTATAATACAATTTCTTCATATTTGTTTGAACACCATAAGATAGAGTATTTGGTGAAACAGCAAATTGAATAGTGGCTTTATCTTTTAAAATATCAGCTATTGGAGCTGCAATTGAAACATTTACAGACGGAGTTGTATAATTTGAAGTAGTGAAAGTAGTAGCAGCACCCGTAACAGCAGCACCATTTGCATATTTGATAGCAGCAGGGTTCATAGCCAATGAGAAGGTAGAACTTGGCGTCATTTCGCCTAAAGTTACAAGAGAACTATTCAAAATAGTTATAACTTTTTTGTCAGCGCTAATTGTACCAATAAATGCTTTTGTACCAGGAGTACCAGGACCAGCTGTTTTCGATAAAGTAAATAAGTTAGCGACGTCTGCATCATTAATAGCACTACCATCACCTTTTACAATTGGTCGGCTGAAAGTAATAGTAATATTACTTGTAGTAGCTACCAAATTGTCGGGACGTAATGTATAAGCAAATGCTACAGTACCTGCATTTTCGTCAATAGTAGTAAAGTTCCAGGTTGTTGCAAGAGTTATACCACCAAATACACCAGGAACAGGACTGCCAAGCGCAGTAGTACCAGTAGATTTATCTAAGAAAGCTCCAGGCGTGATTAACACATAATAACGTATACCAGCAACAGGAGTAAAACCAGTTGCAATTGAAACCTCTTTACCTGAAATACCTACTGATGATGTTTCAATATAATTAGAAGCAACAACTTCATCATTACCAGAATTATATATTAAATCATTGGCTCCATTGAAAGAACAACGAATACCGTTAGAACCTTCTTTTATTAAATACCATAACCTACGTGTACCAGACAGTGGATCATATTTAACTACATCTTCGCTGAAAGTAATACCCAGTGTTAATGGCGAAAGAGCAACACGATCGGAATTGTCAGCTGGAGTAAGAGCCGAAACAACTGGCTGAGGATTTACTAGTGTAGTAAATGTACCAGAATAAACAGCTGATAACTGATTCAATGAAATATCATCAGTAAATGCAGTTACAGGAACCTCAAGAGTATAAGTTGTATTATATTTTATAAGATCTCCAGTTTTTATAATAGTAGCAATTGTACCAGTTGCATCTAAAGAAACATTAGTTGCATTTACAGGTATTGTTTGCACAACAGTAGTACCTTCTTTAATTAATATATTACCAGTCCCTAAAACTACTTTTTCATCGAAGTTTATCTTAAGATCAGTATTCAAAGCAACAGCACTAGCACCAGCAGATGGAGTATTCGCGGAAGCTGTAGGCTTAACAATATCTTTTGAATTAAACGTGATGATTTTACCTGCAAATTGAGCAAAAGTAGTAGTACCTGCAATATAATTTGATCCCTGAACTAAAGCAGCAGGAAGAGTTACTGTACATACTGCGTCTGAAGCAATTGCAGCACCAGTTGGGAATTCAACTGTCAAAACTTTACCGCTAACATTAGCACTGGTAATATTTATATTCCATGTATTAGTACCATCAGTTAAAGTAACAGGATTACCAGTAAATTCTTTTACAAAATCGTTGAATGTTACAGATAAAACAACTTTATTTGATGAGTTTGGAACAATATTAATAAGACTACTGGTTACATCAGTTTGTGTCCCACCATTAATACCATAGGTTAACGCGGAAATTGTAGGAGCTACTGTAGGAGCTACAGCCTTGAAAGTAGAAAATACACCAGTAGAAACATTTCCGGCAACATCTTTAACTGAAGCGCCAATGCCATAATAATAAGTATTATCACTAACCAACGCAATAGTAGGTGTAATGGTAATAACACCACCAGCATAAGCAGCTGTAAAACCTAAATTTGCTCCATTAGAACTTCCTGATTTAAATGTAATAAGTTTTGCCAAATCAGCAGGAGCTAATGCTGTCAAAGCTGTACCAGATAAATCAGTAAGAGTTCCAAGATTATCATCAGTAAATGTAATTTTTGGAGTTGCATGAGCTACATCATTCGAAACATTACCAGTGTGACTTGCTACAGCAACAGGTGCATTATAATCTTTCACTGAGTATGCCTGAGCTGCAACATATCCAGCTGCTGTATTCAACAATACACCTTGAGAATCTTTAACTTTAGAACCATCTAATGTTACAGAATAATCAGTTGCAAAGCTAACTAAAGCATCAGTTGGAGTAATTGTAAGAGTAAAGTTAACAGCATCATAAGCAACTGTAAATGCCTTTGCTGTACCACCTTTAGTGAATGTAAGCAATGGTTTCAAATTATCAGCAGTTGCTGCAACCCAAGTTGTACCAGTTGTATTAACTTTTACAGTTTTATTAAAATCAATAACAATTGTTGAATTACCAACCAAATTTGTTGTTGTAGTAGCACCTAACGAACTTCCGTAAGAAACAGCAAAAGGAGCTAAATCACCAGTTCTTAAAGTATAATTTATCTCAGTGGTAATAGCATTATCGCTAATATCTTTCACAGCATCATTACGTAACCGAAGAACATAATCAGTATTAGGATCTAAAACAACAGTAGGATTTAATGTAATTGCAGCTGTTGGAGTAGCTCCAGGAGGAACAATTGTAAAAGGAACTGCAACATTATTTTTCTCCAAAGCAATTACTTCACCCCAATCAGCTGTAGAAGCCAATTGTTTGTACACAGTCTCGTCAAAAGTAATATTAATAGCAGATGTTAAACTGGAAGCATTTGCCCAAGCTACAGTAACAACTGGTACTTCAAAATCTGAACTTGTAAACGCCCAGTCACCTTTATTAATAGGTACACCAAACCCAGCGCCAGCAAAATCATTACCAGCCATGTCTTCGATATAAGTAGCAGGGAAAGTAATGTAGTAATTTACTTTACTTGGTAAAGTAGCGCCAAGATCAATCAAAACAACATATTCATTAACATTTCTGCCAGCACCAAAAGTATTTGCTGTTACTTCATCAGCAGTAATTGCCCTTGAAGTAATATTAGAAGCTCCAACTGTTTTAACGTACGAATCATTCGAATTCAAACGTAAATCGAGGTTGCCAGTTTGACCTTTTACTTGTTCATTGAAAACCATATATAAAGCATAAGTTTTCTTTGAACTATCGACTAAAGTTCCACGGGCCATTTCAGTAGGAGCAGTGTTATCAACTGTTTTGAAAGTCAATGTAGCAGGTGTAGCAGAAGTAACAGCAGCACCAACAGTAACACTATTTTCAGTTACAATATAAACTACGTATTCAACACCCCCAGTCAAACCTGAAATAGAAGCTGTAACATTTGTAGCAGCAGCAGAAACAGTTTTTGAACCAGAAGCCACTTGGCCAGGAGCTGTACCGGCAATAACTTGAGCTGATGTAGGAGCAGCTGCGGAAGAAGGAGAAACTGAATAATAATATTTTCCCTTTTCACTTAAAGTAACATTCAACGTAGCAGAAACATCAGCAATTGAAGTAACACTTTTAGCGCTGATAATAGGAGCAGTATTGTCACGAGTTGTAAATGTCCAAGTAGTAGCATCTGACAATCCGGCAAACGGCATTGAATTACGTTTAGTAATTCCACCATCAAGATATGTCGTTACATCAACAAATGCATTAGCATCTATTTTTACGTAGTATTTTGTATTTTCTTTAAAAATTGCAGTAGAAGCCACCGGAATATAAACAGTAGAAGCACCAACTGCATTAAGAGGAGTCGTAAGAGCAGCATCAGAACATAAGGTAGTAGCACCAATTTTGCCCACCTTTATAATATCAACAACAGTACCATTATCCTGATAAATGTACACAGCATAAGCATTAGTAGAAGTAGGAACAGTAACAGCTTCATTGAATGGAACTTTTAATACAAAAGCGCTTCCATCTAAATTAGCCATCACATCAATAGCACCCTTGGCAGGAGTATAAGAAGCAGCTGTAGTTACTAATCCGGGATTAACCCAATCGCCAATAGTAAAAGCATAAACATTTTGGGCTAAGGCACCAGCAGCTAAGCTTGTAATAGCTCCATCTGTAATAGCAATACTATAAACATCACCCTGAACAAAAGAAGATTGGGCAAGACCGTGGGTGATTTCCAATGTCTGACCAACCACCTGTACACTACTTGAACTTGTAGTAACAGGATAAGTTTTATACAGACCACCATTCTTATACAAAACAGCCGTACCTCCAGCTGCTGTAATCGTAGGGGCCGCAGTGAACGCAACAACAAACTTTGTCGCCACGTCTGCAGGTTTTACATTTGCATCACCGTTCTTAGGCTTCGAACCCACTGGATCAAAAGCTATACCGACGGCACTATACGCAATCTGCAAACTCAACCCGCATAGTAGTATAAAAATACTAAAAAGCCGAGTAAACGATTTTCTCATAGCATTTGTTTTTTAATTGAACTTAATTGATTGATTGATTGAATTTTATAATTCATTTTTATCTTTATTCATTAATTTTCTCATTTTTTTTACGCACTTTATAATGCAAACGTATAAAAATTATCCGCAAAGTACAACATTATCCACTGATAAAAATAAAATATTTATCAGACAGAATTATCCAATTCTCCAATAACAACAGGGTTTTTAGTTAACCTGAATCAAAACAAAAACTCATTTCTTCTTTCAAATACATTGAAATATTAAATCGAAATATTTCAGAACATGTAAAATTACATCATTAATTTATATTGAAGACAAAATAAGGCTTTTATATTCTCACTTGGTCAAAAATTTAAAAAACCAACATATTACATTCATGTTTTCAATGTCTAATGTAAAAACAATTACTGATCTATTACAGTTTACAACAATATATCTCTTCATTTCACAATACATAAATTGTTAATAATGAGCATTTTAAAGATGAAATACTCATAAATATGAAACATCTAGAGATTAATACGAACAGAATTTTCATCCAGATTACCTTAAAAAAAGAACAATGAATAATCACATAAGTCGTTCGTTTGAAGCAAAGTATTAATTTTTTAAGCCTCTGAGAATTCAATATTTCATTATTTACCTGCGTCGATCAAGGAAAATCTGCTTAAAACAAAGTCTAAATTTCCAGATATTCCGAATAAAATCTCGTTTCATGGAATGTAAGCCGACAACATTAACTAAAAATTAAACTCATTTACATTTACTCCCAACTTATAAAATAAATTTGATGATTCTGATTTTAAGTGTTTATTTTGTATGGCCTTAAAAAATTAAGGTTTGTAGTTAAATAAATAATATTCTTTTATACACTCATTAAAATTATCAACGATGTCAAAAATTAAAATCGGTATCAATGGTTTTGGTCGCATCGGACGTCTAGTTTTCCGTGCTGCTCAAGAAAGAGATGATGTGCAAATTGTTGCAGTAAACGACCCCTTCCTCGATCTTAACTACCTTATTTACATGTTAAAGTATGACACTGTTCATGGTAAATTTCAGGGTACTGCTGAAAATAAAGATGGTAAATTATTTGTAAATGGTAAGGAAGTTGCTTTTTTCGCTGAAAAAGATCCGGCAAACATTGGCTGGGGTGCTACAGGCGCTGACTACGTTGTTGAATCTACAGGTGTTTTCACTACTATTGATAAAGCAAAGGCCCACTTAGCTGGTGGGGCGAAGAAGGTAGTTATTTCTGCCCCTTCAAACGATGCTCCTATGTTTGTTTGTGGTGTTAACCTTGACGCATACAAAGCCGATATGGATATTGTATCAAATGCTTCTTGTACAACTAACTGTTTAGCCCCTCTTGCTAAAGTTATCCACGATAAATTTGGGATTGTTGAAGGTTTAATGACAACAGTTCATGCTGCTACTAATACTCAGAAAACTGTTGACGCTCCTTCTTCGAAAGATTGGAGAGGTGGTCGTTCAATCCTGAATAATATCATTCCATCTTCAACAGGCGCTGCAAAAGCTGTTGGTAAAGTTATTCCTTCATTGAATGGTAAACTTACGGGCATGGCTTTTCGTGTTCCTACTGCTGACGTTTCAGTTGTTGACTTAACTGTACGTTTGGAAAAAGCTGCCACATACGAAGAAATTAAAGCTGCTGTTAAAGAAGCTTCTGAAACTACCATGAAAGGTATTCTTGGCTATACTGAAGATTCAGTTGTTTCAACTGACTTTATTCACGAATCACGCACTTCAGTTTTTGATGCTGGCGCTGGTATCGCTTTAAACGGAAACTTTGTGAAATTGGTTAGTTGGTACGATAACGAATGGGGATACTCAAACAAAGTTATTGATCTGATCGCTCACATGGATACTGTAAAATAATATCTTTTAAAATATGAGATTGAAGGCAGCTTTACAAGCTGCCTTTTTTATTTTCAATTATTTCGTTATAAACTGAATTGAATGTATTAACCATATTTAACCAGGAAAACTTCTTTTTCTCTTCCACAACATTACTTCCAAATAAACCGGCTCTTTTATTTTTATAAAAATCATCCAAAGCTTCAGTAATACTGTCAACATCTGGTTCTACAACATAACCAACCTTCCCGTCCGGGATTATTTCTGACAGTCCACCAACATTTGTAACTAACATTGGTTTTTCAAAATGGTAAGCTATCTGAGTTACACCACTCTGGGTGGCAGTTTTATACGGTTGAACCACTAAATCCGCTGCGCTAAAATATATATTCACTTCATTATCAGGAATAAACTCGGTACGAAGTACAATGTATTCGGACAGTTCCATCTCTCGGATAAGTCGTAAATACGGGTCAGGGCTTGAGTAGTATTCGCCTGCGACCAAAAGTTTTACCGGATATTTTCGCAATCGCTTATCTCCAAAGGCTTGAATAAGCAAGTCCAATCCTTTATAATCACGAATAAATCCAAAAAAAAGCAAGTAACTAAACTCTCGCTCAAGACCTAACTTTTGTTTTGCAATTTCAACAGGCAATTTTTCCCCATAAGTGTCGAAAATCGGGTGTGGACAAAAACCTAGGGGTAAGTTTCGCCTAAAAATCTTGCTTTCATGCAAAACACTTTTCGACATCGCAATTAATCCATCAATGCGCTGCACGAAATAATTAGTAAGAAAATAATCTCCAGGACGATGTTCGTGTGGAATAATATTATCAGCCAGGCAAATTATTCTGGTATGTTTATTTTTTTTAGTAATGCCAGCTATTGAACCAAGGCAAGGAGCCAAAAAGGGTAGCCAATATCTAATAATCATCAAATCCGGGGATTCTCTTTTTAATCTTAACCCAACTTTTATCCAATTTAAAGGGTTAATCGAATTAATCGTTCTTCTTATAATTAAGTCAGATGGAGCTGGCTTATTATTATATTGTGTTTTACCAGGAAACAGGATTGAGGGATATTGTAGTTTAAATGTTTCTATTTCCACATTAATGCCAAGAGAAGCAAACTCCTGAGCTAAACGCTCACTTGTTGTTGCAATTCCTCCTCGATAAGGGTAGGCGGGGCCTATTATTTTAACAGTCTTAATCATTTCAGTAATGATGGATTATCATTTTTACAAAGGAGCAACATGTTTATCAATTGGAGCAATATAATTATTCATCAACAACCATTCTGTTGTCAATATATTTAATTACCTCCATTAGTTGATGCGGCTCAAACCACCTGATCTGCGAATCACGGCGAAACCATGTCAACTGTTTACGGGCATATTTCCTTGTGTTCCTTTGAATCTGATCAATAGCCTCATCCAGCAAACAATCGCCATCAAAATAAGAAAACAGTTCTTTATATCCTACAGTGTTTAATGAATTTAAACCTCGAAATTGGTAAACGGACCTTGCTTCTTCAACCAATCCCAATTCAATCATCTTTATTACACGCTGGTTAATACGCTCATACAATATTTTCCGGTCTTGATTTATTCCAATCTTAATGATCTTAAATGGTCTTTCTTTCGAACTATTTGTTCTAAAAGAAGTGAAAGTTTTCCCAGTCATTTGACATACTTCAACAGCATGTAACATTCTCTTGTGATTGTTTTGATCAACAATATCATAGTAATCCGGGTCGAGTTTAAAAAGTCTCAATCGAAGAGCTTCAATTCCGTTTTGTTCATACCATTCAATTACTGACGCCCTTGTTTCAGCATCGACTGTTGGAATATCATCAATCCCATTACAAATAGTATCAATATACAACATCGAACCTCCAACAAGAATTAATGGATTAACTTTTTTAAATAGTCGCTCCATTAATTCAAGGGCTTCAACCTCAAAAGAACTCACATTATAATAATCGTGTATCGACTTATTTTGAATAAAGTGATGTGGAATCTCAATCAAGTCATTTGAATTAGGAACCGCGGTACCAATGCAAAGTTCCTTAAAAAACTGTCTTGAATCAGCAGAAATGATTTCCGTTTTATAGTGTTTAGCAATTTGAATACTTATATCTGACTTTCCAACACCAGTTGGTCCTAAAATTACAATTAATGTATTCATCCTTCACTTTTGTGTACACTTGCAAAGATAGGATTTAAACAAAAAGAAGGAGCCCAATTTTTACACGAGACTTTATACATCTATTTCTCCAAAAATCTCATAATAATCCTCAAGATCGCCAAAACTTTTATATGGTTCATCTCTTTCAACCAATTCAACATCTGTATTTTCGAGCTCTCCTGTTAAAAATTGACTGGGTGGATTCCCTCTTTCATAAACAATAAATGGTTCTTTTAAGTCAGTTATCATAAGTTTATCCTTTAGTTCTGCGTAAAAAAAACGTTCATTAAAAAAATCAAAAACGTAGATTAATTTTTGCCCTATTTCGGAAATATGTTCTTCCAATTTGGAATTGAACATGCTAAAAGTTTTCGAATATCTCCAGTTCGAAGCTAATTGGCCAATTTCAACTTGCTTTCGCCAATGTTCATCAGCAATAAAAAATGAAGCAACCTGCGATTGATCGAAATTTGATGTATCCTGGATTATCTGATGTAAACTTTCAAACGTATCGTCTGATTTTATATGTACTATTCTTTTAAAATCAGAATTTTCTGGAGATGAAATTTCAAAAGCAAATATCATAAACGAAAATCTTTACTGTTGAATTTAAAAGCTGTTTAAAAGTAAATCCAAACTGTATTCCTATACAGAATGACAAATGAAAAAGTTATTTCTAAAATGTTAAAAAAGATTAAATCTCGACAACATACAACATAACACACAAGCAATAAACAACTTATACAGTCAGAAGATATTGATCTATAAGAAATAGAATTGAAAAATTGAATAATTATTACAATTGGTCGTACGTAATTATATTTCAGAATCAGCCTTAAGAGATTGTAATTTTTGCTTACTTCGAATTACAAATAGCATAAAGCTCTTGAAATATGAAATTTGGAACTCTATTTTTTGAGAATCTCAGCATTGCTTTGCAGTCGATCCGAAGTAATAAACTTCGTACGATACTTACTGTATGTATTATTGCTGTTGGAATAACAGCTTTAGTAGGAATCCTGACAGCTATTGATTCGATAAAAAACAGTATTACAAAAGAGTTCACATTCATGGGAGCAAACACATTTACAATAAATTCTCGCGGTATGCGAATTCAGGTTGGAGACAAAAAATATCGCACAAGGAATTATTCTTTTATAAGTTTTTATCAAGCTAAAGAGTTCAAAGAAAAATTCGTTTTTCCGGCTTCTGTCTCCATCTCAACTAATGCCACAGGTACAGCAACCGTCAAGTACGAATCCCAGAAAACAAATCCCAACATTTCAATACAAGGTGTCGACGAGAATTACCTGTTCACTTCTGGAAACGAGATTAAGTCGGGAAGAAACTTTACAGAAGACGAAATAGGTACAGGCAGAAATGTGGTGATTATTGGAGACGGAGTTACCCATAAAATATTTAAAAATGGGGAGAATCCGCTTCAGAAAACTATAAGTATTGGTGGTGGAAAATACAGAGTTGTTGGAGTTCTTGCATCTAAAGGCCGTGGATTTGGTTCTGGTGGCGACCAGGTATGTATGCTTCCATACACAAATGTCAGAAGCTATTTTTCAAGACCTCAAATGAACTTTATCATTCAAATTAAAGTAAATAAATCAGAACTAGTTGATCCTGCAATAGGTGAAGCAGAAGGTACTTTCCGTGTTATTCGTAATTTAAATCCTTCGGACGAAAGCGACTTTAACATTGAGAAAAGCGATAATCTTGTTAATATCTTACTTAAAAACATCAAGAATATAACTCTAGTTGCAACAATCATTGGACTAATAACCTTATTTGGTGCAGCAGTTGGACTAATGAATATAATGCTCGTTTCGGTAACCGAAAGAACACGCGAGATAGGTACCCGCAAAGCAATTGGAGCTACTTCAAAAATCGTCAAACAGCAATTTTTAATCGAATCCATTGTTATCGGCCAAATTGGAGGTTTTGTTGGTATTATATTAGGAATTCTGGCTGGCAATGGCGTAGCAAAAATGATTGGCTCTCCATTCTTTATTCCCTGGTTATGGATAATTCTTGGTGTTTTTCTTTGTTTCTTGGTTGGGATTATCTCCGGATATTATCCTGCCCAAAAGGCCTCAAAACTCGATCCAATAGAAAGCCTCCGTTTCGAATAGAACTATACTATTTTAAAATTCGCCAGACTCAATATTAATACTCTTCGCTAAGTAATTGGTAAAAACGAAACCAATAATCGTTATTTTGGAAAAAAACATATCTTTACTTCCTATCGATATAACACGCTATTAGTGATTAGAGAAAGGATTTTAGATGGCAAAACTTCAAACTAAAGCAGAAGAACGACTCATACAAGATTATTTTGACGATTTAATGAAGGCTTGCGAACGAAAAGTTTCGGAGGAAGGTATATTACGCATTCAAAAGGCTTTTGAATTTGCAAATAATGCGCACGCAGGTGTTAAACGAAAATCAGGGGAACCTTACATAATCCACCCTATTGCAGTTGCCAAAATTGTTGTCGACGAAATTGGATTAAGCGCAACTTCCATTATATCAGCATTATTGCACGATGTTGTTGAAGATACAGATTATACACTTGAAGATATATCTAATCTATTTGGTGAAAAAGTAGCGCAGATTGTCGATGGATTAACAAAACTTCGGGGTGAATTCAATGCTCAACACGACTCCAAGCAAGCTCATAATTTCAGGAAGATGTTGATGACCTTATCCGATGATGTTCGAGTTATTCTGATCAAACTGGCTGACCGACTGCACAATATGCGAACCTTGGATTCAATGGCGCCCAATAAACAATTAAAAATTGCTGCAGAAACCCTCTACATATTTGCCCCCCTTGCCCACCGGCTAGGATTATATGCTATTAAATCGGAACTTGAAGATTTAAGCCTAAAATATAAACATCCGGATGCATACAACCAAATTTTATACCGGCTTCAAAATCAACAAGAGCAACGTAATTACCTTGTAACTGAATTTATACGGCCAATTGATGAGCAACTTAAACAGGAAGGTGTTGAATTTACAATAACAGAACGGCTTAAATCAATATATTCCATTTGGAATAAAATGCAAACGAAAGGGGTTTCTTTTGACGAAGTATATGATCTACTTGCAATTAGAATAGTATTTAACCCAAAGCCGAACATCTCTGAAAAAAGGCAATGCTTCGATATATTATCATTGGTTACCGATATTTATAAACCAAAACCCGACAGGATTCGTGATTGGATTACGATACCTAAGGCAAACGGATACGAAGCCTTGCATGTTACTGTAATGGGTCCACAAGGCAAATGGGTTGAAATTCAGATCAGAACTCAACGCATGGACGAAATTGCAGAAAGAGGTTTTGCTGCTCACTATAAATATAAAAATACGAATGACGTAGAAAATGAACTTGACAAGTGGTTGCAGAAAATAAAAGATACGCTTCAAAATCCTGAATCAGATGCGCTCGAATTTTTGGATGAATTCAAATTAAACCTGTTTTCATCTGAAATTATAATCTTCACGCCCAAAGGCGAAATGGTGAACCTCCCAAAGAACTCTACAATTATTGATTTTGCCTATGAAATACATACTCAACTCGGGAATCATTGTATTGGGGCAAAAATAAACCACAAACTTGTTCCTGTATCTCATGTTTTGCAAAGTGGCGACCAAGTTGAAATTTTAACATCAAAAACACAGACTCCTCAATTAAGCTGGTTATCATTTCTTGCCACAGCTAAAGCAAAGACGAAAGTAAAACAATCATTTAAGCTTGATAAGAAAAAACATCTTGAACAGGGCCGAAAAATAATTGAAGATCAGCTGGCAAAATATAAAATACAACCCTCATTCGATACACTTAAAAAACTTAGCGCCTATTATGGATTAAATAATAAAGAGCAACTTTATGCACAAGTTGGTATGGGTTTTCTAGAGTTGGAAAATTTAGATGAGATATTACAAACCAGAAGAGAAAACAAGCTCGCGAAGTTTTGGAAACTATCATTTTCACAAAAAAAAGAAGAGCCAGTTCTTGGTAATAAGATCAATAAAAAGACACCATTTATTCTCAAAGAAGACCCTGAAGAACCAAACTATATTCTTGCAAAATGTTGTAATCCAATTCCTGGCGACGATGTTGTTGGATATGCCTCAGATGAAGAACGCATTATCATTCATAAAAGAAACTGTTCGGAAGCTCTAAAAATAATGTCGCAGCAAGGAGACGATATTATTGCAGCAGAATGGACCAAATTTAAAAAGCTTTCTTACCTCTGTAGAATTAAATTAAGTGGATTTGACCGTATTGGTGTCGTCAATGAAATAACAAATATAATTTCAAAGCAAAGCAACATAAACATGAGAACTGTTCACTTTGACTCACACGATGGAATATTTGAAGGAGATTTATATTTGTATATCCACAGCGTAGAAGACCTGAATGATTTGATAGCCCGATTAATGAAAATCAAAGGGATGGATACCGTTGAACGAATAGAAAAAATTCAGCAATAAACTTTTCTTATGCTTTAAATTTCAAAAAAATAGTACTTTTGATGCTTATTCTTAATTGGTTTAAATATGAATAACCAAAAAACAAAAGAAGCAGTCAAAAGTATGTTCATCGAATACCTCGAACAAAACGAGCATCGCAAAACACCAGAACGTTTTGCAATTCTGGAAGAGATATATTCAAGAGAAGGTCATTTCGATATAGAATCCTTGTATATTTCAATGAAAAACAAAAATTACCGCGTAAGTAGGGCAACCTTGTACAACACAATCGATTTATTACTGGATTGCAAACTCATCATAAGACATCAGTTTGGAAAAAACATTGCCCAGTTTGAAAAAGCTTATGATGTACTGCAACACGACCACCTAATAGATCAACGTACTGGTACTTTGACTGAATTTTTTGATCCACGACTCAAGGAAATCATCGAAGATATTTGCTCTAAGAATAATTTTAAACTTTCGCACCATACACTTTACATTTATGGGCAGTACATCAATCAATAAATAAACTGATTGAATTGCAAAGATTAACCCAATAAGAACAATCAGACTAACCAATTCTTTAAACAGATATTTTTACTTATTCTTCGATAAAATATTCTTAATTTTACGCGTACTGATAAAAGGTTCAGCTTCCGTGAAAATTGAATTATAAAAACTCAGTTTTCGCGGTTTATCATGTTTAACCGACCCAAAAATAATTTTGAAATGAAAGTAGATGTTTTGTTAGGCCTCCAATGGGGAGACGAAGGCAAAGGAAAAATCGTTGATGTTTTAACCCCCAAATATGATATCATCTCAAGGTTTCAAGGTGGGCCAAATGCTGGTCATACACTTGAAATTGGCGATTTCAAACAAGTTTTACATACTATCCCATCAGGTATTTTTCGTGAAAACAAATTAAACGTAATTGGAAATGGAGTTGTGATTGATCCAATTACTTTCGAGAAAGAAATTGAATCAATAAGTAAACACCACGTTGATTTATACCAAACATTGTATATTTCGAAGAAAGCCCATCTCATACTGCCTACACACAAACTTCTTGATGCTGCCTCAGAAGAAGCTAAGGGTAAGACAAAAATCGGCTCAACATTAAAAGGAATAGGACCGACTTATCGCGATAAAATTGGTCGGGAAGGTCTTCGTGTAGGCGATCTGTTTGAGAATTTTGAAGAAAAATATGCATCAAGAATAAACGCACATAAAGACTTACTTGAAAATTTCTACCATTTTGACTATTCAGCGAAACTTGCTGAAACTGAAAAAGAATGGATGCAGGCAATTGAAGTTTTAAAAACCTTTAAAATTGTTGATACTGAGCATTTAATCAACGATAACATACTTAACGGAAAATCTGTTTTAGCTGAAGGTGCCCAAGGCACTATGCTCGATATTGACTTTGGTTCATATCCCTTTGTAACCTCGTCAAGTACAATTTGCGCCGGGGCATGTACTGGTATGGGAATAGCTCCTAATAAGATTGGCCAAGTATTTGGAATTTTTAAAGCATACTGCACCCGCGTTGGTATGGGCCCATTTCCAACAGAGTTATTCGACAAGGATGGGCAGGAGATGCGCGATGTTGGACGAGAATATGGTTCAACTACAGGTCGCCCCCGTCGTTGCGGATGGCTTGATTTAGTAGCCCTTAAATATTCGATCATGCTAAATGGGGTAACTGAATTAATTATGATGAAAGCCGATGTACTTGATAAATTTGAGACTATTAAAGTGTGTGTTGGTTATGAAATAAATAACGAAGTTCTTGATAAATTTCCTTTTGAACTTAATGACAACGTAAAACCTGTGTATATCGAACTTCCTGGCTGGCAAAGCGATTTAACCAAATTAACTAGTCAGAATGAATTTCCTGAAGAATTCAACAACTATATAAGCTTCATCGAAGAACAAACAGGGGTACCAATCACAATTGCATCGGTTGGACCAAACAGAGCCCAGACAATATTTCTTGGAGAAGAATAACACATGAGGAGCCAGCATAACTGGCTCCTTTCTTTTTCATTATTTTTAAATTCAGAAAGTATTAACTATTTTAGAAAGCTCAAAGAAACATTCAGTTTATGAGCCTGAAATGGAAATAACCAAACCTACACTTGTATTAAGTAAAGATATTGCTTTACGAAACATCGCAAATATGTTTCGCAAAGCAAAAGAACATGGTCTCATTTTCCGTCCACATTTCAAGACACACCAATCTATCGAAGTTGGTGAATGGTTTCGTGAAGCTGGTATTGACAAAATAACTGTTTCATCACTTACAATGGCAAACTACTTTGCCGATTTTGAATGGGACGATATTACAATTGCTTTTCCGGTTAACATACTTGAAATACCTGAAATGAACGAATTAGCCGGAAGAATAAACCTGAATTTGCTTATAGAGAATAAAGAAGGACTTGAGGCTCTTCAGGAAAAAATAACCTGGCATGTGGGTATTTTTATAAAAATCGACACCGGATACAACAGAACAGGTATTGAAGCAAATCAAACTCAATTTATTGATGAGCTTTTGGGAACAATTCAAAAGTCGCCACTCCTTCAATTCAAGGGTTTTTTGGCTCACACAGGACATACATATCATGCGAATTCTACTAATGACATTTACAGCCGACATTTTGATGCGTTGCTAAAAATGAAGGCATTAAAATCGCGTTACATTTCTGAATGGCCTGAATTAATTATTTCACTTGGAGATACGCCTTCGTGCAGCATTTGCGACAAATTTGACGGAGTAGACGAAATAAGACCTGGCAACTTTGTTTTTTACGATCTCACTCAAAACAAACTTGGATCGTGCAAACTCACTGATATTGCAGTACGTATGGTTTGTCCGGTTGTAGCAGTTCATCCATCGCGTAATGAAGTTGTTATTTATGGTGGTGCTGTACATTTTGCCAAAGATTCGATTATTAACATTGACGGGAAACCACTTTTTGGACGAATTGTCGTTGAAAATGAAGGAAAGAAGATTCTTCTCGACGAAAAAAATTATCTTCATGCATTATCTCAGGAACATGGAATCCTAAAAGTAACACCGCGTGACCTTCAATATTTTAAGCCCGGAATATTAATTGAAATTATTCCTGTCCACGCTTGCCTGACAGCTAACCTTATGAAAGAATATATGACAACTGATGGAGAAATAATAAAAATGATGCCATTCTGTTAATATTATCCGACCTCAACTCCGTTTTTTTTAAAAAATGTTAAAACTAATCATATTTTTATAGAAACCTAAACTTTAGGATTCGTGCTTTGTTCTTGCATCTGACAACCAACCGACACAACCGTTAGATTCAATTTAACCCTAATATCGAAAGCATGAATTTTAAACGAGCAAGTTTTTACTCAGCAGCTTTGGTTTCGATCTTCATTGCACTATTAATTTCCTTTAATTCGTGTAAACATGAAGGAATACCAGCCGATCAATTTCCTGAAATATGTTTTCAGGACCAAATCTTACCAATTTTTCAGAACAGTTGCGCTTCTTGCCATGGGGGAACACGCGGTGAAGCAGGTCTGGATTTCAGCACTTATTCGGGGATAATGAAAGCAATTACCCCTGGTGACGCTGACAAAAGCAAAGCTTACAAGGCTATTACAAGCACGTTCCAATTAATGCCTCCCAACAATGCCTTACCTGAAGATAAAAGAATTTTAATCAGAATTTGGATTAATCAGGGAGCAAAGGAAACAACCTGTTCAACTTCAGATACCAACACCGGAGGCACAACAACACAAACAACCCAATCGGGCACACTCTGGGCTTGTTACGATCGTGATATTCAGCCTATTCTAACGAATAGTTGCGCTATTTCAGGCTGTCATAACTCAACAACACATAAAGAAGGATACGATTTCAGTACTTATGCGAAAACGCTTAATGCGATCAAATCAGGAAATCCTGGAAATAGCGTACTCTATAAAGTAATAACAGCAAGTACATCAAGTGAGAACTTTATGCCACCAAAACCTTATTCCAGTTTAAGTAAAGCAGCTATTGATACAATTTATAGCTGGATTAAACGAGGAGCACTCAATGAACAATGCGCTTCGCCCTGTGATACAATCGGAACAATTGGATACACAAGCCATATCAAATCAATGATCGATCTCTTTTGTTTATCCTGCCACGGCACGACAAATCCTTCAGGCGGAATTAAACTTGTTACTGCAAGTGATATACAAACTGTTGCAAAATCGGGAAAACTACTAGGTGCAATAAAACGTCAGAGTGGCTACAGTGCCATGCCTCCATCTTACTCGCTTTCTAAGTGTGATATTCGCCAAATCGAATTATGGATTAAACAAGGTTATAACTAGTAATTTGACCATGAAAAAAATACTATTCATATCGCTTATTGTTTTCACTTCAATAATAACTGGTTGTTATTATGATTCAGAAGAGGCGCTATATCCAGTTGTTTCAACAACCTGCGACCTCACTAATGTTACCTTTTCGGGAACAGTTGTGCCAATACTTCAGGCTTCATGTTTATCATGCCATTCAAATTCGAAGGCTGCAAGTTCTGGCGCTGGTATTAAACTCGAAAATTACAGTGATGTTGTCACTACAGCGGGCAATGGCCAATTAATGGGTGCAATTAATCATTTAAATGGATATGCAGCAATGCCTCAGGGAGGTGGAAAACTTACCGAGTGCGAAATCAGCAAACTTCAGAAATGGATCGATAATGGAAAACTGAACAACTAAAAACTGACTTATGAGACACATACAAACAATTTTTATTGGTTTAATTCTGCTCGTTTTCTCCGGAAAAACTTTTAGTCAGGATTTAGATGCTCTGCTTAATGCTGAAACAAAACCAACAATCGATTATGCAACTGCCACCTTTAAAGCAAGCCGAATAATCAACGGCCATTCAATTGAACAAATGAAGGCCAAACAACTTGATTTCCGCATCTCTCATCGCTTCGAGACATTGAATAATGGCGCTTATGGGCTGTGGGGACTCGACCAATCAGTTATTCATTTCAGCCTTGAATATGGATTGAAAGACTGGTGGATGGTTGGTATTGGACGTGGTAGCTACAACAAAACATACGATGCTTTCTCAAAATTCAAGATTTTGCGCCAATCGACAGGAGCCAAGGTCATGCCAATTTCGTTAAGTTATATGACTTCGGTAGAAATGAACTCATTGAAATTTCAGACCCGACCTGAAGGAGCAAAAAACTACTTTTCGTCAAGAATGACCTACGTTAATCAATTATTGGTCGCACGTAAATTCAATGATAAATTCTCTTTGCAACTCTCGCCAACCTACATTCATCGAAATTTGGTGGCCACAGAGCTCGACCCAAATGATATATTCGCCTGTGGGGCTGGCGCGCGGTACAAACTAAGCAAGCGCTTGTCGCTAAATGCTGAATACTATTACGCATACAACCCAAATAATAAATTTACATCGACCCGCTACTACAACTCTGCGTCGATAGGCATTGATATAGAAACCGGAGGACACGTTTTCCAGATTATGCTTACCAATTCACAAGGTATGCGCGAAGGAACATTTATTCCTCAAACTACAAGCAAATGGTTTGATGGCGGCATTCATCTCGGATTTAATATTTCCAGGGTATTTTCATTTCAAAAATAAACATCCATGAAATTGCCATAAAAGCTACAGCTCATACAAACCGAAAATGATTATTTATGGCTATTCCATGCGTTGGGTACCAAACTGAAAAACAATCGTTAATACGAAATTTGTAAAATCAAATTTGAAAAACTAAACATGAAACAACTACTTTTTGTTCTGATTTTGCTGGGAGCATCAGTTGGCGCTTTCAGTCAAGGGAAATACATTTCTAAAAATGCATATATCTCGTTTTATTCGTCAACTCCTATGGAAGATATTCTGGGCGAAAGCAATGAAGCAGTTACTATCCTGAACGGAGAAACCGGAGAAATTGCTTTTCAAGCGTTAATGACTACTTTCCATTTCAAACGGGCACTTATGGAAGAGCATTTTAACGAAAACTACATGGAAAGCACCAGATTCCCCAAAGCTAAATTTACCGGGAAAATAGAGGGGTTCACGAAAGAAATGCTTAAAAACCCAGCAATTGAAGTAAAAGTTACCGGAACGCTCTCCATCCATGGAGTAGATAAAACAATCGCCTTACCAATAAAACTCGGTATGGAGAATGGGAAGTTAATTGGAACAACCAAATTCAAAGTAACTCCTGAAGATTATGGGATTACCATTCCATCGCTGGTACGCGATAAAATTGCCAAACAGATGGAAGTTACGGTAAAAGCTGAATACCAGCCATATAAATCATAGTTTATATCAATAAACTGTTACAGATACTATTAAAAATTTCAGATAAAAGTGAAAACAAAATATATCATTGGAATATGTCTGCTGGTTATCATTACCGGAGTTGGGATTGGATTGAAAATGTTTTTCAAGCCACATGCAGATATAAGTAAAATAAATACTGATTTTAAAGTTGAAGCCTCGAATTTAATCGACGAATTTCAGAAAAATGAAAATACGGCAACAACCAAATACAGCGAAAAAGTATTGGAAATCAGTGGTAAATTAGTAAACAAAAATAAGCTTGAAAACGGAACAGAAGTTCTGGTTCTGGAAGACGAAATGCAAGGAATTAGTTGCCAGCTCGATAGCACTTGGGCGAAATCAAATTCAACTGATATTCAAAAACTTGAAACAGGCCAAGCCATAAAAATGAAAGGTATATGCAAAGGATATCTTATGGAAATCAAAGTTAGCCCCGCAATTGTCATCAAATAGCAACTAAGCTAAACTGTTAACCTCCAGAAGGCATTCCAGATAAGCCGTTAACGGATACATTTCTTCGTCGTACCACAAAGAAGCAAAATACAATCCGATGGGTGAGGTAACGAATCCATCGGATTTTGTTTTCTGTTCCAGCCAATTAAGTCCGTTATTACATTCCCTCTGAAACCCATGTTTACATATAGCAGTGATTGAAAGTGCCGTTTCCTCAATACTTCCACAAATATTTGCCCCACCACCCCAACTGCCATCCGTATTTTGAACCGATAAAAGATATTTGCACCCGTTATTAATTATAAGATTGAGGATATGCTCGTATTCTGCACCTAAACGTGTTTTTAGGGCTTCGTTCAGGTAAGCCACCACTCGGGCTGTTCCATACACCGGATTGGTATGATCAGAAGTCGATTGATTTCCAAACCACAAAGGCAACCAACTTCCTTCAGCCGCCTGATGCTTCTGTAAATAGTCCAGAGCTTTCACAAACTTTTTTTTGAAGCCGGAATGTTCTCTTTTCCCAAGTGTTTCTTTAAATACATCGTCGGTTTTGGCAATGGCAAGCAGGCCATGTCCGGTTAAATCAGAGCAACTTTGATCGAATGGTAACTTGCCCCAACCCCTTGAAAAAGTGGGAAACCCTCCATCATTATTCTGAAGTCGCCAAAGCCAGTTACATCCATTCATCACGGCTTCTTTCACCATCTCTGGTTTTTCCTGATTCAAGGCGAGCAGCGCCAGAATTACGCCGGGAGTATCGTCACCATCAGGAACAGAACCAGAAAAATGAGTCCATCCCCACCCCCCCGGCCGCGTCCCGTTAAACGGATGAACCTGTTTATTCTGTATCGCCAGTAAATGATTTGTGAGCCTGATTTTATCTTCAGCAGTCAGTAAATCGCACGAATTTTTCGCCGACTTAACCGCCAAGGTTGTTACCCAGGTTGAAAGGTCTACATCTATTGGCCAACTTCCATCATCGCGTTGAGTCCGCTTTAAAAAATTTATCCCATGCTTGACGACTTCCTCACTTTTGAATCCAGACTCAATTAAACAAAGGCAAACAAAAGCCGTGAGTGGGATAGCCTCTAAATAGCCACCACTAACTGGTTGAATTTTCCGAAGTAATAAAAGTGATTTATGAACAGAGGCTTGTCTGATAAATTTTAGGAAAGGATTTCCGCTTCGTTTATGTTCAAAAATAGCAATTCCAACAGCGATCAAAGCAGGTATTGCATAACTTACTACACTAAGGTTAAGTGCACTATAAAATGAACGTGGCAACAACGACAACTCGAAAGGAAGTTGAGGAATGTGCTCAAATGCCACATAACCAGGGACTCCACTCAAAGCGCACATTGTTAAAATCGGTACCGAAAAAGTACGATCAGTCTGATAAAAATCCAGAACAGATTGAATCATCTGCTCAGAATTAATATCTATATTTTGAGATTTCAGGTAAACAGAGAGCTCTTCTAATAAATGGCCATTTAAATATTTTTGGTTCGTTACTTTTGCAGCAGCATAGCATAGTAAGCTTGTGCTAACGTTGCTTTGACTGCCGGGTGAATCGCCAAAACCACCATCTGCATTGACATTTTGTTCCAGCCATTTCAATCCAGAACGTATTGCTGAAGAATTGTCATCCTGCTCGTAAAAATATAAAGCAGTAACAGCTACAGCCACACCTAATGCACTCGACGATAAACGGCCATCCCAGTAACCATCTGAATTACGTTTTTTCAGGAGAATTTGACTAACTTCTGAGATTTGTTGTTGAATCGTACTTTTCATTGTGTACCTGAATTTAACGTGCAAGATACAAAAGAGTGAAATAGTATGTAGAGAATTGTTTCCATAAACACGTGACTTATAGACATAAAAAAACCTTCAGAAAATTAATCCTGAAGGTTTTTTTGTTTGTGCTAAATATTATTCCCCTGTCTCAACTGAGTCAAGAATGTCTTTATCAACAAGAATACGTCCGCAGTATTCGCAAACGATAACCTTTTTGCGCGAAGCAATATCCATCTGGCGTTGTGGTGGAATTTTATTAAAACAGCCACCACAAGCGTCGCGCTGAACAGTAACAACGGCCAAACCATTACGTGCATTTTTACGAATTCGCTTAAATGCTGTCAACAAACGCACTTCAATATTACCTTCAATCTTTTCGGCTTTGGCCTTCAAACGTTCTTCTTCAATCTGTGTTTCAGAAGTAATTTCTTCCAGTTCACGCTGTTTTCGATCCAAATCGTCCAACCGTTCTTTCAAAAGAACCGAAGAAGAAGCAATGGCTTCTTTTTTACTGGCTAGATCATTCGTGAATTCCCGAATTCTTTTTTCGGATAATTCAATTTCCAACTTCTGAAATTCAACTTCTTTACTTAGCGAATCAAATTCGCGGTTATTACGAACATTATTTTGCTGTTCAGTGTATTTTGTAATCAGGACTTCTGATTCTTTAATGGCTATTTTCTTGTTATGAATGGCCGTTTCAAGATCTTTAATATCGTCCTCGAAATTGGTAACACGAGTTTTCAAACCGGTAATTTCGTCTTCCAGATCCTGAACCTCCAAAGGCAATTCTCCACGAAGTGTTTTTATCTTGTCTATCTCAGAAACAACACTTTGTAGCTCAAACAATGCCCTTAGCTTCGAGCTGATTGGCACACTTTTGTTCTCTTCTCTAACGTACGGTGTATTCATACTTATATTTGTTTAACTTATATCAAGTGAGATAACTTACCGGATTGGTATTTATTTCCGATAAATGGACTGCAAATTTAGGGAATTTTTTTGTAAGTAATTCATAAAAAACTTCTTTAGTGAATTGTTCGCTCTCATAATGTCCTATGTCGGCAATAATTATCTTCTTCTCGGCATCAAAAAACTGATGGTATTTAAAGTCTCCTGAAATAAAAATATCAGCCTTTTGAGCAATGGCTTTATTCAGGCAACTACTTCCGGCTCCTCCGCACACAGCAACTTTTTGTATTGGTTTGCCTAATAATTCGGTATGTTTCACTACTCGACACTGAAATATTTCTTTTAGCTTCTCCAGAAAAATTATCTCCGGTAAGGGGATTTCCAGTTCACCAACCATTCCAATTCCAGCTTGTGTAAAATCGTTGTCGAGCGGATATATATCGAAAGCTACTTCTTCATACGGATGCGCTTGTAAAAGCGATTGAACAACTTTGGACTGGATATGTTTTGGAAAAATAGTTTCAATTCGGATTTCTTTTTCGGTATGCAACTGGTTTTGCTTGCCAACATACGGATTGGTTTTATCATTTCCACGAAAAGTTCCATCGCCTGGTAGATTGAAGCTGCATGAGTCGTAATTTCCTATATGACCTGCACCTGCTTCAAACAAAGCCAGCCGAACCCTTTCTGCCTGACTAACTGGAACAAATGTTACCAGTTTTTTCAGGAAATTAGGTATTGGATCAAGAATCTGACAATTTAGCAGCTCCAGTCTTTCACATATTTTTGAATTAACTCCGCCAAAAACACTGTCGAGATTAGTATGTGCTGCATAAATTGCTATGTCGCCTTTAATCGCTTTCGCCACACAACGTTCGATATAATTTTTCCCGTTCAGTTTCTTAATCCCTCCAAAAATAATCGGATGATGACAAACAACAAGATTCAAATCTTTATTAATCGCTTCATTTAAAACATCTTCTGTAAGATCAAGAGTAATTAATACTCCTGTAACCTCATCTTCAGGGTCACCAACAATAAGTCCGGAATTATCGTACGATTCCTGGAATGCCAATGGGGCAATAGATTCGATGTATTGTGCAATCTGTTTTATTTGCATTTTTTTCAACTTAAAACTGACAATTACTAACTCACAACTCTTCCTTGATGTCGAGCAGCATTTTACGTATCTCCTGAAGTCGATTAACTATCTCGATATTATTAATAGTATCTTCTCTATTGTCCTTCAACTTTTTTTGAGCGCCTTTAATGGTCATACCTCTTTCTTTCAGAAGATGATATATGATCTTCAGGTTTTCGATATCTTCTTTGGTAAACATCCGGTTGCCCTTGGCATTTTTGTGCGGTTTCAGGATATCAAATTCATTTTCCCAAAACCTGACATTCGAAGTGGCAACTCCAAACATTTCGGCGACCTCGCTAATCGAATAAAAAACTTTCTCTATCTTGGGCTTTTTATAAGGCATGGCATTTCTTAATCGAATGTTTGACCAATATTTGATGATATTTTGACCATTTTTTCGTACTCCTGAGCGTTCAGATCTTTGAAATAATAGTATTGTGGATTGACTGGTTCTCCGTTTCGGTGGACTTCATAATGCAAATGCGGCCCTGTAGACGTTCCTGTATTGCCAACAAAACCAATAACACTTCCGCGCTTAACCTTATCCCCGATTTTCACATTGAAACCATTGAGATGTCCATATAATGTTTCATATCCAAAACAATGATCAATCAAAATCCATTTACCATAACCTCCTCCAATCGATTGTATATCTTTCACTACCCCATCGCCTGTAGCGTAGACCTTGGTTCCAATGTTAGCCGTAAAATCCATTCCGTAATGAAATTGCTTGATTTTATAGATAGGATGAATGCGAAATCCCCAACCTGAAGCCGTACTTTTTAGTGATTTATTTGAAATAGGCATAATAGCCGGCATACTTACTTTCAATTCTTCCTTGTTCATGGCGAGCTTCATTACTTCGTCGTACGATTTGGTTTGTATGTATGCTTGCTTCGAAAGAACATCAAGCTTTTCAGCTGTTTTTATTACCAAATCAGAGTTGTCAAACGATTCGAGTTTCGAATAACGATTGACCCCACCAAATCCGGCTCTTCTGATTGTCGAAGGTATTGGATCGCTTTCAAAAATTACACGATATAAATTATTGTCGCGTTGTTCAATTTCATCAAGCACTTTTTCAACCGTTGCCAAATCTTTATACATCAACTCATATTGTGTCAACAGGCGTTCATTTTCCTTATGCAAACTACGCATCCGGGGAGATTCATAAAATTGCAGAATTCCGACAGCTATAAGGATAGATGTCAGCAAAGTGGTTGAAGACAAAGCTAAAAACCGTTTTAGTCTTGTCTTGAAACTAATGACTATCTTATCATAGCTAAGTGTGTGAGCATTAAATCTGTACCTGACTTTCGCCATAAAACAGGAATAATGGAATTAATTTTTCGATCTGTAACAAATTTAAGTAATTCAACTAACTTTGCAAGATTTTAGAAATTCCGGTTATAACAGCCTGCAAAACTAATGTTTTCAGCGAAAATAAACGATGAGGATCGACTTGTTGTTTGTTAAATTACCGATTAAATTGAAACTATAGAATATGAATTCGAAGCAGATCAGAAAAGCGTTTTTAGATTTTTTTGCTGAAAAAGGGCACCAGATTGTGAGCTCGGCTCCCATGGTTGTAAAAAACGACCCAACCCTGATGTTCACCAACGCGGGGATGAACCAGTTTAAAGATATTTTTCTGGGAAACCAGCCTGCCAAATATGTTCGTGTTGCCGATACACAGAAATGTTTGCGCGTTTCAGGAAAACACAACGACCTCGAAGAAGTTGGGCATGATACCTACCACCATACCATGTTCGAGATGCTGGGTAACTGGTCGTTTGGCGACTATTTCAAGGAAGAAGCCATTACCTGGGCCTGGGAATTGCTGCACGATGTGCTGAAAATTCCCGCTGATCGAATGTATGCATCGGTATTTGAAGGCAGCACTGATGATAAACTAGAACGCGACAACGAAGCTTTTGATATCTGGAAAAGATTCTTGCCGGTTGACCATATCCTGAACGGTAGTAAAAAAGATAACTTCTGGGAAATGGGCGATACCGGTCCGTGCGGTCCGTGTTCCGAAATTCATGTAGACTTGCGAGATGATGACGAACGCGCCAAAATCCCCGGAGCACAACTGGTAAATAAAGATAATCCGCTGGTGATTGAAATCTGGAACAACGTATTTATCCAGTTCAACCGCAAAGCCGATGGTAAATTGGAAGAACTGCCTGCCAAACACGTCGACACAGGAATGGGTTTCGAGCGTTTGTGCATGGTCCTTCAGGGCAAAAAATCGAATTACGATACCGACGTTTTCCAAACGACCATTGCCAAAATTGCTGAACTAAGCAACAAAAAATACGGCGACGATCCGAAAGCCGACATCGCTATGCGTGTAATTGCCGACCACTTGCGTGCCATTTCGTTCTCGATTGCCGATGGGCAGTTGCCATCGAACAACAAAGCCGGATACGTCATCCGCCGCATTTTGCGCCGTGCTGTTCGTTACGGTTATACGTTCCTCGATTTCCGCGAGCCGTTTATTTGCAAGCTGGTTGAAGTGCTGAAAGAAAACATGGGCGACGCTTTCCCCGAATTGGTTTCGCAGCAAACCCTGATTGAAAAAGTCATTCACGAGGAAGAAGAATCGTTTCTGCGCACGCTGGAAACCGGAATTCGCTTGCTCGAAAAAAACCTTCCTGCTGAAAAAGGTGGCGTGCTGAGCGGCGAACTGGCTTTCACGCTTTACGATACTTACGGATTCCCGCTTGACTTAACCAGCCTGATTCTGCGCGAAAAAGGCATGTCGGTTGACGAAGCCGGGTTTACCGCAGAAATGGAAAAGCAAAAAGAACGCTCGCGTAACGCGGCAGCCCAGGAAACCGACGATTGGGTTGAACTGAAGAGAATTGAGCAAGTTGAATTCGTAGGCTACGACCAAATGGAAGCCGAAGTGCAGATTTCGCGCTACCGTAAAGTGGTTCAGAAAAACAAAGAATTCTATCATTTGGTATTCGATAAAACGCCATTCTATGGAGAGTCGGGCGGACAGGTGGGCGACAGCGGCTACCTTGAAGCTGACGGACAAAAAACGATAATCATCGACACGCAGAAGGAAAACAACCTGACCATTCATATCGCCGCAAAACTTCCGGCCAATCCATCAGCACCGTTTAAAGCTGTTGTTGACGTTGAAAAACGCAGGCTGACAATGAATAACCACACCGCAACCCACCTGCTCGATCAGGCTTTGCGCGAAGTGCTGGGAACACATGTAGAGCAAAAAGGTTCGTTGGTAAACAGCGAATACCTGCGTTTCGACTTTGCCCATTTCCAGAAAGTGAGCCGCGAAGAACTGGAACAAGTTCAGGCACGCGTAAACCAACTGATTCGCGAGAACAATGCGAAAGAAGAAAGCCGTTCTGTATCATTCAATGAAGCCAAAGCAATGGGCGCGATTGCCTTGTTTGGTGAAAAATACGGTGACTTTGTTCGCGTGATCAAATTCGGACAATCGGTTGAGTTGTGCGGTGGAACACACGTTCCGTCAACGGGGCAAATTGGTTTGTTTGTCATCACTTCGGAAAGCGCAATTTCTGCTGGTGTTCGTCGTATCGAAGCCATCACCGGAGAAAAAGCTGAAGCGTTCTTCAAGAAACAACAGGACGAACTTTCGGAAGTAAAAGCTATCCTGAACAATACCCAAAACCTGAAGAAAACCGTTGAAGAACTGGTTGCGCAAAACAGCAAACTGCAAAAACAGATTGAAGAGTTTGAGCGCAAAGCTGCTGCCGGAATCAAACAGGAACTGAAAAATAAAGTACAGGCAATTGCTGGCGTAAATATGATCGCCGAAGTAATTTCGCTCGATTCGGCGCAGGCTGTCCGCGATTTGGCTTACCAGTTGAAAGGCGAAGTGGAAAACCTGTTCCTCGTTTTGGGTTCAGCCATTTCAGGAAAACCGTCGATTACCGTGATGATCGCTGATAATTTGGTTGCTGAAAAAGGACTGAATGCCGGAGCAATCGTTCGCGAAGCTGCCAAAGAAATGCAGGGCGGCGGCGGTGGCCAGGCCTATTATGCTACAGCCGGTGGTAAAGACCTGAACGGTTTGGCTGCTGCGGTTGCCAAAGCGAAGACATTTGTAAAGTAAGCCGGACAAGGCAAAAGTAAAAAGTATAAAGGCAAAAGCCTCTTCGATCTTGGGATTGGAGAGGCTTTTCTTTTTATATCTATTTATATCTATATTTTTACGAATTCCCTAAAATTACTTCGGTCGATGATATAGCTTTTAGCCTGATAAGTTTCACTAAATGTTTTAGGTATTTTTGATTTTTTGCTAATCCATTTGAATTCGTATCCGTAAATATTTCCGTCTTTTTCTTCCACAAAGTCAACTTCCTGCTGTTGCTTTGTGCGCCAGAAATACATTTTTGCAAACGTGTCTTTGTAAAGATTTTGCTTTCTTCTTTCCGAAATGAGGAAGTTTTCCCACAACGCGCCCTTGTCAGGTCTTAAGTCCAGAGGGTTGAAATTCCCGATAATCATATTCCGAACGCCATTGTCATAGAAGTATATTTTTCGGTTTTGCTTAATCTCATTTCGGAGGTTTCTGCTGAAACTATTCAGCCGGAAAACAATATAGCCTCGTTCGAGAATCTCAATGTAATTCTGCACCGTGATCTTATTTATCCCGGACAGTTGAGCTAATTCGTTGTAATTGACTTCGTTTCCTACTTGAAATGCGAGTGCCTGAAGCAACCTTTCAAGCACTTCTGGTTTTTTAATGCCTGAAAATGCCAGAATATCCTGATACAAATAGCTGTTAACAAGATTTTTGAGCGTTTCTTTTTCTTGTCCTTGATTATTAATTACTTCAGGATAAAAACCATAGAGCAATCTGTTTTCAACTTGCTGTTCTGATTTGAGATATCCGACTTCATTTTCGTACTCTTCCCATGAAATTGGGAACAATTCATATTCCCATTTCCGGCCTGTTAAAGGTTCATTTAGAGCATTCCCCAAATCAAAAGATGAAGAGCCACTAACGAAAACCTGAACGTCTTTGAACTGGTCAGTTATTATTTTTAATGTCAGTCCAACATCCGGAATTCGTTGAGCCTCATCCAGAAAGACAAATTTATTGGTTCCAATAATTGATCTGATTTGCTCCGTATTTGGTCTTAATAACAGATTTTTGGTAGTTGGATCATCTGCATCGAGAAACAAAAAATCAGTATCTTTCAGTATCGTGTTTAGTAGGGTTGTTTTGCCAACCTGCCTGGCACCTACGACAACAATAGCCTTTCCACTATTGATTTTCTCTTTTATCTTATTTTCCAGAGTTCTTGGAACCATTTTTTCTTTCAAAGATACAATTTTTATTGAATTAATGACTAAAAGTTATAACTTAAAGTCAGTTAACTGACCAATAGTTATAACTTTCAGTCGCATCAATATTCCGAATATTGATCGAATGATTTTAAAATTGAAGTAAAAGGACTGAATAAAAGGGCTAATAAAGACATTATTTGTACTTTTGCCCTGTCAAAATCTTATTCAACATGAAAAGCGATTTAGGCAAAAAGATTTTTCGGATTTTGTGGAAAGTTGCCTTGTGGTTTTTCGGACTTTCTATTTTTTCGGTTGTACTTTTCCGGTTCGTACCAGTACCTGTAACTCCATTGATGTTAATCCGCTGCGTGGAACAAACCTTTTCCTCCGATCCGGTGCGGCTGAAACACGATTGGGTTTCGCTCGACGAAATATCCAAAAACCTGCCGTTGGCGGTTGTGTGCAGCGAAGACCAAAATTTTATGAACCACTCCGGTTTTGACCTTGAAGCCATTCAACGTTCGGTTGATGCCGCCAAGCGTGGCGCCAAACGGGTTCGGGGAGCCAGCACCATTTCGCAGCAAACAGCCAAAAATGTGTTTTTATGGCCAGGCCGAAGCTGGGTTCGCAAAGGTTTCGAGGTTTATTTCACTGTTTTGATTGAGTTTATATGGGGCAAGGAACGCATCATGGAAGTGTACCTGAACAGCATTGAGATGGGCAAAGGAATATACGGAGCCGAGGCAGCAGCCCAATTTTACTGGCACACCAACGCTAAAAATCTATCACGAACTCAAGCTGCTGCATTGGCGGCTATCTTACCCAATCCACGTAAATACTCGGCGAACCCCCCGGGCCCATACGTTCAGGATCGTATTGGCTGGATTGTTGGACAAATGGGACAATGGGGAACATTACATTTTAAGTAGTACAAATTTCAGTTTTAAGTAAATCTTAAGAAACCAAAGGCTTTGGTATCTGTTATAATGTGAGTTCGTAGAAATGCGAACTTTTTTATTTGCATACCAAAGATGATGTTTGATCGTTGCTATTTAAAATCATTCCAGATAAATACCTGCTATGAATAAAACATTGAATTTCTTTTTCTCGTTCCCATTCATGGGATTTTTGTTGCTCATCATGGCTTTTTCGATGGGCATTGCCACGTTCGTTGAAAACAGCTACGGAACAGAAGCTGCACAGGCTTTGATATACAAATCGCTTTGGTTTGAGCTGGTTTTAATTTTGCTGACGATCAACCTGGCAGTGAATTTTTTCCGGTTCAGGATGTACACGAAAGAGCGAATTTCGGTCGGAATTTTCCACATCTCGTTTGTGTTTATATTGATTGGCGCCGGAATTACCCGCTACATCAGCTTCGAAGGAGTAATGCACATTCGCGAAGGACAGTCGTCGGATTATATTCTTTCGTCGGAAGACTACCTGACCATAAAAAACGGGAATCAGATGGTGAGCGACGTGGTACTTTTTTCGGAAATTACGCCGCATGGATTTGATGAAGATTTGACTGTTGAAGGTCGAAAAGTCAATGTGAAATCGGTTGGATTTATTAAAAACGCGGTTCGGACTGTAAAAGAAGATGCTTCGGGAGAACCGATGATTGATTTTGTTATTTCGCAGGGACGCGGGCGCGAAAACTATGTATTTTCGAAAGGGAGCAACCTGATGCTGGGCAATACACAGTTAGGTTTTGAACGGCCAGACGCCAATTTCAAGTTCTTCGAAAAAGAAGGGAAATTATTCCTGACGGCAGATCGCCCCATTGAAATCCGTTCCATGTCGGGCGACGAGCCCAAAAAAGTGGAAGCAAACGATACCATTCCGGCTGAAACGATGCAATTGTATGCGTTCGATAGTTACATGCTCCTGATTAAAAACTATTATAATCACGCGATTACGACCATCGAAAAAGATAATTCAGGGAACGAAGGTCTCGATGCTGTAATGCTCGAAGTAAACGATGGTGGTAAAAAACAGGTAGTAAATGTGATGGGAAAACACGGAATGCGCGGCGAACCACAAATGGTACAGGTTGGCAATTCGTCGCTTGAAATCACTTATGGCGCCGATCCGATTTATCTGCCTTTTGCTTTACAGTTAACCGATTTCCAGATGGAAAAATACCCAGGCTCGATGAGCCCGTCGTCGTATGCGAGCGAGCTGGTTTTGATCGATCAGGAACGAAATGTGAAACGAAACGTGCGCGTATTTATGAACAATACTTTGAATTACCGCGGCTATAAATTCTTCCAGTCCTCTTACGATCAGGATGAACTGGGAACTGTGCTTTCGGTGAATGCCGACCAATTGGGAACGACGGTTACCTACATTGGATATTTGCTGCTTGGGCTTGGATTTGTGCTGGCTTTGATTAGCAAAAACTCGCGTTTCCATACTCTGATTCAAAAACTCAAACAATATTCGTCGGTTGCCGGAATTGCACTTTTTGTGTTATTACTGAATTCCAATTTGGTTTCTGCTGAAAACTCAGAGTTGACGCCAATTCCGCGAATTGATAAAACCATCCTGGGTGATTTCTCAAAACTTTGGATTCAGGGACAAGATGGCCGCATTGAACCAGTTTCGACCTTATCTTCAGAAATACTTCGGAAAGTTGCACACAAATCAGATTTTAGCGGTCGCTCGCCGGAAGAAGTGATGCTGGGCCTGTACTTGTATCCTGAGTATTGGCGCAATGTTTCGCTGGTTTACATCGCCAACGATCAGTTGAAAAAGCAACTGGGCGTCACCGAGAGCCGCATTCCGCTTACGGTTTTCTTCGACGAAAAAGGAAATTACAAGCTAGTAGAATCAGTAAAAGCAGCTTATGCCAAAATGCCTGCTTTCCGAAATATGTACGAGAAAGAGCTTATCAATCTCGACGAACGTGTCAATATTTGTTTCATGGTGGTGAATGGCGACATGTTTGCACTTTTCCCCGGAAAAACAAAGGTCGAAAAATGGGTGTCACCCGGAAACAGTCCAGCTGGTTTAACTTCGGAAGAAACACTGTTCGTAAACAAGGGGTTTCAACTCTTGAAAGAATCGATGAATGGGAAAGGCGAGGTAAGCCCGGCCCAGTTTTTGGCCAGTATTGCTTCGTACCAAACCAAATATGCTTCTTCATATCTTGCTTCTGAGTCGAAGAAAAATGCTGAGCTTTTCTACAATTCTTTGAATCCATTTAAGCGGGTTTTTCCGATCTATTTACTGCTCGGATTCTCCCTATTGGTAGTGCTTTTCGTAAATATTTTCAGACAGAAGGCATTGGGTAAGAAAACCCGGATTGCATTTACAGCATTGATTGTTGCAGGATTTGCGCTGCACACATTTGGATTGGGTTTGCGTTGGTACATTTCGGGGCATGCACCATGGTCGAATGGTTACGAGTCGATGATTTACGTAGCCTGGGCGTCGATGTTGGCCGGAGTCATTTTTGGCCGGAAATACCCGATGGTGATTGGCACTGCTGCCATGCTTTCAGGAATTATACTTTTTGTGGCGCACCTCAACTGGATGAACCCCGAAATCACGCATTTGGTGCCGGTTTTGAACTCCTACTGGCTGATGATTCACGTGGCAGTAATCACAGCGAGCTACGGCTTTATCGGGATGAGCGCCTTTATTGGGCTTTTGGTATTAATCATGTACAGCATCAGCAACCCGCGAAACAGCTCCACCATTAAAAATATTATACTTCAGTTAACAACCATTAGCGAAATGTCGGTGACGGTAGGTTTGTATATGGTTACCATCGGGACTTTCCTGGGTGGCGTATGGGCCAATGAAAGCTGGGGCCGCTACTGGGGTTGGGATTCCAAAGAAACCTGGGCGCTGGTAACTGTTGTGGTATATACTTTTGTAGCGCACATGCGACTAATGCCAACGCTGAAAGGTATTTTCAATTTTAATATGGCAACGGTAATTGGCTTTTCGTCAGTTTTGATGACCTATTTCGGCGTGAATTATTTCCTAAGCGGATTACATTCGTACGGACGTGGTTCAGTCGATTCCATTCACTGGTCGGTTTACGTCAGCATTATTACAGTAATCGGATTGATGTTTTTTGCAAATTTCAAACAAAAGAATCTGGATTTTGAAAATTGAATGAAAAAACCATTTTTTGCAAAACCAGCACCATGCGATAATTTGAATTGAAAATCAATCACATACATCATTCATTGTATTATTCTCGTAAATTTTTATTTTTTTTTTGGCATTGAATCAGTTCTATCGTGCTATAAAATAATTTTATATTTAGCGCATTGACAAAAATTCAACAATAAATGACTTTTGAAGTTACGAGAACTTTCGACATTCTTGAACGATCGTTAAACCAATTTCCGCGTAAAGATGCTTTAGGTGGAAAAAATCATAAAGATTGGTACACTTACAGCACTGCCGAATATGTGAATTTTTCGAATCGGTTGGCCCTTGGGTTGTTAGCCAAAGGTTATGTAAAAGGCGATAAAATTGCCACAGTAACTACAAACCGACCGGAATGGAACTTTGCAGATATGGCCCTGGCAATGACAGGAATTGTACATGTACCAATTTATCCAACCATTAGCGAGGAAGAATATACTTATATTTTAAATCACGCAGAAGTAAAAGCACTATTTGTTGGCGACAAAAAACTCTTCGAAAAGCTTCAGCCAATTGCGATAGAGATGGAGATTACTCCTGAATTCATTTCATTTGAAGAAATTGAAGGAGTAATCAACTATAAAGAAATCATAGAATTGGGAGTTTTGCACCAATCTGTATTTGAAGCAACGCTTAACCAATTTAAAAAAAGTATTCTGCCTGACGAATTAACAACCATCATTTATACATCAGGAACAACAGGAGTACCTAAAGGAGTGATGCTTAGTCACCAAAACCTGGTTTCGAACTTTGTTGCTCATTCAAAAATGCACGATTTGGGCTACGAACACCGGGCTTTGAGTTTTTTACCACTTTGCCATGTTTACGAGCGTAGTATGAATTACCATTTTCAGTACAAAGGAATGGGAGTTTATTATATTGGCAACCTGGGGCAAATAGTTTCAGGGATCAAGGAAATTAAGCCGCACATGTTTAACTGTGTTCCCAGACTTTTGGAACGTATTTACGATGGATTTCTTTCCAAAGGAAAAGAACTAAAAGGAATCAAGCGAGTTATCTATTTCTGGGCAGTACATCTTTCAAGACATTTCGAATACTACAGAAAATTCAACTTATTCTTGAGACTTCGCATTTCAATTGCTGATAAACTGATTTATTCGAAATGGAGAGAAGCCTTGGGAAACAATGTAAAATACATAGTTTCAGGCGGAGCTGCGTTACAGCCGCAAATTTCACGGGTACTTGGAATTGCTGGTATCACTAACCTTGAAGGTTATGGATTAACCGAAACTTCACCTGTTATTGCGGTGAATAATCCAAAGGGCAAATCGATAAAAATTGGAACTGTTGGTGAAATACTTTCAGGAGTGGAAGTTAGTTTTGGAGAGGATGGCGAAATTCTGGTAAAAGGACCGGGCGTAATGCTTGGTTATTATAAGGCTCCTGAATTGAATGCCGAAGTTATTGACGAGAACGGCTGGTTTCATACTGGCGATATAGGCATGTTGGTTGATGGCAAATACCTGAAAATAACTGATCGTAAAAAGGAAATGTTCAAACTTTCGGGAGGAAAGTATATCGCACCTCAAATGATTGAGAATAAACTAAAAGAATCATTCTTTATAGAACAGGTAATGGTTGTCGGAGCCGGCGAAAAATTTGCCAGTGCGCTGATCTCTCCAAACTTTGTTTATTTGCACGATTGGTGCAGTCAACGGAAAATTTCATTTCAGGATAATCGGGCATTAATACACAAAACTGAAGTATTGGCTCAGATCCAGCGCGAAGTGACCGCCATTAATAAAACATTGGGTGAGTTTGAGGAAATTAAGCGCTTTCGGCTGGTTCCTGAAGAATGGACTCCACAGAGCGGTGAACTTTCGCCTACATTAAAACTGAAGAGGAATTACATTGCAGCTAAATACAAAACGATTATTGACGAGATTTATTCCGTGTCGAAAAGTCAGCCTGGCGGGCCGTTTCGTCTGCCTAAAATCAATCTCAATTTTGACATCAACGAGTTTGTCAAACGGTTGAAACTGTAAAATTGGTAAATTTGAGTATTCATATTCAGTGAAATATTCAGTTTCTCGATGGATTAAGGATTTCGAGAGAACAGGGCGATTGGTGGAAGGATTTGTCTTCTTTGGAAAAAAAGTAAATGCTCGCCGGGTTGAAAGATGTAGAAAAAGGCAAGGTATTGAGAATCGAAGAAATTCTGGGATACACTAAAAAATGCCTAAATCTAAAATTACCTCTGTCCATTGGTCGGGGACCTCGCTTCAAAATGCTGTTTCAATCAAAAAATATCTGTTTTCCAGTTTTCTGCCAAAGAGGTAGATCACTTTTATTCCTTACTCAATCATTTGAAGTTGTGGCTTGTGCATTCCCGAAGCTTTATCCTCAATCGCTCGAAAAGAAGAATGTCCGAAGGGCTGTATTGACAAAAGTTTTGTCTGTTTATTACCGTATTTATAAAGGGAAAATTGAAGTTCTTGCTATTCTTGATAATCGTTGTGAAATTTCAAACTGGCTATAGCATGATTCCAGATTTTGGAGGAATAATATTGGCAGAATATAAAATCCCCGATTTCATCCAATATTGGATGAAATCGGGGATTTGAAATATAATTCGAATCGTCTAGTTTCTGCGTCGTCCTGAGCGGTCTCCGCGGTCATTGTATCCGTTGTCACGACGTCCACCATCACGGCGCCCGTTTCTTTGTCCACCATCAAAACGGTCTCTTCTGAATGAACCTCCATCGCGCTGCGCTTCCGGCGAATTCGATTCTACACGACCAATATTGATCAGGTGTCCTTCAATAACCTGGTTATTCAGCGATTTAATCAGTTCTTTTTCGTAATTACTGTCGATTTCAAAGAAAGAAAATTTACGCTGAATGTCAATTCGTCCAATTTCAATTTTATGACGTTTCGAGTATTCATTGATCAACCCAATCAAGCCAGAAGCACTCAGGTTTTGTTTCTTTCCAACGTTAATAAATAGCTTGGTAAATTTCATTCGTTCGCTGCCGCGATCGTTCCTCTGTGACGGATCGCGCTGTGCTTCAACTTTAATATTCAGGTCTTTCGCATTTTTGTAATATTCCATTAACTGGTTGAATTCGAGCGAAACAAAGTGCTTTACAATGTCTTCCTTCGACATTCCTTCGAATTTTTCCAGAATCAGTGGCATAAATTTTCCAATCTGATTTTCGGCAATATCCACATTAACAACACGTTCGATGAGATGAAACATCTGTTTTTCGCAAATTTCGTCGCCACCCGGAACCATCTTTCGTTCGAATTTCTTGCGGGCAATGCGTTCAATCTGTTTCAAGCGACCAGTTTCCTTCATGTGCAGAATAGAAACCGAAATACCGCTTTTCCCGGCACGTCCGGTACGTCCGCTTCGGTGGATGTACACTTCGGGATCGTCAGGCATCGAGTAGTTGATCACATGGCTGAGGTCGTTCACGTCCAACCCGCGTGCGGCAACATCGGTAGCAATTAGCATTTGTAACTGGCGGTTACGGAAACGTGCCATTACCGTGTCCCGCTGTGCCTGCGAAAGGTCGCCGTGTAGCGCGTCGGCATTATACCCATCGGCCATAAACTGGTCGGCCACTTCGCGTGTTTCCATACGGGTTCGGCAAAATACGATAGCGTAACAATCCGGATAGTTGTCGGCAATGCGTTTTAGCGTTGCATATTTGTCCTTGGCATGAACTACATAGTAATGATGCTCTACGTTTGCAGCGCCTTCGTTACGGCGTCCTACCGAAAGTTCAGAAGGATTATGCAGGTATTTGGTGGCCATTTCAGCAATTTCCGAAGGCATGGTTGCCGAGAAAAGCAAGGTTTGTTTTTCCGAAGGAGTGGTTGCCAAAATCGTATCCAGTTCGTCTTTAAAGCCCATAGTGAGCATTTCGTCAGCTTCGTCGAGTACCATCCAGCGAATGGCCGAAACGTTCAGCACTTTCCGACGAATCAGGTCGTTCACGCGGCCGGGAGTCCCCACAACAATTTGTCCGCCGCTTTTCAGTTCGCGGATTTGCTTGGTAATGTCGGCACCACCATAAACGGCAATGGTTTTCAGGCCGGTCATGTACTTCGAGTAATTTTCGAGGTCGCGGGTAATTTGCAGGCACAACTCGCGGGTTGGGCACAAAACGAGTCCCTGAATGTCGCGGGTTTGCATCGAAATGTTGTGTAAAAGCGGCAAGCCGAACGCGGCAGTTTTGCCTGTTCCGGTTTGCGCCAAAGCAACTAAATCTTGTGTAGAATTGATCAGGTGCGGAATAGTTTGCTCCTGAATAGGCGTAGGATTTTCGAATCCCATTTCTGCGATCGCCTTTAGAATTTCCGGTTTCAGGCCGGTTTCATTAAATGTCATAATAATCCTTTAAAGTTGTGAATCAGCAACGTGCCGATTCGAGCCAATGGAAGGAGACGGGTAAGTGCTCCTGTCCTAAACCAGGCTCAAAGGAAATTACACGACCCCTAAAATCAGGCCACAAATGTAGTGTAATTTTTTGTGCGAAAATGCTTTGACCAAAAAGGTAATGTGAATTTAACAGAAAAGAGAGGAAGGAAATGCCAGTTGTCGTGGTTGTGATGGTTCTAATTGTTGTTATTGTTGAAAAAACTTGATTCTACTTCAAAATAGGTTTTTGCCTTGAGTCCCAAACTGAGAGGACTATTATTTCCAGCGGAGTTGTCTCATAAATTATCAGATAATTGCTCAATATTTTGACCCTGACATTTTTTATTTGGGTTGGTTTCCCAATCATTGGGTATCTGGAAATGATTTGAAGAGACTTTCTTATGAGCTCATTTAATTTTTTGGAATAGGTGCCCAACTGGTTGTGTTCTTTCCAGAAAGCCAGAATTTTAATCCGTTCTATTTGAGCGCGTCTAGTCCAAACTATTTGCCTAACCATTCTTCAACGTCTTTGTCAGCCTGATCGCTGGTCAAAATTTCACCTTCCTTATACTGAAGTTGTCCTTCCTCAACCGCTCTGATCTGATCCTCCGAGAGTTCATAAAGGTTCTCGTCTGATTCTTCATTGGCGATTAACCGGTACATTTCTTCCAGCAATTCGCTGTTCTCCGATTGATCGATCCGGCGTATTAATTTTTGCTTTAAATCCTTTACTGTCATTTGATTTGATGCTTTTTGCAAATGTACAAAATTTCAGAATTGGATTACAACTCGCATTTTTAGGAACCAGGGAAATCGCTTTTAGAAATGCCGTTAGGCATTTGATGTGGGTAGAACAATATAGCCGGGTTTGAATCTCGTCCCGTACGGGACGAAATACCTAACGGATTCTCATTCTACCCACATTTTGTGCCTGACGGCACACAAGCTCAAGTCGCTTTCCTGTTGAAACTTTTAAAAGCGATTTCCCTGTTTTAGGAACCTGTAATCCTAATTATTGTTGAGTTTATCGTTATTGCCATCGTTGCAATCCAACGACAACGACAACAACAACAACAACCATGACAACAAAGTCTTCCTACATCTTCAAACTTCCCTGTTCGTCGAATTCCCAGAACGGCGCCCAGGCAATTTCCCAGGGATGGCCGTCTGGATCGGCAAAGTAGCTGTGGTATCCGCCCCAAAAAGTGTCGCTGGGTTCAATCAGCGATTTGGCACCAGCGGACAGCGCATTTTTGTGAAATTTTTCCAATTCTTCTTTCGAACTGGCATTTATGGCCAATGTCACTCCTGAAAATCCTGATCTTTCTGCAGGAATGCCTGCATCTTCAGCCAAGCCTTCCATTGGATATAATGCAAGAACAATTCCGCCGTGATTGAGGAAGACAATATTCTCATCGCTGCCGTTAGCCGGAGTCCAGCCAAAAGCATCGGCATAAAACTGTCGCGATTTCTTCAAATCGGCAACACCCAATGTTACAATGTTTAATCTGGGGTTCATAACATGTTATTTAAAACCGTCGGTTTAACAGACTGTGTGATTTCAATATTTAAGGCTCTGAGAATTGCGTATTTCAAAAATTTCTCCGATACCTACCCGAATATTTTCGGTGTAAAATTTAGTTTTCACACAGTCTGTTTAGCTGACGGGCATTTTTAAGTCCAATTATAACAACTACAACAATTCCAACCTATCTTTGTCGCTGAAAATATTCGGAAAATGAGGAACAAAATTTCGCATACTTTGTGGCTGGTTCTTTTTTCAGCAGTTGCAATTCTGGGCTCCGCTTCGTGCAGTGGCCGTTCTACCAGTGGAGACAGTAATACCGTTACCGAAAAGCAAATTGAGGCAGTGGAAGAAGCCGAGGATTTCTCGAAAATCAAGCTTGTTAATGCCATCCTGGTTTCTCCTGAAAATCCGCGCCCGGGCCAAACATTTCGGGTGATGGTTGCCGGAGGGAAAGATGTGCTGAAAGCTGACATTCGGATTACCAGCCCTTCAGGAAAAATAAAAGCTACGAAAAGCCGAAGCGGCGTGGGTTTGCCGTTTTGGAAGATTGAAGAATTTACCGCAGGTTCGGCTGGCGAATATCAGGTTGAAATGGGTTCGGAAAAGATAAATTTTAAAGTGACAGATAAACCATCGCAGCCCGCAACTCAATCGGTTTGGAAAGTCACCCGAAGCTGGGATTCCAAATCCGAATCGCTTTATTCGGCTTGGGTAAATGCCTTGTTTTGTAATGCAAACGAGAGTACATCGTGGAAATCGCTCAATGAGGTGACCGAAATGAAAGACTGGAATTTCTTATACAACCATCTTTCTTTAGATGAAGACAATCCTTCAGGAAAAAATAAAGTGGTGATGCAACCTGATTGCGCTGACAATCCATATTTTCTGCGCGCGTATTTTGCCTGGAAACTAGGGTTGCCATTTGGATTCCATGAAAGCGACCGTGGTGCGCTTGGACGTGCTCCGGGTGTTGGCCGCTGGATTACCAATGAAACGCCAGTTTCGCGCTCCAATCCAACACAAAAGTTTAATGCCTATCTGCGGATGGTCGCCAACGGGGTGCATTCGGGAACGGCCCGTGCAGCCATGAGCAACGAGAATGCTGATTATTATCCGGTTGAGTTGAATCGCGGAGGCTTGCGCCCAGGTGTTGTTTATGCGGATCCCTACGGACATACGCTGATTCTGGTGAACCAATTACCGCAATCGGGTGACCAGCCAGGAGTGTTGCTTTCGGTTGATGCGCAACCCGACAAAACCATTGCCATAAAGCGTTTCTGGAAGGGAAATTTTTTATTTGAAACTTCCGGAGTCATTGGCGAACCTGGCTTTAAAGCCTTTCGGCCAATCGAAGTTCATAATGGCGCATATCGTCTTTTGAAGTCTGGCGAATTGACTGAAGTATCTGGACATATTCCGTTCTCACTTCAGCAAAAAGGCATGAAAAGCGAAAATTTTTATCATGCTATGGAGCGGGTGATTAATCCTAAACCCCTCGATCCTGAAACCGCTATGCTTGATTTGATCAAAGCATTGCACGAGCAATTGACGGTTCGTGTGAACTCGGTTGAAACGGGCGAAAAATATATGCGGGCGCACCCCGGAACGGTAATTCCCATGCCAACCAGGCCCACCGGAGTTTTTCAGACCGGCGGTGTGTGGGAAGACTTTTCGACACCCAATCGCGATTTGCGTTTGCTGATTGCCATGGATGCGGTGATTGATTTCCCGGCGAAAGTGTTGCGCTCGCCCGAAGATTATAAAATGCCGAAATTGAAATCGGCAGAGGCCGTAAAAAGTAAGCTCGACGAAATTCTGAAAGCGAAGATGGAAGAACTGTCGATCACCTATATTCGGAGCAATGGTAGCGAACAAAAGCTGACTTTGGCTGAAATTCTGAAACGACGCGCTGCGTTTGAGATTGCCTACAATCCGAATGATGGACCGGAAATTCGCTGGGGAGCACCTGAGGGAAGTGCCGAACGCTCGACCTGCAAACGCCATGTTCCCCCGGCACAGGCCAAGGTGCTGAACGAAACCCGTAAGTGGTTTAACAAACGGCTTCACCCGCCGACGTAGCAAGTTGTCAGTGGTCAGTCGCAGTAGGCAGTAAAAACTGCAAACTGCGTCTGATCACTGAACACTTTCATATCTTCCGCATCCTGTAAAACTGCTTCAATTCTTCTTTTCGCTCTTTGGGCAGATTGTGCCAGCGAATGCCTTGCACAGCGCCTTCCAAACCCTGTAACATGCACAAACATGCACCTTCGTCGATTGTCTGAAGGCGTATGAATGCCTGCTCTGCGCCAACCGCGCGTAATTCTTCAGGTGTAGAAATTCCAACTTCTTTCAGTTTTTCGGCAACTACTTTGCCGATGTTGGGCATATCAGTCAATTCAGTTTTCATGTAATCATTGTTTTCAATACGAATGTAATATTCCGAAATCAAATGGCCAACATCCTTCACTTTTCCAAATGTTTGTTAACAAACTTCAAATTATCTCAAAATCCGCTTTTCGGTAGTTTTTAAATTTGGTTTATTTATACTGAATTCCAAATTGGACGATTTTTATGAGCGAAAGTTGTGTGCTTTACTGCAATTGTGGTGCTGGTGTAATTTCTGAGGAAAAGTCGGAACAAATTCAGACGGTAGTAAAATCGCTTGAAGCCGATGTGTTTCAGTTGCACGATTTCTGCGGAATTGTACTGAACCGGAAGGATTTCGTACAGGAAATTGACCGAAAATACAGCAGGAAAATCATGATCGCCTGTTATCCGCGTGCCATCAAAAGTATGCTGGCGCAGAACGGTTTGGAGCTTTCGGGCTTGGAAGTGTTGAATTTCAAGGAACTTTCGGCTGAACAGTTCGGGCAAAAACTGCGTGCTGATTTTTCAGTTCAGGAAGGAAAGGCAAATGAGCAGCAAGTTGAAAGTGGTTTGGATGTACCAGCCTGGTATCCGGTAATCGATCAGCCTTTGTGCATCGATTGCGGGAAGTGCTTCAAATTCTGTTTGTTTGGCGTTTACACGTTCGACAACAAAAAGCTGAAAGTGGTGAAACCGCTGGCTTGCAAAAATAATTGTCCGGCTTGCGGGCGCAATTGTCCGACATCGGCGATCATTTTTCCACGCCTGAAAGAAAACAGCGTGTTGGCAGGGGCAGAACCCGGTACAGAAGTTAAACCGAAAGGACTGGCTGCCGACATCAACATGATTTCGACGCTGAACCAACGTTCGGCCATGCGCCGGAATATTTTCAAGGCCGGACTGATGGAACAAGCCGAAGCTGAACGCCGGAAAGCGCTGGAAGAATTAGCCTCCCCAAAATCCCCTCCGAAAGAGGGGACTTAAAAACACTCAGCAGGAGGTTTTTGGGGACCTTGGTTTTTTCGACAACTTGGAACTTGAAATTTGGAACTTGAAACTAATTCATGGGAATACTAAAAAACATATTGTTTCGCAGCGACAAACGATGCCTGTACAAATTCATGGTCAACATGGGCTTCAAAGGATCGATGTCGTTTGCGCGGTTTCAGAAACGGCAGAAGAAAGGCGAGTTCTTCCCGGCTTTCAACTTCATTTCCATTACCGACGACTGCAACCTGAATTGTCAGGGCTGCTGGGTGATGGGAAAAGAAAAAAACAGCCGCATGCAACCCGAACAACTGAATCGGATCATCACAGAAACCAAGCAGGCAGGTTCGTATTTCTTCGGGATATTGGGTGGCGAACCGCTGTTGTACAAGCCGCTTCCGGAGGTATTCAAAAAGCATTCGGATTGCTATTTCCAGTTGTTTACCAACGGCACTTTGCTCACTCCCGAAATGGCCGAAACGCTGCGCCAGTGCGCCAATGTCACGCCGCTGATCAGTTTCGAAGGCGATGAAAATGTGGCGGATGTCCGTCGTGGCGGCAAAAATGTGCACCAATCGGCATCGCAGGCAATCGAAAATGCGACCAAAGCCGGGTTGATTACCGGCGTGGCCATCAGCGTTTGCAAATCAAACCTCGAAATGGCCATGTCGTCCGAATTTATAAACGGACTGATAGATAAGGGGGTGGCGTATTTGTGGTACTACATTTATCGTCCGGTGGGGCCAAACCCGAATTACGAGCTGGCGTTGAGTCCGGATGAGATTCGGCAGTTGCGTCAGCACATGGTGGATGCCCGCCTGAAATACAGCATTGCCATCATCGACACCTACTGGAATGCCGATGGCGTGGGCATGTGTCCCGCTGCCGAAGGATTGAGCCACCACATCAATGCGTCGGGTTATGTAGAGCCTTGCCCGATTATTCAGTTTGCTGCTGAAAACATCGAAGACAAATCGCTCGATCGCTTGTATGCTGAATCATCGTTTTTGAGTGATTTCCGCAGCAGTATTCAACAAAAGACCAAAGGCTGCGTTGTGATGGAAGATCCGCGCTGGCTGGCCGAATTTGTGCAAAAACATGAGGCAAAAAATACTTCAGGACGAAAGGATGAGCTTTACAAGCTAGCCACCGCTCCTGAAACATTCAGTCACGGTTCCTGCGAAGTGATTCCGGAGAAAAGCCGGATTTACCGCTTTGCCAAGAAACGGGCATTCTTTGGACTGGGAGCTTATGGTTGATCAATTCCGTCACATAAATGTGACGGCAAAGGATAATGCGCCGATCGATTGTTGTCTGGTATTCTTTGCTCCCGGCTAAGCCGGGACTGGCTGTCAGCTTTACAGACTGTGTGAAAACTAAATTTTACACCGAAAATATTCGGGTAGGTATCGGAGAAATTTTTGAAATACGCAATTCTCAGAGCCTTAAATATTGAAATCACACAGTCTGTTTAGCTGACGGATAAATAAATTGATATTGAAATTAAAAGAAAGCATATTGCAGGTTCCGGAGAAGGCGTTGGTGCGAAACCGGTTGAGAAAGGCGGCCCGTGATTTGGTTGCCGAACGGGGCATTTTGCCTCCGGCCAGTTTCGAATTTATCCAGCAGATGGCAGACGAAATTATTGGGCTCACTGGCACCGATGCGGCTTTTCGTGAATTTGCGATGGTAGTCAGCGGAAACGAAATCTGGCGTTCGGTGGTGGCTGCCACGCCCTACAACCGCCGTCTGCTTTTGTTGCCGCAATGCCTGAAAAACAACAGTGCCTGTCATGCCGAAATCGACGAATTGGGGCTGATTTGTGCCGGATGCCAAAGCTGCCAGATCGATTCTATTTTGCAAAAAGCTGAAACGCTCGGTTATGCTTCGCTGGTGGCTGAGGGAACGACGGTAGCCATTAGCCTGGTGCAGGGCGGAACGGTTGATGCCGTGATTGGCGTGACTTGCATGTCGGTGCTGCAAAAGTCGTTCGAAACGGTTGCCCGCGCCGCTGTTCCGGTGATCGGGATTCCGCTACTTTTCGAAGGGTGTGCCGAAACCGATGTCGATAACCTCTGGCTCGACGATGAACTGACCAATTTCAAGGAAAACAAAGATTTACAACCGATATCGGTCTCCGGGCTGAAAGAGAAAGTGAACGACTTTTTCACCGAAGAAACCCTCACGCAACTTCTTGGTCCGGCAAATGATTTGACCACCAAACTCACTATCCAGTCAATGCTTACCGGCGGACAGCGTATTCGCCCTTTGCTTACGGCGCTGGCCTATTCGGCTTATTCGGCTGAGGTTTCCGAAGATTTGCTTTTGCAACTTTCGGTGGTCGTGGAGTGTTTTCACAAAGCTTCGCTCATCCACGACGACATTGAGGACAACGACGATTTCCGCTACAATACCGAAACCATTCACAAACAATACGGGATTCCGGTGGCTATCAATACCGGCGATTTCTTATTGGGCAAAGGCTACGAATTGTTAGGGAAACTTGCGTTTGAACCCAAAGTGATGGCAGCTTGCTACCAGTTGGTGGCTCAAGGGCATGTGGCTTTGTCGGTTGGGCAGGGAGCCGATTTGCTGGCCAGTTCGAAAAATACGGTACTGCCGCTTGTTGATCAACTAAAAATCTTCGAGCAAAAAACCGGCTCGGCCATTCTGGTGGCGCTTTTGCTGGGCGCCACGGCTGCCGGTGCATCGGAAAATGATCTGCAAATCCTGAGAAAATTCTCGGCGTACTTCGGAATGGCTTACCAGATTAAAGACGATTTGGACGAGTACCGTGAATCGAATGAGCATACTCAAGTGGCAGATTATCCGCTGATGATTTCCATTCTTTCTGAAAATGCACCGGATTTGCCGGTTGAAGACATTCAGATTGCATACGCTCGAAACGACAAGCAACAGGTTGCCGAGTGGATGGAAACCCACCAAATCGTAAAAGCGGCAGAGAAACTTTTGTCGGAATACACTGCAAAAGCCTACAATCATCTTGATCAGTTAGCCAATTTGCGCCTGAAATTAAGCCTGTACACCGTGCTTGGAAAGATCTTCTGATTTTGCAATGAATCGGTCACAACCAAATATTCCGTTATATCGTCAAATGGTTTCGCTACTGCGAAATGCGCTGAATGTGCTCGACGAACAAGGTCAAATGGAAGTTTTTAAATTCCTGAAAAGTCAGCAGAATACTGATGGCGGATTTAAAGATCGTGGAGGACGATCTGATTTGTATTATTCGCTGTTTGGAATGCTGATTCTGGAGGCAGAAGGCAGAAGTCAGAAGTCAGAAGAGTTGTTGACTGAGCCTCTAGAAGGGAGACCCCTAACCCGAAACCCGAAACTCGTAACTGAAATTAGAGAGAAACTGAGGGAATTTATTGAGCGCCAATCTTCAAAGGAAGTTCCCGGTTTTATTGAGCAATGCTGCCTGGCTTTGTTGCAGAAGGAATTGAGAATAAACAGGTTTTCGAGGACTAAAACATTGGCAAAACTGACCCGTTCGTTTTGGAAAGAGCGGAATTCGATCAACTTTTCGTATCGCAGTTTTGTGCTATTCCTAACTCTGAATGCAGTTCTGCCTTTTCGGGGTTTGCTAAAGCGGTTTTCAGGGAAAATGCTATCGCGTATTGAGGTAAACGAACATTCGCCATGCTCCGAAATTGCAGCCAAAGTATTTCTCCTGAAAATGTTGGAGAAAGATGGCTCTGAGGAACAGCAACTGTTAATGTCATTTGCTTCCGAATCAGGCGGATTCAGGTCTTTTCAGCACCTGGAGCAGGCTGATATGCTTTCAACGGCTGTGGCATTGTTTGCGCTCAAAAATGCAGACTGTGATATTCGGTTATTGACACCTGACTGTCTCGGTTTTATTCAGCAAAACTTTATTGATGGCGCATTTCTTTCAGGAGATGGAGACCAAACAGTCGACTTGGAATACACTTTTTATGGGCTGCTGGCGTTAGGAAAATTGACCGGCTGAGCAATCAATGACTTCTTTTTATTCATTCTTCGTTGTCTTTATTGGTCTGTTACTTAGTTAAAAGCTCATCGTTTAAGTATTGAAGTAGTTTCCTTCTATATCTTTTGTCTGTTCATCAAAAAGGATAAATAATTCTTTTGGAAAATATTTGTAAATTATTAGATTACATATAATTTTAATGTGTATTTAACCTTATACAATAAAATAAATTAAGCTATGGCATTAAATCCAGAATTAGTAAAGTTTTTCTTGAATAATATTAATCGTTCAAATGTACAGACTTTTGGAAGTCAAGTAGCGCATTTATTTCAACACTTAGATGCTGAAATTAAAGATAACCCCATCTATGATAAGTATCAAAGTGAATTAGTGAAGTGGAAAAATTGGGAAGGGAGAGAAACCGGCGATTGGAGTTTTCCTTCGAATTTTGATGATGCAAAAACTTTAGTTTATAGTTTATATCGAGCCGTAGCAGAAGAAGGTGAAGAAGGATATGGAGTCGCAAGTGATTTAATGTATAGTTCGGGTGGAAATTTTAATACTTCAATTGCTGAGTTTAATGAACAATTTATTGAATATTTTGCGCAAGTTTTACAAGAAATTGTTAATGCTAATCCTGAATTAGATAGTACCGATAAGCCTGATAGAGTAAAAGGAAATGCGGTTTTTATAATTCATGGCCATGATGATGGATTAAAAACAGATGTTCAGCTTCTTTTGACAAGGGCTGGTGTTAATAATATTGTCTTGCACGAGCAACCTGACAAAGGAAGGACTATTATAGATAAGCTTGTAGAGGAATCTTCAAGTTCAAATTACGCTATCGCACTTCTATCTCCTGATGATAAGCTTGAAAATGGACAGACAAGGGCAAGACAAAACGTTATTCTGGAAGTTGGATATTTTATGGGTAAGCTTGGAAAAGAAAGAGTAAGAATTCTAAGGAAAGGAGAGACTGAAATACCCTCAGATTTACAAGGTATTCTATATGAAAACCATGATTTATCTGGGGCATGGAAGATAAAAATATGCAAAGAACTGATGGCTGTTGGAATATTTGTAGATATCGATTCTGTAGCAAAAACGCTATAATTTAGATCTTTATAAAATGATTGAAACTCAATCCTAATTCTCAAATTTCAATAACCTTCGATCCAAAAGCCAAATGTGTAGAACTTCTTCGCTGGCATTTTTGGCAAAGAAGAATACCTGCTGGAAACCAAACTACCGATCTGGAATATACGTTTTACGGGTTGCTGGCACTGGGGACGCTGGCTGATTCAAATTCTTCAGGCCAATAAAAAATCCGACAGATCATTCCACCTATCGGATTCTTCGTTTAAATATCTTCTATTTTTTACCAGCTTCCGCCAGCGCCGCCGCCGCCAAAGCTTCCGCCGCCGAAACCGCCAAAGCCGCCGCCACCACCGCCGCCGAAGCCACCTCCTCCTCCGGAGAATCCGCCCCACGAACCACGGCCTCTTCCAGAATTCAGCAAGCCCATAGCGAGCCAAAATGGTAAACTTCCGCCCGAATTGTAATGTCCGCCACGGCCACCACGAAAAATTGACATGATAATGGCAACGATGATGATAACAATGATAAAACCAAAGCCACCTCCGCCATCATCCTTCTTTCCACCTACTTTTTTCTGGTAGTCTTCGGCAGTAAATTCTTTGGAAGCCAAGCCCATCAACACTTTCGTGCCTTCGAGCAAACCGCCGTAAATATCGTTTTCACGAAAATGAGGAATCATAGCATTATTCACCACCAACCGATTTGCGATAGCATCAGGAATCACAGGTTCCAAGCCGTACCCAACGGCGATAAAAATTCCGCCTTTTTCGTTTGCAGTTTTCGGCTTGAAAAGAACCAAAATGCCGTTGTTTTTCCCTTTTTGGCCAACGCCCCATTTTTCGCCAATCCTGAACGACAAATCCGAAATCTCGTATCCGTTTAACGATGGAACGGTAACAATACAAATCTGTGTTGAGGTTTGGTTATTATACTCATCCACAACGGCTTCAAGCTGCTGCTCTTCGCCGTCAGTCAAAACGTTAGCCAAATCGTTAACCAGTTTGGGAGGATTGGGCCTTTCAGGAATATCTTGCGAAAAAACTGACAGAGAGAGAATTGCAAGTATTGTTATTAAAAATAGCTTCTTCATGTTACAGGTTTTTATCGAAAGATATTTCGTCGGATAATTCATTTTTGTCGTCACTCTGGTAAGGGAAATTGGTCTTCAACTGTTCTCCGGCCATCAAAATTCCTCTTGACAAACCTTCGGCAAACTTCCCTTCCTTGAAAAACGAAAGCATCGTTTCTTTAATCTCGTCCCAGAAATTTGACGGAACAAGTTTATTTATGCCTGAATCGCCCAGAATGGCAAACTTGCGATCAAAAACAGCCAGGTAAAACAAAACCCCATTGCGCTGCGCTGTCTGGTTCATATTGAGTTTCTCAAAAACGTAGGCCGCACGGTCGAGTACATCAATTTTGCAGCGACCTTCAACATGCAACCTGATCTCGCCTGAGGTGTTTAACTCGGCTTGAGCAATTGCATCGGTAATTTGTTTTTTCTCAGCATCGCTGAAAAAGTTTTCGACGGACATGATCGTGTGATTTTGGGTATAATAAATATGAGTTAATTACAAAAAAGAAAGTCATTCACCACGTTGAAAAGGATCATTAGGTAACAGCCTTTTCTAATGACAAATGACTTTCTCCACTGTTAGAATTTCACCTGAGGAGCTTTTTCGGCGCCTTTTTCAGCTTCGAAATAAGCTTTCTTTTCGAAACCAAACATTCCGGCGAAAATGTTCTTCGGGAACTTGCGGATTAAGGTGTTGTATGCCTGAGCGCTCTCGTTAAACTTCTGACGTTCAACAGTGATGCGGTTTTCTGTACCTTCCAACTGAGCCTGCAAATCGAGGAATCCCTGATTGGCTTTCAGGTCAGGGTATTTTTCAACCACAACCATTAAGCGGCTCAAAGCTGACGATAAGCCAGATTGTGCGTCCTGGAAGTTTTTCAACGACTGAGCATCCAATTTTTCAGGATTAACAGTTACTGAAGTTGCTTTTGCGCGGGCTTCAATAACCTGGGTCAATGTTTCCTTTTCAAAATCAGCATAGCCCTTTACCGTGCTTACCAAATTAGGAATCAGGTCAGAACGGCGTTGATAAACATTCTCAACCTGCGACCACTGCGCAGTAACACTTTCCTGCATCGTAACCATGCTGTTGTACGAATTTTTCACCGACGAATACGCCAGCAACAATATTACAGCAATAACTGCCAGAACAATCCACGTCTTCTTCATATTACTTTTAATTAATTGGTTTCTAATTTAAACATTTCTGAATAATCTATGATAAAAATAAGTGTCGCAAATGTTGCAAAACTGCTGAAATGACACACCAAAATATCGGGGAATGTAGCAATTTTACCGTTATAATAACTGCTTCAAAAGGCGAACCACAAATTTGTAGTCATGGATACGAACAGTTTCAAAAGGGCGATTCTGGAAGGAATTCCTGAAATTCTGCCGGAGAAAAACCAATTCAACCCACTTGTAAACCACGCTCCCAAACGCAAACCAATATTAAATCAGGACGAAAAAAAACTGGCACTGAAAAATGCACTCCGTTATTTTTCGCCGGAACACCATGCCATTTTGGCACCCGAATTTCTGGACGAACTGAATGCATATGGCCGGATTTACATGTACCGCTTTCGGCCCGACTACGAAATGAAAGCGCGCCACATCGACGAATATCCACATCGGTCGAAGCAGGCAGCCTCTATCATGATGATGATCCAAAACAACCTGGATTACGCCGTGGCGCAGCATCCGCACGAACTGATTACCTACGGCGGGAATGGCGCTGTTTTTCAGAACTGGGCACAGTACAGGCTTTGTATGAAATACCTGGCCGAAATGACCGACGAACAAACGCTGGTGATGTATTCGGGGCACCCGATGGGTTTATTTCCATCGCACAAAAATGCGCCGCGCGTAGTGGTTACCAATGGCATAGTGATACCCAATTACAGCAGCCGCGACGACTACGAACGTATGAACGCGCTGGGTGTTTCGCAATACGGACAAATGACGGCGGGATCGTTTATGTACATCGGGCCACAAGGAATTGTGCACGGCACCACCATCACTCTGATGAATGCCGCCCGAATGCACGGCAGCCGAAATACGATCAAGCTTTTCGTTTCGTCAGGATTAGGCGGAATGTCGGGTGCTCAGCCTAAGGCAGGCGTAATTGCGGGAATGATTGCTGTTGTGGCTGAAATCAACCCAAAAGCGGTAAAAGTGCGCCACGAACAAGGTTGGGTCGATGAAGTTTTTACCGACCTGGAATTATTGCTGAAAAGAATAGAGCAGGCTCGCAAAAACAGCGAAGCTATTTCGCTGGCCTATCAGGGAAACGTAGTGGATTTATGGGAGTTCCTGGCCGAAAACGAGGTAGAAGTTGAATTGGGATCCGATCAAACATCGCTGCACAATCCGTTTGCAGGTGGCTATTATCCCGCCGGAATGACATTCGAAGAATCGAATCGCTTAATGGCCGAAAATCCGCAACTGTTTCAGGAGAAAGTATACGGAAGCCTCGTCAGGCAAGTGAAAGCAATCGACAAACTCGCCCGAAACGGAATGTATTTCTGGGATTATGGAAATGCCTTTTTGCTGGAATCGAAGCGTGCAGGCGCCGATGTGCTGACTGACAGAGGAGAGTTTAAATATCCGTCGTATGTGCAGGATATTATGGGGCCGTTGTTCTTCAACTATGGTTTTGGGCCATTCCGCTGGGTTTGCTGCTCATGCAATCCTGAAGATTTGCAAAAAACAGATCGGATTGCCGCACAGGTTCTGACCGAAATAGCACAATCGGCTCCCAAAGAAATAATCAACCAGCTTATAGATAACATTCACTGGATTAAAGAAGCGGGTAAAAACAACATGGTTGTTGGTTCGCAAGCCCGCATCCTGTATGCCGATTGCGAAGGACGTATCAAAATTGCCGAAGCATTCAACAAAGCGATTCGCAAAGGAATAATAAGCGCTCCAATTGTACTGGGGCGCGACCACCACGATGTCTCAGGAACAGACTCTCCTTTCCGCGAAACCTCCAACATATACGATGGGTCGGCATTTACAGCAGACATGGCTATACAAAATGTCATCGGCGATTCGTTCCGTGGAGCTACCTGGGTTTCCATTCATAATGGCGGTGGCGTTGGCTGGGGCGAAGTAATTAATGGTGGTTTCGGAATGACTTTGGACGGTTCGGAAGAAGCCGATCGACATATACAGCAAATGCTTCACTGGGACGTAAACAATGGGATAGCACGTCGCAGCTGGGCCCGAAACGATTCGGCTATGTTTGCCATAAAACGGGCAATGCAGGAAAATCCTTCATTAAAAGTTACATTGCCTAACTTAACCGATGAAGAAATGATCGACCATTTATTTGATAAGTAATTGGTAATATTCGAGATAAACTAAGCTTCGAACATTAAACTATATGGGCGGGTTATTTCTGCTTTTAGCTCGTCCACACCAAAAGCTCGGACTTTTCTTATGGTTTCGCGTCCGGCAAAGAATACCAATACGGTTGGTGCAGTAAAAATCCGATATGCAGCGGCAAGCTCAGGTGATTTATCTGATTCAACGAAAACCATTTTCATAAGAGGAAATGATTTAGCAACCAGATCAACAACTTTAGGCTTTAACACATGGCATACCGAACACATTTCGGTTGAAAAATAAGCCAAGACGGCATCGTTATTGGCCAGCAACGTTTCGAAATCGGTTGTTGAAGTTACTGTTTCCATTATTAGAACTGGCTTGTAGCAAGTAAAACAAGCGTACAGGCTATTTCAGAATAAATTCCGGCGGACTTAAGTTTTTCAATAAATTCAGGATTTTCGGTACCCGGATTAAATATTACCCGACGAGGTTTAAGACCCAAGATATAATCGTAATATTCAGGTTGATTTTTAACCCCGATATACAATGTTACCGTATCAACATTTTCAAAAGTGTATTTTTTCCCGCTAAATTTCACACCATCAACTTCACCATCACGCGAGCCTATTGCAACAACTTCGTAATTATGGGAAAGTAAAGAACGAATAGCCTTATTTGAATATCTTTCGGGGTTTTCGCTCGCCCCTATTACTAATGTCTTCATTATAAAAAATTTACAAGAGAACAGTTAAGCGAAGGTATTTGTTTTCCGAAGAGTGAAACAGATTGTGGTTCCTTCTCCCTTTTTACTTGAGATTTTTATTTCACCGCCATCATGTTCTATAAATTCATTACACAAAATCAATCCTAAACCAGAGCCTTTTTCATTTGCAGTACCGAAGGTCGAAAAATGGCCGTTGGGATTAAATAATAATGGTAAATTTTTCTCATCAATGCCTGTTCCCTGATCAATAACGCAAACCCGAACAATCGGACCTTCATCCAAAACCTTAATGCAAACAATTCCTCCTTCAAACGAAAATTTCAAGGCATTTGAGATTAAATTCCTTAAAATCAAGTTCAACATATTTTGATCAAAAACGACCTCGTAATTGTACTCTCCTTCTGCAATTAGCTGAATTCTTTTATTTTCAGAAAACCGTGAATTTAGAAGTATATTATTATCAATAGCTTGTTTGAGATTTACAGTAACAGGGTTATATTCTATATTTTCCCGTTGGGTCTTGGCCCACGACAATAAATTCTCAAGCAGATAATAAGTAGAATCTGCTTCTTTTCTAAGCTCAATTAATAACTGATCGTGGAGTTCTCCTTCGAACAACTCGGGATTATCAACCAGCTGCCCAAGCATTTCACTAAAAGCGCCGATTGGATTGCGTAAATCGTGACTAATGATCGACATAAAGCGATTCTTGGTTTCATTTACTCTCACCAGTTCATCATGTTGCTCCGAAATACGTTTATTCTTTTCATCTAATAATTGATATGCCTTTTTCTTTAGCTGGTTTAAGCGTAATACTACACCAGAAAAAACGGCAAGAAAAACCAAACCAGCAATTAAATACCTATTTCTTGATTGCTGCTTCTTTATTTGAAGATCTTTTATCTCGTTACTTTTTTGCAAAATAACAATCTCTCTTTCTTTCAGTTTGAGATCTAATTCCGTTTGCATGGCAGCCAATCGTTTCTTTTGCTGGTCGTCAAGCAAAGAGTCTTTTAAATGAATATAGTTTTGTAAAGAAGAATAAGCGCTTTTATATTCTCCTGTTTTATTCTGAATCTTCGATAGCAATAATGATACCTGAACCTGAATATCAGGAATGCCCGCTTTTTCAGCCAACTGAGTGCTTTCTCCTGCAAGTTTCATCGATTCGCTGTAATTGCCCATATTGAATTCGGCTTCAGCCAAAATTCGTTTACTGCGCGATATCCCTTCCAGCATTTCCATTGGAGTAAATAAACCAAGAGATTTTAAAGCCAACGAATGAGCTTTCTTTGCTTCGTTAAGCTTTAGATAAGCTTCCGCCAAACCAATATATGCAACGGCCTCATTAAGTTTCGATTTTAGCTCAAGCGCAATATCTAATGACTGCGAATAAAATTTTATTGCTTCAGTATAATTTCCCTTGTCTTTATAAAGTTCACCAATGTTATTAAGCGAGGCGAAGTGTCCGGGTTTATCATTTATCTTAATAAAGTATTTATCAGCATTTTGATAGTACTCCAGAGCTTTATCGTAATTACCCCAGGAGTTATAATTAACAGCAATATTCATCAACGAACGGGCAATAAATTTGTTATTTCCTGTTTGATGAAAATAAGTCAAAGCTTCCTGGAAAGCATTTAAACCCTCGGCCAATTGCCCTTGATTGGTATAAATTGCCCCAATATTAAAAATGACCATCGCGGCCCTTTCAGTTAAATTTGCAGCTTTGGCCTTATTTAAGGTTTCTTTAAAAATTTCAAGAGACTTTTTATAATCACCGGTATTCATATAATAAGCTGCAAGAGAATTTAACCCTATACATTCCTCATCGACGTTTTTATGCTCTTGTGCAATTTTAAGACCCTTATCAGTATACTGCCTGCCTTTCTCAAAATTACCGCTAAAAAGATAACCGGCGCCAATTATCATATTGGCTATTCCATCCTTCGAATGGTCTTGAAGTTCGTTTCCCAATGAAAGCAATTTTTCTCCGTAAGACACTGATTCCAATGGAGACACATATATACATTCCTTACCTGCTTCTACATACAAATTAAGCAATTCGGTTCCTGTCTTAACCTGAATAAGATTATTCAGACTGTCAAGCCTGGTCGTTTGGGCGTGTAAACTCAAACAAAAACAAACTACTGTGTAAAGCAGGCTAAAACGTATTGTAGATGAGATTTTCATAACTCAAAAATGACAACTTGAATAATCAAATCCAACTTTCTACAAGAATAAATAAAATACAGTTCACTAAAAAGAAAATTGTACGAAAAGCGAAATTAGATTTTAAATTCTTTCAAGCAAAACTACTGCGTGAACTGAAATACCTTCTTCCCTGCCTTCAAATCCCAATTGTTCGGTAGTAGTTGCCTTAATTGAAACAACATCAATATCTATTCCAAGTATTTGAGCCAATACATTCTCCATAACCGGAATATACGGTTTAAGTTTAGGCCGTTGAGCAGTCACTGTAATATCCAGGTTTCCGATCTTTAAATTCTTAGAAGCAATAAGTTCGTTAGTTTTTGTCAATAAAATTTTACTATCGATATCTTTAAATTCTGAAGAAGTATCAGGAAAGTGACGACCAATATCGCCCAATTTAGCAGCACCAAGCATTGCATCACAAAGTGCATGAATTAAAACATCACCATCAGAATGAGCGACAGTTCCTTTGCTATGGGGAACAAGAACACCGCCCAGCCAAAGAGTCTCGCCCTCAGCTAAACGGTGTACATCGTATCCGTATCCAATCCGGAAATTCATTTTGTTTATCTTCTCCTTTTTAAAGCATCAAAATCAAAAGAAAGTGTAAATCGTAAAGTATTGTCTAATGGATTATTCTGGGCAACCGACAATAAGTATGAAAAGTCAAGCGCAAAAACATTCAGCTTAAAACCTGCTCCAACTGTTGCATACCTGCGATTACCTTTATTTTTATTTTCATGAAAATAACCACCTCTTAAAAAAAACTGATGACTATATTCATATTCAACTCCACCTGAAAAACTAATCTCTTGAAGTTCTTCTTTCAATCCGCCAGGGGCATCAGAAAAAGACTGAAACATACTTGATAAAACTGATGAACTTGTATATTCGTCTGTTGTTTCATTAGACGAAGGAGTTTTAACTAACAACTTATTAGCATCGAAATAAAAACCAAATGAATTGTATTTATCCATCTCTGTTTTATAACCAAACCCAACTCTAAGATTTGTTGGAATATAATCTTTGTTTTCACCTTTATTATAAGAAATTTTAGAACCAATATTCGATATATTAATACCTGCCGAAAAAGTCGAATTTTTTCTGTTTACGCGCATCTGATGCTGATAGTAAAAAGCCACATCAGCAGCATAAGCAAACCCAGGGTAATATCCGTCAACATTCAAGGCAAAATCAGAGTTAATAATACGCAAGGCAACACTTCCTGAAAAATCTTCACTCAATAATCTGCTGTATGCAGCATCAAGCGAAAATTCATTAGGCTTGGATTGACCAGTTTCATTTCCATAAATATCGGTTAAAAATAATTCTCCAAGCGAAAAATAATTTAGAGATGCACTAACTGTCTGTAAATCATCTAAATGTTTATAAAAAGCCACAGAAGATAAACCAATATCTGAAACGAGTCTCCTCAACCATGGGGTATAAGATAGTCCGACACCCATATCTTGCTGAATAAAGGCATATTTGGCCGGATTCCAATGTTGAGAAAATAAGTCGGGAGTTGTAGCAGCGCCAACATCTCCTTTTCCTCCGGCGGTAGCATCTGGACCAATATTTAAAAATGGGACACCGGTTTGGATTACATTTGAGACAGTTTGTGCCTGCACTTTTGATTGTTGTAAAAACATTCCAACCCAAAGAATTGCAGCAAATAATAAGGTTATTCTCTTCATTTTAAAATGTTCAAAATTTTCGAATTGCAAATATAGATTTTTGTCAGGACAACTTGAGCCCGACTTTCAATTTATAAACGAACAGCAAATTAAATTAGTATGAATATCACCATAAAACAAAGCATTAACGATAAACATACACTAACCTACCCGATCCTTTAGCAACTTTCCCCCCACTTGTTGTTGCAGTTAAGCGGTACACGTATATACCTGCGCTCATTTTGATTTGCCGGTCAGAGGGAGTCCAGTCAATTGGTAAACTTTCGGTACCCGATGAACCTACTTTTGTTGTATAGCTATCAATCAATGAACCGTTTATCTGGAATACATCAATTTTTACATCAAATGATTCATCAGGATAATTGTGTGTAAAAATAAAATTCGTTCGTTCCTGCATCGGGTTCGGATAACAACTAACATTCTCTATCCTGAAAACATCTTTCACAACAAAATTAATCTCAACTTCCGATGAATTATTCAAAACATCCCATACTTTAAACGTAATTGTATGTTCCCCTTCTGATAATCCAGTCAGTGGAAATACAACTTTCCCACTTGTGAACATATCTTTATCTCCCTGAAAATAATCGTTAAGAACCATAATATTTGTATAATCGCCATCCAAAATGGCAGTTATATCATGACCGATTCCAATACCTGAGGTGTTTATGCCTGTTCCATCGCTAATATCAGCAATTAATACAGAACTGGCTCCAACTTCATCTCCGTCGGTAAAGGTTTTATCATTCATATACAATTTTACATCAGGACCATCTGTATCAGTAACCGTTTTAGACGTCGTTCCCCCTACATAAAAACTGTCGAAATATCCTTGGGCATCATTAGTTTCATTATAGGCATAATAGAGTATTTTGCCTTTGTCAAATTTAAACGCAACATCTTTGGGTACAATAAATGAGAATTCAAATTCTCCATTCTTTACAGTTACTAAACCTTTGTAAATCAAATTTGTCTGAACCTTGTAACTCATGGTTGTCTGCCCAGCATTCCCCAAGGTTTCTACAACCTGAGCTTTATCATAAACTGCCGGTACAATTTCTCCATCGAATGATGTTACTTTTGCACCACTGTTATCGGCAATGTATCCTTTGATTGTTACAACCGACAAAGGACGAATTGTATCCATCCTTGTTTCAATACTTTTCCCATTTATTGTTGATGTTCTCACCTGCAAAGCCGGTGCAGCCAAACGAAGAGCCGGATCGGCAAGCAGTGAAAAGTTTAGCTGGTTAATGCCTGTATTTGCCGCAGCCTTTGCCTTTTGCATTACATCGCCAAGTCTCAATGTATTTCCCTGGCTATTCCTTGAAAATATATAGTCAAATAATTTCTGGTTCAATTCAAAATTAGATCCAGAATAAACAAGTCGTGTTGTTGAGAACAAACCAATTCCTCCTCCTTGTGAGTTAAACAGAATCTCTTCCCCAGCAGTAGTTTCATCTGCATCAAATCTGCTAAATTCGCAGGTAGCTGTAACAAATATTGGAAGATGGTTGTAATTACTCAACGATTTTATTGAACTAATATCCAATACATTTTCGTCAGCAAGGACTCGTTCATTCGCATGACCGGTATAATTCATTACCAACGTTCCTTGTTTCAACCGGTTCAAGATAGCTTGATTCACATCAGGATATTTTTCACCACCTGAAGTAACTGTTCGTTTAAAAGAATCAAAGTAAATTTTGTCGGTATAAAACGACGGGTAATTCGCATTTATAAATTTAGCCAAGTCATCTGCTTGCTCTGCATGAACATTGGTATAACCATCGGCACTATTTCCATCATCTGCGATAAAAGTCACAACATTGCGCCAACTTCCCATCGAAGCCACTTTTACATAATTCTGAATCTTCCCAATAATACCTTTAGCCTCATCCAGGGTATTTACCGGAATTCGTCCTATTCCCAAGTCTACAATCCCTTGCGCCCCACCTTCTCCTTCATCTAAAAATGCGAAAAAGTCATCGGTTACAAACGACTCGGTTGGAGAAAGAGAATTATCTGATTGATATGTTGGAAGAAGATTGTGTTTATTGCCAAGAATATTCCTATTGTCGTACGAGCCATCACCAAGAAGCAAAACATACTTTAAAGTTTGTGCACCCGACAGTTTCCCACGGTCATAATGCATCCTGAAATAATTTCTTAATCCTGAAGGATCAGGCAATCCACCTGAAAATTCATTGTATATTTTATTGGTTGTAACCACCTCAACATTCATATTGTCAATTGTCCGATGAAAATCAGCAATTGAGTTTGCAGCACTTTCCAAAATCGAATTTGTAACAATAATCATATCAGGAGTAGTATCTCCATGTAAATTCTGGTTCGCTACATCTTCAACTTTTTCAGGAGTTGGAATTGAACCAGCAGGGTTAAATGCTACATATTCGCGATAATCAATCGCATTCGATTTAAATTTCAGCTGACTGGATGAAAACGTGGTTGGAACCTCCGTAGTATTATTAATATCAGTTACATCCAATACTCGGGTTGAAGAAGTTGCTCCACTAACTGTAAATTCCGAGATGGTCGCAGTTCCGTCTGTTCCTTTGCCCCGAAATAGAAAAACATCGGAACTCATGTTCAGTAAACTTTGATAATTGACAGAGATATAATCGAGCCACGCATTTGATGTGTTCGTATATGCGCTATATGTTAGTTTTACCTGAACTGATTTCGAAGTCAATAAATCGGCAAATGAACCAATTTGATAGGAAGCATAGTCATACGTAGGATCAGTTACATCAACCGGATAAAAAACCACATCTGATTTTGAGTTCCCATTTACAGTAACATTCATTACACTCTCCACCGAAGACCGGCCAGCCGCAGCAACAGCAAACTGTACTGACTTTGTAAGATCAGGATTATCCAAAGCCAAAGTCATATTTTGCGATTGAGATGGATTAAATACTTCACCAAACCATCTACTACCAGAAGAAAGTAAGTTAACAGCTTCTTTTTCGTAAAACGCATAATTATTGAATGAAGTAACCTGTCTCCCTGCTGTTGCCGAAATTTCTTCCGGTTTATCTATAGTCTTTATTGTCCCTTGATCAGTAAGATAAAAATAAGTCTCATTAGAATACACATTTTGCCCATGAGAAATCAGCCCCGTCTTTGAATCAACTGAGAACCTGACAGTTCCTGTTGAAAAGAAAAAAATACAATCTTTCCCAGAATTGTCTTTTCCTTTCAGCAACGGATAACTTAATAAATCATCAAACTTAATATCACTATTTAGTACAGGCAACATCAAGCCTCCGGTTCCATATAAGGCAACCTGATCAGGACTGGAAAACCCCCAGGTTTTTAACTGATCGTAGGTTATTTTATAGACTCCACGATCTGAAGTCTTTATTTTCAACCATCTACCCGAGGATAGCACCGATTTCGATTTCCAGTTATAACCAACAGAAACTGATTTTAATTGATTTACTTTCTCGGTTATTGAAATTGAAAAGTCAGTGATTTTTTCAACGTGATTTTTTTTCCTTATAAACGGAAAGACTACCAACCTTAAAATTGGGTTACCCTGGGCATAACCGATTTCAGTGCTAAATTGAACATCAGTTCCTGCTAGATTCTCAGGAACTATTAACGAATCCGGCACAGGAACTGAAATATAATCGTGAATTGCAACATCAACTGAAGGCATTTTTATTTCGAAATTCTCAACCCAAAAAGGTAATTTAGAGTGCCCAATAGTTATACTACCTTCAAAATTCAAAGAACCATCATGAATTGCAGAACTCTCTTCAATCCACAAAATCTTTCTTTTATAATCAGAAGACCAAACATTTATACAAACAAAAAACAATAAGCAAAAAATATAAAATTTCAACATTATACCAACATTAGCATAGTTCAATACTAGAAACGGAGGAATATAACAAAAAGTATAAGATTATGTTGCAAAATAAAAATATACTTTTAACGTTATAAATTGCAGCAAAGATAGAAAGACAGTTCAACATGTGTAAAAAAAAGATTGATTCCTCAGACAATATCAATTCAACAATTTAGTTATATTTGTGAGTCTTAAAAAAAGATGGTTGAAATTACGATGAAAGGAGCAGATTTTCGGCTTAATTTTGTATTTTTAAGTTATGATAATCTGTAAATTACATGTAGCAATTTTAAATAAATTATTCATGAAGTTTAGATTCATATTGTTACTTGGTCTTGCTGCTTTTATGGCAGGATGTGGGTTATTGGGAAAAGGGAAAGGTGGTTCTGATGTTTCTCACTCAACAGGATGGGATTTTGGTGATCCTAAAAATGGTGGATTTCAATCAGATCAAAACTACGAACAGGAAACCGGTCCAGGCTTGGTCTTTATTCAGGGAGGTACATTTACCATGGGTCGCGTAGGACAGGATGTTATGTATGACTGGAATAATATTCCAAGGCGAGTTACTGTTGCTTCGTTTTACATGGATGAAACAGAGGTTTCAAACCTTGATTATCGCGAATATCTTTATTGGTTAAGACGGGTTTATCCAACTAATCCTGAAAAGTATAAAGCTGCTCTTCCCGACACCTTGGTATGGAGAGAAGAACTAGCTTATAATGAACCTTATATATCGAACTATCTTCGCCATCCGGCTTATGGTAATTACCCTGTAGTTGGTGTTTCGTGGAAACAAGCAGATGCATATTGCAAATGGAGAACCGACAGGGTTAACGAAAAAATTCTGGCAGATAGAGGTATTATAACTATGGATAATGCTCAAAGCGGACAAAATGTATTTACAACCGAATCATATTTAGCTGGTTTGTATGCGGGCACAGAAGGGAAAAAACCTTTAAAAGATGCATCAGGTACTGCCCGTAAAGTTCGTTGGGAAGATGGTCTACTTTTACCTAACTATCGCTTACCCACCGAAGCAGAATGGGAATATGCAGCACTAGGTTTAATTGGAAATACAGATGATGAGCTTCTGACTGATAGAAAACTTTATCCATGGAATGGTTCACATTTACGTTCAGATGAAAAGAAAACCAAAGGAAGAATGATGGCTAACTTTACTCGTGGACGGGGCGATTTAATGGGTATGGCCGGTTCGTTAAATGACAATGCAGATATTACTGCTCCAGTTACTTCATACGAACCAAACGATTACGGACTTTACTGTATGGCTGGCAACGTAAACGAATGGGTTGCAGATGTTTATCGTCCATTATCTTCTTCAGATGTTGCTGAGTTTCAACCTTTCCGTGGAAATACATTCACTAAATATAAAACTGACGCTCAAGGTAAATTGATTCGCAACGAATATGGCGAATTGGTAAAAGACACAATCGCTGACTATAGAAACTTCAAGGATGGCGATACACCTTCGCAGGTAATTGAAGGTGACAGCTGGAATGCAATGAAGGACAAGACAAAAACCAGCAATATGTATGTGCAAACCAATAAGGAAGGTGAATTTTCTTCACTTATTTCTGATAAGGCCAGAATTTACAAAGGTGGTAGCTGGAAAGACAAACCATATTGGCTAAGCCCAGGTGCACGCAGGTATTTACCCGAAAATGAATCGTCAAGCGATTTAGGATTCCGTTGCGCAATGACTCGCGTAGGTAGCCCTGATGGATTTTAATAGAAACCACAAGTATTAAATACTATAAAACCTCATTTGAAAAAGTGAGGTTTTATTTTTTCAATCAACGAACATGGAAACTTCTCGACTTTATTCCATTTTTAAGGAACACCCAATTGTTACAACCGATTCACGAAATATCCCGGCAAATAGTTTATTTTTTGCTTTAAAAGGAGAAAACTTTAACGGCAACAATTTTGCCGAAGACGCATTGGCCAAAGGTGCAGCTTTCGCTATTGTTGACGAGAAAACAGCAATAAAAAACGATCAGACAATACTTGTTGATAATGTATTGCAAAGCCTGCAAGATTTGGCCAGGTATCATCGAAATCAACTAGATATCCCAATATTGGCAATTACCGGCACAAATGGAAAAACAACGACAAAAGAACTTGTGACAGCCATTCTTTCAAAAAAATACAAAGTAAGTTCTACTAAAGGTAATCTTAATAACCACATTGGAGTTCCGTTAACACTATTATTAATGAATGAAACTACTGATTTTGGGGTAGTTGAAATGGGAGCAAACCATCCTGGTGAAATTAAAACACTTTGTGAGATTGCCAATCCTGATTTTTGTCTGATCACCAACATAGGCAAAGCTCATCTCGAAGGTTTTGGATCATTTGAAGGAGTAATCAAAACAAAATCAGAAATGTACGATTTTATTCGTGCAAAAAATGGCAAATGTTTTATTAATGCCGACAATAAGATTTTAGTGAAACAAGCAAATGAAATTGAACAAATAAAGTATGGCCTTTCTTCAAGTTATTTTCTATCAGGAGAAATTGTTGGAAATAGTAATTATCTTGTAGTCAGAGCGCTTTTTGCAAAAGGATGGTTATACTTAAAATCCAACCTGATTGGCAACTATAATTTTGAAAACCTTCTTGCTGCAGCTTGTGTCGCAAAGTACTTTGACGTTGATCCACTCAAAATTCAGGAAGCTATTGCTGAGTACACACCTTCAAATAACCGATCTCAGCTAATCCAGAAAGGGAAAAACACTATTATCATGGATGCCTATAATGCCAATCCTACAAGCATGATTGCTGCATTAAGTAACTTCGCTCACATTCCTCAACCTAATAAATGTTTAATTTTAGGAGACATGCTTGAACTAGGTAATACTTCGGCTGAAGAACACCAGAACATAGTTGATTACATTGACATTAATGAATTTGACGACGTTTTTTTAATTGGAACCCAGTTTAAAAATACGACCAGCTCAAAGCAAAAAAAGAAGTTCGATCAAGTCGAACTTCTCTCAAACTACCTAAAAACACAACCTATTGAAAATAAACTAATACTAATCAAGGGATCAAGAGGAATTCACCTCGAACGAATTCTTGAATTCCTGCCGTAAAAATTAATTAACGAGGGGTTTATTAACATGAAGCACCTCAGAAATCGCTTTTTCGAACGTTGATTTTGGAAGAGCTCCCATTGCCATTTGAGGCTGTCCTTCAACAGGAACAAATAAAAGCGAAGGAATACTCTGAATGCCAAACATTGCTGAAAGTTCACGCTCATTCTCGGTATTAACTTTGTAAATTACAAGTTTATCGCCATATTCTTTCTGAAGTTCTTCCAACAACGGCGCGACCATTTTACATGGGCCACACCAATCAGCATAAAAGTCAATCAAACAAGGAGTTTTACCTTCAAATTTCCACTCTGTATTTTGTTCAAAATTGAATACTTTTTCCCTAAAAGTTTCTTTTGTCAAATGCTCTAACATTGCCTTTAATTTTAATTATACAAATATATACATTTTTTAATATATAAATATCAAATTACAGACCATTAAATTTAAAAATCACTATTCGTATTCATCAACTTAATTAATTGTAATTTTGTCACATTAAAATACAAATTGTCATATATAATTATTTACATGTTTTACGAAAATAAACAATTTTGTCATGGAAAAGTTTATTTCAATAAAATAGTTCAGGTTAAGAGAAATGGAAAAACATCTACAGCACCCTATATTTAAAGTAATATCAGAACTTGCCGACCAGTTAAACCAGGAAACGTACGTAATAGGTGGTTTTGTTCGTGATCTGATACTGAATCGATCTTCACCCGATATTGATATTGTAACAATAGGTAGTGGCATTAAACTAGCCGAAATGGTTGCCCGAAAGCTTGGTCCAACGGTTCAGGTAAGTGTATTTAAAAACTTTGGAACAGCTATGCTGAAATACCAATCAGTTGAGGTTGAATTTGTTGGTGCCAGGAAAGAATCGTACCACGAGAGCTCCCGTAAACCTATTGTTGAAGATGGAACCCTGGAAGAAGATCAAAACAGGCGTGATTTCACTATAAATGCTTTGGCTATTTGCCTGAACAGTAAAAACTTTGGCGAATTAATAGATCCGTTTGGAGGTATCAGGGATATCGAAAACAAAATAATTAAGACTCCGTTAGAACCTGGAGTCACTTTTTCTGACGATCCTTTGCGAATGATGCGGGCAATACGTTTTGCATCTCAGTTGAACTTCACAATTGAAGAAAAAACGCTTGAAGCCATCGCTCTAAATAAGAGAAGAATTGAGATTATCTCGAAAGAAAGAATTGGCGAAGAATTGAATAAGATAATTTTATCTTACAAACCTTCCATTGGGTTTAAGCTATTGGAAAAAACAGGATTACTTGAACTCATATTCCCAGAACTCAATAAAATGAAGGGACGAGAGGAAGTTAGCGGGATAGGACACAAAGATAATTTTTACCATACTCTTGAAGTGCTCGACCGTATTGCTCCAAATACAAATAACCTTTGGCTAAGATGGTCAGCTTTGTTGCACGATATAGCCAAGCCCATAACCAAGAAATTTGTACCCAATCAGGGATGGACTTTTCACTCCCATAATTTTGTTGGAGGAAAGATGGTTCCAGCATTGTTTAAAAAGATGAAATTCCCATTAAACGAAAAGATGAAATATACCCAGAAAATGGTAGAACTGCACATGCGTCCCATTGTTCTGTCGGAGGAAGAGGTTACCGATTCAGCAATAAGAAGACTTCTTTTTGAGGCTGGCGACGACATTGATGACTTAATGACATTGTGTGAAGCTGATATAACCTCCAAGAACCCGGAAAAAGTTAAGAAATACTACGAAAATTTCAAGCTTGTGCGTCAAAAATTAAAAGACCTGGAAGAACGCGATCACATTCGCAACTTTCAACCTCCGGTTTCGGGCGAAACGATTATGGAGGTATATGGTCTTAGCCCATGCAGAGAAGTGGGACTAATTAAAAATGCTATAAAAGATGCTATTTTAGATGGGATCATTCAAAATGATCAGGAGCAGGCTTACCAATACATGCTTCAGGTTGCAAAGGAAATAGGACTAACCCCCATACAACATTAGTAACCAGTTAATTGAAAATGCAGAACTATTGGCAAATGATCGGAAAAACCGTTGTGGTATTTGAAACCTTGGTACGTTCGTTTTGGTTTCACTCCTCCATAGGTAAAATCTTTTTCCAATAAAAAACTTTCTTTGAAAATTTCTGCATTTAGATATAAAATTCCATGTTTAGAGTTCATGAAGCCTGAACTTACAATGAACTGATCGAATATTTCCCATCGATATTTTGATTTTATTGTTAATATATCATTCGTCAACCAATTGGCCGACAGGTTTATCAACTGATTACTTTTCGCTGTTTGCAAAGGCTTTGCTTCAAGCTGACCATCAATACTCTGATCAGTGGGCGTATCATTGAAATCGCCCATACAAACAATTTTTCGATTGGAATTTTCAGACAAATCATTATCGATAGCAGCTCTAAGTATTCGGGCAGCCATTGCTCTGTACCTTTGAGTTTCCATAATGCCACCGTAGCGGCTGGGCCAATGATTGACATACACTGTTAATGTGTCATTATTTCCTAACGTTCCTACAACTTTCAATATATCCCTGGTCCTAAATTTTGGGTTTTGTGTATCATTTACTGGTATAACCTTATAATCAAATGGATGAAATAAATCGGAACGATATAATAAAGCCACTTCTATTCCTCGTGGATCAGGAGAATCTTGCTGGATTATCTTGTAATGAATCCCAGTTAATGGGTCTGTTTTGACAAGCGCTTCAAGAACGTCACGATTTTCTATCTCGCACAAACCTACCAGCAATGGAGCATCCCATTTTCCGGCAGCAACTATTACTTTAGCCAACCGTTCTGCTTTTAAATGGAAACGTTGAGGTGTCCAATTTCTATCAGCGTTTGCTAAGTATTCTTCATCACTTTTGGTTGTATCATTCTCACAATCAAAAAAATTCTCGGTATTATAAAACAAAATTGTAAACGTCCGATTTTGTCCATAAACTTGGCTAACAAGAAATACCAAAGAACAAAGGAAAAAACTCAGAAATTTCATGATTTAAATAAATGGATGGGCAAAATCAAGATTACTCCATACTCTCCTACTTTTTAGTTTTCTTTTCCTGCCATTCCAAAGCTCCCAAATCAGGACCAGCATCAAGCAAACGATTACGCCCTTTCATATCGAATGGATATAACTTACTTATTGTTTTATCAGCAACGTCTTTAGCCCGGCTAAGAGAGTCAAGTTCAAAATTATACTTTTCGTAAGGATCGACAAAAATTGAATCGGGGCTAACTTTAAAACAATTCAGATAATGAGCATTATTTTTGAAAACATCAGTTTTTTCAAGTTGAAGTATACACCTGTTAAACTGGTAGTTAAATATTTTCTCAGTACTGTTTTTCAATACCACTTCACTCGCACCACTTAAGTTACCAGTAATAATACAGTTGGAGAAATCGGCCTTTGTAATATCACCCACATATTCTTTCTTATCACTGGACAATGTTAATACATTAGATACATATACTGATGAGGTACTTCGTGGTTTAAAACCATATCCATTATGCCAGTAATTTGCAATTGTCGAATGGCTAAACTCATAATTGCCGCTAACAAGCAAAGCAGCAGCATAATATCCGCAATTACTAATCAAACAGTTAACAGACTGAATATTGGACTGAATAGCAAAAATTCCGGCATAAGCCATATTTTGAATTTTAACATTGTTCAGTTTTACATCAGAAATTTTCTTACCAACATTACCAATCATTAACCCGATATTGGCATTTTTAATTTCAACATTTGAAAGTTCGTTACCTTTACTTCCGGCATACAATGTTATGCCATCCCATTGATCTGGAACATTTTGATACGAAGCCTCAAGCCTATCGCTATGAAAAAGAATAGGATTAACAATAGTCCCTTTTGCTATAAGCTTGCCTTCGATATGCAAACCCGCTTCTTTATGAAAGTAAATTTTTGTCCCAGGTTGAATAGACAATGTTGATGTGCTATCAACGTAAGAGTCAGAATATACTAAATATGGTTTCTCATTTGTCCATGTTGAATTTTTAAGAATTTTACCTTTAATAAGTTTAAAATCCTGTCCCCAGGCCACCAGATCAACATCCTGCCGATTGGTATTTGTTATAAACTCTATTGAATCCTTAACAACTAAAGGCAAATTCTGTCCGTTCGGATCAACGGTTACTTCGACAAATATGTACATACTATCCAACGGCGCTATTTCTAAATTTTGAACTTCATTGGATGCTATTCCGTTGATATTTAATCGAAAGTTTGAGGATGTTCCCTTTGCAAGTTTTATAGATGAAATCAGGACTTTCTGATCATAAGGGTTATAAATCTTAAGATGTTGAGTCGTGGATCCAATTGAAGTAAATATTGTATCGAACATTACGGTATCAACCGAGAAACGAAGCTTGGCATCAGATGAAGAAATGTATTTATCATCTTCACACGAGAGTAAGTACCCCAGCAGTAGTAAAACAAACAATATATTGAGCAGATTTTTCAAGAAACAGATTTATCAAAATAACGTTCAGGTTACTACACTTATTATGCCAAAAATAATAAATGATTTTTACATTTTTTAACAATTCGCATTTAAAGTATAAATTAATGAGCGTCAAAATAATAATTTGTAAACATTGATAACTTCTAACTTAAAGAACAAAGATATAATTCTAATTTCCAATCATTTATATGATGAAAAATTCATGAATTGCTTCAATCACAAATTGGCTCAATAAACTAAAAGAAAAATATCGGCGCCTAAAAGTAAGTTATAACTTTACCATCCAAACATGAAATTCATGAAACGACTATCGATATTATTCATCGGGATACTTACCATTACAATAAACTGCTTTGCGAAACAAAACCCTGGTTTTGCGAAACTAACTAACGATCAATGGGTTGATTCATTAATGAAAAGGCTTACGCTTGATCAGAAAATCGGGCAACTTTTCATGATTCAAGCTTATTCGAATTTGAAGAACCAAAAAACCGAAGAGTTGCTGAAACAGATCAGTCAATTTCGTGTAGGTGGTATCATCTTCATGCAAGGAGGACCATTAACCCAGGCAAAAATCACCAACCGGTTTCAAAAAGCGTCGGAAATCCCTTTGTTAATTGCCATTGATGGTGAGACCGGACTAGGATTCAGGCTTGATTCGACCATGAATTACCCCGTCCAGATGGCTTTGGGGGCGATTTCTGACGATACTTTGATTTACCAAATGGGTTATGAAATAGGTAAACAATGCCGACGACTGGGAATTCACATGAACATGGCTCCTGTTTGCGATATTAATGTGAAGCCTGCAAATCCCGTAATTAACTATCGCTCTTTTGGCGAAGACAGGACAATGGTTGCCCGAAAGTCGTGGTTGTATGCACAAGGAATGCAAGATGCCGGGATACTTGCTACAGCCAAACATTTTCCGGGACATGGAGATACTGAAGTCGATTCGCATCATAGACTACCTGTAATCCGACAAAGTAAAAGTGAGCTGGATTCAGTAGAATTATTCCCATTTTCCTTATTAATTGACAAAGGAATTGGAGCTGTCATGACAGGACATCTTCAGGTTCCGGCATTGGAACCAAACTCAAAAGTTCCGGCATCATTATCCTCAAAAATCATCAGGAAAAAATTACAAAAGGATTTAGGTTTCAATGGTTTAATCATAACAGATGCTATGAATATGGCCGGAGTTGGCAAAGCTTCTTCTGACTTGGTTGTAAAGGCTTTAAAAGCAGGCAATGATATGGTAGAAATAGTTCCTAATCTGGCTCAAGCTATTGCTGCCGTAAAACGGGCAGTAAATGCCGGCGAAATAAGTGTGGTAGAAATCGACAACAAATGCCGTAAAATTCTAACTGTCAAAAAGTGGTTGGATTTGGACAAACAAAAAAATATCGATCTGAAAAACCTGGAAGAAGATTTAAATCGGAACCAATATACCTTAACTAAAAGACTACTTTTTGAAAAAGCACTTACTGTATTGGAAAACAAGAATAATTTGCTCCCTCTGAAACAATTAGACTCCCTTAAAATTGCTAGTTTATCGATTGCACCTGAAGGGGTTACTCCTTTTCAGGAAATGTTAGGCAACTATACGCAAATTGACAATTTTAACATAGGTAAAAATCCTACCGAAAATGAAATTAATAAGTTAATCGCTCAGTTAAAACCCTATAACCTGATTCTCGTTGGTATTCACGGAATGGGGTTAAGTCCAAGCCGACGTTATGGAATAAGCGATCAGCAAATTAAACTTGTCGGGCAACTAGCATTAAAAAATTCAATATTCGTTTTCTTTGGAAACCCCTATGCACTGACAAACTTTTCCACACTAAAAAATGCTGGTGTTTTAATAATTGCTTATCAGGATGACAAAGAAACAGAAGAACTATCGGCGCAACTAATTTTTGGGGCTATCGATGCTCAAGGAAAACTTCCTGTAACAGTTCCCGATTTATATCCTGTACTTTCGGGCATAGAGTTTAAAAGCATTAAACGTTTAAAATATACTTTACCTGAAGAAGTTGGAATAAACTCAGAATACTTAAATTACCTTATTGATTCGATCACCGATAAAGGCATATCAGCAAAAGCTTTCCCCGGGTGCCAGATCTTTATCGCAAAAGATGGCAAAGTGATTGTTAATAGAAGTATAGGATATTTGACTTATGACAAAAAGCAAGCTGTACAAAACCATGTACTATATGATTTGGCATCGGTTACCAAAGTTTCGGCTCCACTTCCAGTAATAATGAAACTGTACGATGAGAAAAAAATAGATCTGGATAAACCTTACTCCAATTACCTGACTGAATTTAAAAATACGAATAAAGCCGGCATTTCTGTTCGTGATGTTTTAACACACCAGGCAAGACTTCAACCATTTATACCTTTTTATTTAGAGCCAGGTAGCAAATCAACTATAAGAAACGGGGTATTCATTGATCATCCCACTGAACAATATTCAATACGGGTATCGAAAAATGTTTATGCCAGAAATGATTTTATCAAACAGGTTATTACCGACATTGCTAAATCGCCCCTTCTGCAAAAAAAAGAATATGTTTATTCTGACCTTGGAATGGGATTGTTCCGGTTTGTAACCGAAAGGCTTACGAATAAAACTTTTCCGGAATATCTCACTTACGAATTTTATAAACCATTAGGAGCAGTCAGCACAGGATTTAACCCCTATGAAAAATATCCAGTTGAACAAATTGCACCGACTGAAGACGATCAATATTTCAGAAAAGAACAGCTACAAGGTTTTGTACACGACGAAATGGCAGCTGTACTTGGAGGAGTTTCAGGAAATGCCGGGCTATTTAGTACTGCAAACGATTTGGGGAAACTGATGCAGATGTATTTGCAATTAGGGTATTATGGCGGGAAACAATACATCTCACCGGAAACAGTAAAAGAATTCACCAAAGTGCAATTCCCGCAAAGCAATAACCATAGGGCGCTTGGATTTGACAAACCTTCGCCTGGGATAAAAGGTGAAAAGAATAAGTTTCCGGCCACCGATGCTAGCCCGGAAAGTTATGGGCACACAGGATACACAGGAACTTTTGTGTGGATGGATCCCGAAAATCAATTACAGGTAATCTTCCTGTCTAATAGGGTATACCCAAACCGCAATCATTCAGCAATTTCAGATTTAAGTATTCGCCCCTCCATACAACAGGCAGTTTACACATCGTTAAAAAAAGGCTTAGACAACTATTAAAAATTGTTAATTATCAGTTAACCTTTTAACACTCCTTGTCCGCTTACAAAATCTAAAAAACCTTATCCAACAACTAAAAGCAGGGGAAATCCAACTAAAATGAAATAATACTATTCAAATTCGGACGAGTAGTATGTCAATAAAACATAGATATTACCTCATTGTTATTTCTATATTAATTCTATCTTTAGAGTGTATTTAAAAGTAAAAAGAGTGTACAACCATAAAAACTAAATGTCATGGAAAGAAAAATCACTTTTAACGAGCTACGTCACATCAAAGACAGTTTACCTGACGGTTCAATCAGTCAAATTGCGCAGGAATTTGGGATGGAGGTTGAAACCGTCAGAAATTATTTTGGAGGCGCAAATTACGTGAAAGGAAAATCAGTTGGATTACACATTGAACCAGGGCCAGACGGTGGCGTAGTACTTCTTGATGACGCAGCTATTCTGGACAGAGCTCAGGAGCTAATCGCATCCCATTCAAACTAAATTTAATTTCATTATTTAAATAGACTGCCTTATCTTTATAGGGCAGTTTTTTTTTTGTCAAATTTTAACCCATCCAACTATCATGAAAAACCTTGGACTAATTCTAGCCTTTCTTTTTACCACGTCAATGTCGTTTGCCCAAAAACAACTCTTCAACGGGAAAAACTTAAAAAACTGGGATATACACCTTGGCACGCCTATTACCGGTTTTGAAGACCTTGCAAAAAAAGCAACTCCAGCCTCAACATACAGTGTTAAAAAACTTGGTGGACAAAAAGTAATATATATTTCAGGTGACATTTTTGCATCGATGGCTACAAAAGAAGAGTTTGAAAACTATCACCTGCATCTTGAATTTAAATGGGGCGAAAAAGTTTACGGAAAACAAAACAGCGGTTTACTTTACCATAGTTTTGGCCCTTTGGGTGCAGCTTTTGGAACCTGGATGGCTTGTATTGAACACCAGCTTATGCACGAGAACCTCGGCGATACCTACCTGATGGGAAATACCTGGTGCCAGGTGAAATCGAAGATGGGAAATTTTGGAACAGCTTATTTTTATGCTCCTGATGGACAACTTTCAACCTTCAGCGAAGATACCAACGGACGATCGATCAAAAAGAAAGAAGATGCAGAAAAACCCCTCGGAGAATGGAATACTATAGATTTGTATTGTTTTGGACAAACTTCTGTTCATGTTGTAAATGGTAAAGTAGTAATGGTAAATACCAATTGCAGCACCAACGATAACGGTAAAACGACTCCACTAACCAAAGGAAAAATCCAAATACAATCAGAAGGAGGCGAATTTTATATCAGAAAAATGGAAATCAGTGATATTACTGAAATCCCGTCTGATTTGTTGAAATAATACCGCAAATTTGCTAAGTAATAACCCAGTCAGGTTTTGGAAACCTGACTGGGTTTATTTTTTCCAGAATGATCTGAACCTTTCTGATTATGCGTGTACTGTGTGTATAAAATAAATCACATGGAACAACGCACAAACAACGTTATTGGGTGGATCATTTTCCTGATTGCATTAATAGTTTATACCTTAACCCTTGAACCAAGTTTAAGTCTCTGGGATTGCGGCGAGTTTCTCACGTCGGCTTACAAACTCGAAATTAACCATTCGCCCGGAGCTCCTCTGTTTATGCTTATGGGCCGTGTTTTTTCATTACTTAGTTTCGGAAATTCGACAAAAGCTGCGTTCTTCATCAATATGATTTCGGCAATTGCCAGCGCAGCCACTATTCTCTTTTTGTATTGGACAATCGTTTGGCTAATCTCTAAACTCGAACAAAAACAAGGCAAAACCTTTCCGTTTGCTTTGAAATTTGGGGCAGCAACAGTTGGAGCGTTGTCGTTTGCATTTACCGATTCGTTTTGGTTTTCGGCAGTTGAAGCTGAAGTTTACGCGCTGTCGTCGCTTTTCAGCGCAGTGGTTCTATGGGCAGCTACCCGCTGGGAAAGAGAAGCTGACAATCCCAATTCGTCCCGTTGGATTATCCTTATTTTTTTCTTGATCGGACTTTCGATAGGTGTGCATTTACTAAATTTACTTGTTATCCCATCGGTCGCGCTTATCGTTTTTTTCAAAAAATACATATACTCTGTAAAGGGACTTATTACCACAATTTTGATCAGCGGTTTTGGAATAGTGGTGCTTCTGAAGGTATTTATTCCCGGGATTTTAGAACTCTCCAAAAGTCTTGAATTACTTTTTGTTAATAGTCTGGGCCTGCCTATTCATTCAGGAATTTTGACATATATTGTTTTGCTGGTTGCCGCAATTGCGTTTGGGTTGGTTTACAGCAGTAAAAAGAAAATGCCTGCACTAAATCTGGTTCTGTTATGTATAACATTTATGCTCGTTGGTTATACCTCTTATATCACTACAATTGTACGCGCTTCGGCTAATGTGCCCATTAACCAGGGAAACCCGGATACAACCTTTGGTTTATTGAATTACCTTAACCGTGAACAATACGGAACACGACCGATTATTTATGGCGAAAATTTTGGGTCGATAGCGACCGGCTATAACGAACGAAATACATGGCTTGTACGAAATGGGAAATATGTCAGCAGTAAACTAAATCCTGAAGTTGAATACGATAGCAGGACCATCGGATTTTTTCCTCGTATGCATAGCGCCGATCCTGAACATATCGAAGCCTACAAAAAACAGTTTGGCATGAAGGGAAAGAAGATAACTTTTTCTGATAACGACGGAAATCAAGCAGAAACAGTGATCCCAACTTTTCAGGAAAACCTTTCGTTCTTCTTTAAATATCAACTCGGATTCATGTATATCCGGTATTTCTTATGGAATTTTGTAGGACGCCAGAACGACATTCAAGGCACAGGCAACATGATCAACGGTAATTGGCAATCAGGAATTTCGTTTATTGATAAGGAAGTCACAGGACCACAAAAAAATCTTCCGGCAGAAATGAAAATGAACCGTGGCCGGAATTCGTATTACTTCTTGCCTTTTCTACTTGGAGTTATCGGACTAGCTTATCATTATCGTCACGACCACAACAACTTTTTAGTTACAGGACTGCTGTTTTTTCTGATGAGTTTTGCGCTGGTAGTTTACCTCAATGAAGTTCCGAACACTCCTCGCGAGCGCGACTATGTTTATGTAGGTTCGTTCTATGTTTTCTGCATCTGGATTGGAATGGGAGTATTATCCATGTATACATTTCTAAATAGAAAGCTGAATAAAAAAAATGCAATAATTGCATCTGTCACAGTATGTCTGGTAGCCTCTCCTCTTTTATTAATTGTTCAAAATTACGACGATCACGACCGCTCTGGAAGATATTCGGCCCGCGACTTAGCCCGAAATTATCTTGAATCGTGTGAACCCAATGCTATCTTATTCACTCATGGCGACAACGATACTTATCCACTTTGGTATTGCCAGGAAATAGAAGGCATTCGTCGCGATGTTCGGGTTGTGGTTATGCCATATCTTTCGGCAGAATGGTATATAGCGCAGTTACAACGGAAAGTTTATCAGAATGAACAGCTTAAGATGACAATACCTTGCGAAAAGTATCAAACCGGGCAACTCGACTATGTGTATATTGTACCCAAAATTGAAGAAGAACAACGGTTAAGCGACGTACTTGAATTTGTTGCCAGCGACTCGTCGAAAACGAAACTCACGGTTGAAAGTGGCGAACAATTAAGTTATATACCAGTAAAAAAAGTAAGGATTGAAAATCCTGATCAGGATCCAATTCATATAGAACTCGATAAGAAAGCTATAAACAAAGGTGACTTGGCATTTTGGGACATTATCTCGTCAAACAAAGGTAAACGCCCTATTTGCTTTACAGCATGGTCCGATGCCGAAGAACACGGACTGAAAAATAACCTAATTTATGATGGATTGATCTATCGGTTATGTGACAAGTACGCTGCCTGTACATCAATACTCGATTCCGGGACAATCGATTCAACGAGTTTGTACAACAAGCTGATGAAAAAATGTAACTGGAAAAATCTGGCTAATCCACATATCAACTTCGACTGGCACCATCGGCGCATGTTTGCCAGTATGCAAATCAGAAATGCTTTTTTTCGTCTTGCTCAAAAATTAACTGATGAGAACCAGCCAGATAAAGCGTTAGCAGTAATGAAAAAGGCCAACGAAACAATGAGTTTAAAAAACTGGCCGGTTGATTACCAAAGCATCCTGTTGGCTGGACTGTACGTCCGAAATGCACAAAAAGAAGCAGGTAAAACTAAAATTCGGGAATTGAGTAAGTCGTTAGAAGAATGGCTCCTTTATTACTCCGAATTCCCAAAAAATCAGAAAGAATCGATATTGGAAGAAGCCGGTTATAAATTATCGCTATACAATGAGCTCATTAAACAAGCAACGGATACGCTTGACGGAACAGAACTCAAAGCCATGAAAGAGAAACTTATAGCTTATGCGAATAAGTTCTCCTGAAAACAAAAAAGCGAGGGCCACCTGATTTATTGCAGATGGTCTTCGATTATTGTTGTTCATGATAAACCCGCACATAATTAAACCTATACCGAGCAGGAGTTTTTATCAGTAAAAAGCTACCAATTATTTCACCGGAATATTCTTTAGCGTTTCAACCAGGAAATCCCAGAATTTAACCACTGATTCGATATTCACTTTTTCATCCGGAGAATGCGGGAACCGAATGGTTGGGCCAAATGAAATCATATCCCAATTCGGGTATTTTCCACCAAGAATACCACACTCCAATCCGGCATGAATGGCTTTAATTTCAGGAATCCGACCATATTTTGCCTGATAAACCTGCTGCATCGTTTTTAGGATTGGTGATTCCATATTAGGCTTCCAGCCTGGGTAGCCACCAGTTAGAGTTACTTTAGCTCCTGCCAAAGTAAATACCGATTCCATACGCGATCCTAATTCAGCTTTGGCCGAATCAACCGAACTACGCATCAAACAGGCAATACTAATTGTTTTTGCAGCATTGTCAGATTTCACAATGGCCAAATTGGTCGATGTTTCAACCAGTCCGATCATGCTGTCGCTCATGCGAATTACACCGTTCGGTGCCGCAACAATGGCGTGAGTGAGATTGATCTGAGTTCGCTCATCGATCAGGTTGGCCGGCATTTCAGTTTTAGCCAGTTCTATTTTAAGCGTTGGCTCTGTAACCGAAAGCTCTCGCTTAATGACATTGGTTAAACCAGCAACCAAACCGACAAGCTTGTCCGCTGTTGCATAGTGAACGGTAATCACGCCAAAAGCTTCGCGGGGAATAGCATTTCGAAGGCTTCCACCGTTAATTGAAGCCAACCTTGCTCCACAAACTTTGCTAGCTTCTTTCAGCACACGGAAGAAAATTTTATTGGCATTTCCACGTCCAAGGTTAATATCCATTCCCGAATGTCCGCCTTTCAAACCAGTAACATTCAGTTTAAATGCTATTGATTCAGCAGGAACCGAAACTTCAGTAAATGAAAGTTCGGCATAAGCGTCTTCACCACCGGCACAACCCACGTACAACTCGCCTTCATCCTCCGAATCCATGTTAATCAGAATACTACCATTCAGTACACCAGGTTTTAAACCAATAGCGCCGTCCATTCCTGTTTCCTCCGTGGCCGTAAACAATGCTTCAAGCGGGCCATGAGGAATGTTGTTCGATGCCAGTATTGACATTGCTGAAGCTACACCAATGCCATTATCGGCGCCCAAAGTTGTTCCATTTGCTTTAACCCACTCGCCATCAATGAAAGTTTCGATTGGATCATTTGTAAAATCGTGAGCTTTGTCACTATTTTTCTGAGGAACCATATCGAGATGGCCCTGCAAAATAACGCCTTTACGATTTTCCATTCCGGGCGTAGCTGGTTTGCGTATGATCACATTTCCGGCTTCATCCTGGATGGTTTCCAATCCGAGACTTTTGCCAAAGTTCACCATGAATGAGCGAATCTGCTCTTCGTGGTGAGAGGGACGCGGAATCTGCGTCAACTCATAAAAATTAGCCCAGACTTCGTTGGGCTGTAATTTGATGATTTCGTTACTCATATAGTTGTTTTTAAAAAGAAATTCTGATGAAATGAGCATGATACTGGAAACACCAATCAAAATAGATATTTCCCAATCATGCGAATTCCATACGGCAATTAAAAAATAAAAAATTTACGTATGAAAATTAAGTTTCTAAAGGTACAATTTAAACAGCTAGTTGTTTATGCAATTAAGCAATAAAAAACCTGCAATCATTTAAACGAATGCAGGTTTCCAATATTCTTATTTCAACGACTTTTTGCTATTCTTTAATGTTTGGTTTTTCAAGTCCATAGCCTTTTTTGTGGTCCTCAGCTTTCAGAAGTAAAGCAAATCCAATGGCCAGAAATCCGAAGAGCGCAAAAATCAACATTGGAATCATGTAGTTGTATTGAGTCACAACTTGTTCCTTACCATCAACTAATTTATTGATTGTTCCGGTGATACAATATTTATCAAGCACAACACCGATCAAAAGTGGAACGCCCATCAAACCCCAGTTTTGTACCCAGAATGTCATAGCATAAGCGGTTCCCAGTTTGCTGTGTGGAATAATTTTGGCGATAGACGGCCACATGGCTGCCGGAACCATTGAAAAAGCAATTCCCAAAAGGATTACCAGTCCAATGGCAATTGGGAAACTGTTGAGCGAAGGTATAGAGAATAATAAGTGAACACAAACCAATAAAATAGATCCAAATACCATGATTGATGCGCCTTTGCCCCTTTTATCGAAAACACTGCCAAAAACGGGAGTCAGGAGCAAAGCTCCTGCCGGTAGCAGGGCCGGAATATATCCGGCAAAGGTGTCAGAAATATCAAATTTCTGAACAATCATATTGGTAGCATATTTAATGAAGGGGAAAACGGCAGAATAGAACAACACACATAAAGTGGTAATGTACCAAAATGCGCGGTTTTTCCCAATTTCGATAATATCAGCGAATTTAAACTCTTCGTCGGCAGCTACTCCAGCATCGGCATCCTCCTTGTCTAATTTGCGATCCATAAAAGTGAAGAGGATAAATACCAACATACCGATACACAGGAAAACCAATGCCAGCAAAACAGGTGCGCTTATATTGCCGGTCATACGAACCAAAGGTATTGGTGTGAACATGGCCAAAGCCGTTCCGATACGGCCAGTTGAGGTATTTAACCCGATGGCCAAAGCCATTTCTTTTCCGCGAAACCAGCGAACAACTGCTTTATTGGCGGCAATCCCGAACATTTCGCAACCTACCCCGAAAATAGCAAACCCAAATCCGGCAACTACGGCTGATTTGGCCGACGAAGCAATAGCTTGCCAGCCTAAAATATTTAATTCAAACATTCCCTGAACGTGTCCTGAAATAGCCCAATATTTAATGGCGGCGCCAACCAACATGATTCCGATGGAGAGAATTCCGGTAAAACGAACTCCCATTTTGTCGAGTATCATTCCACTGAACACCAACATTAGCAAAAACACATTAAACCAACCGTATCCACTGGTGAAAAATCCATAATCGGACGCAGACCATGATAAATTAGCCTGAAGCCGTTCCTGCAAAGGAGCCATGGCGTCGGTTAAATAATAAGCACACATCATGGTAAACGATACCAGTATAAGTACCAGCCATCGGGCAGTTTTCGAATCGCGGAGTGTCGCTATTGTTTCAGTCATTTGAAGAAGTATTTTGATAAATTATTATTTGCCCTAAATATAAGAAAATATGTATCAGTTAAACGAAGATAAATAACATCAAAAAAAATCCTGGCAGCTTATTTGCCAGGATTTCTATATCATTATTTTGTTTCTGTTTTACTTTCAACAATACTTTTTATTGCTCCGGTTGTGGGATAAAACTCAAGTTTATAGCTTCCATCGAGTAATTCTTCGGGGACAGGCGCTACTGTCCCAAACTGAGCAATTGGGGTGCGCGCTGTAGCTAATGGTTTGCTTCCATCGAGAATACGTATTTCGGCCATACCTGGAATACGGTAAAAAACCCCACTTCTTCCAGCTTCAGGATTTGCCGATGTACTTAAGGAATTTTGCTTTGCAGCCAAATCGTCGTTTTTCACAACATCAATTACAATCGGACGACCCGACAAATCAGTCTTTGGCAGAACACCACGATCGTCGCTAAACCTGAAAAAGACTTCACCTTTCGCTGTTTTCTCGCCCGGAATGTAGTCGAAACTAAATTCGTAGCACTGTTTAGTTGATTTGCCAATGAATAAAGCCAGATAGTTTTCTTCCATTTTAGCTAATTCATCACGCATAATTTCAAACGATTTTCCATCGGGAAATGGTTCATTATTGGCATTCGTCAACAATGCAAAACGCGAATTCCGAAGATTAAAAATGGTTTCAGCAGCTTCGGCAGCTTTTTGGTCTGGATTTTTTGATACCATTTTGAAACGTTTAGTTGTATCAGCAGGAGAATAGAAACTCCAAATTGAAAGATCAGTGAAATTGACCCGGGTTTCTGGTTCTTTCAGGATAAATGACTGAGTAGTTATTGCCGATTCAGAAGATTTTGTTCCTGAATTAATTCCCGCAATAACACCCGCATCTGTAAGGCTAACCAACTGAGCTACCGAACCCAAAGCCTTACGAACCTGATCAGCATCAGGCTGGCTAAAAGTTTCCAATGTCATTCCATCTATTGTCCAACGATCAACATCAGTAGCCGGAGCATTATCTATTCCTAGCAATTTCTGGGCATAACTCTGGAACGGGCCATGAACAAACCTTTCGCGTGTGGCCTTAACCTTAACTCTTACACCTGTTTCGGGTAAGGAATAAATAACGCCTTCAACAATTCCAGCTGCCCCCGGAACTTCTTTCTTTTTGTCATCCTTCGGAACGCCAAATACTGAAACTGTAAAAAGGATTAAAATTGTTGTGAATATCGAAGTCTTCATTCTAAATATTTTAATTGGTTTCTGTTTCCCGATCTTAAAAGTCCTATTTTCAATAAAAACCCAAAAATAGCCAAAATATTATTCGAATTGCTGAAAAGCTTCAGCCAGGTGATTAATTATATCGCCAGCAATTAAAGCCGTTTCTCCGATTACTTTTTTCGCAAAATCACCTGCAAGCCCATGAATATAAACTCCTACAAGAGCCGCATCATCAACAGGATAATTTTGAGCCAGTAGTCCAAGTATTATTCCGGTTAAAACATCGCCACTACCAGCGGTTGCCATTCCTGGATTGCCAGTGTTGTTGAAAAAGACCTTCCTGTCAGGAAAACTGATACTTGTATGAGCACCTTTCAACACAACGATAACTTTGTATTTTACCGAAAAATCAAGTTGCTTTTGCAGGCGTTCAAAAGAATCTGATGACGGTCCGACCAGTCGTTCAAACTCTTTGGGATGCGGTGTCAAAATGGTATTTCCCGGCAAAAGGCTGCACCAGTCCTTATTCTCTGCCAAAATGTTGAGTGCATCGGCATCTAACACCAGTTTCCCGGGCTTTGCATGAAGTAAATTTTTCAGGACTTGCTGAGTTTCGCTTTTTTTGTCGAGCCCAGGGCCAATTCCAATAGCTGAATAAGGCGATAAATCAGGCAACATAGAAAAAACTGACTCCGAAACGTCAATCGAAATCATGGCTTCGGGCACCGAAATTTGCATGATTTCATATCCTTTTTTTGGAATATGAGTCGTCAATAGCCCAGTACCTGACCTTAAACAGGCTTTGGATGCCAAAACTGCCGCACCCATTTTCCCATAACTTCCAGCGATAAGCAAGGCATGGCCATAAGTACCCTTATGCGAAAATTTACTCCGCCTTTTAATTTTTTCAGAAATAAATTCCCTGTTCAAAAAATACATGTCGCTTTCGGTTTGATTAATCGCTTCGGGATGTAGTCCTATAGGCAGAACCTTCCATTCGCCAACAAATTGCTGGTTCTCAGAAAAGAGAAAACTCAGTTTTGGAAACTGAAACGAGAGCGTGAGATTTGCCCGGACGACAACTGATAAATCGTTTTTACTGTTGTCTTCACCAAAAAGTCCGCTTGGAATATCGATTGAAATAACGGTTGCTCCTGATTGATTGATTTGATGGACAATTTTCGCAGCTAATCCTTCCAGTGGCTTATTTAATCCAGAACCGAACAGCCCGTCAACAACAATTGTTTCAGGAGAAATGTCAGGAATGTCATTTTCCATGTTTATTTTTTTCAGACGAACCAGGTTTTGTTCTTCCAACCGTTGCCAGTTGATGGCTGGATCTCCGTTGAGTTTGCGACCAAAGCCACAAAGAAAAACAGTACAGTCTAATTTGTTCCAGACCAGCATTCGGGCAACAGCAAGGGCATCACCACCATTATTACCAGGCCCGGCAAACAAGTAAACCGTTTTTTTGTGATCGATATACCGAACCAGCCAGTCGGCAACTTTAAATGAAGCACGCTCCATCAGGTCGATTGAGGAGATAGGCTCCAGTTTCATGGTTTGCTTATCAATCCCTGCAATTTGCGAACAAATAAAAAATTTCATTCCAACATAGTTTTAACTCAAAAGTACAAAGTTTTGTCAGAAAAGTTTCCATGATTGAATTTTCGAAGTTGTACAAGCCGAAATCATAATTTTTAATTCTTCTGACAATAGTCAAATTTTTATCATTAAAAACTTGACTATATTTGTCAGTATTGCACAAACTTACAAGAAGTATTCACTAACTTAAAAACGGTTTATATGTTTAATAATCATCCAAAAGGATTATTGGCTGCTGCTCTGGCAAATATGGGAGAGCGTTTTGGCTTTTACACAATGATGGCAATCTTAGTTTTGTTTTTACAAGCAAAATTTGGACTAACAGGAACTAATGCAGGAATCATCTATTCTATTTTTTATTTTTCAATTTACATCTTAGCTTTTGTTGGGGGATTGATTGCCGATAAAACAAGAAATTATAAAGGCACAATTTTATTTGGCTTAATTTTAATGGCGATAGGCTATTTATTGATAGCTATCCCAACTCCAACTCCAACTCCAAACTTCGCGTTATTTCTTACAATAACCTGTATTGGTTTGTTCGTAATCGCTTTTGGGAATGGTCTGTTCAAAGGAAATTTACAAGCATTGGTCGGACAGATGTACGACAACGAAGTTTATGGTAAAATGAGGGATTCCGGCTTCTCCCTTTTCTATATGTTTATTAATGTTGGAGCAATTTTTGCGCCATTGGCCGCTATTGGAGTTCGAAACTGGTGGTTGGAAAAATTTGGATTTCAGTACAATTCCGATTTGCCTGCTTTATGTCATGCTCACTTGGATGGTTCGATTAACCCAGGTTCATCTGAATCGCTCATAAAACTTGCAACAGAAGTTACTGGACACCCGGTAACCGATATGACTGCCTTTGCTAAAGAATATCTCAACGTTTTCACAACAGGATTTCATTATGCCTTTGGAGTGGCAATTTTTGCGATGGCTATCTCGTTGGTAATTTATTTAGTTAATAAGAAAAACTTTCCTAACCCGAAAAAAGTTGTCAGCAAAGGTACATCGATTGATCCCGATTCAATTCAGATGGATGCCAAAGAAATCAAGCAACGGCTCTATGCTTTATTTGCAGTTTTTGGTGTCGTGATTTTCTTTTGGTTATCGTTTCATCAAAATGGATTGACTCTCACATATTTTGCCAAAGAGTACACCAATCTGGACATTATGAAGATTTCGATTGGCAGCTTGACATTAAAGGGTGCTGAGATATTTCAATCAATCAATCCATTCTTTGTTGTGTTTTTAACCCCCCTGGTTTTAGCCTTGTTCGGTTGGTTAAGGAAAAATGGGAAAGAACCTTCTACACCTAAGAAAATAGCTATCGGAATGGGTATTGCAGCCCTTGGATTTCTAGTAATGACGATTGGTTCTTACTTATACAACCTTCCAATGCATCACACCATTGATCCAAAACAAGGAGGAGTTCCATTAGACGAAAGCTTAAAGGTAACACCATTCCTGTTGATTGGAACTTACTTTGTACTTACAATTGCTGAATTGTTTATTAGTCCACTGGGAATTTCATTCGTGTCAAAAGTTGCGCCTCCTCAATACCAGGGAATCATGCAGGGTGGATGGCTTGGAGCAACAGCTATAGGAAATTCATTACTATTTGTGGGTGCAGTTCTTTATGACACTATGCCAATCTGGTTAACCTGGACAGTTTTCGTGGTTGCCTGTACAATCTCGATGTTAACAATGATATTTATGCTGAAATGGCTTGAGCGAATTGCAAAATAAGACTTAGTTGGGATTCTTTTCTCTCACAAATAACAATAATAATATTTTTGATGGAGCGACAACAGCCGCTCCATTCTTTTTTTAGAAATGAAGCATTCTCGTTATTCACAACCTTGAAAAGGATGATTGCTCCAGGCAAAAGACGATTTGATTAGAGAGTTGCACAAGATCAAAGAAGAAAATGAGAGATTGAAGATTTTTACATACAAATAAACCCCAGCTATTTGCTGAGGTTTATTATTATCATCAAATAGAAATTTTATTTATTCCCATTTGATTGTTTTAGAATCGGTTGTTATAAATTGAACATTATTTCCTTTATCAGTCGTCACTCCGGTCTCATATCTGATTCCAACCAGTTCAACTACATAATCAGTATTAGCCGCAGGTGATTTTCCTGACGCCCATCCAGAAGTTGTTGCTCCAAACTCATATTCAGCCTTATCTGAAGCCAGAAGAGTTCCCTGAAACAGCAATTCCGCCTTGTTTGCCGAATATAACCTAACGAGATAAGCATCGCCATTCTGGATTTTATCCCAGGTAGCCTTCAATAAATGGTTCGACATAGTAGCTGTTTTAATTGCAATCGGAGTAAGTTTTTCGTCACCAACGGCATCTTTTCCGGTAATTTTCTCGTCACTTATCGATATTACTTCAAACGAATAGTCGCCTTTTACCGGTAGGTCAGCAGTAAAGTCTGCCGTTTGCGGAATAAATACAAATTGCTTTTTATCGGTTGTGGCGGTTAGCTGGTAAACTTTTCCGCCTGTTCCCGGTGCGGTTACTTTTACCGATTTGATGTCGTAATTGGCGACTGCGTCAACAAAGATTCCATATTTAACCCCGCCTTCAACTTTTAGGTCATGAACCGATACATCAACTATCGCTTTTAACGGATCAGGAGTGTCATCATTGTCACATGACACGAACACAAAAACGCCAAAACTCAGGACAAAAAGTCCTGCGAATAAATTTCTAAACTTTTTCATTTTTAATTACTTTTGAATTGTTGTTTAATTATTACCGGACTATTCCGGCTATTTTGAAAAGAACCGTCTTCCTACGACGGTTCTTTTGTTATTAAATGATGGGAATCAAATGGCAAAGGTTGCGTACTGTACGTTAAGCCTATTGGGTTATTTGCACCAATCCGACACTTGTAGACTATCTATTAGAGATTTAATTTTTTCGGAATGATTCACTTTTATTCATGAATACTTTTACTGAGAAGAGTAGTTTTCTTTTACTTAATTATAAAAACCAAGATTCTTGCATTTACGCCAGTTTTGCGTTGGTTCATTCGAAAAATGATCACCACCAAGAGAAAATAAACAGATACATTTATACCGAAGATAAACAGGGAAAAAACAAATACTACTTTTAATCTGTCATGATGGAATTAGTTACCAACAAATAAAAATTATACTTTTGGTGAAGAGAATCAGGCGGTTCCTTTTTATGTTCTTTATACTCGAAACACCTGTTATGCAAACAAAGTTTTTTAAAATAGCTATTATTCTATTGACAGTTTTCAGCATAAATTCATGTTCTGTACAAACAGTAAAGGATAATCCACCAAATTTTCAGCCTTTTTTCGAGGAATATGGAGTTAAAGGGTGCTTCTTGCTTTATGACCTAAAAAACGACTTATACCAGATATATAATTCTAACAGGTGCGAACAAGGCTTTCTTCCGGCTTCTACGTTTAAAATACTGAATGCGTTAATTGGTCTCGAAACCGGAGTTATTACCGATGAAAACATGGTAATTCCCTGGGATGGAGTAACCCGAACAGTAGATGAATGGAATCGGGACCATACGCTGGCAACAGCCATTCAATATTCTGTAGTCCCATATTTTCAGGAAGTAGCCAGAAGAATTGGACCCGATCGTATGAAAGATTATGTGGATGATGCCGACTATGGCAAAATGGACATCACCAAAGAAACAATTGACAAATTCTGGCTTTGGGGGAATTCGCGTATAACTCCATGGGAGCAGATGAATTTTATTCTCCACTTTTACACCAATAAACTTCCTTTCAGCCAGGAAAATATCGATTTGGTAAAGAAGCTGTTAATCCTGAAAAAGACCGACAATTACACCTTCAGTGGAAAAACAGGGATGACAGTTCAGGAAGGAAAAAATATTGGGTGGCTGGTTGGTTATCTCGAAGAGGGAGATAAAACCTGGATATATGTGTGTAACGTTGAATCCGACCTTAACAATACCGAGAAGTTCAAAGAAAGCCGACGGGGAGTTACCGAAGAGGTTTTCCACTCGATGGGATTGATGGAAGAATAAAACAGTTCCAGGTTCCAGGTTTCAAGTTCCACGTCATATCCAACCTGGATTTGAAACCTGGAACTTGGAATTCCTTACCGCTTTACTTCGACAAGTGCACCGTCAATTATTTTATTTACCACATCTTCATCGAGCAAAGTCGTCGTGTCGCCTAAACTGGTTGCATCGCCCTCAGCAACTTTCCGTAAAATACGCCGCATAATTTTTCCTGAACGGGTTTTAGGCAACCCAGGCACCAATTGAATTAAATCGGGACGTGCGAATGGACCTATCATATTGGACACAGCCATTTTTATGCTTTTCCTGATACCTTCTTCTCCTCCGGTTGACAGTTCGCCACAAACAACAAAAGCATAAATTCCCTGCCCTTTAATCGGGTGTGGATAACCAACTACAGCCGATTCGTTTACCAACGGGTGCGCATTGATGGCATTTTCAATCTCGGCAGTTCCCAGGCGATGCCCGGAAACGTTAATTACGTCGTCAACTCGCCCCAGAATACGGTAATAGCCATCTTCATCGCGTTGAACACCATCGCCGGTAAAATACAAATTCCTGAATGATGAGAAATAGGTTTGACGAAATCGTTCGTGGTCGCCCCAAATTGTTCGTGCTATTCCAGGCCACGGAAATTTGATGCACAAATTTCCCTTCACGCTGTTGCCGTGCAATTCATTCCCTTCGCCATCAACAATAATGGGTTGAATTCCAGGCAAAGGCAAAGTTGCAAACGATGGTTTCGTTGGAATAATTCCAGGGAGCGGGCTAATCATCACTCCGCCGGTCTCGGTTTGCCACCAGGTATCAACAATCGGACAACGGTTGCGCCCAATATGGTCGTGGTACCAATGCCAGGCTTCCTCATTGATCGGCTCACCAACGGTTCCAAGTACTTTTAGCGACGATAAATCCTTGCTGATCACAAAATCGTTGCCCATGGCCAGCAACGACCGAATGGCGGTTGGCGCTGTATAAAACTGATTCACCTTGTATTTATCTACAATGTCCCAGAAGCGCCCAGCATCCGGCCAGGTTGAAACACCTTCAAACATCAATGTTTGAGCGCCATTCAGCAAAGGCCCGTAAACAATATAAGAGTGGCCGGTAATCCAGCCAATATCTGCCGTGCAGAAGTAAACATCACCAGCGTTATACTGAAATACATTTTTAAATGTGTAAGCCGAGTAAACCATGTATCCGGCGGTTGTGTGCACAATTCCTTTGGGTTTCCCGGTCGATCCCGAGGTGTATAAAATGAAAAGAACATCTTCGGCATCCATTTCCTCAGCTTCGCACACATCCGATTGGCCTTTGATGGCATCGTGCCACCAAATATCGCGCCCGGCAACCATGTTAACCGGAAGTTTTGTTCGCTGGTAAACAACCACCGTTTGCTTTATCGGGCAATTTTTCAGCGCTTCATCAACAATGTCTTTTAAAGGCGTAATTTTCTCTCCACGGAAGCCTCCATCGGCTGTTAACACCACTTTCGATTCAGCATCATTAATTCGGTCGGCAAGCGATGCTGCCGAAAAGCCTGCAAATACTACCGAATGAATGGCCCCAATTCGGGCGCAAGCCAGCATGGCTATGGTTAATTCGGGAATCATGGGCATATAAATGGCCACTCGATCGCCTTTTTTTACATCCAGACTTTTGAGTGTATTTGCAAACCGGTTTACCTCGGAAGAAAGCTCTGCATAAGTAAGTGTTCGTCCAGCTTCGTTGGGATTATTGGGCTCCCAGAGAATGGCAGGTTGATTGCCTATTGTGTATAGGTTCTTTTCAAAAATGTTCTCGGTAATATTGAGTTTTCCTCCGGAATACCATTTTACCGATGGACCTTCAAATTCCCAGTCTAAGGTTTTATCGCATCGCTTTCGCCAATAGAAACTTTCGGCTGCCTCCGCCCAAAAGGCTTCAGGATTTGCCATACTTTTCTGATACTCGTGGATATAACCGCCTAAACTGTGAATTTTTGGTACCATTGCTAATTAAATTAGGTTATTAGAAAAAGATTCTTTAGTCTGAAATAATACAAAACAAGTGATATGAAATTTGGTTGAAAAACAATGCGTTGAATTTTCAATCACTTGTAAAGTTCTCTCAGAGACAACCTAACGAACAATAGCGTTGGTATTTACAGAAAGTGCATGAAGTTGAATATCTATCACTTAGTCTGAATACAATACAGACTTTTGTCTGTCCGCAACAAAATCTGGTTGCGAAGAATGGCTGGCGTTGCAAACACTTCGCCCGGAAGCTTGTTTTCTGCAACAATTTCGAATTTCCGTCCTTCTTTCAAAACAGTCGCTTCGCCTTTTCCTGAAATGAAATAAATCAGGCCATTGGCGAAAACTGGTGAAGCATAATGTTTACTTTTCATCTTTTGAGTGTAAACAATTAGGCCAGTCTTTGCATCAAGACATAAAAGATTGTTTTGAGTATCAACCATGTATATCAAACCACCTTTTAGCAACGGGGTAAGTAGTTGCAATACGGGTATTTTTCTTTTCCAAGCCACATTTCTGCTGCCTATATCACCTTGTCCATCAGGATTAACGGCGATAAGTTCCGTATATTTTTCACCTTCAGGTGGACTAACAAATCCGGGAATAAAGTAAACCAACCCATTTTCAGAAACAGGCATGGCAATGGTTGAGTCGGTTCCCTGAATCACATGCCATACTTCTTTCCCAGTTTCAGGATCAAGCGCCTGACAAATTGCCGATCCGTTTGATATCAGCAAATCTTTTCCTTTTACATTGATTATCAGCGGCGTGATGTAGGCCTTTTTCCCAATTGGAGTTAGTGGTTCATAAACCTTTACAGGCCGTTCTGTTTTCCAAATTGTTTTTCCAGTTGTTTTATCCAAAGCAACGATGTATTGCACATCAACCCCTTCAATGTGTAGAATGAGCAAGTTTTTATAAATGATTGGCGAAGAGCCCGGTCCCTGCACATGATTGCAATTTAAATCGGTACGCTTCCACATTATTTTGCCATCGGTTGTACTAACACAAGCGGTACCAAACGTACCGAAATGCAGGTAAACAAACCCTTTTTCGATGCAGGGTGTTGGCGTTGCATACGTGTTAATAGAGTGTTTTCCCTGAATCGAATCTGGGGTAAATATTTGAATATCAAAAAGTATCTTACCTGAATTAAAATCCAGGCAAACACCATTCATTTTTTTACCATCTTCAGTAGCGCTGGTCAGCCAAATCTGATTATCGAACGCTACGGGTGACGACCAACCTTTGCCCGGCATATCAGTTTTCCAGCGAATATTACTGGTTTCGTTCCACGTTATTGGTGGATTAGCTGATTCGGAAATGGCATTAAGGCTTGAACCCCGAAAGTGGGTCCAATTTTGTTCCTGCCCGTCAGTTTTCGGGCAAAATAAAAAAGCAGCACAAAATATCAGGAGAGCCAGTTTGCTTTTCAAATGGAGCATAGTGTTAGGTGTTAGGTTGTTGATTTTTTTTCACTGTTTTCCGGTTAAAATTTTCTTAGTTATCCGTAACCTAATAATTTAAAGGCATTCCAGAAGATAACGCCACTACGTGGCTTACATTTTTATCATGCCTATTTTCTACAAAGATTAAACAGCTACGCTGTCAACTCCTCAGCAACGTAGTTGCGACATCTTGTAATACTCCAGTTTTACCGGACGACAGTGATTTTTTTTCAAACGTAAAAATTTAACCCAATATACCATTACAATTTTGGTTAATAATCTCAAATATACCAATGTCGTTTAAGAAAATTACAATAGTAAATTGTTTTTATAACTTGGGGTTTAATTTTTTACAAATAAACCATGGGAAAAACAGCATTGATGATTGGATCGACAGGATTGGTGGGTGAACAATTGACATTGCAATTACTCGATCATCCTGCGTTTGAGAAAGTGCGGATTTTTGTGCGCCGGAAAACTGGTATTGAACATCCCAGATTGGAAGAATATATCATTGACTTTGATCATCCTGAAAACTGGACAGAATTGGTTAAAGGCGATATTTTGTTTTCTACGTTGGGAACGACCATCAAAACAGCAAAAACCAAAGAAAATCAGTATCGTGTTGATTTTACCTATCAATACGAATTTGCAAAAGCAGCATCAGCCAACGGAGTACCGGTTTATGTACTGGTTTCGTCGCTGGGCGCCAATGTAAAATCGGCTGTGTTTTACTCCCGAATGAAAGGCGAACTCGACGAGGCTGTTGCAAAACTACCATTTCGCAGATCAGTCATTTTCAGACCATCAATTTTAGATGGTAACCGAAAAGAAAAACGTCCGATGGAAAAAATCAGCCTGGCAATTATGCGGCGGTTGTCAAGAGTTGCAATGAAACAATATCGCCCCACTCCAGTTGATTTGCTTGCCACGAAAATGATTGGCGAATCACTAAACTCTGGTTCGGGATTCCGAATAATCGAAGGACTCAATATCTTTTAGAGAAAATCTACTCAACCAAATCCGGTTTTATTCGTTTAGATTCGAAACAATTAATCTCAAAAAACATGTACACTGGATTTTTACATTTACACGATACCCTGCGCTGGTTACTTTTGCTCATTCTGGTTACTACTTTGGTTAAGTATTTTATTGGTTGGTTTGGAAATCAGCGCTGGAAAAAAACCGACAACCTGATGGGTATAGTTTTCACCTCAATAATGGACGTTCAGTTGCTGACCGGATTGGTTTTATACGCCTTTTTAAGCCCAATTACTCAGGCCGCTTTTGCCGATTTCGGTGGCGCCATGAAAAATAGTGATTTGCGTTTCTATGCGGTCGAACACATTGCCATGATGCTGATTGCAGTAGTTTTAGTTCATATTGGGCGTGCAAAATCGAAGAAAGCCACAACCGACATTGATAAATTTCGTGTTGCCACCATATTCTACTCGCTGGCATTGGTTGTTATTTTGGCTGCCATTCCATGGGGAAGAATCTGATTTTTAGTTTTTGACAAAATTGGTCGTCACTTGGTTTATTACCGGTGACGATTTTTTTTTTGCATTTTTCTGAACCTTTTATTTTTCGGGTGTACAGAAGAGAAAACAATATGATCTTTCAGAAAAAGCAATACATCAGGTTGATCCTCATTGTCTGTTTATTAATTTTGGGCTTCATACTGATGAGCGGTGGTGGTTCGGATAACCCGAATGTTTTCAACGAAGAAATTTTCAGTTTCAGACGGATAACTCTGGCTCCAATCCTGATAATTGGGTCGTACATTGCACTAATTTGGCTAATTCTTAAAAAACCGGCGCATTGATATTCCGGAGAAAGAATAAAATACTGAGCGACAATGAACTGATGCAGCAAATCGTTTATGGCGACCAAGCTGCATTTGCCGAATTGTATCACCGATACAAGGACCGGATGTATTATTATTTCTACCGGATGCTTGGCAACTCGCCCGAACAGGCAAACGACTTTTTGCAGGAACTATTTATAAAACTGATTGAAAAGCCGGAAAGCTACAATCCAAAATATTCGTTCACAACCTGGTTTTATTCAGTTGCCAACAATATGTGCAAAAACGAATACCGGCGAAGAGAAATACGCCAGGAATACTATGACACAGAAAGCAATGAACCTGAACCCGATTTTATCGACTATAAAACCATTGAACCCGAGCATATTATAGAGAAGATTTTTGACACACTCAATGAGCTTGGAAAAGAACATCGCTCTGCTTTCCTGCTGCGTTACCGCGAAGGATTCTCGATAAAAGATGTGGCTGAGATATTGGAATTGCCTGAAGGGACGGTGAAATCGCGCCTGTTTTATGCCAAGAAAATGCTGGCTGAAAAGCTGAATTATTTAAAAGATGAAGTTGAATTTTAAGATCGAATACCATGACTAAAAGAAATTCGGACCAACTGTTTACCCAATTACTTCAAAACGATCGGATCGGCAAACCAGATCAGTCAATTGAAGATCGGTTAATGTATTCGTACTTGCTGAAATCGGGAAAATCGAAAGTCAGGCAAAATACGTTCGCCTCGTTTTTCAGATGGATGTTCTCGGAACAAGGACTTGGCGTTAAAATTGCCACCATTTCACTGGTCGTTTTCTTCTCGGCAGTTAATACCCAATACTTTTTCGAAGCAGGAAAAATAGGCGCAAGCGATTCTATTTACAGTCAGCGTACTTTGGTTGCCGACAGCGCTCATTTCATTCAACTGGTCGATTCGCTGCGGGTTGACAGCCTGAATTAGAAAAGGGAAAGTCATTAGTCAATAGAAAAACGATTCCAAGATTTTCTCAATGGCTAATGACTTTCATTGTTCTATTTAAATAATTCTTTGTTAGGTTGCGGACCCATCGTAAATTCAAGTATTCCGCCATCCATAATTTCCTTGTGGGTAATGTAACTGCGGTCGAGCTTCTGACCGTTCAGTTTTACTTCCTGAATGTATTTATTTTCTTTCGATGCCTGTGGCGCTTTCATGATAAAGAATTTACCGCCAGCAACTTCCAACTTAGCTTCCTGAACGATTGGCGAACCAAACTGGTAGGTCAGTTCCGAAGGATTTACGGGATAAAAGCCCATTGCACTAAGCACATACCAGGCCGACATTTGTCCGCAATCTTCGTTGCCGCACAAACCATCGGGTTTAGTTGTGTACATTTCGGTCTGAATCTTGCGGTTCAGTTCCTGAGTGCGCCATGCTTTTCCGGCGTAATTAAACAGAAAGGTGGTGTGATGGCCAGGTTCGTTTCCATGTGCATAGCTACCAATCAATCCTGAAATATCTGGCGAAGCATTTTCTCCTTTAACACCTTCGGCAACAAATAAACCTTCCAGTTTATTGGCAAAAGCTTCCTTACCTCCAAGTAGTTCAATCAGTCCGTTTACATCCTGTGGAACTAACCATAAGTATTGCCATGCATTTCCTTCGGTGTAATCGCTTCCGTCGTGTTTCGAGTAAACCGGATCAAATGGCGATGTCCATTTACCATTGCTCAGTTTGCCGCGCATAAAGCCGGTTTCCTTGTCGAAATAATTTTTGTAATTAAGCGCACGTTTGGCAAAATAAGCAGCATCTTCCGTTTTACCCAATTTCTGTGCAACTGCGGCCACAGCCCAATCGTCAACACAAACTTCTTCAGCCTTGGCTACCGATTGCTGTACCTTATCAGCTGGGATATATCCCAACTTGTCGTGAAAACCCATTCCATCGCGGTCGGCCATTGATGTAGCTTTCAAGGCTTCGTAAGCCATCTGAACATCAAAATCGCCAATTCCTTTCAGGATAGCCTCAGCAATTACCGAAATAGAATGATTGGCCACCATACACCAGGTTTCGTTGCCCTCAAGTTCCCAAACGGGTAAAACTCCAGTCTGCTTGTATTGATCAAGCATCGTTTTTACCATGTCGTTCACGCGCGACTGCTGAGTTAATGTAAACAGCGGATGCAAGGCACGATAGGTGTCCCACAACGAGAAAACAGTGTAACGATTGTAACCGTTCGCTTTTTGTGTGTCGCCCTTAATGCCTTTAAACTCACCATTTGCATCAGAAAATAATGCTGGTGCAACCATAGTGTGGTAAAGTGATGTATAGAAAACAGTTTTCTGATCTTTGTCGTTCGACTGGATCTGAATCTTGGCCAGTTCTTTTTCCCATGCATCAGAAGCAGCTTTTGCAGTGGCTTCAAAATCCCATCCGGCAAGCGAACCATCGAGGTTTGCAATCGCATTTTCAACACTTACTGATGAAATTCCAACTTTTGCCAGCACTTGTTTTTCTCCAAAGCTGAAAACACCAACAGTTTGAGCGTCGCCACCAACATTTTCGATAACCGATTTGGTGATTGGCGACAAGAACCGAACTGCAAAAAATACATGCTGATCTTGGGCCCAGCCATTTGACAGGCGAACTCCGGTGACCAACTTATCATCGACCACCTTTAGCGAGGTTTGATAGGGTTTATCCCCGTTAATAGCAAAACCAAGGTTGATAATCAGGTTCATTTCTTTGCCTTCCGGGAAAGAATAGCGGTGCAAACCGGCCCGTTCAGTCACTGTAAATTCAGCCTTTATCCCATTGTTTTTCAAAGTTACGGCATAATAACCCGGTTTTGCCATTTCCTGGTTATGACTGTATTTCCCGGCATAACGGGCCACAAAGTCAGCATTCTTTTCGTCTTTCTGAAACTTGACTTCCGAAACAACCGGAAGAAAAGATATATCGGCCAGGTCGCCACATCCTGTTCCACTTAGGTGCAAATGACTAAATCCGGCTACGATACTGTCGGAATAATGATAACCCGAGCACCAGTCCCAGCCTTCTTTTCCGTTATCAGGACTTAGCTGAATTTGTCCGAAAGGATAAGCAGCACCGGGATAAGTGTGGCCATGAAAACCTGTTCCGATGAATGGATCGACATAATTAGTTAATCGATCCTGTGATACCTGCGTTGTTTTTGTCGGACCAGAACAAGAGGCTAAAAAAAATGCAGCCCCGGCAATTAATGGGATGAGTTTATTCATACGTATTTTTTTGTTGGTTGGTAATTTATTTATTTCCAAGGTTTAACATTCGTCATTTCAAAAGAAAATCAATCTCATATATTTCAAAGAGCATTCCATAATTTTCTGATTTGCCAGAACTACCATTAACAGACAGTTTCGAGATTAGATTTCAATTCGCCGGGCAAATGTAATGAAAAACTAGAATCAACAAGTAGAGTTCGAAGCCCTGGGTTACATTAAAATCGACATCTTTACACCTAATTAATAGACAATGGAATGCTCTGACTTAACATTTTTTTCGTACCTTTTCGGGTACTTTGCGCTTTTGCCCTAAATGTTATCAATTAAACCAAAAACTGGCATTATGAAGATCACTTTAAGTATTCATTATCAGACTATACCCGGACAAAACATGTATCTTGTCGGTTCCTCTAAATCATTTGGACAATGGAATTTAGACAACGTTAAACAAATGAATTACACCGTTGGAGGTTTTTGGAAAGTAACAATACAACTTAACCAGAAAAAAGAAAAAATTGAATATAAATACCTGATGAAAGATGAATCAGGCTATATACGTTGGGAATGGGGGCCTAACCATATTATTGAAATTGAACGCTTTCAATCTGAAAATGTTTTAATTGACGACATTTGGCGCGATCCGGCTGATGAAGAACGGCCATTTTTTACATCATCATTCCTGAATGTGATTATGAGGCCAGGATTAAACAAAGCCGGGGTTGAACTGACTAAGGCGAAAAATGCAATACAATTCCAAATCGAAGTCCCGCGAATCAATTCAGAATGTAAGATTTGTATTTTGGGCGATCAGGAACAATTAGGAAATTGGGACCGAAGCAATGCAGTAGTGCTGAATTGCGGTGAGAGTTTTCCGCTTTGGGCTGGCCAAATTGATGCTTCAAAACTGAAATTTCCAATCCAATACAAATACGGAATCTGGGACATCAGCAAAAAAGAGGTAGTGACTCTTGAAGAAGGCGAAAACCGCTGGCTGAATGAGTTTCCGACTAACACAGAATCGCTGGTGTTTGTAAAAACTGACGCACATTTCCGGTATCCGCTGGGACTGTGGAAAGGCGCCGGAGTGGCCGTTCCGGTATTCTCGTTGCGCAGTGAAAGTAGTTTTGGCGTTGGCGAATTCAACGACTTGTTCGATTTTATCGATTGGGCAAAACAAATCGGCCTGAAAATGATACAAATACTCCCAGTGAACGAAACCATCGCATCGCACAACTGGCTCGATTCGTACCCTTACAAGTCGATTTCGGTAATGGCTCTGCATCCGATTTACCTCAACCTCGAAAATATTGGTCCGCTGGAAGATGAAAAACTGATGGCCGAATTCGCCAGTTTGCAGAAGAAACTCAACAAGGAAACTCAGGTGAATTATCCGGAAGTACTTGAGCACAAATCGCGCTACTACAAACTCATTTTCGATCAGGATGGCGGAAAACTGTTTAAAACCAAAGACTTTAAGCAATTCTTCGAAGCCAGCAAAGAGTGGCTTGTACCTTACGCAGCCTTTGTCTACCTGCGCGACAAAATGAAATCTCCCGATTTCCGCACATGGGGCGAATTCAGCTGTTATGATCAGGCAAAAATTGAGAAGCTTTGCTTGCCCGATTCGCCCGTGTGGACCGATATTGCCGTTCATTATTTCATTCAATATCACCTCGATAAACAGTTGAAAGAAGTTACCAACTATGCCCGAAAAAATGGCATTATCATGAAAGGCGACATCCCGATTGGCATTAGTCCGAATAGCGTTGAAGCTTGGACCGAACCTCATTTGTTTAACCTGAACGGACAGGCTGGCGCCCCACCCGACGATTTTGCAGTAAAAGGGCAAAACTGGGGTTTCCCCACTTACAACTGGGATGAAATGGCGAAAGACGGCTACCAGTGGTGGATTAAGCGCATGAAGAAAATGGCCGACTACTTTGATACCTATCGCATCGATCACATCCTGGGTTTTTTCCGCATCTGGGAAGTGCCAACAGATGCTGTTGAAGCATTGCTCGGGCACTTTAATCCTGCAATACCATTATCGGCCAAAGAAATTGGCCATTATGGCATTTACTTCAATTACGAACGCTTTGCCAAACCGTATATCCGGCATCATATTCTGAAACCTTTATTCAAAGACGCCACAGAAACTGTAATCAAAACATATTTGGACGATTTGGGGCACAACCACTTCAAGCTAAAAGATGAATACAATACCCAGAAAAAAATCAATCAGTATTTCCTGAATGGTATTGAAGAAGAAGATTTGGATGACGACAATCGTAAAGTTCGCGATGGATTGTTCGATTTGGCGGCGAATGTATTGTTCGTTTCAACAGGCGACGATCAATGGCACCCGCGCATTTCGATGCAAAAAACAAGTTCGTATGCCGAGCTCGACGACTGGACCAAAGAACAACTTAATGGCCTTTATAACGACTATTTCTACCGCCGTCACGACGAATTCTGGTATCGGAAAGGCATGGAAAAATTACCGATAATCGTTTCGGTTGGAAATATGCTCGTTTGCGGCGAAGATTTGGGCATGATACCCGATTGTGTGCCCCAAGCCATGAAAGAGCTCGGAATTTTAAGTCTCGAAATCCAGCGAATGCCCAAGAATCCGAAAAAGCAATTTGCCCATCCGGCCGATGCACCCTATTTGTCGGTTTGTACCACATCAACGCACGATATGTCAACCATTCGCGGCTGGTGGGAAGAAGACCGCGCCAAGACCCAATTGTTCCACAACCAGGAATTGGGTAACATTGGGGAAGCTCCTTATTTTGCCGAACCGTGGATTTGCCAGCAAATTATTACCCAGCACTTGTATTCGCCAGCTATGTGGGTAACCTTGCCTATTCAGGATTTAATTGCAATGGATAGCGATTTCAGGTGGGAGAAAACCCAGGCCGAGCAGATCAACTATCCGGCCAATGTTCGTCACAAATGGCGTTTCCGCATGAAACAAAGAATTGAGGACCTCCAAAAGGCAAAAAAATTCAACGAGCTTCTGAAAGGATTAATAAAGGCTTCGGGAAGAAATTCGGATTATTAGTAATAAAAAAGGAGAGCAAAATTTGTTCTCCTTTTTTCGTGGGCGGTGAGGGATTCGAACCCCCGACCCTCCCGGTTAACCGGGATGCTCTGAACCAACCCTTATCAATTCTTCAAGTTTGTTGCGATCTTTGTAGCTTTTTAACTCCATTTCCCTACGAATAGCCCCTCCTTTCGACTCGAACACCTCATAATATTTGATTTCCCATGGTTTTCCAGTAGAGGTAAATCCCTTGTGAGAACAATTATGTCGTTGTAATCGCCCGTTCAAGTCTGCTGTCGACCCGATATAATACTTATTGATTCTATGTGAATAAAGAATATAACAATAGTACATAACAAAAAAAGCCATCCGTTTTTTCGAATGACTTTCGTGGGCGGTGAGGGATTCGAACCCCCGACCCTCTGGGTGTAAACCAGATGCTCTGAACCAGCTGAGCTAACCGCCCTCTTTTATTGTTGTGAACGCGCTTTATTTTTCAAAAGCGATGCAAAGATATATCCATTTTTTAAATCTGCAAGTGTTCAGGTGAAAAAATCTATAAAATTTCAGCCACTACAAAAGTACTTCCACCAACAAATACTAAATCGTCTTTCTCAGCATTGGCGAGGGCAGCAGAAAGTGCCTCATGAACAGACTGATAACAATTGCCCTTTAATCCGAAGATACTTGCTTTAGCTTTTAGCTCTTCAGGCTCGGTCGCTCTCGGGATTGATGCTTTGGTGAAATAATAGGTTGAATTAGTTGGCAAAAGCGACAAAACTTTAGTCTGGTCCTTGTCGTTCACCATACCGATAACAATATGCAAATTCTTCCATGCCGTTTGATTGATTTGCTCAACCACCAGCCGTATTCCGCCTTCGTTGTGCCCGGTATCACAAACCGTCAGTGGGTTATGGCCAATGATTTGCCAACGGCCAAGCAATCCGGTATTCCTTATTGTATCCATTAAACCTTTTCGAATGATTTCTTCGGTCAAATTCCATCCCTTCACGTTTAAAACATCTATTGTTTTTAAAACAGTTGGTACATTGTGACGCTGATAAATCCCAAGCAAATCCAATTTCAGGTTGGTGTAAAACAGCTTACCATTTTTTTGAATATTCAGGCTTTGCATACCGTCGATAGTTAACATCGAATAATCGGTGCGATATTCCTTGTCGGCAAACCAAATCTCTGAATGCCTTGTTTCAGCAATTTCTGTAAAAACAGGAGCCGTTTCTGTATGAGTTTCGCCAATCACAACCGGAATGCCTTGCTTAATAATTCCGGCTTTCTCAGTGGCAATTTTGGGCAAAGTATCGCCCAACAGGTTAACATGATCGAAACTGATGTTGGTAATTACCGAAACTTCAGGAGTGATCACATTGGTCGAATCTAACCTACCGCCAAGGCCAACTTCCACTACCGCAACATCAACTTCCATTTTTCGAAAATAATCGAAAGCCATTAAAACAGTCAGTTCAAAGAACGAAGGTTCCAGTTTCTCCAGGATATTCTTCTGCCGATATAACTCAACAAACCGGACGACTGCTTCCTCGGTAATCATTTCTCCATTTACCCTGATACGCTCGCGAAAGTCTTTCAGGTGCGGCGATGTATATAAACCCGTTTTGTACCCTGCCTCCTGCAAAACCGAAGCCAGCATGTGAGAAACAGAGCCTTTCCCGTTCGTTCCGGCTATATGAATGGTTTTAAATGCGTTATGCGGGTGACCGAACAATTCGTCGAGCCGCAATGTGTTATCCAGATTATCTTTATAGGCAGCTGCTCCCACACGCTGAAACATAGGGAGTTGACTATATAGAAATTCCAAGACTTCAGTATATGATTGCATAGAAAAAACTTATCAACATTGTTTCGTGTAAAAATACTGTCGGCAAAATTAGACCCTTTCGGACTTATTCCGTTCTTATTTTCCTAATTTTATGCAAATCTTAATGATGGACAGCGATGGCGAAGAAAAAACAAACCAAGATTTTTGTTCTTGACACCAATGTGATTTTACACGATCATACCAGCATTTACCAGTTTCAGGACAACGACATTGTGATTCCGATTACCGTACTTGAGGAACTGGATAAGTTCAAGCGTGGGAACGACCCGATTAACTTTCAAGCGCGCGAATTTGTGCGCGAACTCGACGAAATAGTTGGTGATCAACTCTTTAATGGCGGCATAAAACTTGGCCCCGACAAGGGGAAGCTTATTATTGAGCCAGGTAAACCAATTCCTGAAGAGATGCGCCATTCGTTTAAAGAAGATATTCCTGATCATCGTATCCTGGCCATTGCCATGCACATAGGACAGAAATACCCCGACCGGCCTACGATACTGGTTTCTAAAGATATAAACCTGAGAATGAAGGCCAAATCGCTTAAGATACAAGCCGAAGATTATTACAACGACAAAGTAAAAGATATCCAACACATCAATAAAAGTGTGACCGAGCTCACGAACTTCGACGATGCGTTGATTGAAAAATTGTACAATGAAGGAACACTTCCACTGGAAGTAATGAACCTGGAACAATCGCCCGAGATTAACGAATACTACATCATAAAATCACCAAAAGCAAGTGTTTTAGGACGTTACGATGGTGGATTAAAAAAAATGGCGCGTGTTGAAAAGAAAACAGCTTATGGAATTAAACCACGAAATGCTGAGCAAACGTTTAGTCTGGATGCCCTTTTCAATCCTGAAATAAAGTTAGTTGCACTAACCGGGAAAGCAGGCACCGGAAAAACCTTACTGGCGTTGGCCGCTGCGTTGGAACAACACAAGAGTTTTGGACAAATTTTATTGGCACGCCCAATTGTTGCCTTAAGTAACCGCGATTTAGGCTATTTACCTGGTGATGCCCAGGAAAAGATCAATCCATATATGCAACCATTGTTCGACAACCTTGCAGTAATAAAACACAACTACAATCCGCGTAGCGTGGAATACCAGAAAATTGAGGAATTACTGAAAGATGAGCGCTTGATTATTACACCATTGGCATACATTCGCGGACGAAGCTTGTCGAACTCCTATTTCATTATCGACGAGGCACAAAACCTGACTCCGCACGAAATAAAAACCATCATCACACGCGCAGGCGAAGGCACCAAGCTGGTTTTCACAGGCGACCTTCAGCAAATTGACTCGCCTTATCTGGATATGAAGTCGAACGGGTTGGCTTACATGACCGAGAAAATGAAAGATCACGAGGTTTTTGCGCATGTCAACCTGGTGAAAGGCGAGCGCAGCTATTTGGCAGAACTGGCCAGCGACTTGTTGTAAGCATCAAAAGCATCACAATTTTCGGTTTAGATCGAATTAAAGTATAATAAAATTCGGTTTGACGAAAAAACATGAAACCTTCGCCAATGCTTATCCAATAAATACCTTCCAAACAATCAATCCAGGTAACGTTGAAGACTTACTTTTATCACAAAGCTAAATTTCGTATTTTTGCGGCCTGATTTTCAGATGATGGGAAAGATTTTAATGGAATATTCAGGCAAAAAGGCTTCGTTTTACACGCTCGGGTGCAAACTCAATTTTTCGGAAACATCGAGCATTGCCCGCCACTTTGAAGAACTTGGATTCGACCGGGTTGAATTCTCAGAAAATGCCGATGCCGTGGTGATCAACTCGTGCTCGGTGACGGCTGAAGGAGATAAAAAAACAAGAAATATTATTAGACAAGCCATCCGAAAAAACCCTGATGCCTTGATTGTTGTAACCGGCTGTTATGCACAACTCCAGCCCGAAACCATTGAGAAAATTGAAGGTGTCGACCTAATCATAGGATCTTCAGAAAAACAAAACATAACCGATTATATAGGCAATCTAAGTAAGAAAGAACAGCCTGAAATTCATGTCCATAAACCGAAGGAAATCCGGAATTATTTTCACGCCTATTCTTATGGCGACCGCACCCGAAGCTTCCTGAAGGTTCAGGATGGATGCGATTATTACTGCACCTATTGCACCATACCATTCGCTCGCGGACGTAGCCGCAACGATACCATTGCCAACACTGCTGCCGAAGCCCGCGAAATTGTGGCCAAAGGCACACTCGAAATCATCCTGACTGGCGTAAATATTGGCGATTTCGGGAAATCAACGGGTGAAGAGTTTATTGACTTGCTGCGCGAGTTGGATAAAATAGAAGAGTTGAAGCGAATTCGCATTTCGTCGGTTGAGCCGAATCTGCTGACAGATGAAATCATTGAATTTGCAGCACAGTCGCAACGAATTATGCCACATTTTCATTTGCCGTTACAATCGGGGTCAAACGACGTTCTGGCACTGATGAAACGAAAATACAAACGCGAAGTGTTCGAAAGCCGTGTGGCAAAAATCAAAAAAGAACTTCCACACGCATTTATTGGCGTTGATGTAATTGCAGGAACAAACGGCGAAACCGACGAATTTTTCCGCGATTCGTACCGTTTTATTGCCGATCTGGATGTGTCGCAATTGCACGCTTTCCCATATTCAGAACGTCCGGGAACCAAAGCGCTGGAGATAAAACCAGTTATTCCGGTTGACGAACGAAAACAAAGGACTCAACGACTGATTAGTCTTTCGGACCGAAAAACGGAAGACTTCTATCGCAAACATTTAGGCACCATTTGCGAAGTGCTTTTCGAAGAAGAAAAGGATAAAAAAACGATCGCAGGATTTACCGACAACTATATTCGCGTAGAAACGCCTTTTCAGGAAGGAATGGAAAACCAAATCGTTCGGATAAGGCTCGAAAACATTTTGCCCAACGGCCATGTTTTGGGCGAAGTAGTCAATTAATAATTCATCATTTATAATTTAAAACGGATAACATGAACCTCGAAATACTTTGCAAACAAGTTCAGGAACTGGCTCGGGAAGTGGGTCAGTTTATCAACGGAGAAAGACAGAAATTTTCTTCGGCAGATATTATTCACAAAGGGAGAGCCGACATGGTAACTTACGTCGACAAAACGGCTGAGGCAAAAATTGTGGCTAAACTTCGCGAAATACTGCCCGAATCAGGATTTATTGCCGAAGAAGGAACAGCAAAAGACAATGGCGAAAAATACCGCTGGGTAATTGATCCACTCGATGGAACAACCAATTACATTCATGGCCTTTCGCCCTTTTGCGTGAGTATTGGTTTGATGGAAGATCAGGAAATCGTACTGGGAGTAATTTATGAAATCAGCCTTGACGAAATGTTTTATGCCTGGAAAGGAAGTAAGGCTTACCTAAATGGCCGCGAAATACAGGTTTCGAAAGCCGCTATAACAGCTGATTCGCTGATTGCAACCGGATTTCCGTATTACGATTTCTCAAAACTTGACAACTATTTAGAGGCCATGAACTTTTTTATGCGCAACTCGCATGGAATGCGCCGATTGGGTTCGGCAGCCGCTGACTTGGCATACGTTGCATCGGGCCGCTTCGAAGGTTTTTACGAACATGCCTTGCACCCGTGGGATGTTGCTGCCGGAATTATTATCCTGAAACAGGCCGGAGGTAAACTGAGCGATTTTAACGGGGGCGAAAACTATTTATTTGGTGGCGAAATGATCGCTTGCAATGCCAATTATTTTGATGAATTTTATGGTATTGTAAACAAACATTTGGGGTAAACATTTACCTTTACCTAAAATAGCTTTAAAAATGATCTCCAGAATTGAAGTTTCAAATTATAGATGCTTAAAAAGGATTTCTCAAAGTTTACATCCTTTTCAAATTCTTGTTGGCCCCAATGCAAGTGGGAAAACGACATTTCTGGATGTTATCACATTTATTTCCGATATTGTTAATAAAGGGGTTGATGAAGCAATAATTATCCGATCACCTAATTATTATGACTTAACATGGTCTGGAAATGGAGGCGATATTGAAATGGCGATTGAATGCAAGATTCCTGAATCAGTAAACAAGCTGATGGGAGAAAGCACAGAAATGAAATTCGTCAGATATGAACTGAGAATTGGATTATCGGAAACCAACGAACATGCAATAAAAGGAGAACGTTTAGTTCTGTTTAAATCGCGGACGAATATTGATTTAGCAAATCATAGAAATGACTTCCCTGAATTTGATGCAATCACAAAAGGGAACGTCTATTTAAAGGAACTTCTACTGAATGATTTTAGGTTGATTCTTACAAAAGAGCCTCCAGGAGATGCTTATATTATTCCTGAATTATCCAATAATAAAAATGACTTTTGGTCAACAGGATTTATATTTGGAGAACAAAAGACCATTCTTTCTAATCTCCCTGCTGACAAAAGCAAATTTCCTGCATCCTCGTGGTTAAAGGAATTTTTAAACATCAACATTCAGAAATTAATCTTAAATAGCCAGAAAATACGGGAATCAAGCCGTCCGGGGCAGGGGCGAAATTTTCTACCTGATGGATCAAATCTACCTTGGGTGATTGAAGATTTAAAGTCGAAGCATCCAACAGCATTTGGAGACTGGCTGGAGCACGTAAAGACTGCTCTGCCTGATATCGAGGAAATAAACGTTCGGGAATTTCCTGACACAAAATTCAAATATCTAAAAATCAGATACAACAACGGAATTGAAGTGCCCAGTTGGACAGCTTCCGACGGAACTCTTCGGCTTTTAGCTTTAACCTTAATCGCTTATCTACCCGATTTCAACGGGATCTTTCTCATTGAGGAACCAGAAAATGGAGTCCACCCCAAAGTAATGGAAACTGTATTTCAGTCACTATCATCGGGTTACGACGCTCAAATTTTGTTAGCAACCCATTCTCCCGTTATACTTGGTATTGCTAACTTGAAAGATGTACTTTGTTTTGCAAAAACTGAAGAAGGGATAACTGACATCGTTTCAGGAGATGAACACCCGTTACTCGCCGATTGGCAGGGCGATTCAAATCTCAGCATGTTGTACGCTAGTGGAGTATTAGGATGAAAGATTTAATTATTCTTGTCGCTGATCAAAATATGAGAGACTGTATAGACGGCCTCATGCCACGATTTCATCATGTACTGAATACTTCTCGAATCAATTATGACATTTTTGTACATACAAACCGCGATCCAGGTTGTAGAACTCAGTCGTCTGACTTTTTAAAAACCTTTCAGAAAAAATACAAATTTTCCTTGGTTATCTTTGACAAAGAAGGTTGTGGAAAAGAATCCCTAACGAGAACAGAATTGGAAGAAGACGTTGAAAAGACTCTTTCTTTTAATGGCTGGGCAAATCGGTCAAAAGCTATTGTTATTGACCCGGAATTGGAAAACTGGATTTGGATAAAATCGCCTAGGTTAGCAGAAATAATTAACTGGGAGAATACAGAATCGCTTTATCAATGGCTGGAAGAACAAGGGTATCTGGCTATAAATAATACAAAGCCGAACTCTCCGAAAGAAGCATTTGAAAAAGCTCTATATATTTCTAAAAAACGCAGATCATCTTCAATTTACAAACAGATAGCTACTCAGGTTTCGTTTAAAACGTGTATTGACTTGTCGTTTCTAAAGTTAAAAGATACAATAAACAATTGGTTCTCCAAACAGTAAACAATCAATCGGTTTTCTATGTCATTTCAGGTCGCCATTGTCATTCTCAATTGGAACGGAGCAAAGCTGCTTAACCAGTTTCTGCCATCAGTCATTGAATTCAGCCAGAGTGAATCCGTTCGTATCGTTGTGGCCGATAATGGCTCAAGCGACGATTCACTACAGATACTGAGGGCCGAATTTTCACAGGTTGAAATTCTTGATCTAAAGCAAAACTACGGCTTTGCCCGCGGTTACAACGAAGCATTAAAGCAAATTGATTCAGATTATTACGTCATCCTGAATTCAGACGTAGAAGTTACCGAGGGCTGGCTCAACGGTCCTATTCGCCTGATGGAAAGCGAATCTTCAATTGCAGCTGCTCAACCTAAAATTTTGAGCTACAACCAGAAAAGCCACTTTGAATATGCAGGCGCTGCCGGTGGTTTTATCGACCGCTTTGGATACCCGTTTTGTCGTGGACGAATTTTCAATGAAATTGAGGAAGATAGGGGGCAATACGACAATCAAACTGATATTTTTTGGGCTTCAGGAGCCTGTATGTTCGTCAGGGCAAAATTATTCCACGAGTTAGGCGGATTTGATGCCGATTTTTGGGCGCACATGGAAGAAATTGATATGTGCTGGCGACTGCAAAACCAAGGCTATCGCATAGTTTTTACTCCTGAGAGTACAGTTTATCACCTCGGCGGAGGCAGTTTACCCTACGAAAGTCCCCGAAAACTTTTCCTGAATTTCAGGAACAATTTGTGGCTACTTTATAAAAACCTGCCCAAAGGACAACTATTTCAGGTAATCTTCATTCGCATGGCACTGGATGGAATTGCCGCCCTGAAACTACTCGCAGAGTTCAACCTGAATGGCATTCGAAGTGTATTGAAAGCACATTATCAGTTTTATGCGTCCCTACCGGTACTGCGAAAAAAAAGAAAAGCGCTTTTATCACTACAACATAATCGAAACAGCACCAAACGACTAACTGTCAGCATTGTAGCTCAGTTTTACCTGAAGAAGAAAAAAACATACAGCACAATCACCAAACAACTGCTTTAGGGGATCTGTCGTTCCGGTTTATATTCAGGATTCTCGTAAATAGCTGCAAATGCATGCTTGTTTGCAAACGATTTTCGAAGCAAATAATGAGTTTTGACCCATTCAACTATATCGCTATCGCCTGTTGTAGTTTCTAAAATTACGTACCTGGCTGTTTTATAGTGGTCTAGTCCTGCAACCTCGGCAAACTCCTTCTCACCTAAAATATAACCTAACGTTTTTTCTTTCAAACAGAAATTCATATTAAACGATGTGGCGATTGGTTCGGCAAAATAGTTGCTTTGCTCGCAATATCGAACCACGTCGCGATTGACCTCAACAACTTCGATATAACCCAAATCAATGTCGATTTCGCGCTTGCTGGTGAGCGAATAAAACAAGCAAACGAACGAAACAGATAGTGTAACTGCCCATTTTACAAAAATGGGAACATTAAGGCTATCAACAAGTATTGCAAATACTAAAACCTCTAGTACTAACAGAGCCAGCGTGTATCGGGGCGAATAGAAATTAAGACTAAGAAAGAACAAATAGGCCACAAACAGCAGCGACAAACTGATGAGGGCTTTTGAGTGCTGAACAGTGGCTTTTCTCACCAGTAAAAAAAGCAATATTCCGACGATAAAAATCAACATGGAAACCCTTCCGTAGTGCACAAAAACCGTTACAAAAGCACTGCCTAATTTTTTCCAGATTGCTTTCCATTCAAAACTTATAAACCCCCAATGCTCCGGATAAAAAAATACTCCAAACGCTATTTTGTGCGCTATCAGAAAAACGAAATATACGAGTACAGGCGCAGCAATCAGAAACAATGTTTTCCAATTGAAAGACTCTTTTCTCTGCTTACCTGAAATCAACAAAACATAGTAGAGAAAAAACATCCCAGCAAAAATCAGGGCAGTTTCTTTTGTCAGCACCATCAATGAGCCCCAAAGCGCATACCATGCGTACTTAGAGCGAGCAAATGAAAATACCGCCAGAAGCAGGAAAAGCGCGATCATCATTTCAGGCAAAACCATAATTGATTGTGCCAAAAACATCGACTGCACACCCAACAGAACTACTCCCATTGCTGCAATCGGCTGGTTACTAATTTTCCTGACACCAAAATAAAAAACAATCAACAACCCGATTGAAACGATCAGCGCGAAAAACCGCATAGACCATATTTCTCCGGAAAAGAGGTTAAACCAACAGGCAGATAAAAAATAAAAAAGTTGCGGATGCCCTTTGCAATAATCAATCGGGACTGCTCCGGGCAAAAGACTTGGCCCAGCTTCAGCCATTTTCCTGACAGCAACCATATACGACCATGCTTCGTCCCAAAAATAGGGCAAACTTAGGTGAGGAAGTTGAACGATCAGCAGAATAGCGACGGGAATAAGAACCATTAAATCGCCAGCACTCAAAATTTTATGGTTCTTTTCATTCATCGCCGTTGCCGTTTAATCATTTGTTTTATTCCTTCAGGTAATCAATTTGAACTAAGTCATTCCAAATTGGGTCTTTGGGTGGTCGGGCGACTATTTTGACGGGTAATTTCGTCACCGGATGAATGAACTCAATTTTACGGGCATGTAAATGGATTCCACCATTGTCATTACTTCGGGCTGCCCCGTATTTCAAATCACCTTTTATATGCAACCCAATCCGATGCAATTGTGCGCGAATCTGATGATGACGTCCGGTCTTCAAATCTATTTGGAGAAGGTGGTAATTATTAAGCGAAGCCACATGTTTGTAATGCAAAATAGCCTCTTTGGCTCCTTTTCGTTCTTTATTGTGAGCATGAGATTTATTCTTTTCCTCATCTTTAATCAGCCAGTGATGTAAAGTACCTTCCTCCTCCTCTGGAAGTGCATCAACCACCGCCCAATAAGTCTTTTTCATGGCTTCTTTGTCCTGAAACATTTCGTTCAGGCGGGCTAGAGCCTTACTAGTACGTGCAAAAAGAACCACACCGCTGGTAGGTCTATCGAGACGATGTGGCGATCCAAGCCAGGCATCGCCCGGTTTATTGTATTTCACACGAACGTACTCTTTCACTTTGTCAATAAGTGTTACATCTCCCGTTTTATCGCTTTGCACAATCTCACCACAAGCTTTGTTAATGGCAATGATGTGGTTGTCTTCGTAGATAATTTCCATTTTCGGTAATTAGATTTTAAAAATGTTACGAGTTGCATGTTACACATTACAAGTTAAAGGAAAAACCCGGAACTCGTAACACGAAACCCGCAACAATTAATATTGTTCTCTTTCGTTCGGAAAATCCTGTGATTTTACATCCTGAACGTAGTTGTTAACGGCTCCTTTTATCTCCTCAGCCAAATTTAAATATCTTCTCAGGAATCGAGGAGAAAATGTTTGGGTAATTCCCAACATATCATGAATAACAAGGACTTGTCCATCAACTCCACCACCTGCTCCAATGCCAATTACCGGAATTTTTAAAGACTGGGCAACACGCGACCCTAGCTCGGCTGGAATTTTCTCAAGCACTATAGCAAAGCAGCCAGCTTCTTCCAAAAGTTTAGCATCTTCAATTAATTTGTTGGCTTCCAATTCTTCTTTCGCCCGTACATTATAAGTTCCGTATTTATTAATCGACTGGGGCATTAAGCCTAAATGCCCCATAACCGGAATACCTGCCGAAAGAATACGTTCAACCGATTCGATGATCTCGCGGCCCCCTTCAACCTTAACTGCATCAGCATGAGTTACTTTCATGATCTTTACTGCCGAATTCAAGGCTTCGAGAGGGTTGCCCTGATAGGTTCCGAAAGGCATATCAACAACAACCAAAGCCCGGTTAACTGCTTTCACTACCGATTTACCGTGATAAATCATTTGGTCGAGGGTAATTGGAAGCGTGGTTTCATTGCCAGCCATTACGTTTGAAGCAGAATCGCCAACCAGAATAACATCAATTCCGGCCTGATCAACCAATTTGGCCATACTATAATCATACGAAGTGAGCATGGCAATTTTTTCTCCTCTCAGCTTCATTTCTGAAAGGACATGGGTAGTAACCCTCTTTATCTCTTTATGAACCGACATAGTTTCTGCATTTTATTCAGCTTGCAAAAGTAAGAATTTATGCAACGTGTATCTCCAATTTTAGATTTTCAATTAAAAACTGAAAATCCAACTGAATACTACTTAGTTAAAAAACATTAATATGAAAAATTATGAAAATTTTAATCTTAAATTCGTACTGTTAACAAAAAAGCTATCACCATGAAAAAACAATTTACAATCCTTTCTTTAAGTTTACTGGCCGCAATGGGGTATGCCCAAGACAAAAACTTTAACCTTTCGAAGTACAAATTCCCCGATTACAAAAGGCATGAACTGGAGTTTAATTTTAACTCTGTCGGCAGTAGTTCCAACCACACCTTCACTTATCCAATTGATGATATAAACACTACTCAAAAATACAAGAGTTCAAAATTCCAAAGCAATTTTGATACGGAATATAAATATTCCAACTTCACACGAAAAAGAATTGATCAATTAAACATCTCATTCTTTGGATCATACAATTATTACAAAACCGAAAACTATAATTCAAAAAGTAAAGAAATTTCGCCGAATCTTAATCTTGAAATTGAAGCATCCAGAAAAAATTACTTAAAAAAGGATAAACTTTTCATTGGGGAGGTCCTCACATTTTCATCCAGTTATTCGCGAGATAAATATACGGAAAACACAACATTAAGTGACTCTAAATCATACAACACCAAGCTGGGACTTGGAATAAGCATAGGAAGCGGAAGAATTGAACATGTTAGTGATTTATGGCAAGGTTATTATATACTTACAAAACTCAAGCAACAAAATTCTTTAGACCGCGAACTCAAGGAACAAGATATTTTTGAGTTTTCCAAATTCATTTCTCAGCTTCACAACAAACGATTCTTTGACTACCGTCAAAGAAAAATTACTGAATTCCAGGCACTCGACTCAATGCTTTACTCACAAAAACTTATAGACAGAACTGACATGCGATATTTTACCACCTTGAATGATTACTGGAGCTATCCATCATATTTCGATAGAAAATCCGGAAAAGAAATTGTATTTCAATTACTTCCGAATACTGATATATATAGAGACGAATATACAGGTGGTTCTGTTTACACACCAAGAAAAACGAGTTTAAAATCAGACATTAGTTTTGAACACAATAAACAAATCAATTTGTTTTGGGAACGAAGATTCTTCATTGGAGCCGAATGTCAAACATTAATTGAAAAAAACAGCTACATAAATTCTAACTATCCAACAAACTTATTTAGTAGCTTTATTTCAATCAGCTATGGTTTTTACCCGAACACAAGAACAAATATATCCGCATCTTTATCCTACCGTGGATATGAGTTTGAGACATCATTAAATAAAGCTTGGAATAATTATCCATCGGCTAATTTAGGATTTACTTATTTCATTTCACCACAATTACAATTTACAGGCTCATTCTTTTCAAATTACTCAACTTCAAAACATTATTCTCATCATGGATATGACTTCAGTTACAACCTGGGGCTTCGTTATGCCATATTCTAAAACAAAAGGAGCCGGTTCTGTTGAGCCGGCTCCTTTGTTTTTATACTCTGAAAAATATATTCTTTTTATAAAGGAAATACAATACACACCAATTTATACCTATCATTCCGGCAACAGCAATCAATTGGCCCGCGTCCTGACCCAAAACGTTGGCCCAACCAAAGAATAATTTATCAGGAATATCGGTAAACCTATTGAAAAGATAAATAAAAATCGAGTTCATACCAATAACCCTGAAAAAGAACGACCATTTTTGCCATCCTTTAATATCAATTATCCAATAAAACAAGGCAATCAGTAAAAAGCCGATTCCGCTGGTCAGAATATTGAAACTGTCAGTCCAGCAAGCTTTAATGATCGGATAAAAAGTACTTAGTAACAGTGCTACAACAATGGCTATTGCGCCAATCGAAGCCAAATATTTAACTTTTTGCAGTTGCTCCGTTTTTTTGTCGCGCAGAATATAGCCAGCAAACGAACCCATCAGTGTAACCGAAACAGCGGAAACAATACACAACAAACCTTCAGGATCAAATACTTTTCCATGTAACCTTCCCGGAACCAACATACGATCAATATAACCGTTGATGCAACCTTCAGGTGTTAAAACACCAGCTCCCACACCGGGCACAGGTATCAAAAGCTGAATAATGCCAATTCCAAGAATGATTCCTCCGAGCCAGTATAATCTTTCCTTTATAGTTTTGGTGTAAATAGTAATCAAAGCAGCAAACATGTAGCCCAGCCCAATCTGCCCCAAAACACTCGGGAAACGAACGTGTTCGACAAAACTACCGTCTTTAAACAAATTCTGAAACAAGCCATTGTATATCCAACCGATTACAACAAGTGCCAGACCTCGCTTAATTGCTTTTTTCGCCATCTCAGCTTGTGGTACACCTTTTTCAATCTTCGAGATAAGAGCAAAAGGAATAGCTATTCCGCTTATAAACATAAACAAAGGGAAAATAAGGTCTTCGAAATGAAACCCAGCCCAGGGAACATGCTCCATTTGTTCAGCAATTGGCTTCATCCATTCAGCTCCGGTAAATTTTTCAAGAGCATAAACTAAAGAACCGCCACCTGTAATCCAAAACATGTCAAACCCTCGAAGGGCGTCGAGCGATAAAAGTCGTTCACGTGGAACATCTTGATTTGTTTTTTGCTTCATTGGTTAGGTATTATTAATGGGCTGAAGATAACAAAGAAATAGAAAACTGATATGATTGAAATTACATTTATTTTAATGAAATATTACCCTCCAGGTAAACAGATTCGTGCCTTTTTGTCACCGAAACTGTCAAAACAGTGGCTGTGCCAAAATAAATAAATGCCAAAATTGCCAAAACATAATTAGCCAAATTTGTGGCATACCGATTGTTTAGAAAACTGCGTGTCAAAAAAAATGAATTAATAAGTTTAAAAAATTATAAAATGGGAAAAATTATTGGAATTGACTTAGGTACCACAAACTCGTGCGTATCGGTTATGGAAGGTAACGAACCAGTTGTTATTCCAAACAGCGAAGGTAAACGCACAACGCCCTCGATTGTTGGCTTTGTTGAGAACGGCGAACGTAAAGTTGGCGATCCAGCTAAACGTCAAGCTATTACTAACCCGACAAAAACTGTTTACTCCATCAAAAGGTTTATGGGAGAACATTACAGCCACCTTGCAAACGAGATTAAACGTGTGCCTTATTCTGTATCGCAGGGTGATAACGATACCCCACGGGTTGTAATTGAAGATCGTAAATATTCTCCTCAGGAAATTTCGGCTATGATACTTCAGAAAATGAAGAAGACTGCTGAAGATTATCTTGGCCAAGAAGTTACCGAAGCTGTTATTACTGTCCCTGCATACTTCAACGACTCACAACGTCAGGCGACTAAAGAAGCTGGTGAAATTGCTGGTTTGAATGTTCGCCGCATCATCAACGAACCTACTGCAGCCGCTTTGGCCTACGGTTTGGATAAAATGCACAAGGAAATGAAAATTGCGGTATTCGACCTTGGTGGCGGTACTTTCGATATTTCAATCCTCGAATTAGGCGACGGCGTTTTCGAAGTAAAATCGACTGATGGTGATACACATCTTGGTGGTGACGACTTCGACCAGGAAATCATCAATTGGCTGGCTGACGAATTCAAGAAGGACGAAGGCATCGACTTGCGTCAGGACCCGATGGCTTTGCAGCGTTTGAAAGAGGCTGCTGAAAAGGCAAAAATCGAATTATCGAGCTCAACCCAAACGGAAATCAACCTGCCATACATTATGCCGGTTAACGGTATTCCAAAACACCTTGTAAAAACGTTGACCAGAGCCAAATTCGAACAATTGTGCGACCGTTTGATTCAGGCCACAATCGGACCTTGTGCCAAAGCTTTACAAAATGCAGGCATGAAAGCAAATGATATTGATGAAGTTATCCTTGTGGGTGGATCAACCCGTATTCCGGCCATTCAGGAAAAAGTACAGCAGTTCTTCGGAAAAACTCCTTCAAAGGGTGTTAATCCTGATGAAGTTGTAGCTGTTGGAGCTGCAATTCAGGGTGGTGTTTTAACCGGTGAAGTAAAAGACGTTTTGCTACTCGATGTTACTCCGCTTTCGTTAGGTATCGAAACTATGGGCGGCGTAATGACTCGCCTGATCGAATCGAACACAACCATTCCGACCAAGAAAACGGAAACATTTACAACAGCATCAGACAATCAGCCCTCGGTTGAAATCCACGTATTACAGGGTGAACGCCCTATGGCATCGGGGAATAAAACCATCGGCCGTTTCCACCTTGATGGTCTTCCACCAGCACCGCGTGGAATCCCACAGATCGAAGTTACTTTCGACATCGATGCCAATGGCATTTTGCATGTAACTGCAAAAGATAAAGCCACAGGCAAAACTCAGTCGATCCGTATCGAAGCTTCATCCGGGTTAAGTGATGCAGAAATCAAACGTATGCGCGACGAGGCTGCCGCCAATGAAGCAGCAGATAAAGCTGCCCGTGAGAAAGTGGATAAACTGAACCAGGCTGACAGCTTAATTTTCCAGACTGAAAAGCAGTTGAAAGAATTTGGTGACAAATTGCCAGCTGATAAGAAAGGCCCTATTGAAGCTGCGCTAGGTAAACTAAAAACTGCACACAGCGCTCAGGATATTGCAGGAATTGACGCTGCAACTGCCGAATTGAATTCCGTATTCCAGGCCGCATCGCAAGAAATGTATAATGCACAATCAGGTGGACAGCAAGCTGGTCCTCAGGATGCTGGACAACAACATGCTAATGCCGGCGGCAGCAATAAACAAGATGGAGAAGTAACTGATGTTGACTTTGAAGAAGTAAAATAGAGAGATCAGAAAAAAGTCGTTAGTTTATAGAAAAATAATAAGCCCTGTCGGATTTTCCGGCGGGGCTTTTGTTGTGCCGATTTATTTCAACTCTTTTCGGTAGCAAATGCTTTCGTCCATCCCAATGTACTGCCCGTAGTTTTCAGTTCGCGAATAACCAGCAACCGTATAAAGACGAATAGCTTCGGTTTGTTTGTGCCCCGTTTCAAGAACAGCCTTGATGTAGCCTTCCTCAATGGCCCAGTCCTCAAGTTCCTGAAGAATTCTGGCAGCCAGTCGTCTTCCCCGCATTTCGGGATACACAAACATTCGTTTTACTTCAATCGATTCCTCATCAAACTTTTTAAAAGCGCCACAACCTACCGGTTTTCCTTCCACATAAATTACTACAACATTTTTTATCATGTCAACCTTGTTGTAACGACGGTATTTCAATTGGGCTTCGCCGTTACGCTGATACAAATCGGCGTCGAGCGCTGAAATTAAACTTACAAAATCGGAATTTTCGCTCGTTGTGCGAATTATCTTAATCGAGTCAATTTTATCCATGTTTATCCGTTATATTTTCTAAATCAGGAAAAGATAAAATAACTTCCCCGACAAATAAATAAGTAATTTAGTTGCGGTTAAAAATATAAAATATGAACAAACTTTTTGTCATAGCATTTTTCTTTATTACGGCAGGAGTAGTAGCCCAGGACAAAACAAACCAGACAGATACGCAGGGTCGAAAACAGGGCGTTTGGATAAAAAAAGACGTTGAAGGGAAGCTGCTCTATCAGGCAACATTTAAAGATGACAAACCTGTTGGCGAAATGAAACGGTTTCATTCAAATGGTCAACTAAAAGCTATATTGAATTTTAAAGAAGGGAGCAACGAATCGGAAGCCCGTCTTTTTGATGAAAAAGGCAAACTAATTGCCCAGGGGATGTATGATGGACAGAAAAAGACAGGTGAATGGAAATATATGACCGACGGAAAAATCATCTCAACAGAAACTTACCTGAATGGGCAAAAACATGGAGTTGCCAAACGCTATTACAAAACAGGGGAAATACTTGAAGAATCAAGTTGGGAAAACAACCTGATGAATGGCCCATACAAATCATATTTTCAGGATGGTAAAATTTTCCTGGAATGTTATTATACCGAAGGAAAACGTAATGGCTCATTTAAAACTTGGTACTCGGGAGGTTCAATTGAATTAGAGGCAAATTATACTAACGATACCAAAGATAAAGATTGGAAATATTTCGACAAAAACGGGAAACATTTATTTACCTTGACATACAATCTTGGTAAACTTTTAAACCCTGAAATTCAGGATAGTATAGACAAAGCGCAATCTGTTTTTTATAACCCTCATAATATCCCCGATCCTGAAAAGTTTATGCAAAACCCTGAAGAATACATGATGCTAATGCAAAATCGTGGTCAATGAAGCTCAAAATCGTCTTTATATTGCTTATCTTGTTGATTGCTCCATTTTTAATTGTACAGGCAACAACTAAAAACACATATTGGGTACAGTTTAAAGATAAAAAAGGGACTATTTTCTCGATTGATAAACCAGAAGCTTTTCTTTCAAACCGAGCAATACAACGACGACAGAAACAACACATCAATATCGACGAAAACGATTTACCAGTATCAAAAATATACCTGGATTCATTAAAAAAAAGAGGACTCGAAATTGTTCACACATCAAAATGGTTGAATGGAGCTACAGTGAGTACCTCTGACACAACCCTGATTAAACAAATAGCAGAAATCTCATTTATCACGCAGGTTCAACTCACAAAACCAGGCTCAGTCACGAAATCGGTAATCAATAAATTTTCTTCGGAAGAATCCAATACCTACGACCCTACCCAATATGGCAATGCGCTGGCACAGCTCACACAGCTAAACGGACAATATTTACACCAGTTAGGATTCCGGGGGAAAGGCATCCAAATAGCGATTTTTGATGCAGGTTTTTACAATGCCAATACAATTACAGCATTCGATAGTTTACGAAACTCAAACCGAATTTTAGGAATTCGTGATTTTGTCGACACTAAATCAAATATTTACAGCCAAAATTACCACGGGACGAGCGTTTTGTCGTGCATGGCCGGCAATATTCCCGGAAACTTGATTGGAACTGCCCCTGATGCTTCTTATTATTTATTTAGAACGGAAGATGTTTCGTCGGAGTATTTAATTGAAGAAGACAATTGGGTTGCAGCCGCCGAATATGCTGATAGCCTTGGCGTGGACCTTATTAATTCATCGCTTGGATACAGCCAATTTAACGACGCAAAAATGAACCATGTATATTCCGATTTGAACGGAAAAACGACCCGCGTGACCAAAGCAGCAAATATGGCTTTTCAAAAAGGAATACTGGTATTTGCCAGCGCCGGAAACGAGGGGACCAATACCTGGAAGAAGATAACTGCTCCGGCTGATGGTGACAATGTAATTGCTGTTGGTGCAGTCGATAAAAACGGATTGAGGGCAAGTTTCAGTTCGTATGGCCCTGCTTATGGTGGAGCAACAAAACCCAATATAGTAGCAATGGGTGTTTCAACCTGCCTTGTTACAAGTAATCTTATCCTTGGAGCTGCAAGCGGAACTTCTTTTTCCTCGCCGGTTTTAGCCGGAATGGGAGCATGTTTGCTTCAGGCAAATCCATATTGTACAGTCAAACAAATCAAATTAGCCATAGAAGAATCGGCCAGCCAGTACAACAAACCCGATTCGTTGCTGGGTTATGGCATTCCTGATTTTGGAATAGCCAACCAATACTTAAGTACTGCCTCAATTTCAGCAGAACCGGGATGGATAGTCTATCCCAATCCTTTTTCAGATTACTTTATCCTGAAAAACAATGGTATTTCTACGAACAATATCTTATCCATTTCCATTTATACCATTAACGGAATGTGTGTATGGGAAAAAACTTTCGCCTCAACAGAAAGTATAATTCTGAATAATCTTACTACCTTGCCTCAGGGCATTTTAATCATGCGAATTCATTCCGGCGAAAAAGAAGAACATTTTAAATTAATAAAAACGAACGCCATGTAAAAAATAAATACTACGAGTTGCGAGTTACGGGAAACACCACCGAAACCCGTATCTCGCAACCTGAAACTTAAAAAATGAACGAGCAGCAATTTTCACTATTCGATTTACAACGCCAGATAAAAAATGTTTTGGACGATACGTTTGCTCTACCTGTTTGGGTGAAAGCCGAAATAAGCGAGATGACTGTGAACCGAAGCGGCCACTGCTACCTCGACCTGGTTGAAACGGAAGCCAGTACCGACAACGTTATTGCCCGATGTCGCGCTACAATTTGGTCGTACACATTCAGGATGCTGAAGCCTTACTTTGAAACAACCACCGGACAAACTTTTTCTGAAGGACTAAAAATATTGGTGCAAGCCAAAGTTGAATACCACGAAGTTTTTGGGTTTAGCCTGAATATCCGCGACATCGACCCGGTTTATACCCTGGGCGACATGGCCCGTCAACGGCAGGAGATTATCCGAAAGCTCCAGGAAGACGGCGTATTTGAAATGAATAAGGAACTTGAATTACCAATGGTCCCGCAACGGATTGCCATAATCTCCTCTCCCACCGCCGCCGGGTTGCAGGATTTTTTAGATCAGCTGCACAAAAATCAGCACAAATTTGTTTTCTACACCAAACTGATTCCGGCCATTATGCAGGGAACCGATGCGCCTAAAAGTATAATCAATGCGCTCAATTTTATATACGAGTACGAAAACCTCTTCGATGCCGTGGTTATTATTCGCGGCGGTGGCGCACAAATTGACCTGGCTTGTTTCGACAACTACGAGCTGGCATTTCATGCGGCGCAATTTCCATTGCCTATTATTACCGGTATTGGGCACGACAAGGACGACTCGGTACTCGATATGGTTGCCCATACCCGCATGAAAACACCAACTGCCGTGGCCGAATTCCTGATCTCGGGGTCTTTACAGTTTGCACAACAGATAAACGAGCTTGAAACTCATTTCGTGGAACTGGTGAATGAGCAATTGGAAGCTAACAAAGATCGGCTTATGGATGCCGCCGATCAGCTTAATTTGTTGGTTAACCAGTTTGTGGCCAAACAAAATAACCGATTGGAAATTGCCGGGATTCAACTGAAAAACCAAACCGAAAGTTTCCTGAAAAGCCAGAAAACAGAGCTTAAAAAACAAACGGTTGATACCAAAAACTTAACCGCGCGGTACATCACCATGCAAAACCATGCGCTGGAACAATCGGCAAACAGCTTGGATTACACATTCCGAAAACACATTTTAAAAACCGAAAACCGATTGACCCAATTTCAGCAAATATTGAAAATAAGAACAAACGGAATTATAAGAAACGAAAAGAAAAACCTGAACCAAATTGGCGAAAAGCTCAGGTTGGTCGATCCGCAAAACATACTGAAACGGGGCTATTCGCTGACCTTGCTCAATGGAAAAATCGTAAAATCGGTTGAACAAATTTCGGAAGGCGACCGGTTGGAGACAAGACTAAGCAACGGAACAGTTGAAAGCACTGTTGAAAAAATATCAAATAAAGAATAACCAATATTGAATACCGAACAACTTGGAACTTTGAACTTGAAACTTTGAACTCAAAAAATATGGCAACAAAAAAAGTAACGTACAAAGAAGCAATCGGCGAGATTGAAGAAATACTTGAAAAAATTGAAAATGAAGAATTAGATGTTGACGAACTGGCAGAACAAGTAAGCCGTGTATCGGCACTAATAGCCATTTGTAAAGAAAAATTGCATAAAACCGAAGCAGAAGTAGAAAAAATTCTGAGCGAGATGGACAAATAGAACGCCATCAGTTTTTAGCCATAGTATTCTTCAGTTAACTTCAAAAAACGATCCCGGAGAGATATTTGGCCACAAAGGGATCAAAACACGAAAGAAATAATACAGTCCGTCAGCTAAAGCCAGATGGTAAAGAGATAGCGTATATCCTTTGCCGTTCCGCTTTAGTGAACAGACAAAATTCCGCCCCGGTTATTTTTACTCCGTCTAAATTATTGATCAATGAACCACACAAAACCCCAGTAAACACTGAGATTGAGCTATTTCACAGGCATATTAGTCAAACCAAGCGTTAAATAATCGGGAATTCGACTGCTTTTTTGATCAATATTCTGTAAATTAGTAAAAATTTAATTTTTAATCTTTAAAACAAACCCAAATGGCACAACAACTTTACGAACGACACTCGACCAATGTGCACCTGAGTATTGTGAAACGACACATTCGCCTCGCACGCCAAATTAAAGGAGCAGAAGAACTGGTAATAGTTATCGAGCCTTTCTACAACGAACTGGCCGCAAAAGTAGCTGATGCCCTGAAAGCTACCGAAGAAACCGAATATAAACGCGATTTACTGGCGTTTACCGATGTATCGCTCGACGACAAAGTACGCGATTTGCACGAAGCCTGCAAAAAATACGACCGTGATCATCCCGGGATTCCTTTAACTACTCTGCTGTTTCCTGAAGGAATTTCACCATTTATTTATGCGCCTGTTGAAACTGAGCCTACGCTGGTTGAAAAACTCATTCTTAGTATCCAAAGTTTAGGCGGAGGGCACCCGCTGGCCGAACACGTCAGCGAACTTCAGGCTGCCGTTGATAACAGCAAATCGGCAATTGATGAACTAAAAGCCGCAATAACAGCCGAAAAAATGGCCGAAGCCCTCGAAGCAATTGCCAAAGTGAATTTAACCCGTCAATACGAGCAAAATATTTACGCGGCAAGCGCCAAATTTGGGAAAACGTTTGCAAACAGGATGTTTCCGGCAATAAAGACGAACGGAAAAAACGAACCGGACGATGAAACGGCCAAACCAGCCTGATAAATTTCTCGAAAGCAGAAGAATCGCCTAAACAACTTCAAGAAATTTCGTGAAGCCGTTTAATACACTTTTTCTCCGATGAAGAAATTTCTAAACGCTGAAAAAAGGATTTTTACCCGCGAAGAAATTTCTCGAAGCCAGAAAAACAAATTTTCTGCGATGAAGAAATTTCTTTAAGCCGGAAAAGCCGCCCAAAAACCCAAATAGAAATTTCTTGAGGCGAAAAAGACGGCTAAAAGTGAAATACAAAAATTGTTGGCGCTGAAACGACACCCCCGACAGGGTTCGGAACCCTGTCAGGGGGGGAGTAAAAATACACTGATTATAAACTATTATGCAGCGAATTGAACCATTAATCCCCGGGAACTTTTACCACATCTATAACCGGGGGATCGATAGTTGTAATTTGTTTACAGAACCTGACAATTACGAGTATTTCCTGAGTTTGTACGACAAGTACATTTCTCTGGTGGCCGATACTTATGCCTGGGTGCTGATGCCGAACCACTTTCACTTTTTAGTTCGTTTGAAAGAGGAGACGGAGGTTGCAGCCGCTATACACCCGACTGGTTTCGAATCCACCTCCGACAGGGTTTGTAACCCTGTCGGAGGTAATGCGTCACTACAATTTTCGAAGCTATTTAATTCTTATGCGCAAGCTTTCAATAAACGCACCGGGCGCCACGGCAGCCTTTTCGAACGACCTTTTAAACGAAAACTGATCGACAACGAAGGATATTTGAAACAGGTTATTCTGTATATACACAACAACCCGGTGCATCATGGTTTTTGCAGTCACCCGATGGAATATCCGTGGAGCAGCTATTTAACCTGCGTTTCGGTAAAACCGACCAAACTACACCGCGAACAGGTGATGGGTTGGTTCGACAATCAGGCTAACTTCAAATACATGCACGACCAGAAAGTTGAAGTGGAACGAATTGAACGGTGGTTGGATATTTAACTGCACCTTTTATACCCCCGACAGGGTTCGGAACCCTGTCGGGGGTATAAAAGGTGACAGAAGTGAAATACAAAAATTGTTGGCGCAGCCACACTACCCCTGACAGGGTTTAAAACCCTGTCAGGGGTAAAAAAGGGCGGCAAAAGCTACTGATCGACAAAAAACTAAGTCTCTCTTTGCCAATTTATTGGTTTGCTTTTTTTATATTTATCAAAAAAGATAAAAATAGATTGTCTGACACGAATCAGACCAATACATTCAAAATGGGATGGCTAAGTCTAATTTTATCAGAATTATAAACTAGTTATAGGTAATGTGCCGAACATCGGATATTAAAAAATATTTTAGTTGCCCTGCTCTTTCGGATATGCAAAAGTTCGCAGCCACTGGTAACGATTTGCAATCGTTACCTTTTTAACGAAGGATTTGTATCCGTTTATAGCTACCGCGCAATTGTATCTCGCGGAAACAAATAGTTGTTAGGTAATGACGCAGCGAGCAATCGTGCGGCACTAATAAATAAACCCAACCCATTTAAAACCCTTTAAATTCCCGATCATGATGAACTTCGACAATTTTAAATACAACAAAGCATTGCTACCCACCAATACCGATGAACGACAACAGTATTTTAAGCAACTCGAACAAGAATTTTATGAAGAGTTGAAAAACTCGGAAACAGCCAGGGAATATTTCAAAAACTACCGCGACGACAGCATCGAAGACTTTATAAAAGCCTATGCTTCCAGAAAAATACATTTGATACAGTGTTACGAATTTTATTCAAACAAATACCACGAAAAAGAAGTTTCAGAGCTGAATTACCAGACAAAAGCTGAAGAAATGCTTCAACTGATCCTTCAGAAAAAATTGTTCAATATGCAACTTCGTTGGCGGGCCGGACAGCTTAATATTGAAGGAATTGATATTGCGTACGATTTTGAATTTTGGGCTAAACATATCATGGTTTGCCCCTTTATTCCAGCTATCACAAGCCATGAGCTTGAGCTGATGAAAGAGTATTTGTTGCGCTTTGATGAAGACGATGAAGTTGATGAACGCTACATTTCGTGGCAAGATTACGATTCGCTAACCAAAAATAATGAGCATGGCGATATGGAAGATATGCCCGATTGGTACGACTTTTATGATACTCGAATGGGCACCCGTATGCTTCTGCTTCTGCCCAACCACAAAGGAACAGCAGAAGACTTCTATCTCGACATTTCGCGAAAGCCTGTAGATACAGCTAATCGCCAAACAAATACAACAATACCACCACCTTTTCTTTTTTGTTGGGGAAAAGAACTCTTCGCCTTCGCAGAGCATTTCGAAAAAGATAAATATTTCAGCGCTCTTTTCAAATACCACAAATATTACGACGAAAAAAATGAGCGGAGTCCAAATTTTGATGACCTGGAACAAACCATTGAATATTTACTGACTGCCGACAGGCCAATTTATCTGAAAAGCAGCCTCACCTGGGACAATGCTCTTTTAGCGGCAGCGAAAGAGTACCGAAACACGAAAATTGTGGAAGCGCTCGACTTTGCTTTTGACCAATACCTGATGATGAAAGACCTGGGATTCGCGAAAGACAAATCGCCGGACGAAATCGCAAAAGAATATGCCAATGACGATCTTGTTCAAATCTACCGGAAAAAGATACTGGAGGGAAGAGTTAAAAACGGCGAACCGAAAGACTTTAATTATTAAACCACACAGAAGAAGCTGGTAGTGGCTCTGTAATTTTACGCGAGACGAAAAAATCGAAAAAAACTAACTGCAAAAGACAGTATATTTGACTGATGAAATATGAGCGAAGCTTTTAAAAACCGGACGTTAACTATGATTGTAGATACCGAATATTACGAACGTTGTATCAAAACTTTGCAAAATGCCTACACATTGCTGAGCAAAGAGAATTTAGATACGATAGAATACGAAATATACAGGTCGGCATGTATCAAAGAATTCGAGATTATTTTGGAACAGAGCGGAAAATTGCTGCGCAAAGTGCTTAACCCATATTTTCATTCGTCGAAAGAAGTAGATAAGCTGTATTTCAAGGATCTGTTTAGACATGCTGTTTTGCGGAGCCTCATTACCGACGAAGCTTGTCAACGATGGCTTGAATACCGCGACAACCGAAACAATACGGCCCACGATTATGGCGTTAATTTTGCTGAAGAAACATTGGCTTTACTTCCGGCGTTTATTGCCGATTCGGTTGAACTTGCCGAAATGATTAAACAACAAAACCATGCTTCTGAAAACTAAATACAAACAAATATTGCTGGATATATTCTCTGAAGTTTCTATTCCAATCGAGGTCTGGGCTTATGGAAGCCGGGTAAAAGGAACTGCGCATGATGGCAGCGACCTGGATTTGGTAATTGTTACTCCTGACCGAAAAAAACTTCCGGTGGATGTGTTGATGGACTTGAAAGAAAAAATTCGCGAAAGCAATATTCCGATTCTCGTTGAACTGTTTGACTGGGCCCGACTTCCTGAATCGTTTCATAAAAACATTAACTCTTGCCACGAGATTCTGTTTAGCGTTTCGTATAACAGAGCATCGGAACCACAACCCGAATACAGGAAAAAGGACATTTAAACTAACCATATCCACTCTTGAGCAATTGCAACGAGTTGTAAATATTGGCAAACGATACAAACATGAAGTCCGTCGGCTAAAGCCAGACGGCAAAGAATAGTGCATATCCTTTGCCTTTCCGCTTTAGCGAACGGACAATACAATAGCTTCGGAAAGTTAAAATTTCACATTCAATCCCACCATGAAATTGATTCCGGCCTGAGGGAAATAGCCGTCGGTTTTATACCGCACACCCTTATAGATGTACGAATATACCCAGGCATTGCTTTCGTATTTAACATCGAACAAGTTGTTTATCATCAAATGCAGGTTGAGTTCTTTGGCAAACTTTTGAGCTACATTGTAGGTAAACTTCAGGTTATTCAGGAAATAACCGTCCAATTTCCGGTCGTTGCTCGACGAGTTGTCGACAAATTGCTTACTAACCGAATAAGATTGTAAGCTAATATTTAAACCTTTAGCAGCAAACCAACTCAACCTGCTGTTGGTAATCAAATCGGGCGAAAAAGCCAGATCGGTTGTTCCCAACTTACTGGCAACTTGCCCACCATTATCCCAGTCGTCAACATATTCTGTAAAATCTTTGATTTTATTCTGGCTCAAGGTCATGTTTAAATCCCATTTCAGTTTATCCGAAAACTTATAGCCAGCCATCAATTCCAATCCGGCCCGGTAACTTTTATCAACATTCACCATGATTGGCGCACCCACATCGTTAATTTCGCCAGTCAAAATAAGCTGATTTTGGTAATACATGAAATAGGTATTTGCACCAAATGACAACCGCGATGATTGATATTTATAACCCAATTCAAAATCATTTAAAATTTCCTCGACTGGCTGTTTTCCATGAGGATCAGCATCGACATAATTATCACGGTTGGGCTCGCGATAGGCCCGGGCAAAATTTGCATACAGTTGTTTATTGTCAGCTATTTTATAAATTAAACCAACTTTTGGGTTAAAAAATTCGAAGTGGTGTTCCTGGGTTAAGTCGCGCAGATCATCATCAACGCCATCAATAGAATAGTCAATTTTACGGTATTGAAAATCGGCAAAAAGGTTCAGGTTTTCGTCTAAATCGTAATTATATTTAGCATATACATTAAAATCCTTTTTCAACCCATTTCCACGGTACCATTCATGGTCCATTTCCGAATTACCAGCATTGCGGGCCCAAATCACCCGGCCAAAATGATCGCCATCGTAAACATTGTAACCTCCGCCCAATGTAAATTCGCTGCCTTCAAGGTTGCGTTGAATAGCAAAAGTCAATCCATAAAAATCATTATCGAGCCATTTCCGCCGAATCAAATCCGATCGTTTAATCGTTTCTCCACCAATTACAGGCATAGTTATCAAATAATCCTCCAGTTTTTGGTTTTCCTTGTATTCTTCGTAATAGCCTCTTCCGGGAGTATAAAATAAATTCAGGTTTACATTGAAGATTTCGGATAACTTATGCGAAAACAACAGTTGGTAATGATCCTGCTGATAATGATCGACCTGATTTTTGTAAGTATATAAATTGTATGTGCGACTATTCGACGCAATCATTTCGTCAGCTTGCTTTTGTGTATAGAAACCATGATCGGCATAACGCTGCATTCCAGTCAAATCATTATTCAGGCGAACAGATGGTACACCATTCCATGCCTGGTAAGTTTCTTCAAAGCCCGAAAATACATTTACTTTCAAAATGCTGTTTTTTGTAAAATATCCTCCTGAAAGAAAATATGATTTCAGGTCGGACGAAGCGCGATCGATAAAACCGTCGGAGCTGACACGAGAGAGCCTGACATCGAACGTGAATTTACCTTTCAGCAGGCCGGTGCCAACACTCACCGAATTTTTTAAAGTTCCAAATGATCCGGCAGAACTACTATAATCAGCATAAGCATCCTTATTAATTGTAGTTGTTTGCAAATTAATTGTTGCTCCAAAAGCAGCAGCGCCGTTGGTTGAAGTTCCCACTCCTCGTTGAACCTGTATGTTATCGGTCGACGATGCCATGTCAGGAATATCAACCCACCATGTTCCGTGCGATTCGGCGTCATTCATCGGAATTCCGTTTACAGTAACATTAATGCGGTTCAAATCAGTTCCGCGAATCCTGAAATTGGTATAACCAACACCTGTCCCGGCATCGGAAGTTGAAACGAACGAAGGAGTTAGTCCAAGCAAATATGGAATATCCTGCCCAATGTTATTGCTTCTTATTTCAGCTTTTTCAACCGTTGTATATGCAAAAGGCGTTTTAGCCTTCGCCCTGGTTGCAGAAACAAGTACTTCTTCAGCAAGGATATTGTCTTGTTTCAAAACAACATCAAACGTTTGGTTCGAAGTAAGTTTCACATCTTTTTCCAGCTTTTCGTAACCGATAAACGAAATAACGATGTGATAACTTCCGACCTTCAGGTTCTTAAACTGGTAATGGCCGTTTACATCGGTAATTGTACCGTTGAAACCGTTTAAAATAGCCAGGTTGGCTCCGGCTAAACGTTCACCGTTTTCACTTTTCACAGTACCGGTGAGTGTAAATTGGGCAAATCCCCAAAATACAATGCATTGCAAAAGCAATGTTAAAAAAATCCGTTTCATTTTTGTCTTTTAATGGTTAATGAATAACCAATGAGGCAAGTATCCACTTTCGCCATCCCTTCGCCGGCATTATCCGTATCAGGTTCGGTGGGTATGATCTCAGCCTGTAATTACCCCGGTTTAACCCGGGAAGGCACCCCATTGCGTAAAATATCGGGGTAAAGGTAGAACTTTTTATCGTAAAACCTTAAAGGTTTTTGAAACCTAAAAGGTTAATTGCTTCTGAAAAATTGTCATTTTGCCTTTAGCAATTTAGGAAAAATTGGCACACGAAATGTCTTTATGGCATTCAATATCAAAAGTATAGCCATTGGTATCTGATTTGAAATAAACACTTCCGAAAACAAAAAACAAAAAAAGTATAATTTAAAGTAATGGAGGATTAAACTATGTTACCAGTATTTAGAAGCAGAAACCTGCCAGATTTATTCGACGAATTTTTTAACTCGAATTTGTTGCCCAATTTCGTTGAAGAAGGAGCCTGGAAATCGACTCCGGCTGTAAATATTTTCGAAAACAACGAGAAGTTTGAGATTGAAGTCGCAGCTCCTGGTCTTGAAAAAGAAGATTTCAAAATCGATCTGAAAAACGATCATTTGGTAGTTTATTCTGAAAAGAAAGACAAAAAAGAAGAAAAAGAAAAAGGGAAAGTTGTACGTTCTGAATTCAAGTATTCGTCGTTCCAGCGTTCATTTGCTCTTCCTAAGGAGGTTGATATTGCCAACATCAAGGCTACACACAAAAATGGAGTTTTAACCATCGAACTTCCTAAAAAGACCGAATACAAAGAAAATTGGTCGCGTCAGATCGAAATCCAGTAAAACTGTTGTAATTAAAACACACAGGTTTCACAGAATGCCACAGATTCACAGCGTTGAGTCTGTGGTTTTTTGTTTCTCTTCATTTCTGGCTCCGATTACCAAAGAAACAATTGTCAAAATCAAACCAATTGTAGTTACAACTGAACCTATTCGTTGGGCTCCGGTTAAATCTGTGAACAGAAAGAGAATAATTTCAACGACAATAATTATCAAGCAGCAGATCATCATTCCAATTCTGAACTTTCTCATTTCCAACAATAAATATTTCGATTAAAGCGCCTTCTTTGAAAAACTTAAGGGCAAAAGGCTTTCGATCCCATCTAAAATTAAAATAGAATCCTGCCCATCCAAAATAATACGAATCGGTTTTCCAAACCTGGCTTCCGCTTCAGCCAGCGCTTGCCTGCAACCGCCGCAAGGTTTCACAGGTTCGTTTACCAATACACCGTTTTTTGCAGCCGAAATGGCAATTGCTTTCACAGCCGACTCAGGGAAGTTAGCATTGGCATAAAACAAAGTAACCCGTTCGGCACACAAACCAGATGGATATGCTGAATTTTCCTGATTATTCCCGGTTACAATCTGTCCGTTATAGAGCAAAACAGCAGCCCCCACATGAAAACCGGAATACGGAGCATAAGCTTGTTGTGTTATCCTCCTGGCTTCCAGAAGTAAATGTTGTTCATCAGACGAAAGTTCTTCAATATTATCGAACTCGCGTACTAATATTTTTATTTCCGTCGTTTTCATGTGTAAACAGTTTGCTTCAAATGTACGTTAATACTAATTATTTAACAATGGGAACAACTTATAACATTTTTCTATTTTTGTAAAAGATACTAAGCAATAATCATGATCAGACTAATTTTACCTTTTCTTTTCGTTTTGTTTTTCATTTCAGGATTTGCTCAACCTAACCAAGCGGAAAGAGCCGAATACATTAAGAAATATTACCTTCTTGCAATAGCTGAAATGGAAAGAAGCGGAATTCCGGCAAGTATTACTTTAGCACAGGGCTGTTGGGAATCGCAAAATGGTAAAAGTATTTTAGCTACCGATGGCAACAATCATTTTGGGATAAAATGTAAAAGCGATTGGAGAGGTAAAAAAATATACCATGACGACGATGCCAGGCACGAATGTTTCAGAAAATACGCCCATGCCGAAGAATCATACATCGATCATAGCAATTTCCTGATGAATAGTACCCGTTATAGCTTTTTGTTTAAACTCGATCCCAAAGACTATATTGGCTGGGCCAAAGGACTTAAACAGGCTGGTTATGCCACTGATCCAACTTATGCTGAACGGCTTATAAAAATCATTGAAGATTTTAAGCTATTTGTTTATGACGAATATGGAGACAACCGCCAGATTACTGCATTAATTAATGAACCCGATAAAACCCGCCATGAGAAAAAGCCAATGAATACTGACATTCAAAAGGCTGTGCGACGCATTGAAATGAGAAATGGCTTACATACAATTGTTGTTGCGCAAGGCGATACTTATGAAAGCTTATCCAGACTATACAAACTAAAGGACTGGGAATTATACACTTACAACGATTTTGGGAAAGGACGTCAACCAAGACCTGGTGAAATTCTATACATTCAGAAAAAGTACCGTAAAGCAAATAAACAACACCCCCGGCATATTACAGAGAATGGCGACACCATGCACTATATCTCACAATTATATGGAATCCAACTTAAGCCTTTGCTTAAACGAAACAGAATGAAATTTGGCGACGAACCAGCTATAGGCCAGGTAATATATTTGCATAGCAAACGACCAAGGAGAAGCTAGTTGCCAGTCGCAGTTTGCAGTCGCAAAACATTGCGCCTTACGAATTCTTCTGCAACAATTCGGCAATGTGGTCAAAAATAGTTGGTGATTTTTAGGAAAATAATTGGTAAACTCCACGCTGTTAATCGGAAGAGGAAGCAGGCTCTGGTGGAGATCAACCTGCCAGCAATACGATTAATGCATAAACAGTAATACAAGGGTAGTCATCTAGGCTGCCCTTTTCTTGTTATTACTGGTATGCCTGATGGCTAAAAAACTCATTTTTTGTTTGTAAAATAGATGTACCATTTGATGAAGTTTATTCGGTGTTTTACCGTCAACCCGCGATGGATATCCAGGTGGTTTTTCAGGTGACTGAAGTATCCTTCTATCCCGTTTGTGGTCTTGGGAATATCGGGGTTTGACAAGTAATGGAACATGTTGGGCAAAGCCCGTTTGATGGTTGTATATGAACGGCGAAGCAGTTTATGGGTGTACCAATACCTTCCGGTTTCGGTGTTGTATGTTTTTTCGTTCAAATAATCTTTGTGTGATTCATGCCATTTTAGAAACTCTCTTGTCCAGTAAATCCGGTCATTTTCTGATTTAATCCGAAGAATCAATAGTACCAATTTGCGCAGTTCCTGGCCTGCCTGATGTTTGGGATACTGAGTTAACCACAGCAGACACATGCGCTGGATATGAACCAGACAGCGCTGAACAATAGCTTCCGGAACTGACTTCTTTATTGCTTTTAAAATGCTTTTATGGCCGTCGGTGGTGATGCTTTCAATTTGGATTCCAAGCTTGAGTAAGTTGGCCAGATCTTCTTTGATTTCCTCGTAATGTTCCCCATCTGTAAAGCGAAGCAACTGGGTATAACCGTCAAAATCGTCCTGATAACAAACCAAACAGAATTGTGCAAAATAGGTGGCATCGATCCGTAAATGAACACGCTCTCGCTTTATTATTTTTACCAAGGGGGCTTGCTCCAGGAAATGGTAAAATGTTCGTTGAAGCGTGGCCTGGGACAGCCCACTTTCCCTGCTCAAAATCTGATAAGTCTGACGTTCAATTATCCATTTTCGAAACCACACAAACCTGTTCTGGATACGCTGTTCTGGTCGGTTTTCAGTTAGAAAAATACCACATCTTTTACACTTGAAACGTTGCTTCCCGTTTTGTTTTCCCCATCGAATGACATCGCTATAACCACACGCCCAACAACGTTTTTTTTGATTTTTTCATAAACATAAAAAGTTTGATGAAACCAAGTTCATCAAACTTCCTGTATTATCAATATTGGCAAGCCTTCCAACGCTTTTTACCAACTATTTTTGACTAATATGCCAACAATTCTGTATTCCAAGACTGATTACTGAATACTACCCTTTCAGGTTCCAGCGAATAAAAAGCAGACGGAGTAAGACTTTGTCGGTAAAAAATATAAAATTCAGTAATAGTAAAATTATAGCAACGGATATCCAGTGCTCCTTGAGAAAACTGACGGCCTGGGTTACATTATTTTGATCGATGAAAAAATAGAATCCACTCACTAAAGCTACCAAACCTAAAGTCACTCCGCTATATAAAAGATATTCACGCAAATCTACTTTCCATTGTTCTCGGCGGACAATAGTTTGAGTTACTTTGCTTGCGAAATCAGCAGGTAATATAAATCCAGGGTCAGAACTCAGCGATTTTTCCAAAACCTGATCAAGATATTCTTTATTCATGCGTAATCTCCTTTACGTTTTTTAGGCTACTCTCGTCAACCACAAATTTAAGTTTTTCTTTTAAAAGCGCTTTTGCCCTAAAAAGATAACTTTTCACTGTACCTTCGGGCATACCGGTAATTTGCTCAATCTCCTGATACGAAAACTCTTCAAGATGAAATAATGTTAAAACAGTACGATACTGAACCGGAAGCAAATCAATTAAAGTCCTTACATACTGATGCAAATCAGTTCGTTCAAAATCAATTGCCTTATTGTTATCCGAAATATTAGATGCAAAAGGTAATTCATCCGAACTTATTGTATCTCCTTTTTTGAACTTTCTCAGGTAGTTAATACTAGTGTTGTACGCGATTGTAGCTATCCATGTCGACAATTTACATTCGTTACGGTATTTCCCCAGGTTCTGATAAACTTTCAAAAACACCTCCTGACATACGTCTTCCAACTCATCCTGACGCTGTATTAATCGTCCGGTAATATGAACAACCAACTTTTGGTAGCGATTTACCAAAAACGTAAAAGCATTTGTATTCCCTTTTAAAACCTGACTTATTAATTCTGCATCGTTCATACACGTGGTTTGACAGTATCTCAGTCAAAAATGTTGCATAAAGTTCGATTATTTTCTACGAAAAAATTAATCCCTGGCTGCAACATTTCCAATTGATATGCTGTCAACTCTAGCAAACACAAAAACAGAAATTATGAGAGACGTTTTAATGGCAGCCGTAATTTTTTACATGATTTTTTTGATTGTGAAGAATTTTACAGATTTTTTGCTGAAGCGGAAAATCATCAAAGCTGGTCACTTTGATAATGCCGGAATATTAGACCAAAAAGTTGCTACAGGATCACCTGAAAACCAGGAAGCAAACAAATATCCTTCGCTAAAATGGGGATTGGTAGCCTTCTTTGCCGGACTCGGATTTATTATTATCGATCAAATCAGCCCAAGCTACAACAATTGGGAATCGATGCACAATTTTATGGATAGCTTCCTTCCGTTTGGAATTGAATTAGTAGCTATTTCCTGTGGATTTATTGTGTATTTTCTGATTGTGAGTTTCAAAAGCAAAAAATAAGTTTAAAGCTAGAAGTCAGAAGACAAAAACAAATATCATTTCCAATCTTCTGACTTCTAACTTCGTTATTTTTCCTCACATCCTTACTATCCAATTATCCAGGTCATGAAAACCACGAAGTAATTCGTCAATTTTCATCCGTTTCTTTCCTGAAAGTTGGACATCGGTAACTGAAAGCCAACCATCGGGGCAGGCAATTTTCAGGTATTTCTTCCCATCGGTAAGCATACTACCCGGTGCAGCCGTCAAACTATAATCGCGCGTTACTTCGAATATTTTGGCTGTAAGTACCTCATTCTTTTCTTTGTGGGACAACTCCGTCCACGCGCCAGGATAAGGCGACAAACCACGTATCAGGTTCCTGACGGTTTCAATATCTTTCGACCAATCGATTCGACAATCATCTTTAAATATTTTAGGGGCATGTTTAATGTTCCCGTTTTCCTGAATCAAATGATCCTGTTCTACAGCAACCACACAACCGGCGGCCAGTTCATCAACGGTTTTTAAAACAAGCTTTGCCCCAATTTCCATTAAACGATCGTGAATTATACCCACGGTATCGTTATCGCCAATTTCAATTTTCTCCTGAAACATGATTTTACCCGTATCGATTTCATGCGAAAGAAGGAAAGTAGTTACACCAGTCTCTTTTTCCCCATTGATAATTGCCCAGTTTAATGGTGCAGCCCCTCTATACTGGGGTAATAACGAGCCATGAAGGTTGAAAGTTCCAAGATGCGGCATACGCCATACAATCTCGGGTAACATCCGAAAGGCAACAACTATTTGCAGGTCGGCCTTCAAACTTTTCAGTTTAGCAATAAAGCCAGCATCTTTTAATTTCTCAGGTTGGAGTATCGGTAAGTTTTGTTGCATAGCGTATTTTTTTACTGCCGATTCGCTGATTTGCTGCCCGCGTCCAGCTGGCTTATCAGGAGCAGTAATAACACCAACAACATTGTAATCATTTTCAACCAAAGCTTTCAAACTCTCAACTGCAAAGTCGGGAGTTCCCATAAATACAATTCGAATTTGTTTTGGATGCATTGCTTTTTTCTGCAAAGATAAGGTATACAAACAAACTAAGTGACCCAAATTTTCAAAAACAGACAGTCAATAAAGCTGATTTTAGCTAGCTGAAAATGAAATGCTTAACCATTGATTAATAAAAGAGGTGCATTGTCAAATATCTGAATATCAAATATTTATAATTAATCAAAGTTAATTAATTATCAAAATATTGCTAAATAATTTGCATACAACAAGTTAGAGAATTCCAACTAAAATGAATAATTTATTTTTGTCGTGTCAATATTGACTTTAAACTAAAATCATTTTACTATGAGCCTGAAAAAGCAATTTCTAAAATCGAAACCCGTATGTAAGGTAACCTTCCGTTTGGAAGCAACTGAAGCTGAGGGTGCAACAAAAGTTCAGTTGTTGGGCGACTTTAATAATTGGGACGAGTCTATTGAACCAATGACTGCTTTAAAATCAAACGATTTTACTGCCATACTCGAACTTGAAACAGGAAAAGAATATCAGTTTCGCTACTTAATTGATGGCAATGCCTGGAAAAATGAAGCACAAGCTGATGGTTTTGTAGTTAACAGCTTCGGAGTTGAAAACAGTGTTGTTTCTACGATTGAATAATTACAGTTAACCTTAACTATTGTAAAAAAAGCCGGAATCAGTTTTACTATGACTTCCGGCTTTTTTGTTTACCTTTATTTATTTTCTGTACTTTACTTCAATTTCGGGCCTTAATTTGGTATTCCCTTTTGTGGCCTTTGGCGAATACGGACAATGACGACATCCATTAGAACAACAGTAGCCGCGTTTCACCAGGTAAAATTCAGTCATAATACGGTAGCCTTCGGGGCTCATATAATAATCAACTCCTTCTTCAAGTTTAGGTCCAAAGCCTGAATCAAAAAGGTTATCGAACATTCCCATCGTTTAATATTTAAACTTTTTCAGGAAATGACCCATCCGGTCGCGTTTAGTTTTTAAATAAGACTGGTTAAACTCGTTGGGTTCAATCTCGATATTGACTGTTGAAATAACTTCCAGGCCAAATCCTTCCAGGCCAACCCGCTTAACCGGATTGTTTGTCAGCAATCGCATTTTGGCGACACCTAGATTACGAAGTATCTGTGCGCCAACACCATAATCACGCTCATCGGCATCAAAACCTAAGTGTAAGTTAGCATCAATAGTATCCAATCCCTGATCCTGAAGTTTATACGCAGCAATTTTATTCATAAGTCCAATTCCACGACCTTCCTGTTGCATATAAACTAAAACACCTTTACCTTCTCGTTCAATCATATCCAAAGCATAATCGAGTTGCTCGCCACATTCACAACGCATTGAGCCAAAAATATCACCAGTCATACAAGAAGAATGAACTCTCACCAAAACAGGTTCATCCGGGGTCCATTCACCTTTGACCAGAGCTATGTGTTCATTCCCATTTGATAGCTGACGGAATGGAATAATTCTGAATTTTCCGTGTTTGGTTGGTAAAAAAACTTCTTCTCCACGTTCAATCAAACTCTCACTTTGAATTCTATAATTAATCAGGTCTTTGATTGAAACCAGTTTCAGATTGAAATGCCCGGCCAATTTCATCAGCTCAGGAAGTCGCGACATCGTTCCGTCTTCGTTCATGATCTCGATAAGAACTCCGGCGGGAGTTAAACCAGCCATTCGGGCTAAATCAACGGCTGCTTCGGTATGACCGGCCCGACGCAAAACACCACGCGACCGGGCTCTTAACGGGAAAATATGTCCCGGGCGACCAAGTTCTTCGGGTTTAATATTGGGATTTGCCAAAGCATTCAACGTTTTGGCCCTGTCGCTAGTCGAAATACCTGTTGTACATCCGTACCCCAACAAATCGACAGAAACTGTAAATGGGGTTTCGTGCGACGAAGTGTTTTTCCCTACCATCAGATCAAGTTCCAACTCATCGCATCGCTCCTCGGTTAGCGGAGCACAAAGTAAACCACGGCCATACAAAGTCATGAAATTCACCATTTCAGGAGAGACTTTTTCGGCTGCAGCAATAAAATCGCCTTCATTTTCACGATCTTCATCATCAACAACAATAATGATTTCGCCGTTCCGAATAGCTTCAACAGCTTCGGGTATAGTATTTAATTTAATATCGCTCATCTGTAGAACTTTTTTCGAATAATGCCGCTAAACTAACTAAAATAATTGAGCCTGGATACAAAAAGAAAGTTACGCCCTTTTTGATTTTTCCCAATTCACAGACTGTTTTCCTTTGAAAAAACGGATCATTCCTTTAATAGAGGCGTAGTTCATCATTACAAAATAGAATGGGATAAATAATAACTTAAACCGTATTTTGTTCTGTTCAAAAAACCAGCCCACCAGTGCTAAAAGATACATAACAATCTGGAAATAAAAGAATAGCACATAAAAGCAGAAAGGTTCTCCGTTTGATTTAATGATTATAAAAGAATTAACAAATAAAAGACTGAATACAGCAATTGGAGCAATTGTCCAACGCAAAACCTTGTGCGAAATGTACTGAAACGAAAGCCAACCGAACCTGAAAGGATTCAGTAAACTTTTTAACCTGCCAATGGTTTGAAGCCCTCCGGCTGCAATACGAACTTTCCGTTTTAACTCTTCCGATACATTTACTGATGCTGTTTCGATAGCATAAGCATTTGGTGTATATGCTATACGGTAACCTTTTTCAGCAATGCGAAGTGAAATAACAAAATCATCGAGAATGGTGTCATCTTCAACCTCAGTAAACAGTTCTGTTCGGATAGCAAACAACTCTCCAACAGCGCCAACAGTAGAGTTAAGCTCACTATCCAACCGTTTTATCCACGATTCAATTTTCCAGTACATATTTTCGCCCGAGCCTGCCGCATCATCAGCTTCCAGGTTTATTATACGTTTTTCTCCGGCAATACAACCGACTGCTGGATCATTAAAAGTATTAACAATAACCCGGACCGCATCTTTACAAAGAGATGTATTAGTATCAGAAAAAATTACAATTGGAGCTTTTACAAACTGCATTCCGCGATTCATTGCATGAATTTTTCCTCTCCGTTCCGAAAGGTGATGAACTTCCATTTGCGAATATTTTCCAAGTAATTCAGGAGTTCCGTCATCAGAACCATCGGTAATCCACAAAAACTGTATTTTATCAGTGGGGTAGTTCAATTCAAGCAAATTGGATACTTTAGCGTCAACATAATTGCGCTCATTGTAAGCAGCCATAAACATGCAAACCTGAGGTAATTCTGCATCCTGCACTTTTCCGACAAGCTTTTCCGAGGCAAAGAGCCTTTTGAAAAACAAAATGAGAACAAGCAAAATGGCATATCCTGCGAAAGTAAAAAAAACGATCAAAAGCAATATCCAAAATGCTATTTTCAAAACGATCAATGCTTTTTATAGAATTCGATAAGCGCTTCTGCCTGAGATAAGTTATCAAACTTTTCCTGAATAAATCCGATGGCATTTTTACCAATACGGCTTGCCAATTCGCGATCGTTAACCAAATTAACAACCTCTTCAACAAACTGAACGGCATCGTTGGCAATCATAATATTCTCACCATTCGTTGTTGGAATACCTTCAGTGCCAATTTCAGTTGTTACAATAGGTTTGCCAAGCGACATTCCTTCAATAATTTTAATCCGCATACCACTTCCCGAGAAAAGCGGAACAACCATAATTGCCTTCGAATTAATAAAATCGTAGGCGTCATTAATTTCGCCTAAATACTCAACACCCGAACGTTTTATTTTCCGTTCAAACCAATCAGGAGCATTTCTTCCGGCCAGGTAGAACTTCACATCAGGGCATCTTTCACGGATCTTACCCCAGCAATGATCAAAAAACCAAATTAACCCTTCCTGATTAGGGGCCCAATCCAAAGCACCTATATGAAAAAGGGAAGGAAATTCGAGCTTTTTAGCCGTAGGCACAAGTGACGCAAAGTCGATACCTGTTTGTGAAGTATGTTTGGGTTTTGTATTTCCCAGTTTATCAAGAATCTCCCCATCGCGATCGGTAATTGGAACAAGCAAGTCGTACGTGTTAAGATAGCTTTCTTCAAAACGTTTAATACGTTTCGACAGGTTTTTCAGGTATTTTGAGCGAAGTCCATCTGATAAAATAGCGGTTCGTTCCCAAATTTCGTATTCAATATTGTGGGCACGGTACGCGATTAAAGCATCCGAATATTTTCGTATAACCGGAATATACGGGCACAGATAAAGCCCTTCGAGTTGCACAACATCAAAAGTTTTTTCATGCAGGAGTTTAGCAAGTTCGTTACTGAAATCATCTGAAATAAATCGCTGTGCGTTGTATGGCAACCTGGAAAACAGAAGATTAAACACTGCCTCAAGCCAGTTGATGGATGCAGGGACCTCTACAAACCTAAAATCGGCTTTACTCCGAAGGTCAGCAGACATATCTTTAATGCGAATATGATGTTTTGAAGTGTTCATACTTAGTACAGTAACTTCGTGCCCAAGCATCGAAAAACCCTTTGTCATGTTTAAACAAGCAATTGCTCCACCATCTTTCGGGGGCCAGGGGACCTTATTCATCAATTGAAGTATTCGCATTGGTTATGATTCAGTTTTACTCCTTTTAAATAAACTTAAAGCTGTAATCTTCTTTAATAAGGCCTGATAACTTTCCATATTCATGACCCCAGAGTCGGTTGCAGCTTTGTAGGTAAGCCAGATACCCAGCGGCAAGAATACAGCCGAGGCCAACCACATTCCGCTAACCATTGTCCATGCATCTTCCCGTGCAACCTTCTCTCCCATAATCATTATGATATAATAGGATATAAAAAGCAAAATAGAGACAACCACAGGCATTCCAAGTCCGCCTTTCCGAATAATAGCACCAAGCGGAGCGCCAATAAAAAAGAAGATTAAACAGGCAAACGAAAGGGTAAACTTTCTATGCCATTCCATAGCATAGCTGTTAATCCCCTTTTTCCGGTTATACATTTCGTCAAGCCGTTCGCTAATCGATTGTGAATTAGCCCGGACATATCCTATTACTTTCTGATAAAGTTCTTGTTTTTCCAAAGGACTTAATGAAGCAAAAGTTTTATCAAAATCAACATCATGAACCGGCTTAATATTCGGATTTTTCCTAAGTGAATCAACCGGATTTGACAACCAGGCAATCTGCCGATTTACATCAGCGATATAATTGAACATCGATAAGTATCTCCAGAGCCGAAATCTATAATCATAAAAAGTTGAATCGCCAACTTTCTCAAGCTGAGATAAATTCATCATCTTCGAAACACCTGAATAACGTTTTTCATCAATCCGGTTAAATTCGAAATCTTTCATGCTGATATTAATCACTTCTTTCTGAAAGGATTGTCGTTCGAACGGAAACCGACGATCAGCACTCGATCCTCTCTCCTGTCTTTCAGTATAACTTTGACCGTTAAACAAAGTAACGGTCATAAACTTTTTATCTTTTGTTACTTCCATTTTTCCTGAATCGGCCACTGAAACATTTACATTTCCACGATCTTCAGAATGATCATAAATCATAACATCATATAACATGTTATTATTCTTTCCTTTTCGTTCCACTTTAATGCTGTAATTTCCAAGGTCGTTACTAAATACTCCTTCTTTAACAACCATCTCTGGTTTTTGCTGCCTCACACTAAACATCAGCGAATAAAATTTCAAATTGGTTTTAGGAAGAATATTATTTGAAAAATAAAAAGCAATCAATGTCATGCCAATCGCCAAGACCAATAAAGGGCGCATTATCCGGAACAAAGAAATTCCTGAAGCCTTCATGGCCACTAATTCGTAATTCTCGCCCAGGTTTCCAAAGGTCATAATTGAGGCCAGTAACATAGCAAGAGGAAATGCTAGTGGTAATAAACCAAATGCGGCATACGACAACAATTCGACAACGATCGTCCACTCTAAACCTTTACCTACAAATTCATCGATATACTTCCATACAAATTGCATCAGAAGTACAAAAACACAAATGAAAAAGGTCATAAAAAAAGGACCAAGAAAACTTTTGATAACAAACTTATGAAGTCGCTTCATTCCTGTGGTTTGCTTAGTATTCAAAAAAATCGAATACAAAACTAAGGTATTTTGAAGAATTATAAAGGCTATAACCCTACTTCAAAATTATTTTAATGTAAGGCGAATATAAAAAGTGTGTAAAAATGGGAAAAATTGCTTGACCCGCTGTACTTCTTTTAAATAGAAACAGGTCACGGAACAATGTCCAGCAATGGAGAAGTGATTTTCTATCAACAACGAGGAATTGAAGAAGAAATACAGATACATAAACTGTATTATGAACCTAGTAAATGTTTCAACTTTGCGATTTGGGTATCCCAAAGGCTCTTCGTTTCTTTCTCTTCATCTTCTTCAGTAAAATCGATAATTGTAAGTGAGGTATCATTAGTCAAATCATCCTGATTAATAAAAAACTCGAAAAACGAATCTTCTTTATCAAATTCATCACCAAGCCATTGATACCTAACCAACTTATTTTCCCGATGAATAATTTTTTCAGCGCTCTGACTTGTTCTACCCCAAATAAATGTAAACAGATTACCTTTTACTCTAACATCATCAGCAAACCACTCAGTTAATCCAGCTGCGGTACTTAACCTGTTAAACAACACCTTGGGCGAACAGTTAATGATGTATTCCAACCGAATTTGTTTTTTCCCAGTCATAGGTCTTTTTTGATTTTTTGCAATATATGTATTTATACACAAAAAACAAGGTTAAAAAACAGGGAAATCATTCAAAACTAAACGAGCTATTATCTGTTTATCCATATAATGTTCTAATATCGGCTTGCTGGCTCAGAACGATTAGCATTAAATGTACTACAAACAATCGTCCACAGGATTTTCAAAGTAATTCACTGGATAAAAACGCATTTGAAGATTTTCCTGTTTTTTTTCCGCACTTCATATCATCGAAAGAATAAAGTACTATATTTGCAACCGCAAAAATGAACACAAAAAAATTCATTTTGTCCGTTCAAAATATTATGGCGAGGTAGCTCAGCTGGTTAGAGCGCATGATTCATAATCATGAGGTCGCCGGATCATGCCCGGCTCTCGCTACTATAAATCAAGAGGTTACGACTGTTATAAGTTGTAACCTCTTTTTATTTGCACACAATTTGCACACAAAGTTTTGAATTACCAGTGTTATTTGATATCCGGGTAGAATTACAAATGACGTTCATAACTAGATGCTTTAAAATAAGCATTCAATTTTGCACCAAACAAAATAAAATCAGGTGTTATTTGCACAAACTCGAATTGCTCTTTTAAAATATTTCTTAGCAACAATTTTTAATTCCAAATTACGCGACAGACAGATCGCTTCTTCGAAAATAACTAATACTGATTGTCAGTGAATTGTGATTTTGTGGTACAAATAGGATACAGATATTGATACTTGATTTGGAGAATTATCATTTCAATGAATGGGTGTAAAGATACTGTTTCGGGTTGTATTATTCACTTTTAGTTAGATAATAAATGTTAGTCTTGATGCATGGGGCAGACTTTTTGTAATTGTTTTGCTAGGTTGCAAAAATTGTTTGTTCTCATCTCATGGTGTATTTTAAATCAGAAGTAAATCATTGCCAAATCAGGAAGTGAAATAGCACCAAATCGGTAAGTAAAGATAGGGAAATTACATAATCAATAAGTTAAGCCGAACTGCCAGAGAGGTATCGTGTTCAAGTATCCCATTTCAATGTCATCTTTTACGATAAAAGCTTTATCAATACCTCGGATTTGCTTCAATCCCTTATTTTTACCGCCTACGTCAAATGTATAGTCACCAATAAGGAAATCAGCTACAGGGGATACTATTACATCATACTTTACTCTAAGCTGATTCAGAAAAAAGGTCTCTCTTATATTTCCTGAATTTGAGTTATCGTTTGCTAAACTGTAAATCAAATTAGTATTATCAAGATAAATTTTATTCACCTTGCCTAACCCTCTTATGCCTCCGGTAGCATCTCGTAGTTGCGCTATCATTCCGGCTTCTTCAATATACAGGCAATAATCGGTTATGTTATTCCGGCTCGCGGAAAGTGCTGTTGCTATACTTGTTATGTTGGGCTTGAACGGCACACTTTTAGCAATAATGGCCAGCAATTGTTTCAATTTTCGACCAGTCGAAACATTCATGCCAGCATACAATGGAATGTCTGTCTCCAGAGTCTGATTAACAATTTGTTGTAACTTCAAATCAAAATCTTCCTCTAAAGCAAAAGGATAATAACCTTTTTTCAGATAATCAACAAAAAGAGGCAATGGATGTTTTACTCCTGGAAGTTCTGCTTTATGATCTAGAATTTCTTCCAAAGAATACATCGGCACAACTATTTGATGGAACAACTGCAAATACTCCCTAAATGACAAACAGTGCATATGGTACATTACAGCCCTCCGACTTAAATCTGAGGCTCCTTTTTTGATATCCAGCACCGAGGAGCCGTTAAATACCACGTTCAATTCCGGATAATAATCATATATCAATTTTAGTTCTTTTGCCCAGTCTTTGTATTTATGAATTTCATCAATAAACAAGTATTTTCCTCCTCGCTTTACAAAAGCATCTGCTAAATCAACCAGTTTATTGTCAGCAAAATAGAAATCTTCAGCGGTTACATATAACGTTTCTGCAAGATTCAGATTCTTTTTTATATGTTGCAAAACCATAGTGGTTTTTCCGACCCCGTGAGGTCCTGTAAGTCCAATCATACGGCTCCTCCAGTTCATGTCAGCGTAGATGTAGCGAATGAAGTCTGTATTTGTCTCGATAAGAAGCTTATGAAACTGTTCGAATAATTTGTCCACAGCAGTTAATCTTCAATAAAAATAATAAATATGCACTACGTAAGTACATATTTATACAAAAATAGCACCATTAAAGTGCAAATTGTGTTTTATTCGATTCTGTTTATATCTATTAGTCGTTGAATTGACGTATATTTCTATAAAGAGGAAATGTTAAAATTCGGGTATGATGATGATGTGCTGTTGAAATGGGAGATAACTGGCATTGGAAAGTGCGGGAGCAGTTATTCTCATTTCAATAGCGTGATACATTAAACACAAATTATTTTGTGTTTATCCAAATTCAATAAACCAGGAAGAAATCAAATATAATAATGCGTACATGTATATAATATTAAAATTCTAATTTTGCCTTGCAGTTAGAAACAGTTTAAATTTCACTCATTTTGATTTTTCGGGTTACCCCGAACTGAAGCGAGCCCGAAAAATCAAACAATCACCCTTTAGGGCAGGGGTAAATGGTTTAATTTTCGGCATTATTCCAAAAATTAAATAGTTTCAGTGTTATTAAATAAAATTCTACGTTATCAGTTTCAATACCTTCTTATTCTGCAATAATGATTAAACGAAAAGAAGATTTTCTTACTTACCAGATCAGAGCTGATTCGGTTGATGCTTATAAAACGTTATTCGATCTGTATTATAAGCCATTGTGTTCATTTGCAAATAAATATGTACTCGATCTTGCAGTTGCCGAAGACATTGTTCAGGAATTATTTGTCAGGTTTTGGGAACAAAGAAAAGAGCTGCAACTAAAATCTTCGGTCAAATCGTATTTTTTTCAATCAGTAAGAAATGAATGCTTAAATTATTTAAAGCACCAGGGAGTAGAAGAAAGATATAAAGCACACTTTAAGAATGCCGCGACTGAGGACTTCTTTTACGATAAGCTGGAAGAGGAAGAAATAAATCAGTTGATTTATCAGGCAATCCATGCGCTTCCTGCTCGTTGTAAACAAATCTTTGAGTTGAGCCGATTTGAAGGAAAATCATTTGAAGAGATTGCCCTTGCATTGTCAATCTCTAAAAATACGGTTAAAAATCAGCTGGTTAGTGCATTAAAATGTATCCGCCAGGTGCTCGAGAAAAATGAGATTCTATTATTGATAACATTTATTTCGAAGTTTTTGTCGTGTTACGGATTATTCCATATTGTTGTTGGCTAACCAATGCATTTATACATTCCCTAAATTTCGTTACCCGGTTATACATGTGGCTGTAGGGTTATAGAGGTTACCAAACCTCTTTTCAACAAACTTTTTTTATACCGTATAAAATTTGTTGGACGAAACAAATTCTCAAATAAAATCAAAAAACAAATAGTCCTAAAGTTAACGCTTGTTGTCATACAATAGAAAGGATAAAAATGGAAAATAAGGAGAACATATCTGACGAGTTGATTTTTAAAGTTTTGAGCAATGAGGCCTCTGAATCTGATAATAAGATTTTCTCAGATTGGATTAACACCTCGCCTGAAAACAAAAAAATATTCCTCCAAATAGAACGGTTATGGAAGGAATCGGGAGGTGTTGGCGAATATTACAAGATAAACCAGGAGCAGGCATGGAATAATGTGTATAAGAACATTGCCCCTAAGCGCCGGACACAAATAATACAACCGCTGTTAAAAGTTGCTGCAATTGTAGCAATGACTTACCTGCTGGGCGGTTTAACCATGTACCTTGTTCATAAAAAGCCGCAGGATGTAATATTGTCGGCGAGTAAAGAAATCCATGTAAAGGCGCCATTGGGTTCGAAAACCGAGGTAGAGCTTTCGGATGGCACAAAAGTTTGGCTGAACTCCGGAAGCGAAGTCCGTTATCCTGCAATATTTGACCGGAACCAACGAGATATTTACCTGGTAGGTGAAGCCTATTTTGATGTTGAAAAGAATAAAGAATGCCCCTTCTTTGTTCATACCGGAGAAATTGATATTAAGGTGCTGGGAACCAGTTTTAATGTAAAATCTTATCCTGAAGAAGGGCTGGTGGAAACTACCCTGGTTGAAGGATTAGTCAATATCAATAAAAAGGGGTCATCTGAAAAGCTCGAACTTAAACCCAATGAGAAAGCAACCTTTATAAACAATCCAGAGAAGCTTTCTGGCAATGCGGGAGGACAATTTACTGTAACAAAAGATATTGATACAGAACCTTACGTTTCCTGGAAAAGTGGAAAGCTGATTTTTAAGCGAGAAAAATTTAAGGACCTGGCAATAAAACTGGAACGCTGGTTCAACGTGCACATCACCGTTTCAAATAAAAAGCTAACCGAAGAAAGGGTGACGGGTATTTTTCAAAACGAATCTATTGAGCAAGCTTTAGATGCTTTACAAATATCAGTGCCATTTACCTATAAAATTGATAAAAATAATATAACAATTAGATAGTCTGGTTATTACATCCTTACTTGAATCCGATGAAAAATGATCAGATTAAAAGTATTGCAATTTTAAATAAAATCAAAATCGCCTATGGAGTAAACCCAATAAGATAAAAAACCAAAGCCGGGAAAGGTTAGCGCAATTCCCGGCCAGTGTGAGATTAAAATGAATGGCCTTTTTTGCAGAAATGCATTCATTAAAATATAATCATCAACATTACAAACTTATGGAAAAAAAATTATTAAAGAATACCTGTTTTAGTATAGGTATAAAAAGATTAGTGAGAATTATGAAAATAACGGTTTTCTTACTGTTTGTTGGTCTAATGCAGTTGAGTGCAGCGTACTCTTATTCGCAAAGTCATAAGCTTAATTTATCGCTAAAAGAAGCTACGTTGCGCGAAGCTATTGAACAAATAGAGAAACAAAGCGAATACCGGTTTTTATTTCGCGACAATACTATTGATTCAAAGCAACAGGTAACAATAAATATTCAGGGAACTGTTGAAGAAATTTTGAGGGAACTTTTTAAAGACAACAAAATTGAATTTAAAGTACTCAAAAACAATCTGGTAGTAATCTCAAATAATTCAATACCAAATTCCTCGGAACAGCAACCCTTAACCGTCACAGGTAAAGTGACCGATTCTACAGGATCGCCCCTACCGGGAGTTTCGGTTGTGGTAAAAGGAACTTCTATCGGAACAATAACTGATTCCAATGGTAATTATACACTTGCGAATTATCCTGCGAAAACCAGCTTGGTGTTTTCGTTTGTTGGTATGAAATCGCAGGAGATTGCTGTTGTTAATAAATCAACAATTAATGTTGTGCTTGCCGATGAAACTATTGGTATAGAAGAAGTTGTGGCCATTGGTTATGGTACCGTAAAGAAAAAAGACCTTACTGGGGCTGTAGCTTCTGTAAAACAAGGTGATATAGGCAACGTTGTTACTTCTGATGTTGGTAGTATGGTACAAGGCCGTATCTCTGGGGTTAATGTTGTAAGTTCGAATGGTGTTCCCGGATCGGGAAACAAGATATTGATCCGTGGTACAGGTACGTTATATAACTCTGATCCATTGTATATTATAGACGGAATGCCTGGAAGTTTTTCTTCATTAAATAGTTACGATATTGAGTCAATAGAGGTATTGAAGGATGCCTCTTCCACAGCCATTTATGGTGCCCGTGCAGCTAATGGCGTTGTTTTGGTAACCACTAAAAAAGGGAAAGAAGGGCCGCTTAAGGTTACCGTAAACGTTTACCAGGCCATTGCCCAAACCCCCAGGAAACTTCCAATGCTTAATGCTAGCCAGTATATCGACCTGGCTGTTGATACTGATCCTGATTTTTGGTCAAAAGCAAAGCGTTTTATGCCTGTTAGCGAGGGCGGACTGGGATATTCGGAAGCCTGGGCGCGTACAACCCGAAACGATATTCAGAATACCCTGTTTCAGAATGCTCTTCAACAAGAATATTATATTAATTTAAATGGAGGTTCTCCTAACGTTACCTATAGTTTTTCAGTAAACTATCAAAACCAGGATGCAATTGTTAAGGGGTTTAACCACCAGCGACTAAATGTGGTATCAAATACGGAATATAATTATCATAAAATTCTCAAAATTGGGAACAACCTGACCTATTCGCGTATTGAAGACAATGGGACTCCATTTACGGGTTATGCAGCGTCACTCATGTCGGCCCTTAATTATGCCCCGTATATGGACCTTTACGATTCGAATAACTCATGGGGATATTCTCAAATGACTACTGCCCTCGATAATGGAAGCAGTTTCAATCCGCTTCCTGAGATTTATACACGCCATCAGCTAAGCCGTAACAGCGTATTTCAAGACCAGGTTTATGGAGATTTAAGCATCTTCGATGGCTTGAAATTCAGAAGCCAGCTGGTTTATACTCAAAGTTCTTCTTTGGGGCAAGGGTGGTTCCCTACCTATGCCCAGGGTGGGTTACAATATCCTGCTCAAATTTCGAAAACGTTGGGATGGGCGCAATCTTCAACGTGGGAAAACTATTTTTCTTACAGCAAGACCTTTGGTAAACACAATGTTTCTGCAATGGTTGGTATGTCAAGTTCCTTGGCTAAGTTTAACGATTCCAATGGTATTGGCGGTTTAGGAACAAGTTCAACAACAGTTCCATGGGAAAATTACAATGTGTTAATGGTATCGCAGACACCTGTTTCGAGTGTGACAGGAGAATATGTTAGTCAAACGGCCTATTTGTCGTATTTTGGCCGGGTAAACTATTCGTTACGTGATAAATATCTACTCACGGTAAACTATAGACAAGATGCTTCACCTAATTTTGCTCCTGAAAACCGGTGGGGGCATTTTCCATCGGCTGCACTTGCATGGAAGGTGAACGAGGAACCGTTTTTGAAAGGCGTTGAACAGATTGACCAATTGAAACTACGATTAAGCTGGGGACTTTCGGGTAACGACCGTATTCCGAATTACGGCTATCTGTCAACCCTGTTCAAGGGATATAATATGGCCTTTGCCAATGGCGTTGGCGCTGCTTTTGGGGCACCTGGAACCTGGATGCAAGGTACAACTTCAAATGCACTTGCTTCAGTGGGTATTAAGTGGGAGCAATCAGAATCGTACAACATTGGCGCCGATTTAAGCATGTGGCAAAACAAGTTTACGGCATCGTTTGACCTATATGTACGCAATACAAATAACATCCTGATTCAGGTACCGATCAATCCATCCTCAGGCATTGATGTTGCCCCATACTCAAATGCAGCATCTGTTCGAAATAAGGGATTGGACCTTTCTTTGGGATACAATGCCAGGATTGGCAAAGATTTTCGTTTCAGCTTATCAGGTGTATTAGGTTATGTTGAGAATAAAGTTACATCTCTTGGAGCCGGAGAACCTATCTGGAACGCACCACTTGGTACTAGCGAATTTATTACGCTCACCACCGTAGGTCATTCAATTGGCTCTTTCTACGGATACAAGGTTGATAAAGTGCTTTCTACCGCGGCTGAAGCGAATGCGTACAACTCGAAATATGACCAGACTGCTACTGCCGGCGATATTGCGTTTAAAGATATTGCCGGGCCCAAAGATGCCAACGGTGATCCAACCGGCCCCGATGGAAAGATCGACGACAACGACCGCACATTTATTGGCAGCCCAATCCCTAAATTCAACTTTGGCTTTAATATCAGCGCCTATTATAAAAAATTTGATTTGAATATAGGAGGTACAGGAATTGCCGGAGTACAAATCTACGACTATTTTACACATACAATACGAACTACAGAACGCCTGAGAAGGTGGCAACAAGAAGGCGATATTACAGATGTACCCAAAGCTTCGAATACTGACAATAACCGAAACGGACGTGTATCTGATCGATTTGTAACTGATGGCAGCTACCTTAAGATTAGAAATATTACCTTAGGTTACACAATCCCGTTGAAGGAAAACAAGTATATCGCAAATTTCAGGGTGTACACTACTGTTCAAAACCCTTTCACCTTTACAAGTTACAAAGGTTATGATCCTGAGTTAGGCTCGATGAATGCCAATGGTGGTGGAAACGATTCTAACTATAACCTGCAACGTGGTATAGCCGGACAATACAACAATTTCCCTAACCCACGGATGTATATGTTAGGTATTGACCTTTCATTAAAATAATCAAACCTGTAAAAAAATGAAATTATGAAAAAAATATTATTTATAATCGTTGTGTCCGTTTTTGCCTCATGCTCGAAAGATATTGTGGACCTGAACGATCCGCAAAATTTTAACGAAGGCAACTACTATTCAAATCTGAACGAGTGCCAGGAAGCTGTTGCAGCGATCTACTCAAATCTTGTCGATCCGGGATTAGATAAATACTTTTTCCACGTTGTTGACGCAATGGGGCAGGAAATGTCGCTTCTTACCGGTACAGAACCTACACAACCCCAATTCAACAGTTACAATGTTGATACCAATAACCCGTTGAATGCCTGGATCTGGAAATCGCTTTTTCGTCAGATATGGCGTGCGTCATTTGCTTTGGAAAAGATTGAGGCCTGGCAACCAGCCTTAGCATCAGAACAGCAACAGAAGACGTACATGACTGGAGAATGTAAGTTTTTCAGGGCATGGAGTTACTACTATTTAACTCAACTCTATGGCGATGTTCCGATGCACCTTACTGCAAGTGACATTAAAACAACCCCCGCAAAGCCTGCCACTCCTGCTGATGAAATTGGAAGTAAAGTTATTGAACCTGAACTTTTAAGCGCTATTGAAGCCCTTCCAAGCAAATGGGAAAACAAATTCCTCGGACGTATAACAAAGGGAGCTGCTCAAACCTATTTAGCAAAATATTATATCGGCACAGGGAAGTTTAACGAAGCAATTACCCAACTGAATAATGTGATTGGCGATGCAGTGGCAGGTTATTCTTATGCTACTGATTTTTATGGCATGTTCTCCAGTGACAACAATCGGACATGTCCGGAAATTATTATGCAAACTATACATGATACCAGCGACCCGGCAAGCCTTTGGTTTTATTTTCTGATCAACTATCATGAGGGTGTTGGAAAAAATTCGTACAACTGTAAAATGAATTACTACACACGAAATGATATGTGCGATTTTCCCCTTTCAGATGCAGCCGTATCAAACGCCAATGCGCACCAATTTGTATATTCACTTAATGGGACAACTTATACCGACCCTCGTGTAGCGATGACCTTCTATGGAGGAAGCGATACCCCCGGAGGTGCCATTCTGGGTGCTACGACCTACAAAGGAGGTAATTGGCCTTACTCTCCTTATCAGGAAGGTAAAACAAATACCGGATACATGCTTAAAAAATATATGCCTTTCGATAATATCAGTAAAATATCAAGTTTTGGTGGAAATTGTGGTAAAAACTCAACTGTTTGGACGCGTTTGGCTGATGTTAAACTCTTGCTTGCTGAGGCGAAATTATTCAACAACGATACCCAGGGCGCTTTTGCTTTAATTAACGAAGTGCGCACTCGTCCGGCTATAGGTGCAACGCCTTACACAACCCAATTTGCAAACGTCAATGAAGCATTCAAGGCCTTAATGAAAGAACGATATGTAGAACTGGCATGCGAACAGCAACATTGGTTCGACCTCCGTCGTTGGGATAAATTGGGTAAGATTAATATGGTTACTCAAATCTCTGTCGAATCGGGCAAGACCATGCCTGTCAGTGCTAAAACTCTTCCTGTTCCTCAAGGTGAAAAGGACACCAACCCATTTATTGAATAGTCGTACGAAATAACGCTACTTCGTTTAACAGAGAGCCAACTTTGTTTTGGTTGGCTTCTCTTTTCCTCTGATAGGGATTCTACTTCATAGTTTACTATGTAAGTAATTTCCATATTCAGGTTTTTACCTTAATTTTTTTATTAAGTTATTGTTATTTAAGTAGATAATGAAAATATTCCTCGTTATTGTCTATTGGGGGATGTAGCTGGGCTGGACCGCAGACAACAGGTTCAAAACAAGGTGGACCTTAAAAAGATGTAATAACTGGTAACCAGACCGGCAGATCAGATTACAATTAATCAGAAAAACAATTTAAACCTATGAGAACACTCTGTATATTGCTGTTTTTACTTTTCATACTCGGAAGTTGCACCTCAAAAGAGGCGAAATTCAAAAGCATTCAGGATTTTGGTGTAAAGCCATACAATAGCGCAACGATCAACAAATATAACCTACAGAAGGCTATTGATTGGGCTTCCGAACGTGGGGCCGCGCTTTATATCGAACCAACTTCAGAGCCTTACCCCATTGATGGTGGAATTATCCTGAAAAAAAATGTTTCACTTATCGGGGTAAATGGCCCTGTACCCGGTGGTACCTGCCACCCCACCGAGAAACACCCTGTTGGTAGTGTATTTAAAATCACGGATAAAGAAAATCCGTTTATCACAGTTGAATCGGCCACTCAAATCAAAGGGATTCAGTTTTGGTACCCGGAACAAACGCTCGACGATCCTTCAAAAATTATTGAATACCCGCCAACCATCCGAAATTCGAAAGATAAACCAATTGTTGGCGTTACCCTTTCATGTCTTAGCTTTTTTGGCGAATATATGGCCATGGATTTTAATGCCACACGCGAGAACAGCATTGCGCTGGTTGTATTTGAACAGTGTTATGGCTACCCGTATAGTGGTGAGTTTATTCGAATTAAACACTGCTACGATATACCCCGAATCCTTCATTGTCATGTAAATCCTGCACTTCAATCTCAATTTAGGGGGTGTAGTTCTCCACATATAGTCGATGCCGTTGTTGCGAAAAAAAGTTTCTGTTATTCAATTGATTATACCGATAATGCCCAGGTAATGGATATTTTTTGTTTTGGCATTTATGGAGGGATAATGCTGGGAGGAGAAACTTACGGACAGTTGACCAATTTTAATTTCGATTGCGTCGCTGTTGGGATACATAAATTTGGAAGCCAGAATGTTAACCGAAACTGGCAAATTGCACAAGGGTCAATTATTGCAAATACCGGCGAAAAATCGGTGAAAGATATTCACCCGGTAATTATTGAAGGTGAAGGACATACAGCCCTTTCCAACGTTGAAATTTTTTCGGGTCAGAATTTGGCATTAACCTGTATCCCCGAATTGCAATCGGGCGATTATATGCTTGTGAAAGGCGATAAGCGGCTGACCGTGACAATGACTGGTTGCCGGATGACTAAATATTTTGCCGAAAATCCGGTTACCAACGAAAATAAGAAAGCGCTTATTCAAGCTATTGGCTGTGTTGACAAGTATCAACAACCATTCAATTTAACCATTAATGGAAAATAATATGAAACGATTTATTTGTATAGCCATTTTAATGGTTACCTGGATGCACGGCATTCGTGCACAACAAAAAGTTACCCGCACCTGCGATGTTGTTTACGACCACAAAGACGGGTTAGCTTTCGTATTTGATGTCATCACCCCCGAAAAACAAAATGGGGCGGCAATTCTAAACATCGTCAGTGGTGGGTGGGTATCGATAGCCGCTTCAACTATGGGTACCGAATCGTATAGGCAATATACCGATAAAGGCTATACTGTATTTGTTGTAACACATTGTTCGCAACCTCGTTATACTGTTCCAGAAATTATGGCAGAAACCCAACGGGCTATACGCTTTATCCGCTTTAATGCTGGTAAATTTGGCATCAAGCCTGATAAATTTGGAGTTACCGGTGCAAGCGCTGGTGGCCACCTTTCAATTTCAGCAGCAGTTTTTGGTGAAGATGCCGTGTCGGAACAGGAATATCGGGCAACTCACTCAATTCCTGCGGGCCAGAAGATTGACCCTATTGAGTTAGTATCGAGTAAAGTGCAGGTTGTGTGTTGCTTCTATCCTCCTACCAACTTTGTGAATTACATTGACTGGGATACAAACTGGTTCGATTTTCCTACAGTCAGGAATGTCTCAACCAACGGGTCTTTTGTTGCCACGCCCGACAGTTCGAGAACGTTACAGAATAAGGTACTTCGGTTGATCTCCCCATATTTTTTTATTTCCGCGAAAACCCCGCCTATTTGTATCGTACATGGTACTGCCGATGAACTGGTCCCATTTAGTCAGTCGGTATCATTTGTTGCAAAACTGATGGAGAATAATGTTCCGTATCTGTTTGTGCCCAGGGAGGGTAAGGGACATGGCTGGAAAACAGATTCAATTGACAATGAAGCTTTCGGTAAATGGTTCGACAAATATCTGTTGAATAAATAATCCTAATTTTTTGTAAAACATGCCCGAGTGATATGGATTTGAATGAAGAACCTTCTATATCGGGGTGGAAAAAATCCGAAACCGCAAGTATGGAAAGGAATACCCGTAATGGAACGGCACAATCAGGGAATCATTCAATTCAAAAGACTTTTAAAATTTTAATTCTTAATAAATACAATTATGAAAAAAATAGCAGGTATTTTTATTTTGATGTTTCTTGTAGTTTCGGCTATTCATGCCGGGAACAAGGTAAAGCGTCTCTCTGATGTTGCTTACGACCATCGTGATGGGGTGGCGCTGGTGTTAGATGCCATGATCCCTGAGAAACAAAATGGCATGGCCGTTTTTGTAATGGTCAGCGGCGGATGGTCATCGTTTAATGCTGCCAATTATCCCTCTGAAGGGCAGGTCTTTTTCTTCGGACTAAAAAATTTTACAGATAGGGGTGTTACTGTCTTTCTAATTTCTCATGGTTCGCGGCCAAAATATAAAGTTCCGGAAATAATCGACCAGGTACAGCGGGCAATACGTTATGTCAGGTATAATGCACATACGTTTGGAGTTGATCCCAAGAAGTTCGGTATAATTGGCTCAAGTTCGGGCGGCCATCTTTCTGTTTCTGCCGGAGTATTTGGAAAAGAAGGGATATCTGAAGAAGAGTACCGTAAAATTAATTCATTGCAGGATAATGGGAGTGTTGATCCTGTGAACCTGGTTTCAAGCAAAGTCCAGGCAGTGGCATGTTATTTTCCGCCAGTTAATTTTGTCAATTATCAGCATCGCGACTCCACTTTTGCCGACTTTAAAAATACGTCTGTTTTTTTAGATGCTTTTGATTTTACTAAAAATACACCAAAAGAAAAGGTGAGAGAAATACTCAGGCAATCGTCGCCTTATTTTTTCATTAGTAAATCAACTCCTCCAATGCTAATATTCCAAGGTACTAAGGACCTCCTGGTACCTTATTCACAGGCAACTGAATTTATTGAGAAACTAAAAGATAATGGCGTTACTTGCCAGTTGATAACAAAGGAAGGCGCTGGTCATGGTTGGCAATATAATAAAGCTGATGATCTGAAAATAATTGATTGGTTTGAAAAATGTTTATTGAAGAAGCACATTGAAGATAGGATCAATTAATCCTCTGACAATATAGCTCATCAAGAATTCATTTTACTTTTCAAATGCTGAATCCATGAAACTCAAAATTATCACTGTGTTTGTCTCGCTTTTTTTTTATTTGACCACTACTATTGTTACGGCTCAGGAAAATATTAATTTAAAATGGGAAGTAGGCTATTCCAAAACAAAAAGCGAAGCTCCGGTTAATTATATCCCCGCAACTGTCCCCGGTGCAGTCCAATTAGATGTTGCTGCAAATGAGCGATATCCGTCATACAATGTTTCCAGCAATTACAAGAAGTTTGACTGGATGGAAGATAGGTTTTATACCTATAAAACTTCTTTTAAGAAACCAGTATTGTCAGGCAACGAATGCTTATTTTTTGTTTCCAGGGGCATTGATTACCAGTTTGAAATCTACCTTAATGATGAGAAGATATTTGAACAGGAAGGAATGTTCACTTATGTTGATCTTGATTTGACTGATAAGCTAAAAGAGGCCAATACGCTGAAAGTATTGGTTTATCCAGTCCCGAAAAGGGGTCCTTTTCCTGCCGACAGAACTCAGGCCTCAAACGTTGTAAAACCTGCGGTCAGCTATGGCTGGGACTGGCATCCGCGGTTGGTCCCACTTGGCATTTGGGATGAAACCGGGCTGGAGATCCGCCATAGCTCATATATATCAGATGTATATATTGACTATAAATTATCTGACGACTTCCAAAAATGCGATATTTCAGTGCTTGCAGAAGGAAATGACACCGAAGGAAAGAAATATAGATGGACGCTGGCCGACGGAGAAGGGCAACCAGTACTGACCTCAGAAGGCGTTATGCATGATCATCTTGCGGTTTCCGGAATTTTGCTGAACAACCCGAAGCTTTGGTGGCCGCACGATCAGGGAACTCCTTTTTTATATACTTCGTCATTCAAACTGCTGAATACAGATGGAACTGAGCAGCAAAGCATCAGCCGGAAAATCGGGTTTAGAAGGGTGCGGCTGGTAATTAACGAAGGCGCATGGATTGAACCCGTAAATTTTCCAAAAACAAGAAGCATGTCTCCTGCCCAGTTTGAAATTAACGGGCGCAAGATATTTGCAAAAGGATCGAATTGGGTAAATCCGGAGATTTTTCCCGGAAAAATAACCAAACAGCGTTATGAAGAGTTAATTAACCTGGCAGTGCAGGCCAACATGAACATCTTCAGGGTTTGGGGAGGCGGCATTATTAATAAAGAAGCTTTTTTTGAGCTCTGCGACGAAAAAGGAATCATGGTTTGGGAAGAGTTTCCACTTGCCTGTAACAATTATCCTGATGATGCCCATTATCTGACTGTTTTAAAGCAGGAAGCAACGTCAATAATTAAAAGGTTACGGAAACACCCCGCTCTTGCGCTCTGGTGCGGAGGCAACGAATTGTTTAATAATTGGTCGGGAATGACAGACCAATCGTTGGCTTTACGGCTGCTAAATTCCCTGTGCCTGGAATATTCGCCTTCAGTTCCATACAATCCCACCTCACCACTGATGGGGATGGGACATGGCTATTATGGCTTCAGGGCCCCCGAAGGGAAAGATGTTTTTCAGATAATAAACAACGCACATTTTACGGCTTATACCGAGTTTGGTGTACCCGGTATTTCCCCGTTGGAAGTTCTTGAAGGTATTATTCCATCGAAGGACCTGTTCCCACCTAAGGCAAATACAGCATGGCAGGACCACCATGCCTTTGGTGCCTGGCAGGGGGATACCTGGCTGTACCCCGAGATTCTGGAAGACTATTTTGGGAAAGCCAAAACATTAGACGAACTCATAGAACAAAGTCAGCTTTTGCAAAGTGAAGGCTATAAAGCCATTTTTGAAGAGGCGCGCCGGCAAAAACCATACTGCGCTATGGCATTGAATTGGTGCTATAACGAGCCTTGGCCCTCCGCTGCAAATAATTCATTAATTGTTTATCCGGCCATTTGTAAACCAGCGTATTATGCCGTAAAAAATGCTTGCAGGCCATTTTGCGCCAGCGCCAGATTAAGCAAATTCCGGTGGAAAGAAGGTGAAGAGTTTTTTGCAGAAGCCTGGATTCTGAATGATAGTTACAAAAAATATAACATCGGGACCGTGAAAATGAAGTTGCAAACAGATCATTCAACGATTGAGTTACTGTCGTGGAACCCGCCGGCAATACAAGATTACACGAATATTGCCGGGCCAACCGGACGCGTCAAACTTCCATACATAAAGTCTAAACGTTTCAAACTCCTGATTGAGGTTGAAAACCATCCGGAATATAATTCGGAATACACCCTCCTATTTGAACCAGCCCTAGGCAAGAATACAACAACAAGCGTACTTAACAATTAGAATTCAATTCTGCAAAACATCAATTTCAATGAGAATAGCTTCAATCGCCTTTTCCTTTGTTTTCAGCATGTTGTATAAACCAAAATTTCATTAATTAAACCCGGCAACATCTTTCGCTATGTACAAATCCGGTATAATATTTTTAGTGCTAGTCTTCATAATATCAGCTTGTAATCATCCTGATGTTACACAGTATGTCGATCCGAATATTGGAAGTGTGGCGCCTCTGCTCGAAACAAAAAATCCTACCGTGCATCGCCCCCACAGCATGGTTAGGGTATTTCCGGTCACAAAGCCCGGCCTCAAAGATCGTTATCTCAGTGATAAAATTTACGGGTTCGCCTTAAATATGCCAGCCTACCGAATGGGGCATGTTACTGAATTGATGCCAACTACAGGCGATTTAATCCTGAACCGGAACGAATATGCTTCGTCGTACGATCACGATCTGGAAGAAGTTCATCCCTGGTACCACAAAGTGAATCTGGAAGATTCGCAAATTGATGCCGACTGGACAACCACGGAACGCACGGTAATCTATCGTTTTAAATTTAACAGTAAAAATTTGAGTCATGTTATCTTTCGTTCGGGCCGGAAAGCTTTCTTTAAAATTACAGGTAACAAAACCATCGACGGATGGGAAGAGTTTGAAAAAACAAGGCAATATTTTCATGCTGAATTTAGCCGGCCTTTTGATCAAACAGGTTCATTCGAATCGGGGAAGATAAAGCATGGAACAGAAATTAACGGAAATGCTATCGGATTGTATGTGACCTTTTCATCGACAGAAAAGCCTGTTGAAGTTCGTACAGGCATTTCGTATATAGATGGGCAACAGGCCGCAATCAATCTTCAAAAAGAAACGGCAAATAAAACCTTCGAGACGATAAAGGACGAAAGCCATCGGATTTGGGTGAATGAACTTGGAAAAATTCAGGTGGAAGGTGGAACGGAACGGCAAAAGCGGATTTTTTATACTTCGCTTTACCGGACCATGGAACGGATGATCAATATTTCGGAAGATGGCCGCTATTACAGTGGGTACGATGGCCGGATCCATGAAGATGGCGGACGTCCTTTTTTTGTTGACGACTGGCTATGGGACACATTTCGTAGCCTTCACCCTTTGATGCTGATACTTCACTCAGAACAACAGGCTGATATGGTCGAGTCGTATATTCGTATGTACGAACAAAGCGGCTGGATGCCAGGGTTCCCGCAGTTTTACGGCGATTTTCCAGCTATGATCGGGTTCCATTCTGCTGCCTTGGTTTGGGATACCTATCAAAAAGGTACACGAAACTTCGAGGTTGAAAAAGCCTACGAAGGATTAAAAAAGAATGCCATGCAGTCAACCATGTTGCCCTGGCGAACAGGCCCGATGTGTGCGCTGGATAGTTTTTATCTGGAAAAAGGCTGGTATCCGGCGCTTCCTGAAGACAGCACCGAATCGCTGAAGATGGTCGATGGCTTTGAAAAGCGCCAGGCTGTTGCCCTTACGCTTGAACACAGCTACGACGACTGGTGCCTGGCCCAACTGGCCAAAGCGCTCGGGAAAGACGATGATTACAGCTATTTCGTCGAACGGGCGAAGAATTACCGAAATGTATTTAATCCTGAAACCGGCTTTTTTTCTCCAAAAATGGCAAACGGCAAATGGGTTGAGCCGTTCGATCCGCAAATATCGGGAGGAATTGGCAGCCGTTCGTATTTTGCTGAAAATAATGCATGGACATGGAATTTCAGCGTTCAGCATGACATTCCCGACCTGATCCATCTTTTGGGCGGAAATGAGGCATTTGCTAACCGGCTTGATGCCCTGTTCAACGAACCTACTCATATTTCGAAATGGCAGTTCATGGGAAAATTCCCCGATGCAACTGGCCTGAACGGAATGTTCGTGGCAGGCAATGAACCATCGTTCCATATCCCTTACCTGTACAACTATGCCGGGCAACCCTGGAAAACGCAGCGGCGAATCCGCGAAATTATGAATATGTGGTTCGACGACCGTCCGCTGGGAATTCCCGGTGATGAAGACGGCGGCGGCCTTTGCTCGTGGTATGTATTTTCGGCCATGGGATTTTACCCGGTTACCCCGGGAAGCGGCGAATATGCGATTGGCAGCCCATTTTTCCGCAAAATACACATTCACTTGCCCGATGGAAGAACATTTACTGTAGTTGCTGAAAACTGCTCCCAGAAGGACAAATACATCCAATCGGCTACTTTAAACGGCAAAGAGTTGAACAAGCCGTTTATCAGTCATACAGATATTATGCAAGGTGGTCAGCTTCATTTTATCATGGGCGATCGTCCGAATAAAAACTGGGGTATTCGGTGAGAAAATGCCTTTTAACTGGAGTACTAAAATAGACTAATTGAAAACAAGAATTGAATATGAAAAACAAGTCTTCAATAAGTAAAGTTTTACCTGTACTGTTCGGGTTCTTTATTATGGGGCTGGTCGATCTGGTAGGTATTGCAACTAATTATGTAAAATTTGATTTTGCATTGAGCGATACGTTGGCCAATATGTTACCCATGACCTTGTTCCTCTGGTTTGCCATCCTGTCAGTCCCCACCGGGATGTTGATGAACAAGCTGGGACGTAAGCCTACAGTGATTATCAGTATGGCTATTAGTATGCTGGCCATGTTGTTGCCATTGGTTAGTTATAACTTTCCGATGATATTGATAGCTTTTGGCTTGCTTGGAATCGGGAACACCATTATTCAGGTTTCCTTAAACCCGTTGCTTACCAATGTGGTTCGTGGTGAACGGCTGACCAGCAGCCTTACATTGGGGCAGTTTATCAAGGCAATTGCCGCTTTTCTGGGACCGGTTATTGCTGGTGTGGCCGCCGGAAGCTTTGGAAACTGGAAGCTGGTTTTCCTGTTTTTTGCAGTAATAACCGTGATCTCGGGTTTATGGCTTCAGCTTACTTCAATCAAAGAAGGGCAGGTGAACCAAGCCTCATCCTCGTTTACTTCTTCGTTTGGGTTGCTGAAAGACAAGACCATACGGATGCTTTTCATGGCTATTATATTTGTTGTTGGCGTTGATGTTGGCCTCAACACGACCATTCCTAAATTTCTGATGGATCGGTGCGGCATCCTGCTCGGACAGGCAGGGTTGGGAACCAGCCTGTATTTTGTGGCCAGAACGGTTGGAACCTTTATCGGGGCTATTCTGCTGGTGAAATTATCAGAACGCAAGTTTTTCATTATGAGCATGCTGATAGCCATTCCATCTCTGGTAACAATGTTGCTGTCTGACAGTCTGTGGAGCATTTCAACTATGATTTTTATTGTTGGGCTTGCAGTTGCCAATGTGTTCTCCATTATTTTCTCAGTCGCACTAAAAAAACTTCCTGAACAGGCCAATGAAATATCAGGACTCATGATTATGGGCGTCGCCGGAGGAGCCTTCCTTCCGTTAGTTATGGGAATTACAGCCGACTTGTTTGGACAAACCGCCGCCATGGCAATCTTACTAATTGCTTTTTCTTACCTGTTGTTTTGCGCCTTCAAACTGAAAGAAAACCAAACAAGACAAATCATTAAAATTTAAAGAATGCCATCTGGCAATTTATACGAACTTAAAAACGAACAAAATGAAACGCAGTGAAATCAATCAAATTTTGAGAAATGCAAAGGCATTCATGACCGAGAAACAATTTATGTTGCCTCCATGGGCTTATTGGAGTGTTACCGACTGGGAAAAAAAAGAAGAAGATGCAAAGAAAATTATCGGAAATATGCTCGGATGGGACATTACCGACTTTGGTTCGGGCGATTTCTATAAACGGGGATTATTCCTTTTTACTATCCGGAATGGAAAATTGAATGTGGACAAGAAAACGTATGCTGAAAAAATCATGATTGTTGAAGAAAATCAGGAAACTCCAATGCATTACCATTGGTCGAAAATGGAAGATATTATCAACCGCGGAGGAGGCAACCTGGTTATTGAACTGTATAATTCCACCCCTGACAATAAATTCGCTGAAACTCCCGTGCATTATAGAAAAGATGAGATAAAAGGGACCGTTGAAGCGGGTGGCAAAGTAATCCTTACCCCCGGGGAGAGCATTTGTTTTGAACAAGGTATGTACCACTGCTTTTACGGCGAACCTGGAAGTGGTAAAGTATTGGTTGGCGAAGTAAGCATGGTAAACGACGATGCTACCGACAATTGTTTTTACGAACCAATCGGAAGGTTTCCAATAATAGAAGAAGACGAAGAACCTCTGCACCTGTTGGTTACTGATTACCTTAAATTTCAGTAACCAATGAGCCATCCAATAAAAATATCAGGTACCGGTTGTTCATTGGTCGATTACCTGTACAAACCTGTAAATTTTTATAGCAATGCCATGGCATCCTACCTTTCGGCAAAGGCCGGCGATGGAGGTTTATCGCCCGGAAGACTGGTTTTTACCGAAGAACTCGAACAGTTTGCTTCGGAAAATTACCCGGGCATCCGTACTAAAATCGTCAACGGGCAAGAACCTGCAGCCCTAAATATTGGCGGACCATCGATTGTTTCGCTTATTCACGCAGCCCAGTTATTACATAATTTACCTGCCGAAGTTTACTTTTGGGGCTGCAAAGGAAACGATTCAGGAGCCACTTTTTTGGAAGAAAAACTCAGGAAAACACCTTTAAAAATTGGCAAGTACAAAACCGGTACTCTTTATACCCCGTTTACCGATGTTTTTTCTGACCCCGATTTTGACCACGGCAACGGCGAACGGATTTTTGTGAATAACATTGGTGCGGCTGGTGAACTTCGGCCTGAAGACCTGGATGAATCGTTTTTTGATGCCGACATTGTTGTATTTGGAGGAACGGCAATCGTTCCCGAAATACACAATCACCTGACCGGATTACTGAAGAACGCAAAAAATAAAGGTTGCATAACCGTTGTCAACACGGTTTACGATTTCAGAAACGAAAAAACAAACCCTGAAAAACGCTGGACTCTTGGCGAAAGCGACGAAAGCTATCAGCTTATTGATTTGTTGATTACCGATTATGAAGAAGCCCTAAGGTTGAGTGGCGAACATGATATTCTAGCTGCTATCCGCTTCTTTAAGGAGAAGCAAGTTGGTTCTTTTGTTATTACAAATGGCTCGAAAAACATCTATGTCTGGTCGTCGGGCCAATTTTTCGGCAAGCTCGACTTAACTGAAATGGCCGTTTCGGCTGAGGTTACCCAACAAATAAAATGCGGCACCCGCGGAGATACTACTGGCTGTGGCGACAATTTCGCCGGTGGTGTGCTTGCCTCTCTGGTGATGCAACTAAATGCCAATATAGCCACACCCGATTTAAAAGAAGCTTGTTGTTGGGGAATTGTTTCGGGCGGATACACATGTTTTTATATTGGAGGTACCTACATCGAAGAATTTCCGGGCGAAAAATTGGAGAAACTTAAACCCTATTATGACGGCTACAAACAACAACTGGCTGATTGATCCCCGGGGAATAGTCATTTTCGGGGCCGGGAAAATAGGCCGTTCGTTTATTGGACAGCTTTTTGGATGCTCCGGGTACAGGGTGGTTTTTGTCGATGTTGATCAAAAAATGGTCGATCTCCTTAATGAAAAAAAATCATACCGGGTGATAATTAAAGGTGATGGAGATTCCGAAATACTCATTTCAAACATTGCAGCCATTTCGGCTCTTGATACCACGAAAGTAGCTAAAGCTGTTGCCCGTGCCGGAATTCTTTCGGTTTCGGTGGGGAAAAATGCCCTGGCAAAGGTTGCCCCGGTAATTGCCAACGGGTTAGAAATCAGATATCGTCGGTATCCGTCCTCTCCGCTCGATATTATCCTGGCCGAAAATATGCTCAATGCCAGCGGGTTTCTGAAAGAGAAACTTGCTGAAAATCTCCCCAATGATTATCCGGTTAACGAATTGGTAGGCTTGGTTGAAACCAGTATTGGGAAAATGGTTCCAATTATACCGCAATCAGAACTTGAAAAAGATCCGCTGGTGGTCTTTGCGGAACCTTACAACAGTCTGGTTGTGGATAAATATGGTTTCAAAGGGAAAATTCCGAGCATCAATAACCTTGCATTGAAAGAAAATATAAAGGCCTGGGTTGACCGAAAAGCATTCATTCATAATCTGGGCCATGCCACAGTTGCTTATTACGGAGCATTCAAGCATCCGGAGGCTAAATATATTTATGAGGTTATGGAGGATCCTGATGTTTACAATTTTGCAAGAAAGGTTATGCTTCAGGCGTCTACTGCTCTACTGGCTTGTTATCCAAACGACTTTACCCAGGAAGAATTGAAAAACCATATTGACGATTTGCTGTACCGGTTTGGAAACAAAGCGCTGGGTGATACCATCTTTCGAGTGGGACAGGATTTGACCAGAAAGCTAGGACCCAACGACCGTTTTGTCGGGGTTATCCGGTTGGCCGTAACTCATGGTAAATCCTACGATAAAATTCTTGAAGCCATGACGTTCGCATTCTATTTTAAAGCAACTGATGAAAACGGTAACAGACCCGAATCTGATATTTTGTTTGGTGAGCATCTTTTAACCAGCATTGAATCAGCACTTCATGATGTGTGTGGATTCGACTTTGCAACAGATAAAAAACTAATTGAAGAATTTAAAAACAAAAGAAATGAGCAAAAACAATAACTTGAATTTACAGAGTTCGGTAGGGACTATCACCCGCGCAGTCCGTTTATACGGAAAAGAAGATTTGAGACTGGAAGAATTTGAACTTCCTGCAATCACGGACGATGAAATTCTGGCCAAAGTAGTGTCCGATAGTATTTGCATGTCTTCGTATAAAGCCGCAAAACAGGCTACTGACCACAAACGTATTCCAAACGACGTGGCCGAAAAGCCGATCATCATTGGTCACGAATTTAGTGGCGAGTTGGTCGAAATTGGCGACAACTGGAAACACAAATTCAGAGCCGGACAAAAATTCTCGATTCAGCCGGCTATTTATTACGAAGACGGCCCGGTAGGTGTGTTGAGCGCCCCAGGGTATTCGTACCAATACATTGGCGGCGATGCTACCTATGTGATTATTCCGAAAGATGTGCTGGTTCAGGATTGTTTGCTGGTTTACGATGGACCGGGTTTTTATCCGGCATCGCTGGCCGAACCGCTTTCTTGTGTAATTGGGGCTCAACATGCCAATTACCACACCACTCCGGGGTCGTACATTCACAACATGGAAATTGTAGCCGATGGTAAAATGGCTATCCTTGCCGGAGTTGGCCCTATGGGTTTGGCTGCGATCAATTATGTGATTCACCGTGCCGACCGCAAACCCCGGTTGTGTGTGGTCACCGACATCGACCAAACTCGTCTTGATCGCGCTGCTTCAATTTATACCGTTGAGGAAGCCGCTAAGCGAGGCATTGAATTGGTTTACCTGAATACCAAAATAGAAAACCCGGTTGATGAATTGAAACGCCTTTCTGGAGGGACCGGATACGACGACGTATTTGTGTTTGCCCCGGTAGCTCTGGTTATTGAGCAAGGTGATGCCATTCTGGCTTTCGACGGTTGTCTGAATTTCTTTGCCGGACCATCTGATCCAAGCCTTCAGGCTAAAATGAATTTCTACAATGTACATTATGCCTATACACATATTGTCGGAACTTCAGGAGGAAACACCAACGATATGAAGGAAGCGCTGGAGGTAATGAGCAAAGGACTCGATCCGGCCGGACTGGTCACTCACATTGGCGGATTGAATGCGGTAGCCGAAACTACGTTGCATTTGCCCAATATCCCGGGAGGAAAGAAATTGATTTATACGCATCTGGATCTGCCGTTGACAGCCATTGCCGATTTTTCTGAGTTGGGAAAGGCCAATCCGCTGTTTGCCAAACTGGCCGAAATCTGCAACCGCCACCGGGGATTGTGGTCGGTTGAGGCCGAAGAATATATTTTAAATGACCTGAGTTTGATTTAAGCCAACACCAGTAATAGAAAGCGGTAGGAGGCCGTGAGATATAGCTGTTGTTTGTTAATTTCAACGTTTGTTAATGCGTTTCCTGAATTTTGTTGAATTAATAGATTTCAGGAAACACATTTTAATAACCTGAGTTCGATTAATAACTAGTTGAAAATAAGCGACTAAAAGAAAAGATAGTTCTTTGTTTATTTGGCAATAAGCATGGATTTTGCTAATTTAAAAGTCTGACAAACAATTAATTATAAGCAAAACCCATGCGATTAACTGATGATAAAATTATTGAAATTTTCTATCTGGCAGATGAATTTTGCCAAGAATTTGATAATACTGTTTCAAAACGTTGTATTGGCAATGAGCCAAAGAAAGCCCAAAATGAGCCAAAGTGAAGTAATTACCATTATGGTTCTGTTTCACTTCGGATCATTTAAGAACATGAAGCATTTTTATCTGAATTATATTGCCTGTCATCTTTCTGGTTGTTTCCCCAAGACCGTTTCCTATAATAGGTTTACAGAGTGGATGCAAGGGACAATCTTACCAATGGCAATCTTTCTGAAAACCTGTAGTTTGGGCCAAAGTACAGGGATCTCTTATGTGGGTTCGACCTCTATTAGTGTTTGTAAAAACAAACGAATTCCCCGGCATAAAGTCTTTGAAGGAATAGCACAAAGAGGAAAGTCAACAATGGGTTATTTCTTTGGATTCAAACTTCATTATGCGGTCAATGATAAAGGACAGATTCTCAGTTTTGTTGTAACCCCAGGGAATAGTGATGACCGAGAGCCGCTGAAAGATAAAAAGTTCTTGGAAAAGGTTAGAGGCAAACTCTACGCGGACAAAGGGTATATCTCGCAGTCTCTTACCGAATTACTTTTCGTTGATGGGCTGCACCTGATCACCCATATCAGAAACAACATGAAAAACGTGTTAATGGAAATGAAAGACAAGATATTACTCAGAAAACGATCTATTATAGAGACAATTAACGATGACTTGAAAAATATTTGTTCCATTGAACATTCTCGGCACAGATCTTTTGGAAACTTCATGACCAACTTAATCTAGGCACTGATCGCATATTCGTTTTTCCCTAAAAAGCCAGCAATCAAATACGAAACAGTGAAATCAAACCAATTGACTCTATTTTAGAATCGAACTCAGGTTAATAAACTAGTTCTCAATTCGGAAAAGAACCAGGTATCATACGCCATTGACAGCCTGTTTTAATCAAATAGAAAATGGCATTGAAAATATCTCGTAAAGAATGTTTTCTCTTACGGTTGTCGTTTAAATGCCACACAATAGCATCCATTGGCTATTTGGTCAGGTTGGTTGGATAGTGTTTCATGTATTCTTAACAATTTGGAAACCAACAAGATAGTGAAGCATGATCGACTAATAAACTGATAGTCAACATCTTATTTGTAGGTATTCTATATTTAAACAGTCTCAAACAATCAAATCAATATTTAATGATCAAATAGATTTTATATATATATTAGTTCATTATATAAAATATTAATTTGTATATTAAAGCGAGCTGGTCGAATGTCTTATGCGAGTTAACCCAGTATTTTTAAGATATTCATTATCAATAAATAATACAAAATGAAGAAAATTATAATTCTTGTTATTGTTTCAATAATTACTGTTTCTTGTTCAAAGTACTCTCAGGATATTGAGTCGGTATTACATCTAGCTGGCGATAATCGTCAAGAACTGGAAACGACACTGGAATATTATAGGAATGTACCTAAAGACAGTTTAAAATACAAAGCCGCGAAGTTTTTGATATTAAATATGCCAGGCTTATATACCAGAACTTCATCTCGTTCTAACACCTATATAAATGCATGCAGAAGGTATATTCACAAATGGAAAGATCCCTATACAGTAATTGATTCGCTAAACAAATTTTGTTTCCATGATAAAGATTCAATTCTATTTGATGTTCATTCAGTTACATCGAAATTCTTAATTGACAATATTGAATTTTCTTTTAAAGTATGGAAAGAACAGCCTTGGGGAAAATGGATTTCTTTTGAAGACTTTTGTGAATACATATTACCCTACAGAATTAAAGATGAAAAGCTTGAGATGGGTTGGAAAAAAAAGTATTATGACCTTTACAAGCCATTGATTGACACCTTCGCTTGTGATGACGTTGTTAAAGTTTGTAGGTATTTAAATAACAGATTAATGCAAGATAATTGGTATACAGCGTCTGTTGATCAGGCTGGATTGCCTGCCTTTAGTCCCTCCGAATTACATGAAATTCGAATAGGAACCTGTCCGCAACGAGTTACTTTTGGGGTTTACGTTATGCGATCCCTGGGAATACCTGTTTCGATTGATTTTATTGAGCAATGGCCATACAGATCCATGCGTCATATGTGGAATGCTGTAATGGATTCAAAGAGGAAGATGCACTTATTCGTTATGACAGATTCCAATCCTGAAAATCAGAATTTGGGAAAGAGAGGGAAAATGTACCGCCAAACCACTTCTATACAGCACAATCAGCTTATTCCGGAAAAAGAACAAAGAGGATTTGTTCCTCCCTTTTTCAGACAATTCCGAGTAGTAGATGTAACACGGGAGTACCTTCCAGATGTAATAGATGCAACAATAAATCTAGTCCCTGAAAAAATATCAAAAAATCGACTGGTATATTTGAGCGTCTTTAATAATGAGGACTGGGTCCCAATTCACTGGGGAAAGATTAATGGGAAGCATACTACTTTTACAGCAATAGAGAAAGGCATTGTTTGCATGGCTATGACAGATGAAAATGGACTTTTGGTTCCCTGTAGCTATCCTTTTGCTATTAATGAAGACGGATCTGTTCACTATTATATTCCTGATAAGACAAAACCGATGTCTGTTAAGCTGAAACGCAAATATGCTCCAATTGGTTTTGGCAGTAAATCGCATAAAGAAATGGAAGGAGGTCTTTTTCAAGGTGATATCGATCCGTCGTTCTCTCATCCGGTAACATTATATCAGATTAAGGATGGATCGAAAGTTTGTTTATATAATAAGGTTGCTTTATCGGCCAAAAAATCATTCCAGTATGTACGCTACTATTCGGCTCCTAATAGTTACTGCAATATTGCAGAATTGCATTTTTATAATACGAGAGGTGAAATTTTGAATGGGAAAAGAATTGGAACCGAATGTTTTTATCATGGGCTGTATCGGCCAAACAATGTATTTGACAATGATATTTTAACGTTCTATTACAGTTGTAACCCTAATGATGCTTGGGTCGGCTTGGATTTAAACAAGCCAGAAGTCATTTGCAATATTGTTTTTATACCTCGTAACGATGATAATTATATCGCTCCGTCAGACACTTACGAACTTCAGTATTTAGATTTACAAGGCTGGCATTCTCTAGGAACACGTCAGGTTTCTAGAGATGAAATTAAATATAATGTAGATCCAGCATTAACTGTAAATTATGAAAGCGTTCCTTCTAATGCATTATTTCGGTTGTTGAACCTTACCAGAGGAAGCGAAGTCCGAATTTTTGCTTATGAGAATGGAGAACAGATTTGGTGGTAAATATCAGTAATGGTTTCAAAAAATCGCGATAGTTTCATTATTTTTATAATCATCTCGTGAATTAGATTTTATATCCAGTAATGTATTCTCCTTACTTTTTAATTTTAAAAACAACGGCAAATAAATCAAGATTGCCACAATCGAGAAAATAATCCCCCCCATTGCTCCGGCTGCAAAAGCAAACCAAAAGACTTCGTTCTGGCCCGACCATACAAAAGGAACAAGCCCTAAGATAGTTGAAATAATGGTTAGAAAGATGGGGACTATTTTGTGGTTGAACCCTTTCATGTAGAGCTTAAGACTGTTTCGTACGCCTCTTGCCCGACAAAAGTTGTTATAATCATTTATAATATATAGGCCTGCATTCACAACAATACCACACAACAATATAAATGATGCAAAACCTCCCTGGTCAAAGTTGAAGTCGAACAGGTAAAAAGTGAGAAAAACCCCGATAAATGAGACCGGGATCATAAATATAATTGCCAGAGGTTGCAATAATGATTCGAGCAATATGGAGCAGATAAAATAGATAATCAAGATAACAAGTATGATTAAGAAATATTGATTTTTATCTTTTTTATCCCAGCCCCCCCATTGATATTGCCTGACAGAATACCCTAAGGGTAAAATCTCAGAAAGTTCTTTTTCGTGCTTCTCACGGACTAATTTCGAGAGTGGCTCTGGTCCAATGAAATCATAGGCCACCATTAATTGGTATTGTTGATTCGTTTTATAAATATCATTGCCCGATTTCTGTTTCCCGATTTCACCAAAATTGACCAGCTTTAATTGCTTATCGTCAATTGTAACAGGGCGGTTGTTCAAATCCCAAACATTAAATACACCATAAGAATCGGAAACCAGCGATACCGGTTGAAGCTCGTTATTGGTATAAACGGGTGACAGGTTTGCTTTGAAAACTTTATCTTTCAGAAACGAGTAGAATTGATTGACCTTAACACCATTTAATCCCAATTCCCGCTGGTTAAAATTGATATTGTACTCATAAAGGGTTTTGGTATCCCATCCGGATGAACCTGTTATTTCAACTTCCTTAATGCGTTCATTTGTTTCCAACCGGCTTTTTAACTGCTCCGCATAACGGTATAGTTGATCGTAATTATAACCTTCAAGGATAATCCGGCTGTTTTTGTACCCGGAGTTTAATTCGTTGGAAAATCCCCGGCCAACACCATAAACCGACCAATCCATACCGCCAAGGCTAATTGCTTTAGACGTGATCTCTTCTTTCAGGAAGTATGGGAACGAGCCAAATTCATATTCGGGCTTGAACTGAATGGTAATCGACGAATTGTTGTATGAATTAATCGATGTCTGGAACAATTCAATTTCGTTAAATTTGCTCAGGAAATTCTCCATTTGTACAATTGCTTCATTAAGTTGCTGAACAGTACATCCTTCCGGCATTTTTCCACGGGCATAAAGCGTTGTCCGGGTTGGTTCTGAATAAAAGGAGTTTTCAAATACATATTCAGAAAAAAGTCGCAATGAACCACCCAGAACTTTCTCGGCAATTGGTTTTATTTCTTCCGAAAACAAAGAACTTCCCAGCGATTTGTTATACCATTCGGCCCATACACCTTCTTTTTCAATTTTTGCGGGAAGCCACTGCACCGGTAATCCAAATCCCAGAATAAAAAATACCACGTAAGCCCATCTGTATCGCCTGCTGAACCTGATAAATCGCGTATAAAGCCGCGAAATCCGTAACGCCCTGCGTTTTCGTTTAAAAGACCTCCTATTGCGTTTTATTTTCAGGTTTACCTTTTCCATCAAAGCGGGGATGAAAAACAAAGCAATGGCCATCGAAACCGATAAATTCACAATAATTACCTGGGCAAATTCAATCAGGTTAATCTTTTGTTCTTCCTTGAGAAGAAAAATCATGCACATAGCGCCAACAGTGGCCAATGTTGCGGCCAATATCGCCAGAAATGCCTTGCGGTTTCCCTGGTGCCGGATGTGATCAATCATGATAATGCTGTTATCTATGATCATTCCGAATGAGATAGTGATCCCTGCCAGTGTGTATAAGTGAATTTCAATGCCAAGCACATAATAGAATATGCAGGCGATAACCAGGTTGGCAAAAATACTGATGGAAATAAGCAGGAGGTATTTCCACTGGCGGCTGATCAGCAAAACAAAAGTGAGCAGAATCAGAAGGGAAAAAATCGTGCGTTCCCCTATTTTATTTAGTTCCTCGTTCAGGTATTTGGTTGAATCGTTAGCCAATAGCAGCGAATATCCCTCAGGAAGTTGGTAGGTTAACCTTGCAACTTCTTCCTTTACCTTTTTGCCCAAACTTAGGTTATTCGCTTTATCCTCGGGATAAACAACCAGGTTAATGGTATTCAATCCATTTATCCGGAAATAGGATGAGGGTTGCTGCTCTTTATAATGAATCGCGGCAATGTCGCCCAGTAAGATCATCCGATTGTTGATCTTCTTGATGGGGATCGATCGCCAGTTGATGGTGTCCGACTGACTGTTCTTTATGTAATAACCTGAAACGGTTTCTGATTTGGAGCTCACTCCAAACATTGTTCCCTGCCCCAGAAAATCCTTGCGGAAATAGTCGGAAACGCTTTTGGCGATCTCTGTCGAATTGATGCCAAGTAACTGAGTCTGATCGCTGTTAAACCGGATTTCCCATTCATAGGGGGTAGCGCCATATACTTTAACACCGCTTACGCCTGGAATAACCGACAGTTTGGGAACTAAAAAATCTTCGGCATATTTTTGAATAAAAAACGGGCTGGCGCTTGCATTGAGTGTATAGGTGAGCAATGGGCTGCTATTTTGTCCACTGGAGCTTATCGAAAGTTCGGGGAATGAAACCTGTGCCGGTAAATCGGGGTATGCCTGCCGGATTATCGAAGCTACTTCGAAACGGACAGCATCAAGATTAACCGTTTTCTTGAATGATAAATCGATGTACCCGTATCCTTTAGACGACACCGACGAAACCTCTTTTATTCCTTTCACTGCACTTAAAAGCCCTTCCAGCTTGGAAGTCACCTCCTGCTCAATCACCCGTGCCGAGGCATCGGGCCAACTGTAGCTGACCGACATGCCCGGCAACGAACGCGACGGGGTTAATTGCACATTTAGTAGAGGCAATAAGCTTATACCAACAATCATCAATAAGATGAAGATGGCTAAAACAGAAAAAGAAGAAAACCGGTATTTTTGAACCTCTGCCAAAGTTTATTTTTTTTTGATAAAAATGATGTTTTCAGGAACGATGGCTTCGTTTTTCTCAAAATCGTAAAGTGACTGAATTTTCAGGTTGAGCAACTCGATTTTGTAGTCGATCAGCGCCTGGGAGTAGGCCATTTTCTTTTGCGAAAGCTGGTTCTGGTACAGGTTCAGGTCCATACTGGTCAAGTCTCCGTTCGAGTACCTTTCCAGGTTAATTTCGTAGGTCAACTGGGCATTCTTTTCGTTTTGCCGGGCAATGTCGATCTGGTTCACCTGGTTTTGCAAACTGCGGTAAACCTTGCGGATGTCAAGCGTGATTTGTTTCCGTTGTTCAACCTCGCTCAGTTTCTGGGTTTCAATCACAGCTTCCTGTGCTTTGATACGCGCTTTTTTTTCGCCCCAGTCGTAGAGCGGGATGTTGAACGAAACTGACGCGCGTGGATTGTTTGTCGGGTTGTCGTATATGTCTTTCAGCTTTTCGTTGTCGCCGGTAATCCCCAGCGATAAATTGACACTTCCTTTAAATTCGTTCAGCGCTTTCGTGGTGATCATGTCGAACTGCGAAGTCTCGATGTCGATGGCCCTCTGGCGAAGTTCCATCCTCGAATTCAGGCCAAAATCGATCGCTTTTTTCATGTCCACAGCCACCGGATTCAGGGCAATGTCGGTTATCACGGTTATTTCATCCAGAATGTCCATCCCGATGTATTGCTTGAACTGGTCTTTCTGGTTGTCTAGGTTTACCTGGGCATTCTGAAGGGTCGATTTGGCCGTGGCAAAGTTCAGTTCGGCCTGATAAAGTTCTTCTTTAGCGGCAATTCCGGCGGTTACCTTGTTCTGGGTGATCTCGTAACTTTTCTGGGTGTTGTTGAACTCGTCCTGCGAAATGCTGAGGTTCATCTGGGCCAGGAACACATCGTAGAAAAACTGGGTCACTTGCTTTTCCATATTCAGTTTTTGCATGGCATAGCTCAACTGGGCATTTTCGAGGTTGAGTTCAAGTTCTTTTATCTGAAGTTTGGTGCGGTTGTAGGTGAATATCGGCTGCGAAATACTCAACGAGAGTGCATTGGTAAACGCCTTGCTCTTGATGTTACTGAGGCCCTGGATACTCGATTTGTCCTGCCATCCGAAGCGGTTCACTAGGCTGATGGTTCCGTCGGTGGGCAGAAAGGGCTGCGTGACGGTGAACGTTCCGAACGACTGGCTGGTTTTGCTGGTGAACCATTTGGCGTTGAAGTTATCGAACGACCGCGTTTGGTCGAAACTAAATGGGGTGACCCCTAGCGAGAAGTTCGATTTCAGCGCGGCGTTCTGCGCCTTGAGCGATTGCTCCGAACGTTCCATGTTCAACAACGATTTTCGGATGTCGGGACTGTTCGTGCGCGCGATGTCGAGCGCTTTATCGAGCGTCAGGATTTGCTGGGCGTGGGCCTGCAGAAAAAGTTGATAGAAGGCTGAAACCAGCAATATAATTTTGAGCAATTGCTTTGATGACCTATCAAAATAATTCAAATAAAAGACATTTATTTCCATAGAAGAAACTTATTAATATTAAAGTCTATCCACTGTATACCAATGTTTTGAGACCATTTGGAGTGCTTAGTCCTTTATCTTTTTTCCCATTTCTCTGATTCTAATTTCTTAATAAAATCAGCCTTTAGTTTCTCATCTTTCAGCCAATTAATCCGACTTTCCAGATATAAGCGGTTATAAGGATAATTCAAGTATGTTTTGGCTATTTGATACTTTTCTTCGTCAAACGGATTAAATGCATTGTACTTTTTGTTTTTCAAATTCAACTGATTGTTTACTTTCAATTCCAAAAATTGAGAGAACTCTCTGCTCAAAGTTGAATTAATCGTATCAAAATCAAATATCTTATCATACAAATCAAATTTCCATTTTCCTTCATAATACCCAAGCACACTATCGTTCATCATTAAGTGATAATATTGCATTAATGTAGATTTCGAGGCATAAACTATTTCGCTTCTTAAGTATTTGTAGAAGTCCAGATCTTCTTTAATACTATTAATTGAATCTAAAGTGCATTTTATATGATTTGACTTAATACTGTCGGCTTCATGAGCTTTTAGAACTTTGGGGATGCCCCTGTTCATTGGATCAGATAATTTATCGTACACACTATTTTTACTTAAAAAATAAGGGAATGAACTATATAATACATTTTTATTACCAACGAAGGATACTAGACCTTCTAAAGAATCTAGTTTTAGAACTACTTCATCGTTAGGAGAAAGATATAAAAGCATATTTTTCCCTTGATGATGATTTATACGATAAAAATTTATACAATCATCCCAATTAAAATCTGGCTCATAAAGTTCATTAACCTGATCTTTAATGATTGAATTAATTTTATTTTCCTGAATTGTCAACATAAAAATCTTGGGAGAATCGGTTTTTATTTTGAATAGGAATTTATTGTTGGCATCTACAGGGGCACTTTGATAATCGATAATCTTATTGCTGTTAAAATAATCAAGTTCCACAAGGCAAACTTCTCTACTTAAATTATTTATCCCCTTTACAATGATGTCAGATTTTTTACTGCAACCGGTTAATAAAAGAATTAAACTGTAGAAAATTAAATTTATCTTCAGAAGTTGTTTTGTACTGTAATTTTTCATGTCTTATAAATTTTATTGCGCGCTGTCAAATTTCACTTCGATTATGAGTAAGCACAGCGTCTTACTCATGGCTGGGTATGTAACATCTCTAAATAGGAATAGATTCATAATCGTTTGTTAGTCTATAACTTATCCATAGCTGTTCTCCGATTCTGACGACACTTTTTTAACTCATTCGACCCACTAAATACCCCCTAATTTTGAAGTAACTTTCTGTTCAATAACCAGAGTAGATGCATCTGACCAATGTTAGCTCACTGATAAACCCGGCAATGACCTAGACGGCGTCACCGCATCTTTAGTAATGGCGACAAACTTATTCCTAAAATGATTAGCAACACGAAGACAACCAGGATGGAGAAGGAACAAGACTGAAGTTTATAAGATAGTTCAATAATTTCATTATACAAAGAAATCATGCATATACATATCCAAAATTCAGGAAAATTAAGTCTGATTATTCTAATGTAATTTTTACTAATCTGTGAAGCTATATTTTATTAAAGCCACTCCCCTTGAGAAGGAGGTGGTTTCTTTATCATTTTTGTTTGCTAGTAAATTATTCTTTTGCTTTTGCCACTTCAGTTTGATAAAGCTGAAATAAATCCCTATTATACAATGGATTACCCATCAACAATATCTTATCGTTTTTATCTAAAAGAAATGTTTGCAACAAAGGATTACTTGGTAACTCATTCGAAAGAATAAAGCTATTTGTACTATCCAAAAAATATGAAATTTGCAAATCCTCTTTTTTGATAAAATAGTCTAATCGAACTTTGTCCTCTGTATTTATCACAAAGATTAGCTTCAATTGATATTTTGCCTTCATCTCCATCCATTTTTTCAAATCAAATAGACATTTTGGACAATTCCCATTTATGTACGAAACGATTCTAAGTCCAGTATTTTGCTCATCGCCTAATAGATTAACAAGACTGTCTGGAAACTTAATCTGTTTACCAGTATTGATCTTAATATCATGTGAAAGATTGTTGTTTGTGCAAAAACACAAAAAGAACATTGCAAATAAAAGGAACAAAAGATTAAACCTCATGGTGTTATATCCTAATTTATCAATATTTCTGCAATATTAAATTTATTATCATCCAATGTAACACCGAAAATTCTACTTTGCTGATCACCAGTAATTCTCAGAAATGGTTTATCAAGATTATACTTACATATAGGTTTTCCATTAAAATCGAATTCATAGAGTGTCCTAGGTATCGCATCAATTGATCTTCCATTAATTTCATTCTTTTTCAAATTTGAAGATAATAAATATATGTGCTTGTCGACGATAGCCATATCCATAAAACCTGTAATATTATCATCGCTCCATACTAATTCATTGTTGATTATTTTATATGACGGTATCTCCATGAGTGCGTCAAATTTTTTTATAAACTTTCCATTTTTCGTCTCATATAGGCACAAGTATGGAGTATTAAAAGCAGAATATGCAAAAAAAGTTCCAGTGGCATCACTTCTTAACGTGCCTTGAAAAACATCTTCTGCATTGGATATATTTCCAGTTTTTACAATTGGATAATCTCCAAAATAATCTCGTTCATCTTTCCTTTGGTCAATACACGAAAAAAGATAATTTTCTCGATCACTGTTCGTAATATATGTGTTAGATGAAAGCTTTATAACATTAAACAACGGTTGTCCATACTTCTCCCAATTACTAACCTCCGGGGTAATCGTTGAATCGTTCCAATTAATTGTATAGTTAAAATTTCTCCTTAAATTACAATCATATACTTGAATAATATTATCACGAACATCGATATTTGAAGGTGTTAATATTTCTGAAGGTCCCTTACCTTTAATTCCGCCTTCAAACTTGAATTTGCCAGTTTTAATATCGAAGAGTTTGAAAATATTCTTCGAAGATAATGGATCACATACCACAATAGTTGAATCTAATATAACCAAGTCTCCCGGCATTTTTAAGGGGATATCTTCAATAATAGGATGACTCGTTGCAGATTTAATTTTCTCAAAAACAATTGCTTTCTTATCTGATTTATTACATGATAAAAAACAAATAACTAAAATTAACAGAATATAGGATGAATTTTTCATGTTGTTTTTTTATGAAGGCAGTCTAAAAACTTCAGACTGCCTTGGGTTTTAAAGTTATTTTCGTTCCATATATGTATAATAAACACCATCCCAATAACAACGTGTGCTGACCCAAACCGGATTGCAACCATCACTCCATTCGGCATTTGCTGTTGCAAAAGCTCCAATGTTTGCAAGAGAAAGAGATTGATTTTTTGTTTTATTTGAGATAGAATAATTAGAAACAATCACACTAAGAAAAAGGATTCCTAAAACAATATATTTTTTTTTCATTTTTAATAATTTAAGATTATAGTAAAATTTTTGTGATTAACCTTTCAGACAACTTTCTAAAAGTTCTGAAAATCTAAGTTTTTACCCTTAATTATTTCTTTATATTTGTCACCACACCTCACTTTCTTTTTTAGAAAAGGTGTCGAACAGGAAGCGCTTAACTTTTGTGGGTTTGGCTTCCTGTTCTTTCCCTTCGTAAATATTTGTTAGTTTCAATATTCTTTTTCTGGCTTTAATATCTTACAATCGAACCGGCTTTAGCAAATATAAAACAATTATTTATATATCGAATATAAATATATTTGTGAATTATTTGTTTTTATAAATTGTATTTAACGGATTGCTTTTAGCATTCGGTTCCAGCGAAAGCCACTCCAATCGCTTGAGATGAGTACCAGACACGCTTTACCAACAATACTTTCCTCGGGGACCAACCCCCAATACCGAGAGTCTTGTGAATTGTACCGGTTATCGCCCATCATAAAATAGTAGTTGTGTTTAAACGTGTAACTTATTGATTCGGCTCCATTCAGATAAAATGAATCCCCCTTCTGCTCTATTTTTTGTTTTTCAAGTTCACGGATAGTCTGTTGATAAATCAGATAATTCGGTTGAGTTAGTTCTATCGTTGTCCCTTCCCTCGGTATAACCAAAGGGCCAAAATCGTCGATTGTCCAGGCTAAATTCTTGTCATTAATCCACTGAGAAGAATCGCAACAAACCGGCATAAGCGTTATCGAATCAACACAAGCCAGGGCGTTTAATTGTTTTCGCTGAGCTTGCGTTAATACAAACTCCGATGTTTTTTCTTTTAAATTCGGGAAGTAGTCTAATCCTCCGATATGGAGGCTGTCAGTTTTTTTCCAAAATTCTCTGAGGTTATTTGATTTTACGAGGTAGCGTTGTTTTGCCAATTCAGGAACAATTAATGCCCGTTTATTAATAGTAACAACTCCTTTTGTAATTTGCAGAGTATCCCCGGGTATTCCTACACAACGCTTAATAAAAAAATTGTCTCTGTTTCCCCACAAAGGATGCGAAAAAACCAATACATCATTGTTTCGGATGGTGGAATAACCTTTCAGCCTTGTATAATCCCAATAAGTGGAATCAAATTTAGCATTCTTGCCTGCTTTCAGATACCAGATCAGGTTTAACCAGGGAATTTCGTATGGAGAACGTGGTAAAGCGGGACCATAATTCAGTTTGCTGACCAATATTTTATCTCCTGTCAGCAACGTATCTTCCATCGACCCGCTTGGTATCGAAAAGATTTCGATAAAAAATATCCGAATGACAACCGCGACAATGACAACGGCAAAAAGCAAGACCACGGAGCTTAACCATTTTTTGTCCCTAAACCAAATAACAATAGGAAGTTTCGATGAAAACAGAAGCCACAGGATAACGGCACCAAACAACATACCTGCCAGCCAGTACAAATGAGGGATGGCGACTATTAATAATGGTGGACTAAGAGCAAAGACTATTTTTCGCTTAATCATTTTACAGTACTTCATTTTTTCTCTTCAGGGTATTCCACTTGACCTTTTATCTCCAGGCTGTCAGGGGAACTTATTCCGTTGTAATATACCTCTGCCGTTTTATGAAATACTCCTGGAAAAGCTGCATCGTATTTGATTTTGATGATGCCTTTCTCTCCGGGGCGGATGGGTTCTTTCGGCCATTCGGGGACTGTACAGCCACACGATGTTTTTACATCGTTAATTATCAGCATTGTTTTTCCAGGATTGGAGAATTCGAAGGAGTAGGTTGCTTCGTTTTTGTATGGGATCGTTCCAAAATCGTGTTTGTTTTTATCAAAACTGATGGAAGCATTATTTGAGCCGACAAAAGAGTTGCACGAATAAAGCGCTATTAAAAATAGAATTGTAAGGAATTTATTCATGATTAGATTAACTTATAGTTGTTTGAGAAATTGGTATTTTTTTGTTTCTCTTTAAATAATAGAAACACAATGGCACAAAATATAGGCTGATCACCGTTCCCAAAATCATACTGCCAATAACTGCCAGGGCCAATGGTTTTTGCAAATCAGCGCCGAGGCCACCGGTAAACAAAATGGGAAGGAGCGAAAGTATGGCCGTCAGTGTGGTCATTAAAATGGAAAGCAAGCGCCTGTGACCGGCTTCAACAATAGCCTTCATCAACGGAAACCCTTGCTTATAAAGCTGGTTCATAGTCTCCACTTTCAGGATCGAGTCGTTGATTACAATTCCACTCATAACGACAATCCCGATCAGCGACATCAGGTTAATTCCCGTTCCCCCAATTTTTAAAGCCAGAAAAGCCCCGAAAATATCAATTGGTATCTCCAGCAGAACCAGCAAGGGAAGGGTCAGCGATTCAAACTCGGATGTTAAAATAAAATATAAAAGGGCGAGCGATATGAGTAAGATTATAGACAGTTCTTTGGTCAAAGCTCTGTTCGAGAAAATACTGCCACTAAATCCCGCTTCAAATAATTTGTCGTTACGGGTTACCTCGCTGACTTTATCCATAACTGCTGAGGATTCATTATCCTGTATATTAAAGTCGAGCGGATAGTATTCACCTTCTTTGCCCGCAAAAATCACTTTCAAATCTTCGCCTTTTGTTTCCGAAACTAGGTTTCGTACCGGAATCATTTCATTTTTTTTGTTGTGAATAAATAAACTGTTGATTACCGTCTGAATGTCTTCCTTCCGGCTCCCCAAAACAACAGGGACGAAGTCCTGATTATCCGAAATCAGAAAAACCTGATTCTCGTTAAATGCTGTTTTCAACCGGCTATATACCTCGTCAAACGATACGTCATACAGCATCAATCGGGCAGGATCGGTATGCAGGATGGTATATTCAGACAAAGGAGCGTCTTCGACCGGATACCGGGGTAATGCCTTCCGTATTTTTTTTACCGTATTTTGTAAATGTGAGATGTAATTAGGCCCGTAATCGCTAACCGCTTTTAACCGTGCGGTGAGCGGTTTTTCGTCGGATGAGAAAATCATGTTGAAAATATTATCCACCTCCCTTTGATGAACGATGCAATGCGGAAAGTTCTTTTTCAGGTATAATTCAGTAGCCTGAAGCGTATTGTCGAGCATGGAAGGATGCTTCACTTTCATATATACCAGCGACTCCGATGAAGAGGCATCACTGTTTTTATCCATAAGGAACTGTTGCTCGCCAACCATGCAGGTGCTTTTTTCAAGTTGATCGTGAAATTGGCCGATCAACTGCAACGTTCTTTGCTTATTTTCACCTATATGGATAGGTTCATTCCAGTCGATAGCCAACATTAATTCATCCCTTTCGATGGAAGGAAGCCTGGTTTTTTCCAACGTTCCATACAGGAAAAACGAACCGATCAGCAGCAACCCGACAATAATGAATGAAAGGATCTGTTTTCGCATGGCAAAACGGAACCCTGACATGTACAAAACTTCGAAGTTTAGAAGATTAATCCGGTTCAGAAACTTCAATTCACCTGTTTTTCCTCCTTTTCTGTAAATTAACCGGTAATAAACCGGAAGAAGTGTGGCTGAAACCCCCAAAGAAACAAGCAAGCCGATTGTTACAGCCATTGCCTGGTCGTAAAACATTGCCCCGGCAATTCCACTGATAAAAATCAAGGGAAGAAAAACGGAAGAGTTTGTGAGCGAAGAACTCAGCAAAGGGCCAAAAACTTCGTTTGTGCCGCTTGCACAGGCCATCTCCATGATTTCGGATTCGGTAGTTTCAGTTGTTCCTGAAGTTATTGCATTTTTGCCGGAGGCAGGCGGTTGCGTTTTTTTAGAGCGCCTGATCCGCTCGCGGTGCTGGGTTATGTTGTCAATTACGATGATTGAGTTGTCAACCGTCATACCAACACCAAGAATTATACCCGACAGAGAAACAACATTAATTGATATCTTCAGGAGATAAAAAAACAGCATGGAGACGACCAGCGAGGTTGGGATAGTAATGCCAACCAATATTGGGGCGCGGTAATCTTTCAGGAAAAAGAACATGACAACGAATGCCAGTATAGCGCCCCAGAATAAATCCTGGCTCAGGTTGCCAATCGAATAATCGAGCAACGTAGTTTGGTTACGGGTAACGTCGAAACGGATGTTAGGGTAGTCCGTTTCAAACTCTCCGATCAGGGCATTCAATTTTGTTTTAAGGTCCGACATCCGGGCGTCGCTTTGCTTTATAACTGCGAATGTTACAGCATCTTCGCCATTATGAAGAACCATTCCTTTTTGCTTCTGCGGATGCTCAATTACCGAGGCTATATCTTTTAGCTGGAATAACCGGTCGTTCACTTTAAAGTAAATTTCCTCAATGTCCTTTTTGTTTTGCAGGGTTGACGAAAAACGTATGTTATACTGGTACTGGCCATCGCGGATAAGCAGGTTTCCAAGCTTGATATTGCTGTTTTTGATGCTGGCTTCGAGGTCGGAAAGTGTAACGCCAAGCGATTGCAATTTCGAATTGTCGGGAAGAATCAGCAATTCGGAGCTAACCGTTCCGCTCATGTCAACCATGGCAACTTCGGGCAATTGCTCTATACGCTTACTGATTACATTCATAGCAAATCGGCTTAGATCGGTAAAAGCTTGAGAAACAGGGAAGAGTTCCGAAGGATTGGACGGGCTTTTGGTTGCGCGGTTTGAAATGTTTGAAGTTTCCAACTTCGAACTTCGGACCTCGGACCTCGGACTTTTCAGGGTAAGGTTCAGGTAAAAAACCGGAATGTCGGTTGCGTTGGCTTTAATAACCCGTGGCCTGTTAATGCTGCGCGGAAGACTGTTCATCGCCCGGTCGATCTTTTCATTCACTTCAATGAAAGCGTAATCAATGTCAGCCCCGTACTCAAATTTCAGGTGGATCAACCCGTTTTCGCTCCGGGCTTCGCTGGTAATGTCGGCCAGGTGCGAAAGCTGCATCAACTGGCGGCGCAAAGGCTTAACCACTGTATTCTCCAGTTCGCGGGCGGCGGTATTGGGAACACTCACCTGCACGGTAATTTCAGGAATATCAATATTGGGCATTAATGATACCGGGATGAAATTCATGGCGACTACCCCCAATATCAAAATCGCAATAAAACTCATTGTTACGGCAATTGGCCTGCTGATCAGGAAACGAACCATATTTTTAAGATTGAAGAATGAAACAAAACTATTGTTTTTCAATTGTCACCCTGCTTTCATGGGCAAGGTTCAGGTTTCCTGAAATAATGACTGTATCCCCGGCTTCAAGTTTTGCGCCTTTGTCGGTGTTTGCAATAACTGAATACGAAGTGGTGTTTTCACCTGTTGTTTGGATATACGTCCAGAATGCAACCGTATCTTTAGTGCACCGGAATAGCACTTCCTGGTTATCGCGCAACAAAACTGCCGGTTTGGGAACCACCAATTGGTTGGGTATTTCTTTTTCGATAATCACTTTTACGTTCATCCCGTCAATCAATCCACCGGTGTTTTTTACCCTGGCTTTAACCAAAATCAGGCCATTCTCGTCAATTACCGGATTGATTTCCGAAATCAGTCCTTTGTAGATAGTTTGGTCGGAGAAAGGGATCAACTGTACTTCATCATTTAGCCTGACAGAGCCCGCTTCTCCTTCAACAATACGGAACTCTGCCTCGAATTCCGAGTCGTCAATCAGGGTACAAAATGTAGTCCCGGCGCTGACCTGATCGTACTGTTTTTGAGCGATGTTGGCCAGAATGCCGGAAAATGGCGCGGCCAGCTTTGCAGACTTAAGGTTGAACTGCGCTGTTTTCAGGCTTTGGATAGCTTCGGCATACCCCGATTTAACGAATGCCATTTCGTAAACTTGCGAAGGGATGGCGGCGCTGTCCATGGTGTTATAGCCATGCCCGATAAGCAAGTTCTGCATCTCGAGCCTGGTCCTTTTGGCTTGAATGCTGGAGTTAATCACCTGTTGGTTATACGAAAATTGGTTAAGCTCGGCAATAACTTGCCCAGCTTTGATATGATCTCCATTTCGACAATTGAGTTTTTCCAACTGTTCCCCAACCCGGAACTGAAGTTCACTTTTCCGTAATGCAACGAGTTTCCCGTTATTTACCAGTTCCTTTTTGAACATACCTTTTTGAAGAACAATAACTCCAACCGGGTTTTGTTGGACTGTGTACTGGCGTTTTTCGGCGGTAGAGGAAGTGCTGCTGTTTTTTGCGTCGCAGGAGTACAGGATGTAAGCTAAAAGGGCTAATGTAAGGTATTTCATTGGATAATTTTTAATTCCATCGCATTAAAATTAGTTTATCTTTCTAAGGGTAATTACATTTGTATTGCTGTTATGATCAAGCATGTATTTTCCCGAACCTGCCTTTTCCTTCATCTCTTTTTTCGAGAGGATATTCCCCTTTTCATCTTTAAATACGATATTCTCTTCGGTTTGAATGCGTATCCTACCGGGTTCGCTAATAAATCGAACACCATTTCCGGTGTCAATGGTATTGAGTCTCTCTTGTATCTCCTTCAAGTATAAATTCCGGATTTGTTCGTGATATATCGGATTCCCAACGAGGATTACCTTGTTAACTTCATCTAGCAAAAAGGTATGGTAAAGTATGTTCTTTGAAAATGAGTTTTCTACAATCAATTTTTTGTCCCTGTCTTGAAAATACGGATAGGAAAGTTTAATAGTTGAGTTGTCCATCTGGTCGAAGCCCATGAATTCATCAATCGAATAACAGAGAAAGATAAAACCAACCCGACTTGTATCGGTTTGGGCCATAAATTTTTTCCAATCTAAAAGTTCCTCCACACACTTGCCGCAACTGGCATCAATTAGGGTCAGTATTTTAAGCTTCTTCGAAAGGGGATTAAAATGAAATTTTTCAGCATTCTTCATCAAGTTGGAGGTGGGCAAAGCGAGTTTTTTCCCCTGCCATTCTTCTACCATTTCTTTAATTTGGGGCTTGTTCCTGCACGAATCGAACGAACATAAAAGGATGCCAAGCGAGGCAGACAAGAATATAAATTTAGCAGTATTCATCAAATGGTTCTTTAAAGTTTGTACTTAATCAGATGTGGTTCCCCTTTGTAAGAGGCGGCATAGAGGGTTTCGTCGTTTTTATCAACAGCAATAGATCTAACCTCCTGATCTAACAGATATCGTTTCACTGGTTTCCCTTGCCAATCAAAAACATAAACATATTCAGAAAGAAAGGCATTGGAGAGAGACTCTATGGTTCTTCTGTTCATTGTCTTGCCGCTATAAAGTGCATAAATATATTTTTCGGTTACAGCAGCGGTAATAAACCCATTTCTTTCATCTTTTGCAGGTAAAGCGCTTATTCGCCCATTGTCACCTACTGATTCCTTTTGTGCAGATTTCCACCATGAAAATTCTTTCATTGTTACATCATTATCTGTAATTTCAAGAATTCCCATCGTTGCAGATCTAGATTGAAAATAAGCAACCAGATTTTTCGAGGGATTGCTGTAATAGAATGCCTGTTCAACCATTGGGCCGACCTCGTAACCATATTTACAAACAATCTGCTTTGTCAGTGTATTGTATAGGCCAATCCGGTTCCTTATAGTTCCTCCAACAACAAATCCATTACAATAAGTCGTATTCAGAAATGAAGCTTCCTTAGGCCGAAAATATAGCTTAAATACAGGGTTGTCAATGGTCTTTTTCAGACTATCAATAGAATATGTGAAATAATTGATCCTGTCTGATACATATAGATTATTGTTCCCAATTGAAAAATTACATGATCCAGACTGAATTTCTGATGGTCCTTTTCCTTTCTTTCCAAAATTTCTAACAGTATTCTTGCTTAAATCAATAATCTTCATACAATAATGAGGATCAGGAAATTCATTAATAATTAACAGACTATCTCTCTCAACCATTTCGAAAATGTAAGAAAGTTGCAGGGCTTCTTTCTCCAGTCTTATTGGATGCGAATAAAGCTTAATGATGCCGACATGCTGAAAGGAATCAACAAATTTATCTTTGGGGGTATTCGCGCATCCAAATAAGGACAGAAGGCAGAATAAAAATATATACTTCTTCATTATGACCGATTGTGTTTTTTATTTAAAGAGAGGATGGCTGGAGAACCAGCCATCCTTATTCTAAACTCACTCAAGATTATTCCTATATCAATTAGGCTGGAAAATACCTGGCCTAACTTCTCCAGTCCAGGAGTTCACATAACAGAGTTCCGTGATAATTAATGCACACCAGCCAATATCTCCATATTCGGCTTGTGCAACCGAAAGAGCGGCAATATTGTTTAATGATGTTTCATCCTGATTTGATTTTCGAGCATTCAATGTAAATGTAATCGCCATTACTACGACCATACTAAAAATAAGGCCAAACTTTTTCATGTTTATAATTTTATTGTTAATATTTATTTTTATTCAAGAATAGAAGCCTAGCTATATATTCTTAACTGCTAAAACAGTGGGTTATATAATTACGTTATCTTTGTCACATCACCTCGCTTTCTTTGAAAGGGTGCGGGGCAGGAAGAGATTTTAACTTGGAGTTCGTACTTCCTGCCCTTTACCTTGGGTTACTGCTATTTTTATCAACATCTCTTGTATAAGATTTAACTCATTAGGTTTTTTACCACCAATGCTGTTCGCCATTCGAATAAGTAAATGGTCGGCTATATTTATCTGTATCATGAATTTTTATCATTAACAGGGCATTCTCTGGAACGTGGTCATAAGAAATTTGATTAGTTGCTTCTGATTTTTTAATTCCCAACGATTTCCATCCAAAATCCCAATATAAAAGTTCATAGACTCCTTCTTTCCGGATATTGGCATCAAAAACAAAATAAAATTCAAATGCGTTGATTGAAACCGGAACTTTAAAATCATAACCAATCCAAATCTTATCTGAACTGTTTAATTTGTTTGATGAGTTTAAAACAGCCGCTGTAATTAAATCTCCATCAATAACTTTTTTAAATAGCAATTTGTCATTTGGACTCGAACATATCAATTCTCCATCTAACTTATTTTCAGTTCCACTTTTTGTATTGTAAAACTTGACTTCATTTAATTTAACTTTTGTCTTTGAGATTGCAAAACGGAAATAGCGATACTTGTATTTGGAATATAGAGGGATATGATAGGTCCCAGGCTCACACAATTCTTTAATCTGATATAAGATTTCACTTTTTTTGAAATCTTTGTCATTTGATCCTTCTATAGTTCCTCCAATAAAAGCTTCCTTATATTCCTTTAATTCAGCCCGGGGATAAGCCACATATGAAATTCCAATCTTTCTGAAATTCATTGTGTCCGGACAAAATTTTATGAGATTTCCTTCCTGAGTAAAAAGAAACGGATAGTCTGCAGGGATAATATTCCCATATCTGTAAAAAGATGGCAAATACACATTCTCTGGTCCTAATGATCTAAACGAAATTCTACCCTTTCTAATTTTCCCATAATCAACCGGGATCCATGTTTGATTTGATCCAATTACGCAGGCATATGCATAAGCAGCTTCATTTAAATTTCTAGAAATTGGGGTATTTAACGAAAATGTTTTAAAGTATTCATTTGTAACGTCTTTCACGAATGGGTTCTGAAAAAGTGCAGGAATCTCTTCTCCAGTATTAATCGCATAATTCAACAATTCAGAGATATTAGCTTTATATGTTTTGCGATATACCTTGGGAAACTGGATCGGGCCATATTGGGGGTGTGCTTTTTTTTGTCCATAAATCGCTTTTAAATATCTAATATCATCCCAGAAAGGTTCAAATGGGTAAGTACCGTTCTTTAGTTTGATTGCATTCCACTCATGGCCTACTTCATGAACCCTACATGTAGGTACAAAATCAATAGTTACAGGTATTCCAAATGAACGAAGCAAAAGGCAGTTGAACCAACATTTTTGAGGGCAGTTGGTTAATTTCGATTGAAGATAATCTTTCAATTTTAAATATGGAAATTTATCAGCAATAAGCCACCCAATTTTTATATCTTTAAAGTTGAATAATAAAGAATCGCAATACTGATGGACACTCTGAATTTCGTGTCCATCTTTTAAAAAGTAATTTTTGGTAAAATATGGTCTCCATTCTTCCAAACAATAACCATTTTGAACACGATACGGCAAAATATATTCAAGAAAATCATCTGACTTGATACTGTCCTTAAACGGATTTTTATCATAGGAATCAAATGCTTGTTCAATGGTATTGATCAGTAATTCTGATTTAATTGATGTTAAATCATCTTTTGCCTTCGAATAAATATCTGAGAGTGGGTAGATTCCAACTAGGCTATCCATAACTGGATTAACTCGTTCCTTTATTTCCACATTTGATAGTCCTTTTGCTCTTAATAGACTAATCCTATCGACAACAGGCCTATATCTGTTTAATTGACTAGAATCATAAGAATAGTGACCAAGCATATTCTCAATTAAATATTTGGCTGCCTCTAGTTTTAAACTATCTGCTGGATCTTTAGTATAGTGTTTGATCACTTTTAATAACTCCCCTTTGTTTTCACCAGCTCGTTCTACAGCAGATTTTAACTTCCTACCTCTACCGTTGCAGGAAATGATTAATGAAACAATGAATACTCCGAAAATTAATTTAGATAGTTGCATAGATAATCTAACTATTTAATTGATCGATTTAAACAAGCGATTAAATCCGAATATATTAAGCTGATGTCCTTTTATATTTTAACTTCATCCTGAATTTCGGAATTGTTCTTTTCAATTATCCTTTTCATTTCCTCCTGAATTTCCTGAATTGCTTTTGATTCAATCTTAATATCTTTTGAAAGCAATTCCTTAGCTACTTCAATAGCTCTATCTTTTTGGCCACTCTCATCATACAATTTTGCTAAAAGATATTTTGGATAGAATCGGCTTGGGTTCATATACCATGCATGTATATAAGCTTGCTCGGCATTGACCGTTTGGCCTAGTTTTTTGTAGCTATCGCCCAGCGCTGTATAAACTACGGTGTTGGGATAATAGATGGCGGCTTGTTGCAACACATTTATAGCTTTTTCATGTTTTTCTGCCATCGAAAGTGCTTTTCCATAATTGGTTAAAAAATCGCCATTGGTTTTTAAAACTTTGTAGGCTTTTTCGTAATAGGTTAAACAGTCTTCGTATAAACCGATGTTATATAAATCGAAAGCATTCTTCCAATCGGAGTGTGCTTTTTCATGCAGTCTGATCTGAGAAGAAGCTATTATTAAAAATCCCAGGCATGCAATTGAGACGATCGATTTTATAGAAATTAACCATAATTTATTTAGGTGAATGCACTTGGGGATAATTATATTTGTTATGCGCCCTCCAAATGTCGCGATAATGGCAATGGCAGCAATTAAGCAAATTTTTATAGGTAATATTTGTGAAGGATATGAAAACAAGGCAAATACTAAAACAGATATAACTACGGCTCGCGAAATATGTAATAATGCCCATTCTTGTTTATCCTTTTCATTTTGTGTTTTTCCGGAATTGATTATTTCTCTAGGTTCCTGAAGAATATCTACTTCTGGATGTCTCCTGTATTTAAAAATCCAATATTTTTCAAAAAATACATACAATATAATTATTACAAAGAGTGATAATCCCAAAATTCCATTTTCAACAGTTATCTGTATCAATTCGTTAAAAGCGTAATTGGTATCGCCGGCGACCATTGCTTGCCTACTATCCGGATTATCATTAAAGTATTTGGCTTGATAATCCATATAATGTTTTTTAAAACTATCATATCCATAACCCAATAAAGGTCTGTCTTCGATCATTTCGGTGCTGACTTTCCAAATAAGTAGACGTCCATCAGTTGATCCTTTTTTGAAATGATAAAGGGCGGAACCAATCAATGTTAATGTCAAAACCAAAAAAAGTAGCACCCCATATCTACGTATTCTGGTGTTAAAATAATCCTTGATTTGTTGAGTAAGATTAAATCTTATAGAAAGCAGATACAAAGAAGAAACCGTAACTGCCAACCATGCCGCACGGGAACGGGAAGCAGGCAGAACCAGACATATACTGATTATTGAAATCAAAAAGATTGATTTCATGGTGGTATAATCGGTAGACCTGATTCTGCTCTTGTGCTTCTCCTGGGAAGATTTCTCTTCGTTATTGTTATAGAAAAAATGAGTACGATATAGTCTAACAAAATAGGACTTGATAAAATGAATGTAAGAATTTAATATTGACTCGAATGAATAGGCCTTAATATTGAATAGAGATTTGAATAAGTATAACCCAAGTGAAATAGGAAATATTGCCGCCAAATATCCTGCGTAGGGACCTGGATTAAAAAAACTCCCTGTCATTTTAAACTGACCATGATGTGAAGGAAAATATCCCCACAGTTGTAAATTGCCGTAGATCGCCTGAACTAATCCTCCAATACTTAATCCGATTAATATCCATAAATAGTTTTGGGTAGATTGTCGTCTGATAATAATATACAGGATGGCTAGTCCAATCAATTCAAGAAACAAAAGCGAATGACTTAGTTCTCTCCAATTGTTTCGACTAAGCATATATAACATAAAGATAAAGAATAGTAAATCTGGGGCTGACCAGTTATTCTTTTCATTTCCCAGGCCTAGCCAAAAGCGAATAACCGCTACTATAAAAACTGCTTCAATTCCCCAAAGGAAGACAAATGTTTTGCTGCTTTGAGTACCATTCATTAAAGTATTTGCGTTTACTGATGGTAGTATCACGAGTAAAGTGAAGATAATCAGAAATAAAGCAAGCGATGATAATTTATTCATGGTAGGCAATTGGATTTAGTCATATGGAATGAAAAACTCGAACTATCCGCATGAACCATTACACGAGTATTGCCACAACCAACCACATGCTGAGGCAATAGTACATCCATTTGAAACGCAAGCAGAACCAAAGCAAAGATCTGATGAAGTATTGCAATTGCAAAATCCGGATTCCGAATTGGTTGAAGCTCCTGCGTTAATTGATTTTATTACACTTAGCTCAGCATCAAACTGAGATTGATTGGTATAAAGACGATAGACCAGAAATGCAATGAACTGTTCAGACCAGCCGAGATCTTTTGAGGCATAATTTAGCCATTCATTAGCAAATTTAACTCGAGATATTTCGTTCTTCTGAATATTCTCATCGAGGAAATACCCAACTTCAAGGTGGTCAATCAGTTTTTGGATATGATCAGATTCAGACTTCGATAAAGAAATCGAGCATAACACCTGATGCAGTTTGTCTAACCAAGCATCCCTCTTTTTTTCGGAATCCCAACTTCGAAATACTGCTTTTTGAAGTGCGACATCATAAGTTGTCAATTCCGTTACTGAAATCTGAGAAAATTCGGCTTTATTCTCGATAACATATTTATTAATGACCGGATCACAGGAATACTCAAGTTCTGATTGTTGACATGAAAAAAGAACAACAGAAAATAATAGAATGCAAAAAACCTGTTTCATGATTTAAAATTTATATATTGTAGTGCAATATATAAATTTTAAATCATGAATTATTTCAGTAATTAACTTTTCTGAAATATTTAAAATACAGAATAACAAAACTGATACAAATCATTAACGGGAAGCTGTATCTTAAATAAAAATAGATGTCGTAAAATTGATTTTCAATGAAACCTACTTTTCTCATCATGTTTTTGGAAATGAGAAGTAAATAGGTATCAATTATACCAAAAACAATTGCAGTCCCTAGAAGAAAAACGGTATGTTTGGGCCTCATTTTAATATTTTCGATAAATGCTATTGTTCGATTTTCAAGAAAATAAATACTTATAGCAAATAATATAAATATGAAGTGAGAAACCTCCAAATATCGTGTAACCCATCGAATAGTAGCTTGTCCCTCAGTTTCAAAAAACAATAAGATAATTAGTAAAAGTTTAGATGAGGACAAAAGAAAATTGTATAAAAGAAAGTAAGCCAGAACTCCTGCTAAAATGAAAAGTGATCTCCGCATCTGGATAAGTGGTTTGTTTACTTCTTCATAATCAACCTTCCATTCAAAACTGTTTCCCATCCGTTTGGAAGCTACCCAAAATGCTTCCTCTTCATCAAGCCCCGCCTTCCTTAATTCATCAATCATATCCAATAAATGGCTTTTCAATTCTTCTGAATCAGATTCTGTTATCGAAGGTTCTGATTTAAGTTGTACGAACCAATTATTTATATGATTATTAAGATTGAATTCAATACTATTTTCAGAATTAGATGTGAGCATTGTAATTCTAAATTATTGATATGATGAGATGAAGATTATTCGGTCGCGCCAAGTCTCCATAATCTTCCAAATACCGAATGGACCAATTGCCATTCCTGCATATTTTGTTCCAATTGCACTTTTCCTTCAGATAAAATGGAATAATACTTTCTTGGACGTTCACCCTGCTGAACTTTCCAGTAAGATTTTATCAATCCGGAACTTTCCAGTTTCTTTAACACTGGATAAATACTTGGCTCCTGCCATTTGATTTCTCCATTAGTTAGCTCTTTCACCCGCTGGACAATTTCATAACCATAACTGTCCCCATTTTTTAGCACCGACAATATAATTGGAATTGCTGATGCTCCAAGTAATTCTTTAGATATACTTTTCATTTTGGTATTTTCGATTTGCAAATATATAGAACTAAATTAACAACCCGGTTCCTCAAACTGTTCAAATTGATTAGATGGACTCATCTTCATTAGTTGAGTTTAATCTTGGTTGTTTGTTGTTTTCCTATCTGTTTTTTATTTCATAACCCGTTAAAGGACTTTTGGTCAATTCGTTTTATTGTGGCCTTTAGTTCAGCAACTGTTTTATTAAAATTCTCGTTGACCTTTTTAATCGAATACGCTGAAATCTGTCTTGGTTTTTTTATCTGTTCGGGTGAGAACTGCTGCTGGTTTATTCGAACTTTTAACTTCTCAATAACTGAAATAGTCTCATCAGTTTCAAAATATGAATCATTTTGTTCGTTTGGAGCCGTATTCTGGTCCAGCGAATCTATTTTTATTTAATTCCTCGAAGGGCATAACCTGCCGAACAATTCATATTTATTGCGTTCTGTAATACAATAGTTCGTTAACAATTAAGCGGCAATTTTGCCGAAATCCAATAGTTCTTTGACAATTTTTTGATTTTTTGCAGTGTTCGGGTTTATAGCGAACCTGCACATAAATCGTTCGAGCATCAAAGTGTTGTTGTACAGTGTTTTGTAATCAGCCATAGAGAACGACTCTCGTTGGCCCTTATTGTTGGACAGCCAATCATGTTTAGCCAGGTTTACTGCCGTGAGCGATGCGTTGAAATGGAAATCAAGTTTGCCCTTGCTTCTTGCCCGACAGGTGGTAAGCCCTATAAACTGTTTGGCATCCCGGTACAAGAACTCGATCTGGAAACGCGAACAGTAGTAACGGACGATCTTTTCGCCGCCCTGTTCCAAATCGGTGGAAAAGTACAGCTTTCTGGCCAACTCTTGCCCATCTTTAAAGAAAATGGCAACGGCAAGCTTTATATCCATCTTGAAGGCTTTGGAAAACACAACGGCAGAATAGATTTTAATATCCTCCGTTGACAGGATCAGCGAAAAGTAGTTGGTGTCCAGGTTTTTCACATCGACAATGCCATCGAACTGTTTTGGCCTGCCTTTTTTCCCTGTTTTGTGGCCATAATACTTGTACCGCAATACGCTGTCATCCCTCAAACGGCTGATAAAATGCAGCCCTGCCGAAAGTACAGAGTCAACAAAAGGCTTCCTGGAGAAATACGCATCGGCCACGATATAGTCGGAAAACTCCTTGAAATCTTTCGCGTTTTCGGTCACAAGGCTTGCATAGTGGGACAACAGGTTCAGTCCCTTGCTGGCCAATTCACTAGCTGGTGGCGTTTGCCATGCTTTCAGGTGGAGGGCCGTATTTCTCAGGATATCCACCACGGCAAACCCGCAGATATCCAAGCCCCATTTTGCCGCCTTGGTAACACCCGACCAGTATTTGCCCCTGCCGTAAGTGGACTTGCCTGCCTTGGGGATGTAACTCGGGTCCAGGGCAACTACCCGCTCTTGGAATGCAATTTGGTTTATCAGTTGCTTGTTGAAGGCCATAAAATCGAACTCCTTTTCAAAATTGTTCCGATAAGTTTGTTCGCTCATGCGACTAAAACGCTCAAATTGAAGAAAGTTAATTTTACCTTTGATGCTCAAAATATGCCAAAGAACGCACACTATAAAATCTTTTCGGGGCTTGCTTAGCTCTGAAAAAGAATTAGTACTTAATATATTGAAAATAAGACACTTAATGCTTTTATTAACCCTGGAGATCATTCTTGTTATATTACGGAATAATCTTTCAAGATACTGATTCTCAGGGTTTTATCCAAATTTATTGTTACTTATTTTATTGATATTCAAATATTTATATTACTTTTTACCGAACTATTGTAAAATTGATTTTACTTTTATTATAATCTGTACTTGTACTGATGGTTCCTTTTCTTTTTCCGCAGTTGAATTTGCGCTCTCAAATTATCAGCCTCGTCTTCGTCGTAACGACGTGCGTTGTTCAGAATATCGAATAATCCGCCAACAACAGAAGCAGCGTTTTCAAGTCCTGAGGCAAGATCCATCGTGTTGTCTTGCCGATTTAATTGACCGGGATCGTTTGATGCCGTATGATTTTGGCTTTCATTTTGGTGTAATTTCTCATTCAGGTACAACTGGTAACTGATTTTGGAATAACTGCAAGCCCGGTCAATCTTGGAACCGTTGAACTCATATCCATTCATTCCAAACCGGACGCCCTGGATTTTATCTGTATTTCCGTTCTTTCGGAATTCAATTGTAATACCTGACTGGAGTGATTCCGATTTTAGTTCCTTCCAGTTCCTGCAATTTGGTATAGCAGATTTCAGGGCCTGATAGATTTCGTACTTGGTTTTATCCGGCTCTTTTAACCGGTGTTCTTTTACATTTTCCTTGCCGGAAGCAATATACAAGCCGTACTTTTTGGTCAGCTCCATACAAACCCTGGTGTTTCTGAGCCTTTCATTCTGATCAGAGATCCGTTTCCCTGAGTTATCGATGCGGTTGATCACGATATGGATGTGCGGATGGTCGGTGTCGTGATGCCGGACAATGATATATTGCGTATCTTGGTATCCCATCTTTCCCATGTATTCTTGAGCCATGGCAACCATAAACTGATCGGTCAGCCTGTGTTTATCCTGAACCGAAAAGTCCAGCGAAATATGCGCAACCGGTTTTGTAATCTTCGGGTTTAGCTTTTGTTGGGCAAAGAAACTTTTGATAATCGATTCCTTATCTTTTAGTCTGACTCCTTCTGAATAAAGCAAGCTGGCCTTTTCTTTATCCAGGACATAACCGATCACTCCACGGAATCCTTGTCCCTGTACAATCTTAGCAATCATCTTCAATTTTGCTGATTACATTATCCAGCCTCTCGTTGATGTACAGGCAGTGCTTGTGTACACCCGGATACCCTGCGGCATTGGCTTTGTGGGCTATCTGGTTGATGTTGTTGGCCATTCCGCTCAGTTGACGGATGTGGTTCATCAGCTCAGGGGTTATGCGCTGTTTAACGATACTGACCTGGACACACTGGCGGATATATTCACTCTGGTTAATGCCAGCTTCATGAGCTTTGGTCTTGAGAGACCCGTACTCATCCATTGCCATTTTGATCGTTATTTTATGCCCTTTCTTTTCGGCAGGTCCTTTGGCTGGCCGACCTCCGGTATTCCTGTTTTTAATTGTTTTCATGCTTTGTACATTTATGTGTTTTGATTAGACCGGCGGGATGTTTTTCGCCTCGCAGAGCAAGGTATCGGTCAGACCGATGCACAAACTTGCTCCGCCCCCTGACAGAATAGCCTTGCATAAATATGACTAGTAATGAATAAATTACCTGATTTTATGCAGAAATATCTGTTTCTATTCATTCCGGTTCATTTCTATTTATTCCCATACAGAATTATGCAGTGTTGGTTATTCGGCCGACCGCAGATGAGTTACATCTCAGTGATATTATCCACAGAAGACGGCATGGCACCGGGATCGGAAAAAGTTGACACCGGATTAGCACTTTTCTCCTTGTTCTTAAGTTCATTTTGAAGTCCATCTGTTTTACCTTTGCCCTTACCTTTCTTTTGTTCCCGTCTTGCTGCTGAATACAGGCTTGTGAGATTTATCTTGCTTTTATCAATATCCAGTTCCTGGCTTAACCAGTCCCGAAAAAGGCTGCAACCCATTTCATCTATCTTGTCGGTATAATGATGAGCAATTAAGGAATAAATCCCTGCCTTGTTTTCCAGTAGTTTCTGCTTTAAAAATTCTTTCATTTGATCGGGTATTTCGGGTAACTAAATTTATTCAGGGATGGGATTTTTCCTCAGATATTCTTTCATGGCCTTAGTCTCCCTGTTTTCAATATTGGATTGATAAAAGTTTTCATACCAGCGTAGTTTGGCAGAATCGATTGTTTCCTGGTTCTGATTGCTTTGGGAGATCAAATAAAATAGGGCTAAGAAAGAGATTGCCAATAGTAAAGGCAATCCCAGCCGTCCCAGACCATAAGAAAAAGCCTGCCAGCGCGGGTGTTCCCGATCCAGCGCTAAGGTTCGTTGAGAAACTTCTATTTTGTCGACCGCCTTGTTCAAGGCTGTGTTTTGCAAAACAAAGTTCTGTTCCTGCTCTTTTTTCAAAATATATAACATGGCAAGGGCAGTCTCGTCGAACCGATAATCATACCTCAGAAAGTAATCGGCCTGCATTCGTTGAAAATCAATTTTCACATGTTCCATCACGGTAATTTTTGAAGTTCTTTTTGAATCTTAATTTTCTCAATAAAGACGTATGCATTCATTCCCTTTCCTTCAGAAATGTATCTCAGGATGTTTTTATGAGGTGCAGCGTCCGTATCAAAATCACCAAAATATTTTACGCTGTGAATATTGCTTGAATTGGCCTGGGCATAGCTTTCAATTTCCTCAATCAGTGATTTGTAATTCTGGAATGAAAACTCGTTGATATAAATGACAATGCTGAATTTCTGTTGATTTAAACCTACAATGTTATCCAGGTAACTGGTGCAGGGAAGATAAGAACTGCCTCCAGCGACGACAATGTTGAATATGAATTCGACATCGAGTTCATCGGCAATTTGTTTAAATTCTTCGATGGTGTAATCCTTTGAAAACAGGGAGGTAAACTGTTCGCTTTCGGGTGCGCCAAAGTCAAGAAAGAATTCTTCATACGGTTTTTGTGCGAGTATCTGCAGGTTTTCAAACAGTCGCTGCCGGTCAATCTTTCCACGTTCATCCAGTAAATTCATTTTTGCAAAGCGGGCAGGAGTCCGGCCTTGAAGAAATTTTAACTGCTGCGTACTTGATTTGACAGAACTGTCAAAATCAATAAAATATGTCAGGGGATTGTCTTCATTTTTTAACGCCAGTAAATAGGCAAGCATCGATTTACCGCTGCCACCTTTACTTTGTAGGATAAAATTCATTTTCTTCATTGCGAGTATTTTAAAATTGAATGTGTTTTGATTGATTAACAGAAACTTGCAGCTTAAAAAAGGCAACTCAATGTTTCAATGCTGGAAAGCACCTTACCTTTTCAATCCAGGTCGCTTTATATTTTGAGTTTGCTTCATCTGCGGTTTAAGTTTACGGCACAGGTATTCGTTCAAATCTTTGTACCCGGAATAGCAATAGGATAGGTCGTTGACATTGTTGCAGGCAGCCTGCAATTCCTGAACTGCCTTTTTACCAGCCTGGTCATTGTCAAAAAATGTGAAGATTCCTTTGTAAGCTGCGAGCGTACTTTTTACTTTTCCAAGATTCGAGAGTGAATTGAGAACAATCACATCTATGGGAGCATTTTGCTGCTTCTTTATGGTCAGAAAGCTCAGGTAATCCATGAATCCCTCAAAGAACAGGCAATGGTTCTTATTTCGCTGTACCGTTGTAATGTCCTTAGAAGTGCATCCCTTAAAGTATTTGCTTCGCAGTTCGTAGCCTCCTTTGTCATTCTCAAAGCCGACAGCATAATAAGGCTTGTCATTTGCTGAATAATGAACCTCGCAGCAATGAATCCGGGCAATGGGCAGATTGATTTGGCGCTCATTCAGATAGTCTAATAATGCCGGGTTGCTAATCGGTTGAACCTTCATGATTGTTATCGACGGCTCCGGTGATTTCATGTCCGGATCTGTTTTTTCCCGGTGAAAAGAAAAGTTACCTGATGGCGCGTTCTTTCGCGAATAGGTACTTGCGTCTATACTGTTATACTTTCGTTCCAACATAGATATAGCTTCATGCAGGGTGCAATGTTCCATTTTCATAACCAGGTCGATCAATGTTCCGCCTTCACTGGTCCCGTAATCTATCCACAGGTTTTTGGGATAGTCCACTTTCATACTGGCGTGGGGATCCTCCCGGAATGGTGAATGATACATCCCGTAATGGGAATGATCTTTCGCCGGGTAGATTCCCAAACCGGCCAGGTATTCCCGGATACTTATTTGTTTTATTTCGTACAGTGCCATAATCGCCAAATTTTTGTTGTTTTCTTTTCCTTTCATCGGGGATGTCTTTTACGTCTGGCACTCCGTGCTATTGTCAAACTGATCTTACCTGAATCGTGTTTGGGTTTGGTCTGACTCTCCGCCCATTGTAGTATTTCTTTTCTGGAGAAGACCAGTTTATTCCCGTACGTTTTACAGGGAATATCTCCGGCAGAAGTCAGCTTGTAAATCTTGGCTTTGGAGGTTGGATAACCGTGTTCTTTCAACAGCTCCAGGGCATCGGTCAGCGTGATGGTGTCGATCTGTGAAGGATTGGATGGTGGTTTGGGAAAGGCGCCGGAAATTGCTTCGCTTACAATTGCCCGCAGTTCATCGGGTGTGGTCAGAATAATGTTTGACATGGCTTTCAATTTTAGTTTTACACTTAGTACTGATTAAATTCAGGTGTAAAATAAAAATGAATGCAGTTGTAAATCAAACAGATAAATAGCTTTACACGAACAGGACAGTTGAAGACAAATTCGGACAAACTGAACTAAGCAATGTCTTTAACACCATTTTTCACTTGCTATTTTGTGCCGAATTGTATCAATATTGACGGAGTGTAAAGCTGAAAAATTTATTTTACTTTTTGTTCTTTTGATTTTGAAGTTGCTCCAGAATCTGATCGGGAGGAAAAATTTTTATATCCGGCAAAACGCTGGATTGAATAGGGGTTATAAATCCGTCTCTAACCCATTTGTCGAGGGTTGGCCGTGTGATTTTCAACATCCGGGCTATATCTTTTTTGGCTACAATCATTTCGTCGTTAATGATCTGGATCTGTTCCTTATTAATTGCGAGGTATCTTTTCAGGTTTTCTATTGCCAAATCAATATTTTGAATTCGGGGAGTGAATTTTTTCTTTATGGATATTTCGATGGTTTCCATGTCGTAATCAGTCAACTCAGGATTCTGCTGAAGCTCGGCAACGACAACATCATATATTGCAGTCTGCCTGGCTGATATTTTGTATTGCTTACGGCGCGGCATTGTCTATTTCAGTTTGTCTTTGGCTTTTTCAGTCAGATAATAACCTCCTGTTTTGGGTGCTCCCTTGAATTCAACGATTTCTTTTTTCCGCAACAAACGAAGGTATCGCTCAACAGTAGAGAGTCCTCTTTTTGTTCGGGATGCTATCTCCACTGCGTTTAATCCGGCTACATTTTTGAGAATGTTTATGATATCATAAACATTCTCATTTACACCCTCATTTACACCCTCATTTACACCCTCATTTACACCCTCATTTACACCCTCATAAATAAGTCTTAAAATAGCATCATGCTGTCCATCAGAAACTTCAACCCCTTTGTGTACACCTTCACTCTTTTCTCCTTCCAAAAGGAAGGCCGGATGTATCGGAAGTGTTGTGATAAAATAACTGTGATTTTCGTCTGTTTCAAAGCGAGGTTCCGGAGAGCCGTTCTTTTCCATTTCTCTGCGGATAATTGGAATACCTGTTCCCCGGCCTTCAGTCATGTCTAATTCTTTCAAAAAATCGCCAATTCTCCGGTTTCGATATCTCCGGTTGTGAATAATCCCTTTTTGTAGCTCTTCCATTCTGACACTCCGGTCGGGGCCTCCCTGGTTGACAATCTCAATGCAATCCGGCAGAATCCGTATCTCAACCGGTTCCCGAACCTCCCAATTCCTGTGATACAATGCATTCACGACACTTTCTTCCAACGCCCGAAAAGGATAATTCCATACACGTTCGGCCTCTGCTCTGTCAGGCAATTTATATATCCGCTCCTTTAACGCTATACTTTCTAACTGTCCAAGTGCTTTCTGTATCTGTAAATAAACCGGGCCCGTTATTGTCGGCTTTTCATAAAATACTGGATCACCCAATCCATTAGGAAATTCAACAATCTCAATTCGGGAATAGGGAAAGAATTTTTCCGGACGATAATTAAACATCATCAAGGCAACATTTTTCGGATAAAGTAATTCGTCGGGACCACTTACCAAATCCATTGCCCTGTATATATCATTTATTGGGGTTGTTTCGATTTGATCGACCAGTGAACTTTTTACATTTTGCAAATATTCCCTGACTAACAATGGAGAAATATCTTCAATACTTGCCTGAGTGTTAATCCTGTCATCGAATGGAGTTTGGCGGGTGAGACTTATCAATTCATCCCTTTCGTCTTTATCTGCCTGAACTGTACTTGCATATCTTCGAATGTAGTAACGGTATTTCTTATCCTTCTTAACGGTAACATCTTCGGGAACTTCATATGGCCGCTGATTTCCTCCGGGAACCCATATTACGAGAATTGAGGCATTATCAATTGTTTCAATACTGATTTTAGGATCATAGTGTGGATTTATCAATTTATTGAATTCAACCATCTTCTTTTGAATGGAATCCAATTCATCTGTTGCAATACCGGCAACCGGGCGTTTGGCCCTTCCCTTTTCTTCTTCAGCTCCAACAATGATATAACCTCCGCCAATATTTTCGAAATCATTGGCAAATGCACAAATCGTCCGGTAAATCGCTGCCGGATTCCAGCCTTTCTTATACTCTATCCGTTCTCCTTCAACGATTTTTCCTGAGATCAATTTCTCGACATTAATGTGTATTGCCATGCGATTTTATTTATAAAACAAACTTATTGCTTATTCTCCAAAGTTGGTTAATAAGCTTGCATTCTTTACTCGCTCATCCCTCTCAAAAGATGCTAAATAGTTTTCTGTTGTTTTAAGATCATTGTGACCTAAGCTTTCAGAAATATAGGCAATGTTAGCACCTGACCGTTTTAGAACCGTAGCATAGGAATGTCTGGCTGTGTATGTACTGAGTCCTTCAATATTTAAAGTTTTGCCAATTTTTCTGAGACGTCGGTTGCAATTGCTAATCACATCACGCACTCTCTTCTTTATTTGCATTGGTGTCTCCCCTCCTTTGAGGAAATTAAAAATATAAGAATCAGAGTTTTTATCAGGATTTCCCCATCGATCTATTATTGCCTGTATTTCTGGAGTAACGACAGCGCAAATTTCCCTTTTAACCTTTGAGGTTTTAATGGTTTTAGCCCGAATGAAATATATTTCGCCGTTTTGAATATTGGAGTGTTTCAACGTTATCAGATCAGCAAAATTAATTCCATTACAGAGATAGGAGAAAAACCACAAATCGCGAGCGTGTTCGGTTGCTTCGCTACCGTCAATATAAGTTACAAGCGTTTTTATTTGCTGTAAGGTCAAGGCTAACTTTCTCCCCTGCCCGGTAGGAATTTCATATTTGCCATGTCCAAATGGATATTGATTTTCTTTAATGAGATTTGATTCTTTTGCACTATTCATAATGGTACGAATAGCACGACATCGCATGCCTACGGTTGTATATGTTTTCCCCTGCTTCAATAAATACTTTTCATATTTCTGCAACCATTCCGGAGTTACCGAACTTATCTGAATGTTCTTCCCTGCAAATTCTTCAATACTTTTCAATGTGTAGCTATAGTACTCATGTGTATTTACCTGATCATTTTCAAGCAGAGTATCCAATTTTAGCTGAAATGCAGAATTCAGGGTATCCGCAGAATTTTTACCCAAGAAATTATTCAAGGCCGTAAATGAAAATTTATCATCACGCTCTAAAAGCGTAACCGCATTCTTGACTTTGTCAAACGAACATTGAATATCTGTTCGAATAGAAATTTGCTTGGAAAATCCGCTCTAAATTGACCCCTTTGCGCCAATCTAAAATGACCCCCTTCGCCAGGGCAAATTGACCCCCGTTGGCCGAAGGAAGTTGACCCCCTGAAAAAGGAAAAGAAAAGCCTTATCGGATTGGATATAAAAGTTACTTTTTGTTTGAGTCAAAAAACAAAAAACTTTCATCATTATGTCCAATAATCCGATTAGTATGCAAAAGCTAAGACAAGTCATTCGTTTGTATGGTCAGGGCAGAGGCACCAAGTCCATCAACAGTATGCTGGGCATTTCGCGCAACACGATTAAGAAGTATTTACAGGTTTACCACAGTTCGGGTATCGGTTATGAGTCTTTTCTGGCCATGAGCGATGAAGAACTCTCCGCCGTTTTCCTGGTATCCCAGCCTAATGCACCCAAGACCGAACGCCAGCAAGAGTTGGAGTTGCTCCTTCCGGGGATATGTAAGCAACTTAAGCGAAAAGGTGTTACCCGGGAACAACTGCACCGGGAGTATCTTGAAAAGCACCCCGGGGGTTTTGGCCGTTCACGTTTCAACAATTACATCTACATGTACCTGGGTCAAACCCATCCGGTGATGCACATCGAGCACAAAGCCGGAGAAAAGATGTTCATCGACTTCGCCGGTAAAAAACTCTCCATCGTGGACAAAGATGGAGTAATCGTTTTCGTTGAAGTGTTCGTGGCTATCCTGGGATGCAGCCAGCTTACTTACGTAGAAGCGGTTGCTACCCAAAAGAAAGAGGATCTGATCAAGGCCTGCGAAAACGCTTTGCATTTCTTTGAAGGCGTTCCACAAGTCATTGTTCCGGACAACCTGAGGTCTGCCGTTACCAGGGGGAGTAAATACGAAGCGGTCATCAACCCCGAGTTTGCCTGCTTCGCTGAACACTATGCCACCACCGTTCTGCCGGCAAGAGTTTATAAGCCACGGGATAAATCTCTGGTTGAAGGCGCCGTAAAGCTGATTTACCGAAGCATTTACACGAAGCTGGAAGATCGCACCTTTCACGACCTGGAAAGCCTCAATGCAGCCCTGCGGGTGGCATTGGAGATACACAACAATACGCCCTTCTCCAAAAGGGACTACGGACGCAGGGAACAGTTTGAGGATATTGAACGCTCAGCCCTGGGCAAACTCAATCCGTTCCGTTACGAACTCAAAGAGCAGGCCATTGTGACAGTAATGAAAAACGGTTATGTGCGCCTGTCGAAGGATGTCCACTATTACAGCGTGCCTTACAACTATATCGGCAAGAAGGTAAAAATCCTTTATACCACAAGGGAAGTGGAAGTCTATTACCGTTACGAACTGATTGCCAAACATCCGCGTTTGCAAAGGCGTTACCAATACTCCACACAGGCTGACCACCTGGCATCGCAACACCAGTTTCTGACCGAATGGAGTCCCGACAAGTTCCTTTCCCAAGCCCGGGAGATACATCAAGATGTGGAACACTATATCGGGCGTGTACTGGAAGTGAAACCTTACCCGGAACAGGCCTACAAGTCGTGCCAGGGAATCCTGAGTTTTGCCCGCAGGGTTGGAGCCGACCGCCTGATAGATGCCTGCCGGTGGGCTGATAACTTCGGACAATACAGCTACCTTACCATCGAAGAGATTCTGCGCAAACGGCTGGACCGCTTAGAACCGGGCGAGGACTCCCCGCATATCCCAACCCATGAAAACATCAGGGGGAAAGAGTATTATCAATAACTATTTATAAACGTTTTAATACAAGAAAAATGAACAAAGAAACATTGGACAAAATGCGCCAGATGCGCTTGTTGGGCATGTATGAGGCCTTCAAAACCAGCCTGGAATCTTCCATCAAGGAAACCCTCACTCCAGACCAGTTGGTATCACTTCTGATTACCAGCGAATGGGACGACCGCCGCAACCGCAACATCGACCGGGCCTTGAAAATGGCAAACTTCCGCTATAAGGCATCGATGGAAGAGTTGGACTATACCGTGGAACGGGGATTGGACAAGAACCAGTTCCACCGCCTGGCAAGCCTTGATTTTGTCAGGGAGCATAAAGATCTGTTTATTACAGGCTCCACTGGGACAGGGAAAAGTTACCTGGCTACTGCCCTGGGGTATCAGGCCTGCCAGATGGGTTACAGGGTCCTGTATGCTTCCACGGCCAAACTCATGGGACAACTTAAGCTGGCCAAGGCTAAAGGTACTATACTGGCCGAACTTAAAAAGATTGAACGGCAGGACCTGTTGATACTTGATGATTTTGGATTGCAACCCTTCGATTCGCAGTCAAGGGTTGTGTTACTTGATATTATAGAAGACAGGTATGAAAAACGTTCGACCATCATCACTTCCCAGATACCGGTCAAAGAGTGGTATGACATTATCGGTGAAAAAACAATTGCCGATGCCATACTGGACCGCATAGTCCATCAATCGTTAAGAGTGGAATTGTTCGGGGAATCACTCCGAAGAAGAAAAGGCAAAACAGAATCCATATATTTGTAAAAATTTTGATGTAAAATAATGACAAAAATGATGACTGTTTTATATCCTAATTTGACTACGCTTTTTTATCCTTTTTGACCAACAACTTCAAGGGGTCAGTTTGCTTCGGCGAAAGGGGATCAGTTTAATCGGTATATCCAATTTGCTTCTTACTTTTCGTTTCCGACAAGTTTTCCCACTCACCTGCATTTAAATTTTTCCCGGTAGAGTAATATTTTCGTTCCCTCTTAAATGTTACTCGTATCTTCACGGGAAAGGCTTCTTCTTTCGTTCCCCTGCGTTGATCAAGTATTGATGCTACAGTAATGCCATTATTCGAGTAACTATACATAGCGATTTAATTTCTGTGTGTGCAAATTAGAAAAACTGCACACACAATTTGCACACAAACTTAGCGATTCTATCCAAAATAGACAAACTATAAATAATATTTTACACGAATAATGCACTATGTATTAGTAATATAACAATGAAAAGAAAATAGAAGAAAATCAAAGAAAACTATCAAAATTTGATTCATAATCATGAGGTCGCCGGATCATGCCCGGCTCTCGCTACTTGGGAAAGCCAAGGTTTTAAAGCCCTTCAAATAATTGAGGGGCTTTTTACTTGTCTAAAAAAGCCATAAAATTTGCATAACTATACGCAATTGTGTTACGAACGTATTACAATACATAATATGGATACATTCAAAATTTGCGTATTCAAACATCAAAAAAGACAGCCTATCTCCAAATCAATATTTTGAATCCGGAAAGCAATTTTCTTCTTTACGAATATTCAATAGTACCCATGTTATAATCGGCTAATTCAGAATTTTGCTGAAGCTCGGCCAAGATAACATCATAAATTGCCATTTACCTGGCTGATATCTTATATTGTTTACGGCGGGGCATTTCTAATCTTATCTAAAGCTAATACCGATAAAAAGTATCCCCCCGTTTTCTTTGCGCAACTGTATTAAATCATATTATTTCCGTTCAGATTTTTTAAATACCGTTCTATGGTAGTTTTTGCTTTTCCTATTCGCTCAATAAGTCCTATTCAGTTGATTTACTTTTGATTGTGAATAACTCTCAACGCATTTATCAATTCATTGATTATAGCTTCACTTAAAACACCATTTATCATCCCATTTAAGCACCACCATCACCAACAAAAAGCATATAATACTTATTGCCTGCCATTTGAATAGATCGATCTTCACCTCTTTTAACTCCATTTAGAGCATCACTTCGGTCTAAGAAGGCAGGATGTATCGGAAATGTTGTTATAAAATACAGGATCGCCCAGAGCATTAGAAAATTCAACAATCTCAAACATTGCGGTTATTTCATTAGAAGTGACAAAATTAACCTTACGAAACTTAAAACCACAAACTTTTTATTGCCAGCGTATTAATAAATCCGACTAATAATTTGTACCAAATACAGTTTGATTTTTTTCAATCATTTCATTACAAAATCTAAACATTTGATGCAAAAAACGAGTTTATTCACTCAATATTCAATTAATTTTTGAATAAACACGAAGATAATTTGAATCAATTGAGTTATTTTTGTACTCAAGTTGATGTCAATATTTTTTTTGACAACTGGCTCTTCGCCCCAATAAACTTAGGACGTGGCTTCGCTTAAGCTCACTGTGACTAAGGAGGCGAAGCTGTGAAAAACCCTAATAAAACACACGATGCTCGATAGCCTGATTACTTCCAAAACAAGAATTAAAATACTACTCAAATTCTTTCTAAACAGTAAGAATAAGGGCTACCTGAGAAACCTGGAATCTGAATTTGATGAATCATCAAACTCAATCCGCATTGAGCTCAATAAACTTGAAAAAGCAGGTCTGCTTAAATCTTCAGTTGAAGGGAACAAGAAAATATTTTTTGCCAATACCGACCATCCGCTTTTTTCCGACATTCACAATATTCTTAGAAAATTTATTGGGATCGACCAGATTATTGAACATGTCATTAAACAAATCGGCGATTTAAGAGCTGCCTACCTAACCGGTAGCTTTGCGCTTGGGAAAGATTCCAGAACAATCGACCTGGCCCTGATTGGAAACAAGCTCGATTTTAATTATATACAGGAACTTGTATCAAAAGCAGAGAATTATATCCACAGAACAATTACCTTTGTCATCCTTGAAGAAGATGACTTGATCAAAACTTATGAAAGCAAGGGAATTTTATTGATCTGGAAAGCAGAACAATAAAACACAATGAAATGCTAATACGCAAATTATAAGACGATAAACAAAAACATATACAAATGAATAAACGCGTTAATTTACTATTCATCGCATTAGTTACTTTACTATTCTCTTGCCGTAGCAGTAAGGAGCTGATTTATATGACTGATGTTACCAATAACGAAACCATCAACCGTTTACCTGTGCACGAGATAGAACATGTTGTTAAAACGGGCGATATTTTATATGTAAGTATCAAATCCATTAACCCAGATGTTAACCAGGTTTTTAATCCTGAATCCAATATGGAAGCAAATACAGGATCAGGCTACCAGAAATATACAAATCCAGGTGGCGCATATTTGTATGGTTACGAGGTGGATGCCGATGGGTACATCAAATTACCCAACCTTGGCAAAGTTAAAGTAGGTGGACTCCTACAATCGCAGCTGAGCGCAGCAGTTCAGAAAAAAGCTGACGAGTTTTTGAACGATGCCATTGTTAATGTTAAACTTTTGAACTACAAAATAACAGTAATGGGAGAAGTTAAGGTTCCCGGAGTTTATTACAATTACAACAACACCATTACAGTATTGGAAGCCCTTGCAATGGCCAATGGGAACACCGATTATGCCAGTATCAAAAATGTAATGGTCATCCGGCCTTTCCCCGATGGAAATAAAACATTTTTACTGGATATGTCTTCAAAAGACATTTACCAGTCAGAAGCATTTTATTTACAACCCAATGACTGTGTAGTGGTCCGTCCCGACCGCTACAAAAACTTTCAGTTAAACAGCCAGGCATATTCCCTGTTTTTTTCATCGTTATCCATGTTGTTGGCTGTACTGGGCTTTGTACTGAAATAACAGTTAGCCCCACTTTAAACATATAAAAACATATTTTATTAAAATTTCAGATAAAAATTCACTCCAAATACTATGAGTACAGAAATGATGAACAACAGCAACTTAAATCTTACCAATACAGTTCAGGAAGAAGAAATCGACATCAAAAAAATCATTTACGTTGTATTCAGACAATGGTACTGGTTTCTTTTGTTTGGTTTCATCGGATTTGGGGGCGCTTTTTTATTAAATAAAGCTACGAAACAAGAATACGCAGTCAATGCCTCATTGTTAGTTCCGGAGAAAACCAATGGAATAGACATGAAAGATTTGTTTAACGGAGCTTTGGATCAAAATAAAAACAACATCTATAACCAGATAGAAATACTTAAATCTTATTATCTGGTTAACCAGACACTTCAAAACCTGAAATGGAGAACTTCGTGGTACAAAAAAGATTTTTGGATTTGGAGGGAAATATACCGGAACGAGCCTTACGACGTTCAGGAGGGTATGGGATTTATGAACACCGAAGGTGTAAAAGTTAATATCACTCCTCAATCCGAAAGCACCTATTCAATTCAGGTAAATGGTGAAGGCAGGGTTGGTAATACAAAGAAAACAATCTCTTTTGAAGCTCACGGAACTTTTGGCCAACCGTTTATCAATTCCTATTTTAATTTCACTTTATTGAAAAAAGTAAATGATTTTGGTACTCAATCTGGTGAATATTATTTTACTTTCAACAACCTGAACAGTTCAACACAGTCGTACCAATCCCGATTAAATGCAGCTCTGAAAGATAAAAACAGCGATATCATCCTGTGCTCCATCAAAGGAGAAGACCCTGTTAAGGAAGCCGAATTTCTGAACCAACTGATCCAGGATTACAGCACTAACAAGATGAATCTCCAAAATGAGTCACAGCGCCGTTCGCTTGAATTCATTAATAACCAGTTAAGTGGAATATCCGATTCTTTAAATTCAGCCAGTACCAAATTTACCGATTTCAGGTCGACCAATAAAATAATTGATCTGGGTGAAGAAGGAAAATTGGTTATGGATAACCTCAAAGAAATTGAAACGGAACAAGCTCAAAGTAAAATGCAGCTCGACTACTTTAAAAACTTATACGATTACCTGAGAAATGCTACTGATTACAAAAAACTGGTATCTCCTTCTGTTGTTGGTATCCAGGATGCTGCATTAAATGCCCTGGTACTCAAATTAGGGGAATTGTATAACCAGCGTCAGGTATTGGCATACAGTGCGAAGGAAAATAACCCGACATTAATTCTCCTCGACAAGCAACTGGCTCAAACACGCAACAGCTTAATGGAAAACCTTCGAAACCTGATTGATAATGCCACTATGAACATGAATTTAATCAAAGAAAGGCATGGAAAAATAAGTTTTCAGTTGAATAAGTTACCTGAAAAGGAACAAAAAATGATCAGTATCCAGCGGCAGTACGATTTAACCAACGAAATATACACTTTCCTGTTACAAAAACGTGCCGAAACAAATATAGCACTGGCTTCAAGCACTTCAGATATACAAATAATCGACATAGCACGTCCGGAAACGGCCTCTGTAATTGGAATTTCAAATAAAATGAAACTTATAATCGGTTTCTTTATTGGTTTATTCCTGCCATTAGGCTTAATCCTAATCAAAAACTTCTTCGACGACAGAGTACATACCCAGGAATATGTTGAAAATAACACACAGTTGCCAATTCTTGGGAATATTATACACAGTACTGCAAAAAGCGATATCGCTGTATTCGAATCACCCAAATCAAACACTGCCGAATCGTTCCGGGGTTTCCGAACCAATCTTCAGTTTATGCTGACCCGAGACACGGGTAATGTTATCTCTATCCATTCGACAACGCCGGGCGAAGGAAAATCGTTTATTTCAACCAACCTGGCTTCTATTCTCGCAATGAATGATAAAAAGGTTGTTTTGATTGGCGCCGACCTTCGTAAACCAAGGCTCCATAAAATATTCAACCTGGAAAACGAAAAAGGGCTCTGTACCTACCTGATTGGTTACGACACCCTCGACCAGATTTTAAACAGCACACAAATCAATAATCTGTCGGTTATCACATCCGGCCCAATTCCTCCAAATCCGGCCGAATTGTTGGGGCATCCTCAAATGAAAATCATGCTTGAAGAGCTTCGTCATCGGTTCGACTACATTGTTGTAGATAATGCGCCTATTGGTTTAGTTACTGATGGTTTGATTATGGGACAATTATCTGATCTGAACATATTCCTTCTGCGATATGGACTTTCCCACAAAAGCCAGATTAAGGTAATCAACGAAATTGCGGCCAAACAACCTATCGATCATTGTGCAATAGTGGTCAACGATATTAGTACCAAATCATTCGGCTATACCTATTACAAGTATTACCATTACGAATATTATCAAAACACCTATTATTCGTATTCTGAAGACGACGGCACTAAAAAACGCCGCAAACACAAAACCAAAAGCGTATAAGCCAAATCGCACGAACTACAGTTTTATCGATTTCACGAATTATACACGAATTGCACAAAGATGACGGACATCTTATTTAAGCAGGAGAGTTACCGGATCATTGGGGCGTGTATGGAAGTTCACAAGAAGTTGGGATCGGGATTTCTGGAGAGTGTCTATTCTGAAGCTCTTGAGCTGGAATTTAGCAAACACGGGGTTCCCTTTGAAAAAGAAAAGAAGCTGGTCGTCTTTTACGACGACAAACCTCTGAATAAATATTTTCGTGCTGATTTTGTTTGTTATAATTCCATCATTATTGAACTAAAAGCAACTAAATTTTTGATTGGTGCTGATCGACAACAAACATTGAACAACGTAAAGGCAACCAATTTCAAACTCGGTTTATTGATCAATTTCAGCACACCATCCTTAACCTATGCGCGAATCGTCAATTAGATCCATTCGTGTAATTCTTATAAATTCGTACAAATTCGCATACTATGATTATCGCCATTGACTTCGACGGAACCATTGTTGAACACCGGTACCCTGAAATAGGGAAAATCAGACCATTTGCATTTGAGACCATCAAAGCCTTACAATCAAAAAAACACCAGGTCATTTTATGGAGCCACAGGGCTGGCAGGTTGCTTGATGAAGCTGTTGAATTTTGCCGCAAAAATGGCGTTGAGTTTTATGCCGTCAATAAAAACTATCCTGAAGAAAAGTGGGATGCCAACGATAGCCGCAAAATACTGGCCGACATTTACATCGACGATCGTAACCTTGGCGGTTTGCCCTCCTGGGGTGAAATCTATCAGTTGATTTGTCCTGAAGAAGATTTAGCTCCCGACAAAACAAAGAAAAGCTGGTGGAAAAGATAGAAGACAGGCACAGTTGCCAGTTGCAGTAATACGTAAAACAACAATTTAACAATTGACCATTTAATAACGTTTAGCTAAGAAACCCGATTCACAGAACCCGTAACTGCGAGTCCCAATCCAATTTTTGGGCACAATGTGAATATGAGAGGGAGAAGAGATTCCTCATTCCGTTTCACTTTATTCGGAATGACAATGTAAACCAAACAATTCAAACGCGAAAAGATAGTTTCACATTCAAAACTATTGCCTAACTTTAGCAGAAAAATTGAAGAAAAATTGAAAACAATCGACCAATACATAAGCCTTTTGGCAGAATTTAAAAAACAACGTGGTTACTTTTATGGAATAAACCGTATTGGAATTTTTGGATCGGTTGCAAATGGAGAACAAACAAAAAATAGCGATATTGATATTTATTACGACGGTAAAGCCTTAAGTCTTTTCAAGATGACAGCGCTCAAAGAAGAATTGGAAAGCATACTAGACGCACCAGTTGATATTGTCAGGATAAGAGATTCTATGAATGGACTACTCAAAAGAAACATAAAAAAAGAAGGTATTTATGTTTGACCAAAGCCTGACATTTGATGTGGTAAATTTAATTATTGACAATCTGGAGATTGTATTGAAAAGATCAGAAAACATTCATTCTCCTGATGAATTTACCCAAACCGAATCTGGTATGATTTTATTGGACAGTATTTGTATGAAACTGGTAGCCATTGGCGAAAGCATCAAAAACCTCGACAAGGTTAGTAATAACGAATTGCTCGTTCAATATCCTCAAATTAAATGGAAACTGGCAATGGGAATGAGAGACATTATTGTTCATCACTATTTTGACGTGGATGCTGAACAAATTTTCGCAACGCTAAAGGAAGATTTGCCTCCATTAATTGATTTGCTTACGAAAATTAAAAATGACCTAAAAACGCAATAAGTTGACGGCACCAGCAAACCAACAAACCAACAAATAAACCATTTAACAATTCACCATTTACTGCTGACAATTTACGATTCAATGTCGTTTAGCTAAGAAACCCGATTCATTGAACCCGTCACTGCGAAGAATAAAGCAGTCTGTTCGCGAATAGATTACTTCGCTTCGGCTCGTAATGACGACCTAAACCAAACGATATTGATTTGCGATTGATAATTTACTATTCAATGTCGTTTAGATAAAGCTGAAAGCCTATGAATTGGTAGTACAGAGCAAAGCCCTGTGGTCTAAAACAAAACTATCAAAGCCCTGAAAAGGCGAAATATAGCGCCCCTTCAGGGCTTCGGATGGCGGTTCTCCAAAAACACAGGGCTCACACCCTGTGTTAACAGATCAAGCCCCTTCAGGGCTAAACCAAACGACATTGATTTACGATTATATCTCTGTGTTAATCTGTGTTCTTTGTGGTGAAACTTTAAAGATTGGGAGATTTGGAAATTGGGGGGATTTAAAAATACAAAACTTTGAAACCAATAGGTTGCAGCTTTTTTAACAACAATAACCATTACAACCAAAACAACAATATAAAAAGTCGAAGTTACCAGCTGCCAGTCGCAGTTATCAGTAACCAACAGCTCAACCATTTTTTAAACTCAGAACGTTAGGCACTTTAGCTCACTCCGACACTTTCATAACTCAGTCCATTGTCAGACAAACCAGTTCAACCAAATCTCAATCAGCAATGACTAATGCAAAAGCTTTACTTGAAAAAATCTCAACTAATTCCGAAATCATAGGTATTATTGGGCTTGGTTATGTAGGACTTCCTTTAGCTGTAAGTTTTGCAGAAGCAGGAATCCAGGTTATTGGCTTTGATAAGTCAGGAGAAAAGGTTAATAAAATTAATTCAGGAGAAAACTACATCAGAGATATAAGGGATGCCGCATTACGCGAGGTTGTCAATAAAATAAAACTTACTGCCACAACCGATTTCACCCGGATTAACGAATGCGATGCACTGTTAATTTGTGTACCTACCCCACTCGACAAGTTCCGGAAACCCGATATGAGTTATATTGAATCGGCTTGCTTGTCCATTGGGCAAAACATGAAAGCAGGAACATTCATTTGTCTCGAAAGTACCACTTATCCTACCACAACCGAAGATTTTATGCTCCCCATTCTGGAAAAAGAAAGTGGGCTAACGCAAGGCATCGATTTCTGGCTGGCTTATTCGCCTGAAAGGGTTGATCCCGGAAATGAAACATTTCACACCAAAAATACTCCAAAAGTATTGGGAGCAATGACTCCCGAAGGACTTGAAATTGGTGAGAAAATCTATTCCAAAGCCATTGAAAAACTTCATTTGGTAAGTTCGCCCAAAGTGGCCGAAATGGTCAAAATACTGGAAAATACCTATCGCCTGGTGAATATCAGTTTAATCAACGAACTGGCGCTTTTAGCAGGGAAAATGGATATTAACATCTGGGAAGTGATCGAAGCCGCCAAAACAAAACCGTTCGGATTTCAGGCCTTTTATCCCGGACCTGGAATTGGAGGACATTGTATTCCGCTCGACCCGTTTTACCTGGAGCACATAGCCAAGAAATACGATTTCGAATTGAGCATGATACATACGGCAGGGCACATCAACATGCGGATGCCTCATTACATGGCTGTTAAAATTGCCTCAGCGCTTAACAAACTGGGGAAAGCCATTAACGGTAGCCGGATTTTATTCCTGGGAGTAGCATATAAACCCAATATTGACGATGAAAGGGAATCGCCGGCCTTGGAGATTATCGATATTGTGGCTAAAAAAGGAGGATTGGTTTCTTATCACGACCCATATATCCCAACAGTACATACAGGACGTAAGCTAAACCTGCAATCTGTTGAATTGACACCGGATGCACTCAACAATTCCGACGTGGTGGTTTTAACAACCAACCATGCTACTTTTGATATTGAATTTATACAGCAACACGCCAAATTGATTGTAGATATGAGGAACATGGTGAAAAATGGAGATAACCACGTTTATAAGTTATAAGTCTGTTTTTACGCTAATAAAACCTTGTGGTCTGTAAAAACAAAACTATCAAAGCCCTGAAAGGGCACAATATAGCGCCCCTTCAGGGCTTCGAATAGCGGTTCTCCAACAACACAGGGCTTACACCCTGTGTTAACAGATCAAGCCCCTTCAGGGCTAAAGTAAACGACATTGATTTACGATTAGTATTTTCACACGGACTCACCCCCGCGCATCGTTCGACTGAGCTCACGCCGAAGTCTGCGGGTGTGGGGATGAGTACTTAATCACAAAGCAGTGCAATCTATGTTCTCTGTGGTGAAAATTAAAATCTCGTACCCTGAGCTATAGCTCATCACCACCAACTTAATATTTAGTACATCAAAGGCCTTCATTTTCAATAAATAAAAGATAAATTTGTAACAACAAAAAGAGATTAAGCCATGATAACTGTAAAAATGACAAATACAGAATATGAAGCCTATCAACTTTATTTGAAAAGTATTGAAATCATGAAAAAGGCAAAGGCTAATTCTTCGCTAGAGGAGTATCTTTCATCACCGGAAAACATAAGAGAGATTGAAGCTGGGCTGGAAGACATTAAAAATGGACGAATAACCTACATCGATCCTGAAAATTTATGGGAAAATATAAAATAGCCATATCAGAACATGCGAAAAAGCATCTTGCAGAATGGAAAAGATCGGGACAGGCTTCGTCTCTGACAAAAATAGAGCGAATTTTTAAAGAACTCTCTGAATCGCCACGTCATGGGATTGGAATGCCCGAGCCCCTAAAATTTAATTTTTCAGATTGTTGGTCGCGTCGTATCGATAAGAAGAACAGAATTATTTACAAAATAGATGAAGATGTAATTACAGTATTTGTTGTTTCGTTAAAGGGCCACTATAAGGAGAAATAAGCATTAATTAAAAATTTTATTATCGACTATCTAACTTAAAAAAGTAGCAGCAGGCGTCAGCAGTTTTTAGTAAACCAACAATTCAACCATTAAGCAATTTGACAATTTACAATTTAATGTAGCTTAGATAAGGCTGAAAGCCTCTGATCTGATAGTACAGGGCAAAAGCCCTATGATCTGTAAAAAAACTATCAAAGCCCTGAAAGGGCGAAATATAGCGCCCCTTCAGGGCTTCGGATGGCGGTTCTCCAAAAACACAGGGCTCACACCCTGTGTTAACAGATCAAGCCCCTTCAGGGCTAAACTAAACAACATTGGATATTGATTTGTAAAAACTAATTATATGGAAACAATCATCAGAATAAAAAAGAATAAACCTGCCTTTAAAGCGCTAATTCTTTTGGCCAAAGAATTGGAAAAATCTGATCATACATCCATCTCAATTAGTGAGGTTACATTAAGAAAAAAAAAGATGTTTGATCTGATTGAACCTCAAAATCCGAATGACAATGTTCTTGACCTTCTCAATCAATTCGAGGATTTTCCAACGTTAGACGAGTTAAGAAAACAAGCATGGCCAAAAGCCTGATATTGATCGACAGCTGTGTATTAATAAAAGCACTCCGAAAAGATGCTTTGGCCAATAAACTTCTGGAAGAAATAAGAGGTTATACTGCCTATTCGGTCATCACTCAACTCGAATTGTTGATTGGGGCAAATACCTTGGCCAAAAAAGAAATTTTAAACCAAATTTTTAAGTCATATTACGGAATCCCGTTAAATGCTGACATTTCGATCAAAGCCGTTTAAATCATGCAAACTTATGTCTCAGGACAAAAAGTAATCTCAGTTCCGGATTGCCTGATTGCAGCTACATCAATAATTTCAGGATATCCATTATTGACTTACAACAAAAAAGATTTCGAATTTATTGAAGGAATCTCTTTCTATCAATAAAACTAAGCTTGCAATAGATAGAAAAGCGTAAGGCTGAGCAGCAACATTAAAGTCACAGTTGCCAGTCGCAGTATTCAAGTGAAGCAACAATTTAACCATTAAGCAATTTGACAATTTAAACATTGACCATTTACTATTCAATGTCGTTCAGATAAGGCTGAAAGCATCTGATCTGATAGTACAGGGCAAAAGCCCTGTGGTCTGTAAAAACAAAACTATCGAGGCCCTGAAAGGGCGAAATATAACGCCCCTTCAGGGCTTCGGATGGCGGCTCTCCAACAACTCAGGGCTTACACCCCGTGTTAACAGATCAAGCCCATTCAGGGCTAAAGTAAACGACATTGATTTACGATTAGTATTTTCACACAGACTCACACCCGCGCATCGTTCGACTGAGCTCACGCCGAAGTCTGCGGGTGGGTACTTAATCATAAAGCAGTGCAATCTATGTTCTCTGTGGTGAAACTCGAAGCCTGTAACTCGTATCACGGAATCCGAAATAGTTTTCACAACTCTGAACTAAACCATTCGACACAGAAAATAAGTTCAGTTAAAAAATAAAATAATTTAATTAGATTAAATACTTGACTTTTTATGTAGAATTCCATAAATTTAATGTTGTAAAAAAGCATGACTTCTAAAGGGTTTTTAATCATTATTAAATTTTGGAATTATGAAAAATCCACCTCGCAGTTACAACTGCAAGAATGAAGAGCTACCAGCTATATGCCGAAATGCTCTGGTAAGTTTGAAACGCGACCAGGCTGATTTTACAGCCTACTCTCCCAGACTCAACGAATCGTACACGACAGAATTTGAAAATAAAGTCAATCAAGCTGAAGAACTGGTTTCTCCAATATCTGAAACTGCCGAATTGAAAAAAATTACTGAGAGGATTTTTAAAAATATGGACGATCTCCTCAAAAGTATTGATCGGTTAAGTGGATATGTTAATTTGGGAAAAGAAACAATTCAGCTTTCATCTGCCGATTTCGGAATATCTGCTTTACGAAAAGGAATTAATGTACATGACCCGGAAAAAGTAATAGCCAAACTTAAAGATGTTAATAATAACATTATAAAGTATTGGGACACTTTATCGGAGGTAGGATTAACCCCTGAAATACAAGCCAGGTTTAACGAAGTGTACGATTCAATGATTGCCGACCGGAAATTGCAATACGAAATATTAACAAACCGGAAAGCCCTGGTTCAAAACAACAATGCTTTCTTCAACGATCTTTACAGCCAGTTAACTGATATTTGCAGTAAAGGAAAAATTCTTTACAAAGATGTTGATCCAGTGAAACTACAGGAGTATACATTTTCTGAATTGAAGAAGAAAGTCAGACTCGTAGCCAAAAAAGAAGAAAGTAAAATCCAGAAAAAAGGGCCACAACAAAACCCTGACGCTGAAAAATAATTAATTTGTTCGCTCTTAGGAAAGATTGCTTTTTTACATTTTAGTTCACAGTTGTCCGGTAAAACTGGCATATTACAAGATGTCGCAACTACGTTACTCAGTGTTTTTGTCAGATGTCGTCGTACTACAAAGATTTAGCAATCGTGTTGCTATGAAGTTAGCAGCGTAGCTGTTTAATCTTTGTAGAAAAATGGCAAAACGAAAATGTAAGCCACGTAGTGGTGCGATCTTCCGAAATGCCTTTAAATTATTAGGTTACGGATAACTATGAAAATTTTAATCGGACACCAATGATTTTAATTCTACGTTAGCACATTCGAAAAATTTGGCTGTTTTTACACTAAACCCTAAAGGAAACAAATAGATTTTTCTCCTGTCACCCTTTAGAGCCTGTTCCAGCGAAACCGAAAGCTGGGATAAAACAGGAGACAACTAGGTTCCACTTTAATAAAAACTCATAGCAGCCAAGGCAAAGAAACACAAAATAAAAGTCACAGTTTTCAGCTTCAGTAGCTTGCAGCCAGTTGCAAACAGCCAATTGCCAGTTGCCTGCAAGCAACAATTCAACAATTTAACAATTGATAATTTACGATTCAATGTCATTTAGCTAAGAAACCCAATTCATAGAACCCGTCACTGCGAAGAATAAAGCAGTCTGTTCGCGAATAGATTACTTCGCTTTGGCTCTTAATGACGTTCTAAACAATACGATATTAATTTACGATCGACGATTTACGATTATAAAACAGTGTCAATCTGTGTTCTCTGTGGTGAAACTTTAATGATTGGGAGATTAGGGATTTGAAAATACAATGCTTTGAAACCAATAGTTTGCAGCTCTTTCAACAACAATAACAATTACAACGAAGACAACCATATAAAAAGTCGCAATATTCAGTCGCAGTAGCTTGAAGCCAGTTGCCAGCTGCCAGTTGCAGTTTTCAGCAACCAACAATTCAACCATTAAACAATTTGCCCATTTAGTTATCAAATCTCTGTACACACACAACAAATAGGCATCAACCAACAACAAATAGCATTCAAGCAGTCACAAGTGTCATTCAATCAATCAAAAATTGCTTTACAACGGCAACAAATAAACTTCAAACAGCAACAAATTCAGTTGAAAAGCCCACAGATGGGTGCAAAAGGACAAAAAGTTATTATAAATCAGTAAAAAGTCTTGTTCGAAGCGAAATAAATCTGTTGGGAAGAAAAAAAATTCATCAAAAAGAGTACAAAAAATCTGATAAAAGAATAAATAACCGAATTGATTGTTAATGTCACATTTGTCCTTAGAACTACAAAAAATAAGATACATTCATTTCTCAATCTGTTCAATCAAATCCAAAACATACAAAATAAAACTTAAATGTTTCAAGATAAAGTACTTTTAATTACTGGTGGAACCGGTTCCTTTGGGAATGCAGTATTGCGTCGTTTCCTCGATACGAATATTAAAGAAATCCGTATCTTTTCGCGTGATGAAAAAAAACAGGACGATATGCGGCACCGTTTGCAGAATCCCAAAGTTAAGTTCTACATCGGTGATGTGCGCAATCGTCAATCCGTCGATAATGCCATGCATAGTGTCGATTATATTTTTTCGGCAGCTGCGCTCAAGCAAGTTCCCAGCTGTGAGTTTTTCCCCATGGAAGCTGTGCATACCAATGTGGAGGGTACAAACAATGTGCTGGAATCGGCCATTGAACATGGTGTGAAAAATGTCGTTGTACTATCTACCGACAAGGCTGCTTATCCCATTAATGCCATGGGTATCAGCAAGGCGATGATGGAAAAGGTAGCTATCGCCAAAGGTCGTCAATTGGGAAAAGGCGCTAAAACAACCATAAGCTGTACCCGTTACGGTAATGTAATGGCGTCCCGCGGCTCGGTTATTCCTCTTTGGGTAGATCAAATCAGAAACGACAAACCTATTACAATCACCGATCCGAATATGACCCGTTTTATGATGACACTCGATGATGCCGTTGACCTCGTTCTCTATGCTTTTGAACATGGAGAAAATGGTGATCTCTTCGTTCAAAAAGCCCCCGCTGCAACACTCGATACGTTGGCAAATGCCATCAAAGAACTTTATCACTCCAACACTGAAATAAAAGTGATCGGTACACGGCATGGCGAAAAGCTATACGAAACCTTAGTTACCCGTGAGGAAATGGCTAAAGCAATGGACATGGGCAATTATTACCGCATTCCCTGCGACTCCCGCGACCTGAATTACGACAAGTTTTTTAGTGAGGGAGATGAAGAGGTTTCCAAAATCGAAGATTACCATTCGCACAACACATCCCGCCTGGACATTAATGGGATGAAAGAACTGCTTCTCAAACTCCGATTTGTAAGGGAAGACCTGGGGTTGCAGAAGAAATCAGAAGTAAAGGAAATCAGAAGCGAATAAAATCTATGGATATACTTGTTACAGGCGCCAAAGGTTTTGTAGGAAAAAACCTTTGTGCCGAACTCAAAAATATAAGGGACGGAAAAGACCAATCGTTTGGAGAAATTGGCATCGGCAAAATCTTTGAATACGATATCGATTCGGATCCAGAATTATTGGAGGATTACTGCTCAAAAGCTGATTTTGTCTTTAATTTGGCCGGGGTCAATCGGCCAATTGAGCAAAGTGAGTTCATGACGGGTAATTTCGGTTTTGCAAGTACTTTACTTGACACGTTGAAAAAATACAAAAACGCTTGTCCTGTGATGATCAGCTCTTCAACCCAGGCTGCGCTCGATAATCCTTATGGTCAGTCTAAAAAAGCCGGAGAAGAACTCGTATTTAACTATTCGAAGGAGACAGGAGCAAAAGTTCTTGTCTATCGCTTTCCAAATCTCTTTGGCAAATGGTGCCGACCAAATTACAACAGTGCCGTAGCAACATTCTGCTACAACATCGCAAACGACTTACCCATCAGCGTAAGTAACCGGGAGAACCAGCTTACCCTGGTTTATATCGATGATTTGGTGGAAGAGATGATTTTCGCTTTATCGGGAAAGGAACATCAGGAAGGAGACTATGGTTATGTGTCGACAGTACATACAGCAACACTAGGCCAGATTGTTGATAGGCTATACAGTTTCAGAGAGAGCCGCAAAACCCTGGAAGTACCCAATATGAGTGATCCTTTTACAAAGAAGCTTTACTCTACCTACCTGTCATACCTTCCTGAAGACGATTTCTCTTACCCGCTTAAGATGAATATGGATTCAAGGGGTAGTTTTACCGAGATAATCCGTACTCCCGACTGTGGTCAGTTTTCGGTAAACATCAGTAAGCCGGGAATAACCAAAGGGAACCACTGGCACCATACCAAAAATGAAAAGTTTGTTGTGGTAAGCGGCACAGGAGTCATTCGCTTTCGTAAAATGGACGATCCGACAGCAAAAGTCATAGAATATCCTGTTTCAGGCGATAAAATTGAGGTATTGGATATACCAACAGGCTATACCCACAATATTCAGAACCTGGGAGATTCGGATATGGTCACATTGATGTGGGCAAATGAGTCCTTTAATCCTGAAAAACCCGATACTTTCTTTGAAAAAGTATAAAATGTGGAACACTCCCCAAGTTACCAACTAATCGAAAATACGAAATAAAAATATGAAAAAACTAAAAGTACTAACTGTTGTTGGTACACGCCCCGAGATTATCCGTTTATCGGAAGTCCTGAAAAAATTAGATGCAACATCAAGTATTGAACATACACTGGTACATACCGGACAAAACTACGACTACGAACTAAACGAAGTTTTTTTCAGTGATCTGGGCTTGCGTAAACCCAATTATTTTCTGAATGCTGCTGGTAAAAATGCAACCGAAACAGCTGGACAAATATTGATTAACATTGACCCTGTTTTAGCAGAAGTACAACCCGACGCATTTCTTGTTCTGGGAGATACCAATTCATGCCTTTGTGCCATTGCGGCAAAAAAACGACACATCCCTATTTTTCACATGGAAGCAGGAAACCGCTGTTTTGATCAACGTGTGCCTGAAGAAACCAACAGACGGATTGTGGATCACATCTCCGACATCAATTTAACGTACAGCGATATTGCACGGGAGTATCTTTTGCGTGAAGGTTTGCCAGCCGACCGGATTATTAAAACCGGCAGCCCGATGTTTGAAGTCTTGAATGCCAATAAGGATAAAATTGATACTTCTGATGTATTGTCAAGGCTATCACTTGAAAAAGAAAAGTATTTTTTGGTTTCGGCCCACCGAGAGGAAAACATCAACTGCGATAAAAACTTCTTTGGACTGATTAATACATTAAACCGCATTGCTGAGACTTATGGTTATCCCATTATCGTAAGCACTCATCCCCGCACCCGCAAAAGATTAGAACAATTATACCATACACAGCAACAACCCCACAACAACGACAACCCCACAACAACAACATTTCCGTTAATGCTACCAAATCTGAATTCGCTGATATGCTGGATGAAACCTCTCGGCTTTCACAATTATAATCATTTGCAGAAAAATGCCTTTGCCGTATTGTCTGATAGTGGAACCATTTCTGAAGAATCATCGATCATGAATTTCCCAGCGCTGAACATTCGCGAAGCACACGAACGCCCAGAAGCCATGGAAGAAGCTTCGGTGATGATGGTCGGATTAAATACCGAACGGATATTGCAAGGATTGGTCATTCTCGAAACACAACAACGGGGTGAACTCCGGAACTTTCGACCTGTGGCAGATTATTGCATGCCTAATGTTTCTGATAAGGTGCTACGGATTATTTTAAGCTATACTGATTACGTGAACCGGATTGTTTGGAGCAAATAAAATCGATGAAAGTACTTCAAATAAATACGGTATTTGAAACGGGAAGCACCGGAAGAATAGCATATGATTTGGCTAACGCTATTAATAAGAATGGTGATGAATGCTTTGTTGCATATGGGCAGGGCCATACTACCTACGAAAAAAGTTTTAAAATTGGCACAAAGCTGGAAAACCATTTCCACAATTTATTTTCACGACTCTTTGACAAGCAAGGACTTTACACAAAAAAAGGCACAAATAAACTTATACAGTACATTAAACTCATAAAACCAGATATCATTCATTTGCACAATCTGCATGGAAATTATCTTAATATTAAAATTTTATTCAATTATCTTGAAACTGCTGATGTTCCAATAGTGTGGACTTTGCACGATTGCTGGCCTTTTACTGGTCATTGTGCATATTTCGATTTTATTAATTGTAATAAATGGATGGTTGAGTGCAGCATTTGCCCATCAATCCATTCATACCCCACAAGTTTTTTCATTGACAATAGTAAAACAAATTATTCCATAAAAAAAATTCTTTTTAACAAGATTGCTAAGTTAACTATAGTAACTCCTTCATTATGGCTTAAAACAGCAGCTAATCAATCATTTCTCAAAAAATTTGAAACAAAGGTTATAAACAATGGGATTAATACTGATATTTTTAAACCAAGAGATGTTAACACTCTGCGCCAAAAATTAGACCTTGGAGATAAGATTATTTTGCTCGGAGTTTCTGCTGAGGGATTTGAGGGAAGAAAAGGATTAGCATATTTTATTAAACTAATTAATGCACTAAATGATTCGTTTAAGCTAATTCTAATTGGTGTAAAAAATAATGAATTAGAGAAAATCCCTAAAAAAGTTGTGACTATTACTCGGACTAATAACATAAATGAATTAGCTGAATACTATTCACTCGCTGATATTTTTTTGAATCCAACATTAGAAGATAATTTTCCTACAACAAACCTGGAAGCCTTGGCATGTGGAACTCCAATAATTACATTTAACACAGGAGGAAGCCCTGAAGTTATTGACAAAAATACAGGCAAAGTAGTTGAAAAAACGAATGGTATAGCATTTTTAAATGCTGTGATTGAAATGAATAGCCAATTTAAGCTAAATAATACTTTACTGTGTAGAGAGAAAGCTATTGCGAAATATGATATGACAGTCATGTACAAGGAATATCTTCATCTCTATCAACAAAAAAGAAAGTAAAATGATAGAATATTTTTTTATAATTTTTTTTCTGATCTTCCTGCGTGTATTTATTTTTAAACGTTGGATAATGTCGGATAAAGAAAAAAAACACTTTACGGTTTGGGCACTTATTCCACCAACAATCATTTCTGCCTTCAGGGATGAAAGTGTTGGAGCTGATACAGAACAATACATTAACATGTTTCTGTCAATTCAAAGAAACGATTACAATAATAGGATTGAAAAAGGATACATTTATTTTAATAAATTACTTTATCTATTTACATCCTCCCCACAATGGTTGCTCATTATTGTTGCACTATTCCTATCTATTTGCGTTGGAGTTTTTGTTTATAAAAATGCAAAAGATCCATTCTTGGCAATTTTATTCTTTATAACCCTTGGACTCTACCAGTTTTCACTTAGTGGCATTCGCCAAACAATTGCGATCGGTATTACGATTCTCTCTATTGAACTAATTAAAAAGAAAAAAATGTTTTTGTTTCTTTCAATAATTGGGTTGGCATCTCTTTTCCATAAAACAGCTTTGTTTTTTATTCCTGCCTACTTTATTGCAACTAGGGACGTTACATTAAAGAATCTGATTCTTTACATTTTTTCTTTTGCTATCATATATTCTTCTGCTGAGTTTTTTTTATTAAAAGTAGCCGAGATACTAGACTTCAACTATGGTGTTGAAGCAACTAATAATGGACAAATATTCTTTATTATCGTACTTTTAATTACTGTGTTTTCATTTTTGAATAGAGACTCGATTGTTCAGCAAAGCAATAAACCTATGGATAATGCTAACATCATTTTTATAAACCTTAATTTCATTAGTTTACTGCTTTGGACGATCAGATTGATTAGCAGAACTGCAGAAAGAGTAACTTTTTATTATATGCCATCAACGTATCTTTTACTTGAAGAAACAATTATGACAATAAATAGTAAGCAAAAGAGAACCTGGCTTTATTCAATTATTAGCCTACTCGCAATTGTGCTTTTTTTCTTTCGGTTATCCAAAGACACCACCATTACAGCTTATTCTTTTTTCTTTAATCCATAAGTTCTAGATATGAAAATCACATTCTTTTCAAACTTTCTAAATCACCATGAAATCCCTTTGTGTGATGCTTTATATCATCTTCCCGATGTGCAATTTTATTTTGTACAAACTGAACCAATGCACCAGGAGCGTGTCTTAATGGGGTGGAATACTGATGCAAAAAATTATCCCTATTTAAAACTATCGTATATAAATGCCGAAACATATAACGAATGTTTAGAATTAGGAAGTGAAAGTGATGTGGTAATTTTAGGATCTGCTCCTTATAAATTTATAGCTGACAGAGTAAAAAACAATAGACCAACATTTTACTATGCTGAGCGACTATTCCGTAAAAGTTTTTTAAGGGCGTTTTATCCCCCCTCCGCACTTAATATATTTAAGCGCTTTATACGCCCAGGAAGGAAAAATAACTTCTATATGCTTTGCGCAAGCGGCTATACCAGTTATGATGTCTCCCGGATTCATACTTTTAAGGATAAATGCTACAGATGGGGACATTTTCCTGAATTTATTGAATATGATATTGATGAGCTTATTAAGGAAAAACAAACAGAAACCATACAATTGTTATGGGTTGGACGATTTTTAGAATTAAAACACCCACAACATCCCATCCTGATAGCTAAAAAATTAAAGGATGAAGGGATTAATTTCAGGTTAAATATCATTGGTACAGGAGAGCTTCAAGGTGAAATTGAAAAAATGATAGAGATTAATCAATTAGACGGTTATGTAGAAATGCCTGGAAGAATGAATCCAATGTCTGTTCGTCGCTATATGAAAAATGCGAACATTTATTTATTTACCAGTGATTTTAAAGAAGGCTGGGGCGCAGTGTTATATGAAGCCATGAATTCAGGTTGTGCGGTAGTTGCCAGCCATGCAATAGGCGCTGTTCCACTTATGCTGGTGCATAATGAAAATGGGCTGATATATAAAAACGGTGATTTGAATGATTTGTATGACAAAGTAAAAGAACTGATTGAAAATAAAAATAAAAGAGAGTATCTTGTAAAAAATGCATACAAATGTATAAATGAATTGTGGAACGGTGAAGTGGCTGCAAAACGTTTATATGACTTTGCCTATAATATACTTAATGATAAAGATATAACCAACTATATAAATGGTCCAATGAGTGTTGCACCAAAATTGAAAAACAACTGGGTCAACATCGATTAATATGATAACCTCGAAAAAAGAATATTACTACTATTTAGAATGCGATAAAGTAGCATTACAAAAAACTACTAAAAGACCAAGGTTTAAGCATGATATTATCTGGACTTATCAGATTCTTTTACGTAAATGTGAATACATAACTAATTGTAAAAGGGGAATATTATGGGTTTTATACAATATGTTACTAAAATATAGATTTGTGGTATTAAGTCAACGGTTAGGATTATCCATTCCATTTAATGTATTTGGTCCAGGTATGGCTATAGTTCATTATGGATGTACGGTAGTGAACCAACATGGTAAAATTGGAAACAATTGCCGCATACACGAAGGGGTTACTGTTGGTACGAATGCCTTTTCTGATAAAGCTCCCCATATTGGCAACAATGTATATATAGCTTCTGGCGCAAAAATAATTGGTGATATTACTATTGCCGATGGAGTTTGTATTGGAGCCAATGCTGTGGTGGTTAAAGATATACTTGAACCCAACATTACCGTAGGTGGAATACCTGCCCGTAAAATTAGCAACAATAACTCTGATAAATATTTAGTGAAAGCTAGTGAAATAGTTAAACGACATGAGTAAGTTGAAAGAAATTATAAAGCCTCTCTACCATAAACTGCAAAGAGCAGTGAAATTTTACCGGAGAATTGGATTGAAGAACAAAAATTTCACCACCATCAGTAATAACTGTACTGCAGGATATGTTTATCAATACTTTGGACTGCCTTATCGAACACCAACAGCTGGGATTTTTTTTGAATCAAACGATTATGTGAAATTAGTTAAAAATCCACGATATTATTTTGTCGATGCAAAGTTGGAATTTATAAATCACATTGAAAGTAAAAATTTGAAACTGTATCAGCATTCAAATAATTGGGGAAATTATCCTGTTGCAAAGTTAAATGATATCGAGATTTACTTTATGCATTATCCCGATCAAAAGGCAGCTGAAAGCATGTGGTACAGAAGGTCTAAACGAATAAATTTTAAAAATCTTTTTTTCCTTTTTACTGAAAATGAGTCATTTTCAAAACAAGTTATTGAAGAATTTCTATCAATCAACGGCAAAAACAAACTTTGCTTGCTGAACACAGATTATGGGCTAATAAATGATTCGGTAATTATTGATAGCAGAGCTGCTGTGGGAGAGGGAAATTTGTCATGGACGCCGCAAATTGTGTTGTCTGCAATTAATTGGAAAAAAATTCTTAATGAATTGAACGCATAATAATGGAATCACCTAAGATTACAATAATTGTTGCAGTTTACAATACTGAAAAATATCTTCATAAATGTATCGAAAGTATTGTAAAACAAAGCTATCAAAATCTGGAGATAATTTTGGTTGATGATGGTTCCGCTGACTCAAGTGCAGTCATTTGCAATGATTTTGCTAAGAGAGACAATCGCATTAAGGTATTACATAAGACAAATGGAGGACAGGGCAGTGCACGTAATATCGCAATAGACATAGCAATCGGCGATTGGATTGGTTTTGTTGATTCAGACGATTGGATTGATTCCGATATGTATGAATTTTTAATAACCAGAGCGCATTCTGAACAAGTTGAAATCGTAGAATGTGGATGGAAAAAGATAACTGAAAATGGTGATATAGAATTTATTACTCTTCCAAAACATATTACAATTGACAGAGAACAAGCTATGCATGCGTTGGTATATGCAAAAGGTGAAGGGATAAACACAAGTGTTTGCAATAAAATATTTAAAAGGGGCACAATTAACTCAATCCGTTTTCCTGAAGTAAGAGCGTATGAAGACGATGAATTTATACACAAGGTTTTATGGAATGCTCATAAGATATTAATTACAGGAGAAGCTAAGTACAATTACCTTACTCGCCCTGAAAGCACCATGACTGCCGAATTTAATTTAAATAAACTGGCGCTAATAACAGTGCAGGAAAATATATGTGAATTTTTGAAAGAAAACGCACTACAGTATTTCAACATAGCGCAAAAGGTGTTGTGTTCGAAATACTTTTATATAATGTATCTGCTTAAATACAAATCAATAAAACCACAAATTGAAATTTTAAATGAGATTGAAAAAAAACTACTCTCATTATCAAATGAATTTATTAAAAATCCGCTGATGGGTACAAACAGATTAATGCTTTTTATTATCAAACTCTCTCCGAATTTAGCGTATCATATTATTAAACTAAAATTCAGATTGCATCAATGAAAAAGTTTTTATTGCATAGTAATGGAAGCGCTGGTAATCATGGCTGTGAGGCAATTATTCGCTCAACAATCAAAAATTTAAATTTGTCAACTGAGAACTCTGATTATATAACTTATAATGAAGACGATGAATTGAAATATGGTCTTGACAAGGAAGTTAATCTTATTACCTGTAAAAGGAATATTCCAAGGGGTGGAAGCATGGATTATTATATAAGTAGAATAATTCAAACTGCTTTTTATAAAAATTACCTCAACAAAAGAATAATCGGAGATTTCTTCTCCAAAATTGACAACTATGAATTTGCATTAGCATTAGGTGGGGATAACTACTGCTATAAAAACTCATATCAATTTTTAGGATTTATTAATAAGCAACTATTTAAGCGAAAAATAAAATCAGTACTGTGGGGAGTTTCTATTGAACCTGAAAATCTGTTGATAAAAGCTGTACAGAACGATATCCAAAGATATTATGCTATTGTGGCAAGAGAATCAATTACATACGAAGCACTTAAGTCGGCAGGTTTTGGAGAAAAATCATATTTGTTTCCTGATCCGGCGTTTACTCTTGACAGAATAGATTTACCAATCCCGGATGGTTTTGCTACAAATAATACAATTGGAATAAATGTTAGTCCATTAATTCAGTCATTGGATAAAGGTCAGAATATAACATTACGAAACTATGAATGTTTAATAAATTATATTATTGAAAAAACTGAATTTCAAATAGCGCTTATACCACATGTAGCATGGGAACATAACAACGACCTTGATACTTTAAAAATACTTTATGAAAAATTTAAAGAAACAGGCCGAGTAATATTGATTAACGACCAAAATGCTATGGTATTAAAGGGATTTATTGCACGTTGCCGCATGTTTATCGGAGCCAGAACACATGCTACTATAGCTGCTTATTCCTCAATTTTGCCAACATTAGTTGTTGGGTATTCAGTAAAAGCAATGGGCATTGCAAAAGATATTTTCGGAACTCATGAAAATTATGTAATTCCTGTACAATCGTTGCAAAAAGAAACCGATCTGACGAATGCTTTTATTTGGATGCAAGAAAATGAATTTAAAATAAAAAATCATTTAAGTAATTTTATGCCTGGTTATATTGAAAAAGCATGGGAAGCAAGTAAAATAATTTTATAAAGTTACTATGAAGAGTATCAAATTGAAATTTGTTGATTGGCCGTATTTAGTAGAAGAAAACAACACTTTTATTGAAATTCTAAGTAAAAAATACAAAATAATTGAATCTGAAAATCCAGAATTTATTTTTTATTCTGATTTTGGTAAGGAACATTTAAAGTACGATTGCATCAGGATATATTATACACCTGAAAATATGGTGCCTGATTTTAATATATGTGATTATGCTATTGGTTATCATGATATAAAATTTGAAGATAGGTTTATCAGGTTCCCATTATATGGCCTTTTCAAGTATAGAAGTCAGTATGAACTTGCGCTACAGAAACACAATATCGATAATGCAGAGATTTTAAGGAAAACTAAATTTTGCAACTTTGTTTACTCAAATGCAGATGCTGACAGAATACGGACTGACTTTTTTGAATTCCTGAATAGGTATAAGCGTGTTGATTCAGGAGGGCGTTTACTAAACAATATTGGAGGCCCGGTTACGGATAAAATTTCATTTCAAAGAGATTACAAGTTCTCCATCACCTTCGAAAACATGTCGATGGCTTCTATAACATCGGAAAAAATAGTGCAGGCATTTGCATCGCAAACCATTCCCATTTATTGGGGCGATCCCGTTATCGATAGATATTTTAATGAGAAGGCATTTATAAATGTTCATAAATATAATTCTTTTGAAGAGGTATTGGAAAGAATTAAAGAGATTGAAAATAATCCATCCTTGTTTGCTAATATGCTTCAGGAGCCAATGTTAAAAAATAAGGATTTGGATTATGAGGAACTTGAAAGATTCCTGGTGAATATATTTGAACGTGGCCCATCTGATTTCAGAAGATCAAATACCCTCAGGGGTAAATGGTACCAGGACTATCATAAAAGAATGGCAAAGTGGGATCACACTATTTCTAAGTGGCAGCATAGATTTAGTTTAATCAAAAAATTGAACCCTCTGAATAAATGAATTTGACATATTACAATTTTATTATTTGCTATGAATAGTTTTCGCGGCAAAATTTTAAGTGGGTTATTCTGGCAGTATTTGCAAAGGTTAAGTACACAAGGTATTCAGTTAGTCATTTCAATCATATTAGCAAGACTGCTTTTACCTAAAGATTTCGGCGTGGTTGCATTGATTGGTGTTTTTATAACGGTATCGGGTGTTCTGATTGATAGTGGTTTTTCAAATGCACTGATACAGAAAAAGGATGTTGACCAAAAGGATTATGCATCAGTCTTTCTATTAAATATTGCATTGGCTTGCATTCTTTATATCATCCTTTTCTTTTCTGCCCCTTTTGTCGCTGGTTTTTATAATGAGCCCCTCCTTACTTCTATTTTAAGGGTTATTTCGTTGACAATAATTCTTAATGCTGCCACAATAATTCAAACGGCTTTACTCTCTAGAGGCATGTTTTTCCGTAAAAGTTTTAACGTGAATCTGGCAAGCACAATTTTCTCCGGGTTTGTAGGAATTTATATGGCTTATAACGGTTACGGCGTCTGGAGTCTTGTTTTTTCACAACTGGCTTCAAAAATTGTCAGTACAACTTTGCTTTGGTATTATATAAGTTGGACACCGAGTATATATTTTTCATTTAATCGCGTCAAGGTACTGTTTAATTACGGATCAAAGATATTGTTAGGCTACCTTTTTAATGCCGTTTATAACAATGTATATTCTCTTATTATCGGCAAGCAATACAGTAGTACAACATTAGGCTATTATAACAGGGGAGCACTAGTGCCAACACTGATAGTTGACAATATTTCAAACACTTTGGGGGCTGTTATGTTTCCAGTCCTTTCAGCGCATCAAAATGATAAAGTTGTTATCAAACAAATAGTCAGTAAAATGTTACTTAACAGCTCATCTGTTATATTTTTCATAATGGCTGTTTTGATTTTAATCGCTAAACCTTTGATCATAATAGTACTAACTGACAAATGGTTGCCATCGGTACCCTATTTGCAATTGGTTTGTATTACAGTCGCATTCTATCCGCTACATGCAATAAATGCAGCTGCTTTAACAAGCATTGGGGAAAGTGGGTCTTACCTGAAAATTACAATAATAAATAAATCGCTATCATTGATTCTGATAATAGCTTCTATTCCATTTGGTGTTATGGCAATGGTAAGTGCAGGAGCTGTCGGATCTTTTATTTCTACTTTTATTAGTGCCTGGCCTAATAAAAATGCCATTGGATATTCATCTAACGAGCAGTGGAGGGGTGTTCTACCAGGATTATTATTGTCAATTGTTTCAGTTAGTTTGGCTTGGCCCATTGAAAAATTGAAATTAACTAATTGGTTAACCATAATTAGTCAAGTAGGCTTATCATCATTTGTTTTTGTTACTGGTGCATTTCTTTTTAAATTCCAACTTATCAGCGATATTAAACAAATTATTAAGTCTAAAAATCCGGTTTGAAAACAAAATATTAAAATCTTAAAATAAAATCTTATGGAAAAAATTTTTTCAGAAATCGAAAAAGGAAAATTACTTCACTTAGTTTACAGAGCTAGTGAAATTGAGGGTAGAACAAATATTGCACCCGATAATGAATTTTTACAATTGGCAAGTCTTAACATGGATAAGGGTACTACATTTAAAGCCCATAAACATATAATTCATGAAAAAACCACCAATATTGCTCAGGAATCGTGGGTAGTAATAAAGGGAAGCGTGCAATGTATTTTCTATGATTTGGATGATACAATAATTGCTAAACCAATATTATATCCTGGAGACTGTTCCATGACTTTTCGTGGTGGGCATAATTATTTAATTATGGAAGATAATACAATAGTTTACGAGTTTAAAACAGGTCCATATCTTGGTCAGGAATTGGATAAAACTTTTTTATAATTCGACCCGGTTTTTAAATGATATAATAATCAATAACTTTCAAATTAATTATGAAAAAAGCATTTATAACAGGAATTAACGGACAAGACGGAAGTTATCTTGCAGAATATCTATTAGGACTTGGATACGAAGTTCATGGAACTGTAAGAAGAAATTCAGTGCCTGAAAATCAGTCTTATCGATTAACAAAAACAAACAATATTATTCACACTTATTATGCTGATTTACTGGATCAAAGTTCTATTGAGAAACTATTGACCCAAATTAGACCTGATGAAATATACAATTTGGCTGCTCAGAGTCATGTTCGAATTAGTTTTGATATTCCCCAATTTACTGTCCTGACAAATGCCATGGGTGTTATTAATCTAATCGATGCATATAAAAGGATAGTTCCTGAAGCAAGGTTTTACCAAGCCTCCTCTTCCGAGATGTTTGGTTTATCCGTTGAGGATGATAATTTTCAACGGGAAACAACTATAATGAATCCCACTTCACCATATGGATGTTCCAAAGTATTTGGCTATAATGTTGTCAGACATTATCGACGGGCATATCAACTGCATGCATGTAATGGTATTTTATTTAATCATGAGTCTCCCAGACGGGGAAGTAATTTTGTAACAAATAAGGTTGTAAAAGCAGCATGTAGAATCAAACTAGGGCTACAAAGTAATTTGGAATTAGGGAATATGGATTCTTATAGAGATTGGGGCCATTCAAAAGATTATGTAAGGGCTATGCATTCTATAATTAATCATCATGAACCGGATGATTTCGTAGTTTCAACAATGGAAACACATTCAGTGCGTGAAATGTGCGAAGTGGTTTTCAATTATCTGAATTTGAACTATCAGGATTATGTCACTCAAAATCCAATATTTTTAAGAGCAGAAGAATTGCCCTATCTTAGGGGTGATTCAACCAAAGCCCGAACAATTCTCAATTGGAAACCTGAATATACATTCGAACAATTAATGCATGAAATGTGCGATCATTGGATGGATGTATTCCAAGGGAAAGAGTCAACAAGGTAAATTGACTTTTGCGATAATTTAAACATAACATTTCATGATGATGTCAGAGAATATTTTTTTTAATTGGAGGAATTTAAAGAAATGTGGAAATAATGTCATTATTGGCAAAACAGTTCGGATAAGGTATCCTGAATTGGTAGAAATCGGTGATAATGTTATTATAGACGATTTTACTTATATTTCTACAACATTAAAAATCCATTCTAATGTTCATATTTCTTCCGGGTGTAAAATTATTGGAGGGAAAAATGCTTTCGTTGAAATGCACGAGTTCTCAACACTGGCTCCAAATGTTGTTTTATCGGCAGGATCTGATGATTATATAGGTGGAATTGCCACACCGATGGTTCCAAAGGAATTTAAAGGTAATGCTAAAATAGGAAAGATTATCATTCATAAGCATTGTATCGTTGGAGCCGGCTCTGTAGTTCTTCCTGATATTACTTTTGGTGCCGGAGCATGTGTAGGAGCACTATCACTTGTAAATAAAAATCTTCAGGAGTGGGTATTATATGCTGGTATCCCAGCACATAAATTAAAAAATAGGATGAAAGATCAAATTGAGAAGTTTGAAATTTCTTTCAAAAAACAATTAAACGAAAATGGCTGAAAAATTTATTCCACAGATGGAGCCTTGGTTTGGCTCTGAAGAAAAAGAAGCACTTAATAACTATATGGAAGAAGGCGGGTGGTTAACTGAATTTAAACGAACCAACGAATTTGAAAAGCGTATAGCTGAATATACAGGGGCTAAACACTGTATCGTTGTAAATAATGGGACTATCAGCCTTACACTTATTGCCATTGCGGCAGGCATAAAAGCAGGTGATGAGGTGATTGTCCCAAACTTTACAATGATTGCAACACCAAATTCAATTAAGATGTTTGGAGCGATACCTGTATTTGTTGATGTGGAACCTGAAACTCTTTGCATGGATATTGATTGTGCCAGAAAAGCAATCACGCCTAAAACAAAGGCAATCTTCTTTGTTACAGCGAATGGAAGATATCCTAAAGCTGGAATTGAAGCATTTAAATCGTTATGTGATGAACATGGAATCATCCTGTTGGAAGATTCTGCCCAATCATTAGGTTCATGGTATCCAAACGGAAAACATCAGGGAACTGTCGGCCTGGCTGGCAGTTTTTCATTTTCTGCGCCAAAGATTATTACCACCGGACAAGGAGGAGCCATTGTTACAAATGATGATGATATTTCCTTCAAATTAAGACGGCTTAAAGACTTTGGCCGTAGTGGTGGAGGAAATGATATACATAATAGTATTGGTTATAACTTCAAATTTACCGAATTACAGGCTGTAATTGGTAACGAACAAATGAAGAAACTTCCATATAGAGTAACACGAAAAAAAGAAATATTTACAATTTATAAGAATGAGTTATCGAATGTTAAGGAAGTTTCATTCTTTGATCAGAATCTGCTTTATACAACACCATGGTTTATTGATGTATTTGTAGAAGATCGGGAGAATCTTCAACGCTATCTAAAGGAAAATCAAGTTGGTACCCGTATCATGTATCCTCCAATTAATAAGCAAATTGCATACTCTGTTCCTGGTGAACACACAGTTTCCAATATGGTTGGTGAAAAAGGCTTATGGCTTCCATCTGCTTCACAATTAACAGATGAACAAATACATCATATAACACGAAAAATTATTGAATTTTATTAAAGGGCTCAACTTTATTAAAAAAAATTCATTTTCTAAATGAAAACCAAAGTATTACTAGTTTCCCGTAATGCCTGGGATAATAAAGCTGGGAACACGCTAAGCAATTTCTTTCAGGAATTTAAACCGGAACAATTGGCTCAGGTGTATTGCCGCGATGAATTGCCCGATAATGAGTTGTGTAAGAATTATTTTTGCATTTCAGAAAAAAAACTAGTCAAATCGTTTTTCAACAAACAAAATGCAGGAGCAGTTGTTACAACGAAAGAAATTGCAGAAAATGCCGAGTTGCAGCAAGCTGCCAACACCGGGAAAAAATTCTATAATGTATTTCGCCATTATAGGTTTACGCTTCTCCTTTGGCTAAGGGAGTTAATCTGGTTGTTGGGAAAATGGAAACGTAAAGAGTTGGATGATTTTATCCGTGACTTAAATCCGGATGTAATTTACACCGATGCCTATGATACATTTTATACTTACAGGGTATTGAATTATGTGAGAAAAGTGGCTAACGTTCCTTATGTCATGTTTCATTGCGATGACCAGCTCACCTACCGCAAATTCTCATTAAGTCCGCTTTTCTGGGTCAACCGGTACCTACTTCGGCAACATGTAAAGAAAGCCATCAAACACGCAGCAATTAATTATTGCATCATCGACGAGCAACTCAGGGTGTACAACAGGATTGTACCTGCCAACTACAAAATATTGAATAAATGTGCCGATTTTAGCAGGGAGCATAAGGCATCAGATGTTCATAAACCGATACGAATAGTTTATGCCGGAAACCTGCACGTGGGTAGATGGAAAACATTGCAGAAACTGGCAAAGGCAATTAAGGTAATCAACACCGAAGAAGAGAAAATTAAACTAGATATTTACACAGGCAAATCGGTATCAGTAAATAAATTGAACAAAATAAGCATTTATCCATCTATAACAATTCTCGATTTTGTACCTTATAACCAGCTACTTGAAATTCAAAAGGAGGCTGATATTCTTTTACATGTTGAATCGTTCAACATAAAAGAACGGTTGATAACCTATTTGTCATTCTCAACTAAAATAGTTGACTTCTTTGAATTGGGTAAATGCATACTGGCAATTGGCTGGAAAGAATCGGCACCAATCAGGTACCTGAACGACAAGGATGCAGCAGTTACAATTTCGGGGATAAAAAAGATTCATAATAAACTATCATGGTTAACTGAAAATCCTGAAATTATTAGCGAATATAGCCTGAAATCGTTCAATTGTGGTAAAGCCTTCCATTCAAAAGATAAAACATTGGAATTGTTTCGAAACGATTTGGAAAAATTAACCAAATCACCAAATTAATAAAATATGCATATTCTTCACCTTGTAAAAACATCACAAACTGCCATTTGGGTATATGACCTGATGGTAGCAATAAAAGAAATATACCCTGAAACTACTTTTAGCATCCTTTTGCCTGAAGGAGGCAGGTATTTTGAAAAGTATTCAACGGTTTGCACCAATACTTATGATTTCGATTTCAAACTTGACAAACAGATATTTAAGCGTGGAAAAATTTTAAGAGAAATAGTCAAGCAAGAAAAACCTGATATTATACATAGCTGGTACACTCAAACTACTTTATATGCAAGGTTGTTCTTATATGATTTTAAAATACCCCGCCTATTTGAGGTAATTGGCCCGTTACATTTGGAATTCACCCTTTATCGTTGGTTTGATATTTTAAGTGCGCGTAAATTAGATTTTTGGAAACCGACCTCGCTCTGCACATATAACTTATATTTAAAACACGGTGCTAACAAAGAAAAACTGTTCTTTAATTATATCGCAGTCAATTTGCAGGAAAATATAGATGAAGTTTCTCAGCACCCTATTGTTAACCTTCGTCAAAAATATAAAATACCTGATAATGAAAAGATTATAGGTACAGCATCGTTTATGTATCCTCCAAAACGATTTCGAAAAAATGGTGTAAAAAACCATGAAATGCTGCTTCAAGTATTTGAGCAAATGCTTAAAAAAAGAAACGATATATATTTAGTCATTGGGGGCTCTACGTTAAATGAAGATAAATCGTATGAAAACAAACTTAAAAAGCTGGCAAGCAGAATAAGTGAAGACAAAATAATTTTTACTGGTTGGGTCGAAAATCTAGGTCGATTGATAACAGAATTTGACATTTTTGTTTTCCTTTCACAATCAGAAAACCTTGGTGGTGTTTATGAAAGTCTTTTATATAAGGTTCCAACCGTTGCATCAAACAGAGGTGGAATACCTGAGTTGGTTATCAATGGTAAAACTGGCTTTACTTCCGATTTAACGTCTATTGAAGACATTGTTGATAAGATTGAAAAAGTCCTTGATAATAAAAACATACAAGAGCAATTCAAAATTGAAGGATTCAATAGAATCTTTGAAGTCTTTGATAAAGAAAAGTCCATCAACAACTCTTATGAGATTTATAAAAAATTATTGAATATAACTGAGAAAATATAAGCGCACATATTTTTTTAACATCAGATGTGATTTTCTGAGACAGAATGTCATTTTTTTAAAATCTCAATTTACTTTTGCTAAAAATATCTTTACAATTATGAACAATGAAATAGTAAGTTTCATTCGTGAAACTTATAAAACAAATGGGAAAATATACCTTCATGAGCCTTTATTTGTAGGCAATGAAAAAAAATATCTTGAAGACTGTATTGATTCTACTTTTGTTTCCAGCGTTGGTAAATACGTAGATCTGTTCGAAGAAAATATTGCAAAATATACTGAGTCACAAAAAGCAGTTGTTTGCGTGAATGGAACAAATGCTCTTCATATGGCTTTACTTCTTAAAGGTGTAATGCCCAATGATGAGGTAATTACACAACCACTAACGTTTATTGCCACCGTGAATGCCATTTGTTATTGTGGAGCAAACCCGGTTTTTATAGATATCGACCGTGATAATTTAGGTCTTTCTCCGGATAAATTGAAAGAATGGATTACAGAAAACGTTGAATTGAAAAAAGATGGCAATAATGAAATCCGCTCCTTCAATAAAAAGACAAAACGAAAAATCTCAGCCTGTGTTCCTATGCATACATTTGGGCATCCATGTCGTATTGATGAAATTGCAGAAATATGTAAAAATTACAATATTCCGCTTGTAGAAGATGCCGCAGAAAGTTTAGGTAGCAAGTATAAAAATAAGTATACTGGTACTTTTGGAGAAATCGGCATATTAAGTTTTAACGGAAACAAAATTATTACAACTGGAGGTGGTGGAATGCTTCTATTTAATGATTTAGAATTAGCTAATAAAGCAAAATACCTTACAACGCAGGCTAAAGTGCCACACCCTTGGGAATTTGTTCACGACGAGATTGGGTTTAATTATCGTATGCCAAACATCAATGCTGCGTTGGGAGTTGCCCAACTAGAACAGATTGAAAGGTTTCTGGAAGCTAAACGGAATCTTGCATCCAACTATTTAAACTTCTTCAATCAACAGGGAATTCACTTTGTAAAGGAGCCAAAAAATGCAAAATCAAATTACTGGTTAAATGCAATATTGCTTAATAACAGAGCAGAAAGAGATGAATTTTTAGAATTCACTAACGGTAATGGAGTAATGACAAGACCAGTATGGGAGTTAATGAATAAACTTCCGATGTTTAAAAATTCATTGTCTGAAAATCTATCAAACGCGGAATGGATTTCAGATAGACTAGTAAATATTCCCAGTAGTGTAATACTTTAATTTCAACAATCAATATTTTACTAAAATGAATTATAATTTCAAGGCAATAGGAACAGACGTATCAATTTATAAGCCGGTTACAATAATAAAGCCAGAAATGATATCTCTTGCAAACCACATAATTATTAGTGAATTTGCTTATGTAAATGGAGGTTTAGGCACATATATTGGTAATCATATCCATATAGCGGCTCAAAGTTGCATAAGTGGAGGAGGATATTTTATAATGGAAGATTTTTCTGCAGTTGCTGCAGGTGCAAAAGTAATTACTGGTTCAGCATCTTTTAATGGAGAAGGGTTAACAAATCCTACATTGCCAAAGGAATTTCAAAACGTATATCGATCATATGTAATTTTGAAAAAACATTCAATCATTGCCACAAATGTTATTGTTCAACCTGGAGTAATTATAGGAGAAGGTACCGTTGTTGGTAGTGGCAGCGTTGTTACTAAAGATTTGGAACCCTGGTCAATTTATATGGGGTCTCCTGCAAGAAAAGTTAGAAAAAGAGAATCAAGTAATATTTTTAGAGCAGAGGAAGAGCTTTATAGAATCCAAAACTTGGTGCCGTCTGATTTCACCGATGAAATAAAAGAAATCCTTATTAAACATAAAAGATAAAATGAAACAATTTGTACGAAGTGTAAAAATAATTGGAACAGGATCATATGTCCCTGAAAAAATTTATACGAATAAATATCTTGAAACAATTATTGAAACAAATGATACTTGGATTCAAGAAAATTTAGGTATTAAAGAAAGACATATTGCTGCTGAAAATGAAGCTACAAGTGACTTAGCAGCAAAAGCGGCAATTAATGCTATTGAAAACTCGAAATTAAATATTTTGGATATTGATTTGATAATTGTGGCAACTGCAACACCAGATCGTTTGGCTCCTTCAACAGCATCAATTGTACAAGATAAAATTCAAGCTTATAATGCAGTTGCATTTGATATTGCTGCTGTATGCAGTGGATTTTTGTATGCAATGTCTGTTGCATCCCAATTTATCGCCTCAGGTGTTTATGACAATGTTTTAGTTATTGGGGCAGATACATTTTCCAGAATTACAGACTGGACAAGACGTGATGCTGTTTTTTTTGGTGATGGTGCCGGTGCCGCAATCGTTTCTTCAGGAAGTGAGAATGAAGGATTTTTAGCCTTTAGACTCTATACAGATGGTAGAGGTAAATTTAATTTTACCATACCTGCTGGTGGGTCAGAAATGCCAGCTTCGGAAGAAACTATTAAAAAGAGGTTACATTATTTTCAAATGAATGGCAGAGCAGTTTATGAAACAGGCACACAAGTACTTCCTATTGCAATTAACCAGGTGCTTAAAGATATTGGCATAACTATTAATGACATTGATTTTATGATCCCTCATCAGCCATCTATTCGAATTTTGCAGAAAACAGCAGAAATTATTGGACTCCCTTGGAGTAAAGTGATGACAAATATGAGAAAATATGCCAACACAAGCGGGGGTACAATTCCAATTCTTTTAGACGAAACAAATAGAAGCGGAAAACTTAAAAAAGGCAATATGGTTTTATTTGCAGCTGTTGGTTCAGGTTGGACTTTTGGTGCATCTATTTTAAAATGGTCATAATATAAATAACTCATGATTATAATAACAGGAGCATCTAAAAATATAGGCAAATATCTTTTTTATAATTATATTAATCAAGAAAATGTAGTTGGGACTTACAATAAAACACCCTGCACGAATTTAATCAACAATAATCTTTTTTATAAAGTTGATATTTCTGATTATAATTCGGTAGTAAATTTCTTTAAAGAAATAGAAAAATCATTAGATAATATCACATTAATTAATTGTGCAGGAATAATTTACTCTGATTTCACCCATAAATCTGACCCACAAAAATGGAAACAAGTAATTGATACCAATTTAATTGGCACATATCATATGATAAGAGCTTTTCTACCAATAATGAGAGAACAAAATTTTGGTAGAATTATCAACTTGTCCTCTGTTGCAGCCCAAAAAGGTTCACCAGGAATAAGTGCTTATGCTGCATCAAAGGCAGCACTTTGGGGGCTTTCTAAATCAATAGCGCAAGAAAATGGCAGCAATGGTATTACAATTAACAATATTAATTTAGGATATGCAAATATTGGAATGGGCATAGAAAATGTTACAGAAAAATATCAACAAATTATTAAGGATCAAATCCCTTCGAAAATATTCTGTGAGCCAAAAGATATCTTCCTAACTGTTGAATACTTAAGAAATACCTCCTACCTTAATGGCATTTCAATTGATCTTTCTGGTGGCTTAATTTAATAGATATGTTAAAAAACAGAATCATTCAAAATAATCTCTCTGTATTAGATGCATTAAAAAAAATGGATTCACTTGATAAGAAGCTTCTTATCGTGATGAATGACAATAAGTTTATTGGATTAATTAGTGCCGGAGATATTCAGCGTTCCGTAATAAAAAACATGCCATTAAACACACCTATTATAAATGTATTGAGAAGAAATATTCGTATTGCCTCTCCAACTGATGATTTCAACAGTATCAAACAAATGATGTTTGATTTTCGAATGGAACTATGTCCGGTTGTCGACTCAAATAATGAAATTGTCAACGTCTATTTTTGGGAAGATGTTTTTTCTGAAAAAAAACTACAACCAGCAAACAAGTTTAACTTACCTGTAGTGATTATGGCAGGTGGCTTCGGCACGCGATTACGCCCTTTAACCAATGTTTTGCCAAAACCTTTAATTCCAATTGGAAGCAAAACAATGCTCGAAGAGATATTTGACCGCTTTTCATTTCATGGCTGTAATCAGTTCTTTGTTTCGGTTAATTATAAAGCCGACTTAATTGAATACTACATTGAAAATCAAAAACTGCCATTTCAAATAAGCTACTTCAGAGAAGATAAACCTATGGGAACTGCTGGTAGTTTATCCTTGTTAAAAGGAAAAATTACCGATACTTTTTTTGTAAGCAATTGTGATATTTTGATAGAACAAGACTATTCAGATATTTTAGCTTACCACCAAAACAACAAAAACGAAATTACAATTGTTGCAGCCATAAAGAACCTTCATATACCTTATGGAACAATTGATACTGGCGAAAATGGCAAATTATTATCGCTAATAGAAAAACCTGATTTAACTTTCAAAATTAATAGTGGCATGTATATTCTTGAACCACATTTGATTGATGAAATACCCAATAATCAGTTTTTTCACATTACCGATTTAATAGAGAAAGTAAAAGAACGGGCTGGCAACGTTGGTGTTTTTCCAATCAGCGAAAAATCATGGAAAGATATTGGAACATGGAATGAGATAGCAAATTACTATAACAATGACTTATAAAATCTTTTGGAATATTTATTACAATGCAAACACAATTAAACCTCGATCAATTTATAAAAACCTTTGTCACTAAGCGTGATGAAAGTTTATTGAAAGAAGATCTCGAAAAATACAACACCGAACTGAACCACCGCATCAACGGCAAAAGAGTACTCGTTATCGGAGGTGCCGGTACTATTGGCTCGTCATATATCAAAGCCATATTAAAATTCAAGATAGCCAAACTGGTGGTGGTCGATATCAACGAGAACGGTCTTACCGAGCTGGTACGTGACCTGCGTAGCTCCGAAGGATACAACATCCCCGAGGAGTTTATCACCTACCCCGTCAACTTTGGCGACAGGGTGTTTGAGAAACTCTTTAAAACACATGGGCCTTTCGAGATTGTTGCCAACTTTGCCGCCCACAAACACGTGCGCAGCGAGAAGGACATCTTCTCCATTGAGGCCATGATCGAAAACAACGTTTTGCGATCACGCAAATTACTGGATTTGTTGCTACAATACCCACCCGAGCACTTTTTCTGCGTAAGTACCGACAAGGCTGCCAATCCCGTCAACATCATGGGCGCAAGCAAAAAGCTGATGGAAGAAACCATAATGGCCTACAGCGACCGATTGCCTATCAAAACTGCACGCTTTGCCAACGTAGCCTTCTCAAACGGCAGTCTACCCTTGGGCTTCATCGCCCGACTGAACAAACAGCAACCATGGTCGTGTCCGCTGGGTATCCAACGTTTTTTTTTATCGCCACAGGAATCGGGTGAACTTTGTCTGATTGCCTCCATCATAGGCGAATCAGGCGACATCTTTTTCCCAAAATTGGACAAAGAACGAAACATGATCCCCTTCGACCAGATAGCCATTGACCTGTTGCACTACCTCGGTCTCGAACCCGACATCTGCCAAACCGAAGACGAAGCCAGAAAAAAAGCCGAAACACTAAGACACAAAGAGATGAAGAAATATCCGGTTTTATTCTTCGATTCAGACACCTCGGGAGAAAAGACCTTCGAAGAGTTCTTTACCGAGAAAGAAGAAATAGACATAGAGACTTTCATCAACTTAGGTGTGGTGAAAAATTCAAAAAAGCGCGGCATGCACGAGATCTATGAAATTTTTGACCTACTGCACAACCTGTTTGAATCGAACAAAGTAACCAAAGCAACCATTGTCGAGATTCTAAAAACATATTTGCCTAACTTTGAGCACATTGAAACAGGGAAAGGATTGGATTGTAAGATGTGATATGTAGATTATTCCGAATACTCAAATCAGCTTTAAAAATATGCCTATACTAATATCACTATTAACTAATCTAATTATTATTCATCTATATTTCAAACTTGCCGATCATCTCAATATCATCGATAAACCCAACCAGCGTAGCTCGCATACGAAAATAACCATTCGGGGCGGTGGAATAATCTTTCCCTTAGCCGCTATCTTATGGTTTATAACCAACGAGTTTCAACAGCCAGCCATCATGGCAGCATTAGTAATAATGAGCATTGTCAGTTTCTGGGACGACATAAGCAGCCTTTCGCCTAGAATAAGAATCGCCTTACACTTAATTTCAGTAAGTATTTTATTCTACCAAACCCAGGTTTTAAGCCTTCCATGGTATGTAGTTTTACTGGCATTTATCCTCGTTATAGGTTGGATCAATGCCTTTAATTTTATGGATGGCATTAACGGAATAACTGCTTTTTATGGATTATCGACCTTGGGTACCATGTTTATTCTTAACAACCAACTCCATTTTGCTCCAGATCGATTAATTGAGGGTTTAACTATTTCAGTGTTGGTCTTTGCCTTTTTCAATGCCCGAAAAAAAGCCAAAACCTTTGCCGGTGACGTTGGCAGTGTAAGCATGGCTTTTATCCTGGCCTGGCTGATGCTGGAGTTAATGTTTGCAACCGGCAGGGTTGAATACATCCTGTTTTTTTCGGTTTATGGCATTGACAGTGTTTTAACCATCTTTTTCAGACTTTTAAAACGTGAAAACATATTTGAGGCACATCGTTCGCACTTGTATCAATACCTGGCGAATGAGCTTCGCTGGCCTCATGTACTGGTATCGGCGATTTATGCCATTACCCAGCTCGGAATAAATAGCATGGCTATTATACTGATGCAAAAAGGAATCATGAGCATCCCGTTAATGCTGTTTTTACTTCTGATATTATCCGCAATCTATTTAGGTATCAGAATACTTGTGATCAAAAAACTAAAACTTGCCTGAATAAGAATCGCTCAACGAATTTTCCAATGCTCCCATTTATACGACTAAAATGACTATAATCAATCGGCAATTACTAAACCAATTATCAGTTTTAGCCAGTAAAAATCCCCGTTTGCGGATGAACCACAACTTTCACGAATCATTGGATTCACCGGTACAAAGATTGCTAAATGCACTGGAACCCGGGACTAATCTTCCCATACACCGGCACACACATACCGATGAAACATATATCCTCCTTAGAGGAAACATTAAGGTGATTTTCTATAGCGATTCAGGAGAAAAAACCGAAACATTTGAATTAAATCCAAAATCGGGGAATTACGGTGTGCATATACCCAAAGGACAATGGCACACGCTGGAAGTTCTGGAAGCAGGCAGTGTTATTTTCGAAGTAAAAGAAGGCCCATACGCCCCAATAAAACCAGAGGATGTATTGTTAACAAAGTAAAGGTGTTCTTTTCAAAATATAAATTCATTACCAGCTCTTTCCGACTTACATCTTTTTTGGGGGTTCTAAGTAATAGGAAAAATTTATTGTCGTATTTTAAATGTACTCACCCCCTGCACCTGACGGTGCAGGGGGTGAGTCAGTATAAAATACAAACATAAGTACGACATTATTTCATTCTCATTACTTAATTTGTATTTTTACAAAAATCAGAAACCATGCAGGTCGATTTACATATTAAATTGAAAGCGATGCTCTGGGACATGCCAGAAACCCAGAGAATAAAAATTGTCGGTGAAATACTGTCAAATCCAGTTGAAACATTCAGAAACGACGATCAGATTTTTATCAAAGTGTTGAATAGCCTTAAATGGTATGAGTTAATCAGGCTTGTGGGAGCTCAAAATTTGCCTCCCTTGTTAACCGATACTACCATTCAAAAGCTTTTTCCTGTTCAACGACGCAATTACTATACAAATGCACGACGATTATTATCAAAATACGCTATACCTGCTTCAAGATAAAATACTTGAAATTGTCGGAAAACTTTCTGTTGTGAACCTTCACCTCCCATCATTGTGCCCGAAATAAAGCGAAGCAATCCGAATATAAAACCAATGCCCCAACAGGCAACTAACCGCGAAGCACTGCCCAAAACCTTCCCCCGTCTGGGGGAATTAGAAGGGGGCTTAACAGATCACTTCACTCAACCGGAGATGACAGTACTCCAGTATAATTAAATTTCATAACTTGCAACAAAATAGTAAGTAAACCAGCCATGCGTTTAGATCAGGAAGTTGCACAAAATCTGAAACAGCTTATTCAATCCGAAATTTCTGGATCAACGATCTATTTATTTGGTTCGCGTATTGACGACCATGCCCGCGGTGGAGATATAGATCTGTTGATTTTGACAGAGGAGTTAGCCGATAAACGCATATTCCGTAAGATAAGGATAGAACTGATCCGTAAGTTCGGATGGCGAAAAATTGATTTGGTGAACTTTACTTATTCCGATCAATCGGCCTTTCGCCGGTTAATCAACATTAATTGTATTCGGCTATGAACTCAGAAAAAGACCAGGTACTTGCCGAATTGCTTAAAAGCGAATTGGAGTTATTACGCGCGTCTGTTGTAACCTTGCAATTATCAGTTGCCAAATGCAAATTAATCGGACAAAAAGAAAACTATTCGTTTGAAGAGTTGGAATCATTCGACTCGCTGACCTCTAAGTTCTCCAGAACATCCGATATTTTCACTCAAAAGGTTCTTCGCACGGTTTGGATGCTCATGCACTAAGGATTTGTCCCTTTCATTGATATGCTTGACAAGGCTGAAAAAATGAAGATTATTGATTCTGCAGATCAGATGATCGGAATAAGGGATTTAAGAAATCAGATTGCCCATGAGTACATTCCGGAAGCCATTCGTGATTTGGTTCCCGAAGTGATTGATTTAACCTCAGATTTATTAAACAACATTGAGGTTGGCAAACAATTTATAGGACAACGGGGATGGCTCAATTCGGTTTGACACGGATGAATGCCGCGTCATTGCGAGGCTAAGGAACGAAGCCGAAGCAATCTCAAACAACAGATCACTTCGCTGGCAAATAACAAATTTAGGTTTTAACATTTTGCTGAAAAATGGAGAATTGCTATTTTTAAAACTTAATATAACTAAAAACCAATGTTTTTTTCTGATTATCCATCGCATTCCAACGCGCAACTTAGACCTTCTCTTTTATGGGAATACGATTTGGTCCGCTTCGACTGGCAAGCCATGCGTAATGTGGTGGTACAACGCGTGATAGAACGTGGCAGGAAAGACGACTTTTACGCCATATTAAACCGATATGGATTAGATGAGGTGAAAGAAGCCATAAAACAAATTCCCCACCTTAATTCTAAGGATTTATCGTTTGTGTGTTCTGTTTTTGAACTCAAAAAAGAGGAATTAAAATGTTGTACTACGAAACCATCGGCCCGACAGCACTGGAACTCCTAACCAAAATAATGAAGGATCCACTATTGGACGATTTCATCCTGGTTGGAGGAACAGCGCTCTCGTTACAATTAGGCCACCGGATTAGTACTGATATTGACCTTTTTTCTGATAAGCCTTATGACGAAAATAATTTGGTTAACCACTTAATTAGTGAATATCAATTTGAACTGGATTTTATTGCAAAAAACACGATAAAAGGTGAAATCAACGGGGTGCAAATCGACTGCATTTTCCATCAGTATCCCTGGATTGAAAAACCTGTAATCGAAGAAAACATACGTCTTGCCGGTTCTTTGGACATTGCGGCAATGAAATTGAATGCGATTGCAGGAAATGGTACACGCATTAAAGATTTTATTGATATTGCCTTTTTGTCTGAAAAACTATCGTTCAACAATATGATTGAGGCATACAGGCAGAAATACAACAACAACCCTATTATTCCGGTTAAATCCATCACCTATTTTGATGACATCAACTTCGATGAACCCCTAAAAATGACAAAAGGGAAATCATTCAACTGGAAAAATATCGAAAACAGATTGAAAGAGATGCAAAAATCACCAGATAAAATATTTACAGCAGTTTAATAATTCCCGCTCAAGTACGAATACACCAAATGGTTTTTGAGTTCTTTTCAAGTAGCCATATAATTTCTCCGCTAGTCGGGATTTGTAGTCGTAGATTTAAAATCCGCAATAAATCAAGATGTAGATTACAAATCTACACCAACAGAACAACGGTACGTGGTTGAATGCAGCGTCATTGCGAGGCTGAGGAACGAAGCCGAAGCAATCTGTTGTGAACCTCCATTGCCTGTATTTTTTATACTTAGCTTCAGATCGTAATTTCCTAATCTTTATCTTAGACTATTATGCTCTGGCTATTCAGTCCAACAAATTTGTCTGTTCAAGTGTTAAAACAAACAATTCATGCAAAAAACAGGCTGTTTCGATTAAAAAGATGTTTTTATTGCCAACAAAAAGATTATTTTCTGGTTGGAATAGTTTAAATTTGCTTAACCGTTCATTGATAAAACTAAATTCTGGTCTAAAGATAAAGTGACGCTCGATTTTATCCACAAAAATAACCGGTTAAAGTCGGACACAACTTTCTGTATAAACTTATGTTGGAATAACTTTCATGACCAGCATAACTATTACCCCATGCTCAAGGTACTTGTGTTTTATTACCGAATTCGAAAAAGATTTCGTAATTTTTCAGAAAATAAATCATTTTAAGATTATTTTCAGAAATTTACGCGCTTTTATTAACACGTTTACCTCTAAAACAAATAGGATGCGTAACCAAATCAGGAAACAAATTGAAAAATGGTACTTACCGCGGTGGATGGTTATTTTTGCTGACTTTACCATTATGGCAACTTCCTTCTTTATTACTTATTTTCTTCGTTTCAATCTTTTTGCCCATTATGTGAATGTACCGGAAATGGCACTCCAGCTTTTGGCCGGAATACCCTTTTTCTTTCTTTCAATTTACATATTTAAACCTTACCAGGGAATTCTTAGGCATTCTACGATGCACGACGTTTTGATACTGGCCAAGACGCACATCACCTTTTCTTTCGGTTTGGTTTTCTTAAGCCTTTTTGGTTTATCTTATGCTTCCACCTTATACATACCTTTCTCCGTTATCGTCGTCCATTATTTTGTTTCCGTTTCTTTAATGATTTCTCTCAGGATAATCGTCCAAACCTCTTATCGCTTTTTAATTGAGTCGAGCCGAAACTATAAAAATGTAATGATATACGGGGCGGGAAAATTAGGAAGCATAACCCATAGTGTTATTGCCAAAGATGACAATATCAGGTATAAAATTGTAGGATATATCGACGATAACCCGGCCTTATGGAAAAGTAAGATCAATGGGGTGAAAATTTATTCGCCGGAATATGCCTTTGATATGGCAAAAGAAAGGCTATTGGTTGAAGAAGTGATTATAGCCATCTCGCCAATTGAATTGAGTAAAAAACGGAAACAGGAAATTGTTGATGCCTGTTTAAGCCGCCAACTGATGGTGCGTGAAGTTCCTGATCCTCAGAAATGGTTGAACGGAGTTTTCGCAGGCAAACAAATTAAGGCCCTCAGCATAGAAGACCTTCTGGGACGCGAACCTATTACAATCAGCAAGGAAATTATAACAAGCGGAATATACCGCAAAAGGGTTATGGTTACCGGTAGCGCCGGTTCAATCGGATCGGAAATAGTTAAACAATTGCTATTTCATCAGCCTAAAAGTATCATATTGGTTGATCAGGCCGAATCTGCCCAGTTTGACCTTCAGCAGGAAATACTGCCCTTGCTGAAAGGTACCGCACTTGACCTGTACATTGCCGACATTACCGACTACCACAAAATGCACAAGATATTCGATCTTTGCCGGCCTGAGATTATTTACCATGCTGCCGCCTACAAACATGTGCCCTTAATGGAAGACCAGCCTTACATGGCCGTTTGGAACAATGTTGGCGGCACTCGTAACCTGGCGGATTTAGCTGTACAATTTGGCGTAGAGAAGTTTGTAATGGTTTCGACGGATAAAGCTGTAAACCCAACCAACATTATGGGTACAACAAAACGGGTATGCGAATTGTACATCCAGTCACTTTCACAGGAGATTGGAATGAAAACACAGTTTATAACAACACGTTTTGGCAACGTACTGGGTTCAAATGGTTCTGTAATCCCTTTATTTAAAAAGCAAATTGCAGCAGGCGGACCAATTACCTTAACGCACAAAGAAATAATCAGGTACTTCATGACAATCCCTGAAGCCTGTCAGCTGGTGATGGAAGCCGGGTTCATTGGCAAAGGCGGTGAAATTTTCCTCTTCGACATGGGTGATCCTGTCAGAATTTACGATTTAGCTATAAAAATGATTTCATTATCGGGCTTTATACCACATAAAGAAATTGAAATTAAAGAGATTGGATTACGTCCAGGTGAAAAACTATACGAAGAATTACTGGCCGACAAGGAAGAAACCCTTGCTACTAACCACAATAAAATTTTAGTGGCGAAAATCAGGCCGTATCCTTACGAACAAACCATCAAAAATATCCGCAAACTTCTGGAACACCTTTCCGACCTTACTGATATGGAAATTGTTTATCACCTGAAACGAATTGTCCCCGAATTCCAGTCGCAAAACTCGAAATATTCGGTTCTCGATGAATTAACGACCAGATAAAACGGCTATTATCAGATCGAACAAAGGAATGTAACTCACCCAGACCTTAGGACAAAGAGAAGTGACTACCAGAGATTAAGACGATTAGGTGATTTAAGTAATGAGAAGAAAAGTAATGTCATATTTATTTTTCATTACCAGAACTTAAATAAAGAGAATGAAATAGTGTCAAATTTTAACTGTGTTTTCATCTCGACTCACCCCGCGCATCGTTCGACTGAGACTTCGGCGTGAGCTCAGTCGAACGCTCACGTCGAACGATGCGATGCTTTACCCCTCTCTCAAAAAAGAGAGGAAAAAATGGCCGCTTGCGGACATAGGGGTAAGTACAAAAAACTTATTCAAATCAATTCATCTCCTGCCATTCACTTTAAAAAAACTTTATAAGTGGCAAGAATTCTTATATGATTCGCGGATTTCGTGAACTCAATTCCATTTCGTTGAATTTTTAAAATTGAATATTTCACAGAATACCGAATTCTACTTTGACACATTCAAAAAATCCGGCTGTTTTTACCATGAACCATAAAGGGAACAGCCAGATTTTTCTCCGGGCTTCCGTTTAGAGCAGGGGTAAAACAGGAGAAAAATCATGCAACATGTTTAATCAGTCAAAGTAGAACTAATTGATTTAGCATTGGGGCTTTGCCCAAAACCTATTACTTTTTTGTCTTAACACAAACAAGCAATCAAAAAAGATCAAGGCTGAGCCCGCTTCGCATGAAAACCAACGTTTGATGGCTCACCGGCCTGGGCCGTTTGCGCTTCACTAAACTCTAGGCAACGAAAAGGATATTCATATTCTAAAAAGAGATAATGTTGATACGAAAATTCTAAGATGTCGAACAAAAATTTAAACGAATGAAAACCATACTTATCACCGGAGGTGCAGGATTTATCGGGTCACACGTTGTGCGCCTGTTAGTTAATAAATACCCGGAATACAAGATTGTAAATCTCGACAAACTTACTTATGCCGGAAACCTTGCCAATTTAAAAGACATCGAAAAATATCCGAATTACGAATTCGTTAAAGGGGATATTGTTGATGCCGACTTTATTCTTAACCTATTTCAGGATAAGCTATTCGACGGAGTTATTCATCTCGCAGCCGAATCGCACGTAGATCGGTCGATAAGTAATCCAACTGAATTTGTGTTTACCAATGTAATAGGTACAGTGAACCTGTTGAATGCTGCCCGTCATATATGGAAAGACAATTCGGAAGGCAAACGTTTTTACCACATTTCGACCGACGAAGTTTACGGGAGCCTTGGCGCCGAAGGCATATTCACTGAAGATACAGCTTACGACCCACACAGCCCTTATTCGGCGTCAAAGGCAAGTTCCGATCATTTTGTCAGGGCTTATCACGATACATTCGGACTTCCAACCGTTGTTTCCAATTGCTCCAACAATTACGGGTCATTTCAATTCCCGGAAAAACTAATACCGCTGTTTATCAACAACATTAAGCACAACAAACCACTGCCTGTTTATGGTAAAGGTGAAAATATACGCGATTGGCTTTGGGTTGAAGATCATGCCCGTGCTATTGATGTTATATTTCATAACGGAAAAAACGGTGACACCTACAATATTGGCGGGCACAACGAATGGACTAACATCAAGCTGATTAAATTGATGTGCAGCATTTTGGACCGGAAGTTAGGCCGTGGAACAGGCGAATCGGAAAAACTGATTACCTACGTAAAAGATAGGGCTGGCCACGATTTGCGCTATGCCATAGATTCAACCAAACTTCAAAAAGAACTGGAATGGGTTCCAAGCCTTCAGTTTGAAGAGGGACTTGAAAAGACAATTGACTGGTACCTGGCCAACACCGAATGGCTTGAAAACGTAACAAGCGGCGATTACCAGCAATATTACGAGAAACAATATGTGAAACGCTAAAGTAGGTTACAAAATAAAAACTTGTCAACGCCAAATAAAGGCAAGTCCTTTATTCATAAATACTGTTTTTGATATTGAAATTCAAAACATCAGAATAATGGCAACTTGATACTCAGGTTTTATCCTCCTAAAAAGGTAGGGGCTTCTGATCTTGTCGAAGAATGAGATGAGTTCAAAAAAACCAATACAGATTACGCGCCACTTGATCTTTCAAAACATTCTGACTATTAAACCAAACAATCTTTGTTAATGCCTGTTAGAAAGTCACAGACAAATCGTAGTAAATTTCTATTTCATTTATGACAACAAGAAAAATTGCCACAGTACTGACTTTATTGCTTATCTGCTCCTTTTCTCGAATATGGGCAGTAACAAAGTACAGTAAACCAAACCAGGAATTTCAGTTTGATCCAACCGACATGAAATTACAACACAAAATAGTTCCTTTAGGCGATCCCGTTTACCAGCTAATCGATTATTTTGAAACAAAAGAGGTTGTCAATTACATTTCAATGGTGAAACCCTACACAAGGGTAACTATTATGAAAATATTAAATGATATATACAACTCAAAAAACATTTCAGATAAGGAAAAAAAAGTAGTAGAACGATATATTCGGGATTACACAACTGAAAGTAACAGCTTTGAGTTGGGGAAATCGGAAACTGAAAATTCATTTTTAATGGCAGGTTTGGGCGCTGATATTAATATACGTTCAGGAATGGGTGAAGGCGGGACAATTTCATATAGTGGCATGATTAAACCATTTTTTTCAGGAGACCTGGGAAAACACATCACATTCAATGCAACATTAGGTGTAGGAGGTGAAAAACTTGCAGCAGATTGTTTCTATAGGTCGTACACTAAAAACGCACAGGTTGTATTTCCAAACGATATCTATGGGTATTCCTGGCTTCCCTATCAATTTCAATATGAATCTGACTGGATTCACTACAAGGGTGGCTGGAGTTCGGCATTTTCAAAAAAAACCATGCTGGCAATATATACACGTACCGAATTCAATACTTCCTGGCTAAATGGAGCGTTTCAGCTTAACATGAACAATCAACGAAGAAGTTGGGGACATTGTGATAATAACTTATTTCTTGCTGCAACAGCCCGGGCTTTCCCGGGAATCGAGATGAAAATACAACCGGTCAAATGGTTTAGTTACTCTTTTCTTGCAGGAGCATTATTTTTTAATCCGATGGAACAAAGCAACTATCTACAGGAAGTTTATGGAACTGATTTGGGGAGGGCTCAGAAGATGTTAAGCTGCCATATCATTGAGCTTACACCCTTTCATTGGCTACAACTTACAGCCGCAGGGAACGCCATCTGGGCCAAAAGGTTGGAATTAGCTTACTTCGCCCCATTCAACTTGCCATCATTGGTCCAGGATAATCTGGGAGATCAGGACAATGCTTCGCTTTATTTTGATGTGGCAACCCGACTGGGTAAGATCGGTAAAGCATGGTTGGGTTTCTATATTGATGATTTTAGTCTGACCAGTTCCTCGCAAATAATGAGAATTCCTACAAATAAATACGCCTGGCAGGCTGGATGGAAAACAAACCTATTGTCGGACATTGTACCCGGCACCTTAGCAACTTTGAGTTATACCAGGTTAACGCCAATGGTATATACCCATTATCCAGAGAGTTCTTACTCCTCAGGAAATGGCCGTCCAATAGATATGACTTATACACATGATGGTTTTAACCTTGGGTTTTACCTGCCACCAAACTCAGCTGAATATGCGTTAAAACTTGAAAACATGATAATACCTGATTTAATCCTGAATTTGGATACAAAAATGATTATTCATGGAACGAATGATCTTTCCAGCCAAAATAAATACCAGATTTACGGTGATATATATTACGATGTTTATAGATCACAAACAGGAGATAAATCAAAATTCCCATTGCTTAATTTCAGAAAGGATGGAATTTACGATTATACCATTTTATCGGAATTAATGTTCGACTGGAAAGTCAGAACGATAAAAGGGCTGAATTATTTCAGGATCAAAGGTTCTGTTGGGTATGGACAAACCTGGTGGGAAAGCAATAACAGTGGTGTTAATGCCCCTAGCCGAAGAAATTTTTTAACTGGAAATTTGGGTATATCGGTTGATATTTAAAACAATCAGAATATCAGCTTTAATCAAAAAACAGAAAAGCGGAGATAAATTTTCACAGAGTTTATCTCCGCTTTTCTGTTTTTTGAGCTACTTTCATGCTTTATTTTTTATTTCTACTTTAACAATTTATAATGATCATTTGAATCTTCTACCGCTTAACCGCAATCCTAAGCATGACAGTGGAACCACAGAACTGGTAACGTTATGATTTATTGCGAAAACAGCCAGATTTTTTGAATGTATTGAAGTAAAATTATATCATTCATGATTAGTATAACCAATTGATTATGAATAAAAGTACTCAGACAAACCTGTAAGTGAGCAGGCGAAGCTATAACAACTGACATTATACTTAGAGTTCATTCTCAACAAAAAATTGTTACACACAAGACTTTTCTGTAAAACCTTGTCATTTAACCTCCTAAATATAACTCCAAAATTCATTGCAGGGAAAGTTAAAAATAAACCTGAGTTATTAAGAATTCTTGATAATATGGGTTGGTTATTTTTTGACAAAATTCTTCGCATAGGAGTTGGGCTTTTAGTTGGTGTTTGGGTTGCCCGATATTTAGGGCCCAAAGATTTTGGACTATTTAATTACGCCATCGCGTTTACAGGGTTATTTAGTGCTATTGCTACTCTAGGATTACAAGGAATTGTTATACGAGATATAGTAATATTACCTGAAAAAACCAATTCTATTCTTGGAACAGCTTTTATTTTACGACTTTTAGGTGGGATAGTATCATTTCTGGCGATTGTTTTTACAATAAGTATTCTACAACCCGATGCAATTCTTACAAAAATAATTGTTGGCATTCTGGGGTTTTCAACAATCATACAATCAGGAGAGGTAATTAAATGGTGGTTTGAATCACAAGTCCAATCAAAATATGTAGTATGGATTGAAAATGGCGTTTTCCTATTCATTGCGGCACTCAAAATAGGTATGATCATTTTACATGCCTCTCTTCTGGCATTTGTACTAGTCACATTTTTTGAATCTTTACTGGGAGGGGTATTACTTTTTTTCTTTTATTGGCAAAAAACGCGCAAGATTTCTTTATGGAAACTAGATTTTAGTTTAGCCCGAAGGTTAATGACAGAAAGCTGGCCATTAATCTTATCTGGTCTTGCTGTTGCAATTTATATGAAAATCGACCAGGTCATGCTTGGACAAATGCTTGGTGATCAGGCAGTTGGTATCTATTCTGCAGCTGTTCGTGTTAGCGAAGTCTGGTATTTTATTCCAGGAGTAATTACGGCATCAGTTTTTCCTGCTATTATTGAAGCAAAAAAGATAAGCGAAACTCTTTATTATCAACGGCTACAGAAATTATATGATTATTTGGTATGGATTGCCTTTATTGTAGCAATCCCAATGACTTTTATCTCAACCTGGATCATCAAAATACTGTTGGGTAATGAATATATTGAGGCGGGTTCAATATTATCTGTCCATATCTGGGCTTCATTATTTGTATTCCTTGGAGTTGCCAGTTCCAATTGGTTTATAGTGGAAAATCGACAGATATTAAATTTTCAAAGAACAACATTAGGAGCTATCTCCAACGTTTTAATGAACCTTTTTTTAATCCCTAGGTTTGGCGGCATTGGGGCCGCTTATGCCACCGTAATTTCTTATGCAGTTTCTGTTATTGGGTTAGATTTCTTTCAGAAAGAAACAAAACAAATATTTGCTATGAAAATTAAATCATTCAATATTATCAAAACCACGCTTTTGCTTTTAAAAAAACATAGAGACATTCATTCTACCCTTGGCAATTAGCGAAATAAAACATACCAGATACAAGCAAACACATTTTTCATTGGCAAAGTTCTAAATTTGTTTTAGTAAAACTGAATTTTTAATTTCATGATCGACATAAAAGAAAAGATAAAAAAAGTAACTCCTGAGTTTGTAAAACATTTATACCGAAGATTGGATGACTTTATAAAATGGGATAGTTATTTTCAAAAGTCTTGGTCACAGGAAGGTGAAGACATGGTGCTAAGTCGGTTTTTTGAAGGCAATAAAAATATAGGTTTTTTTGTTGATATTGGGGCTCATCATCCATGCAAGTATTCGAATACATATAAGTTTTATCGAAAAGGTTGGAGAGGGATAAACATTGATGCAGCGCCTGGTTCAATGAAATTATTTAATAAAAAAAGACCATTGGACATTAACCTTGAAATTGCAATTTCAGAAAAAGAGGAAAACCTCACTTATTTCATGTTTAATACGCCTGCATTAAATACTTTTTCACAAGAGGAAGCAGAAAAATATATTCGTATTGAAAGTATTCGACTTATTAACAAGAAGAGTATTTTAACTGAAAGATTAGAAACTGTATTAGATAGATACCTTCAACAAGATCAAAAAATTGATTTTCTGACAATAGATGTTGAGGGTCTTGATTTTCAGGTTTTAAAATCGAACAACTGGGATAAATACAAACCAGAGTATATTCTTGTTGAGGACTTAGAAAGCCATTTGGAACATGCCCGATCATCTGAGATGCATAATTATCTAAAATCAAATGGCTATTTATTGATTGCGAGAACTTACAACACATTATTTTTTAAACAAAACATTGAATAATAATCTAATTCGTGGAACTTTTAGCACAAGTATTAAAAACTTTACGATCAATTACTGTTTCCAAATAGCATTTACAATTTAACTCCCAACACATACATTTAACCATCGAATATGTGCGGAATAACTACCTATTTCTCATACGATTCCATATCAAGTTCAATAATTGATAAATTACAAGCATGTAACCAAGAGATGCGCTATCGAGGACCAGATGAAAATGACATTTGGCACAATGGAGAGGTTGCAATGGCACATGTACGTCTTTCTATTATTGGTGTTGCCAATGGGCATCAACCAATTTTCAATGAAGATAAAACACTAGTATTAATTTGTAATGGAGAAATCTACAACTATACTATCCTTAAAAAAGAACTTGAAGAAAAGGGACATGTTTTTTCGACACAATCAGATTGCGAGACAATCGTTCATTTGTATGAAGAATATGGAGAATCTTTAAATGATAAAATCGATGGGATGTTTGCTTACTGTTTATATGATATCAATTGTAAAAAATTAATAGCCGCACGAGATCATGCAGGAAAGAAACCATTATACTTTGCAGAATTAACTAATGGGATCGTATTTTCTTCGGAATTAAAAGTTATAACTGAAAATTTTATAACTCAACCTGAGCTTAATTATGAGATTTTACGCCAAACTCAAAAGTATTCTTACTCCATATCTGCCGAATCAACCTATGTAAAACAAATAAAAAAGATACCCTCGGGTAATTTAGCAGTAATAAGCAGACAGAATGGAATAAGAATAAATAGGTATTTTCATAGAAACATAATACCAACATATAGAGGGAATTACGAAACCGCATGTAAAAGAATCAAGGAATTATTCTTTTCTGCGGTTGAAAAACGATTACAAAGTGAGGTTCCTGTTGCAATTTTATTAAGTGCTGGAATTGATTCATCAGCAATAGCATGTGTTGCGAAAGAATTAGGTCACGAGGTACATGTTATTACTGCCGGATATACAGGAAATTATAAGGTTGATGAAAGAAATGATGCTAAGAGATTGTGTGACGAGAAAGGTTTTATTTGGCATGAAGTCGAGTTGAATGCGTTTGATTTTAAAAATTTGCCAAGCGAAATTTTTCCCAGATTAGACGAACCTAATGGCGACGTAGCCATGTTCGCACAATGGATGCTTTATGAAAAAGCTAAAAAACTTGGATTTAAAGTACTTTTAAGTGGTAATGGAGGTGATGAATTATTCTATGGCTACAAACTACACAACAACTATGCGAAAGGTCTAAACTATATAAAAAAAGTAGAAAACGCATTTCCTATCAGATCATTAAAAAATGTTTATAAACTAATAAAACAAGCTCCTGATTTTTTTAAGAATTTTAGAAACATCAACATATCAAATACTTATAGTGTTTATAAAGAATTGGAATTGTTGGCTGAAAAAGAATCTATAGCTTTAGAAAGAGAAGATTGGCATAGGATAAATCTTCAATTTTATATTGATAAAGTTTACTATTTTTTACATTATGCATGGCTAACAAATAATTGTTATTTCTTAGCTGATAAATTAGCCATGGCGCATTCAATTGAAATAAGATGTCCTTTTGCAGACAAGGAATTAATCAGTTTTATAGACTCTTTACCACTGGAATATAAGTATCGCAACAACAAACCCAAAGAGCTTTTTAAAAATTCAATGCTGGAAATATTACCAGATTACGTTTTATATAGAAAAAAAACAGGGTTTACTCCTCCATATTCTTTTATAAATGAGATTCTTGAGGGTTACACACCTTCTTTGTTCAAAGAAAAACCAACACATTTCTCGCAATTTGTAACTGATCATTTTGCCGCAAATTTACTAAAATGAAATTTTCTCCTATCATATTATTTGTTTACAATCGGCCATGGCATACACAACAAACACTTAATGCACTAGCTCAAAATCCTGAAGCAAAAGAAAGCCTTCTTTATATTTATTGCGATGGAGCCAAACCGAATGCCAATTTCGAAACAATACAACAAATTGAAACTGTTAGAAACATTGCGAAAGCTGAAAATAGATTTAAGGATGTAATTATAACTATCCAACAGAAAAATAAAGGGTTGGCAAATTCGATTATAGATGGTATTACTGAAGTAATAAATAAGCACGGTAAAATCATAGTCCTTGAAGATGACATAGTTACCTCTATAGGATTTTTACGATATATGAACCAAGCTTTAAATATTTATGAAAACGATGAACAAGTAATGCACATAAGTGGATATTGGTTTCCAACAAAGAATAACATGAGCTTACCGAATACTTTTTTTTACAATACCGCATCATGTTGGGGTTGGGCTACATGGGCAAGAGCCTGGTCTCTGTTTGAACGAGACACTACAGTTCTTCACAAAACTATAAAATCAATCGATCCATTATTTTATAGATTTAACAAGAGAAATTCTTACCCTTTTCATATCCAGCTGGAACAAAACTTAAACGGCAAAATCAATACCTGGGCAATAAAATGGTATAGTACAATATTTATAAATAATGGGTTTTCATTACACCCTAATCATTCATTTGTCAACAATATTGGATGGGGAGATGACGCAACACATACTAAAACCAACGGGAAACAATACTATTGGGAAACTTTAGCACAAAACATAACGGTAGAACGAATCCCGTTAATTGAATGTGAGGAAGCAATTGACCAGATTAAACAATTATATAAGCAATCTATTTTTCGAAGAATCAGCATGAAAAAATTTATAAAACTATTTATTCCTCCTATCGCAATAAAACTAGTTAGCGCTCTGAAGAATAGAATGGTTAATATTCCAAGATTTACGGAAACAAGGGTAAAATTGCTGGATAAAACAATCAAAATACCAGATATTGCTTCCTTTAAGTTTATCAAAAATGAAATATTTGATAAAGAGATATACAAGTTTAAGGCTGAAACAAATTCACCTTTTATTATTGATTGCGGCGCTAATATTGGATTAAGTGTTATTTATTTGAAAAAATTGTATCCTCATGCGGAAATTATTGCGTTCGAACCTGATGAAAAGATCTTTGCATACTTAAAATATAATACTCAAAATGTATTTGATCTTAATAATGTTGAACTAGTAAAAAAAGGTTTATGGAAAGAAAACACAACAATAAGTTTTTATGAAGAAGGAGCTGATGGTGGTCGAATCGATAACAAGCAAGGAACAACAACTATACAAACTGTTTTATTAAGTGATTACTTGAAAACTTCGGTCGACTTATTAAAAATAGACATTGAAGGAGCTGAAATTGAAGTAATTAGCGAATGCAAAGATTACCTTAAAAATGTCAAAAATATTTTTGTTGAATTTCACAGTATGGTTGATAAACAACAACGACTCGGACTTTTATTGAATATTCTGGAAAATGCAGGTTTTAGATATTATATTTCCCATGTCGGCATAAATTCGCACCAACCGTTTATCAAGAAAAATGTAGAACAGAATATGGACAACCAATTGAACATTTGGGCTACAAGACAATAAAATCAAACAATCAGAGAAAGAACTTGACAACACATCAAATTCGCATGTATGAAACTTCTTAATCTTGGTTGCGGTAATTACATTCATCCCCAATGGGTAAATATTGATTTCTACAAAACAGCTAAAGAAGTCATACCTCATAATTTACTGAAAGGGATACCATTTTCGGATTCGTCATTTGATGTTGTATATCATTCGCATCTTTTAGAACATTTTACAAAACAAAAGGGAAAAGAATTTATAAAAGAGTGCTACAGAGTATTAAAACCCGAAGGAATTATCCGCATCGTCGTTCCTGATTTAGAAACCATAGCAAAAGAATATCTGAAAAACCTGAATAGGGCAAAAAATAATGAATCATTAGCAGAATTTGATTATGAATGGATTGTTTTGGAACTAATCGATCAAATGGCCCGAACATATCCGGGTGGCGAAATGAATAATTACCTAAAGCAAAAAAAAATTCCTAATGAAACATATATCTGGGAAAGAATTGGTTACGAAAGCAGGTCAATTACAGAACAATCAGCGTGGGATTCAAAACGCATCTTCACTATTTTAAAAAAGATTAAAACAACTCCAACATATTTTATAAAACAATTTTGTCTCCGAGGCTTAGGTAAAGTTTCTCCCGTTATACGGATTGGGAATTATAGATTATCGGGGGAAGTACACCAATGGATGTACGATCAATATTCGTTAAGCAAATTATTGAAAGAAACAGGATTTAGAGAAATAGAGCTAAAAGATGCACTAACCAGTACAATTTCTGACTGGGGGAAATATGAACTCGACTCTGTTAATGGACAAATTCGTAAACCTGATTCTTTATTTATTGAAGCTAGAAAATGAGGATTCTGATCATTAGTACATACGATATTAAGGGAGGAGCAGCAACAGCCGCATTTCGTCTACACAAATCACTTCTAAATGAAGGCATTGATAGTTTAATGCTCGTTCAGTTTAAAAGTACTGATCACTTCACAATAATAGAACCTAAGTCAAAAATCGGGAAAGTAAAAGCTCTGGCAAGCCTTTATCTTAATGGTTTGCTTGTAAAACTTTACAAAAAAAAAACCAAAACACTTTTCAATCCTGCATTCGTACCATTTAATGCTATTGTTGATAGAATAAATAAACTCAACCCGGATATTGTTCATTTACATTGGATCAGCGATGGAATGATGTCAATAAAAGACATCTCCAGAATAAAAGTCCCTATCATTTGGAGTTTACATGACATGTGGCCTTTTACCGGTGGATGTCATTATGACGAAGAGTGCCAACGCTATCAAGATTCCTGTGGAAAATGCAAAGTACTAAATTCCCAAAAAGATTATGACCTAAGTGCTTGGAGTTATAGGCAAAAAAGAAAATATCTTTCATCCAAAACAAATATTCATTTCATTGGGTTAAGCCGTTGGATGCAAAAATCAATCTTAACAAGTAGCTTATTTAAGGACAAACTGGTTTATAACATTCCGAACCCTATAGATTCAATTTTTTTTGCTCCAATCGAAAAAACAGTAGCCCGCCAGATATTGAACTTACCTAAGGAAAAGAAAATTATTTTGTTTGGTGCAATGAACGCAACTAGCGATCCGCGAAAAGGGTTTAAGGAGCTAATCAGTGCCCTAACATCTATGAATACAACCAGTACAATTGAATTGGTGATATTTGGAAGCAATACGCCCAAAGAATCATTACCTCTAAATTTTAAAGCGCATTACCTGGGACATATAAACGACGAAATAAGTCTCCGGGTTGTTTATAGTGCAGCCGATGTTATGGTTGTTCCAAGCCTGCAGGAAAACCTGTCAAACGCAATAATGGAATCGCTTGCATGTGGCACTCCAGTGGTTGCATTCAATATTGGAGGAAATAGTGATTTGATTGAACATCAAAAAAATGGATATTTAGCCCAACCTTTTGATTGCAAGGATATTGCTTTTGGAATAAATTGGGTAATAAATAATGAGAAATATGAAGAATTAGCAATAAATGCCAGGGAAAAAATAAAAAATGAATTTGATAGTACCCTTATAGCAAAAAAATACATTCAAATATACAAAAACGTCTTAGATTCCAATTACTAGCTATCATGCTCAAGCTTTCAATCATTACAGTAAACTACAATAACCGGAAAGGTTTAAAAAAAACGATACAAAGCGTTTTAAATCAAACATTTACAAATTTTGAATATATTATCGTTGATGGAGGAAGCAGTGATGGAAGTACAGTTGAAATAGAACTTGTTGCAGAAAAGCTTGCTTATTGGGTTTCGGAACCCGACGAAGGAATTTTTAATGCGATGAATAAAGGCATAAATAAAGCGACCGGAGAATACTGTTTATTTATGAACAGCGGCGATTGCTTTACCAATAATGAGATACTAAATACCGTTTTTTCCACATCATTTTCGGAAGATATCGTTTTTGCCGATACCATTTGTGTAAATATGCGATTAACCTATCCCGACAAGATTTCATTAGGTTACCTTATTTCCAAATCTTTACCCCACCAATCAACACTCATAAAAAAATCGTTATTTGAGAAAGTTGGACTTTACAACGAGAATAACAAGATAATAAGCGATTGGGAATTTAGCCTTAAGGCTATACATTTATTCAATTGCACCTATAAATATTTACCCGGAATAGTTATTTCGAGAATGGAATTGCCTGGTCATTCCATGAATCGGAGGTTGACTCATTTAAAATATGAAGAAACAAGGCGAGCTTTAAGGACCTATTTCATCCCAATACTTGAAAACAAACTTCAGAATAATGCTTCCAACGACGATATAACCGATTTGGCAACGAAATTTTTTGATACCCGCGATTCAAAATTGGTCAGATTAGCGTTAAAATTTGAGGAATCGAAACTATTCTACTTTTTCAGAAAAGTATATTATCATATAAGTAAATCGTAGTAATTTCATTCTTCCAATTTTATAGTTCATCACAAACTGTATCTACATGTATTTCATTAATGGCCGGTTTTTGGCCCAACAGACAACTGGTGTACAGCGATTTGCCACGGAAATTACTCTCCATTTACTGAAAACCAGTCGCAGTTATAAAGTAATTGTTCCAACCGGAACTAACATTTCAATCGGTTTTCCCAAAGACCAGCTTATTGAAGCAGGTCCGACGAATCCTTATTTCTGGGAACAGTTTTTTTTGCCTAAATACTTAAAGAAATTAAACAGCCCTTTGCTTCTAAATTTTACCGGACTTGGTCCTGTTTTCTATAAGAATAAGATAATTACGATACACGACTTATCATTTTGGGAACACCCCGAATGGTTCTCAAGCCGTTATTATTGGTTCTACAGGCTTCTTACACCTGTTTCAGTAAGAAACTCACAAAAAATATTGACTGTAAGCGAGTGTTCAAAAAACATAATTTCCAAACTTCTGAACATACGAAAGGAAAAAATTGAAGTTATTTACAATGCAGTTAATTCTTACCAGAAGAAAGGGTATCCTAAAAGCAAGTTCATATTGACTGTTGGTTCAATTGATCCACGAAAGAATATAAATCGGTTGATAAAAGCATTTCATAAATGGGATAATCCAGATTTTAAATTGATACTTGTTGGTGGAAAGCAACAATCATTTCAACGGTCGAACATTCAATCTTCAGAAAAGGTAATTCTTACAGGATATATTTCAGACACAGAATTATTTGAATACTATGAGAGAGCCGAAATATTTATATATCCATCGCTGTATGAAGGATTTGGAATACCCGCACTTGAAGCTATGTCAGTTGGCACACCTGTTATTGCATCCGATATTCCGGTTTTGAAAGAATCGTGTGGAGAAGCTGCTTATTACATCGATCCATATTCGGAGGATAGTATAGCAAATGCTCTTGACCGATTAAGTAAAGATGACGTACTTAAAAAACATCTTTCTTCCAAAGGATTAGAGAACATACAAAAGTTTTCGTGGGTCGCCTCTTCGAAAAAAATAAATCAAGCGGTAGAAGAATTACTAAAATGAGAATACTTCATATCGGGAAATACTACCCACCTCATTTTGGTGGAATTGAAAGGGTAAATTTTGATTTGGTTGAAGGATTGAATCAAATGGATATTCAAACAGATGTATTATGTTTTAATGACAAACCCGAAAACTTGATTGAAGAAAACACTTATAAAATTTACCGGTCATCAACACTTATAAAACTTAAATCTACCCCATTTTCGATTTCCATGTTTTTTATACTGAAGAAAATCCATCGAAATTATGACATAATACATCTACATTTACCAAACCCAACTGGAGCAATTGTGTTGCAATTAGTTCGTTTCAAAGGCAAGATTGTATTACATTGGCATAGCGATATTATTAAACAAGTTTATTTAAAACGAATTTACAGTCCGCTTCAAAAAGCTTTACTAAACAAAGCAGATAGAATAATAGTTACCTCTCCCCCATATTTAGAAGGATCAACCGATTTAAAATATTACAAATCGAAATGCACTATAATACCTATTGGAATCAAGAATGCAGAAGCTACTGACGCAAACGTTTTAAATACACTAAAGAAGTCGTATCAAAATAAGAGGGTAATATTCAGCCTTGGACGATTAACTTATTACAAAGGATTTCATTACCTGATAGATGCTGCAAAGGAATTACCAGATGATTTTCTGATTATTATAGGAGGAAGTGGAGAGTTGTATCAATCGCTGAGAAGTAAAATTCTGGAGCAAAAGCTTGAAAATAAAGTTATTCTGACGGGTAATATCCCAACCAAAGAGATACCGGCATATTACGAATTATGCGATTTATTTTGTATGCCTTCATGCGAAAGATCTGAGGCTTTTGGGATAGTTCAGCTTGAGGCTATGGCGTTTGCAAAGCCCATTATCTCAACCGATATTCCTTATTCTGGAGTCTCATGGATCAATCAGCACCAAATAACTGGATTAGTGATACCACCCAAAAATTCCAAAGCATTGGCCGACGCCATCAAAGCCGTCATATCGAACCCTGAACTTGCTGAAAGATTTGGAAAAAATGCAAGAGAAAGATACATATCGCATTTCACTTCCTTGAAAATGATTAAAAAAACTATGGAATTATACCAATCGTTATAATTGCATTAGCTTTAACTTCGAAAAAATATTTCAATGCCAATAATTCAACTCATTTTATCTTTTCTAATCGGATTTACACTGGTAATTATTGCCATCCCGGTGATAATCCGAATTTCGAGAGAAAAACATCTTTATGATGAGCCAAATGAACGAAGAATAAACAAGGTTGTCGTTCCAAATTTAGGAGGTATAGCAATTTTTATAGGAGTATCAATTGCAACTTTACTTAGTTTACACAAATTCGAGTTTATCGAATTCAGGTATATCCTGGCTTCAATGATCATTTTGTTTTTCATTGGGATAAAAGATGACATTTTGATTATTTCGCCACGTAAGAAATTAATAGCACAAATAATTTGTGCCCTTATTTTAATAATTCCAGGAGAAATACGCTTTACCAATTTACACGGCATTTTAGATTTTTTTGAGATTAACTATTTCGCAAGTGTTGCAATAACCCTTGTAGCTATCGTTTCAATAATCAACGCTATCAACTTTGTGGATGGAATTGATGGATTAGCCGCTTCAATTGGAATATTTTCCTCCATTATTTTCGGGACAAAATTTCTTGTTACAACAAATAACGATTATGCCATTTTATGTAGTGCGCTAACTGGAAGCCTCTTAGCATTCTTAAGGTTCAATGTTTTTGGAAAAACAAACAAGGTTTTTTTAGGAGATACCGGATCATTGTTGTTAGGATTGCTTATAGCTGTACAAGTTATTCAATACAACGAATTTGCTCTGACAACCACTCCACAGGAAACAGCTTTTTCTCCTGTATTTTCGTTAGCTATTCTGGCTACACCATTGGCCGACATGATCAGAGTATTTATTGTCAGGATTTTAAATGGGAAATCACCATTTGCGCCTGATCTGGGACATATTCATCATCGTCTTCTGGGACTTGGTTTTTCGCATATAGCCTGCACTATTATCATTGTTTTAATTAACTGTGTAATTATCACCCTGGCATTTGCCTTTCGATTTCTGAATAAGCATGTTTTAATGATCTTCTTAATTGCAGTAATATTCTTCTTATTACAATTACCCGACTTCTTCACCAATAAAAAGAAATAAGCTTGAGAATGAAAGCATTTCAGGAAATATTAAGTCAAGCAAATTTCTCGAAACCCGATCTTATCAGGTTGTTATCAGCTGAAGGCGATGATAGGCAATTGCTCTTTAAACAAGCACAATTAATTAAACATCAAACAATTGGAAATATAGTTTATTTCAGGGGACTCGTTGAATTTTCGAATGTTTGTGCTAAAGATTGTTTCTACTGCGGAATCAGGAAAAGCAACGCAAAAGTCGTTAGGTACAATGCTTCTGATGAGGAAATTTTAAATGCTTGTCGTTTTGCCTGGGAAAACCGTTTTGGATCGGTTGTTTTGCAGTCAGGCGAATTATCTTCGCCGGCATTTGCCAAAAGGGTTGAGTATCTTTTAAAAGAAATCAAGCAATTATCGAACAACGAATTAGGTATAACACTATCATGTGGAGAACAAAGTTTGGAAACTTATTGTAGATGGTTCGAATGCGGCGCACATCGTTATTTGCTTCGAATAGAAAGTTCAAATCCTGAACTATACAAAAAAATACATCCAACCGATGATCTTCACCGTTTTGAGCAAAGGTTAAAGGCTTTATATAATCTTCGGGAAGCTGGGTTCCAGGTTGGAACAGGTGTAATGATAGGGCTACCATTTCAATCATTAGATGATTTGGCAAACGATTTAATATTTCTCAAAAGTTTTGATGTTGACATGGTTGGTATGGGACCTTACATTGAACACGAAGACACTCCGCTCTACACATTCAAACATCAACTGAAAACCAAGGAAGAACGCTTTGATCTGGCTTTAAAAATGATTGCAGCGTTACGGTTATTAATGCCCGACATTAACATTGCCGCAGCAACTGCATTACAGGCCATTGACCCAACGGGAAGGGAAAAAGCACTTGCTATTGGCGCCAATATCATAATGCCAAATTTAACTCCAACAAAATACAGAAAAGAATACCAATTGTATGAAGATAAGCCTTGCCTGGACGAAGATGCTGAATTGTGCCGTAATTGTTTGGAAGCCAGAATCGAAATATCTGGCTGCGAAATTGGATATGGAGAATGGGGCGATTCAAAACATTTTAAGAAAAGAAAAAATTAAAATCTACCGTATCATTTTAACAAGTATCGAATTCAATATTAATACATTATGCAAAAAAGCCCTGCCAGAATTTTAAGGCAGGGCTTTTTTTACTAATCTCCAGATTACTTTTTATCGAACCGGATACCAAGTGTAAAACCAATCCATCCTTTAGCAGTATGATTATCACCCACATGCGAATACATATCATAAGGAGGGAAAGTACTCTCAAATGTATGTCCAAAACTTTGCTTGTTTTCAGCAATATTTAAATTGAGGCTTGGACCACCAAAAATACTTATCTTTTCACCAATTCTTTTGCTATATAAAAGCCTGATTTGCTGAAAATTATTATAATTATCAGTCCATATCTCATCTTCATTCACATGAAATATCATATATTCAAGATTTAATGAATGAATATCAGAACGCATCAAATGTGTTCCGATACCAGCTCCAAAAGCCCATTTGTAGTTTTCTGCAAGGAATTGTGTTCCAATACTAAATAGCCCATAAACCGGTCTTATTCCAACTTTCGCTGTTGCCTGAAGATTCAATCCTTCACTAACAGAAGACTCAAATGCTTTGTAAAGATTCTTATTGTCTTTCTGCATCGATTGTGCCCAACTGAAACTCGTCAGCATCCCACATAGAATCAAAACTAAAATTCGCTTCATCATAGTTACTCTTTTTAAATGTATTTTAATCAGGTGAAACAAGTTCCTAATTCATTGTTTATCTTAATCTTATAAAATTCATATTTCAAAATGAATCCATCTGTCAGATAAATACCTTGTAAAATTAAAGAATCAAAACAACCCAATGATATTTTACCGAACACAGAACCATATAATTTGAATGAATTAATAAATAATTGTAAATTAACTTTCAATCTGTTAATTTACAAAAAAGAACAATCTCATACAATACGCTTTCCGTGCAATTCGTTAACTCCAGTGTAATTGGCGATGCTTTCTCTATTTTCGGGTAACACTTTACCTGCAGCGATAATCCTTATTCGTCTTCCTTGCATATTTTGCATTTGTTCCAGAACATGACGACCATTCCAGGCCGTATCTTTTCCACCCGAAGTTAAAACCCTCGTAATCTCTTCAATATCATTTAATTGATCAAACGACCTCAAAATATCAGAGGAATAGTCGATAGCTTTATGAAAGGTGACGTCAAGCGGTGCAGCAAGACTGGCCAGGCGTTTTGTATTTACTTTATCAATTTCCCCTTCATGGGTGAGCAATCCAAATACTACACCGGCAACACCAGATAATTTGAAAAACTTAATTTCTTCTTCCATTTTTCTGATTTCTTCTTCAGAATAAACAAAATTACCACCACGTGGACGAACCATAGCCATTATTGGAATTGACAAGTTTCTCACACACTGCATTGTTAATTCCACTGAGGGAGTCAACCCATCCTGATCGAGCGCAGAACAAAGTTCAATACGATTTGCTCCATGTTCCTGGGCCACAATTGCTTCTTCCAAATTTTCGACGCAAGCTTCAAAAATCAATTTATTCATTTTAAAACAACGTTTTTTTATTTGGATTGTGTTTTAGTTCAAGTTCAAGTAACATCTTTTTTCTCCATATTCCACCTGCATAACCAGTCAATTTATTTCCAGTACCTATCACCCGGTGACATGGAATAACAATTGCAATCGGGTTTTTCCCATTCGCAGTTCCCGCCGCCCTAATACATTTCGGGTTGCCCAGGCGATTGGCTAAATCCAGGTAAGTAATTGTTTCGCCATAAGGTATTTTTATTAAATCAGCCCAAACCCTTTGCTGGAATTCACTCCCAACTGGCGCTATTAGCAAATTAAAAATCCTTCGTTCTCCTGAAAAATAACTTTCAAGTTGAGCTTTGCACTCGTTTAGAACTTCACATGAATATTGATCAGATATTTCATTTTCTGAAAAACTGATTTGGGTAATTGAATCTCCGTCTGATCTCAGAACCAGAAATCCCAACGGACTTTTAAATGAAATTTGATATTGCATGGGTCAAAAATAAGAAAGTCCGGCGAAGACCGGACTATCCTGTTAAAATCTTTCTCTTGCTGTATAATGTGTATGTAACAAATGATGCGATTTTTCGCTCAAAGGATGATCCAGAAAATCTTTGTAAATCTTAATAACTTCTGGGTTTTGATGCGATTTACGTAGTGGCATTCCAATATCTTCAGCATAAATAGCCTCTGCACGTTTCTGACGGATTTCAGGACTTGTTGGAATTGGCTGACCTCCGCCGCCCAGGCAACCGCCCGGGCAAGCCATAAATTCGACAAAATGATAACTTGATTTCCCCGAATGAATGGCGTCCATCACCTTGCCTGCATTAACCAATCCATGAGCCACAGCACATTTTAACTCAACTCCTTCAAGAAATGCCCATTCCTTTAGAGTACCCTCTATTTTGATTGAGGCTTCCTTTACGCCCTCCATGCCACGTACCGGAGTAATATTCAGGTTTTCAAACGGAACATCACGACCGGTAACCAATTCATAAGCCGTACGCAACGCAGCTTCCATCACTCCACCTGTTGCACCAAAAATTACTCCAGCACCGGTTGATTCACCCATCAACCTGTCGTAATGCATATCTTCCAGTTTCATAAAATCAATACCGGCTTGTTTTATCATTATTGCTAACTCTCGTGTAGTTAAAACATAATCGACATCGCGGTAACCACTATCGTGCATTTCAGGACGATTAGCTTCAAATTTTTTTGCAGTGCAAGGCATTATCGATACCGAAACAATCATTTCAGGATCGAGGTTGCGTGCCCGGGCATAATAGGTTTTAGCCAATGCACCAAACATTTGTTGCGGAGATTTGCAGGTCGATAAATTCTCAAGGTATTCGGGATACATGTGTTCGATATATTTAATCCAGCCTGGCGAACAAGAAGTTGCCATTGGCAACTTAGTTTCAGGACTATGATCGACAAGTACTTTTTTCAAACGGTCAAGCAATTCCGATCCTTCTTCCATAATGGTTAAATCAGCAGTAAAATCGGTATCCATCACTGCATCAAAACCTAACCGTTTCAGAGCTGCCACCATTTTGCCTGTCACACGGGCCCCGGTATCAAGCCCAAGTTCTTCTCCCAGACCAACCCTAACAGCCGGGGCGGTTTGAACTATTACATGTTTTGTTTTATCAGCAATTGCATCCCAAACTTCTTCGATGTAATTCTTTTCGACAAGCGCGCCTGTTGGGCAATGGTTAATACATTGACCGCAATTGGTACAAACCACATCATTCATGGCTTTTTCGAAAAACGTTGTAATTTTCATCTGGTCGCCCTTATGAGCCACAGTCAAAGCATTTACACCTTGGAGTTCAACACACGTACGTACACAACGCTGACAACGTACACATTTACTATCATCTTTTACAATCGAAGGTGAAAACATGTCGATCGAATATTCCCGCAATGGGGCCAACCGAATAAAGTCCTGGGTAACAATTTTATATTCCGAAGCTAAACGCTGTAACTCGCAATTACCGTTTTTATAGCATCGTGTACAATCGGCGTTATGCTCCGACAATAGCAATTCCAGAATATGTTTTCTCGAATTTCGTACTTTAAACGAATTGGTCAGAACTTCCATACCTTCCTCGCAGGGCGTAGCACAAGCTGCCGACAACCGCTTTTGCCCAACAATTTCGGTAACGCAAACACGGCAATTCCCAGCCACACAAAGATCTTTATGATAGCAAAGTGTAGGAATGATAACTCCTGCCTGTCGGGCAGCATCAAGAATTGTTGTTCCTTCTTCAATCTCAACAAATACACCGTTGATACTGATTTTTATTTTTTTTGCCATAATTATTCTTTTTGCTGCGTTAGTAAATCATTTCTTCCCTAAAATTCTCGACAATAGAAGTAAACGAATTAGCAACCGATTGGCCTAAACCACATTTGGCTGTACATTGCATAGTTTCGGCCAAACGAAGTAATTTGTCCAGATAATAAGCATTCTTCTCACCGCGCTTAACTGCTTTTATTCCTTTCAGAAGCTGCTGACAACCAACCCGGCAGGGAGTACATTGCCCACACGACTCTTCCCTGAAAAATTCGAGGTAATTATCGAGCACATTAAACATGGAACGTGAACTATTAAAAAGCATCATCGACCCTCCTGTTGGTAACGATATTCCGGTCAGTTTTCCCTGAAAACCAATTGCAGTTTCATTAAAGCGTTTGCGAGGCACCAAAAAGCCGGAGGCACCACCTACCTGAACCGCCTTTGTATCGCCATCACCAAATTCATCAACAAAGTCAGCCAGGCTCATCCCAAGCTCCAGTTCGTATATACCCGGTTTTGGAGTGTCGCCCGAAACAGAAAAAAGTTTTGATCCGCGGGAATACTGTACCCCCAGATCATAAAAACGCTTGGCCCCATATTTAAAAATGGTAAAGGTATGAGCCAGTGTTTCAACATTATTAATCACAGTTGGTTTGCCCATATACCCGTACGAGGTTGGAAATGGAGGCTTATTTCGTGGCTCGCCACGCTTACCTTCCATCGATTCGAAAAGGGCTGTCTCCTCACCGCAAATATAAGCCCCGCTTCCCATGAATATTTTTATCCTAAAATCGAGATTGATTTCATGGCAATAATATTCAAATTCATCTATTGCCTTGGTCAATTCTGGTTTCAGGAAAAAATATTCGCCGCGCAGATAAATATAACCTTCCTTTGCACCAATCACGTGGCCACAAACGGCCATTGCAGTCAACACTTTGAATGGAACGCGCGATAAAATTTCACGGTCTTTGAAAGTACCCGGCTCACCTTCATCGGCATTACAAATTACATATTTTTTATCTACTTCGGCTTCCGACGATAATTTCCATTTCAGCCCGGTTGGAAACCCTGCTCCTCCCCTTCCTTTCAATTCTGAACTGATTAACTCGTTGATCAATTCCTGCGGGCTTCGGCTTATACTTTTACCCAATACTTCTTCCCAGTCATTTTCATTCTTAAAAATGAAATCAACACGTTTAAGCAGGTAATTAGTTGTCATTTAAGCCTCCTTTCTTTTTCATATACGAGCTTAAAATATCGCGGACTTTTTCAGGTGTAAGTTCAGTATATACTTCGTTATTGATGAGCATTGCAGGAGCTTTATGACAAAACCCCAGGCAGTTGGTCTGAAGTAACGAGAAATTACCGTCAGGAGTAGTTTCGCCAAGGCTAATCTTGAGCATATCTTCGATAGTAAGCAAGATTTGATTTTTACCTTTCATTGAACAGGTGATTGTTTTACATACCCTGATGATGTGCCGGCCCATTTTTTTATGCTCAAGAAAGGAGTAAAAAGTTGCTGTACCGAAAACTTCGGCTGCAGGTAAATCGAGCTCACGGGCAATTTCAATCATAGAGTATTCTGACAAATATTTTTCCTGTTCAACAACCCCTTGAAGAATTGGCAAAAGATTGTGTCGTTCGCGGCCAAACTGGTCAGCCAGATTTTTGATTAATTCGGAAACAGGTTGCATGAGAAACAGATTTGCATGTTGAAAGATTTGGAACTTCCGAAAAATCACACCAACCAATAGCATGGTGTAACGTCAAACTGTCAAAAAAAAAGACAGATAAAACAGTAGATCAGGAATGCTGCAAAGGCAGCCAGGCCAATTGTTTGTTAAGTGTATTTCCTAAAAAGGAAAGAAGTATCATGAAGCAGATCAGCAATATAAAATTAAACAACATATAAGAGAAAAACTATGGATATAACTCAGAAAATCAGCATAGTTAGGTGTTCTTAGACATATATATCCAAGTTTATTTTATCATTAAAAGCCTAAATTTAAAGTGTTGATAAGAACTCAATTTTTCGAATTACCTAAATTCGCTTTTTAAAACCCGATAAAATGAATGGTTTTTCAGTAAAACTTGACCTTCGGATTGATTGGAGCGAAATCGATCTTTTTGGGCATGTAAACAATCTGGCAATTCTAAAATATGTTCAGGCCGCCAGAGTTAATTATCTCGAACTAATTGATTTAATGCAACTTCAGTCTGAAAAAAATTGGGCCAATTCTTGCCTCAATCAGTTGCCAATTCAAAAAACCATTGTTTTATCCGGGAAATATAAGTGTCTTTTCGAGCGTTGATTCGATAAAGAACACAAGTTTTCGCATACTTCACCAGATCGTAAATGAGCAAAACGAACTTGTTGCCGAAGCCCATGACATCATTGTATTTTACGATTTCAATAAAAACATAAAACTCGCTATTCCACAGGAAATTAAAGACAAAATAAACACAATTGAGAAAAAACTGTAACCCAAACAACAAAAGGTAATAATCCGACGGATATATCTCGGGCATACGACAAATAGATTAAACAACAATATTTTTGAAAGCAACCAAAAAAGAACTTTTGTCGTCTTACAGTAAAAATTCTCAAACTAAAAACCATGAAAACGCTTTCGTTATTCGTCATTTGTTCGCTGCTTCTGGCATCCTGTAACCGCGAATCGGTTGATCAACCGTCGACCAATATAACTACTACTGAAAAATCGGCAAAAATAATAGCTGCCGACAATCAGTTTGGACTTGAAGTTTTCCAAAATATCAACAACTCGCAAACCGAGCAAAAAAATACTATGATTTCGCCCATGAGTATATCACTTGCATTGGCAATGGTTTATAATGGGACCTGCGAAAATACAAAAACACAGATGGAAAATATGTTACACAAATCGGGCATTTCCTCCGATGATATAAACCAGAATTATAAGGAGCTTGTTTCGGCCCTCACCAGTCACGACCCCAAGGTTGAACTCAACATTTCCAATGCCATCTTTTACAGAAATACATTCCCAGTTAAATCTGAATTTATAAATACAAACAAAAATTTTTACGAAGCTGAAGTGTCAGGTCTTGATTTTACAAAGAATACCGAGGCATTAAATACAATAAATGGTTGGGTAAATACGAAAACAAAAGGGAAGATCGATAAAATAATTAACCAAGTTCGCCCCGAAGACATCATGTTTTTGCTGAATGCCATTTATTTCAATGGTGAATGGAAATACAGGTTCGATGCGAATCAGACTTCAAATCAGAATTTTACAAAGGAGGATAATTCCAGTATTCAGGTTCCAACAATGACCATCGAAAACAATTTTAACTATTACAACGACACAAATTTCGAAATGTTGGAAATGCCTTACGGAAGTGGCAAATTTTCAATGCTCGTCTTCCTTCCTAAATCGGGGAAAAAGACAAACGACATAATTTCGTCGCTTTCATCCAACAGTTTAAACAATTGGATTTCGAAATTGACGGAAACAAAGAAAACTGTATATTTCCCCAAATTTGAATTTAAATTCGACAAAAGTTTAATCAGTAATTTACAGGCGCTTGGTATGGTCGATGCTTTCAGTCCGCTTAAAGCCAATTTATCTGGAATTTCTGATGTCGCTCAATTGTACATTTCGGAAGTGATGCACAAAGCCTATATTAAAGTTGATGAAAAAGGAACAGAAGCGGCAGCTGTTACCGGAATTACTGTTGGATTAACATCAGTTGGGCCCGACTGGGCTGTTTTTAGAGCCGATCATCCATTTGTATTTGCGATTCGTGAAAAAGATACCAACTCAATACTTTTTGTAGGAAAAGTAGTTGACCCTTCTAAAAATGATTAACTAATAATCAATCAATAGACAAATATTTAACCCGTTTTGCAGAAAGAAAAAATCTGACCAAAACGGGTTGATATTTTTCAAGGTTATTCCTTTAGAATTTTCAACAATAAATCGAAAGCTGGCTCAGCCATGCCGCCATGATCAAAACCACCTAATTCGTAAAGGTAAGTTTGTTTATGGCCAACAAGTCTCATCATTCGCCATATATAGGCATTTTCTTCATAACGGCCAAGCATTTCCAGTTCACGATCGCCGGTTATCAGGTATAAAGGCGGAGCATCAGCCCGGACATGAAAAAGTGGCGCAAATTGATCGATGACTGGTTGAGTATTCAAAATACCTCTCTCCTTCCTGATTTCGAAATGAGTAATCATTTGTCCACTAAACGGGACAAGCTTTTCAATTGCATTAGCATCAATTCCATAAGCAGCCAAATAATGTTTATCAAGCCCGATCATGCAGGTAAGATAACCACCAGCCGAATGACCTGAAACCACAATTCTCTTTGGATCACCTCCGTAATGAGCTATATTTTTAAAAACCCAGGCTACAGCTGCGGCAGCATCATCGATATATGCCGGGCTTTTTACCTTGGGGCTTAACCGGTAATTAACATCCACCACGGCAAGGTTATGATTTTTCAAACGTTCAGGAATCGACTTTTCTCCAGAAGTTAAACCACCCCCGTGGAACCACACTATTGTAGTATAGCTATCAGTGTTTGCAGGATAATAAATATCAAGCTTGCATCTTTCTTCCTGGTAAGCATCCAGGTTATCTCCTGACCGGTAGGGTATATTGAGTTCGGTTTTGTATGTGATCTGTGCTGACGATAAAAAAGCAACGGCAGAAAAAAGAATGATAAAAAATAGTCGGTTCATAAATAGAGCTGTTTAGATTATCCGACTAAAGATAGAGTTTTTTAAAAACTGTAGCTCTAATAAGCAAAGAGGCTGTCTAAAAAGCATGTAACAAATATTAAACGTAAAGCATCAGAATATTGAAAATCAATAATATATCATTTACATCTTCGTGTCTTTGCGTTAAATTTTATACTTTTTTGACAGCCTCTTTAATCCTAATAATTAACTAAATGTCAGGCTGTTTTTGCTTCTGACACATTACCGTCTTTGTATTCAGAAATAATTTGTTTTACCATTTGCGTCGAAACACGACCATACACTTTATCGCCGACCATAACCACAGGCGCTAATCCGCAGGCTCCAACACAACGTAAACAATTAAGAGAAAACTTGCTATCGGCAGTACTTTGTCCAACTTCAATTCCCAACTGACGTTTAAATTCGGCTAAAACCTGTTCTGAACCACGTACATAACAAGCTGTCCCCATACAAATCGAGATTGGGAACTCTCCCAGCGGAATCATGGTAAAGAAAGAATAGAACGTAACAACTCCATAAACTTTAGCAACCGAAATATTCAATTCTTTGGCTATCAATTCCTGAACTTCGGCTGGTAAGTAACCCAATTTACCCTGAACCTGGTGGAGAACATTAATCAACTCACTTCCCTGGTTACCAAAACTGGCGCAGACTTCTTTAATAAGTCCAATGGTTCTTTCTGATAATTTTATTTTTGGCATATTGTTAGTTTTTCGATTGATTCACATGTTTAAAACTGTCATTAAGTTGTCATTGATCGTCATAAATAGTCATTCATTGCTGTTTCCCACCATCTTTATCTCCAATTGATTTGATGTAGTTATTGAGTTTTATTCCTAAAGAATTATATCTGCTCATCAAATCGTTGTATTTTTCTTCAGATATCAACTTTCTATTCTCAGCCTTGGTTAGCCATGTTTTTGTTTCTGAAAGAGAACCTCGTGAAAAATAAAGGAAATTTTTATGGTCCTTAAAATGAAACCGGCCATATCCTTCACCTATATTAGCAGAGATTGAATCCGCTGCATCAAGTAACTGGGTGCCGGTTGAATATTTATGGAAATTGTCCCATTCCAAAATCAAATCGTGAACCTCGTCAGCCAGTTTCATAGAAATCTGATAAACCTGTAAATCCTCCAATTTCATCTCAGTACTATTTTACTCTCAATGACAATTTAATGACTTAATAACAATTAATGACCACTTTAGCTTCTGTCAAAATACTTAGTATGCAACAAGTGGTGTGCTTTTTCGCTCATAGGAGCACCCAGAAATTCTTCATAGAGTTTAACGATATATGGATTTTCATGCGATTTGCGGATCGTTTTATTTTTATCTTCAGAATAGATGGCGCGCTGGCGTTTTTTCAAAACTTCGGCATCGCCATGGTGGTACGGCTGACCGCCACCTCCAATACATCCTCCCGGGCACGACATAATTTCGATAGCATGGAACTCGCTGTGACCAGCCTGGATATCTTCAAGCAGTTTACGTGCATTGCCTAATCCGTGTGCAATTCCAATGTTTATTGGTGTTCCGTTAAAATCGATAGTTGCTTTACGTAAACCTTCCATGCCACGAAGCTCTTCAAAATCAACTCGCGGTAATGATTTGCCCGTATAAACTTCATAAGCTGTACGAACAGCAGCTTCAATAACACCGCCGGTTGTACCAAAAATTACAGCTGCGCCTGTTGATTCACCCAATGGGGCATCAAAGTCTTCGTCGGGCAAAGAATTAAAGTCAAGGTTACTTAAGTGAATCAAATGGGCAAGTTCACGAGTACTCAAAGCAAAGTCAACATCAGGATTATCATTTACCGAAAATTCGGGGCGACTACTTTCGTATTTTTTAGCCAAACAAGGCATGATTGAAACCACCACCAGGTTTTCGCGTTTTACCCCAATTTTTTCAGCAAAATAAGTTTTGGCAATCGATCCGAACATTTGTTGCGGCGAACGTGCTGAAGAAGGAATATCTTTCATTTCGGGGAACTGATGTTCGAAGAATTTCACCCAGGCCGGGCAACATGAGGTAAGAATGGGCAATTTTACATTCTTATCGCCTTCAAGGAACTTTGAAAGACGGTTAAGCAATTCGGTCCCCTCTTCCAGAATGGTAAGATCGGCTGCAAAATCGGTATCAAAAACATAGTCGAAGCCCAAACGACGCAAAGCCGCAACCATTTTACCTGTAACCAACGCCCCTGCTTCCATCCCAAACTCCTCGCCTAAAGCTGCACGTACAGCCGGGGCCGTTTGTACAATTACCGTTTTGGTCGGATCGGAAAGAGCCCTGATAACAGCGCCTGTTTCATCGGCTTCAGTAAGCGCCCCGGTTGGACAAACAGCCACACATTGTCCGCAATAGGTACATACCGAATGGTCCAGGTTCATTTCAAATGCAGGAGCCACAACTGCCTGAAAACCACGATTAACAGCAGAAAGAACACCAACAGTCTGCACATCGTTACACATGGTTTCGCACCGGCGGCACATAATACATTTGTTTATTTCGCGAATAATAGCGGGAGAAGTGTCTTCACGATACATGGATTGTTCGCCCTGGTAATGGATTTTCCGGATACCCATACGATGAGCAAGATTTTGCAAATCGCAATTACCCGATTTGGCACAAATCAAACAATCAGCTGGATGATCTGAAAGGATTAGCTCGACAACAGTACGTCTGGCATTTATTGCCCTGATAGAATGCGTATCGATAACCATTCCTTCGGTTGCCTCAGTACAACAGGCAGGAGCCAGGTTTCGCCGTCCCTTCACTTCAACTACACAAACACGGCAACCGCCTGGCTTGTTTTCAATATTCATATCTTCAAGTTTCATGTAGCATAGTGTGGGAATATCAATACCTGCACTTGCTGCAGCTTTCAGAACAGTGGTTCCTTTACTTACTGAAACCGGTTTATTATCGATTGTAAGGTTTATCATTTCCATAGAAATACTTTTAGGCGATTAATACTGCATTAAACTTGCATTTTTCGAAACATACGCCACATTTAATACATATCGACTGATCGATGTAATGAGGGGCTCGTTTCTCACCGGAAATAGCACCAACCGGGCAATTCCTGAAACATAAAGTACAACCGGTACAATGATCGGCATCTATTGAGTAATGCATCATCGATTTACATTGTCCGGCCCGGCATTTATGTGCAGTAACATGTTCCATGTATTCCTCGGCAAAATTATCGAGAGTCGATAATACCGGGTTTGGCGAGGTCTGTCCCAATCCACAAAGCGAGGTATCTTTAATCACATTCCCCAACAACCGTAAACGGTTTAAATCCTCCGGTTCGCCATTACCTTCTGTAACTTTATCCAGTATTTCGTGCAAACGTTTGTTACCTATACGGCATGGAGCACATTTCCCGCACGATTCGTCCAATGTAAATTCAAGATAGAATTTAGCGATTGAAACCATACAATCCGAATCGTCGAGCACAATCATACCGCCCGATCCCATCATCGATCCTGCAGCCAAAAGATTATCATAATCGATTGGTGTATCGAGGAATGCTTTGGTAAGGCATCCACCAGAAGGGCCACCTGTTTGAACAGCCTTGAATTCACGGCCATCCTTAATACCACCTCCAATATCATAAATGATTTCCCGAAGTGTAATTCCCATTGGAACTTCGATCAAACCAACATTATTAATTTTTCCAGCCAAAGCAAAAACCTTGGTCCCCTTCGATTTTTCGGTACCAATGGAAGCAAACCATTCGGCGCCTTTGTTAATGATTACCGGGATGTTGGCAAAAGTTTCGACGTTGTTAACATTGGTTGGTTTACCATTGTACCCTTTTTCAGCAGGGAAAGGAGGTTTTACTCCGGGTTCACCACGCAAACCCTCCATCGAGTGTATCAGTGCTGTTTCTTCACCACAGACAAAAGCGCCGGCGCCATAGCGTAATTCAACATCAAAATTAAAGCCTGTTCCTAAAATGTCATTTCCGAGTAAACCATACTCACGTGCCTGATTGATTGCAACTTTTAACCTGTCGATAGCCAGTGGATACTCGGCTCTTATGTAAATCAATCCCTTATCAGCTCCAATACAAAACCCGCATATAGCCATAGCTTCAAGTACCGAGTGAGGGTCGCCTTCCAAAATGGACCGATCCATAAAAGCGCCAGGATCGCCCTCGTCGGCATTACAAACCACGTATTTCTGATCGCTAACCGACTTGCTGGCAATTTCCCATTTTAAACCAGTTGGAAATCCACCACCGCCACGACCTCTAAGCCCCGAATCTTTAACAATTTTTATTACTTCTTTTGGAGTTTTCTCTGTCAAACAAGCGCCAAGAGCAGCATAGCCATCCCGGCCAATGTATTCTTCAATATTTTCGGGATTGATAAAACCACAATTGCGTAAAGCAATACGCTTTTGCTTTTTATAGAAATCCATCCCTTTAGCGTCGCCTATAATTTCTTTGGTTTCAGGGTCTTTAAACAACAGTCGCTCAACTTTTCGACCTTTAATAATATGTTCTTCAACAATTTCTGAAACATCTTCAGGGCTTACCTGTGTGTAAAACGTATTATCCGGAAGAATTTTAACAATTGGTCCTTTCTCGCAAAACCCAAAGCATCCAGTCATAATAACCTGAATCTCATCGGTTAAACCAAGTTCAGTGAGCCGGGTCTGGAATTTTGTTTTAATTAGTTCGCTTTGCGAAGCCTTGCATCCGGTACCTCCGCACACAAGAATATGCATATTGTATTCGGCCATAATCGTCCGTTTGAAAGTTTAGTTATCAATTGATGAATAATTTACAGGTATAATACCATCGACCATTTGATTAAGTTTTATGTGTTTATCGACGATTTCCTGCGCTTTGGTTTTAGTTACATAGCCATAAACTACCGGAGCTTGTCCCGGAATAATGAGTTCGATTGTTGGTTCGGCATAACAATAGCCCATGCAGCCAGTTTGCGTAACAACGGCATCAATCCCCTGGCGATCAAGTTCTTCAATAAAAAATATCATGGTTTCCTTAGCCCCTGAAGCTATACCACAAGTTGCCATCGATACTTTAATTTGAACCAGCTTATCGGGATTATCGCCTTTTTCGCGAAGTTTAATTTTGGACTGAACCTCGTTCTGAAGTTTTCGAAGGTCAGCAAGAGATTTTATTTTATTCATAGTTTTGAGGGAATTAATTAGGCAAATTTTTCAAATCATTATCAGCTAAATATCAATACTTTAAATTTAAAAAAATCTAAGTTTTATCATCATTCACTAATATGTATTTCTTCTAAATTCTCTTCAATCATTTCTTTCAGGAAAATACGTACTTGGGAATTGTCAATTGGCACATTCCCCAAGTTTTTTTTGATTTCACGGGTATCTAAAACATACTCACCTGATGGTGTTTTATGCTTAAAGACATAGTTGATATTCCCTGCAGAACAGATTAGAATAAGTAAGCAACCGACCAGGTCGCCCATAATTGGTCGGTCGAAATGATGAAACCCAAAGGTAGCTGTCACTTTTGTTCCTTTGTTCAAAACTGATTCAATGTGCAAATTTCCACCGGCTTGCTCTGCATTTTGCTTGAAAAGCGACAATCCGAGACCAACCTTCCGAGTGGTGCGTGAAGTATAAAACGGGTCAATAGCTCGTTTTAGTTCTTCCTCATTCATACCAGTACCATCATCAGTAATAGCAATGATATATTGATCGTTCTGAGGACGTTCATCAATTTCAATTTCAATCAGTTGAGCTTTTGCCCGGATTGAATTTTGCACAATATCGAGAATATGAAGAGAAAGATCTTTCATAAAAGGCCTCCCCTAACCCCTCTGAAAGAGGAAAATTGTATCAGGTATCCGGTCATTATCATATTGAATTCGATCATCATTTATATAACAAGCTCAATCAATAGTGAATATAAAAAAAACTATTTGAGAACCACCTTTTTAAGCCCCCTCTGCCGGAAGAGGTTTAGAGGACGCTTCCGGGATCCAGACCCCTCGTCCTTCCAGTTTTTTTAATGCCATTCGTATTTCAGAAAAAGAAGGTTGCTCAAGTTCAAAATTAGTATATGTTTTTCCTATTCCTTCCAAAAAATGAGAATCTGAGAACTTTACGATAGTCGTCTCTGAATGTATTTTATACTTGTTACGGAGGACATTTTCTTCGGCAAATTTCGAAATTTGAAGAGCATCAATTTTCAATTCAGGTGGAATAAACCCCAACTGGCTGAATAAACTATTTCTTGGTCTGTCGACGTGAGCAGGAATAAAAACGCCATTCAGCTCATGTACTTTTTGTTCCACCTCTTCAATGCTGGCATCAACCGAAGCGCCCAGGTAATTCTCAAACTCTTCTTCAATATTATCATCTTCGTCAACAACTACCTGGTATCCAAAAATTTCAGGGTTATTCGGGATGTACATCAACCTTCGGTCCAGAAAACGCTGAAATTCAGTAAGTGCATCAAAATCTGGAAACAGCGAAAGACAATGGACCTCTTCTTGTGAGGTCACTTCGCATCCTGGAACAACCGTCAATCCGGCTTTGCGGCCTAATTTCCAGATCAGCTTGCACTGTTGGGTACTATTATGGTCTGTAATGCCTATAATATCCAATCCACTATTTATAGCGGCTGAAATAATATTTACAGGACTCATTTCCAAATCGCCGCAAGGCGAAAGAACTGTATGGATATGTAGGTCAGTCCTGTATGTTTGCATTTTTATTGCTTAAAAAGTTGATAAAACTGACCCGTAATTTCGAATGTTGGGAGACAGGTGCCTAATACTGGAATATTCTCATCGTTCGAATGTCGAATTGTATTCTCGTGTGGCTGCAAGTCATTAACAAGTATGACAGCGGCCAAATCTTTAAGTGAAGCTATTGCCATTACATTTTGGTGTACCTGGAGTGTAATCCACACTTGTCCTTCACGTGAATTTCCCATCACATCACTCAGTAAATCAGAAACATACCCACCGGAAATTTCGCGATCCAAACCTTTGGCGCCTGAATAAACTGTCAGACCCAATTTATCTACCAAATCAGAAACCTTCATTTCGTCGTCCTCTTTTGTTACAATCTGCTTTAAATCTATCGGTTCCCCATTTCTTCTGAATATTGAGGAACGCTTTGTTGGGCGAAATGCGACCTTCGCTCTCCCATTGCTGTTGCAGGAAAACGCAATCCGACATTTTAGCCTTGTTGTTTACCATATCTTCGGCCAGCGCGTGACAGTTAGGCGCTCCACAGGCTCCACAATCGATACCTGGCAGAAAACACACAATACGTTGCGCACGGGTCATTTTTTCCATTGCCTTTACCCGTTCTTTACCAAAAATAAAATGAGGCTTGGGCATAATTGGTTCAAGAACCAATTTCTCTTTCAAATCGTTGGTATTCAACTTTATCACCTCAGGTCTTATGTCTTTGGCCGACGGGTATTGTTTTGCCCTGCGTTCCAGCCGTTCAACAGTCATAAACCTATTTCCTGACAAAAGGATGCCACTTGCACAGCCTTGGTCGCAGGCACGCATTTCTATAAAATCGATACCTTGAGCCTGGTCGTTTTCAACACGTTCCAAAAATCGAACAGCGTTGTGAATGCCATCTATAGCAATTCCTCGTGAACCAAAATGACAGGATTCGCCACGTGTCAGGCTCCAGGTAATTCCTTCTCTGGAAAGGTTCTGACGCTGATCGGAGTAATCCGGAACTTCACCATCCGAAATCACTTTCATTACCTCGTTGTACAACTGGTTCATATTCACAATGCCATCAACAATCGACTCTGTTTCACCGACCGGACTTTTAACAGCCGCAATCTTGGCGATACAGGGTGTAGCATAAAACAAACCAATTTCTTCGCGTCGTGCGCCTTCCTTCATCAACCTTTGGATTGCAAAATGGGCTGCCAGGTTATGCGGTGCTTTCCGAAGTATAATATTTTCGGTTAAATCGGGATAACGGGCCTGTATTAAGCGAACTATGGCCGGACAATAAACCGAAATTGCTGGTTTTGGAATATCCGGGTCTTTCAGAACTTCGTTAACAGAATCGATCAAAACCTGTAAAGGCTGCTCAACTTCGTAAATATGGGTAAATCCAACCTTTTTAAGTCCGTCGTATATTTGATCCTCACTGTATTTTTTGGGGAACTGGCCTACCATTATCGACGGGAATAGAATAACGCGGTATTTAAACGAATGAATCATAGCCAAGTCATCCTGAACAACATAAAATGCATTGGTTGGACAAACCCGATGGCATTGACCGCAATAAACGCAGCGATCGTAATCAATAACTGCCAGCCCGTTCACCACACGAATAGCCTCTGTTGGACATGATTTCATGCAATGTGTACATCCAATACACTTTGTAACATTCAATGCGTGATATATTGGCGACCCGCTCATTTAAAAATAATTCACAATTTTGACCTTTGTCCCCTTTCCGACTTCTGATTCGATGATCAGTTCATCAGAATTTTTTTTCATGTTTGGCAAACCCATTCCGGCGCCAAAACCCATATCTCTAACTTTTTTGCTTGCAGTAGAGTAACCAGCCTGCATCGCCAGATCAATATCCGGAATACCAGGGCCTTCATCCTCTAACAACATAGATATTTTATTTTCTTCAATATCTATTGTAACCATTCCCCTCCAGGCGTGGGCAACTACGTTAACCTCAGCTTCGTAAAGCGCAATAACTATTTTCTTTATTGTCTTTCCATCTATATCGAGTTGCTTTAAGACTTTCTTCACCTCACTCGAAGGATATCCAGCATGAGTAAAGTCGCCTCCTTGTATGTCAAAAGTTAGTTTCAAAGGAAGCCTCCCCCACCTCCCTCCGAAAGAGGGAGCTTAAAGATCCGTTGTTCGAATATTTTCTTATTTTCTTCATAATACCCTTTATGCGATTCTGAATATTATAGCAAAATCAGCCACAGCACCAAATTCCCCTCCTTCAGAGGGGCTAGGGGAGGCTTCTTAGTATATCGGTTTCAAGCCCGCTTCATACAACAAGCCTGTCGATTTAAACAGCGAATATGGTGATTCCAGTATGCACATTCCATTTTCGCAGGCCAGTTCAATCATTTGTTCTGTTGCCTTTTTGTTCCTGACAAAAACAATAGCTTTAATATCAGCCATCTCAGCGGTCCGAATACATTGTAAATTTACCAGACCAGTAATCAGGATCAGGTTACTTGTATCTAATGTAAGCACATCGCTCATTAAATCTGAACTGTAGCCCATTTCAATCTCACCATCCAATTTATCTGCCCCGCAGGTAACTTTTGCATTTAAAACCGATGCAATTTCTATTAGCTTCATTTAAAAATTGTTTAACTGCTGCAAATTTCATAAAAAATAACAAATAAGCCATTGATTAATTGCACGTACAGCCTAATTTAGATTGTTTATAGGTAAGCATTAAACCTAAAAAGTTGTAATGAGTTTCGTTTTTTGTTTAGCGATCGAAACTCTTTTATCCACAAAATTTAAGCATAAAGAAGGAGGCAGTTACCCTGTTTTATTTCCTAAATCTTTTGTAATTTAAATTCGAAATTTTTGAACTATGATTTACGAAGAAAAGTCATTCAACCAAGAGTTTATTAACGACCCAGAATTGCATCAAAAAATAATTGATGCCCTGCCAATTCCTATATTTTACCGCGATATAAAGGGAGTTTACAAAGCTTGTAATGTTGCCCAGGAGAAATTACTTGGCATGCCAAAATCACAAATAATAGGCAAAACAGTTTTCGATGTTCAGCCTTATGAAATAGCTGAAATTTACGCACAACGCGACCAGGAGTTGTTTGACAGCCCTGGAGATCAAATTTATGAAGCCAAATTCAGAGATGCCAGCGGTGTTTTACACGATGTGGTTTTTAATAAAGCTGTGATTCGCAACAACCAAGGAGAAATTGCTGGAATCGTTGGATCGATATTTGACATTACCGAACGAAAAAAGGCTGAGCGGAAACTTGAAAAAGCTCGTGAATCGACTGTAATTGCATCGGCTATGATGCATAAAATCAGGGCCGGTATTATCATTATTGATAGCGAACATAGGGTGATTGATTCGAACGAAGCATTTGCAAAAATGTTTGGGCCCGAAATAGAAGAACTTTATGAAACTATTCCAGGTTTACACGGAGCCGATCTTAAAGAACTTGTTCCTGAAGTTGTTTTCAAAATGTTTTCGGCTACACTTACATCGGGCGAAAACGCTATTGAACGCGACCTGAAGATTCAGAATAAGTTGCTTCATGTTTCAGTAATTACTATTTACAAACACAGGGTTGTTGGAGCCTTGATTCGCGATATGTCGGCTCCTTCGCTGGTTCGTGAAGAAATTATCAGCCGGGCCCAACGGGTAAACAAACATAACCTTGAAACCGTCCAGAAAATTGCCTTTCTGCTTGGAAACAATGCTTCGATGACGGAGGAACTATTGAACTCGATTATAGAGTCGTATAAATACGGGGAAGAAGAAGAATAAGCCTCTCCCAACCCATCAAAAGAAGGGGCGAAAAATTCAAGTGCATGAAATTGCATTATTAAAATAATCAAACATTGTGAAATTTTGCTTTCCAAAAGTCTCCCCGGGGGAGATTCAGAGGGGCTAATTTTTTTCTTATGGCAGATTACCACATAGAAATTGACGTACAACAGCTTAATCGTCACGGACAAATTGTTTGCGGCGATGTTTTCCACTCGCGCCAGATTAGAGCCGAGCGAAGAAGTATCCTTGTGCTTTCGGATGGCATTGGACACGGGGTAAAAGCCAATGTACTGGCCACCCTAACCGCATCAATGGCGCTAAATTACAGCTCATTTCATACCAAGCCCGAAGTTGCTGCCAATATTTTTATGCGCGCTTTGCCCAAGAGTGTTGACGGGAAAGAAAGTTATGCCACTTTTACAATTATTGAAATTGAAGATGATGGATTGGTGAGGATCATCAATTATGACAATCCGCGTTCGATTATTTTTCGAAAAGGACAGTTATACAACCCTAAAGAAATCCAGATTCCGATAAGGGGCGAAGAAAACGCCAATAAAATACTACGTATCAGGGAGTTTACACCAACCCTTGAAGATCGCATTATTTTCATGACTGATGGAATAACTCAATCAGGGCTAGAAAGTAACCGTTTCCCAACGGGATGGGGATTGGATGATATTGCTCACTTTGCCGAAAACCAAATAACCCGCGACTATGAGATTTCGGCAAGTAAGCTTTCCCGAAAAATCCTAAATCAGGCATCAATGAACGATTCATTCGAGATTCGCGACGACGCTAGTTGTGGGGTTATTTATTTCAGGAAACCTCGTGAATTTATGCTAATTACAGGGCCTCCATTTTACAAAATTAAAGATGTTGATTTCGTACAAAGGATAAGGGAATTTCCGGGCAAAAAGATAATTTGCGGAGGTACTACCGCAGAGATTATTGCCCGTGAAATGAATATTGACATCAACATTCAACACAGATTTTCTGAAAAAACATTGCCTCCTGCCGCAAAAATGGAAGGATTCGAGATTGTTACTGAAGGAATTCTTACTCTTGGACGGGTAGAGGAGATTTTGGAAAATTACAACAACGAAATGCGTTTAGGCGATAGTCCACCTGAAGAAGTGGTAAAATTGCTCATTCAACACGACATCATCCATCTGGTTGTTGGAACGCGCATCAATTGGGCCCACCAGGATCCAGATCAACCAGTTGAACTGGAAATGCGTAAGTTCGTTGTAAAAAGGATTATGAAGATTCTGGAATCACGTTTCTTCAAAAAAGTTACTATCGAAATGGTGTGATTTTTAACTTCTGAACTATTGTGTTCATTCTCTTTTCTATTAGTTTTGTACTATATTGTAATAATTACAATAAATTCAAGCTAACCTTCAAATTATGAAAAAAACTGTAGTTGTTATTTTAACCATTTTGTCTCTTTCCATTAATCAATTATTTGCTCAACAAACAACAATCAGCTTGAACTCTCTTGGATTTCTGCCTCAATCATCAAAAAAAGCATCAATTGTTGGTGAGCCTAAAACATTTACTGTTAAACGAGCGAATGATCAATCAATTGTCTTTAATGGGAAAGTATCCGAACCAGTTCTTCAGAAAGATGTAAATCAAAACGTTTCATTAGCCGATTTTTCTTCGTTGAATAAAGAAGGGAAATACTACATCGAACTACCTGACGGGAGCAAATCTGCGATTTTCGAAATTTCGCGCACTGCATACAACCAAGCCTTCTACACCAGTATGCGAGCTTTTTATTTGTGGCGATGCGGAACGGCTGTTGACGGAATGTATAACGGCCATCGCTACTCGCACGAAGCTTGCCACTTGAACGACGGTTATGAAGATTACCAAGGAAAATCCGACCAAAAACGCGATGGAACCGGCGGCTGGCACGACGCAGGAGACTACGGGAAATACGTTGTAAATGCCGGAATAACAGCAGGAATGATGTTCCTTGCCTGGGACAATTTCCAGGATAAAATTAAAAATGTTAATCTTGACTTACCTGAAACAGCAAAAGGCTATCCCGATTACCTGAAAGAAATCAAATGGGAAATAGATTGGCTATTCTCCATGCAATATACCGACAGGTCGGGACGTGTTTCGCATAAACTCACAGCAAAAAACTTTGAATCTTTTTGTAAACCGGAAGACGATAAGCAAAAAAGATATTTCACCGACTGGGGTTCGGCGGCAACTGCCGACTTTGTTGCTATGATGGCCCAGGCAGCGCGTTATTTCAAGCCTTACGACAAAATTTATGCTGAAAAATGCATGAACGCTGCCAAAGTGAGTTACAATTTCCTGAAAGCTAATCCTGAAGACAAAGGATTTGTACAAGGCGAATTTGTAACCGGAGGCTACCAAACTGCCGATAATGACGACCGGCTTTGGGCTGCAGCTGAAATGTGGGAAACAACCGGAGCCAACGAATACCTAAAAGACTTCGAGAAACAGGCTACCGAACAAAACTTCCAGATTGATGAAGACTGGGACTGGCAGGACGTTTCTAATTTGGGCATGTTTACTTATGCCCTGTCAAAAAAAACAGGGAAAAATCAGGAGATTGAAAAAACAATCAAAAAAAACATAACAGAAGTAGCTAACCTAATAGCCTTTAAAACTGCTTCGGACGTTTACGGACGACCATCAACAAAGTATTATTGGGGTTGCAACGGAACTTTAGCCCGCGAAGTAATCAACCTTCAGGTTGCCAATAAACTTTCGCCAAACAAAAATTACATTAAAGCAGCCCAAGAGGTTATAGCTCATTTATTTGGCCGGAATTATTACAATCGTTCATTTGTTACCGGACTTGGAATAAACCCGCCAATGAATCCACACGACCGCCGCTCGGGTTCCGATTTGGAAAAAGAACCCTGGCCCGGTTATATCGTTGGAGGTGGACATACAGCAACTGGCTGGCACGATTTACAGGAAGATTACAGAACCAACGAAATAGCAATTAACTGGCAAGGGGCGTTGGTTTATGCGCTTGCCGGATTTGTAACCGATTAATCCAACAAACCAACCCAATAAACTAATTAATACCCAATGAAAAAGCAAGTCATCGCTGGCTTTCTCGCACTTTTTTGCGTATTTCATGTTTTGGCCGGCGGAAACTACAAGAATTTTAAGGTTTCGGTATATTCAAGGGCATACGAAACCGCAAAAATGGGCGACGAAAAATGGCTGGAACCAATTTGGGACGAAATTACCCGACAAGTTCATGTCGATAAAATTTACCTCGAAACCCATCGCGATCTATTGGTTGTAGATGAAGCAACTTTGCTGAAAGCCAAGCATTTCTTCGAAAGTCGTGGCATCAAAACAGCTGGTGGCATCACACTCACTGTTGACGAAGGAAATAATTTTCAGACGTTTTGCTACACTAATCCGGAACACCGAAAAAAAATCAGGGAAGTCGTTGAATTCACAGCTAAACATTTCGACGAGCTAATTCTCGACGATTTCTTTTTTACCAATTGCAAGTGCGACTTGTGTATTAAGGCGAAAGGAACCCGCAGCTGGACCGATTTCCGTATCGATTTAATGGCCAAAGCCGCCAAAGAATTGATTATTGATCCGGCCAAAGCTGTTAATCCCAACATAAAGGTGGTAGTAAAATATCCAAACTGGTACGACCATTTTCAGGGTTGCGGATTTAACCTTGAAACCGAGCCCAAAATGTTTGATGGTGTTTACACTGGCACCGAGACACGAGATCCATCAGGAAATCAGCACCTACAGCAATACCTGGGTTACCTGGTGTACCGCTACTTCAACAACCTGAAACCGGGCAAAAACGGTGGTGGATGGGTCGATACCGGAGGCGCAACTTCAATGGATAGGTATGCAGAACAACTTTGGCTTACCATTTTTGCCAAAGCCCCCGAAATTACCTTGTTCGATTTCCGCCAGATGCAACGGCCACTCACGAAAAACGACCGGGCCGAATGGCAAAATCGTGAGGTTTGCAGTTTCAACTACGACGAAATGATGAAACCGGTACCAGACAAAAATGGCCAGATGCTGCTACCAACCAGTTTTGCCCGCGCTGCCGGTTACACCTTCGAAACAATAGACCGGTTCGTTGACAAGCTTGGAAACCCCATTGGTGTGAAAACTTACAAACCCTACCATTCGGTGGGCGAAGATTTTCTTCCAAACTACTTGGGCATGATAGGCATTCCAATGGATATTGTTCCAACATTCCCGGAAAACGAACCTATCGTATTACTCACACAACAGGCCAGTTTTGATCCCGAAATCATTGCCAAAATCAAGAGACAGCTTCAAACCGGGAAAGACATTATGGTCACCTCTGGATTCCTTAAGGCCATGCAAAACAAAGGATTGGACGAGATTGTTGAGTTGAGAATAGGTGATGAAAAAGCCTCGGTGAAGGAATTTGGCGCTGGTTGGGGCCCTCGCTTGTTCATCGATGACGAGATGATTATCCCGCAAATCAAATACATCACCAACGACTCATGGGAAGTAGTCTCGGCATTTGATAACACCAACGGCTGGCCTATTGTGCACCGGGCAGACTATTCAAAAGGAAAGTTTTACGTGCTGACGGTTCCTGATAACGTGATTGATCTCTACCGGTTACCGGTTGACATTATTTCGAAAATAAAGGAAATACTGATGCCTAACTGGCCGGTATTGCTTGAAGCTCCGGGCTATACCAGTATGTTTTTTTACGACAATAATACGATTATTGTCGAGTCATTCTCCGACAAAACGCAACAGGTAAAACTCAGGCTTGGAGAAAATTTCTCGAAAGGAGTGGATTTGATCACTAACAAGGAAATTTTAGGAGAAAAGCGTAATATTTTTCAAAGTTTCAGAAAGCCGCCTATTTCGCGCACGATTTTAACCTTGGAACTGAAACCTCATTCGTACCAGGTTTTGAAGCTCGAATAATATTTTCTTTTTCATTAGTGTCCGGTAAAAAACAAGAGATTCTTCGCTTCGTTCAGAATGACAGACACTTATATGCATGTAGAGGTTAGTGTGGTTGGTTTGCGGCAAAGCCGCAAACCAACCACACTATAAAAACTGAAATTGTTGTCATTCTGAGCGTAGCGAAGTGAAGCGATGAATCTGGAATTTGTAAAATGAGCTTTACCGAACAATAGTGTTTCTTTTGACAAAAAAGACAGACCCGCAAGAACCTGTCTTTTCCCGATATGAAGTATATGGGTTATACCATCGGATATTTCTTAAATATTTCTTCTGATTTCATCAGTATATCAACATATTGAGCACGCTGATACATGAAGGGATCTTTCAGGTTTTTGCGTGATAGTTTTCCTCTAAAATCGCTCAATGTTTTATATCCCTTTTTATCCATCCAGTCGTTTAAATCATTCAACATAATTGCAACAAACGAAGGCTGGTTTTTGTAAATAGCCGAAACAGTCTGAACAGCATCGGCACCAGAAAGTATCATTCTTATAATGTCTTCAGCCGAATAAATTCCTCTGCTGGCACAAATACTTCCTTCAATATTGCCATATAATAATCCGGTATATCGTAACGACAAATGGCGATCGCGTTCCTGTGTCAATTCCCATGGAAAATAGAAGTCTTCATTTTCAATATCAATTTCAGGTTGGAAGAATCGATTGAACAAAACAAAACCATCAACATCTGCTTCATCCAGTCTTTTAATGAAATTAAGCGTATTGGTATAGTAAGGACTTAACTTAACACTAACAGGAATACTTACAGCTTTTTTTACACTTTTCACAATCTGACACTGCTTTTCTTCAATTGAGGCGCAACCAACTTCGAAATAGCCCGGCGTTGCATACAAATTTAGTTCAAGCGCATCAACCCCGGTGTCTTCCAATAATCTGGCATATTCCACCCAGCTTGGTTCGTAAAGTGCATTTAAACTTGCAATAATGGGTAATGAGGTCGATTGTCTCATCTTCTTCAGGTTATGAACATGCTCCTTAGGCCCGGCATGTGCAATATCAGGGAACAACCGCGACATCTCAGAATTTCGGTTCGAATATTCGTTTATATCTTCCTCAAGTTGAAAACTTTCAAGTTGGATCTGTTCTTCGAATATAGATTTGTATACGATGGCCGCAACTCCAGCTTCTTCAAGTTCTTTAACAATTTCAGGTCGAGTCACTAAATTACTGGCACCCAAGATTATCGGATTCTTTAATTGGATGCCCATGTAGGTTGTTGATAAGTCTGCCATATTTTATAGGTTTTAGTTTTCAGCTTTTCTACTAAAACTTTTTTGCACAGCTTTTGTTCAACAATTTGAAAAAAAAGAGGTTTTCCTTTTTTATCAGGAAAACCTCTCTGTGTTAATCTATGATGTGAATATCGCCCGAAACCGGCGGCTTATGATCTAAATGACTGATAAGTTGTGATTTGCGCTTAATTCTCATCTTATAGAACGACCGCCATACAAAATACATTGAGATGATCATTAATATGCCGGCAATAATATGATGCGACAAACGATAACCTTTTACTCCATTGACAACAGTTGACATTGAAACAGCTATTTCGACTGCCAAAAGCCCGAACAAAGTAGAGAACTTAATAATAGGATTCAATGCGACCGAAGTTGTATCTTTAAATGGATCACCAACAGTGTCGCCAACAACAGTTGCGTGGTGCAATTCAGTCCCTTTTTCCTTCATGTCAACTTCAACAAGTTTTTTTGCATTATCCCACGAGCCACCCGTATTAGCCATATAAATGGCCTGGAATAAACCAAAAATAGCAATTGAAATAAGGTAAGAAACGAAGAAGTTAGGATCGAATAAAGCAAAAGCCAAGGTTCCTGTCATCAATGCAATAAAGATATTCCACATACCTGTTTGTGCATATTGAGTACAGATTTTAACAACTTCAATCGAATCGTTAATATCAGCTTCTTGCTTATCCAGTTTCATGTTTTTCTTAATGAATGCAACTGCACGATAAGCTCCGGTTGTTACAGCCTGAATAGATGCTCCACTAAACCAGAATACCATAGCTCCGCCAACAATAAAACCCAACAAAACAGGGGCCTGGGTTAATTCAAGATTCAACATTCCTTCCTTTTTCAAAAGAAGGATAATAGAGAAAATCATGGTAGTTGCTCCTACCACAGCAGTACCAATCAATACCGGCTTAGCAGTAGCTTTAAATGTATTACCAGCCGAGTCGTTCGACTCAAGGTAGTATTTTCCTTGTTCAAAATCGGGTTCAAAACCAAAATCACGTTTAACTTCTTCTTTGATTCCGGGAATGCTTTCAATTTGCGAAAGTTCGAATACCGACTGTGCATTGTCGGTTACCGGGCCATAACTGTCAACAGCAATAGTAACTGGCCCCATGCAAAGGAATCCGAAAGCAACCAAACCAAAAGCAAAAATACTGGCATATTGAATCTGATCCAACCCAGGCATTTGACTAATAAAATAAGCCACAGTCATTAAACCTGTCAACAACATACCAATCCAATAAGCCGAAAAGTTACCGGCAACAATACCTGAAAGAATGGTTAACGAAGACCCGCCTTCTTTTGAAGCCGTTACAATTTCGCGCACATGTTTCGATTTTGAGCTGGTAAATACCTTTGTAAATTCTGGAATTAATACGGCAGCCAAAGTTCCACATGAAATAATAGTTGCCAGTTTCCACCATAAACTGGCGGGTAAATCGCCAATCAGGAAATAACTCATAATATAACTAATAGAAATACAGGAAACTGCAGCGATCCAAATCAATCGGGTAAGAGGTTCTTCAAAGTCGAATTCAAGTAAATTGCCATATTTCTTTTTCGAAATAGCCTGATTAATAAAATATGAAATTCCGGAGAAAATATCCATCAGGAAACGCATACCAAAAATCCAAACAATTAATTTAGCCTGAAGGTGAACATCGGCAATAGCTAAAGTGATGAATGAAATTAAGGCAACTCCTGTTACACCGTACGTTTCGAAACCATCGGCAGTAGGGCCAATGCTGTCGCCGGCATTGTCGCCGGTACAGTCGGCAATAACACCCGGGTTACGTGGGTCGTCTTCCTTCACCTGGAAAACGATTTTCATCAGGTCGGAACCGATATCAGCAATCTTCGTGAAGATACCCCCGGCGATACGAAGCGCAGAAGCTCCAAGCGATTCGCCAATCGCAAAACCAAGGAAACAGTAACCAACAATTTCGCGCGGTACGAAAAGCAGTATTACCACCATCATTACCAATTCGAGCGAAATAAGGAATAAACCTATTGAAATACCAGCCTGTAATGGAATATTAACAACATCCCACGGGCGTTTCCGAAGCGACGCAAAAGCTGTACGCGCGTTAGCGTAAGTATTTACCCGTACACCATACCATGCAACTGCATACGATCCACCAATTCCAATCACTGAAAACAACAAAACAAGAATAATTGTCACAATGGTTGGTATTGAATTTACAGTTCCAGGCTCAGCCCGATGAGCCATAACTAAGTAGAAAATAATAGCAACAGAAACAATACCGAACAAAATGGCAAGAAATTTCCCTTGTTGAATCAGATATGTACGGCATGTTTGATAGATAGTTTCAGCAACATCCAGCATCGACTTATGAGCCTGAAGTTTCTGAATTTTTTTTCTCAGGAACAAGCTAATTCCCAAAGTTCCCACAATAATCCAGGCGCCAAAAAATAACAATTGCCAGGCCGTCAGATTAAAGAAATATGGGTAATGCCCCTCGTGAAGATCGGGTATTTTGAGGTCGGCCTCGCTGGCAAACAGTACACCAGAGCTAACCATAAATACCAAAAACAGCAATAAACGTTTTAAGTGTTTCATAATAACAGACGATTTGTTTTTAGTAGTATTGATTCATAAATTAAAACTTATTGTATAAATGCTATTTCAAAAAACAATTAATGCCAACTCAAAAAATTCAATTTAAACCCCAAAAACCGTTGATTACAACAATAACTTTTTGGCAATCTAAAATTAAATTCTTCCAGACACCTCATCTGTTTTGTAAAACATGTTCAAAAGAAATACACCATTTCAGAGAACCGCGAGCAAACACTTTTCAGTTATCAGACAATGACTTACATTATCAAAATCTAAAATCTGTTTTTCAACAAAAAACAAGACACTTAATAATTAATTAACATTAAGCTTTAAAAGCAAAGTTTTTCGGACTTCACAAACATAAGAGGCTGCCAGATTTAAAAATTCCGGCAGCCTCCTAAATCAATTAATGGCAATTTAAGCCATGCAGTTATTTTACATTAAACTAAATGCAACAGTTACTCCAGCCATTACAATAGAAACCATGCTCATCAGTTTAATCAGAATATTCAACGAAGGACCTGACGTGTCTTTAAAAGGATCGCCAACAGTGTCGCCAGTAACAGCAGCTTTGTGACAATCCGAACCTTTTCCGCCAAAGTTTCCTTCTTCAATGAATTTCTTAGCATTATCCCAGGCCCCACCCGAATTTGCCATGAAAATAGCCAGAATAAAACCAGTTGAAGTACCACCCAACAATAAGCCAACTACACCGGCCACACCAAACAAGATTCCTGTTGAAATTGGAATAATAATAGCCAATAACGACGGGAATAGCATTTCGCGTTGAGCGCCCCTGGTCGAAATCTCGACACATCTGGCATAATCCGGAGTCCCTTCACCGGTTAAGATGCCTTTTATTTCACGGAATTGACGACGAACTTCCTCAACCATGCTTTGAGCAGCACGCCCAACGGCATTCATCGACAAACCACAGAATAAAAATGCAGCCATCGAACCAATAAATGTTCCAACTAAAATTCTTGGATTCATTATATCGAGATGTAAATATTGCATCATTTGCGGTATCGTTGCTTTATGAACGTCAACATTCATGGTCTGAAGAAAAATTTCAGCTTTCTCAGGAATGCGTGCAATAGCAATCTTAATTTCCTCGATATAGGAAGCCAAAAGAGCAAGAGCCGTTAAAGCTGCTGAACCAATGGCAAAACCTTTTCCTGTGGCAGCAGTAGTGTTTCCGAGAGCATCGAGTGCATCGGTACGAACACGAACCTCGTGGCCTAAACCACTCATTTCAGCATTACCTCCGGCATTGTCAGCAATTGGCCCATAAGCATCAGTCGCTAAAGTAATACCCAGAGTAGATAACATACCAACAGCAGCAATGGCTATACCATAGAGGCCGAAACTAATGTTGGTAAAATCGAAACTGGCAGCAAACAAGAATGCCAAAATGATTGAAGCACCAACAATTAAAACTGGAATAGCTGTCGAAATCATTCCTGTGCCAATACCTGAAATAATAACTGTAGCCGGACCAGTTTTGGTTGATTCGGCAATTTTTTGAGTAGGCTTAAACCCTGAAGAAGTATAGTATTCGGTTATTTTCCCAATGCCAATACCTCCAACAAGCCCAGCCATCATAGCGCCCCAAACACCTAAATAATTGGGAATGTTCAGAAAATAAAGGATAAGCAGAGAGAAAAGAGCAATAAAAACAGAACTAATATTTACACCCCTGCTAAGAGCTGCCAACAGTTGTTTTTGCGACGCACCTTCTTTTGCTTTAACAAGAAAGATTCCAAATATTGAAAGCAGAATACCAACGGCAGCAATAATCATTGGTGCAATAACCCCGTTGAACTGTATTTCAGTACCCAATCCGGCAAAAGCAGTAGCGCCTAATGCTGCTGTTGAAAGAATAGCGCCGCAATACGATTCGTACAAATCGGCTCCCATACCGGCAACATCACCAACATTGTCGCCAACATTATCGGCAATAGTGGCAGGGTTACGAGGGTCATCTTCAGGAATACCAGCTTCAACTTTACCAACCAGGTCGGCGCCAACATCGGCTGCTTTCGTAAAAATACCACCTCCAACACGGGCAAACAACGCTTGAGTTGAAGCTCCCATACCAAAAGTAAGTGTCGTAGTTGTAATCATAATCAATTTCATACTGGGATCAGATGCAATAACCTGATTGGTTGTGTTATCTAAGGCACCAATAATAAACTGAAGAGCGTAAAACCATATTGAAATATCGAGTAAACCTAATCCAACCACAACAAGTCCCATTACAGCGCCGGAGCGAAAAGCAACCCGTAATCCATCGTTAAGCGAGCGTTGAGCTGCATTAGCTGCCCTGGCGGAAGCATAAGTAGCTGTGCGCATACCAAAGAAACCTGCCAAACCCGAAAAGAAACCACCAGTCAGGAAGGCAAATGGAACCCAGGGATTTTGAATGCCAAGGATATATGCCATGAAGGCAAAAAGAAGTGTAAGACAAATAAAAACAATTCCAACAACTTTGTACTGTTGCTTTAAATATGCCATTGCACCTTCGCGAACATGTTTGGCAATTTTTTTCATTACTTCTGTGCCTTCGCTTTCTTTCATCATTTGCTTAAAGAAAAACCAGGCAAAAAACAGAGCCAAAGCCGAACTTGAAGGTACCAACCAAAAAATAGGGTTCATAATTGTGTCGATTTTATGCAAACAAATTTGCGGTTCGTTAATTGTATGTTTAATTAATGAAAGTTTTAAAATTAACAATTAATAACTGCAATGATTTGAAGGAAGCAATGTTCTTTGACAGCATAATATTACATTTGTCTAAAAAATAGCTATCCTTAGTTTTTTCTTTGCAGTAGGTTTAACACAATTAGTGAACTACCAATCAGGCACATTCCTAACACTGAAGTCAAGTCTGGTGATTCATTCGGCAAAATAAGCCAACTTAAGATGGCTCCTGAAACCGGAATCAAAAACTTCCATATATTGAGTTCCGAAACCCGAACTTCGGGCCGTTGAAGCAACGTATTCCAGATTGTCACTGCTGTTGCCGAGAGAAAGCTTAACCAGGTTAAAGCAATAAAATAACTAAATGGGAAAGCATTTTTCGGGAAACCTTCGATCGGCAGAGAAATAATTATCATTTCAAAACCACCAATTATAAGCGACGATGAAGTTAAAATCAAAGGAGAAACGGCACTCTTCTTTTTTGCAATAACAACGTTTGATATTCCGGATGAAACATTGTTCAGAATAAGGAAAAATACGCCGGAAATAGCAATTTCTGCGCCTGAAGGTAAACTTTTACGTCCGAAGGCTATAACTGCAACCCCAGCTATTCCTAACAAAATGCTTAACATTTTAATCCAGTTTAACTGATCGGTTTTTATTGAAAAATGAGCAATTAAAGCCACAAATAATGGAGAAGATCCAACAATCATGGCTGAAATTGAAGCAGGCACCAAATTAACACCCATATAGAAAAATGTATATTGAAGAACAACCTGTAGGAACGCGACTAACCCAATAAACAAAAAATTCGATTTGATTTCCTTTCTTAAAAGGGCAAAATCACCAATAACTGGCAAAAGAATTAGCCCAGCCAAAAGAAACCTAACGCCCGCAAATTGCAACGGTGAATGATATTTCAATCCTATTTTTACGCCAACAAATGCTGAAGACCATAATAATGAGGAAATGATAGCCAGAAAAGTAGTTTGCTTTATGAAATTCTTCATCCAGGTATCTATTTTTGAAATCATTGGTGTCTGGTTAAAATTTTCATAGTTATCCGTAACCTAATAATTTAAAGGCATTTCAGAAGATAACGCCACTATGTGGCTTACATTTTCGTCTTGCCAATTTTCTACAAAGATTAAACAGCTACGCTGCTAACTTCATAGCAATACGATTGCTAAATCTTTGTAGTACAACAACATCTGACAAAAACACTGAGCAACGTAGTTGCGACATCTTGTAATACCCCAGTTTTACCGGACAACTGTGTTTTGAAATATAAAAGTATTGTTTTTCAACCAGGTAAAAATATATAAACGAAGAAAGGCGGCCATAGCCACCTTTCATATATTAACTTCCTTAATAAATCTTCAACTACTGAATCCATTTCAGATAACAGAAATCCTGGCGATGTGGCAATTCAGGATGATTTGGTATAATCCGAATTGCATAGCCAAACGATCCGGCGTGCATCAAATTCAAATCAAGTTTGTATGTCACCACAGAACCATCGATATGTTCGACGTCGAACGGCAAACATTCAATTAAACTTGGATTTTTGGTATCGCCGTTTTCAGTAATTACCATTTCAACACTCAAGTCACCTGGTTTCAATGTTTTGATGTCAACAACTAAACGAGCCGGATAAACAACGCCAATCTTTAATACATTAGTTATCCCATCGGTTATCTGCACTTTTTTAACTTCAATCTGATCCCAAGCCAATAAAACCTGGGCTTTCCATGCAGCCATTTCTTTAGCAAGCTTATAATCTGACGCAATTAACCGTGATGCCCTATCAGCCTGAGGCTTATAGAAACGGTCCTGGTAATCGCGGATCATACGGGCAGTGGTGAAATTAGGCGAAACCTGGGCAAATGTATTTTTGATGTACGAAACCCATTTTTCGGGTACGCCATTCATATTTCGATCGTAGAAAGCAGGCAAAATTTCTTCTTCGAAAATATTGTAAATAGTCTCGGCATCAAGCTCATCCTGAAGGTCGTTGCTATCGTAGGCATTCTCCTGCGGAAGAGCCCAACCGGCATCTTTTTTATAACCTTCAACCCACCATCCGTCGAGTACCGAAAAATGGATTGTTCCATTCATAACACCTTTTTCTCCTGAAGTACCTGAAGCTTCGAGCGGACGAGTTGGTGTATTCATCCAGATATCAACCCCCTGAAGCATCATTTTAGCCAGGTTCATGTCGTAGTTCTGAACAAACAATATCTTTCCAATAAACTCAGGACGCTTCGAAATTTCAATAATGTTTCTAATCAAATCCTGACCAGCTTTATCGGCTGGATGCGCTTTACCGGCAAAGATAAACTGTACGGGGCGCGCCGGATCGTTAACCAGTTTAGACAACCGATCGAGGTTACGAAACAACAAGTGTGCACGTTTGTAGGTAGCAAAACGACGAGCAAAACCCACAGTCAAAGCATAAGGATTCAGTTTTCCCAATACTTCTGAAATCAGTTTCGGATTTTCGTGACGTTTAATCCACGTACTTGTAAACCTTTGCTTAATGTATCCAATGGTTTTCAGACGCATACTTTGTTTCAGCGTCCATATCTCCTCATCCGGTATTTTATAGATTCTTTCCCACAAATCGAAATCGAGCTGGTTTTCGGGGAACGATTTGCCAAAATATTTCTGGTGAATCTCTTTCCACTCCTTGGCCGCCCAGGAAGAATAATGGACGCCATTGGTAACATAACCAACTTCGAGCTCTTCGGGTAAATAACCATCGTAAAGCGGGCTTAGCACATCTTTTGATACTTCGCCGTGCAACATGCTTACGCCATTAATCCCCTGCGAAAGGTTACAAGCCAGATAACTCATATTGAAGTGGTCCTCGTAAGGATGAGCTTTCCCAAGATTTACAAATTCGTCCCAGCTAATGCCAATCTTTTCAGGATACCAATTCATATAATGCCTGAATAAATCCTGATAGAAAGCATCATGACCAGCAGGAACCGGAGTATGAGTTGTAAACAGCGTTGAAGCACGAACAACCTCCTTGGCTTCAGTGTATTTCAATCCTTTTTCCGACATAAAATCAGCAATACGCTCCAAACCAATCATAGCTGCATGACCTTCGTTACAATGATACATATCCATCTCATAACCAAGTTTTCTGAGAGCCCTAATACCACCAAGGCCAAGCAACATTTCCTGTTTAAGTCGGTTTTCGTTGTCGCCTCCATACAAATGATGAGTTACAAACCGATCTTCGTCCGAATTTCCTTCGAAGTCGGCATCGAGCAAATAAAGTTTTACTGCACCAACCAAAACATACCAAACACGGGCAATAATTTCACGGCCAGGATATTGAACCTGCACATGAATCCAGTTTCCATCTTTATCGTAAGCAGGTAAAACCGGTATTTTTGAAAAATGTTGTGGATCGTAATTCGAAAGCTGTTCGCCATTGATAGAAATATTCTGACGAAAATATCCATAACGATAAAGTAAGCCAATGCCTACCAGGTTCACTTTCGAATCGCTTGCCTCTTTCAAATAATCGCCAGCCAGGATTCCCAAACCACCAGAAAAAATTTTAAGGCTGTCGTGCAAACCATACTCCATACTAAAGTAGGCAATTGATGCACCTTTTAAAATTTTACGATCGTCGAGATATTTATGTAGAAGCGTTGATACATGATTCATTTTATATAAAAACTCTTCATCATTTTCGAGTTCAATAAACCGCTGATAATTAACCTCTTCAAGCAACAATATTGGGTTATGTTCACATTCTTCCCATATTTCAGCGTCGATATATTGAAACAATTCGCGAGCTTCGGTATTCCATACCCACCACAGGTTGCGGCTAAGCTCTTTCAATGGAGTCAGTTTTTCAGGAATATTTGACTCGACAAACAATTTTTTCCAATTTGGTTTTTCCACGATAATTAATTTTATAATGCAAGGTGAATTATTCTTATCTCATTCACAATCAATACTTGTGAATGGCTGCAACAAAAGAAGTTAAAAAAAATCGTAATTGAATGACCTTAATGTAAAATGGACGTTAAATATTTGAAAATTATCAATATGCGGATTCCAGTAAAAATATCGTCAAACACCTTGTTTTATTAGGCTTTCGTAAACCTTATGAACTTTAAGGGCCGCATTTCCCCAAGTCAATTTCTGAACCTCGGTTTTCCCTTTTTTTTCATTTTGTTTTCGAAACTTAGTATTCTCTAAAAGAATAATAATGGCATTTGCCAATGCCTGTGTATCCCAATAATCAACTTTAACTACATTTTTTACAACCTCCGAAACACCTGATTGATTAGAAACAACAGTTGCTACCCCAGCTTGCATAGCTTCAAGTGCAACAATTCCAAATGGTTCTGAAACCGATGGCATAACAAAAACATCACTTGACAAAAAAAGTTCGGGAATTTCCTCATCAGCTACAAATCCTGGGAATTGAAAGAAACCTGAAATGTGAAGATCAGCAACTTTTTGTTTCATTTCTTTGAGCAAATCGCCTTTCCCGGCCATTACAAACCGTACATTTTTATATTTCTGAATAACAAGGAAAGCAGCATCAACAAAATATCCAGGGCCTTTCTGCGCAGTTATCCGGCCTAAAAAACTTACAACTTTATCGGTGCTGTATAGTTTAGAAAATACTTCTGCTGAATAATCTGTTGGTTCAACTGCATTGTGAATTGTAATAACCTTACGACGGTCAATTCCATAATTACGAATTAAGATTGACCTGGTAAAGTTGCTAACAGCAATAATTTTATCAGCTTTTTCCAAACCTTCCTTTTCTATCATACAAATTGCAGGATTAACCGCCTGCCCGCAACGATCAAACTCTGTTGAATGAATATGTGCGACCAGCGGTTTTCCTGAAGCCAGTTTAGCCGCTTCTCCAGCTGGGTAACACATCCAGTCGTGAACATGAATTACATCAAAAGCCAACTCACGAGCCAACTTTTCGGCTACAACCGAATAATATTCTATCTCCTGGGAAAGAGTACAGCCATATCCTCCGGCAAACAGGACCTTGCCCTCTTCGGTTACTTCAATAAAACGGTTTTCGGAAACCTTTTTCTCATTGTTTAGCGATTCAAATTCAGCCGTGCCTAAATACGGGATCAACTGGGAATGAATAGCATAATAATCCAATTTGGCATTACTATCGTCGAAATGAATTTGTTGTTGAACAACTGGTATTTGATCGGCACCGATAAATGTAATGTTTGGCAAATCTTCGTCTCCATATTTTTTAGGTACAACAAATGTTACTTCCAAATCATCTATTTGCGACAGACTTTTAGTCAGGCCATAGCAGGCTGTTCCTAATCCTCCTGAAATGTGGGGCGGAAATTCCCAACCAAGCATCAATATTTTCATAAGCCAATCAAAAAAGTAAAATATAACAAGAGAAACGATAAATAAGCCTCAAAATCAAACAGGATACTGATTCCTACCCTCAAAAAAACTAAGTTCTTCTTCAAAATTCAAATGAGGATAAAGAACAGATATAGTTTTAATTTCCTGGATATTAGCATCAACAAAATGTCGGTATTGCGGAGAATCAGTCTTAAACGGACGATGGTTAATGGCTTTCTGTATTTTCCCGATGCGAAACGCAATCTGCATAGCTTCTTTCGAAATAAGTACAGAATGAAAGCGTTCGAAAATATAGTTAACTGCGACTTCGCTTAAATGTAACATATCGGCAGCATAAAACCGATAATCGCGCAACTCGTCCATTACAAGCTCGTAAGCCGGAAAATACGAACAAGAGCGACCTGCAAATGTACCGAGCAATTCATCAATAGCTAAAATCAAAGTAGATTTACTCACCTGGTTACCAACAGCGCCGTCTTTCCAATGCCGGATAGGGCTAACGGTAAAAATTATTTTCAGGTTCGGGTTAAACGACCAGAGTTCGTCAAGCAAAAGGCGGTAATCAGCAATAATTTCGCTAACGCCAAGTTTTACCCGGCCAAATTTCGAGGCAGAAACTTTATGGCAATTCGATACAATCTGGCAGGTACCTTCCAGTTTATATGCCCAGGCAGTTCCGAAAGTAATCATTAAAAATTCGGCATTTTTCAAAAACAAATGCGACGAATCGATTCTTTCATTGATCTTCTTCAATGCTTTCTCAGGACTAACATCCGAAAAGCTGCTGTGGTGACTAAAACTGTTCCAAATTCCCTGGTCTTGGAACAAATCGGTTTCGCCAAAACGTCGATTACCGATTAAATACCGCAAACTATTTGCAATAGATACCGGATTGTACAAAACGCCAAAAGGATTAACATCGGCGGGAAACTTCAGGTCGACCAATTTCTGACCAATGTTATCAGAAAAACATGATCCAATAAACATTACACCTTTTGCGTACCCAATTTTCTGCGGGAATTCAGGAATATTAACTTCGGTTGAAAATATCATCTGCTTTTAGGCTAATCAGATTTTATCAGTTTTGAAATCTAAATCTCTTTTCGCAAAACCAAAGCAGTCCGGGCAGGTAGATACAGCATCAGAAAATGGTGATTTCCATCTTCAGCTATGTGGCTATAATAACTGATATGGCTATCAACCCTGTTCTGTCCGCCAAACCTTTCGGCATCGGTATCCAAAGCAATCCGATAGGTGCAAGAATCGGAAGGAATACGGTAATCGACCAGCGACTGCGTTGGATGAAAATTGAATACAAACAGGTACTTACCACGCGTATAAGCCAGCACCTCATTGCCTTTGTGGTCGTACACCCAGTTCACTTCAGGAACTTCAAGCAGCTTTTCATTTTTAACCAGTGAAATCATTTCACGGTCAAAATCCGAAAGCCAATGGAACTTAAGGTCTTTGTTATCGGCTAAGCTCCACAATCGCCGCGCATGTTTATACGACCAGTTATTTCCTTCCCTCGGGAAATCGATCCATTCCGGATGGCCAAATTCGTTGCCCATGAAATTGAGGTAGGCGCCACCGGCACAGGTTAAAGTAGCCAAACGAATCATTTTATGTAGTGCAATTCCACGGTCGACAGTCATATTGGGCTGATCTTTCCGCATACTGAAATACATTTCCTTATCGATTAACCTGAAAATAATGGTTTTATCGCCAACAAGCGCCTGGTCGTGCGATTCGGCATAGCTCACCACTTTCTCGTCCATTCGTTTCGAAGTCAACTGATAAAATATATCGCCAACATTCCATTGTTCGTCCGAATACTCTTTAATCAATTTGATCCAGAAATCGGGAACTCCCATTGCCATGCGGTAATCAAAACCTAATCCTCCATCTTTCAGCGAAGTGGCCAACCCTGGCAAACCGCTCATTTCTTCGGCAATAGAAAGTGCATTTGGATTTATCTCATGAATAAGCTTGTTGGCCATGACAAAATAGGTAAATGCTTCCTGATCGAGCCCGCCGCCAAAATAATCGTCGTAGCTGGTAAATGCTTTGCCAAGTCCATGATCAAAATAAAGCATACTGGTTACACCATCAAACCTAAAACCATCGAATCTGAACTCTTCGAGCCAATAGCGGATATTGGATAACAAGAAATGCAAAACCTGGTTCTTGCCATAATTGAAACAGAACGAATCCCAGGCAGGGTGCTCTCCCTTCGACCCATCGTGAAAAAACTGCCAGCGGGTTCCATCGTATCGGCCCAAACCTTCATTTTCGTTTTTCACCGCATGTGAATGCACCAGGTCCATAATTACTGATATTCCCATTCCATGTGCCTCATCAACCAGTTGTTTCAATTCTTCGGGAGTACCAAAGCGCGACGAGGGTGCAAAAAAACTGGACACGTGGTAGCCAAAACTACCGTAGTAGGGATGCTCAGGAATGGCCATCAACTGCAAAGTGTTGTAGCCAGCCTCTTTGATTCGTGGCAAAACATTTTCACGAAACTCGTTGTAAGTATGTACACGCAAATCCTCGCCGGCCATCCCGATATGCGCCTCGTAGATCAATGGGGCCTCAGCATTACGATTAAATTTAGCGTTCTTCCACTTGTAGGGTTTTTCAGGAACCCAAACCTGTGCATTAAAAATTTTTGTTTGGTCATCCTGAACCACTCGGTTGATCCATGCCGGGACACGTTTCCCCTGCCCGCCGTGCCAATGTATTGAGAAAGCAAACAAATCGCCGTGTTTCATCATTTTAGCCGGCAGCCGTAATTCCCAATCGCCTGATTCAACCCTTGACAAAGCATATTCCGATTGCTCCTGCCAGTTGTTAAACTCACCAACAAGGTATATGGCTGTTGCATTGGGCGCCCAGTCGCGCAAAACCCAAAGGCCATGTTCTTTGTGCAGACCATACCATTTATGCCCTTGCGCAAAATCGGGCAGACTTTGTCCATACAACAACTCTTTTTCCTTATTCTCAGCCTCCAGCAACCTATTGATAACAATTTGTGCATACGAATGGAGGTAATTGTCTTGTTTTACAAAATTTGGGACTTGCATAGTTTTTAGGGTTTTCAGTTAGTTAAAGATAGGAAAAACTATAGGCTGAAACCTTCAAAATGAAAATAATCTTAGGCAGAAATATTCAACAGCCTCATTTCGTGATCTCTCTTCTAAACCAGGATTGTAACTATTCTCCAGGATTTAGCTCAATGTTGTTCATTGAACCGGTACTATATTACTGAAGTACAAATCAGCTCTAGCACCCGCGAGCGTTTAAACATCCAAGCGAGCAAGCTTCAGTTAGTTTGTGCGAATTACAAATTCACTGTTATAATAAGTGGCGATTGCAAATCGCTACCAGCGGCCACGAATATCCCGACCAGTAGGGGTAATTGTTGAAATGGCTTCATTAATTATATGAACAGCACAGGGTTCTACTTTCTCATAGTCCATTTCTGAACATCAAGCGAAGTGTGAAATATAGCATGAACGATCACCAACTTTCGCTCTTCCGAAACAGAGAAATGCACCATGTAAGGAAATTTTTTTAGTGGCAAACAACGAACAGCATCATAACGAACCCTGAAAAATGGATTTTTCTCAAGAGCAAGAAAATATTTATTCAATTCTCTTTCAAACTTTCTTCCTAAACCTACCTGCTATTGTCGTAATAGTTTATCGCCTCCTGAATGTCCAGAATGGCTCTCGTATCAATTGAAACAGTAAAGCCCACGAGGACTAATCTTTAAATGTGAATTGTTTTCTGGCCTTTCTCCAAGAAACTAACTCTTCTGTTTGGGAAGTATTTATACGTTCGCGAACAATAGTTTTATGCTCCTCCGGAATATCAATACTTTCTGCTACTTCAATGCCAAGCTGGCTGACAAGCTCCATAAAGAAATCATATTTATTTTCCGAAATTTTTAAGGTTACCTCTTTCATGTTTTATCGTATTGCTTCCTTGCAAATTTATTAAAATTGCATTGCCCGATTACAAATCCAGAGTTAATAAAGTGCTGATTACAAATCAGCACTAGCGCCCGCGAGCGTTTGCACATCCGAATGAGCGGATGATGGTTAGGGTTACGGTTTGGGCAGAGACTGATAAATCTATCAAAAGCCCAATGATTAAGATTATTTGTTTCATAATTGTACTTGAGGATGCTGTATAATCACTGTTTCATTTATTAGTTGTAAACTCAACTTGTCCCCCATATCCAGTGCCGTATTTATTCGTGGCATAAGACCTGATAAAGTATTTGGTGTTGGGAGTTAGCCCAGTCATTTTTGAAATAAAATCTCCATCTCCGGCACCATCAGTTGTTTTGCTATCTCCTTTTGTTGGATTACCTGTAGTGTTCCAGCAAATTCCACGTGCTGTTACCTCAGAACCATTATTATTAATGACGGTTCCGCCACAAGTGGCCGAAGTTGCAGTAATATCTGTAATACCGTGTGTGGTAGCTTCCGGGATTACGTCTTCTTTTAAGGTAGTAAATGTAACTTCATTCCCGTAAGCCGTGCCTTGGGCATTGGTGGCATAAGCGCGCACGTAATATTTTGTATTGGTATTTAGTGCAATCATGTTTGAAGCAAAATTACCCGTACCTCCTCCATTGTTTGTAATTAAGTCGCCAATGGTTGGCGCACCCGTTTTATTCCAGCAAATACCCCGAATGGTTACCGGGCTGTCGCCTTCATTGGTAATCTCGCCTCCACAGGATGCTGTCCTATTTGTAATACTCGTAACTTCTTTGGTTTTTAAGCAGGGTAGTTTATCTGCTGGAGTATTAAATGTAACCTGCTCTCCATAAGCTGTTCCTTCGCTGTTGGTGGCATAAGCACGCACGTAATAAGTTGTGCATGGGTTTAAACCGGTAATGGTTGAAGTATAAGTACGTGTTCCGCTTCCATCATTTGTTTTACTGTCAGTTGTTGTTGGTGTGCCTGTAGTGTTCCAGCAAACACCACAAATTGTAACTGGTTTACCGCCGTCGCTAAGTATGCTTCCACCACAGGAATATATTCGTTCACCAGTAAAATTTATTTCATTAGTTCTAATTATTGGCTTATCATCCCTAACGCACCGCACCGAGAACCCGAGGTCTTCGGTCTCGCCGGCCCAGAGCAGGCCCGAAATGCTGTTGCCCAGGAGCCTGCGACAGGCGAACCAACCGTACTCAGTGTCGCGGCACACCTCAGTGCTGCCCCACCAGTAGCCGACGACGTCTGGATTGCCAAAGCCGCCGAAGAAGAAACCGCCGCCCGGAAGGGCAGAAAAGCAACTCTCGTTGGTAGCGCCGGTGTTGGGGCTTCTCCACCCGGTGGTGGCTTTCATCTTGCCCCCGCTAACATCTCCACCTCCCAAATAATTGGAGAGGGTTTTCCACTCGGCATCGCTGGGCAGGTGCCACCCTGCCGGGGCGGCGGTTAAGGCCGCCGGGTAGTTGTATAGCACACCGTATTTGTTGTAATCGTTAACGTAATAACAGGGCTCGGTAAAAGACCATGTGCTGGTTGGCGTGGTGTGGGGTAGGTAGGCTAGGTTTTCAGCCATCCAGGTTTGGGTGCCTATTTGTATTGTTTTATAAACGTGGCCATCGCGGGAGTCGGTAAAATGGCCAAACCTGGTGGTATCGCAGCCGCAGGCGGTAGCGGTAATATTTATTGCAGAGGTATCAATCTTGGTGTTCCCGTCATCTTTTAGAAAAGCTTCAAATTTCTGGTCACCGCCATTTTTACCTAATGTCCAATCCAAAGATATTTTTCCTTCATTATCGGTTTCCAACGCAAGAGTATCAGTCTTATTCTCGCCTAAATCCACTTGCGCCGATTTTAGTCCAAAGCGTGCAAGCACCCCTTGTGCGAAGCTGAAGAAGATAGATTTGCTTTTTACCGGTTTCTTTTCCTCATCCTGTACCTGAAACACAACTGGCTGAGCTAATTTTGAAGCCGGATAACCAGTCTGTTTATTTCCCGAAACAATTAGAATTTTATCGTGATCCCAAAGGTATTCCTTCACTTTTTGGTAAACGGTTGCATCAGTTAACAAAGCTAAATGTGCCACTTTCGAATTAATGTTGAATATAGCTGTTCCTTTGGGATTAGGAACCCCCAAGGCACTTTCGACAGAAACAACTCCATCGTCAGCCCCCGGCACAAGAGGTAAATCAATTGAACTTATTCCAGCAATACAATAGTATGGTACAGGTGGCTGAGCCAATAATCTCATCTTAAGAATATAGATTGAGCCAACGTATAAATCTCTAAACCCTTCTGTATTGTAGTTATAGGCAAGCATATTATTTATGGTCTCTGAAGGATCGTTCACTAAAGTTTCATCCGAAACAAAAGTTCCTAATAAATAGCGCAATGCAGCTACTGGAGAACCGTGATGAGGTGTACCTAAAGCAATTAATTTACGAACATAAGGACTCCCTCCATATTTTTCTATCATTGAACGAGAAACTAAGCCTCCCATGCTATGTGCAACAATTTTAACTTTTACTTTAAGTGTAGTTATTGCTTGTGCAAGTCTCGATGCGTTTTCCTCAATACTCCATGACGAATTATAGCCAAAAGTCCAGATTTGAGAAAACTTGATACTCTTTTCTGCCGTGATTTTTTGAACAAAGCTTAGCCAAGTTTGAGGTCTGTCATTCCAACCATGAACAAGCAACAAGACTTTTGTCGTATCTGACGTAGCTGTTGGAGCTGAAAACCTCAATTTTCCTCCTTCTAATGATACTCTTTTCAGCCCCATTTCTTCTTCTGGAGGAGTTTGCTTTGAAATCAAAAACTCAATAATAAATTTACTTAAGGTTGTTGCGCCTTTCAAATTATTAGCTTCTTTCCATTTAACGACATCTATGGTAACTGCTAAAGTTTTGCCACTGATCGTATATTCCATTGGAAAGTAAGAATTGCCATCGTATAAATACGGAACAAAATTTTCTATTGGAGATGGAACTGAATCCAATATTAAGGTTAGGGTTATATTATGCAATAACGTATCTCCGGGTATTTCAAGCTTATATGAATCTCCAAAACGTTGAAGATTGGGGTTGACAATTGTCGGCAAATCGCTTTCTTCAACTGTACTAATAGTTACCTTTCCATCGGCTTGCAACGAATTAGCCGGAATTGTCAACGTGCTGTTATCGGGTGTTGTAATGCTCCCTCCTGTTTGGGCAGTTATCGTTTTCGAAATATTAAAACCTGATTTTATTTGTGCAGTATCCGAGTATAATGGGGTACAATTGTGATCAATAATTTCAGCCCGGTAATATCCTTCGGCTGATTTAATCACTTTTAATGTTTCCTTTATTTTGCCATTGAGGTTGTTCCATGTTTTTTTATCTGTTGAGTATTGCCATTGAATGGCACCGCGAAATTTTCCGGCTTGCAGGGTTACCGAATCCTGGGTAATCAGTACAGTATCTCTCCGGGTATATAATGTTTGGGCAAAAACTGTAGAAATTGCAAACAACAAACTAACGAGTAAAAATATCTTTTTCATGATTGGCAACCTCCTAGTCTTTAATGATTAGTTTTTTGCTCTCAACTCTTGCCCCAAACCTTATTTGCAAGGTGTAGGTTCCCGGAACCAGGCTAGTTTCGCTAAACTTTACCTGCTGTGTGCCGCCATCGGTTTGTACAATTTTGGAAGCCACGCTTCGGCCATCTGTTGCATATAGGTTAAGTTCAACCTGCCCACTTCGGCTGGAGGTTAGTTCAACGGTAAAGTAACCGTCGTTAGGATTTGGGAATACTTTGAAGGTAAAACCGAAATCGGGAATTAGACCAACTTCGGTTTTTATGGCCGCGTAGTTTGTAGATGCAGCGCTACAGCCCGCCTCGTTGCTCACGGTTACCGAATAGGTTCCCGATTGTGTTATCACCACACTCGATTGTGTCGCTCCTTCTATTTTTGTCCCGTTGAAATACCATTGGTTTCCTGTAGAAACCGATGAGTTTAGCTGATCGCCGTTTCGGGTAATAACCGGGGTTTCGGGCAGGATATAATTTTGGGTAATGTTTAGGGTAACGGTTTGGGCAGAGATTTGTCCGGAACACAACACCAGAAAGAATAGAATAAAAAATACACTTCTTTGCTTCAAATTAGTTTTTGACCAAAGTAAGCTAATGAACTTACTTTCGGCTTTGCTAACCGAAGTCGATTTTAAAGGTAATAGTTGATTCATATTTAGTTTTTATATATCGCAAAAAGTGTTTATCCCCGACAGGGTTTGAAACCCTGTCGGGGATAATTTAGTTACTACTTAGGCTGCTCCTCTTCCTTCTTCTTATTCTCCGCCCTTGTCCCGGCTGCCTTTACGGTTGACAGCGAGCGGACGATAAGTTCGTTCAACGCCGCTTCCAGGGCTGCCAGCTCGTCGGCAGGTGTAGCCTCATGGGTTAACGAAATAATCGAGAACAGGGCTTTTATCGACCGCACCAAATCGGGCCTTACTTTGCTAAGCGTTGGTTCTGTTACCGACGAATTGGCAACCTGCTGTTTGGCCAGCTCTTCAAATGCCTGTAAGGCAGCCTCCATTTCGTTCAGCCAGTCGATGGCGCCAATTACATTAATTTCGTTGGCGTACTTGTCCTGCAATTCCGAAATAATACCCGTTATCGCGGCAGTCTCGGCTTTATAGCCCATCGAGGCTGCCGACCAGCCATGTTTGCGAATTACTTCCAGAATTTTACCGGCAGCTTCTGACATATCGGGCATCGTAACCCGGTAGCTCATCGCTTCAACATACGAACGAAAAGCCAGAAAACCAGAATCGAGTTTTTGATCGGCAACGGAAAGCTGACTGGTAAACGGATCTTTAGCTTCGCGTTCGAGGGCAACTACAAAATTGTTTTTCTGTGCCACCGCTTTGTCGAAAAACGGCACAATAACCGCGAACCCGTCTTTTTGGGGTTCAACAAGGGCAAGCACTCCTTTGGCGAACGTCAAAAGCTCGTCGCTCGGAAATAACGAGAAATTCAACGAATTGATCATCTGAGGTAATTTAAAAGGTTAAACATAAATTTATTGTATGCCTTCACAGGCTAACTTCTCAAAACATTTTTCCGATTATCCTACATCCGAAACAAAACAGATACATTTTAAGTCACAAAAAAAAACTCAAAAAATTCCAACCTCATTTTGAACTGCCTTTTGAGTACCTGGAAAATTCCAGAAGCATTTTAAACTGTTTTTTGAGCGCCTAAAAAATGCTGACGCCGTTTTAAACTGCAAAAAAACATACTTGAAAATTCCAGCGTAGTTATAGATTGCTTTTTGAGTACCTGGAAAATTACAGAGGCATGTCAAACTGTTTTTTCCTAGTCTGGAAAATTGCAGCGTCGTTTTAAACTACAGAAAAACATTCCGAAGAACTCCAACGTGGTTATAAATTGCTTTTTGAGCGTTTCGAAAATTTCATAAGCATTTCAAACTGTTTTTTCACAGCCCGGAAAATTCCGGTGTCGTTTTAAACTACAGAAAAACGTTCTCTAAAATTTCTGAATGGTTACAAACTAATTATTAACGTAAGTGAAAAATTCTGAGCGGAAATCTTCTGTCGGGTGAAAAAACACAGCACCAAGTTGGATATTTTGTCTTGTTTTTCAGGAAAACCATTATTGCAAAGAACCCTGGTGAAACCTATTTTATTACCAAGCCCTACAAACCAACCCTTCACTGTAATAAGTAACACTTAAAATTATGGCAATAAAACAATAAAAACAAATAAAAGAATAAAAAAAACGCTGCTTACCAGTATAAATACAAAGACTCGTCGCTTTGTTCAAAATGGCCGGTATTTCATGGATTTTGATGACTGATGTTATCATTGGCGCAAAAATCAGGCAGAATTATTTATTTTCTGTTGCCCTAGCGAAAAAGTCCACTTTTGCATATCATTCAAATTCCATTCTATTTTACTGTAACGAATTTCTTTTCGGGTATCAGGATACGAACGGCTCGCAAGCAAACATTCATTTACTATCATATATGTCAGTTGTGCCCGGCGCCCAAAACAATAAAGGCCATTTCATGCGTCGATGGAACAGCCTTTATACTTAATATTTTAGAAGAATTCTAATCAATTATGTCGAACCCGCAATATGGGACCAAGACTTTGGGTATACAAATTCCATTAGGTGTTTGGTTATTTTCGAGTAAAGCAGCCATGATACGTGGCAATGCCAGCGCACTTCCATTCAACGTATGTGCAACGATTGGTTTTTTGGTAACTTCATCGCGGTAACGCAATTTTAAACGATTGGCCTGAAACGCTTCGAAGTTTGAAACTGAACTCACTTCCAGCCATTTTTCCTGAGCTGCCGAGAATACTTCAAAATCGTAAGTCAATGCCGAAGTAAAACTCATATCGCCACCACACAGGCGCACGATGCGATAAGGTAGTTCCAGTTTCTCGACCAAACCCGATACATGAGCAACCATTTGGTCAAGTATTTGATAGGATTGATCGGGATGGGCAATCTGCACAATTTCTACCTTGTCGAACTGGTGCAAACGGTTCAAGCCACGGACATCTTTTCCGTACGAACCTGCTTCGCGACGGAAACAGGCGCTGTAAGCCGTATTTTTAATTGGAAGGTCCTTCGCTTCAACAATTACATCGCGGTAAATGTTGGTCACCGGAACTTCGGCGGTTGGAATCAAGTACAGATTATCGGCAGTGGCATGGTACATTTGTCCTTCCTTGTCGGGGAGTTGGCCGGTTCCAAAACCTGAATCTTCGTTCACCACATAAGGCGGCTGAATTTCGAGATAACCCGAATTGCGGGCTTCATCGAGGAAAAAATTGATTAAAGCACGTTGCAAACGAGCTCCTTTGCCTTTGTAAACCGGGAATCCGGCCCCGGTAATTTTAACGCCAAGTTCGAAATCGATGATGTCGTATTTTTTTGCCAAATCCCAGTGAGGAACGCTGTTTTCGGGAAGAACCGGGATATCGCCATTTCTTTTTACTACGAGGTTGTCTTCCGGTGTACGTCCTTCAGGAACTATATCGGCTGGAAGATTTGGAAGTAAAACCTGTAAACTAAAAACTTCCTGATCAATACGAACAAAGTCATCATCAAGCTGTTTGATCGAATCTTTCAGTTCTGCTGTACGAATTTTAGCAGCATCAGCTTCCTCTTTTTTACCTTCACGCATCAACAAACCAACTTCTTTCGAAATTTTGTTCATCTCAGCTTTATTCTTGTCGGCAGTAGCCTGAATCTCATTTTTCTTTGCTGATAATGCAGTAATTTGCTGCACGATTAAAGAAGCATCAAAATGCTTCTTTTTTAATTTGGCAATAACCAATTCAGGATTTTCCTGTATGAATTTTAAATTGAGCATTTTCGGATAGATTTATTTGAATTGACCGACAAATTTAAATAAAAAATCTCCTGCCTTTTGGAAAGCAGGAGATTATTCAATAGAATATCTTATATCGTACTAGTTGCTGCTTTCAGCCGGAACAACCGGATCAACAGACACGAACGATTTGTTGTCTCTTCTTTTTTTGAAAACAACAGTCCCGTCAACCAATGCAAACAAAGTATGGTCTCTGCCAATACCAACGTTTAAGCCTGGGTGATGTGAAGTACCTCTCTGGCGAACCAAAATGTTACCAGCTACAGCAGTCTGACCGCCGAAAATTTTAACGCCAAGTCGTTTACTGTGCGATTCGCGTCCGTTCTTGGAACTACCGACACCTTTCTTATGAGCCATTGCTAATTTTTTTAAATGTTATCCAATTATTTCTTCAATCTGAATTTTGGTCAGGTATTGACGGTGACCATTCATTTTCTGATAGCTTTTCCTTTTTTTCTTTTTGAAGATCAATACCTTATCTCCTTTTACATGTTCAAGAACGGTTGCCTTAATACTTGCGCCTTCAACAACAGGAGTTCCAACTTTCACAGCACCATCATTATCTACTAAAAGAACTTTGTCAAACGACACCGATTCTCCTTCAGCATTTTCCAAACGGTGTACATAAGCTTTCCGGCCTTTCTCAACTTTAATTTGCTGACCGGCAATTTCTACGATTGCGTACATTTCAACTTATTTAAATATTACTTCCGGCAGGCGGTAATCAACCAGATTACGCTTATTGGGCCTACTCGAAAAACTTTCGGACTGCAAAAGTATATAATTTTAAGTGACAACCAAAGGTTTACATTATTTTTTCCAATTTATTTTTCGGATAAAAAACACCAGGCAAACAACTGTACATCAATATTTAAAGTTTTACCCAAAACTTTTGCATGAAATACTTTTGTGGGCGAAAAGTAATAATTAGCTATCGGTTTCTTTCACTTTTATTGTTTTCATTTAACTAAACAAAGTCACATTAATTTTTCTATATTTGTTTCCCAGTTGAGGGCACACAGGTTAGAGATGAAGAAAATCAAGCTGAATATACTAGGACTTTCCGTTAGTCAATCACAATCAGGAGCGTATGCACTTGTTTTAGCCGAAGAAAATGGAGATCGTCGTATACCCATTATTATTGGGCCAATCGAAGCGCAGTCAATCGCCATTCAACTTGAAGGGCTCAAACCACCACGTCCATTAACTCATGATCTTTTTAAATTCATGGCAACTTCATTCAATATTTTCGTTGTTGAAGTCATGATTCACAAGCTGGAGGAAGGTATTTTTTATTCAGAACTGGTTTGCATGTGTGACAATAAAATAATCTCAATCGATTCCCGAACATCAGACGCAGTTGCTCTTGCCCTCCGTTTTGATTGCCCAATTTTTACAACCGAAGATATTTTAGAACGGGCCGGTATTGTAATAGAATTTGAGAACGAACATAACTCTGAAGAATGGGGACAACCGTTGATAGAAGATCCCAGCCGTGGGAAACACGAATATAACAAATATACTTCTGCTGAATTGAACCAAATGCTTAACAGTGCCATACAGGCCGAAGACTACGAAAAAGCGTCATCAATCAGAGACGAAATCCAGCGACGTAAAAAGGAATAAAATCCAGGTTTCCAGACTCAACAATAATTAGCTATCATCTAAATTCCAGTTATAATTTTCTATAACAAGCAATAAACCTTTTTCATCCTAACTTCTTTTTGAATTGCCAGATTTTAGTAGTTTTAATGCCACTAAAAACATAACAACTCAAAGTATTGGATTATGGGAATTAAGAATAGATTGATCGTGATGAGCTTTCTCCAGTTTTTTATTTGGGGATCGTGGTTAATTTCGTTGGGCGGATATTTAGGCAGGGTATTAAATTTTGAAGGAGGACAAATTGGCTCAATATTCGCAACTCTCGGAATTGCATCACTCATTATGCCAGGCATCATAGGTATTATTGCTGACAAATGGATCAATGCAGAGCGGTTGTTGGGAATTTGCCATCTATTTGGGGCAGTGGCACTTTTTTATGCCTCAATGCTAACCGATTACAGTCACATGTATTGGGCAATGCTCATTAATTTATTCTTCTATATGCCAACGATATCCTTAAATTATTCGGTTGCATATAATGCCCTGGAAGAACATAAATTCGATATAATCAAAGACTTTCCGCCTATCAGAACTTTTGGCACCGTTGGATTTATTGTAGCAATGTGGGTAGTCGATTTATCTGGATTTAAAAACACGAATGCCCAGCTCTATGTCGGATCTGTTGCTTCACTGGTTATGGCGCTCTATTCTTTTACTTTACCTAAATGTCCACCAGCAAAAACCGAACACAAATCATGGCTTTCAGCTTTTGGACTCGACGCCCTTGTACTGTTTAAATCGAAAAAAATGGTGGTCTTTTTTCTTTTCTCCATGCTCTTGGGCGCAGCACTTCAAATAACAAATTCTTATGGCGATTTATTTATCGGAAGCTTTAAGGATATTCCTGAATATGCTGAATCGTTTGGCGTTAAACATTCGGTTATCCTTTTGTCGATATCACAAATGTCGGAGACTTTATTTATTCTGACAATACCTTTCTTCCTTCGCAAATTTGGAATTAAGCGGGTAATGTTGATGAGTATGCTTGCCTGGGTACTTCGCTTTGGTTTATTCGGGATCGGAAATCCAGGCAGCGGACTGATTTTGCTTATTTTATCGATGATCGTTTACGGAATGGCTTTCGATTTTTTCAATATTTCCGGATCATTATTTGTTGAGACCGAGGCAAAACCCGAAATACGCGCCAGCGCCCAGGGATTATTCATGATGCTTACAAACGGTTTGGGAGCCATTTTCGGTGGTTATGCCAGCGGAGCAGTTGTCGATTTTTATTCAGTTTATGGCGAAGGAGGAAAACTTATTAGTCGTTCATGGCCAACAATTTGGTTTATATTTGCAGCGTATGCCTTGATTTTAGCCATTGTATTTCCAATGGTTTTCAGATATAAACACAAAGCAACAGAACTTAAGGTTCATCATTAATATTCGTATCTCTTTTTGATCCACTCCAGAAAATTAAACATTTCAAATTTTTGAAATGGAATTGGTATTAATACGGGTTAAACGTAGCATTATCCAGAAAACTTTTTACCTTGCCGACGGTTTACTAACGAAGTTTTAATGGGAGTTAAAGATGAAGCAATATCTTGATTTACTGAGCCATGTTGTAGAAAATGGAGTTAAGAAGAGCGACAGGACAGGCACCGGAACAATCAGCATTTTTGGTTACCAGTCGCGATACGATCTTTCAGAAGGATTCCCGGCACTTACAACAAAAAAATTACATCTCAAGTCAATCATCCATGAATTACTTTGGTTCCTGACTGGTAATACCAATATAGGATACCTCAAAGATAATGGCGTTCGGATTTGGAACGAATGGGCCGACGAGAACGGGAACCTTGGCCCTGTATATGGTTACCAATGGCGTTCGTGGCCTACTCCTGAAGGACGTCATATTGATCAGGTATCGCAAGTTGTTGAAAGCTTAAAAAATAACCCCGACTCGCGGCGACATATTATCAGTGCATGGAATGTAGGGCAAATTGATCAAATGAATTTGCCGCCTTGCCACATTCTGATTCAATTTTATGTGGCTGATGGAAAACTTTCGTGCCAGCTATACCAACGAAGTGCCGACATTTTCCTTGGCGTTCCGTTCAACATTGCATCGTACGCTTTGCTAACGATGATGATGGCACAGGTTTGCGGGCTACAGCCAGGCGAGTTTGTACACACTCTGGGTGATGCGCATATTTACCTGAATCACATGGATCAGGTTAAGTTGCAGCTGAGCCGCGAACCTTATCCATTGCCACAGATGAAAATCAATCCGGAAGTAAAAAATATTTTCAACTTCAAATTTGAAGATTTTCAGCTAACCGGTTATCAATCGCATCCGCACATTGCGGGAGTTGTTGCTGTTTAAACTATTTCAATGAATTTATGATATACAAAAATATTTCCATCATCGTTGCCATTGCACAAAATTTTGCCATTGGAAAGAACAACGACTTGCTATTCCATTTACCCAACGACCTGAAACGCTTCAAAGAAATAACGACCGGGCATCCGGTTATTATGGGAAGAAATACCTTTCTTTCATTACCCAAAGGAGCCTTGCCCAACAGACGAAACATTGTGATTACAGATAACCCTGAAGAAAAATTTGATCGGTGCGAAATGGTCTTTTCTGTTGACGAAGCTATTGAAGCTGTAAAAACTGAAAATGAAGCATTTATCATTGGTGGTGGAATGATTTACAGGCAATTTTACCCTATTGCCGGCAATTTATACCTAACACTTGTTCACAAGGACTTCGATGCGGACGTGTATTTCCCGGAAATCGATTTTTCTCAATGGAAAGAAACTTTCAGAGAAGATCATTTCGACGAAAACAACAGATTTGATTACTCGTATTTAAATCTAAAGAGAAAATAAAGCCTATTCACGGTTTTCGTTGAGAAAAAAGAGTTTAGATTATTCTTTTAAGGGAAACAACCGAGTAGAAGACAGTAACCCCCACCTGAAGTGGGGGTTGGTAAGTTATTTACAACAGTTTACCAATATTATCGAATCGCAGATGATAATCGTCCATCGAACATTGAATAACAGTCAAAGCTTCTTCTACACCATAGGTATGAGTAATTTCAGTATTGCTTGCTTTTCCAGGCATATCCTTGTAAGTCAGGAAATAATGTTTCAAACGTTCGACAACAATATCTGGTAAATCAGAAAGATCTTTGTATTCACTGTAGACAACATCATTGGTCAACACTGCTATTATTTTATCATCAGCCTGATTGCCATCAATCATTCGAAACCCACCGATTGGTCGGGCATCAACTAAAATATCGCCATGAGCAATGGTTTTTTCCGTCAAAACACAAATATCTATAGGGTCGCCATCCCCCTTAATCCCTGTTTTTCTTGTCTTTTCCATGCAATATTTTCCAACAAGTTCGCCACAATATGTTTGCGGAATAAAACCATATATAGCCGGAACAACATTCGAATACTTCTGGGGCCGGTCAAGTTTTAAAAAGCCACTATCTTTGTCAATTTCGTACTTAACGGTGTCAGTAGGGACCACCTCAATAAAAGCAACAACATTCTCGGGAGCATCCTTTCCAATAAAAACGCCGTGCCACGGATGCGATTTATAACGAAGTCCCATCAATCTTCCAATAGGATCAGATAATCTGTCAGCCATAATTAGATTTTTTGTTTTTATTAATTAAACCTTTGATTCTGCTAAATTGTTTGAAAAAGTAAAGAAATAAATAAAAGACCAAAATTAGCTTTTAAATGCGGTATCCGATTTAATCTTCAACTGTAACCATGTATTAATATTTAAAGGTAAATAAACAAATCAATTTGATCAAAAACAGAATAAGAAATTCAAATTACAATTTTAGAACAAATGCGTTTAATGTTCATTATCAGGAATATCTAAATGATTTTTTTATGAAAACCAACAAAAATTGTTTTCAAAAAAAGGAAGCATAACAAACTGATTAATTGGTACCTTACCAAATTGTTAAGCCAATCTGAAATTAATTACCCAATCCAAAATACCTTTTAACTTTGCAATCGTTTTAAAAAAACAGTAAACCAAAAAAATATACAATTATGAAAGTAACAGTTGTTGGTGCTGGAAATGTTGGAGCTACATGCGCTCAGATTGTAGCTGAAAAAAACATTGTTAGCGAAGTAGTTTTACTTGATATTAAAGAAGGATTGTCAGAAGGGAAATCATTGGACTTGTGGCAAACTGCTCCCATTAATTATTACGACACACGTACTGTAGGTGCAACAAACGACTATTCAAAATCGGCTGATTCAGATGTAGTTGTTATTACTTCAGGTGTTCCCCGGAAACCAGGAATGAGTCGCGACGATTTGATCTCAATTAATGCCGGTATTGTTAAAAGCGTTACTGAGAATGTGATCAAATATTCACCAAATGCAACAATTATCATCGTTTCAAATCCTCTTGATGTAATGACTTACGTTGCTCATGCAGTATCAAAATCAGGCAAAAACAAAGTTCTGGGTATGGCTGGTATCCTCGATACTGCTCGTTACCGTGCCTTCCTTGCCGAAGCTTTAGATGTATCACCACGAGACATTCAGGCTTTACTGATGGGTGGACATGGTGACTCAATGGTTCCGCTACCACGTTATACCACAGTGTCTGGTATTCCGGTAACAGAATTGATTGATGAAGAACCTTTGGCAAAAATCATCGACCGTACAAAAAAAGGCGGCGGCGAATTGGTAAACCTGATGGGAACTTCGGCATGGTATGCACCTGGATCTGCTGCTGCACAAATGGTTGAAGCTATCGTCATGGATCAAAAACGTATTTTCCCATGCTGCGTGAAATTGGAAGGTGAATTTGGGTTGAGCGATGTCTTCGTTGGCGTTCCAGTTAAATTGGGCAAAAATGGTGTGGAAAAAATTATTGAAGTTAACCTCACCGCTGAAGAAACCAAATTATTGCACGAATCAGCAAAAGCAGTGAAAGAAATCATGGACGTTGTTGATGGCATGAACATTCTTTAATCTTTTTTCTGAAAAACAAACAATACACTATATTTGAAGCTTCGGCAGTTTTGCCGAAGCTTTTTTATTTTCATTAAGCCTTTTGCTAAATCAGGAATACTTTGAAACTTTGGAAAACACACAAAAAACAGCCAATGATAAAAATACCATTGCAAATCATTGAACTTGAACACGATAATTACCATATTTTAATTGAAGGCAAATTTGCTGATGGAACCCTGGCTTATTGGATTATTGATACCGGCGCTTCAAAAACGGTATTCGACAAAAACCTAAGCGACTACTATGAAATTATTGAATCGGATAACCTCGATGATTACCAAAGCGCAGGAATAAACCAGGGAATGATGGAAACATCTGTAGGAAAGCTCATTTACTGTCGTTTTAATGAATTGGAAATCAAAGACAGGAAGGTTGCACTCCTCGACTTGTCGCATATCAACCAAATTTATGAAAAATATACTTCCTATAAAATTGCCGGACTTATCGGTGGAGATATACTAATGAATTATGGTTGCACAATTGACTACAACGACAAAATACTTTTGTTTAGAGAACAAGAGAATGCCAGATAGCAGAAAACAGTCGCTATAAAATTTGGAAAAAATAAATATATTTGGCGGCTGAAAATCAATAAATGAATGTAAACAAATACATATCAAGAAATCTAGTAATCAGACTTAGCTTGCTATTCTCGCTTGTTGCTTTAGCGGCACTTTTTGATATGTATCATCAGGTCAATCAAAAAGTATGTAAAAGCGCCAGCAAGGCCCCTGTACAAAACGATTCAGATAATAACAAAGTTTTCTTTTGCAACCAGGTTTCCAATTTCAACCTAAAAACCCCGGGCACTGAAAACCCACTTCGCTTGCGATTCTCCATCAATCAGGATAAGTTTTTGATTAAATATTACAACCTGCGAACTTTTCAAATGATGAAAGCCGAAACTTCTCATGTTTCTGTTTCAACTGTTCGCTATTTTCACTCAATTCCTTACAAAAGGGTACTTTATTCAAGCCCTGACGATACACCCCCACTTCTTTAAGTACTTCCGGGATTTTTAATTGCTTTATAAAACACTCATGTGGTGATTTATACAAGAAATGAATTTAAGCACAAATTCAACATTAAATAACTAATTATAAACAAATTAATTTTTCACAAATGCAAAACAAAGGTGCAATTAGACTGTTTGCAATCCTTCTTGGTTTGATTTGCGTATATCAGCTGATGTTTACCTACAAAGCAAGCCAGGTTGAAAAAGCTGCAAAAATTTACGCCAAAGGTGACAAACACAAAGAAGAAACCTATCTCGACTCAATGCAAAGCGAGGTAGTTTACAATTTGCTGGGTATCCGTAAATACACATTTAAAGAAGTTAAAGCCCTTGAACTTGGACTGGGTCTTGATTTACAGGGTGGTATGAACGTTACACTTGAAGTTTCGGTAGTTGATCTGGTAAAATCGTTATCAAACTTCAGTAAAGACTCAACATTCAACGCAGCTCTCCGTATGGCTCTTGAAAAACAAAAAAACAGCCAGGAAGACTTCGTAACGCTTTTCGGAAAATCGTTTGAGCAAATCTCACCTAATGGTAAACTTGCCTCTATTTTCAATACTCTTGACTTAAAAGATAAGGTTAAATACAACTCTACGAATGCTGAAGTACTTGATGTATTGAAAAAAGAAACAAAAGTTGCTATCGACAACTCATTCAATATTATCCGTACACGTATTGACCGCTTTGGTGTTGCACAGCCAAATATCCAGCAGCTTCAGACTGCCGGACGTATATTGGTTGAATTACCAGGTATTGACGATCCAAAACGTGTTCGCAAACTGTTGCAGGGAACTGCTAACCTCGAATTTTGGGAAACTTACGACAATAGCGAAGTTTACCAATACCTGGCCCAGGCAAACCAAAAAATTGCTGAAATCCAATCAGTCAAAACGCAAGCAACAACAACTGCTGCTGCATCAACCGTATCAGTTACGACAACCGGGACTTCGAGCAATACTTTATTAAACGAACTTGACAAGAGTGATAAAAAAGATGCTTCGCCCGATAAAAGCGCTGAGATGAAGAAACAATACCCATTGTTCTCAATTTTGTCGCCTAGCGTAACTCAGCAGGGACAATTGTATCCTGGAGCCGCTGTTGGAACCGCTCATTTTAAAGATACTGCCACAGTAAATAAATACCTGAAAATGGATCAGGTTAAAGCGTTATTACCCCGTAATCTTGCGTTTAAATGGACTGCAAAAGCAATTGATAAGGATGAGAAATTTTTCCGTTTAGTTGCTATTAAAGTTACCGGACGCGATGGTCGTGCACCTCTGGATGGTGGTGTTATTGTTGATGCCCGTCAGGATTATTCTGATATGGGTAGTAAACCGGAAGTAACAATGTCAATGAATAGCGAAGGTGCAAAAACATGGGCCCGTTTGACTAAAGATAACGTTGGAAAATCAATCGCTATCGTTCTTGACGGTTATGTTCGTTCATATCCAAATGTTTTGGGAGAAATTACAGGAGGACGCTCGTCAATCACAGGTTTGGAAAGTGTTGAAGAAGCAAAAGACTTGGCTAACATCCTGAAATCAGGTAAGATGCCAGCACCTGCGATGATTATTGCAGAAGATGTTGTTGGGCCATCGTTGGGACAAGAAGCCATCACAAGCGGTTTATGGTCTTTCGCAATCGCATTCTTGCTTGTACTGGGTTACATGTTGTTCTTCTATTCCTACAAAGCCGGTGGTGCTGCAAATGTTGCCTTAATTGTAAACGTGTTTTTCCTGATCGGAGTTTTAGCTTCATTGGGAGCTGTATTAACTTTGCCTGGTATTGCAGGTATTGTATTAACAATGGGTATGGCTGTTGATGCCAACGTGTTGATTTATGAACGTATTGAAGAAGAAGTAATGGCCGGAAAATCGGTTCGCATGGCTGTTTTCGATGGCTTCAACGCTGCTTATTCGGCAATTATCGACGGACAGGTAACTACCTTATTGACTGGTATTGTTCTCTACATTTTCGGTTCCGGTCCAATCAGAGGTTTCGCTACTACTTTGATTATTGGTATCTTAACATCATTATTCACTTCAATCTTTATCACCCGTTTGATTTTCGAGCGTCAATTATCGAAAAACAGGGAGATAACATTTACCACAAGCTATTCTAAGAACTGGTTACGTTATGTCAAAATTCCATTTATCGAAAAACGTAAGATTTTCTACACATTATCTGGAATTATGATTTTTGCATCAATTGTTTCATTCTTTACACGAGGATTCGATAAGGGTATCGACTTTAAAGGTGGTCGTACTTATGTTGTTCGTTTCGACAAAGACGTAAGAGTAGATGACATAAAAAATGCTTTAACTCCAATCTTCAATTCTACTCCTGATGTTAAAACTTATGGAAATAACAGCCAGGTTCGTATTACCACAGGCTATAAAATTGAAGAAAACACAGCTAATGTTGACAATGAAGTAGAAGAATTACTTTATCAGGGACTCAAAAAAGCCGGTTATGTTGGTGATATTTCGGCTGAAACATTTGGGAAAGTAAACCTGCTGAGTACTCAAAAGGTAGGACCTACTATCTCCGATAAACTGACCAAGGACGCTATTTGGGCAGTACTTTTCTCGCTGGTACTTATTTTCCTTTATATTCTTGTCCGTTTCGACAGCTGGCAATATGGGTTAGGTGGTGTTATTTCTCTGGCTCACGACGCAATCATCACGATGGGAGCTTTCTCGTTGCTTTATGGATTTCTCCCATTTTCGCTTGAAATCGACCAATCATTTATTGCTGCTGTATTAACAGTTATTGGTTATTCAATCAACGACACCGTTATTATTTACGACCGTATCCGCGAATACCGTCATCTATACCCCAAACGCGGTTTAGCCGAAACAATGGACCATGCGATGAATTCAACATTACGCCGTACATTTAGTACCTCATTAACCGTGCTTATCGTTTTGGTTGCTATTTTCTTATTCGGAGGAACTTCAATCAAAGGATTCACTTTCGCACTCTTAATTGGTATCGGCATAGGAACATATTCGTCGGTATTTAATGCAGCTCCAATTGTGTACGATACAATTACCCAATCGAAAAAATTCAAAAAGAGCAAACAGGCTGTATAATTAAGATACAAGGCAAACCTTATGCAAGGCCTCACCAATTTTGTGGTGAGGCCTTGTTTCTTTTTGTACATTTTGATTAATTAGCAATGTACCCTCAGTTGAATCAGATAAATATTCTTATTTTTGGGTACATTAAAAATAGCACTTATGGCAAAACAATATACCAATAACAGCAAGGCCAAACTTCACAAAGAAACTCCGATTAACCTTGTTTACAGCTTGATTTTAATTGCTTATGGATATGTTACTGTTTTAACGCCTAATATGATGGCGTTCGACTCTAACGGTCCGAAGTTTATGACCCTGGCATTATTGAATTTGGTTGTTTTTTCCTATTTGTTTACTCAAAAAGAAATAAAACAAAGTAACAGTTTTGCATTAAGTTTTTTTAAAAGCTGGACAGGGATTTTTTATACCGGATTAATGATCGTATCAGTCCTTTCATTTTTCAAAGCCATAAATGTGCTTGAGTCAATTCTGCACTTCGGAAAAATATTCACAGTTTTTGGTTCCGCCTATCTGGTTTCGGTAATTGTCCGTATCGACCGCAGGCACTTAATTAACCTGGCAATTGCCATGACTGCATTATTGCTCTTCGATGGGTTCTCGGTATTTTACAATATTCACAAATTTATAAAGGGAGAAATACCTGATATTGTTTCCATCAAAACTGTTTACTCCAATAAAAATATTTTAGCAGCCTCAATATTTGTTAAATTACCTTACGCCTTATGGTTATTAACATTCAACAAGGGATGGAAACGCACATTTGCCATTATATCCGGGTCCGTTGGGTTACTGGCAACCCTATTTATGAGTTCCAGGGCCTTTTATATTGGGTTATTTGTTGTCACTATTGCATACCTGGCATACCTGGTTATTAACTACATACGATTGAAACAAAAAAGTTCTATCCAAAACGTTACCTGGTATACCAGTGGTCTGGTAATAGCCGTAATAATCTTCACACTTACTCAGCATTTTCTATATCCTAAAGTAACAGGCACGAAACTCACGGCCAGTATAACCGAAAGGCTTTCAACTATCTCAAAGGAAGACGATTCAGCCGGTAAGCGTATAGCCGCATGGGAAAGATCGTTTCATGTTATTAAAAAAGAACCTCTGCTGGGTTGCGGCCTGGGTAACTGGAAGGTTGTAACCCTTCAGGAAGAAAACCAAACAAATTCCAATTACATTTACCAATATAAGGCTCATAACGACTTTATTGAAACAACGACCGAAGTTGGAATTTTCGGAGGGATTTTCTTCGCAGCTATTTTCCTTGTTGTACTGTATAGGTTTTATATGTCGATTAAAACCAATGAAGATAGTGAGTATCTCAAGTATATCTTTCTGCCAGCCTTTGGCCTGTTAGCCTACTTTTTCGATGCCTTTTTCAACTTTCCACAGGATCGGCCTGAAATTCAGGCATTATTTGCCTTATTTGCCGGAACAGGAGTTGCACTCACCCAATTTGAGAAAAAAACATTGGTTGATAATATTGAAAACAAAAATACCATAGAGCGATTTGAAAATAACTTATCGGAAATTATAGACAAAAAAACTTCATTTCTTCAGAAAATCTGGAGTATTAAACTTTTCGTTCTGTTAGTCTTTTGTGCTTACGTTCTTATTCTGAATTATCAGTCGCTCAGGCTTCAGCGTACCATTAAAGACGAGATGAATACCGGAACGCTGAAACAACCATCGGATATGTTTATTAAGGGATTCCCATGGATTCCTGACATTAATGTTGTTGGCGAACCAATTGCCGCTCAAAAGGCAAGATACCTGATTAACGAAAAAAAATACGATCAGGCAATCGCATTATTAAAAAAGGATCATTCAAGCCCTTATGATACCCGACCCGAGTATTTTATAGCTATGTCATATTTTAATCAGGGTAAATATGACAGCGCCATGGTTTATAACAAAAAAGTGTATGAAATTAAACCTTATATGTTCGAAAATATCTCGATGATGTGTGCTATTTTAGAACGATCTGGAAAAAGTAAAGAAGCTGTTCCATTGCTTGAAAATTTCCTCAAAAAATACAAAGACAACAACAAGGCATGGATTATGAACACTCAATTCTTTAATAATCTGGGCGAGTTCAGGAAAGCATATTCGTGTATTGATTCAGCATATAAATATCTTCCTAACGACACGACAATTATCCGACGTCGCGAGTTCCAACGATCGAGGGCCCTTATCCAGCCTTATGCTGATTTGTACAACCGAGCTATTTCGAATTACACTTCAAAAAAATACGATGAAGCGATACCGTTGTTCACTGAATTTATCAACAAAGAACCAAATCTCCCGGAAGTATATGAATACAGGGCTTTTTGTTATTATTTCACCCACCAGTTCCAGGAAAGCATAAAGGATATTGACAAAATGTTCTCGTTTGGCACTAAACGAGGTAACTTACTGAATTTAAGAGGAGTGAATCTTCAAAGCTTGGGAAAAAGAGATGAAGCTTGCACCTATTATAAAGCAGCTATGCAAGCCGGGAATAAGGATGGAGCAACAAACTACAAGCAATTTTGCAGCAAGGGACAACAGCCTCAACAAGCAACGCCTCAAGCTTTTAATCCGCTATTGATTAAAAAATAATTCCAATTCCATACAACAATGGCAACCTGAATTATTTTATGATTTGGTTGCCATTTTTTTAATCGCCTTCAATATAGTTAGATTAATCTAACTATATTTGCCGCATGGGAAATCTTACCGATATAATTGCAAAACTATCACTCGAAATTGGTCGTCTGGAGGAATCGGCAAAGGAACAGTTTAATTTCAACGAGTTGACTTTAACCCAGATGAACTATCTGGAAACCATCAACAACTTGCATAACCCAAACTTGACTGAACTTGCCCGGGAAATGAACCTGACAAAACCAACAGTGAAAGCTGCTATTGATAAATTGATCGAGAAAGATTTCATCAGCCGTGTAAAATCTGACGACGACAGGAGAAGTGCACACTTGCATTTAACTGTAAAAGGGAAAGTTATTAATCACATACACGAATTTGCACACAAACAAATGGCCGAATTTATTTCATCAAAACTTACTACCGATGAAATAAACTTACTCAAAACGCTTTTCGAAAAAGTATATCAAAAACAATAAAAAATTTACAACATTAGTTAGAATAATCTAATTATTTTAATTCTCCGACTCCAATGACGATTGACTTTAAATCAGGAAAACTAAAAGGGTTAAGCGAAGAAACTGTAAAAGAAAAACTTAAAACAGAAGGATATAATGAACTGCCATCGTCGAAACCTAAAAACATTTTGGCATTAGCATGGGGAGTTGTGAAAGAACCCATGTTTTTACTGTTGGTTGCCTGCGGAACACTGTACCTAATCCTGGGCGACATTCAGGAAGGACTGATGCTTATGGGATTTGTTGTTGTTGTGATGGGAATTGAGTTTTACCAGGAGAAAAAAACAGAAAAAGCGCTCGATGCATTGAAAGATTTAGCAAGTCCGAGAGCTCTAGTGATTCGTGACAATATTGAAAAACGCATTGCCGGACGCGAAGTAGTTACAGACGATTTGGTTGTATTGCAAGAAGGCGACCGCGTACCGGCTGATGCTACCGTTTTATACTCGGTGAACCTAATGGCCGACGAATCGCTGCTAACAGGCGAATCGGTGGCCGTTCGAAAAACCGAATGGAACGGCATTGATATACAAAGTCAGGCCGGAGGCGACGATTTACCTTTCGTATATTCAGGATCGATGATTGTTCAAGGAAACGGAATTGTAAAAGTAACCGCAACCGGGACAAAAACCGAAATTGGAAAAATCGGGAAAGCGCTCGAATCAGTTGAAGAAGAGCCCACCAAGCTGAAAACAGAAATGGGTCTTCTGATCAGGAACCTGGCAATTATTGGTGTTTCGCTGTGCCTGATTGTAATTGTAGTTTTTACACTTTCGCGGGGCGATTTGCTGAAAGGTTTTTTAGCTGGTATAACACTTGCAATGGCTATGCTACCCGAAGAATTTCCTGTTGTACTAACCGTTTTTATGGCATTGGGCGCCTGGAGAATGTCCCGCAAAAATGTTTTGACCCGTAAACCATCAGCGATTGAAACATTGGGCTCGGCAACCGTTTTGTGTACCGATAAAACCGGTACTCTTACGCAAAACAAAATGACTGTTACCAAACTGTTCAACGGAAAGAATTTTCATACAATAAGTAAAACAACAATTTTTCCCGAAGAATTTCACGAAATAATTGAATACGGAATTCTATCGAGCCAAACCAACCCATTCGATCCTATGGAAAAAGCTATTCTTAACATGGGAGAACAATATTTAAAAAATACGGAACACATTCATATCGATTGGAGGATGGTTAAAGAATACCCCCTGTCAAAAGAATTACTGGCCATGTCGCGTGTTTTCACTGACCAACTAAAACAACAACAGATAATTGCAGCCAAAGGAGCCCCTGAAGCTATTTTCGATCTGTGCCACCTCAACGAAGACAAAAAACATGAACTTGCCAAGGCTGTTGCCGAATTAGCTTCACTAGGATTAAGAGTTCTTGGCGTAGCGAAAGCAAAAATTGGGAATGGCCATTTACCCGAAATACAGCACGATTTCGATTTCGAATTTATTGGACTGATAGCATTATCCGATCCAATTCGCGAAACAGTTCCGGCATCGGTAAAAGAATGCTACCAAGCCGGAATACGGGTAATCATGATAACAGGCGACTATCCGGTAACTGCGATGAATATTGCCCGGGAAATTGGCTTGAACAATTTTACACAATCAATTACTGGAGCTGAATTACAGGAAATGACCGAAGAAGAACTCTGCGAAAAAATAAAGACCATCAATGTGTTTGCGAGGGTTGTACCCGAACAAAAACTAAAAATTGTGAATGCCCTCAAACGAAACGACGAAATTGTAGCCATGACTGGCGATGGTGTTAATGACGCGCCAGCGCTAAAAGCTGCAAACATTGGTATTGCCATGGGCGACAAAGGTACTGATGTTGCGAGAGAAGCTTCATCGCTCGTACTAATGGACGACAATTTTGCATCGGTCGTTGGCGCCATAAAAATGGGACGACGCATATTTGATAACCTTCAAAAAGCGTTAGGATATATTTTTGCGATACATGTACCAATTGCCGGATTATCGCTTATACCAGTTTTCTTTGCCAAACTGCCGCTTTTGTTGTGGCCGGTGCACATCGTATTTCTTGAATTAATTATTGATCCGGCTTGCTCCATTATTTTCGAAGCTGAAGAAGAAGAAAAAAACGTTATGAGCCGCCCGCCAAGATCAACGGATGAACCTTTTTTTGGCGCAAAGAAAATATGGTTAAGTTGTTCGCAGGGTATCGGAATTCTTGCCATCGTTTTTGCCGTTTACTATTTCGGTTTAAAACTGGGTTATTCAGAGCAGGAAGACCGTGCGTTGGCTTTTACTACGTTAATAGCTGCAAATATTGCAGTAATAATCTCGAACCGATCGTGGACACGTAATATCTTCCAGATACTGCAAACATCAAACAAAACTGTAAAATACGTTGTTGGCGGAGCAATCTTTTTTCTTGTTTTAGTACTAAATGTTCCATTCCTGCTTCACTTATTTCAATTCGAGAAAATTAGTTTTATCGAAGCAATATGGTGTGCCATAGCAGGTTTTGCCAGTATAATCTGGTTCGAACTTTACAAAGTCATTCAACCCACAAAAAAAAATAAGAATGGCGCATAATCTTTACTTTAAGTTTGTTAATTGTTGAATTGAATTTTTAATTCAAGAAGCACTAAACGCTATTTTTAGAACATGATTTATCATCGCAAATTTACACATCCAAAATCCGGAACATGGGTTGTATTTGTTCATGGAGCAGGCGGCAGTAATGCTGTTTGGTTTCGTCAGCTTAAAGAATTCAAAAAACAATTCAATGTATTACTTGTCGATCTTCGCGGACATGGACGATCGAAGCCGGCTTCGGATAATGACAATAGTTCCTACTCGTTTGACGATGTGGCTATGGATATTGTGCATTTGATGGACCATTATCAAATTCGGAAAGCACACATGGTTGGAATCTCACTGGGTTGTGTAGTTATCAGGGCAATAGACAAATTGGCGCCAGGAAGAGCCGAATCAATTGTTTTGGGTGGGGCAATCATTCAATTCAACAAAACAATCAAAGTACTAATAAGCATGGCCAAAATACTGAATGTAGTGCTCCCTTACATGTGGCTTTACAAATTAAACGCCCGAATTCTTATGCCCTACCGCAGACATAAAATTTCAAGAAAAGTATTCATTAAAGAAGCCATCAAGCTTGGAGAAAAAGAATTTGCCAAATGGATGAAAATGACCAGGGAAATAAAAGCAAACCTAAACGATTTTCTGAACAGGGAACCCTCAGCTCCGGTTCTTTACCTGATGGGCGATGGAGATTATATGTTCTTGCCAATGGTAATCGACCAGGTAAAAAAACAGGTTAATGCCAAACTTGAGGTTATTAAAAATAGTGGGCATTGCTGCAACCTCGATCAGGCCAATGTTTTTAACGAGATTTCAATTCATTTCATCAAACGAAATTCAGAGAAGAAAGAAACATTATTCACTTAAGTTGCTAAAACTGCCAACGCAAATATTCGTTGATTTGCCCCTGCAATAAACAAATACGCTCCTTTATTGAAGAAGTGCCAGAATATATTTACTTTTAAAGCAGGTAAATCTTAAACAACCAGCACTATGCAAAAAAACATCAATACTGTTGCGGCTCTGCAAATCGGGCTTAGTATTTTTAACCTGCTCATTGCCTTCCTGATTTTTACCGTACTTAAAGTGGTTGGCGGATTTCTCGACGATTCCAGTGGTTCATCCATTGTTTCGTTAATAGCCGACATTCTGGCGATTGTTTTTATTGTCATTTCCCTTCCCGGAATTTTTGCCGGAATGGGGCTTTATAAAAGAAAAGAATGGGCTCGAATTCTCACAATAATACTTTCTGTAATTGAATTATTCAGCTTTCCATTTGGAACTGCAATTGGCATTTTCTCCATTTGGGTCATGATTCAGGATGAAACTGTTGTAGCTTTTAACGACAACAGCCCCATTGAATAGGCCTTCTGGCACTTTCACGAAAAATGAATAATAAAACAGTTTTTATTAGTGTAACCGGCCGCGTTCAGGGGGTTGGGTTCCGTCACTTTGTTCAACAAAAAGCAAACGAAAACAACATTATCGGATGGGTTCGCAATACAACCGATGGACAAGTAGAGATTGAGGCCTCAGGCGAAACAGAAAACCTTCAAACCTTTATCGACTGGATCAAAAGAGGGCCAACACGCTCCATTATCAAAACAATATCGGTAAATCAAATTCCTAACGAAAGATCATTTGCTAATTTTTCAATACACTAAAATTATTTATGGACAGACCTAAAAACTACCACATGTCGCCTGATGAATTCAGGAAATATGGAAAAGAAATAATCGACTGGATTGCCGATTACTACGAAAATGTGGAAAAGTACCCTGTGTTGTCACAGGTAAACCCGAACGACATCAAAAAGCAATTACCCGAAACCCCACCTGCCGAAAGTGAATCTTTCGACCAAATAATTGGTGATGTAAATAACATTATAATGCCAGGAATAACCCATTGGCAATCACCAAATTTTTATGCGTACTTCCCTTCCAATTCTTCTGGACCATCCGTTTTAGGCGATTTGCTCTCATCGGGGCTTGGGGTACAGGGAATGTTATGGTCAACCAGCCCAGCCTGCACCGAACTCGAAACACAGGTGATGGACTGGCTGGCGCAAATGCTGCAACTTCCAGAAAAATTTAAGTCGACCTCGACGGGTGGAGGTGTTATTCAGGATACTGCATCGAGCGCTGCCTTAAGCGCTGTATTGGCTGCCCGCGAACGAAAAACCAATTATCTCACCAACGATAAAGGATGTACCGGAAATCTTACTGCTTATATCTCAACGCAAACCCATTCGTCGGTTGAAAAAGCTATAAAAATAGCCGGAATCGGAAAAGAAAACCTTCGCTTGATCGAGGTTGACGAAACCCTCGCGATGAAACCCGAAGCTCTTGAACAAGCTATTTTATCCGACCTAAATGCTGGTTTAATTCCATTTTTTGTTTGCGCATCAGTTGGTTCAACCTCAACAAACGCAATGGATCCACTGACGCAAATTGGTGAAATAAGCTGCAAGTATAGCCTTTGGATGCACATTGATGCAGCCATGTCGGGAACAGCTGCCATTTGTCCTGAACACAGGCATTTTCTGAATGGAGTGGAATTAGCCGATAGCTTCTCATTCAACCCGCACAAATGGATGTTCACCAATTTCGACTGTAATTGTTTCTTCGTGGCAAACCGTTCGGTATTGATAAAAACACTGAGTATTCTTCCTGAATATCTTAAAAACAAAGCAACCGAAAGCGGATCAGTATTCGATTACCGCGACTGGCATATCCAGCTAGGCCGCCGATTCCGATCGCTAAAATTGTGGTTTGTAATCAGGCATTACGGTGTAAATGGGTTACAGTACCATATTCGCGAACACATTCGTATGGCTCAGGAATTTGCCCAATGGGTGCAATCTTCCGACGATTTTTACCTGGTAGTCCCTGCCCCACTCAACCTGGTTTGTTTCAGGCATAAAGGCAGCGACGAGTTTAACAAAACACTGCTCGAAACCGTCAATAAAACCGGGAAAATGTTCTTTAGCCACACGGTCGTTAACAATCAGTACGTGTTGCGAATGTGCATTGCTCAAACTAACACTCAAGCACACCACGTCGAAATGGCCTGGAAACTCATTCAGGACACAGCAACCGGATTAACAAACCAAAAAAAGTAAGGCACGTAAAGTCAACAATCTGATTCTAAAACATCTGGGAAAAACATGTTCAACAACAATCTTTTGACACGCTAATTTCATAAGTGTTGTTTTTACATTTATTATTTATTCTCTATTTTTAACCCATCAAAACAGAATCATTTAAACTATTTGATCATGATAAATCTGAAAGAATTAGAAGTTTGGTTTATAACTGGTAGTCAGGACTTGTATGGTCCAAAAGTATTGGAACAAGTAGCTACAAATTCAAAAGAAATTGGTGCATTTTCAATAATTCTCCTTTCATTCCGGTAAAAGTTGTTTTCAAATCGGTAATGAGAAGCATGGATGAAATAACCAATATATGTATTGAAGCGAATGCTGCCAAACAATGTATTGGTGTGGTAACCTGGTGCCATACATTCTCTCCGTCGAAAATGTGGATCAACGGATTGAAGATATTGAACAAACCAATGCTTCAGTTGCATACCCAATACAACCGCGACCTTCCATGGACTGAAATCGATATGGATTTCATGAACCTGAACCAGGCCGCTCATGGCGACCGCGAACATGGTTTTATTTTAAGCCGTTTGCGTAAAAACCGCAAGGTTGTTGTTGGTTACTGGCAGGAAGAAGACGTTCAGCAACGCATTGGCGTATGGAGCCGTGCTGCCGCTGCATGGTACGATATGCAAGGTGCTAAAATTGCTCGTTTTGGCGACAATATGCGCGAAGTTGCCGTTACTGAAGGCGACAAAGTTGAAGCACAAATTAAGTTTGGCCTTTCGGTAAATACATGGCCGGTAGGCGATATTGTAAAAGTAGTAAACAGTGTCACCGAATCGCAAATCGATAACCTGATTGAAGAATATAACGCAACTTACGATTTTGACAAAGAAGCACAAATTGGCGGCAAATACCACGAAAGTGTACGTTACCAGGCTCGTATCGAAGCTGGGTTCAAATCGTTCTTGGAAGCTGGCGGATTTAAAGCATTCACAACAACTTTCGAAGATTTGCACGGGCTGAAACAACTTCCGGGATTGGCTTCTCAACGCTTGATGGCTGCTGGTTACGGTTTTGGCGCTGAAGGCGACTGGAAACATGCCGCAATGGTGCGTGCCATAAAAGTTATGGGCGAAGGCTTGAATGGCGGTTGTTCTTTCATGGAGGATTATACTTATCACCTCAACCCGGTAACAGGCTACAAAGCATTGGGTTCGCACATGCTCGAAATCTGCCCAACTATTGCTGATGGTAAAGCTAAAATTGAAGTTCACCCGCTTGGAATTGGTGGTAAAGATGCTCCGGCCCGTTTGGTATTCAACACGCCTACCGGAATGGCAACCTGCACCAGCCTTGTAGATATGGGTACACGTTTCCGCGTGGTGGTTCACGATGTTGAATGTGTTGTCCCTGAAGCAAAACTAGAGAAATTGCCTGTAGCCAGCGCTTTGTGGATTCCACAGCCAAACCTTAAGGTTGGTGCTGCTGCATGGATTTTAGCTGGTGGTGCTCACCACAACGCGTTCAGCCAGGTTGTGACTGCTGAATACATTGAAGATTTCTGCGATATGGCCGGTATTGAGTTTGTTCAAATCAATAAAGATACTTGCCTGACCAATCTCAAAAACGAATTGAGATGGAACGACATGTATTACATTCTTGCAAACGGATTAAAATAAATTATACAGCATCCCCTATTTTGAACAAAGCCGAAGGAAATTCTTCGGCTTTGTTATTGTCCTGAAACTTCATTTAGCCGAAGAATAGCTTCCTGAAGATTTTGGCGCTGATAATAATCCTGATGCGAAATATTCAGAAAGCGCATAATAACGAATGCGTCGAAGAACTGAAAAAAGCGCTTTTTAAACGCGCAGAGCGACGAACTGTATTTGTTAATTTCGACAATCTTCTGATCGAAACCAATAATATTAAAATAGTTGATAATCGGTACGGCCAAAGCCGACTTAATTGCAGAATAAGTAATCTCACCTGCCATGTAAAGTGACTCGACCTGATTAAAAAACTCTTTCAGATCAAGAAAAGCCTGAAAACTATAGGTTACAGTTAAATCTCCATCCGAATTCATCCATTTATTCATAGCGGCTCCTGTTCCAAACGGAACCCTGTCGGAAACCCGCGCCGATGGATAAACAAAAGCTTGTGTAATTTCTGTTATTGCGCCCAAATTTGTCAATTTATTCAGGAAATAAAAATCTTCACCTGCCTGACGGCGATTCATGCCTCCCTGCTTCACATAAGCATCAACGCGAACTGCAAATGCAGAACCTATGGTATAAACCGAATTTGGGAAACCGGCAAAATCCAAAGCTTTTTTGTAATAATGCAGGTAATCTTCATAGAGTTGAATACCCAATCGCTGCTTTTCGTCAGTTAATTCATCAACTCTGTGCCTGAAATTGATCGTAGCAGCAAAGCAATGCTTATTCGATGTAAACATTTGTCCAATTTGCTGCAAATAGTTAACCGAAACCAAACAATCTGCATCAAGAGAAACAATAATCCCATTGGGTCTACCCAGGTCGTTAAAGCGACGAACGGCCTCATCCATACCAATTTTACGTGCCATCCCTGCTCCCGTCGACTTTGCACTAACCGATCTGGCATAAATGGGATGCAAAATCATTCTGTTTCGGTCGTTTGCCTGTTTCCAAACAAACAACTGCCTGTAAGTATTTTCATTGGCAGCCTTAATGCCTTCCAGACTTGTTTCCGATTCATTGACAACTACTATTACTTCGCAAGCAAATTCCGGTGAATTACAGGCCCATAACGAGCTAAGCGTCTGAATAATTTCAGGTTCATTTAAACAAGGAATCATTACAATCAACCTTACGTCTTCTTTTATTGGCGATTCGATAAACCGAGGATAAACGATATTTTTATTGATGTAGTTATTGGCAAACATTCAGGTCGAACATAAAAGATTAATGATTTAAAAACAAAAAAATCCGAATTACTTCGGATTTTCATATATCGCTGTTCGATCAAATTATTTCAGTTTTGCTCTGGAATAACGGGCATTCAGACCGACCAAAATCTCTTTGGTTATATTATGGGCATCGTCACCAACCAAAATTTCGCCCGAATTGAAGATGTAATTGTATTTTTTATCTTTGTTATAAACCTTCACATAGTTCATAATACTATCGAGCAACAGTTTATTGTTGTCGGCTTGTATTTGTGCCAATTTGGTTGATAATTCCTGATCGAGTCTTGTAATTTGCTGTTCTTCGCCCAGTAAACGGTCGCGTTCCTGTAAGGCACGATCCTGGGTAAGGAAACCGCCTCTTTGTACTTTTTCCTGAAAAGCAGAAGCCTGAGATTCAAAGCGATTTCTTTTTTCTCCATATTCTTTCGTAAATGCTTCCTGTTGTTTCAAAAAATTATCATGCATTTCCTGTGCAAAATCATAATTTACAGCTAATGAATCTATTTTAACATAAGCAATTTTTAAGCCCGAAGCATTACCATCACCCGAAATGCTTTTCGAAATGGAACTCTTACTTTTTCCGGCAAAATGAATAATATAAATTCCGGCAACAGCCACAAATAAAATAGCAAATAATACTCCAGACGTATTTTTCATAAATTCAAGAAATTTGTTTTACAATACATGCACAAGGGCCATTCTGTTTCATTTAAATTGTGACGATTAATTCACAACCCTAACAGTTGTTGTGCAACTTTTTTGATTAAACTTTGCCAAAAATAAAAATTTATTGGCACTATCCACCACTTGATTACATTATTTTTATGAAGAGTGAATGTTTAAAATGAAACTCTCAAAACCTGCGTAAAATCATACTTCCACAGTGATAAACATCATTGAAATGGTTAACTGGCCTAATGTATTTTTGATTCCATAAAATTTTACTGTAAACGACACAAAATGCTTAATAAGTTACTGGCAAATGCTCTTCCATACATGCCAAAAAAACTAATATGGATATTTTCGAAACGATATATTGCAGGCGAAAAAATTGAAGATGGAATAAAAGTATCGCGCGAACTGAACGCACAAGGAGTTGAGGTAACCATTGATTTACTGGGCGAGTTTATAACAACAATAGAACAAGCCGACGAAAATCGAAAGAAATATATTGAAATCATCGAACGCTTTACGTCTGAAGGTGTCGTTGGCAATTTCTCTGTTAAACCAACTATGTTTGGTTTACTTATCAATCCTGAAATATGTTTTAAAAACGTTGAAGCAGTCATTGCAAAAGCAGCAGAAAAAGGCTCATTCGTCAGGGTTGACATGGAAGACTCGCAATGTGTTGACCAGGAAATTGAAATGTATCGCAAACTGAAACAACGTTTTCCCGGACATGTTGGATTAGTGATGCAGGCTTATCTTCGTCGTACAAAAAACGATTTGATCAACATGAATAACTACCCTGCTAACGGAGCTCCGTTTAATTTCAGGCTTTGCAAAGGTATATATGTTGAACCCAAACATATTGCATACAAAGAATATCAGGAAATTAGGGACCATTATCTCGACGACCTTAAATTTATACTCGAAAACGGCATGTATGTAGGTATTGCAACCCACGATAAATACTTAATAGAACATGCTATTAAGCTGATTAAAGAAATGAATATCGACAAATCGAAGTTCGAGTTTCAAATGTTGTATGGGGTAACTCCCGAACTTAGGGCTTCTATTGTAAAGCAAGGTTATAGAATGAGAGTATACGTACCTTATGGGAAAGACTGGTTTGGATATTCAACCCGACGATTGAAAGAAAATCCGAAGATGGCTTCGCACATTATAAAAGCACTTTTTTTTAGGGGTTAATTTTAGGGGTTATAACCAAGGGAGGTTCAGAAATGGGCCTCTCTTTTTTTTGCTAGAAACCGTATTAACGGCTAACAAGGAAACAACTGAATTACCCAATCAACCAAACAATGCCTGTTCTATGTAAAAAATCAGTAATTAAATTTGCATTGAAGCTCATATTGAAATGTAATTTTCATGAAATGTAATTTTAACTTATAAATACTACCTTTGCTTCAATGCCATAGAACATTATCATGAATAGAACAGATGAAAAAACATTATGGAACAACTTTCAAAGAGGAGACAATGATGCACTCTCAATTCTCTATGGTCGTTATGTCCATGAATTATTTTCCTATGGCATACGTATTTATGGCGATGATCAGTTGGTAAAGGATTGTATTCAGGAAGTCTTCATTCATTTAATTGAAAAAGGGAAAAAACTTTCTATAACCGATTTTAATTCAATGTATTTATTTAAATGTCTGCGGAATAAGCTTTTTGAAGAACTCCGAACCAAAAGCAACAGAAGTGATATTCTCCGAAAAATGGTGTCAGACGAGATAGAATACGATGAAAATATTGAACAGATTACTGTTCAATCAGAAGAAGAGATTGCTCGTCGAAGAATTCTGGATGCAGCCATGGCCTCTCTTTCCAATTATCAGCGAGAAGCTATATTTCTGAAATACACCCAAAACTTCAGTTATGATATGATAGCTGATATTTTGGGCGTGGATATTGCTTCTGCCCGAACCCTAATATACCGATCATTAAAGAAAATAAAAGAATCAGCATTCAATAATATCCTAATACTGTGGTTTTTTCATTTCCGCAAACAGAGTAGAATTTAAAAAATAATCCTGATTTTATTCATACCAGCGCAGAAAATAGCAACTAAGTAACCTGAACAATTCATTGTCGTACTTTTTAAATTACTCACCCCCACTCACACAATGCGAACGCTACGCCCCTCGCGCGCGGAAGGAAGAGTATCGCAAGGCACGTTGGTGAGTCAAGAAAAACGCGAATTAAAATGCGATATTATTTCATTCTCATTACTTATTTGGCATTACAAATAATCAGAATCACCTTTATTATAATCAGCAAACTGAAATTTAATTGAAAATAAATTGAATTTTCTGTCTATAAAATATTGTTCCAATCATTTTAAGGTATGAAAAAAGAAATAGAAATAGACTTTGTCAATTTACTTCAAGACGAAGAATTTGTTAGGCTTGTAAGGAGTACTCTTGATTCAACCGATCAATACGATATTCTCAATGAAAAATATCCTGCGAATAAGGAGTTGCTCGTAAATGCCGTTGAATTTATAAAAGTTAACATGCTTGAACAGAAAAAGATGCCCGAGAGTGATGTTATCGAAATTTTGCAAAATATCAGAGCCTATTCTGAAGCAAAAAAGAAAAAAGATTTCCGAAAATCCGTAGTTCTTGTTCTTTCTAAAATAGCGGTAGTTTTATTGATTTTAGTTTGTTGTTCTTTCATGTTCTATAAATACTTAAGGAAAGATCCACTCAAAGATTTTGCAGAACAAAAAACAAAAGTACAAGATGAGGCAGTACTTATTTTATCAGATGGCTCAACGCACAAAATTAATGAGTACAATTCGAATATAGAATACAGCAAGAATGGTGGCGAAATTATTGTTCGAAACAAACGATCTAAAGATGAGAAATTTGTGAATGTAAAAGATTCAAAAGAGCCGGTAATCAATCAAATAATCGTTCCGTACGGACACAGGCATAACATTACATTAAGCGATGGAACCCAAGTTGTCCTTAATTCAGGAAGCAAGTTGGTATTTCCTGCAGAATTTTCAGGAAAAACGCGAGGAGTGTATTTAATAGGAGAAGGATACTTTGACGTTAGCAGGGATGAAAACAAACCATTTATAGTTAAAACAGATGAAATAAACATAAAAGTTCTGGGTACACGTTTTAATATATCGGCATACGCCGATGAAAATGTTACATCAGCTGTTCTTGTTGAAGGAAGTGTTTCGGTTTATCATGCAAACAAAATTATTGAGAATACTCCTCTTACGAAACTAGTACCTGGACAAGGATGTTTTTACAGCTCAACTACCTCAGAATCAATTGTAAAAAATGTTGATGTTGTAGATTACATTTCATGGAAAGACGGGCTATTTAGGTTTAAAGATCAGCCATTGGTTAATGTAATACAACGAGTTTGCAAATATTACAATAAGAATATTTCAATAGATGGGGATAAACTACCATCAACGCTAATATCTGGGAAACTTGTGCTAACCGATAATATTACCTCTACAATGAATTATTTAGCGAAGACACTGGAGGCACAATATGAAGTAACAAGTAATGGGAACTATATAATAAAAGAACAATAACCTATAAATTATTCATTTATTAAAATTAAAAACCAATGTAAAAACAAAGAATGCATTTATGCAAAAAACCGATGAATGTTTGCCCCATTCACCGGCCTCAGATTTTGCGATTAAAATTAATGTTGAATTAAATTAACCTGTACAAAAGTATGAAAAAATCTTTGGATGTGCGTGGCTTAAATGGCTACGTTAAAAAATTATTGTTTGTTATGAAACTAACTATCGTGGCTTTTTTTCTTGGATTACTGTCTCTATCTGCTTCGACATACTCCCAGACGAAGAAAATCTCGCTGGATTTGCATGATAGTTCAATTTTGGATGTGTTCAGCCAGATAGAATCACAAAGCGAGTTTGTATTTATTTACAAAAATGAAGCCCTTGATCTAAATCAAAAAGTCAACTTAAAAGTTGAAAATGCTACGGTAGATAAAGTATTAAAAGTAATCCTTCAAAACAGCGGCGCTAATTATCAAATTATTGATAAGCAAATCATTATTACACCAGTCCACAACATAGCGCCAACATTGAACAATGAAATTATTGAAAGTAGTTTAACCCCGCCACAAAAAAAGGAAATTTCGGGGGTTGTAAAAGACAATAAAGGGAATTACTTACCGGGAACAAGTATTGCTCTTAAAGGAACCACCATTGGAACAATTACTGACTCCGAAGGAAAGTTCCATTTATCGATACCTGCCGATGCCAAAACACTGATTTTTACATTTGTGGGAATGAAGTCACAGGAAATAGCTATTGGTAACAACACTACGTTTAACATCGTTTTACAGGAAGAAACGGTTGGCGTTGACGAAATTGTAGTAACAGCTTTAGGCATTGAGAAGAATAAGAAAACGTTGACCTATTCTACCCAGCAGGTTAATACCAGTGACTTGACTGTGAACAAGGACATTAACTTGGGGAATGCCTTAAATGGGAAAGTGGCCGGTATCAACGTTACTTCATCGAGTGGCGCGTCAGGCGTTGGCGGTGATGCCCAAATTATTATCCGTGGTAACCGCTCGATCAACAATGAAAATCAGCCTTTGATCGTTGTTGATGGTATTCCGTTCAGTACTGGTGGCGGTGGTCTTTCGTCGATCAACCCCGATGATGTTTTAAGCATGAACGTACTGAAAGGTCCTTCTGCCGCTGCTTTATACGGTTCGGCAGCTAATAATGGGGTAATAGTTATTACCACTAAAAAAGGAGAAAAAGGGACTACTAAAATAGATGTTACCTCTTCTTCTATGTTCGACCTTCCGTATTTATACCCTGAGTTCCAAAATGAATATGCGCAAGGGGCAGGGGGCACATATAATTCGCTGGCAGAATATTACAGTTGGGGGCCAAAGATGACCGGTCAGACTGTTACCAACTGGACTGGCGACCAGATTCAGCTCAACCCACAGAAAAACAACGTCAAAGATTTCTTCCAGGCAGGGTACAACCTGGTTAATTCGCTTGCCATTAGCTCGGGAAATGAAAAGTTTAATACCTATTTTTCGTACAGTAATACTACAGCTCAGGGAGTCCTTGCCGACAATAAAATGTTAAAGCACAACTTTAATTACCGTATAAATGGAGAACCTGTAAAAAACCTGAAAGTTGACTTTAAAATCACTTACCTGAACTCCAAGTTAAAAGATCAGCCGGTTACTGGTGATGATCTTTATAGCCCCATGTTTCAGTTGATTAAAATGCCACGAAGCATTCGTACCTCAGACATTAAAAATTATGGCATTATTAATTCTTCAGGTGCCTATGTGCAAAACACATGGAACCCCAATTCAACCAACAACATCAACCCTTACTGGTCGATGTATGGTTACGAAAAACCAAACAATGGACAAAACGTAAATTCATTTGTTTCTTTGCGATATGATATTACCAGTTGGTTGTTCATCCAAGGACGCGGGAGCTTAAACACAGGAAACAACGATTACGAAGAAAAGAAATACTGGAGCCTACCCTATATCAATGCTGGGAAAGGTGATTACACCACTTATTTTGCAAAAAGCAGGACTTATGATAGCGACGTACTGTTGTCGTTCAACAAAAAAATCACTAAACTATTTAACTTAAATCTAAATGTCGGTGCCGAAATTAACGATTCGTACAGCAGATGGCAGAAGTCGGGTACAGTAAAAGGGTTGACCGCCGAAAACAGGTTTAACCTGGCTTTTGCAGACGGAATTACAACTTCTAATTTCGAACAACGGATACAAAAACAATCGGTTTACGGGATGGGGCAAATCGGGTTCCACGATTACCTTTTCCTCGATTTCACCGTTCGCCAGGACTGGAGTTCAACTTTGCCCAAACCTTACCATTATTTTTACCCATCAATTGGTTTGACTGGCGTTATTTCTGACATGGTTAAACTACCCAAATTCTTCACTTTTGCCAAAGTTCGTGGTTCGTATGCCGAGGTAGGTAACGGTGCCGGATTTGCCAAGGTTTATCAGACTTATAAAGCTGATTCCTATGGCCCTTATGGCTTAATTTACCCGCAATCGACACGTATGCCAGTTAACCTTATCCCTGAAAAAAGTAAAGCCTGGGAATTTGGAGCCGACTTAAGATTCTTCAACAACCGGTTTGGCATTGATTTTACCTGGTATAAATCAAATACTTACAACCAACTAATAAGTATTACCTCTGCTTCCAGCTCTGGCTACAGCTCCGCCTATAAAAACTGTGGAAACATCCAGAACAGTGGCGTTGAAATAGTGATAAACGCAACTCCTGTTAAACTATCAGATTTTTCCTGGGACTTATGTTTAAACTTCAATAGGAACAAAAATAAAATCATCGAATTGTCGGATGTTGTGAAAAAGTTTAAGATACCGTCTCCTAATTTAACAATTGGCGATTGCTGGGCGATAGAGGGAATGCCCTATGGCGAAATGTTTACAAAAGGGTTTATTCGGAATACAAATGGAGAGGTTATTGTGGACTCGAAAGGGATGCCAACCATTAATACAACCGAGAATCCAACGACTAGCTTGGATTTAGGAAATTTCAACTACAAATGGACTTCAAGTATTACCAATACACTTGAATACAAAAAATGGACTATGTCGTTCCTGATCGATTGGAAATACGGAGGTGTAAGAGGTTCGGCTACCGAAGCCATGATGCTGATGTGCGGAACAAGCAAGGCTTCCTCTATTGGGCGTGAAGATGGAATTCTGATTGATGGCGTATTTGCTGACGGGACAAAAAACAATGTCCGTATTAAAGCCGAAGACTATTATCGGAACATCGGGGGGCGTATCAGCAATGGTTGTGGTGAAGGCTTTAGCCACAGCGCCACCAACTCCCGCTTACGCGAACTTTCGGTTGGTTATACTGTCCCGTTAAAAAGTAACGTAGTGAAATCTTTAAGGTTATCAGCAGTTGGCCGTAACCTGTTCTACATTTACAATGGTTGTAAATGGTTCGACCCAGATGGAACTTATGATTCGGAAAAAAACGGACAAGGTGGTGAAAGTGCTTTCCTTCCCGGTTGCAGAACTTTAGGGTTCAATATCAGGTTGACATTGTAATAACTGATTAAAATTTTGAAACTATGAAAAAATATATAATTAACAGCTTTTTAGTAAAGGTTCTTTGGATTGTTGCAGTTGTTGTCGTGCTGCAATCTTGCACAGATAAATTCGAGGAATACAATACCGACAATACAACTATCATGTCGTTAAGCACAAAAGAACTCACCGGCCTTTTGTCGAATGCACAAATGAGTGGGGTAAACTGGTTTTCGACCGATAATTACAACCGTATCTCCCGTACAATTACCAACCATTTTTCGGGATATATGTGTATTGTCGACATTACTTATGAACAAAACCAGCTGAACAGCGGCTATCACAATAGCGGGTTTACCGGTATTTATTCCGGAGCAATCCCTTCGATACAAAGCATCATTGATATTGCAAAAGATAAAAGCGATTACCAAAACAATTATGCTATTGCCTTAGTATGGAAAGTTTACTTGTTACACATGGTAACCGATTTATGGGGGCCAATACCCTACGCCAAAGCAGGGTATGGAGAGGAACCCACTCCTTATGAAAGTCAAAAAGATGTGTATTACCTGATGTTCGAAGACTTGAAAAAAGCCATCGACATTATGAAAGCTTCCGTTGCCAGTAATCCATCGGCCAATGCCTATGGAATTGGAGATATGATTTACAGCGGAAATGTTGGCAAATGGCTCAAATTTGCCAACTCGTTACGGCTACGTTTAGCTATGCGAATCTCGAACGTTGACCCAAACAAAGCCCAGGCCGAAGCCGAAGCCGCCGCTGCCGGAACTTGCATGGACGCCAGCGATGATGATGCTGCTATGGATGTCACGAAATGGGGTAAAATGGGTAACGGACTTGCCAGGGTAAACCCGTGGTACAGCAGTTTGATGAGCGCCAGTATGGAAAGTTACCTAAAAGGGTTTAACGACCCACGTATGTCGAAATATTTTCAGGCAGTTAACGAAGGCGCTGCTTATAGTGCTGCAAACCTTGCTTTGTTGCCTCCGGAATTGCGAGCCAATGATGGTGGCTATCATGGTATGGCCAACGGCTATAAAACTTCTACTGAAAATGTTTACAATTATTGTTACTCCTGCCTCAATACTACAAAATGGAATGCAACTAACATCCTGGTAACCCCTATACCCATAATGTACGCAGCCGAAACGCATTTTCTGAAGGCAGAAGGTGCCTGGAGAGGTTGGAACATGGGTGGCGGAACTGCCCAGTCATACTACGAAAAGGGCATCACTGTTTCGATGCAGCAATGGGGCGTAGCTACAGCTGATATTGCTACTTACATCAGTAGTACGAATACCCCGGTAGCTCCCAACGATTACGGCTATAACCATGCAGCAACTTCAGATATACCAGTAAAATACACAAGTACATCAGCCAAACAATACGAACAGATTATCACACAAAAATGGTTGTCTAATTTTCCGATTAGTGTTGAAGCTTTTGCCGAATATCGAAGGACTCGCTTGCCTAAAATTTATGCAAAAGCGGCAAATGCCAACTCAAATATCGATTTAAGTAAAGGTATGATCGTGACCAGATTGCCCTTTGTTTCAAGTGAAAAAAGCACCCAACCCGATGAAGTTACAAAAGCTGTGGACCTACTTGGTGGACCTGACTTGGAAACTACCCCACTTTGGTGGGATGTAAATAAGAATGGAAATTAACCTATTCCATTACTAATAAACCAAATAAACAAATGAAAGGTCGGTAGATACTTATTCATTTACCGGCTTTTCATTTTCTAAGCCAAATCAAGATGTATGTAAAATTATGCTTTTACCTGGTATTTTTATGCCCTTTCTTATTATCGGCACAACAAGCTGATACCCATTTAAATTTTGTAGTTGAGCCCTATTTACAGCAGGTTAACGACAACTCGTTCCAGGTTCTATGGGAAACCACGACTACTGGAAGAGGGTTTGTAAAATTGGGTATTGCTGAATATAATGCAATGAAGCCCAATCTAAATCAATCGTTTGAAGAAAAAACAGCTGGAACATTTCATACTGTTACTGTCACTGGGTTAAAAAAGGACGCACATTACTTTTATCAGGCATTAACCTTTAACTCCAGTGGAGATACACTTCAGGGACCAGTAACCCCAATTTATATTCCAGATTATGCAAATATGCCGGTTTCATTTGCGGTTATTGGAGATACTCAAAATTCACCGGTAATATGGGGAAAATTATCAGAACTCATATATCAGGAACATCCATCTTTCTTGATTCATGTAGGCGATCTTGTTCAAAATGGTCGTGATAAAACCGATTGGGTTGATGAGTTTTTTAAACCAGCTAAAAATTTGTTTCGGTTTTGTCCATTTTATTCTGCCATTGGCAACCACGAACAAAATCACCCAAACTATTACCAGTATGTAAGTTTACCTGGTAACGAGTGGTTTTATAACGTAGAAAAAGGCGATGTGTTATTTGTTTTTACCGATACAAACAAAGACATTCTTCCAGGCTCCAAACAATACAACGATCTGGAACAAATATTGGCATCATCAGGCAAAAAATGGAAAATCGTAATTCATCATCAGCCGGTTTATACATCAAGCGATAATTCGTATGGGAACACCTGGTATCAACAATCATTACATGGCGATCCGAACGAGGTTCATCTCAAAAAATTGTACGAGACTTATGGCGTTGATCTGGAATTGAATGGCCATATCCACTTATACGAGCGTACATGGCCTCTTTTTTCGGACAAAGTAGACTTAGTTAGGGGTGTTACTTACATCACTACCGGTGGAGGAAATGACGAATACTCAGGATTTGCTGCTAATAAAGCATGGTATGATGCCCGTACCCGTGTTGGAAATCATTTTTTGTATATCAGTATAGCAAACAATAAATTATACGGACGAACGATAGATATTAACGGAAATGTTTTTGATGATTGGACAATTGAAAAGGAGCCGACATTTAAGCAGTTAAATGCCCCTAAAATCACTGATGAAAAACAGTATTTTACAGATACAATCTCAGTTATAATAAAGAATTTGAATGAAAAAGGAACAATTTCATATCAACTCAACGACATTCCTGCAAAAACAACCAGCAACAAATCTGTCAAGCTTCATTTAACCGAAACTACAATGATTTCGGCCTGTATTCAGGACAACGAAGTAAAAAGCCGGTTGGTAGAGAAAAAGTTTGAAAAGATACCTGTATTCTCTGAAGTGAAAAACATATCAAAACAGGTAAAAGCTGATTATTATGAAGGAAACTGGACTGCTCTGCCCGACTTCAATGAAATAAAACCATTAAAGACTTTCGCTCTGGATTCTGTAAGTCTTCAGTCTGTTCAGCCAAAGGCTAAAGATCATTTTGCGGTTCGTTTCACCGGAAGTTTTTCTATTCCAGACAAAAACGTTTACCGGCTTTTACTTGAGTCGTTTGATGGTAGTAAACTGATTATTGATGGACACGAAATGATTAACAACGACGGTATCCATTACGAAATTAAAAAAGAAAACTTTGTTGCTTTAGAAAAGGGCGCCCACACTTTCGAAGTACAATATTTTAAGTATCTCAGACGCCCAACACTGAACATCTGGATAGGTTCGGCAAGAGACAAGATGATGAATTTTAACCTTTTAGTAATAAAACCTACAAGGAGTAAGTAAAGTAAGCGCCTTGAACTTTATGGATTCATTGCTAAAATACCTTCTTTATTCCCGGTATAAACCTAAACTACAAATAGCTATAGAAAATGAAGAGAAGAAAATCTTTCCTTTTATCTTTACTGATATTGGCTTTAGCTTTTTCAGAAGTAAATGCCGGTGGTCTTTTAGTTCATACCGATGCACGTTGTAAAATATGGTGGACAGGTAGTACCTGCAAAATAATGCGCGATGGACCGGTTCCTGAAAAAAAGGGGGAGATCTTCATTCAATCAGCTAAAAACGAAAACGAAAGTTTCCAACTTGTAATTTCGCCATCCGAAACGATTGAAAACATTACGATTTCAGTTAGCGACCTCGCCAATCTAAAAGGAAATATAATTTCAGCAAACAACATTACAATCAGAAATGTTGAATATGTCCATGTAACAAAACCTTCGGGGCCTCAGCACAAAGCTGGATGGTACCCCGATCCACTTCCTTTGTACATAGGCCCTTTTAGAGCAGATGCCGGTCTTAACCGAGTAATGTTATTTTCAGTAAAAGTACCTAAGGAAACTCTTCCTGGAGTATATTCTGCACAAATACAAATAACTTCGGGATCAGGAATTATTGCGGTACCTGTGAAACTACAGGTTTGGAATTTTTCGCTACCCGATGTACCTGCCATACGCTCGGCTTTCGGCCTATACTCCGGGTTAATTAAAGAGTACCATAAGCTTGATAACGATATTGAATTAAAGCAAGTACTTGATCAGTATTATCAATGTTTCAGAACGTATCGAATTTCGCCTCAACAGTTTTTTGATCTTTACCCCATAAAAGAAACTGTAACCGGAGTCTGGTGGAATGGCGGAACTTTTGATCCAGACACTGTTTTTGAAGGAAAATACTCATATCAAATAACAGACAACCGTGAAAATGGGAATGTAGCAGGAACTTGCCCCGAATTGATTCAAATAAATCCTGAAAATTCGTATTGGTTAAAATGGCAGGTCAAAACACTAAATGAAAAACAGCAGTATTGCGTAACCATAAAGAGTTATACGGCAGAAAAGCAACCAATATCCTGGCACCTTCAGGGGAAAATTGGTACTGGAAACACTCATTGGCAAAAAGACAGTTTGTTCCTTGATCCTGTTAATCCTCTTTTACATGATGGTCTGGTTTTCTCCCGACCGCTACCTAAGGAAGCTAAATATGTTAGTATTCAATTGTATCCTGTAATCCCCGACGAACGAGGTGGAGATAAAGGAACAATTTGGTTTGATAACCTTGAATTTACTGGCGAAAATAGTAACGAAAACCTTTTACCACACGGTAATTTTGAACAAGACATACAAGCATTAGACGTTAAACTCGATTTTTCAGAATTTGATATAGCTGCCAGAAAATACCTCGACGAATATGGCTTTACGGGGTTTAGGGTAAAAGTGCCGCAATTACGACCAGGCCCGTTTGTGGGAAGAAAAACCGGGTGGTACGAAGGGTTTATTAATGGAACTGATGAGTATAAAAAACTAATTGGGCTTTACCTGAAAAGTTTTCAGGACCATTTGGAAGCAAACGGCTGGCTTGGAAAAGAATATATTTATTGGATAGACGAGCCTAAACATAGCGATTATGCTTTTGTGAGGGAAGGTATGAATACCATACATGAAGCTGCCCCAAAATTAACCCGGTTTATCACCGAGAACAATCCGGGACCTGAAATTATGGATGTAACAGAAATAGGCTGTCCGGTACTGGCAAAATTTAACCCGGAAAAATCAAAAGACTGGATTGAGCATGGACGAAAAATGTGGTCGTACCTGATGACCTGGCCCAAAGCGCCACATGTAAACCTGTTTATAGATTCAGATGCTATAAATTTACGAATGTGGCTATGGATTTCATATCGCTATCATCTTTCAGGTATATTGGTATGGAATTCAAACTCATGGAACGCAGATGGTTGCTCTCCGCCAGGAGTATTGCAAAACACATGGGACGACCCTATGACCTACATGGACGGGCATGGAACTCCGTATGGCGCCGCCGCCGAATTTGGCAATGGTGATGGTATGTTTTTCTATCCCCCAACCCGCGATCCAAATAATGATAAAACAAAATATCTGACCGGACCAGTGCCTTCACTTCGATTAGAAATTCTTCGCGAGGGAATTGATGACTATGATTACCTTACTATGCTCGAAAATTATGCAAAAAATGCAGGACCAGAACAAAAACAACTGGTGTATAAAGCAAAGCAACTTTTGAACTATGGCAAGGAAGTGTTTATAAACAATATGAATTACACCAAAGAACCTGAAATCTTAAATAGACACCGACAGCAAATTGGCGAGTTGCTTGAACTATTTAACTCTACAACCTCAAAAAAATAAATCATGAAATAGCCATCTCGCCTAAGGCGAGACCAACCGAAAATGGTCCAGTTGAATACTCTGACTAATTGATCAGATTAATGAACAGATTTTATGACGTAAAAAAATATCAAGATGAATATAATAGTGAAAACCAAATTATTAATTAGCATTTTATCGCTTCTCTGGGTTGTAAGCTCATGCACCAGTAGGGTAAAGCGCCCCGTTGATTATGTCGATCCGTTTATTTGTTCAGAAGGCGACCACGGACAATGGGACCCTTCGGCTACCGTACCTTTCGGAATGGTTAAACTAGGCGCCGATACTTATCCAAGCAGTTTGACTGGCGACGGCGATTATGCACATTCGGGATACAATTTCGCCGATAGCATTGTTCGAGGATTTAGCCATTTTCATAAAGGAAGTTCGGGTGGCGGACGTATTTGCGATAGGGCAGGCCGGTTATCAGTCATGCCATTTACTCATGAGCCGGTTGATACGTTTTATCGTTATCCGCTGGCTGTAATGGACAAAAAAACAGAAAAAGCGCAGGCCGGTTATTACACCGTTCGTTTAAAAGAAGATAATATCCTGGTAGAACTAACAGCTCAGCCTCATTCAGGTATTCACCGCTATACTTTTCCGAAAGGGAAGTCTGCGAAACTGTATATCAACGAAGGAAGCCTTGAACGTTCATCAGGTATCTCAGTAAAACAAACCGATGAGTTTCATTTGGAAGGAATGCTGCAAACATTTGCCGGTGTCCGTTTTACTGTTGAGTTTAATAGTCCCGTTAAACGAACCCAAACCTGGGATAATAAGACGATAAGGAATTGGCCTGAACTTGAGATGACGAATAACGGAGGTTTTATTTGCGACTTCGGTGATCTTAACGGAAAACCTTTGCAGGTAAAAATTGGACTTTCGTTAATCAGTCAGGAAGCTGCAAAAGAAAATTTTAAAACGGAATGTGCTTCGGTTGATTTTGATCAGATGAAGCAACTTGCATCAGACCAGTGGAACGAACGATTATCAAAACTGGAGGTTAAAGGGAATGACGAATACAAAACAATTTTTTATACTGCTCTGTTTCATGCCTGTTTCTTACCGACAGTCATTAGCGATGTGGACGGAAATTATCCGGGGTTGGATCAAAAAGTCCATCATGCCAATGGATACAAGCATTATTTCGATTATGCATTCTGGGACTCGTTTAGAACCAAATATCCGTTGTACAGCCTTTTTGTCCCCGATGCTTATCGCGACATTGTTAAATCATTGAGAGACATTTACGAGCAAGCCGATAATTGTGCTCCATTTCCTAATTCTGATCATAAACCACATGGTTCGGGATTTAGCTATCGGGGGAAAGATGGCTACGAACCTTACGGAAACTGCCGAAACGAACACCAACTGATGGTGGTGGCCGATGCATATTTCAAAGGATTAGCCGATCTCGATATAAAAAAGGTTTATCCATTCCTAAAAAAAGAAACACTGATACAGATGCCCGAAAAGTATGATTCAATTGGTTTTATTCCGGCACGTCCCGACCAGACCGGAGAATACTGCTGGGATAATTGGTGCGTTGCTCAAATTGCCAAATCGCTTGGGTACAATGACGACTATGATTATTTAATACGCCGGTCAGAATACTGGAGAAATACATGGGATCCTTCAATCAGGTATTTCCGTGCCCGCGCTGCCGATAAAACATGGCTCGATTTCCCGGAAGACCCAACTGTTAACCGAGAAAAATATACCTATGAAGGAACTAAATGGCAGTATCGTTGGAATATTTTGCACGATATGCCTTCGCTGATTGAACTATTTGGTGGAAAAGAATCGTTTGCAAAAGAATTGAAATACTTTTTCGACCACAACCTGTATACCGCTGGAAACCAAATTGATCTGCAGGCACCATTTTTATTCAACATGGCAGAAAAACCATGGCTTTCGCAAGAATGGGCACATAAAATCCTGACAGAACCTATTGTTCAACTTTATGGCACGCATAACTTTTTCCCTGAACCAATTAACGACAGGATTTACAAAACTACTCCCGACGGGTACCTTGAAGAAATGGATGATGATTATGGTTGTATGTCGTCATGGTATGCTATGGCCGCTATGGGGCTTTACCAGGTTTGTCCCGGAAATCCTGTATATCAGCTAACTTCACCAATTTTTGATGAAATTACCATTCATCTTGATCCGACGATTTATACGGGCAAGTCGTTTGTTATCAAAGCCCATAATCTGAGTAAAGAAAACTATTATATCCAATCGGCAACTTTAAACGGGAAATCCTATAATCGCTGCTGGATTACGCATGATGAAATAGTGAAGGGTGGGGAATTGGTCTATGAAATGGGATCCAAACCTAACACGAATTGGGGAAAAGAATAGAATGATTATTTCTAAAATACGATGTCGTGAAAAATTATCGAATTTTCCTTTTCGTCATTTTTTTAGCCGTATCGGCCCTTTCTGCCAGAGCTTATAACCATCCGGGAGGAATGCATCCTCTTCGACAGATCGAGTTTGTAAAAACACAACTGAAGCAGCATCAGGACCCTTATTGGTCTGCCTATCAGCAACTTTTAACGATTGCTGATTCTGCTTTGGTATGTACTCATCACGCATTGGTTGATTTTAGTGTTCCGGGTTACTATAAGAAGCCAGAGGAGCATGTTCGTAATTCCAATAGCCTTGCCTCAGATGCCTTTAATGCCTATGCATGTGCATTGGCCTGGCAACTTAGCGGAGAAAAGAAATACGCCAAACGTGCGTTGTATTTCATTAATGCATGGAGTTTGATCAATAAAAGCTATTCGGAGAGTGATGGTCAGTTGGTGATGAGTTATACAGGCACAGCAATGGTGATGGCAGCAGAGCTGATGAAAAATTATCAGGGCTGGAAAAAGTCAGATAAACAACTATTTAGTGAATGGCTAACAGCAGTTTTTCGTAAAGCAACCAACGAAATTCGTATAAAGAAAAATAATTGGGCCGACTGGGGGCGGTTTGGTTCTTCTCTGGCCGATTACTATTTGGATGATACAACGGATTTGAATGAAAATATCCGGCTTTTCAAATCGGATGTCTTTAATAAAATCGATACAGATGGCCACATGCCCGAAGAAACCCGACGTGGGGCTAATGGAATATGGTACACCTATTTTTCATTGGCGCCGATGACAGCAATGGCCTGGGTTACCTATAATGCAATGGGTGAAAACCTTTTTACATTGCAACAGAATGGTTGTTCTTTAAAAACAGCAATCGATTATCTTCTTTACTACAACCAACATCCCAATGAATGGAAATGGTTTGAAAATCCGGTTCATGGTAGTCCAGACAGTAAATTCTCTGATTTGAACTTAAAAACTCATCATGCCTTTTGGCCGGCTAATTTAATCGATGCGATGGCGGGCATTTATAATGATCCGAAGTACGTTCAATATGTAGCTCCATATCAGCCGCTGTGTTACGAAGCGCATCATTTCGCCTGGGTTTTTACCACTCTAATGCCTGCAAAAAATGAGTACTAAATTTACCCGACGTTCCTTTGTAACAACCTCTTTATCGGGAATTGGAGCGGTTGCTTTAAACAGTTCGCTAGGGGCTTTTTCAACAATTGAATCCACAGTGAAAAAAAGCGGTTCCCAAAAAACAAAACAACTTTTTGCAACTACCGACTTTAGTGATAATGTTATCATCAACCATCGGGGTACCCGATATGGACTGCCGGAACCTCGGGATACGATGTATTATGAAAATCACAAATGCTTCATGGATCGAAAGCAACTGGATGATTTACATCGGTACCTGGCATCTATCGGTGTTACCCGTCATCAGTGGATTGTAGATACGATGTGGAGCTTGTATGACAATTATCCCCACGGATTTGATTTATTGGAAGAAGCTGCAAAGTCGGCTCATCACTTTGGTCTTGAATTTTATGCAGAAATAAAACCTTGGGAAGGTGGTGCTTTCGGATTAGTCTTGCCTGGAACAATGCCATGTCCTCAAAAAGCTGGAGCTTATCAGGACTTGCGCGGTATTTTTCCAAACATACGACGGTTTGAAGCTCAAAATCCAGCCTTTAGCCTTCGAAGAAAACCAGAAACATTTGAAGTTTCAGAGCCGGTTGCAACAATACGCCTGATAAAAAGTGATAATAAACCAACGCGTGTAAAAGCTGAAAACCTGTCGATTTATACCAGTAAAACCAATAATCGGTTTGAACTCTACAATGGTCCGCTTGCCTTTCGTGAAACCATTGAACGACGTTTTCGCTTTCCATATTGGAAACAATGTCGGGTGCTTCATCTCGAAAACCTAAAGATTCCGGAAGGACACAAATATTTCATGGTTCGCTGTTCGCTGGCGGATGAAAGGGGAGACTTTAGTAATGAAAAAGGAAATATAGTTGAACTGGTTAGTGCCAGTGGAAACCTATTGCCACACTCCTTAAGTTCAGGTCCTGTAAAACTCGAAGACCATACCAGCTTTTACAAGTCAAAACTACTACAAACAGTTGTGCCGTATTTGGGCGATCCCGAAGTTCAGGCTGAAATTAGCGATCAGCAAAAAATGGAAGAGCATTATCGCGACTTCCATAGTTTTGGGGAATGCAACCTGACAGAACAGATGACATTGGATAAAGATGGTTATGTTGCAGCAGCCTGTGGAAAACCTGAATATATAGTTGGACAGCTTCACCCTATTTATCCTGAAGTTCGAGAATACTGGTTAAGCATGATTCGTTTTTGCCTCGACAGGGGAGTTGATGGAATTAATATACGAACAGCTAATCATACACTTTCGCCAGAGTCCTGGGAATATGGGTTTAATGATCCTGTATTGAAAGCATCGCAAGGGAAAACAGACTTTGCCAGTATAAGTAAAGTAAATGGCGATTCATATACCCAGTTTCTTCGGGAAGCTCATCGTTTGATTAAAAGCAAAGGTAAATCGCTTACCGTTCACCTTGAAACGGAATTAATCATACCCGATGACCGGGGAAAAGTGAGTTCACTCCCTTTTAATTTTGAATGGCAATGGGAAACCTGGGTTAATGAAATCGCTGATGAATTAGAAATTCGTGGAACTTATGGCTTTCGCCCCTGGAATTTTGCTAAAGCCCTTGATGTATATGGTTCAGCAGCCAAAGCAGCCCATAAACCCATTTACCTCCAGGGCGATTTTCACGGCATGAGTTTCGATGGACCCTTCGATTGTACAGAAGAAGAAATCAAGATTGTGAATAAACGTGATGACCTGAATGGATATGTTTTTTACGAAACGGCAAATATTACCAGGATTGATGACAAAGGAGATCTGGAAGGAAGTTCTCAGCTACTTCCCATCATTTCAAAATTAAACCATTAATAAACCAAGTAAATATATAATGCCACAGAGAACTAACACAATAAAATTTTTACTGATTTACATGTTTTTAGCCATGTATCTTCAGGTTATAGCCCAGGTAGGAAATACTCTTCCAGCCTGGAAAGAAGGTTACCTCGATATTCATAACATCAATACAGGGAAAGGCGAATCAACCTATTTCATCTTGCCCGATGGAACCACCATGCTGATTGACGCCGGGGCAACCACCGAACCAAAACCTCGCGCAACAGACTCAAAACCCAATGAAAACCGTAACCCTGGCGAATGGATTGCACGGTATATCCAGCACTTCTCTCCTAGCCCATCGGCGCCAAAACTTGACTACGTGATACTAACCCATTTTCACGACGACCATATCGGAGGGCTCTCTCCGGGACTAAAAACCTCGAAGGAAGGTAATTATATTTTAACCGGAATCACCGAAGTGGCCGAAAACATCTTGATTGGGAAACTGGTTGATCGTGGCTGGCCCGATTACAATTTCCCGGCTCCACTGACTGAAGGATATGTGCAAAATTACATCCGGTTTGTAAAATGGAATGTCGAAAGCAAAAAGATGAAAGCCGAACAATTTCACGCTGGAGTAAACAATCAGTTCACTTTACTTCATAACAGCCTAAAATACAACAATTTTGAAATCAGGAATCTGGCGACCAACGGGCATGTGTGGACAGGTATTTCCAATAACGAACATAATTGCTTTCCCAATGAGTTCGCCCCGGGCGATTACCCCAGCGAAAACAGGTGTAGCAACGCCATAAGGTTATCGTACGGAAAATTCGATTATTACAATGGCGGCGATTTAAGTACCGGCGCATCTGGTTCGTGGCAGGACATTGAAACCCCGGTGGGACAGGTTTGCGGACCGGTAGAAGTCTGCAAAGCCAACCACCACGCGTATTTCGACGCCATGAGTGTCGCATTTTTGCAGTTCCTACGACCCCAGGTTATCCTGGTGCATGTGTGGTGCGCCAGTCAACCCGACAACAGCATAGTAAGCCGAATGTTATCGGCAGGAACTTATCCTGGTCCTCGCGATATTTTTGCAACCAACGTGAAAGACGAAACAAGAGTTGTTATCGGGGCGCGAATAAATTCGCTGAAAAGTCAGCAAGGTCATATTGTTATCCGGGTTAATCCGGGTGGCGAAACATATATGGTTTATATTTTGGATGATTCGGAAGAAAATTTCAGAATAAAATCTATCCATGGGCCGTACCTAAGTAATTGAACAGATTATGTTTCTGAATAGATAAATAGTAGCTCTTTCAATGAATAAGCGACTGTTTTTATGATCATATACAGATTTACAAAACACTACTAACACAAAATTAACTAACAAACATGAAACTATTTAAATATCCTTTCCTGCTGATTTTATTAGTTGCTGCAATGAGTTGTCGCAACACTCCAAAAACTTCTCAAAACAAGGTCAATGAAGAATTTCCATCTGAAATGGTTTCATTTACCCCGATCAAAAACAATCCTGTTTTTATAGGTACTGGGTCTGAATCCTGGGATAAAAAAATTCGTGAACGTGGATTCATTTTGTTCGAAGGAGGTCAATACAAAATGTGGTACACTGGGTACAACGACCAATTAGCCAAAGAACGGTTTCTGGGATACGCCACATCATCCGACGGAATTCATTGGGAAAAATATCCCTATAATCCTGTTTTCAGGAAGAAATGGACCGAAGATGTGTTTGTTATTAAAAATGAAGGCACTTATTACATGTATGCCGAAGGAGAGAAAGACGTTGCTCATTGGCTCTCGTCTCCCGACGGAATTCATTGGGAAGAACAAGGTGATTTGATTATTCAAAGTACGAAAGGTGATACCATACCTGGTCCTTACGGAACTCCTACTGTCTGGATCGAAAATGGCAAATGGTATCTTTTTTATGAGCGTGACGATATGGGAATTTGGGTAGCAACATCAACCAATAAGGGAACATGGAAAAATATTCAGGATAATCCCGTAATTAAAACAGGGCCAGACAAATACGACATAGGAGCTATTGCAGCGAACCAGGTAGTTAAATTCAACGGCAGGTTTTATATCTACTATCATGCAACCGACAGGCTCGATTGGCAACATCCCTCTTCTCCGGTTTTCTGGTCATCCAATGTGGCTATGTCATACGATTTAATTCATTGGACAAAATTCCCTGGAAATCCGATTACCAAGGGTAACCATTCCAGTCCGATACTGGTATTTGATGGTCAAAAACCATGTTTATACACCATGCACTCAGAGGTATGGAGATATAATCCTCGATGATTTTACATATAATCATGCAAGGCAAAGACAGACCCTTACATAAACAAAATTTCAATTGCGTATGAAAACAACATCTTGCAGTAAAAGATTTATGCAGAAACGATTATTTTCTTTAATACTCATCAGCTTATTAATTACCCGAGGTTTTGCCCAACCTTTTAATCCGGGCATATCCCAAACATTACCCGATCACCCCCGAATTTTATTTTTAGCCGGAGAAGAAGCAACAACCCGAAAAACAATAGCATCAAACGAAATATGGAATAAAGTACATCAAACCATTATAGAATGGAGCGACTCTATACTTCAGCAAAAGCCAGTAAAACATGTACTTGTTGGCAAACGGCTCCTGGGCGAAGCCCGCGAGTGCCTGAGAAGAATAGGCTACCTCTCGTATTCGTGGAGAATGACACATGATGATAAATATTTTAACAGGGCCGAGAAAGAAATGTTGGAAGTGGCATCGTTTACTGATTGGAATCCAGATCATTTTCTGGATGTTGCTGAATTTACAATGGCTTTGTCGATAGGATATGACTGGCTTTACGATAAATTGTCCGTAAATTCACGGGAAGCTATCCGCGATGCCATAGTTGAAAAAGGCTTAAAACAATCATTAAACAATAACTATAATGGCTGGCTCGGACGTTCAAACAACTGGAACCAGGTTTGTAATGCCGGAATGACCTATGGCGCATTGGCTATAAATGAAACCGATAAAGAATTATCAGAACTAATTATCGACAGAGCAATCAAAACAATAACTCTGCCAATGAACGAATACAATCCTGATGGAGCCTATAATGAGGGATATGGCTATTGGGGTTATGGAACCACTTTCAATATCTTATTTCTAAGCGCCGTTGAGAAAGTTTTTAAAACCGATTTTGGATTATTAGAAAACAAAGGGTTTCTTAAAACTCCAGGTTATTTGAGTAACATGCTGGGACCTTCAGGTGTTCCTTTTAATTATTCTGATTGTGGTTCTGAAGCTGAATCTCATCCAGCTATGTTTTGGCTGGCTAAAAGAGTGAATGACTATTCTTTGCTCTGGACAGAAAAAAAATACATTGAACCTGAATTAAAAGCAAAAAGCAAATTACTGCCTTTCCTGTTGATCTGGGCTTCAGGTGTAGATCTGAATGCGGTGACCGAACCCCAAACGAAGATGTGGGTTGGGAAAGGCAAAAATCCGGTGGCACTAATGCGAACCTCCTGGACCGATCCGAATGCAATTTTTGTTGGAATTAAAGGCGGAACATGTCAGGCAGGACATTCGCACATGGATGCGGGTTCGTTTGTAATGGATGCCGAAGGAATTAGGTGGGCTATGGATTTTGGCCCGCAAAACTATAATTCTCTGGAATCACAAGGTGTTGATCTCTGGAATAGTAAACAAAACTCTCAACGATGGAGAGTGTTTCGCTACAACAACTTTGTGCATAATACCCTCACAATCAATAATGAACTGCAATTAGTTGATGGCTATGCCCCATTAATAAATTCGTCAGACTCGAAAAATTTTATGAATGCAACTTTTGACTTGTCAGAAATTTATAAAGGACAACTTGACCAAGTAAAGAGGGGAATCGCAATAATCAATCAAAAATATGTGTTGGTTCATGATGAATTGACTACTTCGGGAAAAGATGCTTTAGTCCGATGGACTCTCCTAACTTCCACAGATGTAAAACTAAAACGTGATGGGACAGCTGAACTTACAAAAAATGGGAAAAAGCTTTTCATAAAAGTTCAGGAACCCCAAAAGGCAATTATGAAAACATGGACAACTACCCCAACAAATAATTATGATGCCCCAAATCCGGGCACTACTTTGGTGGGATTCGAAGTTAATGTTCCGGCCAATACAAAAGCTTCACTTACCGTTTTGCTAATTCCAGAGCAAGCTTCTGCTTCGGTTAACAAAGAAATTTTACAATTAAAAAATTGGAATAAATGAAATAGCCATGTGTGCAAATCCCGCACAAACCAGAAATGAACAAATGGCTATTCCATCCGTCGTTTTATTCGACTAAAAGAAAATGCTAATACGCTTATTATAAGACGATAAACAAAAATTTACACAGATGAAAACCTTTATAAAAGTCTGTTCTATTGTAATTCCTGCCATTTTTCAAACAGTTTGTTTGGCAACTAACCCTGAAAAAAAAGAATGGACAATCACAAAAAATAAAGGAACGATTGAAATCCATGCAGGACTTTTAGTCAGAAATCTAAACTTGTTGGATGGGAAAATTTCTTCCTGCACGTGGATAAATGGGAATAAATTAACTGGCAATCGGGCCGAAGAGCTTAATTTTATTTTATGGAAAGCTATGCCCAATGAAGAACCACAAGGGATTGATTATTCAACTTTGGGCGGAATTGAACAGAGCAATGCTGTGAAAAACCAAACCGATGCACTGACAGTAAAAAAGCAAAAAAAGGCGATTTTACAACAAGTAAAATGGATCGATTCAATAAGTGCATGCCCTGAGTCATTTCCCGGTTATTTCAACAATACTACAATTCAAATAACCGAGCCTTTAGCTAAAAGCAAACGATTAATTGTAACTTTTAACTCGAATAAAACTTATCCTGGAATAGCCTTGGATATTAATTATGAAATTTACTACGGATTTCCGGTTATTCGGAAATGGATAAAAATACGAAACCAGGGAAACTTATGGATTAAAATTTCCGATCTTATTCAGGAAAACCTGGGGCTGGAGAAAAAATATAACAAGAGCACATTACTAACTCCAAATTCCAGGGGAATCGACCCCAGTATTGTAGCATTCAGCGATTCAGCTGCCTCAATCGGACTCATTTTAGCGAGTGAAGTACCTTCCAAAGTGCGACATTTATCAGTAGATGGAACGGTAGGTTATAATCCTGACTTTTTTGAGTGGGTGCTTGGCCCTAACGAATTTTTCGAATCAGAACCTGTTTTTATCTATGCCTTCAATGGAACGAGTTTCCCAACTATATCTTCAGTTTCTACTGGTCTTGACAGGTGTGTGGAAAGTGATTTTCAGACCTTTCTGAAACAAAAAATACTATTACAACCATCTGATAAAAAATGTATCGCTCCTTTATTTTGTTCCTGGACAAATTATTCAGCAAATATTAACGACGAAAATATGCGTAATGCCTCGGAAATTGCGGCCCGGATGGGCTTTAAATGTTTCCAGTTAGACGCAGGATGGGCCGATACTGGTCCAAATGGCGGTTGGGCTGTAACTATGCCCAGGCCAAATCCCAAAAACTTCAACGACTTGCAGACTTTAAGCAAATACATTAACGCTAAAAAAATGGAAACCGGACTTTGGTATTCGGATTTCATTAGCGAAAAGCTAACCGAAATTCCAGACAATAAACCAACTTTATTCAGCTTGCCTTTAATCAAACGCGATGGAGGATTGGGACTTAGCTTATGCTTCGAACAGTCGAGATCAAAATATGTAAATGACATTCTTACACTTCATAAAACCTACAACGCCAATTATTTCAAGCAGGATTTGAGTAATGTATGTTATGGCGACATAGCTCGCGGACACGAAAGCCGGACATTAAAAGAATCGTACCTACGTGGTTTAAGGGGATTACTTGCTACACAGGACGAAATTCATCGCCAGGCGCCCGATGTTTGGCTCCAGTTGTCGCACGAAATTTATTGGGAAACCCCTGGCCCGGAAGCTGATATTGCTGTATTAAAGCATGTTGATTCTTATCATTCGGCACCAAACGAATACTGGGGAGCAGGTAACCGTAGTAAGTTGGTATCAGCAGAATGGAAATACAAACCCGATAGCTTGATTCAGAAATTACGACAAGGAGCTCTTCGGGCCCGAAGTTTGTGGTACGCGCACCGGGGTTTGCCGCTGGAACGTATTGAAGTTTTTGGTGCAGTAACAACGAACATAAAAGGCAGTCTGACCCCGCAAATTATTGACCGGCAGATATGTAGCTGGTTAATGGGCGCACCGTTATCATTCTCTGGTGATTTAAACTCCCTTACAAACACATGTATTGAACAATACCACAATCGTTTCACAATTATTGAAGCTTTAAACCAAAAGTATAACATTTATTCTCACTTCCAATACAGTGGCGTTCCGGCGCCAACCGACAAAGGATGGCATTGGTGGGGCAAATTAAATGCTGAAGGTCACGGAGCTGTGATTGTTCTTCGGGGAAGTTCCGGAAGTAATTTTCAGAAGATAAACATTCCCTGGGTAAACGAGAAGCAACAATATAAAGTCAAACGAATTTTTGGGGATAAAGACCTGGGTATTTTTTCAGGATCACAGTTGCAAAACGGAGAGTTATCGATTGATCTTGATACCTGGGGACAGGAAATACTGGAATTATCTCAACCATCAGGGCACTAATCTGAATAAAACAGATAGAGCAATCAGCTAATTGCCCATGGTCATAAATATTTATAAGTTATTAGTTTACACTCACTTAGAGACTATTCGTACTTTCCAAATTTGGAAAGTAATAGAAAAACAACCGCTTGTTATCACTTCCAATATTTTTCTATGATTCCTCTCATTTGTGTCCGGTTAAAATTTTTATAGTTATCCGTAACCTAATAATTTTAAGGCATTTCGGAAGATCACACCACTATGTGGCTTACATTTTCGTCTTGCCAATTTTCTACAAAGATTAAACAGCTACGCTGCTAACTTCATAGCAATACGATTGCTAAATCTATGTAGTACAACGACATCTGACAAAAACACAGAGCAACGTAGTTGCGACATCTTGTAATACCTCAGTTTTACCGGACAACAGTGGATTCCTCTAATCTATATTTGAGAAAATCAATATCAAAATATTTGCTTTAGTTAGAAACATTTTTTAACAACGAACAAAACTGAGATAAAAACGATGAAAAGACAAAAGCAAGTTACATATAAATCAATGTTATTCAGAATTGAATAGAAAAAAGACTATTGTTCATTTGCAAATTCATAATTTCTTTTGTATATTTAATAACTTCCTGTTCTTTATACGAATCAGGATTAAAATGAAATTCTCCGAGGAATATGGTTCTATAACTAATAGTGCGATTAACAAGGGAAAGAACGAGTTTACTCCATTATTCTGGTTGCTCATTGTCACCAAAGACAATCAATAAATATTATCAGGTATTTATAAATTTACAGTTCTTTTCGAGGTTCCCTGTTTAGAAATGTTTCGCTGATCTTATTTGTTAGAAAAAAATCATTTTACGTATTAATAAAAACCCTTTTTAGGGCTCAATTATATGGATGAAGGTAGCTTTATATTAAATGCTGCACGTTTGCACCTGTCGGATGAAAACATTTCCTGTTTAAAAGCTCTCGCACAAAAAAATATTGATTGGATACTAATCTGGGAAAAAGCTTGTATACATTATGTCGATACAATGATTTATTATTCTCTTAAAAATCATAACCTGTTGTATCTTATTCCAAAAGATATTTGTAGTCAATTTCAGGAAAGCTTTTACCGCAATGCCATCCGAAATTCTGCTTTTCTTGAAGGGATTGAGACACTTTCGTCAATTATCACCGACAAGATCATTCTTTTAAAGGGATCGTATCTGATACAGTACTTGTATCCCAACATTGCGGTCCGCTCAATGTGCGATATCGATATTTTGCTTGAAAGGAAAAAGGCGAAAGAGAATTGGGATAAACTACTTGACAATGGTTTCCATACTAATAATATTAACATAACACATAAGTCGCTTGCTCATACAAAGTATATCAATTGTTTGACTGAAAATGCAAGCCACCTTCCTTCATTATATTCCGATCGGTTTATGGCCGAGGTTCATTGGAACCTTTTTGGTGGCGACAGGTTTTATGACGTTACCCAAATAGCATGGGCAAAATCGCATCTCATTAAAGAAAATATTTATGCACTGTCGGACGAAATGATGTTGATCCATTTATGCACCCATTTTTACAAGCACCTGAAACATGCCGCCGGACTGCGGATGCTTTGCGATATGAATGAATTGATACTGAAACATTCGGAGACCATTGACTGGACCGAAATCAATGAGATTTGCACCAATCAGGAACTAAGAAACGAAGTTGTTACAGCGTTGACTTATGCCCATGTGTTATTAAAATGTCCAATTCCTGCTATGTTTATTGACGAAAAGTTTGTTACGGAGAAAAAGATCACCCTCGATTCATTAACGGAAGGGAATCAAAAAGGAATTATCTGGAATTACTTGACCAGTATAGCTAGATTAGAACAACCGTTGGACCGGATTGAGTATGTTTTTCGAACCTTTTTCCCAATAAGGCGATGGATGGATGATACTTATGCGATAAAATCGGGTTTGGAATTACCGGGCGCCTATTGTAAATACTGGCTCTACCTGTTTCGCAGGCATATACTAAAACAAAACATCCGCTATGCCGATTAATCCGAAACATATCAGGAACGATTTGGCCAACATTGTGCAGGCTACCCGTTTTGTATATCAAAGCGATAGACGTTTGTTTGCTGTGCACCTGGTATTAATTGTGCTGCAAAGTGTTTTGCCATTGGTGTCGTTGTATGTGCTGAAACTGTTGGTTGATGCGGTAACAGGCAGCATTGCCGGACACAAGGAGATGCTTGTTCCAAGGATATGGTTATATGCAGGGGTATTCTGCGGAGTATTCCTGTTCACACGGGTGTTTACAATTATCAATCAACTAACCGATGAAGTATTGACCCAAAAATTGATTGACTTTATCAGCAACCTGCTGCACAAAAAATCGACCGAACTTGATCTTGCTTATTACGACAATGCCGAATACCATGATACGTTCCACCGGGCACAGCAGGAAGCCAATTACCGTCCCATACAGATACTCGATAACCTTACCGGGATTTTGCAGAATGGCTTGTCGCTTGCCGGGATTGTAGCCTTGCTATTTGCTTTTTCGTGGCTGGGAATTTTGATTATGGTTATCGCCGGATTGCCGTCGTTATGGGTGAAACTGATGCGGTCGAAGGCGCTTTATAACTGGCGCAAAGAGAATACTCCGCTGTTCCGAAAAGCCAATTACTTTTCGATGCTGATGACCAACCGGACGTATGCGAAAGAGATGAGGATATTTAATCTGTCCAACCATTTTCAGCAACAGTTCAGCACGATACGTAAACAGTTGGTGAAACAGATTTTGACTATAACTACCCGGCGGGCTAAAATGGATCTCTTCTCCGTTGTGCTGGAGGCAGGCGCTTTGTTGGCTATTATTTACCTGTTAAGCGTAAAGGCATTTGCCGGAGCCATTACGCTGGGAAGTTTTGTGATGTTTTTTGAAGCCTTCCGCCGGGGGCAAGGGTATGTACAAAGTTTGGTAACGAACTTGTCCCGCTTGTATGAAAATAAATTGTTCCTGACCAATTTGTTTGAGTTTCTCGATTTGCAACCGCAGATACAGCCTGTTGCCCAACCCATACCCTTCCCAAAACAAATCAAACAGGGAATACGGTTCGAAAATGTATCGTTTAAATACCCGGGAAGCAATAAATGGGTGCTACGGAACTATTATTTGACAGCCACCCCCGGAGAGGTTACCCTGATTGAAGGGGAAAACGGCACTGGGAAAACAACCCTGATAAAACTGCTTTGCCGCCTGTACGAATGTACTGAAGGAAGGATAACCATAGAAGGCATTGATATTCGGCAATATGATGTGACCGAATTACGAAAAAACATAAGTGGGCTGTTCCAGGATTTTGCACAGTACGATTTTACTGTGCAGGAGAATATTTTGCTTGGCAATATTGATGCACCTGCTGACGACCAGAAAGTACAACAGACCGCCCGCCTGGGATGTGCTACACCGGTAATTAACCAGTTACCTGATGCATACAATACCCTTTTGGGAAAATATTTTGAAAAAGGGGAAGAGCTGAGCATGGGGCAGTGGCAGCGGATTGCGCTGGCAAGGGCTATTTATAAAGATGCTCCGGTACTGGTGCTGGATGAGCCTACCAGTTGGTTGGATACAGAGGCAACAACCCGATTTAAGCAATACCTAAGCCAATTGAAAAAAGGCAGGATTATCTTGCTTATAAACCATACAATGCAAAAAGAAATAGTAAAAACGGATTCATTTATGGAATCAAATAATAAACAATTAGTATTCACTTAATAATTAGAAATTATGGAAACTTTAGATGAAACAAACAAACACTCAGACTCAAGCAATGAGATTAAAGAAGAAAGGTTGAAGGCTTTAAAAGGGAATTACCAGAAACCAATGGCCTTTTACTTTAAATTCAACCAAAGCAGAAATGGGAACTGTTCAGATATGGCATCATCTCCCATGGGTAGTTGTGGAAGTGGAGACACTTATCCTGGAGCTTAATGAAACTACTAATTGGTTAATTATAAAGAAAGCATTTAATCTTTTTTGGATTAATTATCTGTTAGCTCGCAGTGGTGCAATTCATTCAAAATTTGGACTTGATTAAAATGATGAATTACTTTTAGTAATTTATCATGCGAAATAACTATTAAATATGACGAGCAAAAATAGATTTTTATAGAATCATATTATTCTTTTAAAAAGTAAAATTATGAAAACTGCAAATGAAAAAAACAAACGCTCAGATGTTCGCAATGGAATTAAAGAAGAAAGGTTGAAAGCTTTGAAAGGGAATTATCAGAGTCCAGAAATATCTCAAATTAAGTTAAACAATAAAATGAAAAACAATTGTTCTGATATGGCTTCTTGTTGTTGCGTTGTTATCAAATATTAGATATCTGTTCATTAAAAATTTAGAAGTTATGAATACAACTTGTGAGAGAACTGCATTATCATTAGAATTAAATGTATCAGAAAATTGCAACATGGATTGCTTGTATTGCTATTTACAATCTGGAAAAAAAACGGAATCTAATAATATCCTAAATGAGGAAATTGCAGATAAAATAATTAATAAATACATTGAAAACAATGTAGATTTTAATTATTTAAATATTTCTTTTTGGGGAGGAGAACCTTTATTGAATTTTAAAATCATTAAACATATAATAAATGAAATACATAAATACAAACACAAATTTCTAGATATTCACTATTTAATTGTTACTAATGGAACTCTAATCAATTATGCAATTGCAAAGTTTTGCAAAAAAGAAAAAATCGAACTTCAGATTACGATTGATGGGAATAAAGAATGCCACAATAAACAAAGACGATTAAAAGATGGCCGAGGGTCTTTCGATATAATATTAAATAATATTGCTTTATTAAAGAAAAAACATATACATTATTCCGTAAAATCGACATTAACAAAAAAGTCACCATCAATCTATATGATTGTAGATGAATTTAAAAATAAAGGGCTCAACAATGCTTATTTTGGAGTTATTACTCCTATTACAAACTATGATTATAAATATTTATCTCCAATTGAAGCAAATATTATTGCTAAAGATCTTTTTAAAACTTTTTTACAAACAAAGAATGAATTTTCTTTTGGAAATATTGAGAAAGCAATTAATTATTTCTTTTCCAATGTACCTAAACTATCATGCGGAGTTTGTGAAAATAAAGTTGCTATTAAATACGATGGGTCAATTTATCCCTGTCATAGGATGGTCGATTCTCCAGAATTATGTATTGGGAAAATACAATATAATGGCATGGTATACGGGAAAAAATATGCCAATATTCTTAAGGATAATGAAAATTGTAAAGTTTGTGAATATAAACACTTTTGCGGAGGAAGTTGTGCCTTTGAAGTTTCCCAAAAACAAGACACTAATTATATTCAAGTAGACATGTGTACTTTTAATAAATCTATACTTTCTCAAACTTTTAAAATGTTAATAGACAAATATATCTCGAATAAGACTTCTGAGCATACTGATAAACCATTTATCTCACTTATTGAAATTAATGATTTAAGATCAAAAAACAAGATAACAATGAATAAAATAACAAAATCACCTTTTTCTAATTGCATAGATTTAGGAGAAGAAGGTATTCTCTATTTAGAGCAAAGATTTGACAAAAGATATATAATTAACATTACAGTGTTGGCCATCTGGGATCTAATAGATGGACAACGCACTCCACAAGAAATTGCTGAAGAAATAGCAACAGCATGTGAAATACCACTGGCAGAAATAGAAAAAGATATCTACCAACAATTAGCGACATTTCAAGAATTAGGACTTATTGAGGAAGTAAAAGAAACCGTATAATGCTATGCATAAAAGCTACTATTCGATAACTGATACTTTTGTTAGCCTTGAGACCCCATTGCCAGAAGTTAATAGGTTTTGTGACTATATGTGGCAGGAGTTTAAATATAGCGAAAGGCATGGGGCTTCTGCAAAAATTTTAGTAGAGCAAAATAATCAAGAACCTAATTACTTTGCCATTTATAAAGAAGGAAGTATTGCCTTTGACTGGGGCAAAGAACTTACCGAAGTACCTTATTCCGTATTAACAAAAGTACTAGAAAATATTGTTTCAGGCCATGCCATTAACCAGATTAACAAAAAAGATATGCTTACGCTGCATTCTGGTGCAGTAAGCAGGCAGGGCAAAGGCATTCTTATCCTCGGCGAGAGTGGTAATGGAAAATCTACATTGACACTGGAGTTGGTTGCCAATCATGATTGGTCCTACCTTACTGATGAAGTAGGATTGCTGGATAAATGCAACATTATCCACCCGTTTTTAAAGACCGTTTCCTATAAACGGGAATGTGTGGTAAAGATTGATCCAACATGGGAAGTACGGCAATTTGGTATCGATTATCAGGTAGCAGTACCTAAAGTGAAACATGGAACGGCTACTCCATTACGGGCAATATTCTTTGTGAAATACACACCGGAGGCAGAACCCAGCATAACACCCATTAAGAAATCGGAGTCACTGGTTCGTTTACTTAATTCACAGATAGGAAGGGCAAAGTCGGTTGCTACTGTGGAGCAAATGGCTGAGGTGGTAAAGGCAGTGAACTCATATCAAATATTTCACAACAATGCCAGTGAGGCTGCCCGATTAATAACAGAATTGGTTGATACATTGTAACAGGTTATGCAATTTCAGGAGAAGTTTTTTGAAAAACATACTTTTCATGAGGTAGTTATTCTATTACTACAAAAAGGAGAAACTACTGAACTCCCTCTTACAGGTCATTGCATGAAGCCTCTTTTGCGTGAAAATGATTTGATAACTGTAAAGCCAATTACAATAGACCAATTGCAATGTGGAGATATTGTACTTTACCATATCGAAGGCAGGTTGAAATGTCACCGATTTTTAACGTTTAAAACCATAGAGGGAAGGCAATACCTCATAACTAAAAGTGATAGAAGATCGCGATGCGACACCCCTGTTCCTTTTGATAGTTTTTTAGGGACTGTTATCCGAGTCAAAAAAGTGGCTAGAACTGTTGATTATGAGACTGCAAAATGGAAAAGAATTAATTACTGTCTCGGAAAATTGTCTCCCTATATATCCATTATTGAGCATTGCATCAAACTTCCAATCCGTTTTCCCCGTAAATGTGCCAGCCGCTTGTTCCGTTTGGCAATGGGTACAAACTATAGGGCGTGGAGGGGAAAAAGAAAGAATTCGTTATAACGATGCACGCGCAAACTGTTTATAGTGCTATTTTGGAATAGGTTATGGGAAGGCATCAAAGAATAACAAGAAAGTTAACCAAGTGTTTGCAAGTTATTTTCTTATCTTAAAAGGAAGTAACTGATCCTCGAATTAGGCATATCTGCTGAATCAAAGCAAAGAAAATTGGAAAATAAAAACAGACAATTTTACATTCGTGGATGTAAAATTGTCTGTTTTAAAGCTGAGTTGAGTTACTGTCTGCAACCAATTTTTGCGGAGAGCGAGGGATTCGAACCCCCGGTACCCCGAAGGGTACAACAGATTTCGAGTCTGCCCCGATCGACCACTCCGGCAGCTCTCCATTTACGGTCGCAAATATAAATATTCTGTATACTTTCGCAAACGACAATTCAAACATATCTGCTGAAATTTCATGAAATAAAAAATCCCGGTAGAATCGTACCGGGATTTTTCTGAGATTAAAAAATAATCTCTTCCTGATTTTCGTCAAAGAAATGGAACTCGGTAAGTGAGTACGAACTAATTTCTTCGACTTTAATTTTTTTAAAGTATTTGAAAGCCCATTTATTTTTTAAAGACCAAAGCCCTTTAGTTAAGTAAGCTGCCAAATAAGAATGTGCTTTGATTGTCATCTTATTCTTATTGAGCTCTTTAAAAATATATTTTACTTTGCTCTCAATTTCATCCACCAACAAAATGGTTGGTGCTACTTTTCCGGTGCCTTTGCACGTTGGGCAAACCTCAGCAGTTTCAACATGTTCTTCAGGACGAACACGTTGCCGGGTAATTTGCAACAAACAAAATTTGCTCAAAGGCAAAATGTTGTGTTTGGTGCGATCTGATTCCATTGCCGCTTTCATCCGTTCATAAACTTTATGACGGTTTTCGGCCTGGTGCATATCAATAAAATCAACAACAATAATACCGCCCATATCGCGCAACCGCAGTTGGCGGGCGATTTCATCAGCAGCAGCCATGTTTACTTCCAGGGCATTGGTTTCCTGGTCAATTCCGGCTTTCGATCTGTTTCCACTGTTTACATCAATCACATGAAAAGCTTCAGTGTGCTCGATGATCAGATACGCTCCATTCTTAAAGGATACTGTTTTCCCAAAAGATGCTTTTAATTGCTTATCAACTCCAAAATGCTCAAAAATCGTTTGGTTTCCTTTGTAGAGTTTTACGATTTTTTTCTTTTCAGGAGCAATTGACTCCAGATATTCTGTAATTTCTTCGCAAACAGTAGCATCGTTTACAATGATACTGTTAAAATCGGGATGATAAATATCCCTCAATAAAGCGGTAGTTCGTCCAAGTTCGCCGACAATAAGTGCCGGAGGATTCACTTTCTTTAATGACTGAAATGTTGTTTCAAACTTGGCTACCAATCTATTCAACTCCTGATCGAGTTCGGCCACTCGCTTTTCCTCGGCGGCAGTGCGAACAATAACACCGTATTTTTTTGGTTTAATGCTTTGTATAAGCTTTTTCAGCCTGTTCTTTTCTTCGTTTGAAGCTATCTTTTGCGAAATACTTACCTTTTCGCTAAAAGGCATCAGCACCATGTTTCGTCCGGCAATCGACAATTCAGAAGTTAATCGCGGGCCCTTGGTCGAGATTGGTTCTTTGGCAACCTGAACAAGGATATTTTGCCCAACTTTCAGAATATCTGTGATTTTTCCCTCCTTATCAATATCAGGTTCCGACTGTATTTTGGAAATGGAGGTAATTTTGTTGTTTTTCGATGTGGCAATTTTCAAAAACTTATTCAGGGTTGAAAACTGAGGGCCCATATCGAGGTAATGCAGAAAAGCATCTTTTTCGTATCCTACGTCAATGAATGCAGCGTTAAGACTGGGCATTATTTTCTTTACACGTCCAAGATAAATATCTCCAACTGCAAATTTTGCCCCTGTCATTTCCCGGTTTAGTTCAGCGAGCTGTTTGTTTTCAAGCAACGCAATAACAATTTCCGAAGAAGTGACATTAACAATTAAATCGCTACTCACAACGTTCCATATTTTATACTGGTTTATAAATCACTTGACCCAAAAACACATTAAACCTAAAGCACTAAAGCGCTTTAGGTTTAATATATAAAAGGTCTTTAAAAGCTAATGCTTAGTAAAGCAAAGACTATTTTTTCTTTTTATGTCGGTTTTTTCTTAGTCTTTTCTTACGCTTATGCGTAGCCATCTTATGTCTTTTTCTTTTTTTTCCGCTTGGCATAACTAATTATTTTACTTGGTCTTTAACTTGAGCTACAAAAGTCTTAGCTGGTTTGAATGAAGGAATAAAATGCTCCGGAATGATGATCGTAGTGTTTCTTGAAATATTACGGGCAGTCTTTTCTGCTCTTTTCTTCACTATAAAACTACCAAAACCACGAAGATATACATTTCTTCCTTCGGTTAAGGAATCTTTCACTGTTTCCATGAAAGCTTCTACTGCTTTCTGTACTGTCACTTTTTCAATACCAGTGTTCTTACTAACTTCGTTAACAATATCTGCTTTAGTCATCTCTTAAAATATTTAATTTTCAACAATTTATATTTCTAATTGAATCGGTGTGCAAAAATAGAAATTATTTAAAAACTAGAAACAATCTATTTCGATTATTTTCACAATTTGAAAAGATTTTAAAGTAGTTATGCAAAAAATGGACTTTTTTAACATTCCTTTACACTCTTGGTTTTCGCTTCATAAGCGCGATTTACCGTGGAGAAACACTATCGATCCGTATAAAATCTGGCTTTCGGAAATTATACTTCAACAAACCCGAATCGATCAGGGTTTGGAGTACTACAACCGTTTTGTCGATGAATTTCCGACAATACATCAGCTGGCAAATGCCCCGGAAGACAAAGTTTTGAAACTTTGGCAGGGTTTGGGTTATTATTCAAGGGCGCGAAATCTTCATGCTACAGCTAAGCAAATCGTCGAAAAATATAAAGGTAACTTTCCTACAAGCTATAACGACATTTTGGAACTAAAAGGAGTTGGCGAATATACTGCAGCGGCCATAGCATCAATTGCATTCAACCTTAGTTATCCTACTGTTGATGGAAATGTTTTCCGCGTTTTATCTCGTTTTTTCGGGATATTTGACCCAATAGATACAACAACAGGAAAAAAAACATTTAACAAACTAGCCAAAGAGTTGATAAAAGATGCTGACCCGGCAATACATAACCAAGCGCTTATGGAGTTTGGGGCATTGCAGTGTACACCTAAAAACCCGGAATGCATAAAGTGTCCTCTTAGTGAAAAGTGTTACGCTTATAACAACCAAAAGATAAATGAACTTCCGGTAAAACAAAACAAGATAAAACAGCGCGACAGGTATTTCAACTATCTGGTGATCGACGATACAAACACCCTCTTGCTTCGAAAACGAGGAGAAACAGATATTTGGAGAAACATGTATGAACTACCTTTTATTGAAAAAAAAGAAGAAACAGAAGTGGATGAAGTTTTAAAAACCGACAATTTGGAAAGCATCATTAATACAGAATCGATTCGAAGCATTTCTAACGTTAGCAACTGGAAAATTCATATTTTGAGCCATCAACGTATACATTACAGATTCATCACGATAGTACCGACAAACGATTTTGTATGTGCTACGAATATAATAAGAGTGAATAAACAAGATATTTTTAACTTTGCTGTACCAAGATTACTGGAAGCATTTTTTGATAACTATCTCAAAAAATTATAACACGCATAAGAAAGAGGAACATTTCATACAAATTTTGAGAAATTTCAAAAGAAATTTATCCATCTATTTTGAGAAATAATGATTTTATTGTAAATTTAAACAATTGAAACCCTAAAAATTTTTTAATATGTCAATTAACAAAGTAATTTTGGTTGGAAACGTTGGACGTGACCCCGAAGTAAGGCACTTGGATAAAGGTGTAGCAGTTGCAAATTTCTCGCTGGCAACAACCGAAAACTATACGGCCAAGACCGGCGAAAAAGTAAGCACAACAGAATGGCACAATATTGTTGCCTGGAGGCAATTGGCTGAATTATCGGAAAAGTACATAAAAAAAGGAAGTCAGCTTTACATCGAAGGACGTATCCGTACCCGTGCATGGGACGATCAAAGCGGGAATAAACGTTATACTACTGAAATTTTTGCAGATACAATCCAGCTTCTGGGACGACGTGAAGGTCAGGCTGAAGTTCCGGGACAAGCTCCAACAGCTCATGAACCATTTCCAAATAATGTTAGCGAGCCCGATTTCAGCCAACCCGAAGAAGACGATTTACCCTTTTAACAACTAAAACAACAAAACTTTTGGAAACGGAAACGTTAAACATTATAAGTACCATAAACTGGAATATTCAATTTCACCCATTTACCTCAGGATTGGCGATCAGTTTACTGGTAATCTTGTTTTTGCTTGTGCTTTCTGCACTGCTTTCCGGTTCAGAGGTTGCGTATTTTTCGTTAAGTCCCGCTGAAAAGCACAAGATTTCGACAACAAACACAAAAAAGGCGCATTACATTCAGCGCAATTTGGAATCGCCCGAGCAATTGTTGGCTACGATACTGGTAGCCAACAATTTTGTTAATGTTGGCATTGTAATCCTTTCAAGTTTTACGGTCAATAATCTGATTGATTTTTCCGGCGAACCAGTATTGGGCTTTATCGTTCAGGTAGTTTTAATCACATTTCTTATTTTGCTTTTCGGCGAAATAATACCTAAAGTATATTCGACACATCATGCCCTTAAATTTGCCAAATTTATAGCAATTCCATTGTTTTACACGATCAGGATATTTAAACCAATCAACTCAGTACTTATATTCTCCACATCATTTATTAACAACCGAATACACGCATACAGCAATCCAATCTCGGTTGATGAACTTTCACAGGCACTCGAACTAACTTCGAAAACCGAATTAAAAGATGATACCGAGATTCTAAAAGGCATTGTAAAGTTTGGGAACAAAAGTGTTGTTGAAATTATGCGGTCGAGAGTTGATGTGATTTCACTTGATATTGAATCGAATTACGACAATGTATTGAAGCTGATTACTGAAACCGGATTTTCGCGTATCCCCGTTTACTCAGAAACGTTTGACAATATCAAAGGCATTTTATACATCAAAGACCTGCTTCCACATGTAAGCAAAGGGACTAATTTTAAATGGCAAAGCATCATCCGGCCTCCTTTTTATGTTCCTGAAAACAAGAAAATTGACGACCTTTTGGAAGAATTTCAGAAGAACAAAGTACACATGGCTATTGTTGTTGACGAATATGGAGGATCTTCGGGAATTGTAACAATGGAAGATGTTTTGGAAGAAATTGTTGGAGAAATATCAGATGAGTCGGACGAAGATGAGAAGTTTTTTACCAAAATTGCTGAAAACAAGTACATCTTCGACGGGAAAACACTTCTTAACGACTTCTATAAAGTTACAGAACAGGATGATACTATTTTTGACGATGTAAAAGGCGAAGCTGATACATTAGCCGGACTTATTTTGGAACTGAAAGGCGAATTTCCTGAAAAGAACGATACAATAACTTGTAAAAATTGCGTTTTTTCGATTGAAGCTGTCGATAACCGCCGCATCAAACAAATAAAAGTCGAAATACGAAATCCGGAAGAATAAACTTTATGGTGAAATCTAGCCTTTTTTTGATTATGATTTTTGCATTGATGTTCTCGTGCAAACAAGATTATACGCCAAAACCTCATGGTTATTTCAGAATTGAATTCAAGGGAAAGTCGTATCATCGACTCGACTCTGATGTATTCCCGTATAATTTTGACGTGCCGGTTTATAGCAAAATAGTGATCGATCAAGATCGACTGGCTGAACCGTATTGGATTAACGTTAAAATTCCTGACCATAAAGCAGAAGTGCACATCAGTTATAAAAAAGTAGATAAAAACCTGCCACAACTGCTCGAAGACTCCCGCAAACTGGCATATAAACATACAATTAAGGCCGACGCTATAAACGAACGCATTGTGATAAACAAAGCTCGAAAAGTTTACGGAACCATTTACGAAATTGAAGGAAATGCAGCGTCGCCGCTTCAGTTCTACCTCACCGACAGCACACACAATTTCCTCCGGGGAGCCCTATATATCAGGGAAATACCAAATATAGACTCGCTTCGGCCTGTAATTGATTACCTTACGCCTGATGTGATTCACCTGATTGAAACTACTGAGTGGAAAAAATAAATGCCTCTATACAAAACAATAGCTATTTCGCATGGACTGATCGGGATTTGGCAGCTTTCTGAAACTACCAACGATCTGCTTACTCAGTTTTCTGAAAAGGAACTTTCAGATACTCTGTTCACAAAATATACTCATGGTAAACGACAGTCTGAATGGCTGGCAACGCGCTTATTGCTGAAAGAAATGATCGGGAACGAATTCTCTATCGCCTACCTGTCGTCGGGGAAACCAATCATTAACCATCCGGTTTTCAGCAAAATATCGATTACTCATTCGCGAGATTTTGTGGGAGTAATTGTGCACGAGTCCAAAAATATCGGGATAGACATTGAAGATACAACCCGGGATTTTAAGCGTATCGAAAAGCGTTTCCTATCCGAAGATGAATTGAGATTTTCAGGAGATGACGCAAAATTAAAATGCCTGTATTGGTGCGCCAAAGAAGCCGTTTTTAAACTGGTTGAAGAAGAAGGAATTGAATTTCGGGAGCAAATCAGAGTGACTCAAAAACAGGAGTACCAAAATCAATTTCAGGCCAGGTTTATCACTCCTTCAAAAGATATTGTTTACACAATCAACTTCGAATACTTTTCAGAAAATTGCATGGTGTGGATAGTTGAATAAATTCGAGATTTTGTTAATCAATTTACCGTGTCAACTGTTTATTTTAACAAAACAATCAACGATGAAACAACCCGAATCACATATACTGGTCATATTTGGCGCCTCAGGCGACCTTACCAAACGTAAATTGGTACCTGCGCTGTTTGAACTTCATAATCAAAACCTTCTTCCTGAAAAATTTGCAGTGCTGGGCGTTTCGCGAACTGCGCTGAGCGATTCTGATTTCAGGAACAATATGAAGGAATTTTTGCCCGACCATCAGAGCACACAAAAAGACATTGAGGCTTTTCTCGAACATTTCTATTACCTGCCACTTTCAACATCCGATTCATCGGAATACCCTGTTTTGAAAGCAAAATTGGAAACGCTTATCACCGAATTGGCGATTCCTGAAAACTATATTTTTTACCTGTCGACACCGCCAAATCTTTACTCAATTATTCCTAAAAGCCTTGCCGAAGTTGGATTAAATCGTACCGAAAATGGATTCCGTCGGCTAATTATTGAAAAACCATTTGGTACTGATTTACAGAGCGCCAAAAACCTGAACCGAGATCTGCTGATTTATTTCGACGAGGATCAGTTGTATCGAATCGACCATTATTTGGGGAAAGAAACTGTGCAAAATATGCTGGTTACGCGCTTTGCCAATGGTATTTTCGAACCGATCTGGAACCGGAATTTTATTCACCACGTTGAAATTACCAATGCCGAAACACTTGGGGTTGAAGATCGTGGCGGATATTACGATCATTCGGGCGCCATGCGCGATATGGTTCAAAACCACCTGATGCAAATCGTTGGGCTCGTAGCTATGGAGCCGCCCGTTGTGATTGAAGCTGACGCTATTCGCAACGAAACGCTGAAGGTATTCCAGTCATTGCGAACCATTCAGGAGAAAGATGTGGCAAAAAATGTAATCAGGGGTCAATACATTCAATCCCATCATGGCAAAGAACCCATAAAAGGTTATCGAGAAGAGCATGGTGTTGATCCGCTGTCGAAAACCGAGACCTACCTGGCCATGAAGTTTTACATCGATAATTTCAGGTGGGCCGGAGTTCCGTTTTACATCCGCTCGGGGAAGAAACTTCCGGCCAGGGTTACTGAAGTGGTCATTCACTTCAAAAACACACCTCATCATTTATTCGGAACACCGGGCATTTCAGAGGCAACCAAAAGTCAATTGGTATTGAGAATTCAGCCCGACGAAGGAATTTTGCTGAAAATCGGGATGAAAGTTCCGGGAGCCGGGTTTAATGTGCAAACCGTCAATCTCGATTTTCATTACAACGAGCTTTCCGACGTTTATCTTCCATCGGCCTACGCACGGCTTTTACTCGATTGTATGCAGGGCGATGCAACGCTTTACTCGCGCGGCGATGCAGTTGAAAAAGCCTGGGAATTTGTTCAACCTATACTCGATGCATGGAAAAGTAATCCGGAAATACCGGTTTATGGTTATCCCGCCGGAACGTGGGGGCCGGAGATTGTGGACGATTTGATGGAAGAAGGACAATGGCGCTACCCGTGTAAAAACCTGGCGCACGATGGAGAGTATTGCGAATTATAAAAGGTAGCCTCCCCCCTCCGAAAGAGGGACTTATGACAGTACCATATTATAGAGACATTTTGACAAAAGAGAAAATAGTGTGAATTTATGCAATTCAAAATTCCTCCCTCTCGGGGAGGGTTAGGGAGGGGCTTCTATGCAAAAAGAAGATTTATTCATTTATAGTAACTCGGAAGAACTGGCATGGGCATTCGCTGATCAGTTTATGGACTGGATTCAGGATTTCAAGGGAGAAAATTATCATTTAGCCATTTCAGGAGGAAAAACGCCGAATTTAATGTTTAATGCCCTGGCCGACAAATATGTCAACTCACCGTTGTGGCAAAAAGTACACGTTTGGTGGGTTGACGAGCGCATGGTGCCGCCAACCGATCCTGAAAGCAATTTTGGCGTGGCTCAAAAGCTGTTGTTTTCCAGAATTTCAATTCCTGAAGAGCATATTCATCGCATAAAAGGAGAAAATAATCCCGAGAATGAAGCGCTCTCCTATTCTGAACAAATTAAAAATCACATTCAGCAAGAAGATGAATGGCCCGTTTTTGACCTTATTTTGCTTGGGATGGGCGACGATGGACATACCGCATCAATTTTTCCAAATCAACTTGGATTATTGACGTCAAAACAAATTTGTGAAGTCGCAACTCACCCGGCAACAGGGCAAAAACGAGTAACCTTGACCGGGAAAGCGATTAATTCGGCTTCAAAAATTATCTTTTTGGTAACCGGCAAAGAAAAAGCTGAACGTATAAGTGAGATTTTTAATCAAAAACCCGAGGCAGAGCTTCTGCCTGCATTTTACATCAATAATCCGAGCTGGATAATCGATGAAGAAGCGTCGAGATTAATTGAATAAAACCTTTATTTCCGGCTAAGATTTTTGAATACTTTATTATTCACTTTAAATGCAGTTCCGTGCCTCACACCGGAAGGAAAAGACACAAGGTCGGAAACATCTTCCCAACTGACCATATCTTTTGAGCGAACGGCTCCGTATTTGTGTTCGGTATATTTATCAAAATACACGTAAACGTACTCACCAACCTGCAATGCAGTCGGACCTTCAGCCCAGTATTTTCCGGTAATTGGCTCCGAAACTTTTAGCGGATAGGGACCTGACGCATGATCGGCAACAGTTACCCGAAGATTCTTCTGAGGCGGATTCGGGTTTTCGTTTTTAAGTATCATATAGAACTTGCTGTTGCGGTTCAAAATTGTTGCATCAATAGTACTGAAATCAGGATTAAAAAACAGTTCCGTAGGACTAAACGTCTTAAAGTCCTTCGTTTTGGTGCAGTACATGCGGTGATTGAGTCCCTTTTCGTGCTCTGAATCTGACACATCAGAATGCCGTCCCAGAATAGTAGTCGCCCAGAAAATGATGTATTCTTTGGTTTCAGGGTCGTACACCATTTCAGGAGCCCAGCTGTTTTTGGCGGTAGGCTCATGCTCCATTACGGGAATGGTCTTTTGCTCCGACCAATTGATCAAGTCTTTGGATGAAGCATAACCGATATATTTGTCCCACCAACCGCTTGTCCAAACCATGTGAAACACTCCGTTTTTGCCCTGAAGGATAAATGGATCGCGCATCAGTTTGTCTTTCCCAACCATTGGGGTGAGAAACGATTTGCCTTGGTTCAAAGCTGTCCATTTCAAACCATCGGTACTAAAGGCCAGATGAAGTCCATCCTGACCATTATCGACAAAATACGAAAAGAGGTAAACTTCTTTCTGCGCCATGGAAGCAAGCGAAAAAAGTATAAACAGGAACGAAAATAGTCGGGTCATGAATGATTTTTTAGGTATTAATTTATTTGAACGTGAAAATAGATAAATAAAATTCAATCCGACACTTATTCCAAATTTACTTCTTTAATCATCATCAGTTTCACTGGCCCCATCAATCCCGAAACACGAAGGTACTTTTCGGCATCGGGAGCATCAAACTTATTGATATTGGTGCGGGTTATGCGTTCATTATCCGGAAGTTTTCCATCGCCAATCAGCCGGTTGACCCACATGTTCACCACTTCCACTTTCAGCTCATTGGTTCCTGTTTTCAGGTACTGGGTCAGGTCGAATCGGAATGGTGCACTCCAAATTACCTGAAATTGGTGTCCGTTGATGGTTACAGAAGCCATTTCCTTCACATTGCCCAAGTCGATAATCACATGATTTCCGTTCAAGTCTTCCGCCGACAACTCGAATGTTTTTCGGTAAATTGCTTTTCCTGAATAGTATTTGATTTGCATCCAATCTTCATAATCGGTCCACGATTTCAGTTCATTCACCCTTGCTCCTGAAGGTGTACCATTATAAAAATTGATATCCCACGAACCTGTCAATTCAACCTGCTGACCGGCTTTTTCCACCTTCAGTTCTTCCTTCCGGCCATCCGACCATGCCAGCGAGTAATTTCCAGGTTCGCTAACTTCTGCGGTCACAGTATCGCCGTTTCTTCGAAAATCGATTCTTGGATAATTAACTGTCGGAAATCCAAATCCAGAGAAAAGAGATTGCCCATCTTTTCTGATTTCGGTAATATGCGGCTTAGGCGTTCCTTTCCTGAAAACAATGTATTTTGAACCTTCCGGCCCGAAAAGCAGCGGGATTATTGTTCGCCCGTTTTCTTCGCGATAAGTCACAATTTCTTTGATCTCACCGGTAATCGGGTCCCACAACTCAGGAACTTTCCCGATTACCCTAAAACTGCATTCCACCTGCTCCCAGCGATCTGGCAAGGCGGTGAGATAGCGGTATTCAAAATCGTTGTATGCCATTTGGCTAAAACGGTTGCATACAAAATAAATTTCCTGATCGGCGGTAGTGCGATGAATGTAATCCAGTGCCGTTTTCGGATGATTACCTTTAAACTGCAAGTCAGGCTGAACATTCATTCCGGCCAAAACCTGGTTTACATCCTGCCCCCAAACGACACGACCCTTGCCGTACTGATTTTCGGTTACGGTTTTGCCATCAGTTTTGCCCCAAAGTTTGTCGGCAATCGCTTTCAGTTCCTGATCACCTTTCGGGAAACCAGTCAAGCCGGTAGTTTCCGTCGGGCGCGGACCAATCAAAGTCATACCTTCTTTCACCAGTTGCTCCAGTTTTCGCAACACATTCAGCTCTATACCTTTCTCAGGAGCGAGCATCATTACGCGGTAGCTCATATCATCGGGCAAAACAATTTTTCCGTCTTTCACCGAAGCCCGGTTAAGGATAACATCTTTCGAGCATTTGTCCCAATCGTAGCCAAAATTCAGCTCCGGAAGGTCTTCCTTCAGGAATACAAAATTCGGCACATCGTCTCCGTAATAATACAGCACGTCGGCCACGTACAAACCCTGCTGAAGCATATACATGTTACGGTCCAGATAGCCGATAAAATCACGCGCCTGCTCCCACCATGTCACGTTCGGATTGAGGTGTGTCCCGGCAAAATATTCGTTTCCGGGCAGGCCAAACTCTTTGGGCGACGAGGTAAACGTGTGCCAGACAATGCGGTTGACTCCCGAGCAAAAAATACGGTCGATGTTGCCTTTGAGATCCATCGGCGAGCGCTCCCACTGTGGACCAATGCTGGTGGGTCCCTCGGCTGCTACAAAGCGTTTACCATTGGTATGTGCCACGCAGGCACTCTGTTTCACCGACAAACGTTCGTCGTCTTTAATGCGGTGCGTGTTGGCCATCGCCCAGAATTCGCCCTGCGGAAAATCGCTGATCGCCATCACTTTCAAGGCATCGACCGGAGCCGAGTGAGGGCCTCCTGATTCAGGATGAATGCCCATGCCATATTTGTGTGCGAGGTTATAAAATAGCTGGTAGTGATTATCTGCTACTAAATCGCCAATAGTTTTGCGGAAGTCGTGCAAAAACCGATCCGACTCGCTGCGGTTCTCTACAATTCGTCCAGCCAAAACAGGCATATATTTCTGAATATCGTAGCCGCGATACTTTTTGAAATCGGCAGGGAAATTTTTAGTCCAGCTCACTAAATCCATTTCCCAACTGTCGGTTTGCAGGTATTTCACGCTGTTGCCCGCTTCCTGCGCCGTTTTTATTAACGGAATGATGACTGTGTTGGCAAATAAATCGAAAGCTTCTGCACTGAGATGATCCACTGAAAGCCCCTCCCATCCGTCACTATTGGTCGAAGTTCGGGCGCCGGTGCATGTGTATCCATAGCGAATAATCGTCCAATCGCCAGCAGGGGCATTCCATTTCAGTTTGCCATTTTTAAAATTGGCGGTCAGATCGATGATTTCGTTCTTTGTTATGGCAAACGCTTCGCCCGATTCAGGGTAATCGTCGCGCAATTCGTGCAACGGATACACGCCTTTCCACCCGATTTTTTCGTTGAACGTTTTTTTCTTCCAGTTCTGTATGGCATCATTTTGCACAGGTGCTCCAGCCTTTTTCGGAATTGCCTGCACACAAATATCGGCATACATCAGTTTCTTTTCGGGCTGTGGCAATTCAATGGAAATTTGCTTTCCTCCTTTTACATCGACTTCCGACCAAACAATCTTTTTCATCGCCATTTCCGGAATGATTGATGGTGCTCCTGGATTCCAGCCACTTTGAACATTGACGCTTAATTCGATACCCACCCGTTCGGCCTCTTTCACGGCATGTCTGTACAATTCCATCCATTCGGGACTCATGAATACCGGCCCAGCCGCCGTTTTTCGGGCAACCTGGTAATTCGAGCTTCCGGCATCAACAATGGAGGCTCCACCGTATCCTTTGTCTTTCATTTCTTCCAGGTCGCGCGTAATCGATTCTTTGGTAGCCATGCTATTCAGCCACCACCAGTAACAGCGCAGTCGGGCTTCGTTAGGCGTATTGACAAAGCCAGCTTTTAGTTGGTTGTATGGAACGCCGGTTGTGGTATATATATTTTTTTGCTGAGCAATTGATAAAAAGCTTGCCAGCAATACAATTGCAATGAGTTTAGGTTTTAACATGTCGGTTTAGTTTTAAATTTTCTTTTTCAGCTCCGTCCGAAAAGAGATCGTTTCCTGGCTATCATTTTCTCGCGGACGGACTATTTTGGGCTTTCTTCTTCCCCGGGGTTAAAACCCCGGGCTACCAATATCGCGCTCCTAAAGGAGCTGAACAATTATTTTTGGACTTCAAACGTAGAGCTCCCGGAGCCAACATTTTCTATTACAGCAAAATTTCCATCCTGACGGTATTTCACAGCATTTCCGTTCAGGATCACTTTCTGGGGTTTCGACCAGAAAGGCAGATAAACGTCGGCTGTTGTATTAGCCGGAATGCTCATGACCATCGAGAACGATTGCTTCGGGTTGTTTTTGAACGACAACAGCACTTCGCCACGAATTGTGGGGGTTTTAATTTCGGCAGATGCAAGATTTCCAGGTTGCGGTTTGATCTGTATTTTTCTGAATCCGGGTTCGAGTGGTTCAATTCCCATCAACTTGCGTGGAATAATGTTGGCTGGCGCTGCTCCCCATGCATGATTCCAATCCTGATTCGGTTTGTATTTGTTGTCCCATGCTTCGAGCGAAATGGTTGAACCGACACGGATCATGTTATACCAACTGCGTTCATCTGTAGAAGTGAGTAGCTGTAATCCGTAAGCTGCATTGTGTCCGTTGTAAACGGCATCGAGCAAAAATTGCGAGCCATAAACGCTGCAAGCTAATCCACGCGATTGAATAAAACTATTCACTTTCGGTACAAATTTTTCAGGAATTAACCCAAAAGCCGCCGGAAACATGTTGGCATGAAGCGAAGCATGATCGGCGCCAATTCCATCAACATAAACACCGCGCTTTTTATCAAGGAGTTTGTCGTTGAAAACGGTTTTCAGCTTTTGAGCCAAGGCCGTAAATTGTTTTTCATCGTCGTTCTGGTTCAGCACTTTGGCTATTTGCACCAGTTGATTCACTGCCTGATAATGATAGGCGTTGACAACCGCATTTACATCCTTAAAAACAAATCCATCGGTTTCGCCAGGTTCTTTTTTGCCCAAACCTAAAATTCCACTTTGGGGCCAGTCGACAATGTCTTTTAATGTTCCTTTTAAATGAATGCTTTCCAGAACTTCCGGCGTAACTTTTCCGGTTTTGGTCGAAATGAGTCCCGCTTTATCAGCGAGAGGCAAAAGCGCTTTGGCTTTCAGATCGGTGTAAAAATGCCTCAACGATTCCACATTCCCGGTGTACAGATAATCGTTCCAGGCCATCAGCACCGACTGCAAAATCCACTCGGTTGGCCAGGTTGGATGGTTTATCAGGTATTCGTGCGAGTAGCGGCCAATGCTGTAATCGCGCACCACATTATAGAATCCAAGTTGATTAATCAAAGCGTCAGCTTCATAAGGAATGCGCTCGCGGTCGCCATCGACAAAAATACCCAGGAAAGACGTTGCCTTCATCGAATATTTACACAAATCCCAGACTTTATTCAAAACCGTATCAGAACTTGTAAAATACGATTCGGTTTCGTCGAACGGATAAAAAACAGTTTCCTGCACCAGTTGATTTTTCTCCAATGGCTGGTTGTATCCTTCAATTTCGCAATAACGGAATGGCGTTACTTCGCCAATGTATTCGGGCATTCGAACGGCTTGATTACCAGTATTTCGTTTGTCGGGATTAATCGCCAGATGATAAGTGTTCCAACCCGCTTTCAAAGCCAGTTTGTAAGCCGAATATCGAATGGTTCCGCCCGGAGCGCGGTCGATACATCCATTTTTTACCGCTTCGCCCAAATGAATCAGAATAGTGTCGGTTTCAGTTTTACCAAACAAAGTCAGCCGAAGCTGAGCAAAAGCATCTTTTCCGAAATCGATAAACCATGCGGAATTTGCAAGCGGTTTTATTGAAGAAGGGGAAATATCTTGTTTTTGCTGCGGATAGCGAGCTGTGGCATAGTCAACCAATTCAGAAGCAGTTTTAAATTCTGAAACCATTGAAAATGAAGATTCTGTGCCGTGATTATCCCATGTTTTTACTTTCCAGAAATAGACTGAATTGGGTTGAAGCGTTTTGCCGGAGTAAGTAATATTCACCGACTCGCCACTTTCTATCTTCCCTGAATCCCAGAAATCGCCTACATTTTTTTGAATATTTTCGAGGCTCGAAGCAACCAAAATCTGGTAAGCAGTTTGCAATGTGTTATCTTGATCGGAATTGACGATCCAGCCAAAGAAAGGGGTTTTCTGAGCAATTTCGGCAAACTGGAAATTCTCTTTTCTGCCGACAGCCTTGTGCAATTCGGTATTGACCGGGTAACCGTTTCGGAAAACCTGTCCGGCGTGAGTCAGAAAATTAACCGAAAGGCAGGATGGCTGGTTTCGTTCAGGAATTACCGGAAACGCCTGAACGGACAATCCAATCAAAAAAGCAAAAAGAAATACAAAATTTCGAAATTTTAACAGGTTCATTATTGTTGGTTTAGTTTGTAACTGATGGGTTGACGAACTAATTTGGAAACTTCAAGCTAATTCCGGTCAAAAATAAGGTTTTCTTTTCAGATGAGTTTTTTCTTGAAAGAAACAGGGACAATCCAATAAGGAGGTGCCCCTGTTTTTTAAATAAATTTGTTGTGTTATTTGTTGGTCCAGCCAGTGTTTTGTTCCAAAACCACGTCGGTGTTCGAATCAATAATCTTTTGCGGAATTGGCCATACATTGTAGTTGAATGTCAATGTAGAAGCTGTTTCAGGCCAGTAAGCATATTTCCTGATACGATCGACAGCAATGGTTCCGCCCATACGCAGCAGGGTGTTCCAGCGGCATTCTTCGTAAACCAATTCACGTGCACGTTCATCAAGAATAGTTTTATAACTATCATCCATGTCAGCGGCTGTTACCTTGTATGAACAATTGGCTCTGGTTCTTAAAAGGTTTACGTCGGCTGCTGCGCCAGCTTTGTCACCGCTGCGCTGTTTTGCTTCAGCCCGTAACAAAATAGTTTCAGATAAGCGGATAAAATAGTCGTCGCGGAACAGGTTACTCATGTTTTCACCGTCAGCTACGCCGGTATATTTATCAGTAGCAATTTTACATGAAACCGGATAAACTTCACTACGGTTATTCAGGTTTGTGGTAGCGTCAGAACTTCCGTTATACATTAAACTCCATGGAACAATCTTTTTGAAATATGCTGATGAAGCAACATTTCCTTTGAATCGACGGCGGAAAACAATATCAGAATTTCTCATGTCGGGAGCCCATTTGCCAGCATAAATACTATCGCGGGAATACATGGTTAACGACATTTGTGAAATACCGCGTCCACCAACATCTTCAAGCGTACCAGTAAGCCAGGTTTTAGCAACATCACGGAAAACTGGTCCATAAGTTCTGGAATAAGGCAGTTTTGATTTGGTGTCTTCAGCTTTATAAGCGGCATAATCAATCTGAATTGCCCAGATACATTCGGTATTGCCATCCTGATAGTTTACATTTCCTTCCTGAAATAAGTCCCAGTAACAATTGGTGGCTTGCTGCACCGTATCAACCGGGGTACTTGAACTTCCTCCTTGATAGATGTTAACCGCAATTGAAGAAACTGATTTTCTGGTTCCGAAACGCGAACTCATTAGTTTATATGTTCCACCGTCAATTACTTTGTTTCCATAGCTGATTGACTTGGTGTATGCTGTTTGTGCGCCAGCCGAATTTCCATTGGCAGCCAATTCAATTCCTAATGCCAGGTATAATTCACAAAGGTTGTGTTGAGCTGCCCCTTTTACCAAACGTCCACCTACCGAAGTGGTTTCAGGTAAATCGTTTTCGATGGCTTCCAGCTCTGTAATCGCGAACTGGTAAATGTTGGCGCGTGTTTCGCGAGTGTAATCGTAACGTGGAGCCGTTGCCACATCAGTTACGAGTGGGACGCCTCCGTACAATTCTGCAAGATTCCGATAAGCAAAAGCCCTAAAGAAACGAGCCTGAGCCAACGCATAAGCCTTCTCTGTAGCAGAAGCCCATGAAACTTGTGGCAATTCGGCCGCATAAATCGCAAGATTGGCACGTGTAATGACGTAATACCAAGCCTTATAAACCTGGTAAAATGTGTCGTTATCAGGATTAATCGTACTGTAATCGCTGAATGTATTGCCGCGACGAATAACCGGAACATCGTACATATCAGTTCCTTTGCCCCTGAAGTTAAATGTCCATGTGTTTTCCGATGGATTAGCCCACATGTCGCGCAGGTATGAATACAGATTTACCAAAACCTGATCAACCTGTTGTGAGGATGTGAAAATATTTTCAACGGTATAAAATGTCTCAGGTGTTTCTTCCAAAAACTTATCATCGTTGCAGCTCACCAAGCTCATGAATAATGTAAGGATGGCAATGCCGCATATATATTTTATTTTTTTCATAATACTTAGTTTTATTTAGTTAGAAACTGATGTTTGCTCCAATAGCATAAGTTGCAACTACAGGCAATGTATTATCAAGGTATTTAGCTCCTGTTTCAGGATCTCCACCTTTCCAGTTAGTGAACGTGGCAACGTTTTTGGCAGAAACAAACACCTTGAGTTGGTTAATATTCATGGCTTTTACCCAAGGTTGCTTGAAATTATAGGAGAGGCTTATGTCCTGAATCCTCACAAAACCTCTTGACTGAAGCGCCTGATAGCGTCCGTCACCCGAAAATGTTGCAGAAGGATATTCGTTGCTCGGATTAGCTGCGGTCCAATACGGTTTATAAGTCATATTATCATTAAACCTGCCGGTTCCCGAAGTCATAAAAGCAATAGTGTTGCTTTTCAGAAAATAATCATTTCCTCCAAAAACTCCTGAAATCATTGCATAGAACTCAAAATTCTTATAAGTAACGTTGTTACCCATGTTCAGTCTGAAGTTTTCCTTGTCATAGCCAAGAATCATTCGATCTGCCGAAGTGATGGTAGGATTGGAATCCAGGTTCACATATTTTGGAGTTCCACTGGCCACACCATTAGCTGTTTTGTAGTCGGTGTCACTATCCTGAACAATACCATCTTGTTTATAACCGTATATAGCGCCAAGAGATTTACCAATGAACCACTTATTGGTTATATCGTCGTCTTCCTTACCATCTTTATTTGCATCTTTTCCATCAATGGTTTTTAACTTATTTCGGTTTATCCAGTAAGTTACCGAAGTTATCCATGTCAGGTCCTTTTTCTGAATATTAACTGTTTTTACAGTAAGCTCAATCCCGTGATTGTCAACTTCACCTAAAGATGTCAGAATGCTTGACTGGCCAGTCATATCAGGGATAGACCGGTTAATAATTTCATCGGTAGTTTTCGACATGTAAGCATCCAAATCAACAAACAAACGATTCTTAAACCATGCTGACTCAAATCCTGTATTCCACGATTCTGTGCTTTCCCAACCCAAACCATGGTTCCCGATTGAAGTTTGATTTAATCCATAGTTAACTTTACCGGCAGCGTCTGAAAATTCATAGCGAATGCCGCTTGATGCCCCATTGGAAACTGTTGATAATGTTGAATAAGGCCCGGCCCCCTGGTTCCCGTTCTGTCCCCACGACAGTTTCAGCTTCAGGTTATTGAGCGGTTCGAACGATTTCATAAACCTTTCTTCCGAAATCTTCCATCCTAACCCAATTGCGCCAAAATTTCCCCATTTTTTATTCGCTCCAAATACTGAAGCTCCATCACGTCGGAAAGATGTTGTAAGGTAATATTTGCCATCGTAATTGTAAGTGAAACGGGCTAAATAACCAATATTCGCCTTTTCAACTCCTCCTATCTGAGAATCATTGATGTCCTTATTGTTTACATACAAGTCAACTTTTTGGGTAGTCGCTTTATGTAATCCCCATATTCCCAGCGAAGTATTACCATTGGCAGAAAAATCAGACCCAGTGATATAAGTAATTCTGTACTTCATATCGTCGCGTGTTGCTACCAATGTTCCCTCTAAATTGTGTTTCCCGAATGATTTCTTATAGCTCAATATATTATCCCACACATAACTATAATCGGAGTTTGAGTTTAATACTCCATTCGCTTTCGACAATAAACTCTGCACAGTACCTGGCGAATAACGGGCTAAACCCTCGCCTTCAGCTATATAATATGATTCATGGTAAAAAATGCCATATTGGTTTTGATCTGAATTGAGCTGATACGACATTCTGTAATTCAACCCTTTTATCCACGGAATATCAATCGAAACAAATGTATTTAAACGATAGTTATGTCTTACGTCTAATTTATCGACAGTTCCATCGTCAACGCCCCATAATGGATTTATATTAGACTGAGTCTGCGGATATTTTTCAAGATTTCCCTGATCGTCACGGTACATTACGCCGTAAGGTGTCATTGTCTGCGCATTTGCTACATTTGCCAGAATACCCGGGTAATTTCGACGTGAGAAACTTCCGTCAACGCCTACCTTTAACCAGCTTGTAATATCCGCATTAATTTTACCTAAAACAGAAATACGGTCAAAATCATCGCCTAAGACTACACCTTTACTCTTGTTATAGGCGGTTGACAGATAATAATTAATACCTTTATTTGCACCTGATACCGACAACTGGTAATCTTGCGAAACGCCTATCCGCGTTACCTGATCGAGCCAGTTTGTCTCTTTCCCTGCCTTATAGTTGGCCAACTCACCCGACTTCATCCAGTCAGTTGATCCTTCAGCATATTGATTCCGGGCATTAACCACAGTGATCCACTGTTCTCCCTTCATCACTTCGGGCCGGTTGGGCCAGGTTTGAATGCCTGAAGAAACGTTTAAATTGATAACCGGTTTACTTGAGCTACCCTTTTTTGTATTGATTGCGATAACCCCGTTAGCCGAACGTGTTCCATAAACAGCGGCAGTTACTGCATCTTTCAAAACATCAACGCTTGCAATATCGTTTGGGTTAATATCGTTTATACTACCTAAATAAATCACTCCGTCAAGAATGATCAGCGGCACTGTGCTTCCGCTAATAGAATTCTGTCCCCGAATTAACATGGTTGGTTCTCCTCCCGAACTGTTTGTAGCGCCAATGTTAAGACCGGTAACATTTCCCTTAAGCGATTGTAAAGCATTTGTATTTGGCAACAACGAGATCGGCGAATTTTCCATTTTAACCGTTGTGGCCGATCCGGTGAAATCTTTTCGTTTTGATGTTCCATAACCGACCACGATTACTTCGTCGAGGCCTCTGGTTTCTTCTTCCAAAACGACGTTAATAGTTGATCGCCCCTGAACACGTAGTTCCTGTGATGTCATACCGACAAAAGAGAACACCAAAGTCGCGCTATCGTCAACTTTACCAAGTTCATAATTACCCTCCACATTGGTAATAGTTCCGTTTGTTGTACCTTTCACAACAATCGAAACACCAGGAAGAGGTTCTCCTTTGTTGTCGGTAACCTTACCCGTTACTTTTTTTTGCTGTTGAGTAAATGCCGGAGATAATACAATTTGACGGCCAACCATTTTATAATTGATATTGGAGCCTTCAAACAGGATTTCGAGAACTTCATCAACCGAAGCTCCTTTTACATTGATGCTGGCTACTTTTTCAACATCAATAAGGTCTTTGTTGTAAAGGAAAACGTAATTACTTTGATTTTCAATTTGAAGAAGGATTTGTTCGACTTTTGTTTCTTTAATATTCAATGTCAAACCCGAGGATTGTGACGAAACAGTTACTGCAATAGTTTGTAAAACTGTAAACACCACCAAAAAGATAGTAAGTCTCATAATTACTAAAAGTTTTTTTAGACCTGTCCTCAGCGACAAGTCGTTAGGTGCATTTTTTTTCATAGTTTTGTAATGATTAATTTATACGATTAATTAAAACTCAATTTTCGATGCGGGTAATGGTCCAGATTACTCGCATTTTTTTCATCATAGGCTATAATATTTAGTTTTTAACAATTCTTGATTTATCAATACTAATTTCAACTTTATCAGGCACATAAGTACCATCGGCCTTAAATTCCTTTGGTTTGTAACTACATTTTACTGGTGCCGATATAGCCAATAGCTGTAGAATTTGTTCCAGGTTTTCATTCTTAATACTCATGTTGTACCTGTAATTACCAAGCTGAGGATCGAGCAGGTTAATATCGACATTGTACTGGCGTTGTAGTATGCGCATAATTGCTGAAAGCGAGGTGTCCCTGAAAACATATTTTCCTTCGCGCCAGCAAGAGTAATTGTTCACATCAGTATTTTCAATTGTAATTTTCCTGGAATTCTTATTAAAGCATGAAACCTGTCCCGGTTTTATAAATTCTTCGTTTGTTCCATTTACAAGCGAAACTTTTCCTTCGGCCAAAGCAACCGTAACCTGATCTTCGTTTGAATACGAGTTGACATTGAATTCGGTACCATAAACTTTAATGTCGGGGCCAAGATTGGAAACAAAAAACGGAACTTCTCCTTTGGTAACCTTAAAATATGCCTCGCCGGTAAGGTGAACTCTTCGCTCATCTGATTTGAAAACTACAGGATAAGTGAGCTCAGACCCTGAGTTTAACCAAACCTTTGTTCCATCTGGCAAATCAACGACTGTCCGGGCACAAAATGGTGCAACAACGGTTAATTGCTGCGCCTGTTTATTTCCTAATAAATCAGAATATTTCCGGCTAATCGACTGGTGGCTATAAACAAGCCACCCGGAAACAATCAGAAGAGGCAAAAGCAATACAGCGGCAATTCGTGTGATTTGGGCCATGAAATACCTGTATCGTGAAGGCGATTGCTGTATCCTTTCCGACAGTTTGCTCCATGAGTAGGTAATATCCGTATCCTTAATTTCAGAACCCTTAAAACCAAGCGATTTCGTTATTCGAATAGCTTCAACAAATTCGTGGGTATACTGTTGGTGACCTTTCTCCCACTGACGCCAATATTCGTCTTCTGACAAATCTTTTCCTGAAGCCCACGCGGTAAACCTGCTGTCAGAGATTAACTTTTCAAATATTTCCTGATTCCAATCGCTCATTGCTCTTTATTTGCCTATAAAGAGTAAATTTTAAACTTTTATACTCAGCCAGAGAAAAATATTTTGCATTTTTTTAATAATCAAATTGCTTCCATCCGCCATCATGTTATTTTCTATTCCCAATCATTGGTGTCCGGTTAAAATTTTCATAGTTATCCGTAACCTAATAATTTTAAGGCATTTTGGAAGATAACACCACTATGTGGCTTACATTTTCGTCTTGCCATTTTTCTACAAAGATTAAACAGCTTCGCTGCTAACTTCACAGCAACACGATTGCTAAATATTTGTAGTACAACGACATCTGACAGAAACACTGAGCAACGTAGTTGCGACATCTTGTAATACCCCAGTTTTACCGGACAACTGTGATTCCCAATATTCATAAACATTACTGTCAGATATAAAGACAATTTTAGCATTGAACTGTAAATCCTTAGTAAAAATTAGATACACATAAATGCATAACCTTATTAAATTATTGAAATTCAATTATTTTCAATAGTCCTCTATATCGAACTCAAGTTACAAAGCCAATCAATAAGGGAAACTGGAGAATACAATGGGAACATCGAATGAATCAACTAGCGGAACATGGGTTCAGTATTGCTGTGATTTCTGCCGAAAAACAACCCACAGGAACATTTCAATATTATCGATGCCAGTAACTCCAAGTAAAATCATGTCTTTACGTATTTTTTCGAGCGAGCGGAAAAGCAGGTTCCTAACGCTTTGGACATTCATTTCCAATACCTGACTAATTTCTGAAAATTCAAGGTCATGAAAAAAACGAAGCAATATTACTTCCCGTTGCCTCTCGGTTAAGCGACCAAGGCTTTGGGCTAACAACCGCGATTGATTTTGGGTTTCTTCGTTATGTATTAAAAAATCTTCAGCAGAAAACGAAAACTGCAACGTTGTAACCTCTTCTGATTTAGAATCTTTACGGATCTTGGTGATTCTCCGGATTAATTCCCGGCGTAGAGAGATAATTAAATAAGCCTTAAAATTATTGACCAAGACCATCTTATCACGCCGTTCCCAAACGTCAGCAAATAAATCCTGGATAGTATCCTTAACCAGTTCGGGCAAATCAACAATCTTAATCCCGTAGTAATATAATTCATTGTAATAAATCTCAAATAACAATCCAAGAGAATTAAAATCACCCTCCTTAAATTTATTCCAGGCTTCAGAAAGCCTACTTAACCTGAGATTTGCAATATTCATTTCAGGAATTAAACGTTAACCGAACCTCAAAATTAAAACTATTTTGAGCTTTACAGAAGAAAAAATCAGACTTTATAACAATACGTTCCATTCTTAGCCAGCCAAGTGTTCTATTCCTTCTTTATACCTAAATACTTCAGGGCATTTATAACTAACTGATTTTGAATTTTATTGGCAAACGAAAACGAAAGTTCCCGATTAGTGCGGCCTTCGTAACCGATATCGTTATGCCCCATGTTGATGTAAATCATTCGGTAACGTTTGTTGGTCCAAACAACCGGATAATAACCTGAATGCCATATTTCGTGTTGCTTAGGTCCTGTTCCCAGCGGAAAACTTGACGGATCGATGGACAACAATACTTCAATATCTTTATTTTCCTGAAGGTTATTAGCCCATGAATACCATTCGTTGGGTTGTGATTTAAATACTTTAGGCAAATTGCGGGTAAACGGATGATTTCGGTTTTCGACTTTTAAAACTGCTGAAGTTGGACGCCAGGTATTTCCCTTATATTCACCTGAACCCAGAAACTCGTTGTGGTACCAGTCCCAGTTTTGCGGGAAAGCGGAAGGAGTTAACGCAAACGCCGAGAAATGAAATCCAATAAAACCACCTCCATTTTTCATGTAATTTTCAAAAGCTGCACGTTGTTCTATTGCTTCTGGACGCGCGTCAAGGAAAATTACAACCTGGTATTTCGAAAGGGTATCAGGCGAAAGCCGCGACCAATCGTTAGTAGCCAAATATACGAAACGATCTTTTTTGCTAAATTCGGCGAACCACTTATTTGCTTCATTGACAAAACTGATATGCGCCATATCATTTTTAGCTGAATAAAAAGCAATTACCCGAAAAGATTTTGCTGCTAATTTTGCATTTAAAATTTGAGAAGAAAAGAAGAGTAAGGAAAGAACCAAAATTTTTCTTATCATGCTCATAAGCATACCCTAGCTATAATTTCAATAGTTCTAAAATATTGATTCGTTAACATTAGTCTGGCTTAATGGAAATCCCTCAGTTTCGCCATAAGGATTAAAAACTTCCAAAACGACAGAATCTTCAATTGCTTCGGTAGTATGAACCATTTCTTTTTTCATACACCAGCTATCTCCGGTTGTGAAAACCGAAACTATTCCATTGGCAACAACCTGAATTTTGCCTTTAACCAAATAGGCCGAATGATCGCTTTGATGAACATGCTCAGGTAAACAAACACCCTTCCGGAGGTTCAATTCGGTCATCACCAAGTTATTTTCCTGATGAATAATTTTCATATCAACACCATCAACCATCTGATTGTAAGCTATTTTAAAATGAGAGTTGTGCATATTTCAATGTATAAGCAATGGAACTTACATTAAACCGAAGAACCCAAAAGCTACCCTATTTCGCTAAACAAAAAAAGCAAAGAAAAATAACTTATCAATCAAATCTGTCAAATAAAAAGTGATGAGAACAATACAAACTGCAATTAATGCCCAAACCGGTAACCAATTCCTGATTCGGTATTAAGCAACTGAGGTTTTGCCGGATTTTCTTCTATCTTTTTTCGCAACTGGGCCATAAAAACACGCAGGTATTGGGTTTGCTCAATATATCCCATTCCCCAAACCTCTTTTAGTATAAACTGATGAGTAAGAACACGCCCTTCGTTTTTTGCCAGAAGCGCCAGTAATGAGAATTCGGTGGACGTCAATTTTACTATTTCTTCGTTTCGCCTGACAATATGATTTACCAAATCGATGGACAAGGAGCCAAAAGAAAGAATTGGCTTGTCGGACGAACTGTTCGATTGCCTGATAGCAACCCTGATTCGGGCGAGCAATTCGCCAGTTCTGAAAGGTTTAGTTAAATAATCGTTGGCGCCTCGGTCAAGCGCCTTTACAATGTCTTCTTCCGAATTTCTTACAGACAAAATCAGGATGGGTTTTTGATACCATTCACGCAACTTTTTCAACACTTCCTGGCCATCCATGTCGGGCAAGCCCAAGTCAAGAATAATTAATACAGGGTGGGTTACGGCCGCTTTGGCAATACCATCTTTACCTGTTGATGCTTCCGAAATCTTATACCCGTTGGCCGAAAGTGTTATTTCGAGAAGGCGGCGAATCTGCACCTCATCGTCAATGATCAATATTGTTTCGTTTTCTGAAGACATAAAATATTTACGATTTGGCTATTTACGATTTACAATTTCTCTTAAAGTGCCGTCACTGCGAGGAACGAAGCAATCTTTTCGAGCGGACTGCGTCACTGTGTTTGTAATGACGGCCTTTTTTGACCTTAGTGACCTTAATTTACTATTTTCCCATTCTTCAATATTAGTAAATATTCGAGATTTCGGTAGGTATCTTTATTGTGAATTTGGCCCCGCCATTGTTCCTGTTTTCGGCGGTAATAGTTCCGTTGTGCGCTTCAACAAATCCTTTCACAATCGATAATCCTAAACCTGTACCTCCCGAAACAGCCGATTCGCCCCTGTAAAATTTATTAAAAACCATATTTAAATCGTTTGCTGTAAAGCCTGTCCCGCGATCCATCAACTGAATCATCAGCCAGCCTTCGTCGTAGAAGAACTTCAGCCTGATACTGCTACCCTCCGGAGCATGTTGAGTTGCATTAAGCAACAGGTTATGAAGAACTTGTTCCATCAATCCAAAATCAATTTTCACCAACGGCATTTCGTCGGCCAAAACGAGGTGTAAGTTAAACGGTTTCAACTCAGCAGCAAGGGTTTGGGTAACTTTATTTACCAGATCATGTAAATCGCACCAATCGAGATGCGGTGAAATACGACCAGAATCGAGCCGAGACATATTTAATAGATTCTCAATCAAACGATTAAGCCTTACCGATGCAATTCCGATTTCTTTATACAATGCATTGCGGGTCTCTGGCAGATAGTCATCGGCAAGTAAGGCATCAGACGCTCCCATAATTGTTGCAACAGGTATGCGTAGTTCGTGAGAAATGGAGTTAAACAATGTTTTGTACAATTTCTCCGATTCGCTTAATACAAAGGCATTTCTGGCTTCAACCCGTAAAAATTCACGTTCAATTTTCCCTGAAATTTGCGGAAGGAAACCTTCCCAAAACTGCTCTTCTCCCTGAGTAAACACTTTTTTATGCTCCAGTGCAACAACCCCAATATTCTCGGTATTTCCAGTCAAAGGGTAAAAAGTGTATTGTCCCGAAGGCAAAGTGTCAGTAAATTTCCCGGCTCTTGTGGTATGTTTAAAGGTCCATTCAGCAATGCTCCATTCGTTATCCGAAAATTGTAATTTTGATTCATGACGTACCTTCGGTTCCAGCTTTCCTGCTTCATCTTTCAGGAAAAAAGCACTTTCGAGCGTAAAATATTTCCGAATATCTTTGACTGCCACATCCAGCACTTCTTTAATACCTGATGTTACAGATAATTCCTTTGCCAGGTTATAAAGCGCATGGGTACGTTCCTCGCGAATCCTGATTTTTGTTTCCTGCCGTTTAACCCTTGATGTTAATACTCCGTTGAGCAATGCAATAATAAAGAACATAGCAAGCATCAGCATATCTTCAGGGCGCTCGATGTGCAAAGTATAGGCCGGAGGAATAAACAGGTAATCCCATGACAAAGAACTTAATGTTGCCGCAAGTAAAATAGGTCCTGTCCCGAGAAAAAAAGCAAGAATTGATACCACAAAGAGCAACATAAACGAAACTACCTGGTAGCCAACCAACTCTTTTATAAAGAAAAAAACTGTAGCTGTAATTATTACAGTTAATGCCGATGTGAGGTATTGATTTAAGCTTGAAGTAAAAGATGGAAGAGACGCCCTGTATTTGTATTTATCATTAATACCAGAGTCGGAACCTAAAATGTAAACATCAATATCGCCACTAAAACGGACCAACCTGTTTATAAAATTACCCAACTTAAACAGAGTAAATAAGTTACGGACCTTTGGTTTCCCGATGACAATGTGGGTAATATTTTCTTTTCGTGCAAAATCGACAATTGCCTTAACTTTATCGGCATGGGTTATTATCCTGAACTGAATACCCAGCTGTTTGGCCAGGTTGATGTTTTTGTCGAGATTTTCCCTTTCAGAATCGGTTAAATCATGTGAAGTTTCGACGTAAATAGCCTGTAAAGTCCCGCCCATTGTATCAGCCAGGTTCTTTGCCCAACGAAGTAATTTATTCGACTGGCGCGTATAACTTACAGCAACCAGCAACCGAACTCCCGATTTCCAGGGACCTTTTATCCGCTTGAGCTGCATGTAATCGTGCAGCTGTTTATCAACCCGGTCGGCCACAATACGCAAAGCCATTTCGCGCAATGCGGTAATGTTCCCTTTCCTGAAAAAATTCACAACTGCCTCGCGCGACCGTTCAGTTGTATAAACCTTTCCTTCACTTAAACGCTGCAAAAGTTCATCGGGTGTAAGATCAACCAGTTCAACGTCGTCGGCTGTTTCAAAAACATCGTCAGGGAGTGTCTCCCGAATAATAATGCCAGTAATCTGAGCTACAATTTCCGACCGGCTTTCAAGGTGCTGAACATTTACTGTTGTAAATACATGAATGCCATTATCGAGAATTTCCTGAACATCGAGGTATCGTTTTGAATGACGGCTACCTGGCACATTGGTGTGGGCCAGTTCGTCAACCAATACTATTTGCGGACGACGGGCAATAATAGCGTCTAAATCCATTTCTTCGAGCGTGGCCGTCCGGTATTTATATTTTCTCCGTGGAATAAGTTCAAATCCATTAACCAAAGCCTCTGTTTCTTTTCTCAGGTGTGTTTCAACATAGCCAATAACAACATCGGCGCCTTTCTTTTTTTCAACAAGCGCTGCTTCGAGCATCGAATATGTTTTTCCAACGCCGGCGCACATCCCGAAAAATATCTTCAGTTTGCCTCGTTTCTCTTTTTCATCTTTTTCTTTAATCGAGGCCAGCAACTCATCAGGGTTCGGACGATGATCGGTGAAATCCATAAACTACAAGTTATAACATCAAATTAGTGACCGACTTAAACACAGCCAGAAATCTCTTAACCCTATATTGAACCTTTAACTGAGACGGTCAACAAAGGCCAGTTTTCTGCAATAATAAATCAATATCGCAAAGTAAAATACTCATTTCAATCCTGAAAAGTCGAGGTTTTCCCAGTTTTCGCTAGAAATTCCTCTGCCTCTTTTTCAAGGCTTTTCATCCTCAATAAAACATCTCTCAATTCCTGTTCCGAATTTCTTCCAGACTGTTCTTCTCCCTTTTCTTCCACGAAGCTAAATTGCTGGCTTTCCACATCACGTTCTCCACTTAACTTCTCAGCCATCTGGTTAAATAAAACCGAAATTTCGTAAAACTCATCAACGCCATCGAAATAAAGCCTTTGTCCGTAATTACTTGATACAATTTCTTTTATTCCATTATAAAGTTGAAAGAACCGTTCGTTGAAATAAGATGCAAAACTGTAAATAAAGCTCAAAGCTATCAGGAAACAAACACTGCCGAGTATTGTCATCCCTGTAAGTGCATTTTTCGACGACACTTTTGCTGCGTCAGTTTTAATCTCTATTGCTTTTTCATTAATTTTAGATAAATGTACTAATTGCCCGGCAAGTATTCCTGCTTTTTTCTGAAAATATAAAACCTGATTTACCGTAATGACCCGGTTTGAGATTTTTGACAATGAATCACGGAATTCGTAGAAACCAACTTCAATATCCCTGGCAAGTTTATCTTCGCCAACTTCGGTGATATTACCTTCTTCAAGCTTAAGCGAATTGTCAATAACGGTTAATTCGTTATTTACGAACAGTTTATCAGGATTGCGCTTTTCGAGAAATCCTGTTGTAATTTCCTGGTTTATTTTAGACAAACCATCGTTCATTTCACGGGCATAACCAACCGATAAATAATTTTCTTTAAGAATAGCACTTGTCGCTTGTGATAAATTATTCAGGTAATACGCCGAAAAACCTATCAGAACCAAGATAATCAGAAAAATAAAAACCATTCCAAGTGCAAATTTAGTACGAATTGAAAGTTTCATAACTCACTGATTTAATTGTTCTTAAACTGCTTATCCAAAGCAAGATTCAGCATTAAAACATTAACACGAGGCTCGCCTAAAAAAGAGAACTGCGGTTGTTCTGTCATAACACCAACAAGATCAACAAGTTGCTGTTTCTGTTCACGGCTTAAAGTCCGGGCTTTTGTAATACGATCAACCTGAAGCAACGCGCCTTCAGGAGAAATGTGCGGATCGAGACCGCTACCTGATGCAAAGAGCATTTCTGCCGGAATTTTCTCAGCGGAAATACCTGGATTTGATTTGATCCATCGTTTTACCCTTTCGGAAGTTTGTTCTTTTAATTTCTCGCTTGTCGGTCCAAAATTAGAACCGCCCGAGGGAAGCGGGTTGTAATCGACAGCAGAAGGCCGCGATTGAAAATACGAAGCGCTGTCAAATTTCTGGCCAATCAGCTCACTGCCAACAATTTTGTTGTTTACTGTTATTAGACTCCCGTTAGCCTTTTTTAGAAAAACAGTCTGGGCAATCCCGGTAATTAGCAACGGGTAAATTACACCGCACAACACAGTTAATACGGCAAAAATTTTAATTGAAATTATGAATTGTGTTTTCATGGATTTACTTTTTCTATTTGATTTTGAAAATTCAACCCTTTTAGGGTTGTGACATCTTCTCTTCCGTTGCCCATGGGTTGACGCCCACGGTTATTCAAATTAAATCCTTGCCGGATTTTCAGGTAGCCTAAATCCAAGTACGCTGGAACCCTGAAAGGGTTCAATATAGTTCTTCGAAATACCATTAAATATTTCATGATCAGGCAAATAAATTAATGATCAAATCAATCAGTTTTATCCCCACAAAAGGTGCGATTACTCCACCTAATCCGTAGATAAATAAGTTGCGGATCAATGCCTTGTTGGCCGAAACCGGCCGATACGGAACACCTTTTAATGCCAGCGGGACCAGTAAAACAATGATGATTGCATTAAAAATAACTGCGCTCAAGATGGCGCTTTCGGGCGAACCAAGTTTCATCAGGTTAAGTGCAGCCAAGGGTCCCACTCCAGTTTTTCCGGCATAAAGCGAAACCGCGATGGCTGGTATAATAGCAAAATATTTGGCCACATCGTTGGCAATACTGAAGGTTGTTAATGCACCACGGGTCATCAGCAGTTGCTTGCCAACCTCAACCACTTCGATCAGCTTGGTTGGGTTGCTGTCCAAATCGACCATATTTCCGGCTTCACGCGCTGCCTGGGTTCCCGAATTCATGGCAATACCAATATCGGCCTGGGCCAATGCAGGAGCATCATTGGTGCCATCGCCAATCATACCTACAAGGTGCCCATTTGCCTGTTCTTTCCTGATTCGTACTAATTTATCTTCAGGAGTAGCTTCGGCCATAAAGTCGTCAACTCCGGCTTCGGCAGCAATTGCAGCTGCAGTTAGCGCATTATCGCCCGTAATCATTACGGTGCGTATCCCCATTGTTCGCAATTGGGCAAAACGCTGTTTGATCCCACCTTTTACGATGTCCTTCAATTGAATGATTCCCAGCACTTTATTATCTTCGGCAACAACCAATGGAGTCGCGCCCATTTTGGCCAGTTCAGCTACTTTTTCTTCCATTTTCTTTGGAAAGAATCCATTTCCATTGTGAATAAACGACTTAATGGCTTCAGACGAACCTTTGCGGATACGATGAACAACACCTTTCTCATCGGTCAAATCCACTCCACTCATTTTCGATTGAGCGGTAAATGGAATAAATACTGCATTTTTCTGGTGAACATCGCGTCCCCTGAAATCGAATTTTTCCTTGGCCAGAATGACAATCGAACGACCTTCGGGCGTTTCGTCAGACAAAGATGAAAGTTGTGCCGCATGGGCCAAATCAGTTTCGCTCACGCCATCGGCAGGAAAAAAATTGGTAGCCATGCGATTGCCTAAAGTTATTGTACCTGTTTTATCGAGCAAAAGCACATCAACATCGCCGGCAGCTTCAATGGCTTTTCCGCTGGTAGCAATGATGTTTCGCTGCAAAAGCCTGTCCATCCCGCTGATACCAATGGCACTTAGCAGTCCTCCGATAGTTGTCGGGATCAGGCAAACCAGCAGAGCAATAAGCACAGGTATTGTAAGGTTTTGCAAAGAGGATAACCCCGAGGCAGATAAACTATAACTAAAAAATGCAGGAAGTGTGACTACCGCCAGCAGAAAGATAATCGACAAACCTGAAAGCAAAATGGAAAGCGCTATTTCGTTGGGCGTTTTCTGACGTTTAGCGCCCTCAACCAGCGAAATCATACGGTCTAAAAACGAGTCGCCAGGCTCGGATGTTATACGGATAATAATGCGATCGCTGATTACTTTGGTACCGCCGGTTACTGCCGAGCGGTCGCCACCACTTTCGCGAATCACAGGAGCCGATTCGCCGGTAATAGCCGATTCGTCAACACTGGCAATGCCTTCAGTCACTTCTCCATCAGCAGGAATGATATCACCTGCATCGCAAATAACTACATCGCCCTTTCGTAAATCGGGAGCTGCAACAACATCCTCTTTGCTGCCAACCAACCGGCGGGCCATAGTCTGGGTACGATTTTTACGCAAACTGTCGGCCTGCGCTTTTCCACGTCCTTCGGCAATAGCTTCAGAAAAATTGGCAAACAGAACCGTAAACCACAGCCAGACGGCAATTTGGAGATTAAAGGCTGAATAATTTCCGTTGAACAAACCGACAACAACAATAACAGTTGTCAGCACCGCTCCAACTCCAACAATGAAGATGACCGGATTTTTGATCAACACTGCCGGGTTCAATTTAATGAAACTATCTTTAACTGCCTGAAATACTATCTTTTGATTAAAAAGACTACTTGTATTTTGATGTGTGCTCATGTTTTTTTCTTTTTACCACATAGGCACATAGGTCACATAGTTTTGAAAACTATTTTTTCTATGTTATCTATGTGGCTATGTGGTTATTTTATCATTAGCAAATGTTCTACTACCGGACCAAGCGAAAGCGCTGGAAAATAGGTTAATCCGCCAACAATCAGGATTACAGCGATTAGCAAGCCTCCAAATACCCAGTTGTCGGTTCTGAAAGTTCCAGCTGATTCGGGCGTAATATTTTTATGAGCCATACTTCCGGCAATGGCAAGCATAGGGATTATCACACCAAACCGTCCGACCAACAGCGAAATGCTTAATGTAAGGTTGTAAAATAATGTGTTGGCATTCAGTCCGGCAAAGGCACTACCGTTGTTCCCGGCAGCTGATGTATAGGCATACAAAATTTCGGAAAACCCATGCGCTCCTGTATTATTCAAACTTGACAAACCATAGCTGCTAACTGAAGCCCAGGCCGTGAAGACAAGAATAACCAGGCTAGTGGATAAGTTGGCAATAATGGCCATCTGAACCTCGAACGCTCCAATTTTTTTACCTAACAACTCGGGAGTACGACCGACCATCAGCCCGGCTATAAAAACAGTCAGTATAACAAATACCATCATGCCATACAACCCGGCGCCAACTCCACCAAAGATCACTTCGCCCAACAGCATATTAATGAGCGCAACCATTCCGGCGAGTGGCGATAAGCTGTCGTGCATGGCATTCACTGAGCCGTTCGATGCTGCCGTAGTCGTTGTTGACCAAAGTACACTGTTTGTAATTCCGAAGCGGGTTTCCTTGCCCTCCATCAGGTGCGATTGGCTCAATATCGGGTTAGCCGAATATTCGCCATACAAAGCAATAGCCAATCCCGAAACCAGGAGAATAAGCATCACCATGAAAATAGTCCAACCTTGCCGCAATGAGCCAACCATTTTCCCGTAGGTGTAAGTTAATGCCGCTGGAATGAGCAAAATGGCCAGCATTTCAAGAAAGTTGGTTAATGGGGTTGGGTTTTCAAACGGGTGTGCACTGTTGGCGTTGAAGAACCCACCACCGTTGGTTCCCAATTGTTTGATGGCAACTTGTGAAGCAGCAGGTCCCATCGGAATGACCTGTTCGGTTCCCTGAAGTGTGTGAACTGCTTGATAGGGATGAAAATTCTGGATCACTCCTTCTCCTACCAATATCACTGCAAAAACAATTGACATAGGTAGAAGCACGTAAAGCGTTGAACGGGTTAGGTCGGTCCAAAAATTACCTAGCGTAGTGGCCGATTTTCGCGACAAACCTCGGACTAAAGCCAGTAAAACAGCGATGCCCGTTGCTGCACTAACAAAATTCTGAACAGTTAAACCAAGCATTTGCACCAAATAGCTTAAAGTAGTTTCACCAGCGTACCCTTGCCAGTTGGTGTTGGTCGTAAAGCTAATAGTTGTATTTAAAGCCGAATGCCAGCTTACATTAGGCAAATGCGCCGGATTAAGAGGTAACTGCGCCTGAATAATTTGTAGCACAAACAGAAAAACCATACCGACAAGATTGAAAAGCAACAAAGCCCATGTATAAGTCTTCCAGTCAGTTTCTTCGTCGGAATGTATACCCGAAAGCTTGTAAATCAGCTTTTCGAGTTTGCTGAAAATAGGTAACATCAGGTGGTTTTGCCCGGTGAAAACCTTGTACATATAGCTGCCCAAAACAGGAGTTAAGCCAATAAGCAGCGCGAAATACAATGCAATTTGCAGAAAATCAGAAGCTGTCATACCTTAAAATTTTTCGGGTTTTATCAGGGAGTAAACCAAGTAACCAATCAGGAAAAAGGCAATGAGAGCGCCTGCCAAATACCACGCAACGTTATTCATATCAGCTGATTTGCCGACAGCTGACGATGCAGGTACAATTACAAGAAATAAATCAGTTGTCTTCATATTGTTTCATTTTCGAACAATACAAAGCTGGCCCGAAAACTATAAAGGTTTTAAAAGGAAAGACGCATGTACCATAAAGATTTTATAAAGAACAGGGTAATGAACCAGAAAACCCATCAGGGCAAACGCATCGCGCCCGATAATGCAACTATTTAAATGTCCGGAAAAACAAAATGCTACTTTTTTCATTGGAAATGTAAAAAAGATTAAATGCGAATGGGGGTTGCTATTTACCTGTGTGTATTGCTTGTGTTCACAACCTAACAAAATGGATTCAAATTACAATCAAATACATCAATCAACTAATTTAATCCAAATATCTATGAAACAGGAAAAATCGCCCTAGAATTACCAGCATGTTCCATTCAGTGCAAACACAATCATTTGCTCACCAAATGATCAATTCACGTTTACAAAAGCAATTCTTAACACTTTTAAGTCAATAAAATGAAAAAAAATAACGACTGTGCTTCACCGGCTAAAGTGGCATGGTATGCCCGTAATCTTTTGCGCAAAATTAACTTAGCCATATTTATATTATCGCTTTCTGTCATTCAGGTTGTTGGAGCAACAACTACATCGGGCTCTGCAAAAGATAGCCCTGAACAAACATCAGTTAACAGCGAGCAAAAACAAAAATCAGTTTCAGGAAAAGTTACCGACTCAACAGGAGCGCCGCTTCCCGGAGTGACTATCCGTATTAAAGGCACTACACAAGGTACTATTACCGACACTAATGGTAAGTATTCATTTTCAAACATAGCCGACAATGCAACCTTATTATTCTCGTTTGTAGGGATGAAAAGTCAGGAAATACCCGTTGCCGGCAAAGTTGAAATCAACGCTTCATTACTGGATGAATCTGAATCATTGAGTGAAGTAGTTGTAACAGGTTATGGTAACTTTAAAAAGGCATCATTTACAGGTTCAGCTAATACTGTGAACGCTGAAAAACTGAAAGACTTACCTGTAATATCAATGGAACAAAAGCTACAAGGACAAACTGCCGGTGTGTTTATCACTGCACAATCCGGACAACCAGGAGCTGTGGCTAACATTCGTATCCGTGGAATGGGGTCTTATAATGCCACAAACGAACCGTTGTATGTTATTGATGGAGTTCCGGTTACTTCTGGCACAATGAATGGTAGCGGCGCGGGTTACATGACCCAGGCGCAGACAAACATTATGTCCACGATCAATCCCAATGATATTGAAAACATCACCGTCATTAAAGATGCTGCAGCGGCTTCGTTATATGGTTCACGTGCAGCTAATGGGGTAATTTTAATCACCACCAAAAGGGGAAAAACAGGTCAGGCAAAGGTCGATTTTACGGTCAGCAGCGGTATTTCCAGTTTAGCAATGGATAACCGCCCGGTTTTAAGTGGCGAAGACCGCAGGACCTTGGTTTCAGAAGCTTTATATAATCAAGCTGTTGATAAAGGAAATACAAATCCTGATGCGTGGGTTGCCACTTACATTGATACTTATGCCCCGAAGCCTTCAACCGGTTATGTCGATTGGAAAGATTATCTGCTTCGGAAACATGCTTATAGTCAAAATTATGAGGCTTCGATTACAGGGGGAGACGACAAAAGTAAATTTTTGGCATCTTTTGAATATTTGAAACAGGACGGTATTGCTATTAACAGCGATTTTAACAGGTATGCCGGTAACTTGGCTTATGACAGGCAGGTATCGAAAAAACTGACGTTCAATGGAAAAATTACGCTATCAAAAATCACACAAAACCTCAACGAGGAAAGAGGTGGTTGTAACCCCTACTTGCTTACGGCAGGATATATTACGCCATCCGATGTGCCTTATGCCGCTGACGGGTCGTACAACCGCAGCTTTGTGTTCTCGACAACGGTAGAGAACGTCTTGGAAACCATGAAGACGGATATAAACCGCACAAACGTTACAAGGGTAATGGCAAACGGAGCATTGACTTATGATATACTTGACGGGCTAAAGCTAAAAGAAAGTCTAAATTACGACTTTTCATCGCAAAAGGATGTGGTCTATTACTGCCCGTATAGTTTTGCAGGACCCAAAGGCGCCGGAGATGGAAATGCACAAGCTGGCAAAGGGTTCACGGAGTGGAACGGGTTATTCAATTCACTAAGTCTGAGTTACATCAAAACATTTAAGGATAAACATAACCTGGATGCCTTGGTTGCTTATGAAGCGCAGGACTTTAAAAAAGATGGTATCTATTATACCGGATATAATATTGCCACAACTGCATTGACCGATGTTGGCGCTACATCAACCTACGCATCAAAATCATCCTCACCGGAGGAATGGCGGTTGACTTCCATCGTTTCAAGGTTGAACTACGACTACGATAAGAAATATTACCTGGGCGCCAGTTTCCGCCGCGACGGTTCGTCCAGGTTCTCTACATCTCAACATTGGGGCAACTTCTGGTCGGCTTCGGGCATGTGGCGTATCATTGAAGAACCATTCATGCTGGGGTTAAAAAAGACCTTTACCGACATGAAAATCCGCACTTCGTATGGAGTAAACGGTAACCTTCCTCCCGGTAGCTATGCTTCCAAGGGACTCTATGATTATACACTGGCCTATCAGGGAGTATCAGGTTCGTACGAAAAACAGTTACAAAATGATAACCTGAAATGGGAAAAGAACTACAACATGAATATTGGGTTGGATTTCACTTTATTCGATCGGGTATCGGTAACGGGCGAATACTATAGCCGCCAAACAAAAGACTTGTTGTACGGTATGCCGTTAAGCAACAGTAGTGGTTTTCTTTCATATACCACCAACATTGGCCATATTAGCAACAAAGGGTTCGAACTGGAATTCAATTCCACCAATATCAAGACAAAAGATTTTACATGGACAACTAATTTATCGTTCGCCCACAACAAGAACGTGATCAAGAAATTTAACGATATTACAACATTTATAACTGCGGCAAACCGTACCACCATGTATATCCGTAAAGTTGGCGGGCCATTTTACGAATTCTACCTGAAAGAATATGCCGGTGTTGACCCAAATACCGGAGCTGCCCTATATTATTTAAACACAACCAATTCCGATGGTTCATTAAATAAAACAACGACTACCGACGACACAAAAGCCCAGGCTATTGATCTTGGCAAAGAAGCAATGCCTAAGTTGACCTCGAACCTGACCAATACCCTTTATTACAAGAACTTTGACCTGATGTTTACATTCACCGGGTCGTGGGGCGGTTATTCTTTCGACCAAATGGCAACAACTACCGAAAATGACGGAACTAACCTAAAACGCAACTTCCCGGTTTATACCATGGACCGTTGGCAAAAACCTGGTGATAAAACAAACGTACCACGTCTTTCATACAACAATAAAGTAGGCCCGCCAAACACGACGCGTTATTTGCACAGCAACGACTATATTCGTTTGAGGAACCTGTCTTTCGGTTATACTTTACCTGGCAATATTGTCCAAAAAGTGTATATGAGCAAAGTACGTTTCTATTTATCCGGATCGAATCTTTGGACAAAAGCTGCATGGGGAAGTTATGACCCTGAAACAGAAATGGGTGGATTTTCTTGGGCTTCAGCTCCATTGACTAAAAATATCACCATTGGGGCAAATATTTCTTTCTAAAGAAAGTTAAACCATTTAAAATTTGATGAACATGAAAAAGATAATCAATTATATAGTAGGAGTTATACTCCTTGCCGGATTTACTTCATGCGGATCCGATTGGTTGGAACTTAATCCTACCACTTCTGTTGCAACCGAAGTGGCAATATCTACCAAAGATGGGTTGCAAACAGCCTTAAATGGCACTTACAGGCAATTGGCCAGCCACTGGTTTTATGGTGACCGCATCCCAATGTATGCAGAGTTAAAAGGCGAGGATATGCAAAATGTAAGTTCAACCTCTCGTGGTTATGAGTACTATAGCTTTACTTCTACACCTTCTGAAACGGAAGAAATAACCTCGTGCTGGAACCTGGGCTATCAGATCATCCATTCCGCCAACAACATCATCGGTTCTATCGATAAAAATTTCGATAAAACGGATGCGACTGTGGCAAAAATCCGTTCACAAGCGTTGGCTATACGTGGACTGGTACTTTTCCAGTTGACCAATTGGTTTGGCCAGGCTTATGCCATTAATTCATCGGCGTTGGGGGTCTGTATTGTGACCGAGAAGAACGATATTTACTACAAGCCGGCCCGTTCTACTGTGGCCGAATGTTATACCCAAATCATATCCGATTTAAAGGAAGCTATTGGTGGTGGGTTGCCAACTACAGCAACCGGTGGCCTTATCAACAAATGGGGTGCCGAAGGTATATTGTCAAGGGTTTACCTGTACATGAACGATTATACCAATGCTTTATCTTATGCCAAAGACGTGATCACTAACGCAAGCACGGTATATTCGTTGGTTTCGAATGCTAATTATGCCAAGATGTGGGGATCAAAATACTCTTCTGAATCGATCTTCGAAATTTATAATAGTAGTGCGGAAAATGTAGGAGCCGACTGTATCCAGACAATATGCAATTGGACGGGTTATGCCGGAATGATCCTGACCAAAGATTATTTGGATTTATTGAACCAGGACCCTAACGATGTCCGCTTCTGTTTCACCAACATTGGCGACGCCAACCACTATACGGTCTATAACGGTGTCAACCAAAAAGTGTGGCTGACCAAATATTGTGGCACCGGTACAGTGGCTGCACCCGCCAGTGTTCAGTATAACGATATTTACGTCGTGCGTTTGTCAGAACTTTACCTGACTGCTGCCGAATGTGAATACCGGTTAAATGGAGCCACAACTGCGGCATTAAGTTATATCAATGCTATCGTAACCCGGGCAAATCCTAACAATTCTCTTACTGCAAGCACTTTAACAAGTGTTAACCGTATCCTTGAAGAAAGAAGAAGAGAATTGGTAGGTGAAGGTGTTGGCGGTTTATATGACATTCTTCGTACACGGGGTGCTTCAGGTACAATCAACCACTCGGGTGGTTGGCACATTGGAACATTGACCTATCCAAAACCGTCTTGCAGCGATTTTCGGATCACGGCTCCTATTCCAAATACTCAAATCGATAATAATTCAAATGTCACTCAAAATACTGGATATTAGTAATTAATCGTCGATAATTAGTTTTTTAGAGTTTAATCTAATATTTGGGAAGGCAGTATCTTAGTACTGTTTTAGTTGGTTGCTACCGGGAGTTTTTTATTCCCGGTAGTTTTTTTATGCGAACCCCATTATTCCCCGAATAGAATCAGCATTTTCTTTACTGGTAAGCATTTCCAACAAAATAAATGCAACCTCGGCAGCTGTCGAAGGATTCCATGATGTGATGATGTTCCCGGAAACTACGATTGGTTCATTTACAACATCAACCCCAAACGATTTCAATGTTTCCTGCCGCTCGGGCTTCATGTTGTAAGTGGTACCTTTTTTGCCGTTCAGGATGCCACTTTTGCCCAATACCAGCGCTGCAACACAAATACTTGCAATGATTTTACCTTGCTCATCGAATTCGCGAATAAGCGTCAAAAGCCGCTCGTCATAAGCTTCGCGGTAAAAATCGTATTCCATAAATCCGCCGGGAATGGCAAGCGCATCAAAATCGGCGACATCAATCTCGTCGATCAGGTAATCGACCACCATTCGCTGGTTGAATGTACTTTTTACTTCGCGGTGAAAACCGCACGAATAAAGCTCGGTAGTTCCGTCGCCATCCACGAGGTTCCAGCCAATTACATCAATAAAAACACTTGCCTCGAAGGTTTCGAACCCATCGGGCAAAAAGAGTAAAACCCGTTTCATAATCTGTTATTTTCTCAGAGTTTTATTTTTAAAGCCAGAAACATCAAGTACTCCCTGCATATCGCTGTCGAAGTTAATTTCAACACTATCTCCAACAACCGAGACCGGTATTTCGTTAGACACTTGTGATGATCCGATAAAGATATTTTTATTGTCTTTCACTGTGAAGTAATAAAAACTATTTCCATTTTTAACGTCATTACTAATTCGGGTAATCACTGTTTTCAACGACATTTTTTGATTGGCATTCTTTGAATTCAGTTTATTGCCAGTCATATTTATAGCGCTTTTATAAGCCATCAACGTTTCACGCATAGTATTACCAACCCCAACAATGGTATAATCTTCAATAGCAACCATTGCAAACATTTTCACCAAACCACCGTCGTCTTTCAGGCTAATCACATAGGTCGGAATTCCGTTAATGTTGTATGGTATAGGAGTTGAAGCCGAATAGCGTTTCTCCTGAATTTTACCAACAGCCGAGTTTTTAGCCGCATATTCAGTAGCTCCGCTCTGCCTGTACCAAACCGCCTTTTTGGTTCGGGTATCCACTAATACAAATCCAACAGTTGCCTCGTCTGATCCCACCGATGTCAATCCAGTGTACCAGTATGCGCGGTTATCTTCGCCATAAACCAGCGATACATCTTCAGTGATCTGTAATTTATTTTCGTTCGAGAAATTCCAGTAGCCATTTACATATTCGCCCCAATCGTTCAACTGCTTTTCAACAAAATTCGCAGGCTGAATACGGTCAATCCAGACAGGTGCGCTGGCAATCGTATATTCTTTAATTGCTCCGGTTTCGCAGTCAACTACAATTACACCAGCAGCATCGTCGCCACTAAACCCTACTTTCTTTTCATATTTGGTTACCACCCAGTATGGGTGACCTTCATCGTCAACCTCGAACGAATAATCAGTCAAGCCACAATTAAAATATCCGCTGAAATAAATGTGTCGTTCCAGATTACTAAAGAAATAAGCCTCTGGCTGATATTTTATCCTGACTTTCTTTCCGGCAATCTCCTCAACCAACCTGACATCGCGCTCGTTTGTCGCGTTTACCATAACATAGCCAGGCGTTCCGTCGCTGTTTTTGTTCCATTTGAAAAATCCGGAATGCAAAAGTGGCGCTACCCAATACAATTCGGTGCCTACCTTTTGGATATTGAAAGTTCCCAAACGCACCTGGCTACCTAAAGCAGGTTGGGCTCCCAAAACCTTATCGCCAAGCAAGTTGGCCAAAGACTGATCGACAACCCTGATTTTTTCGATCGAGATCGGGGCAATATGATCGGCCAGGTTCTGTCCTACTTCCACTTTCCCGATTAAATCGCGATAGTCTTTGCTTCTGAGAATCGTCAGTGAAGTCAACATAGGTAAAACAGTGATATACAACCCCAAAATCAGGATAATCATTCCAGTGATTTTTAGCCCCGACGATTTAAACTGAAAATTGATTTGCTGTGGCTTTGGACGCGAGATGAAATTGTGATTAAGCAGTGCCCATAGTGCAATCAACACAATTAAAACCAAGGCAAAATCGGTAAACCCATAACTTACAACGGGCATTGCAAAATAAGCAATCAGGAATGCCACGAACAATACGAGCAATAGGTTTTCGATTTTTTTCATAGTCTAATCTTCTTTAGATTTATTTCAGCAAGTTCTAATAATTAAAATCAATCTGCAATAAGTAACACTGCAAATCTTAAAAATTAATCTTCTATCAATTTAATGTCTAATTGACTTCAACTTATTGGACATAAGCCTGATTATCAGCTCCCCAATAAACAGAAGTTGTTTCTTTCGGCCTAATCTGAATTCCAATTGAAGAATAATATACTCCGGAAGAAACACGAATGAAGTAATTACCCATATTCAGTTCGGTTGATCCATTGCCTTTTATGTCGGTTTGAAACGTAGCTATCGGATAATTGGTGTTTTCAATGGCATAAACAAGTATGGTTGCATCGCCTGAACGATAAGCAAACGACACTTTTAATTTACCAACCAAATCCGAATCTTTTTTACATCCGAATAAAAAACCAGTCAATAGAAACATTAAAATGGTTACTCGAAAAAGGAGTTTAGTTTTCATGGCGTAGAAGTGAATAATTTAAGCAAATATAATATTATACTCAATTAAATCAAAAAAGCGCCCGTTGTTGCTAATAAATTTCCGAATCCGATATAAACTTCACATAGTCCTCGCGTACCGGACTGAATACTTCAATAGCAACTGAGTCTTCAAGCACTTCGGCTTTATGCGGCACGTTTATGTCAATATTCCAGCTATCACCCGGCACAAGCTCTTTGAAATGATTGCCAATATACAAACGAAGTTTGCCTTTTACCAGGTAACCTGTTTGCTCATACGGGTGCGAATGTTCCGGAAGAATAGCATCTTTTTGCAAAATAAACTCTGTCATTAAGGTTTTTTGGCCATAACAAAGGGTTTTAATTTGAATACCTTCAAGAACTGAAGTGTAGTTTGTAGTTGTGTGTTTTCCGTACATTATTTTCGATTTTTATTGTTTTGATGTCCTTTCACAATCTTTCCGATAATTTCAAAATCGAACCATTGTTTGTCCATTTCACTTTCAAAAGCGGCAAATGGCAGATAAATATATTCGTTTTTAGCAATAAAAAGCAGGTAACATTTTCCGGTTCGCATCACTCGGATTATACGTTCGTTCTTAATGGTTGACGATGTTCCGTCATCCATCCACTCAACAATTTGGTCCGAATTTATGTCGAAAAAACGGGGCAGTAAATAAATCCGGTTGTCGTTGGAGTGAGCATACAGCCAATACTGAAGAACCAAAATAATTTGAAGAGAACACAGGATTCCAACCAGCCAGTATTCGATCGTATTAATTCGTGTACTAAAAAGCAAAATAAAAACGACAAGCCATATCCAGGCAATGGTTAACCACTTCCTTTTGAAATAAATGGTTAGGAGCAGATAAAAAAATTCGTCGCTGGTCAGTTCTATTTTCCGGGTTCGAATCATAACAAACAGGGTGTACATTCAGTATTTGCACAAATGTAATTGTTCTGCGCCATGTTTCAGCAGCAAATTGGAATTATGAACCCGATTTCTGTGATAACATGCCTTTGATTTCTCGCTGACTGTAAATTCCTAACCGCATATAAATTGGCCGGATTGCTTTTCGAAAGTTTGGTAAATACCTCATGAAAGCCAGCGTTCCTAAAATGCAGGCAATTCCGCCGACAGCCAGCGTATTGGGCGCTCCTATTTTGCTGGCAAGGCTACCAGCCATAAAACTTCCGAATGGCGCAGCTCCCATAAATGCCATCGTATAAAAACTCATTACGCGGCCACGCTTATCGTCGTCAACAATAGTTTGCAGAATGGTGTTGGTCGATGCCATTTGCAGCATCATACCCAACCCTACAAAAACCATCAGCCCCATCGATAACAGAAAAAATCGGGAGAACGAAAACGCAATTAAACCGGCGCCAAATGTGGCGGCAGCCAGCGGAATAATTTTATCTAACCCAAGTGCATTTTTCCGGGATGCCAGAAAGAATGCGCCAAACAATGCGCCCATACCCGAAGCGCCCATTAAAAAGCCAAACGTATGCGAACCTCCGTGCAGAATTTCTTTGGCAAATACCGGCATTAAAACCGTGTAGGGCATACCAACCAGGCTTACAAGCGCCAGCAACAGAATAAGATACCTGATTGGCGCAAATCCAAAGGTGTATTTGAATCCTTCTTTCAGCTCAGTCAGCACATGTTTCTGGCGGGAAACTGCTTTTCTCGGACTAATTTTCATCATCAGTAGCGATGCAATCACAAATAAATAGCTAACTCCATTCAGTAAAAAGCATACTCCTTCGCCGGTAAAAGCAATAAGCATTCCGGCGATTGACGGCCCAAACAAACGCGCCCCATTTACCATCGACGAGTTCAGGGCAATAGCATTTCCAAGGTCTTCCTTCTTTTCAACCATTTCAACCACAAACGACTGCCGCACCGGAACATCGAACGCATTGACAATACCGAGTAATACGCTGAGAATGACAATGTGCCAAACCTCGATACTTCCGTTGATGTAGAGAAATGCTAGCACAAAAGCCTGAATCATGGCAAATACCTGGGTTAAGATAAGCAGGTGATAGCGGTTCCAGCGATCGGTAAATACGCCGGCAAAAGGGGCAATGAGAAACGTAGGAATTTGCCCGGCAAAACCCACCAGTCCCAATAAAAATGGTGAATTGGTTAAATGATAAACCAACCACGGGGTGGTAATCCGCTGAATCCATGTTCCTATAAGCGAAATGCTTTGCCCGTAAAAATAGAGCCGGTAGTTGCGGTATTTCAGCGAACGAAATGTGTTTTTAAATGCACTTATTGTTTTCAATCTCTTTTCTTGTCTCACATTGTTTCATTTTTCAGACTAACTAAAAACAGGAATGTTTAATCCGGCCACCAACTCTTTTCCCTTCAGTACAGTTCAAAATAAATCGTGCAATTAAAACACCAACCGTAAAGGAATCATCTTCGACAGTGAAAAGCCGGCATTTTGGTAAAACCGAATGGCCCTGTCGTTATCAAAATCGGTAAGCAGGGTTATGCGCAGGCATCCGCGCTGGTGTGCAAACTCAATGGCAGCATTCAGCAACTCTTTCCCCAACCCCTGAGCCCTGTAACCCGGATCAATAACCATATCTTCCAGAGTAGCCACTTTGCCTCCCAGTGCAGTACTGATGCTGTAGAGCAAACTCACCATTCCAATCACCTTGCCATCCATTTTTAGCACCAGAATTTCACCAATTTCCGGATTCAGAATAATCAATTCCAAACCTATCCGTTGCTTAATATAGTCGGGTTCAAATTCAATGTCCTGGGTAAACAGTACATTCAGCAAATGCACTAATTCGTCCAGATCATGGAGTGTTGCGAGCGTTATTTGTTTGGTCATAAATTCGGGTTAAAAGTTTATTGCCTTACGCTAAACGAATATACAACAATAGGTATTTCGTCCTGAATAAATACCCGGATCTTTTGCATACCAATTTTTGAAGCAACCCGCTGCGATGCAAGATTGCTTTCGTGCGAATACGAATAAATGGCGCTGAATTTCAGCTTATTGATGGCATATATTTTACAGGCTTCAGCGGCTTCGCTGGCGTATCCTTGGTTACAAAACTGTTTGATTGTATGAAAACCAATTTCAGGCAAAATGTCGCCTCCGATGTTTTGCATGGTTATTCCGCAATCGCCAATAAACTGGTTATCGCTTTTTCGGTTGACCGCCCAAAGTCCAAACCCCAAAGTTCGGTACCGTTCCATGTTTCGTTCAATCCATCCACGAACTTCATCCGCAGAAAAAGCGTGCGGATAATGCTTCATCGATTCTTCGTCCGATAAAACCAGCGACAAATCGGCAACATCATTCAATGTCAACTCTCTTAAAATCAAACGCTCTGTTTCAATAACGAATTTCATTTAGTGTAATTAATTTGTCAGTTTTTCGAATTGATTAAATACAAATCATTGGTGTCCGGTTAAATTTTTCATAGTTATCCGTAACCTAATAATTTTAAGGTATTTCGGAAGATCACACCACTATGTGGCTTACATTTTCGTCTTGCCAATTTTCTACAACGATTAAACAGCTTCGCTACTAACTTCATAGCAATACGATTGCTAAATGTTTGTAGTACAACGACATCTAACAAAAATACAGAGCAACGTAGTTGCGACATCTTGTATAACTAAGCCTGGCGCGCCCGGCTTTGAGTCACTAAATAAACACCGGCAAAAACCAGCAAAATCGCCACGCCTTTTTGCCATCCAAACGTATCGAGGTTCCAATATACTGCCGCAATTGATGCAACAATGGGCTGCAAATTGTTGTACATGGCCGCAACCGTAGGTCGAAGGTTCTTTTGTCCAACCGGAATCATCAGGTACGAAAAGAATGTTCCGCCAAAAACGATAAAAGCTATATCGGCCACGATATTCGAAGGCAAGCTGCTGTAATTGATCGACACTAAGTGCTGAAAATTAAAGGGCAGGTAAACCAATGCAGCAAACAAAAACATCCATTTCATCAGGGTGAAGCCACTGTACCGGCCAATCATTTTTTTGAAAAGTACAAAATAAGTAGCATAACTTGCCTGTGCCAAGAAACAAAGGCCGATGCCATACAAACTGGTTCGCTGGTCGGCAGCACGACCTATAGCCGTACTGCTCAAAATAAGAAGCAATGCCCCCGACGCGCCCACTAAAATTCCGCCAAACTTAAGCCAGGTGATGGGTTCCTTCAGGTAAATTGCTGCCAGAATCATAGTAACAATAGGTAGCGTAGTGGTTACAATTGATGCGTTAACCGGCGAAGTGAGCGAAACACCCAAAACAAAAACACCCTGGTTAAGAATAATTCCAAGCAAAGCGGCCACAGCCATCAGTTTTAAATCGCTAAACGGAACCTTCTCTCGTTTGGTGAACAACGAAAAGAACCAAAAAGCGATAGCTGCGCCAATCAAACGAAACGAAACCAGGGTCCATGAATTAACCGCCGGATTATTCATCACCATTTTCGATAATGGCGACATCAGTCCCCAGGCAATATTGGCGGCAAACATGGCGGTATGCCCTTTTAATTTATTCGTTTCCAAAGGCAGTTTTGGCGGTAAAAGTAAAGTTTACTGAAGTAATGAGCGTAAAGCCTGTGTTAATTTGTATTTAAGGCTCTATGTAATGTGACGTTTATATTGTCGATAAACCGAGATACGACATTACGAATATTCGATTATTGTCCATCGTAATCAAATTTTTAATTCCAACTCAATTCCTGAAGAGCCCGAAGGTACAGAATTTTAAACATTTTAGTCATGTTGCGCTACACCGTTTTGCTGCGGCTATCGCACTGTGGCGTTGCGGTTTGGTACCAAGCGAGTCAGGGCTTCACTTAAAGTGAAACCCTGACTAACATGAATTGCGAACGAATTGATTGATTTTTCCTACTTCACCGCCACCAGGCTAAACGGCTCCATCAGGCCCAGATCTTCCAGAATATATTCAGAGCCTGCCGGAAGTTTTTCGGGCGAATAGTTCCACTCGTGCGGACCATAAATCCACTTATTGGCTGGTTTGTAAAAATAGCCAAAGGTGTTTTTCAGGTTTCCAACCACTTTTACGGTTATTTCGTTATCGCCGTCTTTCAACAGCGAAGTAACATCCAGCTGGTAAGGCTGCCAGGCCACAAGTCCGGCCTGTTGCCCGTTTACCAGCACCTCGGCCACAGTACCTTTCCACTGGGGCAACTTCAGTAAAAATAGCTTTCCATCGGCCTTGTTCACTTTGTAGTTTTGCGAATAAGCCACCTTCTGCGAATAGAACGGTAAGCCCAATTCGCGCCATGAACCGAGCATAAAGAAATCGCCGCCCGTAATTTCCCATCCGCGCGTTGCAGGTTTCACCAGAAAATCGCCCAACAGGTAAACCGGAGTCACTTCAGCCAAAATATTCATGCGCGGTGCCTTAATCATGAGGGTGTTATCTCCAGTTTTCAGAAACTCGCCAACGGCATATTGCGGAAACTTCTTGTCGATCCAGTATGTATTGGCGAGTGGCAAAACTTCGCGGCCATTAATCAGTACTTTCCACATTTCGGGGCGCTCAACCACTGCGCGAATAGCTTTTAGCGCTTCAGGCTTCAAGTCTGATTTTATGCTGAAATGATAGCTTGCCTCGAACCACGAATCGGATTTGAATTGCTTATCGAGCTCCAGATAAGTTTTTTTATACTGAATTTTATGCTGCCACGGATTGCCCATTTCCACACCATTTTCGTTGAAAAGACCAATGAGCGCATTCATAAAATACACCTCTTTTTTGTTGGTTTTGGCTGTTTTCAGGTCGAGGTAATTCACCATCAGAATGTTGTCCGACTCGCGTTTGGCAGTCACGGCGCTTGCTGGAATTACCGGCACTTCTTCACCCAAAGCAGGCACAAATTCAGGCTCGGCGGAGTCCGAATTGTTCACTACAAAAAGGGCGCTTCCGGCGGGTTCCAGTTCCAAATTCAGGGTAACTTTTCCTCCCTCAGCTTTCGACGGATAACGATAAGCTATCCCGGAAACCAGATCAATTTTCGAAACCGATTGGCCTACTATTTCAATTTTTGCCGCAGCTTTCCTTTCGGGATGCGAATTCACCACAAACAACACCTGTCCGTCGTTGAGCACCCGGCGCTGGTGATAGAGCATTCCGTTTTTACTCAAATCTTCCATACTAAAATTGTCGGTGCGAAGCAGTTTGATTGCCGAAGCATCAGTAAGTTTTTGGGCAACTACCCATTTCTCTCCTGAATGGTTAATCAAATCGTTGACAACCGTTGATGATTCGCCGTCGAGCAACGGAATATCGTTTCTGAAAGACAGAACTTTTCCGCCGTTGTCGATGTAGTTTTTCAACAACTCAAAGGTGGATTTGTCGATGTTTTCCATTTCTGCCGGAATAACCACTAATGAATAGTCGCGCTGACCCACTTTCAGCGTTTTTCCGCTGACGCTTCCGATGGTTTTCAGCACATTTTCCGATCCCAGATCGTATTCAAGATGCTGTTGCTCCATAAGGTACACAAAGTGTTTAAAACCATCGCGAATTTTATCGATCTCAGGTTTTTTATCTTTCCGCGAGAAATACATCCAGGCAGTAGCATTTGGCTGAAGCACCAGCGTATGATTAATTTGCTCGCCAGCCGACATGGCCATGCAAATGCGGCCAATGTAGTCGCCCATCAATTTGTAATCATTCCACCAGGGTTCGTGGTACGAGAACGACGGCGGGTAATCGAATTTGCGCACCCCGTTGAGCGAGTAATACGACAGGTGCTGGTCCACAAAATTGACGCCCATCACCACTTCCCAATCCACGAGCCGCTTCTGGGTTTCGAAAGTCATTTGCCAGCCTCCGCCACCATAAGTTTCGCTTAAAGTGCGACGATGCCCGGCCTGGTTGGCAGCGCTGTGCAATTCGCGAACAGCACGCTCATTTCCAAACTGACCGCCCAATCCAGCAGTGTCGAGCCGGTTCCCAAGCATATCAACACCAGGTTGCTGATGGTAAATGTACATGGCTTGTTCATCGAAACCTTCAGTTGGTTCGGGCCATCCGTGTTCCCAGTAATGGCCTGTCCATGCCAGATTCTTTTCAGTACAATAGGCATTCCAGGGTTTTGCCCATCGGTCGATAAACAGTTCGAGCAACAACTCATAATAATCATGACGGACTTTTTTCCAGTTACCGCTTTCATCAATCAACGATACAAGGTTGGGGCGCAAATCATAGCCCCAGCGCTGTTGGAAAGCATCCCATAAATCGGGTGTCCAACGTATCATCATGCCTTTGGCGCTGGTTGCCCTAAGGTTTGGCTCATCGGTAAAAATTCCGGACAAGGTTTTACCAAAGTCAGCCTGATTTTTCTCGTAGCCACGTTTCATGGTAATGTCGATGAACTTTTCAGTCACGCCTTTGTAAATCAGATCGACATACGAAAATCCGCCGTACCAGGGCGATTTAGGCGGATAGCTTTTCCTGAAAATAGAATACGATCCTTCTTTTCCCATTTCCTGCTGAGCCGACGAAGTGATGTCGATGTATCCTGAATCGGTCTTTTTCAGGATCACAGCAATGGTGTCTGATAGCTGAACATTAAGTTTGTCCTGCACTTCATAATTCAAGCCTGAACCATGTTTGTACGAATCGGGCATTTCAGCCGGAACATGACCGCCTGCAAAGCCCGACGGGTAGGAGTTTTCATCGTAAATCCACACTTTCATGCCCAGTTCTTTTCCCTTCTGAACGGAGTAGTCGAACAGGTGAAACCAGTCGTCGGAAAGGTATTCAGTAAGCAAGCCCGGACGCGGGTGCACAAACACACCGCCGATACCTGCCTTTTTAAATTCTTTCATCTGGAAATCAATGCCTTCTTCAGTTACTTGTTCGTTCCAGTCCCAGAGCGGGGCGCTCCGGTACTCCGACGGCGGATCGGCAAACAATTGCTTCAACTCGGTTGAAGTACGAATGCCTTCCTTCGGCTTTTTAGGCGTACAGGCAAAAACGACTGCAATCAGCAGGAAGAATCCGGCAATCGCTAAAATGTGATTCTTTTTCATGTTTATTCAGTGTTTAGTTCATTTATTAGGTCTAAACCTAACAGATTTTAAAAACCTGTTAGGTTTGTTGAAAATCATAGAAATTTAGCAGACCTTCACCACATCAACTCCAATAATTTTCCCCAGCTTTTCAATTTTATTGGCAATATGCCCCACGCCAATGGCGCAATGATGAGCCGGTCCTTGCTTCGACCATTCGTTCATAAACCGTTTGGCTCCAATGGGAAAGCGATAGCGGCTGTTGGTATTCCCGATCTCCAACACCGGCCCGGGAACCGAATCACCTTCGGCAACCAACAGAAATACACCATCTTTCCCCTCAACTACCGACAGTAAAGTTACCGGCCCCTGTTTCACCGACATCTGGATAGATAGACCTTTGCCGGGTTTCCCGTGATAAATGGGCAGCGGAACCAGTTTTACACGCCCTTCGGCAATGGCAAAATGGGCAGGGCCGTCGTGACCGAGCATCACAATATCGTCGGCAAAATCCATCAGGTAGAATTCGGAGAACGAGCCACCTGCACCAAATTCGGCCATAATTTTCATGGCCTGCGCATTTTTTACTTCGCATTCGCCTGCCACTGGTATGTTTTTGCCTGTAAGCAAAGTATTTCCGGCGATTACCGAAGTCACCATATTTTCGTAATCGTTGCCCGATTCGCCTTCGTAGTAATAAGCCATCGAACCCAGATTGCGGTTTCTGACCAATTGATCCAATGCCAGCGAAGTTCGCGCTGCCCGTTCAATTTCGGCAGACTCGCATTCCGGCGAAACATCAAAAGCAGCATGAAACTCCTGAATTTTAGCCTGAACTTCGGCATCAGTCACTGCATCGCGGTATTTTTTCAGTTCGCACATTTCGAGCAATTCGATGTGTGTGCCAAACACGGCCGACTGTTTGGTGGTGTCGGTATAAACATCAAGCATTCCGCCGTAATAGTGCCCCAAAATACCAAGCCGGTTGTTTCGCATCGCGGCAGACACACGTGCAGCTTCGGTCCAGGCTTCAATTTCAAGCCAGGCTTCTTTGTCCTGCAAATACCCGGTTACAAAATCGTATTTTATACCTGAACGGTTGAACACGCTGGCAATCTCGGGAACCGAGCAAGCCTGGCAATGTTCGAGCCAAACGCCGGTCATTTTGCCACGGTCGCCCAATTGGTTGAAAGTAGCATAGTCCAGTTGCGGGACGGGTTGCAAATTCAGGATTACCACCGGAACTTTTAGTTTTTGTGCCACCGGCAAAACGGTTGACGACAAGGCATAGGTGGAAACGTATAAAAACACAATTTCTACATCCTGCGACTTCAGGAAATCGGCAGCTTCGCGGGCTTTCACCGGGTTGTCAACCATTCCGGCGTCGGCCACTTCCACTCCAAACCCAGCTATTTTGGTTCTGATTTCTTCCTGATATTTTTTCAGATTGCCGAGCAATCCATCAAATTGAGCCCAATACGTATCGAGGCCAATTCCAAATAATCCTACTTTAGTCATATTTTAGTTTTTAAATACACTTTTCACAGCCTCCAGATAGCCGAATTTGTTTTTGGTGTCAGGTTCCAGGTAGCTGCCTTCGGTCCATTCATTCCAGCAATTAATGGTCAAAACTCTTGGTCCGTTCGGATCGGACAGCATTCTGTCTTTAGTTATTTGCAGGGCCTTCCTGAAGTTTTCCGGCGAATTGTTCCCGATGATATTCATAAACGGATAACCATAATTTCCCCATTCGGAAGACGGATCGCAACGAGGGCTTGAATCCCAGCCCATCGTCACGTTGGGAAAATAAGGAATCGGGTATTCGCTTTTGGCTTTATCCCAATGTTTGAGGTATTGATCGAACACCTTGTTGTAATCGGTTTGGCGATCAGGCAAGGTGGCATGGTGAATCCATACATACGAAGTAGCCGAATCGAAACCGAGAAGTTTCATCAGGTCAGCAAAGTTCGCCTTGATTTTTTCAACCGGCAAAATGGGTTGGCCCCAGGCCACCATGTTCCAGTGAATACCCTTCAGTCCGGCGGCAATGGCCTTTTTGTTCAGCCGATCCATTGCAGCCTTGGTGGCTTCAATGCTTCCAAATCCTTCGATAAATTTCTGAATGTCGTACACCGAGAAATATGGCTTTCCGTCGATTTTCCAGTAATTCGGCTTCGTGAAATACTGCGAAATAAGCAAGTCGCCAATTTCGTCGAACCGTTTAGCCGAAACCTTGCCCGGATAAAGCAATTTCTGCGGTGTACCGCGCTTGTAGGGATGAATCTCCACCCAATCGTGGTTGGCCCACATCAGCGCAAACTTGATTTTGTTCGTATTTTTTGCTTTCAGAAATCCCTCGTCAATGCAACGGTTCAGGAAAGGGCCATCTTCGTACATGTACCAGTCGAAAATGAAGCAATCGACGCCATAATCGGAGGCCGCCTGAATTTTTTGTTCCATCACTTTTGGGTCTTTCTCGTCGGTAAAACCCCAGAGCGGAATGTGGGGTTGCTCGTGCCCTGCAAATTTGGGTTGCGCTGTTTTCACCAGCTCCCACTCCGACCATCCAGCGCCTTTAACTTTTTCGTTCCGCGCATCGCCCGTGTGGTAATTCGGGAAATAATACGATGCCACTGTGATTTTTGAATTCGCTTTTTGAGAGAAAAGATATCCGGGCAACAAAACCAAACACACCAATAAAAAAAGCAGATTTTTCATAATACACTTAATTTTATTTATTCACACTGAACATGAAGTTTCCGGAACCGATTTTCAACACAATCTTCCCGTCTTTTTCGCCAACCACTTGAATATCTTTTTGTTCTAAAATTGGCTTTCCTCCTTCCTGAATTTCTGCTGCCGCCTTTGCCGGAATATAAACCAAAGCAGAAGTATTTGCTGGAACCGAAACATTCATTTTCACACCTGTGCCAGTCTTTTCCCAGTCGGAGCGAATCTCCCCGTAAGGCGATTGGTAACTGGATTTTGCCCAGGTTAAGTCGCCCACCATTTCGGGTTTAATTACAATTTCTTTGTATGCCACCGAGTTTTCGCTTTGACTAATTCCGCCGAGACCAGCATAAAACCAGTCCATCAAATGGCCAAGCATCAGGTGATTATTCGACACATTTTCCAAAGCTGCCCACGATTCGGTTAAAGCAGTAGCTCCTTTTTTCAGCTGGAAGCCGTACCCCGGAACATCGTCGCAGTTATTCATTTCGTAGAGCAATTGCGAACGTCCGCTGTAAGTCAGCGCTTCAACCAGGTAGTGGAAACCAACATCGCCTGCAGTTAATGGTTTTCCTTGTTCGCGAATCGATTTTTCGAGGTTTTGCATCACCTTTTCCTTATACTGATCGTCAACCAGTCCCACACACCACGGCATGGCCATCGCAGTCTGGCTTCCGGTTGAAATAATTCCAGTCTCCGCATTGAAAAATTTGGCATTGAATGCCAATTTTATTTCGTTTGCCCAAATGGCCAAACGCTTTTGTTCATCGTTTTTTTTCAGAACACCGGCCATTTCTGCGAGTAGTTTTAAATCGTAATAATAAATAGCGGTTGCCGTTAACGATTTTGGTGTCAATTGTGCTTCACCCGGACGATTTGGACCCAGATCGAACCAATCGCCCAGTCCGTGCGACAAAATATGGTTCTCCGATTTGCTTCTCAGGTATTCGGCATAGCGGTTCATCATCGGCCAGGCTTTATCCATTACAGAAACATCGCCGTACCAATGATAAATCATCCAAGGTAATATTACTGCCGCACTTCCCCATTCGGGCGAATCACGAAACCCACCATCAAACGGCACATACTCAGGGGCAATATCCGGAACCAAACCATTGGGAAGCTGTGCTTCAATCATATCGTTCACTTGTTTGGTGTAAAGCTGATATAAATCGAAATTATAGTGAACCGCACTTCCCATCAGAAAAGTTTGCTCCAGCCAACCAAGCTTTTCACGGTGCGGACAATCGGTAAGAACACTTTGCAGATTACTTTTAATGCCCCAGTTGATCAACGCAAACGCACGGTTAAACAACTCGTTGGAACAGGAAAACGTTCCCGTTTGTGGTGTTGAATTGCGGTTGTGCTGCAATTTCAAATCAACGACAATCGCTTCGCTCTCTACATTTTCTTTTTCAGGAACTGCGCCTTCTACCTTCACATAACGGAAGCCGGTATAGGTAAAACGTGGCTGCCAGCTTTCAACGCCGTCACCTTTCAGTATATATAAAAAGTAATTAGGCGAACCGGTAGCAGATTGATTGGGTTGTCCGTCGGGTTTTATTAATTCTGAAGGGGTAATCCGTACTACCTGTCCTTTTTTGCCTTTCACCTTCAATCCAATAATTCCTGAAGCATTTTGCCCAAAGTCGTATAAATAAGCGCCATCAGCAAGCTTTTTAATGGTTTTTGCAGAAAAAGTTTCTTTTATTTCGAGTGGGTAGTCGTATTCTTCAATTAGTTTTCCGGTTGGTGCAGTTACCGAAACGGCATTTTTCCATGCCTTATCGTTAAACCCAGGTTCGTTCCAGCCTTGCTGTTCAAGGCGTGCATCATAATCTTCGCCACCATAAATGCTGGTATAGGTCATGGGCGACGGAGCGGCTTTCCAATCCGGGCCGGTAACCAAAATTTGTTCTGTCCCATCGGTAAACCGAATACGCAATTGGCCGATTAACTTCGGGTTTCCAAAGGCAATAACCAATTTACGGTATCGCTCGCGGTTGATGTTGTAAAAACCATTGCCAACTATTGTCCCAATGGCATTTTTGCCCTGCTTTAACATCGATGTTACATCGTAGGTGTTGTATAAAACAGTTTTGTCGTAGTTGGTCCAACCGGGCGACAAGAACGAATTCCCGACTTTCTGCCCATTAACGGAAGCCTCGTATTGCCCAAGTCCTGTGATATATAAAGTAGCTTCCTTAATTTTTTTGCTCACTTCAAATTCTTTCCTGAAAAGCGGCACCACAGGCCGGTCAACGCACAAATCGCCCAGTTTGTCGCCATTTCCATGTATCCCCGGAACCATTCGTTTGTTGGAAGACATATCGTTGTAGCCTATCCATTTTGCCCCTTGCCAGTTGGTTTCAGAAACCAACCCGGTTTTTAAAACAGCAGGCTCACTCCAGTCGGTTTCAGCATTCTGGCTATTCCAGAGTTTTACTCTCCAATAATACGTTTGGGCTGGTTTTAAGGCAAGACCAGAAGCAGAAACCAAATTGGACCGTTCGGATTTTATCTTACCCGAATTCCACACCAGCGTTTCTGTATTTTTCAGATTCCCAGCCAAAATTGCTACCTGAACCTGGTAAGCCAACTGTTTCCAGTCATGTTGATCTGTTTTCACCTGCCAGGTAAAAAGAACCGATGAATTAGCGGTTTTAAAAGCTTTCATACCAACAATTCTTGAACCTTCAGTAATGGCATACCCCCCGTGAAAAGCCGAAAAAGAAAATAAAATGAAGATAAGTAAAAGAAAAATTCTCATTATTTAGGTTTTTTAGTTGGCTTTAATTGGTAATTTTGACACTATTCAAATCTCAGATCAGCTTTATTAATGGTGCAAGTTATTAATAGTTTAGTTTCAAAAACATTTCATATTTGACCCAAATACTTTAATTTCTGACACTAATTAACTATTATGCAACATACTTTTAATTCAGAAACAAGGTACATCACTTCGAGCGAAAAGGAATCGCCTTGGAATATAAATGTTAACACTGTTGGTTTCGAGGCAATTCCGATACATTCAAGTTATCCTACCCAAGGACATCCGCAGGGGTATTATTTTGATTTTGAAAAAGGACGTATCCTACAAGAATTTCAATTGGTATACATCACCAAAGGCAAAGGCTCATTTGCGTCAAGACTAAGGCAGGAAAGCACTGTTTCCGAAGGTTCCATATTCGTTCTGTTCCCTGGCGAATGGCATACATACAAACCCAACGAAGCTACCGGATGGGAAAGCTATTGGGTAGGTTTTAACGGAAGTATTGCGCAAGAGGCACTTAACGATAAATTGTATTACATTAGCAATCCGGTTTTAAACATTGGTTACGACGAAGAAATTGTCAGTCTATACAAAAAAATCCTGGGAATAAGCATTGCCGAGCGCCCCGGTTATCAAAACCTGCTTTCAGGAATAGTAACCCATTTGCTTTCGTATATTCTTTACCGCGATAAAAACAAAAATTTAAACGACAAAGCTGTTTTCAACAAAATCGATAAAGCAAGATTAATCATTCGCGAAAAAATAAACACCAACATTTCTCCAGAAGAGATTGCAGCATCTCTAAATATGAGCTACACCTGGTTCAGGCGAATGTTTAAAAATTACACCAGCCTGGCTCCCGCACAATACATTGCTCAGCTTAAAATACAGAAAGCCAAAGAATTATTGTCAGTAACCAACAAACCTATAAAGGAAATAGCATTCGATCTCGGTTTTGAATCGATAGATTATTTCTCGACCCAATTTAAAAAGCAAACCGGGCAAACACCAACCCAATTCAGGGCGATGGGACAAGGAAACCTTAAAATACCAGCTAGTTAATACGGTTTATATGCTGCATTCATCACGTTTAGTGTTTGCTTAATCCAAACACGATAACGCGATTCGTAGGTCCAGGTATCACCAGCCGAAGCAAAATCACAAAAATGAATTTGTCTGGCGCTTCTACCTTCGCCTTCCAAATCGGTTCCCAGAACTAGCGGAGCGGTAAACGACATCCATACATGATCTGGTTTTTTCTCTTCGGAGGTAAGCACTACTCTATTGTCTTTATTTTGAATAATAGCTGTTTCATCAACAAATCCATCTTCAAAGCGCGAATCGCGAGCAAGTAAAACCGGACCTCGCATGATTGCCTGATAACCATTCAGTTTCATTAACCGTCCAGACATATCCAATGTCAAAGTTACTTTATCGTCCTTTTTCCACTCGCGGTTAATTTTGAAATAACTACCCGACTGAACACCTTCGGCTGCTGAACCATTTAGCGAAACCGTTGATTGACCGCTCCAGGCCGGAATGCGTAACGAAAGTGTAAATTTTTCGGGTTTTTCGGGTTGAACAACCAGATCGACCTTATCGCCAACCGGATAAGTGGTTTTTTGCTGAATTGTAATCTTATTTTTTGAACTAAGCTGAATTGAAGCAGTGGACTGACTATACAAATTGACAAAAATCTCGTTCTGCGCCGACATAAAAGCCATTTTGGGCAAAAGCGTAAAGGCTCGCGGACCGTTTGCATTGCAACAATTAATGTGCATTCCGCACTGTTCTTCGCCTTGCTGGCGCTGACCCTCCAATGGGCTGTATTTGGCGATTTGTGAACCATCGTATTTCATCGAGGCCAACAAAGCATTGTAAACAGTTTTTTCAATCTGGTCGGCATACACCGGATTGCCCGTCAAACGTAACAGATTGTTGCAAAGTTTTATCCAGGTAAAAGTTACACAGGTTTCCATGGTGTGGTAAGTTGGCTCGGTTTGCCTTTGTCCGCCATGAAAAAAGCATTCGAATGCTGTACCCGATCCGGCCACATTAATTTCAGTATCAATAATATTTTGCACTGCCATTTCAGCCGATTTCAGATATGACGGTTCGCCGGTAATACGGTAAAGTTCGAGCAAACCCTCGTAACACGACATCATTTCGTAAGCTTTCTGCCCGTTTTCCCATCCCCACCAAACTTTCGGGAAAGGAAACCGGTCGGCTACATTTAATCCGTCGAGGGCTTTGCTTATCAATTGTGGGCCATCAGGTGTTTCCCATTGATTTGCAATATATTTTGCAAAGTCCAAATAACGGTTTTCTCCGGTATGTTTGTACAACAAAACCATCGGTTCAAGAATTGAGCTGCTGGGCATTCCACGGTAATTGCCGGTTTTTACAATATCCACTTTCCCCGGACCAACCTGTGTTAGCAAATGATCGGCAAGTTTTCGGGCAGCGACCAATGCCTTGTTGTCAGCCGAAATATCGTAATATGCCAATAATCCAAGCATAGTATATTTTCGGCCCCAGATATCCCAATGCTGTAATTGAGCTTCTTTTGAGTAATTGCCAATATATCCGTCGGGCGTTTGTGTAGCCAATAATCCCGAAACAGCATTTCTAATAATAGTCAGCATTTCCGGATCACGGTTGTACTCGTACGAAGCTATAGCCGACAAAATCCATTTTCCCCAGAATTCTGTCTGCCACATACGGGTTTCATTTCGGCTGCGAAAAGGACCAATCAAGTGTTCAACATCTTGTTTTTTAATTCGCTGGGTTATGCACAAGTTTATTTTGTCACCCAAATATCCTGAAATTATCATATTGGATGGAGTCCAGGCATTCAACTGATCGGCGACAACTTGTTTTACATCGCCGGGTTTGGCTTCCGAATGCAAAATGAATAAAAAGAAAAACGATAAAAGAGGAAAAAGTCGTTTCATAGGTTTGTGTTTAGGTTTGATAATGGTATTGAGCGGGTGACTTAAAGCCACCCGCTCAATAAATGATAAGACAATTATACTTTGGGCAACGACCACGGCGCACGATAGGTAGCTTTGGTCATTGCATTTGCTTCAGGATCATTCAGGAACTCTTGCTTTTCATTATCCCAAACAATTTTGCGGCCTAACCGGTAGGCAATATTTCCCATTTGGGAGAAGCGAGCAATATGAGCGCCAATCTCGATGTCGCAATTGGGCTTATTTCGGGTTTTGATACAATCCACAAAGTTGGCTGTATGCAAATCGAGTCCGTTGCCGGTTCCTTTCTTAACCGGAACATCTTCGAAACCAGCTTTGGCGCTTGTGCTTTTCTGTTCGGCCATAACTTCCCAGCCGCTACGGTCAACAACCAAGGTGCCATATTCGCCAATAAAGGCAACTCCGTGTCCCCGGCGTTTAAACTGTGCGCCATAAATGCCAATGGTATGATCCCACAAAATGCCAAAACCTCCAAAATCGTACATGGCCATCATTGTATCTGGGGTTTCCATTGCGTCGTTGGGGAAGGCATACTTACCGCCATTGGAGCTCACAGCTTTCGGAACATACTGGTTCATTCCAAATAAAGCGTAGTCGAGCAGGTGAACGCCCCAATCGGTCATAACACCGCCTGCATAATCCCAATACCAGCGCCAGGTTGCATGAAACCGGTTGCTGTTGAACGGACGTTCGGGCCTCGGACCTAACCACATATTGTAATCAACACCTGCCGGAGCAGCTGCATCAGGAACAACAGGAATCGATTTTTTCCAGCCTACATACGACCAAGCCCTTACTGATCGCACACGTCCCAGGTTTCCGGCCTGAATGTATTTCACGGCATCGAGCCAATGCGGATCGCTGCGTTGCCATTGACCAACCTGAACCACTTTATTGTAGCGTTTGGTTGCTTTTACCATCAGGTTACATTCTTCGATGGTATAACCTACAGGCTTTTCGCAATATACATCCTTACCAGCCTCCATCGCATAAATCATTGGGATACAATGCCAATGATCTGGTGTTCCAACGATTACCGCATCAATTTCTTTCTTTTCAAGTACTTTTCTGAAGTCAGCGTACAATGCAGGCTTCTTGCCAGTCATCTTTTCAAATTCGGCAGCACGTTTATTCAACACATTTTCATCAATGTCGCACAAAGCAGCACATTCCACATTTTTAAGCTTAATAAACGACATTAGGTCAGCCCATCCCTGGTTATTACAGCCAATCAGGGCAACAACAACTTTTTCGTTTGCACCCACACAGCCGGCATTCATCAAGGTTGGAAAAATACTCACGGCAGCAGCAACAGTAGCCGATTGTTTAATAAAAGTTCTTCGATTATTAGTCATTAGTAATCTTTTAGTTGGTTTATTTTTAATTTTAAAGGCTTCAAAGTTGCATTGGTAAAATTACCAATCAGTGACAAATGTAAAAAAGCTTTGGCAGATTTTTTTATTTTGCTGTCGATTGTGCAAACCAAAACTCTTGTCATTTGATCAGCATTTTTTAAAATTTGTCCCATCAAATTCTAAGACAAATCAAAACCAATAAACCCGAACATGAGACCATACATTTTAGCCGAAACCAACTGGAAAACTGTAAAAGACGAACAATACCAGCTGGTTGTACTTCCTTGGGGAGCCACCGAAGCACACAATTACCACCTTCCATATTCTACCGACAATGTTGAGGCCAGCGAAATTGCAGCCGAATCGGCCCGCGTAGCTTGGGAAAAAGGCGCCAAAGTAATGGTTTTACCCTGTATCCCTTTTGGTGTAAATACCGGGCAATTCGATGTTACGCTCGATATTAATCTTTATCCTTCAACTCAATACGCTATTCTGAATGACGTAATCGAAACACTTAACCGCCAGGGCATACACAAATTTGTTATCCTGAATAGCCACGGAGGGAACGATTTCAGGCAAATGCTACGTGAACTGGGGTTGAAATACCCGAAAATGTTTCTTTCAGAAGTAAACTGGTACAAGGTAAATGAGACAAAAGACTTTTTTGAGGACCTTGGCGAACATGCCGGAGAAACAGAAACGAGCCTGATGCTTTACCTGAAACCCGAATGGGTTTTACCACTTTCGGAAGCTGGCAACGGCGCAGCCCGAAAATATCGGTTCAAAGCCATGAACGAGGGATGGGGCTGGGCCGAACGCCGCTGGACAAGCGTAACCAAAGACACAGGTATAGGGAACCCTGCAAAAGCAACTACCGAAAAAGGTGAACGTTTTTTTAAACTACTTACAGAAAAAATTGGTGATTTCCTTTTCGATCTGGCTACAACTTCACGGGAAGATTTTTACGAATAACCGACCATTTTTTACAAACCAACAATAACCAAATGACAACAGCAATAAAAAAAGAAACTCAGGCATTAAGCGGGCGAGTGGCATCTATTGATTTCTTTCGTGGTTTTACCATGTTTCTACTCATTGGAGAAAGCACCGGATTTTTTGGATGTATTAGCGAAGTGAACAACAGCTTTTTTAAATTTCTCGGCGAACAGCTCGAACACCACGAATGGCACGGGTTACATTTCTGGGACTTAATCCAGCCGTTTTTCATGTTCATTGTAGGTGTTGCAATTCCGTTTGCAGTGGCTAACCGCAAAAAGAAAGGCGACAGCGATTCAACCATCATGAAACATGCCTGGAAACGTTCGTTTCTACTGCTGATGCTTGGCTGGATTTTGTATAACGAAGGAAACGACCACATCGGGTTCCGCTTGCAAAACGTGCTTGCTCAGTTATCGGTAACCTACATTGTAGCGTTCCTCATTCAGAAAAAAAGCTTCAATTTTCAATTGATTTTTACGTTGGTCGTTTTACTGCTGGTCGATCTGGCTTACCGCTTTTTCCCCGTCGATGGCTTTAACCAACCATGGGAACCCCATCACAACTTGGGTGCATGGGTAAATTCGGTAATCGAAGGTACACCTAAAACCAGTATCTGGGCAACATTCAACGCTATTCCAACTATTGCGCATACCGTTTGGGGAGTTCTCTGTGGTAAACTGTTGATGAGTACCAAGTCTCCACAAGAAAAAATTAAAACCCTGATTATTGCAGGAGTGGCCGCTCTGGCTATTGGCTTTGGACTCGATTTAGCCAACATTACTCCAATCATCAAGAAAATTGCAACCGCTTCGTTTGTATTTGCCTCAGGAGGTTGGACAATCCTGGCTTTAGCATTTTCGTATTGGTTGATTGATGTAAAAGGAAAATTTGAAAAGGGAGCCAAACCTTTCGTTATTGTTGGCATGAACTGCATCTTCATCTACCTGTTTTTTCATGTAGGAGGCAATCAAATCCTGATGAAACTCGTAACGCCATTCGTTAACAGTCTGTTGGGCTGGCTTGGAACCGTACTCTCGCATTTTCTTATCAGCGGAACTGTTTGGGCTGCCTTATGGTACATTTGCTACTGGATGTACAAGAATAAGATTTTTGTGAAGATTTAAAAAAGCCTCACCCCCAGCCCCTCTCCGAGGGAGAGGGGAGCCAGGACTCAGTTCGCGAAGGTATTACATTCAAATCAAAAATTTTTGTGATTATATGCTACCTAAAGCCTCCCCTTTCGGGGGAGGTTGGAGGGGGCTACTTTTTATTTCCTGATTTTTCCGACAATGGCTGTCAAAATCAGAAACATCACCACAGAAATGCCAATCATAAATACGATGAAGCTACCAATCTTGTAAGTTTCGAAAACTACACCACCAATGGCATTGAGGATGGCGTTTCCGGTGAGGGCAATAAATAAAACCAAGCTAAATGCTGCTCCTGAAATTTCGGGATACATAGCTCCTACATAACCCAGCATCACCGGAAAAGTTGCCGAAGCGCCAGCTCCTACCAGCACAATTCCGATTAACCCAACCGGAAATGAATCACCATACCGCATTAGCAAAAAACCGGAAACAGTGACGAAAAGTCCGGCCATCACTACTTTCCAATTTTCTACTCTCTTAAGCACATAGCCCAGTAAAATACGTGCAACGGTTAAGCTGATGCTCATTACCGTGAGCGACAGGATGGCAGTTCGCATATCCAGAGCATACATTTCGAGGAAATATTTGGGAGTCCAGGTAGTGACCAACGTCTCGAAACCGCTCTGGAAAAACAAGAAAAACGCAATCAGCAAAATAGCAGGGTTTTTGATCATTTCCACATATTTTCGGTAAGGAATGCCTTCCGAATTCTTTGCTGGTGGACATTTCAGTAAAGTGAACATGGCAATGGGGATCAAAACAAACATTCCAATTAAGCTCAATATGGCGGAATAATCCACGTCAGCTTTCAGCAAAACCGAAGTGACTAGCGGAAAACTCAGCGCTCCAACGCCCCAAAACACGCCCAGAATGCTGAGGTAAGCTCCTTTTTTATCAGGATTCAAGTCGGAAACCAAAGCGCTGGTACCACCGTTAATCACGCCGCCGCCCAATCCAAACAGGAAAACCACAGCCCGAACAACGTTCAGGTTGGTGGTTCGGCCAATCGACTCAAAACCAACAAAAAGCAGTAATAAGCTGATGATCAGAATTATTTTGTACCCAAAGCGATCGACTATTGGACCAAACGACACCGAGCCAATCAGCGCGCCTGTAGCAAACAGCGAGGCCAGCAAGCCGATGAAAATTTTATCCACCTCGAACGATTTGGTGAGGTACTCGTTGATGGTGCCAATAGCCACACAGGTTACTCCAAACATCACAATGGCCAGACAGGCCGCCACCAGTAACAGATTTTTGTTGTACATACCAATTTGATTTTCTGATTTACAAAAACTGAGAACAAACTTACAAAATCCCGATTCCAGGTAAAATGCTATTCCTGAAAAACAGATAAACTTCAACATATCATAAAACCTACTCGTAAAAATATGCTATAAATTGCCTCCAGTTTTGTAAAATATGTGAATAAATCAACATCTAACGATTTCTTTTCATTTACAAATCAATTTCATTAAATTTAGCACAAATAAAACCATTTAGCCTATTTATTATCAATATATTGATCAGTAAAATGAAGGTTTATGTACCTATCGGTTTTATGCTCGCGTTGCTTCTTTCGGGATGCTGGGGCAATGGATTTATAGAAGTTCGAGGGAAAATCCTTGACGAAAAAACACATGAGATTGTTGCCAACCGAAAAATAATCATCCACGAACTTCAGGATAGGGAAAACGATAAAGGACTTTCAATTATTGGTGAGTTTAAAGCCGACAGCCTTGGGAAGTTTGCTTACAAGCTCAGAAAATCGAAAGTAACCTATTTTTATAACTTCGAAATTATGGGAGATTCGGTTTACGACGTTTCGAACAACATTATGGGAATGACAGAATTAAACCGGAATGGCAAGTTTTTAACCTTGTACATGAACAAATTAACCCGACTTACTCTTAAAATCGAACGAAAAAGCCGAACAGACTTTCAGGATACACTTTTTGTTTCGTGGATAACCAATCGAGCCGATGGAGAAATATTATACCCTTATAAAGTAACCAACTACGGTGTTGGCACCACTGTTCCGTTACGGTGGGTTGGTGGAAATGTAAAATCGGTTGTCAAGACCAAAGTATTTGCCGACAAGAAAACGGTTGTTCTTTGGAAATTATTCCGGCAAGGCCATCAGACAGAGTTTACCGATACTATTTATTGCCAAAGAGACGCTGCCAACAGCATATCGTTCAGGTATTAAACTAGTTTGAAAAACCGAAGAAAAGTATTTCCTCCGAAAAATTTCATATCGCTAATCGCTAAAGTAAAATTGCTAATTTTTTGGACATCAGGCTTGGTAAGGATTGTTGTAAAATAATTAGTTTAGCCAACCATTAACCAAAGTAATTTTCCAAAGTCACGTATGCGAAATACTCTTTTTCTATTCTTTTTGCTTTATACTTTCCACGGGTTCACTCAGATTGAAGAACCGGAATGGTCCGAAAAACTAAACTCTGCAAGAAATGCAAACAATCTTTGTTCTCTTGAAAAAGAGGTTGTTTTTGAATTGAATAAAGTCAGATCAAACCCACAACTTTATTCGAAGCTTTATATCGAGCCACTTTATTCGGCATACTCAGGAAAAACCTTTACTTACCCCGGACAAAAACCGACCCTCAGCAAAGAAGGGAACGGCGCTTTGATGGAGTGCATTGCAGTACTTCGAAAAACAGATACAATGCCTATACTGGAACCTGCCGACGGTTTAATCAAATCAGCAAGACTGCTTGTTGATGACCAGCAGTTTGGTGGAATTGGGCACATCACCCGAAACGGATTAACCCCGCAATGTCGCATGGATATGTATGGTGAATGGGATATTGCATCGGCAGAAAACATAGCCTACGGAGATTATGAAGCCCGCCAAATTGTAATTGCCTTACTGATCGACGATGGAGTTCCTGACCGTGGTCATCGGAAAAACATATTGAACCCCAAATTTCATAATGCCGGTGTTGCTTCAGGCAGGCACCCCACTTATAAAACAATGTGTGTAATTGATTTTGCAGGAGCTTACAAAAGCAAATAATGGAATTAGGAAAATAATAGATGCAATTAAACAACTCACCTTCGGAAGGCTGAAATGCAGTAATATACAGAAGGGTTGATTTTACGCATCGTGAATTCTTTGTGTTTTTACGACTTCGTGGCTCATTTTTTAATCATCAAAACACAAAGTACAACAAAGAGATCATGTCACAAATTTTCAGCATCCTTAACCTGCGTCAATAAACAAATACAACAATTTTAAGCCTACCTTTGTATTGACAATACAATTTCTCACATCATGCTTCAGAAAAAGAAAGAACAGCCCAACGAAAAACCCAAATTGCATCCCCGCAATAAAAACCGCGAACGTTACAATTTGAAATTGTTAACTGAAAGTACACCTGAGCTTGCTGCCTTTGTGCGACCAAATTTATATAACGACGACTCCATCGACTTTGCTGATCCGGCAGCTGTAAAAATGCTGAACAAAGCTATCCTGAAATACCACTATACCATCGAAAACTGGGATGTTCCCGAAGGTTATTTGTGTCCTCCTATTCCTGGTCGTGCCGATTACATTCACCATATTGCCGATTTTATTAGCCGTAATAATTATGGCAAAATCCCGGTTGGCAGGCATTTCAAGTGTTTCGATTTGGGAGTTGGTGCAAGTTGCATCTATCCCATAGTGGGTGTAATGGAATACGGGTGGTCATTCATAGTATCGGATATTGACCCTGTCGCAATTAATTCAGCAAAACACATTGTTGCTGAAAACGAAACATTGCAAGGGCTGGTTGATTGTCACCTGCAAACCAACGCCAAAGACTTTTTCTATGGTATCATCCGAAAAGATCAGCAAATCGATTTGACGATATGTAATCCTCCTTTTCATGCCTCGCAGGAAGAAGCTCAGGCCGGAACGCTTCGAAAAATACACAATCTACACCTCGACAAGAAAGAACCTGTATTGAATTTTGGCGGACAAAGCAACGAGTTGTGGTGCGAAGGTGGCGAAGAAAAATTCGTCCGGAATATGATTTTGCAGAGCCGGAAGTTTGCTCAAAACTGTTTCTGCTTCTCAACCCTAATATCAAAAGAATCGAACCTGAAAAAAGTATACCACGTGCTCGAACAGGCCGAAGTATTTGGCGCCGAAACCATCCCGATGGGCCAGGGCAACAAGAAAAGCCGCATCGTAGCATGGACTTTCCTGAATACCGAAGAACAAAAGCAATGGAAAAACACGCGGTGGCAAGCAAAATCCTGATCGTACATCAAAGCCCCAAAGGCGAACTCATTGGCTCTGATGGCAAAGTTTTGGCTGTTCCTGAAGGATGGTCGTTTCTGCAGGCTGGCGATGCTGGTGTCACCCGAAAAATAAACTCCAAGGGTGAATATTGGCGTGTAGAATACACCAAAGGACGCCGAACATTTTCTTCAGGAATCTGGGCCCCGACAAACACAATTTTACAAGCACAACAGGAAGTTCTACAGGTTCGGGCAACCGATCTGTACCTCAAAAAGCAAAACTATGCTGCCAACCGCCGCGAAAAGCAACAGACTGCTTACGAATCGGAATTTTACAGAGCGGTTGAAGATTTTCTGGCATTTCACCCTGTGCACAAAAATTTGGAGAAAAAGTTGGCAAAAGCCATTACTATACATGCCATTCCGGTAGGAAGCGGAACCGTAGCACGTACGCAAATGATTCCTATTGAAGAACGAGCGGCCCATGCTGTTATTGCCTGGATGCGCCATCAAACAACTGTATACGACAACCTGAAAATTGCGCGTATAAAAGGAGAACGACGCGCTGTGCGTCAAATACTTGCACAACAATCGGTTGAACTACTGGCCAATTACCGTGCAGGAAAACCGGCATCTGCTGACTGTCCGCTGCAAAAAGCGCTGGAAAGTATATAAACAACTACAAAAAAAACGAACACAAAAAGTAAACCCCGGGATAACCACATTCTGAATAATGCGATCCCGGGGTAATACTCCAAACTAAACCAATCAACAAAATCCCATAAGAACCAATATTTTAATAAAGGAAATTTTTATTGGTATTTTTTAAATACCAGTCTTTGTTATTAACTCCGCCAGACTGAACCCAACCAGGGAAATCAGGATATCCTTTTACAAAGTCAATCGTTTCCTGCATGTAAGAAATGCCGGACGGAATATTCATTGCCCATGGGAATCCTTTTTTCGAGGTATAAAATGTACTATTCGAATTGTCATCACCCGATCCGAAATATGATGTACTTGCCAAACTTGTTGGAGCATAACCAACTAAATGTACTTCTCTTCCTCTCTCCTGTCCAACAAAAATGAACGGATTTATATTACATAATTGAGAAAGCGCTACCTTCCCAATGAAGGAAATATCGATTTGAATTGAACTAACACTTTTTGTTGTACCACCTTTCCTCACATTAAACATAGTTCCCAGAACTGAAAGATTATCGTAAACAATTATAACCGACTCATTTGAATGACCTGTCTCTGTTCCATTGGCATTTAAATTTACTGCCGATCCTATTCGGCTGTAACCCTTAACCAGTTTGATCTGGTCTCCTGAAACGGGCAGCGAGAAACCAAAGCCATTATTTAAAGTCGCTCCAATAGCTGACACCTGGAATGTTGCTGTAAACCCGGTAATTTCATTTTTTGCATTAGTTATATAATTATACTGGTATCCAACAACTAAGTCATTAAAGTCGTAGTCACCAAGGCTCGGCCATTGGTCTTCGAATAACAATGTGCCTGACCCTGAACTAATTGAAAATGCTCGTTGATTATCATCCGGAAAATTGTCGAGCGAATTAGCGATACCATCACCATCCCTGTCGTTGCTTTCTCCTTCCTTCCCATACCCTGGAGAACATGACGATTGCGAAATCTTAAATGAAACAGCATTACCATTTTCATTTTTACCATTCGCGTCAATTAAGTAAACATTGTCGGTATAATACGTTTTACTGTTACCTTTTTTTGATGCAAGGTACTGAACAATTGCATATCCACTTTTGGGCCCTGTAATCTGACTGTCGTTCCAAATAATATTAGTTTTCAAATAACTATCGCGCGCTAAAACAGCTGTTGCATTGTTGTTAAACCTCGATTCCCCCGAAACATTCAGATAACATCCCTCTGACATGTTAAAATTACCGTTGTCGTTAAAACTTCCTGAAACTATCAAACTACAAGAATTGTCGACTTTGCCATTTGAATTAATTGTAAAATCACCTGCTACATTGGTATGCCCCATGTTCAGGAAATAGCTTTGCGAATTAACGATACAATGTCCTGCAATATTTAAAGTTGAATAATTTTCTAAAATTCCCGATGAGTTTATATTTAAATTACCGGCAATATTAGCAGATGAATAATTCTTGATTGTACCACTTATTGTTTTTGCATTAAGAACGTTTGAATAGTTCTTTAAAGTAATATCCTTTTTAACTTCATCAAAACTATTCGTCGATCCCTTTGATCCAATTATTACTTCCAGTTTACCATTGTTTACATTTAAATACTGAAAATTAGCAGTACCCTCAATGGCAAGGTACAATGTACCACCATTTCCGTGGTAATTAATTCCCCCATTAAATGTCGCACCACTCGAAATTCTCAATTTATCACCATCTTTTGGGTTCAAACTACTATTTCCGCTGATGTTTGTATAACCTGTCAGAACATACTCATTTTCATTATCGTCAGCATTGATAGCTGCATTTTTCAAAGTCGAATTATTAACCGTAATGCTTACCGCATTGTTTACTATTGAGGCTGTAGATGAGTAAATTATATCACTACCCGAATATATTTCGACAAAAATATCGGTTTGATAAGTCGGAACTGTTATTACTTCATTATACGAAAAGGTAGTATTATCAAAAGCTCCAATTACGAGTACAGTTCCATTTTTATCAGGGGCTGCATTATAAACTTTTGCAACATAACTGTATCCGCTGGCAGAACTACCATTAGTAATTTTGAAGTTTAAGGTCACATTTTGCGTTGTAGAAAAATTAAATGATGTAGGTACCGAAAGGTCGCTAAACGAACTAACGGTAGTCGCATCATTTTCAAAGTCATTTTTCAGACAAGAGGTCAATAGAGTTGTGATTACAAGCAGGGCAGCAAGCTTTAATTTTTTGTAGATAGCAATACTCATGGCTTTTAATTTATTAAATTCAGATACAAAGGTATTTTTTTATTTGTATTTGATATAGCTTAAAACCAACCAATTAGCAAAGGCATAGTTTGACTGAGCAAACTAGCAAACACTTATTTTGAGTGAGCAAACTAGCAAAAGCCCATTTTGATCGAGCGAATCATTCAATGGAACAATCTATTTCAGCAATTAGGTTATTTATTGCTTTAATTTAAGACTAAAAAACCAGTTTCTTAATTCTAAAACTTTAAAATTAGATATCGATTTTAAAATTTCGAACAATGATATATGAGCTTACTGAATCCATTCCTTTTTTGTTCCTGTCTGGCACATCCTGACTATTGCGAATTTATACACCAGATAATAATAAATGTTTCAACTACTTTACAACCTAGACTTTTATTCTAAGTTTATCCAAGGAAAGATCGATTCTTTGATGTAGATTCATACATTGAAAACCTGTCGGAATATGAAAAGCAGATTTACATTTCAGGAGTGAATTATCAAATGACTATTATTCAAACTTTGGTTTTCATTTTCTTACGCGCAACTCCTATGAAAGTAAATTGTTAATTCACTACAAACGACTGGTAAAGTTTAGATGAAATCAATTGAAAAAACGATATTTTTGTCTTCAAATTTGCTCACTATTTAAAACGATTCTAAATTATGGCAAGGTATAAAAAAGCACTATTAATGATACTCGATGGTTGGGGAATTGGCGATGGCTCTGAAAGAGATGTAATTGCAACAGCACCAACCCCGTTCATGGATTACCTGAATGCCCATTATCCTCATTCACAGTTATTAACCAGTGGTGAGAATGTAGGTTTACCCGATGGTCAAATGGGAAACTCCGAAGTTGGCCACCTCAACATTGGCGCCGGACGAGTTATGTACCAGGATATGGTAAAAATTACTAAAGCCATACGTGAAAAAACATTGTGGAACGAACCTCAAATTGTAAAAGCGTTCAGTTATGCCAAAGAGAACAAAAAAAATGTTCATCTGATTGGTTTAATTGGTCCTGGCGGAGTTCATGCGCTTAGTACACACATGGTGGCGCTTTGCCAGATTGGAACTGATTTCGGTTTGGAAAATATTTTCATTCACGGATTAACCGACGGACGCGACACCGATCCTCGGTCGGGCTATGGCTTTGTTGAAGAAGACCTGAAAGCGCTGCATGGAACAAATGGCAAATTTGCCTCACTTATTGGCCGTTACTATGGCATGGACCGCGATAAAAACTGGGACCGTCTGAAACTGGCTTACGACCTATATACTGAAGGGAAAGGAACTCCTTCAACCGATATTCTGAAATCAATACAGGAATCTTATGACGCCGGCGTTACCGACGAATTTATTAAACCTATCGTCATGGTCAATGCAAATGGGAAACCCATGGCAACCATCCAGGAAAACGATGTCGTTATTTGCTTCAACTTCCGCACCGACCGTCTGCGGCAAACAACAATTGCTTTCACACAGCAGGATTTACCAGATTTTGGCATGAAAACCATGCCATTGCAATGGTACACCATGACCAATTACAAAGCTGATTTCAAGGGAGTTCATGTAATTTTCGACAAGGAAAACCTTACCAATACAATGGGAGAAGTAGTTTCAAAAGCCGGATTAAAACAAATCCGCATTGCCGAAACTGAAAAATATGCACATGTTACTTTCTTTTTCAGTGGTGGCCGCGAAGAAGAATTCCCTGGTGAAAAAAGGCTCTTAGCTCCATCGCCTAAGGTTCCAACTTACGATTTCCAGCCTGAAATGTCGGCCCCACTTGTCCGCGACCTGATTGTTCCTGAATTGGAAAATCAAACTGCTGATTTTGTTTGTCTGAACTTTGCCAATGGAGATATGGTTGGACACACTGGCGTTTACGAGGCTATTTCGAAAGCAGTGACCGCAGTTGATAGTTGCGTAAAAGCAGTGGTTGAAGCAGCGTTGAAAGGTGGATACGAAATCATCATTATTGCCGACCACGGAAATGCAGACAATGCTGTGAACGAAGATGGATCGGCCAATACAGCCCACTCATTGAATCCAGTACCTTGCATTTATATTTCTGAAAATAAAAATGTAAAAATCAACAATGGTATTTTGGCTGATGTGGCTCCTACCCTTCTTTCTGTTATGGGATTGGAAATTCCTACAGAAATGACAGGTAAAGTTTTGATTGAAAAATAAATAAAAGCTGTTTAATAATCGAAGTTTAAAGTTTAAAGTTGAGTTCTGCTTTAAACTTTAAACTTTTTTTTGACTTACCCCATGCTCGAAATTGGCCGCACCATTGTAAGCTTTGACATTATTGATAAAAAATTTCTCTGCGACGTTCAGAGATGTAAAGGCGCCTGTTGTGTTGAAGGTGACTCAGGCGCACCAGTTACCCCCGAAGAAGTAAAAGCAATGCAGGAAGCTTACCCTGCAATTGAATCGTATATCGAAGAAAAAAACAAGGAAGAAATTCGTAAACAAGGTTTTTCGGTTATCGATCTCGATGGCGACCTGGTAACACCATTGGTTAATAACCGGCAATGTGTGTTTTCTTTTGAAGAAAATGGCATTCTGAAATGTGCCATTGAAAAAGCATTTATGGAGGGGAAAACACCCTTTCGCAAACCAGTTTCATGTCATCTGTACCCAATCAGAATAACCCAATACAAACGTTTTGATGCTGTTAATTACCAGGAAATTGATATATGCAAACCAGGCAGGGAATGTGGTTTAAAAGAACAACTGCCTTTATACGTTTTTCTCAAGGAACCATTGATTCGAAAATATGGCGAGGAATGGTACGAACAGCTAAGATATGCAGCAGAAAATTACAAAAAACGACCTAAAAGGAAATAGCCACCAGCGATTAGTCGTAAAAAAACAAATACAACTAACCCCCAATGACATTCTTCCTTATCAGGCCATAATTTCAATCCGATTCTTTTCAGGATCAAAAACAGCACTTTCATAATACCCATCGCCAGTCATCCGTCCCCAGCTAATAATTTCAAATCCATCCTGGTGTAGTATTTCAGTAATCTGATCGACACGTTCACGCGATCCAACTTTAAATGCCAGATGAGCCATGCCAATATAATGCTTTCTGTAATCATTTTTACTGTTTACAACAGTAGGCATTTCCATCAATTCGAGCCTGGCGCTACTTTCAAATGTCAGAAAATAGGAACGAAATTCTTTAGAATGGTTGAAATAAGCCGATCCCGACATGGCACTAAAGTAATGCGTATAAAAATTACGCATACCTTCCAAATCTCTTGTCCAAATTGCAACATGTTCAATTCTCATAGCTTAATTGTTTTTTGAAGTTTCTTTATTTTATGGCTTTCCACTCATCAAAAAACTGGTATAAATAGTCTGCCATAAATTTATGTCTTTTTTCCGCAATATTTTTAGCTGCTTCAGTGTTCATTCTATCTTTCAACAACAATAATTTTTCGTAAAAATGATTTATTGTTGGTGCACTATTACTTTTATATTCCTCAAAACTATCGTGAGCAACAGGTATTACCGAAGGGTCATAAATCAAACGGTTTTTATATCCGCCATAAGAGAAAGCACGGGCAATACCTATAGCGCCAATAGCGTCAAGCCTGTCGGCGTCCTGCACAATTGCCGATTCTTTTGAACTTACCGGTGTCTCTATCCCGGCACCTTTAAACGAAACCTCATCAACGACATTCAATATATGATCAGAAATATTTACAGGAATACTGTTCTGCTTCAACCATTTTTTTGTTTTATTCAGGTTATTCCCAGCACTTACCTTTGAATCAACAAATTTCCAATCGTCCAAATCATGAAGTAAAGCTGCCATTTCAACAACAAATAAATCGCAAACTTCAAGCTCTCCGATTTTTAATGCCATATTACGAACCCTTACGACATGAAACCAATCATGGCCGCTTCCTTCCAATCGAAAAACACTTTCGATGTAATGAGTTGTTTTCTTTATGATTTCGTCCTTATTCATTTAGACTCAAAGTTACATCAACAAAAGGCGTTTGAAGAATAAAACAGTCATTTTATTTCACAATTTACAATAAAGTATTGTTTGACAAAACAAATAAAATGGAATAGCCATCACAGTGATGGCACTCAAAAATGAGGGAAATGCTAATTCTACTTTGACAGATTGAACATGTTGCATGATTTTTATCCTGTTTTACCCCTGCACTAAAGGGAGCCAGGAGAAAAATCTGGCTGTTCCCTTTAAGGGTTCAGGGTAAAAACAGCCGGATTTTTCGAATGTGTCAAAGTAGAACTAATACGCAGATTTTAAGATACCAAACAAAAATGTATACAGAAACATATTCCGTTTCACTGTTGTCCGGTTAAATTTTTCTTAGTTATCCGTAACCTAATAATTTAAAGGTATTCCAGAAGATAACGCCACTACGTGGCTTACATTTTTATCATGCCTATTTTCTACAAAGATTAAACAGCTACGCCGTCAACTCCTCAGCAACGTAGTTACTAAATCTTTGTAACACAGTGGTATTGGTTTAAAGTGTTGAGCAACGTAGTTGCGACATCTTGTAATACTCCAGTTTTACCGGACAACAGTGATTCCGTTTCAGAAAATCGCCAAAAACTCCGACGAAATAATTCCAGAATTCAAAATCGATGGTTAAAACCAGGCTCTTTTCATACAGAATAATACTAATAAGTGTTAATCGATTGATGTCGTAAAAAACATTTTAATACTTTTGAAACAAAATTTGTTTGGTTGTCAGCAATTTAAAAACTCAGGATGAAGAGATTAGAGGCATTAACGATTCCTGCTATGTTGCAGGCTAGTTTTAAAGATTTTGCAGATTATCAATCGTTGATATTTGTTGGTGAGGAAAATCTCACCTATGGTCAACTTGAAGTCGAAGTAAAGAAAGTCGCGTTACAGCTTCAGTCGATAAAAATAAAAAAAGGTGATAAAGTAGCTATTTTGAGTTTAAATATGCCCCAATGGGGAATAGCTTTTTTTGCTACCAGCATTATTGGAGCAGTTGTAGTGCCAATTCTCCCAGATTTTCATCCAAACGAAATCAAAAACATCCTTGAACACGCCGAGGTCTCAGCCATTTTCGTTTCAGAAACACTTCGTCAGAAATTAGATCAGGATATTAAAATACCGACTATTCAAATTGAGGATTTTGAATTGACCAATTCGCCGGCTAAACAATATATGGCCGTCGAAAATTTTGAGTATGAAGATATTAAAGAAAATGACCTTTGTTCTATTATTTATACTTCGGGCACAACAGGCAAGTCAAAAGGAGTTATGCTATCGCACAAAAACATTGTATGGACAGCACAGCAAAGTTTTATTATCCAGAAAATTGTCCCTGGAGACAGGTTTTTGTCAGTTCTACCGTTATCTCATACTTTCGAAAACACCCTTGGATTAATTATGCCTGTAAAATATGGCGCAACGATCTATTATCTGCGAAAACCACCGGTTGCATCAATATTACTTACTGCTTTACAGCAAGTTAAACCAACAATAATGCTTGTTGTTCCTCTGATTATCGAAAAAATTTACAAATCAAAAATTCTTTCGGAAATCAATAAAAAGTTTATTACCAGAAATTTGTATAAAACTTCTTTGGGAAGAAAACTAATACACAAATCGGCTTCAAAAAAATTACTAAATACATTTGGTGGCAAATTGAAATTTTTTGGAGTTGGTGGTGCCAAACTCGACAACAATGTAGAACGATTCCTCATGGAAGGTGGTTTTCCATTGGCTATTGGTTATGGAATGACCGAATCGTCTCCTTTACTTGCAGGGGCCGGAGTAGGAAAAACGCGCTTTTTATCAACTGGGCATCCAATGGAAGGTGTAAAAATTCGAATTGCCCATGCCGATCTGGCAACCGGGCTTGGTGAAATACAAGGTAAAGGTGAAAATGTGATGCTTGGTTACTACAAAGAGCCGGAACTGACCCAAAATGCGTTTACCTCCGATGGATGGCTTAAAACTGGTGATTTGGGATGTTTTGATAAAGATGGAAACCTGTACATCAAAGGTCGCCTAAAAAACATGATTATTGGTTCAAGTGGTGAAAATATCTATCCCGAAGAAATAGAATCGCTGATCAACCGGATGGAATATGTTGTAGAATCATTGGTCGTTGAAAAAAGAGGAAGGCTGGTAGCCATGGTACATCTTAACATGGAAGAACTTGAAAAGAAATACCAGTTCATGAAATCGGAAGCTGTATCTTACCTGAACGAAAAAACTGAAGAAATTTTGAAAGAAATACAAGCAAAAGTAAACATCGAACTTAACAAGTTCTCTCAAATCCAAAAAGTTGTATTACAACCAATTCCGTTTGAAAAAACTCCAACCCAAAAGATAAAACGGTTTCTCTATTAACAAGTCATTCTTAAGTAAGTTAAATAAGCAACCTCTGGTCGGGTATTTTAGTAATTTGCTTTTCTTTAGCAGAAAAACATCAAACTATTATGTTTTAAGGCATTATTTTTTTAAATTTAAAGTAATAAAAACAAGGCCATGTTACTCCTTTTTGATGCGACTCAATCACTCTCAGGTTACATAATACTTAACGAAAGCCTGGAAATAGAAGAATTTTCGGGCCAGATTAACCTGATATTAAGAAAAGATCAACTCGATAAAAAACAACATATAGGCGAATTAATCGAAAAATTAAAAAATAAGATAAAACAATTTTTCGAAAAAGAGGTACTAACTGCTTTAAAGTCAAGATCAATTCACAATTTAGTGTTTAATCGAAAAAAGAGTCAGCTGATTCTTACTATTACACCATTAAATTCAGGAAATACAATCCTGAGTTTTCAAGAGTTTGCGCAATCTCAAAAAATAGTTGAAAAAACCCTTCCCGAAAAACTCAATGAAATACTTATCAGGGTTGACCGTAGTTTACAAATTGTTTATGCATCAGGAAATTTTAACAAAGCTTTCGACTTCAATTCAACCAATGTATTACTTAAAACTATAAATGAAAGCCAGCTTTTTGGGGATAATTCAGATTACATTTCCAAATTAGTACTATCCACATTCAATAATCATGAAAGGGAATCGGCTGAACTTGTTATTTCGAAAAACCAATCTCATAACTGGTGGAAATTATCCACCGCTTTTGAAATTAATTCTTCTGAAAAAGCTCAAACTGTTTTACTCATACTTCGGAACATTAACGAACAAAAAGACATTGAAGCCAAACTAATTGAAAGCGAGAAACGCTACGAAATGGCTATGGAGGCTGCCGACCTCGGGGTTTGGGACTTTTATGTTTTAACCGGGAAAACTTATTATTCGCGAAAATGGAAAGCCATTCTTGGGTATTATCCTGACGAGATTCAGGACAACATCGTGGTTTGGGAAAACCTTCTGCATCCAGAAGATAAGGACAGAATGGTTTTATTTATCAATAATTTCATGAAGGGCGACCAAAGGATATATGAAGCAGAATTTAGGATGAAGCATAAAAACGGCTACTACATTTGGATAAGGAGCAGAGCAACAGCATTGAGAAATGAGAATGGACAGATTATACGTATGCTTGGAACACATCGTGATATTACTGAAGAAAAGAAATCGGAAGATGAATATAAGAAACTTTATCAGGCCATTATGCAAAGCCCAATATCAGTCCTCATAACCGACAAAAATGGCTATATAGAATTTTTCAATCCTGCATTTTGTAAAATAACCGGATGGAAAGATCAGGAAATACTTGGTAAAAAGCCCAGTATACTGAAATCGGGATTTCAATCACCTGCATTTTATGAAAAACTCTGGAAAACCATAAGCTCGGGGAACGAATGGCAAGGAGAATTTAAGAACCGTAAGAAAACTGGAGAATTCTATTGGGAACTCGCCAGTATATCCCCAATTAAAAATGCTTTTGGGACTATAACTCATTACGTTAAAATTGCAGAAAACATATCGTACCTGAAAAAAATAGAAAAAGATATAAAAAAGGCTAAACAAGACGCAGAACTGGCAAACAATTACAAAAACAATTTTATTGCCAATATGAGTCACGAAATTCGAACGCCAATTAATTCGATTATTGGTTTTACCGAACTTTTGAAAAATGAAAATCTCTCTCAGCAAAAAAGAAAAAAGTATTCAGAGATTATTGAAGAAAACAGTCAATCCTTACTTCGGTTAATTGACGACATCATAGATATTTCGAAAATTGAAGCCAATGAACTCAAAATCAGAAAAGAAGCCTGTGAACTCAGTGAACTTTTTGCTGAATTGGAACTTATATATCATAATTTTATAAAACGAAAAAATAAACCAAATCTTAACCTGATTTTTCATACCCCGACAGAAGCACACCATGATGTCATTTTCACCGACACGCTTCGGTTAAAACAAATAATAAACAACTTATTTATCAATGCATTGCACCACACCGAACGTGGACATATAGAAATTGGATACCAAATAGTAAGCGAAAATAAAATTCGATTTTATGTATCAGATACAGGGAATGGTATTTCTTCTTCTGAAATAAAAAACATATTTAAACGCTTTACACAATCCGAAAATAAAAGCAAATATGACTATTCGGGATCAGGACTTGGGTTATCGATATGCAAGGATCTGGCTATTTTACTTGGCGGCGATATTACAGTACAGTCTATCGAGGGTGAAGGAAGTACATTCCTATTAACCATCCCATACGATAAAATAAAAATTCCGATGGTAAAATCATCCAAACCCAAACCAACCCAATCCATACGATATAATTTCAAAGATTTTACAATCATGATTGCTGAAGATACTCCATACAATTATGAGTATTTATACAGTATCTTACATAAAACTGGGGCAAACGTCGTTTGGGCCAAAGACGGTATAGATGTTTTGAAGCTTTACCAAACTTCGAAGATTGATCTTATTTTAATGGACATACAGCTTCCTGAAATTAACGGTTATGATGCTACGCAACAGATACGAAAAAGCAACCAGAATTTACCAATTATTGCTCAAACAGCCTATGCTATGGTCGAAGACAAACAAAAATGCCTCGAATCGGGTTGCAACGAAGTATTAGTAAAACCAATACGTATGGATGATGTACTTTCAACTGTTGCTAAATATCTGATGAAATAAGTCAGTAAAAAAATACACCAGTTCCGAATTTTCAAAATCGCTGATTAAATTTGGGCTGTAAAAAATTTCGATCTATGTATATCGACCGGTTTCCTTCTCGGCTTCTTGAAAATGCGGTAAATGAATTTGCAAAACTTCCGGGCATCGGACGAAAATCGGCCCTTCGTTTGGTTTTGCATTTGCTCAAGCAAGATGCTCAGGAAGTTGATTTTTTTGCAAACAGCCTCATTCAACTCCGAAATGAAATTAAACACTGCAAAATTTGTCATAATATTTCAGATACAGATATTTGCAGTATCTGTGGAAATTCATCAAGAAATCCTGCGATTATATGTGTTGTCGAAAACATCAAGGATGTAATGTCGATTGAAAACACTCAGCAGTTCAAGGGGTTATATCATGTTCTGGGAGGAATAATTTCGCCTATGGATGGTATCGGACCTTCAGACCTGGAAATTGAATCTCTGGTTAAACGTGTTGAGGAAGGAAACACCGACGAGATAATTCTGGCATTGAGCACAACCATGGAGGGCGATACCACAAACTTCTTTATTTATAAGAAACTGAAAAACCACGGCCTTAAAATATCGACCCTTGCAAGAGGCGTATCTATTGGCGACGAACTTGAATACACCGATGAGGTAACCTTGGGACGATCGATACTAAACCGAATGAATTTTGAAGACTCGTTAATGCGGTAAATGTATAAAAAGATGAAGTTAACTGTTGTAATAGTCAACTACAATGTTAAATACTTTCTGGAACAATGCCTCCACTCAACATTAAAAGCAGCAGAAAAGCTTAGTTCCGAGATTATTGTTGTTGACAACAACTCAGTTGACGGTTCGTGTTCAATGGTCGAGGAAAAATTTCCTGAGGTAACCCTGATTGCCAACAAAGAAAATGTGGGTTTTTCGAAAGCAAACAACCAGGCAATCCAAGTCGCCAAAGGCGAATATATTCTGCTCCTAAATCCCGATACAGTTGTTGAAGAGGACAGTTTCCTGAAAATTGTTGAATTCATGGACAAAACCCCCGATGCTGGTGCCCTTGGCGTTAAAATGATTGATGGTAAAGGAAGATTTTTGCCTGAATCGAAACGAGGATTACCGACTCCCGAAGTTGCATTCTGGAAAATGTTCGGATTTTCGAGCCTGTTCCCGCGATCAAAACGATTTGGAAAGTATCACCTGGGATATCTTGATAATGATCAAATACATGAAATTGAAGTTTTAGCCGGAGCTTTCATGCTTTTACGACGTGAAACACTCAACAAAATTGGGTTACTCGATGAAGATTATTTCATGTATGGCGAAGACATTGATTTATCGTACAGAATTACACTTGGCGGATACAAAAACTATTACTTCCCCAATACTACCATCATTCATTATAAAGGTGAAAGCACTAAAAAAGGCAGCATTAATTACGTTAAGGTTTTTTACAATGCTATGATTATTTTTGCCGGGAAACATTTTTCAAAAGGAAATGCACGCCTTTTCGCCTTTCTAATCAACATAGCTATTTATTTTAGGGCTTTCATATCTATTACAGTCAGATTCTTTAATGCGATTATGCTTCCTGTAATCGATGCCTTCGTAATTTACTCTGGATTTGCCATTATACTGCCCGTATGGGAAAATTACAAATTTGAACGTGGATATTATCCACCTGATTATTTGCATATTGCTGTTTCAACTTACATTCTTATCTGGCTTTTTTGTATATGGATTAATGGTGGTTATCGTAAAAACATCCAATTCAAAAGAATATTTAAAGGACTAATTTGGGGTACAATATCTATTTTGGTGTTTTATTCATTGATTGATGAGACCTTACGATACTCCAGGGCTTTGTTGCTGCTTGGTTCTTCCTGGGCATTTATTTCATTACCATTATACCGTTACGCTTTAAATAAGTTTAAACTATCAGGATTTGAACTTGACCAAAAGAAACGCATTGCAATTGTAGCTGCGCAAGAAGAATCGGCAAGAATTGCAGGTTTAATTGCCCAATCAGAACTGAAGTTTGATATTACCGGATATGTTTCTCCAAATGAATCGGTGCACCAGCATTTTTATCTTGGAAATATGAATCAGCTACAGGAAATTATCAGGATTAATAAGATTGACGAACTCATTTTTTCCTCAGAAGACATTCAATCTCACGAGATTATCCGCATTATGCTGGAATTAAATGATTTGGATATTGATTACAAAATTGCTCCGCCTGAAAGCCTTTCAATAATTGGAAGTAATTCTATATCTACAGCCGGCGACATGTATATTGTTCACATAAATTCCATATTAAAAGAAAAAAATAAGCGCAATAAACGTATCTTCGATTTAATTACATCAATTATTCTATTGTTGCTATCTCCATTTGTTATCTCGAAAATATTCTCATTATCTTTGTTTTACAAGAATTTACTGTCGGTCTTTTCAGGGCAAAAAAGTATGGTAGGTTATTGCTGCGGATCGAACAATCACCTCCCTGTAATTAAGCCAGGAATTCTATCACCAGCGTCAGTTCTTTCTGAAACAGTTACGCAAAAGAAAAGAGACGAACTAAATATACTGTACGCTAAAGACTATCGAATTTCTACCGATTTGGAAATAGTGTTAAAAGCTTGGAGAAAAATAGGACAATCATGAATTCAATAAAACTTGAATACGGCAAAATCCGTTTTCGTGCCCTCGAACCCGAAGACATTGACATTTTATTTGAATGGGAAAACGATACAGAAATTTGGGAAGTTAGCAATACCTTCGAACCATTCTCGAAATATATCCTGGCAAAATACATCAAAGATTCTCAACGCGATATATACGAAAGCAAACAGATTCGGATGATTATTGAAACCCTGGATGGTATTCCTGTGGGAGCAATTGATTTGTTCGATTTTGATCCATTTCATTTCAGGGCTGGTGTTGGGATTCTGATCCATAATAAAAATGACCGGAAACTTGGATATGCAACCAATGCGTTGGAATTACTCTGCAATTATGCCTCTGATTATTTTCGAATGCACCAACTTTATGCCAACATTACCGAGGACAATATTACCAGCATTCACTTATTTAAAAAAGTAGGATTTGAGCTTGTTGGAGTAAAAAAAGAATGGCGCCGAACATTAAATGGCTGGAAAAACGAGTTGATGTTTCAAAAGATATTGTAAAAAAACAGTAAATAATTATTCAAAAAACAAGTATCAGCTAAAATAGCTTATACTTTTGCACCTTCAAAATTTAAAACGTAATGGAACCAATTTTTCTCCCAAAAACATGGAGTCTTTACAAAAAAGGTTTGCTGAATAAGAATTTAACAAACGACATTTTTGCCGGAATAATTGTTGGAATTGTAGCCTTGCCATTGGCAATTGCCTTTGCCGTTGCTTCTGGCGTTTCTCCTGAAAAAGGAATTATTACAGCTGTAATTGCGGGTTTTATCATTTCACTTCTAGGCGGTAGCCGTGTCCAGATTGGAGGCCCAACCGGTGCATTTATAGTTATCGTTTACGGAATCATTCAAAAATATGGTTTCGATGGGCTGATTATTTCAACCATACTGGCAGGAATAATGCTCATCACTTTTGGATTCCTTCGTTTGGGATCAATACTAAAATTCTTTCCACACCCGTTGATCGTGGGATTTACCAGTGGAATTGCGCTTGTTATATTCTCGACCCAGATAAAAGATGCACTTGGATTACCTATCGATAAACTCCCGGCTGAGTTTATTGGGAAATGGGAAGTATATTTTCAACAAATACAAGATTTCAATCCTTCTGCCCTTCTAATTACACTTGGAACAATAATTATCTCGGTTTTCTCAGGACGATTTATACCCAAAATTCCCGGATCGTTTATTGCTATCATAGTAATGACAACGATTGTAGCTGTTTCCGGTGTACATGTAAATACTATTGAAAGTGTTTTTGGGTCGATACCAAGTAATTTTTCACTTACATTTCCACACATTCAGGTCGACCAGTTGGGACAATATATGCAACCTGCCTTAACCATTGCCCTGCTTGGTGCTATCGAGTCGTTGCTATCAGCCGTAGTTGCCGATGGTATGATCAGTAGCAATCACCGGTCGAACACAGAACTTATCGCGCAAGGAGTTGCAAATATTGTTACTCCTTTCTTTGGCGGAATACCAGCAACCGGAGCCATTGCACGTACCGCAACCAACATAAAAAATAATGGACGTACGCCCATTGCTGGGATAATTCATGCGGTTACTCTTTTGTTAATCATGCTTGTTTTTGGTAAGTGGGCTCTACTTATACCTATGCCTTGCCTAGCAGGAATACTTATTGTTGTTTCGTACAACATGAGCGAAATGAAGACTTTCTTTTCAATATTGAAAGGCCATAAATACGACATTTTTATCCTACTAAGTACATTCATACTCACGGTTTTCATCGACCTGACTGTCGCTATTGAAGTGGGAGTTGTGCTCTCAGCATTGTTATTTATGCAACGCATGTCGAATTTAAGTAAAGTCATCTCTCTTGAAAGTGAATCAGATACACTTGAAAATTATGCCGACATCCCGAAAGGAGTTGAGATTTTCGAGATTAGTGGTCCTTTCTTCTTTGCTGCAGCACGACGATACGAAGAAACACTGAAAGATATTAGTCATACATCAAAAGTTGTTATTATCCGAATGCGCCATGTTCCGTTTATCGACGGAACTGGTTTGCGAAACCTGAAGGCAACAATAAAAGACCTAAAATCGAGAAGAATTCAGATTGTTTTGTCGGGTGTTCAACCCGAAGTTAGAGAAGAGCTTGAAAAGGGCGGAGTTCCTGCTTTAATAGGACCTTCAAACATTACCGACAACTTCGATTTAGCTTTAGCCCGAATGGAAGTTATAATGAAAAAGCAACAATAAGATTGATACAAGGGAAATCCATTAGTAATTGATATTTAACTTCAGCTACTGAGGGACATTCACGATCTTTCACAACAGAATATCTTTAAAATCAGGTATATCTGAGAGAAAAGTATATGAGTTCTCCGAATAATTTATCTGGCAGCAATAATGATTAAGCCCATTACTAACCACGAGAAACGGGACTTTTAGCTGCATATTGTACCGGACAATCTGATCAAAAGTTTGTTGACTTATTTTAACTTCAGGCGCTTTGAACTCGGCAATAAGTAATGGAACACCTGATCGGTTATATACAACCAAGTCAGCTCGTTGTTGATTATTGTTTATTTTAAGGCTTGTTTCAATTGCGATAAGAGAAAATGCAAAATTTTTTCTTGAAATAAGAAATTGCACAAAATTCTGTCGGACCCATTCTTCAGGAGTTAAGCGGACAAATTTTTTCCGAAGCGTATCGAAAATAAACATTTTATCGTCTTCAGTTTTTATTCTGAAAGAAAATTCGGGCAAGTTTAATTTTTGCATGACGATGCCAACAAAGTTTGTATTTTTGTAAAAATAGTATAAAGATTGGAGTGCATAAAGTTCGGAATACATAAAGTTCACCTGCATTCTACACTAGTCGTTTCAAACTTTGAATTTTAGGCAATTAATTTATGAAAACAAAGGAAGAAATCGTTGAAAACTGGCTGCCCCGATATACAGGCCGGCCTCTTGATCATTTTACTGACCTTATTTTGTTAACAAACTTCAATCTATACGTCGACATGTTTGCCAAAAAATTCGACGTTCCAATTTTGGGCGAAGATAAGAATATGCCAAATGCGAGTGCCGAAGGAATTACAATTATAAATTTCGGGATGGGAAGCCCTAATGCAGCAACCATTATGGATTTACTAAGCGCAATCCATCCTAAAGCAGTACTTTTTCTTGGCAAATGTGGAGGGTTAAAACCTAAAAATCAACTCGGCGATTTTATTTTACCAATAGCGGCCATTCGTAGCGATGGAACAAGTAACGACTATCTACCGCCAGAAATACCTGCACTTCCAGCTTTTAACCTGCAACGGGCTGTTTCTCACATCATTCGCAACCACAACCGCGACTACTGGACTGGTACTGTTTACACAACTAATAAACGGGTTTGGGAATATGACGAACGCTTTAAAAAATACCTTGAAAAATCGCGCGCAATGGCAATCGATATGGAAACAGCAACAATTTTTACTGTTGGTTTCTACAATCAAATACCATCAGGAGCATTATTGCTGGTATCCGACCAGCCAATGATTTCTACCGGAGTAAAAACCGAAGCCAGTGACAAGATTGTAACTAACAATTTTGTTCACGAACACCTTGAAACAGGTATTGAGGCCCTACTTGAAATACGAAACAACGGAGAATCGGTAAAACACCTTAAATTTTAACTGCCAGTAAGAAAATGACTTACGAAGAAATAATTGGTAACCTTCAGAAAAAAATATATCACCCCATCTATTTTCTGATGGGCGAAGAAACCTATTTCATTGACAAAATCAGTGATTACATTACCGACAATGTTTTAACCGATGCAGAGAAAGGGTTCAACCAGACCGTTCTTTACGGTAAAGATATTGAACCAGATGCGATTATGGCAAACGCCCGCCGTTTCCCAATGATGTCGAACTATCAGGTAATTATTGTTCGTGAGGCGCAAAACATCAAAAAAATTGAGGACCTGGAACCTTATGCGAAAAATCCGCTAAACTCCACCATACTGGTTATCAACTATAAGTACAAAACCCTTGACAAACGAAAAACCTTTGCGAAACTTATTGAACAGAAAGGAGTTTTGTTCGAGTCAAAGAAAATTTACGAAAATCAGCTTCCTACCTGGATTTCTTCCTACCTAAAAACCCAGCACTATACCATTACGCCTCAGGCAGCTGCAATGATTTCGGAATACCTGGGAGCCGATTTAAGTAAAGTCGCTAATGAACTGGATAAACTAATTATCTCGCTTCCCCAGGGAACTCAAATCACACCTGATCATGTCGAAAAAAACATTGGGATAAGCAAAGAATTCAATGTTTACGAGCTACAAAATGCATTAGGCGAGCGCGATCTTTTAAAAACGAACCGCATCATCAACTACTTTGGAGCAAATCCTGCATCAAGCCCGGTTCCTGTGGTTATCTCATCTCTGTTTTCGTATTTTACTAAAATACTGACCTACCACTTTTTAGAAGATAAGTCACAAAACAATGTAGCTTCAGTTTTGCAGGTACATCCATTTTTTGTAAAAACATATTTAGTAGCAGCAAAAAACTATAACATAAAAAAACTTGTTGAGGTTATAAGTATATTGCGCGAATACGATATGCGATCAAAAGGTTTTGGCAATAATGCTGCATCTCCGGCCGATCTACAGCGCGAAATGGTTTACCGAATTTTACATTAACTTAAATCTGCTTCATGACAATTATTCTCATTATCATCTCTGTAGCTGTATCTTACGCAGCATTTAATTCACCTAAGCTCATGGATCAGCTTCAGTTCAATGCCAGTAAGATAGTTCATAAAAATGAATATCACCGGCTTATAACCCATGCTTTTATTCATGCCAGCTGGGAACATTTATTCGTAAATATGATTGTCCTCTATTCTTTCGGAGAGGCTATCGAATCCTACTTCAAGGAATATTTTGGGAATAACCATATACTTTATTATTTCCTTTTGTATTTTGGAGGCATCCTTGCTTCGAATTTATATGCACTTATTAAACACCGTAACGATTTTTTTTACAATGCAGTAGGAGCTTCAGGGGCAGTTGCTGCAATTGTGTTTGCAGCAATATTCTTTGATCCCTGGAATAAAATCCTGTTTTTTATGATTCTACCAATACCAGGAATTATTTTTGCAGCACTCTACCTCATTTACTCATACCAAATGAGCATGAAACAAAAAGACAATGTGGCTCATGATGCGCATTTTCTGGGCGCTTTATTTGGCTTTGTTTTTCCAGTTATTGTAAATCCACCCTTATTAGAAACATTTCTTGACAAACTTTTTCGTTTAATTTAGTTCTGAATTTATCATCCTGACTATAATGGAGAAAGGAAAATTTATTTTGACAAACGGTATATTCTTAACGTTTGACGAATTCAACATTTCATTTCAGGAAACACAATCACCTGGATTTACTGAACATTTCAGAGCTGTTCGTACCAACTTCCCTTTTTTTAAAGAGACACTCGAAATCATTAAACTTAAGCTCTTACTTTTCAGCCAAAGCTTTCCCGAGTTCACTGAAAATGATGGGGCAAATTTAAAGCGACAAATGGAACGAACTTTAACAAAAAACAAACATTTTTTGGGTGCCAAAGTTTCTTTGTCGTTCAAATTCTTAGAAAAAAGAATTAGCTATACTATACATTCAGAAGCCACAGAAACTACTGATTTTGAATTAAATGAAAAAGGACTTTTCGCGGAAATTTTCGATAAAATTCAAAAGCCCGCTTCATCATTGTCAACAATAACACTGGGGTCTACTCCATATTGGGAAATAGCCGAAAGTTTCCGCAGAAAAACAACAATTGACGAATTTCTGATTGTTAGTACCTCTGATTTTGTTCTTGAAACTCCCTATTCAAATATTTATTTAATTAGCGGAACAACCGTCAGGGGGGTATCGGGCAATAGTGGAGCCTATGAGGACATTACAAAACCCCTAATCACAGACATTTGCAACAAACTTAAGCTGTTTTATTCTGAAGATGAAGCAATAACCATTGATCGATTAAGCAAAGCCGATGAAATTTTTACTGTAAATGCTATTCATGGAATTCGCTGGATAATTGGCATTGGCGGAAAAAGGTATTTCAATAACATCACCCGAAAGATAAATGAACTATTTAAGCAGTTCACAATTAATTAAGTGAAGGGTTCTCAGGAAAATTCTCCCACATAGAGTACTTTCCTCCCATCGACCTGACAGCCTGCACCCACATATTTTCTTCTTCATTATTCATTAGGTCGGCAATCAAAGAATCAGCAACCAGCCACGAATTCTCATTGATCTCCTCTTCCAACTGACCGGCAGACCATCCGGAATATCCTAAAAAAAATCGTACTTGTGAACGATCAACAATCCCTAATTTGATTTGAGTTTTTAAAACTTCAAAATCGCCTCCCCAATACAAGTTTTCTTTCACATGAAGGCTACCAGGAATTGATTTTCCCAGAGTATGGATAAAATAAATAGAGTCAGTCCCCACCGGCCCACCAATGTGAATATCCGAATCAAATTCAGGAAAATCAGTTAATAAATCATCAATCGGGAAATCGACCTTTTTATTCAAAATAAACCCAACAGCGCCATCGGTGTTACACGAAACCAAAATAATAATCGAACGGTTAAAATAACTCCCGGGCAAAAAAGGTTCAGCAATAAGAATATTGCCTTGCCGTGGAGTTACATGGTTTGATTCAATTTTGAATATATTAGTGTTGATTTTCATTCTTATTTATTGATAGAAGAAATATAAGAATTCTCAACGGTTAATCAAAAGAACATTAAATGATTTTAGTAAATTTTATTCAAACAAACAGAAATAGGAGATAAAAACCTAGAAACCAAATTCTTAATAAATAATAGAAACAACTCAAAGAAAGGAATAAAAGGTAAGTAAACTAATTCTCTTCAACTATTACATAAATATCTTCATTAGCTCTTTTCATAAAAAACTGCTCACGGGCAAATTTTTCCAGGTTTTCATCATTGGTTTGAAGCTCATATAACCGACGTTTATCGTCTTCAATTTTGTGTTTATAAAAGTTAACCTGTTCCTGAAGCAGTGCTAATTCTTTCAGGTTTTTTTGGTGCTGACGCCAGTTGTTGTCATCAAAAAACATGATCCAGACAACAAACGCGGCTAATGAAACCGTATATTTATTAATAAATATACTAATAATCTTAAATACTAAAACTTTGGCGTTCATAGCAATAATTTTGAACAAAAGTAAAGCTTTCGAAACCAAAAAAAAAGTGGGACGAAAATTTTCATCCCACTTTTTGCATTAAAATGATTATTCTTTATCCGGAGCAAAGTTTGGATAAGTGTAACTCTTTGACGAAACAAAAGTTTCTTTTATTGTTCGAATTGATGTCCAACGTAAGAAGTTAAATATTGATCCAGCTTTATCATTTGTACCTGAGCCACGGGCACCGCCAAACGGCTGTTGACCAACAACTGCCCCAGTTGGTTTATCGTTGATATAGAAATTACCGGCAGCGTTGTTTAAACGTTTTGCAATTCGCTCAATGCTGTATCGGTCCTGAGAGAAAATAGCTCCGGTAAGCGCGTAAATTGAAGTATTATCAAGAATATCAAGCATTTTATCCATTTCTTCGTCTTCGTAGACATAAATGGTTAAAACAGGCCCAAATAATTCTTCAACCATTGTAATATAATCAGGGGTTTTAGCAAGAATAACCGTTGGTTGGATAAAATAACCCTCTGATTTATCACATTTTCCACCAAAAATAACTTCTGCATCTGCATCATTCTTAGCCTTTTCAATAAAACCGGCAAGTTTATCGAACGAAGCCTCGTCGATTACAGCATTGATAAAATTAGTGAAATCTTCGGGCGGGCCCATTTTTACTGTTGCCAGTTCGTTTCCTAAACGAGAACTGACCTCGTTCCAGATACTTCGTGGAATATACGCTCTGGATGCTGCAGAACACTTTTGTCCCTGATATTCAAAAGCTCCGCGCAATAAAGCAATTGCCAACGCCTGCGGATCAGCAGTTGGATCAGCAAAAACAAAATCTTTTCCGCCAGTTTCGCCAACAATTCTTGGATATGATTTGTATTTATGAATATTTTCGCCAATAGTTTTCCACATTCCCTGAAATACTCCGGTTGAACCAGTAAAATGGATTCCTGCAAAATCAGGAGAATTGAAAATAACATCAGCAGCGGCCGGGCCTCCAACATACACCAGGTTTATGACCCCATCAGGCAAGCCAGCTTCGCGAAGAATATCCATAATTACGGCAGCGGAATAAACTGCTGTTTTCGATGGTTTCCAAACAACAACATTACCCATCATCGCAGGAGCAGCCGGCAAATTACCAGCAATAGAAGTAAAATTAAACGGAGTTAATGCAAAAATAAAGCCTTCAAGCGATCGGAATTCATTATAATTCCAAATACCTGGAGCCGATTCGGGCTGCATTTTATATATTTCTGTCATACATTGAACACCAAAACGGAAAAAATCAGCTAATTCACAAGCTGCATCAATTTCAGCCTGAAAAGCATTTTTCGATTGGCCAAGCATAGTTGCTGCATTCATTCTCGCCCTGTATGGACCTGCTATTAATTCAGCAGCTTTCAAAAAAATTGATGCCCGATGATGCCATGACATTGAATTCCATTGCTTGTGAGCTGCCATAGCTGCATCAATAGCCATTTGTACGTGAGAGGAATCTCCTTGGTGATAATAACCTAGAGTATGTTTGATATTATGAGGTGGGAAAATTCGAACTTTATGTCCTGTTCTAATTTCTTTACCTCCAATAATCATAGGAAGATCAACCTCCATTGATCTTAACTCAGCTATTTCTTTTTTCAATTCAGCCCTTTCCGGCGAACCTGGTGCATAACTCTTCACTGGTTCATTCTTTGCTACAGGCACATTATAAAATCCTTTTGACATACTTTAAAGTGTTATATTGACATTTTTCCATTCTTCTAGGCAAAACTATACTTCCTGAGGAATTTAAACCCTAATAAAAATCACCTTTCCAATAACGCATAATTTTTGTATTACAACACGAGAAACTAAATTTTACTATATTTAGTGCCTCATAAAAACTTGTCACCGTTTCATGCTAAAGTCCGCTGTTAAATCAATTTCCGACCGCTATAATTTTGATGGGGAAAGTGACATTTTCAAAGTCATTGGGTTCCATGTATTTATAGTTTTGGGAGTACTTATCGGACTTGTATTGTTTTTGAAAGACCTTATCGGAAATTCGCCAAACGTTTGTTTACCTGGCGATATTTCGATAATAATCCTTTTTGGAGTTGCACTTTATGGTCTGCGGCAAATAAGCTATGCCTGGGCCGTTAAGGTGTTTTTACTTGTACCTGTTATTCCTTACCTGTTTTTTATATCCAATTCAATTGCAATTATTCCCAATCACCAGTCGGTTCCATATACGCTTTGGTTGTTAATTGCATTTATGTTTTACTTTCTGATTTTCAGCGACAAAAAGAAAGACTTAATCATTTTTGGAGGTATTTCTTTTGCAACTTTACTTATACACGCCCAACAGGCAGACTTGTTTAATTTTGTATTAAATTTTAAATGGGAATCCGAATCAATATATCTCAACCCATTTATAACCCTTACTGCATTCTTCTTGCTGACTTTACTTCTGTCGTTCCGATTCCAGAACAAAATCAATTCTTTACGTCAGCAAAAAGAAAATACAGAACAACTAATTAATCAAGCTGCCCGAAATTTACCGCAGGGGATGGTGCTAATGGAGGCTATAACCGACGATATTGGAACACCAACATATCTTTTGATCAAAAAAACAAACCTCGCTTTTGAACGTCTGTTTAAAATAACTTCACGGGAATTAAAGGATAAAAACGCCAATGATGTTTTACCCAAAGTATTTAGGGGTGCATTTGACTGGAACAAAGAATACCTTTTTTCGCAGAAAACTCAATTTTCTTTTTACCTGGAAAGACTTGATAAATATTTTGATGTCGACATCATAAGATTACCGAACAATCACATAATAAGCCTTTTTGCAGATCAAACAAAAATAAACCAGCAATTAATAGAACTGGAAGAAAGTAAACACAAATATCAGGTTTTACTGGAAGCCATACCCGATTTGTTTTTTATAATCGACAAGGATGGAGTTTATATGGATTTTGTATTTAAAGCTACAGAAGCGCTCAAAATTAAGCCTGACGATATTATTGGGAACTCGATTTTTGAAGTTGGTTTTTCAGAGAAAATGTCAAGCAAAATTTATCAATGTATTCAGCATTGCATCGAATTTGACAGTATCGAAACCATTGAATATGCCCTCGAAATTGAAGGAGGATCGGCTCTATTTGAGATGCGAATCGTTCGTTTAAATGAAAATTCGGTAATATCATTAGCCAGGGATATAACAACGAGAAAGATGGCTGAACTTAAATTGGAGGAAGCAAAAAATAAAGCAGAAGAGGCCGACCGTTTAAAAACAGCTTTCCTGGCTAATATTTCGCACGAAATCAGAACACCAATGAATGCAATTATTGGATTCTCAAGAATGATTGGATCGCCCGATTTTGATGATGATGAGAAAAATAAATTTGTTGAAATAATTATTAACAATGGCAAACTGTTGCTTTCTCTTATAAACGACATGATCAGCCTTTCTAAAATTGAAAGTAACACACTTGTTGTGAAAAAAGCTTCTTGTCGGATCAACGATATGATGGTAATGCTTTACAAAGAATTCAACGAGGATTTACTGGAAAAAGGGAATGTCAAACTTAAAATAAACTGTGAAAACTCAAATCCAAAGTTTTCAATTACTACCGATCAAAATCTGTTGCAGGCTGTTCTTCATAAACTTATTGACAATGGCATAAAATTCACTGAAATTGGTGAAATAGAATTTGGTTACCAGGCACAAGATTCGGGCAGCATCTATTTTTACGTTCGCGATACGGGAATCGGGATTTCGGAAAAGGACCAAAATCGAATATTCGAACGGTTCCACCAATTGGATAACCGTACCATCAGGGATTATGAAGGTACTGGTTTAGGACTTTCAATAGCGCAACACTACGTAAGGCTTTTAGGCGGAGAACTAATTGTTAAATCAAAACCAGGAATGGGTTCAACATTCTCGTTTACATTACCTTACGCAAAAGAAGAAAGTCCATTGAAAATCGTGAGGTAAATACAAAAAATATCAGACATTTTTATTTTACGGTAGAATTTAAAGACACATAACCTACAAGACGGTCGTAACGACTCGAAATATCGCGGTAATAAGCAAAAATCTGATAATCGTTTTCTGTTAAATAAAATGAACCTTCCAGGTTGACCGAATCGTACTGTTTGGCACCATCAGGCACATAGATGTACTGAAAATTATAATAACCTTGTTTCAGTAACATGGATAAATGATAAGCCGATTCATTAAAATCCCACTTCATCTCGTTCGATTTATTAGCCGTCCAACCAGTAAGTGCACCAAAAACATTAACAGTTCCGCCCATCAAAGGTGCTGACATTTTCAGGTAGAAATGTACAAACATATAATCGCACTCAGTATCAGCATCATTTACACGGTCCTGGCTCTCAATTGTATAATTTCCATTCATCTCCTTATAGGGCATAAATTTCTTGTTCCCCCGAATTTCATCTTGCAAAAGGGTTATATGGTAATATGGCCTGATAAATGTGACCTTTTCAACATTCTCGCCATTTAACCGAGTAGTTCGAATATCAAAATACCGAAACTCGTTACCCCCATGAAATATATTTTCTTTATCATAATTGTAATCTAAAACATTGTCCTGAATATAAGCTGGCTTAAGATTAGATATCTCATTATCCCACCGTCTGTTTTGCATCAAAACTACTTTAATATCCTCACGCGGATTCATCAACTTGAGCTGCTCATTAATTATCTTAAAGTCAACCTCCTGATCTTCACCATTAAACGTTTCAAAAGTAGATTTTTTTACAACTCCTTCAATCCTAACCTTAGGTTCAATAACATAAAACCGCTGAATCAAAACAACATTTTCACGATTGTTATTTTCGAAAACAACCAGTGCATAGTTTCCCGAATATTTGGGAGAACAATCCTGATTTGGTATTTCAAGCTGATAATTAATGTACTTAACAATTGTATTTATACTGGGCGCATAATCAGAGATCGGGTTATCAGGAAATCCTGATAGATATTCGTTTTGCTGAATATACGACTCGTTCCAATTCGCATCGCAATGGATTAAGGTATATGAATAATTCTTTACTTCTTCCGAAAGATCATCGAATTTCAACAAAAGTTTTGTATCAGAGGCTAATTCATATACCGGACTAGACAATACATTCCCCTCACGAAACATCTGTACTGATTTAATCTCATCACGAAAAACTGCATTTTGATAGCAGTAATTGCCACTTTTGGCACTTACATAAAAACTCGGAGAAAACATCAGGAGTAGTAAAAGTATTAGTATTCGTTGTACCATTTCCATATATATATTTATGAATCATTTCAGATAAAACAATACCAATTTGGAAACGATTCAGAGTTCATTTTATTTTGACTATAACCTTTTGGAAGACAAATATTGACAAAATATGTCTTTTTTGGAAACGCGAATACTCGTATTTCGGATATTTACTTTTTATCTCATTAACAAGGTTGTTGTAAACAAGTTTGTATATTTGCTGAGTTTTGAAAAATGACCAACTATCTAATCAATAACAACACGCTATGGGTGGAGGAGAAATTGTACTAATCATTTTTGTTTTCCTGTTGCTTTTTGGGGCTAAGTCAATTCCTGAAATTGCGCGAACCTTGGGAAAGGCTATGCGGGAATTTCAAAAGGCAACCAACGAAATAAAGAGAGAACTTAACGAAAGTGGCGGTGGACTTGGTGATGAAATCCACGAAATCCGCTCAACTATACAAAACGTAAAAAACGATATTCAGGACGGCATTCGCAAGCACACAAGCGACATTCAAGAAACGGTGAAAGAAGCAAGTAACGATATTCAGGAAGGTATAAAAAATCATACAAGCGACATAGAAACCGAAGTCAACAATGTAAAAACTGAAGTATCGAAAGAAGCAGAAAAGGCTGCAAGTAATATAGATAGCGGATCGAATATATAAAATTCGTTCGCGTAAAAAATTTTTGCTTGATAAAAATTGAAAATATAACCAAATCATTCGGTGATCTTCAGGTTTTGAAAGGAATTAACCTCGAAGTTCCCGCCGGAAAACTATATTCGATTGTTGGAGCAAGCGGTGCTGGCAAAACGACGCTTTTGCAAATTATCGGAACATTAAGCAGACCAAATTCAGGAAATGTACTCATCAATGGTCAGAACATTTCGACAATGAACGAAAAGCAGCTTGCAGATTTTCGCAACCGGCAAATTGGTTTTGTTTTTCAATTTCACTACCTGCTACCTGAGTTTTCAGCTTTCGAAAATGTTTGTATTCCGGCTTATATTGCTAAAACACAAAGAAAGGAAGCAGAACAAAAGGCACGTGAATACCTAAAGTTTCTAGGACTTTCGCATAGGCTCAACCATAAACCGTCCGAACTTTCAGGAGGCGAACGTCAACGGGTAGCTATTGCCCGCGCTTTGATCAACAATCCATCGGTAATTTTAGCTGACGAACCTTCGGGCAACCTCGACACAAAAAATCGCGAAGATTTGCACCAGCTGTTCTTTACTTTGCGCGACCAATTCAATCAAACACTGGTAATTGTGACACATGATGAAGGTTTTGCTGCTCAAAGCGATGCCATCATCCGTATGAAGGATGGGCTGATTGAATCCTAGAACAATTTTCAGTATTCAAAGCCTACCTATGATCTATTCGCCGGAAGATATAAAGTCGTTTCTCGACGAAAAGATACAGCTTTTCAATCGAGCTGAATTTATTGAAACTGATCCTATTCAAATTCCAGCGCTATTTAGCACCAAAGAGAATATCGAAATTGCTGGCTTTCTGGCCGCAACCATTGCCTGGGGGCAACGACCAACCATTATCCGCAATGCACACAAGTTGATTTCGCTGATGCAGAATAATCCCTATGAGTATTTAATGACCACCGAAGAACAGGATTGGGATATTTTCTTCGACTTCAAACACCGCACCTTTAATGGCGTGGATTGCGTCTATTTTCTGAAAGCATTAAAAAATATCTATCAGAAACACGACGGGCTGGAAACGGTTTTTACCGAAGGATACAAACGCGAAAACTCTGTTTTTAGCGCTCTTGGTTATTTCAGAAGAGTGTTTTTTGAGTTGGAACACGAACACCGCACCGAAAAGCATGTTTCGGATGTACAACGAGGTGCCTCAGCCAAACGATTGTGTATGTATTTGCGTTGGATGGTCAGAACCGACACATCGGGAGTTGACTTCGGTCTGTGGAAGCAAATTCCTGCCTCAGCACTGATGCTTCCGCTCGATGTTCACACCGGAAATGTGTCGCGCAAACTGGGCCTGCTCACCCGCACACAAAACGACTGGCGCGCTGTTGAAGAAATCACCCAAAAGCTCCGCGAATTCGATCCGAATGACCCGGTTAAATACGATTTTGCATTATTCGGGCTGGGAGTTTTCGAAAAATTTTAAGTATCAATCCATATTAGTTAAACCAATACGACAGCTTTACAACCAATGCCCGGTTACGCGAGGTCCAGTTCCCGGTGTAATAGTTGTCGGTATAAACGATAAACAAGTCAGAAACAGGTTTGTACCGCCATTGAAAGCGCAGGTTAATGTTCATATTGTCGATTTGCTCGTTGTATTGAACATACGACTGAAAGAAAACTTTTTCGCTTAAAGTCAGGTCGAATTTGGGCCCAAGTAGCCAAAAACGGGCATGTTCAAAATTCCCCGGAAGTTTAATGTCGTTGTACGAGAAATTCATGGTCATATTCAAGTACGGCTGGTAGCGGTACGTTGCATGTCCTTCGAACGAAGTGATCTGGCCATTGTAAAAACTTCCTTTGGTAAATGTGGCCGTGTAATTGAACAGTTTTCGTGTGTCCGAAAAAAAATCGATAAACCCAACCCGGTAATTGTAGTCTGTTCCTTTGGCAAGAACCGAATTGCTGATGTGTGTCGGGTCGAAATCCTGTATAAGCAGTGTATAATAATCTTTAATTCCGGCATCCAGGATAGCGCGGTTTTTAAACTCAATTTTGTACATAGCCGACAAGTCGTGATCCATCTGGTTGTAATTGGGGTCGAAATAATAGTTTGCAGTGGTTACAATGCCATGACTTACAACTTTTCGGTTGGGTACCCAAAGAAAACTGAATTCAGGGCTCAGCAGATTGTATCCAGTGCGGCGTACATAACCAGTTTCGGCTCGATAATTCTCGCCAACACTCGATTGCGACATGGCAGCATGAATCCGTCGGGAATTGTAAACCAGCGAAGCGCCTTCGGCATACTGCTTATCAGGATTTTCTGGACTGAACGACCTATGATAAAACAGCTTACCACTCCAGGCATTGTTGGCGCTGGCCAAATTATAGTCGATACCGGCTACTCGGTTGAAATTCTGTACTCCGGGTTCATTGGCATATTCTTTATTTACAAGTATCAATCCAATGTTTGAACGGGAGAAAACCTTACGCTGAAGGGACGCCACCATAAAGTTGCGCGACAACTGATCGCCGGTTTTCTCGGTTTGCATATCCAGGATACCCAGCCGCCAGTTGTTATCAAGCTTTCCGCTCAAACGCGCACCTGCCAGAACGGGTGCATCGAGTCCAATTCGTCGCGAAAAAAACGGGGTGACATTTGCAAAACCATAGTTCGAAAACAAGTCACTGTTCTCCAGAAAAAATTGTCGCTTTTCAGGAAAGAACAGCTCAAACCGGTCGAGGTTGGTAACCTGCTGATCGACTTCAGCCTGGGAAAAATCAGGGTTGTAGGTTAAATCGAGGTTCATGGATGTACTAATTCCCAATTTGGCGTCGAACCCGAAATCTTCCCTGTATTTGGTTGCTGAGCCGTCCTCGTAGTTTCTTGAAACTCCTCCAAAAACGTATGGAATCACCGAAAACATCATCCGCGATTTTGGAAGAGGCTTGTCCCATTGCAAAACTCCTGCATAAGCCAGACTAGCCGTAGCAAACTGGCGCGGAACCGGCGCCCATGCCGATTTTTCGTTGGTTTTCAGATCAAGCCGGCTGAAATTAACATACCACCTGTCAGTTCCCGAGCGGAAACGTATGGAGCGAAACGGGATACGCATTTCGGTCACCCAACGGTCGGGATATTGAACCGTTTTTGAATCCCATTTGCAATCCCAATTGAGATTAACGGCAGCTCCATTCGATTGTGTGCCGTCCCATTTTGCCCCAGAAACAGAGCTTCCGAAGGAAAAACCATTGGTCTGATCCAAAAAAGTATCGAAGAAAACCAGGAAATTATCGTTGTTATTGAATACAAAATCGCGCCGGAACGACTCAGCAATTCGCTTTCCCGGAACTGTATCGAAAAAAGTAACTCCCAGGTAAAATGCTTTATCGTCGTAGGTCATAACAACTTCCGATGGTGATTTGGAAAGACCGGTATCAACCGGAAGCACCAAATGGAAATCTTTGGCTTTTTCAGCCGAAACCCAAGCCGGTTCGTCAATTTTACCATCAAGCTTAATGGTGCTTGTGGCTTTTTTTACATGTAAAACGTAGTCGAGATTTTTCTTGGTTAATGTAGAAATAGGTTTAGCTCCTTTTGTTTCGGGTCTCTTTTTAGTAGTTGAGTATGAGTAAACGTTTATTAAAATGAGGAGGCACAATAAGCAAAAGCGCATATTCAGGTGTTGTTTTAGTTTGTTAGGATTTGTCAAATGTACAAAAACACTCATTATATGCAGGCCGCATATCCCAAACAATTGTTAACACATTATTTTATGTAGAAATGTCAACTTATAGTTTTCTACTTTTGAAGTAAATTTGTTAACAAAAATTATAAATATCGAAATACAAACACTAAACAAGTTTTTAAACCAATCGTTACCTTTGCGAAGTAAATATTTAGATATTTCAATATGAAAATAATTTCACGAACGTTTCTATTTATTTTTTTTACTTTAGGTGTCCTGATTACTCAGGCGCAAATACAAACTCCTGTAAAGTGGGAATTTAAAACCAAAATAACCGGCGGAAACACGGCAGAGTTACAATTTATTGCCTCTATAGACAATGGCTGGCACTTGTATTCGCAACATTTGCCCGATGGCGGCCCTATGCCAACCGAATTCGTGTTTGCAAAGCTTGAAGGTATTCAGCTCGACGGAAAAGCGTCGGAACCAACGCCTAAAGAAGTGTTCGACGACATGTTTAAAATGAAGGTAAAATACTTCGATAAAACGGCGACTTTCGTTCAAAAGATAAAACTGACCAATTCGAAACCTGTAACTGTAAGCGGGACAATCAATTTCCAGGCTTGCAACGAAGAAACCTGCATCCCGGGCGAAGCTGAATTCGCGTTCGAGGTACCCAATCCTTCTGCTTCGACACAAACTGCCAAAGTAAAGCAAGACGCGAAACCTACGCATGAAACTTCCTTAAGCGCACCAGTTCAGGAAAATACAACGATATCACCAACTGTTCCTGAAACAAAAAGTGAGCTTAAACCAACAGCCAGCAACGACGAATTTTCGGGAAATAACCGCTCGTTGTGGTGGTTTTTCATTCAGGCATTTGCATGGGGTTTGCTTGCAATCCTTACGCCCTGTGTGTTCCCGATGATCCCAATGACCGTATCATTTTTCATGAAAAGTGGCTCGAAAGGAAAAGTTCAGGCACTGATTTACGGCGTTTCAATTGTTGCCATTTACGTGATTTTTGGTGTGCTGATATCCATTCTTTTTGGCGCCGACTTTGGCAATTGGCTTAGTACACATTGGATTCCAAACGTGCTTTTCTTCCTGATATTTGTCGTATTTGCCGCTTCGTTTTTTGGCTACTTCGAAATCGTAATGCCGAGCTGGCTGATCAACAAAAGCGTTCAACACGAAGATCAGGGCGGAATTATTGGAACCATTTTCATGGCATTTACCTTGGTACTGGTATCGTTCTCATGCACTGGCCCAATTGTTGGAACTGTTGTTGTTCAGGCTGTTGGTGGTCAAATCCTGAAGCCGGTGGTTGGTATGCTCGGCTTTTCGCTGGCATTTGCGATTCCGTTTACGCTGTTTGCATTCTTCCCAAGCTGGCTGAACAAAATGCCTAAATCAGGAGGATGGCTCAACTCGGTAAAGGTTGTCATCGGTTTTATTGAATTGGCTTTTGCCCTTAAATTCCTGAATGTTCCCGATCAAACGTATCATTGGGGAATCCTCGACCGCGAAGTTTATCTTGGATTCTGGATTGTGATTTTTACCATGATGGGCTTTTACTTGCTTGGGAAAATCAAATTCCCGCACGACAGCGACTATCCTGTTGTGAAATCATTCCCTCGCTTGTTGCTGATTATAGCCACGTTCACCTTTGTGGTTTACCTTATTCCCGGACTTTTTGGCGCGCCGTTGAAAGCTATTTCGGGCTGGTTGCCGCCAACCGAGACACAGGACTTTGACATCAATGCCATTGTTCGCGAAAATCAAGGGGGTGGAACATTTGTAGCCAAAGGAAACCTTACGGAACAACCCAAATATGCTGACCGCTTGAAATTGCCGCACGGATTGCAAGGATATTTCGATTTTGATCAGGCGCTAAAAGTTTCGAAAGAGCTGAAAAAGCCCCTATTTGTTGACTTTACCGGCCACGGCTGTACCAATTGCCGCGAAATGGAAAACCGCGTTTGGAGCGACCCGGAAGTATTGAAACGCCTGCGAGAAAAATTTGTTTTGGTGGCACTTTATGTCGACGACAAAATGATTGAAATGCCACAAAACGAATGGTATACCAACAAATCAGGAAAACAGGTAAAGCTTTTGGGTAAGAAAAATACGGAGATTCAAACGGAAAAATTCAATACCAACTCGCAGCCTTATTATGTGATTCTCGATTCGGACGGGAATTTGCTCGTTTCGCCCCGTGCGTACGACCTTAACATCGAATCGTTTAAACAATTTCTGGATGCCGGAGCTAATGCTTATAAAAATCATTAACCACAAAGAACACAAAGTTGTTTTCACAAAGGACACCAAGAGATACTAATGACAAGACACACATAATCAAAACTTTGTGTTCTTTGTGCTGACTTAGTGTCCTTTGTGGTTAACAATTGCATTATTCAATCAACGACCGTATATCCTTAATTATGGTTTGTGCCAATAGGTCGGCTTCGTCCATCGATGGAGCTTCAGCATAGATCCGAATGATTGGCTCAGTATTCGATTTGCGCAAATGAACCCAGCGATCGACAAAATCAATTTTTACACCATCAATATCGGTAACCTGCTCGTGCTGATATTTTTGCTTCATTTTCACAAGAATTGCGTCCACATCAATACCTGGAGTCAATTCAATTTTATTTTTCGAGATGAAATAGTCGGGATAGGTTTTGCGTAATTCAGAACATTTTAGTCCCGATTTTGCCAAAAGACTAAGGAACAAACCAACGCCAACCAGCGAATCGCGGCCATAGTGCGATTCAGGATAAATGATTCCGCCATTTCCTTCGCCGCCAATCACAGCATTCGTTGCCTTCATTTTGGCAACCACATTAACTTCGCCAACTGCGGCTGCTGAGTAACTTCCACCGCGTTTTTCGGTGACATCGCGCAACGCCCGCGACGACGACAAATTCGACACTGTATTGCCCGGAGTTTGGCTCAGCACATAATCGGCAATAGAAACCAGCGAATATTCTTCGTTAAACATTGAGCCGTCTTCGCTGATAATTGCCAGGCGGTCAACATCCGGATCGACAACAAAACCAACATCAACACCTGATTCCCTAATAATCTCTGATGTTTCAACCAAATTTTCAGGTAATGGTTCAGGTGTATGGGCGAAATGGCCAGTTGCAGCACAATTAATCTCAACAACTTCCTTTACACCCAAAGCTTTTAGTAGCTTAGGAATGACAATTCCTCCAACCGAATTTACTGCATCAACTGCAACCTTAAATTTCGCTTTTTGAATAGCCTCAACATCAACTAAATCAAGATCAAGAACCTGTTGTATGTGAATATCTGTATAGTCTTTTTTGAAAATCTCGCCTAATTCATCAACCGTAGAAAACTGATAAGCTTCTTGCTCTGCTATTTCAAGAACCTTAGCGCCTTCTGCTGCGTTCAGGAATTCTCCATCCTGGTTAAGTAATTTAAGCGCATTCCATTGTTTCGGATTGTGGCTGGCTGTTAAAATAATGCCACCCTGGGCCGATTCTTCTTTCACTGCAATTTCGGTTGTTGGTGTGGTTGCCAGACCTAAATTGACAACCATGCAACCCATACCTGAAAGTGTTGCAACGACAAGCGATTTTACCATTCTTCCTGAAATACGGGCATCACGACCAACAACAATTGTAATTGTCTGCCCGGGATGTTGCTGTTTTACCCATTGTGCGTATGCTGCAGTGTATTTTACCACATCCAGCGGGCTTAAACCTTCGCCAGGCTTACCTCCAATTGTTCCACGAATTCCGGATATAGATTTTATCAGTGTCATAATTCTTTATGTTTGATTTAGAATTTTAAACTATTTGTACTTTCCTGCAAAGATAACCAGAACGAATTGGATTATTGTCAGGCTCAAAACAAAAGAATTCACAAAAAGAGAAAAGGGCAAGGATTTCTCCCGCCCTTCAAAGTTCTAATCCCCTAAAGTTTTAAAACCAAAACAAACTTATGAAAAAAAATTCCGCAATACACTAATAAAACAGTCTAACTTAAACTTACCCTTATTCTGAATTGAGGTAAAAAAACGACTGTGACAATATTTAACTTCTTTTAACAAATACCCAAATTTTGAGAAATTTAAACAACTAAATTACCAACCACAAAAGCATTATTTACTAAATTTGACAAGAACCACTAACTTAATTTTTACAAAATGGCTCTTAACAAACGACTGATTTTCATCACACTTACAGCCGCACTTGGGGGATTTCTTTTTGGATTCGATACCGCTGTAATTTCAGGAGCTACTTCTGCTTTGGAAAAACTTTTCAATCTGGATAAGTTTTGGCTCGGCTTTACTGTTGCCATAGCCCTCATTGGTACCATCATCGGAACATTAGTAGTTGGTAAACCGGCTGACAAATATGGCAGACGTCAGGTTCTGTTTTATTTGGCAGCATTCTATGCCATCTCGGCGCTTGGGTGTGCTTTTTCGTTCAACTGGATGTCGCTCTTACTTTTTCGATTTTTGGGAGGAATTGCAGTTGGAGGTGTCTCAGTAATTGGGCCTATGTATATTGCGGAAATTGCGCCAGCCAGATTCAGGGGCCGGTTGGTTGGGATGTTCCAGTTTAATGTGGTTTTAGGAATTCTGATGGCTTATTTTTCAAATTATCTTGTTGGGCTTTTCGAACTTGGAGAAACCGAATGGCGATGGAAACTGGGGGTTATGGCAATTCCTTCCATATTATTTTTTGTCACTTTGTTTTTTATACCTCGTAGTCCACGATGGTTAATTAAGATAGGATTTATTGATGAAGCCCGGTTGGTTCTGAAAATTACAGGCGAAGAATTCATTGAAAAAGAAATTGCTGAAATACAGGAATCAATTGAAACTGAAAAACAGAAAGGGAAAGAAATTCTTTTCAGTAAAAAATTCAGCTACCCAATTTTCCTAGCTGTATCAATTGCGATGTTCAATCAACTCTCGGGAATAAACGGCTTGTTGTATTACCTGAATGACATATTCGCACAAGCTGGGTTCAATAAGGTATCGGGCGATTTGCAAAGTGTTGCCATTGGCGCTACCAATTTAATTTTCACCATGCTGGCTATGACTATTATTGACAAAGTTGGTCGTAAACTCTTGCTGCTCATCGGATCAATCGGAACGGCCAGTTCTCTGGCTGGTGTGGCATTTATCTTTTTAACTAACAGTCATCAATACTTACTGGTTTGGCTATTAGTAGGCTATATTGCTTTTTTCGGATTTTCGCAAGGAGCCGTCATTTGGGTGTATATCAGCGAAGTATTCCCAAATTCAGTCAGATCGAAAGGACAAGCGCTCGGAAGTTTTACGCATTGGACCATGGCGGCTGTTGTTTCCTGGACCTTCCCCGTAATGGCAGAGAAATCAGGCGGATATCCATTTTTGTTTTTTGCTGCGATGATGTTCCTTCAGTTCTTCGTCGTAAAATTTATGTATGTCGAAACCAAAGGTAAATCGCTCGAAGCGTTGCAAAAAGAACTAATTAAATAGCAGTTATCTAATTTAGTTAATAACCACCAACATGAATCATTTAATAAAAAAATTAGCTTTTGTTTCACTTATCTCAAGTCTGATTCTTATACTGAATTTTAAGGTTCCAGGACAAACACTGAAAGAAATTGAAACAACACGGGTTTCACTGCCTAATGGATGGAAGCTTTCACCTGTTGGAAGACTTATTCCTTTAGGTGATTTGCCATTAAATATGGCTGTTTCCCCTTCCGGAAAACTTCTTGCAGTAACCAACAACGGACAAAGCGATCAGGGAATTCACCTGATTGATACAGAAAAAATGCTATTACTCGACTCGGTAGTCATGAAAAAAAGCTGGCTCGGGTTAACATTCTCCAAAGATGGAAAATACTTGTACGCCTCAGGAGGAAACGACAATTGGATCGTTCGTTTTCAGGTTAAAAACAACAAGCTTTTAACCCACGATACATTAACGATTGGCAAACCATGGCCTGAGAAAATATCCATTGCCGGAATTGCAGTTGATGACAATCAGAATTTTCTGTATGCTGTTACCAAAGAAAACAACTCCTTGTATGTGTACGATTTAAACGAAAAAAAAGTAAAATCTCAGTTCTCGCTTGGAGGCGAAGGGTATACCTGCATTCTATCGACTGACAATAAGATGTTATACGCAACATGTTGGGGCTGCGATAAAGTAGTAAAGTTCGACACCCGCAAACAGCAAATGGCCGGTTGGATTCCGGTTGGCGATAATCCAAACGATTTGTGTATCACTAAAAACGGGAAATACCTGTTTGTTTGCAATGCCAACGACAATTCGGTATCAGTTATTTCGACAGAACAAAATCGTGTTATTGAAGTATTAAATTCGGCACTGTTTCCCGATTCTCCATCGGGTTCTACTACCAATGCAGTTGCCCTCAGCACTGACGAAAAAACTCTTTATATTGCCAACGCCGATAACAATTGCCTGGCCGTTTTCGACGTTAGTCATCCGGGGAAAAGTTTCAGTAAAGGATTTATTCCAACAGCTTGGTATCCAACCAGTGTTCGGGTAATTGGAAACTCGGTATTTGTGGCAAACGGAAAAGGTATCACATCGAAGGCAAATCCTTACGGGCCAAGCCCAATTGCAAAAGAGGAAGAGGTAGAACACCACAAAGAGCTTAGCAACAAGAACATAAAAGTTCAATATATTGGTGGATTATTTCGTGGAACTCTGCAATGTTTTGGAAAGCCTAACGATCAGCAACTTGGCATTTTTTCGAAAGCTGTTTACGACAATACGCCTTACCACAAAGAAAAGGAAATGGTTTCTTCAGGAGAAGAAGGCAACCCAATTCCGATGAAAGTTGGCGAACCGTCGCCCATTAAATATGTGTTTTATGTGATCAAAGAAAACCGCACTTACGATCAGGTTTTAGGCGATATTCCTGAAGGAAACGGAGACTCGACACTGGTTCTTTTTGGGAAGAAAGTGACACCCAACCTACACGCCATTACCAAACAATTTGTTTTGCTCGATAATTTTTATGTTGATGGTGAAGTGAGCGCAGATGGACATAACTGGACGATGGGAGCTTATGCAACCGACTACCTCGAAAAGAACTGGCCAACCAGCTATGGCGGACGTGGAGGTTCATATCCTGGTGAAGCCGAACGTGAAATAGCAAATAGTAAAGTGTTTTTATGGGATCAATGCAAACGGATGGGTGTTTCGTACCGTAGTTATGGCGAATTTATTTCTGATCCATACAAAGCCAATATTCCGGCATTGGTCGATCATTTTTTGCCTGGCTATACAGGATTTGAATTAAGTATTCGCGACACATCACGCTTCACCATGTGGAAAAAAGACTTTGAAACAATGCTGAAAGCTGGGAAGGTTCCGCAACTCAATACAATAAGGTTTGCAAACGACCATACTGAAGGTTTGCGTGTAGGCAAACCAACGCCGAAAGCGCATGCTGCAGATAATGACCTTGCCTGTGGATTATTTGTTGAGTACCTGAGTCACTCACCAATATGGAACGAAAGCGTAGTTATTATTGTTGAAGATGATGCACAGAATGGCCCCGATCATGTTGATGCCCATCGTTCGACAGCTTATTTAGCTGGTGGATTCGTAAAGCAAGGATTTGTCGACCACACCATGTACTCAACATCGTCGGCACTTCGTACTATTGAACTGGTTTTAGGTTTACCCCCAATGAGCCAATACGATGCTTCAGCCGAACCACTTTGGCGCTGCTTCGATAAAACCGCAAATCACCCGGCATTTAAATCGTTACCAAACCAAATTGATTTAAACCTAAAAAATAAGGATGTCAGCAAATTATCAAAACTGAGTGAAAAGTTCGATTTTAGCAAAGAAGACCGTATCCCAGACGCCCAGTTCAACGAAGTAATTTGGGCTGCCATTCACGGGCTTGAAAGCAAATGCCCGGCCCCGGTTCATGCAGCTTTTTTTACCCAAGAGAAAGTAGATGGTGATGATTAAAAGTTTAAAGGCACTAGTTATTAGGTGATTCCTGGCAACCAGTGCCTTTAATCCTTTATACCAAAGGAATAGAGAAGCAAAATTTACTTCCTTTCCCAAGTGTACTTTCAGCCCATATCCGACCATTATGCTTTTCAACAAACTCTTTTGAAATGATAAGTCCTAATCCGGTGCCAGTTTCATCATCGGTCCCTTTTGCAGAAGACGTTTTATCCAGTTTAAACAATTTATGAAGTTGCTCTTCGCTCATACCAATACCCGAATCCGCAACAACAACATTTAGGTTCGACGATTCGGTATTAGCTGTAATCTTGACTTCACCACCTCTTTCAGTAAATTTTATGGCATTTGTTATCAGGTTCTGCACTACAGAACTTATCATATTACTATCAACCTCAGCTTCTATACCTTTCTCTATAGATAAATCAATAGAGATACTTTTATTTTTAGCTATTGGAGAAACAACCGATACCGCATCTGTAATTAACTGATTGATATTCTGTTTTTTTGCTGAAAACTGAATTTTCCCGTTCTGCATTCTCGACCAAACCAAAAGATTGTGCAATAAGTTGGAAATTCGGTTAGCTGATTGATGAACAATTTCAGAACATTCTTCAATTTCACTTTGGTCGCCTTCTTTCACAGCATCTTTCAATATTTTACTGAAGCCAAGCAAAGCATTAAATGGATTCATAATATCGTGACTTACAATCGAATAAAACTTATCCTTTTCAATTGAGTCCTTCATTATTTTTTCATTCAATGATATAATATTGTTTTGAAACTTATCGTTACGATAGGCCAATTTCAAAATATAAATTGCAAGTAAAAAAGCAAGAACCATTAATGCAATCAGGATATTTTGCAGTAAGAAAGTTGAATGTTTCACCGATTTTAAAAAGACATCGTTATATTTTGCCTCCTGCTCTCTTATGTCGATTTTAATGCTTTCAACAAGTCCTTGAATCTGAGCTATTAAATTGTTATTTATCTCAATAAGGTTTAATTCACTGGCTTTTAGCTCAACTGTTTTTTGAGCTAGAACATTAAACCGTGCAGCCGTACTCTTAGCTTTATCGGTTTCATGCTGTTTTGCAAGGGTATTTCTTATATCTTTTGTTTGAACGCGCAACTTGGTGGTCACATTTTGTTTAACTTTTTCACCAACAAGTGCACTTTTAAGTTTGCCAAACAAACCCTTTTTATGAATTTCTTTAGCTTCGGTAACACTCAATGTATCTATTTTCAAATCAGTGTAATTTCCGGCCATATTACCTAATGCCAACTGATTCTCCTGAAGATTTACGACCGAAAAAATCAATGAATCAGTCATTTGCCGAAGTTTCATATATATATCAGCTTCTTTATTTTTTTCATCAAGAATGTTGTCAATTTTTTTTGAAGTTAAACTTGATGATTGATTATAAGTACTCTGCATCAAAGCTATATTCTCTGCAAGTACTTTTACCTGTTGCTGATACTCATTAAAAACCGTTTTGTCAAATGTAGTGCAGTATTCCTTGAATCTAGCCTCAACAATCACCAACGATTCCGAAACATTTTCAGTGAGCGAAATTTGTTCTCTGTTTTTCTGCGATAAATCCAGGGCGTCCTGTATCCTGCTTTTTTCAGAAATCAGGTTAAGTATAAAGACCACAATTAAAATAAGGATTAATGCCATCAAAATAGTTGTAGCTATTAATCTTCGTGGTATAAGTTCGAAAATGTTTTTTTTACTTTTCATAAATAGATTATAATGGGGTTTTAGTATTTAATACTGGCATTTGATTTCCAGATAGTCGTTTCAATATTTATATTTCAGTGCATCCTCTTGTTCACTATTTGTACAACAGGTACTTTCTAACCCTAGATATCTGCTTTTAAGATTATACAGTTTTTTGTTTAACATTAAAAATACCTCAGTTGTATATCTTAATCTCATACATTAATCGATGGCAAGCAAAAAATCATTCAGTTTTTCATCACTCCCAAGATTTAACTTTTTTCTTAATCGATACCTGGCAACATCAACACTTTGGTGGTTTTGAAAAGTAAGCATCGCAATGTCCTTTGACGACAAACCAGATCTAAGCAATGCACATAATTTACGTTCATTAGCTGTTAATAAAGGATATTTTTCAAGTAAGATTTTGAAGAATGTATCAAAAGCGTGTTCAAACCTACTTTCAAAATCGCTCCAAAACTGACTATTCATTGTGATTTTGTATTTATTTTCAATCTGCCGGATCAATGCCTGCCCTTCTTTATTCATCAGAGGGAGTAATTTTTGAACATCATTCACCAAACTTGAGTTCAAATCGTTCACACTCATCAATTTAATAGCGCCTGATATTACTTCAGCTTTTTTAGTATTAATAAGCTCTTCATTAGCTTTTTTAATTGCCGAAACATCAGTAAAAACAGTCATTATACCTATTGGACTATCCTGAACATCAGAAACAAGGTTTTTAGAAATCAAATAGGTCTTTCCCTGGGAAAAACCATTTATTTCATAAGCTAAAGCAGACTTGGTTTTTATAAGTTCCATGTCTTTTTGAACATTAAAAGCAACTTCTTTGGTATCAATAAACCTGTAAATTGATTTCCCAATAAGTTCAGTTTTCTTTGTCCCGATAAGATCTTCGAAAAATTTATTACACATTAATAAAACACCCTCAAGAGAACAATATACAACAGGATGAGGGATACACTCAAACAAAGAGTTGATAAACAAGTTTTTATCTACAAGAAGACTATTCTGATTTTTCAACGCATTGAGCGATTTATTTAAAAGCAAAATATTTCTCACACGAGCATTCAATTCCTGTTTATCAAATGGCTTCTTAAGGAAGTCGATGGCACCAACAGTCATTGCATAGGATAAATCATCACTCGAAGTCATAACTCCAGTGATCATCAATACTGGAATATCTTTTGTTAAATCATTGTTTTTTAAGGTTTCCAATGCCTCAATCCCACTCATTACAGGCATATTCCAATCCAGAATAATCAAATCAGGAATATCCTCGCTAACCCGATCAAGACATTCCTGACCATTGATTGCAAGACTTATTAAATAATTATGTTCCTTAAGCATTTTTTCATATAACTTAAGGTTTAATAATTCGTCATCGACAAGCAAAATCTTAAGATCACTCATTTTATTTGGTTACTAACATCTTAATTAAGAATGCCTAAGCGACATTCCAATAATTCAAAAAATCTATTTGCACAACTTTTTGCTTTCAAATGTAACTTTTTGTTTGTTAATAATCCATCAATTCTCAAATCAATTCATTTATCAGTGGAAAGTAAATTTGACCATATTGCGACTAAGATTAACCTCACATATTCAATTTACAACCTGGCAACATCAAAGTATCATTAGCTATTATTTCTGACAATAAGCAACTTACAGTACTTGTAAAGTTTTTGTATAGATTGGTGCTTAGACATTGTTCATTAAGAAAGCATTGAAGTTTTTATAATTCTAAAGAAATTCGTAGAGTTATTTTAAAACTCAACACAATGCTACAATTTAACAAATTAATAGCAATTACCCTTTGCGGTGGATTGCTGTTAGGTAGTTGTTCTACCACAAAGAACTCGACTAAAGGAGGTCTGATTGGCGGCACAGGAGGCGCACTCCTTGGTGCCGGAATTGGTGCCCTTGCCGGAAAGGGGAAAGGGGCTGCCATTGGAGCTGCCATAGGCGGCACTGTAGGTGCTGGCGCTGGCGTTCTGATTGGAAAAAAAATGGATAAACAGAAAGCTGAACTTGAAAAAATTGCTGATGCCCAAGTTGAATCAACAACTGATGCCAACAATTTACAAGCCATTAAGGTGACTTTTAACAGCGGAATTTTGTTTCCGACGGGAAAAAGCACATTAAGCGAAAGTTCAAAAGCTGCACTTATCAAATTTGCAGCTTCATTGAAAGAGAACCCCGAGACCGACGTCACAATTTACGGACACACTGATAATGTCGGTTCCCGCGACATAAACTTAAAGCTATCGAATGAAAGAGCATTCGCAGTTGCATCATTTTTAAATGCTAATGGAATAAATACTTCCAGAATAAAAACTGAAGGTAAGGCATTTGATGAACCTGTTGCTGACAATGCAAGCATTGATGGCCGTTCTAAAAATCGTAGAGTAGAAATATTTATAACTGCAAATAAACAAATGATAAATCAAGCTGAACAAGGAACATTAAAGTAATTCTCCCCATTTGCCAAAAATTCAATATATACTATCAATCAATTACTATTTATACAAAACATCCAGATTAATAAGAAAAGAAAAACATGAGAAAACAATTATTTACTATACTCTTAATCCTATGTAGTTACCTGACTTTTGCGCAATACGCATTACCTAAAGGTAAATCACAGCTCAACGCGGGCTTGGGTTTTTCTTCATGGGGCACTCCGGTTTATTTAGGATTCGACTATGGAGTTCATCCAGATATTTCAGTAGGAGGAGAACTCTCGTACCGTGAATATCAGGACAACTACAATAGTTATGACTACAGTCATAATGTTATTGGAATATCAGGTAATGGTAATTATCACTTTAACCACGCATTGGAAATTCCGAAGAATTGGGATTTTTATGCAGGTTTGAATGTTGGATTTTACATCTGGAGTTCATCTGATGATTACCACGGGTCTCATTCATCGGGATTAGGTCTTGGCGCCCAGATTGGTGGCCGTTATTACTTTAACGACAAAATAGGACTTAATATCGAATTTGGAGGAGGAAATGCTTTTTCCGGTGGAAAAATAGGACTAACATTTAAATTATAAACAGCAAGACTTCAGAAGTTCGTATTGTAGATTAAGAGTTTTCCCTAATTATTCCTGTCTCTTGTCTGCAACGAACTTCTTTTTCAATATTTTAAAAACATAAAAAACACATTAACGACAATGTGTCATAGAAAGAAATATTGGAATGCAAATACTGATTCAAAAAATGCAGGAGCTAATCCTGAATTTAGCGAATCAACGAGTCTTATAAAGTGGTTAGATAATTAAGTGGCAAACGTCTGAAGATGATCTGTAGAAACAAATCCTGCCATGCCCAATGATAACCAAAGGGGCAGGCCTTAGATCGCAGAGTTGAGTTTGAAATAACGAAGATGGTCACTGGGCATTATGTTTCAAAAAAGAAGCCGGTTCAATTTTTTTGAATCGGCTTTCAGTTTTATTCAATTTATCAAATGACTACCTCAACCCAGCAATCTGGTCTTCCAGCACTTTTATTTTGGCTTCGGCATCGGCTTGTTTGGCGCGCTCGGTGGCCACAACAGCTTCAGGAGCGCTGCTTACAAAACGTTCGTTGCTTAGTTTTTTCATAACCGAAGCAAGGAATCCTTTGGTGTAATCCAGTTCAGACTGAAGTTTTTTCAGTTCTTCTTCCACATCAATCGTAGCACCAAGTGGCACATAGAATGTGGTTGATTTCACCAGGAACGAAGCCGCCAGTTTTACTTCTTCCGAAACTTCATTCATTGCCGAAAGATTACCCATTTTTACCAGCACTGCATTGAATTCCGACGCATAACCTTTGTCGCCCGGAATCACAGCCAGTTCGATCTGGTCTTTATTCGGAATATTGTTTTTGGTACGGATGGTGCGCATTCCGGCAATGGCTTCTTTCACATCTTCGAAGCGGCTGATCATGTCTTCGTCGTAGCCGGTCGATTTTGGCCATGCCGAAATCATGATGCTTTCGCCTTGCTTGCGTTCTTTCAGCAATTGCCATATTTCTTCGGAAACGAACGGCATAAACGGATGCAGGAAACGCAGTACGTCATCGAAAATGTCGATCAGTTCTTCATAAGTTTTACCATCGATAGGTTGCTGGTAGGCGGGTTTAACCATTTCGAGCAACCAGCCCGAAAACTCGTCGCGAACGGTGGTGTACACGCTCATCAGCGCATCCGAAATACGGAATTTGTCGAAATGGTCGTCGGTTTGCTCCACAATCTGGCTAAACTTTTCGTGGAACCAGGCGATGGCCAGTTTCGAATGTTCAGGCTGCGGAATCTTGTTATCCACTTCCCAGCCGTTTACCAAGCGGAACGAGTTCCAGATTTTGGTTACAAAACCGGCACCTTGCTGAGGCAAACTTTCGTCGAACAGCAAATCGCCACCGGCAGGCGAGCAAAGCAACATGCCCACGCGAACACCGTCGGCGCCATACGTGGCAATCAAGTCGAGCGGATCGGGTGAATTACCCAGCGATTTCGACATTTTCCGGCGAAGTTTGTCGCGTACCATCCCGGTGAAATACACATTCTTGAACGGGAACTGATAGCGGTACTCGTAACCGGTGATGATCATTCGGGCCACCCAGAAGAAAATAATGTCCGGGGCAGTTACCAAATCGTTGGTTGGATAATAATATTGAATTTCCTTGTTTTCAGGATCGCGAACGCCATCAAAAACCGAGATTGGCCACAACCAACTCGAGAACCAGGTATCCAACACGTCTTCATCCTGATGCAGGTCGGCCATTGTCAATGCAGCATTGCCGGTTTTTTCTTTCGCCAGAGCCAGCGCTTTTTCGTCGGTTTCAGCAACTACAAAACCGCCGTCGGCCAGGTAATACACCGGAATGCGGTGACCCCACCATAACTGGCGGCTGATACACCAATCCTTGATGTTTTCCATCCAGTGGCGGTAAATATTTTTGAATTTCGGCGGGTGAAACATTATGGTATCGTCCATCACGTTGGCCAACGCCGGTTTCACCAATTCTTCCATTTTCAGGAACCATTGAGCCGACAATTTGGGCTCGATTGGCACGTGCGTACGTTCCGAGAAACCAACTTTATTCACGTAATCTTCCACTTTGGCAACGTTGCCGGCAGCTTCCAGTTCAGGCATAATTTTGTCGCGGACAACCATGCGGTCTTCGCCGACAAACAAACCGGCCTTTTCGCTCAATGTACCGTCGTCATTGAAAATATCGATGCTTGGCAGGTTGAAACGCAATCCGATTTCGTAGTCGTTTACGTCGTGCGCCGGAGTAATTTTCAAACAACCGGTACCAAATTCCATGTCCACGTATTCGTCCTCGATGATCGGAATTGAACGGTTGATTAGTGGGACAAGTACTCTTTTCCCCTTTAATCTCAAAAAACGTTCATCTGCAGGATTTACGCATACAGCAGTGTCTCCCAGTATAGTCTCTGGCCTTGTTGTCGCTATAGTAACAAAACCATCTTCTCCTTCTATCTTGTACTTTAAATAGTACAGTTTACTTTGTACTTCCTTAAAAATCACTTCTTCGTCGGACAAAGCTGTTTTTGCAGCCGGGTCCCAGTTCACCATACGCACCCCGCGATAGATCAGTCCTTTGTTGTACAAATCGACAAATACATTGATTACCGAAACGCTGCGAGGCTCGTCCATAGTGAAAGCCGTGCGGTCCCAATCGCACGAAGCGCCCAGCTTTTTCAACTGTTCGAGGATGATTCCGCCATGTTTGTGCGTCCATTCCCAGGCATGTTTCAGGAATTCTTCGCGGGTCAAATCGAATTTCGAAATGCCCTGATCTTTCAATTTGCCCACCACTTTGGCTTCAGTAGCAATCGACGCGTGGTCGGTTCCCGGCACCCAGCAGGCATTTTTGCCCAACATGCGGGCGCGGCGGGTTAAAATATCCTGAATGGTATTATTGAGCATGTGCCCCATGTGCAGCACACCCGTGACGTTTGGCGGAGGAATGACAATGGTATAAGGTTCGCGTTCGTCAGGTTCGGAATGAAAAAACTTGTTTTCCATCCAGTATTTGTACCATTTGTCTTCAACTTCGGCAGGGTTATACTTGCTTGGGATTTCCATCTTTTGGTATTTTAATTGAGTATATTTTGTCTTGCTTTTTTATGAAGCTGCAAAAATAGGAAAAATATACTTTTTGTTGGCAGAAAACACTCTTGCGAAAACCAAGGTATCCGATCTTTTTAAAAAGATCGGATACCTTGATGCGAGGAATTAATCTTTTGACATTAAAAAGCCGGAGTTTTTACATCCGGCTACTCAAATTTTTCATAAAGCGAAACCCCGCTTTTGGCGAGGTTTCTTCAGGATTATAGTACTGTCTGAACATCGTTGTAGGAAAGATCAAAGGCTTCAGCAACACCTTTATAAACAACTTTCCCTTTAACAACATTCAATCCTTTTCGTAATGGTTCGCTCTCTACACAGGCATTTTTCCAACCCTTGTTTGCAATCTGGATGGCGTAAGGTAAAGTAGCATTAGTCAAAGCTAAGGTTGATGTGCGAGGTACGGCGCCAGGCATGTTAGCCACGCAATAATGAATAACATGATCAATCACAAATGTTGGATGATCGTGAGTTGTTGGAACTGTTGTTTCGAAACAACCACCCTGATCAACTGCAACATCAACCAATACAGTTCCAGGTTTCATGGTAGGCAACATATCTCGAGTAACCAATTTAGGAGTAACTGCTCCGGGAATCAAAACAGCTCCAATAATTACATCGTGAGTACTCACAGCATCACGAATATTGTATTCATTGCTCATCAATGTCTTAACATTGGCAGGCATAATATCATCGAGGTAACGCAAACGTTTCAGACTAACATCAATAATAGTAACGTCAGCACCTAATCCACCAGCCATCTTAGCAGCTTCGGTACCAACAATACCTCCACCTATAATCAATACTTTTGCCGGGGGTACACCAGCTACACCACCAAGCAAAACACCGTAACCACCGAAAGTTTTTTCGAGGTATTTAGCACCTTCCTGAACCGACATACGACCTGCAACTTCAGACATTGGAACAAGTAATGGAAGTGAACGATCTGGCAATTCAACAGTTTCGTAGGCCAGACATATCGCATTACTTGCTATCATTGCATCGGTTAATGGTTTGTTAGATGCAAAATGGAAATAAGTGAACAGAATTTGTTCTGGTTTAATCAATTTATATTCTGACTCAATAGGTTCTTTAACCTTGATAATCATTTCGGCAATAGCATAAACATCTTCAATAGTCGGAAGAATTGTTGCCCCGGCATGCGCGTAATCGCCATCGCCAAATCCACTTCCCATCCCGGCTGTTGCCTGAACATATACTTTATGACCATTTTTAACCATTTCGGCAACGCCAGCAGGTGTTAATGCAACCCGGTTTTCGTTGTTTTTAATTTCTTTTGGTACACCTACAATCATCGTTTAATGTTTTAATTAATTTCTAATGTTTCAAAAGTAACCTATAATGAATTTGAAAAACATGATAAATTACAATGATTTTTTCTGGAAGGCCCCCACCAACAGCAAGGGCAATCTCCAAAACAAAATAATTTTCGAACCAATAGTTTGAATTTGAAAGTTATTAAGCTGTTAAAATTTCACATCCTCCCAATTTTTTAAATTTTTATTTAAAACTGATAATCGTATATTTGCCCCCCTACTGTTAATTTATTCTTAAGATATGCCTATTACATCGGAACGAGGTAATTTGATGCCTGATTCTCCCATCAGGAAATTGGTTCCTCTGGCTGACAAAGCCAAGGAAATGGGGCGAAAAGTGTATCACTTAAACATTGGACAACCTGATTTGCCAACACCTCAAAACGCCATTGATGCCATCCGGAACATCGACCGGAAAATTCTGGAGTATTCTCCAAGTGAAGGAATCAAATCATTCCGTGAAAAACTGGCGGCGTACTATCATACATTCAATATTGATGTTACAGCCGACGATATAATCATCACTTCGGGTGGCTCGGAAGCGGTAACTTTTGCCTTTTTGGCATGCCTTGATCCGGGTGATGAAATAATAGTACCTGAACCAGCTTATGCCAATTACACTGCATTTGCAATTGTTGCCGGAGCTGTTATTAAATCGATTCCTGCAAAAATTAATGAGGGTTTTGCAATGCCTCCTATGGAAGAGTTTGAGAAGCTGATTACTCCTCGTACCAAAGGGATCATGATTTGTAACCCCAATAACCCAACCGGATATTTGTACACCCGGAGTGAGATGAATCAAATTAGAGATATGGTTAAGAAATACGACCTGTATCTTTTCTCAGACGAAGTTTACCGTGAATTTTGTTATACCGGAGCTCCATATATTTCGGCTTTCCATCTTGCCGGCATCGAACAAAATGTTGTTCTTATCGATTCTGTATCAAAACGCTACAGCGAATGCGGAATCCGCATCGGTGCGCTGATTACCAAGAATAAAGCACTGAAGAAAAACGTGATGAAATTCTGTCAGGCGCGTCTAAGTCCACCACTAATTGGGCAAATCGCAGCCGAAGCTTCGCTCGAAAACAACAAAGAATATTTGCACGACGTGTACGAAGAATATGTGGAGCGCCGCAAATTTTTAGTTGATGGGCTGAACCGCATAAACGGAGTTTATTCGCCAATCCCAATGGGTGCCTTTTATACCGTTGCCCGTTTGCCAATCGACGATGCCGATATGTTTTGTGCCTGGTTACTTAGCGACTTCGAATACGAAAACCAAACCATCTTCATGGCTCCGGCTTCAGGTTTTTACACAACTCCTGGTTATGGAAAAGATGAAGTTCGCATTGCCTATGTACTGAAGAAAGAAGATTTGTCCATTTCTTTAAAAATTCTGGAAGAAGCGCTAAAAATTTACCCCGGGAGTAAGGTTAGGCAAGTTCGGGATACCGATCAGAAATAAAAAAAGTAAAATACACCAGCGTCCGAAAAGTTATTTTTCGGACGCTTTTCATTTTTAGTATCTTAATTCCTGTTCACAAAATCAATTTCGTAAAACAAATTTATATACCACAATGGCTGAAGAAAAGAAAGAAAAATGGATGAATTACCTGGCAATGACCACGGTAATATTTGCAGTTGCTGCTACTTTGTCTACTTTTAAAGGCGGAGGATATGGAAGCCGGGCTCTGTTAAATCAAACCAATGCTTCCGACCAATGGGCCTTCTATCAGGCCAAAGGAATAAAAAGTTCGTTGACCAGCAATCAAAAAGACAATCTGGAGCTTCAAAAAGAGCTACTGACACTAGCCTCTCATTCTAAGGAAGACCTTACAAAATACGACGAGCGCATTACCCATTATAAAGAAGAAATAAAGAGATATGAAGAAGAAAAAGCAACAATAAAGGCCAAAGCCGAAGCCTTCGAAAAAGACAGGAATGATTGTCAGGAACATAGCAAACAATTTGGATTGGCAGTTATTTTTCTTCAGGTCACCATTCTTTTGTCTTCTATTGCCGGTCTTCTGAAAAAGAAACCTGTATGGTACCTCAGCCTGGGAATTGGCCTCGTCGGGTTAATTTTCTTTGCCAATGGATTTTTTCTGTTTCTAAAAACACTTCTTTAATGCCGGGAATCTGCGATGCTTACAAAAACAAAAAGCACCCCGATTTCACGAAGCGCTTTTGTAAAATTATCGAGCGAGAAACGAGACTCGAACTCGCGACCCTAACCTTGGCAAGGTTATGCTCTACCAACTGAGCTATTCTCGCAATATTATTAAACCAGATTTTTTAAAAAGTACCCGGAGCGGGACTTGAACCCGCACAGCCTAATGGCCACAGGATTTTAAGTCCTGCGTGTCTACCGATTCCACCATCCGGGCATCCTTTAAAAAGAGCGAGAAACGAGACTCGAACTCGCGACCCTAACCTTGGCAAGGTTATGCTCTACCAACTGAGCTATTCTCGCATATTAAATTCTGAATAAAATCCAGAACGCTTTGATACCTGTAATCTGGTGTAAATTGCTGAATTTACTGATTGGAACGTACTGTTTAGTGCTTTTAAAAACAGCGATGCAAATATATACCTATTTTTTCTTTCTCCAAATACTGCCAAAAAACTTTAAACTATTTTCTCCGCTTTATTTTTTGAAAGGCTTGTCCAGACCAGTAATTTTCTTGATTTCGTTCAATTTATTCAGCGCTTCCAAAGGTGTTAGCTGATTGATGTCCAGGTTTTTAATTTCATCCCTAATTTGCTTCAGAACTGGGTCGTCAAGCTGAAAGAAACTCATCTGGAAACCCTCTCTTTTTTCAGCCATACCTTCTAAAGGTTTCGAGAGTCCATCTTTTCGGTGTGTATCTTCCAGTTGAACGAGAATTTCGTCGGCCCTGCGAACCACTGATGGTGGCATTCCTGCCATCCGGGCAACATGAATTCCAAAACTGTGATTGCTTCCGCCCGGAACAAGTTTACGCAGAAAAATGACTTTATTACTAACCTCTTTCACCGTTACATTGAAGTTTTTTACCCGGGCAAATGATTTTTCCATCTCATTCAATTCATGGTAATGCGTGGCAAACATGGTTTTGGCCTTGGCTTTCGGATGTTCGTGAATGTATTCTACAATCGACCATGCAATTGATATTCCGTCGTAAGTCGAAGTTCCGCGCCCCAGTTCATCGAGCAAAATCAGGCTTCGGTCCGAAAGGTTATTCAGGATACTGGCTGCTTCGTTCATTTCAACCATAAATGTTGATTCTCCCAGCGAAATATTATCCGAGGCTCCTACCCTGGTGAAAATCTTATCAACATACCCAATTTGGACAGCTTCAGCAGGAACAAAACTGCCGATTTGAGACATCAATACAATCAATGCAGTTTGACGTAAAAGAGCCGATTTTCCAGCCATATTAGGTCCCGTAATGATGATAATCTGCTGATCGTCCTGATTCAATGTTACATCGTTGGTAATGTACGACTCGCCCAAAGGCAATTGCTGCTCAATTACCGGATGACGACCTCCTTTAATAATAATGTCTTTCGAATCATTCAGTTCAGGACGGCAATATTTATACTGAATAGCTGCTGTAGCAAACGACAACAAGCAATCGAGCTGAGCAATAATGGCCGCATCGAGCTGTACTGCCTGAATATATTCAGCCAGCGCGACCACCAATTCGTTGAACAATCGGGCTTCAATAGCCAGAATTTTCTCTTCTGCACCTAGTATCTTTGATTCGTATTCTTTCAATTCTTCGGTAATATACCGTTCGGCACCAACCAAAGTTTGCTTTCGTATCCATTCAGCCGGAACCTTATCTTTGTGTGTGTTCCGAACTTCGATATAATAGCCAAAAACATTGTTGAAAGCTATTTTCAGGCTTGAAATACCTGTTTGTTCAGCTTCGCGTTCCTGCATCTGTGCAAGGTAATCTTTCCCCGAAAAAGCCAGAGTGCGCAATTCATCCAACTCGGCATTGACCCCCAAAGCAACCACATGGCCCTTATTGACCAAGGTGGGTGGGTCGGGATGGATTTCTTTTTCTATACGATTCTTTATTGATTCACAAGGATTTAGTTGTTCGGCTAATCGTTTTAAATTAGGATTTGCTGACCGATCGCAAATTTCTTTAATCGGAGCAATAGCCTGAAGTGCATTTTTCAGTTGAACAACTTCTCGCGGATTAATACGTCCAACAGCAACCTTCGAAATAATACGTTCCAAATCGCCCACCTGGCGAATATGCTCTTCCAGACCTTCTTTCAAGCTGGTATCATTCACAAAACATTCAGCAACGTTCAGACGATTATTAATTGCCGCAATTTCTTTCAACGGTAAAGCAATCCAACGTTTCAGTAAACGAGCGCCCATGGGCGAAATTGTTTTATCAATTACCTGCACCAACGTTTTGGCACCCTCATTTATCGACGAAAACAATTCGAGGTTCCGAATAGTAAACCGGTCAAGCCACACGTAACGATCCTCTTCAATACGAGAAAGATTTACTATGTGCTTAATTTGACTATGCTGTGTAAGATCGAGATAATGTAAGATTGCACCCGATGCAATTATTCCATAATTCAATTCCTGAACGCCAAAACCTTTGAGCGATTTTGTTTCAAAATGGCGCATCAAGCGATCGTTGGCCGCATCTTCAGTATAAACCCAGTCGTCTTGTGCAAATGTGTAAAACTTTCCTCCAAACAAAGCTGTAAAATCGGCGCTTCTGCCTTTCTGGAAAAGCACTTCTTTGGGTTGAAACGAATTTAGTAACTTATCAATATACTCGAATGAACCTTCAGCTGTAAGAAACTCGCCGGTCGAAATATCGAGAAAGGCAACTCCCGCCATTTTTTTATCAAAATGGACGGATGCCAAAAAATTATTTTCCCGGTTTTCCAAAATATTGTCTCCAATAGCAACACCAGGAGTAACCAACTCAGTAATACCCCGTTTGACGATATTTTTGGTCATCTTCGGGTCTTCAAGTTGCTCGCAGATAGCTACCCTTGCGCCGGCACGAACCAACTTGGGAAGGTAGGTGTCGAGCGCATGATACGGAAAGCCTGCCAATTCAACAAAACTGGCAGAACCGTTGGCCCTGCGTGTTAAGGTAATCCCCAATATACCCGAAGCCCGAATAGCGTCTTCGCCAAACGTTTCATAAAAGTCGCCCACCCTGAATAACAAAACAGCATCAGGATGCTTTGCTTTGACAGCATAATACTGCTTCATCAAAGGCGTTTCAACATATTTTGCAGAAGTACTCAATGGTTATTTTTTATCGATGCACAAAGATACACTTTAAAGAATTGAATAAAACACCTATTCTCATTGTTAAATAATGATTTAATTCTGAGCGGTTCAGTTTAAAAACGATTAAAAAACCATTACAATCTGTCAGAAAAATAGAATATCTTGTGACCCTTTATAAAAAGCTTGTGGCTATTCACTCTTAACCAGAAGAAATGGTGCAGACATCTATCCAGGACAAAAACCTACACGAAGTAGAAATTAAAGAAGTCAAAACAAAAAAAGATCTTCGAAAGTTTATTCATTTACCTGCCAAAATTCATAAGAACCATGCCAATTGGGTGCCTCCCATTTATATGGACGACTGGGAGTTTTTCAATCCGAGGAAAAATAAGTCGTTCGATTCGTGTGACACCATACTGCTTTTAGCCTGGAAAAATGGCGATGTTGTTGGCCGGATCATGGGTATTATTCACCACAAGTACAATGCAAAACACAATGAAAACAATGCCCGTTTTGCTTTTTTTGAAACATGGAATGATCAGGAAGTTGCTGATGTACTGATTGGTTCAATCGAAACTTGGGCGAAGGAAAAAGGAACCGACAGGTTAATCGGGCCCCTCGCCTTTTCTGACAAAGACCCGCAAGGATTTCTCATTGAAGGGTTTAACGAACCTGCCGTTATCGCATCAAACTGTAATTTTCCTTACCAGTCGGAATTAGTAGCAAATAAAGGTTATTCAAAAGAAGTTGATCTGGTTGTTTACCAAATAAAAGTGCCGAGCGAAATTCCTGAATTTTACCAAAAAATTTATGAGAGGGCAATCAATCAAAACAAAGACCTGAAGATTCTTGAATTCACCTCGCGCCGAAAAGTAAAGCCTTATATCCATCGTGTGCTGAATTTACTTAACCAAACCTTTACCGATATTTTTGGCTTTACCCCCTTTACTGAAGCCGAAATGGATGATTTTGCCAACCGGTATTTATTCCTGATTAATCCACGCTTCATCAAAATCGTAGTAAATGAAAGAGATGAAGTAATAGCCTTTATTGTTGGGATGTCTCATATCGGCGAAGGTATCCGGAAATCAAAAGGTTACCTGTTGCCCCTGGGTATATTCCGAATCTTTGCTTCAGCAAGGAAATCCAAACAGCTCAATCTCCTGCTAGGTGGTATTGATCCGATATACCGTAGCAAAGGACTGGATGTAATGATGGGAGTAAAAATGATTGCTTCGGCTCATGAACAGGGTAAAACAGTAATCGATTCTCACCTTGAACTGGAAAACAACACTAAAGTACGTGCCGAAATGGAGAAAATGGGTGGAAAAGTTTACAAACGTTTCAGAATTTTTGGAAAAAATTTGAAAATGTGAGAATCTGAAAATTTGAAAATGAATAGCATGAAGTTTGTAGCCCAAAACATGAGGCTTCTTTTCAACTCCCAACTTTAGATACTCCGAACTTTAGGCACTTCATTTTTTAATTGTTAATTTTGTTCCATCATTCTGAAACAGAAAAACGAAACGTGGCAGATATTATCCAATTATTACCCGATTCAGTTGCTAATCAAATTGCAGCAGGTGAAGTCATTCAAAGACCTGCATCTGTTGTAAAAGAGCTGGTTGAAAATGCCATCGATGCAGGGGCAACTCAGGTTACCGTTAACATTAAAGATGCCGGGCGAACACTCATCCAGATTATCGATAATGGCTGTGGAATGTCGGACACAGATGCCCGCATGTCGTTTGAGCGTCATGCCACGTCAAAAATACGTTCGGCCAACGATATTTTTGCTATTCGTACGATGGGTTTTCGCGGCGAAGCGCTTGCGTCTATTGCCGCCATTGCCGATGTTGAGCTTCGCACCCGTGAACATGATAAAGAGCTTGGAACCTATATTCATATTTCAGGGTCGCATCTCGTTACACAGGAGCCGGTAAATTGCGACAAAGGCACAAACTTTCAGGTTAAGAACCTGTTTTTCAACGTACCTGCTCGGCGTAAATTTCTAAAATCAAATCAGGCTGAACTTAAACACATCATCAACGAAATACAACGCATTGCATTGGCCAATCCTGAAATAGCAATTTCGCTGCACCATAATGGATCGGTTGTTTACGACCTCAACAACACCAATAAACGAGTACGGATTGTTTCAATGTTCGGTAAAAGCATTAACCAAAACCTGATTCCAGTAGACACTGAAACTACACTGGTAAAAATTTCAGGATTTATCGGACAGCCCAAATATTCGCGCAAGACCTTTGGAGAGCAATTCTTTTTTGTTAACAAACGGTTTATGAAACACCCGTTTTTTCACAAAGCTATCATGCAAGCTTACGAGAAAATTTTGCCTCCCGACTCTATTCCATCTTATTTTATTTATTTCGACCTCGACCCAGCTGATATTGATGTGAACATTCACCCTACAAAAACAGAAATTAAGTTCGAGAACGAATCGGCTATCTGGCAAATTCTACATGCTTCAGTGCGCGAATCGCTGGGAAAATTCAATGTAGTCCCATCTATCGATTTCGACCAGTCCGGAAGTATCGATATTCCTATGCCTTTGCATCATTTTGACGAAGTGAATATTCCTGAAATTAAGGTTGACCCAACGTATAATCCATTCGAAACAAAAGCGCAGGCTAAAAGCTATTCAGGAAGTACATACCAACAAACGTCTTATGAAAAACCCACTGTAACTAACTGGCAATCGCTATATAAAGGATTGGAAAATAATACTGGAGTAAATGCTGAACCGCCTGTTGATGAACCTGTTCAGATTAAAATAGAAGAACAGCAAACAACGCGCAGTTCCGTTCAGTTTAAAAACAAATATATTTTAACGCCGGTAAAATCGGGGTTAATGGTTATTGACCAGAAACGTGCACACGAGCGCATTTTGTACGAACGACTTTTACATATTCTTGATAATCATGAAGTTGCCAGTCAACAACAGCTTTTCCCCGAAACATTCGAGTTAAATGCTTCGGATGCAACCCTACTTTCCAGCATTTTGCCAGACCTGAAAGCACTAGGGTTCGACATCCGCGAATTTGGAGGAAACACATTCATCATCAACGGAACACCTGGTGTACTCAACACATCAAGCCCCGTTGAAATTATCGAAAGCCTGCTCGAAGAATATAAAAACTCGGCACTTAATCTTCAGGAAAAGGCAAGAGAAACTGTAGCTGCATCGTTGTCCCAGGCATCCGCAATTCCTTATGGACAAGCATTAAAACCGGGTGAAATCAACGAACTGATCGACAACTTATTTGCTTGCCAAACACCAAATTTTTCGCCTAAAGGGAAAAAAGTGCTCGCAATTATGCCGCTCGACGATTTTGAAAAAATTTTAAAATGACAATTTGACCGAATAGCCATACAATTAATGAAAATGATTACATTGGCAAGCCAAGTTTAAAACTAAAAGTGTAAAGTTAAAAGTTGGTGCGATTCTTGAAGTCGGAGCCAAAAGTTAACAGAAACAAAAACAGAATAACATGCACAATTTCAGACCAAGCATACAAACTATTCCTCCGGTAGTAAAGAATTTAATTATCATTAATGTTTTGATGTTGCTTGCTACCTCAATTCTTGAGTTAAGAGGGATTGATCTTGCCCGAATTTTAGGATTACATTATATCGAATCTCCCGAATTCAGGCCATACCAACTGGTAACCCACATGTTTATGCATGGTGGATGGATGCACCTTATTTTCAATATGTTTGCATTATGGATGTTTGGCCGGGTTTTGGAAAGTGTTTGGGGCCCAAAACGGTTTTTCATTTATTATTTTGTTACCGGACTAGGTGCAGCAGCGCTTCATTCGTTTGTAAATTACATGGAATTCCATTATTTGGCCGGTAAAATGGCCCCTGAAGTTGTTCAAATGGTTATGACCCGCGGACCTGAAATTTTTGCACAAGGGCAAAATTTTTCTGATCCGGCTGCAGGTAAGCTGAATTTACTTTTGAATATCCCGACCGTAGGCGCTTCAGGTGCTGTCTTTGGTATTCTGCTGGGCTTTGGAATGTTGTTCCCCAATACCGAATTGATGCTTTTGTTTCCGCCAATACCAATCAAGGCCAAATACTTTGTAATTGGTTATGGAGCAATTGAATTGTTTAGCGGCATTGCAAATCCCGGTGATAATGTTGCCCACTTTGCTCACCTGGGAGGTATGTTATTTGGCTTCTTTATGATTAAATATTGGAATAAACGAACGAATAATTTTTATTAGAGAGCCTTTCCAGTCCCCTTTAAAGAGGGGTGAAAGAATAAAAATGATAAATAACTATACCAATATTAAAGAGAGTAATTCAACTAAATTAAAACAAAATTAGCCTTTCCCCTTCTGAGGTTAGCGAGGTTTTTCACATGACTATCTGGAACGAAATAAAGGAATCATTTAAGGAAGGATCAGCTTTAACGCGGTTGATCTACATTAATCTTGGTATTTTTTTAACCATCCGGCTTCTAAATGTTTTTTACTTCCTTTCGAACCAACCATTTTCTCTTCTTGACTGGTTGGCTTTACCATCCAATTTTGAGTCATTAGCCGAACGTCCCTGGACATTATTTACGTATATGTTCCTGCACTTCGACTTTCTGCATATACTTTTCAATTTGCTTTGGTTATATTGGATGGGGCAAATCTTCCTGACATATTTCGACCAACGCAAACTTGTAACTATTTATATTTTAGGCGGAATTGTTGGCGGATTAGTTTACGTTGGTGGATTCAATTCTTTTCCGGTTTTCGAAGAAATTGTTTCCGATTCAAAACTTCTGGGAGCCTCGGCTTCAATAATTGCACTAGTTATGGTTCTGGCCATTACGGCGCCAAATCACATCCTCAACTTAATGTTTATAGGCGAAGTAAAAATGAAGTTTATTGCGTTTATTTCCATTCTACTATACATTATCGGAATATCATCAGCTAATGCCGGAGGAAATCTTGCTCACCTGGGTGGTGCATTTGCCGGCGTGTTATATGCGTTGCAACTAAGAAGAACCAATTTGACAAGCATAAACAATAGAATATCGTCAAAATTCAGTTCTTTTTTCTCAACAAAATCCAACGTAAAAGTAAGCTATAAAAGGCCAGCTAACGAAATTGAATATAACAGGCAAAAGAACCAGGAAAAAGAACATGTAGATCAAATACTCGAAAAGATCAGTAAATCAGGTTACGACTCATTGTCGAAAGATGAAAAGGAATTTCTTTTCAGGATGGGAAACAGGCCATAACAAACCTGTTTAAGCTTTCTTTACTGAACGTTTAACAGCTTCACTAATACTGGCATTCAGCTCGAAACCTATCAGGAGAATCATAGACAAAATATACATTAAAAGCATGATTACCAACAGGGTACCAATCGAGCCATACAATTTATTGTATTGTCCGAAACGATTTATATAATAACTAAAACCCCAAAAAGTTGCTATACTTAAAAGGGTTGAAACAGTTCCACCCGCCGAAATAAACCGCCACTTTGTACGCTTTGCCGGAGCCAACCAATATAGAAATGAGTTTGCAATGAAAAACAGAAACAGAATAACAATCCACTTGGCAATTGACAAAAGCAAAAAGGTAAGATGATCTTTTAAATACCCATGTACAACCAGAAAATTAATTGTTTGTTGTCCGTAAGTTATAAGGGCGATGGCAATAGCGAGTAATATTGACTGGATTACCAGCAGCGCCAGAGCGACAACACGTTGGCCAAGCCATGTTCGACGTTCGAAGCTATGCAAAGAAGCATCAAAAGCGCTCATCATCGAAGCGAAACCGTTGGTCGAAAATATCAACGCCATAAAAAAACCGAGCGACAGCAAATCGCCCCGTTGCCTGGTCAAAATATCCTGAACAGTATCTTCAATCGCTTTAAAGGCATTTCCAGGAACTATATCTTTTATTAATAAGAATAATTCATTCTGAAAATTGTCAATAGGGATATACGGAATTAATGTAAAAAGGAAGATAATTGCAGGGAACATGGCCACAAAAAAGCTAAATGCAATAGCTGATGCACGGGTGGACAATGCTCCATCGACTATGCTGCGCCAGAAAAAAACCATCACATCATAGACTGCCATTCCATCAAGACCCGGGAAGGTTACTCGCTTCGCTTTAGCTATTATTCGTTCCCAAATCGAAATTAATTTCTGAAAAAGTTTTTCAGGCATCAGCCTTGCTTTTCAATACGTAACTGGTGAATATATGAATTGCTGTTTTTATTCTTCAGTAAAAAATAAACCCTGAATGTCCCGCTTGCTGTGGTCAGACTACCAATTGCATAACGGGCATCATCCTTTCCGCCCTGGTGAATAATACTGAACTGTTTGGGTTTATTCGACTTGAAAAACTCAGCGACAATTTGTTGCGCCTGTGATTTACTATATACATCATCATGCGTTCCAACAACCAGTTCTACATTATCATTAAAAAATGCAGCCAGACCAGCGTCATTACCATTCTGAAAACTAGTGACAATATCATCAGGTATCTGAGCTGGTGCAATTCTTGCAAGAGTCATAAAACAAAAAAACAAAGTGACGAATTTTAACTTAATATTTTCCATTCGTAATAAATTGTTTAGTTACCTGACAAAACCCGCATAATGAAATTTTATCTAACATTAAGACACACGAATTATGCTCGCCTTTCATTGAGAAACTGTTTAAATTGAATAAAACCCTGAACCATAAAAGACTTTCAATTTGCCTCAAGGATGAATTTTCCTGTCATCCGTCAAACGAAATTTCTTGAACTTACATAAGGATTCGGAGTTATCCTAAAAAAACCAAAAACAGTAATATTTAAACAATTTCTAAATATTTTCTGATTAAATTGTTTCAGCATTAATCGTTACCAAAAACCGTGCAATTTTTTATTTAAACAAATACCTTTGTAAAGGTAGCAAAATTCGTTAACCGGAAAAACATTCCGGTATTGGTTGATAAAATCGTTGGAAACAGCCTCTGGAGAGCTTGCTGCTATAAGTTTAAAAGAACTAAATTCTATGAAAATTTGCCTTCTGGTAATTGGAAAAACTGATGAAGCGTACCTTCAAAAAGGTATAGAACTGTTTTTTAAACGGATTCCGCACTATATTCCTTTTGAGCTAAAAGTAATTCCCGACATAAAAAACTCGAAAAACCTAAGCATAGATCAGCAGAAAGAAAAAGAAGGCGAACTTATTTTACAGCAAATTACTGCTTCTGACGAACTTTTTTTGCTCGATGAGAATGGCTCAGAGCTTTCGTCAATTGAATTTGCACGTTTTTTGGAGAAGAAAATGGTTGCCGGGAACAAGCGGTTATTTTTTGTAATAGGAGGTCCGTATGGTTTTTCTGCCAATGTATATTCGAAAGCCGACGGGAAAGTTAGCCTTTCGAGAATGACATTCTCGCATCAAATGGTAAGGCTAATCATACTTGAGCAACTTTACCGTGCATTGACAATTTTAAAAGGTGAACCTTATCATCACCAATAAGATTCTGAATTGTTGTTTATGAAGATTATCAGAGAATACATATTACTGATTCTTGTTGTACTGTTCATTTCGGGAGGTGCATTGTGGGAAAACCAAATGTTAAATAATCATCCCGAAATAAAAGTAATACAGGATTTCCAGGAGAAATTGATTGAACAGGAAACGAAGCTCTCTGATTACCTGACTAAAGCCGAAGTGAAAATCACTGAAAGTTTAAAACCGGAAAACTATTCATCAACATTTTCTGAATTAAACAGTGTATTTGAGGAAGAAGGCTTTGGCTTTTTGATCTACAAAAAGGAGAACAAAAAGGAAAAAATAATCTATTGGTCCGATAACCAGTTTGCATTCCCGAATATACTCAATAAAGTTTCAGTTGACAGTAAATTGCTAAATCTGCCGAATGGAATTTATGTTGCTAAAACCAGAATAATAGGCAGTTACCGTATTGTCGGTTTAATCCACGTCAAGAATAATTACTCTTACGAAAATCAGTACCTTGAAAACACATTTGTCCCCCCATTTAAATTACCATCAGGATATAAGATCAGTATTGCCCGAAACTCTAATGCTGTAGAAATTCATGACCGGAAGAGCCAATATTTATTTACCGTATTGCCCTCAAACGAAGAGGCGTACTATGAGTGGGAGCTTTACTTCCCGGCAATTTTGTACATGGCATCATTCGTTTTACTTTTAGTTTTTGTTTACAAAAAAACAGAAAAATATAAAAGTAAGCGTCTACTTTCTAAAATGCTTGTTTTAACAGGAATCCTTACAGCTATTTACCTGGCGCACATCTATTTTAAGTTTCCGGCTATTTTGAATCATATTGGCTTGTTTGGCCCAAAATTTTATGCCTTATCAAAGTGGATGCCTTCTTTGGGTGATTTCTTCCTGGTATGTACACTGTTTTTTTACTGGAGCCTGTTTTTTGCCCGCGAATTTTCATCCAATCAATTGCTTCGACAAAATTACGTCATTCCGGCATATACACTGGTTGCTATTCTTTATGAAATTGTTGGATTTATGATCGGCAACTTAATCAGCAACAGCAACATAAACTATAAATTAAACCGGATTACCGATATAGATCAGTATAGTGTGAGCGGTTATTTGGTAATTGCGATGTTATTATTTTCAGTTTTTCTTATTCATTTGAAAATCATCCAACGAACCGAGTATCTCAACCGAAAGAGCTTTTTCTTTAACCTCAATATTTTACTTATAATAGCCTCGTTTGCATTGTGTGTAGTATTGCCAACCGGAAGCACATACATGTTTATCTTGTTTTTTGGAGTTAACCTACTCCAAAGCCTGATTAAGAAAATGCATATAAGCCTTTTCTCGCTTTCGTACTCTATACTATTCATATCACTGTTTTCTATTGTTTCGCTGGTTGTGGTTTACGACACCGTAAAAGAGCGTGATCTGGAGTTTCAAAAATTAAGAGCAACGACTTTGAGTACCGAACAAGATCCAGTAGCCGAAGTTTTGCTGGCACGAATGCAAACAAAATTCGATGTCGATACAATTATTCCGACCTTGCTTTCGCCACCTTACGATAAACTGGAAAATTACCTGACACGCTCTTATTTCAGTGGGTATTTCAGAAAATATGACTTAAGATACTGGTTTTGCGATGTTGGCGACAGTATTTTAAACGAGGACGAAAACAAATGGGAATCATGTTACCCATTTTTCGACCAAATGATCGAACATTCAGGAAGCAAGATTTTGAACAGCAACTTCAACTTCATGAGCAATTTTAACGGACGAATTTCATACCTGGGAAAGTTACCTTTCATTTCGCCGTTAACTAAAAAAGAAATTACAGTCATTATAGAAATCAATTCAAAAACTATATCCGACGGGATTGGCTTCCCCGAATTGTTAATGGATAGGTCGTTTATCAAACCCTTTAGGTATAAATATTTATCGTATGCAAAATATTACGACGACGAACTTGTTTCGATAACTGGCGACTACTCATACAACTTATACTTCAGCTCCTATAACCTCAAAACGAAGGAAAATGAATTTCAGTTGACCGGCTGGGATGGATACGACCATTTGATTTACAATATTGATGGTAAAAACCAGATCGTTGTTAGTAACCGGTCGCTTAAACTGCGCGATTATCTAATTTCGTTCCCCTACATATTTGTGTTTTATTTCCTCTTTATCCTGATAGTTATTTTAATCCGAAATTCTGGGCTGCGAAACTCACCAATGGCCAACGATTTACGGTTTCGAATTCAGGGATCGATTATTTCGGTGGTGTTAATTTCTCATCTTTTTGTAGCCACAGGAACTATTTATTATAATATTTTAGAATATCGTTCGCGCCATCAGACCGACCTCCAGGAAAAAATAAAATCTATTTCCGAAGAAATCAAAAGCAGGCTTTATAATGTTAACTCCATTAACCCTGATTTGCAACAATGGCTTTACGTCGAACTGAACAAACTGTCGAACATTTTCAGAACTGACATTAATATTTACGACACTTCCGGTGAATTAATAGTAACATCGCGGCCTGAGATTTTTGACAAAGGAATTACTTCAAACCGCATCAACTCAAATGCTTATCTCGAATTATCAGAACGGTTCCGTTTGAAATATTTTCAACCTGAAAAGATTGGAACACTCTCATATTTATCAGCTTACGAACCAATCGTAAATAACAACAGCGAATATCTGGGGTATATCAACCTTCCTTACTTTACCCGGGAAGATGATTTGAAACAAGGAATCTCGACATTTATTGTTGCATTCATCAATCTCTACCTTATCCTTTTTCTGGCAAGTGTGATTATTGCCGTATTCTTATCGAACAAAATAACTCAGCCTTTAAGTTTAATTCGGGAAAAACTCAGAGGAATAGAACTTGGAAAAAAGAACGAACATATTAATTACCAAGCTGAAGATGAGATTGGAGCATTGGTTCGTGAATATAATCACAAAGTTGACGACTTGATGGAAAGCGCCGAATTGCTTGCCCGGTCAGAACGCGAATCGGCTTGGCGCGAAATGGCCAAACAAATAGCCCACGAAATTAAGAACCCGCTTACGCCTATGAAGCTGAACATTCAGTACCTGCAAAAGGCAAAAGAAGAAGGGAAAGAGCATTACGATGAATTTTTTAACCGGGTAACCAAAAACCTGATTGAACAAATTGACACACTTTCGGGCATTGCCACTGAGTTCTCTAACTTTGCCCAGATACCCAAAGCTCGAAATGAGGTTTTTAACCTGATTGATGTCGTTCAGAATGTATGCTCACTTTTTGAACCCAGCCACAACCTGTCAATAACACTTGATGTAAACCACCTCAACGAAATCATGGTTTTCGTCGATAAAGAGCAAATTTCCCGGGCACTTCTGAACCTTGTAAAAAATGGGATTCAGGCAATACCAATTGATAAAAAGGGAACAATCAGAATTTCAATACTCAAAATAAACAATTCAGCTGTTATACAAATCAGCGATAATGGTACAGGAATAAGCGATGAAGCTCAGGAAAACCTGTTTCAACCTAATTTTACTACTAAAACCAGCGGAATGGGACTGGGGTTGTCGATTGTAAAAAATATTGTTGAAAATTTTGGCGGAAGAATTTGGTACACAACAAAAGTGAACTACGGAACTACATTCTTTGTTGAAATACCGCTGTTCATTTCTGGCTCAAAAAAAGCCTAAAACCATCTGTCGCATGAGCATTAGATCGTAAATTGTAATTGTTTAAATCGTAAATAAAAGCACATGGAATACCGCAAATTAGGAAATTCGGATTTGAAAGTATCGGTAGTAACCTTCGGAGCTTGGGCTGCCGGTGGCTGGATGTGGGGAGGAACTGAACGGTCTGAAGCCGTAAAAGCCATTCAGGCTGGATTCGACTTAGGTGTAAGTTCGATCGATACCGCTCCGGTTTACGGCCAAGGTCTAAGCGAAGAAATTGTAGGCGAAGCCATTAAAGGAACGCCTCGCGACAAAGTTCAGATTTTAACCAAATACGGGCTAAGCTGGGCTGATACCAAAGGTTCGTTCTTTTTCCACAGCCAAAACAACGAAGGGAAACCGCTCAATATTTACCGTTACTCGGGCAAGGCCGCAGTAAAAAAAGAGTGCGAAGACAGCCTGAAACGACTCGGAACCGATTACATCGACTTGCTTCAAATCCATTGGGCCGATCCAACTACGCCCGTTCAGGAAACAATGGAGGCCGTCTCGGAACTTATTCAGGAAGGCAAAGTGAGATATGCCGGTGTTTGTAACTACGATCTGGCTTTGATGAAAGAAGCCGCCAAATACATCAATCTGGTTTCTGACCAAATGCCTTACAGCATGTTGCGACGTGATATCGAAGCCGATTTAGTCCCTTACCTCATCCAAAATAACCAATCGGTGCTGGCCTACAGTCCGCTGCAAAGAGGCTTGCTGGCCGGCAAAATAAAACCGGGTCATTCGTTTTCTGATGGCGATACCCGAGCCGACCAACCCTATTACTCCAACAGAAACATTGAACTGACGAATGCTTTTCTTGAAAAGCTGAAACCGATGGCAGCCGATAAGAATGCAACATTGAGCCAGCTTGTCATTCGCTGGACCATTGAGCAGACCGGAATTACCATTGCTTTGGTGGGAGCCCGCAATGCAGCCCAGGCCATAGAAAATGCCAAAGCAGCACAGATTACTCTAAGTCAGGAAGAAATCGGTTTTATTAACACCGAACTTGCACAACTTAAACTGGAGTTATAGCCAACCATGCAAAAGCTGAAAATCACAATTTTGAGCGAGAACGTAGCAGGGAAATGGTGCCGTGCCGAACACGGACTTTCGTTTTTGGTTGAAGCCGACCGGAAGATTTTGTTCGACACCGGATCGTCGGACCTGATCAGTTACAATGCCCGAATTTTGGGAATCAACCTCGCTGAAATCGATACGATTGTACTTAGCCATGGGCACGACGATCATTCGGGCGGATTAATGCAATTTCAAGGACAACAGCTCATTTGCCATCCCGACACTTTCATCGAACGTTTCAGAAAATCGAATGCTTCGCCACTGGGAATTCGATGGGAAGAAGATCAAATCCGGTCAACATTCAATGTACACACCAGTCGTGAGGCGGTGAAACTATCGGAGCAAATCTATTTTCTGGGAGAAATTCCAAGAATCACGGAATTTGAAAGCAAAAGCACAGCATTCCGCAAAGCCGATGGAACCGACGATTTTGTGCTCGACGATTCGGGATTAGCTGTGGTTACCCATAAAGGACTGGTGGTTATTTCCGGTTGCGCGCATTCGGGTATTTGCAACATGGTTTTACGTGCAAAAAAAATTTCAGGAGTTGAAAAAGTACATGCGGTAATCGGCGGCTTTCATTTACAAAACAACGACGAAACAACACGTAAAACAACCGACTGGCTAAAATCGAACAATGTTGAACAGGTTATTCCGTCGCATTGCACCGCCTTGCCTGCCCAATTAGCCATTTTAAAAGACTATAGTTTTATCCAGGTAAAAACGGGTAACGTGATTGATCTGGGTTGATTTTGCCAAAATCAAAAAAACTTTGTACTTGCATTTGTTGTTTTATCCAATATATTTGTAAACATCAACTTAAATCAAGAACGATGAATAAGAGTGTAGCACTTCAAATGGTATCCCGTTACCAGGTTAGTCAAACCGTTTTGGTTTTGGCCGCAACCCTGATTTTACCTTTGGTCATTCATTTAATTCCAAATATTAACGGCAATTTATCCGGAGCCGTTTTGTTACCCATTTTTTGGGCGCCTATGTTTGCGGCTTTCGCCTACAAACGACATGTCGCTATTTTTGCCGGTATTTTCGCGCCGTTGCTAAACTACCTGATTCTGGGTCGCCCTGCTCCTGAAATGGTAGTAACTCTATGTTTCGAAATCGTTGCTTTTGCACTGATTTTAGGTTGGTTGAAAAACTTAAGCATCGTGAAATATGTTGCCGCGCCTGTTGCCTACCTCGTTGCATCGTTGGTTGTGGTTACCGGAATGAGTTTCTTCAGCGAACATTTTTCTTTTGCCATGTGGGTAAATGCAATAACTGTAGCCATTCCCGGGATTCTACTTTTAGGTTTGGCAAACCTGACATTTCTTCGCCTCAGTAAATAAATAACGATTCAAAAAAGCTGACTAAAAACTCTGTGCTATTCTGTGTTTTTGCTCCGTGTAACGCTATGTAAGAAAATAAACAATTGGATCACTGAGTTTCACAGAGCTATTCATAAAGGGCACAGAGAATAGCTTGTAAGTGAGTTTGATATAAAATCTAACAAAGAAGTTCTGTAAATAAGGGCGAGTCGTAAAGAACTTTATTTTATACCGAGCTTAAGAAAAACGATAAGGTCTTGAAACCTTATTTTTCAAAAGGTAACCTTAGAACACATCGTGCCAACAACAACACTTTACCTTATTAACCCTCTGCATTTCAAACGCAAATGGTACCAATCACATTTACAGAAATTTCTGAACGACTGCACTCGGTGGAACTACCTGAAACAGATTTAGTTATAGGCATTGGAACGGGCGGAATCGTTCCGGCCAGCCTGATAGCTTTTCATTTGGGCTGCGAGCTGCACATTATTACACTAAATTATCGCGACGAAAGTAATACCCCGCGCTACGAAAAACCAATCGTAATTAATATGCCCGAATTACCTTCGCTCGAAGGGAAGCGAATCCTTCTGGTTGATGATGTCTCGGTTTCAGGAAAAACCCTGAATGAAGCCCTGCTCCACTTCCCCAATTTGAACATTAAAACGCTTACCATGAAAGGGAAAGCCGATTATGTACTTTTTCCTGAAATAAAAGATTGCGTGAAATGGCCGTGGAAATAAGCTAATTGATAACATTTTGATCGGGATATCATGCAGGTGTGGCGGATGTGTATATTGAACCTGCCGTAATATAGTTCAATCTCGCCTTAGTTGAGACCGGGCGCTGCGCACCGCTTAAAATCCAGTTTATTGTGCCAGTAAGCTATTTTCTTAAATTCAATGGTTCAAAACAATAGAGAAAATCCAGATTTACTTATTCTGAATTTATTCAATTCTGATTCGTAAAATTTAATTTGCTGACGACAAATGAAATCTCTAAAAATATTCAAATCTTCTTTTTCTTCAGTTGCATTTAACGAATCAATGTATTCGGCTCTATCCTCCGTGAATATTTTAATCAGTGGCTCATTATGGTATAGCTGTATATAATTCATTAATAATCGGGCAGTTCTACCATTTCCATCTCCAAATGGGTGAATATTTACAAAATTATAGTGAATATCCGCTGACAATTTAATTATCTCATCACCAACAACTTTATCAATTCTATCATTTACATTTTTCACCAAACCAGTTAAAAGGGTTGGAATTTTTTTATAATCAGGAAAGTATTTTTTATCAACGTATACTTGGGCTAATCTTAAATCTCCTTTTGAAGTATCAAAATTGCCAGATATTGTACTAGTCATAGCTCCCGTTGATTTCATAACTAAAGCATTTATCTCTTGAATAAATTCAATTGATAATTTTCGCTTATTTATCGCATCCTGTTTAATCTTAACAAATGCATTAAAATGATCTTTAACCATTAAATGATCTGTTAACGGTTTGCCCTGAGCTGTAATATTGTTTTCTAATAAAACTTTGGTATCGGTTTCGGTAAGAGAACAGCCTTCAATTTTGGATGAATTATAAACTATTGAAATCATACAAAATTTTTCATAATCAATCGAATCCATAATCCGTTGATTTATATACTGTTCTCTTAATACGCGAAGTTTATCCCACATTACTTTTTTCTGTAAATATACTGAAAAATATCACTTTAGCAGCGTCGCAGTATTACCGCACCGGGTGCCTTACGCCCCCAAAAACCTTACATTAAACTTTCACCCTAAACGGCTCCGCCAACTTTAAGGCTCACCCGGCAGAGGGCAATCTCGTCTTAGGCGAGACTGGGCGTTACACGCCGCTCAGAGTCCTATTTATTGCCAACAGTACTTTTATATCTGGGTTTAAAATAATCAAAGTAGGTTTTTCAAATCTTGCATACCAGTAATTGCCATTATATCAACCATTCCATTGGCAATTCTATAATATATGGTGTCAAAACCACATGGACATCTTCTATAACCTTCTTTTATATAATCTACTGATTCAAATGAATATGGTCTTTGAGCAATTATTTCAAAATAATCAAAGAATGAATCAAAGTATTTGTCAGCTTGTAGAATCCCAAACTTTTCTACTCCATAATGATGAATGCATATTAAGTCCTCTTTAGCAGCATTACTTAATCTATAATCAGCCATCAAGTAAAGACTTTGACTGTTTTAAAATCTGCTCTTTAGTATCGGATGTAAATCCACTTTTTTCGGATTTCTCTAATTTGGCCCTAATCCAATCAATATGAGCGTTCTGCTTACGTGCTTGTCTAATCAAATCGTTAATGAGTTCACTTTTACTGGAATATTCTTCTTTGTCTATTTGAGCCTTTAACCATTCATCGTTTGGCTTGGAGAAAGATATACTTTGTCTTGGCATAGTTTTACTTTTTGATGCTAAATTACACCAAATCTGAGTCAATACCAAATCATTCAGTATTGCACGCACCGGGTAGCTTACTTTCTCCAAAGAACCTTACCTTCAACTCTCACCCCATACGTCTCAGTCTCCGTTAAGGCTCGCCCGGCAAAGGGCAAATAAAAATCAATAAATCGCTCTACAAATACATAGTCTCAAATCCGGCGGGTGCGGTGTATCGAGCTTGTCGGGATATAGTTCAATCTCGCCTTAGGCGTGACTGGGTCGTGCCGACCGATCAGAGTCCTATTTATTATAGGGCGTCTTTATTTTATCGCTTTTCTTAGTAATTCGTCAACCTGAGAATTACCAATCATTATCCCTATTGCCAGATAAATTATTGTAAATGGCAGTCCCACTCGAATAAAAAGTGTCAAAAAATTCCCTGTATATATTGAAAATATAGCACAAATTATTAATCCTAAAATCAATGATATTATCAATTGCTTAAAGTAATCTATTTTGCAAATCAATTCTTTTTTAGACTCACTGTCTATATAAATTGTCCCTTGGGAAAATGCTTTAAACAATTCAACTAATATTTGGAACTTATATGCTCCTCTTTTCGAAGTCATTCTTTCAAAAACCAATTTGTCGTTGCGTCTACCAATTTTGAAATTATTTTGCTTAAACACTGTCTCAATGGAGTTAAAAAGACTCTCATTATCAATGCCATCTGGTAGCTTTATTTTCATAGAATGTATCATTGTCTAAGCTCGTTTAAATGCTTTCAAATACTTGTCAAACGATTTGGCTATTTCTATTCTCAAAGCTCTCAGCAAGAGTACTCAACAGCCAAGATTAAAATTTTGTCAAGAACGTTACCGTTTCACGTAGTGCGTTTAAATGCCCTATAACCCAGGAAGCTACACGTAAGGGCTGATTGTCTCGCCTCAGGCAAGATCAATCCCGGTAAACCGGGACCGGGCGGAAAACTGCCCACCGAAAACCACCAAACCCGCACTTGCCGGGTAGCTGATGTTGAACTAAATCCCTGCGGGATAGCTTTTATCATTGGCTTCTTTTGCCTCCCCACTTTTGATGTTTAAACTCTAAAATATCCATTGTTTTATCGTGGTTTTGTATTTTCAACTAATTTCTATATTTGTGCTTTAGAGCTTCATCGATATTCTTTTTCCTTTCGTTTGAACCATCAACCAGATTAACAATATCCCCAAAACGGTCGTTAAGTACATAGCAAAATCCTGCAATTAAGGCCAGGATGTAGTTCAATCTCGCCTTAGGCGAGACTGAGTCGTGCCGACCGCTCAGGGTCCTATTTATTACGCGTTCGGCTTTCTTTTTCAGGCGAGTTTGACAAAATTATCCTCAAGTTTTACATTGAAATTTATCTCCGCTTTTAACGCTTTAAAAACTTTCAAAATCGTGTCAATTGTCGCACTATTAGCACTGCTCTCCAGCTTAGAAATTTGAGCTTTTTGCACTCCAATAAGTTTTCCAAGTTCATCCTGTGTCAAGTTACGTTCTTGTCGAGCTGCTTTTATCATTTTGCCTAAAACGTCCATGCGAAGTTCGTATTCATACTCGTCTCTTTCGGTAGTGCCAACTTTACCGATATACTTGTCTTTCATCTCGACAAACGAGTATGTTTTCATTTCCTTTGTTGCCATATCTTTACTTTTTATGTTTGCTGTTGAAATACTTTTCTCTCAATTTAATAGCACGTTCAATTTCGCTTGTCGGAACTTTGTCAACCCTTTTAATGAAGCCATGAGTTGCTATTACCAATGTCCTTTTATTATCGGTTTTGTCCCAAAACGCAAGAAGTCTGATCTGTAGTCTAGCAAACGTTGTCCGAAGTTCCCAAATGTCGCTTTGAAGCTTCTTAAAAAGCTTTGGATCATTTGTCTGTTCGGCAAGGTCAATGTTATAAAAGATTTTTTTAATAGTCTTTGAGTCCAGTCCAGCAATGAACTCATCGGCCTCCTCTAAAAATCTCGTTTCAAAATATCTCATTATTTACTGCTCTTGTTGAACGGCACAAATATAATAAATGTTTCTAAATATAGAAACTTGGTTTTAAGCCAGTCAACCTTGTGGTCGCGCAAAACTGCCCACAACCTGTTACCTTACTTCCCGCAAAGAACCTTGCATTCAACTTTCATCCCATAAGGCTCTGTCTCCTTTAAGGCTCGCCCGGCGAAGGGTAAATAAAATTCAATAAATCGCGCTACAAATACATACATCCGGTTTCGCCGAGTGCGGTGTATCGAGCTTGTCGGGATGTAGTTCAATCTCGCCTTAGGCGAAACTGGGTCGTTGCGCGCCGCTCAGGGCCTATTTATTATGCGTTCGTGCTTTCAATCGTTTTCCAGAATCTCCATTAGTTTGTGATTCAGATATAATTTTTCTTTTCCTACCTTAACAGATCTCAGATACCCTTTTTCTTCCAATGAAATCAGATAATTGCCAACAGTTTTGGGAGTTCCTAATCCTGAGTTAATTAGAAATTGTCTTTTGGTATATGGAAGTTTGAAAATCAGTTCAATTAAGTCTTTTGAATAAACTTTTGGAAGTTCCGTTTTAATATCTTCGGCCATTCTTTCCATTAGTGAAATCACCTTCTCTAATCTGAGTAAACCTTTTTTTGCGGTGGTTTCAATCATATCAAGCATGTAAAGGATATAGCTTTCCCAATCATCTTTTTCTGTCACATTACTAAGTTTTTTATAATACTCTATTTTATTTTTGATGATGTATTCACTAAGGTAAATTGCAGGAATATCCAGCAGTCTTTCCATTTTTAGGTATAAAAGCAATAGAATCCTTCCGGTTCTACCGTTGCCATCTGCAAATGGATGAATCGCTTCAAATTGATAATGCATCAATGCCATTTTAATCAATGGGTCTAATGTGTCATCTTGATTTATGAATTTCTCCAGATTTGCAAGTTTTTCACGGATTATGTTTTCTCCGGCAGGAGGTGTATAGATAACTTCTCCTTTGGTATTGGCAAGAGTTGTCCCAGGCGTAACTCTGATTCCCGCAGAGTTCTGTTTTATACATTGAACAATCTCGATACAAAGGTTAGTCGTAATAAAAGGTCGTGATTCAAGTCTTTCAAGTCCTGACCAAAGAGCCTCTTTATAACTTAAAACTTCTTTAGTTGCCTGATTTTCAAACTTTTTTTCTGCAACCACAGATTTGTATAAATCGTCATTGGTTGTTATGATATTTTCAATTTCTGAGCTTGCTTTTGCCTCCAGTAAATGAATTGTGTCAAGAAATAGCCTTGGGTTTGGTAGATTTATCATTGCTCCATTCAATTGAGCCAATGCTCTACTTGCAGAGATTGTTTTTAACAGAACTTTTTTTGTCTCTAATTCCACCTTTGGAGGAAGTAAAGGCAAATCATTGAAGGGAATTTCTTTTTTAAAATTAGTCATAACTCAAAGGTAAATTTCACACTTGTCGTACAAACAAGGGTAAATTTAGTTGTTTTTTACACTCATTCAACACTCCAGAGTAAACTTTACACTCGTATGACGCAACCTGCTACCTTACTTCCCACCAAGAACCTTGCATTCAACTTTCATCCCATAAGGCTCTGTCTCCTTTAAGGCTCGCCCGGCGAAGGGTAAATAAAAATCAACAAATCGCTCTACAAATACATCCGGTTTCGCCGAGTGCGGTGTATCGAGCTTGTCGGGATATAGTTCAATCTCGCCTTAGGCGAGACTGGGTCGTGCCGACCGCTCAGAGTCCTATTTATTAGGTACAGGCTATTTATTATCTCGCATTACTTTAACCTGTTTAAAAATTCTGATCAATCTACGGCAGACTCCGCTTTAACCCAATCTAACATTGGGAGATAAAGTTTGTCAATTGGTGGCCTTGATTTTGCTTTATACAGCTCTAATAACTTGTTGTTAAATGCAGTGAATCTATTAAAACCTCTACCATGCATTTGCCGTTTTACAATTTGCATAATTGTGTCAACATTCTTTGTGGTATATGTATCCAATGCGTACAAGTTAAAAACACTCCAAGTCATATATTCATTAAATACTTCATTGCTCGACGGATATCCACTTTTTACTCCTTTACACCATGCCTTATAATTGGGCATGGCTAATTTCAGTTGTTCAGAATAGCTATTCGTTAAAATATTTACATAGTTATGGTCAATTTCGGTAAATACCATTCTTGCCATTTTCCCTGCTTCTATTTCAAAATCATCTCCTGTTAGTATTTGGTCTTCACGAGGTGCAGATACAAACATAATTGATTGTTTAACTCCTTTCTTTTCATCTTCAAACCAAACAGTATTATGAAATCCACCTGTTAATGGAGAAAATACTAAACGATATGAACTGTAATTAGTAAAAAATTTACTTTCGAGCCAATTTTTCATATTCCTAAAATCACATAGTTGATTAAAATAAAGAATGAATTTTGAGTAGTAACTTTTATGGGCATTATAGAAAGAAATAAAATTGGTTTTATTTGCAAAATCATTAATTAAATCAACATTTTCCATAATTATAAAATAATCTGATGTATATAGTTTAAAAAGAAACGGATTGTCAAATTTCACCATATTATTGCGCATCAAACTGTTATCCTCATTTACATCATAGATTAATGAAAGTAATCTATTATCTATATAACTTGAGCCATATGCATCTGCTTTTATATATTTATCCAGCTCTGTGATTAATTTATGATTTTTATATTGCGAGAAATACGAGTCAACATCTTTGTAATACGATGTACCTTTATTAACAAGATTTTTGTCATGCTGAAAAGTTTCAGTTAAACTAAAGGCAATTTGAAGTAATTCGTATGATTTAGGAACCTCAACTATTATTGTGTCCAGATAGCATTCCGAAATATTAAAAGATCCCTTATTTGCGAATGGAGCAATTTTCTCTTTTACATATTTAGGATTTATAAAATAAATAGCAACAAGTATCAACAGTATTAAAAAAACGAATGCAAAAAATATCTTTAAGTATCTAAAGAACTTACCTTTCATTTTCGATAAATTTTTGTTTAACATTTGATATTTTTCATTTCATAAGTCTTTCCAACGGAGAGCTTATAGCTTGTACCTAACGGTTGCGTGGATGAAACGTTTGGCATTTCGAAGCGATTTCCTATCAAGTTACAACTATTTTTGATACGAGCTGAAACGCTCGATAAACCACTGATTGCCAAATGTTTTATACACGATGTTGAACTAAATCCCTGCGGGATAGCTTTTATCATTGGCTTTCGAGCTTCCCCACTTTTGCTGCTTAAATTCTAAAATATACATTGTCTTATCGTGGTTTTGTATTTTCAACTAATTTCTATATTTGTGCGTTAATGCTTCATCGATATTCTTTTTCCTTTCATTTGAACCATCAACCCGATTAACAATATCCCCAAAACGGTCGTTAAGTACATAGCAAAATCCTGCAATTAAGGCCGGGATGTAGTTCAATCTCGCCTTAGGCGAGACTGGGTCTTGCAGACCGCTCACAGAGTCCTGTTTATTATGGGCTGGGTTCATTTTTTTCATTTCGTCAAAGAATTCACCTTGTCTTTTGGCTTGTAACTTTATATCTTGTTCGGTCAAATCAGGTAATGAATTAAAATATTCTACTACTGATTTTATTTCTTCATCATATTCAATAAGATAGTCAAAGTACTCTCGATAATTTTCTGGGATTAATTTATTTATCAATTCAGCCTGACCATCATTCAAATACCCTGACATTGGTCCTTCCAATCCAAATTTTTCTTCAAAAGGTACTCCAACCAGAATCACTGGATTATATAAGGATTGTACCGCAACTATCTCTTTAACTGTCTGAATATAAAAATCACAGAATAATTCTAAAGTTTCTTTCTTAATTGTCGGCAAAGATGTACCAGCAGTAAAGAAGTTTGTATTGTTTAATTCCCTGTATCCCTTTAATTGTCCTTTATTATGGCTAAAGTCAGACAATAACCAATACAAATTTTGAAGATTATTTTTCCATCCACATTTTTCCTCAATGTCTTTATAGCGACCACTTTTTATAAGTTTGCTCAAAACATTTGAAAATCCAGGAGTGTCTTTTAAAGACATAATCCAATCCACAGCTTTTTGTCTATCAACTTCCTCTGAAGACAAATAAGCTGCTGTTACAGTTAATTCTAATGCTCTTCTTAAATCTGAAAATGACGATTTATATGACCCAATTAAGGCATGTTTAATTGAATGGTCAAGTTCCATTTCTGTTTCAGTTGATGGATAATATCCCAATTTAAATAATTGCTCAACTTCTGCTTTAATTGTCTCAGAGTGAAAATACTCAATGTAGTCTATTGCAAGTTCTAATTCCTCGTTATTTCCATATTTAGTTTGAATGAACTCAAGGCTTGCATCAACTCGTTCCTCAATTCCATTAATAAATAGCTTGCCTTTCTTTTCGATTGGCTTACTACTCCCCATCAATATTTTGGTTAATTCCTCCATATGCTGATTGTCCTGTTAACCTTGCCCATAACTAGTAAATAGCGGCATGTTTATCCTACTTTTCCTCTTGCTGTTTGCTACGGTAAAAAACAATTGCGCGGACAATTTCAGGGATCGTGCCCTTATGTCGCCCCGGAATCCGGGTGCGAATTTCGCTGGTTTTACACAGCTAGGTGAACAGTGTCATGCCCTACGAAGGCAGGTTCAGGATGCCGCTCGTTGTTTTGCTAAAAATAAGACGTTATGTTCAAACATCAAAACTATTGTTCACTTATTTTCAATCTTTATTTGCATTAAATTACTCTGTACCAAACCATCCAACGGATTAATAATTTTCCGCTCGGCCCTTGGTGGTAACAGGAGTGTAAATCCCGGTGGTCTTGCTTTCGTGCCTTATCAGGCTTTGTATGTTTCGCAAATCCGTTCCGTTTTCGAGCAAATGCGTTGCAAAACGTTGCCGCGCCAAGTGCCTCTAAACTTTCTTTTTTATCCCTGCTCTCAACTAAAAGTCTGAACCTTGATTCATCTGATTTTGGGGATTGCCCCGATTTCGTAATCCTATAAATCAAGTTAATCCCAAAAATCAAGGTTCAGACAAATTCCGTTACAAACGCAAATGTTGCCAGGAGCTTACTATCGAATGCCAGGAGCCTGTTCGCTGATGTCACAGGCCTGTTCAAAGAGTGTACGACCAACTGTAGTCATCAACCCGACACCTTAACTGCTTTAAACGACAAGTGAAATTGACGAGACAACAGTTAAACTCTTCGAAACGACAGCTTAAATCATCTGGAGGACACCTAAAATTGATAAAACGACACCTAAAACTGACAAGGTGACGCATGAAATGGACAAGGTGGCAGGTGAAATGAACAAAACGAGTGCGAATATGTACAAAACGAGTGATGAAATGAACAAATTGACCTCGTAAGGGTATTAACCGGTCATAAAAAAGGGATTCCATCTTTTAATAGCGATGGAATCCCTTTTATTTTGTTGGAGCGTTAAAACGAACGAATCGCGTTCACAAAGGCTAAAACGGACGCCAGAAGTATGCCAATCGATAATTTGCCGGCAAAAATATTGTACCTGTCGAAAAATACAGGCGGTTTGAATCCGTTTCTATAACTTTGTTCAAAACAATCTGAAAAAGTAAATTTCAAAAAAACAAGGAAACATGCAATCACACGAAATTGATTACAAGATTATGGGTCACGATGTTCAGTTGGTTGAAGTTGAACTCGATCCGGGAGAAACAGTAATTGCCGAAGCTGGCGCCATGTTATATATGGAAGACGGAATTAGCTTCGACACCAAAATGGGCGATGGTTCCAATCCACGCGCCGGTTTTTTCGATAAAGTTCTGGCAGCGGGTTCGCGCCTGATTACCGGCGAATCGCTTTTCATCACGCATTTTACCAACCAGGGCTGGGGCAAGAAACATGTAGCTTTTTCGGCTCCTTATCCCGGAACCATCATCCCGGTTAACCTGATGAATCACCGAGGCAGCCTTATCGTACAGAAAGATGCTTTCTTGTGTGCAGCCTTAGGCACAAAAATTTCGATGCGCTTCAACCGGAAATTAGGTGCCGGTTTCTTCGGAGGCGAAGGGTTCATTCTCCAGCAATTGCAAGGCGATGGCAAAGCCTTTATTCACGCCGGAGGAACAGTTATCGAACGTCAGCTGAACAACGAAGTTTTACGGGTTGACACCGGCTGTGTGGTAGGTTTCGAAGAAACAATCGATTTCGATATTCAGCAAGCCGGCGGACTGCGCTCAATGGTGTTTGGCGGCGAAGGTTTATTCCTGGCCACCTTACGCGGAACCGGTAAAGTTTGGTTACAATCAATGCCCATCCGTAAATTGGTTGCCCAACTGAGCTCCTTTGGCCCAAACAGCCGGAAAGAAGCCAGTGGCGGATTGCTCAACAGCATTTTTGAATAAGCTGGTTAGCAACATTAAATAAGTACCCGGAATTATTTATAATAAATATCCCATAAAATGCCTAACCGATTTAGCGTTGGGGCTTTGCCCCAAATCCCCAATTACTTTTTTGTCTTGACACAAAAAAGTAATCAAAAAAGGTCAAGGCTTAGCCCGCTTCGCACGAAAAACTAGCGTTCGACGGCTAAAATCTTTTAAACTCTCCCGGTTAAACCGGGATCAAACAGAAAAGATTTTTTAACGCCGTCATCACTTGTTTTTCGGCTCACCGGCCTAGGCCGCCCGCGCTTCATTCATCATTAGGCACTGAAACGGATATTCATATTATTTAGTGTCGTATTTCGAAATTGACTCACCCCCTGCCCGACGAAGCTGGTCAACCTGGTGACTTTTCCCCTCTCTCGCGAGAGAGGGGCGGAGCGAGCAACGCGAGCTCGGGGTGAGTCATGAATTAATAATGCAACATTTTATTTCATTACTACATAGAACGGCCCGGAACAATTAAGTCCCGGGCCGATTCATTTCAAATCAGAAATTATTTTTTTCGTATAGGTTTCATCAGTTGGTGAAACCTATATCTGCATTACAATTTGTAGAATTCTTCCCAGCCTTTACGAGGCGGTTCGCCTACCAACAATGAGTTTGCTGCTTTATTATTGGTAATCTTCTTTTTCTCGCGATCGAAAATAAGCTTGGTATTTAACCGCTGGGCAATAACTCCAAGGTTGAAAACCTGGCTCAATGGTCCGGCAACTTCGAAAGGCGAACGGGTCTTTTCTTCGCCCTTCACCGCTTTCAGGAAGTTTGCATAGTGGTTCGAAGGGCTTTGAGGCACTTCTGGCAATTTCGATTCCATTTCCTTGGCTTTTTCCGAAGGAATAATCGACAAGGTACTTCCGTGAGAACCGCCTTTAAACGTTAGTTCCTTGCCATAGATCTCTTTTCCAGGGTTCAGCTTGGCTGGTTGTACTTTCCCAACACTGGTTGGCGGAATATTCGGATCGAGCTCCGTAGTACCAAAGCCTTCAGGAACCTGCGGAATATTATTCACACCGTCATACCAGGTAATATCGCAGGCAGGCATATTTCCACGAGCCGGGAATTTAAACAAAATAGTTGACGACTGCGGGAAGAAGAACGGATTATGCCCTTCGAGCTTAAGCGCATTCACTTCACTTGGCAAACCGAGGTTCAGGAACTGATGAGCGGTATCGATGATGTGAGCTCCCCAGTCGCCCAGTGCGCCCATACCAAAGTCGTACCAGCAACGCCATTGTCCGTTGATATAATCGTGGTTATAATCGTGCAGTTTCACATCCGAGTGCCAGGTATCCCAGTCTAAGGTAGCCGGAACGGGTTCGGCTGCCGGATATTTCGTGATCTTGGTATCCCAGCCGTGCCAGCGACGGGCCGAATTCATGTGCGCAGTAATAGCAGTTACATCTTTAATAATTCCAGCTTCAGTCCAGGCTTTAAACTGAAAATAGTTGGCTTCCGAATGCCCCTGGTTTCCCATTTGAGTAACCACGTTGTATTTTTTCGCAGCGTTTATCATCAGTTCAACTTCGTGAAACGTGCGTGCCATTGGTTTTTCAACATACACCGCTTTGCCAAGCGACATGGCCAGCATGGCAATCGGGAAATGCGAATGATCGGGAACACCTACCAAAACAGCATCGATCTGGTTCGCCATTTTATCAAACATCTTCCTGAAATCCTGAAACCGTGGAACATCGGGGAATTTCTCTAAAACTTTCTGAGTTTGAGCAGCGCCCATATCGGTATCGCAAAGGGCTACAATATTGCAAAGGCCGGTATTGTACAGCGAAAATACATCAGACCCTCCTTGATTTCCAATGCCTACACAGGCCAGGTTAACTCGTTCGTTAGCACCGGCCAATCCAACAGCCGGAGCATACGTTCCCGACATTGCTTTCGTTAAAATTGATGGAAAAACAACCAAAGAAGACAAAGCCGCAGCCTGCTTCAGGAATATCCTGCGCGATGATTCGTTTTGTTTTGTCATAGTGAATTTTGTTAGTTGGTTACGTCTTCAAATCAGACTTAAATTTAGTTGTCGAAAGGTAAGAATTTGAGAAAGCTTATAAAACGAAACACCTAAAAAATTGACAGGGCTTTTCAGAAGGTTAAAAACCAACTAAAAAGCCCAAGAAAATCGCTTTTAGAAATGCCGTTAGGCATTTGATGTGGGTAGAACAATATAGCCGGGTTTGAATCTCGTCCCGTACGGGACGAAATACCTAACGGATTCTCATTCTACCCACATTTTGTGCCTGACGGCACACAAGCTCAAGTCGCTTTCCTGTTAAAACTTTTAAAAGCGATTTCCCTGCTAAAAAGCCCCGCCAAAATCAATAGCTAACTTATTTTTTTAACGAAATCCTAACTACAGTCAACGAATATGGGTCAAGGTTCATTGCTATTTTCTTGCCCGTCAGCTTTTGTTTGTACTCAACAGGCACTTGTTCTGTTTGTCCAACTTTGTTGTATGCGCCCAATTTTGGATTAGCCAAAAACTGTACTGCAAATTCTTTTCCAACAGGCTGTTTCCCATCCAACTGCAAATTCAGTACGTTCGATTTTTTTGCCACATTCACCATTTTCACAATCAATTCTGAAGTAGCAGCATCGATACAAGCTGTTGCATACAGGCTATCTTGTCCGGCCAGTGGTTTGCCGTCAACCAGGGCCGAAACGACATCGGTTCCGCGGTTGGTCGAAAAAAGTTTCTGCACGTAATAGTTTGGTGTACCAACCGATTTCAGGTTATCAAACCAAATCAGATCGGGACGCCACTGCCAGGCATTTACATTACCGAACAACGGAGCGTACGAAGCCATGTACACCACGTCGGCGTTGCGTTCCAACCCCGTCATTAGGGCAGCTTCGGCCAATGCGCTCTTCCAGGTATTGCGCGCCTCCGGGTCTTTTCCTTCCTTGTCGTGCGCTGCATATTCTCCGGCAAATACTTTCGGACCTTTACGGTCGTAGTTATCGTAGCGGCTGGCGTTTTGCAGGAACCATTCCGGGCTTTTATAATAGTGCTCGTCAACCAGCGGAACATTCAGTTCGCGCATTTGAGGCCACAGGTATTCAAAATCCTTACCATCGGGCGAAGGACCTGACCCACCAACAAACGAAATTTCGGGATGTTTTTCGCGCAAAACCTTCAGGAAAACTTTCAAGCGGTCAATATATTGTGTTCCCCATTGTTCGTTTCCAACGCCAACCATTTTTAGGTTGAATGGAGCCGGATGTCCCATGTCGGCACGAATTTTTCCCCATTGGGTAGTGGGTGCGCCATTGGCAAATTCAATCAGGTCCAGTATATCCTGAATGTAAGGATCGAGTTTATCGAGCGGAACCAATTCCGAAGAATTGAATTCGCAGGCCATTCCGCAGTTCAGGATAGGCAGCGGAGATGCACCAATATCTTCGCACAACAGGAAATATTCGTAAAAACCAAGACCATACGACTGAAAATAATCAGGGGCATTCCGGTATGAAAATTCGGTATTCCAGCGATTAACAATTAATTTTCTGTTATCAACATTACCAATGGTTTTCTTCCATTGATAGCGTGTTTCAAGCTCGTGTCCTTCAACAATACAGCCGCCGGGGAAACGCAAAAACCCGGGTTTCATATCAGCCAGTTTTTGTACCAGGTCGGCCCGAAGTCCGTTTTTTCGGTTTTTCCAGGTGTGTTCCGGGAAAAGCGAAACCATGTCGATTTCGATGATGCTTTTGCCTGAAAAAGTTAAGCGCAGTTTCGCTTTTGCCTGAGTTTTGGAGCAAGCAAACTTTGCCTCATATTTTTTCCATTCTCCTGAAAAGTTCTTTACCGCAGAAGATCCAATCACAACACCAGTTGAATCGAGCAGTTCTATTTTCAAAGCAGTATTTCCGTTAGATTGGCGAGCTAAGATTGAAAAGTTATAGTTCTCGCCGGCAACAACACCCATTCCGCGAAAGCCTTCATTTTCGAGGCTAAAATCTTTTTCCTGAGCCATTTCCAATTGTAGAAAGCGCGGGTTATTATCATTCTGACTATTGATGATTTGAAGCTGTCCGGCATATTCTTCTCCGATTACTTTCCAGCCCATCATCGGCTTATAAAACTCGAACGACCGGTTCTTCACCAATTCGGCGTAAATGCCTCCATCGGCAGCAAAATTAATATCCTCGAAAAACAAGCCCCACATGGTTGGTTGGATTGGGGCTATTGTTGTTTTTGCATTTATTACCAATGATTTCGGTTGTGCGTATCCGGCCAATTGCCCAATCGTTAAAAGGTAAATCAGGAATAAAGGAAGCTTTAGTTTCATCTTGTTCGGTATTTCGGTTAATTATCACTACAAATATAACTGTGCGAATGACACTTAAAACAAGTAAATCCACTTTTGGCGGAAAAACATTTTCGTTAACCGCAAAACACAATCAAGCATTTCTGAACCAACAAAAAAGCGGCTTCCCCTCTGGAAAACCGCCTGATTATTCGCAAAAACGCAGGATAAAATCCTGATTTTGTTGACAGAAAATCCTTCATCTACCATCGTAAAATCCGGGAACCGGGAACGAATTCAATGACCACATACCTCAAATTTGATGAATCGCTCTTAAATAAATGAAAGGAAAATCTGAGATACTTTTTCAGAACCAACCGTTGCTTTTGATCCGGTTGATTCTGAAAAAGTCGCTTAATATTAATAGCCCGTATTTTGTTTCAGGTTTTCGTTGGCGCCTAAAGCCGATGTCGGAATTGGATAAATAGCTTTTGTGGGAGCAGTTGCAGGTTTTCCCTGCCATGCTTCGCCAAATTTGCCAAAGCGAATTAAATCCTGACGACGCAAGCCCTCCCAGTACAACTCGTAGCCACGTTCTTTCAATACATCGTTTAACGTAACAGAAGTTAACAATGGCAACGTTTTCCCTGAAGCGCTACGTTTACCTCTCAGGTAATTAACATCGGCCAAAGCACCGGCTGCATCGCCATTCCTCAATTTAGCCTCAGCACGAATCAGGTAAATATCAGAAATACGAATAATTGGCACATCGTTAGGCGAAGAAAACTGGTGAGTTGTAGCCGAATTTGGAGCAAACTTCACAACACGGATACCCGCATTTTCAGGAGAACTTTCAAGATTAACTTCAGGAACAAAAATCAGAGGCGACCCATTACGCTGGGTTAAAGCTTTACCATCCAAGCCATACTGCTGGCCAACCAAAAATCCCTGGTTAAAACCGCATTCCGATTTGATACGGTTATCCTGGTAACGGGCATCGTTCACTTTATCCCAGGTATCGAAGAAGGTTGATGTAGTGCTCGGACCATTCCATGTACTGGTAATGTTTCCGAAAATCTGGCTATAGTGTAATGTAAAGTTAACCCAAACACTACCACTACCCATATCAACTTTATCGTCCATCGGAACGCGAAGAATAAACTCTGAATGTTCGGCCACATCTTTCTGGAACATACTCCAATAGTCGGTTGTAACGGCATAGTTTGTATTACTGATAACATCGTTACAGGCCGAAATCGCTTCAGCATATTTTTTTGTGCCGGTCCAAACTTCGTAGTTCAAATAAACTTTTGCCAGCAACGACTGGGCTGCACCTTTTGTCACATGATCCGATCCAACTTCAGCTTTGGTTTTCAGGTTAGGAATTGCAGCAGTTAATTCAGTGATAATCTTATCGGCTGCTTGTTGTCGGGTCAAAACCGTTGGTGAAGTAGCAAAATCAACTTCGTCAGCTTCACGGTAAGGCACCTGCCCGAACAAATCGCAGATCAGGTACATATAATAAGCCCTCAAGAATTTAGCTTCAGCAATATATTGGGTTGTTGTAGCGCTGGACGTAAATTTTCCGATATAATTTATAGCAACATTAGCGCGGGAAACTCCCTGATTTAATGCTTCCCAAACGTTTTTCATACGAATGTGGTCGGCTGTCCAGGTCTGAAGGTGAAGCTGTTGCCATTCACCATTATCGTACCAGTCGGTACCGCGGGTCGGAACGATAACTTCGTCGGTCGAAACTTCCTGCAATGCCCAGTAGTCGTACCATTCGATGGTTCGCCGTAGGCTGGCATAAGGAGCATTTATTAAGGCTGTCATGTTACTTGGATCGTTCACCAGGTCGGTTCCAAGCTGTTCGTCGAGCACTTTTTCGTCGAGATTGGTACAAGCCATTAGCCCGGTAAAAGCAATTAAAGTGCAGTATTTAATGAATTTATTTCGTTTCATTTTAGCTGTTTTATAGGTTAAAATTGAAGGTTAACACCGAATGTAAAAGTCCGCGATTTTGGGAACGATGAGTAGTCGACACCCAACGAAGGAACATTATTACTTGAAGCATCTGAATTTACTTCAGGGTCGAAACCTTTGTAATTAGTTATCAGGAGTAAATTATTACCGGTAGCATAAACTCTGAGTTTGCTTAACCATTTAATCGACTTTGTGTTGAAGGTGTAACCAACAGTCAGGTTAGCCAGACGAAGGAACGAACCGTCCTCGATAAATCTTGAAGAGAAAGCATTAGAGTTTGATGGGCTTTCGGAAGAAGTGGCAATATCTGAACGAACATTGCTCGATTTATCTAAAGTGCCTTTTACAAATAAAGCATTGGCAGTGTTGTTATACACCTTATTGCCGTGAGTTCCATACCAGAACATGCTGGCATCGAATCCTTTGTATCTAAACGAAGAACTTAAGCTGTAAGTTATGTCAGGAAGTGCTGTTCCCAGGAATTCCTTTACGACGTTGCCACTGGCGTCTTTTTTATACTGACTAATACCGTTTGAGTCAAATCCTTCGAAAACCATTCCGTAGAACGAACCGATGGGTTGATCATTGGCAATCAGCTGAACGAATGTTCCAGACAATCCCTGACCAGCAGCAGCACCAGTTACAATCGGGGTTGTCAAACCTTTAACATCGTTTTTAATGTGCGAAACGTTAAAGGTAGCATCCCATTTCAGTCCTGTTTTGTCGATGATAACCCCGGTTAAACCCAATTCAATACCGTTGTTCTGAATTTCTAAACCGGGAACATTTTGCCATTGCGTAGATGTTGGAGCCGGAGCTTTTGCTGATATTTCGAGCAACACATCGGTTGTTTTTTTGCTAAACAAATCGAATGTACCCGAGATACGATCTTTCAGGATACCAAAATCGAACCCAATGTTAACCTGTTTTGTAGTTTCCCACTTAATATCAGGATTTGGAGTTCTGTTGAATGTAATACCCGGAATTAAAACACCGTTACTCAGGAAGTTTGCGTTCGAGGCTGTACCCACCGACATCAGTGATATTTTGTCCGGGATTTCCTGGTTACCAGTTAACCCCCATCCTAAACGAAGTTTCAGGTTACTAAATACCTGCTGGTTTTTCATGAAGTTTTCCTCCATAAGCCTCCATGCTAAAGCAGCCGACGGGAAGTTACCGTATTTGTTATTGGCTCCAAATTTAGAAGAACCATCGCGGCGCATGGTGAATGTAAGCAAATAACGATCTTTCAATGAGTAATTTACACGACCAAAGAACGACTGCAATTCGCGTTCGTAAGCAGCCGACGACGATACAGAAGCAGAGAAGTTGCCATAACCAAGATTATCGGTATATTTTATACCCTGAACAGTAAACCCGTTAACAAAAATATTGCTTGAAGTTCCGTTGAAATTCTGGTACGAATGACCTAGCAAGAAGTTGAATGAATGAATCTTGTTAATCTGGGTCATATAAGTAATGTAGTTTTCGATCAGTTTATTGTTGGCAATAATACCATTAATGTTGGCTTGTCCTTTATTCGACAAATAGCTCAACTGCTGGTCCTGGTTTACGCGACGTTCGGCATTGGTCCTGTCCAAACCAATATTCAGTTTGTATTTCAAGCCTTTTATAATTTCGTATTCAGCCGAAACATTGGCCACTACGCGAATAGTATTTACTTTATCGTCAACAAGGTTCATCATGGCAACAGGGTTACGTTGATCGGTTGTATGTTGATAATAAGTACCGTCTGAATTATAAATTGGAAAGGTTGGATTCGATTTCAGTGCAGTAATAATCAGGTCGCCTTCGTAGCCCGATCCGCTAGCCTCAGAAATAGGTAAGCGACTATCTTCCTGCTGAGAAGCCATCAAACTACCTGTCAGCAATAATTTGTCGCTGAAGGCTTTTTGAGTCAGCTTTACGCTACCATTCAATTTTTTCAATCCTGAATTATGAACAATACCCTGCTGATCGAGATAGCCCAGAGAGAGGTGGTAGGATGATTTATCTGTTCCACCGCTCCAACCCAAAGCATGGTTTTGAGTAACGGCAGTTCTAAAGATTTCGTCCTGCCAATTTACGCTGGCGCCCAAATCAAGCAGTTTTGTTCCGTCAGCTCTGCGATATGCCCTAAATTCGTCGGCTGTTAAAACATCCATTTTTTCGCGGATATTCGAAACTCCCATATACGAATCTAAAGTAATCGTGCTTTCGCCTTTCTTACCTTTTTTAGTTGTAACAAGCACAACGCCATTAGCACCACGAGCGCCATAAATAGCTGTTGAAGAAGCATCCTTCAAAATATCAATCGACTCAATATCTTCAGGATTAAGAAAACTTAACGGGTTTTTACTACCACCACTGCCATAACCAGCTGCGGTGCCACCTGTTGGAGTAAGGTTTGAGTTGTCGAGAGGAATACCATCGACAACATAAAGCGGCTCCTGCCCCGAACGAATAGAGCTCGAACCGCGAACACGAACAGTAACACCACCACCAGGTTCTCCATTGTTTTGAGTAATGTTCACACCGGCAATACGTCCCTGCATCATTTCAACAGGCGATGTTGCCAGCGATTTATTCATGTCTTTTTCAGATAAACGGTTAGTTGCACCAGTTAGGTCGCTTTTCCGCTGAACTCCATAGCCAACAGCCACAACTTCATCAATTCCTATCGATTCTTCTTTCAAAATAACACTAATTGTTGCCTGTCCTTTATAGTCCATTTCAACCGAGGTGTAACCAACAAACGAAAAAGAAAGCACCGAATTTTCCTTCACCAAAAGAGAAAATTTACCATCGCCATCGGTTATTGTTCCGTTAGTGGTCCCTTTCTCAATAACAGTTGCTCCTGGGAGTGGATTGCCATCCGCTGCTTTCACAATACCTTTAACTTCACGTTTTTGCAGTGTATTAACCGGAGATTCCATTCTGTCGGTGATTATAATCTGACGGTCTTTAATCTGGTATCCGTTACCAGATTCTTTTAATACCTGATCCAGAATTTTCTCGACCGGAGAATCAGTGACCTTCACTGAAACTTCACGTGACACATCTATAACATTATCTGAATAAACGATAATGAATTCACTGTTTCGTTCTATTGTCTGAAAAACATCTTTAATGGTTGCTTTCGACAATTGGAAAGAAAACTTGGTAGTTTGCGAATAACTGTTGCCAACAACAGTCAGAGAACTGATAAGTAAAATGATAAAAGACAGCCTCATAATAAGGAATGATTTTTTAAATCTCCCAAAATCATGGAAGATTCGTTCATGAAACTTTTTTTTCATACTTTTAGACGTTTAGTTTTAATACTAATCAAATGCACTTTTTATCTTGATCCGGAGAATGCGGGAACATTCTTCGGATCGTTTTTATATTCTTTTTCTCCTGTTTATTTATTGGTTAACAAATAATCTCCGTTAGTTTTTCTCTGCCAATTAACTGGCAATGTTAGCTTTATCACATTAAGTACGTCCTCTGCGGTATTTTTCAGATCCAGTTTTCCTGAAAGCTTGTAAGTTCCAATCTGTTGATTATCGAGCATAATATTCACATTATAAAATCTCTCAATTTGTTTCAACGCTTTAATTAAATCTACCTTCTCAAACTCAAGCATTCCTTCTTTCCATGAAATATATTTCGAAACATTCACCACCGAACTGGTTGTTTCGTGCAACAATCGGTCAAATTCAACCATTTGGTTGGGCGCCATTTCAACGGTATGGTCACGTTTAAAAAGTCCATTGTCTTCATACTTAAGGGTGATTTTTCCTTCTTCCAAAACGGTTTGGATAATTTTATCTTCAGGGTAAGCCGAAATATCGAACCGTGTACCTAAAACCTGCACATGCACATCAGCAGCTTTAACAATGAAAGGTTTTTCAGGATTTTTGGCCACATCAAAAAAAGCTTCGCCTACAAGTGAAACCTCGCGGTTCCCTTTTACAAAAGCAGCCGGATAAATAAGCTGACTACCAGCATTTAACCACACTTTAGTTCCATCCGAAAGCACAATCATCGATTTTTTGCCATACGAAACAATCACCTTATTCAGCGCTTCTTTTAATTCCGATTTTTGTTTGATTGTATCGTTATTTACAACAAGTTGATCTCCATTTTTACTGTACAAAATCTCCGACATTTCCTTTCGTAAAGAAACCTTCGATCCATCGGCCAATATCACCATTGCACCAGCATCGGCAGGAAAAGTTTCGGCAAACTGAGGTGGGTGCACCGAAAACGAACTTTGATAATAATAGTACGAAGCTGCACCGGAGAAGAATACAAAAATTAAAATAGCAACATATTTCAAAATATGTAGCACAATTTGTTTGCCTGAAGATTTGGATGTTTCCAGAATATTATTCCAAAGTTCATATTGCTCGGAAAGCGTCAATTTATTTTCGCGCGACTGTAACAATCTGAAAACAAGCTTGGCTTCATTAATTTGGTCTTTTTTAATTGGATTTAACTTTACATATTCGTTCCAGAAGTTATCATCCTCCTGGCACCGGTCGGTCATCCATCTCATAAAATCAGGATCATCCAGAAAATCGGCTACTGAAAAATCTTTATACTTGTCCATTGCTTTAAATTCTACAAACAAAAGACAGGTAGCGTAATTTTGTTGATACTGATTTTGAAGTTTCTTTTGTGTTAAAGAACAGGTTTTGTACGTGATGTTAAAATAGCAAATAAAATCTGCGTAAACTTTCTCCCTTGAATATGAATAACTTCCCGAAGCTTTTCAATAGCGCGATGAATCAATGCCCGTGCCGATTGATAATTGAGATTAAGAATTTCAGAAATTTCGTTGTACTCCAGCCCTCTGTCAAAACGCAAATAAATAGCTTCTTTTTGCCTGTCGGTCAAAGATTCCAAGGCTTCGATAAGCGCTTGCTGCTGCACTTCGTTCAATTCATTCAACTGGTCATCATTATTATAGCCTAGTAATAATTCGAAGGAATATTCCTGATCGTTGATTGAGACTAGTTTATTACCTGATTTTTGAATCTCTTTCAGAATTTGACGTTTCAATGATTTAAGCAGGTAAAACTTAACATTATCTGTTTCTGAAAGGTTTTTCCGAGTCCGTAATAAATTACAAAACACTTCCTGAATACAATCTTTGACCAGATCAGTATTTTTGGAAAACCTACAACCATAGTCAAAGAGAGGATTAGAATATTGCAGATAGATTAAACTAAGTACCTGGTCGTCGCCATTTAAAAACCTCGACCAAAGTAAACGTTCATCTGATCTTTTATCCAATTTCGGCATAGGTAATCAAGTTTAGTGGTGGTCAAATTTAGAAATAAAAAGTATGAAAAAGTACACATTTGACAAATGCCAAACATAAATGAGTTGCCATTTAGATTGCAAACGTTTGCAACCCCCAAAATCCCTACATACGTCAAATTGTGTAGTTCACCGAAACACTTCGGTTGTTTACAGAATAAAAAAATAGAAAACACTCCAAATTCGTAAGTTTGTAATTGTAATAACATAACGCGATTTTTTTCATGTAGAAATTCAAAACAGCTTCAAAACAATTCAGACCGCTATGTAAGTTACAGCCGGAAACAGAACTGTTAAGGCATTTAAACCACCGATCCCCCTTCGGTGGTTTTTTATACTACTTTCCTCAATTTGTTACGTGGCTAACTTTTTCTGAGTTATTTGTTCAAGTTATCCCTTTCGTCACTTAGTTTAATTGAATATAAGATAGTATTTTAGAAGGACTTATTTCACATTTCCAGAGTATACAAATCAACCATGTACTTGTCACAACTTGGGGACCTTCTTTTTTTATTAACGATATAATACGTTATTCCTATTTTCAAAACGGTTATTAATAAATTTTCAGGAATTACCAAATTAAGTTTGTTCTGATTTGGTAAAAACCACACCAATATCATATTGTTAAAATGCCGCTTTTTTGCACGAATTGCACTCCTGGCTCAATGAATGACAGGGTTTCTTGCATGAAATGGATTACAACACATTTCTATATGTTATATAACATTGTTTGTAAAAGGTTACCTTTTGCCTGTTTTCAGAATTTATTAATACAAAAGTTTACATTTGTTTCTGTTAAGTTATTTTTTACTCTGAATTGCATCGTATGACATCTAAATTTATCCTTCTCTCGAATTCAAGCAATTACCTTAAAAACAGGCTGTTCAAAACCATTGTATATCGCCGTAAAGGTAAATATTCAGAGCGTTTTCATTTCTTTATCTTTAAACTAAAAACTGAATTTGTCGGTTTTAAAAATATTGTTATGTTTTTTTTAAATTATGATCATTATGAGTTTGTATGTAATGTTTTTGATTAACCAGATCGTATAATTAAGCAAACGCCCCGCATGGTGTACCAGACCACGCAGGGCTAAATAATAATTATTAACCGGGGCGTTAGCCCCAAAAAACGTTTAAAAGTATGAAAAAAAACCTCCTCTCAGGGATTTGGTTTGTCCTTTTTTTCCTGTCCCTCACTTTTAATGCTTTTGCCATTAGTTACAATGACATAGGACCTTATTACTCTGGTAGCACATCCAGTTGGAGTGCTACAACCATAGGAAAGACCAATATTTATGGGAAAGAAGGTCCTGACTATGTTTACAAAGTGCTTATCTACGGGGCATGTACCCTGGAAGTAAACACCTGTGGTTGTGGTTGGGATTCCTATCTGTGGGTGTTAGATTCTTCTGAAACTCCACTAGGTTATGATGATGATTCTTGTGGATCAGGTTCTTCCAAGGTTTCTGGTATATCAATTCCGTCTTCTGGATACTACTACATTGTTGTCGATGGTTACGATGCCAGTAGTCAAGGAAACTTCACTCTTACGTTAACCTCATCAATAACTCCTACTGCACTCAATGGAGGATCAATTTCAATTGGAACAACAACTGTTAGTTCAGGTTGCAGCCCGGGGACATTCAGTTCAGTGGCAGCTTCGGGCGGTACCGGTACTTACGCTTACCAGTGGCAGCAATCAGCTGACAACTCCACATGGACAAACATTAGCGGTGCCACCAGTGAAACTTACACTGTTCCTGCCCTTACAAATACAACCTATTACAGAAGAATGGTTACATCAAGTTACATCGCCTACACAAATGTAATTACTATAACAGTTACAATACCAACATTAAATGCTGGATCAATTTCTATCAGCACAACATCAGTAATTTCGGGTAGCAGCCCAGGTATGTTTAGTTCGGCAGCGGCCTCAGGCGGTACAGGTAATTACTTCTACCAGTGGCAACAATCAGCTGACTTCTATACATGGTCAAACATCAGTGGTCAAACATCAGCTACTTACACTGTTCCTCCACTTACCAATTCAACCTATTATCGCCGGATGGTTACATCGGGCAGTTACATCGCCTACTCAAATGTAGTTACTATAACAGTTACAACACCAACATTAAATGCTGGGTCAATTTCTATCAGCACAACATCAGTAGGTTCGGGTAGCAGCCCAGGTATGTTTAGTTCGGTAGCGGCCTCGGGCGGTACAGGTAATTACTCCTACCAGTGGCAACAATCAGCTGACTTTTCTACATGGTCAAACATCAGTGGTCAAACATCAGCTACATATACGGTTCCTTCACTAACCGCTTCAATCTATTACCGACGAATAGTAACTTCGGGCAGTTCTACTGCTTATTCAAACGAAGTCCTTATTTACGTTATTCCACCATTGAGCGGCGGATCTATTACAATCACCACGACAACAGTAAGTTCGGGCAACAGTCCGGGCGCATTTACCAATTCAACTGCTGCTTCGGGTGGTACAGGTCCTTACTCCTACCAATGGCAGCAATCTGCTGACAACTCCACATGGTCGAACATCAGTGGACAAACAACAACAATGTATGTTGTTCCGGTGCTTACTACTACAACTTATTACCGAAGAATGGTAACCGCAGATAGTTCTACGGCTTATTCAAATACAATTGCTATTACAGTTCCTCTATCAGGCGGATCTTTAACAATTAGCTCTTTTTCTGTTAATTCCGGCAATAGTCCAGGTTCATTCACTAGTCTTTTTCCTGCCTCAGGTGGCAGTACTGGTTCATCATATACGTATCAATGGCAGCAATCGCCTGATAATTCTAACTGGACAAACATTAGCGGTGCAAACAACGAAACATACACTGTCCCCGTACTTTATTATTCGACATATTACCGACGCCAAGTGACTAATGGCAGTTCAACAACCTACTCAAATTCAGCTTTAATTTCAGTTACTATCAATGCCGGATCAATTTCAATCGGCACAACTTCTGTTATTTCGGGCAACAGTCCGGGAACATTTAATTCAGTGGCAGCTTCGGGAGGTACAGGTACATACTCCTACTAGTGGCAGCAATCGGCTGACAATGCTAACTGGGCAGACATCAGTGGGCAAACAGCAACTACTTATAATGTTCCAGCTCTTACCATTCCAACATATTACCGACGAATAGTGAGTTCTGGAGGTTTTACTGCATATTCAAACACGGTTGTCATTGCTATTGGAACAGCTTTAAGCGGCGGATCAATTTCAATTGGCACAACCTCTGTCTTTTCAGGCAGCAGCCCAGGTACGTTCAACTCGGTGGCAGCTTCGGGCGGTACAGGTTTTTACTCTTACCAATGGCAGCAATCGGCTGACAATGCTACATGGTCGAACATTAGTGGTGCAACCAGAGAAACTTACACTGTTCCGGCTATTTATCCTGCAACTTATTTTCGCCGAATGGTAACCAGTGGTGTTGTTACCGAATATTCAAATACAGTATTAATAACGATTTCTGCAACAACGTTAGTTGGGGGAGTCATTTCTTCAGTTATCCCTAATACTGTTAATTCAGGTTGTAGTCCGGGTACAATCTCCAGCACAGAATCTGCATCCGGTGTCTCTGGTGCACTTTATTACCAGTGGCAACAATCGACTGACGATGAATACTGGTCGAATATCAGCGAACAAACATCAGCTACCTATACTGTTCCTGCACTTTACTCCACAACATATTACCGCCGGATGGTAACATCAGGCAGTTACACTGCCTATTCAAATACCATCTTTATTACTGTTATCCCACCAACTTTAAGCGGAGGATCGATCTCAATCGGCACAACAACAGTAAGTTCAGGTAATAGCCCCGGTGAATTCCTAAATTCAGAATCTGCATCGAATGGTACTAGCACATATTCCTATCAGTGGCAGCAATCGGCTGACAACTCCACATGGACCAGCATCAGCGGGCAAACAACAGCTACCTGCACTGTTCCGGCACTTACCGCTTCAACCTATTATCGCCGGATGGTAATATCAGGCAGTTCAACGGCCTATTCAAATACAGTTGCTATTACTGTTACCTCTTCCGGAGGCTCGGTTACATCAGTGAACAACATGACCGGCGCCGTTACTCTGGGACTTTCTGCTTCAGCTTCGGGAACCCAGAGAACCATTGCCATTACCGGCGGAACCGGCACTACAATCGATGTGGCCGATAACGACAACAGCCCTACTAATGAGATACAAACTCTTTCAATTAACGGAAATACTTTAACTATCTCGAACGGCAACTCGATAACAATACCTTCTTCTATTTCTTATCCCATAGGCACACTAACACTTACTACTACCGGAACTTCTGGCCCTGCAACACTGGAAGGCACTACACTTAACATACCTCAATACTCATCTGCAACCGGCGGTTCGAGCCAGTGGACAAGCAACGCCAATGGGAGTATTCAATTTACAGGTGGAAACGTTGGTATTGGAAGTAGTTCAACTTCCCGAAACCTTTTAGTCAACGGAAATATCTATGCCAAGGAAGTATTGGTATCAACAACAATTTCAGCACCTGATTATGTTTTTGAAAAAGACTACCGTGTTTTACCACTGGACGAACTGAACCAATATCTGGAGACCCACAAACACCTGCCTGAAATCCCTTCGGCCAAAGAAATGGACTCCAACGGCATTGAACTTTCAAAAATGAACCTGCTCCTGCTCAAAAAAGTGGAGGAAATGACCCTGTACATCATCCAGCTCGAAAAACGGGTGAAAGATCTGGAAAAAAATGATGGGCCAATATCCGGTAAACAGTAATGAATACCAAATATTCAACAAAAAATAGGAAACGATTATGAAACGATTGTATTTGATAATCATATTTCTTTTCGAAGGAATCCTGGTATTCCCGCAACCCCCGCAAACTTTCCAGTGGGGAGTGAAAGCCGGTGGCCCCGGCAACGATAACGTGGCCGGTATTACTTCTTCGGGCAACAATTATTACATTACCGGGGTATTCGAAAACCAGTTCTCCTCGGGAAACCAGTCAACGCCACAGGGTGTTACTGCCGGTATTTATATCGCTAAGCTCGACAATAAAGGCAATACAGGCTGGCTGCGTACCTTAACGGGCGACCCGGCCAATACTGCCTCCCGCATAACTTCGGCTGCCGGAAATATACTGGTAGCTGGTACTTCCCGCGGAACAATCACTGCCGAAAAAAACACGTTTACTTCCGGCGGACAGGCCCTGTTTGTCAGCTCGTGGAACGACAAGGGAAAGATTCAGTGGCTGTGGCAATACCCGTTCAAGGGGTTTGCCACCCTCGATGTGCTTGAAAACACCAAACAGGGATCCATCCTCACCGGGGGCATGTTCCAGGGACTGCTTACCCCTGCCGGGTTCGAACAAAACAGCGCTTCCGACAAGAGGGCTTACCTGCTGATGCTCTCTGCCGAAGGTAAACCCCAAAAACTGTGGGTATCATCCGGGAAAGGAAGCCACCGGCTGGTTTCGGCAGCAACAGCCGGCGATGGTAACCGTTTCCTGCTTTTCAGCATTACAGGCGATTTTGGGTTCGGGGGTATCCCGGCCAGGGAAACCCCAAGACTAATGGAACACGGCCTGGCCCTGGTTAAAACCAACGCTTCGGGCGAAGCCCTGTGGATTAAATATATTCCGGGTACAGCTTACCTCGAAGGCATTAAAGTACTGGCCATGCCCTCGGGAAACCCGCTGGTTTGCGCCAATTATACCGGGAAAGTTACCGTTAACGACACCATCATGGAGCCCAACGGTTATATGGCTTCGGCTTTGTGGCTGTTTTCGGCTGACGGGACCCTGAGAAAAAACCATACCCTTTCGAGCCCTGTTACCGTAAGGATGCTCGACGCTATGCCGGCCCCCAACGGGAACATCCTGGTTACGGGTTATTTCAGGCAGGAATATACTTCCCCGAAAGGATCCGTGAAATCGAAACTGTCCTTCGGCGACATCCTGCTGCTGCAAACCGATACCCTCCTGGCCCAGGTGTGGCACGACGAGCCCGGGGAAGATGCCTTCAGCTTCGGAAAAGCGTTTACTCTTGACCAAACAGGCAATATTATTTTAACCGGGGCTTTCAGCGGTAAGCTCGACCTGCGCGGACAAAGGCTCGAATCGGCCGGGGCTAACGACATCCTGGTTGCCAGATATTACAACTGTTTACAGAAAAAAGCTTCGATTACCGGGAACAACATGCTGTGCGAAGGCGGAAAAACAACACTCTCGGTTTCGGGCGATTACAATACATACCTCTGGAACGGGCAATGGGGACAGGCTTCGCTGACCGTTGACAAACCGGGTGTATATTCCGTGCTGGCTTACGACAAGGCCGGGTGCGCCGCTGCCGACACCATTCAGGTCAAATCGATCCGGGAAAGCAGTTTAGGGCTTCCACAGTGCATCACGGTAAGCGCCGGGCAACCGGTGTTGCTCCAGGCTACCGAAGGGTTCAGCTCCTACCGCTGGAGCGACGGGCAAACCACCCCACAGCGCGAAGTGGAGTACCGCGAAAAATGCGACTCGCTGTACCTCGCGCTACGGGCCTTATCGGAGCAAGGGTGCGAAGCCCGCGACTCGGTGCTGGTTAAATTTAAACATACACCGCCAGCGGGTTCTGCACCGGGCAATGCAAATACCGGTATTTTAAGCTTCATCCAGGTAAAAACATGGCCCAACCCCGTTAACGATAAACTCTACTGGAATGTCAATCAAAGCGGCAGCTTCTTCATCTCCCTTTTCGACGAAAAAGGAACCATGGTTTATCAACGCAACCTGAAGAACTACCTGCAAAACAGTACACAGCTGATAGATATGGCTGCCATGACCGGCGGGATATACCTGTTAAACATTTCCAACGGGAACACAATCCTTAACTTTAAAATTGTAAAGCAACGAGAATAATGAAACAATGAACCTCACCCCTGCCTCTCTCCATTTTGGAGAGGGATGGCGGTTGTGAAGGCTTGGTTCGTTTAATGAACACTGGCAACTTCTGTTCAAAAACCAGTTACCTGCAAGAGATAAAAAGACAAACTAAGAAATATCGAATAATCAATGAAAAATAAGAAATATACAATCACAAATAAAATCAGGATATTACGGATCATGGTTCTGATCGGGTGCATGACCTGGGCCTGTTTTAGCGCCACGGCCCAAACCACCCTGACAACAACCGAGGTTTATACCGGCAAAGCCGATGTAACGGCCTCGCAGTGGGTGAAGCTCTCGCCCGGGTTCAGGGCTGTAAACGGATCGAGCGTCCACGTTTTTATCAGCGCCGAAGCGGCATCCTACACTCCCATAGCGAATAACCCAACTACCGGGGGAACAATAACTGCCGGTACGCCCGGCTCCTCGTACAACTACATACGCACCCAAACCATGCGCGACCCGGTACAGGGCGACGGTAGCAATGTTGCCAGCTACGCGCGGGTGGAGGCCATCGCCTATTTCGACGGCCTGGGACGCCCGGTACAAACGGTTACCGTGCAGGGATCGCCCGCCAAAGCAGACATGATCGAAGGAATTGAATACGACCCTTTCGGGCGCGACTTCTGTCATTACCTGCCATTTGCCAAAGCCGGTAACAACGGGGCTTACATGGCCGATGCCCAAACAGCGGTGCAGAGCTACTATAATGTTTCAACACCCACTACCGGCCACGAACCGACCGCCTCGCCCTGGAACAAAACTTTGTATGAAGCATCGCCCCTGAACCGCGTCACCGGAACTTCGGGACCGGGGGTATGGGAAGCCAAACCCACCTCGGTAAGTTACCAAACAAACACCGCAGCAATCGCCCACTGGGATGCAGCTAAAAATGCCATTTCCTTCGCGGCCAATTCGCTGTACCTGACCGAAACAACCGACGAGGATGGCAACCGTACACGCGAATACAAGGACAAGCTGGGCCAGGTGGTGCGAAAGGAAAGTTACGACGGCTCGGCCTGGTTACGTACGGCCTATGTGTACGACGATTTCGGGCAACTCGTAATTGTGGTACCGCCAAAGGCTGCCTCGGCATCCGATGCCGAACTGTGTTACTATTACGCCTACGACCAGCGCCGCCGCATGACAATGAAAGACCTGCCCGGCGCCGAACCGGTTTACATGGTGTACGACAACCGCGACCGCCTGGCACTCTCGCAGGACGGGGTGCAACGCCCGGCCGACAAATGGTCGTTCACCAAATACGATCAGTTCAACCGGCCGGTGTTAACGGGAGAAATGGTAATTGCCGGTACCACCTCCAAAACCATTGCCGACAGTTTTGCCAACTTCACCGGAACGCTCTACGAATCGGTTTCGACACAGCCAACCGTGTTTCCCGGCTATACCAACCAAAGCTACCCCGCCACCTGCAACAGCCTGGTTACTGCCGATAATGTTTTAACAGTTACCTATTACGACGGGTACGACTTCCGCCCTTCCTCGGGTTACGCTTACCAGAGCAACCTGGCCGGTGAGCCATTGGCTGAATCGGCCAAAACAAAAGGGTTGGTTACCGGTTCGTTTGTAAAGGTTTTGCCAACAACCGAAACACTGGCCAAACCAATGGCCCTTACCGTAAACTACTACGACGATTACGGACGGCTGGTGCAGACCGTGGCCGACAACCATTTTGAAGATACCAGCAAAGAGGTTACACATACGGCCTGCAACTTTGCCGGGCAGCCTGTAAAAACTGTTACCGAACACCGCAAGGGAAATGCTTCTTACCAGCAAACCCTGGTAACCTCACTGGCTTACGACCACCAGGGACGTTTGCTCACTACCAAAATGAAAATAAACTCCGACAACGAGTTTACGCTCGCTTCGCTCAAATACAACGAACTGGGCGAAGTTATTGCCCGTTACCTGCACGGCGACGCCTCGGGAAACAACTTCAACCAGCAGGTTGACTATACCTACAACCCCAAAGGATGGCTGCGTACCCTGAACACCCCGGCAAACCTGGGCAACGATTTGATGGCCCTCGATTTGCGTTACAACAGTCCCCAAACCGGCACTTCGCTGGGCGGTGCTGCGCTGTTCAACGGAAACATCAGCCAGATGATGTGGGCTTCGACAGGCTCAGCCCCCGCACAGGCGGGCTATGGCTTTACCTACGACGGACTAAACCGCCTGCGCTCGGCTGCTTATGCCGATGGTGCCAGCTATACGGCCAATGCAGGGCGATATAGTACCACTTACTCCTACGACGATAACGGCAATATGAGCACCCTTACACGTAACCTCGACGGTAACCAGGTAGATAACCTCGGGTATACCTACTATTCGGGTGGCAACCGCTTACAAGCTGTGGCTGATAATGTCACCAGTGCTACCTACAAAGCCCTGGGATACAAAGCTGCCAGCGGTAACTACGAATACGACAACAACGGCAACATGACCAAAGACATCTCCAAAGGCTTTATCATTACCTATAACTCCCTGAACCTGCCACAACTGGTGAGTTCGTCGGTAACCGATTATGCCCGTTATACCTACGATGCCGCAGGAACCAAACTGGCCAAAACAGTGACCAATGGCACAGCCAGCACGGTACGCACCGATTACTCGGGACCTTTTATGTACGAAAACTCGGTTTTAAAATGTATATTTACTCCCGAGGGCCGCATTGTGCCACAAAACAACGGTACTGCCATGAGCTACAGCTACGAGTATAACCTGAAAGACCATTTGGGAAACACGCGGGTTACCTTTACAGGGCATGCCAATGGCCGCCCCGAGGTGAACCAGCTGACCAGCTACGACCCTTACGGGCTGGTGACCTCGCAAACCAGCTTCTACCCAACCGGGGCCTCCAAAAACAAGCTGCTCTACAACGGCAAGGAAATACAGGACGACGTGTTGGCTGGTACCAAAATCGACTGGTTCGACTACGGAAAGAGATTCTATGACCCGGAAATCGGAAGGTGGCATACAATGGATGGGAAAGCTGAAATATATGTAAATATGACACCATACTGTTATGCAGCAAATACGCCAACAAATGCTATTGATCCAGACGGAGATATTGTAATTTTTATAAACGGTTTTTCTTATGGTGGTGAAGGAGGCACACGCAGCTATTGGCAGAAAACTGAAACACAAACACAATCGGTACGATATACGGATGGTTTTGGACACAATTTGTGGAGTGGTAACGAAAGACATGAAGTTGTGACTTCAGATTTTGCAAAGTCTTTTTGCGAGAAATTTGGAGAGGATGTAACCAAAGCTAAATTTTTTGATGGTGCCCCTTTAAATTCAACTAATTATGGATTTAGAAATGCTGTTGGTTATTTAAAGGGGATGTTTAATGTCGAGCAAATAATTCATGGACTTGCTAAAACAGGTGGAGTTATAACGGAGCCTTTAATCATTGCCACACATAGCATGGGTGGTGCTTATGGACGAGGGTTTCTTGATGCTATAATGGAATATATTAAAGAACACCCCCGCGAATGTAGGGGGCTATCTATAAGTGTTTATGATTTCGATCCTTATCAGGCTAAATACATGAAAGAAGTTTATGGCGTATCCATAACTCAGATCATACATAAGGGAACTGTAGCTGAACAAGAAGAGCAAGGAACGGAAGAAGATGGAGGAACTACAAAGTATATTAATGATACAGAAAATTCAAAATCTCACACTATTGCGTCATTTTTAAAAAGTTTCGGTAAATTGGAATCTGGAACTTATGTGTGGAATGGAACTAATTGGGTAAAAAAATGAAAAATCTAAGGTTCTTGTTTTTAATAGTAATTACTTCTTTTTTTTATCAGTGCGACAACACTGATAAAATAGTAAAAAAGTATAGAACAAAAAATGAATTTAAAGCGTCAACTACTTTAAGCAAAGCAGACTATGCATTGGATAGTACAGCTTTTGTGAATATATTTCGTCAAATGATTAATCACGAAGTTGAACCATATACTAGGGATGTATGCAATGAAAAAACAAAAATAATTATTGACTCAATCATTTATAACTCAAATAGAAATTATGCGGCGCTATTTGTAATTATGAACATATACAATGGTGACATGCGTTTCCGTGGAGATATGGATCCAAATGCGTGGCATTTTGACGGGACTATTCACTTTGCTGAAAAGATTTATGATTCTATTGAAAATAAATATTATTGGAAAATATTTGATTATCATGGTACTGACCATATAAATGGTGAAACTTATGAGAAAATCTCAAAGATTGTTAGGATGGAAAATTTGGTGGGAAGAAGTTATGCGGCTGATAAAAATAACTATAATGGATATAATGTAGATGACTATCGCTTTTGGACGAGTAAAATGTTTAAACGTGTTCAAAATGAAGGATACATAAAGATTGATGACTGTATTATACCCTAGCTCCTCGCTCATTGAGATGTGTAAAAGCCCGCAACTGCTAGTGCCAATTTATAATTGGCACTTATTAGCCCAGGATTTACAATCCTGAAAAATGTCTGAACTATGATTTTCAGGATTAAAGGATGGGCAGGATAAGAAGCAAAGGCCTCTTTAAATCCCCTCCGCAAGAGGGGACTTAAAGAGGCGCAACGCGGGAGATGGTTCTTTAAAGCGGGTTTTGGATATTGGTTATTAGTTATTGGAAATTAATGACCAACGTAGAATTTCCAATATCGAATAACCCAAAAGTGCAGCGCTAAGGATGATACTACTGAAATAATTCCAGTATAGGTTTCACCCGGCGGGTGAAACCTATACTATGCCGGGCAAAAAAACCGGCAATACGAACAAAGCCTCAACCTACCAAGGGATTGGCAGGGCTTTCAACACACAAAACAATTAAAGCTTACACAAAAATGAAACGATATGTATTGAATTTGATAAATAAACTTCTTGTTATTGGTCAGAACAGTAAACTAACCAATAACAAAATTAGCCTAAGGATGACTTATGGAATTACAACCACGTTTATAGTTTTAAGCATAACATACAGTGCAAAGGCTCAGCCAAATTTAGCATCTTTTCCTTCGCCAGAGGCTGCTGAGCTGGGTAAATATGGTCAGGTTCCCGTGTCGTATTTTAACGGATTACCCGAAATAGCGATTCCTATATATACGATAAAATGCAAAGATATTGATTTACCCATCTCGTTATCATATTATGCCTCAGGGAATAAACCAGACCAGCATCCATCATCGGTTGGTTTAGGTTGGAATTTAAACTGTGGAGGCATGATTACAAGGATAGTGAATACCCTGAGAGATGAAATGAATACATACGATTGCCTCAAAGAGACAGGAACAGGATCAAGCAAAGACCCGGGATATTTTTATAGAGCCGATGAATTATCCGGCGATAATTGGTACACGGATTTATTGCCAAAATTAATTGGAGATGATTATTCCTACTATACTCTTGATCCTGAGCCTGATGAATTTATGTTTAATTTTTGCGGGCATTCAGGTAGTTTCTGGTTTGTATATGAAAATGATGGTATGCAGGTTAAAGTCAAAAGCAAAGATGGTGAAATTATAAAAGTTGAACCAATACTCTTCCCTGGAACAGTTGACTATCCAATTTTTGAGGATGCGCCATCTAAGGATATGTATAAGTTCGAAATTTATAAAACATTTCAAAAATTTAAAGTAACCACACGTGATGGATTTATTTACGATTTCGGGGGGGATATTTCTAACATAGATTTTACAATCAATAATGGAATAGCAGTATCATCTTCATGGCATTTAACGAAAATAACATCTCCTTCAGGAAGTTATATTAATCTTGAATATAAAAAAGGAGGTGATGTAGTAATCCAAAACAAATCGAAGTATTTTAACGAAACACATAGCCCACAGGATAATTCTAATTTTTGTTATTTAAGCCGCAATACTGATAATGACGGTTATTCACTAACAATGATAAACCCGAAATACTTGTCAAAAATTGTCACATCAACAGGTCAAACATTAAACTTTATAACTACAAAATCGATTGAGCTAGGTTACAATTGGAGTGGTTTTTATTCAAGATATTCTGCCATTTGTGATGGATTAGTCAAGAATGTTGATTTTATTGATAGATTTCAATGGAATTCAGATTTAGAAAAGGTTAACTACTATTTAAAATTGGATAGAATTGAAATTGAAGATTTGAAAAATATCAATTTCTTTTATTCTAATTCTGCAACTCAACGGTTACGTTTGTTGGGATTTAGCACAACACCCGGGAGTATTATTCCACAAGATATAACCGATGCTGTAAACCAACAAAAATACACTTTTGGATACAATGCTACACTTTTGCCGGATTATAATTCGTGCCAAACGGATAACTGGGGTTATTACAACGGCAAAGACTACTTTTCGGTAGATTATTCTGGATTATACAATTTCCGAAGTGCTGATTTAACATTCTGTAAATCGGAAGTTTTAGAAAAGATAACATATCCAACAGGCGGGGTTACAGAATTTGATTATGAGTTGAACCAATATTCAAAAATAGTAAAGGGTCTGGAATTAAATAATCAATCCTTTACTCTATCCAACGAAGAAGGTTTTGGCGGAGGCCTGCGAATCAAGAAAATAACCCAGTTTTACGACCCATCTGATCTCACGAAAAAATTAATTAAAACCTATCTTTATAAAAATACGGATGGATCTTCCAGTGGCATTTTGTCGGGGAAACCTGTGTATTTGTTGGAGGGGAAGAAACACGTTGAATACCACATTAGTGATTGGAGTGGTTTATTCCATTGGGCAGCCAATGCCAACTATGATATGATATATTCTTTTAGATCACAGCATTTGTTACTCCCCCTGTCTACAACAAACGGAAATCATGTGACTTATTCCCGGGTTACCGAACAAGAATCGGATGGGAGCAATACTGTATATACATATACTAACCATGATGAATATCCAGACGAAGAGCCATTACAAGTAGACTCGAATATCGATGAAATTTTACTAAATAGTTTTACTTCAAAAGAGTTGGAGAGGGGATTGTTGAAAAATGTAAGCACTTATAATTCAAATCATGATCTTGTAAAAGAAGTTGAATTCAAATATAATGATGAACCAAACCGATACAACAATTTTGTCAGAACAATCAATAAATATTTTATTAGTGGGTGTAACGTTCTTTTGCACAGGACATCTGCCTGTAAAATATACACGTTTTATCCCTACCTAAAATCAAAAAAAGAAACAGTTTACGATACAAGTGGAAATAATCCTGTAAGTCAAACATTTGATTATTATTATAATAGCAGCAACAATCTTTTAACCAGAAAAAGTACACTTAGGAGCGATGACGTTTCGGTTGTTACCCAAACAAAATACCCTACTGACATCAATACTGGCAATTACTCTTCAATGGGTGATCTTAACATGCTCAATTACCCTATTGAAGAAACGACTTCGGTAAACGGCAATGTTACTACCAGCAAGTTAACCACCTATAAAATCAATGGCAGCGGCTATGTGCCCGATAAGGTGTATTCGCTCGAAACAGCTACACCACTGGCCAGCAGCAGTTTTGCAGCATTTAATGGCACAACCAAAGATACGCACTATGGGCAGACTCCCGAATACAGTTTCGACAGTTACGACACCGGCAATGGTAACCCTTTAAAGGTGCTGGGCAAAAACGGAATTTACACCTATTACATCTGGGCATACAACAAAACTTACCCGGTTGCTAAAATCGAGACTTCAAATAATAGTATTTCTATTTCGCAACTACAATCAAGTGTTGATGCATTAACCCTCTCATTATCTCAGGATAAGACTTTAATAGATTCTGACATTCAAAAAATCAAAACAGCAATCAACAGTGGAATAACAGGTAATGACCAAGTTACCATTTTCACCTACAAACCTTTGGTAGGAATGACTTCGCAAACCGATCCGGCCGGAAGAACTACCTATTACGAGTACGACGACTTCGGGCGGCTAAAACTAACCAAAGACCTGGCTGGAAATATCCTCAAAAAGTACGAGTACCATTATGCCGGGCAGTAATTTCTAATATTACAAATCACTCAGTTCATCAGATAACGAAATATTGTGTAGATATGGGATTTTGCACCAGTCAGGGATTCCAATTAAAGTGAAACCCTGACTATTTTTTTGCTAATTGGAATGCTTTTTATGCAAGAACTTCTAATAAATCACAGTAACTTGAATTAACATGAGTTTAATGTAATAATTAGTGTAACAAGCTAACAGATAGGGATATGAAGTTTGCATTTCATATTCACATGTTTTCTAGCAAACATTCTTTTGTAGCCTTGAATGCAAGGTTTATGTTTTAAGGTAAGTTAGTATATACATAAAAAAAAACGGTCGGGAGAAACCCGACCGTTCACGCTGTTTTTGTTTAATTGTTTTCGCGTATTGCTTATTGGGGGAATAAACTATCTAATTAACGTATTATCGTTTTATTTATTTCTTTTGCGACTCAATTTTTACTTCAAATTCCTTGCCATTTTTCCCTTTAATGATCTTTCCCCTTTCAATAACTTTCATCTTCAAACTATCATCTCTTGTACTCAAATCAAAATCAGTAACTTCAGGAGCATCTGGTGGCATTGGGGCCATCAAATCATCACCTTCAAATTTAAAATCAAAAGATTCTTCCTTAAGATCAACTTTTTTTCTAATAATTTCGATTTTCTCGCGACCACCACTCAAGTCTTTCTTTTTGTAGGAAATTACATTCGGATCATTCAAATCAATTATCCTTCCTGATTGTTTGAACCTCATGATATGAGGTACAGGTGGTGCCGGAGGCATTGGGGGGACATGATCCGGCCCATGTCCGTTCATGAAAATTATATGATCTACAGGTCTACCTTTCCCCATTTTCCTAACAATGATTTCCTTTCCGATGCTATCATTTTCATCAGCAAAAAAGTCCATGTCATCTTCAGGGTCCATATCAAAAGATGAAAGGGCATCCTTCTCTCCTCGTCTGTGTTTAAACATCATGATATCAGGACCACCATCACCTTTTCCGAATCTATGGATCATAAATTCTTCCCTATGTTTCATCGGATTAATCGTATCGCCTTTCCAAACAAAAACATCGTCGGTAGTAAAAACTGTATCAATCTCAGCTTTTTTACCATCAACAATTTTCACCATCTTCACATGGCGGCTCTTTTTAGGTTTCTGCACATTATCATCATTTCCGCTCAATACAAACGACGACAACAATAACGATGCAAATCCAGCTACTCCAATTGTTAGTAATGTGTTTTTCATTTGATTTGTTTTTTTGGATTTATTTCTGGAACAAAGATACTTTAGTCCTTAGCGAACAATGAGTTAATGACAGCTTAAAATCTGTTAAGGAAAAGTTAAAGTACTGAATTAGCTTTGTTTAATAACTATCTTTGATGTCATGAACAAAAAGATAGTCATTGGATTAATCGTATTAATGGGAGTTTCCATTACCGGAATTATCATCATTCAACTGGTGTGGATGAGTAATGCCATTAAGCTGCGAAATGAACTATTCGACCGAAGTGTCACCGAAGCATTAAATGCTACTACAAACCGTTTGGATAATGAAGTAAACTTCGGACTGATCAACCATTTCTCCTTCAACGATTTTGATTTACATGAAAACATAGAGCCCAATCCGCCATTGCCTCCGCTACCGCCCCTCACAGGCCCCAAACGACCAGTACGGATTATTATGGCGCCACAAAAAAAACCGCAACAAATTGAAATGCTTATTAATGCACGAAGGAATCAGAATTATAACTTCAAGCATTTCCGGAAACTCATAAAAAATGGTAATCCAAAAGACTCACTGATAGAAGTTAATGCTGATAGTTTGAGCAAAATTTATGCACATGGCATACATCGATTCGATTCGATTGTGGCAAACTTCGAATATACACAAGACTCCGTCGGAAAAATCAAACAAGAATTCAAAGTTCGTTCTCAAAAACTTAAACGGGTTGCGCGAAAAGCAGTTCAGGAAATTTCGACCTGGGAAGATGAAATTCCGGTTGACACTTTAAAATTTTTCCTGAAGAAAGAGTTACAGAACAGAAATATCCCAATTACCTTTGAAACCGGAATAATCCGCGATTCACGAGTTTCATCTAAAACTGAAAAAGCTGATTCACTTTTACTAAAAAAAAGCAAGTACAAGGCAAATTTATATCCCAACGATATTTTTCAGAAAGACATCAAGTTAACCGTTTATTTTCCCGACAAGGATACTTTTATATTCAAAACCCTCAATTGGCTCCTGATTGCCTCGCTTTTGTTCTCTGTAATTGTTCTTTTAACCTTTGCCGCCAGCATTTTCTTTATCCTGAAGCAAAAGAAAATTTCTGAAATGAAGTCGGATTTCATCAATAACATGACTCACGAATTCAAGACTCCCATTGCAACCATCTCGGTGGCAGCCGACTCGATAGCCAACCCAAAGGTTATTGGAAACCCTGAGAAAATTGGCTACTTCGTTGAAATGATAAAAAAAGAAAACCGAAGGATGAATCGCCAGGTTGAAGATATTTTAACCATTGCCCGTTTGGATAAAAAAGAATTTGAATTTAAATGGGAAGCCTTTAACCTGCACGAGGTTATCGAGAACGCCATACAAAGCATTGTACTCCAGGTAGAAAAAAAAGGTGGCTCAATAACAAGCGAATTACTGGCCGCAAACCCGGTGGCAACCAGCGACCTGAATCATTTTGCCAACCTGATTTACAACCTTCTCGATAATGCCAACAAGTACTCGCTAAACGAACCGCAGATAAAAATAGCAACCCGAAATACGACTAAAGGCGTGCTCATTTCGGTATCCGACCAGGGAATTGGTATGAGTAAAGTGGTGCAAAGCCGAATTTTCGAACGTTTTTACCGTCAAACCAGTGGAAATATACACAATGTGAAAGGCTTTGGACTTGGGCTCAGCTATGTAAAAGCTGTTTTGGAAGCAAATAAGGGAAGCATTTCGGTACACAGCGAAGCCGGAAAAGGAAGTACCTTCGAAGTATTTATCCCATTCATTCTTGAATAATTATGACAATTAACAAATGAATACAAAACCTCACATATTTTTAGTTGAAGACGATTTAAGCTTTGGGGCCGTATTGAAATCGTATCTCGAAATTAACGACTTTGAAGTCGATTGGATTGATGATGGCAAATTTGCCCTGCCCCGGTTCAGCAAATCTACCTTCGATATTTGTATCCTTGATGTTATGTTGCCCAACATCGACGGCTTTACAATTGGCGCAGAAATAAAAAAAATGAATCCCAACGTCCCTATCTTGTTTCTCACTGCCAAAAACATGCGCGAAGACGTTTTACAAGGCTACCGCATTGGCGCCGACGATTATATGACCAAACCTTTTGATACCGAAGTCCTGATTTACAAGATTAAAGCCATATTGAAAAGAGGTGCCGGACATAGCGAAAAAGAAACCGAATTTTACCAGATTGGTTCTTACGTTTTCGACTACAGATTGCGTAATGTTGAGAAAGATAACTCGAAGCAAAAGCTATCGCCCAAAGAAGCTGAACTGCTGAAAATGCTTTGTGACAATCAAAACAAGCTTTTACCACGTGAAACTGCTCTAAAGAAAATATGGGGCGACGATGGTTATTTCACTGCCCGAAGCATGGATGTTTACCTTACCAAACTCCGAAAACTTTTTCCTGACGACCAAAACATCGAAATTCGGAATATTCACGGAAGCGGGTTTATGCTGCAAATAAAAGAATAACCCGATTTCTCCAAAGGCATCAATTGATTATCTATTCTGAATTTCTTATTTTTGAACCATGACCTCAAAAGAAAAACAGATCATCAAACTCATCAAATCGAGGATCAGTCGCAAAGATTCCGGTGCAGAAGTTATTTTATTTGGGTCGCATGCCAGAGGCGATGCAAATAGTAATTCGGATTGGGACATTTTAATTTTGCTCCAAAATGCTATGGTTGATCGGAACCTGGAAAAAGAATATCGCGAGGAACTTTTCGAAGTAGAATTGGAAACCGGCGAACCTATTTCAACGCTTGTTTTTTCTAAAGCAGATTGGGAAAAGAGGCATTCGGCTACACCTCTTTATCGCAACATTAAACGCGAAGGCATTTTAATTGAATGACCGGAACCATCGAAGACTATATCAACTATCGGATTTCGAAGTCACAGGAAACCTTTGACGATGCAATTCTACTTGCGACCAATAAGCGATGGAATTCATGTATTAACCGGCTTTATTATTCAAGTTACTATCTGGCCAGTGCTTTACTATTCATGCACAATATCAAAGCGGAAACACATAATGGTGTAAAATCTCAATTATTCCTGACGTTTGTAAAAAACGAGCTTTTGCCGAAAGAATATGGCCGATTGTATTCTCATCTTTTGATTGGAGACAAGAATCTGATTATTCTGACTTTACCGATTTTGATGAAGAAACAACACTTCCTTTGCTGAAAGAAGTTGAACTTCTGAATAAACGATTGATTCAATTGATTGAAGAAATCGAGCCGGAAATTTGAGATGTTGGGAAATTTGCCGTAATCAATGATTTTGTGATTTTTAGTTAAGAAAACTACACCAAACGAACAAATTGCCGTTTATCATACTTCGGTTTCGCAGTTTTTGTACCTTTGTCGCCTCTATTTGCTAATAGTTCTCAGATGGCAGACCTACATTCAACAGAAATAAAAACGTTTGATACCATAGTGGTAGGCAGCGGACTGGCAGGACTTACTGCCGCATTTCATGCCTCAAAAAAAGGAAGCGTTGCCATCATCACCAAGTCGCAGCTCGACATTAGTAATTCATACTATGCGCAAGGCGGAATTGCTGCAGTTACAGCTCCCGAAGATTCGTTCGAATCGCACATCCAAGATACATTAACAGCAGGACGCGGATTGTGCGACCTCGATGCTGTGCAGATTTTAGTTTCCGAAGGACAGCATTGTGTGCAGGAACTGATCCGTTTGGGCATGGAATTCGATAAAGAAAACGGCGAATTTGTTCTCGGACTGGAAGGTGGACATAGTCATCGGCGCATTTTACATGCAGGCGGCGATGCTACCGGAAAAGGTTTAACACTTTTCATGCTCAGGCGAGTTCAGGAGCAACCCAATATTACGGTCTTCGAATATACAACAGTTATCGAACTTTTGGTCAACAACCAGGTTTGTTTGGGTGTTCAGGCTTTCAACTTTGTTACAGGCAAAAATCTGATATTCAAATCAAAGTCAACAATTATAGCTACCGGTGGGCTCTCGCGTATTTACGACCGCTCTACCAATCCGCACACTGCTACCGGAGATGGCATTGCATTGGCCTATAATGCCGGAGCAAAGCTGGCAGATATCGAATTCATCCAGTTTCACCCATCGGCATTATACATTCCCGGAGAAGAAGCTTTCCTGATCAGCGAAGCCGTTCGGGGCGAAGGTGCCTGGCTGTTTACTCCCAAAGGCGAACGGTTTATGCCGCCCATTCACCCGCTGGCCGAACTGGCTCCACGCGATGTGGTGGCCCACGCTATTTATAACCAAATGCAGATGTACCAGTCTGATTTTGTTTACCTGAGCTTGAAACACCTCAATCCTGAAGTTATCAAAAAAAGATTTTCGAACATTTACCATACTTTATTAAAATACAACATCGATCTTACAAGCGATTTGTTGCCAATTGCCCCGGCAGCACATTACATGGTAGGCGGGATTCAAACCGATTTAAACGGCGAAACCAATATCGAAGGGCTTTTTGCCTGCGGAGAAGTGGCTTCTACCGGCGTGATGGGCGCCAACCGACTGGCCAGCAATTCGTTGCTCGAATGCCTGGTGTTTGGGCGTCGTGCTGCTGAAAAGGCTTACCAAGGAAAATCTGGTGAAGCAGAACTTCCCGAAATTAAAGAAATACGGGTTGATCAGGCCAATGAGGATATTTTCCTTGAAACTAAGAACCGGATAGCTACTCTGATGAGCAAGAAAGCAGGCATCGTTCGTACTGCCGACAAACTGAGGCAAGCGCTAAGTGAACTTCAGGAGATTGAAAAACTTTTGCCAGAAGAAATCGACGAATACAATCATTTAAAAATCAAACACAACATTGACATTTGCCGGTTGATCTGCGAGTCGGCACTAATTCGCGAGGAAAGCCGTGGTGGCCATATCCGTGAAGATTTTCCGGAAGAAAACCCATCGCTTTGCACGCATCTGATTCAGCAAAAAGGAAAAGAATACTGTTTTCAGGCAATTCGGAATTCCTGAAAGTTCTTTGAAGAAAATATCCAATAAAGAATAACCCATATTGAATATCCAGAAAGAAATATGAACGAACTCGAACTAAAAGCAGCACAAACACTTATTGAACTTGCTCTGAAAGAAGATGTTGGCGACGGAGATATTACTACCGACAACATTATTCCGGCAGAATCGCGCCGAAAAGCCAAAATGGTTGCCAAAGCCGATGGCGTTGTGGCTGGTTTACCTGTTGCTGAAATGGTCTTTCGCCGCCTGGATCCTAATTTTGTTTGGGATGTGAAAACGCCTGAAGGAACCCGGGTAAAAAAAGGCGATGTGATGGTTGAATTTGAGGGAACTTACCGCGCTTTGCTTACCGGCGAACGCACAGCACTTAACTTTTTGCAACGTCTTTCGGGTATTGCAACCATGTCGGCAAAATATGCCGATGCTGTTAAAGATTTTAAAACGGTTATTCTCGATACCCGCAAAACATTGCCTGGATTCAGAATGCTCGACAAATATGCCGTAAAAACAGGCGGTGCAAGCAATCACCGCATCGGGCTTTACGATATGGCGATGATTAAGGATAATCACATTGAAGTAGCCGGCGGAATTACAAAAGCTGTTGAAGCAGTTCGCAGCAAAATAAAACCTGGAATACTGATTGAAGTTGAAACTACTACACTGGAACAAGTTCAGGAAGCTATCGATGCCAAAGCCGACATCATTATGCTCGACAATATGGATACCGAAACCATGAAAAAGGGAGTAGAATTGATTGCGGGACGCGCCAAAGTGGAGGCATCAGGGAACATGACTCTTGAACGATTGCGCGAAGTTGCCGCGACAGGAGTCGATTATATTTCAATCGGTGCCCTAACCCACTCTGTTAGTGCACTCGATATTAGTCAACGTTTAGAAAACTAGCCTTGATAAACCTGGTTATCGATATTGGAAACACGCGCACTAAACTGGCTTTATTTAATCAGCACGATCTGATGTTAAATGTTCCGGTAGAGCATTTAACTATAAGCCACATCCAGATGCTGAAGGATGAGCATGTGCAAATGAATAAAGCTATTTTGTGCAGCACAAAGGAAGTGGACAAAGTCCTAATTCAATTTCTGAAAGAAAATTTCAAACAGTTTATCGAGCTCAATTATCAAACCAAATTACCAATTGCCAATTTATACAAAACTCCGGAAACACTAGGTAAAGACCGGCTTGCAACAGCCATTGGGGCAAACGAACTTTTCCCCAATCAAAACATTCTGGTTATCGATGCTGGAACTGCCATAACCTACGATTTCGTTTCAGCCAAAAACCAATACCTGGGTGGAAACATTTCACCAGGTCTACAAATGCGGTTTAAAGCCTTAAATAAATTTACCGGGAAACTTCCGCTGATTAACAGTTCGGCCAGCTTCTCCGAAATTGGCAAAAACACCGATGAAGCGATCCGTGGCGGCGTTCAAAATGGGATACTGTTCGAAATAGAAAAAACTATAGAATTGTTTGACGCCAAATACAACGATCTACAGGTTATTTTGACTGGTGGCGATTCAGTATTTATTAGCCAACTCATGTCGGGGAAAGTGTTGGTACACCTTAATTTGACCCTAATCGGACTTAATACAATCCTTGAATACAACTCTGCTAAAAATTAATTTTCTACTCTGCCAATCATTATTTACTTTCGGGAAACGATTTTTTGTAAAATCAGCATTGAATCTATGAACAAAAAGATTTTCAACTTTATACTAACATTGATGTTGTTTGGACTTTTTTCGTGCGAGAACGATATCTCCAAAATCAAGGCATTCGACAATACAGAAGAACCGCCGGTATTAAAAGCAGATGGGTTTGAGATGCTGGTTTCCGACTCATCAGTTATCCGGTTTAAACTACAAACACCAGAACTGGCGCGCCACGTAAATACCAAAGAACCATACACCGAATTTCCGAAAGGAGTTAAACTTGATAAGTATGACGCTAACATGAATGTAACATCGCATATTACAGCTCAATATGCCAAACTATTTGAAGCCGATGACAGATGGGAAGCCAAAAATAACGTAATTGCAGTTAATCAAAAAGGCGATACACTTAAAACCGAATACCTGGTTTGGGACAATAAAAAAGGCCGTATTTATTCTGACCAATTTGTAAAAATCATTCAAAAAGACCAGGTATTTACAGGCATCGGCTTCGAATCGAACGCTGATTTCTCGGAGTACAGGTTTAAAAATCTGAAAGGTCAGATTTACGTTAACATTGAAAAGTGAATCAAATGAACTTGTACCTGGTTATAACGACAGCCATCTTATTCTCGGCATTTTTTTCGGGAATGGAAATCGCATTTATTTCGGCAAACCGGCTACGACTGGAACTTGATAAAAAACAAAATGTAATTTTTTCGAGCTTAATTTCATTATTTACACAATATCCCGGGCAATTTATTGCAACTATGCTTGTTGGCAACAACGTTGCACTTGTTATTTACGGTATTGCGTTTGCCGACTTGCTCGACCCTTTTCTTAAAAGATATTTTGAATCGGAAACGTTGGTCCTTTTATTGCAAACAATTCTATCAACCTTACTCATTCTGGCCACAGCCGAATATTTGCCAAAAGCGTTGTTTCGCATCAACCCAAACCGGATTCTAAAGATATTTACCGTCCCAATAGCTTTTTTCTATTTCCTGTTTTACCCTATTACAAAGTTTTCAATTACAATTTCAAAATTCGTCCTGAAAGTGTTTCTAAATGTTCAAATAAAAAAAGTCGACGAAAAGATAGTTTTCAGCCGTATCGATCTCGACCACTTTGTAAACGAACAAGAAAATAAAACAGCCCCACAAACCGAAGAAGATATTGATAATGAAGTTAAACTTTTTAAAAATGCCCTCGACTTCAGCAATGTTAAGCTACGCGAGGTTATGGTGCCCCGTACTGAAATAGTGGCGCTTGATATAGACTCAACAGTAGAAGAACTTCACCGGAAATTTATTGCAACTGGCTATTCGCGCATTTTATTTTACCAGGACAATATCGATAACATCATCGGCTATGTTCACCATTCTATAATTTTCAACAAACCCGAATCGATTAAGAACAACCTTCGGAAGGTGCTTATTGTTCCCGAAACAATGTCGGCAAGTAAACTGCTAAGGAAATTCATACAGGAAAGATTAAGCATTGCCATTGTTGTCGATGAATTTGGCGGAACCTCGGGCATGGTTACCAGCGAAGATATTTTAGAAGAAATCTTTGGCGAAATTGAAGATGAGCATGATACCATCGATCTAATCATGAAAAAAATTTCGGACAACGAATACATATTGTCTGGTCGCCTCGAACTCGACGAGCTCAACGAAAATCTCAGCCTCGAATTCCCCGAAAACGAGAATTTCGAAACCCTTGCCGGGTTCATCTTGTCGCACTACGAAAGCATTCCGAAAATAAATACAATTATTAACATCGATCATTTTCAGTTTAAAATTCTTAAGGCAACGAATACAAAAATTGAACTTGTTAACCTCAAGGTGTTGGGTGAGAACTAAAATAAAAAACGAATACGGATGTTTGATATTGAAAATTATTATCTTCGTACCGCGAAATTTTTAACGAATTATTATAATAAAACAACTATCAGTAAATGGCTACTTTACAGAAAATACGGAACCGCGGAGGCGTACTGATTGCGGTTATTATCGGTCTGGCCTTAGGCGCTTTTATTTTGGGCGACATGCTCAATTCAGGAAGTAAATTAATGAGGCCCAGCCAATTAAAAATTGCCGAAATCGATGAGGAATCAGTTCAATACCCCGATTTTCAGAAGAAGGTTGAAGAACTTTCTGAGGTTTATAAAATGAACACTCAGCAAACCCAGATTGACGAAAACACATGGGAACAAATTCGCGAACAGGTTTGGCAAGGTTACCTTCAGGAAAACATTATTGGTAAAGCATCCGAAAAATTAGGTGTTTCTGTAACTTCCGAAGAACTTTTTGACCTCATACAGGGTAAAGACCCGCACCCAATCATCAAGCAACTTTTCAAAAATCAAAAAACCGGCGAAGTTGATAAATCAGCAATCATACAATTCCTGAAAGCATTGGAAAGCGGAGCAACCCCAGCCCAAAAAGCTTATTGGTTATATATTGAAAATCAAATCAAACAAGACCGTATTTCCAGCAAATACAATAACCTTATAGCCAAAGGTTTGTATGTTACAACCGAGGAAGCTAAAAGAAGCCTTACTGCAAAAAACAAAAGTGCTAACATTCAGTATGTAATGCTTAACTATTCATCGATACCCGATGTAAACGTAAAGGTATCCGACGATGAACTGAAAGCGTATTACAATACACATAAGGACGAATACAAACAGGAAAAATCGCGCAGTATCGAGTATGTAACTTTCGATGTCGTTCCTTCGGAAGGAGATAAAGCCGCTACACAAAAATGGGTTTCAGATGCAAAAACAGAATTCGCTGCAACCACCGACAATCAGCAGTATATTAATGCCAATTCCGATACTCGTTTTGACCCAAGTTTCTCTAAAAGCAACGAACTTGCACCAAACCTGTCATTATGGGCATTCAGTGCTAAACCTGGCGATTTCTACGGACCATATTTCGAGAATGGCGAATATAAATTAGCTAAAGTCGATCAGTTTAAAATGTTACCCGACTCGGTTCAGGCGTCGCACATCCTGATCAACCCTCAAACTTTTGGCAGTGTTGAAAAAGCTAAAAATGTTGCTGACAGCTTAAAACACAAGATAGAATTGGGAGCCAATTTTGCCGAGATTGCAATGAAATACTCTGAAGACCCTGGTTCAAAAATGAAAGGTGGCGATTTAGGATGGTTTAAACGTAAACAAATGGTTCCTGAATTTGAAGAAGCTGCTTTCACAGGCGAAATAAACAAATTATATGTTGTTGCTACCCGTTTTGGTTTCCATATCATTAAACCTACAAAAAAGGGAAAAGAAACAAACCAGGTTCGTTTAGCTATTTTGACCAAGAAGGTTGAACCAAGTTCTGACACTTACCAGAAGACTTATACCGAAGCAAGTAAATTTGCCAGTGAAAACCTGACTAAAGAAGCATTTGAAAAAGCTGTAGTAGCCCAAAAACTTGACAAAAAGATTGCAACTTTAGCCGAAAACGAACGTGCCGTTGCCGGATTAGAATCTTCACGACAATTGGTTCGTGCTGCTTTTACTACCGAACCAGGAAATATTTGCATCAACAACGAGAAATCACCAATCTTCGAATTTGGAAATAAATTTGTGATTGCTGCTGTAACTGGTGCAACCGAAGAAGGTCCATCGTCATTTGAAGAAGCTAAACCACGCATTGAGCTTGTGGTTCGTAAAGATAAAAAAGGCGATATGCTTGCCGACAAACTAAAAAATGTTACTGATCTTTCAAGCGTGGCTTCAATTAATTCAACCCAGGTTAAAGATGCTACAGGAGTTAATTTCACCAGCTATTCAATTCCGAATTTAGGTTTCGAACCAGCCGTTATTGGAGCTGTTTGTTCACTTCCTGAAGGTAAAATTTCTGCTCCTGTTAAAGGTAACAACGGTGTGTTTATCGCTAAAGTTACTTCGTATACTACCGGTACCGACAATGACTTGAAAGGAGAGAAAAAACGAATAGCACAGTCGCTGGGTTATCGTGCCGGAACACAGGTATTCGAGGCGTTAAAGAAGAATACCGAAATTGTTGACAAACGATCAAAATTTTATTAATAGAATTCAATAGGGAAAAAGCGGGTTTACAAACCCGCTTTTTTTTTACACTGTTTTTAAATTCTGGTTATGGAAAACAAAATAAAAAAACTCGAACAGATTTTACTGAACGACCGTTTTGCCGGAAACAACGATATTCGGCTTGTATCTATTTCAAAAGGAGAAGCCGTAGCCGAATTGGTTATTTCTGACAAACACTTAAATGGGGTAAACATTATCCAAGGCGGAGCGCTTTTCACTCTTGCCGATTTTGCTTTTGCCGCCGCTTCAAATTCGCACGGAAGAATAGCTGTTGCTGCCAATGCAACTATCAATTTCTTCAAGGGTGTATCAACCGGAAAGCTCACTGCCACCGCCAAAGAACACAGTTCGGGCAGAACTTTGGCAACCTACATTGTCGATATTACTGATGAAAAAGGAAACAAAATCGCTTTGTTTAACGGCACTGCTTTTTTGAAAGGAGAATACTAAAAAACGGAAGTGCAGAGTTTACTTTTCGAACTTTAGATACTCCGAACCAAGAAAATTGCTTTTAGCATTACACGAATCGTGTTCTATTATTTTACGTTCAGGTACTCACCCCATCCCTCGCAATGCTCGGGATTTCCCCTCTCTCGCGAGAGAGGGGTGGCGCACTGCAAGTGCGACGGGGTGAGTACCTTTTAAATACAATAATAAATTGTTCCTATGTTTTAGGCACTTCAAACTCTTCTTTTTTTACTTACATTTGCGCAATTTTTTTAATTTTTAAAACAAACAATATGGCCAGGTATTTTAACGATGTTTCAAGAACTTTCAATGAATATTTACTGATCCCCGGACTAACTTCCAAAGAATGTATTCCTCAGAATGTCTCTCTTAAAACGCCACTGGTTAAATTTAAAAAAGGCACTACTCCTGAACTGGAGCTGAATATCCCATTCGTTTCGGCAATCATGCAATCTGTTTCCGATCATAAAATGGCAATAGCATTGGCCAAAAACGGTGGTTTATCGTTTATCTTCGGTTCTCAATCCATCGAAAGCCAGGCCGAAATGGTTCGCAAAGTGAAAAAATTCAAAGCTGGCTTTGTTGTTTCCGATGCCAACCTTACTCCTGAAAATACACTAAAAGATGTACTGGCGCTCAAGGCATCTACAGGCCATTCAACCATCGGAATTACTGCCGATGGAAAGCCCAATGGCAAATTGCTCGGTATTGTAACCAGCCGCGACTACCGCGAATCGAAAGACAACCTTGATACAAAGATCAAAGAATTTATGACACCCTTTTCGAAACTGGTTACCGGCGAATTGGGAATCGCTCTTTCTGATGCCAACGATATTATCTGGGACCACAAACTTAATACCTTGCCCATCATCGATAAAAATCAAAATCTACAATATTTTGTTTTCCGCAAAGATTACGACGAACACAAGGAGAACCCCAACGAACTGCTCGATGCCAATAAAAAACTGCTGGTTGGAGCCGGAATCAACACACGCGATTACAAGGAGCGGGTAGCTGCATTGGTCGACGCCGGCGTTGATGTGCTTTGCATCGATTCGTCTGACGGCTTTTCGGAATGGCAGGCTGAAACCATTCAATACATTAAAAACACATACAAAGGAAAAGTAAAAGTAGGCGCCGGAAACGTGGTCGACCGTGAGGGCTTTGTTTACCTTGCCGAAGCCGGGGCCGATTTCATAAAAGTAGGTATTGGCGGAGGCTCCATCTGTATCACACGTGAACAAAAAGGAATTGGCCGCGGACAGGCAACCTCCATTATTGAAGTGGCCGAAGCCCGCAACGAGTATTTCGAGAAGACCGGGGTGTATATCCCCATTTGTTCCGACGGCGGCATTGTGCAGGATTACCACATGGTGCTTGCGCTGGCCATGGGTGCCGATTTCATCATGATGGGAAGGTACTTCGCCCGTTTTGATGAAAGTCCGACCAAGAAGCTTAAAGTGGGCAATAACTTCGTGAAGGAATACTGGGGCGAAGGTTCGAACCGCGCCCGCAACTGGCAACGTTACGACTCGGGCGGCACCGAAGGCCTGAAATTCGAGGAAGGAGTTGACAGTTACGTACCTTATGCCGGTAAGCTGAAAGACAACCTCGATATTACACTGGGCAAAATCGTTTCAACCATGTGTAGCTGTGGCGCTTTAAGCATTCCTGAACTGGAGAAAAACGCCAAGATTACGCTCGTTTCGTCCACCAGCATTATCGAAGGCGGTGCACACGATGTAATTTTAAAGGATAAGAATATTTAAGAGTTAAGGCTCATATAAGGAAGGGCAACTTCTTTCGAAATTGCCCTTCCTTTTTTGTCAGAATTAAAGTTTTCTTGAATATAAGAATAAGCTGAATTTAGCGCATCAGTTATTCTTCGCATGGCACAGGGTAAGGCCCTGAACAACTAATTGTTACGATAGAACCACCAACACATACTCCAAACGAATATTCAAATTGTCCAGTTGTTCCTGAAGAACAGGAACTGCTCATATATGAAGTGGTACTTGAACCGTCGCAGGTAACGGTAGTTACCGTTACAAGGTATTCATATTCTATGTTAACGCAAGTGCCATTACAACATTTCTGTCCACTGGTACATTTATTAACTATAGCTCCATTTTCGCATTTCTTACAACCTCCAGGGTCTTGGCTATTATCAGCAACAATTATATCATTTTCACATTTTTCACATTGACCAGGTGTCCTTCTCTTATCAATACATTTTTTTAATTCTTCCGTTTTTTGTATTTCATTTTCCTTTGCTTCACTTAGTCTTTTTAAGGCTCTAGCTTTCTTTTCCAAAGCTTTGTTAAATTCATCCTCTGCTATTATATATTTATCCTGCAACGGAGGGATTGCTTGTTGAGCATCAAAGCGAACGATTACTGCAGTAGCGAAGGCTGCTAAAACTGGAAATAAGGCGACTTCCGCCGCTGTTAAAGCAGCCTCTGCTACAACAACAGCTTTAGCTGCTAGTGCAATAGACCAAGCTCCAGTCGCTAATATGAAAGCTCTCCTTGCTGCAGCTAAAGCATCTTTTGCAACGATAATAGTATTTTCGGCATAACTTTTAGCTTTTTTCGCGATATCGACTGCTATTTGCGCATTTTGAAAAGTAACATTAGCAAACTCAAGACAAGCCGCGGCATTAATTAAAGCTTTATTTGCTGCATCAAATTCTAATTGTACTGCATCTAAATATTCATAAGCTAATCCTAATTCTCTTTTTGCAGCATCAAGGCTTTGCCTTTCAGCGCTACAATCTCCGCAATACATTCCAATTTGTGATTGTGCATAAGTTGTATTTATGATACAAAATAAAATTAAAATTATTGATGCATCCAATTTCATTATAGAACCTGTAAAGAAAATGGAGTTTATGATTATACTTTTCTTTTTCATTTCACTTCATCTATTAAGTTAAAATCAATATTCTCTAATATATTATCATTTTCGAGTACTAAGTTGGATTTACCAATTGTTTCATGGTTTTGTGAGCTTACTAATACTTTATAAGTTCCAAAAACGAGTCCAGCAATTTTATAATTTCCATTCTTATCACTGATTGCATAATTCCCGGAACTCTCAGAAGACGCAATTATCATGGCATTTTCAATCGGTTCATTATTAATTCCTGAAGTGATTCTGCCACTAATAGAACCAGTTGCTTCTTTTAAAACAAAGTCGATACCCGAAGTTTCCTTGCCGGCTTTTATATCTATTGATTGTTTAGATAGTAACATACTTTTCCATTTCAAAACAATTGTATAAGTACCCGATGCTATTCCTTTTAGTATATATTTGCCATCATCATTTATTTCTATATCACCTGGCACATAAGAGTTTTTCTCATTATCAATCACCATAAAAAATGCCTGGTCTTTTGCATTATAATTAATGAGCTTACCGGAAATTACGCCTTCAGGTACCAATGCAAAATTTTCTTTGCTTTGCATGCTGTTCTCGCGTAGTTCAGTCTCCTTTATTACAGAACCATAGCCCGGAGAATCCACCTGGATTTTATATTGTCCTGAACTTAATCCTGCAATCTTATAACTCTCCCTATTTTCTATTGTATCTGTTATTTGAAAAGGTTGCCCAGACATATAGTCCTGAATATCCATTTTTTGCACAGTAATTATCGCTTTTCGGACCGGAGTATTCGAAGCTGCTTTAATTACTCCACTTATTTCGCCCTCACCTGCAACTAATACAATCCCTTTTTTATTCGAGCCATTCCATAATTCAACTGTTTGTGCAGAGAAAGCATATTTATTGTGTGAAACTGAAATTGTATAAACACCATCTTTAATTCGATCAATTGAGAACTCACCTTTGGAGTTTGTCTGTGTGGTCAATAATTTTCCTTCTATGTTTTTCAGTAATATTATTGCTCCGGATACAGGAGTTTTATCTGACATAGCAACCATACCGGAAACACTGCATAGCTTTTTCAATACAAAGTTTAATTGGATACTATCATTCGGATGAATAACAATATTTCTTTCGACACCATTATATCCGTTTGCTGAAACTAATATCTTATAACCAGTGGAATGAATTGAATCAATTTCCATATTTGTAATAGTATCGGTTCCTGCTACCGTGGTTTTTGCAGAGGCTTGAGAAACAATATCCAAAGGAATAGGCGGAATGGTCATGAAAAACCTTCCAGTTGCATCACAACTGGTGTATGAAATTATTTGGTCATTTTTATACACACATATATCAGCCTCTTTTATCGGACTATTAATAGTATCTTTTACTACTCCAAGTATCCTAATTGATGAGCTATTGGGTAAATTAGAATCTGGTAGGTTCGACACTTCTGATTTCGGTTTTTCGATTCCTTTGCTGTACTCCTTTTTGAAGAAGCCTAAGAAAGTAAATTCAACACTTTTGCACTGGGTAAGTAATAGCCCTGAAAATGTGAGAATCAAGAAATAAACTATCGCATATTTTCTATTTTTCATCTTACTACTTTTTAGTTATAAGTACTCGAAATTGATTTGTTTATCGATAGTTAATATCGATTTTTAATAGAGGAATCCACATCCAAATGGTGTTGGTATTAAAGTCGTAGAACAGATTAAAGGTAGAAACGAATTTGGCGAGCTTAGGTGGTCCAATTATGTTCCAAGTTACCCCGGCTATTTCTCCTTTAGTGTTTTGGTCAATCCTTCGTTCGTAGTAGCCACCCAGCGAAATGTATTTAAAGTTCCTTGTAGCGCCTAGATGGATTCCATAAGGGCTTTGGTCAATTGTGGGTAGCTTACCCATTTTAAAGTCAAATTTGACTTTTTCCAGCTTGGGCTGATAGAGTATATGTGCAAAGTTTACAACATGTTTGTTACCCTGGGCAATCCCAACCTGAGCTGACACTCCTAAATTATATTTGAAAACTTTCGTGTAATTCAAAAATAAATCAAGAAGTTCAGCATCAAGTTTATTATTGTGAATCAAATCGCCTGAATGAGCCCCCAAATGTACATTCAGAGATTTGTCAGACGTAAAGGGAATAGTTGAAACAATACTACCTCCATAAATTTGCGATGGGTTTATAAACTTCTCTGCATTTTCAAGTATCATTTGCACATTCGTAAACGTCGGATACCATTCAATTACCCCAATCTTTAGGTTTAAGAAAAGACCATATTTGAAAATTGGCCTATTGGCATTCGCCTTGAGATTGTTCCTATAATTGAAATAAACATCTGAGAACCTATTGCTTACAGAACCATTTCTTGATTTAGTTTTGTTTATAATTACAAATTCTAAATTTCGGCTATACTTCAAATTTGCTTGAAGATACATCTGATCAGTAAAATCACCTTTTAACCCGTCATTGAGATACCAATGAAAATTTGAACTTGCGGCAAAGGATAATGACTTAGGGAAAAAGAAGGGAGTATGCTTTGTCGAATCTTGTGAGAAAGACAATGTCAATCCCATCATATAAACAGTTAGTGTAAGCAGTAAATACTTTCTTATTTTCATATTCTCTAATAATTTGATTTTTTATTGGCACATGGACCTTGCCATTTATAACCGTCCCTTTGTTTGCGAAGATTTTGCTCATGGCTCGTTTCATGTTTTGTAACTAAATTGAGAATTTTAATGAAATGCCCATCGAAGGATATTCCATTTTAAATAATGAGAAATTGAAGTTAAACCAGTCTTTAACAACTAATTTCAACCCCGAATTAAAGTCTCTCGCATCATATTCGGCTATCAAATAGATTCTTTCTTTAAACCCTATTTCAGTGCCTCCGAAGAACCCGATAAAATGGTGATTCCCTGCATTACCAAAAAACAAATCATTTAGCTTAGTCCCATATCCCAAGTTGAGCAAAAAGCTATACGACTCAATTTGTATGGTTTTACTTGTAGCCAAGTAGGTAGAATTGTGAAGTCGCGTTCCAACAATGTCTTGCATTCCGAAGGTAATTTGCGGAAATGCTTTCTTTTCTTTAAAAAGAATATACTTTCCACTAAGTATCCTATCAAAACTGACATCAAAAATTGGAGAGTCTCCTGTTACATCAGGTAATATGGATAATCTCAATCCTAATTCGAATCGGGAAAAAATACCAGCATTAATGTTGATGGTCCATTGTCTGATTAACTCTTTGGAGTTGATGTGGTAATCTTTAAAATAAGCAGCGCAAAAAACGAAATCGTCATTATTAACAACATAAGCACTGGGTGTTTTTATAATCCCGCTTACGCCATAAATAGTTTGTCCCTTGCCGTGCGGAGAAGAAAAAAGGAGAAAAAGAAATAAAAACTTAATGGCTAAAATAATTTTAGTTTCAGAAATGCTGAATCCAAAATTTCGAGGGGCGTCTGAAAGGTTTCGTTTTTTTGTTTGCCTCTGCTCGTCGGACTTATCTATCTGCGTTAAGTACTGCTTCAATTATTTCATCGTATGGATTTAGTTTTTAATAAAATGTTTAAACACTAAATTCTACTTTAACAAATTCAATTTAGGTAAAAAAGGTTGATTTTTCAAATGTGTTAAAGTAGAACTAATTCGTATCAATCTTTATTTCTTCTGGGTATCATTACCAGATAAAATTATGCAGTGGACACTTTAGTCCTCAGAAAATGTTGGTACTATGGATTAGGCTAGGCTCTTACAATAATCAGTAAATCCTTACTTCTCAAAACTTTATTGACAAAAGTTACTGAAATAAATCGAATTTTTGTTGGTATTTTTATTTTTTTACTTGTAAAATTCACCCATGCCTTTTTCAAACTTATCCATGCCAAAAACTGAGTAGAATCAATTTTCTGAACAATGAAGTTATTTCTCTAACTCATCTGATCAACTGACTTCACCGCTGCAAAAACAGACGTATTTTAGGAAAGGTCATATGCCAGATAACCGAGATGATCGTCACCTAAGTAATTAAGCAATCTGAAGGTACATTAAAGTGTTCACAACACAATCGGATAGATTAAAGAAGTTAACCAATTCGTCCTATAGAAATTGTAATAGAAAAGTTATTCCCATGACCGAAAGGTAGAAAGAATACCAAATCTCTATCCTAAGTCCGCTTGATCTCTATTTAGTGATAATTGTAAGTATATACAAAGAGAAAGCGGGCCTCTGCCCGCTTTCCTTTTTCCACCCCAAATGCACAAAACTTGAGATTTCAAGTCCCGACATTCTATCTTTAGCTTAACAAAGCTTTCATTTTGTCAGGAATAAGATAACTCATCTTTTACCTGTAATTTCTTGCCCGAAAACCTGCATTCATTATTACTGCATCGTTTCCATTGCATGGCGAAGATATAAATAAATCGTTAAAATCAATCAATATTTTCCAAAATATTTTACTTGAAAAAAAATAATTCACCATTCTTTTCTAAGGATTCAGCCAACTTCATAAACACCAGGAAGTTTGGTGTACATAAATAGAAAGCGGGCCTCTGCCCGCTTTCCTTTTTTTCCACCCCAAATGCACAAAACTTGAGATTTCAAGTCCCGACATTCTATCTTTAGCTTAACAAAGCTTTCACTTTATCAGAGATATCTTTTCCTTCAGCCAGTCCAGCCAGCTTCTTTGAAGCGATACCCATTACCTTACCCATATCTTTCATGCCAGTGGCGCCAACTTCACCAATTATTGCCTTAATGGTTTCTGTTAACTCAGCTTCCGACATTTTTGCAGGAAGATACGACTCAAAAACTTTTACCTGAAATATTTCCTGCTCGTACAAGTCATTACGCCCCTGTTCTTTATATATAGCAGCTGCATCATTTCCTTGCTTTGCTAATTTAGAAATAATTTTCAAATAATCTACGTCCGTTAACTCATTATTTACGCCAACTGAAGATTTAGCTTCCAGAAAAACTTTTTTTATTCCGCGCAAAGCCTCAAGCCTCTCTTTTTCACGGGCTTTCATCGCTTCTTTAATATCTTCGCTAATTTTGTCAAATAAATTCATCGCTATAAAATTAGTCAACATTGTCGTGTAAATACGAATTATTGTCGCGTAAAACTACATTATTATTTTCATCTGGCGAAATCGAAAAGCGTGAAAATTTCTCATCTACTTTTTTTTTAAAGCTAAACAGCTTCGAGTTCTTCCGTCGGTAGGCAGGAATGTTTTCCAGCTCATCAACGGCTTCGTCGGAAGTTTGTGTAAAATCAACTTGTTCCGAAGCCGGATCAAATGCTGCTTTTTTCGGATTGGCGCCATATAATTCCTCAAAATCGTCGGTAACACTGGTATTAATTTCAAATTCGAACGTTTTTTGTTTAGCGCCCTTATTTCCGTACAATTCGCTCTCAAGGTTAGTTTTTACTTCCGACTTAGTTTTCGAAATCAAATCGGAATCATCTTCCTGCAATGTATGGTAAGTTTTCTCCTGGCTTTGGTTCATTACCATCTCAGGAATACTACTGGTGCTAAAACCGGTTGCAATAATAGTAACAGATATCTGATCGCCCAGCGATTCATCAATGCCATTACCCCATATCAGATCAGCGGAATTACCTGCTTTTTCCTGCACAAAATCGGTAATATCACCAATTTCATCCATAGTAATTTCTTCAACTCCCGATGTAATATTCAACAAGATATTGCGTGCGCCCATGATGTCGTTGTTATTCAATAAAGGAGAGTTAAGCGCTTCCTCTACGGCTATAACAGCCCTGTTGGCCCCCGAAGCAATACCAGTTCCCATTAAAGCCACGCCGCTGTTTCGCATTACAGTTTCAACATCGGCAAAGTCGACGTTAATATATCCGTGTACTGTTATAATTTCAGCGATTCCCTTGGCGGCGGTAGTAAGGATGTTATCAGCTTTGGCAAAAGCATCGGATATTCTTGAATCGCCATACATTTCGCGAATACGTTCGTTGTTTATCACAAGAAGCGAATCGACATGTTCCTGCATTGCTGCAATACCCTCGACTGCCTGTTTGATACGACGGCGTCCTTCATTTCTGAAAGGAATTGTAACAATGCCCACGGTAAGTATCCCTAATTCTTTGGCCGCCTGCGCAATCACAGGAGCGCCCCCCGTGCCTGTTCCGCCACCCATTCCGGCAGTAATAAATACCATCTTGGTATTCTCCCGAAGTATTTTTTTAACGTCTTCAATGTTTTCGATGGCCGACTGACGACCAGTCTCGGGTTTATTACCAGCGCCACGGCCTTCGGTTAACGATGAGCCCAGCTGTACCTTATATGGGACCGGGCTATTTATCAACGCCTGTGCATCGGTATTACATACCATGAAGTCGACATCACGGATACCCTGATGATACATGTGATTTACTGCATTTCCGCCACCACCGCCAACTCCGATTACTTTAATGATTGAACCTGAGTTCACGGTTAAATCAAAATTCATAATTTCGCTCGACATAATTGCCTATTTTTCGTGTTTATAATTTACTCTTTCATATCTTCTTCAGGAATAGATGATTCTTTTCCTTTTTTATCATCAAAAAATCGATTAAAACTCCTTGTAATCCAACTTTCGGCATTCTTACCCTGTGGTTTTGAAAGCTTTTGGGCTGATTTCTTGTCATTCGCTTTTTTTGACTTGGTTTCTGAAGTTCCACCCTTTGGTTTTGGTTGGTGTAATGGCTCTGCTTTTGGCACACCCGGGATTACCTTTTCTTCAGGTTTATCTTCGTCAATATTTATTTCGAAATCAACATTGTCTTCTGCCTGTAATTCAATCAATTCAACAGGTTGTAGTACTCGATTCGGGTTAACATCAAATCCTGTTGCAATAATTGTAACGCTAATCTGATTATCCAGTTTCTGATCGTTTCCATTTCCCCATATAATTGTAGCATCCTGACCGGCTTCTTCCTGAAGATAATCAATTATTTCGCCGATCTCACTCATGGTAACCTCTTCTGTTCCTGAAATAATATTCAGCAAAATATTTTGGGTGCCGCGTATACTGCTACTATCAAGCAATGGCGATTCAAGAGCGAGACGAACAGCATTCATTGCCCTGTTTGCACCTTCAGCCAATCCTGTTCCCATCAGGAAGACACCGCTGCCAGCCATGACTGTATAAACATCGGCAAAGTCAATATTAATATTCCCATGAAGAGTAATAATTTCTGCCACACCTTTAACAGCGGTAGTAATGATATTGTCAGCTTTCTTAAAAGCCTGAGAAGCAGGAAGATTCCCATAAATCTTATGAAGCTTCTCGTTGCTCACAACCAACATACTGTCGACATACTGTTGGAGCTTCTCTACGCCCTCAAGCGCTTGATTATAGCGACGTTTACCTTCTGATTTCGATGGAATTGTAACTACAGCAATCGTCAAAATTTTAAGTTCACGGGCCAGACGTGCAATAACAGGTGCCGCACCGGTTCCCGTGCCTCCTCCCATTCCGGCAGTAATAAATACCATTTTGGTAGTGCCTTCGAGGACATCGCGAACATCATCGAGGTTTTCAATAGCAGCCTGTTCTCCCTGTGTGGGAAGATTGCCGGCTCCCCGGCCCTGGGTAAGCGTAACTCCCAATTGTATTTTTATGGGCACAGGATTACTTTGCATAGCCTGTGCATCGGTGTTACAAATCATGAAATTTACACCCTTAATGCCTTCTTCATACATATTTTTGACGGCATTGCATCCTCCGCCACCAACACCAATAACTTTGATGATGGAAGATTTCTCGCGCTCAAGTCCGAAAGCAAATAATTCCTCGATCATAAGGCAGACTTCATTATGTTTGTATTTTAAGTCATTTCCGTATCTTCAGTCGTCTCTTCAAAAAATTCAATTACACCCTGTTTTATCTTCATTTGCATCCTGACAAATAATCCAGGTTCATTCGAACGTATTCTGATTTTTCTTTTTTTACGTTTACCGTCGGGTTCATCTTCAGAAGCAATTTTCAATAAACCCAATGCTGTTGAATATCTCGGATCGTAAACATTTTTATTAGGGACAAATGAAGTAAGGTGTGGTTTCCCTACCCGAACATCGTAGCCAATATGGAACTTAATTAACTGGCCCAGGTTAGGTAAAAGAGAAGTGCCTCCTGTAATTACAATACCTGAACCAAGTTTATCAGCATAACCCGACTTTCGTATGGCATAGAAAAAATAGGCGATAATATCTTCCATCCGGGCCTGGATAATATGTGCCAGGCTTTTAAACGAAATTTGCTTGGGTTCCCACCCATTACTCGGAATTGTAACAACTTTTTCTTCAGGGGCAAAATCGGCTATAGCCTGTCCAAACTGAATTTTGAGTGATTCGGCCTGACGTAAGGTGATAGCACATCCCTCTTTAATGTCTGATGTAATTACATTTCCGCCAAAAGGCACCATGGTTGTATAGCACAATACACCTTCGTAAAAAATTGATATTTTAGTGGTACCACCACCAATGTCAATCAAAGCAACACCGGTTTCTTTTTCCTCATCGGTCAATACTACATCAGATGAAGCAATTGGATCAAGAATGGCTTTGTCGACAACGATTGAACCACGATCAAAGCATAGCCCTATATTACGCTCATACGATTCCGGGGCAACATGAACTTTATATCTGGCTTCTATCTTTTCACCAATATAACCTACCGGATTGGTAATTCCGGTCTCCTCGTCAACCGTATAAAACTCGGGATTAACATGGTATATTGCCATTCCTTCTTCCAGATTAATTTGCCTGGACATTTGCAACAACTGATCGACATCTGCTTCAGTCATACAATGATCACGGCTAAATGTCTTTCGCTGAACTGATTCAATGGTAGTTAGTTGTTGCCCGGAAATATTAACGTAAACATGTTCGACATAACAGCCACAATCCTTTTCTGCAAGTCCTATAGCCTCATTAATTGCAGCAAATGCTTCTTCTAAATTCAGGATAACACCACGTTTTATCCCACGTGAGGCACTATGTCCGATGCCTATTACCTGAATTTTTCCCTCCTCATTTTTCCTACCAACAAGGACTAGTATTTTAGAAGAGCCTATGTCGACTGTGGCAAAAATTTTCTCGTTCTTGTCCATAACCTACTTTTTTGTACAAACAACCTGGTTCCTATATTTCACACTAATAATACTGTATTTATTCCAGCCCATATTTTTAAAGCCCAGCTGGTAAAGTGCTTTTAAATTTCTGAATTTAGTAACCCAATCCTCAGGCTTTCCGAATTCGATTAAATAATCGCCAACCTGAGGCAACAAAAGCAATTCACCATTTTTCTGAATAAAAACTTGCTCTACCTGGGCCTTCCAAAAATTATCGTTATTTATAAACTCAGCCATTTTCAGCAAACCTGTCTGAGTTTCTAAATCGGGAATAGTTCCTGTTGCAATCATTATGCGCTCAACATATTTGGGCGATACAGGTATTTTATTCCCTTCCAAATCCATATAATAATCCGTCCCCGAATCTTTAATCCTTATAATTGGCGTTCGTTCGTCGAGACTTACAACTATTTTGCCTCTAAACGACAGGCCCTTCGATTCAACTTTTTTAATAATTTGAACATTAGCCAACGATGACGAAGAACTAAGTTTTGTTTCAAGCTTATTGATATTAATAGAAGAAAGCCTGTTACCAACAATCATCTCCCCCGATTTCTCAAGCATCGACGTAATCTCTGTTTCATCCAGAAACCTGGGCGAATTGGGGTTAATATTTACCACAATATCCTGACAGCGAACGGCTTCGCGTTGCATCCAGGCATAATACATGGTAAATCCAATGCTTCCAATTAGGATCAGCCAGCCTAAAACAATCAATATTTTTTTAACAACCTTCATATTTTAATAATTGCTCTTTTACCTGGCTCACCAAAGTATCTATATCTCCGGCCCCCATCATAATCACAACTCCAGGTTTAAAACTAGAAGCTACATTCTTCAGCTCCGATTTCGAACACATTATTTTATTTTTATTCCGCATCTGATTAAATATGAGTTCAGAAGAAACTCCTTCAATAGGTAACTCACGCGCCGGATAAATATCCAGCAAAACAACTTCATCAAGTAAATCAAGACTTTCAGCAAAATCCTTATAAAAATCGTTGGTTCTGCTGTACAGATGTGGTTGAAAAACACCTGTTAATTTTCTGTCTCTGTAAAAATCGCGAACTGAAAGAATTGTGGCCTTTAACTCAGCCGGATGATGGGCATAATCATCGATAAGAATGAATCTTTCGTTTTTCAGATGAATATCAAATCTACGCTTAACACCGGCATACGAAGCCAGCGCTTTTCTTACATCATCGGGGGTAGCGCCAGCTATTAGGGCAAGAGCTGCTGCGGCAACTGAATTTTCGACGTAAACCAATCCCGGATAATTCAAAACCAATTTTTCAATAACAACATGTGGCGTTTTCAGATCGAACTGGTAAAAGCCATCTTTTAATTCTATATTTTGAGCACAATAATCAGCATTATCAGTAATCGAATACGAGATAAGCCTATACTTATCAGAAGTTTCACTATCGAATAACAATCCTTTTTTGTAAAGTAATGTTCCTCCAACGCGAATATTACCGGCAAACAAACGAAAACTCTCAATCACCTTCTCATGCGATCCGTAAATATCCAGATGATCAGCATCCATCGAGGTAATCACTGCTAATTCAGGTTTTAGGTGAAGAAAGGAACGATCAAATTCGTCGGCTTCGGCAACAATCCATTCACTTCCAGTATTGTCGAGTAAAAGATTGGTCTGATAATTTTTTGAAATACCGCCAAGAAATGCTGCACAACCTTTTGCTGAATTCTTCAGAATATGAGCTGTAATTGTTGAAACAGATGTTTTACCATGTGTTCCGGCCACTGCTATTGTTCTACGGTTATTGCAAATAATGCCCAAAACTTCGGCACGTTTATGAAGCTCAAACCCACGATCAACAAGGATATTTAGTTCTCGGTGGGTTGATGGAACTGCAGGTGTAAATACAATCAAGGAATCGGTACAATTTAAATCGGCAGGTAACAAAGTCGGATCATCGTTATAATGAATAGCTATCCCTTCCTTTTCAAGAGTTGCAGTTAAATCGGTAGCAGTGCGGTCGTAACCAGAAACAGCAATGCCCTGGTTCGCAAAATAACGTGCCAGAGCGCTCATTCCGATTCCTCCGATGCCAAGGAAATAAACCCGTTTTATGTCGGTAAATGCTAACATACTATGTTTGTAAATCTTCAAAAATCATTTTCCTTATGTATCTTTTCATTCGATCCAAATCTAAAATACTGGTTTACAGCCAATTAAATATTGTCAAATAATAAATATTCATACTCTCAAACTCAAAAGTTCTCATCTGACTCTTTTTGTACAACCGCCAAAACCACATCCACAATTTCCTTTGCAGCCTCAGGTTTAGCCAATTTCCTGATATTCACAGCAAGACTGTTTAAACGTGATTTATCGGCAAGCAATTTAAATGTCTCTGACCATAATTGTTCTTTTGAATCAACATCTTTTATTAACAAAGCGGCTTGATTATCAACAAGCGCCATCGCATTTTTAGTCTGATGGTCCTCTGCAACATTAGGCGAAGGCACCAAAACCGAAGGTTTTCCGAGCAAGCAAAGCTCTGAAATAGTACCTGCCCCAGCCCTCGAAATCACTACATCGGCAATATCGTAAGCGAAATCCATCCTCGAAACAAACTCCATTGGGAATAAATTTTCAGGACAACTTTTAGTAAGTCGATCGAGCATTTCCCGATAATAATAACTACCTGTCTGCCAAATCACTTGCACATTAGTTTTTCCAATCAAATCGAGATTTGCCAAGACGCTTTCGTTCAACATTCGGGCGCCAAGACTTCCACCAACCAACAAAACTACAGGCTTTTCAGGAGTCAATTTAAAATACCGGTAAGCTTCATGTTTGTCAACTGTATTTTCAAGCAAATTCTTACGGATCGGATTACCAGTAAACACAATTTTTTCAGCAGGAAAATACTTCTCCATGTTTGGATAGGCCACACAAATCTTTTTCACCTTGGCCGACAACAGTTTGTTAGTTACCCCTGCATACGAATTTTGCTCCTGAAGCACTGCCGGAACCCCTTTACGAACAGCAGCCTTCAAAACAGGGCCACTGGCAAACCCACCAACTCCAATAGCCACATCGGGCTTGAAATCAGCAATTATTTTATTTGCCTTTTGCATACTCCTGAATAAGTTCCAGAAAAACGTCAGCATTTTCAGCGATAGTTTACGCGGAAATCCAACAACAGGTAACCCAACAATGGGGTAACCAGCCGCAGGAACACGTTCCATTTCCATTTTACCCAACGCACCTACAAATAATATTTCGGCTCCAGGGAAACGGTCCCTGATTTCGTTGGCAATGGAAACAGCCGGGAAAATATGCCCGCCGGTTCCTCCTCCACTAACTATTACTTTGAGCTTCTTCATATTAAAACTCCTGGTCTTGTGGTTGCTGTTTTTCTTTACTTTGTATTTCCTTTTCCACAGGTTTATCTGTTTCTTCAGAGGTAACCGGCTGTTCTGCCTGACCTACTTCCACCTGTTGTAATTCGGCCATCCGCTTTTGGTTATCAGCACTTACCGCTAAAATAACCCCAAACGCTGCCGCAGTAAACAACATCGAAGATCCACCCATACTAACCCAGGGAAGAGGCTGACCTGTTACAGGCACTGCGCCAACAGAAACAGCCATATTTACAAAAGCCTGAAATGTCATCAATAAAATAAGGCCGGTGACTGTGAATGCCGGGAATGTCCGGTCGCATCGCCTGACAATGATTACTCCGCGAAACAACAGAACAATGTAAAGCAACAACAAAAACACACCACCAACAAAACCATACTCTTCAATATATATGGCATAAATAAAATCGTTATATCCAGCCTCCATGTAATTGCTCACTTCTCCATTACCAGGCCCCTTACCAAGGACTCCACCTTCAAAAATAGCCAGACGGGCATATTCTTCCTGTTTCATTCCTGTCACTTCCTTCTTTGCCGATCCCGAAAGAAAAGTTTCAATACGACTTTTAACGGTATGTACACGTCCAAAACTATCAGGAAAAAAGTCGGCAGAAAAATAGATTAGTATTACAAGAATGGCACCGATTCCAATGAGCGAAGCAATGTATTTAAAAGCCACCCGAGCAATCAACATCAAAACAATAATTGTAAAAAATATAAGAGCAGCTGTTGAGAAGTTGCTCAAGAAAATAAGCAAACAAATAATACCGGCAACACCTGTAATCCAATAGAAGGCGCTTTTGAGTTCTTCCTCGGTACGCTGTGCTTTCGACAACAAACGCGCCGCATACATTACCAGAGATATTTTGGCCAATTCGGCAGGTTGAAAGCTAAAGAACGGCAATGTAAGCGAACGGGAAGTTTCCTTATCGCCCCCAGTGATTTTATACTGAATAAATGCTAAAATCAGGGTAAAAATGGTAATACCTATCAACACTGGTGATATTTTAAAATAAACGGAAACGGGGATCACATTCACCACAAAAAGCATGATACCGAAACCCGCAAGAATAAATAAAACCTGCCGGATAAGGTAATACATAGTGTTTCCATGAGCCTCGCGATACGCAAGTTTACCTGTTGCGCTATACACAATCACCAATGAAATCAGCGAAAGGAAGATCAAAATGACCCAAAGCGTTAAGTCGCCTTTGAATATTTTAGCCAGTCTGCCTGCCATTTTTATAATTCTCTTACAACCTGTTTAAATTGACAACCACGATCTTCATAATTTTCAAATAAATCGAAACTGGCACATGCAGGTGAAAGTAATACAGTGTCACCGCTTTTTGCCAGAAAGTAGGCTGAACGTACAGCGTCGGCCATCGATTGTGTTTCAACAATTTCAACTCCTACATTTTTAAATGCTTCTTTTATTTTGGTATTATCAACGCCCAGACAAACAATTGCTTTCACCTTTGTTTTTACTAAGTCATACAGTTCCGAATAATCATTGCCTTTGTCAATACCGCCAACAATCCAAACAGTAGGGTGAGTCATACTTTCGAGTGCATACCAGGCCGAATTGATGTTTGTAGCTTTTGAATCATTGATAAATTCAATGCCATGTACCTTAAGAAAACGTTCGAGGCGGTGTTCAACACCAGCAAAGTCACACAGACTTTCCCGAATATTTTCATTACGAATGTTTGCTGTCTTCCCGGAAATACCGGCTGCCATAGAATTGTAAGTGTTGTGGTTACCCTGAAGTGCAATATCTAAAATCGACATAGTAAAAATATTTTGTTCCCAGTTAATAATCAGATTGTTGTCAATAATTCCGGCGCCTTCGACGGGCGGAGTTCCTAATGTAAAAGGGATGCAGTGCCCACCCAGTTTCCGAACCGACATTTCGTGTTTCAGAACAGGATCGTCGCTGCACCAAACGAAATAGTCGTTTACAGTCTGGTTTTGTGCTATCCTGAACTTAGAATCAATATAGTTCTGCATTTTATATTCGTAGCGGTCCAAATGATCAGGAGTTATATTCAGCAAAACCGCAACATCAGCCTTAAATTCATACATCCCATCCAACTGGAAGCTACTTAATTCAATTATATAGTAATCAAATTCCTTTTCAGCTACCTGCCAGGCCATGCTTTGCCCTACATTTCCTGCCAAGCCAACATTGAGACCAGCTTTCTGAAATATATGGTAAGTAAGCAAGGTCGTTGTGGTTTTACCATTACTTCCTGTAATACATATCTTTTTAGCTTTGGTATACCGACCGGCAAACTCAATTTCCGAAATAACCGGTATCCCCTGAGCTTTCAGAAGTTTTATCAAAGGTGCTTTCTCCGGAATACCAGGACTTTTTATAACTAAATCAGCATTTACAATTTTATCCTCGGAATGGTTGCCCTCTTCGAAATCGAACCCACGCTCAATCAGTTCATTTCTATACTTTTCTTTAATAGAGCCTTTGTCTGACACAAAAACATCAAAACCCTGTTTTCGGGCCAGTATTGCAGCACCGACACCACTTTCGGCAGCACCTAATATGACAACACGTTTATTCATTTTTATCATTTTTCTATCAAGGAAAAAGAAAATATTTTTATCACTTTCTCTTTTCTTTTTTACCGCATTTTTAATGTTACAATAGTCAAAACAGCAAGGATAATTCCAATAATCCAAAACCGTGTGACAATTTTGGCTTCAGGAATACCTTGTTTCTGGAAATGATGATGAATGGGGCTCATCAGAAAAATCCTCTTTCCCACACCGTATTTTCGTTTTGTATACTTGAAATAATACACCTGTAACATAACCGACAGATTTTCGACTACAAAAATTCCACACAATATGGGGATCAAAAATTCTTTACGGATAATTATAGCGAAAACGGCAAGAATTCCGCCCAGCGCCAAACTGCCGGTATCGCCCATAAAAACCTGTGCCGGATATGAATTATACCACAAAAAGCCAACTGTTGCCCCAATAAATGCTGAAATAAATATGGTTAACTCTCCAAGATTAGGTATATACATGATATTGAGGTAATCAGCATAAATAACGTTACCACTTACATAAGCCAATATGCCTAAAGTAGCTCCGCTAATCGCCGAAGTTCCCGTTGCAAGCCCGTCAATCCCATCAGTAAGGTTGGCGGCGTTCGAAACAGCAGTAATAATAAAAATGATGATCAAACCATAAACTACCCATCCCCATTTTTTAGCGCCATCGCCAAGGAACGAAACAAACCAGGCGTAACTAAATTCATGATTCTTGATAAACGGGATAGTCGTCCGGGTTGATTTCACTGGTTTGGTAACATGTTGCAAACGTTTCTGCCCTGTAATACTGTCGGTAACCATTTCTTTTACAAAGAAACCATTAGAATCAACAACACGCTGACGGACAACCACATCATCAGAGAAATAAAGAGTACAGGCTACAATAACACCTAACGAAACCTGCCCTAATATTTTAAATTTTCCGGCCAGACCTTCTTTGTCTTTCAGGAAAACTTTAATATAATCGTCGGCAAAGCCAATAAGGCCTAGCCATACAGTAGTTACAAGCATCAGAATAATGTAAACATTATTAAGCCGGGCAAACAAAAGAGTTGGTATTACAATCGACGAAAGAATAATAATTCCACCCATTGTAGGCGTACCTTTTTTAGCCAACTGACCTTCAAGACCCAAATCACGAATTTCTTCTCCAATTTGTTTGCGTTGCAAAAAACGAATCAGTTTCTTTCCAAACCCTACAGTTATTAACAGCGATACAATGATTGCGGCACCAGAGCGAAACGAGATATATTGAAGCATCCCGAATCCGGGAATATCCCAATCTTTTAAAAACTGATACAAATGATAAAACATAGCTCTACTTTTAAATATTTCCAAAAATCTCGTTAATCACTTCCTTGTCATCAAAATGGTATTTAATCCCTTTAATCTCCTGGTAATCTTCATGGCCCTTTCCGGCAACCAAAATAATATCGCCTGAATGCGCCAGCATACATGCTGTTTTAATGGCTTCCTTCCGATTTACGATAGATAAAACTTTGTGCTTTTGATGAGCCTCAACGCCAACTTCCATATCGGCAAGTATTTGTTCTGGTTCTTCCGAACGAGGATTATCCGAAGTCAAAATCACTTTATCGCTAAGTTTTACAGCTTCGGCTGCCATTTTAGGCCGTTTGGTTTTATCGCGGTCGCCACCTGCCCCAATTACTGTGATTACCTGTTCGTTGCCAGTGCGTATTTCAGCAATTCCTGAAAGCACATTTTGAATAGCGTCCGGGGTATGGGCATAATCAACTACTGCATATTTTCCTTCAGGAGACCGAATAATTTCGAACCTCCCGGAAACTGGCCTCAATTCGCTCAAAATCCTTAGCATCTCGTTTCTGTCGGCCCCCAAAAGAAGGGCTGCACCTATAACAGCCAAAAGATTGCTTGCATTGAAAACACCGGTAAAATGGGTCCAAACTTCACTTCCATCAATACTGAGCAACATTCCGTCGAAATGTTTCTCAAGTATTTTACAGTGGAAATTAGCCAATGAGCGCAATGAATATGTTTGTTTCAGCGCCTTGGTATTTTGAAGCATGACCATCCCATTTTTATCATCGATATTTGTCAAAGCAAAAGCAGTATCTGACAAGCTATCGAAGAACTTCTTTTTGGCCTTCAGGTACTCGGCAAAAGTGAGGTGATAATCGAGGTGATCGTGGGTGAGGTTGGTGAAAATACCTCCATCGAACTGTATGCCACTAATTCGGTCCTGATCAATGGCATGTGAACTTACTTCCATAAAACAGTACTCACAACCAGCATCGACCATTTTAGCCATCAATTCCTGAATTTGCAAAGCATCGGGAGTGGTATGCGTAGCCTGAAATTCCTCTTCGCCTACATAATATTTGATTGTTGAAATCAAACCAACTTTGTAACCAAGCAAGCTGAATGTTTTGTACAGAAGTGTTGCAACAGTCGTTTTTCCGTTTGTCCCGGTAACTCCGGCCACCTTCAGGTTTGCCGATGGGTGATTAAACCACGCCGAAGCAATTTTCCCAAAATTGAACTGTGTATGATCAATTCTCGCAACGATAATTCCAGAAGGAACATTTTCCGGAATAATTTCACAAACTATAGCAACAGCGCCCTGCTCAATGGCTTTTGTAACAAACAGATGCCCATCAACGTGTGTCCCTTTCACTGCGACAAACACATCTCCCGGTTTTACCTTACGCGAATCGAATTGTATACCTCCAACCAAAACTTCCAAATCGCCAATCGATTCATGAATCTCAATCCCTGATAATATTTCGGTTAATTGCTTCATTTCTGTTTCTTTTTAGTTTGAGCTGTTGTTTTCTTCGTCGTTGTTGGTTTAGCTACAGGTTTATTCTTTTTATCCTGAGCAGCTTTCTGTGCTGCTACTTTGGCCTTCCACTTTTTCACCGCTTCAGGACTTGGTTTTGCTTTTACAGCAGAAGCCGAGCCTGTTTTTAATTTTGATGCAGCAGTCGTTTTCACTGTTGTCTTTTTGGCTGTATCAGATTTTTGCTTCGGCGTAGCTTCGGTTTTTATTTTTGCCTGATTAACCTGCATCAATGGAGGTTCATCGGTTTCCGGTTCAGGTTGTGCGGGCATCGAAGCTGCTACCATAGCAGTATCGTTTTTTGCCATACTATCGCGTCGTACAATTTGCAAATCGTCAAATCCCAGATCAAGCGAAATAACATCTCCTTTCACAAAAGGAGAACCCGCCATTGGCGATTGACGATATACCCGGCCAAAGCCTTTACTTTCGACTTTCAAACCATCCTTTTCAAGAAAATATATAGCATCATTGGCCCCCATGCCTACCACATCGGGTACAATTCCCGGAGTATCATTAACACCATTCACAAATACAGTCATCGAATCAGCTGATACAGAAACATGATCGGAAGTTAAATTCTGGACTTGGGTATTAAATCCTAAATCTCTTGAAAACATCATGACATCATCCTTCAAGCCTGGTTTTACCTGAGGGACTTCGTTGTAGGGAGGAATTGAATCTTTTGCCGGAGCGAGGTAAGCTGCATAAACTTTGTCAGCTATACTTCTGAAAACAGGCCCGGCAACAGAACCGCCATATACCGACTGTCCCTTAGGACCAACAATGACAACAATACATGAATACAACGGATTATCGGCAGGGAAGTAGCCACAGAATGAAGCCTGATAACGTTTGGCACCGCCTACCGTATAGCCTTTATCTTCGTTTGCAATTACTGCTGTGCCAGTCTTCCCGGCAATGGTGTAATACGGATTTTTTAAATTTTTACCCGTACCCCTTATACATACACCTTTCAGCATATCCTGTGCTTTATGTAATGTATTCTTCGAGCATATTAAAGGATTAAGTACCTCGGTTGAAAATTTCCTTACAGGAATACCATCCTCCCTTACTTCTTCAATAAATTTTGGTTTAACCATTACGCCATCGTTTGCCACCGCATTGTAAAAAGTAAGTGTCTGAATTGGCGCTATTTTTATCTCGTAACCATGTGCAATCCACGCCAGCGAAGGTCCCCACCAATCGGGGTCGGTAGGATACTTGATTCGAGGTACAGCTTCTCCAAGAAAGCCAAGAGCAAGAGGTTTATTTAATCCGAAACTGTAAATACGGTCAATAAAGTCCTTTTCTCTACCCTCATAATATTTGCAAATAATTTTAGCTGTACCAATGTTTGAAGAAAGTTCAAATGTTCTTTTCAAACTGATTAATCCATGTCCTCCATGATCATAATCACTATCTTTCATCTTCTGCCCTTTATACTCCCATAAACCACGGCCAGTGTCAACCATCTCCGAAGTATCAGCATAACCCGCATCCATTGCAGCTATGAGCGACATTAGTTTAAAAGTTGAACCAGGCTCACTGCAACCAGCATGACCAAAGGCAAAATTGTATGTTTCGCCATAAGTTCCGTCTTTCTTCAAACCCATATTGGCAATAGCTTTAATATTGCCGGTTTTTACTTCCATTACGATGGCAGTTCCCCAGTCGGCCTGGGTGAGTTCCATCTGTTTCCCCAATGCCGTTTGCGCATAATCCTGAAGGTTAACATTTAAAGTGGTAATTACATCTTTCCCTTCTTTCGGGTCAACAATAGGTATGTTCGTCCAATTTCCCGAAATATTTCTTTTCAATGCCAATCCGTTAACCCCGGCCAGATAGCTTTCTGCCAATCCTTCAACCCCGGTAAAGCCAACATTACCATGCACTCCGCCAAATGCACCTTTGTTTAAAACTCCTATGGTACGGCTTGCCAAATCGCCATGAGGAAGAATGCGTTTGTTTTCGGTTACAACAATGACTCCGGAACCAAAAAAACTTTTAGACATGGTTTTCAAAAGTTTAAATTCCTGGTATTGATTGTGGTCCATCTTCTCAGGATTAACTAGAAACCAACGATTTTTTTTAGCATAAGCATTTTGCAATCTGCTCCTGAATTCATCTTTCGAAAAGCCAAAGAAATTTGAAAGTTCGGTGACAAGGGTTTCTGATTCTTTAGTAAAAATTTCCAGGATACGAGGAGCCTGCAAATCCATTCGAATTTCGTAGTAGGGAACTGATGTTGAAAGAATACTACCATCGTCGGCACAAATATTACCACGTTTCGCCCAAATCTCTGTAGTATTACTACGTAAGTCTTTACCAATTTCCACCCATTTTTGGGTATCAACATTCTGAATAATGAGAATACGGGCTACAATAACTAGTCCGAATAAGGCAATCGCAAAATAAACGATTCCGAATCGTAAGGTTATAGCTTTCCTGATTTCCATTATTTTGTCTCCATTTTTTTCACTTTGATCCGTTTGGGTGGTTCAACCGGTTCAATCAAATCAATTTTTCGTTCCACAACCCTTCTCGAAACCTCAGAAGGGCGGTTGATATACATTAATTCTGTTTCGTGAATGACCGATTCCGATTTATATTCTTTCAGTGAATCACGAACCATTTCCATCTGCTTAATCGTTTTTTCGGTAATGTATTTATTGGTAATCAGGCCAATACCAAGTATTGCCAGGAAAATAAAAAAAGGAATTTGCTTGGTAACCTGCTTGCTCGACAGTACACTGCCAACAAGGATACTTTTTAGCCAAGTGAATGAAAACCACTTTCTTCTATTTACCTTTTCCCCTGTCATACCTTTTTTTCTGCGATTCTTAATTTTGCACTTCTGGCTCTTGGATTCCGTTCAATCTCATCTTCAGTAGGAACAATTACCTTCCGGTTAACAGCAACAAGCGGGGTATCAATATTCCCATAGAAATCTTTTTCCTGTTTCCCTGAAAAATCGCCAGATTTAATAATATTTTTCACCATCCGGTCTTCAAGCGAATGATAAGTGATGACAACAAGCCGGCCTCCGGGTTTTAACAACTGGATACTTTGTTCTAAAAAATCGCAAAGTACGTCCATCTCCTTGTTTGTTTCAATGCGTAATGCCTGAAAGACTTTAGCGAGGTATTTACTTTCCTGAAGTTTTGGTATACAAGGAGTTATAGCTTCCTTGAACTGTGAGATAGATTTGATAGGCGATATATCGCGCGATTGAACCAGTTGGCGGGCCAAACGGCCAGCATTATCAATTTCGCCAAATTCCCTGAAAATTGTCCGCAACTGATCTTCTGAAAAAGTATTGACAATATCGGCTGCACTCTGTGCAGCATTCCGGTTCATCCGCATATCCAGATCACCATCAAACCTGAACGAGAAGCCCCTTTCTGCTACATCAAAATCATGCGACGACACACCAAGGTCAGCTAAAATACCATCAACCTGATCGACATTGTAATACCTGAGAAAATTGCGGATATATCTGAAGTTATGCCGAATAAAGAAGAAACGTTCATCATTAATAATGTTTACAGCGGCATCTTCATCCTGATCAAATGCGTAAAGCCGTCCCGATCTCAGTCTGCTAAAAATCTCACGAGAATGGCCACCTCCACCAAAAGTAACATCAACATAATCGCCATTCTCTTTGATGTCCAAACCATCGACGCTTTCTGTCAACAAAACCGGTATGTGATATTCTGTATTCATACATCAGGGTCTTCACCACCAAATTTTTCATCAAAATCATCTTCCACAGCTGGCAGCGAATCAACATATTTCTTATACTCGGCAACATCCCAGATTCTCATTCGTTCACATTGTCCGGTAAACATTACTTGTTTCACGATACCAACAGTATTCAGGAATTGAGCGGGAACAGTGAACCTGCAATTTTCAGGGACAACAATTACTCGGCACCTGCGCAGGAACGAATCAAGCATTTTACTGTGCTGAGGATTGTTTAAATTCAATTTTGACCTGATTTTTGACACTTGCTTTTCCCATTCACTCATCATGTAGACATTTAAACACTTCTCATGCTTATCGAGCTGGATGGCCAATTGACCACCAGGAACGCTGCCTCCCATCAGATTCTTAAAATCAGCAGGTAACACAACACGTCCTTTCTCATCGAAAGTTGCTTCTATTTCGCCTGAAAAAAACGACATCTTAAGTGTTTAAGTTCTACATGTAAAAGTAATATTTTTCAAAACAATCTCGTCTATTTAAGTCTTTTCTAGTCAAAATCAGTCACTATATTTAACAATAAAAATGTTTAAAACTTGTTTATAACTTGTTAGTATCCCAAAATTCCTCTTCCGTCAGGGTTAATTTTACTATACATTCCAGTTATTAACAATTTTAAACAATAGTTAATAAAATAAATTCATGGGACAAAAGTAATGATACCACCTCAGAAATAGAGCAAAAAAAGACAAATGTTGAAAAGTTTTTAAACTTACTTATTTTACAGGGCATTCAAGACTCCATAGTCAAGAAATTAATTAAAATCGCCATCAGTACGCATATATTTTTTAATTTCGGCGGTCGTTTAATGTACTCAATACGCATGGATGCTGAAAATCAAGAATATTTAAAACGAATTGATATTCGTGAGCTGTTTGAAAAGAAGAATCCCGGATTGGCTAGAAAAATTCCCGGATTTGTATATCGGTATATTAACAGAGTAATGCACATTGACGAAATAAACGATATACTTAGGGAACATGGCGATGAACGGGGAATCGATTTTGCCCGAAGTATGGTTAATTATTTCAACGTTCATGAAACAATAAATGGAATAGAAAACATTCCTCAATCGGGAAGGTTTATTTTTGCAAGTAACCACCCTCTTGGAGGATTTGATGCACTATTAATTTTATGCAATATCGACCGGGTTTTAGGAGAAACAAAAACACTTGTAAACGATGTTTTAATGAGTATCCCCCAACTAAAGCCTATTTTTGTTCCATTAAACAAACATGGTGGTCACAGTAAAGATGTTATAAAACAAATTCACGAAGTATATTCATCGTCAAACCAAATACTTATTTTTCCTTCGGGGTTTGCCTCCCGCAAAATTAAAGGAGTAATTCAGGATTTTGAATGGAAGAAGCACTTTATTGCCAAATCGATTGAATACCAACGAGATATTATCCCCATCCACGTTAGCGGAAGAAATACTGATTTCTTTTACAACCTGGCAAATTTCAGGGTATTTTTCAGGTTAAAATGGAATCTTGAAATGTTCTTTTTGTCAGATGAATTCTTCAAGCAAAAAAACCAAAGCTTCACAATAACATTTGGCAAACCAATACCTTACACTACTTTTGACAAAAGTAAAACACTCGACCAGTGGGCTACTGAAGTCAGAGAAATAGTGTATAAATTACCAAAAGAATACCAACAGTAACATTAGTTGTGTCAGAAAGACATTTCTGATGGATTTTTTTTAGTTTTGTACCGCTAAAAATCAGAGATAAAAGTATGAAGGAGATTATTGCCCCAGTGTCTAAAGAAGCCCTTCTGGCCGAATTAACACCGGACAAATTATTAAGGAAAACAAATAAGGCAGACAACGAAATATATATTGTAACTCATCTTGATTCGCCCAATGTAATGCGAGAAATAGGCCGAGTCAGAGAAATTACTTTCAGAGATGCCGGCGGTGGAACCGGCGAAGAACTTGACATTGATTTTTACGACACCTGTAATGACCCATACAAACAACTTATAGTTTGGGACCCACAAGCGTTTGAAATCATTGGAGGCTATCGTTATATTTTATGCAATAATCTTCCTATCGATCAGCACGGAGTTGTGCAACTTGCTACTACTCACCTATTCAGGTTCTCCGAGCGATTTATAAAAGAATATCTTCCGTACACCCTTGAGCTGGGTCGTTCGTTTGTTCAGCCACATTACCAATCGAGCAAAGCAGGTGCAAAAGCTCTTTTTGCTCTCGACAACCTATGGGACGGACTTGGGGCACTAATTGTTGACCACCCTGAAATGAAATATTTCTTTGGAAAAGTAACCATGTATACTCATTTCCATACCAAAGCCCGTAACCTGATCATGTATTTCTTCCATAAATATTTTAAAGATGTCGAAGATCTGGTTACACCAATAGAACCTCTTGACTTGGGCATCGATTACGAAGAAATGCTTCGCATTTTCGATGGCGGCTCTTACAAAGAAGATTACAGAATACTCTCGCAAAAAGTTCGCGAGTTAGGCGAAAATATTCCTCCGTTGATCAATTCGTACATGAACCTCAGCCCATCGATGAAAACCTTTGGCACTGTAATTAATCACGAATTCGGTGGTGTTGAAGAAACCGGGATTATCGTTACAATCTCGGATATTTACGAAGCGAAAACCGACAGGCACATCGAAACATACATAAGGTCGAAGGCCACCCAAGACTGGCCTTTACCTGAATAACATAAAACCATGTCATACTATAGCGAGCACGAAAAATTCCATGTGGCAGTCGACTCTATCATTTTTGGATACGATGAAGGAGGACGCGAATTAAAATTATTGTTGCTTAAAAGGAATTTTCGTCCGGCAATGGGTGAATGGTCGCTAATGGGAGGTTTCTTAACGAAAGATGAGTCGATTGACGAAGCTGCCAAACGCATACTACTTCAACTTACAGGGCTTTCAGATGTTTACATGGAACAGCTCTATTCGTTTGGTGAAATTGATCGCGATCCGGGCGACCGCATCATTTCAGTTGCCTATTTTGCATTAATCAAGATTAACGACTCGGACCTCGAATTGGTAAGAAACCACGGAGCAACCTGGGTCCCTATTTCTTCGCTACCGCAACTCATTTTCGACCACGACCAAATGGTTGATCGTGCGATGAAAAAACTTCAGATAAGGGCTCGTACACAACCAATTGGTTTTGAATTATTACCTGATAAATTTACAATTCCTCAGCTACAAGGTCTTTACGAAGCCATTTACAATAAACCACTCGACAAACGTAACTTTCGCCGAAAACTTTTGGCCATGGACCTTCTGGTAAAGTTGGAAGAAAAAGAAAAGGAATCTTCCAGAAAAGGCGCTTGGTATTACCGCTTCGATGCAAAAAAATACGAAGACCTATTAAAACGGGGATTCAATTTTGAACTCTAAACACTACCGGGTTCTCGTGTTGTAAAACTGATTTTCCATTGAAATACTTGAACTTTTCACGCTTGTGTCTATTAGGTCTGATGCCCAGAATTTCCCTGTTAATTGAATGGGATTACTAAAATCCTCTCTATCAGAAAGCATTAAGAAAATTTTGAACTTTAAAGGAGTATCTTCCCTGGAGTAAATATACTTTCGAGCGCTGTGTTCGTTATATTCAGCCATATCAGTAAATAAACTAATTTTCTGACATGGCCGTCCCGAATTATTTATAATTGTTGGGCAAACCAGATAACTATCCCTAACAATCATTGTTTGCGGAGGTATGAATGTAACTTTTTCCTGTTTGGATATTGTCCCCTCAAAAGAAGAAATTGACTTTACTGAATTATTGGGATTCACCTTGAATTCCAACGCACCACCTTTAATTGTCGCTTCATCAGTCCAAAGGGTATAGCTTTGATCGCTAATAATTAAAGCGCATTTCGACCAATCAATATACAAAGGCTTATCTTTTTTATTAAAAACATCGATATGAATTGGTCCACCCTGCCCACTAAACGAATAAACAACTTTAACTTCTGAATTTTCGTTATAAAACTGGAATTTATCATTTTGAGGAAGATCGCCCGAAAGAGTTACTATCTGGTAAATTTCACATGAAGAAAATAGCAGCAACAGCAAAATGGCCACAGGGAATATCGACAGCTTTTTCATAATATCTAGTTTTTTTATTGTGAAACAACAAACATCTTGCCAAACAGCCAGTAGTGTTTAGAAAAAAGATCGTGTAATTTCACATAAAGCTCTTTCGAATTTATTGTGATACTTTCTCTTTAGTATGCCCTTACATCTTTCCCTTCAACGTAATTGATGAATGAAGTATTTACCACTTTATTCCCACCCGGAGTTGGATAATTTCCGGTAAAATACCAATCGCCTGTGTCGTTCGGACAAGCCTGGTGAAGGTTCTCAATGGTTTGATAGATGATTTCCACCTCAGCCTTGCATCCTTCAGGTTTCAGCAATTGCGCTATTTTTGCCGAAACTTCTTCAGCTTTAAATTGACGATATATTTCCTTCACATAATTCACAATTTCCTCTTTCGGAAGGTTTTCCTGTTCTTTACATTTATTGTAAACATCATCAATTACATTTTGCTGACCTCTTTCTTTCAGCAATTCGATTGTTGCATTAAATGCAATGAATTTTTCGAGTACTGCCATATCAATCCCATAGCAGTCGGGATAACGAATCTGTGGCGCCGACGAAACAACGATAATCTTTTTCGGGTTCAACCTGTCGAGAATTTTAATGATACTCTTTTTCAAGGTAGTTCCACGAACAATGGAGTCGTCGATAATAACCAACGTATCGTTTTCTTTTATAATACCATAAGTAACATCATAAACATGTGCCACCATATCGTCACGACTAGCATCGTCAGCAATGAAGGTCCGAAGCTTAACATCTTTGATAGCCAGTTTCTCAACCCGCGGTTCAACCGACAAGATTGTTTCCATTTCTTCATTGGTAATACTGCCGTTGCGTTCCTTCAATTGTTTTATTTTCCAATCGACACAATATTGACGCACACCTTGAACTAATCCATAAAATGCTGTTTCTGAAGTATTTGGAATATACGAGAAAACTGTATTTTCAATATCGTAATTAATCGATTTCAAAATAGCAGATGAAAGCAGACGCCCCAATGTTTTTCTTTCCTGATAAATATCCTTATCGCTGCCCCGTGAGAAATAAATACGCTCGAAAGAACAGGAACGACGGGCATGTGGTACGCGAATCATCTTGTTATAAACCGATCCGTCTTTCTTCACAATCAACGCTTCGCCTGGTTTGATTTCATTAACCGAATCAACCTGTACATTCATAACAGTTTGAATAACTGGACGTTCAGAAGCTACAACAACGATTTCGTCGTCGTAATAATAAAAAGCCGGGCGAATACCCCACGGGTCGCGCATCACAAACGCATCGCCATGACCAACCATTCCGGCAATGGCATAACCTCCGTCCCAGTCTTTGCTCGAATTTTCGAGCACTTTCTGAATATCGATATCTTTCTCGATAAGTGGGGAAATCTGGCGATTTGAAAACCCTTCATTTTTATATTGACGAAAAAGCAACTGATTTTCTTCATCGAGGAAGTGACCAACTTTTTCAAGAATAGTTACTGTGTCGGTATAAGCTTTGGGGTGCTGCCCGAGAGATATTAATTTTCGGAAAAGTTCGTCGGTATTTGTCAGATTGAAATTACCCGCTAAAACCAGTGTGCGCGATTTCCAGTTGTTCTGGCGCATCACCGGATGCACAAATTCAATGCTATTGCGGCCAAAGGTTCCATAGCGTAAGTGCCCTAAATATACTTCACCCGAATATGGCACATTTTCGTAAATCCAATTAATGCCAGCATCCGCTGGTTTATGCTTTTCGGCCTTTTTAATGCTTTTGGCAACTTTATCAAACACAAATTTTATTGGATTTTCTTCGGTTGTACGACGACGAGTGATGTATTCCTGACCTGGATTTAATTCCATTTTCACATTAACAATACCTGCACCATCCTGGCCACGATTGTGCTGTTTTTCCATCAACAAATACAACTTATTCAAACCATATTGCCATGTGCCATATTTTTCCTTGTAATACTCAAGTGGTTTACGTAAACGTATCAATGCAATTCCACACTCATGTTTAATCAATTCACTCATTGTTGTTCTTCGCTTTGTTCTACACTTTCAGGATATAACTCAGGAAAACGGATCATGTCTTTCACTATAAAGGCGTTGGGATATTTTGAAGCGATATAGGCTTTTGTTTTTAAAGCCTCACTTTTACTTCTAAAATCGCCAATACGAACTTTAAAGTTGGGTGTTTGAAACAGCATATAGCTGGCAATTTCGGGAAAAACAAGATTGAATTCGTTCCTCACCCGGGCTGCTTTTTCACGCGCCTTTGTGTCCGAACTGAAAAATATCTCAAGCCGGAACCCGTCAGTTCCGTTCCGTTTTTGATTGATTTGACTGTGACGTAAGAGCATGTCGGTAATGCGGGAATCCTGCTTAATCTGTATTTTCCCGAGAAATTCTTCGAGCTTGGCCGACTGCAAATATGCAGGGTTTATTCCAAGTGTATCTATCTGAGCATAACTCACCGAAGTAAAAAAAACAATCAGAAAGATTACACTAAGCAAATGCCTCATACGATCAGTTTTTTGAGTGAGCAAATATAAGACTTTAATAAAACACAAATTCATATTTTTTCAATTCAAACGAAAGCCATCCGTTAAAATCATCAATTAATATTCTGAAAGTCTATCCTTTAAAGTGCATTGAGCTGTCAATTGTTTAAAAAAAATCGAACAAGCTTCTGCTTCTTTTTCTCCGAATGTTAATTTTTCGTTTTCACTTTTCTTTAATAAGCCCGTAATTCTGGTTTATTTGCTATTCATTTCAATTCACCTTATCCCGGCTTCCTGTATTCTTGCTTATTCCTGAAAAATAGTGAAATTTGCAACCTCAAATAATATATGGTGAAATGTACTCACTCCAAGGCAGATAAATCTGCCTTTTCCCCTCTCTATGCATAGAGAGGGGAAGAGCATCGAAAATGCGACGGGGTGAGTCAGAAATAATGAGGTTGAAAAACCTATAATTAAAATTGCCTTGGAAAAGAAAAAGTTATTTATTGAAACGTATGGCTGCCAGATGAACGTGGCGGATAGTGAAGTGGTGGCTGCCATCCTTCAGGATAGAAGTTTCGAGCCAGTTGAAAGCGCCGAGGGCGCCGATGCTATTTTCCTGAATACATGTTCGGTGCGCGATAATGCCGAGCAGCGCATTTGGGGACGGCTCGACCACTTTAAAGGGCTGAAGAAAAAGAACAAAAAGCTGGTGGTTGGCGTGCTCGGTTGTATGGCCGAACGTGTTGGCGACGAACTGCTCGCCCACCCTGCTGTTGATATGGTGGCCGGACCAGATGCTTACCGCGACCTTCCGTTCCTGATTGACAAAGCACAGAGCGGAACAAGCGCCATAAACGTTGAACTTTCGGAAAACGAAACCTACGATAAAATTACGCCGGTACGTATTGGCGAGAAAACACTTTCAGGATTTGTGAGCATCACCCGCGGATGCAACAACTTTTGCACCTATTGCATTGTGCCTTACACCCGTGGACGCGAACGCAGCCGCGACCCGCAGGACATTGTGAACGAAGTGTGCGACCTGGCACAGAAAGGTTACCGCGAAGTAACTTTGCTCGGGCAAAACGTGAACTCGTACAAATGGCTTCCCGAAGGCGAGCGCAAACCAGTTCGCTTCTGGGATTTACTGGAATTGGTGGCGGCTGTCGATCCTCTGGTTCGCATCAGGTTTACCACTTCGCACCCCAAAGATATGTCAGACAAAGTGTTGAAGGCTATTGCCAGTCACCCGAATATTTGCCGGCACATTCACCTGCCGCTTCAGTCGGGCAGCTCGCGCATACTGAAACTGATGAACCGTAAATACGACCGCGAATGGTATTTAGACCGTATTCGGGCCATTCGTGAGATTATTCCGGATTGTGGTTTGAGCACCGATGTTTTCTGCGGTTTCTGCACCGAAACACTGGAAGACCACCAAGAGACTCTTGCGTTGATGGAAGAGGTAAAATTCGACATGGCATTCATGTTTAAATACTCGGAGCGTCCCGGAACTTATGCGCATAAGCATTTGGCCGACGATGTGCCGGAAGAGGAAAAACTGCGCCGACTGGACGAAATAATCCAACTGCACAACCGCGTTTCGCACGAAAGCAATAAACTCGACATTGGCAAAACATTCGAGGTGCTCGTTGAAGGGACTTCGAAAAAGAGCAAAGACGAACTGTTCGGACGCACTTCGCAAAACAAAGTGGTGGTTTTTCCAGCGAAAAATTACCAGAAAGGCGACTACGTGCACGTAAAGATTTTGCGTTGCACACAAACTACGCTGATAGGCTTGGCAGAAGAATAAATTGTTGCGGGTTGCGAGATGCGGGTTACGTGTTATCCCCGCAACCCGGAACCCATAACTCGTAACAACTTGAAACTATACGGACATGGGCAAACTAATCGACGATTTCAACGCGTACCGCGAGAAGATGAACGAGAAAATTCTGGCGGCTGACAATAAAGTGATGAAGCGCATTTACAGTGTGGACACGCTAACCTACCAGGATGGCGCACTGAGTGCAAAAACCAAGGAAATGCTCGGGCTGGCCACATCGATGGTGTTGCGCTGCGACGATTGTGTAAAGTATCACCTTGGCAAATGCCACGAATTGGGCGTAACCACAGCCGAAATATTCGAAATATTCTCGGTTGCCAACCTGGTGGGCGGAACCATTGTGATTCCTCATACCCGCCGCGCTGTTGAATACTGGGAAGAATTGATGGAACAGTAAAGAATTGTTGGTGGAAAGCTGTCTGTCAGTTAATGAAATACACGACCTTACAGGTTTTGCAAAATCAAGGTACAAACAATTTCAAATAATAAGCGCAACAACTATGAAGAAAATTACCAAACGCGATGTGCTTTTCTTCCTTGCCGGAATGTTTTTGATGCTCATAATCGAGATGATTTACGACTGGAACGACTTTAAACAGGGTTTTACGAGTGGCTATAATGAGGGAAGGGCAAAGCAGGAGCAAACGGAATAGGACATCGACATAATTGCATTACAAATGCAAAAACCATAAACCCCTCGTTTGCAACGAGAGGCTGCAAGGAGATTACTTCCTCGTTCCTCCTCGCGATGACGGTAAAGGATAAAGCTTTGAATAACAAAAGGCGCTTGAATGAAGAACTATCCTTTGCCGTCGCATTCATGCGACGGATAAATTCAGCCACTTTTCAGGGATACAATTCCGGGTTCAGGAAAGGAATAAAAGCCATTTGAACGGCGGGAAGATAAAGCGATTTGCGTGTGATGGCATCGTTGGTCAATAAACCGATAGCGCCGTTTTGCTGTTTCGAATTAGTTTTGGCAAACACCACATCGTCGGCATCGCCCAATTCCATTCCGCCATGAACCAATTCGGCCACTTTGGGCGGAAGAAAAAAACTGGCGGTGCGCGCCTTGCCGATTCGCTCGCCGTTGCTAATCACCATCCATGCAAAAGCCATCAGTCCCGAAGTAGTATCCTCCACCCCACCTTCCAAACCCACGTAGTAATCGTAGTCCGGATGCAGGTTGATCGCTTTCATTACGCGATTGGAAGCGCCTTTCAAGGTTTCTACTTCACTCATAGGCTGGTCGGAAACGCCGCTGGGAACCGAAACGCCGGTTACTTCGAATTCACCGTTCAGGAAAGGTTTCAGGCCATCGGTTACTGCTTCAATTTTAACAGGATTTTTAGAGGCAACAAGTATGCGTATCATAACAATTCAGATTTCAGGATTGATGCGTGCAAATTACTACAAAGGAGACAAAGTAAAAGCACAAAGCCAATTTTTAGTTGTCGCAATCCGGCAAATCGTTGACCCAAAGTTGGTGATTTGAAAATCTATAATCCCGAATGGGATTGAATGTTAATCACCGGCGGCGAAACCGTCGGAGCATAATCCACAAAATATTGAACCCCAAACAGGGGTTCAACTTTCCCGGGTCCTACTCAACGGGTTACCACCTGTCGTCATCAACATTTAGTCCTAAACAGGCAGGCAAAAAGCTTTAGTGTTTGACGTATTCCTGTTTGCTATTTACCAAAAGAACCCAGCCTTGTTTGTGTTTCAATTTGAACACTTCCACCGTTTTCAGGTTTAAAGGCGTAACAATTTCTTCAAACTTAAGCCAAACTATTTTTATAATTTAGCCAGTCGAAAACCAAACAAGTAACAAATGATTATCAGACAAGCGATAGAAGCTGATGCGCCGAGCATTGTTGAGTTTCAACTGGCAATGGCCTGGGAAACCGAAACCCTGCAACTCGACGAGACAACTGTGGAAAAGGGCGTAGCTGCTGTTTTTGCCGATTCGTCGAAAGGCGTTTATTACGTGGCCGAAACCGATGGCAAAGTGGTGGGTTCGCTGCTAACTACCTTCGAATGGAGTGACTGGCGCAACGGAACAGTACTATGGATTCAGTCGGTGTATGTTCGGCCCGAGTACCGCAAGCGGAGTATTTTCAGTAAACTCTACAAACATATCCAGCAAATGGTTGTTGATAGCTCCAACTTACGTGGAATTCGACTTTATGCCGACAAAACAAATATCCCGGCTCACGGGGTTTACGAGCATCTGGGCATGACAGCCGAGCACTACCAAATGTATGAGTGGATGAAGTGAAACGAGTTGCGTGTTAACCCGTGACCCGCAACAATAAATAATACGATCATGATAAAGAAACCCATTTCACCGGAAGTTCGTCAGCAATTGATTTTCGCGCAGCGCGAAGAAATTACTGAATATCATATTTACAACAAACTGGCCGGGCAAACCAAAGATGCCGAAAACCAGAAAGTACTGACGCAGATTGCTGCCGATGAGCTAAAACACTACAAACTTTGGAGCGCCTATACCAATAAGGAAGTGGCTCCAAGTCAGTGGGAAGTGCGGAAATATTATTGGATTTCGAAGATTTTTGGGTTGACTTTCGGACTTAAACTGATGGAAAAAGGTGAAGAAAAAGCACAAATCAATTACGATTTGATTGCTACCGAAGTGCCCGAAGCCAAAGAAGTGTCGGACGACGAGAACAAGCACGAAAAAGAACTGCTTGGCCTGATTGAAGAGGAACACCTGAAATACATGGGTTCGATTGTGTTGGGACTGAACGACGCGCTGGTTGAAATACTGGGAACACTGGCCGGTTTGACATTTGCACTCCAGAACACCAAACTGGTAGCGCTAGCCGGAATCATAACCGGAATTGCGGGAGCGCTGTCGATGTCGTCGTCGGAATACCTGTCGAACAAAGCCGAAGGGAAAGAAGACCTGGCCATTAAGTCGTCAATCTTCACCGGAATTGCTTATGTGATTGCGGTGATTTTTCTGGTAGCGCCTTACCTGATTTTTACATCGCCATTTATTGCGTTGCTGGTTGCGCTGTTCGACTCTATACTGATCGTCTTCCTGTTTACCTATTACATTTCGGTGGCCAACGATCAGCCATTCCGCAAGCGCTTTACTGAGATGGTGGTGCTAAGTACCGTTGTGGGGCTCATCTCGTTCGGATTGGGTTATTTGGTAAGGATATTGTTTGGCATTGAGGTGTAAACGCTAGCAACAAGCTGCTAGCTGCCAGCGACTGGCAACCTGGAACTTGAAACTTGAAACTTGAAACATGGAACTTGTTAAGCCGTGAGCAATTATATACAGAAACTCATCCTTCAGGGTGAGCATCAGACACAAGATTTTAAATATTGCATCAGCGATTCGAAGAAGATTGCGCGGTCGCTTGTAGCGTTTGCCAATACCGATGGCGGCCGGTTACTGATTGGCGTAAAAGACAATGGCCGCATTGCAGGAGTGCGCTCCGAAGAAGAATATTACATGGTGGAGTCGGCTGCCAAAATTTACTCCAATCCGCCTATCGACTTCACCACGCGCCAGCACACTGTTGATGGCAAAACCATTTTGGAGGTAATTATAGAACCCAGCATTCAAAAACCTCATTTTGCCAAAGATGAGGAAGGAAAATGGTGGGCCTATTTCCGCAAAAACGACGAAAACAAGCTGGCCTCCAAAGTGATGATTGAAGTGTGGAAAGCTCAAAACAGCACAAAAGGCATCCTGATCAATTATTCTGACGACGAGAAAGTTTTGCTCGACTACCTCGAAAAGAACGAAAAAATATCGGTAAGCAAATACGCCCGAATCGCCCATTTGAGCTACAAAAAAGCTGAGCAAATTATTATCAATTTTCGTTCATTAAACATCCTGAAAGATTCGTTCGCCGACAACCGAATTGATTACGCCATCAACGAGGCGTTCGACCGCGAAGAGTGGGACAACCACGGCGCACTCAAAAAATAATTTTGACAATATATTTGTTGTTTAAATATTTTGACTTCATAGAAAATTGCGTAGTTTTTCAAGCAAAATCAAGGTTTTTCCGTTTCAGGAGTAAGTTTATTCTAATTTTTACAAACTTTTAACCGATTTATTGCATCCGACAAATCGTTTCGGTTATTTTTACCATTGAAGAATTAACGTTTTTATTCATTAACCAAAACCAACACGAATGAACATCAAAATACTGATTATTGCAGGTTTATTAGCAGCAAGCCTACAGTTGTTTGCCCAGGAAAACTACAAAACGGTTTCGAAAATCGATTCGACCAAAATCTATGTTGGCGGGCAGAAATACGAGGTAAAGACTTTTCCGCAAACCTTTAAGTCGAAAAAACCAAAGAATGTAATCATGCTCATTGGCGACGGCATGGGCGTTGCACACGTTTTTGCCGGATTAACAGCCAATGGAGGCCACCTGTTTCTCGAAAACTTCAAACAAGTAGGTTTCTCCAAAACACAATCGGCCAGTAGTTACATCACCGACTCTGCTGCCGGAGGAACAGCGCTTTCTTCGGGATATAAAACATACAACGGGGCCATTGGCGTGAATACCGACACCATCCCTCAAAAAACAGTATTGGAAATGGCCGAAGCCAAGGGTTTGGCAACCGGTTTGGTTTCTACATCGGCAATAACGCACGCAACGCCAGCATCGTACATTGCCCACCAGGGAAGCCGCGGAAGTTATGAAGATATTGCTGCCGATTTTCTGAAAACCGACATCGATGTTTTTATTGGTGGAGGATACAAACATTTTGCAGTGCGGAAAGATAAACGCGACTTAACCAAAGACCTTCAGGAGAAAGGCTACCAGGTTTTGCGTAACCCCGAAGATATTTACAAGGTAAAATCGGGCAAACTGGCTGGCTTGACCGCCGATGAGCACAACGAAGTGTTTCCAAAACGAAAAATGGACCTTCCGTTATCGACACAAACAGCGCTGAACATTCTTTCGCAGAATAAAAAAGGTTTTTTTATCATGATTGAAGGTTCGCAAATTGACTGGGGAGCACACCAAAACAATACCATTTATGTGGTAAACGAAATGCTCGATTTTGACCGCACCATTGGTAAAGCGCTCGAATTTGCAGCAAAAGACGGAGAAACCCTGATTGTGGTAACTGCCGACCACGAAACCGGCGGCATGGCCCTAACCGGTGGCGACATGAAAACTGGTATGGTAAAAGGAGCTTTCTCAACCGGCGACCACACTGCCGTTATGGTTCCTGTTTTTGCTTACGGACCGGGAGCCGAGAACTTTGCCGGAATTCAGGAAAATATTGATATACCAAAGAAAATAATGAATTTATTAGGTCTTTAGACCTAAATTGACACTCATTTCTCAGAAAACTCTGGACGAAAACATTGCTTTCGTCCAGAGTTTTTTATTTTTACGCGGTTATCTGTCAATTTTAAAGCAATTTATGCACAGCACACTCGAAGCTCTCGATCATGTAAGGCTGAATTTTTCGCCTTCCGGATTAGTTTTCCTAAACATTGCCCTTTCGTTTATCATGTTTGGAATTGCACTGGACATAAAAGTCGGGAACTTTGAAAACCTTATTCGTCACCCCAAACCAGCCATTGTTGGCTTTATAAGTCAAACTTTTTTATTACCTGCATTTACCTTTTTACTGGTTCTGTTAATAAACCCTACCCCAACAATTGCCCTGGGAATGATATTGGTAGCTGCCTGCCCGGGAGGAAATATTTCAAATTTCATCAGTTCTATGGCACGTGCAAATGTTGCTCTGGCCGTAAGTTTAACTGCTATATCAACTTCGGTAGCTGTATTTTTTACACCATTCAACTTTGCATTCTGGGGAAGCTTATATGTTAATTTTTACAACTCACACAATGCTGAAAGCCTTTTGCGGCCACTGGTTATCGACAAATATCAAATGTTTCAAACAGTATTTATCTTACTCGGAATACCAGTGATTATCGGGCTTTTTATTTCTCGCAAATTTCCCGCATTCACTCAGAAAATTAAAAGACCAATTAATCGCGGGTCTCTTATCTTTTTCGTAATCATGGTTATAGCCATGTTATCGGCAAATTTTTCGCAATTTTTAGCATACGTTCACCTGGTATTCATTTTTGTACTTCTGCAGAACGGAATTGCCATGACAACCGGCTATTTCTTCGGACGAATAAACAACCTTACACAAACCGATCGGCGCACCTTGGCCATTGAAACCGGAATTCACAATTCGGGACTAGCCCTTGCCCTTATTTTCAACCCTAAAATATTCCCTCCTGAAATGGAATTGGGCGGAATGGCTATTATTGCAGCCTGGTGGGGTATCTGGCATATTGTCAGCGGAATGGCCGTGGCCTATTATTGGTCGAAAAAACCAGTTATTGCATGATGATGAAACATCGTTCGTTTGGATATGAGTTACTCCGGCTTTATGTGCGCTTTGCGTTCTGGCTTTCGCATAAACAGATTACCGTTTCAGGAAAAGAAAATATTCCGAAAGGGAAGCCCATAATTTTTGCCCCTAACCATCAAAATGCACTGATGGACCCGCTGGCTTTGGTTTGCACCAATAGTTTGCAAACAGTATGGCTTGCGAGAGCCGACATTTTCAAATCAAAAACCACCCGGTCAATTTTAAATTTCCTGAAGGTATGGCCTGTTTACCGGATTCGCGACGGGAAAGAAAATTTGGCCAATAACGAAGAGATATTTGCTAAAGTCAATCAACTTCTGGAGGAAAAACAAAGCGTAGCCCTCTTTCCTGAAGCAGCACACTCGGGACGTCGGCAAATGTTACCGCACAAGAAAGCGATTCCCCGTATTGCGCTCGAAGCTGAGGCTAAAAGCAACTCTAGACTTGAGTTGCAAATTGTACCCGTTGGAATATCATATAGTCATTACTGGAATTTCAACCGGTCGTTGCTTGTTCAGTATGGCGAACCTATTACGATAGAAAATTTCTGGTTCGACTACGAAATGAATCCAAAGAAAGCAATGATGGATTTACGCGATTTGATTCGCGAAAAACTAGAGGCGTTGGTTATTGAAATAAGCAGCAGCAACTATTACGAAGAATATGAGTTGGTGAGACAATTGGCCGGGAAGTCGTTGGTTAAGCCAAAGTTCTTTAGTAGAAAGAAAGCTTTGCAGCAATTTCGGGCCGAAAAAGAACTGATTGACAAGCTCGAAATCCTTGAGAAGGAATCGCCGCAAAGTTTTGAAAAGCTTATTGATCAAGTACACCACTATCAACAATGCCTGAATGACGCGAAATGCACTGACAATAAAGTTGAAAATGCTCAAAAATCAGGGAAGATCGTTATCCCCTTTAAAATTCTGCTGGCCCTATTATCATTGCCCATTTTTGCATACGGATTCCTGACCAATGCACTGCCGTTTTACGTTCCGCGAGCCTGGATCGGGCGAAAAGTAAAGGACAAAATATTTACCAGTTCGTTTAATTATGTACTTGGACTAATCATTTTCCCTTTATATTACCTGACGATCTACTTTGTGTTGTTCCATCCTCGATATCCCACAGCGGTTTCGTTATTACTGATCGCCTTTATGCCATTCATGGGAAAAGCAGCTTATCTGTTGCTACAATTCTATCAGAATTTATTTCACCAAAGTCAATATTTGTTTTGTACAAAAAAATACCGCAAGAAGATGGATAAATTAATTGAAATGAGATGGATTCTGGTTGAAATGATACGAGATAAAGTAAATTTCTAAAAAACAAAAGAAAATATTGCAGGATAAGCATAAACACAACCATTAGATTTATTACTTTTGGCTTCGCAAAAATAAGCGGGAGTAGCTCAGTGGTAGAGCATCAGCTTCCCAAGCTGAGGGTCGCGGGTTCGACCCCCGTTTCCCGCTCTGAAAATCAGTTAGTTGCAATAAAAAGCGATTAGCTGATTTTTGTATTTATACTGGTCTATCTGATACAATTTACAGGCATGTAAACCAAGATGTAAACCAGTTTACACTCATGAATGCCTCAATTTCAGTAGTTTGCTACAAATCAAAGACACTTTCTAACGGTGAAAATCCATTAATGCTCCAAGTTTCCAAAAATGGTAAGCGAAAATACCAAAGTTTGGGAGTATCAATCAACCCTAAATACTGGGATTTTACAAAGAACAAGCCCAAAACTAATTGCCCGAATGGTGACTTTATTCAAAAGATTGTACTTGATAAGATTACTGAGTATCAAAAGCAAATCTTAGAATTCAATGCAAATCAGAAGGACTACACTCTAACCAATTTACTTGATGGGAACAAAACGACAATTAAGGAAAAAACTGTTGGTGAGTTTTATAATGAATTAATTTTGCAATATACGCAAACCAATAAAACAGGTAACAGATTGATTTATAAAGGTTCATTTAATTCTATAAAGACATTTTCAAAAGGTCGTGTGAATTTCCTATTTACTGATATTGATTTGGATTGGTTGAACCGTTACGAAAAATGGCTACGTTCAAAGGGCAACAAAGAAACTACCATCAGTTTACTTTTCCGTACCCTTAGAAGTGCATATAATAAAGCTATTGAGGCGAAATGTACAAAAAAGAACAACTATCCTTTTGATGATTTCAAGGTGAGCAAATTCGATATTTCAACTGCAAAACGGGCAATTTCTAAGGATGAAATTTTGCTCATAAAACAGATTGATCTCAGCATAGAACCGGAAGCTGTTCAATTTGCAAAGGATGTGTTTATTTTCACTTATCTCTGTGGAGGAATAAATTTCACTGATTTGGCGAATTTAAAGCCGGAAAATATAGTTGATAGCAGATTGCAATATATCAGGCAAAAGACTGGAAAGAAGATCAGTTTACAACTATCACCTGAAGCAAGCCAAATCATTTTAAACTATTGGCAATTAACCGATAAAAGTGGATACCTTTTCCCGATCCTTGATCAACGAATTCATAAAACAGCAATCCAGAAGCAAAACCGAATTCATAAGCTATTGGGAAAGACAGATAAAGGATTGAAACGGATTGCTGAAATTTGTAAAATTAAGACCAATTTAACGACCTATGTAGCCCGCCATTCATTTGCAACGGTTTTGAAAAAATCAGGTGTAAATGTTTCACTTATAAGTGAGGCTTTAGGACACTCAGACCTATCGACAACGCAGATTTATCTTGATAGTTTTGAAAACGAACAAGTTGATGCTGCAATGCAGCATCTGCTTTAAACAAGAAGAGAGTGCCCAAATGGACACTCTCATATTTTCGAAATTATTCAGCATTCGCTTCTTCGGGATGTTTTTCTGGAAGATATTGATCCAGATTTAATTCAGCCGCACTGAAAACAACTTTATTCATTAATAGAAGCTGTTCAGGCTTATACACATGCCCCAATCCATACTTAAAAACATTGTTCATTGCTTTGTTCCCATGTATTACAACATGTTGAGCAATCGCATCTGTGTTCAATTTATTCTGAGAACACAAATGCTCAAACTCTCGTGTTCCTATTACAGCATCTACTCTATTTTTAAATGTAGCATAAAACATATGCTCTTCATTGTCCCCAATTTTTTGTTTGATAATGCGATTGAGCGTCGAAGAGTCTTGGAATACTTGAGATTTTAGCTTCCTATTTGCAGATCGTAAAATTTCTCCAAACTTTTTTTCTTCTGGACTGATTTTTCTACTGCGTTTGTAACTCTCGGCTCTTTGAGCTTTTTTAGTTTCAATCTCACGCAATAATTGTTTCTTTTTATTCAATTCTTGTTGAGCTGCGTACAAATCATCAAACAATGTTTGACTAATGGTAATTTCACTATTATACATAATTGCAATCGTTAATTGTTAAACATTTACTTAATACACTCTCATTTGCTCATTTGATTACAATTATGCTGTATCTACTCTTAATTAACTCACCATAAGGTGGCGGCTATTGCCTTGCGTTCTGGATGTTCCTTCCTATTAAACCAGCAGAGTAGGGCGTATTTCAAAGAACATGAGATCACATGCTTGTGATTTCAAAGTGTCAATTCGAAAGGTGAGCAGACTTCCTCATAAACATTCAAACTTAACACCTCAAACGACATACCAAAATTTAAAATAAAAGGCAATTCTCAATATTTTCGTCTCGGATCACGACCAAACGGGATAGATTATGAATCGTTAATCTACCTTAACTTCCAATTACTACATGTACGTAACTAAACACATCAAAAGCAACATACCTTTACATCAATGTATTTTATATCAGATATTTACATTATATTTGTAGTAGAAAAATTGAGATAAAAGTTCTCCTGTCAGGGAGCGAATTAATGGTGTTTTCTTATTCTCCAACTCTTTTTTTCTCCATTTTCAGGCTAACAGTTATACAGTTGATCTACCTGTTAAATTTTCTAATGACAGACAAAGAAACTGTCATAAATGCCATTTTTTCCGAATCGCTATGTCCGTTTTACTTGATAGACCAATTATATGTGCGATATCGGGCAGATATTAGAAAATCCCTTTAGATGCACTTGCCGGATTTTTATATTCCGAAACTTAAAAAACTACTAATAAGAAAGAATCCCAAAAAATCCGTCACCCAAAATTTTAGATACAATTTTTGTTTAAACTAATTTCTTAAAAATGAAAAAAGAAATAATTCATGCACCTGAGAATAAAACATATCTCAGTGAATTTATGACCGAATTACCTGTAAATTGTCTATTTGATAAAGGTAAAACTGGTTGTGGTGGTACTACTATTGCCATCGAAAACGATATAGATACGATTATTGCAATGCCTTATGTGAGCGTTATTGAAAACAAGCAGAACCAACACAAAAACTTGTTGGGAATATATCAAGGTATCAATGAGGTTGAAATCCTAGATTATTTACGAACACATCAGATAAAGAAAATTGCGGTAACCTATGACAGATTGGAATTTTTGCTAGAGCTTTTACAGGCTAATGATTCAAACCCATACAAGGACTACTTTCTACTTGTCGATGAATGGCACATATTGTTTAATAGTTACGCTTTCAGGAATAAGGCAATCAAAAAAGTGTTGTTCCATAGCCGGAAATTTGATCGGGTAACCTATATGACTGCAACACCAATTGAAGATGAGTTTATTTTAGAAGAATTGAAGTCAATCCCAGTAAAAGAAGTTGTATGAAAGAATACTGTTACTGTCAATATCAAACCTGTTATTACTGCTTTGCCGATTAACGAAGTTTGCCGACTTATTGATGAGGCGATTCACAGAAAAATGTTCGGCAATCTGCATTTCTTTGTGAACAGTGTTGAATTTATTGCAGATGCCTTAACCAAGTCAGGATTAACATCTGAACAAGTTCGGATAGTCTGTTCAAATAATACCAACCCAGGTAAAGGAAAGAAAACCAATCAAAAGAAATTGGGCGATAATTTCAAAATCGCAACAACAACCGACCAAGTTAAACCTATCAATTTTTATACGTCAACTTGCTTTGAAGGCTGCGACATTTACGATGAAAACGGTCGTACATACATTGTAAGTGATAAATACAAATCTCATACGTTATTGGATATATCGACTTTAATTATTCAAATATGTGGTAGAATAAGAAATTCAAGATACAAAACTGAAGCTTGTCATATTTTCTCAGAAACGAGGTACAATCAATTTGTCACACTGGATGAATTCAAGGCTCATTCAGAGAACCAAATCCGAAATGCAAAAAATTGGATTTGCGAGATAAATAAAATGAATTCCGAAAGCAGGAATATCACAATACAGCTTATTGAAAAGAACAACAAGTCCGGATTGAATGAAATGTATATTTTTAAACAAGGTGATAAACTCAATTTAGATGAAAATTTAATTAAACTCGACATTGTAAACTTTAAGATTACGCACCAGTTATACAGTTCTAGAATTACTCTTGCTGATGAATATAGAAAGTACGGTTTTAACGTCTCGAATGCAGTAGAGATGATTTTTACCGATAGACTAATCGAAAACCCGAAAGCAAGGGTTTCTTTTAAACAGGTGTTTGTCGAATATGCTAAACTAAAGAAAGAGATTCCCCTCTTTTTTATTGGGAATATGGACGAAAGAATACGCTTGATTGAGAAGGAAAAACCTTTGATCCAGGAAGCTTATGAAATATTAGGTGAAGATCGGGTAAAATCACTCGGATACAATGTTAGTAACATAAAAAGGGCAATCATTGGTAATTCAACAAATATTTCAACCGACAATAAGATTTTGCGTTGTTTGCATGATATTGGTGTTCAAACAGGAACAATAAAAACGGGTAAGGAATGGAAAGAAATTTTGCAAAGCATCTATGAGGCTTTAGACATCAAGGAAACAATTAAAAAATTCAAGACCGCCAAAGCAACAGATTTAGGGCAGTGGTTTGAAGTAAAAAAATCTACGCCAAAGATTGATGGCAAGTCCACAGACTGTTATACCATTATCGGACCAAAGTTGCTTTACATTTAGTATCTAATGTTTGATCATTCGATCCCATAATATTTTGAAATATGACTAACGCTATTATGTTTTATTTTTATATTTGTAAAGGTTGAAGAGTCAACCTTTGATTTAAAAAAAACGAAAGCGTTTTAGATATTATCCTGTCCTGAAATCTCGACAATTTCACAAGTAACAAGGATGATAGCAACAAATGCTTCACGTCTATATTTCTTATGGGCGTGGGGCTGTTGCTTTATCATTTGTTACAGGGTGTCGAGACCCTCAGGACAATGATTTAGCTAACAGTTCCCACGCTTTTTTATGTCTAAACCTGAACTTGGGGAACGGGGCAGGCAATAATTATTCTACGCATGAAATCAAAGTTATTCATCGCTCTTCTAATACTTAGCAGTAAAGTTTTTGCAAATCCGCCTATAAATCCAACGCGATATGCAGATTTTCTTATTGAGGAAATATCTTCACAAAAATTTACCTCGGATGGTGAAAAAATGGTAAGAGAAGCTGCAAGCAATTGGGCAAAGCTAGCGAACTCAGGCAAATTCGAGAACGTGTACAGTTCCGATGCAATAGGTCAGACATATACGTTTAACACGAATAATCTTCCATCTAATTTGATGGGAATCGATTTTGAAGGTAGCCCAGATCAAGTGAAAATTAATGCCTTTGGTCAGACCGTTATTAAAAATCGAGGCGATGCAAATTCATTGATTGCTAATCTTACATCCAAATATTTATCATCTCATCCTGAAGATACAATGGCAGAAATTATGCCTGATAAAATAATCGTTGAATTTGGTCCTCTCGAAAGCTATATTAAAGAAATAGTATTCGGGGGTAATGCCAATTATCTTCAAATGTGGGCGGCCAGAAAACAAAGACTGGGCAGTACGCCTGAAATAAAAAAACATATTATGAGATTATACAGAGATTACAATGATTGGCATCATGAGAAAATGGTGAATCCGGAAGAGTATGCTCAATATATGCCTGTTAAAGGTGAGAAATTATTGTTAGATGCTATAGCAAATAATGATTGGAATTCATTTGTTGTCGAAGCCAACAAGTTTGGTAGCGATCCAGATGGCTTAGTCGTTGGCTTTTAAAAATCAAATAGGTTGCCTAAAATTATAAAATTGCATTCAAAAATGAGATCAAAATTATCTTCAAGATTGAACATCCAGCGGGTATTCATTTCACCAAAATTACTCTCAAAGTCAATTAGCATTTTTGCGTTCTTAGTCTTATTGTCCAGTTGCTCTGAAATAATTGACGGTACCAGCCACATTGTTTATGGCTTAATGTCATTGATGCTTGGATTACTAAAACTTTTTCTAATAGTGATAGTGGCAATTGTAGTAATTGGAATAGTATTAGCAATAATTAAAGCAATTAAGTAGCCTCCCGGTGAATACATTCATAATTTGTTTAAAATGAAGAAAATTTATGTGTTAACAATATTTCTTTTGCTTGGGTCGATTTCATGTCAGAATCATCAAGTAAAAGAAAGGGAAAGGATAAAAGCCTTTGCTGAAACTTTTTTTACAAGAGTCATTGATGGTAATAATGGAACAATTGCAAAATCTCAATTCTGGGAAGAAAGTCAATCTCCAAATACGTATTCGATAATTATTCGATTTCCGCGAGAAAATGCGTTGGAGGATATAAAAAAAATTGTATCAGAATTTTATAGAGGCCAGCCTCCTTGGAGTGTTGGTTGCGATTGGATCTTTGATGTTGATAGATATGTCTGTTTTTTATACGACACTAGTAGCGACATTGCTGTTACCTATGGTTATCATCCAGCTCATCCGACTCAACTTGCGATCCTAATTAATTCTTACAGTGCTGTAAATGAGCAAGCTAATAAACAATAAATACTTTAAAATGACCCATGTCAAACCGTCATCCAATCAGAAAAATATTTGCACTAATTCTCAGTTGCTTTTTATTGTCCAGTTCTTCCAACGGTTCGTATAACAAGACCAATCTCAATCTAATTCCAACCGGTCAAAAGTCTACACCGATAATTGCAGTTAAGGGATATTTTAATGGTGATGGCAAAATAGATTCCATGTGGCTGATTCCACCAAAAATTGCCGATAACGATCAGGAATGCATCGGCGACTGTAAAAGCTATCTCAAATTTTCAGACCCAAATATTCCCTCAATAAAAGTCGAAAATTGTATCGGCGGTACGCCAACCAACTTAGGAGACCTCAATCAAAACGGAACCGATGAAATTGGACTTTTGCCTGAATGGTTCTCCAGTTATTGGAGTGCTTATCACGTTTGGACGTTTATCAATGGTAAATGGGTTCAAGCAGTTTCCCCGTTTTCAACTCATATAAATCAATGGGATAAAGGAGTTAAACCAATTGAAATCGATAAAACTAAAGCTGGCCATGTTATTATCCGATACAGCGAGTTATCCGGTGAGGAAATTGTGACCAAATCAAAATCAGTAAAAATTAAAAAATAGACAGGTAGGAAGTGCCATTCCGGTTCCAACCCATGTTTCATTTTCTGTCACACTTTTTGAAACCCAAAACAAAAAGCCGCTCACTCCAACCGCCTCCGCCGTTCGCTTGTGCCAAAAAATTCAACCCCAAAGCTATTGATCACATAACGTGCTATTCTATAACTGCAAACCCCAGAATGCCAGTCATAGAATCACGCTATGTACAATAGCCGCGCAAACCCCACGCACTCGGTATTCGATCAGCAGCTTTCCGTTCAGCATTGTCACCGGAAAAGCCTCAAAATTCCCCGCCACCCTTTAATGGTGCAGGTCATGAATTGTTTTACGTCCAAAACCTGCGGCAGGTGGCTTCCGCTTCTCTCCATAACACTCCAGGGCTGCACTTCGTTCCGCCACCTTTCGTTACATTCCGTTCATTGTCAGCCTCCAGCCTCGGCACCCACGCAAGAGTGCTTCCATTCATTCCATTGCTCTCATGCCAGTCCGCCGTTTCATTGCGCACCCCTTTGGCTTTCCTATCCCACGTTCCAAAACTCAAAGCCAAAACGGGAAGCTCCATTCCACCCGCCCCAATTCGCTGCTTTCCATTAAGTCACCACACTTGCTTTCCCCATGCCAACTAATGGTATGTCCTGCGGTATTGTTTGCCCCAAATAAGCGGAGCAGCCTGCTATTGGTATGAGAATAACTTCCTTCACACATTCGATTGCCAGTTATTACCCATCCCAACAACACATCATCAAATACGAAATTCACATTTCCATTAACTCAAAAAAATAGAATGTTGGTTAAACGGGTCGATCCACCTATCTTTCCACCCCCCGGGGGTCGCAAAAGAAAAGTCGAATTAGATTTTGACCTTTTATTTTAGAGGTTTGGGCTGGATCAAAAAAAAACTCGAATACAGCAGATCAAATTATCGATTTATTTGGGGTAGGTCCGGTCAGTATCACAATGTCATACACACGAAAGGAAATTCTAAAAATTACAAAAAAAATCAATAGTTTCAAAATGAGCGTCCTATGTATAAATCAACAAATTTTGTCAATATTTGAAGCTTACGAATCGAAGTTTAATTCGCTCAATTAATAATAAAAATTTGTGATTTTAGTCACAAATTAACAAACAAACACTGTGTTAATTGATTGAAAATGATTACTTTTAAGATCATAAAGTAGTTCTAAATAACAAATATTTATTAACCTGTCTTCGGTTATATGCATGTAAACCATATTGTAAACCGATAAAACAGAAATCAGCTTCTAGCTGAAATATTTGAGCGGTAAAAGGGAGTAGCTCAGTGGTTTGCGTTCAAAAGCGCAGCTTTTGGAGGCTTTAAGAGCATCAGCTTCCCAAGCTGAGGGTCGCGGGTTCGACCCCCGTTTCCCGCTCAATTGATACTAAAAGAGTTAGATTAACATCTGGCTCTTTTTGTTTTTTATAGGTGCAACAAAGTAATAAAATGCCCGCTATAAAAAACGTATTGAATATCTCATAGAATACCTAATTAATTTAGCGTTGGGGCTTTACACCAAAACCCTAATTACTTTTTTGTCTTGCCACAAAAAAGGTTAAGGCTGAGCCCGCTTCGCTCGAAAAACTACGTTCGATGGCTAAAATCTGCTTTAAGCAACGAAAAGGATATTCATAAAATACGTTTAATACTTTTTTCGACAAACCTGGTAGATATTGAATCATTGGTGTGTGGTTAAAAATTTATCGTTTAGTCGTAACCATTTATTTTAGGGCATTTCAGAAGGTTACACCACACGCGGCTCACGTTTCAGTATGAGCCAACTTTCTACAAAGATTAAACAGTCAGTCTGCAAAGCCATCTAAAGAGTTCTTTGTAAAAAAGACACTACACAAAAGATTATTGCTATCAATTGATTATTAATTAAATTTGGAGAATATTAAAAGAATAAGATAATGCGAGATAACAAATTGAGATTAACTAATATAAATCTTAAAGGTTATAAGTCTATTAGTGGTAATGGACAAAATATTCCTATTGGAGAAATAACTATACTTCTTGGAGCAAATGGTGCTGGTAAAAGCAATTTGGTATCCTTTTTTCAAATGCTTAATTTTATGACTACTGGTGCATTACAAACGTATATCGGGAAAAGTGGTTATGCTGATTCATTGCTTTTTTATGGTTCAAAAAAGACAACCCGATTGGAATCAGAAATAACATTTTCAGATAGCAATTCTACTGACAAATATGGATTTACTTTGTCTCATGCTGCAGGGGACACGCTGATATTTACAGAAGAAACCCTTTACTATAAACAAAAAGATAATACTAAACCATTTAAGATATCATTAGACCCCGGATTAAAAGAATCTGGATTATACGATTACTCAAAAAGACCTGAATCAACCGTTGCCAGGGTTATATTAAAGCTTCTTAAAAATTGTCAGGTCTTTCAATTTCATGATACCTCTAAAGAAGCAAAAATTAGGAATAGTGGTTACATTAATGATTGCGATTTTTTAAGAAGTGATGCAGGAAATTTAGCTGCATTTCTTTATGCAATAAAAAGTAAAAAAGACGGAGAAAAATATTATAACCGGATAGTTAGATATATAAAATTGGCAATGCCTCAATTCAATAATTTCGTTCTTAATCCTTCCGTTCGAAATGATAATTATATTATGATTAACTGGCTTGAAAATGATTCAGATTATCTTTTTGGACCCCATCAAATATCTGATGGTTCTTTACGATTTATGGCTTTGGCAACATTATTATTACAACCCCCAACATCACTACCGTCCGTTGTAATATTAGATGAACCAGAACTTGGATTGCATCCTTCTGCTATTTCATTGTTAGCTGGCATGGTTAAAACAGCAAGCCAAAGTAGTCAGATTATTTTAGCAACTCAATCCACCAGGCTTATTGATGAATTTGATACAGACAACATTGTTGTTGTCGAGAGAGATAGACAAGAAAAATGTAGTAAGTATAAAAAACTTGATATAAATAGTCTTCAGGAATGGTTGGATAAATATAGTATGAGTGAACTTTGGGAAAAAAATATTTTTGGAGGTAGACCATGAGAAAGTTCACAAGATTAAATGTTACAGCAGAAGGACAAACTGAAGAACGTTTTGTGAAAGACACGCTTTCTCTTCATCTTGGAAAATATAATATTTCAACTGACGTTCGTTGTGTATTTACAAGCAAAGACAAAAAGAAATGTTATAGAGGAGGTCTCATAAGTTATGCCAAGGCAAAAGCAGACATCTTGATGTGGCTTAAAGAAGATAGTAGCTCGGAAGCCCGTTTTACTACAATGTTTGATTTGTATGCTTTGCCAAAGGACTTTCCGAAATATGAAGAATCAACTAAAATAATTGATGCATATAAACGTGTTGAATTTTTAGAAAATGCATTTGCAGAAGATATTCAAGATTACAGGCTTGTCCCATATATTCAATTACATGAATTTGAAGCACTAATTTTCTCGAAACCAGAAGAGTTAGAAGTAGAATATTTTGAACATTCTAAAGAAATTAGTAAGTTAAAACAAATTCTTGTCGAAAAAGGTAATCCTGAGTTAATTAATGATAAGCCAGAGACTGCTCCTTCCAAAAGAATAATAAAACTTATTCCCGAATACGAGTGCAATAAAGTGAGTGTAGGTGCATCAATAGTTGGGATTATTGGAATAGATTTTCTTAAAAAGAGCTGTAAGCATTTTAACGATTGGATTGTAAAATTAGAGAATCTTTAAATTAGAGAAAAACCACAACCGCCTAGTCGAGTAGGTAAAGGGGAGTTTCACCCCTAAACCTCTCTCAGAACCGTACGCGAACCTCTCGATTCATACGGCTCTTATCATGCAGTCAATTTATTAGGTTAACTGACAATCTAAAACCCAGTGATAAAATAAATTTGGATACCGGTTGCACACCCATCTCAACCATTGCACTGCTTTAACTTTGAAACGTTTGTATTTGTTCAGTATCCATTTTATCATTCGATGATGAAGGTAATAAAAGACTGGCTGCAAACATCTACTCATCGGGATATACGTAACAAATAGCGAACGCTAGCGCCAATTTGCAATTGGCACTTTTTAATTCTGGATCACAGATCAGCAATTTAAAAGGTGCTGATTACCGTTAACAAAGCCTGATATCCTCTTTTCCTCAAGCGATCCAAAGTAATGGTAGTCACCAAAATCGGGCTTGCTCTGACCATATCGAAAACCGATAGACTGTATAAAAAAACATTGGTGTCCGGTTAAAATTTTCATAGTTATCCGTAACCTAATAATTTAAAGGCATTTCGGAAGATAACACCACTAGGTGGCTTACATTTTCGTTTTGCCATTTTTCTACAAAGATTAAACAGCTACGCTGCTAACTGCATAGCAATACGATTGCTAAATCTTTGTAGTACAACAACATCTGACAAAAACACAGAGCAACGTAGTTGCGACATCTTGTAATACCCCAGTTTTACCGGATAACTATGATAAAAAACCTAACATCATTTTGTTGAAAACCAGCGGACGTAGTGTGTGTAATGCAAGTTCCGGGTTCGTTTTGTTCCTAATGCTTATTGGCTGAGATTTTCATTGTCCGTCAAGATTAATAAATCGTGCCCGAAGCGGAAATTTATCGCCGCAGGTCCCAACTTTCGGGTAAGCTTTTGTTTTTTTGTAACTTTGAAACCCTAAAAGAAAATTGGCACTGAAATCATTTCAAAACACAAGAATATGGCATTAATTAACGAGAATTACCTAAAACTTCAGGCGGGATATTTGTTTCCCGAAATTGGACGCAGAGTTCGTGAATTTGCTGAAGCCAATCCTGATAAAAAAGTTATCCGAATGGGTATTGGCGATGTAACACAACCGCTTGTTCCTGAAGTTATAAAAGCTTTTCACGAAGGAGTTGACGAAATGGCCAATGCCGCTACATTTAAAGGTTACGGACCTGAACAAGGTTACGATTTTTTGCGTGATGCTATTGCAAAAAATGATTACCAGAGCCGCGGAGTCGATATTTCGGCTGAAGACATTTTTGTTTCCGACGGTTCGAAATGCGACACCGGTAACATTCAGGAAGTATTTGGCGCTGCCAACAAAATTGCAATATGCGACCCGGTTTACCCGGTTTATGCCGATACAACTGTAATGTCGGGCAAAACCGGACAAATTCAGACAAACGGTTATTTCGAAGGAATTATATATTTGCCTTGTAATGAAGCCAATGGTTTTATTCCTGAACTGCCCAAAGAACGACCGGATTTAATTTTCCTGTGTTTTCCGAATAACCCAACCGGAACAATTGCAACCAAAGAAGAATTGACGAAATGGGTTAACTACGCCCGCGAAAATAAATGTGTGATTTTATACGATGCAGCTTACGAAGCTTTCATTACCGACGCGGCAATTCCTCATTCAATTTTCGAAATCGAGGGAGCTAAAGAAGTTGCATTAGAGTTCCGCAGTTTTTCGAAAACAGCAGGATTTACCGGGACCCGTTGCGCTTTCACCGTTATTCCGAAAGAATTGAAAGCTTACGACAGCGAAGGTGTTGCTCATCCGGTAAAACCCTTGTGGAACCGCCGGCACACCACCAAATTCAATGGGGTTTCGTACCCGGTTCAGAAAGCAGCTGCCGCAATTTATACCGAAGAAGGGAAAAAACAAGTGAGGGAAGTTATAGCCTATTACCTCGAAAATGCCCGCATCATGCGCGAAAACCTGAAAGATGCCGGCTACGAAGTATTTGGCGGAGTAAATGCCCCTTATGTTTGGGTAAAAACCAAAGACGCCATGAAATCGTGGGATTTCTTCGATAAATTGCTGAACGAAGCCAACGTGGTGGGAACGCCAGGTTCGGGGTTTGGCCCATCGGGCGAAGGCTATTTCCGTTTCTCAGCTTTTGCCGACCGCGCTAATGTGCTGGAAGCAATGGAGCGCATCAAAAACTTGAAATAAGACATTCGAAAATACCGATATTTAGTACTTAGTCAGGGTTTCATCTTAGAGTGAAGCCCTGACTTTTTTATAGCCACCAGATTGAGAATTTCAATTTAAGAACCACAATTTTATCTGCGCTGATGTGCCAAAACTATTTGTTTCTTTATATTTGTCATAACGAAAAATTGATATGACAAAAAAGAGTTTGCTGATAGTTTTACTCGTATTCCTGGTTTTTGGCGATCTGTTCTATTCCTTTATCCAATACTATTACACTCCCATTGATGGCGATTTGGCCTCGGGCGTAGCCTGGAATGAGCATATCCAAAAGATTTTTGATGACCCGTTGGGTTTCAGGATGCTACAAAGCGGAGAAAAGCATATCAATCCCAATCGCTTTTTCGCTCATTTCGCCCAAAAAGAATATATGCAAACGGTGCCATTGTGGCTCCAGAATTTCACAGACCCGCTAACCTCTGTTTATCTGTCATGTGCCCTCTTGAAGATATTGGTTCATTTGATTTTTCTCTTCACCATCAGCACTCTTATTTCCGGCACAACCCGAATATTCAGCAAATCATTTCTATTGGCAGCTTTGCTTGTTTCGCCTTTTATTCAGGCTAATGGATATTGGGGGCATATAGGTATAAACGATCACGCAACAACTTATGTGTTTTTCTTTTCACTGCCGGTTGTCGTTTTGCTCGCATACTATTCGTATTTCCTTTATTCAGGAATGAGAGAGCAGAACAGAAGACTGAAATTTATTGATTTGCCGATAATCCTTGCGGCATCGCTTATTCTACCTCTTAGCGGTCCGCTTAACCCGGGAATTATACTTGTCGTCAGCCTGATTGTTTTTATTTTTTATTCGAAAGATTTTTATGACAACAAAGGAGGTTTTGCAATTACTAAAGTTGCATTATTCCTGAAAAGCGTTCCCACCAAAGTATATGCCTTTTTTATTCCGATAACAACAATTAGTATCTATTCTCTGATTCTTGGCCTATACGATTCAAATTTTCAGGGAAATACAATACCAGTATTCGAGCGTTATCTAAAGCTGCCTCTTGGCATTTATTACCAGATTACCCAATCACTAGGTGTACCTATTCTTCTGTTGACCATTGGAATTAACCTTTTTCTCATCAAAAGAAATTTTCCAAACGCAGACCGACAAAAAACACAAATAAGGTGGAACTGGATTGTGTTATTTTCATTGTTGTATTTGTTATTGTTGCCTCTTGGCGGGTACAGACCCTACCGACCCAATGTTTTAAGATACGATACGTTCATCCCCATAACGATTGCCCTGGTCTATTTCTGTGCCAGTTCAGCTTTCATTTTAATCAACAACCTAACGGGAAGAAAACTCAGCTACTACGGATTATACTTAATCGCAATCTATGCTATTTATGCAAACTCAGACCAGATTGAAACTAAAAAAGCTGATTTTGAAAGGCAATGCCTTGAAACACTGGTCAGCTCACCAAACCAGGTAACCAAACTTCCCGCTACATTTAATGTGATGTCGTGGAGCCCAATTACAAATCCCGAACAATCGAGACCCAATGCCATCATGCTCGAATTTTGGCATGTCACTAAAGATCAAAAACTCTACTATCAGTCCAATGAATAAGCAGAGGCAGGGTTTCGCCAGGAAATGAACCCGGTTTTTCAGGACAAATGAGCTCTGGTAAAAATCGCACCGTTTTGCTGCGAGCCTTGGGAAATAAAAAATACCGATATTTAGTACTTAGTCAGGGTTTCATCTTAGAGTGAAGCCCTGACTTTTATTTAGTACTCTTGTATTGTCTTTAAAACATCGCCCAGAAGTTCGTCAAACTTCATAACATGATTAGGTCCGGGCGAATATCCAACCACAACAACAACCAGTTCTTTAGAAGGGATGATAAATATCTGCTGACCATCGTGCCCGTTGCATGAATACATATCGGTTGGAGCCGATGGAAACGCCTTGGCCTGATTCAGCCAGAACAACGCGCCATATTTTCCTTTGCTGTCAGACGCCGGAGTGGTAGTGTATTTCACCCAACCTTCAGGAAGAATCTGCTCACCGTTAATCTTTCCGTCGTTCAGGTACAGCAAGCCAAAGCGGGCATAATCGCGAACTGTGGCATACACATACGACGAACCAACCTGGGTACCGCTGGCATCGACCTCAAAAACAGCATTAACCATCCCAATTTTATTGAACAGTCGCTCCTGCGAAAACCGGTAATAATCAATGCCGTTTCCAATAGTTTTACGCATCAGGTAATTCAACACATTGACCGAACCCGACGAATAGTACCAATGCGTTCCGGCAGGATATTCCAATGGCTGAGAGTATGTATAACGGGCAAAATCCTTTTCACAATGCAGCATTACGGTTACGTCCGATCGATTTCCGTAATCCTCGTTCCAGTGTAACCCGCTTTGCATGTGCAGTAAATCGTCGATTGTAATTTTCTTTCGGTCGTCGTTTTGCCATTCTGGAATACCGGCCTGCTGTTCAAGTTTGAGCTTTCCGTCTTTAATCAACATTCCGGCCAAAGCATTTGTAACACTCTTGGCCATCGACCAGCTTAAAAACCTTGTCTTTTCGTTAAACTGAGGTTGGTACGCCTCAACCACCGGAATGCCTTTGTGAACCACCATAAAACCAAAAGCATGGCCGGTGTATCCTTCTTCGTCCAACAGCTTTTCGGCAATCCGTTCCAGTTGAATCGTGTCGGCAGTGCTTCCTTTTTTCGGCAAAATATTACCCAAAGGCCACTTTGTGGTGTCCGGACTGAAAGTCAGTTTCACTTCAGGAAATTTCATTTTCCGGAATTCATCTTCCTTTACACTGCGTAGCAATGTAGCGCCAAATCCCCTTCGGTAAATAGCTTTTGATTTGCCCCACAGGAATGAACTTGTAACACTCGAATCCTTAATATCTACAACATTTTTCACATACTGAATGAATGAAAAATGGAGGTCCATTGCTTCAACTTCAGCTTGCTCCCGGCCCGAAACAAATACGGCCGAGCATAAATATTTGGCCGGATAGCCTGTAATAATGGGCATTAGCGAATGAATGTAGTAAACGCCATAGGCCAATCCGGCCAAAAGCAAGAACAGAATTATTTGAAGAATTCTCCTGAAGACCGATTTATGAGCAGAAGCTTGCATGGAAAAGAGATTAGTTTGTTTATAAACTAAAGATAAACAATTCGGATGAAACAATGAGCAAAATCAAAAACCAAACTTCATGGTCATGAATTTGTTTACTATCGTTAAATACCGTTAACGAATGTTAGTTCAAATCAATAGTCGGCAACAATTGTGTAATTTTGTTGCAAAGCCAAGGAAACATTATGCCTCAATTTTACAAAATCAAAAAGAAAAGTAGCCCGGATTATTCACAAAAAGCTCAGGTACTTTCATCCAGAATAATTGGCAAAGCAATTATCGTTATTGCGTTGGCGCTAAATGCGTCAATTTGCATTGCACAAAAAGTTCAGGAGAATTTTGTGCCTCAGGTAAAAGGACAGATTTTAAATATTGAAGATGCAACACCTGTTGCCTATGCTGTTATTACCAATCATCGGACAAAAGCAAGTGTTAGTGCTAATGCCGACGGGATATTTACAATTGATGCCTTTGTAACCGATAGTTTGGAAATAAGCTCACTCGGATTCCACAAAGAAACCATAGCGATTCCGGCAATCTATAATGTTTCTGATGTATTGACTTTGTACGCCCGTCCTCTTAGTTTTTTGATTCCCGATATTAATGTGACTGTGAAAAAGGAGCAAATGAAAATCGATAAAGAAAATAGGATTGCTTCGCCTTATTTCAGGAACGAAATTATGAAAGATAAACCTGCTTCAGAAAAGGTTTACGATAACCAAATTAGCTTATTACGAATACCACTGGGAGGAAAAGAAAAATCGAAACAAAAAGTTCGGGCAGCAGAAGAAAGCGACAAACAATGGGTTACGATTTCGAGAGTTTACAATAAAGATATAGTTGTTGCCCTTACAAATTTAAACAATACAGAGGCCGACAATTTCATGATGTACCTCAATGGCAAGAATTTATTTAAACGAATGACAACCAAACAAAACGCAACGTATACAATTCTTCAGCAATTTAAAATTTATAAAGCAGAAGGGCATTAATCCGTTCTGCCAGAATCAGGTTCTGAACAGGATTTTTGTACTTTTGCTGCAAAGCCATGAGTGCATGAAACAAATTTTCTTAACGATCATCATATTTAAATATCATGAAAGGTGTCTGATAAAAATATGGTTTTTAAAACTATTCATGAATACAAGAGCAGCTTTTAGGTTTATTGTTTCTTTCTGCTTATTTATCATTTTTTCGCACACTGTTTGGGCACAAACCGATGAGGTTGATCCGATGCCAATTAGATTGAAAGGCCAGGTTTTAAACCTGGAAGACGAGATGCCCGTCCCCAATGCGATTATTATGAATATGAGAACCAAGGCAACCATCAGCGCCGACCTGCAAGGACGGTTTACTATGGATGCCCTCAATATCGATAGTTTGCAAATTACCTCTCTCGGCTTTACCAAAAGCTTTGCTCACATCCCGGTTAACTATAACGAGACGAATGTATTAATTATCTATGCCAAACCTATTCGTTTCTCTATTCCCGATGTAAACGTTAAAGGCACGCAAAAAAAGGCAAATATGGATGGCGTACCCATGGGAAAAGAAACCAAAATTGCGCCAGAGTTGCGGGGTGATGCCTACAACAAAAAACCACCGGTAATTGCGGCAATAGTAAATCCGGCCAGTTTTTTACAGTATCATTTAAGCAGAGGAGAGAAGGAAAAACGTGAAACCCGAAAAGCTATTGTTACCGAAAAACATTGGGAAATGATATCGCAATATTATAACAAGCAAATGGTACAGGAATTAACCGGCTTAAATAATACAGAAGCCGACTACTTTATGATGTATATTAATGGGAAAGGACTTTTAAATGAAATGCGAACAGAATACGATGTCCGTAACATTATAAAAGAACAATTCAAACTTTATAAACAGGAAGGTCATTAGTTAATCCACTAAAAATTACGACCTTTGACAAAAAGAAGAGCCACTAAAAACTTACTGTTTTGAAAGATTCTCAGAAAAAAAATATAGTTGTAAAAAAACAAGGTCAAACGCCGGAGCAACCAGCTTCTGACGGGTTGATCAGGTTAAATAAATACATTGCCAATTCGGGCGTTTGCTCTCGTCGGGATGCCGACAAAATAATTGCTGATGGGCTAATTACCGTTAACGGCGAAGTAATTACTGAACTTGGGTTTAAAGTAACCGTCGACGACGATGTCCAATACCAGGGTAATAAGCTGAACCCGGAGCGCAAAGTATATCTATTACTCAATAAACCACGTGGATTTGTAACTACCTTCGAAGATCCACATGCCGAACGAACAGTTATGCAACTTGTTGAAAGTGCCTGCCGCGAACGCATTTATCCGGTTGGCCGTCTCGATATGCAAACTACAGGCTTACTTTTATTTACCAACGATGGTGAACTTGCCAAAAAATTAACTCACCCGAGTTACGAAAAAAAGAAGGTTTATCACGTTCAGCTCGACAAAGATTTGGACCCCGATGATTTGCAGAAAATTAAAAAAGGAATTGAGCTCGAAGATGGGTTTATAGCTGCTGACGAGATTGAAATGATTGATTACAATGATAAACGCCAGATTGGCATCGAAATACATTCGGGTAAAAACCGCATTGTCCGCCGGATTTTTAACCACCTTGGTTATAATGTTGAAAAGCTCGACCGGGTAATGTTTGCCGGATTAACTAAAAAGGACCTTCCCCGTGGCCGTTATCGTTTTTTAACAGCACAGGAAGTGAATTTTTTAAAAATGAGCTGATGTAATATTTTTCACTTTTCAAGACTTATAAAGAGCGTTGGAAAAAGAATTTCTACAGATAATCACCGAAAATCAAGGAATAATTCACAAGGTTTGTTCCGTTTACTGCGATTTGGAAGAAGATCGCCGTGATTTATTCCAGGAAATTCTGGCTCAATTGTGGAAGTCTTATCCATCGTTCAGAAACGAATCGAAATTTTCTACCTGGATGTACAGAGTGGCCCTGAATACAGCCATTACAAGTTTTAAAAAAGACAAACGACAACCCGACAAATCAGGCATTTCGTACGAAAATCTGCAGTTGGCAGAAGAAGTATACGATACGAGAGAAGAGGAACAAATTAAAATACTTAACAAAGCTGTCTCGCAGTTAAGTGGAATCGAGAAATCGATTATTCTCTTGTTTCTTGAAGACAAAAAGTACGAAGAAATTGCTGAAATTACAGGTATTACTCAAAATTATGTGAGAGTAAAAATGAACCGAATTAAAAAGAAGTTGAAATTGCTAATGAATACGGAAGAATAGAGATGGATTTAAAGGATTTAAAGTTGGCATGGGAAACATATTCTTCTCAGGAGATGAACAAGCATCGGCTTGAAAAGGAGTCAATACAGGAATTGCTAAAATCACGCACCAAATCGCTTGTTGAGCGAATTGACCAAAATATCCGCATTGGGTTGACCATATTATTGCTGTTCATCGGTTACGTTATTGCCGATTCGATGTTTTTATCGGCTTACTTTTCGAAAGTTATCATAAACGACATAGTTGAATATCCTAAATGGCTGGTTCCAATCGACTTCTTCTCTACAGCGCTAATAGTAACAACCTATTTGTTTTTTGTAATCAAGTATATCAGGATTAAAAAAAGCTTTTCAATTGATCTGCAAATCAAAGATTTACTAAAAGGAATTCTAGAAACTGTAATTACATACCGCCGATTATTTTACCTTGCAGTAATCATGTTTTTGCTAAATATGATTGTAGGTTTTTCGGCAGGATTTTATGAAGGCATCAAAATTATAGCAGACTCAAGAAACATTTCTGTTTCAAAACTTGACAGCTTCCAAATCTGGAAATCGATCGGAATTGGTGTTCTGATCCTTATTCCATTAATCACTTTTTTGTTTTTTATACTAAGATGGGGGTTCAATAAGTTGTATGGCAAGTACCTTCAATCGTTAAAGGAAACCTTAAAAGAGCTCGACGAATCGGAAATTAAAGAAGAGAATACACTTTAGAAAATCAGCCATAAACTTTTCGGATTGCTAAATTGTTACTGAAAATCAAACAATTTAGGTAGTTGCCATGCAATCCAAAGCCCTAACCGTCGACGAATATATCAATCAGCTTCCCGAACATCAAAAAGAAGCAATAACTCTTCTTCGAAAAGTAATCGTAAACAATATTCCTGAAGGCTTTTCAGAACAAATAAGCTATGGAATGATTGGTTTTGTTGTTCCACACAAGTTATACCCCAATGGTTATCACTGCAATCCGAAATTACCTCTCCCCTTTTTGAACATCGCTGCACAGAAAAACTTTATAGCAATTTACCACATGGGAATTTATGCCGACCCAGCATTGCTCGCCTGGTTTACCAAAGAATTGGCAAAAGTGAGCAAAAAGAAACCCGACATTGGCAAAAGCTGCCTGCGATTTAAAAATCAGGATACCATTCCTTATGAGCTTGTCGGGCAACTGGCGCAAAAACAAACTGTTGCCGACTGGATTAACTTATACGAATCAAAATTTATTCAGAAAAAATAACTTAAACCTATAATCTATGAAAACTTTAAAAATCATTGGTTTATCCATTGCAGGCATTGTTGTTTTACTTTTAGTTGTTGCTCTTTTTGTTAACGGGAAATACGTCATTGAACGTGAGGTAACTATTAATAAACCCAAACAGCAGGTGTTCGACTACGTGAAATACCTGAAAAATCAGAATCAATTTTCGGTGTGGGCCAAGATCGATCCGGGAATGAAGACCGAATTCAGGGGTGAAGACGGAACCGTCGGGTTTGTTTCAGCTTGGGATAGTGAGAATCCTAAAGCAGGGAAAGGCGAGCAAAAAATTATAAAGATAACCGAAGGTGAGCGCATTGATTACGAAATACATTTCATAAAACCCATGGAATCAACCAACTATGCTTATTTGGCAATTAAAGCCACCAACGATTCAACAACTAATGTAAAATGGAGTTTTTTCGGAGAAATGAAATACCCGATGAACCTGATGCATATATTCATGGATTTTGATAAGATGATTGGGCCTGATTTACAAAACGGGCTAAACAACCTGAAAGCAATAATGGAACAATAGAGAAACTCTGGTGGTAAAGAATTACTAGACATTCACAGAGATTTAATTATCTTTGCGGCGGTTTTTAAAATATTCATAATTAAATAAATGGCACATAAATCCGGATTTGTAAACATTATCGGAAACCCCAACGTTGGGAAATCGACCATCATGAACGTGCTGGTTGGTGAGCGTTTGTCGATCATTACATCAAAAATGCAAACTACGCGTCACCGCATCAAAGGCATCGTTAATGGCGATGATTTCCAGATTGTTTATTCTGACACCCCGGGAATTTTAAAACCAAACTACAAACTTCAGGAAACGATGATGAGGTTTGTAAATACCGCACTGATTGATGCAGATGTGATTTTATATGTAACTGACGTAATTGAACAGCCCGGGAAAAACCAGGAATACATTGAACGTATAAAAAGCTCGGAAGCTGCAGTGATCGTTCTAATTAATAAAATTGACCTTTCGACTCAGGAAAAAGTACTCGAATTGTATAAATACTGGAGCGAGCAACTTCCTTTAGCAAGTGTATATGCCATTTCGGCAACAAACAAATTTGGTGTTGCCCAGATTTTCGACCGCATTTTGGAACTGTTACCAGATGGTCCGGCTTATTTCCCTAAAGATGAACTTACCGACCGAAATGAACGTTTCTTCGTAAGTGAAATTATCCGCGAAAAGATTTTGCTGAATTACGATAAGGAAGTTCCTTATTCAGTTGAGGTGGAGGTTGAACAGTTCAAAGAAGAAGAAAAACTGCTAAACCTCATGTGCGTTATACACGTCAACCGCGATAGCCAGAAAGGCATTATCATCGGGCATCAGGGTAAAGCGTTAAAAAAAGTAGGAACCGAGGCACGAATCGATCTCGAAGAATTTTTTCAGAAAAAAGTATTTCTCCAATTATATGTAAAAGTGAACAAAGACTGGCGCGAAAAAGACCGTTCTTTGAGCGGGTTTGGGTACGATATGGAGTAGCGGGAAAGCCCCTCCCAGACCGTCCCCAAAAGGGAGGGCTTAAAAGGTGCATTAGATTTTAAAATAGAAATATACGAGTGCCATTTCTTTCTCCCCCTCTTTCGGAGGGGGTTGGGAGGAGGCTGTTAGGAGAGAAAATATGAGCAACATTATAGCAATAGTAGGACGTCCGAATGTTGGTAAATCAACACTTTTTAACCGGATCACAGAAACCAGGAAAGCCATTGTTGACGAAATGTCAGGTGTAACCCGCGACCGTCAATACGGAAAAGGAACATGGAATGGAGTCGATTTTTCAATTATCGACACTGGCGGTTATGCTGTAAACTCCGAAGATGAATTTGAAGGCGAAATCCGTAAACAGGTGATGATTGCCATTGAAGAGTCCGATGTAATACTCTTCGTAGTTGACGTTGAAAACGGTGTAACTGATATGGATGAGGAAGTGGCATCTGTCCTGCGTCGTTCTTCCAAAAAAGTATTTCTCGCAGTCAACAAAGTCGACAACAACATGCGTATTATCGACTCGCACGAGTTTTATTCGCTTGGTCTTGGTGAATTGTACTGCATTTCGTCGATGACCGGAAGTGGGACCGGCGATTTACTCGATGCCATTGTTGCTGAGTTTCCGGAGAAAGTAGTAGACGAGGAAGAATCGAAAATTCCGCACTTCGCTATTATTGGACGCCCCAATGTTGGTAAATCGTCGCTGATTAATGCGTTGACCGGCGAAGAACGCAACATAGTGACCGAAATTGCCGGCACAACCCGCGATTCGATCCACACCCGCTACAATAAGTTTGGGTACGATTTCTACCTGGTTGACACCGCAGGATTACGCAAACGCACCAAGGTAAAGGAAGATGTGGAGTTCTATTCAACGATGCGCTCCATTCGTGCCATCGAAGATTCGGACGTGTGTATCCTGATGCTCGATGCCACCCGGGGAATGGAAGCTCAGGATGTCTCAATTTTCCACCTGATTGAACGAAACAAAAAAGGAGTTGTCATCCTTGTAAACAAATGGGATTTAGTTGAGAAAGACAATTCGAGCACCAATACCTTTACTAAAGCCATTAAGGAACGTATCGCCCCGTTCGTTGATGTACCTATCATTTTCACTTCAGCATTAACCAAGCAACGAATCCTGAAAGCGCTCGAAACAGCAGTAGAAGTGTATGAAAACCGCAACAGAAAAGTAAAAACATCGGAATTAAATGAGGTGATGCTCGAAGCCATTGAAGCCTATCCGCCTCCATCAATCAAAGGAAAATTTGTAAAAATTAAATACGTCACACAGCTACCCAGCCAAACACCAAGTTTTGCATTTTTTGCCAACTTACCCCAATATGTAAAGGAACCATACAGACGTTATCTGGAAAATAAAATCAGGGAAAAATTCAGTTTCTCAGGTGTACCAGTTCAGATATTTATCCGAAAGAAATAAGTAAAAAAAGACCCTTCAACTAGTCAAAAGTTAAGGGCTTTTCTTTTCCTGGTTTTGTTTTAAACGAACAATTTCTTCAGGTTTCCCTAAAACATAAAGAACATCATCTATTTCAAAAACAAAGCCTGAAGCCGGATTTTCAAAAATCTGATCTTTTCGTTTGACTGCCACAACGGTCACGCCATAATCTTTTCGTAAATGAATATCTTTCAAAGATTTGCCTTGAAAAATCGGGTAATTATACGCACGCAAGGCAATGATCTCAATCCCGGGAATTTCATCGCTCAAAGTAAAAGAATTTGCTTCTTTCTCTTCTCTGAATATTCCGTAATTATCATTTCTGATATGCTCAATCGCCCCTTCTATTTCACCATTTGGAATCAACAATTTTTTCAAAATACGTTCAAACATTTCAATCGCCGTTTCAAATTCTTCAGGTATTACCTGGTCGGCCCCCATTGCATATAAATCTTCGATATCCGAAACATGCCTCGATCGTACCATGATGTAGGCATGTTTGTTCAATTTTCGAACCTGTTCAATAACTCCCAGGGCCGTAATTGCATCACCAATACTAACAACCACAATTTCGGCTGATCCAACATAAGCCTTCTGTAAAACAGGTTCGTTCAAAGCATCGCCATAAACAACCATTTCACCTTTTACCTGTCGGGCCCTCGCCGATGCCGGATCAAAAACAATGGAAACATAAGGCAATTTAAGCTGACATGCCATGCGCGAAAGATTGAGCGATCTCGAATCTTTGCCAATAAAAACAATATGGTTCTGCATCTTAGGAACTTCTATCTCCTGAAGAGGAAATAATCCCTTTGCCAGAAATTCAGGTATTGGAAGTTTCATGAGCCGGTTAGCCATTGGTTTGGCCCCCATGATCAGGAAAGGCGAAACAGCCATTGAAACGACAGTAACAGCAAGAAAGAGCTGGTAATAATATTCTGACAGAATATTATAATCCTGACCTGTTTTTGCCAGAATAAATGAGAATTCGCCGATTTGAGCCATAGCTACACCAACCATAACTGTTCCCCTAAAAGTATGACCCAAAACAAAAGCCGTTCCTCCAGCCACAAAAGCTTTTATGGCAATAACCAATACAACCGTTCCTATAACCAGAAATAAATTGTGCCCTACAAAACTCAAATCAAGCAACATGCCTATCGAAACAAAAAAGAAACTGGTAAACGTATCTTTAAAAGGAATGAGGTGACTAAAAGCATCCTCGCTATACTCTGACCGCGAAATCATCAAACCACCTAAAAAAGCTCCAAAAGCCAGGGACATCCCCATTTCAGACGTTAACAAAGCAATGGCCAGGCAAACCAACAGGATGCTCATCAAAAACAATTCCTGGTTTTTGGTTAAAGCAATCAGGTGTAAAATACGAGGCATTACCCAACGATTTGCCACATAAACCAATCCCATCATAAATAAGGTTTTTGTCCCCATTGCCAATAAACGGCCTCCAATGTCGGCAGTTTGACCGCCAAGCATTGGCGTAAGCAACAACATGGGAATCAGAATTATATCCTGAAAAATTAGTATTCCTACAACTGTCCGGCCATAATTGGAAGTAACTTCACCTTTCTCCTGAAGTATCTTCAAAACAAGTGCAGTGCTACTTAATGCAGTCAGGAATCCGATAAAAACTGCGGTTCCCCAGCTCATGTTATAAGTTCGGGCAAAAAGTGCAGTAACTCCCGCTGTGAAAACAAGCTGAATAAACCCTCCAACAAAAACAATTTTTCGAATTTTAATCAGGTGATTAAGTGAAAATTCAAGCCCGATGGTAAACATCAGGAGAATAATGCCAATTTCGGCCATAAATTCGATTTCGTGGGGCGAATCGATTACGCCCAGTAACGATGGGCCTACAACAATACCGGTAAGCAAATACCCGATAATAGTAGGTATCCGAAGTTTGGTGAATAAGTAATTAACTGCGGTAGCAAATGCGAAGATAATTACGATATCTGTTAAAATTCCTATTTCCATGTCTGCAATTTACAGTTAAATCGGAATAAAATCTTCAATTTAAAGTTAGCAGACCGTTAAAATTTCAACTGACATTTGATTTACAACCAGGGAAGAGGTATATTTTACCTGGCCGATGGCAAAATGAAATAAAAAGCAGAACCTTCTCCCGGAATATTTTTACTATACACACCCACATCACCACCGAGCTTTTCTATTATTCGTTTCACAATCGAAAGTCCCAGGCCATTCCCTTCGGCACGAATTGAATCGAGCCTCGAAAATTTCTTAAAAAGCATAGCAATTTCTTCAGGAGAAAGTCCATTACCGTTATCTATAACAGTATACTTCACACGCTTTTTGCCAACAAGCTCGGTACTTATTTTTATTTGTGGCGGAATACCACCGTATTTGATCGCATTACTGATGTAATTTATCAATACTTCTTCTATCCACGCTTTATTTCCTAAAACGTCGTACCAAACATCAGAGAGAGTTATTATAGCATTTTTCTCATCAATCATATCATGTAACCTCGATATTGCATCCTTGGTAATCAGTTGCATATTCACGGCAACAGGTTCAATTTCCTGCTGACGAACCGATGCCAGTGTAAGCAATTCTTTTGTTATGTGGGTTGTTTTAGTAGCTGTAAGATTTATAAGGCTTACTATTTCCAGGATTTCTTCTTTCGACAGATCGTCAATAGCCATTTGCACCAGGTTACTGGCTGTAATTATTGAGCCCAGCATTCCTTTCAAATCATGAGCAACCGTATGTGAGAATGCGTCTAAATCCTGAATTAATCTTTCCTTATCGTGAATTTCATTTAACAATTTGGTATTCACTTTTTTAGTCATCTCCTCCGATTGAACACGCCTGGTAATATCTTTTAGGATAACTAACCTGCCTGTCTGTTGCTTCCTATAATCCAATAAAGAATTTACCTGAAGATCAAAATACTGAACCTGTCCATTAATTTTCCCGGAGATTTCAGTAAAATACACTTCATGCTTGAGAGCTTCCTGAATTATTTCAGACCTATCGGGGAAAAGCTCAGATATTACCTTGCCTACAACCTTATTCTCGGGTTCATTTATCAACGACAAAAAAACATTATTACAATCAGCTATTCGCAACGATCTGTCGACAACGATAATAGCATCAGGGATAATATCAATCAGTTTATTTCGGGCAAAAGGTACCAAATCGAACATCCGAAATTTAGAGATACTTATTGCGATTAAAATACCAGTTATCAAAAAGGTAAAAGGCGTCCAGTCAAATCCAGGTAACGGATTAATTTGAAATACATAAATCAGATTACCAAAAAAGGGCAACAATGAGGAAATGAAAAGTATGAGTACCTGTTTTTTATAATAGCCCGATAATTGATTGAATAGTCGGTAGATAACACTAATGCCAATAACAAGTTGAATATAAGTAACAAAAACTAAAATCCAAAAAAACGGGCCATATTTGTAGTCGGTAGCATGAGTTACCGGGTCTATCGAGTAACTAATCCAATGTAAGTGGTGAAAATTATTGGTAAATGGCGATAATAGAAATAATGTGGAAAACGCATAAGCGGGGAAAATATACTTGCGCGCAATGAACTTATAATCAGAAGAAAAAGCAAATGCAAAAAACATAAACGAAACAGCTTCATAAACAATTCCAAAATAGGACAGCTTTGACCAGAATATTTTGAGTTCGATATCGTTTGCTGCAAATTCAAAAGCGTAAGTAAATGCCCATATAGAAGCTGCGATTTGCCAGACAAGCCAAAACTTTACCTCAACCGCTTTCCTGTATCTTAATAAAAAGAAGAAAGTTATAACTCCTATTATTCCACCAATAGCTAAAAGTACAAAAAGGGGGGAAATTGAATAATTATGAATATTGAAAACAAAGTCACCCATGTAATTTTTAACTCCAGATACAGTCACGCGAAAATAAGAAATAAAGTGAAAAATGTCATTTTAAATATCTGAATATAATTTCATCATTTTTTGATAAAAAAGAACATTTTTCATCAAAAAATGATGAAAAATATTAAAAGAAGAGGTGTTCTGCCAGTATTTTAACCCCAATTAGAACAAGAATTATTCCACCAACAATTTCAGCAAACCGATTTATTGAAGGACCAGTTTTCTTACCTAGCAAAATTCCTAACATCGAAGCAATAAAAGTTACAAACCCGATAATAATAACAGCAATTAAAATTTTACTAAGTAGGGTTGCGAAACTAAAGCCAACAGCCAAAGCATCAATACTGGTGGCAACCGATAAAGTCAATATGACTTTAATATCCAACGGATTTTTAATCTCCCGGGCTTCAGAATCTATAAAACTTTCAATAATCATTTTTCCACCAATCAAGCTCAATAAACCAAAGGCAATCCAATGATCAACGGGCTCAATAAGCGACTTTACACTATTACCAATCAACCACCCGAAGAGAGGCATTACTGCCTGAAACAATGCCAGGAATATCGCAATTTTTGTTGCCTGTATAAACCTGATATGCGGAAGATTTAATCCACTACATACCGAAACAGCAAATGAGTCGAACGATAAACCAATGGCAAGCAAAATAACTGTCAGAAATTCCATCAGGATTAATTTGTGCGACAAAACTAAAAAAGAAACAACTTGCTAAAAAAGAAAGCTATTTGAATGAATATCATTCTCTGATTATTTTAATCTCTCCTCCTCGCCCCAGTTTTATAATGCTTGAAGGAACAAACGTTTGTGTATCATCCTGTCTGTATTTTACTACATAGTCAACACTGTTTATAATCCGTTGATCAATTTCATCAAAACAACCAGGCGAAGGATTTCCGCTAATGTTTGCAGATGTAGAAACAATGGGTCTTTTAAACCGCCTTATTAACTCACTACTAAAGGCTTCAGATGTAATTCTAATCCCGATAGAACCATCTTCAGCAACCAAGTTTTGAGCTAAACCACGTGCGCCATCAAAAATAATGGTAAGCGGCTTTACTGCAACTTCAATCAAATCGTAAGCTATTTCAGGAACTTCAGCTACATATCTGTCGATTAAGCCAACATTTTCCATCAAAACCAGCATACTCTTCGAGTCGATCCGGTTCTTTATTTCATAAACACGTTTTACGGCTTCTTCATTACAGGCGTCGCAACCGATTCCCCAAATTGTATCGGTTGGATAAAGAATTACACCGCCTTTTTGTAAAACTTCAAGAGCGGCTTTTATATCATCATTCATTTAAAACTGTTTTATAAAGTTGTTCCATCTGGACCGCGTAAGAATAATGCGTAAATCTATGCGCATTTGCATTTCCCTTAGCAATCATCGATTTGCGTAATGTACTATCAGAAAGAATTACCTTAAGTGCCTGTCCAATTTCTTCCGGTTTCTCAGGATTAATATAATAAGCAGCATCTCCGCCAGCTTCAGGTAAACTACTGATATTTGAAGTTATAACCGGGCAACCTGAAGCCTGAGCTTCGGCTACCGGCAACCCAAATCCTTCAAAAAACGATGGATAAATCATAACTTCAGCCATTTGGTACAAGGCTGAAAGCTCATCGTCGGAAATACGGGGAAGAAAATAAACCTGTAACCGATTCATGTCTGACTCGATAAATTTTTGCACTTTATGCATATAATCAGTCGATTTCCCCACAACAACCAATGGCATATAAGTTTTCGATAAAGTCATCCCTTCGAGTAAGCTCAGTAGATTCTTTCGATGTTCCACTGTTCCAACCGAAAGCAGAAATTTCTTTGGCAACTGATGTTTCTTCCTTAATTCGAATTTAAAATCAGGGTCAGCCTTCTCGAAAAAAATTGGATTAATTGACTGATAGATAACAGTAATTTTATCTGCCGGAATATTATAATAATCAATTAAATCCTGTTTGGTTTGGTCGGAAATAGAATGAATACGGGTTGCAATCCGACAAGCATGGCGAAATTTTTTGTCATATATTTCCCGGTCTATTTTCTTGTAAAACTCGGGATAACGCAAAAAAATCAAATCATGAATTGTAACAATGAGTTTGGTATTTGTCTTTTCAATTCCCATGGGTAACTCATGGCTCAAACCATGATAAATATCTAACTTAAGTTTCTTAGTTATTTTAGCAATATGAAGACTACGCCATACAAAGCTAAATGTTTTCCACCAAAGATTTTCCGGTCTTAATTCAATAGCACTTTCAGGAGCAATAAAAAGTGGTTTCCGGTTTCCGGGATTAAACAAGTAATATTGATTTTCAGGAAATTGTTTGGTAAGGGCAATAATACTGTTTCGGCTAAAATTACCCAATCCGGCAACATTACTGAACGCTCGTTTGGCATCAAATCCGATTTTCATGGTAGTGTTGTTTATTTAGTGAAAAGCACTTGATAAATATAAGAAAAAGGATGCAATGCACAATTTTGTGTTTACACCCTTTATCCCAATGTTATAAAATTAACTTAAACATGAAAGTCGTTCAAACCATCAAAGTTCAAAGTTGCAAAATAATCGTTTAATGTTTCGGCACGGCGAATTTGAACAACCTCACCGTTCTCTCGCAAGAGTAATTCAGCCGAACGAAGTTTGCCGTTGTAATTGAATCCCATCGCATGTCCGTGAGCTCCAGAATCGTGAATTACGATAATATCGCCAGCTTCAACTTTAGGCAGTTTTCGGTTGATAGCGAATTTATCATTGTTTTCGCATAACGAGCCTGTTACATCATAAATCTCGGTTAATGGCTCATACTCTTTGCCCATAACGGTAATGTGATGGTAAGAGCCATACAAAGCCGGACGCATAAGATTTGCCATACACGAATCTAAGCCTGCGTATTGCTTGTAGGTTTTTTTTATGTGCAAAACCTTCGAAACCAGGAAGCCATAAGGGCCTGTCATTGCCCTACCCGACTCGAAATAGATTTTCAGTGGTTTCAACCCACCGCCCTCAATTTTTTCGTTGTACAGTTTACGAATTCCATGACTCATAAAATCCAGATCAACAGGCTGATCGGCTGGTCGATAAGGAATACCAATCCCCCCACCTAAATTGGCAAATTCGATATCAATACCCACACGCTGTTTAATTTCCACAATCAAATCGAATAGAATCTGAGCGGTTTCAACAAAATAAGCAGCATCAAGTTCGTTGGAAGCTACCATGGTATGTAAACCGAAACGTGTCACACCTTTTTCAACCAGCATTTGATAACCTTCAAATAACTGTTCGCGGGTAAAACCATATTTGGCTTCTTCAGGATGACCAATAATAGTATTTCCTTCTTTCAACGCCCCCGGATTGTAACGGAAGCAAACCAAATTTGGTAAACCAACATATTTTTCAAGGTATTCGATATGCGAAATATCGTCGAGATTAATAATAGCACCTAAATCAACTGCCTTTTTGTATTCGTATGCCGGAGTGTCGTTTGATGTAAACATGATTTCATCTCCCTTCATACCTAACTTTTCTGCCAAAACCAATTCAGCAATAGAGCTACAATCAATTCCAAAACCCTCCTGCCTCATAATTTTCATCAGGTATGGATTTGGAGCAGCTTTTATGGCATAAAATTCCTTAAAACCTAAATTCCACGAGAATGCCTTGGTAAATTTTCGGGCATATTCCCGAATTCCTTTTTCATCGTAAATATGAAATGGGGTTGGATATTGTTCTATGATATTCTCAATCTGCTGTTTAGAGAACGGAAGTTGTTTTATTGTCATGATAATTCCTAAATATTTTGACCCGCAAAGTTACAATTTTAAAATAAATTTACAGTTCTATAATCAGTTCATTACTTAAATATCCTGAAGCAATTTCTTGAACTTCGCCTTCCATGCGAATATTCCAGTCTTCATCAATATCAATTTGAAGTGTTCCGCCAGGCATTTTAATGCTTAGGTTTCGTTCTGCCAGTCCCTTTTTTACGGCAATGGCAGCCACAGCACACGACGAGCTTCCTGATGCCAGGGTATATCCTGCTCCGCGTTCCCAAATCAATATTTCAACTTCAGTGCGCGATATGACTTTTGCAAACTGCACATTAATCCTATTCGGGAAAAGGGGATGGTTCTCAATTTCATGCCCATGTTTCAATATTTCGGATTGACTTAATTTGTCCCGAAAAATAACACAGTGCGGATTTCCGACCGACACGCAGTTAATCAGGTAAGCTTCGTCAACAATGTTGAGCGGATGATCCAGACATTCCGATTCGTCGCAATTCACTGGAACCTGGTGGCTCCCAAAAATTGCTTTTCCCATGTCAACTTTTACCTGACCCGACTTGCCGTTCACTTCTTTCGAAACTTCGGCAGTTACCACTCCTCCAAGGGTTTCAATGGTAAATTTCTTTCCTACAGAGTAGCCATAATCATACAGGTATTTGGCAAAAATACGCAGTCCGTTACCGCTTTTTTCGGCTTCCGAGCCATCTGGATTGTAAATCTTCAGGCCAAAATCAGCTTTCGACGATGCTACTTTAAGTAAAATGCCGTCGGATCCAATGCCATAATGGACATCACAGAGTTTCTGTATATTTTTTTCGTTCAGGCTAAACGAAATCTGCGTTTCGTCGAGCACAAAATAATCGTTACCCAGTCCGTGCGATTTGACAAAAAAGTTTTGCATAAAATGTGTTTTTGTACTTTAGCAAAGGTAGTGAAAATAGGGATTCCATCTTTTTAAAGAGATGGAATCCCTATTTTCACTAAAAGCAATTCAAAGTCCCGCAATATTTCACCTGCCCGTTTTCGAGTTGCAATAATTGCGTGATACTCTGTGGAATTTCTTCAGGATAATGGGTGACGTAAATCATAGTTGTATCCAAGTGACGGCAAATTACATCGAGTATCGCGGTGAACCGCCCGGTCTGACGGGCATCCAGCCCTTGGCAAGGCTCATCCAGAATAAGCAATGAAGGTAATTTGACCAAAGCGCGAGCCAACAACAGCAGTCGTTGTTCGCTTAGCGATGCTTCAGCAAATTTACTATCAGCCAAATGTTCGAGCTGAAGAATTGAGAACCATGCTTTTACTGTTCTCTTTTGAAAATCGCTGTGCGACAACGAAAAACCAATTTGCTCATTAAACCCCGATGTTATTACCTCATCACATCGAAGCGAATTTCCACTGACAGACAACGATTTTTCAAGTCCTGGGATCGTATTAAAAATACCTTTCCCTCGTAAAAAATACAGATGAAGTTCTGGCGAAACATAACCAATTCGCTGCTTGATATCCCAAATACTTTCGCCACTGCCACGCCTGCGGTCGAAAAGTGTGAGATCGTTCACGTAGCCTTGTGGATTATCTGCCGTAATCAAACTGAGCAACGTAGTTTTTCCTGCGCCGTTGGGACCCATCAACGCCCAGCGTTCTCCTTTTCTTATAGTCCAGTCAATATCTTTCAAAATTTCGCATTCTCCATGAACCACAGTTACCTTATTCATTCGAACAGCAAAATCAAAATACACATCGGTTGATTTGGGTAATGCTTCAAAAAAACACGCCAGAATTTCAGGAGCATTACCATTCTTCGTTTCAGGGAAATAATGGGTTCGAGAAATTAGTTGGGCTACTTGACCATGATCCATTTCCAGCACCCAGTCAATCTCTTCCGAAACATGTAAAGCGTCGCATATCAGAATAATTGTTTTGCCAGAATGGTGCAATTCAACAATCTGTCGCTCCAGTTTTTGCCTCGATTGCAAATCAAGCCCAACAAAAGGCTGATCCAAAACCAACACTTCGGGATGATACAACAGGGCTTCAGCCAATTGGGTACGTTTGCGTTCGCCATTGCTCAATTGCATTAATTTGCTGTTTTTCAGGTGGCCAATATTTAGCAAATCTATCACCCAGTCAATATCTTCAGCAATTTGCTGCAAATACTCCTGAATAGTTGGCGATTGTTCCATTCCCTGGTTTTCGTAGCGTTGTCCGTAGTAGCTTGAACCAATGCGCGATATAGCCATGAAATTATCCTGCTGCTCAACCATTTGACAATTCAGATGCTCAGCCAAAATTAATTTCCCTGAAGTTGGCTCCAGTTTTCGGGCAATTAGTCGCCCGAGAGTGGTTTTACCGCAACCCGATGGGCCGACAATAGCCATGGATTGGCCTACCGGCAAAACAAAAGAAATGTCGTTTAGGATGATTTTTCCATCCGGTTTATAAAAGATATGTTTAAATTCGAAGGAGTGCATATCAACTAGTTTTTAGAGGTTTCACTTTAGAAGTGAAACCCCTAAATAATTAAAACATGGGATCCCACGGTGGAAGCATTTCGGGCTTCTGAGCATAGATTTCCAGCACTTTGGCGGTCAGGTATTTCTTATTTACCACAAAGCGGAACATGTATTCGTTAAACCAGGCATCAGTAAACGTAAGGTAACCTTTTTCGCAGGCAGCGGGACCCCAACTATTCTCGAACTGCCATTTCACCGGTTTTCCTTGTGCGTCAACATCTACGGCAATCAGTGCCATCCCGTGGCTCGACCCGCTTTCGCCGGTTTGAATGCGCTGTGATTTGTTCATGCCAAATTTCACTCCATAAACCGATTCGTAGTCGAAATTATCCACATCGAGAATGCCCACATCGCGGCGCAACTGTTTGCCTACATCGCACGAAGCATAGAGCGCTTCGTTGTTTTTGATGGAAGCAATACAAAATTCCTTAATCACATCGTTCGGCAGATTCACATAATGCCAGTTGTTCCCTTCCGACGTATTGCGGTAATTCTCCACTTCGTAGTGTTTCCAAAACGGACGCGACGGATCATTCATGATCATCACAAAATCATCGAGGTTGGTATCACCCAAGACTTCATCACGGAAACTCTGCGGAGTGAATTTCTTCTCAACAATTTTTTTGTCTTTGTCTTTAACGCGCCATACGAATTCGGTAGGAGGCTCATCAAGGTTCAGGGCAAGCATCCTGTAAATTTCTGAAAGCATTTCAATTTTGCGGGCAACTATTTTCCTCGTATCTGCTTTGGCATTTTTCAAATCACGGATTTCCAGTGCATCTTCACGCAATTTCGAGTTAATGAATTTGGTAAGTAAGGCCGTATTTTCAGTCGAATTGGTTTCACCCATCGCTTCTTTTGGAACCAAACCATACTTTTTCACCAGGTTAACAAAGTTACCCCATTGGCCGCCATCGTCAACCGGAGGACGTAAGTACCAGCGTACTTTGTCGTTGTCTATTGACAAGCTGGCCGTATTCTCCATATTATTCAGAAACAAATTAGCTTTTTCCAACAAATCGTAGAAATAAAGGTAACTCTCTGAAAATTCGAACTCCCCTAAATTGAATTTCTTCATAGCCATTGGCCTGAAAAGATTAAGCGAAGAAAACATCCAGCATCGACCGGAACTTTTCTGGTCAGTAATACCTGAAACATCAACACGGTAAGTAAATAAATGATCGACTGTACCCACATTGGAGCGGTTCCAGGCCAGCTTCGATATGTCGTTCGACGATAAAGCATTTTGCATTGCTTTGGTATAAGCATCCTTTTTAAATCCCGAACGAATTTGATCGAGTGCAGACCTGGAAATATCCTGGGCGCAAAGGTTTCCGGCAATTAAAAGTATCAATGAAACTAAAATACTTCTCATAATTCAATACACATTAAGTTTTTAGAAATCCTAAAATTAACCATTAAACGTTTCAAACAAGGATTTTAATAAAAAAGTTGAGTGAAGCTTAAGTCAATGGTAAAACCAGACCTTTAAATCCGTTGTTAATTCTGTTATCTTTGAACCAACTTCACAGCGACTTCAATTTCGCTGATAAAAACAACGTATTATGGCTTTTGACATTCAGAAAATTCGAGAAGACTTTCCCATCCTTCAACAAAAAATATACAATCGCACATTGGTTTATTTTGATAATGCTGCAACAACCCAGCGCCCCCAACAGGTAATTGATGCGCTCAACGCCACGTACACCACCTACTACGGAAACATTCACCGGGCTGCGCATTTTCTGGCCGACAAAGCCACCGCTGCTTACGAAGAAACCCGCGACAAAGTGAAATTATTGATCAATGCTGAAAGCCGCGAGCAGATTATTTTTACCAAAGGAACCACCGAAAGCATTAATTTGGCAGCGTTTACTTTTGGCGAAACATTTGTAAAAGAAGATGATGAAATCATCGTTTCGGAAATGGAACATCACTCGAATATTGTTCCGTGGCAACTGATGGCCGGGCGTAAAGGAGCAAAAATTGTGATGTTACCCATTGACGACAACGGACGCCTGATGATTGAAAAACTGGACGAGTTGATTACCCCGAGAACTAAATTAATAGCCATTGCACATGTTTCGAATGTTTTGGGCACTATAAATCCCATACAACAAATTGCAGAAATAGCCCACGCCAAAGGAATCCGCATTTTTGTTGACGGCGCACAAGCCGCGCCACACATGCCGATTGACGTTCAGGCGTTGGATGTTGATTTTTATGCACTATCGGCCCACAAAATGTATGGTCCAAACGGGGTTGGTGTTTTGTACGGGAAAAGAGAATTGCTCGAAAAAATGCCACCATACCAGGGCGGCGGAGAAATGATTTCGGAAGTAAAATTTTCGGGGACAACTTACAACGATCTGCCTTATAAATTCGAAGCCGGCACACCCAACATTAGCGGAGTGATTGCTTTTGGTGCGGCTATCGACTATATAAACAGCGTTGGATTCGAAAATCTGGCAGACTGGGAACACGAATTACTCGACTATGCAACTTCAAAACTACTTGCTATTTCAGGATTGTGCATTTACGGCACACAACCTTGGAAATCGGGCGTGATTTCGTTTAACGTTGATGGCATTCACTTTTTCGATTTGGGAACCATGCTCGACAAATTTGGGATTGCCGTGCGCACCGGCCACCATTGCGCCGACCCACTGATGGATCATTTCAACATTCAGGGAACTGTGCGCGCATCGTTTGCGGTATACAATACCAAGGAAGAGATCGATCTGTTTGTTGAAGCACTAAAAAAGGTGATTGCCATGTTTTAATAAGAGGTTACCCTAAAAACCTTACACCCATTGAAGTGTTTCAATTTAAACAAAACCGATACAGAACCATATAGAACCAAAATGTTAGTGTTTTTGATATAAAACTTCGATTTAAAATCTTTTAACAAATACCTTAAACACCTGCATATCAACATGCAAATCAAGAGTATTCCCTTTTTGTATTCATATTTTCGTTTCAAGCAATAGTTCTGGTAGGGTAACTCATTTTCTTTTCGGATTAAGCTTAAAATAAAATCAACCGAAAAAGATTATGGGACCTCAGAAGTTATTAAATGTGGCAAACAAACTTATTAACTACGAAATTTCATCTAAACAGAATCACAATTTAAAAGATAGCAGGAGAAATGCGGATATTAAATGGAAAGAAATAATGATTATTTCCTTTTCTTTACTTTGTATGGTGTTACAACCTATTGTTTCACAAGCTTGTGAGCTAAAGTTCGCTATTTCAGGAGAGCAAAAAGAAAGTTACAAAGCCGGGGAAGAACTAATTATTGAGGTTACAATTGTTTACACGCACCGAACCTGCGAAATTCAACTTTCAGACACCAAATTCACTTACGAAGGAATGAAAATCCTTGGAGCTACAGCATGGAAAGAAAAGGCTCCCAACACATTTTCCAGACAAATAAAAATTTCACTATTAGCTGATGCACTTCCCGAGGCCCGGCTTAATATCGTAAGAAAGTGCTCAAAGGATGGGGTCGTTGGAACCTTTAAGATTTCAAAAACAAGTTAATTTTCAATCATGGAAGTACTGAAATATATAAAAATCAGATACTTTATCCTGACCGGAATAGTATTTTTATTTTCGGTTTATAGTTACGCTTATGGATTGGGAGCCAAGTTAAACGCAGAAACCTCCTGTGCCATTAACTGTAGCGAAACAAATTGCAGTGAACTTGCTAAGGCTGACAACCCATCGTTTGCGCGAATTCTACTACTGGCATTAGTCATATTTATGTTGGCTCTATTTTTTTACCGAAAGTATAAAAATAAATTATACATGGCCGGAGGGAGCATCCTTTCGCTGGCATTAGCCTCATTGATTTTCATTAATCCTTTTGTTCAGCAGGCATCGAGCCAAAACTGTCAGGTTGCAATCATTCCATCGGTTAGTACTGTGAAAGATACAGCGATAAAAGATGAGTTTAAAGATGCAAATAGTGATTTTGAACCCGTAGAAAATTCCAAAGAATTTTCTACATCTACCACTGAAACAAAAAAAGATGAGAACAAAAAGGAAACAAAAAAAATAATCAATCAGGCAGAGGAATTTACCGCGGCTGGTAACGAATTTTCGGCTCCGGCAAGTGAATTTTCTCAACCAGACTCGCTTTCGTCTGCATCAACCATTCAGAAAAGTACACCTGTTCAACCCGAAAGAAAAGGAACTGATTACAAACTGCTTTACCAACTTGGAATCCTGTTCCTTTTGCTTATTTTGATTAGCTATTTTATTAAATATGAAAACTTTAGAAAAACAAAAGGAATATTTCTGATGGCCTCAGTAGCTTACCTTGGTTTTTACAAAGGCGCCTGCCCTTGTATGATTCTTAGTTTTCAAAATACCATTTTGGCCATATTTGGCCAATCAATTGAATGGTTTTCAATGGTTTGGTTCATTGGGCTCCTTCCATTGACATATTTCTTCGGAAAAGTTTGGTGTGGCTGGCTTTGCCATTTAGGTGGGTTTCAGGATTTTATTTACCAATCGCCTAAGCTCGAAATTTTAAAATCGGTGAAAACTCAAAAAATATTAAGAAATATCAGGACCGGATTTCTGGCAGTTCTAATCATTCAACTGCTGATAACAAAAACAAACATCTACATTCATTACGACCCGTTCAAGGTAGCCTTTAATCTGTTTTCGGCCAACCACACGGGCTACGTACTTCTAGTCCTTCTGCTGGTTACTTCGGTCCTGATTTATCGCCCTTTTTGTCGTGCAGTATGCCCGGTAGGTTTAATTCTAGGATGGATATCCCTTATTCCGGGGGCCCGACATCTTTCGAAAAACGATTCGTGTACCGATTGTGTTTCATGTGCCAAACCTTGTCGCACCAGAGCCATGACATACGAGAAAAGGAAAAGCATCTTGAATATCCAGGATTGTATACTCTGCGGTGATTGCTTAGAATCGTGCAAAAAGAATTCATTAAAAATGGTAAACTTCAGAAAATGAATAAACAACTAATTGGGACATCACTTCTTCTAATGCTGGGGCAACTTCTGTTTGCACAATGGGAATGTCCCAGCCAACTGGGAGCATACCTCAAACCGGTTGGTCAAACCAATTTATTCTGGAGTGGCGAATTAACCGGAGGGACTGGCTATATTACCAATAATGCCATTGGGAACACAATGGCACTGATTGGATTAGACTGGTCGGGCAAAAATTCGTCGTTATACCTCGAAGGTGGTTTTAAATACTGGAACCGTTACAATTTCGACACTTCAAAAGATTACCACAACCAGCACCTGGGTCTTCGCGAACTGTATTATCAGTACAAGTCGGAACAAAGTAATCTGACCCTTGGAATCCAATCTGCCAGGCTCGATGACGATTTTCTTTTGAATGAACGGGTTGTTGGAGCTAATTTCAGGATTAATTCAGGGAAATGGAGTTTTAACGTTTTGGGTGGCTCGGTAACCAAAGACTTTGCCCGTAACGGAACATTCTGCAACGTTGGCTATTTGTACGACATTCTTCCGGGAAGAGACAGGGTCCTGGTTGGTAATAGCCTGGGACAAACTAACCTGGCTTCATTCAGCATTAAATATCAACCAGGGAAAGCAAGCACTAAAGCAAAAAAAACTCAGGGGGAAAACGAATTTTCGAACGACGAATTTTCAGATGAGTTGAATTCGGGAACAGAAAATAAATCTGGCACCTTTAAACTCGAATCGGTTGGGGCTATTGCTTATCACGAATTTGGAGATTGGGTTACGCAAAAATTTGTAATTACAGGTCTGTTTGCACAAACCGAATGGGGGAAAAATTGGTATTTCAAACCCGAAGTTTTATTCCAGGCAGCAACTGGCAACAATGCACTTATCTACAACCTGCATCTCGAAAAAACATTGGAAAGCGCTAATACAAAAACATCGTTAACACTCCGGTACATTGGAAAATCAAACATCGATAGTAATGCAAAGATTCTGAATTCGTTCAGTAATGTTTTTGCAGGCGATGTGATACGTCTTGATGCCATCGATGGTTCATTCCTTCAGGCTGGAGTTAAGTGCAGTTTCCCGGAATCGAGAGTTCACTTAAAAGCCCAGTTTGCAAGTAAAATTTCAGGCAACACTATGCGTGAGATGGATTTCGAACTGGGAAAGAAATTTGGCAAGCGACTTCAGGTTAATGCTCTAAGCGGATTGGTTGATAGCTATTTACTTACCAACAAAGCATTGATGGGGCGAATAGAATTCAGGTATTATTTCTAAAAACCATAAAAATGAAGACAGTTAAACAAAAAACTATTTCCCACATCCGGAATAAATTCCGGTTTGATAAGAAATTCAGATTTATCATGGCCGGACTGATAATTTTTGCTGGAATAATCTGCAACTCATGTGATCCTGACGACGACACTACTGATGGTACCTCAGGCGCAACATCCTTAAATCGCTCAACACCTAAAAACTATCAAATTAACACAGTCCCAATATTACACAAAACCAATCCTCATTTAAGTATTAGGAAAGATTTATTGTCGTATTTTAAATGTACTCACCCCGACGTCCGCAAGGCGGCCGTTCCCCCTCTCTACCAGAGTAGAGAGGGGGACGCACCGTCAGGTGCAGGGGGTGAGTCAGTATAAAATACAAACATAAGTAAGACATTATTTCATCCTCATTTAAGTTAAAAACTGATTCGTAATAAAAACCAATAAAGTGATCAATCTTCTCTATTAAAACAAATGCCATGAAAAAATCTACATTATCATTCCTTGTATCATCAATTTTCATCATCATTGCCGGAGGATTCCAGGCCTGTGATAAAGAAGATACAGAAAGTACTTCGGCGGGAGCATACCTGCAAAGTAGTGGAACAGTAATAAAAACATCCGAAAGCTTTGAATCGACACTTGAGGATGAATCAACGGTGAAAGTAACCGGAGGTTCATTAACACTGAACGATTGTACTGTAACCAAGTCGGGGAACACTTCCAGTTCAGACAACAGCAGCTTCTACGGACAAAATGCAGCCATTCTTTCGAGTGGAAGTTCGTCAACGATTATTATTTCAGGAGGAACTGTAACAACTGATGCAACCGGTGCCAATGCCGTTGTAGCTTATGGTGGAGTTGTGGGAATTTCGGGAGTTTCCATAAAATGTTCGGGGCAATATTCGCGCGGATTACATGCAACCAATAGTGGAAAAATCGTTGCTTCGGATGTTACCGCAACAACTACCGGCGATAACAGTTCGGTTATTGCTACTGATAAGGGCGGAGGTTCGGTTGATGTTACCGGCGGCACATTTACAGTATCAGGGAACGATGCCGCAGTAATTTATAGCACAGGGACTATCTCAACAAAAGGAATTACCGGTTCATCAGTCAACGGTGAAGCTGTAGTTATTGAAGGTGATAACTCAGCTTCAGTTTCCAGTTCAAACCTTACATCAGGTTCTGAATCAAGGGGTATACTTATTTTACAAAGTGGCTCGGGAGATGCATCGGGAGTTACCGGGACTTTGACTATGATCGGGGGAAGCATCACAACTACAAATCCGGACGCTCCTTTAATTGAGGTAGTCACCAACTCCACCGGCAACATCACATTAAATGGTACCAGTACTTCAATAGCCTCAGGCATATTAATGGAAGTTGATTACAATACACGATGGACAACTTCAGGAGCAACAGGCAACCTTGCGCTGCTAGGCTCAACAACATTCACCGGGAATATTGTTGGCGACAGTTACAGCACACTAAATCTTTCGATAAACTCGGGAACCATCTGGGTCGGAGCTTTTGACAATGCAAATACAGCCAAATCGGGTAAAATATCTATTGATGGCGGAACATGGACCTTAACTGGTGATTCGAATACTGATACTATTGAATTGACCAATGGAGCAATAATTAATAAAAACGGGCATACGTTAACTTACGTTACTCTTAACAATTCATCAGGAACGATAAACAACTGATGTTTTTGTAATGAATTTTCAACAGGAATAGATTGGGTAAGATTATGGATTTAAAGAAATTTCATCGAAGGGATTTTATTAAAACGTCATTAAAAGGAAGCGCGGTACTATTAACAGCACCGTTATTTCATGCCTGCCAGGATAAAAGTTTATATGCTGCTTTTCAGGTCGTAAAATCGGACTGTACAGGCTGCGGTGTCTGTCTGAAATCGTGTAGTTATGATGCCATAATCTTACCAGAGCTGTCAAGCTATTCTATTGCAGTATCAAAATGCACAAGCTGTGGCTTATGCAAATCGGTTTGTGTACCCGAGGCTATTTCAATTGCCTCGACCGATTACTACATAAATGCCACGAACTGTACTCAATGTGGAAAATGCGTTGCAGTTTGCAGCTCGGGGGCAATTGTTTTAGGTTCAAATTCGGTTACTTACAGCATCAGTTCGTCATGTGTAGGCTGTGGAGCTTGTGTAACAGCATGTACCAGCCAGGGGAAAGCCATTAGTTATACCGTTCAGTATTATTCGGTAAACACATCACGTTGCCGTGGGTGTGTCGAAAAATGTTCTTCAGGTTGTGCTTATGGTGCAATAACAAAAGTTAATGGTAAATCTTCTATCAATACCAGTAAATGTGTCAAATGTGGAAAGTGTTTGAATAAATGTCCCAACAGTGCGATTACAAAAGCCCAGGTTTCGCTTGATCAATCGAAGTGTACCAAATGTGGCAAATGTTACGAAGCCTGTACATATAGCTATATTAAAAAGTCTGGTTCAACAACAAACGAAACGCCACATATTGTACAAACAACTTGTATCAGATGTGGAAAATGTTTGCCAGTTTGTGAGTCGAACGCCATATACACAGAAAAGTCGGCTTATACAGGCGATCCTGAAATTAACCAGGAAATTTGTACCAGTTGTGGAGCCTGTACCCCGGTTTGTCCGTCGGATGCCATTATCCAGGATATAACTACTGCTGAAATTGATCAGCAAAAATGTTACAAATGTGGTCGATGCGAAGAAGACTGTCCACAAAAAGCTATCATCAACACTTAGTTATGAGTCGGTTTCAAACAATAACCATAGCAGTTTTTTTCATGCTGTGTTCTGTCAGTTCGCAGTCGCAGGCTATAAGCAAAGTCCTTTCAGGAGAAAAAACCGAATATGCTATAAACGACGAATTCACCATTCAGTTCAACCTGAAAGTTGATCCGAAAACGTGCAAAGATGGGATGGAGAAAACAGCAATCTTTTCTTCGGGCCTAAAAATTATAAACCAATCGGAATGGATTGAACTTCAAAAAGGACTTTGGCAAATTACCATGAAATGCCTTGTAACCGGAAACCGGAAAAACCTTGGCCAACTTACAGTTATGCGAAAAACTGACAAGCAGGATTTATTTGAACAAGTAAAATTTAACATTAGAAAAGATGTGGATATCAGTAAGTAATAACACCAGAAAAACGCCAAACCCTTTTTTCAACCAGAAAATAATTGCGCGAACAATTGTTTTTCTGGCGTTGGCTATAACAGTAATCCATACTGTTTATATGACCGTTTTTAATATTCATCCGCAAAACCGCGATTTGTGTGTTTTATATACATCAACACCTCGCTGGATTTTCCTGTTCTACGAATACTTTTTCGAATTTGCTGTTGTGGTACTGTTGGGTGTGTTTGCAGGTGTTTTAGTCGAGCAGCATTTCAAAAAAATCAAGCGTTTTTTCCCAAAGAACCAGCTTTTGGCTTTTGCCTATGGTTCAGTGTTGCCGATTTGCTCATGCGGTGTAATTCCAATGGTTGAAACTATGAAAACGAGGGTAAAACTTCGGGTAATTATCACATTTGTAATTGCAGCGCCATTGCTTAACCCGTATATTGTATTTGTTTCATTCTCGGTTCTAGGCATAAAATACGGAATGCTACGCATTAGCTCGTCGTTTATTCTGGCCATTAGCTCCGGAATTCTCACCGAGTTAATGGTTGGAAAATCGGAAACAGAGAAACTAAAAAGGTTGAAAATTTGCGCTGAAAACTGTTCGGCCTACGGAAACGATCTGTTCGTAAAAACAGTACAAATGACGCAGAAACTTTTGCCTTACATTCTCATAGGTGGATTACTTTCGCTGTCGTTGGAATATTTCCAGCCCAAAGCATTTTTGCAAACAATGAGTTTTTCGAACGAATGGCTTTCGATGGGAATTATGGCTTTGGTAGGAATTCCACTTTATGTTTGTAATGGAGCTGATGTTTTATTGCTGAAACCATTGCTCAACTACACTGATTTGACATTAGGCTCAGCCATGGTTTTTTCGCTTACCTCATCGGCTGTATGTATTTCATCAATTGCCATGCTGTTCAAATTCATGGGGAAAAAACTTACAATTATCCTGGTGGCTAACGTAGCCATACTCTCATTTATTCTTGGCTTTTTAATTAATTACATGTTATAGAAAAAAGGGCAAAAGCGGAATGTGCTTTTGCCCTAATTCTTTTTTTGATTTTGGCTCTGCTAATAATTTTTCGATTCTATTTCGAAGTAAGCTTGCGCATGCCCGCATATTGGACATTGCTGTGGTGGAACCGTTGATTCGTGCAGGAATCCGCAAACCCGGCATTTCCAGATCACTTTATCTTCGCGTTTGAAAACTTTTCCTTGTTCCAGGTTTTCATACAATTTGCGGTAACGTTCTTCGTGCGCCTTTTCAACCTTGGCAATTGATTTAAAAAGTACTGCAATCTTTTTGAAACCCTCTTCCTCTGCAATACGCGCAAATTCAGGATATAATTCAGTCCATTCTTCATTTTCGCCATCAGCAGCAGCTTTCAGGTTTTCCAGGGTAGTCCCAATTTTTCCGGCAGGGTAAGTTGCAGTAATTTCTACCATCCTACCCTCCAGTTGTTTGAAAAATTGTTTGGCATGTGAGCGCTCGTTTTCTGCAGTTTCCATAAAGAGCGCGGCTATTTGTTCCAACCCATCACGTTTGGCCTGTTTGGCAAAAAAATCGTAGCGGTTACGTGCCTGCGATTCACCTGCAAAGGCTTTCAGCAAGTTCTGTTCGGTTCTTGATCCGGCTAATTCCATGATTTAAAAATTTATATTGATTTTATGTTACCATTTTATTTGACATTTAAAGTTACAAATAAAACATCTCAAATAAATGGTTTTCTCCTAATTTAGATTTATTCAAAATGCCAACAACATCAAAAAAAATGTAATTGAGTGACTCAGATTCTATTTGTCGAATTGTTAAGCTTTTGTAATGGGCGATATTTCTGTTTGAAGAAATTTAAAAATTAACGACATTTGCATCCCTTAAGCTTTAAAACATGAGCATTAACGAAATACAAAACGAAATTATCGACGAGTTTACAGCATTTGAAGATTGGATGGACAAATACAGTTACCTTATTGAACTTGGAAATGAGTTAAAAGATTTGGACCCTAAAGAAAAGAATGATCAGTATTTAATTAAAGGATGCCAGTCGAGGGTATGGCTTATTCCCGAATTTGTTGATGGTAAAATTATTTTCAGGGGCGAAAGTGATGCTGTTATTGTAAAAGGCCTGGTTGCCTTATTACTCAGGGTTGTATCCAATCAAACCCCGCAGGAAATAATGAATACTGATCTGTATTTTGTTGATGCTATTGGGTTGAAGCAGCATTTGTCGCCAACCCGTTCAAATGGACTATTGGCCATGATCAAACAAATTAAGCTTTATGCTGTTGCATATAACAGGATTTCGGAAAAAGGAGAATAGAAATGGATGCCAGAATTGATTTAATTATTGAACGACTAAAAGATGTTTACGATCCTGAAATACCTGTAAATATCTACGATTTAGGATTGATTTACAACATCGATATCGACGAAACAAATAAAGCCAGTATTGTTATGACATTAACAGCGCCGGGTTGCCCTGTTGCCGATGTTTTGCTGGAGGATGTGCGTCAGGGAGCCTTAGCCGTTGACGGAATTGAAACCTGCGATGTTGATCTGGTTTTTGATCCTCCATGGGATAAATCGATGATGAGCGAAGAAGCTCGTCTTGAGTTAGGATTCTTTTAGTCAGAATAATACACCAGCTCATGCTGGTTTTTTTATGCTTTCTTGTCTCTGAGTTCTGAGTTCTGTAAAGAAAAATAAAAGACAGATCCAATTCCAAGTTGGGACTCCACCCATATTTTTCCTCCCAAAAGTTCAACCAGCTTCTGGGTAATAGCTAGCCCAAGACCTGTTCCCCGATAAATCCGGTTATCCTTTCCCTCATTTAACTTCCTGAAACGCTGAAAAATTGCCTGATGATATTCTTTCTGAATACCAATTCCACTATCTTTCACAAAGAGAGTTATCTCCTTTTGATCAGACAGAAAATACCCAAATTCAATAATTCCAAAATCAGTGAATTTAAAAGCATTTGAGAGCAAATTAATAAGAATCTGTTTCACCCTTACCCGATCAGAAAAAACAAACAACTCCTTATTCTTTGAAATAGATTTAATCATCAACTGTACGTTATGGTTTTTCTGATTCAAAACAAACATCTGAAACAACTCTGTTAAGAGCAAATCAATACTAAAGTCCTGTTTTTTAAGCGAAAGTTGCTGTGCCTCAATTTTTGACAAGTCGATAATCTCGTCAATCAAAACTAAAAGTGATGTTGTATTCGACTCGATCAAATCTATATATGTTTTCCTTGCCTGCTTATCCAAATCTTCATCGACCAAAAGAGAAGAAAAGCCAACAATTGAATTCAAAGGAGTGCGAATTTCGTGTGAAACATTGGCCAAAAAAGATGATTTTAGTTTATCCGCCTCTTCTGCTTTTATTTTGGCCTCCTGTAATTCTATATTTGAAATATTTAATCTTGAGTTAGTCTGCTCTAATTCGGTATTTAAATCCCGAAGTTTCTTATACGCATCATGAAGTTCATTCTTCTGGTTCTCAATCATTTCAAGTTGACTGTTACTTTCAATCTGCAAAATCTTTTGTTTTCGGTTAATAACCACTAAAACCACAACAATTGTTGTCAGGAAAGCTAAAATTCCTCCAAAAATGAAATAATCAACCGGATTAATAGCGACCTTTTTATTGACAACTAACGAACCTGAAGGAAGAAGCTTGTCTGGTACCTTAAATCGGTCAAGCTCTTTTTGGTCGAAAAAAAACTGATGTTCCCCTGAATAGACATGCTTAAGCGATGATCTATCTGTTCCCGACATAATTTTCAGGAGCAATTTAAAAGCATTCGAGCCATGTATTGCGCCATTGTTATATAAACCGCCAATGATCCCTCTTCCCAGAAAAGTAATATCATCATAAAAAACAGGTACGTTACTTATTTCTCTCAACTTTTCAAACAACTCGCGGTCATTAATTAATTCCCCTTTCGAATCCTGGCTGACCGTAAAATAATATACAGCTTCAAATTTCTGATCAGAACACATCTTGAGGATAGTATCCTCATCAATCACAAGTGGATATTCAATATTTAAATTGTCAGCAGTTTTCTGAAAATCATCCATTTTCTTATGTAAAATTTGCCCAGTGGTAGTATTATCGGTTATTACCAGTAAATTCTTTAATTCGGGGAGTAAGGTCCTCACCAGTTCAATGTTTTCTTCAAAATTTAAATTCTCTTCAAAACCATAAAAATCGGAACCTTCAAGAGGATAATCTGCCGGATTTGATATCCCGGCAAAAACAATAGGAATATTGTGGAAAAGTTCATTCTTATATTTAAAAGCAAATTCAAGAGCATCATTATCAGTAACAATTACACCTTGAAACCTTATTCCAAGGTATTTTTCCTGAAGATATTTTTTTTCAACTTCAAATTTAGTTTGACCGAATTTCTTGGAGTTCAGATATTTAATATGAAGAGATATATTAGGATTTTTTTTGGCCGCACGAATGATACCAGCAGTAAGGCTATCAGTCCAGGTATAACCTTGATTGTACGAATTTAAAAGTAAAATATTTCCAGAAACATCGTTTGATGCAAATCCCTTAACTTCAATAAGTAGAAGCAGAAAAAAAGGGAAAAGCGTAAAAAAAGAGCATGACCTGTTCAAATGTTGTTTTGCATTATTTGATGTTATTAAATTTAATTATTTTTTCAGAAATACAAAAACAAATTGGTCACTAAAAAGTTGATTGTCTAAAAAATACGAAGAGCGGTCGCTTTCATGAAACAACCGCTCTTCAAGAAACTGTTTTTAACCTTTATTTTTGAGGTTTAGGACCTAAAATCAGGCAAAGTTCATCCAATTGTTCCTGTGAAATGATGGATGGGCTGTCCATCATTACATCGCGACCCGAATTGTTCTTTGGAAAAGCTATAGTGTCGCGGATGCTGTCCAATCCGGCAAACATCGATGTCAGTCGGTCGAACCCAAAAGCAATACCAGCATGAGGCGGAGCACCAAACTTAAAGGCATTCATCAGGAAGCCAAACTGGTATTCGGCCTGCTCGGGTGAAAAACCAAGCAATCCGAACATTTTCGACTGAAGTGTTTTATCAAAAATACGAACTGAACCACCGCCTATTTCAACACCATTAATTACAAGATCATAAGCATTGGCACGAACGGCTCCGGCATTAGCATCGAGCAACGGAATATCTTCAGGTTTTGGCGAGGTAAACGGATGGTGCATGGCATAAAAACGCCCTGTTTCTTCGTCCCATTCAAGTAGCGGAAAGTCGATTACCCATAAGGGTTTAAATACGTTTTTATCACGCAGTCCCAGTTGATTAGCCATTTCCAAACGAAGTTCGCCCAGCGCTTTCTGCATTTTTTCTTTAGGGCCTGAAAGAATCAGGATCAAATCGCCAGGGTTTGCACCAAGTACATCAGCCCACTTCTGCAAATCTTCGGGTGCATAAAATTTGTCAACCGACGATTTGATCGTTCCATCAGCATTCACTTTTATATTAACCATTCCTTTGGCGCCAATTTGCGGGCGTTTTACCCATTCAGTCAGCGCATCCAGTTGTTTACGTGTATATTCAGAGCAACCAGCAGCACAAATTCCGCCAATGTATTCAGCTTCATTAAATACCGAAAAGTCTTTACCTTTGGCTAGGGCTGTCAGGTCTTTTATCTTCATATCGAAACGAATATCCGGTTTATCAGAACCATAAAACTCCATGGCTTCTGCATAAGGCATACGAGGAAAATCGGTAATATCGATTCCTTTTATTTCGTGGAACAGGTATTTGGTTAAACCTTCGAACATGTTCAAAACATCTTCCTGTTCAACAAACGACATTTCACAGTCAATCTGGGTAAATTCGGGTTGACGGTCGGCACGCAAATCTTCGTCGCGGAAACACTTCACGATCTGGTAATAGCGGTCAAATCCTGCAACCATTAGCAACTGTTTCAACTGCTGCGGCGACTGAGGCAGAGCATAAAATTCGCCGGGATTCATGCGTGAAGGAACCACAAAGTCGCGTGCCCCTTCGGGTGTCGACTTAATTAATACCGGAGTTTCAGTTTCAATAAAATTCTTGCTGTTCAAATACGACCGGGTTGCATGTGCCATTTTGGCTCGTAAAATCAACGTATCACGAACCGGGGCACGGCGCAAATCAAGGTAACGGTATTTCATACGCAATTCGTCGCCGCCATCGCTAACATCTTCGATAGTAAATGGGGGTGTTTCAGCTGCATTTAAAATGGACAGTGCAGAAACTTCCAACTCAATGTCGCCAGTTACTATATTTTTGTTCTTGCTGCTACGTTCGCGAACGGTTCCGGTAGCCTGAATCACATACTCGCGGCCAAGCTGGCCTGCTTTTTCAGAAACAGCTTTATCAGTTTTTTCGTCGAAAACCAACTGAGTAATTCCGTAACGGTCGCGTAAATCGACGAAAGTCATACCACCCAAATTTCTTACTCGCTGTACCCAGCCTGCAAGGGTTACTACCGAACCCTGATGATCGAGGCGCAATTCGCCGCACGTATGTGTTCTGTACATAGTTATTTTCATTTTAATCCATGCAAAAATAAGTAGTTTTTGGAATTTTTGGCTGGAAAAAGTCAGGTTCGGTTATTTATTTGACCAACAATCGGTTATTCAAGATGAGAATTTGACTGCGAAAGTACTGTAATCAGCCTCGAAGACAATTCACATTAATTTTAATAAAAATATTACAAGCGCACACATAATCATTTTTATTTGTTATATTTATACGATGAAATATAATTTTCACCCTAAATAACACAAAATGAAAACTTATTTTAAATTACTCGCCTCAATCTTTCTTTGTGTAAATTCTGTTATAGCGCAGGAAAACCCTAAAATTAAGTTTGGAAAAATATCGGAAGAAGAATTAAACATGAAAGTTTATGCTCCCGATACTTCGGCTGAAGCAATAATTCTATTCGACGATGGAAATTCGTCAGTAAAATACGATGTGTCATTGAATCGGTTCATGCTTAGATTTGAACGTTTAACACGCATCAAAGTACTAAAAGAGAGTGGAAAACAATGGGGTAATTTCCATATTCTACTTTATTCGTACAGCCAAACCCATGAGGAAATAAGGGGAATTGATGGCATAAGCTACAACCTTGAGAATGGGAAAATCGTTAAATCGGATTTAAAAAAAGATGGCATTTTTAAGGAACGGGAAAACAAGTATTTTGAAACCGCAAAAATATCGCTCCCATCAGTCAAAATTGGATCGGTCATAGATTTAAAGTACACTCTTTATTCTCCCCTGCTTTGGAACCTTCAGCCATGGAGTTTTCAATATTCTATTCCAGTGAAATGGAGCCATTTGTATTTAGAATACCCGGAATATTTTAATTATAATCATTCTGCCAGAGGTTATTATCCGTTACATTCAAATAACCAGGGAACTAAAACCGAAAATATAAATTATACTGCAACATATCAAACAGCCGGTACGGCATTAAATGGCGGTGGGCAACGCGAAAAAGTCAATGAATCAATTTCGTACATTGCGCGCACATTCGATTTTACAGCAAAAGAAGTTCCCGCTATTAAAGAAGAGCCGTTTTGTACAACACTCAGTAACTTTACAACCCGAATAAAGTTTGAACTCCGGTCAACTGACTTCCTGAAAATTGGCGGTACAATTAAAAACTACACCAATACCTGGGAATCAATCAGTAAGGAATTGTTTGATGCCGAGGATTTTGGTGGTCAGATTAAAGGCGGAAACTTTCTGGAAAACGATGTTAAACAAATAACCTCCGGGATTAAGGACGAAATGACGAAGGTTATTGCCTTATACTCCTATATTCAGAAAAATGTGAAATGGGATAAATACAAAGACTACTCAACGTCTCAACCCCTAAGAAAAACATTTGCTGACAAAACAGGAAATTCAGCAGATCTTAATCTTTTGCTTTTAGTTATGCTTCAAAAAGCTGGCATTGAAGCAAATCCTGTTATATTAAGTACCCGTGATCATGGAATTCTTATTCCACAATACCCCTCCATAAGCGACTGCAATTACGTTGTTATAAGGGCAATGATTGATGGGAAGCCACTGTTTTTAGATGTCACTGAGCCAAAACTTCCGGCAGGTCAACTTCCTTTGCGATGTATGAATGGCAAAGGAATTTTAATAGATAAAAATATACCTGGAGAAATACCATTGAACAGCACGATATCAACTTCCTCAACTTCGGTTATGCTAGAAATGAAAGAAGGGAAATTTATAGGCAAGGCAATCTCTTATCTGTCAGGGAACGAAGCATTTAATTTCAGAAACGAAATAAAAGAAGCCGGTGGAGACAAAGAGCAGTTTGAAAAGTTGAAAAACAATTCGAAGGAAATAGAATACATTGATTTTGTGTACAATAATATTGATAGTCTTTACAAACCGGTTGAAAAAAAGTATAATTTTTCAATTACAGAAGGAACTGAAGGAGACAATTCAATTGTCTATTTAAACCCAATTCTTTTTGGGAAATGGCTTCGGAACATATTTACCTCACCAACAAGAACTTATCCGGTAGACTTTGGCATTCCGTTTACCGAAAGCTACAAGCTTGTATTGGAAATCCCGGCTGGTTATAAAGTTGAGGAATTACCAAAAAGTAAAAGTATGATCTTGGGTGAAAAAGACGGTAAATTTATCTATACTGTGGGACAAATGGAAAACCGGATTATCATCAATCTACGCCTTTCAATTGAAAAGCCATTGTTTCTTCCCAACGAATATCAAAACCTGAAAGAATTCCTCGATCAGGTAGTTGCTATCGAAAACACACAAATTGTACTCAAAAAAAATTAAGCCTATAAATTCATACAGATGAACAATCGCTTCTTTTTCGTTATCCTGACTTTACTTATTGTTAACTTCTCATTTGGTAAAGATAAAGGTCGTGTCTTTTATCCGGCAACATCAATACCCGAATCATTAAAAAAAGACGCAAATGCTGTTTTCCGGCTTTATGAGCACGAATTTGAGTTAATCGACTATGGTAAAGCTATTGAAAAAGTACATCTGGTAATTACCGTTTTAAATGAAAACGGTGATTCTTTCAGCAAACTGATGATACCTTACGATAAATCGCAGAAAATAAAAAACATTGGCGGCCATAGTTACAACGCTTTGGGAATACCTGATGATAAATTAAAAAGTAATGCCATTCAGGATATGAATTATGCCACAGGCGCTATTTTTGATGACCTTCGAATGAAATATGCTGAATTTAAGAACTGTACTTATCCCTACACTGTTGAATATAACATTGAGACTGAATATGATGGATTGATTAGCTACCCGCAATGGAATCCATTGGACGCATATAAATCATCGGTTGAAAAATCGACATTCAAATTAATTTATCCTGATGACCTGAAGATAAGATTTAAAGAGTTCAATTTATCTCCAGGCTCCAGACAAGAAAAAAAAGAAGGTGACAAAAATTTTATTGAATGGGAAGTTGACACCTTAAAAGCGTGGAAAACAGAACCAATGTCGCCTGAATTAATTTCCTGTACTCCTCATGTTGTTTTGGCGCCTGTTAAATTTACCTATCACGAGACCAATGGAGACATGAGTTCCTGGAAATCACTGGGTGAATGGTGTTTCGAATTAACAAAAGGACTGGATCAGCTTACTGAACCCAGACAGGTTGAAATCAGAAATATGATTGGAGCAGTAAAAGATACTGTTGCTGTTATACAAACATTGTATAGTTATATGCAACAACGGACCAGATATGTCGGCATTCAATTAGGATTAGGCGGATATAAGCCTTTCCCTGCCGAAACTGTCGATAACCTTGGATATGGTGATTGTAAAGCATTATCAAATTATATGAAAGCGCTCTTGAATTGTGCTGGTATAAAATCAATATATACAGTAGCTGGAGCTGGTACAAATAAGAGCATTACCATGCCCGATTTTCCTACAATCAATCAAAGTAACCATGTCATACTATGTGTTCCCTTAAAAAACGACACTATATGGCTCGAATGTACCGACCAAACTGCACCATGTGGTTATTTAGGTCGATTCACACAAGATCGTAAAATATTGCTAATCACGAACAAAGGAGGCATTATAGCAAAAACGCCGTCGCTTTCAGCCGATCAAAACCAACAATCGAGAGTTGCACATGTTACAATAAACCCGGAAGGGTTGATGAAAGCTGAGGTAAAAACATTGTACAAAGGCTATCAGTACGACAATGTATCGCCACAATTCAGTAAAGGCAAAGAAGATCAAAAGAAGGAATTACTTGAAAAATACAGCATTCCTGGCTTAATAATTAGTTCGTTCAATTACGATACAAAAAAAGGCCGAATACCAGAAGTAACAGAAGACATCACGATGAACTCAGACAAATACGTCACCAGAACCGGAGTCCGCTTGTTTATTCCTGTGAATATGCTGAATCAGAAAAATGACAGTCCCGCAACAGTGGAGAACCGAAAGATGCCAGTTATACAAACTTATGCTTTTCACGACAGCGACTCCATTGTTTATCAACTCCCTACTGGGTTCGTAGTAGAATCGTTGCCACGTGCCAAAAGTCTGAAAACTGAATTTGGGGAATATACTTCATCCGTCGCCGTAGATAAAAACAAAGCCACCTACATCCGCGACATAAAAATAAACAGAGGTGAATGGACTAAGGAAAAGTACAAAGAAGTAGTAGATTTTTACAATCAAATAGTAACCAACGATAAAGCGAAGCTAGTATTGAAAGCACAATAAACTACAAGACAATTTACGATTCAAATACGTTTTTGAAAATTCTCAATGCTTATTCAAATTAATTTACTTTTTACTGGCGATATATTTAAGGTTGTCGAAAAGCCGTTCAATCAATCTGCGCGGTTTGGTTACGATGTCGGCTACGCCTTTTACCTCGTAACGGAAGTCAAGCGTAGCGCCATAGTTGGTGGTCAACCGGTTTGGCAGGTCAACGGTTACCAGGTAAGTATGTATGTTGTTTTGCCGGGTAATGGCCTCGGCCTGGTTGGTCAGCATCGAAACCGACCGTACACGACCATCAACTGTACCGTACTCGATATAAGGATAGTTTTCGAGTTTTATTATTACCTTTTGGCCTGCGGTTACCTTACCAGCGCCTGTCGAAGGAAGGTAAACCTGACCAAGCAAAGGGTTGTTGGTGGGCAGTACAGAGAAAGCCTCTGTGCCAGAAGAAATAAAATCGTTCTCGCGCCAAAAGTTCAAGTTTTCGAGTGTCCCGGCAAACGGGGCAACAAACAAGTACTTCTGTTTCCACAACCTGATGCTGCTCCCCAATTCGTTGTAGGCCGATATTAGCGCCATTTTTAATTTCTGTTCGGTTTCCTGTTGTTCAATGTCCAACAGTTGCAGCTTATGGCGGGTATCGGTTACCTGGTATCGGTAAGAGGCATCGTCTTTGTTCATCGACTGGGTATTTTCGAGCAACCCCAGGTAGTTGATGGCCGATTTGTCGAGGTCGAGCTCGGCAATGGCTGCCGAATGGTAAAGCGTGCTGTCGCGGTGGGCCGTTTTGCGCGACAGGGCAAGGCTTTTGGCCCGGGTCGCCATTTGCACCCGATTTTGATCGCGTAGCTCGGTTTGCGAACGAAGTTGCGATTCGAGGCTGGCTCGTTTCCGGGCATAAGGCTTCGTGGTGAGGTACTGCCCCCATTTTTCGAACGCGTCGCGGAACGAGCAGTACGCCTGGCTTAGCTCGCCCAGTGAGTTTACCGGGGGCAAGGCAACAGCTGTCGGGTTGCTTATCAGCGAATCGGCCATGTAATTGCTAACAAACGCTTCGGCAAGCAGAACGTCGCCAAGTTTGGCCGGGTTGTCGAGACTGGCAATAATATCATTTTCGCGGAGGCTGTCGCCATTGGCCTTAAGCAGGTGCAGCTTGCCCGATACCAGCGAAACCAGCCGTACAGGGGCTTGCCGCGAAGTAATTGACACCGGCCCTGAAACAGTTTCGGGGTATTCAATAACCCAGCCCATTACAAGCATGGCCAGCACCAACCCCGTAACCAGCCAAGCCACGATCCGCCCGGTGCGGTGCGGCATCCGGTCGATGATGTCACGAACTTCGTCGGTACGGAGAGGGGTTTGGGATAGTTTATTGGTATCCATGACTGTTTTATGGGTTTAACTCTTATTTGAGGTATGTTTTCAAAACAGGATAAAATGCAATAAAGTTGCTTATTAAATGTGTTAAAATGGTTATCCAAATATTCCTTCTTCTTTGATAAACATAGGAATACATTAAACAGCCTGGTAAAAGAGCCAGAAAGTTTGTTGGGGTAAATAGATGGTATATACTCCAAGAAAAGCCGTTAATGAGCCAGGTATAGCTTTTAAATGTATTATGTTGTTTTTCAAACAAATAGCACCTAAAATATAATTCCTCGGCGAAAACGCCTGTAATTAGAATGGTTGTTGAAATAAAAACAATAAATAGAGATTCAACATTAGATAGATGGTGGTCGAAATTTGGTTTCGAGAAAAAAAACTTTGTATCTAAAACCTTTACAAAATTGATTTCAATAAGAATGTTATAACTGACCTTGATAAACACAATAAGAAAGAGAATAATAAAAATATCAGTAAATAATATCTTGTTTTTCAGATGATTCGACAATTGTCCACCTAATTCTTTAACATGGAACTGCGCCAAAAATAACAACAAAACAAAACATGCTAAGTATATGAGCTGATAGATTATATAGGATATACTACCAAATTTTACCATATAAATGCAGGAATTGATTGCAAAAATTACAACCACAATAATTATTAGCTCGAGTATCCAACTCCTTTTTATCAAAGACAAATTCATCATACTACATTTCCTTATTAGTTTCCTTAAAATCATTCAGCAATTCATTTCCTGTAAATGGTAATTTTCAACATTTTCTCCCTGCCCTCATTAACGAAATATAGATGAGGGTAGGGGGAAAGCTACAAATAACTTACTGCAATTTTTTCCTACCCTCTTTGGGCAATGCCAAAACGAGGGCAGGATTAAAACGACAACAACCTGAGTTATTGTTCAAGATAATTCCATAGTCGCAATGATATCTTGCATATATTATTTATTCGGTGCAGAGGTCATTTTTATCATTAGAACTTGCACCAGTTCCTCCGTGAGTCACAATGTAATCTGTATTAATACTATAAAAACTAGTACCAGGAGATCCATAATTGAATGAATTTAAAACTTCAAGTTGTCCGGTTCCTAATGATGGGCTAATATTATACAAAGCTGGATTGTCAATAAAAAATAAAGGTGCGCCCAAAGGAGTATTTCCACCACCAGCTTTATTTAATAAATCCGTTGCACACTCTTCCAAGATATCCGAAATAAGAGGTTTCGCGTTATTCGCAAAATTTCCGATAACAGTCCATGCATCATTAAAAGCATCGGCTACTACATTATAAGTTGCCAAAATACTACTTTCCATTTCACCCAAACAATAATTCACAACAGATTGAGGAGTTGGCTCACCACCACCAATTACCATTGATAATTCATTTTGACTGATTACAGTCAATTCATTACTCATTTCATTTAATGTCAACTTTTCTAACTTTTTCATAATAAATCAGTTTTTAAAAAAAATAATTTGCTTATCCGGCTTTATGTTACAACTTCCGAATTTTTCCTCATTTTAAACAGCTACAGCTTCTGTTTTTTCTTTTATACCCCCATTTGCTTGTTTACCAACCGCCAGGTGCGGCATCCGGTCGATGATGTCACGAACTTCGTCGGTACGGGAAGGGGTTTGGGATAGTTTATTGGTATCCATGACTGTTTTATGGGTTTAACTCTTATTTGAGGTATGTTTTCAAAACAGGATAAAACGCGATAAAGTTGTTAATTAAATGTGCCGAGATGGTTAACCAAATATTTCTTCGTCTTTGATAAACATAGGAGTACATTAAACAGGTTGGCAGTAGTGCTAAAAAATTCGTAGTTGTAAAAAGATGAAAAATACTCCATGAGGCACCATTAATCAACCAGGTGCACTTTCCAAATTTTGGATATTGTAAACTAAAAAGGTAGACACGAAAATATAACTCTTCGGAAAACGCAATAATTGGAATAAACAGTATTAGCAAGATTATCATTAACCAAGCCTGAACATCTGTAAGAGCACTATTCTGTTGCATTGCTTTTATCCCAAAGAAATGCACGAACTCAAGTTTCATTATTAAATTATATAATCCTTTACCAATAGGAAAGATTAGCAATATAATCACCACATCTTTAAACCTAATTTTATTCTTAAAGATAGTTTGCAGCAAATACATTCGTTCCTTGGTAAAAACCTTTAACTTATACAGAACAAACAATAAGAAAATGAAACATGCCATTACATTTGCTGCAAACCCAGATACGAAACCAATATAATTATGCGAAACTGCAAATACAATACACACCAATATCAAACCAAAATAACAAGTGATAAGGATTACTTCAAGTGGCCACCAGACTTTTTTAACCATATTTCTTACTTTAATTAAAAAATGAATCAAGATGCAAACACAACTAATTTCAGTCGGTTAATCGTGTAGCATCTTGATTAGCTTACAAACTAATGCTTTTTCATTCAGTACAAAGATCATTTTTATCATTAGAACTCGCACCAGTACCTCCGTGAGGCGCAATGTAATCCGTATTTACACTATAAAAACTAGTTCCAGGTGAACCATAGTTACAAGAATATGGATTAAACCCACTAGTATATCCAGATCCATCTCCTCCTTGTAATGGCGTTGGTCCTTGAATTGGGGCAGTTCCTCCTTTCCATAAATAAAGATCAATTGCTGCTCCGACAATGATCAAAGCGCCTTCTCCAATTTTTCCTGCATTGTCAACGACCCAGACACTAACAGCTTTTGCTGCATCTTCAATGGTTCCAAAAGTATTACTTATTCCATTGGTAATTGGAGTAAAAACATCTTCTATTTGTCCTAAAACATAATCAACCGGAGGAGGAGTCCCTCCTCCTCCTCCAAGAATAAAGGATTGTTTCTGGTGATTAATTAAAGATAGTTGAGAACTCATTTCTTCCAATGTCATTTTTTCTAACTTTTTCATAATACAACAATTTAATAGTTAATAATTTAGTTTACTTCTCCGGATCTATGTCGCGACTTCCGAATTCAATTTTGTTTTAAATGGCAACAGTTTCTACCTCTTTTTTTACCGCTCCGTTCACCGTCCATCCGCCCATCTGCAATTCTGCACGGTCACCATCCGCCCGGTGCGGTGCGGCATCCGGTCGATGATGTCGCGAACTTCGTCGGTACGTGGAGTATTTGTATTTGTTTATCAGCTCCCATCAATGTATTGTTCATAGATCTCAATAAGGGATAGGCCGAATAGCCTTAAAAACGACTAACTGACTGACAATTTTTACTATAAGATTACTGAATGCATCAAAATGATTCTGAATGACATCCTTTTCGAAGTATTGTTTCATTTCTGCCAACAGTTCGTTTGCACTCATTGGCTCTGTTAAAAATTCCAATATTATTGCCCCCAACCCATCAATATCGTACAATACAAATTTTTCACCAAATAGCTCTGGAACAACCAAATTAAAGAACTGCCCTTCTGATACAATCAGGTTCTCGTAATACTTAATGCCAATACGATAGTGTTTGTTAAAAAGCCCAGCCCAATTAAACGAAGATTTTATAACGTACAATCCTTTGGTTCTTTGAAAACTGATATGCCTAGTTTTTAAGGTGGCGGCAATAACGTTTGAATACCACTGCTGCGACATTAAATCACGGCCATATAGGTAATATTCTGATAATGAAATATTTTTATATAAGTCCGACAATAATTCGCTGTAAAAAGCAGAATAATCCTCCTTAAAGTGTTGTAAATCAAAACGCGGATCGGTACGACTGGAATAATAGCTGAAAATAGCGTTTAAAAAAGATAAGTTGGGTTCACTTGCTTTTTGTTCTGTATCACATAGGACAGTATTGGTGATAAAACAAGTAGCTGATTTCTCGATAAGCGATTGATAGTCAGATTTCTCTTCGATAGCTTTGTCGTTATAAAAACGAGTAAACAGAGTCGTTTTTCCCTTCTTGAAAATTGCTACTATACGATAATAATATTCAGGGTATAGTTCGCGAAGTTTAGCGGCCATTCTCTGGCATGTAATTTCATCGCGTTTGTAATGCCCAAGTAAATGCAAGTAACTTCGGGCAAAAGGAACCTCGTGGAAGTTACCGAAATTGGTGTAGCCCCTGTCATTAAACACTCCATCGAACAAATATTTAACATCCAAGTTTCGTTCTTTTGCCATAGCAGAGAACAAATGCTGTTCGAAAAACACGTTAAACCGATCCACGTTTATTTCCTCAAAATGCCTGACATTACGGGTTACGTACTCGAACGCACTGGAAGTATATTGTTTTATAAAGGATATATCTGAACCGCCAAGTATGCCTGCGTTTACAGCAAGAATTGGAACTCCCGAATCGAAATCAGCTTTTACGCAATGAGGGAAATAGGTAAAGTGCTCCTGCATCTGCCTTTGTGTCGAATTGTAATATTCAGTGGCTATTTCAATGTTTTGTGCAATTAACTGGCTTTGCAACAAGGCTTCTGGTAATTTGTCGAAGATAAAAACGTCGCCGTCAACGTGCAAAAAAGGGTTTTCCTGTAACGAATAGGTGTAAAGTTTGGGCAATGCCCACAAACGAGCATCGGCAAGTACCAAATCATCATGAGTTGTAAACACCTTTGTATAGGGCAGGTTGATTACATCGGTTAACAACTCGGCTGCGGCACTATTGGCAAATAATTCTACGTTACCTTCCAACCTTTGCAACTGCAAACAGCTTAATGCCCAACTCATTAGGTGATACTCAGGCCTCAACCAACCAAAGCTGTCGGCCAAAGGATGTTTGGAGGAATCGATATATAGGGTTTGAACAAGGTTCATAATTGGTAGTATTTGTTAATCTGCAATACCATTGATCCATGCTGTAAGGATATTAAGATAGGATTTGCCCTTCACCCTAATACTCTTTTTAACTCCATTGTTTTCCCTTACTTCAACCGTTTGCTCGGAAAATAAATGGTCAACACCCTTGATAACGTCAATAGTAAAATTTTCCTTTTTGTATTTGGCAACGATAGCCTTTGAATTGGCCAGACTTCCTTCAAAATCAATATTCGTATCCTGATCTGCAAAAAGCATCAATACCGGGCAGTTGATTTTGGGGTAGTAATTTTCAGGATCCCATTTAAGATAACTAACATTAGTTGGAGAGTATAAATAATAAACCATTATATCAATATACTGATTTGCTGATATGTTTCTGCGATCGCCTACCTTATAGTCTTCTTTTACTTTAGAAAGATTGTTCCCACTAAACGATTTTTTAAACATCTTCTTCGCGTAAAACTGGATAGTATCAATATTGTTGGCTTTTGCCAGAATTGTCTTATTAATATCCATGTAGCAATCCCATGCACAAGTTTGAAACTGTTCCAGAATTGAATTCCCGGTCATTTCCCGAAAAACACACCCTTTGTAAATAAACTGGTCGCCTCCAATATGGTCCCAGAACGCTTCAAAAAGTCCTTTTGTTATAAATGTTCCTGCCCTGTCTCTTTTCCACATATATTCAGCTTCATCTAAACTATTGGTACTAGGGGTAACATTCATGATAACAAATGAAAATCCGGATTCATCTACTGCTGCCATTGCCGCAGAAACACCAACTGCACTACCGCCCATGATTCCTATTGGAATTTTGGCAAACCGGGAATCGCTTTTTAAAACATGCAATGCTTTTATGGCATCTTCAGATAGCGTTTTAAGAGTTTGTACATAACAGTACTTTTTAATATATTCTTCTGTTGAAACAGTAGATGGTAAACGGGAATTAAGGAGCAGAAATCCTGTTTTCTCCTTGGTCAGATTGTAAATTTCGGAAAAAACAATAGTATCCCTATTTAAAGTAAAATCAGGGTTATTATGTACTCCCACAATACTCTCGAGTTTAATTATTATCCGTTCAACATTACCCTTTGGTAAATACAATGTACCTTTAATCCTGAGAGTATCATTCACCTGAATATCAACCTTTTCAATCGTAAGCCAACCAGGTGGTACCATATACCCACTTGCATAGCCATAACCCAAACTCGAGAAAGCGATAATAAATCCAAACAATAATTTCATATATCTATGATTTTGAAACAATTGATACTGGGGTTGCTGATATGACAACCCCAGAGACTTTTACTACTTTGTCGGTGGTGTAATACCACTATTAGGATAATACTGATCAATATAGCCTTGTCCACGTTCATTTGCATTAGATTCAGTCGGAATATCTTTATAATAATCAATACTTTCGTCTAATCGACCGATCAAACTGCCTAATCCGGCAGCTATAGCATAAGGAAAAGTTCCCCATGATTCTTCCTGCAGGTGATGTCCATATTCATGAACCATTGTTCCAACATCAAAACAAGCGGTTGGTCCAGCTCCTACATGAACTGTCCCATTCAATTGATAAGCAGAACCATCTGGGGCATAATCATTTTTAGCTGTTACCCCTTCAAAAACTACCAGAGATCCATCATTTCCCTGATAAACCGTATAATCATCTTTTTTGCCACTATTGTTATATGACACTAATGTTCCTCCATTTATTTTCACCTCAGTTACAGACGTATTTGAGGTACCTGAACTACTTGATGATGGAGTATTTAAAAATGCCTGAGAAGCACTATCGCCAAAAAAATCATTAGTAAAATTTGTGTAACTACTGAAACCACTCATGGAATTCGAACCTCCACCGGTATAAGGCTCCCAAGGATTACGATTATCATATCCTTTATCACTTCCTCCGACAATAGTCTGTTGCTCAATGATTGTCACTACATTCTCTAACTCACTCAAGGTCAATTTTTTAATTTTCTTCATAACTTATTGATTTAATAGTTAATAGTTTAATTTTTAAGTAGTTTGCCGGGTTTAGCCGGCAAACCTGCTTGCTGTTTAAATAAAATGGCAATAATGCCTGAATTACTGAGTCTCTGTACCGGGCTTAAACCGGGAGTATCCGGCTAACCCACATACCAGGCCGCTTAGGTGTGTAAACAGGTATATAAAAAGGCGTTAAGTCTAATGATTCCCCGTCAACATCAATAAATAATTCTTCCCATAAGAATATTGACAATAGCCCATTTATTCACATTTAAGACAGACTTTCTTATAATCGACCAATTCTCTAAGTGAGATAGCTTGGCTCTCTGTATTTGGACGTTCTACAATTTTTTTGGTTTTTATATCAATTTGCCAGATTCTTTCTGTCTGAGATTTATATTGCTTCGTTTTTACAAAATAATTACCGTCTGACAGAAAAAATCCCATTACCTCATCTTTTTCAAAAATTTGTGAAAAAATTTCCCGATCCTTACTCAAATCAAAAATTGAAAAACCATGATTATCAGAATTATAAATCGAAAACAAAAGTCCATGTTTGTAGTCAGGGCAGCAAATGCCACCTGTTGTATTAAACATCTTCCCCTTATTGTTAATAATTATTGTCCTGCCATCGTATCCGCCAAATTTTGAAACGATAATATGATCGTTAATCAATTCGTTATAGATCAACAGGCCATAATCACTACCAACAGGTTCTAGTTCATCTGGGGATACAATAAGAGAATCAATTAATTTATTGCTTTTAAATATCTTTATACTTGCAGTACAATAGAAGTTAGACTTAGTTAAAGGCTTTTTTTGAGTAAACAGAACCTTGATATCCTTAACTGTTTTTGTCATCTGGCTAATTTTGAATCCATCTTTTTCAATCGAATTTGTCTGTCCGAACACATTAATAATCGAAAACAGAAGAACAGCAGTTGTTTGTATTATTCTTGTTATTTTCATGTCAAATAAATTTATGTAAAACATCATCAAAAACAATTTCAGAATCTGACACCTAATTTGTATTGGAAGAGAATTGCCAATAGGTAGATTAATCCTCCTACTGGCAAATTCCTCCCAACTAATACTTGTTGTTAATCCTGTACAATAATAGTAGTTAGAGGCCCATTACTATCAATTGAGCATTGAATTGCATCCATACCAGGCGTAGTAGTTCTAATACACCCATTGGTAGGAGTTGTGTAAATATCATTTCTGCCAGAGTGTATTCCCATGCCATCTCTTTGGCAATTCCCATCTTCAAACGGATCTGCCCTATAAATCCCATCAACTCCATAAGAACCAGAATAGGTATCACCTGAATTATGGGTGTGAGGTTCATTGGTGTCCATTACCGAATATGTACCGTTAGGCCAGGTCCCTTGACTTGATGAGGTAACATTATTAGCAGCAGGGTAAATACCTACTGGTTCTCCATTGCCCAGAATAGTAATCGTATTACTACTTTTATCAAAAACCACGGTTGTTGCACCATTACCAACTACCACAGACGCCGTATTATTCGAATTGTTTTGGCCACTTTCTGATGTTCCAGAGCTGCTTGATGATGGAGTATTTAAAAATGCCTGAGAAGCACTATCGCCAAAAAAATCATTAGTAAAATTTGTGTAACTACTGAAACCACTCATGGAATTCGAACCTCCACCGGTATAAGGTTCCCAAGGATTACGATTATCATATCCTTTATCACTTCCTCCGACAATAGTCTGTTGCTCAATGATTGTCGCTACATTCTCTAACTCCTTCAAGGTCAATTTTTTAATTTTCTTCATAACTTATTGATTTAAAGATAACTATTTGCTTAATGAGACAAACAGGGTTGTTTTACATGTAAAAAGTTACCCGTCTGGTGCCTACCGGGAAAGGGGTGTTAATATCTCCTGCGGGGAAAGGGTTGCACGGAGTAATAAATGGGGTTAACTCAATTTGCTCTGTAATGGTGTCGTCAATAAAACAAGGTTCAATAACAGGGTCGTTAATATCACCGATGTCAGGAAGATATCTCCCGCCTACAACAGCACGTCGTTCTACTTCGTTGTCCATTACAACCGTACTGGTTGCCAACTCCCCCAATGTTATTTTTTCTAACTTTTTCATAATACAACAATTTAATAGTTAATAATTTAGTTTACTTCTCTGGATCTATGTTGCGACTTCCGAATTCTTTTTTGTTTTAAATGGCAACAGTTTCTACCTCTTTTTTTACCGCCCCGTTCACCGTCCATACGCCCATTTGCTTGTTTACCAGGTCGAAATAATGCCCCCGGTGTTCCATCAGTTTTTCGTGGTTGCCCACTTCGATAATTACCCCATCCTTCAGTACCACAATTTGGTCGGCATTCATGATGGTGCTCAGGCGGTGGGCAATTACCACTACCGTGCGCTTCTCGAAAGCGTGGTTCAAGGATTGTACGATCTGGTGCTCGTTAATAGCATCGAGGGCGTTGGTTGCCTCGTCGAGGAACAGGAACGAGGGGTTTTTATACAACGCGCGGGCAATAAGCAGACGTTGCCGTTGTCCGCCGCTCAACCCGCGGCCTACCTCGCCAATCTTGGTTTGGTAGCCTTGCGGCATCTGCTCAATCTCGTTGGCAATGTGCGCGATGCGTACGGCCTCTTTCAACCGCCTGTAATCCATGTTCTCGTCGTCGAGTGTGATGTTGTTCAATATGGTATCGTTAAAAATCTTGCCGTCCTGCATCACTACGCCACAGGTGTCGCGCCATTCGCGCAGGCCCAGGTTGCCAATGTTCATGTTCCCGATGAGTATCTCGCCAAACGAAGGGTTGTACAGGCGCAGCAGCAGTTTCAGCAAGGTGGACTTTCCGCTCCCGCTTCCTCCGACAATGGCTGTAGTTTTCCCCTCGGGGATAACAAGGTTGATTTGTTTCAGCACGAAAGGCGCGTTGGGCGTGTATTGAAACGATACGTTCCGCAGAAACAGACTCTTGTTGTCGGGGATGTTAAGGCTGTTGGTTATAACGGTATCTTCTTCATCTTTAAGCTGATGAATCTCGTTGATGCGCAAAAAACTAATTTTGGCGTATTGCGCCGAGATGATGAAGCCGATAAACTGCACCAGCGGCGCACTAAGCATCCCGATGATGAACTGGGTCGAAATCATAACCCCGAACGTAATTTCGCCACCAATTACTGTTTTGGCGCAATAGAACGTAATCAGCAAGTTGTTGAGGCTCTGGATAAATTGCGCGCCTAAGTTCTGGGCATTGGTTACGTTCAGTACCCGCAGGTTAACTTTATAGAGTTTGGCCTGGATATTTTCCCATTTCCAGCGTTTCTGCTTCTCGTAGTTGTTTATTTTTATGTCCTGAATCGCGCCAACAGTTTCGACCCAGTAGCTTTGGTTTTGCGAAACCAGGGCGAAGTATTCCCAATCGAGTTTCTTACGGACTTTCAGGAACACCAGCACCCAAACCACGTATAAGACGCTCCCGGCAAGAAATATCAAGAAAATTACCGAGTTGTAAACCAACAGGATAACACCAAATGTCACAAAGGTAAGCGACGAAAAGATCAGGTTTAGCGAGTTGTTCATGATAAAAGTGCGGATGCGCTCGTGATCCTGCGCCCGTTGCAAAATGTCGCCAATCATCTTGTTTTCGAAAAACGTGACAGGCAGCTGCATTAGTTTGATCAGGTAATCGGAAATGAGGGCAATGTTCACCCTCGAAGTGATGTGTAAAAGCAGCCAGTCGCGTATAGCCCCTGATACAGTAGTACTTACAATGATTATAATGTTAGCAATCAGCACCATGTTAATGAAATTCAGGTCGTGCGCCTGTATTCCGACATCGATAACCGCTTTCGAAATAAATGGCAACAAACCCTGCAAGGCCGTAACCACGGTCATAAGCAACAAAATGGTTGTAAAGCTTTTACGGTAGGGTAAAAAATACCCAAGGATATTTTGAAAAGTTTTGGCACGTTCGGTGCGTTCTTCCATGTCGCGCTGCAAAAAATCGGCCATAGGCTCGATGGCCAGCAATGGCCCCAGATCGTCATCGGTTTTGTACCAGCCTTTTTTAAACTCTTCGTATGTATAACTAAGTAAGCCTTTGGCCGGGTCGGAAACATAGATTTTCTTACCCGAAGTTTTATACACTACTATAAAATGGCTGTTTTTCCAATGAATGATACAAGGTAATGGTACTTTTTCGTGCAGAGTTTGTATATCAGCTTTAACCGCCAAGGTGTGCAATCCTATTTTTTCGGCACCATAGCTTAAATCGAGAAATGAAACCCCTTCTCGGGTAATACCGCACAAATCGCGTAGATAAGGCAGCGAATAATATTTCCCAAAATGTTTGCAAACCATTTTAAGGCAGGCTGGACCGCAGTCCATGGTATCAAGCTGATGTTCAAAAGGAAAGTTTTTTAACTTCATTTGATTCAAAAGAAAATTGGAACCAAAATACTGTTTGCTTTAATTTATATTACTAATAGTATTTAAAACTTTTTAAACGTATTACTTCTGCCCGTAAACGCAATATCTTGATTCGCAAACGTATCATAGAATATTTTTATCCTCCGAAATGATACAGTTAACTCACTTGAATCACTTAATTGAATTATCCTTGATTGTCTTCTAAATGCATAAACCTCATTCATATTAACAACACAAGACCGATTCACTTGCAAAAAATTATCAGGTAGTATGTCAGCAATTTCAGACAAAGACTTTGAGCAGGTAAAGCTCTGGTTGTTCTTTAATTTAAAAGTAGATAAGTAATCGGAGATAATAACATATAAAATATCCTGAGTTGGAATTTTTCTCTTCTCCTGCTCATTACTCATTATTAAAAATTCTGATGTCATAGTGCAATTTTTGGGATGACTTAATATTTATTAATTCCTGAAAACAGAAAAAGGAAACCCAGGATAATGTTAAAAAATGTTAAAAGATGTGTTGTAGTAAAATTTTATAAATTTGTCAAGCTCATTTATCTGAATTTATGGAACTTTTCAGTGATGAATATTTTATGCGTAGAGCCCTTCAGGAGGCACAACAAGCGTTTGCTGAAGGCGAAGTACCAGTTGGCGCTGTGGTGGTTTCGCAAAACCGGATTATCGCCCGCGCCTACAACCTTACCGAAACGCTGAACGACGTAACGGCTCATGCCGAAATGCAGGCCATTACAGCTGCCGCGAACCTTTTGGGCGGTAAATACCTGAACGAATGTACGCTGTATGTAACCGTGGAGCCGTGCGTAATGTGTGCCGGAGCGCTAGGCTGGTCACAGGTTGGTAAGATTGTGTTTGGGGCTTCCGACGAAAAACGCGGATTCCAGAAGTTTGCTCCCAATGCCCTGCATCCCAAAACGGAAGTTATTTTCGGTGTTTTGGAGAACGAATGTTCGCAATTGATGCGCGATTTCTTTCTGAAAAAGCGTTGATTCTTTACTTTCGGCCCGTCACATAAATGTGACGGCAAAGGATAGCTCAACAGCCATCGTTGAGTATATTATCCTTTACCGTGGCTTTAGTCAACGGTTTCGATTACAAACCCTACCTTTTTCAAATCTCCCCAATAGTTTGGATACGATTTGGTGATGACCATCGGATCGAGAATCGCAACTGGCCCGTAAACCTGGCAAGCTGGGGCAAAAGCCAATGCCATGCGGTGATCGTGGTAGGTCTCAATCTCAGGAACGGCCTGCTTTTCGATCGGGAATGTGCCGTCCCAGCTTAGTTCGCCGTGAGCCGGTTCGGTAATTTTTGCGCCGAATTTGGCCAATTCGTCCTGAAGCGCGGCAATGCGGTTGGTTTCCTTTATTTTCAGCGTTTCCAGTCCGGTAAAATGAAACGGAATCTGTTTCATCACGCACAAAACGGCAAAGGTTTGCGCCACATCGGGGTTTTCAACAAAATTGAGGTTTAGCTTTTTGGGCAAAGCTTTCCCGTTTTTCACCAGCTTCGAGCCTTTTTCGGTGGCAACGGTGTCGATTCCCAATTCCTGAAACCATTTGGCAATCTGCGCATCTCCCTGCAAACTTTCAGTAGTCAAGCCAATCAGTTCCAGATTAAGCTCGTCGGCCATTACGGCCATCTGGTACCAATACGAGGCACCCGACCAATCGGCCTCAACGGAGAATGGTCGCGCTTTGTAGGTTTGCTCAGCAATGCGTATTTCACTTCCTTTCCACACCGATTGCACGCCAAATTGCTCCATCAGCTTTAGCGTCATGTCGATATAAGGGCGCGAAGTAATCTTGTTTTTCAGTCGAAGGGTTAAACCGCCTTCAATGGTTGGAGCAATCATCAGCAATGCCGAAATGTATTGACTACTAATACTACCATCAAGTTCCAAAATATCTCCTTTCAGATGCGAACCATATATCTTAAGCGGCGGAAAACCTTCATTCTCAATATATTCAATTCTTGCTCCCAATTTATTCAGCGCATCAACCAAAATACCAATCGGACGTTGTCTCATACGGTCTGAGCCTGTTATCGTCCACTCTCCTACTATTTGCGATAGGAATGCCGTAAGGAAACGCATGGCTGTCCCGGCGTGACCAATATCGAAATAATTCGAGTTAGAATTTATAACAGCATTCATTACCCGAACATCGTCGCTGTCCGACAGGTTTTCAATCGAATATGGACTATAACTCAACGCGTGAATAATCAGCGCACGGTTAGCCACACTTTTCGATCCAGGCAGAACAATTTTTCCCTTAAGGGTTTTATCTGGTTTTGAAACGAGGTATTTCATTTTTAAATTGTTGCGGGTTGCGAGTTACGAGTTGTTTTTTAACCCGTAACCCGGATCACGTAACTCGAAACGTTTGTAAAAATTCAGTGCTTCGATGATCTGCTCTTTCGAGCAATCGACATTGATTTCAACTTTCCCGATTTCAGGGATTAAGGTGAAGTTGATTCGCTTGCCTTCGTTCTTTTTGTCGTGGGTCATCAGTTGGTACAACGGTTCAAAATCGCTTTCCTGAATTTCGAACTTTCCGTATTTGGCAATCATCCAACCCGAAATGCTATTCAGTTCGTCGGCTCCCAATCCGCACTGTTTGGCCGACAAATACAATTCGGCAATCATGCCATAAACGACTGCATATCCATGCAATATTGGGTTTCCGGATTTCAAAGTATAGCTTTCAAAGGCATGGCCAACGGTATGCCCAAAATTCAATGCTTTACGAATATTTTGTTCCGTCAAGTCGTTCAGCACATGCCATTCTTTTACAGCAACCGAATGCGCGATAATTTCCTGCAACGCTTCATAGTCGATGTTTTCCATATCGTAAGCCAGCAGTTCGTCCCAATGCTCGCGACTGCGGATCAGCCCATGTTTCAGCATTTCGGCATATCCCGAAAGGAAATTTTCGCGGTCGATGGTTTTCAGGAAATCGGTATTGATGATAACCGAATTAGGCTCCATGAAAACACCAATTTCGTTTTTCAGCCCGTTGAAATTGAAGCCCGTCTTTCCGCCCAGCGAAGCATCAACCTGGGCCAGCAAGGTGGTAGGAATATTCACAAAATCCAATCCACGCTTGAATGTAGAGGCAGCAAAACCTCCTAAATCGGTTAACATACCACCACCAATATTAATCAGCAATGACTTTCGATCGGCTCCGTTGTTGCTCAGAAAATTCCACACCTCAACAATCGATTGAATATTCTTATTTTCTTCGCCAGCGCCAATGGCAAAAGTTTTGATCGAAAAATCGTCAATCACTTGCTGGATCAATGGCAAACAATAAGCAGAAGCAACATTGTCGGTTAGCAAAAAAACTTTTCCTGCTGGATACCTTTGAACTATTTTTCGAAGTTCGGCATCAATCTGCCGTGAAAAAACGATATTTGAATGTACTTTTGAGTTTGCCATGAGCGTTCTGATTTCACTAAAGGCAAAGGTAAATTATTTTGACTAAACTAATAAACCGTAGTCGCGACGCACTAATTATTTAAAGTTTTAACATTTTGTATGGAGTTATCGAACAAAAAAAGAGCAGGAAGCATCAAACGTTTTTTCATACTTACCGGGATACTGGCAGTTGCAGGCGGACAATTGCTGCTGTGGTACAAATACGAATTGGCCGTAATAATCCTTGCCATTGTGTTTGCATTTTTTGTCATTCTATTCTTATCCGGCAATTTTTGCTACATCTCTTTTAGTACCGAAAATAACAAGGTGACAATCAGGTATTACCCCGTTATTTCCATCTTAGGAAGGAACTACAATACAATCGAATTTCCACATCAATCGCTACTTAATTTCCAGATCGAAAAAGGGTTAGGTTTTTCTGATTTAACCATAGCAATTCGTTCACAACGTGGTATTGCTGAATATCCGCCCGTTAGTCTGGCCGCTTTAAGCAATGCAGAAATTGAAAAAATAAGGCTTACCCTGATTGAAATTATGAAAAAGAATAAATTAGGTGTTTAATTTGATGTAGCGATTTCGTATTTTTATACAACAATTTGCCACCAAGACACAAAACCTCGAAGTGGCACCAAGTATAAAAATCATAAAACACCATGATTGACCTCAAAAGAAGTTATTCTCCTCTGTCCAGTGAAGAAGAAAAAATTGGCAAAGCCATTGTAAATGCGGCATACAAAGTTCATAAAGAATTAGGTCCAGGCTTGTTGGAGAAAATATATGAAATTTGTTTTTGCCATGTTTTGACAAAAAATGGCTGTGACGTAAAACGCCAATTAAATATCCCTATCACCTTCGACAATTTGATTTTTAATGAAGGATTACGACTTGATGTTTTGGTGAATGATCTCGTAATTTGCGAACTCAAAGCTGTTGAAACTGTAAATCCGGTATGGGAAGCACAGATTTTAAGTCACTTAAAACTGACGGGCAAAAGATTGGGCTACTTGATTAACTTCGATGTTCCTCTTATCAAAGATGGTATTCGCCGCTTTATTTCTTAACTCTTTGTGTTTCTTTGGCTCTTTGTGCCTTGGTGGCAAATAACACACTTACTATCTTCTACTTATGGAAAACCCAAACGATCTTCTCTACAAAATTGCTATTTCTCTCATTCCGGGGGTTGGTTCGGTTACAGCACGAAACCTTATTGCATACATTGGAAGCGTGGAAGGTGTTTTCCATGAAAAAGAAAAAAACTTACTAAAAATACCCGGTATTGGAGAGATAAACGCCCACCGCATTATCAATCAAAATGTAACAGATGACGCTAAACGAGAAATTGAGTTCATTCGAAAAAACAATATTCAAACCTATTTTTACTTGGACGAAAATTACCCAACCCGATTAAAAAATTGCCCCGACGCACCAATCATCCTTTATTACAAAGGGAATGCAAACATTAATGAAACCCGCATAATATCGGTTGTTGGTACGCGCAACGCTACAAACTACGGGAAAGAGGCCTGCGACGAAATGATAAAAGGCTTTTCGGAAAGTAAATACCGAATTGTGGTTATTTCCGGACTGGCTTATGGTATCGATGTTCAGGCACATAAATCATGCTTAAAATATAATGTTCCGACCATTGGAGTTCTTGCACACGGACTCGATACAATTTACCCATCGCTTCACGCCCCGGTTGCAAAAAAAATGATGGAAAACGGTGGTCTAATTTCCGATTTTCCAAGCGAAACCCGAATCGACCGGCAAAACTTTCTTCGCCGGAACCGTATCATCGCCGGAATGGCTGACGCTACCATTGTGGTCGAATCAGCCGAAAAAGGTGGCGCTTTGGTTACTGCCGACATTGCCAATTCATATAACCGTGATGTTTTTGCCTTCCCCGGACGAAGTTCTGATGTGTATTCACGCGGATGTAATAAACTCATCAAACTTAATGAAGCCATTTTGATTGAAAGCCACTCCGACATTGAAAGAGCCATGAACTGGGACATTAAAACTTCTTCGGTTAAAGCAGTCCAGGCTTCTTTATTTATAGAGTTAACTTCTGAAGAACAAAAACTGGTTGATTTGCTCAAAAATGGCGACCATTTTATTGATGAAATTATGTTGGAGACCAAACTCCCGATGAGCAAAGTTTCAGCTATATTGCTTGAACTGGAATTTAAAGGAATTGTGGTGAGTTTACCCGGTAAAATGTATCGATTGAAATAAATCGGAATACTCCACTATCTTTGCAGCATGGCAACATTCGAAGATTTAAAGATAAGCAAATCGATTTTAAAAGCAATTGAAGAACTGGGTTTTACAGAAGCTACTCCCATCCAGGAGAAAGCAATACCGATGATCCGTTCGGGCGCCGATGTATTGGGTATAGCTCAAACCGGAACTGGCAAAACTGCGGCCTATCTCATTCCGGTAATCATGAAACTGGTTAAAGCTGAAGGGAACGATCCCCGGGCAATTGTTCTGGCGCCAACGCGAGAGTTGACTATTCAGGTTGGCGAAGATTTAGCGGACCTGACCAAATTTACCAACATTCGCTCGGCTACAGTTTATGGTGGTATAGGTTGGACCAAACATGCCGAACTGATAAAACCTGGAATAGACATATTGGTTGCCACCCCTGGCCGCCTATGGGATTTGTACCGTGCCGAGGCTGTTTCATTTAAAAAAGTAAAAACGCTGATTATTGACGAAGCCGACCGTATGCTCGATATGGGCTTCATTCCACAAATCCGTAATTTTCTGGAAGTTCTTCCGGTAAAACGCCAAAACCTTTTGTTTTCGGCAACCTTCAACGAAAAGGTTGAATCGATGAGTCACGAATTTCTCGATTTCCCTGAACGGGTTGAAGTTGCACCTTCTGCCACTCCAGCAGAGCTCATCAATCAGTTTTATTACCAGGTTCCGAATTTTCAGACAAAACTGAACCTGATCAACTACTTGTTACGCGACGAAGAAACATTCAGCCGTGTGATTGTTTTTGTTGGGACCAAGGAAAATGCCGAGATGGTTTTCAAAATCATCAAACGACGTTCGGAAGGCGAAAAACGCATATTACACTCGAACAAAGGGCAAAGTACCCGCCTAAACGCCATCAATGCCTTTAAGGGCGGAGTGGTCCGAATACTGATTACCACCGATGTTTCGGCCCGAGGAATTGATGTGGAATTGGTAAGTCATGTCATTAATTTCGACCTTCCGCTAAACCACGAGGACTACGTGCACCGTATTGGACGTACGGCCCGTGCAAACAATACCGGCACAGCCATTTCGTTGGTCAATCCGGCTGAAGAACTTAATCTTCGAAAAATTGAAGCATTGATCCGCATGGAGATAAAAAGGCTTGATTTACCTGAAGATTTGGATATTCAGGAAACAAAAAAAGATGAGCGGCAGGAACAACTTAGAGAAATAGACAGACAAAAACGCACTTCGGACCCAACCTTTAAAGGCGCTTTTCATGAAAAGAAACACAAGCCTGGTCAAAAGAAGGAAAAAAGAAATCCACCCAAAGACAAAGCCAAAGAACGACGATTCCGAAAAAAATAGATTTTATTCTGGTTTAAATTTCGATTTTAAATCGGAATAAGATGTTGCTTCAAGAGAAGCCTATAACGAACTTAACGAATTGTATCAATCATTTCTGGTTGTCACGACAATCATGGGAAACAACATTTCTGAGGCTCGCCATAACACTCAACAGAAAGTTCAGGTTCCTGAATTTCATAAAACCAGAAAAATAAAGGCGACCCATTTTGAGTGAATCGCCTTCATCTTTTTGTTTTACAATAACTATTTTAACATCAACTCAATGACAGGAATTTCAACATTGGGTTTTAGTACTGGCAAATTCAGGTTTAGGTCGTTGGCATTCTCATCTTCACGGTTTCGCTGCGAAAACTTAATTTCAGAAGCATCATGTAAAAACTGAGCGTATTTTACTTTTCCTGCATATCCAGGTAGAACAAGGTTTTGCAAAGGATAATCGAGCAAATGAACATAAAGCCTATTGGTTCTTGGGTTATAAGTCAAAAGCGTGTTGTCTGGAACTTTATATCCGTCAGGCGCTTGAGTACAACCATAAATTGAACGGTTATTCCATTTCATCCATTCGCCCATAGCAGCAAGGGCTTTATTGGCACGTTCGTCGAAAGCTCCACGGGCAGTAGGGCCAACATTCAGCAAAAGGTTTCCACCTTTACTTACCGATTCAATCAATAAACCGAGCAATTGTTTAGTGTCCTTCCACGAAGTTTCATCACGGTAATAACCCCATGACCCGCTAAAGGTTTGACAAGTTTCCCAATAAGCCTTTTTACCATTTACTTCTGGCCACTTCGACACTTTATATTGCTCGGGTGTTGTAAAGTCCCATCCATCATCGTATTCTTTCAGGTCTAAACGATCGTCAACAATAATACCCGGCTGAAGTTGGCGAATCATTTTCAGAAGTTTTTCCGAATCCCAGTCTTTTGCGCCTTTCCCATTTTCGCCCGGATACGAAAAATCAAGCCAAAGAATATCTATTTTTCCGTAATTGGTAAGCAGTTCACGCACCTGGTTGTGCAGGTATTCGCGATACCGATTCATATCACGGCCTTTATTCAATTCTGCAAGTTTTGCCTTGTCGTCAGTTCTTTGCGGATGCACACGATCAACTGTAAAATCGGGATGATGCCAATCGATCAAACTGTAATAAAAACCAACTTTAAGTCCTTCTGCACGAAACGCTTCTACCCATTCTTTCAGCAAGTCTCGTCCAATTGGTGTATTTGTAGCTTTATAATCGGTGTATTTCGAATCAAATAAACAAAAGCCTTCATGATGCTTCGAGGTAATAACAGCATATTTCATACCAGCAGCTTTGGCTATTTTCGCCCATTCACGAGGATTGAATAAGTCGGGATCAAAATTATCAAAATATTTCTGGTAGTCTTCTGTCGTAATTCGTTCCTGATTTTTCACCCACTCGTGCCGTGCAGGAAGAGCATACAACCCCCAGTGAATAAACATACCAAAGCGGTCGTTCACCCACCAGGCCATTCGCTCTTTTTTCTGTTGGTCGGTTTCACTTCCGAGTTTCTTTTGAGCAAAAATTCCCTGGAGAAACAGGGTAATCAAACAAATAATCAAGGTTACTTTTTTCATTTCGCGAAGTTTAGGTTAGAAATTAATGAAGAATTAATTGAAAGTAAAAATACAATAACTACCGATCATTACAATGCTGTACTGTGCTGATAAGATATGTTTGGAAACATGAATTTTAAGTTCGGAAAATACTCAACATAGAATGTATAAATATTGAAATGCTTTTTGAATTACTTTAGCGCAATAATCGACACTATTGAATGGCTTCAAAAAGCATACATATTGAGCAGATTGGAGATGTAACTCTCGCAGTTAATGAGCATTCGACCCGAATTCGGCTAAGCATTAAATCTGATGGAGAAATTGTAGTTTCGATGCCGCCATCAATACCTGCTCGTGAAGCTATTCGGTTTGTTGAATCGAAAGCCGATTGGATTCATAAACACAAGCTTAAACTTCTGAAAAAATCGACTATTTTTTCACCTGAAAGCGATTTCAAGACCCGGTTTCATAAACTCACAATTACAAAAACCAATACAAATAAAGTTTACAATCGGGTAGGAAATGGTGTTATCCAGGTAATTATTCCTGAGTGGATTAACCATGAACAACCAAGGATTCAGGAGTTTATAAAGAAAACATTGATTGATGTGATGCGTTATGAAGCCAAAATTTATCTCCCCAAGCGTTTGCAGGAACTGGCAGATAGACATGGTTTCAAATATCAGAACGTAAGCATAAAAAATGCCTCTACACGCTGGGGTAGTTGTTCTTCTGTTAACAACATTAATTTAAACCTTCATTTGATGCGCATTCCCGAACATTTAATCGACTACGTTTTGCTTCATGAATTGGCGCACACCGTTGTAAAGAATCATGGAGAAAAATTCTGGCTGTTGCTTGAGCATTGCTACCCAAACGCCCGAAAAGCCGACAAAGAAATGAACAATTACCGGACTCAAACATTTTAAACGAGCATGAAAGTAATGAATTGGAACCAACTGTTATCGAATACACGCCTGGGACAGGAGAAATATAAAGTATCAGAAAAGCATAATCGCACTCAATTTCAATGCGATTACGACCGAATTATATTCTCATCGCCTTTCCGCCGAATGCAAAATAAGACCCAGGTTTTTCCGCTTCCCGGGAGTATTTTTGTACACAACCGGCTTACCCATAGCCTTGAAGTAGCCAGCGTAGGCCGATCGCTGGGTAGTTTGTTTATTGAAAATGCAGAACAAGAAAAAATGAATATCGACAACCCTCTTTTTCAGGAAATTGGGTCGGTTGTATCGGCAGCATGTTTAGCTCACGATATGGGAAACCCACCCTTTGGCCATTCAGGAGAAGATGCCATTTCGCAGTTTTTCAAGAAAAGCAACAGTTTGAACCTAGAGAACCAAATGACTGAGGGACAATGGAAAGATTTCATTCAGTTTGATGGTAATGCAAATGCTTTCAGGCTTTTAAGCCACCAGTTTGCTGGTCGCCGTGAAGGCGGTTTTGCTTTAACCTACACCACATTGGCTTCAATTGTAAAATATCCGTACGAATCGACATTTACCACAAAACCTAAATTTGGTTTCTTCCAGTCGGAAAAATCAATATTCGGAAAAATTGGCAATGAACTGGGATTAATACAGGAATCAGCTGGCCCACTGAAATTTGCGCGCCATCCACTAGTTTTCCTGGTTGAAGCCGCCGACGATATTTGTTATCAGCTGATGGATCTGGAAGACGCCCACAAACTTAAAATACATAGCTTCGACCATACATATTCGTTGTTAATGAGTTTTTTTGATCCGCAAACCGAAATCAAACAAATTAACCGAATAAAGGAAACATTCAACTTCGTCAGTGATCCGAACGAGCAAATTGCATACTTGCGCGCCAGCGTCATAGGCAAGTTAGTAAAGCAATGTGTCGATGTTTTCATTAAAAAACAAGATGAGATTATGGCAGGCAAATTTCAAACGCCATTAATCGATTGCGTGCCTCAAACCTCGCAAGAAGCAATGAAAGAAATCAAAAAGGTTAGCATTCGTAATATATATAACGACAGATCGGTTGTTGAGATAGAAATATCAGGCTACCAAATTATTGGAACATTACTCGAAGTATTTACCGAAGCAATTCTACACCCGAAAGAAGGGGTATCACGTAAAATGCTTCAGCTAATTCCGGCTCAGTTTGGGAAAGATATTACTTCCACTTATGAAAAAATACAATCGGTAGTTGATTTTGTATCAGGAATGACTGATTTGTATGCCCTAGATCTTTACCGAAAAATAAAGGGCATCAACATTCCCGGTGTTTAAATCCACAATAATTACGGATTTTGATTGCGTTTCTCTACTTACTCATTAATGTTATCGAAATATTAATCAATTTGCTCGAATTGGCGTTCAGTAAAATTGAGGAGTCCAACTTACTGTTTCTGGCTTCAGAAAGGCAAAACAGAAGTTGTTAACAAAACAAAAACGGAAGTTAAAAATTAAAATATCTTAATAAATCTAAATATCAGACTAATAGCATTACATCGGCACAACATTTTAGCGACCTTTGACGTTCGAATAGAATTTACGGAAGAAGAGATGATTGGAGTTTTTAAAATAATTCAGGTTTTTTTGTTAGCTACTGTTAAGTATGTTTTTACTTTTCCTATAGCTTTGTTAATCGGATTAAATTTTGTACAAACCCTATTAGCAGTTACTTTAGGAGGAATTGCAGGATTTTTCTTTTTCTATTATTTAAGTGGCTATTTAGTAAAACGGGTTCATTACCTGAGAACTTTTATTCGCCGGCATGCTCCTCGACCAATACGACTCAAATTCAGACAGTTACTTAACTGGCGTAAAAAAATAACCGGCGAGCGGATATTTTCTAAAAGAAATCGGTTTATCGTATCGTTCAAGGCTAAATATGGTTTATTAGGAATTGTTGTATTGTCGCCTGTAATTCTAAGTATTCCAATTGGCGCATTTCTCCTTAACAAATATTACTCAAAACACAAAATGGCGAAACCTTATATGGTCCTTTCAATACTAAGCTGGACTGCCGTTTTTGTGGCATTTGTCATGATTTTCCCTCATTTGGTTCGATAGCAATATTTTGTAATTTGTGTTAGTTGTTCAAAATTTTTCGTTATCAGCTTTTTGTCAGCTTCAGCCCAATCAAAACTTTGCCATTCATCAAGGTAGAACCATTTTTTCGCTATATGTTCGATTAAAGTCAGTTCTCCCGAAATTATATTGCAAACAAAAGGGATTAGTTCAATTTGCCTCCCAGGATATTGAAACTCAACACTATCGAGCCTGCTTAGTAATTCAGTATAAATCAATAATTCTTCTTGTAATTCCCGAATAACGCACTGCTCTGCTGTTTCGTCATACTTTATTTTTCCTCCCGGGAATTCCCATTTCATTGGCAAATAACTATTAGGCCCATGCTGAACAGCCAGTATCTTAGCGTCCAAAATGATAATACCACACGTAACTTTAATCATTTACAATCACTAATTAATCAAAAAAAGAAATCACGTTTATTTATCAAAGAAAAAGAAAATCACAATGAAGTTGATTTATCTTTATCCATAAAATTTCACAAAAAAAACAGAATGACAGAAGACGATATATATAGCATGATCCAATCATGGGAGAATATTTCTCTTTTAGTCCAATTTATTTCAGATCATCCTGAACATTTCAAATCTATCCTAAAAAAAGCGATGGATGATTCGCTTGCAGAAAACTGGCGTGCAGCTTGGATAACAGATAAGATTCATGAAAAAAAACCTGAAATAGTTATACCGTACCTCCACGAAATCACTCAATTTGTACTTACAACAAACAACCACGGTAAAAAGAGGCATTTTTTAAAATTAATAAGTCTGCATCCAATTGCTGAAGAAAATGAAGCCTTGTTGCTCAATTATTGTTTGGATGTTTTCATTAGTAGCTCTGAAACAATTGCCGTAAGAGTACATGCCATGCAGGTTTTATTCGAAATAGCATTACAGGAGCCTGGTTTTGCAGGAGAATTAATTGAGTTGATTGAAAATGAACTAGAATATCATTATTCTGCCGGATTAACATCGCGTGCACGAAAACTACTACCAAAACTTTATGAAATTAAAAAGCAGGACATTCTGTAAAACATCCTGCTTCAATATCCTTAAGTAAACCAATCACTTTTTTAGGAAAGCATCTTTCAGTTCCTGCAATTGACTATTATTCAAGCCTTCAGGTTCATTACCCGTTTGCATGGCCATAAACCAAATCTGAGCCGATTTAGCCAAAATATCAATCATATCAAAAGCATCAGAAACTGTTTCTCCAATTGCAAATGCTCCATGTTTCTCCCATATAACCACGTCATGTCCCTGCTCAAATCCTTTAATTGTTGCGTCTGCAATTTTATGGCTCCCAGGCAAAATATACGGAACCATATATACTCCACGCGGAACAAATACAAAAGCTTCAGGATGCATTCCCCACAAGGTCTTATTCAACACATCAGCAGTCTGGAATCTCGGAATTTGAGTCATAGCAACAAGTTCGTTGGGATGTGTATGAACAACTGCACGGTTTTTGGAACCAGAAGAAACCAGTAAATTATGTACTGCCAGGTGAGTTGGCAATTCAGACGTGGGACGAAAATTGTACAAATTCCTTTTTTTCATCGAAATGATGTGGTAAGCATTACCTTTCTTGTTCATTTTGATGATGCAGGCATTTTTCATTGGGTTAATGGCTAAGTCGCGCATTCGTTTCCCGGTTCCCGTAACAAAAAAGTAAAGATCAGACAATGCTTCGTAACTTCTTTCCAGTTCAAACATCGGATAATGTTCCAGTTCAAACTGAGTTTCACCCATTAACTCGGAAAGATTTACCGAAATATTTCCGGCGTTACGTTCTGCCCAACCTTTTTGCCAAAGATAATTTGCCAAATCAGCGACTTCGGTGATTGTCTTGGCAATTTTTTTGTTTTCCTGAAAAAATTCTTTCATAACAGATATTTATTAATATATTACCTAACAGATTAATAAAGAAAGTGATATACCTAAAAAACTTTATCATCCGCTTTCTAAAGTCACAAAAATACATCACCTTTATGCAAGACTGAAAATTACAAAAATTAAAGAAGCATTTTTAACAATCAATTTAAATACAATAAGTTGTTTAAAAGCAATAATTAACCTGAAACATTTTGCTAAAATGAATAGTAGTAACATTTGCTTCAGGCAAGGTGAAAAATTACACAAAAATAGGTTGTGGAAAAATATTTTTCTTATTTTTGCCCCGTCTTTAAAGGAAAGATAAGCAAAGATTGACCTATGGTGTAATTGGCAACACGTCTGATTTTGGTTCAGAAGAGTCCAGGTTCGAGCCCTGGTAGGTCAACACTAAAGTTTGAAAATTGTCCTGTGGTGTAATTGGCAACACGTCTGATTCTGGATCAGAAGAGTTTAGGTTCGAGACCTAACAGGACAACTTGATAATCAACCACTTACGATTTATTTCGTAGGTGGTTTTTCTTTTCTTGCGAGCACAATTGCTAGCACTTTCCAAAAATCCGATGAATTCTGTTGTGAAAATTGTTGCAGAATGACCACAAAATCTTAATCAGTTCATCATTGGATTTCGTTTAAAAATAAACGGAGTTTAAATTCTAAACAGAACCTACTTGAATTGACCACTTCCAAAGTTGGTTCATTTCCTATATTGAGAATATTACTGAAAAGTACCAAACTAGCATAAATAGATCGCTATTCTACCTTTTGAAAGGTTAACTCAAAATTCAATTCATTTGCTATCCGCACCATGACACTTTCTTTTTGCTTTGTACTTCTCCAATCAGTGTAATAGAGTCCGTTGCATCCATGAATTCGTTTGTAATTTATGGCTCTATTGAAGTCTGGATAGTTTGGTGAAAGTTTGAACCACTTCTTTAATGTTTCTGAATTTCTAATTTGATTGGGGTATTTATTAATACAATACACCATAAATGCGTGATAACAATTTGTTGAGTTAGCCTTCTCAGGGACAATTAAAGGTTGTGTATCTATGGCAATTCCAGTTATTTTCATATTCTTTTACCGTTTAGATTCTTCAAACAAGATAGCGTCTTTTCAGTTTCTTTGCAATATCCACAGACTAATTCTGTTAACTGTCATCGAGTTATATTATTGGCCAGAAAATCTTCATCGGTTCAACTCAAGACTTTCGTTTAAAAATAAACGGATTACTTGGTAGTGTTGTCGTTGAATCGAATTCAAACGGATGTGTAATTTTAATTTTAAATCTTGCTGGAAAATTAAAATCAATATTTTAATTTTGGTTTATGATTAATCGACATCAATACGAACAGGCAATCAAACAATTTGAAGAAGCAGAAGAACAAATTCGCCTAGCTAAAAAAACTATTGACTTGTATGAAATACAGGAAAATAAAGCTAAAGCAAAACGATTGCTCAAATTAAAGAAAAACGACTATATAGAATATATCGGTGGGACAAATTCAAAATATCTTACCGTTGGAGAAAAGTACAGATTGACAAGTGAATCTTTTCACGGGCTGATTGCTATTATTAATGATGCTGGAAAACGAGTAGTTCTTAGACCTCACTTTTTTAATTTTTAATATACCAACGTTTTTAATACCAATATGGTCTGATTCCCTTAAAATAGTCTGTTTAATCAACGTAATCAGGTCTTTAGTTCAACTATAAGTTTCTGTCAAACCGACACCCCGTACCGACTCAAATTGTTCGCCCACCGAATCGGTTCTTCTTGTGATTTTGTTTAAAAATAAACGGAATTTGAATTTCAATTGAAGGAGCCATTTTAAATTTGTTCGATCTTTGAAGAGTTTGAAAGTACTCTTCTTTTTGTTTAGCCTTGAAATTTTTTCCGTCAGAATCGAGCCAAACAAATTACAACGATCCAGTTGTCATATATGACAATCGCAACGATTACTAAAATTTCTGAGAGGATTAACCCACTAATTTTATTCAAATAGTTTTGAAATAGGAACATTTAGAGCTTGACAGATTTTTTCCAATGTTCCGACGGTCGGATTTGTCCTTCCTGATTCAATTCTGGCCAAGTTCGACTTTTCTATATTACAAATGGCTGCTAAGTCTTGTTGCGAAATCTTTCGTTCAAGCCTTAACGCCTTGATTTTTTGACCAATTATTTTAGAAATTTCAGGAAAACTCATCCGATGTCATATATGACAACGAATTTTTTATTTTATATTTGCTTATAGGTTATCATATATGATCATTTCGGTTTTATTCTAACTCAACAGAAATATGAAAAAGAATGTGTTACTTTTCCTTTGCATAATCGCCACCACTGCCTTTTCTCAAATTAAGGTTATTACACCAAAGACATATAAATATCATTCATTCGTTGGCGATGACTACAAGATGCTTCTGTATGAAGGTAAATCGGTCAATTTATTAATCACAGATACTTTATTACATGACGATGAAACGTTAACTGTGATGACTAATATGCTCGATTCAGTTTGGAATTTTTACTACGGAATAGCAAAAAAATATCCTAATCCAGGCAGCTTATTCAATGGCAAGGGATATGTCGCATTTGTAAATAATTCATGTGGCGCAGGATGTGCAAATGTTGGAACGATGGGGATTGAAGTGGGTGATGCACAATGGATAAATATTTATAACAACATTAAATATTTAAAGAATGGGGCTGCATTAAAGGTTGCCTATTACGAGATGGGTCGGAATTTTTTTAACAGTAGTATTGACCAGAAACTATCGGTGGGGCAATTCTGGATGCCCGAACCATTTGCAACAACTGGGTATCTTAATGCCATTTACTATTTGGGTTTATATATGAAAGACCAATATGAAAATGAGTTAGGATATAAATCAGATTTGGTTAGTCGTGCAAATGAATTTATTCTGGATACAATACCGAAAACAATTTCTGATGTTTATCAAAACTCATGGTATCCAAACGCATACGGAGATACTGGCTTTAGACCTTTTTTCAACTCTGGGTTACTTGAAAAATTAATGTATGATAATGGCATTAATTTTATTAATAAATTTTACGAAGAGTTATATAAACTTCCAGATACAAATAATGATATACAGGAAGCCTATACAAATTTTTGCATTGCAACGAGCAGAACTGTGAATGTCAATCTTAAACCTTTTTTTTCAAAAGGATATAAAATGCCACTAAATGACTCACGGGTAGAATCTTCAATCGCCGATTTACCCAACTTGAAAACTAAATTCTTCGCACAGGACAAAAAGGTATTTGGTTTTTACACGAAAGATTCAACTTTAGTACGAATAAAAGCATTGTCAGGCAAGTTAAATTCAAAAATAGAATATTCTGTTTATGAAGGGAATGTTGGTAATGAAACAAAACTTTTATTGACTTCTAAAAAGGATTATTTTTTTATAAAGAATAGAAAATTTGACTTTAAATTTTGGGTTAAAGCTACCGATGGAACAAGTTCTGTCAATAGTGAACAGATAATTTACAACTATCGTGGCAATTTAATTAATGACTATTCCTTTGAATCTAAACCAAACACTTACCCTAATAATTCAAGTTCGAGTATAGAATATTACGGAGGACAATATAATTCTCTATTATCTGCGACGAGAGATTCCCTTAATAAAAGTGCAGGTAATTATTCATTGAAATTTGATCATTCTTCTTTTGAATCATGCGGTAATTTTACAGATAAGGATTTCCCAACGATTGATTATTCACAGAGTTATTATGAACCGTTTAAAGGAAAATATAGAGTTTCAGCAGATGTATTGATTAATAAACAATTTGAAACTTGTCCGAATACTGTTTTTGGCACAGGCTTACATTTCGGAGCTAAATTCAGTAATTCCTTACGATTATCTGGCCTATTAAACTCTAAAACTAGCGGTTTTGAAAGCCATTATATTGATATTGATACAAATGAGGATGTATCTAATACGAGTAAGAATAATTTTCTAATGATAACCACATACGGGATAAAAGGAGAAGCCTTTATTGATAATGCCCAAGTTAAAGCTTTTTTAGCTCCAGAGCCTGTAAAAATTTTAAGTATTAATTCAAATCAATCAAAAAAAGTACCTGCAACCTATGATCAAAAGGATTATATCCTGATGTTGGTTGATTCGGCGCAAGATGTTTCAGAATATGTATTAGAATATTCCAAGGATTCTTTGTTTAATTCTAAATTTCAAACGATTAAATCTTCAAAAAACAAATTTTCCTTGTCAATCCCTGATACAGGAACATACTACTTCAGAACTTATGCAACAAACGAGTTTGGGCAAAGTGAGTATTCACCGATTAAGGAAATACTAATTACAAATACACCTCCAATAGCAAACGCTGGAACAAATCAAGAAGTAAATGAGGGAACAAACATTATTCTGGACGGATATGGTTCTTTTGATCCCGATGGAAATTTACTTACATACAAGTGGAAAGCCCCTGTCGGAATTACACTAAGTTCAATTTCTTCACCTAATCCTACCTTCATCGCACCAGAAGTAAAAGAAAATACAACTTTAGGTTTCTCATTGATTGTCAATGACGGTTTGATAGATTCACCCGCATCTTATGTAAGTGTTATAGTTCAGAATGTCATAAAAACGGGAATAGCAGATATTACAGGTAAAAATCTTACGACATACCCGAATCCAACGTCTGGAATATTGAAAATTGAAGGATTAAGGGAAGATCAGGAGAACCGAATTTCGATTTATACAGTCGATGGAATATTGATCAAGACAATAACCAGCAATTCAGCTACTGAGGTAATCGATCTTAGCAGTCAGCCTTATGGAACGTATTTGTTAAATATAAATAGCGAATCATTCAAAATTGTGAAAAAGTGAAGAACCCATTTTTATTTTACTAGATTTCTGACGAGTCTGGGGATTAGTCTCTATTTTGTTTGGCTTCTATGCTATTTTGAGGTTCTCTATTTTGTATCTTCTTCGTCCAAATAATTTAAAAATTGGTAAGCCAAACAAATTTAATCAATTGAGTTGTCATCAATGACAACCAGCCGATTCATAATTGTATAAAAAGACCAGCGAAATTGACTAAAAGTTAGTTGGTAGTAATAGAAAAACAAGAGCCAAGCAAAATCAGGATGATTTTGCTGCTAAAAAGGCTGCGCAAAGAGTTAGCGCATGAGAGCATTCAATTAGCCAAACAAAATTTCAGATCAAGCTCTCCTTCTCTCGAAAAGCTGCTCAAAAGAGACTATGAGCTGGATTTTAATCTGAATCAAGAAATTGATTCACGATGATTAATATTTTCAAAAAGGACGACCCTCTGGTCATCCTTTTTTGTTTACGACAAATCCCTATCTTAGCCGTTATCAAATAATTAAACCGTATGGAAGCAATAGAATTCGTGAACAACTATTCTTTATACGTTGAAGAAATCGGTCAGGTAATTAAGACTGAACTTCAACCTGTGCTGGATGAGCTTAAAGGAATCGACCCGCACGACCTAGTACAGCCTGAAACATGGTTTAATTCTGAATCCGAAGCAAAAGGTTTTGTGTGGAAGATGTTTATAAAAAGGGTGAAGAAAAACAACCCACATGAATAATTACCTCTTACAACCTCAAACTATCGTACACATCCAAAATTTCTCTTTCACGAATACCCAAATACCTTTTAGTCAATGCCACCGAGGAATGTCCGAATAACTCCATCAGCAAAACGATAGATTCATTTGAATAGTTATTCAGTTTCAGAACCCGATTCCCCAATGTCTTACGGAACATGTGACTGGAAACGTTCCCTTCCAATTCGATCCCATATTTCTTAAAAATCCGCTTCAGTTCCACGTTTACCCAAGATTTGTCAACGGGTTTGGTTCCATAACGATTCAAAAAGATGTACTGGTCGGTGTTTATGATACCCATTCTACCCTTAATTCGATCAATAATGGTTTTTAGGTCAGGGTTGATTTTGATTCTTCTGGTTTTACCCGTCTTTTGTTCCTGCACCGTTAAAATGTCGGTGTTTTCGAATTGAGAGAATTTGAGCTGTAGTAAATCAGAAATTCGAAGACCTGTAAAAACACCTGTGGCGATTAGCAAACAGTACTTGTATTCACCGTCACGTTCAAGTTTACTGATTAATGACTTGAATTGATCCCAGTCCATGCTGGTTGTTGTTGTTCTTTGACCCTGTAATGACATTTGTTTAAATTTAAATGAATGGGGCTAAGAACGAGAAATTCCTTATACTTTGCTGCATTTCTTAGGCTAAGTAAAAGCTAAATCTTGCTGAAAATGAGATAGTTTTATGGAATCGTTGCTGGTCAAGGATTTTAGAAAATCGGGTGCTTATACTTCCATCAGAAGTATAAGCAATCAAACTTCTCTTTCTGTTTTTAAAATTCAGGGAAATGATTCATCAAATTGTTGTTAAAGGCTTCATATTCACGAATAACATGGATAATGAACCTTCTTAATTCCTGTGGATTGGTTCGGATGTCAAATTCCCTAATAAAATCCTGAAATTCAATAAGCTCATCTACTATATGGCGAGAATATCTAGTTTCTATTTCACTTAGATTCGATGGCTCAAAATCCAACTCCCGAAACACAATCTTGTTTTCATTTTCATTTTTCATTTTTTTTCGTTTTAATTTAAAGAAGGTACAATCCCTTCCTTCAGTTTATTGTCAACCAGTTCTGTTATTTACTTGGATTCAATACGCCAGAACCGTATAATTCTAATATTTAAACACTTACTTATCAGCCCAATCCTCCCGACAAGTTCTGTTCAAATAAAGGTCGATTAATTCCCTTAATAGGGTTGATTTTCGTTTATTTTCTTGGTCAAGTCGTTGAATCAACCTTGTCAATTGTTCCTCCGTAATACGGATTCTGATGTGTTTATCCTTTCTGGTAGGGTTTCTTGAACCGATCGGATTTATCCTTTTGATTTCGGTTGTTGATGCTTTTTTGTATTCCATACATATAAATATTGTGGGCTGGAGGAAAGTGTAATGCAAAACGAAGAAAATTTGAAAGAATATTTCTGCCATTCTGGAATATTCTGGGGTGTTCGGTCTTGTCAAATCTTCAATCCTATTTGTTGATTTATTTAATGGTTCGTTTATTTTTAAACAAACTGTTGCTCTTTCTCGCTGAGTTAAATATTTTTGATTGAAACTAAACCTATTCGATATGAATGTAACTATAACATGTACCCCAGAATACTCACAAGCTAAGCTTGAAGAAATAGTCGCACTATTAAAAAGCATACCTGGGGAATTGAATTTTTCGAAAGGGCGACCGCTTGGACCAACACAGTTCAAGCGTTTGAATAAGAAATTTGAAGAGATTAGCCAAATCAATAGCCTTTCTTTTGATGAATACTTTGATTTAATTGACGGTTATAGAGAATTCAGGGAAGAGATTGCTGATAATGATTTTGTCATCCTGATTTCGTCGATCAGAAATAATCAGAATTGGTTCAGCGCATTTAAACAGAGAAATATTTTCATTCAAGGGGATGAGTGGGACTTAATCTCGGCTGTGGATTCGAAATTTGGAATTGCTTACCAGTGTGTTGAAAATATCTTTCAGTCACTAATCGAATTGGATATTGACAATGTGATTTCAGAACCCAATATTCACATGTCGCCTTTGGGGTGCATAAACGATTTTTGTGGATATAAACCTGATATTTTAAAGAAGTTTCAGACTGCCAATATTTGCGAATCATGTTATCAAAGAGCAATCAATAAAGGAATAAACGATTTTATACTAGCCCATATCATTAGTATTATAGAAGAAATCAGAAAAGAATTTGTGATTTCAAGAAGACTTCAAAGCCAGACAAAGTTGGATAAAGTAATAGTTGATGGGCAGGGTAACATCCATATTGGTGATCGAATGATAAAGCTAGAAACTCTTCCAAAAGTTATGTACATAGGTTTTCTTAAGCAGATTGAGGGTATCCCCACCAATAAACTATGCGACAATAAGGGTCAGTTCGATGAAATATATAAAGTATTGAAAAGTAACCCTGACGATAAGGCCATCACTAAAATGTGTTGCAATAAGATCCAGCACAAGGACAAGATAGAAAGAATAAAGCCCACCTTCGAAACTTACCGATCAAAAATAAGGATGGCCTTGAAAGAAAAACTCGGAGATGTCCTTTCTAATTTTTATGCAATCAATCTAATTACGGACAATAATCAACAAAATATCTTCAAAGTCCCACTACCTGATGGACAGTTCGAGGTTCATCCAAAGTTCAAAAAATGAACTATTTATAAACTCCGAAATATTTCGGTTTTATTTTCGAAATATTTCAATTACCTGATTGTCAGTGATTTATAATTCTCTTTGGTGAAATTTTAAATCAATTTCATCATGGAAAATTCATTTGTTGGCACTTACCAAAAAATCAAAATTGAAGAAGTAGTTATTTCTGAAGTAACTAACAAGCTGTACGACTACACTCATCACGAGGCCGAAATCGAAGCCTTGATGGAAAGTATTTCTGAGATTGGTCAGAAGGAACCAATTGTCGTTATTAAAGAAGCTGACAAATACATCATTATAGATGGTGTATTGAGGCTCATGGCTATGAATCGTTTAAATTTAAACGAAATTGCTGCCATCATTTCACCGTTTGAACCAACTGAACAGACTTCCTTTGCCGATTTCATCATCCATCACCACATCCGTAAGGAAAAGACTGATGGTGAAAAGAAGAACGAGATCCAAACTTTACTTCGGATTGACGAAGAAAATCCAAATCCACTAAGGGACAAAGAAAAACGAGTTGCGTTGGTTTCTGCCCTGATGGGTGGTAAAGGCTGGGGACGCAACAACGTTTTCAACATCGAAAACATTCTTCGTTGGGAAAAAGAAAACGGGACTGATTTATCCCTTTCTGACCGTGTTCTTAAAAACGAAGTCAAACCAGCCCGTGCTATTGAAGCTATTAACTTAATCAAGACCGAGGGAATTGGTGAAGAAATGGAACAAGAATCTTCTATTATTAAAGATTTTCTGAAGGGTTCTTATGACAAGGAAAAGGCTAAAGCGTTAGCAGCCGACTACAAGGCAAAAAAACAAGTTCAACCGACAGTAATTAACCTCTATCAACCCAAATCTGAAAACTTCCGAATAATTCAGGGGAACATTGAAACCATTGAATTACCTGAAGACCTATTGGTGGATACCATTTTTACCTCGCCTCCATATTATCAATTAAGGAAATATGGTAACGATCCAAAGGAATTAGGTTGGGAAAAAACACCCGATCAGTATGTAAAACGTCTTTCTGACATTTTGATGAAATGTTTTGATCGGTTGAAAGACTCAGGTTCAATGTTCATCAACATTGGTGAAACACACCAGGATTTTCAATGTCTTGGAATTATCGACAGGTTAACTGTTGAATTGATGTCCCGTGGTATCCGTTTGGTTGACAAGTACATTTGGGAAAAGCCAGTCGCAAAACCGCTGAACAATTCCACTCGTAGGTTAAATCCAGCTTATGAAGTAATCCTTCACTTCACAAAGACAAAACGGTACTATTTTGATCCGATTCGGACAGGTAACAAAAAGAAAATGAAAGTTTCTACTGGTTGTAAAGAACATGGAATGAAAAGTAAAAGTTACCACATTCCTAATCAATTCGGGACACTTAGAAACTTCTTTGGTGTTGAAGAAGATAAAAACATCATAAAACTCCGTATTCACCAGAATAGGACTAAACATGTTCAGGGTGAAGAAGAACATCCAGCAACCTTTTCAATGGATTTACCAGTGAAACTACTTTACATTTCATGTCCGAAACATGAAAATACCGTTGTTATGGATCCTTTTATGGGGTCAGGTTCCTGTGGGGTGACCGCTTTAAAAATGGGGTTCAAATTCGTTGGGGTGGAACTTTACGAAAAAAATATTGTCACCGCTCAACGGATATTAACCGAAGCTCAAAAAGAATTTGGGGGCAATTTAGAATCCTTGAACGTAGCTGCATAACAACTTTCCTCTTTCAGGAACAGGTATCTCCACTTCAAAAACCTGCTCCTGACTATTTTACCATTTACTTTTTAAGAAATGGATCATATATTTTGATTGTGATGGGGCAAACATATCACATAAAACATCAAAAGAACCTCAATTGAAATTCGTTGAATTGCCCCTCACGAATTCAGTTGGGGTTTACTTTTAATATTACATATCATGGAAAAGAAATCATTCTTATTCTATTTAAGTTGGAAAGACCAGATAGATGAACTGGACGATCAGGAACTAAGACGATTGATTAACAATCTGATAAAATATCATTCGGGTGAAGAAGTTGACCTTCAAACAAAGACCGATAGATTAGTTTGGAGAGGAATTTTACCTGGACTTGAAGTAAATAAGGACAAATACGAAAAAAGGGTTCAGGCCAATCGTGAAAATAGCAAACTTGGTGGAGCACCCAAGGGGAACCAAAACGCCAGCAAGGATAAAACAACCCAAATCAAACCAGAACAACCCAAACAACCTGATAAAAGAGAACAGACAAATGATAATAGTAAAATGGAAACAGAGAATAGAAAAGAGATAAATGACAATAGTGAACAAATAAGTGATAACACTAAAAAGGAAACTGGCATTGATAAAACAAAAGTTCCTGTTCCTTATTATTCTAGCTCTTCCTCTACTATTTCTAAAACTAATTCTGGTATTTCAATGCACGAATATTACAAACAGCGAGGACTTTATGGTTGAAATTAAAATTCCAACCGAACGCTAGTGAGATTACTGGACCAGATACTGGACCTCTATACTGGGTAAATTCTATTTTAAAAAAAGAACCTCCAACCGAACGCCAGTGATTTATTTTGCTCTACCAGTTGAAAAGAAAAAGTAATCCCAACTATTTTTCGTCGCAAACGAATCTATGCGGGGTCGAACACCAAAACCCCACCCCAATTCCGCGCAGCCCCTCCCCTTTGATGTTTGGGGTTAACTAATTAGAAAAAAGTCAACCAGTACCAATCCAGTGAGTTCTGGGACACTTTCGTTTAAAATTAAACAAAGAACACTTGGTGGGATGAGAACCCTCGCTAGAACTCACCAGAATGAGGTTAGGTAAATGTCTAAAAATTGGCCAAAATTTTTTCTATGGATTCAATCGAAATGTTCATTGCCCCAAAATTTTGGTGCAGATTTTTTTTACGGTATTGACCGACCTTTTTAGACCACCAAATTGCGGGGCGCAAGGGAAGCACCCTCCTCACCCGCCCAGCAGCCCCCTAAATGGAAGGAAGGATGGTATGGAGGATCCATGAGAGAAATAGATCATAAAAATTGTTTGGCTTAGTATTCTATATACCAGACATTTGATAGCAATTAATTAGCACTCCAAATTTCTGATCACCGATAAAAAAGTGTATCATTTAAAAACAAATAGGAAATATTAATCTTAAATATAAAATAATGGAAACAAGTAATTACATGGACGTTGGAATGGTAAGTGAATACATACACGTCAAGAAGTCCACCATTTATTGTTGGACTAGCAGAGGATTAATCCCTCATATTAAAGTGGCTGGAAGAAAAAGAACACTTTACGTCAAAGAACAGATTGACCAGTGGTTATTGAGTGGTGGACAGACCAAATCTGATCTTCCCGATTTACCCGATTTTATCGCAGCTTAATATGGCAACATTTAGTTTAAAGTTGGATAACCGCGTCCCGTTGAAAGACGGGAAATACAACCTTTCGGTGGTAATGGTCAATGGTCGGGATGTTATGTACCTCAAAATCGTTCCTTTAACCGAAAAACAGTATGATACTGTGTTTGTAAAGAAGGCGTTGGATAATAAAAGTGTGGATTTCCGAAACAACTGCATCCAATTTCTTCATAAATGTGAAAGTACTTTTGCTGATATGAAGACCTTTGACAAACCATTGTTCAGAAAACTGGTGTATGATAAGGTAAAGAAAGAAGAAGTTGTTGAAGTAAGTCTGAAATTAACTGATCTGTGTACAAAGTTTCTGGCGAACAAGGTTCGAATGAGACAAAAGACCAAGAACCTCTATAAAACAGCCGCCAATAGTTTTGATGATTTCCAACCTGGTATAACAATAACTGACATAACCCCTGAATTTCTGTTGAAGTACGAAAAAGCCAAACAAGATGAAGAGTATTCCCCGTCATCCATTGCTGCATACTTCAGACATATTCGTGGATTGATAAACTATTTCATGTACAAAGAAAAACTAACCCCAAGTGATTACGTGTATCCTTTTGGAAAGACTGGGTACACCATCAGTCCTGAAAGAACAGCGAAATTCGTAATGTCCAACAAAGAAATAAAAGCGGTGTTAGACTTAAAGAAGTTCGGTTCACCTGAACAAGAGTACGCCCGAAACATTTGGGCTTTACTATACCGCATGAATGGTATGAATTACGCCGATTTGATGAACATGAAGTGGACAAACATCAAGAACAAATACCTTGTTTTCAGGAGAATGAAAACCCAAAACACCCGTAAGATTGAAAAGAAGGATATAATAGTTCCTATCACACCGAAGGTTCAGACTCTTCTAAACAAGGTTGGCGACAAGAATAGTCCGTACATTTTAGGGTTGGCCAAGGAAGGAATGAGTGAAGAACAATTCAACAACAAGAAAGATTGGGAGCTTCAAAAGTTAAATTCCAACCTGAAGGCCATCAGTGAGAAACTTCACCTATCGGTTGATTTACGTATTAAAACATCGAGGGATTGTTTTGCGACAACACATAAGAGGGCTGGAACACCGAAGGAGGTTATTGGTGAAATGATGGGTCATGGGAACAATTACATTTCAACTCATCATTATATGGCTGACCTTGACCCCGAACAAATTTGGAAAGCGAATAGCTGTTTGTTGTAGATTTTTCCTGCTAGCAAGTCCTGCTAGCAACCCGTATAAACAAGTATAAAATAGTAAAATATAAAACATAATTAAATAAAACTATTTTAATTTATCATTGAATATCAATACTTTATGAATTTTGCAGATCTGTATATAATCATAAATAAATGATTCTGGATCAGAAGAGTTCAGGTTCGAGACCTGACAGGACAACTTAAACCACTTACAATGAATTTTGTGAGTGGTTTTTTATTTCCTGTGATTTACGACTAAAAAACATCCACATTCCTGTCATTGAAAATTTTGATTTTTTGAGTTTGATTTACCTGAAAAGTTGAAATGTTAGGGAATTATTTATCGGCGATCTTCTGGATCAACATAATACCATCGCGAATTGGAAGTATCACATTCTTAACCCTTTTATCGTTATGCACAAGGCTATTAAAATCGAGAATACCACGAGTTTGCTCATCATCAGCTTCATTGGGCTCAACAACTTTCCCATTCCATAAAATATTGTCGGCCAAAAGAAAACCGCCAACAGATATTTTATTAAAAACCAGGTTATAGTATTCGCTATATTCACGCTTATCGGCATCAATAAAAACAAGATCAAATGTGTATTCCAACGATGCAACAACTTGCCGGGCATCTCCAATATGTTGGATTATTTTATCACCTATTCCCGACTTTGCAAAATACTTTTGAGCAATTGATTCAAGTTCATCATCAATTTCAATGGTATGTAACTGTCCATTCCCAGATAAACCTTTGGCCAGACATAAAGCTGAATAACCAGTGAATGTTCCTATTTCGAGGATATATTGTGGCTTAATCATGCAACTGATCATGCTCAATATCTGCCCTTGCAGGTGCCCCGACAACATTCGCGACCGTAAAACTTTCAGATGAGTTTCTCTGTCCAATTCTTTCAAAAAATCATCTTCAGGCGAAGTGTGATCGAGAATATACCGTTCCAAAAGTACCGAATCGGCCATTTTACTGATAAATTAATGTACTGTTTGTAGCTTCATTAAAAACCTGATTGGCAATTTCCATAATCTCCTTTGCATCAATGCATTCTATCTTCTTGAAGATTGTCTCCAGTAGGTCAACCTGGTTAAAAAACAACATGCTTTTCCCCAGTGAAAGCATCAAGTCTTCACGGGTCTCAACAGAAATAGCCAATTGCCCAATCAACTGTTTCTTGGCCCGGCTCAATTGGACAATGCCCATAGACGAATCTTGAATCTTTCGAAGTTCTTTATAAACCAAGGCTTTTGCCTGTTCCAGATTTTCCTTATCTGTTCCAAAATAAATACTAAACTCGCCAGTATCAGAATAACCCGTATAACTCGATTCTACATTGTAAGCCATGCCATTTCGTTCGCGCAAAGCCATATTTAACCTTGAATTCATCGACTGTCCGCCAAGAATATTATTGAGCAAAACCATTGCCATTCGCTGAGAGCTATAAACATTTGGGGCAACATTCCCAACTATACAATGCGCCTGAAAAGTATCTTTCTGTACAATTCTGGTTTCAGGGCGATAGTTATATTCATCAAGCCGCTTCTTAGTCCTATTCTTCTCAGGGACAGGGCCAAAGTACTTTTCGGACAACCGTATAATTCTCGACATTGTTGTATTACCTACGGAACTCAAAACTATTTGGTCAGTATGATAATTCCCGTCCATAAATTTCAGAATACTGTTTTTTGTGAAATTCTTTATTTGGTCGGGTACACCAAGTATGTTGCGGGCAATTGGATGCCCATTAAACAAAATTTCCTCAAATTCATCAAAAATTAATTCAGAAGGGCTGTCTTTATACGAGTTTATTTCCTCAAAAATTACTTCTTTTTCACGTTCCAATTCCTTGGCCGGGAATACACTGTTAAAAAGAATATCGCTGATCAATTCGAAAGAACGTTGATAATATTCACTCAGGAAAGTTGCATATACAGCAGTTTCTTCCTTAGTCGTGTAGGCATTCAATTCTCCGCCAACATCTTCTATCCGGTTTAAAATATGAAAAGCCTTTCGGGTCTTGGTCCCTTTAAATATCACATGTTCAATAAAATGAGCAATACCCTGTTCATCATCCTCTTCATCCCTCGAACCAGTATTGATTAACACTCCAAAATGAGACACTGGTGAATTAACTTCCTGGTGAACAATACGAATTCCATTTTTTAAAACGAAGGTTTGCAACATTTGCTGAATGAGTAAAAATTTGGACTGCAAAAGTATTAAATAGCTTCGATTTCACTAAAAATCAAAAGGATATTTGCATTTCTAATGATCAAAATTAATCATCAAAAAGCTAAAAACATTCAGGCCCTTATCGCCCTTCATCTTTTCCAATTTCATAAATAAATGGAAACGAACACATTCCGGCAAAAAGGCAAAAAAAAAGCATTACAGGGTCAACTTTTGTTTTGTAGTTAGAATATTTGATCTATATTTGCACCCCGTAAGCGAAACGGTTGCACCTATAACCGAGATTAAAAGTTTACAGAAGTCCGCACCGGACTAAAAATGGTGCCATAGCTCAGTAGGTAGAGCAATGGACTGAAAATCCATGTGTCCCCGGTTCGATTCCTGGTGGCACCACCAAAAGGAAGCAAAATTGCTTCCTTTTGTTTTTTATTCGTTCAGAAAATCAAGGTTTCGTTTCAGTCCTTCAAGTTTTGCACGTTTCACAGCTGATTTTTGGAATAATTTATCGAATGTCTCTTTGTCTATTTCGTACCATTCTTCCCTTTTCATATTCAGTATTTGTGTATCCGCCTTAAATGCTGATTCAGTATGTGGTTCCGATTTCAAATTCCAGGGACAAACATCCTGGCAAATATCACAACCAAACATTCGGTTAGCGAACTTTCCTCTCAATTCAGGATCAATTTCTCCCCTATTTTCAATAGTCTGGTAGGAAATACATTTTCGGGCATCAAGCACATAAGGTGCAACCAAGGCTCTGGTAGGGCAGGCATCAATACAACGGGTACAATTTCCACAGTGATTTCTGACAATCTTTTCATCAGCAGGCAAATCAATATCCAAGATCAGTTCGCCAATGAAAAAAAAACTTCCATATTCAGGCGAAATTAAATTGGTGTTTTTTCCAATCCACCCCAAACCGGCCCGTACAGCCCAAGCCCTGTCAAGCACAGGGGCTGAATCGACAAAACACCGGCCATTACACGAAGCAATTTCACTCTGAATGAACTGAAAAAGCGCAAAAAGCTTATCTTTTATAACAAAATGATAATCAACACCATAAGCATATTTTGATAAAATTGGAGCTTCTTTATCTGTTTGTTCTTCAGCCGGAAAATAATTCAACAAAACCGAAACCACTGACTTTGCATTTTCGACTAGAAGAGTTGGATTTAACCTTTTTTCCAAATGATTTTTCATATAGTTCATTTCCCCATTCATACCTTTCCGAAGCCAAGTAGTCAACCGACCCTTTTCTTCTCCAAGAAAGCAAGCAGAAGAAATTCCACAACTTAGAAAACCGAGTTCACAGGCTTTTGTCTTGATTAGTAGTGAAATATTTGTTTGTTCTTTTTTCATTATAGCTATTATCAACAATCAAAAATAGATTAATTTATCTTCTTTTCCCCGAATCTAATTTAATATAATTTAGGCTGCTATTTATACTATATGTTTGTCAAGGGTAAAAGCTAAAATAAACGAATCATCTTGGTGCCCTATTCCTTTTAATATGTCATCGACAATACAATAAATACCAATAATTTTATCTCATGCAAGCATTGATATTTAAGTGTGATAACTCAAATTTACTATTATTAATGCTCGATTTTATTTTTTAACCAGCTGTTTTGGTTAACTATTTTGACGTAAATCAAACGAATAATTAAGTTATGATGAAGCATTAGACAAGAATATCTTTATTATTTTTACTCAACGGAGGAAGGTTATCCACCAGTAAAACCAAGCAGAAGAGGACTTCTGGCACAATTTGACAGACAAATGCAAAAGCCGGTAAAAACTCCTTCGATAGAATAAAATTTACATATCCGACGAGAATTTACCTTTATTCCTGTCTGGAAGACAATTGAAATAATGGATTTAAGGTAATGTTTTAACCCAAATACAAAAAATTGAATCTATTTTGTTAAATTTATGCTGAAGAACAGCGCATTTTTCTTCTTTGATAAAACAGATTTAGAATGAAGGAAGAATTTTTACAGTTTATCTGGGAACATCAGTTATTTTTGAGTAAAGACCTTCAAACTACTGATGGCAAGCCGATAAAAATTTTATCGGTGGGTAGGCCAAACTATGATTCAGGCCCCGATTTTTTCAATGCACGCATTCGAATTGATGATACTACCTGGGCTGGTAATGTAGAAATACACCAAAAATCCTCACATTGGTTCCAACACAAACATAATACAGACCAAGCGTACAACAATGTTATTCTCCATGTAGTAGAGATGTTTGACGAACCTGTTGTGGTAAAAGGAGAAAAATTGAATACTCTTGTAATAAATTATCCAATAGAACTACTAGATAACTTCGAACAGCTTTTGAAGTCGAAAAAATGGATAGCATGTGAAGACAGACTATCGGCAGTTGATCCGTTTGTTATTCATTTTTGGTACAGCTCGCTAATGATTGAACGCCTGCAATCGAAAACAGAAGGTATCCTTGAGATTCTCAGCCAAAACACAAACAACTGGAATGAAACATTTTACCAGTTATTGGCACGTAATTTAGGAATGAAAGTCAACGTTTTACCATTCGATTTATTGGCACGTTCTCTCCCGTTACAGGTTCTCTCGAAGCATAAAAACAATTTGCTCCAAATTGAAGCATTGTTGTTTGGACAAGCAGGACTATTAAACGAATCATTACTTGGAGATGATTATTTTTTATTACTGCGAAATGAATATTCATTTCTTTACAAGAAATACAACTTAAAAGGAGTTGATACTCATTTATGGAAATTTATGCGATTAAGGCCCGCAAATTTCCCAACAATAAGAATAGCACAATTGGCTACATTAATTCATCAGTCGTCTGCATTATTTTCCAGAATACTGGAAATCGACAACCTGACTGAGATTCGTAAATTATTCGATGTAACGGCTTCAGATTACTGGAATACACATTACCGGTTTAATAAACCGTCGTCAGAAAACAAGCCGAAACATTTGGGCGAAACTGTATTCCAGAACCTCATTATCAATACTATTGTCCCGCTAATTTTTGTATATGGCGAACAGCACCTGAATCAATCACTTAAAGACCGAGCATTGAATTTTCTGGAACAATTGCCTCCAGAACAAAACCAGATAACTGAAAAATGGACAAAACTAGGTATCGAAAGCAGCACTGCTTTCGAAAGCCAGGCCTTACTTCAACTAAAAAAACAATACTGCGAAAACAAAAGATGTTTACATTGCCAGTTAGGAGCAAAAATCATAATTTCGGTCAAGCAAAATAACAATGAGCCAACCATTCAATAAATTTCAGGCCGTTTCAAACCAGACCCTTCGGACAGGGTCGATTCTGCTGACTTTGCTTATTTCAACAGGAACTATTTTTTATTGGTGGCACGAGCAATATCCGCTCATTGATGCCTTTTTTATGACCATTATTACTATCTCAACTGTTGGCTTTGCAGTTATACATCCGCTCTCCGAGGTAGGTAAACTTTTTACTTCCGGGCTTATCATGTTTAGCTTAGGTAGTTTAGCATGGGTTGGTTCAAGCCTTGCAAAATTTGTTTTCGACGGTGAATTGAAAGAATATTTAAAAACATACAGAGTGGACAAGAAAATCATGAAACTGAAAGACCATACCATTATTATTGGTTATGGCCGAAACGGGGAACAAGCCGCTGTAGAACTTCGCGATTCGGGAATGGATTTCGTGGTTATCGACAAACGGGAAAACGTAATCAGCCGTATTCACGAAGACGAAAGTTTGCTGTACATCCGTGGTGATGCAACACATGAAGAGGTTCTTTTCCAGGCGCGTATTGAGCACGCCAAAGCTTTGATAGCAACTACACCAAACGATGCCGATAATGTTTTTGTAGTTTTGACTGCCAGAAGTATAAATCCTGCATTGAAGATTATAAGCCGGGCTTCAGAAATTGAGTCGATTACCAAATTAAGAAGAGCAGGCGCAACTAATGTTATTATGCCCGAACGTATTGGTGGACAACGAATGGCAAAACTTGTCACCCAGCCCGATGTAGTTGAATTCCTGGAGTACATTCTTTTGCAAAACAGCAACGACGTTAGCCTGGAGGAAATTTCATGCACCCATTTAGCCACTCAATTTGTAAATAAACCGATACGTGTATTGCAGGCTAAAGATAAATCGGGAATTAACATTATTGGAATAAAAATTAGTGGCGCTAAATATGTTTTCAACCCTGCACCAGAATTGACTTTGAGCCGAAGCGACCAGCTTTTTGTATTGGGTTCACCAGAACAAATAAAAGTGTTTAGAAATTTAATTGAAAGCCAGAAATGAAACGTTTTTTTTCGTTAACAACACTATTTTCATTTTTACTGGCAGCAAACAGTTTTGGCCAAACCAAGAGTCAGACATTCTTCAGTGCAGGAGCCAATATTCTGAAAAGCAAAGATTTCAGAACCTACTACGACGAAGAATGCACGCCTCCTACATTTTTTGGGTTCGGCATCACTCATTCCTGGTATAGACCCGATAGAAATTTCACTCTCAATAAAGAAATTGGGATCAACATGCAATATTCGTCACCAAGCCTCAGCTCTGGCGGTTTGGGAGCGCACTCATCAACAAAATATCAGATGCTCAACATTTTTGCAGAAGCAACCATTCAGGCGCAGGTGAAAATCGACAGTACTATGTCGATTGCCATCGGGCCTGCTGTTGAATATTTGATGTCGGGTTATAACAAAGAACATATTTCGTATTACTATTGGAAAGACACTCATTATGCAAATGGGGAAAATAATCACTCCGGATTCAACAGGAATTATTTTGGCGATCCGCTCTGGGGAATAAAGTTTAGTGTGTTAAACTTTGGCATGAGCGACAAGGCAACCTTTAAAATTAATTGCAGTTATTTCTGGCTAAACCAAGACGGCTCCAACTTTCACTCTTCAAGCTTCATAAAAGTTGGAGTGGCGGTCGGATTTAAATTCGGGAAACATTCTAAAATTTCTGAATCCAAGCTTTAAAAACACAGTTTTTAGCTGTTGTCTTTTCACACATTTTTGCTTGTCCTTAAAATTTACGTTTTAACTCGTTGTTTCAACCTAAGAAAATGTGTAATTATGTAGTCTGAATTTTGTAAGACATCCCTCTCTTGTTATTACTGAATATCAGTTTTTAAAAGATGACCATAGCTAAATCTATTGGAGAAAACACGTTTGTTAACTTAAAAAATGGAGATGCGAAAGCATTCGAAGAAGTTTTTAAGTGTTGGTACGAACCATTGGTTCGTTTTGCCAACGAATATCTTTCTGATTTTGAATCTTCCCGTAATATTGTGCAGAATGTTTTTTTGAAGCTTTGGGAAAAGCATGAATTAATTAACCCCGAATCAAATATTAGGGCCTACCTCTACATGGCAGCCCGAAACGCCTGTTTATCGCACATCAGGCATTTAAAAATTGAAACAAATTTCTTTGAAAAGTCGAGAAAAGACAACGACTCGTTCCAGCTCAACTACGAAGCGCTTGAAAAATTAAACTTTGAAAATATTGATTTTCAGAATCTTGAACGAATAATAAATGACACAATTGATTCACTTTCTCCTAGATGCCGTGAAGTTTTCGTGTTAAGCCGGTACGAAAATTTAAAAAACAAAGAAATAGCCTTACGTCTCAATATATCAGTTAAAGCAGTTGAAGCAAATATAACCCGTGCGCTTATTGACTTGCGCGAAAATACCAAAGATTATCTACCCGAACTGTTATTCTTTATATTATTTAAATTAAACTATTAAAAATCGACTGCTCCATATAGGGTTATTTCTGAATTGTGCGTAATAAAGGCATATTACCGCAAAATGGAGCAGGAGAAACTTATAAAATTCATTACTAGCAACCTCGAAAAAGCTGAAGAACAGGAATTAATTACATGGATTATTTCGAGCGAAGCAAATAGAAGTAACTTTATAAAACTAAAAAACCTGTATGCCTTATCTTCGGCTAACACACACACATTTCAATTTGACGAAGACTTTTTAGAACTCTCTCAAAAAATTAAAAGCATACCTAAACAAACTAAATCATTCAAATTCGGGAAATACCTGAAGTACGCAGCAATAGTAGTATTGACATTGTTTTTAGGTTTTTCCATATCTGAGCTCAGGTATCTGAATCCATCTTTTAATAAGAATGAACTGACAAGTGAGTTCTATGCACCAGATGGTCAGATATCTGAGTTTAAGTTGATTGATGGCACAAAAGTGTGGTTAAATTCTGGTACACGAATTAGAATTCCGGCAAGTTTTAGCACAAAAAACCGTATTGTGACTATGGAAGGCGAAGCATTCTTTCAGGTAACGAAAGATCCGATTCACCCATTTTATGTCAATACCAATGAACTTTCAGTAAAAGTTATGGGAACTTCGTTTAATGTTAGCGCATACGCATCAGATCCTAACTCAGAAGTAACTCTAATCGAAGGGAAAGTTGGCATTAAAGAAATTGATGGAGAACGGGTTGCAAAACTCATTCCCGGGCAACAGTTGGCTTTTGAAAAATCAACAGGTAAAAAAATAAAAAGAGAGGTTGACATTATTCCGTATGAGGTATGGCGAGATGGCAAAATGATTTTTAAGGATCAAACACTTGCATATATTGCTGAAAAACTTGAACGCTGGTATAATGTCAAAATTAATTTTTACGACAATACTATCAGCCAAATAAAATTTACAGGAACAATTCTCAAAAGTAAACCATTAAGTCAAGTGCTCGAAATAATAACCCTATCGGCACCCATCCGATTCGACATCAAAGTAAAATCAGATAAAAAGAACCAGGTAATTTTATATTCACTAAAAACTAATAAAAAATGATGTGACCAGAAAAAGGCAAGATGCTCTAACATCCTGCCTTGTAAAAGTGTAAAAGATGTCTTACTCCAATAAGACAAGCAGTAATTAACTTAAACATTTCAAATCTATGAAAAAAAAGTGTAATCCGACCGGTTTGTTTCCAAACCGGCAAAAACTTATTCGCCACATGAAACTAACGATCTTCTTCGTGCTGGTTTGCTTAATGTCGGTGAGTGGAGCAAGTTACTCGCAGAACACCAAGCTAAACTTAAAAGTTGAAAACGCATCGATCACTGATTTTTTCTCAAAAGTAGAAGATGTCAGCGAGTTCTACTTTTTCTTTAAGAATGACGCCATTAACAGTTCAAAAAAAATCACTGTAGATGTAAAAGATCAAACCATTGACAAGGTTTTGGACCAGGTTTTAAGTGGCACTGACTTAAAGTATAAAATTGTTGACCGATATATCGTCATATCAAACGACATGGAACGCGATGGCAATATGTTCCTTCAACAAGATAAAAAATTCGCAGTAAAAGGTATTGTAAAAACACAATCGGGAGAACCAATTCCCGGAGTAACTGTTGCCGTAAAAGGAACCACAATTGGGACTATATCCGATGCAAATGGCGGATATAGCTTGAATGTTCCTGGAGGTAATTCAATACTAAGCTTCTCATTTGTTGGATTAAAATCGCAGGAAATTGTGATTAATAACCGTCCTGCAATTAATATTGTTATGGAAGAGGAATCTATCGGGCTTGAAGAAGTTGTCGCCGTTGGATATGGAACAATGAAAAAAAGCGATCTCACAGGTTCGGTATCTTCTGTAAAATCGACTCAAATGGAAAATGAAAAACCTCAGGCCTTACAGGATATGTTACGTGGTAATATTGCCGGTCTCCAAGTCGGTTTCTCGACCAATGCGAAAGGCGGAGGTAGTATGGAAATACGTGGAGAAAATTCATTAACTGCAAGTTCAGCTCCATTAATCGTTCTTGATGGCGTTATTTATCAGGGTGGAATGGAAGATATAAATCCAAGTGATATAGAATCGATCGATGTTTTAAAAGACGCTTCTTCCTGTGCAGTATATGGAGCACGTTCTGCCAACGGAGTAATCATAGTTACTACAAAAAAGGGGAAACAAGGTAAACCTGTTATCAACGTAAATTCAAGTATTGGTTTAGCAACAATGGCGACTTTAGAGGATGTTTACGGGCCATACGAGTTTCTCGATTGGAGAACAAAGGTTATGCAATCGTTAAATTATTATAATGCTGCAACCAACACTAAACTATACAAATTTATTGACCCTGCAAAACTACCAAGCGATGTTACAGAAACCATGTGGAGAGATGGCGCATCCGGTGAATTAACTGACATTTGGTTGGCACGTATCGGCTTGCTTCCAGTTGAAATTGCAAATTACAAAACTGGGAAATCTATTGACTGGACAGATATGATATTTCATAATGGTTTTCGCCAAGACCATAATATTTCTTTATCAGGGAAGAAAGATGAAATCACCTACTATTTCTCTTTAGGATACAATAACAATGAAGGTATTGTTGTAGGTGATGGGTTCCAGGCAATAAGAAGTAGAATCAACCTTGACGCAAAAGTAACCGATTGGCTTTCTGTTGGAATAAACACTCAATTTGCTAATCGCGATGAAAGTAAGATGAACCGATACAACAGCGATGGATCGTTAAAAGACCCAACCATTCAGGCTGATTGGGGAGTACGGGTAAACAATTCTCCCTGGGGGTCGATATATAAAGACGATGGTGTAACTATTCGCGAAAGCCCGGTTGACGACATTGGCCGTGGAGCTAAATATCCGCTCTACGACATGATGTACCAATCGCGTCGTCAATTCTACAACACACTAAATACAACTTTATATGCATTAGTAAAATTACCTTTTAATATCTCGTATCAGATCAATTTTGCTCCACGTTTTGAGTGGTATGAATTTATGAATCACCAATCGACCAAGCACGAAGAATGGGCTTTATTTGGAGGTCAGGCAAAACGCGAACAAAGCAAAACTTACAGTTGGCAAATTGACAATTTGATCAAATGGAATCAGATATTCAATAAAATACACAAGTTTGATGTAACATTGCTTGTAAATGCTGAAAAATTACAAAGCTGGCAAAATACCATGTCGGCTCAGGGATTCCAGCCAACAGACGCACTTGAATATCATCGCATGCAAGCAGGAACAGGTACAACTTACCAAATTACAAGTGATGATCAGTATGAAACAGCCAATGCACTTATGGGGCGCATATTCTATTCGTTAAAAGAGAAATACATGATGACTTTAACAATACGCCGCGACGGATTCTCTGCATTCGGCCAGAACCATCCTTACGGCTATTTCCCATCTGCAGCATTGGGTTGGATATTCTCAGAAGAATCATTCGCAAAAAACGATTTCCTCACTTATGGGAAATTCCGGTTCTCATGGGGCAGCAACGGTAACCGCGCCATTGGTCGTTACGATGGTTTGTCTGATATGTCAACAGGTAAATATCCATACCAAACACTTTCAGGAACCGTTTACGAAGGAACTCAGCTATACGTTAACCGAATGGCTAATCCAAACTTAAAATGGGAACAAACACAGTCTCTAAACTTCGGAATCGATTACTCGATAAAGAATGGCTTGTTCGATGGTTCTATTGACTACTATGTAGCTAACACTAAAGATGTACTTGTTAACCGCCAATTACCAGATATTCTTGGGTTTAGTAATGTTGCAACCAATCTTGGGCAAGTAAATAATCATGGCATCGAATTAGTACTTAACTCAAGAGTAATGAAACGTGAAAATTTCTCCTGGAATATCAATGTAAACTTCACTCTTAATAGAAATAAAATCAAGAGCCTCTATGGCGATTTAGTTGATGTTAAGGATAACCAAGGGAACGTGATCGGGCAGAAAGAACCTGATGATTATCAGAATAACTGGTTCATTGGTAAAGCTATTGATATAATATGGCAACCCAAAATAATTGGTGTATGGCAAAAAGGTGAAGAAACACAAGCCGCCAGGTATGGACAATTTCCTGGCGATTTCCACCTTGAAGATGTAAATGACGATGGCAAGATTAATGACCTTGATAAACAATTTTTGGGATACAAAGAACCTCGTTTCCGATGGAATATGCGCCAGGATTTCACATTCTTCAAAAATTTTGAAGCTTCATTTATGCTCTATTCTTATTGGGGGCATAAAGGAACTATGAATTCAGCAAAAAACAGGGACGCTTTCCCTGAAAGAGTTAATTCATACAAAATGAAGTTCTGGACACCTGAAACTCCTTACAATGACTATGCCCGTATTTATTCTGCCGAAGGAGGTGCTGTATTTGATGTATGGAGAGACCGTTCGTTTATCCGGCTCGATAACATTTCACTCTCTTATAATGTACCATCACACCTGTTGCGCAGAGCCCAAATTCAAAATCTGAAGGTATTCACAACCATTCGCAATGTGGCATGGTGGGCTCCAAAATGGAACTTTTGGGATCCTGAAAACAGTGGACCAAACCCACGTTATTACACTATTGGCGTAAATTTAACACTCTAGCAAAATCACAAGACATGAACGTTATGAAAACTAATAATATAAAAATTCATTATCAGCTACTGTTAGTTGTTTCATTTGTTCTTGGAACAATTGGCTGTAAAGACAGTTACCTTGACCCAAAACCACTCTCGTTTTTTGCTCCTGAAAATTCGCTGGTTGATGCCAAAGGAATGTATGCGGCATTAACAGCCTGTGAACGAAATATGCGATACGAGTGGTATGGAGATGGCTGTCCAATTGTTACTGAGCTTTTGTTTTCCGAAATTTGTGTTGAAGGCACAACCGATAAACCTGGTCCTGCTCAAAACATGAATATCCAGATCACCCCTACATCACAACTAAACCATACTGATTACAATAAAATTGGCTGGTACTGGCTCGAAGGTTATAAAGGAATAAAATATGCCAATGTTGTTATTTCACGTATTGACAATGCAACTTATAAGAACCAGGCTGAGCGTAATGCCGTATTAGGATCGGCCTATTTTCATCGTGCATTTCGCTACTATCGCTTGTGTAACCAGTTTGGTGATGTCCCCTTTCTTGGGAAAGAGGTTCAGGAACCCAAACTCGATTTCTACACTACCAAACGCGAAGTCATTTTGAAAAAGATCCAAAAAGACATGGAATTTGCTGCAGCAAATTGTCAGGATAATGTTGACCGTGGCCGTGTAACTAAGGGAGCAGCCGGACACCTTCTTACAAAAATTAACCTTGCTTTAGGCGAATTCGACAAAGCTATTGAATCAGCCAGCGCCGTAATTAACAGTGGAACTTATAGCCTAATGACCACTCCATTTGGAAGTATCCCTAAAGAAGACGGCACTTACCTCACAAATCTTGGAGTTGTCCGCGATGACGTAATTGCAAGACTACACTGGTGGCAAAATAAAGCCATCGCAGCCAACAAGGAAGTTTTGTTCATGGTACTTTCCAAAGAAGAATTAGTCGATTCACGTCTCGATTTACAGGTTATGCGTCAGGCAGTACCATTCTGGGGCTGTTCCAACTCAAATATGTTGTACACTCCCGACGGGTATGGACCTGGCACCTCAGACCTTGCCGGACAAAAAATTGATTTGGTAAATACATTTGGCCGTGGTATAGGTCGCGCCCGAGGAACTTCATATCACACTAAGAAGATTTGGGATGATCCGAATGACCTCCGTCACAAAAAATACAACTGGATGGATATGGAATATCTTGCATATAACCATCCAAACCTGGTTGGAAAAAGTGCTTATTATGGGAAGAACTTACAGTTAAAGGATTTAAATGGCAAAATCTTAACTACCGATACCATTCGCAATTGGTTTGGCTGGCCACACTACAAAATTTACAACCCTGACCCCCGAAACACAAGACCAGGAGGTGGTTCTTACGATTGGTATGTGTTCCGTTTAGCCGAAACTTATTTGTTGCGTGCTGAAGCCTACTGGTGGAAAGGCGATATTGCCAATGCAATGGCTGATGTTAATGCGGTTCGTAAACGCGCAGGTTGTGCTCCTTATACTGATGCTTCTAAATTTGATATAGGAACCATTCTTGACGAACGCGCCCGTGAATTATACTGGGAAGAACCACGAAAAACTGAATTAACCAGAATTGCTTATCTTTTCGCCAAAACTGGCAAATCTTATCGAGGTAAAACATACAATGAAACGAATTTTGGAACTAAAAATTTCTTTTATGATCGCGTTATGGAATATACAGATTTTTATAACAAAGGAGTAAAAGCTAATAATGGACAAGAATATACAATGAGCCCATATCATGTTTTATGGCCAATCCCTCAAGCGTCAATCAGTACAAACACAAAAGGTATAATCAATCAGAACTACGGTTACGATGGCTATGCCAATAACAAAACCCCGTTAACCGAGATTCCAAAAGAAGAAGACAATTAGTCTCAATTCTTATTACCGATAATAAAAGCCGCAAGAGCAACAACTACTTGCGGCTTTTTATGTCTATTCCAAGTATAGCAAACTTATACAAACTTCCTTATACAATGATGAGCGCTTCCCATAACCAAACAACGTCGTCATTAAACTTAAAATATTTGCTTAGCACATTGAAATTCAAATATATTTATTTATTTTTGCGGCACTTTTTGAAATTAATTTTAAGCTGTTGTTATTGATAGCGATGCTGCGGTTTAAATATTGTACAACAATTAAAAACAAAATTACATGTATTTATCAGCCGAAAAAAAAGTTGAGATTTTCGAAAAATACGGAAAATCAGCAACAAACACAGGTTCTCCTGAAGCACAAATTGCCTTGTTCTCTTTTCGTATCAATCACTTAACCGAGCACCTGAAAGAAAACAAAATGGATTTCAGTACTCAACGTGCATTAACTACTTTGGTAGGTAAACGCAGAAGTTTACTCGATTACCTGAAGAAAAAAGACATTGCCCGTTACCGTGCAATTGTAAAAGACCTTAACTTACGTCGATAATTTTAAAATAAAAGGCAATAAATTTATTGCCTTTTATTATTTTTATATGCGTTTAAAATTTTGAGGTACAATTTTTTTAAACACACCTTTAGATAAACTTGTTTATCTAAATAAAATTCCCCACCACACCCATTTAATTTGTACCAATTGAAAAATATTATTATTAAAAATTATGAATCAAGCAATTATTAAAACAATTGATCTTGGAGATGGCCGCACTATAACCATCGAAACAGGCCGGCTTGCCAAACAAGCTGATGGTGCGGTAGTTGTCAGAATGGGTGATACCATGTTGCTGGCCACAGTGGTTTCAGCAAAAGAAGCAGGCGAAGATGTTGATTTCATGCCGCTATCGGTTGATTACCGTGAAAAATTTTCGGCAGCAGGCCGTTTCCCTGGCGGTTTCCTGAAACGTGAATCACGTCCGTCAGACGAAGAAATTTTAGTTGCACGTTTAGTAGACCGTGCATTGCGTCCACTTTTCCCGGCAGATTACCATGCCGAAACAGTTATGATGATCAGCCTCATTTCAGCCGATGCTGAAGTAATGGCCGATTCACTGGCCGGATTAGCAGCATCTGCGGCCATCGCGGTGTCAGATGTTCCTTTCCTTACTCCTATTTCCGAAGTTCGCGTCGCACGTATTGACGGAAAACTTATTATCAATCCAACCTTCTCGCAACTGAAAAACGCTGACCTGGACATTATGGTTGGTGCTTCTTACGACAACATTATGATGGTTGAAGGTGAGATGGACGAAATTTCGGAAGCCGAAATGCTTGAAGCCATCAAATTTGCCCATGATGCCATTAAAGTTCACTGCAAAGCCCAGGAAGAACTGGCAGCCGAAGTTGGCAAGATTAAACGAACATATTGCCATGAGGTTAACGATGCAGATATTAAAGCAAAAGTATTTGAAGAACTATACCCCAAATGCTATGCTCTTTGTACACAACGTATCGACGACAAACACAAACGCATTGAAGGTTTCGAAGCAATTGTTGCCGAATACATTGAAAAATACAAAGAAGAAAATGCCGGCAACGATGAAATCGATCTGGGTACCAATATCAAGCTTATTAAAAAATACTACCACGATGTTGAAAAAGAAGCCATGCGCCGCATGATCCTCGACGATGGTATTCGTTTAGATGGCCGTTCGACCACCCAAATTCGTCCGATCTGGGGCGAAGTTGGTTATTTGCCTGGATCACATGGTTCAGCAATTTTTACCCGTGGCGAAACGCAGTCGCTTTCATCAATCACCCTTGGCACAAAACAAGACGAAAAGAAAATAGACGGAGTTACTTTCCAGGGCAACGAACGCTTTTTATTACATTATAACTTTCCACCTTTTTCAACAGGCGAAGCGAAGGTTCCCCGCGGGCTTGGACGTCGTGAGATTGGTCACGGGAACCTGGCATTCCGCGCACTGAAACGAATGATTCCGCAGGAATTTCCTTATGTAGTAAGGGTGGTTTCCGACATTCTCGAATCAAACGGATCGTCGTCGATGGCAACTGTTTGCGCAGGAACAATGTGCATGCTCGATGCAGGCGTAAAAATGAAACGTCCGGTTTCAGGTATTGCAATGGGTTTAATTACCGACCCGGCCAACAATAAATTCGCTGTTCTTTCTGATATTCTTGGCGACGAAGACCACCTTGGCGATATGGACTTTAAGGTAACCGGAACCGGGAAAGGTATTACTGCTACCCAGATGGACATCAAAGTAGGTGGACTTTCTTACGAAATTTTGTCTCAAGCATTAGCCCAGGCAAAACAAGGCCGTGAACACATCATGGGCGAAATCATGAAAGTCATTTCAGAACCGCGTCCTGATTTCAAACCAAACGTGCCACGCGTTGAAGTAGTGATTGTTCCGAAAGAATTCATCGGCCCGATTATTGGTCCTGGCGGTAAAAACATCCAAAAACTTCAGGAAGAAACCAAAACCACAATCTCTATTGAAGAAAAAGATGATCAGGGTTACGTTGAAATTGCAAGTATCAACAAAGAAGGTTTGGAGGAAGCTAAGAAACGCATTAAAATGATTGTTGCCATTCCTGAAAAAGGAGAAATTTATAAAGGAAAAGTAAAATCAATCACAACTTTTGGCGCCTTTATCGAAATTATGCCAGGGAAAGAAGGTTTACTTCATATTTCTGAAATTAGCTGGAACCGACTGAAAACAGTAGAAGAAGAACTTCAGGAAGGACAAGAAGTTGAAGTAAAACTTCTGGATATGGACCGCGATGGCAAAATGAAGCTTTCTCGTCGTGTATTGCTTCCAAAACCTGAAGGGTATGTGGAAAGACCTGAACGTAGCAACGAAGACCGTCCTCGCCGCGATGACAATCGCGGAGGCGGTGACCGTCGCGATCACCGCGGAGGTGGCGATCGTCGTGATTACAGAGGAGGCGATCGTCGCGACAATCGCGGAGGTGAACGCCGTGAAAACCGCGAATAATTTGATTTTTAGATTCAAGCTAAATAAAAAATGCCCGATTGGTCGGGCATTTTTTATTTAACACATTCATCATCAGCCAATTCAGATAAGTTTGTAATGAAACAAAATAATGAAGACCAATGTTTCAATTATCCTGATCACTAATGAAACTTACAAACACATATTTATCATGAAACAAGTATTTCTTTCAATTTTAGCACTATCATTTATGATGTCATGCTCCGAAAAGCCCATTCAGTATCCACCTACAAAAAAAGGTGATGTAAAAGACACTTATTTCGGCACAGTGGTTGAAGACCCTTACCGCTGGCTCGAAGACGACAACTCGACAGAAACCGCTGAATGGGTAAAAGCACAAAACCAGCTGACTTTTGATTATCTCGAAAAGCTTCCTAACCGGGAACAAATAAAAACGCGGTTAACTGAGTTATGGGATTACCCGAAATACGGCACACCATTTAAAGAAGCCGGCAAATACTTCTTCTTTAAAAATAATGGTTTACAAAACCAGAGTGTGCTTTATATGACCAACGACCTGGCAGCCGAGCCAAAAGTATTGCTTGACCCCAACACGCTATCAACCGATGGTACAATTGCATTAACAAGTACTGAAATTTCGAATGACGGGAAATACCTGGTTTACATGATTGCCAAATCAGGATCTGACTGGAATGAAATTTTTGTGAAGAATATTGAAACAGGAGAAATGTTGGCCGACCATATTGAGTGGGTTAAATTTTCAGGAATAAGCTGGTACAAAGATGGCTTTTTTTATAGCGCCTACGATAAACCTGAAAAAGGTAGCGAGCTTTCGAAAGCCAACGAATTTCAGAAAGTATATTTTCACAAGCTGGGAACAGAACAACCTGCAGATCAGCTAATTGTTAATAATCCCAACAATGCAAAAGAAATGTTTGGCGCCGGATTAACTGAAGATAAGAGATTCATGATAATTGGCAGAAGTATTGGGACTAATGGAAATGCGCTTGACATAAAAGATCTCGACAAGAAAGGGGGTAAATTTGTCACTCTGATGGACAAATACGAATATGAGTTCAACCCTGTTGATAGCAAAGGTGACGATATATTTGTACGTACAAATTACAAAGCGCCAAAGTACAAGCTTGTGAAAATCAACGTTAATCAACCTGAAGAAAAAAACTGGGTCGATGTAATTCCCGAGAAAAAAGATGTCATGGAATCAGTCTCAATAATAGACGACAAGTTTGTAATTAATTACATGACAGATGCACATAGCAAAACTGAAATCTACGCCATTGACGGAACATTTGAACGTGAAGTAACCTTACCCGGAATTGGCACTGTTAGCTCATTTTCAGGAAAAAAAACGGACACAATGGCATTCTTCTCTTATACTTCATTTAATACGCCAGGAGAAGTTTACAAATACGATTTTGCAACAAATCAAACATCACTTTATTTCAGGCCTGCAGTTAAATTTAACCCAGATGATTTCGAAGTTAACCAGGTTTTCTATACAAGTAAAGATGGCACTAAAGTTCCAATGTTTATTGTTCATAAGAAAGGTCTGGAACTAAACGGGAACAATCCAACTTTGCTTTATGGATACGGTGGGTTCAATATTAGCTTAACCCCCTCGTTCTCAGCAGCACGAATTGCATTCATTGAAAAAGGAGGTATTTTTGCTTTGGCAAACCTTCGTGGTGGCGGCGAATATGGAGAAGAATGGCACTTAACCGGAACCAAAATGAAAAAGCAAAATGTATTCGACGATTTCATTACTGCTGCTGAATATCTGATAAATAACAAATATACATCCACAAACAAACTTGCCATTCAGGGTGGTTCAAACGGAGGTTTGTTGATTGGAGCTGTAACCAATCAACGACCTGATTTATTTAAAGTTGCCCTTCCACAGGTTGGTGTTATGGACATGTTGCGTTTCCATAAATTTACTATTGGTTGGGCTTGGGCAGGCGATTACGGAACCAGCGAAGACAGCGAAGACATGTTTAAATATTTGTACAATTACTCGCCATACCATACTATCAAAAAAGGCATAGCTTATCCGGCAATATTGGCCACAACAGCCGATCATGACGACCGTGTCGTTCCGGCCCATACATTTAAATATATGGCCCGCTTACAGGAATTGGAAGCAGGGAACAAACTTCCTCTCTTAGTCCGTATTGACTCCAAAGCTGGTCATGGAGCCGGAAAACCAACAGCTAAAGTTATTGAGGAATACACCGATGTATGGTCGTTTGTTTTCTACCATTTAGGCGTCAAAATGTAATTTATTAAAGCATAGCAACAAAGTGTCATTTCAACGCTGGAAACAGAATAACGAGTTAAAATCATTTCGATTCGTTGAAAATATTGTAATTTTAAAATCCCGGGAAACACCATCCGGGATTTTTTTATGAATTCGATTATGGATTTGAATTATCTTGTAATAGAGGGAAATATAGGTGCAGGAAAGACCACCCTCGCCCAAATGATTAGTGAAAAATATCAAGCTAAACTCGTATTGGAGCAGTTTGCCGACAATCCCTTTCTACCTAAATTTTACGAAAATCAGCAACAATACTCTTTCCCGCTGGAAATGGCTTTCCTGGCAGAGCGCTACAATCAGCTAAATAAAGAACTAAGCCATTTCGAGCTTTTTAGCGCTTTCACTGTATCTGATTACTATTTTATGAAGTCGCTTATCTTTGCACAAAATACCCTTCAGACCGACGAGTATAATTTATATCGACAATTTTTCAACATTATATACGACAGATTGCCAAAACCCGACCTTTATGTGTATCTCCACAAAGAGCCTGAATTACTTTTACAAAATATTGCAAAGCGAGGAAGAAGCTACGAAACCCATATTACTAAAGAGTATCTGGGGAAAATCACTCAAGGCTATTTTAATTATTTCCGTCAGCAAAGGGATATACGTATTTTAGTAATCGACACCAATGGTATAGATTTTGTAAAAAAAATCGAAGATTTTGAAAAAATTACGGAAACTATTTTTAGCCAAAAGTTTAGCAAGGGTGTAACCCGAGTTTTACTTGATTAAAGTACTTTTTAAATTTTTTTTTCAACAAACATTGTTAATTTTGTGGACTTTAACAGAATTATACAACCTCAAATTTAATATTTTCAGTATGAGAAGGATTAACTTAAGACCACTAGCCATTATTACCACAGCGGCTGTTTTACTATCCAGCTGCGCAAGTTTGCAGAAAATGAAGAAAAACGCAAACTTGATCAATTTTAAAACAACTCCGGAAATTTTAGAAACACATGCCGGAAAAGTTGACGTCGCTATCGACGGAAAGTTCCCATCTAAGTATTTCGCCAAAAAAGTAACTTTAGTTGCGACACCGGTTTTGAAGTACGAAGGCGGAGAAAAAGCTTATGAACCTGTAACCGTTCAGGGCGAGAAAGTTAACGCTAACAACAAAGTAATTTCGTACAAAAACGGTGGTAGCTTTGCCTACAAAGATGCCATACCGTATGCCGAAGCAATGCGTTTATCGGACCTTGAACTGAGAATCACTGCATCGAAAGGCGCAAAGAGTGTTGACTTTGCTCCTATTCAATTGGCCAAAGGTGTAATTGCAACTCCAACATTAGTTGTAAATTACCCAACACCAATTTTAGGTATTCAAAGAGAAAAAAATACTACTGGCAAATACGATCCAAACATCGATGCTTTCCAGCGCATTGTTCCTGATGAATACACCGCTGACATCAAGTATTTGATCAACAAAGCAGAGCTACGTAAAGAAGAATTGACTAAAGCTGAAATTGCCAAACTGAACGAATACAACAAGGAAGCAGCTAAAGACCCTCGCAAAAAGTTGAAAAGCATTGAAGTTTCTTCTTATGCCTCGCCCGATGGTACTTTAGATTTCAATACAAAACTGGCTGAAAAACGTCAGACTGTTTCGTCTAAATTCTTAACCAAAGAATTGAAAAAATCTGAAGTAGAAGCTGAATTCAAGACCAAATTCACTCCTGAAGACTGGGATGGATTTAAAGAATTGATGGGCAAATCGAACATTCAGGATAAAGAATTGATTCTTCGTGTTCTTTCAATGTATACTGATCCTGAAGTCCGCGAACGTGAAATTAAAAATCTTTCAGGGGCTTTCGTAAGTGTTGCAGAACAGATTTTACCACAGTTACGTCGTTCTAAATTCACTACAAGCATCGATTTGATTGGAAAAACCGACGAAGAAATTGCCGCATTAGCCGATTCTGATCCATCGAAATTAAACCCTGCTGAATTGCTTTATGCTGCTACCCTAACTAAAGACCTGAACAAACAATTGGCTATCTACAATTCGTTCATCAAAGTTTACCCGAACGATTGGAGAGGCCCCAACAATGCTGGGTTAGTACTTGTGAAACAGCAAAAATATGCTGATGCAAAAGAATTGTTTGAAAAAGCTGAAAAGCTAAACAACAATGAACCAATCATTAAGAATAATCTTGGTGTTTGTGAATTGAAATCTGGCAACTTAGCTAAAGCCGAAACTTATTTTGGGGCAGCTTCGGGTGCTGGCGACTCTGTTAACAACAACCTTGGTATTTTAAGCATCATTAAAGGCGACTACGCAAAAGCTGTTAAATATTTGGGCGACTCTGATTCACCAAACACTGGCTTAGCTAAAATTTTGGCAGGCGACAACAATGGTGCATTGAAATCGCTGGAAAACTGCACATGGCAAGGTTGCTACTGGAAAGAATATTTTAAGGCTGTAGTTGGCGCTCGTACAGCAAAAGAAAACCTGATGTACGATAGTTTGAAAAAAGCTATTGAATTGAAACCAGAATTGAAGAAAACTGCATCTACTGATATGGAGTTTGCAAAATACTTCAACGAAGCTAAATTCAAAGAAATCGTGAAATAATTCAGATTCCGATTATACTAAAAAGAGCGGTCCTTTTCGGGATCGCTCTTTTTTTTGTGCCCTACGGAAGTAAAACGAGGGTCGACAAACTACATTCCCATTCAGCGCAAGGTTTCGATGCCGCCTCCTGAACGGTTACCTATTTTATGCCGGTTGCGGTGTGTTAGGTTCGGGTTTTTGCTTGCGGCGGCGCACCTGTTCGTTGTTTTCGGCGATAACCTTGTCGCAGGTAGCCGCTAAAACACTATATGTGCCGGGATTTGCCTGTTGCATGCCCTGGAGATAAGTCATAATTTGGTTGTTCACCAGGTCCACCACTTCCTTTTTAATTTCCGTGGCATTGGCCACCATTCCGTCCTGGGCCTTTTCGGTTTCATAGGCAATGCGTGCCTGGTCGAAATCGGTCTGGGCCGAAGCCAGCGATTGCAACAGTTCGCCGCAACCCGACAGGTTGGCAATGTATGTAGCATATCCGGGTTTCTGAAACTCGATCAGCATCGACGAAATGAGCGCCGATTCGGTGGCATAGCTCTCGTTGGTGAGGCTAATCCCGTAGTTGTTGAACACACGAAGCAGCAATTGAGCCGATTCGGCGATGGCAGCAGCCGGATGATGCGTGAATCCGTTGATCAGGTAATAAAGCGAACGGGTGCATTCGTCGCGCACTTCGTCTTTCTCTTCCAGGTTGCTTTCGGCTTTCGAGCGCCTGATGGCCTTCGAGAGTTCGAGGTTAGCGTTATCGAGCGAGCCGAATGTGGCGGCCAGATAGGGGTCGGCAATACCTTGGGCTCGAAATGCGCCCGACACGCGAGTGGCCACGTCGTTCACTTCGGTGACGCGGCTTGTGATGAGCAATTTTTCAATCATAGGCGTAAAATTTGAAGGTTAAAAATTGCACCAACGCTTCGACGTTACAGGATGGCTCCGGTTGATCTGTTGCGTTGGCCGTCATTCGCGGATGCAAATGCCTGATACAATTTAGTTAAATATTTTGTATTTATCACTGTATTGTATAGCATGTTTTTGAAAATCAGGCATCACCATCTGATTGGAGAGCCGATGTACAAAGTTTATAGCCTCACTTTTTGGTTGGGGAACCAATGTACAAAGTTCACGGCGCCACTTTTTGGTTGGGGAACCGATGTACAAAGTTTACGCCTCCACTTTTTGCCAGCGGATCAATGTACAAAGTTCATGGCTCCACTTTTGCCCAGCGAACCAATGTACAAAGTTCATGGCCTCACTTTTACTCTTAAAAAATTGATACGTTCAATTAAAGTATTGCTGGATTATTGTTAATTTTAAAATCGTGAGCCGGACACATAAATTTAAAAATCCGATTGATCAATCTCATGGCGAAAATCAAAACATATAAATACACACGCCCAATTTGGAGGAATATATTCAATTTCACGCCCTTGCGATAGCGGGAATAAATTCACATGAATATATACCTACGTTGGCGGTAATGCTAACTGACGAAAACAAAAACAATAAAGTTGATAAATGGACGAAAACCTTTTAGAATATTATCTATACCCGAAACGATATCTCAATTATAAGGAAAGACTTTTGAAATTTAACAATATTACAAAAGGTAAAATATTGGATTTCATTGCTAAAAGAGAAAAAATTTTCAAGAAACGTGACATTTGGGAAATTTACACACTGAAACGCAAACAATGGCTTGAAAAGCATATAATATTCATTGACAAAATAATTAAAAGGGATGCTAATTATTATTCAGGGATAACGCTTAAAGAGGTTTCATTCTTTGAAGTTATTGAAATCGATGATTTTAATAAATTTAGGAGAATTGTGCTTTCAAAATTTGGAAATTCATCTGGCTTTTGGGGCATAGACAGGAAAGAAGAACTGCGTGAAAAACTAGATAATCTAGAAAATGAATTTGACAATATCTCTTGGGGCAGATTATTTTCTATCAACTATAAAAAGAAAAATAGTGAAAACAACGATTTAATTGACTTTATAGATTGCAACTATATAAAAACAAATGAATCGTATTTCATGATAAGATTTGATATAAGTTTAAGTGAAAAGGCTAACTCAATAATTGAACAAATAATAAAACAAAAAGACACTGGTTTGTCATTCCCTAAATACAACTCTTATCTAAAAATTTTTCAAAGGAAGAGGTTTTATTATCACGAGTCTTTCACTTACAGTTTAAAAGCATACAATATCCAAAACTTTATATCAGATTTAAGTACGCAAGTAAAAAATAACGTTACAAGGCATTTTAATGGATATTTTCATAAAAGCAAGATATTTAAAACCTTACCAAGCATACATTTATATGAGGTCGACAGTATTAACGAGTTTAAGCTAGATAAAGAGCTAAAAAACTTATATCGTTCAACTTTTGGGAAATATTATTCATTAGAAGATGAACAAATAGAGATACATTTTTCAGATTCCTGGGATAATTCTGACGAAAAGATTCAAGTATTTAAGCAAAAGGGACATGGAAATAGAGAAACAAATGAAAGTGATAAATCAGACTACGACAAACTTGAAAACCATTTTTTAATAAGTAGCTTATCTTTCCCATGCGTTTTTTCCGCTATACTGAGAGAGCAAGTTTATAAACTGAATGTTTTAAAACGTAAGATTTATGACCAAATAAAAATTTCAGGTCACAAATATATCTTAAAACATTTCTTCCTTCTTGGGATGAATAATAAATATTTACAACTCAAACATCAATCAGTTCAAATACTATTGACGATTAAAAGATTTGAAGATGAATTTTCCGATAGGAATCTTCAATTATATACCGATGGGGATATATCATTGAAAGATTTCATCGCTCACAACGTAAGGGAAAAGGAAGAAAAAAATTTATTGTCATACTATATAAAGGCTTTTCGTTATCAAATAAATCGACTAGACAAGAAAACGAAAAGCTTAAATGAGGTTTTCAAATCACTTGAGGAATTTAATAGCTACAAGACAAACTTCTTGTTGCAACTATTCTCAATTCTAATTGCAATTTTAGCCTTTATATTTGCTTTTGACAAGACGAAAAACTTTGCACTAGATATTATAAAAATGATTACAAAATAAAGCACATACCGCCAACAAATTGCAAATTGCATTGCGCGTGCAGTGGTATGCCTTGCCGCTGCTCCTTTGTTGAGCGTCTTCGTCCTAGCAGACACTGACGCTCTTCGAATTCCGCAACGACAACTTACAGGTAACCGTTACGGGGTAACATTAAAAAATGACGCTGAGCAGTATAATGAATGAAAAGAAAAAAATATTTGGATTAGAAAAAAACGCCTTTTTTACAGGACTAACAAGTTTTTTCACTGACACATCTACCAAAATGGTATATAGTGTTATGCCTCTTTTTCTGTTGTCGATAGGAGCATCTAAAACTACGATTTCATTAATTGAAGGAATTGCAGAGAGTACAGCATCTTTATTAAAGGCTATTTCGGGGTACTGGAGTGATAAGATTGGTAAAAACAAGCCATTCATGATTATTGGATATGGTATTACAGCCATTATAACTCCCTTGTATGCATTAGCAAGAATACCCATTCAGATTTTATTTTTTCGTTTTTTCGAACGCATAGGAAAAGGTTTAAGAGCGGCACCACGAGATAGCCTTATAAGTGGCTCTATTAAAAAAAATGAAGCTGGTAAAACCTTTGGGTTTCAGAAAGCAATGGATAATAGTGGGGCTATTGTTGGTCCTTTGATTGCTTTCCTGCTGTTATCTGTTTTTCCTTCAAATTATTCTTACCTGTTTTTATTAGCTACCATTCCAGCAATTCTTGGTGTATTAACCATTATTATTTTCATAAAAGAAGCAAAGGCTGAAAAAAAAGAAACCACCAATAAGATTTCATTAAAAGTTTTACCCAAAAAATTTTATTTCTTTCTTATTATAATTTTCGTGTTTACTCTTGGTAATTCGGCAGATGCATTGTTGCTTGTAAAAACAAGCGAAACCGGTATCGATAAGTCATACATTCCTTTTGTATATATGATATTCAATACCGTATCTGTTTTGCTCGCCATACCGATTGGAAAATTATCAGATAGAATTGGTCGTGAGAAATTGATTATTCTGGGCTTTCTGGTATATGCGATTGTCTATTATTTCTTCGGCAGATTCAATAGTATCACTATTTTTATTTTCTTGTTTATGCTGTATGGATTTTACAGTGCATTGACTGATGGTAGCCAGAAAGCAATGATTTCTGATATTGTTAGCAAAGACTTGAAAGGGACGGGATTTGGAATTTATCATGCTGTACTTGGAATTACGTTATTACCCGCGAGTTTAATTGCAGGATTACTGTATGACAGGGTCAATTCAAATGCACCATTTTATTTTGGTTCTGCAATGGCATTAATTGCCACTATACTAATGATAATATTTACAGTTTTAGACAAGAAAAAAATAAAAATTAACGTTGCCTAATAGAGTAGATGACCGGTGAGCCATTAAGCCCACCGGAGCGCCTCTCGCGCCACCGTTCGTACGCAGCTGCCGCGCGATTACATGGGGCGGTATTGAAAAGCTCAAAACTTGTTAAATGAGAATATCGAAAAGTAAGCTAAAACTAAAGGATATGAAGAACCTTATTATTTTATCAATTGCCGCCATTATACTGGCTAGTTGCTCCCAACAGCTGTTCAACTTCACCATTGTTTCTACGAAAAACATTGAATTTGGAAAACTAAGTTCAATGGAAAAATCGACAAAAAGGACAACGGGCGAAGATAAAGCCAGCATTATTGTCGTTGTACCTACACGTTCCATCAAAATTGACCAGGCAATCAGCAATACCATAAACGGTATTCCAGGATGTATTGCTTTGCTGGACGGCGTTGTTTATTCCAAATTTTGGTGGATTCCATATATTTATGGAGAACAAAGATTTGTTATTGAAGCAACACCTCTTGTCGATCCTTCATTTCCACAAACGTCAAAAGCAGCCCCGGGATACGGGAAAGTTTTTCTTGATAAGGAGGGATAATTTGAATCATTTGAACCACTTTCTGAGGCTGAATACCTATCAGAAAAAAACAAGATTTTTACAAAATAGTGTCAAAAATCCACAAATCGCGCGGTAACTTTGGTTTATAATCGTGCGGTAGCAGCAGAACAAAATATAAGGAAAGAGTGGTCCCGAAAGGATCGCTCTTTTTTTCCAGTGCAATGTAGTGGTTATAAAAAATTCTTATCCAGATATTCCTGAAACTTGTCTTTGTACTGGTCACTTACCGGAATATAGGTTTTCCCGAAAACGATTCGGCTGCGTTCTATCACTTCTATTCGTTCAAGATTGACGATAAAAGAGCGATGAACGCGCATGAATTTGTCTTCCGGAAGCTTTTGTTCCAATGCTTTCATCGAGCTGAGCGACAGAACCGGTTTATCTTCGCCAATGGTGTAAACCTTGATGTAGTCTTTCAATCCCTCGATATATAAAATATCGTTGAAATTAATTCTACGAATTTTATATTCCGATTTCAGAAACAAAAACTGGTTATTTGCTTCGATGGAAAGAGGTACTCCGGCTTCCAGTTCAGTTTGTTTTCTTGCCTTTTGAACTGCCTTCAAAAACTCTTCGTAACTGAAAGGTTTGAGCAAATAATCAATGGCATTCAGCTTAAAGCCTTCGAGTGCATATTTTTCGTATGCAGTTGTAAAAATAACTTTGGGAGCATTCTCAAGGCTTCTTACGAATTCAATGCCTGTAAGGTCGGGCATTTGAATGTCAACCAAAACAAGATCGACCGATTGAGTCGATAAGAATTCAATGGCATCCAGCGGATTGTCCAATGCAGCAACCAGTTCCAGAAACGGGGTTTTGTTTACATATTCGCTTACTAACCTTAAAGCAAGCGGTTCGTCGTCGATAGCAATGGTTTTCAGCTTCATAATGCGTTTTATTTAAGATTTCTGTATCACTAATTCAATCTGAAAAGTTGATTCAGTTTCATCGATCAAAAGCTCATGCCGATCCGGGAAAAGCAAATTAAGCCTTTTCTTCACATTCTCGAGCCCGATACCCGAATGCTGTCCATCGCCCGGCTGGCTGCTTCTTCCTTTGCTGTTTTCGCATCCAAACCGAATATTCCTGTCTTCAATTTTCATGGTTATATGAATAAAGGAACGTTCGCGAAGGCTTACTCCATGTTTAAATGCATTTTCAATAAAAGAAATAAAAAGCAAGGGCGCAACTGAAAAATCACTGAATTCTTTCGGAAAATCGACAACCAGTTCAACCTTTGGACTTAGGCGCAACTTCATCAGGGCAATATAGTTATTCATAAAATCAATCTCTTTGCTCATCAGCGTTTCACCGTGTTCCGACTCATAAAGCAAATAACGCATCAGCTTCGATAGTTTGAGCACCGATTCCTGCGCAGTGGGCCCATCAATTCCAATCAGTGAATAAATATTGTTTAAGGTGTTGAAGAAGAAGTGAGGACTAACCTGATTCTTCAGGAAAGCCAGTTCGGAGTTGAGCTTTTCTTTCTCAAGCTCCTTTTGCTTCTTTTCATTTTCTTTGAGCGTATCAGTCAATCCCAATCCTATTGCAAAACCCGATAACAAAACACAAGTTATAAAGTGGCTTAAGAACCCGAAAATATATGGATTCCGAGGCCCCATATCTTTGCCCGCAATCATCTTCATTGCTTCATGAAATTTTGCTTCGGCAATCGGATCAGTTAAAAAAGTTTCTTTCACATAGTGATTGAAATAATAGGTGGCCGCAATAAAAACGAAGAGAATAGCAGCATAATGCAGTTGTTTCTTTTTAATAAAATAGTTTGGAACCAGCCAAAGGTACCCAATATAAAAAATAAGCGCTCCTGAAAATGTATTGAGATATAACTCATAAAGTCGCAATACATTACCTCCTCCAAAGGAATAATGAAGGTAATATTCAAAAAGAATTACAATTACCCAGGTTATGGCGTGAAGCAATACTTTTATCCACTTGTCGCGAATTGATAACAACCTACTCATCTTTTATTTTTTTCAAAGATAATTCATTATGTATTTCTGGTCTATTCTATGAAAAGAATGATTGCAAAATGGACTTCGGGAAACATTGCCCGAAGGAAAGCAATCATCTGCCGAACAACGCTACATTCCTTTTCCTGATAGAATCGAACTACACCCGTTGCAAACTTCTCTTATTTCTTCGAAGAAAGAACCATTCTCTCATAACCTTCGTTCGTAAGACAAATCCCAGTGCCAGAATAACAAGATACGGGAACCAATCGCCATGTTCCAACAGAGCAACATGCAATACAGCCAGAATACCCGCCAAATAGGCGAACCGATGAAGTTTTTTCCATGATTTACGCAGGAATTTCATTGCTTTGGTGCTCGATGTTACGGCCAAAACCAGCATGATAAGTGTTGCAATCAGCCCAAGGATAAAGCTTATACTTCCGAAGGTTTCCATAAAACTCTTGTCGATGCAAAAGAATAAGAAATGTAAACCAGCATAGGTAAAAGCCGTAATTCCGGCAGCCTGCCTAACCCATAACGACGGTTTTTTGCTGGTCAAAATACCAAATGGCGTCAGACTTAAAACAACCACAATCCAGCGAATGGCCCATTCTCCGGTTAGCTTAACAGCTATATGCGCACCCGGAACCTCCTTCGCTCCTTCGCCTGGATATCTTCCTGGCATTGTTACCGAATCCATTGAAAACCAAGCGTCAGATACTCCTGAGAAATCAATTCTGATCATTCCCAGCACCTCGATCAAGGGAATTAATCCAAGTACAATCACAGTTAGCCAGCCCCAATTTTTTCTGATCCAGTTCATAATTGTTTTTTTCTACTTACGATCAACCATTTGAATTCTTTACGAAAGAAACTTCGCTATAAATTGCGAGCAGATCAATTGTCAATCAACTTGACGTAATCTCTCTTACTCGTATCTTAATGCATCTATTGGGTTCAGGTTCGAAGCTTTTCGTGCCGGATACCAACCAAAGAAGATACCAATTGCCGAACATACAACAAACGACATCACAACCGATGCTGGCATAATCACCGTCGGCCAATTCATTATAGAGGCCGCAACCGACGTTGCCCCAATCCCGAGCGTGATTCCAATAATACCGCCCAGAACGCTAAGTAATATCGACTCAATCAAGAATTGCATCATGATGTCGTTGGCTCTACCTCCAACCGACAGACGCAAACCAATCTCACGAGTTCGCTCAGTAACCGAAACATACATGATATTCATGATACCAATACCACCTACGAGCAACGAAATTCCGGCAATGGCTCCCAACAAAATGGTCAACACATCGCTGATCGACGAAAATGTTTGAACCATTTCGGCTTGCGACCGTACCTGGAAATCGTCGGTCTCTCCATCTTTCAATTTATGAGTCTTACGAAGCGATGTTGTTACCTGATCAATGGCATCATTATTTTTCTCCTCACTAACGGCAGAGGCAAAGATACTTTGGATATAGGTGATTGCTAAAATACGCTTTTGCACCGTTGTATAAGGAGCTATAATTAAATCATCCTGATCCTGTCCCATTCCGTTTTCTCCTTTTTCGCTCAAAACACCAATAATCAAAAGCGGAATACCTTTAAAACGAACGGTTTGCCCTATCACATCTTTTTTGTTTTCAAACAGCTTCTCGATGATGGTTTGACCAACCAAACAAACTTTGGCATAAGTCTGAATTTCGTTGTCGGTAAAGCTACGCCCCGATTTGATGGTGTACTTACGAATGCTGAAATACCTGTTATTCACGCCGTACACTGAGGTTGGCCAGTTCGAATTACCAACAACAGCCTGACCACTTGAGCGCACTTCAGGAGATACGCCCGATATGTCGGGGCATTCTTTTTCGATAGCTGTAATATCACTTAAAGTCATATTCTGTGCACTGGAATTGCCCAGCATAACACCACCCCGTTGCTGCGAAGCCGGCATAACCATAATCAGGTTGGTGCCCATGCTCGACATCTGGTCGCGAATGCTTTTTTTCGATCCCTGCCCGATTGCAAGCATCACAATTACTGATGCGACCCCAATAATAATACCCAACATGGTAAGGAATGATCTGAACTTATTTCTTTTCAGAGCATTAACCGATATTTTTATAGTGTTTGTATAATTCATGACTTTCGTTTTTTCGGTTAAATTGTTTCCTCCGCCGGAAGCGCTTTCAGTAACTCGGTAGCATTATACCTGTCAGTTACCATTTCCTCTCTGATGATATGACCATCACGGAATACAACCTGGCGGGTCATAAACCGAGCAATATCCGGTTCGTGGGTTACAAACACTATGGTTTTACCTCTCGAATTTAAATCCTGAAGCAACGCCATAATTTCGTAAGAAGTACGTGTATCGAGGTTTCCGGTTGCCTCATCAGCCAGGATAACTACCGGATCGTTTACCAGCGAACGTGCAATTGCAACGCGTTGCTGCTGTCCTCCCGACATTTGGTTTGGCATGTGAAACATCCTGTCGGCCAGGCCAACCGCTTCAAGTGCAGCGATTGCTCTTTCCCTGCGTTCTTTCGGTTTTACCTTTGAATTGTAAAACAGAGGGAGCTCGACGTTTTCAAGCGCAGTGGTTCGGGGCAGCAGGTTGTACGACTGGAATACAAATCCCAGTTTATTGTTGCGCAATGCAGCCAATTCGTTGCGAGAGAGTTCTCCCATACTGACTCCATCCAACAAGTAACTTCCTGCTGTGGGTTTATCCAGACAACCCAGAATATTCAACATTGTCGATTTTCCCGATCCGCTGGTTCCCATGATGGCAACAAACTCACCCTCTTTTATTTCCAGGTTAATTCCCCGCAAGGCATGAACCGTAATTTCCTCCAGGTAAAAGTCTTTCTTTAGGTTCCTAACCTCTATAATTGTCTTTCCCATTTTCTTTACTTTTATTGGTTTTTCCAAAACTTTTCGTATTTCAACTCGCTTGAATTGATTTTAGATCAGTTTGTTTCCGTTCAGAATTACCGAACTATCTTGGAGGAGGGCCCTGAGTTGTGTTGCTTGTAGAGCTCCTTTTGTTTGCTCCCGGACGTTGCGGCATAAATGGACTACGGGCGGCTTTAGTTGCTGTTCCTACTGCCCCACCTGACACAGTTATACCAGTCACTACTTCTTCTCCTTCACTCAAGCCTTTTACAACTTCATAATTAATTTCATCGGTAACACCAATTGTAATACGATGTGGATGAATTCCATTGGCGCCCTTTATCCAAACCATTTTTACAGAATCGTTCTCTGATTTTTCCATTCTTCCCATGTGCATTGGGCCTCCTTCAGGCATTCCTCCTCCCATTGCTGGTTTTGACTGATCGCCGTTAGGTGCACCCTGCGGGACGCCCATTGGCATAACCTGGGCCAAAAGTTCAGGATCCGGAGTAAATCTCGTTGCCTTAGCAGGTATCAACAAGATATCTCTTCGCTCTGTTACAAAGAAGGTTGCATTAGCTGTCATACCCGGTTTCAGGATATTTTCAGGATTTGGAGCGCCTATAACTACCGTATAGGTTACTACATTATTGGTTGTTGTTGGCTGTAGCCTGATTTCGGTTACCGAACCCGAAAATTTCTTTGCCGGGAAAGCATCAACTGTAAATTCAACGCGTTGATCGAGTTTCAACTGACCTATATCGGCTTCGTCAACTTTAGCTTCTACCTTCATTTGCGTAAGGTCGTTGGCAATTGTGAACAGAGTTGGTGTGTTGAAGCTTGCAGCAACAGTCTGTCCAACCTCGACTGCACGGTCGAGAACAACACCGTCAATAGGCGAATAGATGCGGGCATACGATAAGTTGATCTTATTCTTGTCGTAGTTTGACTGTGCATTTTTTAGCGCTCCTACTGCATTTTGATAATTGAACTCCACCTGATCGTAATCGGCCTGCGCAATCAATTTTTTAGCAAGCAGCGCTTTGTATCTTTCGTAGGTCGCTTTTTGGTATTTCACCTGTGCCTCAGCCTGATCAACCGAAGCTTTTGTTTGTTCGAGCTGTGCTAAAAGCGGTGTTTCGTCGAGCTGAGCCAACAGCTGACCTTTTTTCACAACCGAATTGTAGTCAACAAAAATCTTATCGATAACTCCTGAAACCTGGGTTCCAACGGTAATTGTTTTTACAGCTTCAAGCGTACCAGTTGCCGTAACAGTATTACTAATTGATCCTTTTTCAACCTTGGCCGTCTCAACCGACACCGTTTGTTTTGGTTTACTTAGTGATTTGTAAACCAGAAAACCAGCGACAAGTATTATAACTGCCGAACCGATGTAAATAAATCTTCTTTTCATGGTTATATTTTGTTATTGTATTTAATTTTCAATGTTTTGCTACAATGCCAGCGGGATTCCTTTGTAAAAATCGACTACTTTGTAGCTGAAGATCAGGCTATATTTAGATTGCAACAGCTTACTTTCTGCGGTAATCAAATTTGTTTTCTGAATCAGGTAATCAACCGAATTAATCAAACCCTGCTGATATTTCTCGGTGGCAACGTCCAGCGATTCCTGTGCCGATTGTTTCGATTCCTGACTGGCTGAATACTGAACTTTGGCCGAAGCTACATCAGCACAAGCCTGTTCAACGCTTTTCCGCAAATCATTTCTTGTGTTCACTTCAGTTAATTCGGCATCGGTGACAGCAATATTGGCGGTTGCAATGTTGGTACGAACCTGCTTTTTCTGGAAAATGGGAATCTGCAAAGAAAGACCCACCTGCGGGCTGACTTTCTCTTTCATCTGTGTTGAGAAGGCCACATCTTTTGACAAACTCGAATAGGAAGTTCCCAAACCACCGCTCATCGAAAGACTTGGCAACGCGTCGGCCCTGGCAATATCAACTGCCACTTTTGCACTTTCTTTTGCAAGCTCAACATTTTTAATTTGAGGTTTAATACCAAGCGCCTGATTGAAAATTTCCTGAGCATTTGGAAGCGGAGTATCGACCAATAGCTTTTCCAGATCAGGTGAACTGATCGCGAAGGCAGGATCAACCGGCAATTCCATCAATTGTTCCAATGTAACCTTACCCATTGTCAGCTGACTTTGAGCAGTTGCCAATGTTGATTTTTCGGTTGCAAGCTGCGACTTAATCTGCAGGTAGTCTGAAACTGAGATTGCTCCAAGATCCATTCTTTCTTTGGCAAGATTCAGTTGTTCGGTAGTTGAGGTAATTTGCTTTTCAGCATTCCCAACACTCTCATAATCATACAATACCTGAAGGTAGGCATTCAGAATATTCAGTCCAATGGTCTCTTTAACCGCGTCTGAATTGTACTTTCCGCTTTCGAGATCGAGTTGAGCTTGCCTGATTTTGTTTGCCAGCTTTTGCCCGTTGTAAAGCGAAACGCTTGAATTTAAAGAAAGATTAGTGCTGTTCGAGCCGTTGCTGCTACCGTACAAACCGGTGCTGTAATCGAAAGCTTTCGACCAGCTGAAGTTTTCGCTGGCCGAAGCATTTAATGAAGGCAACCGGTTGGCCTGAGCCTGTGTCACAGTAAGCTGATTCCGGTCGTTTGTAAGCATTGTTTTCTGCACCTGAACATTCTTACTCAACGCATAACTGATGCATTCGTCCAACGTCCAGACCTTGTTCTGTGCATTACCTGTGAATCCCGAAAAAACCATCAGGAAGCCAGTAACCAGTAAACTTGTTCGGATTGTTCTCATACGTCTTTAGCTTATTACTATTTTAGCCCAAAGCTACTTCAGCTTTTAACGCGCGTAAAATACAATAGACGTTTGGACGCTTTTTGACGACGTTTTGACCAAATTTAAGTTTGCCAGGGTTCTCTCAGCAAACCAGCTTTTTGGACAACTCGTAATTTTCCGAATCGAAACAAACGAAATACACATGGCTAATGCGAGAATCATTATCCAGGTATTTTTTTACCGCTTTAATAGCAATTTCCGCAGCTTTCGCCTTGGGATAGCCATAAACTCCGGTGCTGATATTTGGGAATGCAATGGTTTGAACTCCGTTTTCAGCTGCTAACTTCAGCGAATTGATATAGGCATTTTGCAAAAGTTGTGGTTCGTTGCTACTTCCGCCGCGCCAGATTGGTCCAACGGTGTGAATCACAAATTTCGCCGGAAGGTTTCCTCCTGAAGTGATAACGGCATTTCCCGTAGCACAACGACCTTGTCGGGCGACAATTTCGCGGCATTCAGCCAAAATCTGTGGTCCACCGGCTCGATGAATGGCACCGTCAACGCCACCGCCACCCATCAGCGACGAGTTGGCTGCGTTTACAATTGCATCCACTTTAAGTTTGGTGATATCGCCCTGAATAAGGGTAATTCGGTTGGTAAGTGGGTTCATTGTTCCAATTCTTCCTTTTGATTTACCATAAGGTCATAAAGCTTTTGGCCTTCTTCCATGAATTTCTCTTGGCCAAGCTCCTGGATAATTGGATCGAGTGCCCATGACATAAGTGATAACTGACCTTTCAGTCCATATTTAGTAGCAATAAAGCCAGCTAAAATAAGGTAGCTATTTCCTCGATCATCCTCGCTATTATTCTTAAAACTAACTCCAATATTGAAATATGTAGTAACCAATCCCGGAATATTTTTAACTTCTTTATGTATTTTTTCCGATTTTAAATAATACTCAATTGCTCTATTCCAATCGCCCTTATCATCATAAACTAGACCAATGTTATTATAAATAGATCCTAGCCCGTATTTATCGTTTGAGGCTGAAGATATGTTTTCTGATTTCAAGAAGTAGTCTAAAGCTTTGTCTATTTCCCCTTTTCTTGAATAAATCTGTCCAATATTATTACTTGTCGCAGACAAAATGGCATTAGGATCAACTTCTTTTTGGGTTGCTTCTGATTTCAAGTAGTATTCCATGGCTTTACTCCAATCCCCTTTATTACTATAGATTAATCCAATATTACTATATAGTATAGCAAGGCCTTCTTTATCGTCTAACTCACTAAAGTATTCTACTGATTTTAGTAAATATTCCAATGCTTTCTCCCATTCACCTTTATTGTCATGTATCAAACCGATATTACTGTATACATTAGCTAATCCCAATTTATCACCTTCCTCAGCATAAATCACAAGTGATTTATTTAAAAAAGTCATTGCCTTATCCCATTCACCTTTATTGTCATATATTTCTCCAATTTTATTGTATAAATTTCCTAAACTAAGTTTATCGTTAGTTTCAATTGCTATTTGTTCAAGCTTATAATAGTATTCTATAGCCTCATCGTGTTTGTATAAATCATGATATAATTTAGCTATTTGCTCATATAAGGCCTTTTGTAATCCTAATTCGTTTTTCGCAATCTTTTTAACTCGTTTAAGTAATCTATTTAACTCTTTTTCTTTAGCTGAACTTCTTCCTCTCGATGAACTGTGATATGCAGGCGCAGGTTCAAATAATTGAAGTTGATTCAATTCGGCATTGCGCTTCTTTTTTGAAATCTCTACTTTCAAATCCAACAATAACGAACGAAACGACCACAAATCAGGCATCTTTTCCATAATCTGGCGGGCAAACAATTCATCGGATGATGAAGAAATAAATACGATTAAAGCAATCGGGTACATGGCCAATTTGTCGCGCCGTTGGTTCAATCCGGAGTATATTTCAGGATTGGCAAGCACTGCATCAAAGTTTTCGACAAAAAAGAAACCCGATTCGGCTTTGTAATAACTATCAACTAACTTTCGGTAATTAGCATTCCGTGCATCTATGGCGTTTTGAGAACGTTCAGGAAAATACTGAGATAAATCTTCCTTCAGCCTAGTGACCAATGAATAATGATTATACCTGACAATTATAAAACGAAAAGCCTCAGTCCGCAACAAACGAAACAGAGGCTTAGTCTCTTCGATATAATTGTTAATCTTATCTGACATATTGTTTGTATAGCTGAGATTCTTCAACAATTGGATTAACCCGCTTATAAGTTCCGTCGTTATATTCTAAGATAATTAACTTTTCCAATAAATCTTGCCAATCTGCATCGAAAGGCATAACTTTCCCATCCTCATTAGATTGCTTGAGAGCCTTCAACTTCTCCAAATCGTAGGTAGAAACGTATTGTGAAGTTTCAGCCGCTAATTTCCGGATTCCTTTTTCCAATGCGTCCAAAGTAATAACTTCTGCATCATCATCGGCAAACATATTGGCATATTCCAGTATACGCAGATATTCTCTTGGAGAACCGCCCCCCATCAGAATGGCCCTACGCACAGTTTCAGAACTATCAAACAAATCTTTATCTATTCTCTTGTAGGTAAATTCAATAAATCGCTGCACCGCTTCTTCGACTACATCGCCATTTCGCTCCCTTATCTTTACAAAGGGGAATGAAACTACTGTACTGAAACTTATCAGTTTTTGACGTTCAGGCATCAGTTCAATAGGCAATGTAAAAATGGTATTGGCATTAATCAAACGAATCCGATTAGCTTCTTCTAAGATGATTCTCTTTCGGATATCCAAACTTGCAGCCTTTTCAATTCCATCAACAACAAAAAGTAATTCCTTAGCAGCTTTAGTTTCTCTTAATTTCAAGTTTACTTCCTCGATAAACAAGTTGAACTGCCGTGCAAAATCTGAAAAATTATTCTTAAAAACGGTTCTTATTTTTTGTGCATTTTCCTTGCTCCCGAGCAGATTGGACTTAACTTTTGCAGTAATTCCCAAAAAGCTTAAAAAACTTGGCGTTCCAGCTGTAAATTCTAACTCAAAACCATCTTCTTTCTTTATCGCATTATTTACTTCTCGAACACGTTCACTAAACCAATTTTGGAGGGATGCGATAATTGATGTCTCGATTTCGACATTAGCTTTCTGAAGTTCTTCAAAAAGTCTTTCCAATTGAAAGATCACAATGTCCATATATTCCATGTCATTCAAATCGAGACCTTCATCCAAATTGCATGTGACACAGAAAAAAGCTTCAGAATGATGTAGTTTACTTGCAATTTTGGCCAATTCTGAGGTTTTACCAGAACCTCTCATTCCTGCTAGAAAAAGCAGAGTCTTATTTCCCCTATTGGCTTCCTCATTATAAACAAAAGTGGAAGGATTTACCTTTAGAGCTTTGTAGATCATCCGGTCTTCAAAATCGCCACGAACATCAGAGAAGTCTGTAAAAAATTCATGATCGGAACCAATCGGAACATCAAAGCGTACGGCAGTGTCAACCTCAACAAGTTTATACGCCTTTTTGTAGAAATCGTTATTTGCCATATCACTTTTTTTTGAGTAATTACAAAACTAACAAATTTGTTTGAAAACTGTATTTATATACAAAGAAAGGCTAACCGAACTGGGCTAGCCTCTGAATATCAAATTATTCTTTTACCTACTTCGACATTTTCAGCGCCTCGGTGGTAATGTAGTATTTCACCAGCATATTCGGCACTTCCCATTCAGGTAATTTGCCGTCTTTCAGGTATTGCAGGTACTTTTCTGTAACCTGACCGAAATGGGCTTCGTGGCCAACGCTATATTGAGCCGGGATTTCAACTACCCACTTTTTATCGCCCAGCTTATTCAGTTTCAAACCGGCATATTTGGCCGATATGGTTTCTTCAACTGCTTTTTTCAGGCTGGCTTCAAAAGCTGCCAAATCGGTTGCCCCGGTTGCTTCAACATAAACCGTTGGCTTGTATTTTTCGTCTTTTGTTTGCTTGATGATTACGTTACAAAGCTTACCGCGCATAATGCAATAATGCGAATCGCCAGCACCTTCAGGAGCCTCATAATCCCACAACGATGTAATTTTAAACACCTTGTTTTTAAGCTTATAAACCATGTCGCCATTGGAATAAACTTTCAGTTTCCCGTCTGAAACATCTTTCTTTAAGAACTCTGGGAATTCTTTCATCCCGGTTATTTTCTCAAATTGTTCAGGCGTAAAATCGGTTGTCCAGCGTTTGGCCGAAATCATCTGGACATCTGCTTTATTTAGAACAACTTCGGGGAAAGCGCTCCACTGAGCTAAATCGACGAGGTGCGTAGCAACATCAGCGTTTCCTTCGCCTTGTTGGGTAATATCAAAAAACCAGGCCGGACGTTTCAGTGCAACACCCGAAACCACTTTACAAAAATTGTGAACACTTTTAATGTCAATTGCTGGCTCCTCAACGGTTCCGTCAACCAGGCCGCCAAAAACTTCGGGAGTATTGGCCAATTCTTTCTGAATGATATTGGTGATCTCGAAGCGTTCAGTCATGATGTCATACAACAAAACGCCTTTTTCAGCAGCAGTTTTAAACGACTGCTCCAACGCCGGAAATGCTTCGGGAGTAATCACCATTGGTTTATCTGCAAAAACATTGATTCCTGCCTCAACGGCTTTCTGGATGTATTCGGTTTTCTTGGCGTTGTTTCCGGCAACCATCATCACGTTACTCGGTTTTTCGGCCAGCATTTTTTCGAGGTAATCTTTGCCTGTATACACTTTTTCAACCCATGCAGTTGGTTTATCGGCACGCTTGTTAAAGGCGTCGATGCGGCCTAGATGCTGGGTAACATCTTCGCCTTCAGGAGCATACACATATACGGTCGGGTCGATCTGTTCGTACATCGATTTCTGGATCAAAGCAGCATGAAAGTGGCCCGGATCAAGGGTCATGAGTTTTACCTCGCCTTTAGCGCCGGTAAATTTAGCTGCTGATTGTTGTTTTTCGGCTGGCTTTTGTCCGCCTCCGGCACAAGCCGACAATATTGTTGCAAAAGCTACCACGGGAATGAGTTTTTTGTTCATTGGTTAATAGGATTATTTGATTTGCGTTCACAAAAATATAACTTTCTGCGGAAGAAGAAGGAGAATTTAGAGTTGTCGTGGTTGTAATTGTTTTCATGGTTATGGTTGTTGAAAAACCAACAACAACTATGATGACCATGATAACATTTTTCACTTCCCCATCAACTCCCGCTCAATGGCCATTTGCATTCCTGAGATTTCGGCAAGCCCTTTCAGTCGCCCAATCAGCGGATAACCCGGATTAGCCGAACGTGTGTAATCATCGAGCATTTTCACACCATGATCGGGCCTGAATGGAATGCGAAAGTCTTTCCGCCCTGTTTCTTTTCTCCGGATTTGCTCTTTCAGCAAGGCTTTTACAATGGGGTACATATCGATATCGCCCTCGATGTGCCCGTACTCGTGAAACTCGCGGTTCCCAAAAAACACATTATTCCTGAGATGCGTGAAATGAATGCGCGGCCCTAACTTTTCAGCTATTTGCGCCAGATTATTTTGCCGGTTTACCGAAAGCGACCCGGTGCAAAACGTAATACCATTGGCAATTGAATCAACCTGAGCACAAATCCATTCCAGATCGTCCTGCGTACTCACGATGCGCGGCAACCCTAACACCGGGAATGGCGGATCGTCGGGATGAATGCACAAATTTACACCCGCTTTTTCGGCCACAGGAACTACCTCCCGAAGGAAAAGGGAGAGACTCTTCCGCAATTTATCACGATTGATGGATTTGTAGGTATCCAGAAAATTCAGGAACGCTTTTTTATAATCAGATGCCGAACCATCCACTACGCCATCGATAAACCCCTGCGAAACCACGATAATGTTCCGGGCCAGGTTTTCCTGCTCTGCTGCCGACATGGACTGAACAACTTCCCGGGCTTTTACCAGAACGTCTTCAGGATAATCGGCCTCAGCTCCAGTGCGTTTCAGTATAAATACATCGAATGCCGCAAAAGTGGAATAATCGAAATACATTACCTCGCCACCCGATGGTAGCTGGTAATGCAGGCTGGTGCGAACCCAGTCGAGCACCGGCATAAAATTGTAGCAAACCGTGTCGATGCCACACTGTCCAAGGTTTTGCAGCGATTGCTTGTAATTGGCAATCAGCCTGTCGCAATCGGCATTCCTGATTTTAATACCTTCGGAAACCGGCAAACTTTCAATCACGGTCCAGTGCATCCCATGCGCTTCAATCGCCGATTTCACTTTCATAATCTCATCAACCGGCCAAATTTCGCCATTCGGAATGTGATGCAAGGCGGTAACTACCCCTTCTATTCCCATCTGCTTCAGGTCGGTTAATTTTACCGAATCGTTGAAGCCAAACCAGCGCCATGATTTTTCTAATGCCATAAACGAGAATATTGAATTTTGAATGATAATATCTGGAGTTTGTAACTACACCCCGCTGAAAGCGCTAAAACCGCCGTCAACCGGAATAATGGCGCCAGTGATAAAGCTTGCAGCATCGGAGCAAAGGAACTGAACAATGCCGTTCAATTCATTTATGTCGCCAAAACGACCCATCGGTGTCTTGGCCAATACTTTATGGCTTCGCTCAGTATAACTGCCATCAGGGTTAATTAAAACAGCCCGGTTTTGATCGCCAATGAAAAATCCGGGAGCAATAGCATTCACACGCATTCCCTCACCAAACTTGTGCGCCAGTTCGGTTGCCAGCCATTGTGTAAAAATGTTCATTCCGCTTTTTGCCACCGAATAACCGGGAACCCTGGTCATTGCCGAATAGGTTGCCATCGACGAAATATTGATGATGCTCCCCTTTCCTTTTCTGGCCATAACTTCGCCAAAAACCAAACATGGGAAAACGGTACCATTCTGATTCAGCTCAAGCACTTTTCCCCAATCTTCAATATTCATATCAAAGAATGTTTGGTCGGGACTGATGTTTGCTCCGGGCATATTTCCCCCGGCACAGTTGATCAAGATATCAATTGTACCCCACCGGTTCAGAATTTCGGTTCGGGCACAAATCAACTCATCCATGTTTACCACATCACAAATAACCGGCAAGGCTTCTCCACCTTGGTTGTTAATTTCTTCGGTTCGAACCAAAAGGCTTTCAGGAGATCTTCCCAAAACAACCACTTTAACGCCAGCAGAAGCAAGGCTTTGAGCAATATTTCCGCCGAGTACTCCCCCGCCTCCGGTTACCACAGCAACCTTCCCGGTTAAATCAAAATTTGGCTTGTCCATATCTATAAGGTTTAGAATTTGCTCATTTATTACGTGCTAATATTCAAATAACAATTTCATTATAACCTTGTTTCCTCTTTAAAGAAAAGAAAACTTGCGAGATAAAATTGATTATATTTGTACCAAATTGGTACACAAAAAAAATAAGAACTATGGTCATTATTAGCAGCAGAGAATTCAGAGATAACCAAAAAAAATACTTTGATCTGGTCGATCAGAACGAACAAGTCATTGTTCAGCGGGGTAAACGCAAATCATACATTTTATCGCCATTGACTGAAGTTGACCGTATGTCGACAAACCCGGAATTAATTGCCAAAATCCAAAAAGCGGAAGAAGAGATTGCCGCCGGAAATATTACTCACATAAAAGACCCCAAAAATATATGGGGAAGTATTTTGTAACGGTTGAACCTGAAGCCAGAAAAGAACTTCAATTCCATCATAGATCTGGTGACAAAAATACGAGCAAAAAAATCGAGCAAATCTTCGAAGAACTCGCTGAACATCCCAAAACTGGCACAGGCTCTCCCGAACAATTAAAATACCGACTGTCGGGCTACTGGTCCAGACGAATAAATCTGAAAGATCGTCTGGTTTACCGAATTTTTAAAGACACCGTCAGTGTTGTAGTCGTTTCAGCAAAAGGCCATTACCACGATAAATAAAAAGATGCACTTCCAAACTACTGTCAGGAAATGTATCTTTAAAATTATTTCTTCCTGATGTTGCTTATTCCGTACGGGAAACGTTCCGAGCGAACCAACATAGCATTAGCTTCGTCGTCGTTTTCGAAACGTTCAGTTCCCGGATTCCAGCGCAACTTGCGATTCAGTTTCATGGCAACATGGGTGATCAAACATATTGAACAAGCCCGATGCCCGATTTCAGCAGGTGAGATTGGTTCTTTTTTAGTTTGAATACATTCGAGCCAGTTGCCGTGTTGTTCGTCGCTTTTGTACAAATGAATTTCGTTTTCTCCGATTACCGAATCCAGAATCCTTGGATCGCTGGCATCCAAAGCCTTGGCGCTTTTGGCTTTTGCAATCGGATCACTGGTTGAAGCAGTATAGTCGCCACGCGATACGAAAATCCATCCGTCAGTTCCTTCATAGCGAATACCGTTTGGATAACCGCCGCTGGTGTACATCGTGATTCCGTTGGCATATTCGACTTTGGCCATAAAATCACCATGCACATCCCAAAGTCCTGATTTCGGGAACTCGGCTACAGCCTGAATGGAAATTGGTCCGGTGTATTCAGTATTCATTCCCCAGGCTGCCGAATCGTAGTGATGTTGCCCCCAACCGGTAATCATTCCGGCGCCAAACTGCTCGCGGCGTAACCAACCCGGACGATCGTATCCTTTTTGCGGATGAACACCAATTTCGGTATATGGTACGAAAGGTGTTTCTCCTAACCACATATCGTAATTTAATCCTTTTGGAACAGGCATTTCAGCAGCTTCCGGCCCTGATGGATCGCCTGGCAAGCCAATTTTCACAGTGTGCAAACGCCCAATCCGGCCATTGCGAACCAACTCGGCAGCAATACGGAATTGAGGCATCGAGCGCTGTTGTGTTCCAACTTGGAGAACTATTCCCTTTTCCTTCACAATGTTGGCCATGGTGCGTCCTTCGGTCACGGTAAGCGAAGTAGGTTTTTGCACATAAACATGTTTTCCGGCCAAAGCAGCCTCAACAACTGGTTGTGCATGCCAGTGGTCGGGCGTGCTGATAACCACAGCGTCAATATCCTTATTCAGGAGCATTTCACGAAAATCGTCGTACATGCGGGCATTCACATAGTTGTCCTGACCAGTTTTCTTCTTGTAATAATCGTCAACCAGCATTTTGCCATCAGCCAGCCTGTTTTTATCCAGATCACAAACTGCAATCATCCGGGCGACATCGTGCTGCAACGTTCCGGGCATATCGTGGCTTTGGGCAATGCGTCCACAGCCAATCTGACCAATATTAATTTTATTACTCGGCGCATTTTTGCCTATTACCGAAGCCGGAACAATGGTTGGAGTAACCACCGCTGCGGCAGTTCCAATCATAGTCGTTTGTAAAAATTTTCTTCTTTCCATTGGTTATCTGAGTGTTAGTGTGTTAGAATATTAGGATCTTGAATAATTGAATAGAATACAATTGAAGGCGTTTTTCCAATTGCCTATGTATTCAACTACATCCAATGTCTTCTATTGCTTTCAATTGCCTCCCATCGACTTCGGTGAATCATCGCATTTCAAATCGCCCAATACATATTGAGTGCCGTCGAGATAGAATTTCAACATGCGGCTGTCTTCGAAACTTTGGGCATTGTGCGATGGTGAAACGTAGAAAACACGTCCTTTCCCAAACCTTTTGATCCAGGAAACATACTTGATTTTCTCGTCGATCTCTTTGGTTTTCTTGGTCAGTTTCGAAGTGTCCATAAACAACAATGGCCTGAAATTTTTCTGTGTGTACGCTTTGTTGAACAAATAAGGTTCGTCGGTATGTACAAACGATTTTCCGCCAAAAGCCTTTACCAGTGGATGATTGGCATCGAACAATTCGAGCGTAATCTCCTGCTGAACAGGGTGATAATCGAAACTTCCACCAACCATTTCGCTAAACGGCGTCGAGTTGTTTTGCATCACAATGGCGCCGTGAACAACCATCAATCCGCCACCTTTTTTCACATACTCAATCAGGTTTGCTTCCAGTTCGGCAGCTCTCTTTTTGCGCTGGTCGTCGGTTAGGCTGGCATCTTTATCCAGAACATCGAGCAGCAAATCGCGGCGTGGACCAACCGAGCAATTGTTGTTCAGAACAACAGCATCGTAGTTTTTCAGGCTCTTTTTTCCGAACTTGTAAATGTCTTTGCTGAATTCAACTTCGAAAGCACCGGTTTTTTCAGCCAAAACTTTCATAACGGCATCGGTATGCGGCACAACCCAATGATCAAATCCAGTGAACAGATCAAACACCAACACTTTGTGGTGCTTTTTCGGTTGAACTTCGGGCTTGGCCGGAGCCAGTTTCTCAATTTTCTGAACCCACTCATCAGTTAGAGCGAATTCCTTCAGTTGCGCTTTTGCCGTACAAAACGAAAGAACGATTGAAATTGCAAGAATTACTTTTTTACACATGGTTTAGTTTTTAAGTTAGTGTTGGTTATCTCTTTGTCATTCCATTATCGATTACAATTTTGGGCGGATTGGCAAAGGCCTGCCAGCAGTTTTCAGCTTCTTCGGGAGTCATTTTTCCATCGAAAACAACCAACCTGTATTTCAAGGTGTAGTCGTTTCCCTTTTCAAGTTTCCAGTCTTTATGCCTGATGGGGCAAAACTCAAAATACACGTCGCCGCGCCCGTTCTGATCTTCAGGCCAAACGCGCATGGGCTCGGGGTGCATCCGGTTAGCCGGATAACTCAAAAATAGAATTCCCGACCGCCCTGCTTGGGTTGCCGATTCGCCTTCAATAATCACCCAACGGGCATTCGATCCGTCGGCAGTTTTGCGGTCACGACCTTCCGAAGTTAATACCGTGCTGTTTTGTTTGTTCCATTTTTCGGTTGCCCTGTAGCCAATTCCGCCGCCATAACGGTAAGCAGCAAGCAAAATTCCTGAATCGAGCGGTGTATTGAGCGTGCTCATGTAATCGAACAGGTAGCGCTGATTGGCAATGTTCCACACGCGAACATCGAAAAGCTCGTTTAGGACAACGGCATCAGCGCCTTTGGCTCCAAAATCAATGTGCTCCTGATGCGATTTGAATCCTGTGTAAACCGGCCCTTCCGATTGCGAAATCATTCCGGCAAATCGCACGGTTCCTTCTCCTTTCATCAGGTTCCAGAAATCAACTTCGCGCTTGCCAATGAAAGTCAGCGTCCAGGGATTCCACAATCCATAATGGTGGTAATGATCGGGCGCCTGAATGCGGGTCAGCACTTCGCCTTCAGGAGAATACAGCGGATGAATAAAGGCCGAGCGCTTGTAAAGTGGGTTGATGCCTTTGGGCGGATTCACTGTTTCGATTTGGTAGCTCAAAATGGGCTTTCCTGCCTTTGATAAACTTAAAGCGCCATCTTTTACACCTTCTTTAATTTCAGTTGAAAACACCTGTGGATTGGCCACCTTTCGCAGCACAAACGTCCGTTTGGTATTTTTTTTCGTTGTTCCGTTCAGAATAAACCAGAGTTTTGCTCCTGAACCTGTTTCCAGTTGACATGGCACGGCGGTTTCAGTTTTTCCTGAAATTTCGAAAAGTGCCAGTTTCAGCGAATCCGTGTTGTAGTTGATCTGATCAACTGGCAAACTCATCGGGCAATCCGTCCGATCAATGTTTCCAGCAGCAACTTCAAATTTCAGCAAATCCTGCGCTGATACTTTTACTGAAATTAGCACAACAAGCAAAATAAGTATTCTTTTCATATCATCTTGTTACTAGTTACGGGTTGCAAGTTGCGGGTTTTCTCGTAACCCGAATCTCGTAACCCGCTATATTACTGATTTTCCAACTCGTTAATCGTTTCGATGAACGCCTGCATATTTTCGGTTGGCACATTTTGCGGAACTCCGCCGCCACACGACCACACAATGGCCTTTTTATCTTCAACTTCGTTCCACATTTTAATGGTTTCAGCCTTTATGACTTCAGGAATTGCCGACATTAAAACATCGCGCGGAGGCAGATTGCCCAAAAGCGCCACTTCTGGTCCGGCCAGTTCGCGAATTTCGTTAATGGAGTGTTCGAAACTGAAATTGAAAAGGTTTACGCCAATTTCTTTCAGGAAAGGCGTGCTTATCAGCCCCTGTGCATCGTTGTGGAAGAAGCGGACTTTGGTTTCGAAGGCAGCAAAAATGGGTTTCAGGTAAGGCACCACGAACTCGCGGCATTCATCTTCACCCACAAAACCCACGATGTCGTCCAATACCAGGATGCCTTCAATTGATGGAAATTGCTCTTTTTGGTAGCGTAACCAATCGATTATAAATTCGGAAATGACTTTCAGGAGTTGATGTGTTTCTTCAGGATTCATCATGATCGCCATCATAAATTCGGTGGTTCCCATCAGAAACGACGCTATATTTAGCGGTCCACGGGCAATAGCAAACTTGATTTCGTGCCCTACTTCGTGAATGGCAGGTTCAAACTCTTTCAAGCGCTGAATTATAAAGGGCAACAAACCTTCGAGCTTTGGATTGGGTTTGACAATGTTGGCAATATCTTCGATGGAATGGATGGTTTTATCGGCGTGAGGCAGATTGCTTTCGTACCAAACCTGTTTGGCGCCAAACGCCGAAGGTTCGCTGCACATGCCATACTCCGACCAAAATCCGGGGAGGAAGATCGTTCCGCGAAAAGTATCGATGGCTTTTTTATTGGTTTCGAACCATTGCTTGCCACTGGCATAATAATCGAGGGTTGAAATGCCCGCCCAACCCGGCAACCAGGGACTGTCGATAATAAAGCCTACCGGAGCTGATCCCTGGTGCTTACGTTCGATTACATCAACCAATATTTTCCACTGTTCGCTAGTCATGTTATTTTAGTTTTGCCGAGGTTTAAACAATTAAAATCCAACAAAATCAAAGATACCTGTTTCACGACAGCTTATCCAGTACTATTTTAGCAGGCCTTTGTACTATTTTTGCAAGACTTTAAATCTGCCGAATCATGAAGATAATGCGCGAACAGGTAACTTTTCCACCACGCACCATGCTGAAAGTCAAATGGGACGACTTTCCGCATTTTACTTATCCCTGGCATTTTCATAGCGAATTTGAGATCGTATATATTCTAAAAAGTACAGGGAAAAGATACGTAGCCGATAGCATTGAACCCTTTGGCGACGGCGACATCACTTTGCTGGGTAGTAATCTACCGCACTTCTGGAAAAGTGAAGGAACCGATGGCGAGGATAATCGGGTAAATGCCATTGTTGTGCAATTTCACAAAGACTTTTTCAGGGAAGAAATTAATACATATCCTGAATTTCACCGGATCAACGAGCTTTTAAAAAGGGCAAAAAGAGGAATAAATTTTACCAAGCCCGAAAGTGACAAAATTGGCAGATTATTGAAAAGACTCCTGAATTTAAGTGGATTGGAACGCATGTTGTATTTTATAAAGTTAATGGATGCAATGGCCCGAACCGAAAACTATAAACTATTGGCCAGCAAAGGATACCAACTTGAAGAACATAAGGAACTAAACAGCCGGCTCGATAAAATCATGCACTTTATTAACACCAACTACCAGCGAAAAATTAGTCAGGATGAAGTGGCCACCAGAATAGGAATGACGACGACGGCATTTTGCCGCTACTTCAAGGAGAAAACCGGCAAAGGATTTATCTACTTTGTGAATGAAATGCGCATTGGATATGCATGCAAACTACTGATCGAAAATCATTTGTCGATATCGCAAATTTGTTTCGAATGCGGATTCAATAACCTGTCGAACTTCAACCGGATGTTTAAACGCCAAACCAGTTTTACTCCAGGCGAGTACCAGCAACAATTCATCAAAGCAACTGTTTAATTGACGATTGAACGATTTACTATTTCAGTAAATCAATCCTTCAATCTGTAAGCCTGAAAAATTTCATGTCTCATCAAAAATCGAATGCCTATTTTTAACAACGATAACAAATACAACAACGACAACTAATTCATTTATCTCCATGGAATACATTGAAAAATACATCGAAAAAAACAAGGAACGCTTTCTCGACGAGCTTTTCGGATTGATCCGAATACCTTCAATCAGCTCATTGGCAGCTAACAAACCAGATATGTACCGGGCTGCCGAATACTGGAAACTAACATTATTGAATGCCGGAGCTGACAAAGCCGAAGTTTTTGAAACCGAAGGCAATCCGGTTACTTACGGCGAAAAAATTATCGATCTGGCCAAGCCAACCGTTTTGATTTATGGCCACATGGATGTGATGCCGGTTGATCCACTTAACTTATGGACAACACCGCCATTTGAACCTGAGGTACGCGATGGTAAAATATGGGCACGTGGTGCCAACGACGATAAAGGACAAGGTTTTATGCACGCCAAAGCTTTCGAGCTGATGGTACGCACCAACACTTTGCCTTGCAACGTAAAGTTCATGATTGAAGGCGAAGAAGAAATTGGATCGCCCAACCTGGGCAAATGGTGCGAACAGCACAAGGAAATGTTGAAAGCCGATGTGATTCTGGTTTCCGACACCATGATGTTTGCGCCTGATGTACCTTCGATTACAACTGGGCTGCGCGGGTTAGCATACTGGCAGGTTGAAGTTACCGGTCCAAACAAAGATTTACACTCCGGGTTATTTGGCGGGGTCGTTGCCAACCCCATCAATGTGCTGGCCAAACTGATTGCCCAAATGACTGATGAAAACGGGCACATCACCATCCCCGGATTTTACGATGATGTACTTGAAGTTTCGGTCGAAGAGCGCACCATGCTGGCGAAAGCGCCATTCAACCTTGAAAATTACAAGAAAGAAATTGGTGTAGAGGAAGTGTTTGGCGAAGCTGGTTTTTCAACTACCGAGCGAACCGGAATCCGCCCAACGTTTGATGTTTGCGGAATTTGGGGTGGTTATACCGGCGAAGGCGCCAAAACAGTATTGCCATCGAAAGCTTATGCCAAAATTTCGTGCCGATTGGTTCCAAACCAGGATCACGAGAAAATTGCAGTTCTGTTTAAAGAACACTTCGAAAGCATTGCCCCAAAAACTGTAAAAGTTGAAGTTACTTCGCTGCATGGCGGACAGGCTTATGGATGCCCCATCGATGTTCCGGCATACCAGGCTGCCGAAAAAGCGTATGTTGATGTATACGGCAAACGCCCGATACCGGTGCGCAGCGGCGGTAGTATTCCAATCATCTCCACTTTTGAGCAAGTGCTGGGTATTAAGTCAATCCTGATGGGTTTCGGACTGGATTCAGACAACTGCCACTCGCCCAACGAGAACTACGCACTGGAACAATTCTACAACGGCATTCGTACTATTCCATTGTTTTACAAGTACTTTACTGAAATCAAATAGATTTTAATGCTGCGACAATAGAAATTCCATTCTTCGAAAGAAGGATGGAATTTTTGTTTACAAACAATAAATAAGACACAAAAGTTCTCAATATGGGAACTTTTATTATTTTTGCATGTAGATTAATTCATAATGGAAAGAATTATTGCAAAGAGTACATTGAGAAGTTATTGGGAAAAACATCAGGAAACCGAACAGTATCTGAAAACGTGGTATGATACTGCAATGTCGTCAGATTGGAAGACTCCCAACGATGTGATTAAGACTTATACAAGTGCCAGCATTTTAAAAGACAGCCGAATTGTTTTCAATATCAAAGGAAACGCACACCGGTTGATAGCAAAATTCAATTTCCAGAAACAATGGATTTTTATCCGGTTTGTTGGAACCCATGCCGAATACGATAAAGTTGACGCCAATACAATTTAAAAAACTGGTAGCCATGAATATAAAATTGATTAAAACAGAAGAAGATTACCAAACAGCGCTTAAACGGCTCGATGAAATTTTTGATGCGCCAATGGGAACACCTGAGAGCGACGAAGCCGATGTATTAGCGCTACTGATCGACGAATACGAAAAGCAACATTACCCGATTGAGGCTCCAGATCCGATTGAAGCAATAAAAATCCGGATGGAAGAAATGCAATTGAAACAAGCTGATCTGATTCCCGAAATTGGAGGAAAAAGTCGGGTTTCAGAGATTCTGAATAAAAAAAGAAAACTAACGGTCGAAATGATTAGAAATCTGGCTGTTCGGCTAAATCTGTCAGCAAATCTCCTTATTCGGGATTATCAACTCAATCCTTAACTGATCAACCTTTCAAAAAGAAGTATTCCATTCTTCGAAAGATGGATAGAATTTTTGTTTTTTTTGCAAATGCCATTCCGTCCGAAGAATCGACAAAGCCTTGAACTGCATTTCTTCACGGACGGCTTCATTGGTTGGCTTTCCAACCCGGGGTTTCACCCCGGGCTATTGATATGTAGCCCCTACGGGGCAAAAGAAAGCAAGGGAAAGGAATTTGAAAAACTGGAATCAGCCCTTACAAAACCGATCCTCATCTCAAATTGCCAACTTGGAACATGAAACCTGAAACTTGGAACTTTACCTATCCAGCCACATTTTAAACTCCTGAACCCGTTCGCGGGCAACGATAATGTCGGGATCGTCGATGCCGTCGATTTTCAGGCGAAGGCGAGAGTTGCTTAAATCCATCTGGGTTTCGCATCAGAACAACGAAAAAAGATTTAGCCTTGATTCCATCTATTTCATCCTTTATGAATTAGTTCTTACATTTGAGTAACCATTCAAAATCAAACTCTTATGGCCAATACTTACACTCAAATTCATATTCAGGCGGTATTTTCAGTTCAAGATCGGAGCAGCATAATAAGAGAAAGCTGGAAGAACGAACTATATCAATACATTGCCGGGATCATTCAAAATCAAGGACACAAATTATTGGCAATTAATGGGATGCCCGATCACATCCACATATTCTTTGGTATGAGACCCACCCAAAAGCTATCAGATTTAATGCAGGACATTAAAGGTGACTCGTCAAAATGGATAAACAAAAAAAGATTTGCAAAAGGTCGTTTTTCCTGGCAGGAAGGATATGGGGCGTTTTCGTACAGTAAGTCCCAGGTTAACCCGGTAATTGAATACATCAAAAATCAGGAAATACATCATCACCGAAAATCGTTTATCGAAGAATACATTGAATTTCTGGACAGATTTGAAGTTCCTTATGACGAACGATATATTTTTAAACCTGTTCAATACGCAACAGATGAAAATTAAAAAGCGCCGTTAGGCACAATATATGGGTAGAACAGTTATGCCGCCATTTCTTCCGTCCCATCCGGGACGGAACTTTCTGCTACATCAAGCTGGCTACCCATATTGAATCCCTAACGGGATTTTTTTCCGAGTTTATTTGAATCCTGATTATTGAATATCTCATCACCTATCCAGCCACATTTTAAACTCCTGAACGCGTTCGCGGGCAACGATAATGTCGGGATCGTCGATGCCGTCGATTTTCAGGCGGAGGCGAGAGTTTGTCCATGCCAGGATATTGGTGCAGGCGCCAATAGCAACAATGTATTTGCGGTTGATACGAAAGTACTTTTCAGGGTCGAGCATAGGCTCCAATTGGTCGAGCGCGTAGTCGATACAATAGGTGTGGGCATCGGTGGTTCGAATAAAACTGGCTTTCTCCTGACTGTAAAACACCAGGATTTCCTCCACCGGAACGCTCTTAATCTTATCGCCCACTTTTACCATAAAACGCGACTTATAGATCTTTTCTTCTGCCGGACGGTTGATCGCCAACAGTTTTTCGAGCACAATTCCGGGCGAAAAAAGTCTCGCTTTCTCAATAGCTTTCAGCAAACGCTCTTCCTCAACAGGTTTCAGCAAATAATCGATTCCGTTCGTCTGGAAAGCTTCGATGGCATAATGGTCGTAGGCCGTAGTAAAAATTATCGGGCATTTCACATTCACCTGCTTGTACACCTCAAAACTGAGTCCGTCGGCCAACTGAATATCCGAAAAAATCAATTCCGGTTCAGGATTGGTTTGCAGGTATTTTACGGCGTCGCGCACCGATTCGAGCTTGGCCAATATCTTCATCGTTGGAGCAACACGCGCTAATAAGCGTTCAAGGTGGTTGGCTGCCCGCGTTTCGTCTTCCAGAATAATTACGTTCATTTTTCAAGCGATTTTAAAATGGGTACCCGAACGATATAATGCTCATCGGTTGAAATGATTTTGATGTGACGCTCCGAAAAGAAAGCATATTGCTGCGTAATGTTTTTTAGCCCTGTTTTGGTCGAAGTATCACCCGCTTTTTTAGGTTGCAGGTTATTTTCAACTTCCAGCAAATCTTCATTCCGGCGAATTGTAATATGCAACGGAAATGCTTCCGACACCTCGTTGTGTTTTACCGCATTTTCAATCAAAAGCTGCAAAGTCATCGGTACCAGGTAGTCGTCGGGCCGGGGTTGAACGTCAATAGCTATGGTCAGCTTTTCTTCGAATCGGGTTTTCAGCATAAATGTGTACGACTCGATAAACGCCAGTTCGTCTTTCAGCGACACCAGTTCTTTGTCACGGCTATCAAGCACATAGCGGAATAAATCACTCATCTGTCGGATAAATTTTACCGCCAATGCCTGATCGTCGTACACCAAGTCGCTCAGGACATTCAGCGAATTGAAAAGAAAGTGTGGATTGATCTGGTTCCGAAGTGATTCGTATTTGTAAGCCATCATTTCCACCTTCAGTTTTTCGGCCTGAACAAATGAATACTTCCATGCTTTGAAGAAACCTATGGATGTAAAAATCAAAGAGATAACAAAAGAAATCAATAAAGTTGAAGGTAACGATCGTAAAATCCAGTCCCACGATTTTTGGGGTGGCACATCCATCCACAAATAATAGTTGATAAATTGTACAACTATGTAGGCACTTGCCGAATAAATTAAAAACGTAATAATCTGAACAAGCACCTTTTTTAGCGGAGATTTAATCCACGAAATATGCTTGTCAATCAATTGATAAATAAAATCGAGCCCTGCCCATTGTGTAGCACTAATACTAAAGGCCCAGAAAAAACCTGATAAAAAGCTTTGCAAACCGGAAAATACTTCACGCATAAATACCACTATAATAAAAAGACTTATTATAGTGCTCCCTAAAATAAGAACGGACGTTTTCCGTGTGAACGAGTTTGATTTTTCCGGATACATTTATTTCAATTGATTTTAAAGCAACTTGGGTAAAGATAAAATTAAAATATTGCAGAACACTGGTTACCAGTTTCGGAAGGCCGATTAAAATCCAACAGCGCCCAAAAATTGGTAACCAGTCATGCCAAAGCTATTGTTTTTCGCAATTAGCCACAATTCCTGCAACCTGATCTTTACCCCAATTAGGGTGAAGCGGCGATTTGGGCTTAAACTCGTCCCATTTGGCAAGCAAGTCTTTTGCCTGTGGACAGAATGATTTTGGATCAGTCCCGAAAAATTGGGCGGTTCCCATGTCCATCTGGATTTTCATCAATTTGGCGCGTGGATTTGAGGCATCCAAAGCCAACGCTTTCCCAATAGCTTGTCCAGAAAGCCCGCTATATTGCTGGCCACGTTCCATCGGATTAACAACCAGTCGTCCGGTATAAAAAAAAGCCTGAAGAACAAAAATTTCAGCTTCAGTGGGAGCCATTTCAATCAATTTCTTAACCGACTTTTCAGCAATGTCCAGATAGCTGTCCTTTTTAGCGGCATCCTGTTCTATAAAACTCATCAGGATATAGCAATGTGCATGATAATAAAGGGGCAACCACTCCGAGTTTTCGACATTGGCGATCTGCTCAAACTTGTTTCCCAAAGCCTGAAAATCGGATACACTCTTACAATTTCCATACTGTGGAAGCATTTCGCCCATAGCCTGGTAATACTCGGCTTTCTGAGCCATTGAGACTAAACTGAATAACACAACTGCGATTGATAAGACAATTTTTTTCATGATGTTTTTATTTTAATGGTTTAACTTTTTTCAGAATTGTTGCGGGTTACAGGTTGCGAGTTACGTGTTAATACAAACTCGAAACATGGCCTACTGTGACTGATCACTGAACACTTTTAATTTATCTTGTCCAACTGATTGGCGCTTCCTTTTCGGGTGAGCGTGATGAATACTCCAACCACAAAAAAGCGGGTTGAACTCGGCTCAATGGCTGCACTCGGGTAATTTCCTGAAACATCGGGAGCGCTGGCATAAGTGCGGCCAAATTCGTTTTTGAAACCGGCAACATTGTTTACGGCAGCATAACAAATAATGTTGGGCCGATACAGAAAACTCCAGCTAAGGTCGATACTTTTATAGGCCAACATTTTTTCGCCGTTAAAAACCGACGAGTTTGGATCATTGTAAACACGTGGCGACGAATACTTGAAATTTATCCCCGGATACGAGCGAATGCCCGGGAACCAATGCTTGTACACCACGGCCAGATTGTGCTTGCTGGCAAACGATGGCACTGCTTTGTGCGGGAAATTCCGGTAATCGCGCTCGGTATCGACAAACGAATACGAAATCCAGTAGTCGCCGCCTTTAATCGATTTTTTGTCGCGCCAGAACAGATCGAGTCCGCGCGCATAGCCGCTTCCGGCATTGTTATAGCTGGTTGGCAGGTAGAATGCCCCACCATTCAGTTTAACCAGGTCGCGATAGTTTTTGTAATACAACTCGGCTTTCAGGATGCGGTCGTTGGCCGACGACTGGAAACTGAAGGTATAATGGTCCGCACGTTCGGGTTTTATTTTATCGGTGTACAGCAAATAGTCGTCAACCGGATTTTGGAAGAACCAACCGTAAGCTAACGAGAACTGGCTCTTATCGCTGATTTTGTATGCAGTAGACCAGCGCGGTGCAAAACGAAAACGGTTCAGGTAGTCCGAATATTCAATCCTTAGCCCCATGCGAGTAACGAACTTTGAAGATGCATAAACCTGCGCTTCGGTAAATCCGGAAAAGTTGTTGTTAGTAAAGCTATTATCATGTAGTTCGGTCCCAACACGAGCGTTTTGCGTGTAATTTTTCGAGAACAACTCGCCACCAAATTTCAGGATAAACTTTTCGCTGAACGGGTACGAAAAATTAGTCTTCAGGTAAGTTCCCTGCACTTTTTTAATCACATGTGTTTGATCGAAATAAATGTTGTCTTTATTACTGGTAAACGATGCAGCAGAACTGATCGCCCAGTTTTTACCTAGTTTGTCATTCCATGAGGCGTTTACAAATGTATTGTCGTTGCCCAGTTTGTAATCGGCTAACTGCCCATCAGCATCCATATTTTTCTGACTAACTGTAAAGCTGCCATTGTCGATACTTGAATAAACTTTCAACATTCCTGTTTTACTGGTCATCTGACGGAAACTGATTGCTCCGCTGGTCGATTCAGGCTCGTCAATCCAATGATAATTCTGAGGGGCCAAACTCATATAAGGTTTCAGGTTGTTGTAGCCCAATGTTCCGGTAACTGCTCCTGAATTCCATTTTTTTGTTCCGGCCAACTCAACGCCCACCATGAGGAACGACAAATCCAATTGATCTTCTTCAGGCATATCGTTGGTATTCAGTAGTAAAACCGATGACAATGCCTGACCATATTCGGCCGAATAACCACCTGTGCTGAACATTGTCCCTTTAAACATGAACGGGTTGAAACGCCCGCGGGTTGACATGTTAGGTGCCGACGAATTGTAAGGAACCGGCACCAGTGCACCGTCGATGTAGGTTTGCGACTCTTCGCTGTCGCCACCTTTTACAAACAAGCGGCCCGACTCGCCATTGGTGGTTGTTCCCGGAAGCGACTGCAAAGCTCCGTAAACATCACCGGCGGCACCGGCAGTGGTCATCATATCGAGTGGTGAAATGGTCACAGCGCGCTTCTTGTCGCCTGCTTCAAAAGTTCCGGCAGTAATGGTAACCGCATTTAGCTGGTTAAAAGCTTCTTTCAGGTTCACATTTATCTTTATGGTATCGCCTTTCAGTTCCACATTCCGGCTAAATGGCACATAACCCATAAATTCGATGGCCAGCACCTGCTGTCCGGTTTTGCTGCTCCTGAATTTGAATTCTCCATTTTCGTTGCTGGTGGTTCCGTCGTAGGTGCCTTTCAAATAAATGCTTGCACCCGGAAGCGGTTCTCCTTTCTCTTCGAATACCTTTCCAAGGATAATTGTCTGTGCAAATCCACCCAAACAGATCAGGAAAGCGATCATTGATGTAAATGTTTTCTTCATGTGAGAATAGTTTGTTTTTTAATTGTCACATGGAATAGCCATTACGCAGTTTTTTCCAGTTTTCAGCTTGTGTATAATCATGGCTATTTCACGGCTTTGAGTTTCTATTGTTTCATGCATCAAAGGTGAAACAAAGCCATCGAAGCTGAAAAAAACAGTTGATGAACTGTCGGAAAAAGGGGATGAAGTGTAAAAGGGGATACGGAGATCGGAAAAGGGAGACTGTTAAGAATTGTTGCGAGTTGCGAGTTACGAGGAAAAACACGCAACTCATATCTCGCAACCCGTAACGCTTTATTCCGCTACATCACAAACCTCAGCGTCAACCATTTTTATCAAATCTTCAGGATTGAGTTTAAGCTGTAAGCCACGTTGGCCGGCACTTATATAAATTTGATCAAACAACTGGCAGGTTTCGTGAATATAAATGGGATAAGGTTTTTTCATGCCCAGCGGTGAGCAGCCGCCCCGAATGTAGCCGGTGAGTCCCAGCAGTTCTTTTTGATGAACCATTGCGCAATTCTTGTTTCCTGAAGCTTTGGCGGCCTTCTTTAAATCGACTTCGGCATTTCCGGGAACCACGCAAACAAAAAATCCGGTTTTGTCGCCCCGCAGAACCAGAGTTTTAAATATCTGTTCCACATCCTGACCTATTTTCTTGGCTAAAGTAATAGCGCTCAAATCGTTTTCATCCACTTCGTATTCGGTCAGATCATACGAAATTCCTTTGGCATCGAGCAGGCGGGCAGCATTGGTCTTTTTCATAAATAACGCGAATGAGAAATCTTAAAAATGTGGATTTTGCTTTCGGTACTCGCTAATTAAACTTAAGGTTCGTAAAATTTCATCGTCGTAATTTGAAGTACCTATATTGTCTAAAAGCACTTTCAACACCTCATCCCTGAAAAGAAGAATTTCAAAATTACCTGGTTTTAATTGAAACTCGTATGCCATTTTTTGCTTCCAATTTTCGATGTTTTGAATATCGTTATCGGGTAAGCACCATGTACACCAAACGCGTCGAACTGTTTCGTAATCGATGCCAAAAGTTGCATACGTAGATTTAATTTGTTCGAGGTAGGTTTTTCCCTTTGAGAAATCAGTATTGGGGTTGTCCGGTCTTTTATTCTTTGGGATTCCAAAAAATTTAAACCGGACCTCGTCAGAGATAACACTGAGAGGTCGTATCCATGTAGAATTTACTGTGTGTGTTACACTAACTTCGATATGATTATATGATTGATTTCTCGGATCAAAAGTTAGAATATCGAATTGTCGGTTATTTCCGTTGATCACTTTTACATCAGTTGCGGTAAAATGTCCTCTCTGCCGATAATACACTTCTACCAAATGCTCTGTTGCATTCATCGCTATAGCCTTATAGAGCTCAAATGATGACTAAAATACCGGAGTATCGTCAATGCCAATGATGGCTGATGTTTCAAATGATTCATCCGGATTCAGGTTTATCGGGTAATCGAATGCGTTGGTGGCTTCGATACACACAAACGTTTCGTAACCATCGTCGGGCAAATCGCCAATATTGGCGCAGGTTTCAGCTCCGGGATTCCAAACGGTGGTAACTTTGCTTCCGGTTTTATCCACTTTTATCCGGCGGCGGAAAGCGCTGTCGTCTATAATTACCGGGGTTTCCGTATCCAGGTAATGGCGGGTCAAAGCGTCAGCAATTTCCAGTTTCTCTTCTTCCTGAACGCCATTTTCGCCAGTTAGCTGGTTATAATAAGTCAATCCACTCAAGCCTTCAATAGAAATACTGTCGATTGCCGACAAATTGTAATAGGTATGCAAGGCGCAGGTGTAGGTAAACGGTTCATTCGAAGTGTTGGTAACCTTCAGCGTTTCGGTGAGCTTTTTACCCACAACAATGGTAAGTTCGGCATAAAAATCGCAAGGCCAATAGGCTTTTGTTTCTTCCGAAGACTTTAATCCAAGTTTTACAACGGTTTCAGCAGCGCTATTTGTTCCGGTCGAAATTACATCCCAATACATCAATCGGGCAAAACCATGTTGTGGTTTTTCTATATCGGTTTTGTGTGGGCCAAACCAGGGGAAGCAAACAGGAATACCGCCGCGAATAGGCTTTCCAACCTCAAAACTACTTTCGGGACTCATCCAAAGCAAATCCATGTTACCGCGCGGCTTGAAACTGGTTACATGCGCACCATACAGGCAAATTTCGGCATCGGCATGTTTATTTGAAACCATTATAAAAACCAAATCTTCTTCAAGCTCGGCAAATCCAACTTCGCCTTCAATGCTGAATTTATCGTCGAGTTCGTCAATATCAATCATGTTATGTTATGAATTATAAGTTAGAAATTCTCAATTTTCAGTTTACGGTATCATCCAACAAGACAGCGCAAGTTAACAAACCTTTTCCGTAGTTTAAAGTGAGATTTTTTTGATTATTTTAAGCAAATAAAATGTCAAAAAAAATGTCAGAATTTACCCTTCATAAACAGCATCGTGTCGAAAAGCTAATTGAACTTTTTGATTTGGTTATTCGGGAGAAGATGTCTTCTGAATTAGTTCCTCAATTTCAGAAAGTAATTGACCAGGTGGAACCAGCCGATGTAATTGCAATTGTCGACGAGTTGGTTCGTAGGAACATTCCAATGCCCGAGCTTAAAAAAGGAATTAATAAATCGCTTAATCTTTTGAACAAAGCCTTACGAGAATTCCCCTATATTGAGCCAGTACCAGGTAGTTTCCTCTATTGGCTGATCAAGAATAACGAACAGGCTGATGCACGGCTGAAAGCTATTCGTCCATTGCTTAAAGAGTTTAACCAAAATCGGGAAACGCAAGTTATTAAAGCAAACATGAAAGAGAAGCTGATCGATTTAACGAAGATTGACCTTCACTACCAGATTAAAGAAAATGTGCTTTTCCCAAAAGTTGAAAAATACCTGCCTGATTACCGGTGTTTGCATGTGATGTGGTCGTTTCACGATGATATTCGCCGAAACCTAAAGGAAATAATCCAGATGCTCGATACTCAAATTGTCGATATTTCTCGCTTTAACAGGCTTTTCGGAGATATTTTCTTCAATATTTACGCAATCAGGTTCCGCGAAGAACGCATTCTTTTTCCAGCCATTTCTGCATTTATACCTGAATATGAATTAGATACACTCATTCCAGAAAGCATCAAAGTTGGGTTTCCTTTTGTTCAACCCGATGTTGCCAATATGGAAAATTTAGTTATTCAAAATACAATTTCAGAAAATATTGATTTAAAAACCGGAAGTTTATCTACCGATCAAATACGTCTTATTTTCAATCACTTGCCGATTGACATCACGTTTGTTGACGAAAACGACAAAGTAAAGTTCTTCTCTTCTCCTGAGAAACGGATATTTCGCCGCACCAATTCAATCATTGGGCGCGACGTAAAAAACTGCCATCCACACGAAAGTATTCATGTTGTTGAGCAAATTATTGATGCTTTCCGCAAAGGCGAAAAGGACAAAGCCAGCTTCTGGATACAAATGAAGGGCGAATTCATTTTAATTCAATACTTTGCAGTTCGCGATGAGCAAGGCAACTATAAAGGAGTTGTTGAAGTTACCCAGGAAATAAGCGAAATTGTACAACTTGAAGGAGAGCAAAGATTACTTGATTGGGAAAAATGAGAAATTACCAGTCAATATCGTTTAGTTTAGATCATTACGAGCCAAAGCGAAGTAATCCATTCGCGATCAGACTGTTTTCCCGTAAAAACGGGACAGGCAGTTCCTCGCAGTGACGGGTTCAATGATCCGGGTTTCTTAACTAAACGACATTGAATTACCAGTAACAATGTTTTTTTCATTGGTGTCCGGTTAAAATTTTCATAGTTATCCGTAACCTAATAATTTAAAGGCATTTCAGAAGATAACTCCACTTTGTGGCTTACATTTTCGTCTTGCCATTTTTCTACAAAGATTAAACAGCTATGCTGCTAACTCCATAGCAATACGATTACTAAATCTCTGTAGTACAACGACATCTGACAAAAACACTGAGCAACGTAGTTGCGACATCTTGTAATATCCCAGTTTTACCGGACACCAATGTTTTTTTATCTTTCTTTTAACAAAAATTAAACCTATTGAATATTTTCAAGTCAATTAAAATTCAGACGAATTCGATTATCATTTACATTTGTAGTACAAAAAACCAACTATGCACAATAATTATAAGCGCATGAAATCCTCAAGTCTATTAGTCATTCTTTTAGCCATTCCATTATTTTTCTCCTGTAAATCAAAAAATAAGGCTCTTCCTCAAAAAGAAAAAGCTGCAGTTATTGTTGATGTTGTAGTTACAAGCATTGAGAATGTAACAAGTAATCTGGAAGTTAACGGAACTGTTCTATCCAACGAAATGGTAGAACTTCGCCCGGAAACTAGTGGCAGGCTTGTCTATTTAAACATTCCAGATGGAGCAAAGGTAGCGCAGGGAACAATATTGGCGCGGGTTAACGATGCCGAACTTCAGGCACAAATGGAGCAGCAAAAGTCGCAACTCGATTTGGCTCAGAAAACTGAAAAACGACTTGCAAATTTGCTTAAAGTTAATGGCGTAAACCAAGCCGACTACGATGCAGCAATTAATCAGCTCAACACTATTGAGGCAAATATTAAAGTTACTTCAGCGCTTATCGACAAAACAGTAATTAAAGCACCATTTTCGGGTCAGCTCGGGTTACGTCAGGTTAGTCAGGGGGCTTACGTTACGACAAGCACACTTATTGGTACCCTGCAACAAACTGACAAAGTAAAAATTGATTTTACAATTCCTGAGACTTACACAAGTTTGATAAAGAAAGGTGATAAAGTCAGGGTACAAACCAACGATAGCAAAGAAGCGCTCTACGCAACAATAAGCGCCATTGAACCGCAAATTAATTCCACAACCAGGAACCTAAAAGCCAGGGCTTTACTTGATAAAGGGCTCATTTCACCCGGAGCATTCGTTAAAGTGACTATTGATCAAAACCGTGAAGGAATGAGAGTTCCGAGTAATGCCATTATTCCTGATGCCTTGTCGAGCCAGGTTGTTGTTGCCCGTAAAAACAAAGCCGTTTTCACCAATGTTGAAACAGGAAGCCGGGACAGCAAATTTGTTGAGATTACAAGTGGCTTAAACCCGGGAGATAGCGTAATTATCAGCGGAATGCTTTCGGTAAGGCCAAACGCCCTGATAAAAGTAAAAAAGGCAAAAAAACTAAGCGAATTATAAATGCTGCCATTCAGTCGAACTCAATTGAATTTTACCCGTGAATATATCTGAACTTTCATTAAAACGACCAGTACTGGCAACAGTAATGAGCTTATTCCTTATCCTTTTCGGGGTGATTGGATTTAGCTTTTTAGGAGTGCGCGAGTATCCGGCCATCGATCCGCCATTGATCACAGTAAGTACATCTTATGCAGGTGCAAATTCAGATGTGATCGAAAGCCAAATAACTGAACCGCTGGAAAAATCGATCAATGGTATTCCAGGAATCCGAACAATTACTTCGTCAAGCTCGGTAGGTAGCAGCAATATTTCTGTTGAATTTACACTTGGAAGTAACCTGGAAGCTGCTGCAAACGACGTTCGTGACAAAGTGAGCCAGGCCGTACGAAACCTGCCCCAGGATATTGACGCCTCTCCGGTAGTTACAAAAGCCGATGCCAACAGCGATTTCATTATCATGATGGCCATTCAAAGCCCTAGTAAAGGATTGCTCGAATTAAGCGACTACGCCGAAAATGTGCTTCAAAATAAATTCCAAACTATTCCAGAAGTAAGTTCGGTAAATATTATTGGACAAAAACGTCCGGCTATGCGCATCTGGATTGATCCAGACAAACTTACAGCTTACGATATTGCTTTTAACGACATAACCACCGTATTAAACAAGGAGAATGTAGAAGTTCCTTCAGGGAAAATATACGGAGATAAAACAGAACTTACCATCAGGGCAATGGGTCGTTTGGTTACTGAAAAAGATTTCAGTGATTTAATTATCCGGGAAGATGATGAAGGCATTGTTCGGCTTGGAGATGTTGCCAAAGTTGAACTTGGCCCCGAAAACTACGAACGAAGTTGGCTGTTGAATGGAGTAAGCGGTGTTGGCATTACAATCACACCCCAACCTGGAGCAAATTATGTGAATATTTCAGACGAATTCAACCGCCGACTGGAAGAGATTAAAAAATCGCAAAAAAGCGACATTCAATTTACGGTCCTTATTGACAATACCAGAAATGTCCGTCGCTCGCTCAACGAAGTAAAAGAAACACTCATTATAGCTTTTCTTCTTGTTATCCTTGTAATTTTCTTTTTCTTTCGCAACTGGCTGATTGCAGTTCGCCCATTAATTGACATTCCAATATCACTTATAGCTACATTTTTTGTCATGTACCTGTCAGGGTTCTCGATAAACATTTTGTCGTTACTTGGAATTATTCTGGCTACTGGGCTTGTGGTCGACGATGGTATTGTTGTTACCGAAAATATATTCCGAAAGTTCGAAGGTGGTATGCCTATACGTAAAGCTGCATTGGAAGGAAGTAAAGAAATCTTCTTCGCTGTAATTTCAACATCTCTCACTTTAGCCATCGTTTTTTTGCCAGTACTTTTCCTGACTGGTTTTGTAGGAAGTTTATTCCGTGAATTTGCAGTTGTAGTTGGCAGCGCCGTTTTAATATCTGCGTTCGTATCTCTTACCATCACCCCGGTATTGAATGTAATACTCAATAAGCCCAACGCTCAACATGGCAAATTTTACATGGCCACCGAGCCATTTTTTAGTGGCATGGAAAACGGTTATAAAAAGCTATTAAGTCATTTCGTTCGTTTGCGTTGGATTGCCTGGATAATAATTATTGCTTGTTTATTCGTGATCTTTTTTATCGGAACTCGTTTACAAAGCGAACTTGCACCAATTGAAGATAAAGGAAGTGTCCGTTTCCAGATAACAGGCCCTGAAGGAGCAAGCTACGGTTATATGACCAATGCAGGAGCCGATTTTACAAATTTTTTGATAGACTCAATTCCTGAAGCCAGTTACTCATTTATGGCTTTACCCGGCTTTGGAGGAAGTGCCGGACTTAATGCTGGTTCTGCCCGCATCGGGTTGATTCCAACAGAAGAAAGAAATCGATCTCAAAGCGAGATTGCACGTGAATTGGCCAAAAAAGTTGTCAGGTACAATAACTTACGCATTTTCCCCGTCGAGGAACAAACTATTTCAGTAGGGTTAGGGTCGAGAGGAGCATTACCTGTTCAATTTGTAATTCAAAACCAAGACTTTGATAAAATAAAGGAAGTAATCCCAAAATTTTTGGATATAGCAAGGAATGATAAAACATTCCAAAATGTTGACGTCAACCTTAAATTTAATAAACCTGAAGTTGACATTATCATCAACCGCATAAAAGCCAGGGAATTAGGACTAACTGTTTCAGACATTGCCAATGTTATTCAAAGTGCATTCAGTGGACGGCGACTGGCGTATTTCATTATGAATGGCCGTCAATACCAGGTTATCAGTCAGGTGGGGCTGAAAGACCGCCAGGCTCCAGTTGACATCAGTAAACTATATGTGCGAAACAGCTTAGGAAACAACATTGCATTATCCGAAGTTTTGGAAATTACCGACAACGCCAATCCACCCACAATTTACCACTTTAACCGATATAAATCAGCTACAATTCAGGCCTCTCTTGCCGAAGGGCACACTATTGGCGACGGAGTAAAGGCAATGCAGGAAATTGCAGATAAACTGCTCGACGAAAGTTATCAAACATCGCTGAGTGGTCCGTCGCGCGATTACGCCGAAAGTTCGTCGAATACTGCTTTCGCATTTATGCTGGCCTTATTGCTCATCTATCTGGTATTGGCCGCCCAATTCGAAAGCTTTAAAGATCCGTTCATTATCATGATTACTGTGCCTCTGGCAATTGCAGGGGCTGTTCTCAGTTTATGGATTTTTGGGCATACCCTCAATATATTCTCCGAAATTGGGATGATTACCTTGATTGGTTTGGTAACTAAAAATGGTATCCTGATTGTTGAGTTTGCCAATCAGAAACGAGGCCATGGATTAGATAAATATCATGCAGTTATTGATGCCGCGACTCAACGTTTGCGCCCAATTTTAATGACAAGCCTCGCAACATCTCTTGGAGCTTTGCCTATTGCTTTAAGCCTTGGAGCCGCTGCCACCAGCCGTATTCCCCTGGGTATCGTTATTGTTGGGGGAATCGTTTTTTCTCTGATCCTTACATTGTTCGTTATTCCAGCTATTTACACCTTTGTTTCAGGGAAACATGTAAGCCAGGAAGAAATTGATAATCAGTTTAAATGATTTGACCATGAAGAAATTAATCCTATACATAACGCTTTTTCTTCCTTTTGCCGGAATTTCCCAAACAGTAATTTCATTGAAAAGCGCCATTGATACAACCCTAAAAAACAATTTCGATATACAAATTGCTGCAAACAACCTGGATATAAGTAAAACAAACAATAAATTCGGTGTTGCCGGAGGATTACCATCTGTTAATATTAATTTAAGCGACAACCAATCGTATGTCAATGTTAATCAGGAACTATATACAGGTGTCAAGATTAATAAACCCCAAGCAACGGCTAGTTCGCTTAGTTCGAGCGCCACTGCTGCCATGACGCTGTATAATGGCTTTAAAGTTTGGGCAACCAAAAAGCGGTTAAACAGTTTACAACAACAAAGTGAACTTTTGCTGAATAACCAGATTCAGAACAGTATAGCTACTGTTATGGCAAAATATTACGACATAGTACGACAGCAGGAATATCTGAAAATTATGCAGACTTCGCTTGAAGTTTCTCAGAAAAAACTGGATATTATTACTGAAAAGAAAAATGTTGGTATGGCAAATGATGCCGATTTTCTTCAGGCTCAAATTGATGTGAACACCGCCAGCCAAAGCCTTCGGACACAGCAAGCTGTAGTTGAACAGGTGAAAACCGACCTTTTACAGTTGATGAGCCAAAAAACATATTATCCATACACCATAACAGACAGCATATCAATCGATAACTCAATACAATTAAACGACGTAACTAATTATTTAAACCAAAATCCACAGTATATGGCCACTGAAGAGCAGGTAAAAATAAACGAACAGGCACTAAAAGAAGTTTCTGCCCTTCGTTATCCAACACTTCGCCTGACTGGTGGGTACAGCATGAGCCGGACAAAAAACTCGGCAGGAAACATATTGCTAAATGAAAGTTACGGTCCTAATGTTGGCTTAACCCTTGCTATTCCAATATTTAACGGTGGAGCTTACAAAGCTCAAAAAGATGTAGCTGAATTCAACATCGAAAATGCTAATCTGCAAAAAGAAAGTTTGCTGAATACACTTACTTCAGGCGCAATAAAGACACATCAATCATACAGTTCGGCCATTCAGCAGTTGGATGCCCAGAAAAACACAATTGAATTATCGGGGAAACTGATCAATGTTGTACTACAACGTTTTCAGGTAAACCAAGCTACCATTCTTGATGTAAAAGCTGCACAAGCAAGTTTCGAAAACACAGGTTACCAATTCATTAACTTAAGTTATGCCGCTAAAATTGCTGAAATTGAATTGAAACGACTAATGTATAAATTGGGAAACTAAAAGATTTGAAGATGTGGAGATTAGCATTGTCAAATTTCCACATCTTCTCGATCTTAAGTAATGAGAATGAAGAATACAACAATAAATTTTTCCTATTACTTAATACAATTCGTTAAACTTGGTCTTCACAATTTCCTTTACTTCCTGCATATCGATTTTGCGATTTAATTCGCGTTCAAGCGAGGTAACACCATAAGTAATAAATCCACAGGGATTAATGTAATTGAAGTAACGCATATCAGTATTCACATTCATGGCAAAACCATGCATGGTAACACCACGACTTACGCGAACGCCGATTGCGCAAATTTTCCTTGCCAGAGCTGGATCGTCAGAATCGAGCCAAACTCCTGTTGCACCATCTTTTAATGCGCCAGCAAGTCCATATTCAGCAATCGTTCGAATAATTGCCTGCTCCATTTTATAAATATAGTCCTTCACACCAATTTTATAATGTTCCAAATCGATAATAGGGTAACCGACTAATTGACCCGGACCATGATAGGTAATGTCGCCACCCCTGTTTATTCTGTAATAAACGGCATCAATTTTTTTCAGAAAATCGGCATTAATCAACAGGTTATGTTCGTCTCCACTTCGCCCCAAGGTATAAACGTGCGGATGCTCAACCAACAAAAAACGGCTTAGCTGGCTCGGCACTTTATGCCGAAGTTTGTCATCAACAATCTGCTGATGAATGGTTTCCTGATAATCCCAACATTCCTTATAATCTTTTAATCCTAAATCTTCGTAATTAAAATTTGCCATGAATCGTTAATTAATTAAACCTTACCAACTTTTTTTCTAAAATTCCGGCGATGGACAAATCATCAGCCAAATTATCCCGTTTCCGCGCCAGACTTTTTCCCCAGCAAACATCAATTCAGCCACAGTGTAAATCCATGTTCTCTAAGTACTCCCGATATAATTGAGTTTTTACAAAGCTAATAAAACACTCTATTTTGCTCCCGAATGTAATTCAGCCCGGTACGACGAGCGCACCAACGGACTGCTTTCGACAAAAGAAAAACCCTTTTCGAGCCCGATTGTTCGGTACCGGTCGAATTGTTCGGGCGTAATATATTCTTTTACCTGAATGTGATTTAATGATGGCGCCAGGTATTGTCCAATGGTCATCACTTTACAATCGACTGAGCGAAGATCGTCCATCACTTGTAAAACTTCAGTCTCGGTTTCGCCCAAGCCCAGCATAATTCCCGATTTTGCAACAAGTCCTGAATCAGCAATCACTTTCAGGACCGACAAGCTGGTTTGGTATTTTGCGGCACTCCTTATTTGCGGTGTCAGCCGTTCAACAGTTTCCATGTTGTGCGAAATTACCTCGGGAACCGCTTCAATAACTTGTTGTATCAATTCTACTATACCCTGAAAATCAGGTATCAACACCTCGATTTTCGTTTCCGGATTACGTTTTTTTACCTCACGAATAGTTTCAGCCCAAATGCCTGCGCCCAAATCGGGCAAATCGTCGCGATCAACCGAGGTAATCACAGCATGTTTAAGCTGCATGATTTTTACCGATTCAGCTATACGGCGTGGTTCTCCCAGGTCAGGGGGTAGTGGTTTACCAGTTGAAACACCACAAAATTTGCAGTTACGGGTGCAAATGTCACCTAAAATCATAAAAGTTGCCGTTCCTCTGTTCCAACATTCACCAATATTGGGGCAGTTCCCACTGGTACAAATTGTATGAAGCTTATGTTGCATTACAAGGTTTTTCACTTTCGAATAGTTTTCACCTTTGGGCAGTTGCATCTTCATCCAGCGGGGAAGCCGCTCTCTTCCTTTTATTTCTGATGTCATTAAGAAAATTTTGCTTCAAAATTAATCCGAATAACTGTTTTTACCACAGATTACACGAATAAACACAGATTGAGAACCTATTTAAATTCTTAATCTGAGAATCTATGGCTGATTTTACCTGCTAAAAAACGCTTTGGATTGTTATTTTTGTACTCAATCAATAAAATGAGTTCATGAAGATTTTGCCTGGCATTCTCTTTTTACTGGCTCCGATTTTACTATTCGGACAAAACAACGACCTTCAGAATAAAACAATATTGGCAAGCCAATATTATCAAAATAAAGAATTTGGCAAGGCAGCCGAATTGTACGAAGAATTGTATTCGAGTACTAAAGCCGAAGGTTATTTCAATATATATTTCGATTGTTTGCTTGCAATTCACGAATATGAAAAAGCTGAAAAAGCAATCAAAAAAGGACTTCGTGGAAACTCGGCTGATGCTTACTGGTATGTTCAATGGGGCTTTCTGAAAAAAACAATGGGACAGGTTGATGAGGCTGACAACCTTTATACTAAAGCTATTGCATCAGTATCAAACCCAGTTGAATTTCCCAACCTCGCTAATCAGTTTCTGAATCGCCGCGAATACGATTTTGCTGAAAAAGTATTCCTGAAAGCCCGGTCGGCACAAGGAAACTCAACGTACAACTACGAACTCGCCCGGGTGTACTATTACATGCGAAATTATGATAAAATGCTGGATGAATACCTTGTATGGGTAAAATTAAAAGAAAGCAATGTTGAAATTGTGAAGAGCAATCTGCTCTCGGTTTTGGCAATGGATAATGACGGAGAAATTATTAAACAACTTAAAGCAGGAGTATTGCGGCACATTCAGCAAGAGCCCAATTTAATCATTTACAACAGATTATTAATCTGGCTATTCATTCAGGAGCGAAACTTTATTGCAGCGACCAGACAAGCCATTGCTCTTGATAAACGTACCGGTACCGAAGATAACAGCATACTCGAACTTGCCAATATTTCTGCATCAAACAAGTACTACGATGAAGCCACTAAAGCCTACGATTATGTGGCAGGCAAATCAAAAAATACTGAATCCTATTACCAGGCTATCATGCAACGGATGCGTATGAATTACGATCGCTTTGTCGAAGAAGAAATGATGGACACTGCAAAAGCCAGAGAAATCCAGGAAATGTTTATAAAAACCTTTTCTGTTGTTGGCAGCTCTCCCGAATCAACCGATTTGATTATCGACTATGCACATTTGCTTGCGTTTTACCTCAACCAACCAGACAATGCACTTAAAACTTTAAACGATGGTTTGGCTATGAAAGGAATAACTCAACCAATAATGCTGTCGTTAAAAGCCGAACTAGCTGATATATATGTTTATTCAGGCGATTTATGGGAAGCTGTAATTACTTATTCGCAGGTAATTGAGGCAAACAAGAGCAACCCAATCAGCGATGATGTAAAATTCAAAAAGGCTAAACTCGGTTATTTCATGGGTAACTTTAAATGGGCCAAAGCTCAACTTGATGCACTAAGAGCAAGTACTTCTAAACTAATTGCAAATGATGCAATGGACTTGTCGCTTTTTATTGACGAAAACATGGAATCCGACAGCCTCACTTTACCACTGCAAATGTTTGCACGGGCCGATTTACATATATTTCGCAATAACTTCGGCGAAGCCATTGCTGTGCTCGATTCCATTTCGCAGGTTTATCCCGACAACTCGCTGGCCGACGATGTTTTATTCAGAAAAGCAACCATATCTCAAAAACAAGGAAAATACGACGAAGCTGCTAAATTTTATGACCAGGTAGTTAAAAATTACAGTTGGGACATATTGGCCGACAATGCTTTATATAAATTAGCTCTATTATATGAGAACAATTTAAGCCGAAAGGCTGAAGCAAAAGAGTTATTCAGAAAGATGATGACTGATTACCCCGGAAGTGTATACGTTGTTGATTCGCGAACCGAATACCGAAAACTTGAAGGAACAGAACCACAAAACGAAAGTAAATGAAAAAACTTTCGAAAGCCTATATTTACGCGCTCTTGTCAGTTTTTTTGTGGTCAACCGTTGCAACAGCCTTTAAACTCGGTTTGAAGGTTCTATCTCCGGTCTACCTAATTCTATTGGCATCATTCTTTTCATTGTTGGTTTTTTTATTGGTAATTTTAATTCAAGGTAGAATTCGTGAATTATTCACCATTCCTTTATCTGAGTTGGCAAAATCGGCTTTGCTAGGGCTGCTAAACCCATTCGGATATTACCTCATTTTATTTCAGGCCTATAATCTTTTGCCTGCCCAGGTTGCACAGCCACTAAATATGATTTGGCCGGTAACTTTAGCACTGCTTTCAGTCCCACTCTTAAAACAGAAAATCACTTTCAGAAATATTGTAGCAATCCTGGTTAGTTTTGTGGGAGTTATATTCATCTCTTCGCAAGGCAGTTTATCAGGAATAACCAATACAAATATAACTGGCGCACTGTTGGCAGTAGGAAGCAGCATAATCTGGGCCCTTTTCTGGATTCTAAGTGTAATCGATAAACGCGAAGAAACGTTGAAACTGTTCTGGAATTTTGCCTTTGGAGTAACTTACCTGGTAATTGTCGCTCTCGTATTTACCGGGTTCCGTCTGCCAGACATTAAAGCTTTGCCAGTTGCAATCTATATTGGATTTTTCGAGCTTGGCTTTACTTATATTCTTTGGATGAAAGCCATGCAATTGAGCGAAAACAATGCAAAAACAGGAAACCTAATCTTTCTTTCGCCGTTTCTTTCGCTTGTCTTTATTCATTTTATTTTAAACGAAACGATTTATTATACCACATTCGTCGGACTGGTATTTATTATTTCCGGAATCTGGTATCAGCAGAAGAAATAAAAAAAGTTGTCATTGTTGTCGGGTTGTATTGGTTGCCGGAAATGCCATTTACCGTCTCTAAATCGTAAATGGGAAATCGTCCAATCGTAAATTTTCCGCATCTTCACATCCTCAAATCTTTTACCTTTGAGCATTGAACCAAAACAGAATGGAAAAGAAACCGCTGAAAATACTAGGCATCGACCCGGGGACCAATGTTATGGGATACGGGTTGATTGAAGTGGTTGACAACAAGCCCCGAATTCTTCAGGTTGGTGTCATAAAAACCACTGGATTTGGCGATCATTACCAAAAACTCAGACATATTTTCGACCGGGCCAATGCTTTGATCAAAGAACTTCGGCCTGACGAACTTGCCATTGAATCACCATTTTACGGGAAAGACATTCAGGCCATGCTTAAACTTGGCCGTGCTCAGGGAATTGTTATGGGACTCGCTTTGAGCAACGACATTCCAATATTTGAATATGCCCCGTTGAAGGTGAAACAGGCCATTACAGGCATGGGCCGTGCAGCTAAAGAGCAGGTTGCGTTTTTCCTGAAACAAATGTTTACATTAACTGAATTACCCAAGGAGCTTGATGCAACAGATGCTATTGCTGTAGCTGTGTGTCATTATTTGCAAATGCGAAATCCGGTTATAAAAACGGGAGCTAAAAGCTGGGGTGACTTTGTAAAGAAAAATCCGGACCGGGTAAAAAAGTAAAATAGGCAGTACTGTTTCAATCAAATATCCATATCCTTAAGCTCTGTACCAAACAGAAGAATAATACTTAACACACAATTATTCGTTTTGCTTCAATATTTTGAAGTCCTTTAAAAGTTGGGAATACTCTCAACCTCAAATTTTTTCTCGAATATTAAGGAACGAGGTTCATCAAGAATTTGCTGACCATTAGAATACTGAGTACTAATGCAAAGTTTATATGTACCGGCATTAATTCGTGAAGGAACTACAAATGTTATCTTTTGAGCTTCATTAACTGCCAAACCAGCAGCAGGTATGTGCACAATCTGGCCAGTTTGTTGATTAATCAGGCTTATCCCATTGTCCGGGTTATCGCCGACAATCTTGATTTTACGCCCAAAAATATTAGCTGGTCCTCCTGCTGAAAGCTTTCGATTAATCTCACCGGTTAAAACATCCATCACCTGACTAATAACCATTCCTGAATCGGCGAAACCAACCACATCAACAATTGATTTCGAAACTGCCTCGTTTAGGTTGGCCGCAGGAGCAAGATGAACTACAAGGCTGTTTTTACTATTATCCCAATGAACATCACCATCTGAAAAAATTCCATTAACAAAAAGTTCGAAATGAGCCAGGCCCATTGATACAGATGCGCCATTAGCAATTTGTTCCAATGCAATATCTTTTATAACACGTAACAACTCGTTTAACATATCATAACTTAAGTCGGGATTTCTTGCTATAGCTATATTTATTAAATCTTCCTCATTTAACGATCTGGTTGTAACAACCCTTCCTAGTCGTTTTTTTTCACAGCCAGGAATTGATTGTTCATAAAGTTCAACAATAATGCGATTTTTAATGTCCATATCAGTTATAAAGAGAAATATTCCCGGCCTTATTCCTAAGGATTGGGAATATTTCGTATTTGGATGAAAAAAGATCCATAAAATAATTGTGACTTTCACCTTTAAGGGATAGTTTTTATTTTTTTGAACTTACACTTTTGTGCAGATAAAAACTTTGAATGGTGAAAATTGACTTTTGTTTCTCTTTGTTTTTGTTTCCGTTTGTGCAATTTTAAGCCTAAAAAAACACAAAACGATAAATTTGACAGTCAAATTCATCTTGTTTTGACGAAACGAGACAGATTTCCTATTTATATACTAGCACCAACAAAAGGAGTGTAAATAAAATTATATTAACATCATAACATAACACACAGATAATAATACAATTACAAAAAAGCAATACTATTAAATACACAGGAATTTGCTCTTGGAGATTTATTAAAATCGAATACTATATCGTAATTATTAACATTGTGATAAAATACGCCAACATTCCCGAATCCAAATTATCACAATAATTCAGAACTATTTTATTTTTGTCTGCAATATCTTTCCTCAAAAACAATCGTTTCGCATTTGCCTGCATTAGAAGAATAAACCAAAGGATAATACGGCCAATTCTATAGCCCTGTCATCCATCAGCAACTGATGGAGCAAGTGTATAATCAGTTGCGTTATTCAAAATTTAACCCATAAGAACGAAAACGTTCAAAGTCATAGTCAACTATCCCAATTCCCACAATTGAATAGGCAACAATATCATTATTCTCAATCGAAAACCAGATAAGTTATGTTTGACGAATCATTGTAGAATTTTTCGATTGATTCTCTATCAAATAAATGAGGAGTAATTTATTTCTTGTTTCAGCGCTTAATTTCTGAAGATAACTTAAACAGATTATCTATGTTGGTATTTTATGGATCGCCTAATTATTAGCTTTTATTCTTGATAAAACGTACATCAGGCAATAATGGGAAAGAAATTGAAAAACTAAAATTTACAAAAAATCCCGGGATTCCGGGATTCTATACAATTACATTTGAATTTCTTTAGCAATTGAAGCTGTTATTTCAGCCATTTCTTCTTTTGAAAGTGAAAGTTTTTTGGAAAAGTTCAACAAATCGCTTTCCGATTGCATAGGAACCAAATGAATATGAGCATGTGGTACTTCTAATCCAAGCACAATAACTCCAACTTTTTTACAAGGGATTGCTTTGCGCAAACCCAATGCAACTTTTTTGGCAAAAAGTTGTAATCCTGCATAAGTTTCATCATCCAGGTCGAATAGATAATCAACTTCCTTTTTGGGAATAACCAACGTGTGACCCTTTGCAACAGGAAAAATATCCAGAAATGCAAAGTAATTTTCATCCTCGGCTACTTTCCACGAAGGAATTTCTCCATTAACAATTCGTGTAAATAAGCTTGCCATTTTAAATACGATTTAAATTGAAATATCTACAATTTCAAACTGCATTTTACCGGATGGAACCTGAATATCAACAACATCACCAAGCTTCTTACCCATTAAACCTTTAGCAATTGGCGTTTGAATAGAAATTTTACCTTCTTTCAAATTGGCTTCATGTTCCGAAACAATAGTGTACTTCATCGTTGCATTATTCGTTTTGTTCCGAATAGTGACTTTACTCAAAATCTGGACACACGAAGTATCAATTTTCGATTCGTCAATAACCCGGGCTGAAGCAATTTTTTCACCTAGAATCGCAATCTTTGCTTCAAGCATTCCCTGGGCATCCTTGGCTGCATCGTATTCAGCATTTTCCGAGATATCGCCTTTTTCAATGGCTTCACCAATCATCTTCGAAATAGCCGGACGCTCAATGTTGACCAACCGATCCAATTCATCTTTCATCTTCTTAAGGCCATCCTCAGTAACGTAAGTAACCTTTCCCATGATTTTTTCCTTTTTATAAAACTATATTAAAACAAAAAAGAATTCCGGCCATTGCGGAACTCTTTCTTTGTACAAACATATATAAATTTTTTATTCTTTGTGAACCGTATGTTTTTAAAAACAATTAAAATCTTGTACGATAAACCGTTTCAGCACACTTTTAGCAACAAACAGTTGTTCTGCAACAAATTTATCTCTATTTACCGGAACAGCAAACTGGTCTTTTTTAATTATCCTTCATCTAAATTAACACGAACAGAACAAATCCAAATTATCGAAAACACATTTAATAACTCGTTTCTTCTCTAAAAAACCTTCACGAATATTTGCAGTTCAAATTTAACAAATGAACACATCTAATTGTATTAAAATAAAAATTTCTTCATTAAAAAAATAAAATGTTTGTTTCTTTGTTTTATAAATATTCAAAAACGAACATAGCAATGGTAAGACATTTAAGCACAATAATAACTCCTTTCCTTATCCTGTTTTTTATACTACTGGGAAGCAATGCCTGCAAAGATAGTAACAACTCGCTTGTCCCTTATGTCGAAGTTAACATGAACATTAACCCTGCCAATTATATCGAACTGAACATTCCAGGTGGCGTGGCCTATTTTAAAGATGCAGGTTATGGAGGCGTATTAATTGTAAACAATTGGGGCGATGAACTTTACCCATACCTGGCATTTGATGCCACCTGTACAAAAGAATTATCATCGGATGTGCGCGTTGAAGTTCAGGAAAATGGGAGCGGGTATGTTGTTTGCCCCGAATGCGGATCAAAATTTATGATATTCGGAAGCTCCGGGCTACCAATAAAAGGCCCGGCAACGCGGCCCCTGAAACAATATCGTGCAATTACATCAAATGGCCGCATAATAGTAACCAACTAACTGATATTCAACTCAAATATTTTATGGTTCTTTAATTCTAAAAGAAACACCTTTTGAAATCCTGAGTTAAATGTCCAGTTCTGAAGTTTGTTACCAAGATTAAAATTAACCGGACTTTCATCCAGGTCGGCAGTGATCAACAGCCAAAGCTGATTTAATTTTTTCTCCTGATAATATGAAAGCTTTTCATTCTTGGCATTTATCGTAAATTCAATGTTTTCACGATTAAATTCCGGGGAAATGTACCCGTTTATTTTCCGGGGAAAATGAGTTTTAAATTTGGTTACTGTTGGTCCATGAAGTTTAGTGAGCTCAATTCCAATCGCATTTCTTGCTGTAGTTTTCAGAATAAAATCAGGTGATTCCGATTTGTCAAGTTTTCCTTTGGGAAACTCCTGATATTCATTTCTGAACTGCTCCATAATTTGCAATTCTTCTATCATTTGCGAATACTGATTAAAGCTCATCCTAATTTCTAAAGAGATTTCTGTATGCTAAAAGTAGTATCTAACAAAAAAGTCATCAGCCAATAGGCATTAGGCGTAACTCTCCGCGTTTCCCAATGACTATTTTCCCAATGACTTTTTATTTCGGCATCCGCCTTTTCTAATATCTGTAATGTTCAGGCTTATATGGCCCTTCAACAGGCACACCAATATAATTGGCCTGTTCTGAAGTAAGTTGAGTAAGCTTAACTCCGAGTTGATCAAGGTGTAGACGTGCAACTTCCTCATCCAACGCTTTGGGTAAGCGGTAAACATTCACTTCGTAATCTTTCTGCCAAAGTTCTATCTGAGCCAGTGTTTGGTTCGTAAATGAATTCGACATTACAAACGAAGGATGGCCTGTAGCACAACCCAAATTCACCAAACGGCCTTCAGCTAAAAGAAAAATTGAATGACCATCGGCATAAGTATATTTATCAACCTGCGGTTTGATGTTGGTTTTTTTGATTCCAGGCCAATTCTCAAGTCGGTTTACCTGGATTTCATTATCGAAGTGGCCAATATTGCAAACAATCGCCTGATCTTTCATGGCTGCTATATGCTCGCCGGTAATGATGTCGCAGTTACCGGTAGTCGTCACAAAAATATTACCTTCAGCTATAGCATCATCCATTGTTTTAACCTCAAAGCCTTCCATAACAGCCTGTAAGGCGCAAATCGGATCAATTTCGGTAATAATTACGCGAGCTCCATAACCACGCATCGATCGGGCACAACCTTTACCAACATCACCATAACCTGCCACAACCACTACTTTGCCGGCAATCATTACGTCGGTAGCACGCTTAATGCCATCTGCCAGCGATTCGCGGCATCCGTACAGGTTGTCGAATTTCGATTTGGTAACCGAATCGTTCACGTTGAAAGCCGGGAACAAAAGTTTGCCTTCGCTCATCATTTGGTACAAACGGTGAACACCAGTGGTAGTTTCTTCCGAAACGCCTTTAATATGCGGGACCTGGCGGGTCCAGCGGTGTGGATCGAATGCCATGATTTCTTTCAAAGCTTTGTTCAGTTCACGTTCATCATCTCCGCCAGCCGGAATATCTAAAATCGAGGGATTTTTCTCAGCTTCAACACCACGGTGAATCATCATAGTAGCGTCGCCGCCATCGTCAACAATCAAAGTTGGACCAAGACCATTCCCAAAATCAAGAGCACGCTCGGTACACCACCAGTATTCGGTCAATGTTTCGCCCTTCCATGCAAAAACCGGAATTCCGGCCGAAGCAATTGCAGCAGCAGCATGATCCTGTGTACTGAAAATATTACAACTAGCCCAACGAACTTCAGCACCCAGTTCGGCCAACGTTTCGATCAACACAGCTGTTTGAATCGTCATGTGGAGCGAACCCATGATGCGAGCGCCATTCAGCGGTTTTGTTCCTGAGTATTTTTTGCGGATAGCCATTAATCCGGGCATTTCCTTTTCGGCTATTTCAATCTCTTTTCGGCCAAAGTCGGCCAACGAAATATCAGCCACTTTATAAGCCACTTGCTCCAATGTTTTTGTTGTCATTTCTGAATGTTAAATTTTTCGGGTGCAAAGATATACCCACAACTGTTAAAATAAAAACTAACAGGCCATTATCTGAAAAGTTTTCCGCAGAGTGGTTGGCAAATTTTCCAAAATCAGACCAGAAAATTATGGTTGTATTACTATGCCAAATTAATTTTTCCCCGGAAGTACTCAAGCGTATTGATTTTGTCTTTCGCCAACTGTTCTTTCAGTGCATCGAGCGATGCAAACCGGTGCTCTTCCCTAAGTTTGTGATAAAAAACAACATTAATCTGTTCACCATAAATATCAGCATCAAAATCAAGAATGTTCACTTCAACTGTGCGATGATCGGCATTGTGATTCACAGTTGGACGGCTTCCAATATTTAACATTCCCACATAATCCAAATTACGTACATTTACAACCACAGCATAAACCCCATATCCAGGGATAATTTTATCGGGATCGGATGTATCGATATTGGCAGTAGGATAATTAATTGTTCTCCCAATTTTATTCCCCTCGATAACTGTTCCATTCAACGAAAAACGATAACCCAGATAAGCGTTTGCTATTTGGAAATCGCCCTTTTGAATTGCCTCTCTAATTTTAGTCGAACTAATATTTGATTCATTCATCAAAAGAACATCCAACTTTTCAATGCTAAAGCCCAATCGATCGGCGCAACTTTTCAGTAAATCAAAGTCGCCTGCCCGTCCTTTTCCAAATTTATGGTCGTATCCAACAACCAGCGAATGAGTGTGTATTTGTGCGACCAGAACTTGTTCAACAAACTCTTCATAAGTTAGCCGGGCAAATTCAGGAGTAAATGGGTATACAATCAAGTGATCGATGCCAGATTGCTCGAAAAGCACAATTTTTTCATCCAGCGAAGTTAACAGTCGCAAATTAGTTTCTGAAGGTGCAACAACTTTTCTGGGGTGCGGATCAAAAGTAAAAATAACCGATTCACCATCAATCGACGCAGCCAAATCGTGAAGGCGCGAAATAATTTTCCGATGACCAAGATGAACACCGTCAAAAGTTCCGATAGTAACTACCGGGTTTTTAGCTTCAAAATATTTCAAATTCCTATGTATTTTCACCTTTCCCCTGAATTATTATTCGCTTGCAAAATTAGTAATTTCGCAAAGCCTCCATAAAAAAAGAAAATCAAAACTTCGGCAACGTGTCAAAACTTAGCAAACGGCGCACGAAGTGAACCTGAAATTATTACTTTTATGCCCTTATCGACAAAAGTTAATTATAAAACTCAAATGAAAAAGATTTTTTTTGTTTCAGTAGCTTTAGTAATGCTCTCATTTGCCTGTAAAAAACATGATGGTTTTGTTGTAAAAGGAAAAATTACAAATGCTGAAGGAAAATATATTTATCTCGAAGAGCTTAAAGTTGCATCAAGTATTCCGGTTGATTCGGTAAAACTCAGCAAAGATGGATCATTTAAATTTGAAGGTAAAATCGGGTACCCTAATTTTTACTTGTTAAGCCTGAGCAAAAATAATTTCATTACTCTTTTGGTCGATACTGTCGAAAAAATCTCGGTTTATGGCGATGCTGCCAATTTCTCGCGCGACTATGTTGTTGAAGGCTCAACGGGGTCAGTCATGGTTCAACAGCTCAACAATATGCTTGCACGGACCAAACACAGAATCGATTCAATTCGCAATCACATAAATGCTTACGGGAATCGCGATGACTTCAACATCAACAAAGTCAAATGGAACCAGGAAATTGCCGATCTCAAGCAAAGTCAAATCCGTTATTCCACAGATTTCATTCAAAAACATCCATTCTCGATGGCCTGCGTTTTGGCCTTGTATCAAAAATTCGACGATTCAAACTATGTCATTCAAGATCTGCAATCGTTAAAAGTTGCTGCATCAGCACTAAATTCTTTCTTTCCAAAATCAGAACACGTCAAGGCGCTGTATGCCAATACAATGCATTTGATGTCTCAGGAAAAAAACAGCAAAATACAGCAATTTATCGAACAAAATGGGATCAACTCGCCCGATATTAAATTGCCAAATTCTAATGGACGCGAAATTTCTATGTTATCGATCAACAGTAAAGTAACTCTGATTCAATTCTGGTCGGCTCTTGACCGCGCATCGCGTATCCAAAACCAGGCATTGGTCGAACTCTATAAAAAATATAAATCAAGAGGACTCGAAATTTACCAGGTAAGCATTGATACTGACCGCAATGCGTGGTTAAACGCAATTTCGCAGGATGGACTAAGCTGGACAAATGTTGGTGATATGAAAGGTAGTGTTCTGGCGACAAATACTTACAATATCCAGTTTATCCCTTCAAACTATATACTTGACAAGGAAAAACGGATTGTGGCCAAAAACCGGCAGGGTCCTGAGCTGGATCAAATTGTTGGTGAGTTGTTGAAACAGTAAATCCCTTTAACCGGCGTTTTAGTGTAAAAATTAGTTTTTCAGTTTATATTTGCCATCCAGACTTCGAACCAAATTCAAAATGTTTTGAATAATTCAGGAAAGAAAGCATATTTTGTATCCGACATTCATCTCGGCGCTCCGGCTTTAAAGAACAATAAGGAACGTGAGTTAGCTTTTGTCGACTGGTTGAACCAGATTAAAACCGATGCATCTCATTTATTCCTGATGGGTGATATATTCGATTTTTGGTTCGAATATAAAACTGTTGTTCCACGAGGATTTACCCGCACTTTGGGTAAAATTGCCGAAATATCCGATTCGGGAGTTGAGGTACATTTTTTTACCGGGAACCACGATGTATGGGTGTTCGATTACCTGCCAAATGAGCTTGGGTTAACGTTACACCGCGATGAGTTTATTACTGAAATATTTGGGAAAAAGTTCTTCCTTGCTCATGGCGATGCTTGCGATAAAAACGACAAAGGTTATCTTTTTCTTCGTAAAATATTCACCAACAAAGTACTTCAGTGGATGTTTGCACGAATCCATCCTAATTTTTCGCTATCACTAGGTCATAACTGGTCGAAACATTCCAGAATTTCAAAAGGAATAACAGGCGAAGGATTTAAAGGTACAAACAACGAAGGATTGTTTATTTTTGCAGAGTCGTTGCTTAAAAGCGAAAAGTTCGACTATTTTGTTTTCGGGCACCGTCATGTTCTTATTAACCATCCGATTGGCAAAAACAGTCGATTCATCAACCTTGGCGATTGGATAAACCTTTTTTCGTATGGTGTTTTCGATGGAAATACTTTTGAGTTAAAACAATATAATTATCAAGGTCCTAAGGGCCACTGAAAAGTTATGACAAAGCGGGTATATACAAAGATTGTTGGAACAGGAAGTTACCTTCCAACAAAGATCATTCGGAATGAAGACTTCAATAATTTTGTATTCTTCGATCCGTCGACAAAAGCGCCTTTTGAAAAAGGTAACGATGAAATCATCAGAAAATTTTACGAAATAACCAACATCAGTGAACGCCGTTGGGCAAGTGACGAGGTTGTTACTTCAGATATGGCGGCTTTTGCGGTAAAAGATGCTTGCGAGTCTTCGGGTATCGATCCTGAAACGTTCGACTTCATCGTTCTGGGCCATAATTTTGGCGACCCAGTTGCAGGTTCATCTCGGGTAGATACATTACCCGGATTAGCTAACAGGGTGAAGACCAAACTTCACATTAAAAATCCATTTTGTATCGTACATGATGTTATATCCGGATGTCCCGGATGGACCCAGGCTATGATCGTTGCCGATGCCTACATTAAAAGTGGCATGTTTAAACGTGGTGCCGTAATTGGGGCCGATATTTTATCACGCCTTTCCGATCCACACGACCGTGATTCGATGATTTATGCCGATGGGGCTGCAGCAACTATTGTTGAAGCCATTGAAAGCGAAGAACCAATTGGAATCCTGAGCCACTCAAGCCGTTCTGATATTGGGGCAACAACCGGGTACCTGGCATTTGGGCCATCGTTAAATTCCGAAATCGATCAAAACGAATTATTCATAAAAATGGCTGGCCATAAAGTATATGTTTATGCCTTATCACACGTTCCTTCCTTGGTAAAGCAAAGCATCGACGAAGCCGATCTTCATTTGACCGATATTAAGAAAGTGCTCATCCATCAAGCCAACGAAAAAATGGATGAAGCTATCCTGAAAGGTATATTTAAGCTTTATGGCGAAACCGATATTCCCGAAGGAATTATGCCAATGAGTATTCGCTTTTTAGGAAATTCGTCAACAGCAACTGTGCCAACTTTGCTCGATTTGGTTCTGAAAGGGAAAATGGAAGGCCAACAAATCAATCCGGGAGATTGCGTTGTGTTCGCTTCGGTTGGCGCCGGAATGAATATCAATTCAATCGTGTATAAATTCTAACAAGAACCAATCGTTATAATAGAAAAGGTGTAGCGGAGAAATTCGTTACACCTTTTTATTCTAGTGAATCTGTCATTAAAAGAAAAAAGTCGACATTTTTTTTGTATTTATTAGCTGGCCGAACGCAAAAAAGGCCTCATCAAGCTTTTTTAGATCAATATTCGATATTTCATCAATATATTTCAAATAAGTGTCGAAGTAAAATCTCTCCTTTTCACTATCTGAAATTAAGTTAGTTATCTTTTCATATTCCCCTCCAGTGATGAAACAAAAGGCTCTATGAATATGCTGAGCATATATAGGATAACTAGTTGGTTTTATAATATGCAATAAGAATATTTTCCAAACCGCAGACATTCCTCTAAATTCCTGAAAAAAATCTGACAAATCGAACTTATCATGAGCTTTGTAACTATTGATAATATCGATCTTAGACTTAACATTCTTGTCTAAAGAATTCTGCTTCAAAATACTCAATGTCATTCCATTTTTCCAAACAAAAAGATTTTGTATATCATCCACTGAAAAATGAGGTTTCTTGATTGCTTCATTGTATAAACGCTCCTGAGGATAATCGTACAATTTCGACCAGAAGACAATAAACTCATTGATGTCAGAAGCATTTTTCAAGCTCAATATAGGCAAATTCATTATTTTTATTTTCTTCAAATGGTTTGAATTGAGTTCATCCACTACCAAACAATCCCTTCTTTTCCCCATTCCATCAAATACTTATTAGCTCTTGAAAATTGCTTATTCCCGAAAAAACCACGGCTGGCAGATAGTGGCGAAGGATGAACCGATTTTAGGATTAAGTGCTTTTGCGGATTGATGAATTCTGACTTGCTGATAGCATAATTTCCCCAAAGAATAAAAACCACATGTTCCAGGCGATCGGAAACCAGCCGAATAACCGAGTCGGTAAACTGTTCCCATCCTTTTTTTTGGTGCGAACCAGCGAAATGTGCCCGAACCGTCAGCGTAGCGTTAAGCAATAAAACGCCTTGCTGTGCCCATCGGGTAAGGTTTCCGCTGGCAGGAACCGGTGCGCCGGTATCGTCGTGAATTTCCTTGAAAATATTGCGCAAACTGGGCGGAAACTCCACCCCATCGTTCACCGAAAAGCAAAGGCCGTGTGCCTGTCCCGGTCCATGATACGGATCCTGTCCTAAAATAACCACTTTCACCTGATCGAACGGACATTGATCGAACGCATTGAAAATCAGTTTTGCTGGTGGAAATATCTTTTGGGTTTGGTATTCCGAGCGAACAAACTCAGTCAGTTGTATAAAATAGTTTTTTTCAAATTCGTCCTGAAGTTGCTCTTTCCAGGTTGGCTCAATTTTTACATCCATAGTGATTTCTAAATTTGATCAAAAAGTAGCCATTCTCTTATTCATTTTGGCCAGACACAAAGATTACAAATCTGTGCTTATCTGAGTAATCTATGGTGAAAATTAATTTGGTATTTTTAATCCAAATTATGCACTATGGAAATTTTGTATGTTTTGGCTGGTCTGTGCTTAGGGGCACTTCTAATGTATGTTTTACTAAATCAGATATTTGCAAGGCGAGAATTCGAGCTTGAAAAAGAAAAGTTGATTTATGCCGACCGCAAACAATCGCTACAGAATGAAAAAGAAGAGCTGGTGCAGCTGATTCAACAACTACGGACTGAGAATTCCATTCAAAGCCAGCAACTGGCCCGGGCTGAAGCCGATTTCGGCAACCTTCAGGAAAAGCTTAGTTCCCAACGAAAAGAAATGGAGGCGCTTCAGCAAAAGTTCACTACCGAATTTGAGAACATTGCAACTAAAATACTGAAACAAAATACATTGGATTTCTCGGCTACTCATCAGCAAAACATTTCAGAATTACTGAACCCACTCAAAGAAAAAATCCTGACTTTCGAGAAAAAAGTGGAAGATACTTACGAAAAAGGGTTAAAAGATCAAACCGATTTGAAAGCTGAGCTAAAGAAACTACACGATCTGAACCTGAAAATTAGCGACGAAGCTCACAATTTAACCAAGGCCCTAAAAGGCGATATAAAGAAACAAGGCAACTGGGGAGAAGTCATCCTGGAGCGGATACTTGAACGCTCTGGACTTACTGAAGGACGTGAATACAAAAAACAGGAAAGTTTTACCGACGATCATGGACAGCGGTTCCAGCCTGACGTGGTTGTGCATCTACCCGACCAGAAGCATATCATCATCGACTCCAAAGTTTCGTTGGTTGCATACGAACGACTGGTAAATTCTGACAATGAAAAAGACCATACCCAGTTTGCCAAAGAACATCTACAAAGTATACGGAGCCACATTAAAGGATTGAGCGATAAGCATTACCAACAATCCAATTCGTTCAACAGTCCCGATTTCGTTTTGTTATTCGTACCTATCGAATCGTCGTTCAGTATTGCGGTGCAGGAAGATCAGGATTTATTCGCGTTTGCATGGGAAAGCAAAGTAGTGATTGTAAGTCCATCGACTTTACTGGCAACTTTACGAACCATAGCATCCATCTGGCAGCAGGAAAACCAAACGCGCAACGCGCAGGAAATAGCCCGGCAAAGTGGTGCATTGTATGATAAATTCGTCGCTTTTGTAGGCGATATGGAAAACATTGGCAAAAGCATTGACAATACCAGGAGAACCTACGATTCGGCATTGAACAAACTTTATTTAGGCACCGGAAACTTGGTCCGCCGCGCTGAAAATATCCGAAAGCTCGGTGCAAAAACAACTAAAAGGCTATCATCGGAGAAACTTAGTGAAGACGACGATTAAGCATCGCGAAATTCGGGTTCAAGTCCATCCTCGCACAAATCAATTGGTATTACCCAAACAACAGGATTTGTGTTTCCGTCTCCTCCTTCCGACTCGCGTTTGGCAAATTCTGATCCAAAGAAAACAGCAATATGATCATGCGGAATATTGTCGTCGTCTTCAGTAGCGACAACTACTGCATTTATTCCATCAACCCTAACGAAATCGCCTTTTACAAAAGGAAGTTCATCCATCCCCGTATATATTTTTGAATTTAACCGAGATAAAAAATGCAACCAAAAGATGATTGCATTTCGAAATATAATAATTAGTAATTAGCTTGCTTTTAAGCGAACTGCTGTTGTCCCGTCAATTTTTTCCTGTGCATATTCACGGGTTATACGCATTTGGTTCACATTTTCGGAAGGAGCATCAAACATGGCATCATTCATAATGTTTTCGCAAATCGAGCGTAACCCTCGCGCCCCCAATTTAAACTCAATGGCTTTATCAACAATAAATTGACCCTCTCCCGAAAATTGGGTTGAAGAAGTTCTGCAATCCAGTCATATCGGGGGTTTAAAGATGTTTATGTATGAGGAAAGCTGGTTTAAAAAGGTTATTTTTATTGTGCAAACAAAAGCAAACAACCTTAAAAACCAGCTCATGTCAAAAGTATTAACAAAACAGGTACAGAACAAGATTAGTCGCTATTTTCTCAAACTTGAGTGTCAATTAACAAAACCGGAAGCTAGATGTGTCCGGGAAATGACCACAGGAATACTAAAGTCGGGTACCGTATTGGTCAATAAAATAGCCACAGGCATTTGCGATACGATCTCGTTGAGCCAAACAACAAAGCGCTTTAGGAACCATTATAACAAGAAAGATTTTTTCATGAAGTTATTCAGGGGACATATGAACAGTGTAAAAAGCAAAATCTGTCATGGAGACTACATCCTGTTTGATGGCTCTGATATCCAAAAGAAATACGCCAAAATGATGGAAGGTCTGGACTATGTAAAAGATGGAGACAAAGGATCTGTAGGCCTTGGATATTGGCTGATGAACGTTGTCCACTTTGGCAAAGACCGGGAAATGACCCCACTGTACAATAAGCTTTACAGTTTTGACCATGGCGCAAAAAGCGAGAACAAAGAGGTTTTGGAAGCCATGAGGGAAATAGACTCCATCATTGATAAAGATGTCACCAAAATATTTGACCGTGGCATGGACCGCCCCATCTGTAGAGATTTCATTATTGCCAATGAAGTCAATTTCAACCTGCGCCTAAAGAAAACGACCAAGCTGATTTACAAAGGCGAAGAAGTGGCTGTGAACAAGATCAGCCGAAAAGTCCCGTTATTCATGAAATTAACAGCTACAAGGATACAGAAGAGCAAGAAGTACCAGTTGGTCTATCAATGCGGGGCAATAAAGGTTCAATATAAGATCAAGGGCAAGGTGCATGATCTCTGGCTTGTTGTCACCAAAAGGATCAACGGCGGCTATTGCTGGCTACTGACACGTTCCCCAAAAGAAAGCATCGTTGAAGTAATCAAAGAGGCATTTACTGCATACGGTTTCAGGTGGAAAATTGAAGAGTACCACCGGCATATTAAAGAATGTTACAACCTGGAAGACATCCAGGTCAAAACATTCGAAGGGCTACAAAGCATGCTGGCTATACTGACCATAGCTATGAGCATCATTTACTCATCGCTTTCATCCCTGCACACAAGGCTGTTGCTTGAAAGTGGGGTAAAAACTCTGAACAAAGAACGCATGTACGAACTATGCAATTTCATTTACTACAAAATCAGCACGATAATAAAAGTCTTGCTGGCAAATATGACCCCGAAGGCTTTCCTTCCTCAAGCAGATACATCTCCTAATGACGGACAGTTATGCCTTTCTTTAATTTTTGAAAACTAAAAACGGGAGATGGTCAATTTATCAACAATAAATTCAAGGGCATCTTCATCAAAACTCAAATCGATATGATCGAGTTCAAAAAGCTTAACATACTGCTTGATAAGTGAATTTTTAGGCTCAGTTAAAATGTTTCGCAGGGCCAGGCGGTCAAGTGGTTCCAGATATGTGAGTACAGGCATACGGCCAATAATTTCAGGAATAAGCCCAAACGATTTTAGGTCCTGGGGTGAAATATACTGAATCATGTTATTACGGTCGATGGCATCTACTTTTTTCTGTGCTCCATAACCAACAATTTTAGTATTCAAACGTTGGGCAATTTTCCTGTCAATTCCATCGAAAGCCCCACCGCAAATGAAGAGAATATTTTTGGTATTCACGGCAATCATTTTCTGCTCGGGATGTTTTCGCCCGCCCTGAGGAGGAACATTTACCACCGAACCTTCGAGCAATTTAAGCAAACCCTGCTGAACCCCTTCGCCTGAAACATCTCGTGTAATTGAAGGGTTATCGCCTTTACGTGCAATTTTATCTATCTCATCAATGAATACAATTCCGCGCTCGGCAGCGTCCACATTGTAATCGGCCGCCTGAAGCAAACGGGTAAGCAAACTTTCAATATCCTCACCCACATATCCAGCCTCAGTCAAAACGGTGGCATCAACAATGGTAAATGGTACGTGTAGCATTCGGGCAATGGTGCGGGCTAAAAGCGTTTTCCCTGTACCTGTTTCGCCAACCATCACGATATTCGACTTTTCAATTTCAGTTTCGTCGGATGAGACCGGCTGATTTAGCCGTTTATAGTGGTTATAAACAGCTACTGAAAGAATTCGTTTGGCATGTTCCTGCCCAATCACATACTGGTCAAGGAAATCCTTAATTTCCTTGGGTTTCATCACATTAAATTCTTTGGTAGAAAAAGTACTATCCTTTTTAAATTCCTCTTCAACAATGGCATAGGCCTGTTCAACACAACTGTCGCAAATATGTCCCTCCAGGCCGGCAATCAGCAGATTAACTTCCTTCTTTTCGCGCCCGCAAAACGAACATTTATCCATCTTCATCTCTAAAGTCCTCAATTAATTATTTGTGTCTAACTAAAACTTCGTCGATCATTCCGTACTCCCTGGCTTCCGCCGATGTCATCCAATAGTCGCGGTCAGCGTCTTTCTCAACTTGTTCATAAGATTTCCCGCTGTGAATAGCGATAATGTCATAAAGTTCCTTTTTGAGTTTTGAGATTTCACGGGCTGTAATTTCAATGTCAGAAGCCTGGCCCGAAGCCCCGCCCATTGGCTGATGAATCATAACCCTTGAATGTTTCAAAGCAGAACGTTTTCCGTGTGTTCCGGCAGTAAGCAGCACAGCCCCCATCGAAGCTGCCATTCCGGTACAAATTGTAGCAATATCAGGCGAGATAATCTGCATAGTATCATAAATACCCAAACCAGCATGAACAGAACCGCCAGGTGTATTAAAATAAATCTGAATATCTTTACTTGGGTCGGCCGATTCAAGAAAGAGTAACTGTGCCTGAACAATGTTGGCGATATAATCATCGATAGGTGTACCTAAAAAGATGATACGATCCATCATCAACCGCGAAAAAACGTCCATTGAAGCCACATTTAGCTGTCGCTCTTCGATAATATAAGGCGTTAAGCTATCGGTAAAAATCGAGTTGTAACGATGCATAGTCAGGCTACTGATTCCCAAATGCTTCGTAGCGTATTTGTTAAATTCGTTTCCGTTACTCATAATGTTATTCTCCTGTAAAAAAAAACTTTGTGAAAATCATCGTCCCGCAATGGACTTCCGATTTTCACAAAGTTATAAAAATAAGCCAATGGCTATATCGCTAATGAATTAATTCTCCAACATTTTGTTAAACTCGTCATAACTAATCTCTTTAACGTCGAGCGAAACTTTTTCCTTGATCGTTGCAACAATCACATCTTCCATCTTGCGGGCAACGAGTTTGCGGCGTTCTTCATCGCTTTTCAACATGTGATTGGCATAGCTTTCAATATGCTCATCACCTACATTGTTCAAGCCGTACTGACGAAACTGCATCACGGCCATTTCTTTAGCTAGCGCATAAACGTCGTCTTCGGTAATTTTCAGATTGTTGTCCTTTGCTATTTTATCTTTAATCAACTGCCATCTCAGATCGACCTTGAAATTATCAAAATCGCCTTCAATTTGCTCGTCGGTCATTTTTTCGTTAGTTACTTTAATCCAGCGTTTCAGAAAAGCCTCCGGAAGTTCTAAAGAAATAGCTTTCAACAAGGTATTACGGCTATCTAACGCAAATTTGTAATTGCTTGAATAACCAAAATTCTCTTCGATTTCAGATTTAACCCTGGCTCTAAATTCTTCGATTGTAGCAATTCCTGAATCTTCGCCGTAGATTTTCGAAAATAAGTCCTGGTTCAACTCAGCTTTTTCGAAACGAAGTACTTCGATTATTGCAAACGAAAAATTCCCTGAAAGTATTTCAGCTGCTTCATGAGAAATATTGAGCAGATGGCTCACTTCATGACGGTTGTCGTAGGCTTTAACGGGATCGAAAACAACTACATCGCCCGCTTTTTTACCAATAAATGAAGCTTTAATTTCTTCATCTTTCATCAGATCAATTGCGATTACGACTTTTTCAGCTACAATACCGCCTTCAAGTTCGCTGCCATCTTCGCCCAGTTGAACAAAAGTACCGCGCACTGTATCTTTTTCCTCAATCGCTTCAACAACTAAGTTCTGGCCTAAACGACTTGCATAAGCATCCAGCTGTTTTTCAACCATTGCTTCGTCAGCAACAATATTGTAATAAGGCAAAGCAGCCAAATCTTCCAGTTTTACATCAAATTCAGGAGCTACTGCCACATCAAATGCAAAGCTGAAATCAGCCTGGTTATCCCAATCGATAGTTTGTTGCTTTTCGTCGTTAGGAAGTGGTTCTCCCAAAACATTTAAGTTTTCAGAAATAATATAGTCGGTAAGGCTCTTCGAAAGTATCTTGTTTACTTCTTCGGCCAAAGCTGCTTTTCCATACATTTTTTTGATCAAACCTGCAGGAACCATTCCGGGACGGAATCCAGGCATATTTGCTTTCTTACGATAATTCTTCAGAACATCGTTTACATTAGCTTCGTAGTCATTTTTCTCAATCGAAACGGTGAGAATTGCATTCAATTCGTCGATGTTTTCTCTGGTAATATTCATACTCTAAACTTAAAATTACTGAAAATGAGGAAGGAATAAATACTTCCACTAATATTCAGGTTTCAAAACCTACTATTTTAAATTAACAAACCGCTTGCTTATCCTTTACAGGTAAAGCAAGGCGGTTATTATTTCCTTTGTGCGGGCGAAGGGACTCGAACCCCCACGCCGCAAGGCACCAGATCCTAAGTCTGGCACGTCTACCAATTTCGCCACGCCCGCTAAATGCGGTGCAAATGTATGCTAATTTTCTTTTACCTACAACAGGCAAACACAATCTTTTAAATGTTTTTTGGCAAAATTGAAGATTAGCGAAGTTCGAAATTTTGCCCAAGATAAACACGGCGAACTTCTTCATCCGAAGCAAGCTCTTCGGCATTACCAGCCTTCATGATAGAACCTTCGTACAATAAGTAAGAACGGTCGGTTATGGTAAGTGTTTCATGAACATTGTGGTCGGTAATCAATACTCCAATATTTTTATCCTTAAGTTTTTTAATGATCGACTGAATATCCTCAACAGCAATTGGATCAACTCCGGCAAAAGGTTCATCAAGGAGAATAAATTTAGGGTCAATTGCCAATGCACGTGCAATCTCGGTACGCCGCCGCTCGCCTCCCGAAAGCTGAAATCCTTTGCTTTTTCTGATATGTTGAAGGCCAAATTCAGTCAGGAGTGTTTCAACTTTTTCCACCTGGTATTTTTTAGGAAATTTAGTCATTTCGAGCACCGACAGAATATTGTCCTCAACGCTCATTTGCCTGAAAACAGAAGCTTCCTGAGCCAGGTAACCAATTCCTTTTTGTGCCCTTTTATATACCGGAATCATAGTAATTTCTTCATCATCAAGAAATATTCTTCCTGAAAAAGGTTTTATAAGGCCAACGATCATGTAAAACGAAGTAGTTTTACCAGCGCCGTTTGGACCAAGCAAGCCAACAATTTCACCTTGGTTTACCTCAAACGAAACACCTTTTACTACTGTTCGTTTTTTATATTTCTTGACAATATTTTCGGCTCTTAATTTCATCTTCAAATCAGCGCTTATTACATTTCGTCCAGCTTACGTTTATTTGCTTTATCAATACGTGCTGAGATAAATATACTTATTTCGTATAAAATTACCAGAGGAACAGTAACAATCATCTGGCTCAACACATCGGGTGGGGTAATAATAGCTGCTATAATTAACAAAACTACATAAGCATGTTTCCGGTACTTTCTGAGAAATTTGGGAGTTAAAATTCCAATTTTACTCAGAAAATATACAACAATAGGTAATTCAAAAGCAATACCTCCTGAAAGTACAATAGAGGTAACCATGCTAATGTACGAGCGAATATTAATCTGGTTTACTACCTCATTGCTAATGCTATAACCAGCCAGCCAGTCGATTGAAAAAGGTGTAATTAAATAGTACCCAAATAAAACCCCAACAAAGAAAAGACCCGACATAACCAAAACTGCCCCCGAAGCATAGCGCCTTTCATTTTCATAGAGTGCAGGCTTAATAAAACTCCAGAACTGAAAAACAACATAAGGGAATGCAATAATAAACCCGGCGACAATAGCAGTCCATACATCAATATTAAACTGTCCGGCCATATCAAAGTTAATCAACTGAAGCGGTTTGGCATTTAAGCCTTGCGATTGTACTCCCCAATAATTGCTAAGCTTTATAATCATTTTACTAGTCCAGAAGTCGGGACTTTTGGGCGCCAGCAAAATTGAATTCCAGATAACATCACTATAGATATAGGCAAGAGAAGCGAAAACAATAATGGCAACAATTGAACGAATGATATGCCACCTCAGGGCTTCCAGATGATCGAGAAACGACATTTCCCCGGTTTTGCTACTTTTCTTATTTTTTGTTGATTGTTCTTCGGTATATGATTCTTCAGGCATATTTTCGGCAATATTTATAGTCTGACTGGTTTAAAAAAGTTCGCACAAATATAGCTTATATTCCGAATTGCACCGGATGGCTATATCTTAATTTTATTTAAATGGCTCTAAAAACTAATCATTTTCATTCAGTGTCGTTAATTTTCAATTGATATTTTATATACCTTCGGGATGCTAAAAGAAAAAACAGTATTATTTTGATCTGAAAACGGTCTGTTTTATGGGAAATGATATCAAGTTGACTGATCTTCTTCAACAACATTTTGGCTTTGATCGTTTCAAAGGACAACAGGAAGAAGTAATCAAAAGTGTGTTGGATGGTAATGATACGTTTGTATTAATGCCAACGGGAGGAGGAAAATCGTTATGTTACCAGTTGCCTGCTTTAATTCTGGAGGGAACGGCAATAGTAATATCGCCACTTATTGCATTGATGAAAAACCAGGTGGATTCGATCAGGAGTTTTGGAACCGACGATGGTATTGCTCACTTTTTAAATTCGTCGTTAACAAAAGTAGCCGCTCAAAAAGTTCGTGATGACGTAATAAGTGGAAAAACCAAGTTGCTTTATGTTGCGCCTGAAAGTCTCACCAAAGAAGACAATATCGAATTTCTCAAAAATGTAAAAATATCGTTTTACGCGATCGACGAAGCACACTGTATTTCAGAATGGGGGCACGATTTCAGACCCGAATATCGACGGATTCGCCCTATTGTTTCTGAAATTGGCGTAGCGCCAATCATTGCATTAACGGCTACGGCTACGGCTAAAGTTCAGCACGATATACAGAAAACCCTTGGGATGCAAAATGCCAACGTTTTCAAAGCCTCATTTAACCGGCCAAACTTGTATTACGAAGTAAAACCAAAATCGAAACCGGAAAACCAGATTATCAAATTCATCAAGGAAAACCCCGGAAAATCTGGAATTATATATTGCCTTAGCCGGAAAAAGGTTGAAGAACTTGCCGATATACTTGTCGTTAACGGAATTAAAGCATTACCTTATCATGCGGGGATGGACTCGGCAACAAGATCGGGGAACCAGGATAAATTCCTGATGGAGGAAGTTGATGTTATTGTAGCGACTATTGCATTTGGAATGGGAATTGACAAACCCGATGTCAGATTTGTAATTCACTACGATATTCCTAAAAGTCTTGAAGGTTATTACCAGGAAACCGGACGAGCCGGGCGTGATGGCGGAGAAGGAAAGTGCATCACCTTATATTCGCCAAAAGATATTCAGAAACTCGAAAAGTTTATGCAGGGCAAACCAGTTGCCGAACAAGAGATTGGGCGCCAGCTTTTACTCGACACTGCATCGTACGCCGAAACAGCTATATGCCGAAGAATTCTTTTACTGAATTACTTTGGCGAAACACTGGAAGAACCCTGTGGAAATTGCGATAACTGTCTGAGCCCCAAAGAACAAATTGAAGCAAAAGACGAAATATGCAGGGCTCTTCAGGCTATAATTGAAGTAAAAGAAAAATACAAAGCAGAGCATTTGATTGACATTCTGACTGGTAAGTTGACTGCCGCAGTTAAATCCTTCAGGCACGACGACCTCGAAGCGTTCAATTCGGGCAACGATCATGGCGAAAAATTCTGGGCTGCAGTATTCCGTCAAAGTATGATTGCCGGCCTTATAAGCAAAGACATTGAAAATTACGGATTGTTGAAAATGACCAGGAAAGGATATGATTTTCTTGAAAAGCCTTACGACTTTCTATTGGTCCGCAACCACGATTACGATGCCATTGCAGAAGAAGAAGCCAATGCTGCGGCTGGCCAGGCAAGCGGAGCCGGTGATCCAGAATTGTTTGCCATGCTTAAAGATCTCAGAAAAAAAATATCGAAAAAGCTAAACCTTCCGCCATTTGTAATTTTCCAGGATCCTTCGCTGGCCGACATGGCTTTGCAATATCCGGTTACAATAGATGAATTAAAAAATATCCAGGGAGTTGGAGAAGGTAAAGCAAAACGCTATGGCAAAGAGTTCGTTGATCTCATAAAATCGTATGTCGAAGAAAATGAAATAGAACGACCGCTTGACATGGTTGTTAAAACGGTAGCCAACAAATCGAAGACCAAGATTGCAATAATACAAAGCATCGACCGGAAGTTATCGCTTGAAGATATTGCTGATGCGAATGGCATTGAAATGAAAGACCTGATTTCGGAAATTGAAACGATCGTAAATTCCGGAACAAAAATCAACATTGATTACTACCTCGACGAAACGCTGGATGAAGATCATCAGGAAGAAATATTTGAATATTTCAGGGAAGCCGACGACGATAGTATTGAAGATGCACTTAAAGAACTTGGAGAAAACTACTACTCTGAAAACGACATCCGGCTCATGCGCATTAAGTTTATGTCGGAATTAGGAAATTGATATACCCAAAAGAGGCTGTCTCAAAAGAGATTTGGGATTTTCAGAGACTTACATTTTGAAACATTGGTGTCTGGTTAAAATTTTATAGTTATCCGCGACCTAATAATCTTAAGGCATTTCGGAAGATAACACCACTATGTGGCTTACATTTTCGTCTTGCCATTTTTCTACAAAGATTAAACAGCTTCGCTGCTAAATTCATAGCAACACGATTGCTAAATCTTTGTAGTACAATGATATCTGACAAAACACAGAGCAACGTAGTTGCGACATCTTGTAATACCTCAGTTTTACCGGACAACTGTGATATTTGAAAGTAAATATGCCGAATGCACCCCTAAACTGAAGGGAACTTCAAAACCGTCCTCGCCTAAGGCGAGAAGGGTTAGAGGGGTATAGCGAAGAGTTGACTACAAAATGAAAGTTCCCAAAAGGAAAATCCGACTTTTGAGAAAGCCTCTTTTTCACCTTTAGAAATAATTTGGTCGGCCACCCGATTTTCGGTATATATTAAACTCGTAAGTAACATTTACTTCATAAGTTCCAATCTGGAACTTACGAATATCCTGAAACACTGAATAATCAGCAGCAAATCCCATTTTTAAATTATTCTGGAAGACATATTGGCCGGAGAGACAAAATGAGCCATTACTTCGTGTATTTAGTCCAAGATTCAGATTATTGGGCATATATAAAATAGCTCCCATATCAAAAGACAAAGGTTTGCTAACAGTACCAACCAGTAAAACATTAGGCCTCAACTGAAAGCCAAACGGAAGCTTAATAACATACCCTCCCATTAAATACAAGGTTTTAAACTCCTGAAGGGAAGAATAGCCGGTTCGGTTAACCTGAAACGTATTATTAACTATTTGCGGTACCGATAGACTAACATAGTAATCATCGTTAAAAACCAAAGCTCCGATACCAAAGGCCGTCATATAGTAATTGTTAACATCAGCCATAAACTGCGAATCAGGAATTCCGTCGGGATACAGGCGATAATCAGTCATGTTGTTTCCATAATTTGCCACACCGGCCCTAAAACCGAAACGCAGGTAATTGTATAAATCGAGCCTGATTTGATATGAATAGTCAAACGTAAGAAACAATTGCTTTTCGTACCCGATATTTCGTTTGGTCAGGTTCAAAGCAACACTACTTTTTGTGTCCCGTATCGGCGTCTGGTACGAGCATTGTTGAAACATGTTAGATCCGGCAATCCACACATAATCCCTTCTCAAGGAAACCATTAGCCCTGCCTTATCATGCATTCCGACAAATGCCGGGTTAACAGTATTCATATTGGTTAAATATTGTAATGTCCAGGGAAATTCCTGTGCCTTCAAGAGCGTTGCTGATGTTGTCAGGATTGACAAGACAAAAATGATAATATATGTTAATTTACGTGTCATCTGTAAAAAACAATCCGTTAATAAGACACAAAAACAAAACTTTTCTTCACTTCTCCGTTACCGAGCCTTAGCACATAGTAATACGTTCCTGGGATAACCTTATTGCCATATACACTGACAGTCCGGTTATTTGTCGTTCCATCCCACCAGGCCTTTTCGCTTGCTCCCCAATAATCGATATTCCCGTAATGATCTTTTTCGAACAATTTATTTCCCTGTTGATCAAAGATATACATCGAAGCATTAGGATATTTTTCGATACAGTATATCTGGAAATAATCGTGAACATTATCACCATTTGGTGAGAATGCGTCAGGTATAAATAATTCGCAGTCGCGCCCATACCATAAATATTCGGGGTGTCCCACATGTCCTAATTCATCGTCGCTGAAATCACCGTTAGTATTTAAATCTTCAAGGCGGGTCGGGAAATCATCATCATCGTCATTATCATCGCGCCAGTCAGGAATTCCGTCATGGTCAAAATCTTGTAACGACGCATTACTGCCAGTCGAATTTTCGTTGTTACAACCACGCATGGTGGTATCAAAGGCGTCATCCAAACCATCGCCATCCGAATCCTTTCCTAAAATAATAATATCAGCATGGCCATCACTATTCGCATCGTGTCCTTCGATATAATCAGCAACCTGATCGTTATCCGAGTCGACATCAAGGAAATCAGGAATATCATCAGGCATATAAAGGACACTATCAGTATTAACCGGAATAATTCTTACTCCACCTGCACCAGGATCATAAGCGTCGTCAATTCCGTTGTGATTCATGTCGACGCCCGAAGGAGGAATGTAATTTGCCGTACTTTGAGCTTCAATGTTGTCGATTATACCATCATTATCTGAATCTATATCCAGCCAGTTTGGATGTCCATCGTTATCGTAATCGGCTGTTTTCCAATCCTGACCAGGAAGAACTTCATCAACATTCAAAATTCCGTCGCCATCAGCGTCAAGGTCATCCTGGTCTCCAATATCATCACCATCCATATCCGAAACTATATCAATTGTAACAACGGCAGTAGCTGTTTGACCAAATTTGTCATAAATTTCATAGACGAACGAATCGAGACCGGTATATCCAAAAACAACTTCATATTTAAATGTTCCGTCGGTTCCTATTTCAAAATTTTTGGCATGTTGGGGAGAAACCAGCGGTTTGGTATTAATAGTAATGTGATCATTTAGTTCCTTAGGATCAGGATCATAATCGTTCACAAGAATATTTTCGTTGATTGGCGTACACACATATACATAATTATCGGACACAGCTACCGGCGGATAATTTAATGGCACATAAAAATCTTTTGCCACAGAACATTTGTGCTGATCGACAACTGAAACCGAATAGTTCCCGCTGTATAAATTTGCGAAATCGGCAGTTGTAACCGTCACTGTACCTGCAAACATGTTGCTGGTCCATAGGAAATTATAGGGCTTTACCCCACCGGTGACTTCCAGTTCAATTTCACCCATTCTAATTTTTGTATATGCCTGCTCTATTACAGTTGAACCGGTAATTTGAAGTAATTCGGGAACAACAATCATTACACTCGTATTTGTACCCGACGACATACAACCATTTGCCTCAAACCTTATATTCTCAAGGTATTTACTCTGCGTATAAGTTCCGGTAATTGTAGCAACACCATTCTCAATTGTCACATTATCGAATTTTTCATTTGAATTAAAATAGAAAGTATATACACCGTCGAAATTATACCTTGTGCCTCGTTTTACGATATCAGGAACTGTTACTGTAATAGTAAATGTTTCGCCAAAGCAATTAGGACTGACAGCCTTAACATCGACAACCGGCGTTGGCGGGCTCCATGGAACTTCAACAGAAACCGGCTCTGATTCACAATTATTTACCGTATTAACAAGTCTTATATTATATGTGTCGGTAAGAATATTCGTAAAAGTCGTTGATGTTTGTGTATAACCATTCGTAAAATTCTCTTTCCCGGTAATTTGGTAGGCATACCGTGGACCAATCGGAGAAGTTATATCCAGAATTGCAAAATCATGAGTACACGTCGGGGTTTGGGTCATTACCACCACCGGCAGCGAAGGAATTGGCAGTTCTTCGGTTTTTACAGAAGTTTGGCTAACGCATTTGGTATACTTGTCCATAACGCTTACCTGGTTCATTGTACTTACTGCAAGTTGTTTCCATGTTGTAGTCGATGTCCAGTTTCCGCCATTTAAACTATACTGGTATTTCAATGGGTCGTATCCAGGGCTTACAACTTTCAGTTCAGCGGTTTTATCGTCGCAGGCAAGAAGTGGCGAAACTACCTCCAAAACCGGAGGTTCAGCCGGACCTATAGTTGTTGTTACTGTACAACCATTAAGGTCGGCAACAGTATACAATTGCGGTCCTAAATTCAAATCAATTGTCAGCGTAACAGAATCCTTAAGCGCACTTCCGTTTAACAAATATTCAGGAGTACCTCCCTTTACTTTTACCCTTACATCAGCTGTACCTTTCGTACAAAGCGAAGTTAAAGGCGTTACTGTCATTGTTACCGGAGCCATCGGGCCTAATTGCACCGTAACCTGGCTTATACATCCGTTCCCATCGGTAACTGTACACGTATAAGTTTCTCCCGACATTAAATCACTAAACACCAGGTCGTCGGTACTGGTTCTGCTTACGGTCTGGCCCGTTATCGAATAAGAGTAAGGCGGCTTGCCATTTTCGGGATAAGTGAAAGTAATTTTACCAAAATCGCCATAACATCTGGCATGTGTTGGAACAGCCTTAAAAGTAATTGGCAAATTCCTGGGCGATTCCAATTCTTGCTGAACGATACATCCTTCCTGCCCAACAATATAGTTTTGGTCGTAAATTGTATACGTTGCTGTTTCACCGGCTTTTAAAGTATGGCTCCCCACATCGCCTAAAATCTGGCCTGTACCACCTTCGCCCCAAACCGATATTACCGAATAATCCTGCAAGCAAGAAGGATAAGAGTCATAAGAATACTTCAATTCAAGCTTTGGAGGTTGAATAACAGTCCATGTTCCGGCAGGAAGAGGCCCTGTAATCAAAAGCGAATTTGGATGATAATCGGCGTCGCGAATAGCCAGAACATACTCACCTTCAGCTGCCTCAACAACATTACTCTTGCCCCACGCAGTAACATTTTCAATACTTCCGCCAGCAGGTATACTTGCATACTCAAAATTCTGGACCCCCGCGGCGTATATTGTGAAGACTCCGTTCAGTCCATAACACCGAGGCTGAACAAAACTTACAGTTGCCGACAGTTCCTTGATTCGATCGACACTAACACTTTGGCTAACATAGCAATCGGGATAAGAAGATTTGGGGTCCCTGATGTCGACGACATAATCGCCCTTTTCCAGTCCATAAAAACGGGTAGTTGTTTGCCATGGCGAGCCATTAATCCGATACTCCAGGGCACCTAACCCTCCGGTAGCCGAAACAACCTCGACAACTCCATTCTTGGTGTGACCTATTTCAGGTTCGGCCATCGTTACATTTGCCATAATTAGCGCAGGTTCTTCTACCACTGCCTTTCCCAGTTTAATTTCAGAGGTAGCAAAATTCTTCTCGCGTAACATCAGGTTGTATGTTCCTGCCGATAATTTAGATACAACAAACGGATTGCTATCAACCAAAAGCCATGTTAATCCATTGTCGGTACTCACCTCATACTTACCGCTATACGAACCACTAAAGTCATGGAAGGTAATGCTTCCATCGTTTCTCCCATAACAAGTTACCGGTAAAATATCATACTTTGCATTTACAGTTGCAGTTCCGCGAAGGAAGAATACGATTTCGAACTTACAATCGTTGACATCGGTAACAGTTATTGTATAACTTCCCGGATCGAGGTTTGTAAACACAGGGCTGGTTTGCCAGGTCAAGCCCTCATCTTTACTATACTTGTAAGGATCAGGACCCGGGAATGGAGTTCCTCCGGTTTGGCTGGTAACTGTTACCGTACCAACATCTGTTCCATTTACAGAAACAACTGATTCCTTATATGAAGCATACAATTTTTGGGGTTCGGTTAAACTAATAATATCAACATCGTTCTGGCAAGAATTGCCATCTTTTATTGTTACAGTATAGGTACCTTCCGCCAAACTGGCATAATTGGTAGTTGTAGTCCAGGTATTTCCTCCGTCAATCGAATACAAATAAGGTTCGGTCCCATTCTGGGCTCCGGCGATTGTAATTTCACCATTTTTATCGCCATAGCATAGAATATTGCGCGATGTAACTTTTGCAAGTAATTTCGAAGCAGGTTTAATGTCAAACGTGTCAATCTTGCTTTTACAATCAGGATACATTTGGTCGCCAACCCACAAATAGTACGAACCCGGAGATAATTTTTTAAACAAGCCTGTCTTAACCCAGCCACTGTTGAAAACAGTTCCGGTTGATGTATCAGTATTAACTCCTTCGAGTAAATACACATAAGAACCGTATCCTCCCGAGCTTTCTGTTACCGAAACAGTCCCGTCTTTAACGTCCCAACAGGTTTCGTTGGTCGAAGTTGCTGTGCCCGAAAGAACATCTGGCTCCGTAAACGTATAAACTTCAGGGGCTGTAACAAAACATTCTTTACTATTGAGGTCGCGCATTTGCAGGTTATAATTTCCAGGCGAAATTGAATTAACCAGCTCTGATGAATCAACCCAGCCTTTGCTCCAGGGAAGCCCCGAATCTTTATCAATTAGTTGAAATTCAAAACTTCCTGAACCTCCCGTGGCATTTGTAATTGCCAGTGTACCATTATTTGCACCATGACAGGCAATAGGGTGCATGTCGGCGTCCAGTAACAAAGGTATGGCATCGTATAATGTTACCATGGTTAATGTTTGCACACAGCTGGTATTTGTTCCTTCAGTAATTTTAACCGTATATGTTCCTGTTGCCAAATCGCCTGAAGTAAATCTATCGGTTGCGCCCAAAACATCCGACCATTCATTGTATGTACCGTCATCTTTTGCAATGAGATACCTGTAAGTTCCTGGAATACCAACTAATTCTGAAGCCGCATTATGTGGATTTGAAACATAGATTTTCCCATCGTTCCCTTTACAGGTAGGAGAAGATGTCTCAACATTGGCAACTAATGGAGATGGTTCCAGAATGGTGTACGAATTTAAATCCCGTTCACAACCATTGACATCGCCCACTTTTACATGGTAATTTCCTGGTCCCAATCCTGCATAATTCTCAGCATTAAACCACCCGGAAATTCCCTTTCCGTCATCAATAAATATTCTGTACGGAGCCAACCCATTCTTAATATTTTCAAGAGAAATAACGCCATCATTCATCCCATTACAACTCACAGTACTAGTAGAAACATCAGCATACAAATGAATTACTGAAAGGTTAACAGATGCAGTAGCCGATTCGCACCCGCCGCCTAAACTTGATGCTGAAATTGTTAACCGTACATTTCCCTGGACCTTATCGTTTTCGCCAGGTGTATAAGTTGGGTGAAGAATTGTAGTATCATCGAAAGCGCCATCACCCGAAGTAGTCCACAGCAAGCTTTTGTAATTTGCAGCATCAGCACTTTCAAGCTTATACTGCATATTGGAACAAAGAATATCAGAGGAGGTTACCGTTACTGTTGGCGGCGAATAAATCGTTACCATAACCGGTTTCGTAACAGCACAACCATCGGCGCTTTGTGCCCGAATTGTGTAAGTATGTGTTCCTGTTTCAGAAATTGTGCTGTAATTGGTCAGCGGCACCTGGGTATCTGCATCGCGCCAATACGAATAAGTTACCCCACCCTCGGGCGTAAATGTCGCCGACAGATCAACTGTTTGGGGCGCGCATACCGGGGCAGGTTCAACAACAACCAGGTTCGGTTGCGAAAAAATAGTAACCGTAACAGTACTTGTTACCGAGCAACCATTTGCCCTGGTCCCTTTAATTGTTATGGTATAGGTTCCAGGATCAGAGATAGCTGTATAATTGGTCAGGCTTACAGTAGCCGCTTCATCGAGCCAATAGCTGTAGGTTAACCCACTTTCACTTCCGTGCGTTACTTCAGGAGCGCTTAAATCAACAGTAGCAGGCTGACAAACAGGCGAAGGGCTATGCACTGCCAATTGAACCGGCGGCAATACCGTAACATGTACAGTAGAGGTAACCGAGCACCCGCTCTCGCCGGTTGCTTTGATATAATATGTTCCTGTTTCGGAAACCGTGCCGGCATTTGTTAAAGTAACTGTTGCCCCGGCATCAAGCCAGTAAGTGTACGTTAAACCCTGATCGCTTCCGGCAGTAACGGCAGGCGCCGTAAGATCAACTGTTTCGGGAAGACAAACTTCCTTCGGATCGGTAATTACTAAATTAGGTACAGGATAAATGGTGACTTCAAAACTTACTTCAACTCCACAACCAGGTTCTTCACCCGGATCGTACACCCAAACTGTTTGGCTGTGGGTGAGCAAACCGGTGATTTTCGTGCCTCCATCGGCCTGGCTTTTATCGTAAAAGGCTTGTTGCCCGCTAAGATTCGACCCTTTTATTTCCGAAACATCGGGTAACAAATAACCAAAACAAGCGATAACAGGCGCTGGTTGTTCCAAGGCAGGAACCGGAATTACCTCAATACTTATGGTTTGAAGTTGTCCATCGCAGGCTGACTGGTGCTCCAATACAGTTAGAGTATGTGTACCCAGTTTTGTCCATTGAATATGGATAAAATCGGTTGTTGCAGTTTGTGTGTCTCCATCGAGGGTCCAGGTAAATACCGAACCGGGAAGACCTTCGACCCAGTAACGACGCTCAGTTCCGACACATGCCCTGTCGGGTATGGAAGTTTGGGCACTTACAGAAATTGCCTCAACCACCATAAATAAGATCAGAATTAAATATCGAAACCTTTTAATCATCAGCGCAACAATATTAAGTCAAATATAAATATCCTGTACTTCTAATTTCTCTACGTTTTTCTTTATTTACACTCAGTTTTCCTCAACTCGCCACAACAGTCAGCCGTCAGCGAAGAGTTCATTCATCGTTTTTTTGTTTTTCTCATTTCTTGTTTATTATTTTTCTTTCTCTTTATTCTTATTTCTTGTTCTTTATTCTTTTTTATTACTCCTGTTTCTTAACTCACCCCGGATGTCGCTAGCTCCATCCCGCCCCTCTCTCGAAAGAGAGGGGCAAAGCCCTTCGAAGGAAGGGTGAGCCGGATTATTTTAGTTCAAATTCGCATACTACTTGTGGTAAATAGGCGATGTTTTTGGCAACGGAGTAACAACTACGTTGTAAGCTTTTGCTGCAGCCGCGCTACAACCATTCTGATCGGTATAATTAACTGTTACCGACTGGTTGCCAGGAGTTATCCATGTAACTGTAACAGTTCTGTCAGAAGCAGTACCTCCAGCGGTAACCTGACCTCCCGTGCTTACTGTCCATACATAGTTGGTCTTGCCCGAATCAGTTTGGTAAATGTTACTAATTGTAGATTCGCAAATCGGACTTGGGCCATTCAGAGTTGGATCAGGCAGCGGAGCCACAGTAATAGTACCGGTTGCTGTTGCAATACCACAACCGCCAAGAGTAGTTACAGTATAACTGAACGTTCCCGACTGGGTAGCAGCGCCAGATATTGTGAATACATCATTCGACCAGCTTCCTGTTAACCCGGTTGGTAACCCTGTAATGTTAGCCCCTGTTGCCCCGGATGTTGTATAAGTAATCGAAACAATAGGACTACTGGCGCAAACGGTCTGGCTGTTGGTTCCGGCCGGTGAGGATAATGCAATTGTATTAGCTGGTAATACATTGATAGTACCTGTAGCAGTAGCTGTTCCACAACCACCAAGTGTGGTCACTGTATAACTGAAGGTCCCTGAGACTGAAGGTGTACCCGAAACAGTAAAGACATTGTTTGACCATGATCCCGTTACTCCGGCAGGTAAGCCAGTTACATTAGCACCTGTGGCCCCTGTTGTTCCGTAAGTAATACTTACCACTGGGTTGTCGATACAAACGGTTTGAGAGTCGGTTCCCGATGACGAACTCAAAGCAATGGTATTGGCAGGTTGTACATCAATTGAACCAGTTGTTGATGCCGTTCCACAGCCTCCTTGTGTAGTTACTGTGTAGCTAAATGTACCCGAAACTGTTGGCGTACCCGAAACAGTGAAGACATTGTTTGACCACGTGCCCGTTACTCCGGTTGGTAAACCAGTAACACTAGCTCCTGTGGCTCCCGATGTGGCAAAGGTTACATTAACTATAGGATTGTCGATACATACAGTCTGGCTGTTTGTTCCGGCTACCGACGACAAGGCTATTGTATTGGCCGGAGTTACAGTTATGGTTCCTGTTGATGTTAATGCTCCTCCACAACCTCCTGACGTTGTAATTGTATAGGTGAAAGTACCAGCTGCGGTAGGCGTTCCAACAATAGTTACAACATCATTCAGCCAGCTTCCGGTTACACCGGAAGGCAAACCTGTTACTGTTGCTCCTGTTATTCCGGTGGTTGCATAAGTAATATTTGTAACCGGAGTATCGATACATACTGTTTGTAAATCGGTACCTGACGACGACGACAATGCAATTGTATTAGCCGGCAATACCTCTACAGTACCCGTTGCCGAAGCAGTACCGCAACCACCAAGTGTAGTTACTGTATAAGTGAATGTACCTGATACGGATGGAGTACCTGAAATAGTGAATACATTGTTCGACCAATTACCTGTTAAACCGGTTGGTAGTCCGGTGATATTTGCACCTGTAGCGCCCGTAGTTGTATACGTTATACCCGCCAGCGGGCTGTTGATACAAACAGTCTGGCTATTGGTGCCAGCCGCTGAGCTTAATGCTATAGTATTTTCAGGTGATACGGTAATTGTTCCGGTTGCGGTGCCAACACCACAGCCACCTTCGGTTGATACCGTATAGTTAAATATACCTGCTGCCGACGGCGTTCCGGTTATTGTAAACACGTTTCCAACCCAATTACCCGTTAAACCTGCCGGCAAACCGGTAACTGAAGCCCCTGTTGCCCCCGTAGTTGCGTAAGTTATATTAGTCAATGCGTTGTTGATACAAATAGTTTGGCTTTCGGTACCTGTCGCCGATGACAATGCAATTGTATTTAGCGGGTTAACAGTAATAGTCAGCGTAGTTGGCTCGCCGTCGCAACCCGAAGCATTGCGCTCAACCACCTTTAATTCGAATGTTCCTGCTTTGGTCCATGAAACATCAACCAGGTTCGTGGTTCCCGAAATGGTACCTCCGTCTGACGGTGTAATCGTCCAGCTATAGGTTGAACCAGTATTCAGAACTACACCATAAGGCTCAACTGTACCAATGCACACTGTTTGAGCATCAGTTTTGTTGAGCGAACCAACCTGGGCAATAGCTCCTGTTGAAGCTGCCAACAACACAATCATTGCTGCAAGTAGCTTACCCAGATGCCTAAAGCTTTTGTTTAGCGACCAAACATCTTTAACATGGCCGGATGCCTGTTTATACTGAAACAAGGAACCCAACATGTTACTGTTTTTCACTGACAAATCAGTCAGATTCAATTCATGTTTGTTCATATATCCGTTGTTATTAATTTGTTTTATTGCGGTTGCAATTACCGCTTCTTCTTTAAACTCTTCATATAATACCACCTCATTCTCAGAGGTTTTTAAAATTTGCTACACCCTTCACGGGTTATTGAAGTATTCCTGTTTTTTCTTTCCCCTATCGAAGAAAGCGGGTTTAGGGGGGACCGTTATCATCCTCCCCTTCGCCATCATCCGAAAGATTTAAATGTGTGAGCCATAGCATTATTCTACCCGGATAAGTAATTGTACTTCTTTTAAATTCTAAAATTTTACTCTCGTTGTTCATCTGTATAATTTTTTATTTGTTGTTCGCTATTTCCTGACTCACCCCGACTGTCGCCAGAGCTCCATCCCGCCCCTCTCTCAAAAGAGAGGGGCAAAGCTCTCCACCGGAGAGCGCGGGGTGAGTCAGGCTATTTTGCTTCATTTATAAAAACTTTTATTTTCTCCATGACCATATCCATATTTTCCGTCTCATCATTCTTGATTCTCAATATTTTAAAATCCATACTTTTTAAAATATCTTCCCGATATTTATCTTCTTCTTTTTGAAATTCATGAATCAATCCATCTACCTCAATGATTAGTTTCTTTTCGTAGCACACGAAATCTGCAATAAAATACCTGGGTTCATTATTTATTACCTGGTAAATAAGTGGATGCTGACGAACGATTTTTAGTCCCAGAAACTTTCGGTTCCTAAGTTCTTTCCACAACAATCGTTCTGCCTTGGTCATGTTCCGCCGAAGCTCTCTTGCTCTGCTAACCGGTGTTGGTGTATCGCTCATAATTTCATTTATTTAATTATCATTCCTTCTTTCTTGACTCACCCCGACCGTCGCTAGCTCCGGTCCGCCCCTCTCTCAAAAGAGAGGGGCAAAGCTCTCCACCGGAGAGCGCGGGGTGAGTCAAGCTATTTTGCTTCATTTTTTCTCATTTCTTATTCCTCATTCTTTATTTCTTATTTTTTATTCCTGTTTCTTGTTTTCTGACTCACCCCGGATGTCGCTGGCTCCATCCCGCCCCTCTCTTTTTGAAGAGAGGGGCAAAGCTCTCCACCGGAGGGCGCGGGGTGAGTTCGTTGTATTTCAATTCTTTCATCTTTATCTGTGATATATTATTGTTTTAGCCGGCAATGGGTTAATTTCCTGTTTAGCCTTATCGCTCGGCGTCGTGTTAATTCCATATTTATCTTTCACCGTGGTTATCCAGTATTCGGTGGTAATTACCGGACCTGGTGTAAGTGTAATTACATCGGGGCTGGTAAGTATGTTGGTTCTTGTCCACGAGCTGGCGCCATCGGTATAAGTGTATTCCCAGGGCGGCGTTCCGGTTAAGGTAACTGTCAACGAAACGGTTTCACCCGCACAAACCACAGGCGAAGCTTCAATTGTTGCTTTTACTCCCGGCAAAACCGTTATCTGTCCTATTTTAAAATTCTGGGCACAACCCGTAATATCTGTTGCATTCACTTTAAAGAAATATACTCCCGCTTCTTTCCATAAAATGTTCACGGTTGAACTGTTGGTATCGCCAATAAACTCGGCATACGATTGGGTTACAGTACCAGGATCGACAGCAAAATTCACTGTTGGGTCGTTGTATAAAGTCCACATGTATGTATCGCCTGGTTGAGGCGTAATGGTGAAGGTTGTTGTTTCGCCGGTGCGCGCAACATTCTGGGCCATGACTGGAGCCAAAGCCTGTAGCAGATGCAGCAATACTGCAAGAGCCAGATAATGTACTATTTGCGAAACCTTATTCTTCATCTTTTATATTGAGCCTTTTCTTTTCCCTCCTCCTGATTCGACGAGCTCATCAACCTTGATTCGACAGGTTTATCAAGGGGAGAACAGGAAGGCCCTGATCTGCATTTTTTTCTATTCTACATTCGTTATTTTCAATTTGCTACGGGGACATTCCAAACCCCAACAAATACAATTACATAGGCACACCTGACACTCGCCGGCAACATCGTTGGGTTGCGATGCCCTGTGTGCCTATTGTAGTTGATTTCCCTTTTTTTCACGATTGGCTTTCAGCCGGAGCGTTCAATGGATTTGCAAAGGTTGAACCTCCGGCCCCCAGCCTGTTTTCATTCATATTTCTCCTTTCTTCTGTTTTTGAATCCCATAGCCTTATTGCGGATAATGGTTATTCGTTGTTTTTTTCAATGTTGACGTACAATGCCTCAATGTCAGTTTTCTGTTGAGCAATGAGGTTTTCTATTTTACAGTCGAGCAATGAGCATTTATAGCCAATCAAGGGTCTATTACAGTAGCAACTGCTAATAGTACATCCTTTTCATCGTTAAACGACTCGACTCATTTTTCTCTTTCTTAATCCTTCTTAATGAACTCAGCAAAACATATTCGCTGAATTCATTAAGGGTATTTTGAAGAGAAATTAAATTACTAAGGAACTTGATTAATAAATGGTGAAGCTGGAGTTGTTACTGCAGGTTCAATTTTAGGACGACTTAAGATGGTGTATTTTTCACTTTTAGCAAATACGCCTGCCACACTGTAGTCTCCTCCTCCAACGATATCGCTAGCACTGTAATCTGTTGGCAAGAAACCATCAACTGCTAATGGAATGTCTTGAGAGGTTAATCCTTCATACTTACTATTTGTGATTGTAACTTCTATATAGTAATCTTTCCCACTAATAGTCACAGGATAATCGTTTGATGAAACCATACCAGTGCCACTTGTAGTAACATTAGCTAAAGTTCCAGGGAAAGCAGTATAATTAGAAAGATTTGAAGGATCAGTTGCTATTTTAACACTTGCATATACTTGACCATTTGCAGTCCCTTGAAGAGCTGGCAATAAAAGAGAAGGTCTCCAGTTTCCATCCATTCCCGATGCGTTTATTTTATAATATAATACCGTTGGATTATAAAGATAAGTCACGGTCGGTGATGTACCAGTAGCCACAGTAGCAGATGCAAATGTTGGTGCACAAACAGATGTATTAGCATTTGCTGTTCCATCTGCATTAACACGAGATACTGCTAATAATAAGGTACTAGCAGGCTTGATTTCATAGGCTTTCATATTTGAAACAGTACAACCAGATAACGAACTTGTTTCAGAATATTGAACAACTAAATAAAATGTCTGACCAACAGCCTTCGCATTCCATGTTATATTAACTGAACTAGCAGTTAAACCACCTGTACCAACGGTAAAATAACCAGTAGCAGTACCATCAACGGAAGCTCCCCCAATCAAATCAGTGCTTTGGGTTACATGCCAAGTATAAGTTGGATTAGTAGCTCCTGATGTAGGAGTAAATATTGGGGCATAATTATACAATACCCCTGGACTCGGAGTTAAATGACCTGCTTGTCCATACGATTTACTAATACTGGCAAAAGTTGCCACAACCAATAACACGAAAAATAAAATTTGCTTTTTCATTTTGTAAAATTTTGAAACGTTAGTAAAAATTTTGAATTGTAGTTTTTTATTAATAACCTTATTTTTTTCATTGTATAAAATTGTAAATGACTGGTATTTAGCCCCGACAGGATTCTGAACCCTGACAGGGGTAGTAACTTCCTCGGGCGGATGTCCGCGCGGGCCCTCCAAATTAACCGAATAGCCTGGCGGGGCCTTGGCAAGGTTACGTTCCCTCCAGACTTCAATCCTGGAGTTCTGTTTCGAAATGGTTTTTTCAGTCCTAAAGATTTTCCGTTCATTGGCCATTCTTATGTTTGCCAATACATTAGGGGTTAACCCTCTTTTTCCAAAATGTTCGTCGTTTTTCATCCTTCTTTTAATTTTAATTGTTCGAACGTTGTTTTGTCTTATATGCTTCTTACTGATTTTGCTTATTCTTTTATTTCTGTTTCCGGACTCACCCCCCGTCGGCTTTGCCGACACCCCCCTCTCTACCCGTGTAGAGAGGGGGAAGCACCGCAGACTTCGACGTGAGCTCAGTCGAACGATGCTGGGGGTGAGTTCGTTTCTTATTCTTTATTCACTTTTCTTGTTTTTATTTCTCATTCCTGTTTCCCTGTTTCCGGACTCACACCGGATGTCGCTGGCTCCATCCCGCCCCTCTCTTCAAAAAGAGAGGGGCAAAGCTCTCCACCGGAGAGCGCGGGGTGAGTCAAGCTATTTTGCTTTTCATTTTTTCTCATTTCTTATTTCTTATTTTCGGGACTCACCCCGACGTCGGCCAGCCGACGTCCCCCCTCTCTACCCGTGTAGAGAGGGGGAAGCACCGCCAGGTGCAAGGGGTGAGTTCGTTTCTTATTCTTTATTCATTTTTCTTGTTTTTATTTCTCATTCCTGTTTCCTAACTCACACCGGATGTCGCTGGCTCTATCCCGCCCCTCTCTTCAAAAAGAGAGGGGCAAAGCTCTCCACCGGAGAGCGCGGGGTGAGTCAAGCTATTTTGCTTTTCAGTTTTTCTTATTTCTTATTTTCGGGACTCACCCCGACGTCGGCTAGCCGACGTCCCCCCTCTCTACTCAGGTAGAGAGGGGGAAGTACCGCAGACTTCGACGTGAGCTCAGTCGAACGATGCCGGGGGTGAGTTCGTTTCTTATTTCTTATTCACTTTCATCTTTCTTATTTCTTGTTCCTTATTCTTTTCCCCTGTTTCGGGACTCACCCCGGATGTCGCTAGCTCCATCCCGCCCCTCTCTTTTTGAAGAGAGGGGCAAAGCTCTCCACCGGAGAGCGCGGGGTGAGTCAAGCTATTTTGCTTTTCAGTTTTTCTCATTTTTTATTCCTTATTTCTTGTACTCACCCCCGTCGGCTTTGCCGCCTTCCCCCTCTCTACCCATGTAGAGAGGGGGAAGCACCGCCAGGTGCTGGGGGTGAGTTCGTTGTATTCTTTATCTTCTTTATCTTCTTCATCTTTATCAATTCGTTGTAATTTTTGGTCTTGGTTGAATATTTATGGTTCGCTTTATTGGGCTTGTCATCTCATTACTGTTGCAATCTTTTATCCAATACCATATTTCGTGGGTTAGCACCTGGTTGTTTGTTCCATCGCCCCACAACTGAATATCTGTTGCATAAGTTGATGGCTGGCCTGTTCCTGAAACGGTTGCTTGTCCCGAGCTAAAATGAATTTCCCAGCGGATGGTTAAACCCGACGAGCAGCAATTGTCGGTAGCATTGGCCATGTTTAAGTCGAGCGAAGTATCGGTGCCATGCTTAAACAAGGCATAGTCTGATGCAGGAGCAGGAGTTACCTGAAGCGTTCCCGAAGAAATCACTGCCGATTGTATATTAATCACGCAAAACTCTGCTGTTGTTGGCGAAGGACTATAAGTCGGCGCTGTTGTATCCGAGATTGTTGTTACCACCGTGCTGGTATTGTTTGCCAGGTTCAGGTCGGTATAAGGCGACAGCGCTACACTGGCGGTATTGGTTACTGTTCCCAGAACCGAACAATCGGGAGCACCACGCACCAAAATACTTTGACTGGCGCCATTAGCCAATGCCGATGGCAACTGGTAACTTCCGGTCCAGCTGGTCCAACTTGACCCTCCATTGGTTGAGAACTGCCGATTGCTGAATGAGGCAGGTAATGCATCGCTTATTGTAACAACAGGGGCATCGGTTGGCCCAAGGTTCTCAACCGTCAGGGTATAGGTTACTGCACTTCCAACACTTGCCGTGGCGGGGCCTGTCTTGGTTAGCTTAAGGTCGGAACCTGCCAAAACCACCACATCGAATGTGCATGTGCTCGAATTAGAGCACCCATCGGTTGCCCTCCACACAACATGTGTAGTACCAATATTAAAGGCAAATCCATTTAATGTTGAAACACTGGTATTGGTTGTTGAGCCTGTTAGCGAAGCCGAGTAAGTAATGGTGCCCGAACAAGTATCGGTTGCTGTTGCATCCCACGATGTACCCGAATGAATGTACGTTGAACCTGAGGTAACGCTCACCGGCGTTGAAACCGTGGGACAAGTAATAACCGGGGCTGTAACATCCTGCACGGTAACCGTTTTGGTACAAGTTGACGAACACCCGTTGCTGTCGGTAATGGTCAACGACAATACATACGAAGTATTGCAGCCCGAGCCCGAAGTAACCGATACCGATTGCTGGTTAGCTGCTCCGCCAATTGAGGCGCTTCCCGAACTGATCGACCACGAATAAGTGGCCATTCCTGACGGCCCGCTAAAGGTATTATTCGACGATGGACAAACCGGCCCGCCTGTTCCGGTAATCGAACACGACGGAGGTGAGTTAACGGTGACTGTATATGTACATGAACTTGAGTTGCCCGAATTATCAGTCGCTGTCCACACAACAGTTGTATTCCCAACATTGAAAGAAGCACCATTTAATGATGTTCCATTGCCTGCCGTTGCTCCTGATAATTGATAAGTTAATGAACTAACAGAACCGCAATTGTCGGTTGCAGTTGCATTCCAGCCCGTACCCGAATGGGTGTATTGACTGGCGCCATTCACGCATACAGAAGCGGGTATTGAAGGACATGAAACGACAGGAGCTTCGGTATCGGTAATGGTGATTGTTTGTGTACAATAGTCGTTTCCTGCAACATTACTAGCAATCCAACTAATAGTTGTGGCGCCCTTATTAAACGTTTGATTACCGATTGACCCAGTGCCACTACCTGTAGTAGCCCCAGCCATTGTCCATAAATAACTAACTGGCTCATCACCAGAAATAAGTGTCGGATTTCCCGGATTAAATGTTGCAGTACAAATACCGGCATCAGTGCTCCTTGTTGTTGAAGTACAGGTGATATCAGGTGGAAAGTTTGGATTTACAATAACTGTAAATTGGCATGTTGAGATATTTCCACTTGCATCAACAGCCTGATAAGTTACAACAGTATTTCCAACAGGGAAATGTGCATTACTGATATTTCCGGTTCCGGAAGAAGGAGTGGCTCCTGATGCAGTCCAGGTTAAGGTAGCCGACGAACAATTATCAGTAGCCGTTGGCGCTGTAAACGAAAGGATTGCATAGTTCAAACCCAAACTACTCATGTATGATGATGAAGGGGAAGGACATGCGCTAAGTGTAGGCGCCTGGTTATCGGTAACTGTTACAGTAAACGAACATGTTGCAGAATTATTCGAGGCATCGGTAACCACATACGTGATTGTAGTAACACCCAGCGAAAATGTTTTTGTCCCAACTTTATTGATTCCTGAAGAAGCTGAACTGGAAACAGTTGCCCCGGTCATACTCCAGGTAAGTTTAGTTACACTGCAATTATCGCTTGTCGTTGGATCGGGTGTAAAAACCGATCTTGTACAACTCCCAACTGCTGTTGTTGCCGAGATATTTGACGGACAACTAATTGTTGGGGCAATATTATCGGTCACATTTACTTCCTGCGTACAAGTGGCACTTAATCCCGTTGCATCGGTAACAGTCCAGGTTACTAAGGTTTTACCTAACGGGTAACTTGCCGGAGCATTATTTGTTATCGCTAAACTTGCCTGGCTTGTACAATTATCGGTAGCTGTTAATGTTCCCAGGCTAACCCCGGTTGCTGTACAACCATTATTGGTTGTAACAGTTACAGTTGACGGGCAATTTACAATAGTCGGTGGAGTATTATCTGTAACCGTAACATTAAACTGGCAACTGGCGCTTTTGCCTGTTGCATCGGTTACTGTATAGGCAACAACGGTAACACCCGGGTTAAACGAAGTTAAAGGAATATCTCCGGTTCCATTGGTAACAGAAGCGCCTTGGGTGATCTTCCAGGTTAGAGTTGGCGTTCCGCAATTGTCCGAATATGTGGGTAGTACTGGGTCGTAAGTAGCGGTGCACGAAGTATTGGCATTTAATGTAACATTCGACTGACAAGTTATTGTTGGGTATTGATTATCAACAACCGTAATAATTTGCGTACATGTAGATGTATTCCCTTTTAAGTCAGAAACAGTCCATGTAACCGTCGTATTTCCAATAGGGAACTGTTCCGGGGCATTATTGGTAATATTAAGATCCGACTGACTGGTACAAGCATCAGTAGCTGCGAGGGTACCCAGCTCAACACCTGTTGCATAGCACAATCCAAAATTGGCGCTTACTGTTTTTCCCGAAGGACACGAGGTAATTACAGGCTTTTGGTTATCAACAAGCGAAACACTCACTGGAGTAGCAGTAGCCGAGCATCCAGAACTATTGGTTACCGTTGCCGAAACTGTCCCGGTAGAACCACTACCCCATTTTACAACTACATAATTCTGATTGGCATCACCACCGCTAACTAAAGTCCCCCCTGTAATGGTCCAGGCATGGCTTGCAAAACTACTGGTCAAAGTATATGTCTGTGTCGATCCAGGGCAAAGCGTTGCTGTATAGGATGAAAAAGCAGGAGTTGGCAGGGGATTTATGGTGACATTATTGGTCTCTATAGTTTTACATAAATTTCCCAATAAATTGATGGTAGCAACAATTTGCCCTGTAGAGGCAGCCGAAGACCATGTCACAGTAATGGTTCGGTCTCCTGAACCACCGCCTGAAATTACTGTACCATTGGTCACCGCCCATGAATAAGAAGACCCTGTAGCAATAGTACTGTAGGTTATTGTTTGTCCGGCGCAAGCCTGTGAACTTATCGTGGTAGTGCCTCCAAGGCTTCCGTCAATAATAAACGTATAAGGTTTTGTAACACTACAACCCGATGTATTATCCGTTACAGTTAAATAAATTGTATATGTTCCGTCTGGAAGAGCAATATTTAATGAAGGCCCTGAACTTGTACTCGTATTTGTTGGCCAAAGGAAAAATCCAAACGGCTTTTGTCCAGTGCTTCTACCATCCCAGAAATACGAATAAGTGCCAGAACCACCGGTAACCGTCTGACTAAAAACAAAACCGCATAAATCAAGCGAAATATTTGTTATTTCCAATGAAGATTTTATTGTTACCTGCGAGGTGCAGGTTGAGCTATTTCCAGCAACATCAGTAACTTTAAAATAAACGGTTTTAACACCAACATCGCTGCATGTATAAGTAAGAGTACTGCCATAGGTAACATTATCTTTCGAAATCTGGTAACTTGCTATAGAACAATTGTCGGTACTTCCCCCATCTAAATTAGATGCAGATAAAGTCCCTGTTCCGGTTGCAGCATTAACCGTTAAAGTATAATCTTTACAAGTGGCAATCGGAGCAATATTGTCAACAATAGTTACAATTGACGTGCATGTTGCCGAATTTCCAGAAGCATCAATCACCGTAAGTATTACTGTATTCGTCCCCCGGTTTGTACAGTCGAAAGTGGTTTTACTCAACGACAACATTATACTACCCCCGCAATTATCAGAACTGCCATTATCAACCATCGAAGGCGTAATTACCGACTTCCCGGTATTATCCAGATAAGCTGTAATGTTTTTGCACACTGCCGTTGGTGGGGTTAGGTCTTTTACAATGACTGTTGCCGTGCAACTCGACGAATTACCCCCGGCATCAGTAACTGTAAGTGTTACTGTATTTGTCCCTACGTTTGAACAGTTAAATGTGGTCTTTGAGAGTGTTTTTGTAAGGTTGGAACAGTTATCTGTCGAACCATTATCAATATCGTTTGCCGTAAGCATTGCCGTTCCTCCTGCTTGTAAGTTCAAAACAAAATCTTTACACCGGGCAACAGGGGCAATATGATCGTAAACTGTAACCACCGCCGTACAGGTTGAAACATTACCTCCGGCATCGGTTACACTAAGGGTCACCGAATTGGATCCCACGTTAGTACAATCGAAGGTCGATTTACTCACCGATAGGGTGAAAGAACAGTTGTCAGATGAACCATTATCTATATTGGCGGCAGTAATTGTAGCATTACCAAGAGCATTCAGTTCAACCGAATAAGGTTTACACCGAGCCACCGGAGGTATTGGATCGACAACAGTAACAATCGCATTACACGAACTAACATTATCACTATTATCGGTAACCGTCAGCACTACTGTATTGGTTCCAACATTTGTACAGTCGAAACTTACTTTATTAACCGATAAACTTTTAATGCCACAGACATCATTCGAACCATTGTCAACACTCGATGCTGTAATTGTAGCAGTGCCTGAAGCATTCAGACTAACCGTAGTGTTTTTGCATACTGCCGTTGGTGGAGTTTGATCGATAACAGTTACCAGTTGGGTGCAGGAAGCTTTATTTCCGGCAACATCAGTGGCTGTCCAGGTAACGGTTGTGACTCCCACCGGGAAAGAGCCTGTCGAATTATTGGTCACTGATACCGTACTACAGTTATCTGAAGTGACCGGTATTCCCAAAGCTACCGACGAAGCATAACAATGCGTAGCATCGGCGCTTACAGTAACATTGGTCGGACAGTTGATAACCGGCGGCACAATATCCTGCAAAACAACATCAATAGTTTTAGGAACCGAAACACAACCATTTGCATTTTTTATTGTAATAATGAATTGATAGGTCCCTGGCGGTACAGCTGCAGGTAAAGGAACCGACAATGGGCTGCTAGTCAACGGAGCATTCACCAAAGGAATAAACCCTGCTAAAGCAGGTGTTCCGGCAGAAACACTAAACGTTGTTGGAGCCTGAGTTGTGGTTAAATAAGGAATCAAGAAATTTGATGCCCCGGCACAAAACGGAGGTAATGTACCTAAAGTAATTGTTGGCAACGGATTAACAGTTACAGTAATAGTAAAAGGCGAGCCCGTACATCCTTCGGGTGTCGAAGTAGGGACAACAATATATTGAACAGTACCGGCAACGGCATCTGTATTTGTTAGCGTTTGACTAATGGTTGACCCTGATCCTGCTGAGGCGCCAGTTATATTCCCGCTTATCGTTCCGATTGTCCATGTAAACGAACTCGGGACACTAGCTGTTAATGCGATACTGGTATTGTTGCCATTACAAATAGAAACAGCCGGTGAATTGGTCACAACCGGCAACGGATTTACTGTTACCGTAATGGTGAAAGAGGCTCCTGCACAACCTCCTGAAACCGATGTTGGTGTTACAATATACTTGACAGTTCCGGCGGTTGCATTACCTGGATTGGTTAACGTTTGGTTGATTGTTGAGCCCGAACCGCCAGATGCTCCGGTAATTTCTCCGGTTATCGGTCCTACTGTCCAGCTAAAATTACTGGGGATGCTTGCTGTTAACGATATGCCTGTAACCGAACCACTACAAATGGTAACCGTTGACGAACTGGTTACCGCTGGCAAAGGGTTTACGGTTACCGTTATGGTATATGGGGTTCCGCTGCAACCACCAGTTACCGATGTTGGTGTCACTACATACTGAACACTGCCAGCAACTGTATTGCTCGGATTGGTTAAAGTTTGGTTAATTGTCGATCCGGAACTGGCCGATGCCCCGGTAATACTTCCGGATATAGTTCCAATGGCCCAGCTAAAATTACTTGAAATACTTGCCGCTAACGAAATATTTGAACCTGACCCGCTACAAATTGTGGTTGTTGACGAGTTTGTTACAACTGGCGACGGGTTCACAGTAACAGTTATCGTAAAAGGCGCTCCGGCACAACTTCCGGTTGTCGATGTTGGTGTAACAATATATTGCACACTTCCGGCAGTTGAATTACCCGGATTTGTCAATACCTGGTTGATGATCGATCCCGAACCGGACGAAGCTCCTGTTATGCCTCCGGCAATTGTCCCTATAGTCCAGCTAAATGAACTTGGCGCACTGGACGTCAACGAAATATTGGTACTACTTCCACTACAAATGCTCGTTGTCGATGAGTTTGTTACTGTTGGCAAAGGCAAAACTGTTACCGTCGTAGTTGTTGAGCTACATCCCGTTGTTGAATCGGTAAAGGTGAACGATACCGTTCCTGATGCCAACCCAGTTACTAAACCCGACGGAGTGACCGAAGCAACCGAAGGTTTACTGCTTATCCAGTTTCCGCCCGACGAAGGCGACAAGGTCATGGCCCCATTAACACATACCGAAGTTGACGGGAGAGAAACAACAGGTAATGCCTTTATTTGAATTTCGTCAGTTGCGTTTATTGTCGGGACACTTACACAGGCTCCGTTACTTACAATAGCATGGTATTTATAATACCCGGCTAATGTAGGAGTTGGTGAATAAGTGTTTGTATTGGTTCCAGAAATGGGAATCCAGGATAATGTTTGCCAATCAGAAGGATCAGTCACACTGTATTTATATTCCCATGTACTCACTGTTCCGGGCGACACCGTTAAATTTGTTATTGTTTGACCTAAACATTTTAATGTTTGCCCTCCCCATCCTGAAACACTTCCTCGCTGCGAAACAACAACCTGCGTTGTGCCGGAATTACAAGTAACAGAACCATCAGAATTAGCCAATACTGCCCGAACCAGAAACGTCCCTGAACTATCGAAGTCATCAGTCATCGGGTTAATTGTCTTATTAATTGGAGTCCACGATACACCGCTATCTGAACTCTTTTCCCACCTGATTATCTGGTCAAAAGTACCAGTAGCTGTGATAGCTGAGCAGCTATTGAGTTGACAAACATTTTGAGTTGCTGGACTCAGTGTTGCCGAAAGAACCCGAATTGTGGCTACTGATGAATTTGCTGTGCTGCAAACGCCATTTTGCACAACTGCCCTGAAATAGGTTGTTTGGGTAAGTGCCCCAGCCGACAAGCTCGTTGTTGTGTTCGAAATATCGGTATAGGTAGAAAAATCGGAAACGGTTGCTTTTTGCCATTTGACCACCGATCCCGTCTGCCCGCTTAAGGTTAAACTGGATGGAGAACTTCCTGAACATATCGTTTGATCGGAAGAAACTGTGCCGCCAACACTTGGGGTCGTAACTACAACATTTTTTGTATCTGAGGCCGAAGAACAAGCGAGCCCGGTAGAAGTAAGTGTAAGAACTGCCGTTCCTGTATAGGACGATGGAGGAGCCCATGTTGTTGTTCCCGGGGTCGATCCTGAATTATTAGTGAAAGTACCTCCAATGCCACCATCCGACCAAACTGCACCAGATGCACCGCCCCCATAAGTTCCACCTAAAGCACTAGTTGTTGACCCCTTACAAATATTCAGTACTGTTTTATCGCACGAAACCGTAGGTAAATTAATCACCTCTATTGTTTTTGATGCAGTAGCAGTGCAAGTTCCCCCGGTTGTTGTCAGCGTTAAAGTAGCAGTACCTGTAAAACTGGCCGATGGTTTCCATGTCGCATTTAAATCGGTTGCCGATGGAGAGAAAGTTCCGCCAGTAACACTCGCTGTCCATGTACCACCAGTAGCCCCACTAACCGAACCACCTAACGCAGCCGATGTTCCGCCAATACATATTGGCGACATTGCCGCTCCTGCATTGGCTGTAGCAGCCGAGCCAACTGACATCGTTATGACGTTAGAATTCGCAGTTGAAGAAGAAACACAACTTGCATTTGAAGTCAGTGTACAAGATATTTGATCGCCATTACTTAATGATGAATTTGAATAATTCGGACTATTAGTTCCCACATTACTGCCATTTCGTTTCCACTGATATGAAGGAGAAGATCCTCCGTTTGTAGGGGTAGCTGTAAAAGAAACCGTTGTTCCAACGCAAATGGAATTACCTGGAGCTACCGTAATGTTTACCGATGGAGTTAAAAGCGGAGAAATTGTTACTGTAGTTGTTGCATTAACACCAGAGCATAACCCATCAACATCCGCTGGAATTTGATAATAAACAGTATATATTCCAACTGCACTGGTAGAAGGAGTAATCGCGCCAGTAGTTGAATTGATTGTTAAACCTGATGGTGTTGAAGAAAACGTTCCCCCTGAAGAACCTGACAGTGTTACATTTTGAAGAGTTGATGTAGAAACACAAAACGGTGTGCCAGAATATGAAATAGAAGCCGACGGACATACCCATGTAATTTTAACCTGACCATTAGCTCCATTTCCACCAGCTCTGTTATTTCCACTAGTGCGGCGGCCACCTCCTCCACCTCCTCCGGGTGCCAAACCAGGAGAACCATTAGACGAAGTACCGCCATCTCCTCCAGCACCACCACCAACTACTCCTATTGCTCCAGTTCTTGAAGTCGCTGTACTGCCATTTGATCCAGTTCCGGCACTTCCACCACCACCACCACCACCATTTGTTCCCTGTCCAATGGCTCCTGCCCCCCCATTATATGTACCTCCGGTTCCACCAAGGCCAGCAGTTCCATTTCCTGTATTAACACTACCGCCTGCTCCACCTCCATTAGCTGAAACTGGAACTGTTGATCCAAATATTGTAACTCCTCCATTGGAAGCAACAGTACCTCCACTAGTACCACCGGTACCACCACTGCCAACAGTTATAGTAATTGTCTGATTTGGGGCAACTACTACATTCGTGGTTTTTTTATATGCACCACCGCCGCCACCACCACCGGCAGCACCGTTGTTTGTTCTGGCATAACCACCACCGCCACCACCACCCCAGCATTCAACGGTAACACTTGTAACTCCTGCCGGACAGGTCCACGTTGTTGAAGATGTAAAAGTTCCTGTGACTTGCCCATTTGCATAACGTGAAGTGAATAATAGGAATAAAGTCACCCCCAACAAAACCCCCGCCTTCTTTACATTTCCGGGCAAAAAGGCTTTAAAACCCAGACGATTGGATTTGCACGTTAATACTTGACTGGATTGAGATATACGGGAAAGGCGACTGGTTTCTGTTGGAGAATAATGAAACAGCCTTTTTACAATAGCGTTGGTCCGACTGGAAAGAATGCCCAAGCGCTGCCTGCGGGGCAGATCATAGGTTGGAGTCCATTTCGAATGTATATTCCTGTTTTTGCAATGGCATACCAATACCCACCAAAGCACAAACAGAAATAACCCTGGCCCTCCAGAAATTATTTGAAGCAAGAATAACATAAATAGTGCAAATCCAGTCTAAATCGCAAAGCGCACAAACGTGCTGATAATCACCTCCCATGCACTAATTTTCACACAAGAGGTTTTTTATTCATAAAAACTTAGGTAAAATACATAATTTATTCTCAGAATTTTAACAAAAAGTTGCAGTAGTTATCAAACATCTGCTTTGAGTTATCAAACAAGGTACTGGTAAAGGTGTACACCGGAAAAACCGTATAATCCTACTTTAACCGGTTCATTTTGGAGGTAAACTTTTCAACTTTTTAGTCGAACGCTCACACCGAAACCTTAACGGAAGAGAACTGAAAAATCGAGGTTCACCTTTAATCCGTCAACGTAGAATTAAAATAAAAAAGGTCGATTATTCTAAAAAATTCATGGGTTTTATATGTACCATCTTTCTACAAAGATTAAATAGCTACGCTGTCAACTCCTCAGCAACATAGTTGCTAAATCTTTGTAGCACAGTGGTATTGGTTTAAAGTATTGAGCAACGTAGTTGCGACATCTTATCATTCAAACAACGGTGAAAACAACAACTGTAGTCAAACCAACTCACCCCCAGCCCCTCTCTCAAAAAAGAGGGGAGATCGCCCGAAACAAGGTTGTTCTGTCAGTCATTATTTTCTCCCGCGCGAATTTCCACTAAGTAGCAGCAATTAAATAATGTCGTATTTGGGTTATTGTTTTTAACCTGACTCACCCCGCGCATCGTTCGAAGTCTGCGATGCTTTGCCCCTCTTTTTCGAGAGAGGGGCGGAACAGCTGCGTTGCGGCTGGCGGGGTGAGTACAAAAACAACCGTATTCTACGTGGCTTACATTTTTATCATGCCTATTTTCTACAAAGATTAAACAGCTACGCTGTCAACTCCTCAGCAACGTAGTTACTAAATCTTTGTAGCACAGTGGTATTGATTTAAAGTATTGAGCAACGTAGTTGCGACATCTTATCATTCAAACAACGGTGAAAACAACAACTGTAGCCAAGTTGACTCACCCCCAGCCCCTCTCTCAAAAAAGAGGGGAGATCGCCCGAAACAAGGTTGTTCTGTCAGTCATTATTTTCTCCCGCGCGAATTTCCACTAAGTAGCAGCAATTAAATAATGTCGTATTGGGGTTATTGTTTTTAACCTGACTCAAGCCGAAGTCTGCGATGCTTTGCCCCTCTTTTTTGAGAGAGGGGGGCCTGTCCGCTGGCGGACTGGGGGGGTGAGTACAGAAACAACCGTATTCTACGTGGCTTACATTTTTATATGTACCATCTTTCTACAACGATTAAACAGCTATGCTGTCAACTCCTCAGCAACGTAGTTGCTAAATCTTTGTAGCATAGTGGTATTGGTTTAAAGTATTGAGCAACGTAGTTGCGACATCTTATCATTCAAACAACGGTGAAAACAACAACTGTAGTCAAGTTGACTCACCCCCAGCCCCTCTCTCAAAAAAGAGGGGAGATCGCCCGAAACAAGGTTGTTCTGTCAGTCATTATTTTCTCCCGCGCGAATTTCCACTAAGTAGCAGCAATTAAATAATGTCGTATTGGGGTTATTGTTTTTAACCTGACTCACCCCGCGCATCGTTCGACTGAGACTTCGGCGTGAGCTCAGTCGAACGCTCACGCCGAAGTCTGCGATGCTTTGACCCTCTTTTTCGAGAGAGGGGCGGAACAGCTGCGTTGCGGCTGGCGGGGTGAGTACAAAAACAACCGTATTCTCCCATTATTTTCAATAGTATTTGCTTGGTTTTACCCATCATTTCAATTTTTAAAACCTTTATATATCTTCTCGCATTCCCGTGCTTGTCTGTCAGCAGGCTGTGCTTGCCTGTTGGATGCCTATGTTCGCTTGTCGTCATGCTGTGCGAACCTGTCGGATGGCTATGTTTGCTCATCGGATGCCTGTGCTCGGTTGTCAGAGGGTTATGCTCACTTGTCAGAGGGTTATGCTCACTTGTCAAATATTTATGCTCGATTGTCTGATGCTTATATTCATCAATACAATCCATTCTTGTTTGCGTATTTTGTTATAATTCTACTTCTTTGACAGATTAAACCTGTTGCACGATTTTTCCCCTGTTTTACCCCTGCCCTTATAGCGAGCCAGGAGAAAATCCGGCTGTTCCCTTTTAAGGGGTCAGGGTAAAAACAGCCCGATTTTTCGAATGTGTCAGAGTCCCTATGTTTGTAATGTGACAAAAGCGAAAGGAATAGCATAAGCTAAAGAGTATTATTTTTAGAGTTTCACAGACTTTAACAATAAACACAATAACTTATGCAGACACAAAATAAAAGTTTAAATTTTGAAGGACAAAATATTTATGTTGGTTTTGATGCCCATTTAAAAAGTTGGCAGGTAACTATATTAACAGAAAATATGACCCATAAAACATTTGTTATGCCACCTAAACCTGAAGCGTTGAGCACCTATTTAAAAAGTAATTTTCCGAAAGGAAGCTACTTTTCAGCCTATGAAGCAGGCTTTTGTGGACTGTGGGCCCATTACAAGCTAAAAAGTTTAGGCATTAATAACATTGTAGTAAATCCAGCAGACGTGCCAAGTACACAGAAAGATAAAGTTCAAAAAGAAGATAAAAGAGATAGTCGAAAAATAGCACGTTCACTGCGAAATGGAGAACTGGATGCAATCTATATTCCAAACGAAAATACATTGGAAGACCGTTCATTAGTCAGGGCGCGTTCTATGTTGGTTGGAGATATGACACGGTTTAAACAACGGATAAAATCATTTTTATATTTCTACGGAATAGAATTTCCAAAAGAATTTGAACGTAGCAATACTCATTGGTCAGGACGATTTATGAAATGGCTTGATAGCATTCCAATGAAAGAGCAATCCGGACGGCAAGCATTGGATGTTTTGGTTGAAGAAGCTCGGGGACAGCGCAAATTATTATTAGAAACCACCAAAAAAGTAAAACGCATATCAGAAAGTGCCAAATATAACGAGCAGGCACAATTGCTCAGAAATATTCCTGGTATTGGATTAATAAATTCAATGGTAATACTTACAGAAGTTGAAGATATTAACCGCTTTCAAAAAAACGAAAAGTTTGCTTCGTTCGTTGGCTTGATCCCTACTTCTCACTCAAGCGGAGAAAAAGAAAAAAACGGTGAAATCACATTTCTGTCTCACGATTTCTTGCGCAAGGCTTTTATAGAAAGTGCCTGGGTAGCTGTCCGCTTTGACCCAGCCTTACTATTGGCTTATCAGGATTTATGTAAACGAATGGAACCAAACAATGCGATCATCAGGATTGCTAAAAAATTATTAAACAGGGTTTATCTGGTATTGAAGAGTAAAACAAAATATGAATATAACAGAACAAACTAATTCCTGTAAAAACAGTCTTCATTTAAAGTGACCGTTCAATTCTACTTGCAGTTTTGCTGCTTTCAAAGTTTACGGCGCTTTACTTATAAAAATTAAAAAGGAAACTGTAGCTTGCAAAAGACTACTTATAGAAGGTTGTTTTTATAGGACATTGGTAAAAAGAAATAGGGCATCTCCGATGGTTTTACTCCTAACCCCACAGGGGAAATTGGGTTTTTGAAGCCATCATGGAATGCCTGTATCTAAATGAAAAAGGAAGAGTTATTAACCCTTCCCTGATACAGTTTATTCGTAAAGCTTATTGCTGACAGGTTGCTCCCCAGCAGAGCCTGTTTCCTCTTAGGCTTTACAACTACTAATGTACAGGATTATTTTGAATATGGCTTAAAAATAATGCTCCGAAAATTTGGATTACAACATAGAAGTAGAATTAATCTTCCGAATTTCAGGAAATAGCAATCTGACATTCGGTCGGACTCACGGGGTGTACGACAAAATTCCCTTTGGGGGAGAGATTCCTCATTCCGCTTCGCTGCATTCGGAATGACAGCTTCGCGCAGGAAATATGGGGGGAGGCGGGGCGGCAGAGCCGCCCCGCCTCCCCCCGACCAGACAAGTCCATTGTCATTCCGAACGAAGTGAGGAATCTGTTTTGTGCTGTACGGAAAATCAATAAGCGGAATTTTGTAGTACACCCGAACTCACGTTAACCTAAGCCGAATACAGAATTCCCGGAGCACAAACCTTATTCAATATCGTTTAATTTAGATCGTCATCCGAGCCAAAGCGAAGTAATCCATTCGCGAACAGACTGCTTTCCCGCAAAAACGGGATAGGCAGTTCCTCGCAGTGACGGATTTAATGATCCGGGTTTCTTAACTAAACGACATTGAAACCTTATTATACTTAATGAAATCCGTCTAAGTACCTAAGCTATCCTTTGCCGTCTGCTTTACAGTCTGTGAAGTCAACGGCAAAGGATATCACTGCAATTTTCATCTGTTTAGGTATTTATAAGGATATTCAAATTATACTTTTTGCATTGGTAACCGGGAGAAAACAAAGTTTGTCCGCTACGCGAAAAGTTCTCCGTAAAAAGTATTTAAACCAACCGCATAATCTCGTCAGCCGGGCGGGCCAAAACAGCATGTGAACCTTTTATTACCAGTGGTCGCTGTATCAGTTTCGGGTTTTCAACCAGGATTTGTATCCACTCATCTTCGGCAAACTCATTGCCCTTGTATTGCTGCTTGTATAAGTCTTCGTTGGTGCGAATAATGTCGGTAACAGCAAGACCCGATTTAGTAAGGAACTCCTTGATCTCTTTGGCCGAAATACCATTCTTCATATAGTCGACAACTTCAACTTCAAAGCCTTTTTCTTCAATAAACTTCAGGCACTCGCGGCTTTTGGTGCAACGTGGATTGTGGTAAATTTTCATGACATTCTGATGGCGTTTCTTGATATAAGCGTAGTAATCTTCCTGCGCCCGGTAGCGCTGTGTATTGTTCTGGTTGTTGTAGGTATTGCTTAACTCACTGTCGAGGATGCGGGCTTTGGTATTGTCGCGCAGCTGTATCCTGAGCAGCTCTTTTATTTCGTTCCTTATTTCGGGCGAATAGATGGGGCAGGCAACTTCGATGCGGCGGTCGAGGTTCCGGGGCATCCAGTCGGCTGACGAGATGAAAATGTCTTCCTTCCCTCCATTGGCAAAAAGGAAGGCGCGGGTATGTTCAAGATATTTGTCGACAATGCTAATGGCTTCAATATTTTTACTAAGAACAGCATCGCCGGTTTTCAGGCCAAAAATACCCCTGACTATCAGCTGAATTTTGACTCCGGCCTGGCTTGCTTCGTACAATTTATCAATCATTTTAGGATCGATCAGGCTATTCATCTTCAGGATCATATAGGCCGGTTTTCCTTTTTTGGCATTGGCAATTTCCTGGTCGATTTTATGAATAAAGAAATTACGCATCGAAAACGGGCTTATCACTATCTGGCTGTAATTGAAATGATAATACGTGTGCTTGAAAAATTCGAACATGTTGGCTACCTCATCGGCAATACGCTGGTCGGCAGTCATCAAACCTTTGTCGGCATACACGCGGGCCGTGCCTTCGTGAAAGTTTCCGGTGCCAATGTAGGCGTAATTTCTGAAACCGTTTTTCTCGCTACGCTTAATCCAGGCCAGTTTGCAATGTACTTTTAAGCCAGGAATGCCATTGATTACATGAGCCCCTTCTTCCTGAAGCTTGTTCGACCAGAAAATATTGGCTTCTTCGTCGAAACGGGCCTGCAATTCGATAACCACAGTCACCCGTTTCCCGTTGCGAATGGCATTCAGGAGGGCATTTACCACTTTCGAGGTTTCGGCAACCCGGTAAATGGTTATGCCAATTTCGGCAACTTTAGGATCGATGGCTGCCTCGCGCAACAGGTCGATAAAATGAGAAAAACTTTGATACGGGTAATGAAGCAAAACATCTTTCTTCCTCAGTTTCTTGAGTATGCTTTGGCGGGGCGGCAAATCTTTGTGCGGAATTGCCGGCAGGCTTTGGTAATAATGGCGCGACTTCCCTATTTCAGGGAAATTCATGAAATCCTTGTGGTTATGGTACCGGCCACCTGCAACAGTTTTTTCCTCGCCTTCAAGTTTCATCTTTTTAGTAATGAAATCGAGAAGGTCGGCAGGCATTTCGCGGTCGTAAATCAACCTGACCGGAATACCGAGCTTCCGTTTTTTTAGGCTGAGTTCAATCTTTTCCATGAAGCTTTTCGAGATGTCGTCGTCGATGTCGAGCTCGGCATCGCGGGTAACTTTAATGGTGTAAGCTTCAAAATGGTCGTAATTAAATATGGGGAAAATATCATTCAGGCAAAACCGGATGACATCGTCAACCAGAATCACAAATTTCTTGTTGCCCTGTTCTTGTAAAACAAGGAACCTGGAAACCGAACGTGTAGGAACGCGAATCAAAGCATAAGCAAATTTATCGGGCGACTTTGTTTTCGAAAGTTTTACAGCCAGATAAACCGATTTGTCGCGCAGGTACGGAAATTTCATCGATTTGCTCAACATGATAGGGATAATGTTTGGAAGTACCTTGGTATTAAAATACTTCCTTACATAAACGCCTTGCTCGTGTGTGAGTTGGGTTTCGTCGAGCATAACAATATTTTCCTTGGCCATCTCGGCCCAAATCTCGCGGTATATTTCCTGCGCCTTCTGTTGCTGCTGAACTACGGTTTCCATTATTTTCTCGTAAAGTTCATCAGTAGTGAAATTGCCTAAAAGGGTTTCATCGTCTTTACCCAATTCAAGCATACGGCGTACAGTAGCCACACGTACACGGAAAAACTCGTCGAGGTTATTTGAGAAAATACCAAGGAACCGGATGCGTTCGAACAAGGGTACGGTTGGGTCGTCGGCTTCCTGCAAAACACGCGCATTAAACGATAGCCAGCTGATTTCGCGGTTGTTGTATATGCTCGGTTTATCCATGGTTAGTAAAGTTTAAAGTTCTCAAATAAACATGCGGCTATAATTTAAGTTTATCCAGCCCGTTTTTTATTGCTTCCTGAAATATAGGTAACTCTGTAATTTCATTCAATGGAAGTATCCGCTCCACAGGTGGTTTGTTTTCATCCTGAATGAAAAGTTCGAACCAGCCAACATCCTGCCACTGGTTCATTTTATAGCCAACTTTTGAGAATTCGCCACATTTTTTATAGCCAAAATACTCGTGAAAAGCCACGCTTGGCTCGTTAGGCATGGTAATGATAGCCAGAAGATTGGCAACTCCCTGGAAACGGACCATCTCGTTCATGCTTGTATATAAGGCATGGCCCACTCTTTTTCGCTGAAACCCGGGATGGATATAAACCGATACTTCCTTGCTCCAGCGATAGGAAGCCCGGCTACGGTAGCCCGATGCGTAAACATATCCGGCTATTTTCCCATCTATTTCACACACAAGAAATGGTAATTCGCTCATGATTCCCTGCATACGTTTCCAAAACGATTCATCGTCAGGGATTTCTTCTTCGAAAGTTACTGCGGTATCCCGAATAAAGGGTGAATAAATTTCCAGGATTCCAGGAACATCTCCTCTTTCGGCTAATCGTATTATTGCATTCATAAAATAAGTTTCAAGTTCAAAGTTCCAGGTTCCAAATTGTCCAGTCGGTACTGAGGCTTATCTGTTCTATATTGGTTATTCGATATTCAGTATTGGATGTTTAGGATCAGAATTCAGTCCCTCAATCCTTCAATTACTCGTCGTCGCTGAATTCCATCAGGAATGCCTTAATGAAACCATCGATCTGGCCATCAAGTACAGCCTGAACGTTTCCCGTTTCGTAACCGGTGCGAACATCTTTTACCAGCTTGTAAGGTTGCAGCACGTAAGAACGAATTTGTGAGCCCCATTCAATTTTCTTTTTCGAGGCGTTGATTTGTTCTTCAACCTCGCGTCGTTTACGAAGTTCAAGTTCGTACAACTGCGATTTCAGCAAACGCAGGGCATTTTCCTTGTTGTTTAATTGCGAACGGCTTTCGGTATTTTCAATAGTAATACCTGTTGGGGCATGTCTCAGCCTCACACCGGTTTCTACTTTATTCACATTTTGCCCACCGGCGCCGCTCGAACGGAAGGTATCCCAGGTAATGTCGGAGTCCTTGATTTCAATCTCGATACTGTCGTCAACAGCTGGTGAAACAAATACCGAGACAAACGATGTCATTCGTTTGTTTTGAGCATTGAACGGCGATAAACGGACAAGCCGGTGAACACCATTTTCACTTTTCAGGTAACCATAGGCATATTCGCCCTCAAATTCGATGGTACAACTTTTTACACCAACTTCGTCGCCCTCATGAAATTCAACAACTTTAACATTGTATCCCTGTCTTTCGCCATAGCGGATATACATACGCATCAGCATGTCGGCCCAATCGTTGCTTTCGGTTCCACCGGCTCCCGCGTTAATGCGCAGTATGGCGCCAAGTTTATCTTCCTCTTTTCGAAGCATGTTTTTTGTTTCCAATACTTCAATAAGTTCCAGCGTTTCGTTATAGTGCTGGTCAATATCGGCTTCGGTTGCTTCGCCCAACTCGAAAAAGTCGTACAAAACCAGAAAGTCTTCCATACTTTGATCGACCTGCCTGAATCCATCCGTCCACACTTTAATCGAACGGATTACTTTCATTTGTGCTTCAGCTTCTTTGGGATTGGTCCAAAAGTCGGGGTCTTGTGTTTTTAGTTCCTCTTCCTGTAATTGAAGAATTTTCTGATCGTAGTCAAAGATGCCTCCTTAAAGCATCCCGGCGATCATTAAGGTCTTTGGCCTGTTCTTTTAGAATCATTTTTTGTGTTTTGTTTATCCAATAGCAAAAGTAAAAAACGAATCATTAAAAGGAAGTCTCAAATGTAATTGTTTTAGAAAAAGCAAAATCCGCTGTTTCCTCTGGTAAAAATACTTTTGGAGAAACAACGGATTTTACAATATTGTTGATTGGGGCTGGTTGATTTAACCCCAGACAAAGCTGGCTTCTGAATACGAAGTGGATTGAATGTGGTATGAATTTGGATGAGCCGAATCTTCATATTTAAAGGCCTGTATTCTTACCCTATAAAATCCTTTTGACACCGGAAACCCTGTCACCCAACCCGATGTGCTGGTCGAAATAGTTGTACTTGTAACAGTGTTCGCAAATTCGCCGCTTCTGAAAACAATGGAATTTGATACATCATATACAGTTACTACATAACTATCAGCATTTGTTAAAGCTGTCCAGCTTAATTCGGCATACGCTTTTTCGGTGTTGTACGTACATTTTTCGATTATTGGCAGACCCAAAATGACCGAAGTTGTTTCGTCCTGAGTTTCATAAGTTTTTCCGCTCTCAAAAACAGCATTAAAAACATAAGTATCAGCAGACGGTTTAAAAATAGTAAAATCTTTATCTTCAGGTTCTTTTATGAAATTCGTAGTGTAATTTCCATTGGCAGCCAACGCAGTAGCCGGGAACGAATTGACCATAGCATGAACAGTTACCGATTTTAGCGGGGTATAGGCATAAGCATAATATGCCATGGCATAAACTGTATCGTTTCCAGATTTCTTTGCAACAACAATTGCATCCCCAACAACAGTTGAATCTTCCTTTTCGTTGCAAGAAAGGACAACTAAAACTAAAAAAGCTAATAGAACCACTTTAAAATTCTTCATGACATCGATTAAAAAAGATTAAACCAAAGGACTGATTGGCCTTTTAAGCAAATAGGAACAATTTGTTGCCGTATTTTTTAAAACACTCACCCCTACCCTTCAACAAGCTCAACATTACTTACATGGTTGCGCTTGCAAATATATTTATTTTGAAGACTCGTTAAAACCTCAATTGCTTCAGAAAAAGTAAAATCCGCTGTTTCTCCCTGGTAATAATACATTTCGGAAAAAACAACAGATTTTTTCGGTGTTATTGATCAGTCCTGATTGATTTAATCCCAGAGCAAGCTAGTTTCTGAGTAAGAAGTGGATTGAACATGGTATGAACTTGGATTAGTTGAATTCTCGTACTTAAAAGCAAGAATCCTGACTTTATAGGTTGCCCCCGAAACGGGATACCCCGAAGACCATCCGGTAGCAGAAGCGCTCAGGTAACCACTGGTCACAGTGCTTGACACTTCACTGCTTCTGAAGACTACAGCGCCTGCACCATCATATACGGATATTACATAGCTGTCGGCATTGGTCAGCGCAGTCCAGCTAAATTCAGCATACGCTTTTTCGGTGTTGTACGTACATTTTTCGATTGTTGGCGGCTCCAGAATATCTGATGAAACAACATCCGTGGTTTCGTAAGTGTTCCCATTTTCAAAAACAGCGCTGAACGTAAAGGTGTCAGACGAAGGTTTGGTAGTCGAGAAATCTGCATCATCAGGGTCCTTAATGAAATTAGTTGTATATAGACCATTCGAAGCAAGTTCAACCTTGTTCGAAGGATCGAGCACGCTTTGCACACTAACTGTTTTTAACGAATTGGAGGCATAAGCGTAATACGCCATTGCATACACAGTGCTTGTCCCCGATGTTTTAGCAATGACAACAGCATCACCTGTAACAGTATAATCGTCGTTTTCTTCGTTGCACGACGACCAAAGTGCTACCAATAAAATAAAAATAAAAATCTTGATGTTTTTCATATCGTTATAATTTAGCTCTTTATTTCCGTTTGAAACTCTATTTGCCCTAAATAAAAACCCCGGTTATTTTAGATCATGAAATAGCCATAAAAGCAAATGCTCATACAAACCAAAAATGTATAAATGGCTATTCCATGCGTTGGATTGTTCGACTAAAAGAAAATGTTAATACGCAGATTTTAAGGCGTTAAACAAAAATTTATACACATGAAAAACATTTAACGGTTGCGTGAAGAACAATATTTATTTGAAACATTGTTGTCCGGTAAAACTGGGGTATTACAAAATGTCGCAACTAAGTTGCTCAGTGTTTCTGTCAGATATCGTTGTACTACAAATATTTAGCAATCGTATTGCTATGAAGTTAGCAGCGTAGCTGTTTAATCTTTGTAAAAAATTGGCAAGACGAAAATGTAAGCCACATAGTGGTGTGATCTTCCGAAATGCCTTAAAATTATTAGGTTACGGATTACCATGAAAATTTTAACCAGGCACCAATGTATTTGGAAGGATTCTTGAAATTCACAAAATGGTTTTGAATTCAGGATTAAAGTTTTACCTTTGCGCCACAAAATTTTTCAATAACTGTTTATCACTAAAATTTAAGCAAAATGCCAGCAAAAATCAGATTGCAGCGACAAGGTCGCAAACGGTTTGCTTTCTATCACATTGTGATAGCTGATAGCAGGGCACCACGGGATGGTAGGTACATTGAAAGGATTGGATCATATAATCCAAACACAAATCCTGCTACTATCGATCTCGATTTTGACAAAGCTTTAACCTGGCTTATCAATGGTGCTCAACCGACCGATACCGTAAGAGCTATTTTATCTTACCAAGGAGTAATGTACAAAAAACACCTTCTGGGTGGAGTTGCAAAAGGCGCTTTCACAGCTGAAGAAGCCGAATCTAAATTTGAAGCATGGACGGCTGATAAAGCTAAGAAAATTCAGGCTAAGAAAGACGGATTGGATCAGGCTGAAGGTTCGGCCCGTAAAGCCCAGCTCGCTCAGGAAACTAAAAAGAATGCTGAAAGGGCTCAATCTATTGCAAAACGCAATGCCGAAGCTGCTGCAGCACAGGCCGCTCCTGCTGAAGAAGCAGCCACCGAGGAAACTGAAGGATAAATCATTCGCAGAATCCTGTTTTTAACATTGGTTAAAACAAACAACTTATAAAAGCGACAGAGTTTCTGTCGCTTTTTTCTATTTTTACTACCATGGAAACAATACCCAAAAACAAAAGTATTAAGATAGGTTTTATACAAAAACCTCATGGCATACATGGCGAACTTGTTATCAGGTTTCAGGAAGAATATTATGAAACATTGGAGGAAATGCCAGTTTTACTGGTTGAAATCGACGATTTGCTGGTTCCTTATTTTATCGCCAACGATGGTTTGCGCTTTAAATCGGGTGAATCGGCAATTGTAAAGTTCGATTGGGTCGATTCGGATAAACAGGCTAAGAACCTTTGTGGTCTATCGGTTTATGTTAGTGAAAATGACGTTATTGAACCTGAGGATGAATTCCTGCCTGACAACTTAACGGGGTTTAAACTTTTTGAGTCAAAGCTTGGGCTCATTGGCGAAATTACAGAGGTAACCAACTATTCGGGCAATATACTTGTAACAGTTGATTACCAGGGGAAAGAATGTCTTGTGCCATTCAACGAAGATTTGCTTGTTCGTTTCGATGAAGACCTCCGGGAAATTGAAATGGACTTACCCGAAGGTCTTTTTAATTTAAACGAAGATTAGCCGGATTGAAAAGGACAACTTCGCCTGTTTGTTTTCCACAGTTACTCTTTTGTCCAAATTCGTGTGTTCAGGTTTAAATCCTGAATGAGCATGGTAATCATTGATAATAAATCGAACATTTCCTTTGCATCGCCAAAATTCACCCCCGAGGTAAATAGGTTGGGTTCGAACAGTGAACCTGAAAAGCTTTTGGCAAAGTAAACACGCGACCCCACGAAAGAGAAATAAATTTCGCCGTCGAACCTCTTGTACAAATTGACCATAGATTCCATAATTGCCGGAGTGAGAATATAACGGGCTTCAACCTGATCGGATCCGTAAACAACAAAGAACTTTTCGAATTCAACATTTTCAAGTTTTACCAATTCTCCTCTTGAACTCAGTCGTTGAAGACTTTGCCCCAAGGAACCCAAAAGCCGCTCGGCAGTATCGGGAAGCACATAGGTAACCCCCGAAAAGTTTTTATTGAAGTCGGCGTGCATAAAGATGCCTTTAAAAATGGTCACCCAATGTTCTTGTCTGCGCCCCTTGGCGCCGTATGTTACTTGTTTATATTGTGTATGTAACTCGGAATACTGAAAATCGGTTTTATCAACATTACCTGTCACAAGGTCGTCGCCATCATACCTGTCGACGTGATGTTGGAAAATACCGCTTCGTTCATAATCAGGTTTACTGATGCACAAATCATACTGATACTGCCATTCAGGATTGAACAGCCTGATTATTTCGCTTACCACATCCGATTTAAAACTTTTCCGGTACTTGTCTTTTCGGTTGAATGTTATTATATTATACCACAACGCACCAATGGCCGATAATGCAATGGAAATGACCAATATGTATGATTCGGGGTTTATGCTTGCCAGGAAATAATTCCATACAACAAGGACAACAATCAACAGAAATCCCCAGAGATACCGTGCCAGAGTTTTTTTTCGGACACTTTCCAGGCTCTGTAACTTTTCCTTCAGGTTCGATTCGTAAAATAGCTGAAAGTCGGTTTCGGTTAGCATACTTCGCATTATTTATTGAAAAGACCTCTAACATCGACGTTAGTACGCTCAGCCTCGCTGGCCGTAAAAACTTCTTTGGTTTTCAAAAGCATCATCCCAGCCATTAAATTACCAGGAAATGACTGAATGGCATTGTTATAATCGGTTACTGCCGCATTGTAAGCCCTGCGGGCAGCAGCAATCTGAGATTCCACTTCGTTAAGCGATCTCTGTAAATCAACAAAATTTTCATTGGCTTTCAGGTTGGGGTAGTTTTCAACAGCAACCATTAATCCCGACAATGATGAAGTTATTTGGTTATCAATAGCTACCTTATCTTCAGGCTTAATATTCTGACTGACAGCCTTTGTACGAAGCTCCGTAATTTTTGACAGCAGCTCTTTCTCGTGGGTAGCATATTGCTGTACTGTGGCAACAAGGTTCGGAATCAAATCGTACCTGTTCTTTAATTGTACATCAACTGCTCCAAAGGCATTATCCACCTGGTTTCTTCTTCGTATAAGGCTGTTGTAAATTGAGACAATAATCAGAAGAACAACGAAAACAACAATAAGGATTGTAATCATAGATGTATCCATAGGTCTTTTAATTTGGTTAAGAAATATAAATGATTAAAATAGATATTTCAGAAGTGAAATTACTTATTCGAAAACTATTTATCAAGATAAAAAGGCTGGCGAATGAATTTGTACGGTAAACTTTCGTATTCTGCCGACAGAGCAAGCTTTCTGTTAGAAATGGAAAATTGACTAAAATATTTCTTGAAAGATTTGCAACCTCGACGAAAATTTAGCGTCATTACAAACGTTAAAATAGAATTAACAACAACACAAAAAATAAAAGCATGAAGACAAAACTGGTTACAGCTATTTTGATTGCGTTCACATTATTCAGCATCAATGTTTTAGCAGAAGAACAAAATCGCAAGGTTGATCCTTTTTCAGAAATATCGCTGCGAATATCGGCTAAGGTACACCTGGAACAGGGAGATAAGCAAAACCTTGAGATTGTGGCAAAACCTTCGACACTCGAACAAATTATCACTGAAGTAAAAGATGGAAAATTGATCATTCGGTTCCCCAATAAAGATTTTTTCTGGAAAGCCTTTCAACCCGGGGAAATAATCATTTACATCACTACTCCCGAAATTAACGGACTTGGAGTTTCAGGCTCAGGAGATATTATTGCTGAAGGAAACATTAAAACAAAGGCTATTGACCTGGGGATAAGTGGTAGCGGAAACATTAAATTAATGGAGCTAACAGCCGAACGGGTTAAAGGTACAATATCGGGGTCGGGCGATATTATTCTGGCCGGGAAAGAAGCCGCCCAGGACTTGAGTATTGTTATTTCAGGAAGTGGTTCGTTAAAAGCATTGGATTATAAAGCTGACGATGTATCAGTAAAAGTTTCAGGTTCAGGAAATGTAGATATAGAAGCAGTTAAAAACCTGTATATTCGGGTTGCCGGATCAGGAAATGTAACTTACAAGGGAAAGCCATTGATTGATCAGTCGATTGCAGGTTCCGGAAAAGTAAGAAGCGCCAGATAAACTGACAATAAAGCATAACTTACGGGACGAATTCGATACCCGGATTCGTCCCGTTTTGTTCAATCTCCTTCCTTAGCTTCTGGCTTCAACAAATTTAATCACCTGTATCTTTGTTGTTTATACAGCATAAAGTTGTTAAAAATTGAATGCATTACTCCTTTACTCGTGATGTATAAATTTATATTTTTGACAACGCGGATGAATTCGCAATTGATTATTAAGCGTTTGAATAATGCTTAAATCAAAAAAAGCTGTCTTTAAAGTCATTGATCCACTCATCCCGAACGTGTTTCAGTATCTCAACATACTGTATGTCATTCCAGAAATAAATTCAGGATGACCCTATTCGTAAGTGTTTCGACTTTTTAGACAGCGTTTTTGATATAAATCTGTAATGAATGTTCTTACTGAACCTTCAGCTGTTTCGTTCCGCCGGATGTTTTTTCTCTTACCCCGGTTGTTCCGCCACCTTTCAATGTCAATTCAACCGGAGAATTGGTTTTCCAGGCGCCATTTGTGAAATCAGGAATATCGACAGAATTTGAGCGGTTGGCTACTGATTTCTCGCTTAAAGGTGCTATACAACTCCATAGTGCAGCATCATACACATCCTGATCTAATGGTAAGCCATTACGCAGGCAATCGATCAGGCGCCAATCCATCATAAAGTCCATTCCACCATGACCGCCTACCTTCTTGGCCATATCGCCTATTTTCTTTACAATTTCAGGCGTATACTGTTCTTCCAGCTTTTTCATTTCATCGTCTTTCAGCCATTCGTGGCTGGTTGAAATACGGGCGGGTTCGGGCCATTTGCTGGCAACTCCTTTGGTACCGCTTACCAGGTGAATGCGCGAATACGGGCGTGTGCTGGTAACATCGTGCTGAATCATGATCGTGCGGCCCTTGTACGTGCGTACCGTGGTTGTATTCATGTTGCCACGATAATGATCGGTCGTAAATTCGTTGTAGAAACTATCTTTAGAGGCTTCTGCTTTTGCCCGTTCGGCCATCTGGAAATCGTTTGTCGACATCGACGTCAGGTATTCCATTTGGTCGCCACGATTGATGTTCATAACCTGGCAGATCGGACCTAAACCATGTGTTGGATATAGGTTACCATTTCTGGTCTGGTTTTCTTTCAGACGCCACATTTCGGCATACCCATCCTTCTTGAAATTCAGATCTATCAGATTATGAATATAAGCCCCTTCTCCATGTATAATTTCACCAAAGAATCCCTGGCGAGCCATATTCAGTGTCAGCAGTTCGAAAAAGTCGTAGCAGCAGTTTTCGAGCATCATGCAATGTTTTTTTGTTCGCTCCGATGTTTCAACCAACTGCCAGCATTCGTCGATAGTAGTAGCCGCCGGAACTTCGGTAGCCGCATGTTTACCATGTTCCATCGCGTAAACGGCCATTGGAGTATGCCATTTCCAGGGTGTTGTAATATAAATCAAATCGATATTCGGGTTTTCACACATCGCCTTCCAGGCATCTTTACTTCCCGAATAACTTTTGGCCCGTGGCAATCCTTGTTTCTCAAGCAACTTTTGCATAGCCTCAACCCTATCAGGATACTGGTCGCACAGAGCCACAATTTCAACACCATCGATATACGACATGCGTTCTACTGCTCCAGGTCCGCGCATTCCCAAGCCAACAAAGCCAATACGAACCTTGCTGAGTTTTGGAGCCGCATACCCCGACATATTAAATTTTTGCGAGCGGCTGGTTACTAACGAATTTGAAGATGATTCAACTTTAACGGATGCTGCCTGACTGGCAAATCCTGAGGCAAGTAATCCGGCGCCCATCATGGTATTCCGGAGGAAATTCCTTCTGTTTGTTGTCATAATAGTATTGTTCAGGTTAGAAAAACTCGAAAATTGTAATTCTTCTACTTTTCACATTCAAAATTAGCCTGTTTCATTTACCTTCAAGGTACACCATACAGATGTCGACAAAAGAGAAAATCAGACGTAAATTTCAAATTCGCTAAGGTAGAATTAACGAGTTGTGAAATTAATTGTTTTTATCATTGAATTTGGGTTTTACGATGAATTGTTCTGAAATAGGTTAACCTTGAAAAATGGATTTGAAAATGAGACAAATAACTAGCTTTAAAAGGAGGTCGAACTGTTTTCCCCGGACTAAATTCTGCGAAAATAAACTTTGGAAACTTAAAAAAACATCGATTAAAGCTGTATATTTTATTATTGAGACCTTCAATTAATTTAGTTAAGTCGCGCTTTCAGCTCTTTAATTTCTTTCTGAAGTTCTGTTTTTCTTTTAAGGGCATTCGAAAGTTGGAACGCTTCCTTTATAGCTTGTTTATCAAAAGCCTCCAGAACAATATAATACATCCGTTTCCCGAGGAATAAAGCTTTTAGATTTCTGTCGGCATTATCGGCAATAAACTGAATAACTCCATTGTCTTTTCCATTTTTATAGCTCACCGTTTCCCAATGGAGGTTCATAAACTCGCTGTGGTGATTACCTGGGTCATCAAGAGAAACAGAATCAGTTCTCGCCTGAAAAATCCCGTCGTAAACCCTTATTCCTGTATGGTTGAGCCATTCTTTTCCGTAATAGTTACTCGAAATATACAAATCACCGCGTTCGTCGAGATGCAATTCTATAAACGACTGGTTCCAACGACGTTCGAATTTCTGCATTTTATGAATATATTGCGAAAACCTGTCGTACTCTGTCTTTTCCTTATCAAATAAACGCTCAAGTTCAGTAATTCTGGCACCAACCTTATCAATCTGTTGTTCTTTTCGAAACAACATTTCCGAATTTATTTTATTGGCCAGCTCTTTGGCTTTTCCGGCAGATTCAAAAGCTTTCGGGAACAATACCTGCACCGAATCCAATAATTGCAAAGCTGTAGTAGTATCGCCCTTCTGGTAAAGCGAAGTAGCCAGAGTAAATTTCTCGGCAGCCTTTTCCTTTTCCGACTTTCCGCAGGCAAAAAGGATGATAGCAAACAGGATTCCTCCAACTATTTTTAAACTTCTCATTGTTTTGAACCTAAAAAATCTCTCTTTTGTACTTCAAAGAAAAAGATATTCCGCGAACGATGGAAACAAATTCAATAGTTTTTTTTAACGACAGGCAATATCCGCCCTTGCCACACAGACCGATTGTAGCAGCATGGCAAATAATTAATCCTGAAAACATAGGGAATATGATTCGCCTGGCCGATAACATTGGGGCTAACGAAGTCTCGATTCTTGGCACAAATTTTCAATTACGGATGTCATCAATTAAAAAAACTGCCGGATTAAGCTTTGCCAACGTAAAACTCACATTTGTTTCACCTGAAGATTTTTTCGCCACATTGCCTGGCGGCTATCACATTGCCGCCATCGAAACATGTAACGAATCGGTTAATATTTATCAAACAGCTTTACCTTCTAAATTAGTCTTCCTGCTTGGTAACGAACGGAATGGATTACCGGAAGAAATTTTACGAAAATGCTCTCTAAAACTGCATATTCCAATGACTGGCAAATGCAAATCGATGAATGTATCACATGCCCTTTCAGTAGCGCTTTTCGAATGGCAACGACAGATGCTATTTACAGAACATGCGCACTCTTAACCAATGTTACTTGTTAAATAACTTACTTTTTGTTTATATTTAGCAGTCCAATAAAAATCTTCCCAATGATAACCTTAACTCAACTCGAATACATTGTTGCTGTTGATACCTTCAGGCATTTCGGTAAAGCCGCCGAAAACTGTTTTATCACCCAGCCAACCTTAAGTATGCAAATTAAAAAGCTGGAAGAAGACCTGGAAGTCATTATCTTCGACCGCAGTAAACAGCCCCTGATCCCGACCGACGTAGGCCGCCGCATTATTGAACAGGCCCGGATAACGATCCAGGAAGCACAAAAGATTAACAACATTATCAAAGATCACAAAAACCTGATTTCCGGAGAATTAAAAATTGGTATTATTCCTACTCTGGCTCCTTATTTATTACCACTTTTCATAGGCAACTACAAGCGAAAATACCCCAATATCGCCATCAAGGTTGAAGAATTAACAACAGCGAACATCATCGACCGATTGAACCGTGATTTGATTGATGTTGGAATTTTGGTTACACCGCTTCACGAAGAACGTATCATTGAAAAACCGTTGTTTTACGAAGGAATGTTGCTTTATCTGCACGACGATCATCCGTTGGCTACTCAGAAAAACATTCATATTAAAGACATTGCAACGCCCGAGATCTGGTTACTCAGCGATGGGCACTGTTTCCGTGATCAGGTCATCAATTTATGCTCATTTAACAGCCCTGCGAATTCGGCATTACCGTTCCATTTCGAAGCCGGATCGCTTGAAACCATTATGAATATCATCGATAAAGAAGGTGGAATGACCATTATTCCCGAACTGGCAACGCTTGGAATGAGTGAAACACGCTTCGATCATGTACGAACATTTATTGACAGTAACCCATTACGCGAGGTTAGTTTGGTTTATTCGAGGCACTTCTCGAAGTACAAACTCATTGATTTACTGGGAAAAGAAATAGTAAACTCGATGCCTGAGAAACTACTGCAAAAGAACCGGGGAACAATTGTTGAATGGAGGTGAAAAATTTCACTGATCTATTTGTGATTTCAAAAATCTTATCTTTCTTTGCAGCGCCAAAATAAAAACTCGTTGGCTAAATAAAGCAAATGAATTTTTGGTAAAAATTTCTAAAAATATTTGGAGACTAGAAAAAATGACTTATTTTTGCAGTCCCAAAATTAAGGGAAGAGTAAAGTTGGCCCGTTCGTCTAGGGGTTAGGACGCAAGATTTTCATTCTTGTAGCAGGGGTTCGAATCCCCTACGGGCTACCAATAAATTTAACAATTTAGGAAAAGACAAAATGGCACATCATAAGTCAGCAAAAAAGAGAATCAAACAAGACGAAGTAAAGAAACTTCAGAACAAATATTATGCAAAAACCATGCGTAATGCAGTGAAAAAACTGCGTGCAGAAACCAGCAAAGATGCAGTTGTTGAAGCTTTACCAAAAGTTACTTCATTGATTGACAAACTTGCTAAAAAGAATGTTATTCATAAAAACAAAGCTGCTAATTTAAAGTCATCTTTGTCTGTTCATTTGAACAATATCTAAAAAATCAGAACAAACGATATGCAAAAGCCGTCTGAAAACCAGACGGCTTTTTTATTCTTAAAACTCTCGGAATTGCCCAACAATTTCAATATTAAATCCTATTTCCTGTTTACATTCTTCACTTCGGCGCCAATGCTAATGGTCGGTTCAGTTGTAGCTGGGATTATTCATGATGCCGTTTTCTCACTGGTTTCAACCTCTACAGCCAAATTCTTCGGGATGAAAAACCTGGCGTGAACTATGGAATGATTTTCGCTCAAGGGGAATCGCCGGAGTATTCGGATCAATAATTGTCGGAATAGTTGGAGATAAAACAGTCTCATACAACTACGGATACATCGTCGTCGGAGTATTTCTTCTGATTACAACAACCGTAATGGTTCGCTTCCTGAAAGCACCAAAAGCGAGAGTTTAGCTGAAAATATTAGACCTAACAGGTTTTGAAATAAAAAAAGACGCCCGATTGAGCGTCTCTATTTTATCATTCTTCGAAATATTAACTTTTCAGCGGATTCCAGCCTTGTGCCTGCAACGGAATTACCGAGCCTCCGGTGGTAATCAGGTTGGCGCCTTCACTTTCAGGAGTGATGTGACCAATCACGGTAAAATCGAATTCCTTCTTCACCACATCGTATTTGTCAATCGGAACCGTGAACAGCAGTTCATAGTCTTCACCGCCATTCAACGCAGCTACCAGCGGATTGATGTTCAGTTCTTCGGCCATTTTCTTCGTTTGCATATCGAGTGGCACTTTTTCTTCGTACAGGTTGCAGCCCACTTTCGAGTTTTTGCACAGGTGCAGAATTTCAGAAGAAAGACCATCAGAAATGTCGATCATCGAAGTTGGTTTGATACCCAGCATTTTCAGCAAACGGACAATATCGCCGCGTGCTTCGGGTTTGAGCTGGCGTTCGAGAATATAGTTGTATCCTTCGAATTGCGGTTGTGCTTTCGGATTCACTTTAAACACTTCGTTTTCGCGTTCGAGTAACTGCAATCCCATGTAAGCGCCGCCCAAATCGCCCGACACGCAAAGTAAATCGTTTACCTGCGCGCCACTGCGGTAAGTCAAATCTTCTTCTGCAGCTTCGCCAATGGCTGTAATGCTGATGGTTAGTCCAGTTAATGATGTGGTGGTGTCGCCGCCAATCAGATCAACTCCGTATTTTTCGCAGGCCAAATGAATTCCAGAGTACAACTCCTCAATGGCTTCGAGAGAGAATTTGGCTGAAAGCGCAATGGAAACTGTAATCTGCCGGGGCATTGCATTCATGGCAAAAACGTCGGAAAGGTTTACCACCACGGCCTTGTAGCCCAAATGTTTCAGCGGAACATACATCAGGTTGAAATGAATGCCTTCGGTGAGCAAATCAGTGGTCACCACAATTTTTTTGTCGGGGTAACTCAATACGGCAGCATCATCGCCCACACCTTTCAGTGTACTTTCGTTTTTTAACTGAATTTTTTCGGTCAGACGATTAATTAAACCGAACTCGCCCAAGTCGGAAAGCAGTGTATGTTTTTTCGTTTCTTCCATATTAACAATTAAGACTTAAAGGTATTTATTACCTCCAAACATTCGGCAAAAATAGCTTTACTTCCTTATCTTTGCAATTCATTTTAAACCGAGTGGGTGATTGATTGTTATTTTGATCGTTCAGAATGACAGAAAACTGTAAAAGATGGAAAATCAGGATAAATTATTAAACGACATAACATCAAAAGAATACGAATACGGCTTTGTAACCGATATCGACACGGATGTCATCCCGAAAGGGCTGAATGAAGACATCATCCGCTTGATTTCGGCTAAAAAGAATGAACCCGAATTCATGCTCGAGTTCCGCCTGAAAGCCTATCGCGAATGGCTGAAAATGAAATCTCCGGAATGGGCTTACCTGCGCATTCCTCCAATCGATTTTCAGGAGACCATATACTACGCCGCACCACGTACCAGCCCGAAATACAAGAGTTTAGACGAAGTTGACCCTGAGTTGCTCGAAACTTTCAAAAAACTAGGCATTCCGGTGGAAGAACAAAAACATTTGGCCGGAGTAGCAGTGGATGTGGTCATGGACAGTGTTTCGGTAACCACCACATTTAAAACCGTTTTGGCTGAAAAGGGCATCATTTTCTGCTCGTTCAGTGAAGCGCTTCAGGAGCATCCTGAATTGGTAAAAAAGTACCTCGGAATGGCGGTTCCAACCACCGATAATTTCTTTGCAGCGCTGAATTCGGCGGTTTTCTCCGACGGTTCGTTCTGCTACATCCCGAAAGGCGTTCGCTGTCCGATGGAACTTTCGACCTATTTCCGCATCAACACTGCCGGAACCGGACAGTTTGAGCGGACCTTGATCATTGCCGACGACAACAGCTACGTGAGCTACCTCGAAGGTTGCACCGCCCCGATGCGCGACGAAAACCAGTTGCACGCCGCCGTGGTTGAAATCATTGCCATGAATCGTGCCGAAGTGAAATATTCGACCGTACAAAACTGGTATCCGGGCGACAAGGAAGGCAAAGGCGGAATTTACAACTTCGTGACCAAGCGTGGAATTTGCCGCGGCGAATCGTCGAAAATAAGCTGGACACAGGTTGAAACCGGTTCGGCTATCACCTGGAAATACCCAAGCTGCGTGCTGATGGGCGACAACTCGGTGGGCGAGTTCAACTCGGTAGCACTGACCAACAATCACCAGCAGGCTGATACCGGCACCAAGATGATCCACATCGGCAAAAACACGAAAAGCACCATCGTATCCAAAGGTATTTCGGCCGGATACAGCGACAACGCTTATCGTGGATTGGTGAAAGTATTGCCACAAGCTACCAACGCCCGCAATTTCTCGCAGTGCGACTCGCTTTTGCTCGGATCAACCTGCGGCGCGCACACATTCCCGTACATCGAAGTAGGAAACAAATCGTCGGTAGTGGAACATGAGGCTACCACCTCGAAAATTGGCGAAGACCAGATTTTCTACTGCAACCAGCGCGGAATCTCAACCGAAGATGCCATTGGAATGATTGTTAACGGTTACGCCAAAGAAGTGCTGAACAAGCTCCCGATGGAATTTGCCGTTGAAGCGCAGAAATTACTACAGATCAGTCTGGAGGGCAGCGTGGGGTAAAAGCCCCACCCAACCTCCCCGAAGGGGAGGCTTAAATAAGGAAAAATATTCAATGTAAAATATTGAATATCCAATATCGAATAAAAAACAAAAAATGAGAACATCAGGCATTAACCCGGAACTTGAAACTCGTAACGCGAAACAATTTACAGAATGCTATCAATAAAGAATTTACGCGCCTCGGTTGAGGGCAAAGAAATCCTGAAAGGAATCAACCTTGAAATAAAAGCAGGCGAAGTGCACGCCATCATGGGGCCAAACGGTTCAGGAAAAAGTACATTGGCTAATGTGTTGGCCGGAAAAGAAGACTACGAAGTACTTGGCGGCAAAGTCACTTATATGGGACAGAATCTTTTGGAATTATCTCCTGAAGATCGCTCACGCAGCGGCTTGTTTCTCAGCTTCCAGTATCCGGTTGAAATTCCGGGTGTGCCAATGGTGAATTTCATCAAAACTGCTGTGAACGAACACCGCAAATTTAAAGGTCTGGAACCTTTGACAGCCGGTGAATTCCTAAAACTGATGCGTGCCAAGAAAGACATGCTTCACCTCGATACGGAACTAACCAACCGCTCGGTGAACGAAGGCTTTTCAGGTGGCGAAAAGAAGAAAAACGAAATTTTCCAGATGGCTATGCTCGAACCGAAACTAGCCATTCTGGACGAAACCGACTCTGGTTTGGACATTGATGCGCTTCGTATTGTTGCCGAAGGGGTAAATGCCCTGAAAACTCCGGAGAATGCAACCATCGTGGTAACACACTATCAGCGTCTGCTCGACTACATTGTGCCCGATTTTGTGCACGTGTTGTACAAAGGTCGCATCGTGAAATCGGGTGGCAAGGAACTGGCCCTCGAACTGGAAGAAAAAGGCTACGACTGGATTAAGAATGGTGAAAACTAACGACATCGCCGGATGCGGGAACGTTTTTCTCTTTTGACTTTTTCCTTTACACTTTTTACTTGAAAATATGAGTACTATTTCACAAAAAATATCGCCTGCCGAACGTTTGGTTTCGCTGTTTGAACAGAGCAGAGAAGCTTTGAACCAGGGATCGTCGCCGCTGCGGAACCGCATGCGCGAGGTGTCGCTGAAACGTTTTGCACAGGCCGGAATCCCTGATTTCAAGACCGAAGATTACAAATACACCAACCTGAAACCGGCTTTCGAGAAAAGCTACAAGCAGGAGCTGGTGCGCGAAAATGGCGTGATCGATCTGAACGTTGTTTTTGAACGGAACATTCCTCAACTCGACACTCACCTGGTTTTCCTGGTGAATGGCTGGTTTTACAACGGAAACAATCCGGCGGCCGCGCTTCCAAAGGGAGTTGTTTTGGGCAGTCTGGAACAAATAGCTAACGAAAAGCCCGAATTGGTTCAGGATTACCTGAATCGTCAGGCTGCCTTATCGAACGATCCGTTTGTGGCGCTGAATACCGCGTTTGCCAAAGATGGTTTCTTCCTGCATGTGGCAAAAGGTGTAGCATTGGAAAAACCTATCCAGATCATCAACTTGCTGAGTGCTGACGAAAACCTGATGGCTACACAGCGCAACCTGATTGTGGCTGAAGCGGCTGCACAGGCCAAAGTACTGGTTTGCGATTACACGCTCACCGCGGCTTCATTTCTGTACAACTCGGTTACCGAAGTGTTTGCAGCCGAAGATTCGCTGGTTGATGTGTATACCATCCAAAATCAGAATAATCAATCGACGGCCATTAACTCCATGTTTATCAAACAGGAGCGCAACTCGGTGATTAATACCGGCGCTTTCAGTCTGCACGCCGGATTGGTTCGCAACAACCTGAAAATTGCCATGAACGGCGATCATGCCGAAGCCAATGCGTTGGGCGTTTCGCTGACCGACAAAAAACAGCACGTCGATAATTTTGTACTGATTAACCACGACCAGCCGAATTGCAACAGCAATCAGCTTTTCAAAAATATTCTCGACGACGAATCAACCGGAGCATTTGCCGGACGCATTCACGTCGCCCGCGATGCCCAGCAAACCAATGCTTTCCAGCGCAATAACAATGTATTGCTGTCGGACAAAGCCCGGATGCAAACCAAGCCGCAGCTGATTATTGACGCCGATGATGTAAAATGTAGCCACGGCGCTACCGTTGGACAAATCGACGAAGATGCCTTGTTTTTCCTTCGTGCACGCGGAATTGGCGAAAAGGAAGCCCGCACCATGCTGATGAACGCTTTTGCCCACGAAGCCATCCAGAAAGTAAGCATCGAGACTTTGCGCGAACGCCTCAGCGAACTGATTGAAAAGCGCATGAACGGCGAGATTGCCAAAGGACACGAATAGCTCTGAATATTAGCAATATACAAAAGCGGCGACTTGAAGGTTTTTCAGGTCGCCGCTTTTATTTCTGATACAGAGAAGGGCGGCTAAATTCTGAGTGAGAATCGGCTATAAGAATGTGAGTCCTATTTTTCTATTCAGTCCCTTTTCAAAAATGCGAATCAAGGTCGATAACTGAATATTGCCTTTAGCATTTTCAATTTTTGAAATATAGCTTTTCTTGGTTCCTGCTTTTATTGCAAGTTGCTCTTGCGTCATATTCGCATTTTTCCTTGCTTCTTTCAGCATTTCGCTCACGATAAACATTTGAGCACCTTCCTCATATTTGTTACGACTTTCAGTCCCAATTTCGCCATGCTCTTTTTCAATAAGTTCATCAAATGTTTTTATGTCGTTATAGTCTGTCATGTTTTTATTTTTTTGATTCAAAATATTCCTTCTTTATTCTCATTGTCTTTTCAATCTCTGTTGTCGGCGTCTTTTGTGTCTTTTTTTGAAAACCATTGAACAAAACAACCAGTTTGCCATCATCAAAACAACAGAATACCCGGTAAATGTTCGATTGGAATTCAATTCGTATTTCATAAAGCCCATCTTGTCCCGTTATTGGAGATAAAAATTTTTCGGGTACCCGATCAACTTGTTTCACTAATTCAAGCACATACTGAATTTTCTGTTTAGCCTTAATATCCAACTCTTTATAAAAGTTGATGAAGTAGTCTCCATAAAATATGATTTGTCTGGCAATACACAGAAGTTATCTCCAAAGATAACAGGTCTTTTCGAATTACAAATATCAAACAGCAAATTCAGTTTTGCTCGTGAATTACAAATTTCTCACTAACGGAGTATCGAGCCTTTGCGCGAACGCCTTAGCGAACTGATTGAAAAGCGCATGAATGGCGAGATTGCAAAAGGACACGAGGAATAAAACAATATTTTCAGTAACTATGGGAATAAGGTCGTGGAGATTTTCCACGACCTTATTTTTATGTCATGCAGAATTAGACTCCATTGTTCAAAAATCCGTACATTTGTTTAAAATGAGGATCAATGAAAGCAAAAGAAATCCAATCAATAAAACTTGAAGTAACTGAAGATGAACTGGAATCAATAAACAGAGGGTTGAGAAATTTTAAGGAGGGGAAAGTTCATTCTGACGAAACCGCCCGAAAACTCTACGAAAAATACCTGAAATACCTGTCAAAAACTCGTTAATCATGCAATACCAATCCAACCCCCAACTTGAGCTTGCCTACAATTTTCTGCAATATACCAATCAGAATATTTTCCTGACAGGTAAAGCAGGCACAGGAAAAACTACCTTTTTGCGTAACCTGAAAAAACAATCGCCCAAGCGAATGGTGGTTGTGGCGCCAACCGGCGTGGCAGCCATCAATGCAGGCGGAGTGACGATTCACTCGTTTTTCCAGATGGCTTTTGGGCCGCAAATACCGGTCGACCCAAACCAGCAACGCCCTGTCGTAGTTCCCGAAGATGGCAATGTTGCCCCGGGAATCAAGCGTTTTAGCCGCGAAAAAATCAACATCATGCGCAGTCTCGATTTGCTGGTGATCGACGAAATTTCGATGGTTCGGGCCGATGTGCTGGATGGAATTGACGAGGTTTTGCGCCGCTATAAAAACCGCTACAAACCCTTTGGAGGCGTTCAACTGCTTATGATTGGCGATTTACAGCAGCTGGCACCGGTGGTGAAAGAAGACGACTGGGCCATTCTGAAAGAATACTACGACACGTGTTTCTTCTTTAGCAGTCATGCCCTGAAACGCTCGAAATTTATTGGCATTGAGCTCACCCATATTTTCCGCCAAAGCGACCAGCTGTTTATCGATTTGCTGAACAAAGTGCGCGAAAACCGGATGGACGAATCCACCCTTCAGGAGTTAAACAAGCGGTACATTCCAAATTTTAATCCCAAAGAAAAAGAAGGTTATATTACGCTAACCACGCACAATTACCAGTCGCAGCAAATTAACGACTCGAAGCTGGCTGGCCTGAAAACGAAAAGTTACCGCTTTACAGCGGAGGTAGAGGGCGAATTTCCGGAGTACTCCTACCCCACCGAGTTGGAACTTGAATTGAAAGTTGGCGCACAAGTGATGTTTGTAAAAAACGATACCGACAAACGTTTCTACAACGGCAAAATTGGCAAAGTAACCGGGATCAACGACGAAACCATCGAGGTTCAATGTCCGGGCGACTATTTGCCTATTGATGTAGAAAAAGTAGAATGGCAAAATGTAAAATACGCTCTGAATGAAAACACGCAGGAAATTGACGAAAATGTCATTGGCAAATTCACTCAATACCCGCTCAAACTGGCCTGGGCCATCACCATTCACAAAAGCCAGGGGCTGACTTTCGAAAAAGCCGTTATCGACGCCCGCGCCTCGTTTGCCCACGGGCAGGTTTACGTGGCGCTGAGCCGCTGCAAAACATTGGAAGGGCTGGTTTTAAGCACACCCATTGCCGATTTCAGTGTTAAAAACGACACCACTGTTATTCAATTTACCGACGAGGTAGAGCGAAACCAGCCAGGCGAAGCCGAATTGGAACAGTCGCGCAAAGACTATATACAACAGCTACTTACAGAACTGTTCGACTTTAAGCCCATGTTGCGCCAGATTCAGTTTCTGCTGAAACTTTGGGACGAACACCACGCGCAGTTACTGGGCAATTTGAAAGTTAAGCTCGACGAAATTACCGCACCACTGCAAACCGAAATGATTGATGTCGCCGGAAAATTTGGCAACCAGGTTCGCGCGTTAATGGCCAATACTTCGGATGCCGAGGAGAACGGACAGCTTCAGGAGCGGGTAAAAAAAGCTTCGGAATATTTCGCCGGAAAGCTTATCAGCATTGTGGAAGAGCCATTTTCGTCAGCATCAGTTGAAACCGACAACAAAGCCATCAGGAAAAGCTTGTCGGATGCGGCGGACAAGCTTCGGAAAGAAATTTACACCAAGAAGAATTGCCTTGAACTGTGCAAAAACGGGTTCAACATCAAAACGTACCTCGAAACACGCTCAAAATCGGCCATTGAAGTTCCTGAAAAAGGACATAAAGGAACAGCATCGGGTTCATCACTCTCCAAAAACCCTGAGTTTTACGCCCAAATTAAAAGCTGGCGCGACGCCAAAGCCGACTTGCTCAATGTTGAAGTTCGTCGGATACTTCCGCAAAAAACGATGCTCGATATTGTGGAAACTTTGCCTGCCACCAAGGCCGAGCTGAAGTTCATAAAAGGGATGGGCGGTACGCGCATGCAGCAGTTTGGCAAAGAAATTTTGGGAATGGTGATTGCTTACCTGCGCTCCAAAGGATTGACACTGCCCGCCGATGCCGAAAAAGAAGCGGCAAAAGCCAGCTTAAGCACACAGGAAACGAGCCTGGAGCTCTTCAGAAGCGGCAAAACGATTCCCGAAATTGCACAGCAACGCGGAATGGCTGTTTCGACTATTGAAGGACATTTATCGAATTTTATCGGGACAGGAGAACTGTCAATCGATCAGTTTGTTGCGCCAGAAAGAGTAAAGGCAATTACAGAATACCTTGATACGCACAAAGGCGGCAACCTTTCGGATATTCGTGCCGGGCTCGATAACCAGTATTCCTTCGGGGAAATCAGAATGGTAATCAAGCATTTGGAAACGATCCGGTAGGAATTATAAGTTAGATAATTTTCGATACATCCCTTCACAGAAATCTACAAAAGTTTCTATTTCCGGCAATGTGGGTTTTCCCTGCGGAAGTAGTCCCATGTCTCCCGGATAACGGGCGTCAATGTAAACTTCGTTGATAATTGCTATCAGATTAATTTCCTGCTCAGAGGACTGAATTTCAGTATATGACAGAAGCCTTAACAAATCGTGCGACTTAATAGATGGTTTTCCAAGTTCTTCGATAACCGCTTTAAAGCACTTTTCCAAACATTGCTGACAATGAAATGCAACCACATTAGATAGCCGCTCATCATCGCGAAGCTTTTGGGCAGCCAAAAGATCGTCCTCCGCTGCGTGAAACCAATCCTTAGTTGTTTGCTTCATAAATAACCGTTCCAGAGTTGAGAATTTCCCTTTTAAAACCGCTATCCAATTTGATAAACTGTTCATACATTGGTTTGGTATGAACAATTAAATCAATATCAGCAAACTTACGCAACGAACTTAGCGCCTTCGAAATCTCCAATTTTGCCTTCATTTTATCGGCAAACGAATCAAAAACAAAATCATCATTGGTTACTACCAACAAATCAATATCGCTATCAACTGACTGATTACCTTTCGCATACGACCCAAAAAGTATAACTTTCATCACATTCAAATGACTTAGCGATTGATTAATCTGATGTATGATTTCATTTTTTGTCATGAAACAAATGTAAGAAAAATAGAAACAAGAACTTTCCAGTAATTTTTGTCCTGACATCAATCATATTTGGTATTCTTTCTTCGTCTTTTTCAAAAAAGATTCTGATATTAACGGTCTTAAACCTAACAACCTATGAACTACACTAAAACCAAACCGTACCCAAAACTTTTCGTTACTATTCTTCGCGTCGCCATTGGCTGGCATTTCATTTATGAGGGTCTCTCCAAAATACTTCAGGTCGGGTGGAGCGCCAAAAGTTATTTGCTGAATACCTCCGGATTCAGCTCCGGATTTTACCATGCATTGGCAAGTTCTCCAGTCGTTTTAAGCATCACCGATTTCCTGAATATGTACGGATTGCTTTTAATCGGGTTGGCCTTATTCATCGGGTTTTTCAGCCGGTTCGCCTCAATCTGCGGAGCGCTTTTGCTTACACTCTACTATTTTGCCTATCCTCCGTTTGGCAACCCGCTGATCAGCGCTGCCGACGGGCATATTTTCATTGTCGATAAGCTTTTTATTGAAGCCTCAGCCCTGCTATTCCTTTTCTTTTATTCTGAAAAAGGGTTCAGCATCGACTCGCTAATCGTTTTTTTCAGGAAGAAGAAAGCCAAGCCCGAAGAAATAATCGGTAATGAATCGCGCCGCGAAGTGCTGAAAAACCTGGCTACCCTTCCGGTTTTGGGTGCAATGGGCATTGGGGCGGTTAGTAACCTCAAAACTTACGGGGTTGATGTGATGTCGGGTGCAACCATCCAGGTGAAACAAACCGCGCTGAATGAGCTAAAAGGCAAACTGCCCACCGGGAAAATCGGCAAGCACGAAATCAGCCGACTGGTGGCTGGCGGCAACCTGATTGGCGGCTGGTCTCATGCCCGCGATTTGATTTATACCGACACTCTTTTCAAGGCATACAACACCGAGCAAAAAGTTTACGAAACGCTAATGCTGGCCGAAAAAGCTGGCATTAATACCATTAACATCGGTTTCCCGTCGAATCCGTTGCTGGCCAAGTACAAAAAAATCACCGGAAGCAAAATCAAGGTCATTTCGCAGGTTCATCCTAACCTCGATAATAAAAAGCTGGCAGAAGTTGGCTCAACAACCAACAAAAACCTCTACTTTGCCAACATCGACAAAGCAATCGATTTTGGCGTGGACATCATTCAGGTGCAGGGAAACTGGTGCGACTGGCTGGTGCGCGACCATAAAATTGAAGTCATTCACGAAATGATTGAACATATCCGGGCGCAAGGCTACACTGCCGGACTGGCAGCTCATTCGGTTGAATCATTGATTGCCTGCGCTGATCAGAGAATTATTCCTGACTATTACATGAAAACCATGCACCACGATCAATACTGGTCGGCTCACCCGCGCGAATACCGAGTTCCGTTCGAGGTTGACGGCAAGAACTACCTCGATCACAACCGTTTCCACAACAACATGTTCTGCCTGTTTCCGGAGCGAACAATCGAATTTGTGAGCAAAGCCACTGTTCCGGTGATGGGCTTTAAAGTGCTGGCTGCCGGGGCAATCGAGCCCAAAGATGGTTTTAAATGGGCTTACGACAATGGCGCCGATTTTATTTGCGTGGGCATGTTCGATTTCCAACTGGTAAGCAATGTGAACACGGCCATCGATTGCATTCAGAATGTTCAGCGAACTCGTCCGTGGCATGGCTAAAAAATGAGGCTGAGCAATCGAACACTCAGCCTCACTCTCTGATAGCTTTAAAGATTATCATTTCTTTTTCTTAAAATCGTCAAACTCTGGTTTTGCCGCTTCCTGGTTTAATTGATAAGAAGGAACATGCTTACCATGTTTTGCAGATTTGTCTTTTTTGGGCTTTTTGTTTCCTGCAGCTCCCATAATTAGAACCTCCTATTATTAAAATGAAACATTAAAAAAATAAGTGTGTTCGGTTACGAAAATTCATAGCTGGACAACGGCCTGATACGAACAAATTACAAGCCATTCCGGAAATGAACCAAAAAGGCATAAACAATGCAATATTGGCACTCAAATCTTGACAAACTGACGAGCTAAAAATCGATGAAAACCATTTATCTTAGCCAAAAACAATACTCATAAGAAAGACAAACTTCAATATTTTGTTCTCAGCAATTATACTATTCGCTTTGCTTTATTCTTGTTCATCAATCCATTACAATGAGGCAGACTATTCCAAAGTTCCAAAGGTTGATGCGCATGTACATATTTTAACAACCGATCCGTCGCTTCTAAAGCATTGTCGGGACGAAAATCTGAAATTGATTACTATCAACGTCAATGCGGGCGAAGATGTAAGAATGCAGCATGACACGGCTGTTGCACTGGTCAAAAAATATCCGGGAGAAATTTACTACCTGGCCACATTTACTTTTGATACAGCCATTTGGAACTGTAACGAATGGGAGCAAAAAACAATTGCTGAGCTCGAAAACTACACTTCAGGAGGAGCTATTGGAGTCAAATTCTGGAAAAACATTGGCATGGTTGAAAAAGACCGGGCAGGAAAATTCATCATGCTCAGCAACAACCGGTTCGATCAGGTGATTGACTGGCTCGAAAAGAAAAACTTACCGCTAACCGGTCACTTGGGCGAACCCCGCAACTGTTGGCTCCCGGTTGATTCGATGACCGTTAACAACGACAAGAGATATTTTGCCCGGCACCCTGAGTACCACATGTATCTGCATCCTGAATGCCCGAGTTACGCCGACCAGTTGAATGCAGTGGACAGTATGCTGACCAAACATCCGAACCTTAGATACATTGGTTGCCATTTGGGAAGCCGCGAATGGAGCGTTGATGAACTCACTAAAGCCTTTGACCGTTTTCCCAACATGGCTGTTGATTTGTCTGCAAGGGTTTGCCATTTACAATACCAAAGTGCCAAAGATTACAAGAAAGTCCGAAATTTTCTGATCAAATACCAAGACCGGATTATCTATGGAACCGATATCTCATACTCAGGTACACCCGACAACAACTTTTATACTGGAATTCATGCAACACGATTGAAAGACTGGAATTACTTCACAAGTTCAATGAAATTGGAAACAAAGGAGATAAATGGACCATTTATAGGTTTGAAACTTCCCAAGGCGGTTGTTGACAAAATTTTCTATCGGAACGCCCTTAAATGGTATAAAATCAGTTTAAATAACTAGAATTTGAGAAATAGCTTCGGTTGTTTATTCCGGGAATAGGGTGATTGAGAATGTTTGTTTTTATAAAATCTTTTGCTCCAGACACTAATTGTTGGTGTATATACTTAGTCTTTTAGTAAATTCAGGAAGATAATTTCTTTGTATTGCTCCGAAACCGGCAACTTATATCCTTCCATACAAATGGTGTTTCCATCGATGTGGTCGATTTTCTGAAGGTTGACAATAATGGTGCGGTGAACTTTCAGGAATTGCGAGCCGTTTAATTTTTCTTCCCAACTTTTCAAGGTGCCATGAACGGTAAGTTTTTTCTGAGTACAATAAACCTGAACATAGTCGCCGCAACTTTCCACAAAAAGGATGTCATCCAGGGCGAGCTGATAGATTTTCTTGTCTGATTTTACTGCGATTTTTGAAGGTAATGGCACTTCGCTTTTTGTTTTTATTTTCTCGCGGGATTTGTTGGCTGCTTTGCAGAAGCGCTCAAACGAAAAGGGTTTCAGCAAAAAATCAACCACTTCCAAATCGAAGCCATCGACAGCGTATTGCGGGTAGGCGGTGGTGAAAATAACCAGCGGGGGGCGAACCAGCGATCGCAAGAAACTTACCCCCGACATTTCTGGCAGGTTAATGTCGAGAAAAATCAAGTCCACCGGATTGGAATCGAGAAAAACCTGAGCCGAAATGGCATCATAAAACGTTCCGTTCAACCTGAAATCGGGACATTTGGCGATGTAGCTCTGAAGGATCGATTGAGCAGCCGGTTCGTCTTCAACGATGATGCAATTCATAAACTTTGGTTTTCTTATTTTGTTTGGAATTGAACCTACAATTTACTTATTCGGTTGTTATTCTCAACGCGATAATTGAAAAAACGTCGCAGAACCCTTAAATTTGATTCATTTATTAAACAAACCAAACATGGAAACAAACTGGAACGAGGCGCTTCAGCCTCTATTTCAACTGTACGGAAAACGCAAACATCCGCTCGATTACCAAAGCCGGTATCAACTGGTAGTGATGGTTATTCTTTCAGCTCAGGATTCAGATAAACACATTAACGAACTGGCGCCAAAATTTTTTGCCGTTTATCCCAGCCTGAATGAGCTTTCAACCGCGACGGAAGCCGATCTTCAACAACTCATCGGCTCGGTGCGCAATTGGGGCAACAAAGCCAAATGGCTGCTTAAACTGGCGCAAACCGTTGGTAGCGACGAAAACATTCCGCGAACGATGGATCAACTCACCAAACTGCCCGGACTCGGCCGCAAATCGGCCAATGTGATCATCCGCGAGTCGGGCGATCCAGCCGAGGGCATTATTGTCGATCTGCACGTTTTGCGCGTTGCTCCACGTCTGGGAATTGCCGACGAAGCCGATGCTGCCAAACCCGAAAAAGTGGAAAAGAAAATCATGGCTGCTATTCCTTCTGAACATTGGAATGAGTGCGGTATGGCCATTTCTTTCCTGGGTCGTGAAATTTGCCGCCCAAGCAACCCGAAATGTTTGGAATGCCCGGTAAATAGCGTTTGCCAGTTCTTTCAAGGTTCAGGTTTATAGTTTTAGTGAGCGGGTGACTTGAAGTCACCCGCTCACTAAATGCTGTTAAGCGAGTTGTATTTTCATATCCAGCTTGAATATTCCACCTTCTTCCTGAATTTTCAATGAATGACGATCAGGGTAAATTAGGTTCAGCCTTTTTTCTACGTTTTTGATGCCGATTCCGCCATTTTCGCCACTGAATTCGCGTAAAGCAACTGTATTGGCGGTTTGAAAATGAAGTTGCTTGTCTCGCAGTTCAACAAAAATCCGGATGGAACCACTGTCTTTTCCAACGCCATGTTTGAAGCAATTTTCGACGAGCGGAAGCAATAACAGCGGAGCAATACTTGCTTCCGAAAAATCGCCTTTCGTTTCAAATTCTACCAAAGTCATTTCAGGATTAATACGCTCTTTCTGAAGACTGATATAGGTTTTGATCATTTCCACTTCTTTCTCCAGAGGAATAAACTCGCTGGAAGTGTCGTAAAGCACATAGCGCAAAAAATCAGATAGTTTCAAGACAACATCCGGAGTTCGCCGGTCGTTTTGGGCGGCCATCGAATAAATGGTATTCAGGTTGTTGAAAAGGAAATGTGGATTGATCTGGGCTTTCAATGAATGAAGTTCATTTTGCATAGCTTCTTTCTTTTCAATCAGCATTCCGACATATTGCGAAATCAGGAATACCAAAATGGATACCAAAAGGTAAACTTTGATAATCAGGAGCAGTTCGCTGAAACTGAAATAAGAAATGTAATACAGGTTTGGAAACAGTTTGTCTAGTAAGAAATTGAAAATCGAATAGGCCGCCCCGGCTGAAAGCACCAGTAATCCGGCCACAAAAACCAGGTATTTTACAAACTGACTTTTATTCAGGTAGCGGACAAGCAGAATATTCAGATTAATATACACGGCAGCAATAATCGGCAGGAGAAATACGACTACATAAAGGAAATTGCGCGCATACCAGTCGGCGATAACCGAAATATCAGTTTCTTTTTCCGAAAGGCTGCCCGACACAATCAGGTAAATAATTGGGCCAACAAATAGCAGTGTTGCAATAAGTTTCAGCCAGATCAACCGCCTTTTGATTAGCCAGGCAAATGGCAATGCAGTGTAAATCAGGAATGCGGTGTTTAAAATTAAAACCGTGCTCCAATCCACTTCAATACCTTGAATAGATGCCGTTGATTCAACGCTTGGGTTCAGCACAATATTCCAGAAATTGAACGAAACAATCCAAAAGAGAACATGGAATAGTGGAACTAAATGCTTTTTGAATGATATATTTTTCATTCGTATATATTTTTTTGTTTTATTAATCTTTAGTACGTACTCATGGAATAGCCATTTATTCATTTTCGATTGGTATAAGTATTGGCTATTATGGCTATTTCATGGCTATTGTTTTACGGGTGTAAATTGCATCATGGCTGGCTGGTTTTCCCAGTCGATAAAACGCTTTTGATGAGCGTAGCGATTAAGCATCTCGGTCAGGTCCTGGGAAGTGGCAGTTAGCAGCAGACGCTTAGCCTCGGGAACGTAGCGGTAATTGATTCGCACCCTTTTCCGTTCAATCATATCTTTCATGTATTCGGCACCGAGCCACGACACCTTGAATTGTTTGTTCTGAAAGCTGATTTTTGCCAGTGTATGAACGGTAAAGTAATTCTCTCTTGCCATCCGGCTGTTACGAACGTCGGTAATTTCGCGAGGGCAGAAATCGCCATACAAATCGCCGTTTATTCTGAAAACAGTCAGATGAAATTCGTACCGAACAGAATCGGGAGTATTGCCCGCCAGTTTTACCACGTAAAAGTTTTGTGGCTTGAAAACAGTCGAATCGGTGCCACGTTTTGTCTTTTGCTTCTCTTCGGAGATAAAACGCCGAATTTGCCAGGTTGAAATGGTGTCGGTCAATTCCCAACCAGGGCTGTCCTTGCCTTCCGAATCCTTTTTCATGCGAACTGGCCGGGCAAGCCATCTTCCTTCAATTTCAGGAGCAATGGTGATATTTTTCTCCAAGTAGAACGGGTTGAGTGAGCAAATCATCATAAAATCGGAACAGCCCGAAAAAATCAGGATAATTCCAAAAACGAAGAGCAATTTTCTGTAGTTCATGGCTTTGAGTTTTTAATTCTGAACCGAAGATCGTCAGAATAGCATCAAAACTGAATTTTTTTCGATGAAACTGCCTGGTTTTTCGACGAACGGGATTTGATGAGAAAGTTTGAAAATTCTCGTGGTTTATTCGCAATTATTCCTGAAAACAATCTTTGCTATTTCTGATTTACTTCTTTGCGACCGGTATCTGGGTTCATTAGCTTTTTGTTATCAATTTTAGAACTTGACAAACAATAATGTCTCTAAAAAGCATTTTCCCCAATGTTTTCGATACATTTGAACAAGCATTACCTAAATCTTCCATTTGCAATGATTAAAAGTATTTTACCCATTGTTTTGTTATTGGTGGTATCCGTTGTTTTTGCTTCAAAAAAGTCGGACGCCAAATTCGAAAAAAAAGCACAACGCATTCACAATAAATGCCTTACCATTGACACTCATTGCGATACGCCTATGCTGATGGTAAAACCCGGGTTTAACGTACGCGACGAACACGAAGCGCCGCAATACCGGGTCGATTTGCCACGCATGAAAAAAGGAGGACTGGATGCCATGTTTTTTGCCGTGTTTACATCGCAAAAGGCACGCACCGAAAACAATTATATGAGCACATACAAGCTGGCCAACCAGATGCTCGACTCGATTCACTCAATGCTCAAACACAACAGCGATTTGGCTACTCTCGCCTTAAAAGCCGACGATTTGGCAAAAGTTGAAAAAACCGGGAAACGCGCCATTTACATTGGTATGGAAAACGGGTTTCCATTGGCCAAAGACCTTTCGCGGGTCGAAGAATTTTATAAACGAGGAGTCCGCTACATCACCCTTTGCCATTCGTTCCATAACGATATATGCGACTCGTCGAGCGATAAAAAGCCAGCCGAGCACAATGGAGTGAGCGATTTTGGAAAACAAGTGATTGCTGAAATGAACCGTTTGGGCATGATGGTCGATGTTTCGCACGCTTCCGATAAATCGTTTTTTGATGTGGTTGAATATAGCAAAGCTCCGATTATTGCATCGCACAGTTCGGTGCGTGCTATTGCCCGGCACAACCGCAACATGACCGACGAAATGATCAAAAAACTAGCCGAAAAAGGTGGTGTCATCCAAATTTGCCTGCTCGACGAATACATCAAAAATCCCGACACTACTACTGTAAAATTTCAACGGATGAAACTGTTGCACAAACGATACCGGGAATCCGACAAAATGAGCGAAGCCGAGAAAACAGCCCTTTCGAAAGAATGGGATGAAGTGGAAGCGATGGATCAGGACAAACTACCGGGAGTAAACGAACTGTGCGATCATATTGACTATGTAAAAAAACTTGTTGGAGTTGATTATGTGGGGATTGGCAGCGATTTTGATGGCGGCGGCGGATTGCGAGACTGTGCTGATGTATCGCAGTTCCCGAACATTACCCGCGAATTGCTCCGCAGAGGATATACCGAAAGTGAGATTAAAAAAATATGGGGCGGCAATTTACTGCGGGTTTTCAAAGAAGTGGAGAAAGTAAGTGAAAAGCTTCGGGCTAATCCAACACTTGCAGCAACCAATTGAGGTGTTTAAACTGGAAAATGATATTAAAACCGCACTTGAAATTTTTCCGGGTGCGGTTTTTTCCTGTTCTGCCTTTTCTCATTTATATTTTCCCTCATTGCTTTCTGGTTTTCCTGACAAAAGTCAGTCTTTTCCTATTTTTGTCACTGAATTTAACTATTAAAGTATTTAACAACCTGAATATCTATCAGGTATAAATGTTACTTAATGTTTAAAAACTTGACAGAAAAATGGTTGCCCTTGATTAAAAGCACTAATTTTGCCCCGATTTTTTAAACAGTTACATTTTATTATGGCAGAAAAATATAACAACCTATTTGCAGAATTTCCGCCAGTCAGCACCCAGCAGTGGATGGATAAAATCACTGCCGACCTGAAAGGAGCCGACTACAACAAAAAGTTGGTGTGGAAAACAAACGAGGGATTCGAAGTTCAGCCTTTCTATCGTGCCGAAAACTTGGACGAAGTAAGCTTCCTGAACAGTCTTCCCGGGGAGTTCCCTTTTGTTCGTGGGACTAAAAAAACGAACAACGAATGGCTGGTCCGCCAAAGCATTGCTGTAACCGACCTCGCCAAAGCCAACAAAAAAGCCCTGAATTACCTGATGAGAGGGGTCGATTCGTTGGCTTTCGTATTTAATGGCGGCGATTTAACTGTTACCGACCTGGAAGTTTTACTGAAAGACATCTGCTTACCGGCAGTTGAGGTTAATTTCGTTGGAACATGCTCGGTAAAAGCTACTGAAGCTTTTGTGGCCTACGTGAAAAAAGCCGGCTACGATTTAGCAGAAGTGAAAGGTTCGGTTGAGTACGATCCGTTCGGAAAGTTCGCTGTTACCGGAGTTCTCCGCAATGGTGCAGAACACGTGTTGGCTAATGCAGCCAAACTGATCGAACAAACTTCAGAAATGAAGAAGTTCAAAACATTGGCAGTAAACGGCAAAAACTTCGGAAACGCTGGTGCATCGGCTGTTCAGGAATTGGGTTTCTCTTTGGCTCAGGGAGCTGAATACCTGACTGCTTTGACTGACGGTTCGACAAGCTCACCGTCCGGGCTTGAAGTAGATGCAGTAGCTAAAAAGTTAAAATTCAATTTCTCGGTGAGTGCCAACTATTTCATGGAAATAGCCAAACTGCGCGCAGCTCGCTTGTTGTGGGCACAAATCGTGAAAGCTTACGGCCCCAAATGCGAATGTTCGGCCAAAATGACCATTCACGCCGAAACCGGAAGCTGGAACAAAACCGTTTACGACGCTTACGTAAATATGCTCCGCACCCAAACTGAGGCCATGAGCGCTTCAATCGGTGGAGCCGATTCAATCACTGTTCTTCCTTTCAATGCAGCTTACGAGGCAAGCAACGAGTTTTCTGATCGTATTGCACGTAACCAACAATTGTTGCTGAAAGAAGAATCGCACATCTCGAAAATAGTTGACCCTGCCGCAGGCTCATACTATATCGAAGAACTGACTGCCTCAATCGCCGGAAACGCCTGGAAACTGTTCATCGACGTTCAGGAAAAAGGTGGATTCATCGCTGCATTGCGCGAAGGATTCATTCAGGCTGAAGTGAAAAAGATGGCTGCCAAACGCGATGGCAACATGGCTACCCGCCGCGAAAACCTGTTGGGTGTTAACCAGTTCCCGAATTTCACCGAAAAAGTGGAAGGCGAATTGGATGCTGCTGTTTTTGCTCCGGTTGATTTAACTGCCGAAGGTGCCGAAATCGAAACTTTGAAACCATACCGTGGTGCTCAGGCTTTCGAAGCGCTTCGCTACAAAACTGATGTTTATTCAAAAACCAATAAACGTCCGCTGGCTTTCATGTTAACCATTGGTAACCTGGCCATGCGCAAAGCACGTGCTCAGTTTGCCTGCAACTTCTTCGCCGTAGCCGGTTTCGATGTACTCGACAACAACGGTTTCAAAACAGTTGAAGAAGGTGTTGAAGCTGCTCAAAAAGCAGGTGCCGCCATCGTGGTAATCTGTAGTTCGGACGACGAATATGCAGAACTTGCTCCAGCCGCATTCGAAGCCCTTGGCGGAAAAGCCATCTTCGTAGTTGCCGGTGCCCCAACTTGTGCAGAAGACCTTAAAGCAAAGGGAATTCAGCATTTTATTAGTGTCAAGAGTAATCTATTGGCTGAATTGAAACAATATCAAAGTCAATTATCTATTTAAACACAAAGTCACGAAGACACCAAGATGATTTCAAAAACCGAATACGAACGAATTGCCAAACACATTGTGAACGCCGCTTTTGAGGTTCACAAGGAGTTGGGGCCTGGTTTGCTCGAATCGGTTTACGAAGTTTGTTTGGTTGAAGAATTAAGAAATCGTGGTCTTTTTGTTGAAAGTCAGGTGAAAATTCCTGTGATTTTTAAGGGAAAAACGTTAGGGAAAGAATTCATTGTTGATCTGTTGGTTGAAAATTGTGTGATTATAGAGCTTAAAGCAGTGGAGAATCTGCTTCCTGTTCATGAAGTTCAGTTAGTCACCTATTTAAAACTTGCCGATAAAAAACTCGGATTCCTGATCAATTTCAATGTTTCGCTCATCAAAATTGGAATTCATCGAAAAATAAATGGCTATTTATAAATCTTAGTGACTTAGTGCCCTGTAAACTAATTAAACACAAAGGCACAAAGACACAAAGAAAATTTATAATTGCTGAATGATTATAACAAATAATTAATTCTTAGTGACTTAGTGTCTTCGTGTTTAAAAATAAAAAATATGCGACCAAATTTTAAAGATATAAACATCAAAGCAGCGGCGCCGCAGCAGGATACTGCCGCATGGGCTGCTAAAAACCAGATTGAAAAGAACTGGATCACTCCGGAGCAGATTCCGGTGAAACCGGTTTACACCAAAGAGGACCTCGAAGGCATGGAACACCTGAACTATGCCGCCGGTGTGGCTCCTTACCTGCGTGGCCCGTACTCGGTGATGTACGCCATGCAACCCTGGACCGTGCGTCAATACGCCGGTTTCTCAACTGCCGAAGAATCGAACGCATTCTATCGCCGTAACCTGGCTGCCGGCCAGAAAGGTTTGTCGGTTGCGTTCGACTTAGCTACCCACCGCGGATACGACTCTGACCACCCTCGCGTGGTTGGCGACGTTGGTAAAGCTGGTGTGGCTATCGACTCGATCCTGGATATGAAAATCCTGTTCGACCAGATTCCATTGGATAAAATGTCGGTTTCGATGACCATGAACGGCGCTGTACTGCCCGTTTTGGCTTTCTACATCGTAACAGCATTGGAACAAGGTGCAACTTTGGATCAGTTGGCTGGTACCATTCAAAACGATATTCTGAAAGAATTCATGGTGCGTAACACCTATATTTATCCACCGGAATTCTCGATGAAAATTATCGCCGATATTTTCGAGTTCACTTCGCAGAACATGCCAAAATTCAACTCGATTTCAATCTCGGGATACCACATGCAGGAAGCTGGTGCTACTGCCGACATCGAAATGGCTTACACGCTGGCCGACGGTTTGGAATACCTCCGCACCGGTGTGAAAGCTGGCATCGACATCGACGCGTTCGCTCCACGTTTGTCGTTCTTCTGGGCTGTGGGTATGAACCACTTCATGGAAATCGCCAAAATGCGCGCTGCCCGTATGATTTGGGCCAAACTGGTGAAACAGTTCAACCCGAAAAACCCAAAATCGATGGCTTTGCGTACCCACTCGCAAACTTCAGGATGGTCGTTGACTGAACAGGATCCGTTCAACAACGTAGGCCGTACCGCTATCGAAGCCATGGCCGCCGCACTGGGTCACACCCAATCGCTGCACACCAACGCGTTGGACGAAGCCATCGCTTTGCCAACCGACTTCTCGGCACGTATTGCCCGTAACACTCAGCTTTACATTCAGCAGGAAACTGAAATCTGCCGCGCGGTTGACCCATGGGCAGGTTCGTACTACGTTGAATCGCTGACTCAGGAATTGTACACCAAAGCCTGGGCGCTGATCGAAGAAGTTGAAAAACTGGGTGGTATGTCGAAAGCTGTTGAAACCGGCGTTCCGAAAATGCGCATCGAAGAAGCTGCAGCCCGCACACAGGGCCGTATCGACAGCGGTGCTCAGGGAATCATCGGCGTAAACAAATACCGTCTGGAAAAAGAAGACCCGATCGACATCCTCGAAATCGACAATACAGCCGTACGTTTGGCGCAGATCGAACGTTTGAATAAATTGCGTGCCGAACGCAATGAAGGCGAATGTCAGGCAGCATTGGAAGCCCTCAGCAAAGCCGTTGAAACCGGCGAAGGCAACCTGTTGGCACTGGCTATCGAAGCCGCTAAAAAACGCGCATCATTAGGCGAAATTTCTTACGCATGTGAAAAACATGTTGGACGTTATAAAGCAGTAATCAGAACTATTTCAGGCGTGTATTCAGCAGAAAGTAAAAACGATTCCACCTTCAAGGAAGCGCAGGAATTGGCCGCTAAATTTGCTAAACTCGAAGGTCGTCAGCCTCGTATCATGATCGCCAAAATGGGTCAGGACGGACACGACCGCGGTGCAAAAGTAGTAGCAACCGGTTATGCCGACTTAGGGTTCGACGTGGACATGGGACCATTGTTCCAGACTCCGGAAGAATCGGCCAAACAAGCCGTTGAAAACGACGTGCATGTATTGGGCGTATCTTCACTGGCTGCCGGACACAAAACGTTGGTGCCAGCCGTTATCGCCGAACTGAAGAAACTGGGTCGCGAAGACATCATGGTAATTGCCGGTGGTGTTATTCCAGCTCAGGACTACCAGTATCTGTACGATGCCGGTGTGGTTGCCATTTTCGGCCCGGGTACCAGCGTTGCCGCTGCCGGAAAGAAAATTCTGGAAGTACTGCTGGCCGCACACGAAGAATAATTTTTGTTTGCCCGTTTATTCAGCAGGTGACTCGGAGTCACCTGCTGAATCGCAAAATACAAAAGCCGCTTTCCTGATGGGGAGTGGCTTTTTTGTGCATTAATGTTTTTTATTTTTCAGCGTTTTTTCTGGCTATTCTTTCAGCGTTTCTTTTTTGCTCAGCCTCCTTTTCTTCAGCCTCTTTTTGAAGTTCTGTTTTTATTTGATTTGTTTGCTCTACTATAGACTTCTCTGTAATTGATAATTCAGTATTAGCATATTCAGCTATCAAACACTGTCCATAGTTTGATTTGCCCACCCTATATTCCTTTTCATTAGAAATAATTTGATAGAAATTAAATCGATCATCTCTGCTTTTAAAACTGCGAAATATAATTTCATATACTTTCTGAAAATCTTTGAATTTTGACACAGATAATCCTTTTATGTAACTGTTTATATCCATCTCCTTCGATTGATAGCCCAAATCAATTATTGATTTAATAAAATCTGAAGTAGATTTCAAAATGTCATTTTCAAAAGCACAAGCTATTCCCCAAGGATAGAAATCAATCATATCAGTGCTAATCTTTTCATCTTTTATAGCTAAATCAAGAAAATGTTGAAAGAATAATAATTTGTATATCTCATGATGATTCATCTCATTTCCAAAAGAAAACAATGGTCTGGGTACCTGTAAGTTATTTAACCTTAAATAAGCGTCTCTAAGTATCACATAATCTTCCTTTTCTAATTCTCGTGAAAGTAATACCTTTGAAAAGTTTGAAATATCCTCAGGAATCTGGGAGAGTCTTTTTAAAATGTGGATCGTTTCTTCTCTTTTGATTTTAAGAAACAAACCGTAAATGTCTTTTTGAATGAGATTATTTATTGAAACTACTTCTTCTTTTACAGCAAGACTTTGCGAAAGCAAAGTCTTATTCTCATCTCTTATTTTCCCAATTTTCTTTTCAATTACAGTAACATATACACCTAAAGCTAATGCAGATATAGTAAATAATATTCCAAAAATTGTCAGATTATAGGATGCAGCGCTTATTTGGTTTGAGATGCTAGTAATCGTTTGTTCATTTATTTTATCTTGATATTCATATCTTGATTTAAGCTCAACGATTTGGTTTTCCAGAGAATTAATCTTTTTATTTAAGCTATCAGTTTTTTCTTGAGCAGCTAAATAAATAGGAAACAATAGGATGATAAATACTATTTTTCTCATTTCATTTTGTTATCATTGCTACGAAAAGTGTTTAGTGAAAAATGCTTGAAAAGTATCTCCCTTTAAACTTGTTAGCTTACACGCATCACGATAAGACAGATTACCAGATTTGACAGCGTTGTTTACATGGGAGGCGAAAGTTATACTTAACCTCTTCTTTGTTGTAGCGTAGAAATCGCCACCTGGACGCAGATTTTCCTTTTTTTCAAATTCTCGATTTATGTATTCCTCATAGAATGCAAAAAATTGCGCTTTAGTTATTTTACTGGTATCTAATGCCCTTCTTGCAATAACAATTTCGCTTACTTTAAAATACCTAGCTACAAAGCGAATGCTGGGATGTTGGTCCCAAACATCGTTAAATGTGTCTTCAGGAACCAGGAATTCAGCCGCAACTTTATCACAAATTAACTCGATAGGATCGTTTGCAGGTTCAAGTTTTCTAAAATCGAATCCAGCGCTATGTCCTGTCCAAATATGCGCCAGTTCATGAACAATCGTAAACATCTGAGCTGCCTTACTGTCAGAATTGTTTATGAACATAAATGGAGCAAAATTGTCAACTAAAACAAATCCTCTGCAATCTTCAACCGATATTTTCCTATGCGTATTATTTTCAAAGACTCCATTAAAAACAGTAATAATTCCTTTATCTTCAATTTGAAGCGTTAAAAAATTTAAAGCGTCTTCCCAAGTTTTGTGCTCACTCGCCCAATTTTCATCTAGTCGCAAAATTGTTCTTATATCACTAACTATATTTTTAACATTCAGATGATTTCTATATCTTCCAACAAATGGTAATGGCTCATATTCATTATCTTTTAGGTAATCTTTTAACCATTCCTGTCTTTGCTGCATTAAAAGAACGGAATCATAAACATTCAAACTAACTTGATTAGACTGAGCACTATTCGTTCTTAAAAAAGGAATTGGTAGATTTTCTTTAGGTGGTTCTTTTAAAAACAAGTATCCAAACGGAAGATGAACTTTTCTGGAAAAGTCTTCCAACTGTTTGACAGTTGGTTTCTTCTCTCCATCAAGCCATTTTAAAACTTCTGGAACCGTTTCCGTAAATTCATGAAATTCAAATCCAGCTCGGGAAATAGCCCAAGTAAGAATGTTCTCATTGATATTTACCTCTGTTCTCATAATGCAAGTTTAAGCAATTTTTCTTTTGTAATTTCTCTTTATGAACTAGATTATTGAACTCTAATTTTAGTCTACTTGATCTTTTATGTTTGTTTTCAACAATCCGTTCGCTAAAGACGAACAGCCTGTCCCGGTTATTACCGGGAGCAAAGGATAGCTTTTTGAACAGCAGAATCGCTGAAAAATGAGATAATCTCCTTTGCCATCGGCTAAGCCCACAAAGAATCGAATAGCCCCTCCCGACCTCCCCGAAGGGGAGGGAGAAAAAACAAAGGGTCAATTATTCAGCAGGTGACTCGGAGTCACCTGCTGAATCGCAAAATACCAAAGCCGCTTTCCTGAATAGGGAGCGGCTTTTTTGCGTCACTGTTTTCGTTTATTTATAAATTTTCAATCCCGGAATTCGTTCAAAATGTTTGATGTTCAGCGTGGCAATCGGAACAGAATGTGCCACGGCAGTTGCGCCAATCAGAATGTCTGCCAGATCAATCATCTTGTTGGCTTTCAGGAGTTCGAGATAAATAGAGATTGCTGAATTGGAACAGGCTTTATCGAAAGGAATAATCTTTAGATTTTCACACAGCGATTCCCAATATGCCCTGTGTTGATTTCGGCTTCCAATGCCTATCTCGTAATAAGAGATTGATGAAATACACAAATCATCGGTGGTTTGCGCCAAGGTATAAAATACAGTTTCCGTTTTATCTTTTTTGCGAAACAATTCAATCAGTATAGACGAATCCAACAAGATCATGCAATTCTCGATTGGTTGATATGGTTTCTTACCTCGGCGTAATTCTGAAGTTCCGGATCAGTCCAGGTCGGAGCATTTAAAAGCAAATTCTGCAATTTGCCGGATGGTTTTTGTTCAGAAACTTCGGATTGCAAAACTTCCGAAAGCCGCTCGATATCCTGTTTGGGCAGTTGGTGGATTAGTTTGAGAATCCTGTTTATTTTGAGATTTGTTTTAAGTTCCATAGCCTATCCGATTTGAAATCAAAGATATAAAAATATCAAATACAAATATTTACTCCATAATACCTGTACTATGCCGGTGTGGTAGCCATTTTCGGCCCGGGTACCAGCGTTGCCGCTGCCGGAAAGAAAATCCTGGAAGTGTTACTGGCCGCACACGAAGAATAATTTATGCTTGCTCGTTTATTCAGCAGGTGACTCGGAGTCACCTGCTGAATCGCAAAATACAAAAGCCGCTTTCCTGAATGGGGAGCGGCTTTTTTTAACAGATTGTAAAGTGTCAGGTGCTATTTAAGCTTTTTGTCCAAAATCTTTTCAATTTTTTCAAGTCGATATGATATCATTCCGATGTAAGTCTCAGGCGGAGTTAGTTTTACTAAGCCTTTAATATCTTTGAAATATAACTTGAAGTTTTGGTGTCTGTCTTTTTTAATTGCGTCATCATAAATCAGGTCGAATTCAATGTAATCATTAGTCTTTTCATCGTATTGATCTTCCAAACTCATTAATATGTATTTGTTTTGGTAATCTGGAGGGAAAAAATCGAGATTCTTATTAAACAATCCAATTTCTTTAAGTTGATTAATACTAGAATAATTTATATCACGTATTATCTTGAATCGCAGATTTTTAGCAATTCCATTACCAATATTCTTTATGACTAAGCTTACAATGTCGGGAGACGTTTCTGCATTAGTCAGATATGCGATGATGTGTGCCTCTAAATGAAATTCTCTTGACAATTTAGTCTCTTTAACTAACTTGTAAGTCAGATATGAATAAATAGCAGTACAGATAGCAACTATTCCAGTAAAAATTAAGGTTATTATTTCCTTGTTTTCCATGAGATAAAATTTGACTTGGTTTTCAAATATCAGAATTTTAAACCACAATCCAATCGAACTTTTATGTTTATTTTCAACAATCCGTTCGCTGAAGACGAACAGCCTGTCCCGGTTATTACCGGGAGCAAAGGATAGCTTTTTGAACAGCAGAGTCGCTGAAAAATCAGACATTATCCTTTGCCATCGGCTAAGCCGAGGCAAGCTGTCTGGCTTTAGCTGACGGGCGAATAGTTTTACCCCTGACAGGGTTCAGAACCCTGTCAGGGGTAAAAAATGCGCAAATGCCCGCCAGCATTGGCCCTGTTGGAGATTTGGCCGTCCTGTTAAAGTTATAGCCGTCAGAGTTAAGTTTCCGGCTGTCCTGTTAAGAATATGGCCGTCCAAGTTAAAGATTTATCGTCTGAGTAGAGTTTTTCGCCGTCCGAGTTAAGTTTCTGGCCGTCCAGTAGGAAAGGGACACGTCCTTTCGCGGGTTTCAGGAGGTTTTGGTGCTTTTCGAGGTAAGATCTATAGTATTTTACCAATCCGTCGCTTAAGCGAAACAGTCTGTCTCGGCTTAGCTGACGGGCGAATAGATTTACCCCTGACAGGGTTCAGAACCCTGTCAGGGGTGGTCAAAAAAGCAATATTGATAAATTAAACTCTTGCTTTGGGAGCCTTCAGGAAGCGAACCATTACAGTGGCGATCACCAGGAAAATACCGGCAACAATATATCCCCAACTGTACGAGCCTGTTTTGTCGGCAACGACACCACCGAGGATTGGGCCAACAACTCCGGCAATTCCCCATCCGGTGAAGATCATTCCGTAATTAACGCCCAGGTTTTTCATTCCGAAGAATTCGGCTGTTGTGGTTGGAAACAGCGAGAATACGGCGCCATAGGCAATTCCGGCCACTGCCGAACCGATCATCAGTACCGGAACCGAAGTGAAGAACGTAAACAGGAACATGTTGATGGCCTGAACCAGGAACAACAACATCATGGAACGGATACGACCAAGTTTGTCGGACAAAAATCCGGCGCCAACACGGCCAAGCGCATTGAATATGGCCAAAACCGGCACCAAAATTACAGCGGCAGTTTTCCAGTTGGCCTGCACAGCAGCAATACTCGGCAAGTGGGCAATCAACATCAGGCCAGCCGTAGCTGCCAGGAGGTACATGATCCACAACAGGTAAAACTGCGGAGTTGCCAACGCTTCCTGCCAGGTATAGTCGTTTCCTTTGGGCGCCGTTTGTGTTTGGGCTGCTGAAGGTTTTGCTGCAATGGGTTCAGCAGGATCAGAAAGTAAAAATGACAATATGGTTACTACAGCAATAGCAAAAGCGCCAAGGATGATGAATGTATTGCTAATTCCATACTGGCCTAAAAGGTAAGAGGTAATGGGAGTCATGTAGGCAGGAGACAAACCCACGCCAGCCACAACAATCCCGGTGATCAAACCTTTTTTCGACGAGTCGAACCATTTCATGGCGCAAGGTGTGGCCGCCGAATAACCTAACCCGATGCCAACGGCGCTGATTACCCCAAATGTGAGGATCATGGTGGTCAAATCTTTGGCAAAACCCGAAAGGATTAACCCACCACCGAGCATAATTCCGCCGAAAATGGTTACCAATCGTGGCCCGAATTTATCCTGAGCCCTTCCGGCAAAAATCATGGTAAAAGCAAAAACAGCTGCCGAAACTGTGAACGGAAGAGCGGCGTCAGTATTGGTCCAATGCCAGTCGGTAACAAGGGCTTTTTTGATTACGCCCCACGAATACAGCGCTCCCATGATAAGATTTATGCCCAATGCGGCAAAGGTGATGATCCACCCGCGGTTGTTAGTCGATTTGTTCATTTTTAAGAGATTTTTGGGTGCTTAAAATAATGCAATATTTTTCACATGAACTAATAATAAGTTTTAAAACACCTTATATTACTTTGTTTTTGATTGTTTTATCACTGAATTGATTTCGATTCGAAATAATTTCGGGCAAATGCATAGTAAAATAAATTCGCACGGCTTTCAGATAGCTATCGGGATAAACTCTCCCGCTTGCACTCGGAGTCAAAACAGAAAAGATTCTTTAACACTATTGTCACTTGTTTTTCTGCTCAACATTCCAGTCCGCTTTCGCTTTATTCATCATTGGCACTGAAACGAATATCCATATTAATTTATGCTTATCGTAAAAGGTATCAATGAGGGGCGAAAGGGTTTTAATAGTTATCACAGAGCAATTAATGGCGATCATAAGGCGATTGATGGTTATCACATAGCGATTGATGACGATCATAAGGCGATTGATGGTTGTCACAGAGCGATTGATGACGATCATAAGGCGATTGATGACGATCACAGAGCGATTAATTGTGATCATAAGGCGATTGATGACGATCATACGAGTTTTAATTGAAATCATAGCGATTTTGATGATAAACATAGCCGACAAATGACTTCGTGTTTTATTGCACAGAGCGAAAACACAGAAACTAAGAATTGATGGGTTAAAAACGATATTACAAAGTTTAATCCCTAAAGAAACTGGATTTAATCATCGACGAGCGTGTTAGTCAGGGTTCACTTCAAGCGAGGCCCTAACCTGTGGCATCGCAGCAAAACGGTGCAGCCGTGCAGCGCCACGGTGCGGCATCGCAGCGAAATACAGCATTTCTGGATAGTCTGTTCCGCTCGGCAGTCGATGAAACATTCAAAAAAAAGATGAAATACCGAAAAACATGAATTTTTATGCCCGCATTACCCCATTTATTACCCCTCATTTTATACGCCAATTCATTTCTTTGCTGTAACTTTTCACACTCAAAACCCGGAACTACTAAATCATTTGATATGACAGAAAAAATGAACAATCGCCGCGATTTTCTCAAGAAGTCGCTGGTAGCTGCTGCCGGAATTACCATTATTCCGAGGCATGTCTTGGGCGGAAACGGATTTCTGGCGCCAAGCGATCAGTTGACCAAAGCCATTATCGGCGTTGGTGGTATGGGACAAGGCCACATTACTTATGAAGGCACCCGACTGTTAGCCATTTGCGACGCCGACAAAAGCCATTTACAAAGTACGCTCGACAAAGTTGGACCATCGGTAAAAGGCTATGCCGATTTCCGCGAGTTGCTGCTTCGTCCTGACATCGACATTGTACACATCGCAACACCACCGCACTGGCATGGAATTATGTCGGTGATGGCTGCCGAAGCCGGTAAAGATGTGTGGTGCGAAAAACCAATGACCCGCACCATTGGCGAGGGTAAACGCGTGATAGAAGCTATTAATGCAACCGGTAAAATGTTCAGGTTGAATACCTGGTTCCGTTTCAAGGATAATTTCTACGGACTAAACACTCCGGTTAAACCATTGAAGAAAGTGGTTGAAAGTGGCGTACTAGGCTGGCCGTTGAAAGTAACCATCAGTGGGGTTACCGGCTTCGACTGGAAATTCTACTGGGTAGGAAAAACAAACCTCACCCCGCAGCCTGTTCCTGCCGAACTCGATTACAACATGTGGTTGGGCCCGGCCCCAGAAAAGCCTTACCATGTTCACCGCACGCACCAAACTTTCCGCGGATATTGGGATTACGATGGTGGCGGATTGGGCGACATGGGCCAGCACTACATCGATCCCGTTCAGTATTTCCTTGGGAAAGACAATGACAGCCCCGTAAAAGTTGAGGTTGACGCGCCACAGCAGGATTACGATGCCATTGGAACATGGAGAAAAATTACCTATACCTACGCCGACGGTTGCCAGATTATTTTGGACGGAGAAAACCGTGACCAAAATGCAGCTTACATCGAAGGTCCGAATGGCAAAATCTTTAAAGGCTTCAAATCGGATATTCCTAACCTGAATGCCTTGATTGACACCTTGCCTGAACCGGCTCCACAAATCGTCACTTTCAGCGAATCGGTGCGCACCCGCCAGAAATTTGCGCTAAATGAACAAAACGGGTTCCGCTCGGCAACCATTGTAAACATGGGAGTTATCGCCCTACGTTTAGGCCGCACGCTGGAATTTGATCCGGAAACGCTGACCTTCAAAAACGACGAGGAAGCCAACAAGCTGATTAATCAACCTATGCGCGGCGAGTGGAGGATATAAATAGCCCCACCCAAACCCTCCCCGAGAGGGAGGGCTTAAAAAGGCAAAATTTCTGAGAGAAAGTGAAATTAATAAATAACAGGCTTTTTCTGAACTTCGGGGGAGGTTTGGAGGGGGCTTAAAAACCCAAACAAATGATAAAACGAATAACAAAAATACTGATCGTTTTTCTGGCACTGTTCATGGCTGTTCCTACGTTTGCGCAGGACAACCGAAGGCTGGAAACCAAGGTAGCTGACGCCCTGGCTCAGTTCCCGGCACAAAACGGTGATCATACTGCGAAAATCATGGTCGAAATTCTATCGACCGGCGCGCAGGGCATTGCCAAATTCTGCGACATGATTGTACCTCCCGGAACCGGCAACGACACGCAGGCCCGCATGGCGCTGGAAAGTCTGGCGCAATATGCCGGAGCGCCTAACCGCGAAACCGAACGCAAGCTGGTTGAAAGCTCAATTTTGGCAGCTCTGCAAAAAGCTACCGACAAAGAGGTGAAAGCATTCTTCATTCGCCGTTTGCAATATTGCGGTGGCGCCGAAACCGTAGCTACTATGGAAACATACCTGAATTCGGCTGATTTGTACGAACCGGCTTTGGCAGCATTGTACAGCATCGGTACTCCTGAAGCCGCAAAACTGATTTTGAAAGCCGCTCAGGATAAAAAAGACCAGCAATTATTAGCGATGGTAAAAACTTTGGGAGCTATGAAATACCAGCCAGCCGAAAGCTTCCTGATTGAACTGACCAAATCAGCTAAAGTCGCATTGCTGAAACATGTGTACGCATCGATGGCTGAGATTGGCGGAAAATCTTCTTTCGCCACATTCGATGCAGCTGCAAAAACAGCAAAATATCAATATGATTATGCTGAAACGATGGTTGCCTATATTCAGTATGCTACCCGTTTATCCCAACTAGGCGAAACAAAACTGGCCAGCCAGATTGGGGCAACAGTGCTGAAAAACTGCACTGCCGACAATCAACTGGTTTATCGTTCTTCGGCGCTGGCTATTCCTGGTTTTGGCAACAACGGTTTGTTCCTGAAAGAAATTCAGAATAAAAACAAAGCTTACCGAAATGCAGTGCTTCTGAATGCAGCTAAACAACTAACACCAGCCAATGTGGCTTCGTGGATTGCGGCTATCAAAAAAGCGCCGGCAGAAACCCAGGCCGAAATTATCCATTTCCTTGCCGGTCAGCCTGAACCTGAAGTTTTGACGAAAGCTATTTTACCAGCCCTGAATTCGGATAACCAGGAAGTTCGCGCCGAAGCCATTCGTTCGCTGGCTCACAACCAGAAAGCCAAAGCAGTTCCAACTTTACTCGACCAACTGAAAAAAGCCAAGGATGCCAGCGAGCTTGCTGAAATTGAAGCCGCATTGCTAAATACCACTTCAGCAAAAGAAACCGGTTTAGTTTCGGCTCAGTTAGCTTCAGCCAGCGATGCTTCAAAAGTGGCGCTGATTCATGTTTTGGGTGCGCGCCGTGCCACCGAAACTTTTGATTCGATGATGAAGTTCGCCGAATCGGGCAATGCCGAAATAAAAGGAGCTGCCCTTGCGGCACTGGCAACTGTTGCAAAAGCCGAAAATGCTCCTGCGTTGATCGATGCTTTGAAAAAATCGTCGGATAAAACAGCAAACGAAAACATACAACGCGCGCTGATTGCTCTGTATTCAGGAGCAACCAAACCCGACACCAAACTGGTACTCGACGAAATTCAGAAAGGCGGACAAACCGAAAAACTCATCCCGGTTTTGTCGTCGTTGAATGATCCGAAAGCTTTGAAAACCGTTGCCAATCTTTTGAAAAACGGAAGCGCTTCGGAACGCGAAGCTGCATTTGTTTCGCTCTCGAACTGGAGCGATGCCAAAGCCGTGTCGCATTTATTTGCAGTTTTTGCCAATCCCGACATGAAACAGTTCCGTACCGAGGCTCTGAAATCGTATATCCGTATTACATTGGGATCGGAATTGCCCGATGATCAGAAATTACTGATGATTGAAAAACTGATGCCCGAATGCAATTCTGTTGATGAAAAGAAGGCTGTCATTCAAGCTACCCGAACCATTAAAACATTTCTTGCTCTTGTATTTGTTTCGAATTATCTCGACGATCCGGAGTTGAGCGGCGTTGCTGCTTCAACAGCCAAAGGGCTTGCTTTGCCTTCTTCAGGAAAGAAAAATGGCCTGACCGGCGAGTTTGTAGCCGACGTTTTGAAAAAGGTGATGGGTAAAATGACTGGCCAGGACAGCCAGTATGACGTGATTGACGTACGCGAATACCTCGAAAAAATGCCAAAGGAAAAAGGATTTGTTAGCATTTTCAACGGGAAAGACCTTTCGGGATGGCATGGTTTGGTGAAGAATCCGTTACTGCGCGCCAAAATGAAACCTGAAGAAATGGGAAAGGAACAAAAACTTGCTGATGCCAAAATGCTGAACAACTGGTCGGTAAAAGATGGTTGCATTGTGTTTAACGGCAATGGCGAAAACCTGTGTACCGTTAAACAATACGGCGATTTTGAAATGGTTGTTGACTGGAGAATCAGCAAGAATGGCGATAGCGGAATTTATTTGCGTGGCACGCCACAGGTACAGATTTGGGATACTTCACGCGTTGATGTAGGTGCCCAGGTGGGATCGGGCGGATTGTACAACAACCAGAAGAATATGAGCAAACCGCTGGTTTTGGCCGATAATGCCATTGGCGACTGGAATACGTTCCGCATTAAGATGGTTGGCGACCGCGTAACGGTTTACCTCAACGGTGTTTTGGTGGTTAACAACGTAGTGATGGAAAATTACTGGGACCGTAACCTGCCAATTTTTGCACAGGACGCTATTGAATTGCAGGCTCATGGAACCGATTTGGCTTTCCGCAATATTTTTGTAAAAGAGCTGAATACCGAAGAAGCGCAATTGAGCGATCAGGAAAAAGCCGACGGGTTCCAATTGCTTTTCAACGGGAAAAACCTCGACAACTGGCAGGGCGACAAAATTGACTACACGGCCGAAGATGGAATGATTGTGGTTAGCCCGAAAGAAGGCGGACATGGCAATATTTATACCGGGAAAGAGTATTCAGACTTTATATTGAGACTCGAATTTCAGCTGACACCAGGTGCAAACAATGGCGTGGGAATCCATGCTCCATTGCAGGGCGATGCAGCTTATGTGGGCAAGGAAATTCAGGTACTCGACAACACTGCCGATATTTACAAAAACCTTCAGCCTTACCAGTATCACGGTTCAGTTTATGGTGTAATTCCGGCTAAACGCGAATTCCTGAAACCTGTGGGAGAATGGAATACCGAAGAAATCTGGGTGAAGGGCGACGACATAAAAGTTACCCTGAACGGAACAGTGATTGTTGACGGCAACATGGCTGAAGCCAGCAAAAACGGAACCGCCGATCACAAAGACCACCCCGGATTACAGCGCCATAAAGGGTATATCGGTTTCCTGGGTCATGGATCCGACCTGAAATTCAGAAATATCCGGATTAAAGAACTGTAGAAAGTCGCAGTTTTCAGTCTCAGTATTCAGTTTCTGTTTACTACGACTGATCTCTGAACACTTTTTCTTGAAACCCAAACTAAGTAAATTTGATAAATTCAAGCCTCCTGCGACGAAAATGCGGGAGGCTTTTTATTTCTAAGCTTTTTTGTAAATTGCCTCATCCCAAATTATTCGACATGAAGAAATATGTTTTACTCTTTATTTCTGTTTTGCTGGCTTTTGCAGTCCTGGCACAACGCATAACTTCTCCTGAAATTGACAAGCTGGTTGATCGGACCATGAAAACGTTTCACGTGCCAGGCATTGCTGTTTTGGTGGTAAAAGATGGTGCGATTGTGCATTCGAAAGGTTACGGTGTAAGCTCCATAAAAACAGGCAAAGCAGTTGACGAAAATACTTTATTTGGGATTGCTTCGAATAGCAAAGCATTTACCGCGGCAACGCTGGCTATTTTGGTCGATGAAAAAAAGCTGTCGTGGGACGATAAAGTGATCAAATATATTCCTGAATTTAGGTTGTACAACTCGTATGTTACCGAAGATTTTACCATTCGCGATTTGCTTACCCACCGGAGCGGTCTGGGACTGGGAGCTGGTGATTTGATGATTTGGCCCGACTCGGCAAATTTCACCATCAGCGAGATCATTCATAACCTCCGGTTCCTGAAACAGGTCTCGCCATTCCGTACAAAATACGACTATGATAATTTGCTTTACATGGTAGCCGGAGAAGTGGTAACCCGTGTTTCAGGAATGAGCTGGGAAAGTTTTGTCGAGGAACGAATCATGAAGCCATTGGGGATGAATCGCTCGGCAGCTCAATATTCCAGGCTAAAAGATAAAACCAATGCAATAGTTGGGCATAGCGAGGTGGACGGCAAACTTCAGGAAACCGGGCATAGCGAAATGCGAATCGGGCAATGTTCGGCAGGTGGTATTTATTCGAGTATTTCCGACTTAAGCAAATGGGTAATTTGTCAACTCAACGGCGGTAAATATGGAGCCAATCCTGAAAAACAGCTTTTCAGCGAAGCTGCGCAGCGCGAAATGTGGAGCCCGCAGACCAATATGTCGATTGGGAAAGACAAATACAACAGTCATTTTAACGCCTATGGGCTTGGCTGGCGCTTAAACGATATTGCAGGTACCAAACAGGTGGCGCATACCGGTGGGCTAGAGGGAATGGTGACCCAGGTTACTCTTTTGCCCGAAATGAAACTCGGAATAGTTGTACTTACCAATCAGGAAGTTGGTGCAGCATTTTCGGCAATATCCAATACCATCAAGGATTCGTACCTCAAAGTTCAGCCCGAAGATTGGGTTGTAAAATTGGATACATTGCTGTCCAAATCGCAAAAAGAAGATGAAAAGGCCTTAGCAAAAATGAATGCTGAAATCGATAAAGTTATTGCTTCAGGAGTACAACCCGAACTAAAAAGCTACGCCGGAAACTTTGCTGACAATTGGCTGGGAAAAGTTTCGATCGCCGAACGAAATGGGAAGCTGTGGTTTCAGGCCGAAAAGTCGCCCAAACTGAATGGTACGATGTGCTTTTACAAGGGGAATACTTTTGTGGTGAAATGGACGTTGCGCCGGATGAAGGCCGATGCTTTCGTTTCGTTTACGCTGGATACCGAAGGAAAAGCTAAAGGTTTTACAATGAAAGCCATTTCGCCGCTGACCGACTTTAGCTACGATTTTCACGACCTCGATTTCCACAGGTTAACTGAATAAACAAGAGAGCATGGCAACTCCGATATTCTTCAAAAATACCGACGAATTTCGTACATGGCTGGAAGAGAACCACCAAACCGAAAAAGAGTTAATTGTTGGTTATTACAAAGTGGCTACAGGCAAGCCAAGCATGAACTGGTCGGAATCGGTTGACGAAGCGTTGTGCTTTGGCTGGATCGATGGAATACGGAAATCGCTGGATGCCGAAAGCTATTGCAACCGGTTTACTCCACGCAATCCCAAAAGCAACTGGAGCGAAATCAATATAAAAAAAGTTGAGGCTTTGATTCAACAGGGACGAATGAAACCAGCAGGACTGGCGGCCTGGGAAAAGCGGTCGGAAGCCCGGTCGGGCGTGTACAGTTATGAGAATAAACCTGAGCAATTTTCGCCCGAATTGGAAGCCCGGTTTCGCGAAAATGCTGTAGCCTGGGAGTTTTTCTCGAACCTTTCACAATCGTATAAGCGAACAGCCATGTATTATGTAATGGACGCTAAGCAGGAGGCTACAAAATATTCCCGGCTCGAAAAACTGATTGCGGCCAGTTCTGCCAGTAAAAAAATATTCTGATCATTGGGTGCTAATTTTAGCTGAGTACAAGAGTTACCAGTTGCAGCAAACCAACCAAATCATTTACCGATATGCCTTTGGTTAGCGTAACTTAACGTGAGTTCGATATAAAATTCAATGTAATAGACTAAAAAATAAGGTAATAAGGTTATTGTTACAGAGGCGTTGGAAGCTACTAAGTTCAAAAAAGCAATGATTAGGTAATAAAACCTTATTCTTCAAAACATATCACTGTCCTGGTCGAGAATAAGCAGACCAACAAATCGTATATCTTCCTAACTCTGTTTATTTTAACCGTTTGGCCAGCGGGTTTCTAATCCTTGTGTGCAAATCCATGACTGAAATTCGGCGAGCAGGTCCTTCCGTTCACGGATTGCCCTAGGCGGCACTTTTTTAGTTTGGGCAAAGGCTACAAGCATACCAACAGCTTCGCCAATACTCCATTCCACAGGATGTTCACGGAAGCAACCGTTGGTAATATGCGTTGTGCCGATGTTCTTATTGGCCGGCAGTAAGTTGTCCACCCGCTGGGGCAACAAAGCTCCCAATGGAATCTGGTAGGGTAACGAACCAAAATCGATATAGTTATTTCCCTGGCAACTGGGGTGTAAATCAATGTGGTAATAACCTGTTCCTACACTGTCGTAAAAGTCAGCTGCTTTTTTACCTTCCGCGTCTCCCGCAACCAACCGACGGTTTTCGGCTCCCACATGTTCTTCCAAAACGGTAAATACGGCTTTAATCCTTCGGGCTTCGCGAATGTATGGATATTTGGCCATGCCATCGTCAGTACCCATCACATCACCACGCAAGCGCAGACCAGGCCATCCCAGTCCGCCATCGGGACGAGGAGCTTCGGTTTGTAACCAGTAAAACAGCGACAAGTTAAGTTGTCGGGCTCCGTTTACATGTTTCTGAAACTCTTTTTCGCTCACATCAATAATGTTGCCCAGCATATAATCGTTTTGCGGCCAGTTAACAATCGTAATATCACCATTGTAGGTTCCCGGAATAAAATTGTCTTTACTGATAATTCTTCGGTAAAGCCATAAGTTTAGATTATTTCCAGTCTTTATGCCCTCGGGGTGAAATCCCAATTCTTTGGGCTGCAAGGTGCCCGGGTTGGAATAGGTCAGACTTAGTAACCGGCCCGACCACGGTTTATCCATTTGGGGGACATAAGTACTCCAGAAATCATAATCTTTTGGACGATCGATGACATTGTTTGCACCTGGTTGATAATCCATGGCAAAACAAAGCGTAAAAGCCTGGTTATTTTTTGAATTGGCTATTTCCGGGGCATGTAATTCTCCAGTCTGTTTTTTTGACTCGGTACCGGTAATATACTCAGTGCCGGTTAACGGAAGCAAGTCGCCACATTCAGTAGCATCAACAAAATAAGGAGCATTTAAGATAACTGACTGGTTTGTTTTTCGGTTATAAGCTTCCACTGCTTTTACCAGGTCGCCATCCACGTCGGCTGACTTGATTTTGCATTCAGTCAGGATAGTCAATTTACCGGCGCTGATAAAAGGCATCAACATTTCTGTAAGTACAGCTACTGTAACCAGTGGTTCGTGACAAAGGAGTGAAACCGACCCATCTCCGGGATTCAGGTTTTTCCGATTTTTTGCATCGGCTGTCAGCGGATAATTCCGCTTGTAGTAATCACGTATACGTTTCCGGTATTCGCGGTATGAAGCTGGCGCTCCATGTGTCTCGATCCATGGATGTTCATCCAGAGGGACGCCTTGCTGCGAAACCTGCCCGCCAATCCATTCTGTTTCTTCGGTAAGGATTACGCTCATCCCGTTGCGACAGGCGGCCAAAGCGGCAGCACAAGCGCCCATACCACCTCCTGCAATAATCACATCTGCCTGTAATTGTTCTGCATTTCTTTTCTTCTCTGAATGAATAACTGGAGCCATTTGTGCTAAAGAAGGAGTTGTAAGCAACATTCCTCCACTCCCGATTGATATCGCTGATAGAAAACTTCTTCGTTTCATATTAAATATAATTTTACCTGGAGATACCGGCTATTTTAAGGTGAGTTCGATGTAAGAGTAAGTTACTTATGACTGATTTACAGAAAACTACAGTTGTATTTAGATCGAACTCACGTTATTTTAAGATAAAAGGAACAGCAGGGATAAAGAAAACTCTTCTTCCCCTGCTGTTACAAAAAGTATCAATATCCTTCGTTTTGAGCCAGATTAGGATTACGATCTCTTTCCACTGTTGGGATTGGCCATAAAGCAAATTTTGGGTCCCAGAAACGATTGACATCACGAACCTTTAATTTGGATTTAAAGGCATCATAGCTGGCAATATCGTTCAAATCGTGGCGCGCTGATTTTTTAAAGTTTGGTACCATATCAGGAGTAACATCTTTATATCCTCCGGTCAGCAGGTATCCTTTCGAATCTTTGGTTAAGGCTACCGGGAAACCATAGCTTGGGCCTTCGTTTTCCAGGTCACCGATTTGCCAGCGACGCATATCTACAAAATGAAGTCCTTCCAAAGCAAATTCAACTTTACGTTCGCGACGAACCAGCTGACGCATCTTATCCTGGTTCCCCATTCGGGACGCAGCTACATTTGGCATTTTTGAACGGTTGCGAACCTGGTTAATTGCATCGTACACCGTTTGATCCAATTCATTCAGTTCAATTTTTGCTTCGGCATACGAAAGCAATACTTCAGCATAACGCATTAATGGCACATCGCAAGTTGTTGCACTAATCGATTCAACTGTTTCGTAGCTGAATTTACGCCACATATATCCCAGACCGGCATTAGCAAAGCTGGTCCATGCAGCGGCGCTGTTAATATCAGCATTGGTACCTGAATACCAGGCATTGGTGGTGTAATTAAAGAACATAGTTGTTGGATTGTAGGCGTCCAGTACCAGTTTAACTTTTCCTGCATCAGTCCCCTTGGTATTACCCACAGCAGTGTCGCCATGCATCCAGAGTGTTGCTTTGAAACGCGGGTCGCGGTTAACTCCTGGTTTTTTTGGATCATACAGCGGCGATTCGTCAATACGAAGTCCGTCGGTACATTCATAAGTATCGGCGAGCAATCCGGAAGGATGGCGGCCAGTTTGTCCATAGTTCCTCGAAACCTGACCAAAACCAATAACATGGAATTTCTTGGTTCCCTGGTCGGAATACATCAGCTCAAAAAGCGTTTCATTCCGAACATCAGCTTTGGCCTGTCCGGTTTTATTGAATAAATCGTCGAAATTAGCAGCTAACTTACGTTGTCCGATCACCAATTTTGCTGCCGCAGCAGCAACAGTAAAATAGTCTTTCGCTTTCCCGTCGTAGTTTAAGCTTCCTCCCAGAAGCGCAGCACGGGCTTTAAGTCCGTAGGCAACAGCTTTATCTACCCTTCCCCGTTCAGTAGCTATCCAAGGCAAATCAGCGGCGGCTTCTTCCAACTGTGCCAGCACAAAGTCAAGTATCGTAACTTTTGAAGTGCGGGTAACTTTATATTCATCTACGCTTACTGGTTTGTCGAAGAAAGGAACATCGCCGTAGGTAGCAATCAGGTTATAATAGGCGTAAGCGCGTAAAACTTTTGCTTCAGCCAGGTATTGTTTTGATTTGCCGCCCAGGGTGGATAAATATGGCTCGGCCCCTCTGATTAGCGAGTTGGCTCGTGCAATAATTTTGTAAAGAGAAGTCCACCATGTTTGTATTGCAGCATTGTCGGGATTGAGCGTACCGCCGGCGCCAATAGTACTGTTTTCTGCACGTTCCATGGCTAAGCCGGTATAATGTTCCATGTATACATTGAATGGACAAAGGTATCCCATGTCGATGTAAATGGAATTGTAAACTCCTGAAACACCAGTTTTTATAGCTGCTTCGGACTGATAAAATCCGGTGGAAGAATAATCATTGGGGGTTGTTTCCAAAAAGTCGGAGCAAGATACAGACGAAATGCAAATTGCTGCCAGGATTGATATTTTTATTAATAGCTTTTTCATAATGTCGAATCTTTAAAAACGAATGTCAACTCCGAAAGTATAAGTCTGCATCAAAGGGTAAAAGTTTCCGCTGCTTACCGATTCTTCAGGGTCGTAACCTTCATAAGCATTGGTAAGAGTGAACAGGTTCTGGCCACTGGCATAGAACCTGACGTTCTCGATTTTTGTCTTTCCAAGCAGTTCTTTAGGCAAGGTATATCCTATTACAATATTTTTAATACGCATATAGGCTCCACTTTTAACCCAGAAGTCGGATATGATGTTGTTCGGATTACTTCCTGAGCCATCAATAAGCAGCAACGGAAATTTTGCATTACGGTTATCAGGAGTCCAGGTATCAAGCTGGTTTCGCATCATGGAACGACCAATATAGAACGGGCGTGCTCCATAGCTTGAATAATAAATTTCCTTTTTGCCAACACCTTGAAGGAACAATGTAAAATCAAAATTTTTCCATTCGGCTCCCAAATTTAGGCTATAATTATAACGGGCTGACGGGTTTCCCAATACAGTCCGGTCGTTATCGTCAATTACCCCATCAGGTTTTCCATCCTTTCCGCTAATGTCTTTGTACTTGATGTACCCTGGTTTCACATTAGCCCTTGTCCCGTATACCGGAGACGAATCAATTTCAGCCTGGTCCTGGAAGTAACCATCGGAAAGGTAACCGTACCAGGAACCCAATTGTCCCCCTTCACGGGTTATTTGAGTCCCAACATATTCTTTTCCGTATAAGTTGATAATCTTGTTTTTTACATCAGCCAATGTTCCTGTGATATAATAGCTTAACGATCCAATCTTATCTTTCCAGCTGAGTGACAGGTCCCATCCGTTGTTGCGCATTGAACCGGCATTTTCCCAGGATGAAGAAAGTCCGACGTACAATGGTATCGGGAATTGTTGCAACATATCGTGAATGTTGCGGATGTAATAATCGAATGAAACACTTAACCTGGAGTTCATAAAATCGCCATCAATACCGATATTCATCTGGCTCGATTTCTCCCATGAAATTTTTTCGTTGGCAACCTGAGTCTGTGTTGCTCCAGAACCCAAAGCTTTATCGAACCAGTATCCATATCCTGATCCAATTGTTGCAGCATAGGGATAATATTGTTCATATCCGTTAATTGAGAGATCTTGGTTTCCCAGTGTTCCGTAAGATCCTCTGATTTTTAAATTGTTGATGATGTGTTTGATTGGTTGATAGAACGCTTCTTCTGATACTCTCCATCCTATTGATGCTGAAGGGAAGAATCCCCAACGTTTGGCAGCTGTAAAACGGGAAGAAGCATCCAAACGGCCATTCAACTCAAGTAAATAGCGGTCTTTGAAATTGTAATTGATACGGGAGTAAAATGAAAGCATGGTCCAGTCCCAATGAGAACCGGCATTGGATGCTGTTGCAATGTTACCGTTATTCAGGTCTTCATATCCGGCAAAATCAAATCCAGTGCGGGTAGCTGAGAATGAACGGCCTTTCTTTTCAGAAGTCTGCATTCCGCCAAACACTTTCAGGTAGTGCGATTTTAATTGTTTTTCGTAAGAAGCCTGTGCATTGAATTCGTTGGCGATAGTTTGGCTCCATCCCTCAGATTTGGCTGTCCCCGAAGCCGGATAAGTGGTTTTGAAAACGCCATATTCGTAAGTATCGTAAGGGTTAATAAAATAATCGCTTTTTGTTTCGAGCCGGTTCGAACTGTAGCTGGTAAACACTTCGAATCCTTTGAACGGGGTCATTTTGATGAATCCTTTAAGGGCAAGTTCGGGTGAAGTAGAAGTGCTTATTCCCGATGCTTTTGCCGAGGCAATTGGGTTGTCGCCATTTTGTCCGTACCCCCAGGTCCCGTCACTGTTGATACCCGAGAATATTGGAACGAATGTAGTTGCTTTACAGATAATTGATTCAGGAGAATCAAGAGCCGGATTAATACTTTCCGATTGTCGAATGTTGATGTCAGCGCCAATTTTTATCCAATCATTCAATCGGGCATCTGTATTCATTCGTAATGTTTTCCGATCGTAATTATTATTCGAAATGTTCCCATCCTGGTAGTAGTAAGCGGCATTGGCAAAAATGCTTATGTCTTTTGACCCTCCGGAGATGCTTACCGAATGATTGTGGGTAAAGGCTTTATTCCTGATGATTTCTTTTCTCCAGTTTGTTTCGTATCGGTTCAGGTTATCGGCGCCAAGTGTTTTGTACTGGCTGATTAAATCGTCAGAATACGTTTTATTCGCCCCGGCATTAACGTTTGCCTGGTTGATTGCTTCCATGTATTCTATGGCATTTACCGGATCAGGTAATTCGGTTGGAGTGTTGTATCCAACATATCCGTTGTAATTTACCTTGAGTTTTTGTTCCGATGCCCGTTTGGTAGTAACCAAAATAACCCCGTTGGATGCTCTGGACCCATAAATGGAAGCAGATGCTGCATCTTTCAGTACCGAAATAGATTCAATGGTGTTCATATCCAGGAAGTTCATATATCCTTCAACACCATCAATGAGAACCAATGGCGATGTCGACGAGTTCAACGATCCGTAACCACGAACTAAGATTCCTGCTCCGTCGTATCCAGGGCGTCCGGAACTTGTTTGAACGGTTACTCCGGGCATCAGCCCCTGGATAGCTATTGAAGTATTGGAGGCATTTCTCTTAACCAGGTCTTTACTGGTGATGCTTTGTACAGAACCGGTTAAGTTTACTTTTTTCTGAGCGCCGTAACCCACCACCACAACTTCGTCAACACCTACCGACTCATCTTCCATCACAATATCCAGTTGTTTCTGATTTCCAACTTCAAATTCCTGAGTTTTCATCCCGACAAATGAAAATATCAGTTTTTTAGCCTCAGAGGGAATCATCAGATTGAAATTCCCATTGACATCAGATATGGTCCCTGTGCTGGTCCCTTTGATTACAATACTCACGCCCGGAAGTGGCGATCCTTTTGAATCTCTTATTATACCGCTGATGGGTCTCTTTTGTGGCTGCAGGTTGGCTATTTGACCCCTCAGGATAGCCGGTAATTCTGTTTGGCCCATCGGCATTAGTATAATCTGGCGATCAATAATGCGGTATTGAATGTTTGCCTGTTCTGCGGCCTGTTGCAGAATAGACTCAACCGAAGCGTCAGTTACCTGGATCGTAATCTTTTTGTCTTTTTGAAAGACATCGTCCTGGTACAAAAAGTAAAATTCTGTTTGATCTTCAATTTGAGAAATCATTTCCTGAATAGGAACATTGCTCAAATGTAAACTCAGTTTTGTCGTCTGGGATAAGGATGTTCCCCAGCTAGTGAGGAAAACTAAAAATGAAAAGAGTGCTGTCAGTTTCATTTTTTTCAAAATTAGATTTGACCCATTCCTGAAGAAATGGGCTGCAATTAGCTTTTTTTTCATACTTTTGAGAGGTTTAAATGAAAAATCAAAAAACTTATTTTTGAACCGGGAAGAGGTCGGATTCTTTCCGGTTTTTTATTTTAATCCATAGGCACTTTTGTTTATTTTAAAGAGTTCAACCCTGGCTGTTGAGGCCAGCGCTTCCAATACTTTTTCCTGATCATCCTCTAATACCAGTTTTCCGCTGATACGTCGGGTTCCCAACATCGGATTGTCCAGCAGAATTTTGATATTATAATATCGTTCCACTTTCAGGATTACACGGCTTAAATCAGTGCTCTGAAAATTCAGGTATCCCTTATGCCAGGCTACATACTCGTCGGTATTTGTTACTTGTTTGGTGGTTTCCAGTGTTTCACGATTAAACAATGCCATCTCGTTGGGTTTTAGTGCCAACTCTTTGTCGAAAATATGGAACGAATTGTCGCGGATAACAACATTACCATTAACCAAAACAGTTTCTATCGTTTGATCAGCAGGATAGGCCGAAACGTTAAATACTGTACCCAGGGCAACTACGCTGATATCGTTGGTTTTTACAATAAATGGTTTTTGAGGATTGTGCGACACTTCAAAGTACCCTTCCCCCAACAGGAAAACTTCCCTTTTCTTTCCAGGAAATGCAGACGGGTAGATCAGTCGCGACCCTGCATTGAGGTAAGCCATAGTTCCGTCAGGCAACCGAATAGATGAATGCTTGCCATAAGGAACAATAAGCTGATTCATTTCAGATTCTTTAGTATTTGCCTGGTTATTAATGGTATCTTTTTCATTGATAACAATCTTCCCGTTCGGTTTGTATTCAACCATCGATTCTTTGGTTTTGATAGCAATCTTCTGTCCATCGGCCAGCATAAGCTGAGCTTCAGTATTACTGTTAATAGCTATATCTGAATCAAATTTGAAGGTTTGTTTCCCCATTTGATAGTGCAGGAGAACCCCAAGGGAAAGGAAAAAAACGGCGACCGCGGCATACCGCATCAACGGAAAGAGTATTTTCCCCCGGGAATGGTGTTTTTTTCCGTTATTGATCTCTTGTATAATCTTCGAGTAGATGCGTATAGCTTCTTCCGGATTTTCCTTTTCTTTGACAGGTTGAAGTTGCAGGAGTATTTTCTTTGCCTGAAGTACAGTTTCCTTTTCTTCCGGATGCTCTTTGAATCGTATGTCCCAATACAAATCCAGCTCAGGATTGGAGGAATATACCCAACGAACAAACTTTTCGTCCTCAAAGTAACTCAGAAAATCACCCATTTCTTTCCTTTTTTTATAAGGTCGGAAAAGATCTTTTTTATGGACAGTTTTTTAGGTTTTTTTTCGGGAAAATATAAAAAAATGAGAGAAAAATTTCGTTGGCAAGAGATTCCCGAAGTGATAACAGCGCACGGTACAGCTGTTTACGGGCCGAATCGACAGTGATTCCCATTAATTCGGAGATTTCTTTATACCCCAGGTTTTCTTCAAATTTCAGATAAATAATTTCTTTTTGTCCTGGCGAAAGGGCAATGATCGCTTTCTGTAATTTCGTATGATTTTCTTCTGATATTTCCTGTTTGATAAGTTGTTCCTGGAAACTGTATTCTATATCGAAATTTTCGAAGAATCCTTTTGGGTCTTTCATATCTTCGAATTTCCGGAGATGTTCTTTTTTCTTAAGAATACTGTTACGGAGAGCAACCAGTAAATATGCTTTAAGGTTATTTATAGGAATCTGCGGTTTACTCCTTTTTTGGTATAAATCAATAAAGATTTCCTGAATGGCATCATGCAACAAATCCTGGTCTGAAGTCAGTCTTCTGCCATACGTAAGAAGCGATTGTACGAACGCATAGTATATACCGGCAAAGGCATTGTCTTCCCCCTTTTGAAAAGCATTCCATAAGGCTTGAGTACCATCGTCTTTAGTTGCAAACATGTTCCGGGTAATCTTTTTCGCCTGTAAATGTATTAATTTTAATAACTGTGTTTGTCCTGTGCAGAATACGATTTTTTTTCAATTTTTTACTTTGTGGAAAGGTCGGTCCAGGGAAATCGCTTTTAGAAATGCCGTTAGGCATTTGATGTGGGTAGAACAATATAGCCGGGTTTGAATCTCGTCCCGTACGGGACGAAATACCTAACGGATTCTCATTCTACCCACATTTTGTGCCTGACAGCACACAAGCTCAAGTCGCTTTCCTGTTGAAACTTTTAAAAGCGATTTCCCTGAAGGTCGGTCCTGCAACAGCGTCCTACTGAAATTTCGGGGATCATCTCGAAACAGGAGACGTAACATTAGGAACTTTAAATACAAAAGCAAACTGATTATTGTTTCAAATGATTTTAGCATACAGAAATTTCAGTTCAATCCTGGTTTTTATTAGCTTTCGGTTGATTTATGTCAAAACAAAGCAGAACGATAGAAAAATCAACTAAAATTGAAACCAAATGAACCGAAGGTTGTTTTGACTTCTAACAATTTTGCTTTCAGCATTTTCACGACAGACAAAAAAATGAAAACTATAAAAAATAAATCATGAAATCATTAATTGCTATTCTTATCCTACTTCTTACGTTTACTGGGTGTGTTAAAAAAAATAAGGTGCCAACAGCTCAAAATCAGGCCGTACCTGCCGGGATGCATGAAGTGAAGGTTACGGAAGTAATCCAGTCGACCCAATATACTTACCTGAAAGTTGCCGAAAACGGATCCGAAAACTGGATTGCTGTAAATAAACTAGAGGCTGCTCCCGGGCAAACGTACTATTATGGAGAAGGTCTGGAAATGAAGAACTTTCACAGTAAAGAACTAAACCGTGATTTTGAAACTATTTATTTCGTTCAGGATTTGAGTTCTCAGCCGGCTTTAGCCGGGCAGGCCATGAAAAATCCTCATGGAAATACAATGGGCAAAGTTTCGGTAGTTGAAAAAGCAGGTATTTCGGTAGCTCCTGTTGAACCTGGTTTAGCAATAGCCAAACTTTACAGCAGCAAAAGCAACTTTTCAGGGAAAAAGATAAAAATGAAAGGCCAGGTAGTAAAAGTGAACGATGAAGTGATGGGGAAAAACTGGGTGCATATCCAGGATGGGACCAAAGAAGGCGATCATTTCGACCTGACAATTACCACACTCGACAAAGTGGCTGTTGACGATATTGTTACTTTTGAGGGAACGATTACCTTGAACAAAGATTTTGGCTATGGATATGCCTACGAAGTAATTATGGAAGATGCCAAACTGGTAAAATAAAACTGCAAAATATACTATAAAAGCCTGGTGAAATGTATTTTCGCCAGGCTTTTATAATGAAATGATGACTCATTTTAACTCAGATTTATTCCATCCAAATCACTTTCGGATATTTTACCAATCCAAAGGAAGTTGCAATAAGCGAGATGTGCCTTTTTCAAAGCCTGAAACCAGGACAACCATTACTTTCCAGTAGAACAACCTCACTTTGTTGGATCGAAACGAGACGAACGACTGCGGATTGCCATTCCAAACTCCTGCTACACCACCAGTTCCACTTACCGAAAAGCTCGATTTTATTGTCGGCCAGCGATTCCAGTTTTTATCCACCGCCTTAATCAAAACGTTCGACAAGTTCATAGGCTGTTACTTCACTGCGGTCGGCTGTTAACCTGATTTGTCATGGCTCTCCGATAGTTTTCAGCACTGTTCGCCAATCTTTTCGCCCTCTGTATACTGACTGGGTGAAAACTAAATTTCATACGAAAATACAAGGAAGGCACCTTAGATTTTTGAAATACACCATTCTCAGGGTCTTAACTTTAAAATCGCACCGTCTGTTTAGTGAACTGGTATAAAGCATCAAGGTTCGTCAACAAATCGTCTGATTTCGTCGGCCCAAATCTGATAGCCTTTTTCGGTCGGATGGCAAAAGTCGTTGGCTATTTCTTTCGGCAACGTGCCGTCGGGAGCAAGCATTTTCGGGCCAATATCCAGCAAATCGATGTTATTCTCGCGGGCAAAAATTTCCAGTTGCCTGTTTATCTCATTAATCAAGATACGACGCGGATGATCCGGTTTTTCTTCCCGCGGGAAGACTTTCATCAGCACAATATGCGCTCCCGGAACTTTAGAACGCAGGCGCATACAAACGGCACGGATTCCTTCCACTATTTCAGTAGCCGAGTTCATGCGCGCATTAGCCGTTTCGCTGGTGTTGTTGGTGCCCAGGTGCATGATGATCGTTCGAGGGTGAAGCCCATCGATTTCGCCATGATCGAGCCGCCAAAGCACGTTTTGCGTGCGGTCCCATCCAAAGCCCATGTTCAGCACCCGATGATTGGCAAACACCGATGCCCAGGCATTGGGGCCATTGGGTTTGCGCGGTTTCCCATCGGCATATTTCAGTCTGGGTTCGCCGCCCCAAAAATGGGTGATCGAATTGCCAATCAGCACAATCTCCGGATTGATCGAATCTTTCACCCGCAAAACCTCGGCATGGCGATCCCACCAGTTGTAACTGTCGTTTTCGAGTTTCGAGACCGGAACAATGGCCGTATTTGCCGGAATATCGGTATCGCGCGATTTGTCCCCCATGAGTTGCGATAACAACGGCTCCATAGCCTGCGCCCAGGCTTTCGCTCCTGCCGGACTCGGATGCAGCCAGTCGGGCATTTGGTCGTGATTGATAGAGCCATCCAGATTCAGAAAAACATGATTGACATCGCAGTAAAATATGGTTTTGTTGTCGGCCAGCTTCGAAACCAAATCCGAAGCTCGTTCCAAAATGGCCCGGTGCGAGGTTGGGTTTGGCCCGCCGTAACAACCCGGGAAACAACGCATGACAATGATTTTAGTCTGCGGAAGTTTCTCGCGCAAAAGTCTCACGATGGTCTCAATGCCACCGGCAAGTTGGCCTGCGGTGTGTCTGGTTGGGTAATTTTTCTCGTCGATGTTATTGGTGCCAATTTCGACAATAGCCACTTTGGGCGATTGATTTTCCAGCGGCAGGTTTTGAATTTCCCAGATCAGGTTTTCGGTGCGATAGGCGCTTGTTCCCAAATTGAGGGCATTTCGTGGAGCAAAAAACTGATTCCAGATGGGTTGATATTCGGGTTTCTCGAAGTTATGGGTGATCGAATTCCCGAACATCAGCAAATCGTATTTATTGGTCTTGAGTAGTTCCGCCTTTTCGGCATGGCGCTTTTTGGCGTACCCTTCCACCGGAATTGTCGCCGGATTTGGAGCTTGGGTTATTTCTTCAGGTTTTGATTTCAGGAAAGCTTTGATTTGTGCCTGTAGATTTTGGCTTTCCTCCAGTGGATTAAAATCACTGTTTACGAAGAACTTACGATCAGCATTCAAACTGAAAGTTGCCTGACCATCATAGCCTTTCCAGGTTTTGGCATATTCCTGTCCGCAGCGAACCAATTCCTTGTTTTCGTCGGCAGCAAAAGTTACCAAAAGCTGAGCTTTTGGCTGAAGCGGAGGCATCACAGCCGGAAAAACGGTGCCTTTCAGGGTTTCATCCAGATAGGCTGGCGAAATCAAGATCAGCTTATCGGGTTGCTCTTTTTCGAACAGGCGTTGAACAGCGCGAGCAGCCAAATGTCCGCCTGAACCAATTCCCAACAAAGTCATCTGCTTGTTATTCAGGCTAAAAGGTTTTACGTCCGGTTTCAGTTTTCGAATAGCTTTCAACGCATCGGTCAATGCCACGTTGCGGGAATCACTTGACCCAATGGTGTATTCGAGTACAGCTACGTCATAACCTTCCGTATTCAGAAACTGAGCCACTTTTTCGCCCTGGTTTTTGATATTCAAAACGTTGTATTCGCCTCCCGGGAAAAGTAAAATGGTTCCAGTCGCATTTTTCGTACGATAGAAATGCAAAACAGGCGTTTCAACCTTTGTTATTTTACCTTCGGAATTAACTGAATTACCGGATTTTAGAACTACGCCGGACAAAGAGATAAAATCAGGCTTCACCCTATTCTCAGAAGCATTTGAAAATGAGAATAAAGAAAATATTATTAAAAAAATTAGGGCGGTAAATTGGGTTAGTCTTTTCATGATCGGTTAGGCTTGTAGTCTTTTACAAAAGTGCAAAAACATTCTGAAAAAATTAGAGGTTTCACTCAATAGTGAAACCTCTAAAAACAGTTTGTTCTAATACCGCCTGAATCTACAACCTAGTGTCGCGAAATGAAGTTCCAAGGTTAATCTCGAACTGTCCGGATATTAACAAATACAATGGGGATACCCTATAATTCAACCCTTTCAGGGTTGTTGCGCCTGAGTATTTTGCATCCTCCAGTTACGTTTCACTTCACCGGGAGTCAATCACAGTCAACTCCTTCGAGTTGAAATTTGATTTTGACACTGCGAATTAATGCGGTTAAACGCTTATGCCAATTGATTTATTTCTTTGTAATAGAAACTTCTTTTCCTGAATACTGAACGGTCTCAGCAGTTTTGGCTGGCTCAACACCATTCCCGTTTTTCGGAGTTACCCACACCACGAGGAACGAACGGTCTTTCAACATTCCCGGAAATTCGCCTTTGCGGTCCTCGATGGTCAAAGTTTTTGAAGCTTCGTTCCAGTTGATAGCAATCGTGGAATAGTTGCCCTTCGTGTAATTGTAGGTGTCGTTTTCGTCTTCGTACAGCACAAAATCAGCATCAGCACCGGTGTAAACGCGCAATTCAATCGGGTCGGCAACTTTCTCGGTTGCATACTGAAGGTATGGTCCCATCGGCACAATCGAACCAGCTTTGATGTAAAGCGGAAGCGTTTCGATGGCAGCGCCGGCTTCGATGGTTTGTCCGCCAGGAATGAGCTTGCCCGTCCAGAAATCGTACCAGTTGACCGATTTAGGCAGATAAACTTTGCGTACTTTCTTGATGTCCTTGCTGTTTGGCAGGCTGTACATGCGTTCGGTTACAGGATTTACGAGGAATGCCGGGCCAAACATATATTGATCAGGAATATTCCTGATGCCTTCATCGTTCCTGAAATCGAAGCCCAGCGAACGCATGATGGTATAACCTTCGTTGGTTACTTTCCACGAGAGCGAATAAATGTAGGGCAACAAGCGGTAACGCAGGTTGTCGTATTTCATCAGGATGGCTTTCGTTGGAGCATCCCAGTTGTTCGAGAAAATGGCGCGTTCGCCTTTGCCATGTATGCGGAAAACCGGGCTGAACGTACCAAACTGGAACCAGCGGGTAAACAATTCGCGGTTAATTGGAGCCGACCAATCGGGAGCCTGCCAATGGAAATGGTATCCGCCAATATCCGAAGTCCAGTATGGAATACCCGAAGCACAGGCATTGATTCCCTGTGGAACCTGGTTTTTAAACGCATTCCAGGTGCAGGTAATGTCCGATGACCACAAAATGGCAGAGTTTCGTTGCTGACCGGCAAAAGCCTGACGAATCAAAAAAACCGGGCGTTTTTCAGGAATATCTTTCCGCCAGTGCTCGTACAAACCGGTCGAATGTTCCAGCGAGAAGGTGTTCATATAATCGATTCCGCGGCCAATCGAGAAATGGCTTTTGCGGCGCAAATCCATGAAATTCGGGTCGCCAACGTTGCCATTGTCGGGTTCGCATTGGTCAACCCACCAGGCATCCCAGCCGTGACGGCTAATCAAACTGTCGTAGGCCTGTTTCCAGTACAAATCGCGGGCTTGCGGACTGTGCGCATCGTAGTAATAATCCAGAATATTGGTCATCACGTTCATCCAGCGGATGTCGGTCATGTTTCCTGAATGGGTCATTTGATCGAAAGTTTTCGTTCCGGCAGAGAATACCGGCCAGATCGAAATCATGGCGTGGATATTGGCATTGTGCAGCTCGTCAACCATGGCTTTCGGATTTGGGTAGCGTTCGGGCCACATCACGTGCGAGCCAATGACGTTGGGTTCCCAGTAAAACCAGTCCTGAACAATACAGTCGACCGGAATATTGTTTTTGCGGTAACCGTCTTTCACCGACAAAACTTCGGCCTGACTTTTATACCGATCCTGCGACTGGAACAAGCCAAATGCCCATTTCGGGAACATCGGCGCATTTCCGGTTGCATTGCGGAATGTAGAAATAACCTTGTCGAAATCGGGGCCATAAACAAAGTAATAATCCACTTTGTCGCCGCTTTCAGAAACGTATTTGTATTTGGTGTTTCCGGCTTCGCTACCATAGAAGTTCGATACCGAATAGTTGTCCCAGAAAAGACCATAGCCTTTGGTCGAAAGCATCACGGGAATTGAGCCGGTCATGTAACGGATCGCCATTTCCTGATTTCGGCCTTTGTAATTAATTGAAAGTGAGTCTTCAGGATGGCAACCCAAACCATAGAGCGCTTCGTCGGCCGGTGACAGGAACTGCGTTGAACAGTTGTACACATCGATTCCGGCAACATTGGCTTCGGTCATCACTTTGTTTTGCTGATCATCTTCAGCTAATACCGTATTTCCGGCCAAATCGGTGTATTTGATGGCATTGGTTTGCTTGTTGATCACAACTTTCAGCTTCGAAGACGTTAGCACAAGTTCATTTTCATTTTCAGAAACCGAAAATCCGGGAGCGGTTTTAAAGTCGTTGGTAATTACCAGCGAGGGCTTTTCGATAAAAAGCGGCAAGGTGGTGTACTTAACTTCAACCATGTTGTCGAAGCAAAGTTTTACTTTCATCAGGCCTTTATCCAGCGTGCAGGTAACGCCGTCGCTGTTTTTTTTGTACGACAGAACTTTGGCCTGAACCGAGAACGATAAGCCAGCAATTATTAAGGCAAGCAGGGTAAGTTTAAGGTGTTTCATTTTCAATGAAGTTTACGTTTATTGTATTTTAGGAGAATCTTCAACGTTTATAAATACAAATCTAATCAAGTCTTTTTGTAAATAAAACAATTAGTTGAATTTTCGCAGTTATTTATCAATCAATCATTGGATTGAAGAGAGAAAGAGGAAGCCCCACTATATCTCCCCGGAAACTTAAAAGAACGCAACGAATAAGATTTGAATATGAACATTAAAAGTTAATGCGATAGGAACCGTTTTTTCTCCTCCCCCTTGGGGAGGCTGGGAGGGGCTGTTCTTTCTCCCCTCTTTCGGAGGGGGTTTGGGGGAGGCTTCTTTTGGGAGGCTTTCAGCTTACCATTTCAGCTTCAATCTCCACCAGCAAATCAGCACGGCAAATATCAGCCTGAACAAAGGTTACCGGAACATCCTTATAATGTCCCGAGCAGATTGCTTTTACAACAGGAATATCTTCGTCATACTTCACATATACCCGAACATAGACGTACTTATCCGGAACAGCATCCAATTCAGGATAGTGAACACGAAGGTTCTCTTCGCTAACCAGCGATTGAATATTGGCAATCGTCACGCGGGTTTGCATCACAACATCTTCGATGCCAATAGTTTCCTGCCCAATGATAGAGGCAGTTCCAGACACGAATAAGCGCGACGATGCGCCGTTGGTCATTAAACGGGCGCGTTCGAATTGTGGAGGTTGATTTTGCCTGCCGCTTTTCTGCGGTTCGCCTTTCAAAACCTCTTGCCCGTATTTATACGAATTGGTTTGCTTCGGATTGCTGATGGCAATGGTCTTCACTTCGTCGTCGCACTCAACAGCCATGCATTCAATGGTCACTCCATTAAAGGCGGTACCAATTCCTGTAGCTGCCGGAAAGCCAGAAATGGTGCGGTATTTGGAGTAATATTCGGCACGGGCTTCGTTAAAAACCTGGTAATTCTGGCGCGATTTTCCTTCAATTTCCTGGATACCGAAGATCTGCTCCACATAGTTCCATTGCCGGTAAATCTGGTTAAAACCAATGCCCAAATGCAAAAAGGCCTGAAGCAAACGGGCAAAAGCATTTCGGGCATTTTCAGTAAGCGTTTCTTCTTCGCCTTCAACACCGGCCAGCCAATATTCGGAATAGCCCGATGATTCGATTTTGCAATACGAAATACCAGCAGCACTCCCGTATTCAACCCGATGACTGGAAGAACTGACAAACCCTACTTCAATCAATACCAGTTCAGGTAATTCGGGCGCTTCAGCCAAAACGCTAATGGGAGCATTCACAACTTTTGGCTGTTCCTTGATCCATTTTGAGCGGCTGCTGAACTGTTCCTGATTGTTGGCGGCAATAAAAACGCGGACTATAAATGTTTTTTGTGTCGGGTTGGCTTCCAGAAACAGCTGAAAACGGTTCAAACAATCAGTCAACTGCATTTCGAACGCACCAGTACCTTTCGATTTAAAAATCTGATATTGAGGTTTTATCATTGCTCCCTGATTCACTTTTATTTTTCCTTCTCTCATCTCAAACGCGTTTTAAACCTAGTTGTATTTTTATTGTTGGCAAATGATTTATCGTATTTTTTGTCGTCTTTCCTTAGAAAAATCAGGGGAGGCTTCTGAATGTCACCTTTTTGATTCCTGAGTCAAGCAGTTTATCAACCTGATTCGGATCAACCTCAACGTTTCCACTAACAAATTCAGGAATATTGAATGAGTAAAGCAACTGATCGTAGTAATCGGTATTTGCCTGAGGCAAAAGGAATGGCTTCCGCGCTTTCCCGTTCTCGTCGAGGTAAGCAATAAACGGACGGGTATATAAACCATCGATGCGGCGGCTGCTGAACACAAACCAGCGCGAATTCGACGACCACGAGTGGTAACTTTCGGTATTGTCGCTGTTCACTTCGTCGATGCGGCGGGTTTGCCCGGTTTTCAAGTCGAGCAGGTACAAATCGGCTTCCTTGTGCCAAATCGAGAAGTTTCCGTAATCAACCAGCGTGAACATGATGTACTTTCCATCAGGCGACGGGCGCGGAAAGGTGACACTTTTATTGATTGCCGCGGCGTTAAATAGGGTATCGATCTTGGTGCCAAATGTTCCGTTTTCAGGATTAAAAGTTATGCGGCAAAGATTGTAGCGTACTTCGTTGTATTGTGCCGGCATCTTTTTGTGGGCTGCACGGCAGAAATAAAGTGATTTTCCATCAGGCGAAAACGAAGGAAATGTTTCGAAAATACTGTCCTGCATCAAGAGTTTGGTGCCCAACGCCTCGTTTTTCTTCACATCGTAAACAACCACATCCGAAGCCACATCGCCTACTTCAACGCGTTTGCCTTTTTCTTCGTGAAAAACCTGATGCGTATTGTTCACCGAATAAGCCAGGTAATTGCCCGACGGATGCCAGAACGGATAAACGAAATTCGACATGGTTTTGTCGGTTTTGGTATTCAGTGCGTTCATTTTTCCATCGGTAATCAGGACGGTTCCCCCCTTCTTTCCGCGAACATGAAAATTCATGTTTTTCGGATCGGTAAGCTTGAATGAATGGCAGTTGACACAACTTCCGGGGATCAATGTATTTTCGACAATCGGACTTTGATCGAACGTGGAGAGATTGCGCTGATAAATACCCATTTTGCTGTAAACCTCGTAGCCCGGAGCAATCAGGCGGTAAACCAGTCCGTAATCGATGGGCGTTTCGCTCACATGAATCCGGAACGGAGCGTATTGTTTCCAGCGATCGTGTTGTTTCACCGATACAGTTACTTTCAAACTGTCGCCTTTGGTGGCTTCAAGCAACTTGCTCCAATCCGACGCCGGAATACAGATTTCCTTGCTATCCTGAACATGAATGGATTTGCCACTTTTCCCTTCGAAAACGGCGTCGATGGCCGAATAGTCGCCCTGTACCTTGAAATTCAGCGGCGCAATGGTTGATGGAATGGTCACGTCCACATAATCGGGGAAAAGTTTTGGCTTCTCTTTGGAAACATCGCCCGGAGTTATTTTCCCGCCACATCCGGCTAAAACACCCAGAAAAAACACAAGATGAAATATGCTAAGTTTACTCATAATCAGTTAGTTTACAAAATAAAGATAATACCAGTAAGTGTCGGAATAATCATTTTTGTACGAAGGTGTATTCGCCTGTCCCGGCATTTTCTGAAACAGCTGAAACCGTTGCCTCACGCCATTGCTGACTGGATACGGAATATCGCGCGAACTATCTTTGTTGGTGCTCATCCAGGCGTAGAACAGCGCTTCCTGGTAACTTTTCGGAATCGACCGGTAGTTCAGTGATTCGCTCAGCGGAAAATATTGCAGAAAATGTTTCAAATCTTTGGTTAACAGCGTGTAGGCCATCAGGTATTCGAAAGCCATCCTGTTTTCGCGGTTTTGTTTGAAAAGCATTCCCAGCATCATATCTTTTTCGCCTTCGCTGAAGAGAAAATCCTCCTGTGTGCGGTACTTCCTCAGCTGCCCCCACTCAGGATGCTGCGAAATCAATTTCTCGTCCTTCATCGTGGCCAACGCATTGTCGGCCCAGTGCTTGTAATAAAATGTCTTCTGAAGCAAATGCAGGTATTTTTCGGCAACGGCATAATTTCCGTTGATGATGTTGGTTTCGGCCAGGCGCATGATGGCGCGCGAACTCTTTTGGTAATCGGGCAAAGCTTCCATGGCCTCAAAAGCATAGCGCTGTGCAGTATTCACAAACCCCAAATGATAATAAACTTCACCGGCAATCATCGGGATGGTATAATCGCGCACGAAATCGGGCAGCAAACCGCCAATGCCTTTCTGGAAATAGTTGAACATGCGTTCGCCAAGTAAATCTTCCTTGGCCAGCGCCAGATTTAGGCAAGTTACCGAAAGCGGTGTCGTCGGAGTTTTCTTGTCGGCCATGGCAATGATATGGTCCCAGCGGCGCATCCGGCAGTTGAAGTCGTAGGCCATCACCTCTTCCTTGCTCATGTCAGCCGAATGACTAATCAAAAAATAACCGCCGAAAAACAAAAAGATGACCTGGCCAATAATCAAGGCTGTCGACTTGTCCTTCCGGATAAACCTCGACAAATAAAAAACGGCAAACGGAATGACCACAACAGAAAGCACGATGATCCCCACCGAAACCGGAATATTTACCGGGAAGCGGAAATAATTCGTTCCAATCCAAACTTCTCTCAACGGATACTGCAAGAACCAAGCCTTGCAAAGCGTTGGAATGGCGTACGACAACACGGCGGAAACGACAAACCAGACCGAAAGCTCAGCGATTTTCGATTCGCGTTTCAGGATTTCGTAAGCTAATGCAAACACGGGTAACAAGAGAAAAGCACCGCCTGCCATCCAAAACAAAACCGGAATAGAAATCCAGACGAAGGCCGACCTGATTTTTGATGATTTAAGCAACGTATAAATGGTAATAAAACCTGCAACCAACAATAAGGCGATTAGCCCTCCAAGCAAATAATTCTCGTCGCAAAGCAATCCCCAGTAAAGCAAGGAAGGAATGACCGTGAGGGGAAAGAAAACCGATTTTGCACCTATTTTTCGCGAAATAAACCAAACTGCACGCTGCAAAAGAACGAGCAAAACAGCAATTATAACTGCGCCTAACCTGGAATAGAAATAAAACTGGGTAAAGAAATTCCCGATGTAATCGCTTATTCCTCCAGGCTTTGAAAAGAAATTCTGAAAATAATCTGATGAAAACAGGAACATCTGGTATTGCTCCTGATAATTCAGATGGAAAGGATACAGAAAGGCAAAAAACCAAAAGACCAGAAGTCCGAAGGTCAGCGAGAATAGTTTGTCAAGAGAAATGTATTTCATACTAGTTAGTTTTTCATTTTACCTGCTCAGCATCCTGTCCCCAATACACTTTTTCGATATCTTTTGCATCGAAAGGCACCGGAGTGGCCGATAAATCAGGAATATTAAACGATTTCAACATATAGTCATACGCCTCAGGATCGCGTTGCGGCAACACAAAGGGCTTATGCGCTTTTCCTGAAGCTTCGATGTAACAAAAATACGGTTTGCCATAAATGCCGTCGTCGCGCTTGCTGGCAAACACAAACCAGCGACTGTTCGACGACCAGCTGTGATACGAATCGGAGTTCGGTCCATTTACGCCTCTCAGCTTATCTATTTCGCCCGTTTTCAGGTTCATCAATTGCAAATCGGCTTCGCGGTGCCAGATCGGAAAAGTTCCATAGTCGGCAACAGTGTACAACAGGTAATTTCCGTCGGGCGAAGCTTTCAGGTGGCACGCTGACCCGCTCATTTTTCGGGCATTCCACAAGGTATCAATTTTATCGCCGATTTCACCTTTCACAGCATCGAAAACCACCCGACAAATGCTGTATTTCAACGATTTGATACTGTCGGGCAAAGCGACTTTGGGTGCAGAGCAGAAATAAATCCAATTTCCATCAGCCGAAAATACCGGAAAAGTTTCAAATGCCATTGAGTCGGCCAGAAACGACGTTGTAATGGCTTTGTCCGAATCAAAATCGATAACAACCAAATCGGAAGCCTTATCATAAACCTCGAGTCGGTCAGAACGATTGGCATGTAATTCAGGAATAATGATGTTGGTTGAAAATACGCCGTAGCGTCCCGATGGATGAAAGTCGCCATACACTGCATTCGACAGCATTCCTTTGGCGCGGGTATTTATTTTCCGAAGCTGACCATTTTTATTCAGGATGGTTCCGCCTCTTTCGCCACGAAGATGAAACATCGATAATTTCCCATCATGGTTGCCGTGAATGTGGCAGTTCATGCAGCTTCCGTTAGTTAGGTTGTTGTCGGCCAAAATTCGTTGATCGAAGCTCTCCACATTGCGTTCTGCAATCTGAATCTTGTTCCAAACCTCGTAACCCGGTTCTATCAGGCGGTAGCTGAGGTACGCATCAACTTTGTCAGCTTTTACATACCATTTAAATATTTTATACTGAATCCATTCGCCATTATTCTGTGCAAAAACTTTAACCGACAAGCTGTCGCCGGTATTTTCATAAAGCAACCGAGCCCATTTCTTCTGCGGAATGTCTATTTTGTACTCGCCGTCAACTGAAATTGAGTCGGTTCTTCCAGTAATGGAAACATGAAGCTTTTCGGGATGATTGCGAAGCAAAAAGTTAAGCGGGGCAATATTTTGCGGAATGGAAACATTGATGTAATCGGGATAAACCGGAGGATATTCCGGGTTGATTTTTGCATTTTCGGGACCACCGCACGAAAAAATCACAAGCGCTAGTATGAATCCAATCCAATACCTCATTTTTTCTGAAATTGTGCAAAGTGGTAATAAAACCAATAAGTCCGGGCAAATTTTCCGCTTAAAGCTTTATTGTTGCCCGACGATTTATCGTATTCGTTGGTATATTCGGCAAACTGTTTGATGGTTTTAGCATCGATGTTGTATTTCATCACTTCGTCTTGCGATGCGTCCGAAGCCACCAGCTGAGCCAGCAAAGCTTCGGCATAAACTTTCGGTGCTTTCCGGTTCAAGTTCAGGCAAAAGCGGTCGTAATTTTCGCGGAAGTTTTTCAAATCTTTATTCATGAGCAAATAGCAAAGCAGGTAATCGACAGCCAAAGCATTGTCGGGATGCTGTTCTGCCAGAAACCTCAAAGACGACAGGTAATCGTTCGATTTCCGAAGTATGTCGGCATTTGTAATTTGCCTGCGTTTTGCAATGAGCCAATTTTCAGCCTTGCCAGTCTGAAGCATCATCAATTGCTTTTCGGCCCATACTCGATGAAACAGGGTTTTTGAAAGAATGCGCAAATATTTTGTTGCAGCAGCCGAATCGCCTGTCACCAGATTAATTTCGACCAAACGCCGCATCATACGCGAGCTGCGCTGATAAGGAGAAAAGGTATTTCCAAGCATAGCCGAATGCTGGGCCATGTTCATATCGCCAATCAGGTAAAACACTTCGTTGCTGACAAAAATCGACTGCCAGTTTTGTTCAGGAGTTACCGGCGGAATCAAACCGAGCGAAAACGGCTGGTAAAAATCGAGCAGCTTTTCGGACAAAAGACCTTTCTGCACCAAAGCCATATTGGTAAAATATGTCGCCTGATTGCTATTCAGTTTATACTTTTTAGCCAACTCAATAACTTTATCTGAATTTCCAAAATACGTTTCGTTATCGAGCGCCAATATCTTTTCGAATATAAAATTGGCCTGGGTCCAGATGCCAGCAAGCAAAACAAGCAGGAAAGATGCAGAAATAAAGCCTGCAATACGTTTCGGGTAAGTCAACTCAAAGCGTCTAAATGCAAATGCCAGAGTCGCTGCTAATAAGGCCGAAGCTGGCAAAAGCAAATATTTTGAACTGAAAGCCGGGTAAATAAACGCCTGACGGGAAGTGAGCAAATAATGGTGGCGCAAAACCAAAGGAATGGAAAAAATAAGAATAAAAGCCGGAATCCATTTCAGCCAGCCAGCTCGCTGGTTATGAAAATCGTGAAGTAGAGCCAACAATGGAAAAAGAAGAAATGAACTTCCCGCCAACCAATAGCCTGACACCGAGAACAGCGCCAAAAAGAAACATGAAAGCCACTTATTCGCGACTTTGGAATAAATTAAAAAAAGAATCAGAGTCAGGATAAAACCTATTGAACCTGAAAGACTATGCAGCGTATTGCAATGCAGCGACCAATCAACAGCAACCGGCAACAAGGCCCATAAGCCTGAAAAAGAGCTCTGCGTTAACCGGCGCAGGACAGCCCGAACGACAATCCATTCGAGGCCCAACAGCAACGACAGAACAATTGGACCGCCGCCTTTGAGGTAGAAAAACTGGGTAAGGAAATCGCCTACATAACCAGCCAACCACGCAGGTTTGGCAAAATAAGAAAGGAAATAACCGGGAGTAAAAAGAAACAATTGAATTTGCTCTTTCAGGAAAAGATGATACGGATAGGTCAACTGAAAAAACAGGAAATTTGCTACCAGCAGTCCTGCCATAATTAACCATTCATATTTGTTTGTCTTCACCATCTCTCCCTCTTGTTCCTTTGGTTCCTTTTGTTTCTGTTATTGGTAATCTGTTTTCGATTTTAGTTTAATTATTTGTCCAAGACGCACCAGATATTCCCCTTCTTCGGAGGGGTTAGGGGAGGCTTTTCAACACCTGTTTTTGGTCGTCGGTGAATGATCCGGCCATTATTTTCTGAACGAATTGCCCGACAATGTTGTCCTTATTTCTCAGTACAAAATTGAAATGAAACTGATTGGAAAGCGCCATCAACGAATCTTGCTTCGCTTTCAGAATTTGCTTTTCGATGTCATCTTTTGATTCGCGAAACCGCTTAATCAGTTCAGCATTCACGAAATCATACCGCATTTTTCTTTCTTTCCAGTATTGAAGCGAATCGTTAAGCGGGGTACCGTGAACCGAACTGCTTTTATCGAGCTTCACGGTCAGATTACCTGGTTCCCGAACAATAAGCAATTCTTCTAAATTATAGCGCAGCACAGGTTTGGCGCGGATTATACAAATTTCGGGTTTAGTAACAGAACTTTCAAATGTAATAACACCATTGGTTACAATCGTTGAATCGACATAACTCTTTATAGGATTATTGATCGGAACAAGGTAGATAATTTCGCCATTATAAGTTTTATCAGGTAAATTGCCCAGAATAGAAAAGTTTACTCCTGATTGACAGGAACCCAGAAACAATAGTAAGATAACAACCCAATTCTTAATTATATTCATCTCAACCGGCTTTATTAACTCAGGGTACTTGAAAGTAAACAAATCTTACATAAAAAATCAATATTGTGATACAAAAAGAGGACGAGTTACAAACTCGCCCTCTTGGTTATTCTTAACTACAAAAACTAATTGCTAGTTCTAAACATCCAAAACCAAGCTGTTCCCCATGCACCTGCACCTGGTTCGGGCCAGGCCAGTACAAGTTTTGAGTTGGTTAGTTTCAGAATATCATAAGAATAGATAGGAGCATTTCCCCCGTTTGGAGCAACTCCTTTAAGTACAGTTACATTTTTAGTGTTCAATTTGGCACTTGCCCAAACAGCGCCGTTACCATCTTTAGTTATCGCAGCAAGATCAAGAGCGGCCGTACCTGTTTCTGTTTTTGTACCAGCAGCATTCGATTTTTTCAGAGTCAAACCCGACAACGAGAATACCAGGTAACCATTTGAGCCATAGTCCGGATCATTTCCATCCATCGATGCTTTGTCATTAGTCCACCAACCTGGCGAAGTGTTACCCAGGTAACCACCATTGCCCCAGACAGCTCCGGCAGTTTCGTCCCAAACATATTTTTTTGAAGTTGTACCAGTTGCCGGATCTCCAAAAAGAAGCTTGTATTCGGCTGGCAATGTAGTCAAGGCATCAATTTGGATATTAAAAGCTTTTGTAATCTTTGACCCGTCAGGATTTAACCCGGTGAACGAAACATTAACACTTCCGGTTGACACAACCATTACGGTATCATACGCTTTGGTTGAAATGGCTCCGCCACAATTCCAGCTTGAAAGTACCGGACTATGATTTTCGAGAATTACCATATTACCATTCTTCCCGTTCACCACAATTGGAGTTGCTTTTACATCCAGCTGGTCAGCAGTAATAGCGCTACCAATTTCATCGGTCTTAATTATCGGGTCGCAAGCCATAAAGGCAACGGCCAAAATAAATAAAGAAAATATTTTTGACTTTTTCATTTTAATTCATTTAGTAGATCGTTAAATACCTAAATTATTTCCAGCCAGTGTATTCCTGAGCAGAAGTGCCCCAACCATCGTTTTGTTTAAGAACACCTTCAGAGAGGGCAATCTGAGCCTCCGGAATCGGGAAGAAACCTTTGGTTGCATTATATCGTGCTTTATAACCTCCGCCAAACGATTTGGTCACATCAGAGGTAGCCTTGAAATAACATGGGATACCAATTTGTTTTTCGAGCAAGTCGGCAGCAATTCCCCAACGGCGTATATCGTTCCATCGGGTTCCTTCAAAGGCAAGCTCCCATCGGCGTTCATTTTGCAAATCGCTAAGCGAGTAAGCAGCTTTTGGTGTAAGTTTTGCGCGCTCACGAACTTTATTCATATAGGTAACAGTTCCTGTAAGTTCCGAGTGCATCAGGTAAACATCTGCAAAACGAATAATTATCTGATCCATAGTATTATCTAGCTGGAAGTTTTCAGCAGTGTTATACATTAACACACTGTAGGACGATGCATAACCACCTGTCGGATTTTTAGCAGAAACAGGGCTGTATTTCTTTTGCCAGTAATCAGTTTCCTGAACAAAATCGGCCCATCCGCCTTTAGCATAATTTGGTAATTCTGAAGGAATATTCACGATTGAAGCTTCACGGCGAATATCGTTTGGCTCAGCAGTTTTCCAGTCGTTCCAAAGAGTTGGGTTAACCGGGCCCATTCCCCAGCCTTGACCAAATGGGAATGTCTTTCCCAAATCCTGGCCACCACGAATTCCGAAGAAAAGGGCATTCTGATTTGAATAACCAATAGTTGTACTCCAGCTGGGGAAGTTCGAGAATTTAACCGAAAATAAGGTTTCCGGATTGACAGCGCCATCGTCTTCAACCCATTTCAATCCTTTTCCTTTGGTATATGAATAATCTTCAACAGTATATTTATTTGTGTATGCCCAAAGGTTACGATAATCAGGAACAAGTTTATGCCCGCTATTTGCAATACAGTCTTCCAACCAAGCAACTACCTGTGCTTTAGTTACAGTTGAACCACCAACCAAAGGAAGTGCATCTTTGCCATAAAAGCCAGTGTAAAATAAGTAAACGCGGGCCATCAAAGCTTCGGCAGCCCATTTTGTTGCATGGCCTGCTTCAACCCAGGTATATGGTTTGGCCGGCATCATTTCGATAGCCGCTTTTAAGTCAGAAGCAATCTGCGCATAAAGTTCTTCAGGAGAAGCCTTTGGAAGATTTACTGGATCTGTTTTAATTACCAATGGCACTTGACCAAAAAGAGTTGCCATTTCTGAATAGAAAAAAGCGCGTAAAAAATAAGCTTCACCTTTGATTTGGTTTTTCTGGTCATCGTTTTCGTATCCGGTACAATTGTCCAGTGTTTCAATGGCCATATTGGCCCGGAAAATACCTTTATACCTGGTATTCCAGAAATCCTGGAGCATACTTGATCCATAATTAAGCATAAGATCTAAAGCCTGAACCATTTTGTCGTTTTCGCCACCGCCGCCAAAACGGTCGTCAGCAACCAATTCCGAAACAAAATAGCTTGAGCTTGCAGGGCTTGCCACAGCATAGTTCAGGTTCGAATAAATACCTGTGATCATTTGCTGGGCATCAGTTACAGTCTGAGGATAATTTGATGTATCCTTTTTGGTAAGATTTTTGGTATCCAAAAAATCTTCACAACTCATTAAAAACAGCGAGCAAGCTGCTACACATATATATAATAGATTTTTCATACGAAGAGAGAATTAAAATTTGATATTAACACCCATCAAAATAGTCCTCGGACTCGGATAGAATCCTAAGTCGATACCAGAAACCCAACTTTGAAGTTCATTGTTTACAGTAGGAGAATAACCAATTTCAGGATCTTGTCCCGAATATTTGGTGAACGTATACAGATTTTGTGCGGTTACATATAAACGAACTTGTCCGAAAGGTATTTTTGTGAACAATTTCTTGAAATCGTATCCTAAAGTCACATTTTGGATTTTCACGTAATCGCCGTTCTCAATGTAGATGTCAGAAATTTCCTGCCAGTTTGCATTACTGCCACTTGAAAGGCGAGGTAATTTATTTGATGTGCCTTCGCCATGCCAGCGACCAAAAATATCGGTAGCGTAGTTCTGTACTTTGGTATCGGCAAACGAACGGTACGATTTGGCAATCTGCTGGCCAAATGCCCCTGTTCCGGCAATACTAAAATCAAAACCTTTATATCCAAGGTTGATAGCGAAACCAATGGTGAAATCGGGATGCGGGTTACCAATTTCTACTTTATCTTTAGTATCAATTTTCCCATCGCCAGTGGTATCAACAAAGATCAGGTCGCCCGGCTGCGGGTCCGATTGCAGTGTTGCTTTGGCATTCCTTATCTGTTCGGCATTCTGAAACACGCCTGCTGTTTTATATCCCCAGAAATAACCAATAGGTTTTCCTACCTCGGCACGGTACATTTCGGTTGTTCCCTGGCTTAATATATTAGCATCGCCATGAATAATACCTTCACCATTATCAATACGGGTTACTTCGTTCACGTTGTGAGCAATATTGAAGTTGGCGCCATACGTAAAGTCACCAATTTTGTCGTTCCAGTTTAAAGCCAATTCAATTCCTTTATTTACAACGTCGCCACCATTGATGTAAGGTGCATTTGTTCCATAAGAACCTAATACAGGAGCTTTTACCAACCAATCGATTGTTTTCTTGTTATACCAGTCGAAGGTTAATCCCAAACGTGATTTTAAGAAACGGGCATCAAATCCAAGGTCGGTTGTTGCCGAGGTTTCCCATTTAACATCTTTATTCGGAAGGATTTCGGCATAACCGCCAGTTGACTGGGTAGTTTTGGTATTTCCGAACGAATAAGCGCCGGTTAAATCGAAAGCAACAGTGGCAAGATATTGGAAATTATCGATAGATGAGTTACCGTTCTGGCCCCAGCTTCCGCGAAGTTTCAAGAAATCGAGCCAGCTTTTTGTACTTTCCATAAAAAACTCGTTAGACATAACCCAACCAGCCGATACCGAAGGGAAATATCCCCAGCGATGTCCACGTGCGAAGTTTGAAGAGCCATCGGCACGCATAACAACTGTAGCCATGTAAGTTTCCTTATAGTCGTAGCTCAAACGTCCGAAGAATGATTCCAGTCCACCTTGCCCCCAGGGGCTACCGCTAATTGTAGTGGTACCAGCTGTCAGTCCCTTTGTATTGTCGAGCCATGCATGTTCAAAATCGGAGAATAGAGAATATCCGTTGGTAACATTCATATTCTCGCCCATTCCCCATTTTTCGAGCGACTGGCCAATGAGGGCACTGAATGAATGTTCGTTAATCTTTTTCGAATAAGCCAATGTATTTTCAAATGTCCAGCTATAACCTGAACTCATTGATTGGTTAACTTTATCGATTGTATTAATGCTCGAAGTAGAAAGCTCATAAATCGGAGTATATTGGCGATAGCTGCTGGCGCTCATTTTATAGCCGAATGTACTTTTCAGGATAAGATTCTTAAGCGGCTGGATTTCAAGAGATGCGTTGGCGTTTAAATTATAGTTTTTTGACAAATTCTGTCCCCTGTTATAAACCATGCTGGCAATTGGGTTGGCAATATCAGGACTTAGCTGAACAAGCCCGGTAGAAGCTTTGTCGTCTTTGTTAAAATAAGTCCCATCTTCGCCATAAACGGGCATTAACGGCACTCCAACCATCATATTGTGAATGTCGTTCCAATAAATATTGCCGATACCAATACCTTGTTTTTCGCTGTAACCAAAATTCAGGTTCTCTTCAAATTTAACTACATCAATTCCTGTGCTGTTTTTATAAAGTACATGCTCCGAGTTTAAACGGGCAGTGTAATGTTTGTTTGCTGGTTCAACCGGTTTACCGTAAATACCTTGTTGATCGCTGTAAGAAAAACCTAATGAGAATTTAGAAGCATCATTACCGCCAACCATATTGATGGCATGATTTTGAATAGCTGCATTTTTATTGCGGATTTCTTTCAACCAGTTGGTACCTTCCCATCCGCTGTTAACTTTGTTATAAATATCAGGCATCATTGTTTTCCAATCGTAGGCAGCAAGACCTTCATTGAAATTAACTTCGTCGAGAATTGTCATGTATTGTTTTGCATTCAAAAGCGAAGGTTCTTTGTATGGGTTTTGAAAGCCATAATAGCCATCATAGGTAATCTGCATTTTTCCGACACGTCCTTGCTTGGTTGTTACGAGAATAACACCGTTAGCAGCACGTGATCCATAAATAGCTGATGAGGCAGCGTCTTTCAGCACGTCAACCGATTCGATATCGGCTGGATTTAAAGAGTTGATATCACCTCCGGCAATTCCGTCGATAACATACAATGGATCGGAATTGTGAATTGTTCCCAAACCACGTATGGTAACTTTAAAACCTTCGCCAGGCATACCAGATTTTTGAGTAATGTTAACACCAGGAGACTGGCTCTGTAATGCAGTTAAAGCGCTGACAGTGCTCATTTTCTGAAGGTTTTCGCCAGTTACCTGAATTGTAGAACCGGTATTTAATTTCTTTTTCTGAACTCCATAGCCAATGGCCACAACTTCGTCAATACCAATAGCATCTTCTTCCATCACAATATTGATGCTGGATTTTCCACCAACAGCAACTTCCTGTGTTTTCATACCAACAAACGAGAACTGTAGTATAGCATTCACCGGAACATTGCCCAGTACATAGGCGCCATCCATACCGGTAATTGTTCCGTTGGTTGTACCTTTAACAACAACAGAAACACCAGGAAGAGTACCTCCGGTAATATCGGTTACCTTACCGGTAACTTTTGTGCTTTGCTGCGAATAAGCGCTGGCATTATTTTCGTTATAAAGAAGAATCTGGCGGTTAACTACCTTAAAACTTGTGCCGGTTCCTTCAAATAATTTCTGGAGTGTCTGGTCTATGTTCAAAGAGTTTACCTCAAGACTTACACGACGTTCAACATCAATCTGTTTGTTGTCGTACATGAAAAAATATTCCGATTGGTTTTCAATTTCATTCAAAACATCTTTAATCTGGCTGTTTTGAAATTTCAGGTTTAGCTTCGTCTTTTGTGCATAGCTACTCGAAAAAGCGCTAAAAACACTCAGAACCATTAGGAAAAGCGTTAATCGCATAATTAAGAGAATTTTTTGCGTAAGCGGATTTACCCGCCACACGTGCATTAATTTTTTTTTCATAATTTTGAATGATTTAGTTTTTGAATTTTTATGCACTACTTTTTCTCAGGAAGCATTCGCATAAAAAATTCGATTAAACAATTAAAACTAATTTAGAAACAGGGAGTCTCGACCACTTCCTGTTTTTTCATTTTGTACTACTTCATCTTCTTTTTATATTTTATGGTTATTTGTTCTCCTTCAATACGATACTCAATGGGTGTAATAACCGAAATTAGCTCCATAACCTCCCGCAAACTCTCGGTTTTTACTTTGAACGTATAATTATGCTTATAATAAAGGGTGCGATCAAGATGAATTTTAACACCATACCACTTTTCAAGGTAGTGTATGACCTCTTCAAAAGGTTGGTTATCGAAAATCAGCATATTATTCAGCCATGCTGTCAATGCTTCCATGTTTTCAGCCTTCCTAACATGATAACTACCTTGGCTATAAACCAGTTGCTGCCCTGGAATAAGATCAGTCACAAGCTTATCATACAAATTTAAAACCTGTACTTTACCTGAAACTAAAGTCACATCAGCTGTATTTTTTGAGGTATCTTCATTTACATTAAACTTTGTTCCGAATACTTTTACCTGGAACTTCGACCCCTGAACGATGAAGGGGTGAAGCGGGTCTTTCACCACATCAAAAAAACATTCTCCTTTCATAAAAACCTTCCTGTTTTTTGTCGAATAATCTGAGGTATACTGGATTTCGGAACCCGAATTAAGCCAAACGTAAGTACTGTCGGGAAGTACGATCTGTGTTTTATTGCCTTCGGGGGCTATGATTCGAGTATAGGTAAGCTTTTTTGTGTATGGATTGAAACCATCGCCGAATCTTAATCCGGCCATAAATACCAAAGCAAGTACTGCTGCAGCTACCGAAATACGGAAATATACTGTTTGGAAAAATCTCTGTTTCGGACGCAAATTTACTTTCTTCATCAGTTTCTTCCAGTTAACTGATAAATTGGGCTCATAAAATTCTGTCCTGGTTTTACTTATCGACCAAACATCTATTATTTCGGTCAATAAGGAAGTGTGTTCCGGCGACAAATCCAGCCAATCCTGAACTTGTTTCAGCTGTTGGTCATCGGCCTCGTTTTTTAGCCTGGCCGAAATAGCATCCCAAGGTATGTTTTGATACTCCATATTGTTGTCTTTCGTACAATATGTCGCAACAAAAGAAAGAATCCCTCAACGAAAATTGATTTTTTTTTATTCTTTTTCACCAACAAAATATATTGCTGAAAAACAAGCACTTACTCACAGAAAGATATTATCAGAAACAAGATAAAAATTTGACGATAATATGGACTTAATAACTCACGAAGTTTTCGGAGGGCAATACCTACATGGTTTTCAACTGTTTTTGGAGTGATTCCCATTTTTTCAGCAATCTCTTTATGCGAAAGGTTTTGTTCCCAGGCCATCAAATAAATCTGTTTGCTTTTCTCCGGAAGCTTTTCGATAGCTGAATTAATAATATCACGAAGTTCTGCATTTTCAATAGAAAGAGCCGGGCTGGTATCTTCCCCGGAAATCGATTGCATATATTCGATTGATGTAAAAAGCTTTTTTTGCTCTTTACGGTAAAGGCTTATTGCTCTGTTTTTAGCAGAAGAAAACAAAAATGCTTTAAACGTTGCTTTTACCTGAAGCGTTTCCCGCCGTTCCCATATATAAGTAAATATTTCCAGGGCAATTTCTTCGGCCAGTTCACGCGAATGAAGATAAATCAGCAGGAAGTTACATAAATCGGCAAAATTATGATCAAATAAATAACGATAAGCTGCCATATCACCCTTAGCCAAAAGCTGTAGAACTTCGGTTTCGCTCATTGAAATTTTTTCAAGCATAATGTGATCTTCTTTTCTCCAATACAACAAATATAGGTTTCAAATTTGTTAATAATACCAAAGTAAAACCATTTCAATAAACTATTTGGTAGCTTTTAAAATTTGAAACCTAGTTAACTATTTCCCCAACGTTTAAACTTTTAAAATCACCAGGGTATTTTTCCTGGTAAAGTTCATAATAAAGTTTTCCAAAATTATCATAAACCGAACGGGCCAAACCTAGTTTTCCCTGCCGGGTTAAAATACTGATTTTTTTTCGCAATGCCGGTTCGTTCAATGGGTCGTTTACACTTATAACTTCAGCAGTATCAAGCAATAAAGAATCATGCTTCCCGTCCTGGAGAATCGAAAATAACGACTCGCCATATTCAATTATGCGTGTACTCACCTGGTTGATATACGAATCGAGCCACGACTCACTCAGGTTATGAAACAAAGGCCCGGTTTTCAAAATTGAAAGAAAAACAGGTAACCGGTCTATTAGTTTTTCAAGATCATAATATCTTTCGTCTTTCAACCAATTCAGAACAAAGTTATAATCGATAAAATAATCTGTTGAAAACTCAAAAAACCATAATTTATCCTGAAATACCAGTTTTATACCCTGGCAAGGCTGTAATAAAGCCTTCAGATTCTGAATATTTGTACCCCTGATATTCTTTGTATTTTGCGGGTTCATTCCCGGCCAGAGTAAATCTGACATTTCCTTGGAGCTAATCCCTTTTTTATCTCCCATACTGTGCAACAAAATCAAAACAAAAAGTTGTTTTATTTTTGGCGACATCTTTTTTGCTATATCGGTTCCATCGGGTCCCCATACTTTCAATCCGCCGAAACAAACGATATGCTCGCCAACATGACCAGATTGCTGCATATCATTAACACTTGTCTTAACAGGGTTAATGATATGCGCTTCAGCCAGTTTCTTTTTTCCCCGAATTACGATTAGCCCCAAAACCAAGCCTAATAATCCAAGAATTAAACTTAGCCCGCCAATCCAACCCACTCTCGATTGATTAACTGTGGTAACACCTCGACTGTATTCAGCAAGTATTTCATCATCATTTAGTTCTCGCTCCCAAACTTTAATTTCATTCATGTAGCCTTTAAAAAACTCTTCCCACAAGTTACTGCCAATCAACACAGTATAATCCGATGCAACATAAGGAGTAAGCAACTTAATCTCATCAGTTAAATGACCATTGAGGTAAAACCTAATAATGTTTTCAGCATTGGAATGAACCAGGCTTACAAACGACCATTGATTGACCGGAATGAATGTTTTGGCCGAAAAATAATCCCTAACTCCCTGAACAGTAAATGTTAGCTGACCATGATGAATTTTCCATACAAAGTTTTTCCCCTTTCCCAAGATGCAGTTGTTATTGCCAAGCTCTGTTGGATTAATCCATGCTGTAATCGTAAAATTAGGTTTTAGTGCCATTCGGCTCTTCAATCCGCCATCGAGATAGGCCTTCCCTGCAAAGAAAGCACATTCGCCCTTCTGGCGATCGTATCCGAAGTTTATACCATATAAAGTAATTTCGTTGTCGTTATTTCGCACAACATTTTTTACATCCCCCGAAAACCGAAATTCATCGGTAAGCCCGAAATCGTGATCGAGAGGCAAGGCGTTAAATACTTTAAGGTTGAGCACATTCTCAGGCGATGGGAGAATGATATCTGGAGAAAAACGGTACCCGGGCTTATAGGGAGCAAAAGCCGTATTTTTTAACTCGTCGATTGGGAAGCTAAAATAACCGCTGGTTTTTCGGTTCGGAAAATCTTTCCATAAAACATTCGCAAGCAACTGATTACCATTACGTACAACCCCAAATATTTTCTGTTGGCGGTTTAACTGTTTTACCAACCTGGCCATGCGCATCACATTTTTGGTGTGAACCGATAAAAATACGGGTTGACGCCCTTCCTGTTCCCAAAAATGTAAAATAGATTTTAAGTTTAACAACGAATCGGGTAATGACTCAAGGCATAAATAAGTTGATTTATCTGACGAACCAAATCTCTCGATAGACTTTACCGAAACAGTAATATTTGACAACAACTCTTTCTGAGAAAAACCAGCTTTTTGCTCAGAAACAAAAATGCAGTCTTTTATCAAATATGGAAATTTATCTTTAAGAAAACCCACTGATTTATCATCATAAATCATTATGGCTAAAGGGATTTGATCTTGTTGCAACGAATCGGCTAATTCAGATGTTAGCTGTTCGGGTGTTAGTAATAAATGCGACCTGAATAAAAGAGAACGACTTACACTATCCGACTCATTATCAATTATTTGTCCAAAACAAGGAACCGAAAACAAAAAAACAGACAGCAACAACGCTAATCCAGCTTTTTTTCTTTTGTATTTTAGCAAAAACACATTCATTTGGAACAAATTTGAAGACTGCAAATTAGGTAAAAAAAACCGATGTTTCTTTTGAGAAAAACTGGATATTAGCAAACCTAAAATTTAATAAATGACAAAGGGAAAATTAAAAACCTTAGTTTTTAGTCTTACAACGTTACCTTTCTGGATTGCCTTGATAACATTCGGGTTGACGGAGTTATTTGCCCGTTATCCTGCATTTACCGAAATTGTTTATTCTCAAAACCTTTTCCCGGTTATTGCATCATTTTTATCGTTTTTTAGCCAATGGGTTTCATTCTCCCTTGATGACGCTTTTTATGCTTTGTTGATTGCATTTATCCTGAAAATCACCACACTAACAATTCTAAGAAAAATAAAATTCAGGAAATTTCTATTGCTGTTTTTTCAGACTATAGCTATTTGTTACGCCTTGTTTTATTGGCTTTGGGGTTTTAATTATTACAGAAACGATGTAAATAATCGCCTCTCAATTACAAAAGCTCAACCCGATTCGGTTCAATTTGTAAAGGTTATCGAATCGCTTATCGATGAAACCAACAAATCATATTGTTTGTTTAGCGATGTTTCGAAACCCGAAATTGCTATTGAGGTTGAATCCTCGTATCAAAAGCTTGCGCCATTTCTCAAGCTGAAATACCCGCAAGGCGTGCGCATTGCCAAACCAATCACGCTTAGTTCGTTCTTTGCCAAAGCGTCTATTGCCGGCTACTATGGTCCATTTTTCAGCGAAGTACATTTAAACGACAGCCTTTTAATGATCGAATATCCGCAAGTTCTGGCGCACGAATCTGCCCATCAGTTTGGCATTACCAGCGAAGCTGAAGCTAATTTTTACAGCTGGCTGATTTGTGCAAAAAGCGATTCGAAACACCTCCAATATAGTGGCAACATTAATACATTAACCTATTTTCTTTCACAGTCCAAACGGTTACACTGTTTTCCTGAATTAATACACAAAATTGATAAGCCGGTTATCGCCGACATTCGAAAAATCCAGCAACACTGGGAACGAATGAGAAACGAAAAAATCGACAAAGTTGCCGGGAAAGTAAATGATGTTTACCTGAAGACCAACAAAATACAACGTGGAATAGAAGATTATTTTGGTATTGTCCAGTTTGTTATGGATTTTGAAACCGACACACTGGCAATGAAGAGAATTGGCAGGATGGCCCCATCCCCAACCCTTCCCCAATAAAAGGGAAGGGCTGGGGATGGGGTTTCTTTTTTCCTATTTTTATCCGGAAATTAAAATTCAGAATATGCAAATACACCCTATATACGCCGGAAAGTTCAGCTGCGACGGTGGTTCGCTGTTTAGTGTAATCCCCAAAACGATGTGGAACAAAATCTATCCTGCCGACGAAAACAACATAGTTCAGCTAATTATGCGCTGTCTTTTGGTTGATTTAGGCGAACGTAAAATACTGATCGAAGCCGGAGTTGGCCAACATTACCCCGAGAAAGTTTGCCGGAACAACGGGCACGAAGATACTGATGTGATCGAAGAATCGTTAGCTGAAAAAGGCTATCACCCGGAAGACATTACCGATGTACTTTTCACTCATCTGCATTGGGACCACTGCAATGGCGCCGTTCTGAACGGAAACGGGAAACTTAAATTACTTTTCCCGAATGCCACGCATTGGTGTAGCCGCCTTCAGTGGGAGCATTCCCAAATTTCAAATATCAGAGAACGCGCAGCTTATTATCCCGAAATACTCAATTTCCTGAAAACTGCAGGCAACATGCAATTGGTTGATGACGACTGTGAATTGTTTCCAGGAATTTCAGTCAGAATGTTCGACGGGCACACGCCCGGACAAATGATTCCATTTATTCAGTACTACGGTAAAACATACGTCTACATGGCAGATTTGATCCCAACGGTTGCAAATATCCCCATTGTCTGGCTGGCATCGTACGATTTATTTCCGGTAACCTCGATGGAGGAGAAAGAATTATTTCTGAAAGAAACCGCCGAAAAAGAGTACATTCTTTTTTTGAGCACGATGTTTATACCGAATGTGCAACAGTTGAATGGACGGAGAAGGGGCCAAAAGCCAAAGAAAAGTTTAGCTTATTCGGCTAACTCCAACTGAATATATCCCCATTTCGGAACATTTAGCTTCAGGGTATTTCCTGCAATTTCGTATGTTGTTACTTTCTGTAACATCGATGCAAGTTTTTCGGAGAATTTACTGTCGCAACAAGCCTCGGTACAAGCTGTCGATTCTATTTCGAGTTCATTATTATTTCGGGTTGCAAAATTCCCGCCACAACTATTGACATCCAGTTTTAAATGATAAGTTCCTGACGAATTGAACGTTAACAAGATTTTGGTATTCTCGTTTTTAAGATAGGCCACTGATTCGAGCGACATAAAATCTTTTGCTTCCCAGATTTTGTAAAGACTGTTTGTCACAGAAGCATTATCTTTTGTGCAAGCAAATATGGCCAAAGCACAAACAAAAAGACTCAAAAGTACTACTCTCATTTCTTCGTTTTCAGGAAAGATGCATAACGACGAAAAAGCGTTGCGTAAAACTCAACTATTTAGCCAGTTCTTAAAATCGGCGACACGCTCACGGCTAACCAACACCTCAGTTTCGGGGTTAGGCCTAAGTTGCAGTTTCAGGCGGTTATTAAAATAGGTATGTATTTTCTCAATTGAATTGGGATTTACGATGAACTTCCTGTTTATTCTGAAAAACGCTTTTGGATCAAGCATTTGCTCCAGTTCGTCGAGCGAATTATCGACAGGTAAACGGTTTTTTGCAAAAGTAACCGCCCAACACATTCCTTCTTCGAATACAAAAAAAGCAACATCTTCAACCAGTACCTGCTTCAATTGCTCGCCTAATTTCAGAAGTAACCGCTTTTTATATTGCTTCGGCTGAAGCAATTGTGTATAAATTTGTTCGTACAACAATTTTGGATTGGGCAAATATACCCTCTGTTGTTTGCCAAACTTTTCAAATGCCAATTTTAAGTCCTGAAATTCAATAGGTTTAAGCAAATAGTCGATACTATTTACCTTAAATGCCTGAATCGCATATTCGTTGTAAGCGGTTGTAAAAATAACGGGAATTTCGAGGCTCACTTGCTTAAACAAGTCAAAACACGAGCCATCCGAGAGCTGAATATCCATCAGAATTAAATCAGGATGCTGATTATTGGAAAACCATTCGACACCTTTTTTAACCGACTCAATAATGCCAAGTAATTCAACCGAAGGGTCGTATCGGTTAATTAGATTCATAAGATGTTCAGCCGAAAGGCTTTCATCTTCAAATATCAATACTTTTAAGCTCACTTTTCTTCAGTTTAGGAAGTTTCACACAAAAAGTAAACGAAGTTTCTTCTACCTCTATCTGCTTATCTGAAATTAATTCGAATCGCTTTTTAATATTTTCAAGTCCAATACCCGACGAACCCTCAATCAATTCCCTGCGATTTAGGTTATTTACAACTCTTAAAAAATCTTCTTCTTCAGTAATGCGCACCACCAAAGGCGATTCTTTCGAGAAACGGTTGTGCTTCACTGCATTTTCGGCCAGCATTTGCAGCGAATTTTTCGGAACATACGAGTATCTTCGGGTTTCATCGCTAATCTCAATTTTAAAGTTGACACTGTCGTTGTGCCGTACGGTCATCAGAAAAATATAGGCATTCAAGAAGTCTAATTCCTGAGCAAGCGGAACTACCGTTTCGTCTTTTACCTCAAGTACATACCTGTAAATCTTCGATAATTGTGCGATATATTGCCCGGCCAAATCGGCATCCTTATGTACCAGCGAGGTTAGCACACTCAAACTGTTAAAGAAGAAATGTGGTTCAATCTGGTGCTTCAATGCTTCAAACTGTGAACGGATGTTTTCCTTTTGTAAACGTTCGGCTGTTATTTCGGCTTCCTGCCAGTTTTTGAAGTAGTAAATAAACGAATGGAAACCAATAATAATGAGCGAAATAACCACCATCATAACCATTAAATCACGGTCGAGAACGGCATAATCGGCCCATAGTTTTTCCTGATGAGGAAGCACAAAAAACAGATTGTAATACAACCCCCCATACAAAATCGTGAATCCGATGCAATAAACAAAAAGCACAATGCCCAGGATTACAAAGCGCCAGGTTAACTCGAAATACTTTTTAGTCAGGCGATTGATATAAGTGGTAATCCGGATACCGATAATCCATACTACAAAACCAAAGAAAAGGAAAAAAGCATGGAATAGTATTCCGCGCAAGTCGTATTGTAAAAGAGTTGAATACGAACGGTCGTAAAATTTGTACAGGTAATGTACCCCGTTCAAGATCAAGAAAATAGACAAGTATTTTAAGATAAACTCCTTTTTACGGACTTCAGGATTCATCGATTATTGTTTGTAGCGAAATTATAAAATTTGATTGAGTTTACGACAAATACCCATATTGTTCGAACCATTCCATCGCATCTTCAATCGCCTGAGTTATGGGAGTTTGAGGCATATTCAATTCTCTGATGGCTTTTGCCGCCGAATAATAATTATCGGCACAAAGTAACCGGGCGTTTACAGCATTCAGTCGGGCCGGTTTTTTACTGACATTCTCAACCAAACTACCTATTACTCCTGCCATCGTAACCAACGATTTACTTAGTAAAATTTGCTTTTGCGGAAACCCGGCGACAAGATTCATTTTTTTGAAAAAATTGTCATAAGTAAGATTTTCATTCGCAAGCAAATAACATTCTCCTGGCGTTCCTTTCGAAATTGAATTTACAATTGCTTTGGCAACATCGCCTACATGTACGAAGTTCTTACCCCCTGAAGGGCAAACCATTAGAGTTTTACCATGGGCCATCAAAATAATTTGTCCTGAACTCGGTTTAGAATCATATTTTCCCAGCATAAATGTTGGATTAACAACAATTGCCGGCAACCCGCTTCGTCGGTATTCATTGATTACCAGTCCCTGGGCAATATATTTACTTATCATGTACCCCGATTTTCCAGTTTCACTGAATGTTGATTCTTCGGTCCCTGGTTTTTCCATTGTCCCGGGATCAAAAGCATTGGCCGATCCCACAAAAATGAACTTTTCAATGTTGCGTCGAACAGCCTCATCGAGCAAAAGCTGAGTAGCATCTACATTTGTCCGTTTATAGGCATCGTAATTGGTTGGCCACTGGCTGGTATTAGCTGCGGCATGAATTACCACCTCGCAACCGGCAAAAGCTTTCCGCACATCAGCCAGATTGTTTATTTCTCCTTTAATAAGCTCTGCATCAACTCCCTTCAACGAAAGAAGGTTGCTGCTTTCGCGAACCATTCCGCGAACCTGGTATCCTGAATGGAGCAATTCACGAACCAGATTGCTGGCCAGCAGTCCGTTTGCCCCGGTAACTAACACGTTCATATTAATCAGTTTTTTTAGGTATTATTGTCACCTCAAATTTTCTTTCGAAATAATCGGAAGAACTTTCGTTTTCTAAAGCTCTCGCTGAATGATTCTGGAACTCATCGCCAGTTTTATTCCTGAAGGAATAAGACCCATCACAAAAACATTAATACGGTTTAAATATCCCGGAATAATTACCGCTTTTCCGCGAATAAGTTCGGCAATCGAAATTCGGGCAATAGCAGGTGCCGAAATCAGGGCCAAACGGGCCAAAGCGCCTTGCTTTTGTATGCGGGCAACCACATCCGGGTTGGTCATAATCGGGCCAGGATTCACTACGCTTACTTTAATGTTGGTGTTTTTCAGTTCAGCTTTTAAACCTCGCGTGAAATGATAAACGAAAGCTTTTGATGCCGGGTAAACGGTTTTAAATGGAAGCGGAGAAAAGGCTGCCATGCTCGAAACATTCAGGATATAGGCTTTTCGGTGCATTTTCAATTCGGGAATGAGCAACCTGACCAATAATGAAGTTGCACGAATATTGAGTTGGATTAACTTGTCGATATATTCGGTTGGCGTGGTTTCCAATAAACGTGTTCCACCTGCCCCGGCGTTGTTGATAAGTACATTTACCGAAAAATTGACAGTTACCCATTCGGCAAGCCTTACAACCTCTTCTTTATCAGTTAAATCAGTTTCATACGGGCAGGCAATAACCTGGTATTTCGCTGCAATGTCGGTACAAAGCCCGGGAAGGTTTTCCTCAGGTAAAGAAACCAGGATCAGGTTCATCTTCCGGCGGGCACATTCAATTGCAAGTTCCTTGCCCAGCCCGGTACTGGCGCCAGTTATCAGCGTAAATAATTTGTTGTTCGTTCTCATTGTTTTCTGTATTTGTTAACGATAAAAAAGCTCAAATGATAAGCAAAAAATGCGAACGGAATTCCCAGCAAAACACCGCCAACAGCTAGAGTTAGCAGTATTTCAGTTCCATTCAGAAAGAGGGTTTTGAAAAACTCATAAGAAAAACCGGTTAAAAAACTGAATGAATGGGTACAGCCAGTAACCTGGCGGCCAACAAGGTAATTCAACCCAAAAATAAACGGGGCAGTCAGCGGGTTTATATTAAACACACCTATTCCGGCAGCCAGTTTGTTCCACTTAAACAGCGATGCAATAGCAATAGCGATAAAGGCTTTAACACCCACCAGGGGCATCATTCCAATGAAAATTCCGAGCGAATATCCGCTGGCAATCTGGTGTGGGTTGCCATCCATTTTTCCAATGCGGTTAACCGAACTCAATTTACTGGTAACAACCAGTTTTATTCTTCGGAAATTCATAACCGTTCAGCTATTTTTTTGACATTCGAAACGCAGTTTCCCATTTCGTTAAATACAAACGGATCGGTTATCCAACGTGGCAAAAAAGGTTTCGTTTTGGAGAACATATAGTAACGGATGCGAGAATGAACGCCATCGGTTGAAACAAATTCCCATTTTCCTTCGAAATGCGACAAGCGACGGTACTTTTCATTTTCAGGCAAATAATCAGGTTGTCCAGAAATACCAATAACCACGGAATGTTCAGATGGATTGACTGACATTTCGTTCCGGGTAACCAAATCAAAGCGCAAAGCTGGCATGAAGTTAAAACGCGAATAAGCATACCACTCCGAATCCGACCGAACATTAACAACCTTGTATTCATCGGCCATCGAAAGCCATTCGGTGCCATACTTTTCGTTGCGAATAATTTGAGAAAGTTCTTTGGGAGTAGATTTTACCTGAATTTCGGCGTATAACTCGCGCGCTTTGCGCCCAGGTTCGGCCTCAACCCAACGCTGGTAAATAAACACGTCATCCTTATGTTTCCGGAGTTCCCACGAGCTTGATTCGGATGATGTTTCTGCCGGAAAGTTTTTACTTACGAATATTCGTTCGGCTTCAGTTTCCGAATTTCCTTCGAATGTTGTTTCAACCGGCAATGCAGTTAACTCAGTTTTTTCAGCACGATTGGCATGTCCATTGCCTAAATGGTGCAACAATAAAATCAATAAAATAATCATGGCTTTTCTGTTTTTGTTTCTGAATAATTGTTCTCAGCAAAGCAAACCATAAAACAGCACAGCCCCAAGGAAGGCCAAATGAACCGTTGCCTGAAATTGTTGAGTTGTTGTTTTATGTATTTGAATTGTACCCTGAAAACAGAGACAAGGAAAAAACAGGAAAGTCGAAACGGGAGGAATACTAAATGGTGAACTTTCTAAAACAAACTGAGCGGATAACGTCTAGTCACCCGCTCAGCAGAATATCTTTGATGTATATAGGCATCCATTGAACTCGAAGCCATCCGGATGGCTACCTTAACTAAAGCTTTTACGACAGCACCGACATGGCAGCGCCAATCAGATTAGCGTTTTCAATGCGCGAAATTTCAACCGTAGCATCAATAGCAAGCTCGGCAAGCAACTCTTTAATGGTCGCATTTACGATATCAACATAACTGATGTCATGAACTTTTACTTTACTCCAGAATAAACTTCCTTCAGCTAAAACCTGTACTTTTTTAACCGATGGATAAGCCGAATTAAGGTTAAGCACTAAACCAACAAGAGAAGCGGCAACCAGTTTGGCCGAACGTTCGTAAATCTGGAAAGCAGTTTCAACATAGTCAAGCTTATATTCTTCGGGATTGTTCATCATCTTGCTCAGTCCGGCAGCATCCAACTTAACATCCAGACCGTCATTCGGGAATACCGAACGGAAAATACGTCCGAGGTACATTCCTGAAATGGCTTTTTCAAAAATCTGGTATCCCTTATTGTCAGAGTTTTCATCAACTTCGGCATCGAATGCAGTGAGATGAGGCGGATTAAAGTTACCAGATTCAAGATTAACAGGAGTTTCGCCGCTCCAGCCTTCCAGCGATTTAATTTTCGGAATATACTCTGATGGGAAGAAAGTAGCCATGTTGGTACCGGTACCAACAATTAAACCAATGTAGGCATCGAATCCGGGATTCATCAAACCAGCAAACAAGCTGGTAATAGTGTCGTTTACAACAGCAATTTTATTGAAACTGACATTTGTTTTTTCGTTCAGAAATTTAACCAGTGGTTCGCCAACCGGATTGCCTTCCATTCCGGCAATATTAACACCTTTAGTCCATTTAATCAGTTCGGCATCACCATTGAGCAGCGATTTGGCCGGATAAGAAAAACAATACCCGATAGGTGAATTCTGCGGAAGACTCAACTGATTAATAGTCTGAGCCTGAGAAATATAAAGATCGTCTTCAGTAAAACCGGCGGTTTTCATTTCAGTAATGTTTTTTTCGACCAAACCTGCGATGCTGGTCTCTTCGCCTACTGAAACAACGGCTGCCCTAAAATTGGTTCCGCCCAAATCAAAAACAGTAGCTTCGCCTTTAATTCCATCTTTTTTGGGATGAATATAAGTCGGCAGACATTTGATTTCTGTTCCTTCATCCTGAAGACCTGTTACGATTTTTGATTTTAAGTCGTTTGCAATGTCGAGCAACTGACTGTTTGATAAAACAAATGGATTGTTCATGGTTTAATTATTTGTTTAATAGATTGTTTACAATTTTGGCTAAAAGTAGAAAAATCCTCTTACATCAGCAAAAGGACTTTTCAGTAATATCAAACAATTAAAAACACTTTTGTCCGGTTAAAATTTTCTTAGTTATCCGTAACCGAATAATTTAAAGGCATTCCAGAAGATAACGCCACTACGTGGCTTACATTTTATATGTACCATCTTTCTACAAAGATTAAACAGCTAAGCTGTCAACTCCTCAGCAACGTAGTTGCTAAATCTTTGTAGCACAGTGGTATTGGTTTAAAGTATTGAGCAACGTAGTTGCGACATCTTGTAATACTCCAGTTTTACCGGACAACAGTGAATTAAAAAAGAGTTACCTGCCCAACCTGAACGATAATTTTACCAGGAAAATATTGTATGGTTTATCATCGAAAAGGGTCTTAAGGTCGTTCCTGAAATTAAAGTCGCCGTTTGAGACCGACTGATCGCGGTGCTGCGACCATACCAGGTAAAGAGTAGACCCGGGTAAATATTCCCAGCGAACAACCATGTTCGACAAAAACTCCTTAAGATTGAAATCAGGTTGGTCGAATGTGTATAGCTCTTTTCCACCATTTTCCGACACACTATAAACTTCATCGGACGTATTATACGATAATTCAACAGGCGAAAACAAAGCAAACCTGTCGGTATAACTATCGGCACGGCTGTTTGTTATCCGCTTAAATTCGGTGTATTTGCCAGTTGCGATGAATGGTTGCCCCCAATATTGAATGCTAAGGGTTGGCGTAATGATGTAATTAACCCGAAGCGAAGCGCTTAAAGTCTTTTGATGTATTCGGGCAAAAATATAGTCGGTCTTTTTTGCATAGTCCTGCTGTGTAACATACTGAAGTTCATCATTATTCCAGTTATAGTTCGGCGACAAGGTAATTTTCAGGCTTTTTGAAGGACGATAGCTAAAACTTATTCCGCCATCAAATATTTGTTTCGAGTTTTTCACATTTCCGCCGTAAATCATGAATTGCGCTTCGCCCGTAAACTTTTTCTGGTCGTTCGACCCAAATGCAAACCAAAGGTTTTTTGAACCGTTCGTTTTCAATGATGGTCCACCTCGCAATTCGGTCGGAGAAAGTCCTTTAGCATTAAGATTTATTCCCATGTGCAGGTTCCAGTAGTTTTTCAACTGCGTATGAGCATTAATATTTCCTCCCGGCCCCAGTGATTCTCCTCCAAAGTTCCATTCAGTCCACTGGTTAAAGTTCAGGTTTAGGTTCCTGAATATGGAAAACGGTTCGTAAATGCGGTAACCCATCCAAAAAACCTCCAGAATGTCGTCGGCCTGACGCATATAGCCTATATCGTTTAGCTCCAAACCTGGCGACTTCCATGCTGTAGCTGCCATAAATTTCAGTTTACCGCCATACTTACCAAACACAATTTTTCCGCCTTGACCGATTAAACTTGTTCGTGTGGTGTCAAGCTTAAGGTGCGATGCGTCGGGTCGCTGAAAGCCATGCATCCACGATTTTTGGGTATTGGTTATAGCTTCGGGGCTGCCTTCAACTTTACTGAAATAAGAACTTACATCAAGCTGCCAGTCTTTGTTGTGCCATTTGTGTGTTAAGTCGATCCCTCCGGTAAAAGCATTTTTATGCAAATCGGTTAATTGTTCTTCGGCAAGATTGCGGTTAACCGATGTGAAAATAACACCCAGAAAAGTATTCCCTTTGTTAAAGTCTTTTTGCACACGACCAACCGAATAATTGGTAAAAGGCTCAACCATCATTTTCCGCTCGGAATTTCCATTGCTGATTCGGGCAAATTCTTCTGAAGTTAAACTTTCGAGAACACCAACCGACCAACCTGTTTTAGTTTTTCCGGTAATTTTTGCGGCACCCAGAATACTTGTAAATTCTGGCGACTTTAAGTACTCATTATCCTCCAAATCAGGAGAATAATGTGGACGTCGACCAATCCGGCGTGAGTAAAACAGGTTTTCTGAAGCTAAATCGCCATCGCCGAACATCAACGGATAGCTCAGTATATTTTTCCCTTCGATGAAAAATGGCCTTTGCTCCATAAAGAAAGTCTCAAATGAGGTTAAATTAACTTGTGACGGATCAGCCTCAACCTGTCCAAAATCAGGATTGATCGTAAAATCGAGGGTAAGGTTATTTGTTAAACCAACCTTACCATCCAAACCCACGCTAAGCCGATTTTCTTTTCTGCTCTCGGTAAACGGATTCCCATCTTCTTTCTCAAAACGATCAGTACGCGCAACTACATACGGAGTAAGGTCGGCAACTTTTCTCGATTTTAAATTCTTTAACCCCTTTAAATCACCATATTGAGAAACCCATCCTGAGTTTTTTTTTGATGAAGCCTGCCATAAGCTCACCTCTTTTTTGCGGAAAAGCATTCGACCAACCTGAAGGCCCCAGGTTTGCTCTGAGCTTCCCTCAAAGCGTAATTGGGTCAATGGAATTTTCATTTCGGCATACCAGCCTTTATCATCTTTGCTTGTTTTGACCAGCCAAATCGGGTCCCAGGTATTGTCTTCATCACCATCATTGCTAATTACGAAATCGTATTTAATTCCGGCAGCATTGACCATGAACGAAAAAGCCGTGCGTTTGTCGTAGTATGAATCAAACTGAGCCGCAACAAAATCGCCATCCTGTTCATCGCGACGGGTTAATCGCTGCACAATACTATCGGGACTGGAATCCCAACATTTAAAACCTACGTAAATATTATTTTCGTCAAAAACTATGGCAAACTCAGTTTTTTGTGAGGGCTTTTTCCCTTCCGATGGTTCATATTGTGTAAAATCGTCTTGCCAGGCAGCCTTTTGCCATACAAGTTCGTTGAGCTTTCCGTCAACCGAAATTTCATTTTTCGAGCACTCACCTGCATAATATTCTTTTTTGGGTTGAGTTTGAGAAAAAACAGGGGAAATAATAACAAGAAACAATCCTACAAAAAGAAAGGGTTTTAGTCTCATAAACATTGCTTTACATTCATAAAGACTCTGAAATATTGTTTTCGTTACAATAGGATTGAAATTAATTTCGGAAAATAAAAAGCTTAGGAGCCTGTTGGCACAAAACAAAAAAGAAATACAACTCTTTATATTACTGAATTGATTACCATAGCATTATGATTCTCGCCAAAACAAAAATATCCAGAAAGTTACTTCACTTCCGTTTCTTTCCCTCTCACCGAAACCCCGGTTTCACCCAATGCTTCAATAGTAAAATAGTAAGTTGTGCCTTCGTCCATTCCGCGAAAATTGTAGTTGGTTACGCCGTTTACAGTGATGCAATTGTATAATTTACCGGGCGATACACCATACCAGATATTGTATCCATAAGCGCCGTTCGAAGGGTTCCAGCTAATAATCGCATTGCGCGGGTCGGCTAATGAGCGGTTCACTTTAAAATTGCTGACATGTACCGGTTTTTCGCCTTTGGCCAGTCCAAACACGCGAAAATCGCTGATGGCAAACGAGCCGGTTGGCGTATGGATGTTTTCGATTTTCAGGAAACGGGTGTTGACAGGCTTTTTCAGTTCCACATAGTCGTGCGGCACATCGCGGTTGTTGTCGCTTTTGTCAACCAGCAACGTCCAGTTTTGGCCGTCAACCGAGTGGTAAATGCGGTACTGGTGGTAAATATCCATGGCCTTGTTGTGTTGAAAAGCTTTGTGCTCGTAGTAGTTGATCTGCAAGGCACGCACTTCTTTCACTCCGCCCAAATCCATTTGCAGCCATTCGCCCGGATTCCCGGTTTTAGCAGCCCAATAGGTTCGCAGATCTTCGTCAGAAGCGTTTCTGGCCACCAAATCACCATCCGTAGAAGATACTGTAACAGGCTTTTGATACGAAAGCAACATCCATCCGGCGAAAGTTCCGCTGCGGTGGTCGGTCGCTTTGGTTGGGGTCAGACAAGGATAATCGCCGTAGCCGGTTGAAGCGTACATTGTGCCATCTTCGTCGAATCCGGCCGGGTAAATGCCAATGCGTCGCTCGAACTTGTATTTCAACGACAACATGCAGGTAGCCACGTGCCAGTAATTTCCATAGTTATCCTGAAATGTTCCGCCATGACCAGCACCCTGCACAAATCCGCCAGGTTTATACGACATTGGGTTGTGTTTTTGGTAGGCGAACGGTCCCAACGGGTTGTCGGCCACATAAACACCGTCGGCATACACCTTAAACTCGGTTCCTGGAGCACCATACTGAAAATAATATTTACCGTTGTGCTTGGTAACGAAACTGCCTTCGGTAAAAGGCGCCAGCGTGGTACTGTCGTCGTTATTCATACCGAAACGTTCCCAGCCATGCAGGTCGGGTTTCAACATCATCACATCGGTAATTTTATTTTTCGGGTAAAAGTTGGCACGGTTCAGCTCAACGCCTTTCAGGGGCCATTCGTTGCTCGATCCGTAGTACATGAACAAGCGCCGATCGTCGTCGAGGAAAAATGCCGGGTCCCAGAATGGCAACGAAACCGATTCGATTTTTCGTTTGAAACGTCCACTTTTCGGGTCGGTGCTGTACCAAACGGGCAATCCTCGATAGGTCGATCCGGTATAAAACAGCGTGTCGCCGCTAACGTAAGCCGCTGGGGCACATTGGTCATCGTCGGTTGGGGTACGCTGGAAACTGGCGTACACAAAATCCCAGTGACTCAAATCTTTCGAAACGTGAAATCCTCCCTGGTTGGTCGAGAACAGAAAATATTCGCCTTTGTAGTTCACCAGCATTGGGTCGGCTGAGGAACGGAACGAGCCGTTTGGCTTGACGTTGTTGTTGTATGGTTCGAAGTTATAGCTGATATTTACCGGGTTGCAAAAGGTTTTCGGGTGATCATTCAATGGGTCAAACCATTCGGTTGCGCGCGCTTTTTCGGCATTTACTGAAGCCTGTTTCTGCGGCTTCAGCCTGAAATCTACCTTATTTCCCAAATGCTTCACATTCACCGGGGTCATTTCCATTCCGGGGTAATACACTACCATAATGGTATCTCCATAATCGGCAATACGGTACATGCCTTTGGCATCGGTATTGTCGTGCGCCGGACTGTACTGGTACATTACCGTGGCTCCTTCCAGCGGTTTACCATCCGGTCCAAGTACCTGCCCTGTTCTGAATTTCTTCTTTTTCAGGATGATTGTATAATCACTCACCTGGCCTTTCACCACAACAACGCTGTCTTCAGGCTCCTGAGCTTTTGCTGAGATGGAAACCGAAAAAAGAAAAAAGGAAAAGAGAAGTAGCAGATTCTTCATGACAAGTAGTTTTGTTTAAACACAAGGTCACAAAGACACGAAGAAATATTTCTTGGCGTCTTCGTGACTTTGTGTTTGAATTTTCTATTTCAGAACAAACCCAGCTTCCAACACATCTTCAGAGCTGGTTCCGACAAATACTTTGAAATCACCGGGTTCGCTGACGAATTTCAGGTCGCTGTTGTAGAAGCGAAGATCTTTTTCAGTCAAAGCAAATTCGATGGTGCGTGTTTCGCCTTTTTTCAGGAATACTTTCTGAAAACCTTTCAGTTCTTTCACCGGACGGGTTATACTGCCCACCAAATCGCGGATATATAATTGAACCACTTCGGCGCCATCGTAATTCCCGGAGTTTGTAACATCAACCGAAACTTTAATCTCACCGGACGAACTCAGCTCTTTTGATGACAATTTCAGGTTTTTATAATCGAATTTGGTATAGCTCAGCCCGTAGCCAAACGGGTAAAGCGGTTCGTTAGACACGTCAAGGTAATTTGAAAGGAATTTGGAGAACCATTTGCCATCAGGAAGCGGTCGCCCGGTGTTTTTGTGGTTGTAATAAACAGGCACCTGCCCCACGTTTTGAGGGAATGTAGCAGTTAGTTTCCCGGAAGGATTGACCTTGCCCAACAGAACGTCGGCAATTGCATTCCCGGCTTCGGTACCTGCGAACCACACATTCAGGATTGCAGGTATATGAGCCTTTTCCCAACTGATAGTAAGCGGACGACCGGTAAACAGGACCATTACAACCGGCTTCCCGGTCGACAACAATGCTTCGAGCAATTCGCGCTGGTTCTCCGGAAGCGAGATATCTGACCGGCTGGCGCATTCGCCATTCATTTCGGCTGATTCGCCAACAGCAGCAATAACCACATCGGCTTTGCGGGCTGTGGCAACTGCCTCGGCAATCATTTCTTTTTGCGAACGTTTATCCCATTTGGTTGGTTTGCCAAAAATGCTGATACGGGCATCTAAATTGGGATCGCTAACTACATTGGTACCTTTGGCATACAGAATGTTTGTACCAGTACCCATATTAGTTCTTAATCCCTGGAGTAATGATACCGATTTAGAAAAATCGGCTGCAACACTCCATGTCCCTGTCATATTTTCGGCATTATCGGCAAGCGGCCCAATTAAAGCGATTGTTTTCTTATCCTGAATTGGGAGAATCTGCTTGTCGTTTTTCAGCAATACAAAAGTTTGAGCGGCAATCTCACGGGCAACCTGACGATTTTCAGGAGTGAATAGTTCATTTTTTGCACGGTTCACATCGCAATAGCGGTATGGATCGTCGAACAAACCGAGTTTGTATTTGGCTTCCAAAATGCGGCGGCAAGCCTGATCGATTTCCTGCTGGCTTACTTTTCCTTCTTTAAGCGATTCTTCCAAAGTTCTCAAAAAACCAGCTGACACCATATCCATATCGGTTCCGGCTTTTAGTGCCAGCGCCGACACTTCTTTCAGTGTACCCAAACCATGCTCTTCCATTTCCATAATAGCTGTATAATCGGTCACCAACAACCCATTAAAGCCCCATTGTAGCCTCAACAAGTCGTTCAGAAGCCATTTGTTGGCAGTTGCCGGAATACCGTCAACCTCATTGAACGATGCCATGACACTTCCGGCTCCGGCCTCGACAGCTGCTTTGTATGGTGGAAAATATTCGTTGTACATTCTGTTTCGGCTCATATCCACCGTGTTGTATTCGCGTCCGGCCTCGATAGCGCCGTATAGTGCAAAATGCTTGACACACGAAAGAATGGTGTTGTTTTTACTGAGGTCGTCGCCTTGATAGCCTTTGACCATTGCCTCGGCAATTCGCGAACCGAGGTATGGGTCTTCGCCTGAACCTTCGGAAACACGGCCCCAACGCGGGTCGCGCGAGATATCGACCATAGGCGAAAATGTCCAGCAAATGCCATCGGCGCTGGCTTCCTGGGCAGCTATGCGGGCGCTTTTCTCAATCGCTGCCATATCCCAGCTGCACGACATTCCGAGCGGAATCGGGAAAACGGTTTGATAACCATGAATCACGTCCATTCCGAACAAAAGTGGTATTTTCAAACGGCTTTGCTCTACAGCAATTTGTTGTACAGCATGGATTTTTTCGGCTGATTTGATGTTGAACAACCCTCCCACCTTGCCTTCTTTAATTTTTTGGGCAATGTTCGAGTTGGCGGCGGCTCCGGTAACAATATCACCAGACGCTGGAAGATTAAGCTGACCCAGCTTTTCTTCAAGGGTCATTTTGCCCATCAGGTCGTCGATAAAGGCGTTCATTATCTGATCGCCGCCGGATTTTGATTGTTGATTACACGAAACGAATAGAGACACGAATAGCGCAATCAAAATCAACAGGTTTTGTGATTTCTTCATGATTGATTAGTATTATCTTGTTTAGCGTTGTGGTATATGCAAATATGGGAAAATAAACCACAATAGGCACATAGGTCACAATAGAAAAGTCCTAAACATCAATTCTTAAAATCTAGAAAAATTTAATTCTATGTGTTCTATGTGTCTATGTGGTTCAATCAGTTAAAAGGTAAATCCAAGCTTGGTCAATCCATTCTGGACGTCTTTGTCCTGCATGAATAATTTCCACAGCAACTGTGAACGGTAGTTTTCGATCATCACCACAATTGGACCCTGATCAATGGCCAGGTAATGCGGCGGACACCAGTTTTCGGTTTCACTGAAGGCGTCGTAAAAACCATATTTTCCCCAAAGCTGATCGCCCATTTTTTCGTAGAAATAGCGTGCTGCACGCATACTTTCTTCAGGAGTGTATGGAAACGACGACAGCGCTGCGGTGGGTGAAATCACACCTTTATCGTTGGCTGGCTGATGGGCGTCGTAGCCTTTTACTGAGTAACTGGCGGTTAATCCCCAGCAATCGGGTCCGTAGCCTTTAAATTTCTTCGGGTTTTCGACACAGTAATTGTAGTCGATCAGTACCTGGTTGCAGTTTTCGTCCCAATAGTTGGCATACTTATCCTTTAAATTTCGTGGATCGAGGCCCAGGTACGAATAATGTGCCCAAAACAGCGGGCCACCATATTCGGCAGCGCCATTGTGTTTCAATTTCAGGGTATAACCGTATTTGGTTGTTTCGCCATTGATACCGCCACTGCGCGCCCAGCATTTGTGATACGCCTCAGGAGAAAGCGGATAGGTTGGCGAACTGGCTCCCAAAATGTAGGCAATCAAACATTCGTTATAGCCTTCAATGGCAAAATTCATTTCCCAGTTGTAATTGGGCGACCAGTGCCAGTACAAAGCCGGTTTGCCGTTTTGATACCAGCTCCATTCCACCTCATTGCATAATTTGGCAATTTTATCGGCCAGCGATTTTTCTGCCGGAACATCCTGTTTCAGGTAGTTTTTTACACAAATCAAGCCCTGCACCAGATAAGCCGTTTCAACAATATCGCCGCCATTGTCCTTGCCGCCAAATGGTTTTACTTTGCCCGTTTCGCCATGCAGCCAATGCGGCCATGCTCCGTGAAAGCGATCTGCTTTTTCAAGAAACGAAGCAATTTTTGCCATACGTTCAACTCCGGCTTCACGGGTGATAAATCCGCGCTCCATTCCAACCACGATCGACATTACACCAAAACCTGAACCTCCGGAAGTAACCACAGTTTGGTCGTTTTCAGGATAAATGCCGTCGGTGTGAATGCGCTCGCAGGCCATTCCCGAATTGGGCTCGGCGCCATCCCAGAAATACTGGAATGTTTGGTGTTGAATAAGTGTCAGCAGCGAGTCGTCAGAAAGTTTCTGCACGGTAGCGGTTTCCTTCTTCAGTTTGGCTCCGCTGCCTGTACACGAAATCAGCAAACTGCCGGCCAGTAGTGAAAGGAAGGCAAGTATGTGTGTATTTTTATTCATGTAATTCGTTTTAATTTTTAATTGCCACATGGTTTTGTCAATAACTCACCCCTCGCACCTGCGGTGCTCTCCCCTCTCTACGCGTAGAGAAGGGGGAAGACCGATTTATCGGGATTCGGGGTGAGTTGGAAATATTTACAATTTGTATGTAAATCCAAGTTTGGTCAATCCGGTCTGAACTTCGGGACACGACATGAAAAGTTTCCAGAGCAAACCTGTCCGGTAGTTTTCAATCATGCCAATTTGCGGTCCCTGATCGATGGCCAGAAATGAATCGGCAAACCAGATTCTATCGAGGCTGAACGCATCGACAAATCCGTATTGCTTCCAGATTTTATCGCCAAGCTTGTAATAAAAAAAGTTTAAAGCCTGCATCGATTCTTCAGGAGTAAAAGGCATGGAACAGATGGCCGCCGTTGGTGCAATGAAACTTTGATCATTGGTTGGCGAACTGGCCGTGTATCCATCCTTTATGTCGCTGGCGGTTAATCCCCAGCAGTTCTCGCTGTAACCGTAGTATTTCTGCGGATTGTCTTTGCAATACGCGTAGTTTATTTTCGAGTGGTTCACCACCTGAGTTTGGTAATTGGCATACGCATCCGACAAACCAAACGGGTTGATGCCCAAAAAGGAATAATGTTCGAAAAACAGCGGTCCGCCCAGTGCTTCGCCTAATGGTAGCTGAATACCGTAGTAGCTGTTACCGTTTCTAATGGCTCCGTTTTTGGCAAAACCAGTGTCGTACACCACTTTGTCAATCGGGTGGGTGGTCGACGAAGCTGCCATGACATAAGTAATCAGGCATTCGTTCCAGCCACGAACCGGCACATTCACTGCAAAACCGTAATCGGCACTCCAGTTCCAGTACAGCATATTTTCACCATCTTTCCTGAACCAGTTCCATTCCACGGCGTTCCACAGCGCATTTATGTCGGTGCGGAGCTTTGCTTCAGCCGCCGACGAACCATCGAAATATTGCCGGGCTGTGAGTAAACCCATCATCAGGTACGACGTTTCCACAATGTCGGCTCCGTTGTCTTTGGTTCCAAACGGAACCACCGCTCCGGTTGTGCCGTTAATCCAATGCGAAAAAGCGCCGTGAAAGCGAGCTGCTTTGTTGGTCAGGAAGTTTACAATTAGCTGAACTCTAGCTACGCCGTCAGCACGCGAAATGAATTTTCGGTTAATAGCAACCGGAATGGCCATAATGCCAAAACCAGTTCCTCCGGAAGTGACAACATCGCCCGAAGTATTTCGTTCGAGCGCCATGCCCGAAACCTGATGCCCGAGATTCCAGAAATACTTAAACGTTTGTTTCTGAACCAAAGTCAGCAGTGAATCTTTCGAGATGGTTTCGTATTTGTTGGTCAGATCGATACCTGTGGTTAAACTAAGAGAAATGGGTGAAGATAAGTGGCCACCAGCTTGTGATTTCAATGCGTTTGATACATTGAAGGCATACGTGGTAAGGTTATTCAACATCGAAACAGGTTTTACCGAAACGACCGAATCATTGTGTTCGAAAGAGATATTCAACGGAACAGCCGATGAATTTTTATCGGTTAACGTGATTGCTATTTTGGCTGTGGTCTGATCTATTTTGGTATTGAAAGCCATTTTAATCAACGGCATATCGTTCAACCCTTTGAAACTTGTTCCCGATGAAAGTTCGTTCACTTTTACCGAATTGTAGCCGAATGAAACGCTTGCCGGATCGAACGGATCATCTTTTTTGCAGCTAAATATTACAAGAAAAAATGTGAGGTAATATATCGATCGGATCATTCCGTAAACGTTTTGTTGATTTATCAGGACAATTCTATTAAAACCGGAGGGAAGCCGTCACTGATTATTGTGACGGCTTCCACTGTTGGTTTTAAAGTTACCCTTTTCTCTTTCATTACTCAAAATCATTATTTCTAATGACCTTGCCCACTATTTATTTTTCGGCGTTCATTATAGTTTTCACCTCAGCCTGAGTAAGCGCTTTGTTGAAAATGCGCAGTTCGTCCATCATACCCAGATCGGAGAAATGGTTCCATTCGGTGAAACGCGGTGCACCCGACATGATTGAAAGCAGGTCGCAACCAGTCCAATCAATTCCTCCGAATGAGCCTTGTTTGGCAACCTCGCCATTGATGTAAACCACACATTCGGTTCCTGAAATGGTGAAGGCTATATGCACCCAATCGGTGGTTATTGGTGTTACGGTAGCTGATGAACCACCGTCAAACCACGAATCGGCAGTTCCATTTCCGGCATTCAGCTTAAAGATTTGCTGGGTTGCCGAACCTTCGCGGAAGAACCGGAACCCCGAGGTACGGTTATTCTGAACTGTTGGATAACCTGCGTTGGCTTTGTCTTCCGGTCCCATAACCAAAATACCTGCACGGTCAGGCGTAGAATTGATTTTTGTCCAGAAAACAGCGCTGAAATTGCTGCTCTTCAAAGTAGTTGTCGGGAAAGTCAGATACGAGTCAGTTGCCCCGGAATAAGCCTGTCCTTTTTTACCGTCGGCAAATAACGGAGAGCCAACCTTGGTTGCGGTGGTGTTCGATACCAAATCCTTGTAGCTTCCTTCGAAAGGCATATAGAAAACTTCGCCGCTGTATTTCGGAACATACGGAGAATCGTTTTGAATGATGGTTTGAATTTCTGTCTGAGACAAAGCTTTGTTGAAGAAGCGAAGTTCATCAAATTTACTTTGGTCTGACTTGTGATCCCAATATGAAAAACCTGGTGCTCCAGAGAAGATAGAGATGGTCGAACAGCCTGTCCAGTCGATGCCGGTATTGGCAACTGTAGCGGCCACGGCACCATTGATATAAACGGTACAACTTGTTTGAGATACTGTAAATGCCAGGTGAACCCAATCGCTCGTTGGCGCTTTCACAATACCGCCGTCGTTCCATGTTTCGCCTGAACCTGTTCCAACGTTCAGTTTAAAGCGTTGTTCGGTAGCACTACCTTCGCGGAAGAAACGCAAACCTTTGGTACGATCTTCGCCGCCAGGACTAATCGAAATAATACCGGCACGATCAGGAGTGGTACTCAACTTACACCACATTTCAGCTGAAAATTCAGTGCCCGTCAAACCAGCCAATGGGAAGGTGAGGTACGAATCGGCAGCGCCAGCATAAGCATTGATGCCTTTCAAGCCTGTTCCGGCAAATCCGGGAGTTCCGACAACTGTTGCAGCTTTGAAACTGATTTTTTCAACAAAATCGCCATCAAATGGCATATAGAAAGTTTCGCCGGCATACAATGGAGCATAAGGCGGTTTCTTTTCAAATTTTACTGATTTATTGGTTACTTTTCCTTCGAGGTCGGTAGCTTTTACAGTCAAAGTGTGTTCGCCATTGGTCACTTTATTGTACAAATATTCTTTCACAGCACGGCGATAATCTTTAAATTCTGAGTAGCTAACAATTTCAGTTCCGTCAATGGATACCGATACCGATTTGAGTTCGATATCATCGGTAGCTTCAAACTGAATATCTACTGAAGTTATCAGTTCAGGAACCTGAATTTTAACACCTTCTGTAGGATATTTAATGGTAACCACAGGCGCAGAAGCATCTGCTCCGGGAGCTACTGCCGTTATTGGATCAATGCCTTCGTTACATGCTGCTGCAAAAACGAGGACGAACAAACCAATGATTATGTTTTTTATGTTTTTCATTTTCTTTCGCTTTTATTGGTCAAATTAGTTATTGCTTTAATGCAGGAAGTAAGTCAACCTGGTTTTGAGGATATGGAAGGAAAATTTTCGTGTCGGTAAATGTTCTTCCATCGTAACTCAATTCTGCATACTTGCCCAAACGAACCATGTCGTAATAGCGGGTACCCCACTCCATCGCCAATTCGGCGTATTTTTCGTTCATCACGGCAGCATTGTCAACGTTTGTAAGCGCTGGCATTGCAGCCCTGGTTCTTACAGCATTAACTGCCTGAAGTGCTGTCGTTGTTGAATTTGTAGCTCCTTGGGTTAAGGCTTCTGCATACATGAGCAAAATTTCGGCATAACGAATGCAGGTGAAGTTTTTGTTTGTTCCGTAGTCGGTGCGCCCCGGTGTTAACTGATCGGATGGTAAATAATGTTTTCCGCTGGCGAAAAGGGCACGTGCATAATCGTTGATCCGATCACCCGACCGGGTGGTATTCGAAATCCAGCTTGGTAAAGTGGCATATTTCGAATCTTTTTGCAGTTCGGCAATTCCACGGTTAGTGAAAAGGACACTGGTTTCCAAACGGGTTGTTTCGCCACGGTCGAGCATAAATTTGATGTATTTCAGACTTGGCTCAAAGAAGCCCCAGCCATCGCCTGCACCAGTAACTTTTGGTGTCCATCCCTGTGGACCAAAGAAAGCATACAGGTAAGCATAGTTGTCGCCCGAACCTTTTCCGAAATCGGAATACTGCATTTCCAGAACGTTTTCGTTGTTCAGTTTTCCTTTAATCTTGAACAAGTTGTAATAATCAGATTCAAGAGAAAATGCTCCCGACTTAATTATTTCGCCGGTTGCATCGGCCACCACCTGGTAATTTTTCAATTCAAGGTTTGCCAAAGCTTTTACTGCCAATGCAGTGTATTTGGTAACTCCGCCCGGAATATCGGCACGTTTATTGGGATGAACAGCCGGCAGAAACGAAATAGCTTCATCCATCTGTGCCGAAATGTGTTTCATCACTTCTTCTTTGGTTGCCAGTTGAGCTACCAGCATTTCAGAAGGATCGGAACTGGTTGGGATAAATACTGAACCCCAAACACGAGTTAAATTGAATAACCACCAGGCACGAATAACCTTCACTTCAGCAACATACTGATCGGCAAGCGCCTTATTGGTAGCGTACTCCTTGTAAAGAGCAATTTGTTCCATGGCCGACTGGGCCTGAAAAATATATCCATAGTAGTTTTGCCAAACCGAATTATACATCCAGTAGTCTTTGTTGTAGTTGTATTTGTCGGTTTCGGCAAAATCCTGCTGGTCGCCCAGTCCGCCGGCATTTACGTCGTCGCCGCGAACCGAAATCAGCGGGTAATTTTCCCATGCAATATCATTGAAAGTAGCATATATACCTTTCAGTGGCAAGTCCATATTACTACTGATGGTGTAGTCTGTTTGTCCGGTGAACGATTTATTTTCGGGAAGTACGTCCAGTTTATCCTGACATGCTGTCGTTGCCAGTAAAGCAGCAATGGCATACGTGAATTTTATGATGTAATTTCTAAGTTTCATAGTGCTAGATTTTTAGGAATTAAAATTTGAGATTCAATCCAACGGTATAAACTGCCGGAATAGGATAAGTCTGAGTATCAATCCCGTTAGCTACTTCAGGAGAAAATCCGTTGTATTTGAAAAATGTGAGCGGACGATCGGCTGTCAGCGAAATGCGGGTTTCAGGGACTGCAAATCCAAATACCTGCTTTTTCCTCAGGTTATAAGCCAGCTGAATGTTTTGCACACGAAAGAATGAACCATCTTCAACAAAATAGTCGCTCATTTTTTGGTTCCATCCTCGGCGCAATCCCGATGATGACGGATATTTGTTCGAAGTTCCTTCGCCATGCCAGCGGTTTTTTGCCAAATCGGCATCCATATTACCGTCAGCAGTCCAGATGATTTCGCCACGTTTGCGGTTCAGGATTTTGTTGCCCGACTGGCCAACCATATTGGCCGACAGATCGAAGTTTTTGTATGAAATATTGAAGTTAAAACCATACATGAAATTTGGGAAGTAGGAACCCAAAACTACACGGTCGCTGTCGTCAATTTTGCCATCGTTGTTTTCATCTTTGTATTTGAAATCGCCTGGAACAAGTCCATTGGCTTTTGCAAAGGAGTCGGCATCAATTTCAGCCTGGTTTTGGTACACACCAATTACTTCGCGGCCAAAGAAAGCCAAAAGTGGCTGACCAACAATTGAACGTTGACGGAATTCGGCGCTTCCACCGTCGATGTAAGGTTGTCCGTAAAGGTCGCGTACTTCGTTTTTCAGTGTCGAAATGTTGGCGCCAATTGAGTATTTCAAATCTTTGTTCAGTTCATCACTCCAGTTTAGCGAAAGCTCAATACCCTGGTTGCGGATAATGCCTACGTTTTTCAGGACACTTCCGCCAATCGCCGGAATAGTTACATTAATCGCTGCATTTTTGGTATCGCGGATAAAATAGTCGGCATCAACAGCCAACCGGTTTTTAAACAATCTTGAAGTTAAACCAACGTTGGTCTCTTCAGTAACTTCCCATTTCAATGAGGAGAATGTGTTCGATGTTTTTGTTCCGGAAACAAGTACACCACCAATGGCCGTTTGTTTAACACTGGTTGTATTGGCGCCATCGCTGGCCTGGACATTGTCGTTACCAAGCTGACCCCAACTGGCACGTAATTTCAGAAAATCAATGATCTCAATTCCTTTCAGGAAGTTTTCCTCCGAAACCACCCATCCGGCTCCAATCGTTGGGAAATAGCCCCATTTTTGCTGGTATTTTGAGCTGCCGTCGGCCCTCATTGTTCCGTACACCAGGTATTTATCAGAAAAGTTATACGACAAACGACCGAAGTACGAGAACCCGTATTGGTGTGTTCCTTCGTCTTTAATTCCATCAGCCGACTTTGTTTTGGCCTGATCGATGTACCACGATTGTTCCTGTTCGGTTGGAAAATTCAGACCGTTTGCACCTAATTTGTTGTAAGCTTCATCTCTGAACGAAGTTCCGGCCATTACTGTAATTCCATGCTTCCCAAATTTATCGGTGTAAGTTAAAACATTATCCCAAATCTGGTCAGAATAGTTTGACATTGATCGGGTAATCACCGCATCCTTCTGCTGGAAGCTGTTTCCGATAAAATATGGAAGGTTTACCTTTCTTTCGTCGAGCGAAGTAAATGCGTGGTTGTATGTAGTTTTATACGAAAGCTTTTCAGGTATCAGGTCAAGCTTCACATAAAAATTGGCAAGCATTTTCCTGATTTTCATTCGATCAGTATTGTATTTCAGCGTTGGCATTGGGTTTTGTCCGCTACGGTAGCCCAAATCCTGCGCATTGGCAAATTTTTCGGGCCAGGCATTCACATTCTGTTCGTCGTAAACCGGTAAAATAGGCACTGCAAAATATGCCAGATTCCAGGCACCTGCCTCTTCACTCCATTTCAGTGCATTGCTGAAAATCATGTTCCCGCCAATAGTCATCCAATTGTTTACTTTGAAATCGATTTTTGAACGGAGGTTGAAACGCTGGTATTCGTTTTTCATATCCAGAATACCTTCCTGATCGAAGTAATTTGCGCCAAGAGAATAAGTTGCTTTTTGGTTTCCACCGCTAACACCTAAACTGTGATTCTGAATTTGTGCCGGGCGCATAATTTCTTTATACCAGTCGGTATTTACATCAGGAACATTGGGGTTGACCCGGCTACGGCCATAGCGTTGCATAGCATTCAGAATATAGCTGGCATCGGCTGCCGATCCCGACTCCATGGCCATAGTGGTGAATTGTTCGGCATTCGACATCTTTAAAACATTCTGGGCCACCTGGGTTCCATAGTAACCGTCATAAGTAATTTCTGATTTTTGGTTAAGAGACCCCGATTTGGTTTCAATCAGCACAACACCATTTGCGGCACGAACGCCATAAATAGCAGCAGCCGAAGCGTCTTTCAACACCGAAATTGAAGCAATATCTGTAGGATTCAGGAAATCGATGTTATCGAAAAACATGCCGTCAACAACATACAAAGGAGCGTCGTTATTATTCGAAGTTCCATCGCTATTTGTCGGATAAGAACCAACGCCACGAACCCGGATAGTTGGCGAGTTTCCGGGGCCACCGTTACTTACCACCTGCATACCTGCCACTTTGCCCTGCAACGATTGCATGGCTTGCCCGGCAGGTGTTTTAACAAGGTCGTCGGATTTTACTGTTGAAATAGATGAGGTGAGGTCTTTTACTTTTTGCGTTCCATAACCAACAACAACAACTTCGTCAACATTAAACGATTCTTCACGCATTTGAACGTTGATTGAAGTGCGGTTGTTTACAGGAATTTCCTGAGTTTGCATTCCGACGAAGCTAACAACCAGTGTCGCCTGAGGATTGGCCTGGATAGAATACTGTCCGTCGATGTCGGTAACTGTGCCCTGCATCGTACCTTTTACAAGAATACTCGCGCCTGGCACCGATTCGTTCTTTGCATCAGTCACTTTCCCTTTTACTGTAATTGTGTTTTGAGCAAAAAGTAGTGTTACTGAAAGCAAGAGGTTCAGTAAAACAAATAGTTTTTTCATAAATTCATTGTTTTAGTTATCAAAAATTCGCAAATCAAAAATATGACGGTTCAATTCCAACTAAAAACAATTCGATACACCTCTAATTCATCAGGCAAAAAAGATAATGGTAAGCATTGCACAATTACCTCATCAGAAAAGTCGGAAATGAGATAATTATCTAAAAATCTGAATAATATAAAAGGTCAATTTTTACATCACAAAAAAATAGTATTACATTTAAAGCTTTTCCGATGAAGTGAAAAAATGAGAAATTAAATGGCTCAGAATATCAATTTTCTGAATTTTACTATTTTTATTTGTTTTTAAGCAATATTCAATGATAGGAAACCTAAAACAACTTTTCCTTTCCACTCTTCTTGCTCTTTTTTTGTTGACCAATAACATAGATGTAAAAGCCAGTTCCAGCCTGTTTTTAAAGAATTATACCAAGCAGGAATACAAAGCTGCCAGTCAAAACTGGTCGGTTACACAAGATGGCAACGGATACATGTACTTTGCCAATACAAGTGGACTTCTTGAATTCGACGGTATAACCTGGACACTATACCCATCGCCTAATGGCGCGATTATTCGTACTGTTGCTGTTGATAAAAACAACCTCATTTTTACCGCCGGCTACCGGGAATTGGGCTACTGGAAACGAAATATGCAAGGTCGTCTGGAATATTTTTCACTAAAATCGGATATTGAGAAAGATTTTACAACTAATGAGGAATTCTGGAACGTTATCGCCCAAAAGGACCGGGTTTATTTTCAGTCGTTTTCAAAAATATATATTTATGATTATCAAAAATTTACATTGATTCAGCCCGAAGGATTTGTTAACTCGGTTTCAGATGGTGGCGACAAAATCTTTGTCAACATCATGGATCGGGGAATTTACCAGATATCGGGAATGCAAATCACCCCGTTTCTGGTAGATAATTATTTCAGGCAGAAGGAAATCCGGTTTGTAGTTCCCTTAAAATCCGGTTTGAAGCTTATTGCAACTGCCAGCGATGGGATTCAAAAATATGATGGCCAAAAACTTGAGGTCTGGAACAAAGCCCAAAACGAATATTTTCGGAAAAACATCATCAACCGGTTTTGCCTTTCGGCTGACGGCCAAATTATCATTGGGACAATATTGGATGGCATTTCCGTTTTCGATCAGGCAGGTAATTTGCTGTTTAGGTTTAATAAAGGTAACGGATTGCAAAACAACACCGTACTCGGTGTTTATTCTGATATTAACCGAAATATCTGGATTGCTTTGGATAAGGGAATTGATTTCATTTCATTTTCTTCCGATCCATCGTATTCAATTGTCGAGCGCAAAGAACTTGGCGCAGTATACTCAGCTACCGTTTACCGAAACAAGCTTTATTTGGGAACAAACCAGGGCCTCTATTTCAGATCGGTAAACAGTACAGACGAACCATTTAACCTTGTTCCAGAAACACAGGGGCAAATATGGGATTGCAAAGTAATAGACGACCGTTTGTTTGTAAACCACAACAAAGGCACTTTTGAAATAGACAACGACAAAGTTAAATTTACCCTTGGGCCAGGAGCTTTTGCTATTATTGAAAACCCGCTAAGCCCCAACACACTGGTTCAGAGCACCTATTCAAACCTTTTGTTTTACCGGAAAGAAAATAACCAGTGGGTGCTTCATAAAACCGTTTATAAATTTAATGATTTAATACGCTACCTCGAAATTGATCATTTGGGAAATTATTGGGCAGGCCACATGTACCGAGGCGTTTTCAGGTTAAAATTCGACAACCGTGATTCGTTGATTTACAATCGCTATTACGGGCATTCGGCGTTTGGGAAAGACGATAACATTCATGTTTTCAAGGTTGAAGGACGTATCGTTTTTACAACTGGCCGAAAGCTGTTCACCTTCGACGATCTGAAAGATACCATTGTTGAGTATTCAACACTAAACCAGAAACTTGGAGATTACCAAAAAGCATCGCGAATTATTGCCGCACCCGAACATCGTTATTGGTTTATTACCAACCAATCGTTCGGGCTTTTCAACATACAAAACTCATTAGTTAAGAAAATCAAGGAATACCCGGTCACGCTCTTTAACAATCAACTGGTTACCGGTTACGAAAATATTTTTCCGCTAAATGCCGGCAAAGCAATTCTATGTCTTGAGAACGGGTATGCCGTTCTGAATGCAGACACCATAAGTCCGGCATCGCTTATTTCGGAAAAGAAGCCCGAATTACGTAGGATTTCAGTAAGTGGGAACAACGATGAGCTGACCGATTTGCCTATTGACGGAAAAGGCTTTAAAGTTCATTTTAACAGGAACAACCTTCATCTGCAATTCTCATTCCCATTTTTTAGCAGCGATAAAATTAAGTACCAGTCATTTATTGATGGATTGGATCAACGTTGGTCAGATGCAATTGATGAACCAATTTTCAGCTTTAAGCGAATACCTTCAGGACATTACACAATTCGAATCCGTGCTTTAAATACCTGGGGCGAACCAAGCCAGGAATACACTACTTTATTAAATATTTTGCCTCCCTGGTATCTTTCGGTTGTGGCTTATTTCTGCTATGTTTTTGCCATTTTATGTGGGCTTTTGCTTTTCCGTAAGCGTATTATTGCAAAAACGCGACTGAAGGAAAGCCGCGAACGCGAGGAACAAGAACGGGAACTGATCCGACTGCGAAACGAAAAACTACAAGTTGAGTTGTCGTTCAAAAGTTCGGAGCTGGCTAGTTCTACAATGGCAATCATCAAGAAAAACGAGTTTTTGATGGACATGAAAGAAATCCTGAAAAACCAGAAAGAAGTACTTGGAACCCGATATCCCGATAAATATTACGACACATTGATTCGGAAGATTGACAATAATATTAGCAGTCAGGACGATTGGAAAGTATTTGAAACAAATTTTGAGCGGGCACACGAGCAGTTTATGAAAACCCTGAAAGATAATTATCCTGACCTGACACCAAGCGACCTGCGCCTTTGCGCTTTTCTTCGGATGAACCTGTCGTCGAAAGAAATTGCACCGTTACTCGGTATTTCGGTTCGTGGTGTCGAAAATCATCGCTATCGCCTGCGAAAACGCCTCAACCTGGATGCCGATAGCAATTTGACGGAGTTTATGATTAAGCTGTAAAATTAAATATGCTTTTTTATTTCATTCAGAAATTCCTCAACCTGACCTATCAAGGGTTGCGCAATCTGTTGGTCAAAATCAAATAAATCGCCATAGTCTCCCTTTTGCCTGAAATCAAACAATTTTGAGAACAATTGTCCAAATCTTTTGTCAACAATACCTGTTTTGACGAAGTTTAGTCCCAACTGGATTCTTGCGCCGTCGTGCGTCTGTGTTTCAATATTATTTTTTAAAAGCAATGCAATGACAGCATAAAAGCATGAATAATAAAGCCTGTTAACAACGGCATTCCAGCTGTTGTTATTCGCTAGAATTAAAGCTTCATTGTAAGATTCAATAGCCCGCTGAAATCGATATTGAATATAGTCATCCTTGTTCTGGATTTTCATAATTCGATACCTTCCTTCATTACATTTTTATACAAAGGAGAATAAATTAAAGTGCTTTCCCAATATTCTTTTGGATAAATGAATGTTGATATTATCTGCCCGGTTTCTAACTCAATAGTATAAAGATCATTCCTGAATTCGTTTTCGATATCGTCGGTTACTTTCTTTTTATCAACCAAAATCAAGATGTCCCAGTCTGAATCTATCCGGTGATCGCCTCTGGCACGGGATCCAAAAAGAAAAACAACCGCTTTTGAATCTTTTCGATGTATGACACTGCTAATTCTGTCTTTTATAGTTTTCTCTATCATGGTTTATCTATTTGTTCAAAACTACAAAATTAAAACGAAATTTTGGTACAACGACTCCTTACCCCTAATGCCAGAAAACAATATTTTACAGGGATTTGTTTCCTATCCAAAACATTCTCTTTCTTTGTACTAAGTAATGAGAATGAAATAATGTCGTACTTATGTTCGTATTTTTATACTGACTCACCCCCTGCACCTGGCGGTGCTTCCCCCTCTCTACTCTGGTAGAGAGGGGGGAACGGCTGCTTTGCGGACGTCGGGGGTGAGTCAGTATAAAAATACGACAATAAATTGTTCTTATTACTTATTACAAAATTGAAGATCATGTTTGCATCAGGAAATATCATCAAAATGCGGTCGGAATATGCCGACCCGGTGCAATATTTTTTACCATTGGGTAACACAGAAATGCCTATGAATGAATTGATTGGCAAAAAGATAAGTCTGAAATTTACCGGACAAATCAATTGCATTGCCTGTGGTAAAAAAACCAAAACTTCGTTCGGACAGGGCTTTTGCTACAATTGCCTTCAAACATCGCCCGAAGCCAGCGAAACCATCATGCGACCCGAATTGTCGAAGGCACACCTTGGCATTGCCCGCGACATGGAATGGGCACGCCAACACGATTTGATCGACCATTTTGTTTACCTTGCCGTTTCGGGCGAACTAAAAGTGGGCGTTACCCGCCATCACCAGGTTCCAACGCGCTGGATCGACCAGGGAGCAAGCCGCGCTATCATTCTGGCCAAAACTCCCAACCGGCACATTTCAGGAGTGATTGAGGTTTACCTGAAAAACTTCTTCTCTGATAAAACCAACTGGCGCTCAATGCTCCAGAATAAAGATGTTCAGGTGTATGACCTTCCTGAAGAGAAACTGAATGCTTATCAATTACTTCCAGCCGAATTGCAGCAATATTTGTATGACGACAACCATATTTGGGAATTTATCTACCCGGTCTTACAGTTTCCTGAAAAAATCAGCAGTGTTTCGTTCGACAAAGACCCTGTAATTGAAGGTATTCTAAACGGCATTAAGGGGCAATACCTTATATTTTCTGACGGAAGGGTTCTGAACCTAAGAAAACATAGCGGTTATTTTATCGAACTTTTGCTGCATGAGGCCTGAGGCTGAACCATTTTAGGATTGGTTTCGATGGCCGAAATTACTTTCAGCAATTGCTCACCCATGCCAATTTTGTAGCCCGACGAAAAGAGATAAACATTTCCGGCAGCATCGCAGAGCAATACCAGCGGAAGTTTTTCTTTTAACCCGGCACCATAATTAGCCGATATTGCATTCAAAATCTGATCGTTAGGATCGATACCACTTCCCATTTTTGCGGGTAACTGATAGGTTTTCAACACTCCGGCCTGACCAGCTTTTTCGGCTGGCATGGCAAACACAAACTGGCCTCCCCATTTATTAAAATGATCGACATACGGACCCAGGTCATTCAATATGTGTTTCGATGGTTCCTTGTCGGGATCAAGCACCACCAGGACATTGTATCTGCCAGCCACCAACGAAGATAAACTTACAGTTTTGCTTCCGCCTGATTTTTGCAGGTTCAGTGCATTAAAATCGAGTTTTCCGCTTGGTTTCAGCTCGCCCGACTGTTTCCGCAACTCAACCGGCACGGTGGTTTGCTTGCCTTTTTCAATAGTGAAGAAAGTCATTTTGCTTAGAACCGAACCATCCTGCTGGCGGGTTCCGGTTACCAGCGCATATTGTCCAATTTCGAGTTCGATAGGTTTGGGTTCATTGGTCAGGCTGGCTCCTTCGGGGAATTCGAGCGTACGATAAAATCCGTTTTTCAGGAAACCGATGGTGTAGTGCATATAATATTGTGGAGCCACGGAATTGCCTTTTTCGGGTAGTTTCAATAAACCTTTTTCGGGTTGAGTGATTGCTTCCGCTTCGAAACCGGCACGCAACCATTGCCCGTTTTTGTTGTACTCCGGAATTTGTGTTTCAGGGTTCAGGCGGGCAGGAATACCAAACGTGCGGCAGGCAGCCACGAAGAAAATGTCGCGCGAAAGTGGATCGGCCACGCCCAAATTGTAAACGCCAATCGGGGTAAGCGGCGCCCGCGAGTGTTTATTGGCAACAGTATTTATACAGATATTTTCACGCATCCAGTTGGTCAACACCAAAATATTGTTTCGGACCGATTGCGCCATTTCGGGGCCAAATGAAGCGGACAGAAAGCTACGCCAAGGACTCAGGTTTTCCAGTGCGATGCGTGGTGCAAGAACGTATTGTGTAAATAATATTTTTTGCGGAACCAGTTTCTGCAAACCAAGATGTGCGGTTTGAATCAGGTGGTCAGTCAGAATTGCTTCATGAGCATCACTGTAATCCTTGTCGGCCAGTTGAATGGCTAGTTCAAGAACAGTGCTTCGGTTTGTTGGAGCATTCTTTTCAAGGTATGCCGAAATCTGGTCCCAGTTGCCATAGCTCAGTTTGATGAAACGATAAATGGTATCGAATGGCAGTTTGGTTTTTGCCGCAAACTCCTTCACCCAGACCGAATCCCTGAAGGTTTTCATGTAGGCATTACGGATAGAGTCTTCTCTGGCCAGCCGAATGTCGTTGGCTTTCTTTTGCTCAGGAGTGACTTGGCTTTCTACTTTGGCAGCATGAGGCGGAACCAAATCCCAGGTTTCGACAGCGTTGGTAGGTTTAGTTTGGTTCAAAACCAGTTGCAAAGTGTCTTTTTCGGGAATTGAAAACCGTTGGTAAGCAAATTTTCCGTTTTTAGCTGCCCAAATAATTAAATCGCCCATACCGGTAGTCAGGCTCGAAAAGCCCTGTTTGTTGGTAAAGCCAGTGGCAATGGGGTAATATTCGGCATAGTTGTACAACTGAAATTCGACTTTGGCGCTGTCGGCAGGCGAGCCATCCTCGTTTTTCACCGAGATGGTTATTTTTTTAGTGGTGGCATAATGTGAGGTGAGGTTCAGTTCCGAAAAACGATCTTCGGGCGTGAGCACTTCTTCGGAGCCGAAATATTTTCCGTAAGCACGGGTATGCACCAGCATCACGCGTTTTGCAGGCTCGCTGAACCAGCCCATATCCAAATCAACATCAGGTTCGCAGGCGCCCAGGTAATGCCATTGCCCGTCGATCCACACTTCCACCCAGGCATGATTGTCGTCGGAATGTGCCCAACGCGGCGTGTAAACCTGGCGGGCCGGAATTCCGGCGGTGCGTAATGCGGTAACTGTAAACGTCGATTCTTCGCCACAACGTCCGAAAGTCTTTTTCACAGTACTGAGCGGTGCGCTGGTGCGCGAATCGGTTCCGCGGTAGTTCACTTTTTCGTGGCACCAGTGGTTGATTTCGAGCGCTGCCTGTTTCATACTCATTCCCTGTACACGATTTATGATTTCGGTGTACATTACTTCGCGAAAATTATCGAGGTTTTCGTTGTTCACTCGCAATGGTAATACAAAATGCAGGAATTCTTCCTCCGGAATATTTTTTCCCCAGGGCATTTCAGCTCGGGCTTTCAGGCTATACCTAACGTTCTTCAGGAAAAATTCGGGTTGGTAATCTGCCAGATCACTCAACGGTGCATAAGCATAGATAAATTCGAGCGCCTGTTTTTCTTCCAACGAAAGTTGTTGGTCGAAAATGTTCCAAATAGGGATACGACTTTTGGCTGTCAACTGTTTTTGAACCGTCAACATACGCTGGATGTCGGACAATCGTTCCCGATTCTGAATTAAAGCTTTATTGTTTGTGCACGAGGTAAACAGGATTACAATCAGGAGTAAGGATAGAATTTTGTTGGTCATAGGATAATTATTCGATAATCATGGTCCTACAAAAAAAAGCATTTTTTTGATTTCTTCAGAAGATTTAAATCATTGAGGCAGAATTTTATAAAAAATGAATATCCCATAAAATGCCTAACCGATTTAGCGTTGGGGCTTTGCCCCAAAACCCCAATTACTTTTTTGTCTTGACTGGTTCGACCAACTCACCAGCCAACAAAAAAGTAATCAAAAAAGGTCAAGGCTTAGCCCGCTTCGCACGAAAAACTAGCGTTCGACGGCTAAAATCTTTTAAACTCTCCCGGTTAAACCGGGCTCAAACAGAAAAGATTTTTTAACGCCGTCGTCACTTGTTTTTCGGCTCACCGGCCTAGGCCGCCCGCGCTTCATTCATCATTAGGCACTGAAACGGATATTCATATTATAAAATTTGTAAGCTCTTTGAAATTGAATGTTTTTCAGGACGATACAGACAATCGACAAAAAGGGGAGCAACTTTAAATTACTCCCCTTTTCTCCGTGAACTTTCGTTATTTCGATATTTCGAGCATTCGTTTAATTGGAACCTGGGCCTTTTCAATAATTTCATCCGATAACGTAATTTCAGGCAATTCATTTTTAAGGCAGATGTATAATTTTTGTAAACTGTTAAGTTTCATAAACGAACAATCGTTGCAGCCGCAAGTTGAGTCAACCGACGGAGCAGGAATAAAAATTTTGTCAGGACAAGCTTTGGTCATCTGGTGTAAAATACCGCTTTCGGTAGCCACAATGAATTTCTTTTTATCGCTTTTACCAACGTAGTTCAAAAGCGCAGTTGTCGATCCGATGAATTTAGCAAGCAGTAAAACGGGTTTTTCGCATTCAGGATGAGCAATAAATTCGGCATCAGGGTGTTGGTCCATTAATTCAATAATTTTTTCCACTGAATACTTTTCGTGCACCATACAGGCGCCATCCCAAAGGACCATTTCCCTGCCGGTCAAGCTATTGATGTAATTTCCGAGGTTCTTATCAGGAGCAAAAATAAGTTTCTGTTCAGGAGGAAAGCTATTAACAATTTTAAGGGCATTGGCCGAAGTACAAACCACATCAGTCATTGTTTTCAGGTCGGCAGTACAATTAATGTACGAAACAACCAAATGGTCAGGATATTGAGCTTTAAATTCGGCAAATTTACCGGCAGGAGCCGAATCGGCTAAAGAACATCCGGCCTTTAAATCGGGTAAAATTACTTTTTTCGACGGATTAATAATTTTTGCTGTTTCAGCCATGAAATGAACACCAACAAAAACAATCAGGTCAGCAGTTGTTTTAGCGGCTTCTTGTGCCAGGCCCAAACTATCTCCCACATAATCAGCAATATCCTGAAGATCGCTCTCTACATAATAATGACTGAGAATGACCGCGTTCTTTTCTTTTTTTAATCGGTTTATTTCTTCAACCAATTTTGTTTCCGGACTTACAGGCTCATCGATAAACCCTTTATCTTCCAACATTTGCCGGATATTTTTATTTTCCATTACATGCAATTATTAATTCGCACTAAAATAGCGTGCAAAAATATGATTTTCTGAAATAAAAACATCTCAGGACATGAATTGTTTCGGATAAGGTTTGGTCCTGATTTGTCTGTTTTAAAACTTTCTCTTAATGTTTTGATCGTAAAATACAAATGACCAATGACTCGAAATGATTTTTTTTATCAACAATTTATCAAGAGTTTGAATGTTAATAATTCTCCTTTCGGGAATCATGAATTAGTTGTAATTTTCAACTGAGAAGGGAATTAAATGTAGCTATTGCTCATCGCGTTTAATTTCATGGTTTTATTATACCGATTTTAATAAACGTTACATCAGGCATATATTGTTTTATGAAACAAAAATGTTTTATATCAATATGTTATCAACAAACCAGTTGGTGAAATGTTCTGTTTGCCGATGAGTTTAGGTAAAATTAATCGAAATGAAATTAAAAGATAACATTATAGTAAGAATCAAATTAATCTTTAATTATATCAATTATCTTTCTTTGTCCAGAAATTTAAATTAGTTTTTCTATGAAAAAGATGCTAAAAGTTTATTTTATTCTGATTGCATTTTTTGCGTTTGTTTTTACCGGATTTGCCCAGGTAACTACTTCGGGTATTACAGGTAAAGTAACTGATGCAAATAATGAACCTCTTCCTGGCGCAACAGTTGTCGCCGTTCACCAGCCATCTGGTTCACAGTATGGTACTATTACAAATTCTGAAGGTCGGTTTACTTTACTCAATATGAGGACTGGTGGACCATATAAAGTTACGATCTCCTTCGTAGGGTATGCTTCAAAGGTTTATCAGGATGTTGTTCTAACATTAGGAAATACTGTTGATTTACAAACAAAGCTACAAGAAAACACGACAGAACTTGGCGAAGTTCTAATTTCAGTGGACCATGCAACTGCATTTAATTCTGATCGTACTGGTGCAAATACAAACATCACCAAAGACATGGTTCAATCAATACCTACTATTAGTAGAGGATTGAAAGATTTTACAAAAATGAGTCCATTGGCTAATACTTCCGGCAGCGGAACTTCTTTTGCCGGAAGCAATAATCGCTACAATCAATTTGCCATCGACGGGTTAGTAAATAATGATGTTTTTGGCCTGGCTCCTTCAGGAACAAATGGCGGTCAAACAGGTATTGAACCTATCAGTTTAGATGCTATTGAAGAATTCCAGATTAATATAGCACCTTACGACATTCGTCAAGGTGGTTTCTCTGGCGGTGGAATTAATGCTGTTACAAAAAGTGGCACTAACAAATTTACCGGTTCTGCATACTATTATGGGAATAATGAATCAATGGTTGGCAAAAATAATGCGACTAGTGGCTCCAATGTAAAACAAAAGTATCCCGACTACTCTAATTATCAGACAGGGTTTACTTTAGGTGGTCCTATTATTAAGAATAAACTGTTCTTCTTTGTAAACGGTGAAATTACACGCCAAAAGACACCACTATCGTATGAACCGGGATCGGAATCTTCAAAAATAACAACGGCTGAGGCTGAACGGGTCTTGGCTGTTTTGAAACGGGTCGCCCCAAATTACGATGCAGGTAGCTATCAATCAATCGAAAATGAAACGAACAGTAATAAAATCCTTGCAAAATTAAATTGGAATATTAGTGATAAACACAAGTTGGTTTTGCGTCACAGTTATACTTATGGAGAGAACATTGACAATTCACGATCCAATTCCTCACTTCGCTTCTATAACAATGGTATGTATTTCCCAAGTACGACGAACTCTACTGGTCTTGAACTAAGTAGCATTTTTGGCACAAATATTTCCAATAAATTACTGATCGGTTATACTAGTGTTAAAGACGACCGTGATCCTCTTGGAGACCCCTTTCCAACGGTTACCATTAATATTGGAGATAGCCGTACTATTGCTTTCGGAAGTGAATACTCATCGGTAGCCAATTTGTTGGAACAAAAGATTTTAGGCTTCACAGATGATTTGAGTATTTATTCAGGAAAACATACGTTTACCTTTGGAACGCATAATGAATTCTATTCATTCAAGAACCTTTTTGTTCAGAATATCTACGGAAGTTATGCATATAATTCTTTAGCTAATTTTGAGACAATTGGAACAGCATCGGAAGTTGCCCCAACTTATTATGCAATAGGTTATTCTTTTGATACAAGCGATGACCCGTCACAAAGCAAAGGTGCTGCTAAATTTAAAGCCATGCAGCTTGGGTTCTACGCACAGGATGAATACCAGGTAACCAACAATCTTAAGCTTACTGCCGGATTGCGTGTTGATATACCGATATTCCCGGAGAAGCCTGACGCTAATACAGCTTTCAATACTGCCTATGCTGCAAAAGAAGTAGCTACAGGTGAACTCCCAAAATCGAAATTAATGTGGTCGCCACGTTTGGGATTTAACTGGGACGTTTTTGGAGATAAGTCATTGCAAATCAGAGGTGGAACTGGTATTTTCACCGGAAGAGTTCCATTCGTTTGGGTGTCAAACCAATTTACCAACAATGGTCAGTTAAACGGCTCTTATTCCGTTGGTAGTTCAACGTCTAGTGCAAACCCAATCACTAACCCTGCCGGATTGAAGTTTATAGCAGACCCTTACAAGCAGCCCCGAGCAGAGGATTTGGGTAAAACAGCCGGACGTGGGGCTATTAATGTAATCGACAAAAACTTTAAATTTCCACAAGTATTTAGGTCAAATCTGGGAATCGACAAAACTTTGCCCGGAGGAATCATTGCTACAATTGAAGGTATTTTTAGCAAAACGTTCAACAATATCAACTTTATTAATTTAAACCGTCAAGCTCAAACGGGGTTCACTTATGTAGGAGTTGATCAACGTCCCCGCTATACTTCATCGAGCACCGACCCTAAAACCAGCGGATATAACAGTGCAGCACGCATTGATGCCAACTATGAAGAAATCATCAAGCTTGAAAACACCAACAAAGGTTATTCATACAATTTAGTGGCTCAATTACAAAAGAATTTCAACAATGGTTTTAATACAATGATTGCTTATTCATTGGGACATTCAAAAGACCTCAACTCTGGAACATCCAGCGTTGCATACTCGAACTGGAGATATGTAAACAACGTTAATGGATTGAATAACTTGGAATTGAGTCGCTCTAATTTTGACATGGGATCTCGAATAGTTGGATTTGTAAGCTATAAAAAAGAATACCTGAAAGAAACCATGTCTACCCAGATTTCTTTATTCTATACCGGTCAATCAGGTCAAACACTATCTTTTATTTATGATGGTGATATGAATAATGATGCTGCACTTAATGATTTGATCTATATTCCTAAGCAAATGTCGGATATTAACCTGGTTGCCTATACCCCTACCGGTTCAACTGTTGCAGTTACTCCTGACGAACAATGGACTAAGCTAAATGCTTTTATAGAAAGTGATAAATACTTAAAGAAACATCGTGGAGAATATGCAGAACGAAATGGTGCACGTTTGCCATTCCAACACCAATTTGATTTGCGTATTTTGCAGGAGTTTAAAGTAAAAGTTGGGAAGGTAACAAACCGGTTCCAAGTTTCATTTGATATTCAGAATGTTGGAAATATGCTAAACAAAGATTGGGGACGACAATACTATGCAACAAACCAGCAGTTTAGTTTAATAAAATATGTAAGTTTGGAAGATTTGGATATATCTAAAGCATATAATTATACCAATAAACCAACGTTCAATTATACAGGTAGTAATTTGGTAAATGGGAAGCCTTATTCAATTTCTGACTTGAGTTCAAGATGGAGAGGTCAGATTGGTCTGCGTTACATTTTCTAATAAATTAGAGTGTATTATAATCAAGAGGAGGGTGTCTCAAAAGTCCGAGACACCCTCTGTTTATTCATATTCCAATCTGAGACTGTTTCCAAACATTGAACTCTCCAGAAGATAAATTCACATTTGAGACGGACTCCTTTTTTATATTTATCTACTAGTCAAGGTAAACCCAAACAACAATTTTCTTTAAAAATCATATAAATTCAAACAAGTCATATCACTGCGGAATTAAAATATTTATATATTTGTCGCCTCAAACGGGGGATTAGCTCAGTTGGCTAGAGCGTTTGACTGGCAGTCAAAAGGTCATCGGTTCGATTCCGATATTCTCCACCAAAGAAAATCAGAGAGTTACAGCAATAAGTTGTAACTCTTTTTTTTGGACTAACATTTCACCACCAGTATCTGAATTTCATTAATTGTAGGAGAATCTGATTACAACTGATTGTATTAAATGCCTTAAAAACAAACAGATAAATATCAATTCGTAATTTTTGAATTGAGAATATTTATATGCCAACCGGCTCGTTTGCCATAAGCGATTTTCGGGTGTTTGGTCTGGCCAAAGGCGAAAAACCGGGTGCCGTCGGCAATTTTAAGGTGAACCGCTCAGCAGCCGACCCGCGCAACTCTGTGATTAGTTGGAATTCGACAAAAGGAGCCTATGGCTACAACATCTGGTACGGCGTATCGCCTGGCAAACTGTACAACTGCATCACTATAAACGGCGAAACCAGTTACAATTTCCGCGGAATGGACAAAGGAACTACCTACTATTTTGCCATTGAAGCGCTGGGCGAAAGCGGGGTTTCGGGGAGGGGGAAAGAGGTGGAGGTGAGATAGGATTTTGTTTTAAATCAGTTGGTTAAAACCAACGGCAAAGGATAGACGGGCTTTGGTTACTACTTATTCATTACCATCTTTGTTAGCCTTCGACCTGTTGATTGGTGACAATTGATGTTTAGAATAATGATAGCTGGATGATTGGTTTTGGATGAAAAGTACCGATAATCAAAAACGGATTCTTTCCTACGAAATGGTGAACTTTCTGTGTACCTAGGAAGAAATATAAATCTTTAGTTTTTGAAAAATCATCAAAATATTTTCGTCTTACATCACTACAGGCTTTTTGTTCATTACCATCGCTGCGATAATAACAATTCCAAAAAAGTTCTCCAGTTTCCCAATCTTCAATCATTGTTTTGCTTTCTTTACCTTCATCATCTTGGTAGATAAAGGAAAACTTGTACGGCAACTTTTTTACAACTTCAAACTTTTTATCATCAACTTTTTGAAAAAGATTTAGTTGCTGAAATTGAGCCAATTTGTCGGCTGGCCATTCTCTTTGAACTTCCTCCCAGACAAAATCAATGATTCGAGTTGGTTTAAAAACGGCAAGGGAAGTACAAATGCTTTTATCTTTAGCTTCAGAGATAAGCAGGCTTAAATTCGTATATACATTATTAAGAACAAACTTTCGGCGTTCAAGCCATGAATCACCATCAGATTCAATTTTCCCAAGCACCTTAATTGGAGTATCATGAGAAACGGGTCTGTAACTTTCAGGGCGTGGATCGCTTGTGTTCTTAACTAAGTCAATTTCAATCCACTCGTATTTTGAATACTGTTCATTGTAGGACTTTTTTCTAAACTGAACGGGATATATTCTAATCCAGTCCTCATCTTCAAGAAAGCCTGCGGTACAGACTAATTCTTCGTACTTCTTTGAAATTGCTGGATATGTTTTGACTGTAATCAGTACTTTCGTTAATGCCATTTAAATGTGTCTCAATTCAAAATTAAATTCAGGAAGTTTAGCTATTGCATCAGCTAAATGCGTCCTATGGCATTGGCAAATATTCGCCTCGAAGCATGTTAAAGCGATGCGTTTTTCTTTTTTTAGTAAACTTAATAAATAATTTTGAATTTCTAACGTTTGAGGCAGAATATCAGATCGATATAGTTTAAAGAGATTATCGTAGTCGGTTTGGGTATTTAATTGTCGGCGCTTATCAGAATCAATTCCTACTTCAGGAACATGAATGTATTTAATTTCGACTCCTTCGCATGCTTTTTCTAGTTGGCTTTTATTAAATCCATATTTCATGCTTTGAGGATTCTTGCGTACATCGCAGAGAATCTTTATATCATTAATAATTAACTTATTTAAATACTCTTCTACACTAATTCCCTCGTAACCAATTGTAAATAAAACTGTTCTGTCGGATTTTGGCCGGGCTTCGAGAACTCTGTTGAAATCTTCAGTTCTTAATCTTTCTTCAGCAATGGTACTTTTTATAGCGTAGTAAGGAAACTTGACATAGGTATATTTTATTAATTCTTCTGGCGTTTTATTCCCAAATTGAAGTTTGATATATCGAATAGCTTGACGATCTCTTTCTTTAAGGCTTAATAAGTATTTCTCGTTATCAGTCTTTACCCAACAATTGTTTTCTGCAACAACTTGGTTGTATTTAATCATTGTCGTTAAATCGGCATTTGCTTGAAAGGAGAAACAACCATACTTATATGGAACAAAATGAAAGTCAGGATTTTGTTGCTGTTTTGAAAAAAGCATTAATAGTTTCTGCAGGCTAATCTTTTCCAATTTATTATCAAAAGCCTCCAATAATGCAAGTAGTATTTTTCTTCTGTAATACATGACGCAAAAGTACAAAATTGTCAAGACTTTGTCCTGTTTTAGGTTTCAAACAAATAAGAAGCCTATAAGTTGATAGTTGTAACCCAATCCTTCTCTGCTTTTGTTTATGGATATTGAAATCAATTTCAGAGTATTGGTCCCTAAGCGCGAAACAGTCGAAGTGAGCAGCTATTATCTTTTAAATCGAAAAATTCACGTGAATTCTTCGATTTGGATGTTTCCGGACCAAAAACAATGCTTCTTTTCGGCCTATTTCCTCCCAACTTCAAACCGATATTTGCCCGATTCAACGGCCAAGGTAATTGTATCATCTTCAACGGTAAGCAGTTTTACGCCTTTGGCTTGTTTTACGGGCAATCCGCTTTCTTTCAGGCTGTTTATATTTCCTGAAGGAATGAATATCGTGGCCGTGCTTCCAACCGGAACTTCAATTTCAGCTTTAAATTGGCTGTTTTTGTTCTCCCAGCTAATTCCGGCTTCGCCCAATGCCGTATTGTTCGAGTATGTAACATAGCTGAGGTCGGCAACCGGTTGTGGCCGAAAAATGATATGCTTGTAGCCTGGTTGAGCAGGATCGGCCATCATTCCGGCCAGTTTACGGTAAAACCAAACCAATCCGCCGCCAAACATGGGGTGATTCTGCGAGTTCTCACCATTCCATTGTTCCCAGGTGGTTGTGGCGCCTTGTGCAAGTCCGTAGCCAAAACTTGGCATGGTGCGCTTATTTAGCGCTTCGTAGGCCAAATCGTGCATCCCATTTTCCGAAAGCACCTCGAAGAAAAACTGTGTCCCGAAAATGCCGGTATCCAAATGGCCGTCGTTTGCTTTTATGTCGGCTTTAAGCGCAGCAATGACGCGCGGATACTGATCGGCCGGAACGCCCATTTTCAGGGCAAAAATATTGCCGCCGCCGGCTCCATACGTTCCGTTTTGGGCATCGAAGAATTTTTTGTGGAAAGCCTGCTTTGTTTTTTCGGCAAGACTGGCGTAGAACTTCGCTTCGTCGGGCTTGTTGAGGGCGCTGGCGGCTTTTGCAGTAAAATCGGCACAACGCCAGAAATAAAACGTGTGAACCATATTGTCTGGAACTGTTTTGCCCGGAGCTACCCACTCGCCGAGGTTAAACCATTGGAGCGGTTTGCCATCTTTTCCCGTTCGCTGCGAAAACATAATTCCATCCTGGTCCACCCAGGTTTGCATGTACCGGATGTAGCCTTTCATTCCCTCGTAATTGTCTTTCAGCTCGTCAAATGCTCCATAGTGAAGGTAAAATTCCCAGGGCATAATGCAGATTGCCGCACCCCAGGCCACTCCGCCCCCGCACCCGGGTTGCCAGGGAGCCCCGTTGGATACATAGCCGGTTGCCGCATCCTGCGCGCCTAGAATGTCTTTTATCCATTTAAAGTAGAACGACTTTGCGTCGAAATTGTGCATAACGGTTACGCACGATACCTGCCCGTCGCCGGTGTATGCCGAACGCTCGCGGTGCGGGCAGTCGCTGGCAATTCCACCGTGCATGTTGTCCAACTGGCTACGCTTCCAGGCTTTGTTGATGTCGTTGAACAGCGTATTGGACGTCTCGAATTTCGCCGATTCTTCCACGTTCGTGTTCACGGCTTCGGCAGTAATATCTTCGGGTTTCAGTTCTCCGGGCCAGTTCGAAATTTCAACGGCGCTAAAAACAAACCAATTGAAACGGGCTGAATACGACTCGTTGCCTCCGCCTTTGCAGATGTACGAATTGTCGCCCGAATAGGTGTTGCAAAGGTATTTGATTTCAATTTTCTGTCCGGCTTGTCCTGAAACCGAATTAAGCCTGAGCCATCCCGAGATTTCTACTCCAAAATCAACTTTGTATGTTCCGTTGGCAGTTTTTTCGATTGATTTAGGCGGAATTCGAAGCATTACTTTGTCGGTGTTTGAGGTGTGAGCAGCCAGTTTCGCTTCAGGAGCTTTACGTTTTACGGCGGGTTGCCATGCAGAATCGTCGAATCCGGCTGAACACCATCCGGGTTGCTCCAGTCGGGCATCGTAATGCTCGCCGTAATATACCATGTCCATTAAAATCGGACTTTTCGATGCTTTCCAGCTTTGGTCGCTGGCAATTATTTCCTGAGTCCCGTCGGTGTAGGTGATCAGGATTTGCCCCAGGAACCTGGGAGAACCGTAGGCTTCGGTCCACGATTTAGCAGGGTTGTAAAAGCCATTGCCAAGAATACTTCCAACCACATTTTCGCCAGCGTGTAACTGGCTGGTGATGTCGTAAGCGAGGTACATGACTTTGTATTCTCGGAAATTATCGGGCAGAAATATCATCGCGTTGGCTAAATTCGGGCGTTTCCCGTAGTTGGTCTGATTCGGTACAAGCACATCGTCGCCCACCTTTTTGCCATTCAGGTAAAGCTCGAAATAGCCAAGCCCTGTAACGTAGGCAACAGCTTTTTTAATTGGTTTTGATATTGTAAATGGTTTTCGGAACATGGGCGCAGGTGGTGGCAACTGGTCTAATTTTCCACCTGATTTTTGGGGTTTGGGAAGTGCTTCTTCGCCCTGCCACGGAGCGCCAATCCATTCAGCTTTCCAGTCCGACGGCTGAAGCAAGCCCATTCGCCACATCACGGGCTGACTCCATTCCGACGGTTTTCCGTCGCGATCCCAAACGCGCACCTGCCACCAGCATTCCTGTCCGGAAGTCAAAGTTTTTCCGTTGTATTCAACGCGGGTTGATTGTTCTGATTTCACTTTGCCACTGTCCCACAAATCGGGTTTTTGCAAATGGGTTGCCGATGTGGCTACTCTTACCTGCCAGGCGGTTTGTTTCTGTCCGCGTTCACCGGCGTCGGCCACGTTAATCCATGCCAGGCGAGGATGCTGAATATCAACCAGTGGCGTATTTTTCAGGTATTCGCATGTAAGTTGTGTTGGCGTTATTTTCGCATGGGCAAGCTGAAATGCCAAACAGGCAAGAATGAAAATGACAGTCTTTAGCTTCATTGATTTAGGTTTGAATTAATTCCAGGATGAACACTCCGGTAGCTGAGAAAACGGAGCGCCAAATGTTACAACCAAATAAACCAATATTTTTCGAAATTCCCCTAAAACCCAAACTCAAATTTTTCAATGAGTTCTTTTTTACGTCAAAAGCCACTCCGTTTCCGAAATGGCTTCTAACTTTTAATCCTTGAAATTTAAACTAATCTGCTAAGTAATATTCAGTTTATGAGTTTCGATTTCCGGAGATAAATATTCCCGCTTACAGTCTTAATATCAATGGATTGTGTTCCTCCGTTGAAAATCAGGTTACGTTTCGTTCCAACCCATTGAGCTTCTTTTTCAGGCTTGTTGTCAAATTTCAGGTTCGAATACACATCGCCTGTAACGGTAGAGAGGTTGATTCGGGTTTTCATGCTTGCCGGGATGGCGTAATCGATGAACCCGCTGATTGAATTGACGGTCATTTTGCCAAGCGAGCCTTCCATGATAATCTGTCCCGAAATGGTTTTCAGGCTAAACTCAAGGCTTGACGGCACTTTCAGCTTGTAGCGAATCATTTTGTCGAAGTTGCAGTTGTTCCCGGTGCCTTTGATCTTTTTTATGGCTTCAAAATCAATTTTTTCAACCAGATCAATGTCTCCTGAAAAGCTGTTTTCATTCAACTTATAGTAGTCGTTAAAGCGGTTATTATCGATGTTTACCGAGACTTCCAGTTCAACAGTACTTTTGTTCCAGGCTTCAATTTTGATGCTGTCGGCAAAGTCGAATTTCATCTCCATTTTCTTGCCTGTGACATCCACTTTTTTGGTAATTATCTTTTGCGAAAAGGCTGTGCTGATTGTGGCCACCATTAAAATGGCAGCTAAAATGTACTTTTTCATGGTTGCTGAATTTTACTTTTTGCGCAGGTAGATGTTGCCCGAAATGGTCTTCAGGAATACTTTTTGGCCACCACCATTCAAGGTGTAGGAATTTCCTCCTTGCATACGGATCGCATCCAACCCAAAGGCAAGTTTGTTCTTTTCAACCGGTTTGGACGTGGTTTTCAGATCGAGGTTGTTGTACACATTGCCGTTGATGGTGCTAATTTCGACATTGGCTTTTTCTGCGGCAGGCATGGTAACATCAATTATTCCGTTGATGGTGGCCAGGGAAGTGGGCTCGCTTTGGTTGAGTTTATCGAAAACAACTTCGATGTTCCCGCCAATGGTGTTGATGGTGAATGGCCCGGAGGATTTGGTGATTTTAACACTTGCATTCAGGGTTTTAATCTCCAGGCTCCCGGTAAACGAATCGACGTTTATATCTTCTTTGGCAAACGGACTTCCGTAGTCGAGGTTGACAGCCATTCCTGCCGGAATCAGAATTTTGTATTTGTAATCGCGTACCTGGCGGGTTGCGCCCTGGATGCTCACAATCCCATTTTCTTCGCTTACATTGATGCCCAAATCAGTATTATCTTCAGCTGAGCCCAGTAATTTCAGCCCTTCTGCACGTTCAGGCCGTTCCATATTGAAATCTGATTCAATAACAATGGCACTTCCTGTAGCGTTTTGTAGCGAAACTTCGCCCAACAGGTTCGTGATTTCAATTTTGCCTTTCACCTTCGGGGTGTATTCAAACTTCTTAGTTTGCCCCATCATTACAACGGGAATTGCAAATGCTGCGATTATAGTAATTATTCGTTTCATGACTTTTTAATTTTTAATTTGAAATTTTTAGTTCTCCTGATCGGGTTGGCGAATTGAGCCGGCAATTCTATCGTTTCTCCCGAGTATTTTTATATTGTTTTCATCATATCTTTGGCGAAGGTCTTTACACTTTCGTCAGTTTTTTCGTTGTTGGTTATCGATTCAATCTGAGGTTTGGCTTCTTTTACGCCATTCTCGGTTAAAACCTGGATCAGTGATATTTGCAGCAATGGGTTTTCCTGAATGGCCAACGATTTAATTAGCTCCTTTTTGATCCTGATGTTTTTATTCATCATTTCAGAAAGGGCGGTAATGGCTGCCAACCGAACGTTGGTGTTTTTATCGCTGTTCATGGTGTAAACCAATGCATCAATCAGTTCACTGTTTATGTTTTGTGTATTGCTGATGTTGTAAACGGCTTCAATTTTCTGCGGACCAGTATATTCGCGTAAGCTGGCTAGTAGCACCTGCTGTTTTTGTGCCGAAATTTCCGATGTCAATTCATTTTGTAACATCTCACTTTTGTGGGTTCCGGTTTTGTAGCCCATCCAATAGGTACCCAAAGCCAGTACAACCGAAGCTGCAATTTTTGCCCAGACTGGTAGTAATCTCACTTTTTTCTTTTCCTGAATGTCCAGCCCGGCCAGCATGATTTCGAATTCATCTTTCATCCCTTCCGGAGTCTCGGGATTTGGAACCGAACTCATAAACGTGAGGAACGATTTCATTTCCCGGAGTTGCGCTTTGCATTCGGAGCAACTTTCGATGTGTATTTCCACCAATTCACGGGTGGCTTCATCCAGTTTCCCATCGATGTATTCAGGCAGATTTATTTTTACTTCATCACAGTTCATATCATTCCATTATTATCTGGGTATAAATCTCTTTTAGTTTTTGTATAGCCCTGAAAGTCTTCACTTTCACGGCATTTTCATTCGATTCGATGGTTTCGGCAATTTCCCGGTACGAAAAACCCTGAAACCGGTTCAGCTCAATCAGTTCGCGGTAACCGGGAGGCAATTTCCCCATCGCTTCGAGCAAAAATTCCATCGATTCTGTCGCTTCCATTGCTCTTACCGAATCGTTGTTGTCGCGCATCGCTATTTCAGGTTCGTCGTTCAAATCGTAAAACTTTCGGGCACCGCGGAAATAATCGACCATAATGTTTCGGGCAATGCGGAAAAGCCAGTGTGCAAATACCCGGTCCTCTTTCCAGCTTTGGGCGTAGCGAATCACTTTCATGAAAACATTCTGTGTCAGGTCGCGGCTGGCGTCGGTATCGCGGGTCATACGAACGAAGTAGCCATACACATTTTTATAGTACCTGTCGTACAAAGTTGCCGCCGCCCGGTTGTTGCCCCCGGCAAGTTGCTTCATCAATTGTTCGTCGCTTAACCGCTCTGTCATAAAATCTTCGAAATCGGGTTGCTTTAATTGCTTTTCTGAGAACAATACCTTCGGGAAGAGTGATTCGTTACACGCGAAGTGAAAATTTTTCTGATTATTTTATTCGTTTATACAAAGGTAATCCGGCTTGTTGGGCAATAACCTCGGCTGCGCGGTCGCCTTCGGGGCTGAAAGCCCAAACGAAGGCAGCTTTTAGCGGATGTTTCTTTTGCATTTGTGCGATAGCATCAAGTGCCAGTTTTTTTGTAATTCCTTTGCGGCGGTACTCGTCCAGAACCAGCGCTGAGCAAAGATAAATGGCGTCGTAGGGCACATCGAGCGGAGTTTGCTCGTAAAGTTCTTTCTCAGTGATTTCGCCGGAAACAAAGCGATTCATTAAATCAATGGTGGTTGGGATAAGTAAAACCCAGGCGCATGGACCATTGCCTTCGTTGTATTCCGAAATGGTTGCCGGATGAATTTTTTTCAGGCGGGCCAAAACTTTTTGATCAACATCAAGTTGTGTCGGATCGCTTTTAACTGAAAAGACTTCATCAGCCAATTTTATCAGTCGTTCTAAATTGCTCAAAGCCATTTTAAAAAGTTTTTCTGTTTCTTCATACAAAGATGCTATATTTCAGGCTTAATTCGAACCTCAAAATTTACCACAATGATAATAACAGATGAATTGATCGCTGAATTTTCATCACTATTTCCCGAGCAACAAAACTGGCAGCCCTGGGAGGTAACCGAATGTCTGAAGGATATTATCCGATTGAAGCTGAAAACGTTGAACGACGATTACAAGATTACTGACGAGGTTGCCATACACAAAACCGCTGTTGTTGAAACAGGCGCAGTTTTGAAAGGCCCGACAATTATTGGTCCCGATTGCGTAGTTGGCGCTCATGCCTATTTCCGCGAAGGTGTTTTTCTGGCTCGTTCAGTAAAAATTGGCCCCGGCTGCGAAATCAAAAACAGTATTATTTTATCCGGAACGGCCATTGCTCATTTCAACTACGTAGGCAACAGCATCATTGGGCGGAATGTAAATTTCGAAGCCGGTTCCATCGCGGCCAACTATTACAACGAACGTTTGGATAAACGAATTTCGGTATTATATCGCGGAGAAATAATCGACACCAGCGTGAATAAATTCGGTTCGCTGGTGGGCGATGGTTCCAGAATTGGAGCCAATGCCGTACTATCTCCGGGAACAATTCTCGAACGAGATTCGATTGTGAGAAGACTGGAGTTGGTGGAGCAATATAATCCGGGGCAAAAATGAGCTTAATTGAAATCAGGAAAATTTCGATGGATAATTGTTTTGCCGGATACCATACTTGTAACAGAAGTTATCCTGATTACTTACTCATATCCTATTTCGAATCTTACCATTAACAAAACGAGGGTGCGATCACTTTTATTTCCGTTACCAGCTATTATTTCTGGCCATATTTTGTTAACGACTTCCCGAAAAGTAAACAAATATTAGGAAACTAATGCCAGTAAGTTTGTTAACTTATCGGATTGAAGTGTTATTTTCCTTCATTCTCCCGCTTTTTTTTCGTTATTTTACGTGCTCTTTAAAAACCTTAAATTGACATACAACTAATTGTTATGGAAACTATAGATTGGAAAAATATAGGCTTCGGGTACATGAAAACGGACTACAATGTTCGTTGCACCTATAAAGATGGCGCTTGGAGTGAAATGGAAATTAGCGACAGCGAAATGGTAACCATGCATATAGCCGCCACTTGTATCCATTACGGACAAGAATCGTTTGAAGGACTAAAAGCTTTTCGCGGACAGGATGGTAAAATACGCATTTTCCGCATGGATGAAAATGCCAAACGCATGCAGGACTCAAGCCATGGAACAATGATGGCAGTTTTACCTATCGAGAAATTTGAAGAAGCTGTTTTAAAGGTCGTGAAACTAAACGAACGTTTTGTTCCACCTTACGAGTCGGGCGCATCACTGTATATTCGTCCGTTTTTATTTGGAACAAGCGCCCAGGTAGGTGTTAAACCATCAACCGAATACATGTTTATTGTATTTGTGACTCCGGTTGGCCCATATTTTAAGGGTGGATTCCAAACAACACCGTTCGTAATCATGCGCGAATTCGACCGCTCCGCTCCACTCGGAATGGGTAAATACAAAGTGGGCGGAAACTATGCCGCCAGTTTGGTTGCAGGAGAAAAGGCCCACCAAATGGGCTATTCAAACGTATTTTACCTCGATGCTGCCGAAAAGAAATATATCGACGAATGTGGCGCTGCCAATTTCTTCGGAATTAAAAACAATACTTATGTTACGCCAAAATCAAGTTCTATTTTACCATCGATAACCAACAAGAGCCTGATGGTTTTGGCTGAAGATATGGGTATGACTGTTGAACGCCGCCATATCCCGGTTGAAGAACTGGCTACTTTTGAAGAAGCCGGCGCCTGCGGAACTGCAGCAGTAATCAGCCCGATAGAACGCATCGACGACTACGACGAGAAAATTTCATACGTATTCTCGAAAGACGGACAGCCTGGTCCAATCAGCGAAAAACTGTATAAAAAGCTCCGTGCCATTCAATACGGCGACGAGCCTGATACACACGGGTGGGTCACCATTGTTGAATAGAAAGACACTAATACATACTGAAAACCCTGTTTGGAGAAATGCCGGACAGGGTTTTTTAGTATGTGTCATGGTGAAAAAGATAATCACTCACCGCCGAAAATTAAAAAGTGTTAAATCGCCTTTTTTCACCGATTCTTATAAGTGAAATCATCATTTTGCTCGTCAATATTCTGTATTTTGCAGCAAACCAATAATCCATAATCCATAAGTATGAAACATATAACATTTTTTCTGCTGATGCTCATAAGTTTAGGGCTATCGGCACAAAATGACTGGGAAAACGAGCAAGTGATTGGCCGCAACAAAATGCCGGCACGTGCTACCTCGTACTCTTTTCCTTCCGAAGAATCAGCCTTGAAAGGCGACCGTACTCAGGCGCGTTTTCTCTCACTAAACGGCGAATGGCAGTTTCACTTCGAAGCCGACTCTAAAAACCGTCCGCTCGATTTTTATTCAGGAGAAAGCAAAGTGGCCGGATGGGACAAAATTGAAGTTCCTTCGTGCTGGGAAATGAAAGGCTACGGAACGCCAATTTATACCAATTCAACATATCCGTTCCCGAACCGCCCTCCGTTTATTACCCGCACCAATCCGGTGGGTTCGTATTTTAGAACCTTCGAAATACCTGCTGATTGGGATGGAAAGCAAATAATTCTGCATTTTGGCGGTGTTAGCTCGGCCTTTTATGTGTGGGTGAACGGACAAATGGTGGGTTACAGCGAAGATAGTTGTCTTCCTGCTGAATTCGACATTACCGGGAAAGTTCAACAAGGGGCGAACACTGTTGCCGTGCAGGTTTTCCGTTGGTCGGATGGCAGTTACCTCGAAGACCAGGATCACTGGCGTATGAGTGGGATACAGCGCGAAGTGATGCTTTTGGCCCAGCCACGCGTGGCTCTGAACGACTTTTTTATACGCACCAAATTCGACGAAAACCTGGAAGATGCCTTGTTGCAAATCCGCCCAAAAGTGACGTTGAAAGACAGCATCAATATTGAAGGATGGACCATCGAGGCTATGCTTTACAGCCCAACAGATAAACCAAAATTTGAGCAACCTCTTAAAATTGATTTAAGCAAAATCGTTTACGAAGAATATCCGCAACGCGACAATGTGAAATTCGCCCTTCTGGAATCAAAAGTGGAATCACCTCAAAAATGGTCGGCTGAACTACCGGTTTTATACACCCTGGTTTTAAGCCTGAAGGACAACAAAGGCAACATTCAGGAATCGAGAAGCTGCAAAGTCGGATTCAGAGACATTCGTATTCAGGATGGAGTATTTCTCGTCAATGGAAAGCCTGTAAAACTTTATGGAGTAAACCGTCACGACCACAGCGAAACTGGTGGCAAAACTGTAACCCGCGACGATATGCTCAAGGATGTTTTGCTGATGAAACAACACAACCTGAACGCTGTTCGTACCTGCCACTACCCGAACGACCCGTATTTTTATGAATTATGCGACAAATATGGTTTGTTTGTGATGGACGAAGCCAACATAGAAACCCACCATGCCAACGGATACCTTACCAATCAGCCTCAATGGCATTTCGCTTATGCCGACCGAGTTATCCGTATGGTTGAACGAGATAAAAACCACCCTTGTATTTTCTCGTGGTCGCTGGGAAATGAATCGGGCACAGGGCCAAACCATGCCGCGGCTGCCGGTTGGGTAAAAGATTTTGATCCGACACGACCTATACATTACGAAGGAGCACAAGGCGATCCAAACCACAAAGACTACAAAGCTTATGGTTCTCCCGAATACCGTAAAAATCCTTATCTGGCCAATCCCGACGATACCTGGTATGTAGATATGGTCAGCCGCATGTATCCAACAATCGACCAATTGAAAGGCTTATCCGAAAGTCCTTACATTAAACGGCCAATAGTGATGTGCGAGTACGCTCATTCGATGGGAAATTCAACCGGAAACCTGATGGAATACTGGAATGTTATTCACAGCAAAAAGAATTTAATGGGTGGTTTTATCTGGGATTGGATCGATCAGGGCATTTCGCGCACCGATGACAAGAACCAGAAATGGTGGGCTTACGGAGGCGATTATGGCGATCGGCCAAACGACGCCAATTTCTGTATCAACGGTTTAATTAGTCCTGACAGAACAACAAAAGCAGCTACCGAGGAATGTAAATATGTGTTCCAGCCAGTAGTTATCGAGCCTTACGATCAGGACAAAATGCAGTTCAGGATGAAAAACAGGTTCTTCTTTAAAAACATGAATGAGTTTAGCATTATTTGGACATTGATGGAAAATGGCAAACCAATCAAATCAGAAAGCCTGGGTGTTTTTAGTGTTCTTCCCGGCGAATCGCGCTTGTTCGATGTGAATTACGACTTATCAAAAACAACCGGTGAAGTTTGGCTGAAGATAAGCATTCAGTTAGCTAAAGATGAGTTATGGGCCAAACGCGGATACGAAATTGCTAAAGAGCAATTCCTTGTTAAAGAAGCCAAACCAACACAACCCACCCAGTCGAAAATTGCAGTCCAGGTTTTCGAAGATTCAGAAAAAACTTTGGTAGTTGGAGCTAAAGACTTTAAAGTTACTGTTGACAGAACCACCGGATACATTACCAATTACCAGTTCCAGGGAAAAGATCTGTTGACCAGCGCATTAAAACCAAATTTCTGGCGTGCATTAACCGACAACGATATTCGAGCCTGGGATGTTTTGAAAAATTTATCTGACTGGCCAACCATAACTTCGAGCCTGAAACCTGTACAGGTAAAAGTTTTGGATGAAGGATTAAGCAAACTTGTTGTTGCCGATTTGGCGGGTAACGATGGACTGAAGCTACAACTGTCGTACAAAATTTCGGGAGATGGAGCCATTGATGTAAACTACCAGGTAAAAATCGGTGAAAAACTATCAGAACCTTTGCGCATTGGGTTAGCCACAGCTTTTTCAAGTGATTTGCAAACAATGAGCTTCTATGGGAAAGGTCCTTATGAGAACTATTCCGACCGTTGCCACGCCGCCGAAGTAAATGTTTATTCGGGTAAAGTTGAAGATTTTTGCTTCAAATATGTTCGCCCGCAGGAAAACGGCAACCACACACAAGTACGCTGGCTGTCGCTTCGTAATGCTACCGGCACAGGCTTGATTGTGATTGGCAAACAACCGCTTAATACATCGGTTTGGCCTTACACTGCCGAAACACTTATAAAAGCCGCACACATCAACAACCTTAAGCCAGCAGGTTCATACACTGTAAATATCGATTTAGGGCAGGCTGGTGTTGGTGGAAACGATACATGGTCGTGGCGGGGAATTCCGCTTCCCGAATATCACCTGAATAAAAAGGAATACAGTTATGGTTTCAGACTGGTGCCGTTTGTGAAAGTAAAAGACAACGACGGGCTGATAAAGGCAGCATTGAAATAATTTCAAGAGTCACAAACTGAATCAATACACAACTAAAAAGTCAGGGCTTCACTTAAAGTGAAACCCTGACTCACAAAGCAAATGAGGGTTTACGGCTTCAATCCCATCGCTTTCACATATCCTTCGTTGGTCGCACAATTCTTAAACTTGCAGTTTTCAATCAGGCCAAGCAAAGCTTTCTTAGCCACCTCCTGATTTGGACGGGCTTTACGTATTTCATCGAAATTGCTGCGAGGACTTTCGCAAAATGTTACTACGGCATCCCAATTTCCAGGTGTGGCAATGTGTTTTACCGAACTTGGACTTCCCATTCGCTTAAAGGGCCAATACGTCCAGCCAATGTTGTTTCGTTCCATCAGTCGGGTCCATGCCGCTATCCATTGGTCTTTATTCTCGCCCGTTTCGCCCATATACATTGGCAAATTCACCGAATCGCGAAAATGCACAAAATCCTGAATGTTGGCTTGTAAGGTATCACACCAATAGCGGTGGCAAGTATACATCAGTTTGCTGTCGAATTTCGAATCTTTAAAAACCTTGAAATTGCCATTCCATTGCGCACCTCCCAGCATGACAATATGATTTTGATCTACCTCGCGAATAGCGGCAACAGCTTTTTTGTAAAGCGGTTCAAGGGCTGCGTTGAGCATATTTCTTTCTTCGGTGAAATAAGTTGCAATTGGTTCGTTCAACAAATCGTATCCTAATACTACCGGTTCGTTTTTGTAATGATCGGCTATTTTTTTCCAGATAGCTACAAACTGTTGCTGGCTGTCTTCGCTTGTCATCAACCAAGTATAGCCATAACTGTCGTCGATGTTATCGCCGGTTTGCCCACCGGGAGCATCGTGCATATCAAGTAGCAGAAAAATTTTCGACTCGCGGCACCACGACACCAGGCTGTCCAATCGTTGAAATCCATCCTGGTTTTCGGTCAGTCCCATATAATCTTCTGACGTAAAAAGCTTGTAATGAAAGGGAATACGGATGGTATTCATGCCTAATTTGTGAATATACCGAATGTCATCGCGTGTAATGTAGTTGTCTTTAAATTGTTTCCAGAATTCGTTGGTAAAATCGGGGCCAACCATTTCGCGAAAAGCCTGGTCGATCAAATGGAAACAACTAGTGCGCTGAAATCCGAACATATAGCCTTCGGGGTTAAGCCAATTTCCCAAATTTGTTCCCCGGATGAAAAACTTCTGACCATCAGGAGAAATAAGGTTCGGACCATCAATGCTGATAAAACCTTTTTTAGAATCGATCACTTGCAGACTCGCCTTCTGGCTGCACGAAAAACTTAGAAGCAGACCTAAAATAAGAGAAATAATGAAGATGTTTCTTTTCATAGCGATAGGGATAGTGGTTAAAAATGCGTTTGAATTTACAATTTTAAAATTTACAATCTTCAGGCATTTTATCTTTCCGCTTAATTGAAAAAGCAGCTTTCCGTTACACGAAAAGCTGCTTTTCAATATACCGCTATGTAAAAACAACTAATTGATGCGAAGTACTGAACCTACCTTAAGCGTTTTATTTGCTGTTATTCTATTGGTAGCACAAAGTTTCTTCACTGTTGTGTTGTATTTTCGGGCAATTGTAGAAAGATTATCCCCTTTTCTGATTACATGTTTACTCCCTGACCCTGTTGAAGCCAGCAGTTTATGATCAGGAAGCGGCTTGTCCCTAAGTTTGGATGGGTCAACTTCAAACTGCTTGTTCTTGTAATAAATCTTATCAGCCTGAAGAGCAAAAGTATTGTAATCGATATATTTGTTCGAATCGAACGGTTCGCCAAACAAACGTGTTTCAAAGTGCAGGTGGTTACAGGTAGCCCTTCCGGTGCGGCCTCCCAAACCAACCAAATCTCCCGCCTTTATGGTATCGTTTACTTTAACCTTTATGGCTTTCAAATGTGCATAAATAGTTTCCAAACCATTGTTGTGCCTCACCAAAACCAAGTTTCCGTACCCGCTAAAACGCTTGGCAAGCCTTACTCGTCCATCAAAAGCACAACGAACTGTGTCACCAGAATTTAGGCGTATGTCGGTACCCGTATGCATTCGGCGGTGACGTGGTCCAAACTTGGATAATATCTGACCTTTAACAGGCATTACAAACGGACTATCTCCCTGATTTAACAATACGACAACAATGGTGTCGTTTTTGCCAGGAAGAGTATTTACAGGATATTTAATCTGAGTTGAATTCCAGATATTCTTATACAAAGTTTCATCACAACTTGGCCTGAGTGAATCAACCTCCAAATCCTCCGGATCAATTGTCAATGTATCAATCTGGAAAGTCTCGTTAATCGGAGTAATTGTAGCCGGAATTGGCTCTTGCGCATAACTATTCAACACGAATAGTATGCCCAATGCCAGGGTTGTTACAGTTATCTTCATCTTCAAAATTTGGGTTGTTACTAAGCTCAAAAATTTGAACAGGGTTACGAAGGTAACTTTTTCATTATTTATTTCCGAATTTCCTGTTAAAAGACATACCTATATTAACAATTAATAACACCTTTTTATACATTTGCGCCAAATTTTTAGGAGTAATTCTCGAAGATGAAAAGTAAGATTTTTAAGTACTTAGCATTAAGTTTTTTTGGAATTTTTGCATTAATTGGCTTTGGCCTTACAGCAGGGTATCTGGCAGTAAAATTCCATCTGACAAACGACCCGGGTGTTGTCGACAAAAACGATCGCTATTTTCAGGAGATAGAAGACAAGTACGGGCATAACTCAGAAAACGAAACTTCAACTATTGATTATAGTGAAGCAAGACTGTTTCACGACATTGCTATTTTAAGCAAGTATTTTCCGACAAACGCTTATTACATTCAGAATGCCTATTTCGAAAGCCATAATCTGAAAGATGCCCAACGAATGCTTGAAGCTGTTAATATTCACATGCAGGATAACAATGAATACTTGCAGGAAATTAAAGAATTTAATGAAAGCGTAAGTAAAGGAAATTCTGAAGCTAAAGCAAAAAGTATTTTCGAATGGATGAATATTCCTGAATGGAGGGATTTTAAGCTGGCTGTAGCCAAAGATAAATCATTGATCGATTCGGTGGCTACTGTTACAGGTGTTGAGCCACGATTAATAGTGTCGATGCTGGTTGGTGAGCAAATCAGGTTGTTTAATTCAAACCGCGAAGCCTATAAAAAATGGATTGGCCCCTTAAAAATATTATCGGTTGAAACAACTTTTTCGCTTGGGGTTACCGGCATAAAAGTTCCAACGGCACAAAAAATTGAAAAGAACTTAAAAGACAGTTCATCAGTATTTTATCTTGGGAAACGCTACGAGAACCTACTTGATTTCAAAACAGGAAATGTTGCCCAGGAACGGTTCAAACGGCTGACTTCATACAAAAACCATTACTATTCGTATTTGTATGCAGCTCTTAATGTAAAACAAATTAAAATGCAATGGGAGCGGTTGGGGCACCCCATAAACGAACGCCCCGAAATTTTGGCCACCTTATATAATATTGGGTTCGAAGTTTCGGTCCCGAAAGAAAACCCAATCGTTGGAGGTTCGGGAATCAACATTAAAGGCAAAAAATACTCGTTTGGGGCGGTAGCATACGAGTTCTATTATTCAGGCGAATTGTTTGATTTATTCCCATTTAAAAACTCGAAATTCGACTTTACCGATAATGTTTAAACCGAAACGAAACAGCCTCACTTTCGCCGGGAAAGTTCTGTTTTCGGTGCTTTGCTTCTTATGCGTTTTCGAAAGCCACGCGCAGGAGCCCTGGACAAAAAATATTCCGTGGAAAAACATGATGGACGGCTTGCAATACGTTGAGTTGGACGCTCCTGACAAAGCAGTTGTAAACGACTCCAAACTTACCATCCTGAAGATTGATGTGAGCAAGTTCAACTTTGAATTTATGACCAGATCAGAGCATGAACGCGCGCGAACTGCCGAAGAATGGGCGAAGGAATTCGATAAAAACATTGTCTTCAACGCCGGAATGTACCGCTACAACCGCACCCAGTCGAACAAAGGGTACATGAAAAACTACAAACATTTGAATAACCCTACGAAAAGCGCGTATTTCAATGCCATGCTGGCCATGCACCCCAAAGACAAAAAGAAGCCTGAATTTTCGATCATCGATATTACCCTTGAACCCTGGGAAAAGATTAGAAACGAGTACCACTCGCTGTGCCAGGGAATGCGCATGATCAGCGGGAACGGCGAACCGATGAATTTCTCGAAACGGCCCGACCAGTCGTGCAGCATGATTTTGACAGCAACCGACACCATCGGAAATATGTACGTGGTGTTTACCCGCTCGCCTTACACGCACCGCACCATGATCAAATATTTGCAGGGACTGCCACTTGGCCTTCGTACAACTGTTTACCTCGAAGGCGGCCCCGAAACTAGTCTGTACATCAACACCGGCGACACCGTTATTACCAAATACGGCAGCTATGTTTCGAACTCGTGCAACAACGACGACAACGACCATTTCCGGCTGGTACCGAATGTGATTGCGCTGAAAAGGAAAAGTCAATAGCTGGCAACCATAAAAAAAAATAAACCCGCTTCCCTGGTTAAAAGGTTAGCGGATTTTCTTTATCAATCCACACCAAAAAATATCATTGAACAGGCGTTTCTTTCTTTTCTGTTTTCGGACTTGTTCGCCGCGCAAGTTGGTCGGCATAATACTTACGGGCCGCGTTTATTAAATTGAGGGCATTATTGAAAAGCGGCGTATCAAGGGCTGTTGCCATTGCCAGTACATATGCTGCAAACTGGCTGTATTTGTTCAGCATTTCTTTGCGAACAATTTTCATATCATAAGCCTCGGTCGAAGCTTCAACAACCAGCCGGTTACCGAACAAGGCTTTAAATTTATCGTTGGCCGTTTCCATACGCTGCACATAGCGGTCGATCTGGAGAAAGCTCACCTTCGGGCTATAGGTCGGCCCGGTGAGTTCCGAAATTAGCTTATCTATTGCTATCGTTTCCGATTCATAATTTAACCTGGTCATGTTTTTAAACGTGCCAAAAAGGATGCCCAGGCTTTTACTTGCTTCAACTTCTTCGGCCACGTCCGAAATAGCATACAATTTCAATGTCAGGGCGAAAGCGTCAACCGAGGTATCCCGTTCGTCATCTGCAGTTGCAATTTTTTCGGTTTCTTCGTTTTTGCGAATTTGCGCCAATGCTTTTTCCGAAAACACAGAATGATCGGTTAACACCTGAATGTAGTTATTAAATGGAGCATCGGTAAGCAGAGAAGGGTCGATTGTGCCCAGATCGGACAGAAGTCGTTTGACTAATTGCCCGGCTTCCATGTGGGTTAGCGCGGCAAGCCGTAAAGGTTCAATTGTTTTTTCCATAAAGAAAATATTTAAGATGAAAATTATGATACAATTTACAATATTCTTACGATATGATAACAATATTCGAATGGATTATTTCAGCTTACGGCAAAATTCATGTTGCTTTTGAATATTTGAACTTCGGAAACCCGGTTTCCAATTCAAATCAAATTGCGGCAAGCCGGAAACTCAGTTTCTAGCCGGAATCAGTTTGCGGAGACCCAGAAACTCAGTTTCTAATCGGAATTGAAGTTGCGGCAGGCCGGAAACTGAGTTTCCGGGCAGAATTCGGTTGGCGGGAGCCTGGAAACTCAGTTTCCAGGCAGAAGTAAATTGGCGCGGGTTGGAAACTGAGTTTTTAGGAATGAAAAGGGATTCCACCCTTTTGCAGGATGGAATCCCTTTTTTATTTCTAATGTTTCACAATCATTTTTTCGGTAATTACTTTGTCGCCAATGGTGGCACGAACAATATAAACTCCTTCTTTCCAACCAGAAGTATTGATCTTTGTCTCGGCGGTTTTCAATTTGGTTTTCTTTTCCTTCAAACCCTGGAACGAATTGTAAACGTCACAAGTCCAATCGGTCGCTATCTGGGCGGCATCGTTGGTTTCGGTAACAAGGCTAAAGGTGGTTTCGGCAGTTGACGGGTTGGGTGTTATAACTAATGATGCAGGTCCAATGCCTGTACCAATATAACCCGATCTCCATAAATAACTACTCCAGCCACATGAATTTTCAACACGGACACTGACATCAAAATATTTTGTTATTCCGGTGGAATTTGATGCTGTTCTTACGGATATCTGATTGGTGCCTTGACCTGATAATATGGTGCCACCGCCGACAACCCATTGAAAACTGGTTGCATTTTGGATATCCGGTGGGTAAATGGTAAACTCATATATTGAGTTCTGCCCGAATACTATTCCATCATTCTCAAAACCATAAATGGTCGTCGGGGTTGAGGGAGCACCCAGCCAAACGGGTTTAGCCGGTATGGATATTTCTCCGCAGTCAGTATACACTTTGGCACTTATAGTACTAGGTCCATCTCCAGCAGCAATAAAAGTGCAACTACTTCCATTTTGTGACGATAAACTAAGATTCTGCCCGGGAGTCCAGACTATTGAATTAAATGGAGGCAAACTGTTAATAGTAAAAGTTGTACCAGAAGAACAGATAAGTGGATTTCCAGTTATTGAATAGTTATTAAATGGCCTAGACACAGAAATCAATGAATTGTTTGAGTATGTATCTCCGCATTTACTTATACCATAAACAGAAATATTACCTCCAGTGCAATTATTAGGAATTACTGAGATACTTGGAGAATTTGTTAAAAAAGGTGTATAACCATTACTAATGGTTCCATTAAAACTCCAACCTGATGGAAAAATCCAACCATAGTTATTAACTACTTCTCCATTTGTATATAACAAGCTACTTACTGAATATGTTTTAGGTGTAACATCATACCTGTAGATGGATGTACTTCCAGAAATAGAAGATGGAGTAACTCCTTGAAGATTTGCAGGTGTTATAACTTTGTAGGGGTGATCATTGTATCCGGGTCGATCGTAGGGATCTGCTGTACCGTGGTCAATGATGTGACATCCGATAATGAAATTATTAAGACTAGTAACTTGTATTGTTATACGACAACCACCTGTTAACTTTATAGCGCCAGTCCCTGATACTCCGAATTCGTCAATGTATAGATCGCTTGGTATATAAGCTGGCTTATTCTTATCGGAAGGAGTGAACCATAATTCTGCTGAATATTCATAAACACCTCCTACGCACGGGTTTTTCTCCCCGATCCATTTAACAGTGTAGGTTCCTCCTGCCTGAGATTGAGATGTAATCAATTGAAAAATAAAGACCAAAGTAAAAATAAAAATAGTTCTCATAATTGTAATATTTAGTCGTTTGCTTTTATTGAAGAAATTCATAGCTGATTTGTAAAATATTATGCGATTGACTTAACAAAATGGAGAATAGCTCAATTGCGGAGGAGATCTTTCCATTTTAATTATATCTTGATGATTTATAGATAAAAAGTAATTTGCATATAAAAATTTTGTATTTTTCATATCCGACAGACAACTTTGTTTCGAAGCAGTAACGCTTATACGGTCCGACAGTAATATTTTTCCGGAAATGTCGATTCATCTTAATTGTCCTTAAAATATGCTCCTTTAGAAATGCCAAACCTGTATGCTCCTTTTAACTGGTTCTCTTTGTATCAGTCTATTTTAAAGTAGACCTTTCCGAATTAGCCTTGGTCAATTATGGGCACTAAATCAATTGACAGTTCGTACTTCAATGGTTTGTTTTCTATTGGTTCTTTTTGCGCCGTGGACTTCCGGCTGTTCATAAAAAGTAATGCTATTAGCAGCAAAACCAGTAATCGGTCTTCCGGCAAATTAATTTTTGTTGATTCATGGTAAGTTTTTTTGATTAAAGAGTTGGACTTGACTAAAGACATTTCTGTTTTCAGGCGGTGGCCGTTCCATGTTTCTGGTTTTTAAGCACAACTAAAGTTAAATAATCATATACTATTGATTCCAAAAACCGCCAAAAAGTTGCTTCGAGCAAAGCATGTTTGATAACATAAAAATTTCAGAAGATAAATTTTTGTTTTGTCACAAAATAGCTTACATGTTTTGTAGAGGGTTAGGCAAGTAACACGGAGCACTGTTAGGAAAGTGTTACAAACGCAAAATCAATAACCCCTCGTCTCCGCTATCCGCTCAAACGAGGGGCAATTAATAACAACAAATGACCATTTAATGACATTTCCCCTGTGGGCTAAAAGAAAAGAGGCTATCTATTCTTCGCCTCAACAATCCGTTGCCTAACGATTTCATTCAACTCTTCAGGAGTACGGTTTTCAGGATAAACAGCCGGAAGAAATTCAACGCTGATGTGTTCGCCCCATTTTATCTTTTTGGCGCCCGACGACATGGCTTCGTACGCGCCTTTGATCACAACCGGAACAACCGGAACGTTTAATTCTGCGCTTAAAATGGCGTAAGTTTTCTTGAATGCACCAATCTCGCCGTCGAGCGTACGTGTTCCTTCCGGGAAAATCAGAATTTTCTTTCCCTGCTTTACCACTTCGGCCATTTTCTGGATCGAATGTTTCAGGTCATTCGATAAATCCATTACAATTACATTACTACGGCTTGCCACATATCGGCGTAAAGCACTGTTTACGTGATCTTTCTTGGCATACGAGAAAGTATTTTTCAATGTACTTTTATCGAGATACGAAAGCACCAGGAAAGCGTCGAGCTTCGTTTCGTGGTTGGGTGCAAAGAAACACGGTCCTTCAGGAATATGCTCCATTCCTCTCCCTTCGAACGAAAAGAAGAGCCTGAACGCCCCACGAACTGCATGTACCATTGGCCGAAGCATTGCCGAAGTTTTGGGTAAAATAACATCTGTTTCTTCCTTCAAATCGCCGGTCCAACCTTTATCCTGAGTCGTTTTATGAAAAAGTTTGTTTTTTTGAATGTGTTCGGCAATTTTCCTGACCGACTGGAATTTGGTTAACTGCTCTTCGCTAAATTTTATTCCAAAGCTTTTCTCAATAAAGTCAATCAGGCTCAGTTTTCCAAGCGAATCCATCGAAATGTCGAAAACCAAGTGGTGCTCAGGCAAAATATCCATGTCAACCTGGCTCTCGATAAATGTTTTAATGGCCAAATATTCAGAAGTTTCAGAGCCGGCAGAAACTGCTTTTTTCTCTTGCTTTTTTTCGATTAATTCAGGGAATTTAAAACGCTGTAGTTTAGCCAATCGGGTGCGCGGCAACTCCTCATCAACCAAAGTAAACTGCATAATCCTTTTATATGAGCTCATGGTTGTATTAAAAGGCCCAATTATATTCTCACGAAAGTATTGTTTGGCGTCATCAACCCCTGTTTCAGCCAAGTAATTGGTATCAGGAAGGATTAAGGCATGTAACATTTCGTTGTGCATAAATACACCCGATTCCTTTACTGCAGGAGAGTAACCATCCAATTTCATTTCTATTTCCACCGGATTAATATTCTTACCATTGGGGAGAACAATAATTTCCTTTTTTCTGCCGGTAATAAACAAATATCCTGCTCTGTCGAAATAGCCTAAATCGCCGGTATGCAGCCAGCCATCTATCAAAACTTCGGCGGTTTCTTCCGGACGATTGTAATAGCCTTTCATGATACTCGGGCCTTTAGCGACAATTTCGCCATCGCGGATTTCTACCTTCAACCCAGGCAATGCCTGACCCGGCGAGCCGATTTTGATTTTTCCCGGACGAGGAAACGTAATCATAGGAGCAGCCTCTGTCATACCATAACCTTCCATTATGTCAAAACCAATTCCATAAAAGAATGCTCCAATTTCTTTATTCAGGGCAGCGCCTCCGGCAACCATGTATCGAAGCTGGCCGCCAAATCCCTGATGTATTTTATTAAAAATAATCCGCCCAAGTTTTCGGCTCTTGGTTTTCATCACAAAAGCCAATAGGAATTTCGCAATTTTACTTTCGTCGATTTTCGCTTTTATCCCGCGGTACATCAGTTCGTAAAGCCGCGGAACACCTATAAAAACGCCAACCTGGTTAGATGCAAAGGTTTTCATTAAATCAGCCGACTGCATTGATGGTACCATAGGAACGGTTGTGCCCACATAAAACGAAACCATCATCGATCCGAGCAAAGGAAAGATATGATGCAACGGAAGGAAAATCATAACCTGACGATCAGAAGTGAAAATACCGCAATCAATTACAGCTTCCATGTTTTCCTTCAGGTTGGTATATGACAACATCACACCTTTGGGACTTCCGGTTGTTCCTGATGTATAAATAATTACAGCCGTTGTATCATCAGTTTCGGGGCCAAGCCATTTACTTTCGTCAACCGAACCATCAACTACAACATCTTCAAACACCAACAATTCTGGCTTCCTGACTATCTTCTCAGCAACCTTTGCATACGTTTCCTCCATGCTTCGGCTTATAAAAAGCAAATCGGGAGTACAATCATCCAGAATATAGGCTACATCTTCAACAGAAGCCAGAAAATCGATAGGTATAGCAATACAGCTATTTTGAAGGGCAGCATAATAACCATAAATCCACTCAAGGCTATTCTCGGCATAAATAGCCACTTTGGTATAGCCTTTCCCGCTAAACAAACTAGCGAATTGCTGTATGCTCCTCAGCAGTTGAGCGTAAGTAACATCACCCCGATTGGTTATCAATGCCTTTTTATCCGGGAACGACCGGTTTATAATAGGTTTTGTCATTTTTATCTGTTAAATCAAGCTTTATACGAATAATACTCAGAATTGCATCAACAACCCGAATAAAACACGCCAGGTTAATTCATTTAGGCAACGCAAAATAAATAAATCCTGAACAATCTTTTGAATGATTTGATTTTCAATTTTAACATTCGTGAAACCTTTCTGATCAGGCAGTCCTATTATTACAGGTTTTTCTGCACTTTTGCATTCCTAAAATCATTTCATAAATCCAATTGGTATGTATCAGGTTTACTGGGAACTTAAAGTTAAGTTCAAGGAACGTAACAAATTCGAGACATTTTACGATCCCAAAGGCGAATGGGTTAAGTTTTTTTCGAAATCGACCGAATACCAGGGAACCGAAATATTGGAAAGCGGCGAAGGCGATGGTGTATTCCTGATTCTTGATGAATGGACATCGGAAGAAGCATTTTTATCGTTTGTTCAGGAAAACAAGGCAGCTTACGACCAGCTTGAAGAACGCGCCAAACAAGCCAGCCGAACAAAAAAACGCGTTTGGCTTAGCTTCGACTCCGAAGAGTAAATATTGTTACGGGTTGCGAGTTACAAGTAACCTGTTGTAGCCTCAAAAACCCGAAACACGTAACCCGAAATCCGAAACTCATTTATGTCGCACTTTACACATATCCTTTTTGATCTCGACGGAACGTTGACCGACCCACGCCTGGGCATTGGCAACTCGCTTAAATATGCCTTGCGCCAAATGCACCTTGATGGTTACAGTGACGAAATTCTCGAAAAATTTATTGGTCCGCCACTTCAACATGGTTTCAAAACCCTGTTTGGCCTGAACGAACAAAACACAAACCTGGCTGTGGAATATTTCAGGGCTTATTTTGGCGACCAGGGATTGTACGAAAACATACCATATTCAGGCATTCAGGAGCTTTTGGCAGAACTTCATTTTTCGGGCAAGCGGGTTTACGTGGTTACCTCGAAACTGGAAAAATTTGCCAAAATAATTATGGAGCATTTCGGGCTCGACAAATACCTCGACGATATGCAAGGCGCTGAAGCTACCGGTGAACATTCAGGGAAAGGGCAACTAATAGCCGAACTTCTGGAACGGAACCGAATTCCGGCATCTTCGTCGGTGGTGATGATTGGGGATACGCACTACGATTTGGTTGGAGCCAAAGAAAACAACATCTCGGGCATTGCGGTAACCTACGGTTTTGGCTCGTATGAGAATTTAGCATCCTGCAATCCCGATTATATCGCTGAATCGGTTGAAGAGCTTGCCGATTTGTTACTGGGATGAAAACAATGTTCAGTCTCAGTAAACAGCAATCAAGAGAATTTTTTCCGCGACTGAATACTGCGACTGAATACTGCGACTGAATACTGCGACTGAATACTGAACACTTTTTTTACTTATCTTGAAAGCCTGTTAACCCGACTTTATACTAAGCTTTTAAAATGCAGGCTCAAAACAAATGGTTAGTAGTTTTGAACCCACACGCCGGATCGGGACGTGGAGGGAAAGATAAAAATGAAATTCAAAGAAAATTACAAAAGGCTGAATTTGACTTTGATTTTGTCGTTTCAGAATATCCCAAACACATTATTGAACTTACCATTCGTGCTATTGAACAAGGCTATCGAAATCTGATTATAGCAGGTGGCGATGGATCACTGAATGAAGTTGTTAATGGAATATTCGGACAACTGATTTGCCAACCCGAAGAAATAACCATTGGCATGGTGCCCGTTGGTACAGGCAACGACTGGATAAAAACATTTGGTATCCCGAACCAATACAAAGAAGCTATAAAAATCCTTAAGGACGGAAAAACAATAAGGCAGGATGTTGGGCGCATTAACTATTCCATCGACAACCAGGTAAAAAATTGTTATTTTGCAAATATGGCCGGATTTGGATTTGATGCGATGGTGGCAGAAAAAACAAATACACTCAAAAACAAAGGCCGAAGTGGGATCATATTGTATCTGCAGGCTCTTGTTTCAAGCTTCTGGACCTTTCAAACTCCATTAATCCACCTGCAAATAGATGACCGGACAATTAACGAACTCATCTTTTCGGTAAGCATCGGGATTGGAAAGTTTAATGGTGGTGGAATGAAACAAGCCCCTAATGCAATACCAACCAACGGACTTTTTGAGGTTACCGTTATCAGAAAAATAGGAATATGGGGAATTTTACGCAACATAACTGGCTTATATTCAGGGAAATTTATTAATGATTACCGAGTATCAACGTTTCAGGCCAAAAATGTAGCAATATCTTCATCAAAAAACATTTCAGGAGAAGCTGATGGAGAGTCGTTGGGCGATAATAAATTTTCGATATCCATATTATCACAAAAATTATCAGTAATTTACAATCCTCAAAAGTATCTTGAATAAGCATTTTTAACAACCAACCCCAAAATCATGAAAAAAACAGGTCACGAATTAGGTCAAAGAGGAGAAAATATTGCTAAAGAATATCTTCGTTCTATAGGATATGAAATTCTGGAAGAAAACTGGATGTGCCATCCGTTGGAAATAGACGTTATAGCAAGGGATGGAAATGAATTAGTAATAGTTGAAGTAAAAGCACGTGGGAATGATAGTTACGAACATCCTTCCGAAGCAGTCTCAAACAAGAAAATTCGATTCCTTGTAAATGCAGCCGAAGCTTATATTCAGCAAAAAGACATTAATTTAGACACACGGTTCGATGTTATTTCAATTATTTTCTACAAAGGAGAATACAGACTCGAACACTTTAAAGATGCGTTTTATCCGCCGGTCAACTAAAAACTGCTGGCCTTTTTTTCGCAGAAAATCAAATGTTTATGAAGTGTTGACAACAAAGTTTCTATTTTTATCGGCTTTGTAATAAAATCATCGCACCCTGATTTTAGCGCTTCATCTTTGGTTGATTGCATAGCATAAGCTGTTTGAATAATCACAGGCAATTCAGGCCAAAGTTCTTTTATTTTAACTGTAGCCTCCAATCCATTCATTTTTGGCAATCGAATATCCATCAAAACAACATCAATTTCATCATTTTCTTCAACTATCCGAACGGCTTCTTCCCCGTCACCGGCAAAAAAAAGATTTGCTTTGGTTTTTTTCAGCGCCTTTTCAAAAAGGAAACGACTAACAACCTCGTCTTCTACTATAAGAATGGTTTTTCCTATAAAATTGTAATCCATAACCAGAACAGGAAAAGAATAGATACACAAAAATATTAAAAATAAATGAATTAGAAACATTTTTCATAATCTGCATTTCCAGCGATCATTCTTCTTCCGGTTGATCAACCGGAAGAAGAATAAAGGTAAACTTTTGTCAGAAAGCGCCATCCAGCGTTCTAAGTCCAAACACTTCATGGAGTTTTTCGTTGGAGACTGATGTTTGAAGATGAACTTTCACTTTTTGACCAGGTAATAAATCGAAATAATTGTCGCTGAAAAATCCTTCTTCATCACCGATGGTCATATACAGATTTTTAGCAAGTTTATCGGTACTCAAGGTAATTTCGAAACCGCCATTAACAGTTGCAATTTCTGATTTAACCTGCGGTTTTGGTAAAACTACATCTTTTATCGGCTTGAAAAATAATGTATTTGAAGAAAGAACCGTGTTGTTTTCTACCAATTCAACCACCAACAGTTGTTTGTTTGCCTGAACTTTTTTCAGGAAATCAGAAGTCTTACTTCCCCAGAAACTGTTGCTTGAGTTGGCCGAAACAACCACATCTTTGCTTTCTTTCCAAATTTCCTTTCCATCAAAATCAATCACTTTAGTCACCAATTGTGCTTTTATTTCTGTGAGTTTATCGTTGATAATATCAATTTTTACCGAATCGTTTGTTGTATACGGCGAAACCAAAACAGGCTCAAAACCCTTCTTTGCAAAATACTGCAAAGCTTTCCAATGTTGATAATAGTCAGTCGAGCTCCATGAGGCGACCGGCCAGCAATCGTTGATTTGCCAGAATAAACTACCCATACAGAAAGGTGCAGCCCGGCGATGGCCTTCCAGAGCAAACTTTATTCCTTCGGCCTGCAGCACATGGTTTACATACAGGAACGACTCAAAATCCTTTGGTTTCTTGTAATCCTGAAGCATGTAATATTCAATTGTTCCGTTGCCAATGGACGAACGCTGATGCGATTTCATGACTTCAGAAAAAATATCGTAATCTTCAGGAGTGGCGTACTTTTTAACTGCTTTCATTTCGGGGAACGACTGAAAACCATATTCGCTCATGAAACGGGCAATGTGGGTGGCATAATTTTTAAACGGTTCTTTGCCCCACCAAACACCCCAGTAATGGTCGTCGCCATTATTTAAGTCCGAAGGAACTCCCAATCCTGCACAAGGCGATGAACCCCAGTAAGCGCGCCCGGGATCGTAAGTAGCCACTGCTTCTGGCAAAATATGATGGAAAATATCGTCGTAAGCTTTCCAGATTTTATCCGCATTTTCTTTGCTTTTAGCTTCCTCTTTCTGTTTCCAGCCCCAACCATACCAAGCCGACAGAATCTCGTTATTTCCGCACCATAAAGCAATGCTTGGGTGATTTCTCAGTCTCTTGATGTTGTCGGCAGCCTCGGCTTTCACATTATTCAGAAAAGCTTCGTCGCCGGGGAACATGGCACAAGCGAACATGAAATCCTGCCAGATCAGAATCCCGTTTTCGTCGCACAAATCGTAGAGCTTGTCGTATTCGTAAATCCCGCCGCCCCAAATTCGCATCATGTTAAAGTTCGAAATTTTAGCAGTATTAACCACGTTTTTATACATATCGTTGGTAACACGAGCCGGAAAAATATCATTCGGAATGTAATTGGCGCCTTTCATAAACACCGGAACGCCATTCAGTTTAAAATAGAATGAAGTTCCCTTACCATCTTTATCGCGCACCAATTCCAGGGTTCGAATACCAATCCGCTCCGATTTCTCGGTTACGCGACCTCCCATCGCCACTTTTCCTTTAATGTTGTATAAATGAGCATCGCCAAGGCCATTGGTCCACCATAATTTCGGGTTTTCAATCTTGAAATCGACCTTGTAAACCGATACACCTTTGGCGAGTTTTACATCAGCTTTCGCCAATTCTTTTCCGTCGTTTTCAATAGAAAGAGTAGCCTGATTATCGGCATTGGCTTCAATTTCGAAATTGGCAGTAAGAGTTGCTTCTTTTTCTGAAACGGCGTTTTGCTTCAACTGAAGGCTGGTAATTCGGGCATCATCCCAAACGGTAAGGTAAACCGGTCGCCACAAACCACTGGAAACCAGACGAGGGCCCCAATCCCAACCGAAATGATAACCGGCTTTGCGTGTATAAACCGATACCATTTTTCCGCCGGGCACTTCGCCATTCACCGCCTGATCGTTATCCGAAACCGGAATCACAAAGCCATTGGCATTGTATTTCTTAATTCCTTCAACTATTGGCGAGCGAAACAAAATGCGCAGTTCGTTAGCGCCTTCCTTTACTTTGTCTTTTACATCAACCAGCCATTCGCGGAACATATTATCGGCTGAAAGAACCTGTATGCCGTTCACAAAAACATCGGCATAAGTATCCAAACCTTTAAAATCGAGTGCGATACGATCGCGGTTCATTGCATTTTTATCAATCAGGAATGCGGTTTTGTATTCCCAGTTCACCTTGTCGATCCACTGGAGCTTATGCTCATTAAGGCGATAAAACGGATCTTCAATTTTGCCGTTGGCCAATAAATCGGTGTGAACACAACCGGGAACTTTAGCCGGAAGCCAGTCGTCTTTGTCGGCCTGGCGAAACGTCCAGTTTTCAGAAATTTCTTTGGAAACGACCATTGACGGGTCTTTCTTTTGACATCCGGCCATGAAAATGACCGAAAAAATAAACATACCAAGAATGATTTTTTTCGTCATGACTTTTGTTTGTGGGTTTAAGTTTGGTAAAAATGGGAATTTTTTCGATCATTTTTTGCTTTTAAATTATATGAATATCCGCTTCAGTGCCTAATAATGAATGAAGCGCGGGCGGCCTAGGCCGGTGAGCCGAAAAACAAGTGACGATGGCGTTAAAAAATCTTTTCTGTTTGAGCCAAAGGCGAATTTAAAAGATTTTAGCCGTCGAACGCTAGTTTTTCGTGCGAAGCGGGCTAAGCCTTGACCTTTTTTGATTACTTTTTTGTGTCAAGACAAAAAAGTAATTGGGGTTTTGGGGCAAAGCCCCAACGCTAAATCGGTTAAGCATTTTATGGGATATTCATTTTAAATTAAAGTCAAAAACCCGGCACAATTTATGCGCCGGGCTTTACATACCTCAAAAGTTGGGTAGTAACCAGCTACCCCATTATTATAACCACTGAATGCTCGTTGCCATCCTGAAATACTGGAACGATATTCGAAGCATTAAAATTGCCATCAACCCTAACTTCTTTTATGCCTTTACTAACACCATTCGGATTTTCAACCTTTATCTGGTAGGTTGCACCCCTGAATTTGCGTGTAACCTCGTACCCTTTCCATCCTGAAGGAATGCATGGATCGATTTTAATGCCGTCGTAATCGGGCTGAATTCCCAGAATGAACTGGGTAATTGCATAGAAATTCCACGAAGCCGTTCCTGTGAGCCACGAGTTTTTTGCTTCGCCCGGGCGGAAAGCATCTTTTCCGGCCACCATTTGGGCATACACATAAGGTTCGGTCTTGTGCAAATCGCTGATGTCTTCGAGGTACGCCGGACATATCTTCTTATAATATTCCCATGCCTGGTCGCCATGACCAATAACCGTTTCGCCAATAATGATCCAAGGATTGTTGTGGCAGAAAATACCCGCATTCTCTTTGTAACCAGCCGGGTAGCTCGAAATTTCGCCGTATTCGATGTAGTATTTGGTGAAAGCGGGATTATTCAGCACTATACCAAATTCGCAATCCAGACGTTCTTTTACCGAATCGAGCGCCTTTTTGCAAAGATCTTCTTCCTTGCCAATTCCGGCCATTGTACACCATCCGTTCGATTCGATGAAAATTTTGCCTTCTTCGTTTTCGTTGCTGCCAATTTTACGACCGAAATAATCGTAGGCACGCACGAACCATTCACCATCCCAGCCATGTTCTTTTACAGCTTTTTTCATGGCATCAACATGGTTCTGAGCACGTGTTGCTTCTTCGGTTTTGCCCAATTTTTTGCAGAGGTCAACGTAATCCTGACCGTAAATCACAAACAAACCGGCAATCATCAGCGACTCAGCTTTCGAGCCCTCCGATTTATTTTCGGTAGTCTGAAACGACTCATTCGGATCGTTCGAGAAGCAGTTCAGGTTCAGGCAGTCGTTCCAGTCGGCTCGGCCAATCAACGGCAATTTGTGCGGACCAAGGTTATTCACCACATGATCGAACGACACGGTTAAGTGATCGAACAACGTGCGGGCAACGCTCATGTCGTTGTCAAACGGCACCATTTCGTCGAGGATTGAAAAGTCACCCGATTCTTTGATGTAACTGATGGTTCCCAGAATGAGCCACATCGGATCGTCATTGAATCCGCCGCCAATGTCGTTGTTTCCACGTTTGGTCAGCGGCTGGTATTGATGGTAGCAACCGCCATCCTGAAATTGAGTCGATGCAATATCGATGATTCGCTCGCGGGCACGTTCAGGAATCTGGTGCACAAAACCGATTAAATCCTGGTTCGAATCGCGGAAGCCCATTCCTCGCCCAATGCCGCTTTCGAAAAACGATGCCGAACGCGAGAAACAGAACGTAATCATGCACTGGTACTGGTTCCAGATGTTCACCATGCGATCGAGTTTTTCATCACCTGAATTCACATTGTAAATACTCAGCAAATTATCCCAATATGCTTTCAGTTCAGCAAAAGCGGCATCCACTTTTTCGGTTGTATCCAGTTTGGCAATGGTAGCTTTGGCCTTGGTTTTATTGATTACGCCTTTCGATTCCCATTTTTCGTCTTCCGCGTTTTCAACATAGCCCAACACAAAAATGAAATCTTTCGATTCGCCGGGCTGCAACTCCACTTCAAGATAGTGAGAAGCAATGGGTGACCAACCGTGAGCCACCGTCATGCGCGGTTTCCCTTCCTCAACCACCTGTGGATTTTCGAACCCATTGTACAAGCCAATGAAATTTTCTCGGTCGGTATCATAACCCTGAATCGGCGCATTTACCGAGTAATACGCATAGTGGTCACGACGTTCCTTGTATTCGGTTTTGTGGTAGATAACCGAATCTTCAATCTCAACTTCGCCTGTCGAGAAATTTCGCTGGAAATTTTCCATGTCGGTAGCTGCATTCCACAAACACCATTCGGTAAATGAGAATAATTTCAGTTTTTTAACTTCCGAAGAGTGATTGGTTAGCGTCAGTTTCTGAACTTCTGCCCATGTTTTCAGGGGAACAAAAAACAGAACCTTAGCCGAAACTCCGTTCTTTTCGCCCTTTACCGAAGTGTAATTCATCCCGTGGCGGCATTCGTAGCTGTCGAGCGGCGTTTTGCAGGGTTTCCATCCGGGCGACCAGGTTGTTTCGCCATCTTTTATATAGAAATAGCGGCCACCGCTATCCATCGGAACGTTGTTGTATCGGTAGCGTGTCAGCCTCCTGAACTTAGCATCCTTGTAAAAAGTGTATCCTCCGGCTGTGTTTGAAATCAGAGAAAAGAAATCTTCTGTTCCCAGGTAATTGATCCAGGGCCAGGGCGTTTGCGGAGTGGTAATTACGTATTCCCGCCTGGAATCATCGAAATATCCAAATTTCATGTTACTATTTTGTTTAAAGTTGTTGTCACTAATTGATGAAAGGTATTTGTTGTCATATTTAAAATTTACTCACCCCAAGCCACCTTGCGGTGGCTCCGCCCCTCTCTCGCGAGAGAGGGGCGGAGCGAGACTTCGGCGTGAGCTCAGTCGAACGCATTGCGAGCTCGGGGTGAGTCATAAAAAATAAACATGACATTTTATCTTTCCTATAACTTATTTTATGCAATCGCAGCTTTTCGGCGATTATTCAATTCGTCGGTAATTTCATCCATCTTTTTCTGGTCGAGTGGATAGAAAGCCATGACGCCAGCAGCAATCAAAGCAATCACAGTTGGTATCCAGCTCATCAGCATAATTATACCCGGGATAGCGCCTTTAATGGCTACTTCGTTCATACCGTCGTAACTAAAAGCTGCCAGAACGAGCCCGATGATGGCTCCGGCAATACCTCCGCCAAACTTGGTAGCAAACGAGCCGGCTGAATAAACAAGTCCGGTTGCGCGGCGTCCATTTTTGTATTCGGAATAGTCTGCAGCATCGCCGAGCATAGCAAAGAATAAGGTTGGGAAAATGGCGGCAGCAAATTCAGAAATGATTCCGAGCGTGAAAATTCCACCAATATTTTGAGGCCCGCAGAATACGAGCAAAGCATTCACTGCTCCTGAAAAAATGAGCGCATAAATAAATAGTTTCCTTTTGCCCAGACGTCTTCCGAGCGGCGAAGTAACCATTGCCCCCACTATTGAAGCCAGCATTAATCCAACCATGTACGAAGCCGCCAGTAGCTGGTTGTGCAAATAATGAGTGAAATAAATAACGGTGATTCCCTGTTTGATGGAATTATAGACATTAAACAGAAGCCCGATGAGCAAAAGAATGATCCATGGACGATTGCGGATCAAGTCTTTCAGGTCCTTTCCCAGATTGGTTTCCTGTTCTTTTGGTGGCAGAACACGCTCTTTTGTCGAAGCAAAAGTAAGAATCAGGAAAAACGAAAGAAAGACTGAAAGCAAATAAATGGAATTGCTGTATCCGCGCTTCTGGTCGATGATGGTGATGTGTTTGGCATCCAGGTTTTCTTCGCCGGAAACAATGAACGAATAGGGTTTGTTGGCTTCCATCGAAAAGCTTTTTCCCTGAGTGGCCACGTTGGCCCCTTTGTGTGCGGCAGTGTCGGCCCAGGCAAATAACGCAATTCCATCTTTGGTTTTGATGTTCACATTTTTAACATCTTCGGGAGCCGAAACAGTTACTTCATATTTTTGAGATTCGATTTTGTCGAGTTTCACCGTCGGATTGATGTTTCCAAAATGCGCGACCAAAAACAAAAGGGCGCCCTGCACAAGCATTCCGCCTGAAAAAGCGCCAACCATCCGGTACGATCCCAGGCTGGTACGTTCCTTATCGTCGCCGGTCATAACCGCCATCAAAGCACCATACGGAATGTTGTTAGCCGTGTACATCAGGAAGAAAATGAGGTAGGTGACGTAGGCATACACTACTTTGCCCGTAGGACCAAGATTTGGTGAAGTAAACAACAGCGACAGTGTGACTCCCAGTGGAATGGCTGTCCATAAGATCCAAGGACGAAACTTGCCATATTTGGTGTTTGTACGGTCGCAAACAATGCCCATTAAAATATCGATGATTCCGTCACCAGAGCGGGCAATAAGCATCAAAAGTCCTACTGCCGCAGGATTCAGCCCAAAAACATCGGTATAAAAAATGAAGAGGAAAGTAGCCACTCCACGCCAGGCAATATTGGCAGCGCCATCGCCCAAAGCGTATCCAATTTTTTCTCTGATAGCAAGTTTTTCCAGCATAGTTTAGTCAATTAATCAGAAGGTTTGAGAAATTATTCGTCAAAGATGGAATTTTCTTATTGTATTTGCAACAAAAAGTATTTTCTGACATATTTTTTCTTTCGCAACAAACTTTTAATCAACAAAAAACCCGGCTTTTCAAACCGGGTTTACTCGCCAAACATTTAATTTCTGCTTTTCTGAAAATATTCTACCGTCCACGGTGTATCGATCTATGGAATCCACCTCCATGAAAACTACCACCACCTCTTAAAACAATTGTCGGAGCAATATTCCAGCCCCAATAGCTGTACGGCCAGCCATAGCCATAACCGCCATACCAGTAACCCGGAGCATAATAAGAATACGAATCTTGTGATGCCTGTTTGCGACGAACCAAATCAAGCTGAGTCTTTTGCATGTAGTTTAATACCGTATCGGCTACACCAGACTGCTGAAGCTTAGCATATTCGCTTGCTTTAAGATTATAAGCCGTATGCGAAGCTTTTATTTCATTAATGATATCGCCTGGCGGAACCTTATCACTGGTCATTTTTATGATATCGGGTACAGTAACCGGAGTGAAGCTGTAGGATTGCTCTTTGTAAACCGTACAGCTATTGAGCAGTAATACAACAGAACCCACGACAAACAAGAAAACAAAGTTTTTGTAATCAATTAGCTTCTTCATTTTTAAGTCCTCCCATTTCTCTTTAAAATTGATTTAATGGAAAGAAAAACCTCAAATTTTATACCCTGTACGCAAACGAACTGTTAAAAATTAAAACCAAACACAAATAAATAACAGACTGAATGAAAGCAGAATAAACCTTTAAAAGCCAATTTAACAAGTATAAATAATGTTAAAATCAAAGGGAATGAAATCAAAAAGCCCGGAACAAATCGTTTCGGGCTTTTCAATATTTCAGTGCAGATTGATTTAAATTTTAGGTAATGCCCACGGGGCGCGATATTCAGGAATTAAGAATTTGTTGGCAGCATCGTCGTTAATAAACTTGCTGGCTTTGGTGTCCCAGTACAGTCGGCGACCAGTGCGGTGGGCAATGTTTCCCAAATGAGCTACGCGAGCGGTATTGGCGGCAACCTTAATGTTGGCATTCAAATTTGGGTTACGATCTTTTACTCCTTCAATAAAATTAGCCATGTGCAAATCGAGACCTTTTCCTGTCCCTTTTTGTAACGGAACCGGTTCGATCAGGTTTTTGTCCTTTTTCCTTTCAGGAATAACTTCCCAGCCGTTACGGTCAACCACCAGTGTGCCATTGTTTCCTACAAAGCCAACGCCATGGTTGCGGCCATAGTATCCGCCATCAATGCCGGTTCCGTGATCCCAGAGCATAGTGTGACCATCGAATTCGTACAAAGCCTGAAGAGTATCCGGAGTTTCAGAAGCATCATCAGGATAGGCAAACTTACCACCCATAGCCATGATCGATTTTGGTGAAGGATCGCCCATTCCGAACAGACCATAGTCGATGATGTGCACACCCCAGTCGGTCATTAAACCACCGGCATAGTCGTAGAACCAGCGGAAATTAAAGTGGAAACGGTTTGGGTTGAACGGACGTTTTTTTGCCGGGCCTAACCAGAAATCGTAATCAACGCCGGCAGGAGCCTCTCCATCAGGTTTTACAGGCACAGGTTCCATCCATCCCTGGTAAGCCCAGGTACGAACGGTTCTGATCTTTCCAAGCTTGCCCGATTTTACAAACTCAACGGCATCGCGCCAGTGTGGATCGCTGCGCTGCCACATACCCACCTGAACGATGGTTTTGTATTTGGCTGCGGCTCGTTCCATAATGTTGATCTCTTCGATCGAATTACCGAGCGGCTTTTCGCAATACACGTCCTTCCCGGCCTGGCAGGCTTCAACCATTGGTAAGCAATGCCAGTGGTCGGGAGTTCCGATAATCACCACATCAACATCTTTATCTTCGAGGAGTTTTCTGTAATCGCCATACAGACGTGGTTTTTTCCCTTTGGCTTTTTCCACTTCAGCTGCGCGTTTATTCAACACATTGCTGTCAACATCGCATAAAGCCACACATTCGGTGTTTTTCTGGCGAAGGAAAGCCGATAAGTCGGCAAATCCCATTCCGTTAACGCCAATTAGCCCACAACGAAGTATTTCGTTCGCCCCGGAACAGGCACTCATTGGTATGGGCATAGCAGCTGCCAGACTAATACCCACGGCAGCAGTGGTTGTACTTTTTAAAAAATTGCGACGGTTGGTCATAGGTAGTTTTTATTTAGTTGTGAACTGATTGGCAAAAAACTGATCCGATGAATTTGAAGCCATCGGATCAGTCAACTTGGAATTTGGAACATGAAACTTGGAACTTCTTCTATTTCTGCATGGCATCGTCAAACGCCACATCCGACGGATCGAAGTCGCTATAGCGAACAAAGTCGCAGGCTTCCGAAGCTCCGGCATCGCGATTCATACCACTGTCTTCCCATTCTACGGAGAGCGGTCCACTGTATTTAATGTCGTTCAACGCACGAATAATGTTTTCGAAGTCAATTTTTCCACGGCCTAAACTGCGGAAATTCCAGTAACGACGATTGTCTCCGAATTCTGTGTGACCACCGAAAACGCCAATTTCCATCGGGTGTTCGGCCCAATAGGCATCTTTCATGTGAACGTGGAAAATGCGATCTGCAAATTCGTAGATAAATTTCACGTAATCAACACCTTGGTATCCAAGATGGCTTGGATCGAAATTGAACCCAAAAGCTGGATGATAGTTTACAGCCTTTAATGCACGGCGGGCAGTTGCGATGTCGAAAGCAATTTCGGTTGGGTGAACTTCCAAAGCGAACTTCACGCCAATTTTCTGGAATTCATCCAGAATCGGGATCCATCGTTTGGCAAATTCTTCGTAGCCCTGGTTTATTCGCTCCTGACTTACAGCCGGAAACGAATACAGCATGTGCCAGATCGGACTTCCGGTGAACCCAATCACCACATCCAGCCCTAGCATTTTTGCAACCTTGCCGGTTTTAATGATTTCAGCAGCTGCGCGCTGGCGCACTCCTTCCGGATCGCCGTCGCCCCAAATGTAGTCCGGTAAAATTCCTTTGTGGCGCTCGTCAATTGGATCGCAAACGCATTGCCCAACCAAATGGGTTGAAATAGCAAATAACTGAAGATCATATTTGGCTAGTAATTCTTTGCGTGTGTCGCAATAAGCCTGATCGGCCTTATCGATTTCTATATGATCGCCCCAGGTGCAGAGTTCGAGGCCATCGTAGCCAAACTCAAGCGCTTTCTGGCATAAGGTTTCAATGGGAAGGTCGGCCCATTGCCCTGTAAATAAAGTTACTGGTCTGCCCATATTCTTAGTTTTATTGGTTTGTTCGAAACTGATACGAGTTACGGGTTACGAGTTGGAAAACCCGCAACCCGAAACGTGCAACGCGAAACTATTTAAATGGTACCCATTTTACATCATCGTTATAGCCGGCTTTCACCACGGTATCGATAAACTGCATACCGCGAATACCATCCTCAATTCCAGGATAGTCGAGCCATTCTGCTTTCGGTTGTTCTCCGTTTGCCTTGGCCCTGAGATGGAACGAGAAATTACGGTAAATATTGGCAAATGCTTCCAGGTAGCCTTCCGGGTGCCCACCGGGAGTACGGGTATTGGCAGCCGAAGCAGAACCAACAAATCCGGTTCCGGTACGATAGGTTTCCATCGGTTTGTTCGTCCATTTTACAATCAGGCTGTTGGGTTCCATTTGCGACCATTCCAAGCCGCCTTTTTCCCCATACACCCTGATTTTTAGCGCATTTTCTTCACCTGCTGCAATTTGTGTGGCTACCAAAACCCCGCGGGCACCACTGTCGAACCGAAGCAAAACAGCACCGTCGTCATCCAGCAAACGGCCCGGAACAAACACATTTAATTCGGCACACAACTCGGTTGTTTTCAAGCCAGTAATGTATTCGGCCAAATGATGGGCATGTGTGCCAATATCGCCCATAGCGCCGGCTTTTCCCGAGCGTTTAGGGTCGGTGCGCCATGATGCCTGTGCATTTCCGGCATCTTCAACCTTGGCCGAAAGCCATCCTTGCGGATATTCGACAAACACTTTCCTGATTTTGCCCAACAAACCTTCGGCAACCATTTGTTTGGCTTGTTTTACTGCCGGATAGCCCGAATAGGTGTGGGTTAAAGCGAGTAACAAGCCCGTTTCTTCGAGTTTTTTCTGAAGTTGTAAAGCTTCGTCGAGCGTAAATGTGATTGGTTTGTCAATTACTACATTAAAACCATTTTCGAGAGCCATTATTGCAGGCCCGAAATGGGCAAAATTCGGTGTAACAATGGTTACAAAATCCATGCGGTCGCCTTCAGGAAGGGTAACTTCGTGCTCGAACATTTCCTGATAGGTTTTGTAAATCCGATCTTCCGGCAAATAATATGATTTTCCTGACGAAATAGAAATTTCAGGATTTATACTGAAGCAGCCACAAACGAGCTCAATCTGTCCGTCCATAAAAGCTGCCAAACGATGAATAGCTCCGATAAAAGCGTCGCTTCCACCGCCAACCATTCCCATGCGTAATTTTCTGTTGATCATGTATATTCAAATTTAGTTGGTTAGAAAATTGTTGTTCTTAACTTTCGATAAAAATAGAAAACTTTTTCAGACCAAACAGATTTTTACGAGTAAAAAACCTACCAGAGCAGAATACCTAAATTTGGAAGTATCCTTGCATGGAGTGAAGTAGTTTTCTATCTTCGAACAATAAAAATCTAAACCAACTTAAACATGGAAAGAAGATCATTTTTACGAAATGCTGCCGGAACTGTAGCTGCTTTAGGTCTTGCCGGAACAACAAAAGTATTTGCGTCGGAAGCTAAAACATCGAATCAGGCGCAATTTAAACTGAAATATGCCCCGGGTTTTGGAACCTTTAAAGAAAGCGCCGGAGATGATTTGTTCGATCAAATCAAATTTATCAGCGACCAGGGTTTTCGGGCTATTTTCGACAATGGCCTGATGGGAAAAGAACCAGCTCTCCAGGAAAAAATAGCTTCGGAACTTGCCCGCCGAAACATGGATTTGGGGCCATTCGTGTTGTATGCCGATTTTGCAGTTAAATCGATGGTGACTCAAGATCCGGCCATAAAAGACATGCTGAAAAAGAAAATGGAACAAGGCGTTGAATGTGCCAAACGAACGGGCGCCAAATGGGCGCTGGTTGTTCCGGGCCATTTTGACGAAGGATTGGAATGGGAATACCAGACCGCCAACGTGATCGACAACATGAAAATGTGCTGCGAAGTGGTTGAAAAAAGCGGACTGATACTGGTTATGGAGCCACTGAATGCCTGGACGAACCACCCGGGCTTGTTCCTGACTAAAATTCCGCAGGCACACCTGATTTGTGAGGCAGTTAACCACCCATCATGTAAAATTGTGGACGACCTTTACCATCAGCAAATTACCGAAGGCAACCTGATCCCGAATATCGATAAAGCGTGGAAAAATATAGCAGCTTTCCACATTGGCGATAACCCCGGACGTAACGAACCAACCACCGGCGAAATCAACTACAAAAACGTGTTCAAGCACATTTACGACAAAGGCTACAACGGCGTTTTGTGCTGCGAACATGGCCGAAGCATAAAAGGAAAAGAAGGAGAAATGGCGTTCATTAAAGCGTATCGGGAAGTGGATTCGTTCTGACGGATTTCTCTATTTAGGAAGATTTTTTTTGCAAAAAACGTGTTTGCCAATATTCGATTGACAGATACGTTTTTTCGTTAAAAAGTAACGCATTTCAAATGCAAAAATTTACTAACAAGTGTTAATATCTCAGGTTTTGTGGGTAAAAATACTTAGCTTCACAGCACGAACATTAAAAAAGACGTTTTGAAGCTGCACCAAATACATATTTTCAGGAGCATTTTACTTTGTGTTTTATTCTGCCTTTCGTTTGTAAAAGCAATAGCATCTGGCACCCATAAAAAGGTGAAATACAATTATATGCTTAGCCTCCCGGCTGACTACGACAAATATCCCGACAAAAAATGGCCGGTGATTTTTTACCTGCACGGTCGCCATGCAAGCGGCAAACACCTCGAAAGTATAACCCGCTACGGATTACCATACTACTTGCAAAAAGGGAAAAAGATGGATTTCATCGTAATTTCGCCGCAATGCCCATGGAACAAAAACTGGGCTTCGGAAGACTGGTTTAACCCGGTATACGATGAATTAGCAGCCAAACTGAAAATTGACGATTCGCGTGTTTACCTTATCGGGATGAGTATGGGAGGTTTTGGAACCTGGGCGCTGGCAAACAAAATGCCTGACCGCTTTGCTGCAATAGCCCCATTTTGTGGTGGCGCCGACCCTAAATGGGCCGATCAATTGCAAAAAATCCCGACTTGGGTTTTCCACGGAACTGCCGATCGTGACATTCCAATCAGCCGTTCGGAAGTAATGGTAAAAGCATTGCAGAAAAAAAACGCTGAAATCAAGTTTTCCAGGTTAAAAGGTGAAGGGCATGACATCAGTAAGCATTTCAACAATGATGAACTCTATTCCTGGTTATTGCAACATTCATTAAAACGGACTCCGTTCTGGGAAGAACCTCTCCCATTTATGAAAATGATTGCCGCTACCAAAGTAGTTGGCAACGCTCCCCTGAATACAGTTAAATACGCTTTTACTGATTGAAGTCTCCCTTAAACCATCCGAGGGAGGGGAATTTAGAAACCCAGCTCAGAAAAGTAAACCCATTTTCAGAAAGATTTTGATTGAAAGAATGAGATAGCTTTCCTCTTTCCGGGGAAACGGAGAAGAGCTTTCTTTACAATTAGTTCTATCTTTGCAACTATGAGGGCAATTCTGAAATACATTCTTAAGTTTTTTGGATGGTTATTAATACTCCCTGTATATTTTTATAAATATGCCATTTCGCCATTAACTCCGGCTTCGTGCCGCCATGTTCCTACCTGCTCGCAGTACGCTATAGAAGCTATAAAAATTCATGGACCATTCAAAGGCTTTTGGCTGGGAACCAAACGAATATTACGGTGCCATCCGTGGGGGACGCATGGATACGATCCGGTTCCGCCGAAAAAATAGCCCCATCCCCAACCCTTCACCGAAAGGAAAGGGAGTCAGGCCAGACAAGCTCTGAACTGTCGAAATTTGAATAGGAGGGGACAGAATTAAATTATAAATTCACGCACTCCTTTTCTTTCTCCCCTCCTTCAGAGGGGTTGGGGGAGGCTAAAATCGAACTATCTTTGAACGAAAATGTTTAATAAAGTATTTCAGATTCAGGAAAACCATGAAACGATATCTATTTTTATTTTTCATTCTGGTTGCAGCTTGTCAGACTGCAAAAAAAGAACAGCCGCACACCGTTACGGTAAGCATACTTCCGCAGAAATATTTTATCGAACAAATTGCAGGTAATTTACTGCAGGTAAACGTACTTGTTCCTCCGGGAAGTAGCCCGCATAACTACGAAATCCTTCCATCGCAAATGAAAGAATTGTCGAAATCGAAAGTTTGGTTCCAAATCGGTTTACTCACGTTCGAAGATGCCTGGAAAGAAAAAATGAATAAAATCAATAAAGATTTGTTAATCGTCAATTCGTCGGAAGGTATTTCGTTAATCGCCGGAAGTGAACACGAACATGAGGGCGGCGACCATCATCATGCCGAGGCCTTCGACCCGCACGTTTGGCTGGCGCCATCTGAGGTGAAAACACTTGCCAAACACACGCTTGAAACTTTGCAGAAAAGCTATCCGGAACATGCTGAAGAATTCCAGAAAAACTACAATGCTTTTATTCAGAAGATTGATAGCCTTTCAGCACAAATTGACCAAAAGCTGGCGCCGCTGAAAAATCGGAATATACTGATTTTTCACCCGGCACTGGCTTATTTTGCCCGTCAGTTTAAACTGGAACAAATACCCCTGGAACTTGATGGGAAGGAACCTTCGCCCAAACATATAAAAGAAATTGTTGATCTGGCACACCAGCAAAACATCCGGGTTATCTTTATCCAGAAGGAATTTGACCCGGCATTCGCCCAACAGATGGCACACGAGATAAATGGCCTGGTTTTGGTGATTGATCCACTCGACTACAACTGGGAGAAGCAAATGCTCGACATTACCGAAAAAATTGCAACACAGCAATGAAGAAGCTACTTGAATTAAAAGACTTATCGGCTGGCTATGATAAAAATATCGTGCTTGAGAATGTTTCATTCAGAGTGTTTTCCAGCGATTTCATTGGCATAATCGGACCAAATGGTGGAGGGAAAACTACGCTGATCAAAACTATTTTGGGACTAATTAAACCGACTTCAGGCGAAATGAATATGTATATCAGCAAAACAAACATTGGTTATTTGCCTCAGGTGAACCAAATCGATAAACGTTTCCCTATTTCGGTAATTGATGTAGTCCGTTCGGGAAAGGCAAATTCTTCCTTGTTTTCATCGTTTCACAAGAACACTGAAGAAAAGGAAAAGGCCGAGGCTTTGCTTGCCGAAATGGGCATCTCACACATCAGGAACAAACCCATAGGAGAACTTTCGGGTGGCCAAATGCAACGGGCCTTTCTGTGCCGCGCCCTGATGAACCAGCCGGAACTTCTGATTCTGGACGAACCCAGCACTTATGTCGACAATAACTTCGAGGGAGAATTATACCTGAAACTAAAAGAATTAAACGAGCAAATGGCCATTCTATTGATTTCGCACGATGTGGGGACTATATCGTTTTTTGTGAAAACCATAGCTTGTGTAAACCGTTATGTTCATCACCATCCGAGCAACATCATTTCCGAAGAACAACTGGCTTCGTACAATTGCCCGCTGCAAATTATTACGCACGGAAATATTCCGCATACCGTTTTGAAACAACACAACGAACACGACCATCATGGGCACAATCATTGAGCTATTTTCCTACGACTTTTTTGTGAATGCCTTTCTGGCCTCTCTGCTGGCGGCTATTTCGTGCGGGATTGTTGGTACGTACATTGTTTCACGGCGTATTGTTTTCATCAGCGGCGGTATTACACATGCCTCGTTTGGCGGAATTGGAATGGGCTATTACCTTGGCATCAATCCATTGCTGGGTGCAGGAATTTTCTCGGTTCTTTCCGGAATGGGCATTCAGCTTTTCAGCAGTAAAGCCAAAGTTCGCGAAGACTCGTCGATAGCGATATGGTGGTCGCTTGGAATGGCTATTGGAATCATCTTTGTATATCTGACGCCTGGCTATGCGCCCAACCTGATGAGCTATCTCTTCGGAAGTATTCTCACCGTTTCGTCCACCGAATTGTGGCTGATGCTGACGCTTTCGGCGGTAATCGTATTGTTTTTTACTTTGTTTTACCGCACCATTTTATACATTGCCTTCGACGAAGATTATGCCCGAACTTCTGATCTACCTGTTGATTTGTTTAACTATTTACTGATGGTTTTAATTTCGCTGACTATCGTTTTGAATATCCGGGTGGTTGGAATTATCCTGATTTTGTCGTTACTCACCATTCCGCAAGCCACAGCCAATGCTTTAACCCGCGAGTTTGGCCGGATGATGGTTTATTCGGTAATCTTTGCTTTTATGGCTTCCTTTGTTGGGTTGCTCATATCGTACTTTGCTGATATTCCTTCAGGAGCAACCATTATATTTACTCAGGTTATTTTGTTTGGTCTGGTAAAGCTGGTCAAATTTATTGCTCATTAATAAATCTCTAATTAACAGTCCATTTTAGAAGATTTTTTTATATTTGTTTGATAAGTAATCACGACAGTTCTATATTTGCAAACTCAAATAAGTGAGTCATTTAAAAAACAAATCAGAACACAATCTCTTGGCAGCAGAAAAATTGATTGAATTTGGACTTCATGCTCCAAGTGTGCATTGTTCATACTATAGTTCTTTTCAACTTTGTAAATACGCATTACAAGAATTTTGTGGCATTGATTATGAAACTCAGGAGAAGGAATTGAATCTTCTTAAACAGACCAAAAGTGGAAAAATTGGAACTCACGAATACGTTATTAACCGATTGGGTAAAGAAATTAAAACGTGTTCAACAGATGCATACCTTATTTTTACAAATAATATTAAAGAATTAAAGAAGTTTAGAGTTGAATCCGATTATGATGATATTATAATAACGAATGAACAAAGTATGAAATCGCTTCGTTTATCAACTGAACTTGTGCAACTTCTAAAAAGAGACTGTCATTTATGAAAAGTAAAGAATATATCAAAGCGGGTCTTATAGATTTACTAAAGCGCTATCCTCAACTTACTTTTTTCTATCAATTTGATGAAAGAGCAAATCTTCATCAGGTTCATGTTGAACCACAAAATGAATTCAAATCAAACCAAGCCTTTAGGCATGAAGAAGCTGATTTTATTTATGAATTTGACAACTTGTTTTTTCCTGAAAGTATAGTATTCATTAGTGAAGATTCTCTTATAAAAATTAGTTCTCCGGAATACATACTCTATAACCCATCCGTACAAAAAATATCTCTGGAATATAATTTTGATTTCCAAGATAAGTCATACCGAAGTGGTGAAAATAACTATGCTTTAGCAGCCTAACAAAAGTCATGAAAGAAACAATAAAATCTGGGTTTAAGTTTGAAAAATATAGTATTTTAAGGTCTTTAATAGATCGTAGAACTGAAAATCCGCCGAAATCTCTTCAAATAGGATTTGACCCCAAAGGAACCCATTTTAAAGAACAGGGAAGGTTTGAGCTTTTACTGAATGTGAAAGTTGAGGACGATGACAAAAATTTATTGATTGAGGTTAATGCTTATGCCACTTATTTGCTTGAAGGTGAAATTTCAGAGAAGATGCTCAGAACTTTCTTCTATTTAAATGCACCTGCAATTCTTTTCCCCTATATCAGAGCTTATATAGCAACATTGACAGCATTGTCAGGGATGGCTCCAATAAACCTTCCTACATTAAATCTGACGCAATTAGCACCTGAACTTGAGCGAAATACTCAATGGGTTTAAATCTCGTTGACAGCGGCTCCCAAAATTTCATTGTAACCTGCACCCACTGCGGAAAGTCATGGAATAAAACCCATCTCGACCGCTCGTGCAGCAACTGTTTTGCCTGCACCGCCTGCGAAGCTTATATCTGTCCAAATTGCCGATACGAGATAGTACTAAAGCCAACCCGCCCAATGAACCAGGAGAAAAGCGAAAAACTCTAAATCAAATATTAAAAATAACTGAAAGAACGGGGATAAGAAAAGCGGTAGTCCTTATGTCCGTCAGGTTCTTTCGTATGAATCTGACCGAATCGGATACATAATTATCAATAGTTCCAACCGACAACCCAGTTTCAGATGCAATCTCTTTGCTTGTTTTTCCTTCGATACGGCTTTTGATAAAAACGATCCGTTGTTTTTCAGGTAATTTTTTGATGATTATATCCAATTGTTTCAGTGTAAAACTAAAATCTATCTGTTCTTCGGTTTCATGACTAACGTCGCTCAACTGGGTGATTTCTTCGTGGTAAAACTTTGCAAATGAATTTCTCCGCCTGAATAAATTGCAAATTTCATTAAATGCTATAGTAAAAATGTAGGATTTGAATGAAGTGTCGCATTTTAGTGTTTTACGTTTTTCCCACACCTTCAGGAAAGTTGACTGGACCAGTTCTTCCGCTTCATTTTTATTTTTCAGGTATTTTAACGCGAACACATAAAGCCTGCGGGCATATTTTTCATATACGTCATCAAAGGCTTTTATTTCTCCTTTTTTCAGCCTTTCTATCACCAATATGTCAGCAGAATAAACCTTCAAAATGAACTACCTGAGTTACCAAAATTATAAAAGAACTGGTTGATGTGTTACTGAAATAAATGATTTTTTAATCTAAGAGAAAAAGGCTGTTTGAAAATCGCGTACGAAATTGAAACAGCCTTATAAAAAAGAAAGACTTATAGTGATAATATAGAACTAATAAGGTTTATTGGTTCCCTGTAATAACCACATTTTTGAATAAGAATGGTCTTTTGATTGTCCGGTTGGCACATAGGTTGTAGCCTCTAGTTTTTCAACGGCAGCATTGTAATTTACAAGATACTTTGCATCTTGGTTAGGCGATGGATATATGAAGCGTAAAGGCATTGCAGCGCCATATTGAGCAACAGGTCCCGGTTTGAGGTTTGGATAACCGGTCCGTCTCCAGTCAAACCAGGGTTCGATACCTAACCACGAAGAAATCCATTTCTGAAGCAAAATCCTTTCGAGCTTATTTGTTGCAGCCGAATAATTTACTTTGGCGCTGCTGTAATATTTTGAGAAACTGAAAGAATTGGCTCCATCGGTTATCCCCCAACGGTTCATTGAAGCAACAATACCATTTTTATAATGATCTTCGGCCGTACCTGTTACCGAGAAGTTGCCACGCAGAGCAGCTTCAGCAAACAGGAATTCAACTTCGCTGTAACTCATTAAATCCATCTGCACATAAGTTTCCAAGTTTTTGCGAAACCTATCGTGCAAGTAGGAAATGAACGGGCTTCTTTCCGTCGGATACGTTGTATTGTCAGTACCTTTGTTGAAGTTAAGTGTAGTATTAAGAGGTAGTCCCATTGGAAGTCCAATATAAAGCGATGTATCAACCTTGTCGGCTAATGTAGCAGGCCAGTATTCAACCGAAAATGAGTCTCCAAAAATGTTTTTGACTGTTTTTGCAGTTACTTTGGTTGTATTGTAATCCCATTTATGCAAAACAGGGTTTAACCAGCGGTACAAACGAGGGTCTTTTTGCGATTTTAGCGTATCAACCATTGTAGCGCAAGGCTTTGTTGAATAGGGTGGATTGGCCGAATTCAGCGCCCCGCCCTGGAAGGAGTTTGCAGCAGTTGTGCCAATATAACTTACTTTGGCGTTATCGCTGTTGGAGGTGAAAGCATAAGTTGCGGCATCATTAAATTCGGTTATAATGTTTATCCCAAGCGCATTCATGTCGGTTTGTTTGTTCAGTAACCTCATACAATAACGCAACCTGAGGGAGTTGGTAAACTTCCTCCATTTCTCGATGCTCCCACTATAAAGTACATCACCCGATGCAATCGAATAACTCGATATGTTTGACTTCGACAGCAATTTGTTTGCATTGCTCAAGTCGGTTAAAACACCCTTGTAAATGTCCTTTTGATCATCGTATTTAGGAAAATATAATTCGCTTGAAGCCTGGAGGCTTTCGGAATAAGGACAATCACCGAAAAGATCGGACATCATTCCGAATATGAAGGCTCTCAAAGTAAGCGAGATGGCTTCGTAAAGCGGATTCGCATCGCGTACCGCATTTTTATTTATGATTTCAATATTTCGGAGAAGGTCGTAATACCCTGACCAGGAACTGCTTCCCCAATCGTAATAGTTAACCCTCGAAGCATCGAAGGTAATCCCAACCTGGACATATTGAAGAGTCCCGGCAAGATTCGCACTGTAGTTTCCCAGTGAAGTATAGTTTTTACTCAAATTAGTTAAAACATAGGTAAGGATGTAATTTGAAGGGACATCAACCGGGTTGTTTGGGTCCTCGTTTATTTCGTCGAGACTTGTACACGAGAACATGGGCAGGAATAGGGCCAATATTATTGAAAGTGCCAATATCTTAGCTGATTTCAGCAAGGTATTGCGGCCACAGCCTGTGTTATCAACTGTATTGTGGTAAGAAAATATGCTTTTCATAATCGTTTCAGTTTAAAAGTCCAGATTCAATTTCATTCCAATAGTACGGGTCCAAGGCATGGCATTATAATATTCAATACCTTGTGTCCAGCTACCAATATTTCCACCGTTTGTCCCGGCATTATTGGGTTTAAACGCTCTTTCGGGATCGATATCTGTTTTAACGGCTGTCCATTCAAATACGTTGTTGGCAAATACCGAGATGGAAGAGCTATGAATCTTAAATTTTTCGTTCCATCTTTTTGGCAACCGGTAAGTCAGGGCAAGCTCTCTAAGCTTAACATAAGTTGCATCATATAGAAATTTGTCAGGGCCAGTGTTCCGGTTGGCTGTTTGGTTTGCGTTAAACGGATCGAGCCAGTAGGTGTCGGAACCACCGAGATTTTCGACATACTGTTTTGTTCCGTTTACTACAACCTGGCGTACTCCAGCATTAAAGCTGGCATCCTGAACACGACCGGTACCTTTACCTGTAGGCCAGGCGAAACCACCATATTCGGCATTACGGCCACCTACCCATTGGCCAAAGAAGGCATTGGGGTTGGCTTTTATCTGGGTTACGATATCCTGGTTTTTATCATACGAAGCGCCTGAGAAACTATCGTCGCTCCATCCGTTGTTGTTGAAGAATACGCGGGTTATCGAAAAATAATCACCCCCCTGGCTCCAATCGATATTGGCATACAAGGTAAATGCCTTGTAACTGATTGATGGCTGGAAGCCCAACGTAAAATCGGGATTCGAGTTTCCAACCTTTACATGGTGATTCACATCGCTGTCAACTTGATACTTTCCATCGGCTGTCAACAAGGGATAACCGTAATATGGCGAAGCAGTGTCGGTAACCTTCAGGAGAGGTTGCATGTAAAGGTCGCCAATTGTACCGCCTTCATAAGTTTTCACATAGATTTTCTGGAATTCGCCCCACGAGTAGTTGGTCATCCCTTCTGCCAGTGATTTGAGTATTGTCCTGTTTCGCGAGAAGTTTAAACTCATGTCGAATTTTAAATCCCTGGTCTTTATAATATCGAAGTTCAGTCCTACTTCCCAGCCCCTGCTTTCGATAAGGCCGGCATTGATTAATTTGCCAGATGCTCCCGATTCGATAGGCAACGATGTGCTAAGAATTTGGTTTTTGTTCCGAATATCGTAGTAAGTCACATCGAATTGGATGCGGTTATTCAGGAATTTAAAATCAGCCCCAATTTCTCTTGAAGTAGCAATTTCTGGCATGAGAGTAGTATTTTTCAATGTTCCCCCCATATATAACTGCTTCAGGCTGCCCCAGTCATCGCTGATCGAGAAAGATTGTTGAAGACTGTAAGGGTTGGTGTCGTTCCCAACTTGTGCAAAACCAGCACGTAACTTCGAAAAGCTGATCCAGGCTGGCAACTCAAACATTTGTGAAAGCAGCAAGCTAACCGATGCCGACGGATAGAAATACGACCTGTTATCTGAAGGTAATGTGCTCGACCAGTCGTTACGGGCAGTCAGGTCGAGGTAAATCTGATCTTTATACCCTATTGAGGCCATCCCGAAAACACTTCGAATTTCTTTTTTCGACCAGGAACTTCTATATGTTACCGTGCCTGGGATCCCGTTCGAAATGGAATACAAGCCCGGAATGACCAGCTGCGAAGCATAATTCAAAATATTACGCCCGTAGGCATACATCCTGTTCCCGGCAACAAAAGCGTTAATGCTCCAGTCTTTGTTAAATTTTTTATTGTAATTTAAGGTCAATTCCATGTTGGTTTCCTTGCTATAGTCGTCCGACAAATCGTATCCACCGGTAACCTGCCCGTAAGTACTAAACCCCTTTTTCGATTCAGAACTCTGTACATACGAATCGCGGGTGTACTTACCGGTAAGTTTCAGTTCCTGGGTCAAATTCCAGTCGAATTGAATTTTGCTCATTAACCTGTCGCGGTTAAACGCATTGGTATTTTCGTAGGCCAAAAAGTAAACGTTGTTTTGTTTCGATTTACACCTAAGCTGGTTGACGCCTTCCTGACCTTTGATCCAGTAGTCTTTCAAATCGAGCACATTAACCTGTGCCCCCATTTCGTAAAGACTGCGAACAATGTCGCTACGGTCGTCGCCATTCACACTTGGACGGTTATCTGAGCCAGTTTCTGTCCAGTTTACATTGGCCGAAACGCTCAGGTTCTTGGTTACATTGTAACCTGTATTCAGATTGATAGAAGTACGGTAAAGGTTAGTGTTAGGAATAATCCCCGTATTGTCCATCTTTCCTGCTGATATACGGAAAAACCCTTTGTCGTATGTTCCGTCGATAGCAACATTGTTCGTGGTTGTAAAACCGTTCCTGAAAAAATCTTTTAACCTGTCAGGATAAGAAACGAGAGGTACGGCTACCCCATTGCTGTTCCATTGTACCCAGTTCTGCCCGGCATCGAGCGGGGCTCCCCAGCTTTCATTTTCGGCTTCTTCAAAAATGTGTGCACCTGCTTTTCCCGAACTAAATTTTGTTTGGAAGGGGACATAGTGATAAGGCACCTCAAAAGAGTTAGCTGTGCTAAACGAAACACCTATACCTTTTTTCCCTTTACCCGATTTGGTTGTTATCAACACAACGCCATTCCCTGCCCTTGAACCATACAAAGCAGCAGCGCTTGCCCCTTTCAATACCGAAATAGATTCAATGTCGTCGGTATTCAGGTCGCTAATGGCATTTCCAAGATCGGCGCCTTCAAAGAAGTTATTCAGCTGGTTTTTAACCGGAACACCATCAATTACAAACAAAGGCTGGTTGTCGCTTGTCAGCGATTTTTGCCCACGGATAATCATATTGACTGACGAACCGGTTGTTCCGTCCATTTGCGATATTTTAACACCCGAAACTTTACCGCCAAGGGCATTTAAAACATTCCCGTTGGGTGTTTCAGTCAAACTTTCTCCGCCAACCTGTGATATTTTATATCCCAATGCTTTTGCATCTCTTTTCATGCCAAGTGCAGTAACCACCACTTCATCAATCTGACGATCTTCGGCAACCATGGTAACATCAATTACCAGTTTGTCGCCAACTTCAATTTCCTGTAGCCTCATTCCAACGAAAGAGAAGGTCAACACAGAAGTTTTACCCGGAACATTGATCGAATAGTGACCATTAATGTCGGTAATGGTTCCGTTGGTAGTACCTTTAATAACTACCGAAACTCCCGGAACCGGCATTCCTTCCGCATCTTTTACAACACCCTTCACAAGACTGCCGTTATTCACCAGTAATTCTGTTTTGATTGAAGTTGGAGCCAATACAATTTTACGGTCAACAATGTTGTATTCAACATCCGATCCTGAAAATAACGTCTTCAGTATTTCGCTAATGCTTTGGTTGCTCACATCTATTGTAACAATCCGGTCGGTGTCGACCAGTTTTTCATTATATAGAAAATAGAACTCGGATTGTGCTTCGATCTGGTCCAACACCTCCACAAGCCTGGCATTCGAAAATTTGATGGATAACTTTGCTTTTTGAGAATAGGAATTATTAGCATAAATCTGAAATACGCCAATAAACATAATGAAAACAACAATTCGCATGACTAAAAGTGTTTTCTTCAGGGCATGACAAAGCAACTCCCCGAATGGTTCATTTTTTTTCATAAATTTACAGTGTTTAAATTAGTAAAAAGATTCTGAAAAGATGACTTTTCGAGGAAACCGTTGGCGCGATTTCCTCTTTTTCTTTACGTAGTATTCATAGCATTCATAAGTTAGTTAGAATTAGTTAAAGTTTTTCGGGTATAAATAACAACCTTTTCTTTTCGATAAGTTCCATCGGTATTTTGAATTCGGGGTACAATCTGGTAGGTAATTGGCGATGTCATGCTAAGTAATTTAAGGACTTCGGGCAACGAATCGTCTTCAAATGTTCCCCTGAATGAGAACTTCTCCAATTCACTGCTCGACAAAACCACATCGACATTATACCAACGGGAAATTCGGCGGGCAACTTCCTTCATATTATCGCCCCTGAAAATGAGTTTTCCTTTGGTCCATGCTTTGTATTTTTCGGGATCTACTTTGGTTAAAGCTATTTTCTTTTCATTGAAAACTATTCTTTCATCAGGAGCAATCTCAACTCTCTTTTCATTGGCAATAAATTCAACTTTCCCCTTTTGCAGCACCAATTCAACATATTTTTGATCGTCGTAGGCACAAAGGTTAAAACTTGTTCCAAGTACTCTTACCAACGAGTTGCCAGCATTAATTTCAAACGGATTCAAGCTGTCTTTTTTAACATCGAACCAAGCCTCTCCTTTCAAACTAACCTTCCGGTTTTGAGAAAATGGCACATTATAAATTAACTCAGACCCGCTATTTAGCCATCCCGAAGTTCCGTCAGGCAACTCAAAAGAAACCCTTGAACCCAAAGGAGCATGAATGTTTTCAGAAACAATTTTATCTTTGGAAGGAGCAACAGGCTGGCCATATTTATTTATGAAAAAGAAGATGTTAGTGATAATCAGTGGAAGTAAAAGTGCAGCAGCTACTTTCATGTAGCCACTCACTAATTTATGAACCAGCCTGTTTCTCCTTTCGAGTTCATATTTTAAAATGATCTCATGTATATCGTTTTGTATCAGCTTCAGTTTACCTTCATCGACACACTGATTATCAATCAAGTTATGCCATTTATTTTCAAGATATTCGTATAACTCCGAATCTGGATTCTCCTGAGAGAAAATCCATTCTATCTGTTTTAAATCCTCCGGATCAGCCAAATCAGCTTCATACTTTTTCAATAACTCTATCTTTCCTTTATCCAGCATGTAGGCTACGTTGTTTAAATCGTTGCAATCGACTTTTTTTATCCTTTTAAATAGTTATACACACAACACCTGAAAATCTCATAAATAATTTCGCTTTTCCCCTTCTCAGGTGTATAAAATCACTGGTTAAATTTTGGATATAGATTAAATTTTGATCTTTTGTCCATAAACCAGATTCTTCTTCAAACTATTTTTACTTCACATTAGGGTTGAATAGATCATCGATTGTCTTTTTGTACATTAAACAATTAATGCTATTTTAACCTGATCGAAATTTTTAAACTTAACCTAATGTTCCTGAAAACTATCTCCGTCATCTTGTTTTGCTTTTTTATATTTTCCCCGGGCAAAGCTTCCCAGTCAGCCAAAGATTCTATTAATCAACCCAATAAACCATCCAAAGTTTACACAACAACCCGTTTGACAACCTCCAAACCAATTATCGATGGAAAACTTGACGACGAGTGTTGGAAAACCGGGGTTTGGGCAGGCAATTTCACCCAATGGATTCCCAAAGAGGGAGCTAAACCCAGCCAGTTAACTGAAATAAAGTTACTATACGACGACAAAAACCTCTATTTTGCCATTCGGGCTTATGACAGTGAACCGAAGAAAATTTCACGAAAGCTTGGCCGGCGCGACGAAATAATAGGCGACGCTGCAGGTATTGCATTCGACAGCTATCATGATCATCGCACAGGGTTTGAATTTACTGTTACAGCTGCTGGCCAGAAGGTTGACCTGATTGACATTAACCCATTTGCTTATGATATGAACTGGAATGCCGTATGGCGTGTAAAAACCGGACTTGAAGATTCGGCCTGGGTTGCTGAATACGAAATTCCGTTAAGCCAACTACGTTACAGTAAAGACAATGAACAAGTTTGGGGAATGCATGTTTGGCGTTGGATCGACCGTCTTTCAGAAGAAAGTGACTGGGAACCTCAATCGCTTACCGGGCCAGGAATTCTTTATGCTTTTGGTGAATTAAACGGTATTAACAACCTTCCAAAATTTCGCCGCATTGAAATAATGCCTTACGCAGTTGGCAAATTAAAAACATTCGAAAAAATACCTGATAACCCGTTTGCAAAAAACGGACACTCGTGGCTCGGGAATATCGGGCTCGACGCCAAAATCGGACTTTCGAGCAATTTCACAGCCGACTTTACAATTAATCCCGACTTCGGGCAGGTTGAATCCGACCCTTCAGTAATGAACCTTACGGCCTTTGAGACTTTTTACGAAGAAAAACGTCCGTTCTTTCTTGAAGGGAAAAATATCTTCAACTTCGACCTTAGTGACGATAAGATGTTCTATTCCAGGCGTATTGGACAAGCTCCCACCTACTACCCCGAACTAAATAGCAGGCAATATCTCGATTATCCCGACAATACTTCTATTCTGAGCGCTGTAAAAATCAGTGGAAAAAGTAAAAAAGGACTGGCTTTGGGCATTCTACAAAGTATGACTGCCGGCGAAAAAGCCGAACTATCGACCAATGGTGATAAAAGCAAACTACGGGTCGAACCGCTTACAAGCTTTACTGTTGGCCGCATCCAGCAAGACTTTAACCAGGGGACTACTGTTTTGGGAGGTATTTTCACCGCGACCAACCGATTTATCAACGACCAGTACCTTGAATTCATGAACGGAAATGCCTTTTCAGGAGGAATCGACTTGTTGCACCAATGGCATGACAAAGAATTTTTTGTAGACGCAAAAATCATAGGCAGCACAATAAACGGAAATGCTGAAGCCATCCGTATTCTCCAATTGGCTTCGGCCCGCTATTACCAACGGCCTGATGCCAATCATATAAATTACGATCCCAACCGGACTTCACTATCAGGCCAGGGCGGAAAATTAAAAATAGGGAAAGGCAGCAAAGGCTTGTTACGTTACTCAACCGAAATCAACTGGAGATCGCCAGGACTCGATCTTAACGATATTGGCTACATGAAAATGGCCGATCTAGTACTTCAGGCAAACGAAGTTTCTTACTTCGTTAACAAACCAGTTTCCATTTTCAGGACATATTCGGTAGTATTAAACCAAAGCAATAACTGGGATTACGGAATGAATTACCTTTATTCTGAACTCAAATTTACTTCTAAACTCGATTTTCTGAATCGCTGGAATTTTTCCCCTTCCATTCTCTACAGGAATGAAGGCTATGATAACCGTCTTCTTCGTGGGGGAGAATCGATGCGACATCCAGCTCTATGGCAAAGTGCATTCGATTTCCATACCGATAATGGCAAGAAATTTATTGTGGGTATAACAGGCACATACGATGCTGCACAAAACAGGGCATACAGCAATTCGGGTATTCAGGCAACAGCAACTGTAATTCCATACAATGTACTGAAATTGTCGGCAAGCATCAATTATACCACAACCATGAACGACTTGCAGTATGTTGACACCAAAGTACCGATTTCCGACATTAAATATATTTTAGCTCACCTGAACCAGAAAACACTGGGGACAACGTTCAGGATCGATTACAACATTACACCTGATTTATCGATTCAATACTATGGAAGCCCGTTTGCTTCAGTCGGAAAGTATTCAGGACTAAAAGAAGTCACTAATCCTAAAGCAACAAGTTATTCCGACAGGTTTAAATACCTTAATGCCCAGCTGGTTGATAATGTTTATCAGGTGCAGGCAACAAGCACTACCCCAGCTTATACTGTAAATAATCCCGATTTTACTTTTAACCAGTTCCGCAGCAATCTCGTTTTCCGTTGGGAATATAAACCCGGATCGCAATTGTATTTTGTGTGGAGTAACGAGCGAACCAACTGGCAAAATCAATACAAATCATCTGTTGGCGATGCAATGGGAGACCTTCGTCATGTGAAGCCAGTCAACATTTTCCTGGTAAAATTAAGCTATTGGTTCTCACTGTAAAAAGAAAAGCGTCATTAGTCATTTGAGAATTTTCTATTTAACTATTTTCCCAATGACTAATGACTCTTTTCGAGTTTTTTCCTTGGCTTATTCAACCGCAATTTCGTCGACAAACAACCATGCGTTATCGCCTGCTCCCTGATGACCCTTCGGCGCTTTGCCAAGACTAGTGGCTACAACTTTCACGAAACCTGCCTTTACCGGGGCAAAACTTACCGCGTATTCTTTTATTTGTTTATCCTTCGAAAGTGGATCGACATCGGTAATAACTTCGCCAACTTTCTGAAATTTAGCTCCGTCAGGCGAGACAAAAAATTCTACCTTTTTCGGGAAGAATATCCACGCTCCTGAATTCTGGAGTGCGCTTGTTGTAATTTTGCTCACATCGGTTTGTTGCTGAAGATCAATAACTACATCCATATTTTTGCCTTCCCAGCCCTGCCATTCACCATCAGAATGATTGGTTGTTCCATGTACACCGTTAACCAGCGTATATTCGCCCGATCCTTTGTAGCTGTCACTGTAGGAAATGGCATATTTCACAGGTTTTACGGTTGCTTTATTGATGTTGAACGATTGGCTAAAAACATTACTGGTCGGTTTTCCATCAATAACTGTTATTGCTTTTAAAGTAGCTGTTTGAGTAACAATTATTGGCTCTTTATAAATTGGAGAACTGACAGTTGGCTCACTTCCATCGATGGTGTAATGTATTTCACCTCCAGAAATCTCACTTTTTAGAGCAACCGTCAATTGTTTTTTCTGCGCATCGAATTCGGGCGTGGCCGATACTTTGAACCCACTTTGGGCATAATTGATACCCAATTGGTCGTAGCGTTTCATGAATAACTTGATCCGACGCGAAAAATCGTCCCAGTTCTTAACTTCTTTTGGACTCCAGACTGCTTCAGCAAGTGCCGCGATTCTAGGGAAAGCCATATATTCCAGATGCTTAAAGTTGGGAACAAACTCAGTCCATAAATTAGCTTGTCCACCCAAAATATGTTTGGCACCTTCAGCGCTGATTTCAGGAGCAATCGGGTTAAAATTATATACTTTGCTCAAAGGTAAATACCCGCCTATCGCCAGCGGCTCCTGATCCATTGGACCCTGGTAATAGTCGAAATAGCAGTCCGAAGTTGGCGTCATCACTACATCGTGTCCTGCGTTTGCTGCTTCAATTCCACCCTGAAAGCCGCGCCAGCTCATTACAGTAGCTTCGGCTGGCAAACCACCTTCCAGAATTTCGTCCCAACCCAGCAAAACTTTACCTTTCGAGTTGATGAATTTTTCCATCCGTTTCATGAAATAACTTTGCAGTTCCTCAACGTTTTTAAGTTTTTCTTCCTTAATGCGCTTTTGACACTTCGGACATTTTCCCCACTCAGTTTTGGTTGCTTCATCGCCGCCCACATGAATGTATTTCGAGGGGAACAAGTCGATTACTTCTGTTAAAACATCCTGAAGGAACAAGAAAGTAGAGTCGTTTCCGGCGCAATAAATATCGGTAATTGGCCAAACTCCGCCTGGAGGAACAGTGAGTGGTTTCCCTTTACACGAAAACTGCGGATACGAGGCAAGTGCCGACATTACATGGGCAGGCATTTCAATTTCGGGCACCACATTGATGAAATGAGCCTGAGCATAGGCTACAATTTCCTTGATGTCGGCCTGCGTATAAAAACCTCCGTAAGTTGCTTTTTCACCGGGTTCCTGCGCCGGACGGCCACCCCATGGCTTGTCTTCACGATCGACACGCCAGGCACCGACCGAAGTCAGTTTTGGATATTTTTTAATTTCAATTCTCCATCCCTGATCATCGACCAGATGCAGATGAAGGGTATTTATCTTGTGTAGCGACAAATTATCAATCATTTTCAAAACATCTTCCTTGGGAAAGAAGTGACGCGAAACATCGAGCATAAAACCACGCCATTTGAATGCCGGACTGTCATTGATGCTTACCACCGGAACCAACCATTCGATATTCGCCTGCTTTTGCTGGCTTTCGATTCCCGCCGGAAGCAGTTGTCGGATAGTTTGTGTGGCATAAAAGAATCCAGCAGGTTTTGCAGCCTTGATTTCTATTCGGTTTTGCTGAATTTTGATGGAATAAGCCTCGGGCCCCATAACTTGGTCGGTTTTAAAGTAAACCTGGTTGGAACCTTCATTTCCACCCACCACAACCTGAGGTTTCCAGCCAGCCGACTTTTCAAACATATTGGCAAACTGACCTGCAATCACCTCCTGATCAACGCTTTCAACAACAAACTTAGTGCTTTTTGTAAACTTAAACGACGACTGTCCCAGGGTCATTTTCTTAACCTGAGGGATCAGGGCAATCTCACTTTCGTTGAAACTTCTGTTGGGCTTGCACCCCAAAAAAGCAATGCTTCCCAGCAAAATAAAAAATCCTGCAAATAACTTCTTCATATCTTGGTTTGATTTGTTTTAGTAACCACCAAGATAAAACAAATATCATTTGAATAATTATAAATTGACAAAACCCGTTTTAAGTTTTTGAAAAAATTTAAAAAGTCATCTGTTTTCACTTTCAAAATCCTATTTTTGAATTCAGTAAATTCTACAATAAACAAAAGAATTTAATTACCACCGATAGGGGTTTTGTGCCAATTATGAATATTACTACTAAAAAACCTAACCCATGAAGAAACTTCAAATCATTTTTTTGCTTATAGCCGCTTTCGCCTGCTCAACGCCGGTAAAAAAAGAAGCCAACAATAAGCAGTTGGCCGACTCAATTGCCAAGAATGAATATTTTCCATTCGTGAAATCAAAAGCGCTCGAAATCATGAAAAGCGGGTTTAATGCGGGTTCTGGCTACCGCGAAGTGTGGATTCGCGATTACAACACATTTATTGAACTGGCTTCGAAAGTTTTTCCGAAGGAAGAGCTGAAGGAAAACCTGTTGGTCTTCTGCCGGATGCAGGGCAACGATGGAAACATTATTGACGGGTTCACTCCAATTGAAAAGATTCGTAAGAATTCGTACGACTTTAGCTATTCGAAGCTCGAACCACGCTATGCTGCCCATAAAAATTCGGTAGAAACTGACCAGGAAAGTTCGCTTATACAAGCTGTATATAAATACATCAAACTAACTGGCGACACTTCTATCCTGAACGAAAAAGTGGGCGACAAAACTGTAGCCGAACGTTTGGAATGGGCGATGGATTTTTTGATGAAAAACCGTTTCAACAAAGAATACGGACTAATCATTGGCGCAACAACTGCCGATTGGGGCGATGTGCAACCAGAACATAGCCTGGGTGTTGTTCTGGATGACAATACCCATCCGGCCATCGACATTTACGACAATGCCATGTTCGTCATTGCACTGAACAACCTAACAGAAATGCTCCCGGCAACACAGGCCAAATGGAACCCTATCAAAGAAAACATTGCTCAAAACTGCCGCAAGCACCTCTGGGATAAAGAGAAAAAGAAGTTTATCCCGCATATTTATCTGGATAAAGGTTCGCCATTTCCGGCTGATTTCGACGAAAAAAGCATTTACTATTTTGGCGGAACTACCATTGCCATTGAAGCTGGCTTGTTGAGCAAAGACGAAATAAAAGCTTCGCTTAACGAAATGTTGCGTCTCGTGAAACTGGCCGGGGCCGCTTCCATCGGAATGACACTTTACCCGCCTTATCCGAATGGATTTTTCAAAAACAAAATCATGAACCCGGAATATAGCTACCAAAACGGTGGCGACTGGACCTGGTTTGGTGGCCGGATGATTCAGCAGCTCATCAAAAACGGGTTTGTTCAGGAAGCATACGAACAGGTTCAACCGATGGTGAAACGCGTGAAAGACAACGATGGCTTTTTCGAGTGGTATTCAGTAGATAATAAACCGCGCGGTTCGGGCACGTTTAGAGGTGAAGCGGGTGTATTGTTTACCGCAATCCGGATGTTCGAAGAATGGAATGCCCGCCAGAAATAGAGTTGCTCATTAATAAATCATCAATCATAACCAATAAATTTCCTTCATGCGCTATCTCGTCATCGTACTTTTAGCATTATCACTTTCTGTTTCAGCACAAAAACAAACCGAACTGGTTGACTATGTCTGCCCGTTAGCCGGAACAGAAGCCAGCCGATGGTTCTTTTTCAATGCGGCAACACGCCCGTTCGGCATGGTCAATTTAAGTCCCGACACCCGCACCGGCGCCGACTGGAATGGTGGCTACCTTTATGGCGACAATAAAATTCAATGTTTCAGTCACATCCATTGCTGGCAATTGTATGGCATTGGCGTTATGCCTTTTACCGGCGCGCCCAAAGGCTATTTAGGCCAGGCAGCCTGCCAGTCGGAATTTAGTCACGACGAGGAAATTGCCAAGGCTGGGTATTACAGCGTAAACCTGAAAACCTACCGGGTAAAAGCGGAGCTGACTTCCACAACACGTGTCGGAATGCATCGTTATACCTTTCCTGAAGATTCGGTGCCCGGAATTAACTTCGATTTATGCGGAGTTTTGATGGATAAAATACAAACCGCTTCACTTCGGAAAACAAGCGCTACCGAACTGGAAGGATCAGTAACCATGGCAACAACCATGCGCCGTCCCAAACCGTTCACCGTGTATTTCGTGGCCCAATTTTCGGAACCAATTACCAAATTAGGGAAATGGCGCGGAACCCAGGTTGTAAACGACGGAACTGATAGCATTTCAGGAAAAAATACTGGTGCTTGGGTTGAGCTTGCCAAAACAACAAAGCCAATCCTGATGAAGGTTGCCCTTTCGTACACCGCCATCGCTGCAGCGCACAAAAATTTAGAACAGGAATTGCCGCACTGGGATTTCGACCGGGTGGTCAGCGAGTCGCGTCAGGAATGGAACTCGTATTTGGGACGCATTGAAGTGAGCGACGAAAACCAGGCATTAAAACAGCGTTTTTATACCGATTTATGGCATTCGCTTCAGGGACGTCGTGTGATCAGCGATTGCGACGGCGCTTATCCCGATAATACCGGAGCAACTACCCAAATTCATTATACCGGAAAAGACATTCACGGAAAGCCTTATCCGCATTACAATTTCGACGGTTTTTGGGGAGCGCATTGGACGGTTTCCCTGCTGTGGGGACTGGCTTATCCTGACATTGTAAATGGCTTTTGCAACACCATGCTCGATATGTACCGCGATGGCGGGCTTATTCCGCGTGGTCCTTCAGGAGGAAATTACACGTTCGTAATGATTGGCGACCCTTCTGCCGCATTTATGGGCTCGGCTTATCAGTATGGAATTCGCAATTGGGATGCAGAACTGGCATGGAGGGGATTGCGAAAAAATGCTTTCCCGGGCGGGATTCGCGACCATGCGGGCTACGAACACAACATGATCAACCCTCAAGGTGGCGGTATCAAATATTACGTTGAACGCGGCTATGTTCCTGAAGGAATTGAGGGAGAAGGAATGCACAAGGATGGCGCTTCGATGACGCTGGAATATGCCTATCAGGATTGGTGCCTTTCGGAATTCGCCAAATCGCTGGGCAAAACCGACGATGCCAAGCTTTTTGCCAAACGTGCACAGAACTATAAAAACTTGTGGAACCCCGCAACCGGATACATGCACCCGCGAAACACCGACGGCAGCTGGATTAAAGATTTTGTGCCTGTTGGTAAAGAAAAAGATTTCAACACACTGGGTTTTTGCGAGTCGAACAGCATGATTTATTCGCATTACGTGCCACAAGATCCGTATGGCTTAATCCAGCTTTTCGGCGGAAATGAAAAATACGTTTCGCGGTTGGAAGCACAAATGCACAAAGGCCAGGAGAAGAATTTTATTGTACCGCACGGCGAACATGGAAGCGCCTGGACCGATTTCGAAAACGAACCTGCCCTCGGAATGCTTTGGGCGCTGAATTACGCCGGAAGACCTGACTTGTGCCAGTATTGGGTGCGAAAAGTTAAAGAAACGCTTTTCACAGTTACAACGCCAAAAGATGGTTATCATGGCGACGAAGATCAGGGAATGATGGGTTCGTTTGGGGCATTAATGGCAATGGGGCTTTTCGATTTTCAGGGCGGAGCAGCGCAAAAACCAACCTGGCAGATTACCGCACCGGTATTCAATTCCATTACCATCCACCTGAACAAAGACTATTACAAAGGCGAAACATTCACCATCACAAGCTCGAAGAATAAACCCGGAGCATTCTATGTCAAATCGGCCAAACTGAATAACAAAAGTTTAGATAGATTCTGGTTTTATCATTCCGACCTGACTAAAGGCGGAAAACTGGAACTGGAATTGAGTGATGTGCCGAATAGAAACTGGGGCAAACAATAAAAGACATTTATCAATTAGCCGAAAGACGATTATTAACTTAATTTGACTTTTCACACCATGGATTAGTACTATATTTACAACAGTGAAATTAAAAAACATCAACTATGATTCGATTAAACGTATTTATCCAGGTTAAAGCTGAAAATCAGGCCAAAGTGCTTGAAGCAGCTAAAGAGTTGACTCAATTTTCGGTAAAGGAAGACGGCTGCATTGCCTACGATATTTATGAAAGCTCAACTCGCCCCAATGTGTTGCTAATCTGCGAAACATGGCTCGACAGTGCTGCTCTTTCGGCACACGAAAAAACAGCTCATTTCGTTAAAAACATTGTTGTCCTTCAGGAATTCTCTGAAATAAAACTGGAGAAATTTGAGTTCTGATTTTTATTTTTAATGAATATCCTTTTCGTAGCCTAAAGCTGAGTGAAGCACAAGCGGCCTCGGCCGGTGAGCCGAAAAACAAGTGAAAACGGCGTTAAAAAATCTTTTTTGTTTGATCCCGGTTTAACCGGGAGAGTTTAAAAGATTTTAGCCGTCAAACGTAGTTTTTCGTGCGAAGCGGGCTCAGCCTTGACCTTTTTTGATTCCTTTTTTGTGTCAAGACAAAAAAGGAATTGGGGTTTTGGGGCAAAGCCCCAACGCAAAATCAATTAGGTATTTTGTGGAATATTCTATTAATTTTTTATCCTGAAATTTTTAAAACTATGCAAACCATACTTGGAGCCGGCGGCCCGATTGGAATTGAGCTCGCCAAAGCATTAACCGCTTACACAACCGACATTCGCCTGGTGAATCGCCATCCGCAAAAGGTAAATACTACCGACAACCTGATGCCTGCCGATCTGCTCGATCCCAAAAACATTCGAAAAGCGGTAAAAGGCTCCGAGGTGGTTTATGTCACCGTAGGATTTCCTTACGTGACCAGGACATGGCAGGAATGCTGGCCAAAATTTATCCGCAGCGTGATTGACGCCTGCAAGGAATTTGATGCCAAACTGGTGTTTTTCGACAACATATATATGTACGACAAATCGTACCTAAACCGCATGACCGAGGAAACTCCGATCAAACCACCCAGTAAAAAAGGCAAAGTACGGGCCGAAGTTGTAAAAATGATTATGGATGAAGTTCAGGCCGGAACACTTACCGCGCTGATTGCCCGTTCGGCTGACTTTTATGGCCCGGGCATCCGGCGTTCGAGCATGATGAATGAAACCATCATCAAACCGCTGGTTATTGGGAGCAAAGCCAATTTGCTGGGAAATCCGAATGCCGTGCATTCTTATACATTTACTCCCGATGCCGGAAAAGCTACGGCTTTGCTGGGGAATACCGAAGATGCATACAACCAGGTATGGCACTTGCCCACCGCGCCAGAACCATTCACTGGTAAACAATGGACTTGGCTAATTGCCAGCGAACTGGGTGTAAAACCACGCTACCACCGCATCAACAAATACATGGTTTGGATTTTAGGGTACATGAGCCCGATCATGAAAGAAATTCTGGAAATGTTCTACCAAAACCAGTCCGACTATGTTTTCGACAGTAGCAAATTCGAGAAACGTTTTGGCATCCAGGCAACCCCATACCACATTGGTATTAAGCAGGTTTTGGAGAATGACTATTTATGGCAATGTGGTCAAAAATAGTTGGTGATTTTTAGGAAAATAATTGGTAAACTCCACGCTGTTAATCGGAAGAGGAAGCAGGCTCTGGTGGAGATCAACCTGCCAGCAATACGATTAATGCATAAACAGTAATACAAGGGTAGTCATCTAGGCTGCCCTTTTCTTGTTATTACTGGTATGCCTGATGGCTAAAAAACTCATTTTTTGTTTGTAAAATAGATGTACCATTTGATGAAGTTTATTCGGTGTTTTACCGTCAACCCGCGATGGATATCCAGGTGGTTTTTCAGGTGACTGAAGTATCCTTCTATCCCGTTTGTGGTCTTGGGAATATCGGGGTTTGACAAGTAATGGAACATGTTGGGCAAAGCCCGTTTGATGGTTGTATATGAACGGCGAAGCAGTTTATGGGTGTACCAATACCTTCCGGTTTCGGTGTTGTATGTTTTTTCGTTCAAATAATCTTTGTGTGATTCATGCCATTTTAGAAACTCTCTTGTCCAGTAAATCCGGTCATTTTCTGATTTAATCCGAAGAATCAATAGTACCAATTTGCGCAGTTCCTGGCCTGCCTGATGTTTGGGATACTGAGTTAACCACAGCAGACACATGCGCTGGATATGAACCAGACAGCGCTGAACAATAGCTTCCGGAACTGACTTCTTTATTGCTTTTAAAATGCTTTTATGGCCGTCGGTGGTGATGCTTTCAATTTGGATTCCAAGCTTGAGTAAGTTGGCCAGATCTTCTTTGATTTCCTCGTAATGTTCCCCATCTGTAAAGCGAAGCAACTGGGTATAACCGTCAAAATCGTCCTGATAACAAACCAAACAGAATTGTGCAAAATAGGTGGCATCGATCCGTAAATGAACACGCTCTCGCTTTATTATTTTTACCAAGGGGGCTTGCTCCAGGAAATGGTAAAATGTTCGTTGAAGCGTGGCCTGGGACAGCCCACTTTCCCTGCTCAAAATCTGATAAGTCTGACGTTCAATTATCCATTTTCGAAACCACACAAACCTGTTCTGGATACGCTGTTCTGGTCGGTTTTCAGTTAGAAAAATACCACATCTTTTACACTTGAAACGTTGCTTCCCGTTTTGTTTTCCCCATCGAATGACATCGCTATAACCACACGCCCAACAACGTTTTTTTTGATTTTTTCATAAACATAAAAAGTTTGATGAAACCAAGTTCATCAAACTTCCTGTATTATCAATATTGGCAAGCCTTCCAACGCTTTTTACCAACTATTTTTGACTAATATGCCCTATTTATCGAAAATCAAAGAAAATAAGAAGTAGAAAAACTGCTTCTGGCGGCTAGCTGCTAGTTGCTGGCCGCCAGAAGCAATTCTTTTTATAACGCCTTCAACTCCCCGCTAAATACGTAAGTTTTTCCTTTCTGCGTATCAAAATCGACAGATTTTCCGGCGTAATTTAAATGACATTTTTGTCCGGCTTTCGACAATACCTGAACTTTCTGAAGTTTGCCGTTTTGCCACTCAAAAGCCAGTTCAAAACCACCTCGGGCACAAACTCCCGAAATTTTTCCGGTTGGCAAAGCATCAGGCAAGGCAGGTAATAGATCGATTGTTCCCAACTGGCTCTGGATAAGCATTTCGATCATCCCGGCAGGTGCGCCAAAGTTACCATCAATCTGGAACGGCGGATGGGCGTCGAACAAGTTGGTGTACGAACCACCTCCTTTGGTGTAAACAGTATTTTCAATCTCAACCGGGCGGAACAGCAGTTTAATCATATCGTAAGCATGGTTTCCGTCGAGGAAGCGTGCCCAGAAATTAATTTTCCACGAAAGGCTCCAGCCCGTGCCGTCGTCGCCGCGGTAAATCAGCGATTGGCGGGCAGCTTTCATTAATTCGGGAGTATCTTTCCAGTTGATTTCATTTCCGGGGTAAACGGCCCACAAATGCGACACATGCCGATGCGTATCTTTGGGATTATCCTTGTCTTCCATCCACTCCTGCAATTGTCCGTATTGGCCAATTTTGTTTGGCGCAATCTGCGGAAGCATACCTTTCAGTTTTAGAGCAAATTCCTTATCTGTTCCGAGAATTTCAGAAGCTTCAATGCACGAACGGAACAGCGCTCGAATAATCTGGTGATCCATCGTTGGCCCGGCAACCAGCCCGCCATTTTCAGGAGAATTGGAAGGAGTACTGATCAGGTAACCGGTTTTCGGGTCTTTGATCAGGAATTGAGTGAAAAACTCCGCAGCGCCTTTCATCAGGGGATAAGCTCTATTTTTTAAAAATTCTTTATCCTGAGTAAATTGATAATGTTCCCACAGATGACGGCTCAGCCACGCGCCGCCCGAAACCCAAATGCCATGATTCGAGTGGTTTATCGGGGCTGTTCCGCGCCAGATGTCGGTGTTGTGGTGCAAAACCCAGCCGCCGGCGTTGTAGTGCTCTTTGGCTACGGTTTTACCGGTTTCGGCGCAATCGGCAATCATGTTATAAAGTGGTTCCTGACATTCCGAAAGATTGGCAATTTCGGCGGGCCAGTAATTCATTTCGGTATTGATATTTACCGTCCATTTGCTGTCCCACGCGGGTTTCAGCTGATCGCACCAGATTCCCTGCAGGTTGGCAGGCTGGCATCCCGGGCGACTGCTCGAAATCAGTAAATATCTTCCGTACTGAATGTAAAGCGCCAGCAATTGCGGATCATCGGGCGTTTTGCTGAACTCGGCAATCCGCTCGTTGGTTGGCAGTTTTACGCGCTCGTTTTCAGAAAACTGAACATTGAACCGGCCAAACAATTTTTGGTAGTCGGCCTCATGCGCCGCTAATATCTGATCGAATTTCTTCTTTTCAACTTTGGCCAATGTTGCTGCTACTTTTTGCTCCGGATTTCCGCTCACATCTTTGTAATTCAAATAGTTGGTATTGGCGGCAAGGTACAAAACAGCCTGTTGCGCTCCTGAAACGGTAAGCTGATCGGCTTCGGCATTGATTGTTCCGTCGGTAACTACTTTCACCGTGGCAACGCCACGCAAAGCGCCATCTTTCACCTGAACGTTTAGTGTAATCGAATTTCCTGAAGTTTTAACCGCTTTCTGTTCGTGCAGCGCATTCATTTTTATACTGAAAGTCAACGCTTTTTTCTGGTCAGCAGTTAAGCGAATGGCAATTACCTGATCGGGATTCGACGATACATATTCGCGGGTGAAATTCACACCATTGGCTTGGTACAAGACGCGGTGAATGGCTTTGGTCAAATCCAGTTCGCGGCGGTAATTAGTAAATTCAGCCTGGTTTGGAAAATGAATATTCAAATCGCCAAAGGCCTGGTAAGCCATTTGTTTCAAGGGAACGCTCATGAATTGCTCCATTGCCAAATCTTCAGCCTCTTTTTGTTTTCCATCGAAAAGCAACTGCCTGATTTGCCCCAGGTATTGATAAGCTCCCTTGTGCGCATAATCGTTGGGAGCGCCCGTCCACAGCGTTTCTTCGTTAAACTGAATCTGATCGGTTTCAACGCCGCCATAAATCATGGCACCCAAACGCCCATTGCCGATTGGCAAAGCTTCTGTCCATTTTTTTGCCGGTTTGGTGTACCAAAGCCTTAAATTATTTGGGGCTTCCGCAAAGGAGATAAACTGGGCAAATACAAGAAAAGCAATGCTGATAAGCTTTATTGACCTGGGTTTCATGAGTATTTAGGTTTGTTAATCAGCAACGAAAATAATCTTTTTCAGAATGGAATTATCCTGATCTGTGCTGGTAGGTCAAAGTTTTTCTGGAAATAACTTACCACTTCCCGTTAAGCCCGTCTTCCAAAGCTTTTTTATAGTTTTTCAGGTTAAAGCTATACAGTGTTGGCGCCTTGTGAGCAACACCCAGTTTCACCTCATCTAGACGAGTTAAAATATCATAGGCCAATATTTTTCGCTGAAAATTCCGGCGATCAAGCTCTTGTCCAAGAATGGTTTCGTACAATTTCCGAAGTTCGGTCATTGTAAATTTCTCTGGAAGCAGATTGTACCCAATGGGTTGAAAAGTTAGCTGGAGCCGAAGTGTTTCAAGTGCTTTATTTAAAATGATGTTGTGGTCGATCATCAGCTGGCCAACCTCGTCGATGTTTGCCCATTTGCAGAAATCGGAAAGATCGTCGGGTTGGGGCTGAACCTGCGAAAACTCCACCAAAGCATAAAATCCTACGGAAATAAAGCGTTGGTCGAACCATTCCAACTCGGGGTGTTGTTGGCTGGAACTTACCAGATCGGAAACAGCAGGATTTCGGTTCGACCGGTTAGGTTCGCTAAAAACGTGGAACTGACGCAAAAAGATTTCGTCCATTTGGGTACGTTCTTTCAATACCCTGCTGGCAGCAACTTCCAGCGTTTCTTCCTCGCACACAAAACCACCTGGCAATGCCCATTCACCAGTAGTTTTCAGGTGAAGCAGCAAAACCTTCAGTTGATTGGCATGAAATCCAAAAATCACGCAATCGAGCGAAATATGATCGAGATAATTATTCGAATATTCCTTTTCAGACATTTCAGCAGGGTAAAACGATTAAAGCCGAACAAAGAAACTAAATTCCTGAAATCAAAATCAGGAAATGAACCAAAAAATCTAATTGGCTTTTGATGTCACTTGATTCACAAACCAGGAAACATATTTTTTTAGCTGCGACCCCAGGTAATACGGAAGGCTCAATAGTTTGTACGTTTTTCCTGAAGGAGTTTCGGGCTGAGTAATTGTCAATTCTCCGGCATAAAAACGAACGGCAAACGGGTGAGGCGCTTCGTCCATAAAAAGGTGCAGCGATCTTAGAGTTCCTTCTTTTCCAGACTTCACTTCAACTGGTATCAGTTTTCCTTCAAAAGGAAAAATATAATCCACTTCGGCATTTGAGGTCTTTTTTTCCCTAACCCAAAAGTTCAGGCGGTCTAAAGCAGAATACTGAACCGATAGAATCTCTTGCCCAATCAAATGTTCAATTAATTTGCCCTGATAAACCAAATTCAAATCGGTTGTTCCCAATATTTCCCGCTGAATACCAGCCACGTAATTCATTAATCCTGAATCCAGTATCTGCAATTTGGGCGACTTTTTAATGTCGGGCAACAACGGCAATTGGGCTGAAGTTACCGGGAACAACAACTGAATCAAAAGCGCTTTCTCCAAAGTACGCAATGCCTCGCCCATATCGCGCGAACGGTAGGGCGAATTTCCAAAACCTTCGTATTTGATCCGGGTGCCTGCTTCCTGAAATGAAGCCCGAATGGCGTGTCGGATGTGCTGAATTTGCGAATCGGAAGTTGCATATTTCTCCACGTCGTCCATGTACGAAGCAATAAGCGAGTCGTAAATCGGCGACAAAGCCAGCAAATCTTTCTTTTCAGAATAGCTTTTTACAACTTCGGGCATTCCGCCAATCAGCGCGTAGGTATGAAACAACTGTAGCAATCTGGAATGGGCAAACCCGGCAACCGGGATGCGACCCAACTGCTCCAAAGCCGCAGTTTCGCCCATTGCATCCAGAAATTCGGGGAACGAGGCTGGCCGCACAACTTTATACTCGACACGGCCAACCGGAAAACTGATGTGTTTGTCGAACAGAGACTCCAACATACTTCCGGCTGCAATTACAGCAATATCAGGCTCTTGTTCATAGAAATACCGCAAAGTATTTAGGGCTGAAGGAATTTCCTGAATTTCGTCGATGAATAACAGTGTTTGTTTCTTCTTTTCGAGCGAGCAGTTTTTGATGAAAAACAGTGCCTGAACAAGGGTTTCGATGCCGGAAAACTGAGCAAATGGTTCGCGATCTGCGGGCAATTCAAGGTTCAGGTAAATAAACTGGTCGAACTGAGAAGCAAACTGACGTACCAAAGTTGTTTTACCAACCTGCCTCGCACCTCTCAATACCAATGGCTTACGATCTATTTTCGTTCGCCATTCTTCAAGCTCATTGATGACATTGCGTTTAAACATGTCACAAAGTTAGGGTAATTTTCAACAAATGTTGTCACAAAGTTAGGGTAATTTTTGGCGAATCTTGTAACAAAGTTAGGGCTGTTTCAGATTTTGGAGCGTAAAAAAACCGCTCTTGCGTACAAAAGCGGTTTCGGTATAGTTATTGCCGAAAAGTCAAATTATGAAATACATCCAGATTATTTACAAAAAAACCAAAAACTCCGAGAAAACAAACTGAGAATTCTCTATTTTTACAAAATGGAAGCCTTAATTCAAGATAATAATTTTAAACTAAAATTTGATGGCGAACTACATCAAATAGATGCAAACACGCTCATTAATAGTCTTATACATACAACATCAATTATTCAGGAAGTTAACCGATATTTAGATTCAGGAAAAAAAATTGAGATTAAGGTTAAAGCATTGGAAAAGGGAAGTTTCCTTATTCACATTGAACTTTTAGAAACTGCATTAGATTCAATAAAATCACTTTTCACAAAAGAAAACATTGGGTTAGCTGCAAATATAGTTACTGTTTTAGTTGGTTTAATTGGAGTTAAGAAAATTCTTAAAGGTAAGAAACCCAAATCAATTGAAGTTGGTAAAGAAAAAACTAAGATTACAAATCAAGATGGAGATATTTTAATTGTCGAGAATATCACCTTTAACATATACGAAAATAGCCCAATCGTAAAGGATGCATTATCCCAGAATTTCGATTCGCTCAATAATGATCCCTCAATTACCGGATTTGAAATTACAGACAAGGAGGAAAAACCTATTATTAAGATTGAGAGAAATGAATTTCCAGATTTGTCGCTCAAGTCAGAAGAAATCTCATTTGATGAAAGAATAATCAAAGAAGCTGCAACTTTAAATATAGTCCGACTTTCTTTTGAGGAATCTCTAAAATGGGAATTTTATTATAAAGGGAATAAGATATCTGCAAAAATTAATGACCCCAACTTTTATGAACTAATAAACAAAGGTGAATCTTTTGCAAAAGGAGATACGTTGGAAGTTGAACTTCAAATAAACCAGAAATGGGAGGAGTCAGTTAATACATACATCAACAAATCTTACCAAGTCAATAAAATTGTTAGACATATTCTTCGCAATAAGCAACAAAAATTCAATTTCGAAGAATAGAGTTTTCTCATAATTAACCTATTAAGAAAAAACTCTCATTTGAACTTCAGGTTTGGGAATTTCTTTTGAGCTTCAGAAACTATTTCTTCATGCAAATAAGTCTCACCGTCCTCACTCACCTTCAACGCCAAATCCACCGCTTCATTTTCCGCTTCTGACAGCTTATACGGAGTTTTTAAATTGAGTATGTCAACCAACTGGGCATAAACTTTTTCAAAGTCAGTCTCATTCAAACTATCAATTTTCCTGATGATTCTATTTTTTAATTCCAGTGTATCCATTGCTGCTGATTTTTACCAAATTTAGCAAATCTGCATAAAAAACCCGCTCTTGCGTACAAAAGCGGGTTCGATATAATAAAGTAAGCAACCGATCCGCCTTTATAGCGGCACTGAAGCTTACGAAAACCGCACCAACAGTAGTTGGCGCAATTATATTTTGGCTATTTGTAGAGACGCACGATCGTGCGTCTCTACAAACATTATTTGATCTCCGACCCGTTTTTAACCGGCGTGGTTGGGGTCACAAATTTCAGCGAGCCATCGGCGTCCTGCGCCATCAGGATCATTCCCTGCGACATGATTCCTTTCAGTTCGCGTGGTTCGAGGTTCACCAAAATGCTCACCTGCTGACCAATAATTTCTTCAGGATTGTAATATTCGGCAATGCCCGAAACAACGGTGCGTTTGTCGATTCCGGTGTCGATGGTCAGTTTCAGCAATTTTTTTGTTTTGGCTACTTTTTCGGCTTCGATGATGGTTCCGGTGCGGATGTCCATCTTCTGGAAATCGTCGTAGGTGCAATTTTCCTTTGCCGGAGTAACCGTTGCATTGGCTGCTTCATTGGCTTTTTTGGTAGCCAGCAGCTTGTTCACCTGACGTTCGATCACATCGTCTTCAATTTTTTCGAACAGCAATTCAGGTGTATTGATTTGGTGACCCACAGCCAACAAATCGGTGCGACCCAGTTCGCTCCATTTCAGCTCGTCCATGTTCAGCCAGCCACGCAGCTTGTCCATGCTAAAAGGCAGGAATGGCGCAAAGATAATGGTGAGGTTGGCCGTGATCTGCAAACACACATTCATAATGGTTTCCACACGGGCCGGATCGGTTTTCACCACTTTCCAGGGCTCGGCATCGGCCAGGTATTTGTTGCCCAAACGAGCGAAATCCATCGCGAATTTTAGGGCTTCGCGGAAACGGTATTGCGAAATGCTCTTTTCAACTTCAGCTTTAATCGCCGACATTTCGGCCAGCGTCAGCTTATCGTTTTCAGTCAGTTCGCCGGCAGCCGGAACTTTTCCGTCGTAATATTTTTGAGTCAGCACCAGCGCGCGGTTCACAAAGTTGCCCAAAATGGCCACCAACTCGCTGTTGTTGCGGGTCTGGAAATCCTTCCAGGTGAAGTCGTTGTCCTTGGTTTCAGGCGCATTGGCCGTGAGCACGTATTTCAGTACATCTTCTTTTCCGGGGAATTCATCCAGATATTCGTGCAGCCAAACAGCCCAGTTGCGCGAGGTCGAAATTTTGTCGCCTTCGAGGTTCAGGAATTCGTTAGCTGGAACATTATCAGGCAAAATGTAGGTTCCTTCGGCTTTGAGCATGGCCGGGAAAATGATGCAATGGAAAACGATGTTGTCTTTCCCGATGAAATGCACCATTTTGGTTTCCGGGTCTTTCCACCATTTTTCCCAATCGGGCGTCCATTCTTTGGTGGCCGAAATGTAGCCGATTGGCGCGTCGAACCAAACGTACAGCACTTTGCCCTCGGCACCGTCAACCGGAACAGGCACGCCCCATTCCAAGTCTCGGGTTACCGCGCGTGGCTGCAACCCACTGTCGATCCACGACTTGCACTGGCCGTAAACGTTCGATTTCCATTCTTTGTGGCCCTCCAGAATCCATTCTTTCAGCCAGCCTTCGTATTGATCGAGCGGCAAATACCAGTGTTTGGTTTCGCGCATCACCGGCGGGTTTCCGCTCAAAGTCGATTTCGGATTGATCAAATCAGTGGCGTTCAGTGTGCTGCCACAAGCTTCACATTGGTCGCCATAAGCGCGTTCGTTGCCGCATTTGGGGCAGGTTCCGGTGATGTAGCGGTCGGCCAAAAACTGCTTGGCTTCCTCATCGTAATATTGTTCGGTCGTTTTTTCGATGAACTTACCGGTTTCGTATAATTTTTTGAAAAATTCGGAAGCCGTTTCGTGGTGAACTTTGGCGCTGGTACGCGAATACACATCGAACGAAATACCGAAGCGGGCAAACGCATCTTTAATGATGTTGTGGTACTTGTCCACTACATCCTGTGGGGTAACGCCTTCATTCTTGGCTTTCAGGGTAATTGGCACGCCATGCTCGTCGGAGCCGCCGATAAAAGCCACATCCACGTCGTTCATGCGCAGGTAGCGGGCATAAATATCAGCCGGAACATACACACCGGCCAGGTGACCAATGTGAACCGGTCCGTTGGCATACGGCAAAGCCGAGGTAATGAGGGTACGTTTATAATCAGTCATTGTACTTTTGATTTTATTGAGGGTGACAAAGATAGTTGAAAAAATTTGTTGAAATGTCGAAGATCAAAAACCAGTTTGAATTAGATTAAAAGTTATGAAACTAATTCATGCTTATTTTCAAACTTTTAATTTCAATTTATCTAAATTTACAAAACTATCTGTATTGTCTTTATTTGACAAGATGCAGCATGGAGATTATATGAGCTGGCAAAAATCATTAAAAATCAGCATCTTATTTATTTGATGGTTATTTGATAACCCCAAGAATATGAACGAACAGGAACTTAAGTTACTTTTAGAACAGCTTGTAAAACTCCCAAAAGAAACGGAGTGGGTTGAGTTTAAGCTAAATTACCAAACTGCAGAGGAAATAGGTAAACGTATTTCAGCATTAGCGAATGGAGCTTGTTTGCAGAATCAAGAAAATGGATACTTGGTATTTGGAGTTGAAAATGATCTACAGACAATTCATGGATCTACATTCAAGCCATCTCTACAAAAGGAAAAAGGACAAGAGCTGGAAAACTGGTTGCATCAGTTTTTATCTCCACGTGTTGATTTCAGAATTTATGAATTCGATTATTCAGATCATGGAGATGTAAAACCAATTGCAATGTTTGAGATTCCTGCTGCATTTCATCAACCAATCCGTTTTGATCAGGTTGGATACATTAGAGTCGGCAGCTACACCCGTAAGTTAGCCGAATTTCCGGAAAAGGAGGCAAAAATATGGGCAAAAAGAAACCAAAAGAATTTTGAATCAGAAATTGCCAAAAGAAACTCGACGGCAGAGGATGTTATAAAGCTACTAGACACACAGGCTTTGTTCGACTTATTGAAATTACCTTATCCAACCAATAGAAAGGCGGTTTTAGAAAAGCTTGAATCCGAAAACTTCATTAAGCCAAGTTCCGATAAGTTTCACATTACAAATATAGGAGCTCTTCTCTTCGCTAAAGATATTGATGAGTTTGAGTTCCTGAAAAGAAAAGCGCCTCGCGTAATTGTCTACAAAGGCAACAGTAGAATTTTCACAGAACGAGAACAACCCGGCAAAAGAGGTTATGCTGTGGGGTTTGATGGACTTGTCAATTTCATAAACAATCTTCTTCCTGCAAATGAAGAAATTGGCAGAGCCTTCCGTGAAGATAAGAGAATCTATCCGGAACTTGCTATAAGAGAACTCACCGCCAATGCTCTAATTCATCAGGACTTTAAAGAAACCGGAACAGGTCCCTTGATTGAGATATTTAAAGATAGAATAGAATTTACAAATCCGGGGCTTCCTTTAATTACCACAAATAGATTTATTGACGAGTTCCAATCCAGAAATGAAGTTCTGGCTTCATTCATGCGAAGAATTGGCATTTGTGAAGAAAAAGGTAGTGGTATTGATAAAGTCATTTTTGGCGCCGAACTCTATCAATTACCTGCACCTGATTTTCAAGTAAAAGAAAAGCATTTTAAAGCAATCATGTATGCTTTTAAGGATCTCAATGATATGGATAAAAATGACAAGATTAGGGCAACCTATCAACATGCTTGTTTGCGGTACGTTTCAAACGAAAAGATGACAAACCAATCATTAAGAGAGCGGTTTAAAATTGATGAACGTAATTCGGCTACAGCATCCAGAATAATTCGTGACACCCTTGAGGCTCGATTGATAAAAGAAGAGGATCCAGAAAGTACTTCACGAAAATTTGCCAAATATATCCCGTTCTGGGCATAGACCTATTTGATAACATTTTCAACTTATTTGCAAATTTCAAGTTAATATATTGATTTTCAGATTTTTATTTATTTGACTGTTATTTGATGATTTTTTACTTATTGATAAATTTAAAATATATAGTTATACCATCTGCATCATTTTCCCCTTCCCTGCGTCAACAAACCAGATAAGCAGTAAATTTGGAATTATGAACGAGCTTTTGGAAACCATCTGGCGCGAAAATCACGATCAGTTGCTGGCATTCATCAACAAACGGATCAAAAACAAAGAGGAATCGGAAGACATTCTTCAAGAGGTTTTTATTAAAATTCTTTCGAAAATTGGCACATTGAAAGACAGCTCAAAACTTCAGGCCTGGGTGTACCAGATGACCAGAAATGCGATCATCGATTTCATCCGGAAAAAGAAGTTTCAGGAGATGGAAGCCGAAATAAAAGATATTGAAGACGAAACCAACGAAAACGCCATGAACGAAGCCACAGGATGGATTGGCAAATATGTGGATGCGCTGCCTGAAACCTACCGAGAAGCTGTTGTACTTTACGAAATGAAAGGCTTGTCGCAAAAGGAAATTGCCGATCAACTTGGCATTTCGTACACCAATGCCCGAAGCCGTATTCAGCGCGGTCGCCAACTCATTAAGAAAAAACTCACCGATTGTTGTATTTTCAATGTCGATGTGTATGGCAACATCATTGATTTCCAAAAACGAACAAATAGCTGCAAAAAATAAAACACAAATGACATTCAACGAACTTCATATCAGTGAATTTGAGTCCGCTTTTGCGTTGCTTGAAGAATCAAAGCTTGATCCATCAGACCTAAAACAGGATCATATCCGGCTTTTCCAGTTTCAGGAAGGTGAACAAGTAATTGGAGTTGGTGGATTCGAAGTATTTGGTAACCTGGCGCTTTTGCGCTCTGTGGCCGTAAAGCCTGGCGTTCGCGGCAAAGGCATCGGGAAAGAATTGGTCGCCCAAATCGAACTAGTAGCCAAGCATTCAGGAATTAAGTCGCTTTACCTTTTGACCAACACTGCTCCCAACTTCTTCAAATCAATTGGATATCAACAAATCGAACGGAATGATTTTGCCGAGCCATTGAAACAAACTTCCCAGTTTGCGGGGCTTTGCCCGGTTAGCGCCGTTTGTATGAAGAAAGGGGTTTTGTACTGATAGACAATACTTTCCCTGATTACCGGCAACTGAACCTAAATACTTGTTACTTCTGAGCTGTTTTGTATTGCAAGAACTCTTCGGTCCACCGAACAATAATTTGGCCATCGCGGCCATTATGGGCCCAACCAATTGCAGAAGGCCCCGATTGCCCGCTTCGGCCACTACTACCGTTCGGACTGCCATATCCACCCTGACCTCCCATTCCGCCTGATCCGCCCGATCCATGCATTCCGCCTGATCCGCCTTCACTTCGTGCTACAATCATATCCTGATAAGGCATGGCATCCGGCGTAAAATATAAATTAATTATCCCGCCATAGCCACCTTCGCCGCCTAATCCGCCGGGGCCTCCCCAGCCGCCATCGCCGCCATTTTCGCCTGGTCCCTGTTTTTCAATGGTCACCGGAACCCAGGTTTCTTCGTCAACATACACGGTTTCCGATACTTCAACGTCCACTTCTACTTCATATTCCTTCCCTTCAGTATCGGTTTTTTTCTGCTTTTCCTTGCGGATGGTTTTCTTTATTACCGGCTTCTTCTCAACGTGCTTCTCCATGCGGGTTTCTGTCCATTTTTCACCATCGCGGCCATCGCCGCCACGACCACCATTTCCGCCACGGCCTCCAGTTCCTCCCGAGCCTCCCATCGAGTTAACCAGTAATTTTCCGCCGTCGGGATTGATCAAATAACGATACTCCTCGCCGCTCCATTGGTTTTGAGCATAAACGTAGAGCAAATCACAATTCAAAAGTGAATCGCGGTACAAATCGGCGAAAACATCAATATCTGGCCCATCTTCGCCAAAACCGCCATGCTGACCCGGCTGTCCATCGCCTCCATGATAGCCAACGGATCCATTCATTCCATCGGTACCCGAAAATCCGGGAATTCCGCCAGAACCAGCTAAGGTCAAATTGTAGGTATGCCGGTAATCGAGCAAAACTTTAAATGTATCCGTAAGTTCAGGATTACGAAGTGATTCGATGATAAGCGATGCGTGGTGGTCTTCAATTTTTGTAAAATCCTGTTCAATCAGGAACTTACCGTTTTTCCAGATTCCGCCTCCAGGTATAAAGTTAAAACGCTCCGACTCTTCGCTGTTTTTAAGGTTGGTACAAATCCGCCCAGCTCCATTATCGAATTCGGTGTATAACTCTCCTTTCACCTGGCTTCCGGGAGCACGATCAAAATCAGCCGTCGGCCTGAATTCAATTTTTGTTTCGTAATTAAGCGGCAACAAAAGTCGCTTTACCAGTTCAGGCTGCTTTTTAGGAGCCACCTTAAGTTCAATGTATTTTCCTTTAGAGGGCATCAGTTTTTCGTTCACCCAAACATTTCCGCCTGAAAACGATCCGCCTGAAACCTCAACTTTGTAACGCAACCACCACATATTACCGTCGGCTAAACCAGTTGTCTTTTTGATCTTCCCGTTTCTCATATAGGAAACAACTCCTATCGGGAACGACTCTCCGGGAAGTATTGGATTGCGTTGATCGATAACTATTTGAATTGAATCGGCTTTGTGCGGCAGTGCAACGCACCTGCCCGACTGCATTCCGACGCCTAGCATCAGTAGCAGCCCACAGCCAAACGTATATAAATTGCGTAACATGGCTCTTTTATTATCAATAATGGTTTACTGTTTGGCAAAAATCGTTCCGCTAAACAGCCCTCTTTTATATTCTTTAGCAGCTTTTCCGGGGCCAAAAATAACCGGATTAGAGAATTCCCGCCAAGATTGCTAATTTTATCCGTTGTAATCAGCTATAGAAAATGGATTCAACACACAAATGGAAGCCGAACAACTGGAAAATCGCCGTCCTTTTTGCCGTTTTTCTGCCGTTGTTTAACATAGTAATTAACAGCCAGCACCGGGTTGAAACCAATGCAGGTCGAATGTTCCTGACTAGCCTGGTTACCTTCCTTTTTTTGCTGATTGCCTGGTTGGCAAATGCTTTTCTCAGTAATTTATTTCAGGAGAAAACAGACACCAAAAATACAGTTCGCAAAGCGCTGTTTGTGTTGTTGTCCAATGCTTTTCTGTTATCGCTGTTTGTAGTTATTGGGATTTTTGTGCTGAATGAATTTGGCGAAGACGGCCCGAAAAATTCATTCTCGCTTTGGCTCATTGCCTTTAAAGGCGGCATCTCCATTGCGCTGATTTACATTATTCAATACGCCCTCAACTCAGCGGAAAAAGCACAGTCCGTTTCACTGCAAAACGAAATGCTGAAGACCGAAAACGTGCGCTCGCAGTTCGAAATTTTGCGCCAACAGGTTAACCCGCATTTTCTGTTCAACTCGCTTTCGACCCTGCGGTCGATGGTGCGCGCGAAAGACCCGAAAGCCGAAGAATTTGTGCTGCGCCTTTCCGAAATATACCGCCAATTGCTGGCCAAACGTCAGTTCGACACTGTTACCCTGAAAGAAGAACTCGAATTTGTAAACGACTATTTGTTTATGCTTTCTTCGCGGTTTGGTACCGCTTTAAAAATAACGGCCGACATTCCAGACGAAAGCCTCACATTTCGGCTACCCACTTTCAGTCTGCAATTACTGCTCGAGAACTGCATCAAGCACAATGTCATTTCTTCTGAAAAGCCACTCGAAATCAAAATATTCTCTTCACCCGGATTTGTCACGATTGAAAACCATATTCAACCCAAACAGACAGAAACAGAACATTCCGGGTACGGACTGGAAAACCTGATACAGCGATACAAATTGCTGGGTTTTCCCGAAGATGGGGTTTTTGTCTTTACTGATGAAGATGTTTTTCGTGTACGCCTAAAACTGCTGGAACCATGAAATAGCCATGATTAGTAAACGCCAACTGAAATTGAAAATAATGTTTCGATCATGGCTATTCCATCTGGCAATTAAAAAGCAAATTATTTACAGATGAAGGTATTGATTGTTGAAGACGAACCACAAACCGCGGCATTGCTGAAGGAAATCATTGGCGAAGTTTATCCGCAGGCCGAAGTTACGGGCATTGCCGAAAGCATTGAGCAGTCGGTGAAAATGCTGACCACCACCCAACCCGACCTGATTTTTATGGATATCCAACTGGCCGACGGGCTGAGTTTCGAGATTTTTAAACGGGTTGAAGTAAAATGTCCGGTAATTTTTTGCACGGCATACGACCAATACACGCTCCAGGCATTTAAGTCGAATGGCATTGAATACATCCTGAAACCGGTTAAAGAAGAGGACATTCGCGCGGCCTTTGCCAAAGTGGAGAAGCTTAAGCAAGCTTTTGCCCCGAATGTTGAACTGCTGAATTCGATCCGCGACTTGTTTCCCGAGAAGAAATCGTACAAAAGCACCATCCTGATTCGTTACCGCGAAAGCTACATTCCAGTTCCGGTAGATAAAATTGCTGTTTTCGTGTTGGAAGACGAGGTAGTTCAGGCGTGGCGGTTCGATCAGCAAAAACATGCCGTTTTCAAAACCATGGACGAACTGGAAAATTCGCTCGACCCATCGCTTTTCTTCCGCATCAACCGGCAAACCTTGGTCAACCGGCAAGCCGTGCAGGAAGTGCAGCCCTATTTCAACCGCAAAATGGTGGTAAAAACCGCGCTCAAATTGCCCGAACAATTGATTGTCAGCCGCCTGAAAGTATCCGAGTTTTTGAAGTGGCTGGAAGAAGATACCTGATCGATGATTTGTTTAAAATCGCGTTACTCTTTATTATCCTGTCGGTTATCCCAAAATGAGACAATTTCAATATTCTGATCTTTCACGTCATAGAAGATCAAATAAACTTTCATGGGGATTACTCGTGTAGATTTGTTGGAGGTCAACCTACCAATTTGCTCATTTTTGGAAAGCATTTTCATGATCGATTCAATCTCGCCCAACAGCTTTTTACTGTATCGGGTGCTTTTGTTTCGTTCGGTGTAAAACTCAAGGGTTTTCCTCAATTCGACACTGGCACGAGCCGACCAAATTATTTTCTTGCCAGCCATTCTTTGGTTTCGGCTAATAACTGATCATTTTCGATGAAATCACCATTTCTGATTTCAGTCCGACCATTTTCAATGGCATCCTCTTGTTCCGGAGACAGTTGATACAATGACTGTTCCGTTGAATCGAAAATTGTTTGCAACGCTTTCAGAAAATTAAGGTCGTTCGAGTTTTTAATCCTTGAAATCAGGCTATTCTTTATTTGTGTAGTTGCATCCATTGTTTCCCATCTTCAATCGTTTATCCAAAAGTAAGGAATTTTTTCAGGAATCTACTTGCACTTCGATTGCCTTATGCCATCAATAGGATTCCAAAATTTATCGTTTTAGCCGCTCTTGTGCCATCTGCGCCAAATAGTTGGTATTATCCGCTTTGTATTACAACCTAGTCATAATGGAATCTGCATTTTGCAATCAGAATCTCATCCTCTTTTATTTGATAAATAAGTCTATGCTCGTCATTAATCCTTCGAGACCAAAGTCCTTTATATTTAAATTTTAACGGTTCGGGTTTTCCAATTCCCGAGAAAGGATTTCGTGAGATGTCTTTTAACAAGTCGTTTATCCTTTTTAGCATTTTGGTGTCTGTCTTTTGCCAATAGAGGTAATCTTCCCAAGACTCATCTACAAATACATATTTCATATGAAATCCTTGTTTAACGCCTTAAAATCTGCGCATTAACATTTTCTTTTAGTCGAACAATCCAACGCATGGAATAGCCATTTATACATTTTCGGCTGTTACGTGCTTTTACACTTATGGCTATTTCATTGGTCTAACAAGTCTTTTTGAAATGAATCACCAGCTTTCAATTTCTCTATTGCAGAATCAAGTCTCTGTTCATTCTTTTTTGAGGATAACTCGTGTTGAGTTGCTCTTAGCGAGTTGTACTCATCAAGAGACATAACCACTACTCCGGAATCCTTTCCTCGATTGATTATCAAGGTTTCGAAATTCGAAGTAACATTGTCAAGATACTTCTTAATATCCTTCCTGAAATCTGAAAGTGTTGTAGTTAGCATATTTTAAAAGGTTATATCGTACAATTATCTGTACAAATATATGTACATTTATTTGAAAAACAACCTTAGGGAAGCTCTCACTTTTCGCTAAAAAATCAATTAAGAATAGCAAACTAAAGTGCATTTTACACTATTGGTCGTGAATTTTTAGCCACTGGATATAGTTTTTTTCTTCAAGAAATCATTATTTCATTTGATTTTATCCTCAACTGTTGGCCCTTTATAACCAATAAAATTGATGATTATTTTTCTAAGTAGTCTATCCATCCCAATATAATTTTGTAACGCTTCTTCATTATCACCAATATCACCTAAATGAATAATCTTATGCCTTGTAATTAAAAGTCTATCTATCTCTTCCGTTATCTCAATATTAGCATCTATAATTAATTTCCGAAATTTGAAATCTGTTTGTTTGCGTTTTGTCTGATTTATATTGAGTAGTCTACTTTTTATTAATCCAAAGTAGTCGCCCAATTCATTTTTATTTTTTTCAATTACTGCGATCAAGTCTTCCTGAATAATATCAAATCTTTCCTTTTCTATTATTGTAGTAGTTTGATTTGGAAATGTTTCAGCATATTTATCGCTAAATCTTTCCAATAGAATTGTTTGAATAAAGATTCTTTCACCCATTGAATGGGTTTGCTCCGCATTGTTTAAATAATATACAAGCATATTTAGATCCAATAATCTATTCAACTCCCTGTATTTTTTAAAGAAATGTATGAAAGCAAAACCTAACAAGTTATCACCCCTATACCAAGGATTATTTATTGGTATAAAGTTATTCCATCTATTTGGTTTATATTCTTGTCTGCTATAATGTCTTATGATCTGGGCATCGAGTTTTCCTACGACAAAGTATCGACCGTAATATTCTGATCGAATGTATACCGGTGCTCCGTTGAAAAAGGAAAGAAATGATATAAAATCTGGTTTTACCTCTTCCCACACTCCATATGGTAAAGTCAAAAATTGAAACTTTGGCTTTTGAAATTCTAAAATAGCTTCGCCGTCAGTATGATTTTTTATAATGAATTTATAAGACTGCCACTGAATTTGAAAGGTAACAACTGAATGATCCCAACGCTTATTGGTGATTATTTCGGGTATCTTTTCCCCATCAGACCTAATTGCATCTATGTACGTATGTTCAGAATACTGCATCCTCAATCCTTCCAGTTTGACGTACCATAAAGGACTATCATTGACAGAATCTTGGGACTGCGATGATTGATGAACATTATTCTTATTTGACCCTCTCCCGAAAATTGGGTTGAAGAAGTTCTGCAATCCAGTCATATCGGGGGTTTAAAGATGTTTATGTATGAGGAAAGCTGGTTTAAAAAGGTTATTTTTATTGTGCAAACAAAAGCAAACAACCTTAAAAACCAGCTCATGTCAAAAGTATTAACAAAACAGGTACAGAACAAGATTAGTCGCTATTTTCTCAAACTTGAGTGTCAATTAACAAAACCGGAAGCTAGATGTGTCCGGGAAATGACCACAGGAATACTAAAGTCGGGTACCGTATTGGTCAATAAAATAGCCACAGGCATTTGCGATACGATCTCGTTGAGCCAAACAACAAAGCGCTTTAGGAACCATTATAACAAGAAAGATTTTTTCATGAAGTTATTCAGGGGACATATGAACAGTGTAAAAAGCAAAATCTGTCATGGAGACTACATCCTGTTTGATGGCTCTGATATCCAAAAGAAATACGCCAAAATGATGGAAGGTCTGGACTATGTAAAAGATGGAGACAAAGGATCTGTAGGCCTTGGATATTGGCTGATGAACGTTGTCCACTTTGGCAAAGACCGGGAAATGACCCCACTGTACAATAAGCTTTACAGTTTTGACCATGGCGCAAAAAGCGAGAACAAAGAGGTTTTGGAAGCCATGAGGGAAATAGACTCCATCATTGATAAAGATGTCACCAAAATATTTGACCGTGGCATGGACCGCCCCATCTGTAGAGATTTCATTATTGCCAATGAAGTCAATTTCAACCTGCGCCTAAAGAAAACGACCAAGCTGATTTACAAAGGCGAAGAAGTGGCTGTGAACAAGATCAGCCGAAAAGTCCCGTTATTCATGAAATTAACAGCTACAAGGATACAGAAGAGCAAGAAGTACCAGTTGGTCTATCAATGCGGGGCAATAAAGGTTCAATATAAGATCAAGGGCAAGGTGCATGATCTCTGGCTTGTTGTCACCAAAAGGATCAACGGCGGCTATTGCTGGCTACTGACACGTTCCCCAAAAGAAAGCATCGTTGAAGTAATCAAAGAGGCATTTACTGCATACGGTTTCAGGTGGAAAATTGAAGAGTACCACCGGCATATTAAAGAATGTTACAACCTGGAAGACATCCAGGTCAAAACATTCGAAGGGCTACAAAGCATGCTGGCTATACTGACCATAGCTATGAGCATCATTTACTCATCGCTTTCATCCCTGCACACAAGGCTGTTGCTTGAAAGTGGGGTAAAAACTCTGAACAAAGAACGCATGTACGAACTATGCAATTTCATTTACTACAAAATCAGCACGATAATAAAAGTATTGCTGGCAAATATGACCCCGAAGGCTTTCCTTCCTCAAGCAGATACATCTCCTAATGACGGACAGTTATGCCTTTCTTTAATTTTTGAAAACTAAAAACGGGAGATGGTCAAAACATTATTCTTATCTATCGTGATATAACTATAGCATTCAAAATCAGCAGTATATTCTGAAGGTGAAAGGTTTCGCAAAATGACAATATCTGCTAGAAACTGATATCCCTCAACTGTAATGGAATGCAATCCGGTGTTTTCGGATAAAAAATAGCTTTTATTCTCGTTATAGAATTTGTCGAGATCCACAAGCTCCGAAAAGTGAATTTCAATGAAGTAAACACCTTTATCATTAAATACTAATCCCCAAACAAAATCGAGTTTTAAATTTTGGTTGAACTTAATACATCCATTTTTTAGTCTATATACTGGCGGTAGATTATTCATCTTATTTTATTAAACTGACCTAAATTAGTACTAATTTGATAAAATCAATCTTTCCTTGTTCACTTCGCCCCCCAATTTGTTCAGTTCACCCGCTTTCACCTTTTAGTTGGCTAGCTGCCGCTTCATTTTTGTATCGGAAAACAAAAAGTACAGAACTATGAAGCAAATCATTTTATCAATTATCCTGGTGGTTGGAGCGCTTGCCGGTTGGGCCCAGGGCGAGGGGGATAAAGTTTTGGGGCATTGGGTGAATGAGCAGAAAACTTCGAAAATTGAATTCGTTCGGGAGGGCGAACGCTATGTCGGCAAGCTGGTGTGGATGGCCGAAGCCAACGATGCCAGCGGAAAGCCGAAAACCGACCGCAACAATCCCGATGCGGGCAAGCGCAATCAGCCACTGGTTGGCTCCACACTTATTTCAGGATTGAGTTACGCCAACGGAAAATGGACCGGTGGAAAACTCTATCTGCCCAAGCGCGGCATGTATGCCAATTGTAGCCTAAGCATTGTAAACGGGCAACTGCACATCGCGGCTTCGAAGGGTATGTTTAGCGAAACCAAAATCTGGAGCCGCGAGCCATGAGGATAAAAGCACTATACTTTTCAGCGCTGATGCTGGCCGCTGTTCTTCGTTTGCAGGCACAACAATCGTTTGCTTCATTGGACGAACTGTGGCGTTTTGCTCTGGAGAACAACGCCGGTCAGCGCATTCAGCAAATGCAGATTGAGCAGGCCATCGCGCAAAAACGGGGCGCGAACGCATTTCTGTTTCCAACGGTTTCGGCAGGTTTCAACGGGCAGGACAACATCGACATTTCGGAAACTCCCGTGCCGGGTGAATTGATTGGACAGCCAGGCGAAACAGTTTACATGAAGTTCGGCAAAAAGTACAATTATTCCGCCGGAATCAACCTGAACTACAATGTGCTGAACTGGCAATCGGTTTACCAGTCGCGAATGGCCAAAGTGAACCTTGAACAGCAAAAAGCCGGGCAAGCTTATTCGGAACAAAACCTGAAGGAACAAATCGGGCAGCTTTACTACGCGGCGCTCACAGCTCAAAAGGCGGTGACAATTGGCGAAAGCGACTGGGCGGTTGCCGACACCTTGTGGCAGCTCACCCAAAAACGGTTCGCACAGGGATTGACCGACGCCATTGCCCTGAACCAGGCGCAAATCAGCAAAAATTCGGTGGCACAGCAACTCGAAGCCAGCCGGAACTACCAAAACGAGTGCATGGCCAACCTGAAAACGCTGATTGGGCTGGAAGCTGCTTCGACTTTGGAACTGACAGGCTCGCTGGAAGCTGAAACGCCCAACGAAGCTTTACCTCAAATGCTTCCCAACAGCCGATACACCGAACTTTTCAGGCTAAAAGAAAGCTACGCAACGGCAGAGCAGAAAAAGGCCAGCGCTGCTCTTTTGCCAGACGTGAGTTTTCGTGGCTATTTCGGGAAAAACCAGTTCAGCGACGAGTTTTCGTTTTCGCTGAAATCGGAAAACTGGCGGCCCAACAATTACCTGGGGATGAGCATTTCGGTGCCGGTTTTCACAGGCTGGGGCAACCGATCGAAAGTTTCGGCAGCCAAAATTGAGCGGCAAATTGCTGCCCAAACCTACACCGACGAACTGCGCAAATCGGCCATCGCCAACAGCCTTTCGGTGCAAAAGATGGTCAGTGCCAGGCAATCGGCCACTTTGGGCAAAGAGACCTTCGAGCTTTCCGAACAAAACCTGAAACTGGCTTCGGCAAAATACGGGCAAGGACTCATCAGCCTCGACGGCTACCTGAAAATATTCGACGACTACCTCCAGGCCGAAAGCCGCTACCTGAACGATTTATCGGAATTCTACAGTTACAAAACAATATTCGAATCAAGGAAATAGGTAAGTATGAACACAAAAAATATACTGAATACGCTTTTAGTTGTGTCATTGCTTTTTACAGCCTGTCACCGAAAAAAGCAAACCACGCCGCAGCGCAGAGATTTGGCCGATGCGGTTTTTGCCTCCGGAAACATCACCATGAGCAACAGTTACCTCGTGATTTCGCAAACCGAAGGCTACCTGCAAGAAAAACTGGTAAGCGAAGGCGACTCGGTTCAGCCCAATCAACTGCTTTTTCAATTGCTGAACGAAACGTCCCAATCGCAGCTCGAAAGCGCAGAGGCGGCCTACCAAAAAGCGCAAAGCAACCTGAGGGACACTTCTCCTGTGCTGCAAAAACTACATCAGCAGAAAATACAACTAAGCAACCAAATGCGCACCGATTCGGCTAATTTTGCCCGCTACCAAAACCTGGTTAGCTCCAACGCTGTTTCGAAAGCCGATTACGACCGTGCCAGGCTCGCATACGAAAACTCGGAGGCTGAATTTTGGGCTTTGCAGAATACCATTACCGAAACCCAGCGTAACCTGAAACTGGAGCTGGCCAACGCAAAAGCCAATCTGGTCAGCCAGAAGGAGAACAACGGTAATTTCAGTATTACCAGCCGCGAAAAAGGCGTGGTGCTTCTTTGCCTGAAAGAAAACGGTGAACTGGTGAAACGTGGTGAGACCATTGCCGAAATTGGCGCAGGCGAATTTATTGCCCGCCTACAGGTTGCCGAAGAAGACATCAATCGCATGGCAACGGGGCAGGAAGCTTTTGTTGAACTGAACACCAGCAAAAACCACGCATTCAGGGCAAAAATCTCGAAAATTTACCCGGCTTTCGACGCTCAGGACCAGTCGTTTATCGTGGAAGCCCGGTTTGCCGAACCTATTGCCGGACTTAAAGCCGGAACACAACTTCAGGCGAATATTGTGGTTGGCGAGCGAAAACAGGCACTGGTTGTTCCGGCAAAATACCTGCTGGCCAACGATTTTGTACTGACCGAATCCGGCGAAAAGAAACAAGTGACCACAGGAATAAAAAATGCCGACTGGGTTGAAATTACAGGCGGACTTACCGAAAATGAAACAATTGTTTTACCGGGAAAAAAATGAAAATGAACAGAAAGCTGGACTCACCCCAACGTCCGCTAGCGGACGTTCTCCCCTCTCTTTCAAAAAGAGAGGGGAAAAGCATCGAAGATGCGCAGGGGTGAGTTTAAAAGAGTAAACAAAACACAATTTTCAGATTCAACTCATGCAACAACAAACAAAAATAAAGAAGCCGACGGTGAACCGGCAGATTGCCTGGACGCACCTCAACTCGAAGCCGGGGCAAACGCTGGTAGCCTTGCTGGGCGTGACCTTTGGCGTGTCGATGTACATTTTCATGAACAGTTTTATGAATGGTGTCAACCAGGCGCAGGACGACCTGGCTTTCAGCACGCTGGCGCACGTCCGCATTTACAACGACGACGACAAACGCAGCTACAATCCGGCAGAAAGCTTTTTCGATGCCGGGACACTTTTCAACATTCGGAACAAAAAAAGTCTGCAATATACCGACGGGATTAAAAACACGTCGCAGGTGATGGCCACGCTCGAAAAGCAGCCCGAAGTCACCGGAATTACGCCGCAGCTTAATTTCAGCGTGTTTTTCCGCAACGGCTCGAAAAAAATCAATGGTAGCATTTCGGGTGTTCAACCGGCTTCCGAAAACCAGCTTTTTGGCATTGGCAGCAAAGTGATTGTAGGAAGCTGGAACAAGCTCGATGTGCAGAAATCAGGCATAATCCTGGGAAAACTGCTGGCCGAAAAACTGAATGTTGGCCTGAACGACAACGTGAATGTGCTGAATTCTGACGGTGTTTCGAAAAACTACACCGTGGTGGGCATCGTGGAAACGTCAGTAAAGGAAATCGACAAGTCGCGTGCCTACCTCAATATTGCCACCGCCCGTCAATTTCAAGGCAAAAACTTCGATTATTCGAGCGACATCCAGGTGAACCTGCGCGACCGCGACCAAACCGCTTCGCTGGTCAGCCAGCTAAAATCGACAGTTCCGTACCAGGTTGAGTCGTGGCAAACGGCCAACCAGCAATTGCTGGCGGCCTCGCAACTGCGCAGCATCATTGCCATTGCCGTGTCGCTCACCATTTTGCTTGTGGCGGGGTTCGGTATTTATAACATCATGAATATGACCATCAACGAGAAAATCCGTGAGATTGCCATCCTGAAAGCTATGGGATTTTCGGGAGGCGACATCCTGAGCATATTTCTGGCACAAGCTGCAGTAATCGGAGTGGTTGGCGCAATTACCGGCGTGCTGCTTGGCTTGGGCATTTCATCGGCAGTCAACCTGGTGCCCTTCAAAATAGCCGGATTAACCACTTTGCCAATCAGCTACATTCCGGCAGATTTTGTGTCGGCCATTGTTTTTGGCATTGCCACCACGCTTTTTGCAGGCTACCTGCCCGCCCTAAAAGCTTCGAAAATCGACCCGGTCGTAATCATCAGAGGATAAAAGCTATGGAAACAGAAAACGCATTGCAGGTTCACAACCTCATCAAATATTTCCACGACCCACAGACTTTTCAGGTCATTAAAAACATCTCGTTCGACGTGAAAAAGGGCGAGTTCCTTTCCATCATCGGCAAGTCGGGCTCCGGAAAATCCACGCTTTTGTACGTGCTTTCCACTATGGACACCGACTACGAAGGAAGCCTCGAATTCAATGGCGAACGGCTCACCGGAAAAACGCAAAACCAGTTGGCTGCTTTCCGAAACGAGCACATCGGGTTCGTGTTCCAGTTCCATTATTTGCTGCCCGAATTCAGTGCGCTGCAAAACGTGATGCTTCCGGCCTTAAAACTCGGCAAACATTCGTCGGAAGAGATTGAGCACCGCGCCTACGAAAACCTGCGTTTGCTCGACCTCGAAGAACAAGCGTTGAAAAAAGCCAACAAGCTTTCAGGCGGACAGCAACAGCGCGTGGCCATTGCCCGTGCGCTGATTAACAACCCGTCCGTGATTATGGGCGACGAGCCAACCGGAAATCTCGACAGCAAAAACTCGCTGGCCGTTCAGGATATTTTCCGCGACCTGGCCCGCGAATTCGGGCAGACCATCATCTGCGTAACCCACGACAACGACTTTGCCAGAAACACCGACCGCACCATAGAAATGGCTGACGGCTTAATTCTGAACCAATGATCCGGCTAATTCTATTTACTTCACTCGTTTTTATGCTGCAACATAGCTTTGGACAGCAAACAGCGCCCATTTCATTCACCTACGAGCCGGCGGCGGGCAGCGAAATCAAACAGCGCGGAAGCATTCAACTGGCTTTTCCATTGCTGCGCGCGGAGCACAACCGCTTGATTGTATCGCCACAATACCGTTTTCTGCAAACCGGCGATTCGTTCCCGATTGAAGAAAACAAATTTGCACAAACCTCGCTTCGGCTCATCTGGCAACACGAACTGAGCGACAGATGGAGCCTAAACTGGATTGTTGCACCCGCGTTTGCTTCCACTTCAGGAAATTATTCGTCTGAAGCATTAATTGGAATGACTGCCGTTCGGTTCAATTGGGGAAAAAGCGAACGGTTCACTTACATTTTTGGGCTTTCGTATGCCCAACGCTTTTCGGGAAATCTGCTGATGCCTGTCGCCGGATTCCGCTGGACACCCACCGAACGGGCAACCTACACGGGCACGCTCCCCTTGTGGTTCAGAGCCGAATGGGCAGTGAGACCGAGGTTTCACACGGGCTTCTTTTCAGGAGGAAACGGCTACAATGCTTTTTTGCCCGACAATGCCAAATACAGCTACATCTGGCTTCAGGAAAGAAATGTGGGATGGTTTGGCAGCTTGAAAATGACCAGAAACTGGTGGATTTCGCTCGATGCCGGATATAAACTGAAGCAAAAACTACGGGTTTATTCAGAAATGAACCGAAGCTCATGGCAGATTGGGACACCCCTTTCGGGGAGCAATCAAGCTCCTGATTTGGAAATATCTTCGAAAGGATTGTTCCTGAGATTCTCAGTCTTCTTCCGACTAGATAAAAATCTGCTTTCCGACAACTAAAAACGCCTGTTCTACAAAACCCATTTTTTTCTTGAAAACCTAAAAAATATAACTAGTTTTACTCGCTTTTTTGAAGAAAGATATGTACAAGTCACCTTTATATGGAAAAGAATGGGCCTGGCGCAACGTGAAAATGGAAAGCCGGGAATTACATATTAATCTGCGGTCATAAGACCGGGGAAAGGGATTTTCTGTATTTTTTGCGGAAAGTCCCTTTCCTGTTTTTGATAAAAGAAATACACAAAAAACAATAGAAATAATAACCAAAAAAATTGACAACATGGCCAGACTAAAAAAAATCTTCCTTGATGAATCGGAAATGCCCAAACAATGGTATAACCTTGCTCCTGATCTTTTAACCCCGATGAACCCGCCATTAGGACCCGACGGCAAACCGGTTACTCCGGAAGCGCTTGCCCCGGTTTTCCCGATGAACCTCATCGAACAGGAAGTATCGCAGGAACGCTGGATCGACATTCCGGAAGAAGTTCGCCAAATCTTGATGCAGTGGAGGCCGAGCCCACTGATTCGTGCCTACGAACTGGAAGAAGCACTGGGAACTCCGGCAAAAATATTCTACAAAAACGAGAGTGTTTCGCCGGCAGGAAGCCACAAACCCAATACAGCCGTGCCACAGGCGTGGTACAACAAGCAATTCGGCATCAAGAAATTAACTACCGAAACCGGCGCCGGACAATGGGGATCGGCCCTTTCGTATGCCTGCGCCCAGCTTGGCGGCATCGAATGTAAAGTCTTCATGGTTCGCGTAAGTTTCGACCAAAAACCTTTCCGCAAGATCATGATGCAAACCTGGGGCGGACAGTGCGTGGCCAGTCCAAGTATGGAAACCCAGGCCGGACGCGACATTTTGGCTCAATTTCCCGATACTCCCGGAAGTTTGGGAATCGCCATTTCGGAAGCTGTTGAAGCTGCGGTTACCGATCCAACCGGGCAAACCCGCTATGCTTTGGGTTCTGTGTTGAACCACGTGATGCTGCACCAAACCGTCATTGGTCTGGAAGCCAGAAAACAGCTCAACAAAATCGGTATTAAAAATCCGGACGTAGTCATTGGCTGTTGCGGTGGCGGTAGCAATTTCGCCGGAATTTCGTTCCCGTTTATGTACGAAAAAGTACACGGCGCCAACATCCAGATTATTGGAGCTGAGCCATTCTCGTGCCCAACGTTGACCAAAGGAAAATTTGTGTACGACCACGGCGATGTGGCTAAAATGACTCCGCTGTTGCCGATGTACAGTTTGGGTCACGATTTCATCCCGGCACCAATCCACGCTGGGGGTTTGCGTTACCACGGCATGTCGCCACTGGTGAGCGCCGCCCTGCGCGACGGACTGATGGAAGCTCAGGCCATTCACCAAAGCGAATGTTTCGAGGCTGGTTTGCTGTTCGCTAAAACCGAAGGTATCATTCCTGCTCCTGAATCGACTCACGCCATCGCTTCTGCGATTCGCGAGGCATTAAAAGCCAAAGAAGAAGGCAAGGAAAAAGTGATCCTGTTCAACCTGAGCGGAAACGGTTCCATGGACCTTCTGGGATACGACAAATACATGAGCGGCAAACTCACCGACTACGAATATCCTGAACACGAAATTGAAGCCAGTATGGCCAGGTTAGGCGGGCTGCCAATGCCACAATAAGCTTTTGATTAAAAATAGCAAAGAGGCTGCCTCAAATGTAAATTTATTCTCTTGAGAGTTCAATATTTGGAAACAGTCTCAGATAGGAATACGAATAAAAAGAGGATGTCCCGGACTTTTGAGGCACCCTCTTTTTTAGTTGGTTCTGGTTAGCGCTTCTGAACGGCAGTCATATTCATCAAGCCCTGAGGAGTATCAATTTTTGCCGAAATTTTTCCTTCAACAAGTTTACCGTTCACTTTTACCGCGTTGTAATCAACTTCGGTTTTGAACGAAAACGAATCATTTTCAATTTTCACTTCTTTTCCACTTACTTCAGTTCCATTGGTAAATTTAATTGTAATAGTTGGTTGTCCGTTTGCTGCTTCAGCAAAAACAATCTTCCCGGTAGAATATTCGTAAGGGGCATCGGGAACCTGATAATCCCATGTTCCTTTAAATGAATTTTTTACTGCAGCATAAGCCGAACCAATAACGATAAAAGAGACGAATAAAATCAAAGCTAACTTTCTCATGTTTCCTGTTGTTTTTAAGTTGTGAATAAAAATTTTGCCAAATCTAAACAGGCAAAATCAATCAAAAAAACGAAAGGGACGAATGGAACCAATGCAGGGGTGAATTGCAATAAGCGTTTATTTTGGGCTTTTCAAAAACGATTTAAATTCAGGATAGTATTTACGGGAAACAGGAATGAGCTCTGTCACACCTATTAATTTAATGCGACAACTGGCTCTGTCATAATCAACAAATTCTATTTTCTGAAGATTTATCATGAACGAACGATGGCATTTTTTCACGGATGAACCGGCAACCATCAATTCGATATTTTTCAACGTATTACGTAAAATCTGTTTCGAAAGCTTTCCATTGTTCAGATAAAAAATAATCAGGTAATTATCAGCCGATTCAAAATACAAAATCTGATCAGGCGCAATGGAAAACCGGATGGCTCCCTTTTCATCCGGAAAATCTAAAAGCAGAGGTTCAAAAACAGGGATTACAGTATTTACCTTCAAGGTCTCAAACTTCGATTTCTGAATATTGAGCGTAATAAACAATAGCGCCAGCGAGTACGGTATAAGGATACTTAAAAGTGTATACCTGATGCTATCAGGCATTTCTTTTATAAGTTGAATGAAATCGATGCCATGATTTGACTGATAGACAATAAATAAAAAAGCCATTGAAAACAGTTCGCCACAAAACCAAAGGGTAAAAGTCCATATCCGGAAATGGTCAATACCAAACAGTTTCCGGATAAACAGCTGTGAAACCGAAAGCACAACCCCACCAATTACACCAAATCCTGAAAGACGTATAAACTGGTCGAAACCAGAATCTCTGCTCCAGTGGTTGATATTGAACGGAACAAAAACATTCAGAAAAAATATGCTGAAAATTACAGTTACAGCAATCAGGATGTATCTGTGCCGCAAGCTGTCGAGTTGTACAAAAGGTAAATTCAGTATACGTTTTAGTTCCATCAATTCAATTTTTATCCAATCGCAAATTTGGTTGTTCTCGTCAAATAATATGCAATTCAATTGCACAAATCTGTCGTGATCTCAACATCATTATTCTGCAAAAATATTCAACCTCAGAAAAACTTTCTAAAAATATAAAAAAGTACAACTCTACTTTCTTATTTATTTTAGATACATTTGTCTAAATTAAAACCAACAAAACGAAAAATTCATGAAGAAATTCTTGCTTATTCTTGGTCTGTTTGTTTCAGCAGGTTTATTTGCACAACCATTGGCAATTATCCCTCAACCCGCTCAGATAAATCAAACGGAAGGAGTTTTTAATCTGAATTCGGGGACAACTATTGCTTTCGATGCATCACGATCTGAGTTAAAAAGCATTGCTGCTCAGTTTAACGATTTCATGAAAACCTATTATGGTTTTACTCTTCAGGTAAACGAGAAAGCAAAGCAAACTATTAGTTTCAAACTAAATAAGGCATTTTCGGGCAGCGACGAAGGTTATATGTTGAAAGTTGATACAAAAGAAATTGTGATTACAGCAAAAACACCTGCTGGAATTTTCTATGGCATACAATCGTTAAAGCAGATGCTTCCGGTTACGCAAAATGGACCTTTGGCTGTTCCTTGTGTCGAGATCAACGACCAACCCCGATTTGCATGGCGTGGATTACATCTCGACGTAGGCCGCCACTATTTCCCAATTAGCTTCATTAAAAAGTACATCGACAACATGGCCATGTATAAACTAAATACTTTTCACTGGCATTTAACCGAAGATCAGGGATGGCGACTTGAAATTAACCAATACCCAAAACTCACTGAAATATCGAGTTGGAGAGACGAAACAGTTGTTGGTCATGCTTCTCGCTCGAAAGTATACGATGGTGTTGGATATGGAGGTTTTTACACTCAGAAACAGGTAAAGGAAATTGTGCAGTATGCCGCTGACCGATTTATCACAGTTGTTCCTGAAATTGAAATGCCTGGACATAGCGTTGCTATACTGGCTGCATTTCCTGAATTGGGATGTAAGGGTGGCTCTTATAATGTTATGACGACCTGGGGAGTTAGTAAGGATGTACTTTGTGCAGGGAAGGAAGAAACGTTCAAATTTTTGCAAAATGTACTCGACGAAGTTTGCGAATTGTTTCCATCGAAATACATCCACATTGGTGGTGACGAATGCCCCAAAGATCGCTGGAAAGATTGCCCTGATTGCCAAAAGCGCATTAAAGAACTTGGCCTGAAAGACGAGCATGAGCTACAGAGTTATTTCATCAAACGCATTGAGAAATACCTGAACAGCAAAGGCCGCCAGATTATTGGATGGGACGAAATACTGGAAGGCGGCTTGGCCCCGGGAGCTTCGGTAATGTCGTGGAGAGGCATAAAAGGCGGAATTGAAGCAGCCCAACAGAAACACAATGTAGTAATGACTCCGGGGACGCACCTGTATTTCGACCATTACCAATCGAAAGAAACTGACAAAGAACCATTGGCTATTGGCGGCTATTTGCCGCTCGAACAGGTTTATTCGTATGAGCCAATTCCAGAAGAACTGTCGGCTGACGAACAAAAATACATCATGGGCGCCCAGGCCAACGTTTGGACCGAGTATATCGCTTCGACCAAATATCTCGAATACATGGTTTTCCCACGAGTTTGCGCTTTAGCCGAAGTCGTTTGGAGCCCAAAAGAAAAGAAAGATTTTACCGATTTCTCGAAACGAATGGAAACAGAATATTTGCGTTTATACCGTTATGGCGTAAACTATCGTAAACCATAACGATTTTTAGGGTTTTAATTTTCCAAACGGGCCAATGTCACTGATGTTGGTCCGTTTCTTTTTGTTCATCTTTCTTTGTTGTGTCAATCCTGAAAAGCGGGTACAAAGGGCAATAACTGAAGACTCCGGTTGCCAGCAAAACCACGCCTACTAATCCCCAGTAGGTTTCGAAAATAACTCCCCAAACGGCAACGCTTATTCCTCCTATCATGCGAAACATCCGGTCAATATATCCTACATTGGCTTTCATAATCATCAATTAAAAGTTTGTCTGGTATTACGAAAGAAATACCAGATAAGTTCTTCGGAACAAGTCAACTAAAACAGGAAGCATCTCCAATCAAAAGATTGCTGCTACGCCTCAATCAAATTATACAACAATTAACACCATAATGCAAATAAGATAAATTATTTACTTTGTAATTGTTGTTTTGACCAGTTTCACTATAAAATCAGATTTTCTACCGATACTTTTTCATCATTTATGGTACCTTTTTAGAAACGAACAAATACCGTGAAAACAGACAATCAAAAAATTACTGAATTCATGCAACTGTATAATCCAGTACAGCACCGACTTTCAGCTTATTGTAGAGTTGTGACAGGAAGTGAGGAAAAAGCTCTCGATCTCGTTCAGGATACGCTTGCCGCCGCCTTTGAAAGTTTCAGCAAGCTCCGTGATCCCGGTGCCTTTCAATTTTTTCTCTTCGGAATCGCCAGAAACTGTCATCTAAAACAAAAACGCAGGCTAAAATTTTTAGGCAATCAATCGGAGATTAAAACGACGAACATCGAACTCGGATCCGACTCTATTGAAATGGATTACGATATCAAATTCATTCATAAATCCATCGCCAACCTTAATGCTGGCCAACGTGAAGTAGTACTAATGTTCCATATTCTAGGATTTTCGATAAGCGACATTGCTCTGGACCTAAAAATTACTGAAGCAGCAGTTAAGAACCGACTAATGCGTGGTCGCGAAAATCTACGAAAATTGCTTGCCGACCAGGAAACACCAAAACAGAACAATATTTTAACGTCTAAACCAAACTCCAAATGAAAAAGCACGAAATCACAGATAACGACCTGGAGTTAATTTTTAACAACATTATTGAACAAGCTCCACTTATAAACGAGAGTCAAGTTCGCTCGTTACTTGATAATCAACCAAAAGTACCAGAAGAAAACTCTTTCAGGCAATATTATAAAACTCATTTTAATGCGCTAACTATTGGTAGTATCTTTCTGATTATAGCTGCTTTTACAATTTATTTAGCTAATAATGAACGCAATACAGACAACACTGTTGTCAGAAGCTCAGTAAAGGAAAACAGAACCAGTACCAGTTCATCACCGAATGACACTATCAACAATAAATCGCCGATAGTGGGTTCAGATTCAGCAAATAAAGACATTGAGACAAAACCTGTGCAGGCAGATACAAGCTCTCTAGTGGTTCGGATTACTTCGGAATTATCAATATCTGACATTTACCGACATTTGGGAAAAAAACCACAGGTATTTTCTATCCGTCCCGATCGCGATACAATTATCGTATGCCGCGAAGGAACCACCCTCCGAATTAAAGCCAATTCGTTTGTTTCTGAAAAAACGGGGCAGAAAATCACCGACAACATTCAGATGAAGGTGAAAGAATACTATAAATTATCCGACATTTTGATGGCTCGGATATCGACCACCTCGGATGGAAAAATCATCGAAACCGGCGGAATGCTTCATCTTTCAGCAACAGCCGGAAACGAAAACTGTATTCTGAAACAAGGTGAAAAACTTGAAATCGGCTTTCCGTACTCGAAAAAGAAAGATGATATGATTCTGTTTTCAGGAGAACAAAAAAATGATCAAATAAATTGGAAGCCTGTTGAAAATTATAAAGATCAGGGGAAATTAATGATATCCGAAGATGAGGTAGTTATGCTTTCATCTGATAAAAAACAAGAAGAAGTCTTTATGGTTGTTGAAGAAATGCCTGAATTCCCTGGTGGTGTAACAAACCTCCGCCGATATATTCAAGAGAATACCCATTACCCATATTCTGCGCTAAAAGACAAACTTGAAGGAACGGTTTACGTCAATTTTGTGGTTGACCGGGCGGGTTATGTAAGAAACATACGTGTTGCTAGAGGCCTTGGGAATGTGCTCGATAAAGCCGCTGCTTATATCGTCAGCCAGATTCCGTGCACCTGGAAACCTGGTAAACAAAGAGGCCAACCCGTTAATGTACCGTACACTGTTCCAGTAACATTACGGATTAAAGATTCGGATACAACTGATGAAGGAATACGCCAGGCAAATCTATTTGAAAAGCAACTGGCCGAGCTAAAGTATGACGAAACAAGCAAGAGATTAACAACTGACAACAATAAATTCACCAGCGAATTTGAGAAAAAGGTGAAAGACGGGAACATTCAGGAGTCAGATATTTGGGCCGCTAACTGTTATGTTCTGGGCGCTCATCAATTGGGCTGGATCAACTGCGACAGGTTTGTCAATTTTCCCGGTCCGAAAACAAATTTCTCAATTTTGCTTGATGATCCCCGTAATACATTTGTCAACGTTATTTTCCAGCGATTTAAGTCAATTATGCCGGGTGCGCCCGAAACTGACCGCATTCGTTTCAAAGACGTTCCGGCTGGAGAGAAGATTACCATTGTTGCAGTAAAGATACAAGGTAATAAGATTCTTCTCTCCGTTAAAAAAGCTGAAATAGCAGAAAATGCAGAAATCCAACTCGATTTTCAGGCTATTACATTTGATATTCTAAAAACAGAAATGGAAAAATTAAATCAGTGAAATTAAAAGTCCAGCATACTTCTCAACTAATTGCAAACACATCTGTTACTTAAGTAAAAATTAGGAAATATGGACTTTCTTTTGAATGACAACGCTGAAAAGAATCAATACGAAATACATATAGATGGAGACCTGGCGCGAATCGAATACATTAAGGCGCAAGGAAAAATCTTTTTAACACACACTGAAGTTCCCGCCAAGTTCGAAGGGAAAGGCATCGGCTCTGCTTTAGTTAAACAAGTTCTCGACGACATTCGACAAAAAGAGTTGATTTTGGTACCCCTTTGTCCGTTTGTTACCGCTTACCTCAACCGTCATCCAGAATACAACTCACTGTTATCAAAATAATTAAAACACACAATCATGTCAAACGAGATGGTAAAAACATACACAAATGGTGAAATCACTATCGTTTGGGAACCCGCGAGATGTACCCATTCTGGAATCTGTGTAAAAACGTTACCGCAGGTGTATAATCCGCTGGCCAAACCGTGGATTAAAATTGAGAACGCCACAACCGAACAATTGAAAGATCAAATATCTAAGTGTCCTTCAGGAGCATTAAGTTATTACGTGAATGATGGTATCGGGAAAAAATAAGCCACTTGATGTAACAACCGGCGGCTTCGCTGTTACATCAAGTGAATGGCAATTAAAAAACTAGCGGCGAACAATTAAATTGCTACAGATAGGCATCAATCAATCCTTTTGCCTCGACCCAATACACATCGCTCCGCTTATAAATAAATACGAACCGGCCATCTGGAGAAATATCCAGCGAATCTTCGTCTCCTGAAGTATTAATCTTTTCGCCGGCATTTACCGGTGGTAGCCACGAACCATCGTCTTTCCGATGCGAAATGTAAACATCGTAACCACCTTTACCTTTTTGCCCGACCGACGAAGTGATAATGAATTTTTCGTCCGGATCGATAAACGGATCAGCATCGCTGCTGGTTGCACCAAATGAGAGTTCGGTCTTTTCGGGATTTAAATATGCGCCATTCACAAAAGCAGAGCGAAAAATATGTCCGGTTTGTGTTACCGAATCCCAGCGACAAAAATAAACCGAACCGCTTTTAGCTGCCGATGGATGAAATTCCCAGATGTTTGTCTCAGGAATATCAATGATCTTCTGAGCTTTACCCCATTTAGTTCCAACCCGCTCCATTCGCCAAATTGAGTAATTTTTCAGATTCGTTTCACCTTTACTCGACGAAAAAAACAAGTACTTCCCGTCGGGCGAAAAGGCAGGTTCTGTAGCAAAACAATCGGTACAAAAGTCGAAGATTTCCGGTTTGCCCCATTTATTATTCACTTTTTTGACATGCATAATTTTGGTTTGAGGCCATTCTTTCCCACCCGAATAGAAAACTTCGTCGCCCAGTGGCGAAATTGCCAGCGATTTTTCTTTAACATTCTCAAGTGACACAATTTGCGGGGCAAAGAGCTCAATCGAGCTATCTGGTGTTTTCAATCCGAAATAATCGAATGCGGCCTCCTGCGCATAAATTGGCCAGGACATTCCTGCGAAAGCCAGTCCAATTGCTAAACATCTTATTTGCTGACCAGTATTCATTTTAATTCGGGTTTTGTAAGTGACCAGTGTGTTTGAATAATTTTCCATTTTCTGTCGGCTTCGAGGCGATAAACTTCGGTGCAATTCCACCTTTGCACTTTTTCGCCGGTCCCTGAATTAAAGTTAAAGGTAAGCACAGCCATTTGGTTAGTGGACTGAACAACCGGATCGAGCATCTCAAACTGGTTGGCACAAACTTGTCCTTTGAGCGACATGTACAATTTGGTCAGCTCTTCATGTCCATCCAGCCTTTTTTCAAGGAAAGGGTCAAAATAAACCACATCAGGAGCAGAAATTTCAAGAAACCCGGTTGGATCACCCTGTATCCACCGCAAAAGGGCCGTCCTTTCAAGTTCAATAATCTTCGAATCAATCGAGTTTTTTTCTTTAGCGTTTGTCATGGTTGCATAAATTAAGCATAAAAATATTAAATACTGTTTCATGGCTTTTGTATTTGATCTACAATACAAAGCTAGCCTCCAGGTTTTCACTTGGATAACAGAAAACATGGGAAAAACAGGACTTTTTAAGGTAATTTACTTTTTCGGAAAGCAAGAGGCGAAACTCCAGTTTCACTGCGAAACAAGCGGACAAAATACGACGAATCGCTAAAACCGAGTTCCCAGGCAATTTCGGCAACCGGAACTTCACTGAACTGTAACATCCGTTTGGCTTCAGTAATTAATCGGTTTATGAGGTATTGCTTGGCTGAAACGCCGGTTTCGCTTTTCACCAACTCATTTAAATAACCTGCCGTGATGCAAAGTTCCTGGGCATAAAACGAAGTAGTATGTTCGGTACAATAATGATTTTCAACCAATTGAAAAAAGCGGGTTATTCTCGGATTTTGTGGTTTTTTGGTAAGCTGATAAGCCGAATGGTAAGCTTTATTCAGCCAAGCGAGTGACTGGTAAAGTAATGCGCGCAACAAATGAGTTTCTTTGCTGGATATTATTTCCTGCTCGATTTGCAGCAAAAGATTGGTGAAATACTGGCCTTGTTCGTCGCTGAGTTTTAATTGTGGCGGAGCAAGTTTGTTCCTGAAAAACGACAAGCTCTTCACAAACAAAGGATCGCTAAAAAAGCTACACAGGAATTCTTCCTCGAAAATCAGTACAAGCCCACGCGGACTCTCGGCTACTTTCCATTCGCGCACCTGCGCCGGGGCCGTGAAATACAATTGATTGGTTTCAACCGGGAAATCAATGTCGTCGAGGGCAAATTTCCCGGCTCCTTCCTGAATTAGGGTGATGTCGTAAAACGAAAGAAAATGCCGGGGCGTTTTCCGGTTATACCTCTCAAGCGATTCGAGCCTGATCAGGTCGATCAGTAATTCGCTGCCGTACTTTCTCCTGCTGAACCCAAAAGTTTTGCAATCGGCGCCGGTTTTGCTCATTGTTGATTATCGTTGAAATTCCAGTCCGAAATTCAGAAATTTTGCATACCAATCCAAATCAACGAACTGAAATTCGCTGCAAACAAACCATTCAGGCCAACAACTCTCTTGTCAACTTCGGTTTTAAAACTCCTTTTCCAGAATTTCGGCAGCCGAAGCAACCAATGGCGAGCAAATCGAATCGAATAACCCTTTGGCATTGGCTTCAGCTGAACCTTCGGGTGTAGAAAGATCGACACCCAATAGTTTTTTACATTGCAGCGAACCGTGTTTGGCAATAAACAGCTCGTTAAATCTTCGGACGGCAGCTTTGGTTTCTGCTTTAATTTCAGGAATGGATTTCTCTTTGAAATTGGCTTTCAGACCCAAAACCATATAGGCTCCGGTAACGGCCCCGCAGGTTTCGCCCATAGCCATTCCGCCGCCAAAGCCAAGTGCCATGCGGAGAGCAATGGTACGGTCGAGATTCAGTTCTTCGGCATGACTCAGCAATACCGATTGAGCACAATTCAGGGTTTTAAAGTTTTCGATAGCTAATTGTGATTTTTTCATGGGTGTTTTGTTTTATTACCTCTGTCAGGGTTTAAAACCCTGACAGAGGTAAATGTAAAAATTAAAACCCCGAAACTTCGCAGCCCCGGGGTTTCGGTATTTCATTGTTCATTTAGTCTTTTTCTCCTCACCACTCGGGGGAGGTCGGGAGGGGGCTTTCCCTTATTCTCCTCTTACTGCTGCAACTCCCGGAAGAACCTGGCCTTCGAGGTATTCGAGCAATGCACCACCAGCCGTTGAGATGTAGGAAACACCTTCAGAAAAACCGAATTGGTTAACGCACGATACTGAGTCGCCACCGCCTACCAACGAGAAAGCACCTTTCGAAGTTGCTTTAACGATAGCTTCGCCAACAGCTTTTGAACCTACAGCAAATTTCTCCATTTCGAACACGCCAACCGGGCCATTCCATAGGATAGTTCCTGAGTTTTCAATTACTTCTTTAAACAATTCAATACTTTTTGGACCGGCATCCAACCCCATCCATCCTTCAGGAATAGCATTGGCTTCAACAATCTGCGTGTTTGCATCGGCTGCAAAAGCATCGGCAGCAACAACATCAGTAGCCATAATAATTTTTACACCTTTTTCAGCAGCTTTCTTTTCAATTGCCAAAGCCGTTTCAAGAAAATCAGGTTCGCAAATCGAAGTGCCTACTTCGCCGCCGTGAGCTTTCACGAAGGTATAAGTCATACCGCCACCAAGGATTAGGTTGTCCACTTTATCCAACAGGTTTTCGATGATCGTAATTTTAGACGAAACTTTAGCGCCACCCATGATGGCTGTCAGCGGGCGTTGTGGGTTTTTCAACACTTTGTCCAAACTGGCAACTTCGCTTTCAATCAGGTAACCAAACATTTTGTCGTTCGGGAAGAATTTAGCCATCACAGCCGTTGAAGCGTGAGCACGGTGAGCTGTTCCAAATGCGTCGTTGATCCAGCAATCGCCGTTATCAGCCAATTGTTTGGCAAAACCTTCGTCGCCTTTTTCTTCTTCTTTGTGAAACCGTAGGTTCTCAAGTAACATGGCCTGGCCTGGTTTCAAAGCTTTAATCATAGACTGAACTTCTTCGCCAACGCAATCAGGAGCCAAAACAACTTCCTGACCAAGCAATTCGCTCAAATGGGCAACGAGGTGGCACATCGAATATTTTGGGTTTGGTCCATCTTTTGGGCGGCCAAAATGCGACATGATGATGGGGTTACCACCTTTTTCAATCACTTTTTTAATAGTTGGAATAGCCGCACGAATACGGGTATCGTCAGTAATCACAAAATTTTCATCGAGTGGTACGTTAAAGTCAACACGGATAAGTGCTTTCTTGCCAGCGAAATCGTAGGTTTCAATAGTTTGCATATTTGTTTTTTTAAGTGGTACAAAAAATTTACTTCAAATATAAAAAATATATCGGTGCATTAATTTTCTGAGATGCTTAGGTTCCTGAAATTAATGTTTGGATAAAGTAAAGAGAAACCCTCAAAAAGCATGGTTAACAGTGCCTTTTGAGGGTATTATATTTTTGGAATCTGGGGAAAGTCATCTGTCATTCGGGAAATGAAAAATTTCCAATGACGAATGACCAATTTCAATTTCCTATTTCACTTCACCTTTTTTAATCAGCCATTCAGCAATCTGAACAGCATTTAGAGCAGCACCTTTTTTGATCTGGTCGCCCACACACCAGAATGTCAAACCTTTTGGGTTAGCCACATCCTTGCGGATACGGCCTACATAAACATCGTCTTTCCCTGAAATGAACAATGGCATTGGATATTGCTTTTCAGCCGGATTATCCAGAACAGTCAAGCCTTCAAAGCTTTCCATAGCGGCTTTTACCACGTCAATATCCAAGGCATTTTCGGTTTCAACCCAAACCGCTTCGGAGTGTGCACGAGCCACCGGAACGCGGATACAAGTTGCACTTACTTCGGCATCGGTGTGCATAATTTTTTTGGTTTCCCAGTTCATTTTCATTTCCTCTTTGGTGTAGTCGTTATCGAGGAAAACGTCGATCTGAGGAATAATATTCATAGCCAGTTGATATGGGAATTTTTTGATGGTTGGTTCTTCACCATTGGCTACCTGCTTAATTTGAGTTTCCAACTCGGCAATTCCTTGTGCACCGGCACCGCTTGCAGCTTGGTAAGTAGCTACATGCACACGCACAATCTTCGACAAGTCGTTGATCGGCTTCAAGGCAACAACCATCTGGATGGTCGAACAGTTCGGGTTGGCAATAATACCGCGCGGACGGATCAGCGCATCTTCAGGGTTTACTTCGGGCACAACCAGCGGAATGTCGGCTTCATAGCGGAAAGCGCTCGAATTGTCAATCATGATAGCGCCGTATTTCGTGATGGTTTCGGCGTACTCTTTCGAAATGGAAGCACCTGCCGAAGTCAAGGCAATGTCAATACCTTTAAAGTCATCGTTATGCTTAAGTTCTTTTACAACCAGTTTCTGTCCTTTAAATTCGTACTCGGTTCCGGCCGAACGTGCCGATCCAAATAAAACCAGTTCATCGAGCGGAAAATTTCTTTCGGCCAAAACCTTCAAAAATTCCTGGCCAACCGCTCCACTTGCACCAACTACTGCGACTTTCATATCAAATTTATTTATTCGTTATCTAATTTTCTGTACACCAACCGGATTTGGCTTTTTTATCAATTTTTGTTAAATTGAGTCAAATTTCGCCTCATTCACGATTGAATTCAGGCTCAAAAATAGTGCTTTGCTTTTAAATTTTCAAAAAATGACCAGATTTATTTTTATTTTTTCAAATACACTTGTTTATTTTTTAACAATTGTAAGTACAAGTGCCTTTTCTGAAATAAAGTCAAGCGACAACTATGCTGCAAAAATAGAAAGCTTCGCCGGAAATGACACCATTGTTTGGGAAGATAATTTTGAAGCCGGAACATTTCTCGATTGGAAACAAACCACCGATTGGGAAATTTCAACCACCGAACCAATTTCAGGCGCTTTTTCGCTCAAGCATTCGGCCAAAGCAGCCGCCGGAAATTCCGCAACTTTTCACCAGACAAAAGCTGATATGAAAAACCTCGATCTGCAATGGAGATTCAGCCTGAAGAATGGGAACTGGGACCCATCGTCGTCGAACCGATTTTGGTTTTACCTGTGCGCCGACACCACAAAAACCGACCTCATCAGCGGTTTTGCAGCAGGCGTAAATATCTCGGGAAGTAGCGATTTGCTCGAAGTTTGGCGCATTCGAAAAGGCAAGGCCGACAGCCTGATTGTTACGTCGGATTTGGACTGGAACGCATCAACATTGGCAAACATCAATGTAAGCCGCACCGCAAAAGGAGTTTGGACGCTTCAATACCAAAAACCGGGTGAAGCAAAGAGCAAGCTGTTTTCAGGAGCGGATGCAACAACTTTCAGTTTTACCAACACTGGACTGCTTTTCAATTTCACGGCCACCCGTGCCGGACAGCTTTGGCTCGACGATGTTTCAATCATCAAACACGCAGCACAACTATTCATTGAAAAACTGGTAGTTATTGATTCACATCTGATTCGCCTGACATTTAATAATCCGGTGGCCGCCAGTTCAATTCGTATATCCAACTTCAGTCTCACCGACGAAAATAAACAACAAATTCCTATAACAAATGCTGCCATTAATAGTAATGACAGCCATTCCGTTGATATTTCCATAAGCAAAGTCACGGGTTTCGAGCTTCTTCTTAAAGTTGGCGGAATTGCAAACCTTTCAGGAAGAATAATGCAACCCGATACAATTTCATTCACGTTTTACTTGCCTCCTGAAAAAGGATCAGTATTAATCAACGAAGTACTTTTCAATCCCTTTCCAGGAGGAAGCGATTTTGTGGAATTGGTGAATGCTTCCGACATTCCGGTAGCACTGAATCAACTCAAACTAGCTACGCGAAGCAACCTTGGCGAACTGAAACAAATTTACCCGGTTTCGTCAGGCAAAAGAGTTCTGCAAAGTGGAGAATACCTCGTTTGCACCAAAGATCCGGCGGCCGTGATGACGCAATACGCTAGAAACAATCCGGCCAGTTTTGTTGCCATGAGCTCATTCCCAAGTTTTTCTGACGATGCCGGAACAGTCGTTTTGCTCAACACATCGCAGGAAGTTATCGACGAATTCAGCTATTCAGCAAAAATGCACTCGCCTTTTTTAGCCGACGAAGAAGGAGTTTCGCTTGAACGTATTTCACCGGATAAGCCCACCGACGACCCAACCAACTGGCAATCGGCAGCCGAATCAGTGGGGTTTGCCACACCCGGATTGCCCAATTCGCAAACCCAGGACAAAATCGAAGTAAAAAACGAGATTACCTGCGAACCACAACCTTTTTCGCCCAACAGCGACGGCTATAACGACGAACTTACGATCCATTTTCAGCTCGACAAACCAGGCTACATAGCTAATGTACGGATTTTTGATGCTATTGGCCGGTTGATCACTCACTTGGTCAAAAACCAGTCGCTGGCACAGGAAGGGAACTGGACCTGGAATGGAAAAAACCAATCGGGACAAAAGCAAAGCATAGGTGTTTACATTGTTTTGGTCGAAATATTTGATTCCGAAGGACATCGAAAGGTTTTCAAGAAGACTTGTACATTGACTGACAAGTTAGTTTAATTCACTTTGTTGATCAAGTAAACAAATATCTGTAACAAAACATAACTTTCACGTACTAATGCTCCAAAATCCATAAAAATAACCCCAATGAATCAAAACCTTTTTACATTGGCATGGCGCGAAACGGCGCGCTCGGCATACTGGGGCAAAAGCCTCGCAACCAGCATCGGTCTTGGATTGCTGGCCTTGTATTTCTCGGCCAACTTCCTGTTTCTCGGAATTTTTATCCCCAACATTCTGGCCGAGAAGTTTGCCAACGACGATCCGGTTAGTAAGTTTAACAGCCTGGTGCTGGCTTATCTCGGCATCGATTTAATTGTCAGGCAACTGATACAAAAGCTTCCGACAGTGAGTTTCAAGCCTTTGCTATTGTTGAATATCCAGAGAAAAACCATTGCCAATTACCTGCTGGTTCGCTCGCTGCTGAGCTTGTTCAACCTGTTGCCATTTTTCCTTTTTGTGCCAACTTTTATTAAACTGGTTATCCCGGCATACGGAGTTTTTGCTGCGCTAGCATGGGTCCTGTCATTGATTTTACTGGTATTGTCGAACCATTTTTTAGGTATTTACCTGAAATGGCGTTTCAACGAAGCCGAATATGGTTTTTTCATTTTACTGGCTGGCCTGGCTGGTCTATTCGCAATCAATCACTATGAAATTGTCGATCTTTCAGGAGGAATGGGCAAACTACTCGATTTGATACTTGCTTATCCTGCCTTATTCGTTGTATTGTTTGCATTGCCTGTTGTTTTCTATTTTCTGAATATTCGCTTCTTATTGAGCCGAATGTTCATCAACATGCTGGGATCGAAGCAAAAAGAAGAGAAAATACGCGACTACTCGTGGCTCGACCGAATGGGCGAAACCGGTCGTTTTATCGCACTCGAACTGAAGCTGATTTGGCGAAACAAACGTCCGCGCTCGGTTGTCATGATGACAGTTATTATGCTTTCGTACGGACTTTTGGTGTACAAAGATCAGCACGGACAACCACCGCCTGAATTCATTTTCATCCTGGGAGGAATCATTTTGGTGGGCATGTTCTCGGTTTCGTACGGACAATTTTTCCCTGCCTGGCACAGCAATTACTTTCCGATGCTTATGTGCCAGCGCCTGACTATGAAACAGTTTCTCCGTTCGTTTTACATGTTGGTTACTGTTGTTTCAGTTATTTGCTATCTGGTCACATTGCCTTACGCATTAATTTATCCCAAGATTGTTTACACGCATTTGTCCGTATTACTTTACAATTTGGGAGTAAATATTCCACTGATGTTTTGGATTGGCCTTTACAGCAAAAAACGTCTCGACCTAAATCAATCATCAGTTATGAATTACCAAGGTGTTGGCGCATCACAATGGATGGCTGGTTTCCCAATGTTGATTGGCCCAATCGGATTATTCTACCTGTTAAAAATGGTATTCGGCACTATTGGCGGTTACATCGGTATTGGAGCAATTGGCCTGATTGGTATTTTGCTCAATCCAATTATCATAAACTTTTTCTCGAAGCAATACCGTAACCAAAAACACCAATTAATCAGAAACTACAAAAACTCATAATCATGATAAAGATAGAAAACCTTATAAAAGCATACAATAAAGAAATAGTTTTAAACATTCCTGAACTGACCATCGAAAAAGGAGAAATCTTCGGACTGGTTGGTAACAACGGTGCCGGAAAAACGACCATGTTCAACATTGTACTCGACCTGATTACGGCCAGCAAAGGGCAGGTTTTGAGTAAAGGGATCAATGTTCGAGAATCGGAAGACTGGAAAGACTTTACCGGTGCGTTTATCGACGAATCGTTCCTGATTGGTTATCTTTCTGCCGAAGAGTATTTCAACTTTATTTCCGGATTACGCCGGATGAACAAGACCGAAACAGCGGCTTTCCTCGGTAGATTTGCTGATTTTTTTAACGGCGAAATCCTGGGCAAAAAGAAGTTTGTCCGCGACTTTTCGAAAGGGAACCAAAAGAAAGTGGGCATCGTGGCTGCGCTAATGGGCAAACCCGAAATTGTAATTCTGGACGAACCATTTGCCAACCTCGACCCCAGCTCGCAATTTAAACTGAGACGGTTAATCAAGGAATTTGCCGCTGAAAACGGAATCACATTTCTGATTTCGGACCATACGCTCGAAAACATTGCCGATGTTTCAACCCGACTGATTATCCTCGAAAAAGGCAAGATTGTGCGCGATGTTCAAAAAACAGAAACAACCCTTCAGGAAATTGAAGCTTTCTTTAGACCCGTTGTGGAAGAGGATTTTGTATAGATATTGACCCCATTCTATCCGTTGGCTTTACAGACTGTGTGAAAACGACTGTTAAAAAACTCATAAATAGTTTCAAAAACGAGGTTAAACATTTTGCTATTGTGCTGAATATTAGTATATTCATGTATTATTTTACCTAAAGCAGATGCATTACAAGGAAAAAATATCGAGGGAGCAGATGATGGTTATGTCCTATGAGACCATGATTTCGCCGGACAATTCAGTTCGTCTGATAGATTTGGTATGCAAGAAATTTTTCAAAGACCATCCTTTTAACGACCAATGGAAGGGCAATAAAAACACGGGAAGGAAAAGCTACCCAGCCGATTCGATGTTAAAATTGCTTGTTTACGGCTATTTCAACGGGATAGCAAGCAGCCGCAAACTGGAACGGGAAACCTACCGAAATACAGAAATGATCTGGTTGATGGAAGGGCTTGAACCCGATCATTGGACAATTTGTGATTTTCGCCGGGAAAGCGAAACGATCATGAAAGACTTTCTGAAATACTTCCGCAAGTTTTTGCTTGACACCAATTTTGCAACGCCAAACAATGTTGTCTTCGATGGGACTAAAGTAAAAGCCTATGCAAGAAGGGAAATGCTTACCACAGAAAGCATAAAGGGAAAACTTGAGCATATAGACAAATCGCTTTCGGAGTACCTCTCAAAACTTGAAGACAACGATAGCCATGATGATGAAATGGAATCGGCCAGAACAGAGATCAGGGAACTGAAAGAAAAAATACAAAAACTCGAATTGGCCAAATCAAAACTGGAACAAGCCGCACAGGCAATTAAAGACAGCAAAAGAAAATATTACGCACCCAACGACAGGGAAGCCGTAATGGTAAAAGGGCGGGAAGGCAAATTTCCGGGGTACAATGTGCAGGTTGGCGTAGAAACCAAAGGCCATTTTATCCTGACAGACCGTGTAACAACAGATGCCAACGACATACAGCAATTAGAAGAATCTTTGGATTCTGTTACAGAACAGACAGGGATTTCCCCCACAAAAGTATTGGCAGACAAAGGATATAGCAATACAACCCAGATACTTGATATCGAAAAGGACGGAACGGTACAATGCTATATTCCACTGGCTGAAACCAAACGAGATAAATCAGAAAAAGAAGGTATTTGTTTTGTTTACGACAAAAATAGCGACACCTATACATGCAGTCAAGGGAAGGAACTCGTGTTGTTTATTAAAAATATACAGCACAGCGCTGCATTCTACAACGTTTATAAATGCCACGAATGCCAAGGGTGTGAAGTGCATGCCAAATGTACAAAATCCAAGACAGGGAGGACTTTGAAACGCAATGTTGATCAACAGCGCATTGACCAGTACAAAGAAAAAATGGAGGGTGCATTCGCCAGGCAACAGGTCAGGGAACGCAAACAGGTAGTGGAACACCCATTTGGTACGATCAAAATGCTGATGGGGAAGTTTAACCTACTCTTGAAAGGAAAAACAAAGGCTCAGATAGAGCTCGACTATTACACCGCCGCTTATAACCTGAAGCGGCTGATCGGTTGCGCCCCAATGTCAGAGCTGATTATTAAAATGAGGAAATATCAGTTGGCGATGGCATGAAAAGTGAGTTAAAACTCACTTTTTGCCCCCTCCAAAATACAAAAATGCAGAAAATAGCACATTGAAAATAAAAATTTGTAAAATGCTAAAATCCCCAATGGATGAAAACATGAAAAGCGAAAAAATTCAATTTGGAATTAAATTGCAATTTTCACACAGTCTGTTTAGCCAATGGCAAAGGATAGCGCTCTAAACAGTTGTAACATCAGATCAGAGAATTATTCTTTGCCGTCTGCTTTACAGACTGTGTGAAAACGACTGTTAAAAAACTCATAAATAGTTTCAAAAACGAGGTTAAACATTTTGCTATTGTGCTGAATATTAGTATATTCATGTATTATTTTACCTAAAGCAGATGCATTACAAGGAAAAAATATCGAGGGAGCAGATGATGGTTATGTCCTATGAGACCATGATTTCGCCGGACAATTCAGTTCGTCTGATAGATTTGGTATGCAAGAAATTTTTCAAAGACCATCCTTTTAACGACCAATGGAAGGGCAATAAAAACACGGGAAGGAAAAGCTACCCAGCCGATTCGATGTTAAAATTGCTTGTTTACGGCTATTTCAACGGGATAGCAAGCAGCCGCAAACTGGAACGGGAAACCTACCGAAATACAGAAATGATCTGGTTGATGGAAGGGCTTGAACCCGATCATTGGACAATTTGTGATTTTCGCCGGGAAAGCGAAACGATCATGAAAGACTTTCTGAAATACTTCCGCAAGTTTTTGCTTGACACCAATTTTGCAACGCCAAACAATGTTGTCTTCGATGGGACTAAAGTAAAAGCCTATGCAAGAAGGGAAATGCTTACCACAGAAAGCATAAAGGGAAAACTTGAGCATATAGACAAATCGCTTTCGGAGTACCTCTCAAAACTTGAAGACAACGATAGCCATGATGATGAAATGGAATCGGCCAGAACAGAGATCAGGGAACTGAAAGAAAAAATACAAAAACTCGAATTGGCCAAATCAAAACTGGAACAAGCCGCACAGGCAATTAAAGACAGCAAAAGAAAATATTACGCACCCAACGACAGGGAAGCCGTAATGGTAAAAGGGCGGGAAGGCAAATTTCCGGGGTACAATGTGCAGGTTGGCGTAGAAACCAAAGGCCATTTTATCCTGACAGACCGTGTAACAACAGATGCCAACGACATACAGCAATTAGAAGAATCTTTGGATTCTGTTACAGAACAGACAGGGATTTCCCCCACAAAAGTATTGGCAGACAAAGGATATAGCAATACAACCCAGATACTTGATATCGAAAAGGACGGAACGGTACAATGCTATATTCCACTGGCTGAAACCAAACGAGATAAATCAGAAAAAGAAGGTATTTGTTTTGTTTACGACAAAAATAGCGACACCTATACATGCAGTCAAGGGAAGGAACTCGTGTTGTTTATTAAAAATATACAGCACAGCGCTGCATTCTACAACGTTTATAAATGCCACGAATGCCAAGGGTGTGAAGTGCATGCCAAATGTACAAAATCCAAGACAGGGAGGACTTTGAAACGCAATGTTGATCAACAGCGCATTGACCAGTACAAAGAAAAAATGGAGGGTGCATTCGCCAGGCAACAGGTCAGGGAACGCAAACAGGTAGTGGAACACCCATTTGGTACGATCAAAATGCTGATGGGGAAGTTTAACCTACTCTTGAAAGGAAAAACAAAGGCTCAGATAGAGCTCGACTATTACACCGCCGCTTATAACCTGAAGCGGCTGATCGGTTGCGCCCCAATGTCAGAGCTGATTATTAAAATGAGGAAATATCAGTTGGCGATGGCATGAAAAGTGAGTTAAAACTCACTTTTTGCCCCCTCCAAAATACAAAAATGCAGAAAATAGCACATTGAAAATAAAAATTTGTAAAATGCTAAAATCCCCAATGGATGAAAACATGAAAAGCGAAAAAATTCAATTTGGAATTAAATTGCAATTTTCACACAGTCTGTTTAGCTGACGGTATGAAAAGATAAATAAATTTGGGCTTTAGCCCTGATTAATAAGCTCATTTTTCATCAACACAAAAATCACAAATCATGTCCTATGTCAAAATTTGGCTGCATTGTGTTTGGAGTACTAAAAACAGAGCGAACATCATACCTCATTCTTTTCGGCCTGAAGTTTTGAAGCATTTCAGACAAAATGCTGATGAGAAGAATATTATTCTGGATTACATCAATGCCCACGAAAATCATGTTCATGCCCTGATAAACCTTGGAAAACAGCAAAACCTTGCAACCATCATGCAGTATCTAAAAGGCGAAAGCTCATTCTGGATTAACAACCAGAAAGTACTTCCGTATCATTTTTCGTGGCAAGACGATTATTTTGCAGTTTCAATCGGACAGTCTCAGGTTGAGCGAGTCAGAGATTACATTAGAAATCAAGATGAACACCACAAAAAAATAAGTTGGGAAGAAGAAGTAGAGCTATTTATGAAGAAATACGGATTTGACCAAATCAAGGGCTAAAGCCCAAATTCCTCAGCCATTCTGTCCGTCCCATAAATGGGACGGCAAAGGATATCTCCTTAATCAAACAGACTCGCTTCATGCAAAGCTCTATCCTTTGCCATCTGCTTTACAGACTGTGTGATTTCAATATTTAAGGCTCTGAGAATTGCGTATTTCAAAAATTTCTCCGATACCTACCCGAATATTTTCGGTGTAAAATTTAGTTTTCACACAGTCTGTTTAGCTGACGGTACAAAACAGGCTTAGCTAACTGCTTTCCGGGCATTTCTTCTTGCCGAAACATACAAAGCCACCACCGCTGTGCAGAAATAGAATGCCATCAGACCAATCAGTTGAAGATATTCGACTCGGATATCAGCTATTCCGACACCTACACTGCGGATACGCAAATATGCCGGCACCATATTCGTTGCGGGGAATAGATGGGCCAGGCTGTAAACAACCGACGGAATAGACAAACTGGGCCACGACAGCCCGCTAAGAAAAATGACTATTGGCGACAAAAATACCATGAATATGATCGAAGATTCGCGACGCTTAAACAAAACAGACAAGGTAATTCCCATGAAAATAATAGACAGTAAAAAGGGCAGTGTGAGCATGAGAACTGCCAAATAACTACCTCGGCTTGGATAATTAAACCATGAATGTATCCACACCATGGTAAAAATGCAATTTATGGCATAAACAGTAAGATAAGCCAGGGTTTTCCCAAATAAAATAGGCAAAACACCGCCTGGTTTCAGGGCAACCGGCACCATAAAATTATCCTGCTTGTTTTCTTTTGAAGTTCCGCCAACCATCCCAATACCTATAAGTAATGTTTGTTGCAATATAATGATGATGATTCCGGGCATCATTGACGAACCATAGCCAGAAGACGAGTTGAACCAAAAATGAATATCTGATTGTAACGGATCACGTTGAACAACTGCCTGTTCGTAGCTTCTCCCTTCCATCATCAGTTTTTTAATTTCAACGCCAGCCGAAAATGTCCCAACAGTTTTAACCGCTCCGCCCAACATTTGCCTGTAAATCAAGAAATAACTACCATCGGCAAAAACTGCAACATTGGTTTGTTTACCATTTAAAATATCTTTTTCAAAGTTTTCAGGAATAACCACAATTCCGCCACAATTACCTTCAAAAAAGTCGGTTTTTGCCTCATCCAGGCTCATTGCTACCCGGTTGATTTCAATCTGTTCAGCTCCTTTCAGCATTTTTACCAATTGGTGACTTGTATTGGTCCGGTCAAGATCAACAACAGTAGTTTTCAATTCGCGCACAACCTCATTTTTGTAGGCAACGGCATAAACAATGGGGTAAATAATCAGCGCACCAATCAGGATCAAAAGTGCACCACTATCTTTCCGGATGTTGTTGAATTCATCACGGAAAAAATCACCCGTCATTTTGAGCCCTTTTAGGAAGCCTCCCCAAACACCACGAAGCCTCTCCCTGCCCCCCTCCAAAAGAGGGGGAATTGAAGACGTGCCTCCCTTATTTTTAATTCTTTCCATTTTGTAAATCACTATTTTATGATCTTCAAATTCTTGGGAGCCAAAAATTACTCCCTCTGCAACCTAACTCCCTTCTCCTTTGGAGAAGGACTGGGATGAGGCTTTTTTATATTTTCCCCCAAAAGCGTTCTTCTTTCAAAACCTTCTTCATCCTTGGCAGAAAACAAACCGCCAGCAAAATGAACAGTGTATAAATCGACATTGGTATTATTGCGCGAACCGCATCTTCTCCACGAATAGCCTGCGATATAAAGATTTTTACCCATTGGGTAAAAGGAAATAAATACGAAAATATTTTGGCTGCCAACGGCATGGCAAACTGCGGAAAGGTTAACCCAGAGAAGGTTAAAGCCATCATAGAATAGGCGCTGGCCAGCGAAAGTGCCAAACGCAAATTAGCTGTTACCGCCACCAACAACACCGCCAGCAATTGATAAGTGATAATCATACCTAATTCGCCCATCACAATAAATGCAAAATTACCACGAAGCGGAGTTCCCATTTGCACAAACAAAACCACATTCATCACCAATGTTGCAATAGAGAGCAAAATGGTATAAGGCAAAAGTTTACCGGCCAATCCAACAATCAGGCTTCCATTAGCATGTTCAAGCCACTCAGGGCCTGTTCCTTCGCGCACTTCGGTTCCTATCGCAAACACATTCGACAATAGCGTAAAAACAACTATCATTAAAGGCAACAAAGCGCTCAGCAAAAAATAAGAATAGTTACCGAATGGATTAAATAAAATGTGCTGTTGCAGTCTAACCGGTTGAATTTTTGCCTTCGCTTTACTTTCGGGCAAACCACTTTTCATAGCAATCTGCAACTTAATTCCACCTGAAAGAGTAGCCAATGCTTTATATATTCCTTTCTGAAGATAACCACCTTTCAGTAAGTTGGTATTGTTAATAAATACCGAAATCGGCTGGCCAATACCTTTCAGAATATTTTTCTCAGTATCTTCCGGAATAATAATTACGGCGTCCAACCTCCCCTCGGACATTTGTCGATAAGCTTCTTCCTGGTTTGGTAAATGCATAGTTACATCAACTTCCTGAGTTGCGCCAATCCACATCGATATTTTGCGAGACAAATTTGTATTGTCCATATCAACAACACCAACCGGAATATTATGTGGAACACCAGATGAAAAAATGGACAAAAGAATAACAAAAGAAATAAGCGGACCTATCAGGGTGGTAAATACATAAATAGTCGATCCTGACATGCGGTCGATTTCGCGCAACAGCACCCGAAAGAACGGATTCTTTCGAATGAATGTTTGTTCGTATTCCCTGATGGTATGTTTTTTATGCTGAGTCATGACTCAATTATTGTCATTTATAGTCATTAATCGTCATTTTTAGTCATTGATGCAGCCTGGCTTACAATAAATGACCTAATGACAATGAATGACTTTTTTTATTGGCTATGAACACTGTGACTAGAAAACTGACTACTTCTTCCCGAACTGTTTCCAGTTAACCAATACGCTCATTCCCGGGCGAAGTCCTTCGAGCGGAGCGGTCGGAACAGCGTGAATTTCGAATGATTTCATATCGAAGCCGCCCGAACTTTTGGTGGCAGTCCAGGTAGCAAAATCGGCTAACGGACTGATGTAGTTCACTTTCAAAGTCACGCTTTTGTCGCCAAGTGCAGGAATAGTTGCCTTAATTTCGCTTCCCATTCGAACATTGGTCATTAAGTCCTCACGAATATATAAGGTTGCCCAACAGTCGCTCAAATCAACCAGGGTGATTACCGGATATCCGGTTGGCACCAATTCACCTTTTTCTGAAATGATATTCGAAACCTCACCTGTAGACTGAGCTTTTATCTGGGTTTCAGCAAGGTAAGCTTCCACTTCTTTTATTCCACCTTCAGCCTGATTGACTAATTCCTGTGCGGCACGTTTGTCCTCGAATCGGGCGCCTTTCACCGCTTTTTCCCATTGCGATTTTGCTGCATTAGCTGTTTCGCGGCCTGCTTTAGCCTGAGTATCGGCTTCATCGCGCTTCTGTTCCGAAACCACGCCATCTTTAAACAGGTTTTGAACCCGTTCGAAAGTTTTTTCATACAGGCGGGCTGCTGCCTCGGCTTTTACATACAAGTTGTAAGCTGCTGCAATATCCTCAGCCTGGGCGCCATTCTGCGCTTTCAGACTTTGAGCCTGTGCAGCATTACGCAAGGCGGTAACCTGCATCAGTTTGGCATCAATTTCCGGACTACTGATCGAGAACAGAAAATCGCCTTTACGCACTTGTTGTCCCTTCTTAACAGCAATGCTGTCAATTCTACCAGGAATTTTAGAAGCCACCCTGAATTGTGTTGCTTCAATTTCACCCTGAATTTCGAGCGGTAGCGGTCGGGTAATCAGCCATGTTGTATAAAGAAGAAATATTAGCAAGGCAGTGAAAAACAGGCCGATAATAAAATTTCTTGTCTTGTTCATTGTATTGTGTGTTTTTAATATTCGGTTATCGTTGTTGGATTTGTTGTCGGGTTGTTGTTATTAAAATGATTCGGTGATTGCTTGTAAACTAGCCTGATACTGCATAAACATATCGGGACTTCCGCAAACCTGAAGCAAGGTGGCCAGTGTTACATCGTAGTTGTACAAGGCTTGCAACCGTTCGATCTTCACTTTAGCGAGCAACAGATTGGCATCAACCAGCTCCGTAGACGTTGACAACCCTTCGTGAAAAGCTTTGTCGCGGCTATCGACATACGTTTTGGCAAATTCCAGGGTTTTATCCAGTTCGTTGAGCTGTTCAACTTCCATAGCCAGTTGCTGGTGCAGTTTCCTGATAATGGTTTTGATGTCCTCTTCGGCTTTCAATCCGGCTTCGTCAACCTGATCGACTTTAAATCGTGCTGCCTGAAGCTTTTTGTTGCGGGCATTTCCTTCGAAAAGCGACCAATTTAAGCCCAACCCAACCATCCACTGCGGAACATAAGATGAAAGATCTTTTTGCGCCAGAGTATAAGTTCCGGTTAATGCCATTGATGGCAAATAATTGCTTTTTTCGAGTTTGACACCGGTATTGGCAAGTTCTCTCTTTGAATCAACCTGTTGCAAAAGCGGATTATTCTGCAAAGCCAGATTAATAAAGAATTCTTCCGTCTCGATATTTTTCAAGATAAACAATTTGCTTGCCGGCATAATTCCGGTTGTATCCTCCACCGCGAGGGTATTTAAAAGCGCACGCTCAACAATCGAAGCTTCGCGGTTGGCTTTCTTCAATTCGCGCTCGGCATCCGAATTGGCTACCTGTGCATGTAAAAATTCTACTTTAGCAATTTGTCCCTGTTCACTCAGTTTTTGCGAATCAAACAAGTGCTTTTTCATGGCATCGGCCACCTGACCACGCACTTTGCAAGCCTGTTCGGCCAAAACCAAACCATAATATCGTGTTGCCAGTTCGCTCAATAGTTCACCTTCTTTTTGTTTCTCCTTAAGTCCGGCTTCTTCCTCGTTTATTTGAGCAGCTTTGTTGGCAGCGTTAATTTTCCCTCCAGTATAAATTGGCCAAACTACATTGGCATTTACAGTAGCAAATTGCTTCTCCTGAATCATTTTATCCCATTCAGCTGCATTAATAGCAGCCTCGCCTTCGAGCAATTTACCGCGAATAACTTTGGTACTCACATTATCGGGCAAAGTGGGCATAACTCCTGAAGTTGCCGGATCTGGATTGGGAACACCTGAAAAATTACCATACTTTCCTAATGTTTCGTACAAAGGTGTAATTGCATCACGAACCGGAGTAAGGTCCAAGGTGAGTGGGTCGGCCATTTTAACAGCAGTGGCGCTTACAAAAACTTTGGGAGTCCGAAGCCCAAATGCGGCTTTTTTGTCGGCCTCTTTCTCCCGGACCTCGTAATTAGCCTGTTTCAACACATGACTATTCTGATTCATTTGCTGATAAGCATCATTAAATGTAAGTGGGATTTTATTCTGGCCAAAAGCGCCAGACCCCAAACAGGCTAAGACAACCAGTAGAACTACTCTTGAATTTCGTTTCATGACTTTTCAATTTCAGATGCAAAAGAACTAATTTTATTGAACATTTTGGTTTTGTAGTCGAAATAATTCTTTTAAATTCTTTGGAAGTTAAAATTCAATTAATATTGCCAACTTTAAGATTTGAGATTAAATATAATCAATCCCAAACAGATATTTCAATTTTAATAGAAATAAATTATGCAACTCTCTCATGATCAAAACATAGCATACGATAAAACTGCATTTTTATGCAGTAAATCAGAACATTGCTCTTTTGACATTCAGGAAAAACTGAAAAATTGGGGGCTTAATTCTACCGACATTGATGTGGTAACAGAAAAGCTAATCGCCGAAAAATACATAGACAACGAACGTTTTGCTCGCGCTTATGCGAAAGACAAATCGCGCTTTAACAAATGGGGCAAGCAAAAAATAGCGTTTATGCTGCGGAACAAGAGAATTGCTCCTGAAATAATCCGTCTGGCGCTGGAAGAAATTGAGGATGAAAGCTATTCCATTCAGCTTCAAAAGTTGCTGACTGACAAAACAAAAACTATGAGATCAGAAAATAAATTTGACCGGAGGAACAAGCTGATGCGTTTTGCCCTAAGCCGCGGCTTTGAAGCGGAACAGATCAATAAAGCATTACAAAAACTGAAAATTCTTGAAGAAGAAGAGTAAAGGAATGCCTTATATTTGGGAAAAACACTGATATGACTAAAACAATCTTAATTCTACTACTTACTTTAAGCATCTCGGCCCAAGCGGCCAAATTACCTAAATCGGTAAAAGTTAACAAAGCTGAATTCATTTTCGAAAAAGCACCTTTTAAAGAGTGCCATGCTTCGACTTTGGTAGAAACCCAACACGGAACGCTTTTGGCAGCATGGTTTGGCGGAACACATGAAAACAATAAGGACGTTGAAATCTGGACTTCGGAAAATAAAAACGGACAATGGTCGGCCCCGGTGAGTGTGGCCAACGGAATTGAAAACGACACATTGCGTTATGCCTGCTGGAACCCTGTTTTGTACCGCACAGATGAAAAAACGATTTCGCTGTATTACAAGGTTGGATTAAGCCCGGTAAAGTGGTGGGGAATGGTTATTCACTCAACCGACGAAGGAAAAACATGGTCGAAACCAGAACACTTACCTGACGGAATTCTTGGTCCAATCAAAAATAAACCAATCAAATTAGCATCGGGAGTAATTTTAAGCCCATCGAGCATTGAAACCGAAAACAGGGAATGGCATGCACACATTGAACGTTCTGGCGATAGTGGCAAAACCTGGGAAAAATTTGACATTGACCCTCAAAATACAGCAAAAGTTATTCAACCTACGTTACTGGTTTATCCAGGAGGTAAAATTCAGGCTCTACTCAGAAGCAACCAAAATTGCATAATGGAAAGCTGGTCAGGCGATGAAGGAAAGACCTGGTCACCACTAGAAAAGACGCGTCTTTTAAATCCAAATTCGGGTATTGACGCCGTTACGTTAAAATCGGGAGTGCAAGTATTGATTTATAACCCCACTGCAAGTGGCAAAGAATGGTCGAATGGTCGGGCAAAATTGAATGTCGCGGTATCAATTGATGGAAAGAACTGGAAAGACCTACTGAAGCTAGAAAATGAACAAACCGGAGAATTCAGTTATCCGGCGGTCATACAAACTTCTGATGGACTGGTTCATATTACTTACACCTACAACCGAAAGACCATTAAACACGTTGTGCTGAAATTCTAAAGGAAAAGTATTCAAAACAAGGCTGGATATAAGCGAAAAAGAAAAGAATGGCTTCCATTCCTGAAACTTTCTCGTTTCATTCTTTTGTTCGTTATTTGGAAATTAGTCTTTGACACAAGATAAAACGGGAAGACTTTTTTATCAGAAAGTCTTCCCGAATAATGTATATCTGAAACGAATTATTTCTCCAATTCTTTATAGACCAATGCGCTGGCACCAACAATTGCTGCATCGCCAGGTTTAAGCTGCGAAGGTAAAATCTTAACTTTATTCTGATACATTGGAAGCAAATAATACTCCATGCTTTCTTTGGTTGGCTTGAAAATGTATTCGCCGGCTGCGGTAGGGCCTCCAAAAAGGAAAATGGCTTCAGGACTTAAATAGTGAACAGTATCAGCCAAACCCATACCTAACCACTTTCCGGTCAATTCGAATACTTCAAGCGCTACTTTGTCGCCTTTTTCAGCGGCTTCAAAAATAGCTTTTGAATCAAGTTCATTGAACGATTTATTGGCTAACAGGCTATTGCTGGCATTATACTTAACCATCAATTCAAAAGCTGTACGTTTCATTCCCGGAGCCGAGCAATAAGCTTCGAGGTGACCAGCAGTACCGCAACCACACATCCTTCCATTCGGTACCAACATCGTGTGGCCACATTCGCCGGCAAAACCATCAGCGCCATAAACCAGGTCGCCATTCACAACAATTCCGCTTCCAACGCCTGTACCAAGAGTGTACATTACAAAGTTTTTCATTCCTTTCGCTCCACCATATATCATCTCGCCCATAGCTGCGGCATTGGCATCGTTGGTTAATGCAATGGCCTTAAGTTCAGGAAATTTAGTCTTAAGTAACTTCACCAGCGGTACAATACCTTTAAATGAAAGGTTTGCAGCATATTCAATCGAACCGGTGTAGTAATTGGCACTTGGCGCTCCTATTCCAACACCAAGAATTTCAATATCAGCATTCAATAATTTCACCGAATGAATCAGGTTGTTAATTGCCACGGATAAATCATCGACATAACGATCGATATCTCCATGTGAAGGAGTGGCAATGTTATCTTTCACCATTACATTTCCAAGATCGTCAACCACACCAATTGCAGTATTTGTTCCACCAATATCAACGCCTATAGCTACTTTTTTCATTCGATAAAATTTAAATTATAAAATTCAGATTAGTATAATTACATATTAATCACAACTGATATACAAGTACATATAAGCATAATCAACATGTTATTTCAAGGTAGCTAAGTTAAGGTGTTTATCTTATTTTGCTGCCTTTTAAGGCAAAAAAAGTGATGTAACCAAAACAAATTATTGGAACTACAAGTGCGGCGGTTAAGCTTACTGAATCGGTAATGGCGCCCATAACTACCGGTACAACAGAGCCACCCACAATCATGGTATTAATTATACCTGAAGCTATTGGCATCTCAGAAGGATCGAGATCGCTGACGCCAAGCGAGAAAATACTTGGGAACATGATGGAATTGAAAAAACCGACTGAAAGCAAGCACCACATACCCACCTGAGGCGGCAGCATGAGTCCGCAAAGTACTAATAACATATTAGCCGCTCCAAATATCCCGAGCGAAATATTGGCCATACCTTTTCCAAGAAACATCAGGAACAAATTAAAAAGGGCAATCCCGAAGAATATAAATCCATAGAGTGGCTTCGATTCAAATATAAACTGTCCATCTTTTACTCCTGCCGAGAAAATAAACCATCCAACAACAAACGCAAAGGCTAAAATAAAAAGCGAGTATTTGGTTTTTGCATTTTTTGGCAAGGTTCCGAGCAAAACCGACCCGAAAAACCTGCCAATCATATTTCCACCCCAATAAATGGCTGTAAGCTTCACCGCTTCATCTTTGGCAATATCGAGCAAAGTAGTCATATAACTGCTAATTTGCGAAGCAGTTCCAACTTCGGCTCCTACATAACAAAATATGCCAATTGACCCCAGCCAGACTTGCGGCTTTTTCAGCGCTGCCATCGAAGCTACTGTTTCATTGCCTTTTATTTCAGGCAAGCGGATAAATAAAATACCTATTGCAATTAAAACTACGATCGATCCGATTACAACAAATGGCATCTTTACAAAGTTGGCAGCCTCTTGAGCTGAAGCTCCGCTTTTAAGAGCAAGTACAGCGGGCGCCAAAACCAGAATTCCGGCCATGTAAGGCGCAATGGTGGTTGCAACGCCATTCATAGCCTGCGTCAGGTTTAACCTGGCCGGCGCAGTTTCCTGAGGACCGAGAGCTACAACATAAGGATTGGCTGCGGTTTGAAGAAAGACAACTCCAGTAGCCATAACAAATATTGCCGTCAGGAAAAGTGGATACGAAAGCATAGATACCGCCGGAAAGAACATGTAACTTCCGGTTGCAACAAGGATTAATCCGGCTACGACACCATTTTTGTAACCAATTTTCTTAATGATCATTCCGCATAGAAAACTGAAACAGAAATAAGCAAAAAAGAATACGCCGTTTACCAGCTGAGCGAAGAAGTTTTCCCATCCGGGGTAAAGAGTCTTCAGATCAAATGCAAGCTGCACCTGATCTTTCATTGCAATGTTAAAATTGGTAATAAACCCAAAAATGAAAAAAATGGATGCCATAAACGACATACCAATCTTTAGGTTAGTACTTGTCTGGTTAGTCATAAGTTGTTAGTTTTTAAGAATTCAGGACTAATCAAAAATAAGAATTAAGTCAATTGAATTTTGGCAACAAAAATCGACAACCAACCTCAACAAATAACCCGACAGAATACAATAAGCTTACAATCAATAATTTGTAAAATACTTCAAATTTTCATTCATAAAAAAAGGGACATTTGTCCATAAAAATGATCAAATGTCCCTTTAAAACCTTGAAGTTGTGCGCTTGTCTATTTTCGACTGACCTTCACTTTTTTGGTTGGATCGAGGTTTTCGTTCCTGAAATCGGTTGCCTGAATCACATTTTCGGCAATTTCGGCGAATGCCTTTCCGGTGATCGAATCTTCGCTAAATGCAACAGGTATGCCCGAATCGCCACCTTCGCGAATGCTTTGCACAATCGGGATTTGCCCCAGCAATGGTAATTCGAGCTGCTCTGCCAACTTTACGCCACCTTCCTTGCCAAAAATATAGTATTTGTTTTCGGGCAATTCGGCAGGAGTAAACCAGGCCATATTTTCGATCAAACCCAGAACAGGAACGTCAACTCCTTTGCCTTTGAACATGTTCACACCGCGGATAACATCGGCCAGAGCCACATCCTGCGGCGTTGTTACAATGATCGCCCCGGTTACCGGAACAGTTTGCACCAATGTCAGGTGAATGTCGCTGGTTCCGGGAGGAAGGTCGAACAGCAGATAGTCGAGTGTTCCCCAGTTTCCGTCGTTAATGAGCTGTTTCAAGGCGTTGGAAGCCATCGGGCCTCGCCAAACCACAGCATCTTCGGTATTCACAAAGAAGCCAACCGACAAAAAGCTAACGCCATATTTACTGATGGGCTGAATACGCTCTTTCCCGTCAACACGGACACCTGACGGACGAACACCTTCGGTACCAAACATTTTGGGAATCGACGGGCCAAAAATATCGGCATCGATCAAACCAACTTTAGCGCCGGTTTTGGCCAGTGCAACCGCCAGGTTCACAGAAACTGTCGACTTCCCTACTCCACCTTTTCCTGAAGCTATGGCAATCAGGTTCTTCACTCCCGGCAAAATGGGGCGTTCCATCTGGTGGACGGCTTTAGCGGTGATGTTTCCTTTAATTTCGACATCGGGGCCAAGCTGAGAAATAATAGCTTCCTCGCAAGCGGCAATTACTGCAGCTTTGTTCGGATCATCAGACCGCTGAAACACCAGCGAAAACGTGATTTTCTTTCCGGCGATGCGGATTTCCTGAGCCATGTCGAGCGACACAACATCTTCGTTGCTTCCGGGATATTTCACCGTTCGCAAAGCATCGGTAATATTTTTGGGTACAATTAGTTTACGTGGAATGTCTGTCATCTTCTTATCTATTTAGTCTTTTAAGTAATTGGCACAATTTATTGTCGTATATTGTTTCGGACTCACCCCACGTCCGCTAGCGGACGTGGGGTGAGTCAATAAAACAACAAAAATAGAATACGATTTTTTTTTCTTACAACTTATTTTTCAATGTACTATTAATGACCGTACTAATTGTTGCGGATTTCGGGTTGCGAGTTAACCCAAACCCGTAACTCGAATCACGTAGCACGCAACAAAAACAAAAACAATCTATCCCAGGTCAAGTTCAATCATCGGATCCCAGAAGTGCTTTTCAAAATCAACAATCTGATCGTCAATAACCTGTATACCTTCGGCTTCGAGCAATTCCTGCATGGCCGTTTGTGTTCCGAAATGATGTTTCCCGGTTAGCAACCCACTTCGGTTAACCACCCTGTGTGCCGGAACATAAGGCGTTTGCGCCCCAGCGTTGTTCATGGCCCAGCCCACCATGCGCGACGACTGCTTTGTTCCGAGGTAAGCCGCAATAGCGCCATAGCTGGTCACCCTGCCCGGCGGTATCAACCGCGTTACTTCATAAACATTATCATAGAAAGAGGAACCCCAAGCCCCCTCCCCACCTCTTCTGAAGGTTGAGGAGAAAGAACCGGTATTTGCTGATTTATACTCTGCCATTGGGTTGCATAAAATCAATGTTCAAAAAACGTACTTTGAAGATTTACATCCATGCCTGTCAGCATGTCTAATCAATTAAATTGCTTGAAACGAAGCTTTTAAATCCAATCTTTAAGATTTAAGGTGGCTAATTTTCTTCAGATAATTTACTCCATCTTCCTGCTCAACTTTCAGTACAAAATCAAAACGGTTGAGCGACAGGCACAGGTCGAAATCTTCTGCTGGCGCCCATTCCTGTTTTTCAGGAGCAAAAAAGCGGGCTCCATCACCTTTTCTTATTTGTTCAACCATTGCCTGAAAATTGTTTGGCTTTCCTTCCAACTCGTTTTTTATATATACTGCCAATAAAGTGTCTTCGTCGGTGGGGTATTGACAACTGTAACCCATACAAACAAGCGAGACTTCCTTTGGTTTTTTCATTCGTATATAATTAATAATAGCCTGGGCATTGACAAAACCGCCTGTCAGAATTACTTCAGCTTGCGTAGCATTGGCTATTCCCTGTGTCCCGGAACTGGTGGTATGCACCATAGTTTTCCCTTGCAGATTACCTTTCAAAAGCTGCGATGGCGAATTTCCAAAGTCGAAACCTTCCGGTTTTTGCTCATTGCGTTCGCCTACCAAAATGTAATCCGGATTTAGCTTTTTCATAGCGAAGGCCGTATTTAGGTCTCCAACCGGGAAAATACACTTAACTCCTCTCCCAAAGGCGTAACATGCAGTAGAGAAAGCCCTAAAAACATCGATTATTACAGTTAGACCCTTTGCATTTTGGGCCCCTTCGAGTAATTGCAGTATTTTTATTTCCATTTAATGTGCGACTGACGATTTAGTATCGTTACTTGTAAGTATTTGTTTTATAGTTTATTAAATCAAATCGTTTACATTAGCTTAAACTTCTCCGTGGACGTTAACGAAAGGATAATAAACGCTTAACGTATGTTTTTCAGCATATATGTTGCAGAACATGTATGTTTGCATTGTACTTTTAAAACAATGGAAAAAATGAAAACAATTAAAACAATTTCAAAATTAACAATGTTGTTCGCATTTGTAGCATTTGCAAACACATTAATGGCTGGTGGAAACTTAAAGGTAAACATTCTTCCACTTAACTCTGAGTCTGCCGTAGTTGCTATTTCAACCGTTGATGCTGCAAGTTTGCAAATTAGCATCGAAAATGAAAAAGGTGAAAAGGTTTATTACAAAGAAACCGACGCTGACAGCAATGATTTTCGTAAAGTTTTTGACTTTTCGAACCTTGAAGAAGGGAACTATAAATTAACAGTCAACGCCAATGGCTTGACCAGTGAACGTGCTTTCACCATCGACAAAAAAGACAACATTGAGGTAGGTAAAGAAAAAAACCTGATGGAACCTTATTTTGCTTATAAAAATGGTGTATTGAAAGTATCGTATCTGAATTTTCCTGAAGAAAAAATAAGCCTTGATTTTTATTCCAACAACGACCTTGTTTATTCAAAATCAATTGGTAATAAATTCAATGTTCTTGAAGGATTCGATCTTTCAAAACTCGAAAAGGGTAATTATCAGGTAGTCCTTTCAACCGACAGCAAATCATATTCGTATGATCTGAATTTGAAATAATGAAATTCCTTTATTTTTAGTGAAGAGCGACTTCGACAGAGGCCGCTCTTTTTATTTCATAGAAATTCATTCAATTTTATTTGGTTAAGACCTTTACTTCACCTGGTTATCGAAGGGTGGATTGGTTGAGTTCATTTGAAACGTAAACTAATCAGTATGGAAATGTTAGTCGTTATTTGTATTTTTTTCTCAGTAACTAATGACTTTTCCTGTTTGGCTACAAGTCAAAATATAGATTAAATTTGTAGCTCAATATTTTAGGCTAACATGAGAAGAGAAGAGGTTGAAATAATGGCGCCGGTGGGTTCGTACGAATCGCTGATGGCAGCTATTCAGGCGGGTGCAGGTTCGGTATATTTTGGCGTTGAACAATTAAATATGCGTGCACGTTCATCGAATAACTTTACACTTCAGGATTTAAAACTAATTGCTGAAACAGCTCATTCTCACGGTGTAAAAACATATTTGACAGTTAATGTGGTTGTATTCGATAGCGAGATTGGCAAACTCCGCGAAATAATTGATGCAGCCAAAGACGCCGGGATATCAGCTATTATTGCCTCCGACATATCGGCTATTATGTATGCCCGACAGGTTGGCGTTGAAGTGCACATTTCAACGCAAGTAAATATTACCAATATCGAAGCGGTTCGTTTTTATGCACAATTTGCCGATGTAGTGGTTCTGGCTCGCGAAATGACAATGGATAAGGTTGCTGAAATTTCGCGGTTGATCCGGAAACAAAATATTACCGGGCCAGCGGGGACTCTTGTTCGGTTGGAAATGTTTATTCACGGAGCTTTGTGCATGGCTGTTTCGGGCAAGTGTTACCTTAGCTTACACGAAATGGATTCGTCGGCCAATCGTGGTAATTGTATGCAAACTTGTCGCCGGGCTTATGTTGTAACTGATAAAGATACGGGAGCTGAACTTGAGATAGACAACGAATATATCATGTCGCCCAAGGATTTGAAAACCATTCATTTCCTGAATAAAATACTCGATTCGGGAGTTTCCGTACTGAAAATTGAGGGCCGTGCCCGTTCAGCCGAATATGTATATACGGTTATCGAATGCTATCGTGAAGCCGTTCAGGCTTATTTTGACGATGAATTTACTGACGAGAGGATTACCGATTGGAATAAACGCCTGGCTACTGTTTTTAACCGTGGCTTTTGGGATGGTTATTACCTGGGCCAGCGGTTGGGCGATTGGAGCAAAAACTATGGCTCCCTTGCTACTCATCGAAAAGTGTATGTAGGCAAAGGCCTGAATTATTTCTCGAACATAAAAGTTGCCGAATTTAAACTGGAAACAGGCCCTTTGAAAGTTGGTGACGAAATTTATATTACGGGACCAACAACGGGATTGATAAGGACCACTGTATCAGAAATCCAGCTCGATTTGAAACCTGTTATAGAAGCCCCCAAAGGATCGTATATTTCAATTCCGCTGGATGCCAAAATCCGACGGTCGGATAAGTTGTATAAAATTGTTGAGGCATCAGAGGTCAAGCAACAATAATTATTCAAGATTTTAATAGTTTACTTCAGACTTCTTTTTTTTGACCATAAAAACATCCCATCATGCGTAAAATATTTATCATACTCGGAATAGCAGTGACTCTCGCAGGCCTTGGTTTTCTGGCATATAAATTCTACCCGTCGAAACCGAAACCAGTAGTTATTCAAACTTTTTCGACCAAGCAGAATCCTGCTTTTAAGGCAGTGCCGCAAAAAAGCCCGCTAATAATCGAATTTAAAGACCAGGAAGGATTTTACAAGGTATTTAAAGGAGATAATGCTCTGTTTGCTGAAATGAAAGCGGTTCCTGAGTTTGACAATCTTTTATCGAAGGTTAACAAATTCAGGAATTTTATTGAAGGGCACCCTGGCATTGGTAATCTTTTAAAAAATAAATCAGTTGTTATTTCAGTGAATTCAACTGGTAAAAACGAGTTGACCAACTTGTTTCTTATTCAATTAAACAATCAAGGAGAATCGGGCTCAGCAATTGATTTAGTTTCGCGTGAGTTAGGCAGCCAATACACTATATCCAGAAAAAATTACGATAATACTTCCATTGTTAATGTTAAATCTCCTGAATTGAACATTTATCTTGCCTGTGTCAATGATATTTTCATGGTAAGCGAAGATTTTATTTTGGTTGAAGAAGCCATCCGTCAATCGAATTCGGCCAATCTATTGAATAACAGAGAATTTATAGAGACCTATAAAACCATTGAAGAGACTGCATTAGCCAACATTTTCATTAATCACCAGACTATTTCGCAGCTTTTGGCTAAGCTGGTTTCTCCTGAAATCAGGAAAACATTACCCCAGTTAAATTCTTATTCCAATTGGTCTGAACTCGATTTGTTGGCGAATTCAAAATCTCTTGATTTTTCAGGATACAGTGTAACCAAAGATTCGAGTGATAATTATCTTAATATTTTTCATAATCAAGAAGCTCTGAAATTGACAATTGACGGGGCTGTCCCATCGAACGCGTCATTTTTTGTAGCTCTAAATCTTCGAAATCCAAAACAATATATCGATCAGTATGAAAGCTATTTGCGTACCAAAGGAAACTTTTATCCGCGTGAGACAAGTCTGATTGAATTTAAAAGTAAGACAAATACTGATCTGGAACGATTTATTAAAGAAATGATTGGTTCGCAGGTTGCAGGTGTTTATACCTCCATTAATAAATCAGATCCGTACCAAAACCGTTTCTTCGTTGCTGAGCTTGTCAATTCCTCAGAAGCTAATGAGAGACTAGGAAAAATGTTTAATGAATTTCGAAATTCCGGAAAAACCGGAGATGAAACTATGCATACTGAGTTCTCAACTGGGAAAAAGAAGATAGAGATTTTTCATCTGCCCTTTGGAAATATGGCCGAATGTCTTTTCGGAAAGGCTTTCTCGGACATAAACTCCCAATACTATGCTATTTATTCGAATTATCTAATTTGTGGTGATAACTTGCCTGCAATGAATAATTATCTTCAGAATTTAACAGTAGGGAAGACATTGGTTAACGACTCGATTTATAAGTCGAACAATAGAGAATCGCAATTGAAACCTAATTTTTATTTGTATGCCAAAGTTCCAAAGGTATTTCATTTGAAAAATGCGCTTTTAAGACCCGAAATAAGCGAGTCGATAACAAAAAGTGAAGATGTAATCCGGAAATTCAGCGCTTTTATATGGCAGTTTTCGGTTGCTGGTAAAATGGTGAAAAATCAGGTTTCGCTTAAATTTGATCCGGCCATAAAAGAAGAACCTCAGGCTACATGGCAAATCCGGTTAGAAGGTAAGCTTGCACAAAAACCTGTTGTTGTGCTTAATCACAAAGATTTACCCAATAAAGAAGTGATTGTGTGCGACGACCAGAATAATGTTTCATTAATAAATAAGGAAGGGCAGATACTTTGGACTGTAAAAGTACCTGGTGAAATTATTTCAGATATTCATCAAATCGACTTGTTTCATAACAATAAGTTTCAGTATATGTTTAATACTAAAACACAATTGTTTTGCATTGACAGAATGGGTAATAAGGTTGGTAAATTCCCGGTAACATTAAAATCGATGGCCTCAAACGGGGTTTCTGTACTGGAATACAACGACAGTCGTGAATACCGGTTTGTTATTGCAGGCGAAGATCGAATGATTTACCTCTATGATCTTTTCGGGAAGTTAATACCAAAGTGGAATTTCGAAGGAACAGAAAGTGAAGTTACAAAGCCGGTTCAGCATTATAACATTAGTGGAAAAGATTACCTGGTTGTTTACGACAAGCAAAATATTTACTTCCTCGACAGGCAAGGGAAAAAGCGCGATGGACAACCAGAACCTTTTGTGCGATCGTCGAACCCGGTTTATTTTTCGGGAGACGGGAATGCTCGTTTAATTTCGAGCGATCAATCAGGAAGGGTTCATATTACTGATTTTTCGGGGCAGGCGGAGATCAAAGAGTTGGGTAAATTTGGCTCCGCGCATCGCTTTGTTGCTCAGGATTTGGATGGGAATGGCTCTCCCGAATACATTTTTGCTGATGGGAAAAAACTGTCTGTTTTTGCTGCCGATGGGAAAAAAATAGGCGAGCATTCTTTTGGTGATGTTATTTCGGATACACCGGTTATTTGTCCGATGAATGGGAGCATGAAAATTGGGATTGTTATAAAAGGAGAAAACAAAGTTTACCTGCTTGATAAAAATGGTGCGGTAATAAAGGGAATGCCGTTGGATGGTGATACCAGTTTTACCCTTGCCAAATATAACGATGCCAATTCATGGTATAATCTTGTTGTTGGTTCTCCGGGGAATATACTGGTGAACTATAGGATTGAGTAGTTTGGATGGCCTGAAACAATACGGAAAACCCCGAATTCTAATGAATCCGGGGTTTTATTTTGAGTCGAATTGATTGAATCTTTGTGCAGAATCAGGCTTTTTCCCACTGTTCGCGCATCAGTTTTACTGCGGCTGGTAAAGTCAATTTTGGATCACCAACCGAGCCACATTCAAAGCTCACAAAATCTTTGTAGTTGATTTCCTTCAGACCTTTAAAACCATTGATGTAATTATCGGCATCACCATCTTCTCCGGGCATTTTGCGCCGTTTGCGACTGGCAATATGCACATGGTGAAGGTAATCGCCGGCTGAAATGAATGCTCCACGATCATTGGTTTCTTCCCATGTCATGTGCCAGAAATCACCCATAACGGCTGCACCGGCTGATTTTACATCGCGCACAATAGAAGCCCCATCAGCCACCTGACGGCAGAAATAGCATTCCTGACGGTTAAGCGGTTCGAGCAAGATGCGGGTTTTGTTCCGGAGAGCAAAATCGCCCAGCTCTTTCATTTGCCCGATTAAAAGCTCGCGGGCGTCTTTGTCTGGAAGCGATTTTTGGTTGTTGAATGCAGGTACGAAAATCAGTCCGGTTGAACCGAGTGTTCCTGCAGCCACAATAATGGTTTTCATCGAATCCATGCATTTTTTCTGAATTGCAGGATCATCAGATATTAACCATCCTTCGAAACCAGCACAGATGGCGCTAACCGAAATCTTTCGGTTTTGCAGCGCTTTTTGTATTTCTTCCACTCTTTTTTCAAGTCCGCCACCCCAAGGCTCAAAACCAACGATTCCGAGCGATTCCATGAAATCGAGCTTTTCGCCCAGGCTTTTCCCTGGAGCAACTCCTTCCTGACACGAAATTTTTAGTTCAGGAGAAATGGATTGAACAGACCCTGAAACAGACATGAAAGAAGAAAGAAATCCGCCTGACGCAACTAATGCTGCCCCCGAAGCTGCTGTTCCTAAAAAAGATCTTCTGTTAAGCGGCATACCTTATCGTGTTTGGTTTCCCTGCGGCGTTCCGGCAATGTGAATAAATTCGGGCAGTTTAAATTCTTTTCCTGCACCGTATCCTTCTTTGGCGGCAGCCATACTTTTTGTCATGTCAATATCTTTCGGGAAAAGGTCGAGCGGCGAAGCAGTCATTTCGTCCCATGTGACTTTCTTCCCGGAGTAAGCCGATTCGCGCCCCATGATAGCAGCCATGTTGGCAACAGCTGTTTCAGAAGCTTGTTCAATTGGTTTTCCGGCGCGGATATGGTTAATCCAGTTCACATGTTCCAGGGTGTACGGGTCGGTTTGTTTGAATTTGGATTTTTCGGCCTCGTAGTCGTATTTCCATATTTCGTTGCCTTTCAGGTCTTTGATGATGTGCCCGTCGGAAGTCCATGAACCTTTAGTGCCCTGAATAAATTCCCAGACACCGCCTTCAGTTCCATTGATCTGGCGACAAGTGCTATGAATGTGGATCCCGTTCTCCATTTCAAAATCGACGCTAAAATTGTCGAACTGGTTACCGGTAACGCGGCGCTGACGTGAGCCAAATCCAAGTGCTGACTTTGGTTTTAACCCTGAAAACCAAGTAAATACATCCAGGTTATGCACGTGCTGTTCAACAATATGGTCGCCCGAAAGCCATCCCCAGTTTACCCAGTCGCGGATCATCCATTCAAGGTCCGACCATTTCGGAGCGCGGTCCTTGTACCAGAGCATACCTCCACACCAGTAAACAGTTCCACCGGTTATTTCGCCAATAGCCCCGTTCATGATTTGTTCATAAGAAGCAACATAATCGCGTTTATGGTGGCGTTGTGTGCCGGTTACCACGCAAAGTCCTTTTGCCTGAGCCTGTTTAGCTGTAGCCACAATGGTGCGGTAACCTACCGGGTCAACACAAATCGGTTTTTCGAGGAAGCAATGTTTACCTTTTTCCACTGCATACTTGAAAATTTCGGCGCGGAAATTGGGTGGCGTGGCGGTAATAATTACGTCCACGTCGCTGTCAATAACTTTTTGATAAGCGTCGAGTCCCACAAATTTTTTGTCGGCTGCAACATCGATATTTTTCTCTTTTTTCAGCTTTTCAGCTAGCCCTTCCAAACGGTCGACGTAAGTATCTCCTAAAGCAACAATAGTAACATTATCAGCTGCATTGAGGAAATTAAACGCTGCGCCGGAGCCTCGCCCTCCACAGCCGATTATCCCAGCTTTCAACGGTCTGCCGTCTGAAGCCTTATCAACCAGATTGGGTAAGTAATAAGAGCCAGCCTCTTTTAATGGCTGTGTTTTTGGAGTACTGCTGCACGATGTTAACGCTGCAACACTTCCTGTACCAATTGCGCCCAATGCCCCGGCCAAAGCCGAGCTTTTCAAGAATGAACGTCTGTCAACACCTTTTTTCATAACGGATAAATTTTTAATATGGTTAGTCAGTTATCTATTGAATTTTTAATGTATTGTCGGGCTCACAAACAACCCTAAACCCGATACCTTTAACATCAGAATACCACCAGATACTTTTAGGCTGCTGGGGATCGGTTTTCAGCCATGCGTCGTGTTGGCTGTGGTCGCGGGCTGCTACACGCACGTCGGCAGCATCCGAAACATAATTGCCCCCGCGCACAACCCATTCTTCGCCTTCGGTTACGAGTGGGTTTGTCACTTTCCCGCTGTTTTTGGCATAAGCATCGGGTGCATAGCGGTCGGCACAATATTCCATTACGTTGCCAAGCATATTTTTCAGGCCAAACGGATTAGGCTTAACCTCTTCGGGCAAATGCGATTTGCCTTTTCCATTGTTTGCATAAATGATGTACTGCGAAATCGGGTCGGTATCGGCGCCCGAAAATTTACGCCAAAATCCTTTGTTTGAAAATTTATTCGGGTCACCATTAAAGAAATAAGGCGTTTCCGTGCCACCGCGAGCCGCGTATTCCCATTCGGCTTCGGTAGGCAGGCGATACTTTTTGCCGGTTTTCTTTGAAAGCCACTGGCAGAAAGTCTCCGCTGCATAATGGGTCATGGTGATTGCCGGGCGGTTGCCAAATCCCCAGTTCTGGTCCGGTCGCCCGTAAGGTGGGGTTGGGCCTGAAATGGCATCCACGTTCGGGTTACTATTATTGGCATAAATCTGTTCGGGAGGAGTGCGTCCTTCGCTCATTGTGTTGCCGTAAAATGCCCAGTATTCTTCCCAGGTTGTTTCCACTTCGGCCATGAAAAACGGACTGACTGTAACCTGTCGTACCGGCGACTCGTCGGCTTGGTGGAAAGGTTCTTTTTCGGGGCTGCCCATGTTGAATGTGCCACCTTTGATAGCTATCATCTTAAATGATACCGATGTGCCTGGAATCTGTTCGGTGTAGTCGGCAAAAGTTGTTACGCTGGCTGCCTGTTCAAAAGCGGGTTTCGAACTGTCGGTATTGCCGTCGGCTTGCCCAGGTATGCCGGTCATCTTGCCATGTTTGTAATTTGGGTTATAGTGCCCGGCGTCGAGGTGGCAACTGATGCACTGCAAATCCAGCTTCTGCTCGTTATTTTCGTAATACAGGTGAGCTGCGATGCCTGCGTCCACTAAATTTTTCGGGAACAGGTTTTGGTGACAATGCTTGCATGATGCGTTCGGGATATATTTCACGGCATGTTCCAGTTCAGACTTCATCTCCCAGTTAAATTCAGCCGAATCTTTGGTGAGATAACCATAAAGGTCCTTCAGTCCAAGCTTTGTTTTTTCTATAAGGTAGCCTTGTCCCTTGGGCGGAAGATGACAATCGACGCAGTGAACCTGAATTCCACCCTTGTTGTCGTAATGTGCTGATAGTTTCCATGAAGGAAAAACGTGCGGATGAACGTGGCACGAGGCGCAAAACTCGTCAGTTGAGGTATACTCAATGGTTTTGTTTATGGAAACAGCCACCAGAATTCCAACGACAAATGAGCTGAATAGAAGAATGATTAGATGTTTTCGGAAAAAATTTCCAATCTTTTTGAGCATAAATGGTTTAGTTTATTATTACTGTAAAATTTAGGCAGTTTCAAAAATAGTAAAAATACAATGGCCACGAACTCATCGCAGGTATTTGGTTATCAATTGCGGAAAATTTTCCATAAAAAAAGCGATTTGTCCATACAATTGAGGAAAGATTAGTGGGTCGACCTCAATTTTGTAAAAGGTTACGGGTTTCGGGATTCGGGTTACGCTGAAAACAATTAACTCGTAACACAAGTCCCGGAACACGCAACTCTTTAAACTTCGAACTTAATTTGTTTCCATTTAATTGATGAGAGTGTAGTGAAACTTTGAAAAGGAGTTTATCTTTGGACGAAACTAAATATAAAACCTAATAATGATGGAACTGCTCAAAATTGCTGCTCAATTTAAGCTCGAAGGAGTTGTTGAGAAAGTAAACCCAATGGGAGAAGGATTTATTAACGATACCTTTATCATTCAAACAGTTGGCGACCAAACTCCCAATTACCTGCTACAGCGGAAGAATAAGCGTATATTTACCAATGTTCCTGCTATGATGGAAAATATAGAAAAGGTTTGTGCCCACATCCGTAAAAAAGTAGTTGCTCAAAATGGCGATCCAGCACGTCAGGCTATGACTATCATCCAGGCAATCGATGGTAAATTGTATTTTCTGGATGAAGAAGACGAATACTGGGCGGCTTGTGTTTTTATCGACAATACAATAACCTATCAGGCAGCTAAAACTCCTGAACTTGCTTACCAAGGAGGAAAAGGAATTGGTTTGTTCCAGTCGATGGTTTCTGATCTGAAAGAACCGCTGACTGATATTTTGCCCGGATTTCATAATATCCGCTACCGTTTCAACCAATGGGATGCTGTTTTGGCAAAAGACCCGGTTGGCCGGAAAGCCAAACTGGAAGAAGAAATTGGATGGATTGAGAGTCGGCGAGAGGAAATGCTCAACTTCTGGAAGCTTGTAGAATCAGGAGAAATACCTACCCGCGTTACCCACAACGACACCAAAATTAACAACATTCTTTTCGATAAAAATGGTGAGGTGTTGTGTGTAATTGACTTGGATACGGTGCTAAACAGCACTTGCCTGAACGATTTTGGCGATGCGATGCGCTCGTACACCAACACCGGCGCCGAAGACGATGAAAACCTGGATGCCGTTTCGTGCGATCTTTCAATTTTTAAAGGTTTTGCCGAAGGATATTTATCGCAAGCCATTAGTTTTTTAACCGAAAAAGAATTGGAATACCTCGCTTTCTCTGCCAAATACATTACCTACGAACAGGTTTTACGCTTTCTGATGGATTACATTGACGGCGATAAGTATTACAAAATCAAAAGTCCGGAACACAATTACCAACGAACTCTGGCTCAATACAAATTGCTGACCAGCATGGAGGAACAATACGATGAAATGTGTGCTATTGTGCGTAGTGCTGTTGCTGGGCTGGTTTAACCAGAGCTCAGCCGCCAATTCTCAAAAGAAAAATCAAACAAACGAATCAACTCAAAAAACAATGAAAGTTCATCAAATACTGGAAGGCTTTTCGAATCCTCCGCTCGAACTTGTTTCGGAAACCCTCGATCAGGATGTGCCTGGCTTGAAACTCGAAACCCTTAACTGGGAAGAGTTTCCGTATTTGCCCGATGTTGAGGTGCAAATTGCATACAACGACAACGAATTGTTCCTTCAGTATAAAGTAAACGAACAGTCGGTAAAAGCCGAACAGGGCGCGAACAATGGTAAAGTATGGACCGACAGTTGTGTCGAGTTTTTTCTTTCGCCCGACCGAAACGATATTTACTACAACCTGGAAATGAATTGTATAGGTACAGCATTGCTGGGATTTCGCAAAAAAGGCGACCCGACCGAACATGCGTCTGATGAGGTGATCAATTCGATCAGGCGAATTTCGACGCTGGGAAATACAACATTCCACGAAAAGAAAGAACAAACTCAATGGAAAATTACCGTAGCCATTCCGTGGAAAGTATTTTTCAAACACAATTTAATGCCTGTAAAAGGCAAGAAAATGCGCGGAAATTTTTACAAATGTGGCGACGAATTGAGTGTTCCGCACTTTGTATCGTGGACTAAAATAGATACCGAAAAACCAGCCTTTCATACACCCGATTTTTTTGGCGGACTGGAGTTTGAATAGTTTGTTACAGGTTTCACCTCAAGGTGAAACCTGTAAGTAATCCAATGGCATCGAATTGTTAATCCAAAATTTTTCTGTTGCTTTGAATGATTAATCCACAGACTTCGAACTTCAGGAATGGAAATTGCCGATCATATCTTGATTTCAGGAATAAAAAGAGATGACTATTGGAGTTATAATCAGCTTTTTATTCGCTACTATAATCGGCTTTGCCTGTTTGTTTTCAAGCTAACACAGAGTTACACGGCTTCCGAAGACATTGTTCAGAATTTGTTTGTTCGGCTTTGGATGAACCGAACCAAACTGGAGATTAAAGGGAGTGTTTCGGCATATCTGTACCAGGCGTCCCGAAATTCGGCATTAAATTACATTCGCGCTGAAAATAACCGTAGAAAGACGATGGAAAGTATTCCATTCCAGGAAGAAACGGTTGACGAAAGCCCGATTGAGCAGGTTGAATTTAGCGTCGCACTTTATAAGTGCATCGAGCAATTACCTGCCCGAAGCAAGGATGTGTTTATGAAAAGCCGTTTCGACGGAATGAAACAGCAGGAAATATCTGATGAATTGGGTGTTTCGGTGAAAACAATCAAAAATCAAATCTGGAAATCGTTACAATACCTGAAAGCTTGCCTTGAACTGAACGAAGCGTTTGAGTGATAAGGGGAAAAGGTCATTGGTCATTAGGAAAAAGAGAATAAGTGACATTTCTTCTGTACTCTTTTTCCTAATGACTAATAACTATTCTCTGCTTCTGAAAACTGCTGCAACTTTTTCATTAAAAAAACTTGCTTAAGATAGGACCTTTTCTATTTTGATGTGTCATTTGAGAAAATGAATACATCATGGATGAGAAATTTCCAATCGGAGAGCATATTGTCGATCACTTGTCTCAGGAAGGCCAATTTTTGGCAACCAACCGTGAATTAAGCAATTGGGCAGAGTCGTCTCCTGAGAATAAAGCTGAACTCAATAACTATAAAAAAATATGGAATGTGTCGGCTGATGCTCTCGTTATCAGGAAATTTGATACCAACGAAGCCTGGCAAAAAGTTGATTCTGAGATTGGATTCCGAAACTCACGAACCCGCCGGATTCGGAATATTAGCCTTGTTTTTTCAGGGATGGCTGCCTCGTTACTTATTTTTGTAAGCCTTAATTTTTTTACCGATCTGTTTTTCACTTCAGAAGCGGCAATTTCGATGACCACTACTTACGGAAGCCGTTCGGAGGTTACCTTGCCCGATGGTTCGTTGGTAAAACTCAATGCCGGATCGAATCTTAATTATCACTACGATAAAGTTAGTCAAATCAGGAAAGTTGATTTTAGCGGAGAAGCTTATTTTGAAGTGGCTAAAAGCAATAAGCCATTTGAGATACTAACCACTGATGGCTTAAAAGTGAAGGTCCTGGGAACTAAATTCAATTTAAGCACTTATCCCGACGATCAGTCAGCGCAAACCTCGTTGTTTGAAGGGAAGGTTGAATTGAGTAAAGTTGGTGCAACAGATTTGGTTTTAAAGCCTGGAGAAATGGCTGTTCTGGACAAGACTTCGAACCAGATTACGTATGCCAAAGGCGAAATTTCGCACTCTAGGAGCTGGATGCAGAACAAATTGTACATGGAAAACATGTCGCTTGCTGATGTTTGCAAATACATGGAGCGTTGGTACGATGTACAAATTATGCTGAGTGACGAATCGTTGGGACAGAAAATTCACTATACCGGCGTGTTGAGGGAACAAACCGTGTTGGATGTATTGAATGCTCTTTGCCAGCTGAGTTCAATTTCGTATGAACTAAACGGAAAGGAGATCAAACTAAGAGAGAAATAATGAAAAACGGAAGATGTTAGCGCATCTCCCGTCTGTGTTTTAGATAATCGGATTGCGTGCTACGAACACTCAATCAGGGTAATTAACTAATTGCAATACAAAACTATGAAAAAAAATTATGAATCGGGGAAGGACACCAATCCTATTCCCAAAAAACTTTTGTTGGTTATGAAACTAACTGCCGTCTTAATCATCCTTTTTACGGTGCAGGTAACTGCAACGGTTTATTCTCAAAACAAAAAGCTGACCATTGATGTTCAGGGATCTTCAATTAAAGAAGTGCTGCAAAAGATTGAGGCTCAGTCGGAATACCGGTTTATTTATGAAAACGAAAAAGTTAACCTCGACGAAAAAGTGAGCATTCGGGTAAAAGACGAAGTAGTTGAAAACATCCTGAAAATGTTGTTTGGAAAAGAGGGCGTTAACTATTCCATTACCGAAAACAACCTCATTCTGATCAATCCATCAGGACAACAAATAAAAAATATTGGGAAAGAATCTAACGGAGCGCAGCAGCAAAAATCGATTTCGGGTAAGGTAACCGATTCTTCCGGCGGACCATTGCCGGGAGTTTCAGTAGTTGTAAAAGGTACAACAACAGGTACGATTACTGATTTTGATGGAAATTACACATTGGCTAATGTTCCAACAACTGGTACCCTCGTCTTTTCATTCGTCGGGATGAAATCGCAAGAGGTTGCCGTTGGTGCAAAAACAAAAATTGACATACAGCTGGCCGAAGAAACTGTTGGCATCGAGGAAGTTGTGGCCATTGGCTATGGTACTCAGAAAAAAAGCGATTTAACTGGCTCTGTTGACAGAGTATCTGTGGGTGGAAAAGCTGCTCAATCAAACACAAATCTTTTGCAGGCATTATCCGGAGCTTCTGCAGGTGTTAATATTCAGGGAACCGGCCTTTCGGGTGCCGAACCAAATCTTTCGATCAGGGGCCAAACATCCCTATCGGCCAACGACCGACCACTAATTGTACGTGATGGTATTATTTACAATGGCGATATTGCCGACATTAATATTAGTGACGTCGAATCGGTGGATATTTTGAAAGATGCCAGTTCTGCCGCTGTTTATGGATCAAGATCAGCAAATGGTGTAATGCTCATCACGACCAAAAAAGGGAAGTCAGAAAAACCATCAGTATCGTTTAATATGTCGTATGGATTTCAGGACATGACAAACAACCCGATGAGAGTGATGAATGGAAATGAATATGCCATTAGAAATGTTGATTACTATTACCAGCAGGATTTATATAAATGGTATAAAACTAATCCTACAAGCGCGGCAGGAAAACCAGTGAGACCTGACATTACTGATAAAAACGTAGTTGCCGCCCGTTTAAGAACTCAAGAAGAAAGAGACAATTACCTTGCAGGCAATGAGATTGATTGGGTTGATGAAGTTACGCGGGTTGCTCCAATTCAAAACTATAACCTAAGTTTCTCCGGGAAGACACAAAAGAGCAGTTATTTCGTATCAGGCTCTTATGCCAATGAAAAAGGAATTCAACTGAACGATGAGTTTTCGAGAATTACTTTGAATAGTAATGTTGAAAGTAAAGTTACCGATTGGTTTACACTGGGTATAATTACATCCTATTCTTATCGCGATTATTCAGGGATTGAAGCGAGTCTTGCTTCAGCCCGAACAGCAAGCCCTCTTGCAAACAATAAGATTGGCTCCCCAAATTATGACATGTACCTTACAGGGGAAACCTATATGCGATACCCTCTTAGTAATTTATATGTTCAAAACAGTGATGTCAGAAATAATCTCTTTCTTGTTGGCAATGCTAAAATAACAGTGCCATGGGTAAAAGGGTTAACGTATGAATTAAACTATTCGAATAACTTTTCAACCAGAAACAATCGGATATTTTACCCGGTCACAACTCCTGAAGGTTCAGGAAACAAAGGCCAAGCGATTAAGAATCCTTCTGAAGAAAGAAATGCAATTGTTAACAATATCGTTACTTATTTGAAAACAATTGGCAATCATCAAATAAATGCAACCCTGTTGTTTAGTCGTGAAAACCGAAAGGCTCAAAGTGACTCTATTAACGCCCAAGGGTTCGAAAATCCGGTGCTTGGATACAATAACGTAGCACTGGGAACAGTCATAACTGCTGCATCGAGAGCATGGGAAGAAAATAGTCTTTCATATATGGCACGGGTTAACTATTCGTATAAAAACCGATACATGTTTACAGGCACCATAAGACGAGATGGCTACTCCGGATTTGGCGAAAACAATAAATTTGCCAACTTTCCATCGCTTTCATTAGGTTGGGTTGCTTCAGAAGAGCCAATTTTAAAAAATGTGCTGGAAACGATCTATCTAAAAGTCAGGGCCTCTTACGGGAAAAATGGGAATCAGGGAATTGGTCGATATTCAAGCTTTTCGCGAATGACTGCTGATTCTTATGTCTATGGCTCTTCGTCGGCTATTGCTGTTTATCCAAGTACTATCGGAAATGCAAGCCTGGGATGGGAAACTACCTCTTCATTTAATTTAGGACTGGATTATGCATTCCTCGACCATAGAATCTCCGGCTCGATAGATGTTTATAAGTCTAAGACGACCAATGTTTTGGTTAAAAGAGCGCTTCCCCCCGCTTCCGGATATTCCAACATCTGGGCAAATATTGGAGGAATTGACAATAAAGGTATTGAGTTACAATTAAATACAATTAATATCAAAGGTAAGCTTAGTTGGAAAAGTAACTTCACATTCTCGCTTAACAGAGATAAAATCGCCAAACTCTACGGAGGCGACAATGATAAAGATGTTGGGAATTCATGGTTTGTAGGTGAACCAATAAGCGCAATTTATGATTATAAGATGGCTGGTGGAGTATGGACAGAACAGGAACTGTATGACCATAAAACTCTTTCTGGTTGGTATCCCGGTCAGTTTAGATATGTCGATCAAAATAAAGATGGTGTTATTGATCCAACCAACGACCGGACTATCATAGGGTATAAAACACCAAACTACCGATTCAGTATAAATAATGAATTTTCTTATAAAAATTTCACATTTTCATTCCTTATTAACTCCATACAGGGAGGTAATGGTTATTATATAGCTGATAACTCTGCTGTTACTAATGTGCCCTGGCGTTCTGACGATGTGTATCGGATAAACGGTTCTGCCGTTCGTCAGTATTGGACACCAGACAATGGGGTAAATAATGCAACTGGAGTCTATAACGCGCCTGCCGTACAGAGTGGAATTTATGAAAGCAGAAGCTTTGTGCGGTTACAGGATGTCTCTCTATCGTATAATTTCAATTCTAAATTACTAAAAAGTTTAAAAATAGATAATTGCTCGTTTTTTGTATCCGGCAAAAATCTATACACCTGGACCAAATGGTCGGGTTGGGATCCCGAAGTAGGAACAAGCAATGCTTCGTTAACAGGCGATGCTACGACAGCGAGAACGGACAATTCTCCGATGAATAGAAATATTACGACAGGTTTTAGATTAACGTTTTAACCTGACTGATCAAAAAACAGCTTGATAATCATGAATAAAAATTACAAAGAACAATGAAAAAATATATCAATATATTGGGTAAGGGGTTATTTCTGCTTACTATTATTCCGGTTTTGATGGTTTCATCCTGCTCGAAAGATGTACTTAAAGAGACAGCTCTTGATTTCCTTTCAACCGATAATACTTATAATACGGTATCCGGAATTCGGACGGGAATATCCGGATTACATACTAAATTTCGAAATGACTGGTACCTTGAAGCAGGAGGCCAGCCTGAATTAGTCACAAACCTTGGAGGTGTGGGAACGGATATTGCTTATCATGGTGAGGATCCTAATTCTACAACCTTTTTAAGTAATTATAAAACCTATCTCACTTCTTCAAATGCCAACATGGCACATTATTGGTCATACAATTACGAGATTATACAGAAGGCTAACGCATTGATTAAAGGCATTAATGCTGCTGACGCCGCAATTTGGACAAACGACGCACAGAAAAATGCTTTTTTAGGCGAAGCAATGTTTTTTAGGGCTTTTTCCTATCGTATGCTGGTTTCCTATTACGGGGATGTACCACTTGTAACCGAGGTGATAAATACTGCAAAAACTGATTTTGTAAGAGTCCCCAAGGCCGATATTTATAAACAAATGGAAGAAGATCTAACATTTGCTGCTACAAACTTGCCGACCCGTGGTAAGGAGGAGGCTCCAGGCAGGATTACCCAGGCCGCAGCTTTGCATCTGTTGAGTGAGCTTTATATCACTGAAGGAAAATATCAGGAAGCAGTAAATGCGGCTTCAAAAGTAATTGATGGAGCAGGCTATGCGCTGATGACAAAACGTTTCGGATCAACTGTTGACGTGTTTGGCTCAGGAGATGTTTTTTTAGATCTATTTGCTTATGGCAATCAAAATCTTGCCGAAAATACGGAATCCATTTGGGTAATGCAGTTTGAGCCATTAATTACAGGAGGAAGTAGTTTCCCGGGAGAAAGAGCCTGGGGCCCTGCCTATTTCAGAATGGGAAATACGCCTGATGGGTTTAAAGCTTTCAGGGGCGATTTAGTCAATGGTGTATATACTGGTTATTCTGATAGCATAGGCAGGCCGGTATCATGGATCCGCCCAACAAATTATGCAGCCTATGACATCTGGAAAAGCGATTGGAAAAATGATATTCGTAATGCGAAACACATGATAAAACGTGACTTCTATTTCGATAATCCTGCATCCAAATTTAACAAGAAAAAAATTGATTTCAGTCTTTACCCTGCAGGGTCAAGGGATGCGATAAAAGATACCTGCCAATATATTTATCCCTACTTCCTGAAGCATGCCGACCCGCTTCACCATTTTACGAATCCGGCAACGGCAGGTGGTGGATCTAATCATAAAGATGTTTATGTAATTCGTCTTGCTGAAACCATACTCCTTCGTGCTGAAGCTTATATTGGTTTAGGGAAGAAAGATCTGGCAGCAGCAGATATTAACCTAATCAGGACCAGGGCAAATGCAAAACCTATTGATGCTTCAAAAGCAGATCTGGATTATGTGTTGGATGAACGAGCCAGAGAACTTTATGGAGAAGAGTTTCGTCACATCACTTTGCGACGAATGGGCAAGCTTATTGAGCGAGTCAGAAAATACAACAATAACCCCAAAAATCCCGGGTTGAATATTCAGGATTATAATGTTCTGTTCCCTATTCCTCAAAGTCAGATCGATTTAAATATTAGTGCGGCAATGAAGCAAAATGACGGCTATTAACAGGCTAAATATCAGTGGATATATGTTAATATATCCACTGACTTTTTTAATATATAAACTCCATTGCCGTATTATGTAAATTTTAATACATCAGAAATGAAGAATCTATTTTTTATTATTAGTATCATACTAATTTCAATAACGTCATGTATCGCAGGTGATAATCCAGTCTTGAAAATTGAAGGTGGAAAGATACAAGGTATTCCGACCAAGGTTCCCGGTGTGTATATTTTTAAAGGTATCCCTTACGCTGCACCTCCCGTTGGAGACTTGCGCTGGAGATCACCGCAGCCGGTAATTCCATGGCAGGGAGTTAAAGTGGCCGATACTTATGGGCCTGCTGCTATGCAATCTGCTCGTCAGCCCGGAAGTTTCTACTACAAAGAATTTTTCACTGAAGATGGTCATAAAAACAGCGAAGACTGCCTTTATCTGAATATTTATACGACCTCGCCCGGAAAAATGAAAGCTGCATTGCCAGTGGCAATGTATATACATGGTGGCGCATTTGCATCCGGATACAGTTATGAAAAGCAGTTTTTGGGTGGTGAAGAATGGGCTAAACATGGGGTAATTCTCGTTACAATAGGCTACAGGCTTAATATTTTCGGCTTTCTCGCGCATCCCGACCTTTCTTCCGATAATACGAAAGGTGTTTCAGGAAATTATGGTCTTTTAGACATGATTGCCGCATTAAAATGGATAAAAAACAACATTCAGCAATTTGGCGGCGATCCGAATAACATTACCATTCTGGGGCAGAGCGCTGGCGCTATGGGCGTACAATCGCTTGTATCTTCGCCTTTATCAAAAGACTTGATACAAAAGGCGATTATGCAAAGCGGAGGTGGTGTTTCAGACAAGTCTTTATTGGGTGGAACCCAATTGAAGGATGCAGAAAAAGCAGGAAAAGAGTTAATGGATTTTGGCGGTTATAATAACCTGGAAGCCATGCGTGCAGCTCCAGCGGATTCTCTTTTGGCTCTAATGAACCGGGCCAGGAAGAAGAGAATAGGTGGAATGATGGAACCAGTGATAGACGGATATGTATTATCAAGCAATTTCAGTGAAGCTACGCGTAAGAACCAAATTGCTGATGTCCCTTATATCATTGGCTATAATAAGGATGATATGGGGGGAATGACTACCGGGTTAGGACAATTTTGCAAGCTTCGGAACGAAAAAGGGGGCAAAGCTTATGCCTATGAGTTTATACGTGAACTACCCGGAGACACTGCTAAGGCCTTTCACTCCGCAGAGTTGTGGTATGTGTTTCATACACTGGGTACCTCTTGGAGACCTTTTACCGAAGGGGATAATGCATTATCGGACTATATTGTGGATGCCTGGACGAATTTTGTGAAATTTGGTGATCCAAATGGGAAAGGCAAAGAAATCTGGCGACCATACACAAAAGAAAATCAGCAGTTCATGATCTTTAAACTGAGTGCTTCAGGAGATGCACAACCAGAAATGGGCTTGCCTACCAATCCTCAGTAAAAAATGAATCAAAACTTAAAAATATGAAATACAAAAATTTACTATTTCTATCGTGTTTAATACTGTTTGTAACTTTATTTACTGCAAATGTTCATGCAAGGGAAGTTAAATCAATAAGCGCGAAATGGACTTTTAAACCCGGAATTGAAAGCCCGGTGGGATTTGGTTGGGGCAGGGCTCCTGAATTAGGAACTCCTGTTGATTTGCCTCATACCTGGAACCGCGAAGATTTTATGTCGGACCGTGGCTACCGCAGGGGGTACGGCTCTTATCGTAAAGAACTGGAAATACCCAAGGAATATAATGGGAAACGTCTTTTCCTCAAATTTGACGGAGCCGGCAGTGTCGCCAATGTTTTTATCAATTCAAATCATTTAGGCGAACATAAAGGAGCCTACAATGCGTTTACCTATGAAATTACGGACTACGTCAAATACGGTGAAAAGAACATCATTAATGTGATTTGCGATAATTCGTTGCGATTCGATGTGGCGCCACAGGGAGGCGATTTTAACATGTATGGTGGTTTATATCGCGACGCCTGGCTCATCGTTTCAGATGAAGATGTTTGTATATCACCGTTGTATTATGGCTCAACAGGTGTTTTTGTTAATCAACTGTTGGTAAATGAAAAGAGAGCAGAATTACGTGCAGAGATTTATCTGTCTACCAAATCGAATTATAAAGGCTGTGAAGTTGTATTTTCAATCCTTGATCGGGATAATAAAATTGTTTCTACTCAAACTAATCCTTACATCAACAATGAAAAGGTTGTTTGTAACATAGGGATTGAAAATCCGCATTTGTGGAATGGGGTGAAAGACCCTTATTTGTATAAAACGGTAACTGTACTCAGGAGGAATGGAAAAGAAATAGACCGCGTTGAAGAAAATATTGGCATACGTTATTTTTATGTCGACGCGAATAAAGGATTTTTCCTCAATGGTGAGCATTTGAAGTTAAGAGGCGTGTGCCGCCACCAGGACTGGGATGGTTTGGCGTCAGCACTGACAGAAGAGAACCATCGTGCGGATTTTGCATTTTTTAAAGAGATGGGCGTAAATGCGCTGCGTTTGGCCCATTATCCTCAGGCTAAATTCATGTTCCAGGAAGCCGACAGAAGTGGCTATATCGTTTGGGAAGAAATTCCATTTGTAGGAAACTACATCAATTCTGAAGCTTTTGATGATAACCTGAAGCTTCAAATGAAAGAACTAATCATCCAGAATTACAACCACCCATCAATTTGCTTTTGGGGAGTGTTCAATGAAATCACCGGTGACTTTGATGCCATAACTGCTGAATTGAATGAATTGGCTCATCGATTAGATCCATCGAGAATGACCACTGCGGCTACTTTTCAGGAGGGAAGTTACAATTTTATTACCGATGCCATAGCCATGAATAAATACTTTGGCTGGTATTATAGCAAAGTGGAGGACTTTGGACCTTATTTCGACGAATGGCACGCAAAATACCCAAATGCAAAAATCGGGATTAGTGAATATGGTGCAGGCGCCAGTATCAAACAGTTTGTTGGACAATTTGTGCCGGAAGAAAATCCGAGACCATCAGCAACAAGTAATTGGCATCCTCAGGAGAGACAAACAGCTTACCATATCAGTCATATTAAAATGATTGCTGAGCGGGATTATATCTGGGGAACTTTTGTCTGGAATATGTTTGATTTTGGCTCGAACTTCAGAAAAGAAGGAGATACGCCACATGTCAACGACAAAGGGTTGGTGACCTATGACCGCAAAAACCGTAAAGATGCATTTTATCTGTATAAGGCGAATTGGAATAAAAATGTGAAAACAACTCACCTTTGCTCAAAAGGTTATACCGAAAGGAAAGAAGATGTTACTGACATCATCGCATTTACAACAGCCCCTTCTGCTAAGCTTTTCATTAATGGGAAGCAGGTTGGAACGATGAAGACCGATGATTATGCAACGGTTGTTTGGAAAAATGTAAAGCTTGCTTCTGGCAAAAACGTAGTGGAAATCAAAACGGCTGATGGAAATGATTCGGCTGACTGGATTGTAAAATAAGTATTTCTTCTTTAAAGATTTGCATTACAATATTGCCGGCCAGATGTTTGCTGATATTTGTTGCTAGTCAGTGTAGTTGAATTAGCCCTTTTGCTCAGTTTCCAGGTGAAAGGGCTAATTTTTTGTGATTCTCAATGATTGCACCTAATTCCTAATATTTATTTACATAACTTGATCATCTCCCGCTTTTAGCTTACGACTTCCTGAAACGCCAAACGACACAATTAACGAGGAATTTGCCTTTGCAAAAATACGAGCCACCGAAAGTATTTACGATACCAAAGGCGGGTTGATGCACGGGCCCGGCGGCAGCGCATACTACGCCGCAATCTGGGCCAACGATCAGGCTGAATATGTCAACCCGTTTTTCCCCTATTTGGGAAATCTTGAAGGAAACGAATCTGCTATAAACAGCTACCGGCATTTTGCCCGTTTTATGAACCCGGAATACAAACCGATTCCGAGCTCTATTATTGCTGAAGGTGTTGATATTTGGAATGGTGCGGGTGATCGAGGCGATCAAGCAATGATTGCTTATGGGGCATCGCGTTTTTCGCTGGCCTACGGAAACGAAGAAGTTGCACGCGAATTGTGGCCGTTGGTTCGCTGGTGCCTCGAATACCTTGAACGTAAAAAAGCCTCGAATGGCATCATTGGCTCCGATTCCGACGAGCTGGAAGGCCGGTTCCCTGCCGGAAAATATAACTTATCGACAAACTCGCTGGCTTATGGTGCCTTAATCAGTTCGGCCAACCTGGCAAAAGAATTAGGCAAATCGGACACGGCCAAAATCTATCTGGAACGTGCTGCCAAACTGAAAAAAGACATGGACAACTATTTTGGCGCCACCGTTCAGGGATTCAATACATACCGGTATTTCGACGGAAACGATAAGTCCCGAGTTTGACAGATGATTTTTGTAACTTATTGTAATATAATGACAAGAGACGCCATAAATAGGTTTGTGCCACTACATTTTATGGTTTTGCGGTATTATTTTGGGTGGCACGGGCATCCCGATTGCTTTGAGTAGTTTGATTGCATTGGGAGGGATATCGGTTCTGATCCATATTGTTTCCTTTTTAATTTGTATCGGTATAGCCATTACCTGGTTCAACTCTTCCATTGCCTGTTTTGCTGTCAGCGGTCGTTCTTTAATGATTTTGTTGTCCATTGCCTTCGAGCTTTGCAATACCCCCGACTCCCTGAGTCGTTTGGTAAGGTGCGCCTCACAAAAATGGGACAGGAAACAGAGCATCAAATGGCCGATGATGCGTTGATCTGTCCAGTGGAACATCGGGCGGCTCTTTAACAGGCCTTTGATTTCGCCAAAGGCATCTTCGATTCGCCAAAGCTCTTTGTAATTTGAAACGATCCCTGTGCCTGACATCTCTTTGACATTGGTGATGATCCCAAAGAACCCGTCTTTGCGGGCATCTTCAGTTATCGCTTTCTGGTTTAATGTGCATTGTGCTTCATTTTTAACCAGCAGGTATTTTTTATAGGCACGGTTGGTAATGAACTTTTTCGAGATTGGTTTGGACAAGGCCAGTGTCAGATTGATCTTTTCCAATACCTCCTCCCGGGCCTTTCTGTCCCGGTCGGCACGGGTTCTCGACCAGGTTATGATGCAACGGTCTTCTCCCAGGGTGGTTTCAAATATAGCCAGGTCGGGAGTGATCCATGAGAAACGTTCCAGATCATAAAAACCCTTCTGGATATGTTGTTTTAATGTCCCCATTTTTAAACCAACGATAAATTCGCCGTTGCGCTTTCGGATGTGTTCCAGGTTGTCCATGGAGAACAAGCCACGGTCGGCCACAAAGATAAAACGGCGGATGACCAGTTTTTGACTGATCCGGTCAACGATCCCATCCAGGGTATTGCCTTCAAAAGTATTTCCCGGGTGTACTTCAAAGCACAAAGGGATTCCCTGGGTATCGGTCAGTAAGCCAAGAACAACCTGCGTACAGTCGGTGCGCATCTCCTTACTGTACCCAAACTGGCGAAGATCGCCCGTATCAGTCCGGGTGCTTTCGAACCGAAGGGTGGTCAGGTCATACAGCACAACATCTATGCTGATAGTGAAAAGGTCCTTTCCATACGTAAACAGGTACTTCTCGATTTCATCCTTGTGGTCGTGCAACAGGTCAAGGCTACGGTAAATGTGCTGGATGGCTGTGTCATGTTCTACCATTCCCGGGTACATCCGGCCTAGCCAGTTGTCGTAAAGCGATAACTTGGAAACAGGTTTTACAAAACGGGAGCAGAGTTGGGTGAAGATGACCTTCTTTAAATCGAACTTAAGTTTTTTGTGCCTGCTTTGGAGCATCGAAAGACATGCTGATAATCCCAGATCATTCATCATGCGTTCCAATACCAGCAATGGCCCAAGGATGTAGGTGTCTTTTACATCTACATCTTTGGCCATATTGAAAACAGAAATCTTATCGGTGTACTTGCTGATGGCTTCGGCTAACTGTTCCAACTTCCCATCTTCCACACGGCCAAGTGACAATAACGTACGTTGCCTGACCTTGCCTTGATCACGGTAAGACTCCACCAAATGATAATAAGCGGTGCCTTTACTGTTTGTGGTCACCCTGATATACATACCGGATAATTTTTCGTTATCCAAACCTATGTAAATCAGGCCAATTATCAATAAAACAGGTCAAGATTGTTCACTACACTTTTGAAATTTCAAAAATTAATCCCAGTGTTTACTGGGCTTTCAGAGGTTTTTTATTTCCCAACTGTCAAACTCGGGACATGGACAACTATTTTGGCGCCACCGTTCAGGGATTCAATACCTACCGCTATTTCGATGGAAACGATAAGTTGCGGGCGTGGATTTGTGTGCCGCTGACAATGGGGATTTTCGAGCGCAAAGACGAAACGATTAAAGCGCTGTTTTCGCCGTTGCTTTGGACTGAAAACGGAATTTTGACCGAATCGGGCAGCACAACATTCTGGGATCGTTCAACATTATATGCTTTTCGCGGATTGTTTGTGGGCGGTGCAACCGATAAGGTGATGCCTTATTTCAATTACTACTCCTCGCGTCGGTTGCTGGGCAATCATGTTCCATACCCGGTTGAAGCATGGCCCGAAGGCAACCAGCGACACCTTTCAGCCGAAAGCGGATTGTATTGCAGAACAATTACCGAAGGTTTGTTTGGTTTTACGCCAATCGGGTTCAATAAATTCAAAATTACACCCTGGCTACCCTCTGGATGGAATTACATGAACCTAAGAAATATACATGCTTTCGGCAAATGCTTCGACCTGGAAATAAGGCGGAACGGGAATTCTGAATTGATTGTTGTTAAAATTGATAGAAAAGAAGTCCTTCAGAAAATATGGGATAAAAAAAGCGAATTGGAGATCGCTTTCTAATGGTTTAAAGTCGAACTCAAAATCCGAGAAATTATCGGTAAAATAGTGCAGTTCTTCGATTGGATTTTGTTCTGTGCAATGGCTGTTTTAATTTTCCATTGATAAACTGTTTTTACAGTTGTCGTGTGTTGAAACTATTGCCAAAACTTTAAATCAAAACCAATGAAGAAATTTTTAACCTTATGCTGTATCTTTCTGTTGTGCAGCTACTCGAAGGCCCAGGAAAAATCTGTCTGGGTAAGCGATTTAAATTTGTCGTTGTTTGATCTCGATATGGGGCAGGCAACCAAGAATAAGACAATGATGGGTTCGCCGCTTATTGTTTCGGGAACCACTTTTGAAAATGGAGTTGGAACAATGGCTCCTTCAAAATGCCTGATTGATTTGAATGGTGCCGGAATTCGTTTCCTGGCAGAGGTTGGCCCTGCTGAAATGAAATTCAGGGGAGGTGGCCCCGGAGCCCCGGCTCCCGGTGGTAATGCAACTCCCGCTGGCCCAGGTGGCGCTTCCGCTGGCGGAGCAGCGCCGCCTCAAATGAGAAAACGGCCGGATGTCGAATTTTTCGTTCTGGGCGATAAGAAAATACTTTGGCAGAGTGGTGCAATGAAAGAGGGTGACAAAGCTAAACCCATCGATGTTGATGTAAAAGGCATTCAGAAACTGGCACTTGTAGCCGTAACTGTTGGAGGCGAAGAAGGTGGAATGCGTGGCGGAATGGCTGTATGGGGCAATGCAAAAATTAGTTATGCAGGCGAAACGGTTCCCAAAATTGTTCCAAATGCTCCTGTAATCGCTAGTGATGCAAAAATCCTGACCCCATCCGAGAGCGAATATCCCAAAATCAACTATCCAAAAGTTGTTGGTGCAACACCTTCAAAACCTTTCATTTTTTCAATACCGGTAACGGGTAAAAAACCATTAACTGTTTCGGTGGAAGGTTTACCTGCCGGATTAAAACTCGATGCTTCGTCGGGCATTATTTCGGGAACAACTCCTGAAAAGAAGGGAACTTATACCCTGAATGTAAAAGTTAAGAATGCTTTGGGCGAAGTAAAAGGCCGAATCGACGTAAAAGTTGGCGATTTGCTCGCGCTTACTCCACCAATGGGCTGGAACAGCTGGAATGCGGGAGGTATGTCGGTTGACCAGAATAAAGTGAAAGCTGCAGCCGATGTTATTTCTGAAAAATTACGCGGACATGGCTGGATGTTTATCAATATCGACGATGGCTGGCAGGCTGAAAAGCGCACCGAAAGCGGCGAATTGCTGACCAACGAAAAGTTTTCCGACATTAAAGGAATGAGCGATTACATTCATGCCCAGGGAATGCGTTTCGGGATATATTCGTCGCCCGGCCCTCAAACCTGTGGCCGTGCTCTGGGGAGTTACCAGCACGAAGAGCAGGATGCTGCGACCTGGGCAAAATGGGGAGTCGATTACCTGAAATACGACTGGTGCTCGTATCGCCAGATTCAGAAAGACAATTCGCTGGAAGAATTAAAAAAGCCATATTTCATTATGCACGATGCTTTGGTCAAATCGAAACGTGATATTGTTTACAGTTTATGCCAGTATGGAATGGGCGATGTTTGGAACTGGGGCGCCGAAGTTGGCGGAAACCTCTGGCGCACAACCGGCGATATAAATGATAGCTGGAAAAGTGTACTTGGAACGGGATTCACTCAAACCAACAATTTCCAAAATATCGGTCCGGGGCATTGGAACGACCCCGATATGCTGGTTATCGGTCAAGTGGGTTGGAGCAAAGATACCAAGCCTACCAAACTTTCTCCTGATGAGCAGTATGCGCACATCAGCCTTTGGTCGTTGCTTTCGTCGCCGTTACTCATTGGTTGCGAAATGGATAAACTCGATAATTTCACCCTTGGCCTTATTACGAACGATGAGGTAATTGGTGTGAATCAGGATGTTTTGGGGCAGCAGGCTCGTTTGATTAAAAAAGGCGACGATTACCAGGTTTGGGCAAAAGATTTGGCTGACGGTTCGAAAGCAGTTGGACTTTTTTATACAGGGAAAGGTTCGACTGCCGAAAAAGACCCGGTTAAAATGATTAACTGGGGCGATGAACCTACTGAAAGTATCAAATTGATTGGAATCGATTTCAGCGAACTTGGCCTTTCAGGAAACTATAAAGCCCGCAACCTTTGGGCTCAACAAGATATTGGTATTTACAAAAACAGATTTGAAGCCGAGGTAAACTATCACGGAGCAGTGTTAGTCAAACTACAGCTTTCTAAGTGAAATCACAGCTCGCTCTACATACTTTTGGTGTGATTAAAATCCTTCATTGCCATTGTGCGATGAAGGATTTACTTTGTCAAGAAATAATTTGCCGCAAATATTTATTTTTGGCGCACAACAAAATCTAATCATCCATGAGAAACAGCTTCATTTTAATTTGCGTTTTTCTTTTTCTCGCTTCAGTTTCATATAGCCAGGGAAAAAATCACACATTCAGACTTGAAAAATCAGAGTTTTTACTCGACGGAAAGCCTTTCCAGATTATTTCCGGAGAAATGCACCCGGCACGAATTCCTGCCGAATATTGGCGTCACCGCATTCAGATGGCCAAAGCGATGGGTTGCAATACCATTGCGGCTTATATATTCTGGAATTATCACGAATCGGAACCCGGCGTTTTCGATTTTCAAACGGGTAATCACAACATTGCCCAGTTTATTAAAATAGTTCAGGAAGAAGGAATGTTCCTGATGTTGCGCCCCGGCCCTTATGTTTGTGCAGAATGGGAGTTTGGCGGACTGCCTTCTTATTTGTTGAGTATTCCTGACATTAAAGTTCGTTGCATGGATCCACGCTACACCGAAGCTGTAAGTCGTTACATCAAAACCCTGGCTTTGCAGGTGAAAGATCTCCAGGTCACCAAAGGCGGCCCCATACTGATGGTTCAGGTTGAAAATGAGTACGGAAGCTATGGTAACGACGGCACGTATATAAAATGGGTCCAGGAACAATGGAAGCAGAATGGTATTGAGGTGCCGTTTTACACCGCAGATGGCGCCACTCCCTATATGCTCGAAGCCGGTTCGTTGCCCGATGCAGCTATTGGTCTCGATCCTGGAGCCAGTGAAGGCGATTTTGCCCAAGCCGCCAAAGTTAACCCAAATGTGCCGTCGTTTTGCAGCGAACTGTATCCCGGATGGCTTACGCACTGGGGCGAAAAATGGCAGAGACCCGACACTACAGATCTTTTAAAAGACGTGAAATGGCTGATGGACAACAAAAAATCGTTCAACTTTTATGTGATTCATGGAGGCACAAACTTTGGCTATTGGGCTGGCGCTAATGCTTTTAGCCCAGCGCAATATCAACCCGACGTAACCAGCTACGATTACGACGCTCCGATTAATGAAATGGGACAGGCCACGCCTAAATACATGGCTTTGCGTGGTTTGCTGGCCAAATATCTTCCGGCAAAGCAGAAATTACCAGCCGTTCCGGCAGCAATTCCGGTTATTGAAATTCCGGAGATAAAACTTACGACTACTGCTTCGGTTTGGGATAATTTGCCTGTTGCAATACAATCGCCACAGCCAAAACCAATGGAAATGTTTGGGCAAAAAGGTGGTTTTATTCTATACCGAACCAAGCTGATTGGGCACAAAAAGGGAAAGCTTCGCGTTACCGAATTACACGACTATGCTACCGTTTTTGTTGATGGTAAATACATTGGTAAGCTTGACCGCACTAAGGCTGAAAACGTTATTGAATTACCTGAATCGGCATCGGCAAATCCGCAACTCGATATTCTGGTTGAAGGAATGGGCCGGATTAATTTTGCCGAATATATGATTGACCGCAAGGGGATTACCGAACGGGTTTCGCTAAATGGTATGACCTTAATGGACTGGCAGATTTACACGCTCCCATTCGACGATCAGTATATTCAAAACCTGAAATTTACTTCTTCTGAAGCAAGTCTCCCCGGTGTTTTCTTCAAAGGTGAATTTGAACTTGCCAATACAGGCGATACTTATCTCGATTTGAGTCAATGGGAAAAGGGCGTAGTTTGGGTCAATGGCCATAATCTGGGGCGATATTGGAATATTGGACCGCAGAAGCAATTGTATTGCCCAGCTCCGTTCCTGAAAAAAGGTAAAAACGAAATCGTAATTTTCGATTTACACCAAACCGAGGCCAAATGGGTTAAGGGTGTAAAAGGTATGGAGTAATCTGATGTTAAAAAAGAAAAGCAACCCTGAAATAGATTTCATTCCAAGGTTGCTTTTCTTTTCTAAAAATCTTGTAAATACAGATGATCATTTCTTTTCCGGTTCTTTCAGGCATTTAATTTGCCGTTGAGCAACATCGCTATTTTTAACTAAAGTAACGCTCTGATTTTTGCCGCCAGCTTCCTGAAATACAATCTTATCAATAACTGCTTTTTCCAATTTTTCGATGTCTGAAGCTTTTAAAGCATAAACGCCCATGACAACCTCTGCATTTTTTCCACCACTAATCTGGCAACTCGACATTTTAAGATTCAACGATTGGTTATTTTTCAAGGCAACCATCAAATTTCCTTCTGATTTGACTGACTTTTTAGCATACTTTATATGAGTGTTGAAAAAGAAATAAGCACCGTTTGACGAAAAAGAAACTCCTAATTCGCAGCCAACCCCAGCGCCAACAAATTCGGCGGTTAAATACCTGAATGCAACCCCATTAGCACCTTTGCTCGATTGTACTTTACACTGTGCGTATCCTTGAAGCGATAGTAAAAAGAATACTACCAATAAAACACCAACTAATCTTTTCATTGCAGTTTCTGTTTAAGGTTTTTAGTTTTTTATGAATACCTGATTTTTAAAACTAAGTTACAAAAACAGGAATAAAGTTTAACAAAACTGTGTTTTTTTAAACTTTATTAATCAATTTTAACGTTGCGATATTTTTTTCGAAGAAACAGGAAGACTGGTATTCCGAGCAATATAAGTACAGAGCCAATAGCCGCTTCGCGTGGACGAGCTATTATTGTATTGCAAAACAAACCGATACAGAACAGAATATAGAATGCCGGAATGAATGGATACCCCCAGACTTTATATGGACGAGGGGCATCAGGCATTTTTTTACGGAGGATAAAAACTCCTAGCGAGGTTGCTCCATAGAATATAAACACTGCAAAAATAATCATGTCGGTCAACTGATCAAACGTACCTGATAGAACCAGTACCGAAGCCCAGATACCTTGCCATAAAAGCGAATTTCCAGGCACATTCGATTTGTTTAGTTCACCAATTTTCTTGAAGAAAAGCCCTTCGCGGGCCATAGCATAGTATGGTCGTGCACCGGTTAATATGCTGGCGTTCGTACATCCCAGGGTTGTAAGCAAAATCAATAACGAAATAAATAAAACGCCACCAGTTCCCCAAAAACTGCGAATGGCTTCAACTGCGGCAATTTGGTTCCCAGCAGCATAAACCTGTTCGAGTTGAGGAATGGAAAGCAAGGCCATATAGGTAATATTTACAAGTAAATAAATAGCAATGACCACCAATGTTCCGATCATAATTCCTTTTGGGATATTGCTTTTCGGATTTTTCACTTCTCCACCAATATATCCAACCGAAACCCATCCCTGGTAGGCCCAGAATGCCGCCAGCATGGCCGTAAAAAACGAGGAGAAACTTACCGTTCCATTGGTCAGGTCGCCAACGTTCAGGAAGTTTTCAGGAGTTTTTGAAACATGGGTCAACCCAAAAACGACAATAACAAAAAGTCCGGCAAAAACCGTCCAAAGAATTGCACGGCTGGCTCCTGCGCCACTTTTCAGACCCGAAATATTTAGGAATGTCAGCAACAAAATAAGTGAAATGGCCACCAGTTTCACACTAAAATCCTGAAAAGGGAAAAAAACTCCTCCAATAGAAAAATCGTGAAGCGAAGTAAATAACTGTGGCAGAGGAATTATGCTGTTTAACGACTGTGCAAAAACGTAAGCTAGTGACGAAATGGTCGCGGTTTGAATAACCGTAAAAAGCGACCAGCCATAGATAAATGCAAAAAAACGGTTGTAAATCTTCTTGAAATAGACGAAATCGCCGCCAGTATCAGCCAAAAGCCCGGCAACCTCGGCGTTGCTTAAAGCACCAAACAAAGTAATTATACCACCAACAATCCAGGCTGCAAGTATCCAAACCGACGAATGGAGCTCTGCTGCCATTGGTGCAATTTTCTTGTAAACACCTGATCCGATGATGTTCGCAATAACAAAAATGATTACATATCCTAAGCCGAGTGTCCGGATTAAATTTCGCTGATTACTCATAGTAAGGAGTTATTGGTTAAAATGATGTCCCGAAATTAAAAATTTGAATGTAAGTTTCTTGTATCTTTGTCCGCTCAATTTGAATTTATTGTTTGTTTAATTTTCATTTTTTGTAATTCCCAACGAGTTACAGCTTTAAAAAAGCCTCCTCTTTCGGAGGGGGATGGGGTAGGCTCTTATGATTGAAACTTCGACTACTATAGAAACCGCCGTTTTGGTGGGTTTAATAACTCAGGACCAGAACGAAGATCAGGCAAAAGAATATTTGGATGAGCTGGAATTTTTAGCCGACACTGCCGGTGCGCAGGTGAAGAAACATTTTTTACAGCGGCTCGACATTGCCAATTCCGCCACATTTGTTGGAACAGGTAAACTTCAGGAAATTGCAGAATATGTAAAAGCTAATGAGATTGGATCTGTTATTTTTGACGATGATTTGAGCCCAACCCAGCTTCGTAATCTCGAAAAAGCGCTGGAAGTAAAAGTTCTCGACCGCACCTTCCTGATCCTCGACATTTTTGCCAAACGCGCGCAGACGGCACATGCCAAGACTCAGGTTGAACTGGCTCAATACCAGTATTTGCTGCCCCGGTTGACCCGAATGTGGACCCACCTCGAACGGCAGCGTGGAGGTATCGGGATGCGCGGCCCTGGTGAATCACAGATAGAAACCGACCGTCGAATTATTCTCGATAAAATTGCCCGTTTGAAAGAGCAACTGATTAAAATTGACAAGCAAAAAGCCACTCAGCGTAAGAATCGAGGAAAATTGGTTCGTGTGGCTTTGGTTGGCTACACCAACGTTGGAAAATCGACCATGATGAACCTGCTCGCCAAATCGGAGGTTTTTGCCGAAAACAAACTGTTTGCTACACTTGATACCACTGTTCGTAAAATGGTTGTTGGTAATTTACCGTTCCTGCTGGCCGACACGGTTGGGTTTATCCGAAAATTGCCTCATGGGTTGGTAGAGTCGTTCAAATCGACGCTTGATGAAGTGCGAGAAGCAGATATTTTGATGCACGTTGTGGACATCTCTCATCCGGGTTTCGAAGAACAAATTGAAGTGGTTCAGCGAACATTGAATGAGATAAATGCCGGAGAGAAACCAACCATTTACGTGTTCAATAAAATTGACGCTTTTTCGTATGTCAAAAAGCACGAAGACGATCTCAGCCCCCGAACCAAAGCAAATGTTTCGCTCGATGAGTGGGAGCGTAGCTGGATGTCGAAAAACAATACGCCATCGCTGTTCGTCTCGGCCTTGAAGAAACTGAATGTTGAAGAATTGAAACGTACTCTTTATGAAGAAGTCAAGAAGATTCACATCACCCGTTTCCCGTACAACGATTTTTTGTACGATGCCAACTGGACGGTGAATTACGAAAAGTAGGCCTCCCCTAACCCCTCCGAGGGAGGGGAATTTCTGAATTGCAGGAATTTGTTGAAGTGTTGGTAAATCGTAAATTGTCAAATCGTCAATTCTTTTCAATTTGACTTCTTCCGCTTTTTTCGGAAAACATCTTCAGGAGTGTGTCTGAATTGTTATTTTTGATTTTTCAATCTACCTGGTATGTTTTTTAATGAAGTTATCGGACAAAATTCTATTAAACAGAGACTTATTCAATCGGTAAACGAGCAACGGGTAAGTCATGCTCAATTGTTTGCAGGGACTCCCGGTAGTGGAAAACTGGCGCTGGCCATTGCTTATGCCCAATACCTGGCCTGCACCAACCGGCAACCCAACGATTCGTGTGGCGAATGCCCGTCATGTAAAAAGTTCAAAAAACTGGTTCATCCCGATTTGCATTTTGTTTTCCCGGTTGTAAAAACACCAAAGTTTAAGGAACCGGTTTCTGATAATTTTCTGGATGACTGGCGAATGATGATTGGCAAAAATCCATATTTCAACATAGACCAGTGGTTCGGGCAAATCGGTGTTGAAAATGCACAGGGTTTAATTTATTCGCATCAAAGTGAGGAAATTATTCGCAAGCTGAACCTCAAATCCTACGAGTCGGAATATAAAGTAATGATTATCTGGCTTCCAGAGAAAATGCACGTAGCTTGTGCCAACAAGTTGCTGAAAATGATAGAGGAACCACCTGCGAAAACTTTATTTTTGCTCATTACTGACAACGAAGAAGACATTATAAGCACCATTCGTTCGCGTTGCCAAATGATAACCGTTCCGCCTATTGATTCTGATTCGGTTGAGGCAGCATTAAAAGCTATGCCTGAATCTGTAGGACACGATATTCACAATGTGGTTCACCTTTCTAAAGGGAATTTTAATAAGGCGCTTGAATTGCTTCAGCCCGACGAGCAAACGTTGTTTAATTTGGAGCGGTTTAAGGAATTGATGCGCTTTTCTTATGGTCGCAAGTTTCTCGACCTGTTTAAATGGGCCGATCAGGTTGCTTCTATCGGACGCGAAAAACAAAAAAGTTTACTAACCTATTTTCTTGATTTGCTGCGCGAAAATTTCGTTTATAACCTGAAGAATCAAGACCTTACGTTTATGAATAATCCCGAAGAAGAATTCTCAAAACGTTTTTCGCCATTCATTAACGAACGAAATATCATTGAACTGACCGAAGTTTTCGAAACTGCCTTTGCCCATATTGGGATGAATGGCAATGCACGGATTATTTTTACTGATGTAGCTTTTAAAATCACGAAGCTGATTCGGAAATAGTTTTCAGGGTACAGTCGCAGTGGGGAGAATCTCTTTAGTCAGGGTTTCACTTTAAGTGAAGCCCTGACTAAAAGTAAAAATACGAAAAGAGGCTGTCCAAAAAAGTAAAGATTGGACAGCCTCTTTTATCTGAAGCTATTTCATTATTGCTCAGTTCTGCCCGGCGTAATGGTACTCGTACTTTTTCAGGATATTGCCAGCCAGGTCTTTGGTTAGTTTTAGCCGTCCGAAGTCGTCGTACTCGTAATAGGTAGTTCTTCCGGCCGGGTCGGTTTGCGAAGTCATGCCCACCAACGGTTTGTAGGTGAAAATGGTTACCTGGTAGTCCTTGTTGGTAAGGTACGAATTCAATAATCCCTTCAGGTAAGTTACATCGCTTTGAATGTCGGCATAAACTGTTGTTTTTTTGAGTTGAGTGTCGTCAACGGTAATGCTGACGGTGGTATTGACAGAGCTCTCGATTTTTGCAATCGGGTAGGTTTTGTTGTAAGCCCACACGTAATAGGTGTAAATTCCGTTTTTGCCGAGCACCTTTAAAGGGTTACCATTGCTGGTGTCGTAACTGTCGAAACTGTATTCGGGAGTCTGCCCATAGTGCGTATCTTTGGTTGTGCCATTAAATGCTGCAAAACTGCTGCTGGCCAGTGGTGTAGCTGTTTCGAGCGAATAAACCTTATCAGGCACATAGCCGCTGCCATTGATTTTATAGGTGGTTAACTTGCTGCTGGTAACGTTGTTGTTCACCGAAGTGGTTTCTTCAATAGGGTAATTGAGCATGTTACGGGTGGTCATAGCAGAGTAAACACCGGTGGTAAAGTCAGTGGGGTATTTGTATTGAGCAATTTTATTGTCATTTTTGCTATCAACATAGGTGATACTTGTCGGAAACAAATGATAAATTGAATTGTATGAAAAATCTTTGACCGCAGTAAGCGTAATATTACCATTATCGTCATATTCACTTGTTTGTTGCTGAGTCATTTTCTTAGACCCTATTTCTATTGTTTCATCAAAATAATAAAACAAGTTACTAAAAGATTCCCCCAAATAATAACTATCAGAAAAGCAACCAGAAGTGCCCGGGTTAGTAATTTTTTGCTGAACTTTTGTTCCTGAAATTATGGTATTTGTTTTGTAATCACCATAATTGTAACTTATTGACTTGATTGGTTTGTACGAACCGTTGACAAGTTTATAATAGGTTGTTCCTTCCAATAAGCCCCGTCTCCAGGAACGATCGATATAATATTGATCCTGAAACCTGGGTGATGATACGCTATAGACAATGTCGGGAGGAGCTGCATAGAAATAAGTGGTTTTTAATTTATTATTCTGTCCGTCATCTAGATATTCGTTTACATACTGGTAAATGGCAGGAACGCCGTTGTGGTTAACTAAGGGCATGATAGGATTGGACATATAAATTGTCGAGTGATTTAACCAATAATTACATGCCGGAGATGAAGAAACAGTTATTATTTCCTGATCATACCTAAACATTCCTTCCGCATCCATTTGAGCCTCCCTTTCAAGTAAATTGTTGGAATATTCGTACCGTTTGATTATGCAAGGAGAATTATTGTCAGGTTTTGAAATGATAGAACTAACTCGTAAGCCACCGGCCAAATCACCGTCATATTTAACATTTGATTCAAATTCAAAAGTTGTATATCCACCTGTCGGATAGATAATTTTGTTCAGTGTGCAGGATTTCGCATAAGTAATATCTGGAGACCGGTCAATGGCATCAGACATGGGAAAGTTAGGAATCATATGAGGATTTTGGGTTTCCCCATTGTAAAATCCCCAATAATCAACAGCAAAACAACTATTTGGATTAGTGTACCCAGGAAGGATATAAGGCGGTAATATATTGTCTTCAAAATAATTAAATGTGTAATTTGTTACTGATGAGTTGTTCCCATCATACATGGTTAGTTTATTCAGTTTTAACCTGTAATTGGTTTTATTGGAGACGTTTCCTGAGTTGAAATAAGAATGGTCAAATTGGTATTTTTTCACAAGGGAAGTGCTATTGTATATGCCAATTGAAGTCAGCCTGCTTGTACGCATATCTATTCGGTCATTCGCGTAATCAAACTGAATATAACCATTACTGAACCTGATTTTTTTCAAAAATAGTGGAGTTGTGTTGCCTACAAGACTTATCCTTGGAGTTACACCTTCCCAGCCGGTATCAGCTTTATTAATCCCGTATCGTGCCGATTGTGAAAAACTGAAATCAGCATATTCTGCCCCTGAAACATATTCAAAAAGAATACTGTCGGATTTATTGGCCAACACTATTTTAGAAAGCCACCACGACGATGGAAAATATTCGCCCTCATCAATTGTCAATTCTGGTTGGTCGAAAATATACCGTGAACCATCATCTTTCACTACTTCAAGATAATAAGGCATTCTGGTATTGGAAGTTGTATGTTTTATAAATTTATCAGTCGAAAAAGTCAGCGGTGTAATTATTTTATTGTTGACATACACAAAATTGCCAGACAATCCGTTACTTACAGAATAAAAATAGCTGTCAGATTCTGTATCTAAATTGCCTTTACTTTGATCTTCCAACCGATAATAAATTGCTGTTGTTTTCGAGGCATTATCAATTTGAGCTTTGGTCAGATAGCCCTGATTTAATATTCCATTGTTTGTCTCATCGGCGCGTCCTTTAACCGTACGGGTAAGCAAGCCTCCCGCATTAAGTTTCCAGCCTAAACCAACTACACCAGGAATATCGGTTACCCGTATTCCACCTGCATGATATGAAATAGAAACAGGTAAACTGAAGTCCCCGCATTTTATTTCATACAAGGGAATGTCGATTTTGGGAATACCTGTGCAATAATCAACCGGAAAATCGCCGTACCTAATAAAAGTTTGAGCATCAGGCGATGGAGGGATAATCCTCGGAAAAGTAATCGGATCGGCTGACGATGCCTGGCCTTTCGCGTAATTGCAATAAGTTATACCGAAGGCGGCCAATAAAAAGAGCCTAATTTTATATGAATATTGTTTCATCTTTCTAAGTTTTTGATTGTTAATATAATATCCCTTCATGTTTCTCCGAAGGGAGGGCTTAAAACCTTGGTGGGTTGAGGCTTTTGTAAGTATTGCCGATTTTTGTGGCCCAGCATAGTATAGGTTTCACCCGTCGGGTGAAACCTATACTGGTATCATTTCAGTAGAATCATCCTTAGCGCTGCGCCATTGGTTTATTCGATATTGGAAATTCTACAACGGTCATTAATTTCCAATAACCAATATCCCAAACTCGCTTCAAAAGAACCATCCTCCGCGTTGCACCTCTTTAAGTCCCCTCCGCAAGAGGGGATGTAAAGAGGCCCTTGCTTCTTATCCGGCCCATCCTTTAATCCTGAAAATCATAGTTCAGACATTTTTCAGGATTGTAAATCCCGGGCTAATAAGTGCCAATTACAAATTGGCAATAGCAGTCGCAATTGGTTGCACATCCCAACGAGCAAGGTATCTCATTTGAGATTTAGTCCAGAACTAACTCGCATATAACGCCCAAATTTTGAGCCTCAATCAAAATTTTTTTTGCAATTTTATCATGTTTAATTACAATTTCGATAATCTCTCCATTGTTAACAATTCTATCTTTTATCCTTTTGGATTCAACCAGAGACAACCCTGCTTCTATATTCAAAAGCTTGATGAAAGGAATTGGACGCATTCCAACTTGCCATCCAATAAATCTAATTTTTGCCATACTATTTAATATCAAATATTAATTGAGATGGGATACGACCAGGATTGGCTCCTGTTGTTCTTTTAGCTCCTTCTATAACAACTTTAGTAACACCTTGTTGCTTGCCAAAATCTGTAATTATTTCTTTTAATCCCTTGATTCCTACTTTATTCGTAAGTGCTCCATCTATATCAAAGTTCTTAATAATCATTACGCCTTTAGATTTTGTAATATCACCCCCAAACTCAATAACTTTACCTCCTATTTTAGTTGAAAAAAACATCAAGTTTCCTTCTTTTGCAGTAATAGTAAATACATACTTACCAAAATACTTTGCAAACTTAACTGCCTTTAAACAACCAAAAGTTGGAATGAATAATGACTCTAAAGTATAATCTTCTTCAATTGGCCCATCATTTAAGAACCCTGGCATAACAGGTGCCTTACTTGGATAATAAAGGGCAGGTTTTCCAACCATGGCATCATAATCAACCCCTGGATATTCATATCCAACATGTTGGGCATCTTCTTTTTTACTGCCGTTTTTTCTCCATTCGTTAACATTATTAACCAGATAAACCTTGGGATCGCCATCGTCTCTATGTTCTATAACGTTACCGTTGGGATCTACATATGACGATGCGAGATAGTTTGTACTAATTTCACCCCACATGCCAGTCGGGTCATTTATTAATACCGGGTTATTGAAGCAGTAGGCATATGGTGAAAATTCATTGCCACTTTCCGCCAGCGGGTCCATCGTATGCCACCTCCCCAATTGCGGGTCATACATTCTGGCGCCGTAGTCGAACCAGTCGATTTTGGTACCAGCCAACACGTCGTCCTGTATTTCCTTGCCGTTGTAGAGCAGCTTGTTTCGGGAAGCCCCGGTTGGGTAAAAGCTGGTTTGCGAGGTCACCAGTCCGTAAGGGTCGTAGCTTGTCAGCTGGTTTACCTCGGGGCGGCCATAGCCGTGTCCTGTAAAGGTAACGCGCGTGTTTCCCAAATGGTCTTTCAGGTTATACTCGTAGCTGTAGCTCATGGCAGTACCGTTGTTTTGTGGCACAATGCGGCCCTCGGGAGTAAATATACATTTTAAAACCGAGTTTTCGTACATAAAAGGTCCCGAGTAATCGGTGCGTACCGTGCTGGCTGTGCCATTGGTCACGGTTTTGGCCAGTTTGGTTCCTGCGGCATCGTAGGTGTAACGGGCATAATCGGTAACCGACGAACTCACCAGTTGTGGCAGGTTCAGGGAGTTGTAGGTAATGATAAAGCCTTTGGAGATGTCTTTGGTCATGTTGCCGTTGTTGTCGTATTCGTAGTTTCCGCTGGCCGCTTTGTAGCCCCGCGGGTTGAGGGTAACGTTGGGTATGTTGTCGGTTACGCTGCCGAGCCGGTTACCGCCATCCGGATTGTTGTAAATACCCTTAAGGTAGGTGTAGGTAAGGTTGTCCACGGGATTACCGTCGAGGTTACGTGTGAGGGTTTTTATATTGCCGTTATCGTCGTAGGAGTAGGTGGTACTAAATTTTCCTGCGGAAGAGGTATAGCTGGCACCATCGGCATAAGCAGCCGAGCGCAGGCGGTTTAGTCCGTCGTAAGTAAAGCCATAGCCCGCCTGTGCGGGGGCTGAGCCTGTCGAAGCCCACATCATCTGGCTGATGTTTCCGTTGAACAGGTTCGCACCGCCCAGCGAAGTGCCGGTTTGGGGACTGTTGTAGCGCAAGTCGAGGGCCATCAAATCGTTACCCAGGTTTCCCGGGGTGTTCAGGGTACGCAGCCATCCCTTGGGGTTGTAGGTATAGTCAACCTGCTGGTTGAAGTTGTTTCCCGAGGCGTCGCCGTGCAGGTAACGGGCAATAACTTCGCCCAGTTCGTTGTATTTGAGCGAAGCGAGCGTAAACTCGTTGTCGGAGTTTATTTTCATTTTGGTAGTGAGCAAACGTCCCTGGTGGTCGTAAGCCAGTGAGGTTACCAGGGTTTGCTGGTAAGAGGCATTTCCCTTGCGGTGTTCGGTAACTGTTTTTACAGGCTGCCCGGCAAAGTTGCAGGCCGTATGTGTAACCTCTTTGCTGGTATCTTCAAAATGGTTGTCGGCCACGGTCTGCACCAGTCGTCCGTAATCGTCGTAGTAGTTTACGGTAAGGGCCATTGGTTTGGCCATTGTTTCGGTTGTTGGCAAAACCTTTACAAACGAACCGGTAACCAACCCTTTGGTTTTGACTGAACGGGAAGCTGGTTCTCCAGCCAGGTTCGACTGATAAGCATAATCGGTTCCCGAAAGAAAGTCATAGTTGTCGTAATACGTTGCAGTCAGAACATTGTCTGTTGTAATTGAGCTGTTGTATGCAGCAGGAAAACTTTGGTTGGTATAGCCGGGAAACACGGTTGGCTGTGTCGAAACCGATTCGTAGAGCGTTCCGGTGAAGTTGGCAAAACTGTCGGCAATGGTTTTGGAGGTGGTGCCGGCAATCACCATTTCTCCCGTTAACACGGGACGGTTGAACTGATCGTATTTGGTGAACGACCATTTGTCGGCCGGGCGTTGCACCCCGTCCTGCGAGAGCGCCAGGCGGTCGCGGTTGTCGTACACCATGTAAACCGGTTCGGCGCCCGGCAGGTCTTTCATTGTCATACGGTGGCGCTGGTCGTAGGTGTAATAGTAGCACAGTTCGGCATCGGATGCCGAGGCAGCCTTTGGCGGTACCACAATTACCAGTTGCCCGAAATCGTCGTACACGTAGGCCGTACGTAACCAGGCCGAGCCGTCGTAACTTTCCTTTCGTACCACCTGGCCCAGCTTGTCCTTGTATTCGCGGGTACGGTTGCCGTCCTCGTCGGTTGTTTCGGTCATGTACAACGAATTGGCCGCGAAGGAAATGGCGTTTTTAGCTGCATCCCAGTGGGCGATTGCTGCGGTGTTTGTTTGGTAACTTACCGAGGTGGGTTTGGTTTCCCAGACCCCCGGTCCCGAAGTTCCGGTGACGCGGTTCAGGGGCGATGCTTCATACAAAGTTTTGTTCCAGGGCGAGGCGGTCGGTTCGTGCCCGGTAGTGGGCGTAGCAGTGCCGTAGTAGCTCTGCACCGCTGTTTGGGCATCGGCAACGTAAGCCCCGTTGTTACCGGCTTTTGCAAAGGGCAGGTAATGACAGAAGTCGCGTCCGAAAGCGTCGTATTCAATTCCTTCGATCATGTCGGCTTTGGCGGGTGATCCCTGCACGGTAACCGTTTGTACCGGGCGTCCCAGGCCGTCGAAATAGGCGATGGCCTCCACCCGCGCGTAGCTGGCAACATTGCTACCGTCGCCCTGTACCGGGTCGCGCATGGTTTGGGTGCGTATGTAGTTGTACGAGGAGCCGGGCGTACCGGCAGTTATTGTTCCCCCGGTAGTTGGGTTATTCGCTATGGGAGTGTAGGATGCCGCTTCGGCGCTGATTTACGCTTCCTGATGGGTGTAGGTTGAATAGCCATAGGTATGGTAACTATATGTAGTTTATAAGCCTTTCCAAATTTCCAGCACACTTTTTGTTTAAAACGAAGCCGCCCTTGCAGGCAGCTTCGTTGATTTAATACTACGCTCCTATTTTTTTACAATTATTTTTTGTGTGTAGGTTTTTTGTCTGCCTTTCAATCTCACAATGTAAGCGCCATTGATACAATTAGGCAAGGTAACAGAGAGTGAATTATCTGAATTTTTATTTGCATCAAAACAAACCTCTTGCCCATAAATATTTATTATAAATAACTCAGTAATAATATCATTTTTCAATAAAGCTGTAAATGATCCATTATTTGGATTCGGATAGATAGACAAATTTGATTCATCACTAATTGCCAAAGAATTAATATTTTGAGTCAAATTTTTGATATTGTCAGATTTAACCGAGAAAAAGCTTGTATCTATACTTGCAGATTTAACCGTACTACAATTAATCGAAAGAGTAGGATCAATGCTGAAATTAGAATTTGCTGAAATATAGGTGTCAGGTTTAATTGTAATGGAATTTTTTGCTTTAAATGCAAATTGAGCTGAATTATCAACCGTTGGCCATCCAGTAAGCCTTTGGTCCTGGAAAACTATATCAGTCTGTATATAAGTTTGACCTGCCGAAAGGTTACTAAATGTTTTTGGGGGTAAAATGTAAATATATTTGTAACTGCTAATCCAACCTTCTGGATGATAATGGTAGTGATCATCAAAGTATTCTTTTAATACAATCTTGTAATATTTACCTTCCTCAAAACTATAATTAATATTAAATGAAGATACACTATTGAAATACTTGTCATCTGCGGTTTCTGCTTCAAAACGTCTACTGTATGTGTATACTATTGATTTCTCTGTTTTATCAATATTACATTCAATGACATCAATATAGTAATTTCTATAGTAATATGGGCAACTATCCCATGTAAATAATGAAAGCCAACAGAAGTGATATTTTGTTTCCCCACCACATTCAAAATATCCTTTTATAGGTTGAATAACAAATTCTTTAGAACATAAATAAACCACATCGTCAAAAGAACCATTAATCCTAAAGCCTTTATCTACATATTGAGCGCTACAATCACCGTTACATTGAGTACAGCCCATTTCGTTATTATCGCATTTGCCATCACCACAAGTTGGGGGAACATTATCACAACGCGAATCAACAACAACTGAACCGCCAGAAGAACCATCCCCAACAATTACTTCAATTGTTTTACCTTCAAAACCGAATTCATTACTTATAGCATAGGAAACATAATATCGACCATAGGTGTATTGGCTAAAAGTATATGTATCAGAATTGGCCAGTTTATCGATAACTTTCCCGTAATCATCTTTAACGACCCATAATCTCTTGGTACAATCAGTTGTCGAATTTTGTGCAATGGTAGCACTTTTAAAATTAGATAAATCCACACTCATTATATATGGAATACCTGGAATAGCTTTTACTAGTTTGGATTCGGGCTTAATACCATTGACAACTATTTCCGAAGCAATTGCATTACTTGTTGGCACATAATATCGGAAATCACATGCGACATATTCGTTTAATTGTTTTTTTGTCACTGACAAAACCGGATCCGCAGTATAAAAAACATCATAGCCAAGAATAGTCTCCCAATCATAAATTAATATAAAATGCCGGCAAGGATTAACATGTGCGATTACAAAACCGCCTCTATTTAGTGTGCTTTTTAATAAATCAATATTGGGTTCATCTGTTGTCTCCTTTTGATTAAACATTAAAGTTGGAGATTTGTATTCTGGAGATGGTCTATTAGCAACTATCGTCACCCCATCTAATCCACAAGAACTATTTGCATAACTACGATGATCAACTACAAATTTATTTAAATCCAAAGGAGTTATATAATCACCACTATTAGTTAACATCATTGCAATACAAGTAAGATAACAACCCTTCCCTCCAATCGTTTCACCAGCGCAATCTATATATGGTTTTCCTGTCCAAATTTGATCATCTTGGTACCAACGCCATATTGTTCTTCTACTTGCAGATTTTAAGGTGTTTACCGTACATGAACCGTCAAAGAAATCATTATATACAGGATCGTTCCAATTCATACTCCCTGGAGAATCACCATCTATGTCTAACTGAGCCCAAAGATTTTGAGTAAAAAAAAACAATATTATTGTATATATTAGATATTTCATTTTTTAGATTTTTAGATTAAATCTTTTAAATATGTTCTCTAACTCATTTCTGACAAAACTATCTTTTTCGTTATAGTACAAGTTTTTTGCCGTATTAATTGCTTCTGGAGTACCAATGTAAAACAATAAACAATTAGTAACTTTTGTTCTCACCTGCCATACATTGTTTGTTTTATATTTACAAAACCCTCGGTAGGCAAAATCGCAATATCCCAAAATAGATAGCGCGGCCAAAGCATCCAACGCTAGACTGGGGTCTTTATGTTCCGATATTTTCATTAAAAGCTTAATCGCATCTGATGTATTGATGATCATAAGAGATGTTGCAATATCAGGTATAATATTATAAGCGATATTTTCCGAATAATTTGATTGAATGTAATGAAATGCCTGCTCCGTTTGTCCAAGTTGCACAAGCGACAGAGCACTAATCATACCGACTTCTTTATCCTTTAGCAAATTCGTCAATACTTTTTTAACAGTATCGTTATTGAACCGGCTAAGTGATTTTACACTCAATTTACGAGTATATATATAATCAATAAAAGTATCTGATTCAGCTATTTTTAATAAAAAAGGTAACAATGAAGTGTCTCTTTTAATCCAGGCATTTGAAACTATTTTGGCCATTTCCTCTTCAGAAAGATTTTCATAAGGTTTTAATAGTATCTGTGAAATATCTCGAACTTGTGAAGATAGAGTAAACACTTCTTTTACCTCATTTAATTTACGGCATGGTATTATTGTGCTGTCAAGTTTAGTGTGAGGATAAGGATCATTCCTGCGTGTTAGTAATGTCCCATAGTCACTTTCAAAATAATCATCTTGTCCATAGCCATTACAGATAACAAGTATGATGAACATCAAAGAAAGTAAAGCTCTTTGCCAAGTTATACAACTAATTAACTTTTTTATTTTAAATTGCTTTTTCATCGTTTATAGAGTATTTTGTGTTGGTTGTAGTTTAATCTGCAAGACGATCCTCTTTTGCGTGAAAGCTATGCGTATTGAAAATATAAATATATTAAACACACATCTTAAATTTATGTTTCTTTGTAAAAGAAATCAGCCTGTCAATCAGATTATTCTAGTATTTCATCTACGAAATTAATTGTTTTTCTATTTGTTTTTCAACGCCTCAATTTGCTTTTGCTGTTCAATTACATACAATGTCAATTCTTCCACTTTTTTTAACAAAAGCATATTAATTTCAGAAAGATTAACACCACTAACCTCCATCTCCTTTGCCGAAGGAATTCCAGGGAGATGCTTATGAGATTCGAGATAAGTTTCTAATTCAACGAGAGATGTTAAATGATAGCTTTTCTCAAAAACATAATCGGGCGCAGGTACAGTTAAACTAACATTTACCTCCTTAGCATTTATTGTACCAAATACTGAAAGGTTTCGTTGAATTGTACTGTTCCCAATTCCAACGTTTCCACCTGTAAATTGAATACTTCCATTGGTGTTTGTTGTCCACTGGCTCGAACCACCCGAACCACCGCTGTACTGTGGAATATTCAGGGTATTGCCTGACAGTGTTGCCGCGCCCGAAGTTCCGTTTGTGGTAATGGTTAGCGCGCCCTGTTTGGCATTCCATGCAGCAATATTGGTTGAAGTAATTGAATTGGCTGCATGGCTTGTAGTCATGGCATCGGTAATACCGTAGCCCGAAACGGTTGTAGGTTTCGAGCTTACTTCGCTCCATGCCGGCACGTAACTGATTGGCCGGTACAGCCCGGCATGGTTACCCCAGCTGTAGGCCAGGTTCCAGTTTGCCGAATTGTTTGTAACTGAACTTCCCCATCCCGAACCGGTAGAAAGAGCAATTCCGGCTGCGGGATAGGTAGCTGTTGGTAATGTAACCGAATTTCCGCCTGAGATGGACAATGTACTGCCGCTGACAGAAAGGGATTGAATTTCGTTGGTCGGGCTGTTGTCGTTGTCGGCCACATCGATTGTAACGCCGGTTCCCCCGGTAATACCTATGGTGCGCTGAGTACCCGAAGCTGAGGCAGAAAGCCCCAGGGTAACGGCCCCGGTCATGCTGTTTACCGAAGTTACTGATCCGCCGCACGAAGTGACCGTAATAACAACTGTGTTTGAATAAGCAGCCAGGGTTCCTGAAAGGGTCAGTCTTCTGAAATAAGTAGTTGAAGTGAGGTTTGGAACCGGAAAAGTAAGCACCCCTGCGCCTGAAATAACCGACCAGTTACTGTTATCGGGAGATTGATACCATTGGTAAGTATAGCTGCCTGTACCACCGGAAGGAGAAACTGAATTAGCGATGGTTCCGGGGCTTGAGCCTGAACATACCGAAGATGAAGAAATGCTGATCGTTCCCCCGCTTAAAGTTGGTGGGATAACAGTAATAAAGATGGCATTTGAATAGGCTGTGTAACTTCCCGAAGTTACCATCCGGCGGTAATAGGTTGAAGCGGTAAGCGCCGGAACGGTATAGTAAGCTGCTGTTTGCCCGCCGATGTTGGTCCAGGTGAAGCTGTCGGCCGATTGCTGCCACTGGTACGAGTAAGAGCCTGTACCTCCTGAAGCAGAGACTGAATTGGTAAATGAGCCCGGGCTGCTGTTCGGTGAAACGGAGGTTGTCCCGATTGAAATCGTTCCCCCGCTTAGCGTTGTTGTTCCGCCCGAAGCAATCAGGGTAAGGGTATAGGCTCCTGAATTGTTTGACGAATAGCCATCGACAACAATGTAATAATACCCGGCAGAAGGGATGGACAACCCGGTGATCTGGGAAGCATTACTGCTACAGGCGTCGTCGTTGTAAGCCATTTGTCCATCCGATGAGTTTAATACCCACAGGTAAGAGTCCCACCCGCAGCCGCAGGTGTTTACCTCAAGGGTACATGCCGCAGAGATATAAACCATATATACATAATCGGGAGAACCATTGCCAAAAACATTGGACTGTCCGACAGTACTCCCGGTCCTTGTTATCGTATTGCCCGGGGACAGGGTACCAACATGTTCATTGTAACTAATGGCAAAAGCATTAAAAGTGAGGGACAGGAAAAAAAGGACAAACCAAATCCCTGAGAGGAGGTTTTTTTTCATACTTTTAAACGTTTTTTGGGGCTAACACCCCGGTTAATAATTATCTTTTGGCCCTGCCTGGTATGCGACACCATGCGGGGCTTTTGCTTACAAACTGCGTGAACAGTAAAAATAGGTTAAAGCAGGATAGAGGGATAACAGCTAAGTTTGATATGGCATTCAACGGTTTTACACATATACTGCCAACTACTTAACGTTGGAAAATTACTTTTCGGAAGAGCCGGTGAATGGTAACTGGATAAAGCCAGAAACTATCCTGGGCTGCGGGATCATTACTGCCTTGCAATTTACCGGGAAACTAACATCCCTGGTAATTGATTGTTCCGTGACGGAAGCATCCCGGCTATAAATCATAACCTGAGCGAAATCGATACTTTTTGGTAACAATGAGTCCTGAATTCAGGGTTTGAAAATACATAACTGCTTAGTTTCTGTTTTAAAAGCTGGTTGTGGTAAAAATTACCGGGAAAAGTGAAAGGTTCGGTGAAAAAATGTTGGGTTGTCATATTGTACATTTTAGAGTGAAAAATATTTAACAAAATAATATATGAATACTTTAAAGCACATTCACAAAACTAAATTCGGGAAAAAGAACAAAAATCACTCTATATGAGACATGTTATAAAACACATATTATTGTTTACAATAAACTTTCAACAAAAAAACAGGCGTTTCATAAGTTTGAGAATACAGTTCATGCAAAAAACCGGCTTTTTGAGTTATATTATGAACACTATTTTTTATTCTTTTAGGATTGAAAAATCAAAACAAATCGCAAGTGAGCTACCAATTATTTTTAACCACATTGCAATAAGCTGAGCAAATACCCATAGTAGTGTCCAGCCCGAAAGGAAAAGCTGTCCTTTTATTGTGCCTTTCAAAAAACAGGGTATTCCCGAAGCAAAATAGTTGCTTGAAAACGAGGCCATCCTTTGTGGACTGCCTCATTTGACCGAAAATAGATATCTATTTTCACAAACATAAAAATCACTGACAACCACGGTTTTCAGTTTTTATAATTATTTTTGTTGATCAATTCTTCGGGATAGTTTTGTTCCGGTCAGAAAGCTGTATTTTTGCCTTTTTACTTTTAACTTTTGCCTTGAAATGGATGATTTGAATTTAGTTGATCGGGGCTATTGTGACAAACAGGGAGGAACCTGTTCAAAGTTGCATGTTTACGATTGGCTTAATGATGTAATCAACATAGCCAATCCAACCAATTTGGTAGAAGTTAGGTTCAAAAATACACGGAAAGATTTTTTCAGAAATTCGTCGAATCTGAAGCTCGACCGGGGCGATATTGTTGCTGTTGAAGCTAGTCCGGGGCACGATATTGGTATAGTTACCATGACCGGTGACCTTGTTTACGACCAAATGAAAAAATTTAAGGTTACTTTGGTGAACGGAGATGTTCGCAAAATTTACCGAAAAGCCAAGCCCGCCGATATCGACAAGTGGAAAGAAGCCATTGCACTGGAGCATCAAACCATGATTCGGTCACGCCAGATTGCAGCAGAGTTAAAGCTTGATATGAAAATTGGCGATGTAGAATACCAGGGCGACAAAACCAAAGCTATTTTTTATTATATCGCCGATGATAGAGTTGATTTCAGACAACTTATAAAAATACTCGCCGAAACGTTTAGAATCCGTATAGAAATGAAGCAGATTGGTGCACGTCAGGAAGCTGGCCGGATTGGAGGAATTGGTCCGTGTGGACGCGAGCTTTGTTGTGCATCCTGGATCACCAATTTTGTTTCAGTAAATACAGTGTCAGCTCGCTACCAGGATATATCACTTAATCCACAAAAGCTTGCAGGCCAGTGTAGTAAGCTTAAATGCTGCCTGAATTTTGAGGTTGATGCTTATATCGATGCTCAGAAAGATTTTCCTCCTGCAAATGTTAATTTGGAAACTGAAGATGGAACTTATCAATACCTTAAAGCTGATATTTTCAAACAGGTGTATTGGTATTCAAAAGCTGGTGAAAAGATTGAAAATCTGGTATGTGTTCCTGTCAGCAGAGTTAAGGAGGTTATTCGGATCAATCAGGCAGGTAAAAAAGCAGAGCGTTTAATCCAGGAAAAAGAAGCTAAACCAAAAGCTGAAAAATTTAATTTTGAAGCAGGTTCAGCAAACGATTCAATAACACGTTTTGATACTCCAAATCAGTCGGAAAACAAAAGCAGGAGTAATAGACATCGAAGGAAATTCAAACCAAAATCATGAAGCAATTAGTTAGTATTTTATTGATTATCATTGTAGTAGTAGGATTGTCGTCGTGCGACCGCCGAAAGGTTTTTGAGGCTTACAAAAAGATTGACGATAAGGGTTGGAACAAGGATTCGGTAGTTGCTTTCAATGTGCATTTGACTGACACCATGAAAAATCACAACTTGTTTGTGAATATCCGCAACAAGGGCAATTATCCTTACAGCAATATTTATCTCTTTTTGAGCATTGTTTCGCCTGATGGCACCAATCGCACCGATACGGTTGAATTTACACTGGCCGATCCTTCCGGAAAATGGCGCGGGAAAGGGATTGGCGGTTTGCACGACAACCAGATTCCGTACAAAAACAAGGTGTACTTTCCGCGTCAGGGCAACTACAAATTTATGATCAAGCAAGGAATGCGCGACAATGTTTTGCAAGGCATTCGCGATGTGGGTTTCAGGGTTGAAACAGCTTATTAAAATCAAGGCAAAAGTAAAAAGGCAAATACCTAGCACTAACCTAATTCATTAATAATTAGTCATTAATAAATAATCATTGTTTTCTGGTGGGAAAGAATAAATTATCCAAGTTTGCCGATATGGCAACTTACGAACATGTCGTTCAGGTATCGTTTAGTCAACTTCAAGGGAAAGAATTTGAGTATAAAGGGAGATGGAATAAGGATTTTTTTGGGAACAACAACCCGGTCATTCTTGAATTGGGCTGCGGGAAAGGCGAATACACGGTGAAGTTAGCACAGCATTTCCCTGAATTTAATTTCATCGGAATAGATATAAAAGGTTCGCGTATGTGGAAAGGCGCCACGCAGGCCAAGGAAGCAGGCATGAAAAACGTTGGCTTTCTGCGGACGAACATCGAAAATATCCGCTTGTTTTTTGGCGAGGGCGAAGTGTCAGAAATTTGGCTCACTTTTCCTGATCCGCAAATGAAAAAAGCCCGAAAGAGGCTGACAGCAACCAATTTTATAGCAAACTACAGGCAGGTGATGGTTCCCAATGGGATTATTCACCTGAAAACCGACAGTAATTTCATGTATTGCTACACCAAAGCAATGGTGACAGAAAACAAGTTCGAGGTGATTCGTAAAACCGACGATTTGTATCATTCCAAAATTCTGGATGAAGTGCTTTCTATCCAGACATTCTACGAAAAACAGTGGCTCGACCGCGGTTTGTCAATTAAATACCTGTCGTTCAGGCTCAGTCATGCCGACGAATTGCGCGAGCCGGATGTTGAAATTGAGAAAGATCCGTACCGAAGCTTTGGCCGAAATGCAAAAGAAACCTCCTATAAATCTCCTCCCAAAGAGCTGACTTAAAGCAAGTTTTCGAGAATTCCCGAAGAGGAAAATGAGTTTAATTAATAAAGACCTAAGAAATATTACAACAAAAATACAATCAACGAAAGCCATGGTTTCCTCTTCATCCTTCGGGAAAGTTGGGAGGGAGCTTCTAAATAAAATAGCATGAAGAAATATAATTTCGACGAAATTGTTGACCGCACCAACACCAATTGTTTAAAATACGATGCGCGTAGTGCCTTTTTTGGGAACACCGATGTTTTGCCTTTGTGGGTTGCCGATATGGATTTCCGTACGCCCGATTTTATCGTGGAAGCCGTAAAAAAAAGAGCAGAGCACGAAATTTTTGGATATACCTTTCGCCCCGAAACCTATTCTCAGTCCATTGTAAGCTGGTTAAGAAAACGGCATAATTGGGAAATTAAACCTGAATGGATTTCGTTCAGTCCAGGAGTTGTCGCCGGCCTTACACTGGCAATTCAGGCACTCTCCAATCCCGGAGATGGCGTAATCGTTCAACCTCCGGTTTACAACCCATTTTACGATTCAATAAAAGGCAGTAACCGCCAAATGATTGAAAACCAGCTAAAGCTTAAAAATGGCCGGTATTATTTTGATTTTGAAGACCTCCGCAACAAAATAACTCTCTCAACCAAATTGTTGCTGCTAAGTAACCCACACAATCCGGGAGGAATGGCCTGGACCAAAGAAGAACTTTCGGCTTTGGCCCAAATTTGCCTCGAAAACAAAATCATCATCATTTCCGATGAAATACATTCTGATTTAATTTTTGAAGGACATAAGCACACACCGCTGGCCTGTGTCTCCGAAGAAGCTGCCCAAAATTGCATAACGCTTATGGCCCCAAGCAAAACGTTTAATACAGCTGGACTTACCACTTCGTTTTTGGTTATTCCAAATAAACGTCACCTTGTTGCTTATGAACGGGTAATGCGCCTTCCTCACCTGCACATGGGTAATATTTTCGGAACAGTTGCCCTCGAAGCTGCATACACGCAAGGGGAAGACTGGCTGGCACAACTTCTTGTTTACTTGCAGGATAACTATCGTTTGCTCGAAAACTTTTTTACCGAAAAGTTACCCAAAGTAAAAGTGATGCGCCCTGAAGCCACTTATTTGATCTGGATCGACTTCTCGGCCTATGGTTTAACCGATGACGATTTGAATAAAAAGATGATTGATGCCGGCGTTGGCCTTAATCGCGGAATTCAGTTTGGCAAACAAGGCTCTGGATTTATGCGCATGAATATTGGCTGCCCGCGATCGATTTTAAAAGAAGCGCTAGCCCGGATTGAAAAAGCATTTGCAGAATAAACAAGACATATAAATACAAATCCCCGAAGCATACAAACTTCGGGGATTGTTATTCTTTCTTTGCAAATATCAAACCGATTCGGCTAATACAATTATTTTGTTGTTTTTATTTTCGATAATTCCGCCATCGACTTCAAAAAACAGCACCTTGCCGGTTTCTTCTTCAATTTTAATCTTTCCTTTCCCCATTGTTGAAATAATTGGCGCGTGATTTTTCAATAGTTCGAATAACCCATCATGCCCTGGAACCTGAATCAGTTTTACCTGGCCTGAATATATTGTTTTGTCTGGAGTTACAATTTCAACTACCATCACTTTTATTTTTTATTTTTCGGTAATCATCAAAAACTGAATGTATTAAAATCAGGCTCCAGCAATTAATTTTTCGCCCTTTTCAATTGCTTGTTCTATGGTGCCAACAAAACTAAAGGCTGCCTCAGGATATTGGTCAACTTCGCCATCCATAATCATATTAAAGCCTTTAATCGTATCTTCGATCGAGACCAGCTCACCTTTAAAACCCGAGAATTGCTCGGCAACAAAGAAAGGCTGTGAAAGGAAACGCTGTACACGACGAGCCCGATGAACAACCAGTTTATCTTCTTCCGAAAGCTCGTCCATACCAAGGATAGCAATAATATCCTGAAGTTCTTTATAGCGTTGCAATATCTGGATTACACGTTGTGCACAATCGTAATGTGCATCGCCAACAATTTCGCGGGTTAGGATTCGTGAAGTAGAATCAAGCGGGTCAACCGCCGGATAGATACCCAACTCTGTAATTTTGCGGCTCAATACTGTTGTTGCATCAAGGTGGGCAAAAGTTGTGGCAGGCGCAGGGTCGGTCAGGTCGTCAGCTGGTACATATACAGCCTGAACCGAAGTAATCGATCCGCGTTTTGTTGACGTAATGCGTTCCTGCATTATACCCATTTCAGTAGCCAAAGTTGGCTGGTAACCCACTGCCGAAGGCATACGGCCCAACAAAGCCGAAACTTCGGAACCTGCCTGAGTGAAACGGAACACATTATCGACAAAGAACAAAATATCACGTCCTTTTCCTGAAGAGCCATCTCCATCACGTAAACTTTCAGCAATTGTCAACCCCGACAAACCTACACGTGCACGGGCGCCTGGGGGCTCATTCATCTGGCCAAACACCAGTGCAAGTTTCGATTTCCTCAAGGCATCCATGTCAACTTTCGAAAGGTCCCAATGTCCTTCTTCGAGCGAATGTCTAAATTCATCACCGTAGTCAACGATCTTGGCTTCAATCATTTCCTTAAGCAAATCGTTTCCCTCACGGGTACGTTCACCAACACCTGCAAATACCGAAAGCCCGCTGTGAGCAAGTGCAATATTATTAATCAATTCCTGAATGAGAACTGTTTTTCCTACACCGGCACCTCCAAACAAACCGATCTTACCTCCTTTTGCATAAGGTTCTATCAGGTCGATAACTTTAATACCGGTAAAAAGTACTTCTGTCTCTGTAGTCAAAGCTTCGTATTTTGGTGGCTCGTTATGAATGCTTAACCCATTTTTTGGCAGAGGTTCCAAACCATCAACACAATTTCCTGTAACATTAAGCAAACGGCCAAGAGCCGATACGCCACTTGGCATTGTGATTGGTTTACCTGTAGAAAATACCTTCATACCACGACTTAACCCGTCGGTTGAATCCATTGCAATGGTGCGAATAGTATTTTCTCCGATGTGCTGTTCACATTCAAGAATCAGGTTATCCATTCCTGGCCTTTCAACTTCAAGGGCGTCATAAATCTCAGGAAGTTTAATTCCTTCAAGATCAAATGTGACGTCGATAACCGGACCGATTATCTGCGATATTTTTCCAATATTTTGAGCCATATTTCTGGTTTTTAACTAACAAAATAAAGTTACTAAAATTGAGCGTTTCAAGACTTTAAAAGTGACAAAAAAGATTCTTACATCAAAAGAAACAGGCTAAAAAATTCTTAATGGTCCCGATCCAAAATCAAAGCTGCCAACCGTTTCATTTCAACCTTTTTTTCTTCTGGCAGATTAATACCTGCCAAAATTTTTAGTGCTTTTCGAAAAAAAACATCAATATAATCTTCTGTTATTTCTTTGACATTCAAATTATTATAAATAGAAGAAATAGCCTGTATTTTTTCTGAAACATCAAATTCACCACGATGAAACCAATCAAGGATAATGCTTTTTGATTTCAAATCTGAAACTTCAAGGGCTTTCAACAGGAGAAAGGTTTTTTTGTTCGCCACAATATCACCGCCAATTTTTTTTCCAAATTTGTCCTGATCAGCAAATACGTCGAGTAAATCGTCCTGTAGTTGAAAGGCAACGCCTAAATTCAATCCAAAATCGTATAACTGATCAGCTATCTCCAATGGAGCATCAGCAACCAATGCCCCAAGCTTCAGGCTGGCGGCCAATAACACGGCTGTTTTTAACCGAACCATTTCAAGATAATCCTGAATGGAAACCTCTAATGATGTTTCAAAATCCATATCATATTGTTGTCCTTCACAAACTTCAATTGCCGTTTGGGAAAACAAGCTGATTATGTCGGGTAAGCAAGCAGAAGGTACTTCTGATAAATACTTATATGACATTATCGACATAGCATCTCCTGAAAGAATAGCAATATTCTCGTTATACTTTTTATAAACCGAAGGCTTATTGCGGCGCATTTCTGCTTTATCCATTATATCGTCGTGAAGCAATGTGAAGTTATGAAACACCTCAACAGCCAAAGCAACCGGTAAAGCCTCATCTATTGTTTCGCGAAACATATTGTATGCCATTAAAACCATTGCCGGCCTTAAACGCTTCCCTCCCATCGATAAAGCGTACCCGATTGGTTTATATAAATTGGGGGGATTAGTTTCAGATATTGTTTTGATTTCTTTTTCTACTTCAGAAGTAATAACCGCTTGAATTTGGTCGAATGTGTACATACTATTTTAGCAAAAGGAAAGACCGTATAACCAATACACGCCTGAATCCTTGAATATATAAAGGAATATGATTGTTATATTTTATTGTAAAGCACCCGGTTCAAAAAATCATCTTTAAATTTTGGTGAAATTGGAAGCTGAGTTTTATCTTTCATTTCAACCATCCCACCATCAGTCTTCAAATACCGGTTTACATTCTTCAAATTGATCAAATGAGATCTGTGAATCCTGAAAAAACCATGAGGAACAAGAAGGTTATCAAAATCGAGCAAGGTTCGGCTGACAAGCACAGAGGATCCGTTGGTGAAAAATACCCTGGAATAATTTCGTTCCCCTTCACACCTAACAATATCATTAACTTTAACAATGATAAACCCATTAATTTCAGGTAAAGCTATAGTCTGATCAGAATCAGTTCCAGGATTCAGATTCCTTTTCAGCACTTCAACCCTTTGTTTTTCACGAAGAACCGGAATTTCATTAATTCGGTTAATGGTCAATCTTACATTTTCGATCAGAACAGGTTTAACAATGTAATCAAAAGCCGAATACTTAAATGCAGTAATAGCATAATCGCTATACGAAGTAGTGAAAACCACTTTAAAATTAACGTTAGTCACCTGTTCCAGCAAGCTAAATCCAGTTCCGTCAGGCATTTCTATATCAAGAAAAACAAGCTCTGGTTCAACACGATTAATCAAATCTAAGCCAGAAGATACAGAATCGGCTTCTCCTACAATTTCAATTTCAGGAAAGTTTTGCTCCAAAATACGTCTTAGACCTCTTCTGGACAGCTGATCGTCGTCGATTAATATTGTTTGGTACATTAAATCGGGTTTCAATTTAAAATCTAAAAATAGTACAAATGAACAGAATTTAAAACGTCATCACTTATTTTTTTTATAAATGATATTTTCATATTTTTTAACCTAACCATGCAACCAGTTGTTTATATATCTAATTTTGTAAGCTAAACTAGACATGTAAATGAATATAATTCTTATCATTGAATCATCAACCGAAGTTTGCAGTGTTTCGGTCCTAAAAGACGGGCAACTGTTGGACACTGAAGAGTCTGGACTGGGTCAAAATCATGCCCGATTGATAACAGTATTTGCCGATAAGCTATTGAAACGGAACAATATATTACCCGAAGAATTAAGTGCAATTGCAGTAAGCAAAGGGCCCGGATCGTATACAGGATTAAGAATTGGAGTTTCAACTGCCAAAGGATTTTGTTATGCGGCAAATATTCCGTTGATTGCTGTCGGGACACTGGAAGCTATGGCTAAACATGTAGCATTAAATGCCCAACAATATCAAATCCCGACGAGCAAACCTGTACTTTTTTGCCCGATGATTGATGCCCGGCGTATGGAAGTTTACTCATTATTACTAAACGAATCAGGACAGGCTCTCAAACCTATATCTGCTCAAATTATTGACCAAACATTCTTAAACAGCGAGCTCGAAACCAATACCGTGGTTTTCTTTGGTAATGGCGCTCCCAAATGTGCTAACGTGATAACATCGCCAAATGCTGTATTTTTGAACAAAATAAATGCTTCAGCAAAATTTATGAGCGAATTGGTATGGGAAGCATACAACAATAAGCATTTTGAAGACGTTGCTTATTTTGAGCCTTTTTATCTGAAAGATTTCGTTGTAACTGTATCGAAAAAAAGCGTACTCGGATGAAGTCGAAATTTATACTTTTTCTGTTTTTGGTTTTGGTTTTAGCTCTTAAGCTAAATGCTGATCCGCTGGAAGAAATGGAATATGTCCTTCGGTTTGGATTTATTAAAGGTGGAAAAGCAACGCTAATTGCTGAAAAAGATAAGTTGAACAAAAAGCAAACCATTCATTACCGCATGCGTGGTCGCACAACCGGGCTTGTTGACAAAGTATACGAAGTAAATGACATTTATGAAAGCTGGGTCGATCCAGAGACATTCCTTCCGTTAAAATCAGTCAGGAATGTAAAAGAACAAAAATATCGGTTTTACGACGAAGTAATTTACGATCATTTAAACGATTCTCTTTTTAGTCAAAAAACCGGAAGAAAGAAAGTGCCGGAAAAGGTTAACGATTTAGTGAGCGTGTTCTTTTACATCAGGCAAAATAGTTATTTCGATGATTTATTAGCCGGAAAACATGTACAAATACCTGTATTTCACGGGGAAGACTTATTTTTGATGGAACTTAAATTTCTTGGGACCAAAACAATACGCACCAAAATCGGGAAAAAAGAGTGTTATGTTGTTTCACCTGTGGTTCCCAAAGGTAAACTGTTTAAAGACTCCGAAGACTTGAAAATATATATAACCAAAGATGAAAACAGGTTACCAATTTATGCCGAATTCGAAATGGTCCTGGGTTCACTAAAATGCGAGCTCGATTCATACAAAATAAATGGTGTAAATCAGTTGGTCAAAGAATAATCAGTTCCGAAATTACGCAAAATTCAGAACAATCATTAAATCAACCGATTAATTGAATAAAATTCGTTATAAATATCCGAAAAAATTAGTCGAATGATTTTCTATCTACAATATTTGTATATTTTTGCACCCGATTTGAAAAATATAATTAATTGATATGGCAGCTACTACAGCAGATATTAAAAACGGATTGACAATAGAATTTAACGAGCAACTGTTTCAGGTTGTATCGTTCCAACACGTGAAACCAGGCAAAGGACCGGCTTTTGTCCGCACTAAACTGAAAAACCTGAAAACAGGAAGAACCATCGAAAATACGTTCTCTTCAGGAGTAAAAATTGACATCGTGAGAGTTGAGCGCCGTCCTTACCAGTATTTGTACCAGGACGAAGCTGGATTCAATTTTATGCACGCTGAAACATTTGAGCAAATATCTATTGCTCCTGAATTGATCGAAAATTCGGATTTAATGAAAGAAGGCCAGGTTGTTGAGATTAATTACCATGTTGAGACTGAAACTCCTTTGACTGCCGAATTACCTCCATTTGTTGAACTTTTGGTTACAGCAACAATTGCCGGTGAAAAAGGGAATACGGCAAGCTCGAATGCGCTGAAGCCTGCAACTGTTGAAACCGGAGCTGAGGTAATGGTTCCAATGTTCATCAACGAAGGCGATGTTATTAAGGTTGATACCCGTGACCGTTCGTACTCAGAACGCGTGAAAAAATAATTGTTTTGGATTTGATATATGAGAAAGGTCGGCAATCGCCGGCCTTTTTTATTTTGTCTTCGATAGGGATTCCATCTCTTTGAAAAGATGGAATCCTTTCTCGGTTTATTTTTCAAATTCTTCTTCCAGTTCTTTTTCAGTTTGAAGAAACAGTTTTAAATCTTCGTCAACTGACTGGATTCCGGCAATTCCGAAATTTTGCACCAGCACATTGGCCACGTTTGGTGACAGGAACGCCGGCAATGTCGGGCCGAGGTGAATGTTTTTCACGCCGAGGTAAAGCAGTGCCAGCAAAACGATGACCGCTTTTTGCTCGTACCAGGCAATGTTGTAAGCGATTGGCAACTGGTTCACGTCTTCCAGTTCGAAAATTTCTTTCAATTTCAGCGCTACTACAGCTAAAGAATACGAGTCGTTACATTGTCCGGCATCGATCACGCGCGGAATGCCGTTGATGTCGCCTAAAGGCAACTTGTTGTAGCGGTATTTGGCACAACCTGCCGTCAGAATCACGGTGTCTTTCGGAAGTTTCTCAGCAAACTGGGTGTAGTAGTCGCGCTCTTTCATGCGGCCATCGCAACCGGCCATCACAAAGAACTTGCGGATAGCGCCGGTTTTTACGGCTTCAACAATCGGTCCGGCCAGTTCGAAAACCTGGTTGTGGGCAAACCCGCCAATGATTTCGCCGGTTTCAATTTCGGTTGGAGCGCCGCAAATCAACGCGTGTTCAATAATCGGACGGAAGTTTTTCATTTCACCCTGCTTGCGGTCGGCAATGTGCACAGCTCCCGGCAAACCCGATGCGCCGGTAGTGTAAATACGGTCGGCATACGAAGCGCCTTTCAGTGGAGGAACGATACAGTTGGTGGTGAAAAGAATCGGGCCGTTGAAGCTTTCGAACTCTTCTTTCTGTTTCCACCAGGCATTTCCGTAGTTACCAGCCAGGTGTTTGTATTTCTTGAACGCCGGATAATAATTCGCCGGCAACATTTCGCTGTGGGTATAAATGTCCACGCCGGTTCCTTCTGTTTGGATCAGCAAATCTTCCAAATCTTTCAGGTCGTGACCTGAAATGAGAATCCCCGGATTTTTACGCACGCCGATGTTTACTTTGGTCATTTCCGGATTTCCGTAGGTCGTTGTGTTGGCCTGATCGAGCAACGCCATCACATCCACACCAAATTTTCCGGTTTCGAGGGTCAAAGCAACCAATTCTTCAGCCGACAAATCCTGGGTTGTAGCGGCCAGTGCGTGCTCCATGAAGGCAAAAATTTCTTCTTTCTCGAAGTTGAGGTTATAAGCGTGTTCGGCATAAGCGGCCAAACCTTTCAATCCGTAAATGATCAGTTCTTTCAGCGAGCGGATATCTTCGTTCTTTTCGCTCAAAATGCCGACTTCGGCAGCCTTTGCTTCGAATTCTTCAGTGGTTACGGCAGTCCAGGTAACCGATTCGTGTGTCGGCAATGCGATTCCGTTGACTTCGGCTTTGACGCGCAATTCGTCGCGAACTTTCAGTGTTTTTTTGATGCGGATCGAGAAAGCAACCTCGTCGAAATTGGCATTGGTGATCGTGCTGAACAGCCCGTCGAAAATCACTTTATTCACTTTTTGCTCGGCCAATCCGGCTTTGCGCAGCTCACTGTTGAGGGCGGCCACACCTTTCAACACAAATAAAAGTGTGTCCTGAAGATTGGCCACATCGCTGTCTTTACCGCACACACCTTTTACTGTACAACCAATTCCTTTGGCTGCTTCCTGACATTGAAAACAAAACATGTTCATTGCTAATTTTTTGGTATGAGAAGGACCGTCCGCAGTGTTTTGTGGATCAGTTTCTCGTTGATTATTAAATTTTTAAATGATTTTTTTTGAATTTGGGTTGGTTCCGTTTCGTCCGAAAATTGGTTATCACTTTTGCGAACATTCGCTCGCGGACGATTGGTTTTTGGGCATTTCCGAACCCGGGGTTTCGCCGTTCGGCTGAGCTCACGTCGAAGCCCGGGCTATTATCTCCCGCCCCTTCAGGGCTTGAAAACCCGAATCTCGCAACTCGGAACCCGCAACCCGTTTACACCCACGCTTCGTCCAAAATTTCGCCTTTGATGCTGACGATGATTTCCTTCACCGGAACTTTGCGCGATGCCTGAGCTTTTGCCATCTGAACCAGTTGCGATAATCCGCCGCAACAAGGCACTTCCATCATCATGATGGTGATGGTGTTCACGCGGGCTTCGTCGATGAGGCGACGGATTTTTTCGACGTACATATCTTTGCCCTGATCGAGTTTTGGGCAGGCAATTACCAATGATTTTCCGGCTAAAAATTTCGAGTGAAAATTTCCCATGCTGAAAGCCACACAGTCGGCAGCCAGCAAAAGGTCGGTTCCCTGGAAAGTGGCACCAGCCAGATTAATCAGGTGCATTTGCACCGGCCACTGGCGCAAAGCCGAAGGCGCTTCTGTTGCTACCGGAGCACCTGCAAATTTCAGGTTTTGTGGCTCTAAACTCACCTCGCGTGACCCCGGGCATCCGCCTGAAGCGCAACCGCCACCAGATGCTTCTACTTTGGTATTATGCACTTCCGAAATCACCGCATCAACGCTGAACGGAATTTCAGAAGCATGTAATTTCAGATAGCTGACGGCTTGTTTCAGGAAACCGGTTTCGCCGTGTTCTTTCAGGTGCTTGAGGTGAGCAACCATCGTATTTTTTCCCTTCGGAATAATCTGCTTCACAACCACCACCTCATCGTATTCATCCGCCTCACGTTTTTCGATGGTTATTGCTCCCTCAGGACAATAGCCCAGGCAGGCTCCCAATCCGTCACACATCAATTCGCTAATGAGCCTGGCTTTGCCGTCAATAATTTGCAGTGCACCTTCGTGACAGTTCGGAACACACAGTCCGCAACCGTTACACAAATCTTCATCTATATTTACAATTTCGCGTATCATCTTAGTAATTTTGTATTTTTCTGAAACAAAAGTACAGCCGTTCGGTTGTTAAAACTGTAACGAATGTTACAAAGCGGAAGAAAAAAAGAATTGCCACGAAAGCACTAAGACACGAGGGATCACAAAGTCGATATTTATATTGAACCCGCTTTGGGGATCCAGTTTTGTTGCATTTTTTGCCACGAGTTTTACCCGTGGTCATCAACATTAGATCCTTTTCAGGATTTTTCGAACAAAACCACGAATGTGGTTCAATATTAATCACCCCACACAAAGTGCGGGGACATCAGAAACGATAGGAACAATAGAAACAACAGGAACTTAGAACTATGATTCAACCCGAAATACTTTGCCAGTCGCCCGTTTTCAGGGGCATTTCTCCGGAAGGTTTAGCCGAACTCTTTCAGCAGGTACATTACCAGGTGAAATCTTATGCCAAAGGAGAATTAATTGTGAATGCCGGAGAAATTTGCGACCGGTTGCTCATTGTTCAGGAAGGAAGTGTAAAAGCTGAAATGACTGATTACTCGGGCAAAACCATCAAAATTGAAGACATGAGCACACCGTGGCCGCTGGCAACAGCCTTTTTGTTCGGACGCGAAAACAAGTTTCCGGTAACCGTTTCAGCTACTTCGGATGCTCAACTCATTTCCATTCCGAAGCAGGAATTTGTGAAGCTTATGCAGAAAAACGCACTGATCCTAAACAACTACCTCAATACCATTTCAACGCGGGCGCAATTCCTTTCGCAAAAGCTGAAATTCCTCTCTTTTAAAACCATCAAGCAAAAGATTGCCCATTACCTGCTTGACCTGGCAGGCGACCGGCTGCAAACTGTTGAAATTGCCCAATCGCAGGGACAACTGGCCGAAATGTTTGGCGTAACCCGCCCGTCGCTGGCCCGCGCTTTGGGCGAAATGGCACGGGAAGGGCTGATTGATGTAGATCGCCGCTACATTAAAATTCTGGATAAAGCTAAAATGAACCAGCTTTTGATCAGCTAGTTTAAGCATCATTTTTTCAATTGAATATCTCATAGAAAACCTAATTGATTTAGCGTTGGGACTTTGCCCCAAAAACCTGATTATTTTTTTGCCTTGACACAAAAATCAAAAAAGGTCAAGGCTGAGCCCACTTGCGCTTCACTCAGCTTTAAGCAATGAAAAGGATATTCATATTTTTTAAATTCTCAACTCACCTCCCATTGTTTCTGGCAAAATCCGCGATTGTATTGTTATTGATTTGTAATCGCCAAAACATGGAATAATTTACAATCATTCAGTATTTTATACCGCCTATCCCTATGTGTAATCTACAATTAATAATTGTGTAATCGTTCTGTAACAATACCGAAGAAAATTTGCAACATCAAAAAACTGAAAAGTATGAAAAAATTGAGCTTGATTACCCTGATGTTAATCACTGCTGTTGTATTCCGGGCAAAGGCTCAGGAAACTGCAGTAAAAGAACAGCTTTCTGAAATTAACGACAAAGTAACAGGATTGACTGAACGCCTGGCAACTGCCGAAAGTGACTTATCGAAACTCACAAAAATTAAAGTTTCGGGTTACATCCAGGCCCAATACCAAAATTTCGAAAACCCTTCAGTTCAACCCAGCAATTACTGGAGTATTCGCCGCGCTCGTGTAAAATTTACATACGAAATGCCCAATGGTGTCAAATTCGTGTTACAACCTGATTTTTCTCCAGGCAATATCACTATTAAAGACGCTTATGCTATAATTGGAGGAAGTTGGATGAAAAATTTCAGTTTATGGGCAGGTAAGTTCAATCGTCCAAATTACGAAGTTGAATATTCTTCAAGTCAAAGGGAGGTTATGGAACGTTCATTGCTTGTTCGTACACTTTATCCGGGAGAACGCGCTATCGGTGCAAAATTAGAATTCAATCCGGTAAGCGTACCATTGCACGTTCAATTCGCGTTATTAAATGGAGCCGATGGCCTTACTATAAATAACTCATCGGGCACAAACCTGAACAGTACTGAAAATAAGGACTATGACAACTATAAAGATATTATGATTCGTGCTTATTATAATTTAAGCTTAGGTAATTTTGGCGGTCTTGATTTTGGTGCTCACGGATACTTTGGTTCATTAAAGTCGAATGCTTTGAAAACGTTGAGTAGCGACTATTCAACCATTAAAGATGTTAAAATTGGCGATGCTGTAAAACGCAACTGGCTGGGCGCCGAATTCCAATTATTTGCTGACGTACTTGGCGGCTTATCAATTAAAGGCGAATACATTGCAGGTAAAAATGCTTCAATTGGCTATGCGCCAGTAGCTGCCTCAGGATCAACGGCAGCCGTTCCGGGAGTTGCCAATTTTCAGAACAAATTCTCTGGTTATTATATTTATTTAATTAAAAATCTGGGCAAAAAGAACCAGTTTGCCTTGCGTTACGACTATTACGACCCCAATACCGACATCAGCGGAAAAGATGTGAGCATTGCTAAATATACATCGTCTGATGCCACCGCTTTAAAAAGCAGAGTAAGCGGCAAGAGCGATTTAGCTACAGGAACACTCAGTTTGGCTCTCCATCATTATTTCGACGATAACCTTCGCATTTCGCTCAACTACGACATTGTAACGAATGAAAAAGTGGGAACAGCAAATGCAATTACCGAATCATATACCAATAACGACGGCACAAAAGGAACTCTCGATTACAGCAAAGTGATCAACCAAAATGTTCTTACCCTGAGGATTCAGGCCAAATTTTAATACACCATTCACTTTAAACAGAAATAAAAACAAATAATATGAAAAAATTAGCAATCGCATTTATTCTTCTGAGCGTTATCGGGTTTGCATTTGCACCGGCTCCTGAAAGAATTACAGTAAAAGGTTCGGATACAATGGTGATCCTGGCGCAGAAATGGGCCGAAGTGTATATGAAAAGTAATCCAAATGCTGCCATCCAGGTAACCGGAGGTGGCTCGGGAGTAGGCATCTCGGCTCTGATTAACGGAGCAACCGACATTGCCAATGCCAGCCGAAAAATGAAGCCGACCGAAAAAGAAAAACTAAAAGCGCGTTACAACACGTTGGGCGTTGAGGTTGCCTGTGCCAAGGATGGAATTACCATTTACCTGCACCCAACCAATAAAGTAAAAGAGCTTACGGTAGAACAGCTCGGGAAAATCTTCCGTGGTGAAATCAAAAACTGGAAAGAAGTTGGCGGAGCCGATGCCGAAATAAAACTTTATGGAAGAGAAAACAGCTCGGGCACTTACGTATTTTTCCAGGAAAACGTAGTTATGGGTGACTATGCTGCCAACTGCCAAACTTTGCCAGGCACCGCAGCCGTTGTCAATGCAGTTAAAAAAGACCCAAACGGAATTGGGTACGGTGGCGCAGCTTACGCCGAAGGAATTGAAATATGCAAAGTAAAAAAGGATGCCAATAGCCCTGCTTATGCCGCATCAACCGAAACTATTGCAAAAAATCAATATCCGATTACCCGTTACCTTTTCATGTATCTCCGTAACCGCCCAACCGGCGAAATGAAAAAATACATTGACTGGATATTAAGTCCTGAAGGACAGAAATTGGTTGTTGAGATGGGTTATTTCCCTGTGAAATAAGACAGCTAAAAAGTACCGAGTACCTGAGTTCCTGGTTTGAAAATCCAGGGATCCGGGTACTTGGTTTCTTATGTATATAAATTATGGCAAAAAAAACCAAAAAGAGAAAAAAGTCAGTCATCGATCCGGTATCGGGTTTGATTGATATTACTCAAAAAAAATTCAGGTGGAGCGATTATCTGGCTGAAAAACTGATCAAAGGAGTGGCATTTCTTTCCATAACGATCATCATCCTGATTTTTATATTTGTGTTTAGGGAAGCGTCTCCAATTTTTCACACCGACAAAGCAGTTGCCACAACAGAAGTAGCTGGTGGTGCCGGAACAGTTCAGGAAACCTACGGCGAGGTAGTTGATAAACCTGTAGCCGAAGACGCCCAGGAAACTTACGGCGAAATCGTTGATTCTGTACAACAGGCACCGACTACTAAAAAGACCTATACAGTAAGTGCCGGAAGTGGTGCCGACGACAACCGCTCTGCATTAAAATCGCTGTTAACCAAAGACTGGGTTCCCGTTTCGCAAAACCCGCGTTACGGGATTATTGCCCTCATAATAGGCACTTTTAAAATAACAATCATCTCTATTTTGTTTGCCGCTCCCATAGCTATTTTGGCAGCGTTGTACACCGCTTCGTTTGCCGGAAAACGAATGAAAGAAATTATAAAACCTGCCATCGAGCTTTTGGCCGGGTTTCCTTCTGTCGTAATTGGATTCTTTGCCTTAATGGTTCTTGCCACTTTCCTTCAGAATATATTTCAGTACGATACACGCCTGAATGCTTTTGTTGGCGGTATAGCTATGGGAATTGCTGCTATCCCAATCATTTTCACAATCACAGAAGACGCGTTGACTGCCGTCCCTAAAACCTACAATGAAGCCAGCCTGGCTTTGGGGGCATCGAAATGGCAAACTGCATTTTTTGTGATTCTTCCGGCAGCAACGCCGGGAATTTTTGCAGCTATTTTGCTGGGAATTGGCCGCGTTTTTGGCGAAACCATGATCGCCCTGATGGCAACCGGGAACGCGCCATTGATTGGTGCCAATCCATTCGAATCGGTGCGAACGCTGGCCGCTACCATTGGCGCCGAAATGGCCGAAGTGGTGTTTGGCGACACACACTACAATGTACTTTTCCTGATCGGATCGCTGTTGTTCGTGTTTACGTTTGCCATAAATGCCATTGCCGAATTCTATGTAAAAGGCAAGCTGATGAAACGGATTCAGGGCAAATAAACCCAACGACAAATAGAATTTAATCGACCCAAATGATTAAAAATAAGAAAGATAATTTAAAAGGCATCCTGATTGAAGGATTGACAATGTCGTCGGCATTGCTGATTATTACGCTCATCCTGGTAATGATCACAGTTATCGTCATTGGCGGAAAAGATCAAATATCATGGGAGTTCCTTACCAGCTTCCCGAGAGACGGGATGACCAAAGGTGGAATTTTTCCGGCAATATATGGAACGGCGATGTTGGTTATTATCATGTCGATAGCAGCGGTGCCGTTCGGGACCATCACTGCCGTTTACCTGACTGAGTACGCCAAAGAAAACTCTATCATAGCCAAAACCATTCGTTTTGCTGTTCGCACACTGGCAGTTATCCCATCTATTATATACGGACTGTTTGGCCTCGGATTTTTCATCAAGTTTGTTGGCGTTCAAATGGACAATGTATTCTTGGGCGGACAACTGAAATGGGGACAGCCCAATATTTTATGGGCGAGCTTGACCATGGCACTGCTCACACTTCCGGTTGTTATAGTTTCGGTTGAAGAAGCCCTGAAAACAGTCCCCAAAGAACTTCGTGCTGCCAGCCTGGCGCTTGGAGCCACCAAATGGCAAACCATCTGGAAAGTGGTTATTCCGGGCTCGCTTTCAGGAATTATGACCGGTACTATTTTGGCTGTAAGCCGCGGAGCCGGCGAAGTAGCGCCCATCCTTTTTACCGGAGCAGCATATTATGTAGCCACCTTGCCCGGTTCGTTTGCCGACCAGTTTATGGTTCTGGGTTACCACATTTATGTGATGACGACCCAATCAGCCAATGTCGACCAAACCTTGCCCATCCAATTTGGCACCACGCTGGTTTTGCTGGCGCTCACATTTATCCTGAATATTTCAGCAATCGTTTTACGATACCGGATTAGAAAGAAAAAAATCGGCTAAAAACAAGGCACAAGAAGAAAAGAATACTATGATTCAAGAAAAAATACATACCGAAAACATGTTTCTGCATTACGGAAGTAAGATGGCTTTGAACAACATCTCCATCCAAATTCCGGAGAAAAAAGTAACAGCCTTCATCGGGCCATCGGGTTGCGGAAAATCGACTTTTTTGCGCAGCCTGAACCGTATGAACGACCTGATTGACGGGGTAAAAATAGAGGGCAACATCCTCATTGACGGCATCAACATTTACGACAAAAACATCGACGTGGTCACCTTGCGCAAAAAGGTAGGAATGGTTTTCCAGAAATCGAACCCATTTGCCAAATCGATTTACGAAAACATTGCTTACGGGCCACGCATCAACGGGCTGAAAGACAAAAAGCAACTCGACGAGATTGTGGAAACGGCCCTTAAAAATGCCGCTATATGGGACGAAGTGAAAGACCGCCTGGGCGACTCGGCTCTCGGCCTTTCGGGCGGACAACAACAGCGCCTTTGCATTGCCCGCACCCTGGCTGTTAATCCTGAAATTGTGCTGATGGACGAACCGGCAAGCGCTCTTGACCCACTTTCGACCTCGAAAATAGAAGAACTGATTGTTCAGTTGAAGGAAAATTACACCATTGTAATCGTGACCCACAACATGCAGCAAGCAGCCCGCATCAGCGATATGACTGCTTTTTTCTACCTTGGCGAACTGATTGAGTTCGATAAAACAAAAAAGATCTTTACCAATCCTGAAAAGAAGCAGACCGAAGATTACATTACCGGGCGGTTTGGGTAGACGAGTTGCGGGATACGAGTTACGGGTAGGAAACAACACGTAACCCGAAACCCGAAACGCGTAACAAAAGAACAGAGATTCATTCTTTCAAAAAATTGACAAATGGAAAACACAAGAATATTTGATCAGGAACTGGAAAAACTTCAGCGAAAAGTAATCCAAATGTGCGGGCAGGTTAATCAGCAAATCAACGATGCGCTTAAGGCATTAAAGGAATACGACCTGAAGCTCGCCAAAACAGTAATTAATAACGATAACGACATCGATACCCTCGATGTGAAGATTGACAAACTTTGTCAGAAAATTTTTGCATTGCAGCAGCCTGTTGCATCCGATTTGCGCTACATTCTTTCGGCGCTCAAAATAAACAACGACCTGGAGCGCGTGGGCGACCATGCCGTGAGTATCGCTAAACGCATCGAACCATTGGAAGACTATCGCGAGCTGATTTCCGAACTGGAGGTTGACAAAATTGGCGACATTACTACTGAGTTATTTGCTGACGTTCAGGAGCTGGTAAAAACACACGATGTAGAGTATTGCCCCAAAATATACAACCGCTCGGCCGAATTAAAAGAAGGTTGTCAGTCTATCACTACCCGCATTCTTACCGAAATGATGCACAAATCGGAAGTAGTTGTGGTGGCATCCAATATCCTGATTATCGTGAACCTTATTGAGCGAATTGCCAGCTATTCGAACAACATTGCCGAATCGATCACTTTTGTGGTTCAGGGCGAAATTGTGAAGCATAGGAAAAACATGTAATAGCTTTACCGGAGTTACTTCTCCGAAAATTTGTGAGCCAAATCATCTCTTTCATCATTTTCAGTTTGTACTTTCGCGGCAAAAATTTTATGCCAATATGAGAAAGATGATTCAGGGACGGCTTTCGGTGTTCAAATTCGAGAGCTTCAAAAAATACAAAAACATAGTTCACCTGGTAACTACCAAAGAAGGGTGGGTATCGGGCACTAAGCCCCGCTTTACGGGCGATTCGGAAGATATTTACGATGGGTTCCGGAAAGAGCTGGCTTTTTCGTGCGAAGCCGATGTCAGTCGGTTCATTTTTCCGCGACAAACTCACTCTGACCATATTGTCATCGTTAATTCGGACATGAACGTAAATACAATCGGAGATACCGATGCTTTGATTACCAGTGAGCCTGGCTTGTTTGTTTGCGTTCAGACGGCCGATTGTGTACCTGTTTTGCTGTTCGATCCGGTAAAAAAAGTAGTTGCTGCTGTTCATGCCGGCTGGAAAGGTACGATTTCGAAAATTGCCGGAAAAACAATTGAAAAGATGACCGAAACATTTGGTAGTAATCCGCAAGACATCGTGGCAGGCATCGGGCCTTCGATTCACATGCACGACTACGAGGTTGGCCCGGAGGTTGTTCAGGCTGTTGAAGCTAATTTTAGCAATGCGCCTTCTCTCCTGAAACCTTCCATGAATAAAGGACACGCCTATTTCGACTTATGGGAAGCTAACCAAACCGTATTGATCCAATCAGGAGTTAAAGAAGAAAACATTGAAATAATGGGACTTTGCTCATACGAACATGCCGGTTTGTTCTTCTCGGCCCGCCGCGAAGGTTCTGAAACAGGAAGAATGGTTAGCGGAATCAAGCTGGTTTAATGTTGGCAAAAAAAACCTTCCGGTGCACGTAGCCGGAAGGTCAGAACTAATGAAGAAGTACAAAACTAACTCACAAGATTACCCCGGAGTTATATTATCGAATCTCAATATTGTAAATAAATTGTTTTTCACCGGCATTCAGAACAGCCTCATAGTTACCTTTATTTAATTTCGAAAGGTCCAATGCTTCCTGAATGCTGAATCCATTTCCCATCGATTTATCAAAGAGTAAATTATCGTTTTTGTAAAGATGAAAAGTTACAGTTTCCTTATTAAAGTTCAGATAAGAACATTTCAGGATATTGCTACCAAATCCGAAATAAGGGACGATTGTTGTTCTTTCTTCACCAATAACAAAACCGCTATTCATTTTCCGAATCAAACGTTCGCTGGTTAAATCATTGCAAACTACTTTCAAACGGTAAGTTCCGTTTTCAATATCGGAGAAATTGAAAATCTTACGGTAGTCTTCTCCAGAACCTTCGTTCTCCCGATAATAAACTATATTCCCTTTATCATCAGTCAGGGAAAGACTGAACATATCGTTGGTCAGGGAAGAGATGTTTACAATTGCCTGTTGTTCGTTCAGTAAATAAATATTAAGCTTAAGGTTTCCAGCGGCAAACGCAGAATTAATGGCCATTGCCAAAGCAAATGCAAATAATACGTGTAATGTTGTTTTCATGCTTTTTGTGTTTCAAATTGTAATTGTTTAATTGTTTTCTATGATTGGCTCCAAATTGTATATCGTATTGCTATATTGATGCCAAAGTCATAAAAACCTGGTTTTCATTCATCTAGTAAAAACAAATTGCTCTGTGAAGTAAAATATTTTTACAGCTATTGTTTATTTTGTTTACGCTTTTCATGAAAAAGATTCACATTTCGGAGAAGTGGCCCAAATAGAACATAAAAATATCCTTCGTGAGTACCGGTCTCTACTTTTTCAATTTTGTAACTAAAGCTCTAAAAATTTAAAAAAACCTTCCGGTGCACGTAGCCGGAAGGTCCAAACTAACTGAAGAAGTACAAAACCAACTCACAAGACCAATTGGAGTTATTATTTAACCTCTATGTTGTAAGTGAATTGTTCGTTACCTGCTGAAAGAACAGCTTGGTATTGGCCTTTACTCAATTTCGAAATATTTAAAGCCTGCTGAACTATAAAATTTTCTCCAAGATTACGAGTGTAAAGTTCCTGATCATTCTTATAAAAATGGAAAACAATCGGTTCAAGTGAATAATTCATGTACGAACATCTTAAAATATTATCATCTACACCAAAAAATGGTTTTAGCATAGTTCGTTCATTACCAACAGTAATTGAATTGTTCTCCTTCTGAATCCGACGCTCGGTAGTCATACCGCTACTTACAGCTTTCATGTAATAGGTTCCGTTTTCCAGCTCCGAAAAATTAAAAACTTTTCGGAAATCGCCTGTTTGACCATCATTTTCCTGATAGTAAACAATATTACCCTTGTCGTCGGTAATAGTAATATCCAAATCACTGTTTGTTAAAGAGGCAATTGATACCATTGCTTTTTTCTCATCCAAAGGCAGAATGCTCAATTTGAGATTCCCTACAGCAAATAAATTACCGGCAACTAAGCCTAAAGCTAAAGCTAATGTTACTTTCAATGTTGTTTTCATGGCATTTGTTTTTTGAAATTGTTAATTGTTTTTATGGCTGAATTTTCTGTTTTTAACAAAGTATCTATCTACACTAAATACCTCGTATTCTGTTTCTTAAAATTGTTTTCCAGTTTTCCAATACTTATGAAAAAATGAACTTGCTTTATCCGGTTCAAAATTGACCAACCCACATTAATCTTTAAAATAGAATCTGCCAACTGGTTAATTTTGAAGACAGATCTTCTTATTATTCATAGGCTGGTTCACATATAGCGACGATACAATACTCTAAATGGCTATCAAAATTGTTCTTTCCCGGAATAAATAATAGGCGTACAATTATCGGGTATTACCTTGAATGAACGTCACCACCACTTGATTCGTTGATGTCCTTCGTTTTTGGGTTTCCTGAGTAATAAACATCGGCTCCGCTACTAGCACTGGCATTCAGGGTTTCAGTAACATTTACTTTTACATCCGATCCGCTCGAAGCGCTGGCGTCGCAATTTTTAGTCTGAAAATCGGCAGCATCAATATCGCTTCCACTCGACGCATCGGCCTGCAACGAAACAGCTGTTCCTTTGAGTGAAATATCCGAACCACTGCTCGATCCAACCCGAACGTCCCTGGCATCAAGTTCGAGTTTTACATCCGACCCACTACTTGAGTCAACTTTTAACTGATCAAGCTTAAATCTGTTTTCTGAAATAACATCGGCTCCTGCTGAAGCATCAATTTTGTCAATGTCTTTAAACGAAACATAAACTTTTCTGGGACGGCTTTTCCAGTCGAAATTGAACCATGACTTTTCTTTAACATAGATTTTAAGGATGCCACCTTCAACTTCGGTAATAATTTTATCGATGTCTTCCGAATTAGCTTCCACAACAACTTCTTCCGAACTTTTTTGGGTTAGGTATAAATCTATACCGCTTGTAACCGAAATTCCGTGAAATCCGCTGACTGAGCGCGTTTGACGAGAAGTGCCAGCAGCAATTGTCTGAACCGATACGACAACAAACAAAAGTAGAATTGCTAGTTTAATTGTTTTCATTCTCTGATTTAATTTAGTTTCTGTTGTGTTTATTAATTGGCTTATTTTTTCCTAATATTTCCACCTGACGAAGTTTTCACTTCAGTTGATTTGGGCTCGCCGTAGTAAACAATATTTCCGCCACTCGAAGCACGGGCATCCAACCGCTCGTTAACCGTTGCCGAAACATTGGCGCCACTCGATGTTTTCATCCGGCAATTGTCAGCTTTTAAAGCATCGCCTATCAGGTTAGCTCCCGAAGAAGCTTCAAGTTCTGCCTCTTTAGCCAAACCCGAAAGCTTAATATTAGCGCCTGACGAACAATCAGCCTTTAAACTTTTGGCATTCACATCCATCGTCAGGTTAGCTCCTGATGAGGCACGAAGCTCCATATCATCCGACATAATTTGATTTTGCGACCAGGCGTTACTACCCGATGAAGTTTTCACTGCCGAAAGCTTTTCAACAGTCACCATCACCTTTTTTTCTTTAGCCCAGCGCACATTTTCATTGACGAAAACTTTCAATGTATGTCCTTCAACACGTGTTTCAATCACTTCGTGAAGATTATTATCGGCAACTACTACTACTTTCTGCGGGGCACCTTGTGTAACATAAACATTCATTCCACGGCTTACATCAATCTGGTCAAAATCGCCAAGTTGCCTTACTTCCTCGGTTACATTTCCGTTTCCCCGAACAGATGGACCTAGAAACCAGCAGGATGAAAGAACCAAACTTAAAATTGCAAAGATTCCGATCAGTTGAAATTGTTTCCGTTTCATAATTGATGTGTTTTGTGTGAATAGACGTTTGAAATTCGATTTCGTTACTAAAAGTAGGCAGCTAAAATCAGAGAAAATCATTTTTTTCGTTGAACGCCCCTTTTTTGCCGGTAAACAGGGAAATATCGGCATTAAAATCTTAGGTGATATTTTCAAAGAAAAAATGAAGCTCATGGTGTCTGCACCCGATTCGATTTCAATGTTTTATCCTACTATTTAAGTATATTTGGACATTGATTAACCGACCAACAAAACTATAAGCAATGAAAAAAACAATTCTTTTTAGCGTATTCTTTATTCTACTATGGGGTATAAGCCACGCCCAAAATCAACCTGTAAATGTTATCGTTATTGGTGCACACCCCGACGATTGCGACCTTGATGCCGGCGGAACAGCAATTCAGTTTGCAAAAATGGGGCACCGCGTGCTGTTCGTTTCGGCAACAAATGGCGATGCGGGTCATTTCAACAAAGGCGGCGAAAAACTGGCCAAAATCCGCAAAACTGAAGCAGCAGAAGCCGGTAAACGGTTTGGAGTGACGTATAAAGTGCTCGATAATCACGATGGAATGCTGATGCCCGATCTGAAACTTCGGTTCGAATTGATTAAGTTGATCCGGGATCGGAAAGCAGATGTGGTCATTGGTCCACGTCCGTATGATTACCACCCTGACCACCGAAATACAGCGATCGCGATTCAGGATGCGGCTTACCTGGTAATTGTACCCAACATTGCACCCGAAACTCCGGCGCTGAAAAAGAATCCGGTATTTTTATATACTGAAGATCGGTTTCGAAAACCGTATCCTTTTTCTCCGGATATAACTGTTGATATAACTTCGGTTTACGACCAAAAAATTTACGCTGTATCGGCACATGAATCACAGTTTTTCGAATGGCTGCCCTGGACCTCCGGTCAACTTGAAAATGTGCCCAAAACACCCCGGGAACGTCTGAAATGGCTGGCTGATCAGCGAGAAGGACAGATAACGGAGGCTATGAAAAAAAACCTGCAAAAGTGGTATGACGCTAAAGCCGATCAGGTAAAATATGCCGAAGCATTTGAAATCTGTGAATACGGTCGCTTCCCGAGCGACGAGGAAGTCAGAAAGTTGTTCCCGATGTTGAAGAAGGACTGATTTACTGAAGGATTGAATGAGTTCCAAGTTTCAGGTTCCAAATTTCAAGTTTGTCTCTTGTCAACTGCGACTGAACGCTGCCTACTTGTTTTTCCGTTCGATTTCCCGAAGGTTTTCCAGTTTGCGTTTCTGAAGGAAGCTCTTTATGTCGCCCAGGTGTTCTTTCACCTGTTTGTTGCCAAATTCATACACTTTTTCGGCCAATCCGTCGAGGAAGTCGCGGTCGTGCGAAACGAGGATCAAAGTGCCGTCAAAATCTTTCAGTGCGCTTTTCAGGATATCTTTAGTGCGCATATCCAAATGGTTGGTGGGCTCGTCGAGAATGAGCAAATTCACCGGTTCGAGCAACAGTTTGATCATCGCCAAACGAGTACGTTCGCCACCCGAAAGCACTCTCACTTTCTTCTGAATGTTATCACCACTAAACATGAAAGCGCCCAAAATGTCCTTGATTTTGGTGCGGATATCACCTACAGCCACATCGTCAATAGTCTGAAAAACGGTCAGTTCCTCGTCGAGCAACGAAGCCTGGTTCTGGGCAAAATAGCCAATCATAGCATTATGGCCTAGTGTCAGCTTTCCATCATAATCAATTTCACCCATGATCGCTTTTACCAGCGTCGATTTTCCTTCGCCGTTTTTACCAACGAAGGCTATTTTTTCACCACGTTGAAGCGTCAGGTTGGCATTGCGGAAAACCAAATGATCACCGTAACTTTTTCCTACACCTTCGGCAATCACCGGGTAGTTTCCTGAACGGGGCGATGGCGGAAATTTCAAGCGGAGAGCCGAGGTATCTTCTTCGTCAATCTCAACCAGTTCAAGCTTTTCGAGCATCTTTACACGCGATTGCACCTGAAGAGTTTTCGAGTAGGTCCCCTTGAAACGTTCGATAAACTCGGTGGTTTCGGCAATCATTTTTTGCTGCTCGTCGTATTGTTTTTGCTGCTGTTCGCGGCGTTCGCGGCGCAGTTGCAGATATTGCGTATAGTTTACCTTGTAGTCGTAAATGCGGCCCATCGTTACTTCAATGGTGCGCGTGGTGATGTTGTCGACAAAAGCGCGGTCGTGCGAAATCACAATTACCGCTTTGGCGCTGTTGATCAGGAAGTCTTCGAGCCACTGAATCGACTCGATGTCCATGTGGTTGGTTGGCTCGTCGAGCAAAATGAGGTCGGGCTTTTGCAGCAGGATTTTGGCCAACTCGATACGCATACGCCAGCCGCCGCTGAATTCGCTGGTTGGGCGGGTAAAATCTTCGCGTTCGAAACCCAAACCGATCAGGATTTTTTCCACTTCGGCGTCGTAGTTTATTTCTTCGATAGAGTAGAATTTTTCACTTATGGCAGAAACCTGCTCAATCAAAGCGTAGTAGCTTTCCGATTCGTAGTCGGTGCGGGTAGCGAGTTCTTCGTTCATGGCAGCCATTTGCGCCTCCATTTCGTGGATGCGGGCAAAGGCCTGAGCGGCTTCTTCAAAAACAGTGCGTTGGTCGTTGATGAGCAAATGCTGTGGCAAATAGGCAATCACGGCATCTTTAGGCGCCGAGATACGGCCACGGGTAGGCGTTTGCGCTCCGGCAATGATTTTGAGCAAAGTCGATTTTCCTGCGCCGTTTTTACCCATCAGGGCAATCCGGTCCTTGTCGTTAATCACAAAATTAATGTCCGAAAAAAGGGTCGATCCCGAAAACTCAACTGCCAATCCGTCAACTGATATCATCTTCTGTCCTGTTTTTTTAAGAAGGCGCAAAGATAGACGTTTTGCCGAAAGAAAATGTTCGCAACTGGATTTGGACGAAGTTTTAACCGAAAACTAATCTTTCCCGCTGCTGCTTTCCTTTCCGAAGTTGAAAACCGGCGACGGAACCCTGGATTGCTCCATAATTTTTAGCATTTGACTGACTACCTGCGGGTTTTGCGGGGCTACATTGTTCGTTTCACCCAAATCAGTTTTCAGGTTGTACAATTCCGTGGTTATTTTTTCAGGAATGGCTACATTGTAACGAACCAACTTCCAATTTCCCATACGAACGGCCTGACGACCATTGTTTTCGTGAAATTCCCAATACAAGCTTTGGTGTTGCTTTTGTCCTGATTTTCCTAAAAGTGTTGGCAAAAACGAAATCCCGTCAATGTTTTCTGGTGCTTTTGTTCCAACGATTTCAGCAAAGGTTGGCATAATGTCCCAAAAAGCCGAAATAAGATCGGTTTTCGATCCAACGACAACCTTCCCGGGCCACGAAACAATCATCGGTTCGCGCATTCCACCTTCGTACAAATCGCGCTTGTAACCTTTGAGCGGGCCATTGCTGTCGAAATATTCGGGATCGGCGCCACCTTCGATATGCGGGCCATTATCCGACGAGAAAATGATGATTGTATTTTTGTCGAGACCCAGTTTTTTCAGTTCAGCAACAATCTCGCCCACTTGCCTGTCGAGCAGCGTAATCATGGCCGCAAAAGCAGCATGAGTCTCGGGCTGCGAACAATATGGGCCTTTACGATAATTTGGTGAGCCAGGTTCGGCTCCTTTGTACGCTTTCTCCGGAAGCAATTTCCCACGGAATTCCTTCATGTTTTCTTCAGGAGCAACCAACTCGGCATGGGGAATGGTGGTTGCATAAAACAGAAAAAACGGTTTGTCCTTATTTTTATCGATGAATTGAAGTACTTTTTGATGGATTAGCGTTGGCGCATATTCTGTTGACTGAGTTCCTGAATTTCCATTCAGAATCACTTTGGTCTGGTTGTCCCACAAATGATCGGGATAATAATTGTGCGCCAGACTTTGACAATTGTATCCGTAGAATTAATCAAATCCCTGGTTATTTGGATCACCTTCTGAAGCCGGCGAGCCCAATCCCCATTTGCCGAAAGCTCCTGTGACATATCCGGCGCTTTTCAACATTTCAGCAATGGTAAACGATTGTGCGGGTAACGGATACTGACCCTCGTCTTTCCACGATTTGTTGCCCCGAATGGGCGTGTGGCCTGTTGTTAGGCCGGTCATCAGCGATGAACGTGAAGGTGCACAAACCGGACAACCTGAATAATGCTGCGTAAACAGCATCCCCTGTTTGGCTAGTTTATCGATATTCGGCGTTTGAAAATGTTTTTGTCCGTAACAACTCAGGTCGCCATAACCTAAGTCGTCAGCAAGAATGTAAACGATATTTGGCTTTTGTTGGGCCGAAAGACCCATCGTACAGAGCAATGCCAGGCCAGTAAATGAAATTGAGTGATGTTTCATTGGGTTCAAGGTTTGATCACTCAAAAATACAAATCAAACTGAATTAAAATCAGCTTCAGCGAACTGAATCGATTCGACCAAAAAGACAATTCATTCCAACCGTTTGAATAATAAAAAAACTAGAATTATCTTAGTGCTAAATTTCTGCTAAATGGAAAATGATCAGCAAAATATAGGTAAGGATGAAGTTCGTGAACATCTGGTTCAGGCTGCCCGCCAGGTTTTTATGCGTTATGGCTTTAAAAAAACTGCATTAGACGACATTGCCAAAGAAGCCCGGAAAGGGAAAAGTACTATTTACTATTATTTCAAAAGTAAGGATGAAATTTTTAAAGCCGTAATTGAGGCCGAATCTGAAATCAGGAACCAAACGATTGATGAGCAGGTTTCGGCGGTGGAAGATCCGCAGCTAAAACTACGGACGTATATTTTTGTCAGGTTACTTTCGCTTAAAAAAGTAGACAATTACTACGAAGCCATCAAAAACGATTTGCTTGACAACCTGTACTTTATCAATAGTTTAAGAATCAAACACCTCGATTCGGAGGTGACTTTTGTAAAAAATCTGCTGCAGGAAGGTATTGACAAAGGCGTTTACACCATTCAAAACCCGGAATTAACAGCCCGAACAATAGTAACACTACTACAAGGTTTTGAAGTGCCTTTGATCCAGAAAAACCTTTCAGATGAGGAAATTCAACGGTCGATAGACGAAATGCTTAATATCCTTTTCCACGGAATCGTGACAAAAAAATGAGGAGATCCTTCTGGGTCTCCTCATTTTTTAATCTTTTTTTTGCTCTTAAGTAGGCTGAAAGATACCTGATATTGAAAACAAGCGAAATCGCGAATAAAAACCCTTCAAGAAAATTGAACCCCGGACTCGACGGTAAAAACCGTTCGATAATTAAAGCTCCGGCTAAGGCAGTTGCGCCAATTGACAAACCTAGCTGCGGATTTGTTATTCGCCTCATTTCTTCACTTTAAACAGTTCCTTTTCATCTACTTTTTTTACAGCTGACCCTTCATCGAGCAACTTATTGACAGCATTAAATGGTCCGACAACAATTTCGTCACCCGATTTCAGACCTTCCAATATCTCGATGTTTTCATTATCCTGAATACCAGTTTTAACTTGTTGTTTCTTTACCTTTCCATCTTTGTAAAGGAATACTACTTCAACCTTTTTGTCATCGCCACTTTTCTTATCCTGAGTGGTAACCGCACCGTTTTCGGATTCCGGTTTTTCGATAGCATCTTTTTTATCCTCAGGCTTTGTATTGCTCACCAACGAACGTGTAGTAACCGACTGGATAGGTACCGAAATAACATTTTTACGGGTTTCGGTCTGAATATCAACGGTGGCCGACATCCCCGGACGAAAAGGATATAGTTTCCCGTGTTCAGCGTCAATCAAGTCTTTGTATGATGATTCGAGCAACAGGATTTTTACTGTAAAGTTTGTTACCTGATCGGTTGATGCGCCAGTTGTTGTGGCCGAGTTGGCAATTTCAGTAACTACACCCTTAAATTTACGGCCCATATAAGCATCAACTTCAACTAGGGCTGTATCGTTCAAATTTACCCGAACAATGTCATTTTCATTCACATCAACTTTTATCTCCATCAGGTGCAAATTGGCAATTACTCCCATTTCGGTACCGGCATACATATTGGTTCCTACGACACGTTCTCCTTTCTCAACATTTAGGCGCGATACAGTGCCGTCCATCGGGGCATAAATCTTGGTTTTTGTAAGTTGCTCTTTAGCCTCTGCAACCGATGCTTCTGCCGATTTAACTTCAAAACCAGCGGCTTTTACTTCGGATTGCGCCACCTTATAAGCGGCCTGGGCCGACTCGAAATCAGAAGATGCGATAGCTTTTTGTTGGAAAAGCGAATTGGAACGTTTAAAAGCCATTTCGCTTTCAATAAGCCGTGCATCAGCTTGTGCCATCCGCGCCTGGGCCGAACTCAATGCCGCCAGTGAACGGTTGTACGACTGCACGTAAATATCAGGCTTAATAGTCAGCAAATGCTGACCTTTTTTAACCTCGTCGCCTTCTTTAATGTTCATTTCGATAATCTCGCCGGAAACATCGGGACTAATCTTCACTTCGGTTTCGGGCTGAACTTTACCGTTCGCTGTTATAAGCTCGGTTATATCTCTACTTTCAACTATTTTAGTAGAGACATTAATTTGAAAATCTTTGCCAAACCAACCGGCTTTTTTTCCAACAACGAGCGCTATGATAAGAATTACCACAAGGCCAATGCCAATGGGTAAAAGCTTGTTCGATTTTTTCTTCATTTTTCTTCGATTTTGGAATATTTGTATAGGTTCGGTTTTTAAAATTACAACATTTCGCTCACCAAAAATCATTCATTATAAAAATCAGTTAATCAAATTTCAACTAACTCAAAAAAATATTAAAGATTAAAAAGTCTTAAATTCACCGATGAAGGTTTTAAAATGAAAACATTCAACAGTTTTTTGTGTTATCCTCTCTTGTTATCAAGTAAAATAAACGCAACAATTAATGAATCATCAAATCAAAATTTCAGAGGAAAACTCAAAGTTAAGCATCCAAAATATTCCGTTCTCTATATTTCTGGAAAAGTTAAAGGCTAAAATGCACCATGTCTTTCATGTAAGGTCAGATATTAATCAAATGGCAATCAAACGTGGTATGCCTCCCTTCGTTATGCGCGAAATAATGAGCTTGAATCCTCTTGCCGTAGGAATTCCGTATGAATTCGGTGGCCGTGGCTGTAAAATGGATGAAAATATTGCCTTACTTGCCGCAGCATCGTATGAATCTCTTGCTCTGTCACTTACATTTGGCATCAACTCAGCGCTTTTCCTACAGCCTGTTGGCAAATATGCTCAACTGGAAGCTAAGAAGAATGTTTTTGACCGATTTCTGAACGAGCAAAACATGGGCGGGTTAATGATTACCGAACCTTTATTTGGCAGCGATGCCCTGAATATGCAAACTTCATACTACGAAAAAAACGGGAAATACCACATCAATGGAGTAAAACATTGGGCCGGATTAACTGGTTGGGCCGAATTTTGGTTGCTTACAGCCCGCGAACGAAGCGAAAACGGAGATTTAAAACGAGACATTGACTTTTTTATCTGCGATGTGAACAAGCGGGGGCAACAAATTATTGTTGAGGAATTTTACGAAAACCTGGGGCTCTATCAAATTCCGTATGGGCGAAACCGCATCAACGTTGAAATTCCAGAAGTTCAGAAGCTAATTCCTGAAACCACCGGAGTAAAAATGATGCTCGATTTGCTGCACCGAAGCCGTATGCAGTTCCCGGGAATGGCTATGGGATTTGTTCAACGATTGCTCGACGAATCAATTGACCATATTAACCAGCGACAAATTGGAGGACGTACACTTTTCACTTATGACCAGGTGCAGCAACGGCTGGCAAAAATTCAGGCATCATACACAATATGTTCGGCAATGTGTGCCAACAGTGCTACAAAAGCTGGTGTTGAAAACGACCTTTCACCGCACGGACTTGAAGCTAATTCTGTAAAAAGTGTTGTTACCGACCTGATGCAGGACGTCGCTCAATCTGCAACCCAATTAGTTGGGGCGCAAGCATATAAGCTTGATCACATTGCCGGAAGAAGCATAACCGACAGCCGTCCTTTTCAGATATTTGAAGGTTCGAACGATATACTGTATACTCAAATATCAGATAGTTTGATGAAAATGATGAGAAAAGCAAAAGAGAGCAATTTGTTTAAGTTTCTGAAAAATTTTGACCTTACTTCCAGATCGGCTATTTCATTAAAAGAATTGCTAGATTTTGATCTGCATACAAATTTACCACAGCGCAAAATGGTTGAACTCGGTCAGGTTATCGGGCGCATTGTTTCGTTCGAAATGGTAATTAACCTTGGAGAAAAAGGATTCCGTAATGATTTGATTGAAAACGGATTGAATATGCTCAAACAGGACATCGTTTCCCTAATGGGCAGTTTCGGTTATAAAAATGAAACCAGGTTGATAGAACACTATCAGGACAATAGTTCATGGTTAAATTTCGTTCATATATAAACAATTGCTTTAAAATTCAAAAACAGAGAATTATTTGACAAGATACATTTCGTTTAAACAAACTGGTTTTTTATACTTTTGTGACAAAATATAGATAATCAGATACGACTAATGAATTTTTCGTCATACGTTATATTTTCGAAAGAATCAGGTATGTTTTACTATGGATATTTTGATGATGTCGGTAAAGCACTTGAAATGCACAATTCAGGACAAATTGAAATGACCAGAGGGAAAGGACCCTGGACACTTATGTTTTCTGAAACATTCGACAATAAAACAAGAGCTTTGCGGCAATCGCGGTTTTATCGTACAGTAAAAGGTCAGCGATTTTTAAAGAAAATCCTTAATTTTTAACAGTAACGTTAACAACCGATTGTTGAAAAATAATTGATTGATATACATTGTTTTGAAAAAACTGTAATTCATCTTTCGTAATTTTGTATTCAACTTTAATCCAAAATAAAACCATGAAGAGAATCATCTTAGTAGCATTAACTTTAGCATTGCTTACCAGCGGATGCAAAGTTTTTAAATCGACAAAGAAAAATCAGGCTACAACAGCACCTCAGACAGAAGCGACAACAGAAACAAAGGTATTTTCGGTGCCTGCACCAAAACCAACCGTTCGCGATAATCCTGTTTCTGATACCATGTACGAAACTGCCGATAAAGCTGCTACTGGCACTACTACCGGGAAACCAGTTTCTGTAAGAAGCGAAAGCTTCACCATGTCATCAGAAGACCAGGCCGCTTATGGAAGTAAAAAATTCTTCATCATTGTGGGTAGTTTCAAAAGTAGCGAGAACGCCGGGAAATACAAGCAGGAACTGACTCAGCAAGGATTTAAACCTCTAATTTTGCACAGCGAAACCGGAATGTTCCGTGTTTGTGTTGATTCGTTCAACGACGAAGCTTCTGCCAGAAATCGCGTTCAGGCCATCAGAACAAAATACACCAAGTATGCTGACGCCTGGTTGCTAATTAAGAAGTAGGAAATACCTTATATAAAATTGGAAAGGGCTGGAATAGAATAAATATCAGCCCTTTCTGTTTTTTTATTACTTTTTAATGTCGTAAACCATCAGTGACTCGTTGTGCCTGATGTACAATTTTCCATCAGCTATTACCGGGTGAGCCCAGTGTTGCGCTGTTCCCAACGGAATCTTAAACTTACTTACGACAGAAAATTGTTCCGGTGTTCCGTTAACCAATGCCATTTCCCCATCTTTTTCGGCATAGCAATAAAATAAACCATCCGAATAAATAACAGGACCTCCACCCAACTCCTTGGCAATGTATTTGGTTTGCCCGGTTTGAACATCGATACAAAACCATTTGGGCTGCAAATATGCACTGCCGTATATCATTCCATCTTTTACAATGAAACCGCCCATCAGGTTTATAAACTCTTTGTTTCTCCAGGCTATCTCAGCCCTTTTACCATCGGGAGAGAGCTGAAGCATAACAAGACCCGAGCTGTCTTTACGTGAAGCACTCGAAACCAGCAGTTTGCCATCGAAATAAACAGGAGTATTGGCATGTATTTTATTGTCCTGAAACTGATGGATTCGCCAGTACATTTCTCCAGTTTCAGCATTCAACCCTATAATTGAAGTAGAAGTTAAAGTTACCAACAATCGAACCCCATTATGATTGATAATTATTGGGGAACAATAGGTGGCTTTTTCTTTATAGCCTGAACTTCCCCATATTTTCTGTCCGGTAAAGCGATTTAAAGCGACAACATTGTTGGTTTTTCCGCCTGGTGTACAATACAATACATCGCCGTCAACAAGAAGAGACTCGGAAAAGCCAAACTGGACAGAGTCGGCCTGAAAATCCTTAAAAAAGTCAACATTCCAAACTTCTTCTCCATTATTGGTTTTTAAACAATGTACACTCCCATTTCCGCTTTCAATATAAACTAAATCGTCAACAATGGTTGGAGTAGATCGTGCCCCCGGGAAAATACCAGTCCAATCTTTTCCATAAGATTTTTTCCACAAAAGCTGGCCATTGGCGCCGAATGCAAACAGAAATGCTTCAGCCTTAATTGTATCAGGTATCCCGGTAACAAATATTTTTTCACCAGCAACAGCAACACTGCCCTGACCAATTCCAAGACCTTGGTACGACCACAATAACCTAGGACCATCGACAGGCCATTTCTTCAATAAGTTTGACTCCAAATAAATTCCGTCGCGATTGGGTCCCCGCCATTGCGAAACCCTTTTGGGCATTAATAACCCTGAGAACAGGAAAAGCAATACAATTCCTGGTAAAATTACTTTTGACATAACTTCTCTAAATTCTTTGGTTTTATTCAATGCGTACCAAAGTCGCATAAATAATTACGCGATGAGAAAAAGATTTCAACCCTTTTTATGATTTAACTGTGGCTACAACTTACTTTAAAAAAGGCACAGTTCGGAGTATTTCCGCAGCCTTTTCAAGCGTTTCGTTATTTTTGGCAAAACAGATACGAAGAAGTTTTTGCTTGTTCTTTTCGTGCATAAATGCTGAAACCGGAATTACTCCAATACCATAATCATTAGCAAGCCTAAAAGTAAAATCGGCGTCTGGTTCATCAGAAATAGCAGAGTAATCCAAAATCTCGAAATAGCTTCCCTGAGCAGGAATTACCCTGAAAAGGCTGTCGCTAACTAACCTGTTGAAATAGTTGCGTTTCCCCTGGTACATTTCGGAATTGTCTTTTTTCGAATCTTCAGTTTGAAGATATTCCGAAAGGGCATATTGCAGCGGAGTGTTTACATTATATATCTGAAATTGCTGAATTCTCCGATATTCATTCATTAATCGTTCAGGAGCAAGAATATAAGCCAAGCCCCAACCATTGATATTGTAAACAGGCCCAAATGAGGAAACAACATAGCTTCGGGCTGCCAGTTTTTCGAATTTCGAGATACTTTGATGTGTATTATTATCAAAAACAATTGATTCGAAAACTTCATCGCTCAAAATAGTAATATTGGTTCCATTCGTAAGGTGCTGTAACTGAATCAGGTCAGTTTCACCTAATACCGAACCAGTAGGGTTATGAGGAGAATTTATAATAATCATCCTGGTTTTAGAGGTAATCATTTTGCGAACCTCTTCCCAGTCGATATGAAAATTTGGTTGTTTTAAAGCAACATAAATTGGACGGCCTCCATTAATTGCAATAGCAGGTGCATACGATTCATACGCAGGCTCAAATAAAATCACTTCGTCGTCTTCTTTAACTGTAGTGCTTATTGCTGTCATTATAGCCTGAACAGAACCTGCTGTTATTGTAATTTCAGTTTCAGGATTATAATAGTGGTTGTATGCTTCCTGAACCCTTTTCGAAATGACTTCACGTAGTTCAATAATACCTTCGTGAGGCGCAAAATTATTATATCCTGAACGAATGTAAGTAGCAGCCATATCTGCCAATTTTTCAGGACATGGGAAATCAGTTTTTCCAAGCGACAAATCAATAGAACCGGTTTCAGAAACCAGCTTGTTTACTGTGGCAAAGATGCTTCCTTTAATATTTATTGATTTGGAAATAGCCATTTTTACGTTACTAATTGGGAGACAAAGTTAAAAAAATATGCTTTAATCAACTATTGACAAACAAAGCAATATGAATTATTTTATTATTTAATCACTTTAATATTTCCTTTAATACCTCCAATGACTTTATTTCGCCAAGGTTTCCGAAATGAATCCTGTAGTATTCCAGCAGTTTTTCAAGAACTATTTTCCGGTCGTTCTGAGTGTATCCAAGCGCTGCAATATTGTCCGGATCAACAGCAAAAAGACGAGCAAACAAGGCCGTTAAATGCTTGTCAGCAAACTGATTATGTGTAGGTTCGTGAGAAACAAAATTAGCGCTCTCAAGATCAAAAAAATTACTAATCTCAGCGTTCTCTCCACTAGGGTTAATTCCCAAAAAACTAGTCAATTTAAATAAAAACCAAATATGAAAATTACTAATTCCTGAATCAGAAAAATCCAGCATTGTTAAGGAAAAGTATAGGAATTTAAAGAGCTGAGGATTGGATTCTTCTTCTTTTAAACATTTATAAAGAACTTCAGCTAAGAACAAAACCTGAGTGCTTTTTCGAATATCAAAAGGAATGGATGTATAGGGTGCGGCCAAGCGTGCATTTTTAATGCGGTGCATTTCTCTTCCCGGTTTAAAATAAACCTCCAGTTCGAGTAAGTAAAGTGGTTGAAAAACTGATGCCTTTACCGTTGATGTTTTGCCCCGAATCCCATTAATGATAAATGTTTGGCGGCCAAAATTCTCAGTATAAATACTGGCAATTAGGCTTGTCTCCGAATATTTAACAGCATGAAGAAATATTCCCCGGGTTTTTTCAATCACAATAAGTAAAATTAGTGAATAAACATGAGCTTGGTTATTTTGGTTTGTTCTCCTTGAGCATCGGTAAGGAATATAAGATAAACGCCTGTTTTGCAGCGGTTCCCATTCAGATTATTTCCATCCCATACAGCCTGACCACCCAAGGATTTGGTTTTAAATACCAGATTGCCGGTAATGTCGGTTATTTTTACATCAGTGTTCTCGACCAACCCTTTAACAACCACCGGACCATCATACGTCTCGCGAACTGGATTTGGATAAACATATACTTCACTAAAAGTGTCGTTTGCTTCAGTTGCTTCACCCATATATGATATTAATCCTGAAATGGTTCCAATAAAAACCTCTCCGGTTATTTGGTTAATAGCTATGTCGGTTATTTCATTATTAAGCAATGGGCTGTTTTCGGTAGTAAAATGTTCAAGTTCTTCCTGTCCATCATCCGAAACCAGGAAAATTCCTGAACTTTTGGTCCCAATCCATTTTCTGTTGGCTCCATCAACAACAATTGATGTAACAGCCTCTGTTTCAAGCAACGGATGGTATTTCCCATCCTTCAGGTTTAATCCTGGACGCGAAGCATACATAGTGGCATCCTTCCAAACTTTTTCCGGATTACTAAATACAGCTATTCCAATTGAAGTACCAACCCACAATGCCCCATCCTTATCTTCAACGAAGGTATTTACATCGTTCATATCGGTATAAATTTCATCGGTCCCATTCGTAAAATAAGCAACAACCTTTTGCGCTTTGGCGACGCTATTGGCACTGTTTAACGCATACAAACCATTTCCCCTGACTAAAATCCATTTATCATCATTTTTTGATACAACTAATTTCCCAACATATTTATTGGCGGCTCCTGCAAGTTCGTACGATTTCCATGTTCCGTCGCTTTGCATACACGACAACACGTTGGCGACAGCTGCATTCGACACCCACAAGTTTCCTTTGGAATCAAACCCTAAACCACCAATACGTACATACGCTTCAGCCGGTGTATCGGCCAACGCGGTCTGTAGCGAACTATTGTAATTATCGTACCGCTTAACAAACTTACCATCAGTAAATTCAAGGACTCCCCCACCCCACGAACCGACAAATACATGGTTAGAGTTGCCCGGGTCGGCAGTTACACAAATTATATCCCTGAAATCGTTGGTAACCGGAAAAGTTGTTTTATCGAAAACAGTCCATTTCCCTTCGCGTTGAAGCTGGAACTGCGGACTCATCCATATATTACCCCATCCAGAGCTTCTTCCTCCCGAAGCAAGCCAAAGGTCCTGTCCATTCATTGTTAGCGAAAATACATTATTGTCAATCGGCCCATCGGGAATAATTCGCTCAGCCTGAGTTCCCAGCTTTACAAGGCCAAGATCCAGGTAAGCTATCCACAGGTAATTCTGATCGTCAATAATTGCAGACATGGAGTACACAATATCGCTCTCGTGACCAGCGATTGGATACTTAAATACAAATTTAACCCTATCGAAATTTTTATTGTAAACAAAAACGCTTTCCTGTTCGGCAAATACTATATAATCGCCATTGACAGTCATATCGTGCACAAACGAAACGTCGCGAAATACCCTCGTCCAATTGGTTCCGTCGAATTGATACATTTCGTCACCATTCCACGTAGCCGGGGTATAATTTACAATAATATGCCCATTGAAATACTCAACAGCACTAAACTTTTTATCAGCATGGGGGAGGCTGGTCTGCCTAACCCAATTGTTGTAATTCTGAAGGTTCGACTCCGAAACGCGTGCTTTATAAACACCATTCTCTGTGGCGGCATAAAAATACTGGCCATCGGTTGCCATATCCAATACGTTCAAATAATCGCCCCCATCACCAATAAAGTAGGTATCTTTAATTTCATTCTTTTCAAGATTTACAACAACGATACCAAACCCACAAGAAAGATAAGCCAACTTCCCCGAAAACAAAATGTTATTAATAGTTTTACTGGCCGGAAGCTGTTTGCGTTTAATGTCCGACAGGTTATACACTTTATTTCCAACCAACAAATCGATGTTCGAATTTTTGTAGGCAATTAGAAGCAGGTTATTCTCTTTGCTGTATGCAACCTTCTGCACACCAACATCAGAAAGGCCGGATATCGAAGTCATTTTGGCAATGCTATTGTCGCTTTTGCTATACGAGAAAAGTCCGCCATCGGTAACGCAGTAAATTTTCTCGCCGGAATCAATAACACTTTTCGCACTTGCATACGATTGATAGTTGGTCCATTCGCCAATTGCTTTCTGTGAAAATGCTTTGTTGATACTCACAAAAAAGAACACGAAGGATAACAGGTATATAAGTCGTTTCATTCAGTTTACAGATGAGTTAAATATTCAATCAGTTTTTGAGTTGCACGCCCACGGTGACTAATTTTATTCTTTTCGTCTAACGACATTTCGGCAAAACTTAACGATGATTCTTCAGGTTTGAAAACAGGATCGTAGCCAAAACCAGTTGTTCCCCGTCTTTCTTCCAGAATTTCACCATTCACAATGCCTTCGAATTGTGTTTCAAGGCCATCAATAACCATCGAAATCACAGTTTTAAAACGTGCTTTGCGGTTTTTTATTTTAGCTAATTTACGCAAAACCAAATCAATATTTTTCTGAGGGTCTTTTTCTTCACCAGCATAGCGGGCCGAGTATACACCCGGTTCGCCGTTAAGGGCTTCAATCTCCAGGCCTGTATCGTCAGCAAAACAGTTATATCCGTACTTATCGTATACATAAAAGGCCTTTTCTGAAGCATTACCTTCAATGGTTGGCTGATTTTCAGGAATATCTTCCATGCAGCCAATGTCATTCAAGCTTAACAATTCAATCGAATCGTTCAGTAAATGTTTTATCTCATAAAGTTTATGCTGATTGTTGGTAGCAAAAACTAGTTTCATATTCAAAATTTAACTGGTTGTAAAAATAAGTAATAGAAATAGAATATTATTAGTTCAACAGTAGCATCTTCAAAGCTTTATATTCGAAACCAAAATACAAATATTACAGCTATCCGAGCGACACGTGGTTTTTTCGATTTAGTAGTGAAAAGCATTTCAAGAGGTTGCAAAAATGAAGATTTCACAACGATTTTCCACCTTCAACAGTTGGAGTTGCTTAACGAATATATGAAAACAAAAACCTTCAATTATCTGAATCAGTCGTTAACCAGACAAATGAAGGTATTTCATCATCTGAATCCATATTTAAAAAAGCCCGTGAATTTGTGCGTCGATACGATCAATAATATTACTTAAATCTTCGGGGTTATTCTGAAAATCCATTCGGTCTACATCAACAATAAGCAACTTCCCCGCTTTGTAACGGTTGATCCAGGCTTCATACCGTTCGTTAAGCTGCTTTAAATAATCGAGCCGGATTGAGTTTTCATATTCCCGGCCTCGCTTCTGTATTTGGTTAACCAAAGTTGGCACCGATGCCCGAAGGTAAATAAGTAAATCGGGAGCCTGCACCAATGTGCTCATCATCTGAAAAAGCGAGTGGTAATTATTGAAATCGCGGGTAGTCATTAACCCCATGGCGTGAAGATTTGGAGCAAAAATCTCGGCATCTTCGTAAATAGTCCTGTCCTGGATAACTGTTTTGGCCGAACTCCGAATATCAAGCACTTGCCTGAAGCGACTATTCAAAAAGTAAATCTGGAGGTTGAACGACCAGCGCTGCATATCTTCATAAAAATCGTTCAGATACGGATTTTCGTCAACATCTTCATAATGAGGGCTCCATCTATAATGTTTGGCGAGTAATTCGGTAAGAGTGGTTTTACCTGCGCCAATGTTTCCGGCTAAAGCAATGTGCATTTGTATATCATTTAAAAATCGAACTAAAATACAAAATAAAAACAAGGCAAAAGTTAAAAAGGTAAAAGATAAAACCCTGCCTAAAAACTAAAGTAAATTATTCAATTCGAGCAACGGATCGAGGTATTCGCGGTCGTTAGCCAGTCGTGGTATCTTATTCTGGCCTCCAACTTTGCCCCTTCGCTTCATCCATTCGTAAAATAAACCTGGTTTTGCCACAACAAAGTGTGGCCGCTCAAGGCTCAGGCTTTTGTGGCGTTTGGCTTCGTAATCAGAATTTATAGTTTTTAAAGCGCCATCGAAAATAGAAATAAAGTGATCCATATCGTCGGGAGCTTTTTCAAATTCTATAAGCCATTCGTGAGCGCCCCGGTTGTGTTCTTTCATGTATATTGGTCCTCCGGTATATTCCGAAATAATCGCCCCAGTACGCTCGCAGGCAATACTAAAAGCTTTCTCGGCATTGTCTATTATCACTTCTTCGCCAAATGCATTAATGAAATGCCTGGTTCGTCCGGTAATTACAAATTTGAACGGGTATTTTTGAGTAAATCTTACAGTGTCGCCAATCAGGTATCGCCACAATCCCCCGTTTGTCGAGATTACCATTGCATAATTTCGGCCAATCTCAACTTCTTCGAGCGATACAGCATTCAGATTATCACCACGAAATTCATCCATCGGGATAAATTCGTAGTAAATACCGTAATCGAGCATAAGCAGCATGTCTTTTTGATCTGGCTCGTCCTGTATTCCGAAGAAACCTTCTGAGGCGTTATAGGTTTCAACATAGTGCATGTTGGGGCTTGGTATTAGTTTTTCGTATTGCTCGCGGTAAGGCTCAAACTTAACTCCGCCGTGTGTAAATACTTCCAGGTTGGGCCACACTTCCAGGATATTGCTTTTGCCCGTTACTTCGAGCACCCGTTTCAGCAAAACCAGGTACCACGACGGAACTCCGGCAAACGAAGTCACATTTTCGTCTAACGAGTGCTGAATGATTTTCTCAATTTTCTCTTCAAATTCTTCGATAAGCGAAATTTCGGTCGAAGGTGTGCGGTAAAACTCGGTCCAAAACGGGATATTCTCGATGATAATTGCCGATAAGTCGCCGTAGTAACTGTTGTTGTTGTAATTATTAACCCGGTGACTTCCACCCAAGGTCAATGCTTTACCTGAAAGGACTCCCGAATCGGGATTATTTTTCAGGTAAAGGGCCAGCACATCGCGTCCGCCGCGTATATGAACATCTTCGAGCGAATCTTTGCTTACCGGTATATACTTGCTTTTCTCGTTGGTAGTACCCGACGATTTGGCAAACCAGCGCGTTTCGCCTGGCCACAATAAATTCTTTTCGCCCTGCATCATGCGTTCGACAAATGGCTTCAGCTGGTCGTAGCTCTGAATGGGAACCCTTTCCTGAAATTCTTTTTCAGAAGTAATATTCCTGAAATTATATTTCAACCCGAATTCAGTGTTCGAAGCAGTTTGGAGAAGTTCAAAAAGGACTTCGCGCTGAACTTCGTGCGGATGCTCTTTAAAAAGATCGATTTGATATATCCTCTTAAAGTTGATCCAATTAATGATAGAATTGATAACTGGCATGAAAATCGGTTTTCGTCGTCGCCAAATTTATTAAAAAATCCGGGGATTGTTTAACGAAACTCTTATCCACACGCAAACTGGTAAAACAAATCTTTGCGAAAAACGGACCAAGTATCCTGAATAATTTAATGCCGGAATACACGATATTTCCAACCATATAACTGGTGCAACAATAGCAAAACCCCGGGTTATTGGGTTTAGGGCTAGGTGAAAAAAGGAACAGGTTCGGTGTCAATTTTTTCATAATAATTTGTTTTTAACGTCAAACTATTTCAGAAAAAGACAGTAAGCTACTCATCTTCTTTTTTCTTATTTTTACCTCAGTTTTCACTTAGCCAATCCCGATTCCTATGAATTACATTGATATTGTTCTAGGCATTATTCTGATATTAGCGGCCATTCAGGGCTTTCGTAAAGGTTTCATTATTGAACTGGCTTCGCTGGCTGCCCTTGTTCTGGGGATATGGGGCGCCATTAAATTTTCTGATTGGACTGCGGGATTTATTACCCGAACGTTTAATTTCCATTCTGAGTTTTTAACTGTAATTGCTTTCCTGGTAACTTTCATTATCATTGTTATCCTTATTCATCTTCTTGGAAAAATGTTGGATAAAACTGTGAAAGCCATTGCCCTGGGATTTCTGAACCGGTTAGCCGGAATTATTTTTGGTGTGCTGAAGGTTGCGGTAATTCTTAGTATTTTACTGATATTATTTGATCCGGTTGACGAAAATGTACATATTTTACCTTCAGCACAAAAAACCACCTCAAAACTTTATTCCCCAATGAAACAGGTTGTTCCAACCTTATTTCCTTTCATAAAAATGTGGACATGGGAAAAGAAAGACAAACCGGTCGAGAAAAGCAAAGATGAAAAGCCAGCTACCAAAACGAGCTAGAACAAACCCATCCCTATTGAAATTAGCTTAAACACTAATTTAATCTGACTTGTTTCTGCTTCAAATCGCTGATTTTATATCTTTGTGCCGTTTTTAACCGAGGGAAAAGCATACGGATTGTCAGTAACTTACTATGTTGTAACTGAGAACTCGGCTATCAAGAATAAACTGATAATAATATTTCAAGATAAATAATAATGAATTTCGTTGACGAACTCGAATGGAGAGGCATGATACATGATATGATGCCCGGCACTAAAGAACAACTTGAGAAAGAAATGACTTCGGCTTACGTGGGTATCGACCCAACAGCCGATTCACTACATATTGGCCACCTGGTAAGCGTAATGATGTTGAAACATTTCCAGATTGCAGGGCACAAACCCATTGCCTTGGTTGGAGGCGCTACCGGAATGATTGGCGACCCATCGGGCAAATCGCAGGAACGTAACTTGCTCGACGAACCAACGCTTCGTCACAACCAGGAGTGCATTAAAAAACAACTGTCCAGGTTCCTCGACTTCGAGTCGGATGCACCTAATGCTGCCGAACTTGTAAACAATTACGACTGGATGAAGGAATTCAGCTTCCTGAATTTCATTCGCGATATTGGCAAACACATCACCGTAAATTATATGATGTCGAAAGATTCGGTTAAAAAGCGATTGGACTCAGACAGTGGCGGCGGTATGTCGTTCACCGAATTTACCTACCAGCTGGTCCAGGGAACCGACTTTTTGCATTTATACCAAACACATAACACTAAACTACAAATGGGTGGTTCCGACCAGTGGGGCAATATAACTACCGGAACAGAATTAATCAGACGTAAAACAGGAGGTGAAGCTTTTGCATTAACTTGTCCGCTTATCAAAAAAGCCGACGGAACCAAGTTTGGCAAAACCGAATCGGGCAATGTTTGGCTCGATCCAAAGCTCACTTCACCTTATAAATTTTACCAGTTTTGGCTCAACACGTCCGACGAAGATGCTGTGCGCTACATCAAGATATTCACACTTCTCTCGAAAGAAGAAGTTGAAGAATTGACTGCCAAACATGCCGAAACGCCTCACTTACGGCAATTGCAGAAGAAGCTGGCCGAAGAAGTTACCGTGATGGTTCATTCGCGCGAAGACTATGAGCTGGCAGTAGAAGCATCTCAAATTCTGTTTGGTCAGGGAACTGCCGAGTTGCTGAACAAGCTGGACGAAGCAACATTTCTGTCGGTTTTCGACGGAGTCCCACAATTTAAAATATCGGTTGCCGAATTGAACGAAGGTATTAAAATAGTTGACCTACTTGCTGAAAAAGCGCCGGTATTCCCATCAAAAGGCGAATTGCGCCGTACCATTCAGGCTAACGGATTAAGCATTAACAAAGAAAAAGTTACTGATGCCGAAGCTATTGTAACCAACGATTTACTGATTGGCGGAAAATACATTTTGGTTCAAAAAGGGAAAAAGAACTATTTCCTTTTGATTGCCGAGTAATTAACCCTGTTTATTTCGGGTTTACTGAATAATAAAAGCCAAATTGCAGCGTTAAAACATCGACCAAAACCGTTTTCTATGACAAATTTTTTCGACAATCAGAATCTGCTGGAAATTATCTGGAAATGGAAGAAGCATTTGTTAATTATTGGCGTTGTTGCCATCTTGTCTTCAGCTATTTTTTCGTCGTCGGTATTCATTCAACCCAAGTATAAATCGACAGCCCGTATTTATCCAAGTTTTAACATTTACACCTTTAGTGACGAGTCGGAAAGCGAACAATTACTCGAATTTATTAATTCACAGGATATAAAATTCAGGGTAATTGATGCCTTCAACCTGAGTGAAGTTTATAAAATCAGCAAAAACGATCCGCTATACCAAACATACATTCTGGGCGAATTCAACGACAACATAAGTTTCAAGAAAACTGAATATGAAACGATTGAAATATCAGTTCTGGATATTGACCCCAAACGGGCCTGCGCTATATGCGATTCGATAATATTGTTTCTCGATGATAAGATTCGATCTGTTCATAAAATCAAATACGACGAGGTGGTCAAAATTACCAGAAATGATTTAAAAAACCTTGATCATGAGCTGGATTCGATAAAATCTAAAATGGATGTTCTTCGGAAAGATTATAAAATTCTCGATTACGAAGCTCAGTCCAAAGAAATAACCAAGGGAATGGTTAAAGTCATAGCAGCTCAAAAAAAGAATACTACAGGAGGTAAAGAATTGCAGGAATGGATGAAAAACCTTTCAGAAAAAGGTGGTGAATATGAAATCCTGGCCAATCTTCAAAAAACATGTCTGATAGAAAGAGACTCTGTAAAAAAGGCTTACGACATCGCGTTGAGCAACTCAAAGAAAAAAATCAATTACGGGCAGCGTGTTCAAAGTCCTGTTCCAGCTGATAAAAAATCGTATCCCGTCCGCTGGCTGATTATTTTGGTTTCTACTTTCTCGGCTCTCTTTGTTGCAATGCTGGTAATTCTGGTACTCGAAAACCAAAAAAAAGTGTAGAAAGTGTACGAAGCCAGGATAAAAATTACTCTTTTTTACCTGCTTTCAGCGCTGTTTATTTTGCTGAACACTTATTTCCTTGTGATGAAGCATTCGATTATTATCAATGCTTTGCCATTTGTTCTTGCCATAGTTTTGATGGCAATTTTTACACTCGATAAACTGTTGTACCTGGTTGTATTTTTTACCCCTCTTTCGTTACCTCTTTCTGAGCTGGTGCACGGGTTACCTATAAATATGTTCCTTCCTACCGAACCCTTGTTGTTTGGTATCCTGGTTATCTTCATCCTGAAATGTACTGCAAACAAAGGTTTTGACCGTGACATATTAAAACATCCTGTTTCATTGGCTATCTATTTCAGTTTGGCATGGATGTTCATAACATGTTTAACCAGTACAATGCCAGTTGTTTCACTCAAATTCTTTTTGTCGCGTGTTTGGTTCGTGGTTGGTTTTTATCTTTTAGCAGCAAAACTTTTTGAAGACAAAAAAAACATCGAGAAATACGTTTGGCTCTATGTGTTTACATTAATCCTAGTCATTTTTTACTCAACCTACCGCCATTTGGGATATGGGCTTTGGGACAAACAGGCTGCGCATTTTGTGATGGATCCGTTTTACAACGATCACACAGCGTATGGGGCAGCAGTTGCTATGTATTTGCCTTTCCTTTTCGGCTTTTCGTTCACCAAAATATATGGCAAAGGCCTTCGGTTTTTTGTCAGGATTTGCTTAGCCATCGTTTTTATGGCGCTAATTCTCTCGTATGCGCGTGCCGCCTGGTTGAGCATGATTGTAGCCCTGGGTATTTGGGTAATTATGCGATTGAAAATCAGGTTTAACCATTTACTTGCCACATTCTTGATTTCAATAAGCCTAATCTTCGTATTTCAGAGTCAGATTTTAACCTACCTGGAACGAAATACAACCGAGTCGTCAGCAAACCTGATGGAGCACATCTCGTCGATGTCGAATATCTCTTCCGACGCATCAAATCTTGAGCGGCTGAACCGGTGGAGTTGCGCCTTCAGAATGTTTAAAGACAAACCTGTTTTTGGTTATGGCCCCGGAACATACATGTTTCAGTATGCACCCTACCAACTAACAGCCGACAGAACTATTATCAGCACAAACTCAGCCAATGGCGGTAATGCCCACAGCGAATACCTTGGCCCGTTGGCCGAATCAGGACTTTTGGGAACTATTTCAGTATTAATTTTGATAACAACGGTTATTTATACAGGAGTGAGGGCTTATTCGCATACCAACGACAAGCGAATAAAAACACTGGTAATGGGAGCATTGCTTGGCCTTATCACCTATTACATCCACGGGACTATGAATAACTTCCTCGACACTGACAAACTTTCGGTTCCATTTTGGGGTTTTTCAGCAATAATAGTTGTCCTCGATATACATACAAAGAAAAATTTACCGACTAAAGGCATATCAGAAACTTAAATTTCTGCCATTTTCTAATTTCTTCTATTTTTTAATTTTCACAACGATCTGATTTACAGGACAAATGAAATATTTTATAATTTTTATTAAAAATTTAGTACTATGTGTTGCATAGTTCCATCTTTTATTTGTATGTTTGTAAAGCCAAAAACAATGCAAGAGAAGGTATAAGTTTAAAAAAAGTTCTATAAAGTTGTAACCAAACTAAAAACCTTCAGTCAAAAACAGAAAACAGAAACGTTAAGAACAAACCTCAGAGCCATGAAAACAAGCAATGTTCAGAAAACAGAAAACAGACCAATCAAAAAAACAATCTCCTTTCTTTCAATTAAACTGGGGCAAACTGATTTAATGATCGGATGTTGGATGAGCCCAATTATGGCGGGTAGTCGCCACTTTCAGAAAAGAATTTCAACAACGAACTTTTAGGAGGAAACACTATGGATTTGAATAATACCAAAGCTCAAATGCGCAAGGGAGTGCTCGAATACTGCATTTTGCTTGTAATCGACGGAAAGCCTTTGTATGCCAGCGACATCATTGATGAACTGAGCCGCTCGAAAATGATTGTTGTGGAAGGGACACTTTATCCTCTGCTTACCCGCCTGAAAAACGATGGATTACTTGCCTACAAATGGGAAGAATCGACTCAGGGACCACCGCGTAAATATTACGAATTGACCGATGAGGGCCGCTATTTTCTGAACGAAATGGGTTCTTCGTGGGATGAACTCGTTGATGCCGTCAAAATGATTAAGGAACATAAATAGGTCATTTTCAGTATAACGCAATAACCGAAAAAATAAGAGAAAATGAAAAAGACATTTACAATCAATATCAGCGGTAGTATTTTCCATATCGACGACGATGCTTTTGAAAAACTCCAGAAATACCTTCATGTTTTGAACAAGCACTTTAACACCGCGGTTGAAGGGCAGGAAATACTTCAGGACATTGAAGCGCGCATTGCTGAATTGTTCATTGAAAAAACCAACAATAAAGTTGAGGTAATAACCGATGCTATGGTTGACGAAATGATAGCCCGAATGGGAAAACCGGAAGATTTCATGGAACAAGAAGAAGAACCCAGCAAACAAGAAACGGAAGATAACCAACCGGAACAGGAAACTAAAATCCGCAGACGTTTGTACCGCGACGCAGATAGCCGCGTTCTGGGAGGCGTTTGCTCTGGCTTAGGCGCTTATTTTAACATCGACCCTGTTATTCTCCGGATAATCTTTGTCCTGGTCCTGTTTATGGGAGGAGCATCTGTTCCAGTATATCTTATTCTATGGATTGTAGTTCCGAAAGCTCGTACCACAGCTCAAAAACTTGAAATGAGAGGGAAAGAAGCTACTGTTACCAACATAGCTCAGTCGATAAAAGACGAAGTAGGCGAAGTAAAAGATAACTACACCAAATTCAGAAGCGACAAAGGCAGTTCGCGGCTCGATAGCTTTGGCGATACTGTTGGTAGTGGTTTGCGGGTTGTCCTGCGTATTTTCATTCTCATTTTTGGCGCTGTGCTAATAATTGCTGGTATAGCATCATTGATTGGTTTTATTACAACTTTGGCAGTCGGTCATTCATTTTTGCATGGAGGAGCCTTCAATTTTGGTTGGAACTCGGATATTGACATGGCAACCATACTTAACTATTTTGTTAGCCCGGGAGCTTATGCTCTATCATTAATAACCATTGCCATTTTAGTTGGTATACCAATTCTGATGATTTTATTTATCGGCACCAAACTTCTTTTCAGATACCAGACAAACAATAAACTGATTGGTTTGGGCGCTTTTGGCTTATGGCTTGCAGCACTTGTTGTACTTATTTTCGTTGCAGTGAACCAAGCTGGTAATTTCAGCAAACAAACCAGCCAGACAATAACTCAGAAAATTGATTGTACAACCTGCAAAACACTATATCTGGAAGTAAACGACGATTTATTTGAGACCCTAATTGACCAGGATTTCTCGCTTAACCGCATGAAGATTGCAACAATAAACGGGAGAGAAAAACTGTTGGGACATCCACGCTTTACAATTGAAAAAAGCAGCACCGGCGAATACCTGATGTTAATTAAAAAGCGGGCAAGGGGAAACAATAACGAAAATGCTCAGAAAAATGCAGAAGATATCACCTATAATTTCAACCAGAAAGATTCGACTTTGCACTTCGATCCATACTACTTACTGAAAGAAGATTCGAAATGGCGCGACCAGGAGATTTCTCTCACACTGAAAGTTCCTGAAGGAAAATCGATTTACCTGAATCCCAAAATGAAAGGCATTATTCACGACATTGAAAATGTTGAAAACATGTGGGATGGCGATATGGTTGGCAAAACCTGGACAATGACTCCCGATGGATTGGCTCTGAAAAAAGCCGAACCCATATTACAGAAAAAGAAATAGCAATTGTAATTAATGCGAAAGAAGGCTGTCTGGTAACGGATGGCCTTTCTCTTTTCTAATTGTTCTTCAGGTAATCTTCCGTTTTATAAATAGCTTTTACCACAATCTTTTTGTTTGGCCCGATGACAAATTCGCTAAGGCCAACGTGTGTTTTATTTCCAGGATTCCAGTCGTAGGTATAACCCAACTGTGTCCACAGATATTGGTTATACAAATCGCACTGGTAATAGCGGCTGACGCGGTTTTCGTTGATCCAGGCAACATGAGCCGATTCTACATCGCCAGGGAAGCAGGTCTCGCATTTCTGGTCAGTAATTTCCTTATCGGGACAAGGGCGAAACAAGTCCGATGGCTTTACCCAAAACTCAACAAAGTAACTGTAAACCGAATTTGGCGGCAACCCCAATAATTGAATCAGTCTTCGGTTAACATCTTTCGGATGCTCTTTCGCTATTCGCTGTTTTAATTCGGGGGCTGTCGTTACCCAAATTGGATATTTGCCGGTATTATAAAATACCGAATCGAGATAGGGTCTATAAAACGATACGTTTTGCTTCCAGGTAACAACCAACACATAATCGTCGCCGCCAATGGTTTTCCAAACCAGGTTATGGTTGTCCTTTTTTACTGAAACAAGCTGATCAGAAACTTTATTGGCTGTTGGATAAATCGAATTTTGAATGGACTGTTGGTACAAAACCTCGTCACTTAAGAATTTCGTCTGAGTTTTGCAACCCAGAAACACAACTGCCACAATCAAAAAACAAGCTAATTTTATCTTCATATTGAATTTAAAAAGTCATTGAAAAAACTGTTTCCTTACCAGGCACAGAGCGAGCTTGCAAGCTTCCGCCATGCAAACGCATAATTTGACGCGAAAGGCTCAATCCAATTCCTGAACCGTTCTCTTTCGTTGTAAAAAAAGGCACAAAAATCTGCTCCAAAATATCCTCCGAAATACCCGGTCCATTATCGATAACCCGAACCTCTAATCTTCGGTCATGATTAATTCCGGCAACAATCTGAATCCGCCCGTCAGGATTTCGCTCATTGGCCTGAAGAGCATTCTTGGTTAGGTTGAGAAGTACCTGCGAAATCAGGTTTTCGTCGGCAAACAATTCAAGTTCAGGAGGATTAATAGTAACCGAAAGCTTAACCAGCTGGCTATTTTCGAGCGACGAATACAAAACTTTGATGCGTGTTGCCAAATCTTCGAACCTAAAGAGTTTCTTGTCGGGTTTAGGTAGCCGGGTCAATTTTCGGTACGACTCAACAAACAGCATCAACCCGTTACCTTGCTCTTTAATTACGCTAAGGCCCCGCAGAGTGGCCTGAATTTTCGATTCGCTCAGTTCATCGGGTAAAGCCGGGCGACCATCGACTGTGAAAAAGTTGCACAAGCTTTCGGAAAGCGATGTTATCGGTGCAATTGAATTCATGATTTCGTGCATCAAAACACGAATCAGTTTCATCCACGAATCGAGTTCTTTTTCGTCAAGTTCGTTACGAATGTCCTGAATAGAAAGCAAAATCAGCTCGTCGTTTTTCACTTTGAAGGAGGTTGATTTTAACGAAAGCTGCACCATTCCGCGCTCCGAAATCACCGAAACCAATCGTTGTTCGAAAGGCCCGATATTTTTGATTGTTTGAAATAAATTCCGGTTAACACGCTCCAGCTGGTTTAGGTGCGTCAAGATTTCGATCCCAAACATCTTTTTTGCTGAAGAATTTGCATGTAAAACAAAACCTTTGGAATTGTATGTTAAAATACCAGTAGCCACATGCTCCAGCAACGTTTCGAAATACTGTTCCTGCTGGCGACTTTCAATTTTCAAGCGCTGTATCTGATGATTTACTTTGTTCAATCCGTCATAAATACCCAATATCGCTTTGTCGGTAATATTCTTTGGAATAGTAAGTGTAGAATCGTCGTTTTGGACCGACTCAAGAAAGTAACTGATTTTTCGGTTGGTTGAATTTAAAAACTGGATAAGCAGAAAGATCGTCAGAATATCGATACAGCAAGTGACAAAAACCAGCAAAACCGGCTTTCCGGTACTGATAAGCCAGCCAATGGAAACACTCACCAGCGCAACAATAAAAGTCCTTAAAACTACCTGAAAGTAAAAGTTTCGGATGATCATTGGCCAATTTTCTTAATCTTATTGTAAAGGGTTTGTCGCGTAATGCCTAATTGTTCGGCGGCAGCGCTTAGGTTCCCGTTGTTTTTGTCGATGGCTTGATTAATCATTCGCTTTTCCATTTCTTCGAGTGTCATTTCCGAGTCGTTACTTCTACCCTGCACTACCGGACGCATAAAAAAATCTTCAGCTTTCAGCACATTGCCTTCACTCAAAATAACTGCCTTTTCGATGGTATGCTGTAATTCGCGGATATTTCCGGGCCATGTATATTTCATCAGTTTGTCCTGAGCTTGCTGGTTAATTTTAAGTCCCGGTTTATTGTATTTCGAAGCGTACTTTTTCAGGAAGAAATCGGCCAAAACCAGAATGTCATTTCCGCGCTCGCGCAAAGGCGGAACTTCGATTTGTATAGTGTTGACACGATACAACAAATCTTCGCGAAAAACTCCCTCAGCTACCATCTGTTCAAGATTTTTATTGGTAGCGCATATAAGCCTGATGTCAACCGGAATTGGTTGATTGGAGCCCACCCGCGATATTTTTCGGTTTTGCAATGCTGCCAAAAGTTTAGCCTGAAGGTGATACGGAAGGTTTCCAATTTCATCGAGGAACAGGCTTCCCTTGTCGGCCACTTCAAATTTCCCGGGACGATTGTCGCGGGCATCGGTAAAAGCGCCTTTCACATGGCCAAACAGCTCACTTTCGAATAATGTTTCGCTTACTGCACCCATATCAACACTTATCATCACCTCTGAGGCCCTGTCAGACAAACGGTGAATTTCATGCGCAATTAGTTCTTTTCCGGTTCCGTTTTCGCCGGTAATCAACACATTGGCATCGGTTTTGGCCACTTTGCGTACCATATTAAGCACCTGCATCAACTGTGTCGACGAACCAATGATGAATTTTTGTTCGCGGTTGAGCTCGGTTTTTAACCCTTTTTCCTTCTCTTTTAACTGGCTCACTTCTTTCTTCGACCAATTGAGCTGAAGCGCTGACCGCAAGGTTGCAAGTAATTTATTATTGTCCCAGGGTTTCAGGAAAAAATCAGTTGCTCCCATCTTTAGGGCTTTTACTGTCAGTTCAATGTCACCATAAGCCGTAATCATTACAACCGAAATCTCTGGATTTGTCTCCTTTATCCGCCCTAGCCAATAAATACCTTCGTTCCCGGTATTTATTCCAGCATTAAAATTCATATCCAAAATAACCAGGTTATAATCCTTTTTTCGCAATTCAGTTGGAATTTGATTAGGATCTGATAACGTGGTCACCGTTTGAAACTCGGGAATTAACAGTATTTCCAAAGCACTCAGAATGCTTTTATTATCGTCAACAATCAGTATATTTCCTTTAGCCATTTTTCTTTTAAAGTTAGAAGTTGGACATTGCATAAACAACTGGTTGTAAAAATATTTGACAAATTGTTGTCAATTAATTTTACTTTAGGACAATACCAGCCGTATTACTTCATTGGCTATCTGATATTTAAATTTTTGGCACCATTCTGGCATAGCCAATGGAAATGAAATTAAAAACAATGATAAGAAGATTCATACTTATTCAAGTTTTAGTGATTGTGGCAGGAAATGCGCTGATAGCTCAAACCAATTGGAGTTTAAGCCAGTGCATTTCTTTTGCTCTTAAAAACAACATCGATTTGAAAAAAATGGACGTGGAAGAGAAACTTGCTTCTGAAGATTTCGACCAATCTAAACGGAATCTGTTACCGGGAATTTCGGCTTCGTCGAATGCCGGTTTTAACTTTGGACGTTCGATCGACCCAAATACAAACGGAATTGTAAATACCCAATTTTTCAACACCAGTTTCGACATGGGAAGTTCTATGACTTTATTTAGCGGCTTCAAGCTCATCAACCAAATTGAGTATCAGAAATTCAGGAAAAGAGCCGCCGAAATGAACAGGATAAATGCAACCGACGATCTGGCATTCAAGGTAATGAACTCCTATTTCGATGTACTTTATTACCAGGGAGTTCTAAAAATTGCAAAAAAGCAGGTGGAAGCTTCAGGTATTAATTTGAAAAAGGTTGAACGCCAAGTGGAGCTGGGCATGAAATCGAAGACCGATTTGTTTGAAATGAAGGCTAACTTCGAAAGCGAAGAACTGAAACGAATACAAGCCGATAATTTTCTGAAATCAGCCTATCTTCAACTCAAACAATATATGAATCTGACCGATACAACTCGAATGGTACTGGCCGAAGAACAAAGCCCGGTTATTTCTGAGAATATTCCTGAACGTGAGAATTTATTCAATTCGTACATCGAATGGTCGCCCAATTTTCAATCGTACCAAGCACAACTAAAAGCCAGCAGGAAGCAATTATCAATTAGTCGCTCGTACCTGTACCCAACCGTTACAGCCAATGGATCGCTAAGTAGCGGATACAGTGAGACCAACAAGGACGACGATAAAAAAACGATAGCATTTAAAACACAGATTGACAACAACTTCAGTCAATACCTAGGAGCTTCGTTAAGTATCCCGATATTTGGGAGATGGGGTTACAGATCGAATATTACCAAAGCAAAACTGGAATTAGAACAAGCGCAGAATACACTCGACCAACAGAAACAGAAACTATATTTTGAAATGCAAAGCAACCTGAACGACCTCGAAGCCATTGAAAAGGAATACAATCAGTACCAGAAGCAACTTGAAGCAGATAAACTTGCATTTCAGGCTGCCGAAAAGAAAATTGAGCAGGGATTTGTAAGTGTGGTCGATTTCTACATTGCCAAAAACCGCTATGCCAACTCCGAAAGCCAGGTATTAAAATCGCGCCTGCAATTGGAAATTAAGAAAAAAGCACTTGATTTTTACACGGGGAAAAGATTTTGGGAGTAAAGCCCCTCCTAACCTCCCCTTTGGGGAGGAACGAAAAAGAGTTTTACCTCCAGAGAGGGCTTAGTACTAAAATAGTTGAAGGGGCAAAGGAACGAAAGACATAAAAGACAAGAATGAAATTGAGTTAATTAATAATAAAACATAATAATAAACATAAACCGCATCCTTATTTCCCCTCTTTTTGAAGGGCTGGGGATGCATAAAAAAAAAAACGACTATTTTCAAGGAGCGGTCTTTCACCCCTCCTTCGGAGGGGTCGGGGGAGGCTTCTATGGGAATGGACAAAGTTATAGAAAAGAAAAAGGGCATCAGGCCCAAACATATTGTGTGGGCAATTGGAGTATTGGTTGTAGGCTTTTTGTTCTACAAAGCCCTGTTTTCGCAAAGCGGATCAACATTCAGGGCTGAAAAAGAAAAACTTACAATCAGCACGGTGGAAGATGGCCAGTTTAACGATTACATCACAGTTATTGGTCAGGTTGCACCTATAACAACCATTTATCTCGATGCCATTGAAGGCGGCCAGGTTGAACAACGCTTTATTGAAGAAGGATCGATGTTGAAAAAAGGTGATGTGATCCTTCGCCTCGAAAACCGCCAGTTATATCAGACTATTTTGAACAGCGAAGCCGCATTGGCCGAAAAGGAAAACTACCTGCGCAATACCCGCATTAATTTTGAATCGGAACTGATTCAATCGCGTAAAAATCTGTTGGACAGTTACTACCGTTTAGTGCGGAAAAAACGGGTTTTCGAACAGAACAAATCGCTTTATAACGAGCAACTTATCTCAAAGGAAGATTATCTTCAGGCCAAAGAAGATTACGATTACGAAAAGAATCTGCTTGACATCAATAAAATGAAACTGAAAAACGATTCCGTAATTCGGGTAACTTCTATTCAAACTCTTGAAACCGACCTTGGCAAAATGCGCCAGATGCTTGTTTTGGTTCGCGAAAGGCTCGACAACTTGAACGTAAAAGCTCCTGTTGACGGCCAGTTGGGAATGTTGGACGCCGAAATCGGACAACGCATTAATGAAGGACAACGCATCGGCCAGATCAACGTTCTGGATAACTTTAAAATCAAAGCTTTGATTGACGAACATTACATCGATCGTGTAAAACGAGAGCTTCCGGCTACGCTCGACCGCAACGGCACCAACTTCAACCTTACCGTTCGTAAAGTTTATCCTGAAGTGCGCAATGGCCAATTTGAAATTGATATGGTTTTTGAAGGTACTAGTCCTGATAATATCCGAACCGGACAAACATATCACATCAAACTGGAGTTGGGCGAATCGGGCAAGGCTATTTTGCTAGCACGCGGAGGGTTCTTCCAAAGCACTGGTGGACAATGGGTTTATGTATTGAATCAAGACGGCACTGAAGCCACAAAACGCAACATCAAAATTGGCAAGCAGAACCCGCAGTATTACGAAGTGCTCGAAGGACTTAACCCCGGTGAAAAAGTAATCACCTCGGGCTACGAGATGTTCGGGACGAATGATCGGATTGTGATGAAGTAAGAGAAGAAGCCCCTCCTAACCTCTCCGATGGGGAGGAACAAGAAGAGCCTCGAAACAAGACCTTTTTTGGAGGGTAAGCCCAGTATGGGCGAAATATTGGTAGCCCCGGATTTTAATCCGGGGTATTGAGGACAAATACTAGAAACCGTCAGTGTAATGATCTCAAAAAAAAGCGAATACGTTTCTTCGGGCGGAATGGAACTACCCACAATCAATGGCGAAACTTTGGGTTAAAACAAATATTTTTATAACAATAATAATTTTACAAACAATGCTCCAGTTCTCCCCCTTCGGGGGAGTTAGAGAGGGCTTTTAAGGGGCTTCTTTATGATACGAACAGTAAATTTAAACAAGGTATTTCGCACCGAAGAGATTGAAACCAGTGCGTTGAACAACGTGAACCTTCACGTGAAGAAAGGTGAATTTGTGGCCATTATGGGGCCATCGGGTTGCGGCAAGTCAACCTTGCTCAACATTATCGGACTGCTCGACAATCCCTCGTCGGGCGAGTATTACTTCGACGGACAGGAAGTGGGCGCCTTTAAAGAACGCAACCGAACCTTGCTCCGCAAAGGGAACATCGGCTTTGTGTTCCAGAGTTTTAACCTGATCGACGAGTTGAACGTTTACGAAAATGTGGAACTACCACTTATTTACCTGAAAATGAGTGCCCGCGAACGTAAGGAAACAGTCGAAAAAGTGCTGGAACGAATGAAAATCAGTCACCGTAAGAAACACTTTCCGCAACAATTATCGGGAGGACAGCAACAGCGTGTTGCCATTGCCCGTGCAGTTGTAGCCAACCCCAAGCTCATCCTGGCCGATGAACCTACCGGGAACCTCGACTCGAAAAACGGCCTCGAAGTGATGAACCTGCTTACCGAACTCAACCGCGAAGGAACCACCATTGTGATGGTAACCCACTCGTTGCGCGACTCGGAATACGCCCACCGGGTAATCAATTTGTTTGACGGACAAGTAATTACCGAAGAAATAAAGAAACAGATGGACGACGAGATGATGTAGAGAAGAAAGCCCCTCCTAACCTCCCCAAAGGGGAGGAACCAGAAAAAATCCGGAACTCCCGACCAGTCGGGACAAGTTATGAATTGTTTGATTATTTGAGGGATATGATTTTACGATTTTTCACCTCTGACAGGGTTTTGAACCCTGTCAGAGGTGAAGGATAAAAAACTAAACAATAAAGATAAAGGCCATGGGAAACCACTTTAAAATTTACATCAAGCAGCTGGCAAAGAATAAGTTATATACATTTATAACCATTTCGGGGTTTGCTGTTTCGTTGATGTTTGTATTCTTGCTGGGTGTTTACATCAGGCAGGAGTTGTCGGTCGATCAGTTTCATGCAAACAAAGACCGGATTTACCGGCTAAGCCGCGATAACGGTGCCTCGTTTGGGCCAATGATAGCCGAAACACTTAAAAATCAATATCCTGAAATTGAAACATTTACACGGATATACGAAAATGGTGGAAATGCAAAATTCAGGGGGAATGAGCTTACCCGCTTCAGGTATATGCTGGCCGACTCGTCGTTTTTCTCCATGTTCTCGTTTAAACTGAGAGAAGGGAATGCGGCACAGGTGTTGGCCACCAAAAATTCGGTTGTGTTAAGCGAATCATTTGCCCGAAAAATATACGGAAGCGAAAGCCCTGTTGGTAAATCGTTTACAATGAACAAGCTGGACTTTCTGGTTACCGGGGTCGCTTCGGACTTTCCCGAGAATACTCAATTCGAGAAATACGATGCCATCCTAAATTTCAGGGCTCTGGCCGATATCTGGGGCTGGAAAGAGCTGCTTACTTCAAACAGCAACAGCTCATTTGGGCTTTACCTGATGGCAAAACCAGGGACTGATCTGCCGTTTAAAACTCCTCAAATTCTGGCTCAATTCAAAAAAGATTATTGGCTTTATACCCAAAATTTTGCAAAAACGTTGAAGTTCGAACCGCTTACCGAGGTGTATTTCAGCAAAGAAGAATCGCCTGGTATCAAGCAAAACAGCCGGATATCAATTTTCCTGTTCGGAGGAATTGCTATCCTCATTCTTGTCATTGCCATCATCAACTACATTAATTTGACTGTATCGCAGGCTGGCTTCCGAAGTAAAGAAACAGCCATCAAAAAGCTAATGGGCGGATCGAAGAGCATGCTTCTGCGCCAGCACATCAGCGAATCGGTGGCGCTTAGTTTTTTTGCTACGATTATTGCCATCGCCCTGGCCTTTCTGGCTGAACCGTTTTTTAATGCCCAAATGAGTTGTCAGCTTAACCTCAAATCGCAGATTAGCGTTGCGCTCGTTGCACAAATCGTTGGCATCGTTATCGGAATAGGCGTTATTTCAGGAATTATTCCGGCCCTGGTAATCAATAAGTTAAACCCGGTGGAGGTGGTGAAAGGAAACGTGCTCCGTACCAGCAAAAAAGGATATACCAAAGCGCTGATTGCATTTCAGTATGGAATTGCTATCGTTTTGCTGGTTTGTACCTGGACCATTGCCCGCCAGTCGCATTTTTTGCAGCACTACGATATGGGCTACAACCGCGATAATTTATTCTGGATGGAAAATACAGTTGAAGCTTCGCAAAAAGATGCATTCCGAAATGTTTTGAAGGCCATCCCGGGAGTTACCGAGGTTTCGTTTTGCCGTGGAACCCCAATAGATGGTGGGAACAACCAATCGTTCAACTATAAAGAGAAACCGGTTAGTTTTCAGGAGTTTGTTGTTGACAGTGCTTATTTCAACTTGTTTGGTATGAAAGTGGACGCAATCGGAACAGCTTACAGCAAAAACGGTGTGTGGATCAATAAAGCTGCCATTCAGCAAATGGAATTGGGCGACAAGCCGGTTTCAGTACCATTTTATAAAGATAACCTGCCGGTATTAGGCATTGTTAAAGATTTTAATTTCAGGTCGTTGCGCACAAAAATAGGGCCACTAATCATCAAACAGTTACAGGCAGCTGACGAAGCGTGGAAGATTATAGTCAGGCTCGATGGCGCAAACCTGGCCCAAGCAGCCGAAAGCATAAAAAAAGCACAGGCATCATTTACCGGCGGCATCCCAATGGATTCAGGTTTTATCGACGACGAAGTGAACCAATGGTATATTCGTGAGGTTAAGCAGTCGCGACTGATGGGGGCGTTTACCCTTTTATCGATCCTCATTTCGTCGATGGGCATTTTTGCCATGTCGCTTTACTATATCCAGCAGAAGGTTAAGGAGATCGGTATCCGCAAAGTGAACGGGGCTCGTATTTCGGAGGTAATCTCGATGCTCAACCGCGACTTTGTTCGCTGGGTGGCCATTGCCTTCGTAATAGCCACGCCTATTGCGTATTACGCCATGCACCGCTGGCTCGAAAACTTTGTCTACAAAACCAGCCTGAGTTGGTGGATTTTTGCCCTGGCCGGGCTGCTGGCATTGGGCATCGCACTGTTCACGGTTAGCTGGCAAAGCTGGAAGGCAGCAACACGTAACCCGGTGGAAGCGCTGAGGTATGAATAGTTTTTACCCCTGACAGGGTTTGAAACCCTGTCAGGGGTAAAGGATAAAAACTAAACAACAATAATAACGGCCATGGGAAATCATTTTAAAATTTACATCAAGCACCTGGCAAAAAATAAGTTATATACATTTATAACCATTTCGGGGTTTGCCGTTTCGTTGATGTTTGTATTCTTGCTGGGTGTTTACATCAGGCAGGAGTTGTCGGTCGATCAGTTTCATGCAAACAAAGACCGGATCTACCGGCTTAGTCATGAAGATAATGCCGGGTTTGGGCCATTGATTGGGGCAACTCTAAAATCGCAGTTTCCTGGAATTGAGACATTTACGCGTATTGCCCAAGGTGAGGTAAACGGGAGGTTTCAAGGAAACGAACTTACCCGGTTTAAATGGATGATGGCCGATTCGTCTTTTTTTACCATGTTTTCGTATAAATTATTGGCGGGAGAAACTACCCAGGTATTGGCAACAAAGAATTCGGCTGTACTAAGCGAATCGTTTGCCCGGAAAATATATGGAAATGAAAACCCGGTGGGAAAATGGTTTACAGCAAAGGACTTAAATTTACAAATCACCGGGATTGTACGGGATATGCCCGACAATACGCATTTCGAAAAATGTGATATTATATTGAATTACAACTGTTTGCCCGAATTATGGGGTGAAAAAGATATACTTCGCAACAACGATAACAGTTCTTTCGGCCTTTACCTGATGGCAAAACCGGGGACTAACCTTCCGGCAAAAGCTCCTCAAATCCTTGCTCAGTTTAAAAAAGACTATTGGATGTATAAGCAGGATTTCGTTAAAACGGTAAAATTCGAACCATTGACCGAAGTTTATTTCAGCAAAGAATGGTCTCAGGCAGTTAGGCAAAACACGCGCACAACCATCTTTATTTTTGGAGGGATAGCATTGTTGATCCTTATTATTGCCATTATCAATTACGTGAACTTAACGATTGCACAATCAGGGTTTCGAAGCAAAGAAACAGCAATAAAGAGGCTTATGGGTGGTTCCCAAAACAAGTTATTGCTTCAGCAGGTTACCGAGTCGATAGCGCTCAGTTTTTTTGCAGCCTTTTTAGCCATTGGGCTGGCTTTCACAGCCGAACCGTTTTTCAATACCCAGATGGGTTGCCACCTGAACCTGAAATCGCAGATCAACTTTGCTTTTCTTCTTGAAATGATAGGGTCAATATTACTTATAGGTTTTGTTTCAGGGATTGTCCCAGCGCTTGCAATCAGTAAGTTAAACCCGGTTGAGGTGGTCAAGGGGAATGTGCTTCGCACCAATAAAAATGGATATGCCAAAGCGCTCATTGCTTTTCAGTATGGAGTAGCTATCATTTTGCTGGTATGTACCTTAACCATTTCGCGCCAGTCGGATTTTATACAAAACTACGACATGGGCTTTAACCGCGAGAACCTTTTTTGGATGGAAAATACAATTAAACCAGGTCAAAAAGAAGTTTTTCGTGACTTGCTGAAAGCTATACCAGGTGTTTCTGAAGTTTCGTATTGCTGTGGAGCCCCAGGGAGCGACCGGAACAATATATCGTTCGAACATAGCGGGAAACCTGTCAGTTTCAACACATTTGCAGTTGACAGTACTTTTTTCAAATTGTTCGGTATAAAAGTAGTACCAACTAATGTAGCATACAGTAAAAAAGGGGTATGGCTCAATAAAACAGGCATTCAAACTCTTGGACTTGGCGAAAACCCGGTTTCGTTTCGAATTGGGAAAAGCGAGTTCACCATCCTGGGCATCATCGACAATTTTAATTACGAATCGTTATACGACCGGGTTGAGCCCCTCCTTATAACACAGCTTGAAGCAAATGAAGAACCCTGGAAGATAATAGTCAAGCTAAACGGGACAAACACGGTACAGGCAGTCGGACAGATAAAAAAGGCACAGTCTTCGTTTACGGGAGGAATCCCAATGGATTCGGGGTTTGTCGATGACAATGTAAACCAGTGGTACATTAGTGCCCAGAAACAATCGAAATTGATCGGGGCATTTACCCTTTTATCGATCCTCATTTCGTCGATGGGCATTTTTGCCATGTCGCTTTACTATATCCAGCAGAAGGTTAAGGAGATCGGCATCCGCAAGGTGAACGGGGCACGCATTTCGGAGGTAATCTCGATGCTCAACCGCGACTTTGTTCGCTGGGTGACCATTGCCTTCGTAATAGCCACGCCTATTGCATATTACGCCATGCACCGCTGGCTCGAAAACTTTGCCTACCAAACATCGCTAAGCTGGTGGATTTTCGCCCTGGCCGGCCTGCTGGCGCTGGGTATCGCACTGCTCACGGTTAGCTGGCAAAGCTGGAAGGCAGCAACACGTAACCCGGTGGAAGCGCTGAGGTACGAATAGTTTTTACCCCTGACAGGGTTTGGAACCCTGTCAGGGGTAAAAGATGACGACAAACAAATAGACAAATTCTGTCAAATATTTTGACGGTAGGAAGCGCAGACAATAAGACAAAATATTGAATATAAGTCTGTTAAAAATTTGGTATGGTTTCTGGAAATTCAGGAAACAGAAAACAAAACCATTTGAAAGCTCAAAGCCATGATCAGGTATTTTTTTATCAGCATATTCAGGAATATCAGGAACAATAAGGTTTTCACCCTGATAAATTATGCCAATCTTGTTATCGGATTTGCCGTATTCATCCTATTCAGTGCGCTTATTAGCCATGAGTTGAACTACGACAAATTCAATGTGAATTACGATAATATTTACCGGGTACAAACCCGCCAGGAAGATTCGCACCCAACCAATTTCTGTACCTATAGCCCACCTGCGTATCGCTACCACTTAATGGCCGATTTACCCGAGGTTGACAAAGTGCTACTCATGCGCGAAGTTTCGGGTGGAGCCAATTCGGGTCAATTTTTTACGCTTCCCGATGGTAGCCAGTTGTATGAACAAAGTGGCTATTGGAGCGAAAATGCCATCTTCGATATTTTTACAATAACCATTAAAGAAGGGAATAAAACCACAGCACTCACCGAACCAAACACCATTGCTATTTCAGAAACCTTGTCGAAAAAGCTTTTCCCTGAAGGAAATGCAGTAGGAAAGCAAGTTGTAATAGCGAAAAAAGTTCCGTTTACAGTTACTGCTGTTTATGTCGATTTTCCTAAGGAGTCGAACCTGAAGCCTACCTACCTGGTTTCGATGCCAACTTACGATACATTAGGCGACGGCCCGGGTTATCGAGATAATTGGACCAATATCTCATTCGACAACTATATTTTACTGAAAAAAGGAGCCGATCCGAAACTGGTGGACGCAAAAATTAAAGATGCGTTCAAAAATGTAAAGGACTACGAAAAAAGCTTCCCGTACCTTCACCCGCTATCGAAACTGCATATTTCGCCCAACAGTCAGCCCGACATGCTCATAGGTCTTGGCATCCTTTCGTTTGCGGCCATCCTGATTTTGATTCTTTCGAGCGTAAACTATGTGAACCTTTCGCTGGCCAATTCAACCCAACGATCAAAAGAAATCGGGATAAAAAAAGTGATAGGCTCGTCAAAGAAACTCATTGCCACTCAGTTTCTGACTGAAACAATTTTTCATACCCTTATTGCCACCATTTTGGGACTTTTGGCAGCCCAGCTTTCATTCCCATTGCTAAATCATATCCTGAATAAAAATATCGACTTCATTCTTTGGGGCAACTGGCAGCTATTGGCTTTTGTAGGTTTGGTAAGTTTACTGGTTGGTGTACTTTCCGGGTTATATCCTTCGCTGGTTATATCGTCGTACAATCCGGTTAAAGTACTGAAAGGCAAACTATTCAGCAGCAACACCAACGCCATAAGCATAAAGAAAGTCTTGGTTGCCACCCAATTCTCCATATCATTATTTATGCTGATTGTTAGTTTTATTCTTTTCAACCACGTCGATTTTATTCTGAATAAAGATTTAGGGTTTGCCAGCAAAAACATTCTCTATACCGAAATAAATGTAAGCGACAAAATACCATTCGAAACTGTAAAAACAGCAGTGCTTCAACATCCTGAAATTGAAGACATTTCATTTTCGAGCACCATACCTTATGTTGGAAATATCGGCGGATATGTAACCTGGGAAGGAGCAGCACCCAACGAAAAAGAAATGATAAGCCGCAACTATGTGAATTACGACTTTATCCCCACGTATAACCTAAAAATGGCCTATGGGCGCAACTTCTCGAAAGATTATCCGGCTGATAAAGAGGCTTGCATCATCAACGAAACAGCCTTACGAATTTTCGGATGGACCGATCCTATCGGAAAAAGAATTACAATGTACGGAAAGTCGTATCCGGTAATCGGAGTTGTTAAAGATTTTCATCCGTTTTCGGTACACAACCCTATTCCAACATACATCATGTTCCTGAATAAAAATGAGATAGCAGGGTCGACCTTGTTAACGGTACGGTTTACCGGCGACGAGCAAAAAGCCAAACAAATAGTAACCAGCGAACTTGGAAACATTTTTTCCAAAGATCCATTCGAATTCAAGGATTTTGGTGTTGCATTTTATCTCGATATGGCCATTTCTTTCTGGCAAACGATGAAACGAATGTTTATATTTTTTGCAGTTATTACGCTTGTAATTTCAACCATCGGCTTATTCGGGCTGATCCTGTTCACTATAAAACGCCGAACAAAAGAAATTGGAGTGCGGAAAGTACTCGGAAGTTCTGTGCAATCAATCTACTGGCAACTTTCGAACGAAGTTATTACCATGCTCGGATTTGCCATACTTTTTGGTTGTCCGGCTGCCGTGTACATCTACAAAACCATGCCCGGAGCCTATAAAGAACCATTATCTATGACTGTATTCGTGGTATCAATCGCACTGGTAGCTATTATTTCGCTGGTCACCATCAGTTATCATGTGTTGAAAATAGCCATCAGCAACCCGGTTGAAGCCTTGAGGTACGAATAAAAATCAGAATCAGGATTTGCAGGATGATTGGATTAACAGGATAAAGACAATGAAATGGATAAGAAAATAGATGATGAATTGACCTACAAAATTATTGGCTGTGCAATGAAGATTCACAATACGCTAGGCAATGGGTTTCAGGAAGTGATTTACCAGCGATGCCTTGCCATAGAACTTGAGAAAAATAATATCGCTTTTCTAAGAGAGGAGGAATTGCCAATCTATTATGAGGGAATTCATGTTGGCACCAGAAGAGCCGATTTTATTGTTGCTGGTGAAGTTATGGTTGAACTAAAAGCAATCATTAAACTGGAAGAAGTTCATTTGGCCCAGGCGCTGAATTATCTGACGGGCTACCAAATTGACAAAGGACTGCTGATCAATTTTGGCTCGACTAGCCTCGAAATAAAGCGGTTATTCCGAAAACATTAATTTTTTATCCTGTTAATCATTAAATCTGGTAAATCCTGATTCAGACAATTTTAAAGTTAAAAACATGATACACTTAAAAAACATCGACAAGTATTACGATTCGAAATTTCAACGTTCATTCGTATTGAAAGCTGTTAACCTCGACATCAACGAAGGCGAATTTGTAAGCATTATGGGACCAAGCGGTTCCGGAAAATCAACCTTGCTCAACATCATCGGGCTGCTCGATCAACCTTCGACAGGCGAGTATACGCTTTACGACAAATCGGTACTCGACCTGAAAGAAAAAGTTAAAGTGGATTACCACCGCAATTTCATGGGTTTCATCTTCCAGGCCTATCACCTCATCGAGGAAATGACGGTGTACGAAAACATTGAGACTCCGCTCATTTACAAGGGAGTAAAAGGCCGCGACCGCGAAGCCATGGTGGCCGATTTGCTCGACCGTTTTAATATGGTGGCCAAGAAGGATTTATTTCCACAGCAACTTTCGGGCGGACAGCAGCAGTTGGTAGGCATTGCCCGCGCCATTATTGGAAAACCCAAACTTTTGCTGGCCGACGAACCTACCGGAAACCTTCATTCGTCGCAGGGCGAAATGATTATGGAAACCCTGAAAGCCCTTCACGACGAAGGAATGACCATCATTCAGGTTACACACAACGAAAAGTTTGCCCAATACGGCACCCGCGTTATCCGATTGGAAGACGGGATTATCCGGAAAGATGAAAAGTCTTGAACTATGATTTAATGATTGATTGAAAACTATGATTTTGGATGTATAAAAATCAAAGTCAAGACAAATGAGCTGACAAAATTACACACGGATAGTCAGGGCTTCACTTCGAGTGAAACCCTGACTGAACAAATGCGAATGGAGGCTCTGAGCTACGGGAAAGAAGCCACAATTATCAAAAGTTTAAAAGGGAAACGATGTTAAACACATTCAAGTCAATTTATCGGAAAGCACTGAAGTACAAGAGTTACACCGTTATAAACATAACCGGATTGGCAGTTTCATTTGCCTTGTCGTCGTTGCTGCTATTATATGTGTATAACGAATTGCAGGTAGATGCGTTTCACCACAACCGCGACCGTATTTACAGGGTTGTAGATGCAGGCGACGGCGCTGCATTTACAAACCCGTTGCTGGCAGGCGAACTAAAAAGCGCTTTCCCCGAAATTGAGGAGGTAACACGGGTAAGGCACAACGGTGATGGCTATTATAAATATGAAAATTCAGTAGTTGATATCACGTATGATATGTGTTTCGACTCCACCGTTTTTCGCATGTTCGATTTTAAGCTGATTGCAGGAACAGAAAAAGATGCACTGCAAAATCCTTTTTCAATTGTATTGACCAAGAGTATTTCGAAGAAGATATTTGGAGATAAGAACCCGCTCGGGCAAGTACTCAGGTACAATAATGTCTGTGATTTTACGGTTACCGGGATAATTGAAGACCTCCCTCCCAACTCAACCTTTAAAGTCGATGCTATCCTTCCGTTTCATTCGCTGGCATACCTTTGGGACGGGTACACGGGCAAGCCGTCCAATGATTTTTTTATAAGGGACAACGGCTCGTTTCACACTTACATCCTATTCAAGCCGGGAGTTAATGTGGCCTCAATCGAAAATAAAATTACGGCATTCAGCAAAGACAAATCTTATGGGCAGGTTTTCAAACTTCAACCCATGAATGACATTTATTTTGGGTACAACAACCGCGACCGCTGGATCCATAAAGGGGAGAAATCGATGGTTATCCTGTTAATGTCTATTGCTATCGGGCTGCTCGTCATCAGCATAATCAACTATATCAATTTAAATTCAGCAATAACCTTAAATAACTTGTTCGGCTTTGGAATTAAAAAAATACTTGGGGCAAAACCATGGCAGGTGATACTCAATTCAGTGGTAGAAACCCTGTTGTATTTTACAGTTTCAATCGGACTGGCTGCGCTTATTGTATTTTCCATAAACAAACCATTTCAAAATATTTTGGCGGAAGAATATCACTTTTCGTCGCTTTTAACAGGAACCAATCTGGCCATTGCATTAGGAGTATTGCTTTTTGTTGCATTGATTACGGGAATGGCGCCGGTACATTATTTCAGAAAAGCCCCGGCCTCGGCAATAATCAAAATGAAACACGTTGGAAATGGCTCTTCCAGTCTCCTGAATAGACCACTGATTATTGTCCAGTTTTTGATTGCCATTCTCTTTATCGTATCGGCCATAACCATCAAAAAACAAGTAAATTACATCAACAATAAGGATATGGGCTTTGACAAAGATTTACTGGTTTATGTCGATTTAAAGTCGTACAATTTAACCAAGGCTGAAGCTAATATATTGAAAGAAAAGCTGATGGCTGATTCACGCATTCAGAATATTTCTTATTCGTCGGGCATTTTTGGCGATGTCCGGCGTGGTATGACAGCCGAATTGAATGGCAAGAAACTTTTGTACCGAAGGATTCCGACGGATACCGAATATGTTAAAACAATGAAATATAAAATTGTCGAAGGAAGGGATTTTAGCAAAGACATGAAGACCGATGAAACATCGGAAACCTATATTATAAACCAAACACTGGCCAGGGCTTTCGAGATGAAAAACCCGCTACAGGAGAAATTAAATAACCATCCCATCGTCGGGGTCGTTGAAGACTTCAATTTCGAACCGGTTCAAAACAGCATTCAGCCCGTTGCCCTGTTGTGCAACCCTTCGGAGGCCACGTGGACTGCTAATATCAGGCTTGCTTCAGGCGATTTAAAAAGTTCGGTACAGTATATTGAAGGTGCCTTCAAAACAGTGAAGCCCGACAGCCCGTTCCGTTATTCTTTTGCCGACGACAGGATTGCAACTTACTACCGGAAAGAAATCCAATTCTCCAAATTATCGGCTATATTCTCTATTGTCAATATACTTATTTCGTGTATCGGGCTGGTCGGCCTGGTATTGTTCGCCATTAACGGGCGGATAAAAGAAATAGGCATCCGAAAAGTAAACGGAGCAAAAGTTTCAGAAGTTTTAATCATGCTCAACCGCGACTTCGTGAAGTGGGTGGCCATTGCCTTTGTGGTTGCCACGCCCATTGCGTACTACGCGATGAACAAGTGGCTCGAAAGTTTTGCTTACAAAACCTCTTTAAGCTGGTGGATATTTGCACTGGCGGGCCTACTGGCTCTGGGAATTGCTTTATTGACTGTTAGCTGGCAAAGCTGGCGCGCAGCAACGAGAAATCCGGTGGAAGCGCTCCGCTACGAATAGTCAAGGCTTCACTTCGAGTGAAACCCTGACTAAATAAGTATGAGGTGCGAATAAATTGCCTGAATCAGGATTTTGAAGATGAGAGGATAAAAAAGAAAATAATTAAAGCTTATGATTCGATTTAAAATAAAACTGGCAGTCAGGAATTTGTTAAAAAACAAACTGTACTCGTTTTTAATCATTGGCGGTTTTGCCGTTGGTTTTACTGCATCCATTCTTATCGGGCTGTTTTACAGCGCCGAAAAAAATGTGGACAGGCATTTTACAGACTACAAAAATATTTACCGGCTTTACGATGCCAAGAAGAGCAAATCGGGGCTCGATTACAAACTAGATCCGGTACTTTCAGAAAATTATCCTGAAATCAAAAAAAACTGCCCGCTCGGGTTCGCTTATTTCCCAACAACGGTTAAAGATTCAGAAACAAAGAACTACACTCGTATTGAGTATGTAATCTCGACGAGCAACAGCTTCTTTGAAGTATTTTCAGTAAAAATACTGGCGAGTCTCGGAAATAAACCGTTCAGCCAGCTAAACTCGGCCGTAATCACAAAGTCAGTTGCAAAAAATCTCTTTGGCGATAAGAATCCGCTCGGCCGAACAATCAGCCAGGAATTCTATTCGGCAACGGTAACTGCTGTAATGGATGACCTCCCAAAAAATTCGAGTTTCAAGGTAGAAATGCTCCTGAACAGCGATAATAAAGATTTCCAGATGGCTCAGGAGTGTAACGAGGGCGTTTGCATCTACCCGGTTGAACATGTGCTTTTACTGAAAAACGGGGTTCAGCCCAACGAACTAACTGAAAACCTGAATGCTTCAATTCGCAAATTCAACACAACAACCGACAGCCTTGCTCTTCAATATTTCTCCGACATTTATCTTTCCACGAAGGACATGGGTTGGTCTGACAACCATTTCAAGGGCAACTCAAAAATGCTGCTGATTTTTCTGGCCATCGGCATCCTCATAATTCTGCTCTCAAGCATCAATTACCTCAACTACACGGTATCGATGCAGTATGCCAAAATGAAGGAAATCGGTATCAATAAAACCAATGGCGCCGAAAAAATCCACTTGTTAGCTGATTCACTCCTCGAGGTTTCACTGGGTATTTTTATTGCGCTGTTCTTTTCGGTTATGCTGGTTGCTTTACTGCTGCCGTCAACCGGGATTTTATTTGGAAAAGAAATCCATTGGGCCGACGTCAATTTCTACCAGCTTTTACCGGTTTTAGCTACTGTGGTTGTAGGAATTATTTTGCTCAACAGCCTGGCGCCCATTTATATTTTATCGAGGTTCAACATTTCTGATTTTCTTTCAGGAGGAAGAAAAAGAACCGGAAAACAATGGGGGAAACAAGCCATGCTCACTTTTCAGCTGACGGTTTCGGTTGCACTGATTGCCGTTGTGATGCTGATATTTAAACAGCTCCAGTTTGTAAAATATCACGACCTTGGGTTTAACAAAGAACACCTTGTTCGGATGGAGCTTCCCTATAAATTCAGGAATCAGAAAGCGCTGAAAAATGAGGTTGCCAAACTTCCGTTTGTAAGCTCCAGCGCTTTGAGCAACGGCTATCCAGGCCACATTAACATGACGATGGGTAGCGGCGTTGAAGGCGATGAGTTTTCTGTAAAGTGTATTTACATATCCGATGATTTTCTGAAAACCTTTGGAATAAACCTAACCAATGGCCGTGGTTTTTTACTGGGCGACAAAGATCACACCTGCATGATGAACGAAGCGGCCATAAAGCGTTATGGATGGAACGACATTGAAGGTAAAAAATATAAAAATGGTCGCGACGGCGGATACGATGTGGTGGGTGTGGTTAACAATTTTAATGTACAGTCGCTGCACTCGGAGATGGCTCCTGTAGCATTGCTTTACGAACCAGATCGAGAGTTTAATACTCTTTCGCTGCGATTGATGCCCGGAGTTGTAAGCCAGCAGATTGCCAATTTGCGCAAGGTATGGAAAAACCTGTTGCCGGATGAACCGATGGAATTTGCTTTTTACGACACTCAGTTTCAGGCGATGTACGAAAAAGAAGATAAGCTGGTAAAGTCAATCACCTTTTTCTCGATTATTGCATTGGTACTCACTTGTATGGGCATTCTCGGTCAGATATTCCTGATAAGCCTGAACCGCACCAAAGAAATTGGGGTACGAAAAGTAAACGGCGCCCGCATTTCGGAAATTATGGCCATGCTCAACCGCGACTTTGTAAAATGGGTTGCTATTGCTTTTGTAATTGCCACACCCATTGCATACTACGCGATGAACAAGTGGCTCGAAAACTTTGCTTACAAAACTACGCTAAACTGGTGGATATTTGCTTTGGCCGGATTACTCGCGTTGGGAATTGCATTGCTCACGGTTTCGTTTCAATCATGGAAAGCAGCGGTTAAAAACCCTGTAGAAAGTTTAAGATATGAATGAAGGTTACGCTGAGTTGGTCTCGCCTAAGGCGAGAGAAGGCAGCAACGAGAAATCCGGTGGAGGCATTGAGGTACGAATAAGACGCTTCCTCAACTCCTCCAAAAGAAGGACACATCAAACTAATAAGATGATGATAAAATATAAATACTAATGACATTAAAAAATACAATCGACAACCAGCGCTTCAAGGTCTCCTGCTAGGGATTTAGGGGCCTCTAAATCAATAATGTTATGATTAAGATATTCGTCAAAATAGCCCTTCGGAATATAAAAAGTTATTCCACCCATTCAATTTTAAACATAAGTGGCATGACCATAGGCATGGCCTGTGCAATTTTAATTCTCTTATGGGTACATGACGAATGGAGTTATGATCGTCATTTCGAACATGCTGATGATTTATATCGTGTAATTGAAAAGCAAAAATTGCCAGGAGGAGAAATCTCTCTGTTTGCACCAACGCTAAATGCAGTATCCCCATCGCTAAAAAATGAATACCCAGAGATCGTCAGGTCTTCCAGAGTTATACATACACCATTAACGTTAAAAAAAGGAGATGAGTTTATTGAAGAAACAGTTATTGCTGTTGATAAAGATTTTTTGAAAATGTTCACTGTCGAGTTTATTCGTGGAGATGCCAATACAGCTTTAAACGATCCTCACAACATTATTCTTACTGAAGAAACTGCGCATAAATATTTCGGTAATGAAGATGCATTGGGTAAAACATTGCCTTCACGCGGGTATGTTGTAACTGTTTCAGGTGTTGTAAAATCTTTTCCACATAATAGTCATATCCAGTTTAATTTTTTAGTTCCGATTGAGTGGTTTGCAGAATTTGGTGCAAACTTGAACGATTGGGGAGATCGTGGAAGAAGTTATACATACATTGAACTTAAAAAAGGAACAAACAGCAAATTGCTTGACAAAAAAATACAGGACTTCATTAAGAGGCATAAAAAAGGATCAGATGCGGAGGTTTTACTTCAAAACATCAAAGATATTCACCTGTATTCTTCAGGAAAATATAACTACGATATTAGCGGCAATGATGATATAACGTACGTTATTATTCTAGGTATTATTGCCATTTTAATTCTACTTATTGCCTGCATTAACTTCATGAATCTTTCAACCGCTCAATCAGTACGAAGGGCAAGAGAAATTGGTGTACGTAAAGTGGTAGGAGCAAACAAATCAAAAATCATTATTCAGTTTTTAGGGGAATCGCTATTGATTGTATTTGTTGCCCAGATAATTGCAATGGTTTTGGTTGAATTGTTGTTACCCGGCTATAACAATCTAGTCGGGAAGCAGTTGGATGTTAACTATCATAGCGTGAGTTTATACATTAGTTTAATCACTGTTTTACTACTTTGCAGTTTGTCGGCCGGAAGTTATCCTGCATTTTATTTGTCGTCAATAAAGTCTTTAGATATCATTAAGGGCTTAACCAATAAAAATCCAGGTAAAGCTAAATTCAGAAGGGGACTGGTCATTTTTCAGTTTTCGCTTTCTATCGTACTTATAATATGCACTGTAGCTATTAGAAACCAAATCAACTACATGCAAAATAAAAAGTTAGGTTATAATAAAGACAACATTGGATATTTCATGTTCCCTATACGTCCAGGTGACCCTAAGCTGGAAGCTTTAAAAAAAGAACTCTGCAAGAATCCTGATATTTTAAGTGTAACAAAGGGCAATAGCCCTATTAATCTTGAGTTTACTTCAGGTAATTACCAATGGCCAGGGAAAAAAGCAGGTGATGATATTCAATTTCATCATCTCGACACCGACGAAGATTATGCCAAAACCTTTCAGCTTGAACTTAAGGCAGGGCGTTTCTTTTCTTCTGAATTTTCAACGGACAATTCGGCTGTGGTAATCAATGAAAAGGCGACAGAGGCTATGGGCTTAAAGAATCCGGTTGGGGAAATATTAACAGCCCCCTGGGGAGCCAAATACACCATTATTGGAGTACTTAAAAATTTCCACATTCAATCGTTGCACCACAAAATTGAGCCACTTTTAATACAGAAAAGTGAGACTAATAATTTATATGTAAAAATGAAACCTGATCATATACTAGCAACAATTGAATCTATTAATGAGACTTTTAAATCATTTGATCCCGGATTACCAATTGACTTTCATTTTTTAAATGACGATTTAGACAACCTGTACAAAACTGAAAAACGGATAAGTAAAATATTTAGTTATTTCTCTTTGCTGGCAATCTTTATTTCATGCCTGGGATTGATAGGATTATCATTATTTATGACCGAACTTCGGACAAAAGAAGTTGGGGTTAGGAAAATAAATGGAGCAAATTCACTCAAAATATTCTCTTTACTTTCAAAAGAGTATATGCTATGTGTACTTATTTCAATATCGATCGCCATACCTGTAGCTTTGTACACCATGCACCGCTGGCTCGAAAACTTTGCCTACAAAACCTCGCTGAGTTGGTGGATTTTTGCACTGGCGGGCCTACTGGCTTTGGGAATTGCTTTATTGACTGTTAGCTGGCAAAGCTGGCGCGCAGCAACGCGCAACCCGGTGGAGGCGCTGCGGTATGAGTAGGAAAGTCTTGAACTGTGATTAACGGATTGATTAAAAACTATGATTTTGGATGTTTAATCTGTAAATGTAAAAGATATGACTGAGAACAAATACACCAATGAGAAATACCCTCTTTCTGATTTGACGGGTAAAATCATCAAATGTGCCATTGAAGTTCACAAACACCTTGGTAACGGGTTTCAGGAAGTCATTTATCAACGGGCTTTGGCTATTGAGTTTAGTCTCCAGAATATTGCATTCGAACGGGAATTCGAAATGCCTCTTTTTTATAAAGGACAGCCAATTGGTACCAGAAGAGTTGATTTTTTTGTTGAAGGACAGGTCATGGTTGAAATAAAGGCGATAGTTATGCTTGAAGACGTAAACCTGGCACAAGCAATAAACTATCTGGAGGCATACAATATGGAAGTTGGGCTACTGATAAACTTTGGGAGTAGAAGTCTTGATTTTAAGCGTGTTATGAATAAAAAATTTCAAAGTCCATCATAACATCAAATAAATCATAGTTCAGACAATGGAGAGCAGCGACAAGGAACCCGGTGGAGGCACTCTGCTACAAGTAGTCAGGCAAATCAAAGTTAGGACAAGTAATAAACACGAAATAAAAAACGCATTTTTTAGAACTGAACATGAAAACAATCTCATTAGCTATCAGAAAACTAAAAAAAAGTAAAACAGCAACGCTGCTGGGTATAGCCGGGCTGGTTACCGGACTGGTTTGTGTGCTATATATCTTTTTCTGGATAAACGACGAAACCAGTTACAACCAGTTCCACAAAAAAATCGACCGTATTTTTGTAGTACATGCTTATCTCGAAGGTGGAACCAAAGAAGTGAAATTCAACGGCTGCCCGCCAGCTGTGGGGCCTGCCTTAAAGGCCGAATATCCCGATGTTGAAACCTCGTGCCGTTACATACCTGTCTATTTTAGAAGTTTGTTAACTGCTGATGGCCGAAAAGAAATGAAAGGTGTTGCATTCGCCGACAATTCGTTGTTCGATATTTTTACTCTTCCATTTATCTACGGAACAAAGGGGATGCCTGATGTGGCAAACCAGATTGTGCTCACCCGGACTACGGCGATAACTTATTTTGGGAATTCGAATCCGGTTGGAAAGGTTGTTCGCTACAGCAATCAGAAAGATATGACGGTGGTTGGCGTGATTGAAGATATTCCTCAAAACTCTTCGATACAGTTCGATGCCGTGATTCCGCTCATAAACCTGGGCATGTTTTATGGTCGCAACGACTTTTTAACCAGTTGGTACAACAACAGTTTCACAACATTCGGGTTATTAAAATCGCCTGCCGGATTCGACAAGGTTGCATCAACAATCACCCGCCGGATACAAAAAGAGAAGCCCGAATCGACCAATTATCTTAGGGCTTACCTTTTCAAAAACGAATACCTGTACGAGCAAAAAAACATCAACAATGTCAGGATATTTGGCCTTATAGCCATACTGGTACTGTTAGCTGCTACGCTCAATTTTGTAAACCTCATCACCGCCAAATCGACCAAACAAGCCAGGGAAACAGGTTTGCGTAAATCAATCGGGGCAACACGTGGCAGTTTGATTAAACTGATCTATTCCGACGTGGCATTCTTGTGCTTTTTGGCGTTCGCGCTGGCGTTGATCATTGCTATTCTGGGGCTTCCTCTTTTTAACCAGGTTATTGGCAAAAAAATAGAGTTTTCAAGTTTTCTGTCGGTTAAACCATTGGCAATATTGATATTAGCCTACCTAGCTACCACTTTTTTTGCCGGAAGTTATCCCGCATTTTTCTTGTCCTCATTCAAAATAACCGAAACGCTCAACTCTAATTTCTATTCAGTAAAAAACAGGGGAATACTCCGCAACTCATTGTTGGTGACCATCTTCATGGTTTCCATCATTTTACTTACATCTACACTTATCATCTCGAAGCAAACAATGTACCTGCAAAACATGAATGTAGGATTTAACAAAGACCAGCTTCTTTATATCAATTTGGAAGGAAAGCTTAAAGAAAAAGCAAAAGCACTCAAGCAGGAGGCTGAACGGATTCCAGGGGTATATGCCTCAACTACAACAAATTTTCTCCCGGTTATGATTGGAAATAATGGCGAAGACTGGAATTGGGAAGGGAAAGACCCGAACTTTAAACCGCTGGTTACCAAATGGGAAACCGACGAAGACATGATTAAAACCCTCGGAGCCAAACTTATTGAAGGCAGCTATTTCAGCACCGATCAAAAAGGGATTGTCATCAACAAAGCCTTTGCCGATGCCATTGGCTGGAACAGTTTTACCGGCAAAATGCTGAAAAACGGTGAAACTGATTACAAAGTGGTGGGAGTTATCGGGAACATTGAGTACAATTCGCTTTCGGAAGCTTGTCGGCCAATGGCTATTCAGCCAATTGACAATGGATCGCCGAGTTACCTGATTCTGAAAATTGATGCCAGCCAGATGGACAAAACCATCCAATCAATCAGCCGGATTTGTGCGAATGTTGAACCCGATTATCCGTTGAACTATGGATTTGTTGATGACCAATATGCCAGGTTGTACGAGTCGGAAACAAAGCTGAAGAAGCTGGTAGGCATTTTCTCAGCTTTCTCTATGGTGGTTTTGTGCCTTGGGCTGCTTGGGGTAGTCATGTTTCTGGCCGAGCAAAAAACCAAAGAAATAGGGGTTCGCAAATGCCTGGGCGAAAACGAGAAATCAATCATTATGCGACTGGTATGGCCATTTATTTTAGCCGGAATAATTGCCAGCGTCATTGCCATTCCGGCCACCTGGTATATCATGAACCGATGGTTAGAAAGCTATGCAAACCGCATCCAGCTTAGCATCTGGACTTTTATGCAGGCTCTGCTTATGGCTATTACCATTGCAGTAGTTACTGTAATGTGGCAAAGCTGGAAAGCAGCCACACGCAACCCTGTAGAAGCCCTAAGGTATGAATAATACTCCTGTGAGACCCTCAAGGTTTTAAAAACCTTGAGGGTCTCGGGAGAAACGATTTATAAATAAATGGAAAACATGAACACTTTAAAATTAGCAATCAGACGGTTCTCTCGAAAAGACGAACACACACTAACTCGTATAATATCATTGGCGTTAGGACTAGCTTTTGGTATTCTGCTCATATCCGAAGTATTGTACTACTATAGTTTCGATAGTTTTTACCCCAATGCAAACCGGGTTTATGTGGTTCATGAAAATTTTAAAATGGACAAATCAACCGATAAACTGGAAAGCTTTCCGCGGGTAAGTGGCGCAATTGCACCAGGACTGAAATCGGATGTTCCTGGCATCGAAGCTGCTACAAGGTTAAATTCCATCGGTACTTCTGTTTTTTATACCGACGACCGAAAAAGTTACGAAGCCAAATTTTCGCTGGCCGACGAATACCTGTTCGACGTACTTCCCCGCCCAATGATCAGCGGAAATGCCAAAGAAATTTTGAAAATGCCGATGACATGCATGGTATCGAGCAAAATTGCCGATGAGATTGGTGGTGATGTTATAGGTAAAGTGATTGAGCTAAAAGAGTATCCCAACCGCAAATTAACTATTGGGGGAGTATTCAAATCGTTACCCGAAAATACCAATTACAAATACGACATTTTAATTTCAATGGTGTCCACCAGCCAGTTTACCTGGGATGGAACCAACAACTGGCTCGGGAACGACAGGTATTATACCTGTGTAAGGCTAGCTCCCGCAATAAAACCAAACGATTTAAAGCTTGCTGTTCGTAAAATGCAGGAAAAACACCAGGACATTGAGAAGCTCGAACAACAACAGCAGGGCATGGTTTTGAAATATTCGTTTAATCCCATTCAAAAAATGTACCTGGCCGAGGTTAAAGATATGGTTATGGTACTAAGCCTTATTGCTTTCGCGGTATTGTTTGTGTCGCTAATGAACTATATCCTACTAACAATCAGCGCCCTGGTAAACAGGGCCAAATCGTCGGCCATACATAAATGCTGCGGAGCACAGGCGATAAATCTTCAAAAGCTGATTTTTTCTGAAACATTTCTCATATTTATAATTTCATTATTCGCCGCATTTCTTATTATCCTGGCAGTTAAACCCTTGGCCGAAAACCAGGTTCAGCACCAACTTTCGTCGGTTTTAAATCCTTATGTCATTTGGCCATTACTTGTTTTGATGGTTATTGTGGTCCTGGCAATCAGTTATGGCCCGGCCCTGTTTTTTTCACGTATCCCTGTTGCAACAGCTTTCAGGAGTTACAGGCAAAAAGGCAATAAGTGGAAATTGGCATTACTTTCTTTTCAGTTTATAGGTGCGTCATTCATTCTTGCAGTATTGGTAGTAGTTACCCTTCAATACAATAAAATGAAAGGAACAAGCCATGGCTACCAAACCGAAGGAGTGTATTACGGTTCAACCAGCGGTATGGAGAGTAGCAAAATAGCGATGATAATCAATGAACTTCGTTCTTTGCCTGAAATTAAAACTGTTGGGCTCGGCTGCTCAACACCTGTCGACGGAGCTTCGGGAAACAATGTTCTTGCACCCGACAACGAAAAAGAACTTTTTAATGTAGCCGACTTTTACTGGATTGACGAAAATTACCTTTCGATCCTGAATATTCCGGTAAACGATGGACAGAACTTTTCGCCCGTGAACTGCGTTGCCAACGATGTATTGATTAGCCACACCGGAGCAGAACTGTTGAAACTGAATAACAAATGGAACGACGGAGTTGTTGGCAAACAACTGACCATTACCGAGCACCAACAAACTACAATCAAAGGAGTCTTCCCTGATTTTATTATTAGCTCAATAACTAACCCCGACCACAGGCCAGCTGTTTTCTTTTACATGCCTGAAAATAAATTTGAACAGCAAAGGGCTGAGAAGTCATCATTCTCATTCAATATCCTGATTAAAGCACAAGATGGGATGCAGGCAGGATTACTGAAAAAAATAACTGAAGTGTTCAACATGGCGTTGCCTCATCATGATGCAGTTATAAAAAATTTGGCCGACGAACAAATGAAATGCTATGTCAACGAAAAAGGATTTCGCAATGCTATGATGGCCGGAAACATTATTATACTGATTATCACCGGAATTGGACTACTTGGATATACCGCCACCGAAGTAAACCGCCGCCGTAAAGAACTGGCAGTACGTCAGATTAACGGCGCTGACCTTCCCGACATACTGAAAATATTTATCATCGACCTGGAATATATTGCTATTCCGGCTGTGGTTGTTGGATTGTCTGCGGCCTGGTTTACCGCTGGCCGCTGGATGCAAAATTTCGCAATAAAAATTTCGCTCAGCTGGGGAATATTTGTCGCTTGCAGCTTAACCATTTTGTTGATGATTGCTTTGGTTACGGCTATTAATTATGTGCGAATTGCCAACAATAACCCGGTAGAAGCCCTTAGGTATGAATAATACTCCTATACCCTCAAGGTTTTTAAAACCTTGAGGGTATAAACAAATAACGATAAACTATGACACTAAGCTATCTGAAGATTTTTATCAGAAACCTCAAAAAGAACAAGTTAATCTCGGCCATTAACCTCGCCGGGCTTACTATCGGTATTTTGAGCGCTCTTTTTATTTTTGAGTATGTTTTCTACGAACGCAGTTTCGACAATTACCACGAAAAAGGCAACCGAGTTTGCCGCCTGGTATACGATCGCTATCAGAACGAAAAGCTTCAATGGAAAACAGTCAATTCATTCTACCCTTCAGGGAAATGGCTGAAAGACAATTACAGCGAAGTTCAAGACTGGGCTGTCATTTCAAGAAAATACAACATTACAGTAAGTTACGACAACCCTTCAGGCGACAAGGTTTTTTACAACGAAGAGAAATCGTATTATGCTACCAGTTCGCTTTTCAATATATTTACCATCCCACTAATTGAAGGTGCCCCGAATTGCCTCGACCAGCCCAACACTGTAGCCATCTCGGAGCGCACGGCCCAACGGTATTTCGGAAAAGAAAATGTCATTGGTAAAACGCTCACCATTAACAACTCCGAAAAATACGCTGTGACAGCTGTTTACAAGAATATTCCAGCCAATTCACATCTTCAGACCGATTTTTTATTCTCGTTGCCAACAATTACTGCCTTGCGGTCGAGCCTGAACTCGAATTGGAGTTACGACTATTTCAATACTTACATTTTACTGGCGCCAGGGGTAAACTACGTGGCATTTTGCAACCGAGCATTGCCCGATATGATAGCCAAAAATTACAAAGATAAGCTCGATGCCAGTCAAACCCGCGACCAATATTACTTACAGCCCATAACCGACATTCACCTTCATTCGAATATCGAATACGAAACCGAACCACCTGGCAATGCCAGGACAACCAATATTTTATTCGGATTTGCCATATTTCTATTAGTCGTAGCCTGGATCAATTACATTAACCTGGTAACAGCCCAATCGATTGAACGCGCCCGCGAAATTGGAATCAAAAAAATAAACGGTGCTCATCCTCTAAAACTTGGTTATCAGTTTGTTGCCGAAGCTTTTCTGTTCAATATTACAAGTCTGGGGCTAACTATTGGACTTTATTTCCTGATTAACCCAGCATTTAAATCAGTTACCGGAATTGACGGCTTTAACTTATTTGCCAACAAAAGCTTTCTGTTTACAGGACTCCTCATTTTCATCTCCGGCATTGTTTTATCGAGTATTTACCCGGCATTTGTTTTATCATCGTTCAAACCAATTGCTGTACTGAAAGGAAAATTCAAAAACTCGTCACATGGAATTGTTTTCCGAAAAGGGATGGTAACAACCCAGTTCATTATTTCAATTGCCTTATTGATTGGCACTTTGGTAACTTTCAGGCAGGCTTCGTTTCTGATGAAAAAGGACATGGGCATCGACTTTAATTCGTCGCTGGTAATCAGGGCGCCACTTACCGCTGACGAACAGGATACGAAGATGAACAAACTGATGCTTTTTAAAAACAAAGTTCTTGAAATGCCCGAAGTTGAAGATTTCACTTTTACCTCCGACATCCCGGGACAGGAAATAAACAACTGGTTTTCAGGAAAAAGAAAAGGGTTTGATGACAGTGATGGCCAAGCTTATTTCCAGATTGCCGCTGATGACAGGTTTATCGATTTTTACAAGATAAAAGTCCTGGCCGGACGCAAATTTCACAAAGACGAAACCTACGCGCAACAAACAGTACTGATGAACCGCCAAGCCATTGAGCGGTTTGGTTACCCTAACCCTGAAGATGCTGTTAACAAGATAATTGTTTCAGGAAAAGATAAAGAATGGATGGTTGTTGGTGTAATCGACGATTTTTACTACAAATCGATTAAAACAGCTCCGGTTCCAACAGTTGTTACGCTGAACGACAGGTCAAAAACGTTTCTGACACTTCGGTTAAGCGGTGCGCAAACCAGTTCGTTTGCTTCGCTGGTAACAAAACTCCGAAAAGAATACGAAACCATCTTTCCTAATCAGCCCTTCGAATATTTTTCGCTCGACGACAAAATGCGCTTTGACCTGAAACCTGACAAGACATTTGCTTCGGTTTTTTCCGTTTTCTCCGGACTGGCAATTTTAATTGCAGTTATTGGAATTATCGGCCTCATTTTAATTACAATCAACCAAAACCTTAAAGAATTTGGAATTAGAAAAGCGCTTGGGGCCGAATTTAGCGACATGACAGGATTATTGTCGAAACAACTTATAGCTCAGCTTGTTGTGGCTATGTTTGTTGCCATTCCGCTGTCGTATTATGGCTATAAAAACTGGTTCCTGAGCAGCTATATTCACCGGATCGACCTAAGCATCTGGCTTTTCATACTGCCTGTAATTTTGATGATCATCATAATTTTTGTCGTCATTGTTTTGCTGTCTTTTAAAGTTTTCAGGCTTAAAACTGCCGAAATACTGCAATACGAATAACCTAAAAACCCTTCCTATCAATGAACCTAACTAACTGGAAAATTTCGCTTCGCAACCTTCAAAAACACAAATGGTTGTCGCTGATCAATATTCTGGGGCTGGCATTTGGACTGGCTGCTTCATTACTGCTAATGATGCACGTTTCGCATGAATTGAGCTATGACCAAAACTGGGAAAATGCCAGACAAATCTACCGCATCAGTTACGACCGCTATCAAAATGGCGATCTCAGTTTTAAAAGCGCACGAACCCTACGCGGAATGGCAACCGTGCTAAAAGACAAATTGCCCGAGGTGGCAGCCAGCACCGAAATTTCGAGCGATGTGGTGACAGTTTACAACGAGAACAGCCAGATACAGGATATTCGTATGTTTATTGCCGACTCTACTTTTTTCAGTGTTTTCAAACTTAATTTCATTAACCAGAAAGGTAAAAACCCGTTAACCGACCTTTACTCGTCGGTTATTTCGGAATCGGCAGCCCGAAGCCTTTTTGGAACAACCAATGCTGTTGGAAAATGGTTTAAGGTTTGCCAGGGGTGGCGCTTTTGTGTTACAGGTGTTTACAAAGATTTGCCAACAAACACACACCTCCCGTTCGATATGTTGCTGAGCTGGCCAACCTATTACCACTATTTCCAAAACTGGGACAATGATTCGGGAACCGAAGTGATCAGAAATCCGAATGCCTATAAGAACAACCGCCCTGTTACCGAGTGGAGTTGGGGTTACAACGGATGTCACGCCTACCTGGTTACCAACCCGGGAACTGACACGAAACTGATCGAATCAAAAATCGCAAAAATAGCTGTTGATTATACCAAAAGTATCATCCAAAACGACGGAAAAGCCAGTTTTCACGTACAACCTGTTACCAATATTCATTTAAACTCGAACCTCGATAACGAAGTACAACCCAATGGCGACAAAAATTCGGTTTACGCACTTATTTTCATCGCTTTAATCATTCTTTGTATCGCCTGGATCAACTTTGTTAATCTTACCTTGGTAAGAGCAGTTGAAAATGCCAAATCAATAGGTTTACGAAAAATAGTTGGCGCTATGAAAAAACAGCTTATTGCCCAATTCATGTCGGAAGCTATGATAACCAATCTTATTGGTATTCTGCTGGCCCTTATTTTGGTTTTCATCTTTAAAGGCTGGTTTGCCTCAATAACCGAAATGCCAATATCAACCAATATTTCAATTAAATACCTTGCCATTTTCGGAGCGATCATCTGTGCCGGAATTCTGGTTTCGGGACTTTATCCCGCCTACTACCTTTCAGGTTATAAACCAGTTGATTTATTTAAAGGCATTAAAGCTTCAGGAGCAAACAAACTCGATTTACGCAAATTTCTGGTTATCGGGCAATTTGCCGCGTCTATTTTCCTGATTGCCGGAGTGCTGACTGTTTTCAAACAAATAAACTACATGAAAAGCGTTGATTTGGGGGTAGATATTGAGCAAACGCTGGTTACTTATTCGCCGCCAACAATGATTGGCAGCCCTAAACGAATGAGCAAACTGGAGGCCTATAAAACTTCGGTACGAAGTACCACCGGAGTTGAAACGATTGCCACTTCATCGGCTATTCCCGGGAAAGAAATCCTTTGGAAACGGCAGGACATACGCAAACCCGACGATTTGCCCAATAACCTGAAATCGTACGCTTATACCTACGTCGACTATGACTTTATACCCACATTTAACCTGAAATTGCTTGCTGGCCGAAATTACACTTCAACCGAAAACGAACAAACAAAAAGTGTGATTATCAACGAGGAAGCAATGAAGCAACTGGGTTTTTCGAATCCCGAACCAGCAATAAATTCGTATGTTTTGGTAGGGCCAGATCAATACCAGATTATTGGCGTATTGAAAAATTACCATCAGGAATCGCTTCGAAAAGAGATTAAACCTATCGTTTATTTCTTTGGCTATCAGTGGATGTCGGACATTGGCTATTATTCCATTAAAGTAAATACTTCGAAACTGAAAGAAACAATCGCCGGAATCGAAAAGATTTGGGAGCAAACTTATCCTGAAGACCAATTTAAATACTATTTCCTCGACGACCAGTTTAATGCACAATACAAGACAGATCAGGTATTTGGCCGTATTTTTACTCTTTTTACTTTTCTGGCCATTTTTATTGCATCTATCGGGTTACTAGGACTGGCCGTATATTCGGCAAACCTACGGATCAAGGAAATTGGTGTGCGAAAAGTAAATGGCGCGCGAAACTTCGAGATTCTGATGATGCTCAACCGTAATTTCGTTCAATGGGTTGTAATAGCATTTGTTGTAGCCACATTACCAGCCTGGTACATTCTTAACAAATGGCTCGAAAACTTTGCCTACAAAACCACGCTGAGTTGGTGGATCTTTGCCCTGGCAGGCTTGCTGGCGCTGGCAATTGCACTGATGACGGTGTCATTTCAATCGTGGAAAGCGGCGGTTAAAAACCCTGTAGAAAGTTTAAGATATGAATGAAGGTTACGCTGAGTTGGTCTCGCCTAAGGCGAGAGAAAGCTGCCACGCGAAACCCGGTAGAAACGCTGAGGTATGAATAATAACAAATAAAAATCACAGCCATGATCAAATCGTTTTTTAAAATCACACTACGTCGGATAATTAACCATCCCACTTATTCTATAATTAACATATTAGGGTTGGCTATCGGGTTAACATGCTTTATCGTAATAATGCTTTGGGTTAAGAATGAAAATAGCTACGACAAATTTCATAAAAATGCTGACCGCTTGTTCCAGGTAGCATTTACAAACGAAACAGGCGACTATCACGGTTATTACCAAACCGGTACAATGGCCGGGTATTTAAAACAAAACTTTCCCGAAATCATTCATTCAACAAGTTTCAATGGAAGCCAATGTAAAGTCGCAGCTGGAAATAAAGGGTTTTACTGTATTGGCAGTTACGCTGATTCTTCATTTTTAAAAATGTTTACTTTCCCGGTAATTTTTGGCGATGCCACTACTTCGTTAATCAAGCCTCATTCAGTAGTAATTACTAAATCTTTGTCGATGAAATTGTTTGGTAATGAAAATTCGATTGGGAAGCTGGTGAAAATAAATGAGGGATCGGACTACTCGGTTACAGCTGTTATTAAAGACATTCCGGCAAACTCACAAATGAAGTTCGATTTATTAATGCCCATTTGTGATGCTCAGGGTTGGATGAAAACGTGGAACTCTAAATGGACCCAAACGTATGTTATGCTCCAGAATAAAAGCCAGTTTAAGGATGTCAATCAAAAAATCTCGGGTGTAATGAATCTGTTTCAACCCTCATGGAAGAATACGCTTTACCTAGCCCCATTTACCAACAGGCACTTGCTCGACATAAACGGGGGAGGGTTAATCACCTACGTTTGGATTTTTTCAGGAATGGCTCTGATTATCCTGTTGCTAGCATGTATTAATTTTATGAACCTATCAACCTCTCGCACAGAATTACGCCATAAAGAAATCTTTATCAAGAAAATTGCGGGGTTGAAACGGTCACATTTATCGGCTCAATTTCTTTTAGAAGCGCTTTTGATCGCGTCCATATCACTTTTCGTTTCATTAGTGCTCGCCAAAGTTTCCATTCCATTGGTCAATAATTTACTGAATACCAATCTCAGTATCGAACTTAATGTTACAACTATCCTTACGCTGTTGCTAATTACTCTTTTAACGGGGCTTATTGCTGGAAGCTATCCTGCTTTTTACCTGTCAACCATCATGCCCAAGCAAATCCTTCTAAAAACGCATCAAAAGTCGGGGATTAAAAACGTTAACTTTAAAAACGCCCTCGTTGTTTTTCAATTTACGATGTCGGTTTTCTTCATAAGCTGCACCTTGCTGGTTGCTAACCAAATACGATTTTGCAATCAAAAGATCTGGGCATAAAAAAGGAAAATATCATCAAACTGACTACCATTGGTAAGTTGAACGAAAAAGCGGTTGAACTCAAACAAGAACTTCTGAAAATTCCTGGCATTGAAAAAGTTTCAGTATCGAATAACGATTTAACATCATGGAATACATCAGGGCCACTTGAATGGGACGGTCGCGATAAAAGTAAAATGATAGAAATTGGATACAATTGGGTGGATGAAGATTTTCTTGAAACCTTTAATTTAAAGATGAAAGAAGGCCGATTTTTTTCCAAAAATTTTTCCTCTGATATGGCGGGTTCATTCATCCTAAACGAAAAAGCAGTTGCTTATTTGGGATTGAAAAACCCTATTGGGATGAAAGTAAAATCGTGGTTTGGCACTGAGGGAACTATTGTTGGAATTGTTAAGGATTTTAATACAACATCATTGCACGACGAATTGGGACCAATCGCTTTACTGTCAGGCGACCGGGGCAATTATATGTTTATTGCAATAAATGGCAATGATGTGTCAAAAACCATGGGGTTTATCGAGAGGAAAGTAAAAGAATTGGTTCCTGATGATCCGTATGAATATCAGTTCCTTGATGAGCATATCAATAACCTTTATAAAACGGAAGCAACAACCAGCAAAATCGCAAAAGTTTTGACTGTCCTGGCAATAATTATCTCTTGTCTGGGGCTATTCGGGTTAGCATTATCAACACTTGAACAGCGCACCAAAGAAGTCGGTGTCCGAAAAGTGAACGGTGCCCGCGTTTTCGAAGTATTGGTAATGTTGAATAAAGACTTTGTAAAATGGGTAGCCATTGCTTTTGTAATAGCCACACCCATTGCATACTACGTCATGAACAAATGGCTCGAAAGCTTTGCCTATAAAACCACACTTAGTTGGTGGATTTTTGCCCTGGCCGGCTTGCTGGCGCTGGGCATTGCACTGCTCACAGTGAGCTGGCAAAGCTGGAGGGCGGCCACAAGGAATCCGATTGAGGCATTGAGGTATGAATAGATAAACGATTTAACTATATAACTATAGTTCAATGATGAATAAATTTAAGATAGTATTTCGAAAAATCAAAAACGACAAAAGCTTGTCAATCCTCAAATTGGCTGGCTTGGTACTGGCTTTTAGTGTTGCCATCCTATTGGTTTGCAATGTGGCTTACCAACGCTCGTTCGACAAGTTCCATAAAGATTCCGGAAGGATTTACAATGTATATATCGACGAGGTTTACCGGGGGACAAAAGATATTTATGGCGAATGTCCCCTGGCTGTTGGGGCATACTTAAAGGACTTGTTTCCTGAAGTGGAGAGTATGGCGAGAACGAAAGATAATTCGGATGTGGTCATCGCTAAAGAAAATGGAAATGCTTTTAAAGAAGATGTGTTGTGGACTGACCCTTCTTTTATTGATATATTTTCACTGGATTTGCTATCAGGAGACAAAGCTTCGTTTTTGGTGCAGCCCGGTCGCATTTATATTGCAAAATCGCTTTCTGAGAAAATATTCGGGAGCCTGAACCCTCTCGGGGAAACAATAAAAGTGAATGACAGGGATTACACCATTGCAGGCATATTTAATGATTACCCACTTAACTCACACCATAAATTCACCGCATTACTGCCGTTAAAGGACTATGTAAATCAATACGATTCGTACAATTGGGAAAGTACGGAATTCCTTACCTACATTAAATTCAAAAAGGAAACCAACCCGAAAGCTTTTGAGGCAAAAATACAGCGACTTGTCAGCGATTATTGGATTCCCTGGCTCAAGGTACATTACAACCTGGATTATGTCCTTAACGACGATAATTCAATGAAACTTAAACTTCTTCCTATATCCGACATTCATTTGCACGGCTCTTTTGTTTCCAGTTTTGAAAAAGAAAGCAATGTTTCGTCTATATACATTAGTATGTCAATTGTTTTGGTGTTGCTGTTCATTGCCTATTTCAACCTCATGGGATTTGCTTTTTCGAAAGGGAAAAAGCACCAGTTACAACTCAATATTAAACGGTTTTTGGGAGGGACGAAGAAAGATATCACCCTTGCATTTATCATTGAGAACCTGGTTTATACCCTGTTAGCTTTTCTGGTTGCTTTGGGAATTTCCCTTTTTCTTTTAAGCCTGGATTTGCCCATTTTGATAGGCTTGTCAAAAATCGCATTCACAACTTATGTCGCCCCAATTGCTGAATTACTGGCTTTTGCCTGCTTTGTTGCAACTACATGCGGATTGGTTTTGGGGTTCCATTTTGGCCGGACCACGCTAAAAACAAACGTTGTTAAATCAACCGGTTATTCCATGTTCTGGTTAAACCGTGCGATGTTAATTACTCAAATTGCGGCCTCAATCGTGTTAATTATCAGCATAACCGGAATTTACAAACAGCTAAATTTTATATCGGCTTTTAATCTTGGAATCGATACCGAAAATGTTGTGATTATCAATCAAGCCTACAAAATCAGGAACCATTATGATGCATTCAGGAATGAACTAAAAAAGTCTCCTTTAATCCAGGAAGTTGCCTGTTCAAATTCCTATCCGTTTAACAGCATGACTACTGGAAGTTACATTCCTGTCGATTCGCCAGACCAAACGCCCTATCCGTTCCCCTATTTCCAAACCGACACTGGTTTTCAGGGAGTATTCAATTACAAAATGAATGAAGGCCGGTGGTTCACAAACGAAATAACAAGTGACAAGGATGCCGTCATCCTGAATCAGACAGCCGTAAAGAAAATGGGGTTCAAAAATCCGGTTGGCAAAGAATTTTACAGCGATTTATCCAAAACCCGCAAAGTTAAAGTAATTGGAGTGGTCGGTGATTTTAACTTCCGCTCATTGCACCATCAAGTAGAGCCACTTTTATTGACGCCTTTAAACAAAGGTGATTACTATCGCTATATCGAGATAAAAGGGAACACCTCAAACCGTAAAATCCTTTTGGCGGATATTAGCAGAGCATGGAATAAAGTAGCGGGAAATGAATACATGAATTATTCTTTTCTCGACGACCGGATGTCTGTTTTGTATGAAAAAGAGCTGAAAGCCAGGCGTTCAATTGGCCTCTTTAGTTTGATTGCCATACTGATTTCCTGTTTCGGCCTTTTAGGAACGGTGTTGAATATTACGAATGAAAAGACCAAGGAAATCGGCATCAGAAAAGTAAACGGTGCGCGGGTTACTGAAGTATTAGCCATGCTGAACAAAGACTTTGTAAAATGGGTAGCCATCGCTTTTGTAATTGCCACTCCTTTTGCCTGGTATGCTATGAGCAAATGGCTCGAAAACTTTGCCTATAAAACCACGCTGAGTTGGTGGATTTTTGCCCTGGCTGGCTTACTGGCATTAGCGATTGCACTGCTGACAGTGAGCTGGCAAAGCTGGCGGGCGGCAACGAGGAACCCGGTGGAGGCTCTCCGTTACGAGTAGTCAGGGCTTCACTTCGAGTGAAACCCTGACTAAACAAGTGCGAAGGAAGGCGTTGAGGTATGAATAAACAAATTATGTGATTAACTGAGACAATATGGAAGACTTTGACAAAAACAAAATCGAAAAAATCATCAAATCGAGGAAAAAGGCACACGCGTTTTTTTCCAGGAAATCTGATGTGTACAGGTCTTTTGTTGAAATGGAGCAAAATACCTACAAAGACAGAACCTTAAGTAAAATGCAAAAGGAACTGATTGCAATTGGTATTTCGGTGGTTATAAACTGCGAATCGTGTATGGAATGGCACATTAAACAAGCCCTTGACGATGGTTCAACCGAAGAAATGGTCATCGAAGCCATTGGCGTTGCCATTGAGATGGCAGGAGGGCCAGCCACCGCATCGGCCAGGTTTGCCATGAATGTACTTGAATATTACCGACAAGCACCCAGCCATGTAACTCCCGAAAATGACTAAACCGTATGATTGAAATTGTTGACTATAAGACCGAATACCGGGAGTATTTTAAAACGCTGAACCTCGAATGGATACAAAAGTATTTCAAGATAGAACAGGCTGATGAGTATATTCTGTCGAACCCACAAAAAGCAATACTGGACAATGGAGGGTTTATATTTTTCGCGAAATGCGGTTCAAAAATACTGGGGACATGCGCCCTTCAAAAGATTGACGACAAAACCTATGAATTGGCCAAAATGGCTGTTGGTGAAAGATCTCAGGGTTTAGGTATTGGCCGGAAGCTCATGGACAAAGCCATTCAGCAGGCAACACAAATGAAGCTTGATAAGCTTGTTTTATATTCCAGCACGCAACTTTCCCCGGCAATCAACATGTATATTAAATACGGGTTTCGGTTTGTACCCAAAGACGACCACCCAACCAGCCGCGCAAATATAAAAATGGAATTGAACTTAAAACAGGAAGAGATATGATGGGAAACTCGTCATGGGTTGCAGAAAACATAAACAGTCCCGTTCGTCGAAATGAGGGAATCGATATCCTTCGCGGGCTGGCGATCTTGTCGGTCATTCTGCTCCACATCAATATACGTGTGCCATTTAGCGGCACTTTTGTTGGAAGCGCCATGCCTGGGGCAATCTATAAAATCCTTTTCTGGAGCGGATATTACGGCGTGTGCATCTTTTTTGTCATATCCGGATTCCTGATTACCTCCACTTCACTAAACCGATGGAATAACCTTTCGAAAGTAAACCCTAAAGGATTTTACCTGATGCGTTTTGCCAGGATCATGCCGTTGTTGGTTTTGTTGTTGCTGGTATTGTCTGTTTTGCACCTTTCGGGTGTAAACGGATATGTTATTAACCCGCAACAAACTTCACTTGGGAGGGCAATCCTGGCAGCGTTGACCTTCCATATAAATTGGTTGGAAATAACCACAAATTATCTTCCAGGCCCCTGGGACATACTTTGGTCTCTGTCAATCGAAGAGACTTTCTATTTGTTTTTTCCCCTGGTGTGCCTCGTTTTGAAAAAAGAATGGCATTTTGTGGCGTTGGTTTTGCTTTTCCTGGTTATTTCTCCTTTCGCCCGGACAGCATGGTTTCATGGGTACAGTTTTGAAGAACCCGATCGGAACCACTTTGCTTTTTTGGATGCTATTTCGTTGGGGTGCCTGGCTGCTATTGTGGCAAAGAGGGTAAAGCTTTCCAAACAGGTGTTATCCGCAATGGCTATTACCGGAACCGCTTTCATTGCCCTGATTTTGTTTTTCAGGACGATAACGCGTGAGTTGCACTTGGGACAAACGGGGTTGAATGTGACCATTTTAGCGATAGGCACAGCAATGGTACTCATCTGGCAACAAAAGCGGTTTACAGAGGCCCGGCAAAAAACGTATCGGCTAACAGGTTGGATCCGCTTTCTGGGGAGGAACAGCTATGAGGTTTATTTAACCCACATGTTTGTGGTTTATGTGCTGGTGAATGGCTACAACACCCTTAACCTTTCCGGCGAATGGGCCTGGGGGTTATACCTTTTGGTAATTGTTGTTTCAGGTTTTTTGGGTGAACTGGTAGCCCGGTGGTATTCAAATCCGGCAAACCGGATGATTAGAAAATATGCTAGATTATCATGAAATGAATAAAAATTATAAATACCTGGCTGTATTATTGTTATGTGCCGTTTATTCTTGTACTTCCAGAACAAATAGCAACAATCGTATAACCACAAGTAAGGATACAGTCAAAATCAAGGATGAGTCTTCTTCTGAATTATTTCAGTCGGACAGTATCAAAAAATACAGTAAGCTCTTAAAGAAACTGTATGTCGTGATCGACCCCGATGAACTGGCAGAAACATGGCACCTTCCCTTCGATTTGCCCGACCGCTCCAATGTTAAAAACATAACCTTTATCAGTGCTTATGGCTCTTATCGCTCGACCCGGGTTAAAGGGCATAAACATTCAGGCATCGACATTGTCCCGGCTGACAAAAGAAAATCCCTTGACGTTTATGCGGTTGCCAAAGGAGTTGTATGTTTTGTCAACCAGGAGGCTCCTGTAAAAACCGTCATAATTAAGCATAAGCTGAAAGACAGATCGGTGATATATAGTTCGTACATCCACCTGAAAGAAATATACACAGAACGGGGAAAAATGGTAGATGAATCGACCAAAATTGGCGTGCTGTACACCAAAAGCGAAGCCCTGAAATATGGCGGGAATTTCGACCATCTCCATTTCGAAATAAAAAAACGAATTGACGATTACAGTTGTGCAAGCTGGCTGTGCATGAGCCGCGAGGAATTGGATGAGTATTTCATCAATCCATCGGAATTTTTCAAAGAGCATCTAAAATCTGCCAACACACAAACGAAAAGATAAACAAATCATGAGGACTCAGGAATACAAACGATTCTTACCGGGAACACAAAACAATATCATCCAGATTGCCGGGCTCGTTCTGGGAATTGTGACTTGTATTTTCGTGGGACAGTATGCTTTTTTTGAGTATAGCTTCGATAAATTCAATGCAGACAACAATCGAATCTATCGGACAAAAGGGACGGAAGGAAGGTTGCTTGGTCCGTTGGCAAAAGAGCAGTTGAGCTATGTTGAAGAAGCTGCCCGACTGCATCCCTGTTACCGGGGTGCAACAGTTGTTTCAAGGGAGAAAAGCCTTTATGAAACCAACGCCTATTTTGGTGATGGTTCGTTGTTCGATATTTTCAATTTCCCGGTGGTGAAAGGCGAAGTAAAAAATGCTTTAAGCCATAAAAACCAGATGGCCATTTCGGAACGCTATGCAAAAAAGTATTTTGGCAACGAAAACCCGGTTGGGCAAACTGTTTAACTCTGGAGATCATTCTTGTTATATTACGGAACAATCTTTCAAAATACTGATTTTCAGGGTTTTATCCAAATTTATTGCTGCTTATTTTCTTGATAATCAAATATTTATATTACTTTTTACCGAAGTATTGAAGTCAGAACGTTCAGTAAAATAAATTGACAAGAGATTGTCAAAAAATTTGGCAATCAGTAAATTCATTAATTTGGCAATACTCTCATTTACAATTATTTAAATTTATGGTACAGAATCTGAACAAGGAAATGAAACATTGTTCAGAAAACTTAAAAATTAGGCCATGCTTGGTACCTTCTGGAAAATATCAGTTCGAAATATTCTGAAGCATAAAGTTTATTCAGCCATCAATATTTTCGGATTAGCCCTGGGGTTCAGTGCATTCATAATTATTGGTTTATTTATCGCGCACGAATTGAGCTGGGATAAATCGAACGAAAAATACGACCGAATTTACCGTATTCAGCGCTACTTCACCAACGCCCATTCGTTTGATGGCAATGAGATCTCGCCGCACTCCCGGGCAATTACTGCTCCATTGCTTGAAAAACAATACCCTGACTTTGAGAAAATAACAGTTTTACAGTCGAGTTGGGCCAAATTTCTTTCGGTTAATCCTGAAAGACAAGTCTATGCCGAAACCGGAATTTTTGCCGACAGTTGTTATTTCGATGTCTTCACCTATCATTTCGTGGAAGGCCAACAACACGGAAGTATGAACGATCCGTTCTCGATAGCCTTATCCGAAAGCATGGCTAAAAAGTTGTTTCCCAACGGAAACGCATTGGGTAAAACAGTATCGCTCGAAAAGAAATTTGATATGAAAGTTGTGGGCGTTTACCAGGATTTGCCCGACAATTCGACCATTAAACCCGACTTTATCGGATCGTTCAGCTTGCTTGCACAAATCAGCAATACTAAACGGAATTCGGCTTATTCGGGTGATGTTATGACTTATGCTTTGCTTAAGCCAGAAGTGAACGTAAAAAATGTAGAAAGCAAGATACGCAAAACATTTGCCGGATTTCGCGACATCGAGTACGAAGAATTACAGCTTTGCCCCCTTAGCAAAGTTTACCTCGATTATAATGGACATGGCCAATACTATTTTGTACTGATTTTGTACGGCTTAATTGGCCTTTTTATCCTGGTTATGGCTGCTTCTAATTACATTAACCTGGTTACAGCCAATGCCTCCAACCGAAGAAAAGAGGTTGCTGTTAAAAAAGTTAACGGAAGTTCTCGGCTCGATTTGTTCAATCAATTCCTTTGCGAAACGATCATCATCTCGTTGCTTGCACTTACTTTGGCTTTGGCTATTGCCAAAACCTTTTTACCGGTATTCAACAACATTGTAGAAAAACAGATAAGTCTAACCCTGGCGCACGATTGGCAATTTATTGGGTTAACCATACTTATTTCGGTTGTTGTAGGCATATTGTCAGGCATTTATCCGGCGTTGTTTATGTCGTCGCACAAAATTGTGGAGTTATTTAAACGCGAGGTATTTGCCAAAGGTGGCGAGTCGTTTAGCCTGAAAAAGGCGTTGGTTGTTTCGCAGTTCTCAATTTCTGTTTTCCTGATTTTGTTCACACTGTCGTTCTCCATGCAAATCAGGTATTTATTCAGGAAAGATCTGGGGTTTAACAAAGAAAACATCTTATACTCCAGGATGACCGTTTCAAACTGTAGCACAACATTCAATCAATTAAGAACCAGAATATTGACGCACCCTGAAATCATGGATGGATCAATGTCGAAGCACATCCCGTTTGTGAGCTTTGGCGGAGGGATGACCAACTTTGAAGGTGGCAGAAAAGATGAACAAGTGGTGTGCCGCTTTAATCAGGTTAGTCATGACTTTGTGAAAACTATGGGAATTAAACTGGTTGCCGGACGCGATTTTTCGCACGATTTTCAGGGTGACGCCGAACATTCGTGCCTCGTTAACGAAACGGCAGTTCGCATTTTTGGCTGGGACAATCCAATAGGCAAACGACTAAACGACAATAAACTAACAGTTATTGGCGTAGTTCAGGATTACATTTACAAGGACATGCACAACGCAATAGAGCCAGCTATTTTAACTCTTGCCCCTAACGATATGAAAGGAACCTGGACGTTTGCTTTCAGAATTGAACCCCATGATTTAACCAAAGCCATGAATATACTGAAACAGGAATTCGAATCGGCTTTTCCAAACGATCCGTTCGAATTCCACGATTTGCCAACCTCGTTTGCTACCGATAATGCCATAAAAATCTACAAAGCAGTAAACCGTACGGTGCTGTTTTTCACTGTGTTCAATATTTTTCTGGCCATGATTGGCCTGCTGGGACTGGTGTCGTACACCGTCGCCCGCCGCACCAAAGAAATTGGGGTACGGAAAATAAACGGAAGCACAGTTACGAATATCTTCTTCCTGTTGAGCAAAGAGTATTTTGTGCTACTTGGATTCTCACTACTTATTGCTTTCCCAACAGCATGGTGGGCTTACGAACAAATGCCGGGCGTAAACAAGCTACACGCGCAACCGTGGGTATTTGCATTTGGAGCTTTTATCATTTTTATAATCATTGTAATAACAACAAGCTGGCAAACCTATAAAGCAGCCACACGCAACCCGGTGGAGGCGTTGAGGTATGAGTAGGAAGCCCCTCCTAACCTTCCCGGCAAACCGGGACAAGCTCCCGGAGGGGAGGAACAAAAGGGCGGAAGATAAAATGAGCGAATGAAGAAATATGCACGTACCCAAAAGTCTCCCTTTGGGGAGATTTAGAGGGGCTTTAAACGAATTATTATGAAATACATTTTCAAATCAACATATCGGAATTTTGTTCGGAAACCAGCCACTAACCTTATAAACCTGGGTGGGCTAGCTATTAGTCTGGCCTTGGTCATTATCCTTTCGGTATACTCGTATAGCGAATTAACTACAGATAGTCGCCATAAAAATGGAAATCGGGTCTATTTATTTTCTGATCTGGTTAATGGGCATGTTAATTCTCCCGCTGTCCTCAAAACCCAAATCGATCTGAATATTCCTGAAGTGGAGTCGACGGTAACTATTGCCGGACCGTGGAACAATCCTGTTTTCCAGGCTGAAGGTCGCGACCCGATTGAATCAGACATCATTACTGCCGATCCCGATTTCTTCAAGTTATTTACTTACGAGGCTGTAGAAGGAAATTTGGCCACAGCGCTTAACGAGCCAATGACCGTTGTGCTGACAGAACCTCTGTCTAAAAAACTATTTGGGAAAGAATCAGCTATCGGTAAAACAGTAAAAATTGACAATGAGAATGTGCTTACTGTTTCGGCTGTTGTGAAAGTTCCGCAGGTTAAAAGTGCATTGTCATTCAACGCAATTACTTCAAATGCCTCCCGAAAAACCATTTATCCGAACGGTGGTGAATTTGAAGAATGGGGCTATTGGAATTTCCAGTTGTTTGTGCTTCTAAAACAAGGTGCAAACCCGGAAGAGGTTTCGAAGCGAATATCAAAATTATTTCCCGACTATAAAGAAAGAAAAGAAAACTACGATTTACTGAAACTAAATCCCTTGAGACAAGTTTACTTTTCAAAATTTTCGCTTTATGGCGACGCTTACCTAAAATGCGGCGACAAAAAGAAGGTGATGATTCTGCTAATGGTTGCAGCGTTGGTCCTGATTATTGCACTGGTCAATTTCATCAACATTTCCTCGTCGCAATGGTTCGAAAAAATAAAGCAAACCGGTGTTCTGAAAGTGATTGGTGCCAATAAAGTACTAATCCTGAAAAGTATTCTGACAGAGTCTTTAGTATTATTTCTGATTTCACTTTTCCTGGCCATACTTATCGTTCAACTTTCGTTTCCGCTAATTAGCAACTACACCGGTATCCATTTCAACCCATTCTTGCTTTATAAACCCGCGTTCCTGGTTACTTCCATTGCCGGAATATTTCTCCTGAGCCTGGTTTTCAGTATTATCCCGGCCATGCGTATTTCGTCGTCGAAAGCGACAGATAACCTGAAGAAGACGATCAAAACCGGATCATCAAACGCTGTATCCCGAGGAGTGTTGGTTACAGCCCAATTCGCTATAGCCATTGTCCTGATTGCTTTTACTGTTCTGGTACAGAAACAGGTTGATTTTGGAAGCAGCAACTTCGGGTTCAACAAGGAAAACATCATCGGGATAAAACTAACCCCACAATTAAGTGCAAGGCATGATGTCCTAAAAAAAATGATTCAGGATAACCCTAATGCCGCTAAAATATCATTCACTCAGTTTTTCCCCGGAAAATTAAACGAACACTGGACATCGAATCAGGAAATAAACGGTATAAAAAAACAGCTAAATTTTGATACCTTCTGCGGAGACGCCAGCCTCTGTCAGATGCTTGGGCTTCAACTTGTTCAAGGTAGGCTCTTTTCAGACGATTTGGTTACCGATGCACACAAAATGATTGTGAACGAAACATTTGTCCGTGATAATAAAATGGAAAACCCCATTGGCGCCAAGTTCGTGATGGGTTTTGGCAAAAATCCTCCACTTGCTGAAATTGTTGGCGTTGTGAAGGACTTTCATTACAAACCTGTTACTGTGCCGGTTGGGGCACTTATTATCCAAAACGAACCAAGGTGGTCGTATTGTCTGGTTAGCGTTAACACAAAGGATTTTAAGTCGCTCGACCGGTTTATTAAGGAAATAAAAGATGAAACAAATAAGTTGTCGCCATCCTTTCCGGTCGAAATTAGCTTTATGGATCAGGCCATTGAGCACCTATATCAATCTGAAATCCAGTTCCGCCGCACCTTTTCGCTGTTTGCCGGCTGCGCCATTGTAATTTGCTGTCTGGGAATTTTGGCTATGTCGTTGTTTGCCTGCCAGCGTCGTATCAAAGAAATTGGAATACGAAAAGTGAATGGCGCTAAAGTAACCGAAGTGATGACCATGCTTAACCGCGATTTTGTTCGTTGGGTGTTGGTTGCTTTTGTTGTAGCTACTCCGGTTGCCTGGTACATCATGAATAACTGGCTGGAAAGTTATGCCTACAAAACCACGCCAAGCTGGTGGATTTTTGCCCTGGCTGGTTTGCTGGCACTGGGAATTGCATTATTAACGGTTTCATATCAGTCGTGGAAGGCAGCAACACGCAACCCGGTGGAGGCGTTGAGGTACGAATAGAGTCTTGAACGATCATTTGCGTGAATAAATGATTTCGGGAACAGGAGTAACTAAAGGCTTGGCACCAATACTCAGTTTTTTACCTGGAATGAAGCCCTGACTAACTTAAAAAAAAGCGATATATAAATACAAAATCTGATAAATAAGCCATGATTCAATTCAAACGCATCTTAAAGACTATTTTAAAATACCAGACATCAAGTACGCTAACCTTGTTAAGCCTGGTTATCTCATTTGTAGGAATTATTGTCCTTACCCTTTATGTCAGTTTCGAGAAAAGTTACGATAAGTTTCCCGAAAACGAAGGATTGGTGTACCGACTGGAAACCAAAGCCTACAAATCGAATGTTCCGGCTGTAATTACCGATATCATTCAGAAAAATATTCCTGAATTGGATAAGGTATGCGTATTTTCTCATCACAACGGGAAAATAACCACACCACTACTGGAACAATCCAATACTGGTTTTCGCGCAGACTGGCTGTTTGCCAGCGATTCGTTCTTTGGTATTTTTCCGTTGCCAATGATTTCAGGAAACCCCGCAACGGTTTTAAGCGAACCAAACACGGTTGTCCTCACCGAAAAATATTCAAAAATACTGTTCAACGAATCAAACCCTGTTGGGGAAAGTATACTGATTGACAATACAATATACAAAGTTACAGGAGTGATGAAAGACTTCCCGAAGAACTCATCATTCTCGGCCGATTTCCTTGTTTCTTTTTCGACGTTGATTTCAGCAAATAAAAATGGTGCCAACGAATGGTCGGAGTGGAGTTTTAACATTTTCATGAAAATTCGAGAAAAGGCAAATCCAGCGCAAATAGCTGCCAAAATTGAACAAATACCTGCGATTGCCGAGAACCTGAAGGACATGAAAGCTCAATTTAAAGGACAAGCTTTTGTAAGTTTACGCCCGCTTGAAGAAATACATTTTGTAAACGACGGACAATTCGTTTACGTTAATCCAATGATATTGAATGTATTGATATTACTCAATATTATTCTGGCCATTATGGGGGCCGTAAACTTTATCAATTTTGCAACTTCACAGGCTCCCATCCGGGCCAAAGCGCTATCGGTACTTCAGGTACTTGGCGGGAAACGGCTTTCGGCAATGGGACAAATTATTGCAGAATCAGTCATTCTTTCAGCTGCAGCCCTAATCGTCTCATTCTTAATTTATTTACTAAGTTACAAAGCAATTGAATCGATGTTTGGTATCGATGGGCTATATATCGGAAACCGCCCGATGTTTTTTCTTTGGTTTTTTCTTTTTGCCCTTGGCTTTGGAATTTTAGCAGGTTTATACCCGGCCCGTTACATTACTTCTTCGCCGCTTGCCCAAACGGTTAAGGGCAATATTCGCTTTTCAGGAAAAGGCAAAATATTCCGTAATGGCCTTGTAATCGTACAATTTATATTCACCATTGCCTTATTGTCATCTGCTTTTATTATTGAAAAACAGTTGAAATTTTGGAGGAATTTTGATTTGGGAATCAACAAGGAACATGTAGTTTACTTCAATACAACAAATACGCTTCGCGATCATTACCAGGCACTTGCCGACGAACTGATGAAAAACGGAGATGTTGTTGACTACACTTACACACAATTCGTTCCCGGACAAGTTGGAATGGGTTGGGGCCGCGAAGTTGACGGACAATACATTCAACTCAAATGCTGGCCTGTTGACGACAAATTTCTCGATTTCTTCGGAATAAAAATTGCTGAAGGACGAGGCTTTACGAAAGGTTCTCAGGCCGACGTAAACACTTTTATCCTGAATAAAAAGGCGGTCGAAAAATTTGGATGGTCGAAACCGCTGGAACGTAAAATTGATGGGTTTGGGTTCACCGGACAAGTTGTTGGAGTGGCCGAGAACATCAATTTTTCTTCGCTTAAAGAAGAAATTGAACCCATGCAATTCTGGAGAACTGACACCCGAAAAAACAACCTGATACTTCGGATAAAACCCGGAAATTATACACAAACAATGGCTTATATCCAAAATACAGCTAAAAAATTTGATACAAAGAATCCAATCGAAGTTAAATTTCTGGACGATACTCTTAATAAGCTGTATGAAAAAGAAGAACGCATTGCCCGTTTCATCGAGTTTGTTGCACTTTGGTGTATGTTACTGGCCATTACCGGATTACTTGGGCTAATCATTTTCATTTGTCGCGACCGGATTAAAGAAATTGGCATTCGTAAAGTGAACGGGGCAACCATTACCGAGGTTGTTTCGATGCTTAACCGGGACATTGTTCAATGGGTATTTATCGCATTTATACTGGCAACCCCAATTGCCTGGTATGCCATGAATAAATGGCTGCAAAACTTCGCATACAAAACCACGCCAAGCTGGTGGATTTTTGCCCTGGCTGGTTTACTGGCCCTGGGAATTGCATTACTAACGGTTTCGTTCCAGTCGTGGAAAGCTGCAACGAAAAACCCGGTAGAGGCGCTAAGGTATGAGTAAAAAATTATTGACCGAAGTTTCTAATCATAAATACTTAAGCTATGATTTTATTTCAGAATACAAAGTATACTTTCCGTAGCTTATTGAAAAACAGAGCGGTAACCACACTAAACCTTATTGGGTTAACCGTTGGAATTACCGTTAGTATGCTTATTTTCCTTTTTGAATTGAAGGAGAAAAACACAGATAAATCTATTCCTGGTGTTCAAAACATTTATGTCCTAACCAACAATGGGAAGATTTTTTTCTCCCAAAAAATGGTGAATCATATAAAGAAAGAGGTGCCAGAAATAGACGATGTTACTTATTGCTCTTCCGACTGGTCGCCGCAAGTATTTCTTGCAAAAAATCAGGAAAGCTATAAAGTAAATAAGATGATTACGGCTGACTCATGCTTTTTCAGGGTTTTCCCGTTCAAAACGGTTTGGGGCGATCCTAAAAAGGCGTTTAACCAGGCAAATAAAATTGTATTGACCCTTTCGTTGTCAGAAAAAATATTCGGGAAGGAAAACCCAGTTGGAAAATCACTTACCTACAATGCTACCTATTTACAGGGCGAGAATATAGAAGTAGTTGCAGTAATCGAAAACTTTCCACAAACCATTTCATGGGAGTTTGATGCAGCACTTTCGTTACAAACCAACTATAAACTAAGCTGGTATGCCGGCAATTTAAAAAACTGGGGATCAAGAAATTACAGGGCTTTCGCAAAAGCCAATGAACATGCCTCCGAACAAACAATTTTGTCAAAACTATCGCATATTAATCTTACTGAAGTTCCTGAAGACGAAAGAGAAAACATCAGCTATGGAATCACCTCTTTTAAGAAAGCTTATTTCGGTTTACCTGAGCTGGATGTAACCAGGCATGGAAATAAGTTCATGCTATCCATCATAGGAATTGTAGGCGTACTCATTCTGCTACTGGCCTGTGTTAATTATATAAATATGATCACTGCTCAACAGGAAAAGAGGTATAAAAGCATTGGTATGTTTAAAACATTAGGAAGTACCCAAAAAAGAATTATTGGGATAACAACTACCGAATCGTTTTTCCAAATGTTTTTTGCCATTATTTGTTCTGTTGCAATAACCACTTTATTATTGCCAGGATTCAATTTGCTGACAGATTCAAGATTTAGTATCAATGATTTAGTGTCAGTTAAATACCTTTTGATTTTATTCGTTGTTTTTGGAATAATGATTTTGCTGACTGGCGTTGTTCCTGGCATCATTTTCAGCAAAAAACCGGCGCTACTGTTAATTAGAAAAAATGTATCAACAACCGGCAATAATTGGGTTCGAAACAATTTGCTTGTTTTTCAGTTTACCGTATCAATTACCCTGATTGCCTCTATTTTATTTATTTACAGGCAAAACAGCTATTTACAAAATCAGAATACGGGGTTCAATAAGGAAAATATTGTCTATGCCAATACGAACAATGAAATCAGAAATCATATTGATGCCTTTAGTAATGAGTTGAAAAAAATTTCAGGAGTAAGTGATTTTACTTTCTCCGAAAGTTTATTGATTGCTAACGACCAAAATTGGGGAATGGGGTTTATTAATAAAGGTGAAAAATATGATGTTGGCTTCTCAAAAATGTCGGTTGCCCCAAATTTCTTTCGGTTTTTTGAGGTTAAATTAGCTGAAGGCGAGATATTTAACGACGCTTCAAAAGCAAAAGGTGAATTCATTTTTAACCAAAAGGCAAAAACAGATTTCAGGATCGAAAAAATTGAAGATGCGAGGGTCGATTATTCTACCCCCAACAAAGGTCGTATCATAGGAATTGTTGATGATTTTAATTTCGAATCGTTACATGTTCCTATCAGGGCGGCAGGTTATATGAGTTCAGGAAACTGTGATGATGTAATTTACCTGAAAATGAATACACAGAACCTTGCGGCATTCAACACAGCGATGAAAGAAGTTGAACAACTTTGGAAACGCATTTCTCCCAATTTTCCGCTAGAGTATAAATTTTTGGATCAAACATATACTGCTTTATATGCCAGGGAAACCCAATTTCAGAGGTTCTTATTGTACACGACACTGATTTCGCTGGTACTTTCTTGCCTTGGGCTTATTGGCCTGACTTTCTTTGTCATGGAACAACGTACCAAGGAGATTGGTGTCCGAAAGGTAAACGGTGCCAGAGTTTCGGAAATACTTACTTTGCTTAACAAAGACTTTGTGAAGAGATTATTAATAGCTTTTGTAATTGCCACACCCATTGCATATTACACCATGAACAAGTGGCTCGAAAGCTTTGCGTACAAAACTTCGCTAAGCTGGTGGATTTTTGCCCTGGCCGGTTTACTGGCATTGGGCATCGCGCTGCTAACTGTTTCGTTCCAGTCGTGGAAAGCCGCAACACGAAACCCGGTAGAAGCGCTTCGATACGAATAATTTTTAAATTACAAAGAACAGAATCATGATAACTTATCTGCTCCGAATTACATTCAGGAATTTCAAAAGGTATAAAAGTACCTTCTTTATTAACCTTGTTGGTTTGTCGACAGCTTTTGCCTGTGCAATCCTGATCTTTTTATGGGTAAACGATGAAAAGCATATCGATACTTTTCACCGGTACGACAAACAACTTTATCAAGTGATGGAAAATCATCATTCTCCGGAAGGAATTCGCACCCAACCGTGGACACCCGATTTGCTGGGAAGAACATTTGCTGCCGAAATGCCCGAAGTGAGAATGGAAACATCAGTAATGCCAGCCGGACTTCTGGGTAATTTCTCGTTAATAGCCGGAGATCGGAAAACAAAGGCGTCGGGCCAGTTTGCCGATTACAACTTTTTCAATGTCTTCTCTTACGGGCTTAGCCAGGGAGATCCGACCCAGGTACTGAGAGCAAAAAATTCTATTGTTGTTTCCAAAAAACTGGCGCTTACGCTTTTCGGGACCTCTGAAAATGTGATCGGTAAAACCATCGATTGGGAACTTTTGAGTTTTAAATATTCTGCTGTGGTAACCGGCGTTTTTGAAGGAGCTCCAGAGAATTCGACTATGCAATTCGATTTTACCCTGAACTACGACACATGGCTTGATTTGTCAGAAAAAGTTGGACGAAAAATCCAGTGGGGTAATCATGCCCCCTGCACTTATCTTGTGTTAAACAATGGAGTTGATGCAAAACAATTTAACGCCAAAATTGAAAACTTTCATAAATCGAAGTTCAGTGGGTCTAATATCACCTTGTTTGCAGTGCCTTATTCAGGCCAGTACCTGAATGGAAATTACGAAAACGGTAAGCCTTCCGGAGGACGGATCAGCTATGTAAGACTTTTCACATTGGTTGCGCTCTTTATTCTGCTCATTGCCGGAATCAATTATATGAATCTGTCAACTGCCCGGTCGACCCAGCGATTCAAAGAGATTGCAGTAAAGAAGGTTGTTGGGAGCGGGCGCAATGCGCTGGCAATTCAGTTTGTTGCCGAGTCAGTAATATTGTCTTTCATAGCGCTTGTTTTATCCATCCTTTGGGTACTGATTCTTTTGCCTGTGTTCAACCAAATTACAGGCAAACACCTGGTCCTCGAATTTAATCAGTTCTATCTCTTGTCTGTTTTGGGGGCAACCCTGTTAATAGCAATAATTACCAGTTTGTACCCTGCAACATACCTTTCCGGATTTAGTCCTTTTCAGAGTTTAAGCAGGAAGCGGGTAAATTTTGGTGCAGAATTCTGGGCACGCAAAGGGTTGGTCGTTTTTCAGTTTGTAATATCAGTTGTGCTTATCAGTTCAGTTATCGCTGGGTATAAGCAAATCGAGTTTATACAAACAAAAAATTTAGGCTATAACAAAAACAATGTCATATTCTTCAGTAAGGAAGGTGGAATTGCGAAACAGGAAGATGCCTTTTTAGCTGAAGCAAAAAGAATAGATGGAGTAGTCAACATTTCGAGCATAGGCGACAATTTCTTTGGAAGCCATTCAACAACGTACGACCTAGGCTGGGAAGGAAAACCTGCTGACGCCAATATGAATTTCGAGGTTGTCTCAGCAAATTATCAAACACTTGAAACCATGGAGATAAGTATGGCTGAAGGACGTAGTTTTTCATCCGTATTTGGGAATGAGAAAGATAAAATCGTTCTTAATCAGGAAGCGATAAATGAAATGGGACTACAGGACCCGATTGGGAAAACGGTCAGGTTCTGGGGAAAAGAAAAGCAGATAGTTGGTGTGGTAAAGAATTTCAACATTGAGTCACTTCACCAAAAAATCGGACCTCTTCTTTTTTATCTGGCTCCTGAGAAAACACTTAAAATCGTCGCTCGTATTGAGGCAGGCCGTGAAAAAACGGTACTTGCCGAACTCGGGAAACTTTATTCAAAATTCAACCCCGGTTTTTCATTCGATTATCGTTTTATGGATGCCGCTTATCAGGCTCAATATGAGTCAGAAAGCCGCGTTGCCATTTTGTCGCGTTACTTTGCGGGATTAGGAATTTTAATATCATGTCTTGGTTTATTTGGACTAGCAGCGTTTGCTGCCGAACAACGCATCAAGGAAATCGGTGTCCGAAAGGTAAATGGTGCCCGAATTTCGGATGTCATGAGTATGCTCAACCGTGAATTTATGACATGGGTAGCCGTGGCTTTTATGGTGGCTACACCCATGTCCTGGTATATTTTACACCGGTGGCTCGAAAGCTTTGCCTACAAAACCACACTTAGCTGGTGGATATTTGCCTTAGCTGGTTTGTTGGTGATGGGTATTGCGCTGCTCACGGTTTCGTTTCAATCATGGAAAGCAGCGGTTAAAAACCCTGTAGAAAGCTTAAGATATGAATGAAGGTTACGCTGAGTTGGTCTCACCTAAGGCGAGAGAAAGCAGCAACAAGGAATCCGGTGGAAGCGCTGAGGTATGAATAGGAAGCCCCACCCAAACCCTCCCCGAGGGCGAGGGCTTAAAAAGCCGAAAATAAAATGAGTGAAATTAGAAATATGCACTGCGCCAAAAGTCTCCCCTTGGGGAGATTTAGAGGGGCTTAAACAAGAAAACTATGAACAGAAATTTTATCAAAATCGCCCTGCGTTACCTGTTGCGCAACAAAACCTACAGCATCCTGAATTTTGTATGCCTCACCTTCGGGTTAACCTGTACCATCGTTGCTGTATTACACATTACCAATGCACTGAGCTTCGACAAATTCCACAAAAACTACAACCGGCTTTACACTGTTGATGCCTATGTTACTTATTTCAATGGCGATAAATTTCCGAAGGAATACCTTTCGGCTTCGCTCACCGATGTACTGAAAACCAATGCTCCTGAAATTGAAGAGATGACCCGCGTAGCCGAACGCAGTCTCGACTTTGTGAGCGGCGATAAAAATTTCCACGAAAACGGATTGTTTGCCGACAATAACTTTTTCAATGTCTTCTCATTCCCGCTTTTGCATGGTAACGAAAAGGTTTTGAGCGATTTGAATTCGATGGCCCTTTCAGAAAACATGGCTCTAAAGCTTTTCGAAACCACCGATTGTGTGGGCAAAACGGTGATCCTAAAAAACGGGCCGAAAGAAGACGCATTCACCGTTTCGGGCGTATTTAAACAAATCCCAAGGCAATCAGTCATGCAGTTCGATTTTGTTATTCCCTTTAACCGCTTTTTAGCCGACAATGCCTGGGCGCTCGAAACAAGCTCGTCGTCAAACCTCACCTGGGCTTTGCTGAAAGAAAATGCCAACAGCCAAATGGTTGAAGCCAAGATCAAAAACCTGATCAAAACGCAGGACGCAACGCTGAATCAGGAGCTTTTCCTTTTCCCGCTGAAGGACAAAAACCTGTATTCGTATGCAGCCGGAAAGCGCGTATGGCGAGAAATGCGCAATGTGGTCATTGTTGGCTCTGTCGGATTTGCCATTTTGCTGATTGCCTGTTTCAACTTTATCAACCTGGCCATTGCACTAAACATCCGAAGATATCGAGAAGCTGGAATTAAAAAAGTTTCAGGTTCTGGCAAATCGGGTATTGTTTTCCAGTTTCTGGGCGAAACAATGCTGCTAACTCTTATAAGCCTTATTTCTGCAATTTTATTGGTGAAAGTACTTTTACCCGGCTTTAATACCATGTTTCACAACGACATCAGACTCAATCTTTTGGACGCGAAAATGTTGTTGTTTTTCATTTCAGTAATTGTATTCACAAGCCTGGCGTCGGGCTTGTTGCCTGCTTTATACCTAGCCTCGTCGAACCCAATCAACGTGCTGAAAGGCAAACTGGCCACCAGCCACAGCTACAGCAAGTTTCGCCAAAGCCTCATCGTGTTTCAGTTCGTTATCCCAATTATCCTGATCATCAGCATGATGGTTATCAAAACCCAGGACAAATACATGCGCGAATTCGATTTGGGTGTTGATAAAGACAAATTAGTTATCCTGAATAATACCGAAAACCTGCAAAAACATGCCGATGCGGTAAAATCAGAGCTTCAGGCTATTCCTGAAATAAGCGCGGTTAGCTACACCAACTGCATTCCGGCCCGTGGAACGCGCCCAACCAGTGAAGTGAGCTGGGAAGGGAAAGATGCGTCGGAAAAACTACACTTCTGGTGTATCAATGCCGATTTCGACTACAACAAAGCCGTAACCATCAACACCACCGACGGGCGGTTTTTCAACCCTTCGTTTCCGTCGGATTCGGCCGCTTACATGATCAACGATGTGGCTGCCAACGTAATGAAATACAAAAACCCGGTTGGCTCACAAATTACTGTCGAAGGCAAAAAAGGCGTTGTTATCGGGGTTTTCAAGGATTTTCATGCCATCGACCTGGCCGGGCCAATTGTTCCAACCATTATCCGCATAAAACCCAACGAATGCAATACGTTGCTGATCAGGTACGCTTCAGGAAATTTCCCCACAATGGCCGACAATATTCGCAAGGTTTTCCGCAAATATGAACCGGAAACTATTTTCCAACCGGTATTGTACCGCGATCTGGCTTCGTATTCCAACTTAAGTATGCCTTCGAACCTGGTTGGTCTGGCGTTTATCATTGCATTGGCGCTTGCCTGCATGGGAATGTTTGGGCTGGCTTCATTTACTTCTGAAAGCCGCACCAAGGAAATTGGCATCCGTAAAGCCAACGGCGCCACAACCCGCTCTGTCGTCAGGTTATTACTTTCAAGTTACACCAAATGGCTGGCTATTTCGATGGTCGTTGCCACACCGTTTGCTTTTTTGCTTGGCAAAATTTTCCTCGGAGGTTTCTATTTCCGCACAGCCATGCCTGTATGGGCATTCATCCTGGGGCCGGCAATTGCTGCATTTGTGGCGCTATCAACCGTGAGTTCGCAAACCTGGAGCGCTGCCAGCCGCAACCCTGTAAAGTCGCTGAGGTATGAGTAAAAAAGCCTTCCCGACACTTCCGATGGAAGAGCGGAAAAAGCTGTGTTCCATGTATTCAGGGTTTCATTTAAACTGAAACCCTGAACAAAAAAGAATTAAAAAACTCCTGAAACTTGATTATTCAGGGCTTCACTTGGAGTGAAACCCTGACTGAAAATGAACGAGCGAAAGAATTACCCTAAATTCCTGAAATTTAGACGAAAATTTATTGTAACGAAACGAAAAATAATGCGTCTTTATATCTGACAACATCATTTAAACCATTAAGAGATTCGCTATGAAACGAGCATGTAAATTACTTACATCCAAGTCTATGAGGATGTTCGACATGCGAGTTCTCCCGATTACATCGGGACAAGCTATACGACAATTAAAAAACAAATTATTTACGTATGAAAATTCTGACTACCATGAAAATGTTCACATTTGTTGCCATGATCTTATGTCTGTTTTCGCTGAATGGATTTGTGAAGGACGACCAGCCTACCATTACGAAAACCTTTGAAATGAAAGAGCCTGGTTCGCTCAACGCTTCATCCTCTGGCGGGGGTGTAAAAGTGCTGGCACACGATCAACCCCAGGTCATTATACAGGCTTATGTGCGAAAAAACAATAGTCTTTTAGCGCCAAACGACCCCATGGTAAAAGAGGTTCTGGAAGCATTTGATGTGAATTTTTCAAAAAACGGTTCAACAGTTACGGCTATTGTCGAACGCAAGATGCGCATGAATTTCTGGAATAACGTGGGCATTTCGTTAACCATTCTTGTTCCGAAAGAAATGTCGTGCAAAGTTTCGTCGAGCGGAGGAGGCGTAAGAATTTCGGGTGTGAAGGGAACGCACGATTTTTCGAGCAGCGGCGGTGGTGTTCATCTTGAAAATGTAAGCGGTACTACTGAAGCAAGTTCTTCAGGCGGTGGTGTGCATGTTACCAACCAGAATGGCGATGTGCGCTTAAGTTCAAGCGGAGGTGGCGTAACCCTGGAAGACGCACAGGGAAATGTTTATGCACATAGCTCTGGTGGAGGTGTTAGCCTGAAAAATATTCATGGAAATGTAGAAGCGAGCAGTAGCGGCGGCGGAGTGCACGTTTCAGGAGAGTGCGCTTCGGTGAAAGCCAAATCGAGCGGCGGATCGGTTCATGTGGACATCAAAAATCTGAGCAAGGATTTGACTCTTGAATCGAGTGGCGGCGGGGTTGACGCACTCATTCGTAATGGCAAGAACCTTGGCCTCAACCTGGATTTGCAATCCGACCGGGTAAACATTGATCTTCAGAATTTTTCGGGAAAAGCGGAGAAGGACCGTGTGAAAGGGACGATGAATAAAGGCGGAATTCCTGTTTATATTCATGCTTCAGGTGGCAACGTCAATGTACGGTTCGAAGAATAATGCAGCGATAAAAAATCTACCCAGATAGTCAGGGCTTCACTTCGAATGAAGCCCTGACTAATAAAACTTGGTAGAGGTATTCTAATTTTCAGGTAAGAGTTACTTCGGTCAATCTGATTAGCCTATTTACAACTGTGCCCGCGGTGTTAGTCATTCAGCTTGCCGACCACTTCATACGAACGTTTGCTTTGTACCGGTTTATACAACGTCCCGTCGCATTCGTAGTATAATTTTCCATCAATTTCCACTTCGGCAGCATTCGACGGAAGTTTTCCAACCACAGCGCCAACCGGAGGTTCAACAACCATGTATTCCCTTTGCGGTGTTGCAGTATAAAAGACGCCGCCGAAATAAAAATACGGAATTGCGCCAATAGAAATACGGACAAAGCCAACCGGAAGAACGGTAACACGAACACCAACCGGCGGAGCCACCCGAACATAAACACCACTACGCGAAGTATAAAATACACCACTACTAAAATAAAACGGGCTGCCTGCATGATGAACCACAACTGCCGTGCGGGGCAAACGTCGCACCGGTTTCACCACCGGATGTTTGCGGTAAACCACTGTTCCGCGCGGCGTTTGAACCACTGTTCGCCTGGGTGTGCTGACAACTCTTCGTTGTGCCATCGATTCTATTCCTGAGAATAGGAATAAAACGAGCAATGCTCTGATAATTATTTGTTTCCTTTTCATTTTTCTGTTTTTTAATGTTTACTCGCAATAGGCGCTTCGTGGGTTCATCAGGCCGCTGCACCTGAATTCGTACTTGCTTTGGTCGTATTTCGGAACCGGGTTGTCGGTTACTTCGAGCGGGGTCAAGGCTTTCCCGTTGTAGCTGGGCAAGGTTATTTGGTCGGTTGAACCATTGCCCAAAGCCACATTTTTGCCGGCGGCGCTCCCGTTGAAACTATAATCCATCAGCGCATCGAGCAAACGGTACAGGCAATAATAGTCGTAAGCATCGTATGCTTTCAGGCTACTGGGCAAATTGTGTTCGGCAGTGTAGGTGTATCCTTCAACAGCGCTCTTTTTCACGAGGATAAAATCTTTTTCAGAAGCCGGGATATTAATATTCTTGAATATATCGATGGCCATCCGATGGTCGTTTATATCATCGTCGTCGTAAACCTGCGAGATTAACTTTGTATTTGCCGGAAAATTCTGCAACTGTTCATTCGTAATCTGGTACGCATACCACGGCGCAAGCGTAAAGATAAACCGCCCGTTTTCGCCCCAGCCCCTTTCGACAAAAGCTTTGTGCGAAAGCGCAACGGCAACACCGCCGCCAAACGAATGTCCTACAAACCCAACTTTAGTCGAATCAATCAGATTAGGAAACTTTTTTACTGCCGCCCGAATACCAGCCCACATCACATCGTAACGCCCGTCAATCGACGAGTTTAACGTTGGGTAAGGCGAAAAAACAACCGTGTATCCCTTTTTAGCTACGAATTGGAGGATCCCGAGCCAAGAGACAATGTTTTCGCCACCAAAACCGTGCAGGTAAAAAACCGTTGGACGCGGAGATGTAGCTCCTTTCGGGTAAAGAATCGTCACATTTTTCTGGCTGTATTCCGGGCTTGTAAAGCTGGCTTCGGCTATTTCATAATTGCCATCTTTTCCGTAACCCGAAGTAGGGCGCGATACGGGACCCTGTAAATCATCGTTTCCTGTTTCTTCAGCAGGAGCGGTTTCAGCTTTGGAACAGGCCGAAAAAATAACCAGTACCAAAATCCATGTAATTTGAAAGAGTTTCATGTTTAACCGTTTTTTCGTTGTTGATTGGCTTCCTTCATCTTTTCACGCAGTTCTTCTTTCTTGTCTTGATAAATTTGGTACTGATCTTTGTTCAGGATTTTCTTCAATTCGTTATCCTTTTCATCCATGATCGATTTCGCTTTTTTCAGTTTGGCAAACTTTCCTGAAATGTTTTTTACCTCATCCATTTGCCTGGCATATTTCAGGTTAAGCGGATCAACCCGGGTCTGCTGGTCGTCGCTAAGCTTGAGGTTTTGCTTCATCCATTCGGTTTGAAAACGGGCGCGTTCTTCCGCAGTTCGCCTGGATTCAAAATCCTGTGCAAACACATTAACACTCAAAACAATCAGTAGTGTACTGATAAAAATTAACTGTTTCATAGCTTTATTTTTTTGAATTCAGGTCAAACTTAAACGACCAATTCTTGTGTATTGACTTGTTTTCATCCAACAACTAAACCAATTGCACCAACAACAGGTTTACTCAACGAGCCGCAGGTTGATTGTTTTTGCCGTTGGTTGAATCATTGGGCCGTTTGGTTTAAAGCATTCATCCTGAATATGGTATTTTTGTATCATTGCAACATGAAGAAGATTGTTATCCATAGCATTGTTTGGGTGGTTTTGGCCTATTTCCTGTACTTCTCGCTGTCGCTGTTCCTGCCCGATGAACTTTCGCTTATTCGCGCCGTGACCAGCATCAGCCTGATGGCGCTTACATTTTACCTTTCGGGCTACGGACTTACCAACTGGCTGCTCATCAATCACCGCCAACCGTTCGCTTTTGCGGTATCGGCTATTTTGCTGGTCTTCGTGCTTTCGGCCTTCCGGCTAAAAATACTGGGGATAATTCCCGGAAATGTGGCCGTGTCGGGTAAGCTCTCGCCCGATTTGCTCGAACAACGCCAAAACCTGGCACTGGGCAAAAACCTCTGGATGCTTAACCGCATTGGAGCTGGCCAAACTCCTTTTTTGCCAGGATTACTGATGAATTCGGTTATCCTCGTTATTGCCATGTTGTACCGGCTGTATGAAAATAAAACCCGGAAAGAACAGGAAAGCCGGGAAGAATTACAACGCTCGCAGGAGGCTCAGATTCTTTACCTCAAATCACAGGTTAATCCGCATTTTTTATTTAACACACTAAATAATTTATACGGATTGACGTATTCCAAGTCGGACAGGGCGCCTCAAATGGTACTTGGCCTTTCGGAAACCATGCGTTACCTCATTTATGAGACCGAACAAAAGCTGGTCTCGCTCGAAAAAGAATTGCATTTTATCCGCAATTACCTCGATCTGGAAAAGATGCGGATTTCCTTTCCGGAGAATGTTCGCGATACGATTCGCGTGGCGCATCTTTCAGTTTTTGTACCGCCATTGCTGTTGCTTCCGTTCATCGAGAATTGTTTTAAGCACGGAAACATTGGAAAAGACGACGATGGATGGATGGAACTCGATATTTCGGACGACCGCGATTACCTGTATTTTGTGTGCAAAAACAGTTACAATAACACAGATCAAAAATCCACAACCTCATCGGGAATTGGACTAAAAAACGTAAAAAAGCGCCTCGACCTGATTTTCGGGGAAAAATACGAACTTCAAACACTGAAACAGGATGGTGAATACATGGTTTCGCTACAATTTCCGGTATTTCAGAAAAAAGACCAGCTATAATGCAGAAAATCAAATGTATAATTATCGACGATGAGCCCATTGCGCGCCAGTACCTTGGCGATTATGTGGCCCGGATGCCTCAGCTCGAACTGCTTGCCACCTTCAGCCGGGCTGTGGACGTCTATGGAACGATTGAATCGGGCGAAGTTGATTTGGTTTTTCTCGACATACAGATGCCCGGCCTTACCGGAATTGAATTTATGCACACCCTGCAAAAGAAACCGGCCATTGTGCTCACCACGGCTTATTCGGAGTATGCCCTTCAAGGCTACGAGCTGGATGTGGTTGATTACCTGCTGAAACCCATTTCGTTCGAGCGGTTTGCCCGTTCGGTTGCCAAAGTAATCAGCCGATTAGCAATTCAGCCCGAGAAGAAGGAACAGTCAGCGGCTGAATCATTGGAATTGTCGCCTGTTCCGCGCGACTTTATTTTTGTTAAATCGGGCTACAAATCGGTGAAGGTAAACATCGCCGACATTCTATACGTCGAAGGGATGAAAGAATATGTTGTAATTTACACGAAAACAAAGAAATACACCAAGCTCGACCGTATGAAAAACATCGAAACCTTGTTGAACGACCAGGGTCTTGTGCGCATTCACAAATCGTACATCGTTTCAGTCAGAAACATCGATGCTGTTTTTGGGAACATCGTTGAAATCAATGGCATTCAGTTGCCGATTGGTCGCAGTTTTAAAGAGGAGCTGAACAACCTGCTGGGAATAAGCGAATAACCGCTATTCCCAACTATATCTCAATCTGGAACGGATCTTCTCCAATCCGGGCATTTCGGTCCAATCCGTCAATTCGTGCAATATCTTCTTCCGAAAGTTCGAAGTCAAAAATGTCGGCATTGCTGATAATCCGTTCCGGTGTAACCGATTTTGGAATGGTAACCACACCTTTCTGAATATCCCAGCGCAAAACCACCTGAACCGGCGATTTCCCATATTTTTCGGTCAACTCCTGAAGCAACGGAATTTCGTTCACCCGTCCTTTCATAATTGGGCGCCAGGCTTCCATCTGGATCTGGTTTTGCTTGCAAAACTGCAACAATTCGGACTGCACCAGCTCCGGGTGAAACTCCACCTGGTTCACCATCGGTTTAATGCGTGAGTTTTCCATCAGGCGCTTCAGGTGTGGAACCATGAAATTACTGACTCCGATGGCCCGTATCTTCCCTTTTTCGTACAATTCTTCCATGGCCCGCCACGTTTCGAAAGTTGTGCCGGGTTGTGGCCAATGAATGAGGTACAAATCGAGGTAATCGGTGTTCAGTTTTTCGAGGCTCGATTCAAATACTTGTATGGTTGAACGATAACCCTGATCGGTATTCCAGACTTTCGAGGTCAGGAAAATTTCTTCGCGCGGAATGCCGCATTCGGCAACCACCTGCCCTACCCGATGCTCGTTCTGGTAATATGTGGCTGTGTCGATACTCCGGTAACCCGTTTGCAAAGCGCATTTCATGGCATTTACTACTTCGTTGCCCGAGCCTGCACGGTGAACACCCAGTCCCAGCCAGGGCATTTTCACCCCGTTGTTCAGCGTTGTTGTTGAGTCGATTGATAAAGTCATTTATCTGAAATTAATGTGAAAGCAGTTGAATGATACTATGAATAGGAATTCCCAATTGCTTTCAACGCCTTCAATTGGTCTTCAATAGAATTACAATCGGCCAAATATTCCTTTAATGGTGCGGTGAAATTTATGTACCGACTTTACTGGCGGCGCATACATCATGATGCACTTTTTTGAAACCACCGGCAAACCCAACTGATCGATGGTTTGCTGTACTTCGGCAGACCAGGCGCCTTGCTGCAACCAGACGTTTTTCAGACCAATTTCGGCAGCTTCGGCTAAAACCGGCGAAACTTTTGCTGGCGGAACCGAAATCCAGACAGCATCGATTTTACCGTTTAAACTGCTCAGGCTCGGCGAACATGCAAATCCGTCAATTTCCTCAGCTTCACGATGAACCGGATAAATTTCGTAGCCTTTCAGCTTTAATTCACGAGCGGCCATGTTGCCAAATTTCTTTCCTGAACGCGACATGCCCACGACGGCAATCCGTTTCTGCGATACAAATTGTTCAATTAATGGGTTCATAGGTTGTTTTTTAGGATAGGGTGAAGTTACAGCTTTTCGCAAAGCAGTCAATACTTTGATTTCGATTCCTTCAAAAATCAAAGTCCATCATTAAATCAGACGAATCAAAGTTTAGATAACCGTTCCTGAATTTCTCTCAGTACTTTTCCCGAAGCCAGAAAAACCGCCGGTTTGCCTGAAAGCGGGTTGTTTTGAGTGACAACGACGGTTTGGTAAACATCTTCAATATTCCGAAAAGTCAGTACTTCTTCGGGAGTTCCCTGAGTATGTATCCGGCCCTGATTCACTAAAATCAGGCGGTCGCAATATTCCGAAGCCAGGTTAAGGTCGTGGATAACCATCAGCACCGAAAGACCCGTCTCAAGATTTAGTTGCTGCAAAACATTCAGTATATGAACCTGGTGCGTAATATCGAGGTGCGATGTTGGCTCGTCGAGCAAAAGCAATTCGGGTTGCTGGGTCAGAGCACGGGCAATTCCGGCCAGTTGCTGCTCGCCGCCACTCAGTTCCGACATCAGCTGATCTTTGAAGCGCCAGGTATCGGTCATTTCCATATACTTATGGGCAATGGCAAAATCCTCGTCGGTCTCGAAAAAGTTAAATCTGTTGTGATATGGAATACGGCCCATCAACACGTAATCTTCCACACTCATGTCTCCGGCTTCTATAAACTGACTTACAATAGCAATGTTTTGTGCCCGCTGCTTCAATGAAAATGCCCTCAGATTTTTTTCTGAAAGTAATATCTGACCCGATTTTAACGGAAGAATACCGGTTATTGCCCTGAAGAGCGTGGTTTTTCCCGAACCATTTGGCCCTATGATTCCGGCAAACGAACCTTTTGGTATCTCGAAATTAATGTCGGACAACTGAAATTTCGGGTAGCCACACTTTAGGTTTTGTATGGTAAGAATATTGGTCATCGGCTACGGTTAGTTGAACGGATTGAACGATGGCTGATCATGATCAGAAAGGCTATACCGCCGGCAATACCGGTTATCACACCAATTGGAAGCTCGTTCGGAGAAATAATGGTACGGGCAATCACATCAGAAACTACCAAAAATATTGAGCCTGAAAGGAATGAACTAATCAGCAAAATACGATAATCGGTTCCGAATAAAAGTCGCATCAGATGAGGGATAATCAAGCCAACGAACCCAATGACACCTGCAACAGCAACACATATCCCGGCCAGTAGCGAAGCCATCAGGAACAACAATTTAATAGCTAAATCGGTATTTACCCCAAGGTGTTTGGCTTTTTCCTCGCCCAGCCTGAGCGCATTCAGCGGCTGAACAAACAGATATGAAAGGACCAGCGATACTAACGAAACAACCAAGGTAAGTATTATCAGCGACATATCCGGTTCGTCAAGCGAGCCCATGATCCAGAAAATGATGCCGTGCAGGTTTTCGGAACTGGTAACAGCCATGAGCAACATCATCGACGAAGATGCTATAAAGCTTACCATAACACCTGTTAACAGCATGGTTTGTATATTTACCCGTCCGCTACGGGCACTAATGGTGTAAACTACAAAAATGATGAGAAAAGCGCCGGTAAAACCAGCCGCCGGCAATACAAACGAACCGATTAACTGGTGCAAACCAAATACAATAGCAATTGCCACCCCAAGCGATGCTCCACCTGAAATTCCAAGTGTATATGGCTCAACCAGCGGATTACGGTAAACGCCCTGCAATAAAATTCCTGAAAGGCTAAGCGCACCACCAACAGCAATCCCAAGCAAAACCCGAGGGAACCGAATCTGGCTTAAAATAGTGTATTCCATGCTTTCGTGGCTCTTCCGAAGAATTGCAAAAATATCCATGAAACCCAGGTTCATTTCGCCAACCGAAAGCGACAGAACAATCGAAGCAACCAGCAATGCCAGTAATCCGGCCAGACTGAGCAACCATTTGAAGTACTTTTTTTGCATTCTCAAAACTAGTTAAAAATCCCAAAGGGATTAAATATGAGTCACCCCCAGTAAAACTGGGGGGGGGGAAAAGCAATTACCGAAGGTCTGAACCCTGACAGGGTTCAATAAAATTCACTTCCTAATTATTGAACCCACTTCGGGGTTCCTTTTTCCGTATTTATTATTCACCCCCCAATGAAATTGGGGGTGAATAACAGTTTACCGCTTTGCGGTAACAAAATTCAATTAATTGCCAGAAGATTACTCTAGCTCACTCCCAACTCCGAACTTTTTCAATACATCAGTTTAATCATTTCTTCCAGCGCATCGACAAACAAAACAGGAGTAGGGCTACAGGTTCTATCGGCATCAAGTATAAAAATCTTTTTGCTTTTACTGGCCGATAAAAAATTGTATTTCAACCACGTATCTTTTTCCTGCTGGGCGACTATACCCATTGTAACAATGAAAATAATATCCGGATTTTGCTTAAGTACATATTCCCGGGTAATGCTGCCCAGTTTCAACTCTTCCGCAATGTTTTTTCCTCCTGAAAATCGGATAAAATCTTCCATGAATGTATTTGGAACCGCGCAGAACAAAGGTTTGGCGCCAATCTGAATCAGAATTTTAGGATTTTTTCCGGCTGGGAAACTTGTCTTTAGTTTGGCAAGCCTGGCCTTTTGCTGATTTACAATTTCCCTTGCTTTCGCACCCTGACCAACCAAATCGCCAATTTGCACGAAATAATTGCATATTTCATCAAACGACTCAGGATAAGGTTGCATTACCACTTTTATCCCCAGTTTCTTCAGGTTCTCAATGGTTTCAGGTTTGTTGAGCGACGAAGCTATTACCACATCAGGTTTTAGAGAGAATGTTTTTTCGATATTTACACTCATCGCATTGGCAATCACTGTAATATGATCCGATTCCTGAACCGGGCAATAACTGGTACATCCAACCAAACGATGTTGTTCGCCCATTACATACAAACTTTTTGTAACCCAGGGAACCAGCGAAACAATGCGTTTGGCTTCCTGTGCATAAACGGCAAGCTGACAAAGAAACAGCACAACCAGAACTAACTGCGTTTTTTTCATCTAAAATGAATTTTCAATAATCAATATCGAATAACCAAGTCTCAAAAAATATGTTCCGGAAGAAATGAAATGGAAACAGTTCCATCACCGATCTTTTTTCCCGAAGATTCGACTAAAATTCAGTTTGAACTGGCAGGTCTTCTGGCTCGCCTCGCTTTTTGCGGCCTTCCCGGGATTTTAAAGCTAATAAACCACGAAGAACACGAAGTTTCCACCAAGTTTCACAAAGAATGTGTTAGTTTTCAATCTCTTTGTGGTTGATCTTTGTGGCCTTTGTGGTTAATTTTTACTTTTTAATCACAGTGGCAGAGGTTGCAAAAGCACAACAGAGGCTTACAGCTGCGGGTACAGCTCCGGCATCGCACCGGATTCCCTTTTCAGATGAATGATTTTAAACACGAAGAACACTAAGTACTGACCAAGCGACACAAAGAAATTCTTAGTGAAACTTTGTGCTTTTCTTTGTGGTTAATATCCCATCAACCAATACGCCGCAAAAGTAGAAATTAATCAGAATAAGCCTTTCGATTTTTACTGAAAACATTTTTCTATTTTTGCAGCATTAAACTCTCTTTGTAAATATCAGTTAGTGAATAGCTTTTAGTCAGGACATCACTTAAAGTGAAACCCTGACTGTAAAATAGCTATCGACTCGTTCTCTTTCCTGAGAACAAAATTTTTGTGTCCAAAATTTTATAAAGAGAAGTATATGAAATACCAAAAGATAGCCGTGTTGGGTGGCGGGGGCCGCACAGGCAAATATCTTGTCAATAAATTAATCAACAGGGGTTTTCAACTGAAAGTACTGCTTCGGCATCCCGAACAGTTTCTCATTCAAAGTCAGCAAATCGAAATCGTGAAGGGCGACGCAACTCATCCTGAAAGCATTCACCAATTGGTCGAAGGTTGCGAGGCCATCATCAGTGTGGTTGGGCAGCGACCCGGAGAACCGCTGGTGGCCTGTCGGGCAACCCAAAACCTGCTCGATTCGATGAATGAATTCGGCATCAAACGCCTGATTTTGCTGGCCGGACTAAATGTAGACGCGCCATCTGATCGAAAAAGCAAAGAAACGCTGATGGCCACCGAGTGGATGAAAGCCAATTATCCAGAAATCCACGCCGATCGCCAAAAATCGTATGCACTGTTGGAACAAAGCCCGGTGAACTGGACGCTGGTGCGCGTTCCGTTTATCGAATTTCAGGAAGCCTGTGGAGAACTGGCTGTGAACCTCGAAGATTGTCCTTCAGGAAAAATAAACGCCGGAAGCTTGGCGGTTTTTCTGGTCGATCAGCTTTTTGACGAAAGTTATTGCCGGAAAGCGCCGTTTGTAGCAAACATCTAACTCTTATGAGGGTTTCACTCAAAGTGAAGCCCTCACTATTATAATTGAAATCTGTGTGAATCAGTGGTAATCGCTTATTCCCAAACACCGGCAATTTTTTCGCCACACTTGGGGCAGCAGCCTTTCACCAAATCGTTTTTCACAACGGTAAAACCCCGCCGCTCCAACACGACCTGTTTGCATTTTGGGCAGATGGTATTCTGCGCGTCCAAACCCGGGACATTGCCGACGTACACGTATTTCATGCCCGACGCCAGTGCAATATCGCGCGCCTGGGTTAGCACGCCGATCGGTGTCGCGGATAATTGTGTTAATTTATAATCGGGATGGAAACGGTCGAAATGAATCGGATAACTGGCCAGCCCGTTCTCGACCAGCCAGTTGCACATGCGTTTGATCATGTCGAGGTTGTCGGTCCAGCTAGGAACTACGAGATTGATGATTTCGAGCCAAACACCCAGCTCGGCAAAGGTCTTCAGCGTGTCGAGCACCGGCTGAAGCGCACCGGCGCTCAGTTTCACATAAATGTCGTTGCTGAACGATTTCAAATCGACGCGCGCGGCATCGATAGTTTTACACCAGTTGCGCAGCGGCTCCTGATGGATGTAGCCCGCCGTAACCAGCACATTTTTGATCCCAGCCTGCCGTGCCAGTTTTGCCGAGTCGAGCGTGTATTCGTAAAACGAGATAGGTTCAGAATACGTGTAGGCGATGGATTGGCATTTAGCGGCGATGGCTTGCTCAACCAATTTGTCGGGCATCAGATCGTAATTGCGCGTTTCCTTCGGACTCACCTGCGAGATGGTCCAGTTCTGGCAGTTCATGCAGGCGAGGTTGCAGCCCGCCGTGCCAATGGAATATGCTTTCGATCCAGGCAAAAAATGATTGAACGGCTTTTTCTCAATTGGGTCGATGTTCACTGCACAGGGATTTCCGTAGGCCATTGAATAAATTTTGCCCTGATAGTTGATCCGGTTGTGGCAAACGCCCGTCTCGCCTTCCTTGATCACACATTCGTTCGGACAAATCAGGCATTTCGGGCCGCGCGGCGTGGTGGTCCAGTACATACCTTCTTTGCTCCATTTCCAGAGTTTCTCACCCGCCGATGCCGAAAATCCCATCATCGGTGCAAAAGCCATCGCCCCGGTGGCGGCTAGTCCATGTTTCAAAAAATCGCGCTTGTTCATATCGGTATTTTCCATGTCAGCAAAAAATCAATTCTCCTTGATTTCATTACTTTTTCCTGAACCAATTTGTTTCGCAGTTTTGCGACTTGCCACTTTTTTCAGCATTTTCAGTTGGTTACAATTTATAACCAACTCTTTCTCTACGAATTAATTTGCTCTTTTTGCGTTGTCATTTGAAACTGTGACATTTAGTCACGAGTTGAATTTTTCTTTAAAAGTAGCCAAAATCCAAATAAGATGTTGATCAAGCCCAAGCTAAAAACCGATCCGACGATTCCCAGTTTCGGCACCAGAAAAATACTCACGGCCAGAGCGCCAAACGCTGAACCAATCAAATCGAAACTGTATGTTTTCACTGAAATCCCGGCAAAATCTCCGCTTTGTATCTGGCTCGACTGTGCAAACTGAAAGCCTGTCAACCCACCGATCAAAACGGTAGCCAGCAGGAATAGCGCATAAACTATTGCCTCCGGAAGATTGGCCATTCCTCCTGAAAACAACGAAAAGCCAGCAACAGTCGCGAAAACTGCAATCGCGATTTGCGTTAGTGCCAGTAAGTCTTTCTCCTGAAATTGTTTTCCGAAGAATGAACCCAGACCCAAACCGAGCATGAATCCGGCGAAGACAAAACTGGTGAGCAGGTAGATATTTCCGAAGAAAATCTGCAATCCAAACAGCAACAAAATTTCCATGCCCGAAGCTGAAAAACCGGTTACGAACATGGTTTGCGAGGCCGTATTTCCGGAAAGGAAAAAGAACAAAAACAGTGCTCCGGCAACTAACCCGAACAGCCAGTAATTGCCTTTAAACTGACTCATCCAATAGGCCAGTTGCTGAAGGTACGACACCGGTTTCAGGTTTTGGTTGGGTTGCTCACTGGTGTTCAGGGCGGCAAGAATGGTTTCGCTACGGCTTTTCAGCAAGGCATCGTCGATGTAATACGAATTGACGTACCGCGTCTCAATGCCTTTTGCCTGAACGCGTTCGGCTATGTTAGCTGCAAGTGGGGCATCCGACGCCAGAAAATGATTTTGCTCACCAGGCAAGATGATCACATTTCGAAAAACTTTCTTCAGCGTGACAAACAAAGTCGAGTTCAAATCAACCGCTTCCTGGTTTAGGTAATTTGGCGGCGACGAAATGCCGAACGAAAGCACACCTTTTGCCGACAGTTTTTGCTTCAAAAACTGGTAAAATTCGAGGGTAAAAAACCTGTTGGCCTGCATCGTTGCCGGACCGGGCAAATTCAGGATCGCCACATCGTATTTTTGTTGGGTTCGCCGGATAAACCGCAGCGGATCGGTGACGTACACCGAAACGCCTTCGTCGGTCATTTTGGCCAGCGAATCCTTCATCAGAGCCAGCAGCCAGCGGTTGTCTTCCACATAATCAATCTGCTCTGGTTTGTACTTTTTCAGCTCGGCAATTTGGCCCGAAAGTCCGCCCGAAACCAGCAAAACCTTTGCCGGATTGGCGTGTTGAAGCATGGCAAAATGCACGGCTTCCTCGTTCAGCATAAAGTTTTCAGAATCGAAAAGCAGGTTGTTGTTCAGGTAAACACTCCACATCTTTTCGCGCCGGGTGATGACGATATTTCCGTGGGGCGAATCTTTTGAGACCTCGATTTCCTGATTGGGATATAAAAAGCTCCGGATACGCTTTTCAGGATGAAAAAACAGCAAAACGAACACCGCGCCAGCCACCGCCAAAGGAAGCCAAACAGCGGCTTTTTTCTTATTTTGGATGCTGATTAGAAACAAAATCACGCCATTCAGCAGGCAAAGCACCAGCAAACTTTCAAACGATGAAAGGACCGAAACAAAAAGCAGTCCGCTGAGCAAACCTCCCGCAACGCTGCCAATCGACTCGAAACCATAAATCGCACCCGTTTCGTTTTGTCGCCGGACTTCGGAGAAACTTTTTGCAATGAAGGTGAACAGAAAACCGCTGATCAAACAAAACGGCGTTAGTAGAATGAGCGAGCTGAAAAATATTTGAAACACGCCGATCAGCGCACCAACCGGGAAGACGATGTTTTTCAGGAAATTGATCAGGAAAGCTGTTGCAAAAGGCAAAACCGAAAGCAAAAGCAGGCCGGTAACAACAACCGAAAACGAGCTCTGAAACCGCAACGAAAACTTTCCCAGCCAGGCGCCAAGTCCGGTCAGAATCATCCAGTTGGCAATTACCAGGCCGATTACCAGCTCATTTCCGCTGAAAACCGACAAAAATTCGCGCAACAAAATAACTTGTGCGATGATGCTGGTACTGCCCAAAATAAATGCAGCCAGTTTCAGAAAAGAAGGCAATGGAAAGCTATCGGAAGCAGTTGTTTTTTCAACGTTTTCCACTGCCTGCAATCGCTTTGCTCGTTTCTTTTCCGAACTGTTTCCCGTGCTGAAAAGCTGAAGGTAGTAACGCAGATGCCACGAGAAATGAAAAATCGCGATGATGGCCATTCCAATGCCGAACTCAACGTGCCAGGCGACCAGATTTTCGTAAAACGGGAACTGAAGTTTGTAATTGATTTTCACCACCATGAAAAGCCCGAGCAGTGCCGTAGCCAGAAAAGTGAGTAAAAGCAACACATTCCAGAATTTCCGGTGATTCAGTTTACTTACCAGTCCGATTCGCGAAAAAGCGAACGATAGCAAGTAAAACAGCACAACCAAAATGGTAATTGGGAAAAGCGGGTAAATACTGTTCATAGGTGGTTTCTGTTGTTTCTGTTGTTCCTATAGTTTCTTTAGTTCCTATTTGTTCCTGAGGTTTCTAGGGTTTCTGGGGTTGGGTTGGTGGTTTGTATTTGTTTCCTTTTAGTTCTGAAGATTTAAGGTAGCTCATGAAATTCGCGATTTTACGACCCAGATCAATCGTTTTCTGCGATGTCAGTTCAAACTGCTCCGGCGAAATGTATTTTCTGTCGAGTGCCCGATAAAGTTGAGAACGACACTCGCCGCACGAACCTTTGGATATGGCCAAAAACTGCGAAAACTCCTTGCTGCCGTCGCGCTCAAAGCCTTCGGCAATGTTATCCATGATCGAGCCGCTTGAATTGTTAATTTGATCTCTCAACCCAAAATCTCTTGAAAAGTCTTTCTGTGAGGTAAGTTGAAAGACATCGTTACAAAGTTCTCTTGCCAGTTTCCAAACTTCCAAATCTTCAAAACGCTTTATTGTGCTCATATAAATTTTGTTTCTATTGTTTCTGATGGTTTCTGAGTTTCTATTGTTGAAAAAGTGCGGCAATCGTGATTCTCTTTGATCCAAACAATAGTCAGTTAAATTTTTGTTCCCATTGTTTCTAATGGTTTCTGGTAGTTTCTGGGTTTCTATTGTTGAAAAAGTGCGGCAATCGTGATTCTGTTTGATCCCAACAACAGGAACAACAGAAACTATAGAAACCACAGAAACATCTGACTTTTCCTGAATTCCGATAACTTCAATGCCCCGCCAACAACAGAAACCATAGAAACAAAAGGAACCATAGAAACTATTTTTCCTCTTTAAAAACTAAAGCTTCATACGTATAAAGTTCGGCCGATTTCCAGCCATTCCAGCCAATTCCAGCTTTGTCTTGCGCACAGTGACCGAGAAATTCTTCTTTGCTCCAGCCTGTTTGCGCGGCTACCTGAGGCAAAAATGTTCCGGAGGCATTACCTTTTTTCATGTAGATGCCCTGTTTACCAAGATTAAATTCATCGGCTGAGGTTATCCGCTTCAAAGGCGTCAGCACCGAAATCTCGATTTCGAGCTGAGAGATTTCGCCTGAAGTTACCGGATTGAAACGGTAATCCTGAGTGGCAGCGGCAACTGCCATCAACTGAACGACCTTCCAAAGTGGCTGCTCCGGGTTAAACCGCCCGATGCAACCTCTCAATTTGCCATCCTTGTTCAGGGTAACAAAAGCTCCGCAAGGGGTTTTCAAGGCCAAACTCAAATCCTTCAATTCAACTTCCGGCGTAACTCCCTTTTTGATGTAATCGGTAATCGTTTTACGGGCAAACTTCAGTAAATAGTTCTTATCTGAATTGGATAGCGAGAAATCGGATTTTTTGATCATTTCTCCTTTGCAAAACGAAATGGCATAATATCCAACTACCTTATCTTTTTCACCATAACGTGAGTCGCCCGAATTTTTGTATTGAACCAGGTTAACCGAAAGACCATGAATCTTCTCAGTCATGTAAAGCAATGTGAGCACCGAGCTCCAGCCGCATAAGCTGGTTGCCAGTCCGGGAATATTTTTCTCCTGGTTTTTTTCAAGTGCAGTCAATAATTTGGCTGGTTTATTGGTTTGTATAGCTTCGGCAGTTGCGTGATCGGCAATACAAGCATTTTTGTAATTCGGGTAATGCGAAAAATCGCTGCTGATTACAAACAGGTTTTTCTCATTCAGGTATGGATTTAGCATAGCAGCCAGTTTCTGCGAAGTATCAGAGGTAGAAGCTCCTATAACGATTGGCACTATCTGGAATTCATTTTTCAGGTAATACTGTAAAAATGGCAATTGAACCTCCAGACTATGTTCGTATAAATGCGGCTCAGCGTACGATTTCAGGATTTTATTTTCGGCAACCAGCTTCTTGGCTAGCTCAGTATCCACTTTTACAATGCCCAGCGGGGTTTCAAAGTCTCCATCGCAATACACTGATGCGCCCTGAAAAGCGGAAGTATGGCTAGACCCAATGATAAAAATATGTTCAAATCTCCGGTTGGGATCAATCTGGTTGAAACCAGAAGCAGCCACCTCGCCGCTGTAAACATATCCGGCATGAGGAACGACAATGGCCAGCGGCGAAGCGCCCTCTTTGCGCGGCTCGGCGGTTGCAAATAGCTCTTGTAATTGTGCTTTCAAAGCCTCGGGATTATCGGAATAAAACCGGCCTGCGGCATAAGCTTTCCGGTTTTGCGAAGTATCCTGAGCAAATCCGGTCGTCGAAAAAAGGATTCCCAACATCATAATGAATAAAGATTTGGTTTTCACGCCTATTCTCTTAAAATTCAACGAAAGTTACGACTAATTTGGGGCAATTATTCCGGATGAAGGCTTGAATTTCAAGGTAATTAATCTGACTGGCCTCTCATGTTTTTCGTTAATTGGAAAACACCGGAAAGATGGGGTAAAAGTATAAAGCTAGCCCGGTGCGGGCGTCATATCGGTAGCCTGGGGTTTCATGCAGAAAGAAAAGTCGTCCGCGCATCAAAGTTAGTTGATGTATGCCGTCCTTTCAGGACTCAAATAACTTATTGAAAACAATGCGCTCAAAGTATTACTTTTACACAACTAAAATTTTTGATGTGGCTCAAAAAGTACTCCTGATCACTCCGCCGTTTACCCAGCTGAATACGCCTTATCCGGCAACAGCCTACCTGAAAGGGTTTCTGAATACACAAAACATCACTTCGTTTCAGTGCGATCTGGGCATTGAAGTTATCCTGAAACTGTTTTCTTCGGAGGGACTGAAGAAGCTTTTCATGGGACTTGGAACCTGGAATTTGGAACTTTCACCAAACAGCCAACGGATTTTCAATTTACGCGAAGACTATATTCAGACCATCGATCAGGTCATTGCTTTCCTTCAGGGGAAAAACGATGTGCTGGCTCACGTGATTTGCGAAGGCAATTTTTTGCCCGAAGCCTCGCGCTTTGCCCAAACCGACGATCTGGAATGGGCGTTTGGCACCATGGGAACACGCGACAAAGCCAAACATTTGGCCACACTTTACCTCGAAGATTTGTCGGATTTGATTGTTGAAGCCATTGATCCGTATTTCGGGTTTAGCCGATATGCCGAACGTTTGGGCCGATCAGCCAACACCTTCGACGAACTGCACGAAGCCTTGCAGTCGCCCGAAAGTTTTATCGACCAAATTACCCTAAAACTGCTTCAGGAAAAGATCGAAAACGAGCAACCCTCGCTGGTGGCCTTTTCCATTCCTTTCCCCGGAAATTTATACAGTGGGTTTAGGTGTGCGAGGTACATCAAAAAGCATTATCCTGAACTGAAAGTCGCGATGGGCGGCGGTTTTGCGAATACCGAACTGCGATCCTTGAGCGATCCGCGCGTGTTTGAATATTTCGATTTCGTTTTGCTCGACGACGGTGAGGCTCCGTTGCTCAACCTGGTTGAACACCTCGACGGGAAACGCCCGAAAGCTGAACTGAAACGCACTTTTGCGCTCGAAAACAACGAGGTGGTTTTTGTGAACGGCTCCGCGCAACCCGACTTTTCGCAATTTGAAGTGGGCACGCCCGATTATTCCGATTTTGAACTGGACAGCTACCTTTCGGTGATCGAAATTGTGAACCCGATGCACCGCCTTTGGAGCGACGGCCGCTGGAACAAACTCACTCTGGCGCACGGCTGCTACTGGGGTCGCTGTACGTTTTGCGACACTTCGCTCGACTACATCCGCCGCTACGAACCCAACACCGTGCAGGTTTTGTGCGACCGCATGGAGGAAATGATTCGCCAGACCAGGCAAATCGGGTTCCATTTTGTGGACGAAGCCGCACCACCTGCCCTGATGCGCGCGTTGGCGTTGGAAATCATTCGCCGAAAAATGACGGTCGTTTGGTGGACCAACATCCGCTTCGAGAAAAGTTTTACCTACGACCTGTGTTTGCTCCTAAAAGAATCGGGCTGCATCGCGGTTTCCGGAGGTTTAGAAGTGGCTTCCGACCGCTTGCTGGCCTTGATCAACAAAGGGGTGAGCGTTTCGAAAGTAGCCAAGGTAACCGACAATTTTACCCGCGCCGGAATTATGGTGCACGCCTACCTCATGTACGGCTTTCCGACGCAAACCGTGCAGGAAACCATCGACTCGCTCGAAGTGGTGCGGCAACTGTTCGAAGCCGGAGTGGTTCAGTCGGGCTTCTGGCACCATTTCGCGCTTACTGCTCACAGTCCGGTGGGTTTAAATCCCGACAAGTTCCGCATCAAGATAGAGAATGAGCGACCCGGCCCTTTTGCCAACAACGACCTGCAATTCCGCGACCTGACCGGCATCGACCACGACCGTTTTAGTGAAGGTTTGCGCAAATCGTTGTTCAACTACATGCACGGCTTATGCTTCGATTTCCCGCTTCAGGATTGGTTCGACTTTAAAGTGCCGCGCACCACGATTGCTCCTGATTTTATCCGAAAAGCCATCGACGATCAGGTTTACGAACCGGCCAGCCCCAACCACAAAATCGTTTGGCTGGGTGGAAGTGCCGCGCTTCGGAGCTTCACCAAAAAGAAGAAAAACCAGACGTTTGAAATGGCCGAACTCACTTTCAGCAATAAAAAGCAGGATTTGGTTATCCAGATGAAGCAAAAAGAAGGCGAATGGCTAACGGAGCAAATCCCGGCCCTATCGGTGTACAATCAGCAACAAACCACTTTTGCCGAACTCGAAAAAAGCTTTGAAGAAGCTACCAGCAATGATTTTGTGCTGTTCTGGAATAGCAAACCGATGCAGGAGTTAAGGGAGAATGGGTTGCTGATGCTTTAAAAAATATCCATTCAGGGCTAAAGCCCAAAATCCTTTTTAAATTCTGACCGTCGGCTGAACAGACTGTGTGAAAACTAAATTTTACACCGAAAATATCGGGTAGGTATCGGAGAAATTTTTGAAATACGCAATTCTCAGAGCCTTAAATATTGAAATCACACAGTCTGTTCAGTGAACGGACACTGTAAAACAGAACTACTATGAAAAACATACTGAAATACAAAGGTTTTGTTGGGTCAGTTAATTTTAGCGTTGAAGACCGTGCTTTTTATGGCAAAGTAGAAGGAATCAACGATTTAGTGACTTTTGAGGGGACTACGGTTGACGAACTTAAAGAAGCTTTTAAATACATGGTTGAAGAACACATTCAGGATAAGTTCTCATAAAAAACGCCGTGTCCCTCTCTATTTCCTCTGCGAAACTCTGCGATTAAAAAGCCCCAACGCGAAACTCGCAACCTGCAACCCTCAACTTTTCCCCCATTTCTTGCTATTTGAAAATAGTTCGTGTATTTTTGCCAGCCATTTTTAGATCGAAAAATCATGACCAAACCAATAGTTGTCAGCGGAATCCGGCCAACCGGAAACCTTCACCTCGGAAATTATTTCGGGGCTGTGCGTAGTTTCATCAAAATGCAGGAAGATTACAACTGTTATTTCTTCATTGCCGATATTCATTCGCTCACCACGCACCCAACGCCTGAAAACCTTCAGTCAAGCGTAAAACAGGTGCTTGCCGAATATCTGGCTTGTGGAATTGACCCTGACAAAGCCACCATTTTTATCCAGAGCGACGTTCCGGAAGTATCTGAATTGTACGCTTTTCTGAACATGAATGCTTACCTTGGGGAGTTGGAACGCACCACTTCGTTCAAGGAAAAAGCACGCAAACAACCCGAAAACGTGAATGCTGGTTTGCTCACCTATCCGGTACTGATGGCTGCCGACATCATTATTCATAAAGCCAAATTTGTTCCGGTAGGTAAAGATCAGGAGCAAAACCTGGAAATGGCCCGCAAGTTTGCCGGACGTTTCAACCGCATGTACAATTGTGAGTTATTTCCTCTACCACAGCCGTTTACGTTTGATGGTAAGGACATGATTAAAGTACCGGGATTGGATGGAAGTGGTAAAATGGGCAAATCGGAAGGCAATGGCATTTTCCTGTATGAAGACCCGAAAGACATCCGCAAAAAAGTAATGCGGGCGGTAACTGATGCCGGTCCGACTGAACCGAACAGCAAAAAAGCCGAACCGGTTGAAAACCTGTTTACCTTGCTGAAAATTGTTTCGACACCCGAAATTGTAGCCCAGTTCGAAGCTTCGTACAACGATTGCAGCATCCGCTACGGCGACCTGAAAAAACAACTGGCCGAAGACATTATCGCTTACACTTCGCCTATCCGCGAGCGTATCATCGAAATTCTGAAAGACGAAGATTACCTGGCCAAAGTTTCCCGTCAAGGCGCAGAACGTGCCCGTGAATCGGCACAAAAAACACTTCAGGAAGTAAAAGAATTGATCGGCTTCCGAAGATTATTCTAGAAATAAAGCATAAGTGGCAAGTTAAAAGACAAAAACTAACCGGAAATCAATCAATTCCACAATAGTATTCGGGCAAGGGTTTCATCGAAAGGTGAAGCCCTTGCTTTTTTTTGACAATATATTCACCGTCTGAAATCCGGCATTCATCAGATTTTTTTATTCCGTATCCTGAATATTATTTTCCTTTGTGCGCCGTTAAGAAACAATTAAGCAGAATAATTCAGCGTAATTTTTCACAGAGAATTGCAACCAATTGGTTTGAATTCAATCTATGAAAAGAGGTGAAGAATTATTTTCATGAAAACAAACAACACGTTTAGAAAACAGAAAACAATGAAACAACTAAGTATTGTCTTGCTCGTCTTGCTTTTAGCAATTCCCGGATTTGCTGAAATATCGGGACTGGTTACCTTAAGTGGTTACCTTAAAAACAAATCCAACGGTGAAGCGCTCATTGGAGCCACAGTTTACATTCCTCAAATGAAAACCGGAGTAATAACAAATTCTTATGGATTTTATTCCATATCAGTGCCTGCCGGAAGCTACACCGTAAATTTTTCGTTTATCGGTTACCAAACCCAATCACCATTAGTTAACCTTACCACAAGTAAACAATTAAACCTTATGCTTGAGGAAGACACTAAACAAATTGACGAAGTAGTAGTTACGGGCGAAAAGAAAAACCGGAACGTTGAAAACCTGCAGATGAGCATGGAAAAAGTGCAGGTAAAAATGGTCAAAAAACTGCCATCGTTCATGGGCGAGGTTGACGTGATGAAAAGCATCACCTTGCTGCCGGGCATCCAAAGCGGGGGCGAAGGCAGTTCGGGCATATACGTCCGTGGAGGAGGCCCCGACCAAAACCTGCTCATCCTCGACGAAGCGCCGGTTTACAATGCCTCGCACATGATGGGCTTCTTCTCTGTGTTTAATTCCGACGCCATTAACGATGCACAAGTTTACAAAGGGGGAATCCCTGCCGAGTATGGGGGCCGGGCCTCGTCGGTAATCGACCTCCGCATGAAGGACGGCAATTCGCAACGGTTTGCCGCTAACGGGGGCATTGGCAACGTTTCGAGCAGGCTAACCCTGGAAGGGCCGATAATCAAGGACAAATGGAGCTTCATCGCCTCTGGCCGCCGTACTTACATCGACTACCTGGGCAGGCTAGCCGGGGTGGAACAACTGAAGGAAAACAAATTGTATTTCTACGACCTGAACCTGAAAACCAACGTCCAGATCAACGCCAATAACCGGCTCTATTTATCGGCCTATACCGGCGAGGACAATTTTAAGATTGGAGATGCGGCTTACATGCGCTGGGGAAACCTAACCTCGACCGTTAGGTGGAACCATCTGTTCAGCAACAAGTTCTTCTCCAATACATCGTTCATCTTTTCGCGTTACGATTATAACCTGGGCGTGCCTGGAAACAGTTCGGGCCAGTTCGACTGGAGCTCGCAAATCTCCGACTGCAACTTCAAACAAGATTTTTCGTGGTACCTGAACACCAACAACAAGCTTACCATGGGCTTTAACCTGATATACCACCACTTCGAACCAGGTAAAATCGATGCTAACGAAGGCTCGGTGTTCTCTGACTTGAAGCTGACCAACTATAACGCACTCGACAACTCGGTTTATATTTCGAACGAGCAAAAGGTTGGCCCTAAACTCACCTTACGCTACGGGCTGCGATACTCTTATTTTCAGCAAATTGGAAAGGGTACGGTGCGCGAATACCTGAACCCCGGCAGTCCAAATGAAAACGAGGTGTTAAGCACAAAAGAATATGGTGCAGGAAAATTGATAGGCCCGGCCTACCACAACCTCGAACCCCGGCTGGCGCTAAAATACATGCTGTCGCCCGAAAGTTCGGTCAAGGCATCCTATACCCGTATTTCACAAAACCTGCACCTGATCTCGAACACTACTTCGCCCACTCCAATCGACATCTGGCTTCCCAGCGGAACTTACATCAAACCACTGATAGTAAACGAAGTAGGGCTTGGCTATTTCCGGAATTTCAAGAAAAATATGTTCGAAACCTCGGCTGAATTTTATTACAAAAAAATGGACAACGTGATCGACTATATCGACGGGGCAAAACTTTTCCTGAGGGAAAACATCGAAACCGAACTGTTGCGCGGCAATGGCTACTCGTATGGCATGGAGGTATATGCCAAGAAACAGGAAGGCCGCTTAACCGGTTGGATTAGCTACACCTTGTCGCGTTCGATGCGTAAAATACCAGGCATTAACGAGGGCCGTGAATACCCGTCGAGCTACGACCATACCCACAACATTTCGGCAGTAGCCAACTACAACCTGGGAAAACGATGGACCGTTTCGGCCAACTGGATTTACACCACAGGCAACCCAACTTCTTACCCGGTAGCAAAATACGATGTGCAGGGAACCACAAATTTTTACTATTCCGACCGCAACAGCAACCGCATTCCCGATTATCACCGGCTTGACCTGGCGTTTAACTACGATTTCAAGAAGAACGACCACCGCAAGGTAAAACAATCGATCAACTTCTCGGTCTATAACGTGTATTCGCGTCGGAATGCCTACTCGGTTTACTTCAAACCAAACAAGGACAACCCGAACAAAGTGGAAGCCACACGCTTGTCGATTATCGGGAGTATGATCCCTTCTGTAACTTATAATTTCACATTTTAACCCACGAACACAATGAAAAACGATATAAAAAACCAGTTTCCAGTCGCAGTTGGCAGTCGCAGCAGGCAGTCGCAGTTTACAGTAGAGAACCCGAAGGCAACCCGTAACCCGCAACCCGCAACCCACAACAGTTTCCAGTTTCCAGTCGCAGTTGGCAGTCGCAGTTGGCAGTCGCAGTTTACAGCAGAGAACCCGAAGGCAACCCGTAACCCGCAACCCGTAACCCGCAACGAGTTCCAGTTTCCAGTTCCAGTTTCCAGTCGCAGTTTACAGTCGCAGTTTACAGCAGGGAACCCGAAGTCCGAAGGCAACCCGCAACCCGTAACCCGCAACAGTTTCCATTTGCCAGCCTTCCGGGTATTCATCCTGTTCGCGGCACTTTCTCTCCTTGTTAGCTCGTGCGAAGATGTTATTGATGTGAAACTGAGCGACCAGGATGTTGACCTGGTTGGCGTTGAAGCCGACATTACCACCCAGGACCAGCCTACTGTGTTCGTTTATAAAACATTGAAAGTGAACGAAGACAAAGATTATCCCGGCATTAGCGGGGCAACTGTTGTTCTTGCCGACAATACCGTTCCGGCCAACACGGTTACCCTCGCCGAGAGTTCGCAAAAACCCGGATTGTACCAGGTTCCGGCAGGGAAGGATTACAAAGGCGTGGTTGGCCGCGAATACACATTAACCATACAAACCAATGGCGTTAGCATTACAGCAAAGGAAAAACTTGCCAGGGTGGCGCCTATCGAGAAAATCTACGTGGAGCCATCAGACCGGGGCGACAAGCGTTTTCTGGGAATTTTTATTGATGCCCATGAGCCAAAGGGAATAGGCGATTATTACAAATGGGACATTTACATTAACGGGAAACTCTTGTACGATGCTGAATATTTGGCAATTGCCTGGGATAAATATGTTGACGGGAACCCTATTTTGAAGAACGAGATCATGACTGATTATCACGACACGAAGAAGCCCGAAGATCGTAAATTAAATGTAAACGACGTGGTTCAGGTAAAACAAACTTCGATTTCGGAATTTGGGTATAACTTTTATTACCAGGTAATTAACCAAAGTTCTACGGGCGGATTGTTCTCGGTTCCGCCGGCAAACATCAAAAGCAACTTTACATCGAGCGATGGCAAAACCGTTCTGGGCCTGTTTACCGCCCGCGACGTGTCGGTTTCCGAAACTGTGACTATAACCCAGGAGCTTGATGACCAATTGAAAAAATAAAGAAATTTGAATCAGAGGTTGTTTGAAAAACAGGAAATCTAAGAAAGAGCGTCATTGCGAGCAAAGTGAAGCAGTCCCATTGATTTACGGATTGCTTCAGTCGTTCCTCCTTCGCAATGACGCTCTGATGTTTTACTGTACACGTTCTAAGCTACAAATTATTCGGACAATAAACTGTCAATCAACTCATTAAATTCAGTTGTAAACTCATCGAAAAACTTACCGGTTGCAGGGCCGCTAAATCCCGAATGTATTTTTCGCACGTTACCTTTCTTATCAATAAAAATAGTCGTAGGATACGATGCAATTCCGCTCAGTTGCGGCAGTACCTTTGCAGCATCGGGCCCCACCTGACCAGCGAACAGAATTTCGTAATCAATTCCCAGGCGGGTTTTCAGCGCTGAAAGTGATTTCCTTGCTGACTCAAAATCGTTCTTCCGTTCGAAACCTAAGCCGATGATTTCAACGTCACGTTGATGGTTTGTTTTGTACCATTGGGACAAAAACGTATTCTCATCCAGACAATTCGGGCACCAGCTTCCCAGAAGCGTAACAACCACAACTTTCCCTTTGTAAGCACTGTCAGTCAACGACACTTTTTTCCCTTCGAGGTTTGGAAACGAAAACGCGATTGTTGAAAAGCCTTCTTTCATCGAAGTCGTTTTATAGGCATCGGGCAAAGCGGCTTTAGCGTTGCGCGTTCCTGTAAGCTTTGTCGCTTTTCTGGCAGTAACAAATTCGCCGGAAAATGAATTTTCACTCATAAATTCGCCTTTTAACAGATACGGAGAAGAACCTCCAAAAGCCGACAATTCGAATGTTTTTCCGTGTGCCACTCCTTCCAGAAAGCGGTAATCGCCTGTAGTCATAAGAATTGAGCCAGTGAGGATTGAACCTTTTAGGCTAAAATTGCCGACCGTTTTCTCAGCATCAATGCCTTCGCCAATGTTGATGTCCCAGGTTCCAGCCAATGAATATGTTGGCTTTTCATTGCTTACAGGGAAACGGTTCATATTGCCAAACTCAGCTTTAAACGGAACTTCGCTTACAATTTTTCCTCCTGAAGTTTTAACCAGATTTCCTTCGAGCATATTTTGGCACATTTTGCACTTCAAAACGGCGTCGTACAAATCGAAAGGAATGAAAACCGAATCATTCCGGTAAGCTATATTTTTAGCCTGAAAACGGTCTTCGCCATTGATCAGGAAAACTGAATTGGCTTTCACTTCGAACAAAAACGGAATTTTATTGTCCGGAACCGTGAAAACTCCACGCCAAATCCCTTCTTTCAACGGTTTTACCGTTTGCTGAAATGAACTCAAAAAAAGGATCAGGCACAGGCCAGTAACGAGAAATGCTGATTTTAATATATTCATTAATAGTGTTTTATCTATTTATAGTCCGTCGTAAACTCTAAATGCACAAAATACATTTTTATATCCATTCATTCAATGATTGGTAATAGGTACATCAAATATAAAATTCGCACAGAATGAGGGGCAGAAAAAAACAAACTAATGATTCTTTCAAAGCTTAAAAGTGAATTTCCTGTTGAATTTAATTTCACCTATTGAATGCAGATTTTTTGTATTTTCGCCATCCAAAACACCAGGTAGAATATGTCTTAATTACCTGTTGTTCAAATTGTTTTAAACATGGCAGGAATAGAAAAGGGAATTTTTCAGCGAACTGAACGTTTGTTGGGCAAGGAGATGATGGATCGGATTTCCGCTCAGAAAGTAATCATTTTCGGGATTGGTGGCGTAGGCAGCTGGTGCGCCGAAAGCCTTGTCCGAAGCGGAATACGGCAATTAACCATTGTAGATTCTGACTTGGTGTGCGTAACCAACATCAACCGGCAGTTGCATGCCACCACCGAAACTGTTGGACAGGTAAAAACCGAAGCGCTGAAAAAACGCTTGCTCGAAATCAACCCGAAAGCCGAAATTAATGCCCTTCAGAAGATATACGAACCCACAACTTCCGATTTTTTTGAACTCGGCACATACGATTTTATCATTGATGCCATCGACAGTGTGAGCAATAAAGTTGATTTGATTCGCAAGGCTACGCGCACCAAAGCTGTGTTTTTATCATCAATGGGCGCCTCGCTGAAAATTGACCCAACCAAAGTTCAGGTGGCCGAATTCTGGAAAGTAAAAGGTTGTCCGCTGGCCAAAATTGTGCGGAAAAGACTGAAAAGCGGCGAACTTCCGGCCAAAAAATTTATGTGCGTTTACAGTGAGGAATTGCTCGAAAACAAAGGGACAGGAGCATCGTGCGGAACCGAAAAATGCCTGTGCCCCAAAATAAAAAATGCACCCGGCGACCCCGATTTGGCCGATCACGAATGGTGCAGCCAAAAAGCCATCATCAACGGAACGGTGGCCCATATTACAGCAATCTTTGGGTTTACACTGGCAGGATTGGTCATTCAAAATATTTACAGCCAAGGCATTTAGCTAAGTTTCCCTACAATATTCTACATTTATTGTCAATGGAGAATACTATTCCCAACTCGCCTGTTCAACGAATTTATTGACGCTCATTGCAGTTTAATTTGTTCTGTCTGTTCAAACTGCTTAATTCTTACAAAGCATTGTATTTATGTTCGCCTTTGTGATATCCTCAAATGCCTCGGAGTAAAGTTTGTTCACCCTGATTACGCTATCATGCGAACCGACAGTACTAATCTGCTTATTTTCAATTACTACAATTTTATCGGTATGCCGGGCCAGTTGAACACGATGGGTAACAAAAATAATAATCATTTCGTTTTTTATACGTTGCAGCAGTTTCAGCACAAATTGTTCGGTACGACGATCCATGGCAGCGGTAGCTTCATCAAGCAATAAAATTTGAGGTCGTTGGTACAATGCGCGGGCTAAAGCAATTAATTGTTGCTGTCCTCCCGAAAGGTTTGCACTGTTTTCTGAAATAATAGTAACATACCCCTGCTGGAACTCATTAATAAAGAAATCAATACCAATCTCTTTACAGAAATGGTCAACTCGCTCAACATTAATGTATTCATCCATACAGATGTTTTCAAGGATAGTACCATTGAACAGCTTTACATGTTGTGAAACTACTCCAATCCGACTCCGCCATTCAGGAACATCCATATCAGCCCAATTGGCGCCATTGACCAGTATTTCTCCCGATTCAACCGGATAAAACCGCTGTAAAATTGACATCAACGTACTCTTCCCGCAACCTATTTCTCCAAAAATGGTGGTTATTTCTCCTCGCTTGAATATTACATCAATATTTTTCAACAACAGGCTCTTACCCGGAAACCTGAAGTTCAACTCTTTAAGTTCGAGTGAGTTAATTTCGCGATAAGAAGATCCAAAACTTTGAATTTTTGACTTTTGACTTTGAACCTGAAACTCCGGCTCGGCTGCCGAAAATTCGTACATACGCTCAAAGGCAATTTTAGCTTCCTGAAACTGAATATTGGCCATAGCTGTATTGATAACTGAGGTCACCAAACTGCCAACGATTGAAACAATGCCCATCATTTCGCCCAGCGACAATTGTTTTCCCAAAACAAGATATGCACTCCAGGCTATAACCGCCGAAATAAGCGCCACGCTGCCCAACTGGGCAAGCAGGTTTATTTTATTGGCCAAAATACCCAGCTCGTAAACTTTATCCTGAAAAAAATTATATACACTTTGCACAGCCTTCGACAAGAGCCCTTCCTTATTCCCGGCTTTCACCACTTTTATTCCCTGGATGGTGTCGATGTATTTACTTTCCGAAGCAGCATACGACTGCATCACTTCGCGCTGTTTCTCGATAATGCTCCCGTTGTATCGCCAGGCCAGCACACCAAATACCGGAATAGCCAACAAGCTGATTAGTCCCGTTGAAGGCGAAAGCATAAAAATGTAAACCGAAGCTGAAAGGATAATTAAAACATCGATCACAATGTTGCTGCTCAGGTTAATCACCACACGCTGAATGCGCTGCGAATCGTTCAGGCGGCCAATCATATCGCCCGTTGAGGTGCTGTCGAAGAAGTTTTGCGGTAAAAGCATCAGCTTCCCGAAAAACGACGAGACGATGCGGATATTCATCTCCTTACTTTGCCTCACCAGGAAAATGCCGCGGATATACCCCAGAAAAGCTTTGGCAATCAAAATCAACACGAAAATGACCAAACTTTGAAAGAGATACCGGGAATTATTCGATGGCAAAATTCTATCAATAAGCTTTTGGGTATAAATGGCAACAGCTAAACCCAGCACGGCTAACACCATACCCATAAAAGCCGCGATAGCCAGTACCGGCACATCGTCTTTCACCAATTCTTTAAACCAGACCAGCATGTTGCGGGTGCGGCTTTCTTCGCACACAAAACTTTCGTTAGGCTTTAAAACCAACATGGCACGCGATCTCCATACCGCTTCCAATTCCTCGTCGCGGTACTCGATGATGCCCCAACCCGGGTCGCCCAGCAAAAATTTCCCGCTATCGTAGCCATAACAAACCACGTAGTGTTCCATTTTACCGTCTTTCAGAATATGCAATATTACCGGAACATCCATTTTTTTCAGGTTCACCAGGTCGGCTTCGTAAGCAGTGGCCGTGAAACCCAACTTTTGGGCCGACTGGTACAAACCCAGCAAACTGGTTCCCTGCAAGGTAGTGCCGCTGCTGTCGCGCAGCTTTTCCTGACTGGTATCGCCGCCGTGGTATTTTATAATAGAGGTGAGGCAAGCCAACCCGCAGTAAAACTGGTTATACTGGCGGGTAAAGGTTTTGCGTATATGATTAAATTCCTGTTTTGTTTGCATGACTGTTAATAATTTATTCTATGATATTTACAACTTCGGTAGAATTATTTTCTCTTCAAACTATCCCTATTGTTTTGTAATAAAAATACTTCTCGGCGCGTTCTTCATCAGCAATAACTAAATCATGGGCAATTTGCGAAATGGTATGTTTAAATAATTTAAGGTTCCGTTTGAATAACATAACAGATGAATAAATGTGACCAACCCCATAATACATATCAAAAAGGATAGTTTTCACTTATTTCCATGTTCTAACCACATAGTCAACAGAGAAAATTATTCGGATATGACAATCTCCGAATAAACTCTGTCAACTACATGATTATTAGTTATTAACAATTAAAAATTAAAAAATCACTCATCTTTCTTTTCTACAATCCCCTGCCGGCCAAATAGCTTTATATTTTCTGAGCCAGCGACATGCCCCAGGTTTGGGCTACCTGCATCGATTCTTTCGAGATTTTGGTTGTGCCGTCAACCAGTTTTTGTCTCAAAGGCGAGGTGTAAAAAGCTATCAGTTGCTTCACTTCTTCGGGTGTAAAATTCCTGGAGTAAACCGGGATTAAGTCTTTTTTCTGGTAAACAATCTCTTTGTCGGACACATCGGTTTTGGCCGAATCCCAGACCGACTGTGCCACGCCAGATTTCATCATTTTAAACTGCTGTACCATTTGCTGGTAATCCACATCGTAACTGGCGAAGCTGCCGTTTACTTCCATAAGTTTCAGGATGTCTTTTTCCTGTTCGGTTTGCTGGGCTTTACTTGCTAAAGTTGCCAAACATAAACCAATGATAAAGATAATTTTGTACATGATTTTAAGTATTAAATTGTTGTTTGTTAAATTGTTGAATGGATAAATGATCGTAGGGCTGCAACCCCCACATCCTCACATCGCCAGACTTTTAAATGGTAAATCGTAAATATTTAAATTGTAAATTTCTAAAGGCTTTCCATTATCGCCTCAATTTTCACTTCGCCCTTGTAGCTTTTCAGCAGTTTGCCGCCGGGGGCGTAGATAAATACCGATGGAAAAACTGCTGTACCAAAGTACTTTACAAATTGTTTGTCCCGGTCGATCAGGATAGCCAGGTTGTCCACCTCGTTCAGGTGGTAAGCCTGGGCAAATGTTTTTAACTTTTCTGCCGAGCGTTCGGGTGTAATCAGCAGGGTGTTGGCCTTGCCAAACTCGCTGGCGTGGCGGCCAATCTCCGTTGCCTCGTACTGGCAATGTTCGCATTCGGGGTTAAAGTAAACGATTACCGTTGGCTTTTGTCGGTCGAACTCGTTAAGGTAAACCTTACCGCCGGCCAGCGACTCAAAACCCACATGCTGCAAGGTTTGCACCCGTTGCTCGCTTTCTTTTTTAGCCTGGTAGCGCTGATAAGTGCGTGTTCCCAGCCAGCCGCCTGCGCCCAGCAAAAAGATAATTATCAGGTATTTAAAAAATTTTCTCATACATTTGGGATTGAACCACATAGGCACATAGGAAACATAGTTGTTTCTTAGACGTTCTATTGTGTTCTATGTGTCTATGTGGTTTTTCTTTTTAAGTTAAATTCACGGTTAAAAACATGACAAACAGCACCCACAGCAACAGGCCCGAGCCATACGAGGTGGCTACTGTTTTAAGTGTGCTGCCCATTGGTTTTTCTACCACCCCGGTAAGCAGCCAGGCCAGCGCCAGCCAATACAACACCTCGAACACGTTGAGCAGCGAAAGCGGATAAACCAGCAGTGAATCAACCGAGCCTTTATCGAACAACTGCATGAGTGACAACGGCTGAAATTGCAAATCTTCCAAGGTGTTAACCTCTTTAAAAAAGATAAGGACTCCCAGTTTGACCATCCCAGCAAGTACGAAAACGAAATCGGCCAGCAAAGCCACTTTAAACAGGTCGCGAAACTGCACTTTTAGGTTGGCCACGAATAACCCTGTATATAAGCAAATTGCAGTAAAACTTACTCGAATTAGTACCACAATAGGGATAAATAGGTAGCCAAGCCATTGCCACTTCTGTGATTGCTCAATTATCTTCGATATTCGCCCAGCTGCCAATTTCTCACCAAACGACTGATAATAAATGCCATCAGAGATGAAAAGATAATTGAAGGCAAAGGAAATTATAGTGGTAAAACTAATAACGAATAAATAATACCTCCAACCATTCTGATTTAATAGATTTCCAATCATCGTGCCAGTTAATCAGGATTCATTTAAGATTAATGACTAAAAAGTAGGTTGACCAAATTTCAATAATTGCTTTGAATACAGATCATTAAAAGATTTGTAGTTCAAATACTAATGAACATCTTTCAAAACAAAGCTAAAAATTAGGCCTCCAAGAGGATAATACAGCAAGAGTAACTTGCTGAAATTAAGTATAGTGTATGTACATGAAGCGAAAATAAATATGAGTCCGTTAAATGCGATAATGTTTGTTGATTTTGTTTCATTTAAGTTTTTAATAGCATAATAAAAAAAACTGATATTTGCCAACAACATAACTATTGAAAAAGATATCAAAACAAACAAATTAATTTTCATTAGATTTCCTGTATATGATATAATCATTACAGCACTTAATATATAAATCAAAAAGATTTTATTTATTTTACTTTGTTTCAATAATTCAAAAAAACTTAACTTTTTCATATCCAGAGACTTGTTTTGAGAAAGGAAAGAAAGACGAATTATGGAAGCTATTAGAACGTTCTGGGCTCCAATTGTTATTAATAACAATCCGTTCAATGCATAGATGTCACTTATTTCATCTAGGTTAAAGCTAATTTGATTGTAAATGATTAATGCAATAAAGTTGACCAGAATTGCAAATTTGGAGAAAATGGAAGCATTAATTCTATTATTTAAGACTCTATTCATGATATTCCTGTAAAGAAATTAATAAAAAATAATTCGAAATTAGATAGGGGAGTAAGCCCCTATCTACTAGATAAACAAATGTTCTCTGAAAAAGACATATATGTATTATGAAAGATACGAACAACTCATCTACGTATTTGAGATGTGTGACCTCCTGTAATGCACGTAGCTGCACCAAGCCCAACAAATGTTGGTGCAAGAATTAATGTTCCTAATGCAACCCAAGTTAATGGACCACCAGCAGCAAGCCCAACCAACAATGCACCGTATTCTATTGCGCCCCAAATCGAGCCAGCACAACCAATAGTTTGAAGAATGTCTCCGCCTTTCACTCCTTCCATTCTTTCAAAATCCAATTCTTTCATAACAAATCGTTTTAAGATTTTAATAACTTCACGGCTCAAGTTTATACCTACTTGCTACCCCGTGCAAGCAACATACAGGCCGACCCTTTGTGAAAGAAGGAGAGTTTTCCAACTTTTGGCCGCACCGGCGGGTCATACCCGGCAGAATTTTCGACGCTCTGGCAGGGACTTGTAACCCGGTGCGGCCTGTTAAACGAATTTATTAATGCTCATGGCAGTGTTATTTTGAATACGTTATTCAAGCTGTTTAATTTTCGCAAACTCACCGGATTTAGGAAAACTACCCGCGAAAGGAAAGGATCGGGGTGGCTTTGCAAATGCGGATAAGATCGATAATGTTGCTGCAAGTTTATGTTTTAATTGCTGAACAACAAAATATAAATTTCGAAATAACAAATATATTAATTTATATAAACTTGATTTTAAAGTATTTACATACAATGATCAAAAAAATATTTAAAAACATACATCGGACGGGGTTACCTTTTACGCTTTTTCGGAATTAATGTATTAGTAATATTTGCTCAAATATTATCATAATTGTAAAATTTAAACTGATATGTTTCAATAAATTCTAAAGATTCCAGAGAAAACTACGAGTAAGTTACAGTGAACCCGGGATAAATTACCGATAAAATCAATGATTTTCAAATAGTTAAAACGCAACAATAGCTGTGTTCATATAATAAAATTGAATATCCCATAGAATACCTAATTGATTTAACGTTTGGCTTTACCCAAAAACCTAATTACATTTTTGTCTTGACTGGTTCGACCAACTCACCAGCCAACAAAAAAGTATAATCAAAAAAGGTCAAGGCTAAGCCCGATTTGCACGAAAAACTACGTTTGATGGCTAAAATCTTTTAAACTCTCCCGTTTCCGGGATCAAACAGAAAAGTTTTTTTAACGCCGTCTTTACTTGCTTTTCGGCCCACCGGCCCAGGTTCCTTGCGCTTCACTCAGCTTTAGGTCAGGAAAAATATTTACATAACAAAATTCCTGCTTCATTCAGAAGAACAAATGGCAGGAATTAGAATTAGGACAAATAAGATAAGATCAATCCAAACTTATTTATTCCATTGGCATTTGGCAGTTTTTACCTCCTGAGAATTGGTCCCAATTTGAACGATAAATTCACCCGGTTCCCAGTCGTATTTCAAGTTGCTGTTGTAAAATTTCAACTCTTCCGGCGTTATTTTAAATTCAACCTCTTTGCTTTCGCCCGGATTCAGGCTAATTTTCTGAAAACCTTTCAAATCCTTCACCAAACGCGAAATGCTGGCCACCGGATCGGCAATGTACAACTGAACCACTTCTTCGCCAGCCACTTTGCCGGTATTGGTCACTTTAATTTTTGCTGAAAGTGTTTCGTTGCCTTTCAGGTTGGTTTTACTCAAAACTATATCGCCATATTCGAATGTGGTGAAGCTCAAGCCGTAGCCAAATGGGTAAAGCGGTTCATTCGGAATATCGAGGTATTTCGAGGTGAACTTGTCCTTTGGATCCATCGGACGGCCGGTATTCTTGTGGTTGTAGTAAATCGGGATTTGCCCAACCGAACGTGGGAAAGTCATGGTAATTTTTCCTGACGGATTATAGTCGCCAAACAAAACATCGGCAATGGAGTTTCCACCTTCAATGCCGGGAGCCCAGGCTTCCAGAATGGCCGGAACATGTTCGTTTTCCCAAACCAGCGTAAGCGGACGACCATTCACCAAAACCAGCACCACTGGTTTTCCGGTTGCTGACAAAGCTTTCAGCAGGTTTTGCTGGCTTTCGGGAATACCAATCTCCGAACGGCTGGCAGCCTCACCCGACATGCTTGCCGATTCGCCTAAAACGGCTACCACAACATCCGATGTTTTGGCCAGTTCAACAGCTTCCAAAAGCATTTCTGCCGGAGTTCGGGTTTCCTCTTTTTCCTTGATGCCCATAAGCGCGGCAAACGGATTTTTAATACCTTCTTTCAGATACGGGTCGTCGGTAATGTTGGCACCTTTGGCAAAAACGACTTCGGCTCCAGACTGAACTGCACCCTTTATTCCATCGATCACCGAAGTTGTTTTTGTAACGTCGCCGGTTGACCAGGCTCCAAGCAAATCGGCTTTGCTATCGGCCAGCGGGCCAATTACCGCAATTTTACCTGATTTTTTAAGTGGCAACGTTTGGTTACTGTTCTTCAACAAAACCATGGAACGGGCACCCAATTCGCGGGCAAATTTCAAATGTTCAGGAGTTAAAACTTCTGATTTCAGGCGTTCTTCCTTCACGTATTTGTACGGATCGTCGAACAGTCCCAGCTTGTATTTGGCTTCGAGCACGCGACGGCAGGCCGTGTCAATGTCTTTCATCGCAACTTTACCTTCGTCGAGCGACTTTTTTAACGTTTTGAGGTAACCCAAACCCTGCATATCCATATCCAGACCAGCTTTCAGGGCCAACACATCAACGGTTTGCAAGTCGCCCATTCCATGTTGCATCATCTCGTTTACCGAAGTGTAATCCGAAACAACAAAGCCTTTGAATCCCCATTCTTTCCGGAGAAGGTCGGTTAACAGCCATTTGTTTCCTGAAGCCGGAATTCCGTCAATCAGGTTAAACGACGACATGGCGCTTCCGGCACCCGCATCGAAAGCAGCTTTGTATGGAGGAAGGTAATACTGGTACATGGTCAAACGGCTCATATCAACCGTGTTGTAATCGCGTCCGGCTTCGGCAGCGCCATACAAGGCAAAATGCTTCACGCAGGCCATAATGGTATTGTCTTTCGAAAGGTCGTCGCCCTGATAGCCACGAATCATGGCTTTGGCAATCTGAGCACCCCACCACGCATCTTCTCCGGCACCTTCGGCAACGCGGCCCCAACGCGGATCGCGGGCAATATCGAGCATGGGCGAATAAGTCCAGCAAATTCCGCTGGCGCTGGCCTCGATAGCCGCAATGCGGGCGCTTTTTTCAATTCTGTCCAAATCCCAGCTACTGGCCAATCCAAGCGGAATCGGGAACCCGGTTTTGTAACCATGAATCACATCAACGCCAATCAGAACAGGTATTTTCAGCCGCGATTCCTGCGAAGCGGCCTCAATATCTTTGGCTGTTTTGAATGTATAGGCGCCGGTAGCGCCAATTTGTCCTTTTTTAACCTCGTCCAACATACCTTCTCCGCCAGCCAAAACTGCACCGGCACTACCCGATGAAAGATTCAGCTGACCCAGCTTTTCTTCCAGGGTCATTTTGCTCATCAGACTGGTGACAAAAGCATCCATTTTTGTGGATTGGCCCCAGGTTGCCAAAACACAAAATGTTAAAACGAAAGATATAAGTACTCTTTTCATATTCCTGTCTTTATTAAACACTAACATATTCTCCATGAAATGGATGAAGAACCATTTCGTCCGAATGTAGGATTACTTATTGCCGATCATTTTCATACGGACGATTTTGGTTCATTTCCATAACCCCAGGGTGACACTCCTACGTCGTTTGCCCCGGGCTTTTATATGTTGGCCTTTCAGGCCGTTTGCATCCTCATTAAAAGAGCAAACCCCTCCCCCTCCGGGAGGTCGGGAGGGGCTTTTCTGTTATTTGTATTTTTTCACCTGTGCATCGTTAATTACTCCGCTCCAGTTCAACCCGAAAGCAAAGTCGTAGGTATTTCCATCGGTGTCGGTGTAGCATTTCATGTCGCGCGGAACATCTTCTTTTTGCTCTTCAACGGTTTTCATATCAGCTGGCATCTGGAACGGCAGCAAAGCTGAAGGCTCGAACGCCCCGGAAACTATATCGAGGATAGCCTGCGACTGAACGCCCATTTGTACCAAAATGGCATCGGCACTCTTTTCGATTTCGGAAAACACCATCGGGTTCGATGCTTTTACCACCACGATCACCGGTTTTTTGCCCATTTTGGCTTTGGTTTCATTCACGGTTTTCATATCCTGAATGTTGGATGCCGTTACCGATTTCCCTTTGTATGTGCGGTTGGTAAACGTCTCGAACGGACTTCCGCCGGCAATACTTGTTTCGCGGGCAAATTCGGCTTTGTATGGTCCGTATTGCAGGCTGATTGGCACATAACCGTTACCGTTTTTCTTCAGGTCATCTTCTGAATAACCTACACCGCCTTTCGGGCTATCGATGCAAACCAGTGCAAAGTCGGCTTCCTCTGGTTTAGTAACCAGTTGGAAATACTTGTTAACCAATTCAGGTTTAATGGCCTCCATCCAACTTTCTTTGGTTTCAACACCAAACCAGTTTTTGCCACCTGGCAAATATTTCTGCGGAACGTAAACTTTCAGTTGCTTTTTCAACGGAAGAGTTTTTGCATGGTTTTTCAGCATAACTACCGAACGTAATTGTGCGTCGTATCCGGCTTTCATGAATTCGGGATTACCTACCACTTTTTCGGTTTCAGCCACATCGAGGTACGGATTTTCGAACAACCCAACCCTGAAAATATTGCGAAGCAGACGAACTGCCGACTGCTCGAAACGTTTGCGCATGTATTCTTCGCCGTGTTCTTTCACTCCCATTTTGTAGGCTTCAATCACCGGGCCCATTTCGTTGTTTCCGCCAAACTGGTCAACACCAGCTTCAATAGCTTTATAATGACGTTCCGCCTCAGTCAGTTTTTCAACGCCCCAGCATTTCCCCTGGAAAACGAATACGTTTTTGGTGTCTTTGGTAATCATCCAGTCGGTGCAAACCACGCCGTCGTAACCATATTTGCCACGGAGCAAATCGGTGATCAAGAATTTATTGTAGCTGTTGCCCACGTTTTCCTTGTTCACCGTATCCTGATTGAACGAAATGGTGTAATAAGGCATCACCGCCGAAGCCATTGCGGTTTTTCCCTGAAGTTTGAACGCGCCTTCGGTAAATGTTTTCAGGTGATCTTTAATGTTTTTGCCCGGATAAACGGCATAGGCACCATAACCAAAATGGGCATCGCGGCCGCCTTCTTCCGGACCACCACCCGGCCAGTGTTTCACCATAGCATTCACACTTTTGTAGCCCCAGCCATTGGCAATTTCATCAGCGCCCGATGACGTCTGGAACCCATCGACATAAGCACGGGCCATGTCAACAGCCAAAGCAGGGTCTTCGCCCATGGTTCCGTCGAAACGGCTCCAGCGGGGTTCGGTAGCCAAATCAATTTGGGGAGAAAGGGCCGTTGCAATACCCAATGCGCGGTATTCTTTCGAGGCAATATCGCCAAACTGTTTCATCAGTTCGGGATCGAACGAAGCGGCAATACCAACAGTTCCGGGCCACATCGAAATCTGACCACCGGCACCCAGGTTATATTCGGCATTCGAATCGGTTCCGTGGCGCGGATCGGAGCTGTTATTGGCCGGAACGCCCAGTCCAATGCCTTCGACCAACTCCTGCGCATTGTTGTTCCACTGCGCTGCAACAGCGGGGCTTTCAACTGTAGTAATCAGCACATGACGAAGGTTGTCGTCGGTCAAAAATTTCTTTTGCTGATCGGAAAGATCGCTCGATCTGGCACCACTTTCCTTGAAAGGTTTCGAGTTATAGGTACTGGCTCCAAACGGTCCGCCGCCACCCGATGGAATGGACTGGTGCGCGCTGTAAAGCATCAACCCGGCAATTTGTTCTACCGTCATTTGCGATGCCAGATTTTTAGCACGCTCGTCAGCTGGTAGCCGCCAGTCTTCGTAGGCGTCGAGTTTACCGTTTTTATTCAGGTCTTTAAATGCCAACCCGTCAACAGTCAGGATTTTTACTCCTGAAGCAGGTGAATAACCCAATGTTTGTCCGCCCTGGTTAGTCACCAGTTTAAACGATCCTTTATCGGTTTCTGTCCATTTCGGGCTGCATCCAAAGGTAAAAAGCAGCGATGCTACCAGCCCAAATCCTAAAGTCTGATTTAATTTTTTCATAGTTAGGTTATATTGTTCGTGGTGAATTATTTATGTGTAGATTATTATCAGGAAATAGATGAAAATCCCCGCTAAAAATTATCAAAATTCAAAGCAGGGATTTCGTTTCTAACCAACTTGATATAACCTAGACCTTATTTGATAATCTTGTTAATTTCAACTGATGGAGTCAATGCTTTTGATACTTTGCCTGCACTCAGTTCTTTAGCTATTTTAAAGCCGGACGATTGTTTGATATTCATCGATGAGGCACCAACTTTTAAACCATAGTTTCCGGCTTCAGCAATCCAAGATGAAGTTGCTTCGTCGAACGATGCAAAATCTTTGGTTTCGATGGTGAAACTCACGGTTTGCGATTCGCCAGGATTCAACAATTTGGTTTTTGCATAAGCAGCCAGCGTTTCTTCAGGTTTTTTCAATTTTCCTGAAGGTGAGCTAACATAAACCTGAACAACTTCACGACCTGCAACAGAACCGGTGTTCTTCACATCAACTGTAAATGTGAGTTTTCCGGCGAAATTTGGACTGGCCAGTTTCAGGTTTGAGTAGTCGAATGTGGTGTATGACAATCCGTAACCAAATTCGTAAGCCACAGGCACTTTAGCAGTTGTGTAATAACGGTAGCCTACATAAATATCGTCGTCATAAGTAATTTCCCAAGGTTTGCGGCTCATCATCGAGAAGCCCGACAAATCAGGAGCATTGTCTTTCTTGTCGGAACCAACAGCTTTGCCCGGGAAGCTTTTTGATGAAGGAGCATCGGCATATTTCATGGGGAAAGTTGCAGTCAGTTTTCCCGAAGGATTTACTTTTCCGCTCAACACATCAACCACCGAGTTACCGCCTTCCTGGCCGGGTTGCCAAGCAACAAGAATTGCATCAACCATTTCGCGCCAGCTGGCCACTTCCACAACCCCCGGAATATTCAGGACAACAATCGCTTTTTTCCCTTTGGCATGGAACGCATTGGCCACGTTCTTAATCATGCCCATTTCAGTTTTAGTCAGTCTGAAATCGCCTTCGGTATCGGTACGGTCGCGTCCTTCACCGGCATTGCGGCCAATGGTAATCAGGGCTACATCATCTTTTTCGGCAAATTTCTTTGCCAGATCAGGAGTAACGGTCATTTCAGCAATAGGTTGTTTTCCCATCATCAAAGCCATAAACGGATTGTTTGATTTTGGTACCTGCGCACGTACGTGATCCATATAAGCGGTGTATGCAGTAGTTAGTGCATCATCAGGGGTATAACCACCTCCGGTTAAGCCTTCGAACAACGAAACGGTGTACGCTTCGTTCACATCGCCACTGCCACTACCTCCTGAAACAAAGTCGTACGAAGTATTTCCGAAGGCTGCAATATTTTTCACTCCTGAAGGAATTGGCAATGCGTTTTTATCGTTCTTCAGCAAAATCATACCATCGGTAGCAGCCTGGCGGGTAACCTGAGCGTGTGCTTTCAAATCAGGAGTATTCGAATACGGATATTTGTTGTAGCGCGGAGCTTTCATCATAATGGTCAAAATACGGCCAACATTGCGGTCCAGAATCTTCACATCCAGTTTGCCCGATTTCACACCTGCAATAATGTCATCAATTTGTTTGGGTTGTCCGGGCTGAATCATGTCGTTTCCGGCAATCATCTGGGCAATTACATCGGAGCCACCACCCCAGTCGGTCATTACATAACCTTTGAAACCCCAATCGTTGCGGAGAATTTTGGTCAGTAAATCGTAACTTTCAGAAGTATAAGTGCCATTTACTTTATTGTACGACGACATTACGGTCCAGGGCTGAGCTTCCTTCACTGCAATTTCAAAACCTTTCAGGTAAATCTCGCGCAAAGCACGTTCGCTAACGATGGTATTCACCGACATACGATTGGTTTCGGAGTTGTTCACAGCAAAATGCTTAAGCGAAGTACCAGCTCCATTCGATTGAATCCCTTTAATCATGGCAGCGGCTGTTTTACCTGCAACCAACGGATCTTCGGAATAATACTCGAAGTTACGGCCACAAAGTGGATCGCGGTGAATGTTAATGGCCGGAGCTAGTAAAATATCCGAACCATATTCTTTTACTTCGCTACCCATTGCCTGGCCAACTTTGTAAACCAACTCGGGGTCCCAGGTCGAAGCCAGAACAGTTCCGATTGGGAAAGCTGTGCAGAAATAGGTTTTGCTGTCGCCTTTACGTGTTGGCTGAATACGCAATCCTGCCGGTCCATCGGTTAAAACCTGTGAGGCAATCCCAAGATCAGGAAATTCGGACGAAACACCAGCTGCACCGGGCAAATACTGGCGGATGCGTTTGACCATTTCGGCATATACCGGGTCTTTACCGTCAACTTCACCACCAAATCCGGGAGGCATTTTTGCCTTTATTGAGTCGGGTATCTCGAAAAACATTCCGGTACCAATTACCAGCTGAGCTTTTTGTTCGAGCGTCATTTTAGAAATGATCTGCTGAATTTTCTGCTCATCCGACGATTTTGCCTGAGCCTGTTTAGCCTGAAAAGTCATAAAAAACATTGAAAAAACAAGGGTTAATCCCATTGTTGATTGAAGCCATTTTAGTTTCATAAACGATATTGTTTTAGTTTAAAAATTCTATGTGTCAATGCGACGCAATGATAAGAGATAAAACACGGATTTCAAAATAGGTTGTCGCCGAAAATTGAATAATTATCAGGATTTTAGCCTGGAAAAACATATTCTACAGCAGGTGTTCTGGCTTGTGCTGGTCAGGAAAAGTGGTTTAAAATCATCGTTGTCCGGTAAAATCTTTCCGATATGTGGTGGATTGAGATTTCTCACTTCGTTCGAAATGACAATCAGCAGGTTGTTGTTGGTAGGTAGTTGGTTCGCGGCGAAGCCGCGAACCAACTACCTACCACTATCTACTTGAGAATAGCTGTCTTTCTGAGCGAAGCGAAGAATCTCATTTTTTTAACCGGACAACAGTGATTTAAAATCAGAATTATAACAACTTCCGCGCTTCGCGGTCAGGATCATTTTTTAGCTCAGGCTGGTCGGTTAAAACCATGGTTTCGCCTTTATCTGGAGTGTAAGCTTTCCAGCTTGGTAGTCCTCCACCATTCGGGTTACCGGTTTTCATGAATTGCAGCAAAGCACCCGACATTTTTTCAGATAAAGCCCGCGGACGTTTTCCGCCGCCAGTGTGGGTGAGCATCAAATCGGTATTGGAAAACCAGAAACAGATGTCCAAACAATGAAATGCGCGCATCCGGTTATCGAACATTGGCGGTTCCCAGCCAAACCAGGCCAGGTAAACCGGCGCTTTCTGCGACGTCTTGGCATTGGCCGTGTCGATAACTCCTTTACGGTTGCTGCTCACCAAGGTCATTATTTCTATCGGTTTAGCTTTGGGGAATGCTTTGGCATAAGCATCATAAGCGGCAGCAGCTTTATCGCCAAGTCCACCGCCCATTCCGGCGCGTTCTTTCAGCATATCAATTGCCTTTTCGCGGGTAATCAATTCCATTTCGGGCATGGTGCGGGCCATTCCCCATTCGTGGAAAGTTGTGGAGATGAGCATAGGAACATCAGCAGAAAGCCCATCGGGTTCGCTGAAGAACTGGCCTTCTACAATGTTTACGCCATCGGCAACCGGACTAAATCCGCCACGAACACCCACACCTGCATTTTCGGCAGCAAACTTTTGCACCGCTTTGTTGGCCAGCAAAATGTATTCTTTCCAGGGCATTTCCTGAAGTTTGTCCACCTGCGAGGCATCGAGTCCGGCTTCTTTCAGAATATATTCGCCCAGCTTTTGTGAAGCTTTCTGGTCCATCGCTTTTATTGTCGATCCACTCAACGGAACTGCTTTATGAAACAAGCCTTTAGCCTTGGGCATGGCAGCCAAAACGCAAACTTTGGCTCCACCACCCGATTGCCCCATAATGGTTACGTTGCCCGGATCGCCACCAAAATTGGCAATGTTATCGCGCACCCATTCCAGGGCGGCAACCATATCCAATGCACCAACGTTGGCCGAGTCTTTATACTTTTCGCCACCAACTCCAGAAAGATCTGAGAACCCAATAGGGCCCAAACGATGGTTGATGGAAACAAACACAATATCGCCTTTGCGACTGAGGTTTTCGCCATCGTAGCCGTCCTGTTCAACGCCATTTCCGTTGGTGTAACCGCCGCCATGCAACCAAACCAGAACCGGGCGTTTTTTAGCGTCAATAGCCGGAGTCCAAAGATTCAATTTCAGGCAATCCTCGCTTACATCATCGTAGTTCCAGTGATCGGCAAACGACGCATAGGCATTGGCGTAGCGGTTGTCCATGATTTGCGGTGCCGTGTTTCCCCACCAAACGGCAGGCAAAACATTCGTCCAGGGCTTGGGCGGTTGTGGCGGCATAAAACGGTTTTTGCCCGAAGTATCGGCGCCATAAGGAATTCCACGATAGCAGGTTATTCCTCTCAGAATAAAACCTTTTACTTTTCCGTATTTGGTTTCTGCAATGGCAATGTTGTCGCCAATAAACAGTTGCTGATCGTCTTTATCACCTTTTTCCGAAGGCGCTGCACTTGAAATGAAGGGCACTGAGCTCAATCCAAGTCCGGCGGCCCCAACGCCTAATGTCTGGAAAAAATTACGTCTGTTCGTCTTCATCAGTTTAAGTTTTGTTGTGGTTATTTTAGCGTAATTTCCTTTTTCAGTTTAATGTCGCCTGCCGACGCTCCCGCACACAGCTGAATTTTACAAAGATCATCATCCCATCCTTGTTTCTTTTCGTTCCAATATTGCAGGCTTTTCACCGGTATTTTAAGCGTAACCGTTTTCGTCTCTCCCGGATTTAAGGTAACCCTATCAAAAGCTTTCAATTCTTTTTCGGGCCATTCAACCGAAGGATTGACGCGATGCACATACACCTGTGGAACCTCATCGGCGGCAACCGTTCCGGTATTCCTTATTTCAAGTGAAACAGTGATGATATCGTCTTTACCATATTTTTGTTTATCGGTCTTCAGGTTCGAGTAACCGAAAGTTGTATAGGTCAATCCATAACCAAATGGATACATCACAGGAATTTTCCTGGTATCGAACCAGCGGTAACCAACCAACGATTCTTCGGAATAAACGGCTGTATTCCGGGCATCACGTTTGATTCGTTCCTTCGCTTTTTCGGCAGATTCGGTTTCGGAAACCAGGTTGGCGAAAATATCGGCACTTTTGGCATCCTGCGGATAATTACCCAAGGCATAAGCAGGCGAATCCTCCAGTTTTACTGGCAAAGTAAATGGCAAACGTCCGCTTGGCGAGATGTTTCCAACAAGCACATCGGCCAAAGCATTTCCACCTTCCGATCCGTTGAACCAAGAAATCAGCAAAGCTTTCGACAATGGTTTTACCACATTCAGGTCGTTGGGCGCACCGCTGGTCAATACGGTAATGATATTCGGATTAACTGCTGCAATCTTCCTGATTAATTCGTCCTGTCCTGAAGGTAAGAAGATATTTTTTCGGTCGCTTCCTTCGGTTTCAACTGAGCGGTTATCGCCACCAACAAACAGCACAATGTTTGCTTTTGTCACTACCTCAAGTGCTTCTTTTGTCAGCTTTTCAGCAATTACCTGTTTTTCCTGAGCTTGTTTTTCAATTTCCTCAGGTGTCTTCTTCCTGAAAATATCTGCAAAACTGAACGTAACAGGTTCATATCCTTTGGCGAAAATGATTTCAGCCTTATCCCCAATCCGGTTTTTTAAACCTTCGAGTGGAGTAACTTCATACAAAGTTTTCACGCCGGCACCCATTCCGCCTGATCCCATTATTTGCGTAGCATTGGCTCCAACAACTGCAATCACAGGATTGGTTTTAAGCTGAAGCGGAAGAATTCCTTCATTTTTGAGCATGACAATCGATTTACTTGCAACCTGGTAAGCAATTTTCTGTTGAGCTGGCTGAGACGTCATTTCCTTATTGGCTACATTTTCAGGAATAGGTTTAATGGCCAACCTCACCCGCAAAATTTCCCTCACGCGTTGATCAATTACTTCCTGAGAAACTTTACCAGCTTTTACTGAATCGATCAAGGCTTGTCCGAGGTATTTCTGGTCAGGCATTTCCACATTTAGTCCGGCCTTTACCGATCCTACGGTACTGTGAGTTCCGCCCCAGTCGGAAATAACCATTCCGGCAAAACCCCAGTCCTGACGAAGAATTTTATCCAGAAGGATGTCGTTTTCGGCGCACCACCAACCGTTCACTTTGTTGTAGGCCGACATAAATCCATAAGCATCACCTTCTTCAACCGTTGCCCTGAAAGGCGGAAGATAAACCTCGCGCATGGCCCGCTCGCCAATGATCACATTCACGGTACCGCGGTTATTTTCCTGATTGTTCAGGGCAAAATGTTTGACGCAGACGGCAACACCATTATCCTGAACGCCTTTGGTATAACCAACAGCCAAGCGGGAACTCAGGAACGGGTCTTCACTTAAATATTCGTAAGTTCTACCACCAGTTGGAATGCGCTGAATGTTAATGGCCGGTCCGAGAATCATGTCTTTTCCGCGCAAACGAGCTTCCCGGGCCATTCCGGTACCATAACTATAAGCTAGATCGGGACTCCAGGTAGCAGCTAGCGCCGATCCGGTTGGAAAAAATGTTGCCTTATCGGTTTCCCAACCAAGCCCCATCCATCCTTTAGGCTGCATTTCTTCACGAATACCGAAAGGTCCATCGGCATATTTTACGTCAGCAATACCCAACCGCTCAACGCCCGCCGAAACAAACATAAATTTCGCATGTAGCATTTCAACTTTTTCTTCCAAAGTCATTTGTTTAATGATTCCGTCGATTTGTTTGTCGTACTGAAGTAATGCTGATTTATGCCTCTGAGCATTCACCTGGTTTGTCATAATCAAGAACATTGCTATAGCGATTGTTAATCTATTTATTTTCATCTGTTTATAGTTTTGTTTACTATTCAATTAAGGAATAGGAAGGAAATAATGCCGTGTTTGTTTTTTTATTACCTGGACTCACCCCCGCGCCCCGAGTGCTCGGGGCTTTCCCCCTCTCTTTTGAAGAGAGGGGGAACGGCCGCTAGCGGACGTAGGGGTGAGTCAACAAAATACAACATTTAATAATTTCTACTACTTAAATAGCATTGGTGCAAAAGTGTTCAGGTATAACCGCCAGTTCGACCATGTATGGCCGCCTTCGGTGACAAAGAACGTATGTTTCAATCCGTTTTCGGTTAATTTGGCATCCAGTTTTTTGGCGCTTTCATACACAAAATCGGTATTGCCACAGGCCAGCCAATACATTTTATAACCGGCTTTTTTCAGTCCCTGCAATTTGGCATCAATGTCGGGTTGTTCGCCCCACAAACCCATACTTAAAGGGCAGATATACTGAAACATCCCGGGATATTCGTTGGCCAGAGCGATGGTATGTCCGCCACCCATCGATAGTCCTGAAATGGCCCGGTGATCAGGGTCGGCAATCACACGGTAATTCTTTTCAATGTAAGGGACAATATCTTTTGCAATGCTGTTGATGTATAGGTTCTGTTTCGACGGATCCCTGAAATTGAATTCTCCTTCAGGAAGCATAGTGGTTTTAGCCGCCATTTGATTTGGATTTCCATTCGGCATCACACAAATCATTGGAACTGCCAGACCTTTTTCAATCAGGTTATCCAGAATTTGACGGGCTCGTCCCATAGTGCTCCATGCATCTTCGTCGCCGCCAGCCCCGTGCAACAGGTAAAGAACCGGGTACTTTTTCCCGCTGGTTTCGTAGCCGTAAGGTGTGTAAACAAACATGCGGCGGTTAAGCCCGAGGATTGGTGAGTCATACCAAACCTGCTGCAGGTTGCCCCGCTGTTTGGCTTCCGAAAAATTCTCGGTTTTTTTACCCGGAACAAGCAGAACGCTTAAATAACGAGTGCCGTCGCGTTGCATAAAAATATTGGCCGGATCATTAACCGCTACTCCATCAACAATGAAACTGTAGGTGTAAAGTTCGGGCTCCGGAAGTGGCAAGGTGATTGACCAAAGGCCTTTCTCGTCTTTCTTAAGATTTACACTGCTTGGAACATCCATGGCCCCGAATTGGGTTTTCATCTTAACAGTTGGCGTAAATCCACCATTAATCTTTACGGTATCGGCGTTTGGAGCCATCAGCCTAAAAGTTACTTCTTTTGCGCCAATTTCAGGAGAAACGATAGGTTTCTGGTTCATAAAATTGGAAAGTTCCTGTGCTTGTATCCCTGCAAAAAATGCAAGAGAAAAAATGAATAACAGTAATTTTTTCATGGTTTCAGTTTATAGTGTTTTGTATTGAATTATCAAGCCGATTGAAATATTTTTCATTGCATTTAGTAATTGGAAATATTTATTGTCATATTTCAAAATTGACTCACCCCAAGCCACCTTGCGGTGACTTTTCCCCTCTCTCGCGAGAGAGGGGCGGAGCGAGCAAAGCGAGCTCGGGGTGAGTCAAGAAATAAAAATGCGACATTTTATTGTTGTTACTAATTAGTTATTGATGTCGTCCATAAATTTCAGTTGTTGGCGGTATGGCACAGGCGTAGCTTTTACCTCATCGCCAAGCTCAATAATTTCAGGATTATTTTCGTTGAAAGCTGGCCAAACAGGCAAGCCTTCGCCGTTAGGGTCGCCGGTTTTGGCAAAATTTACCCAATAGCTGCTCATCTTTTCTTCCAGCTTATAATCGATATCGGTAAACGGCCGATCCCATTTTTTCAGATTGTGCAAGGCATAGCCAAATTCGGCAGAGTGGAATGCGCCGTAGTTTGGTTCTCCGGGAGGCACGCGTTTGAATTGATACAGATAAGCTTTCCCGGTTCCCATCGAGGCTTGTAAGCGCGCCCAGGCATAATTGTTCCAGCCAAAGAAAAGCTGCGAAATCAGCTTCTGCGATTGTGCGGCTTCCTCATCGGTTTTCGCCGGAAAAAGTTTCAGGAAAGCCTCTGCTTTGTCGTCGTATTGCTTTTTAATGTTCTCCTGAAATTGTGCTGCTTTGGGTGCCGGTCCGAAAGAAACACCATCATCAGCGTTCCAGCCCGAAATAACAGCAACATCGTTGTGCTTTCCGGCAGCAAACGTGTCGTAAACAGGCGGAATCACCACATTATCAACCGTTACACCAAATCGTGCCTGAATTTTCAAGAGCGAATCGGCTGGCATCGCCCTGAAAGCTGTCATGTTAGCGATTTTCAGTTTTTCGGTCAACTGCTTGCCATTTTCTTCTGCCATTTGCAACGTTTGTCCCAGCGAAAGTTGTCGGCCAAACATACCGCCGCTTTGAGCGATAGCCTTCTGGAACAAACCTTTGGCCAACGGCGAAACAACCAGCATGTTCACACTGAATGCCCCAGCCGATTGCCCGTCGATAGTCACGTTATTCGGATCGCCGCCAAACGCTGCGATATTTTCTTTCACCCATTTCAAAGCGGCAATCTGGTCGAGAATTCCATAGTTTCCAGAAGTTTTCAGTTCCGATTCGGCTGAAAGTTCGGGATGAGCCAGAAAGCCCAGAATACCCAGCCGGTAATTGATGGTAACAAACACAACGCCCTTGCGCGACATGGCTTCGCCGTCGTACAGCGGTACAGTTCCCGATCCGCCTGTAAATGCGCCACCATGAATCCAAACCATCACCGGTAGCTTTTCCTGAGCGGTTTTGGCTGAAGTCCACACATTCAAATACAAACAGTCTTCGCTGAGTGGCGATTCGGGAGCCATAAACTCTTTACTCCAGCACATAAACGGTTTAGGTGGAGCCTGAATGGCTGAAGCCGGAGGTGTAACACAGGCACGAACGCCTTCCCAAGCGGCAACAGGCTGAGGGGCTTTCCAGCGCAAATCGCCAACAGGCGGTGCAGCAAACGGAACGCCCATGAAGATTTTTACGGCTTTATCGTCAGAAGCTTTGCCGGATACTTTGCCGGATTTTAACTGAACAGAATTTACATCGATGTTATCGGTTTTCGGAGCCGTCGTGCAGGCAAAGAAAACAGCAACCAGAAATAAGGCAATCAATCGGTTCATTTGGTGTGTTTTAGCTAGTGGTAGATAGGTTATTTATTTGAAAAGTAATGGTGCAAATTCAACCAGGTTATGCCGCCAGGTAATGAAAGTATGCCCGGCCGGATAGCTGTTGGTTTGGTATTTTATTCCAAATTTGTCGAACAAAGCCTTGGTATTTTCGCCGTTTTTGTAGGCAATATCTTTTTCGCCGCCCATCGCAATCCAGAAGAGCTTCAGCTTATTGATTTCCGGATTCTTCAGGTTGGAGGCATACTTTTCTTCCATCGATTTCAGGATTTCAGGAAAGAAACCTGTACTTAATGGCAAAACGTAGGCAAACTTTTCAGGATAAAAAATACCCATGTTCATAGCCTGAAGTCCGCCCATGGAAAGACCTGCATAAGCACGGCTTTCGCGGGTTGTACCCACATTGTAATGCGACTCGATGTATGGCACCAGATCTTTAAAGAAATAGGCATAATACGGATCAGCGTCAACTCCGGCGCCTGAAAAGAAACCTCCGCCCGGATTACCAAATGGCATAACCACAATCATAGGCTTCATTTTTCCTTCGGCCAATAAGTTATCGAGAATAAAGTTGGCGCGTCCGGCTGTAGCCCACGAAGCATCGTTGTCGCCGCCGCCATGTTGCAAATAAAGTACCGGCAATTTGCCTTTCATGGTTTCGTAGCCCGGAGGTGTGTAAACGTGAACCCGGCTGGTTTTGCTCAAGGTTCCGGCGTTAAACCAAACCTTTTCGAGTTTTCCGTGCGGTACATTTTTCACGGCCATATATTCAGCTTCTTTCCCCGGAACTTCAAGTAGGTTGGAATACCCACCGGCTCCTTCCTTCAACTGAATGTTTTTGGGATCGATCACTTTCAGTCCGTCAACCAAGAAATCGTAAGTATATAAATCAGGTACAACCGGACCAACCGTTACCGACCAAATTCCGATCTGATCTTTCTGAAGTTTCACTGCTCCGTAGGTTTGCTGAAAGTCGCCCGAAACGGTGACTTCCGAAGCCTTGGGCGCATAAATGCTGAAGGTTACTTTCTTATCGGCAGAAATACGAATCGATTTCAGCGTGTCGCCGGGAGTTGGTTTGTACCCAGGGAATTGAGCGCTTCCGGCCAGTGAAAGTCCGATTAAAAGTCCGGCTGAGGCTAAATCTTTTATGATTCTGTTCATCGTCGTTTTTTTGGGACCGTTAAAATTTATGTTGAAACCACTTCGGGGTTCTCAAACTTGTTTGTTTATTTGCCTCAGGTGAAACCGGAGGTTATTCATATTCAAGTCCTTCGGACTTGTGCTTAGTAAAAACCCTGAATGGGTTTAATTTGAATAACCGTGGGCGTAACCCACGGAAAATGAAAGAAGTAAGCCAACAACCCTGAAAGGGTTGAACTTCATCGCATTTTTTATACCTCTCAGTTCCTGAAACAATTGGATACGAAAGGCAAAGCGATGTACAAAGCCGTATGCCAGTATTCCCAGGTGTGACCGCCATCGCGTACACGAAACTGATAAGGTATTCCGGCAGTTTGCATGGCCAGAATAAACTCAAGGTTAGGCTTCAGTGTAAAGTCGTCGTCGCCGCAATCGATAAACCAGCTTACGGTTTTCATGTTCTCAATCCTGGCTTTGTCGGCATTCTGCACAAATTTTACGCAGTTGTTATCTTCAACCAACTGTTGTAGTTTCTGATGAACCGGATCAGCCTTGTTTATAAACGGAAGATCAAGTTTGTACAAATAGGCACTCATGGCATAAGCGGCGCAAAACATTTCGGGGTGATGCGAGGCATAAACAAGAGTTCCGCCTCCACCCATCGACAGACCGGCAATGGCGCGGTGTTTCTTATCAGCAATTATCCGGTAGTTCGATTCGATAAAAGGCACCGCCTCCTGAAAAAAGTAATCTTCGTAAAGCCAGCCAAGACTGTTAAAATAATTCATAAAGGTCTTTCCCGCTTCAGGGCAAACCACAATCATTTCGACGGCTTCTCCCGAGTCGATCAATGGATTAATAACATCGGTCAAACGACCTTTCTCTGGCCAATCGGTATGGTTCCCGCCTCCGCCGTGAAGCAAGTAAAGCACCGGGTATTTTTTATCCGGATTGGTTGAGTAACTTTTGGGAAGGTAAACGGCATATTCGCGATCCTGATTCAGGATTTTGCTGGGCATGGTTTTGTATTCGACTTTGCCCATTACCGGCATTTGCGCAACAGCAACAAAAACAAAAAAAATCAGGATAAAGGAGCTTATTAATTTTTTCACTGGTGAATTTTTAGTTTATTTTTTCGGGATCGTAAACAATACTGGCGCTGCCTTTTGTGGTGATCATCGGGGTTTGAGTACCAATCGACACTTTGGTTGGATAAGGCTTTCCTTCGGGAGCAGTACCTTTCGATAATTCCTCGGCTAATTGGCGCATATCGGTGATATAACTTTTGTCGTACGCTTTCTTCACGTAAGGATAGTGGCCACAGTATATTTTGGTAATTCCTTTATCCATCAATGCTTCCATTTCGCGGCACGACTTTGCGTAAGTTGCCATTGAAACATGAGGACGCAGCTGCATCCAAACCTGACCAGAGCCGTAAGCGTCGCCCGAGTAGCAATTTCCAGCTTTGCGGTCGAGCAAAACAATGGAGCCAGGCGTATGTCCGGGAGCCTCCAAAACTTCGATGGTTGTGCCTCCCAAATCGAAAAGGTCGCCGTTTTTCACATAATGAGCTTTCCCTTTGTATGGTTTTACCCGGCTCATCAAAACAGTGTCGGCCGAATGAAAATATACATTGTCGAAAAAGTCCATGTTTCCGGCATGATCGATATGAATGTGCGTAATGACCACATAAAGAGGTTTTTGAGTGATTTGACGAACGACTTCATCCAGTTTTTCGCACTTGGTTCCGGTGTCGATCAGCATGGCTTTTTCGTTGCCTTCAATAATGTACATAGTGGTGTTGTCGGTAGTTTCAACCACCCACATGTTTTTTTCGAGTTTAGTGATTGTCAGGTCGTTGTTTTTAAATACCTCCTGAGAAATTCCGAGAAAGGAGGCAAACAAAATCAGGAAAAAGCTAAGAAAGGTAGATTTAAAGTTCATGAGGAAAGGATTTTGTCATTAGAAAAAAGTCATTGGGAAAGCCGACCTTAGTTTTCCCAATGACTGATGAAAGTTCTATTTAAAAAGCAGTGGAGTTAATTGCGACAAATACACGCGCCAGTTGGTCCAGGTATGACCACCTTCGGTTTCAACGTAGGTGTATTTCATACCCATTTTGTCGAGTTTAGCGCGATATTCTTCGTTGGCTTTATACAGGAAATCGGCTTTACCTATGCCAATCCAATACAATTTGTATCCGTTTTTCATCTGGGCTTCCAGAGTCGAATCGAAATTTTTGTACACCGGAGAAGTCACTTTGTCGTTGCTCATAATAGCAGCCGAGAATAAGCCAACATAGTCGAATGTATTTGGGTAAAAACGTGAGATATGCAGTGAATGATAACCTCCCATGGATAAACCGGCAATAGCACGACCCGATTTATCGGCTTTAACACGGTAGTTGCTTTCAACGAATTTGATTACATCAGGAAAAGTTTCTTCAAATTTGCCGTCCATCGTGTGGTCCATCTGCATACTTGGTTTTACGTAGCCGAGGCTCGATTCCCCCGGTGCAGCTTCCTGAGCCACATTTCCGTTGGTCATCACTACAATCATTGGTTTGGCTTTTCCCTGGGCAATCAGGTTATCCAGAATTTGCGAACTGCGACCCAGATTGATCCAGGCTTCTTCGTCGCCACCCATGCCGTGCAGCAAATACAAAACCGGGTATTTTTCCTTGCTTGTTTCGTATCCGGCAGGAGTATAAACCGTTACACGGCGAGGCATTCCGTTTCCGGGTGATTCGTACCAGCAGCGGGTAACCGAACCGTGTGCTACTTTATTCACCTGGTACAAATCGCCTTTTCCGCCGCCAACAATAAACACGTTGAAGACCGAAGCCACGTCTCGAATAATGTAAACATTGCTTGGATCGGTGGTTTTGAAACCGTCAACAATTACAGTGTACGAATATAAATCGGAAGCAAGTGGCTGCGAGGTAAATGTCCAGATTCCTTTATCGTCTTTGGTCAGTTTGGCTGTCCCCGGAACATCGATTAATCCCCATTGGGTTTTCAGTTTTGCAGGCGGAAGAAAATCTCCCGTAATTTGAACCGAATCGGCTGCAGGAGCCATAATCCGGAAAGTAACTGTATGGTCGGCTTTTACTTCAGGAGAAATAATTTGCTGCCCGCCAAAAAGGGCCTGTTGAGCAAACGTGGCCATACTAAATAGTACTGTAGCCACAAGAATGGTAAGTCTTAATTTCATCTGTTTAAATTTTTGTTTGTCATTTGGTTATGAACGTTTTCTTTTTGATTATCAATTCGATCAATGGAATAGCCATCTATTCATTTCCGGTTTGTCTCGCCTCAGACGAGATGGCTATTTCACGGTTTTTGTTTTGAATTTATTTTAAGTTTAGATTTATTCTTTGTCAGTATTAGATAGCGCTTTGACATCTAAAATTACAATGTGTTTGGCTGACACAGTGAATTATTTTTATGTTGTTGAAAACTAAAAAGCATTAAATTGTAAAAAAGACAATTTAAAAATGATAATGGTCTGATATAGTGCTATTTAATAATCTACTTGTTTTTAGTTTGAATTGACCTACTTAAACTGTTTTTCGTCGAGCCTGAAAAAACGGACAGCATTATTGAATAAAATGTCGCGTTTTTGATCGAACGACAAGTATTGTGCGTTTTCAATTACCCCGATTGAGGTTTCGAAAAGCTTGGGCCACATCATAAAATCGGTTCCGTACATGATGCGTTTTCCAAAACCAGCCTGAACCAGTCGTTTGATGTAGGCATGGATTTCTTCGAGCGGATAGCTCCAGATCATTCCTGAAATGTCGCAATACACATAAGCATTGGCGCCCATCAATGCAATGAGTTCGTCAATCATCGGGTAGCCGGCGTGCTGTACCCAAACCTTCAGTTTCGGGTGGCGTGCCAGCAAATCTTCGAGCAGCAGCGGGTTTCCCATCGACGCGCGGTATTTGGGCTGCGTGATATTGGCCATTCCGTTTCCACCGGTGCCCATGTGAATACCAACCGGAATATTCAGTTCTTCAGCTACAGCAAAATAAGCATCCAACGACATATCGCTGGGCGACATGCCCTGGTATTGTGGGGCCACTTCGCTCATCACTTTGTAAAATCCGTTCGATAGTGAGTCTTTGAATGCCTGCACGGTCATTTCTTTGGAGCTACTTACACCTATTCCGGGAATAATTCTTCCTTTTGGCGCAGCATTGTACCATTTATGCAGGATTTCCGCATCGCTAAAAGCCACCATCGTCATGTTGAGCCGTTCCATGGTTTCCATAACGGCAGCCTGCATTTCAGCATCGCTTTTGGCAGGTTTCAGTGGGTTGGCGCAATTGCCTGATGCACCGAACTGCATCTTTTCATTTGGGTCGCCTCCGGGCATATTGCTCAAAAACCACGGACACATTTCCGAAGTGAAATTTGGATTGATTTTCATCGTGTGGACATGTACATCGATAATGGGCAAATGGGTACTTTTCGTTGCAGGCTGCGCGAATGCAAACAGACCAGTAGAAAGAAAAAGTATGGTCAAAGTATTCTTAAAACGATTCATTGTTTGGTATTTAGGTTTGTTAAAAAGGTCGTTCCTCAGGATTCTCCCTAAACAAAAAGGAATCCCGAAAAACGACCTCCTGAAATTTATCTGTCAAAATAGATTACCATCCCGGATTTTGCTTGATGTTTTGATTTACACCCATTTCATGTTCAGGAAAAGGAAGCAATTCGTTTTTACCGGCTTTGAACCCATAAGTGTCGTTGGAATACGGATACGAAACAGCTGTACCGTTGAAAACCGGCACTTGCTTTCCGCGGTTAGCCAGAACGGTTGCGGCATCGCCCCAGCGTACCAAATCCTGAAAGCGCACCATTTCCATGCAAAGTTCGAGGCGTTTTTCTTTCTTGATATCATTTAAGGTAACTGCCGACAAGTTTGGCAATTTTGCCCGTGTCCTGATTTGGTTAATGTAATTCAAGGCACTGGTCTGGTCGCCCGACTGCAAAGATGCTTCGGCTGCCAGTAATAGAACTTCGGCATAACGCATAATACGGTAGTTGTTATCCGTTGCCAATCCATAAGAATTGGCTATAACTTCCGAGCCCAGGAACCGCCATTTCCAGTCGAAAATACCTTCGTGCCCGTACAGGCTTGTTCCGGCGTTGATAGAAACAGGAGCGATAGGAGCGCCAATGGTTTTTACCTGTTCGTAGGTTTTCAACGTGTTAGTTAAACGATAGCCATCTTTGCCTTCCATTTCAACAAACGCGTCGTAAAGCGACTTGGTTGGATTGGCAAAACCCCATCCGCCGGGATATAAATCGTGCGCTTTCATGAAGTAGCCAAAAAGCGACATTTTATCGCTTCTCCAACCATACATGTTGCCTAAAATTGTTGTACCCTGATTGAAAGCATTATCTCCATCATTGATCGAGTTTACCTCGAAAAGGTTTTCGGCACCAAAGTCTTCAACTTTGCGCAAAACATTGCTGTAGTCGGCAATTAAGGCATATTTACCAGAGTTGATTACGGCCTTTAACGTTGTTGCGGCTTCGGCATTTTTACCTTCAAAAAGCTGCGATTTTCCCAACAAGGCCATCGCAAATTGTTTGGTAACGCGAGCTCCTACAGTTTTGTCGCTTACGGCTGATTTTTCAGGAAGAACCCCGGATGAGACCGCTTCATTTAAATCTTTTTCAATTAAAGCCCAAATGTCTTTCAGTGCTCCGTTGGCCTGCTGATATTCGCTTGGGGACAAAGGTTTGGTTACAAGCGGAACTGTTCCCCACAACGTAACAAGATTGAAGTACGCCCAAGCCCTGGCAACTTTGGCTTCAGCTATACTTTTTTTCTTGATGGAAGATTCTTCGGTGAAATTGCAAATCACGAGGTTTGCTCTGTAAATCAGGGTGTACAATCCGCTGAAATATCCGCTGGCAGTGCTGTTCGATGGGCTAAACTTGTATTCGTTTAGCTGTTCCAGAATGGCATTGTCGCCTCTTGAACCGCCTCCTGAATTGATATCGTCGGAAAGGCAGTTTTTCAGGAAGAAATCGTTGTATGCCTGAGACCGCCACTGAAAATATACGGCAGCAACAGCCTGATTGGCGTCTTCATCTGTTTTGTAAAAGCTTTCAACCGAAGTTGCTCCCTGCTGCTCGACATCCAGCCGATCTTCGCACGAGGAGGTAAAAAAGGTTAGTCCTACTGCAAGACTGATGATATATATGAATTTCGTTCTCATAATTTTTCAGCAATTAAAATGTTACGTTGATACCAAAAAGAACTTTCATTGAGTTCGGATAAGCTCCCTTATCCACGCCAAGAAGTGTCGTTGATCCGGCAGAAGCTTCAGGATCGAATCCGGGATAAGAAGTGAAGATGAAGGCATCTTCGAGCGACGAGTAAATTCTCATGCTGCTCATGAACACTTTCTTACACAAATTCTTCGGAAGGGTATATCCCAATTGGATTTGCTTAATTTTGAAGAATGAACCATTCATTACAGCGTCGCTGCTGATCCAGTATTTGTCTTCGCCATTGGCATTCGGACGTGGTTTTGAAGCTGTTGTGTTTGCTGAAGTCCAGCGGTCGTCATAGAAAATTTTCAGTTTATTTCCTCTCGGGCGGTCGATGCGGGTGAGGCAGTTGAAAACATCATTCCCTTGCGAGCCTGTTCCGAAAACAGTGAGGTCGAAATTTTTGTACGAAGCATTGAGCGTCAATCCGTAAGTGAAGTTTGGAATACCGCTACCCAGCATCACTTTATCGTCGTCGGTTATTGTTCCATCGTTGTTGGTATCGGCAAAAACAGGATCACCTGTTTTATCGTTGATGTCGAGCAATTTATAGCCACGCATGTACCAAACCGGATAACCCTTTTCAAAAACGGTAATTCCTTCTTGTGTATGAAATTTAGCTCCATTTATCCTTGAAATACTTGGATCGAGGTAAGTTACCTTGTTTTTCAGTGTTGCCAGGTTTCCGTGAATACTGTAACTGAAATCCCTGATTTTTTCGCTCCAGTTCAGTTCAAATTCAAACCCTTTATTCGATACGTTTCCGGCGTTTACAGCAGTTGAAGCCACACCTGTTTCATAAGGAGGTGTGATGGTTACAAGCAGATCCTTAGTTTTCTTGTCGAAATAATCGAAGCCAAATGACAAGCGGCTTTTAAATGCGCGAAGGTCGAACCCAAAGTCGAGCTGTTCCGAAGTTTCCCATTTCAATTGCGGGTTACTCAATGTTGACGGAGCAGATCCGATTTGGTACGAAATGGCATCGCTGTATGGATATGAACCAATGGTACCAATGGATGCACGATAAGCAAAACCTCCTAGCGGACCGGTACTACCGTTTTGCCCCCAGCTTGCACGCAGTTTCAGCATATTGATTGGAGTGCTTTTCGGGAAAAAATCTTCGTTTGAAATGGTATAGCCGGCAGAAAGAGCAGGGAATGTTCCCCAACGATTTCCTGAAGGAAGGATGGACAAGTCGCTTGCATCGCGGCGTAACGAACCCTGAAGCACGTATTTGTCGCCATAATTGTAAATAAAACGGCCGAAATACGAGAACTGGCGGCCAACATCAGAATATCCGCCCGAAACTGTTTTGGTTGCAGTTGCAGTGAGGTAATTCAAATCGCGGTAAAGCGGATCGTCTTTGGTAATGGCGTTACCGCTGGCCGTAACTGTTGTCGAATAGGGTTCGGAATACGAAATACCCAGCATGGTTGTCAGGCTGTGACTTCCGTGGGTGTACAAATAGTTTGCGAAGTTCTCCCATTGATAGTAAATGGCGTTGGCATTGGTGCGTCCAACATTAATCTGGTCGTTTTTGGTAACGTCGTTGGCGTAATAGATGTAATTGAAATTATACGCTCCGGTGAAAGAACCGCGATAACCCAATTTCGAAGTGATGGTGAGGTTTTTGATTGGCCGCATTTCAGCGAAAATCGTTCCCATTACACTGGCTCCTTCGTTTTTAGTGTCGGTGCGGTCGCGCATCAACAGCGGATGCACATTGTCCGACTTATAAATCTGCGACAAGCCGTAATATCTGCCACTGTCGTCTTTCAGCAAAGTTTTTCCTGAATTGATCAGGTCTTTCATATATTGGGGCAGGTTATTGGCATCAAAATAAGGTTGAGTGAGCGGGTCCATTGTTAAAACAGAAGCCAAAAGGCTACCATATTCGGAATTTTCAGTTACCGATTTACTTTTCCAGCGCTCAACAATGTTGTTTGTACCCACTTTCAGCCAGTTGTTGATGTTGTAATCGGCATTGGCCATAGCAGTTATGCGGTTGTAAATGTCATCGTCGCCACGCACAATACCGTTCTGGTCGAGGTACGATAACGAAAGGTTGTACGAACCTCTTTCGTTTCCGCCCATAAAACTGAGGTTGTGTTTCTGCATGATTGAATTTTCGAAAGCTACATCGGCCCAGTTGGTATCGGTTTTTCCATCCCAGTATGCCGAGATTTCGGCAGGAGTGATGAAGTTGGCTTCTGTCATGTAATTCACATATTCCTGGGCATTCATCACTTTCGGAATGCGAACCAGTTTGTTGGTTACATACTGGAAATCGTAGCTGATTTTTCCTTCGCCCTTTTTCCCTTTCTTGGTGGTAATCAAAACCACACCATTCCCGGCCTGAGCGCCATAAATAGCAGCCGAAGCAGCATCTTTCAATACTTCCATCGACTCGATGTTGTTGGGGTCGATCGAGCTGATATTGTCTGTTCGCAAACCGTCGACAACGTAAAGTGGGTCGGACGATGAGTTTGAACTGAAACCACGAACGCGGATGGTTGGGTTTGCTCCGGGCGCTCCTGATGTCTGGATAACCTGAACACCTGCAGTTTTTCCCTGCAAAGCCTGTTCGGCGCGAACGATGGTACGGTTTTCCATGTCGGCGGATTTCACCTGCGAAATGGCACCCGCCAAATCGCTCTTTTTCACGGTACCGTATCCAATCGCTACCACTTCTTCAATACCAATGGTTTCTTCAACCAACGTCACATTGATCGACTTCTGCGATCCAACTTCCACCTCCACCGATTTCATTCCGACGAAAGAAAACAGGAGAGTCGCCTTTTCAGGAATCCTGGCTATCGTATAAACACCATCAAAATCGGTGATTGTGCCGTTTGTTGTTCCCTTCACTACAACTGTAACGCCGGGCAAAGGACTTCCGGCTGAATCGACAACCTTTCCGGAGATTGATTTTTGCTGCTGAACAACCGCTTCTGCACCACCCTCATTCTTTTTCTTCAGAGCGATGTAACGGTCGATGATTTTATATTCGAGGTTTGTGCCGTTGAGTAACTCTTCCAGAACTTCCTGAATGTTTTTTTTATTGACGCTGATCGTAACGTCTTTCAATGCCTTTACTTCGTCGTTGTTGTAATAAAAGTAGTACTCCGACTGGCTTTCAATCTGCTTCAGCACATCAACAAAAGTACCTTTCTTTACATTGATGCTCAGTTTCGTAGATTGAGAATAAACCGAGGCATTTACCGTGATTACAAAAACAAGAATTAAAAAGCTAGTTAGTTTCATAATACGTAATAGTTTTTTTAACAGCCAGACATGACTGTCACATTCTCGATGTTTTTTCATAAGTTTGTGTAGTTTAAAATGAAACAATTATTGTTTTATTTTCCGGCGGTGAAGTGGGTCCAAGCACCTCACCGCCTTCTTTTTATCCCATAGTCAGTAAGTTTATTTTGATTTGATTAGTATTAAGTTTTTTTCGTTCGGTCGTACAGTGTATTGAAAACGGATTGGCGCCAGTTGTTCCATCGCCATAATGGTCTGATCGATTGGCTTATTCCGTAGTATTGTTCCTGAAAAATTGTAATCTTTAAGCGATTCCTGATCGAACCGGATTTCGACATTAAACCAGCGTTCCATCTTTTGAGCAATGTCGCTCAGCTTTTCCGCATTAAATATGATTTTCCCGTTTTTCCAGCTGGTATAGAAATACGGATCAGCATTTTGTACCTGAATGTCTTGGCTGTCATTGGCTTTTACGGCCATTTGTCCCGGTGTAATTTCTCCGATTTTATTGCCTTCGTTATTATTGATTTGCACACTTCCTTCGACCAGAAAGATGGATTGCTTATCTTCTGTTGGATAAGCTGTTACATTGAATGAGGTTCCAAGTACCTGAACTTCGAGTTTACCTGTTTTTACCTTAAAGGGAAGCTTTTTATTAGGTTTAACCTTGAAAAAAGCTTCCCCTTCAACAAACACATCGCGTTCGTTCTGATTGAACTTGTTTGGATATTTCAATTTTGTACCCGAATTCAGCCAAACTTCGGTTCCATCGAACAGGAATAAATGCCCGGTTTGTCCGTACATCACCTCCATTTCGGCATACTGAACTCCATTGTCTTTCGGGCTAAATAATGAATGAACATACACTCCTGAAAGGAACGCAACCAAAAGAATGGCGGCATATTTCAGGATTGCTCCTGAAATTCGGTAAATCCGGGCCCGGCTAACGGCTGTTTCAATGCTTTCCCACGAATCCGATTTATTGGCGGCGCGTAACGGTCCGACTTCTTTCAGGTCTTCGTGAATGTGGGCACTTTTATCAAAAAGCCGCTGTTTGGCCGGATCAGTCATTTCCTGCTCCAGCCGGGTAATTTCTTCCCCGCTGAGTTCTCCGTGCAGTTTACCGGCTACCAAATCCCAAAATGATTGTTCATTCTTTTCCATTGGAATACGTTGTATATTCCTAACGACGCAAAAAAGACCAGACGAGGGTGACAGCGAAGAAAGATTTTTTCAGGTTAAGTTGAAAAATTTATTCGGGAAAGAAATATACTGGCGTAATTGCCTAAAAAATAGAAAACTGGGAATATGCTAAGTTTTAAGAATAAATAAGTGTCGTATTATTTCTTCGTTGTTTTATTGACTCACCCCAAGCTCGCAACGCTCGCTTTTCCCCTCTCTACCTCGTAGAGAGGGGGGACGTCCGCTAGCGGACGTGGGGTGAGTCCGAAATAAAATACGGCAATAAATTGTGCTCATTACTTATTTCTCAACAAACACGTGGAATAAAAGGAAATGATTGGGGTCGAGTTCTTCTTTGAGAAACTGGTAGGCACGCCCCATTTGAGTTTTTACGGTGTTAACCGAAATATTGAGCTTTTCGGCAACTTCTTTGTAGGTAAGTGATTCGAATGCGGCAAGCTCTAATATCCGTCGGCGTTGCTCGGGCATTCGCTGAATAGCTTTATAAAGTGACGCGTAATACTCATGCCGGAATACCTCTGACTCGTCTGGCATGTCAGGAAGCTTATCGAGCCCAACAAACAAAATATTTTTTGATTGGCGTGACAGACTTACAATCTGGTTTCGAAGCATCAGGTAAAGGTACGACTTAAGCGATTTTTCGATAACAATGTATTGGCGACGCTCCCAAAGTTTGATGAAACAATCAGAAACCAGTTCTTCTGACAAGGTTTTGTCACGGGTATATTTGCTGGTCCACAACCACATCGGGTAGTAGTACCGGTCGTGCAAAACTTGCAACGCCTCAACATTACCACCGACTATCCTACTCCAAATTTGCTGATCGTCCATGCCAGTCGCCGACAGTTGTTTTTAGTTATTGTAGATGAAACAACAATTTGTTGCCATTTAAACCAAAGGAGGAAAAATCAAAAAATTAACTTGATTTTTTCCTCCTCTAAATTAAAGTATAATTTTATAAATATCTATAATTCAATACCTTATTTTTCAACAGAGCTATTTTACAAACGGTGCATTATTCAAATAATCGTAGCAGCCTTTAACCCCTTCAAACTGAGTGATACCAGTTTTCACTTTTTCAATTTCAACGTAGTAATCGCTCAATCCGTTGGCATAGGCTTTTTTGAAGATATTTTCGAAATTCATCATTCCCGACTGGCCCAATACCGCACGATCTTTAATGTGCAGAACCGGGAATCGGGTCGGGTGTTTTTCGAAATATTCGAGAGGATCGGCTTGTCCCATCACGGTCCAGTAAACATCCATTTCGAAGAAAACCAGGTTTGGATCGGTTCCGGCGAGCAGCAAGTCATAAATAATGTCGCCAAACGGTATGAATGCCGCAAATGGGCCCGATGGCGGTGTTTCGCCAGGTTTTGCAATCCGTTTAAATTCCATGTTGTGGTTGTGGTAGCCCCATTTGATTCCGGCAGCTTTAGCAATTTCTCCAGCTTTGTTGAAAACTTCGCAAACGATCTTTACATCGTCGTGATTTTCGATGCTTGGCATCATGGGTTGAACCAAAGTTGTTACACCCAGTTTCACATGATCTTCAACGGTTTGCTTCCACCAATCCAGAATGCCTGCAACTTTATCTGCAGTAAATTTGCGATCCATTGGATTGACGTGCGAGCTGGTAATTTTCAAACCAGCGCCGTCAACAATCTTACGGTATTCACCAACTTCGTATTGACCCATCTTGCGGTTGCCATAGCCAGCCAATTCAATATGAGTATATCCAATATCTGCTATTTTTTTCATTCCGCCAGGCACATCATCGGTAAGTTCTTTTCCCAACGAATAAATCTGAAGACCAACCGATTTTTTACCAGCTACCGAAGAACTACTTTTAACCGAAGCTATTGCCGGAGCTACACTTCCAGCCATAAAACCACCGGCAGTGAGTAAAGTGAGTTTCTTCAAAAATTCGCGTTTTGTTTCCATTGTTTTGTATTTAGGTTCAGGTTATTTGCAAAGTTTATACGGATTGCGGTATTCGTAGTAGTACAGGCGATGATTTTCGGCTTCTTTGTCGTCGCCAAAACTCAAAGTGGCAGGATTCCATTTTACAGGGCGCTGAAGTTCCGTAGCCATATTTCCGAGGCAGCAAGTGATGGCTGTGCTGCAACCCACTTCAATTGAAGCAATTGGCTTTTTGCGCGAACGTACACAATCAACAAAATTTTGCATGTGAGGCGAGCTGATTTCGAAGCTTCCGCTTCCTTTGGCTGCACTCTTTTGCATTTCTTCGAACATTTTTTTGCGTTCTTCCGGAGTTAAGTTCTTTGGGCGTCTTCCGGCCAATTCAGCCGGAACCAACGATGCATCGGAACAAGCCAGGTAACCACGGGCCACTTCAATCCAGCCGTTTGTGCCAATGAATTTGATACCTTGCGCACCTGGCATATCTTCCAGGTAAGGTTGTTCGGTCATTTCAACACCGGTGAGGTATTTGAATGTGAGGTAAGGTTGGCCGTTGTATCCTTTGGGTGTAATCAGCGCGGGGCCCGAACCATCCATGCCAATGGCAGCCTGAGCGATATCAAACATGTGCGCACCCCAGTCGGCAGTGAACCCATTACCGGTTTCGCGGTACCAGCGCCATGCACCCCAAAGTTTTTCGCGTTCTTCGGGTTCAATCGAAATCGGAGGACACAAATCTGGATGATAGTGAACTTTCGGATCGTTCAGCGGGCCCATCCAAAGGTTAAAGTTGAGGTTCCCCGGAATTGGCTGTTCAGGTAAATCGAGCGGTTTTGGCGGATCGCCTACTTTGGCGTATATTTTTTCGATGTGTCCGATTTTTCCGGCCTGAACCAATTCAATAGCTTTCTGGAATTCTTTGCTCGAACGTTGCTGGCTTCCCACCTGAACAATCCGTTTGTTGGCATTGGCAACTTTTACCATCTGAAGGCTTTCGGTAATGGTAAACGACAGCGGTTTCTGCACATACACATCCTTTCCGGCCTGACAAGCATGAATAGTCATCAAAGCATGCCAATGGTCGGGCGTACAAACCTCAACAGCATCGATGTCTTTACGTTCGAGCAACTCTTCGTATTGTTCGTACATGTCGCAACGACTTGCAACCGACTTGCTGGCTTGCCATGCTTCAACGCGTTTTTTGAAACGTTGCTGCTTCATGCTGTCAACGTCGCAGCAAGCAGCAATCTGAACTCCCGGAACGCTCGAAAAACTGCCAAAGTCGTTTATTCCCTGCTGACCCAGACCGATAAAGCCCATAACTACGCGATCGCTTGGAGCGATGCGGGTTCCGTCGGCCATAGTCCAGCTTGGCAAAATAGTTAGGCCGGTAAGGCCAAGAGCTGACAGTCCCAAAAAGTCACGTCTGTTCAGCCCATTGTTCGAATTTTGTTTCATTGAATGATGGATTTTGTTTGTGGTTATGAAGTTAAAACAAAAAAAGCATTTAAAAAATCCTAATGCGTCTTGTTGACGCAATGATAGTCTATTTATTCTGAAATGAGACAGATTTCATCTTGTTGTAAAACATGCCAACATCGAAATCGGGTGCAACTAAGTAATAAGAATCACTGTTGTCCGGTAAAACTGGAGTATTACAAGATGTCGCAACTACGTTGCTCAATACTTTAAACCAATACCACTGTGTTACAAAGATTTAGCAACTACGTTGCTGAGGAGTTGACAGCGTAGCTGTTTAATCTTTGTAGAAAATAGGCATGATAAATAATGTAAGCCACGTAGTGGCGTTATCTTCTGGAATGCCTTTAAATTATTAGGTTACGGATAACTAAGAAAATTTTAACCGGACAACAGTGAATAAGAATAATTTATTGTCGTATTTTAAAAGTACCCACCCCGACAGCCGCAACGCGGCTGTTCCGCCCCTCTCTCGAAAAAGAGAGGCAAAGCATCGCAGACTTCGGCGTGAGTCAGGTAAAACAATAACCCAACGACATTATTTCATTCCTATTACAATTATTTCATTGTCTCAGGAATTACCTCTTTAACCTCGCCATTCATCTTTATTTTGACCGGATCTTTGAATTTTGACCGAACATGAAATGAAGTGATTTTTCCTAATTTCCATGTGCAATCGACCACATAACCACCTCGGGCACAAAGACCTGAAAACGAACCTTCATTAGCCCACCGTTTCGGAATTGCCGGCAATAAGTTGATTTCTCCGGCATGGCTCTGAATCAGCATTTCGGCCATTGCTGCCGATATACCAAAGTTCCCGTCCATCTGGAATGGTGGATGGGTGCAATACAAATTTGGCAGTGTATTGTATTTTAGCAAGCCGGTTACCATGATCCCGGCGCGTTCGCCTTCGCCAAGTCTTGCCCAAAGAGCACAGCGCCAGGGCCACGTCCACGAACGGCGGCTGTCGCCAATGGTTGATTCTACAGTAAATGGAGTATTTGTATTTTTCCCGTAGTTTCCGCTTCTGCTGCGTAATGAAATGATAGCAGCTTTGGACAGGTCGGGAGTCTTGGCAGTGCTGATTTGCCTTCCGGGATACACGGCAAACAGATGAGACGTGTGACGGTGCTGGTCGTCCGGGTCGTCACGATCTTCCTGCCACTCCTGTAATTGGCCCCATTTGCCAATTTTGTTGGATACCAGATGATCTTTCATTTCGGCTACTTTTTTCTGGTAGTCCTGATCAACGCCTAAGGCCGAAGCTGCTTCAAGATAATTCTGGAATAAATCCCAAACCAGTTGCTGATCGTGCATCACACCGTCTTCGCGTGGACCGTGCTCGGGCGACCAGCCCATGGGAACCACCAACGAACCATCAGGCAACGCTTTGAGCCGATCTTCCCAGTACTGGCAAATTTCCTTCAGGATAGGATAAGCTGTTTTTTTCAAATATTCGTTGTCGCGTGTAAATGCCCAATGCTCATATACGTGCTGTGCATACCAGGCACTGGCGGGGATGTTCCATTCCCAGCCGTTCCCTCCAAAAATATTCTGACTGGTTCGGGCAGTCCAACCCCGGGTTTGTTCGCCAAAAGCTTTACGGGTGGCAATTCGGCATGGTTCGGACTGTGCCACAATATAGTCGATTAATGGAATATGGCATTCGGATAAGTTGGTACTTTCGGCGGCCCAGTAATTCATCTGAATGTTGATGTTGTTATGGTAATCGCTGGCCCAGGCAGGTGTATTGCTGTCGTTCCATAGACCCTGAAGGTTGGCTGGCAATCCGCCTGGACGCGAAGAGCTGGCCAGCAAATAACGCCCGTATTGAAACATCGTTTCTTCCAAATCCGGGTCGTTCCCGCCGTCACCATATTTTTTTAACCGTTCGTTGGTTGGCAATGCCAATATTTCGGCGGAAGTTTCCCCAATATTGATTTGGGCAGCTTTTGTCAGGCGGCTTAAATCGGCTACGTGCCTGTTTTTTAGCTGCTCGTATGATTTTGCCGATGCTGCTGAAAGCTCTTTTTCGACAGCCGGGAGCGGATCATCGCCTCTCCATCCCGAGTTATAATCGGGTTTGTAATTGGTTCGGGCGTCAACGTATAAAATCAACGAGTTACAACTTTCGAATACAAGAGCATCTTCTTTCGAAGTAAGTTTTCCGCCTTCAGAAACAACCCTTACTTCGGCAGCATATTTCAATTTATTGGGCATTTCGGCTGAAAACATCAGTATATTTTTCCCGGCAATACTTTTTGCTCCCTGTGCCGATGAAATTTGAATCTGTCCTGAAAGCATCCCTTCCTTACCGGCAGTATATCGAAATACCATCACCTGATCGGGTTGACTGGCAAAAGCTTCGCGCTGATAACTCACCCCATCTATTTTAAATTTGGTAGTATGAATTCCGGTAACAATATCCAGGCTTCGGGAATAGTCTTCGGGCTTACCGGGCGACTTAAATTCGAGATTGATGTCGCCAAAATTGCGATAGGAGCCAAATCCGTGATCTCCAGTTTCATAAGCGCCATCCCAGTTGTTATCGCCCGACCATAAACTCTGCTCATTAAACTGGATACGTTCTTTTTCAACACCTCCGAATAACATGGCGCCCATTCGGCCATTCCCAACCGGCAATGCTTCTTCGTCCCATTTTTGCGCCGGATGGTTAAACCATATTTTCAGAGAGTCACAGCGTTTTGCCTCAACATGGCTTAAAAATAAAATACAGATAACCAATACAGATACGTTACGTTTCATAATTCAGAGTTTAGGTTTCAATACAAAGATCAAGCTGTGATAATAAAATCAGGCATCTAAAAATTCGCAATAACTGACCCCATGTTAATGATTTCTGATTTTACTTTACAGGTAGATACAAATTTAATGGGTTTTATAAAAACTGACCTATTTTTAGCATTTTCTCAACCGGATGAAGGAAAACGATAAATTTCTGTTTGGTTTAGTGTCAGGAAATGAAAAAGATTTCCGCCACATTGTCGAACACTGGCACAACCGGTTGTATAATTTTGCCAACGGATATTTAAATAACCCTGAAAATACGAAAGAAGTTCTCCAGGATGTTTTTTTAAAACTCTGGGATGCCCGGCAAAAGCTTTCGGCTGATACCAATTTAAATGCTTACTTGTTTACATTAACCAGAAACAGATGTGTTGACCTTATACGCAGGGAGAAGTTAATGTTGCAATTCAGAACAGACAAACAGGAAGAATATCGCAGGTTGTCTGAAAATTTTGAAGCCCTTACTGATCCTATTCTCGACGATTTATTTGCATTGGAAATTCAGGATGAAATAGACCGGACAATAAACGGATTACCGGAACAATGCCAGAGAGTTTTCATTATGAGCAGGGTTAAAGGAATGAATAACAAAGAAATAAGCCAATCGTTGATGCTTTCAGAAAAAACGATAGAAAGCCATTTAACTAAAGCACTAAAAACTATACGATTAGCGCTGGAACGCAAGTTCCCTGAATCGATAAATCTATTTTTTATCTTTCATTCTTTTCTAAGCGATTGTCAACAAACAAAAGTTCCACACATTTAAAAATCTGATTTCTTCACTCTTTTTTATTTTTTTCAATTTTCACTCAGGGTATTTTTTGAGTTGTTCGTTTCATACATAGAAACCAAATATAATGACTGAAGAATTACTTATAAAATATATTTCGGGCCAGGCTAACGAAGAAGAAACTGCTGAAGTTTTAAATTGGACAAAAAATTCGGCAGAAAAAGAAAAAGAAATTAGCCGTCTTAAAAACATCTGGATATTATCAGGCTTAAACCTGGAGATAAATTCGTTCCAAAAGCGACAAGAGATCGACCGGATTATGGAGATGATTTACCAGGAAAACATTACCGGGCTGCGGAAAAGGCGCCTACTACAATTTATCAGTTACGCCGCTGGAATATTATTAATCGTAGGGATATCAGCCGCATTGGGATATTTTCTGTCGCAGAAATCCATCAATTCAAACCCGAAATACACCGAAATTTATGTACCTAAGGGAGAACGAAGTTCGGTGCATTTACCCGATGGGTCAATGGTTCAGTTAAACAGTGATTCGCATTTACGATTCGAATCAACGTTGTCAGCATCGGGTAAACGTAAAGTAAATTTATCAGGAGAAGGTTTTTTCGAGATTAAGCCCGATTCTCTTCATCCATTCATTGTTGAAACGCCTGGTTACAATGTTGAAGTTTTAGGTACAAGTTTCGACGTATGTTGTTATCCCAACGACTCATTGTACACGACTTTCCTCCAAAAAGGAAAAGTAAAAATAAGCAAAACGGACTCAACCCCTGTTTATTTGATTCCCAGTGAGTTATATTGTTATAATTTAACAACCAAACAATCGAGCAAAGAGAAAATTGGCGATTTCAGGTACACCGACTGGACCAAAGGACGATTTACAATAGCAGGCGAAACGATTGGGGAACTGGCCAAGAAACTGGAAAGAAGGTTCAATATAAACATCGTTTTTGGCGATGCAGAGGCAAAAAATCATGAGTATTCGGGATCGATAAAAGATGAAGATTTGAATACGATGCTCGAAGCATTAACGTATGCCTCAACCATAAAATTTGAACATAAAGGAGATACCATTGTCCTTTATTCGAAGAAATAAAAAAATAGCCGGAAAATGTTAGCAGCATTTACCGGCTTTAAGGATAATCAATTATCGTGCCCGTTGATTAGCAGTCGGTTGGCACAATGTTTAACTACCAAAATGTTTTCAAAGTTATGAAAAAAAAACGAACTAAGGATCATCCTTGTTGGGCAAGGATGGTTAAGAAAGGTTTATTGATCATGAAGCTAGCTCTATTTTTAATGGTTCTGGGAATAATGCAAAGTGTGGCATCAGTCTATTCCCAAAATAAGCACTTCAACATGAACGAAAAAGAAATCACGATCAGAGAAGCGCTTAGACAAATTGAAAACAAAAGCGAATTTCGGTTCTTCTATGAAGAAAAGAAATTAAACGTTGAATCGAAAGTTGGAGTAAACGTAAACAATGCCAGCATTGTGGAAATTCTCGACCAGATATTCGACAATAAAAACATTGAGTATAAAGTTCTTGACAACAACTTTATTGTGCTAAAGCCTAAAGATGAAGCAAATTCTTCTCAAACTGGAACGAATCAGCAAAAGAAAGTAATAACAGGGAAAGTTACTGAGTCAGGCGGATTTCCACTTCCCGGAGCTTCTGTATCAATAAAAGGAACATCAACAGGAACAATAACCGATGTTGAGGGTAATTATACATTGAACAATGTTCCGGAGAATGCAACAATTGTTTTTTCATTTATTGGCTATAAATCGCAGGAAATAAAAATTTCCGGTAAATCGTCAGTTAATGTTGTGATGGAAGAAGAAACTGTTGGCATTGACGAGGTTGTTGCCATTGCTTATGGAACCACCAAAAGAAAAGATTTAACAGGTTCTATTAGTACAGTTGACAACAAAATTCTTGCATCTCAGTCGAACTCAACAGTTTCCAAAGCATTGGAAGGCGCAGCTCCTGGCATACAGGTTTCGGCAGTTGACGGTCAGCCTGGCCTCGACATGGGTATCCGTATTCGTGGGTTAGGTTCTTCCAGCCAGAATTATGCAAACGCCTTGGTTGTAATTGATGGGGTCCCTGCGCAAAATGACAATCCATTAGCCACAATCAGTTCTAAAGACATTGAAAATGTTACTATTTTGAAAGACGCAGCTTCAACAGCATTATATGGATCACGCGGGGCTAACGGCGTCGTTTTAATTACCACAAAAAAAGGAGCCAAAGGAAAAACAAAAATCTCATTCGAAGGACGATGGGGTGTTAACCAGGTTGGGCCTTACAAATATGATAAAATATCTGATCCAAAAGATATTTATGAATATGCATGGCTAGCCATTTATAATTCGGTAAGATACGGTGTTGCTGGTTCGGGTATGGCTAAAAACTATACAACTAATGTTCAAAACCCAAACATGTCGTCCGAAGCTGCTGCACAGTTTGCCAGCGCTCACCTTTTCGATTATACAGGTTCAACATCAACTTTCTCCAGAAACGACTTAGGAAACTGGATGCTTTACAATGTTCCGGGGGCAGTTTATACAACAACAGGAACAGGAGCTACTGCAAGTTCGTCTATGTCGGGTGCCTATTTGGTAAATACTGATGGAAAATTAAACCCAAACGCCAAATTACTTTACAACGATAACTACGACAAATATTTACTTGAAAGCAAACTTAGACAGGAATACAACATATCTGCTTCAGGAGGAAATGAGAAAGTAGATTATTTCCTTTCGTTGGGTTATCTGGAAGATCCTTCCTATATCAGGGGTTCAAGTTTCAACCGTTATAATGGCCGTTCCAATATCAATGCTCAGCTATACGACTGGTTAAAAGTTGGAACAAATGTTGCCTATTCATACCGTACAACTCAATCACCTGCCACACGCTATGGCCGTAATCCCGGCTCGGCTGTTGCAAACGTATTTAGGTTCATTAACGGACAAAGTCCTTTAATCCAACTTTATGCCCATGATCAGGATGGTAATCTTATTTATACCAACGGAGAAAAGAAAGTACATGTTAATGCGGGAGATACTTATTCTCCACTCGGATTAACAGGAACATCACTAAGCTCGTCCAATATCCTTACTATTTTGGATACCGACCAGGACATTCGTAAATCAAGCGATATTGTAACCCGTTCGTATGCCGAAATAAAGTTTTTAAAAGACTTTAAATTTACTACCAATCTTGGTTTAGAAAAATACCACGAAACACGTACACGTTACTGGCAAAGCGAAACCGGAAATGCACCTGGTGTTGGAGCATTTGGTAAAACCTATCAAAATGTTACCATCTTTAATACTCAGCAATTGTTGACCTACAATCACGAGTTTGGTAAACACCATGTTGATGGGCTAGCCGGACATGAATTTAACAAATACAGCCTGGAAAACCTTAACTACAGATCTTCTTACGAATTGGTTCCCGGATTTGTGGCTTTCACAAACTTTGTAGGCCAGAATATTGGTGGAACGTACGCAGGTAATGGTGGTACTGAATATGCCAATGCCATGGAAAGTTATCTTGGACGTGTTAATTATATTTACGACGAGAAATACTATGCTGAAGCTTCTATTCGTCGCGACGGATCTTCAAAATTTAAATACAATTCAACCCGCTGGGGAACATTCTGGTCGTTAGGCGGAGGTTGGAGAGCTTCAAGCGAAGAGTTTATGGCATCAACCAAACACTGGTTGGACAATCTGAAAATCAGGGCCAGCTATGGCGTTGTTGGAAACCAAAACGGTGTGGCAAACTATTCGGGCTACCAAACCTGGTCGTATGGTGCGATATATACTTCAAGTACTTCGGGAACCGGCACTCCATCTTCTTTCACTTTAACCAAGGGTAATTTTGCCAACGATGGATTAACCTGGGAAAATTCTCATACTATTGATGCCGGAATCGACTTTGGTTTATTCAATTTTGTACATGGAACATTAGATTTCTATAACAAAGACTGCGTAAACGCGATATGGGCACAGCCAATTGCTTTATCTATGGGTCAATCATCTATCGATAAAAACTCGGCTAAAATCAGAAACCGCGGTATTGAAATTGAATTAAATATCGACTTAATTAAAAAGAAGGATTTATTCTGGTCAATCGGCTTAAACGGCACCCACTATACTACTGTTTTAAAGAAAGTTCCGGCTGGAGTTGGATCAAGTGCATTAAACGGGAACTGGACTGCAGCTGCTGACGGATGGAGTGCCGCTGGAACCGGAGGCGCCTCTGGTATAAGTTACTTAAGAGGTATAAACAAAGATTACTACAACATCTATATGTTCAAATATGGCGGTGTTGACCAAAGTACAGGACTCCCATTGTTTTATCATCGCGTAACCGAGGCCGACCACACCAAAGGATTATACTCTGAGATTGCAGTTGGTGGAGATGCCAAAACAACCAACTATTCTACCGCCGACCGTTACGAGATGGGTAGCTCAATTCCTGACTGGATTGGTGGATTTAGCACAACCTTAAAATACAAAAACTTCGATTTTAGCGCTCAGCTGGCATATCAGATTGGCGGAAAATTCTTTAGTACAGAATATGGCAACGGGTTGTATCTGAATAATAGCATTGGGCGTGCATTGTCATCAGAATTAATAGGTAACACCTGGACTCCTGAAAATACAAATGCAAAATTCCCAATGGCAATGTATGGAAATACTTATGGTGATGGAGCTACCTTTGGAAGCTGGTTATATACCGATATGGCTTTGTTTAATGCATCATATTTAAACATCAAAAACGTTACATTTGGATATAACCTTCCCGATGAAACATTGAAAAAAATAGGGATCAGGAACTTACGAGTCTATATTTCCGGCGATAATCTTTGGATGAAAGCTTCCCATTCAGGTATTGATCCGCGTATGTCTTTGGTTGGTGGTTTTGAAGTTGGCGCCTATTCATATCCTACTATGCGCACAATTTCATTCGGTGTTAACCTTGATATATAATAATCGAAAATTTAAAATTAAAGAACACATGAAACGAGCCATAAGAGATAACCTCACACTCAGGGGAATAATTGTAATGGCTAGTTCCATCTGGCAATTAAAAAACAAATTATAAACAGATGAAAAAGAATATATTAAGCATAGCACTTTTGGCCGGTATATTGTCATTCTCCTGTTCAAAAGAATTGGAGCTTACTCCGGCTAATAGTATTACCGATGAGCAAATTAAAGAGATATTGGCTTCGGGCGACGCTACCAAGATCGCACTAATCATGGGAAGCATGGCAAACACTATGCCCCTGCAATTTAACGCAGGTAACAATTCAAGCTCTGAAACACGTTACGGAACCGATCAGGGAATGGATGTTATGAGAAATCTGGAAGGAAATGATGTTGTATTTGGCGCCAAAAACCTGACGATTTTCGGCGCTGATGAATATTTTCTCCGCGATTTTACTTCAGGTGCTATTGACAAAAACAATGCTTACTGGATTTCTTATTGGAATAAAATCACTACAGCCAATAAAATGTTGGCATTTTTAGATGATGCTACCGTTGGATCAAACGCCCTGCTTAAGGAATATAAAGCCAGAGGGTTAGTTGTCAGGGCTTATGCCTACAACTGCCTAATGGAAAATTACCAGGATTCGTACCTCCAGGGAGGGAAAGACAAGTTGGGAATCATGCTTTATGATTATTATTCTCCGACCCAGGAATCTAAAGCTCGTTCTTCTTCGGTTGATTCTTATAATTTCATAAAAAAAGACCTTACCCAGGCTGTTACTTTATTGACAGAATCAGGCAAAGGTTATACAACATCTGATGTAACTGATATTGATTTAGGTGTAGCAAACTTCCTATTGGCAAGAGTATCATTGATTACTGGCGACTGGACAACAGCAATTTCGTCATGTAATGCTATTCTCGCCAATTACCCAACCTTAATGGGACAAAGTGTTTACGGAGGCGTTAACAATGTTGGTACAGCTACTGCTCCTGAAATCAGGCCTGAAAAAAACGGGTTTCTTTACAACAATGTTAATCCTGAGGTTATTCTGGGATTTCCTGTAGGAACTGCAATAACCCAACATAACCTATGGATGAACCCATTTGCCGAAGGAAATGGTGGTTTAGGTGAAGGCTTCGAACGGATTGATAACCGTTTGTATGACAAGATTGCCAGCGACGATTATCGCAAAGATTGTTTTATGGCAACAGCATTTGGAGATTATGCTTATCCGTCAAACGGAACTGTTAAATACATTCCTGCCTATACAAACCTGAAATTTGCTGCTACTCACGGCATAGGAACAAACGACAAAAAGAACGCAGGTACTGTAACTTGTTTTTATATGCGGTCATCCGAAGTTCTTTTAATGAAGGCAGAAGCTCAGGCCCAATCAGGCGACAGTAACGGCGCTAAAACAACATTAAATGTTTTATTAAAAGCCCGCACAAGAACAGGTGCAAATATATTAACTTGTGATAATTATCCTGGAATGTCGGGATTAACAGCCTTACAAATGGTTCAATTACAAACCCGTATCGAACTTTGGGGTGAAGGCGGACGTGAATTCTACAACAACAAACGCTGGGGAATGTCTGTTGACCGCACAAATTCAAGCAACCATGTTGATAAAGGTACTTACAACGTTTCTAAAATGACACTTCAGATACCTGAAAACGAAATGTTATATAACCCTCTTTGTGTCCAAAACTAATTTTTTCGATTCATTGAATTTAAATATAAAGGGTAGAGTTTTGTACTCTACCCTTTAATTAACTCCTAATTTTTCCACTTTTCTCCCACATTTATTAACTCAACGAGCATGGAATTATCAAGAATAATCCCGAAGTGGAATATTTTACTCTTTTTTATTGTTTTACTCATAGTATCAGGACAAGTAAATGCCACAGAAAGCGACAAAAAATCGTCCTACCGCATCATTCACAACAACGATGGTACCGATGCGCTGGGAAACTATTGGTTTCACAAACGCCCTCTTTGTATGGCAGACTTAAATGCCTATGTTGATATGGTGTCCAATTCGCAGGTAACCACCTACATGATGTGCAGCGGCAGCGATTTCCCGTATTATCGGTCTAAGTACAACCGTTTGTTCTGCGACGACAAAAACGGGACTTTAATCTGCGGAAACGATACAGCATCCTACCGAAATTTCAAAAGGTTTTATACCAATTTCCTGAACCTCGAAAAAGAGGGAACCGACTTGATTGCTTCATCATTAAATCGGGCAAAAAAGGACGGTATGGAAGCTTTCATCACCTACCGGATGAACGACCTGCATTTTAACGACACCACATCGCACTGTCCTCTTCTTTATACCGATTTTTGGTATAATCATACTCAATACTGGATAAACGACGGCACTCCGGGGTTTAACGCTTCGCGGGCGCTCGATTTTGCGCACAAGGAAGTGCGTGCCCACAAGCTGGCCATGATTACAGAACAACTCGAAAAATACGACATGATCGATGGTTTCGATCTCGATTTCATGCGGTTTATCGTGTATTTTAAACAAGGTCAAGGGCGCAAAAACGCTCCGTTGATGACGCAACTCGTAAAAGATATTCGCGCAAAAGTTGACTCAGTTTCGGCCCGTCGCGGCAAAAAAATACTGCTTTCGGTTCGGGTTCCTCCTACCATTGAAATTTGCCTCGACAAAGGGCTCGATATTCAGGAATGGATTCGATTGAAACTGATCGACTTCGTGAGTATTGGCGTACACTGGCGCGGCGACCCGTCGTTACCAGTCGCCAAATTCCGGAAAGAACTGGGTGCTTCAAATATCCCAATCTATGCCTCAATTGACGACGGAGGCTACCGCCAACGCGAAACTTATTCACATGGCATGTTGCGCGGAATGGCCTCCCACATTCTGGCGCAGGGAGCCGATGGGCTTTACCTGTTCAACCAGTATTATGGCGAATACAACTCAAAATACAACGGGAACATTCATCCGAAAGACGGAGGGCAGGTTTGCAGGGTAAATGCGCCCTCGCTCCTGAAAGAAATGGGCTCGCTGAAAACGCTGGAATACCGAAATAAAATCTACTGCTTAAACGACAGTTCGGGCGAATACGGAATGGTGCCGGTATCTCCGCTCCCGCTTCAGGTCTCGGCAAATGTCACTGCCAAAGCCGACATTTATATAGGAGACAATCCGGCAAAGACAATTCCTAAAGAAGCAATCTTGTTTTTGCGCACCAATCACCTGGCAAATTTCGATTTACAGGTAAACGGAATCGCAATAGCAAATCAGAAATCCGAATACGTTCAGCTTTACGACCGCACCCGTGGCCTACAAAAGGGAGAACAGGAATATGCGTTTATTGTTCCGGCCAAATGTCTGAAGCAGGGTTATAATACGATCACTTTCAAAGAGAAAGGCTCGAATGCCTTCAGGATAAAGCGACTTGAAATTGCACTAAAATACGGCGAAGTAGAAACCAACGGCTATTTTTAAAATACGCTAAAGAACCAATATAAACCACGTTGAACATCTGACTGTCACCTGAATACTGAGGTTTTCGAACCACTTTTTTGCTCGTGTTTCAGCAAAATTGAATCACAGTCAAATAGGGGTTTGGCGGGTAATACGGGTATATCTAGGTAAACCAACTCAGATTTCAAATAAACCATTATCAATGAAGAGAAGAACTTTCCTTTTCAACACCGCAATTGTTTCGGCCGGGTGTCTGGCTGCCGGTCCATTGTCCGCATTTGGATCATCAGCAACGGGTGCAGAAAAAACCAAATTGTCGGTGTCCGATCTGTATAAACTGTTCAAAAATCCCGAATCAAAATACCATCCGTTTGTACGTTGGTGGTGGAATGGCGATAAAGTTGAAGCTAAAGAGCTTATCCGCGAATTACACTTGCTGAAAGAGGCCGGAATTGGCGGTGTGGAAATCAACCCGATATCTTTCCCGTCAACTGGTGACGATTTAGGCAAAAAATCGCTAAAATGGCTGAGCGACGAGTGGATTGATATGTTGCAAGTGACTTTTGCCGAAGCAAAAAAACTGGACATGACCTGCGATCTGATTGTTGGTTCGGGCTGGCCATTTGGTTCTGAATCACTCGAAGTGGCTGAACGGGCCCAGGTGGTAATTATTGATGCCGAGAAACTGGAAGGACCGATGACCTACGAAACGTCGCAATTCAATATTTTCAAAAACATCGATCCGGGTGTAACTGAAGTAAATCCAAGGCGTACATGCGAAATTCTCTCGCTCAAGCTTGTTCCCGATCCAATGAACAGCCTGGATCAAGTCATTGAACTTTCGGACCAATGCAAAAACGAAACAATTAAAGTAGACGTTCCTGAGGGAAAATATGTATTTTATGCGTTGGTAAAAGTCAACTCGTTTGCTTGTGTTATCAACGGGGCGCCTGGCGCAGCTGGCTCTATCCTGAACCATTTCGACAAATCGGCAGTGCGCAAATATCTCGATCGCATGTCGGACACCATTCAGAAAAAAACCGGGCCATTGTCCAATCATCTCCGCTCGTTTTTTACAGACTCAATGGAACTCGAAGGCTGTAACTGGACGAGCGATTTGGCCGAAGAATTTAAAAAACGCCGGGGCTACGATATGATGCCTTATTTGCCTTTTACCATGTTTAAAGTAGGCCGGTTGGGTGCCGTGGTTGACGAGAATTATGGGGTGACTAAATCTCCCGAATTTGCCGAAGAAATTAAACGGGTCCGCTTCGATTTTGAGCTGACTAAAGCTGAACTGCTGCGCGAGCGCTTCACCGAAACCTACCTGCAATGGTGCAAAGACCAAAACGTCAAATCGCGGGCTCAAGCTTATGGACGCGGTTTTTTCCCGCTCGAAACAAGTCTGGGATACGATATTCCTGAAGGTGAATCGTGGACAACCAATTGGCTCAAGCACAAGCTGGGCGAAGAAATGTCGGACGAAGATTATCGTCGCGGGCGCGGTTACACCATGATTGACAAATATGTTTCGTCGGCAGCTCACCTAACAGGCAAACGCATTGTGAGTTGCGAAGAAATGACCAATACGTACCTGGTTTTCAATACCACGCTCGAATTGCTGAAAATCGGTTCCGACCAAAGCCTGATGTCAGGAATCACACATTCCGTTTGGCACGGGTTCAACTATTCGCCACCAGAAGCGCCGTTCCCTGGCTGGGTTCAGTATGGTTCGTACTACAACGAAAACAACAATTGGTGGCCATATTTTAAGTACCTGAACAACTACAAAGCGCGCTTGTCAACGGTTTTTCAACATGCCGACATGTACACCGACATAGCTATTTTGCCCGCCAATTACGATATGTGGAGCGAAATGGGCGTACAAACCGATCCGTTTCCTGAAAAACTCAATATTCCATACACTTCCATTATCTGGGAGTCGATTAACAAAACCGGAGGTGCAGCCGATTACACTACCGAAATTATCATCAACGATTCGACCGTGAAAAACGGCAAACTGTGTTACGGTCCTAAAAAATACGGCACCCTGTTTCTTCCTGAAGTAACCAGCATTAATCCCGAAACTGCCGCCAAACTGTACGATTTTGTCGCTTCGGGCGGGCGGATTTTCTGCATCGAAAAATATCCGCAAAAATCGCTGGGATTGACCGACTATAAAGAAAAAGACCAGCAGGTTCAGCAATGGATCGAGAAGCTCAAAGAATTCCCGGATCGTTTCATTTTGGTGAAGAAGCCAGCCGACAATAAATTTCTGGAATGGTACAACGATCTTTTAACGAAATACTCACTTCCGCATTACCTGACCATCGAAAATCCCGACCGTTTTGTGATGCAAATGCGCTATCAAAGCGACGACCAAAGCGAAATTATTTTCTTCGGAAACGCACACAAATTCGATGCACACACCAGTAAAATTTCGTTTGCTCCTGAAATTATTAAAGGCCGCCGTGCTGAAGTTTGGAACCCGGAAACCGGCGAACGTTCAGGCATTGAACTGAATGGCAATAGTTTGACACTTGAGCTTGGCCCGGCCGAAACCCGGCTAATTGTGTTCAGCAAGGAAAAAGCCAGCCAGAAATGGGCAAACTTGCCGGTAAGTGGTGCAAATGCCCTGACTCTGAACAGCGATTGGAACGTTGAATTCCGCCACAGCCGCGAAAACTGGGTGAAAAGCCTGAAAATGGATACCCTGAAAGACATCAAGGATACCGAGTTTGTGAATTTCACCGGAACAGCTGCTTACCGCAAAACCATCAACTTCGATGGCTCCGGGAAAACGATCCTCAATTTGGGGCAGGTTTTCGGTGTTTCGGAAGTGCTGGTGAACGGGCAATCGTGCGGCATAAAATGGTATGGACGACGAATTTACAACCTCGCGCCATTCCTGAAAAAGGGACAAAACGAGCTGGAAGTTCGCGTAGTTACCGTAATGGGTAATTATATGAAAACGCTCACCGACAATAAAACAGCACAAAAATTCACCAATCAAAAAACAAAAGACCAGCCGATTCAGTCGATGGGTTTAATTGGACCAGTAACCTTGTATTGAAAATAAAAGCAAAAAATGATATGAATAAATTAAAAATCATCACGTTAACATTGCTCGCGCTTTGCGTCCTCCGGGTCTCGGCATACGATTACAAAGCATCGCTGTTCGGAATTAAATCGAACGGAACAACCATGAATACGACAGCTATTCAGAAAGCTATCGACTACATTCACGAAAAAGGCGGCGGAACGCTTGTGTTTTATGTAGGCCGCTATCTCACCGGCCACATCGAATTAAAATCGAACGTAAAAATCAAGCTGGAAGAAGGTGCCATCCTTGTTGGTTCGACTAACATTTACGATTATAACATCAATGGTCCGTACAGCTCGCTGGTTTTTGCCTATCAAGCTGAAAATATTGCCATTACAGGTAAAGGCGTGATTGACGGCCAAGGCCGCGACGTTGCCTACAATTTGGTTGACCAGATCCACAAGGGAATCATTCAGGATGAAATGAAAAACGACCGCCCCGGATCGCGTCGCCCACGGGCAATTTACCTGCGCGAATGCAAAAATGTGGAAATTTCGGGCATCAACATTCGCAATTCAGCCGATTGGGTCCAGGTTTACGACCAATGTCAAAATCTGAAAATTGACGGGATAACCGTTGACAGCAAAGCATTCTGGAACAACGATGGGCTCGACATCGTAGATTGCAAAGATGTAAAAGTGCTCAACTCGTTTATCGACGCCACCGACGATGCCATCTGCTTCAAATCGCACGACGCAACAAAAATGTGCGAAAATGTCGAAGTTCGTAACTGTGTGGCCCGATCGAGCGCTAACGGCATCAAATTCGGAACGGTAACTTCAGGCGGGTACAAAAATTTTAAAATTATCAACAACAAGGTTTACGACACCTTTCGCTCGGCCATCACCATTGCAACTCCCGATGGCGGAGTAATCGACAACATTTTGGTTGACAGCCTGAATGCCTACAATACCGGCAACCCGATTTACCTGCGCATTGGTGCCCGCTGGAACAAAGGCCGTACCGGATCGATGAGCAACATTACCATTCAGAATATGTATTGCGAAGTTCCGGCAGGAAAACCCGATGTTGGTTACGAATACGAAGGCCCGGTTGAAGATCTTCCCCGGAACATTTCGCCGTCAAGCATTGTTGGGCTTAAAGGCCAGGACATTACCAATGTCACCCTAAAGAATATACACATCGTTTATCCGGGAAACAGCAATGCAGCCTACGCCTACCGTGGAACCAAACCCGCTGATCTAGACAGTATTCCTGAAATGGCTGCATCGTACCCCGAGTTCTCGCAGTTTAAAGAACTTCCGGCCTGGGGATTTTATGTACGCCACGCTAAAAACGTGAAATTCGAAAACATCACTCTCACGGCCAAAGGCAAGGAATATCGACCTGCTATTGTACTCGACGACGTGAAAGGTGCTACGTTCACTAAAATGAAATACGAAGAGTCTGGCGGCGGCAAAAAGCAAGTGGTTCAGTACAAATCGAGCAATGTTGTTACCAAATAAAAAAGTGAGGAGTGAGCTAGAGTGCGAAGTGCCTAAAGTTTAGGAAGACTGTTTGCGAACTCCGAGCTTAAAATATAAAATACAGACAATGAATAGAATAAGAACAATATCATTAAGCATTTTGTTGCTTTTCGCCATAACCCTATCGGCAAAAGATTACCGCGTTGCCGACTTTGGAGCGAAAGCCGATGGCGTAACCGTCAATACCTGCACCATCCAAAAAGCCATCGATTACATCAACGAAAATGGTGGCGGACGACTTATTTTCGATGCCGGGAACTGGGTAACCGGTTCGATTTACCTGAAATCGAATGTAACCTTGCACCTCGAATATGGCGCAACCATTTTGGGATCGACCAACCCGTTTGATTACGTGAAGGACAAGAAAATTGGCTGGATGTCGATGATTTTTGCTGTGAATCAGGAAAACATTGGAATTACCGGCAAAGGAACCATCAACGGGCGTGGCTTTACAACTGCCAATAACATGGTTAACTACATCGAACGTGGCATTTATCCTGATGTTTTGAAACTCGACCGCCCCAACGAAACCAACCGCCCGCAAAACATTTATTTCCGCGAATGTAAAAACGTAAAAATAACCGACATCACCCTGCGCGATCCGGCAAGCTGGAACCAAACCTACGACCAGTGTATAAATCTATATGTTGACGGAATAACCGTTGACAGCAAATCGTACTGGAATAACGATGGGATTGACGTGGTTGACTGCGATGGTGTAGTAATTAAAAACTCGTATTTCGATGCCGCTGATGATGTTATCTGCTTCAAATCGCATTCTGCTGAACACATTTGCCAGAATGTAGTTGTCGATAATTGCGTAGGACGTTCGAGCGCCAACGGGCTGAAATTTGGTACAGTATCGCGCGGCGGCTTCCGCAACTTCAAGGTTACTAACCTGACTATTTTCGACACGTTCCGCTCGGCCATTACCTTTGCCGCAGTTGATGGCGGCGAAATTGAAAATATTGTGGTTGACGGAGTTCGTTCCATCAACACCGGAAATGTGATTTACCTGCGCATTGGCGACCGCTGGAGCAAAGGCAAAAAACCGTATATGAAAGACATTACCATATCGAACGTTTATGCCGAAGTTCCATTCGGTAAACCCGATGCCGGCTATAACTATGAAGGGCCGGTTGAAGACCTGCCAAGAAATATTTCGCCAGCCAGCATTGTTGGCTTGCCCGACTACAAAATTCAGAACGTAAAACTGAAAAATATAGAGATTGTTTATCCTGGGGCCGGTAATCCACTTTACGCCAAACGCGGACTCACCTCCGCCGAATTAGACAGCATTCCGGAAATGCGTACTGCATATCCCGAATTTTCACAGTTTAAAGAATTACCGGCCTGGGGTTTTTATATCCGTCATGCACAAGGCATTACCTTCGAAAACGTAAAACTGACCGCTCAAAAAAAAGACTATCGTCCGGCCATTGTGATGGACGATGTTCAGGGCGCCAGTTTTAAAGGAATGCTGTATGTTGAGCCTGAAAGCAATGGCAAAAAGCAGCTTTTCTACCAAAAATCAGAAAATGTAGCAATTGAATAACAAGTGCGAAGTGAGCTAGAGTTCGGAGTGCCTAGAGTTAACTCCGAACTCCAAGCTTAGTAGTCCTTCAGCATCTCGATGCAGCTCCTAAGCGAATAACTGGAAAAAGGGAAACATCGAATACGATTGAAAGCAGTTGTTTTTTGCCCTGGAAGGGCAGAATATCAATAACCCCCGGTTTTAACCGGGGGAAAAGGGAAAACGGAAAATCCGTCCGCGAGAACACGTTGTTTAAGGCAATAGGCTAATCTCGGACAGCCTGCCCCGGTGTGCCGGGGGAATGGCGTGGCCCTTGAAAGATGAGTTCAAAAGCATAAACGAATAACAAGTGCGAAGTGAACTAAAGTTGGGAGTGCCTAAAGTCAACTCCGAACTTTAGACACTCCGAAATCCAAACTTAAAATAATGATTATGAGCAAAATAAAAATATTCACATTAATTGCAGCATTGGTTCTCTCGTTGAACCTATCCGCCAAAGAATATAAAGCTTCGCTGTTTGGCGTGAAGTCTGAAGGCATTACCCTCAACACCAAATCGATACAAAAAGCTATCGACTATATCAGCGAGAATGGCGGCGGTAAACTTGTTTTTTATGTGGGCCGCTACCTCACCGGTACAATCCAGCTAAAATCGAACGTTACCATCGAATTGAAAGAAGGAGCCATCCTGGTCGCAACACCATCTATTTACGATTATTACGGTGCAGGCGGGCCTAAAGCCCTGATTGTGGCCGATGGACAGGAAAATATTGGGGTGATTGGGAAAGGAGTAATTGAAGGCCACAGCGAATTGGTTCTGGGGCAAGTTAATTCTCAAATTCAGAAAGGTTACCTGAAAGAAACAGTTGCACAAGCCAGTCCGGCGCTTATTGCATTAAGCAATTGCACCAACATCACCATCAACGAATTTAATCTGACCGATGCCTGCGGAAACGTACAGTATTATTCGGGATGTAAAAATCTACTAATTAACGGAGTAACCGTAAAAAGTATAAATTCAAAAGATTCGAAAGGATTAGTCCTTTCAGGCTGCGACGGAGTGAAACTCAGCAACATCTATTTCGAAACTTCGGGCAAGGAAATGGAAACTGCCGGAAGTTCGAAAAACGTTTCAGCATTAAATTGTAAAAATGCAAAAGGAGAAAAACTTCTGCTAAAAAATTAGGACCGATTACGAACAACATTCATCTGTATGAAAAAATTGATCCTTATTTTGGGATTTATACTACCTCTTTATGCCTTTTCGTCGCAACCTGGAGGTATTCAAAAGATGAATGGGAGTAAAATGCCTGTTGATCAAGGGAAAGCCATCACCTCTAAACTGACCTGGCCAACCATTATTTCCAGCGAAACTAAGCCCTGGACATGGTGGTGGTGGCATGGCTGTGCGGTTACCAAGGCCGATATTACCAAAAACCTCGAAGCCCTGCACCGCAGTGGTTTTGGGGGAGTCAACATTGTTTGTCTTTTGGATGTGCGCGATGAAGGTATTGTAAAACTCAGCTATCTTTCAAAAGAATGGGTGGAAATGGTTGCCCATGCTGTTCGTGAAGCTCACCGTTTAGGTATGGGCGCCGACATTTCGCCCGTAGCAGGCTGGGCATTGGGCGGTCCACAGGTATCTATCAACGACGCCTGTTCCGTGGTGGATGTTCAACGTATGTCTCTGGCTGATTGTCGGGTGAAAGGGATGAGAATAGCTACCTTCAACCCGAATGCTCCTGATTCTCCAAAACGTTCCGACCTTTCGGGTGTAATGGCGAAATCTGATGGTGGAAGCGTAATTGAATTAACGGATAAAGTTGATGAAAACGGCGTCCTAAACTGGACTGCCCCACAAGGCAACTGGACTCTTTTCGTTGCCATGAACCATCCGGGAAGTTCACAAGTTCGCATGCCAACGCCCGATGGCAAAGGATGGGTGGTCGATCACCTGTCGGCGAAGGCTGTAAACAACTACCTTCACACATTCAGCAATGTTTTTGCGTTAGTCTCCCCCAGCTATTTGCCTCGTGCCTTTAACAACGATTCATGGGAAATAAGGCTTAACTGGACCCGCGATTTTCCTGCTCAGTTTACAAAACGGCGTGGTTACAATTTACTTCAAAATTTACCAGCTTTCATTGGCGAAGGTTCAAATGACTCCATTTCCCGAGTTACTTACGATTACCGATTGACGCTCGCTGAATTAATGCTCGACGGGTTTACCCGAACGTTTGAATCATGGGCTGCAAGCCTTAACCGTAAAACCATCGGAGAGGCCTGCAACGAACCGGCCAACGAACTCGATGTAAATGCCCTGTACGATATTCCCCTGGCCGATGTTGGTGGCCCGCTTAAGTGGTATTTAAACAACGGGAACATCGATCTTTTTCGAGCTAAGGCGGCTTCTTCGCCCGCTCACATCCTGGGCAAACCATACATTTCTTCAGAAACCCTGACCTGCTATGGCCCTATACTTAACACTCCTTTGTCCGAAGCTAAAGATAAGCTCGACATCGATATGCTTTCAGGTATAAACCATACGATGCTGCATGGAATAACTTATTCGCCCGCTAACGTTCCCTGGCCCGGATGGCTATTTTACGCCGGGTTTCATTTGGGCCCATTTAATCCTATGTGGCGGCAAGGCCCTAAAATGTGCAGTTACATAACACATTGCCAATCGTTTTTGCAGGCTGGAAAACCTTACGAAGATTTGCTGGTTTACTTCCCAATTCACGACCAATGGTCAATGCGGGCCAAAGATCAGAATGGAAACATTAGCCACAACGCACCTATGGGTGTTTATATGCAGAAAGCAATAGCTCCAACAGGCCCGAAGCTCTGGCACCTGGGCTTCGATTTTGCCTGGGTGAGCGACCTCCTGTTAAAATCGATCCACGTTGAAAATGGCTGTTTCGTTGCTCCCGGTGCAACTTATCGCGCGCTGGTTATCGCCGACTGCCAGTTGTTCCCGGATACTACCTTGGAGCGCGTATATCAGTATGCCGAGGCAGGGGGTACCATTATCTTTCCGGGTTCAGCACCTTCTGATGTTCCCGGTCTTGCCCGCCTGGAAGAACGCCAATCGCATTTCAGGGCTATTATGAAGCGCATCGAAAATGCAGCAAGGCCTGTATCTAACGAAATCAGGGAAGCCCATATCGGGAAAGGCCGTATTTTTATAGGTGGCACGGCTGAGGAGGCCCTGGTTGCTGCCGGTATAAAACGCGAAAAACTCTTCGATTCGGGATTGCGGTGTATTCGCCGTATCGACAACGAAGGTTCTACCTATTTCGTTGTTAACCCTTCCGGCAATAGCCCATTTGACGGATGGGTCCCGCTCAACGCCAAAGGGCTTGATGTCGTTCTATTCGATCCCATGGATAGCATTTCGGGTATGGCCCGGCAACGCAAATCTAAAAATGGGGATATGGAGGTTTATCTACAGCTTCAGCCTCGCGAATCGCGGATATTGCGAGTGTTGAATAAGCAGGTTAAAGCCCCGGACTGGAAATATTTCGACACCATCGGCCAACCATTGTCCATACAAGGCCGCTGGCAGGTAAAGTTTATAGATGGCGGCGAAAAGATACCTCACCCCGAAACAATAAACAAGCTTGATTCGTGGACGGATTGGAACAGCGACCAAAAATCCACGTTGGATGGTTTTTCAGGCACTGCGTGCTACACAGCCCACTTTTTTAAGCCTTCGGTAAAAGCCGACGATTGGATGATTGATCCTGGAACAGTATTACATACCGCCCGAATACGTCTTAACGGCATTTTGCTGGCCGACCGTTTTACGCCTCCCATGCAGGTGTACGCCGGTACTGCACTTAAAGAAGGCGATAACCTGCTCGAAATAGAGGTGTCAAACACCCCGATAAACCGTGCCGCCGACCTTGAAATAAAAGGAATACAATGGCAGAAATGCCTGAGCGAGGGCAATAACAAATATGCAATTGGCGATTTTTTATTCCCCTGGAAAAAGAAAGAAGCAACCACCTGGACTCCCAGCCCTTCAGGATTGATAGGACCAGTGAAACTAATACCGGTAAAACTGAAATTGATAGGCGATAGCTTGTAGCCGAAAAACAAAATATAAACCTGACTAACCATGAATTTACGTTTATCGAAATACCGTTTAAGTCTCGCCTGGTTCATGGGCATCCTGTCCAAAACGATGGCTCTGATTTTCCTTTCGGTTTTGCTTTGCACCTGGAGTTTGTTTGTTCAGGCCTCCGGTAAAAGTAAAGTCGCCCACTACGGAAAAACCAACATCGCCGACATGGTGTTGATCTACTACGGCGGCGTTCACCGCTCGATGGAATGGAATAAAGATCAGTTTTTGCCTTATGTGGTTTATCAAAATCAGAAAGGCAAAAAAAACTGGCTATTTGATGGCTTTTTGTTTACTGAATTTCTCGACGGGAAAGGGCATCATTTCGCCCACGGGAATGCATCGACTACGCTGGCCTGTAAGCCCGAATGGGAATGGCTGATGAACCGGCAGTTCGAAAAAGACAGGGCATTTTCGGCGCTAGACCAATGCATCGAAGAACAGAAAAAAGAACTGGGCAAACCATCGTTCCGCCATAAAATGGTGGCAGTAATGCCTGTACCCATGAAAGGCCAAACCGACTGGGGAAGCCTGAATGGTCGTCAGTTGGATTTTGGAAATGACCAGGACCGCATTGAAGCCTGCAAATGGTATGTTGATCGTTTCCTTGAACAATACCGGAAGGAAGGCTATAAAAATTTCGATTTCGAAGGGTTTTACTGGGTTTCGGAAAAAGACGAAAATTTTCGCGAAATTCTCGTCCAGGTGGGCGATTACATTCGCTCGAAAAACCTGCGTTTGTTCTGGATTCCTTACTGGACGGCCATTGGATTCGATAACTGGCGTACAGACAAATTCGACTTTGCCTATATTCAGCCAAACTATTTCTTTAAAAACGAAGTACCTTTAGAACGGCTCGACGCCACCTGTGCGTATGCCAAAGGGCGAGAAATGGGACTTGAAATGGAATTCGACGACCGAGCCCTGGCCGACGCCAACGATTCGAAACGTGACCGTTTGATTGGCTACATTGAGGCATTTGAAAAGAACGATGTATTCAAAGAAGCTTCTATAGCTTATTACGAAGGCGGCGGAACGATTTACAAAATGTCGCAGTCGAAAAACCCGCTCGACCGGGAAATGCTCGACCGTTTGGCCCAGCTGATCATTCAGCGTAAAAAAATGAGATGGCCCGCAAAAAGATGAGCATCAAACTACGAACCATAAACATTAGTAATATGAAGAAATTTATAATCACTCTGCTATTACTTGCCAGCCTGGCAACCGGGGCTAAAGCCCCCCAAAAACTTACCTTTTACGATGGAGTTTATTGCTCGGGCAAAGGCGATACTGATTTCCTTCGGCTGATCGACGAATCATACGCTTTCTTTTATCCCAACCCAACGGTTCCCAATATAAGTATGATCTATAATCCGGAATGGGATACTTTTACCGAAGGAGCCGGTTGGGGCGCCTGGTGGATACAAAACAGCTACGGTTTTTCCTATTCAATAATCCCGATACTTGAAGAGCCCTGGTTTTCGACACTCCAACGTTCGTGGGATCTTTTCTGGACGAATCAGGGTGATGGGATACGAAAAGGCGGATTTACCACTGATGGAAAACCCAGCAAACATTCAGAATTAATTGCCCCCGATGGAAGCCTTGGTGACTGCGCTGCTCCGGGCAAAATCATTTATAAACAGGGCGATGGAAACCTGAAAGTTCACGACTGGTTTTACGAAGCTACTGCCGCCGGCGTGGTGGTTCAGGCCGAAATACTGCTTGCAGGACACGATATACAAAAAGCCCAACTTTACCTGCCAAAAATGGAACGCGCATGTGACTGCATCGAACGTACACGCGACCCCAAAAACAACCTTTTCCTGGTAGGAGCTGCCAGTAACCTGCTTGCCCCAAGTTATGCCGGAGTAAAATTACCCGACGGAACCTGGGGAAAAGCTTATTTATCGGGACTTTCGGTAACATATTTGGCTGCGCTCGACCGTATGATTGAGCTACTCAAATTTACAGGCAACCAGGAAAAACTTAAAGAATACAAGCATCGCCGGAAAATTACGCGCGAATCGCTTTCACAACTCATTACTCCTGAAGGTTATTTTGTAAAGTATGTTGAGCCAGACGGCACCAGGCATGGTGTTCCGGGCGAGAAAAAATATGGTTACCTCGAAGGAGTTGTTAATGCCGACGCCGTGGCACTACGGGTTTCCGATTCAAAATTGTCGGAAAGCATTTACAACAAAATTGCCTCGTTCAAGGAAATTCGTCCATTCGATTTTTTGCTGACCAACGCGCCTGGCCTCGACGATACCTACTATAGTTGGGGCGATGCCAATGGAAGTGGATTAAAGGGCATCTGGAAGTTTGGAGAGTGGGTCAACGGAGGTGTTTGGGCAACAGTTGAAGCAAGGGCTATCCTGATGTACTACCGATTGGGCAAATTCGAAGATGTTCGTCGCTCTGCTATTCGTAACATGAAGTGGTCGAAGGATTTCAGGATGGATGCGCCCTGGTCGCAACGCGGCGAAAACACCAACAACATTTGGTCTGATACGGGTCGTAACCAGGAAAATGGCGTAGCTGTTATGGTCGATAATTTTGCAATCCCGGCGGCAACCATTCGCGGGATTTTCGACTACGAGTATCGCTCCGATCAACTCATCATTCGGCCACAGGTGCCGCAGTCGATTAAGGAATATGTCCAAAAACGTCCGGTTCGTTTCGGGACAAAAAAGATTTACCTCTCGTGCCTGAACAACGGTCCTAAAATTGAGTCAGTAAAAATCAACAACAAGGCGATAAAAGTCAAATCTTCCGGCGAAGTAAACCTTGTTTATGACGATCTTCCGGCAGAAGCGCAGGTTGAAATTGTAACTTCAGGAGAATGGCCTGTTGAACCCGCTACTGCTGATTACCCTCAAATTCCTGCCCTCGAATCGGCCGGAACAGTTGCTGACGTAAACAGTCTGCCCGAAACGCTGAAAAAACCATACAAACTGCTAACGGCAATGATGACTTACCTTGAAAAAGATCAGGAGGCATCGTTCGATAAAGCATTCGTTGCTGCCGCGTTGGAATCAATTAATGATTGTATAAAGCGACAATCGATGGATACAGGAGATGGCTATTACCGGCCAATTACGGCCAATCGCAAAGAAGGCATCCTGAAATTTTACGAAAAAACAGCGCTATCGATGTACGCCGGATTCGAACACCGGATGCTGATTTATGCCCAGAGCCTCGATGACCACGAAAAACATTTGGCTGAAACCTTTAACCAGTTGAAAAAGAAGAATGAAACGAACATGCCACGGTAACAATATTCTAGGTGGTGGCACAAAAGGCCATGTAAATATTGTGGAGGAAGCCATTTTTTATGGCATGGAGTTCCACATGTACGCATTTAATATTCAACAAATTAATAACAATATTTACGTGTGAAAATTAAGAGAAATCTCGTAGCTGTTGCTGCACTTTTATTCATAATAACTTCGTCGGGCATATTAAATGCTCAACCAAAACGCGCAAATAATGAGCGACTTGACTGGTGGCACGAAGCTAAATTTGGTATGTTCATTCATTGGGGAGTTTATTCGATGTATGGCGGCGTTTACAAAGGCTATAACCAAGCCCGGGGCGATGCTGCCTGGATTGAAAACCGCTGCAAAATCCCGGTTGCCGAATACCGTGAGAATGCCCGAAACTTCAATCCTGTAAACTATAATCCTGAAGAGTGGGTAAAAATGGCCAAAGATGCGGGCATGAAATACCTGATCATCACTGCCAAGCACCACGATGGCTTTGCCTTGTTCGATAGTAAAGCCAGTGACTGGAACGTGGTAAATTCGACCGTTTACGGAAAAGATTTGCTGAAACCGCTTGCCGATGCCTGTCATAAATACGGAATCAAACTGGGTTTTTACTATTCTCAGGCTGTTGACTGGACCAACCCCGGCGCTTCGGCTGCCCGCCGCCTGATGAAAGAAGGCTGGCCAAATCCCGATTCGGCCCGGATTGACCAATATACCAAAGAACACGACGGACACTGGGACCCAATTCAGCTAACATCGAACTTTGATGAATACATTGACCGTGTGGCTGTACCGCAGGTAAAAGAGTTGCTGACCAACTACGGAAAAGTGTCGATTCTTTGGTGGGATTATGCCACCCAGATGAAAACCGTTTCAGGAGCCGAAAAGCTGCAAAATTTACTGACACTTCAGCCCGGAATAATTACCAACGACCGGTTGCACCCCGATTTTCATGGCAACACCAAAACGCCCGAACAGGCAATTCCCGACCGCGATGCGGTTGACGGCCAGAATTGGGAAACTTGCATGACCATGAACGGATCGTGGGGCTACAAAAGCTACGACCACAACTGGAAATCGTCGGAAACCCTGATTCGAAACCTGATTCGGATTGCTGCTCGCGGCGGAAACTATCTGCTCAACATCGGTCCAAAACCCGATGGTACATTTCCGCCTGAATGTGTTGACCGCCTGAAAGACATTGGCCAATGGATGAAAGTGAACGGCGAGGCCATTTACGGAACTCAGGCCGGAAGTTTGCCGCAACTAAAGTGGGGCGAATGCACGCAGAAAGAAGAAAAGGGCCGGACAGTAATTTACCTTTCGGTGTTCGACTGGCCCAAAGACAGTAAGCTGGAAGTCCCGGGCCTGAATAATTCCGTGATTTCGGCCAGACTTTTGGCTAGCGGAATTAAGCTAAAAACAGCAAAAACAGATAATCGGTTAATCATTGACATACCAGCAGAAGCGCCCGACCATATTGCCAGTGTTATTCGGATTGAATTGAAAGGGAAATTGGCCAACGCCAAAGCAGAACCTAAAAAGAAAATGCAATCTGGTGCTTTAGACTGAGTTCTTTTACTCTGGTAAAGGTGACATTCAGCAAGTATAAGTTGCAAAGAAGTATTCATATTTACAACCTGAATTTAATCAGGATCACAGATAAGATAAATAACCGGAAATGAAGAAATTTTTGATTTTAGCGGCGATTTTCCTTTTTCAGCAGGGATTATTTGCCCAAAGTATAGACTACACGCAGTTTGTAAACCCGTATATCGGGACAGGTTCGGTAGATAGCCTGAGCTTGTCGGGAAGTAACTTCCCGGGGGCATGTGTCCCTTTTGGGTTGGTGCAGTTAAGTCCGGATACCCGCGAGTACCCCGATGACCCTTGCAGCGGTTACGACTACAACGACCCGTCAATCCTGGGGTTCAGCCACACGCATTTGAGCGGAACCGGTTGCCCCGATTTGTACGACGTGCTTTTTATGCCATATAGCGGCGACATCAAATGGAAAGCCGGAAGCGACGATGGCAAAGTAAAAGGCTGGCGTTCGACATTCAAACACGAAAACGAAAAAGCGATACCAGGTTATTACAGCGTAGTGCTTGAAGATTACAAAATTAAGGCTGAGCTTACAGCTACCGAGCACTGCGGAATGCACCGTTATTCATTCCCCGATCAAAAAGAATATCACCTGGTGGTTGACCTCGATCACTCGCTTGTTCGGACCAGTCCACATCGATACGTCAAAATTCTGACTTCGCAAATTCGTGTGATCGACAACAAGACCATTGAAGGTTACCGCATTATCACCGGATGGGCCAAACACCGCAAGGTATTTTTTCGCGCCGAGTTTTCACGGCCATTCGATACGCACATCTTTAAATCAGGAACTTACGAAATACCCAATGCACCGGTTGCCAACGGCGATAATTTGAAGTTTGTGATGAACTTCAGTAAAAATAACAATCAGCCTTTGCTGGTGCGGGTAGGTATTTCGTCGGTATCGCAGGAAGGCGCCCGCCAAAACCTTCAGGCTGAAATCAAAGACTTCAACTTCGAAAACATAGTTTCCAAGGCTCACGAAGCCTGGAACCGCGAACTGTCGTGCATCGATGTGGATGGAACGCAGCACCAGAAAACCATTTTTTATACCGGCTTGTACCACCTGTTTATTCAGCCAAATAATGTAGCTGATGTGTCAGGCGATTACATGGCAACTGACGGCAGCATTAAAAATGCACCGGATAAAACGCACTATAGCACGTTCTCATTGTGGGATACATTCCGCGCGGCACATCCGCTTTACACCATTCTGCAAACCAAGCGTACCGCTGGTTTTATCAATTCGATGTTGCGCCAATACCAAACTTATGGCTATCTGCCTATCTGGCAATTGTGGGGAACCGAAACCTATTGCATGATCGGAAACCACTCCATTCCGGTTATTGTGGATGCCTTTTTTAAAGGAATTCCCGGAGTTGACTACAATTTGGCGTACGAGGCCGTGAAAGCTTCGTCAATCGTTGCGCACAAAAAGTCACCGTTTAATTTACTCGATCAATACGGATATTTTCCTGAAGACAAACAAACCGAGTCGGTTTCGATTACGCTTGAAGTGGCTTTCAACGACTGGTGTGTGGCGCAAATGGCAAAGAAACTGGGCAAAACCGACGATTACAATTTCTTCCTGAAACGCTCGGAAAGCTATAAAAACCTGTGGGATCCAACGGTTGGCTTCTTCCGGCCGAAAAACAGCGATGGTAAATGGGCTGAAAACTTCAACCCGCTCGCTTATGGCGGTAACGGCGCATTTCCGTTCACCGAAGGCAATGGCTGGCAGTATTTGTGGTATGTTCCACAGGATGTTCCCTCGTTTGCCGGATTGATGGGCGGTTTCGAGAATTTTGCCAAAAAACTGGATACTTTCTTTACTCTTGAAGTTCGCCCGACCGATGTAAACGGCAATGCTTCAGGATTTATCGGCCAATATGCCCACGGGAACGAGCCCAGCCACCACATTGTGTATATGTACGATTTTACCGGCGAACCCTGGAAAGCCCAGCAATACAGCAACAAAATCATGAACGAGCTTTACAACGAAGGAAATTCGGGCTATTCGGGCAATGAGGATTGCGGACAAATGTCGGCCTGGTATATTTTCAGTTCAATGGGTTTTTACCCGATGAACCCAGCCAACAGCGTGTATTGCTTTGGCTCACCACTTCTGAAACATGCCACCATCAAGCTCGAAAACGGGAAATCGTTTACGGTTGAGGCGAAGAATGTAAGTCCGGAGAATATTTATATTCAAAAGATTACGCTGAACGGTAAACCATACGCAAAAAATTTCATCACCCATCAGGATATAGTTTCAGGAGGGATGCTGGAATTTACAATGGGAAAAGCGCCAAACAAAAAGATGGCAGCCTACGAAAAACCGCCAATGATGGCGCAATAAGATTTGAACATGTGGAAATTTAAGTATGAACAAATAATCGTCCAACAAAAAAAATAAATTGAATATCCCAGAGAATGCCTAGCAGATTTAGCGTTGGGGCTTTGCCCCAGACCCCAATTACTTTTTTGTCTTGACACAAAAAAGTAATCAAAAAAAGTCAAGGCTTAGCCCGCTTCGCACGAAAAACTTACGCTTGACGGCTAAAATCTTTTAAACTCGCCTATGGCTCAAACAAAAAAGATTTTTTAACGCCGCCTTCGCTTGTTTTTCGGCTCACCGGACTAGGCCGCTCACGCTTCATTCATCTTTAGGCACTGAAACGGATAATCATTAAAACTAAACAACATTAACCAACAAAACTAATCGCTTATGAATTCAAGAGAACGAGTTTTAAGAGCATTCAAACGTTTACCCGGACTTCCTGACAGGGTGCCAATTCAATTCGATTTATGCCGTCAATTATCCGACCATTTCGGAAAAGAACTAGGCGTTCAGGTAAATTATACCGAGAACCTGTACGAAGATGTGACCTACCGCATCAGCGCCAACGAGTTACGCGTGGCGATGGGCAGCGATGTGGTGGTTACCGGCGCATCGGTTTCAGATGATTACCGGGTGGTAAAAGATGCCGATGGCTGCTGGCTAAACGAATACGGAATGAAAATGCGTCAGGGTGATATTTATGTGGAAGTGGTTGATTACCCGCTTTCTCACGCCGAAACCAAAGCAGACATCGATGCATTCAGCTTTCCGGATCCACTGGCGCCGGGACGTTACCGCGATGTTGAAGCGCTAATTAAAAAATATAAAGACGACTACCTGATTTTTGGCGATATTGAGGTAACCGTGTTTTCGCTGGGACATCAGTTAGTAGGAATGGAAAAACTGCTGATTGACATGATGATGGAGACCGAATACGTCATTCCGTTATTCGAAGCCTGCGCCGAGTTCCAGACACAGATTGGCCTTCAACTGATTGAGCGCGGCATTGACGCCATCTGGTTTGGCGACGACTTTGGCACGCAAACCAGCCTGATTATTCCTCCCGAAACGTTCCAAACACAACTCAAACCAATCTACAAACGCATGGTTGATCGTTTCAAAGAAGCAAAACCCGACATTATCGCTATTCTGCACTGCGACGGAGCTGTTGCCGATTTGCTCGACGACATCCGCGAGATTGGTTTTGAAGTGTTCAACCCCGTACAGCCAGGCGTCCCCGGACACCTTCCTCAGGATATGAAATCAGGATTCGGCGATAAATTTGCGTTCTGGGGAGCCATCGATCAGCAGGATTTACTGCCCAATGGTACCGACGATGAACTTGAGAAAGACATCATCGAAAAGATTTCCGTTCTCGGAAAAGATGGTGGTTACATGATTGCTCCGGCTCATATCCTTCAGAACGACGTAAAACCCGAACGGGTAAAAACGTTTATCGAACTTTGCCTGAAACACGGAAGGAATTTCTGATAAAATCTGAATCCACAAAATCAAAAACTACTGAATATCGCTGATAAACAGTAGTTTTTGATTGTATATTTTAATTCTACTTCTATGTTGTAATCCAAATTTTCGGAGCATTATTTTTAAGCCATATTCAAAATAATCCTGTACATTAGTAGTTGTAAAGCCTAAGAGGAAACAGGCTCTGCTGGGGAGCAGCCTGTCAGCAATAAGCTTTACGAATAAACTGTATCAGGGAAGGGTTAATAACTCTTCCTTTTTCATTTAGATACAGGCATTCCATGATGGCTTCAAAAACCCAATTTCCCCTGTGGGGTTAGGAGTAAAACCATCGGAGATGCCCTATTTCTTTTTACCAATGTCCTATAAAAACAACCTTCTATAAGTAGTCTTTTGCAAGCTACAGTTTCCTTTTTAATTTTTATAAGTAAAGCGCCGTAAACTTTGAAAGCAGCAAAACTGCAAGTAGAATTGAACGGTCACTTTAAATGAAGACTGTTTTTACAGGAATTAGTTTGTTCTGTTATATTCATATTTTGTTTTACTCTTCAATACCAGATAAACCCTGTTTAATAATTTTTTAGCAATCCTGATGATCGCATTGTTTGGTTCCATTCGTTTACATAAATCCTGATAAGCCAATAGTAAGGCTGGGTCAAAGCGGACAGCTACCCAGGCACTTTCTATAAAAGCCTTGCGCAAGAAATCGTGAGACCGAAATGTGATTTCACCGTTTTTTTCTTTTTCTCCGCTTGAGTGAGAAGTAGGGATCAAGCCAACGAACGAAGCAAACTTTTCGTTTTTTTGAAAGCGGTTAATATCTTCAACTTCTGTAAGTATTACCATTGAATTTATTAATCCAATACCAGGAATATTTCTGAGCAATTGTGCCTGCTCGTTATATTTGGCACTTTCTGATATGCGTTTTACTTTTTTGGTGGTTTCTAATAATAATTTGCGCTGTCCCCGAGCTTCTTCAACCAAAACATCCAATGCTTGCCGTCCGGATTGCTCTTTCATTGGAATGCTATCAAGCCATTTCATAAATCGTCCTGACCAATGAGTATTGCTACGTTCAAATTCTTTTGGAAATTCTATTCCGTAGAAATATAAAAATGATTTTATCCGTTGTTTAAACCGTGTCATATCTCCAACCAACATAGAACGCGCCCTGACTAATGAACGGTCTTCCAATGTATTTTCGTTTGGAATATAGATTGCATCCAGTTCTCCATTTCGCAGTGAACGTGCTATTTTTCGACTATCTCTTTTATCTTCTTTTTGAACTTTATCTTTCTGTGTACTTGGCACGTCTGCTGGATTTACTACAATGTTATTAATGCCTAAACTTTTTAGCTTGTAATGGGCCCACAGTCCACAAAAGCCTGCTTCATAGGCTGAAAAGTAGCTTCCTTTCGGAAAATTACTTTTTAAATAGGTGCTCAACGCTTCAGGTTTAGGTGGCATAACAAATGTTTTATGGGTCATATTTTCTGTTAATATAGTTACCTGCCAACTTTTTAAATGGGCATCAAAACCAACATAAATATTTTGTCCTTCAAAATTTAAACTTTTATTTTGTGTCTGCATAAGTTATTGTGTTTATTGTTAAAGTCTGTGAAACTCTAAAAATAATACTCTTTAGCTTATGCTATTCCTTTCGCTTTTGTCACATTACAAACATAGGGACTTTGACACATTCGAAAAATCGGAGTTCATCTTTAATCTGCCAAGGTAGAATTAGTTTGATTTTTAAACTGAGAATTGACTAAAAACCATCGCCATCGTTTTTAAGCTGAAACTCTGCCAGCTGTTGCTTTCCAGCCTTATCTTTCCAACTTACACGGTATTTTCCTTTGAAACCCCGAAACCGAATTATACCGTCTGGCCCGGCTTTCATCGCCAGGTTAGTTTTCCATTCATGATTGATCAACTGATCGAGAACCTGATATACTGGTTTGGGGTTAAGCTCTTTGTCGTAAATTCCTGAAAACGAAGGTTCACCTTTTGCTGCTCCACCATCCACTACGTTCCACCAGGTAATGCCCATCACTGTTGGATAGCTGAACCACAGGCGGTACAAGTTACGGGTTATTTCTGCCTGAATTTGCCAGCCTGCCGGGGTTTCGTCGGGAGCAGTAACGGTTACTTCACTGATATGGATAGGCCTGCCGGCATCGTTGAGGCAATCGAGTACGGCGTAATTTTTCGCCGGCGTCAGGACATCAGCGCCATTGGCAATATTGCGGGCTTCTTCCGGATTAAAAATGTGCATTTGTACCCCCACGTTATTGATTCGAATACCTCTGTCGATGAGGTCGCGTACAATCTCGACATACCGCCGCGACGGGCCCCAGTGGATGTCGCAATCGTTGATATTAAATTGTACCGAAGCCGGGAAATACTTCATGGCCCAAGAGTAAGTCTTAAAAGTATAATCGTCGGGCATTAAACCCCGGTTAGCCTGGTCGATCGATTCGTTTACAACATCCCACCGCTGGATACGTCCTTTGTACCGTTCGGCCAATTCGCGCACATGCGATTCGAAGATTGGTTCCATTGCCTTCCGGTCGTTGGGCATCCATTCGGGGTGGCCCCAGCGGCGCATCCCGTAAATAATGGCATGGCCGTTCATGTTGATACCTTTCGATTCACAATAAGCAACTACCGGATCGGTGGCCGGGCGACGGTATTCGTACGAACTTCCGGCAGTATACCGGGGCTGACCTTGTACCTGTTCCAGGGTTTTCCAGTAGAAAGCCACCGTAGCGGCATTAAACAGGTCGCCAAACGTGTCTGCATACTTTTTGTTTTTTTCGGGACTACCCAAATCACCGAACAGAAAAGTGTTACCTCCGAACAGGAATTGATGGCTGACTTGCTCAATCCTCACTTCCGATCCTTTCTTTATTCCGTTTAAATGACAAACTGCCTCTGCTTTTCGGTTTCGGTCGATATTTTGGTCAATTTTGGCCTGAACATCGGTATTCCAGAATTGGAGATAAGACTCGGTTACTACCTGCCCGGTAACAGGTGTTTTTTGAACCGAAGTTTCGGCTACCTGGGCCGATGTCCAATTTGCTGCAACCAGGAAAAGCAATAACACTAACACTAACACATTGGTTCTCATTTTACTATGTTTTGAATAGTTCTTTTCTTTATTCTCTGCCCGTCAGCTAAAGCAGACCTGCTTGTCCCGGTTTTCCGGGAGCAAAGGATAGCGCTTTGGACGGCTAAATTACCCATTCCCAAGTCTATTAATGCTGACAACTTCAATCTTTTCCAGATCAAGCCCCCGAAAACTGCTTCTGGCAACTGAGACTGAGACTGTTGCGGGTTGCGGGTTGCGAGTTGCGAGTTTGCCTTTGGCCTCCGGACAACCCATAACTCGTAACAGTTCAGAGTGCCTGGAGTTTGGAGTGCCTAAAGTTGAACACCAGGATTCGCGCGACTGGCTACTGGCAACTGAGGCTGAGACTGCGACTGTAAACTGCGACTTCCTCACAGCCCGTCGCCATCTTTTTTCAAATAGAATTCGGCTTGCTGTGCTTTCCCTGACTTGTCTTTCCAACTAATTCGGTAGCGGCCTTTAAAACCACGGAATTTTACAGTTCCGTTTTCGTCAGCTTTTGCCATAACATTGGTTTTCCATTCGCGATTGATCAGGTTGTTGAGCGCATAAAACGATGGCTTGGGATCCATGTTGCGGGTAAACAACCCGGAAACAGAAGGTTCGCCCGGAGCGCCGCAATCGTCAACCACATTCCACCATGTAATACCCATCATAGGTTTAATGCTGAACCAAAGTCTGTATAAATTACGTGCTATAATGGCCTGAATCTGCATTCCCCGTTCATCGTTCCCGGGTGAAGTAATGGTAATCTCGCTTAAATGTATTGGTAAACCGGCTTTCGACATTACCTCCATTTTATCCCATACCTGTTGAGGGCTTTCAATAAGTTTACCATCGGCTATATCAAGGCATTGTTGCGGGTTAAACAAGTGCATTTGCGAGCCCATGATGTCGATGCGGCAACCGTGAGCCAGCAAATCTTTAACCTGGTTGGCGTAATTTTCGTCGTTCTTGTAATCATTGATATTCAGCTTCACGTTTTTGGGGAAGAGTAGCCCTGCCGTTTTGAAGGCATTGTAAACGTAATCGCCCGGCATCAGGCCATAAGCACTTTTGCAGACGGCATCGCCGGTAACGCTTTGTCCATGAAAATCAACCGAGCTTTCGTTTACAACATCCCAGCTACTCAAGCGGCCTCCGTAATATTTTATCAATTCTGAAACCCGTTTTTCAAAAAGTCGCTTCAGTTCTTTAAAATAAACAGGAGCTAATTTTTCAATTTCAGCAGGGGTCAATTTATTCAAATCTTCTTTGCTTAGTTTATTCAGGTTTTCTTTCTCATTGTCAGGGCAAAACTGATCGAATAACCATTCCGGATGCTGCCATGTCCGGTTTCCCCAGATCATGGTATGACCGTGCAACCTGATTCCTTTACTTTCGCAGAAAGCGACAACAGGGTCGGAAGCCGGACGACGCCAGTGAGGCTCTTTTTTGGGCTCCGCTGTATTGTTCCAATAATCATCAGTATCCCAGTATTCCTCGCGAAAACGTGGCCGGTTAGGTTGCATCTCAAATTTCTTCCAGTAGAACGCGATAGTAGCCGAGTTGAAAAGCGTACCATAGAGGTCTTTGTACTTTTGGTTACGTTCTTTCGTGCCCAATTGATTGAAATTGAAAATGTGAGCGCCAAAAATAAAATCGTGTGAGAGTTGTTCAACTTTTACCTCTGTTCCCTTCGGAACGCCTTTTAACTTGCAAATGGCATCCGCTTTTCGGTTTTGATCAATATCCTTATCAATCTTTGCCTGAATATCAGAGTTCCAGAGTTTCCAATAGGCTTCGCTCATCACGCTGTTATCAAGAGCTACCTGCTTTCCGGGAACCGATGTTTGCGAGTATAACTGGCCCAGAAAAAACAAGAAAGTAAAAAGACAAAAGAATTTTAGTTTCATCGATTTATATAGTTTAGTTAAGTTTTATTTGTTGTTTTTTGGAATTCCATGCACCTGCTTCCAGGTAAATATTTTTCCCCAATAGAGACTCTCTAAATTGAACATCAAGGATAAGTTCCCGTGACTCTCCCGGCGCCATCCAGAAATAATTGTCGGTTGCAAAAAATACCCTTTTTATTCCATCAATATTTAAATTAACCATAAAAGCGGGTATTTTCCCCACATTGGCAATTTTCAATTTTAACTGTGTTCTCTGGTCAGATATTTTTTGCTGCCCTACAAGCTGAACCTTAATATCAGCATTAGTTTTAGCAACCGACGGCTTTAACCAGGGGCCTTTATCGAGGTTGATCCAGGGAACCGGACCTGAAGTATAACTGGCGTAAAAATCGGGATTATCCATTAAGGTAAGCACGCGAGGATAATATACCGACCGCGAAACAAGTTCTCCATGAGTGTTATGTACTTCAGCAACCAAAAACAGAAAACGGTCTTTGTATTTTAACGGAATAGAATAGTTGTTCAGCGCAGCACACGTCACAGAAGTTCCTTCAGCAATATCAGCTATTTTTTCATCCTGAAATAGCTTGACGAAATGATCGTCGAACACCGAAACCGAGATGGTAGCCCCCCGAAAACTCTCGCCCGAATTGGTAATCTTTGCTATAAAATTGATAGTTTCTCCCGATTTCCATATTAACCTGGGCAAATCGAGCAGAATATGAGTTGGTTCGTAAGTCCTTTTCAGAAAATAATATGGAGCAGAGGTTTGTCCAAACCAGTCCATCGTTTGAATGGCGATAACCGGCCAGGGGCGTTTGTAAACCCAGGGCATCAGCCCGGTTGTAACCGGATAATTACTTTGCATCTTCTCTGAAAAAACCTGGTAAAATTCGCCTGAACCGATTTGTGTTGCTTCGGTAACCGACTCAATCGAAGGGTCGGTCATGTCATCGATATGCGAAGCACGGCTCAACATACGAGGGACACGACTTGGTCCGTATTCGGTGAAATGGTGAATAAATTCAGGATGATTTTTATAAAAACTTTTGTCCCACATCATACCCAAATCAACAAATTCCTTATTGTCAACCAATTCGTAAAACAATCGCGCTTCAGGCATACTGTGCATACCAGTTTCCGAAACCCAGGGTTCGAACTTGTAATTGATATTATACCAGCAGGGGTCCATATCGGGATAGGTGTGCATACTACCATCATCGGGAGTAGTTCGTACAAAAAAACGCGATTTGTCGAAAATATCGAGGTTACGCTCAATTATACCAATAGATGCCGTATTTCCAAACGAATAAGGGTTGAATTCATTTCCACCACACCACACCGCTAAAGAAGGATGGTTCCGGAGCCTGAAAATATTCTGTACCACCTGAGCTTCCCAAACATCCTGAGGGTAATCTGGAGTATCCTGATTCCCGATCGGAAAATCCTGCCATACCATGATCCCTAGCTCGTTGCACAATTTATAAAACTCATCGGTTTCAATTAAACCGCCACCCCAAACTCTCATCAGCTGAATTCCCATATTACGGGCAGCTTCGAGTGTCCAGCGGTACCTTGATTCGGGTAAATCGAGCAAAAGGTCGGCTGGCATCCAATTCATTCCTTTTACAAAAATCTTCTTCCCATTAATAACAAACTGCCAGTTTTCCCAGCGATCGGCAGTTCTCGGCCCTGGAGTCGCCATCCTTTCGATGGTTCTGATTCCGAAGTCAAATTTCAACTGATCGATTTGTTTACCATCCTTCCTCAATGAAATGCATACCTGGTATAGGTTAGGAGCACCCATCCCGTTGGGGTACCACAATTTTGGATTAGGAATGGTTAGGTTTTCTTCAAGCCAGTTTGTTGTTCCTTTAAACAATTCGGGTGTTAATGTTTTTGTAAAAACTAACTTGCCTTGAAATAAGAAATCGCAAACAACATCCAGTTTGTCGGTGACTTTTGCCAGAGGGATTCCCTTTTCGTTGGGCTGATGGATAATGGTATTATTCCAGGGATGCAATGTCTTATTGATAGAATTAATCCCTGTCAGAATTTCGGTGGATAAGTGAACCAAGGCCTTATCGTTCGAAACTTCCCTGGTCACCAGATAAGGTCTTTCAAGCTGGTATTCGGGTAAGATTTCGATGCGGGCGCCCTGCCACATTCCAACAGTAAAAAAGGCTTCAGTTCCTGACCCGCCTGAGATAACCCAAGGTTTAATGATTTTACCACTTGCACGGGGATTAAAGCCCTTAACTTTCGAATAATCGTATTCGCCAACGCTGGTTCGGGGAAGGCTTTCAACATCGGTAGCTCTGTTTCCCCAGTTGCCAGCTTTTACTTCCACCGTAATTTTGTTGCGTTCGCCAAATTTAGCTAACCGGGTAATATCGATTTCCGGCCCGCCAAACATTCCTTCGTGAACACCAACAAGGGTATCGTTGACCCAAATTTTAGAAAAATAGTCTATTCCATCGAAACACAAAATTATGGAGTTTCCTTTTGCTGTAGGCGGAAGAAATACTTCTTTCCGGTAATACCATGCTTTCTCTTCAATCCAACGGTACAAAGTCGAATTTTTATGAGCATAAGGATGGGGCAATTTTCCGGCTTTGTAATACGACCAGTGGATTGAGTTGGGAACCTGGGTTTCAAAGGCATCTTTTCGGTCTTTTAATTCATCGATAACCGAAACAGGCGTATCCATGTATGAAAGTTCCCAAGATCCCGATAAATCGATATGCTGGCTGCTTTCGGCTCTTGGAGTAATGCGGTAAGGTTGCCACAATTTGGTCTGGGTTTGTGCCAGGCTATTCCTGTTCCATGCAATGAGAACAACGAATAACATTAGGAGATAGAATTGTGCCTGATTCTTTTTCACTGATACACCTTAAAGGTTTGCATTATAAAATAAAATTACACATTATTAAGCAGTAAACACAAGTAATGCTTAGTCATTATAAGATTCATCATTCCACTACGTTCCATTCGGAATGACAGGTTCGTGCAGGGAGAACGGGGCATCATTGGGCGGCAAAGCTGCCCAATGATGCCCGTAAACAAAACCGATTGTCATTCCGAACGAAGTGAGGAATTTGTTTACCCCGAATGTATTGCATAAAACTGTCATTCAGGGTAAAGCGAAGAATCCCCAGATTTCTATTGGTCTCTTTATGGTTGTTAATACCCCGGATTCTGGTCTTTCGTTGGGTCGATTTTGCTGTTGTAACTCAATTCGGCAACCGGGATTGGCCACAACAAGTGTTTATCAGCCACATCTTTGCCAACGTTTGCCTTAATAATCTGCTTCAGTTTGGCAGCGCCCAGGCGTTTCAGGTCGAACCAGCGTTTTCCTTCACAGGCCGTTTCGTAGCAACGTTCCTTTATGACCAGGTCGATAAAACTGTCCTTGGTGTAATCGGCCAATTTAAAGTCAACGGGCGAAGCAGCCACTGGGTCGTACCCATAAGCGCGGCGGTGCACCATGTTCAGTTTCTCCATATCGTCGGCTGAAACAGTTCCTGTAGCTCTTACGTTTGCCTCAGCAGCCATCAACAAAACGTCGCCATAACGGTAAACGGGTATATCGTTGGCATTTGCGCCACTCGAAGGAGCCGCCGGATCAATGAATTTCAGGGTAAGCAATGAAGTTGCCCCCAGACCGATGTTCCAGTTGTACCATAAACCACGCCGGAGGTCGGCCTGATCCCAATTTTTGATGATCGGGTTTTTCTCGCTATCGGTATAAATCCCATACCAACCGCCGCCGCCACAAAGTTTAGAGCCTGGGTGGTGTAACATCATGGCATAGGAACCCCCATTTTCGTGGCTGAACTTGATGTAGAAAACCTCTTCGGGGGAAGATGACACATCAACGCCAAAAATCTTGTAGTAGTCGTTCACTGTTTTCACCGGAACCAGCGAATACTTTTTCGAGGCAATAACTTCGGCAGCTTTACCGGCAGCCTCTGCATTCATCCCCTTGTAAAAATACACATCGGCAAGCAAAGTTTTTGCCGTCCATTTCGAGGCACGGCCTGCAACCGACGGAACATCGGGAAGGTTGGTTTCGGCTTCCTTCAAATCGTTTATAATTAACTGGTAAACATCGGCTTCCGAACTACGTCCAACTTCCAGAATCTCGTAATTGGCTTCGGTACGGATTGGCACACCACTCCAGTTTTTAACCAATAGAAAGTACGAAAACGCCCTGAGGAACTTGGCTTCGGCGATGCTCTGCGATTTGTCCGTTTCCGTCAACTGGCTTCCCTTGGGAGCGTTCATAATCACTATGTTGGCATTGCGGATAGCGCGGTAAACATCGGTCCAGACGCCATCGGCACGGCTGATGTTGGTAGCGTTCAATCCTTGAAAATCGCTGTTTATGGTCCAGCTTCCACGGCCATATTGGTAGTCGGTAAAACATTCGATGAGCGAAATATAGTTCATACCATATACGTTGCCTGTGCGCAATGGAGCATAAATGGCGGCAATGGCCGATTCCATCTCTAATTTAGTATTGTAGAATGTTTCAACAGCAATCGATTTGGGCTTCTCTATCAGGGTATCTTTGCACGAAAACAAAGCCAAAGCCAAAAGCAGGAATAATGATATATTTTTCATTGTGAATAATTTTTACGGGTTAAAAACCTACTTTAATACCAACAGTGATGGTTTTCGATGTCGGGTACGTGTAATAGTCCATCCCCTGGTTGATGGAATTCGATCCACCCTGGGAATTTACATCGGGGTCGAACCAGGAATATTTAGTGAATGTAAGCAAGTTCTGACCACTAACATAAACCGAAGCATTCTTTAACCAACTGATATTGGCCGTTTTCACCGGAACATTATAAGCAAGCTGGATATCGCGTAACCTTAAGTACGAACCATCTTCAATCAGGCGTTCCGAGAAGTTCATGTTAAGCTTGTTGGTTATTTTCGGGTATTTAGCATTCGGGTTTTCGGGCGTCCAGTGGTCGTAATACACTTCTTTCAGCATGTTAAGCCCATAGCCATAGTCAAGCGTGTTGCATATTGCGCTAACGTTGGCAATGTCGTTTCCGTACGAACCTTGCCAGAACATGGTCAGGTCGAAGTTTTTATACGACATGGTCGAGTTCAACCCATAGATGAAATCGGGGTTCGGGTTCCCGATAATGGTGCGGTCGGCTGGGGTAAACAGCCCATCGGGGTTAAAGTCTTTATACTGAGGCATCCCGTTTGCATCGTACCCGTTATCCTGGTAACCATAGAACATGCAGATGGGTTGGCCCTCGCGCAAAATGTTCTGTATGTTGTTGATAAAGGTTACACCAACACCAGTGCTCAAAATATCCTGGCCATTGTACAGTTTTATGACTTTCGATTTATTGAAGGCGATGTTCGCGTTGACATCCCATTTAAATGCCCCCCTGAAAATGCTGGCATCGAGTGTTAACTCCAAACCGCTGTTTCGTATTTGGCCAACATTCTGTATAGTTTGTGTGTAACCAAAAGTTGGCGGCAACTGAACGATGTTAAGCAAGTCCCTGGTATTCTTGATGTAATAATCGGTTGACAGCCTGAAGCGCCCGTCCAGCACAGCAACATCAAGGCCGAAGTCGGCTTGTTCGGTGGTCTCCCATTTTAGGTCGCCCGGCAGGGTGATCCCCGGTGCATAGGTATTGTACAGCGTTTTCCCGAAAACAGTTTTCCCTGAACTTAACTGGTTCAAAGTAGCGTACGGATCTATTGCCTGGCTCCCGGTCAAACCCCAGCTTGTCCTCAGTTTCAAATCGGAGATAATGGGCACGTTGTCCATGAAATGTTCGTTTTTGACCCTCCAGGCAAAGGCGCCCGACGGAAAATATCCCCATTTACCGCCTTCGCTGTATTTCGACGAACCGTCGGCGCGGAAACTGGCCGTGAACAGGTATTTATTGTCGTAAGTGTAGTTTATCCTTCCCAGGTACGACATCAGCGTTGACTTTGAATAATAGGTACCTGGCGGGTTAGAGGTATTAGCACCAGAGAGGTTTGCCGTTTCGGTAACATCGCTCAAAAAACCATTGCCGCTGCCCGACAAGCCTTTCGAAATCCCATTTTCGTAAGTAAACCCGGCCATGGCCGACAGGCTATGTTTTTCGTTGATCGTTTTGACATAGCTTATCGTATTTTCATTCAGTATCCCGGTATATTGCGAAGTCGAAACGCTTGCATACCCTTGTGAACTAAGGAATTTCAATGTTTGGTAATAGTCTGAACGGGAATCGTTGTTCTCGATACCGCCAAAAATTTTGATGGTCAGCCCGTCGATTGGTTTGATAAAAACCGACGCATTGGCCTGGACGATGTTGTCAACAGAATTGTCACTTGTTTCGTTCAGGTAATTCAGCGGGTTATAAATCGCGTTCGACATGAACGTGTAAGCAGTCATTAAATTACGGTACGATCCATCTTCGTTATAAGGCGTAAGCGTTGGCGGGGCCGACACAATGGCGCTGATCAGCGATCCGCCGCGGTTGCCGCCGCTCGAATTTTCCTTGTCTGTTTCGTTCTTGGTAAGTTTGACCCCATACTCGATGGCGATTTTTTTGCTGATTTCATGTTTCAGATTGGCAATCAACGAATAACGGTTGTAGTCGCTGCTCTTGATTATCCCTTGCTGGTTAAATACACTCCCCGAAACGGAAAATTGAGTTTTCGAATTGCCACCGCTGACGCATATCGAATTGCGGACAATCGGGGCGCTGCGGAAACAGAAGTCCTGCCAGTCGAAGCCTTTACCAAACAAATTGATTTGGTCTTGCGTGAAATAAGCAGGCCGGCCATCGTTCACTTGCTGCAAATTGTAGAAATTGGCATATTCGGTGGCATCCATCAGATCAAGTTTCTGGCGCAAGGTCTGCACACCATAGCTTGATTCAAACGAGACTTTGGTATCGCCTGCTTCGCCGCGCTTGGTTGTGATAAGAACTACCCCATTTGCACCACGTGAACCATAAATAGCTGTGGCCGAGGCATCTTTCAAAATTTCGATGCTGGCAATTTCCGAGTTATTTAACGAGTTAATGTTACTCGGGAAACCATCGATCACATACAGTGGTTCGTTAGTGCCTTTTATCGAGTTGGTTCCCCTTATCCTCACGCTTATATTTGCGCCCGGTGCGCCCGTATTTTGGTTCACCTGAACACCGGCAGCCCGTCCGCTGAGCGACTGCATCACATTCGAAGAGGCGAAAGCTTTAATTGCTTCGCTTTTTACCGATGTAACCGAGCCTGTCAGGTCGCTTTTCTTAACTGTACCGTAACCAACAGCAACCACCTCTTCCAAATTATAAGTATCCTCTTCCAATATTACATTATAATTTGCTGATTTTGTGACAGACTGTTCCTGAGTCTTCATTCCTACAAAACTGAAAACAATTGTTTTTGCTCCGGCTGGCGATTTCAACGTAAAATGACCATTTGAATCACTTAATGTTCCAATCGTTGTTCCTTTAACTATAATAGAAACTCCAGGAATGGGGCTCCCATCTTTAGAAGAAACTATCCCTGAAAGAGTAGCTTCCTGTGCATTTACAAACCCAACTGATAAAAAGAACATCAGTTGGATAAATGTAATCTTTCTTAACCATTTTTTCATATAACTATTTTTTAGGTTTGGCATTACAAAATAAAATGAAAACAACCATAGTAACAATACCATTGTAAAATGCTATACAACATTATTTTATATTATAAAATTAAGAATTTTCCAATTGCTATCTATATTGCTGTTTTTCTTATACTTAGTGGTTATATCATTTAAGTGAAAAAACCAATACTTTTTTAAAAATCAGGTTTGAAGAATATAAAAATTCATTCTGGTGTTGTTTTTTTACATTATCAAATTTACATTTGCATTATAAAATCATTGTAAAGTTTAATAAATGAAACTTTGGCCTACTATAAAAAATATCCATTATAAATGGGAACTAATTGTGCTGCTCTGGCTGGCATTTTTCTTTAACCAGGCCGACAGGCAAATATTCAATGTCGTTCTTCCGGCAGTTCGGGCCGATCTTCACCTGGCCGATGCTGATATGGGAATAGTTGCTTCTGTATTAATATTAGTTTATGGCATATTGGTTCCTGTGGCTGGGTTTATTGGCGACCGTACCAATAAGAAATATGTATTAATGTTAAGCTTATTGATTTGGAGTACATCGACTTTCTTTTCAGGAACATCAACCATGCTTATTCACCTTATTTTTCTGCAAAGCGTAGCTACGGGGGGTGGCGAAGCATTTTATTCGCCTTCGGCTAATGCCTTAATTAGCGAGCATCACGATAAAACCAGGGCCATGGCAATGTCGATTCACCAAACTGCATTGTATGCAGGTATAATAATAAGTGGTTACCTTACCGGATGGATTGCCGACCAGTTTGGATGGCGCGTTGCCTTTTTCACATTTGGAGCTGTTGGCGTGATATTATCTTTAATTATTGCTGCCCGATTGAAAGATTCTCGTCCGGTAAAAAGGGACAGTTCCGGTCAGAGTTCAATAAAAGATGCATTGCTTATTTTCTTCAAAAAACCAACGGCCTTGTTATTAACTCTCGCTTTTTCCGGGATGGTTTTTGTAAATGTTGGATTTATGACCTGGATGCCAACCTATTTGCATGAAAAATTTGGGTTCTCACTGGCCCGTAGTGGTTTCGATGCTACGTTCTATCATTATATAGCTGCTTTTTTTGGAGTGTTGATCGGTGCATCATTCGCCGATCGTCACAGCAAAAAAGTAGTTGGCATGAGAGGTTTGGTGCAGGGTACCGGACTTCTGCTTGGAGCTCCGTTTATTTTTCTGCTTGGCATTTTCAATACGCCACTGTTAATTTACATCACCCTTGCATTATTCGGCTTATTCAGAGGAATTTACGACTCAAATATATTTGCAGCACTTTATGATGTAATCGAGCCCAAGATACGGTCAACCGCAACAGGATTAATGCTTATGGTTGCATTTGTAACCGGAGCTTCAGCACCTTATATACTAGGAAAAATCAAACCGATACTCGGATTAGACTGGGGTTTGTCGGCCCTGTCGGCTGTTTATCTGTTGTCGGCATCTGCAATTTTTATTGCGGTTCGCTTCTTCTATAAAAAAGATGTAATAGAATAAAATTTTACAATATGATTCAAGTAATTCACAGAGCATTAGACATCCTTGAACTGATAGCATCAGATCGTTCCAGATTATTCACCCTTAGTGAAATCTCCAGTCAGTTAAAACTGAATAATGCCACATGCGCCAACATAATCAAAACACTTGTTGCCAGGGGATATGTGGAACAGGAGGGCCGGAAAACAGGCTATCGCCTTGGTTCTATGGCTTACTTACTAACCGGAAATTATTCGCACAAGCAAGAACTACTGGAAGCCTCAATGGAGCCCATGAACAAACTCTCTTTGTCGTTAAACGAAGGTTGCATTTTATCAGTATTGAAAGATAATACCCGCATTTTACTTCACGAAATAAAAAGTACACACGAATTACAGGTAATCAATAAAAAAGAAAAAGATGCCTATCTGACTTCAACCGGAAGAATGATCCTGGCCTGTATGGAAGAAAAAGAACAAAAAGAATTTATCCGGAAATATGGTTTACCCTCTTCTGAAACATGGACAGGAATTGAAGATGAAGAAGATTTACTGCTGGAACTTGCCCGGATACGAAAAAAACAAATGGCCACACAAATATCTAAAAATCATATTGTTGGCGTGGCATTTCCTATATTCAAAAACGGGAAGATTATTGCCAGTTTAGGTATTTATTTACCCGAAACAAGATACACAAGTTCTATGCAAGAACGTGTATTTGAAGAACTAAAGAATGCCTCGGAAACGATTAATAATAAACTAAACGAAAAAAATACTGAATCTTAAATATTTACAAAATGAAGATAATTGATATGCGTGTCCGTACAGTGGCCATACCAATGAATGCCATGTTGAGACACAACACCGGAGTACATCCGGGTTATTTGATGAGGACTATACTTGAATTGATCACCGACGAAGGAATTGTTGGATTAGGCGAAGTAGGCGGAGGTGACCAACGCGGTGCATTGCTAAAATTAAAACCCAGAATTGTTGGGATGGATCCATTTGATCTGGAAGCCATTAAATTAAAAGTACTGCGAAGTATTTACTATTTGTCCAATTCGCGCCTTTACGGAGCCATTGAAATTGCATGTCTCGACATTATGGGAAAAGCCTGCAATGTGCCTATGAACAAGCTGATCGGAGGAAAACTTCAGGATGCAGTACCGATGATTGCCTATTTATTCTGGAGATACGACCGTCCGGGCGGCGGGCACGATACCTGCGCCGAAGATATGGCTGATTTGTGTGTCGAACTAAAAGAAACCCTTGGCGTAACTGCCATGAAGTTGAAAGCCGGAGTTATGGACCCGATGGAAGAAGTGCGGGTTCTGGAACTTTGCCGTCAACGGTTAGGAAAGGATTTTGGACTACGTATCGATCCCAATGGAGTTTGGTCGGTTGCAACTGCCGTAAAAGCCGGTCGCAGGCTCGAAGATCTGGAAATTCAGTACTTTGAAGATCCATCGTGGGGGTTGGAAGGAATGCGCCGTGTAAAAGAACAAGTGCGTATTCCCCTGGCAACCAATATGTATCCGAATAAATTCGATGATTTGGGACCAGCAATTCATATGAATAGCATTGATATAATTCTTACCGATTTACATTATTGGGAAGGCCCAAGGGGAGTGAAAGATCTTGCTGCCGTTTGCCAAACATTCAATCTCGGTGTTTCCATGCATTCCGGTGCCGAATTCGGAATCGAGCTGGCAGCCATGATTCACACAGCATCAACAATCCCAACCATGACAATGCCTGGCGACGCTCATTATCATTACCTCGAAGACGACATCATTGCCGGAGGAAAAATGCAATATGTGAACGGAGCCATCAAAGTTCCGGAAGGACCAGGATTGGGTGTGGAACTCGACGAAGAAAAAATGCAGAAATACGAACGCTACTTTGAAGAAAAAGGTGACTACTACGCTCGTTTCCACCAGGATCCGTATCAGCCCGGTTGGTATCCAAAAGTTGGTGGGATATAAAGGCGGGAGAATCTTGTATGGTAGAACAAGGAAGGCATAGAAGGCAATTGAAAACAGCTGTTTTATTACCCCGAAGGGGTTGAATATGAATAGCCCCCGGTTTCAACCGGGGGTAAAGAGAAAAGATAGAAAACCGTCAGAGAGAATACGATGTTCAAGGCAAAAAACTGTTTCGGACGGAATGGAGCAGCCCTCGAAAAAGAAGTTGCATAAAACAATCAAACAAAAGCAACAAACTTGAAGTTGAGAATAAAACTAAATGGAACATTTTACAATAAATAATCGTGTTTTAATTACCGGTTTGAATTTTCCGGAAGGACCTGTCTTTGATTTCGACGGCAATCTTTGGTTTGTCGAAATCAAAGGTGGAAACCTTTCACGTTGGAATGGAACCAAACTGGATCGTTTCGACGTGGATGGCACTCCCAATGGCGCTATGATTGACCGTAACGGCCTGATTTGGTTTTGCGACAGTGGCCGGGGCGAAATCAGAACATTCAACCCATCTGAGAAAACATTTACGACCATTTGCAACCAAACAGCCGAAGGCAACCGACTGGTTCGCCCCAACGATCTGATCTTCGACAGTGCCGGAAATCTCTTGTTCTCCGATCATGCCGACGGACGCGAAGAACCGCAATCAACCGTATGTGTACTGCCCAAAGACAGCAACCATGCGAAAGTTATTTCGAAAAACAAATTTTTCACCAACGGACTGGCATTCAGGGCTGATGCAAAAACCTTGATTTTTGCAGAAACTTACCGTCAGCAATTGTGGATTGGCGAGTGGGATGCCGAACAACTGGAGCTTCGAAACGAACGACCTTTTGCAAAAGCCGGGAATGGCCCCTGGGGACCCGACGGGCTGGCGTTCGATGTGCAGGAGAACCTTTTCACCGCAATATTTAACGAGAGTTGCATCAATGTTTATGCAACCGACGGAAAACTAACCAACACCCTACCCTGCCCCGGAACCCGACCAACCAGCTGCGCCTTCGATCCTGCCGGAAAGCTGGGATTAGTCGTTACTGAAGCTGACCGTGGCGAAATTATTTCTTATCCTGACTTCAGGAATGGATTACCAATTTTTCACTAAACCAAACGATGCAAATAAAAAACTTATTCAATCTAAAAGGAAAGACAGCGCTGGTAACCGGAGGAAGCCAGGGAATAGGAAAAGCTATTTCGCTGGCATTGGCCGAATATGGAGCCAATGTTGTTGTTAATTTCCGATCAGGCAAAGCCTTGGCCGACGAAACCTGGAAAGAAATTACCGCAATGGGGGTAGAATGTAACTTGTTACAAAGCGACCTTTCTGAAGTTAATTCAGCAAAAAACATCACCGAATATTTGGTCAAAAACAAAATAGAAGTTGATATTCTGGTACTTAATGCCTCGGTTCAATTTCGAAAATCCTGGGACGAAGTAACTCCGGAAGAGTTTGAACTGCAAATAAACACCAACCTTCGGGCTTCGCTTTTCCTCATCCAGCAATTGTATCCAACAATGCAAAAAAAACAATGGGGTCGTATGGTTACAATCGGTAGCGTTCAGCAAGTCAGGCCACACCAGCAAATGATTGCTTATGCGGCCTCGAAAGTAGCACAAGTTAGTATGGTAAAAAGCCTTGCTCCACAATTCGGGCCTTATGGGGTTACCATCAACAATCTGGCTCCGGGAGCCATCCAAACCGGGCGAAACGAAGAAGTATTAAAGGATGAACAGTACAAAAAGAATGTTGAAGCAAAAATTCCGGTTGGATTTATCGGAGAACCCTCCGACTGTGCTCCTGCTACTTTACTCCTATGTTCGGATGCCGGAAGGTACATCACCGGACAGGACATTTATGTGGACGGAGGAATGGGATTAAATTTCTGAAATAAACAGAAATCACAAATATTAAAATCGTAAATAATTAAATATGAGTATCGATCAATACAAAAAAGAAGTTGGAATGATGAACCTTGAAAGGTTGATTGAAGAAAGAGAAGGAATTTCAAATATTTCATTTCCTATATCCGACAAAGAAATACTAAACCGGTTTGAACAATTGTATACCGGGGCTGTAAACGACGTTTTGCGTGAGTTCTGTTTGCTAGACCAGGCTTTGCCCGGAAGAATATTGCCATTACGCGAATATCGCACCGTTGCCGGATTTGCCTTTACGGTAAAGAGCTCGCCCAATGTTAAAATTCAGGGTGAAATGGAATTTCGCACCCAAATGCTCGATGAAATGAAAGAAGATGATTTCGTGATTTGGGACACGAGCCGGGATAACAAAGCAACTTTATGGGGTGGAGTTATGACTGCAACAGCAAAAGGGAAAAAACTAAAAGCTGCGTGTATCGATGGAGGAATTCGGGATACCCACCAAATATTGAGCGCCGACTTCCCGGTATTTTATGAATATAGAATTTCAAACGGTAGCCTGGGCCGTTGCCTGATTACACATTATCAAATACCAATCAAAATTGGCGACGTAACCATAAAGCCTGGCGATATTGTTATGGGCGATATTGACGGAGTTTTAATAATTCCTCGTCGTATAGCCTACGAAGTATTAATCCGGGCCGAAGAGATTAAAGAAAATGAAAAGAAAATTTTCAGTTGGGTAAAAGAAGGACAGTCTATTCAGGAAATCACCCAAAAAGGAGGATATTTTTAAAAACCAATCTATGAAATTACTCTGCCCGAAAGCACTTTATCTTTTCTTTTTACTCATTTTCAGCAATTTTTCATTCGGCCACCCCCCGACAAGTTTAACTGACAAGATAAGGCAAACAAAAGGACTGATTGCTCTTTGGGATTTCAAAGAAAAGGAAGGGCAATCCAGAAAAGCATATGGGAAACGAAAATTTCCGTTGAAAGAACACAACGGAACCATAGTAAGAGTTGATGAAGGTCCCTTATCTGGTTATTCAGCCCTTTTTGGGAATAAAGCATTTCTCTCGCTGCCAAACAAGAAAACAGCTGAATTAAATATCTCAGGGAAAAATCAGGGTATAACCGTGTTGGCGTGGGTAAAATGGAAAGGAAATACCGGGTTTATTGGCGGGATGTGGAACGAATACCTGGATGGAGGTAAGCGTCAATACGGATTGTTTGTCTCATTGCCTTACTACAATGGCGCAAATCAGGTTTGTGGACACATATCCTATACCGGTAAGCCAACGCCTCCTTTTCCTTATTCAATTGATTATTCGGCCAGCAAGCAAACCGTGGAACAAAACAAATGGCAATATGTAGCCATGACTTACGATGGGAAATGGATAAAGTCGTACCTCAACGGAGAGTTTGAACCGCGCAGTGCCGAACTGATTGATCATACAAAAGGCTTTGAAGGCTATCCTGATGGGTTGACGCAATCAAAAAATCCGTATTTTTTCCCTGATGGTATGGGTGACAACGGATCAGATTTTACCGTTGGAGCCGTTCTGCTTAAAAGTGGCATGGGTAATTATTTTGTCGGTCAAATTGGTGGACTAGCAGTATTTGACAGATGTTTGAGCAGTAGTGAAATAAAAAGCTTTGATGTAGAGCAGATTTTTTAATAATCCATACACATTTTCTGAGCATTTTGGAACCCGGACAAGCTATTCCCCAGTGCATAGCTCTTTTTACGATAACCCCGTTTTGAACACAATCGTCAATGAAAGCAAAGTATAATTATTTCACTAAAAAAGACCTCAAAAACAACCATGTATGATGTGGGTTGTACAGGATTCGAACCAATCCTTGTAAAACGCTGTATTTCTTTATATTAACTCATTTCAACATCAGTAACTCACGGAACAGTTCACTTTCATCAATAATCACCTAAAATATTGACTATTAGAACAATATAAAAATAAGCAAAATCATTAAAAATTACCAAGAAACCCACATTTTTATCAGAAAATTTTTCAGTTTGAAACAGGCTCATTTGAAAATTTCCCAGTCTAATTGATTTAATTTTGAGATATAGCTCCGTATTGTCTCTATCATCTCCTCAAAACCTGGAGAATTAGCATAAATCATTTGTTCCTGCATGGTTAAGTAGTCGCTTTTCCATAAATCAAGCAAAAGATCAGAAGGAATAGGATTAACTGTTCTGGGATTATGCAGTTTATAATCAACACCTCCAAGTTTCGTAAACAAGTGGCGATGAAAAACAATTTCAGTATAAAGCTCCCGGTTGATCAAGGCCTTTTCTCCAAAAGGAGATGCAGCCAATTTATAAATATCGTAAAGATGCCGACTCATCCGGTCAACCCTGATCTTTTCATCAGAACGCTGAAATTCTTCGTGTAAAAGAAAAATCTTCTCCAACAACGTCCGTTCAGGATCTACAGTCGGAACATCAATTGGCGGCTCAGCGAACGGGGCTTCCGGGTAATTTTCATCCAGCATTGAACTGATTTTACGAACAGTGAAAGGCTCAATCAGCGACCTACACCCCAATTCAATCTGAATTCTGGGCTTGAGGTAACCGGGCGAATCAATTACATTGGGATAATTGACATAGATGATTATCGGGTCCTGATCACTTGTTGTAATTTCCTCCATCCCGAGTTTAACGTCCAATCCCTTTGATTTAAACCGGGACCCCAGTTCGGCATAAAGACTTTCCGTGATATAAGTATTCGCTGTTTTACGAAGATTTGTTCGCTGTTTTTTCCCCAAATCACCTTCAAATCCATAAAAATTCCGATCAACAGCCAGGTCAATGTCCTCAGAAAACCGAGCAATAAGCCCCCAGGCTTTGCTCAAAGAAGTCCCACCTTTAAATACCATGTGAGAACCAACTTCTGTTTCAAACAGAATGGCAAGAGTTTGTACAACCCACCAATCTTTTTCTACTGCATAATCGGGAAGATTTACTTTTTGTGCAACCTGCTTGTAGGCAACCTGCTTGTCACGGTCAGAAACATCGAACCATTTACTCATTGGTGTCTGTTTTTATAGCTTTTCGCATGATTATTCTTATCCACTCAGGAGCCAGTTTGATATCGTGCTCCAAGCGATAAGGATCTTCTGATTTTAAATGTTGAAGAATTATCCCCATTTCCTTTTCGGTAACCTTATCTTTTCCAATTTCTTTCAATGCTTGTATAACCAAGCTACTTATAGGACCAATTGCCGACAGATTTCTGGGTGATGTTTTTTTGAATTTAACGGTTCGCTTCCTGATTTTTATGATTCGTGCCGAGCCATCCGTTAGATAAACCAGATTCAGAGGAACCTGAGTCGAGAGTCCCAACGCATTTAAGGCTAAAACTCCGGTCGGTATAATTCTCGCTTTATCTTTCTTCGCTATTGCTTTTGCAATATCTTCAGCGGCGGGCAACAACTCCCCAAACATCGGGTGTTGCTTCAACCGGGCATAAACTCCTCTTGAGACGCGCGAAATTTCACCTGCTTCGACCAATCTTTCCAACGCTTTACCGACAGCTTTTGCTGTACCAAAGCGTAGAAAATCATCGATTAAGAAAACCGAGCCCCCTCTGGCTTTTTTTATTTTTTTAATTATCTTATCATCAATACTTTCAATCATTATATACTGAATATTTTGTCGCAAAAATAGTAAACATTTGCGACAAAATATCAACCGCTATTATTTACTCTTTTGGTTGGTCTCCAATACGGTTCTAATTTACAAATCCCGATCTTGACATAAATTGGAAACTCATCTGATTATATTTCAGCGTGTTATCAGACAAGTAGCCTTGGGCAACTTTTTTATGATATTCAAATGCATCAAGAATAGACTTTCCTTGTTCAACAAATCCCAAAAAATGATTTTTTACCATGACAACAGTTGGCAAGTCTCCATCGACCATAAGTTCCCGGTAAATATTGTTGAACCGGGTACGTACCTGATCCAAAAACTGGTTCAGCTCTTTTATTTCAGATTTTCTCCCCTTTCCGGCTCCGGTACTATGATTCCAATCATTTGATACTATGCTCTGTTTTAGGGAAACCTCAAAAACATCCCCGTTAATCGTAATGCGGGCAAAAATGGTTAGGTTTTTTACTTTCTCCTTGTTCTTTCTACCTACAAACTGGACTCCAAATGTCTGTCTATCAATCATATCAAGATTCGTTTAAAACTCCAGGTGCCTGTCTGCCTTATTTTGATATAAATTGAACGTCTGATTGGAGACGAAATATACCAAAATGAGTCATTTTTAGTCAATAAAAATTACTAGTTTGAAATTCACAATAAATTGAATTACAAACTATTACAAAGACTTCCATGAGTAAACTTACTATAAAAAAAAACTACTCACGGAATAGCTCACAAATTACTTGATATGAAATGGTTTATTTTGATATGAGAAAAAATAAAAAATCCAGATAATCAACGATTTACTGGATTTTGATTCGGTTTGGATGCCCCAAAAGTGGGTTGTAGCGGATTCGAACCGATGACCCCTACCCTGTCAAGGTAATGCTCTAAACCAACTGAGCTAACAACCCTTTCTGTTTCGCAAAAATATAAAAATTTCATCTAGTTTCTTTTTTGGACAATAATTCATCTAAATTTGAACCATAAGAATCGGAAAACTATTTTGGGGTCGAGTCAATCATTGTTTCAGATTCTGGGTTAGTTGGTTGGTTTAGAGCTTTTAACATATTCCGGATGAGAAGAGATTTTCATTTTATTTTAATCCTGTTGTTCTGGCTATGTTTATTCATAGGGCCACAAACGAAAGCTTTTGGCGGTTATGAGGATAAATTATATGACGAAACAATATTTGTTATCTCCAATTTCTCGGGAGTTGATGCAAACCTGAACGAAACAAGAACTGTTCAGGAGTTGTTGAACTTACATATTGGAGGTTTTCGGTTTTACCTGGAATGGGAAAAACAGCAAAATCAGCTGATGATCAAAAAAGCCGACGGAACTTCAATTTCGTTTAGGCAAACCATGCACGAGATTAAAAATTACCTTGAAAACCGTCCGGAGAAAATACTAACCCTTTTTCTTGATTTTAGCACAAATATTAATGAAGTCTCTGATTTATTTCAGGAATTAGGTATAAACCGAATTGTATATACTTATGACCCCAAAGATGGCTGGGCATCAATAAAATCGATGATTGAAAGCAATAAGCGGTTGGTCGTGTTTTCGATGCAGGAACACCGTAACAGACCCGACTGGCTTCATTACGTTTGGAATCATGCAGTAGAACCTTACTTTTCCATCTGGGAAGCTCCGGTTTTTAAAGGCGAATTCCTGAAAGGCGATCCCAAAAACAGTTTACTTATTTACAACGATTATAATTTCCCCAGAAAAGGAGAAAATATAAACAATGCCAAGTACGAAACAAACCAGAACCCATACCTTATCGAGCATATAAAAAATACCTGGACCAATACAGGTAAAACACCTAATTTTATAATGCTCGACCGGTACGAGAACTGGGTTTTAGGTATTGTATCGTATTTAAAAAGCTTCAGAACCATAAAGGGCACAATAACTTATAACACACAAATACTCGACTATGTTAACTGGGATAAAATGAGCAGCTTTACCAGTGGAAAGTATTGTTTCCCGGTAGGTCCTGGCGATAACCTAACCTTAACACCTAAAAGTCCTGGATTTCGGTTTACTCCTGAAACAGTAACCTTTAATGAACCCAATCAGAATATCATTCAGTATTTTGTCGCTACTCCGCTTGAAATCACTGATAATCTCGAAGCTCATTACACTTTTGCCAAAGAATGCCATGATTTTAGCATCAATGGATTTGATGGCAAATCTCACAATGTCAAATTTGCCAACGACTCATTAAGATCTTCAGTTGCGTATTTCGACGAAAAAAGCTACATACTACTCCCTGGAGCAGAGTCGTTTAAATTACGCGAGCACGATTTCACTGTTGCTGCCTGGATAAAAATAAAAGAATTTCTACCCAATAAGGCCGACTATTGCGTTATTGGGACTAAGAATAACTCCTATCAACAGGGTATACACCTTCTTCTACGGGACAGAAAACCCTATTTTGGATTCTATAACAACGACCTTCGTGGGAAAACAGCCCTTGAAGCTGGGAAATGGTATCACTTGGTGTGGAGATACAACAAATTCAGCGGCGAACAAGCCATCTTTCTCAATGGCAAACTCGACAGCCGATCTGTTGGTCATCCGGCCTACAAAGGACGTGACAATTTGTACATCGGATTAGCCGGGTTTAGCCAGCAAGCTTATATGCTCGGCGAAATTGACAACCTGAGTATTTGGTCACGGGCATTGGGCGAAGAAGAAATATGGGGATTGAGTAAAGAAGTAATCGAAATTGTTCCGGTAAAAAACGTTTTTATCCGCTACCCGATTCTTTCAAGAGGAATTATTGCTCTTATTGTGCTGTCGGTCCTTGTTTTCGTTTATTTGAAAATTCCATTCTTCCGCAAAAGAAAACAATCATTGGCAGTAGAAAAAATAAGAAGTATAAAAACCCTTACGGTTCAGAGACCTGAAACCAATTACATCCAGCTTTTTGGCGATTTCAAGGTTCTTGACAAAAATGGGAATAACATCAGCACCCAGTTTACACCAAAGTTGAAGCAACTATTCCTGATCATATTACTTTATTCGCAACGAAATAAAAATGGCATATCAACCAAAGAACTTACCGACATCCTTTGGGTTGGGCACTCTTCGCAAAGCGCCAAAAACAGCCGTGGCGTAACTATCCGAAAACTTCGCCTCATTCTTGAAGCTCTGGATACTGTACAAATTAACTTTTACATCGACCGCTGGTCAATGTCGTTTAGTGACAATGTTTATTGTGACTACGTTGAATGCATGAAGATTTTAAAACAAGAAAAAATCCATGATACCGATTTTAACCTAAAATTCTACAACATCATTCAGGAAGGAGAATTATTCAAGGGCGAATCTTATGATTGGCTCGATGATTTTAAAGGGTTCATCGGGAATAATATCGTTGACATTCTAATGAAGTTCGTAAACGAATTAACACTGGAAAACGATAGTGAACTTATTATGAAACTGGCGGAGCGAATGCTCGAAACCGACCCTATCAACGAACAGGCTCTTGCATTTAAACTAAAAGTCTTGATCGGGCAAAACAATTACAACCTTGCGCGCTTTACCTTCGATCGTTTTTGCATTCTGTACGAGGAATTATACGGCGAAAAATTCGATCAAAAGTTTGAAGAATTAACCGCCTGACAAAAACATGTTTTTTAACAGGGTTAATTTTTGAAAAATAAGATTAACATGCTCAAAATCATTATTTTACTACAATATAAATGGTTGCTTTACGGTAAATTTTAACCTAAAATTAATCTTGTCTTAACCCGAACCTAAACGCCAGCTAAAACCCCACTAATTGTCTCATATTAGATTTGTACATCGATTTTATTTGGCATATTGCACAATGAAATCAGAAAAGTTGAGTGTTTATGAAGTTTTGGAAATCGTTTAAAAACCTGTTTTCTGCAAAAAAGAACGTAGTAATCATCGTTTGTTCGGGAATGATGCTTGGATTGCTGTTCGTCATTGGCGGAAACAGCGTAGTGAAATATACTTCAACCGACGAATACTGCATGTCATGCCACGTTCACCCTCATGCTGAGCAAAGCTGGAAGCTTTCGCCCCATTACGACAACAAAGCCGGAGTTATCGTGCATTGTACCGAATGCCATCTTCCCCCAGCCGGTCATGGAATGCTGTTTGCAAAAGCGAAACACGGAATGAAAGACCTTTACGGATTTTGGTTTAAAGATACAGCCCAATATAAATGGGCAGAAAAGAGAAAACTGGAAACAGCCAAAAAATTTGTTTACACCGAATCGTGTACCAACTGCCACAAAAATCTATTTCCAAAAACACTTACCGTTGAAGGTGAAAATGCCCATCTAAATTACCTTACCAGCAAGAACGATGTAAGTTGCCTGAATTGTCACCTCAATGTTGGGCATTTCGATCCCAATGCCAAGCACGAGCATGATGCTAATTTTGGAATGAATGAATCGAAAAAAGCAGAGATATTTACTGAACCGACCCCAGTAACAAACTTTTCCAACTTTACAGAAAAAATACCTGGAACAAGCGTCTCGTTTGATATGGTTGCAATTCCGGCAGGAGAATTTGTTATGGGAAGTTCGAAAGACGAGCCATTTCATAAGCCAGACGAAAGTCCGATGCACGCTGTAAAAATATCGAGATTCTTCATGGGAAAAATTGAAGTAAGCTGGGATGAGTATCTTGAATTCTTTAAAGCAACATCATCGCAAGGGAGAAAAGAGGCTGAAGTGGTTAATGAAAATGTGGATGCCATTTCGGGACCAACTCCACCGTGGGGCGCTCCAGACCAAGGCTGGGGAAAAGGGCCAAGACCAGCAATTACAATGTCGTATAAATCAGCCGCTACTTACTGCAAATGGTTGTCAAAAGTTACCGGGAAAAAATACAGGCTCCCCACTGAAGCAGAATGGGAATATGCTGCACGAGGAGGAACCAAAACTCCGTATTTCTTTGAAGGTAATCCCAAAAAGTTTACCTCTGAAGGTTTTTTCAAAAAGATATTTGGCCCTGATACCGCTAAAATAAATAGCTACATAGCTTATAAAGTCAATAGCCAAAACAGAACTTTTGATCCGGCAACGGTGAAAGCTAATCCGTTTGGCCTGAAAAATATGTTGGGCAACGTTTACGAATTTTGCTCAGATTATTATTCGCCAACCGCCTATGCGGCTTATAAAAAGGGTGTAGTTGATCCGAAAGGTCCCAAAAAAGGCAAAGAACACGTAATCAGGGGAGGTTCGTTTAAAAGTGATGCCCGTGATGTTCGTTGTGCCTCGCGCGATTTCTCGAAAACCGATAAATGGTTGGTTACCGATCCTCAAATGCCTAAGAGTGTTTGGTGGTATTCCGATTGCATCGACATTGGTTTCAGAGTAGTTTGTGAAGTGGAAGAAGGTGTTAAATAGTATAATATTTGTCCAAAATGGAAAATAACAATAAAGGTTTTAACCGACGACGTTTTCTTGAATCGACCGCATTAGCCGGAATTGGTTTACTTGGCGCCGGAATGGTTATTTCAGGTTGCAAAAAAACAAAGGAAGCCAAAGAACTTGGGTTACCGCCAGTTTTAAAGGCAGCGCCAAAAGGGAAAAAACTTCGCGCAGGCCTAGTTGGCGTTGGTAACCGGGGAACTGGTGCAGCTCTAAACTTTGTTGGATGTGGCCCTGATTTACACTTGGTTGCTTTAGCCGACGTCTTTCAGGATAAAGTTGATGCTGGCCGTGAACGTTTTGCTAAATTCAAGATAAATGTCCCTGCTGAAAATTGCTTTTCAGGTTTTGACGCATATAAAAAACTTATGGCTTTGCCTGATGTGGATGTAGTTATACTGGCTACTCCGCCAAAATTCAGACCTGAACATTTTAAGGAAGCCATACTTCAAAACAAGCACGTTTTCCTCGAAAAACCTATGGCTACCGATGCCGTAGGTGCACGTTCTATCATTGCTACAGCCAAAAAAGCGCAGGCCCTTGGCTTAAATGTAGTAACAGGAACTCAACGTCGTCACCAGGAGGATTATATTACTACCTATCAACAGGTTGCCAATGGAGCTATTGGAAAACCGGTTTCGGCCAGAGCTTTCTGGAACCAGGAACATGTATGGTTCAGAACCCGCGAAGAAGGCTGGGACGATATGACCTACATGATTCGCAACTGGAATAACTTCTGCTGGCTAAGTGGCGATCATATTCTCGACCAGCATGTCCACAACATTGATGTTATCAACTGGTTCCTTGGGAAGAAACCAGAAAGTGCCATTGGTTTTGGCGGTCGCGCACGGCGGTTAACCGGCGATCAATTCGATTTTTTCAGTATCGATTTTGATTTCGGCGGTGGATTGTATTCGCACAGCATGTGCCGTCAAATTGACAGTTGCGCCAACAATACAGGCGAATTCATTATGGGTACAGAAGGTTATACCAACTGCGTAAATACTATCTGGAACATGGATGGATCTGTTAAATGGAAATTCGAATACCCGAAAGACGAAAACGGAAACGAAATGAACCAGGTAAAAATTCCGCCTTACGTGCAGGAACACATGCACCTGGTACATGCCATTCGCACAGGCGGCTACGTTAATCAGGCCGAAGAAACCGCCAATTCGACCCTTACAGCCATAATGGGACGAACGGCAGCTTACACAGGCAAAAAAGTAACATGGGACGAAATTTTTAAATCGGACATGGATCTTGGCCCGAAAGAATTTGTATTTGGGCCTGTTAATATGCCATTTGAAGTTCCGGTTCCCGGAACAGCGCACAAAGCTTAATTTGGAATTTTATTCGACACATACACTCAAGCTTTTCATCCTTATAACCGGGATGCTTTTCTAAACCAACCAAAAACTGCCAGCGAAGGAGACGTTTTTCTCCCGAGCTGGCAGTCTTTAATTTATTTCGAATATATTTTATTCATCATCCGGCAATCTTGCATCAACATTTTTTCGCTAAAATCATCTCAAACACATCGAATAGCCTTTTATTTTTTGGTTTATATTGAATCTGACCGTTAAGCTATTTCATCGCAAAAAGAGTATCTTTAACCCGCAGATAACCCGGCATGATAGTTGTTGCCCTAAAAAAACGCCTAAAAAACAAATCTATGTTTTCACTGCTGATACCCGTTTACAACGAAGAAAGTTTGATCGACGAACTTGTTCGCCGGTCGGTAAAAGCGCTTGAAACATTTTCTTCAAATTACGAAATACTTTTTATCAACGATGGCAGCACAGATACTACGCTCGATAAACTCTTGGCTGCCCGAAAAATATACAACGGTGTAAAAATCATCGATCTTTCACGCAATTTTGGTCACCAGGCCGCATATACGGCTGGACTGGAAATGGCTTCGGGCAACTATGTGGCTATGATGGATGGCGACCTTCAGGATCCACCGGAATACCTGGTGGACATGTTTCAAAAAATGAAAGACGAAAACCTGGATATAATAAGCGGGTTCAGGCAAGGACGAAAGGGCAAACGCCTGCGAATAGCCACGAATTTATTCCATACATTGTTTAAGAGAGTGTCTGAAGTTAATGGGATCGAAAACTCAGGAAACTTCTCGATAATGAACCGCGAGGCTGTAAATGCACTGCTAAAAATGAAAGAAACCATCCGATATCTTCCCGGACTACGTAGTTTCATCGGGTTCAAGCATGGTTTTTTTGAATACATTCGGGAAGACCGAAAGAAAGGCGAGCCTAAAATGACTTTAAGTAAGTTGATGGTATTGGGAGCAGATGCCATATTCTCATTTTCAAAACTTCCGATTAAGATTTGCCTTTTCCTCGGAACTTTTGGCACCACCATATTCATGCTCGCCGGAATTTATGCCATCATTGGAAAAATTATCGGTTTTTCGCTATTTGGCTGGTCGTCAACCGTGTTGAGTATCTATTTCTTAGGCTCTATACAACTCATTTTTCTGGGTATTTTGGGCGAATATATTTACCGGATTTACAAAGAATCGCAAAACCGTCCGATTTACCTGGTCCGTAAATTTTACGATGCCGACACCGAATAATGGCTGAAAAACAACTCAAACTGATTTTTTTTGCACTAGTGCTGGTAATGCTTGCCGGTATGCTTGTTATTAGCCGCGAGGCGGGCATTTCGGGCGACGAAGAAGTTCATTACAGGCACTCCGAAATGGTTTATAACTACTTCAAAACCTGGGGCGCCGATCAATCTGCCCTAAACACGCCAAATACCCATCTTCAGTACTACGGACAAGCTTTCGACAACCTGGTTACCGTGTTAATCCACTGGTTTAATATTGAGGATATTTACGGGTTCAGGCATTTGATGTGCAGCCTTGCCGGGTGGCTGACCATATTGGTGACTGGCCTTTTTGCCGCCTTTCTCGCCGGATATGGCGCTGCTATTGTTGTGCTTTTGCTTTTTGCCGTTTCTCCAACGTTTCTGGGTCACGCGCAAAACAACCTGAAAGATATACCATTTGCATTGGCATATATTTCAAGCATATTTTATTCGATTCGTGTATTATTCTCCGAAAACAAAGTATCGGCGAAAGATGTTATTCTGCTCATTATCAGTTTTGCATTGGCTGTTGGGATCAGGGCAGGAGGGTTCCTGGTTATTTTTTATTTTGGGTTCCTGTTCTTCCTGAAAACAGTTTTTGAGCTAATCCGGGATGGTAAGTCCAATGAGCAACTCCTTGTAAGAAAAGTTCTGTTTTTGACCGGGATTGCACTTGCTGGCTATTTGCTGGGATTGATTTTGTGGCCTTTTGCGCTGCAAAATCCCATTTTAAATCCATGGAAATCGTATGCTGTTATGACCCATTTCCCGACAACGGTCAGGCAAATTTTTGAGGGTCATTTTGAATGGTCCGATTTTCTTCCGTGGTATTACCTACCTAAATACATGGTAATTACAATTCCGGTTATTGTTTTCGTCGGAATAGCATTGTTCCTTTTGTATTTCAGAGGAAAATACAATTCATCGCAAAAAATTCAATTAGTATTTGTTGGGTTCACCATACTTTTCCCGATTCTCTTTGTTTTGATGAAACACTCCAACCTTTACGGTTCATGGCGTCATTTCCTGTTCGTTTACCCCGGAATAGTATTACTGGCTGCACTGGGAATTTACGCCATCGTTCGGCGATATAAAAAGTCAATGATTCGTTACGCTTTGATTGTCGTTTTATCGGTTCTTTGCCTGAATCCATTGAAATTCATGGCTGTCAATCATCCGTATTACTATTTGTATTACAACGAGTTTGTGGGTGGACTGAAAGGTGCTTATGGCAATTACGAGACTGATTATTATTACCATTCTATGCGCAAAGGCACTGAGTGGCTTCAGGAATATCTGAAACGTAAACCCAGTAACGACACTATCATTGTCGGAGGAAATTTCCCCATTCAGTGGTATTTCAGGAATGAAAAAGAAATGCGCTTCGTTTATTCTCCCTGGCAACGGCGCAGCGAATACAACTGGGATTATGCCATTGTTGCCAATAGCTACATCCCGCCTTATCAACTAAAGAACCAGATTTGGCCACCTAAGAATACAATTCATACCATTTACGCCGACGGGGTCCCAGTTTGTGCTGTTGTTGAAAGAGTTACAAAAGACGACCAGAAGGCCATACAAGAACAACTGGCAGGTAACAACATTAAATCTGCGTTGTTATTCGAAAATGCAGTTAAATTTGATCAGCAAAATGAGTTGATCTGTTATAAATTTGCTGAAACTTTGCTGTGTAATGGTAATGAAGATCAGGCAGCTACAATGCTAAACAAGTGCCTGGATATTAATCCCGGATTCGAAAAAGCATTAATTTTGCTTGGCGATTTGGCAAAGAAGAAAAACAATACAAAAGAAGCTGCCAGTTTTTACGCCAGAACCATTAGGGCAAACCGAAAATATTATGCAGCATACACAAAACTTGCTGAAATATATTCAGAATCAGATATTTTAGCAGCTCGAAGAATTTTGAAAAGTTGCCTTAAAATAAACTCAGGATATAAACCGGCACTGGAGGCTTTGGCTGATACATACCGGAAAAGTGATCCGGTAAAAGCTCAGAATTTAGATGAAATGATATTGAAAATTAAATAACATTTAAAATCAGAAAAATGAAAAAAATGATCATGTCGACTCTGTTGAGTCTTTTATTAGCAGGCGGAATGTCAGCCTATGCACAACAGGATTCAGCTAAAGCTGCTGAAGAGCCCAAAGATACCATATCGATTGACGGTGAAGGACCAAAATATTACGAAGAAGAAGCTCCGGCCAAATCATCGAACATAACAACTTACGCTATTATCGGAGGAGTTGTTGTTGTTGGTGCAATTGCATTTGCTGCTCTTCGCAAAAAGAAAAAATAACCAGAATATCGAAGTACAACAAAGCTCCTCTATCTGAGGGGCTTTTTTTATAAAATCACGACAGTTGTTTTATCGAACTAAAATTCTTTCTTCAGTTTTTTACGTAGTGGAAATACTGAATTCACACAATAGCTTTTCTTGTCACAACGAATCGGTCTATCTTCCCATTCTGTTCTAAACCTGACAAGATGATTACTAAAATTATAGCGAAAAAGACGCTATCCGATGGGCTTATCAAACTGGAAATCAAAACATCCGACATATTTCCATTCACCAATCCAGGTCAATACATTATTCTGCATTCAGTAACTGGTAAAAAGTCAATTACTTTACCAATTTTTAAGAATGAAATCGGGAGGGAAACACTTACAGTTCTTGTACCCATCGTTACTGATGAAGTTGAAATTTTCATACATCAAATCGAGGTAGGAACCCTAATCGAATTGGAAGGACCATTAGGGCAGGCTTTCAGAATTGGAAATTTCGGAAATGTTTTATGCGTTGCCGATTACGATTGTTTAACTCCGCTCTTACCTGTTATATCAGCACTTAGGACCAGCGGAAACAAAATTACCTGTATGCTTATGCAAAATCAGGATACTCATCCGCTACTCGAAACCGAAATCAGGAAATATACTGACAATTGGATCACAACAAACGAAAACCTAAACCGCACAACTCATTTGCTCGAACAAAACCTAAGATATCAAAAGTATGACCAATTAATCGGGATAGGCCATACAAGAACAATTCGCGAAACAAGCACCCTATGCACAGCCACACGAACTCCGGCCCAGCAAATGCTGTTCCTGAGCGAAAAAAATCTACAAGGGCAACATGGAATTTACAAAGTAAGTACATGCGAAAAAACACACTCAATTTGTATTGACGGGCACGACTACAATGCACATTTCATTAATTTTGAAGAAGTTGCCAAAAAATTTGAAAACAAAAAATCAGAAATGAAGAGTATTGAAAAAATAGAAACAGACAGATAAACAGCATCTGGATAATTGGTGATAAAAACGGGAGAAAAGCATTGTCGAAAAAATTGAAAACTAGACAGGTTATTTTCCTGTTTTTCGTTAAAATCTGGTTTATTTTTGTACAATACTGATTTTGTGAGAAAAGAAGGCTCTCAAGCTCTAAATTATGCCAAAAAATACGGATCGATTATTAGAAAAGAATGAGAAAGAGCAAAAACAACATTTGTTTTTCCTGGAGAATCTGATTTTTAAAATTATTGAACTTACAGCTTCTGCTAAAAACCTGGAAGATTCGATTCAGCTACTTTGTCAAACTATAACTGATGCCAGCTTACCCCAACGTAAGGTATCAATACAAATAACTTTCGATAGTAAAATATATCGCAATCAGAACTTTACTGAAACCGGCATCGAAGTAAAACATCATTTCGAATTACCCGACAAGCATAAAGGAACAATCGAATTGTTCTTACCAGGCTCGAATGATCTGCCATTCTCAGGAAAACTAATTGACGAAGCAGAGAAAACCTTACAATCCCTGATTCCACTTTTAATTGGATTAATCTCGAAAATACAACTCGGAAAACTAACTTTCGATATTGCTGAACGCCGAAAAGAGTTGGAAGGCATAAACCGGACTACCGAAATATTGAAAAAAAGCAGTTCGCTTGATGAACTTTTTCAGCAAATCTGTACATTCCTTCCCGAAGCCATGCAATTTCCGGCACAGGCAGCTACACGCATTTGCTATGGCGACCAACAGTTTACAAGTAAAAATTATAAAGAAACAACATGGAAGCTCGCTCAATCTTTTGATATGCCAAATGCTGTCAAAGGATCTATAGAGATATACTACCTGGAAGAATTTCCTGAAGCAGGAGAGGGACCTTTTCTTGCTGAGGAGCGCCACTTAATTGATAACCTGGCAGAACTAATTGCCGGAACAGTTTCTAAAAAAGCCTTGGGGGAACTGTTAATTAAAAACACCGAGCGACTGAAAGAACTGCGTGGAATTAACAGAACAACAGAAATACTTCAGACAGGAGAGCCACTTGAGAAGTCGTTGCCAAAAATTTGCGTTATTTTACCTGAATCATGGCAATATCCCGAGTTCACTGTAGTTCGCATTACTTACGGCAAAAACATCTTTAAAAGCTCCAGCTTCATCGAGACCGAATGGAAAATGGAGCAGGAATTTGAGGCCCCTGGCCTGAAAAAAGGTATTATCGAAGTGTTTTACCTCAAGCAATTCCCTACCGAAGACGAAGGCCCGTTCCTGAAAGAAGAGCGCAATTTGCTGGTCAACCTGTCGAACCTGATTGCCGGCTCAGCCACCCGCGACGTGTTCAACAAACTGTACCACGAAAATACCGAGCGATTAAAAGAACTACGTGCCATCAACCAGACATCGAGGATTATTGAAGAAGGAAAAACGGTAGATGAAACGCTTTCTGAAATATGTACTACCCTGCCCCGTTCCTGGCAATATCCAAAATTCACTGTATGCCGAATCAAATTCGAGGGAAAGGTTTATACCAGCCAGCATTTTGAAGAAACAGAATGGGTTCAATCTGAGCATTTTGTAACCATAGACAATAAAAAAGGGACAATCGAAATATTTTACCTGAAACGATTTCCAAACGAGAACGAAGGCCCATTTCTTGAAGAAGAACGTAACCTGTTGGTAAACATTGCCAGACTTATAAGCGGTTACCTCAACAACTATAAAGGACGCGAAATCATTCATCGGAAAGGGGTGCCAGAGCAAGCCATCCAGCCATCTGATAGTTTTCGTAATTCGATGGTTAGCAGCAAAAAACCACTTCAGCTATACTTTAACCAGCAATCAATCGACAAGTATGTGTACCTCGATATGATGAAGTACAAAATAAAACACATACTTTTTGTCGCAACTTTGTACGACGCTTTTACTCTCGAAAACGAAGATTCATTCTTCGAACGGTTTATGGGCTCGACCTACCAGTACAGCCTCTTTTCGGTACCGAGGATAACCGGTGTTTCATCGGCCGAAGAGGCGCTCGAACTACTCGAAACAACCAATTTCGATTTGGTCATTCTCATGGCCGGAATGGACCGTGAAGCACCAGTACATCTAAGCGAACAAATCAGAGCTAAAAACGAGTCGCTGCCCATCTATCTGCTCCTGAACAAAAAGAGCGACATAAAATATTTCGAAGAACTGGTGCCTACCATTCGGTCGGTCGACAAATTATTCGTGTGGAATGGCGACTCATTGATTTTGTTTGCCATCGTGAAATCAATAGAAGATAAAGTAAACGTTGAAAACGACACTAAAATAGGATTGGTCAGGGTAATTCTGCTGATTGAAGATTCTCCGCTTTATTATTCGAAATACCTCCAGTTTTTGTACGACATTGTTTTCAGCCAGGTGCAGCAATTGTTACCCGAAGTTGAGAAAAATGAGCTTGACAAAATTTCGAAAATGCGCTCACGCCCCAAAATTCTGCTGGCCCGCAATTACGAAGAAGCCATTGCCATATTCAACAAATACAAGGATTTCATGCTTTGTGTTATTTCTGACATGGAATTCGATCGGGGAGGTAAACCCGATAAACATGCCGGGGTAAATTTCATCAAATACGTCAAATCACATATTTCAAAAATTCCAATCATTCTTCAGTCTTCCGAGAACCACAACCAACAAATCGCTCAGGAACTTGAGGTCGGATTCATCAATAAAAACTCTGAAACCCTTTTGAACGATCTTCGGCATTTCCTTATCAGTTATCTTGGATTCGGGCATTTTATATTTCGCGACCGCGAAGGCAATAAAATAGGCGTGGCCAAATCGCTGCGCGAATTCGAGAACCTGTTGCGGGAGGTTCCTGATGAATCGCTTTACCTGCACGCTTCGGAAAACCAACTCTCACTATGGCTGATGTCTCGCGGCGAAATTCAACTTGCTAAAATGTTGAACCCATTATCGGTCAACACATTCAAAAGTATTGCTGAGGCCAGGCAATTCTTTCTCGACAGCATTAAACACTACCGTGAAGAAAAGAAAAAAGGTAAAATCCTGAGTTTCGACGAAACTTCAATTCTCGATGAGAAAAATATTGTATCATTTTCCGGAGGTTCGTTAGGTGGGAAAGGACGTGGCCTTGCATTTATCAACACCCTGATTTATAACATCGAATTCCCATCACTGGCCAACAGAATCAATATTCTGGCGCCTATCACCGTTATCATCGGATCGAACGAGTTTCAGCATTTCATTGCAAAAAATAAATTGCTTGAAAAAATTGTCGATCCCGACACTTCGTATGCCGAATTACGAAGGCATTTTGTTGAAGCTCACCTATCAATTTCGCTTCTGAAAAAGCTGAAAGTATTTGTTTCACAAATCGATAAACCAGTAGCCGTCAGATCTTCGAGCTCATCGGAAGATTCAATTACACAACCATTTGCGGGAGTATTCGATACCTACATCATTCCTAACCATCCAACCAACAAGAAACTGATACTCGAACGTATTTCTACGGCTATTAAACTGGTTTACGCATCAACTTTCTCAGAAAAAGCCCGAAACTATTTCTCCATTATTCATCATAAGGTTGACGAAGAAAAGATGGCTGTGGTTATTCAGGAATTGGTTGGTAATCAACATGATGACTATTACTATCCGCATATCAGCGGCGTTGCACAATCATACAACTATTATCCCGTTGCCAACATGAAACCCGAAGAAGGCTTTGCAGTGGCTGCGGTGGGCCTGGGAACTTATGTAGTCGATGGCTGGAAATCGTACCGTTTCTCACCCAAATATCCCAAAGTCTCCATTCATAGTATCAAGGATTTACTCAGCAATTCGCAAGTTCAGTTCTATGCCTTGGACTGTAGCGAAAAAGATATCGATTTTCTGGAAAATGGAGAACTCGCAGCTCTTAAACTTCTCAACATCAGCGAGGCCGAAAAACACGGAACGCTTACGCATTGCGCGTCAGTTTATAATCCCAACAACGATCGTATTGAAGCAGGACTTTCATCGTATGGACCACGCATCATCAACTTTGCCAACATACTGCAATATAACCACATTCCACTGGCTGAAACAATAAGTATTTTGCTAAATACAATAAAGGAAGCTTTTGGGTCGCCTGTCGAAATTGAATATGCTGTCGATCTTGAACCGAAAGAAAATGGTTTGCCAACCTTCTACCTGTTACAAATAAAACCTCTGATTGGCAACCAAATTGTACAAAATACGAACATCGACCATTTAAATAAATCGCAAATGGTTTTATATACCAGGTCGAGCCTCGGAAACGGAGAGATTAAAGATATTCACGATATTATTTATGTCGATCCCGCACGTTTCAGTAAGCTGAAAACTATTGAAATGGCAAACGAAATTGAGAAACTAAATAACCTGATGAAAAAATGCAACCGTCAATACATCCTGATTGGCCCAGGACGTTGGGGAAGCCGCGACCGCTTTGTAGGCATTCCGGTAAACTGGTCGCAAATTTCGAACGCCAAAATTATTGTTGAAGTCAGCCTGGAGAACTTTCCGCTCGATTCATCGCTCGGATCACATTTCTTTCACAACGTAACTTCAATGAACATTGGCTATTTTTCGGTATTGCACACTTCTCCTACCGATTTTGTGCGCTGGGATGTGCTGAATCAGCAAAAAGTAATTCACGAAACCGAGTTTTACCGCCACATCAGGTTCGAGAAACCATTGACGGTTTTGATGGATGGACGGCACAAAACATCTGCTATAATATATTGATGACATGATAGATATTGCCATTTTTGACGAACACAAACTAGGTCTGGAGGGTCTTTCAGGATTACTATCGGGCATCTCCGATTTCAGGATAGTATTTAGCTGCGACGACCGGACAACACTTATTGAAAAGCTAAAAGCTATGCAAGTTCATGTACTTTTACTGAACATGCACGATATTTCGGTGCGTAATATCAACCTAATCGTTCAGTTGACCATCTCCAACCCAAAAATAAAAATCCTGATCATATCGGTCATCGACAGCGAAGAAATAGTGCTGAAAACCATTAAAGCAGGTGCCAAAGGTTTCCTGGGGAAAGACTCCGACCGCAACAGCCTGATGGAAGCTATTTACACCTTGCGAAACGGGCACGATTACTATAGCCAGTCGATAACTCACCTCTTGCTGAACCGCTACATTTCGAGCCTGAAAAGCGACGATCTGAGCCAGAATACCAACCTGGAAAGCCTAAGTTCACGCCAGATTGAAATCCTGAAGCTTTGGGGCGAAAGCTATACCAATCAGGAAATTGCCGACAAATTTTTCATCAGTGTGCGCACCGTTGAGTCGCACAAAAACCATATCATGCAGAAACTCAACCTGAAAAGCACAGTCGATATGGTGAAATTTGCCATCAAGAATAATATTATTGAGATATAGGCATTTTTGGACAAATTTAAGATTGAACTTTAAATTTGTCCAAAATCAGTGTATTTATCTGAAAATAAGGCTTTAATAGTACAGAAATTCCACACAAGGCAACGTTCGTGATTCACTTGCCCCAGCTTGTTATCTTCCGCCTTCAGAGATTACCCTCACGCTATAAGCGGCAACTGAGACTAAAAACTCCGAACTATTGCGGGTTACTGGTTGCAGGATCCGAACTGTATTCAGGTTGAATGGTTGACTTGTTGCAGGTTGACTTCGGCCTTCCGACTTTGTCTACTCCAAACTCCGAACTTTAGGCACTCCGAACTTCTTTCCCTGAACTCTGTCATCCCTTACGTGAAACACGTAATTACAAGTCGTTTATATTGTACTGACCTGATCCTCCTTTATTTTCGTTCCCGAAATTGAAAAAAATTCATTCAACCTATAAAACATTAAAATCATGGCTGACATTTTAAACGTAAAAGTAAACGAGTTCATGGCAAAAGTGATTGCCAAAAACCCGGGAGAATCCGAATTTCACCAGGCAGTAAAAGAAGTAGTTGAATCGCTTATGCCGTTCATCGACGCAAATCCAAAATACAAAGAAGCTAAAATTTTGGAACGCATGGCCGAACCAGAACGCGTGATCATGTTCCGCATAGCCTGGGTTGACGATAATGGTGAAATCCAGATCAACCGGGGTTACCGTATCCAAATGAGCAGCGCCATTGGTCCGTACAAAGGCGGCATCCGTCTGCACCCAACCGTAAACCTGGGAATCCTGAAATTTCTCGCCTTCGAGCAAGTACTGAAAAACAGCTTAACCACCCTGCCAATGGGCGGCGCCAAAGGTGGTTCCGATTTCGATCCGAAAGGAAAATCGGACAACGAGGTGATGCGTTTCTGCCAGGCTTTCATGACCGAACTGAGTAAACACATTGGCGCCGACACCGACGTTCCTGCTGGCGACATTGGTACTGGTGGCCGCGAAATCGGTTATATGTTCGGACAATACAAAAAACTAAGAAATGAATTTGTTGGCGTATTAACCGGAAAAGCTCTTGAATGGGGTGGCAGCCTGATCCGTCCTGAAGCAACTGGTTACGGTTCGGTTTACTTTGCACAAGAAATGCTTGCTACCCGCGGCGACAGCCTGAAAGGTAAAGTTTGTACCGTTTCAGGTTCGGGAAACGTTGCCCAGTACACCGTTGAAAAACTGATTCAGTTGGGAGCCAAAGCCGTTACACTGTCCGATTCATCAGGTTACATCTACGATCCGGCTGGTATCGACACCGAAAAACTGGCCTGGGTAATGGAATTGAAGAACATCCGTCGTGGCCGTATTTCGGAATATGCCGACAAATTTGGGTGTGAATTTATCGCCGGACAAACACCGTGGGGTGTGAAGTGCGACTGCGCTTTTCCATCGGCAACCCAAAACGAAGTGAACGAAGACGATGCCCGCGAACTGATTAAAAACGGGTGCTTCGTAGTATCAGAAGGCGCTAACATGCCATCAACTCCCGATGCCATCGAAGTTTACGTGAAAGCCAAAATCCTCTATGGCCCCGGAAAAGCTGCCAATGCCGGCGGTGTTGCAACTTCGGGCCTTGAGATGACTCAAAACTCGATGCGCCTGCCTTGGACACGCGAAGAAGTGGATGCCAAATTGCACCAGATCATGGTCAATATCCACCAAACCTGCGTAAAATACGGAACCGAAAAAGACGGTTTCATCAACTACGTGAAAGGTGCCAACATCGGCGGATTCATAAAAGTAGCCGACGCCATGATCGCACAAGGCGTCGTTTAATCAATCATAAATTCTCTCATCTCAAAAAGCTCCTCCTGGCAGAGGGGCTTTTTTGTTCTTTACAATTGGGAAAATGTCCGTCTACGCCTCCAGCTTGAACCGGACCCGCCACCTTCCCTCAGCAAAATCGGAGCTGATAATGCGGAATGTCCCAACTTCTGAGGTGTTGGAAACATGCTGGCCAATGCAGGCACACAGATCATAATCTCCCACCGAAACCAACCGAAGGGTTTCGCTGCTGTCTTCGGGCAGTTTGCTCAAATCGACGCTTGCAGGCACTTCGTTGCGTTTTGCAAACGACACGCTCACCGCCAAATTTTGCCTGATCACTTCGTTTACTTTTGCCTCGATTTCCTGAATTTTCTCGGACGTTGGCGTTTCGGCAAGCAAATAGTCGCATTTGCTCTTTTTCCGCTCAATATGGCTCGATTTCGAGCGCGGACAGCCAAACATGCGCACCATCGTTTGATTTAGAATGTGTTCAGCCGTGTGCATCGGCGGGTATTCCTGCTTGTTATGGTCGTTTAAAGCTGGTTCTTCCATGGTATTTTTGTTTTCGCCAAAAATAAGTGATAAAGTACATTTTCAGTCTCCCCGGACCAAGGAAAACTCAAAATACAGTGGACGTCAATTATTTGTAAATCGCTTTGCACTTTTACTGACATTTAATTTCAGGAAAGTTTAAATAAGATATAGCGAAATATAGCATTCAATTTCAGGGTTATATTATTTTCACGAAAATTTTTCAAGCAAAAGAAATGAACATAAATTTAACGGATGCTTATCAATTGCTTTCTTACGAAGAAAAAGAACTAGTTAATTTGCTTACTGTCAAGTGGTCGCATACACAAAAAAGAGAAATACCACGGTTGTTACAGGAATGGCTTCCATTGAAGATCACGCAGGCTAATATTTCCAAAGCAATTGATTCCCTAATCAAAAAAGGCTTTCTGGAAAATGAAAATAACCAGGTATTTGTTGAATTTGGATTCTCATTTCAATTACTTCCGCAATTACTTATTCAGCAAAAATACATCAAATCCGCTACACAATTCCGGGATTCATGGTACTCCTGGAACACCAATAGCGATGATAAGTTTCGCGAGTTTATGGTTGCAGCCTTCAGCGACAATACATCTCCATCGGTTTTCTATAAAATAGACTATGTCATATCCCACCCTTACGAATTTTACCATTTATTTATACCTATGCTCAATATACCTGAATACCACAAAGTATTTAGGTACAACCTTACTTTCTCGTACAATATTTTAAAAATAATCCAACGATACTCCATTCAGCATTTTGGTTTTATTGAACATTTAGCTTCTTTCTTTGAGGGAGAAAGGCCATTCAACGGGATTAACCATCAGCGGGAAATACAGTATGCCGAAATTGAATTTTTCAGGGGAAACCTTGCCGAAGCCCAAAAACGCATAGCCCCGGTCGAAAATCATGATGCTTTGCTACTGAAAGCGATGATTGCCCTTTTTTATGGCAACTATGACGAAATGGTGAAGCTATTCGATTTGGCACGTACAATTGGTTACGATGGCACCCGAAAATCGAAGCCGACCGTTTATCCTGAACGGGAATTTTTTTATTGGCTGTCGTTTGTGTTCGACTCGTCGAAGTTCAAACCTGAAAAGGCCGAAGCATTTATCAATAAGTTATTGAAAAATGAGCCAGATGGAATTGAACCCCTTCTTTCGCTGCTCTATTTTCTTAAAAAAGATTTGGATAAAGCCAATTATTACATCGGCCGGTTTTCTCTATACGAACCTTCTTTGATTTTATGGTTCAAGTTGATCGTTACCTTTATTGTCCGTGGAAAAATTGACAAAAATGAAGTCGTCTCTGCACAAAATTTATTAGCTGTATGCCAAAAGAATAAGTTCAATTTGCTCATCCCCGATTTGGTTCTTATGCTCGAAGCTTCAGGTGTAAAAATTCCTGAAAGCGTGAACCAAAATAGCCTGCCATCTGACTCTTTTAAGCCTTTGACAAGCCGTATTGTGAAGCAGGAAATTTGGGAAATGCAACTCGAAGGTTTGGCTCAATTGTTTTCGACCCCAACCAAAGCCGCCGAAAAAACCGAAAAATCGACTCGTATTTGTTTTCTGGTCAACTTCGAAAAAGAGATCATCCAACCCATTTTACAAACGTATAGAGCTAAATCGGGCTGGACTGCGGGCCGGAATATTGCCATGAAAAAGTTGCGGCTAGGCGATGTCGAGGGAATGACCGATCAGGACAAACGGATTGCAGCAACCATAAGCCAGTACAACAACTATTACGGATCGGATACGTTCGACTTCAACTTTCAGAAAGCAATTGTTGAACTCTGCGGTCACCCACTTTTGTTTTTACTCCAGAACCCATCTGTTTCGGTTGAACTGATAAAAGCCGAACCCGAAATTTATACCGAAGAAAGCGGGAACAAAATAGTACTAAAAACCAACATTAAGGTTGTTTCCGACAGCAACGTCCTGCTCACAAAAGAAACCCAAACCCGCTACAAGCTTATTACCCTCAGCAACAAGCAAAAGGAGATTATCCAGCTCATCAAAAAAGGCATTTCGGTACCGAAGAGCGGAAAAGAGAAACTGATGGCCGTTGTCTCGAAGCTTAGCGGAGCCGTTACCGTTCATTCCCATCTGGCCGAGGCCAATGCCGATGCAAAAACAATTGAGGCCGATTCCAAAATCAGGGTCCAGATAGTACCTATGGGCGATGGACTGAAAGCCGAGATGTTTGTAAAACCGCTTGGTTCGGAACCTCCTTACCTTAAGCCGGGCAAAGGTGGGAAAATGGTTTACGGTACTTTAGCCGGAGAAAAGTGTGTGGCTGTTCGAAAAATGAGCATCGAAACAGCAAGCGCCGATACAATCAACAATGCGATTGGCAGTCGCCTCGATGTTGATTTGATCGAAGAGGCTGCTTATTTCAACGATCCTTACGATTGCCTCGAATTACTCGAAACTATTGCTTCTCATAACGATATTTCGATTGTCGAATGGCCCGAAGGCGAACGGTTCCGTATCCGCAAATCGGTTTCGTTCGGGCAAATGCACGTGAGCGTAAAAGGGGCAAAACAATGGTTCGAACTCGACGGCGAGCTGGATATTGACGAAGAAACGGTTCTGAGCATTGCCGAACTATTAAAAAAGAACCGCGAATCGCACGGACGGTTTATCGAGTTAGCTAACGGTGAATTCGTTGCACTTACCGAAGAGCTGAAGAAACAACTGAACGAGCTGGAGTCGGTAGTGCAAATCGAGAAAAACAAAGCAACCATCAACCCGTATGCAGCACACACGCTCAACGACTTATCGGAAAAAGTAGCTTCGTTTAAGTCCGACTCGCGATGGAAAGAGCTTCAGAAAAAGATAAAAAATGCCGATTCGCTGACCGTTGAAATACCCGCCACGCTCGAAGCCGAACTTCGCAGCTATCAGGAAGAAGGCTTTCGCTGGATGGCGCGCCTAAACGAATGGGGCGCCGGGGCTTGCCTGGCCGACGACATGGGGCTTGGAAAAACGGTACAAGCCATTGCCATGCTGTTGCGCCTGGCCGAAAACGGGCCTGCGCTGGTTGTTTGTCCGGCATCGGTAGCCTCAAATTGGCGAAACGAGCTGCTGAAGTTTGCGCCAACCTTAAACCCAGTGATGCTAAAACCGGGTAACCGCGACCAGGTTTTTGGCGCGCTGTCGCCCTTCGATGTACTTATTGTATCGTACGGACTGTTGCAAACCGAAGAAGAAAACATCAGCAAAATCAACTGGGCAATGGCAATCCTCGACGAGGCCCATGCAATAAAAAACTTCCAGACCAAATCGTCGAAAGCAGCTATGAGTATCACGGCCGGGTTTAAGCTAGTACTAACCGGAACCCCTGTGCAAAACCATTTGGGCGAACTCTGGAACCTGTTCCAGTTCAGCAATCCGGGGCTTTTGGGCACCCTTCAGCAATTTACCAACCGGTATGTTAAAACCGAAATTGCAGAACAGCGCAACCACCTCAAAAAGTTAATCGCCCCATTCATTCTGCGACGGACAAAAAACAAAGTTTTGGACGAATTGCCAGCCAAAACCGAGATCACCCGCACAGTAGAACTTAGCAAAGAAGAAATGGCTTTTTACGAAGCGTTGCGCCGAAATGCCATTGCAACCATTGAAAGCAACAATGGGCCTGCCGGGCAACAACATATACAGGCATTGGCCGAAATTACCAAGCTGCGCCTGGCTTGTTGCAACACGGCGCTGGCCGATAAAAAAGTTAAATTACCTTCGTCGAAACTGGCAGCTTTTGTCGAAATTATTGATGAACTGCGCGCCAACAACCACCGTGCGCTGGTTTTCAGCCAGTTTGTTGGTCATTTAGATATTGTCAGGGACCAACTCGACGAGCAGAAGATAAGTTATCAATATCTTGATGGGTCGACACCACTTCCTGAAAGGGAAAAAGCTGTAAAGGCATTTCAATCGGGCAAAAGCGATTTATTCCTGATCAGCCTGAAAGCCGGAGGATTGGGATTGAACCTTACGGCAGCAGATTATGTAATCCATCTTGATCCGTGGTGGAACCCTGCCATCGAAGATCAGGCCAGCGACCGCGCCCACCGCATGGGACAAACACGCCCGGTAACCATTTACCGGCTGGTGGCTCATAATACGATTGAAGAAAAAATTGTGCAACTGCATCATACCAAACGGAATATGGCAGATTCGTTGCTCGAAGGATCGGACCAAGGCGCCAAACTTTCGACCTTAGAATTACTGGAAATATTAAAGGAAGTAAATTGATTGAATACCAGCCACTACAGGTTTCACTCCCAAGGTGAAACCTGTAAAAAACTATTAATGAAATAGAAAACTACTGAAATCCTCTTTGCCTGCAAGCCTCGAAAACCACCACGGCTGCGGCCGTCGAAACGTTCATCGAATCGGCGCTGCCCTGCATCGGGATAATGATATTTTGGTCAGCTGAATTGACCCATAAATCGGTGATTCCATCGGCCTCGGTGCCCATCACAATGGCCGAAGCGCGCGTAAAATCAACCTCTGTATAGGGAACTGCCGCTTTCAGATAGGTGCAGTAAATGCTGATTCCCTTTTGCTTCATCCACGAAATGGCTTCCTGCGAGTTGCAAACTGCCAAAGGAACGCTAAACAAACAACCAATGCTCGACCGCACCACGTTCGGATTGTAAATGTCGGTCTGCGGATCGCATACCACCACGGCATCGATTCCCGCAGCATCGGCAGTGCGCAGCAAAGCTCCCAGATTTCCCGGTTTTTCAACGGCTTCCAACACTAGAAGCAAAGGCTTATCGGGCAAATTCAAATCACTCAGCGCATGACTTTTGGGCCGTGCAAGGGCAATCACGCCACCACTTCCTTCGCGGTAAGCTATCTTCTCAAATACTTCTTTCGATACCGGAAAAACCTCAGCATTGGCATTCGCTCCCGAAGAAAGGGCTTCGAAATAAGCTTCCGAAATCAGGTCGAAGCAAACGAAAACGGAAGCAAACTCGTACCCGAATTCAATTGCCCGGTTGTATTCCTTGTCGCCCTCAACGATAAAAACATTCTGCTCACGGCGTTCGCGGGCTTTTTGCAGGTGTGCAAAATTCTTGATTCGCTGATTCTGAGCGCTGGTAATCGGATCGCGGAAAAACATATCGGTGGTTGTTTTTAATCAGCCTCAAAATTAGAAGCTTATTTGGAAAAGTCACAGAAAAAGTCGCAGTTCTCTGTATTCTCCAAAGGGATTTCATCTCTTTTTCAAAGATGGAATCCCTATTCGGTCCCTCGCAACCCGCAACAATTCTAACTCTTCCGATTTTTCAACTAACTTTGCAGCAATATTTTTCAGGCAAAAAACATGAATTTACTTCAGGCAAAAGGGTGGAAAGACTACGAACTGATTGATTGCGGCGGTTTTGAAAAGCTGGAACGTTTCGGAAAATATACGCTGATTCGTCCGGAACCGCAGGCCATCTGGAACAAACGGCTGGCTGAAAACGAATGGGAACAAATGGCTCATGCCCGCTACACCCGCGACAAGCAGAAAAAAGCATACCGCTTTGCCACCGAAGAAAACGGCGGCTGGACTTTCTTCAAAAAAATGCCCGAAAACTGGACCATCGGCTATGATATGGACCAGACAAAACTTCAGTTTAAGCTCAGCCTGACTACTTTTGGTCACATCGGTGTTTTTCCTGAGCAGGCCGAAAACTGGAAATACATCAGTCAGAAAGTGAAAAAGGCCGGAAACGGTTGCAGGGTCCTGAACCTGTTTGCCTACACCGGTGGCGCATCGCTGGCGGCCAAAGCTGCCGGAGCCGATATCACGCATGTTGACGCCGTGAAAAACGTGATTACCTGGGCGCGCGAAAACATGGAACTGACCGGCTTGCGCGACATTCGCTGGCTGGTTGAAGACGCCCTGAAGTTCGTGAAACGCGAGGTAACCCGTGGCAAAAAATATCATGGAATTATCCTCGATCCGCCTGCTTATGGACGCGGACCAACCGGAGAAAAGTGGGTTTTGGAAGAAAACTTCAACGAACTGATGAGCCTGTGTGCCAAACTGCTCGACGGCAAAGGCAGCTTTTTGGTGCTGAACCTGTATTCATTGGGCTTTTCGTCGCTCATTGGCAACAATGTGGTGGCCGATTACCTGAAACCAGCCGACAAAGAATTCGGAGAGTTTTTCCTGCTTTCGCAAACCGGCATACAGTTGCCGTTAGGCACTTTTTTAAGATTGACTATTTAAAGAGATAACCACATAGGCACATAGAACACATAGAGAAAACCAAAATAATAACTATGTGACCTATGTGTCTATGTGGTAAAAATAAAACGAATGAAATTTACTGCGAAAACCGACTGCACACTGCTCGAACTCATCCTGGCCCACCACCCCGGAATGTCGAACTCGAAGGCCAAAAAGATGATCGAAAATTACAAGGTAAAATGCGGCGAATCGATCCTGAAACGACCTGTTGATGCAGTGCAGAAAGGTCAGGTTGTGGAATTTCTACAGCGTGAAGCCATCAAAACCGTGAAGATGGACGATTTCAGGCTACGGATTGTGTACGAAGATAAATGGCTGATTGTGGCCCACAAACCGTTTGGCATTGTGTCAAGCGGCGACACATTGAAAGAAGGACAGACGCTTTTTACCCAAATCCGCAGCTACCTGCGCAGCAAATACGGTATGCGCGAACAGCTTTTCGTAGTTCACCGGCTCGACAAAGCGGTCGAAGGACTCATCCTATTTGCGCGCTCAGAGGCTGTGAAGGAAAAACTTCAGGAAAACTGGAAGCAGATTAACAAATATTACGTGGCCCAAACTACCGCCATTCCAAAGGAAAAAAGTGGTACCATCCACTCGTGGCTGCGCGAGGAAGAACACATGAAGATGGTGTCGTACGAACAGGAAGTTCCAGACTCGAAAGAAGCCATTACGCACTACCGCGTGCTCAAAACCATAGGTGAGTATGCCCTGATTGAAATTAAACTGGAAACGGGCCGAAAAAACCAAATCCGCATCCACCTCTCGTCCATCGGCTGCCCCATTGTGGGCGACCGCCGCTATAACGACGACGACCGCACAGTCAAAGCAATCAAGCTACTTTCGTACAAACTGGAGTTTGAGCATCCGGTAACCAAACAACAGATGAAATTTAGCCTGCCGATTCCAAGGAGCTTTGAGTCGAAAGGGAAATAGTTATTGGAAAGGCAACTCGAAATAGTTGAGAATTACTTTGTAATTATCCTGAGCTGTCAGGCAAGTATCCAGCAAATAGCCCTTGGTTTTGTCCCATTCCTGAAGCCCGCGATAGTAAAACAATTTTAAGTCATCGGTAATAATAAATGGCACAAGTTTGTTTGCCAGGCATTCTTTGAACATGATCAGTCGGCCAACCCGCCCATTCCCATCCTGAAAGGGATGGATAACCTCTAATTTCTGGTGAAATTCAATAACAGATTCCACAAATAAATATCGATTTTTTTGCCGATACCGGCAAGATTCTAGGTAAAAGAACCTCTTTTTTAACCCGCTGCCAGAATCCTCATTCCATTTTCAAATTTTCAGTCAATAAGTTTTAAAATTGGATTTTGTAATTCATTAAAATTCTTTTCATTATAAGCTTTGACTTTACTTATTAGTAAGTATATTTGTGCCAATATTAATTCTTAATGAATGTCGGTAACACGCGAAAAAATACTTGAGCTTGGCGAAGAACTGATCCTAACCAAAGGATATAATGGCTTTAGTTATCAGGATATTTCAACAGCGATGGGCATTAAAAATGCTGCGGTACATTACTATTTTCCGAGCAAGGAAACTCTGGGAACAAGTATCCTGAAAACAAACATCCAGCGGTTTGAAGAAATGGTTGAGAATATGCAAAACCGCGAATTCGACGAGTGGCACCAACTGGAAGCCTTCATGAAACTTTACTTAAAATGTAACCGCGAAAACAAGATTTGTATCATCGGATCACTCGGAACTGACATTAACACGCTCAGCGAGCCTATGCAACAGGAACTCCAAAAAATGGTTGAACGAATTTTGGGCTGGATTGCTGAGACTCTTGAGAAAGGTAGACAAAAAGGATTATTTCGGTTTAATATTCCATCCAATGATCAGGCTCTCCAGATTCTTTCTTCGTTGGTTGCCGGGCTTCAGCTTGCCCGCGTTTTAGGGAAACACACATTTAAAAGCATACATCAATCAATTTGGGAGGAAATTTCACCTTCTGAAAATAAAAATCAATAATACATGAAACGAGTTGTTATTACCGGACTTGGGGCTATTACCCCGCTTGGAAACTCTGTTGCCGAATACTGGGAAGCCCTTAAACAGGGGAAAAGTGGCGCTGCTACAATCACAAAATTCGACGCTTCAGGACTTAAAACACGATTTGCCTGTGAAGTGAAAGGATTTGATCCTTTTCTATATATGGAAAAAACAGAAGCCCGAAAAAATGATTTATACTCACAATATGCACTTGCAGCTACACATGAATGTATAACCGATTCGCATATTGATTTTGAAAAAACAGATCGTTCGCGTTGTGGAGTAATATGGGCAACTGGCATTGGTGGAATCGGTACTCTTGAAAAACAAATTCAGGAGTATTTTGCCCCGGAATCAAGAGGTCGAATGAACCCCTTTTTCATTACAAAAATGATTCCCAATATGGGCTCGGGATTAATATCGATCAAATATGGATTGCAAGGGGCTAGTTATGCTACTGTTTCTGCCTGTTCTTCATCAAACCATGCATTATGTGATTCATATAACCTGATTAAATTGGGTAAAGCTGATGTTATGCTGGCCGGAGGTTCGGAAGCGCCTGTTGCTATTGCTGCTGTAAGTGGTTTTAGTATAATTAAAGCTCTTTCTGAGCGAAATGATACTCCAGAATCGGCATCACGACCATTTGATCAAAACCGTGATGGATTTGTTCTTGGAGAAGGAGCTGGTGCGCTCATGCTTGAAGAACTGGAACATGCCAAACGACGGGGCGCCAAAATTTATGCTGAGATGACTGCTTATGGCTTAGCCTCTGACGCTTATCATATTACAGGTTCGCATCCTGAAGGATTAGGAGCCCAATTGGCTATGCGCGAAGCCATACGCGAAGCCAAACTAAAACCAGAAGAGATTAGCTATATAAATGCACATGCTACCTCCACGCCAGTTGGCGATATCAGTGAGTCGAGAGCGATCGCTTCAGTTTTTTCCGAATGTCTTGACAATGTAGCTGTTGGCGGTACTAAATCAATGACCGGGCATCTTCTGGGGGCCGCCGGGGCCATTGAAGCAATGTGCTGTGTTTTGGCTGTTAAAAACGACCTCATTCCACCAACAATTAACATCCAAAACCGCGATGCGACCATCGATCCACGAATCAGGATTGAGCAAGCATTGTGTCACCAACCAGTGAAAGCCGCATTGAATAACTCGTTTGGTTTTGGAGGTCACATAGTAAGTACACTTTTTCAGAAGTACGAGGAATAAAAAAGCGACGATTCAATCGAAAAAGAAAGCGGATAAAAATAAAATTCTCCGCTTTCTTTTTCTAAACCTGAAAGATTTATCAGGCTGCTTCGGTAAGAAATATATATCGGATAACGACCAGGAAAAAGAGTAGATACATCATCCAATGTACACTTTTTGCTTTTCCGGTTAACACTTTCAATAAAGTGTAGAAAATAATACCGGCTGCAACACCGTTAGCTATACTGTAAGTAAAAGGCATCATTACAATACACATAAAAGCAGGTAAGCCTTCAGTAAAATCGTCGAAGTTGATTTCTTTAATAGCAGAAACCATCAACAATCCAACAATGATCAAAGCAGGAGCCGTGGCTGCATTTGGGATTAATGTGGCCAAAGGCGCCAAAATCAAGGCAATTAAAAACAAAATACCTGTCGTTACTGCCGTTAAACCAGTACGACCACCTTCGCCAATACCAGCAGCACTTTCGACATAAGCAGTTACAGTGCTGGTTCCCATTAAAGCACCAAACGAAACGCCAAACGCGTCAACCAACATGGCTTTTCCAATTTTCGGAGAGTTTCCGTTTTTGTCAATTAATCCAGCCTTGTTGGCTGTACCAACCAATGTTCCAAATGTATCGAACAATTCAACAAATGTGAAAGTAAACACAACAGTCCAGATACCCATGCTTAAAGCGCCTTTAATGTCGAGAGCAAAAACAGCGAGGTTCGAAAAATCAGGAAGGGCGATTGGAGAAAACCCATCGGCGATTTTGGTAACTCCCATTGGGATACCGATAATTGTTGTAACAATGATACCAATTAACAAGGAACCTTTAACGTGCAAAGCCATTAAGGCTGCAGAAATAGCTAAGCCAATCAGGCAAAGCAACATGCTTGGATCCTTGAAACTTCCAATTCCAATATTCCATTCAAAATATAGTAATCCTCCCTGGCCTTTAGCCTGATTCAGTTTTTCGAGTGTAGGAGGTATTAAATTTGCAGTAACCGACATAATATCAGAAAGTTTAAGGCCAATTATGGTAATAAACAAGCCAATACCAACTGTAATAGCTATTTTTAAGGATTGAGGAACAGCTACGACCAAGATTTGACGGACCTTAGTAATTGTCAGTAAAATAAAAATACATCCCGAAATAAATACAGCACCAAGAGCTACCTTCCACGGCATACCAACGCCGGCAAGAGCAACAGTTGCAAAGAAAGCATTCAAACCCATTCCGGGAGCAAGAGCAATGGGGAAGTTGGCAACCAAACCCATAGCAATGGTTACAAATCCGGCTGCAATAGCAGTAGCAAAGAATACAGCATTTTTATCCATTCCGGTAGCCGATAAAATATTCGGATTCAGGAAAAGGATATAAGCCATAGTCATGAAAGTAGTTATACCAGCAACGATCTCAGTGCGTACAGACGTTTTATTCTCCTGTAGCTTGAAGAATTTGGTTATAAATTCCATGTGTAGTTAGTTTTAGAAAGTGTATTTCATTGCAATAGTCGGGTTAAAGCGGAATCCTTTCGCTGGATTTCCCGTAAAGTTACAACCTAACTCTTCTTCAGTTCCAATTGAGAAATTTTTGTTGAAGTTATACCAGAACTGTGGTTCAGAAAGGAATACAAATTTAGTTGTCTTTGTTCCGCTAGCAGTAGCCCAAACATTATCTTCTTTCCAAAAGTCGGCAAAACCAGAAATAGATATCTTGTTATTGGCCAAATTCCAATACCAAACACCAGTTAACTGGAATGATGACTTATTTTTTCCACGAATTGATTTATACATTGCCTGAAGAGTAAGACCTTTTGAAAAATCTTTGGCATTTAATGAATATTCAAAACCACCAAGATAGGCGTCGTTTATCGTATAGGCGCCACCACCACTTCCAAATTTCCACTGTCCCATACCACCATTATACTCGACATGTAAAGCCACCGGACATTTCCCGAATTTAATTGCTCTCGCAATTTCCCAATAAGCCAAACTAACCCCTTGAACGTCTCCTTCATCACCATCGCCATAATTCATATCGATGAAAAAGAAGGTACTTCCATGTTTGTCTGGTTTAAACATTTCGACGGTTGAAGTCAAAAAATGGCGATATTTTCCCATGTCATAATGAAGCTGCACATTCTGGCTAAAACCAGCAATTGTAAAAAGAAACAATAGCGAAACAAGGACTAATTTCTTCATAATCTAATCTTTAAGTTAAAAGTGTAAATGACTGCTAAAAATAGTTAAAAAAATTATGCCACTCTCTTATTGTTATTGTCCCGGCTAATTTGTTACTAACAATTTGCTAACAATCAGTTTTATTTGTATTTCAGGGGGTTATATTTTTATTTTAAATTAATATCTTCAAAACCCAATAAACCAAATGCCATTTTAATTGTACTTTAACAGAGTCGTTTTGCAGGAAGTATGATTTCCTAAATATGTTGAAGGAGAGTTAATTTAAACAAAAAATGCGATCCTATTTGTTTTGTATTTCGTAAAGAATAACGGAGTTTGCTTAAAATCATAATCATGAAGAAAGAGAATTTAATTGGGTTATACACACAAGCCTTTAAAGAAAATTGGAACCTGGCTGCATTCACCGACCGCCAAGGAAAGACTTACTCGTATGAACAAGCTGCTCAAGTCATCAGGCAAATCCATTATTATTTCAGTGAATCGGGTATCAAAAAAGGTGATAAAATTGCATTGTGGGGGCGTAATTCATCAAATTGGGCCATGGCTTTTTTGGCAACATTGGGCTATGGAACAGTTGCTGTTCCACTCTTGCCCGATTTCAATCCTGAAGATATACACCACATTTTGAATCATTCCGAATCGGTCTTTCTTTTTGCAGCCGACAGCCTCTACGAAAAATTGGATACCAAACAAATAACAGGAATTAAGGGAATTGTAAGTCTCAATAATTTTTCGCCACTCGTATTTACTGATGAAAACGAGAAAGAGCTATGGTATAAATGCTTTTCCGAAAATCTCGCAGGAAAGGCAACTATCGAAAATTTTATTCTGGACGATTTCAATGCCAACGATTTAAGTATCCTTTCCTACACCAGTGGAACATCCGGGTTCAGTAAAGGAGTTATGATCCCTGCACGAAGCCTTCTCTCAAACATTATCTATGCACGCGAACACATGCCCCTCAAGCCAGGCGATTGTATCGTGTCTTTTCTCCCGATGGCCCACGTATTTGGTTTACTTTTTGAGTTTTTATTTCCGGTTTCAGTTGGTTGCCACATTACTTTTTTAACTAAAGCACCAACTCCGCAAATTATTATCAAAGCATTTCAGGAAATTAAACCTCGCCTTATCCTTTCTGTACCTCTTGTAATCGAAAAGATATACAAAAAGAAAATTGTCCCTGCCTTACAAAAACCTATTGTTAAACTACTTTTAAAAGTCCCAGGAATTCAACAATTACTTTACATAAAGGTACGCAAAAGCCTTGTCAACACTTTTGGTGGCCGATTCCACGAAATTGTTATAGGTGGGGCGCCTCTCGATAAAGAAGTTGAAACCTTCTTTCGCAAAATAAAATTTCCATTTACGGTTGGCTATGGGATGACAGAATGCGGCCCATTAATCTCGTACGATAGCTGGGAAAGATTTCGTACAGCCTCAGCCGGGAAACTGGTCGACCGTATGGAAGTTCGTATAGATTCAGAAGACCCATACAATGTTGTAGGAGAAATACAGGTGAAAGGCGATAATGTGATGCTTGGCTATTACAAGAACGATGTTGCAACAAGAGAAACCATTGATGCCGACGGTTGGTTACATACTGGCGACCTGGGAGTTATTGATCAAAACAACTTTATATACATTAAAGGTCGAAGTAAAAATATGATACTGGGACCATCAGGACAAAACATTTATCCTGAAGAACTGGAAGCCAAACTTTGTAACTTTCCGTATATTCAGGAATGTGTAATTACCGAACGCGAGGGTAAACTGGTTGCTTTTGTTTATCCCGACCAGGAATTAATTGACCAGGAAAAACCTGACAAACAAAAGCTCGATCAAATTATGCAGGACAATTGTAATAATGTGAATAAGGTTCTTCCAAAATTTGCCCAGCTTGGTTCAATTATTCTGGTCGATAAAGAATTTGAGAAGACACCCAAACGCAACATCAAACGCTATCTTTATGTTTAGTTGTTGATTAATGATTGAAAAAAAGCCAAACGAATGCTCGGATGGCCTTTTTCACATGTTATAGAATTCTGGTGGATGGTGAAAAGTATTCAACCACTAATTTATACGAAATAAACACTATTGGTAACCCAATTTTTTAAACTAATTTAGTTTTGAGTCGATTTTCTTAATGAAATGCATGTTTTAGCCAATGAAACTATCGTTTTTCTGCACGAAAAGTTATAACCACTTATCGATTGCTATGTTAAGAAAGCGATTTATTGGAGCTAATTCTTTAAAAGCAGTTACAATCTTGTTTTCAAAATCACCTTCTAGCAACTCAATATCCGAAATTTTTGAGGTAAACGCATACGATTTGTATTTAAGCAAATCAATATCTGGAAAATCTTTGGGAAATCCCTTAGGTGGAGTTTTCAACTGATCGTCGTACATTTCAGTATAAATATCCGTAAACGATTCGCGATTAATCAACTTTTTGAATTCTTCAGGATGGTCGAATATTTCAGTCCTGATAGCTTTTAAAATATCTGGCTGAGGGCAGTAAGCTCCACCTCCAACAAATGAACCTCCAGGCTCGATATGGAAATAATAACCCGCTCCGATACCTTTTCGCCCACCTTTGGCAATAAAACTTCCCATATTGATTTTATATGGCGTTTTATCATTCGAGAAACGTACATCTCTGAAAATACGGAACACGCAGTCTTTAGCTGTTATATTACCAATTTCAGGATCAAAATTTTTAATCTCATTAATTATCATATCAGTAAGAAAAAGCACTTTTTTCCGACTTTCTTCGTAACGATGACGATTCTCGTCAAACCACTCTTTATTATTATTTAACCGTAATTCGGTCAAAAAAGCAAAAACGTCGTTCATATTGATTAGATTTTAGACATTGGATACAGTTCAAGATACAAATTCTGCAAATCACATTTTCATTTTTCAATGAAATCACATTGAAATTGTACTTTTGCCTTGAACATTTGAACAATGAAAAAGTTTGCCATAATAGTAGCCGGGGGTTCCGGTTCCAGAATGGGAGCCGCAGTGCCAAAACAATTTTTGGAGCTTTCGGGCATACCTGTTTTAATGCACACAATACAAGTTTTTAGCCACTTCGATCCATGTATTGAAATCATTGTAGTTCTCCCTGAACAACAAATTAATTTATGGGTGAACTTATGTACAAAACATGCTTTTAGTGTAGAACACAAGTTGGTTCCAGGAGGCGAAACACGATTTCATTCGGTGCGCAATGGTTTGTCAACAATTAATGAGGTGGGGATTGTTTTTATTCACGACGGGGTACGCCCTCTGGTGAGTTACGAAACCCTTAAGAGATGCCTGGAAATGGCTGAAAAGTGTGGAAATGCCATTCCGGTTCTGGCAGTAACCGAATCGTTGAGAAAGGTGGCGGATGACTCAAATTCATCGGTTGACAGAAATCATTATTTTAGCGTCCAAACCCCGCAAACATTCAGAAATGAGCAGATTTTAAAGGCTTTTCAGCAGAAGTATGATCCTCTCTTTACCGACGATGCTTCGGTTGCAGAAAAGGCTGGATTTGAAATACATCTTGTAGAGGGGAATCAGGAAAACATCAAAATTACCACTCCGGTTGATCTGATTATTGCTGAAGCAATTTTATCGAAATCAACTAAGCAAAAACTGGCTTAATAACGACGAATAACTATTAGGAATCCTGATCATTATAAAAAAAGAGACTGCCCCATAACGGAACAGTCTCAGAGCTAACTAATTAAAAACCTATTATTTTTTCAATTCTTTGATCCGTTTCAGGTTTTTGCGTCTGGCAAGTTTCAGCCTTATCACATAATCGAGTTCGTACAAAGCAGGAACAAACATTAAGGTTAAAAACGTTGCAAAACTCAATCCGAAAATAATTGCCCATGATAATGGACCCCAGAAAGCCACGTTATCTCCTCCAAAATAAATATGAGGGTTTAACTCGGTAAAAATGGTTTCGAAATTGATGTTCAGCCCAACGGCCAGTGGAACCAATCCCAGCATAGTTGCAGTTGCAGTAAGAATTACAGGTGTAATACGAGTTTTGCCACCTTCGATAATTGCACGTCGAGTTGGAACCCCTTCTTTCTTCCTGGCATCAATAAATTCTACAATCAAGATACCGTTTCGGACAACAATACCGCCCAAAGCAACAATTCCCAAACCAGTCATCATAATTGAAATGTCCATATGGAATATGACGTACCCTAATAATACGCCAATTATACTGAATATCACTTCGCTAAGTATAATCAACGATTTGGCGACTGAGCCAAACTGGGTGATCAGGATAAAGAAGATTGCACCAATAGCAATAACCATGGCTTTAAGCAGGAATGCCACCGTTTCGGCCTGATCGTCTTGTTCTCCGGTAAGTTTAATGTTCGTACCCTCGTGTAGCGGGAATGTTTTAGCCTCACGTTTAATCACCGGAACAATATCGTTTGCTGAGTAACCTGAAAGAACGTTCGAATAGATAGTAATTACACGCTTTTGGTCCAAACGCTTAATTCCGGCGTACGACGAAGTATAATTGATACGGGCTACCGTTGATAATGGAATACTACGTAACATGCCGGTATTCATATCGCGATAAGTAATTTGCAGGTTTACAAGCGAATTAATATTATCGCGGGTTGATTTATCGTACCGAAGCATGATCGGGAATTCATCTTCATCTTGCTTAAACTTCGATATCTCTTTTCCATACAAGGCTGTACGCACTTCCATACCAATCTGGCCGGTTGATATACCCAAACGTCTGGCCCGGTCTCTGTCAACCTGAATAATAATTTCAGGAGAATTGGTTTCAAAGTCCGATTTTAACTCTTCAACTCCAGGAATATCCAATGAATCGATATAATTACGGAATGCGTAAGCATCTTTAATCAAAGTATTCAGGTTCTCGTTGGTAATCTCAATATTAATTGGCTTACCAGTTGGAGGTCCATTTTGCTCTTTGTCAACTGTTATTTCAGCCCCGGCAATATCGGCGACTTCTTTTCTTACTTTTTCCATATAGCGCGTTGTTGAAATACCAGTGCTGCGAAACTTATGTTCCACAAAATTGATAGTAACTTTTCCACGGTTAAAAGGAGTTCCAGAAGTAGTAAATCCTTCTTCTTCAGCGCCTATAGTTACATTCGAAATAATCGATTCTACATCAGGATTAGCCTGGCCCAATGCTTTGTAAACCCGTTGCTCAACTACCCGGGTAACACTATCAGTTACATTTTGATGAGTTCCTCCAGGCATTTTGATGTATACATAAACCGTATTCGGATCGCCATCAGGGAAAAACAAGACTGTTGGTTTTGCCAACCCTGTAATGAAAATTGTTACAAAGAACAACCCTATCATACCAAATAGAATTAGTACAGGGCGCGAACCTTTTAGCACCAAACGCAATTGTTTTTCATAAAAAGCCATTACTGCCGGCCATGTTTTTTCCTGGAAATTACTGATCGCCTTTTTGATGAAGAAGTGGAAAAGTAAGATCAGGATAACTGCAAAAATCAAAATATTGGCCATTGTAAATGCCACATGAACCTTTCCGGTGAAATAGACAAGGTAAAGCACAACGGCCAAAGCGCACATTACAATTGTTGAAATCTTCAGTTTTCCCCAAGTACTTCCCTCCTGAAATTCTTTGTCGTACTCGTGTTTCATGAACGATACGGCAAATACAGGGTTGAATACGTATGCTACAAACAACGATGCAAACAAAGTAATAATAAGTGTTACAGGCAGATAGTGCATAAATTGACCAACGATACCAGGCCAGAACGCCAAAGGAAAGAATGGCGCCAGGGTTGTTAATGTTCCCGACAAAATGGGTAGAAACACTTCGCCTGCCGCTTTTTTGGCGGCTATGTGTATATCAGGATTGAAACGATGCAACCGGTGCGTATTTTCTATCACCACAATAGCGTCGTCAACCACAATTCCCAACGCAAAAATAAAAGCGAACATTACAATCATGTTCATGGTAAAGCCAAGCCCAGGAATGATCATGTAAGCCACAAACATCGACAGTGGAACCGACAGACCGACAAAGAAAGCATTGGTGAAGCCCATGAAAAACATCAAAACGATGGTTACCAGGATAAATCCGATGATAATGGTATTATTCAGTTCCTCAAGCGTATTGCGTGTAAAGCGGCTTTGATCACCGGTTAAAGTTACCTGCATATCTTTTGGATAATCGCGTTCTTTCAGTTCTTCAATTATCGTTTTAATCTGGTCGGACGCATCCAGAAGGTTAGCCCCATTTTTCTTTATTACATTCAAGGTAATAACGTTTTTCCCATCCAGGCGGGCGAAACTTGCCTGTTCTTCAAAACTATCGTTAACTTCTGCAATATCGCTAAGTTTAACTAATGCACCACTCGACGATTGAACTACAATATTCCGAATAGTTTCAACATCAACAAACTGACCTTTAATACGCACTGTATTGCGCGTTCCGTGATTGGTAAGGTTCCCGCCTGAAATAGTCATGTTTTCGTATGCAATAGCTTGTTCGATGTTGCTAAAAGTAACTTTTGCAGCCTGCATTTTAAAAATATCGGCATCAATCTGTATTTCGCGGTCGAGTGCCCCAACAATATCAACGCGAGTTATTTCTTTCAATCCTTCAATCTTGTCCTGTGCCAATTCTGCATAGTGTTTCAGTTTTACCAGGTCGTAATTTCCCGAAATATTGATATACATAACAGGCATTGCCGAAATATCAATATCCATAATCTGCGGCTGCGATGGTAAATCGGTTGGCAAATCGCTTTTAGCTTTATCAACAGCATCCCGGACACGTTGTTTTGCTGTCTCAATTGACAAATCAGGTTCAAACTCCACAAGAATAGATGAGAAGTCGGGAACCGAATTACTGGTAATTTTCTTAACGTTCGAAATCGACTTTAACTGTTTTTCGATAGGCCGTGTCACCAGGTTCTCCATATCTTCGGGCGAGGTTCCCGGGTAGGGTGTACTTACAACAATGTAAGGGATAACAACCTGGGGGAATGTCTCTTTGGGAATGAAATAATAGTTCATTAACCCAAGAATCGATATAAGGATAGACAGTACATATATACTGGTCCGGTTATCGATTGCCCAGCTTGTCGCAAAAAATTCTTTGAATTTATTTTCTTTCGACATGTTTAGTCATTTAATGTTTAGAAAACAACTTTTTCTCCTTGGTTCAAGCCCTGGAAGCCTGATATGATAACTTTATCGCCAGCATCAAGTCCTTCGATAACTTCGGTAATACCATTATAATCCAGTCCAGTCTTGATAATTCTGCGTTCGGCAATCCAATCGGCGCCATTCTGTTTAGCTATGTATACAAATTTTCCATTCTGACTATTCTGTACATAATTCACTGGCATACAAAAAGCTTTATCGTTGGTATAATCTTTAATCTTGATGTAGGCAATCATATTTGCCCGCAATTCAACATCTTTCGATGAAATACGGCTTTCAACCGTGAATGTGCGGTTGGTAGGATCGATAAAACGGCTGGTAAAATTCAGTTTACAGTCAATTTCTTTACCTAAGTCAGGGAAAGTAACAATAGCATCATTACCATTTTTAATACGGGCGGCATACGTTTCGGCAACTTCAGCCGATATTTTAGCCACAGCCATATTGATTACACGAATGGTCGATGTTGGCATACCCGGTGAAGCCATTTGGCCAACACGTAATGGAACACTTTCAACGGTACCGCTGATGGGAGTAATAACTTTTGCCATCTGAATTTGTTCGTTAATAGTATTGGCACGTTGTTCCAAAGCTTCTTTATTAGCTTTAGCCTGAAGATATTGAACCTCACTGCCAATTTTCTTTTCCCACAAAGCGCTTTGCTTCTGAAAAATACTGTTAGCCAGCGCCAACTGAGTATTTACTTCCAAAAGTGACTGTTTAAGAACCTGGGCATCGAGCTCTGCTAAAACCTGTCCTTTTTTTACAGGGCTGCCTTCTTTTACATAAACAGCTGTAACAATTCCAGCAGTTTGAGGACTTACGGCAATATTCTGATCTCCATCAACAATGCCCTGAACTTCAATGTAGTGGTTAAATTCGCATACTTTTGCCTCACTAATTTTTACAGTAAGTGCCTTCTGTTCTGTTTTTCCATCTGGATTAACCTCGGCTTCAAGTTTGGAAATCTGGCTATTTAATTGTTCGCGTTGAGCCTTTAATTTTTCCAGCTCTGCTTTCTTGTCGGTTTTGGCACCATTGCACGATGCCAAAAGAACAATAAGTGTTGAATAAATGATAATGTTTTTCATGTGCATATTGTTTTTAAATTATTTTCTTACAAATGATTAACCCGAAAAACTACTTCGTATCCTGATTAATGTTGTATAATTTTTCGAGTTTCGATTTAGCGCTTTGCAGATCATAAATACTTTGATAGTATGAAGTCAGGTTTGTCAGATATTGGTTCTGACTGTTCATCAAATCCATGCTTGAAGCAACTCCTTGTTTGTATTTCTCGAGTGTTCGTTGATAGATGTCGTCTGACAACAGCTTGTTCTTCAGTTGAATCTGATATTTTTCAAGTTTCAGTTTTAAATCGCTCTGATATTGGGTTGCCTGCATCATTAAACTGCTCGATACAAATTTCTTTGTATTCTGGGCTTTTTCAAGAGCCATTTTTCGTTGCGAAACGATTGACGAACGTTCGCCGCTACTGAAAATCGGGATGCTAAGGTTTACTCCTACAATATCTTTGGGCGCAAAGTCGAACGCAGGCTGTTTAAGCTTTTCGGTATGGTTGTAATAGCCTGAAATAGTTGGCAGATAGGCAGCTTTAGCCAAGTTTAGCTGAAGTTTTGCCGATGTTTCTGAAGTATTGATCAATTGATAATCGACATTCTGACCGATATTAAACGACTCGTTAATTAAGGTGAGGCTCGATTTTGTGAGCAAATCATCAGTTTCAACCGTATCTGTTAGTTCAACTTTTGCGGCATCATCCAATCCTATTTGAATTTTTAGTAACCGGTAGCCCAGTTCAAGGTTACTTTCAATTTGGTTAATAGCATTTCGGACAGTGTTACCGGTAAGTTCAAGTTGATCGACATCAGTTTTTTCGAGGAACCCTTGTTTATTCATTTCAGAAATTTCGTACAAGGTTTTATTGATGTTTTCGAGATTCAGTGAAAGGATTTTTTTACTTTCTTCGGCAATTTGCAACATGTTATAGGTGTTGATAACTGTTTCTATTACATCGAGTTTCGTCTTCTCGGCATTCTGTTTGGTGTAACCGAAATAAACCTTCGAGGCTTGTAATCCAACAATATACGAACCACTGAAAATTAACTGCGAAACCGTGAAATCAAAATTGGTACTGTTTGGTACACCTAATTCGATTTTTTCACCTTGCAGTGCATTCAGGTAAATTGTTTCGCCACTTTGCAATTTTAATTTGCTCATGGTTCCAGTCATGCTTACCGGATCAAACGGAACTTCCTTGTCCGACAATTCGGTACCACCGCCAAAACTCATGGTTGGCACTTTAAACGTATGGGTGTATGTGCCTTTAACATCGACATGAGGAAGCCCAGAAGCTGTAGTCTCCCAGATTTTTTTCTGGGCCATTTTCAGGTCAAGGTCAGAGTTTAAAATGTCGGTGTTGTATTGCAAAGCCATCTTTAGTGCATCGTGCTTCGAAAGCTTTAGAACATCCTGACCACTGACAGCAAAATTCGCCAACAGGAAAATTCCTGCCATTAAAAATAGTGCGCTTGGTTTTTTGAACATAGTTTCAATTGTTTATTTATTTAAATTTTGTTTGCTCCTTTAACCTCGGCTTTACGCCGTTCAAAGTATGCTATTCCTTCGGGTGTAGCTATAGCCCGAATATGAGCTTCGAACATCACTTCAAAAATCTGCTCGAATGTGATGTTTTCTACAAAGCAAAAATCCTGACTTTGTGAGTCAACTAAATACTTAACATATAACCCAGATATAAGCTCAATGTTTACATCGCTTCTGTACAGCCCCTCGTCAATACCTTTTCTTATATTTTTACTAATTTGGGTGTAAATGTGATTCTGCTTCCTAATAAAGAATTTTGTAAAAATTGGTTCATAATACTTCTTAAGCTCAAACTTAAGCTTTGGGTTTAATTGACTCATTTCCTTGAACACCATCAAACTGGCTATCAACAGAATCTCAATAGCATTATGATCGTTGACATTAACCTTAGCAAATTCATTATCCCATTTTTTTTCATCATACTCAAAAAGCTTTTCTATTAAATCTTCTTTGCTTTTAAAATATTGATATAGCGTTTTTTTCGAAATCTTCAGATTGCGGCTAATATCATCCATATTTAAGTTCCGGATTCCAAGCTCAAAAACCATGGCAACAATTCGGTCCATTAGCTCCAGGAATTTTGGATCGTCAAACTTCGATAACTCTTCCATCTTCATTTAAATATTAATTTCGCCACAAATATCGGAAACGTTTTTAACAAGAAACGTTTCCTGCATGTAAAGTATGCGTTAACATTCTGATCCAAAATTCTACCTTTTGTATTAAAAATTGATTGACCAGGTAGACAACTACTCTATATCAATAGGTGAATGACAGATTTTGGACGGTAAATCCCAAGATTAAATCGCTCCTTAAATATTTTTGAAGGGGCAATCAATCAGTTCTTTAATTGACGAACATCAAGAATAAATATTTTAAGAGAAAGTAAATTGTTAGGAAAATCGGCAATTAACATCAGAAAATCAGGCCTGTTAACCAAGCCCAAACGATATAGCGGAGTAATTTACCTGCATACATTGTAATTGCAACTATCCAGATATTCACCCGAAGAACACCCAAGCCAATTGCAAAAATATCGCCAACTCCAGGAACCCATGTCAGAAAAGCAAAAAAAGCGCCGCTTTTATATAACCGGTTGTGCCATTTTTCTATCTTCTCGCGTTTTACGTGCAGGTATTTTTCTATCCATTCCCACTTGCCCAAATAGCCCAATGCAAAGCTGGTCATACCTCCGGCCCAGTTACCCAGTGACGCTACTAAAACTGCCCACACAACATTTGTTCCACCAGCCAGAACTGCCGTTAAAACAACTTCTGAACTAAACGGGACTACCGTTGCTGCCAGAAAACTGGCAAAAAACAGACCCCACAAAGTATAATCGAAAATTGGATTCATAAAAAAACGTATGCAGCAAAAATAGAATAAGTGTGGAATATTAGAATGCCGATTCCTGAATACTTGAATTTTGAAGTTACTTTTCATCATTCAAGATTCAAGATTCATCATTCAAGATTCTTAATTACCTTTGCAATAAATAAAAATAAAACAATGGAAACAACAAGACAAAACAAAATATCGAGACTTTTACAAAAAGACCTGGCTGAAATTTTTCAAAAAGAAACCAGAGATTTGTTTCATGGCGTTATGATAAGTGTTACCAATGTCCGTATTTCGCCCGACTTGTCGATAGCCAGGGTTTATCTTAGCATCTACCCTTCAGATAAAGGAAAGACAACTTTATCCGAAATTAAACAACATCAATCGCGCATCAGAGGTCTTCTGGGGCAACGGGTTGGTAAACAACTTCGCATTGTTCCCCAACTTGATTTCTTTATTGACGATAGTTTGGATTACATCGACAACATCGACCGGCTACTCAAAGAATAAAACAAGGCAGAAGTGCAACGAAAAAATGATGCACCCAGCTTTTACCTTGGTTGCCATTGAAAATAAGATAATTCATTTTAGGTTTAGATTTATTCTCCTTACGTTTAATTTTGCCTTGAATTTATGCAGTACGATCCGATAAAACGCTCATTGGGAACGGTTTTCAATAAAAATCCGTTTTTACGTAAATTGTTTTACCAGTTGCTCGATTTGTTACTTTTACGTGCCTGGCACATTCGTAAAGAACTTCGGAAACGTTCTCATGCTAATCCCGAAGTTAACGTTATACTCGACGCTGGTTCGGGTTTTGGCCAATACACCTATCGCATGGCACAATGGTTCAAAAAGGCTGAAATTAAAGCTGTTGACATCAAACCGGAGCAAATTGAAGATTGTAACCAGTTTATACAGAAAGCCGGCCTTGGCGAACGGGTAAACTTTGAACTTGCCGATCTGACTCAATTTCTGGCGGCTTCGAAATATGATCTGATCCTTTCGGTTGATGTAATGGAGCACATTGAAGAAGATGTACAGGTTTTCAGAAATTTTTATGCCTCGATGAAGAGTGGCGGACTACTTCTGATTTCCACTCCCTCTGATCAGGGTGGCTCGGATTCGCACGATCATGATCACGAAGAAGGTATTCACGGATTTATTGAAGAGCATGTTCGCGATGGTTATAACATTAAGGATATTGAAACCAAACTAAAAGCAGCTGGTTTTGCCAAAGTTGAAGCCCGTTATTCTTATGGAACTCCAGGAAAGATTTCGTGGAAGCTCTCGATGAAATATCCGATTTTGTTGCTTGGAGCAAGCAAAGTTCTCTTTCTTGTTTTACCATTTTACTACCTGATAACCTTCCCGCTTGCCCTTATTTTGAATTTAATTGACCTGAATATAACACACAAAAGCGGAACCGGATTAATCGTAAAAGCCTGGAAATAAAAGCCAAAAGAACCTAAAATTGAAATAACAGAATATTGAAAGCAGCCCTTTATATTGCCCGTCGTTACCTGATTTCAAAAAAATCGGTAAACGTAATTAACCTGATTTCAGGAATATCGGTAGCAGGTGTTACTGTGGGCACATTTGCTTTGGTAGTAATTCTATCCGTTTTCAATGGCTTGGAATCAACAATTAAATCACTCTTTTCCGAATTCGATCCTGATATAAAAATCACAAGTACAACTATCGACAAGCCCTTTGAAATCAATAGTCTGAACATCGACCAAATCGGGCAAACCGATGGAGTACAATCTGTTACACCGGTTATCGAGAAAGATGTTTTCCTAATGTATGATAAACGAATGTATTTCGCTACCATAAAAGGTGTTCCAACAGATTATGATAAAATTTCTGGATTCGACACAACTTTTATCAGTGGTGGAAAATTCATCCTTGAATCAAACAATGCCCCTTATGCTGTTGTTGGGCAAGGAGTTGCATATTTTCTTTCTGTTGGTTTGAATTTTTCGGATGCCATTCATATTTATACACTTAAGGAAGAAGTTTCAGGCCGTCCATCGTTAGATAATACATTCAAACACAGCACTATTTATGCTTCTGGTATTTTTTCGAGCCAACAGGAAATCGATTCAAAATATGTTTTAGTTCCATTTAATTACGCCCAGGAACTTTTTGAAATGAATAGCCGCGTAAGTGCAATTGAAGTCAGATTAAAAAAAGGATTTCAGGCTGAAAAAGTAAAATCAGCTATTGTTAAAAAAGCAGGCCGTAATTTTGATGTAAAAACACAATTTGAGCAACACGAAGTTTTCTATAAAGTCATGCAATCAGAAAAATGGGCCATTTTCTTTATTCTCGCCTTCATTCTGGTTATTGCGTCATTCAACATACTTGGATCGCTTTCAATGCTGATAATCGACAAAAAAGCCGATATTTCAATTCTTCAGAGTATGGGTGCCAATCAAAAACTCATACGTACCATTTTTTTGTTCGAAGGTTGGATGATTTCGCTGGCAGGTGCATTCATTGGTATTATTTTAGGCATATTTATTTGCTGGATACAAATCCGTTTTGGCATTTTAAAAGTTCCAGGCGACGGTTCGTTTATCTTTACAGCTTACCCGGTAAAAATAAAGATGGGCGATCTGCTCGCCATTTTCGTCTTGGTTTCTGGCATAGGCTTTCTTGCCGCCTGGTATCCAATTCGGTTTATTTCAGGGAAATACCTTACCACCCAGCCCAAATAAACGATTCAATTTCAAGTTGACATATAATCATTTAATGCGATGATAAATAATTGATCCTAAGCTGGTCTATCTGAACTACTTTTTCAATATCAACATTTTGGTGTGATTATATCCATACATCCGAACATTCAACAAATACATTCCTGAGGCCAAATTAGATAAATCGATGGCGAACTTATTGGATGTCATACTTACAGCCAATTGTTCTTCATGTACTTTTTGTCCCAGGATAGTATAAACACAAACATTTGCCAGTCCATCAACAGGATTTGCAATAACCATATTAAACACTCCATCTGAAGGATTGGGATATATCTCAAGTGAATTGCTAATTAAATCAATAGACAAATTGCCATAAGCTCCATTTTTACCATCAACCTGTAGCCAGTACCTTTTCCCGGGAGTAAGCTGTAGGTTTTCAAGTTGCGCCGTATTGTCTGATGAAGAACGATCGTCGTTAGCAGCTATACAGGTATAATTTCCGGTTGTTTTAATATCACTTTCCGATTCGGACGAATAAACCGCAATCTGGTCGTCAAAACCTTTGGAATCAATGGTTAGTAATCCGGTTGATGGCGCGATAAATGAAAACCAGATAGAATTATCCAAAACACTTGTTTTACCAGAAAGCTTCGGGCACCAGCTGTTGCTAACCAAACACCCGGTTGCCGACGGTGCTGGTTCGGTGAATTCGGTAGTAGCGCATCTGTTTGAATATCCGCTGTTAGTTCCCAACGATAAAGCTGTTGCATTCTTAATATTGTCGTTGGGCTGAACAATTACATGAAATAAAATACTATCAGAAGCCGAGCACGAACCATGTGTTCCGGAAACCTTCACCCAGGCATCAAACGAACTACCTCCGGTTGCAGAACTATTAAGTGTCAGGAGCAATGTGTCAGCCTTAATAGCTGTGTTTATTTTTGTTTTCTCAGAAACCGAAAAATTATAGGTAAACGCCCCTTGTGCAATCAATGGGAAAGAATTGAGGTCGCAACCACAAATCGTAGTATCTGTTTTACTGACTTGATAAAATCGCACATCAAGACTGCTCTTTGCATTAATATAATTATTTTGGACGAGTTGATCAGAACCATAAGTATTACTTACCTTCAAGGTTACCGAATAAATTCCATCCTTCAGAAAACTAATTTGTGGATTTCGCGATGTACTGTCAGTTCCATTTGTAAATTGAAATGACGAAGGCGAAACGCTCCACAACCATTGAGTCGGTTGATTGGTGCTCTTATCAGTAAATAAAACCGGAGTACTTGCGCAAACTTCCTGAACCTCTGCATAAAATGCAGCTTTAGGAGCAACTTTGCCCAAGCCATCCAACGTCTTTTTACCCGTATTATCAGGATCGAGCCAGTGCGCAAGTTGTTTGGTATAGGTTGACGCATAATTCCACGATAATGATAATTTACCGTACAGTGATTCGCCATCTCCACCGCCATGCAATTGACCAACTACACGTTTATCCTGATCGAATAAAGGGCTACCCGACGAACCAGCTTCCGTATCACCTGCCGAAAAAACCACCAACCAATGCGTATTTGCCGAGGTTGTTGAAATAACTTTCCCACTTTCGTCGATCCAGGAAGTAGAATATGGATAGCTTTTTACAGTATTGTTATCAATAGCAATGCATTTAGGTGTTCCTTCAGGGTGATGAATTCCGACACCAGATGCTGGCAGATCACCTCCTGCATTCCAACCTGCATAAAAAGCATTATAGTCTGACGAAGGATACTCTTTCAAAAGAAGTAATGAGAAATCAGAATATGAGTTGGCTGATTTTAGTGTAGCGCCCGCCAACGTTTTCTTTTTTGAGGCATCACTCGACGAACAGGTCGAATTTTCGTACCCGAAATAAGTCACCAGAGTTCCTGCCTCAGCATCGGTGCTTATGCAATGATTAGCTGTCAGAAAATAAGGAGTTCCATCCTCCTTCACATTGTTTATTAAGGCACCTGTGCAATAGTACGAATTTTTTGAATCGCTAAATGTCATCAGGCAAACACTGTTTTTAACATCCTGCCAATCAGCTCCCTGGGAACAGTTTATTCCAATGCGTGTTGTTGCAACCGCCTCCAAGTTAACGTAAGCCTGCGATACAGAACCAATAATAAGTTCTCCTGGAAACTTGGCCGAAAGTGGTTCGAAATATTCCAAAATCAGGTTTTTCCGGGGGAAATCGGCAATAGGTAATTGATTTTCTGAATTATTATTCAAATCGGAGAATGCACCTTGAATATACGATTTAGTTGGATCGTAGAAAAAAAGCCTGGCTCCTTCAGGCAATCTAAACTGCTTAAAAAAAACACCGAGCGAAAGAGCTTCTTTCGAATCGATTTTATATTGCCATATTGTTCCTCTCCCTGGAATATCAGTTTTTACTCCAGCGACCTTGATATTTACCGAAAGTTGCTGAACTACACCATACCGGTTATCAATTTTGAAATCGGAATCCTCCTTACTTAACTTTTCAGCATGAATAGAGTCCAGTTCGAGAGAAGGAATAATTGTCGCATCTTTAAGAGAGAGGCTAAAACTCTCGGGAATGCCTTCAATACGAAGTTGTGCATAAACCTGATTTGTTGCTACAAGCAGAAAAAGACTTACAATCTTTAAAAACGAAAAATTCAGATTCCTCATCATTAAGTTTCCTCTAAGTCAACATTTAACAACCAATGACATATTCAATTGTTCTCACAAAAAACATAATATCAATATCACGACTTAAGCGAAAAGCTAAACCCGACAACGTTGAGTACATATTTCTTTATCGGCTTATATCCGTTTAAATTAAAGGAAACCCTAAGTTTTAAGTACTAAAAAATAGCTCGTCTTTCAAAATATTTGGATACACAACAGAACAACATAGCGTAGCCATCAATGTTTGTTGATCATGTTAATAAGTATTAACCAATGTCAATATAGTTAGCAACAGTATCATTATTTAACCACCGAAACTTTGCCAATTCCAGAGCCCATAATACCATCATTAGTAACCCCTTGAATACCTATAACAAAATCAGACAAAACTTTACTGGCAGAAATCGTAAATTCAAATTGACCCGTAGCATCGACCTTTTGTTCTGGAATCCAGACCAACGTTGTACGATTGTCTTTTTTTAAATTACCAATTTCATTTATAAATGTATTTGGAATCCGGAATTCTCCATTATGCTTTTCTGTTGATGTTTTCTTTTCTTCTGCTTCAGCAATTTTGGCCTTTTTCTGCCAGATTTCAATCACACCTACCGAGTTTAGACCGGTATATCTTTGAATATCCATGGGATTTGTCGATACATTTATGTGATCGATATCTGCAGGAGAAAGGTTTGTGATTGTTGATATATCGGTTCCAAGCTGCTGGCCATCGAGCACAATCAAAGCGCCTCCCTGATAATTGAGTGAGTTCTCAGAGCCCATGAAAACAATTTGATTGTTCGTGACTTTGTACTGTTTAATAGTTTTTATAACATCTAAAACACTGGATGCCGAGGCAAGCATTCTGCGCTGATTATCATAGTTTTGTGTATTTGCTTTTACAGTTTTAGGCACCCTTGGAAATAATGATTCGTTATTACTGAAATAATTCTCATCAATTACCTTTTCCATCCCAGTCAAATTGTATTTCTGCATGTTTTCAGCAATATGTATAGCTATTTGCCCTTCCAGGTTCTTTATCAGGTTTATAGATAAAGCAGCCTTTCCGTCAATATCCAATACTTTGGCTGTATAATTATTAAGTTCGCCCATTCTCAGCTCAGGAAACAGGAAGATGCCTTCGGCGTTGGTTGTAGCTGTATATTTCTTACCTGTTTTTTCTTCTGTAAGTATCACCTTGGCTCTATCGAATTTGGCGCCGCTTTTATCGGTTACAAATCCTGATATTTTAAAATTCTCAACATTGGCAACTGACGCATTTTCAGGTTTAAATTTTCGGATATTTTCCCAGTTAAATCCCTTTAGTCTATTGGCTATAAGGAAAACATCGGTGAACGCCGAATTTCCGACCTTGTCTCTGAACGACTCAGGAATAAGAGAAAATGGCGTTTCAAGTTCCGATTCAATCATAAGATAATCAGAAATTTGGTTTGCATTAACATCATTTCTGAACTTATCGGAAACCGAAACAGATATATTTCCTGAAACAGGTTGATTTTTTTCATTGGACAATACTGCTTTAACTTTAATCTTTTCACCAGGATGCAGAATTACTTTCTCAGGCTGAATATCTATCTTAAGTTTCTGATTATTATCTTTATATACGATACGGTTTGCCAGCAAATTACCCTCTTTTGTGAAAACCGATAATAAATTTATTCCATGCGATATGTTTTCAACCGGTATTTTAAGACGACCGATACCGTTTATTTCCATATCGGCAGCCCAGTAAACATTGTTTCCGTGAGTAACCGTCAACGAAACGGCATGTTTCTGTCCATCAGAAAAAATCAGGTTGGAATAAATAAATTCGGCATCGGTTTTTGTTACCGACAAAGCCAAACCATTTGATAAAGGTAGAGGCAAATCGAATGTTTGATTTTGGCCATCAGTAACTGTTACCAATAGTTTATATTGTTGCTGTGCCGGAATACTGATAGAAAACAGTCCTAATCCTTTCGAAAGAGTTTTCGCTGGCGCAATCTTCTCTCCCTGAGCATTTACTATCGATCCATTGATTTCAGCAGGCATTCCCCATTTGTTGAATGCTGTAAAGCCAATCCTGGAAGGGATACCTACAACCAGGGTTCCTCCCTCAGGGAAAAACTGTATGACAACAGGGTCGAGATTTGATGGCAAAAATATATCATGTGACCAATCGCCCTTTGCATCAGAAATTGCACAAACAAAAGGTTCTCCATTGGTTTTAACTGGCAATGTAAACGGAATGGTAACCTTTCCACTTTCATTAGTCTTAATCTTGTCTTTTCCTATCACCTCCGAACCATTTCGAATCTCGTACCTTAAAGGTTCATTCTTTTGAGCTATACCCGAAAGATTACGCAAAACAATAAAGAGTTCGTTGGGCTTTCCGGCAATAGAAACACTGTCTCTGGCAACAGCCTCAACAACCCACTGATTACTGTATTGATTATCTATTTTTAATGGTATCACAGCTATCTGGTCTTGAGAGCTTTGAACTGAACTGTATGCGACTAAAAAGAAATTGCCATCATCAATCTTTTCGGGAATAACCATATCGCCAAATGCCACTCCTCCGTTTAGCTTATACACATCTTTTTGTAACACTGAACCCATTTGATTGTAAAGGCCAACGTTAAGTTTGTTTCCTTCTTCTGATGATAACAAGTTATCTCCATTCAATACAAAAGCGCGAAACCATATTGTTTCGCCAGGCTTATACAATTGCTTATCGGTTACCAGAAATACTTTTTCGCGTGGATAGTAGCTAAAAAAAGTACTGATTTGCTGACTGATTTTTGGTATGGGACTTTGTTCCTGCGCTGAAAGAACAGATATGACTGCAACCATGGCAAACAAAAAGGCGAGTGTTTTCATAGTAATAGGTGATTAAGGTTTATTGATAGTGCTTGTGATGTCATTTCGAAAAAGTGAATCACTTTTCATGGTATAGTTTTCAAACGACTTTCTTAATTCATCCGATGGCTTGATGGTGTTGTAATCGCCCCAGTAACCATCATCGTATGAAGTAACTATTTCTGTAAAAATATCATTTGAATTAAAAAGCTCATCTCTTTTAAATTTATTCTTATCATCAGACCTAAAATCGGTAATAAGCAATTCCGATTCACTATGAAAAACCGAATTTACCCTGTCGAGCTTGCTTCTTACTCTAAATTTAATGGATGCCCTTGCTGTACTTAAATGCCATTTGTTATCCGATTTTCTGTAACTAACTTTATATTCAACATCAAACGGACGAACGTAAAAGTCTTTGGGCTTTTTCTTGATTAATGCTTCACGGGCAAATTTTAAACCAGCCTTACTAAGACTAAATTCGGCCCTTACCAAGGCAAGCGATGACATGTCGACATAGAGCTTCCCTTCATAATTGGCATCCTCCGACTTTTCTTTAGGCTTAAACGAAAGAAGATATGTAGCCCGATTATCAACATCAACAACTCCCTCCATCGAAAACCGGTACATATCACGAAACTCTGGATCGAGAAAAGAGTCAAGCGTTTTCATAACATCCAGTTTGGTAATATAATAGGGCCCTCCCTGAATTTTAAAATCAACAAACTGAAAAGGCTTTACATTTTCACTTTTCCGGCCACGTATAACTTTTACCTTATCCTGCATAAACGGATTATCATACGAAGCTTTCCTGATTTCCATGAGAGCTTCAGCAATATCAATATATTTATTGTCCTGCTTAAGTACTTCACGGTAAAAAGAAGTCATTACTTCAGTTTCACGACTATAATTGATCGTGATTTTAGCTAAAATCTTACTTACAATATCTTCGGGATTAACCACTGTTACCTTTATCTCCTTGAGTTGTACCGAGTTCGGAACCAACGAAATAGAATAATCCTTGTCGGTTAATTCACTAACAGGAAATAATTGCTGACGATAACCTAAACATGATACAACAATCGTATCGTGATCCATCGAATCAGGAATTTTCAAAACAAATTCGCCATCGTTGTTCGAAACTGTTCCAATGTTTTTCCTGAAAACATAAATACTGGAATAAGGCAAAGGATCTTTTTCCTCTCTGTCGGTCACTTTACCCTTGAATACAATGATTTTTGGACGGACATTTATTTCTTCAGCTTTTTTTTTTAGTTGGCTGGTAGCCGGTTTTGTAATAATGATCTGGTCGCCTAAGACTTTATATTCGAAACGCGAATCAAAAAGTAAATCAAGAGTTTCGTGAATGCTTTTTTCGGTAACCGAAATGTCTGTTCTTTTATCGCCTTCAATAAGTACAACATCATAAGAGAAAAAAACCTTTGCCTGAGCAGAGATTTTTTCAAGTACTGAAGCAATTGTTTCTGATTCAACCTGAAGTGTGATTTTTCTTTCCAGAACAGACTTGTTTTCCTTTTGTCCGAAAGAATAACCAAACGACAAAAGGAAAACAACGAATAAAAGTCGACAAGCTGGTTTCATCAAATTCAGGTATTAAAACCGTTCATTTAAAACATTTTACGCAGGAAAAACTCAGTTTTGATTTGCTCTCCGTTTCTAAGAACAGTCATTTTAATCTTTCGGTCTTCCTGGCTTTGGAACAACAAATTTATATCATTTAAAGTTAACGACTTGTTGGTGGTGTTATTTATTGAGATTATCTGGTCATTTTCCAAAATTCCGGCATAATAAGCGGGCGAATTCCTTCGGATATTACTGATCAGGAAAATTGGTAATCCGGGCATAGGATTGGTAACTTCCAGGCCACTCATGTTGTAATTAAAATCATCTTTCAAATTAGCGTTAGGTCTTAAAATCAAGCGCCTATTCGGATAATCCATTGTAACATAGAATCTTCGGAGAATCTCAGCTCCCAAGGTTCCATTTCGGTCATTCTTACCAATAAGTTCATCAACAAGTTGGTTGTCGGGGAAAGCTACAATAGGTTCATAAAGCACCAACGGACCAACCCAGATGGCTCCAATACGGCCTTTTTTTCCATACAAATCGCCGCTCAAGCCACGACCAAGAAAGGTTTCAATATGATTTTCCGGTAAAGAAATGCGGTTATCTGAATTGGTCGATAACCATATAGCGTCACTGGCACCGGTATCAACCAAAAGTTTTACCGGAACATCATCGTTTTTATCGGTTACAATATTGGTTTTTACAAACGGTTTATTCTGTTCCAGAGTTAAAGGCAATACAATATCGCGTTCCTTTTCTTTATACGAGAAATATTCAGGCTTTGTCAGTGTTATTTTATGCTCCGGATAATCGATTTTCACGACATAATCTTTAAACAAATTAAAGCCAATCAGCCCGTGGACCGGAATTCCTAAAATGTGTGAGATCTGAAAATTTTCGTTAATAACCATGTGGATTTCCTGATCATAGGCTGCCAGTCCTTGCAAGGTAATGGTATTGTTTCCCGACCGGTAAGCTGTAAGTTGTTCGCCTTCACCTAAACCACGCACATTAATTGGTTGTAAAAAATTAAGGTTCAATTTGTTAACAAATGGCAACTCGGTAATAATCGGGTAACGAACACCCGTATCAAGAATAAAGTTCAGTGTATCGGAATTATTGATGGTTACCGGAATAATAATTAGATTGTTTGACGACTTAAAATTAATTGTAACTGACTTTTTCTTTGGTGAATCGAAAACAAAACCAGTTTTATCGGTAGGGGCCCGCATTCTTTTTTGATAATCAGCACTTTTCTCAGCTGATTCGTAATCTCGGACAACTAATAGATTGTCCTGAAGTTCGAATAGTAATTTTGAGTCTTTCATCAACTGTTCAAGCACATACTTAATTGGCTTATTTGAAACATTCAGGCTAATATTTTTGCCGGTAATTAAGTCGGAATTATAAGAATAATCTAAATGAAGGTAGGAACAAATTTTCTCTATTACATCCGAAAGAGATTCATTTTCAGCATATATGCTAATGCTTTGGTCCAACAAACCCGATTTCAGATCTTGTATCTTATTTTGGGTGCTATTTTGCTTGCTTTTCGCCTTTTGCTTTTGACCAAAAGATTCAGCAGACGAAAAAAACAACATGACAAAAATTATGCAAAATATAAAAAAAGGTATTATACGAGTGGTTTTCATGGCTATTATAAACAAAATACGTTAGGACTGAGCTTTTAAAACATACTGCCCATTAGTCCTCTGAACTTCAAGATTAAAAGTATTTTCTATGACTTTCAAGATAAAATCAAGAGGATAATTATTGAATTGAGCAGTTAGTAGCAGATCATTCAATTTGGGATCGGCCAAATTGATTTTCACTTGATACACTTTTTCCAAATTCCGAATTACTTCAATTAGAGAAGTTGCCTTAAAAATCAGGCTGTGCGTCTTCCAGGCAATAAAATTAACATCCTGGTTTGTAGTTTTATGCAAGGTATTATTTGCATACACCAAGGTTCCTCTATCGCCCGGGGCAAGGATCAGTTCATTGGTTTGAGCAGGTTCAGCTGCTTTGTTCGTAACCTGTACTTTTCCGGTCTGAACAATAACTTCAACCTGTTTGGTTCCAGGATAAGCATTCACACAAAAGCTGGTACCTAATACTTTTATTTGTGCTTTTCCTGCATGAATAATGAAAGGTTTATTTTTGTTGGGTTTAACTTCAAAAAAGGCTTCTCCTTCAATGCTAACTTCCCGAAAATTTCCTTCAAACTGTTTGGGATAGCTAATTCGCGAATTGGTATTCAAGCTAACTAAAGTTCCATCGGGTAAGTCAATCAGGTTCAAAACCTTATTGGTGGCTTTAACTTCAACAATCGAATTGGAAATACTTGATTGATGAATGGCAAGATACCCTGAAGCAATAATGACAAAACCAATAAACACGGCCGCAACGGCGCGGTAACCCGAAGTTGAAAATAGTCTTTTAAACAACTGAATTTCGGGTTTTATCTGTTTCTGAATCCGATTCTCAACTTTATCCCAGGCACCATCAACCGAATATTTGTTAAGTTCAAAAAATAAATCAACCTGTTTGGTCAACTGGTGAAGTTGCTCGCCTTCGCTTTCCGACGAAAACACGTCATTTTTTGCCGAATTCAATTCTTCAGCCGAAATGTCAGAGCCCTTGTCGTAAATCGAACGAGCGAGTAACTCCCAATTTTTATCTTCGATATGTTGATTTGTTTTCATACAACTTTATGACATTGAAAGGCATGTTTAACCCCTACTTGAATTATTGGATTTTTTTAAAACGCAAAACAAGGAAATCAAATAGTTGCTGAAATCTTTTAATTCCTCTCGTAAATGCTTCAATGCCAAACCCATTTGTGCCTCAACCGTTTTAACAGAAATATCAAGCGCTTCGGCTATTTCCTTGTATTTCATACCTTGTTCACGGCTTAGTCTGAAAATTTCACGTCGTTTGGGCGGAAGCGAATCAATACTTTGTTCAATTTTTTTGACCAGACCAACTTCCAGAAAGTAATCGTCGGGGTTTATTTCCTGACTTGCCGATTCCAGTACCTTACTGGCATACTGTTTTTTAATTTTTTCGTGCTGAATTTGGTTCAAACAATGATTACGCACCGAACGAAACAAATAGTGCTTTACAGAGGTTTCAATGTTTAGTATTGCTCGTTTTTCCCATAACTTAACAAACATTTCCTGTACAATTTCTTCAGCCATTTCGTGATTGGTAACAAATTGATTAGCAAAATGACACATGGCCTGATAGTATTTACGAAAAAGAACCTGAAATGCTCTCTCGTCTCCCTCTCTAAGTTTAAGGTACAGTTCCCTGTCTTCGGTTAAGTCCATAGCTGTAAAAACTCAAGCAACAGTTTTGAGAATTCGGCTAAAGGTATAAAAAAATCGAAATTTGTAACTTATTGATCATTTCTTCTCATTCACAAAAGATCAAATACCAGATAGTAAAATAACTGAAGAAAACCGATTTAATTAATTTATCAGGTCATAGAATAAAGGAAAAGCCAAGAAATTTGGCAGAATTACTTTGAACAATGATTTTTTCCATTATTTTTGCAGCCGGTTTACAGGAACGCCCGAATGGCGGAATTGGTAGACGCGCTGGACTCAAAATCCAGTGATAGCAATATCGTGCCGGTTCGATTCCGGCTTCGGGTACCAGCAAAAGCCACTTGACTTTCAACATGTTGAGTGGCTTTTCAATTTTATAATGCTTGAATCATTTATTTGATAAATTACAGGGTGCAGTAAAATCAGAGATTCCAAAATATTAGGTTTATCGAGGCACGATAAAAATACAGTTACCGGCAGCTACCCATATAAAAATTGGTACTGGCCAAATTTAATGGGCTGCTGGCTCCAGAATAAATTCATATCCGGAACCTACAAAAATTACGATACTTCAGGAAAGCAGAAAGCCCGGAAATTAACCGGGCTTTTGTGTGTCTATTGTTTTTAGCGTGGGGACGCTTGTTTTTCGAGCTATGGGAATCGCTTATAAATTTCTTTACGGTGGGCCACTAAAACCAGCAAAATTTCATTCTTTGCCGTCAACTCAAAACCCACCCGGTAATCTCCTATCCGAATCCGGTAAAATCCAGGGTGTCCTTTCATTGATTTAAGGTTTGGCAGATCAACAATAGTATGAGCGGCTTCCATTGAATTAATCAACGTTTTCAGCCTTTCTTTTACCTGTTTATCTTTAAGCTTGTCGAGGCTTTTAATGAATGATTTGTCAAAAAGTACAATCATTGCAATTTCTGGATGACAGATTCACGGCTAACCAGCTCCCCGGTTTTAGCTTCTTTCATCATTTCGCCAAAAGTAAAATCTTCCAGCTGCTCATCATCAAGCTTTGCAACTTTACTACCTAAACGTTTAGCAAGTTCGGCTATTAGTTTAAGGCTCTTCGAATCACTTTTTATTACAATGGCTCCCATAAAAATCAAATTTGATGAATCAAAGGTATGAATTTATTAGTTTTATCCGATTTTCTTTTCCTGAATCCGCTCAGTATATCCTTTAAATGCCTTATAACTATCGTCTTTTTTCTTTTCCGGCTCATATTTCCGGTACTTCATAAAAGTTTCGTACTCAGAGTGGCCAACAATATCCATGATTAAACTTTGAGGCATATCGTATTTGTGTGCAAGGTTGATAAATGTTTTGCGGGCCGTGTGAACTACAATAAATTCCCATTTGGGTTTGGTTACCTCAACCGGCTTGTTCCCCGGCTTCCTGGTAACAATGAATGGCTTATTTATTTTGCTTCCTCTAAACATTTTTTTAAACTGGTGATTTTGTTGTAAAAATTAGTGTCGTTTTTACTTTTATACTATTTCTTCCATATTTGCAGGTAAATAACAACTGATAAACCTACCTGATATGAAAAGAATTCTGCTTCTCTTTTTTTTTCTCATCCTAATTGTCTCAAAGACATTTGCATCAACAGAAATAATACCTAACGAACCTGATTCAGCTTATCTGTTTGCCTACTCAACCGAAAAGAATGCCAATACCAATGGGCTTCATTTTGCATGGAGTACCGACGAAAATAACTGGTTATCAATTGGTCCCGAAATGCGCTTCCTGTTTTGCGATTATGGCCGTTGGGGAGTTGAAAAGAAAATGATCTCTCCTTACCTGTTTCAGTCGCCCGATGCAACTTGGCATTGTGTTTGGTGCTTAAATGACCACATTGGTGCTTTTGCCCACTCTGAATCGAAAGACCTGTTTTATTGGTTACCCCAAACATATCCTACGGTTATAACAGGCAACAATTGCCTTGATCCTGCAATTTCATATAGTAAAGTTAATAATCAATACAAAATCACCTGGTTAAGTAAAGCTGGTGGAGATACAAAAACATTTTGCGTAACTACCAGCGATTTTAAAGTTTATTCTCCAACACAGGAAATTCAATCATCTGAAAGGGAAAATAACCGAAAGCAGGTAATCGTAAACGGTAAAACAGAAACGGGAACAATTCATAAAATATCGAGGAAATCACTTGAAACATTGCTCGACCAACAAAAATTAAAAGAATATCGCGATCAACAATGGGCCGAAACGACTAAAACCGACTCCATAAGATTTGCTTCATTAAAACCGGTAAATGCTTCAATAACAATCGATAACTCCAAAAGCAAGAAAATCAGCGATATGTTGATTGGAGTTTTTTTTGAAGATATTAATTATGCTGCCGATGGTGGATTATATGCCGAACTGATCCAAAACCGTGATTTTGAATACGCATTAAGTGATAAAGAGGGACACGACAAAGATTGGAATAGCTTAAAAGCCTGGAGTGTAAAAGGTAATGGGACAACATTAACGACCGACTCTATTTCGCCAATCAATGCAAACAACCCACATTACGCTGTACTTCAAATTACCAAGCCAGGCGCCTCTTTTCAGAATGAAGGATACGATGGAATTTCTATCAAATCAGGGGAAAAATATAACTTTTCAGCCTTTCTTCGCAGTCCCGACAACAAAAATAAAAAACTAATCATAAAACTTTCCAGTGAAAAAGGAGAAAGCTATGGTGAGTCAACAATCTCACTGAATTCAATAAAATGGAAAAAAATAGAAACAACAATTACTGCAAATAAAACCGTGTCCAATGCACGCTTATACATCTATCCCCAAACTTCAGGCTTAATCAACCTGGATATGATTTCACTGTTTCCCCAGAAAACGTTTAAAGACAGAAAAAACGGGTTACGGGCTGACTTGGCTCAGACCATTGCCGACATTCAGCCTCGGTTTGTTCGTTTTCCGGGTGGTTGTGTTTCGCATGGTGATGGGATTTCAAATATTTACAGGTGGAAAAATACAGTTGGGCCGCTTGAGTCGCGCAAGCCACAAAAAAACTTATGGGGTTATCACCAATCGGTAGGTCTGGGATATTTCGAGTACTTCCAATTCTGTGAGGATATCGGGGCACAACCATTACCTGTAATTGCAGCAGGAGTTCCCTGCCAGAACTCAGCAACCGGAGGCGCTGGTCAACAAGGAGGTATTCCTATGTACGATATGAACCAATATGTTCAGGACATTCTCGATTTGATTGAATGGGCCAATGGCGATGAAAAAACCAATTGGGGAAAAATTAGGGCCAAGGCTGGGCATCCGGAACCATTTCACCTGAAATACATAGGAATTGGAAATGAAGATTTGATTAACAATATCTTCGAGGATCGATTTTCAATGATTTTCAATGCCCTTAAGGAAAAACACCCTGAGATTACCGTTATCGGGACCGTAGGACCCTTTTTCGAAGGAACAGACTATGAAGAAGGATGGAAAATTGCCACTAAATTAGGTGTTCCAATGGTTGACGAACATTATTACGAATCGCCAGGCTGGTTTATCCACAATCAGCAATTTTACGATAAATACGACAAGTCTAAACCTAAGGTTTATCTTGGAGAGTATGCTTCACATTTACCAGGCCGGCCCACAAACATCGAAACAGCTCTTTCGGAAGCACTTTATCTAACAGCGCTGGAACGAAATGGCGACATTGTAAGTATGGCTTCTTATGCCCCATTGCTGGCTAAGGAAGCTCATACTCAATGGAACCCCGATCTAATGTATTTCAACAACAGCGAAGTAAAACCAACTGTCGATTATTTTGTACAGAAACTTTATGGCGAAAACTCAGGAGATGTATATATGCACAGCGAAGTAAAGCTTTCTGAAAATAGCGAATCGGTTTCAAAACGCCTCGCTATTTCAACCGTTCGGAATAGCAGCACTAACGACTTAATTATTAAGCTTGTGAATATGCTTCCGGTAAAAGTAAACACCCAGATTAGCCTGGCAACATTTGATAAAATTGATTCCAGGGCCATTCGTACTGTCTTAACCGGAACGCCTGATGATAATAAAGCAAGGCCGTTAACTGATACGATAGATATTTCTTCTGAGATACCAATCTTCCTACCTACATATTCGTTTACAATTCTGAGGATAAAGCTTGCAAATAAATAGCTTAAATTATTGATTATAAATATATTTCGTTGACCACCATCAATAAATAATAATTATAACAAAGAAATTTTTAAAAGAGGTGACTTATCCAAGAATGTTTCGGTATATTTGATAAATTAAAATCTAATCAGTCAATTAAAATGAACCCGGATGCTTCGCCCGTAATCCTGATTGCAGAAGACGTTGAATCAAACTTCTTATACTTAAAAGCGGTTCTTAGTAAACTGAGAGCAACTGTTTTTTGGGCAAAAAACGGAATCGAAGCAATAGAAATTTGTGAGAACAATACAATTGATGTTGTGTTAATGGACTTGCAAATGCCCGGCATGAACGGTTATGAAGCTACTGAAATCCTGAAAAAGAGGCTTCCACATATTCCAATAATCGCACAAACGGCTTTCGCAATGTCCGACGACCGCGAGAAGGCCTTAGAGGCTGGTTGTGATGACTATCTGGCAAAACCAATCAAGTCGAAAGATTTATTGTCTGCCGTTGAAAAATATATTAAAAGTTAAGAACAAGAACCTTTGTCACGTAAAAAAAGAGGCTGTCCCAAAAGGATGGCCTCTATTTTTATGCGGCGATTTTAGGTATTGGTATTTTTAATGTTTTCAGAATCGAGATCGCCCTGTTTTTTGTTTTTGGATACTCAAAAATGGCAAAAACCCAATAAAACACAGCTTTTCCTTCACGAATAGACATACCCATGGCTATTTTGCGCAGGTTGTGGGATATGGCAATCAGCCCAAACTCGATCATTACCTTTTCAATTCCCCTGAGTGAGAACCGGTTGAAGCGGTTGTTCGATTTTGTCTGCCCAAATACGGCTTCCGGTTCTATCGGCCTTCGACTTCGGTGGTATAATCCTTCTTCACTTAAAAGTTTCTCTTTGGCAATTGTTCTGAGGCGGTTTAGATTGTGGTTCACTTCAATGCTCCGGTTTGCTTTGGCCTGATGGCACATCCCCCTAAGCGGGCACCCATTACAGTTCTGTGCCTGGTAAATGCTCACCTGGTAGTCATATCCCAGTTCTGTCTTTCGGTTACTGGTATAGTGTTTATCCATGTGTTGCCCCATCGGGCATACATAAAAATCGTTCTCCCGGTTGTAGTATAGGTTGGCTACCAGGAAGGGGTCTTTCCGGTAGTTCCTTTTTTGTTCTTTATGGAAGTAATTGTATTTGACAAATGCTTCAATCCCTTTATTTTCCAGTTGCTGGTAGTTTTGTTCGCTCCCATAGCCTGAATCGGCTACTACTTTGGATGATTGTTTCCCGTAGTGTGACTCAAACTGCTCCAGGTGAGGGATCAGTGTTGCCGTGTCGCCCGGGCGTTGGTGGAGCGAGTAATGGGTGATAACCTGGTTTTCTGTGCTGATCTGCACATTGTAAGCGGGCTTTAGCTGCCCGTTTTTCATGTGGTCTTCTTTCATACGCATGAACGTAGCGTCGGTATCGGTTTTCGAGTAACTGTTTCTTTCGCCCAGAACATCGAGTTGCTCTTCATACTTCTGAAGACGTGGCAAGGCATCTTCCTGTAGCTTCTTTACCTGCTTTTGCTGGCTCTTGTTCAACCCGGATAAACGATCGTTCAGCTTTTCAATCTTTTCCTGAAGCAAAACCGAATCGATTTTTTCGGGCAAATGGTCTTCTGCCTGATCTGATTGGTCTGATTGGATGGTTGATTCAATTTCTTTCAAAACACTGTCGATCTTGTTTTCAAGTTTTTCCTTGTTCTTTTCCACCGATTTGCGCCATACAAAAGTGTAACGGTTCGGGGCTGCCTCTATTTTGGTCCCGTCAATGTATTGAACATCCAAACTGACATAACCCATCTCAGCCATCAGCCTGACCAACTGGGCAAACAAATCCTGAAGCTTGCCTTTGAGTTTTTGGCTCCGAAAATGGTTGATCGTGCGAAAGTTGGGCAAGGCTTCACCCGAAAGCCACATGTAATGGATGTTTTCTTCCAATTGTCGGGCAATCCGCCGACAAGAGTAAATGTTGTTCAGATAGCTGTAGAACAGAATCTTAATCATCACTCGGGGATGGAAGGAACTGGTTCCGCCTCCTTTATAGGTCGATAAAATATCGTCGATATTTAACTGGTCAACGATCTGGTTGACAAGCCGAACGGGATGGTTCAACGCAATTTTATCACTTAAATTTACAGGAAAAAGTACTGACTGCTGCGAAGTAATACTTTTAAATCGTATGTTTGATCTTGTTGTCATAGAGACCTTTAAGATACTAAATCTTTCAGGGACAACAAAACAAAGGCTGTCCAATTTTACTTTTTGGACAGCCTCTTTTTTGTAATGTTGAAATCGTTTTATTTACACATCAATAATTACTTTTACAGCCAATTAACAGAGACGAGATATGTGTTGTGAAGAGATTAACGAAAAAGCCCAAAAACCAGGCATTGAAAATGATTCAGGTCAAAACAAGCAATTTCTTTTAGATCAAAGATATTTAAAAATGGCTGCAATATGGGCCCAAAACTCGTATTGCAGGCGACGGCAGGTAGGGGCACTATTGGTAAAAAATAAAATGATCATCTCCGACGGATACAATGGAACACCATCTGGATTTGATAATATATGTGAAGACGAAAACAATAAAACTTACCCGTACGTTCTACATGCCGAAGCCAATGCCATTACCAAGGTAGCCAAATCGAACAACAGCAGCGATGGGGCAACACTGTATGTAACTTCATCTCCATGCCTTGAATGTGCAAAACTTATTATTCAGGCAGGAATAAAACGAGTGGTTTTTTACGACAATTACCATCACGATGATGGAATACTTCTCCTACAGAAAGCCAATGTCGATGTAGTAAAAGTTGAACTTGATTAATAAACAGATTTTAATTTATTCATGAAAAAATATTCAATCTATATACCCCTTCTACTTGCAGTTGCTTTAATTGCCGGTATTTTGATAGGCAATAAATTAAACAAAAATGCAGGAACCGGTTATCAGTCTGCTTCAAAAATGAACAAGCTGGACGCGATTGTCGATTTAATTCAGAATGCATACGTCGATTCTGTTTCGACCGACACACTGGTTGAAAAAACAATACCCCAGTTGCTTAAAAACCTCGACCCGCATACTACTTACATCCCTGCCAAGGAAATGGTTGGTGTTGAAGAAGAAATGAGGGGAAATTTTGGAGGTATTGGTGTTCAGTTCTCTATACAAAACGACACGGTAATGGTGGTCGATGTGGTTTCCGGAGGCCCATCTTCAAAATTAGGAATCATTCCTGGCGACCGAATCGTTAAGGTAAACGACACATTGATGATAGGTAAAGATGTTAAAAACGAAAAGGTCCTCTCGAAACTTCGCGGAGAGAAAGGCACAAAAGTAAACGTAGGTATTAAGCGCAAAGGAATTAAAGATCTGATCAATTACACGATTACCCGTGGAGAAATTCCGATTTACAGTGTTGACGTCAGTTACATGATTGATGAAACAACCGGCTACATTAAGGTTAGCCGCTTTGGAGAACAGACCTACGAAGAATTTATGAACGGAATGAAGGAACTGAGCCAACAGGGAATGAAAAATGTAATTATCGACCTGCGCGGAAATCCGGGAGGATACCTGAATGCAGTTATCCGAATGGTGAACGAGTTTCTCGAAAAAGGTAAACTTATTGTATACACCCAGGGAAATTCGCAGCCACGGAAATCATTCCAGGCCGATAGTCGCGGAATATACCGCGATAAAGGAATTACCGTATTAATCGACGACTTTTCGGCATCGGCAAGCGAAATTTTCGCCGGTGCAATTCAGGATAACGACCGTGGCTGGATTGTTGGCCGTCGCTCGTTTGGTAAAGGTTTGGTTCAGGAGCAAATACCATTTAACGACGGTAGCGCCGTTCGCTTAACCGTTGCCCGATATTACACACCAAGTGGCCGTTGCATCCAAAAACCTTACGACAAAGGGAACGACGAATATTATAAAGACATAATGAAACGTGCCATTCATGGCGAGTTTCAAAAGGCAGATAGCATAAAGTACAAAGATACAGTAAAATACAAAACTCCATCAGGACGAATTGTACATGGCGGTGGCGGTATTATGCCCGATTTTTTTGTTCCAGCCGATACTTCGGGTTATTCCGATTATTATCAGAAAATTACTCAAAAAGGATTGGTTTACCAGTTTGCACTGGACTATGCTGACTCACACCGAAAAGAATTAAGCAAATTTCAAGGAACTACTGATTTTGAACATTACCTCAGCAAAATCAATATTCTGAACCAATTTATTGAATTTGCAGAAAAGAAAGGCGTTAAAACAAACCACAACGACATGAAGGTTTCTTCGAAGGTCATCGATAGTCAAATCAAAGCCTATATTGCACGAAATATCATTGGCGAAAAAGGCTTTTATCCGATTATTCAAAACATTGACAAAACTTTACTCGAAGCAATATCCAAATCAAAACTACCGGTTCAGCAAAATTTAGTTAGCCTTGTAACTAAATAAAGAGTTGTTCGTCTTAGGCAAAAAGTAAGCGAATAAACCATGAATGTAAAAGAATACAACCAATCGGTTGATCTTTATTCAGACAATGTTTTCAGATTTATCCTGAAGAATATCAAAGACGAAGAACGCGCCCGTGATATTGTTCAGGATAGCTATGAGAAGTTATGGCGAAACGCCGAAAATGTTAGTTTCGATAAAGTAAAATCGTACCTGTTTACCACCGCTTACCACACGATGATTGACATTTTAAGGAAAGACAAACGTCAAACCTATATGGCTGATTACCAGATTCCTGAAGATATGCACGACCGGCAATATTCTGATTTGGCTGAAATACTAAATGAAGCAGTAAAACAACTGCCCGATATTCAGCGAACCGTTGTTATGTTGCGCGATTATGAAGGATATTCGTACAAAGAAATAGGCGATATTACTGAGTTAACCGAAACACAGGTAAAAGTTTATATATACCGGGCAAGGGTTTTCCTGAAAAATTATATCGGAAAAATGGAGGTAGTAGTATGATAACCAGAGACAATTACGAAGCTTTGTTCGTTGACTATCTGGAAGGTAATCTGCCAGAGAACGAAATCGACCAGTTTTTGGATTTTCTTAACCAGAACCTCGATTTGAAAGAAGAGTTACACCGTTTTGAAGAAGTTTCTCTACCAGAACAAAATGTCGTTTATAACGAAAAGCAAAAGCTACACAAAAGCCTGACTGACGAAACTATCCGTCTTGAGAATAAGACTATTGCTTATTTGGAAGGAGATTTAGAGGAAAGTGAACGGAAATCGTTCGAATCATACCTTGAAACTCAGCCAAAACTGCAGAGAGAATACGAGTTATTTACCAAAACGAAGCTGGTTCCCGATTTATCGGTAAAATTTGCACCCAAAAACAAATTGCACCGTAAGCCAGCCCATACACTTATCCTAAATTGGGCTGTCCGTGCAGCAGCTGTAGTTGTTTTAACCTGGGGAATAAGTTCGCTTTTTCAAACGCCGAATAAACCAAAGATAGCCCAAAATAAGACTGAACTCGTACAAACCAAACCCACCTTCGATAAACCGGAACCTTCGATAAAAAGAAAAGGAACACCCCTGGCAGCACTTGGTGAAAATAAAGAATTAGCCGATAAAAATGAAACAGGAAAAGTTAGCAGGAAGGATGATTCCATTCAGGAAAAGACAGAAATAAAACAGTTGGTACTACCTGAACGTGTAGATGAAACATCAATTGTTTTGGCTGAAATTTCTCCGATTAATGCCCGGCTTGAAACAGGACAGGATTTACATTTAGCAATAAGCCAAACAAATAATATAGCACCAATCAACGAAACACCACGGGTGATGAGCGTTGAAGAATTCTTAGCAATGCGCGCCAAAAAAGTAGGTAAAGAGGGTCTATTTTCGGCACAACGTATTGCTCGCCTGGGATTAACCATTGCTTCGGAAATATCGGGCGACAGAATTGGTTATAAAGAAAAGGACGGCAAGATTACCAGCGTTGAATTTGAAAGCAAGTTGATGGCTTTTTCAATTCCTTTGGAAAAAAAATAAAGAGCTGTAACATTTCGAAACGCCTTATCGTCTTACGGCAAATTTTAAAACAAAAGCCATGAAACAAATTATTCTCTCGTTAGCAGCAATTACAACATTAAGCTTCAACATAGAGGCTCAGGAAATCAAAAATGATAAGTTGATAAAGGACAACACTCTTTTAGTTGATCAGGCTGATACAACTACAAAAAAAATAAAAGCTGATACAACAGTTGTCAGGTTGGGTAAAAAAGACGTAAAAGTAATTGACCACGATGGTGGTACCGAAATTATTTGGGGCAAAAGAAAGGGCAAAGACTGGAAAGATAAATCAGACAAATTTGATGGACATTGGGAAGGCATTGAATTTGGGTTTAATTCGTTTGCAAAGCCCGATTACAGTATGTATACCTCAGCCAATAAGGATTTTATGTCGCTTAATCAGGGAAAATCTCTTGAGTTCAATTTCAACTTTTATGAACTAAACATTGGCCTTAGCAAAAACAATATTGGACTGGTTTCCGGGATGGGCCTGAGTTTCAACAATTATCGTTTCGAAAATGATTTCACTCTTGAAAAAGGAAATAACCGGACCGAGCCGATTGCACTTGACCCAAATAACCTGGAAAAAACCAAGCTCGCTGTAAGTTATCTGAATGTTCCCTTACTACTCGAATGCCAAATCCCGGTAAACCATCGTGAAGGACGTTTATTTTTAAGTGCCGGTGTCGTTGGTGGTGTTAAAATTGGGTCACATACCAAAGTAAAATATGGTAATAATAAGGAAAAAGATCGTAGCGGGTTCAATATCAATTCGTTTAATTATGCTGCAACCGCCCGGATCGGATACAAAGACATAGCTTTATTTGCCAAATATAGCTTAACACCATTTTTTGCAAGCGGGAAAGGTCCTGAACTTACACCATTTACTATAGGAATTAGCTTCAGCGATTAATATTGAAACAATGTTCAGAAACGTCGAAAAGGAGTTTGTCAGTACTGATAATAACCTGAACTCGGTATAGAGGACTATTGAAAATAATTGAAATTCAATAATTTAATAAGGTTATACATTCATGTTTATCTAATTTCTACTGAGGTTTTAGAGCCTTATCAAGCACATTTAAACCTCAGTAGCAATTCATTCACCAATTGACAACAACCTTATTTACAGAATTATGAATATCCGTTTCAGTGCCTAATTATGAATGAAGCGAGAGCGGCCTAGGCCGGTGAGCCGAAAAACGAGTGACGACGGCGTTAAAAAATCTTTTCTGTTTGAGCCCGGTTTAACCGGGAGAGTTTAAAAGATTTTAGCCGTCGTACGCTAGTTTTTCGTGCGAAGCGGGCTAAGCCTTGACCTTTTTTGATTACTTTTTTGTGTCAAGACAAAAAAGTAATTGGGGTTTTGGGGCAAAGCCCCAACGCTAAATCGGTTAGGCATTTTATGGGATATTCATTAAAGAATATTACAATTAAATTTAGCTCTAACTCACGTTATTTTATATTCTTTTTCAGCAAGAATCCAACCGGTTTCATTTTAAGTATTAATTTTTGTAAGGTATAGTAAACAAAAAAGAAGACCCCTTACCAAGTTCTGACTCCAGCCAAATGCGGCCACCCATCAGCTCAACCAGGTTTTTCGATATTGCCAGGCCAAGCCCATTTCCACCAAACTTTCTATTGTACGAGGTTTCAACCTGCCTGAAACGATCAAATATTTGTGTGTGATATTTAGAAGCTATTCCAATTCCACTGTCAGAAACTATGAATTCAAGGTTCTTTTCGAGTCTGCGAACACCGAGCTCAATATACCCTTTCTGTGTAAATTTCAATGCATTACCCAATAAGTTAGAGAATATTTGTTTAAGTCGCTCATAATCAGCATCTATCAAACAGCTGTGAATTGTTTCAGAAAGTTTAATTCGGAATTCTAATCCTTTACTTTCAATTTTGTGACGAAACATTACATCAATTTCATGAACTATCTTTAATATCGGGATTGATGTAAGCCGGATGTTGATTTCGCCGGCCTCAATTTTTGATATATCAACAATGTCGTTAATAATATTGAGCAGGTTATTGCCGTTGCTTACTATTTGTCCGATAAATTCTTTTTTTTGTTTCTCCTCAAAATCCTCATAGGTCAATAACTCCGAAAAGCCGATAATGCTATTCAATGGAGTTCTTATTTCGTGACTCATGTTTGCTAAAAAAGCTGATTTCAGGCGGTCGCTTTCAATTGCTCGTTCTTTTGCAACAATTAATTCAGCTTCCATTTTCTTTCTTTCGCTAATATCTTCTTTAATAGCAATATAGTTGGTGATTTCATTTTTTTCGTTTTTTATTGATGTAATTGTAGCGCTTTCCCAAAACAATTCGCCATTCTTTTTTCGATTGTGAAATTCACCACGCCAGACTTGACCTGATGAAATTGTCGCCCAAAGGTTAGCATACGCCTCAGGGTCCATATCCCCTGATTTTAATATTCTTGGATTCTTGCCTATAATTTCTTCCTGAGAATAACCAGTAAGTTTAAAAAACTTTGGGTTTGCATATTCAATGTTTCCTTCCAAATCGGTAATCATAATGGTTGTCGGGCTTTGTTCAATCCCTTTTGAAAGCTTTAAAATAGTTTCATTGGCAAGTTTCTGATCTGTTATGTCACGGCCAATCCCAACCAATCCAAGTACTTTCCCTGATTGATTTGTTAATGGAATTTTGGTGGTTAGAGTCCATCTTCGTCCTCCTTTAATATTCGAAAAGCTTTCTTCTTTATTGATAATTGATTTGCTATACTTTACAACAATTAAATCGTCTTTATAGCTTTGGAGTCCTTCATTGTTTGGAAAAAGGTCCAAATCAGTTTTTCCAATAATCTCTGATTCCGACGAAAACCCCAATTTTTCAAAATCAGTAATATTTGAAACTATTTTCCTGCAGCTTATATCTTTAACATAGATACTTACAGGTAAGTTATCGATTAATGTACGAAGAAGTGTACGTTCTGCTCTTAACGTATCTTCAGCATGTTTTTTATCCGTTATATCTCTTAAAATTCCGCCAATACCCGTTTTATTGTCTTTAAGCTTGATCGGAAATTTAATTACCTCAAAGATTCTGTCTCCCAACTTCTCTTCAACTGCAATTTGAGACAATGTTTCCATTACTTTTTGATCAGACGAAATACAAGGACTTATTAATGAGAATTTTGCCAACTCCTGATCGGTCTTCATGAACAGCTCATCATTTGATTTTCCGTAAAAGGAAGCCATAGCATCATTTGCCATCAGGTATCGAAAATTTTCATCTTTCACAAAAATCATGTCGGTGTCGGCATTTACAAAAGCATTATACCGTGCTTCGCTTTCAATTAATGCCTGTTTTGCTAATTTGCTCTGTGTTATATCATTAATAATAGTGATAAAATACAGGGGTATCCCATCGGAATCACGTTGAAGAAAAGTAGACACCTCTGCCCAAATAATACTTCCGTCTTTATGAATATATCTTTTTTCAAACTTTGCTTCATCTATAAGACCTTTGAGCATTTTATCGTAATAATCATTCGACACAAATTCATCATCTCGATGGTTAACTGCAATGAATGTGTCTAATGTAATTTCTTCATTCGAATAACCAACCATTTCGCAAAAAGCGCGATTTACCTGCAAAGAACCATCTATCCCGGTGAATAATTTGGGAACCGGTGAATGCTCAAACAAATTCCTAAATTTCTCCTCGCTTTCAGAAAAAGCTTTATTTACCAAATTTTTATCCTGAATAAGTTTTGCTTTTTGAATATCTTGATAGGCTTTCTCCGACAATTGACCAGCCATAGTAAAAAGTAATTCCGCAATTTGTTGAAATTTATCGACCGACATAGAAGGAATATCGAAGTAAGCCTTGGTAAATTCTTTTAAATCGGCGCCAATTTCATAAGCATACCTAATTATTTCATCATCAGCATGTTGCAAATTTCTAACTTGACCTATAAGCCATGTTGCCACATGCTTACCACCAACAATAATGCTTACACCAGCATCCCAAAGTCCACTTCCTAAACATTGCTGCACAATCGGACCACTAGGATTGCACCTTCCCATCACGGCCTTAGAATGCATACAATTGGCTAGACCTTTTTCGGAACAATGTATTATGTTTTGACATAAATGGCTGAAATTGCTTGGGCGTGTAATATACACACCCTCAGGACTTGTAATTAGTGAAGCTACGCCAAATGCAGCTGAAAACTGATCCTGCAATTTTTGTAATTCATTGATATCAAATAACTCATCAAAAAAAATCGGTGCCGATTGTTCCATTTTCACTTCCTCCTCTGCTCTCAAATTTATAGACAAGAATTAATAAGTGATAATGGTGGAAAAATTCATTTAAATATGTAATTTATTTTGATCAAAAAAAGAAAAAACCGAAAAATGATTTTTGATCTTTTCTATTCTTTTGCTAGAAGTATTTTTGTTTTAAAAATTGTGAAGAAATGAAACTGCTATTAATAAGCAATTCGACGATGCCCGGAGAGGCTTATCTCGATTATCCAAAACACGAAATCAAAAAATTTTTGGGTGAAGAACCACTTACCGCCTTGTTCATTCCGTATGCGGCAGTAACTTTTTCATTCGATATCTATGAGCAAAAAGTAACCGAACGCTTTGCTGAACTTGGCTTTTCAGTAAAAAGCATTCACCATTTCAACGATCCGGTAAAAGCTGTTCGCGAAGCCGAAGCCATTGTTGTTGGCGGTGGAAACACCTGGCAACTGGTTCGTATGCTACACGACAATAAGCTGATAAACCCCATCCGCGAAAAAGTGATGAACGGCACACCCTACATTGGCTGGAGCGCCGGATCGAACGTAGCCTGCCCTACCCTACGTACTACCAACGATATGCCGATTATCGACCCGAAAGGGTTTGATACCACAGGATTGGTGCCATTCCAGATTAACCCGCACTACCTCGATGCCAATCCTGAAGGGCATGGTGGTGAAACCCGCGAGCAACGCATCGAAGAGTTTATAGCCATCAATCCTGAAGTTTATGTGGTTGGGCTGCGCGAAGGAACCATGCTGCACATGGAAAACCATACCATGAAATTGATTGGGAACCGAAATGTTCGGATTTTCAAGAATGGTAAAGCCCCAGTTGAATTGAGTTCAAGCGATGATTTAAGCTTTTTGCTTTAGAAGCTCAACCATACAGCAAATACGGCATACAACCAAAAATAGGGTTGTATGCCGTATTTTTTTGATTGCAACCAAACGCTCGTAATACCTTCCCCAACTTTGGTTTCGCCTACAACTTCTGAAGAACTTTTTCATATCTTCATCCAAATTTTACCGACACAATTATGCAGGTAAAGAAACTCGTTTTACTTGTGTTGCTTTTGGCCTCTGAAATCTTCATTCAGGCTCAAAATCTCGATTTCTACCTCCAAAAAGGATTGGAAAACAGTCCGTTGTTAAAGGACTTCCGAAATAAGCTTCTTTCTGGAAAACTGGACAGCTTGCTGATTCAAGTCAGCTACGAGCCACAGGTGAACCAAGTTTCGCAGGCGATGTACGCGCCGTATTCCGACAAATTGGGGTACGACGAAGCCATCACGAACGGTGCAAATTATTCAGCTGTGATTAATGCGGTCCAGCCGCTTTTTACGAAGCGGTTTAAAACCAATCAGTTTCAGGAAAATCTACTGGCAAAAAAGGCCATTGAAACCGATGTTCGCCTGACTGAAACCGATCTGAAGCAGGGCATCACGGCACAATACCTTACCGCGTATGCCGATCTGGAGCAGATTCGCTTCGATCAGGGAATTCTGGAACAGCTTAAAAAACAGCAGGATTTGGTGAAATCGCTGGTCGAAAAAGGAATCTACGCGCAAACCGATGCGATGAATTTGTCGGTTTCGATCACTGCGCAAAAAATTGCAATTAGGCAATCAACACTTCAGTATCACAACAATTTGGCTATTCTGAAATTTATTTGCGGAATAAGCGACACGGCAACCATTTGGCTCCAAAAGCCTGAGCTGAAGGTCACGAACAGTTTCAACATTCAAAATACTCCGGCGATGGCAAAGTTTAGACTCGATAGCCTGAAAACCGAGAACGCGCGCCAGGCAATCGACCTGAACTACCACCCCAAGCTGAGTGCCTTTGCTGATGCGGGTTTCATGGCCATTTTGCCTCAGAATATTCCGCACAATTTCGGAACCAGCTTTGGCCTCAATTTCAGCGTTCCGGTTTACGATGGCAGGCAGCGCAAACTCCAATACGAGAAACTTCAGCTCGACGAAACCTCGCGGCTCGATTACAAGACTTTTTACACCGCTCAATACAAGCAGCAAATCAACCAGTTGTCGGGGCAGTTGAAAGAAACCGACGAATTAGTCACCAGCATTCGCAGCCAGTTGGCCGAGCAGGAGAAACTGATTGAACTGTACAAAGTTGAAATTGAAAAGGGGCTGGTTCGTTTTCTCGACTACCTGAACATCGTGAATAACTACGCCCAAACCAAAAATAATTTGACCACTGCCGAGATGCAACGCCTGCAAATCATCAACCAAATGAACTATCTAAAATGAAACGAATACCATTTTTTACCGGAATAATCTGCATCATCGGGCTGTTTGCCTGTTCCGGCGGAAACCAGCTAACCAGTGATGAATCGGCCAAAGTAACTACACCAGTAACCGTCACCGGAATAAAAAACGGAACCATCCAAAAGCAAATCAGCCTTTCGGCCACCACCGCGTATCTCAAGAAAAACACCGTAAAATCAACATCTTCAGGATATATCACCAAAATTTCGTGCAACATTGGCGATTTTGTGAAAGCCGGAAGCCCGCTGTATTCGGTAAAAACCAAGGAAGCCGAAGCACTTTCTGCCTTTGGAAAATCAAATCCTGAATTTGGAATCAACGGCGAAATCACGATCAAGGCGCCAACTTCAGGAGTTATTTCAGAAGTGAACAAACAAGCGAACGACTATGTGGCCGACGGTGATCAACTGTGCGTAATTGCCGAACAAAACAGCATGGTTTTCCTGCTGAATGTGCCTTTCGAACAAAACAAACACGCCGCCATTGGAAGCAATTGCGAGATTTTTCTGCCCGATTCAACTAAGCTGAACGGAATCCTTGTTTCAAAACTTTCGGTGCTCGACGCGGTTTCGCAAACCCAAAGTTTCGTGGTAAAACCGCAAACATCGGCTCAACTGCCCGAGAACCTTACGGCATTGGTCAAACTCACCGAAAGCTCCAAAAACAAAGCTCAGATTGTTGACAGAAGCTGTGTGCTGACCGACGAAACAATGGAAACTTTTTGGGTGATGAAACTTGTAAATGACACGCTGGCTGTGAAAATTCCGGTAAAAACAGGAATCGTTACCGACAGCCAGATCGAAATTCTTTCTCCTGAATTTGTCCCGACTGATCGGCTGATTAATTCGGGACATTACGGACTGCCAGACACCGCGCGGATTTCCATCACTCAACCCTGACGTATGAAGAACTTCTTTGTTTCGCATAAAAATCCGGTTGCGGTTGTGCTGTTTATCATTTTGGCGGCAGGCATTTTTTCGTACAGCAAAATGCAGTCATCGCTATTCCCGGAGGTCACTTTTCCGAAGATCAAAGTGATTGCTGAAAACGGGCTGCAGCCTGTCAGCAAAATGATGATTACCGTGACCAAACCGCTGGAAAATGCCATCAAGCGGGTGCCGGGACTGGAAAACATCCGAAGCATTACCAGCCGCGGGAGTTGCGAAATATCGGCATTTATGGGCTGGAAAGAAGACATTGACCTGTGCAAGCAGCAAATCGAATCGTCCATTGAGCAAATTAAGGACGAACTGCCAGCCGGAACGTCCATTTCTGTAGAAAAAATGAACCCGTCGATTTTGCCGGTTTCAGGATATGTATTGAATGCCAAAGGCCGCAGCAACATCGAAATCAACCAGATTGCCAATTACATCGTCAAACCCTATTTGTCGCAAATAGCAGGCGTTTCCGAAATCCGTGTCATTGGCGGAAAAACCAAGGAATACCACATCGAGCTCAATCCGCAGCGGATGAGCGCTCTGGGAATCACACCTACCATGATTTCGGCGGCTATTAGCGAGTCGAATTTCGTGAGCAGCAACGGCTACCTCAACGACTACAACCGCATGTACCTTACGGTTACCAACGAAAACGTTGAAAACATCGATGAACTCAAAAATCTGGTAATCAGCAATAATAGCAAGCGAATACTGAAACTTCAGGATGTTGCCAACGTGAAGATTGCCGAACAAACCGAATACATCCGTATCAATGCCAACGGCAAAGATGCGGTGCTTGTGGCCGTGGTAAAACAGCCCAATTCAAACCTGATTGACATCAACAACGAGGTGGAAAAACGGGTTGCCGAACTGAATAAGACGGTCCTTCCTCGCGGCGTTTTTCTTTCGCCATACTATTTGCAGGCCGATTTTGTGCACGACAGCATCCGCAGCGTAACCGACAGTGTTTGGATCGGGCTGTTGCTGGCTATCGTTGTTTGCATCATCTTTTTGCGCTCGCTGAAATCCAGTTCGGTAATTTTACTGACCATTCCGCTCACGATTTCGCTCACTTTGCTTGTGTTGTATTTCCTGGGATACAATTTCAACATCATGACTTTGGGAGCCATTGCCGCGTCTATCGGGTTGATCATCGACGACGCCATAGTTGTTGTAGAGCAAATTCACCGCACCCACGAAGAACACCCAGAAACGCATACGAAACTGCTGCTTTCGAAATCAGTTCGGTATTTGCGTCCTGCCATGATCGGCTCCTCCATCAGCACCATCGTCATTTTTCTGCCGTTCGTTTTGCTGAGTGGCGTGGCCGGCGCTTATTTTAAAATTCTGGCCAATACCATGATGATCACCTTGGTCTGTTCGTTCCTGATTACCTGGATCGGACTTCCGGTTATCTACCTTTTGTTGTCGGGAAAACGAAAACACGCGGAAAAAGAACCTGCACTACACGAACGAAAAAGCGGCAAATGGATATCGTTCTTCATTCGCCGACCGGCCATCAGCGGACTGTTTGTGCTGTGCCTGATTGCTTCGGTATATTACATTTCAGGTCAACTCGAAACCGGCTTTTTGCCCGAAATGGACGAAGGTAGCATCGTACTCGATTACAAATCGCCGCCCGGAACCTCGCTTCAGGAAACGGATCGAATGCTTCGCGAGGTTGAAAAGTTGTTGCCCACCGTTCCTGAAATTGAAACCTACTCGCGCCGCACCGGAACACAAATGGGCTTTTTCATTACTGAACCCAACGATGGCGATTACCTCATTCAGCTAAAAAAAGACAGAAGTCGCACCACCGAAGAAGTAATTGATGATATCCGGAAGAAAGTCGAAGCCTCGCAACCCGCGCTGCAAATCGACTTTGGGCAGGTGATCGGCGACATGCTGGGCGATTTAATGAGTTCGACGCAGCCCATCGAGATCAAAGTGTATGGCGATAATGCCGTCATTCTCCAAAAATTGGCGCGCCAGATTGCCGAAATTACCGAAGGCGTGAAAGGAACAGCCGATGTTTTCGATGGAATTACCATTGCCGGGCCATCGTTCAGCATTGAGCCCGACAACCAAAAACTGGCGCAATTTGGGATCACGCCGTCCGATTTTCAGAGTCAGCTCCAGACCCAGTTGGAAGGCGCGGTTGTAGGCAACATTTTCGAAAGAGAGCAGCAAACTGCTATCCGCATGATTTATCCCGACGCAATTAATACGACTACCGAACGGTTGAAAAACAGCACGGTTTTCCTGCCAAACGGGAAGCTCCAGCCTATTGATCAGTTGGCAAAAATCACTCCTGAAGCCGGTAGCGCCGAAATTGAACGCGAAAACCTGCAAAGTATGATTCCGATCACGGCCCGCCTGAACAACCGCGATTTGGGCAGCGTGATGAAAGACATTCAGCAGGAAATCAAATCGAAAGTGAATTTGCCGCAGGGATACCACATCAGCTATGGCGGCGAATTTCAGGAGCAGCAAAAATCGTTTGGCGAATTGCTTATTATCCTTATGCTGGCTGCTTTGCTGGTATTCACTGTGATGATTTTCATGTTCAAGGATATCCGGGTGGCATTGCTGATCTTGTTCATCTCCGTTTTGGGAATTTCCGGAAGCATGATCGCCCTGTTCCTGACCGGAACGCCGCTGAATGTGGGCAGCTACACGGGCATCATCATGATCATCGGCATCATCGGCGAAAACGCCATCTTCACCTTTTTGCAGTTTCACCAAACGCTAGAAACCAGCACGCCCGACGAAGCAGTGGTTTACGCCATTTCCACCCGCCTGCGACCCAAACTGATGACCGCCATCGGGGCAATCATTGCATTGTCGCCAATCGCTTTGGGAATTGGCACCGGCGCCCAGTTGCACCAGCCGCTGGCCATAGCCGTTATTGGCGGATTCGTGGTTGCTTTGCCGCTTTTGCTAATCGTTTATCCGTCGGCATTGCGATTGATTTTCAGGAATTATACGCCACCTGTACCGGAATAGGGAATTTTAGAAAAGGCTTTTAATCAATTCTGAAGGTAAATTATCCATATCATTTTGCGAAAGTGCCGAGGTTACTTCCTGAAAGTCGTGCCTGCACCCAATAAGCGCATTGGCTAGTTTTTGGGCCGTTTCATCCTGAATTTCGCCCGAAAAGGCCACTTCGGTAATTCTACCCTTCTCAACCAACAAACTCACGGAAATCGCGCCATTCGCAGTTTCTATTGTATTTGTGAAACGATAGCGGGGCGAATAGCCAAAAACCCAATCCCAGGTCTGGTATTTCTCAATGGCAAGTTTTTCAATGGCAGCAATATCTTCCAAAGTTGGTCCATAAACCTTAAAATCGGGATAAGTTCCGCAAATCTCGTCGAAAATAAACCGTGTAAATTCTTCCACCGAAATCGGATTTGGAAGGTAATTCGCAATGTTGGTCACTTCGCTGCGGTTCGATTGTACGGCTTTGTCCTCAAACTTCGATAAATCCACTTTCAGTGCGCCCTTCAATGCTTCCAGATGACTGTCGAACAGCAATGTTCCGTGATGCAGAACCCGGTTTTTGTGCACATGTTCGGCATTTCCCGAAATTTTCTTCCCATCAATCAACAAGTCGTTGCGACCAGTGGTGTAAGCCTCAACTCCTAGCTTTTTCAATGCGGCCACAACCGGAACTGTAAACACTTTAAAATTCACTTCCGAAATATCTTTCACATTACGGATGAACGTAAAATTCACATTGCCCGGATCATGGAAAACCGTGCCGCCACCCGAAAGCCGCCGGGCCACAGGAATCTGGTTTTCGTGCACAAATTCGTGATTGATTTCGGCCAGCGCATTCTGGTGCTTTCCTACCACCACAGAGGGTTTGCTTCTCCAAAGCATAAAAAAGTCCTCCTGAAAATTCTTCAGGAAATACTCTTCGGCAGCCAGACTAAAATACGGATCGGTGCTGGTTTGATTCAGGCAAAGTATGAACATTCTGAGTGATGAAATTGATTCTATTTTATCTCGCCCTTTTCTTTCTTCGTAAGCGATTTCAGATACTCTTTGTTATACGCATCCCCGCGACTAACAAGGTATTCAAAGAAAACAATGTCGTCCACAATCACAAAAATGAAAAAAGCCCTGTACGAACCAATCCTTATACGGTAAGTAGATTCAAAGCCTTCCAGTTTTTTGCACTCGGTTAACTTGTCGATAGTTGCAGCATTCTTAACCTCATCAATTTTTCGGGCAAGCGCAATTTTATATTTTCCGCTTAGTTTCCGGGCCGATTTGATAAATGCTTTGGAATATTGAACGTTCATTCCTTAAGCCATTTTTCAAATGCAACATGCTCTTCATCCGAAGCGATTACTTTTCCGTCTGGTTCGGAAACCACTAATTCGCGATAAATATCCTCGTCGTTTACAAAGCTGGCTTCAGCAATCAGCAGATTTTCAATGAATGATTTTAAGCTATTGCCTTCAGCAGCAGCCATAATCGAAAGCTTCCGAAAAGTGTCGTCTGGAATATCTATTAATTTTCTTTTTGCCGAAACTGTGCTCATTTTTCTTTTTTGCTCAAATATACACAATATATACGGTATATACAAGCTTAAAATTCCACCTGTACCCCAATTGTTGGCAAAACGGTTCCCGAAGTGTTTTTAACCGTACGCAGCACGTAGCGTGTTCCGTTGTCGGTAGTCAGGTAATTTCCGTTGGCATCCTGCTCACGCAAAACCTGGTCGGTCGATCGCGACTGAAAATTGTACAGATTCTGAATATCGAGGTAAAATTTCAGGGTTGTTTTTTTCAGGTAATACGATTTGTCAACCCGAATATCCAACTGATGAAAAACCCCAAAGCGATTGGCATTCAGCTTCGTGTTATCGAAATACGGGCCACCTTGCGCGTTCCATGCCGTAATCAGCGACGAGCGGTTCAAGTCCCACGGCGTGTAAGGCAGTCCGCCCACAAAACGGAACCGTCCGCCTACCTGCCAGTTATGCTTCAGTGCCGCCGTTCCGGTCATGCTCAAAATCTGCTTGCTGTCCCAGGCCGAAACGATGTACTTTCCGGCGCCATCCTGAAATTCGCTGCGCACCAGCGTGTACGACATGTTCAGGTTATACTTGGTAGAACTAATCCGGGCCTGAAATTCGGCACCATAAGCCCGTCCCTTCGATGTAGAAGTCACTACTTCATCGCCAATTACGCCATAATCGGCACCTTTGTTGGCCAGCGAAATCTGATCGTTTACCGAGAACGGATAATTCCGGTAATTTTTCAGGAAACCTTCGAGTGAGAACTGCATGGCTGTGGCCGGCTTAAATTCCACACCTCCAATGAAATGATCGACCGAAATGTATTTCAGATTGTCTTTATTCACAAATGCTGAGTTTTGCTGAAAACCCATTGCTGTGTAGGGCGGAAGTTGGTAATATCTGCCTGAATTCAGGTTTAAACTCCACCTTGGAGCAAACAAATACGATGCAGAAACCCGCGGTGAAAACTGCTTCAGCAAATTATTCATTTCCGACGAATAGTTGTTTCCGTCCATCCGGAAACCGGCAGAAAGAGTCAATCGTTCATCCAAAAATTCGTGACTCAGCTGACCAAAAATTCCGTATTTCACCAGATTCAAATCCGTATCATACTTCACATTCAGCACGTTGCCGTTGTAAAAACGCCGTTGCATGGTGGCATTGGTGTATTTGGCAAAATCGACATTGGCGCCCATGTTGGCCTTGAAACCATCCATCCGCATGTTGTTTTCGAAGCGGATTTTGTTTTCCTGTTCTTCCGAAATGTAGTCCAGAATTTTGTTGCCTTCCGAACTGTCATCGTTGTCGAGGTATTTCGTCAGTGTGTTGTTTAAATGGCTGCGGCTAACCACAAACGTTTGGTAACTATTTTGCCTGAAATGCTTGTAAACTGCACCAACCGTGTAGCTCCACTGGTTGTTTTCGGGCAATTGGCTCAAAATGTATTTTTGCTGATCATCCGGATTTTTGATATCCAGGTTCAATTCGTTCACATCAACAGCGCCCAGCCCGATCAAAGTCAGTTCGTTTTTGGCATCGAAACGCGTACGCACTTTAAACTGCATATCGTTGAAAGTAGGCAAAAATGGCAACTTCAGTGCTGTAAAAAGGAATTTCAGGTACGAACGACGTGCCGAAACAATGAAGGTGGTTTTGTCGCTCAATGGGCCGTCAACCGTAGCCGAAACTTCCGAAGCGCCCAAACTGCCTTTGAATTTGAGCTTGTCGGTATTTCCGTCAACCTGTCCAAATTCGAAAACACCACTCAATGCGTTGCCACGATTCGATGGAAATGCTCCCGAATAGTAGTTTACTTCGCGAATCAGGTCGGCGTTCAGGATGCCAACAGCACCGCCAGATGCGCCCTGGGTGGCAAAGTGGTTGATGTTGGGTACCTCAACGCCATCGAGGTAAAAGCGGCTTTCCGAAGGACCACCACCACGAATAATGATGTCGTTGCGGAACGATGGCGACGAAAGCACGCCAGCAAACGATTGAATAACTTTCGAAATATCGCGGTTCGCACCCGGACTTTTCTCAATTTCACCAATGCCAATGGTTTTCAGTGACACCGGGCTTTCTTCCGTTTTTCGGTAAGGCGAAGCTGTTACTTTGACCTCTTCCAATTGGGTATCGCGCTTCTCCATGCGGATTTCCACTGAAGCAACTTTTGCATTTTTAACCTCAATCTCAGGAGAAAGAGCAGTGTGGTAGCCAATAAACGAAGCCTGAACCCGCACAAAACCAGGCTTCAACCCGTTAAGCTGGAAATCGCCATTGTCGTCGGTAACTGCTCCGTTAGTGGTGCCCACAACCACAACATTTACAAATGGCAGAGGCTCGTTGCTTTGCCCGTCGGTAACGCGACCTTTTAATGTGGCTTGCTGCGCCATCAAACCAGTATGAAATAGGAAAATAGTAACGATCAGGAATATTATCTTCTTCATATTTTTTAAGTAATTGCAAATGATTTGTTTAATTGTTTTTTTTAAATTTTAAACAAAAATTTTGATTCAAAGTTCAACCAGCGTTTCAATTTTGATTTTTGAACCTGCTAATTTCGCTTGTTTTTATAATCGTCCGGTTTGTTTTTTATAATATTGCTTAAAAATTACGTTTATGAGACTGGTTATTCAGCGTGTGAGTTCTGCTTCGGTTGAAGTGGAGGATTTTGTGGTCGCCGAGATTGAAAAAGGTTTGCTCATTTTGGCCGGAATTGAGGAAGCCGACACCAAGGAAGACATCGATTGGCTGGTGAAAAAAGCGACGCAATTGCGCATATTTAACGATGCTGAAGATGTGATGAATCTTTCGATTCAGGACATTGGCGGAAAAATCATTTTGGTGAGCCAGTTTACCTTGCATGCCTCGACAAAAAAAGGCAACCGCCCCTCATACATTCGCGCTGCTGCGCCCGAAACAGCCATTCCGCTTTACGAGGATTTAATCGACGAATTCAAAAAAGCATTGGGTAACAAGAAAGTGGAAACCGGAATTTTTGGCGCCGACATGCAGGTTTACCTGGTAAATGATGGCCCTGTAACGATTATTTTGGATTCGAAGAATAGGGACTTTTAGTCATTTGTGGTCATTAAGTCATTTATTGTTGTTCTGCGTTTCACAATAAATGACTATTGAATGACAAAAAATGACTGTTCATTAACTTAACTGCTTAAATTACAACTATGACAACGAATAATATAACTATTCCCGAAGCCCAGCAGATGGTTGATCACTGGATCAAAACCATTGGCGTACGCTACTTTAGCGAGCTGACCAACATGGCCATTCTTACCGAAGAAGTGGGCGAACTGGCGCGCATCATAGCTCGCACGTATGGCGACCAGTCGTTCAAGAAATCGGACGAAGGCAAAAACCTCGGCGACGAAATGGCTGATGTACTTTGGGTGTTGATCTGTCTGGCCAACCAAACCGGAGTCGATTTGAACGAAGCCTTCCTAAAAAACATGGAGAAGAAAACCAGCCGCGACAAAGACCGGCACCAAAACAACGAGAAACTCAGATGATGTTTCGGGTTGCGAGATACGTGTTACGAGTTTAACCCGCAACACGAAACCCGTAACCCGCAACAATTAAATACACAACAATTTAACATTAAACGATATGTCCATCGAAAACTGTCCTTTATCACTCGAAGATGTTCAGGCTGAACTTGAAGCCATCCGCGAAGCTGCGGAAAAGAACCTTAACAAAAAGATGTTTGAAAAAGCGCTTTCTTGCATCGATTTAACCACCCTGAATTCAACCGATACGCTCGATTCTGTGGCTAAGTTTACCGAAAAAGTGAACCAATTTCCGCAGGCTTTCCCCGGAATGAGCAATGTTGGCGCCATTTGTGTGTATCCGAACATGGCCAAAGCCGTGAAACAAACCCTAAAAATCGACGGAGTGAAAATCGCCGCTGTATCCGGAGGTTTCCCGTCGTCGATGACGTTCACCGAACTGAAAATTGAAGAAGCCCGCCTGGCAGTTGCAGCCGGTGCCAACGAAATTGATATTGTGGTTCCGCTCTGGGCCTTTCTGGCTGGCGATTACGAAACTGTTTCCGCCGAAATTTCAGCCACGAAAAGAGCTATTGGCGATGCCCACCTGAAAGTGATCCTAGAATCGGGCGTACTCACTGTCGATCAAATCTGGCAGTCGTCAATTTTGGCCATCGAAGCAGGTGCCGATTTCATCAAAACCTCAACCGGAAAATTGCCACAGGCCGCCACCCCCGAAGCTGCTTTCGTGATGTGTTTGGCCATCAAGCAACATTTCGAAGAGACCGGCAAAAAAATTGGGTTCAAACCGGCCGGAGGAATCGTTACTCCCGAAGATGCCATTTTGTATCTAACTATCGTTCAGGAAATTTTGGGGGATGAGTGGGTAAATCCTGAGCTTTTCCGCATTGGAGCGAGTCGTTTGGCCAACAACCTGCTCGAAAAAATTACTAGCAGTAGTGCCAAACATTTTTAGAGAACCGCTGTTTTAATCAGCAAAACTCAAAATTCAATTAAAAAACATTTAAAAATTATGGCACAAATTACATTAAAAGGAAACGCAATTCAAACCATAGGCGAACTTCCTGCAAAAGGAACAAAAGCTCCTGATTTCGAATTAATTAAAAACGATTTGTCGAAAGTTTCGCTGAAAGATTTCGCCGGACAGCGACTGGTTCTGAACATCTTCCCAAGTTTGGATACCGGCACTTGTGCTGCATCGGTTCGCAACTTCAACAAATTGGCTGCTGGCTTGGAAAACACCAAAGTACTGTGCATTTCGCGCGACTTACCTTTCGCACAAGGCCGTTTCTGCGGAACTGAAGGTATCGAAAATGCCATCACAGTTTCTGACTTCGCAACAGGCAAATTCGGTAAAGATTACCAGTTGGAAATCACCACCGGACCATTGGCCGCTTTGCATTCTCGCTCGGTAGTTGTGTTGGACGAAAACCACACCGTGGTTTACACCCAGCAGGTTCCCGAAATTGTTGACGAACCTAACTACGAAGCCGCTTTAGCTGCATTGAAGTAGTATAAATTTTAAACTGATACTGAAAAGCCGCTGGCCTTGTGCTGGCGGCTTTTTTTGTGTCGCCAAATCCTGAAAGAATGCTATATTTGAAAGAATCAGTCTGATTAAAATCAAATCAAAATGACCAGGAAAGATGCGCTGAAGCTATTCGAAGACAAAAAAGTTCGTACAGTTTGGGATAGCGAACAAGAGAAATGGTTTTTGTCAATCATTGACGTTGTTGAAATACTAACGGATAGTCCAAATCCCAGAAAGTATTGGAGTGTCTTGAAAACACGGCTTAAAAAAGAAGGAAGCCAGTTGGCTACAAATTGTAGTCAACTGAAAATGCAATCGGTGGATGGGAAGTTTTACAAAACCGATGTGGCTGATGTAGAACAACTTTTCAGGCTAGTTCAATCCATTCCTTCGCCAAAAGCTGAACCGTTCAAACTGTGGCTTGCCGAAGTGGCCCGCGAACGATTGGACGAAATGGACGATCCGGAACTGGGCATCGATCGTATGTTGGAATATTATCATCGGAAAGGTTATTCAACGAACTGGATCAATCAACGACTCAAAAGCATTGAAGTTCGCAAGGAGTTGACAGATGAATGGGACAACCGGGGAGTAAAAAAAGGTCAGGAATATGCTTTTCTGACGGATATTATCACGCAAGGTTGGTCGGGTCTTACGACTAAGGAATACAAAAATTTCAAAGGATTGAAGAAAGAAAGTTTGCGCGACAATATGACGAATCTTGAATTGGCGTTAAATACCCTCGCAGAAGCTACAACAACTGAAATTTCGAAACAAAAACAACCAAAAACGCTGGAAGAAAATCGAAAAATAGCTGCACGCGGCGGCTCAATCGTGGGAAATACCCGCAAAGAAATTGAAGCAAACATCGGGAAAAGCATCGTATCGTCGAAAAATGCCAAAGAATTGGGAACAATTCCCGATCTCCCCGGAATTGACGAGTAAAAATCCTTGCCAGAACTCCGATTTATGTTTTGAACAGATAAAACTCAACAATATTTTATCCCGGAGTGTTTTAATTGCTCAAAACTGTAATTATGCACCCTGTATTAGACGAAAACATTAGAGAAATCGGAAAACCATACAAAGACTTGCATTACCTGTTGGTCTGTTTGAAAGAAGTCCTCCAGTCGAACAACGAAAGCGAGTTGGTTAGTTATATTCCCTGGCTAAATACCAAAATTGCCTCGCCCGAAAATCAGTTGACGCAAAAAGTTACTCACCTGTACTCCATCTGTTTCCAATTACTGAACCTCTGCGAAGTAAACTGGGCCGTACAAAGCCGCCGCAACAAACAGCAAAATCAGGGCTCCCAAAGTGTTAACGGGAGCTGGGCACAAACATTTTCAGAACTGAAAGAATCGGGTATTTCGCCTGAAAAGATTGTCGAAGCGCTTTCGCAACTCGAAATTGAGCCGGTGATGACCGCCCACCCAACCGAAGCAAAACGAACTGTAGTCTTGAAATATTACCGCGAACTTTACCTTCAACTGGTCATGCTCGAAAACCCAGTTTACACCAAACACGAACGCGAACAAATCCGCACCGGGATAAAGGAAATACTGACCAAGATTTGGTTTATCGACGACATTTATCTCGAAAAACCACAGGTCGAAACCGAACTCGAAAACGTGTTGCACTACTTGACCAAGATTTTTCCCGACGTTTTTGAATTGCATGACCGGACACTAATACAAGCGTGGACTGAAACCGGATTTCGGGCAGAAGCACTTCAAAATTACGATTCGTTACCCAAAATAAGCCTAGGCTCGTGGGTCGGCGGCGACCGCGACGGACATCCGCTCGTGACACCTGAAATTACCCGATATACGCTCGAACGCCTGCGGACCGAAGCGCTGATTTTAACCCGCCAAAAGTTGAGTCAGCTAGCCGATAGCCTAAGCATTTATACCTCGGCAAAAAATACTACAGAAGCTTTTCAATCGCGAAAAGCTGAATTGGAACAGCAAATTCCCGAAATTTCAGGAAACATTCCGTTCAAATTGGCTCTGCGCGAGCCGTTCCGTCAATTTGTTCTGCTCTTAATCGGGAAACTTCCGGTTCAGGAAAATTATTCAGGAAACATCCAATTGGCACCCAACGAATGGAGCTATTCCAATTCGGAAAGGTTAATTGCCGATCTGGAATTGTTGTTACAGGCACTTTCGGCGTGGGGTGCACTAATGTTGGCGCAAAACGAAGTTGCCCGCACACTTCGCTTTGTGCAAAGCTTTGGCTTTCATCTGGCACACCTCGATGTACGGCAAAATAGCGAGCATTACCGAAAAGCAATTCAGGGCTTGTTACTCGAAACTGGTTTTGACAAAGCAATTCTTCCAGATGGGGCGATTGACAAGCAATTCTTCCTTCAGGAAATAAGCCAATACCGGCCTTTTGCCCACAATTATTCGGGAAACACGGCCGAAACGATTAATGTGCTCGGTTATCTATCGGTTTTGGAACACCACATCAGCAAATTTGGACCCAACGCGCTGGGATCGATGATTGTGAGCATGACCAAAAAAGTGGACGATCTGTTCACCTTTTACCTGTTAGCACGCGAAGCCGGATTGTACGTAAAAACAGAGAATGGGCCGGCTTGCCAGCTTCCGGTTGTTCCTTTGTTCGAAACCATCGACGACTTGCACCTTGCCCCGACTATTTTAGAGGAATTTCTGGCGCACCCCGTCACCCAAAATACGCTCGAATTGCAAGCAAAGCGAAAAGGCTACAAAAAGCCAGTTGCCGAGGTAATGATTGGCTACAGCGACAGCAACAAAGACGGTGGAATTTTATCGAGTTTGTGGCACTTGTATGAGGCGCAGTACGAGTTGGCTCAAATTGGCCGGAAATACGGTGTTGATATTCGGTTTTTCCATGGAAAAGGCGGCAGTATCAGCCGTGGCGCCGGGCCTATGCACTGGTTCCTGAAAAGCCTTTCGCCCCACTCTCTGTGCGGAAAACTCCGCCTGACCGAGCAAGGCGAAACCATCGAGCGCAAATACGCCAACAAGGTAAACGCCGCTTACAACCTCGAATTGATCAGTTCAGGAACATTACGAAATACGCTGCTGAATACGCATCCTTGCGACGAGCAACTGTTCGAATTAGTGAGCTTTATGGCGCACGAAAGTTTCACGAGCTACAACGCGCTAACCCGTCACCCCAATTTCATTCGGTTTTTCGAGCAGGCAACGCCCATCGACGCCATCGAAACCAGCAAGATCGGGTCGCGCCCATCGCGTCGCACCAACCAGCGCACCTTAACCGATTTGCGTGCTATTCCGTGGGTTTTTAGCTGGACACAAAGCCGGGCCAACATTACCAGTTGGTACGGCGTTGGCAGCACCTTGCAGTTGCTCAAAAACGAGTATCCTGAAAAGTACAGTTTGCTGAAAAAGCTGTTGGTTTCGCACCCACTATTGCGCTATATTTTAACCAATGTCGATTCAGGTTTAGCCGCTACTGATCCCGAAATCATTCGGTTTTACGCAAGTTTGGTCGAGGAAGAGAATGTCAAAAACGATATTCTTGAACTTATCCTGAACGAGTATCAGCTTACTCAAAATCTGTTGGCCGAACTGCTCGAAAAACCATTTCAGGAGCGACGCAAAAACCACTTTTACTCCACCCGATTACGGGCCGTAGCGTTGGAACTGATGCACCAAATTCAGGTGAACACCCTAAAAAGCTGGCGTGAAGAAAAGGAGCTGGAAAATTCGGCGAATGCCAAACAACAGAATATCATTTTGCTAAAAACAATCAATGCGGTAGCCAACGCGCTTGGCTCAACCGGATAAATTTATAAATCAAGAAATTAACAAGGTATGCAAAAAATAATCAGCAAATACTTCGACAACTTTTCGACGATGAACGAGGCGTCGCACAACGCCGCCTTCGAAATTGCCACCCGCGAGGGAATTGAGATGAACAAAATCATTGTGGCCACCTCATTTTGTTTCGATGAGCTAAACCACCAGCCCGCCAAAATGAATTTGCCCTCGCCGCAGGGAACCTTCATCATGGGCGGTTTGGCGGGCTACCCTTTCGTGGGCGACATTGGTTTAACCGCTTTTGTTGACCATATTCCCGATGGCGGCGCGGCGCTGTTCATTTTTGGTTCGCATATTGGCATATCGCGCAGCGGCGAAATTGGCAAGATCAAACGCGTTGGCCAGCACCGCCACACCAACACCTGCGGAGCTTTGATGATGGTTCAGAATCATGTTTTATCAGAATCCATACACGAAATAGACCCGGCGGACTACTCAGCCTTTCAGCCCGAATTTCTGGCATTGCGCCTGTTGCCTATGGCTCAGGAAATACGAAAAGCCGAAGTCCCTATCCTGAAAACCACACACCTGGTATATGATGAAATTGAAAATGAAATCCTGAAACTGATTATCAGTAACAAAAAACTTCAGTCCGATTTTCCGGTGTACATTTTAGGCGGAATCGTGATCAACACCGATGAGTCGCTGCCCAACTATTTTTCGCAGAAGGTATTCAGAAAAGTGAATTAGGTTTGGGAAAAAGGAAAAAGTCAATAGTCATTAGTAAATTTCTAATGACTATTGACCTTTATTATTTCTGGCGGGTAGTAGTATAATTCACCAGTTCGATCAGGGCAGTACGCGATTCACTTTCAGGAAATTCCATGATTCCGGTGATGGCTTTTTCGCGAAATTCGTTCATCACTTTCGAAGCGTATTCCAAACCACCGCGACTAACGACCAAGTCAACCAGTTCCTTCACTTTAGCCTGATTCTTATTTTTCTTTTTGATCAGGTGCAAAATTCGGCTTCTTTCTCCTGATTCACAATTATTCAGGATATACAAAAGAGGCAGTGTAATCTTCTTTTCCTTGATGTCGTTCCCGGTAGGTTTGCCCAAAAGTCCTTTACTCTGATAATCGAAAATATCGTCTTTAATCTGGAACGCAATTCCGGCATCCAAACCAATCTGGAACATTTTCTCCACGATTTCATCGTCTTTGGTAACCGAAGCTGCACCCATAGCCATGCTTGTGGCAATCAACGATGCTGTTTTTTTTCGAATAATTTCGTAGTAAGTCTCGTTGTCGATGTCTAGCTTGCGGCTTTTGCGCATCTGCAAAATCTCGCCTTCGCTCATATCTTTAACCGCCCTCGAAATCAGGTGCAAAAACCGGTACTCTTTGTAATCCAATGTATTGAGCATTCCACGGGCAAGGATAAAATCGCCCACCAAAACGGCAATCTTGTTTTTCCAAAGAGCATTGATCGAGAAATTTCCGCGCCGTTCGTAAGATTCGTCGACCACATCGTCATGCACCAAGCTAGCCGTATGCAATAATTCGATGGAAGACGCTGCCAGATAAGAAGTTTCGTTGAATTCTCCACACATTTTGGCCGAAAGAAACACGAACATCGGGCGCATCTGTTTACCCTTGGTTTTCAGTATATACCGAATAATTAGCTGGAGAAATGGTATGTCGCTCTTGATGGCTTCTTTGAAGTAACTTTCGAAACTTTTTAGTTCTTCTTTAATCGGCGATTTTATAATATCCAAAGGCGTCATTCAAGGCTTTTTTTGAATGTTTCAAAATTATAAAATATATTGATTTGATTCCTTAACCCAATCTTTTTGATAGAGGTTAGAATAATTTTCAAGTAAGCATTTAATCTCAATCTTAAATTTTACAGAACAATTCCTTTTTCAATCTCAATAAAAACCAAATATTCATATATTTGTATTTATAAACTTCAACCCATGTTTAATATTCCAGAAATTGATGCCGACCGCTTAGAAACTGCGGCGAACATGCTTAAAGCAATTGCCCACCCCGTTCGAATTGCAATATTGAAACATTTGGAGGGTGGTAAAAAACTGACTGTAACCGAAATACACGAGTTGCTAGCCATTGAGCAATCAACAACTTCACATCATTTGGGCATTCTAAAAGACAAAGGCGTACTTTGTTCGCGTCGTGAAGGTAAAAACACTTACTATTACCTGAAGCACGACATCCTCAGTCAAATTGTTGATTGTTTGCAAAGGTGCACTTGTGAAGAATAAAAAATAAAAATCCGATCTTTTAAAAAGATCGGATTTTTATTTTTTTACTCAATTTTTACTCTTTTTTGAGTTATCTTCCTTCAACATCTTCTTATGTCCTTCTTTTAATTCCTTCTTAACCTCAGCAATCGGTCTTTCTAAAGGCAAATTTTCTGGATTTTTACCAACGTTTTTCTGTATTATTTCCCGCACTTCTTTCCCTACTTGATAGTGTGTTTGTTCCAAATTTTGTTGACCAGTGATACGCTTGTTTTTTATTCTCTCTTCGGTTTGAGTGACCCGGAATAGATTTGCCGCCAACTCAGTTCTACCCATAAAATCCATTAATTTACCTTTTTTAACGTGACGTTTCATTTCCAATTGCCAGGAAGGCATATTGTACATTCCTAAATAACCAGCGTTTTGAAACTTTGCAAAATCTTCCACTCTAGCAAACTTTGCCACAGAAGCAAGAGATTTATTTCCCTCTGTCAATTCTTCTCGAATTAAAATTCTTTCTATCTGATCACTGTTTTGAACATAGAGTTCAAATTTCCTGGTCTGTTGAGCGAAATATACTTGAGCCTCCGCAACTTCCACCTTCTTTGGATCCCCATTCATCACCGATAAATAACAGGCAAAACGAGAAAGCTTGAAATCCTGAACCTTACTTCCATCCTTTTCTCGTTGAATTGCGATAATATTTTCATAATGAGGAATGCTTAACGAAACAAATGCTTTAGTGGCTCTATCAAGCACTTTCTGAAAGGACTTCATGTCCTTATAGCCAAGCATGATCATTAAATCAGAAGCCCACCAAAAAGTTATACCATTTTCATTTTTGAAATCTTCAAAAGACAATTCACTGTTTCCATTATTTAATGTCTCTTCCATGTCTAAATATTAAGATTGCAAGGATACAAAATTCTGAGATTGCTTTGAAATCAAAAGTTTATAAATCAATCATATACAAATACACTAATTAACGAAAACATTTGATTTTAAACGACTTCAAAGTAAATTATTACTTTATAAAAATAAACAATTTTATAAAACCACTAATCCGATCTTTTCAAAAATATCGGATCCCTAAAAAAGTTTTTTCCTAATTTCGACCTCCAGAATTTTACATCATGGCAAAAATTAGGGTGACCAAACAATTTGGTTTCGAAATGTCTCACGCACTGCTCAATTACGACGGGCTTTGCCGCAATATTCACGGGCATTCGTACAAACTTCAGATTACAGTAAAGGGCGAACCGGCAAACGAGCCGGGCAGCCCCAAAGATGGAATGGTGATCGATTTCAGCATCCTGAAGAAAATAATTCAGGAGCAAATTATCAACCAGCTTGATCATTCGCTGATGATCAACGAAAATGCACCAACCGACAAACTCGCCGCACTCGGCCAAATGTACGAACGTCATCAGGTGGTTCCGTTCCAGCCAACGTCGGAAAACCTGGTGGTTTACATTGCCGAAAAAGTGAAACCGCTTCTTCCTGAACATATTGAGCTTTTTTGTGTTCGGTTATACGAAACCGGCAGTTCGTTTGCCGAGTGGTATGCCGAAGACAATTGATTGCAGATCAACGATTAAAGATTGATGATTACTGAAGAATATAAAATCGTTAATCTAAAATCGTTGTTCGTTAATCGTTAATTTTACAGAAATCACAAGAACATTATGGCCGAAAATAATACCGATAAACGTCTTTTCCTGCTCGATGCTTACGCGCTGATTTACAGATCGTATTTTGCATTCATCAAAAATCCGAGGTTCAATTCCAAAGGGATGAATACATCGGCCATGTATGGCTTTGTAAATACGCTCGAACAGTTGCTCAACGAGCAAAAACCTTCGCACATTGCCGTGGTTTTCGACCTGAATGTGCCTACTTTCCGGCACGAAATGTTCGAAGCCTACAAGGCCAACCGCGAGGTGATGCCCGAAGATTTGCAGAAATCGATTCCATACATTCGCCGGATTATTGAGGCTTACAACATTCCGATTCTTGAAAAGGCAGGTTTCGAAGCAGACGATGTGATTGGTACGCTGGCCAAGAAAGCTGAAACGATGGGCTACATCACGTACATGATGACGCCCGACAAAGATTACGCCCAATTGGTTTCCGAAAATATTTTCATGTACAAACCATCGCGTGGCGGCGAGGCTCCCGAAATTTGGGGCATTCCGCAGGTGAAGGAAAACTTCGAAATAGACGATCCGCTGCAGGTGATTGATATTCTGGGTTTGATGGGCGATACAGCCGACAACATTCCCGGATGCCCGGGCGTTGGCCCAAAAACAGCTATGAAACTGGTTTCAACCTACAAATCGATCGACGGTATTTACGAAAACATTAACGAGCAGAAAGGAAAGCTGAAGGAAAACCTGTTGGAATACGAGCAACAGGTGCGTATGTCGCGCAAGCTGGCCGAAATTATCCTGGATGTGCCGGTTGATTTTGATGAGAGCAAGCTAATAATGGAAGACCCAAATTTCCAGAAGCTGAACGAGATTTACACCGAGCTCGAATTCAAGCAGTTCATTAAAAAGCAGGAAAACAAAGCACAAGCCCCCAACGACGCTCAATTTGCTCAGGGTTCGCTTTTTGGTTTCTCAGCTCCTTCTACCGAACCAGAAAAACCTGTTGAAGCAAAAAATCTGGATACCATCGACACCATTCCGCACCAGTATTACCTGATTGAAACAGCCGATCAACGGGCGAGTTTGCGCGCCGAACTTTCGGTGCAAAAAGAATTTTGCTTCGATACAGAAACAACCGGTTTGGATACGATTACTTCGGAACTGGTTTGTATGTCGTTTTCGTACCGTCCGCACGAGGCGTATTGTGTTACGTTGCCCGCCAACCGCGAAGAAGCAACCGCCATCGTTCAGGAATTCCGCTTTGTTTTTGGCGACGAGAAAATCCTGAAAGTCGGGCAAAACATCAAATACGACCTGTCGATCCTGAAAAATTACGGGCTCAAAATTCATGGGCCATTGTTCGACACCATGATCGCGCACTACCTTATTCAGCCCGAAACCAAGCACAACCTCGACGATTTGTGCGAGCAATACCTCAACTTCAAGAAAATTACAACCGATACGCTGATTGGCGGCAAAGGCTTGTTCCAGAAAACCATGCGCGACGCCGATTTGAACCAATTGCGCGACTATTCGTGCGAGGATGCCGATTTCACCCTGCAACTGAAACAGGCGCTCGAACCAGAACTAAATGCCAGCGGAGTTCGCTCGTTGTTCGACGAAATTGAAATGCCGCTGATCCCGGTTTTAGCCGACATGGAAATGACCGGCGTGAAATTGAATACTTCGGAACTGGGTGTTTACGCTGAAGTTCTGCGCAAGCAAATTATTGATATTGAGCGCGAAATAATCTCGATTGCCGGAGAAGAATTCAATATTTCGTCGCCCAAACAGTTGGGAGTTATTTTGTTCGAGAAAATGAAAATTGACCCGAATGCCAAAATGACCAAAACCAAGCAATATTCCACTTCGGAAGAAACGCTCGAAAAACTTCAGGATAAGAACCCGATTGTGGCTAAAATTTTGGAATACCGCGGTTTAAAAAAGCTACTGACAACTTATGTTGAAGCATTACCCCAGCAAATAAACCCGAAAACCAAACGCATCCATACCAATTACAATCAGACGATTGCAGCAACAGGTCGACTCAGTTCAACGAATCCGAACCTGCAGAATATCCCGATTCGCGACGAAAATGGCCGTGAACTACGCAAGGCATTCATTCCGTCGGAAGGCGACTACACGTTCCTTTCTGCCGACTACTCGCAAATTGAATTGCGCATTATGGCCGCGCTGAGCAAAGACCAGCAAATGATCGACGCCTTCAGCCACAACCAGGATATTCATGCCATCACGGCATCTAAAATTTACAAAATTCAGGTGGAGCAGGTCACTTCGGATATGCGCCGCAAAGCAAAAACGGCCAACTTTGGCATTATCTACGGCATTTCGGCTTTCGGTTTATCGGCAAGGTTAAACATTCCGCGAACCGAAGCCAAACAACTGATCGACGGCTATTTCGAAACCTTCCCGGATGTAAAAAAATACATGGATACCAGCATAGAAGTGGCGCGTAGTAAAGGTTTTGTGGAAACCATTAAAGGCCGGAAGCGCTACCTGAACGACATCAATTCGGCCAATGCCGTGGTTCGCGGAGTTGCTGAGCGAAATGCCATCAACGCACCTATTCAGGGTTCGGCTGCCGATGTGATAAAAATCGCCATGATCAACATCTGGAAAGAGATGAACAACCAAAAGCTGCACTCAAAAATGATCCTTCAGGTACACGACGAATTGGATTTTGATGTGTGGAAACCCGAATTGGAGCAAGTAAAAGCTATTGTAAAACATGAAATGGAAAATGCTGTAAACATTGGGGTGCCTTTGACTGTTGAAATGAACGCAGGAGACAACTGGCTCGATGCCCATTAATAATGGGAAATAGTTAGTAATCAACAGAAAACCAAAATGACATTTTTCTGCCCGACTATTAACTTTTCGATGCTATAAAGTTTATCCTCCCCAAATCATAAAACTGAAATGAAACAAAAACCTGAAATGAAAGAAGTATTGGTTACTGAAGACGATTACCGAGAAGCTTTAAAACGTTTTCTTGAAATATGTGATGCAGAAGAAGGCTCACCCGAAGCCAAGGAACTTGAACATCTGATGACACTTATGGAAATTTATGAACAGGAAAACTGCTCTTGAAAGCGAGTTGTTTTAAAACCTGCTGAAAATCTCAGCCACAGCGGCATTATACTTTTGTAAATTGCCCGATTTCTTTATCATTTTCATAACCTTGTGCGAATCGCTGAACGACTCACTAAAATAAGTCCAAAACTGGTTCATTTTCTGTAAAATATGACCAGTGCCTTCTAAACGCAGTGAGTAAGCCTCGAATAAACGGTCATGAAAAATGCGTAGTTTTTCGTGCAAATTGTTTTCAGAAAAAGTTTCACCTTGAATTTGGGCTGCCAACGCCGGATTTACCAGCAGTCTGCGGCCAATCATCCATTCCTTTTGTTCCGGAAACTGCCTTTGCAACTCCTGAAAAGCAGTTACCGAAACAATATCGCCATTATAAACCAAGCGATGTTTCGACAAACCTAATGCTTCAGCAAAAAGTTGCGTGTTGGCTTTCCCATTGTACATCTGGTTGGCTGTTCGCGGGTGAAATATCAATTCTTCAAGCGGATATTTATCTAGCACGTCAAAAACTTTCACAAAGCTGTGATCATCATCCACTCCAGCCCTCATTTTTACCGAAAACCGAATTCCTGAATACTTCGAAAACAATCGCCCAAGCATCTCATCAAGTTTTTCAGGATAAAGAAGCAACGCTGCACCACGGCCCTTATTGGTAACCATCGGGTAAGGGCAGCCCAGGTTCAGGTTGATCTCCGAAAATCCATGCTGAAGTATAATCTCGGCCAAATCATTGAGTTCATCATAGTCGGAAAACAAAATTTGCGGAACAGTAGTCAAACCGGAATTATTCTCAGAAAGTATTTCACGTAACTGAGATCGTTTAATTTCATGCCTCTTGCCAAACGAAAGATAAGGCACAAAATATTTATCAATACCACCAAAAGTTTCGGCCAATGCCTTTCTGAAATCGAAATCGGTGAAGCCCTGCAACGGCGCCTGGTAAATTTTAAGGCTATTTTTATACATACCTGTTAAATTTCGGGTTTAAAGTTTCGACAGAGGTCTAACAAAAATGATTAATCACTACTTTTGCGCCCACAAACTTATACAATTGGCAGCGGTATGCAATCTACTCAGTTCAAATCAGACTCAATAAATACTAACCTGACTTTGAATTCAGCTAATACTCAAACTCAAACCAACCAAACCGACACAATAAAACCCATATTAAGCCTTAACGACCCATCGTTCAACGATTCGTTGAGTGTTAATTACATTGCTCCCGACAGTGTTATAATTTTCGGAGGCCGTCCTGAATGGTCACAGTTCAGAAAAGCATATATACCGAAGCATAATTATGTCAATGAAGTTGTACATCAGTTACCTTACGACTCGCTTCATACAGTTCTAAAAGGTGTTGAAGTTGTTTTTCCCGGCAAAAAAATCTTTCGTTCGAACCCTGATTGGCTGGTTGGTGTTATGTTGGCTGCTTTCCTTCTCTTCGCAACCGTTCGGTTAATTTTCAATAAATACCTGGCACAACTACTTCATTCAGCTGTAAACTATTCCACATTTACCCGCTTATTCAGAGAACGGTACTTCAACCTGTTACATGCCTCTTTCAGGCTCGACGTTGTTTTTAACCTGGAGTTTGCTTTATTGATGTATCAAGTTTTATCCATTCACAAAATCAATTTAGGATTTTCAAAAACATACTCCCTGTATATTTTTTGTTTGGGCTTAGTTGTTGCTTACTTCCTTGGTAAAAGAATTATTTATTACCTGTTGGGTATTTTAACCGAAACAAAATCTGAAGTACTTGAATATCTGTTTTGTATAACCGTATATAATCGTGTTTTGGGCGTATTCCTTTTGCCCCTTACAGCAATCATTGCTTTTGTACCCCTAACAATAGCTGAATCTCTTTTGTATGTGGGACTGTTAATCGTGATTGTTTTCTATCTGATGGCCTTAGCCCGGGGGATGAAAATTTTCCTTAAAAAACAGTTTTCTATTTCGTATTTGATTTTATACCTTTGTACCCTTGAAATTTTACCATTACTTCTGATATATAGTATTTTGTTGAGCTGAAGTAGTGATGAAACAAATTAAAAGCATTTACCTTGAAGATCAAGAGAATTTTAGTTTCGCAGCCCAAACCTGAAACAGTCAAATCTCCATATTTTGATCTGGCTGAAAAGCATAATGTTCAGGTTGACTTCCGCCCATTCATTCAGGTTGAAGGTGTATCTGCCAAAGAATTTCGGCAAACCAGGGTTCAGATTTTGGACCACTCAGCAGTAATATTCACCAGCAGAACAGCTATCGATCATTTTTTCAGACTAAGTACCGAACTTCGGTTAACGATCCCGGATACTATGAAGTATTTTTGCATCTCGGAAGCAACGGCCTTTTACCTGCAGAAATATATCGTATACCGCAAACGTAAAATATTTTACGGCGCCGGAAAATTTTCGGAATTAATTGATGTTATGAAAAAACATAAGGAAGAAAAATTCCTGTTGCCTCTCTCCCAGGTTGGTCAACCCGAAATTACTTCATTGCTCGACAAAGCTGGATATAATTACACAAAAGCTATTATTTACCAGACAGTTAGCAGCGATTTATCCGACTTAAAAGATGTAAATTACGATATCCTGGTTTTCTTCAGTCCATCTGGAATTCAATCCTTAATACAAAACTTTCCTGGTTTTGCGCAGGACGAAACTAAAATCGCCTGTTTTGGACCTGCCACTGCAAAAGCGGTTCTCGATGCCGGCTTAAGACTCGACATTGAAGCGCCAACGGCTGAGGCTCCTTCAATGACAATGGCTCTGGAACAATACATCAAAAAACACAATAAACCATAACAATCAAGACAAACGCAATACAACAGAGAAGGGGAAAGATGGTTTTCCCCTTTTTTGTTTAAATTTATCGGAAGACAAAATTCAATTAGCTTAAACACATAAAAAACAATTTAATGGATTTTACACTCAAAAAAGACGAAAGGCTGTGCAGCCAAAAAACAATAGGTGAATTATTCACCTCAGGCGAGTCTTTTTTAGTTTTTCCGTTCAAAGTTGTTTTCCTAAAAAATGAGTTGCCTCAAGCCTTTCCAGTTCAAACTGCATTTGCTGTTTCAAAACGGACTTTTAAAAGGGCGGTTAAACGAAATATACTGAAACGGCGTATGCGCGAAGCTTTCAGGTTAAACAAAAACCCATTTTACGACCAATTAGCCTGTAAAAACATCCATATCTCAATCATATTCATTTTTATTGGCAAAGACATTCTCGAATACAACATTATCGAAAAAGCGATGATTTCGGCCTTTAAAAGGACGCTGGCAAAACTATAAACAGAGTGAAGTCCAATCACATTTTTTTCAACAAAATAACCTTTTTATTAAAATCTGCTGACGCATTAATTACATCTCGAAATTCGGGATAACGGCTGGCCGGGTAGGTCTCGTCGTTATAATATTCGCGAGAAATAATAATCAACTGTCGATCCTTAATATCGGCATGTGACGTGAAAATACAACCTGTTTTGTCGCCATTTTTCATTTCAACTTTCATCTCAAGGTTTTCAGGATTTGCAACAACATAACCTTCAGGTATCTGAAAAATTATTTTTCGGTAATAATTGTGCAAAACACCTACATGTATCGGAAGTTTTCTGGATTGTTCCTGGTAAAGTTCGGCTTGACGCCCAATTGTTTCTCCAACATGGAACAATAAATTGTTTCCGGCATTCTCAATCAGATCGGTTGCCTTTAACGATACATCAAAAACAAGCGGGTTAAGTCCGATGTTATTGGGATGATCGTTTTTGATAACCAACGAGCTTATTTTTGCTTCCTGTTTACCCATACTGAAAAAATCGCTGCAAACGTCTTTCCTTTTTTCTTCGGTTAAATTTTGAAACAGGTTTTGGAAAATTCGGCCAAATGCTCCATTTATCCTGCGAACTATTTTAGCATCAATATCAGTTTCATTCGAATTCAGGCTTAAATTAACATACAAAGAGTCGGTATTAGTACTGTTATCCTGAATGGGTATCTGTTTAACCTGATACGCTAAAGCAGTAATGTTTTCGTTGTATCCCACAGGATGCATAAAAAGGCCATACTGCCCCTGGTAATTTTCAGGAGTTAGACCAAGCCGGTACTCAATATTGTCAGGCGACAGGTACTTGTCGACCTTCGGAAAATAAATCAGGTACGAATTCAGAAAATTGGTACAGTTAAAATCCGGATCAAACGGACGGGCTTCATTGGTTCCAGTTTCAATAAATTCGAAATCGACATTACCTGCTGTAAGCAAAGCAATAAATAACTTTACCACCGAAGTATTGTTGGCCTGTTTTAGTCGTAAGATTTCGGACAACTCTTTCTGATAGGGTATTTCCTTTTTAATACTAATGTTAGTCTTTACCCAGTTTTCTATAGCCCTGATTTTGTGTTCAGTATCGGCACTTTCATGTGTTATCTGTTTATACAGGGTTTGTGCAACGCTTTTGTCGTTTTTTGAAAGATCATAAACATTGTTGTAGGTGTTGTCACATGCTGTTTTCCACGAATATTTCCGAAGTGCAGAGTTATAATGATTGTATGATAAGGTATATTCGAAGCGCATTAAACTTGCTTTGTAATTGGCATATTTTTCCTCTTCGATGGCAGGTATATAGTCGATATGAGCTCTCTGATAAGTTTTTTCCTGATTTTGAGTATCAAGCTTAAATACCGGAAACCCGTTGTAACTTTTTATCAGATATTCGATTTTGGAAGGATAGGCAAAAATTATATCGACATTACTTTTGGGGATCCTGTCCTGAAGATAATATCCCGACTCAGCATTGTATTTTTTACGAAGCACATAAAAATATTCAATCTGACCTCCAACTTCGCCACCTTCAATGGCAAATGTCTTATAGTCACCATCGTTATCCATATTGGCAATTTGCTTGATGCTTTCTTTGGGCAAAACTGTTATTTTGCCAGCCGGCGAAATGAATCGGGCCTTAATATTTAAGATATCAATCACATTTTCCAGTGAAATATAAATTTTATTGAAAGCCGACAATGCATCGTGCGATTCAACCTTGATTTTTCGGTGGAATACGAATACTTCTTCAAAATAATTCTCAGCATTCAGGTAAACCTCAAAAATCCGGCGGTCGAGGGTTACTGCCACTCCATTTACGCACTTAATGGTATCCGTATTTCGTTCTGTTTCAATTGTATTCCAGTCGTAAGATTCGAATTCGGTTTTTTGGCCCAAAGACATTATGGGCAAGGCGATTAAAAGAAAGAAAAGTACGTGTTTCATATTCAGGAATTGTTAGTTGCTGTATAACTTTCATTTTGCCGACAAACAAACAGTTTGCCGGTATGCTTTTTTTAGTATTTCGAGCATTTGCCTGAAAACTGTAATGTCTTGCCCTTCAATTAAAAATGTATTGGCATAGATATGAGTATTTAGTACTATCTCGTTTTTTGATTGCTCATATTTCTGCGAAAATCCAAATTTCGGATTTGAGAAGTTTGTAGGTTCAGGCAAATAACTAACCTGCATATTTTCTGGTATCCGAAGCCGGTAAACAACCTGATGTTTCCATCTTGACTCTACTTCAATTGGAATTACCCGGTCTGTTTTCACATCGAGACCCGAAAGCATTCGTTCAATATTCATATTTACATAAATGTTCTTGTCTTGTCGTGTAATGTAGTCGGGCAACTGAAACGCAAAACCAACATGAAGTAGATAATTCTCACCCGACAAACTGGTTGTTTCAATATCCGAAACCGATAATTTATCACTCGAACTAAAAATAGCGGCAGGCCAGAAATCCTGTTGTTGTTTAGTGTCTTTTCGTTCGAGCCTGTAAATGAGATTAACCCTTGTTTCACCCGTAGCGCTGGTTTTTCCTTTTCCAATAAGCAAATCGCCATTTATTACCAGGTTAAGTGTATCGGTTTGCGAATTGAGCGCACAATCGGCAATAGGAATTTCGTAAATTTTGAAACCTCCATCTTTACATTCAATGAGTCCTTCTTTCCCTTGTATTTGAGCCGGAATATCTTCCAGCCTGAAATGCCTTGTAGTTCCGTCTAAAACCACCGGAATCCCGTTTTTCCACCAAACGGCAACCATGTGGTTGGCTACCGCAATAGTTGGGAACTCGCTGTACCTGTATGGCAAATCCCTGGTCCCAACCGAAACAAAATCTGCTTTTTCGCCAATGGCCCGAATCATTGTTGTTAACAAACTTGTTTTGTCCTTGCAATCGCCATAACGGCGCTTTAAAACGAGCGAGGCTTTCCGCGGAACAAAACCATTTTCGCCATCTTCAATGGCAATGTATTTGATATTATTCTGAACCCATTTGTAAATTGCCCTTACTCTTTCAGTCTGATCAGTAATTCCATTTGTAATCGAATCGGTAATTTGCTTTAATTCAGGAGTAATTGTATCATTCAACCCATCGATTTTAGAATGAAGCCATTGCGACAAATCATCCAGGTTCGCCATATAATTGGTCGTTTGCCCATTGGCATTGTACGATGCAAGCTGGGCAATTAAGTGAGGGCGAAAGTACCTGACTGATGGCGCCATAAAATCCCTGTCTTTAACTTTGGGCTGATGACTTACCCACCTGTAAATTAACTGGTTCCCTTTTTCGGTTTGTGTCTCGTTAACGTCCGAAACATTACCCCCAAATAGCTGGAAATTGATTTTCATCGTTTGTGGTATCGTTATGGTCAGTTCGGCTTCATCGACCGGCAGGTAGCCGGCAAAATAAAAAATGATCGGATAATACGGGTCCCGAATAGTACTCTCACTATACGTACACCGCTTCACTCCCTTGCCAGTAGCCGGAAAGTTAAATGAAAAACAGAAACTATCGTCGTAGTAAAGGTTGTCATCAAATTCCGAACTCTTTTTTATATTGCTAACTCCTAGTTTTTTATACTTATTGTTCTCAGGAATAAGGCTGTATGCCTCAAATTTCGTTACAATATCCTTGCTGTTGAAATATTCTTTTCCTTCGGAAATATTGGAACCATTATCTGATAAAATAATGTCGATCCGGGTTTCTTTAATATGAAATACCGGCAAACCAGTGATGTCGGGAACAATTTCAATTTCTTTTTTCTGAAGGACAGTAATTATTGGTTCATCGGGATATTGTTGTTTAAAAGCAAGCAGTTCCGATTCGGGCGTACCCGTTTTCTCTTTCGATTCTGCCTGAAAAACGAAAAAAACGACAAGCCCCAATATGCAGGTTATTTTTTTAGTTAATCTCATAAAGCTCATCGTTATTATAGTAAAGTGTTTCAACAGGTTTGCCGGTTTCATCATAAGCAATCCACTTCCCCTGTTTTTTACCTGCTACATAATTTCCTTCTTTTTCCTTTTGCCCATTGGCGTAATACGATATATAACGACCATTCTGGCATCCTTTCGACCAATCGGAAACTTCCATTACCTTCCCGTTCTCGTAATAGTATTTTGACTGTCCGTCGCGATAATCATTGACATAACTTGTTTCACGCAGTGGCTGACCATTTGAATAATAGATGATGTGTTTCCCGTTAAAAATACAATTGAAAAAAGGTAAGCGGGCCGAAATTTTACCGCTTTTATAATAGCACACGATTTCTTTCTTCGTTTTGTCAATCAATTCGTTTGCATGTAATTGCCCTTGAGCATCGATGTACGAAACAGCAAACATTTTATCATCCCGGTATTGTGCGCCATACATCCAGGTACTGTCAGGAGCAAAACAGTCGCCGTTACCCTGACGTTCGCCTGACTCAACAGCAATTTTACGGTACACTTTTCCATTGGGATGAAGCTCAACATAAAAGCCCTGATTATTATCCATCTGGTAAGAGGTAACCATCGAAAGTTTACCATTTTCGTAACTCATAAAATTACCATCAGGCATATTCATGCTGAAATTTTTAACCTCAACCAGTTTGCCGCGGTAATCCCATTCAGTCGATTTCCCTTGTTTATTTCCACTGATAAATGTTTTCTGACTTTCTAGTTTTCCATTAGGGAAATAATACTCCTGCACACCATCGCGCTTCCTGTCTTTGATATTAATCTTTGCCCGCACTCTACCGTTGGGAAAATGAAGTGTAAACATTTCACTTCCAAACGGATATTTCAAGTCATCTATTACTTTTCCATCGCTGTCGAAATACCTTAAGCGCGTCGACTCGCCGTCTGAATTAAAGGTTTCCTCACTGAATAATTTACCAGCAGGCGAATAGTTAAACCGACGTCCAACCAAGGTACCCTCGTTGTAATAATACCGATATTCAACCGTATCATTCGGGTAATATTCAATCCATTCGCCAGTCAGACCTTTTTTATCGTAATAACCAGTCATCGAAACATGTCCGTTACTATAAAACCGATTTACCTTTCCAACAACTTTTCCACTATCGCACGAATATACCAACTGTGGATTACCGTTCTCGTAATATAATTTCTGGAAACCCGACTGCATTCCATTCAACCAACTTTCTTCACTGGTAAGTTGCCCTAAAATATTGTAATTCTTCCATATCCCATCTTTTTGCCCATTTTTAAATTTTCCCTCTGCCTTAAGCATACCTTCGCGAAAAAATCCTTTGTAATTAAGATCACCGTCCTTTTCATCAGCCGAATAAATTACCCCTCCCGATGGATTAAACCATTCCAGGTGTTTAATTACATTATCCTGAATTATCAGCCTGGTCCATTCTTTTCCATCGGGATAATAAAATGTTTGCGTTCCATTGGGCTTTCCATCCTTATATCCCGATATAAGCTGAATAGCTTTTCCGTAGTGATCGTATTCGCAATAAGTTCCTGTTGGTTTACCCTCTTCACTATTCTCTCCTTCAGCGCTTTTTTTCCCATCGGCATAGTACGAAATCCATTTACCAACCTGAATACCTTTGGCATAATTTCCTTCCCATTCGGGCTGCCCGTTGGCATACCATTTTTTAAATGTTCCGTTCAGCAAACTATCAGTATATGCAGCCTCAAGTTTTTTATTTTTATTCAGCCACTGCTCGGTGGCAATTCCCGAACGTTTATTATTGGCGTAGGGAATTTCGCGCCGGCAACCATTATTGTAGTCAACAAAAACAAAAGTTCCTTCAATTTTATCGTTCCGGTACGGAGTGGTCGAAAAAAGCTGATCAGCCGAATTAAATTCTTCCTCAACACCATCGGTAACTCCGTTCTTTCGTGGAAAAATTCCGGCTCTGACTCCGTTGGGGTGAAATGTGTAATTGTTCCCATCAAGATTATCATTCTTGTAATTCAATCGTTGTTTCACCTGGCAATTGGGCCAGTAAATTAAAAATTCGCCCTGCCGTTGGTTATTTTGGTACTGTCCCTTCTGATTTACAATTCCGCTGCTGTTGGTGAAATACCACATACCTTCTTTCAATGGTTCGGTATTTTCTTTTAATATTCCAGCAGCTTCCAGGTTGCCATCATCATCAAAATGAAATATTTTCTGATGATTTGCTTCATTCGCAGTTGAAAAACCATATTCGCGCCACGAATTGATTACTTCGCGTGCGTAACCAATAAACTTTTTAGTTAATTCTTCGTTCTTTTCCTGCCATTCGGCAACTTGCTTATTATCTGTATTTTTCATCGAATAATAAAGGAAAGTCTCGAACATATTTTTTTCGATCAATCCTTTAAAAAATCGAACGTAGAATTGGTTGTATAAGGTGGTATCCTTTTCATCGAACTGCATTTTTTGGGCCAACAGGTAAGTCTGTCGACAGCTTAAAAAATTCAGTTTATATTCATAAGGAAAATCTTCTCTGAAAGCAACCTCAGCATTTAGCAAACCAGTTAAATTGTCCCATTTCGAATGGTTATTTTCAGGGGGATATGGATAAAGGTAAGGCCTGGAAACCGAATCATTTTTTCCACAGATTGCTTCTTCCAGGTTTCTCAACGACTCAATTCGCGGGTTCATTAAAATACCCATATTGTAGGCCAGGTAAGATTGTGCCCTTCGGCCTAATATATAGTTTATTTTACCCAATGCAACATGCGAATTGGTATGGTAAGGATTATAATGTAACCCTTTTATCAGCAGAGCTTCAGCTTTAAGGTATTCGCGTTTATTGACATAGCAAATAGCAAGGTTATAGATTAAATTCTGGTTATATGGATATTTTACTTTTAGTGTTTCGAACCATTTAATTGCATCATCAGTCCGCCCAAGTTCATCGAGAACACTTCCTTTTAAAATGGAAAACTGAACATTATCGGGTTGCAATTCTATGGCTTCCTCACATTTTTGTAAAGCGAGCTCACCTTTCCCCTGGTTGTCATAGACAAGAGCCGATTCGTACAGGGCTGTTGAATAATTAGGATCGGTTAAACTTACTTTTTTGTAAAAATTCAGGGCTTCTTCGGCTTTCCCGTTGTCGTACAACTCAACTCCACGATGAATTAATTCGCTTCCTGAAGGAGGTATAGAATCAGGCTTATTTTGAGCAGACAACGGGTTTAGGCCATAGCTGATACAAAGAACTGAGGTGAAAATTTGAAGCTTATTCATACTGGTCTGATTAAATCAATTAGTAATATTGCTATTTATCAAAAATAGCATTTTACTCTAAAAAAACGATCAGTAAAACGAGAAAATTATATTTAATTACAAAAGGAAGGCTTGGTAATTTTTTTTGATTATTTGTCAGGTTTCAGGTTAGTTACACTCAAAAACCAATTGATGCCACTTTCTTAGCATCTCGCCTTAGGTGTGACTGGGTTTTACCAACCACTCAGAGCCTGTTTATTATGCACCGGCTTTAATCTTCTGCTTTTAAAACTCGAAATTCTCTCCATTACCAATAGTATCATTGTTTTATAATTTTCTCCACAAGAATTTTATGATCTGTAATTATCTTAAGAAAATAAACGCCTTTTTGATAACCATTTAAGTCAATAATCACATTGGTTTTATTTTGCTGATAGTATCCGATTTGTCGGCCATTTAAATCAGCAATTTCAACATCAAATTCCTGTGGATATTCGATTGTAATTTTAGTGTTTGCCGGATTTGGAAATATCTTGGCAAAACCGTTGTTATCAATTGAATGTGAATTAGAAGTTATGACTGTATTGTATTCCCAGAAATCTTTTTTATAACCGTCGCTGGCATTTCCTGTCCCAAAATAAGCTTTAGACCCAATAGAGAATCCAACAGCATGTATTCTGCCAGAACCACCAAAGTCTTCCTTCTTAGACCATGTATTTGTCGCAGAATCCCATTCCCAGAAATCTTTTAAATATGTATCGTCATGTCCTGCTACAACGTATCCTTTTGTACCACTTGAAAATCCTTTTGCAACTTGTCTGCTACTGCCTGGAAAATCAGCTATTCGTTTCCATGAATTATTCTCTGGATTATATTCCCAAAAATCATAGATTAATTCATTTGACAACCCCAATCCAACATAGCCTCTATTGCCAATCGAGAAATAGACAACTCCGCTTCTTCCGGCACCTGGAAAATCCGCTTTTTTTGTCCATGTATCATTCGTTGGATTGTACTCCCAAAAATCACTGAACTTAGAGACTCCGTCAAGTCCCAATCCTAAATAACCTTTAGTTCCGATTGAGAATCCAACAGCGGCCCATCTGCCCGCTCCTGGGAAGTCAGCTTTTTTTATCCAGGTATCAGTTGCCGGATTATATTCCCAGAAATCAGTTTTATAACCTATTCTTCCTCCGGTACCAATGTATCCTTTGTTGCCAATGGAAAAACCAGCCGCTTGTATTCTTGCATCACCACCAAAATCTGCTTTCTGTGTCCAGGTGTCATTGGCTGGATCATATTCCCAAAAATCTTTGTAATCTTTTTCACAAGGAATAGGGAAACCACAATTTGTAACCTCACTGCCTGTTCCAATATAACCTTTGTTTCCTATGGAAAAACCAACTGCCATACTTCTATTAGTAGATCCTTTAAAATCTGCTTTTCGTGTCCATTGAGCAAAAGAATAGAAGTCAAAAAATAGTACTAACGTGAAAAATAATAAGATTCTTTTCATTTAAATTCATTGGTGTCTGGTTAAAATTTTCATAGTTATCCGTAACCTAATAATTTAAAGGCATTTCAGAAGATAACGCCACTATGTGGCTTACATTTTCGTCTTGCCATTTTTCTACAAAGATTAAACAGCTACGCTGCTAACTTCATAGCAATACGATTGCTAAATCTTTGTAGTACAACAACATCTGACAAAAACACTGAGCAACGTAGTTGCGACATCTTGTAATACCCCTGTTTTACCGGACAACTATGAATAAGATTCTTTTCATTTAAATTTTCTATTATTTCTACTTTGACAGATCAAACATGTTGCATGATTTTTCGAATGTGTCAACGTAGAATTATATGGCAGCAATTAAATAATGTCGTATTTGGGTTATTGTTTTTAACCTGACTCACCCCGCGCATCGTTCGACTGAGCTCACGCCAAAGTCTGCGATGTTTTGCCCCTTCTCTTTCGAGAGAGAGGCGGAACAGCCGCCTTGCGGACGTCGGGGGTGAGTCCAAAAAAACACGACAATAAATTGTACGTATTACTTATGTATCATTATCCTGAGTGTTGTTGGTTTCTCATTAACCTTGCTCAACCGGTTAGCTTACACCTCCAAAGAATCGTATTCCGTTAAAAAATCGGGACAAGCTACCTGGCATTATTATTTTTCCGATACATAAAACGTCACATTTTCTCCATTCCAACAATCATCGCTTTCGGGTAATATATTGTCATAATCCGTTATGTCTGTAAAACCTTTCGATTTTAAAATCTGGACTAATTCATCTTTTTCATAATAATGACTCCAAAAAATGTATGTATCCACTGCTTCGTTTTCACTTATAACTATATGCTGATTTGCAAGCGCTTTTGCCTCCGGGTAATGATATCCATTTGTTAAAGCAATATACGGTGTGTCCTTCCAAAATCCACTTTCTTGTACTTCCCATGACTGTGAAATTGTTTTTTTATCAATGTTCCTTTCATTCACAACATCACAGATAAATAAACCGCCTTTTTTTAATGCCCTATAAATGTTTTCTAATACTTTATCTCTTTCTTCCGGCAATAAAACACAAAAATCGAGATAAATCAAGATAACCAGATCAAACTTATTGTCAAAGTCCAAATCCAGATAATTCTTATTCAGGTATTCAATATCCAGTTGCTTTTCTTTTGCTTGCTTGGTTGCATATTGAATCGAATTTTCGGAATAGTCAACACCAATTATTGAATGCCCTTTTTGTGCTAATAGCTCTGCATAAAGACCTGGTCCACATCCTAAGTCAAGGATTTTCAGTTTACGGTTGCCCGCCCGTTCTAAAATCCAATTTGTTATTCTTTCAATCTTTACCCGACTTCGACTAGCAATATCATTATCTGGGTTTATATGCAATTCCAACAGTTGCTTCGAAATATAAGGATCTGTCCACATTACAGACGAACCTTTCTCATACAACTGAGGCTTGTTTGATAATTTCTTTATTTGTTCAATATTCATTGCAATGTCATTTTTATGCTGGCAGCTAGTTGGCGGTATAGAAAGATGCCGATTGCGGGCGATTTCCTGTCAGGTTACATAGAAGTTGAAGCGGGTTACAAGCTTTAAATAACCAACTGTTCCGGCAATTTTTCATACCGCGTGTTGCGCCTTCGTTTTTATTATTTTGTCAGTTTGTCAATATCATTATCTGTCAAATTCCGAATATTTTCTGTTATTCTTTCAATGTCCCAATTCCACCATTTAATGTTTAAAAGTTTTGCAATTTTACCTTCGGCGAATCGTTTCTTTATTTCTTTTGCTGGATTTCCTCCGACTATTGTATAAGGCTCAACGTCCTTAACAACAGTCGAATTTGTTGAAATTATTGCTCCGTCTCCAATTGTAACTCCGGCCATAATTGTTGCATTATATCCAATCCAAACATCGTTTCCAATCGTTATATCTCCTTTTTGAGGATAAGATTTTCCATCCATTGCTTTTTCCCAGCCTTTTCCGAAAATTGCAAACGGATAAGAGGTAATCGCACTTGTCAAATGATTCGCTCCGTTCATTATAAACTTAACGTCAGAAGCAATCATACAAAACTTCCCAATTATCAACTTATCACCTATGAAATCAAAATGGTATTTTACATTTTTTTCAAAATTTTCAACATTATCGAAGTCGTCATAATACGTGTAGTCACCAACAATAATGTTAGGATTTTTTACAACATTCTTCAAAAAACAGAGTCTATCGTAATTCTCAAGTGGAAATTTTATGTCTTTATTTGGTCCTGTCATAGTTCTTTATCTATTTGCTTTGTCGCTCTTTAAAATTACCGAATCCGCTACCTTACGTCCCCCAAAACCTTACATTCAACGTTCACCGCACACAGCTCAGGCACTTTTAAGGCTCACCCGGCAAAGGGTAAATGAAAATCAATAAATCGCTCTACAAATCCATTCCCCCAATACCGGCGGATGTGTATATTGAGCTTGTCGAGATAAAGTTCAATCTCGCCTCAGGCGAGAAATAGGTCTTGCTGACTGCTCAGAGTCCCATTTATTGGCTGCTGTCGTTTTTATTATTCACACTTTCTTTAATTCAGACAAAACCGTTTGTAAAGTATTAATGCCCCAATGTTCAATATATTTTCCATCCTTTACTCGCACAATATCAATTACGTCAATTCTAATCTTCTGTCCAGTGGGAGAAATGTCAAATAATTTGCCATTATGCGTTCCTGTTATAGATTTTCTTGTCACAACCTTATCATCTTCAGCTATTTGTTCATAAATTTCCACAGTCAAGTCAGGAAATGCTGGTCTTAAAATATTTGAAAATGTATTCCACATTCCGTCTGCGCCATTGGCTGTAGCTGGAGCTGTCCGATTAATGAAATCATTGTCCATAAGTTGTTTGAAAGTATCAAGATTCCCTTGTTCAATTACTTCTTTATTGAATCTTCTAACGATTTCTTTGTTCTTTTCTAAAATTTCAGTTGTCATATTATTGATTTTTTATCATTGGCCATTCATTTTGTGTAGACATTTTTAGGACGACTCAGCATTACCCCTAATGGTTGGCGATATGAAACGTAGCGGATTGAGTGGCTGCAAACCTATCCCCCGTTACTGCCCTTGCCAGCGAGCTCTGAACTTGCAAATTGCTCTGAAACCCGGATGATGTATACACTTCGTTTTGGCGCGTTTCTATTTTATCACTGATTCTCGATTCAAATCTGAATATGGGTAATATCCTTTTTCCTTAAGTTTCTCAATCAATCGGCCTGTTCCATTCGCCATAGCATATTCCATCTCGTCCCTAAACACTTCTACAATCAACAAAAGTCCATGCTTTTTGTCTCCAATTTTAAATTCTTTGCCATCGGGTTTATATTGATCGAAAATCAGACACAAATTGGGTTCTCCTTCGTGAAGAGGCAATTCACAAGTTTCCAGCGGTTCCAGCTTGGCTTGAAAAGAATAATTTCCAATTCCAGTAAATATTCCACAAATGTGCCTTTCAATCAAGTTAAATGGATTTGTCTTGGTTGTGTCTTGCACATAATCAAGTTTTGTAAAAGCCACTAATTCAAATGTCCCGGTTCTATTCGGGATTGGTCCAGTACCGTCAGGTTTGATTAATTCCATAGTTGCAAAACCAGTTCCTCTAATTCCATTGGGATAATAATACATATCAACAGCGCCACCAATTTCAAATGGAATTATTGCATGTCCAACAAGATTGTGAGATTTACCTAAGACTTTTTCTAATCCTGCTGATTTTAATTCATAATCTTTGTCGTATTCTTCCTGTGTAAATTCCTTTTTTATTTCCTCTTTTCCAAAGAGTTTTTTAAAGAGATTCATATTATCATGTCCATTTTGACTTGAACAACTAATCGTTGCCAAAATAATAAATACTATAGTTAAAAATCTTATCATCGGAGCATTTTTTTTAATGCACTAACCCGCTACCTTACGTCCCCCAAAACCTTACATTCAACGTTCACAGCACACAGTTCAGGCACTTTTAAGGCTCACCCGGCAAAGGGTAAATGAAAATCAATAAATCGCTCTACAAATCCATCCCCCCGATACCGGCGGATGTGTATATTGAGCTTGTCGAGATATAGTTCAATCTCGCCTCAGGCGAGACTGGACGCTATGCACCGTTCATAGTCCTATTCATTAGATGGCGTTTATTTACTTTCTATTATTTTTTTGAAGGATATTCGCTTTGTCTATATATTCTTTGTTAGAATTACTCTTGCAAATGACTGCAATTTACCATTTTCCTCTCCGTCCATAAGCCACTGCCACGTATTTGTCACCTTATCATATAAGAATGTGGTATGAAATTGATTTGTACTTCCATATTTAAATAGGAACTCAATTTTATCACTATTTTGTTTAGCACGTCCTATAATTCCATTAGAAATACCTCCATTACTTGTATTATCCAACCAAAGACAGGAATACTGTTTTTTAGACTCTTCCCAACAAATATAAACTATGGCTTCATAAAGTGGATTCCCTTTTTTGTCCTTTTCTCTTGACACTTCCTTTAATTGAATGTATTGTCCATTAAGCACCCTTTGTACTTCAATGTCATGAATTGTCGTTTGCCCATCTATGATACCATTAAGTGTCCATTTACCGATTAATCTATTAAGTAGTGAATCTGGTGAAGTCTGTTCTTGTGATTTTAACGTTGCCGGCACAAACATTACCAGAAGTAAAATCAAATTCATCAGTGCTTTCATAGTATTTAATGTTTGTTAATTATTATTTGAATATCCTTATAAATACCTAAACAGATGAAAATTACAGTGATATCCTTTGCCGTTGACTGAACAGACTGTGTGAAAACTAAATTTTACACCGAAAATATTCGGGTAGGTATCGGAGAAATTTTTGAAATACGCAATTCTCAGAGCCTTAAATATTGAAATCACACAGTCTGTGAAGTCAACGGATAGAAGTAAAACCAGCACTCCGGGCTCTAGCCCAAAAGCATTGTGGCTAAAGCCATTGGATTCGATGATCATTCTGTCCGTCAGCTAAACAGACTGTGTGAAAACGACTGTTAAAAAACTCATAAATAGTTTCAAAAACGAGGTTAAACATTTTGCTATTGTGCTGAATATTAGTATATTCATGTATTATTTTACCTAAAGCAGATGCATTACAAGGAAAAAATATCGAGGGAGCAGATGATGGTTATGTCCTATGAGACCATGATTTCGCCGGACAATTCAGTTCGTCTGATAGATTTGGTATGCAAGAAATTTTTCAAAGACCATCCTTTTAACGACCAATGGAAGGGCAATAAAAACACGGGAAGGAAAAGCTACCCAGCCGATTCGATGTTAAAATTGCTTGTTTACGGCTATTTCAACGGGATAGCAAGCAGCCGCAAACTGGAACGGGAAACCTACCGAAATACAGAAATGATCTGGTTGATGGAAGGGCTTGAACCCGATCATTGGACAATTTGTGATTTTCGCCGGGAAAGCGAAACGATCATGAAAGACTTTCTGAAATACTTCCGCAAGTTTTTGCTTGACACCAATTTTGCAACGCCAAACAATGTTGTCTTCGATGGGACTAAAGTAAAAGCCTATGCAAGAAGGGAAATGCTTACCACAGAAAGCATAAAGGGAAAACTTGAGCATATAGACAAATCGCTTTCGGAGTACCTCTCAAAACTTGAAGACAACGATAGCCATGATGATGAAATGGAATCGGCCAGAACAGAGATCAGGGAACTGAAAGAAAAAATACAAAAACTCGAATTGGCCAAATCAAAACTGGAACAAGCCGCACAGGCAATTAAAGACAGCAAAAGAAAATATTACGCACCCAACGACAGGGAAGCCGTAATGGTAAAAGGGCGGGAAGGCAAATTTCCGGGGTACAATGTGCAGGTTGGCGTAGAAACCAAAGGCCATTTTATCCTGACAGACCGTGTAACAACAGATGCCAACGACATACAGCAATTAGAAGAATCTTTGGATTCTGTTACAGAACAGACAGGGATTTCCCCCACAAAAGTATTGGCAGACAAAGGATATAGCAATACAACCCAGATACTTGATATCGAAAAGGACGGAACGGTACAATGCTATATTCCACTGGCTGAAACCAAACGAGATAAATCAGAAAAAGAAGGTATTTGTTTTGTTTACGACAAAAATAGCGACACCTATACATGCAGTCAAGGGAAGGAACTCGTGTTGTTTATTAAAAATATACAGCACAGCGCTGCATTCTACAACGTTTATAAATGCCACGAATGCCAAGGGTGTGAAGTGCATGCCAAATGTACAAAATCCAAGACAGGGAGGACTTTGAAACGCAATGTTGATCAACAGCGCATTGACCAGTACAAAGAAAAAATGGAGGGTGCATTCGCCAGGCAACAGGTCAGGGAACGCAAACAGGTAGTGGAACACCCATTTGGTACGATCAAAATGCTGATGGGGAAGTTTAACCTACTCTTGAAAGGAAAAACAAAGGCTCAGATAGAGCTCGACTATTACACCGCCGCTTATAACCTGAAGCGGCTGATCGGTTGCGCCCCAATGTCAGAGCTGATTATTAAAATGAGGAAATATCAGTTGGCGATGGCATGAAAAGTGAGTTAAAACTCACTTTTTGCCCCCTCCAAAATACAAAAATGCAGAAAATAGCACATTGAAAATAAAAATTTGTAAAATGCTAAAATCCCCAATGGATGAAAACATGAAAAGCGAAAAAATTCAATTTGGAATTAAATTGCAATTTTCACACAGTCTGTAAAGCTGACGGCAAAGGATAGCTTAGGTACTTAGACGGATATTCATTTTATTATTTCATGTCACTATTCTCATTATCAGTGATTCTCAAATGCCACCTAACGTAGGAAGCCGAAAAGTAGCCCAAGCGGAAAACTGCACCCCGAAAACCACTGAACCCGCGCTTGACGGGTAGTTGATATTGTAGCCAGTGACTTGTTTGTCAATAATTTATGCGGTGATGTTTGGGCGTTTAACTGGCTTGGTTCTTTTATTGCCAGCCTTAATTGATGTTTTTTTACTTTGTTTGAAGAATTCGCTAAGAGCCTTTTCCTCGGCGTCAGTTAAGGAACCTTGTCCACCGATATAGTCCACATCTAAATCTATTTTTTTTGTTTTCATCTTATTTGCCTTGAAAATATTTATTAATGAGTTTTAAGGCAGCTTGTGTTTCAATAATCATTACTCTGCCTCCAAAATGAAATGCTCCAAGTGTTTTGATATAATGGTCAACGAGCTGTGTCTTGGAAAGAAAAGAAACATTGCCTTCGTGTCCACGTTGAAATGATAGTTTGCATGCAAAAGCTACCAAGTTTCCAGGAACACCTGAATACATTTTTGTTTTGCCTTTATTGAAAGGAGCACTCTCAACCAAGTGCATATAAACGTGGTCGGATTTTACTTCTAGACTTATCAGACCTTGAATAATTGTCGGGTTATTTACAATGGTTAGTTTATAAACTTCTCGTGCAGGTTCTTTATACTCGTCTTTCCAGTTAAAAAGCCAACCGTTTTTTGTCGTTGCTGTTTTGAGGTCATTAGCTGTCAATATAGAAATTTCGGTTGCAAAACGATCTCCTGTAACCACGTTTTCAATACTGTTGGTCAACTTATCAATTATGAAATCAAGTCCTATTTCTTTGTCTTTTCCCATACAGCTAATTTACAAAAAATTGTTATCAGTATCTATTATTATGGATGCTGATTGCGAGCGACTGGCATTGGCTACAACGTTTGACAATATGGCCTGTAAGGGATTGCGGAGCGACTTTCCTTTCAACCGAGGCGAAAGATTGATGCGGGTGATGAACCTGCAATTACCTACAAAACCGGCTATGACATATACAGATTGTTGAACTAAATCCGCCTTCGCGGATAGCTTTTTAAAATTACCCGATTCTTCCTATTCTCAGGAATTATTCACTTTAAAATTTCTGATTATGAGAAAGAAGTCGGGACTTACTATTGTTGAGCAGGCCATTGTGCTTGTTCCTGAGTTTGAAAATGTTGTCCGCAAGTTGGCGTACATGGGAAAGTCATGCCCAAATGCCAGCAAAAACGACCATAAACAGGTTGCCAAACACCATCTTACCAGTGCTGTGAAACCATAAAAGCACAAAAACCTGCAATACGTCAATGAACGTTATCTCATTTAATTGAATCCAAAAACCATAAATCGGTCGCTAAGTCCTTAGCCCCAATCCCGGCGAGTGTTGTATATTGAGTTTGTCGAGATATAGTTCAATCTCGCCTCAGGCGAGACTGGGCGTTGCACGCCGCTCAGAGTCCTATTTATTACCATGCGTTAATTATTTTTATTAATCAAGTTCACAATCACCTTTGTCATAGTGTCTTTTTCTTCAGGCTTACTAACCGCAATCATTAAGGTCAAAGCAACAAGAGTATTATCTGCAATACGTTTATTTCCGCTGTCATCAAATAATATTCCATTGTGTTCTAGGAAATACAAGAACAAGAATGCTGCAATGCGTTTGTTTCCGTCAGAAAATGAGTGGTTTTTAGTTATGAAATACAACAAATTTGCAGCTTTCTCCTCAATGCTCGGATACAAATCTATCCCATCAAAAGTTTGATAAATAGTTGATATGGAACTTTTAAAAGAATCGTCTTTTTCATGCCCAAACAAATCACTATTTCCGTGGAACTTTTTTGCCAATTTTATCTGAGCCATTGCTTCATCATATGTCAATTGATAATGCTCCTTGCCTGAAGTATTATTTATCTCAAGTCTTTGATAATCATATTGGTCTAAAATATCTAATGCGTATGCGTATTTTGTAATTATATTCAATAGACCGATACTTTCGTCTCCTGTCAACTTTTTGAACTTGAAAGAATCTCCAAGTATTTTTAAAGATGTTTGAAGTTCTTTTAATTGATTATTTTGTTGAATTAATCGTTTATTATCAATTACGAACCCTTTTAACAAATATTCCTTTATTATTCCACTTGCCCAAATTCGAAATTGTATTCCACGTTTTGAATTTACTCGATATCCAACAGAAATAATTGCATCTAGATTGTATAACTTTATTATTCGTTGTACTTGTCTTTTACCCTCTTGTTGAACTACCGAGGAATCCTCGGTAGTTGAAAGTTCCTCTAACTCACCAGATTGATATATATTTTTGAGGTGAAGTCCTATTGTATCAGAGTCCTTATCAAACAACTGAGCCATTTGTTTTTGAGTCAGCCATACCGTTTCATTATCAAACTTTACATCAATTTTGGTCTGGCCATCATCTGTTTCGTATATTTTAATTGCAGATTCAGTCATTATTATGTTTTTTACAAATCTATAAAAACATTTTGAATATTGCCTTAACTATCAGGATGTTGATATTTTTTTAATGCATGGTAACGGTGGCGGTATGAAACGTTGGGGATTTCGGAGTCACTTCACTATCAAGGTACAACGAACTTTGATGCGAGAACAAAAGCTCAAATAACCACTTAACCCCCAATGTTTTATGACTGCTTGTTGAACTAAATCCGCCTTCGCGGATAGCTGTTTTAAAATTACCCGATTCTTCCTATTCTCAGGAATTATTCACTTTAAAATTTCTGATTATGAGAAAGAAATCGGGACTTACTATTGTTGAGCAGGCCGTTGTGCTTGTTCCTGAGTTTGAAAATGTTGTCCGCAAGTTGGCGTACGTAGGAAACGTATGCCCAAATGCCAGCAAAAACGACCATAAACAGGTGCCCAAACACCATCTTACCAGTGCTGTGAAACCATAAAAGCACAAAAACCTGCAATACGTCAAAGAACGTTATCTCATTTAATTGAATCCAAAAACCATAAATCGGTCGCTAAGTCCTTAGCCCCAATCCCGGCGGGTGTGGTGTATCGAGCTTGTCGAGATATAGTTCAATCTCGCCTTAGGCGAGACTGGGCGTTGCACGCCGCTCAGAGTCTTATTTATTATAGCCAGTGGTTATTCTAATTTAAAGTCTACTAATTCATAGTTTGCGTTTCGTCCTCCTTCGTCAGTTTGTTTCAATATGCCTTTTTCTACCAAGTCTTTTATATCCCGTAAGGCAGTGTCGGTAGAGGTTTTGACAATTTTAGCCCATTTTGAGGTTTGTAATTTCCCTTCAAAATTGTCAAAGAGTTTGTTAAGTATTAAGCGTTGCCTTTCGTTGATGCGCGTGTGTTCGTGTAATTTCCAAAACTCAGCTTTACGTACTATTTTCTGTGTGGTGCTTTCGGTGGAGAGCATCGCATTTTTTAGACAATGCAAAAACCAATCGATCCATTCTGTAATGTCTCCTGAACTATGTTGCACTTTTTGCAATACCTCGTAATAGATTTTGCGTTCGGATAATATTTGGCTAGACATACTGTAAAAACGTTCTCTACTGCCTTCGGCACGGGCAAGCAACATGTCGGTTATGGCTCTTCCAATTCTGCCGTTTCCATCATCAAAGGGGTGGATGATAATGAACCAAAAGTGTGCTATGGCGGCTTTCAAAACAGGGTCAAGATAGTTTTCATTATTGAACCAATTCAAAAATTTGTCCATTTCTGTTTTTACTAACTCAGGCTTTACCGCTTCGTAATGCACTTTTTCTTTGCCCATCGCGCCCGAGACAACTTGCATTTCACCAGTTCTGTATCGTCCCACTTCTATTGAGTAAGGTCCGCTGTAACCTGTGGGGAAAAGTGCTGCGTGCCAACCAAACAAACGTTTTTCGGTTAAAGGTAAAGAGTATCGCTGGGTAGCATCAAGCATCATTTCTACAACGCCTTCAATGTGGCGGCTGCTTGATACAAGTCCGGCAGTGTTTATACCCAAGCGCCTTGCGATTGACGAACGTACCTGGTCATAATTAAGGATTTCGCCTTCAATTTCTGACGATTTCACAACATCTAAGGTTAAGGCGGTTAGCGTGGCTTCTTCTTTAGCAGAAAAGCCCAAAGCATTCATTTGTCCTATTATTTTCCCTTGCATAAGCCGTACCTCACCAAACACAACACTTATCGCTTTGTCATGCCACGAAAAATCTGTCCAGTTTTGATACTCGTAAATGTATTTTGCCATTACCTATTCGTATTGTGCGGTAAATATATAAATTAATTACCGCAAATATGCGGCGATAATTTTGTTTTTTCACCGCAATAGAATTGCAGTCTAAGCTCATAATTTTTGTAAAGTCGCCCTACCATTGGCTATACGTATGAAGACACGCAGAGGCGGATTGTCTCGCCTCAGGCAAGATCAAACCGAAAAACGGCACGAGCGGAAAGATGCCCACCGAAAACCACCGAATCCGCACTTGACGGGTCGCTGATGTTATAACCCGTTATTCTTTCCTAGTAATAATTCAATTTTGTCGTACAATACTTTTTTACTTGATGGTCTTGGTGCATTAAAATCTACAATATTTCCATGTCTGTCGACTAGTAAATAAGTAGGAATAAAATACATTTTAGCCACTTTGTCTTTATATTTCTCAAAAAAACCTTTCATATAGCATTCTGCAGACATTAAAATATTTGTGCCTGTCAAATGGTGTTTTTTGATTAATTCTCTCCATAAAACAGCATTCTTGTTATCCCATTCCAAAACATACGGACAACATAAATACAAAAACTCAATCGAATCATTTCTAAATCGGTCTTTCAATTCAGGCAAGAAATTAAATTCCCCTAAACATGGTCCGCATCGAGTTCCCCAAATATCGACATAAACAACTTTGTTTTGAAAGTCCTTGAGTCTTAAAATGTCGTCTACCGATTTATAAATATTTAATGAGTCTCCGATTATCTTGTAATCATTTCTCAAAATCTGGGCGTTAACAACCATTGAAGAGATTAATAATCCTAAAATCAAAAGTGATACTTTCATGTTTTGCTTTATTATAATGGGTTATAACGTTCAGTGTAAGAATAGTAGCCGTTTGCGGGCAAATTTCTTATCGGAATACTACAAATTTGAAGCGGACTAATTCTGTTAAAGAACCTTCTAAACCGGCTATTATTTTTACACTTTGTTGAACTAAATCCGCCTTCGCGGATAGCTGTATTAAAAGTACCCGATTCTTCCTATTCTCAGGAATTAATCACAACAAAAATTTCTGATTATGAGAAAGAAATCGGGACTTACTATTGTTGAGCAGGCCATTGTGCTTGTTCCTGAGTTTGAAAATGTTGTCCGCAAGTTGGCGTACATGGGAAAGTCATGCCCAATTGCCAGCAAATAAGGACTAAAAACAGGTGCCCAAACACGATTTTACCAGTACTGTGAAACCATAAAAGCACAAAAACCTGCAATACGTCAAAGAACGTTATCTCATTAATTTCCTTCAAAAACTCAAAATCGGTCGCTAACTGCATAGCTCCGATCCCGGCGGGTGCGGTGTATCGAACTTGTCGAGATATAGTTCAATCTCGCCTCAGGCGAGACTAGGCGTTGCACGCCGCTCAGAGTCCTATTTATTATGCGCCGTATTTCTATTTTCCATGGGATAAATACAAAATTTTACAATCATATTTTGAAAACAAAATCTCAGCTACTCCTCCTTTGGATTGTCCTTTGGGAAAAGTCCCGCTTATAAACCAGAATTTGTTGTCAATTAATTCCACATTAAAAGGTTCTTCAGAGTTCATCGTACTCTTTCCATAAATTGGGTTGAGAACAAGTCTTGCAAATTCAAGCGCAATCTTTGAATCAGGTAGAAATGTCCGAGAAGTATCTACGTCTCCAAATGAATAACTCTTAACCAATTTTAACCAGGAAGGGAAAGTGTCAAGAACTGCTCCTTTTGTGTCGACAACGTAATCTGTCTTAATGTCTTTGGAGCTAATCTTATTATATCCCGTTTGTCCTGTCGAGTTACAGCTAAGAAAAATGAAAACCGAAAATGCAAAAATTATATATCTCATACAATGTTCTAATTTCTAAGTGTGGCGAACCTAATATGGCGCATAACGGACGGGGCTATGAGCAGTTGGGGACTTCTTGGACGCTTCCTTTCAACTGTGCAGAAAGCTTGCAAGCGAGAGCGACGCACGCCCAACAACTTAAACCCCAATTGCTTATGAGCCCTTGTTGGCTGTCCGCCTTTTTTTGACATTGTCTTTTAGGTCAATGAAGTCCTATATTCAAGCGGTGATAAATTCGTTTTGCTCTTGAATAATTTGTTGAATGATTGTGGATGCTCAAAACCCAGTTTGTAAGCAATTTCACTGACTGATAAATTTGTTGTTGCTAATCTTTCTTTTGCTTTTTCAATTAGTTTATTGTGTATGTGTTGTTGTGTGTTTTGTCCTGTCAGGGTTCTAAGCATATCGCTTAAATAGTTGGGCGAAACATTTAGTTTGCTAGCTAGATATTGAACGGAGGGAAGTCCTGACTGCAAAACTTGATCTCCGTTAAAATATTCGGTTAATAAATTTTCCAGTTTGATGAGTAATTCGTTGCTTGCTGGCTTACGAGTAATGAATTGTCTGTTGTAAAAACGGTTTGTGTAATTGAGCAATAATTCTAAATGAGAAACCATTACATCTTGGCTATAATGGTCAATGGAAGTGTAATACTCCTGCTCAATGTTTTTCATTATTACTTCCAACATTCCTTCTTCTTTGTCCGAAAGATGTAATGCTTCATGAACGGCATAAGAAAAGAAACCATAGTTCTTTATTGCTTTGCCTAACGGATAATGACGAATTAAATCAGGGTGAAAGACTAGCCACCAGCCTTTTATCTGGTTATCGTTTTCGCCTTCAATAGAAATAATTTGCCCCGGTTCCATTAATCCTAAAACGCCTTCGTCAAAATCGTAATAATTCTGTCCATATTTAATTTTACCCTGAACACCACGTTTCAAGGTAATCATATAGAAATTCATAGTGAAACTCACCGACTTGTCAAAATCCAGAGTCTTTAATTCTTCTAACTTAATTACTCCAATCAAGGGATGCCAAGGTTTGGACAAGCCCAATAACTTATACAATTCCGAAATAGAATTGATGGTCAAGAACCTTGTGTTTTGTGATTTCATGGTTTGTTGAAGTTGTAAGTGATTCCTGTAAGTTTTTCTGAAACCTCCCAAAGTTTTTTAGCCAATTCCTTGCTATGTGATTTATCGCTTGATTCGACCTTTTTCGGATAACCTCGAACTTCTTTCATTTTAGCGGGTCCAAAAAACTCCGACCCAATCAGATTTTCTTCGGTAGCGGCTCTTAAAATAGGCAAAGCTCCCATTTCTACATTTTGTCCCATCAGATTAGTCAATATAGACATAAAGAAACCTGATGTTTTTTGAAGATTGGTTTTCGTCACTCCAGGATGAGATGCAGTAATAATAGTGCTTAAATTGTGAACCTTTAGTCTTCTATCCAACTCATAAACAAATAACATATTGGCTAATTTACTTTGAGCGTATGCCTGCAACCTGTTATACGATTTTTCCCAGTTTAAATCATCAAAATGTATATCCGGTTTTACCCATTCGTCCTTATGTGCAAGGCTAGTTTGAACAACAATGCGTGAACCATGTGTTTTTTTAAGGGTGTCCAAAAGCAATCCTGTAAGTAAGAAATGTCCTAAATGGTTTGTACCGAATTGAATTTCAAAATTCTGCTTGGTTACTTCCCGCTTTGGAGGATTCATAATGCCTGCATTATTGATTAGGGAATGCAGTTGGTCATACTTAGCATGAAACTCTTCTGAAAATTTACGGATTGAATTGAAGTCTGATAAGTCCAGTTGCATTAAATCAGGTTGTGCAGTTGGGTACTTTTCTTGAATTTTTATAACGGCTTCTCTTCCTTTTTCTTTATTACGAACTGCCATAATGATATGCGCTCCTTTGCCACTCAATACTGTTGAAGCTTCCAAGCCAATTCCGCTATTTGCACCCGTAATTAAAATAATTTTTCCTTGCTGCGAAGGAATGTTGTCTGTTGTCCAGTTTTTTGTTGTCATTTTTTGCTGTTTTAAATAATACTGCAAAGGACAAAAGAAAATCGAATCTCCATTTAGTCAAACCAAGGTATGTTGTATCCAAAATGAGTTTTGTCTAATATGCGGATTGTAGTTGTTTATTAGTCTGTCTCATGTTAGTTGGGGCTCTATAAGGTGACAGCCAACATCTGTATATCCACAGAATTGTGGATATATTCGCATTAGCCCGAGTGGGCTGTATCCGTTAAAACATTGATTGTGTGAAATGTATCTAATTCGTGTTTCATTGTCGATAGTAATTAGGTTGAGTTTAAAAATGAATTGCTTTGAATTGAAAATCAGCCTCAAGCTTCGTAATCAAATTTATGATATTCACTTTAAAAATCAAATATATCCAATGGATTTTGTATCCGATCGAAACCTTTTGTAGTAATGTGAGTGTAAATCTCAGTGGTCTTGCTGCTTTCGTACCCCATCAGGCTTTGTATGTAACGCAAACCCAAGCTCATCCGGATTTGTGCTATGCTATTCGCAGCCGTTGGTGCTGATTTGCAATCAGCGCCTCTTAATCACCGATCTGTGATCCGGCTCAAATGCTCAGGCAAATAAATAATGTGTTTTTCATCCTTCTGTTGTAAGGTCAAAAACGCAAACATTTTATTATTGATCCCTACAAGCATAAAAATAGCAAACTGTTGTATTTGATGCGGCAGAGCCCGATTAAAAATCAAGAAATAAAAGAGGCTGTCCAAAAAGTCCTGAAACCACAAAGAACACCAAGTTTTCACAAGAAAACACAAAGAACTTCAAACTAATTATCAAATACTTAGTGGTACTTTGAGCAGCCACTTTGTGATACTTTGTGGTTAATTTTTTCTTTTTAGACAGCTTCCACGTTCGCCATTCTTACTCACATCACGATGAGCAGAGGGCATAGTTCAAACCCTGTTTTTAGTTCTTTTCAAGCTCAACATTCAGTCTGGTTGTTTCGCCTTTAGCAACGGTTACAGCAATAACCTGTTCCTTAAAACCAATTTTGGCAACAGTTACAGTGTAAATTCCCTCGGTAAGCGAGGTACGAAATTTACCCTTGGCAGCGCTCTTTTTAACAAGCGGTTTTGGCATTTCGTTCGAGGCGGCTTTCATTAGTCCATTATTCTCGGCCACAAAGGTAAATGTGACCCCTTTGAGCGGTGCACCGCTCCCGGAAACGATAACACTGCCCAAAACATAATTTGTACCACTGCCAGCATCAACAATAATCCGGGCCGTTTTATATTGACTGTAAAAATCGGGCTTCAAAGTTTTGAAAAGTTCAATGTCCAGATCGAGCCGTTTGGTTAAAAGGATGTACGATTCTTTAAAAAGTGCAGCAAGGTTTTCGGTTGCCGTTTTGATTTGCGATATGGCCGATTTGGGCTTGGCAAGCGAACCTGAGTATGCCGCGATTGCTGCCTGTAAATCGGTTACCATAGCCGTAGTAACTCCATAAATTCCAAGGTTGGCAGCGTTGGCGCTCGCTTTCGAAAGTATCACATTGCAAACGCCAATAGCATCTGCAATACGGGCCTTTTTCAGACCGGAAGCCGAATATTGCACACTTTCGAGTAACTCGGCATTACCGCTTACTGTTGCCAACGATTGCAACCTGTTCTCGATAAACAAAGCTTTCTCAATCATTGTTTGCCGTTTGGTAGCTGTGTCAGTAGTAACACCTGTCATTTCAGTAATTTGAGCATCCCTGTTTTGTTCAATCAGCGGTATTTTCGCAACCCAAAGGTTATAACTTGCCGCAAAAACAGCGTTTGTGCTCCATGTAGCCTGGTACTTTTCACATGTATTTTTCACTACATAATACATGTTCAATTTGTTTTCTTGATTAGCATTCATAATTAAACAATTATAAGTTAATAATATACAAGGGAAACGATCTCTACAAACAGTTTAATTCTTTATAATTATCAATTACCTCCCCTCTCTAATCCTCATTTCTCAGGCTCAACATTCAAAATCCATCACGCAATCATCAATTTCTTTATCGTAATTATCGATTTCGTCACCTTAATCATCGACCTCTTCATCACAATCATCAATTTCGTCACTCTAATCATCGATTTTTTTATCGTAATTATCAATTTCGTCACCTTAATCATCGACTTCTTCATCACAATCATCAATTTCGCCACTCTAATCATCGATTTCTTTATCGTAATTATCGATTTCGTCACCCTAATCATCAATTTATATTACATAACCACAAGTTTCTCAAGGCTATTATTAATGTACATCAATGAATTCGGAATTTCTTATGCAAATTACTAATTTCTTTTTAAAAATTATGTATTTATAACAAATAATTATGTATTTTCAATCAACAACATTTATCAAGAAGTAAAAAACATAATCAATTATTGTTCTTCCAGGGTGCCCCGCTCCTCCTGATATGTTACGATCTTCGCAGCCACTGGTGCTGATTTGCAATCAGCGCCTCTTAATCACCAATCTGTGATCCGGTCCAAATGCTCAGGCAAATAAATAATGTGTTTTTCATCCTTCTGTTGTAAGGTCAAAAACGCAAACATTTTATTGAAATAATGTCGCATTTAAGCTTGCGTTTTTACCCTGACAATGAATTATTCTTATTGGTATAAGCGTTTAGACCGCATTAATTCGCAGTGTCAAAATCAAATTTCAACTCGAAGGAGTTGACTGTGATTGACCCCTCGGTGAAGTGAAACGTAACCGGGGAATGCAAAATACTCAGGCGCAACAACCCTGATAAGATTGAGATTTGGGGTTTTGAAATGCTTTATCGGTAAACTGGCCTGAAGAATACGGCAACAACATACTGCAGGCAGAACAAAAAAAAAGCCGGACAGGAAAATCATTCCCAACCGGCTTTCTTTTGTCTTAGCCTTCTCCCTATTCCTGATCCATAATTTCGGTTTGCATACGAACCGAATCTTCGTGGATATGGTGGAATAATTGTTGAACGAGGTTCGGATTCAAATTCAGGCTTTCGCCTAATTTCATACGCTTTTCCATCAGTTCAGAAAAACGACCTACCTGGAAAGCCGTTACATTGTTTTCCTTTTTGTAAAGACCAATCTGGCGAGCAATTTCCATACGTGCCGAAAGAGTTTCGAGCAATTCGCGGTCGAGTGCATCAATACGGTTACGAAGCAATTCCAACTGGTTTTCGAACTGTTTGTTGCCCGACGACACGTTACGGATAACCAAACGATCGAGTAATTTAGCCAAATCTGATGGAGTTAACTGCTGCTCTTTATCGCTCAATGCGCACGAAGGGTCTCGGTGCGATTCGATCATCAACCCGTCGAGGCCCATATCGAAAGCTTTCTGGCTTATTTCGTACAAATATTCGCGCTTGCCCGAGATGTGGCTCGGGTCGCAAATAATAGGCAAATTCGGCATCAAACGGCGCAATTCAATAACTGTTTTCCAGTTCGGGTAATTCCGGTACTGCGATTCGCGAAAAGGCGTAAATCCGCGGTGAATGGCCACCATATTTTTTATCCCGGCCTGGCTAAGCCTTTCGAAAGCTCCAACCCAAAGCTGTACATCGGGGTTTACCGGGTTTTTAACCATTACAACCGCATCGGTACCTCTTACCACATCGGCAATCTCCTGTACAACAAAGGGACTGGCGGTTGAACGTGCTCCAATCCACAGCACATCTAATCCGGCATTCAATGCTTCTTCAGTATGTTGTGCATTCGCTACTTCGGTTCCAACAGGCATACCAGTTTCTTCGCGAACCATTTGCAACCATTTCAAACCAATACTTCCAATACCTTCGAAACTACCGGGACGTGTGCGTGGTTTCCAAACACCGCCACGATATACAAATACACGGTGGTCTTTTACAAGTTGACGGGCAGTGTCCATGGCCTGTTCCTCTGTTTCGAGGCTGCATGGACCCGCAATAATAAGCGGGTTGTTAATCTGTGGCAACCAGTGCTTAATCGGGTTAATTTCTAAATCTATCGCCATTGCTATTTGGTATAAAGTTTAATTATTGTCTTTTCATTTTTAACCAGCGAACCGCCTTCTCCGGCCAGGATTCCGCGAATGCGGTTAGCATTCTTCATCAGTTCCACCATTTCTTCCGGATCGGTTTCTATACTTTTTCTGAAGGCTTTCAGGTGTTTAATGTAAATGTCGATCGATTCAACAACATACTGTTTGTTTTGTTGAAAAATAGGGCCCCACATTTCAGGAGAACTTTTGGCCAAACGAACAGTGGAATTAAAACCACCGCTGGCCAGATCGAATATAATTTCGCGATCTTCCTTATCGAGCACCGCGTTGGCCAGCGCAAAAGCGGCAACGTGCGGAAGATGTGAAATAAATGCCGTGCTGTGGTCCTGCTCATCCGATGTCATGTAGGCTTGTTTCATGCCCAAAATCTGGAAAACTTTTTCGGCAAAAGCCAAATGCAAAGGGCCACTTTTCTCCTGATCGCAGATAATGTTGATTTTGCCTTCGAACAAACCTTCCAGAGCAGCCGTCGGTCCCGAATTTTCAGTTCCCGACATGGGATGAGCAGCAACGTAATTCCGGCGATGTGGATGGTTTTCAACTGCCAGGGCAATTGCTTTTTTAGTTGAACCAACATCGATAACAGTTGTTTGGTCCGAAATCAAATCCAATACTTTTGTCAAGGTGCCAACCATTTTGTCAACCGGAATTGAAATCAGCACCAAATCGGCGCCAATCAACGAATTTTCCAGTGTTTCAACCCGATCAGCAATCCCCAGGCGAACTGCTTCTTCTGCGTGTTCAGGATTGGCATCTACTCCAACCACTTCTTTGGCTAAACCTGCTTTACGAAGATCTTTGGCCATCGATCCGCCAATAAGTCCCAAACCAATTACTGTAAGTTTCATATTTCGTTTTTTAAGCCCCTCCAAACCTCCCCGATGGGAAGGCTTCAAAAAGCAAGTGTCATATTTGTATCAATATTATCTGCACCATCAATATTTCAAAATGTATTCCTTCGCAAATTTTCCTCCTAAAGCTTTCCCCCTCGGGAGAACTGGAAGGGGGCTTTGAATAAAATACAAAAGGGCCCCGATTATGTCGGGACCCTTTTGTAGAATATCTTTTGTAACAACAAGACATTACCTGCCGATCCCGATATGGAAACAGAAGTAATAAAACCAATAATAAAAACTGTTGTTAGCTGTGACTTTCATTTTGCTTTCAATATGTTGGCAAATATAGAATTTTTCTTTCAATTTAAACGATCGGGCAAATAAAAGAGAAAAAACTCCAGTATTTGAATTTCTACCGCATTGAATTTCAGAAGTATGAGTTTATTTTCTTAACAAATAATTAAAGTTAATTCGTTCGGAATCAATCACTCAACCACCACTTTTCGCGTAATTACCGATCCGTTGTCAGGCTCAATGGTAACCAAATACAAGCCTGAAACAAATTTGCTGATATCAACAGCTGTGTTGAAAACATGCGAATCAACCGGATATGTCTGTACAAAAACCAATTCTCCTGAAGCTGTGAATACTTTAAGCTGAATGCTGTGTATTAAATTTTGCGAATCGATTGAAAGATTGAGCAAGTCTTTTGCCGGATTGGGAAAAATGCGCACTTCACCAGCCGAGAGTGCCACCGGATTTATTGCTGTCTCAACATCCTGAATGGCCAGGTTGTCAATGATCCAGCCCCACCCGTGCGAATACGGATCGGAGAACAAACGAAACCGAACCAAAATCGTGTCTCCGGTTTTAAAGTTACCATTGGCCAGCATGTTTATTTCATGCTTAACAAACAAATCTTTGGTGGCAACGGCAGTACTGTTGTTTCCCGAAACAGAACTGTTCCATCTATCTAGCCACGATTGCTCTAAGTTACAGTCGTAACCATCGGCCAGAGGTTTCCAGGTAATACCATTATCTGTCGACCCTTCAATAATCACATAATCGAAAAAATCAGAATCACCAAATTTGGCACCAGTCCCACCAGGTTCAACCAGCGCAATTTCATCAAAAGTCATTTTCCCTTTTGTATTTAAAACAACCGGGTAACGAAGTATTGCCATGAAATTCCAACTTACATTGTCAGTATCAGAACTTAAATATGGATGAGCGCTATTCAATCCGGCATTATCAAAACCTGATGGAGCAGAAACAGAAAAATCAGTTCCAATAAAATCAGAATTCGTTGTGTTAAAATTGGTAATATATTTGTCTACAGGGTTTTGTATAGCTTCAACTTTAAAAGTATTGTAGCCGGCATCAGGAAACCTTTTCACATTGTTCTGCGACGAATTATCGGTTGCAACAATTCTATAGCTAATTACATCACCACCCTGAATTGTTCCAGTCGCAAAACTTATGATCCCCGAATAGTTATCAATGCTGTCGTTGATCAATTCAAATTGTTTTATTGTACCTCCATTCACAAAATATTCCACACCAACCGATTTAATTCCAATATTATCAATTACAGTTGCCTCAATTTTAACCGAAGGATTAGTTGAAAGAATATATTTCACAGGGTCGTGAACTATTACCGGGGCGGTTTTATCAAGTCCGGTAGTAAAACTGAAATACCGGTTCGGTGCATTCGACGGTAAAACAAACGTACGCTTTTTAACATCTCTGGCCCTTAAATAATACTGAATGGTACTGCTTTGTGCCGGAGAAAATTTAGCATTAAACACCGTGGGTACCGATGTTTTTTTCAATGCAACAGAGTCAACTTTCTGAAATTTACTGGTCGAATACACCAAATAAAGGCTGGTCGAATCAAGATCAAAATCGCTTTCAATTTGTGCATCGAAACTAACAGGCTCCGTTACAAATTCAATATCTTTTACCGGTGTATGTTTTATTGTGGTCGTTTTCCAGCCAATATCATTTAAAATAGCCATTGTTTTTGATCCTGGATCGTGATTAGCTTCTCCCAGGCTTTGTGCATGTGTCATCAAAGCATTCTCATTTCCTGCCGGATAAGTTGCATCATTCAAGTGATAAATACTCGATCCGCTATCCCAGGTTGTTGGTGCATATAACCTAGGCAAATTATTCTCATTTAATTTTGAATTAAAAACCAACCAACCAGAAGTAAAATTCTGATACAATTTTGTAGAAGGGTTAGTAAACACACTGGTATTAACAAGATTCTCGCCATTTTTATTTTGAACAAACTGATCGAATACTGAAGCGAACCTGTCGCTACCACCATAACCACCTCTGTTTCGGCTATCGGTATAGAAAAAACCATTAAATCCTAAACCATGGGCAAATTCGTGCAAAACAGTAGTCACAAAATCATATTTATTGATTGGAGTATTACCATCGGTTCCAAAATACCAGTTGGTAAAATCTTTATTGAATGACGCATCAATCTCATAGTCACCAGAATTAACTTCTTTACCCAGCATTTTTTCAACTACAGCAACCGGATAATAACAATTCCAAATCTGGGTTGAATTGAAATTAGTATAATAATTTGACGGGGAGCAACTTCCAAGTACATCTTTATCAAGACTTTCCCAGGTAGCTTTCACATGAATTGTAACAGGCGAATAAACCAAATCTTTCCAAATATCAATGGCATACTGAAAAGCAATTTTTGCATTATCTGGAAAATCAATGTAATCGACTACAATATTGGCCTTTCTGGCTGAGGCTGATTTTAACGAAAGAGGGGGCTTAACAAAAACTTTATGTACTTCATGCGATGCAAAACAAGCAAGAGGATGTGGCTTTACAGCATTTTTGGTCCAAATTTCCTGACCATTAGCTAAAGACACAATAAATAGGAATATCATAAAAGTCTGAATCCTTGTCATTTCCAAAAAATTAATTTTCAGCAAATCATCTCAATAGGAATCTAAATAGATAATAGCCTATTTTCAAGGCAACTTGTAGCCAAATGTAAAAGAAATAATCACAATTTTTAGGCTATATTTGCCTTCAACTTGACAATAACAATTAAACTATGAAACAAACATGTTGCAACAAATATAAACGATAATGAAAAAAATAATACGCAACACGTTAGTTCCGTCAGTCCATAATAATTAAAACTATTCACTGATGAAATGTTCACTTACTATTTTTATGTTTTTTATAAGTTTATTGTGTGTAACAGCAGGAAAACCCGTAAAAACATTTGATGAACTTTACCGACCTCAATTCCATTTTACTCCTGAAAAAAACTGGCATAACGACCCCAATGGATTAGTGTATTACAAGGGTGAATATCACATGTTTTATCAGTATAATCCATTTGGAACCAAGTGGGGATACATGCACTGGGGACATGCTGTTTCAACCGATTTAGTTCATTGGGAACATCTGCCAATAGCACTTTACCCCGACAATGATTCGAAAGATTCGATTGAATGTACTGCTTTCTCCGGAAGTGGATTGGTTGACATTAACAATGTAACTGGCTTACAATCGGGCGAAGAAAAAACAATTTTACTATTTTATACAAGCCAGCACTGCGGTCAACGACTTGCATATAGCAACGACAAAGGTAGAACCTGGAAAAAATATGAAAAAAATCCGATTATTCCGTTCGATCCAACCGACGATGCCCGCGACCCAAAAGTTTTTTGGCATGAACCAAGTAAACAATACGTTATGGCTCTGTATCGAAAACCCGAAAATAAAGAATCAGCAAAAGGAGTGTCATTTTATATATCTAAAGATTTAATTAATTGGACGTTGAAAAGTCATATTCCGGGATTTTTTGAATGTCCTGATTTAGTTGAACTTCCTGTAAATAGGAGAAACGACGAAAAAAAATGGGTACTTTTCGATGGTGATGGAAGTTATGTTATCGGGACATTTGATGGAGATAAGTTTAATCCTGAATCGAGCAAAAGAAAGAGTGATTTCGGAGCCAATTATTATGCTACACAAACGTGGAGCAATATTCCAGAAGGCGATGGAAGGACTATTCAAATTGCATGGATGCGCGGAGGCGAATTTCCGGGAATGCCTTTTAATGGACAAATGACATTTCCATGTGAATTATCTTTAAAAAAATACACTGAGGGCATTCGTTTAGTCAGAAAACCAATTAAAGAAATTGAGCAACTTCATTTGAAAGGCGAAACCTGGGAGAAAAAGAACCTAATCCCTGGGATAAATAAAAATCTGGTAAAAAGCGCAAAAGGTGATTGCCTGCATATTATTAGTGAATTTAATATAAAAAATGCAGATAGTTTTGGTTTTGTAGTTCGTTTGGATAAAAAAAACAACGGAACTGAAATCAACTATGAAACAAGAAACAAAACACTCACCTGCATGGGAAAATCGGCTGTGGTTGAGCCAATTGATGGTATTATAGAGCTCGAAATATTACTAGATAGAAGTTCAATTGAAATTTTTGCCAACGAAGGTAAAACAGTAATGAGTTCATGCTTCACCCCAACTGAAAATGCTGATGGAATTTACCTTTTTAATACAGGAGGAGAATTGATGGTAGAAAAACTCGAAATATACCCATTAAAATCAATTTGGAACCTCAACAAATAATGTCAGGCTATAAATAAAATACTGAGCCGTAGTTATTTGTTTAACTAGCGGCTTTTTTATTTATAAGTACAACATACACTATAAATATGATATTCATTCTGAATTATAAAATACAAACAAACTAATATTGTATACTCATAATATTCATTAAAAAATGAAAGCAATAGTTAAAGCGAAACCAGAAAAAGGTATCTGGATGGAAGATGTACCAATGCCAACCGTTGGGCCCAACGATGTTTTATTGAAAATCAAGAAATCAGCCATTTGCGGCACCGACTTACACATTTACAAATGGGACGAATGGGCACAAAACACTATTAAAACACCACTTGTAATAGGCCACGAATATGTTGGTATAGTAGTAGAAAAAGGTTCAGAAGTAACTCGCGTTCATATCGGTGAAAGAGTTACTGTTGAAGGTCATATAGCCTGTGGATTTTGCAGAAATTGCCGCAGAGGACGACAACATATTTGTGACCATACAATTGGTATCGGAGTCAACCGTAACGGCGGGTTTGCAGAATATGTATCTGTTCCGGCAAGCAATGTTCTCAAAGTCGATGATAGAATATCGGATGACTTAATGTCCATAATGGATCCGTTGGGTAATGCAACCCATACAGCCCTTTCTTTTCCGTTACTAGGAGAAGATGTATTAATTACAGGAATTGGCGGGCCTATTGGTTCGATGGCAGCAGCAGTTTGTAAATATGCCGGAGCCCGATATATAGTTGGAACTGATTTAAGTGAATACAGGCGAAATTTAGCATTAAAAATGGGTGCAACGATGGTTATCGACCCCCGAAAAGAAAGTGTCAAAGATGCTATGAAATCACTTGGAATGGTTGGAGGATTTGATATAGGGCTTGAATGTAGTGGTTCTCCAGTTGCATTTAACGATATGGTTGAAAACATGTATAATGGAGGAAAAGTCTCATTACTAGGTCTATTACCTTCTTCGACCCAGATAAATTGGAGCAAACTTATTTTCAAAGGTCTTACTCTGAAAGGTATTTATGGACGTGAAATGTATGAGACTTGGTACCAAATGGAAATGATGTTATCAAATGGTTTAAAAATTGAGCCAGTTATCACCCATCGGTTTCCTGCCGACCAATATCAGGAAGCATTTAAAATTATGGAAGAAGGAAATTGTGGCAAGATTATTCTCGACTGGGAATAAATAATTCAACATAATCATAGAAGAAAGGCGAAAAGTAAAGATTACTTTTCGCCTTTCTTAGTTTTATAGCTAAAAGGTGGGTTAAATTTAGATTAACCGACTTAAAAATTCTAATTCAACTAAAGAGAATGATGTTTCCACGTGAAACATTTTAAATATAAAATATTTAATATCAGAAGTTTATAAATCTAATTTAACCAAAACTGGACAATGATCAGAATGAACAACATGTGATAGAATTCCCGCATCAAGAATAACTGATTTTAAGTTCTCAGTTACTATATTGTAATCAATACGCCATCCTTTATTATTAAAACGAGCACCAGCTCGATAACTCCACCAAGAAAACTGATTTTTCTCTTCATTTATCTCTCTAAAAGTATCAATGTACCCAAGCCCTAAAAAATTAGCAAACCATTCTCGTTCTTCAGGCAAAAAGCCTGAAGTAAGTAGCTGTTTATCTGGATTATGAATATCGATCCAAAGCCTGCAAATATTAAAATCACCAGAAATAACAAGTTTATCTCTGGAATTTCTTAAATCTTCCAGATAATTTTGAAAATCAGTAAGAAAACTCATTTTAAAGTCTTGCCGAGAACCTCCTGTGGTTCCGGAAGGAAAATATACACTAATGTATGTAATATCTCCAAAATCAGCCCTAATCACCCTGCCTTCACAATCATACTTTTTGATTCCAATACCGAATTCAACATAATCAGGTTTAACTTTTGAGAGAATTGCAACGCCACTATAACCTTTTTTTTCTGCAGAAAAAGAATTAAAATAATATCCATTTTTCAAAAAATCAATCTCAGACATCTGGCCAGCCTGGGCTTTAGTCTCTTGTAAACAAATAATATCAGGATTAAAGTTTAAAACAAATCCCATCAGGTCTTTACTCAAAGCCGAGCGAATGCCATTTACATTATAACTAAGAATGCTTTTCACTATTTTTACTACCTTTGGTTAATCAATTCACGAAAATAAGGGTTATTAATCAAAGAAAACAACACATTGAAAAAAGGAATTGTAATAAAATCTACAGGAAGTTGGTACACTGTAAAAACTGAGGATGGAAATCAAATTGAATGCAAAATAAAAGGAAATTTAAGATTAAAAGGTATCAGAAGTACAAATCCGATTGCTGTTGGTGACTATGTTGAGTTTACTGAACCAAATACTGAAGACAATTGGAAACAAACTATTGGCTTAATTCATAAAATAGAAACACGCAAAAATTATATTATTCGTAAAGCATCCAATCTTTCAAAAGAATCGCACATTATTGCAGCAAATATCGACCAAGCTTTTCTCATTGTAACAATTCAATTTCCAGTAACTACAACAACATTTATCGATCGCTTTTTAGTTTCTGCCGGGGCATACCGAATTCCATGTCACTTAATCTTTAATAAAATTGATCTTTACGATGAAGAACTAACCCATCAAATGGATTCATTGATTAAGGTTTATGAAAAAATTGGATATACCTGTTTAAAGGTATCAGCCCAAGATAACTGGGGAATTGAAGAACTAAAACGAATGATGCATGGAAAATTCAATGTTTTTTCTGGTCATTCAGGCGTTGGAAAAACTACCATTATAAACTCGATACAACCAGGAGCTGATCTCAAAACTGGAGAAATATCAAATGCCCATTTTTTAGGAAAGCACACCACTACTTATTCTGAAATGTTCGAACTGGAGTTTGGTGGGTATATCATAGATACTCCAGGTATTAAAGGTTTCGGTATGCTAGAAATGAGCAAAGAGGAAATTTCACATTATTTTCCGGAAATGTTTAATTTACTGTCTGATTGTTTGTATTACAACTGTACGCATACACACGAACCCAATTGCGCAGTAAAAAATGCAGTTGAAAACGGAGAAATTGCAATCAGCAGGTATAATTCGTACCTTGGAATGCTTGAAAATGAAGAAAGATACCGTAATTAAATCTATTTAGAAAGAAATAGATTTAATTTTGAATACAAAATTTACAAATAAACTTTTACGGATTTAGTAATTTAGTTTATAATAATCGAATATTAAACGAGCTTTAGAATCGCCTATTTCAGAAGCAATATCATTAAATGATTGCTTTTTTAAATTCTCGACACTTTTAAATTGTTTCAAAACTGCAATTCGGGTCTTCTCTCCTATTCCTTTTATACCTTCAAGCTCTGATTTCAAAAATTCACCTGAACGTTTATTCCTATGAAAAGTAATTCCAAATCTATGGGCTTCGTCCCGCAATTGCTGAATTATTTTTAAAGTTTCTGAATTTTTATTGAGATATAAAGGAACCGAATCACCAGGAAAATAAATTTCTTCAAGCCGCTTTGCTATACCGATTACTGAAATTTTACCTCTTAATCCTAATTTTTCCAATGAATTTAAAGCAGATGCCAGTTGTCCTTTTCCGCCATCAATAACAATCAATTGTGGCAAAGATTGATTTTCCTCCATCAAACGCTTATACCTCCTATAAACAACTTCTTCCATTGAAGCAAAATCATTCGGACCATTAACCGATTTTACATTAAAATGACGATATTCTTTTTTTGCAGGGCGGGCGTCTTTAAAAACAACACACGAAGAAACTGGATTTGTTCCTTGCAAATTACTGTTGTCAAAACATTCAATATGCTTTGGTAGAACTTTTAACTGAAGATCATTTTGCATCGTATCAAGAATACGAAGTGAATTTTGTTCAGTTTTAGAAACAACCTGATGCTTTAATTTCTCAAGCCTAAAATATTTAGCATTTCGTTCAGATAATTCAAGTAATTTCTTTTTATCACCTTGTTTAGGTGTTAAAATTCTGATCCCATCTAAATTAATTCCGAGTTTAATGGGAACAAGGATTTCTTTTGCATTACTAAAAATTTTTTGACGAATATCAACAACTGCGAATCCCAAGATTTCTGCTGGTGTCTCGTTTAATACTTTTTTTATTTCAGTGGTGTAAGTCTGAATTATCGCACCACGAACTATTTTCAAATAATTCACATAGGCAAAATCCTCATCTTGCTCAATGGTAAAAACGTCAACATCAATAATAGTGCTACTAACAACAGTCGACCGAGACTGAAATTTTTCCAACAAATCAAATTTTTCTTTTACAAGTGCTGCATCCTCGAATTTAAGATTTATTGCATATTGAGACATTAAATCCTTAAAATAACTAACTACGCCAGAAATATTGCCCTTGAGAATTTCTTTAATTTGTGAAATACTATTTAAATAATCGTCGTGAGACTGTTTTCCAATACAAGGAGCAAGACAATTTCCTATATGATATTCTAAACACACCTTATATTTTCCTTGACGTATTTGCTCGTCAGCTAAATTTAATTTGCAATTACGCAATTTATACAACTTGCGAAAAAACTCTAAAAGTGTACGAACAGTCAAAATAGAAGTATAAGGACCATAATAATTAGATCCATCCTTGATGATATTTCGTGTTTGAAATACACGAGGAAAGGGTTCGTTTTTGACAACTATCCAAGGATAGGTTTTATCATCCTTTAAACGGATATTATAACGAGGCTGATATTTTTTGATTAGATTATTTTCGAGCAACAAAGCATCTTGTTCTGTTTCAACAATCATGTGCTTAATATCCGCAATACTTCTTACCAAAAGTTCAGTTTTCCGATTTTGCTGGTTTTTATTAAAATAAGAACTAACACGTTTTTTTAAATTTTTTGCTTTACCAACATAAATAATTTTTCCTGACTGATCGAAATATTGATATATTCCAGGTTTATCAGGAAGAACAGAAACTAAAGATTTTATATATTCTTCGTTTTTGAGATACATTAAAAACTCAAAACTTAAAATTGAATTACAGAATGTGTATCGTAATTTGCTAATTCAGCTTTTTTATCAGTCTGAATAAATGTCAAATCACAAATAAAGGATAAATAAATTTTACGAACATTCATTTGCTTTACCAAACTTAAAGCAGCCATTGCTGTTCCTCCCGTGGCAAGTAAATCATCGTGAATTAAAACAACATCATCTTCCGTCAGGGCATCAACATGCATTTCTATCGAATCAACACCATATTCCAATTCATACGATTCATTAATAACTTCAGCAGGTAATTTTCCTTTTTTCCTAATTGGCACAAAACCCGCATTCAAACAATAGGCCACGGCTCCACCTACAATAAAACCACGCGATTCAAGTGAAACTATCTTAGTAATTCCTTTATCCCTACAATACTCCGAGATTTGATCTACCACACTTTTAAAAGCATCAGGTTCTTTTAAAAGTGTAGTAATATCAATAAAACTAATTCCATCAATTGGGTAATTTTCTACCGTTCGAACATATTCTTTTAAATTCATAAATTATACAATTAATGTTCCACGTGGAACTTTTTAACGACCTAACAATACTAGTAAAACATTTATATCAGCAGGACTAACTCCAGAAATTCTGCTAGCTTGACCCAAAGTATCCGGTTGTATTTCAGTAAGTTTTTGCCTACCCTCAGTGCTAATAGACAACAATTTATTATAATCAAATTTTCCTTTAATAAGAATATTTTCAAGTCTTTTAAACTTATCAGCAACAATTCTTTCACGATCAATATATCCTGAATACTTAATAGCGATTTCAACTGATTGTAAAACCTCATCAAATCGATTCTCGGGCACAATCTTCAAGAATTTATTGAATGGAGTAATGTCAAATATCAAATCAAAAATCGAAATTTGTGGACGAAGGATAATATCATACAATTTAACACCTTGTTTTAATTCAGAAGAACCTTTAGAAACAAGAATAGAATTAATAAACTGAGGTTTTATAGAAAATTCTCTCGTAAATTGAACAATCTCATTAACCAGCTTCAACTTTGATGTATATAATTCGAAACGATCTTGCTTTACAAGTCCAAGATTGAAACCTCTCTGTGTCAAACGAAAATCAGCATTGTCCTGACGAAGCAAAATACGATACTCAGCTCTTGATGTAAACATACGATAAGGTTCATCAACACCTTTGGTAACTAAATCATCAATTAAAACACCAATATATGCCTCATCTCTATTCAACACAAAAGAAGGTAAATCATGAACTGCTTGATGAGCATTAATACCAGCTAACAAACCTTGAGCTGCAGCTTCTTCATAACCAGTAGTACCGTTAATCTGACCTGCAAAAAATAAATTTTTAATTAACTTCGTTTCAAGAGAATGCGTAAGTTGTGTAGGATCGAAATAATCATATTCAATTGCATAACCAGGTCGAAAAATAGAAACATTCTCTAAACCAGGTACATGGCGTAGCGCTTTTAACTGTATATCCCAAGGTAATGACGAGGAAAATCCATTTAAATAATATTCAATAGTATTTTCACCCTCAGGCTCTAGGAAAAGCTGATGAGAACTTCGTTCAGCAAAAGTGATAAGTTTTGATTCAATACTTGGACAATAACGAGGTCCGGTACCAACAATAGTACCATTATACATAGGAGAATCATCAAAACCACTTTCAAGGATATGATGAACATCCTCATTTGTATAAGTAATCCAGCAACTCTTTTGACTTAAATTAGACCTGGAATAAGGTAAATAAGAAAACTTACCCACATTATTATCTCCTTTTTGTTCCTGAAGCATAGAAAAATCAACTGAACGACCGTCAATTCTAACAGGTGTTCCTGTCTTTAGCCTACCAGTTTTAAATCCAACATTTAATAACTGATCTGATAAATGATAAGAAGCATTCTCACCTATTCTGCCACCTTCAAGCTGAGAACGACCTATATGAATTAATCCATTCAAGAAAGTGCCATTAGTCAGAATAACCGCCTTAGAGTTAAACACTACTCCAATTTTCGTACGCACACCTTTAACAACATTACCTTCAAATACTAGTGAAGTGACCGAATCCTGCCATAATTCTAAATTAGCTGTACTTTCAATAATACGACGCCATTCTTCAGTAAATCTCAATCTATCACATTGTGACCTTGGACTCCACATGGCAGGACCTTTTGACTGATTAAGCATCCGAAACTGAATACTTGATTTGTCCGTAACAATACCAGAAAAACCACCTAAAGCATCAATCTCTCTTATAATTTGACCTTTCGCAATACCACCCATGGCTGGATTACATGACATTTGAGCATATTTTGTCATATCCATGGTAATAAGTAAAGTTTTTGATCCCAAATTTGACGCTGCAACTGCCGCTTCACAACCTGCATGACCACCTCCGACAACAATTACATCATATAATGGCAACATAATTAAACTAAAAAATTATCATTCAAAACTTTTAAATAAAAATCTTCCTTTTCTGTCATTAAAGCCTTTTCATCATTCAACTTGTCGTTAAAACCCAATAAATGAAGAATACCATGAACTAAAATTCGAAACAACTCATTATTATAAGAAACATTATAACTCAAAGAATTCTCCAAAACACGATCAAGACTAATAAAAATATCTCCTGAAACAAGATTATTCTCGACATAATCAAAAGTTATAATATCAGTAAAATAATCATGACTTAAATATCGATTGTTTATTTCCAATAAATAATTATCTGAACAAAAGATAAAACAAATACTTCCAATCTTCTTGTTTTGAGAAGAAATGACAAACTTCAACCAATTTGAAATACTCCTTCTCCTAAAATTTGGAATATCAACATCCTCTGAGAAAAAACGTACACTCATTTCTTCAAAATAAATTTAATTCTAACACATGAACCACTCTTACTATAAACAACAGAATCAGCCAAATTCTTCAAAATAAATATTCCTCTACCACTCTCCTTCTTGATATTTTCCAAATTTGTAGGATTGTCTAGACAATTATGATCAAAACCAATACCTTCATCTTTTATAAAAAAGGATAATTGACTATTCAAACAATTAGAAAAAACATAAACTTTTTTTGACGAAATAAATTGATTTCCATGAACAATAGAGTTAATCACAGCTTCACTAAGTCCAATAAAAACACGATTAAAATGAAGAAAATCTAAATTATAATACAAAAAAACATTCTTTAGAAAAATCTCTAATTTTCCAAGGTTCTTAGTATCTGATTCTATAATTAATACTTTCTGCAAAGCTAATTTTTTAACATATTTATGAAACTATTATATTTCTGATCATAAAAGCTCTTCATTCGAAAATTATCATTTCTAATAATTTCATTTTCACTTTTCGATTTCAGATTAAAATCAAAATATTCCTGTGAATTGATACTTTTCTTATTAACTGCAGTTTTCGATTCTCGTTTATCCTCATAATCTCGCTCTATTTCAGACTTTTCCGCATCCAACAATTTCGACAAAATTAAATTTTGCCGATTATATAATTCACCTGTAATATTTTTATTGATCAAATCTTTTTTAGATTGTTCCAATAACTGATCAACTAACTTCAATTGATCAGAAGATTTTGATCCAAGCGAACCACTATTTATCATTTCACGCATTAATTGCTGCATAATTTCCTGCTGAGCAAGCATTTGACCAATATTTTTACTCAATTGACCATTATTTCCATTCTTCATTTCATCAATCATTTTTTGAAGTTGCTGTTTGATAGACATTTGAGTATTTTTTAGATTACTCATTGAAGATTTTGATTTTCCTCCAGGTTTTTCACAATCACCTTCTCCAGATTGAGAATTCTTTTGCTGCTCTTTAATGTTCTCTAAAGCTTCACTAAGAAATAAAGCCAGATTATTCACTGCAGTAATACTATACTGTTGGTACATTCGTACCATACTTAAATTTCCAGATTCAAGATTATCAAACGCTAAAACTGAACTAGATTCTAAATTTAATAACTCTTTATTAACAGTTGATCCTATTTCAGGAGATCTTTTTGCTAAAGCATATAAAGAATCTTTTACAAAAGTAATCTGATTATTAATGACTTTTTGCTTTATCCTCAAATCATTAATCAATGGGTTATTAAAATCAATATTTCCATACTTCGTAAGTAAACTTTCCTGATCAAATGAAACAAGAATCAAATTATTCAAAATTTGCTTTAAATCCTCAATATTCTCAAGTCTTTGTTTAATGTCAATAGAATTCATCATCTGATGCATAGCAAAAGAAAGCTGTTGTAAATCATTAGCATTTTTGTCAATCTCCAATTTCGTTCTTCTTTTATTACTTTCTGCTATATTCTCCAAAACACGAGAATAATTTAATTTAATATCATTAAACTCACGAGTAAAATCAAATAATTTCATTGGTTTGTCCAATTCATTGTTTAAACTCAAAATAGACTTATACTCATTAAAAAAAACATCTATAATAGTTTGATTATTTTTTTCTTCGGTCGAAATAGAAATAAGGTCTTTTTTATTTTCAATAGATTTAAAAATATCACGTTCATCATCAGAAACCTTCTTCAATCCATCAACTATTCGCTGTACTTTCTGTTCAATTTTCATCTTCTTTAATAATTGAAGATTCTTTTCTAATTGTTTAGACAAATCATTCAAACGATTATCCATACCCTTTGACAATTGTTCGAACTTACTCAAATCAAATTGATTTGAAAGCTTACTAAACTCTTCAAACAGCTTCTTCAAATCATCAGTCATTATATCATTTAATAACTCATCAATCTGCTTCTGCTTCTTTAAAACATCAGATTTCTCTTCACTAAACGATTTTAAATAATTATTTGCATTATTGTTTTGCTGTTTAATCTGCTCTAAAACAGTCTGAAGTTCAGTTTTTTTATTCATAATGTCCTTAACTGTTTGAAACTTCTCCCAATCAGAAACTTGTGAATTAATCTGTTTTAATTTAAACTCCTTTAAGTCCTGTTGGATTTCTTCCGTTAATTTATTACTCTTATTAAACAGCTGTTCTAAAGAACCTTGATCAAAATTCTCCTTGGCAACAATATCTACATAATCTGGAAAAGAAAAAGAAAAAGTCTCACTTACAGACTTCTTAAAATGATTAATTACATCATTATCACATACAAAAAAATGATATTTAAACGACTTACCTAAACTTTTTACTGACTCAAAATCAAAAGAATAATAAAAATCTTGGTTAAGCAAAAAAGGTAAGAAAGGAACAGAAAAGAGAGTATCACGTTTCTCACTTGAAACACTAAGACCTAATTGGTGAAATCCAAAATCATCAATTATGTTACCCTTAAAATGAAAAACCTTAAAATCAGTACTATCCTGAACTCGAATAACTTTAATTTCGGGAAATAAATCATTAATTAATTGAATTGTATAAATTAAAGAACTTTGATTCTTTATACAATTATTTTTAACCAAAATTTTATAACCAAAATCAGAGTAAACAGTTTTACTTACCTCAAAAAAACCATTATTCTTATATCCTGCAACTCTTGTACTATCACTAAAAATTAAGTACAAGCTGTCGGCATCAGAAGTATTGAAAATCCATTTTAAATTAGTTCCTCTAACAACCTTAAAATCACCAATATTTTGAATTTTTTCGGCAGGAAGATTAGTATAACCTGGTGGATGAATCTCTACATCAAATGAAGACACAAAAGGTTTATTGATAACTGTAAGTTTATAATAATCAGAAATAAACTTTTTATCAGTGAAAAAAAGCGCAATAGAACTATTTAAATTTTCAATTTTGTAAAAAAAATAATCACCTTTTTTCTGCATTAAAAAAATATTTCCTCCAATATTAACATACATTATTTCAGGCAAATTTTTTCCTAAACAATGTAACTTTAACTCAACAGATTCACCAGAAATAAAGGTTAACTTAGAATTATCAAGTTTAAAAAAATAAGGAGCTGGCTTTTCAAATTTCTGCTTAAAATGAATAAGACGAACAGAACTTTCCCTATATAATTCAGGAAACTTAACAAATGTTAATAGCACAAAAAATAAAACAGAACAAAATATAATAAAGACAAACTTTAAATCCCTGAAACGTATAGAATCAGCAAAATTATAAATCTTCAAATCTTCAATTTTCTGATCAATACTGGCACGTTTCAGCTCATTCGAATAAAAAGTGTCTTTTTCACTATTTAGCTCAATAATATTAATTAATTTATCACCAATTTCAGGAAAAGAAGAAGACAAATGAGAAGAAATATCAATATACGTTAACCTTTTACCCAATCCCACCAATTTTACTAAAGGCAAAAAGATAAAAAAACAACAAATAAAGAAGATAAAAAAAAGAGTAAAAATTAATATAATTAACTTAAGACCAGGATCAAAATAATTCGAATATTCTAACAAAGAAATAAAACTAAAATACAGAACAGATAGCAAAATAAAAAGCAAAATACCCCTAACTACCTGATAAAAATAAAATTTCCTTATATAAGTATTCAGTTTATCAACAAACTGTTTATAGCTTTCTTCCATTTTAACAATAACTTGATAATTAGAATATTAAAATTATAGAATTTAAACATCTAATAAATAAAAACTGTTTATAACTTCGCAATAATTACTACATAGTAAGCAGCAAAGATATTCAATGAAAAGTTCATTAGATATTTTTTTTACAAAAGCAAGCCAAAAAAATAAAATATAATAACCCGATTTTTCGACAAAATACCTAATTTCAAAAACCAAAACTTTATAACAAACAAAAGCTGCAAACATCTGTTATAAATTTTAGAAAAATAATTTATTTTCAAATATTTAACCTGTTAATAACTCGTTTATAAGATTGAATAAATAAACCTAGAAGAAAAAAACAAACATTTGATGTGAAAGTTATCAAGGCAATTAACAGACTATATACATCAACATTTTTTCTTTCTTAATTAAAACTTATAAAATAATAATAAAAATATTCCAAAAATGGGTATCCTTTTTGACTTTCGGGGAATACATTTATATTCGTTGTAAAGAATGAAAAGTATGGGAGAAAGATTGAAGATATTATTAGTTGAAGATAACATTTTAAATCAACGCATAGTTACTCTAAGTTTGAAGAAATTTAATCATGAAGTGACAATAGCTAATAATGGTGTAGAAGCTATTAATTGTTTTAAGGCAAAGCAATTTGATGTTATTCTCATGGATATAATGATGCCAATAATGGATGGACTTGAAGCTACGATTAAAATTCGGGAATATGAGAATTTTAATAACATAAGTAAACGAACTCCAATTATAGCTGTTACTGCCAATACTATGGATAATGACAAAGAAAAATGTTTGTCATACGGAATGGATGAATTTATGGCTAAACCATTTGATATTGAAAAGCTTAACTTTATTTTTAGCGAATTAAACATTTAATATTAAGCTTATCACCTAAATAATTCTCTTTATATTTTCTATTTTTGGCTTCTGAACAAATATAACAATGAACGAACATTTTGATTTCAGAGCTGAATCTTATTCAGATGCAGAAAAAGAGGTTGATAAACAATTAAGACCATCAGAATTTGATGATTTTACTGGTCAGGGAAAAATTGTTGAAAACCTTAAGATATTTGTTAAAGCTGCAAAAATGAGAGGTGAAGCTTTGGATCATGTTTTGCTTCATGGCCCGCCTGGATTAGGAAAAACTACACTTTCAAATATTATTGCCAACGAACTTGGAGTTAGTTTAAAACTAACTTCAGGGCCAGTTCTTGATAAACCAGGCGATTTAGCTGGTTTACTAACCAATCTTGAACCTAATGCTGTATTGTTTATTGACGAAATACATCGGTTGAGTCCAATTGTTGAAGAATATCTTTATTCTGCAATGGAAGACTACAAAATCGATATCATGATAGATAAAGGTCCAAGTGCGCGTTCTATTCAGATCGAATTAAATCCTTTTACCTTAATTGGGGCTACTACCAGGTCTGGATTATTAACAAGCCCTTTACGTGCTCGTTTTGGTATTAAATCGCATCTTGAATATTACGATGTTCCGACCCTAACAGGAATAGTTAAGAGATCTGCTGCAATTTTAAATGTGGCTATTGATAATCAAGCAGCTGTTGAAATAGCCTCCAGAAGTCGTGGAACGCCAAGAATTGTTAATGCTTTACTTCGGCGAGTAAGAGATTTTGCTCAGGTAAAAGGAAATGGTAATATCGATTTGGATATTGCTTTATATTCACTTGATGCTTTAAATATTGATAAGTTTGGTTTGGATGAAATGGATAATAAAATCCTTTTAACCATTATTGATAAATTTAAAGGTGGACCTGTAGGTTTATCAACTATAGCCACAGCTGTAGGTGAAGATACCGGAACTATAGAGGAAGTTTACGAACCTTTCCTTATTATGGAAGGTTTTTTAAAACGGACTCCCCGCGGAAGAGAAGTTACTGATTTAGCTTACAAACATTTAGGAAAAATACATTACGGTGACTCTCCTACCCTTTTTTAACAAGTTTAATTTCGAAAACTTTGGGATAAAATTTACCGGTTACATAGAATTTTTTAGTTATGGGATCAATAGCTATTCCATTAAGTACATCAACTTGTTTTGAGGAATTGGTTCCGGTAAGTATTCCATCCATATCTATTTTTGCTAAAACTTTACCTGTTTGTGGATCTATTTTTACAATTAGATTTGTCCCCCACACATTGGCGTAAATATAACCTTCGAAATATTCTAATTCGTTGATATACACCACTGCATCGTTATTATCATATACCTGAATTTTTTTAACAGGTCTTAAAGTTGCTGGATCTAGGTATGTTAATATATTAGTCCCATCATCCATAATCAGGTGTTTTTCATCGTGAGTCATCCCCCACCCTTCTGATGACTGAAAGTGGAAACTATCAACCAATGCCATATTTTCAAGGTTATAAATAAATCCAACTTTGGTTTTGTATGTTAGCTGATAAATTTTGTTGTTAAAAATGGTAATACCTTCTCCGAAGTATTTTTCCGCAAGTTTTACTGACTTTACAGGTTTTCCAGTTTTGAGATTATTCTTAAGAAGAAAAGATTTTCCATTTTCACCTGTACTTTCGTATATAAAACCATTGTTTATTTCAAGACCTTCTGTAAAAGATTCCTCATTGTGTGGATAAGAATTAGTAATTTGAAAACTATACATTTCAGGAACAACATCAGAAAGAACTTCGAATGTTTTATAATAAATTCCTTTTTCACCATCCTTTTTTACAGCTTCAGCTTTAATCGTATGTTTTCCTATACTTTTGAAACTTTTCAGATTATAATTAAATGTTAAATTTTTATTGGTTGTAATAAGCAATGAATCAACGAAAACCTTAGTTTCAGTAAGCTCTCCATCTTTTAGTTTTACCGATATTCCGATAGTAATATCGTTGCCATAAACTATTTTTTTACTAATTGATTCAACCGAAATATGAACTACCGGCTTTCTTGATCGGTTTGATTTGCTTGAGCATGAAAAAAAGCTTACAAATACAGACAATACAATGAAAATGGAAAAAAATTTGATATTCATTTTGTTCATTTTTAATCTAAAAGACAGGCTTCAAAGATATAACAAAATTATACCTGATCGTTTTAGCTTTATTTTTTGGTATGTGTAAAGTGATAGGTTTATATCTTTGCTCGAAATTTTAAAGAAGTGGGAGCACTGAAAAAACTTGCTGGCGAAACTGCTATATATGGAATGAGCAGTATTGTAGGACGATTCCTTAATTGGTGGCTTGTTCCTTATTATTCTCGAATTTTCCTTCCTGAAGAGTATGGAGTTGTTACAAATCTATACTCTTACGTAGCTTTTTTACTTGTTATTCTAACTTTCGGAATGGAAACTGGATTTTTTAGGTATGCCAATAAAACTAAAGAACATGCCAAAATATATTCAACCAGTGCTTTTTCGTTATTTGGCAGTTCTTTACTATTTATTCTGGTTACCTTTATTTTTGCTGGTGATTTTGCCAAATTTTTAGACTTTGCGAACAGCGAACAATATATTAAATGGCTTGCTGTAATTGTGGCTCTTGATGCAGGTACAGCTATTCCTTTTGCCAATCTTCGTCACGAAGGAAAGGCGATAAGGTTTGCAACACTAAAAATGGTTAACATCTTTTTCAACATTTTTTTTAACCTTTTCTTTCTTTCTTTTTGCCCTTATATATTGAGATTGCACCCTGAAAACATTTTACGGTTTATTTATAAGCCCGAATTCGGAGTTGGTTATGTTTTTATTGCTAATCTAATAGCTTCAGTAATAACACTTATCATGTTAGTTCCAGAAATTCGGAAGATAAACCTGATTTTTGATTTTAAATTATTTAGAGAAATGTTCTGGTATTCCTTCCCTATTTTGTTGGTTGGTATTTTTGGCATGGTTAATCAAAACATTGATAAAATTTTAATTCCCGAGTTGGTCCCCGCTAATCAAAAACCAATGGAGCAGCTTGGAATTTATGGTGCTAACTATAAATTGGCTGTTTTGATGAATATGTTTATTCAGGCATTTCGCTATTCGTTCGAACCATTCTTTTTTAATCATCAGAAAAGCAGCGATTCGCGCATAATTTATGCTCATGTAATGAAATACTTTGTCATTTTTGGTTTGCTTATATTTCTGGGAATTACCTTGTTCATCGACTTTTTTAAAATTATCATTGGAAAAGAGTATCACTCAGGATTACAAGTGGTCCCGGCAGTTTTAATGGCTAATTTATTTATGGGGATTTATTTCAATCTTTCACTGTGGTATAAGTTGTCGGATAAAACCTGGATGGGTGCCTGGATTGCGGGTGTTGGAGCCTTGCTTACTATAATTACTAATGTAATGTTTATTCCTTCAATGGGTTACATGGGGTCGGCTTATGCTGTTTTGCTTTGTTTTGTAATAATGACAGTGATTTCATATATTATTGGTCAGAAGTATTACAAAGTTGAATACGAATTAAAAAGAATACTTACATATATAGGAATTTCTATTGGTTTTTATTATTTATCTTCCTGGATACATTTCTCTACTTCATTCTTTCAATATTTATTGAATATCAGCCTATTTTCAGGTTTTATTGTTATTGTGTTTTTTGTTGAAAAAAAGGATTTAAGAAGTTTATTGAAACTTTAGACAATAAAATACTTTTAAGTATTATTTTTGGACATTATTTTACAAATCATGGAAAAATTGAAAATAGCGGTAGCCAGTGATCATGCTGGTTTTGAACAAAAACAAACCATTTTAAAGTATCTTAAGGAACAGGATATTGAATTTAAAGATTTTGGCGCTTTTTCATCGGAAAGCAGTGATTATCCTGACTTTGCCCATCCACTAGCTTATGCTGTCAGCAGAGGTGAGTTTGATAAAGGCATAACTCTTTGTGGTAGTGGAAATGGTATTAATATGACAGCCAATAAACACCAGGGAATACGATCTGCAATATGCTGGTTGCCCGAAATTGCTAAACTTGCCCGGTTACACAACGATGCCAATATTTGTGCTCTTCCGGCCAGATTTATTACTGATAATGAAGCAATTGAAATAGTTAAGGTTTTTCTTTCGACCGGTTTTGAAGGAGGTCGTCATTTAGCCCGAATTAATAAGATTTCTCTTTAGCCAATGTCTGTTCAGAAAGAAATATTTATTAAAAAGTCAGAAGAGATTGCTTTTGATTTAAGTCATCGTTCGACCATAAAATTTAACATGTCAAAATATGATGCGGCTGTTGATAAAGGAATGAAAAGATATTCAAATCTTGCATTAGCTAAATCGAGGGCTGCATATTTAAAATCATTAGCTATAAATAATTTACACGATTATTTGCTTCAGTTTGAGAAAAACATAACGGCAAATGGAGCTTCCGTAATATGGGCTGAAGATACTAATCAGGCAATTGAAGCTGTAAAGAATATAATGATCGAGAACAATTCGAAAACTGTAGTTAAGAGTAAATCAATGACTACTGAAGAAATAGAATTGAATCATCATTTAGAAAAAATTGGGGTTGAATCGCTCGAAACAGACTTGGGTGAATACATCGTGCAACTGGCCGGTGAAAAACCTTATCATATTGTTACTCCTTGTATGCACAAATCACGTCAGGATATTGCTAAACTTTTTACCGAAAAATTTAATACTCCTGAAGGAAGTGAACCTGAATATTTGACCGAATGGGTCAGGCAAAAACTTCGTCAGAAGTTCGTATCGGCTGATGTTGGAATTACAGGAGCTAACTTTTTAGTGGCAGATGTTGGCGGAATTTGTCTTACTGAGAATGAAGGAAATGCCCTGATGTCGGTATCTTTTCCAAAAATTCACATTGTGATAGCTGGTATTGAAAAGGTAATTCCTCGAATGCAGGATTTAGCACTGATGTGGCCATTATTGGCTGCACATGGAACAGGTCAGCAAATTTCGGTTTACAATTCGCTGGTTACAGGTCCTAAAAAGTTAACTGAAACTGATGGGCCAGAAAAAATGATTGTGATTTTGCTCGATAATAAACGCTCCGAACTTTATCAGGATAATGAACAGTACAGTGTTTTGCGATGTATTCGTTGTGGGGCGTGTTTGAATGCTTGTCCGGTTTATCGAAACATAGGAGGTTATATTTATGATGCCACATATAGTGGTCCAATAGGTTCGGTAATTACACCTTTTTTTAAGGGGTTCGACGAATACAATCATTTAAGCTCAGCTTGTTCTGTATGCGGAAAATGTACTGAAGTTTGTCCGGTTAAACTACCATTGCATCACATGTTATTGGTTAACAGGCGTAAAGCAATTAATAATGGTTCTGGCGGTTTTATTTGGAATAGCGGAATGCGAGCATTTGAATATGCTTTTTCGAAGAGGAGCAGGCTTGATTTTCTTGGAGGAAAAACAAAAAATACGCTTGCTTTGTTAGGTAGTAATGCTTTAGGGGAGAAGAAACAAATTCCAAAGCTCGCCAATCAATCATTCAGCAAACAATGGACAACTAAAAAATAAAATTTATGCTATCAAATACGTGTAAATATGCTGTTCGTGCTCTCATTTATTTAGGTAAATTCTCGGTTGATGGAACAAAAATTGGTATAAAAAAGATTTCATCTGACCTTTCAATTCCTACCCCATTTTTGGGCAAAATATTACAAAATCTGGTAAAACAAAAAATACTGATTTCGACTAAAGGCCCCAATGGCGGTTTTGGTTTAGGAAAAAATACTGCTGAAATTACGCTTTACGATATTGTTTGTATTGTTGATGGAGAGGATTATTTTAAGGTTTGTTTGATTGGACACCATCCCTGTTCTACGCACGAAGCTGAAGAAAAACCATGCCCGGTACATAGCCGTTTTGGCCCCATCCGCGCCCAATTACTTCAATTTTACCAGGAAACCACATTGGCTGGTATCTTAGGCGACATGACAGGATTTGAGGATTTGATCAAATTATAAATTGATATTCTTTCGGTTTATCTTAACTGTCTTCCATGGCCGGAATCTACCTTCATATCCCATTTTGCCGGAAGCGATGTCATTATTGTGATTTTTTCAAATCGACAGATTTATTGAACAAAACACGCATTTTTGAAGCGCTGAAACAAGAACTTATCTATCGTTCAGGTGAACTTTCGTCTGATGAAATAAAAACTATTTATTTAGGTGGTGGCACACCATCTGTGCTTGTAGTTAATGAGTTAAAAGAACTTCTTGAAACGATACAAGCTAATTACAAAGTTTATTCGGAAGCTGAAATAACCTTGGAAGCCAACCCTGACGACCTTACCCAAGCTATTTTATCCTATCTTCGTGAAATTGGCTACAATCGGCTGAGTATAGGAATTCAGTCATTTTCGGAAGCTGATTTGAAACTGATGAACCGGCGGCATGGTGTTTTCCAAGCTGTTCAATCAGTGAAATGGGCAAAGAAAGCTGGTTTCTCAAATATTAGTATCGACCTGATTTACGGTTTACCTAATCAGAAACTGGAAGAGTGGGAGAGAAACATTGAAACAGCTATAGAACTTGATGTTCAGCATATTTCGGCTTATAACCTGACTTACCATGAGGGAACCGTTTTTTACGATCAGCTTAAAAAAGGTATTTTACAAGAATTGCCTGATGAACTTAGTTTGAAACAATTTCAGCTACTGATTCATCGTTTGAAAAACGCTGGTTTTGAGCATTACGAAATATCCAATTTCTGTAAGCCTGGATATTATTCGAAGCACAATTCGGCGTATTGGAAAAACGAAAAATATTTAGGCATTGGCCCCTCGGCTCATTCGTTTGATTTGAAAAGCCGCCGATGGAATGTTTCATCTATACAGGCTTATCTGGATGGAATTGATAACAACATATCGTATAGTGAATCGGAAATACTATCGGTTTATGATCGGTATAACGATTACATTATTACCGGAATGCGAACAATTTGGGGGATTTCAGAAAATTTCATAGATCATGAATATCCACGTGAATTTGGTGTTCATTTCCGTCGGATGAAAGAAAAATATTTGAAGTCGGGTCATGTTTTTGATCAGCAAGGTAAGGTATGTTTAAACGAGAATGGTTTATTTATTTCGGATAAAATTATGGCTGATTTTATGAGGATTGAATAGTGATAAATATTGTTAACACAAAAGTTTGAAATTATTCTTTACAACATTTAATCCATATCTTTGCCGTTTCAACATTTAATGATAAAAATGATTGTAAAAATTGTCAACCAATCCAATAACCCATTGCCCGAGTATAGCACAATTCATTCGGCTGGTATGGATATTCGTGCAAACTTAACAGAACCGATAGTTTTAAAACCACTTGGAAGAATTTTGGTACCAACAGGTTTGTTTATTGAATTACCAGTTGGCTACGAAGCTCAAATTCGACCAAGAAGTGGTTTGGCTCTGAAAAAAGGGATTACAGTTTTAAATTCGCCAGGGACCATCGATGCTGACTATAGGGGAGAAATTGGAATTATTTTGGTCAATCTATCAAATGAAGATTTTGTTATCCAGCATGGTGAACGTATTTGTCAGATGGTAATTGCAAGGCACGAACATATTGCCTGGGAAATGGTTGATGTGTTGGAAGAAACAGTGCGTGGGTCTGGTGGTTTCGGACACACAGGTAAAAATTAGAAACATGAAGAAGACATATTTTGCATATCTGGTTGTTGCGTTAATGTTGGTTTCGGTTCATGTGACTGCCAAAAAGAAGGAGAAAAAAGTGGTATCACCTCCTGTTGCTGTTGTTCAGGAAAACACAATTTCCGAAAACGATAAAAACGAATTTGAATATACATTTATCGAAGGTCTGAAACAGCGGATGATTGGTAATCAACAGGCAGCTATTTCTTTGTTTTCTAAGTGTTTACAAATAAATCCAAATTCAACTTCGGCCATGTTCGAGTTGGCTAAAATACATAGCGGAAATGGCGATATGACCAGCGCTTCGCTCTTACTCGAAAAAGCGATAAAAATTGATTCTGAAAACAAATGGTATAAAGTTTTATTGGCTCAGATTTACGAGCAGGGTAAGCAATTTAAGCAAGCAGCAGAGGTTTATGAGCAACTTTACCAGAATGATCAGGAAAATTTAGAATATTTATATATGACAGCGGCTTTGCTTTCATCGGCAAAAGAGTACGATAAAGCTATAGAGTATTATGATTTTTTGGAAAAAAAAGTTGGTATAAACGATCAGGTTGCTGTTGAAAAACAACAGGTTTATCAAGCTTTAGGAAAGAAAAAAGAAGCTCTTGCTGAGTTACAAAAACTGATTGACAATAATCCGAAAGAGCCACGTTATTATGGTTTAATGGCCGATTATTACCTATCTGAAAAAGACGATGCCAATGCTCTGAAATATTATATGAAAATTCTGGAAATTGATCCTGGCAATGGTTTTGTTTTATTTTCACTGACTTCGTATTACAAAGAACATGACAATAAAGAAAAAGCCTGGGAATACGCAAAAAAAGCTTTTCAAAATAAATCGGCAGAGGTTGAAACAAAAATTCAGTTTTATCTCATGATCACTTCAGGCCAGGATAAACCATTCTTTACTGATGATCAGGTTTCGGAACTGGTTGATATATTGGTTAAAACAAATTCAGAAGATTATCGTGTTTTTACTCTCTATGCCGAATTTCTTATCAGTAAGGGTAAAATGGCTGAAGCACGTGATCAGTTACGCAAAGTTTTGTTAACCGAAAAAGATAATTACATGATTTGGGAACGCTTAATCTTAATTAATAATGATTTAGGCGATTTCAAGAGTGTATATTCAGATACCGAAAAAGCGTTAACTTTATTTCCAAACCAGGCAACATTGTATGGTTTAAAAGCAGTAGCCTGTCTTCAGCTTGAGAAATATACCGAAGCACTTGATATTCTGAAAGAAGGCGAAACCTATGTACTCGATAACAAGATTTTACAGGTTCAGTTTGCGCTGTATAAAGCTGAAGCCTATTATAAACTTGACAAGGTAAATGAAGCTTTTCAAGCTTTCGATGAGGTTATAAAGCTTGATCCTGAAAATTGGATGGCTATGAATAATTATGCTTATTACCTTTCGTTGCGTAATGAAAATTTGGCAAAGGCTGAAGAATTGAGCAGCAAAGCAGTTCGTGCCAATCCTGAAAATTCGACTTACCTCGATACTTATGCCTGGGTGTTGTTTATGCGTAAAGATTACAATCTTGCCAAATTTTATATGGAATCGGCCATGAAATTTGGTGGTGATAAAAACGGAACGATTATTGAACATTATGGTGATATTTTGAGCGTTCTTGGTGAAAAGGATAAAGCCGTAGAACAATGGAAAAAAGCTCTTCAGATTGGCGATGGATCCAAACTTTTGAGTGAAAAAATTAAACTTGGTAAGTTTATCGATAAATAGAAAAACAAATTGAAAAACAATAAGTTAAAAATATACTTTGGCATTATTGCAACTCTGTTGGTAGTGAGTTTTTCTTCGTGTAAAAGTACGAAGGTTGCCACTAAAACAATTGCTTTTGTAAAGCCAATGAGCACTAACAAACTTATCCGGAATATCGAAAATAATGTTTTCGATTATAAGCATTTAGCAATTAAAAAAATCAATTGTCAGTTTGATAACGGGAAAACAAAAGCATCATTCAGAGCCAGCATTTTTGCTGAAAAAAACAAGCAGATTGTTATAATGCTTACCAAGATGAACATTCCGGTGGCCAGAGTTTGGTTAACACCCGACAGTGTTAAGTTTATTAATTACCTCGAAAAGAATTATTTAATTGATGATTACAGCTATTTAAGTTCGTTGATGGACATGGATTTGGATTTTGAAACTGTAAATGCTATAATTTCGAATAATATATTTGCTCTTGGCGATCAGAAACTCAACCGAGAAATGCGTGATTATGAGGCTAAAATCGATTCGGGAATGTATGTTTTAGAGTCGGAGAAAAAGCTGAGACCACAAAAGGAAAATGTACATATAAGCGAACGAAAACAAGCACGGAAAGCCCGTAAATTAGTTCCGGATACGCCTGTTAATCAATCGGTTTATGTTGATCCTGAGACGTTTAAACTTCGGAAAATTAAACTTGTTGATTCAGCTAATTCGCGTAATTTGAACATCGATTTTTCTGATTTTCAGCAAGTAGATAAGCAATTGTACCCGGGTGAAATGTTGCTCGATTATAAGAGTCCGGATAGTTTTATACAACTTCACATTAAATTTTCAGGTTTTTCAACCGAAGGTGAAAACGAAGTTCATTTTAAGGTTCCGGAAAAATTTACCCGAATAAATCGTTAGTCGTATGAGATTAATTATACTTCTTTCAGTTTTTTTACTGGCTGGTAGTGTAGTCAATGGACAATCGCTTGACGAATTGCGTAAAAAGAAGCAAAAAACCAACGAGCAAATCAAACAAACGGCTAAACTTCTGGAAGACACAAAAAAAAACCAGACAAAAACACTGAATAAGTATAAAATTCTGAACAAACAGATTGAATTACGCACAAACCTGATCAATGGGATTAATTCGGAAGTAACTGTTTTGAGCGGGTTTATCGATCAGAATGCCTGGCTTGTAGCTTCGATGAATAATGATCTTGAGGAATTAAAAAAGGAATACGCAAAAATGATTGTGTTTGCGCAAAAGAATCAAACGAGCTATGATAAGTTGCTTTTTGTTCTTTCGGCCAACAGTTTCAATCAGGCTTATAAGCGGATGATGTACCTGAAGCATTATTCGGAATATCGCAAACGCCAGACCGAATTAATTGAGTGGATTCGGGATTTGATACAGGTGAAAGTGAGTAAATTACAACTTCAGAAAGCCGAAAAGGAGGTTCTTTTAGAGTCAAAAAAGCAGGAAACACAAAAACTTTCCAAAGAGAAAGATCAGCAGGGGCAATATTTAACTACACTTCAGAAAAAGCAGAAAGAATTTGAAAAGAAGCTTAAGGAACAGCAGCAAATTGAAGCCCAGTTAAGCCGTGAAATTCAGCGGATTATTGAAGAGGAAGTGCGTAAGGCCCGTGAACGCGAAAAAGAACGTGAAAGAAAGGCTGCTGCGGCTGGCAAAACATCAGGGAAAACCAATGGCAAAACTATAGGGACCCCTCGAATTGAATTAACTCCTGAAGAAAAATTGGCATCCGATAAATTTGAGCAAAATAAACGCCGCCTGCCCTGGCCGGTTGAACGCGGCGTAATCACCGATCATTTTGGGGTGCACGAACATCCGGTATTGAAAAATATTCAGGTAAAAAATAATGGTGTGGATATTTCAACTGTTCAGGGAATGAAAGCCCGGTCTGTATTTGCAGGGGAGGTTAGCCGAGTTTTCATGGTTACGGGTGGAAATATGGCAGTAATTATTCGTCATGGTAAATACCTCACGGTTTATTCGAACCTTGTAAATGTTCAGGTGAAACAGGGCGAAAAAGTGGCTATCAAGCAAACTATTGGCACAATAGGTACCGATGAGGATGAAGATTCGAAAACGGTGCTAAAATTCCAGATTTGGCGCGAAAACGAAAAGATGGACCCCGAAGACTGGATCGCGCGCTAAAAAGTACAGTTAGTTGTATTCGCGAGAATAAAAAACGATGGTTACAAATTGCAGCACCCTTAAAATACCTCTCCCAAATTTACGAAAAAGCCACGCATACCCGAGGTTCCGAAGCCGTAGTCAACAGCCAGGTTGGTATTCGATTTTTTGTTGAGTTTGATGCGCAAACCCAGTCCATAACCAGGTTGCAGTTTTTCGAGTTTTCGGGAGGGCGCTCTGGAAACCGTTTCGGCATTCGAGAATAATACCCCGCCGAGTACGCCATTACAAGTTATGTTAAACCGATATTCGGTTTCGAAATAAAACATTGTATTTCCCCGAAACCGACCTTGTATAAAGCCACGTCCTGTATTGTAGCTGTTATCCCAACCAGTTGCCGGCAGATCAAGGTAAGGTGGGTGTCCGTTTAAAATAATCCAGTCGTAGTTCCAGAATGCCAGTGTTTGAGATTGCCGTTTATTTAGCGGAATATATTTAGCTGCATTCACCAATAGTGATTGCCAGTTTCGGTCGCTGCCAAAAAATTTAAGGTTGTTGCGCAATATAAGCTGTATGTTGTCGCCTTGTTTGGGATTTACTGGGTTTTGGCGGCTGTCGTGGCTAAGCATTAGTGCAATGCCTGATGATGTGGAGTGTGGTGAAACTCCATATCGGTCATAATCAGAAACTGTTCCGTCAGAAATACCTTCTTCGGATATATTCCAGTGATAATCGATGGTATAACCCAAACCCGCGGTGAATTTCCGGGAGATTTTTCGAGTCAGGTACTGGTAAATGCGCAGGTAATTGAAATCCATCGGGTTTTCCATCGCCAGAATTGAATTGCTTCCTAGTCCGAAGGTACTTTGCGGATATTTCATGTAACGCCAGTCGCCAATCAGGTTGTATTTGTCGCCCTGTAGCCAAATGTTCAGTAAAACAGGAAAAATAAACTGTTTATTGACTGAATAAGTTGGGCTGATATTGAGAACCGAAAGTCGGGAATCGGGAATGTTGGAAGTGTAAAAAACTAAGTTGCTCGACAATATGGCTGCATAGCTGGTTTGGAGCGTATAGCCCAGTGCAGGGAACAGTGTAAACACTGGCTTTTCGCCTGGTTTAATGTCGGTACTTTTTGTCGATGGGCTAAGCCTGAACCATTTATGAAAAACATCGACCAGATCGGCCTGTGAAACTTGTTTGTATATTTTTATGCTATCGTTGATGGCTTTATCTGGAATCTGATTTTCAGGATTTGTTTGTGCTATATTTTTTAATGAAAAAGCAAAAACGAGTAATAGAGCTGTACAACTTTTTATAAGTATTGAATTCAACGGAATTTCTGTTTTTAATGATATACTTCGACTAGTATCGGCCCTGATTGTTTAATCTGATAAGAAAAGAGGTCGTTTCATTCAATGAAACCACCTCTTTCTTACTCGTTAATATATTATTTTATAACAAGTTAGCAACTTTAGTCAATCCTTGGACATTTGTAAATTTTATTTTTCTGCCCTGTAAATCGATGAGTCCATCCTGTTTAAATTCCGATAACAAACGAATAACACTTTCGGTAGCTGTTCCAACCATGTTGGCAAGTTCTTCACGAGTTAACGAAATTTGCAGCGTTTTAGCATTATCAAGGTCAAAGTCGTCTTTCAGAAGTAATAGTACTTCAGCAAGTCGCTCGCGTACAGTTTTTTGAGCAATATCGGTAATATAATCGTTCGCTTCACGTAATTCTTTGCAAACGATTTGAAGCATGTGGTGCGAAAACTGCCAGTTATTCTGTATCAGGTACAATAGTGTTTGATATGGAATGTGGCTAAGGACCGATTCTTCGATAACCTTAGCTGTAGTGCAGGCCAGTTCCTGGCTTAAGAGTGATCGATAGGCAATAATATCGCCTTTTTTGGCAAAGCGGATAATTTGTTCTTTTCCGTCAATCCCGGTCTTAAATATTTTCAGAATACCACGGGTAACACAATAAAAACCTGTCAGTCGGCTTCCCTCTCTGTAAATAATTGTTCCTTTTTTGTAAACCGAGCAGGTTTTGTCGTAATTAAGCTGAGCCATTTCCTGTTCAGTAAGTTTTTTGAACAATTGGAATCCACTCAGATCGCACTCCTCTTCGGCGGGTTTTTTTATTGAACTTCTCATGGGGTTATATTGTTTGTTAATTACTTAAAAAACAATTAGGGCTAAACTTAGATTTTAATTTAATCTTTAATCTTAGGTTCTAATTTTAGTACTAAAAAATTAAGGCGTAAATTTAGAACTATTATTGGATTTGCAACACGTGTTTAACCGAGTTGTAGTTGGGTTGAAATCCGAAAATCAGTAACCGAAACCAGTTGTATCTTAGTAATTAAAAGAATTTGGGTTTGGTTAATCGGGAAATGATTTTTAAAGGCAGAGAGAACTTATATTTTGGAATCTAAAAGCCTTATTCTTTTTCTGTTAATTGTGTTGAAAATTAATGTTGGAATAGAAAAATTTTAAATATGAAGCATGTACTTGATTTGACTTGGAAGCAAAATCTGGCTTTTGAATGCGATATGGATGGGCATCATTTGGTAATCGACGCATCGAAAGAGGGTGGGGGAGATGATTTGGGCCCTCGTCCGAAAAAATTGATGCTAACTGCATTGGCTGGTTGTACTGGAATTGACGTAATCATGATTCTAAAAAAGATGAAGGTTGAACCGGAGGCTTTTAATGTAATTGTTGAAGGCGATCTTACCGAAGAGCATCCGATACGTTACCATAAAATGAAGATCATTTATCAGTTTAAGGGGAAAAATTTACCAATGGATAAGCTCGAAAAAGCAGTGAAACTATCAGAAGATAAATATTGTGGTGTTTCTGCAGCTTACCGGTTGGCTATGGATCTTTCAGTTGAAATCAGAATTGTTGAATAAGTAAAGAAAGTCAATGAAAAATGGCAGACAGCATAGCGAAAATGTTGAAAAGATTTTTACGATCCGGAAAATCGGCGATTTCGATGAACAGGAAATCCAGCACAACGATATGCCTCATCTGCACGATTATTACACCATTTTCTGGGTCGAGTCGGGCGAAGCTATTCATGCCACCGATTTTGTGGAATACAGCCTCATTGCCGACACGATACTCTTTGTGCCTCCAGGGCTAAAACACCGCATGCACATCGACGAGTCTGTTTCCGGAATCTATATGCTTTTCAACGAAGAGTTTATTCAGTATAACCAGAAAAACTTTGTTCCGTTAAAGGAATATCGCCTTTTTAATAATCCTGAATTTAAAAGCCTGATTAAATTGGATTCGAATAACAGAGACAAATTCAGGAACATAGCCGGTTTGTTGTATAACGAAGCACATCATATCGATGGATACAGCCAGGACATTGTGCTCAATTTGCTTCATTTATTTTTGCTTGAATCGCGTCGCGTTTTCGACCGGCAAAACCAGGTTTTGAAGGAAGACCCGGAGGTTACACCCGACACAACTATTATTCGATTTAAGCAGCTAATTGAAGAAAATTTTGTGCATGAAAAAAATGTATCGGGGTATGCAGAATTACTCGACATAAATCCATCATGTTTAAACGAACTTACCAAACGAATCACTGGAATTACTGCCGGAGAATTGATTCGCAACCGAGTGATCGACGAAACCAAGAAGTTACTTTATTCGAGCAATTTGTCGGGTAAGGAAATCGCATATAATCTTGGTTTTGAAGACCCTGCCTATTTCAGTCGGTTTTTTAAGAAATACACCAGCCTTACTTTAAAGGAATTTCGCGATAATAGCAGAAAAAAGTACCATTAAATCCTTTTTTTGTCCATTTACCCACACTACTGCTCAATCTATCTTTGTAATGTGAAAACAATTCAATGTTACAGAGACAGAAAACACACATTTAATTAGATTGAAAAAATAGAAGTTAATCATTAAAAAAACAGAAAATTATGAGAGCAATTAAATCATTGGCAGTAGTTGTATTGGCGCTTACACTTACAACAACAGTATTTGCAGGCACACAAAAAGTTGACGTTGCAAAAAGTTCGGTAAAATGGTTGGGTAAAAAAATGACCGGAGAGCACTCGGGAACTATTTCGATAAAAGAAGGTTCACTTGAAGTTAATGGCGGAAAAGTTACCGGCGGAAAAGTGGTGATCGACATGAATTCGATTGTTGATACCGACCTGACTGATGCAAGCTGGAATGCAAAGTTGGTTGGCCACCTGAAATCTGACGATTTCTTTGGAGTAGCAACTTACCCTATTGCCGAACTGGTTTTAACCAAAGTTGAAGGAACGAACTTCTCCGGAAACCTGACCATTAAGGGAATCACCAATCCGGTTTTGTTTACTGCAACTTCGAGCAAAGACGGTAAAAGCACGGTATACAAAGGGACATTGGTCGTCGACCGTACCAAATATAATGTTAAATATGGCTCAAAGTCTTTCTTCGATAACCTTGGCGACAAAGTAATTTATGACGAATTTACACTCGATTTCAACCTGGTTGTAGCCGAATAAATAAAAGTAAATAAAGTACTTAGATTTCGGAGTGCCTGGAGTTAAAATAACTTTAGGCACTTCGAACTTATAACTCCAAACTTTTTAAATTATGAAACTCACAGTACACCGGGCAGGATGCAGAGGCCATATAGATCATGGTTGGCTCGATACCTGGCATACCTTTAGTTTTGCCAGCTATTACAACCCCGACAGGATGCATTTTGGCGCTCTGCGTGTGCTCAACGACGATACGGTTCAGCCGGGCATGGGTTTTGGAACCCACCCCCACGATAACATGGAAATCATTACCATTGTTTTGGATGGAGAGCTCGAACACCGCGACAGCATGGGAAACGGCTCGGTTATTCGTCCGGGCGATATACAGGTGATGTCGGCCGGAGCCGGTATTCAACATTCGGAGTTTAATCACTCCACGAAAAACAAAGTTAGTTTTCTGCAAATCTGGGTTTTCCCCGATAAAAAGAATGTGGAACCCCGATACGGGCAAGCAAAATTTGACGAACAGGAAATGGCCGGAAAGTGGCGGACCATCGTTTCTCCTGATGGAGTTGATCAATCGATGTGGATTCATCAACAGGCCTGGTTTTCGCTAGGCAATTTTGATCAGGATTCTGTTGTCAAATACAAGCTTAACAAAGCTGGGAATGGTATTTATCTTTTCCTGATTTCAGGAGAATTGGAAGTTGAATCGGAAAAATTATCAGATCGCTATGGCCTTTGTATCGAGGAGATAGATTCGGAAATTGAACTGAAAGTAGCCAAAAACTCAAAAGTTCTTTTGATGGAAGTTCCTCTGTAAAAGGAAATAAAAGGATAAAGTAAAAAGGCAAAAGTGGACGGTATGCTTTACTTTTGCCTTTTTATTTTCCCCTTGTTTTATCACGGCCATATTTCTGAGATATTCTCATGAATGGGGTCAATTCTTACGAGGTTCACAATAAAATCTGTTGATTCTCTACCTTTTACCTCAAAAACAGCTTTGTAATTCAGGTCGGTAAATTTCTCCGGAAAGCCGCTGTTTTTCTCGTCGGTCAGGTATTTCATGGCAGCAATATTCCCCAGATCATCGTCAGACAAAAGGAACAGGATTTTGCGCTTGTCGTTGGTGCAAAAATGGACCAGACTCGAATATTCGCGGTTGAGGTAATTCTCCGAGCGATTGTCGAAAAACAACGTGCTGTCGGCAGTTTGGTATTTAAACGACGAATGTTCCAAATCGTATTTCAGGCCAGCCTTTTCGAGCGTAGGTTTTAGAAATTGCAGCGTTTTAACCGACCCGATAAAAATGACATGTTTATTTCGGGTATCTTCCCATTTCAGTTGTGATGAAAATTTCATGTCAACATTGGCAATTCTGCCGCCAAACATCTTCATCAACCTGAAAAGCCCGATTGGCGCTTGTTTATTGATGTAAGTGGTTTTACTTTTTTGGATTTTACCCATCAATTCAGGATGAGTTTTCAGAAAAGCGTCCAGGTCTTCGTCGGAATTGATACGTGTATCGCGCGATGGGCCACGTTTGCCGGTTCCAATCGAGTCGTTGAAAAAATAGTGGTCGCCTAAAACAATCAGAATCGGGTAATCAGGTGCTAAAAAGCCTTTCCAGATGGCTTGTTTCGGTTGATTGAATTTATCCCTGTTCAGGATAATTGTGACTGAAATAAAGAGCAGAATACATGCCGCAACAAGCAACGCGAGGCTGTATCTTTCCAGCGAATGTTTTACCGACTTATAGGTTTGAAACCTGAATTCTACCTGGTATTTTCCTTTGGGTATCTCCAGAATAACCGTATCGTCTTTGCCTTCGTTCTGGTAGTATTCTGCCAACTTATTCCGGAGATGAAGAATGTAAACCCGCACATTCAACTCCTTATCCTGATCCATTTTCTTCCCGAAAACCTCAAGCGCAATCTGTTGCTCTTTGGGTACTTCACCTTTTAGCGAACAGTTCACCAGGTAATTCAGCAAGTCGCGGTATATACCCGGTTTCGAGAAAGTTTTGCTATTCAGCAACTTCTCAAGGGTTTGCGATATCTTCCGGTGATCGGCCATTAAATTGTTCTGAATGAGTACCGTTAATTAATTTCTTAACGCCAATATTACGCAATAAAGTTTAAAAATTTTCTAATTTTAGAAATCCATACTTACCTTGGAGTTCAATTTTAATTAAACCATTAAAACTTGTTTGAAAATGAAGAAAAATTGGATTGCAGTTGTTGCACTCTTTTGCTTGGCAACAAGTGTTTTGGCTGCCAAAAAAGAAAAGGTGGAATTTAAAAATGACGAACCGGGAAAGAAGGTAGAGGTTTTGCTTGACGGCAAATTCTTTACAGCCTATATCTATCCTGACAATATGGAAAAGCAGTCGCTTTATCCGATCATGACGGCTTCAGGTAAATTTATTACTCGCGGTTTCCCAATGAATCCACGACCTTTTGAACGTGTCGATCACCCGCACCATGTTGGTCTTTGGTTCAATTTTGGCGATGTAAACGGGCTCGATTTCTGGAATAATTCTTATGCCATTAAAGCTGAAGATAAGCCTAAATATGGCACCATAAAATTCAGGAAGATTGTTAGCGAAAATCCTGCAAAAGGAACTTTGATTACCAATTCGGATTGGGTGGACTACAAAAACAATGTTCTTTTGAATGAAGAAGCTACTTTCGTTTTTGAAGGTGATGGCGCAACCCGTTCGATAACCCGGATCACTAAACTAACAGCCAAACAAGCCGTTACCTTCAGCGAAAATAAAGAAGGTTTGCTGGGGCTGCGTGTTGATCGTACTTTCGAAGAACCATCGAATAAACCTGAAAAGTTTCTGGATGCCAAAGGCATTGAAACCGAGGTTCCGGTGATGAATAACGATGGTGTAAATGGCGTTTACCACAATGCTGAAGGTGTTAAAGGCGCCGATGTTTGGGGCAAGCGCAGTCCTTGGGTTGCTTTGCGCGGCGTTAAAGATGGCGAAACCATAACCATCGCTATTCTGGATAACAAGGCTAATCCAAACTACCCGGCATGGTCTCATGCCCGCGGATACGGTTTGTTTGCAACCAATAACCTTGGCGGTCGTATTTTCGATAAAAATGCTGCTGAAGTGAAGATTACCCTCAACCCAGGTGAGACAATCACGTTCAGGCATAAAATTGTAATTGGCAGCGATTTAAGCGATGCTACGTTAAACGAACTTTCAAAAAATTTTAAATAACCAACATAAACGAATTAACTTATGGAAAACAATTCAAGAAGAAATTTTCTGAAAACAGCGGCTTCCGGAGCAGTTGTGGCTGCCGTTACACCGTCGGTTTTTGCCAAAGATCCGGTGAAAAAGCCAACTGTTATTCCTGCGGGAGCAAAAGGTGCAAACGATCGTCTTCGGATTGCGGTTTTTGGCGTAAACGGTCGCGGAAAAACACATATCGAGGTAATTATGGGTTTGGCTGAAAAAGCCAATGTTGAGCTGGTTTGCCTTGCCGATCCTGATTTGAATGTTTTACAGGATCGCGCTGCCGATTTCGAGAAAAAATATGGCCGGAAAATTGCCATCGAACAGGATTTCCGCAAAGTTCTGGAAGATAAAACCATTGACGCTGTAACACTTGCAACACCAAACCACTGGCACGCTCTGCAAACGGTTTGGGCTTGTCAGGCCGGAAAAGATGTGTATGTTGAAAAACCGGCAACACACAATATTTCAGAAGGAAGAAAGATTATTGAAGCCGCTTACAAATACAACCGCATTGTTCAGCATGGCGTTCAGCTACGCAGTTCGGTTGCCATTCGCGAAGCCGTTAAGCATCTGGAAGAAGGCTTAATTGGCCGCGTTTATATGGCCCGCGGATTGGTTTATCGCTGGCGTCCGGATATCGGCAATAAAGGCATTTCACCTATTCCTGCTGGGGTGAACTACGATTTGTGGACCGGACCGGCTCCAATGCGCCCGTTCACCAAAAACCTGGTGCACTACAACTGGCACTGGCACTGGAATTATGGTAACGGCGACGTTGGCAACCAGGGAATTCACGAAACCGATCTGTGTATGTGGGGCTTGGGTGTCAACTCATTACCAGAGCGCATCACTTCAATGGGCGGAAAATTCCTGTGGGACGATTGCAAGGAAGTACCTGAAATTCAGACTTCAATTTACCACTATCCGAAGGAAAAGAAAATCATCCAGTTCGAAGTTCGTAACTGGTGCACTAACCTTGAAGATGGCGCCGGTGTTGGCAACATTTTCTACGGAGATAAAGGTTATTTAGTGGTTAAAGGTTACGGAACTTACGAAACTTACCTGGGCGAAAAACGCGAAAAAGGTCCAAGCCGTTCCGAAGATGGCGAATTGGATTTGCACTTCCAGAACTGGTTTGATGCTATTCGCAAGCGCGACATGAGTATCCAGAATGGTCCGGTACAAACCGGCGCGTTGTCGTCGTCATTAGCACACCTTGGAAACATTTCGTATCGTTTGGGTAAACAACTCAATTTCGATCCGGTTGCCGAACGTTTTATTGGCAGCGACATCGACGATGCCAATGCCATGCTTTCGCGCGATTACCGTGCACCTTATTTAATGCCCGAAATTGTTTAGTTGAGTACATAAATTTTGGAAAGGGGAGTAATGGGTTTCTGTTACTTCCCTTTTTTATTTTGTACCTTTGGTGAAAACAGAAAAACAAACGGTATGAATCTGGAGGCAGAAAAAGCAATAATTATCGAGCAGGTGAAGCAATCCAGCGATTCCGACTTGATTCGCGCTATAAAAAGTATGCTCGATTATGCCCGAAAAAGGGATCAGAAAATTTATGACATTCCCGAGGCTCATCAAAATTTGGTTATGGAACGGTTTGATGAAATGGAAAAGAATCCTGATAGAATTCTGGACTGGGATGACGCAAAAGAATCGTTAAAAAAACGATGAAACGATACCGCCTTAAAATTGATAGCGAAGCCTTGACTGACATTCGTGAAATTGTGGAATGGTATGAGGGTCAGCAAAGTGGTCTTGGAAATCGATTTAGAGATACAGTAATTGATCAAATAGATTACCTGAAAGAAAATCCACAATTATTTGCAATTCGGTATCATCAGATTCGATGCATGATTGTTAAGAAATTTCCGTATATGGTTCATTTTTATATTGATGAACAAACTGAAACAGTTATTATTCTTGCTGTTATAAGTTCAGATCGGAATCCTATGATATGGAAAGAGAAAATAAAAGGAAGGTGATACAGTCATTATTTGTAGTTGCTCACTATTCCAGAAACATACTGACCCAGAATACTCTTTAATTCTTCAGGTTTTTCAACTTTGGCATAAGAGCCCGAGCTGATTATCCAGGTTGCAAATCCGCGCAATTCAGTGTTTGAAAAATACAACCGGCTTGTTTGGTCATTAACTGGTTCATCGCTAATAAAACCGTACCAATATTTCGAGTCGGAAACCGTGTGAATATTTTCATTTTTAATAATCACCGAAATATTTGGTTCTCCGGTTATTACATTCATCTGACTGATAAACTCCTCCAGCGAAATGTGTCGTTTCCCCTTGTAATTTTCCTCCAATATTTTCAAGTTTTTAATACGATCAAGCCTGAAATCGCGATACTCAGTGCGCAAACGGCACCAGGCGAACAAATGCCATCGCCGGTGGTAATTGCACAACCCAATGGGTTCAACCAACCGTTTGGTTGGTGGTGCACCATATCCGGCCTGGTAATCAAGTTCAAGTACTTGTTTCGATACCAAAGCCTGCTGAATTTCGTTCAAATACAGGTAGTTGTAATTGTCGCTGGCTGCGTAGTAATTTAAAACTGAAATGTGACTGTGTAGCTTTTCGAGCCGGTCTTTTTCTTCAGGCTTAAGTATGGCTTTTATTTTGGTAATGGCCGAACGAAAGTCGGATTTCATCCGGTTGTCCGACATTTTTTCGATCAGTTTTTCGCCAAACAACAAGGCCGAGGCTTCGTCTTTGCTAAACATCACCGGCGGCAGTTTGTAATTGTCCATCAGGAAATAACCAACGCCGGCTTCCGAACCAATGGGCACGCCGGAAGCTTCGAGCGCGCGAATATCGCGGTAAACGGTGCGCAGGCTAATATCGAATCGTTCGGCAATTTCCGAAGCTTTTACAATTCGTTTGCTCTGAAGCTGAATGAGAATGGCATTAAGTCGCTCGATGTGGTTCATTGCCAAAATCAGGAAGCCAACCTTGCCTTGTTAAGCTGAATCAGATCTTTGTTCATTTCATAGTTTTTCTGAAGTTTGATCCAAAACTCAGCCGGGATATTAAAAGCTTTTTCGAGCGCAATTGCAAAAGGTATGGTAATACTCCTTTCCCCTTTGAGCAATAAAGAAACAAATGACCTATTAAAACCGGAGATACGGGCAAGGTCGGCTTGCTTAATGTTTTGCGCTTCCATTTCATCTTTGATAAATTCTGCTGGGTGAAACACATTGCCAGGAACCAGATCATTTACATATTTTTTCATTTTTCGTAATGTTTTGATATTTCATTGATAAGAACAACTTCAATTACAATCTCCCGAATCTTCCTTTTCAATCGAAAAAATAAGCCTGTATTGTATGGTTAATCGAATAGAATAATCACCCGCCCGGTCACCTTTTAATGCTTCAAAATGTAAGCTTTTGAAAAGCCTCAATTCATCGATAGAATCAATACTAATCATAAGCTGTATTTTCTTTTTGAATTGCTTAATTATTTCCTTCTGAAAAGGCAATTTACCCGCAAGATCGTCAAGCGGTGTGAGATAAAAATATTCAAGTTCATCTTTATTAAATTTCAGCTTCATAAAGCAAATATACAAAAAAGTTTACAAAATTGTAAACAAACTATTTTTCGAAAAGAACAAAAAAGTTTTTAGTGATCAGTCACAGTTAGCAGAAAAAATAAGGACTCGCTTTTCTGCTAACTGCGACTGATCACTGTGACTCCTACTTTCCTTTCAGCGACTGCTGCCGGGTTTCGGCCATGTGTGCTGCATACCAAACAGCTCCGTTTTCGCGGATGGTTAGTATGCACTTTTCGCGGTTTGAACCGAAAATAAATGCAAAAACTTTCGATATGGGGTTATTAAATTTCCGGCAGGCATTGGGTGTTTCGAGCGAACAATCGGCACACGAACTGAACTGTTGATCGATGTTGCAGGTGCGGATTTTGCACCAATGCTGCCCCTGTATTTGCTTGCAACTGGGGCATTTCCCTTTTTGATATTTTCCACAGGCACCACAATACAAACCGCAATAGGCAATTAGCTGAGGATCGTTTTTTACTTCGGTGTTCATCTTATTTCAATTTGAATTTCGGTTACACAGTTTTCCTGGTTTTCGAAGTCGCAAAGCAGGTAAACCTCACGGCCAGTCCCCGTATAAGCATAGCCCTGTTGAGCAATTGCCGGCATGAGTTTCTGGTAAGTTTCTCCAAGTTTCGACCATGGCCCTTTGTGGATTTCACTGATGCAGTTTATTTCGGGGAATTCGGCAAACCTGAATTTCCCGGGATCGCCTGCTGCTTTAGCAATTGGAACTGCAATAGTGAGTTCAAAAGTAGTGTTTGGGTTATCGTCGCACCCATCATAAACCCAAATTTGCGGTCCGGCAATTTCGAGCCCAAGTTCCATTGCTTTTTCAACAAGTTCGTTCGGCAGGTTTCCGGCGTCCTTAACCAGCGAAGAAATTTTTGCGTCGATACTGATACAAAGAACATTCACTTTTTGCACTGTTTTCTTTTCCATGACAATTTGTTTAAGTGTTTAAAATTAAGAATTTAAATGATCTGAAATTGTTTAATTGTTTTCAAGCACAACAAAGGAAATACGGCCTTGTGACAACAGTATGTCAGCAGGGTAGGAGAGGATGTAATTTTTGTTAATGTTTTCAAAAGCTAAAATTCTAATCATAGAATGATTTACATTTGATAAAAACTAAAAACTAACTGTATGAATCGGAAAATCAAACTTTTATCTGGAGCACTCGTGTTTTCCAGCTTGGTTCTTGTTTATTCATTTACCCCTTCGCCGGTTAGCTGGCCGCAGTTCAGAGGGCCAGGCAACAACATGGTTGTAACCAACTCAAATTTGCCTACAGAATGGAGCGATACTCAAAATATACTTTGGAAAACTGACTTAAGCGGGGCCGGATGGTCGTCGCCGATTGTACACGGTGATAAGATCTTCATTACTTCGGCATTTCTGGAGAAAGCTGCGCCTGGGGCAAAACCAGGCGAACAGACCGCACCTCCGCCGCCAGCCCAACCTGCCCCAGGAGCACAGCAAGGACCACCACAAGGACCACCGCCATCACAAGTTGAAGATACCCGATATAAAGAAGAAGTTTATCGCTGGGAAATTGGCTGTTATGATTTAAAATCGGGAAAAGAACTTTGGAAACAGGTTGCTTTTACGGGCGCTCCCCGAATCAAAAAACACGATCAAAGCAATTATGCATGCGAGACTCCGGTTACCGACGGCAAAAGAGTGTTTGCTTATTTCGGGATGACGGGGCTTTACTGCTACGATTTGAATGGCAAGCTATTGTGGCAAAAAGATTTGGGCGCTTATAAAACGTTAAATGGCTGGGGAACGGGCGCTTCACCTGTAGTTTATAACGATATTCTATTTGTTCAGGTTGATAATGAGGAGAATTCTTTTCTAATAGCACTCGACACAGCCACTGGGAATGAAAAGTGGAAAGTTACCCGCGATGAAAAAACAAACTATAGCACACCGGTTATTTGGAAAAATCATTCAGGTGTTGAACTGGTTACCATTGGCAAATGGGCGCGTTCATACAATCCTGAAACCGGTGCTTTAATTTGGGAACTCAATATGGGTGAAGGGATGGCGATTCCATCACCGGTTTACGACGAAGGCCATATTTACCTTGGTAAAGCTGGTGGCCCTAACAAACCCGGAATGTTGTATTCGGTAAAAGCAGGATCGAAAGGTGACATCACTCCTGCTGAAGGTTCGCTGGTTAGCAAAGGAGTTGAATGGAGCCTGAAGGAAACCGGAATGGCCAATCCATCGCCGCTGTTGTTAAATGACTTGATTTATTTGCTCGGATCGAGAGGCGGCGAAATTTACTGTCTCGACGCAGCAACCGGAACAACAGTTTACAAAGAGAAGGTACCTAACGTTGGAGCTTGCTGGGCAACACCCTGGGCTAACGGCGATAAGATTTATTTCTTCGATGAGAAAGGAATTACCCAGGTTATTCAGGCAGGAAAAGAATTTAAAGTACTATCGAAAAACACATTAACGGATAAATTCTGGGCTTCGGTGGCTATTGCCGATGATGCTTATATTTTCAGGGGAGTTAAAAAACTGTATTGTGTGAAAAAATAATGGTTGTTATTGATCATCTTTCTTTCGAGTTTTTGCAAATTTCAAATAAAGACAGGAATTTGTAGTTTTAATTGCATTTTTGTTATTATGGCCGCTCTGTTGATTAACGGTTTATTTGTTAAGTTTGTATATTTTGAGTTAGTATCATAAATGTAAGTTTGTATAAATTTAACCATCTTGAAATATGGCACTTATTGAAGGTTTTAGAATTCAAAACTATAGGGCTTTGCATGATGTCGCCATGGGTCGAATTGGTACTGATCCGGAATTGCAGGCCGCGAAACCATTGACTCCATTAACAGTTGTAATTGGAAAAAATGGAGCAGGAAAAAGCTCAATATTCGATGCCTTTGGTTTTTTATCAGACTGTATTGACAATGATTTGGAAACAGCCTGTAATCTTAGAGGGCGAGGTGGTTTTGAGAAATTGGTTACTAATGGTCATGAGAATGATCCAATAAAAATAACTGTGTATTATAGGGAGTCGAAAAGTGATCGGCCAATTACGTATGAGGTTTCCATAGGGAAAGATGAAACGGGATTTCCTATTGTATTATCTGAAAGGCTTCGACAAAGAGCAATAAAACAGACTAGGGGATGGCCAAAATCATTTTTAAATCTTGAAAATGGGAAAGGAACAGTTTGGACAGGCGATGAAGCATTGGAAGGAGTGAATGATTTTCAAAAGATTGATGTTCAGTTTGATCCGCATAGATTGGCAATTTCTTCTTTAGCGGAACAATTCAGTGAAAATCCCAGAATAACAAAATTTAAGAGTTTCATCAAAGCTTGGTATTTAAGTTATTTTTACCCAGATGCTGCTAGGCATATTTCACAAGCTGGCATTCAGAAGCATCTAAATTTACATGGAGACAATATTGGAAATGTTGTTCAGTATTTGGAAAGGAATTATCCGATCATTTTAGGAAATATTTTGGAAGATATTTCAAAAAAAATTCCTGGAATTGGTCAAATCAAAACTTATAGAGATTCTGTAACGAATAATTTATATCTTCTTTTTCAGGATAAAGGATTTACTAAACCTTTTACCCAGCAGCAAATGTCAGATGGGACCTTAAAAATGTTTTGTTATATGTTGTTACTTCAAGGGCCAGACCCTGCACCATTTATTTGTATTGAGGAACCGGAAAACGGGTTATATCATAAGCTTTTAGAAACACTTGCCACAGAATTTAGAATACATGCTACCGGGAAAAAAGGCACATCGCAAGTTTTCATTACCACTCATCAACCATATTTTATAGATGCCTTGGAGCCAGACGAAGTTTGGGTTCTAGAAAAGCAAGAAACGGGATTCTCATCAATAAAAAGAGCATCTGAATATAGATATATCAAAGAAATGGCAGATGAGGGGCAACCTTTAGGAAGCTTGTGGTATAGTGACTATTTAGATGCAAGATAATATAATTATGCATTTTGAAATTTTAGTTGAAGGTCAGTCGGAATTAACGACACTATCAATAATAATGAGCAAAATTGTTGGTGATTTTAATCAGCCTCATACTTGGAAAATTCACAAACATAGAGGTATCGGAAAACTACCAAGTGATCTAAATGGGATAGTTAATGTTAATGATAGAACATTAATGCATAACTTTCCTTCTAAGCTAAGGGCTTATGGTAAAAGTATGACTGACAACGAGGTTGTTGTGATACTTGTAGATCTTGACAACAGGCAAAACTGTTCTTTATTTAAATCAGAATTATTGTCTGTTTTAGAATTGTGTGAAAATAAACCAAAGTTATTGGTCCGAATAGCAATTGAAGAACTAGAGGCTTGGTTCCTTGGAGATAAAAATGCGATTTTAAAATCTTTCCCAAATGCAAAGACACACTTGATTGATACTTATACTCAAGATTCCCAATGTGGTACGTGGGAGTTCTTATCAAAAGTAATTTATAATCCTTCATTTCAAAAATTACTTGCAACAAATAAAAGATCTCAATTGGTAATCGAAGAGAAAGTTAAATGGGCTAGAATGATTGCTCCAAATATGAATGTTGAGGAAAATCTGTCTCCTAGTTTCATTTGCTTTAGAGACGGATTAAGACGATTTCTTTAGTAGTAGTACCATGTTAAAATCTATGAATCCATATACCGGACAAAGTATTCAGGAATATCGGGAACATACTCCTGAAGAAGTTGAGCAGATTATCGTTGAGGTTGACCAAGCTTTTCAATCGTGGAAGAAAATCGACTTCGAACAACGGTCGGTTTTCATGAAAAACCTTCAGGCGAAATTGCTTGAGAAGAAGGAAGAACTGGCCTCCGTTATTGTTTCGGAAATGGGAAAGGTGAAGCGCGAGGCCATTGCTGAAGTTGAAAAATGTGCATGGTTGTGTGGATTTTATGCTGAAAATGCTGAGTCGTTTTTGCAGAATGAAACGATAAAAACAGAGGCCATCGAGTCGTATATTTCGTTTCAACCTATTGGAACAGTATTGGCTGTGATGCCCTGGAACTTCCCTTTCTGGCAGGTTTTCAGGTTTTTGGCACCAGCATTAATGGCTGGAAATACAGGGGTTTTAAAGCATTCGTCGAATGTTACAGGTTGCGCGCTGGCCATTGAGCAGTTGGTTGCTGAGGCTGGTTTTCCGGCGAATGTATTTCGCACTCTGGTTATTGGCTCGCAACAGGTAAAAGCGGTGATCAAAAATCCGCTGATAAAAGCGGTTACTTTAACCGGAAGTACTCCGGCAGGCCGTTCGGTTGCAGCCGCTGCCGGCGAAGCGTTGAAGAAAACGGTACTCGAATTGGGCGGAAGCGATCCGTATATTGTTCTGGATGATGCTGACATTGAATATGCTGCCCGTCAGTGTGTTACCAGTCGGTTGATTAATGCCGGGCAAAGTTGCATTGGTGCCAAGCGATTTATTGTTGCCGATAAGGTTTACGAACAGTTTCGTGATGAATTTGTGCACCTGATGGCTGCTGCAAGGTTTGGAGACCCGCTCAATCCGGAAACTTCGATTGGTCCGTTGGCACGGGTTGATTTGCGCGATGAACTTCATCAGCAGGTTGAAAAGAGCCGGGAGATGGGAGCTACTGTTTTGCTTGGTGGTTTCGTTCCTGAAGTGGAAGCGCCTTTTTATCCGCCAACCATTTTGGAGAATGTTGTTTCCGGAATGCCTGCTTATCATGAAGAATTATTTGGACCGGTTGCTGTCTTGTTCAGGTTTAAAAATATAGATGAAGCCATCAGAATTGCCAACGACACGGTATTTGGCTTAGGTTCAGGTATTTTCTCATCGAATATTGAAAAGGCCAAAGTTCTGGCAGAAAAAGGATTGGAGGCTGGTTGCGTTTTTGTAAACGACTTTGTGAAATCGGATCCGCGTCTACCTTTTGGCGGAGTAAAAGAAAGCGGCTATGGTCGCGAATTATCTACAATCGGAATCAGAGAATTTGTGAATGTGAAAACCATTGTTATAAAATAGTAGTCCCTAGCATCTCGATGCAGTCCATAAGCGAATATCTGGAAAAAAGGAAACATAGAATGCGATTGAATGCAATTGTTTTTTGCCATGGAGAAACAAAATATTAATAGCCCCCGGTTTTAATCAAAAGAGGGGAACCCGTCTGTTCGGCTGAACTCACGCCGAAGCCGCGAGACAATGTTAATCAAGGTAAAAACCTTGATTCGGACAGCCTGCCCCGGTATGCCGGGGAAATGGCACGCCCCAGTCAAAAAGTAGTTAAATAAGAGTACTAAATTCATTTATCCAGATGACTGGAAAATGTTACTTACACTCCTTCCTGAGGCTGAAAACTCTGCGACTGCTAACTTTTCTATATTCCTTTGTAATTCAAGTTCGACGGCATAAACTGTTCGATGGTTTCCACCGGAACACCTTTGCGGCGAGCATAGTCTTCTACCTGGTCTTTACCCACTTTTTCTACGCTGAAATATTTCGATTCAGGATGTACGAAAAATTCGCCGCTTACGGATGCGGTCGGTGTCATCATAAAATGTTCGGTGAGGCTCAGTCCCAGTTCATCGGCACGTAACATGGCAAACAGGTTGCCTTTTTCGTGGTGTTCGGGGCAGGCCGGATAGCCCAGCGCCGGACGGACACCCTGGTAATCAACATGCAGCATTTCTTCAAGCGAAAGCTTTTCGTCGGCAGCATAACCCCAGTATTCCTTGCGCACTTTTTCGTGAAGCAATTCGGCAAAGGCTTCGGCCAGACGGTCAGCCAGCGCTTCAAGCATAATCGCGCGGTAATCGTCGTGGTCATCACGGTACTGCTGAATCCATTTCTCGATGCCAATTCCGGCCGTGGTGGCAAACGCCCCGAAATAGTCGGTACGGCCACTTTCAACTGGCGCCACAAAATCCGACAAACAATAATTCGGCGAGCCTGGCTTTTTAGCTTCCTGCTGACGAAGGTGATAAAAACGCCCGGCCTCTTTCTTGCTGAAATCATCTTCGTAAATTGCAATATCGTCGCCATCGGCATTGGCAGGCCAAATCCCGAAAACAGCATTCGCCTGAATCATTTTCTTCTCGATAATTTCATCGAGCATGCGATTGGCGTCAGCATAGAGTTTGCGGGCTTCCTCGCCTTGCAGATCGTCGTTCAGGATTTCAGGATACTTACCTTTCAGTTCCCAAACGAAGAAGAAGAACGTCCAGTCGATGTATTTCCGAAGTTCCGAAATCGGGAAGTCAATCAACTGCTTTACACCGACGAAATTCGGTTTATAAATAGGTGCATGTTTCCAGTCGATTTTCAATTTGTTTTCGCGGGCTTCGGCAATGGACAAGTATTTTTTTGCCTTTTTCTGACCGTGCATTTCGCGTACCTGATCGTAGTCTTTTTTCAGTTCCTTCAGGAATTCTTCGTTTCCTGAAACGAGGTTCGAAACCACGCCTACCGCGCGCGACGCGTCTTTCACATAGATAACCGGATTTTTATACTGTGGAGCAATCTTCACCGCTGTGTGAATTTTCGAGGTGGTTGCTCCACCAATCAGCAGCGGAATATTCATGCCCCGGCGCTCCATTTCGGCAGCCGCTTCTACCATAATTTCAAGCGACGGTGTGATCAAGCCGCTCAGCCCGATGATGTCCACTTTTTCCTGAATAGCGGTATCGAGAATTTTTTCGGTTGGCACCATCACGCCCAAATCGATGACACGATAATTGTTGCAGCCCAAAACCACACCCACAATGTTTTTGCCAATGTCGTGCACATCGCCTTTCACGGTGGCCATCAGCACGGTTTTGCGGTTGTCTGTGGTGTCAACGGTGTCTTTCTCGGCTTCTATGTATGGCAACAAAAAGGCCACTGCTTTTTTCATCACGCGTGCCGATTTGATCACCTGCGGAAGGAACATTTTCCCGGAACCAAACAGGTCACCCACCACATTCATGCCGTCCATCAGCGGACCTTCGATGATGCTCAAAGTTGGCGAATAATGCGGCAAAGCTTCGGCCAAATCTTCTTCAACAAAATCAGGCAAACCTTTTACCAGCGCGTGTTCCAGCCGTTTTTCAACCGGAAGGCTGCGCCATTCGTCTTTGCGCTCTTCTTTCGCGTCCTGCTCTTTCAGCGTTTGGGCAAACTCGAGCAATTCTTCGGTCGCTTCAGGCTTTTTATTGAGTACCAGATTTTCCACTTTCTCCAGAAAATCTTTCGGAATCTCGTCGTAAATCTGCAACATGCCGGGGTTCACAATCCCCATGTCGAGTCCGGCACGGATGGCGTGGAACAGAAAAACCGAGTGAATGGCCTCGCGCACCTGGTCGTTTCCGCGGAAGGAGAACGACAAATTGCTGATACCACCGCTGGTTTTGGCATGTTTCAGGTGTTGCTTGATCCAGCGAACCGACTCGATGAAGTCGATCGCGTAGTTGTTGTGCTCCTCGATGCCAGTGCCTATTGTCAGCACGTTGGTGTCGAAAATGATGTCCTGCGGTGGAAAGCTGATTTCGTTCACCAAAATATTGTAGGCACGCTGGCAGATTTCTATGCGGCGCTCGAACGAATCGGCCTGGCCTTTTTCGTCGAAAGCCATTACCACCACTGCGGCGCCGTAGCGCTTCAGAAGTTGCGCTTGTCTGCGGAAAATGTCTTCGCCTTCCTTCATGCTGATGGAATTCACGATGGCCTTGCCTTGCAGGCATTTCAGTCCGGCTTCAATCACGTCCCATTTCGACGAGTCGATCATCACCGGCAAACGGGCAATGTCGGGTTCGGCCATCAACAGGTTCAGGAAAGTGACCATTTCTTTTTTGGCGTCGAGCATGGCATCGTCGAAATTTACGTCGATCACCTGCGCACCTTCTTCCACCTGCTGGCGGGCAATGGCCAGCGCTTCCTCGTATTTTTCTTCGCGGATCAACCGGGCAAACTTGCGCGAACCGGCCACGTTGCAGCGTTCGCCAATGTTCATAAACACCGACTCGTGAGTCAGCGTTACCGGTTCGAGACCACTAAGAATGGTATGTTTGTCTTTTTTTCTGCGGATGTGAGGTTCTGCTTTTTCAGCAATTCTGACCAGTTCGCGGATGTGTTCTGGAGTTGTTCCGCAGCAACCGCCAATGATGTTTACAAACTTATTATTCAGGAAATCGCCCACCTGATGCGCCATTTGCTCGGGCGTTTCGTCGTACTCGCCAAATTGGTTAGGCAGTCCGGCGTTTGGATAAGCGCTGATGAAGAACGGCGCTTTTTTCGACAGTTCTTCCAGGTAGGGGCGCAAGTCGCGGGCCCCCAGCGAGCAGTTCAGCCCGATGGAAAGCAAGTCGATGTGCGAAACCGAGGTCAGGAAAGCCTCAACAGTTTGTCCCGAAAGGGTGCGCCCGCTGGCATCGGTAATGGTTCCTGAAACCATGACTGGCAGGCGAATGCCGCGTTCGTCCAGTTCTTCTTCGATGGCAAAAAGCGCCGCTTTGGCGTTGAGCGTGTCGAAAATCGTCTCAACCAGCAGTAAATCGACACCGCCGTCGAGCAACCCTTTCACCTGTTCGCGGTACGAAGCTTTTACTTCGTCGAACGAAACGGCGCGGTATCCGGGGTCGTTCACATCGGGCGACAACGACAAAGTTTTGTTCATCGGGCCAATGGCTCCAGCCACAAAACGCGGTTTATCCTGATTTTTCGCGGTGAATTCAGCGGCCACATCAACAGCCAGCTTAGCTGCTTCAAGGTTGATTTGATACACCCACGCTTCGGTGTGGTAGTCGGCTTGCGAAATGCTGGTGGCATTGAACGTATTGGTTTCGATGATGTCGGCACCGGCTTCCAAAAATTGCGCGTGAATGCTGCGAATGACTTCCGGTTTGGTAATCACCAGCAAGTCGTTGTTGCCTTTCAGGTCGCTGGCAAAGTCAGTAAAAACCGTTCCGCGAAAATCGGCTTCCGTCAGCCGGTGTTTCTGGATCATCGTTCCCATGGCTCCGTCTAGCACCAACACGCGCGACTCCAGCTCTTTTTGTATATCTTTTTTTATTGTCATCGTTCTTTTGTTTAGTGAGCGGGTGACTCGAAGTCACCCGTTCACTCTCTCTACTATTTTATCAACTTCATTTCAAATTGTCCGCGGATACCAATTTTGTCGCGGCAAATAATCACAGCCGAGAGTATTTCCGGAAACCGTTCGGTTTGCTGCGTCACCTGCTGAACATCTTCAGGCACCTGCACCAGGTTACCGAAAGTTGTTGCCAGTGCATCGGCCAGGGCTGTGTTTCGGCATACAATCATGGTAGCATCGGTTTTCCCTAAACTTACTGATGGGCCAACTGTTCCGGCGGAAGTACAAACTCCCAGCGGTGATTGGTCTGCAGGAATTTCAATCCCGATCTTTTCCGACAACGGTGAATTTCCGGCATAAACCGACATCAGCAAATTTCGGTTAATTTTCAGAAAGATGTCGCCTCCATTTTCTACCACAATTTCCTGAATGGGAAACTGTTGCATCAAATGCTGGCCAACTGCTTCAGAAAACGCACCGGCTACGGCAGCCATCGGTCCCACTCCGGCGCGACGAGCTGCTTCGGCCATCCTATTAACAATTTCCGGCGCATTCGGTTTTACAGCGTGTGGTTTGAAGGTTTTGCCAAAAACCGGATCAACCAGCAAATACGCCTCCATTTCAGTACGCAGGACAATCACTTTTGCCAATGCAACCTCGCACATTTCTTCGCGAAACGAATCCGGGTCAACGCCAATCCACAAATCGGTTTCTTTGTAATTGACGGTAAACGAACGAAATCGTTGCTCCGAAAACTGATTGCGATATGTGCGCTGCTCGATCATTTTTTACTTCGGTCGCCTGACTTCCGACTTCAGGCTTTTTACTCCCTAAAATCAATTTTAAACAAATTCAGCGGACAAGCCGGAACGCACAATTCGCAAACAATGCACTTTTCGGAATCGAATTGCAGTTCCCAGTTCACGGGATCCATTTGCAAAGCACCGGCAAAGCAAACCGCAGTGCAGTTTCCGCAGCTGATGCAGCGTTTCTCGTTCCAGGTTATTTTCTTGTTCAGCGGTTCGCAGGTCACCTGATTTTCCTTCAGGTAAGCAATCCCGTTCTTCAAATTTTCCGAAGTTCCTTCCAGTTCGAGCACCAAACTTCCGGTTTTTCCCGGCCAAACTTCGGCACGGAGAATGTTGATCCGGATGTCGAAATCCTTCACCAAATGGTAGCTCAACGGCATATCGCCACTCTGAGCCGGGAATTTCAGTACATATCTTTTTTTCTGTAGTTTCATTTTTTGTCTCCTCCTTTTACTTCTTTCAGCGATTTCAACGAGGTGTTGGTTGGGAATATCTGGATCGGTTTCGTGATCTCGAATTCCCCGTCCTGAATAGCTTTTTTCAGGATATCGGCGATTTTGCGCGCCTTGCTCAGGCTCGAAACCGGCGCTGTGCGTATCTTTTTCCCCTGAACTTCAATTTCTCCCGAACGCAGTTGCGCATAGTTCACGCGACCCAATGCGGGAGTTCCGACAACGCCGTAATCGAGCACTGTCGTTTCAATTTGCTCGTTGCGGATCGAAACGCATTTGGCAATGTCGGCATTCAGCACAGGTATTGGGATGCCAATACCGACAAACAAACTCACGCCGTATTTTTCGTAGTAAGCCGCCTGCAAAAACTCCGACGACATTTCTTTCAGGTTACCTATCACGGCCAGTGTTGCCGAGTTGCTCATTGGTACGCCATGCTCGTTTTTCGGCTTCGAGGTATTGAACTGTGTTCCCGGCCAAACCACAAATCCTTGTGTGCCGCCCAGAAAAATGCGGGTTCCAATGCCGATGGTTTTCATTTCAGGGTCGTTTAATAATGGGCTCAGTTCTCCTGAAGTTGAGTAAGTTGCATTGCGCATGTGGGGAAGCAAGTTGCCCATGTAGGTATATTTCATTTGCGCGGTGGAATTCACAGCCACATTGTAATTCTGGTAGGCGTTACGCGGATTGAACAGGATCATTTCGTTCACCGTTTCTTTGTTGATGACGGTTTTGATGTGCTTGCGCGGGTAGCAGTCGGTACCCTTTCCCCAGGCTTCCAGCTCAATATCTTTGCCGTCAACCAAATCCTGAATGACGTGTGCACCGCCATATTTGGGGTTTTCGGGATCGCAGGCTGTAGCGCCAATGTAGGTATCAACGGCAGCCAAACCTTCGTAGGCAGGAACACCGTTCAAGCGAATTTTTTCCATGCGGATTGGCGGATTGGCATGACCAAAATTGACAATCGCGCCCGACGAACACATGGCGCCAAAGGTGGCAGTGGTTACCACATCCACTTTTTCGGCTATCTCTTCGGGCGAGGCCGTCAGCGCCATTTGCGAAACTTCTTCGGCGGTGAGCACCACGGCTTCACCACGGCGAATTTTCTCGTTAATTTCTTCGTATGTTTTTTGAATGCTCATAGTATGAATATTTTATTCTTAAACACAAAGCCACGAAGGCACTAAGTTTCATTTCTTTCGTGTCTTTGAGTCTTCGTGTTGAAATTTTTACGCGACTTAAAATGTGGAATTAGCACATACACCCGTTTGCGAAGTACATGAAGCTGAGAAGATGCAAAATTGAAAGTTGTTTCATCCTTTTTGTTTCAATTATAATTCCGTTTCCGGCCGGGTATTGGCACCTTTTCTGTTCGTAATCAGCTGGTTGCCAGAGTTTCGCTGAGCCCGATCTCTCCACTCTTCTTTATAACCAAACAACCTGTTTTTGTGAGGATTATTTGATAATGCAGCAAAAGTAAGCCCAAAAAACCGATTTGACAAACAAATTGAATAATTGCCGTAATTTTAAAATGAAAATTTAAATAACCGGCAATTCCTCCAATTTATGTTTGGTGAAATCGCAAAATTTGGATTAAAGTTGCGATTGCAACCGCAAAAATTAAATGAATTTTGCGATTTGGCTTTGCAGACAGATTCATGCCCAATCCTTTCACCATAAATTTTTACATTTGCAGCATCAAAAAAAAAAGGTCATGATTCAGGAAATACAAATTTACAACACACTTACCCGCAAGAAAGAAGTTTTTGAACCGCTGGTTCCCGGCAAGGTTGGGTTGTACGTTTGTGGGCCAACCGTTTACGGACCACCGCATTTGGGTCATGCCCGCTCGGCTATTACCTTCGATTTGCTGTTTCGTTTCCTGAAACAAATTGGCTACAAAGTGCGCTATGTGCGCAATATCACCGATGTGGGCCATTTGGTGGCCGACGCCGATGAAGGCGAAGACAAAATTGCCAAACAGGCCAAGCTCGACGAACTGGAACCGATGGAAGTGGTGCAAAAATACACGCTGATGTACCACAAGGCGATGGAGCTACTCAACCTCGAAGCACCCAGTATTGAGCCCCGCGCTTCGGGCCACATTATTGAACAGATCGAAGATGTGAAACGAATCCTTTCTTCAGGATTTGCCTACGAAAGCAATGGCTCGGTGTATTTCGACGTAGAGAAATTTGCCCAAAATCACGACTACGGAAAACTTTCGGGCCGGAAAATAGAAGATTTACTTTGCAATACGCGCACGCTCGACGGACAGGACGAAAAGCGCTCTGGACTTGATTTTGCCATCTGGAAAAAGGCATCGCCCGAACACATCATGCGTTGGCCATCGCCGTGGGGCGATGGGTTCCCGGGCTGGCACATGGAATGTACGGCCATGAGTTGCAAATATTTGGGCGAAACCTTCGATATTCATGGTGGCGGAATGGATTTGACCTTCCCGCACCACGAAGCTGAAATTGCCCAATCGGTTGCTGCACACGGGCACGAAGCTGTTCGCTACTGGATGCACAACAACATGATTACCCTGAACGGCCAAAAAATGGGTAAGTCGCTCGGAAATGCGATTTCGCTCGAACAGTTTTTCTCTGGCGATCATCTGTTGCTCGAAAAAGCCTACAGCCCAATGACCATCCGCTTTTTCATGTTGCAAGCGCATTACCGCAGCACGCTCGATTTCTCGAACGAAGCGCTTCAGGCAGCAGAAAAAGGAATGGAGCGTCTGCTGAAAGCTACTGCCAAAATCGAATCGTTGCCAGTTTCAGATACGTCTTCAGTAAATATTGCCGAGCTATCAGCCAACTGCTACGCCGCCATGGCCGACGATATGAACAGCCCGATTGCCATCTCGTATTTGTTCGAGGGCGTGAAAATCATCAACTCGGTTGCCGACGGAAAAACATCCATCACTGCAGCAGATCGCGACGCGCTGAAATCGTTGTTCGATGCGTTTGTATTCGATATTTTAGGTTTGAAAGCCGAGGCGCAATCCGAAGCCGGAAACAGCGAAGTGCTGAACGACGTGGTTTCGCTACTAATGAAACTTCGTGCCGATGCCAAAGCCAACAAAGACTGGGCAACATCCGATAAAATCCGCAACGAACTTGCCGCGATTGGTTTCGAAATTAAGGATACGAAAGAAGGTGTTAGCTGGGAGCTAAAGAAGTAAGCAGCCTTATGTTGCCGATATAAATTACAAAAGAATTAAGGGCTTCTCTCGAAGTGAAAAAATTAGTGAGGGTTTCACTTTAAGTGAAGCCCTCACTAATTAAAATCCTTACCCAATTCTCACCGAAGTCATGGTGAGTGAGCCCATCACTGGTTTGTCGTTGAAAAAAGAGACCGGTTCGTTTTTATCTTTCAATGCTAGTGTGTAAAGCAGTGGTAAATAATGATCGGGAGTAGGAACAGCCAACTGAACTTCGCGACCCAAATTCGAATAATTAATCAGGTCTTTGTGATTTCCATCCTGAATCAGTTGTTTGAACTTGTTGTTCGCGGTAATCGCCCAGTCGAAACCAAACTCAGGTTCATTCATTTTGTCCCAGGCCACCATGCGCAGGTTATGTACGAGGTTTCCGCTGCCAACAATCAGCACACCTTTGTTGCGTAAAGCCGACAGTTGTTGAGCCAGTTCGTAATGATACTGCGGCCCTTGAGTATAATCCAAACTGAATTCAATCATAGGAATATCGGCTTCAGGATAAATTCGGCGGATGACACTCCAGGCGCCATGATCGAGTCCCCACTTTTCATCGAGACCAACCGCAGTTTTGGTCACAATTCGTTTTGCTTCGTGCGCCAATTCGGGACTTCCGGGCGCTGGATACTGCACTTCATACAAGGCTTTCGGGAAACCACCAAAGTCGTGGATGGTGGCTGGCTTTTGAACGGCTGTCACATAAGTTCCGCGTGTTTCCCAATGCGCTGAAACCACCAGAATGGCTCTTGGCCGCGGAAGTGTTTTCCCGAGGGTTCTCCAGCTCTCGACAAACTCGTTTTCTTCAATGGCATTCATCGGACTTCCGTGCCCGACAAACAAAACCGGCATTCGCGGTGTGTTTTCGCCGAATGTGATTAACTGATTTATTGTTTCTGAATTCATGGCTTTTACTGCAAAGGGTAATAAAAATACTGATCCAAGAAAAGACCGGCGTTTCATGATAAAATGATTGAAGATTTGTGATTAACGATCAACGATTGCAGATGTTTAAATAGTTAATCCACAATCACTAATCGTTAATCTTTAATCATTCGCTGGCAACTTTTGCCAACTCAATATCAGCGCTCAGTTTCACTTCTTCGCCAACCAAAACGCCACCAGCTTCGAGTGCTGCATTCCAGTTCAGACCAAAATCCTTGCGGTTAATTTTTCCGGTAACCGAAAAACCAGCTTTTACATTTCCCCAGGGATCAGTCATTACGCCACCAAATTCAGCCTGAAGTTTAACCGGTTTGGTCACGTCTTTAATGTTAAGATCGCCTGTCAATTCGTAAAGGTCGTCACCCAGATCTTTCATTCCATTTCCTGAGAAAGTAAGTTTTGGGTACTTTTCAGCATCAAAGAAATCGCCACTTTTCAGGTGTGCATCGCGGTCAGCGACCTCGGTATCGATAGAGGTAGCGCTTATTGAAAATGAAATTTGGGCAGTCGAGAAATCATCTCCCTCGGTTGTTGCAGTCCCCTCAAACTCTCTGAAACTGCCCAATACATTCGAAATCATAAGGTGTTTTACTTTGAAACTAACTTTGCTGTGTGTTGGGTCGATTACCCATTTTGTTTCCTGTGCTTTCATTTTTTGAATCATTTAATTGTGAATATTTAATGATACAAATATGCGGCAAGCAAACAGGCAAGCGGTAACAGTTTCAGGAAAAGGAGTGGTACTTTTAGGAAATCATTTCTTTCGTCATTTCGCGAAAACGGGTAGGTGTCACTCCCATTTTAGTGTGAAACACTCTTGTAAAATAAGACTTTTCGTTGTATCCGAGCTCGAAACCAATCTCCGAAATCGTCTTTTCGCTGTGCAATAAAAGGTTTTTTGCTTCGATTAATTTCCGGGTTTCTATAATTTCTGAAACACTTTTCTGAAAGTTGTTTTTGCAAATCAGGTTCAGGTTTCGCTCCGACATGTTCATCTTTTCGGCATAAAACGAAACGCCCACATCGCGCCGGAAATTCTCCTCCAGAATTCGCAGAAAATTGTTGAACGTGGTGATTTGGGTGACTTTCGCAACATTTTCGATGGGCAAATTACGTTTTCGTTCGGCGTCAACCATCGACAGCAAGCCTTCGGTAAGATGCCGCACTGTGGCCATATCAGCAAGTTCCTGAATGTATTCTGCTTTAATTATTTCGCACAGTTTCAGGAAGCGGTTCATGCAATCGCCCGATGGAAGCGGAACATTTGTCGACGTAAAAAAGTTGGAATAAAAGCTCAACTTCGAATCGGGAATAAATTCGGGTTTATAATTAATCACCCATCCGCGCATGTTTTCGTGCGGAACCAGCTTATGCATCTTGTTCATCGAAACATAACACGCTGCAGGCGCCTCAATCACTTCCATTTTAAAATCGATGTAGTGTTCGAGGCTACCTTCGGTCAAAATGATCAGCTCTTCGAAGTCGTGGAAATGCGCGTCGTACGTGCGTTTCACAATGTCATCAACCAATTCCTGTGTAATCTCAAATATGCGGAAAAGCTTTTTCATTATCTTATTTCTTCAGTTCCATCGGCGTGACGGGCAAAGCGGCCTTTTTCGCGCGGGTGAACCTGATCGCGCCGCGGCCATGGCCAGCCACCGAATTCGTTTTGCTGATATTCCATCATCGCCTGCCGAATTTCTGCCTGCGTATTCATTACAAACGGCCCGTATTGCACCACCGGTTCATTAATTGGCTTCCCCTGCAACAACAGGAATAATCCTTCCTCATTGCCATTTTCAACAAGAGTTTCTTCATCAGCTTTCAGTTCTATCGCTTTCTCTTGCACAATTTTTTCTCCTGAAATCAGGATCGACGAGCCGCTGTAAAAATACAAGTTTCGATTTGTTCCAGAGCTGGCTTGCGGCAATTTCAATTGTGCTCCGGCTTCCATCCTGATGGTCCAGATGGCTACTTCGTTGGCCGGATCGGCTGCCCACGAATCGGACGCGGGAGCCAGTGCCTTTACATTTCCAAAAGTTCCGGCAATCACATTTATTTCTGATAGCTTGCCGTTTTCATCAGTGATTCTGGCAACCGGAATATCCTCTGCCCACAGCATTTTGAAATGAGGATCGGCAAACTTCTTGGCTTTGGGTAAATTCAGCCAAACCTGGAAAAGCTCTGCTAAGTTGCGGCTTTCGGTTTTCAACAACGGAAACATTTCGCTGTGCTGCAATCCGGCCCCGGCAGTCATCCACTGCACATCGCCACCACCGTACCGGCCGGCCTGCCCGTGCGAATCAGCATGATCGACCAGTCCTTTGGTAACCACAGTCACTGTTTCGAAGCCGCGGTGCGGATGCGCCGGAAATCCCGGAATGGTATCGCCGTGATACATGCGCCAACCGTCCTTCAAATTGAAATCCGAACCAATTTGCCGGCCTCTCAGCAACGATTTATCAGGAGCCATCTCAGCATTTCCTTCCGGAAAATTATCGAGATGATGCGCGCAAAACAAAAACGGGTTGGAAACCGGCCACATAAATCCGAGTGGCTTAATGCTTATAATTGGACTATTCTTCATTTTTTAAAATATTTTTCAGAATAAACAATTCTCAGCGGCTTATTCCTATTCGCTCCACATTTGAACTGTTGCACTTTTTGCAGCTATTCCACCGCAACCAAGTAATGCTGAGTCCTGATAAACAATGTATTTCCTGAAATGGCGGGTGTAGCCATGCATACATCCTTCATCGCATTTTTGGCCAACAATTTATATTCGGATCCAGCCTGAACGACAAAAATATTACCATCTTCGGAGCTGAAATACAATTTCCCGTCGGCGGCAACTCCCGAAGCCGAGAACGGATCTTTCAGGCTGTCCTTGTATTTCAACTCGCCGGTTTTGGCATCGAAACACATCAACTGGCCATTTACCTGAAGATTGTACAACAATCCGTTATACACCAGCGGAGTTTGCATGTATGCCCCGCCCCGCTTGATACTCCATGGAATGTATTGGTTTTTGGTGCTATCGGCTGCAAGCGAAATATCTCCTTTGGCAGAAGTTTTAACGGCTAAAATTGGTGAGAATTTTCCGTGTGCGCTGTTCAGGTAAATCAGGTCGTTCACAATAACCGGTGTGGGTGTTGGAATATCACCGTTGTCGGCCAATCGCCAGATTTCCTTTCCGGTTTCAAAATCGTATCCTCCGGCGTGTTTAAATCCATTGACCACAATCTGGGCTTTTCCGTCTTTTTCGAAAATAGCCGGAGTCCCGTAGGTTTCTACTTCACCTTCGCGCGATGTTCTCCAGATTTCGTTTCCGGTTGCCAAATCAAGCGAAACGAGATATGGATTTTTAGGAATGTCACACAGAACAATGATCCGGTTTTTATAAATGATTGGCGAACTCGAATAACCCCACTCGATGCCGGGAGCTGCAAAGAATCCGGGATTAATCAGTCCCATGTCCTTTTTCCAGATCAGGTTACCTTTGAAGTCGTAACAATACAGTCCTTCCGAGCCAAAATGGACGACTACATATTTTCCATCAGTTGCCGGCGTGCAGTTAGCCTGCGAGGCCTTGGTGTGACGTTTCGATTTTGGGATTCCCTTGTGTGCCAGGCGTTCCCAAAGTATTTTGCCGGAGTTTTTATCTAAACAATATACTTTAAACTCGTGTACCGCGCTGTCGTTGGCCTCGCCAATGTCGCCATACAAACCCACCTTGAGCGATGCAGAAGCAGCTGTATTTACTGCTGTTGTTACAAAAACAAAATTGTCCCAGACAATGGCCGATGAATGCCCCAGTCCCGGAATCGGTGTTTTCCATTTGATGTGCTCGCCGGTTTCAATATTCCAGGTAGTGGCAGGTTTGGAGTTTTCGATGTAGCCTAAGCCAAACGGCCCGCGAAACGACGGCCATTGCTGCATGTAAGGCGTTTGCGAAGCAGCATTCAGAATAAAAAGACATAGGAGAATCAGAATGAAAGGTGTTCTCATAATTGTTGGTTTTATTTTCAGGAATAGTAAAGGAATTGAAAATAAAATTACGCCTTTTGACTGTCATTTTTACGATTTCTTAGAAATAAAGCTCAACAGATAGTATAAAGACTCAAGCGACAGCCAGTACAAAAGGTATAGGTTAGCTCACAAAATACCGCTGTGAAAGCACTTCTTCAGGCGGCATAGTATGGTGGTGTTTGATCCAATAAAGAAAATAATGATATAACTGATTATCAGTATTTAAGAGACAGATTCAATCTTTTTGGTCGGAATGACAGCGCTGTATGTTCCTGTTTTTGTTCAGTATTAATATTGATAACTACACTTAGAACCCAAATATCCTGGGATACTTAACAGCAAGTACAATGGTAGTGATAACAAGTAAACCTAACCCAATAAAGAACAAGATTACACCAATTTTATATCTTTTATTTGATTTAACTAATTCGGTAACTGAAGTAATTTTATTGATTTTATTGACTAACTTTTGAAGCGCCATCTGATCTTTCACAATATAATCGTAAGCTCCGTACTTCATTGTATTTATGGCAATGTCAATACTGTCTTGTCCAGAAAGAAAAATGAATTCAACGTTTGGATTTGTTTTTTTTGCTTTGATCAAAACCTCAATCCCTGTCATTCCTTCAAGCAGGTAATCCTGAATAATAATTTCTGGATTTTTATGCATATTTTTCAGCACTTCTTCGCCCGACAAGTACGATTCAATATTTGTAAATTTATTGGTTTTCAAATAACTAACAACCAATCTATTGTACATCTGGTTGTCTTCTACAACAAATATCAAAGGATTTTTGGTGTTTTGCATATTTTTACTGTTTATCCAAAAAGTTGAAATATAAAATTAGTAATTTCGTTTGTAACGATGTTGATTCAACAATATAGCAATAATCAAATTTAGGAAAAAAAAACCTAACAATTGTAAGCTTCCAAAAATAGAACGTTTAATTTTTATTTTCTAATACAACAAACATTCATTTTTTACAATTTTGGGAGCAACAATGCACAAAGTTATTAAACATAGAAACAACGGAAATGACAAGTCTGATAATTGATATAGGTAACACAAACATTGTATTTGGTGTTGCAACCAAAGAAACTTGGATTAAAATCTGGAGAATCCAAACCGATTGGGCAAAAACGGCGGATGAATATGAAGTTATTTTTAGATCATTGCTAGGTAGTTCAGAGGTTGATTACACTTCTATTTCACGTACTGTTCTGAGTAGTGTGGTGCCAGGTTTAGTCAGGCCATTTAAAGAAATGATTACCCGGGTATTTGGAAGTGAATTGCTTATTGTTGGACCTGACATGTATAATAAGTTACCAGTCAAAGTACTGAATCCGTATGAAATAGGGACGGATCTGGTTGCTGACGCTACTGCTGTTTACATAAATTACGGTGGGCCGGCAATGGTGATTGATTTTGGCACTGCGCTTACGTTCACAACAGTAAGTGAATCAGGCGAAATTTTGGGTGTTGCAATTGCGCCAGGTTTACTTACTGCTTTAAAGTCGCTAACAGGAAATACAGCCCAATTACACGATGTTCAGCTTGATGTACCGCCTTCGGTTTTAGGTGAGAATACTGTACATGCCATTCAATCGGGAATTGTGCTGGGCTTTGCTGGCTTGGTCGATTCAATTGTTTTACGGACTGAAAATGAAATTGGTGCAAAACTAAAAGTGGTTGCAACGGGTGGTTTATCGTTTGTACTGAAAGATGTTTCTGAAAAAATTGAAGTAGTCGATGAAAATTTGACGTTGAATGGACTTAAATATATAGCTTTTAATGCTTAAACGAATTTAAATTTGTTGTAATAAGTATCAACTTTTTTTATCATGCCGACTTTGCTCTTTTCGTCGAGAAAGCTTGCTGCAAAAGAGTTTTTGGCCAGAATGATTAATTGTTCAGCCGGTAAATCTAAGGTTTCTGCAACTGCGGAATAATTTTCATTCACATATCCACCAAAGTATGCTGGGTCGTCGGAATTAATAGTGGCCATCAAGCCTTTTTCGAGCATCAGCCGAAGTGGATGTTTATGAATGTCTTTCACCACTTTTAATTTCAGGTTTGAAAGCGGACAAACGGTCAACGGAATTCTCTTTAGTGCCAATTCTTTTACAAGCAATTCATCTTCCAGCGAACGATTTCCATGATCAATCCGATCAACTTTCAGAATATTAAGTGCTTCCCAAACATACTCTGGCGGACCTTCTTCGCCGGCATGAGCCACGACCTTAAATCCTTCTTTTCGCGCAGTTTCAAAAACACGATCAAATTTATGGGGCGGGTTACCAACTTCCGACGAATCAAGTCCAACTCCGGCAATCCAATTTCGATATGGTAAAGCTTCGTTCAACGTTTCAAAAGCCGGCTTTTCGGCGAGATGTCGTAAGAAACTCATAATCAACCGATAACTGATCCCAAGTTTTTGAAATCCATCTTCCAGCGCATTGTGAATGCCTGTAATTACAGTTTTGAATGGAATCCCGCGTGAAGTATGGGTTTGAGGATCGAAGAAAATTTCAGTATGCAATACGTTTTGGGTATGTATTTTTTGGAGGTAAGCCCAGGTTAAGTCGTAAAAATCCTGTTCATGGATCAATACATTGGCCCCACTGTAGTAGATATCCAGAAATTGCTGGAGGTTGTTGAAGTTATAGGCTGATTTTAGTTCTTCAACTGTTGCATATTTCAGTTTTATACGATTTCGGTTAGCAATTTTAAACATCAGTTCAGGCTCGAAAGTTCCTTCGATATGAAGATGAAGTTCGGCTTTAGGCAAACCTGAAATAAAGTTTTGAATTACTAACCGATTCATACAGTTACTTTTTAATTTTACTCAACAATAAATCAACCAGATTATTGGCTGCTTTTAAGTTTTCAAAGCTGTCCGGAAGCATTACATGATTTATATATTCGTTGTACAACCAAGGATCGCCAACAGCTAAAACATAACCTTTCCCAAAGGCAACTTCGGCAATAAATACTGCTCCGGTTTCTGCATCGTTCAACACTGGTTTTGCATTTTTAGAAAGCGTAATTCCTGAAACTTCTTTCATATAAATTTTCTGAACTCCTTTAAACAACGGATGATTTGGAAATTTAGTTTCAGCGCCCATTTCCCAATCGCGGTTAAGCACCGGATTGAGCGTTTTTGGATTAAAATGAAGTCCAAATTCGGATGCCAGCTGATTGAGATGCGTAAATTCGCAATTTGGTCCGTCGTTAGCCATTAATAAAAGGACGCCACCTTTGCTTACCCAATTTTTCAGAAACTTAATATCGGTTGGTTGTATATAATTGGGGTTTGGGTTTTCTTTTATGGTATCCGGATCAACGATGATATATACGTTGATTCCTTTCATCGATTTGCTGCCTGGCGCCGAGCTTATGGTTTTTAATTCGGCGCCACGTTTTTTGAAAAGGTCGCCTAACTGTGAAAAACCACTATTTTCGGTGTCGTCCCAGGTGTAGTGATAAATCTTCCCGGTTTTTGGATGAGTCTCGTGATTAAACCAGTTATCGAGCCCTACGTTTTTTTGAGCAGAACTTACTGCAACCAGGGCAAAAAGTGCAAAAGATAATATTAAAATATGCTTCATGTTGTTATTTATTAGGTATTTAAATTGAGATTGCGTCATTACGGACAAATTTGTGCAATCGATTTCATTTTTGCAAATCTACAATTATTCAGCGGTAATTTCAGTTACTCATTTCTTTTTTCTAATTCCGAAATCAACCGCAATATTTGTTCTGAAGCTGATGATAGTAAATTTGCTGCGTTTTTTTTCGATTCTTCCAAACTCATTGGTTTGTTGGCAATTGCCAATGCCGATGTTAATCCTTGTTGGTAGAGTTCGGATAAATCGCCTGAAACCATTCCGGCCAGGGCAATTAACGAAACCTGGTGCTTTTTGCAAAGTTTGGCGATTCCGCTGATTGTTTTTCCATAAGCCGTTTGCGAATCGATTTTGCCTTCACCGGTAAAAACTAAATTAGCCTCACTTACCTGCTTTTCAAGCATTGTTAATTCAGCAATCAACTCAAATCCTGAACGAATTTTGGCATTACAGAAAGCCATTAACCCGGCACCCAGGCCGCCAGCGGCTCCTGCACCCGGAGCTTCAGAATAATCCATGCCAAATTCCTGCTTCAGTATATTCGAATAATTCGTCATTCCTTTTTCGAGTATTTCAATCGTTTCTGGCGTGGCTCCTTTCTGTGGGCCATATACGGCGGTAGCTCCCGAGGGTCCAAGCAACGAATTTTGAACATCGCAGGCAATTGTAATCTTTACTGACGAAAGAAGAGGATGAACCTCCGAGCAATCTATTTTGAACAGATTAGACAGTGAGCCTCCTCCCAAACCAATTGAACAGCCATTCTTATCCAGAAGCTTAAATCCCAGTGCCTGAGCCATTCCAGCACCACCATCGTTGGTTGCGCTTCCGCCAATGCCGATAATGATTTCCTGGAACCCAGCTTCGATTGCAGCTCTCAGAAGGATTCCGGTTCCATAAGTTGAGGTAATTAGTGGGTTTCGTTCGTTGGCCGAGAGCAATTCCAGTCCAGAGGCTGCCGCCATTTCAACGATAGCTGTTTTGCCATTGCCCAACACTCCGTAAAACGATTCAATTGGACGATTTAGCGCATCAACCGAAAGAACGGAAACTATCTTTCCTGAAGTTGCTGTGACCAATGCTTCAACCGTTCCCTCGCCACCATCGGCCATAGGTATGCAAATTATATCAGCTCTCGGATCAACTTTTTGAATACCTTCAGCAATTGCAAAGGCAACTTTACTGGCCGACAGGCTTTCTTTAAACGAATCGGGGGCAACAACAATACGCATGAGTAAATCAAGTTTCTTTTGATGCGGAAAATACTGAAATACTTTTAAACTTTGCCGGAGTAGGGTTTAAACTTTGTCGTTCGGATCAATACAAAAGATTAAGTAGTTAATAGTCATTAAATAAAAAGTTATGCAAAAGGTTTTCTATCAGTCTTTTATCATTATCTTATTATTATTTATTCAGTTGGACCTTCAGGCACAGGAAAAAGCCCCGATCCCGAAACTAAAAAGCATAACGGTTCAGGAAGAAGATTTTGCCAAAGCGAACGGAAGTAAACGTCTTGAATCGGAAACAACTTACGACCAAGCCGGAAATGTTATCGAGGAAAAGCAATACAAAGATGGCAAATTCGACTCGCACGAGAAAAACGAATACGATAAAGACGGCAACAAAATAAAGGTCACTGAGTTTGATGAATCGGGCAAAGTACTGAAATACACAACTTACAAATACGAGAAAGGATTAAAAACCGAAAAAACGGTATATGGGGCTAACCAAAAAATCAAATCGAGAAAAACGTACCAATATAGGTTTTACTAAATTTTAACTTCGGCAATCTTTAACTATCAGCTAATTTAGGTTAATCCGATCATTTTCCCACATTTTATCAACAGCCCATAAATCGGGTAGCGAAATTGGTAACTTTACTTTCCTGAAAATTCAGGATTGAAGGAAAGTAGAAATTTGATTTAACTGGTTGGTATGATTCCTTTTACACATTTACATGTTCACTCGCAATATTCTATTCTCGACGGCGCGGCCAGTGTTAAGGGGCTGGTTTCGAAAGCCAAAAATGATGGAATGACAGCCCTCGCTTTGACCGATCATGGTAACATGTTCGGCTCAAAAGAATTCTATGATGTCTGTAAAAAAGAAGGTATGAAACCCATCATCGGCTGCGAAACTTATGTGGCCGAGCAATCGCGTCATAACAAAAAGGATGCTAAGGTTGACCGTTCGGGCTACCACCTTATTTTGCTTGCAAAAAATAAAATTGGCTACCGTAACCTGTTGAAACTGGTTTCGATGGCCTACACCGAAGGTTTCTATTATAAACCACGTATCGACAAGGAAATTCTGGAAAAATACAGCGAAGGCCTGATTGTTTCGTCGGCTTGCCTTGGTGGCGAAGTTCCGCAGCACATTATGGCGAACAACATTAACGATGCAGAAGAGACCATTCAATGGTTTAAATCAATTTTTGGTGACGATTATTACCTCGAATTACAGCGTCATCCGGCTGCTTCGCCCGAATTACGACAAAGTGTTTACGATAATCAGGTGCTGGTAAACGCCAAAATCCTGGAACTTGCACAAAAACACAACGTTAAAGTTATTTGCACCAACGACTCGCATTTTATTAACGAAGAAGATGCCGATGCACACGATTTGCTGATTTGTTTAAATACGGGAAAAGACCTTGACGACCCTAGCCGAATGCGATATACCAAGCAAGAGTGGTTTAAAACTACTGCCGAAATGAACCAGCTTTTTGCTGATGTTCCTGAAGCTCTTGCCAACACCCAGGAAATTGTGGATAAAGTAGAGAAATTCGATTTAGATTCCGACCCAATTATGCCGGTTTTCCCTATTCCTGAATCTTTTGGGCGTGAAGAAGACTATTTGGGGAAATATTCCGAAGCTAAGTTAATCGAGGAATTTAGTGAAGGAGCATTTAATCGCCTTGGTGGTTTCGACAAAGTTTTGCGCGTGAAATTCGAGTCAGATTATCTTGAATATCTTGCATACAAAGGAGCCTATATTCGATATGGAAATCCCCTGCCTGAGGATGTAAAAGAACGTATCGACTTTGAGTTGAATACCATTAAAACAATGGGTTTTCCAGGTTACTTTCTTATCGTTCAGGACTTTATTAATGCCGCACGCGAAATGGGCGTGCTGGTTGGCCCTGGCCGTGGTTCGGCTGCCGGTGCTGTTGTTTCTTACTGTGTGGGGATTACTAATATCGACCCGTTAAAGTATGATTTGCTTTTTGAGCGATTCCTTAACCCCGACCGTATTTCAATGCCCGACGTTGACATCGACTTTGATGACGATGGTCGCCAGATGGTACTCGACTGGGTGACCGAAAAGTATGGAAAAGATAAAGTAGCGCATATATGTACCTTTGGCACGATGGCCACCAAATCAGCGATTAAAGACGTGGCGCGGGTTCTGAAACTATCGCTTTCGGAGGCCGATCGATTGACCAAGCTGGTTCCCGATGCGCCAAAGATGAACTTCGGCATCGCCTTTAAAGAAAGCCCCGAGCTAAAAGAAGAATTAAGTTCTCCTAATGAATTGGTTCGTCAAACCCTGAAATTTGCACAAACATTGGAAGGATCAGTACGCCAAACTGGTGTACATGCCTGTGGAATTTTGATCAGTCGTGACCCGCTTACCGATCATATTCCGGTGATGCCAACCAAGGACGAAGATTTGCTGACGACCCAGTATGATGGCCATTTTGTTGAAGCTATTGGCTTGTTAAAGATGGACTTTCTCGGATTGAAAACACTTTCCATCATCAAGGAAACTCTCGAAAACATAAGGCTTTCAAAAGGAATTGATATTGATATTGATAAAATTCCGATGGACGATCAGGAAACTTACGAGTTGTTTAGCCGGGGCGATACTACTGGAGTGTTCCAGTTTGAGTCGCCCGGAATGAAAAAGCACCTGCGTAACCTGAAACCCAACCGTTTTGAGGACCTTGTGGCTATGAATGCGCTTTATCGCCCAGGACCAATGGAGTATATTCCACAGTTCATCCGCCGAAAACATGGCCAGGAGCCTATTGAATACGACCATCCGCTTATGGAGCCTTATTTACGTGACACTTATGGTATTACAGTTTACCAGGAACAAGTAATGCTCCAGTCGCGTGCTTTGGGCTGTTTTACCCGTGGCGATTCCGACTCTTTACGTAAAGCCATGGGGAAAAAAATTAAGGCCATGATGGACAAACTGAAAGGTCAGTTCAAGGAGGGTTGCCTAAAGAATCCGGAATTTATGAGCGGCCTCGATGGTAAGAAAAAGCCCGACGATTTGATCGACAAAATATGGGGCGACTGGGAAGCTTTTGCCAGTTATGCGTTCAATAAATCGCACTCGGTTTGCTATGCGTATGTGGCTTACCAAACCGGCTACCTGAAAGCTCATTTTCCTGCCGAATTTATGGCAGCCAACATGAGCCGAAACCTAAGCCAGATTACTGAAATTACGAAGCTGATGGAAGAATGCAAACGCATGAACATGAATGTTTTGGGTCCTGATGTAAGTGAAAGTTACGCCAAGTTTACAGTAAATAAATCGGGAAATATCCGTTTTGGAATGGCAGCAGTAAAAGGAGTGGGCGAAGGCGCTGTCGACGATATAGTGAAAGCCCGCAAGAGCGGCGAATTTAAAGACATTTATGATTTTGTTGAGCGGGTAAACCTCCAGTCGGTGAACAAGAAAAACCTTGAAGCGCTAGCAATGGCCGGAGCTTTTGATTCGTTCAAAAAACATACCCGAAGTCAATTTTTTGCTCCTGATGAAAACGATCAGACCTTTATTGAAAAACTGATCAGGTACGGCAACAAAATGCAATACGAAAGCGCCAATATGCAACCCTCACTTTTTGGCGAGGTTATGACTACCCAGTCGGTACAAAAACCCGAGCCACCAATGGTTTCGGAGTGGGTTGATTTGGTATTACTCGAAAAAGAACGGAGCCTGGTAGGAGTATATTTAACTGCCCATCCGCTGGATAAATATAAAGTTGAAATTGATACCCTAGCAACAAAAGATGTTTCGCTTAAAGATCTGAACAACGGTATCGAGGCTTTAAAAGGCCGCGAAATGACCTTTGTAGGAATGGTAAGCGAAGCCCGCGAAAGTTTTAGCAAAAATGGTAAGCCGTTCAGCTATATCGTTTTGACTGACTATACCGATTCGTACAAGATGTTCTTTTTTGCCAAAGACTACGTTGAGTATGGTAAATATTGCAAACCCGGGCTTTACCTGATGGTTCGCGGAGTTGTTCAAAACCGCTTTGGCGGCGACCAGCTCGAATTTAAAGTAAACCGTGTGGAATTGATGGACGAACTCAGGGAAAAATATTTTAAAAGTATAACCATACAAATACCTTTGCCATCGTTAACAAGTAACTTGGTTAACGAATTGAGCGAATTAACTTTAAACTCGAAAGGAAAGACATTACTCAAATTCGATGTCTGGGATACTGAAACAAAAATGATGGTTAATCTGTTTTCAAGAAATACACGGATCGAAATCACAGATGATTTATTGGCCTATTTTGAAAAGCACGATGACCTTGCTTTTAAAATTAATTAGGCTATTTTTGTGATGGCTCTCAGATACGTTACAATATTCACAAGTAAAAATATTTAAAATGGCTTTAGAAATTAATGATGCAAATTTTGAAGAACTGGTTCTTCAGGCAGATAAGCCAGTTCTGGTTGATTTTTGGGCTGAATGGTGTGGACCATGCCGTATGGTTGCCCCGATTGTTCATGAACTTTCAGAAGATTTTGAAGGAAGGCTAATTGTTGGAAAGGTTGATGTTGACAGCAATCCAGGTATTGCTTCAAAATTCGGAATCCGTAATATTCCAACAATTCTCTTTTTCAAAGATGGTGCTGTTGTTGACAAGCATGTTGGAGCTGCTCCTAAATCGACCCTTGCAGCCAAAGTTCAAAGTATTGTATAGCTTGTAATAGTTTGAACAAAAAGGCATAGGAAATAGAAGTTCTTATGCCTTTTTTGTTTTTGGCAAAAGTCATTAGCCATTGTTTTTCAGAAAAACAGATTTAATTTTTCTAATGACTACCGACTTTTTACCTTTATGCGCTGAATTAGAAAAATAATCTTCTTCTTTGTGAATAAACTACTTGACATACAGCAGTTTCAACAATTCGACAACCTTGAATTTATCTCGAAAGAGGTTGTTGAAGGTTTTATTACCGGTCTGCACCGAAGTCCCTTTCACGGTTTTTCGGTTGAGTTTGCCGAACACCGGTTGTACAATACCGGCGAATCGACCAAACATCTCGACTGGAAGCTTTTCGCCCGAACCGACAAATTGTTTGTTAAGCAATACGAAGAAGAAACCAATCTTCGCTGCCAATTGGTTATCGATACATCTTCGTCTATGCTTTTCCCGTTCGAAAAAGGAAAAGCTTCACGAATGAATAAGCTGGCATTTTCAGTTTATTCAGCTGCCGCAATCATCTATCTTTTGCGCAAACAGCGAGATGCCGCCGGCCTATCACTTTTTTCTGAAGACATTGAGTTCCACTCGGAAGCAAGGTTGTCGTCTGTTCATATCGATTTGTTATACAGCGAACTAACGCGTTTATTAAACCAGGAACAGGCCAGACTTAACCGAAAAACAAATACCATCGATGCCTTGCACATGATTGCCGAAAATATCCATAAACGCTCGCTGGTTATCCTGTTTACCGATTTAGCCGGTCAGGAAAACCTCGATGAATTTTTTGAGGCCCTGCAACACATGCGCTACAATAAGCATGAGGTCTTGCTTTTCCATGTTACCGATCATTTACGCGAAAAGCAATTCGACTTCAGAAATCAACCTTACCGGTTTGTTGATTTGGAAACCGGCGAACATTTGCGCTTTTCGCCACACAACCTGAAGAAAAACTTCGAGCAGGCGATGGATAGTTATTTCGAAGACATGCGCGTTCGTTGCGGCCAGTATCAGGTTGATTTAGCCGAAGCTGATATTAACGAAGACTTCCGGCATGTACTTTTTACCTATCTCCTGAAACGGAAACGGCTGTATTAACCTTGTTTTGATTACTAAAACTAACGTGGTTTCGATGTAGAAATGAACGTTACAATTGTGCTTAGGTCGGGCTCACGTTAAAACTAAGATTGATCATTCTTAATTCGTCAGAACCAATAACCGAAACTTGCCGAGAAAGTTGGCTTTTCGGTTGATGCGGAATAGCCCAAAGTTACTTCGAGCGGACCTAAAAACGACTTAATCGAATAGCGCAAACCAACGCCATAAGTTGTTTTCATGTCATTAGTTAAAAACAGCTTAGAATCCTGCCACATAATATTGAACAAAAAAGAAGCATATTGTGACTTCGTAAACCTGAATCGTAATCCAGCCAAACCAATGTATGTATAATTTTGAGCTATACTTACAGCAGGAAGGCCAACAAATGGGAAATGATAGTTGAAATATTGTGTGTATGGTTCGCCCCCAACCAAAGTCATGCGAGCCAGCGGTGAATCGGATTTAAACATTGCCCTGCCATAAACGTCGAGAAGTAAGGATACATTCTCGTCGAGAGGAAATACATTTCGCGATCTTAGCATTACTGTTGGTTTAATACTGCTGTTATGATGCAAGTCGGTAATCAACGAAAATTCGGCATAAGTACTTGATCCTCTGGTAGGAAAATAAAAATCATCCATATTATCGAATGATAGGTAAGAGTAAGCATTCGTCAGGAAGAAATCTATTTTCCCAGGGGCTTCGGTTGTATTAATTTTGGTGAAGATGTTTCCATGAAAATATTCTTCCTGGATACCCATTCCAAGGTTAAAGCGGTGCATAAATGGCTGATAGAAATACACCGACGCCGCACTGTGGAAAACATTGGCCTTGAAAAGCTTTTCACCATCGTCAAAAATATTGTAATTCTGATATTTGCCTTTTAAATTTAGTCCGAGCGTAGGTAAATTGGTTTTGTTGGTTTCGGCGGTCAGATTTATTTCAGGGTTTACTGATACTTCGGCGCTTGCCGATAGGTATCCGAAAATATTGCTATAATTTCGCTGGGTTGTATTAATCAAAATTGCAGCGCCATCAGTTGTATTTGCTTTAAAACCTACATTTTGTGAAAAAAACCGCTTAGTTGATATATTCAGATTTAATGTTTTACCTTGCTCATTATCAATTAGGTTATAATAAATCCGATCAAAACCGCCCAAGCCATAAACTTTGTCAATAGCCATTTTGATTTCATTGGCTGAATAGTACCCCGGCAGGTCAATGCCAAGTGTTTTCATCAGGAAATCTGATTCGAGGTGATGAGTTCCTGTAAATGAAAGATCGGTAATGTACCATCGGTCTGGTTTAACCAGATTTCGTGATTTTTCGTGATATTGTAACTGATATTTTTCTTTAAGCTCTTTTAGTTGCGGAAGTACTTCACGGGCGGCATGTTCTCCTCTTAAAATTAAAGAGTCAACAGCCTGTTTGTTGAAACTTGATACCGAAAAACCGGAGATATCAGGTTTTATAATTATATTACAAAGACTTTTGTTTATAGTGTCTTTTGCATGATCGAAAAAGTTAACTAATTGTCCGATAACGTTATTAAATGAATTGAGACTTTTGCGATCATAATAATCCCGTCTAATATCAACGCCAATAATTATATCAGCGCCCAATCGTTTAGCTACATCTGTTGGAAAATTGTTCACCACTCCACCATCAACTAAAAGGTTTCCGTTATGATCGGACGACTGAAAAGCGACCGGAATTGCCATACTCGAAAACATGGCCGTTGGAAGGAATCCATTACGTAACACTACTTCTTTTCCTGTTTCAAGGTTAGTTGCAATACAGGCAAACGAAATCGGGAAATTCGAGAAATCGGCGTCCACCGGAACACTGCCTGCTAAACCACAAAGAATATTCAGAATATTTTGACCTTTTATTACACCTTGAGGAAGACTTAACTTACCGTTTATGGGCAGTGAAAATACGTATCGTTGTTTAAACTGCTGATCGTTTCTTGACAAGTAAGCACGAGGAACGTCGTCGGATAACGTTGTCTCCCAATTCATCGATTTGACCAGGTTTTCCAATTCATCTGCCGAATATCCAATTGAATAAATACCGCCAACCAAGCTGCCAATGCTTGTACCAACGATTAAATCAACAGGAATACCTTCCTGTTCCAGAATTTTTAGTACTCCAATGTGAGCAAAGCCCTTTGCTCCGCCGCCACTTAATACCAATGCAATTTTAGGCTTTCCCTGTTTCGTTGTTTGATCTTGGGAAAGCAGAACGTTTGGTTTTAGGAAAAAAATGCCAAACGAAATGAATAGCAGTATGGACAGGCTTTGGCGTGCCATTAGTTGTACAATTCGAGTCTCTTCTTCACAAAGTTAATGGTACTTCCAATTGTATTCAACTCGGCATAATCTTTTTCGCGAATATTGATTTTAAAATAGGCGCCAATGTAAAATGCCAGGCAAGTGAACTGAAATTCTTCGAAATCGAAATCGTGAACAAATGAAGCGTTTTCGCGAATTTGTTCTCTGGGAATTCCCATGTACTTTAAAATTTGGGTAAATTTTTCTTCAATAGACTGCATGTTTTTCCTTTAATTTATTAATTTATAGTGCATTATATTGCTAAGATCGATCATCTTTTAGTTATTCCCGGGCCAAATACCAGAAATATAGCACCGATAAATGGCTTAGGGATAACTAACTGTTTCCTGAACTTATTATTACTTTTTTATTGATGACGATTATTGCCGGTTCATATTGTATAAATCGAGTCTTTGTGTTAATTTTTATACAAGTGGCTTCTATCATTGGCAGACATTTACAAAATAACCAACCAATTATGTGAAGCAATGTCAAAGAGCTTTAATAAAATACAATGATCTGAAAAATTTGTTAAACAATTGTCTTATTGTATTTTATCGTATTTCCCAATTGCCTGCATATATTTCGATTCAGCAATTTTATACGTGCACCTCGAATTGATTAGGTTTTCGTTGGTCGATTGAAACAAAGCCTGAGCTTCAAGCATATCCGAAATACCGATATTTCCTGAATGATAATTATCGCTGGTAACTTTCAGATTTTCTTTGGCTTGTTCTACAGCTTTTTCTGCAAGTTTTATCTGGTCCATACTTTCGCTGAGCTCGTTGCGCGATTGTTCTATTTGTAAAACCAACAATTCAGAAGTTTCGTTGAGCTTGTTTTTTGCCTTTTCAATCTTTACCTGTTGTTGCTTAATTTTATGCGAACCACCCCACCAATTCGAAATTGGTATATTCAAACTAACCAAAGCAATTTTTTGAGTAATGTTCGAATTCATAACATCAACAGTGGCGGCCATTCCGGTTACAGCAAGCTGTGGCATTAATTCTCCACGAGTCATTTTCAACTGAAGTTCTTCGGCTTCGGTGGCTTTATTTAGCAGTTTGTATTCGTCGCGATTGGAAATCGCTTCTTCGGAATTAATCTGTTCGGGTAAAATACCTTGATTGACAGGCTTATCCGAAAAAACAATAGTTGAATCGTATGGAAAGCCGATGTGTTGACATAAGGCTCTTTTTGTAAGTTTAATGCCATTTAAAAGTTTTAACCGGTTCGATTTCAGTTCATTTTGTTTCAACTGAACTTTAAGTAAATCATTTCGTTGAGCCAATCCTGCTTTGGTAAAGTTGCTAACATCTTTATTTAAAGTCGCAAGTAATTCGCCATAACTATCGAGTGTTTTAAGTTTTTCGGTTAAAGCAACTACATTCCAGTAAAGCTGGTCTGTTTTGGTCAATACTTCTGTTGTTGTCATGGCTTGTTGCCTAAGACTAACTTCTTCGCCAAGTGCCGCCAGTTTGTTTCCATTCCTGATTTGTCCTCCAGCATAAATAGGTAATGAAACTGAAACGCTGGCCAAGTTCATATAATCGAGCATATTTATTGCAGTAGCCGGGAAATAAGCGAATTGAGTTGGGTTAGCCAGGTTTGCCGCATTTCCATCGTATACCGGAAGGTTCATTTCAGGAATTTGCCCCTTAATCAAATAGTCGCTCGATTTCATTGCCATTGCGCTGGCGCTAACCTGCGGAAAATAGTTCGTAAAAGCATTTTTTCGAACTTCTTCTGATGTTTTTACATCGTATCCTGCTTCAATTATTTTTTTATTGTTTTGAATGGCCAGATGTTTGCAAGAGTCGAGACTTAAGTTTTGTGCCTGTACATGCGAACCTGAAATTGAAGTGAGGGCTATTGCTAAAAATAACAAGGCTTTGTTTTTGTATTTTTTTATCCTTGGCGGAATATCCCAAAAACCATTGTTCGGTATTTGTCTGTCAGTGTAAGCCAACGAATACATTATTGGCAAAATATACAATGTAAGAACCATGGCTACAAGCAATCCAAAGCAAATAACTGTTCCAACAGGCCCCCATAGCGGCGAACGGCTGATAATCATCGAAATCACACCGGCCGAAGCTGCTGCCGAAGTCAGGAAGATTGGGCGCATACGTCGTTTCCCGGCAGCAATTGCAGCTTCGTGGACGGGCATTCGTTGTTTTTCTTTAAGTTCGTTGGCGTAATCAATGAGTATTATACCGTTTCGAACAACCATTCCGCAAAGGCTAATTATACCAATAAATGCAGTAGTACTGAACGGGTATTTCATCAAGGTTAATCCAAGGGCAGTGCCCGGAAGTGTTAAAATCATGGTCAGCATAATGATAACCGACAACTTAATTTTCTTGAATTGGAAGAGTATAATGAAAAAGATAAGTAATATACTTAGCGCCAATGCATAAGTCATGGGAATAAAAGTTTCCTGCTGGCCTTCATAATCCCCGCCGTAATTTACAGAAGTTCCTTCAGGTAGTTTCAGTTTACCAATTTCACCGCGTACTTCTTCAAAGATTGCTGAAGCTGCACGATCTGCCTGGTTATCAATTAAAATAGTCAGTGTTCGTGTTCCGTTTCTACGAACAATGGTTCCTTCAGTCCAATCGGGAGTAAAATTGGTAAACGACCGCAAAGGACTCCCTGTGAATCCCATTGGTGAAGTAATATACTGGTTGGCAAGTGTGTTAATGTCTTTCCGACCTTTAATTTCTTGCGATAACCGAACATCAACAGGATAATCGTCTTCCCAGATGGTTGTCAAAGGAAGTCCATCGAGGCCAATCATCAGGGAAGTTGAGACCATAGATTTTGAATAACCCAGCAGGTTTGCTTTGTCACGGTCGAGATTAACCTTCAGTATTTGTTGTTTTTGGTCCCAGTCGTCGCGAATCCATCCAACCGATCTGGTTTTCTTTAGGATGTCGTTTATTTGCGCCTGTGCTGAACGAATATCTTTAATAGAGTCCGACGAAATCCGGATTTCAATTGGCGCCTTCGATACCTGCATGGCTAAAATCTTGAATTTGACATGCGCATTGGCAAAACCATCCGAATATTTGGGGCTATAATCATTTACAATCTCACGCGTAGCCTCATTCGAAATAGTATTTATGAGTAATTGTCCGTAATTTGGAGATGGCATGTTGGGAGCATAAACCGTATGAAAACGAGGTGAGCTGGTTCCAATAAAGCTGGTGACATTAGTTATCCGGTTATCTTTCATCAATGCTTTTTCCAGGCTGTCAACAACTTGCTCGGTACTTTCGAGCGATGATCCGGTTGGAAGATAAACTTCAACAGCAAACTGGTTTCTTTCCATCTCGGGAAACATTTGCTGATCGAGGTTTTTAAACAATACAACAGCCAGTACAATTGAGACTACTCCAGCTGCCAGTACTGTTTTTTTATTTCTAAACGACCATTCCAGCGATTTATCGAACCAACCTTGAAGTATATCCAGAAAAGTTTTCCCTTGTTTGTCAGCCCCTGTTTTTTTCAATCCTTTTTTAATGAAAACAAAATCGAGGTATGGAACCAGCAAAACAGCAACAAGCACCGAAACAATTAATGCTATGCTGATTACAATTGGCAATGGGCGCATAAATTCGCCGGCAGTTCCAGGAACCATAAAACCAAGCGGAATATAGGCCGCCATGATTGCTAAAGTTGCTGTTATTATGGGTGTTAGTAATTCTTTAGCACTTTTAATGGCGGCGTGCCAGGGCGAAATTTGATGGTCAATTTTCTCTACATGATTATCGATGACCACAATCGAATTGTCAACAATCATTCCCAGAACAAGGATTAGTCCGGCTAATGAAACAGTATGCAACTCGACTCCAAAGAAGTATAAAAAAGCCAATGTGATTAAAACAGCAATTGGCACAGTGATTCCGGCAACTGAAGCCACTCGCAGGGGTAGCAAAAGCATGGTAACCAAAATAACTGCAATGATGGCAATCAGGAATTCGTGCATGAAATTCGATACCGACTCATCTACGTACTTAGGTAATTCCGAGATTTTAGCCACTTCAATTTCAGATGAAGTGTGCTTCTTGAAGGTTTCGATGGCTTTATCTACTTCGGCGCCATATTCTACAATGTTGTTCCCTTTTTGCATCTCTAGCGATAACAAAATGGTTTTCTTACCATTCTGCCTGATGTAATTATCCGGATCTTCGTAACGTCGCTCAATAGTGGCAATGTTTTTAAGACGTACAACATTTCCTTTGGGGTCAGAATAGACAATCTGGTCGGCCAGGTCTTTTTCTGATTCGAAATTAGGCGGAAGGTGAACTGCCAGATTGTATTTGCCATCTTTTAAAGTACCGGCGTAATTTACCATTCCGTTTGGCATGTACGATCCTAATAAGGTAAGTGATTTGATATTGTATTCATTCAGCATTTCAGGTTTTACGTTCACATAAATCTGTTCTTTCTGAAGACCATAATGTTTAATTTTAGATGTGGCAGGAATTTTACGACATTCTGACTCCAGCTTTTTCAACTCTTTTTCAAGCTCTTTGTAACTCTTTGTGTCAGACGAAAGCGTTATAAGCAAGGCCGAAGTATCGCCAAAGTCAGAATTGGCGATCAAGGCGAGCACACCTGTTGGCAGGGTCGACTTCATTTCTGCCAGACCATGTTTCAGTTTCGACCAGAATTGATCGGCATTTTTTACATTGTCGTTCAGTTCAACAAAAATATACATGATACCTTCTCGTGAGTAGGAGTATGTTTTCGCTTTTTTAACTTCAGAATAACCAAAAATGTAGTTTTCGACAACCGTAGTTAGCTGTGATTCAACTTCGGATGAAGTAGCTCCGGGATATACTCCAACAATAACGCCCTGACGAATCGTAAATTCGGGAAATTCGTTTCTTGCCATTTTTTTCAAAGCAATACCTCCAATGAGCATAAATAATACTGCAATTAGTATCACGATATTTCGATTCCGCATCGCGGCTTCGATAAATCCAGTCTTTTTGTGGCTCATATTACAGGATGATTTGACTATTATCAGTTAATTTTTCTTTTCCTTCAACCACAATGGTTTGATTTTCAGCTAATCCGCCGATTATCTCAAGTCCGTTGGTTTGATATCCGCCAACCTTAATTATTTGCTTTTTTACGCTTTTCTGGTCATTGTTAACTACGAAAACAAACGAGTTTCCTTCTGTATCTTTCGAAACCGCACTATACGGAACCAAAACCATTTGCTTTTCGGCAGTCGAATCCAAAACCACATCGCAAACCATTCCAGGTTTAATTTCCATTTCCGGATTTTTTACCGTGATTTTTACTTCGTACGTTCGCGAAAACTGGTCGGCCACAACGCCAACATTGGTAATTACCCCTTCAAATTGTTTGCTGTCAAGCGCCGAAATGGAAAATGAAGCACTCATCCCTTTTTTGATTTTCCCTATTTCATTTTCAGGAACCGAGATTTTGATCAAAACCGTTTCAATCTTTACCAGTTCAAGTGGAGCAAAACTCGACAGAGCTGATTGGCCTGGTTCCACATTTCTTTTTCCAATAATCCCGCTTACTGGTGCATACAAGTTGCATTTATCCAAACTGTTTTTTGCCACTTCCAGCTGCGATTCGGCTTTCTTCAGATTAGTTTCCATTTCAACCCATTTTACTTCCGATAAACTTCCATTATCGTGAACTTGTTTTAGGCGGTCATAAGCATCTTTGGCTTGCTGATACATGGCCAGCGACGAGTTATAGATACTTTGGTTGTCGGTTTTGTCGACGCAAGCCAGCAATTGTCCTTTACGAACGGCATCGCCTGCCTGAACTAATACTTTTTCAACAGTTCCTGAACTTTGAAACGAAAGTGGAATTGTTTGCGCAGCCTCAACAGTACCGCTGTACCTCAGATTTGATAAGCCACTGGCTGTTTGAACTGACTGTGTCTTTACTTTAATGGCTGTAACTTCTTGTTTCGTAGCTTCCTGCTTCTGTTTACAGCCGAGTAACATAATCACGATTGCTGAAAAGATCAATTTTTTTCGCATAACTATCATTGTTTAATTATTAGATACTGAACGATTGGTATGTGTTATTCATAAGTAAATACTGAACGATCAGTATGTTTCGCCTGTAATAAAATTTACTCATCACACACCTGATTTTTTTAATCATGTCTTTATAAGTTTATAAAACTCAGAGGTTTGCTTTTTAAGCAATTCAATTGCATCTTCAATGGATATGTTTCTAACTACATTGCCGGCCAGCCCCATATTTATTGCAAAGAAGTTGTTTGCAACCAAGGTGGCATCAATATCATTTCTGATTTCACCTTTGGCGATGGCATTATTCAAAACCAATATTGTTTTCTCAATTTCTCCATTGATGAAATCTCCCTGGTGTTCAGCATATCCCGGATAATGCCTGAATGCATCGGCAATCAACGAAATGTAGCTGATCGGTGAAAAAGTAATTGAATGTTGAAACAATTGCCTAAAAATCTTTTCGGTTTGCCTGACCGACAATTGAATGAATTCCTCAAGACTAATTGAATTCAAATCGGTTTCGAGCCCAATAAAGTGTATGTATTTATCAATCACCGATATGAAAAGCTCTTCCTTGTTTTTAAAGTGGTGATAAAGAGCCCCTTTGGTGAAACCAATTGCCTGACTGATATCGCTGATAGAAACAGCTTCGTAACTGCGCTGTAGAAACAATTTAAATGCTTCGTCGATGATAAATTCTTTTGTATTGTCCATAGTGAAACATACTGAACGATCGGTATGCAAATGTAATTTCTTTTTTCATACTAAAAACGCTTTACAAAAAAAGTAGCTTAAATTTAACCATCCGGAAACTTCAGCTTCTTTAAAATGGTTGTTAATATGATGATTTCGTGCTATTTATCTACCTGAAACAAATCGCAGCTTACAGGATAGTGATCGGAATGATTAAGCGTTGAAACCGCGAAATTGAAGCTGGTAAACTTCTGACTGTATAAAATGTAATCTATTCTGAATGAGGGCAATTTACCATTATAGGTATTTGCCGTTCCTTTCCCCGAATCGGTAAACGAATCGCACAAACCGCCCCGTACCGTGCGATAGGTAAATGAAACCGGAGTATCGTTAAAATCGCCGCACACAATAACCGGGTATTTACATTGATTTAAATGTTCACGTAAGGTGGCGGCCTGTTCAGCCCTTTTTATCACTGCATCTTTGAATTTTAAGGCTAATGCTTTTAGCTTTTCCTTACTTTCATTATTGTTTTCAAAATTTAGCGAATCAATTCGATTGATTTCAGAAGGCATAAGCCTATATGACTGTAAATGACAATTGTATACACGAACAGTATCCGAATTAATTATCATATCAGTGTAAATTATCATGTTGCCCGAATTCTTAAAACGTATTTCGCCCATATAAACAATAGGATAACGTGTAAAAGTTACTTGTCCTCCGGCATGACTGGAATGTGCTAATTGCAGGTGATTAATTTGAGGGAGTTTACTGGATGTTACATCAAAAATCTGACGTTTATTTAATCTAACTTCCTGTAAACAAATAATATCAGCATTACATTGGCGCAAATAATCTAATATGTGATCAGCATTTTCTTTTGATGGGAACTTATCTGTCCCCATGAAATATTTTACGTTATAGCTGATAATCTTTATGCCTGTTTTATCTGTTTGCTTTCCGTAAAATTTCAAATAGTTCCCAATCTGATTAAATCCGGCCAATATCACAAGTAAAGAGATTAATGCAAGTTTTATTCGAACAAATATCCACAACAAAATGAACACCAGATTAACAATGAGAATATAGGGGTAGGCAATTCCGAATAAAGCTGCAATCCAAAGTTTTTCGGGACTTATATAAACTGACACTGTGGCAAAAATGAGTGCCGAAACAGCTAGTAGGTTTAAAAATAGAAGTACGTATGTCAGAATTTGTTTCAACGATTAGTGGTTTAGTTCCAGAAATTACTTAACTGCACGCCTTTATACAAATATAACGAAATATTGTTCGAGCCGGATTCGAAAAGCGAGCCGGAAATATACGGAATAAACCATTTATGATTTTGAAAAAATACAACCAACCATTCGGTTTTTGCCATTTATATCACGTCGAAGCTGAATATTGTCAAACCCTTTTTCAGCCAGCATATTGCAGGTTTCGTCGCCTAATGCTTCGTTAATTTCAAAGTATAGTTTTCCTTGATTCTTTAGATTCCTGGAAGCAAAATCAGCGATCTTTTCATAAAAGATCAATGGATTTTCATCGGCTACAAACAAGGCTAGCTCTGGCTCAAAATCGGTCACGTTCTTTTCCATTAGCTCTTTTTCCGATTTGCGCACATACGGTGGATTACTCACAACAATATCAAATTTAGAGAACTCTCGTTGTGGCAGGTTATTAATAATATCATATTTAAGAACTTCAATTGCTGCGTTGTTTTGTTGTGCATTTCTGGTTGCTGTTTCGAGACAAACCGGCGAAATGTCGCACGCAAAAACTGTTGATCCAGGTAAATTTTTCTGAAGCGAAATGGCAATACAGCCTGTTCCGGTTCCCATGTCAATAATGGTTGGGCCGGAAACCGTATTTTCTCTAATTATCCAGTCAACCAACTCTTCGGTCTCGGGGCGCGGAATTAAGACCCCCGGCACGCACTGAAATTCGAGTCCATAAAACTCAGTTGATCCCAGAATATACTGAATTGGTTCGTTATTCTTCAGCCGTGCAACGATTTCGAGAATGCTATGCCGTTCATTGTCAGACAATACCTCTTTGTTGGCCAGCAAAAGTTGAGTGCGCGAATATCCTCTCAGTTTTTCAAAAATTAAGGCTACCAGGCTGTCAATTTCCTGATTGCTATACAGCCCGTTTAATTCTTTTCTGATGCTTGCAATGCCTGCCTTCATTTATTGCTATTTTTGGCAAAGTTAATTTTTTAGCCAATGAGCCACGAAATTTTTATGCAACGCTGCCTCGATCTGGCCCTGTTGGGCGTGGGCGATGTGGCTCCCAATCCGATGGTTGGCTGCGTTGTTGTGCACGATGGGCGCATCGTTGGCGAAGGTTATCATCAAAAATACGGACAAGCGCACGCCGAAGTAAATGCTATTCGCTCAGTTCAAAATCCTGAGTTACTTCGCCAATCCACGTTGTTTGTTTCGCTCGAACCCTGCGCCCACTGGGGAAAAACACCGCCATGTTCCGACCTGATTATCGAGAGTCACATTCCGCACGTGGTGATTGGAACCATCGATCCGTTTGCCAAAGTGGCTGGAAAGGGAATTGAACGAATGCAAAAGGCCGGAATTAACGTGGAAGTTGGAGTTCTGGAACAAGAATGCCGCGAATTGAACCGCCGGTTTTTTACCTTCCACGAAAAAAAGCGTCCCTATATTTTACTGAAATGGGCACAAACGCTTGACGGCTTTATTGACACCGACCGCACCGAAACGCAACACCCGACATGGATTACCAACGCATTGTGTAAAAGGTTGGTACATAAGCATCGATCAGAAGAATCGGCTATCTTAATCGGGACAAACACGGCTGAATTTGATAATCCGGCACTTACCGTTCGCGAATGGAAAGGTAACCAACCCGTCAGATTGGTCATTGACCGTAAACAAAGATTAAGTAAAGAGCTTACAGTTTTTGATCAGAAAGAACGGACCTGGGTTTTTACTGAAATTCAGGAGAAAGATGTTGAAAACCTGAAGTTTATACGACTCGATTTCGGTCGGGATATTTTGCCGCAAATGCTCACAGAGCTTTACCAAAGAGATATTCTTTCTGTAATTGTTGAAGGCGGTAGGGTTTTACTTGGCAGTTTTATTCAGGATAATTTGTGGGACGAAGCCTATGTTTACACCGGCAACCAGTTTTTCGGCAAAGGCGTCCAGGCTCCCAACATTAGCGGCCAAACTATCGCTTTCGAGCAGTTAGACGATTGCAAACTGCACATTTTAAGGAATTCAGCTTCTTTTAACCGATGAGTCGCGCACCACAAGTTTGGTTTTCAATATAACTTGCTCAGGGTTATCATCCGGATTTTCAACGCTTCTGAAAAATAGACGAGCGGCCTCCTGACCAATTTCAAAGGTCGGGTGAGTAATCGATGTAAGCGCCGGATCGACAACAGTTGAGTGGAAATCGTCAGTAAAACCTACCAATGCCACATCTTCCGGAATTCGTAATCCCCGGCGTTTTATTTCTTTCATTGCGGCAAAAACAACAGTATCGTTTATCCCAAAGATAGCATCAGGTGGTTCTGGTAAATCAAGCAATCGGGCAGTGGCTTTCATAGCATCTTTCGTACTCAGGTTACATTTTTCAAGTAATTCGGGATAAAACTTTAGCTCACACTTTTTTAGTCCGATCAGATAACCCATAGTTCTTTCTTTCGAAATATTAAGATGTTTGGGGCCAGTAATATAAGCAATACGTTGCGAACCACTGTCGTAAAAATGTTTGGTAATTTTTTGCGCCGCTTTCACATTATCAACCACAACTGTCGAAACTTCATTGGCACGGCATACACGATCAAAAAAAACCAGCGGGATGTTATTTTTAATCAGCTTGTCAAAGTGTTCAAAGGTGTTGGTTTCCTGGCTCAGGCAAACAATCAAACCTTCAACTCTGGTTTTCAGCAAATTTTCAACCGCGTTTATTTCTTTCTGAAGCGATTCGTTTGACGAAGCAATTAAAATATAATATCCTTTTTCTTCGGCAACAGCTTCAATTCCTGAAATAATAGAAGAATAAAAATGAGTGACCAAATCAGGAACAATAACGCCAATCATTCGTGTAGCTTGTTTCAAAAGTCCCATGGCGAGAGGGTTTGGCGTATAATTCATTTCCGTAGCCAGTTTTTTAACCTTTTGGGTTATCTCCGGACTAATATCGGGATGATTATTGAGCGCTCGCGAAACAGTTGAAATAGAAACTCCCAGTTCCTGAGCCAAATCTTTTAACGAAACATGCCTTTTGCCTTTTTGCATAAACTGCAATCCAAATTAATTGTAAAACAAAGCTAAGAGATTTTCAGAAACTGAGATCACGGGTCTCACCCCAACCCTCTCCAAAGAAGAGGGAGTTAAGGCTTGGAAATTCCGAAAATTTATCCTTTGAAGAAAAGCCCCCAGCTTTTGCAGCAAGCAAAGTCCTCCCATTTCGGGGAGGGTTGGGAGGGGCTCTTAAATGTTTCTCAACATATTTTTACTCTGCAAACCTTTGCGCAAACCTTTGCAGTACAAAGCTTGGATTTTGCCCATTGTTACATGTTTTTTTATACTGATATTTGCAATGCAAATCGTTACCGACATAAATGCTAAATATTGATATTCTGGTTATTAACAGAAATATTACTGAAATAGAAAATTTGTTTAATGTTTAAATCATAGAAAAATGAAAAAAATTGTAGTTGCGGGAGCCGGTGGTTTTATTGGTGGTCACCTGACCAGAAAACTGAAAGATATGGGTAATGATGTTCGTGCAGTTGATAAAAAACCACTGAACCAATGGTACCAGGTACATAAAGACATCGATAACCTGGTTCTCGATTTGAACATCAAAGAAAACTGCTATACTGCACTCAATGGGTATAACGAAGTTTTCAACCTGGCAGCCGACATGGGCGGAATGGGTTTCATCGAAACGCACAAAGCCGATTGTATGTTGAGCGTTTTGATCAACACACACTTGTTACTTGCAGCTAAAGATCTTGGGCTCGATCGTTTCTTCTACGCGTCGTCGGCTTGCGTTTATAATGGTGAAAAACAACAAGATACCGACAACCCAGGACTGAAAGAATCGGATGCTTATCCTGCTCAGGCAGAAGATGGTTACGGATGGGAAAAACTTTTCTCTGAAAGAATGTGCCGTCATTTTCGCGAAGATTATGGTATTAATACCCGCGTTGCCCGTTTCCATAATGTTTATGGTCCGAACGGAACCTGGGACGGTGGACGCGAAAAAGCGCCAGCCGCCATGTGTCGTAAAGTACTGGAAGCCGAATTGTATGGAAAAGACGAAATCAACATTTGGGGCGACGGACACCAAACCCGCAGCTTCATGTACATCGAAGATTGTGTTGAGGGCATCCTGAAAATCATGTACAGCGACATCATTGAGCCAATGAATTTGGGTAGCAGCGAAATGGTTTCAATTAACCAATTGGTAGATATTGTTGAGAATATAGCTGGAATTAAATTGAAACGCACGTACGATCTGAATGCTCCGAAAGGCGTCCGCGGGCGTAACAGTGACAACACTATGATTCTGGAAAAACTGGGATGGGAACCATCGATCCCGCTTTCAAGAGGGATGAAAGAAACCTACGATTGGATTCGTACCCAAATGGTTACCGGAGGAATAAAATAACCCACAAATTTAAATTTGTAATTTTTTGCCAGTTGTTAGGCGCTAGCAACTGGCAAGTCAATCAAACCAAATTTATGAGCGATAAAAAAGTAATGGTCAGTGGCTGTTACGACCTGCTTCATGCCGGACATGTGGCCTTTTTTAAAACGGCTGCTCAATATGGCAAACTGTATGTAAGTGTCGGGCAAGACGAAAATCTTTTCCAACTGAAAGGTAAACGACCTTATTTTACTCAGGAAGAGCGGGTTTACATGGTTCAGGCGGTGAAGTATGTTCACCAGGCATTTGTTTCGGAAGGAATGGGAATGCTGGACTTTGAGGAGGATATGAAACGCCTGAAACCTGACATTTTCGTTGTAAATACCGATGGTTACACCGAAGGAAAAGCCAGAATTTGCAGGGAAAACAACGTAGAATTGGTTGTTTTAGAGCGTATTCCTGAAGAAGGATTGCCAGCACGGTCGAGTTCAAGCTCGAAAAAAGAGCTTCAGTTTCCGTATCGGGTTTGTTTGGCTGGCGGTTGGATCGATCAGCCCTGGGTTTCGGCAATTCACCCGGGATCGGTGGTCGTTGCTCAAATCTGGCCAACGATTGAATTTAGCGACCGCTCGGGTATGGCTACCAGTTCGCGAAAAGTGGCTTATGAACTTTGGGGTGGTAAAATTCCTGAAGGCGATCAGGTGCGCAATGCACAACTTTTGTTTGGCGCCGAAAATCCTCCCGGGAAAGAATACATTTCTGGTTCTCAGGATCATCTGGGGCTTTTGGTTCCTGGTGTCAGCCGGTTGGATTACGACGGAAAATACTGGCCTTCGAATATCGAAAACACGCATAACAAAGACACCTGCGAGTGGCTTTCGGATGTGCTGCATTTAATTCCGCTTTCGCCTCGTCCCGATGGCTACGACCCTTTGGTGGAGCAAAACCTGAGCGCTGATTTGGTAAAAGAGTTGGGCGAAGCTGGCAAAAAATGCTACGCTGCCATTGTTGCCAAAGATGTGAATCTGCTTGGCCAATCGATGACCGAAACGTTCTATTCATGGCGTAAAATTCTGCCAAACACAGTTCCGCAATGGGTGCTCGATGAGATGGAAAGCAAATTCATCGGGAAATATCCCGGTGCAATAACTTCTGGTTGCGGTGGTGGTTACGCCGTTGTAGCATCAGGAGAACCGATTGAAGGAGCATTGAAAATTAAAGTAAGATATTAAAAAAGTTCAGAGTGAGCTAGAGTTTGAAGTGCCTAAAATTAAAAAGCAATTTTTCTAACTTTAGGCACTTTAGTTCACTCAAGGCACTTCTTTCTAAATTTAGCAATTATGAGCAGCAAACATTGTCTTATTATGGCTGGTGGATCGGGCACCCGGTTCTGGCCCAAAAGTCGGAAAGCGAAACCGAAACAATACCTTACCATTTTTGGCAACGAATCGCTGATTCAGGGTACGGTAAGCCGGTTTACACCGTTTATTTCAGAAAAGAACATTTACGTTGTTTCAAATAAAAGTCAGCAAAAAGTTTTGGAAGAACAAACTTCGATGCTTCCGAAAGAAAACCTGATTTACGAGCCGGTTGGTAAAAATACCTTGCCTGCCATTGGGCTTGCTGCCTTATTTATTGCTAAAAATGATCCTGAAGGCTTGATGGTTGTGTCGCCGGCAGATCACCTGATTAAAAACAACGAATTGTTTCAGGAATGTATTGAGTCGGCAGCCAAAATTGCTGAGGAAAAAGCCGGTATTGTTACCATCGGGATTACGCCCAATGCACCGGCAACAGGATATGGCTACATCGAAATTGCCGACGAGGTTAAAATTGGTCAAACCATTAAATCGTTTGCTGTAAGTAGATTTGTAGAAAAACCGAATCTGGAAACGGCAAAATCATACATTGCTTCTGGAAAATTCTTCTGGAATGCCGGAATTTTCGTATTCAAAGTTTCTGTTTTTATTGAGGCTGTTCAAAAATATGCTCCCAGGTTGTATGCTGATTTACTGAAGATTGCCGAAACGATTGGCACAACAAGCTACGAGGAAGTTCTGGATAAAATCTACAACCAGGTTGACTCCATATCTATTGACTACGGGATCATGGAAAAAGCCGACAACGTATTTTTGGTGCAGGGCGATTTTGTTTGAACGATCTGGGGAGCTGGGAAGAAGTTTACAAGTACGATCCGAAGAAGGACGAAAACCAGAACACTTCAACCGGAGAAACCATTTTTGTGAATTCTAGAAATTCTTATGTTTCAGCGCCCAATAGCTTGGTAGCCGTGGTTGGTCTCGACGATGTGATTGTTGTTCAGGAAGGCGATACCATCTTGGTTTGCAAACGCAGTCAGGCCGAGGAAATCAAACATGTGGTAAATGAGTTGACCCGAAGAAAACTCGATCAATATTTATAGCCGACCAAACCCAAAGGCTATTCAAAATTGAGCCTGTTTTAGTTACCGACTTTCCGGGTAAAGGAGAGTGTATTGCTTTTTACATCTTTTTCTCCGTTTAGATTTAAACCTAATTTTAACTGTAAATCAATGAAAATCAACAAACAAAAACACTTGCTGCTCTCATTTTGCTTCATCGGGGCATTGTCTCTTTTTGTTTCGGCACAGCCACAAAAAGCGCTTCCGGCTAAGTTCACAACGTCCGACGAATCGTTCAAACAATACCAATACCCCGACTGGTTTCGCGATGCCAAGTTCGGAATTTGGGCGCATTGGGGACCTCAAGCCGTTCCTCGTCAGGGCGACTGGTATGCCCGTAACATGTACATTCAGGAGGGTAAAGAGTGGGAAACCCGTTATTACAATTACCATGTGAAAACTTATGGCCATCCCTCCAAGTTTGGTTACAAAGACATCATCCCGCTTTGGAAAGCCGAACGCTGGGATCCCGAAAAGCTGATGGCTTTGTATAAAAAAGTTGGAGCCAAGTACTTTGTTAGCATGGGAACTCACCACGACAATTTCTTTTTGTGGAACTCCAAACTTCATAAATGGAATTCGGTAAATATGGGTCCGAAAAAGGATGTGGTTGGTTTGTGGCAAGAAGCCGCCAGAAAAGAAGGTTTGCGATTTGGGGTTTCGGAGCATCTGGGTGCAAGTTATACGTGGTTTCAGGTGGCTCGCGGCGCCGACAAAACCGGGCCAATGGCTGGAGTTCCGTATGATGGTAACGACGAGCAGTATGCCGATTTGTACCACAAAAAAACTGCTCCCGACGATAAGGAATGGCTAACCAATGATCCTGAAAACCAGAAAGACTGGCTGGCTAAAATAACCGAACTTATCGACATGTATCATCCTGATTTGCTTTATTCTGACAGCGAATTGCCTTTCGGCGAAATTGGCCGGACGATGCTTGCCCACTATTACAACCAGGATATGGCTAAAAATGGAGGTAAGCTCGATGCCGTTTATACAGCCAAACTTCGTGCTTCGGAAGGCCGCTGGGTTCAGGATGTTGAGCGTGGTGCGTTAGATTCAATTAGCCCGTTTCCTTGGCAAACCGACACATCTATTGGCGACTGGTATTACCGCACAGGTCAAAAATACATGACTGGCACCGAAGTGATCCAGATGTTGGTTGACATTGTGAGCAAGAATGGGAACCTTTTACTAAACGTCGTTCAAACTCCTGAAGGCGATCTGGAACCTGACGTAATGAAAATTCTGGAAGAAATTGCTGCATGGACTCCGGTGAACGGCGAAGCTATTTATGGAACCCGTCCGTGGAAAATTTACGGCGAAGGTCCGTCAACCTCTAAAAATCAGGCCAAGGGTCAGTTTGGCGGAGTGAAAGATGTTCGTCCTTATGAGTCGAACGATTTCAGGTTTACAACCAAAGGCAAAACGCTTTATGCTTTTTGCATGAATAAGCCAACCGGCGACATAAAAATTGAGTCGCTGGGCAAGCAGACAAAGGTGAATACAAAAGTAATTTCATCTATTGAAATGCTCGGAAGTAATGAGAAGCTATTCTGGAGGCAGACTGCAAATGAACTTGTTATTACCCAACCTGTAAATATGCCTGAATGGCAGGTACTAGCTTTTAAAATTGAGTTCCGAAAATAGCTTAAACAGCAATTGATATAAATTGAAGAGTGACAATCCTGAGTCCAAAGGGTTGTCACTCTTTTGTTTCCAATACCATTTTGGGGGAGTCAAGCCAAATAAAAGTAAGTATTCAGTAAATAGAGTTTTTGCAAGTCGGACTTAAAATCTCACCATTCGCCGGTAAAAAGCAACGAACAGTCTATTCTATTTTTAGATGACAGTAAAGTGGATGTATTTTTGAATCGTAAATAAAACAGTATTTAAAAACAAGAAACAATAGAAAACAATTAAACGAAGAAGTCATGAAAACAACGATTAAGTCATTCATCATTATTTGTGCACTGGGTTTAGCCGGTATTTCGAATGTAAAGGCAACCGAAAATTGCGAAATAAAAGATTCGAAACAAACAAATCAAGCTTTAACCGAGTTGAATTATAACTCGCAAGAAGCCGTATTAAACGAAAGCGTAGATTACCAGAAAGAAGCTCAGTTATTAACCCATCTGATTGCTGACCAGGCAGAAACTAAAGTTACATTGCAGGTTATTGGCCGAAGTTTGGCATTGGTTTGTGAAGGCGAATTTGAGAACAATGACAGCACAACTGATTTTCGTTCAGAAGCTCAGTCGATAACAAGAACTATTGCTGATAAAGAGGAAGCAATGGCAATTAAAAAATTGGTCGGAGAAGGAAGAATAGCAGAAAACAGATAAGTTTAGTTCAGTCGGTAAATTTGGTGATTTGAGGAGGCTGCCCAGGTTTAAACTTAGGGTGGCCTCTTTGTTGTTGTGATAATTATAAAAATAAAAACTGCTTGTTAATAGCAATTGCCAGATTTAATATGCTCCTGAAAACCAGTTTCGAAATTCAGAAATCCGGACTTTGCTAATTAGTATTTTGTCAGGTACTTTTACGTTAAGATTCAGCGATAGCCTGCTATTGAACCAGAGGTCGACTTCTTTAATTGAGTTTCTTGAAACAATAAATTGCCTGTTTGCCCTAAAGAAATCGGATGGATTAAGCATCGAAGCAAGTTCGTCGAGAGTGTTCTCAATTACAAATGATTTGTCGTCGAAAGTGGCTGCTTTTACCAGGCTATATTCGATATAGATATAAGCAATATCCTTCACCTGTAACGGGATCAGTTTACTCCCTTTTATATGAACTAAAAAATGTGTTTTGTAGGTTTTGATTTTGGTTAATGAGCTCAGCAACTGTTGAATTTCCAGTTGCATGGATTGAGCTCCCGTCAATCGTTTTAGCTTCTTAAGTGCAGCTTCAATAGCATCTTTGGTTACAGGTTTCAGTAAATAATCGATGCTGTTTACTTTGAAAGCCTTTATGGCGTATTCGTCATAAGCAGTGGTAAAAATTATTGGGCAGGCAATGTTTACAAGTTCAAAAATTTTAAAAGCCGAGCCATCAGCAAGATGAATATCCATGAAAAGTAAGTCAGGCTGTGTATTCTCTTCAAACCATTGTTTTTCAATTCGGGCCGATTTTCAGCAATTCAGCAATCTTGGCAATTAAGATTTGGTTACGAGATTCTATCGTTTACATTTGTACGTTAAAAAAACACCTGATGGAATTACTTGCAAAGCTTGATATTTCAATTCTTGAATGGGTAATAATTATGATTTGTGGAATGCTTATAGGTATGTCAAAAGTTGGGGTTCCTGGTGTTTCCATGATCGTAGTCCCTTCTCTTGCATTCATTTTTGGAGCTAAACAGTCAACTGGCGTACTGCTTCCTATTCTTATGATGGCTGATATTTTTGGTGTTACTTATTACCGGCGTCATGCCAACTGGAGTCATTTGGTAAAAGTAATACCCTGGGCAATTGTTGGTTTGGTTTTGGCTTTGTGGATTGGTGAATTGGTGAACGATATACAATTTAAAAACCTGATTGCCATAATGGTTTTCTTAAGTATCGGACTAATGCTTTGGCAAGATAAGCGCAAAAGCTCAAATTTATTCCCCAATAAATGGTGGTTTGCAGCAGGTATGGGTATTCTGGGAGGTTTTGCTACCATGATTGGCAATGTTGCCGGGCCTGTTTTTGCCATTTATTTATTAGCAATGCATTTGCCAAAAAATAGTTTCATTGGAACCAGTGCGTGGTTTTTTATGGTGATTAATTTTACTAAATTTCCAATGCAATTTTTTGTTTGGAACAATATTCATTCTGAGACACTCATGGTTGATTTGATTACATTACCAGCCATTGCTGCGGGTGCTTTTCTGGGGTTCAAAGTGGTAAACGCCATTCCTGAACAAGCTTATCGGGGCTTTGTTATAGCAATTACTGCACTTTCTGCATTTTTATTGTTGGTTTGATATGGAAAAATTGGCTTCTTTTTTTGATGGTAAATCTGTCCATCGCGTTCTGGACATAGGTACAGGGTCAGGAGAATTTATTCGCATAATCAGCGATGTTTTTCCTGAGGAAGTTTATATAGTGGGAGTTGATCCAAGTACTGAAGCCTTGGCTGTAGCGCAAACCGGAAGCTATAACAGGAAAGTCAGCTTTTTGCAAATGGAAGGCGAGAATCTTCATTTCGAAGACGAGTCGTTCGATGTGGTTTCTATGTCGAATGCTATGCACCATTTGGCCGATCCGGGTAAAACTCTTTCGGAGATGAAAAGGGTTGTGAAACAAGGAGGCTGGTTATTGATTGCCGAAATTGTTTCTGATGGATTGAATGATGCTCAGGAAAACCAGAAAATTCTTCATCATTTAAAGAGTTTGGTCGATCGTAAATCAGGGATATTACACCGCGAAACGTGGACCGAAGCCGAAGTCTTGGATATAGTCTGTTCAAATCGTATAAGGCCGGCACTTACTTTTTCGTATAACCGTATGGTCAGTCCAATTTCTGATACCGTAAGGCTTGCTGGATGGGAGAACGATTTTGCTCGTTATCTGAAAGGTTTGGAAGGATACCCCGATTACGATGAAAAAGTTAAGTTATTTGGATTATTTAAACAACGTTTAGCACAATTCGGGTTCCAGCAAGCACGTCAGGTTGTAATTGTGGGAACTAAAATTCAGGATTAGTAATCTAAATTCAATTGCCAAACTTCATCGTTTTGCAATAGGCAGCAAAATCATATTGTTTTCTTAAACTGCTGAATTATAGATTTTTGATTGTTAACATTAATGTTCTGAATTAACAAGAAAAAGAAAATTAACCACGGTGTAATATGTTTGTAACAAGTATGTAATTAAATCGTTTCATTTTTGTAGCAGCAGAAATTCATTTGTAAAGGTATTGTTTATCTTAGTCAGTGGGTTTTGGCATTCAATTTATATTTCTATCATGCCTCAAAAGAAAGAAGAAGCGATACAAAATATACTTTTCGACTACGAAAAGTTAGCCAATATGGTATTGAGCCAGCTTGATTTTGTTGAAAAACTTATTTTAACAGGTGAACCATATATTGAAAAAGATAAGTTTGATGAGTTGGTAAAAGAGGAAGAGCGTATAAACAAACTCGAAGTAAAACTTAGTGAGGACATTATTAATGCAATTGCGTTATACCAGCCGGTTGCTTCGCAAATACGGCAATTAATGTCATGTTATCGTATTACAATTAGTCTTGAACGAATTGGTGATCTGGCAATTAACATTGTTAAGCTTATGCGGCGAATTGAAAGTCAAGAAGTTTATCAGGGCCTTTCTGATTTTCTGGCTAAAATGATGAACCTGAGTGTTGATATGTCGAGAAGATCGATGTTGTCGTTCATTAATAATGATATGGAACTTGCCAAATGGACAATTAAATCGGAAACGGTTGTTGACGACTTTAACCGGAAAATGCTAAAAAAAGTTGCTGAAAGGTCGGAAATGCTCACTGATGATAAAAGTATTCTGATTAGCTTTATTAACATTAAAGAGATGGCCGCTGCTATTGAACGGATTGCCGATCATGCAGCAAATATTGCAGAAGCCTCATACTATTCGTTCGAAGGGAAAGATATACGCCATAAACGAAATTAAAATTTAAAATTGGTTGGTTTATGAATCAGGAATACAAAATTTTGGTTGTTGACGACGAAAAAGATTTATGTGAAATACTCCAGTTTAACCTTGCCAGTGAAGGTTTTGATATTGATGTGGCTTATTCGGGAGAAGAAGCCATTACCAAATCTCTTGAGCAATTTGATTTGTTGTTGCTCGATGTTATGATGGGTGGAATGTCGGGTTTTAAACTGGCCGATAAAATCAGGAAAGAATTGGGATTGTCGGTTCCAATCATATTTCTTACAGCAAGAGAAGCCGAAATTGATATGTTAACGGGTTTCAATGTTGGCGCCGATGATTATATGACTAAACCGTTTTCGATCAAAGAGCTTGTTGCCCGGATTAAAGCTGTTTTACGGAGAGGTAAAAGTATTGAATCAAAACCAAAAGTTATTACGATTGAGGGAATGGAACTCGACCTAAATCGTAAATCGGTTATAATCAATAACGAGAATATACTTCTTACACGAAAGGAATTTGAAATTTTAAATATGTTGGTTTCGAGCAAGGGAAAATACCTTAGCCGACAAGAAATTCTGGACCGCATTTGGAGCGACGATGTTATTGTTACTGAGCGTAATGTAGATGTGAATATTGCCCGTTTACGCAAAAAAATTGGTGAATATGGCAATTATATCAAAGGACGTTCTGGATACGGGTATTGCTTTGAATTATAAGAATATACAATGACCAGACCAATACTTAAATAATGCAAGGTGATTATTAGGCATACTTTTCGAAACAGGATTCTGATCAATTTTTTAGTTGTATTTTCCATTTTCAGCATTGCTGTCCTGGTTTATCAATACGACCGTGAAAGGCATTACCGTACAGGTCAGCTCGAAAATACGCTTGATAATATTTCGGAAGTAAGTAGTCGCTATATTGAGCATAAGAGAATTTTCGAAACACATGATTTTCATGCTCTGGATACGCTTAAAAGCCTTTTACCTATACAGAATACACGGGTTACAGTACTCGATATGACCGGTAAAGTGGTGTATGATAGTTTTGTAGCCGATTTTGAACATCTCGAAAATCACCTTCATCGCCCCGAAGTCCAGGTAGCACTTAAAACAGGAAAAGGTTCAAGTATCAGGTTGTCGAGTACTACCAATCAGAAATACTATTATTACGCAAAGAACTTCACAAAATATATAGTCAGAACTGCTGCCGTTTACAATGTCGATATTATAAATTTTCTAAAAACCGAACATGTTTTCTGGGTTTTTATCTTTTTTCTGTTTTTCCTGATGAGTTTTTTGTTCTATTTCACTACCAGAAGACTAGGAGATTTTATTATTAAGCTTAAAGATTTTGCTGTAAAAGCTGGTCAGAATGAAGATATTTCGAAAATGGACAGTAATTTCCAGGATAATGAATTGGGTGTTATCCGAAAGCAGATTATTCAAATATATGACAATTTGAAAAAGGCAAAAGATGAACTGACTAAGGAAAAAGAAAAACTGTATGGGCACCTGCATGTTTTGAAAGAGGGTATCTCAATTTTTTCTTCTGAAAAACATAAAATATTGGCTAACAGTCATTTTATACAGTTTATTAATATGATTTCTGATAAATCGACTATTTCGGCAGAACACATTTTTACTATACCCGAATTTGAAAAGGTGCTGGAGTTTGTAGACCAGCAGTCTAAAAGTACTTACCAATTGCCAAATAAAGAACTTCCCCATATTGAATATACTATTGAAAAGGGCGAGAAGTTTTTCCAGATTAGATGCATAATTTTTGTTGACCATAGCTTTGAGGTACTTATTAGCGACATAACAAAGCCTGAAAAACAGAAACTTCTCAAACAGCAACTTACCTCGAATATTGCTCACGAGTTAAAAACCCCACTTTCTTCGATAAAAGGTTACTTGGAGACTATTTTAAATAACCGGAATATTCCCGAGGAAAAAAAGATATATTTCGCGGAAAAGGCATTTGCTCAGGCCGAACGCCTCACATATCTTCTGAATGATATTTCGCTTCTTAATAATATTGAAGATGCCGGCGGATTGTTTGAGTTTAAACCAGTGATGCTTAAAGCTGTAATTCACGATGTTATTGAGAACCTTAAACATAGGCTCGAAGCTAGAAAAATGGAATGTGGAGTAGATGTTTCCAAAGAAGTTGTGGTAAATGGCAATGAGTCGCTGTTGTTTTCTGTTTTTCAGAATTTGGTTGAAAATTCGATAAATTATGCTGGTCAAAATACCCGCATCTCTATACGAAAATACCTTGAGGATGATAAGTTTTATTATTTTCAATATTGTGATACAGGAGTCGGTATTTCTGAAGAACATTTACCACGTATTTTTGAACGCTTTTACCGCATTGATTATGGACGCTCCAGAGAAACCGGAGGAACCGGACTTGGCCTTTCCATTGTAAAAAATGCAATTCTGTTACATAAGGGAACTATTTCGGCCAGAAATAAACCAGAGGGTGGATTGGAATTTCTTTTTTCACTTTCTAAGAATTAATAATCTGCCATGCAACATATTTGAGGGCCGACTAATTTTTATTTTTCATAATTTACACAAATTCATTAAAGTATTTACAATCAGTTGATAATATCAATCGAGGATGGGCTGATTTTACTTTCCTATTTCATATAATTCCCTGAAATCATTCAAAAATGATATAGAGAGCAACATGTTAAAGAAAACCTTTGTTTTGATTGGAAAATATTTTTTCTAAATTTAACAACAAGAGATTACTGTATAAACATCCACTTCAAAGCAACAGAATATGGAGATAATACACATTAGTGCAGAATGTTATCCGGTAGCAAAAGCCGGTGGACTTGGGGACGTGGTAGGAGCCTTACCTAAATATCAAAAGATGCTCGGTCATTCGGCTTCGGTAATAATGCCTTTTTACCACGGGAAATTTAGTCGTTCAAACAAGTTTACGGTTATATTTTCGGGTTATGCCAGGTTGGGTCATACCAATTTTAAATTTAGTGTATTAACCCTTGAAGATAATAATTTGGGATATGATTTGTATATGATAGACATACCCGGATTATTTGATCGTGAAAATATTTACTCGTATCACGATGACGCTGAACGTTTTATTACGTTCCAGATTGCAACGCTGAACTGGTTAAACCAACGAGAAAGAACGCCTGATGTTGTTCATTGCCATGATTCGCAAACAGGTTTTATCCCTTTCATGATGTCAAAAGTTCGGGAATATAATCGGTTCGAACATGTTGGCACAGTTTTTACAATTCACAACGGGCAATACCAAAGCCAATTTGGTTTCGATAAGTTGTTCTACCTGCCACCATTTCATTCCTATTTTAATGGATTAATTGAATGGCAAGGTGATATTAATCCCATGGCTTCAGCAATTAAGTGTGCATGGAGGGTTACCACTGTTTCGCCAAGTTATCTTGATGAGATTAGTTATGCTATGCGTGGACTTGAAGATTTGTTGCGCCAGGAAAGAGGTAAATCGGTTGGCATACTTAATGGAATCGATGTTGATGTCTGGAATCCGGAAACAGACCCAATGCTCGAAAAGAATTACGATTCTAAAAATGTTTTAGAAGGCAAAAAGGCGAATAAAGATTCTCTGTGTCAGCAATTTGGGCTTGACCCAGATAAGCCTTTATTTACTTTTATTGGTCGGCTAGTAGAAGAAAAGGGGGCTGATTGTTTGCCTGACATTGTTTATCAGGTTTCGAAAACATGGTTAAATGAGCAAAACATCCTTATTTTAGGTTCTGGCGATTCCAGCGTTGAGCAGGCCTTGCTTTATCAGGAAAACGAATTCAGAGGAAGCTACTGTTCGTTTATTGGTTACAATGAAAAATTATCGCACACAATTTATGCCGGAGCTGATTTTCTGCTGATGCCATCCAGGGTTGAGCCATGCGGACTGAACCAAATGTATGCCCTTCGGTATGGAACAATCCCAATTGTGAGGCGTACAGGAGGCTTGCGCGATACTGTTGTTGATATAGGTGATGGCGGTTTTGGTTTTTGTCACGATCAATGTAGCACTGATGATGTTATGCATTCTGTCTACCGGGCCAAAGAGCTCTTCAAAAATAAACGCACAATCAATAAAATCAGAAAACAAATTATGCAGATTGATCATTCATGGAGTAAAGCAGCTCAGGAATATATAGACTTATACCAATCAATTAAAATATAGCATTATGAAGAAGAAGAACACTTTAGCAATTGTTTTGGGCGGTGGCCAGGGATCAAGATTATTCCCGCTTACCGAAAACCGCTCGAAACCAGCAGTCCCAATTGCCGGGAAATATCGTTTGGTTGATATTCCGATTTCCAATTGTTTGAATTCAGATATCGACAGGATATTTGTGCTTACTCAATTTAACTCCGCCTCCCTTAACAAGCATATCAAGAATACATACCAGTTTGGTCATTTCTCTGAAGCTTTTGTTGATATTATTGCAGCAGAACAAACACCGAATAACAAAAACTGGTTCCAGGGAACTGCCGATGCTGTTCGGCAGTGTATGCACCATTTTATGAATTACGATTTCGATTATGCTTTAATTCTTTCTGGAGATCAACTGTATCAGATGGATTTCAACGAAATGATTGAAGCTCACGCAAAAGCAAAAGCAGATATTTCGATTGCCACCTTGCCAGTTATTGCCAAAGATGCTCCTGAATTTGGTATTTTGAAAACAGACTCAAAGAATATTATAAAAGAATTTATTGAAAAACCATCAGCTGAGATTCTTCACGAATGGGTTTCTCCTGTAAGTGATGAAGCCCAAAGAGAAGGAAAAATTTACCTTGCGTCAATGGGTATTTATGTTTTCAATCGAGATTTGCTCATTAAACTTATGAACGATATTGAAACCAAAGACTTTGGAAAGGAAATAATACCACAAGCCATAAAAACCAGCAAAGTTTTGAGTTATCAATACGAAGGATATTGGACTGATATTGGTACAATTGAGTCGTTTTATGAAGCAAATCTGGGATTAACGGATGATCTTCCCCAATTCAATCTTTTCGATAATTCGAAGATCGTATACACTCATGCCCGGTTATTACCTCCTTCAAAAATTTCGGGGACAACACTTGAAAAAACAGTTGTGTCGGATGGCTGTATTATTCTGGCCAGTCGTATAGAACATTCAGTTTTGGGCATCAGGGCGAGAATTGGGAAAGGGACCACTATTGCCAATTGCTACATTATGGGTAACGATTATTACCAGGATCTGGCCGAAATTGATACTGAGTATAACAATGGTAAGGTAATGGGAATTGGCGACCGTTGTTACTTAAATTGGTGTATAGTTGATAAAAATGCACATATTGGGAATGATGTCAGAATAAATGGTGGTAAACATTTGCCCGACACCAATAACGATCTGTATGCTGTGATAGATGGCGTGGTTGTAATTAAAAAGGGAGCCATTTTGCCTAACGGATATGTAATTTAATCAGAATCTTTCATCAGAAGGCAATTTGTTTTTAATTGCCTGATGGAACTCATATATTGCTTAAGATTATCTTCAACTGTGTTTGTGTTCACAAGCAATATGTTTGTTTTATAATCAGAATTCTTTCATTTTTTAACCCTGGTTAGTAATAAGCTAGCCGGGGTTTTTAATAAAAAACCGGGCAGCAAGGGATTAATGCTGCCCGGTAAATTCTGTTTTCTGTACTTGTTTTTTTGTTTTGGCTTGTACTATCAAAAGTACATCTATATTCTGTGAAACGATGTCAAAATATTCAAACAAATCTCAACATTTCTAAAATTTTGTTAATTAATTTCCTTACATTAATTTCTGTTGCTAGTTGGGGAAATAGAATCTATAATGAAACCAATGTTCCGAAAATGTTTGCTACCTTCCATCTAAATTTATAAAAGCTTGTAACAATGGCTAAAAAGAAGAAAAAGCTTGAGAAACTGGTCGAATCGTTTAATAAGCCGAAGCTTAAAAACGCAATTTTAACCCTGTTTTACGATAATCCAGAGAAAACATTTAATTATAAACAAATAGCTGAACAACTCAAAATTAAAGATCAGGAAATCATCAAACTTGTATTTATTGTTTTGGAAGAACTAACCGAAACACAAAACCTGAAAAGTGTTCAGAGGGGGAAATATAAATTATTGTCGCGAAGTGGAACCATAACCGGGAAAGTAGAATTACAGCCACAAGGTTATGCATATATTTTGTCGGAAGAGTTTGATAAACCAGTATTGGTTTCATCCAGGAGTCTGAATCATGCCATGGAAGGCGACATTGTTAAGGTTCAGATTTTTGCTATTCGAAAGAAGCAACAAGTTGAAGGAGAGGTTATTGAAATTGTTGAACGGGCAAAAACAACATTTGTTGGGACAATTTCCAGATCCAGAAATTTTGCATTTTTTATACCAACGGCCAAGGTTGGTTTCGATTTATTTATCCCGAACGATAAGTTAAATGGGGCTAAAGATGGACAGAAAGTTATTGCTAAAATCACAGAATGGCCAGCCAAAGCTAAAAACCCTTTTGGCGAAGTAATTGAAGTTTTGGGTGATGTCGGGAACAATAACGCTGAGATGCACGCTATTCTGGCTGAGTTTAATTTACCTCTCCGTTTCCCGGAAAATGTGCTGAAAGCTGCCGAGAAAATTCCGGATGAAATTTCGTTGGAAGAAATACAACGTCGTCATGACATGCGTGGTGTAACCACATTTACTATCGATCCGAAAGATGCCAAGGATTTTGACGATGCACTTTCAATCCGTAAGCTTGAAACCGGATTGTGGGAGGTTGGTGTACATATTGCCGACGTTTCGCATTATGTGGTTCCGGGGACAATTCTTGACGATGAAGCCTACGAGCGGGCAACATCGGTTTACTTAGTCGATCGCGTAGTGCCTATGCTTCCCGAAAAGCTTTCGAATGGAGTATGTTCATTACGGCCTAACGAAGATAAACTTTGCTTCTCAGCTATTTTTCAACTCGACGATGAAGCCCATATTCATAAACAATGGTTTGGCAGAACCATTATTCACAGCAACAAGCGGTTTACTTACGAAGAAGCCCAGGCTATCATCGATTCGGGAGAAGGTGAATTGAATGATGAGGTTCTGGTTCTTAACAGTTTAGCCAGAAAACTTCGTGATGCGCGGTTTAAACACGGATCAATTGCATTTGACAGGATTGAAGTGAAGTTTGAAATTGATGAAAATGGGAAACCATTGTCGGTTTATTTTAAGGAAGCAAAAGAAAGCAATCAATTGGTTGAGGAATTTATGCTTTTGGCCAATAAACGAGTAGCCGAATTTATTGGTTTACCCGAAGCAAAGAAAACACCCAAAACGTTTGTGTATCGTATTCATGATAAACCTGACCCGGAGAAACTTATGAATTTCAATCACTTCATTCATAAATTTGGGTACGGATTGCAATTAGGAACGCCAGGTCAAATCTCTAAATCGATGAATCAATTAATGTCAGAAGTTCGGGGAAAGAACGAGCAAAATGTGATTGAAACCCTTGCTGTACGTTCGATGGCCAAAGCTGAGTATTCTACCAGAAATATTGGCCATTATGGCTTGGCATTTGAATATTATACGCATTTTACCTCTCCGATTCGTCGTTACCCCGATGTAATGGTTCACCGGTTACTCGCACGGTACCTGGAAGGAGGAAATTCGGTGAATGCTTTAAAATACGAAGATTTATGCAAACACTCGTCTGATATGGAAACTCGTGCTGCCAGCGCCGAACGATCATCAATTAAGTATAAGCAAGTTGAGTTTATGCAGGACAAAATAGGAGAGGAGTTTGTTGGAGCAATTTCAGGAGTAACTGACTGGGGAATTTATGTTGAGTTAGAAAACAAATGTGAAGGGATGGTTTCGGTAAGCACACTCAACGACGATTTTTATATTTTCGATGAGAAGAATTACTGTTTGGTTGGAAGGCATTCTCATCGCAGATTCCAGCTTGGAGATTCGCTTAAAATAAAAATTGCAAGGGCAAACCTGGAAAAGAAGCAACTTGACTTTGAATTGGTAAGGGATAAACAAGATGCCTTTGACAATCAATTTTTTCGCCCAGAGGGCAAAAAAAAGAAAAGAAGATAGCTAAAATTGAAAAATGTACTGTTTCTTTGTGCTAATATGAGGCGTTTCTCATGTTTGAAATAAAACTTATATTTGTCCTTAGATTGAAGTAATCTCGTGATTATGGCGATAAACATTGAAAACGGTACAAACAAAAAAGATGCGAACCGCGAAAGTATTCTGAAAATTGCCCAGGAAATATTCAGTAAGTACGGTTACAAAAAAACAACTCTCGATGATATAGCAAATGCTGTACGTAAGGGTAAAAGTTCGCTCTATTATTATTTTACCAGTAAAGAAGATCTTTTTCAGGCAGTAATCCAAAAAGAAGTGGATACTTTGCGCCGTGAACTTGACATTGTAGTTAACCGTAATACTGACCCTGTAGATAAATTACGCGATTATATATTAACCAAACTGACTACCTACCGTAGTATGGCTAATTTCTACAATGCACTCGAAAACGATGTTACAGCCATTGAATTTATCGAAAACATTAAGCACAAACATCAACAGGAAGAAATCAGGATGATTAAACGCATTCTGATTGAAGGTGTTCGTAAAAATACATTCGAGGTTTACGATCTTACTCTTGCAGCCATTGGAATTACTACCGCCATTAAAGGATTGGAAATGCCTCTTTCAGCAGGCGATTACAGCAAAGTAAACCTTGAGCAGAGTGTTGACAACATTGTAAAAATACTGTGCTACGGTGTTATGAAACGATAAAACAAACTTAGTTTAAAAATATTGGAACCGGCTAAATGCCGGTTTTTTTTGTTTTTTTTTAGAACTTACTATCATAAAATTCATTTATCTGTATTAAATTAGAACAAAAATTAAGTTTTCGCATTTGGATGTTTTCTATTGGCGACATTAATGAGTGTTTATAAATAATGTTCATAACTACTGAACGAATATTTTAGAATAGCTTTTAGGTTGTTTTAAGTGATTTGTACGACAAATTATAATATGTACCTGACTGATGGTCAATTAATAATTAACCTGATAGTTAGAAGTTAACAGTATATACGTTTAGAAGTTCAAATGACCAAACAGTCAATAAATTCCACCCATTACCAACCGCACATATATCCAATTCAGAAAACTATAATAGGGGACATAATGATTTTCAAATTATATTAATCTTAAAATTCGAAGCAATGAATACTTACATTGTAAACTATTGGTGGATATTCTTAATCGTTATTTGTGTTTTGTTATCGAAATTTATTCTCAGGTTTTTAATGGGAATGGTTATTGTTCCTGAGAATAAAATTGGATTGGTTACCAAGAAATTTGTGCTTTGGGGAAAATTCAAGGAACTTCCTGATGGTAGAATAATAGCTACTAACGGAGAAGCAGGATTTCAGGCCAGAACGCTTGCCCCGGGATTGTATTTCGCGAAATGGGTTTGGCAATATGATATTACAATGGAGCCATTTACTGTCGTTCCTGAAGGTAAAATAGGATTAATACTTGCAAAAGACGGGACTGAAATTCCGACAGGTAATATTCTGGCTCATCGTGTCGATTGTGACAATTTTCAGGATGCTGAAAAGTTTTTAGTTAATGGAGGACAACGAGGTCGGCAGTCAACCTATATAACAGCCGGATCATATCGGATCAACACAATGCTGTTTCAGGTTTCCATAACCGATATGGTTCGGATTCAGGAAAGTATGGTGGGAATTGTTACAACTCTCGATGGACTTCCTATCGAGCCTGGTCAAATTGCCGGGAAAACAATTGAGGGTCATAATAATTTTCAGGATTTTGATATATTTATTAAGAATGGTGGAAACAGGGGCCTTCAGCCTCAGGTGATTTTAGCCGGTTCGTATAATTTAAATCCCTGGGCTGTTCAGATTGAAGAAACACCAATGACCGAAATACCAATCGGTTATGTTGGTGTTGTAATTTCGTATGTTGGTCAGGAAGGAAAAGATTTGACCGGTTCCGATTTTACTCATGGCAATATTGTTGAAAAGGGATATAAAGGTGTTTGGCTAGAACCTCTTGGACCTGGTAAATATCCGATTAATAAATACACCATGAAAATTGAGCAGGTTCCAACTACAAACCTGGTTTTAAACTGGGCCACAGCCCGAAGTGAAGCACATAATCTGGATAAGAACCTGTCGACTATAACAGTAAGGTCGAAAGACGGTTTCCCGTTTAATTTGGATGTTGCCCAGATTATTCATGTGCCATCTATTGAGGCCCCCAAAGTCATCGCCCGTTTCGGGAATATGGTAAACCTTGTCTCTCAGGTTCTTGAGCCTACTATCGGAAATTATTTCAGAAATTCGGCACAGGATAGCGACGTGATAGCATTTTTAAGTACTAGAAAAGAACGGCAGGACTCGGCAAAAGCCCACATTAAAAAGGTATTGGATGAGTATAACGTAAATGCAGTCGACACATTAATAGGTGATATTGTTCCTCCTGAAACTCTCATGAAAACTTTAACCGACAGGAAGATAGCCGAAGAGCAGAAGGTAACCTATGAAACGCAGAAAAGGGCTCAGGAAACACGCCAGGGTATGGAAAAAGAAACTGCAATTGCTGATATGCAAAAAGATATTGTTAGAGCCCAGCAAAGCGTTGAAATTGCTGAACGAACGGCAAATGCTACCGTTAAAAAGGCTGAAGGCGATGCAAGTAGCGTGAAACTTGCCGTTAGTGCCGAGGCTGAATCGACCAAAATGCGGGCACATGCCGAAGCTGAATCAACCAGGGCCAGGGCACAGGCTGAGTCAGAGGCAATAAAACTTAAAGCTTCGGCTTTGGCTGAACAGATTTCGCTGACAGGTAATGCTGAAGCCACCAAAATTTCTGCAATTGGTAAATCAACTGCCGAAGCTTACGAGTTGGCGGTTAAAGCTTTAGGTGGCGAAAACTTTACCAGGTATAAAATTACTGAAGAATTAGCTAAAGGAAATATTAAACTGATTCCGGATGTTTTAATCGGTGGCTCTAATTCAAACGGAACTGCTATTGAAGGTATTCTGGGTTTGAAACTGATGGAAATGATTGATCCTCAAAATCGGGAAATTAAGAAAGAGTAAACCGGAGCGGGTTATTTAAACAATAACTATACCTGTTCAGGTTTTGGGTAAACGTGGGATCTTGCACAACCGGGTCGGGAGATAAAAATCGGGCAACCACCGGGTCGTACATCCTGCCGTTCATGTTATACAACTTGAAGTCTTCCAGGTACTCGTGGCTGGTAAAGCCTCTGTCGGCAAACAAAGCGGGTTCACTGGTTAATGTATAAGTCCAGTCGTCTTTGTCGCGCCTTCTACCCCAGGCATCGAAGTTGTACTCGTCGGCTGCGTTGCTGCCGTTTTTCAGGTGGGTAATGGTGCCCAGATGGTCGCGGAAGATGTTGTAAACCACCCAACTGCCTGTGCCAACCTTTTTAGCCACGGCAACTGCTGTATAGGCATCGCCACCAATCCAAATGTACTGCGTGGTTACCCCGCCAGCTACCTCGCGCTCGCAACTTCCGCCAAAGTAATACTTGGTACAGGTGGTGGTTCCACTGGTCTTCAGAATCATGCGGATGCGTTGCTGGTCGGCATTGTAAATAAATTCGGCTTTTTTCGTCCCTTCAGTTATGTCTTTAACCTTCTCGAACGAATAGTAAGTAATTGTTTGCGAGGCTGTGGCAATATTTAACCCGTTGGTTATCTGGTCAACAGCATAAGGTTGGGTTGCGTCGTATACATAAGTTCCGGCATCGCTTTTGGTTTGGATGTTACCACTTTTATCGGTAGTATAAGTTACCGAAACGGTGGGCGATGCCGATCCTGTTACCGAGGTCAGGCGGTCGAGCATTTCGGTATCGTAGCCAAAATAATCGGTTTTGCTTTGCAGAGAGTTGGTTCGCGAATTCAGGTTTCCGGTATTGGCATCGAATGAGTAAGTATAACCTCGTTCATTCCATCCGGATATAGCTGAGAGCAAATTCGAACCACTGTCGTAAGTCCACGACACATTGGTTGGGCCTACATTTGCCGCTTGTGTAATGCGCTGGTAATCGTCCATACTGGTTATTTGCCAAACGGTAGAGGTATTTCCTGCCGCTGTAAATTGGATATGGTAAAGATAACCACTATTTGTGTCATAATCGTACTGCTCGTACTCGGTTGTGCCATTAAAATATTTCTTCGAAAGGCGTCCTTTGGAGTCATATTCGTAAGTTACTACGTTCGACAGCCCATCAACCGATTCGGTAACGGTTTTTACTTTCCCCAGTTCGTAAGTATAAGCGCGGGTTACATTATTGGGGCTGGTAATTGTATTTACCAATCCGTTGGTGTAATACGTGTAACTGGTTTGTCCTTCGGGCGATGCCAGGTTTTGCAGTTGTACTTTCTGGTCGGCAGTATAAGTACAGGTTGTGGTTTGCCCATCGGCATTGGTACTCGATTTAAGTTGCCCGGTACCATACCAGGCATTCGATGAGTTTCCGGTGCTGGGGTCGGAAATGCTTAAACGGTTCCCGTTTTTGTCGTAGGTCATTGATGTAATGTGCCCTTGGGGTGTGGTAACCGATTTGGCTTGCCCGTTGGGCCAGTAGCCGTTGGTAATTGTTCCGCCGGGGTCAACCGACGATGTAATCCACCCTGCCGCGTTTACGGTAGCCGAATAGTTCCTGCTGTTTACGGTGCGGGTAGTGGTTCCGCTTGAATAGCTGTAGCCGCTAGTGGCACCAAAATAAGGATCGAGTTGGGTTACCCGGCCAAACGTATCGTACCCGTAGGTATTCCATAGGGAGGGAGTACCGGTAGAGGGCTCCGAATACTGCGAAAGTTGTCCGTTTGGGTTATACTGCTTGTCAACTTTAACCAGCGAACCGCCGTATTTACGGGTTTCGGTACGCAGTTCGCGGCCAAGTTTATCGTACCATATTTTTGTTTCGGAGCCATCGTTGCCAGTTTTGTCAATGTAATACCGGGCATCGGAAGGGCCGCTGGATAAAGACCTGGAAAGCTTGGGGCACAAGCTAATTATACATGTGCCCCAAAAAACTATACCAAAAATTATCTTGTTTCAAAAGTAGAACCAACAATTACCTCAAAGTTGGAATTAATTGTAATTCCCATCTCGGAGTCGGCAACTAAAGCTGAGTTGTTTTGGACAGTGACATTTCCCATAGTAATGTAGCATCCGTTAATTGTGGTGTTTGAAGAGTATGTTTGGTTAGAAATAATAAGCTCATTACACCTTTCAATGCTTAATGGCATTTTGTCTCCTATCATATCCCCGTCGTTAAGTGTTGCTGTAACAGAAGCTTCTCCAAATATGCGACCGTTAGCATCGAGTAGCCACTGGTAATTTGGCAAAACTGGATTTGTTGTTTTGTCCCAATAAGAAGAATTCCCATCATCATACGCATATCGATAAGTACCATTGGTGTGATACAGATTAATACTCCAATATCTATTTACGGGCCAGGTATTACCTGCATAGGATGTAAAGCTAGAACTATAACTCACCCTGTCTCCAGTTTTGAAACTACTTGTTCCATTCGTAATTGCAATCTTATCATTAATGCCTGTTGCAGTTCCGGTATAAACGCCAAGTAAATTAGCATTGGGTCTTGTTGCTTGGAAATTAGAATAATTTCTGTAGGAATACCTGTTGGTAAAAGAAGTAATTGTGCCGTCCATATTACCATATGTAATAATGGGACTATTACCAGTACTTGAATATGTAAATAGTATTACCTTATCGCAATCGTCTGGTCCACTATTATGTCTTACGAAATGAGTAGAGCCAAAATTAAGAGTAATTTGTGGATCAGACATAACCCATTTGTCTTTATCTGGATAATATACCTCATAGACTGCATGCCAGGCAGGAGCACTATTTCCCCAGGGGATTGAACTCCCCAAAAAAGGTAGAGTAATAGGATACTGAATAGAAAACCCAGATACAAACCGGGCAGGGATACCAATACTTCGCAGCAATGCAATGGTTAGGTTTGTATATCCCGCACAGTTGCCTGATTTTCGGCTAAACACTAACGAGGCATTCATATCAACATTATTATTAGCACTGGATACATATCGAATTGATCCAACTACCCATTGGGCAATTCTCTGCACGGCATCCTGCATTTTTGAACAACCAGATGTTAACAGGTGTGCCAAATTAGTAATATTTGGATCGTTGGATTGGATATTCGTTGTTGGTTGACAATAGTCCAGATTAATATCTGCCGGAATGTTTGCAACTGGAAATGGTGCGGTTGAATAGAATCCATTATCTAGAGAAACTTCAGTAAATCCAGAATAAGTTTTCTGTACAAAAAAGTCCGAGGTAGTTGCCTGATTTTGATTTAGTTCACTATAGGCATTCCCAAACGAGTCGTACTTGATATTTTGATCAAATACATTGCTCGAACACCAAACTTGAATCGAATTTATGACTTGCTTATTTTGTTCTGTTGAATAATACAAACTTGGATGATATACACTTATCGTACTACTTTTCAAGGTTGTGCCGGAAGGAATTGCAACTGTAATTGTGTTATCGTCACCTTCTATAATTGCTTTTGCATTCCCCCCATAGTTCACTAGAAAACTGTTGTATTGTGCATACGAACACATATTGACCATTATAAAGAAGGTAAGTAAAAGAAGTATTTTTTTCATAGTCGTTAATATATTTTAATTAAAGAAAAGATTCTGCCATTAGCATCTTTAATTCCGACATATTTTCTGGAATGTGAAGTAACATCCACTGTAATTTTAAATCGACCTTTATTATCAAGCATAATTTCTTTTCGTTGATTCTTAGCATTATTAATTGTCCTCGCAAATGAATCTTCCTCACAATAAACAATATCTTTCTTCTTGCTCGATCCTTTGACAGTAATCGTCTCTTCTACATATCCAGCACCTATTGCAAAATACCCTTCCTTCTCATCATCAACATTAATTACATTCTCAGAGCATAATGCTGAAATAGTAATTCCTTCCTTTGATTCCTGAAAAGAATATGTTATTTTGCTATAAGTACTATCCGATAATAGCTTTGATAATTGAGGAGTACCCCTCTTTATAAATCGTTCATTCAGTTCGCTCAAATCCTTGATCTTAAATTCAAACTGTTCGAAGTTAAAGTCATAAAAACCGTTATCAACCAGCAAATGCCTTAGAGAATCTTTGTCAATATTCTTTTTCATGATAACATTAGTGAATGGAGTGCCATAAATAGAATCATCACGGAAAACAATTTGACGTTTGTCGCATCCTTTTTTCATAAAGGATAACTTGTTTGTTATTTCGCCAGCTTTTGCTTTTCGGTCTTGAGAATAAGCATTCCCAGCAAGCAGAAGCGAAAGTAGCGCTACTAAAATATATCTGTACATACTCTTTTTTTATTTTGTTAAGATCATTCTTTTAGTATCAATTTCCTTGCCGTCAATAACAAGTGAATAGAGATACATTCCAGGAGAAAAGCTATTTCCGTTAATCGTAACCTCCTGCTTTCCCTTTCCAGCCAAGGGGTATTGTTGTAGCTGAGTTCCTTGCATATTGTAAATGTACAAAGTAGAAGAATTTGACTCGTCGGGGATAAAACAACCAATTTTAGTTTCACTACTAAATGGGTTAGGAATATTCTGGTCTAACTGGGCTTTACCCTGTATAATTCCCGTTGATGGTTCATTGGACAAGGATGCACTTTTGAGGTTGTTTTTGCAACAATTTTCAACCATATTTTTTAATTCGTCAATTTGAGCCTGTTGCTCTTTCATGGCTTCAACCAAAACAGGTATCAATTGGGTATAATTAACCGAATAAAGGTTATTTGTTGAATCAAGAAATACAACTTCGGGAAATACTTCTTTTAATTCCTGGGCAAGAAAACCCAGCTCATTTTTACTGTCCCTTTCAAGCTTTTCTTTTATTTTGGTATCTGAGGTTTTAAAGTAGTCTGGCTTAATATCGTACTTAACTCCTCTTAGCTTTAGTATCTTTTCAAGAGCATTGTCCAAGGTTTTTATGTTTGTTTTAACCGTTTCGTCTGATGTTTCGGTAAGTATCCTTGTAATAACATGATCAACATAAAGTACATTGAACTTTTGGGTTGAAGTACCAAGACAGCCGGCCCAGTCATCTCCCGGATGAAGTGTTGCCACACCAGACCATCCTGAGTTGTCAAAAATTAGTGTTCCGTAAGTAGACCAATAACGACCGGTTCCGTACCAATCTAGATTATAAGCAGGGACTGCCTGATTGATACCGACATATCCGCTGCTGTTAACTTTGATCTGTGCTTTTGCACTAAACGATAGTGTTATAAAACCTAACATGATAATAAATACTAGCTTTTTCATACTTTTAAACGTTTTTGGGGATAAGCCCCGATTAGTAAATAAATTATTTATTTGACCCCGTTTGGCCTGATCCGCCTTTCGGGGTTGTTTATTATATTCCATGTTGACTTCTATTTCTGTATCAATTTTTCAAAGTATCCGGCGAAATGAAATAGTCCTTTATTCGCTTTACAGATTTCTCGCTGGTCAATTTGTTTTCGGTTTGTCCCGCTTAAGGCGAGATAGCAATTTCATTCTTGCTAACTATTAGTTAATCGGTTTTAAATCATAAAGGTACCCCTCTCGTTCTTATGTTATACAATATGTCATAATCGTAAAAAAGTTTTCAACTATTCTTCCATGCAAAAAACCGGTAGGTTCATATACATTTTACTACCATTCGTGCAGAAAAGCGTCTTTTTACGAAAAATAGTTCTATTTAACACTACCCTAAAAAATGCCAAAATTTATTTTTAGTACTTATTAATTAATATTCAAATTTGGATAATTGTAAAAAAATTCTTATGAGTAATAATCGTGTAACCGGATAGTATTATTTGTGTAATATTTTTAAATAAAGTACTTTGTGTATGAAAAAAATATGAATTAATATGTCTATAATGTGAATAAATTATTGTAATTTGTGTTGATAAAAATTAATATCCACATCCTAAAACCTAAAAAACAATGAAACAGTCAGAATCAAATTTTCTAAGTATGGTGCAGTCGGTACTTGCCGTTCTTAAAAGCGATGAATCAATATGGGCAGGAGAACCCGAGATTGTGTCAGAAGTTAGCGACATTAAATCAGAATTTGACCAGGTAAACGAATACCTTGAGCATGTTTCGGGGCTTGATCCGACAGGCCATACCAAATCAAAAAACAGTGTATTCGATGCCATCATTAAGGCTACTTTTAAACTTTGCCGCCGGATGTGCATTTATGCACGCAAGCAAAACGACCTGGCATTGCTTAATTTTGCCGATCATTCAGAAAATTCACTGTCGGCAGGTACCGAAAAAGAAGCCGTCAACCGTTGCGCTGCCATTGTAAGTAAGGCCCAATCGCTGCCTGATGTTTTTTTGCCCTACAAGGTTACCGCTGATGGGCTGGCTGAAATCCTCCAGTTAATTGAAGCCTATCAACAACATGTTGAAACCAGGTCGACGGTTAAAACCGATAAATCAGTCTCTATCCATGATATTTCCGGGCAAATTGGTTCGCTTAAAGACAGGCTTGTCTTGCTCGATGATATGATTGAAGGACTGATTGAGGATGAGGAAATGATTGCCCGTTACAAATTAACGCGTATGGTAATAAATTATGGCTCAGGTAAAACATTAAAAAATAAAGGCGACAAGAATATGCCACCCCAGCCTGAGAGCTAATGGTTATGGCAACAGGCAAAACCAGCACATTTATTAGAGGTTTCACCCATGGGTGAAACCTCTAACTGTAAATACACCCGATTTTTTTTCATCGGCTGCAATTTGCAGGCACAGTTTCATGAATAGTCTCCCGAAACGAGTTAAATGTTTCCTGAAATCGGTTAAACGACAAGTAAACTTATTCAAACGGGATATGAAACGACCGAACGACCGGATCATCTTTGTCAGACGGCATGGAAAACTCATTAAACGATACGTAAAGTCCTTTAACTGCTACTCAAAACTGACAAGTTGTCGCATAAAATCGACAAACTGTCGGCTAATGTTAACAATTGCTTAGCTAAAATGTATAAAACTGATTTTCCTTCGCTTGCTGTATAAGATAAATTAACAGGGCTACCTCTCATATCTTTTCAGGAATTTGTAAGTTTGTGCCGAATACACAATTATGAGACAAACAGATACTGGTAACAGCAATAATCGGCCAATTACTTTTAATAGTTTACGAAAGAAAGTTCTTCGTTTAAAGAACCTCGTTCCAATTGCTTTTGGAATAGGCTTTTTTTACATGGTTTTCAATACTTCATGCGCCAACATTGGTACACCATCGGGTGGGCCCAAAGACAGTATTCCGCCGGTTGTTCTGAAGACAATCCCCGAGTTACGCGGGAAAAGCTATTTGGGGAAAGACATTCGTATTACATTTGATGAATTCATTATTCCTGATGAAATATCGGAAAAACTGGTGATTTCGCCGCCAATGAAAAAGAAACCCCAGATTAAAATGAAGGGCAAAACATTGATTGTGGAATTTCAGCAGGATTTGAAAAAAGCTACAACCTATTCGCTCGACTTTAAAGACGCTGTGGCTGACAACAACGAGAAAAATCCGATAAAGGATATGCGTTTCTCGTTCAGTACCGGCGAGTCGTTTGATAGTTTAAGGGTTTCGGGTTATGTAAAAAATGCCTATACCCAGGAACCAGTTGAAAAAGCATTGGTTATGCTTCATCGTCAGCCTGAATACACTGCTTTTATCGATAGTGTCCCCGATTATATTGGAACTACTAACAAAGAGGGTTTTTTCATGATTGACAACATAGCCAAAGGAAGCTATAAGTTATATGCACTCACCGACGCCGATAATAGTTTGACATATAATGCTAAAGCAGAAATGATAGCTTTCAGCGATTCACTTATCGTTCCGTCGGCAACATATAATGCACATGCTGATACAGTTGTTCATGGGAAAGATACTCTTTTGGTGACAGGGCACATTGATTACAGGCCTACTACACGTTACCTGATGATGTTCGAAGAGGTAAAATTCGATCAGTTCCTTAATTCTTCAAAACGGACCCAGGGAAACAAATGCGACTTCTGTTTTGCTGAGTCGCTGAGCGATTCATTTAAGGTAAATTTACTGAAACCCAAGGCGGCAACTAAAAACTGGTCTTATATCGAATCCAATTTAAAGCGCGATTCAATAACTGTTTGGCTAACTGATACTATTTTCAGTAAAACTGATACATTAAAATTCGGACTGCAATACGAAGCGCTCGATTCGTTAAGCCACATGTATGTAAAGCACGACACTTTGGAAATGATTTATACCGCGCCAAAAGCAGCAAAAGCAAAGCGTAAAAAAGGAGAGCCTGTACCTGTTCCAACAATAAATCTTACAACGAACATCAATACCTCGGCCCACGATTTGTATCAGCGGATAATGATTGAAGCCCCGGAACCGCTTAGTTCGTTTGATACGGCCAAAGTGAAACTCTACTCATTGGAAGATACGTTAAAAACACGGTTGAATGTTGAAGTTAAAAAAGATCCCAATTCGGTTAGGAAATACTACATCGAACATTTGTGGGACTCGAATGCCAGTTACGAATTAAAAATTGACTCGGCTTCAGCTTATAACATCTATGGACATCCGAACAAGAAACTTGACGTGAAATTTAAAACCCAAAAGGAAGACTATTATGGTAAGATTGTCCTAACGCTTAAAGGACTGTCTGATCCGGCCATTGTTCAGCTTTTAGCTAATAATAAAGATGAAAAAATACTTCAGAAAATTCAGGTTCTGGGCGATGGAAAAATCGAATTTCCATACTTAAAACCTGAGAAGTACAAGTTAAAAATTATTATTGACTCTAATAAAAACGGTAAATGGGATACAGGTTATCTGGCTAAAGGCATTCAACCTGAAGAAGTTGTATATTATCCTAAGATAATTAAGGTAAGATCGAATTTTGAGTTTGCCGAAACCTGGGACATTAAATTTAAGCCTGAATATAAAAAGAACCTGATTGACGAGGAGGCTGAAAAAGAAAAAGCAAAGAAAAAAGCAAAGGAGCAAAAAGAACATAGTCATGTTGATTAGGATTTTTTGTCTGTTCCAGGCACTTGTATTGTTAAGTAGTTTCCAAATCCCAGCTCAAACAGCTTCCGTTTATCCCTTTCGTAATGGTGAATATGCCCGATATGGAGCTTATTATAACCTGAATTTTATTTGGATACAAAGTGGTGATGTTGAGTTTAATGCTGATACGCTGATTTATCAAAATCAGCTGGCATGGCACCTGAAAGCTGTTGGCAAAACCTATAAAGCTTACGACTGGTTTTATTCAGTCCGCGATACTTTTGAAACATACAGCAACTATCAAACATTCAAACCCATATATTCGAGCCGTGTAATGAATCATGCCCGAAAAAACTCTGTTCATCGATATTGGTTTGAACCTTTAGGTAAAGTAGAAACAGAAATAAAGGAAGAAAAAAAACCTGTTTTTAAAACCACACTGGATGCTGGCGAAAATACTTTTGATTTACTGGGCACTGCATACAATTTCAGAAAATTCGATTTCAATAATTTGTTTGTTGGGGAGAAAGTCCCTTACCGAATGATTATCGACAGGCAGGTAGCCGACCTTTTTTTCAGGTACCTTGGCAAAGAGAATGTAAAAACCCGTAATGGAAAAGAGTTTCGTTGTCACAAAGTTTCAGTATATTTACTGCAAGGCGATTTTTTCCCCGAAGGGGAATATATGAAAGTATGGTTCACCGACGATAAAAATCATTTACCGGTTCAGGTTGAAACTGAAATTGTTGTTGGTTCGGTTAAAGCGCTTTTGCTTGAACCCCAAAACATGAAATATCCACTTACATCACAAATTAAATAGATTATGGCAAGTATTCAACGATTAAAAAAAGAAATTGACTACATCGTATCTGATTTGGTAGTTGATTGTTTCACTTTTATGACAATGCAGCAGGAACCCAATAAACCTGAAGTGCTGCAAATTGTTCAGGATACTCTGAACCTCAGAAATGAACTTAGGCACCAGGCAAATCACCCTGAAAACAAAGAAGCTTCGCAGTCGACTAAGAATTATTACGACAACATCGCTAAGGTGTTGGTTGATAGCATCGAAGGAAATTACCAAAAACTGGGTAAGCTCATCTCTCCTGAATTGAAATAGCCAAGGTAAAAAATGAGTAATCCCCGAACTTAATGAAGTTTGGTGATTACTCATTTTAATTTGTCCGAATTTAATTCTACGTTGACACATTCGAAAAATCCGGCTGTTTTTACCCTGAACCCTTAAAGGGAACAGCCAGATTTTTCTCCTGGCTCTCTTTAGTGCAGGGGTAAAACAGGAGAAAAATCATGCAACATGTTTAATCTGTCAAAGTCCCTATGTTTGTAATGTGACAAAAGCGAAAGGAATAGCATAAGCTAAAGAGTATTATTTTTAGAGTTTCACAGACTTTAACAATAAACACAATAACTTATGCAGACACAAAATAAAAGTTTAAATTTTGAAGGACAAAATATTTATGTTGGTTTTGATGCCCATTTAAAAAGTTGGCAGGTAACTATATTAACAGAAAATATGACCCATAAAACATTTGTTATGCCACCTAAACCTGAAGCGTTGAGCACCTATTTAAAAAGTAATTTTCCGAAAGGAAGCTACTTTTCAGCCTATGAAGCAGGCTTTTGTGGACTGTGGGCCCATTACAAGCTAAAAAGTTTAGGCATTAATAACATTGTAGTAAATCCAGCAGACGTGCCAAGTACACAGAAAGATAAAGTTCAAAAAGAAGATAAAAGAGATAGTCGAAAAATAGCACGTTCACTGCGAAATGGAGAACTGGATGCAATCTATATTCCAAACGAAAATACATTGGAAGACCGTTCATTAGTCAGGGCGCGTTCTATGTTGGTTGGAGATATGACACGGTTTAAACAACGGATAAAATCATTTTTATATTTCTACGGAATAGAATTTCCAAAAGAATTTGAACGTAGCAATACTCATTGGTCAGGACGATTTATGAAATGGCTTGATAGCATTCCAATGAAAGAGCAATCCGGACGGCAAGCATTGGATGTTTTGGTTGAAGAAGCTCGGGGACAGCGCAAATTATTATTAGAAACCACCAAAAAAGTAAAACGCATATCAGAAAGTGCCAAATATAACGAGCAGGCACAATTGCTCAGAAATATTCCTGGTATTGGATTAATAAATTCAATGGTAATACTTACAGAAGTTGAAGATATTAACCGCTTTCAAAAAAACGAAAAGTTTGCTTCGTTCGTTGGCTTGATCCCTACTTCTCACTCAAGCGGAGAAAAAGAAAAAAACGGTGAAATCACATTTCTGTCTCACGATTTCTTGCGCAAGGCTTTTATAGAAAGTGCCTGGGTAGCTGTCCGCTTTGACCCAGCCTTACTATTGGCTTATCAGGATTTATGTAAACGAATGGAACCAAACAATGCGATCATCAGGATTGCTAAAAAATTATTAAACAGGGTTTATCTGGTATTGAAGAGTAAAACAAAATATGAATATAACAGAACAAACTAATTCCTGTAAAAACAGTCTTCATTTAAAGTGACCGTTCAATTCTACTTGCAGTTTTGCTGCTTTCAAAGTTTACGGCGCTTTACTTATAAAAATTAAAAAGGAAACTGTAGCTTGCAAAAGACTACTTATAGAAGGTTGTTTTTATAGGACATTGGTAAAAAGAAATAGGGCATCTCCGATGGTTTTACTCCTAACCCCACAGGGGAAATTGGGTTTTTGAAGCCATCATGGAATGCCTGTATCTAAATGAAAAAGGAAGAGTTATTAACCCTTCCCTGATACAGTTTATTCGTAAAGCTTATTGCTGACAGGTTGCTCCCCAGCAGAGTCTGTTTCCTCTTAGGCTTTACAACTACTAATGTACAGGATTATTTTGAATATGGCTTAAAAATAATGCTCCGAAAATTTGGATTACAACATAGAAGTAGAATTAAATCTATTTGGTCTATATAATCCGTTTTGACTTCGTATTTTCGGGTTTGGTTTTTATTTTGCTATTTTTGCTAACTGTATAAAATTACCTAAACACTAATAATAATGGATGAATTTGGAAAACGGAAAAAGGGTTTTTCGTTAGGTGAAACCGATAAAGAAAGGCGTAATAATTTGATAATTATTATTTTGTCGGTTTTATTATTGGTTGTAATTGTAGTTTTTGTATATCAGCATAGCGAGAATCAGAAGATGATAGATTCGCTCAATAAGCAGAAAGTTTCCATCCAGGCCGAGTTAAGTACATTAATGACCAATTACGATTCGCTTCATACCAATAACGAAGCACTTCAGTCTGAGTTATCGAATGCTCAGGGAAAGGTAAAAGACCTTTTGACTGAGGTAGAACAGGTTAAAAAAGTTAGTTACGAGCAAATCAATCAATATCAGCAACAAGTAACGACAATGCGTAACATCATGAAGAACTACATTGTTCAGATTGATTCGCTTAATCGTAGAAATGAGATGTTGATGGCCGAAAATGCACAGGTAAAAGAGAATTATGCCCAGTCAGAATCGAAAAACCAGGAGCTCGAAAAAGAAAAACAACATCTACAGGAAAAAATAAAAGAAGCGGCCCAGCTGGAAGCTACCGAATTGGTCGCTGTTGGAATTAACGCACGGGGCAAGGAAGCTGAAAGTGCCCGGCGTGCCGAACAAATTCGGGTAAGTTTTGTGTTAAGTAAAAATGTTACAGCACCCCGGGGCAATAAGGTGATTTACGTTCGTATCCAGAAACCGAACCAGGTGTTGTTGCAGCAATCGCCTGGCGATTTGTTCCAATTTGAGGATTTGAAAATTCCGTTTTCAGCAAAACGTGAAATTACTTATGAGGGCAATGCTTTGCCAGTGAATATTTTTTGGGACAATAAAGGTCAGGAATTTATGGCTGGTGAATATACAATCGATGTTTTTGCCGATGGAAACAATATTGGAACAACGAAGTTTGTGCTGAAACGATAAGCTGGTTGGCGGGCGCAGCTTTCAGTGAAAAAGCGGGTTCATTCGTTAAAGAGTGAGCCCGCTTTTTTGTATGAACAACTGTCAACCAGTGTCGAAACCTGTATACTATTTATATGTAAGCAGTTTACTTAGGTACTTCCCTATAATATCAAATTCGAGGTTTACAATGCTTCCAATTTCAAAAGTGTGGAAATTGGTTTCGTTGTAAGTATATGGAATAATAGCAACTTGGAATGAGTTGTCTTTTGAGTTTACAACCGTTAGGCTTACTCCATTAACAGTCACCGACCCTTTTTCAACAGTCATATAACCTTTCTGTGCCATTTCTTTATTGAACTCATATTCGAAAGTAAAATACCAGCTACCATCGGCTTCTTCAACTTTGGTACAGGTTGCTGTCTGATCAACATGTCCCTGAACGATGTGGCCATCGAGCCTGCCGTTCATCAACATGCTTCGCTCCAGGTTCACTTTGCTTCCAGGGATGAGTTTTCCCAGGTTTGTTTTTAGCAAAGTTTCCTTTATAGCAGTTACAGTGTAAGTTTTTACCTCTTTATCCAGTTTAACTACAGTAAGACAAACACCATTGTGCGAAAGGCTTTGGTCAACTTTCAGTTCATCAACAAATGAGCAGGTGAGCGTAAAATGTACATTTTCCTGATCTTTCTGAATGGCAATTACTTTGCCGGCTTCTTCAACTATTCCTGAAAACATGATCGATCGGTTTAGAATTTGCCTGCGAAGTTACAAGTTTCGAGTGGAGTAGCAAATTGAGACAAAACATTCTATCTTAGTAAAAAATATCTGGACCATGGCAACCGTAAAAACTACTTATTTAGGTGATTTGCGCACCGAAAATATTCATCTTCAATCGGGCAATAAAATTATTACTGATGCTCCGTGCGACAATCGCGGCAAAGGAGAAGCTTTTTCGCCAACCGATTTATTGGCAACAGCTCTGGGTAATTGCATCATGACTATAATGGGCATTAAAGCTATGGATAACGGCATTGATTTGAAAGGTACAGAAATAGAAATTACCAAAATTATGGCCAACGATCCACGCCGGGTTGCCGAAGTAATCATGGAATTCAACTTTCCGAAGAAAGGATACTCGGATGGAGAAAAACGATTAATTGAAAGTGTTGCTGGTATTAGTCCGGTACCGCTTAGCGTTCATCCCAGGTTGAAACAAACCATTGTTTTTAATTGGTAAAAAGTTAGCAGTTAAGTTATTCGTCATTAGGAATTGAATTTCCTGATGACGAATGGCCTTTTTTAATGATTGCAAACGTGCCCTTCATCGTGGTGGTGGCAAATTTCACCGCTATCGATAATTCTTCCGGTGGCATATTGCTTAACAATTTCGGCAGCTTCTCCCTCGCATCCGCGGATGACGTTTATTCCTGCGTTGTGTAAAACGTTGATGGCTCCGTTGCCGATTCCTCCTGCCAGAAGGACGGATACTCCACTAGAAGCTAAAACGCCTGCAATGTTCGATTTGCAGCCACACACCTGGGTCGATTTTATTACGTCAACTTCCGAAACTTTGTTTTCCCCGGTTACTGCAAATACCTTGTATGATTCACAATGCCCGAAATGATTGTCAATTTGGCCGTCGGCTTTCACCGGGACAGCTATCTTCATTTTTAGTGTCATAACTTTTTATCTTGAAAATATTTAAGTCGTTTACCTCTTCCACAACGAATTCCGTTCGTAGCATGGAACCGTTTACCTAATCCAATTCCTAGATTTCCAGGTTCGTCAGGGTTGTTTTCAGCAGTTTTACAGAATCCAAGTTTTCTTCCTGTGGAGCTGCCTTTTCCTTCAGGTCCAGTTCTATCCATTCGCGGCATATTTATTCTTTTTGTTCCTTATTCAGAAGAATTAATTCATCTCTGCCAAAAATATCGCAATTGGCACATCTCACATGGTTATCAAGCCCTTCGATTAGTTTGTGACATTTCTTGCATCTAAACCATTCTTTGTCGAGGTTATAATCTCCTCCTTCAATTAATATGGCTTTCCCTTCAACAAATGCGCTTCCTACGGTTAGTAACGCTTTGTTGTAAATGCGTGTAAAAGTTGGTCTCGATACGTTCATCTTTTCAGCTGCCTGGTCTTGCGACAACAATTCGTAATTCACTAACCTGATGCTTTCGTATTCTTCGTAGGTGAGTTGTATACTTTCTATTTTGCAAAGAGGCAACCCAAAGGGTTTAAAGCCTTTCATTATTGGCGGGTTACTAATATTCCTGGTTTTTCTTGGTCGAGGCATATCTCGGGATATTTAAAAGTGCTTTAATATCCGGTAAAATACTAAAGAAAAACAAGAAAACAGAAGCACTTCCAAGTATTTTGCCTATCAGGCAGAACAGACCGCAGTAAAAATTGCTGGTACAGTTTAGTAAGCTGGCAGTACACCCAACAAATGCCATTACAATATAAAAAGTAAAGCAAACCAATGGAAGAATAAGACAAATTTTTATAATGAGATTCTTCATCCTCTTATTTTTGTTTCAAATATAATGAACATACGTTCATAATACAAGTGTTTTTGTAATAATATTGAACCTTAGTTCATTATTTGTTGTGTAAACTATTGGTATCTAGGCATCAGTTTGTTTATTTCTTAAATTGGAAGTATTAAGTAGCCGAGGAAATTTTGAAGTTGTTTAATCGTTATTTTTACGTTTTATTGTAAACTGTCATGAAAGATACATGTATAGTACTTGAAGGCGGCGGTCTGCGGGGTGCCTTCACTGGTGGAGTTTTGGAGTATTTGCTTGAGAATGATTTTTGGTTCAATAGGGTAGTGGGCGTTTCGGCTGGCGCTTGTGTTGGAGCTTCATATATTTCGAGGCAAAAAGGGCGTAACCGGATTGTAAATGTTGAAATGCCATCGGACAAACGTTATATGGGTTTCAGGCATTTACTCACTACTGGCTCGTATTTTAATATGGAATTTGTTTTTGAAGAAATACCGCAACGGCTGGTTCCGTTCGATGAAGGTACATTTTATAAAAACCCTGTTGAACTTGATGTTTTAGCTACTTCGCTTGAAACAGGAGAAACCTGTGCTTTCACGAAGGCTGACATGACCAAACTGGGTGTTGATAAGGTGCTGATCGCTTCATCCAGCATTCCGCTACTTTCGAGAGCTGTTGATGTAGGCGGACAATTTTATTATGATGGCGGAGTTTCGGATTCGATTCCGGTTGAATTTGCGCTGCAAAGACATGCTAAAGCTGTTGTAGTATTGACCCGTCCAAGGGGTTATCGAAAGGAGGAAATGAAGGGAAAAAAGATTTTTGAAATGGCTTTCAGAAAATATCCTGATTTTTTAAATACCCTTTTAGCCAGAAATGAATTGTATAATAAAACGCTTGAGTATTGCGAAAAAATGGAACGAGAAGGTCGCATTTTTATTCTTGCTCCATTGTCAGAGTACCAGGTTGGAAGGACAGAAAAGAATCTTGAGAGAAGAATTGCATTGTACGATCATGGTTATAAGCTCATGGCCCTGGAATTTGACAATATGAATCATTTTCTTGAATTTGAATAGCAACGCGCAATTCCTCTCATTAATTTCCTAAATTCGTATAATGTAATAAGTAATACAAGTTGTGAACCTAATCAACAAACAATGAACAAAATAGCTATGTTTTTTTTATTTTTTGCATTTGCCGTTTCAACAAATGCTCAAAATGCACCATTAAATACAATAACTGAAAAAGAAAAAAAAGAAGGGTGGAAGCTTCTCTTTAACGGGAAGGATTTTGGAGGTTGGAGAAAATTTCAGGGAGGGGAAATCACCGGATGGAAGGTTATTGATGGAATTATGAATAATTCCGGAGAAGGTGGTGATCACGGAGGTGATATTGTTACAAAAGAAAGATTCCAGAATTTTGAATTGTACCTGGAATGGAAAATATCGCCCCGAAGTAATAGTGGTGTTTTTTACCATGTGAACGAAAAAGTTGGTAAAGCTATTTATGAGTCGGGGATAGAGTACCAACTGATTGACGATAAAGGTTGGCCTGATAAATTGCACGACGACCAGTATTCGGGAGCAAATTACGGAATGAATCCGCCACAGGGAGGAGATGTTAAACCAATAACAGAGTGGAACCAAACCCTTATAATTGTAAATGGTACTCATGTTGAGCATTATCTAAACGGAGTAAAAGTTGTTGATTATCAGCTGTGGGACGCCGATTGGTACAAGCATAAAGAAAATGGTAAATGGAAAGATTACCCATATTATGGACTGGCTAAAAAAGGAAACATTGGGCTTCAGGATCATGGTGGTTTAACTCAATATAGAAATATTAAAATACGAATAATAAAGTAAACAATGGTTCGGTTAGTAGATTATCATATACATTCGATCCTCTCGGATGGGAAAAATACGTATGAGGACATGGCTTTAGCTGCCATTGATAAAGGACTGGATGAAATTGGGTTTACTGATCATTTATGCTTAAAACCAGTCGATTGGTCGATGAGTTTGATCGATATTCCGGTGATGATTAGCCAAATTCAGGATGTTAAAGAAAAATATAGCGACCGGATTAATATCCGCTTTGGAATAGAAGTCGATTATTTTCCTGAATATGAGAGTCAGATACAGGATTTAATTAACCAGATTCCGTTCGATTATGTTATTGGCTCTATTCATTTCATAGGCGACTGGAATTTTGACATGGATAAGTCGCTCTATGGGAAATGGTCGAACGACGTTTTGTATGAGAAGTACTTCACTCTTGTACAACAGGCAGCCTTATCGGGGCTTTTTGACATTATCGGCCATATTGATATTATTAAGAAATTCAGGGTTTATCCAGAAACCAATCAGGATAAGTTATTTGAAGATACGCTGAAGATTATTAAAGATAACAACTTGGTGGTGGAACTCAATACCGGAGGACTTGACAGACCTTGTGCTGAATTTACTCCATCGCCTCACTTGCTTGAAATGTGTTTTGCGCACCATATTCCTGTTACAATAAGTTCTGATGCTCATCGAACAGAGCAAATTGCACGACATTATGATTCTGCATTATCGTTGCTTGCCCGGGTTGGATATACTGAACTTGTAGGTTTTAATAAACGAATACGAAGAGTAATAAGGCTATAAGTCGTTCTACAAAAAATGCCATCTTCGTTTCAGGAGGATGGCAATAAAATTTCTTTTATCCGTTTAATGCTTCGGCACCGTTTGTTACTTCCAGGATAGCATTCGTAATGGCTGCCTGACGGGCCTTATTGAAATTTAAGGTTAACTCGTTAATTAATTCAGTAGCATTATCGGTCGCTTTATGCATGGCAGTCATTCGGGCGCCATGTTCGGCTGCATGAGAATCGAGCAGTGCTTTATAAAATTGAATCTTGAGCGAACGTGGTATCATTTCTTCAACGATCAGTTCAACCGAAGGTTCGAAAATGTAATCGATATTATTTCGCTTTTTCTTATCAGGAGCTGCTGGTAAAACTGGTAAAAACTGCTCACTTATTTGTTCCTGTGTGGCAGCATTAATAAACTTATTATAAACCAATTCGACCCGATCATATTTTCCGGTTACAAAATCGTTCATAATTGCCTGAACTTCAATTGAAACATGATCGAAGTCAAGATTTTCGAATAATTGATTCTTTTCTGCCAGAATTTCCAACCGGTAAGACTTCAGAATTTTACCACCCTGTTTGCCAATAACCAGAAAATCGACATTTCCGGATCTGAGTTGTTTGCTGTAAGTTGTTTTCGCTAATGAAATTGCTTTTTTTGTTATATACGAATTGAATCCACCACAAAGACCTCTGTTCGAACTAATTAAAACAACAAGTACTTTTTCAGGATCTCGTTGGGTTGTATAAACAGAATCGGCATTTTTATCAAGGGCTGTTCCCAGTGAAGAAAGCAGTTCCGACAGTTTTTCAGCATAAGGGCGAATCTGTAAGATAGCATCTTGTGCTTTTTTAAGCTTGGCTGCAGAAACCATCTTCATGGCACTGGTAACCTGCCTTGTAGTTTTTACGGAGGTAATCCTTGTTCGTATTTCTTTTAAATTGGCCATTTCAGTAGGATAATAATTATCTGCCTGTCTATTTTATTCCGAATATCTTTCAGCAACTTCGGCAGCAGCCTTTTCTATAACACCTATTTCATTATCAGTCAATATTCCGGCTTTTAATTGGTCTAACGTGCTACGATATTGCATTTCCATCAGTTCGAGAAAATCACGTTCAAACAATTTTACCTTCTCAACCGAAACGTCACGAAGCAATTCTTTCACACCGCAATATATAATGGCAATTTGGTGTTCAACCTTCATTGGGGCATATTGTGGCTGCTTTAATATTTCAACGTTCTTGCGGCCTTTATCCAAAACGCGCATGGTTGCAGCGTCGAGGTCGGAACCAAATTTAGAGAAGGCTTCCAGTTCGCGGAACTGAGCCTGATCGAGCTTCAGTGTTCCGGCGATTTTTTTCATCGGTTTAATTTGGGCATTTCCGCCAACACGCGAAACCGAAATACCTACGTTAATTGCCGGGCGAACACCTGAGTTAAACAGGTTCGATTCAAGGAAAATCTGTCCGTCGGTAATAGAAATAACGTTGGTTGGGATGTATGCTGAAACGTCGCCAGCTTGAGTCTCGATAATTGGTAAAGCAGTTAGCGAACCACCTCCTTTCACTTTATCTTTCAAACAATCAGGCAAGTCATTCATCTGTGAAGCAACGGCATCCGAAGAAGTGATTTTTGCTGCACGTTCGAGTAAACGTGAGTGCAAATAGAATACGTCGCCAGGATAAGCTTCACGGCCAGGAGGTCGACGAAGTAACAACGAAACTTCTCGATATGAAACAGCTTGTTTCGAAAGGTCATCATAAATAATAAGGGCATCGCGGCCTGTATCGCGGAAGAATTCACCAATGGCGGCGCCGGCATAAGGAGCATAATATTGAAGAGCAGCCGGATCGGAAGCTGTGGCCGAAACAATTACAGTATATGCCATTGCCCCATGTTTTTCAAGCGTGTGGGCAAGGTTAGCCACTGTCGATCCTTTCTGCCCGATGGCAACATAAATACAATATACTGGTTTCCCGCTTTCAAAATTTTCGCGTTGATTGATAATTGTGTCAATCGCTACAGCAGTTTTACCTGTTTGTCGGTCGCCAATTATTAACTCGCGTTGTCCGCGGCCAATAGGGATCATGGCATCAATCGCTTTCAAACCTGTTTGAAGAGGCTGAGTAACTGGTTGCCTGAAAATAACACCTGGAGCTTTCCGTTCGAGTGGTAAAACAAATTTTTCACCAGTAACGATCCCTTTTCCATCGATTGGTTCTCCAAGAGTATTAATCACGCGTCCCAAAAGTCCCTCGCCGACTTCAATCGAAGCTGTACGACGAAGACGTTTCACCGTATCGCCTTCTTTAATTTCTTTGGTCAAGCCAAGGATTACTGCCCCTACGTTATCTTCTTCAAGGTTAAGAACGATACCTTTTACTCCTGAATCGAACTCAATCATTTCGTTTGATTCGACGTTTGAAAGGCCATAGATTCGTGCAATTCCGTCTCCAACCTGAAGCACGGTACCAACTTCTTCCAATTCGGCCTGGCTTTTAAAGCCTTCGAGTTGTTGTCTGAGTATTTCCGAAACTTCAGCAGGTTTTATATTTGCCATTGTATTTCAGTTTTATTCTATCGTTATTCTATTTCAACTCTGTATGTAGCAATTGCTCTTTTATTTTCTTCAATTGTGTCGACAGGCTTGCGTCGTATTGCTTGTCATCAACTCGTAACACAAAACCGCCGATCAGATTACTGTCAACTTTTTGGCTCAATTCTACTTTTGCATTGAACTGATTTTCCAGAATCTTCCTGATTTCTTCGATCAGCGATTCGCTTACCGGTTGAGCGCTTGTAAGCACTGCCGACTTAATTCCTTCCTCGCCACGGTACAAATCTTCCAGGTTCCTGAAAATTCCGGGGATGAAGCTTTCCCGCTTATTACTAGCGATTAGTACCAGGAAGTTCAATGATAGTTCGTGTACACGTCCGCCAAAAATGCTCTTCATTACATCAACTTTTTGCGAAGTTTTTAAAACCGGGCTTTCAATAAGCCGGTTAAAATCGCTGCTGGTTTCGCAAACCGACAGAATTAATGCAGCATCCTTTCTTAGGTCGATGGTTAAGTTTTTGTCTTTAGCCAGACCAAAAAAAGCCTTTGCGTACCGAACGTTTATTTTACTTTGATCCATACGTTTAATTCAGCTTCAGGTCTTTCAACATATCTTGAATCAATGCTTCCTGATCCTGAGGATTTTCAATTTGCTTTTTAATTACTTTTTCTGCAATAATTACAGAAAGTTCAGCAACTTGCTTTTTTATATCGTTAATTGCTGCTGTTTTTTCAGCTTCAATTTGCTGTTTGGCATATTCGATGCTTTTTTGAGCTTCGCTATTGGCCTGTGTTTTTGCTTCAGCAATGATTTTATCTTTAATATCACGCGCTTCTTTCAGGATGATATCTTTTTCCCTTCGGGCTTCAGTCAGAATCTGATCATTGGCAGCTTTTAATCCGGCTACTTCTTTACGAGCTTTTTCTGCTGAATTTAATGCATCGGCAATCGAATGTTCCCGATCTTTTAATGCTTTCAATATCGGACCCCATGCAAATTTTTTCAGGATAAAAAGCACAATCCCGAATATGATGACCATCCAAAATATTGTTCCGTAATCAGGAGTTACAAATCCCATGGTTGTTTTTTTTGTTAGTTAATAGCAATCCTTACTCCCGGCAACCCCGGGAGTGGATCGCAAAACAAAGTTTCTTAGGCAATGAAAATAGCCAAAACGCAGACGATAACAGCAAAGAAGGCAACACCTTCGATCAAAGCTGCCGATACGATCATGTTCGAACGGATATCGCCTACTGCTTCAGGCTGCCGTGCAATGGCTTCCATAGCACTGGCACCAATTTTACCGATACCAATACCTGCGCCAATAGCTGCTAATCCTGCACCAATGGCTGCTCCCAGTTTTCCAAGAGCTACTTCAGCTAAAAGAATTAATAATGTAGTCATAATAATAAATGTTAATATATAAGACTAATGATGATGTTCGGGTTTAGCCATCCCAAAATACAGGGCTGACAATAAGGTGAAAACATAAGCCTGAATAAACGATACCAACACATCGAGCAATACCATAAATACCGAAAAAAGTATTGAAACCACCGATACTCCATATCCGGCAGGGCCTCCCATCAGTTTGGCAAAAATAAATATCAGGCTAACAAATACTGTTACAATTAAGTGACCAGCCAGCATGTTAGCAAAGAGACGAACCATCAATACCACTGGTTTGGTAATTACTCCGGTCAATTCAACGATAGGCATCAATGGAATCGGGAATTTCAGCCACCAGGGCACTTCCGGGTTATATATTTCTTTCCAGTAATGTTTGTTCGTATTGAATGTTGTAATAAAAAAGGTAAATAATGCTAAAACCATTGTAACAGCAATATTTCCGGTAACATTAGCGCCAAAAGGAAAGATAGGTACCAAGCCCAGAAGGTTATTTATAAGAATGAAAAAGAATAACGTTAACAGATAAGGCATAAATTTTTCGTACCGATGTTCGCCAATGGCAGGGCGTGCAACGTCGTCACGAACAAAAAGGATAATAGGTTCGAAGAGGTTTTGCATTCCTGATGGTGCTTTGCCCACATTTTTCTTTGCAGCTTTGGCGATGTTCAGGAAAATGAGCAGGAGTATTATTACGCTCACCATGATTCCAACTACCGTTTTTGTAATCGATAAATCCACGGGCAAATCAATAACCTCACCTTGTTCGTTTACCTCAACAATTTTTCCTTCGTTTTCGCCTTCCTGTTCAATTCGGAATCCGTTGTAAGTTTCGTGTCCATGATGAAATTTGGAAGACATAAAAATGTTCCATCCCTTAGCTGAAGAATATAGAATCACAGGCAATGGCACGCTGACATGAGTTTCACCTATTGTCAGGATATGCCATTCGAAAGCATCAGAAACGTGTTCGATAACAAATTTACCGGCATTAAACTCTTCAGAATGAGTTGTAGTGTTTGTTTGTGTTGCTTCTTCTTCAGCAAAGGCAACTTGTCCGGTAAAAAGCACAATTAGTATTAGTAATAGGGCTCGTATAGTTCGTATCATTTCGTCTCAATGTATTTCAGAAGTCAACAAATTTAATTTTTTATGCGATTAGATGTCATTACAAATCATTCTTTTTTTTGCCTGACAAATTTTGAAAACTGCACTACTTCAAATGCAGAGAAGATGATATAACCAATGAGAAAGTTTATTAGGATTATTTTGGCATACTCTTTTACTGAAAATGCTATAACGATTGCGAGTAACAGGTATGCGAACATTTTTATAAAATTAATTGCCATATATTTTGATGTAAACCTAGTTCCTGAATTAACGGCAATTCTTAACAAATAGGCGTGAACAAGGTTCGTTGAAACATAAAAGAAAATCAGGATAATTGGTAATAATATATGGTAATACTCTTTTAACCATGTTGAATAAGACAGGTACCCAATTATAAAAATGATTATTGATAATATGGATGATTTAATAAAAAAAGGCTTCATGAGACAGGGGTTTGTTTTATAAAAATCTCCGGATGGCATAAAAAATAGCGCCAATGACCGAGAGGACCATAAATACTAACAAAAAAATGGGAAATTTAAGGTTGAACCAATAGTCGATAACCCATCCCAGCCAGGTTCCAATGCCCATAATGGCAACCATTTCGAAAGCAAGGTTGGAATAGCGTATAAAATCATCAAACTTTTTCTTTGGTTCTTTAATTTTTTGATCCATTACGAAGAGGCTTCATCACTCATGGCACAGTTACCTTTGAAATATGCTCCAGGTTCTATAGATAATTTACCGGTTAAAATGTTCCCGGTAATTTTCGATGAAGCTTTTAATGAGAGAAGGTCGGAAACGGTTATTTTCCCATTAAATATTCCGGCAACTTCACTGCTTTTGCAACTAATTTCCCCATCCACTTTCCCCGTGGGGCCAATAACCAAGCGACCTTTTATTTCAAGGTTTCCTGATATCTCTCCGTCAACCCTGAAATCTCCGTCGGATACAATATCTCCGGTAATTTGGGTCCCTTTGGCAATCAAATTGATGATTTGAAGATTGAATTCATTATTTTCTTTAGCCATTGATTTTGTTTTATGAATGGATTCCAAATATACGAAAGCAATGGCAAGATTACTAACTGAATTCCAAAAACTAAGCCTGGGAAAACGAAAAAGGTTGTATTATAAAATCAATTTGTCCGCTGGAGAATTGAACATTTGAATTTAATGGCCAATGTACAAGCGGCTGTATCAAAAGGTCGATACAGCCGCTTGTACAGTTATTTTTTTGCAGTTAAATGAAGTGATAAAGGAATGTCATTACTCCTTCGAATGCAGGTTTTTTATTTCCTTCAATTTCCATACAAATGTCTAACTGAATTTTCGTTATTCCACGTAGATTGGTTACCGATTTTAAAACTACCCGTGTTCTGATTCTACTGTTAACCTTTACTGGTTGGTTAAACCGGAAGTTGTCAATGCCATAATTAACTAACATTTTTATGTTTTCTACCTGAATAATTTGATCCCACATATAAGGTAAAAGCGAAAGTGTCAGGTATCCGTGAGCGATGGTACTTCCAAAAGTACTTTCAGTTTTCACACGTTCTTCATCCACGTGTATCCATTGGTGATCAAACGTTGCATCAGCAAACTTATTGATTTGGTCCTGAGTTACAGTTAAATATTCCGATATACCCAATTCTTGTCCGACCAGTTTCTCAAATTCCTCATGACTTCTTACAATAAGTTTTTCCATAGTTTATGTTTGATTAATGTTTTTGTTGATTTTATTTCGGATCATAAGCCCACTTAATATATACACTGCCCCATGTAAAGCCGGCTCCAAATGCAGCCAAAATGATGTTGTCTCCTTTTTTCAATTTGCTTTCGTAATCATATAAGCAAAGCGGAATGGTTGCAGCAGTTGTATTTCCGTACTTCTGAATATTGATCATTACCCGGTCTTTATCAATACCCATTCGCCGGCCAACGGCATCTATAATTCGCATGTTGGCTTGGTGTGGTACCAACCATGCCAAATCATTTTCAGTGAGGCTATGTTTTTCCATCATTTCAACAGCAACATCAGCCATGTTGGAAACGGCATATTTGAATACGGTTTGACCTTCCTGGTAAACAAAGTGTTCGTCGTTATAAATAGTTTCGTTTGAAGCCGGACGAAGTGAACCGCCAGCTTTCATTTGCAGGTATTGGCTTCCTGATCCATCGACTCGGTTGATATGATCGATTATTCCTAAATTTTCAATTGTTGGTTCTAATAACACTGCCGCAGCTCCATCGCCAAAAAGCGGACAAGTGGTTCTGTCTTTATAATTGGTTATCGACGACATCATGTCGGCACCCAAAACAATAACCTTTTTATATTGGCCACTTTCAATAAATTTTGCTCCGGTAGTAAGTGCATAAATGAAGCCTGAACAAGCAGCATTAAGATCGAAGCTCCATGCATTAACTAGTCCTGCCTTATAGTTAATTTTATTAGCAGTAGCAGGAAGAGGATTGTCAGCGGTTATGGTGGCACAAATTAAAAGTTCTATTTCTTCAGGTTTGGTTCCGGTCTTTTCAAGAAGTTGCTTTATTGCTGCAGTTCCCATATCCGATGTTGCCATTCCTTCTTCTTTCAAAATTCGGCGTTCTTTGATGCCGATACGCTGCATTATCCATTCATCGGAGGTTTCAACCCATGTGCTCAATTCTTCATTTGTTAACCGGTATTCAGGCAAATATGCTCCTATTCCTGTTATTGCAGCACGTAAATTACTCATATTTATTTTTTTTAGACAAATAAGACCTTAACCTTGAGCATTCTCAAGATTAATGATTAGACTATAATTCCTGAAAATTAATGCGGTGCAAGTTAGGATGAAAAATTCGAACGGCAAAAAAAAATTAGGTAAAAAATTTTACCTAACTCCTTTTAAAACAAACAATTAAATTGTTCGAATATTACAAAAGTTGATGTAAAATGATCAGAAGAACAAGGTTCCTCTGATCAGAGATTTGTCTTAAACAGTGACGTCTTTTTCGATTGCAAGTTTACCTCTGTAATACCCACATTCAGGACATACAGTATGGTATTTAACAGTAGCTCCGCAATTTGAGCATGATGCCAGAGTTGCTGGAGTTGCCTTATAATGAGTCCTTCTTTTGTCTCTGCGGGTTTTTGATACCCTGTGTTTTGGATGTGCCATTTTACCTTGTCTTTATTCGTTATTTAATAATTTTTTCAAATCGTTCCATGTGGGATTATTTTTACCCTCATCCTTAATAATGTATTTGTCGAGCTTCTCAATCATTTGCGGATCACAGGTCGAATTTCCGTTTTCATCTTCAGGATGGATACGCTTAATTGGAACAGCTAAACAAATAAACTCATATATCAGTTGAGCTACATTCAACTGATTATCATTTGCACTAACCCAGATTACATCGTCGCCATCTTCAAATTCCTTATCTCCAAATTTTACAAAAACTTGATCAGAACCGTTTATAATCTGGTCATACATTTCAAGACACCTGTCACATTGTACTTTAACCTGACCCTCAATATCAAAGTTAAGTATCAATAATGAGCTTTGCTTTTCCAGTATAAGACAAACGTTTACGTTACCTTCTTCAACAATACTGTCTTCAAATTCCGAAAAAAACTTCCCACCAATTTTATATTCAAAAATGTGCTTTCCTTGTGAAAGCCCTCTGAATGCGATGTTATAGAATGATTGACTGCTCATTGCCTGGAAAAAGTTTTGCAAAAGTATAAAAAATATACAAACGCGGAAAATATATCTATTTTTTTAACAAGGAAACAAATAAAAAACACCCATGATGGTGAAGTTGTTTAATATCAGATAGTTGTTGTTGTAAGTAGTTGTTGATAAATTATTGCTTGTTTAAGATGATTCTAAATGTTGTGCCTTTGTTTATTTCGGATTGTTTTAGAAATATTTTCCCTTTATGGTAATTCTCGACAATTCGTTTTGCAAGAGATAGCCCCAGGCCCCAACCTCTTTTTTTTGTGGTGAAACCTGGCTGGAATATAGTTTTAAAATGTGCTTTTGCGATTCCTTTTCCAGTATCCGAGACATCAATAAGTAGCTGATCGGCTTTTTCGATAATAGATATTTGTATTGTTCCGGCATTATTCATGGCGTCAATGGCATTTTTGCATAGGTTCTCAATGACCCAGCTGAATAAAGCAGCGTTGAGTGGTACCTTATATTTAATTTCCTGATCAAAATCGAGCGTAAACTTAACTTTGCCTGATGATCGGGTTTTTAGATATTCAATTGTTGACCGAATAGTATCGGCAACATCAGTTGAAATAAGCTCGGGAATAGAACCTATTTTTGAAAAACGTTCGGTTATTTTTTGTAAACGTTGGGTATCTTTTTCAAACTCAGCAACAAGCTTTTCGTCGATATTTTGCATTTTTAACAATTCGACCCAGGCCATCAGCGATGAAATTGGTGTTCCAAGTTGGTGTGCAGTTTCTTTCGACATTCCTACCCATACCTGATTTTGTTCGGCTTTACGCGAGGAACTAAAAGCCAGGTAAGCAATTAACATGAATATGAAAATTACACTAAACTGAACGATTGGATAGAACTTCAGATTTTGAAGAAGAATAGAATCCCGGTAATATAAATATTGCTTGTTGCGTTCCGATATGGTAATAATTATTGGGTCATTCTGTTCCTTCATCTTCTCTAATTCTTGGGCAAGAATTTTGTCTTTGTTTTCGCCGTTGATTTGAATATTTCTGAACCCATCATCCAATATATGCCCCAGACTGTCGGTAATTATAATAGGTATAGTAGTATTACGTATTATAATGTTGTTCAGAAATGTAATATCTTGATTTGAATTAATATCTGTACTGGCCAGTTTTTGAGTTGCTTCTGCCCAAAGTTCAACACTTTTTCGCTCTTCTGTTGCTGTATTTTTTATTAGCCAGTTAGTATAAAAAAAGGCACCTGCGCCTATAACTATAGCTAGTAGCAGAAGTAGAATTTTCCAGCGTCGTTTTTTATTATAGAAATCCAAGGTTATGTAATATTTTATTAGGTATACCGTAGAATAACGAACCTATTAAATAAAAAGTATAAAGACAACTTAATCTTTCTGTATAAATGCTTTAACTGTTTTATAGATACCTTGTTGGTCTAATCCAAAGTCACGGTAGAGCTCTTCCGTCGTTCCTTGGTCAATAAACTTATCGGGTATTCCAATTCGAACTAATTTAGCAGTGTATTGGTGATCGGCCATAAATTCAAGTATTGCACTACCAAACCCACCTTGTAAAACGCCATCTTCAACGGTGACAACATGCGCGAAGTTACTAAATATATAATGGAGTGCTTTTTCGTCCAGTGGTTTTACAAATCTCATATCGAAATGTGAGACTGAAATACCATCTTTCTGAAGCATTTTTATTGCCCTTGAGGCATGTACTCCAACGGTTCCAATTGAAAGAATTGCTAAATCTTCTCCTTCTGTTAATTGCCGGCATTGACCAATTGATATTAGTTCCATTGGCTTATTCCAGTCGATTAAGTTTCCACAACCACGAGGATAACGAATAGAAAATGGCCCGTAATTATCATTTTGGGATGTGTACATCAGGTTGCGTAATTCTATTTCATCCATTGGAGCTGAGACAATCATGTTTGGAATTGATCGCATATAAGCAAGGTCGAAGACCCCATGATGCGTTGCTCCGTCGGCTCCAACAAGCCCTCCACGATCGAGGCAAAAGACAACGTGCAGATTTTGAATGGCTACATCGTGAATAACCTGATCGTATGCTCGTTGCATGAACGTTGAATAAATATTACAGAATGGTAGTAAACCCTGAATTGCCAATCCTGCAGAAAAAGTTACTGCATGTTGTTCTGCAATTCCAACATCAAAAACACGGGTTGGCATTTTTTCCATCATCATGTTAAGCGAGCACCCTGTTGGCATTGCCGGAGTAATGGCAACTATTTTATCGTTTTTCTCTGCCAGTTCTATTATTGTTTGACCGAATACATTTTGGAATTTGGGTGGCTTGTTTACCTGAAATTCACTATCTAAAATTTCTCCGGTCACTTTATCGAATTTTCCGGGAGCATGATATTCGGTTTGGTTAAGTTCAGCAAGCTTAAAACCTTTTCCTTTCTTGGTAACTACATGTAGGAGTTTTGGCCCATGTATGTTTTTCAAGCTGTCCAAAACTTCAGCAAGGTAAACAACGTTGTGTCCGTCGACGGGGCCAAAATACCTGAATCCCATTCCTTCAAACAAGTTTGATTGTTTGAGTAGCATTGATTTGAAGGCATTTTCGGTTTTCTGAACCAATCGGCGGGCTTTCGGCCCAAAACCATTCAGTTTTCCCAGCCCGTCCCAAATATCTTTTTTTAACTTGTTATAAGTTTGTGACTTGGTAATATTTAGCAGGTAGTTGCTCATGCCACCAACATTTGGGTCGATGGCCATGTTGTTGTCGTTTAGAATTACAAGCAAATCAGATTTGTTAACAGCTGCATTGTTCAACCCTTCGAAAGCCATTCCTCCGGTCATGGAGCCGTCGCCGATAATCGCAACTATTTTACGATCGGTTTCATTTTTCATATTGGCAGCAACAGCCATCCCGAGGGCAGCCGAAATTGATGTACTGGAGTGCCCAACGCCAAAAGCGTCGTAAATACTTTCTGATGGCTTCGGAAATCCGCTAATCCCTTTATATTTTCGATTAGTGTGAAAAACATCCTTGCGCCCTGTCAGAATTTTATGAGCATAAGCCTGGTGCCCAACATCCCAAACAAGTAAATCGTAAGGAGTTTTAAATGTGTAGTGCAGGGCAACGGTAAGCTCAACCACCCCAAGGCTCGACCCGAAATGACCCGGATTGTGCGAAACTTCATCAATAATGAAATCGCGTAATTCCTCACATATCTGAGGCAAATCTTCTGTTTTTAGCCTCCTTAAATCTGAAGGATCGTTAATTTTATCTAATAATTTTCCCGTGAGTCCCTTCATCAACGTTCAAATTTGAGTCCAAATATACAACACTTCGTAAATCCTGAAAAGTTATTAATCAACGTTTCGTTCGTTCATAAGTTTTATCTTATCAGTCGAATAGTTTCAACAATATCATCGAATATGACCTTTTCACTTATGCTTTTGTTTTACTTATCCTTCATTAAAACGTTGATAAAACCCTTGCAAAGTTCTATATTTACCTGACTAAAACATGAGCCATGAATAAATTATTATCCGTTTTTGCATTTTTATTTCTTTTTTCCTGTGTTTCATCTAAAAAATTTAACCAGTTAAATGGTAACTATCAGGATTGCCAAAAAATAGTACAATCGTTGAAAGAACAAGTTCAATCACTCGAAACTAAAAACACCGAACTGCAAAGCAGAATTAACAAGCAACTTAAAGATATAGAGAAGCTTACAGGTGATTTAAAAGGAACTGCTCAAAATCTGGAAGAGATAAAATCGGCTAACGACCGACTTAAACAATTTAATGCTGACCTGGAAGGACAATTAAGTAGTTTGAAAACCGGAAGTTCTGAAGAGATATCCCGACTGATGAGCAAATTGCAGGAAGCACAGTCTGACATTCAGAAGCGAGAGGAAGTTTTGGCGCAACGAACCCAACGACTTCAGGAACTTGAAGGAATCCTAAAACAGAAAGATGAAGCAGTAAAGCAACTAAAACAAAAAGTTATGGATGCGTTACTGGGTTTCAACAACAAAGGTTTGACAATTCAGGAAAAAAATGGAAAAGTTTACGTTTCACTTGACGAACAACTACTTTTCAAAACAGGGCAGTGGGTCGTTGATCCCAAAGGACAGCAAGCGCTGTCAAATCTTGCTGAAGTTCTGGCACAAAATCCCGACATTAATGTAATGGTTGAAGGCCATACTGATAATGTACCAATGAAAGGTTCGGGTGAAGTAAAGGACAATTGGGACTTAAGCGTAATGCGCTCTACCGCAGTTATCCGCATTTTGCTAAAAAATAAAGATGTTGATCCTAAGCGAATTACGTCTGCTGGTCATGGCGAATTTTTCCCTATAGATGATGCAAATACCCCAGAAGCCCGGCAGAAAAACCGTCGTACTGAAATTATCCTCACTCCAAAACTCGACGAACTGTTTAAAATTCTGGAAAGCAATTAATGGTTGAACCTCAAATCGTCTCGAATACGATGCAGTGACCTCGCCAGATATATTACAAATGGATGCAATTTTTTTAACTGATTACTGACTTGTGATCAATATTTTACGGAAATTCTGTTTGCTTTACGTTATGTTTCCAGTAACATCCTAAAAAATCATGCTTATCATTTTTAAAACGACAAGCATGATTTTCGGAGACGATGGTATCGTTGTTAATGCTTCTGCGAAGCAGTTGTGTTAGTTATTTCCGAATGCCCAGGTATTACCAAAGGGTGTGATGTCGGTGCCCGGATTGTAACGTTTTCTTTTCTGAATTTACGGTATCAATTAATTAAACTGCTATTGTTTCCCAATTAATTACTAATTTTAGCCGCTCAAAATTTCGCAGAAAAACTATGAACTTTTTATTTATAATTCTTTCAATAAGAGGTTTTTTAACGACAATAGGGGTAATTGTTGTAATTTATTACGCTCTAAAATTTTTAGGGCGGTTACTTTTCCCAATTGTTGTAAAAAAGGCTGTAAACAATATGCAGGAACGGCAGACGCAGTATCAGCATCAATATCAGCAACAGAAGCCTGAAGGACAGGTTACTGTTGAGAATAACCAAAGCCAACAATCAAACAGAAATAATACTCAAGGCGAATATGTTGACTTTGAGGAAATAGAATAACAATAATAATCAATCAACAATAAATAATCAAACAGATCATGGCTCAGGAAGATGTATTTAAAAAGCTGGTCGCTCATTGTAAAGAATATGGATTTGTATTCCAGTCGAGTGAAATTTACGATGGGTTGAGTGCAGTTTACGACTATGGACAGAACGGTGTTGAATTGAAAAACAACATCAAAAAATATTGGTGGGACTCGATGGTCCTGCTGCACGAAAATGTAGTTGGCATTGATTCTGCAATTTTTATGCACCCAACTATATGGAAAGCCTCTGGACACGTTGATGCGTTTAACGATCCGTTGATTGATAACCGAGATTCGAAAAAGCGCTATCGTGCTGATGTTTTAATTGAAGAACAGCTAGCTAAATACGAAGACAAAATAAATAAGGAGGTTGAGAAAGCTCAGAAACGCTTTGGTGAGGCTTTCGACGAAAAACAATTTCGGGAAACTAATGCCCGTGTTCTGGAAAACCAGGCCAAATGGGATAATCTTCAGGCTCGCTTTGTAAAAGCGCTGAATGAAACTAACCTGGAAGATCTTCGTCAGATTATTTTAGATGAGGAAATTGTTTGTCCAATCTCAGGAACTCGCAACTGGACAGAAGTGCGCCAGTTTAACCTCATGTTTGCTACTGAAATGGGATCAACTGCTGACGGCGCTTTGAAGGTTTATCTCCGGCCAGAAACAGCTCAGGGTATTTTTGTGAACTACCTGAACGTACAGAAGACCGGTCGTATGAAAATTCCATTTGGTATTGCGCAAATTGGCAAGGCTTTCCGTAATGAAATTGTTGCCCGTCAATTCATTTTCCGTATGCGTGAGTTCGAACAAATGGAAATGCAATTTTTTGTACGTCCTGGTAGCGAACTCGATTGGTTTGAACAATGGAAGTCAACTCGTATGAAATGGCATCAGGCACTTGGTTTTGGCGCAGAAAACTACCGTTTCCACGTGCATGATAAATTGGCACACTATGCCAACGCAGCCGTTGACGTTGAATTCCGATTTCCATTCGGGTTCAAGGAAGTTGAAGGAATTCATTCGCGTACCGATTTTGACTTATCTCAACACCAAAGCTATTCAGGTAAGAAAATTACTTATTTCGATCCTGAACTGAACGAATCGTATGTTCCGTATGTGATTGAAACATCAATTGGTGTTGACCGCATGTTCCTCCAGATCATGGCTGCGTCGTATGCCGAAGAAGAAATTACCAGTGAAGATGGCAGAAAAGACACTCGTGTTCTATTACGCATTCCTGCTCCATTAGCTCCGGTAAAACTAGCTGTGATGCCATTGGTGAAAAAAGATGGTCTACCTGAAATTGCTCGCCAGATTATTGACGATCTGAAATTTGATTTCAATTGTCAGTACGATGAAAAAGATTCGATTGGTAAACGTTACCGCCGGCAGGATGCTATCGGCACTCCGTTCTGTGTTACGATCGATCACCAGACTGCTGAAGATAATACCGTAACTATTCGTTACCGTGACACGATGACTCAAGACCGGGTTGCTATCAGTGATTTGAAAAATATCATTTCAGGAGAAGTTAGCCTGAAAAAACTATTCGGGAAATTGTAAATTCTGATTTGGAAATACTTACTAAATCCGGTGCTTTTAAAAGTATCGGAAAGAAGGCAAGAAGGGACAGGAGTACATTGTTCGGACAAAGTATTTCGAGGTAAAATATGTAAATGGTTCAAATGGTTTTGGCGTTAAAATGGTAAATTCTTCAGAAAGTATAGTAAGCGGGTCGTTGAATGCAGCTGTTTTAAATGCAAAAAATATTGAAATGCAGAAATGTATTAGCCCCAATGCCGTTGCCGAAGATCATATTTTGGATATGATTGCCAGTTATTTGCCCGACTTAATCAATGAACAATACAACAGCATCCTGAATTAACCAGAATAGATTCCGGGCCATGAAGCCGCCTCAAGCAATTGAGACGGCTTTTGTTGTTTTATTTCTTTTGTGAGTTTGATAAGCTTGGTTTCAGAGAATCCAGAACTAAGTAAGATTACACAAATGCGCCTGATGAATGAGTTATTTGAATTTATATGTAAAATTAAATATATGCAGATGAATGTCAACACAAAATATACCATGTACAAAAATTCCTGCATTTTAAGCTTTATCGAGCGAGACAGTAAAATGACGCATTATTGAAGCTTCCTTTTTAATAACTAGTCCTGAACGAATTTCATCCCGAATATCATAAATATTTTTCAGACCGGCAGCCACAACATCCATGTGGTTATTGGTGTAACTTCGGCGAGGAATTGCCAGCCGTAAAAATTCAAGTTTAGGATAGCGGTTATCTCTTGTTTCTGGATCACGGTCGGCAAGCAAAGTTCCAACTTCAACACCTCGCACACCTGCTTCCAGGTACAAAATAATAGCTAAAGTTTGGGCAATGAATTCTTCCTTGGGGACATAAGGAAGAAATTTCTTTGCATCGACAAAAACTGCGTGCCCGCCAACCGGATGTTGAATTGGAATTCCATATTCGATTAATTTATTGCCAAGATATTGAACCTGATGGATTCGGGTGTCCAGAAAAGCATTGGTGGTAACCTCGTCCAGACCAATAGCCAAAGCATTCATATCACGTCCGGCCATTCCTCCATAGGTTACAAATCCTTCATACATGATGTTAAAAGTCGAGGCTTTATCGTACAGCTCCTGATCTTTCATTGCAATAAAGCCGCCAATATTTACGATCCCGTCTTTTTTACTGCTCATAGTCATAGCATCAGCATACGAAAACATTTCTTTCACAATTTCCTTGATTGATTTTTGGGAATAACCTTCTTCGCGTTGTTGAATAAACCAGGCATTTTCGGCAAACCGGGCAGAATCGAATATTACAGGAACGTTGTATCGACTCGCCATTTGCTTAACAGCTTTCAGGTTTTCCATTGAAACGGGTTGTCCTCCTGAAGAGTTACACGTTATAGTCATAATCATTACCGGAACTCGGTTGCGTGGTATTTGCTTGAATACTTTTTCTAGTTTTTTTAGGTCAACATTGCCTTTAAATGGGAATTGGCTATCGGTATCAAATGCTTCGTCAATCGTACAATCAATAGCTTTTGCCTTTCGGTATTCAATATGTCCTTTGGTTGTGTCGAAATGTGAATTTCCTGGGACCAAATCCCCTTCTTTCAATAAAACTGAAAATAAAACATTCTCTGCAGCTCGGCCTTGGTGAGTTGGCAAAACGTACTCGAATCCGAATATCTCTGCAATCTTTTCTTTAAGGTGATAGAATGATGATGAACCGGCATAACTTTCGTCGCCGGTCATTATAGCGCCCCATTGTCGGTCGCTCATTGCTCCTGTTCCGCTGTCGGTGAGCAGGTCGATGTATACTTTATCACTACTTAAGTTGAAAAGGTTATAATTAGCTTCGGCGATCCATTTTACCCGTTGTTCGCGCGTCGAACGGTATATGGGTTCAACCATTTTTATTTTATAGTTTTCGGCAAATGGTAAGTTCATTTCCTGTAATTTTTAGCTGATGGATTTAATAGCATTAAGAATTAAAGAAATAGCGCTTTGTCTTACGCTATTAAATTAACATGGTGAGAAATGTTGCTTGAATAAACTGTATACTGAATCTTATGTAGATAAACAGTTTTATTTTGTGGTAGTAATAAATTTATCCCTGTTTTTCAGGTTCATAAACAATCGGTTTGATAATGCAATAACGAGTTCACTTTTTGGCATATAGCAAACATAAATAAATTTGTTGGATATAAAAATAAAGAATCTATAGTCAGAAATTTATTGCAAATATCAGTGTTTTTAAGTTTTAAACTCAGGCAGTCGCCAGTGTGGCGATACTAATTTGAGCATTTGCAGCCGATAAGATTGCAGTGGCGCAGGCTTCGAGGGTTGCTCCAGTGGTTACAACATCGTCAACTAACAAAATGTGTTTTCCTGAAAATGCTTCAGGATTTTTTAGTTCAAAAATACCGTCGACGTTTAGATGTCTTTCAAATCTCGATTTTCGGGTTTGAGTTTCAGTTGCTGTTAATCGTTGTAAGTTATTTATTGATAGTTCTTTATTAAGTTGTTGGGCAATGCCTGAAGCAATCCACCAGCTTTGGTTATAGCCACGTTTCTTTTCTTTGGATGGGTGCAAAGGAACCGGACAAATAATATCAACTGAGTCAAACCAGGACGACTGCCGGAGATCGATAGCAAAGTATTTTCCCATTTCTTCGCCAAGTTCTTTCATTCCTTTGTATTTCAGGTTGTGTAAAAGTGCTTGATATTTACTTCCCTTGCTGAAATAGAAAAATGATGTTGCATTCTCGATATTAACCCGGCCGTAAAATATTTGTGCTACAGGATTGTCGGCTATTAGGTGAAAATTTGTACGTGGAATGTGGTGAAGACAGTGCAGGCATATCCATTTCTCCTGTTCAATAAGTTTGTCGCCACAAACGACACATAATCGCGGATACAGTAACTCAATGAGGTAATCTAACAGTTGAAACTTCATCGTTGTTTTCAAAAAGATTTGGGTTTTGAAAGATATAAAAGAGAATAATAATTTAATGAGGATTTCGGATTAAAATGAAGAATCTGAATGGGTAAAAAAAATTGAGGCAGCTTCAACAAGCCGCCTCAAAGCCATGAAAACAATTAAACAATGTTCAGAAAACAGAAAACTAGAAACAATTATATTGTTAAAATCTCGTGGTTTTTATCCTCGAGCATTTTGTCAACTTTTTTAGTGAAGTCGTTGATCATATCTTGAACTTCATCTTCAGCATCTTTTTCAACATCTTCAGAAAGCCCTTCTTTTACAAGTCTCTTTAAATTATCATTGGCATCTTTCCGTGCACTTCGTAGGCTAACTTTAGCGACTTCACCTTCTTTATTAACGGTTTTAACCATTTCTTTACGGCGTTGTTCGGTCGGTGCCGGAACATTGATACGAATTACTTCGCCGTTATTATCAGGATTAAAACCAAGATTTGAATTGATAATTACTTTTTCAATTGGTTTAATCATTGATTTTTCCCAAGGTTGAATTGCAATTGTTCTGGCATCGGGTGTATTGATGTTAGAAACTTGTGCAAGTGGAACCATGCTTCCATAATATTCAACCAAAACTGAGTCTAGCATTCGGGGGGAAGCTTTTCCAGCGCGGATATGAACCAACTCTTTGTCAAGATGGGTAAGCGCATGTTCCATTCTTTCCCTGCAAATATCTAAAATCATTTGAACCTCTTCCTGCATATGAACTAACTCTTTTCAATTATTAAAAGTGCTGGCAACAAATATAGAAAAAATAAAATTACTTTAAAATCTATATTTTGCTTTAAAAAATTTTTTTTTGAGAAAAATTATCTAAACACATAAGTGCCAATGTTTTGACCCTCAATTACTTTTTTGAGATTTCCTTTTATATCCATGTTAAAAACGATAATTGGAAGATTATTTTCTTTACACATGGCTGTGGCAGTGAGATCCATTACTTTTAAATTGCGTTGATATACCTCGTCGAACGATATCTTCTCAAATTTAGTGGCTGTTGTATCTTTCTCGGGATCGGCAGTATAGATGCCATCTACTCTTGTTCCTTTCAGCATTACATCGGCTTCAATTTCAATTCCACGTAGTGAAGATCCGGTATCTGTTGTAAAATAAGGATTTCCGGTTCCGGCTGAAAAAATTGCAACTTCGCCATTTCCCATTGTTTCAATTGCCTTGTCTTTTGAGAAGAATTCGCCAATTGGTTCCATCCTTATTGCTGTTAGTACACGCGATTTACAACCAACACTTTGAAGCGCAGAGTTTAAAGCCAAACTATTAATAACGGTTGCAAGCATGCCCATTTGGTCGCCTTTTACCCGGTCGAATCCTTTTGTTGCACCGCTTAATCCCCGGAAGATATTTCCTCCTCCAATAACAATTCCAATTTGGACTCCCATACAGGCAATCTCTTTAATTTGCTCAGCATAATCGGTTAAGCGTTGTTGATCTATACCATATTGTTGTTCTCCCATAAGTGATTCGCCGCTTAGTTTCAGGAGAATTCTTTTGAATTTTATCATACTTTGTAGTTTTAGACAAAAGTATATGAAAAGTTTTAAAAGTGCAGGGGAGTAATATGAAAAGAAAAAAGCCAATCGATTTCGACTGACTTTTTTCTTTTCTGTGTTGAAACTATTACAACACGGCGATAATGCGAATGATTTGTTGATTGATATAGCAAATGTATATGGAAAGAAAATATTAAAAAATAGTATTAGCTATTGGTTTGTTGAATTGACCGTTTTTCTGCATGAATGGTCGGTTTTTTCATATAAGTATCATAAAAAACAAAGAGACCATCCTTGGGGACAGCCTCCTGCTGAATAAATTGTGTAGGACGTTATTCTAAATTAAGCATTGGCTAAATTAGCTTTAGTCCTTTTGTTTACAATCTCTAACGAATCGTTCACCCGCGATAAATTGGTTATTTCCTGATCGTCGAGCTGAATGTTGAATAAGCCTTCCAGATAAAATACAAAAAGTGCCCAATCAACCTGATCAAAATTCAGATCATCATTGAAAGAAGCTTCAAGTTTTATTCGGTCGCGCTGAACACCCGTTTTCCTAAGAACCTTGTATAAGGTTCGTTGAATCGTTTTGTTTTCCATAGTTTCTGCTTTATCCAAATCGCTTATTTTGAATTGATTTGGTTTTAACGGTGCAAAAATAGAAAATAAAACATTCGAACAACTGATCGTATGGGTCAAAAACAGCAAAACAGTGATTTTCCATAGGAAAATCTAAAAATATGACTTGCATATTGCTTGAAAATAGCTGTTTAGCTTTTTCCCAACTGTAAATTAATATCTGATTGCAGAAATTTAACGTTGGCTATTTAGCTTTAGAATAGTGTAGTTACCCATTCGCTTCGTAGCAAACTAAATACTTCTAAATCAATATATGATTGGTTATGCCGTTCTCCGTTTCGCTCAATGCCTTCAAAAGTGAAACCAAGCCGTTTGGGAATAGCTGAGCTTTTTTCGTTGCCAACTCCGCACCTGATAACTATACGGTTTATGTCCATATTTCTAAATGCCAGGTTAACCATTTTTCGGGTAGCTTCGCTTGCAATTCCTTTTCTTGTCATTTTCTGGATAAGCCAGTATCCAATTTCTAATTTGTCGTTTACCCGGTCAATGTCTTTAAAGCCAATCAATCCGGCAAATTCAAACTTATACCATATTACATATACCTCATCGCGATTTGATGAGACTTTTGCAATTACCGATTTGACAAACTTTTCAGTGTCGCTTATCTTATGTGTAAAATCAACAAATGGAAGCCATTTCCTAAGGAAAACCCGGTTTTGGTCAATTGCATGAAATATGGGCTCAACATGAGTAAGGTTTAGTTTCTCAAGAAAAGTGCTATCGTCAATGGTTAGCTTTTCCATTCTGAATAATGTTTATCAATTTATTGCCCAAGATAATACATTCAAGATGATTTAGGTAAAATTCGGAAGCCGTAATTTGTGTTTGATTATCTTTGTTCCTCAAATTTTACTCAAAAATTGTAGATGAAGAAGTTTGGTATATTATTGTTGTTTGCAAGTTTATTGATCAATGTGTCGTGTGGTTCAGCAGGAAACGACGATGAAAAAAAGGTGAAAATAGAAACAGAATATGGAACTATAAAAATCAGGCTTTACAACGAAACCCCTTTGCATCGGGATAACTTTGTTAAATTGATTAAAAATGGAGTTTATAAAGATTTACTTTTTCATCGGATTATTCAAGGTTTCATGATTCAGGGTGGTGATCCGCAATCGAAAAATGCTGAGCCTGGTAAAATGCTGGGAACCGGCGATTTAGGCTATACTGTTCCGGCGGAGATTAATCCGAAGTTTTTTCATCATCGGGGAGCTCTGGCCGCTGCACGACAAAATGATGATATTAATCCTGAAAGAAAATCGTCGGCATCACAGTTCTACATCGTCCAGGGACGAAAATTCAGGATAGGAGAGCTGGATACGATGCAATTAAGAATGAATGAAGCCCGAAAGATGAGTATGTTTCAGGCTAAACTTAAACAGGCCGAACCGGAGCTAAATAAACTTGGTGCAGAAGGCAGGCAAGACGAATTAATGGCCCGATACAATAAATTGAAAGAAGAAGTATCGGCAGAGGTTGCTAAACTTGCTCCAATTACTTTCAGCGAAGAACAGCGCAAAACTTATACTACCATTGGGGGATTTCCATCGCTTGATAACCTGTACACCGTTTTTGGAGAAGTATATGAAGGAATCGAAGTTGTTGATGAAATTGCAAAACAGGAAACCGACCGAAATGATCGACCGATGAAAGACATTAGGTTTACTATATCAATTTTGTAATCTTAAAGAAAAGTTTTCCGAGGTGAGTATTCCTAAAGAATTGGAATACATTAAAATTTGAATGATTATCTTTGCCACTCAACAATAGTAACATAAACGAAATGTTAGAAAGAATAAAAGCATTGAAGGCCGAGCTGGAGCAAATCTCGGTTTCGGCCCAGGAGGACGTTGAGGAATTGCGTATTAAATATATTAGTAAGAAAGGTTTGATTGGTCAGCTTTTTACCGAATTCAAAGATGTTCCGGCGGAACTAAAAAAAGATGTTGGCCAGGCAATTAATGAATTAAAAGAATTTGCAACCAACAAAATAAATGAACTGAAAGACACATTTGATTCGGCTGATCAGGGACAAACGGGGCTAGACCTTACTATGCCAGGCGAACCGTTGAAATTAGGTAGCCGTCATCCGCTTTCGGTTGTTAAAAACGAAATCATCGATATTTTTACCCGATTAGGGTTTACAATTGCAGAAGGTCCTGAGATAGAGGACGACTGGCATGTATTTTCGGCTTTGAACTTTCCTCCGGAACATCCAGCCCGTGATATGCAGGATACATTTTTTATTGAGAAGAATCCTGATGTTTTACTTCGCACACACACCTCAAGTGTTCAGATTCGGGTAATGGAAAAGACTCAGCCGCCAATTCGGGCTATTTTCCCGGGACGTGTTTTCCGGAATGAGGCAATTTCGGCGCGTTCGCACTGCATTTTTCACCAGATTGAAGGATTATATGTGGATGAAAATGTTTCGTTTGCCGATTTGAAGCAAACCTTATTGTATTTTGCCCGTGAGCTCTTTGGCGAAAAGTCACAGATTCGTCTTCGTCCATCTTACTTCCCGTTTACCGAACCTTCGGCTGAAATGGATGTAAGTTGTTCGATTTGTGGAGGTGAAGGTTGTAATGTTTGTAAATATACCGGGTGGCTCGAAATTCTTGGTTGTGGAATGGTTGACCCAAATGTTTTGGAGGCCTGCAATATTGATAGCAAGAAGTATACAGGCTTTGCTTTTGGAATGGGAATTGAACGTATTACAATGCTGAAATACGGAATTAAAGATATTCGCCATTTCTTTGAAAATGATGTGCGATTTCTTAGACAATTTGAGTCGGCCAATTAATTTTAAACTACTAAAAGGCAACTCATTATATCAGATTGCTGAAAATCTGAAGGCTGTCTGTTAAAGATAACCAGACAGCCTTTTTTCTATGTTTGAGAAGCTTGGCAGACCTGTTTATTTCGCAAGTTTCATTTATTTTTTATGTTACATCTCAGTGATCTTGTGGCTGTTTTGCTTTTCGGTACCCTATCCACCAGATAAAGAACCCGCTGACCAGCACAATAAGGATACACAACCCGGCTAGAGGCACATACAGAATGTAGAACATGCCTAAAACGGGCTCGAAAATACGCCCGGTATGGATTTCCAGAGATAGATTCCATAATGAAACAGGACTTTTTTGAATGATTTCAGGGCTCATTTTTCCAAATGAATCGTTGCTGCGAATGGGTAAGACACCATGATTGTAATCGAAATAAAACTCGTGTCCCAACAAATCGGAAAACCAGCCGTCAATCATATCCTTCGAAACCGGGGGACCGACTGTTTCTGGTGTTATATAAGGTTTTCCCGACAAATAATCGAGAACTTGTCCGTTCAGCGGTTTCCACAAAAACAATCCATTGAATGATCCAACCAAGTAGGTGTTTTCGCTTTTCTTTTCAAGCACATTGCAACCCATCACACTTACCGGTGGCTCACAGGGCAGGCGACGCATGGGTTCTTTCAGGTTTTCATCAGTAAAGAAAATACCGTCGTATGTCGAGAACAATAAAATGTGTTGCTGTTCGTCGTACAATACGCGTCGGAGCTTATCATACCATGGATTTGGCGAGCTCAAAACTGTTCCATGAATAGGTAAAACAGTTGAATTCCCGATTGCTATGAGCAAAGGTGGACGCAAAAACATACCAGTAATAGTAACAAAAATCAGGAATGGAATAAAAAACCAGCCTAAACGATTGTGCCATTTCAAGTTTAGGTTCCGGATCAAAACCTGCTTGGCATTGTCTTTTTTTCGTTCGCGGCGGTATCTCATCCATTTGGGGAAAACAAAGTGCATTAGACCTGTGACTGAAATAATGAGGATAACCATTCCGAACAAATCGACGATAAGTTTACCAACATGCCCCCAAATTTCGCCGCTGTGCAAAAGCCACAGGGTTTTAAATAAGCTGGCCTTTCCATCATAGTCTTCAGGGGCTGGTAACATAAGCGGATAAAAACTGTCGCCATTCGTACGTTTCAGGAGAGAAGAACGGGTTTGCACCAACAAGTCGTTTCGTTTCAGGATAAGATCGGTTATACGTTCTTCAGCAATAGGTAGTTGTATTTTTTCCCAGCGCTTATTCTGAAACGAATACCGGTAAAGTCCGAAATAAGTTCCGGCATAGAGTTTTCCATCTGTTGTTCTCAGTATTTTACTGATTTTTCGGTTGTCAATCCCTTTGGGAAACCCGGCATTCCAGTCCTTGAAGTTCTGAAAATGATCAGTTGTGAGCCATACCCCAATATTCCCGTAGATTAAAGCAGAATCGTTATTTAATTGATACACCGATTTAACTGCGCCCTTGTTCCAGTTTTGATATCGGTATTCTTTCGGCAATATCGACCGATTAATGTCGATTGAAGAAATCAATTCTCGGTGATTCATTAAAATTCCGGAAAGGCTGAACAGAATGACGAAAAATGTGATTACGATTCCTGGCCATTTATGAAATTTTCGAAGCTTTTTAAGTATCTGGTTCTTTGTCATTTTCTGAATTCTTTGTACAAATTTAGAAATGGACAATAGTTTTTGTTGTAACAATAGTTACAAACTATGCTAAAATAGAAATTTCATCTTTCTGAAGAGATAGAATCTTTGGTTTCGCTAAATGTTACATTTTTCTATTTTTGTTGGTCTAAACTAATCCATCAATAGTATGAAAGTTTTCAAATTTGGGGGCGCTTCCGTTAGTTCTGCTCATGCTGTCCGTAATTCGGTCAATATCTTGGAAATGTATCCCGGTAACAAGGTTTTAGTTATTTCAGCTATGGGTAAAACAACCAATGCTCTCGAAATTGTTGCCCGAAGGTACTTCAACAGCGACCCGGAGGTTTGGACGATTTTCAAAGAGGTGAAAGATTATCATTTAGGAATTATTGCCGAACTTTGGGGCCAACCTGTTGAAATTCCTGAAGTTGAAAAACTATTTGTGCAATTAAGCGACCGGATTAAAGGAGACCGTTCTCTCAACTTCGATTATGAATATGATCAGATTGTTGCTTTTGGTGAACTAATTTCGACGCAGATTATTAGCTCGTATTTCAATAAAATTGGATTGAAAAATCGTTGGATCGATGTGCGCAATTGCCTGAAAACCGACGATCAGTTCAGGGAAGGAAATATCAACTGGGAACTTTCGATAAGGTTGGCCAGGCGTATATTTACCTTCGAATCGGAAGATTTGTACATAACACAGGGTTTTATTGGCGGCACTTTAACCAACCAGACAACAACACTTGGACGTGAAGGATCGGACTACACGGCAGCCATCCTGGCCAACTTGCTCGATGCTGAGGATGTGAGCATCTGGAAAAATGTACCGGGAATACTGAATGCTGACCCTGACTTTTTTGCAAACACTCAAAAGCTGGATGAATTATCGTATAAAGAGGCAATTGAACTATCGTATTCGGGTGCAAAAGTTATTCATCCAAAAACAATAAAACCCCTTCAAAACAAGAATATTCCCTTGTTTGTAAAGTCGTTTCTCGAACCTGAAAAACCTGGCACAATTATTCATTCCGTCGAACATCCTTTGGATTTAGTCCCGGTAATTATTATGAAAAAAAATATGGCCTTAATTACCTTAACACCCAACGATTATTCGTTTATCGGCATTAACAGTGTGTCAGATGTGTTCTCTCTATTCGCCAGGCATCGGTTACGGGTTGGGTTAATACAGCAATCGGCCATCGATCTTTCATTGGCTTTCGATGAGCCTGAACAAGGTATTGAAGGACTAATCAATCATTTACAGCAGAAATTCGAAGTAAAATACAATACTGGTCTCGATTTGGTTACTATTCGTTATTACAATCCTGAAACTATTACACAGATTTCGGAGGGCCGAAAAATTTATATCGAACAAAAAAGCCGTAGAACCGCGAGAATGCTGGTGAAATAATAAACTAAACTAAAACTATTCTGATAAAAAATGCGGTACCCAGGTTATAGGTACCGCATTTTTTAGTATTGTAAAGGCATGAATAGACTTACATCTTATAAATTCCATCAACAATTCCGTATTCAACCGATTCCTGAGCATTCATCCAATAATCTCGTTCAAAATCCTTCAAAATTTGCTCTAGTGTTTGGTTGCAGTTTTTAGCTAAGATATCAGCCGATAATGTTTTGGTTTTCAGGATTTGTTTTGCATGTATTTCTAAATCGCTGGCACGTCCCTGCAAATAACCAATACTGGGTTGATGGATCATAACTTCGCCAAGTGGGTAAATATAGCGCATCCCTTTTTCTCCAGCCGACAGAAGTAATGACCCCATTGAGGCGGCCAACCCCATACAAACTGTTGATACGGGAGATGAAATCAGGTTCATTGTATCGAGTATTGATAAGCCTGAAGTAACAATTCCACCTGGACTGTTGATGAAAAAAGTGATTTTTTCACCCGGTTTAACCGATTCGAGGTAAAGTAACTTGCTTACAATTTCCTGGGCCGAATTGTCGTCGACCTGCCCCCAAAGGAAAATTTTTCGCTGCTCCAGGAATTTTAATTCAACTATTTTCTGTATCGAAGGCTGTTTTACTGATACTTCAGGTTCGTCATCTTCGTCTAATCTTCTCTTAATCATATTCTTATGAATTTAAATTTTTCAATTTTAAAACAGATATTTTCTGTTATTGTTTTTTTCTGAACCGAAAGATAAAATTACAAATTCTTTGGTTGTAACAGACCTATTAACATGTTTTCGGAAGAATAAAAGCAAAATATGACCAGAAAATTAAAAACAGAAGGCTGAAGACATAAAAATTGAGTTGTTCTTTTGCTTTTTCACTTTGGGTATTAAGTTTGTGACAGAATAAAACATTTTTACCAAAATTTCGTTCAAAATTTGCAATTGAAACCCAAATATTACACTGAAATGAAAGTGATTGACATCATTAGCCAAAGTGACAAAACAGTTTTTTCGTTCGAATTACTTCCTCCGCTAAAAGGGAATGACGCAAGTAAAATATACAATACAATTGAGAATCTGCTGGATTTCAATCCAAAGTATATCAACATCACTACTCATCGCGACGAAATGACTTACGTTGAGTTACCTGATGGCCGCATTGAAAAACGAATTGTTCGCAAACGCCCAGGAACTGTGGCTATTGCCGCCAGCATTCAATATAAATATGGAATTCCTGTAGTTCCTCATATTTTGTGCGGAGGCTTTTCGAAGAGCGAAACCGAGCATGTTTTAATCGACCTGAATTTCATGGGAATCAAGAATGTACTTGCTTTACGTGGCGACGGAAACAAAGGCGATCATGTTTTCAGACCTGAAATAAATGGACATACTAGTGCTAATCAACTAGTTGAACAGATTGTTAATCTAAAAAATGGGAAGTACCTCGATCCTGATCTGAAAAATTCGGCATCAATGGATTTTTGCATTGGCGTTGCGGGTTATCCCGAAAAACATTTTGAATCTCCAAATCCCGAAACCGATCTTCAGTATTTAAAACAAAAAGTAACGGCAGGAGCCGATTATATTGTTACCCAGATGTTTTTCGATAATCAAAAGTACTACGACTTTGTCGATCGTTGTCGGGCTGTCGGAATTCAGGTACCCATTATCCCCGGAATAAAACCCATTAATTTACGGAACCAGCTTACCGTATTGCCTAAAATATTCAGCATTGATATTCCTTTTGAATTAGCTACTGAATTGGCAAAATGTAAAACCGACGATGATGCCAAAAACGTTGGTACCGAATGGGCTATTCAGCAGGCAAAAGAGTTGGTAGACAGTAATGTGCCAAGTATTCATTTATATACTTACGGCGTTTCTGATAATACACGCAAGATTGTTGAAGCGGTATTTTAAAGTTGTAGTTGACTGACTCGGTTGGCGGAAACCGATAATGGAGATGCGAAAAATTCGAGATTAAAAGATATAAAGAAAAACGTAAGAATCTTCGCTAGCTGAATTTCCTCCCTTTCTGATAGGGTTGATGTAAGGTAGCTTTCTGTTAATTTAATTTAACAACTTGAGCTATACCGCAATTTTCGGATGTGGTTTATCCTCAATCAGAAAGAATGTACTATCTTCGCATCCGTTAAAATATGTTCTTAAATAAAGCTTCACGCCTGATATTTAATTTTTTAACACAGTATTGTCGAAATAATCTGGATAAATGTTGTGGCTCAGGTTGTGAACAATGGCTATTCATATTTATTCTTTTGGGAAAGTTTGATTATGTGAATTATTCTCGTGTAAATTTTTAGACAATTGACGAAAAAATATAGAATGAAAAATTTCAAACAACTGAACAATATTGTTGGCTGGCTTACTTTTCTGGTAGCTGCAATTACTTATCTGCTGACAATTGAGCCAACTGCAAGTTTTTGGGATTGCCCCGAGTTTATAACTACTTCGTATAAACTCGAGGTCGGTCACCCTCCAGGTGCACCATTTTTCATGATTTTGGGAAGGTTTTTTACGTTGTTTGGAGGAAGTCCATCGAATGTGGCAGTTATGATTAACTCCATGTCAGCTCTGGCTAGTGCCTTCACCATTCTGTTCCTTTTCTGGACAATTACCCATATTGCCCGTAAACTTATTAAAGCTGAAGGCGAATACACAACTGGTCAGTTGATCGCAATTTTAGGAAGTGGGGTTGTTGGTGCTTTAGCTTATACATTCTCCGATACTTTCTGGTTTTCGGCTGTTGAGGGCGAAGTTTATGCTTCGTCATCGTTATTTACTGCGATGGTTTTTTGGGCCATCCTGAAATGGGAAAACGAAGCCGACGAGCCTCATGCCAATCGCTGGATTATTTTAATTGCTTACCTGATGGGCCTTTCAATTGGCGTTCACTTATTGAACCTGCTTGCAATCCCGGCTATTGTTTTTGTTTATTATTTCAGAAAATATCCGACCACACGCAAAGGGATTTTAATCAGTCTGGCTGCTTCTATTTTAATTCTGGGAGTAGTAATGTATGGAATTATTCCAGGAGTTGTGACTGCAGCAACCTGGTTCGAATTGATGTTCGTTAACGGGTTGGGTCTTCCGTTTAATTCCGGCGCAGTTATTTATGCATTCCTTTTGATTGGTGCCCTTGTCTACGGAGTACTTCTTACTGTAAAAAAGAAGCTGGTTTTATGGAATACAGTTTTACTGGGAATAATTGTTATCCTGATTGGCTATTCATCATTTGCAATGATTGTAATCCGTTCGTCAGCTAATCCTCCAATGGATCAGAATAGCCCTGACAATGTGTTTTCATTGCTGGGTTACCTGAACCGTGAGCAGTATGGAGACCGTCCTTTGGTATTTGGACAGTATTATAATACGCCACTCGAAAAATACGTCGACGACAAACCTTACTATATAGAGAAAAACGGAAAGTATGTAGTTGCTGATATGCGTCAGAAACCAGTTTTCGACTCGAATCTAAGTACTATTTTCCCACGCATGTACAGCCGCGAAAACGAACATATTGAGGCATATAAACAATGGGCCGATGTTAAAGGACGTAAAGTATCGATTACTGATGAAGATGGCGAATCCAAGACAATTGAAGTTCCTACCTTTGGAGAAAATCTTACTTTCTTTTTCCGTTATCAGGTTGGTCACATGTATTTTCGCTATTTCATGTGGAACTTTTCTGGTCGTCAGAGCGACATTCAGGGTAATGGCGAAATCAGTAATGGAAACTGGATTACTGGTATCAATTTCATTGATTCGATACGTTTAGGTGATCAAAAAAATCTTCCTCAGGAATTTAAAACTAATAAAGGACACAACGCCTATTATATGTTGCCTTTCCTTTTGGGAATCATTGGAATTGTGTTCATGTACAACCGCGGAGTCCAGGGCAAAAAAGATTTATGGACGGTGTTCCTTCTTTTCTTCATGACAGGTTTGGCCATTGTTATTTATCTGAACCAAACGCCGCTCCAGCCTCGTGAACGTGATTATGCTTATGCCGGTTCGTTCTACGCTTATGCCATCTGGATTGGAATTGGTGTTCTTGGTGTATATGAGGCTCTTAAAAAATTCCTTTCTGATACTAATGCTGCCGGAGTTGCCAGTGGATTAACACTTGTGCTTGTGCCGATGATTATGGCTGCTCAAAACTGGGACGATCACGATCGTTCAGGTCGTTATACTTGTCGCGATTTTGGCGCCAATTATTTAAATACCTGTGCTCCTAATGCCGTTATTTTCACGAATGGCGATAATGATACTTTCCCATTGTGGTATAATCAGGAAGTAGAAGGCGTTCGCCGCGATATTCGCGTTTGCAATCTGAGTTATTTCCAAACTGATTGGTATATTGATCAGATGAAGAGTAAAGCATACGAATCGGCTCCTCTGCCAATTTCATTCGAGCATGACTCTTACGTTCAGGGAAAACGCGATATTGTTTACCTGATGGAGGACCCAAGGCTGAAAGGTGCTGTTGAATTAAAACAGGCTTTGGAATTCGTAAAGGATGATAATCCTCGTACTAAACTTGAACAGGCAGAGGGTGCAGCTTATATTCCATCGAAAAAACTATTTATGGTTATTGACAAGGAAGCTGTAAAACGTTACAAAGCTGTTCCTGAAAAAGATTACGATAAAATTGCAGATACACTTACCATCGATTTTGGGAATCGCCATTACATAACCAAAGATGAATTGATGGTTTTGGATATGATTGCACATAACAACTGGGAACGTCCATTGTACTTTGCAATTACAGTTGGACGAGATAAATATATCAACCTTCAGGATTATTTCCAGTTGGAAGGTTTTGCTTATCGTTTGGTTCCAATTAAAACAGCTTCTTCTGATGGTGGCTTAAATGTTGGCTGTGTCGATTCGAAAGCCATGTACGATAATGTAATGAACAAATTTAAATGGGGCAACATGAACAGTCCGAAGGTTTACATCGACGAGAATAACTCGCGAATGATGATGAACATTCGTAATACGTTCAATCGTCTGGCCGAGCAGTTGAATACTGAAGGTCAGCCTGAAAAAGCCATTCAGGTACTCGACAAAGGTGTTGACTTAATTCCTCATAAAGTTGTTCCATACAACTACTTCTCAATGTTGATGGCCGAAACTTACTTTAAGGCTGGAAGCCCTGAAAAAGGAAAAGCAATCGTCAACACAATTATGACTGACTACAAAGAACAGCTGGATTATTTCTTTAAACTAAACCGCCCTATGCGTGCTTCGGTTGACGACGAAATTCAGCGGATATTGTATTTCATGAGAGAGATGGGAGCCTTGTGCGCCCGCCAGAAACAGGCCGATTTAGGTAAAGAGGTAACAACAGCGTTTGAGGGTTACCTTAACCGATACAGTTCGTTGAAATAATGGAGCGTTTTGATCTTAGGGTACGGATACCCGGATTTATTACAGGCTTGTATAAGAAAGCTTTGTGGCGCATGCCTGACACCGGGAAAGTTGTCTATCTCACTTTTGATGATGGGCCAATTCCCGAAGTCACACCCTGGGTTCTTAATCTTCTGAAGCAGGAAAACATTCGTGCCACTTTTTTCTGTGTAGGCGAGAATGTGATGAAATATCCTGACGTTTATCGACAGGTTTTGGAAGGAGGCCATTCGGTTGGAAACCATACGTATAATCATTGGCAAGGCTTAAAACATGCTGATGAAGAATTTTTCAGGAATATTGAATTGGCAGCAGAATATATCCATTCTGATCTTTTCAGGCCACCGCACGGCTTTTTAAAAGCATCGCAGTACCGTTACCTGAAAGATAAGTACCGTCTTGTTATGTGGGACTTAGTTACGTGCGATTATGACAGCCAATTATCGGTTGACCAAATTTTCAGAAATGTGACTGATTTTGTCCGGCCCGGTTCAATCATTACGTTTCACGATTCATTGAAAGCACAGCTCAATTTGACTGAAACATTGCCACGCGCAGTAAAATGGTTAAAAGATGAAGGCTATCGCTTTGAGCCATTGCCGTACAAACAAATCCTGCCCGAAATGCAGGCAGAAAAGACTGAAGAGCATTTCGCACTTTTGTATTAACAATCTGGTGGAAAATTATAATAGATGATGAATATTTTGATTGTTGGCTCAGGAGGAAGAGAACATGCAATGGCATGGAAAATTAAGCAATCGCCAAAGCTTGGAAATTTATTTCTGGCGCCCGGGAATGCTGGAACTTCAACTCTCGGAACTAATATCCCTGTTGGAGTTCTGGACTTTGAAGGACTGAAAAAAACGGTGATCGAGAATTCAGTAGATTTAGTCTTGGTTGGCCCGGAAGTTCCTTTATGTGAGGGATTACACGACTTTTTCAGCGCTGACGACAGTTTAAAAAATGTTCTTTTTGTAGGTCCATACAAATATGGAGCCCAGTTGGAGGGAAGTAAAGATTTTGCAAAGGAATTCATGATGCGTCACGATATTCCAACTGCAAAATACCTTGCAGTAACTTCTGAAAACCTTGATGAAGGAATTTCCTTTCTGAAATCATTGCACTCGCCTTATGTATTAAAAGCTGATGGATTAGCTGCCGGCAAAGGGGTTTTAATCATTAACGACATTCAGGAAGCCGAAGATTCGTTAAAAGAAATGCTTGGCGGGCAATTTGGTTCGGCTAGCAGTAAGGTGGTTATCGAAGAGTTTTTGAGTGGTGTAGAATGTTCGGTTTTCGCTATTACCGATGGCAAAGATTACCGCATACTCCCGGTGGCCAAAGATTACAAGCGTATCGGTGAAGGCGATACTGGATTAAATACTGGTGGAATGGGAGCAATTTCTCCTGTTTCATTTGCCGATGAGCCTTTCATGAGGAAAGTTGAAGACCGCATTGTTCGTCCAACAGTTGAAGGTTTGAGAACCGATAATATTCCATACAATGGATTTATCTTTTTTGGATTAATAAATGTTGGCGGGGAGCCAATGGTTATTGAGTACAATGCCCGGATGGGCGATCCTGAAACTGAAGCTGTGATGTTGCGTATTAAATCTGATTTTGTTGATCTGCTGATTGGTGCCGCTGAAGGTACGCTGGGGTCAAAAAACATAGAAATCGATAAGCGCTCGGCAGTAACAGTAATGCTTGTATCGGGCGGTTATCCGGGATCTTATGAAAAGGGCAAGATTATCAGCGGGTTGGATAAAATTGAAGATAGTATTGCATTTCATGCCGGAACAATATTAAAGGACAGCAATGTTTTTACCGATGGAGGTCGTGTAATAGCTATAAGCTCGTATGGGCAGAATATGAGTGAGGCATTGGCTTGTTCATATAAAAATGCTGAGAAAATAACGTTCGACGGAATGTATTACAGGAGAGATCTGGGTTTCGATTTGTAGAAACAGAAATATTTGATTTACCTGTGATGTGATGAAAAAAGGGAAAAAATGTTACTGAAAGCTTTAAAATCAAATTCGACTTACAGTTTTTTACTGGTACCACTTTTTGCAGTAATACTATGGATAAAGTCATTCATGCAGCCATTGTCGTATCCATTTTATCCCGGAGAAGACAAGATGCTTCTTTATCAGCCTGTTAATGCTTTACTGGGTAAAAATCCTGTTGCTGGTCATGTCGTGTCTTTGATTTTCATTATTGTTCTTTCCTTTTTGGTCTTGCGGTTAAAATTGCAGTATACTTTTTTTCGTGAAAGAACAGTACTTCCTGCATTTCTGTTTATAATAATTACCAGTGGAATGCACGAACTTCATGGTATTCATCCTGTTTATTTTGCTACTTTATTTTTTATTTTGACGATCGACCGGATTTTTAATTCATACGAAAAGGAAATTATCCATGCCAATGCGTTTGAATCAGGTATTCTTCTGGCTATTGGATCATTGTTTTATTTTAATCTGGTATTCTTTTTCCCGTTTTTATGGATTGGGTTCATTATCCTGAAACCTAAAGTAAACTGGCGTGAATTTATTCTTACTACACTGGGCTTTATATTTCCATGGTTGGGAGCAGCAGCTTATTATGGGGCAACAAACCAAATCAGTGAGTTGCAAAGTACAATTCAGGCTAATTTCCAGTCGCATGGTTTTTTCCTGAAAGATAATCTTTCGATGCAGGTTTATATGGGTTATCTGGCTTTACTAATCTTAATGGCCAGCGGTTTAATCCTTTCACAATACGATGGGAAGAAGATTAGTACACGCAAATATTTCAAAACTTTTTTTTGGATATTCCTGTTTGCTGTAATTCTGATGTTTGCAGTTCCGGCTGTTTCTCAGGAAATAATAATGCTTATGGCAGTACCACTGACTTATTTGATTTCCAATTACTTTATTTTTGTTAAACGACCAATTTTTGGCGAAATATTCCTTTTCATCCTTGTCGCTGGAGTAATTTTTCTTCAGTTTATATAAACGCTAGTTTTTCTTTACCAACAAGGTAACTATCAAATTTTCAGGTTTCGATTCTGTGCCGTATTTAGGGTAAGGTTTGGCATCTACAATTTGTATTGTATAACCTTCAGGTTGTTTGTTCGATTGTGATACTACCGAATGCACCTCGAATGGTAATTTGCTGCCATCAACATTCAACTCACCATTTACTGTAACTTCGCCCTGCCAGATACACTGAACACCTTCTGGGCAACGAGAATCGCTTACATTATTAATTATCACAGAATAATGTCCATCGGTTGAGGCATATAACTTGCTGATCTCCAGACTAAATTCCTGGTCGATGATTTTATCTTCACAACTGGTTCCTGCAAAAAAGAATAAAACCAGTAAGCAGATTAAAAATGAATAGGTCTTCATAGTATTATTTTTTTCTAAGACGAACGAATTCGCTTTTGAGTTGCGTTGTCGCTGAAATTCTTTCAAAATAGCTTTATAAAAACACTTTAGCTAACTTTGCAACATTAATAATAAGAGTTAGGTTGTGAAGATTGGATCAATTGATTTAGGTGAGAAGCCGCTGTTTCTGGCGCCAATGGAAGATGTGACATATAAATCGTTTCGGTATATGTGCAAAAAGTATGGCGCCGATGTGATGTACACCGAATTTGTTTCGTCCGAAGCACTGATCCGCGACATACAAAAGACCAAACAGAAGATGACTTTGTTTGATTTTGATCGTCCGGTGGCTATCCAGATTTATGGGCACGACATTCATTCGATGGTTGAAGCAGCCAAGGTGGCCGAAGAATGTCAGCCAGATTTTATCGACATCAACTACGGTTGCCCAATGAAAAAAATCATTCGGCATGGGGCAGGAGCGGCCATGTTACTCGATCCTGAAAAGATGCAGCGAATGACCGAAGCCATAGTGAAAGCTGTAAATATTCCGGTAACTGCAAAAACCCGGCTGGGTTGGGATCACGATAACAAGATTATAGTCGATGTGGCCGAAAGACTACAGGATGCAGGTGTTGCGGCACTGGCCATTCATGGCCGAACCCGAAGCATGTTGTACACCGGTGAAGCCGACTGGTCGCTGATTGCCGAAGTGAAGAACAATCCCCGAATGCAAATTCCGATTATTGGCAATGGCGACATTAATGGTCCTGAAAAAGCCAAAGCATTTCTCGATCAAAGTGGGGTAGATGCCCTGATGATTGGGCGCGGATCGATTGGCCGTCCGTGGATTTTCAAAGAAGTGAAGCATTATTTGAAGACCGGCGAAATTTTACCGCCACCAACAGTTGCCGAAATTGTTCAGAATGTGCGGGATCAGCTCGAAATAACCATTGAATGGAAAGACAATATCCGTTCCGGGATTTTAATGATGCGCCGCCATTTTGCACGCTATTTTCCGGCCTTGCCCAATTTCAGAGAAAACAGGATTCGCCTGCTTCAGGCTGAAACACTCGAAGCTGTTCAGGAAGTGCTTACCGCCATTGAAAAGCAATATGGCGATTTAAGGGTTGATTATACCAATGTTGGATTAAACTAAAATCAGGAAAAGAGTTAAGGGAGAATGAAAAAGGCCGCAGTCATTCACCGTTGGCAGATAACCTGTAACCCGAATCAGATAACTCGCAACATGAAAAGAGTGAAAACCATACAAATAGGAGCCAGTTTGTACAACCTGTTTGCCGATGAGGTAAAATCGGCCAGGTTTCGGAAGCACTATTCGGATGTCACTTTTGGTGAAAAACTGAAACATGTAGCAAAAGTAGCAGGGAAGAAAGTGATTTATTCTGCGCTACTTCTGCATTATATGTTGAAGTCGAACACTGTTCCACTCAAGGCCAAATTGATTTTATCGGCTGCATTGGGTTATTTTATTTTACCCATCGATTTTATTCCTGATTTTGCTCCATTACTTGGCTTTTCCGACGACCTTGGTGTTCTGGCTTTAATCATCAGGCAATTGGCTGTTTATGTTACTCCTGAAATACGGACTCAGGCCAGGGAGCATCTCCGTAAATGGTTTAACGATGCCAAAAATCAGGAGCTCGACAAATACGAGCAGGAATACGCTAAATCTTAGAGTTGTTCTGCTGCAACAGTTTCGGGTTTTGCACCGAATAACTTCCGGGTACTTTTAACATACCATTTTACTCGCTGAATGGTATGAATCAAAACCAAACCGACCATTAGGTATCCTGAAATTTCGTGAATTTCCTTGATGTTAATAACTCCGCGTGGAATCGTATGAAACAGTAATGCGATGCCCGATAAAGCCAGAATTTCCTTTATGCCCACGTTCACCTCTAAAGTCGGCACCTGGAGTAAAACCTGCGGCTCTATCTATTTCTTGGTGTCCAAATTGCTCATGTCCTTGTTCAAAACGTTCATGAAGACCTTCACGTTCCATACCGGGGTGTCCTTCGCCACGAAATAATCCGGTGTATGCCAGAACAACAAATATGCCGACCATCAATACATTTACAATGTATTTTGCTGTTGTTGAGTTAATTGGGTTTTTCATTCTTCATTTTTTTAAATTATTTCTGTTTCCTGCTAATTGTTTAATACAAAGTTAAAGATTGAGCATGGTTATTATTTATAAAATCGGCTGAGGCTGAAAAAGTGGGGCTTGAACTCTCCCGATAATAGGTTGGAAACCGATCGAATATTTTCTCTTAAATTCCATTCTATTCGATAAGTCGGAGGTACTTTTATGCTGTTGCGTATGTTGAAACCTATAAGATACACCAATCTCCATGGTTGCACTTGGCCATCACATCAACAGTGCCAATTTGTTGTTTCGAAGCCGAAAGGTTGGTATTCTCAATGTTTATGCTTATGGCGTTTACCGAAATTTATTATCCTCGATGACCATTTTTTTTAAGAGAAACCTGACTAAATCAATTGCTTAGTGTTTAAACTCATTGATATATAGTCTGTTTTAAAAGTGTAAAATAAACAATTAATAAATTGGACATCGTTTAAAAGATTCTTTTATTTTTACGATGAGTGTTTCAGAGCCGATTTATTAAACTTAACTAACTTATTTCTAACTAATGCTACCTTTTCTTTCAGGAAAAAAATCTTCCTTATTGAGATATTTATTAATTGGCGTTTCTTTTATCTCGTTTTTTCTTTATTTCTTGTTATTCAACAAGTTCCATTTGTATTATCTCGAACAAACACAGCTGTTTCGGTTCTCAATTGATTATTTTCATTCTTTTACGATGAAGCCTGGCTGTTTAATTTTTTATCTTGGTGAATTTTTCACTCAATTTTTTATTAACCAGGTATTTAGCGCATTCATTTTAGCTTTATTCATTTCTTTTGTTTGTTTTTTATTGTACATGCTTTATCTGAAAGCAGGTTTAAAGTCAGTATTGGTAAGTCTTTTCCCTGCTATTTTACTAATAGCCCTTCATAGTAGTCATTTGTATAATATTGGCTTAACCATTGGTATTATTTTGGTTCTTTCCTTTGTGTATGGTTTCTTACATATTCGTGGAAGAATTCTTCGTTATATCTATGGGTTTGTGGGCTGGATGGTTTTGTACTATATCAGTGGCGCTTTGGCGTTGTATGGATCAATTTTTATTATTCTTTGTGAGATACTTTTTTTTTCAGAAAAGATGGGTTGGATTGCCGCTATTGGTTTCTTTATTTTTAGCGTTGCGGTTCCGTTTATTGGTGTGAAGTATTTGTTTTTCGAGCCATTTAAAGATGCATGGATATATCCGTTACCATTTTGGGGAGTAAATCGTACGCCAATGTTTATTGTTTTGATGGTAATTCTACTCGTTGTTTTTTTTGCAATTCTTGTTTTTCGTAAATTTTTGAAGAAAGAAATTGTTGAGGTTCCTGTTAATTATAAATCAGCAATTGTAGCATGTGCTTTTGCTATCGGAGCCGTTGTTTTCATCAGGAGTAAAGCTTACGATCGTAAAACTGAGATTTTCTTCGGAATGGATCATTATGTGCAGACCGGTGAGTGGAATAAAGTGCTTAACCTTTCTCAAAAATACCAGGGAATTAATCAGTTAGTATTGTATTATACCAATCTTGCATTGTACAAAACCGGACAAATGGGTGATCATATCTTCGATTATCCCCAGCGTGGAACGAAAGGGTTGCAATTGGAGTGGGCCAGAGATGAGATATCGCCTTTTTTTGGAGGCGAGATTTTTTATCATCTGAATTACATTAATGAGGCTAACCGATGGGCTTTCGAATCGATGGTTGCTAAAGGACTTAACCCTCGTTCACTTAAGCGATTAGTTTTAACTAACCTTATAAACGGGCAATATAAAGTTGCTTTAAAATACCTCGATCTTTTGGATGAAACCTTGTATTATAACGAATGGGCAAAGAAATATAGAGTTTATGTTGACAACCCGGTTAAAATTGATCAGGATGCCGAATTAGCACAAAAGCGTTATTTCCTGGTTAAAAACGATTTCATTAGCTTAAATCTCGGATTGCATGAATTATTGCGTGAACATCCTGATAATCGCATGGCCTTTGAATATTTGATGGCAACATTTTTATTAAATAAAGACATTAAAAGCTTTGCTGAGAATATTTACCGTTTAAAGGATTTGGGATACAAAGAAATTCCGGTTAATTACGAAGAGGCGCTTTTGTTTTGTATGGCTTATTTTAAAAAAGATTTGGTTCCTGAAGGATTTCAGATAAGGAATTCAACTGTCAAGCGAAAGAACGAATACATTGCACAGGTTTCTCAATGTGGTGGCGACCGCAATTTGGCTGCCCGGAAGGTTTATCCACAATTTGGAAATACAGCCTGGTTTTACCTTCATTTTGCCAATCTAAATTAATAACTTGTTATGAACTTGACTTTTATGCGTCATGAAATTACCTCATATTTTTTGATCCTATTTGCTGCATGTTGGGCATTTTCGTGTTCCGACGATGTTTCGAATTTCAGAAATCTGGGTCAGGATGTTGTAATTTTTCCAGATTATTCCGGAATTACAATTCCTTGTAATATTGCTCCCCTTAATTATTCAGTTAATGAAAAAGCATCAGATTATTTGGCCATTTATAAAAGCGATGGGAAAGAAATATTCAGGATAAGTTCAGAAAAGGGGATTATTCAGGTGCCTAAACAAAAATGGGAAAAACTACTAAAAATGGCCAACGGTAAAGAATATACCGTTGATATTTGCCTGAAAAAATCGACGGGCTGGGCGAAATACAACACTATAACAAATAAGGTATCAGCCGATTCGCTCGATAGTTATCTGGTTTACCGTTTGATTGAACCGGGATTTGAGACTTGGGGCAAGATGGGTATTTACCAACGCGATTTAAGTTCGTTTCACGAATCGCCTGTCATGGAAAATACTATGAGTAACGGTAATTGCATGAATTGTCATTCGTTTTGTATGAACAGCAGCAACACCATGCTTTTCCACATGAGAGCTGATTATGGAGGTACTTATCTTTATAAAAATGGTGAACTTGAAAAACTGGATACTAAAACCGATAGTACGTTAGGCCCTGGCGTATATCCTTCGTGGAATCCGGATGGCAATCATGTGGCTTTTTCCACAAATCGTATTGTACAAACATTTCATGCAATCCCTGATAAGAAAATTGAAGTTCTTGATACCTTGTCTGATATTATTGTTTATGATGTTCGTTCACACAGCATTTTTACTTCAAAGGCTATTGCTTCAAAAGAAAGGTTTGAAACGTTTCCTTCATGGTCGCCCGATGGAAAATCGCTTTATTTTTGCAGTGCCAGGGCTGTTTCTCCGCGCAACTACAAAGCTATCAGGTACGATTTATTGAGAATTTCGTTTGATCCTCAATCCAACCGGTTCGGTGCAGTTGATACTATTTATAAGGCGGCAGTTCAAGGAAAAAGTATTTCGTTTCCCAGGGTCTCTCCTGATGGAAAATATGTCATGTTCTGTATGTCGGACTATGGCAATTTTAGTATCTGGCATTCCGAGAGTGATTTGTTTCTGCTTGATATCTCAACTCGTGAAATAAAGCAACTCGAAATCAACAGCCAGCAAACCGAAAGTTACCATACATGGTCGTCGACTGGTAAATGGTTGGTTTTTAGTAGCAGAAGGATGGATGGACTTTATACAAGGCCATATTTTGCACATTTTCAGGATGGTGGAAGCTTTACTAAACCGTTTGTTCTGCCACAGAAAGATCCCGGTTTTTATGAGCGTTGTTTGAAGTCGTATAATATTCCGGAGTTGGTTAAGTCGGAAGTAAAGCTTAACCCAAGAATTATTGCCGACAAAATGAAACAGAAATCAATAAAGGTCAATTTCGTGTCAAGTCATTAATAATTAATGAGTTAAAATTATTATTTTTACAATGAGAGTTGTTTGAATGTCATTATAGCATTTGTTAATTAAGGCATTTTTAAAAAATTAATATATTCGCGCGCTCTAATCTGAAATAAGTCTAAAGAAAAAAGATATAGTCAAGCAGATGCTGGTTGATGAAAAACATGTAATTACTGACCAATACCTGTTGGAGAATTTAAGGAACTCCAACCAGGGAGTTTTTGAATTAATATTTAATTTTTACTATTCGGGCTTGGTTGTTTTTGCTGATAAAATTGTTAAAAATACATCTGTTTCAGAAGATATTGTACAATCGGTTTTTTTAAAACTTTGGGAAACGCGCGAAACGGTTGAAATACGATCATTGAGATCATATTTTGTGCAGTGCACTAAAAATAAGTGCATCGATCACATTCGTAATCAGATAGTTAAAAATAAGTTTGATGCTCACTATTCGGTAACAGAAATTACAATCACCGAGGAAGATTTGTGGACAAAAAATGAACTTGCTCATTTACTGGAAGTTGCGATTGCTGATTTACCACCTCGTTGCCGCGAGATATTTTGGATGAGCAGGTACGAAAACCAAAAAATAACTGATATTGCCAATAAATTAAATATCTCGAAGCGAACAGTTGAAACCCAGATAAGTAAAGCACTTCGAATTTTGCGTATTAGACTCATTGATTACATTTCTTTAATTTTTCTTTATTTTTTTCGCTGAAAAGAATACGTGTTTTTTTGTGTGTACTCGTCTATTAAGCACAAGTTACACTGAACCTGTTTATGGAACAAGAAAAATTTGACGTTGATGATTTGATTACCAATTGTTTGCTAGGAACAATTTCTGTAGAAGAGAGTTCGGAGTTAACCAATTGGTTAAATGCTTCAATTGAAAATCAACGATACTTTTCAGAACAAAAAAACTTGTGGGAGCTTTTTGAAATGCATAAAAAGATGCAAAAAGTAGATGAGCAGAAAGCTTTTCGGAAACTATCCGAACAAATTAATAAGTCTCCTGGAATTAGTTTTTTTACTTATTTTCAAAGAATTGCGGCAATTCTTATGCTTCCGTTATTGGGAGCCGCGACATATTATTACACCAAGCAAAAAGTCGATTATAATCAAATAGCAATGGTAACTAATACTGTCGAAACTCCTCTTGGAATGAGATCGAGTTTAATATTGCCCGACAGCACCAAAGTTTGGCTAAACGCCGGCAGTAAGATCAGCTTCCCTGTTGTTTTTTCGAATAAGAGAAGAGAAGTTTCGTTGAGTGGTGAGGCCTATTTTGAGGTACGTAAAAATAAAAAATGGCCATTTATAGTTTCTACCAGGAATGTAAACATTATCGTTTCGGGAACAACATTTAACTGTAATGCTTATCCTGAAAATGATCAGGTACAAACTGAATTGGTTGAAGGGGAAATATCTCTTACCAATCTGGGAATGACAGAAAATAAAACCATTAGCCCCGGAGAGCTTGCCATTTACGATAAAAACAATGGTCATATTACAAAAAAGAAAACTGACCTTCAGAAATATATCGCATGGAAAAATGGTAAGCTAATGTTTCGCGATGATAAAATGGATAAGGTTGTTGAGAAGCTGGAACGCTGGTACAATGTTGACTTTGTAATTGCTGATAAAGAAATAGCAGATTATGTATATACTGCGACATTTGTTGATGAGTCTTTAGATCAGGTGTTGAAAATGTTGTCCATTTCTGCACCAATACGTTATGCTATTTCTGAACGAAAAAAGAAAACTGATAACACTTTTGAAAGAGCTGTAGTTAAATTGTATAAAAAAATTTAAAAACTTAATCTATGAAAAAAAAGAGAAGATATGTTGCAACCATATCTTCTCCGTAATGATTAATAAATATTGCCAAATTTATTAACTGTAAATCAAACCAAAAGTATGAAAAAAAATCTGTTTTTAAACAGAGCGGGGGAGTATTTGTCCTTTCGTTCAAGAGTATTTCAGGTTATGAAACTAACGCTTTACCTCTTTTTACTTACTGTAATCCAGGTTATCGCTGGAAATTCCTATTCACAGAACACAAAACTTAGCTTTAAGCTTAACAATGTTAAGGTTAAAGATGTTTTGAATGTAATAGAACAAAAAAGTGAGTTTTACTTCTTATTCAACAGTAAATTGGTGGATGTTGACCGAAAAGTTGACATTAACGTTTCTGATCAACAGGTTGAAAAAATCCTTGACAGTCTTTTTGCTGATTCGAATGTGACTTATACCATTATGGACCGGCAAATTATCATTCAGCCGAAAGAAGTTTTTGCCGAAAATTTAAGTAAGCAACAACAAATTAAAGTTTCAGGAAAAGTCACCGATGCTTCGAATGGCGAAACTCTTCCCGGAGTAAACATCGTCGTTAAAGGAACAACAAGTGGCACCCTTACTGACATGGATGGAGTATTCTCCATTGTTGTACCGAATAAAAATACCACCTTGGTATTTTCATTTGTTGGGTATGTTTCCCAGGAAGTTGTTGTTGGCGACAAAACTATATTAAATATAGGTCTTAAGGCTACGACCACTGAATTGGATGAACTGGTTGTTGTAGGTTACGGTACCCAAAAGCGTACGAATGTTGTTGGAGCAGTTGCATCAGTAACTGGAGACAAACTCCAGAATATACCTGCAATGAATGTTTCGAACGCCATTTCAGGTTTAATCCCCGGAACCACAGTTATGCAAACAACCGGAGAACCGGGGCAAGGGGCTCCAAGAATTCAGGTACGTGGTAGAACAACGCTTAATATTGACGGTGGTACAGATCGACTATCGAACGATGATGCCAAAGCGCCAAAAGTGTTGGTTGTAATCGATGGGGTCCCCGGACGGTCTATGGATGAAATTGATCCAAACGACATCGAAAGTCTTTCGGTGCTGAAAGACGCTTCTGCTGCAATTTATGGTTCTTCTGCTGCGAATGGTGTAATTCTGATTAAAACCAAATCAGGAAAAGAAGGTAAACCTAGATTGAATTATCAGTTCTATCAGGGAATTATGACTCCAACCCTTACTCCTGAAGTAACCAATGCCGCCGAATATGCGACTATGCTTTCAGAATATCAAACGTATCAAGGGAAAACCAGAACCTATTCGGATGCGGATATTGAACTCTTCAGAAATGGGAAAGACCCTTGGGAACACCCCAATACCGACTGGTATGGCGACCTAATTAAAAATTGGACTTCGACAAGCAGGCATAGTATCACTCTTGATGGTGGAGCTAAGGGTATGAACTACTATGTATCGTTTGGATACAAATCTGATGATGCCATGTACAAAGCCTCATCAACCAAATACAAACAATACAACGTTAGAACAAAGCTTGAAATGCCGGTAACCGAATGGTTAAAAACAGGAGTTGAACTTGCAGGGTTCTTAACGGATAGAATATATCCTTACAAAAGCGCAGATGCGATTGTAGGACAATCAACACGTCTGCTTCCAACCCGGTGGTCATATTGGCCTACTTCCGAAGGCCGTTATCCTGGTCCTGATATCGAATATGGAGACAATCCTGTGGAAACATCAACTTTAAGTGCCGGAAAGAATGATCAAAAAACTTACCGTATATTAAGTACATTCAATGCAACCATTTCTGTACCGTTTGTGAAAGGATTGTCGTTTACCGGAAGTTTTAATTACGATTTGACAAACTATTATAATAAGAAATTTTATAAACCATGGGTATTATATACTGCTGACTTTACCAATGCTACCCGTAATTCAGAGGGGTATATTACTTCAGCTCCATTAACCCCAGCATTAAGAGGTCTTTCGTCGCCCGAAAACACCGAACGGTACGAACGTACGATTAATCAAACTACTATGATTAGTGGAAACTACAATCGAAAAATCGGGGACCATAGTATAGCATTATTTGCTGGGTTCGAACAATATTCCAGCGATTGGAATTACTACCAGGCGTATCGTAAATATTATATTTCGGATGCTATTCAAACAATGAATGCTGGTAACTCCAAAGATCAAACAATTGAAGGATCAGCTACTATTTATGCCCGTAAATCATATATTGGTCGTGCTTCGTATGATTTTAAAGGAAAATACTTAGCAGAATTTGTTTTTCGCGCCGACGGTTCGCTTAAATTTCCGACCAACGATCGCTGGGGTTATTTCCCTGCACTTTTGTTAGGATGGCGTGCCTCTGAAGAAAATTTCTGGAAAGCTAATTTAAGTTTTATCAATTACTTTAAACTCAGAGGATCAATTGGACAAATGGGTCAGGATCCAGGAAACTCGTTCGAATACATGGATAAATACAGCATTGGTACAGGTATGACATTTGGTACAGGTAGTGATGTAGAAACAGTTGTTGGTCCTCCATCGGTTGCTAACCCACGTAAAACCTGGGAAACACAAACTACTTACAATTTGGGCTTTGATTCGAAATTTGCAAACGACTTGTTCCATTTGAATGCAGAATTCTTTTACCAAAGGCGTGAGAATATTCTTGTAAAAAGAAATGCTTCTATACCGAATTATACTGGGTTATCACTTCCTCAGGAAAACATAGGTATTGTTGATAACCGCGGTTTTGAAATTGAGGCTGGTTACCACAAATCGGTAAACAAAGATTTTCGTGTTGATGTTGTTGGTAACCTTAGCTATAACCACAATAAGATTGTAAATATGGACGAACCTGCTAAAGCTAAACCTTGGCAACAGCTTACCGGTCATTCGTTTGGAGCTTGGTTAATGTACGACGCTATCGGTATCTACAAGGATCAGGCTCAGATTGATAAATCAGCCCATTTAAGCGATGCCAAACCAGGCGATGTTATTTTCAGGGATGTATCAGGTGATGGTAAAATTGATGGTGATGACCAAATTTTGGTAGACAGGGTAGATGCTCCCGAAATATTTTACGGTGGTACAATTAACCTGAATTATAAAGCTTTTACTTTATCAATACAAATCCAAGGTCAAGGTAAATTCCTCAAAGATAGCCAATACGACAACCGTCGTGGTGAAGCTGGTAACTATTTTAAATGGCAATTTAATAACCGTTGGACGCCTACCAATACTGAAACTAGTGTGGCCCGGGCATATAACCGTGATGATCTCTACTGGTCAAAAGACGTTCGCATGAACGACTACTGGTTGGAAAACACTGCTTTCTGCCGATTAAAAAATGTGGTATTAAACTACACAATTCCATCTAGGTATTACAATAAAGTTGGCTTGTCTCGGGCAAGTATTTACGTATCCGGAAATAACTTAGCGTTGTTGTATTCTGCAACTCGGAAATGGGATCCAGAAACTAACAACCCAGGAGTATATCCGACGATGAAAACATTTACCATAGGTGCCAATATTACTTTCTAATCAGCAATTAACCTAAAAATAGAATGGAAATGAAAAAAAGACTTATAAATATATCAGCAATAGTTTTACTGCTTTTTGCTAGTTCCTGCTCGAGAGATGTTCTCGATCAGAAAGCTGTTGATTCATTTAATGAAGAAATTGTTTTTTCTGACATCAATGTTGTAAAGGCATATCTTGGAAAATGCTACGACCGTATGGGTGGCGACAATGCCGGAATATTGGGTTCCCGCGAAGATCTTCTCAGCTCGGGTACCGACCATACGTTATGTATTCACCGACCATCTAATTATGTGATGTTAAAAGGAACAATGAGCCCTGATCAGTTGGGATTTTTTGTTAACGATAGCTATGGAGGTTACCTGCGTTGGAATAACCTGTACAGCAATATTCAGGATATTAACAGAATCTTGTCAAGAATTGACGCAGTTCCTACTACAACTACAACTGAAACAGCGTTAAAAACAAGAATAAAGGGTGAAGCTTATTTCATTCGTGCTTTCGATTATGCATCATTGCTGATGGTATATGGAGGAGCAGTACTTAGCGATCAGCCCTATAAATTAGACGGCGATTTCTCAGGACAAACAAGGTCAACAATTAAACAGACACTTGATTTTGTCCTGAAAGATATTCAGGGTGCGATTGATAATCTTCCATCGTCCATGGAGCAGGGACGTGCTACCCAAGCTGCTGCTGCCGCACTGAAATCAAGGGTACTCCTTTTTTGTGCCAGTAAGCTAACTAACGGAGGCTGGACTGAACAAGCTTCGAATACGCTGATTAATTTTCCGTCGGGAAGCCAAACTGCATTATTGCAACAGGCTCGCGATGCTGCTAAAGATGTTATAGACGGTAAATATGGAACATTCTCTTTAGTTGGTACAGTAGCCGATCCTCCGGCAACTCTTACCTCTGCTCAGGTGCAAGCTTATGCCGATAATTACGCTTCCATTTTTAACCAAAAAGGTGCTTGGAATTCGGAAACTATATGGGGTATCCAATACCCGCTCAGTGGCGGAAACGAAAACAATGCAAACCTTTGGTATGGCCCCAACGGATACCATAACTGGGGAAACAACAATCCTGTTGAGCAATCGGTACGTCGCTTTGAAATGGCTGATGGAACTGCATTCCAATGGGACAAATACAACCCAGGGAACACTGAAGTCAGAGTTGCAACTGCTGCTCAATTGGTTGCTGATCCCAATCGCAATCCTTACAATGGCCGCGAACCTCGTTTTTATGCCAGCGTTCTTTATGACGGAGCTCCATGGCAAACTCGTCCGGACGATGCTGCCAAGTACGAATCTGAAAACAAAATTCAAACCGGATATTATTACAATATTTCTCCATTAGCAGATTTTAGTCTCCCAACAACTGACCCTTACAAAAAAGGAACTGATACCCGGCAAGGACCAATTGAATCGTGGAATGGTACAAAAGTGGGCTATTATATCCGAAAACTGCTTGACCAGGCAACTGCCGGACAATATTACAAAAACACCAATACCTGGGTTGAATTCAGATATGCTGAAATCCTGATGAACTATGCTGAAGCTTGTATCGAATTGGGCGGAAGCGATTTGCAGAAAGGTATTGATGCGATGAATCTGGTAAGAAACCGGGCCGGACTTCCCGATCGTGTAGCTACCGACCAGAATAAAGCCCGAGAATACGTTCGGCATGAACGGGAAATTGAATTCTTTCTGGAAGGCCATCGTTTCTACGATATGCGACGCTGGATGATTTGTGAAGACGTTATACAAAATATTTACGGAACGCATATAGAACATTACGACAATGGTACTACGATATGGAGGTGGAACAAAGCCGATTTGGAAGACGCCAGAACTTTTACCGACAAAAAATTCTACTGGGTACCGATATCGCGTGATGAAATGAATAAAGCGCCACAATTACAACAAAACCCCGGATATAATTAATAAACTGAATTAAATATTAAAATCTACGGCTGTCCTTTTTTGGGCAGCCGTTTTTGCTGGTATCCAATTTATCTCTTATTTTCGTTTCACTTCTTGTATTTATATATTGTATTGCCATGCGTCGGAAACTATTGTTTTTAGCCTCGATTCTTGCTACCCTAAATTCGTGTAATCCTTCAAAAATGAAAGTCGATTTAATTGTTACAAATGCTTCGGTTTATACCGTTAACAGCTCATTTTCAAAGGCCGGAAGTTTTGCTGTAAAAGATGGAAAATTTATAGCAATTGGTACGCAGGAAGAAATTTTAACCAAATATTCTTCCGACCAAATACTGGATTGTAATGGAAAACCCATTTATCCTGGTTTTATAGATGCTCATTGCCATTTCTATGGTTACGGTATGGATTTGATGCAGTATGTAACGTTGGATGGATCGCCAAATCAGGAGAGTATTTATAATAAGCTGAAGGAGTACCATCAAAAACTTGGTGGACCCTGGATTCTTGGTCGGGGTTGGGATCAAAATTTGTGGCCTGATAAATCTTTTCCGGATAATAGGCTGTTGAATGAAATCTTTCCTGACACGCCTGTATATTTAATCAGAATCGATGGCCATGCGGCCTGGTGTAACACGAAAGCATTGGATTTGGCTGGAATTAAAACTGATACAAAAGTTGATGGGGGAAAAATAATTATAAAAGATGGAAAACCAACCGGAGTTCTAATAGATAATGCGATGCAATTGGTTTTCAATCGAATTCCGGCTCCGGCAATTGGATTAAAAACAAAGGCTTTACTTGAGGCACAGAAAAACTGTTTTGCTGTTGGGTTGACTTCAGTTACCGATTGTGGCCTTCCGAAAGAGATTATTTTACTCATCGATTCGTTACAAAAGAACGGTAATTTGCTCATGCAGATGAACGTAATGATGGACCCAAGCAAGGAAAACTTTAATTATTTCTTGAAAAATGGACCATATTTAACTGATCGCTTGCAGGTTCGGTCGATCAAGTTGTATGCCGATGGCGCGTTAGGGTCGCGTGGTGCATATTTATTGAGCGACTATTCTGATCAGCCGGGAAACAGTGGAATATTGGTGAATCCCGAATCATACTTCGATGATATTTGCCGGAAAGCTTATGACGCAGGTTACCAGGTTGCAACACATTGTATTGGCGATGGCGCAAATCGTTTTATCCTAAATATTTATGGAAAATATCTGAGGGGAAAAAACGATAAGCGTTGGCGTATAGAACATGCCCAGGTCGTAAATCCAGCTGATTTCAATTTGTTCGGAAAATATTCAATAATCCCATCAGTTCAGGCAACTCATGCTACATCTGACATGCTTTGGGCCGACGAGCGTTTGGGCCCCGTTCGGATTAAAGGGGCTTATGCCTATAAACAACTGCTGGCCCAAAATGGCTGGATACCAAATGGAACCGATTTCCCGATGGAAGATATCAATCCAGTAAAGACCTTTTATGCTGCAGTTGTACGTAAGAATTTGAAAGGACAACCTGCGGATGGATTTCAGATGGAAAATGCGCTATCGAAACAAGAAGCATTAAAATCGATTACGTTATGGGCAGCTCAAGCAGGCTTTCAGGAAGCAAAATCAGGAAGTATTGAGTTGGGCAAAAATGCTGATTTTGTTATACTTGATACAGATTTAATGACATGCACTGATACAGATATTCTAAAAGCCCGGGTTTTAAAAACTGTGTTAGGCGGAGCGATAGTGTTTGATTCAGGAAAATAGAATTTTATTCACGGGTGTTTATCCATTCGGCCCATGAAATAGAATTAAAATAGCTTCTTAACATTCCATCAAACAGGCGAATGGCTTGCATTCGATTATTTGCGTTGTTAATTGTCTGGTTTTCAGTTATTGTTTTGCCAATCCGATTATCGAGGAATATTTTATATTTGTTTAATACATTTTGATATTCCTGGTTTGATTGATCCTTTTGAAAACGTGTTATTTGTTGCGGAATGTTTATGCTATCCATTTGAATGCCAGGAGTGTACTTGTTTAGCAAGTCGCTGGTTCCTAGAGGTAGTTTTGAAAACCAATCAGAATAAACTGTAATATTCCTTATAAGTTCTTTCTTGTTTTCGTTATTAGGTTCGTTACCCAAAAGCCCAATAGCTTGTTTTTGTTCCTTCAATAATGGCTCCAAAGTTGACCAGCTATTTTTCAGTAAAGCAAGATATCCGATGTCATGAAATGGACGATCACTAGGTAAGCCAGTAAAAGTAACGTTAATCTTAAAAGATGGGTTGTTCGATCTTAGTGCATCGATTGTTGCTTTTAATTCGCCAATTGAGGCCTGAAGTTTTCGGATATTCTGTTGTACTGTCTGAAAATTAAGATGATACATGTTGTGTTCAATACTGTCGCAAGCGTCCTGAACTGAATAAAGTTTTTCCTCCAATGCCTTATCTTTTGAGCCAACGGCTTTAACGTTTGACTTAAGGAACCACACATTATCAGATTTGGTTGTAGTAAAATAAACAATTCCTTCTGCAACATTTTCTTCGTGCATATTTATGCCTTCCTGGCTGAACAACCAGTTTGCCTTAATTACTATTTTTAAATAAGTTTGGATAAATTTAGAATTTGAGATAGTAAGTTCGGCTGATGATTGATTTGTTGTCGCCTGAACCTGAATATTTTCATCACCTGAAAACGAAACATTATTGTTCAATAATTTCCATTCTGCTTTCTTGCCGTTGAGTTCGTATATTATTCCATTGTTTCCTTTTGCCAGAATTTGGGCAGTTCCAGTTAAATCAGAGTAAGTTTCAGGGTATTTACAGAAGTCTTTGCGCCCGCCCTCCAAATCAACATCCATTTTTAGTTTCTGACCGTTGGTTATCGTCAGAACATCTCCGGTTTTTACAGAGGAACCATCAATTTTAATCACAACAAAAGGTCTTCTCACTGGTTGTACTGCGAAAAGTGTACCCTCTATAAAAACCACAACCAGGATTAAGAAAAACGTTTTCATATTTCCAGGTATTAGGGTTTAGTATTGGTAAAATTAAACAAAAAAAACAGAGTTTTACCCTGTTTTTTCCCGATTTATTCTATCCTAATATGTTGGAAAGTAAGAAATTATTGAAGTATTTCAAATATTGTTTTATTCTGATTTTATTATTTTAAACACAACAGCTTGTTGTTGTGTCTTTACGTTCACAATATATAGACCATTTTTAGCAGAATTAAAGTCGATGAGGTAGTTGTTCGAATTTGGTGTAAACTTGTTGATTAACTGACCATTAATGTTTAAAACATCGATTTCAGAAATTGTTTCGTTACATTCAATCTGGTATTTGTCTTTCACCGGGTTTGGATAACCGGAAATTGATTGAATAGCTTTTACCGGGGAGACGGAGGTAATTAATTCAGCGAAAGTTGGTAACTTTTTATCGCTGTATAGCCTGTATTCTCCAGGGTTTAAAGCTATTGACGAATTTAGGTCGGAAACTTGCAACTGATTGCCGGTAAAGAATTCGTACCAGGTCCCGGTGTGTTGAAAACCAGCGACAACTGTTTGTTTGGTTAGCCCAAAATTACCCAGAGCAGTAATGTTATGGTTGTCGAGGTAGAGTTGTATCTTTTTAACCGTGCCATTCACCGACAGGGTTTCGGTGCCCGAAGTAAATACATCGTATTGTTTTCGAAGCTTTAACATAGCCGAATAAACATTGAAAAGCCCAATGCGTGTAACATCGTCGTAATACTCCCAATGCACAGGTTTTTCGCTTACACGGCCTCCCTGATCGATTGAAATATCATAGCCCAATTCTCCAAACTGCCAGATCATTTTAGGCCCGGTAAGGCACAAAAAGAATGTAGCAGCAAGTTTCCCCCGTTCGATGGAGGTAACAATTGCCCGGGTATTGTAATCGCCACTCGATCCTCCTATTGTTTCTACGCGGTACATTTGCCGTTCCTCGTCATGGCTTTCCATATAGGCTACCAACCCGGGCTTGGTAAAGCCACGTTGCTGGTACGAAGCCCAACTAAAATCCGACTGTCCTGAGTCGGTATATCCCATTGCTGCCTGTACAAACGAATTATTGGCATTTCCCCACACCAATGTACCATAATTGGTCAATTCAACTTCTTCGGCATTAGCAGCAAAATGCTCGAGAATAACAATGGCTTTGGAGTTTACTTCCCATATTTTTGAAGCAATTCGTTTCAAAATAGCTATTCGGGAAGCATCGTAGGCACTGCCATCGCCTGGCATATTGGTAAAGCCTTTGGTGAAATCGAAACGAAAGCCATCAACTTTATAATCGGTCATCCAATAGCTGGTTACACGGTCAACAAAATCTTTGGTTGCCTGGCTCTCGTGGTTAAAATCGTAGCCCCAGTAATAACTGGTATTGGGCGAGGTTTCGTTGAACCAGGGGTTGCTGGCCGATGGCCTGCTTTGCGAACTGTTCCAGTACATCTTCACCAGCGGACACGACCCGTAAGCATGGTTTAATACAATATCCTGGATAACAATGAACCCTTGTTTGTGACATTCGTCAATCAAGGCTTTCAGGTCGTTTTTGGTGCCATAAGCTTTGTCGGGCGCAAAATAGAAATTTGGATTATAGCCCCAGCTGCTGTTGCCCTCAAACTCGCTAAAGGGCATGAATTCGATGGTGTTGACCCCCAATTTTTTGAGGTAATCGAGTTTTGACTGCACCGCTTTGTAGGTTTTATCTGTAGTAAAATCGCGGATCAGCAGTTCGTATATTGAGAGTTTGCTTATTTGAGGCACAGTATAGGAGGTTGTTGTCCAGGTATAAGCGGTTTGTCCTGTTTGTAGAACCGAAGCGCGGTCGGACGCTTTACCCGAAGGATAGGCAATCAGGTTGGGATAAACAGAAGCTGAAATGTACTGATCATCCGAGTCGGAAACTTTATCAGTATAAGGGTCAGCAACCTGAATGCTCCCATCAATCAGGTATTGAAACACATATTCTTTTTTAGCGGTCAGATTGCTGATCCTCAGCCAGAAATAATCGCCGTCTTTTTTCATCAGGTAGTTGTTATCGGGAAACCAGTTGTTAAAATCGCCCACAACAAACACGTGGGTTTTACCCGGGGCATACAACGCCAGCACAACAGTTTGGTCGTCGATGTAGTTAATTCCGGCTTTCACACCCGAAGGCAATGTTTCGGTGGTTACCGATTCACGGATACAAACATAAACCGAATCTTTTGAACCACGTTATTCTGTGTTGCTGTGGCTTTTAACCAGTAATTTGCGGCAGTTGAAATTGAAACCGACTTGCTCAGGGAGGTGGTTTCGGTTTGCGAAGCAATTTCCTGGTTGTTTTGAAACAGTTTCAAAGTAGCGGCGACTGTTGATGAAGCCGTAAATTGAAAACTTTGGCTTTTTTGGTAAACATTTATATCCGATGAAGGAGAAGTGATGGTAACATGTAAATCTTCGGTGCTTACTGTAACAAATAGATCGTTGGTTTGCTTGGAGCCATCAGCCGAGCGAAAAACAAAGTTCATGCTGGTTATCTGCTCCGAAGAAGTAGTTGAATAATAGGTTTTTATAGTTGGCGTAATCACTAATTCGTAAATGCCATTCCCTTTATTGGTCAACTTCGGTTGCCCGGTATTGTCGCCCCACGATCCAATCACGTGTTTCCATCCGGTTGTTCCCGAGATGTAAACCCCGGTATGTGCGTACAAATCGCCGGTAAAATACCCCAGCCGTGAATCTTTCGACGAATCAAAGGTGATTGTAACAGCCTTAGAATCGATAGGTATATCAGGAGTGGTGGTTATTTGAGCTATCCCCAGTTTACACATAGCCAATAACCAAAATAGAATTTGAAATTTACGAATCATTTGATTTGTGTTTGTATAATAATAAAACAGCCTACCTGCATTGTTTAAGCAGGTAGGCTGTATATTGTTGATTATTAATTTTTAGTAAGCGTTGCTTTCAGGCTCCAGGGGTCGAATGTAACCGTATAAGTGCCATCGGAAGGAACAGAGATGTTTGCCCCACCTGCCGACAAAGCGTTCAGGTCGCCGCCATAGTTGATATCCCAACCGTCGTTGGCCCTAAACTTGAACGAGCCAGACGATTTCAGAACAAGGGTGGCTTTTAACACTTTCTTGGTTGCATCCCACGTCATGTTGGTATCGGTATCCCATCCGCCAGGAGTGGCATCACCAATAACACCCCAGCGGTTGGCTGAATAGGTGTAGGCGTTCGGGTGGCTTAAATCAAGCGAAACAGAATAATCCGATTCATCCGAAATAGCAATATTGTCGCCACCAGCATTCAGATTGGCGTCTTTAGTCGAGCTACCGTAATTATAATCCCAGCTATGGTTCGCCCGGAATTTAATTTCGGCGGCTTTTAAATGAATCACTCCTTGCCATGCCTGGGCTGTCGGGTTGTAGGTCAAAGGAGTTTCATCGGTCCAATCGTTGGGGCTTGCCGAACCTATAACTCCCCAAACAGTGGCCACAGCCGTAAATTTCATGGTAGCGGCATCGGCATTAATTTTATAATAACCAGCAGTCGAACTGTAGTTGTCGCCACTCGGATCGAGCACGCCAATTGTCCCGCCGTAGTTTGGTCCATCCCAATTGGCTTGGGTGGCAAATTTCCAGCTATTCGAGGTGTTGGCCATGTAAACATATCCTTCCAGGTTGTCGGGTGCACTTATTGTACTTTTTACTGATGGCGAGTTGGCTGGTGCCCAGTTGGCATAGGTCGAACCTGGATAGCTTGCAGATAAATAATCGCCAGGAATATACCAGATACGGGTGTTGGCCAACGTAGTAAACTTGATGTCGGCACCATAGGCTGTACCGGTACTGTTGGTGGCAAAAGCACGAACATGGTAGGTGGTAAAGATAGTCAGACCGGTTAAGCTGCTCACAAATGCTCCTGTTCCTGTTCCAGCTTCCAATTTATTGTTGCTAATGGTTGGGTTGGCCGCAGTACCCCAAACAATACCTCTTGAGGTAATAGTTCCCCCTCCATCGTAAGTTACATTACCTCCCGATACTGCTGAAGTTTTAGTAATGGCCGACACATCGGCAGTGGTTACCACAGGCAGGTCAACCGGTGTTTTGAATGTAATTACCGCTCCATAACCAGTTCCGGCACTGTTAGTGGCATAAGCCCGTACATAATAGGTGGTATTCCCCTTCAATCCAGACAAAGCACTGGTAAAAGTACCAGTTCCTTTGTTGTCGCTGGTTTTACTGTCGGAAATAGTTGGGGTAGCTGTTCCGTAGCAAACACCACGGGCAGTTACATCGGCACCACCCGATACCGTTACGTTTCCGCCTGTTGCAGCCGAACTTCCGGTAATAGCCGTTACTGCCGTAGTGGTAACAGTTGGAACAACTGGTAAAGTAGTGAAGGTTTGTTCTTCCCCATAAATAGTGCCTGAGCCATTGATGGTGGCATAAGCACGGGCATAATACTTGGTGGCATAATTAAGCCCTGTTAAGGTAACTGTAAATGTTGCCAAGCTATTATTACCGGTATAGACCACCTTACTGTTCGAAATAGTTGGCCCGGTTGAAGTGTTGTAGCAAATACCTTTTTCTGTAAACCCGGCACCTTCGGCTACAACAAAACCCACTACTATGGCCGTACTTGAAGTTGAACCTGCTGTTTGTGTAGTTGCAACCCGCGGTTCTAACCTGACTTCAGACATTTCCTTTGTACATGCGGCAAACAATAACACAAATGGAAAAACAATAGCCAGAAACTTTTGTATAATCGTCTTTTTCATATCCTAACTGATTTAGATTTTAACTATTGTGAATGTACCGGCTTCAACCCCTGCAGTTGCATTGGTAATAGTAAGTGTAATGGTATATTTTCCGGCAGCTACCGTAATGTTATCGCCGTTGTGTACCAGTTTAGTTGTAGTTCCTCCCAGGTTCCAGGCCCAGCCATCGTTTAATCTGAACTTGATGTCGCCGTCAACCAATGTGATTGTAATTTTCCAGGTTCCTGAAGCCGAATCGTAATCCATTTTTTGGTCAGGAGAGTTCCACCCATTAGGAGTGGCCGATCCGACTAATCCGATCATATATGATTCTAAAGTAAAGGTCAGGGCCTTGGTGTCAACGGTGATTTTGTACCAACCGCTTGCTGATGCAGTAATTCCGCTACCATTCACAGCAAGAGCCGAACCATTTGCCCCATAAATAACATTGGTATCAGGATTTTTCAGTGTAAAGGCTTTTGTGGCATCAAGTTTCACAAAACCAGAGTATTTGCCATCTCCTAAGGGCGATTCAATCTTCTGAGTTAAACCCGAGTTAACTAAATCGAGCCGAGGTAAGCCATAAGGAGTAACCGACACTGTTTTGGTGGCCGAAACATATTGCATAGGGTTACTGCTACTGCCCAGGGCACCTGTGCCCGAGTCGACAACCAGTACCGAACGGATGCGTAAATCAACCGAAGTAGCAACATCGGCGGTGAATTTCTTCAACAGGATGACATTCAGGTCGCTAACAGAGATATTCATCAAGGTATCCTGAGTTCCTTCGAAGATGGTGGCCGCATCGGCAAAATTTGTACCCGTTTTACAGGCTTCGAGTATATAGTTGGCTGAAGCCTTGAAGCCCGGATTGACCGAAGTACCTACAAATGAAAGGGTATTGGTTCCGTTTGCCCGTTTCAATGTCAAGTCGGGCACGGTTTGAATCGTTGGTGCAGTAGGGCTATCAAACATAGTCACTTTATCCCCATCCTTTTCGCACGACGACAGGAGAGCAAACATCCCAACGATAGCCAGATAGATATATTTTTTTATTGTCATTGTTCGATCGTTTAAAGGTTAATAACCAGTATTTTGAGTAATATTTGGGTTGGCCGAAACTTCATCTCCAGGAATGGGGAAGAGGTTTAAGTGGCTGTCGGTAGTTGCACCTGTGTATGTGCCGCCTTTCCACTGCCATTTGTAAGTTCCGTTCGAGAATTGTCCAAACCGGATGAGGTCGGTACGGCGTTGCCCTTCGTAATAAAACTCACGGCCACGTTCGTCGAGGATAAATTGAGAGGTTAACTGAGCTGTGGTGATGTTTCCCGAGGTATTGCCATAAGCGCGAGCCCTAACTGCATTAATATCGGTAACAGCACTGGCCAGGTCGTTCAGGTTGAACGAGGCTTCGGCCCGCATCAGCAAAGCATCGGCATAACGGAAAATGGGGTAATCGGTGCAAGCATAAGCCGAGTTGTAGTTTACCGGCAAAGTACCATCGTAATTTCGGGCAGTGAATTTATATACCCCAATGCCATAATCGCCACTCGACGAAGCACTTGGTATATTCATATTCTTCTTCATCTTCAGGAAAACGCGTTTGTCCTTGCATTTCGAGAAGGTAACATCTGTGGCGGGTACTTGTGCATTGCCGTAAGTAGCCAGCGTATCAACCAGCACATTCATAAATTGCTTGCGCGAACGGTTACCGTTCCAGTTGGTATTGGTTGTCAGCCCGTGGTAGGTTTCGGCAGGAATGTAAGTGGCATCACTGCTCGACTCGATGATGAACGTTGTGCCGATGTAGCCTTGAACATAAACGCCATCTTCTTCCCAGGCAAATATCATTTCGGGGTTATGTTTTCCATCGTTATCTGCGCAAAAATTTTGGCGGTAATTACTTGCCAACGAATACTTTCCGCTGTTGATTACTTTGTCGCAATATGTTTTGCAATTTTGCCACTGAGCGGTGCCGGTATATATCTTAGCATTGAGGTAAATTCGTGCAAGCAACATCCAGGCAGCAGCTTTATCGGCTTCAGGATAAGAAAATTTTGGTTCACCTAATTTATCTTCGATATCCTTTAGTTCTGAAACAACGTAATCGAACAATTGGGAACGTTGAATTTGTTTAGGATAGAATTTACCAACCCCGTCGTCTTCAGTAGTGAAAGGGGGATTACCAAACAAATCCATGAAATAGTAGTAGGCCAATGCCCTGAGAAAACGTGCTTCGGCATTGTAACGGGCAATGGTAGCATCGGTGTTCCCTTTAGTCAGCCTGATGAATTCGTTGGCATACGTAATGCTTAGTCCCAGGCGTTGATAAAGAGCAGTAAGGAATGGGTTACTTTTACTCCAGGTTTGGGTATTTAAGTCGGCAATACCTGTGTCGCCCCAGCCGCATATTGCTTCATCGGTGGTAATTTCCTGTAGGTTCCAAAGCGCGCGGGTAGTAGTAAAAAAGTTGTCGTCGGAAGCACTAATGTCGGCCCCGCCAACCGAACCTTGCCCTGCAATGATGAAACTTGCATAAATTTTACCAAGAAATTCCTTCAAATAAACAGGATCGTTGCTTACGTTCCCGGCCATGATGGTATTCGGATCATTAGGCGTAACGTTCAAATCGTTTACACACGAGGTAGTAAAAACCATTGTCGAAACAAGACCTATTAATATAGTTTTGATCTTCATGTCTGTAATTATTAAAGATTAGAAAGTGAGGTTAATACCGAACAGGAATGTGCGAGGACGTGGGTACGCATTATTGTCGATACCTGGTATGTTTTTAATCCCGCCAACTTCAGAATAGCCAACTTCAGGGTCAATTCCTTTGTATTTGGTTATGGTAAACACATTTTGTACCGTTAAACTAACACGGGCGCTGACCGATTTAATTAGTTTGTCGATCTGGTATCCTGCGCTCAGGTTGTCGAGCTTGAAGAACGAAGCATTCTGCACAAAGTAGTCGCTTGTAAACTGGCGTTTTACGAATTTAGTGTCGCTCAGGTATTTGGTGAAATTCTTCCAGTATCCGATTTGATACATCTGGTCGTATGAGGCTCCAGCAGCAACTTGGTTATAAACGTAATTGCCTATACTTGCACGTGAAGAGGCTGATAGGTCAAACTTTTTATAATTGAAACGGAACGAAAATCCCATTAGATAATCAGGGGCCGGGTTGTGATAAATGTATTTGTCGTTATCATTCCCGTTTACTGTTCCACCTTTACCCGAAAGGTCGACATATAAACCTTCGATTGGGTTACCATTTGTATCATATACTTGTTTGTTTACGAAGAATGAATAACCTGCATATCCAACTTTCGTTACCTGTTTTTTTCCAGTCATCCCATCACCGTACAAAATACCAATGTAGGTTGGATCATCTGACATTAAAAGTTTGGTAATCTTGTTTTTATTGTAAGTGAGGTTAAAACTCAGGTTTAACGACATATCCTTAGTCGAGATCGGGATCAGGTTCAAGGTAAATTCTGCACCTTTATTTTCGAGGCTACCCACGTTTGTGAGCAAAGTATTTTTGAAATTACTCATGGTAGCAATGGTTACTGTATTTAACAGGTCGTCAGTAGTCCGTTTGTATACATCAATTGAACCTGAGATTCTGTTATTCAGGAATCCAAAGTCTAACCCAATGTTTTGAGTAGTTGTTTCTTCCCATTTAATATTTGGATCGTAGGCGCTCGGACGTAAAGTAGGTAGAAATTCGCCACCAATTGGATAATAGTTGCCTATGGTAGAAATTACAAACTTTGGCTGTGCAGGATAATCTTCTCCAATATCTTGCTGTCCTGTTTTTCCCCAACCCAAGCGAAGTTTCATATCCGATAAAGCTTTAACATTCTTCAGGAATGATTCATCCTTTATTTTCCAAGCGAATGCAGTTGATGGAAACAATCCCCATTTATTTTTACCTATAAAACGGGAAGAACCATCGTCGCGAAGAGTTAATGTAAGTAGATATTTTTCGTTAAATGTGTAATTTAACCGGCCAAAGAAAGAAACCAGGTAGTTTTCAGTAAACTTTGAAGTATTCTTTGTTGTTTGTTCGGGATATTGGTTATTGTCTCTTCGTTCAAAATGCTGCCACGAATACCCAGCTGTAGCATCAACTTTACTCTTTATCGATTTAATTTCCTGTACATAATTGAAATAAAAATCAAGCAGGTTATTTTTGTATTTTGAATCAAATTCTTTTATACGTTCGCCTACTTCGTACAACCTGGTAGGCGATGTAAGTGGGCGGTTATTGTGCCCGTCGCTTTTGGTGTAATCGGTGGCCATGTTTAAAATAGCATGTAACTGTGGGATAAACGGCACTTTATAGTCGAACTTGGCGCTGGCAATTACCCTTTGCACGTTCGATGTATTATCGGCGGCCAGAGCTTGTTCAACCGGATTGGATGTACCAAGCGATCCTCCATAATTCACCCATTGGAAATACCCGTCAGAAGCGGTGTTACCATCTTTTACCGGGTGAGTTGGGTCCATGTTAACTGCCCCACCAATAGCACCATCAGCACCAAAATTGTAGTTGGTGGCCATCCCTTTCAGGTTAAGGTTCACCTTCAGGGCATCGTTGAGCAAGGAAGGGTCCAGGCCTAACGAACCGGTCACACGGTTCATGTTTGTATTTTTCAGGATACCATTCTGGTCGCTATATCCAATCGATACACGATAAGGCATGTGTGGGATCGAACCCGACATGCTGATGTTATGGTCGTGCGAGAACGAAGTGCGGAAAATTTCTTTTTGCCAGTTGGTATTATAAGTTCCCAATGCGCTAAAACTATCGGCGCCATATAAACTCTTATGGTTCAGGGCAATTTCTCTTAGCTCGTCACCCGAGTAAACATCAAGAAATTTGATGGCGCTTGCTACAGAAACATTGGCGTCATAAGTTATCCGTACAGGGCTCCCGTCTTTACCTTTTTTGGTTGTAATAAGAATTACTCCGTTTGAGGCCCTTGAACCATAAATAGCAGTTGCCGAAGCATCTTTCAAAATGGTAAACGTTTCGATGTCGTTAGGGTTAACAAACGCCAGGAAGTTGCTGCTCCCGGCCACGTTGTTATTGTCGAGCGGCACACCATCGATAATAATCAACGGGTCGTTTGATGCATTCAACGAAGAACCACCTCTTACCCGGATTGTTGCTCCACTACCTGGCGCACCACCCGAAGTGGTAATCATCACACCAGCGCTTTTACCCACCATAAGGTCTTGTGGTGATGTGATGGCGCCTTTGTTGAAATCTTTAGAGCTAACAGCAACTACCGAACCTGTTGCATCACCTTTCTTAACTTGTCCGTAACCAATTACAATTACTTCCTGCAATTCGGCATGTTCTTCAACCAGTTTAACATCTGTTGTTTTTTGGTCGCCTGCAACAATCTCCTGAAGTGTATAGCCTACAAATGAAAATTGGATAATATCACCTTTTTTTGCTCCAAGGCTGTATACCCCATCCATATTTGTAATGGTTCCGTTAGTGGTTCCTTTCACAACAATTGAAACACCTGGCAAAGGTTCACCCGATGAGCTATCGGTAACCTTGCCTGTTAATATTATTTGCTGTGCTATTGCATAGTTTCCCAACAAGAGCGCAAACATCAATATTAATACATTTAGGTTTTTGCGAATAATCCTCATGTTTTAATAATTATTAGTTCAAATACTTCTTTTTTAGATCATTACTAAATCTTTTTGGTTAAATTCAGTTTGTGTTTTTCCGTTAAATACTTCGCTTGTTAGTTAATTCAGCGACCAAAGTAAAGCTTCTGTTAATTGATTGTTAAAAAATGTTATAAACCTTTTTCTGCAATCGTTTGCGGTGTCGTTTGCATCCAATGTGTTTTATAACAGGTAGTTACTGGTGGGTATTAAATCCTTTTCAAAAGTCCTGTTAAAGAGGGTCGGTCCTAAGAAATAAAATATTATCTTTAATGTTGGATAAAAGGCTAAACGAACCGACATCAATGCGAAGCAATCAGATAACAATAAAAGATATTGCCAGAATACTAGGAATTTCTCCATCTACTGTTTCACGGGCATTGAAGGATCATCCTGACATAAATTCTGAAACTAAAAAAGCTGTTAACGAACTGGCCGGAAAGTTGAAATATCAGCCTAATGCGGTAGCTTTAAGTTTAAAGAATAGTAGAAGCAATACCATAGGAATTATCATTCCTGAAATTGTTCATTATTTTTTTTCATCAGTAATTAGTGGAATTGAAGATGTTGCTTCGCAAAAAGGGTACACGGTGATAATATGCCAGTCGAATGAAAGTTACGAGCGTGAAGTGGCTAATGCAAAAGCATTATTGTCGCATCGTGTCGATGGTATTCTTGTTTCTATTTCGAAAGAGACAAGGCTATATGATCATTTCAACAATTTACAGGAAGGTGGCATTCCACTTGTTTTTTTTGATCGTATTGCTCCCGGAATTAATGCTGATTTGGTGATTAACGATGATACAGAGGCGTCGTGTCGCGCAACACGTCACCTCATTGAATCGGGATGTAAACGAATTGCCCATTTTGCTGCGCCTCAAAATTTACTGATTGGTCAGCATCGTTTGCAAGGGTACCTCGATGCACATAATGAAGCAGGATTACCTGTTGACCAAAATTTAATAATAGAAGTTGACACATTCGAAAAAGCGCGAAATGCTGTAGTCAGGATGGTTGATACCGGTGTAATTTTCGATGGCATATTCGCTGTAAACGATATGACAGCCATTGGCGCTATGCAAACTATCCAGAAAAAGGGAATAAAAGTGCCTGAAGATGTGGCAATTGTTGGCTTTAGTGATGGTTATTTATCCGGAATTACCGATCCGCACCTTTCTTCTGTCGATCAGCATGGCTACGAAATGGGTACTATTTCTGCTGAAATTCTTTTCCGACGCATTTTTTCCACTGAAGAAGCGTACGAACCCGAAGTAAAAGTCTTAAGTGCCGATTTAATTGTACGGGGAAGTTCTGACAAGGGATAAGTTCGAGTTATTTTAGAGAAAGTTAAAATTACTCATTGATTTGTTCATTTCACCTGACAACTTATCCATTTCATGTGACAACTTGTTGGTTTTACTCAACGTTAAACCGGATTTATGCAAAGCTTTATTGATTTTGTGTGTCGTTTAATCAATATTGGCCGACGGTTAAGACATATTGGGTCTCGTTTAAGCGATGTTGCCTGACAGTTAAAGAAGTTTAAGCCTCAAGCAGAAAATTTTATGCTGGTAGTGGCATCGCGAATTGTCACCAGCATTTGGGGGTGGTTGCATATCTCATGAGCGTGAGACAATTCGTCTTTTTGTCTTCGAATAAAGTCGTTGGGATTACAAATACCTTGCTGAAAAGTGCCAATTGCAAATTGGCACCAGCGGTGCCAGCTTTTAGTGCATATCCCCAAGAGCGGGGTTACGCGCCAGTGTCTGAGCAAATCCCGATGAGCATGGGTATGGCTTATTGCCTGCTTTTGTTATGCTGTGGTGAACATGATGCGAAGATGCGTGCAGATTAATAGTCCCTATTACTTATTTTAAAACCTTGGTGTCCGGTTAAAATTTTTATAGTTATCCGTAACGTAATAATTTTAAGGTATTTCGGAAGATAACGCCACTATGTGGCTTACATTTTCGTCTTGCCAATTTTCTACAAAGATTAAACAGCTACGCTGCTAACTTCATAGCAACACGATTACTAAATCTTTGTAGTACAATGGCATCTGACAAAAACACTTAGCAACGTAGTTGCGACATCTTGTAATACCCTAGTTTTACCGGACAGCTGTGATTTTAAATAGTCATTTTTTCAAAAAAATTTCATCTTCTCTGCAAACGTTTGAAATGGGCTTTTTTTACTTTTAGATTGCAGTTTTGCTTGCTATTCAAGGCTTTTGAGCGTTTTCGCATTTGGATTTTTCGAAACAACTTTTATATCTTTACATCAGTTAATTCCGTTTTTTGTTAATTCCGTACATACTTCGTTGGGGTACCTGAAAAGGGTTTCAGGCGGGTTATAGTTAATTCCAGACATCTGATGATGTTTTAGGATAGGTTTATAATTACAACCTAAATTGTTGGGTACATTTAATATTTCTTATAAAACTTCAATAAGTGAGGTTTTTTTAAGTCTTGTATCTTACATTTTGAACTTAAAAATTAAACCAATGAAGAAAAAACCTGCATTAAGTTTTTGGCAAATCTGGAACATGAGTTTTGGCTTTCTGGGTATCCAGTTTGGTTTTGCGCTACAAAATGCCAATGTCAGCCGAATTTTTGAGACGCTTGGCGCTAAAGTCGACGACATACCAATTCTATGGATTGCTGCACCGGTAACCGGGCTAATTATGCAACCCATTATTGGGCACATGAGCGATAAAACCTGGACACGGCTGGGCCGTCGTCGTCCATATTTTATGGTGGGCGCTATATTGGCTTCGCTTGCTTTACTGTTGATGCCAAATTCGCCTGCTCTGTGGATGGCTGCCGGTTTGCTTTGGGTCATGGATGCATCTATCAATATTTCCATGGAACCTTTTCGCGCGTTTGTTGGCGATATGCTTCCAAGCGAGCAACGAACCACCGGGTTTGCCATGCAGAGTTTTTTCATCGGAACCGGTGCCGTTGTTGCTTCGGCATTACCTTATGTATTTACAAACTGGCTCGGTATTTCGAATGTGGCTGAAGCCGGTGAGAAAATCCCGGATTCAGTAAAATTTTCGTTTTACCTGGGTGGTGCTGTTTTTTTTCTGGCAGTTTTGTGGACCATTTTTACCACAAAAGAATATTCGCCTGAAGAACTTGCTGAATATGAAGCCGAGCATAAACAATCGGCTCAAATTAAAGATTCAGTAAAACAATCGGCACAAAGTCTTCTTCCCAAATTTACCAGAAGTGGATTTGTATGGCTGGTTATTGGGTTTATCGGAAGTATATTGATTCAGCAAATGCGATGGGAAAAAGAACTTTACATCTTGTCGGTCGGATTGGGCGCTTTCGGTCTTATTCTTTTGATATCAGCTTTTTACACTCGCCAAGGGAAAACCGAGAATGGCTTTGTTGAAGTTATCACCGATTTGATGAACATGCCTAAAACCATGAAACAATTGGCTATAGTTCAGTTTTTTTCGTGGTTTGCGCTGTTTGCCATGTGGATTTATTCTACCTCGGCAGTAACAAGTCATATATACGGTGCCACCGATACAACATCTAAACTATACAATGATGGCGCCGATTGGGTTGGTGTTCTCTTTTCGGTCTACAATGGTTTTGCGGCAGTAGTAGCTTTTGGTTTGCCTGTTTTGGCAAGATTGACGAGCCGAAAAATGGCTCATGCTATTGCGCTGGTTTGCGGTGGTTTAGGATTAGTATCGTTTTATGTGGTAAAAGATCCTGATATACTGATCATATCTATGTTGGGTGTTGGTATTGCGTGGGCAAGTATTTTATCAATGCCTTATGCTATTCTCACTGGTTCGCTTCCTGCCGGGAAAATGGGAACCTACATGGGAATCTTTAATTTTTTTATTGTAATCCCTCAAATTTTAGCGGCAAGTATCCTGGGTTTTTTCACCCGAAACTTGTTTGGCGGTCATGCCATTTATGCCATTATACTTGGTGGCGTTTCGTTGCTGATAGCTGCAGCTACCGTGATGTTTGTAGATGATGTTGACCAGAAATAGAGGAGAAAGCAGGAAGAACTGAACAGCACAGCTTTTTAGCCCTTAAGGGCGGAATAAACTAGCCCGGGCAATTGATAAAGGATAAATCCAGTCAGCGAGATAAAAAGACAACTTTTTTCGGACTGCACGAGATTGACTTTAAATGAACTAAAACAAAATTATTACGTGACGAAGATAGAAGCATGTTTATTTGACCTTGATGGGGTAGTGGTTGATACGACCAGGTATCATTTTATTGCGTGGCGTACTTTGGCCGAAGAGTTGGGTTTTGAATTTACCCTTCAAGATAATGAAAGGCTGAAAGGCATAAGCCGGATGCAGTCGCTCGAAATATTGCTTGAGATAGGTGGTTTGCAGTTTAGCGATCAGGAAAAACAAAATATGGCTGCACGAAAGAATGCACTATACGTGAGTTATATCGAAAAAATGACTCCTGAAGAAATTCTCCCTGGAGTCGAACAATTTCTCCATAACTTAAGGGAGAACAATATAAAAACAGCATTGGGTTCGGCTAGCAAAAATGCACCTATGATTCTGGAGCGCATTGGCTTAGCTAAACTTTTTGATGCTGTTATTGATGGGAATTTAATAACTGAAGCCAAACCAAATCCTGAAGTCTTCCTGAAAGGTGCCGAATCGTTGGGTGTTGAACCCGAAAACTGTGTGGTTTTTGAAGATGCTATTGCCGGAATTGAAGCTGCCCGAAATGCAAACATGTATTGTGTTGGAATTGGACAACCTGAAATTCTAAGCTTGGCGAACCTGGTGATTCGCGGATTTGAAGGCTTTTCGCTTGAACAATTAAAAAATATCGAATAATTAGGAGGCTTTTTTGAAGACCCTTCTTTAAGAGGGGATTTGGGGGAGGCTTTATGAAATATCTGTAGATATGAAGAATTATATCATACACGACGAGTGGAAAATCATTGAAGATGGGTTTCATAGGGAAGAAAACCGGGTTACCGAGAGTTTGTTGAGCATAGGTAACGGAAGATGTGGGCAGCGGGCAAACTTCGAGGAAAAGTACTCAGGAGATAGCCTTCGCGGAAGTTATGTGGCAGGTATTTATTACCCCGATAAAACACGGGTAGGCTGGTGGAAGAATGGTTATCCCGAATATTTCGCAAAGATACTGAATGCTACCAACTGGATTGGAATTAACGTTTGGATTGACGGTGAAGAACTTGATCTCAACGATGCTGAAATTTTATTGTTTTACCGCGATCTGGATATGAAAACCGGTTTACTTACTCGACGTTTTGTGGCTCAAGTATCTGACGGAAAGCAGATTGATGTTTTTTCCAAACGTTTCCTAAGCATTGCTGATCAGGAAATCGGAGCGATCAGTTATTCTGTAAAAGCCCTGAATTTTTCAGGAATACTTTCGTTTGAACCATATATTGATGGCGATGTAATAAATGAGGACTCAAACTACGACGAAAATTTCTGGATTGAAATTACCCGGAAAATTTCAGGTCAATCGGGGTTTGTTTGTGTTGAAACAAAGAAAACAGGATTTCAGCTTTGTACAGGGATGAGTTATAAGGTGTTGGTAAATAATAAGTTAGTTGTACCGGAAACAAATTCGATAGAGAAGGAAAAATATGTTGGCTCAAGGTTCCTGGTAATTGTAAAGCCAGGCGACGAAATTACATTGGAAAAATATGCAGCACATATTTCAACTCTTTACCATACTCAAAATAAATTAAAAGATGCTACCGAAAAAGCACTAAAAAGAGCCATAGAAAAAGGTTTTGATAAATTATTGAATGAACAGCAAAAAGCATGGGCTAAACGTTGGGAAACAAGCGATATTCGTATTGAAGGTGACATTGCAGCTCAACAAGGTATTCGGTTCAATATATTCCAGTTGAACCAAACTTATCTGGGCGACGACGAACGCCTGAATATAGGGCCAAAAGGTTTCACCGGCGAAAAATATGGTGGTGTAACGTATTGGGATACTGAAGCTTATTGCCTTCCATTTGCACTTGGTACAGCGCCACAAATGGTCTCGAAAAACCTATTATTGTATCGTTACAAACATTTGCCAAAAGCAATCGAAAATGCAGAAAAACTAGGTTTCAAAGGAGATGCAGCACTTTTCCCGATGGTGACAATTAATGGTGAAGAATGCCATAACGAGTGGGAAATTACATTTGAGGAAATTCACCGGAATGGAGCTATTGCTTATGCAATATATAATTACATCAATTATACAGGCGACAAGGAATACCTGGCCCCTTATGGTTTTGAAGTATTGCTGGCTATCTCACGTTTTTGGAGCCAGCGCATCAATTGGTCTGAGGAAAAAAAGAAGTTTGTTCTGCTTGGTGTAACCGGTCCTAATGAATACGAAAACAATGTGAATAATAACTTCCACACCAATTATATGGCTGTGTGGACAATGAAATATACGCTGGAAGCTATTGATTATCTGAAGAAAGAGCACCCGATGTTGTACGAAGTTCTGGTGAAAAAACTGAAATTTCAGGAGTTGAAGGAAACAGCGCGGTGGAAGAAGATAATCAATGAAATGTACTTCCCTTATGATTTCACCCGGAAGATTTACCTTCAGCAGGATGGTTTCCTGGATAAAGAACTAATTCCGGCTAACCAATTATTGCCCGAAGAACGACCAATTAACCAAAAATGGTCGTGGGACCGCATTTTGCGCTCGCCATATATTAAGCAGGCCGATACATTGCAAAGCTTATATTGGTTCGAGAGCGAATTTGACAAAGCAACGATTGAACGACATTTCGATTTTTATGAACCGCTGACAGTTCACGAATCATCGCTTTCAAGTTGCATTCATTCGATCCTGGCTGCTTCGATTGGCCGTCAGGAAAAGGCTTACGAAATGTATTTGCGCACAGCCCGTCTCGATCTCGACGATTACAACAATGACACTTGCGACGGGTTGCATATCACCAGCATGGGCGGAACCTGGATGGCTTTTGTTCAGGGTTTTGGCGGAATGCGTGTTCTGAATGGACAACTGCACATTAATCCGTTTATTCCCGATGGGTGGAAATCTTATTCATTCCGGCTGAATTTCAGAGAAGCACATTTGGAATTTTCAATGGAAAAGACCCGAATAAAAGTTTTTAACCATTCGAAAACCAATATAGATATTGTGGCGTATGGTAAATTGTATCAAATACCTGCAAAAAAGGAAGTTAATATTAAAAACTAGTTCCAGAAAAACACAGCTCCTATGAAGAAAATAGTTTTATTCGTGATTAGTTTAGCATTCAACCTCAGCACTTTTGCATTAATTATCGATCGGGTTGAGCCGTTGTTTTGGTGGATTGGAATGAAAAACCCAATCGTTGAACTGATGGTGCACAGCCCAAACATTGCTTCGAGCCAGGTTAGCCTTAATTATCCGGGCGTTTCAATCGAAACCGTTACGCGCTCGACAAACCCGAACTATTTGTTTATCGACCTTAAGATTTCGCCGGAAGCCAAAGCCGGGAAACTGCCCATTCAGTTCATCGTAAGTAAAAAAGAAACATTGACATATTTGTATGAACTGAAAGATCGGGAACCAAATTCTGCTTCGAGAAAAAGTTATACGAATGCCGACGTCATGTATCTTTTGTTCCCTGACCGGTTTGCCGATGGCGACCCTTCAAACAATTCTGTTGAAGGAATGGCAGATAAGTTCAATCGTAGTGATTCGTTTGGACGACATGGCGGCGACATCAAAGGTATCACCGACCACTTGGATTACCTGAAAGAGCTTGGTGTAACTGCTTTGTGGTCAACACCTTTACTTGAAGATAATCAGCCGGCCGGCTCGTACCATCAATATGCTACCACCAATTATTATAAGATTGATCCTCGTTTTGGGACCAATGACGATTATAAAAACATGGTGGACAAATGTCATCAGAACGGAATAAAAGTGATCATGGATATGATTCCAAACCACTGCGGAAGTGCTCACACCTGGATGAAGGATTTACCCTTCCACGACTGGATCAATGGCGACACCGTTTACACGCAAACCAATTACCGGATTTCGACAATAACCGATCCTTACACTTCGCAGTTCGATAAAAATCTGAACTCCGATGGCTGGTTTGTTCGCGAAATGCCCGACATGAATCAGCGTAATCCCTATATGCTGACCTATTTAAAACAATTCGCTATTTGGTGGGTTGAGTTTTCAGGATTGGATGGCATTCGGGTTGACACCTACCCGTACAATGATCCGGCAAAAGTTGCCGAGTGGACCAAAGCCATTCGTGCCGAATATCCCAACATTAATATTGTGGGCGAATGCTGGCAGCACTCTGTTTCGGACGTGGCCTACTGGCAAAGCGGAACACCAAACTACGATGGCTACGACTCTGGTCTGCCTTCGGTGATGGACTTCAACATGCACGATGCCATTTCGGCAGCATTCAACGAAAACGAACAAGGCTGGGATGGGGGAGTTGCCCGCCTGTGGCAAAAACTTACTCAGGATTATTTGTACGCCAACCCATTTAACCTGGTCATTTTCACAGAAAATCACGACACGCAGCGCTTTAGTACCGTTGTGGGCAACGATGTGAAAAAATACCTGCTAGGTTTCACGTACCTGCTGACAACCCGCGGAATTCCGCAGATTTATTACGGCAGCGAGATCATGATGGGAGGCGATAAAGGTAAAGGCGACGGCGACATTCGCCGCGATATGCCTGGTGGCTGGACTGGAGATACCCGCTCGGTATTTACTGCCAGTGGCCGCACCGACACCGAAAACCAGGTATTCAATTACATGAAAAAACTGATTCACTGGAGGAATGAAAACCCGGTGATTCATTCGGGTAGGTTGTTGCACTATATTCCGCGCGACAATGTGTATACCTATTTCAGGATAAATGCTGAAAAAACGGTAATGGTGGTTTTAAACAACAATACTAAACCGATGAGCGTTGATCCAAAACTCTTTAGCGAAGGTACAACTGGGTTTACCAAAGGAAACGATGTGATTAGCGGAAAAGAATATGCACTCGATCATCCGTTTGAACTGGATGGGAGAACCGCAGTAGTCCTTGAATTGAAAAAGCTATAGCATAAAAATCTAAATCACTAAAAATGAATAAACTATTTATTGTTGTACTTGCTTTTATCGTTTTTGCCTGTCATCCGGCAGCAAAAAAAACAGAGAGCCCGAAAAGCCATATTCCCGAATGGAGTAAAAATTCAGTACTCTACGAAGTAAACATCCGCCAATACACACCTGAAGGAACATTCAAGCATTCGAATCGCATTTGCCACGCCTGAAAGAACTAGGCGTAGATATTTTGTGGATCATGCCGATTCATCCGATTTCAATGAAAAACCGCAAAGGTAGTTTGGGATCATACTATTCGGTAAAAGATTATAAAGCAATTAATCCTGAATTCGGGAACCTTGACGATTTCAAGAGCCTGGTAAACAAAGCACATGAACTGGGCTTCAAGGTAATCATCGATTGGGTGGCTAACCACACTGGTTGGGACAACAATTGGATTACCGGGCATAAGGATTGGTACACACAAGATTCGCTGGGCAATGTAATTCCGCCAAATCCCGATTGGAGTGACATTGCCGATTTGAATTTCGATTCGAAACCGATGCGACACGCGATGATCGATGCCATGAAATATTGGGTAAAGGAAACTAATATCGACGGATTCCGCTGCGATGTGGCTTGGGGAGTTCCGCAGGATTTCTGGGAAGCGGCAACTGCTTCGCTCGATTCGGTTAAGCCGGTTTATATGCTGGCCGAAGACGAAGACCATCCCGATTTCCTGAAAAAAGCATTTGTTTCGAATTATACATGGAAATTGCATCACCTGATGAATGATGTTGCTCAGGGGAAAAAATCGGCTGCCGACATTCAGAAATACTACACCGATTCAGTAAGCAAATATGCTGCAGGTTCGTTCCCCATGCAATTTATCACCAACCACGACGAAAATAGCTGGGCCGGAAGCGAGTACGAACGCATGGGCGATGCCGTTAAAACCTTTGCAACTTTAACGTTTACGCTCGAAGGTATTCCGCTGATTTACAGTGGGCAGGAAGCAGGCTTGAAAAAGCGACTGTTGTTTTTTGAGAAAGACACCATCAACTGGAAAAATCTCGAAATGCAGAATTTTTACCAGTCGTTAACTAAGCTGAAACACGGCAACGAGGCTTTGTGGAATGGAACTTCAGGAGGAGCTTCTAAGTTTCTGGCGACAAATATTCCCGCAAAAGTATTGGCTTTTGTACGCGAAAAAGGTAAAAATCAAGTCGTTTCGGTGTTCAATTTTTCTGCTGAACCAGTTGAATTTACATTACAAATGCCACAAGCTGGAGAATTCAAAGAGTACTTTTCAGGAGAGATGGTAAAACTAGGCAAGGAGTCAAATCAGAAATTAGAAAAATGGGGATATAAGGTTTTTATCAAAGAATAGATTTTGGGTATTTGGTTTATAGTTAATTAGGGGAGAAGCTTGCTCGGAAACGGGCAGGCTTTTTTGTTGGATTATGTAACAAAAAATCCCTGTCATTTTGAGCGACAGGGATCTTTATCTTTTAAGCTAGAAGCTTATTTTTCAAACAGATTGCTCCATTTTTTAGGAGTACGGGTTTTCCAGGTCCCTTTGTGATAAACGTAGCTAACAATTAAAGGAAGAACAGAAGTTGCTTCAGCGTAAACCATTTGCTCGTCGGTTACCTGAACTTTACCCCAAGAGCTGGCTTCTTTCAGTGTTGAAGAAGAGCAAGCTCCGTCGCGAACATCGGCAACAGTAATCTGAACAGCATATTGGTGCATCGGAACTTCTTTACCAAGAATTTCAGCGCAAACAACGGTATCCTGAGTAAAATTCTTTGGAACACCACCGCCAATCATAAATAAACCGGTTATATCAGCAGCCATTTTTATTTTAGTCAATTCCAAAAAGTCGGCAACTGAATCGATAGAAACATGTTTTTCAGGATTTTCCCATTGGTGTTTTGCCAGCCCGAAACCAGCGCTCGAATCGGAGAAAGCCGGGCAGAAAATCGGGACATTGTTTTCGTAACAGGTTTGGATCAGACTATCTTTTTTCACTGAATTTTCGACAAGCCATTTACCTAATTCTTTAATGAATTCGCGCGATGAATATGGTCTCCTTTCGAGTGAATCAGCTACTTCTTTAATTGTTCCGTCGCAATTTTGTAATTCTTCTTCGTCGATAAAAGTATCGTAAATGCGGTCAATATAAAGATCGCGTAAAATACCGTCGTTAATTTCAGTTGAGCCACGGTAGTGCTTGTGTCCAAGGGCTTCGAAAAAATCCATGTCGATAATTGATGCGCCGGTGGCAACAACTACATCGATCATATTATTTTTAACCATATCCACATAAACCTGCATACATCCTGCTGCACTTGTACTTCCGGCAAGAGTTAAAATGTTAGTACATTTGTCATCATTCACCATTTTCATTAAAATGTCGGTTGCGTTGGCTGTATCGCGAGAAGTAAACGACATTTTGCGCATCGAATCGATAATTGGTGCTGAATTAAACGATTTAATGTCGATGTGTTCAATGGTTTCTTTTAATAAATCTGATTTTTTCATTCTTTTTTCACTTTTTTAATCTTCCACCAAACTGTATTTATTTAAATATAAGCCAAATAGACTAATAATTGTTTTCAAAAAAGTGTGCGAATATAGTATAAAATATTTGCTTGTGCCATCTTCTTACTTAAAAAAACAGTTACGTTTTTTGTGGTTATTTTGTTGAAGTGAGATATAGTTCTGGAAACGCAATAGTTTCATACGAATTAACTCCTTTGATGTTCGGAATTTTTATTGCTCAGACGGCAAAACCATGTCCTTCAGGAAAATTTCTGCAATATCGACAATCGAGTTATCAAGGCTTTGGTAAGCATAACCAATTGTTTTGGTAATTTTTTCTCCTGAATAATGGTTATTTTGGTTTGTACCCGAGACGGCTTCGCGTGTGATCAACGGACGTTTGCCAGTAAAAAAACTTGCTGTTTTAGCCATTCGCCAGGCTATTTGTAGTTTAATGTCTGATGCAAAACTTTTTGGACGGGGTTTATGTAAGGCGTCGGCCATTTTATTAAAAAATTCCTGGTAACTTAAGTTACCTGCATTCAGAATAAAACGCTGGTTCTTAACTTTATCGAATTGTTTTTCATCCATCAGCAAAATCATTGCTTTTACTACATCGCGCACATCAACAAAACCTGAAATACCTTTGGTATAATAGTTTAGCCCCTTCCACATTGACTGGAATAATTTTGGACTGCCAATATCCCAGTTTCCTGGTCCGATTATGATAGATGGATTGACGATCACGGCATCGAGACCTTCCTCAATTCCGCGCCAAACTTCCATCTCTGAGAAAAACTTGCTTAATGAGTATCCCGATTTTCGTTTCGACGGTGTCCAGTAGGTTTCTTCAGTAATCTGGCTTCCGTCCTGCGTTTTTCCGAGCGCTGCAATGGAGCTTACATGGCAAAACTGTTTAACTCCGTTGTGAATGGCGGCATCAATCAGGTTGCCGGTGCCTTTCACGTTGTTGTTCAGCATGATGTCGTGATCATCACCATGAAACGAGACGATAGCGGCGCAATGGTAAATGCACGTAATTCCTTTCAGAGCTTCTTCCAGGCTCATGTAATCCAGAATATCGCCTTCAACCCACTCTATTTGGGCAAACAATTTTTCGGCGTTGGCAGAGTAATATGAAAAGATCTTTTTCACCCAATTCGTGTTGCTTTGCGCTCTGCGCAAGGCTTTTACCCGTTGCCCCGAGTTCGTCAACTCATACAAAAGATGAGCCCCAACCAATCCTGTTCCGCCTGTTACCAATATCATTTCGAAAAAGTTATAAGTGACTAAAGTGAGCTGGAGTGCCTAAAGTTTGTCGAGTACCTTTTAAACTTTAGGCACTCCGAACTTTAGCTCACTCCGAACTTTTATTCCAAGGAGTTACTGCTTTGGCCCCAAATTCTTTGGCCGTTAGTTTTTCGATTTTGACGACAATAATTCCAACATTTTTTATAGCTGGTGCATTAAATTTGAATGGCAGGTCGCTGTATTGAGTCATAAAATGCTTCACCAGCCGTTCTTTTTCGTCATAATCGTCAACAAACTCAACCTTTCCTTCCACAATCACCGACTTCGATTTTACCCGGTAGCTGCACCCAACCAACTCATCCTGCCAGGCTAGTTCTTCGCCCAAAGTCCAGTTGATGCACACTCTCGGGTTCTTTTTAAGGATGTCCCACATCCGTCCGTACTGAGCCGAATGAAGGATAATTGTGTCGCCTTCAATGGCAAAATTAAGTGGCAAAACATAAGGCATATCGTCAACCGACATGGCCAGAAAACAGGTTTTACATTGTTTCCAGATAGCGTCAATTTCCTTCCGGTCGTGAATAAAATGTGTCCTCATATTCTCGCTTTATTCATCATTCATAACTTATAACTCATAATTCTATGGTCAGCTAATAGTCCTGAATCCAAGTTGCTCGGCCAGTGCTTTCATCACTTTTTTCAGGTTTTGGTACTGAGTCATGTATTCCATCAGCTTTTCAGTTTCGTTGTTTTTGCTGGCTTCGTTGATCAGGTGTTCAAGCTTTTTAAGCAAAACTTTTACGTTTTTTAATTTATATTCCTGAATGAGTTTTGGGACCAGAACGTACAAAAGTTCACTCTCACTTTCAATAAAAGCGCCGCTTTTGCTCCAGCGTTTGCTTTCTATATATTTTTCGGCCAATAAGTTACTGGCATATTGGCTTATTTCGTTGTCGGGGTATTGGGTGAAATGTTTGATTGGGTCGAAATCCTTGTTTTCGAGGTTCTCCTCCATTATTTCCAGCAAAGCCCTAACCGTTGGGTTTACCGAAACCAATCCATCGCTTTGTAACTCCGAAAGAACATAAACAGCAACGGTATAGGTATGAGTCTGGTGTGTTTCTTCATCCTCAATTTCAAATACTTCCTGGTGAAAATACTTCATCAGAATGCGCAGGATTTCGCGTTCTTCGGTCTCGAAAGGGTTTGCTACCTTCTTTTCAACGGCCTGAACTTTGGGTTTTGCTGCTTGCACCTGCAATTCCTGAATCTCCCTTCGTGTTTGATCTTCAGACTGTTTGTTCTGGATTTTCCGTATTTCGGTGTATAAAACTTCTTCCTGAACGTCCATCAAGCGGCTGCATTCTTTGATGTAGACTGTCCGAATTATGTTGTCTGGAATAACCGAAATCGACCGAACAATATCATTTATTAGTCTGGCTTTCGAAACCGGGTCGTTTTCAACGGTTCCCATCAAAAGTTGTGTTTTAAACTTGATGAAGTCGGTTTCGTTGTTTTTAATGTATTCGGCCAGCTGCGACGCGCTCATCGACCGGGCGAAAGTATCTGGGTCTTCGCCTCGGGGCAAAGGCAACACTTTAACATTAATGCCTTCCTCCAAAACCATGTCGATTCCACGCAGCGAGGCTTTAATACCGGCGTCGTCGCCATCATATATAATGGTAATGTTTGGCGTAAATCGGCGGATCAACCGGATTTGGTCGATGGTGAGCGATGTTCCCGAGCTGGCCACTACATTCTCGATACCCGCCTGATGAAACGAAAGCACGTCGGTGTAGCCTTCAACCAGGTAACATTTATCCTGAACGGTCATCTGGCGCTTGGCCTGGTAAATACCATAGAGCGTACGACCCTTGTGGTAAATCTCCGATTCGGGCGAGTTGAGGTATTTGGCAACTTTCTTGTCGTTGGTCAGTGTTCGTCCGCCAAAGGCAATTACACGCCCGGCTACGTTGTGTACCGGAAAAATCACTCGTCCGCCAAACCGGTCACGAATCCAGTCGTCGCGTTTAATGGTCAATCCCGTTTTTTCAAGGAAGTCCATTTTGTAGCCTTCGCGTTGTGCCGCCTGGGTAAAAGTATCTTTTCCGTCGGGGCAATAACCTAGTTCAAATTTGGTAATTATATCGTCGCGGATTCCACGTTCCCGCAAATAGCTTAGCCCAATGGTTCGCCCCTCGTTTTCTTTCAGGAGAAACCGGCTGAAGTATTTTTGCGCAAAAGCCGACACTATCATCATACTTTCGCGTTCGTCTTTCAGCGCCTTTTCTTGCTGCGATTCTTCCTTTTCTTCAATTTCGATGTGGAACTTTTTGGCCAGCCATCGTAAGGCATCAGGATAGCTAAGCTGTTCAATTTCCATGATGAAGTTCACCGCGTTGCCACCCTTTCCACAGCCAAAACATTTGAAAATACCTTTGGCGGGCGAAACAGTAAACGAAGGTGTTTTTTCGTTGTGGAAGGGACACAATCCTAGTTGGTTAACACCCCGCTTTTTGAGTGTAACAAACTCCGACACCACATCCGAAATGTGCGCCGCATCAATAATTCGCTCGATGGTAGCCTGGTCAATCATTGATGCAAATGTAAAAATTTAAAGGTTGCGATTTTGTTGGTTGATTCTTGCCAGATTAAATCGTATTGCAAATTCTGATATCTGATACAATCACTTCGTCGAGTTCGTTTATTTGTATTGTGCCTTCAAAAAAGCTTTCACCATCGAGTAATTTAGGCATAATTTCCTGAATTACACTTTCCATTTGCAGGTTGAAAATGTTCAGGATATCCACCCATTTCAGCTGACCGGGAATGTTTTTGACAAGCTCTCCTGAAAAAAGGGCTGATTCGTAGATAAAATAAATGGTTGAAATTGGTTGTGATTTCTGAATAACCTTCACAACTCCTCGCAATACCATTTCCTGAATTTCGAGACCTGAAGATTCACGGACACTTCGAATTGCTGCAGTGTTTATATCTTCAGTCAGCTCAATGTTTCCCTTTATTCCTGAATGTTTTCGTTTGAGCGGGCCATCTACTATCATCGTATGTAAAAGAATCAGATCATTCTCATTGTCAAAGATAAACGAAAGAGTTTTTAGAGTTGGATTGCTCATTAAATCAGATTTTTTTTAGGGTAACTTTTGGTAAATAAAGATACAACAATGGGTGTTAGCATGTAAGAATTTTCTGATTTTTTATTTGATCATATAAATGAATCAGTTTGACTGAAAGAAAAATCGATAATGCTTATCTTTGGTTTGGACTATATTAATGCTGAAATGAAACGAACATGTTGTGAGGCAACGCAAACACCCATGAATTGGAACGAAGTGGAAATCCGCGAAGCGAAAATAATTTTCAGCAACATGTGAGTTCCATCAGACCTTAAACTTTAAATTTTACTGATGAAAAAGAAATTGGTAATTCTAACAGGTGCCGGAATGAGCCAGGAAAGCGGCATTCGTACTTTCCGCGATATGGGTGGTTTGTGGGAAGAATATGATGTTGAAGAGGTTGCAACGCCCGAAGCCTGGCATCGAAACCCTGAATTGGTCATGCGCTTTTACAACGACCGGAGAAAGCAGTTGCTCGAAAGCAAACCAAATGCCGGACATCTGGGACTGGTTGATCTTGAAAAGGATTTTGAGGTTCACATCATTACGCAGAATGTGGACGATTTGCACGAACGCGCTGGAAGCAAAAACGTTTTGCATTTGCACGGCGAATTAAAAAAGGCACGCAGCTCGGTTGACGAATCGCTGATTTACGACATCAACGGATGGGAATTAAAATTTGGGCAGAAATGTGCCAAAGGTAGTCAGTTGCGCCCGCACATCGTGTGGTTTGGCGAGGCAGTTCCGGCCATGGAAGAAGCTATTCCGATTGCTGAGTCGGCTGATATTATGGTTGTTATTGGCACCTCACTGAATGTTTACCCGGCGGCTGGCCTGGTCAATTATGTACGAAAAGGCACTCCAATTTTTGTGGTTGATCCTGAACGCCCCTCAGTATATATTCGGAATGTAACTTACATTCAGGAAAAAGCGGGTAGGGGAGTGGAATTGTTAAAAGAAGAATTAGCAAAGCTGATATGAAGCATTTTATACTGACATTGTTTACTGTGTTTGCTTGTTACGCTTCCTTCGCTCAACGGTTTGAAGGAGGTCTGATTGGTGGTTTCAACGCAGCGCAGGTTGATGGAGACCAATATAAAGGCTATCACAAACCCGGGATTGCATTGGGTGGATATGTAAAAACTGATTTATCGCGGACTGTTTTCGCGTCGATGGAACTTAAATTGATGCAAAAAGGTGCGCGAAACATCGATTCGCTGGCAGTTGATCAACAGCAGATTAAATATATTATGCGGTTGAACTACATCGATATGCCGGTTTACCTCGGATTCAGAACCAGTGAGAGAATTTCGATGTTGATAGGTATTTCGACTGGATATTTATTAAGTGGAAATGAATATAATGATTACGGTAAATTCCAGGCTGAAGATCGGCATCCGTTCAACTCGCTTGATTTGCAGGCAATGATTGGTTTTCGTTTGCAGCTTACCAGCCGAATTTCTGTTGATGTTCGTGGCGCCTATTCTTTGTTGCCAATACGCAATCAACCCGGGAAAGAAATTTGGTACTGGAAAAGTAATCAGTTCAATAATATACTAAGTACTACTATTTTGTATAGACTTGATTTTATGTAAATTAAATTTTATTGACTCCGTTTTGAAATATTACCAATGTTAATTGTGTTTGCATTGGTAATATTTCAAAACAATGTCATGAAAAACAAAGATGTTCATGAAATGCGAATGAAAAACTATTTCATTCAGGCCACAAAGGAAATCCTTAAATATGAACGTATTAAACATGTAAGTGTACGTTCTGTTGCCGGTAGGTCTGGTTATTCGTATACGACTATATACAATTACTTTAAAGATTTGAACGATTTGGTTTTCTATTGTGTGGAAGATTTTTGATGAGTGCAAAGTATTTTCAGAAGAAGGGTAGCTAACACGCCAAATGGAAAAGAGAAACTGAAATTGAAAGCTATGGCTTATGCCAATTATTTTATCTGAACAGTATAACTCCAACAACCTATGTCGTTTTTCAACAGAGGTTAAAAGCTCGACCCGACTTAATTTTGCCGGGATAAAATACACTGATTATCGGCAGGCATGTAAGTTTATTAAGCTTACATAATGCCGAAAACAAAAAACAACGTGAACAGTATAGATAAACTAGTGAAGTAATCATCTGACGAACAGAATGCTTCACTAGTATCTCTTTACTACGTATGAGTTGCAGCTTTCCTTATGTATTTGCTTATTGTAATCCTCGTACTCTTTTTTCCCAAAGCCAGGCCGAAAGCATTGTTTCCTCAATACCTGTTTCTGCTTTCCATCCTAATTCCTCGTTTGCAAGTGATGTATCGGCCCAAATTTTTTCAATATCACCTGATCTGCGTCCCACAATTTTATAATTTAGTTTTACGCCAGTTGCTTTCTCAAAAGCATGAATCGCTTCCAAAACCGAAACACCATTGCCCGTTCCCAGGTTAAAGATTTCGTATCCCTTTTTATTTTTATTTTCAACAAGACGTTTCACTGCAATTACATGCGCTTTTGCAAGGTCAACAACATTAATGTAATCTCGAACAGCTGAGCCATCGGAGGTATTATAGTCATCACCAAAGACTTTAAGTTCGCTACGTATGCCAGCCGCAGTTTGGGTAATAAAAGGGACCAGGTTTAACGGAACTCCAAGCGGCAGTTCGCCTATTAAGGACGAAGGATGAGCTCCAACCGGGTTAAAGTAGCGTAAGGCAATTCCTTTTATCTGTGGGTATGCCCGTATGGTATCGTTTAAAATATCTTCGTTAACACGTTTGGTATTCCCGTAAGGCGATTCGGCATCTTTTCTCGGAGTTTGCTCGGTTACCGGAAGCTTGTCGGGTTGTCCATAAACAGTGCACGACGAAGAAAAAACAATATTCGAAACATTGTATTTTATTTGGCATTCCAGAAGGTTTAAAAGTGAAACCAGATTATTCCGGTAATACATCAATGGTTTCTCAACCGATTCACCTACAGCTTTTGATGCCGCAAAATGAATAATTGCTTCAATATTGGGATACTTCACGAAAAGGTCATTTACTTTTCCAAAATCAGTCAAATCAAATTGCTCGAATTTCGGACGGATTCCACTAATTTTCTCGATACCATCCAGCACATTGATGCTCGAATTTGAAAGGTTATCAACAATAACGACTTCAAAACCTGCATTTTGAAGCTCAACTGTGGTATGTGAACCAATGTATCCGGTGCCTCCGGTAACCAAAATTTGTTTCATGATAGGAGCTATTTTTGATGAATTGCAAATTTATGAAATAGCCATGAGAATCAATATACTCCCATTTGAAAATAAATAATATCCTATTTTATTGGCTCACGAATTCCTTCGTACTGGCAGGTTTAAAAGAAATTTTGGTTAAATTTCTAAATGAACAAACCAATTCTTTTCTGCAAGAAATGAATTGGTTTTCTTGATCTTGGTTTATAAATGAAATGTTGTTTGCATAATGTATTGTCGTTTGTTGAAAACTTTAAATCGTATAAATAGTGAAATTTCTTATTTTTGACACAAATTAACATGTATATCGTGGAGATTAGTCAGTACATAAAAGAGGTTCTGCTTTTGAATGATTGCGTTATCATTCCTGAATTTGGTGGGTTTATTGCAAATTACAATCCAGCAAAAGCTGATAATAACCAATTTTGTCCGCCATCAAAAGAAATTGCCTTTAATAATAAACTTATTTCCAACGATGGTTTGCTTATTAATTACATTTCGGAAGTGGAAGGAATCAATTATTTCGAAGCTAAACAAAAGCTTGAAATCTACATTGAAGAGTTGCTTCTGACCCTTGAACGAAACCGTAATGTTTATTTCGAAGGTATTGGATATCTGCATTACAACTCGAAGGAAAATCTGCAATTTGAGCCACAGCTAAAAGAAAATCTGCTGGTCGATTCTTATGGTATGCAAAACTTTACTTTTGAAAAAGTCTATCAACGGCAGATGCCTAACCCTGCTGCAAAAATAGATTATAACGAGTCTGTTCCGGTTATATTTCAGAAAAGAAAAGCCAGGAAACTGGTTGTAGCAATTCCATTGTTAATTGCTATGGCTTTAATTCCGATGAAACACAATAATGAATATTTTGCCAAATCAGATATGGGTTTCCTGGAAACGATTACTCAAAATCAGGCAAAATCAGCAACATTGCTTCAGGAGCAAGAACAAATAGACAAAGAATCTCAGGCTAGTTTTGTAACATCACAACCTCAGAAATTCAAATATTTTATTATTGGAGGAAGTTTTAAGAGTGAAGCAAACGCCAATAAATACATTGAACAGTTAAGAACACAGGGATATACCGGATGTAATCTAGGCGTATTTAATGGGTTAAACCGTGTTGCAATGATGGGTTTTGCGACACAGGAAGAAGCGCAAAAAGAACTTAATTCAATGCTTGCCAAAAATCCTGCTTTGGGCGTTTGGATACATGTTGCACAATAAATTACCGACAGGAATTAAAAGCAGTCTTATTTTTTCATTGGTCTTAATTGTGGGATACTGCCTGTCATCCTGATCTTTATCTAATAATTTAACAAAAGATATTCGCGAATAATTTTCCAGATAATTTGATGGAATTATTTTGTATTTTATTTCAATCGCCTATCTTCGCTGAGAAAATAACACGAATTTAATAATAAGTAGCACCATGGCCGTTTCCCGTTTTGGCGTATCACTTGAAGAAGAATTGTTGCTGGCACTCGATAAATACGTGGCCGAAAATAATTTTTCCAACCGTTCGCAAGCTATCCGTTTCCTGGTCGAGAAAAACTTGGTGGAACAGAAATGGAAATGCGACAATATTGTTGCCGGAGTGGTTGCCTTGGTTTACAGTTGCCATAAACCTGAAATACGGAACCGTTCATCTGAAATCCAATACCAATATCGAGATGTGGTTCTTGGTATCCAGCTATTTAATTTAAACGAAGAAAATTGTATGGAAATTATCTCAATAAAAGGGACGTCGTCACGATTAACGGAATTATCGGATAAGTTTCTTAGTATCAAAGGAATCAAACATGGAAAACTTGTTATGAGCCGTACGCAATAATTTTTTTGCACCTAAAGTAACACGAATTTATAAAATAGTAACACCAGCTAAAGTTTATAATGATGAATTTAAGATTTCTCTATTTTGTTTTGTTTTCAACATTCAATGGCTTGGCAAGCTTAACAAATGGCCAGGATATAAGTAAAGATACGGTCAGTATTGAAGAAGTTGTTGTAACCGGAACTCCGGTAAAAATCAACCGAAACAATGTTCCAATGTCAGTATCAGTTGTTTCTCATGCTCAACTCAACGAAAGCAGTGAATCAGCTGTTTTGCCTGTTTTAAGCGGTACCGTGCCTGGTTTGTTTGTAACCGAAAAAGGTATTACCGGATTTGGAGTTTCAACAGGTTCCGCTGGTCAGATTACGATACGCGGAATTGGGGGAAATCCTACTACTGGTGTTTTGATGCTCATTGATGGTCATCCTCAATTTATGGGAATAATGGGGCATCCGTTGCCCGATTCGTATGTTACCTCCGACATTGAACGGGTTGAAATTATTCGAGGTTCAGGTTCTGTCCTTTATGGTTCAAATGCGATGGGTGGTGTAATAAACCTGATTACTAAAAAACAATCGAAAGATGGCTTTCATGCGAACTCGCGGTTAATGTATGGGTCATACAATACTCAAAAATATATGCTTTCAGGAGGTTATAAAAAGGACAAGTTGAGTATTTATGTTTCTGGCAATCACGATCAAACTGATGGTCACCGGTCAAATTCGGATTTTAAAATTACAAACGGATATAGTAAGATTGGATACGAATTGAGCGAACATTTTAAATTGAATACCGATTTTAGCCTGGCAAAATTCAAATCACAAGACCCCGGACCTGATACTTTAAGGGCAAAGAAAGGTGAAGCAATTGATATTACACGTGGTTATGGTTCTTTTGCTGCCGAAAACGACTTCGGAGAAGCATCGGGTTCTGCTAAAATCTTTTACAATTTTGGAGAACACAATATTACCGATGGGTTTCATTCGACTGACCACAATTATGGAATCAATTTGTTCGAATCACTTAAATTGCATGAGGGAAATACAATTACTGTCGGGTTTGATTATGTGAACTTTGGTGGTTTGGCTGAAAACCTGAAAGCAATGGGAGGCAAAGGAATGATTTTTGCCGACACAACTGTTTACGAACTTGGGTATTATGGGTTTGTTCAGCAGACCTTTGCGAAAAAACTCACGGTAAATGGCGGTCTTCGTCTACAGCACAACCAGGTTTATGGAAATGAATGGGTTCCGTCAGCAGGACTAGCTTGGCGTGCCAACGACAATACAACATGGAAAGCTTCATTTTCTAAAGGTTTTAGGAGCCCAACCATTCGAGAATTATTCCTCTGGGGGCCAAATCCGAAACTTCAGCCTGAAACAGTTTTTAGCTATGAGGTTGGGATATTAAAGTCATTTTATGCCCGAAAGTTGAACTTTGAATTAACCGGTTTTTTTGTGAAAGGAGATAACCTGATTATAACTGTTCCTTTAAAGGGTTTGCAAAACGCTGGTGAAGTTGAAAATAAAGGTATCGAATTTTCGGCAGATGCTAATCCTTCGACAAAACTCAGTCTCCACGCGGCTTATAGTTATATCAACATGAAGAAACCAGTTTATGCAACTCCGGAGCATCAATTATATATAAGTTCGCGCTACCGATTGAATAAAGCCTCATTTATGTTAAGCTTTCATTGTGTAGCAAACCTTGATACCGATGCTTCAACCCAAACCCATTTCGAAGATTTCGCATTGGTAAATGCTCGAATTGGATATTATTTTTTCCGGTTTGCTGAGGTATTTATAAATGGTGAGAATTTGCTGAATCAGAGATATGAACAAAACAGATATTATACTATGCCTGGAACTACAGTATTTGCGGGATTAAATCTTGACTTTTGATGTGAATAATATTATAAGTCATTGGTTTTCTGTTGGTAATTTGTTTGGATCGTTTTTTTTTTAGACAAAAAACATGAATATTTGTAACGAATAAGGCATGTAATCGTCTTATGCTTTTATAAACAAAGTTCGGAACGGCAAGTACTAGTATTTTTGAGTTGAGTGTTATAATAGAGGAGTTATTTCTCCATTAGCGGGTTAAATTCTGCCATTCATCGAAAAAAATGCGATTAAGCTATTTGGATTTTGGATTTTTGAAATGAAAACTAACAGAAAACAATGCCATGATTAAATTAAACAACATTCACAAGTCCTATGTAATGGGCAATAACAGTCTCCATGTTCTTAAAGGTATCGACCTCCAGATAGAACAGGGAGATTTTGTTTCTATCATGGGCTCATCAGGATCGGGGAAATCAACTCTTTTAAACATTCTTGGTATGCTCGATAATTACGATGAAGGTTCGTATTACCTGGCTGACAATCTGATTCAAAACATGAGCGAAAAAAAAGCTGCTCAGTATCGTAATGATTTGGTCGGTTTTGTCTTTCAGTCTTTCAACCTTATTTCGTTTAAAAATGCAATGGAAAATGTAGCGCTTCCGCTTTATTACAAAGGTGTTCCGCGTAAGAAGCGTAACCAGATTGCAATGGAATACCTTGAAAAACTTGGGTTGAAAGATTGGGCTAACCACATGCCAAATGAAATGTCGGGAGGACAGAAACAACGCGTAGCCATTGCCCGGGCGCTTATCTCAAAGCCCAAAATTATCCTGGCCGACGAACCTACCGGCGCGCTTGACACAGCAACTTCGTACGAGGTGATGGAAATTTTGAAAGAAATCAACGACTCGGGAATTACAGTAATAATCGTTACTCACGAACATGATATTGCTGCCATGACCCGTCAGATTATTCGCCTGAAAGACGGACGCATTCACGAAATTATCCGTAACGGTGAATTAAAAGAATTTAAGAAAAGCTACATGAAAGAACTGGAAACTGCCTAAACTAAAAAACATGTTCGACATTGATAAATGGCAGGAAATTTTTGCCACCATTAAAAAAAACAAAATGCGGACTTTCCTTACAGGTTTTTCAGTTGCCTGGGGAATTTTCATGCTAATGATATTGCTCGGTGCTGGTAATGGTTTAAGTAACGGCGTAGCCAATAACTTTATGAACGATGCCGTTAACGCTATGTGGATATGGCAAGGAAAAACAACTCTTCCTTACGAAGGAATGAAAACTGGTAGAAATATCATGTTCTACAATCAAGACCAGGAAATTGTACAAAAAGTACCTGGTGTTGGAGTGACTTCAGGAAGATATTTTATGGGTAATACCCGCTATTCATTCGGAAAAGAATCGGGTGAATACACAACCATTACATGTCATCCACAACTTCGCGATGTAGAAAATCTGCAAATAGAAAAAGGAAGGTTTATTAACCAGATTGATATTCAGCAAAACCGGAAGGTAGTTGTAATTGGCGCTGACATAAAATCAGCTCTTTTTAAAGATAATGAAGCTGTTGGCGAATATGTAAATATTAATATGGTTCCGTTTAAGGTGGTTGGTGTTTGTACCGAGCCCGGATCAACAAGGAATAGAAATGCTTACATGCCATTGTCAACAGCCCAAATGATTTTCAACGGTAATAACCGGCTTCATAATTTGGCCCTGACTATAAATGCCAGCACGCTTGAAGAAACCAAGGCTATCGAAGAACAAATCAGAAACGCACTTGGCCGTCAGCATAAATTTGATCCTAAAGACGAAAGTGCAATTGGACTTTACAATAAATTGGAGAACTATATTCAAACCATGAGGATTTTCCAGGCAATTAAGATTTTTATATGGATAATTGGGATTGGGACTTTAATTGCAGGTATTGTTGGTGTTAGTAACATCATGCTCATTGTTGTAAAAGAAAGAACCAAGGAAATTGGAATCAGAAAAGCGTTAGGAGCAAGCCCGGCCTCGGTTATCGGTTTGATCTTACTTGAATCAATCATGATTACAACACTTGCTGGTTACATTGGACTTGTTTTGGGGACCGGACTTATGGAAATGATTAATTATTTTATGGTTCAGTCAACTGGGGCAGCAGCAGCAACCGATCAAAGTGAAACTATTTTCATGAATCCGACTGTCGATCTGAATATTGCAATTTATGCTACTCTCTTGTTAATTGTTGCAGGAGCATTTGCAGGTTACATTCCGGCCAAAAGGGCCGCCAGTATTAAACCAATTGTTGCTCTGCGCGACGAATAAAAGAGGAGGCTTAGCTATGTTTGATATTGACTTGTGGAGAGAAATTATTAGCGCTCTTAAAAAGAATCGGTTGCGCAGTTTTATGACAGCATTTGGTGTTTTTTGGGGAATTTTCATGCTGATCATCATGTCGGGTGCAGGCCGTGCCCTTGAAAATGGAGTGATGGACGGAGTGAAGGCTTTTGCCACTAACTCGGCATTCTTCTGGACTGAAAGAACCAGCGTTCCTTATGGCGGATTCCAGCGTGGACGCCGATGGAACTACGAAACCGGCGATATGGATTATATCCGTGATAATGTTAAAGAAATTCAGTATTTATCACCACGTTTGTTCGGAAACCAGCAATCGGGAAATAATACAATTCGTGGTGAAAGGACTGGAGCATTTAATGTTTACGGAGATTATCCTGATTATTTCAAAATTGACCAGTGGACTCCCATCAAAGGAAGGTTGATCAACGATATTGACATCATCCAGGAACGCAAGGTGTGTAACATTGGTGAGCGCGTTGCCGAAACTATGTTCGGAAAAGATGAAGATCCCATCGGGCAGTACCTGAAAATCAGTGGAGTTTATTATCAGGTGGTTGGAGTCATTCATGCCGAAACACGGATGAACATTGGCGGTGGAAAGAAAGAAGAAACAATCATTATTCCTTTTTCGACCATGCGTAAAGCATATAACTATGGAAACAGAGTTTATTTCTTCTCGGTCACGTCGAAGCCCGGAACCAGTGTGAGCGATATGGAAGATAAACTAAAAAAAATATTGAAAGATCGTCATAAAATCGCTCCTGAAGACTTACAGGCTGTGGGCTCTTTCAACCTTGAAAAAGAGTTCCTCAAATTTAATTCTTTGTTTATTGGTATTCAGGTATTGACATGGATTGTTGGGCTTGGAACATTGCTGGCAGGTGTAATTGGGGTTAGCAATATCATGCTTGTAATTATTAAAGAAAGAACTCCTGAAATTGGAATACAACGTGCAATTGGCGCTACTCCGGTTACTGTCATTAAACACATTGTTGCTGAAAGTGTATTTTTAACAGTTATGGCTGGTTATATTGGGCTTTCGCTTGGCGTTGGGTTGCTGGAATTGCTAAACCGTATATTGCAAAAAGGTGGCGATGAAATGTTCTTTCGTCGTCCTGAAGTCAACTTAACAATGGCTTTATCGGCATTGGGTGTTTTGGTTATTGCCGGAATTTTTGCCGGGTTAATTCCTGCAAAACGAGCTATTAGTATTAAGCCAATTGATGCCATCAGAGACGAATAATTCAGAAAAAGCCAAAAATAGCTATTTGCTGATTACCAAATAATTAAGTAATAAATTAATTCAGAAACAGAAACAATAAAAAGACCAATTATGAGAAAATTTTTCAAAATCCTGGGAGTTGTTATCCTGGTAGGAATTTTTGGAGGAACAATTTACTTCCTCTATACTAAATCGAAGAAAGTACCTGAAGTGTACGAAACCAAAAATCCGTTTAAAAGTAATATAGTTCGTAAAACTGTTGCAACCGGATCGGTTGTTCCGCGCAAAGAGATTGATATTGTGCCGCAGGTTTCGGGAATTATTGATGAGTTATATATTGTTGCCGGCGACTTTGTAAAAAAAGATCAGGTAATAGCTAAAATTAAGATTATTCCTGATATGGTGACTTTGAACAATGCCGAAAACCGCCTCAACCGTGCAAAACTTAGTTTCGATGACGCAAAAGTTGATTTCGACCGTCAGCAAAAGCTCTTCGATCAGAAGGTTATCTCGTTCGAGGACTACAAAAAGGCCAAAGTTAGCTACGAATCGGCCAAGGAAGAAATGTCGGCTGCCGAAAATAATCTCGATTTAATTAAAAACGGTGTAACAAAAAAGGCACAAACTGCTACTAATACGCTTGTTCGTTCAACTGTAAACGGTATGATCCTCGATGTTCCAATAAAAGAAGGAAACTCGGTAATTCAATCGAATACATTTAACAACGGTACAACAATTTGTACTGTTGCCGATATGCAGGACATGATTTTTAAAGGTAAAGTTGATGAAACTGAAGTTGGTAAGATCAAAGAAGGAATGAACATTGAGCTTGAAATTGGAGCTATCGAAAAAGACAAATTCAATGCGATACTCGAATATATTGCCCCAAAAGGGAAAGAAGAAAACGGAGCTATTCAGTTTGAGATAAAGGCCAATGTTGTTTTGAAAGAAGATCAGTTCATTCGTGCCGGATACAGTGCAAATGCCAATATTGTTCTTGAAAAGAAAGACAGCGTTCTGGTTATTCCTGAAGGATATTTGAAGTTCAATAAAGACACAGCATTTGTAGAGGTTGAAACAGCAACTCCGCAGGTTTTCCAAAAGCGAGTTGTTAAAACAGGTATTTCAGACGGAATCAACATTGAAATTACAGAAGGCTTGACAAAAGCTGACAAAGTAAAAGGTGAAAAAGTTGATCCGAAGAAAGCAAAAGAACCTGAAAAGAAAAAAGCTTAAATGAGTGATAAGTTTCGAATTATGAGTTATTTTGCCTTGCAACACAAACAACAATAAAACAAACAAATGAAACGAATATACAGTCTACTTGCAGCTCTAGTAGTGCTTGTTTCGGTAACAGGCGCTGGGGCACAAGACAAATGGTCACTCCAGAAGTGTATCGATTATGCGCTGAAGAACAATATTCAGATTAAGCAACAAACCCTTAATACGCAGTATTACAACAACCAGCTTAATCAGGCAAAATCAAATTTATTGCCCAACCTGAATGTCAGCATGCAAAACAGCATGAGTTTTGGCCGAAGTCTGGGTGCTGATAATACCTATCTGAATGTGAATTCAAATTCGACTTCAGGAAGTATAAGTACCAACATGACATTGTGGAGTGGTTTTACTCTTAAAAATGCAGTAAAAGTTGCTGACATGGACCTTAAGTCAACGCTCGAAGATTTACAGAAAGCCAAAGACGATTTGATGCTCAACATTGCAGCTTCGTACCTCGAAATTCTGTTTGCCGACGAACTGGTGACTGTAGCCGAAGATCAGGTTAAAATGACTCAATTGCAGATTGACCGAACTACAAAACTAGTTGAAGCAGGCAGTTTGGCAAAAGGAAGTTTACTCGAAATAGAAGCTCAAAGTGCTCGCGAAGAATTAAATGTGGTAAATGCAAAAAACCGTTTACAATTAGCCTATTTAACACTCTACCAGCAACTTGAGCTGCCATCTACCGAAAGTTTCCTGGTTGAAAAACCTGTTCTTCCTGAGATAACTGCAAATATGAGTTTGATTAATACAATGGACATTTTTAAAAATGCTGTTGAAATACGCCCTGCTGTTAAAAGTGCCGAATATAAACTTGAAGGCGCCCGTAATCAGTTGTTAATAGCCAAAGGAAACAGGTTGCCTTCATTATCGTTGAATGGCAACTACTATAACTATTACAACAATAAGTATATGGATTATCAAGGGAATAAAATTGCATTTAGCGATCAGTTAAAAAGTAATGAACGTTATGGCTTTGGAGTTACACTAAGTGTGCCGATATTTAATCACTATCAGGCTCGCAATGGCGTTTCCAATTCACAAATTCAACTTGAAAATACAGAACTTGCCTTGCAGAATACCAAAAACCTGTTGCGTAAAGATATTGAGCAGGCTTACACGAATGCGCTTGCAGCCTTCAAGCGCTATGTAGCCAACCAAAAAACCGTTGTTTCTTCTCAGGAAGCCTTCCGTTATACCGAAGAAAAATTTAACGTTGGGATGATCAACTCTGTAGAATACAATCAAAGTAAGAATAATTTGTTAACGGCGAAAAGCGATTTGCTGCAAGCCAAATATGAATACATCTTCCGGACCAAAATTTTGGATTTCTACAACGGACACGCCATTGAATTATAAGATTTAAGGAATATAATCTGTTAAAAATTAAGCCATTCTGAAATTTCAGAATGGCTTTTTATTGGTTGGTCAATATAAAACCTTTTCTCTTTTAACCTTCGTAAATTGACCGCTAATATCTAAAATTGTTCATGGCTTTGAGACAACTTTCATATTAGCTTATTTCAAAACGTGTGCCAAAAAAATCTGATTTTTAATCAATTCTCTGAAAAAATTACACTATTGTCCGATAAAATCTTTACAATACCTGTTAGTTTAAGATTTATCACTTCGTTCGATATGACAATCAACGAGTTATGTGATAAGCTGACATTCTGAGCGAAGCAAAGAATCTCTTTTTTCACGGGATAACAATGAAAAATTAAAATTATTCTAAAGTGAAGTTCCCAACTAAATCTTACCAATGGTATACACCAGTAAATCAATAACATGATTTACGTTGGCGTTAAATACTTTCAATACATCGCCCCAGGTAACGGGAGCTTCGTCGGTTTTCCAGCAATCGTAATCGGTACTCATGGCCACTGCGGCATACGGAATTCTGAGTTCATTGGCCAAAATAGCTTCAGGAGCTGTTGACATATTGATCACATCGGCACCCCACAACCTGAACATATTCGATTCGGCACGGGTCGAAAACCGGGGGCCTTCAATGGTGATCACTGTTCCTTTTTCAAAGAGCTTAATGCCTAATTCCTGAGCAGTTTCTATGAGTTTCGAACGAAGAAAACTATCGAATGGATCGGCCATGGGAGTATGTTTCATTTGCTTTGGCTCGAACGATTCAAAAAACGTTACTGCACGATGGCGGGTGAAATCGATAAACTGATCGAGTGCGACAAAATCGCCGCGTCCAATCTCTTCACGAAGGCTTCCGCAAGCTGTGGTTGCAATAATGTGAGTGCATCCAATTTCGCGAATCGCCCAAATATTGGCGCGGTTATTTACCTGCGTGGGCGGAATGGTATGCTGCCGCCCGTGGCGAGACAAAATGGCAACCTCGCGGTCGTTAATCGTTCCGCATTTAAAGTCGGATGAGGTTGGCCCGAAAGGCGTATCAATAAGTAATTCTGTAGCATTTTTAAGTATGGCCGGATTTTCGAGTCCCGATCCGCCAATGATTGCGATTTTAGTCATTTTGATAACGATTATAGATTTTGATAATTTCGTTTGTTGCTTCTTCCAGATTTCTACCAAATGCCAGAATTCCTTCTTCGTGCCCGCCCATCACAATTATTTTGTGTTCCTGTGCTGCTACTTCTTTAGCCAAAGCCCGAACAGCAATGGCCATTTCAGGGGTTCCGTATTCAATTTCGGGCGAAGTGGTTGGGTAGTTCTCCTGAAGTTTTTCCCACAGCCAAAAGCAATGTACATGAACAACAGCACGAACTTCGGGAATGGCTTCATAAACAGCCGCATGAGTCAGACTTTCGGCTGAGGCTTTTGTCAGCCCAACACACGAAAGCGAATTTTGCTCAAAATCGTACGACAAAACTTCGGCATAATGTTCCATTTGAAGGCTGGGATATTTACCTGTTGCACTGCCGGTTATATAAAATGAGTCTAGCGAATTTTTTACTGAAATATTTCCAAAACCAATACCGTTGGGATACATACCAATGAGGCCAAGCTGATACAATTCCGATCGGTATTTTTCAAGATTATCAAATATTTTCTCCGAAATACGAAGCTCTTTTTTCGTCCAATCGATTTGAAATTTGATGTATCCTTCGTTCATACTATAGGTTCCTTTCAGGGAAAAGTTTCAGAATACTTTCGCGATTTGCTCTGCAAACTCCGCGCTCGGTAATTAATCCGGTTACCAGGCGTGCAGGCGTAACATCGAAGCCGTAATTGGCCACAGCACTGGTTTCAGGAACAACACGGAAAGTAGAAATTTCGCCGTCGACAATGCCCTCCATCGAATGTACTTCGGCTCCATCGCGTTGCTCAATAGGTATTTCAGTCACGCCATCGCTTAAATTCCAGTCGATTGTTGTCGATGGTAAGGCCACATAAAACGGCACTCCATTGTCGGCAGCAGCCAATGCTTTCAGGTAGGTTCCAATCTTATTGGCGACATCGCCATTCAAAGTGGTGCGGTCGCTCCCAACAATAGCCATATCAACCTTATGGTGTTGCATAAGGTGTCCGCCAACATTGTCGGGGATTACGGTGTGAGGGATGCCTGCATCGGCCAGTTCCCAGGCGGTTAAACGGGCTCCCTGGTTACGCGGGCGGGTTTCGTCAACCCAAACGTGCACCGGAATTCCGGCCTGATGTGCCAAATAAATGGGTGCAGTGGCTGTTCCCAGCTCAACACAAGCCAAACGCCCCGCATTGCAATGCGTTAAAATTTGCACTGGTTGGCCATTTTTCTTTTCTGCAATTGCCCGAATCAATTCAAGTCCGTGTTCGCCAATTTTTTTGCTGAAATCAATTTCCCGTTGTTTAAGGGTTTCAGCATAATTGAGCAAAGCCTCTCGGTTTTCGGAAAGCGAATGTTCGCTGGAAATTACCGAAAGTGCCTCGTCAACAGCAAACGCCAGGTTCACCGCTGTTGGACGTGCCGATTTTAAAAAATTTGCGGCCCGAATCATCTCGGGCTCAAAATCATCTTCGCGCATTTTGGAAGCTGCCAGGTACATTCCGTAAGCAGCGGTTACTCCAATTAACGGTGCCCCACGTACGATCATGTCCGAAATCGCTTCTCTTGCTTCAAATAAATTGCTGATTTCTATTATTTTATACTGAAACGGGAGGACTCGTTGATCAATCGTTTCAACAACTCCTTTCTCCTGACTAAACCAAATCGTTTGCGGGTTTCCCATATTCGTCGTTTTATCTTCACCCAAAGATAGAAATCAGTTTATCGGGAAACGCGTCATTTACCGAAATTCCAATTTTTTTCTGACTTTTGCTGACCTAAAAAATACGATGAGTATGGAACTGTTGAATGGTGCAAAGAATATTGTTTTTGATTTGGGCGGAGTTTTGTTGAATATTGATCCGAAAAGGACCATTGAAGCTTTTGGCAAACTTGGAATGGAGCAATTGGTTGGAGAGAGAGGACTTACCTACGATCACGACATATTTTACCGCATGGAGCAGGGCCAGCTTACGCCTGATGAGTTTAGAGCTGGCGTTCAGGGATTGTTGCCCAAGGCTGTTTCGTTTGCCGATATCGATGCCGCCTGGACAGCCATGCTACTCGATATTCCTGCCATTCGGGTTCAGTTGCTGAAAAACCTTCGCAAAGATTTCAGGATTTATCTGTTCAGCAATACTAACGCTATTCATGTCGATAAATTTCACGCCGATTTCAGGGAATTGCATGGTTTCGAAATGTCGGCGCTGTTTGACAAAGATTTCTATTCGAACGAGATTGGCTATCGAAAGCCTTCGCTGGAGTCATTTCAGGAAATTATCCGGCTGTCAGGAATAAATCCTGAAGAATCGCTGTTTGTTGACGATGCCCATGCAAATATTGAAGCTGCCCAAAAAGTAGGACTGAAAACGTATTGGCTCGAGCCCGGGCAAAAGATCGAAATTCTGTTTCAGGAATATTTGCCTTGACTTTTTTGTATTTTATCGAATCTTTTGCCTTGACTTTTTGATGTATTTGTATTATATTTGCCTTGACTTTTTGGTTTTTTTGTAATTTGTAATCTGAATTAAAGGTAATTATGAGGCGGACAATAGCAAAGCAATTAATACAGTGGAAGGAAGCGAATGAGCGCAAGGTTCTTTTACTACGCGGCGCCCGCCAGGTAGGAAAAACTTTTGCCGTCCGCGAGTTGGGAAAGACTTTTACCAATTTCGTTGAAGTTAATTTCGAAGTAAATCCCGAGGTATCTGCCTTTTTCAATCAAAATCTGGAGCCCAACCGTATTTGCCGCGAGTTAGCTGCTTTTTTCGGTACACCGATCATTGAAAGCGAAACACTTCTGTTTTTTGACGAGATTCAAGCCTGCCCCAAGGCCATTTCAGCTCTTCGGTTTTTCTACGAAAACAAGCCTGGTTTACATGTAATTGCAGCCGGTTCGTTGCTCGAATTTGCTTTGGCTGAATTACCCTCGTTTGGTGTTGGCCGAGTACGCTCGTTGTTTATGTACCCGATGTCATTCAACGAGTATTTAATGGCCCATCAAATGGATCAATACGTGGAAATGATCAGGAATGCTTCGCCCGACAATCCGCTGAATCCGGTTTTTCACGAAAAGCTGAACGACTATTTCCGTAAGTTTCTGCTAACCGGCGGCATGCCCGAAGTTGTAAAGCAGGTCGCCGAAAACAACAGTCTCTACGATGCACTAAATGTATTAAGTGACTTGGCATTGTCGATCCGCGACGATTTTTCGAAGTACCATCGACGCGTGCCCGAAAGCCGTGTTCGCGAGGTCTTTGCAAGTATTGTTGAGCAAGCAGGAGCTAAGTTTGTGTATTCGAATGTGGTGGCAAAGGCAAGTCTTCCACAGGTAAAGGATACGCTCGAATTGCTGTTTAAGGCTGGGCTTGCCTATCCCATTTATCATACTTCGGCCAACGGGTTGCCACTCGGGGCTCAAATGGATCCAAAGAAATTTAAGGTTTTACTCTACGATACAGGCATTTTTCAGCATATATTGGGTTTGAATATTCGCGAGTACCTGGTTGTTGAAGAAATGGACATGGTAAACAAGGGTGGACTGGCCGAAATATATGCAGGACTGGAACTTATTAAGGCATCGACTGTTTACGATAAGCCTCAGCTTTTTTACTGGCACCGACAGGAACGGGCAAGCAATGCCGAGGTTGATTTTGTGGTTGTGCAAAACAATGAAATTGTGCCGGTTGAAATAAAGTCGGGCTACCGCGGCAAGATGCAAAGTATGCGTTTATTCATGAAGGAAAAGGGTTTGAGCCGCGGGATACGTTCGTCGCTCGAAAATTTTGGGCGCGACGGAAATATCGAAATTGTGCCGCTTTATGCGATTTCAACCTTAATCGATCAGCAAAGTTGAATGCCTATAATTGAGACTGTATGCAATTCCTAACAGCGACTAAATATTCTTACACTTCCCGGTCTTTCCAGTCGCCGTTTTCGCGAATAATGGTTTCGAGTTCTTCAACAGCAAATTCAAAAGGAATATGCTTTTTGATCAGCTTTTGTCCTTTGTACAGGTTAACATTTCCGGGGCCTGCTCCCACAAAACCGTAATCAACATCGCCCATCTCGCCCGGCCCGTTTACCACGCAACCCATTACCCCAATTTTCAGGTGGTCGAGGTGATTAAAATGCGCTTTAATTTTTACGGTTGTTTCGTGCAAATCGAACAATGTGCGTCCGCAACCAGGACACGAAATGAATTCGGTTTTAGTTAGCCTCATGCGGCTGGCCTGAAGAATAGAGAAGCTCAAATCTTTCAAATCGGTAAACGTAATTTGCTCCGATTCGTTGGTGATACAAATTCCGTCGCCATAGCCATCAATAAGTAGTCCGCCCAAATCGGCAGCAGCTTTTATCTGTAAATTATCGAGGTAGCGTTCATCGTATTTCCTGAAAATAATAACCGGAACTTTCCAAATGTGCGATTCCAACGTCATAAAGAATGCGCGCAAATCGGCGAACGGGTTGCGGTTGAAGCTTTCCAGAATCAGTACCGTTTTGCGGGTTTGTTTCAGCTTGGTAATAATCTCCGGATTTTCGGTCATAAACCGGTCGAATTCTTCTTTGTTCGTGCGGATAAATTTGGTTTGCCCCCAGTGCGAACCACCAAATAAGTATTCTTCCAGCGTTAAAACCGGGAACGAATTTCCTTCCAGATCGAGTACCTCGTGATTATTAAAGAAGTATTCAGGAATTTGCTTTCCGCGCAAAGGAAGTATTTCTGAAAGTGTTCGTCCGCGCAAATCGACCATTACCACGGGCACATTTTTGTCGCCCATACGCAGAACCGGCCGTACCGAGCGGCGTTCGTATTCGAACGGGTTAATTTGCGCAAACAGAGGCGCTTTTATTGCCTTGTGGTATTTGTACGACTCGATATGATTAATAAGCTTCTTTGCAACTGGTATTTCGTTCTCTGGATTTTCGGTAAGCGATACGCGAATAGTGTCGCCAATTCCGTCGGCAAGCAACGCGCCAATTCCAATAGCCGATTTAATTCGCCCATCTTCACCTTCGCCTGCTTCCGTAACACCCAAGTGCAGCGGATAAGACATTTCTTCGAGCCTCATTTTGTAATTGAGCAAACGTACGGTATAAACCATCGTTCGAGTGTTGCTCGATTTAATTGATATAACAACATTTTCGAAGCTCTCTTTTTGGCAGATGCGCAAAAATTCCATCACCGACTCCACAATTCCGGCAGGCGTATCGCCATAACGGCTCATAATGCGGTCAGACAGTGAACCCTGGTTGGCTCCAATACGAAGCGCCGTATTGGTATCTTTCAGCATTTTCAGGAATGGAATAAATTGCTCTTCAATTTTCTGAAGTTCGCTTTTGTATTCGGCATCCGTATATATCTGATGCTCAAATTTTGCCCTTTTATCGTAGAAATTACCCGGATTGATCCTCACCTTCGAAACGTACTGCGCAGCTATCTCAGCTAAATGCGGATTGAAGTGGATGTCGGCCACCAAAGGATTTTCGAACCCACGCGACACAAGTTCTCGCTTGATGTTTTTCAGATTTTCGGCGTCGCTGATTCCTTTAACCGTCACCCGAACCAAATCAGCTCCGGCTTTAATAATCCTGATGATCTGATCTACAGTAGCTTCCGTATCGCTCGTGTCTGTGTCGGTCATCGATTGAATTCGGATCGGATTCTGGTTACCCATCAACAAATTCCCAATTTTAACCTCTGAGGTTTTCTGCCTCTGGTACTTTGTTAAATCCTCAATGTAGTTAAAGTTCTGATCCTTCATTTAAAACCGGTGTATAGGGTTGGGGGACAAATTTAAACTAAAGATAAGAAAAACGAAAGACGTCTTTCGACAAACCACACCATAAAGTCAAAAAACAATGATTTTTGTTTTCAACCGTTATTTTGCAAAATAGAGTTCGGGCAGTTTTATCTTCGGTTTCCAAAAACAAACAAGCGAACTGATCAGTTTAATTCTTTACTTTTGAACAGTAAAAAAAGACGCAGTAATGACCATCAAAATAGCAGAAGTCAGTAAGTTTTACGGGACACAAAAGGCGTTGAACCAAGTTTCTTTTGAAATAGGAACGGGAGAACTGGTAGGATTTTTAGGGCCCAATGGAGCTGGCAAATCGACGATGATGAAAATTATCACGGGGTACCTGGCCGCCGACGAAGGATATGTAACAATTAACGGCGAAAAAGTGGAATCGAACAATATAGGCATTCGTTCGCAAATTGGGTACTTGCCCGAAAACAATCCGCTTTACATCGATTTGTACGTGAAAGAATACCTTGAAATGGTAGCTGGCTTCTACAAAATTCAGGATAAAAAGAGACAAGTTGACCGAATGGTTGAGCTAACCGGGTTGAAAGTCGAGCAGCATAAGAAAATTGGGGCATTGTCAAAAGGCTACCGGCAGCGGGTTGGCCTGGCTCAAGCGCTGATTCACGACCCGGCAGTGCTGATTCTGGATGAGCCAACAACCGGCTTGGATCCCAACCAACTGGAAGAAATAAGGAACCTGATTAAGCAAATCAGCACCAACAAAACAGTGATGCTTTCGACCCACATTATGCAGGAGGTTGAAGCAATATGCAATCGTGTAATCATTATTAACAAAGGCGAAGTAGCTGCTGATGGGGCCATCGATCAGGTGAAAGGCGATCAGTTTATTCAGTATCAGAAAGTGTTTGTTGAATTTGATAAATCGCCAGATTTGAAAGCACTTTCAACTATTTCAGGCGTAGGAAAAATCGAACAACTTACGGTGACAACCTTCATGCTCGAATCGGGGAGCAAAAACGATTTGCGGCCTGCTATATTTGGGTTCGCGGTTCAGAATAAACTTGTGTTACTTACCCTGAAAGAACAGCAACAAAGCCTGGAAAATGTGTTTCAAGGGCTTACCAAATAACTAAGAAAAGAGTCGTTTGTTACCTGAAATTTTGTGAACTCTCGGCAAACGACTTTTTTCTATTCGTAAAATTTGTATTTTTGCCCCCGATATGTGGATAAATTTGTTCTGATTGCAACCACGGAAAAAAATGCTAAAACGAGTCCGCTTTAACTTTTGCTTTTCGATCGTTTACCCACAACTTTTAATTGTATAATTCATTGCCTGAACACAACCGGCTAATTTGCTGTTGTTTCGGGTAACTAAATTCATCAGATTATGAGTTATTTTTTCACAAGCGAGTCAGTTTCTGAAGGCCATCCCGACAAAGTTTCCGATCAGATTTCGGATGCTCTTTTAGACGAGTTTCTCGCACACGATGCCAACTCGAAAGTTGCCATCGAAACACTGGTTACTACCGGCCAGGTTATTGTTGCCGGCGAAGTAAAATCAAAAACGTATGTTGATGTTCAGGAAACTGTACGTCAGGTAATCAACAAAATTGGATACACCAAGGCTGAATATCGCTTCGACGGCGATTCGTGCGGCGTGTTGAATGCTATTCATGAGCAAAGCCCCGATATCAACCGCGGAGTTGATAAAGCCGACAAAATGGATCAGGGTGCTGGCGACCAGGGAATGATGTTTGGTTTTGCAACCAACGAAACCGACAACTACATGCCGCTGCCGCTCGATTTATCGCACCGCATTTTGGTTGAACTGGCTGCTATTCGGCGCGAACAAAAGCAAATGACTTATCTGCGCCCCGATTCAAAATCGCAGGTAACCATCGAATACAACGACGATCATTCGCCCAAACGGATTCACACGATTGTTGTGTCAACCCAGCACGACGAGTTTGATGCTGATGAGCCGATGCTTGCCAAAATCAAGAAAGACGTGATTGAAATCCTGATCCCTTGTGTGAAAGCTCAATTGCCCGAACGTGTGCAAGTATTGTTTAACGATGCCATTATTTACCACGTTAATCCGACCGGAAAATTCGTGATTGGCGGGCCTCATGGCGACACAGGCTTAACCGGCCGCAAAATTATTGTTGATACTTATGGAGGCCGCGGCGCTCATGGTGGTGGTGCTTTTTCTGGAAAAGACCCATCGAAAGTTGACCGTTCGGCAGCTTATGCGGCACGCCACATTGCTAAAAACATGGTTGCTGCCGGAGTTTCGAGCGAAATGCTTGTGCAGCTTTCTTATGCAATTGGTGTTGCTAAACCCGTTGGTGTTTATGTCGAAACCAAAGGCACAGCCGTTAATGGTCTTTCTGATTCGGTAATTGCCGAAAAAATTCAGGAAATATTTGACTTGCGCCCGGCAGCTATTGAGCAGCGACTGAAGCTACGTAACCCGATTTACCGCGAGTCGGCTGCTTATGGCCACATGGGACGTCAACCTCAGATGGTGAAGAAAGTATTCGAATCGCCCTACAATGGTAAAGTTGAGCTCGACGTTGAGCTGTTTACCTGGGAGAAACTCGATTACGTTGAGCAGATTAAGAAAGCTTTCAACTTATAGAAACATAGAAATCCGGGCCATGACCGACCCGGATTTTTTGTCCTCGAAGTGATAATTTTTGCATTTATCATTAAACATCCGACAAACATTATCATTAGTTTTTTGAAAATTACCTAAGCCTGATAAATTCAATTATTTTTGCATTGAATTTGAGAAACAATCGAATATGAAGACCTACTCTGCCAAAAGGCTGTCGCTTTACATCACGAGTCTGCTTTTGATTTCGAATTTTGGATTTTTTCTGTTCCAATCGAAAAAAGATTTCGGTCTGACGTATTCCATTATTTTCGTTATTGCGTTTGGCGCCCTTTGCTATTTTCTTGTTCTGTTTATCCTGAACCGCTACATCAACGACAAAATCAGACCAATCTATAAAACCATCAGGGAAGTGCCAATCAGCGGTAAAGATGAAACATTACTTGATACGATAAAAACAACCAATATTTCGCATGTTCAGCGCGAAGTTGAAGAATGGGCCAAAACACAAACCGAAGAAATTGCCCGGCTGAAAGACCTCGAAAAATACCGTAAGGAGTTTGTTGGGAACGTATCGCACGAATTAAAAACGCCCATTTTTAATATACAGGGATATGTACTGACATTGCTTGAAGGTGGTATCGACGATCCTAAAATTAACAAGCTTTACCTTCAGAGAACCGAAAAAAGTATAGATCGAATGATCTCTATTGTTGAAGATTTGGAATCGATTACTAAACTCGAATCTGGAGAACTGAAACTTAATTTTATTGAATTAGATATAGTAAAACTAACCGAAGATGTATTTGACTTGGCGCAAATGCTGGCCAACGAACGAAATATCTCACTTCAGTTCGTCACCAAGACCGATAAGCCAATAATGGTTCTTGCTGACAAAAAGCGTATCATGGAGGTGATGAATAATCTGGTTGGAAACGCTATAAAGTATGGGAAAAAGAAAGGATATGTTAAAGTTGGCTTTTACGATCTGCATGAAACTATTCTGATAGAGGTAAGCGACAATGGTATCGGGATTGATAAAGCTGACCAATATCGCATTTTCGAGCGTTTTTATCGTGTTGACAAATCACGTTCACGCGAGCAGGGAGGTACAGGTCTTGGATTGTCAATTGTGAAACACATAATAGAAGCACATAATCAGACAATTAATGTAAAGAGCGCCACGGATAAAGGGACCACTTTTACGTTTACTTTACAAAAAGCAAGCGTAAATAAAAATTCGGTTAACCTGGAAAAATAATTTGATAAAAATCTGAATGCTAAATTTTATAGCATTTTTTATGAAAATATATCAACTGTTCCAAAAGGAATCTTTACTTTTAAATTCAAATTCAGCATTACTATGAGCGAGAATCAATCAAAAATTCTGTTGGTCGATGACGAAGTTGATATTCTTGAATTTATCAGCTACAATCTTGAGAAAGAAGGATACAAAGTGTATACTGCCCAAAATGGTGCAGAAGCAATAAAAGTGGCAGAGAAGACTCTACCGGATTTAATTATTCTGGATGTGATGATGCCCGAAATGGATGGCATTGCTGCCTGCGAGGAAATCCGTAGAATTCCTTCATTACAAAATACAATTATCGCTTTTCTGACAGCCCGTGGCGAAGATTATTCGCAGATTGCCGGATTTGAAGCTGGTGCCGACGATTATATTACCAAACCTATTCGTCCGAAAGTTTTGGTTAGTCGGGTAAAAGCATTGCTCAAACGTACTTCAACAGTTAATACAACACCAACAACTGTCGCAGAAAGCACCAATACAATGACTATTGGTAATCTTATTATTGATAAGGAACGATACCTGATTATCAAAGATGGTGAAGAAATGATATTGCCTCGTAAAGAATTTGAATTACTTTCTCTGTTGGTTTCAAAACCTGGAAAGGTATTTACCCGCGAAGAAATTTACTATTCGGTTTGGGGCGACAATGTGGTCGTTGGCGACCGCACTATCGATGTTCACATTCGTAAACTTCGCGAAAAAATTGGTAACGATCAGATTAAAACCCTCAAGGGAATTGGCTACAAATTCATTGAATAGCACTGAAAAAACAAGTATATTTTGAAGCCAGGTATCTTATCTGGCTTTTTTATTTTCATTGTCAATCATTGCTGAATATTAATAATTTATTGCATTTTCATCGATTCTTTCATACAGGTATTTATATCTGATACCAAACCCATTTTTTTCTATATTTGTACCTTTCAAAAAATAAGGCTATAAATCTCATTAAAATGAGCAATAAATTTCAGGTTTACAAGCAATTAGATCTTTCCCAAATCAATAAAGATGTTTTGAAAAGATGGGAAGATGATGATACATTCCACAAAAGTATAACAACCCGCGAAGGACATCAAACCTTTGTTTTTTACGAAGGACCGCCTTCGGCCAACGGGATGCCCGGAATTCATCACGTGATGGCACGCGCCATTAAAGATACGATTTGCCGCTACAAAACCATGAAAGGCTACCGCGTTCACCGCAAAGCAGGCTGGGATACTCACGGACTTCCGGTTGAATTGGGCGTGGAAAAAATGCTTGGAATCACCAAAGATGACATTGGCAAAACTATTTCGGTGGCCGAATACAACAAGGCCTGCCGCACCGAAGTAATGAAATATACCCGCGAATGGGAAGAACTCACCCGTCGCATGGGCTACTGGGTGAACATGGACGATCCGTACATTACTTACGACAATCGTTACATCGAAACCGTCTGGTGGTTACTGAAACAATTGTACAATAAAGATTTACTATATAAAGGCTACACTATACAGCCTTTTTCACCTGCTGCCGGAACCGGACTTAGCTCGCACGAGCTGAACCAGCCGGGTTGCTACCGCGACGTGAAAGATACCACTGCTGTTGCCCAGTTTAAAGCTATCCGGAATGAAAAGTCGGAATTTCTGTTTGAAAATGTAGATACCGATTTGTACTTCCTGGCCTGGACAACTACACCTTGGACCTTGCCATCGAACACCGCCCTTTGCGTTGGCTCGAAAATCACCTATGTAAAAGTTCGCAGTTTCAATCCATATACAGGTGCACCCGTCACTTTAATTCTGGCTAAAAACCTGTTGGCAACACATTTCGATCCGAAGAATGCAGAGCTTGCTTTGGAGGAGTACCAGGTTGGCGACAAGAAAATCCCATACAAAGTATTGGCTGAATATACAGGAACTCAACTCGAAGGTGTAAGCTACGAGCAACTAATCAACTGGGTAAAACCGAAAGGCGATGCTTTCCGCGTGATTACCGGCGATTTTGTAACGACCGAAGATGGTACCGGAATCGTGCATATTGCGCCAACTTTTGGTGCAGACGACGACCGCGTAGCCAAACAGAGCGGCATTTCGCCATTGATTGTTGACGACCGCGAAGGCAAACGCCAGCCACTGGTTGACCGCAACGGACGTATGTTTTTGGTTGAAAATATGTCTCCTGAATTCGTTTCAGAATATGTGAATGTGGAAGCTTATTCGGAATATGCCGGTCGCTTCGTGAAAAATGCTTACGACGATACACTCACCGAAGACGATGCCACGCTCGACATCGACATCTGTGTGATGCTGAAAAAAGAGAACAAAGCCTTCAAGGTTGAAAAACACGTGCACAACTATCCGCATTGCTGGAGAACCGATAAACCGATTCTGTATTATCCGCTGGATTCATGGTTCATCCGCACAACCGCGGTAAAAGATAAAATGATTGAGCTCAACAATACCATCAACTGGAAACCAGCCTCAACCGGAACCGGACGTTTTGGCAACTGGCTCGAAAACCTGGTTGACTGGAACCTGAGCCGCTCGCGTTTCTGGGGAACTCCGCTCCCAATCTGGCGGACGGAAGATGGTTCGGAAGCAAAATGTATTGGCTCAACCGAAGAACTGATGGCCGAAATTAAAGCCGCAGTTGCCGCCGGTGTGATGGATAAAAATATTTTCGAAGGCTTCGAAGTGGGCAACAACTCGAAAGAAAACTACGATAAAATCGATCTGCACCGTCCGTTTGTTGACGACATCGTTTTGGTTTCGGCTTCAGGAAAGAAAATGTTCCGCGAGCCCGACCTGATCGACGTTTGGTTCGATTCGGGCGCCATGCCTTACGCGCAGCGCCACTATCCGTTCGAATACAAGGAAAAATTCAACGAGGTTTTCCCGGCCGATTTCATCGCCGAGGGGGTTGACCAAACCCGTGGCTGGTTCTTCACGCTGCACGCTATTGCAACGATGATCGACGAGTCTGTGTCGTTCAAAAACATTATCTCGAACGGTTTGGTGCTCGACAAAAACGGCAACAAAATGTCGAAACGTTTGGGCAACGCCATCGAGCCGTTTGCCGCCATCGAAGACAATGGTTCCGACCCGCTGCGCTGGTACATGCTTACCAACTCGCAGCCTTGGGACAACCTGAAATTTGACATGGCTGGTGTTGACGAGGTGAAACGCAAATTCTTCGGAACACTATACAATACGTACAACTTCTTCGCGATGTATGCCAACATCGACGGCTTCACCTATTCCGAAGAAGAAATTCCGGTAAGCGAACGTCCTGAAATTGATCAGTGGATCATTTCATTGCTCAACTCGCTGGTAAAAGAAGTGGGCGAAAGCTACGAAAGCTACGAGCCAACCCGCGCAGGACGTGCTATTTCAGAATTTGTTTCCGAAAACCTGAGCAACTGGTTCGTTCGCTTGAGCCGTAAACGCTACTGGGGCGGATCGTACGATAAAGACAAGATTTCGGCTTACCAAACGCTGTACACTTGCTTGAACACGATTGCCAAACTGATGGCGCCAATCGCACCGTTCTATGCCGATTTGCTCTATACCGATTTGAATAAAATCACCGGCAAAGAAACCGATCAGAGCGTGCATTTAGCAGAATTCCCATCGTGCGACGAGTCGCTGATCAATGTCGATCTGGAACAAAAAATGGATTTGGCGCAAAAAGCTTCGTCGATGATTTTGGCTCTGCGTCGCAAAGAAAAGCTGAAAGTTCGCCAGCCGCTGGCAAAAATCATGGTGCCGGTTTTGAACCCTGAGTTCAAAGTCCATTTCGAAGCGGTAAAGAACATCATCCTTTTAGAAGTAAACGTGAAGGAAGTTGAATACATCACTGATTCAGAAGGAATTATCAAGAAAAAAATAAAAGCAAACTTTAAAACTCTCGGCCCAAAATACGGCAAACTGATGAAACAGATTTCAGGAGAAATTGCCGCATTTAGCCAGCACAACATTGGCCAGCTCGAAAAATCAGGAAATTATCCATTAACCATTGAAGGACAGGAAATTTTGATTGGATTGGAAGATGTTGAAATACAGACAGAAGATATTCCCGGATGGTTGGTTGCCTCGGAAGGCGGCTTGACCATCGCGCTCGACATCAATCTTACTGAAGAACTGAAACAGGAAGGAATTGCTCGTGAGTTCATCAACAAAATTCAGAACATCCGCAAGGACAGCGATTTTGAAGTGACCGATCGCATTGTTCTGAAAATTCAGAAGCACGATTTTTACAATCAGGCTGTGATGAACTTTTCAGAATATATAAGTAATCAAACCCTTGCTTCTGAGTTAGTTATGGTGGATTCACTTGATGAAGCAAATTCAAATTTAGCTGAGATTGATGCAGATGTTGAAGCACGGATTCAGGTAATCCGGAATTCATAATATTGTAATGTACTCAGAATACTTAAAGGCATACTTTGAATCGAAATATTTTTATACTTTTAAGGTCTGAGGTAAATGTTACCCTAATCAGGAACTGAATTAAAGCTTATTGTTATGAGTGAGAAGAACAGATACTCGGATGAAGAATTGCAAGAATTTAAAGCCATAATTCTTGACAAACTCGAAAAAGCCCAGAAGGACTTTGAAATGTACAAAAGCTCCATAACTCAGAGCGATGGTAATGATACTCAGGACACATCGCCAACCTTTAAGGTTTTGGAAGAAGGTGCTGCCACGTTGTCAAAAGAAGAAGCCGGCAAACTTGCTCAACGTCAGCAAAAGTTTATCCAGTATTTACAAGCCGCGTTGGTTCGTATTGAGAACAAAACTTACGGTATTTGCCGTGAGACAGGTAAACTTATATCGAAAGAACGTTTACGAGCTGTTCCACATGCGACATTAAGTATTGACGCTAAAAATGGGTTGAAATAAGTTATATTTAAATATTTTACTGATGATTGGAAGAGAAACACTTCCAATCATTTTTTTATAAGATAAAAGATGTCGAAACTACAAAAATCAATTCTCATTGTTGTTGTGGTGCTATTAATTGATCAGGTACTTAAAATATGGATCAAAACACACATGACTTTGGGTGAAGAATTTAACGTAATTGGTAGCTGGTTCCGTATCCATTTTGTTGAAAATAATGGTATGGCTTTTGGATTTGAATTTGGGGGTGGTTATGGTAAAATTTTCCTTAGCTTATTTCGTATTGCAGCTGTTTTTATTATTGGGTGGTATATTCTAAAATTGGTAAAGCGTAATTTACCAATGGGATTTATTGCTTGTGTTTCTATGATTTTTGCCGGAGCTATTGGTAATATAATTGACAGTGCATTTTATGGTCTCATATTTAACGATAGCGTTGGTAAGGTATCAACTCTCTTTTCAGATGAAGGCGGATATGCTACTTTTCTGCATGGACGGGTTGTAGACATGTTCTATTTTCCTTTGGTATCGGGGATTTTCCCAAGTTGGGTTCCCGTTTGGGGAGGTAGTGACTTTGAGTTTTTTCGTCCGGTTTTTAATGTTGCCGATTCTTCTATATCTATTGGTATTTTCTCAATAATTCTTTTTTACCGGAAATTATTCAATAAACTAGGTGAAAAAGAAAAAATAGATTCGTGCAAAGAAAATAAAAACGACAATGAAGATCTAGTAAAAAGTGAAGTAGAATCTACTGAAAATTGATTTCAGTACTTGTGAAATCGCGATGAATTCTGTAAACTTGCACACCGAAATTTGAAGTACAACATATTTCAGGGCCCATAGCTCAGTTGGTTAGAGCACCTGACTCATAATCAGGGAGTCACTGGTTCAAGCCCAGTTGGGCCCACAAATTTAAAATCAAGCAGTTACAAAAATATTTTGTAACTGCTTTTGTTATTATTTGCACACAGATATTGTTAGAGACATCATTTAGCAAGATAAAGGCCCATTCCTTAGGACCACACGCGGTACCTTTAAAAAGTTTCTGATCAAATTGGTAACGTTTATTGTGGCTTTACACTTAATAAACTCATAGTATAACTAGCGACTTAAATTAGTTTAGTATCAAAGTTCTCAATGATATTTAAAGGTGGAAAAATAATCAAAATCTTCCTACCTAAAATCATAAAAAAATAGAAGATAAATATCGCTTTCATAACTTCCTGATTTTACCAACCCAGCCACCGCCTGGTGCCAACTGAATTTTGAGCGACGAAGTGTTGTTTATCTCCAGAATTTCATGTTTGTAATCGCTGGCGTACCTGTCAGCATTAATACCGTCTTTATAAATTTCAAGCTCAAATTTTCCCGATTTCAGGAATGAGCAATCAACGGTAAATTCACGGGGAGTCCAGTCGTTCATTGCACCGAGGTAGTAATTTCCATTTGCTGCCTGGCGCAAAATCACAACATAGTCGCCAAGTTTTGCGTCAATCACCTTGGTTTCGTCCCAAACCGTAGGAATATTTACAATAAACTGAGTGAATTCAGGCTCTTTCAGGTAGTCGGAAGGATTTCCGCCCATTTTGGCATACGGGCTTTCATAAACCAGGAACATGGCCATCTGGTGTATCCTTGTACCCAGGCTTGTTGGTTTGTTGCTCATGGGCTTGAAGTTTTCGTGTGTTTCATTTTTCATGTTTCCCGGTTCGTAGTCGAGCGGGCCGGCCAGCCCCCTGATAAACGGAATACGCAACTCATGCTCAGGCGAAAGTTTATCGCCAAACTTGTAATATTCCTGAACCATAGTGCCTTCCATCGTTAACACGTTGGGAAATCTGCGGTTTAACCCGGCAGGTTTCGGGCATCCGTGGAAATCGACGAACAATTGTCTTTTGGCAGTTTCTTCGGCTACTTTATCAAAAAAAGCAATCATTTTCTGGTCATCGCGATCAATAAAATCGACCATAATTCCTTTAATTCCCCATGCTTTAAACCGGTCAAGCGCTGCATCCATTTGCCTGCTCAACGCATGGGCCGAAGTCCACAGCACCAGGCCAACTCCCTTTTCCCTGGCATACGAGGTCAGGTATTCCATATCCATGCCGGGCGTAAGTTCGAACAAGTCGGTCCACGACGACCAGCCCGCATCAAACAAAACATATTCAAGATTGAATTTGGCGGCAAAATCGATGTAATATTTGTAGGTATTGGTGTTATAGCCCGATTTAAAGTCAACCCCGTAAATGTTATTGTCGAACAGCTATTCCGAAGTGCTTTTGCCCGGTTTTAGCCAGGTTGGACGATCGAGCTGTGATTGGCCTGCCAGCCGGTAAACCATGTCATTTTCAATCAGGTCGCCATCTTTGGGCGCTATAATCAGCATTCGCCAGGGGAAAGAGCGGGTTCCCCTGGTTTTTGCAATATAGTCGGCCCGCTCAGAAACTACGCTGTAAAAATCAACCGATTTTTCTTTCGATGGATATGGGGCAAACTTACCCTTTAATGTATAGGTTCCGTCGTTGGTTCCGGTAATAAACATACCCGGATAATCGGTCAAATCCGATTCGGTAATGGCAACTTTCAGGTTATCCAGGCACACAATTACTGGCGAATAGGCCATGTTTTTTGTTGTTATTTCGCTGATAGGTAAAGTTTTATAGTTTTCCTCAAAGCTGGTGTGGAAACAATCCTGCTCCGGTTTTGCATCGCAATTTACCTGTGCAAAATAAACCGTGTCGTTCGACGAAAACCGGTAGGCCGATTCTTCGTCGTACACCGTAACTTCGTTGTCGAATGCTGTTTTGAACCGGTAAGCTATTCCGTCGTTATAAGCCCTGAAAACAAGGCTGTAATTTCCGTTGAAGTTCAATTCCAGCTCGTTATAAACATCATTTATTTTCGCTCTTTTTTGCCTGATTTCAGGGTAAATAACCTGGTTAACTGATTGCTTCCGGCTGTTTTTTAGTTTTGGATAGTTGCCTGGGATTAATCCATTTTTCAGTTTCATGGAGATGGCTGAAGGCAACAAGATTACCTTCGGCCCGTAATTCACTGAATAAGTGATCTTTTCAGCAATACAAATATCGACCAGCACATTGTTGTCGGGCGATTTAAGTTCCAAATGTTTTGAGTTTAAGCCAAAACTCAGGACTGAACACATCAGAAAGATTAAAAAAACAGGTAGCCGCATATCAGCAAGGTTACTTCTTTTGATTTAACGCCTTTCGGATGGCTTCTTCCACCAAAGGTTCCATCACTTTATAGCCTTCAACATTGGGATGGACACCGTCGCCCGAATATTCAGCTTTCATTCCTTTTCGGGCATCAACCACCGCTGAAAAATAATCGACATAGATTAACCCGTATTTATTGGCATCGGCTTTCAGCAGTTTGTTTAGTGCAATGATTTTTTCAGCAGGTTTAAGACCTGGTTTCCAGGGATAATCATAAACAGGTAAAACGGAACATAAAGCTACTTTGATGTCGTTTGCTTTTGCCAGTTCTATCATCGAAACAATATTGTCTTCGATCATCTCGATGGTTGATGGACCTGTATTGCCGGCAATGTCATTGGTTCCGGCCAGGATAACTACAACTGCTGGTTTAAGTTTGATTACGTCGGCCCGGAAACGAACCAACATTTGTGGCGTGGTTTGACCGCTAATTCCCCTGTTAACGTAGTGTTTGCCTGAGAAAAATTCGGGACGGGCATTGCTCCAGCCATCGGTTATCGAATTGCCCATAAATACAATCCGGTTTTCGCCCGGAGCTGGCAATCCTATTTTTTCGTTATCGGCCCGGTATCGGTTGAAATTTGGCCAATCCTGTGAATACGAATACGTTGAAAAGATCATTAGTAATGCGAATAAGAAAAAAGTTGTTTTCATCTTTAATTTTGTTTTAAAGGTTTTTATATGGTAATTCATGTTTTATCCAGTCAACCACTTTGTAGCATTTCCCCTGGTAATTTCCGGTTTTAGTTACTTTTCCTTTTTGGCCGTTCCATTCGAGCGTTATCCAATTAAATTTATTTTTCTGATAATCAAATGTATAGGAATTGTCTTCGAATAAAGGCATTGGTTTACAATTACTTCCATAAATATGACAGGAAATTTCGAAAACCGTATTTTCTGAAATATAAGGCAATGGTTTTGCCAGTGGTAAAATGGTGCCATCTTTTACAAACAAAGGTATTTGATCAAGCGACATTTCAATCTCGTAATGTTTGTTCCCCTCGTACTTTTCATTGGTATTAAAGTCGTACCACACGCCTTCAGGTAAATAAATCTTGCGTTTACTTGCCCCGTCGATAAAGGGCGCTGCCAGTAGGCTTTCGCCAATCATATATTCGTCGTCAAGGTTATATACGTTTGAATCAGAAGGATAATCGACAATTAAAGCTCGAAATGGAGGAATACCCTGGTAATGATAGTTGGCAAATGCCGAATACAGATAAGGAATAAGGCTCATCCGCAGCTCAAGAAGTTTGCGAATTTTCGATTCCAGCTCCTTCGCATTGGGCAGAAATTCATTGCAGTTATTTTTCACCTGATCGTATTGCAACCAGGGTGGATTGCTTAAATACCACGAGTTAAACAACAACTGAGCCGACATCACCCCCGTTTGTACCCGACGAATTAAATCGGCTTCCGATTTTGTTTCGCGTATTTCGGGCGACCATAAAAGTCCCGAGAACCCGGCATTTGAGATCATACGAACAAATTCGTGATGGTCGTACATATCGCTGTAAAGCGATGCCGGATAAGGAGATGCAAAGGCCTGTGACGATCTTACATCGAGCAGGGTGCGTTTATTGTTTCGGTTAAAAACATCGAGCAGGGTTTTTTGATACAAGATGCCAAAAACCTGGTGCATCTGTTCCCCGTCGATCCCCGATGGAAACCGGGTTAGTTCGGGAAAGCTCCATTGTGCTGCAGCATCCTTGTAATCAGCAGCATCGCACTCGTCCAGCTTAAACGAAGTAATCCCCTTATTCACAAGAGTTTTCTCGTGATAAGCTCCAAAAATTTCGCGGGCCTGTGGATTTACAAAATCAGGAACCAGCCCTTTCCATACCGGAATGTCTCCTGCCATCTCCTTTAGCTGATCGAACAAGGGCGATGTTGGGAAAACATAAGCATGTTCCCACAAGTTAAGCTTAAACCCGAGGCTATCCATACGGTTTACGAACCGATCGGGATCAGGAAATAACTTTGTATTCCACACAAACGAGCAGGAGTATGCTACGGTTTGCCAACCAGGTTCAAGGCCAAACATATCGCATGGTATGCTATTTTTCCTGAAATAGCTTGCCATGTTAAATGCCTTAGTATCATTAAAATCTCCCTTTCCACGGTACTTAACACCAAGCCCCCAGGCAGGAACCATACATCCTCCGCCCGAAAAAAGATTATACCGTTGTAGGGCCTCTTTCATGGTAGGGCCATCAAAAACATAAATTTCCATCCCTTCTTCCGAAGGTACTTCAATAACCATGTTATTCGAAGGTTTTTCAAGTGTTTTGTATAGTTCAGTCGTTGATTCGGCCACCTTATTGTTGCTGTTTTTGAGCTCGATAGCTTCGCTTGTTTTGCGAAATGTGCCGCAATAGAATGTTACATACCTCGATGTATTGACCAGTACGCCGTACCCTTTTGTTGAAACATAAAAGGGTACCGGAGCATGCGAAAACCCTACATTCCCTGTTGACCAGCTGTTTACCCTTATTTCCTTGCGCAAGCCCCTTTGCTGGAATGTATTGTTTTGTAATCCAAACCCGTACAATTTTTCCGGGTCATCCAGGGTTAACTCGGCAATACAACCCCGTTTGGTAGTTCTGAATTTTATTCCATTCAGATCGAATGGTGGCTTTTCACTTTCAGGTAATATTTTCATGGCATCCAGGGCAGGTACTTCCTTAAAATCAGATGGTTTGAATTTTTCGGATGTTCCAAAACTCACTTTCCATACTCCGGGGGCTACTTTCTCGATGGTTTGGGCAACCGATATAAAACGCAGGAATAAAACTGCGATAACAATCAGTAAGACAGCTATTTTACTTCGTTTCATTTTTAAATTTTTTAATATTGGCAAATCGGTAAGGTACTAAACCCGAATCAGATCGAAAGTGCATTTTATCGAAAACAACTTCTTCTCCTGATTCGCATTCAAGCAAAACCTTGCTTGTTGCTTTCTCGATCGTTACATCCTTAAAATCAATGAGTTTGAAGTTGGCTGCATAAAAAAAAGCGTCCGATTTCGATTCAACTCCTTCGAAAACTACCGGGTTGGCTGAAGCATTCTTCCGGTAAGAGAAGGTCGAGTTTTTGACTGACATTTGAAACTGTCGTCCGTGGTCTCCGTTTATCGAAAAAGCTTTAAGCAAACCGGTGGCTTTTATATTTTCGAAACAAACCGACGTTACTGGTTGTCCGGTTTGCCACAATCCATTTTCAAAATTGTAATTGTAAAAGTTATCTACCTGGTCAACTTCCACATTTTTAATGTTCCAATTGCCGCTTAGTACTTTCGAATTTTCGTCGTTAGGCGAAAAGTGGACAAAAGCGGCAAGCATGTTATTGCGTTTTTGAATTTTATGCACGAATTCGCCCGGCCCCCAAAGTTTACACCGGTTAACCGTGAAGTTACAGCACCCAAACCTGAATGCGTTACACGATGTATTTATTTTACAATCGGTTACTTCGAAATTCAGGTTGTCGTTGCCTGCAAAAGCATCGTCGCCAGTTCTGAAGTCACACCGGCTAACTACAAAATTACTGCAAAACCGGGTGTGCAGGCCATCGTGGCCACCGCGGATTGATACATTTTTAACTTTTGCGGTTGAACAATGCCGGCAATTGATGGCCCAATTTGCCGAATTTTTGATGGTGAACCCTTCCAGCAAGATGTTCCGACAGTTAACCAGTCGGATGCAGTGCGGCCCGCGAAACCCTTCTTCTCCTTCAGGATTGAAACAATCAACGCCATCAATCGTTCCTTCGCCCCGGATTGAAATAGTCGAGAGATTTTCGCCAAAGATAAAGGCATCGTTCGCATAGTCGGAATAGGTTGGGTTTCCCTGCAAGATGGCGTTTTTCTCAAGCCAAAGGGTAACATTGCTTTTCAGGCAAATCCCGCCTGAAGAATATGTGCCTGCCTGAAAATGTACTATTCCACCGCCATTTGCCGCGCATGAGTCGATCGCTTGTTGGATAATTTTTGTCATTAAGCCAGGTTCTGATTTTAACGGTATATGCATCCGGCCTCTTGCCTCCAGGTTTAGTGAGAGCAAAATGATAAAAATCGCCAGCGTTATTTTATTGATATTCATCTGTATAAATTTTTGTTGAACATTCTGCAATTTTGTATTAACGGTCTCTTTTTGAATATCATACCAACCTCATGGAATAGCCATTTATACATTTCCGGTTGGTATGAGCATTTGCTCTTATGGCTATTTCATTATACAAAATAGGATCAGCCTCCATTTCAACTTCGAAACAATCATGTTTCAGTATTATTTTTTACCGGGTTTAACGGTCTGCCTGACCATCCTGACCAGTTTTTCATTCCCAGCGTTGGCCTTCCATTTTTCAGGGATAGGCTCAAGGTGCCAAATCTCCTGATAATTAAGGGCTTCTCCGGGTTTAAGCGTTTTATAAGCGCCCTGGTTTTCAAGCTCCGTATAGCTTTTGTCCTTGTTGATGTATATTTCTACTTCTCCTTGATGAGGCGAATATTCTTCAGGTTTGGTGTCGGGGAACTGCTTGACAAACAACATTCCATGAATGGCATAAGCGAGCCAGCCTTCGCTGGCCGTTGAATACAATTTCAGATGTTGCGGAATAGGTTGTTTGTTGATCGATAGCCAGTTAATACCTTTTTGCATGAAGTCGGGCTTCAGCTTCGAAGCAGGTACATCTGCTGCTCCTCCGTCGGGGAAAAAGGCCAATCCTCCGCATGGGAATCGAGTTACTTCCCATGCACCAACCGATTTTGACTGATCAGAAATGTTTCGGATCAAATAATTGATTAAAACAGAATTTTTGCCAGCCGGCTGCCATGTCTTTTCAATCTGGAATCCACTCTTAGTATCAGGCTTGCTGGTCATTTTCAGGATGTTGCCCTGGCGTACTGCCGTGTATTCCATGCTATCGAGAACAGCATACGGAGGCCAACCCCAATTACTTTGGGGTGCAGGCCATAGTGTTGACCCAAAGTTTTCGTGTTCCGAAGCCTGAGTTAAAAATTCGGTTTCGTTGTATTTTAAGGAAACGATACGTCCTCCGTTTACTGAAATTGTCATGCGCATCTTGCCAGCTTCCAGATCGAACAAACGACCCTGAGCCATTGCTCCTGTACCTGAAAAATAAATACAAATAGCTATAAGGCAGAATGATAGTAAATTAGGTTTGTTGTTTTTCATTGTTGTGTTATTTTTATATGGTAGCAAAACGAGAAAATTAATCCATTGCTTTGGCTCCTTTTTTGGCATTGGTTAGTTCAGGCTGATCTTCTTTTTTGAGGAGATAATCGCCGATTACCAGGTAATCCATTTCGGTTGACATAAAACACCGGTAAGCATCATCGGGAGTACATACAATTGGTTCTCCTCTTACATTAAAACTGGTGTTTACCAGCACATTATATCCTGTTTGACTTGCAAATGATTTTAGAAGCCGGTAAAACCTGGGATTGGTTTGCTGATTGACCGTTTGCACCCGCGCCGAATAATCGACGTGTGTAACAGCAGGAATATCAGATCGTTGTTGGTACAACCGTGACAATATCGGGTCGGAAGAACTGGCTGTTGGCTGAGAAATACACCTTGCCGAATTTACCGACGTAACAAAAAGCATATAGGGCGATGGCGTGTCGAGATCGAAATATTCAGAGGCCTTTTCTTCCATTACGGCAGGGGCAAAAGGTCTGAACCCTTCTCTGTACTTAATACCCAGGTTCAGGTTTCGCTGCATTTTCGGGTTTCGGGCATCACCCAGGATCGACCGGTTACCAAGTGCCCGTGGCCCATATTCCATCCGGCCCTGAAACCAACCTACAATTTTCCCATTGGCCAGGTGCAATGCCGTTTCATTGGTCAGCTGCTCAAAGTCGTTAAAATGAGTTGATTGAGCCATGTATTTCCGAAATACTTTTTGAATATCCTTGTCGGAAAACTCAGGGCCAAGTAACGATCCCTGCATGTCATCGGGGTATTCGGGCTTTCGCTTCGTATCGTGTTCAATGTACCAGCAAGCCAATGCTGCCCCCAATGCTCCTCCCGCATCGCCCGATGCCGGCTGAACCCAGATATCGTCGAACAAGTTGGCATTCTGTATTTTACCATTTGCCACACAGTTCAATGCTACTCCTCCGGCCATTACCAGTCGATTACATCCGGTAATTTCTTTGGCGTGTTTAGCCATTCGAAGTACAATATCTTCGGTTACTTCCTGTATGGCCAACGCCAGATTTGTATGGCTTTGCGTGATTTTATCGTCGGGTTGCCGGGGTGGAAGATTAAAAAGCTGTCCCCATTTTTTGTCATTCGCCATTTTTAATCCTGTAGCGAAACAGAAATAGTCCATATTCAGCAAAATAGAGCCATCTTCCTTTATATCAACCAGGTGGTCGGTTATTGTTTTGCGATAGGCGCTGGTTTGTTCGCTATCCTTTACCCCATACGGAGCCAGCCCCATTAGCTTGTATTCTCCGCTATTAACCTGAAATCCAAGATAATAAGTGAATGCAGAATAGAGCAAGCCTACTGAATGAGGAAAATGCAATTCTTTATGAATCGTTATTTTATTCTCGTCGCCGGTGCCAATAACTGTAGTTGCCCATTCGCCAACGCCGTCGATGGTTAAAATAGCAGCTTTTGCAAACGGCGACGGATAAAAGGCGCTGGCGGCGTGCGAAAGATGATGCTCCGAAAATGAAATCCGGCAGGGCACAGGGCCAAATTGTGCTAACTTATTCAGCAACATCTTTTTCATGAACAATTTATCTTTTATCCATACGGGCATTGCTTTAACAAAGCTTCGAATTCCGTTGGGGGCAAAAGCATGGTACGTTTCGAGCAAACGCTCAAATTTCAAGAATGGTTTTTCGTAAAAAACGATGGCCGACAGGTTTTCAAATGGGATACCAGCCTCGTTAAGAACATAGTTTATGGCTTGAGCCGGAAAACCCGCATCGTGTTTAACCCGGCTAAACCGTTCTTCCTGGGCTGCCGCAACAATTTGCCCATCAACCACAATAGCAGCGGCGCTGTCGTGGTAAAAAGCTGATATTCCAAGTATTACGAAAGACATGATTGCTCAGAAAATGGTGTAAATAAATGGGGCAAGGGCCGATCCGCCTGAGAAGACGACCAGCGCTCCCAGCAACAACAGCAGGATGATCAACGGCCATAACCAGTATTTTTTCCTGGTTTTCATAAACAGCCATAATTCACGCAGAAATTCCATAATATACTGGTTTTGAGGTTAATTAAAAGGGAAACTTTAGGTCGGATGGTTTAAATTGATAATTTTTGGTTACATAGACCGACGTTTTATCTTTTTTGAATTGCCTGATTTTCAGCGAGTCTTTGCCCATCGCTCTTCTGATAAAACCAACCGGGCTTATGAGTACATAAAAAATGATGGAAAGCAATATCCCTGACGACAGCATTCCAAGAAATTTCGAAAGCCCAAACCAGAATAGGGCAAGTGGCTTAAACAAAACCGGGGCTACCAAAGCAACAGTAAGAACGCCAATCGCTGCATGAATAAAATAGGTTTTTCCTGTGTATAAACCTAAGATACACAATGCAATAGCTAATAAAATTCCGGTTTCGGTATTTTGACGCTTTTTTGTTTTTTTGTTCTCAGTATCAGTATGTTCCATAAGGATAATAAGTTTTGTAGAAGTTCTGTTTGGCCGTCGAAGCCAATTTTTCTTCGTTGAGGTTTACCACGCCTTTGTGCCTCTGTTCTTCAATATTTAACAACATCGAAAAGCATTGTATGCCATCTTTTAGTTTGGCAATTTCGTGTTTGTTGTTGCTATCGTCTTGGTAACCTGATGGTAATGAGGTTAAAATGGCATTGCCAATTTGTATGGCCGACTTGTACTGATGTGTTAAACAGCAAAGCGAATAACGGGTTAACTGAAGCGAAAAATCGGTCTCGTCGCGGTATTCAGGAAAAAATGTTTTAAGCGTTTGCCCGTCAATTTTATTTTCGGATTTGCCTAATTTAAAAAGGTCGTTTTTCTGGATATTTTCGGCTAATTCGCTGGCTAAAAATAAGTTGCCTTTTTTTGTCGGATGCACATAATCGAGAAACAAGTCGAATCCCGGAATTCCTTTTTGAGCATACCGGTTAAAGGTGGCCTCGGCATCGAACAGGTTGACCTCCGGGTTGTTTACTGCTATTTTCCTGATGATTTCATTGAAACCGGAAATGGCTCTGAATGGATTGTAGTCCAAATCTTTAGCCAGTATGTAATTTCGAAGCGCCGACAATGAATCGTTCATCCCTTCGAAGCAGGAGGCAAGCTTAAAATAGGACATCGCATGGTGCGGTTCTTTTTGTATCGCTTTTTCGAAATACTTTTGAGCATTCTTTAAGTCATTGTTTTCCAGGTTGTTGCAACCCATATTGTACAGTTCGGCCCATTGCAGCGAATCATTTCCCCGAAGTAAATTGCACGAAACGTTGGGTTGCCAGTCGCGAAGGTTTACCGGAACTGTAAACAGTATAACTTTTATGCCATTTGCCTTCGCTTCGTGAGTTATTCCCTCAATACTTTGTTCGTAAACCTGGTTTACCTTTCTGAATAAATCGGGATTGCTACATAATTCGAGCGACTGTTGTTGTACTTTTTTCCAGAACGAACCGGCAACTTCAGGTTCATTTCCATTCAGCCGGGTAGTTGGCAAAACCGATTTTATTCCTTGCACAATCTTTATCTTTTGAGCCAGCGCATTGACGACTGATTGGATTTTTGAAGTTTTAAATCGCTGGTCTTCAAGAAATTCGTTATTTCCCGACCATACAATGATGGCATCGGGCTGATAGGGAATGAGTTGATGAAATACTTCGCGTACCCGATAACTGGCAAACCCATGGGCTCCGCAGTTGATTATTTCGATGTTTTTCCCGGTATAAATTTTCCGAAGACAGGTATCCAGGTAGGTGCTAAACCGTTCGGTGGCCGGATGAGGCCATCCGGCACATGCCGATCCACCCAGGCAGAAAATCCGAAAAGTGCCGGGCGATTTCCGTTCTTTAAATGTAGTTAGCTGGTCGGCATAGCCATATTTATTTGTGATTCGGATAGCAGGTTCACCTTTAATTGTAATCTTCGAAAAAAAGCTAAGTTGGCCTATATCAATTAGTTGATTGTTTTTTGTGTCGGCGGGCATAAAAATACGGGCAGTTATTTCCAGAACCAGGAAAAAAAGGATCACGGTGGAGACAGCTATCCATTTAAAGATTACAGTTCTGTTTTGCATTGCCTTAATTTTTATTCCCGGTTTGTCTGATTCACCTGTTTTTCTGGACAATCTGCTCCATTATCCTTTTCTTTTCTTCAACCAATTCTTGATTGGAAGTGGTATTCAAAATCATATAATCCAAATAAGGAATCGCTTGTTCCGGGCGATTGGCCTTAAGGTTGATGTTAACGAGTTGTCGGGCAATTTCGTTATTTTTTACAAAATTCCGCCAGATTTTCTTTAAATAAAACAGCGCTTTTTCATCGTTTTTAAGTCTTTGGGCTAATTTGGCGGCTCTCTCGAAATAAAGAACGTTAAACGGAGATTCAAGGCATTGTCCTTCAGCTATTCGGAGCGCCTGTTCAAAGTCGGATTTTTGCCAGTAATAGTTAAACAATTTTTCCATTGCCACCTCCCACGAGTATTGTTTAACAGCGAGACCACCAGCTACTTTGCCTTCGTACGTTTTTTCGATGGGTGTTGGCTCGGGTAATGGTTCGTTAAAAGGCCAGTTCTCTTTCAGCAAAATAGTTGAAATATAGCCATAAGCCGTATCGAATTTCGACAATGGCATATTTTGCCTGACAATTTCGGCGGAAATATTGTCCAGATTCTCTTTTTTCAAAACAGACGAAGTTTTTATCGATTTTAAAAAAGTCTCGGCCATTAAGTAATACCCATCCAAATTTGGATGAACATGCTCAAGCAGAAGTTCCCCGCCAACAATATGATGTGGGGAAACTGAATCAAAAGCGGATGAAACATCAGTGAGATATACATTTTGACGGCCCGATGCCGCTTTTTTTATGATTTGGTTGAAGATTTCGGGCGCTCTGAAGCGAAGTTGATCCAGCTCTTTTGCGTTGGCGTAAAATTTTCGGGCCGAATTATAATCTTTCCGGGCAAACGAGATTTCGGCTAGTTTAAACTGGCACTCGGCATGCGTGCTGTCGAGCTTACAAGCTAATGATAATAAGCGAAATGCGTCTATCGTGTCTTTCTTTTCAAGCGCTAATTTCCCGTTTTCGTAATAGTTGTTCCATTCTCCGGCCAATTCCGGTTTCGAAATTGCACTTTCAAACGGATGAATCCCTCTTTTGTTTGTGACTAACGTTCCGATAAATACCGGTATTTTACGGGTAGAAAATACATCTAATATCGAGTTTAAATTTCGCCCGAACTGAGTAACTCCTGATTTGTATTCTTTTGAATTGAACGGGATTTTCTGCCCGGCGGCTAATCGCTCCATCAGGGTGAGATGAAGATCGGTTGACGGCGATTTTTTATTTAAAGAATATATGGTGTTGTAAATCAGTTGCATGAATCGAAATCTCTTCGACTGGATAAATAGTTTTTTAAAAAATGGATTACTTCCGAATTTACTTGACGAGGCAATGCCCAAGGTACCATGATATTCGTTTTGCCCGGCATAAATTAAAACTGCATCGGGCTGATAATCTGGAATTTCCCTGGCTATATCCAGAATGGCATAGCTGTTTATGGCCGTTAGCGAAAGGTTGACCACCTCCACCTCCAAATCGGGATAATACTGCTGTAACTGATGCTTCAGCATTTGCGGAAATGCGCCGTTATACATATAAGGAAAGCCCAGTGCGGTTGAGCTTCCCAAAACAAATATTCGGAATGTGCCCGGAGCTTTTTCTTTTCTGAAAAAGTCCATATTGCCATTGGTGGCATTGGTTTCCTGGGTGAAGTAACGTTTCCCTATTTGCGGATTAAGGTAATAATACTTCCCGGTTTGGTCGGTATTAAACAAGCGAAGGTCGGAGCCATAGCCACTAATCCTCAGAATTAATTCGAAAAGGATTAATGCCACCACAGGCATTGTTATTGCGATTAACTTAAACCACAAAATCAGCTTGTTCCTCTTGTTCGCCGGAGTGTTCATAAATTCTTGTAAATGACCTGAATGAAAAACTTCAATACCATTAGTTTTACTTTGACAAATCGTTTATTTAAGACAGAATTACAGAAATTACAGAAATTACAGAAATTACAGAAATTACAGAAATTACAGAAATTACAGAAATTACAGAAATTACAGAAATTACAGAAATTACAGAAATTACAGAAATTACAGAAATTACAGAAATTTTTGCTAAAATCCGATCTGTAAATGCTGTAATTCTGTCGTTTAGTGAGAGATTTTGGATAACTAATCTTTCAAAGTAGAGTTAGTAACCAGGGTTTTGAACCATATTCGGATTTGTTTCGAATTCGGCAACAGGTATTGGCTGCGCATAAGATCGTTTGTCGTCCCATTTGATTGACCCACTGCGAACTTTTTGATAATAAGCAGCTTCGATGGCTCCCATTTTCCAGCGGCAAACATCGAACCACCAGCCACCTTCGCCCAGAAGTTCGGCCCAGCGCTCGTATTTCAGCGGATCGTTTTTCAACACCGGATGATCGGATGCCTTTGTTGCGTCGGTTAAACTGGCATAATCGACAGATGATGCCGTATTAATCGGTTTGTTGTACGCCCTGCGATGCACTTTGTTGATGTATTCCAACGCGTTTACATTATCGCCTGTTTTGGCACAGGCCTCGGCATAAAGCAGAAATACATCGGCCATGCGCATCAGGTACATTTGCGAGGTATAGTTCATACCCGAATCCGGGCCCCGGCCATCTAAATTGGTGTATTTCCTAAAGCTGAAGCTATGGTAAAGGCCTATTTCGTTATCATACTGAATAACAGGCGCTATCGCGCTCATTTGTCCGAATGCGTTATATTCATCAACAAACGGTTGGAAAGCGGCTACCCAAAGCCGTGGGTCAACAGTGCCATTGGTTTTGTCGGCAATACTGCGGGCCAGAAAGTCGGCGCTTCGGGTTTCTTTCATATTTGCAAGCGTACAAGGTTTTGAAGCATCGTATTTTGGATTCGCTGTTGGGGCAGCTGTTGGTTCATTAAAACCAAACCGTTTCAAGTTTTTATCATGAATAAAAATATTGGTCCACGAAGCAAAAGTGCGCTGGCCTTCAGGGCTATATACAGCAGGTTCGAAAACCATCGGCGCATTATTGGCTGTGGAAATACCCCAGGTTGACCAGCCGGCATCCTGTTTATAGGTAATTTCGATCAACGACTCTTCGTTGTTTTTATATCTGCCCAAAAACATATCCTTGTAGATATCGAACGAAACCAGGGTTTTACCGCTACCGTCAATCACTTCTTTCAGTTTTGTTTTTGCTTCGGCGAAATTTTCGGAGAAAACCAGTGCTTTACCAAGCATAGCTTTAACTCCCCATACGGTAATTTTCGATTTGTTGGCATCGTCCCAGCTGGTTTTGCCAGCCATTAAGGTTTCAGCTTTCTTAAAATCGGCAACAATAGCATCCCACGACTCTTTAACTGTGGCTCTTTTTGCGTACATTTCGCTACGGTTTTTGGCCACCTGATCGATGATAGGAATACCTAATTTGTCGCCACCCTGTCCGTTGGAGATAAATGTTTCGCCAAAAAATCCAAGCATGGTCATTCGATTCCAAGCCCGAAAGTAATAAGCCTGTCCTTCAATGAGTTTTAGCTGATTTTCTTCTCCGCTTTTCGCATAATTGGCACGATAATTAACCAATATTTCCAATACCGTATTGGCTTGTGTCACTCCGTTTGAACAGTCTCTCCATACGTTGGCAAATTCGCCCATATTACCTGGGGCCAGGTTGTTCTGGTGAATATCGTTCCACCACGAATCGTTGATCCAATCCTGATCCGATGCGTGTTCGAGCGGATAGAACCCTTTTGCATAAATGGCATGGCCATATAAACCCATCGTGTGTTGGTAGGCATACATTGAATTAACAAACAATTCAACCTGAGATATTTCCTGGGGAAAAACATCGGTCGATAGTTCTCCGTAATTAGGCTTGTCGAGGAAATCCTCCTTACAACCTGCAAACCCGGCTGCAACCAGCAGAAAGATTATATAAATATATTTTTTCATCTGTTTATTTTTTTCAATTTAAAAGGTAAACCAATTACATCAATTAAAATTTAAGATTTACGCCCAGTGAGATGAGGCGGGTTTGTGGATAAACTCCATCTGTTTCGATGCCACGTCCTTTAACACCACCGCCCAATTCGGGATCCAATCCGGAATATTTAGTGATTGTAAATAAGTTCGATCCTTCAATAAAAATACGTGTTGATCTAAGACCAATTTTTCTTGAAGCAGCTTCCGACAGCGTATAGCCAAGTTGGAAGTTTTTCAGTTTTAAGTAAGCTCCATTTTCAACAAAGAATGAGGATACATTTTTGTAGTTGCCATTGGGGTCGCGTAGGATTTCGCCCGTATTACTGGTTTGATAAACACTGGGTAAATTGGTAATGTTACTATTACCGAATTTGGAAGTGTTAAAAATATCGGAAGTTGTATTCCAATCGGCATAGAAACTCTGACGAATCCCTTTGGTAGCGTTAAACAAATCGACTCCTGCCTGTCCCTGAAAGTAAGCCTTCATGTCGAATCCCTTGTAGGCCAGTTCGATGTTGATACCATAATAGCATTTTGGCCAGGGATTGCCAATGTAAGTTTTATCTGCATCATCAATTTTTCCATCCGGCTTTCCGGTCAATTTCCCCGAAGAATCCTTTCCATTAAAGTCCCGGTATTTCAAATCGCCCGATTTTGCATCAGGCTGGGCGCTTTGAGCTGCTTCGGCATCGGTTTTAAAAATGCCATCAGCAATATATCCATAGAATTGACCCATGGCATAGCCGTCTTCGGTTCTGCAAATACTACTGTTGAGCCATGTCGCTCCGCCTTCATAGATAAGCGCTCCCTCTTCGCCAATCTGGATAACTTTATTCCTGTTGAACGAAGCATTTGCCCCAACGGAGTACGAAAGTTTACCGATTTTATCATTCCAGTTGGCTTCGAATTCGAACCCTTTATTGGAGATTTTACCAATATTAATTGTTGCGCCATAAGTTGGCCCGTTAAACCACCCGATACCCGACGAAGGAGGCAAAGCAACGGTGTAAATCATATCGGTTGTTTGCTTGTCGTATAGGTCGAAGACAAAAGTTAACCTGTTTTTAAACAACCCAAAATCCAGTCCCAGGTTCTTGGTTGTTACTTTTTCCCACCGAATGTCGGCATTGGCAAATTTTGCAAGGCCCCAGCCGGTAACTGCATTTGTTCCGTCGAAAGAATAAACATTGGCTGATTTGTAAGCCGATTGATAAATAAAGTCACCAACCGATCCAATACTTCCTAAAACGCCCCATCCTGCCCTGAGTTTGAGGCTGTTTAACCAGTACCATCTGTCTTTCAGGAACGATTCTTCACTAATTTTCCAGGCTCCCGATACCGAAGGGAAAATTCCGTACCTGTTTTTCCCGATAAACTTGTTGGTTCCATCGCGTCTTACGGTTCCTTGCAGGAGGTATTTGCCTGCATAACTGTAATTTAGCCGACCAAACTGGGCAAGTTGTGAGCCTTTGCCATAATTGCCATCGGCAGTCCGGCTGGTTGAAGCCTGAGTTGATGTGGCAAAACTTGGTTCATATTCAACCGGGAACCCTTCTGTACTTGCATCAACATCAGAATAAGTACTTTTAATAGCTTCCCATCCGGCCATTGCTTTAATGTCGTGCTTTCCAAAAGATCTGTTGTAAGTTAAAACAGCATTCCCGTTAATGGTTTCACTCCGCGACAGTTTCTTTTCGAGTTTGCGTATATCGTTCTTTAGAATTCCAAAATCGTAAAGCAGGTTGAACTGAGAATTGTCTTCGCCGCCCATGTACCCGCCAGCGGTAACTCGCAGGTTTAACCCTTTAATAATTTTCCAATCGGCATAGAAGTTGCCTTCCATTGCCCAATTGTTGTTGTTGTAAACATGGTTTTCAGCCGAACCAACCCAGTTAGTTCCCTGGAAACCATCGGGAACAGCGGCCCAGCCTCCAACCCGTGAGGCATCGTAAACTCCCATCAACGGAATAGAACGATAAGGTAAGCCTTCGCTGGATGGCCTGTTTTTCGTTTTGTTGATGTACAAATATTGGCCAATAGTAAGTTTGTCCGACAATTTATGGTCCGAATTCATACGGAGAGAATACCGTTCAAACCAGTTGTTGCGGCGTATCCCGTCTTCTTTTAAATAGCCTGAAGAGATGTAATAAGTTGATTTTTCATTACCACCAGACAACGACAGGTCGTATTTTTGCTCCACCGCAGGGCTATACAACTCGTCGATCCAATCGGTATTTACCTGGCTTTTGTTCCACGAATCGTATTCAACGCCCATGATTTTACGGGCTTTGATGTAATCGCTACTATTGAGTAACGACGGAAGGTTAACAGCACTTCGGGAGCCATAATAGGCATTAAAATCGACGTGCATCTTTTCCCCGGCTTTCCCTTTTTTGGTAGTTACAAGTATTACTCCGCCAGCAGCTTCAACACCATATATAGCTGCTGATGAGGCATCTTTTAAAATTTCGATATTTTCTACATCCGACATGTTGAAGTTATTGCCTGTTTCCATGCGAACTCCATCAACGATATAGAGCGGGCCTAACCCATTGATTGAGGCAGCGCCACGTATAATTATATCGGAATCGGCACCAGGTTCGCCCGAACTTTTTGTTACATAAACACCTGCAACTTTCCCTTGTAAGGCTTCGGAGAGGCTTTTTGTTGGCAGGTTTTCCAACGATCCTGATTTAACGGAAGAAACCGATCCTGTCAGGTCGCTTTTTTTTACAGTACCGTAACCTACTGCAATGACTTCATCGAGGGCTATCGTTTCTTCCTCCATTTTAATGGATAGTGTTACTTTACTTGCAACTGGTATTTCAAGCATTTTATAACCAATAAACGATAGTTGAAGGATTGTGGCATCTGTAACATTCGGTAAACTAAATTTCCCGTTGGCATCGGTTATTGTACCATTCGTGGTAGCTTTTATCACCACCGAAACGCCAGGTAACGGAACGCCGTTGGCATCGGTTACAATTCCGCTGATGGTTCGTTGCGGTTGGGCAAAAACCGAAATATCTTCATTTCCCTTTTTAATTATAATGTACCGGTTCACAATTCGGTAAGAAAGGTCGGTATTTGCAAGTACAATTTTAAGTGCATTCTCAATTGACGTATTGTCGACCGAAATGTTTATTTTTTTATCGAGGTTGATATTGGAAATATCGTAAGCAACCAACATATCGGATTGCTTCTCTATTTGCTGAAAAAATTCGAGCAACGTCGCGTGTTCCAATCTAAATGTCAGGTTTTTGGACTGAGAGTAAGTTTCGATGGCAAATGAGGCCAGCGTTGTAGTTAGCAATAAGATTATTACTTTCATAATTTTACATATTCTTCCCCATGGGAAAATAAATACCCATGAAAAAAATCCATTGTTTTTTTTCATAAATTTGTAGTGAATTAAAGAATAACGTTTTTTAATGTTTAAAATTCAAAACAGGGGAGAGAGGTAGGATTCTTTCCCCTTTTTTAGTTTTAGTTCTTTTAAGAGTTTATACCATAGGCGAATACGGTTTTATTTTTTTGTTATTTGTATTTTGTTTTTCGTAACGACGCATTGTGCTCCAACAGCGATTTCTACTATTTCGAGTAACCGGCTCAGTTGTTCCCCTTCCAGAAGCCGTACGGTTAGCTTGTTGTTTTTAAAACTTGCCGTATCATACACAACTTCAACATTATACCACTTTTCGATTTTTTTAACCAGTTTCGAGAAATTATCGTCAACAAAAATTAACCGGTTATCTTTCCATGCTGTTGTAACTTCTTCATTTAAAACCGACGAAGATACCTGGTGCAAGGCTTTGGAGTATGTCAATATCTTTCCAGGAGAAAGCTGGTACGCATCTTTTTCATTTTTTAAAATCACCTTCACCTTCCCTTCAACTAAAGCAGTTTCAACATCGGGTTCATCGGTGTAAGCATTAACATTAAACCGTGTTCCGGTAACTTCAATAGCTAAACTTGGGGTATTCACAAAAAATGGTTTTTTCGGGTTTTTTGCTACATCAAAGAAAGCTTCGCCTTTGAGTTCGACCTCCCGCCCTTTTTTATTGAACCCCGATGAATAACGTATTTGAGAACCTGAGTTTAGCCAAATGGTAGTTCCATCAGGCAACTCAATTTTAGCTTTTTGACCCAATGGAGCCTCGGCTATATAAAAATTCTCGTCTTTATTCTGAAAATAAAACAGGTAAAAGCAAGATCCAAGTATAAGCGGGACAAATAGTATAGCGGCAATCCGTTGGTAATAATGCGACAAATTGAATAAATGACGAACGAAACTGTTCCTGGTTTGTTTTTTCTCTTCGTATGCCGAAATCATCTTCTTCAGGCTGTCGTAACTAACCTCGATGTCGTTGTAAGGAGTATGTTCCCAGTTGCTTACAAGCCATTCATCTATCTCTTTTCTTAAAAGATTATTCTTGAAAGCTTCTTTTAATTCTTTAAGTTCGCTGGACGAAAGTGATTCCCCCAGGATTAATTTTTCTAAAATTGGCGTAACCATACGATTATTTTTTGGCCTTCTGTATTAAATACGGTTATTTGTCAGGCTCCCGTGACAGAGAAACTAAAAAAAAATAGAATGATTTATAAACGGAGAGGAGTGCCGGTTTTAAAAATTCAGGAAGAAAAACATCCTTAACTTTTTAAGCTCGTTTCTGAGGAAAAGCAAAGTTCGCCGGATTTGTGTATCAACTGTGTTTTCAGAAATATCTAATTTTTGGGCTATTTCCTTGTACGACAGATCATCCAGTCGGTTCATGATAAATATTTCTCTCCTTTTTATCGGAACTTTGCTTAAAACAGCATTAAACCAGCTTTGTAGTTCTTTTTCTTCCAAATGTAAGTCGGTTTCGTTTATGCCAACATCGATATAAAACGAGTTGTCACGCAGATAGGTCAAGTGTTCTACTTTTTTACGTAACTCGTCAATCACCAAATTGCGCGCCACCCTGAAAATATAAGGACCCAAGGGACGTTCGGGATCGAGATTTTCCTTGTTTATCCATATCCGTAGAAATATCTCGTTTATTATTCCTTCAAAATCGAATTGTACAGGAACAGAACGTTTAATAAAATGGCCTACTTTGCCTCTATACCGGTAAAACAGAATTTCGAAAGCCATCTCATCACCTTCAATGAGCCGGGATATTAGCTTTTTCTCTTCTACTCTGTTTTGGTCATTCAACATGTTAAGTAAATTAGCGATACAAATGTAGAAAAATGAAAATATGAAATAGGAAAATGAAAACTAATCTCTACATCCCAATAAGTGTTTGTTATTCTGAGCGAAGCGAAGAATCTCTTATTTTTTACCGGACACTAATGAAAAACAATCAAAGGCGCTCTCCAATTTAGATATTTATATATACAAATCTTTCGGCAGTAATCTAGTGTTACATTAATTATAAATTAACGCAATACTAGTCCAATTATCAAAGAATAATAACAGATAATTACCAATTTGATTTCGGTCTATTTCAAATACTTCCTGAATATACCCGACCAACTGGTAGCGTTTTACCAGCCACCCTAACATACTCCTTTGTAAACCTTTCGATTTTTGACCGTGATACAACGAATGATTTGTGTATCCGGATAAATTCGATTTCGGGTAAAAGCGAAATGATTTTTTTAAGGCTCATTAGGGTGGTAATTGTTTTCTTGCCGGTGAATATGCGGCAATAGTTGTCCATGGCTTCGATGTACAGAATATCTGCGTTTTCAATAACCACATTGGAGTACTCAACTTTCACAGTAATATGGCTGTTTCCGGGATAAGGAAAGTTGGTCGGGCTTGGGGCTGAATATTTTGCGTTTACTTTCTCAACGGCTTCGGTAAAACGCTCAAAACTGATTGGCTTGAGCAAATAATCGACAGCATTTAAATTAAATCCGTTGATGGCATATTGACTATAGGCGGATGTGAAAACAAACATGATGCGGTCTTTTAAATCATTTGCGATTTGAATTCCTGAGATTTCGGGCATTTGAATATCGAGAAACACCAGATCAGGAGTATTTGACTCAAGATAATGTAATGCTTTGTAGGGGTCGGTAAATGTTTCAACAACATGAATCAACTCAATTCGATTGCAATAGGTTACCAGCGAGTCAATAGCAAATTTCTCATCATCGATTATTACGCAGTTTATTTTCATACTCATCTTGATTTACAAAAAGTTATACACGCAATATTCTTCGCTGTAGAATATTCTGAGATGGACATTGAAACTTTTTTTCTCATTGCTAATTTCCAACTTATGCAACCTGGGATAGATGAGTTGCAGCCGGTTGGTAACGTTTTTAAGCCCGATATTATTCCTGCCGGCTTCATCTACTGTTTGATATTTCTGATTGGTAACTTCGAATTGAATCATAGTATCCGAAATCAGCAAGCCAATGTAAATGCTCGTTTCTTCGTGCGAACTGACACCATATTTAAACGCATTTTCGACAAAGGGAAACAGAAGCAGTGGAGCAATTTGCCGTGAAGAAGAATCGCCGACAACGATGAACTTTACCGTTGTTTTTTCAGAAATTCGCATCTTTTGCAGATCGATATACCGCTGGATATAGTCAACTTCTTTTCGCAGCGAGATGTACTTTTCCTGCGAATCAATCATCAGGAACCTCATCATATCTGACAGTTTTAAAACAGCTCCCGGCGCATTGTCCGATTTATTTACTGAGAGATAATAGATGTTGTAAAGTGTGTTAAACAGAAAGTGCGGATTGACCTGTAACCTTAACGAAGCCAATTCGGCCTCCGCTTTTTCCGCTTCTGCCCGTTGTTTCTTGTCCCAGGTCTCAAAAAGTTCTTTTATGACAGCAATACTCGAACTTATTACGAATGTCAGCAGGGAAAAAACGGTAGAACTCAGACGCCCCAAATCTCTCATTTCTTTAGGAGCAGAAGGGAGATAACCCAAATTGAATTTTGCGATAAGCTCGGGTAAAAAAATGATGATAAAGATACAGGCAAAAACAACCAACACATAGAGCACAATACGTTTCCTGAACAGTATTTGAGGGATAAGCAGGTAATAGTTTCCAAAATAAAAGGCTGCAAGGAAGAGGCTGGGTCCGATCATAAAAAAGGAAGTAGCTTGCGGAGGAACATCCACCTGTGGCCTGAAGAAGATGGGAGCCGACAAAATAATGGCCCAGGCTATTAACTGGATGGCAAATTCCATCCGCTTCTTCCCTTTTACGAATTCTAAATTCATATTTTTAAAGCTGAATTTGCCATTCTGCTGTTCCAAAGTTCCAGACCTCCGGGGGTACAAATGCTCCTTAAATGGAAGTTGAGCAAATCGGTATCCGAAAAGCTGAATTGATTTTGAGGAACCTGGTTGCTTTTCAGAATAATACCAGACAAATAATGAAAGCTGAATATGCCGCCAATGTGATCAGGAATTATGTCATCCCTAAAGAATGATTCTGCAATTCCCCTATTCAGGATTTCATTGGTTAATTCAACAATCAGTTGGTGTTCTAATTTGAGTATTTCAGAATTTAACGAGGGAAAATATTCCCTTAAATCCCCAAGAGTGGCATAACTGAACGAATTCTGTCGTCTGGAGAAAAAATCAAAAAACACACATAATTGCTGAATTGCATCACTGCTTTCATTTATTTTACGGTGTAATTTCCGCCTGAATTGGTTAAAGTCTTCGTGAAACAGAGCGTTGATAAGCTCTTTTTTATTCGCAAAATCTTTATAAAATGTTTTTTTAGCGATACCCAGACGGTGGCAAATCTCATCAATTGTCAAAACTTTGATTCCTTCACTCCAGAACATCTTTTTCATTATTTCGAAATGTTTTTCAATAATCATCAGAACGCTGTTTTTATTTCTTAATGATTTTTACAAGGCTGCAAGACCTGGCTATCCTTTCAGCCAGAGTCTTGAGCCTAATAAATCGAATAATCAGATTTCAGAAGTTACCGGTTTTGAGTTTGAATCGATTGGTTTTCCTGATTTACGACTCAGCAAGTTTCTAAACTTCTCTTTGTATTTTTCGAGACTCATATATACCGATGGAACCAGCACCAGCGTGAGCAGCAACGAACTGGTTAATCCTCCGATAATTACCCAGGCCAATCCGTTTTTACTTTCGGCGCCATCGCCCGAAGCCAGTGCAATTGGGAGCATACCAATAACCATCGACAATGTGGTCATCAGAATTGGGCGAAGCCTTTCTTTTCCAGCCTCAATCAGCGCTTCTTTAACGGTGAGTCCTTCTTCTTTCAGCTTGTTGGTAAAGTCGACAATCAGGATGGCGTTCTTGGCAACCAGACCAATCAGCATAATCATCCCGATCATGGAGAAAATGGTAAGCGATTCGCCCGAAAGTGCCAGGGCCAGCAAGGCTCCAACTACCGCAACCGGAATGGAAAACAACACCACAAACGGATAGAAATACGAGTTGTACAAGGCAACCATTACCAGGTAAACAAAGATGAGCGCGGCAAAAATGGCTGTAAACAAACTTCCAAAAGCATCGGCCTGCCGCTCCATTTGTCCTTTGTATTCTATGGAATAGTCGGTGGGGTGGAATTTTTCGCCCAAAGCCGTTTTAACTTCGTCACCAACAGTGCCCATCGGGCGCCCAAAAACCGAAGCCTTAATGGTAAGCGAAGGAATACGGTCGTAGCGCTCCAGCTTATTCGGTCCAAGAGCTTGGGTGATTTCGGCAAAATCACGAAGTTCGATAATCTTACCTTTGTCATTCTGAAAAGTCAATCCGCCAATATCATCAATCTTGTTTCGGTTGAAACGATCGAACTGAATATTTATATCATATTGGTTGTCGCCCTCAGAGTATTTCAGGTTGGTGTTTCCGGCAAAAGCCATATTGATGACGTTTCCAACCTGTTGCACATTCAGGCCGAGCAATTCCATTCGTTCCCGGTTGAGTTTAATCTGTAATTCAGGTTTATTTTTATCCACCGAAAGTTTCAGGTCGTTAATGCCCGGAATAGATTTCATGACCAGCATGATGCTGTCAGAAGCAGCATACAGGCGATCTATGTCTGATCCGCGTAAGAGCACCTGGATTGGCGAATCGTCAGCGCTACCCATCATGGTGGTGGGTGTTGAACTGACTTTCAGTCCGGGAATACCCAAAACTTCTTTCTTAATGTTTGCCGCAAATTTATCGACACCAATGCTTCTTTGTTTCTGCGGAACGATGTTGACAGTTATTTCACTTTTATATTGCTCGTTCGACGAGCCTCCCATATCGGAACTCGAAGATCCAACATTGGCGTAAACTTTCTCAACTTCAGGCTTACTTAACAACAGGTTTTCAACTTTGCTGGTGAGTATTGAGGTTTGGTTCAGCGTATTTTGCGGTTCGCCTTCAAGCTTTACGATGAACTCGCCGCGGTCGCCATCGTTCATAAAAGCTGTACCAATAAGACCAAGGCCAAGCAACGAGAACGAGAACAGAATGATACAGGCAACCAGTGCATAAACGGTTTTGCGGTGCGAAAGGCTCCAGTTCAGAATCTTTTCGTAACCCAGGGTAAGCTGTGCATAAGTTTTCTCGAACCAAAGGGCAAATCGGCCAATCAGTGTTTTGCCGGTTATTTGTTCAATTTTACTGAAACGCGATGCCAGAAGTGGAGTGACAGTAAACGAAACGATCAAACTCATCAAGGTTGAGAAAACAATTACCAGCGAGAACTCACGAAGCATATTCCCGATCATTCCTGAAACGAGCGATAACGGGAGAAATACCACAATGTCAACCATAGTGATGGCAATGGCTGTGAAACCGATTTCGTTTCGTCCATCGAGTGCGGCAACTGCGCGGTTTTTACCCATTTCCAGATGTCGGTAAATGTTTTCGAGTACCACAATCGAGTCGTCGACCAAAATACCAACCACCAGCGAGAGTGCCATCAGGGTTAACATGTTGAGCGAGGAACCAAACACGTACATGGCAATAAATACCGAAATGATAGAGGTTGGAATTGAGATTAATACGATAAACGAGTTGCGGATGCTGTGCAAAAACATAAACATGACACAGGCCACAAGAATAACGGCAAACATCAAATCTTCCATTACGGCGTTGGCTGAGTTCAGTGTATAAACCGAACTGTCTGATGCCACTTCAAATTTCAATCCGCTCGAAGCATATTGTTTTTCGAGCACGGTAAGTTGTTGTTTTACTTTCTGACAAACGTCTACGGTATTGGCATCGGTCTGTTTCTTAATCTGGATGCCAATCGCATCATTGCGGTTGATGCGGCTGAGCGTGGTGGGCTCGGCAATTCCATCAGACACTTCGGCAATATCGCTTAACTTGATGGTTTGGCCGGTTATCGATTTCGAAACAATGATGTTGCGCAATTCGTCGAGTGATTTTACTTTACCCAGCAAACGTACAGTGTATTGTTTGAGCGAACCTTCTATTTTTCCGGTAGGCATTTCCAGATTGGCTTTTGACACCGCCTGAAAAACCTGGCTGATTGAAACATTGTAGGCATCGAGTTTATTTTTGTCGATGTTTATTTTAATCTGTCTTTCGCTTCCGCCAACCAGCGAAACCTGGCCTACACCGTTAAGTTTTGAAAGTTGCGATTTTATCTGGTCATCAACAAGATGGTATAATTTGACGGGAGCCAATGTCCCGGAAACGCTCAGTTTTAATACCGGCATCTCGTCAGACGAGAATTTGCTGAGCGAGGGTGTGCTGGCATCATCCGGAAGGTTGGCTACAACCTGGTTAATCTTCCTTTGTGCCTCTTCTGCGGCTTGGTTTGCGTCGGCATTTGAATTAAGCTCTATAGTAATAACCGAGGCGCCTTCCTGTGAAGAAGAAGTCATGTTGTCAACTTTTTCCAGCGAACTCAGGGCATCTTCCAGAACTTTAGTGACCGAAGTTTCCACCTCGTTGGCTGATGCCCCCGGATAGGTGGTCATTACACTAATAACAGGCATACTCATTTTGGGGACCAACTCGTAATTGAGCCTCATGTAACTGCTGATACCCAAAATCCCTAAAACAGTAAAAATTACAACGATTAAAGTAGGTCTTTTTATTGCGATTTCTGTTACTGACATGGTTTTGAATGTTTTAAATATCGAATTCTTGAATCAATAAATAGCGGTAGTGCTAGCCTGGTTTTCTGAAGCAACTTTAACCGCTTTGCCATCCGACAGATTGACCATGCCCGATGTAATTACTTCGTCGCCTTCCTTCAATCCGGTAGTGGCTTCCAGGTATTTATCGTTTCCGCGGCCAACTGTGATCTTGCGCAATACTGCTTTTCCGTCGGAAACCACATAAACTTTGGCATCCGTGATACTGCCCTGCAACGCTTCACGCGGGAAATACAGTCCACTGCCCTTGCCCGGAAGTTCGATTTTTACGTTCACAAATGTTCCGGCTTTTAGCGGATGTTCACTGCTGTTTGGTATGATTATTTCTACCTGGTAGTTGTGCGATTCGTCGCCTTTTGGGCTGATGTAACTGATTTTTCCTGAAAAATCAATCCCCGGCTGTACTGAAGTTGTCATCACCACAGCGTCGCCTTGTTTGAGCTGATACACGTTTGCCTCGCTCACATTCAGGTTAATTTTCAGGCGCGAAATATCGACAATCGAAACAATGGCGCTGCCAATGTTTACAAAGGCCCCGTTCTCCACATATTTCTTGGTAACGATGCCGTTAGCCGGGCATTTTATGGTTGCGTCGGCCAGTTGCTTTTCGGCTTGTTCGAGTTGGATTAGCGCATTGTCGTAGCTGTTTTGGGCATCGTCGAGTTGTTGCGCTGTAGCGGTACCTCCCGAATAAAGGTTTTTGTAGCGTTCGAGGTCTTTTTTAAGCTTTTCAACACTGATTTTTGCTGAATTTACAGCCAGTTGCTTTAATCGGTTATCGATGGTTCCGAGTACGCTTCCCTTACTTTTTTGTTGACCAAGTTCGGCATTGAGCGAAGTAATTACTCCCTGCGCTTCGGCTGAAACATCGAGTTCGGTATAAGCGTTTAGGTTGCCCACCAGGTTTAATTCAGAAGCATAATCGGTTGATACAGCTTTCGAGGTAGTTACGTTCACATAATCCAGATCGGTACTGATATTCTTTGCTGCATTTATTTTCTCGTGATTGCTTTTCAGCCTGACAAACATCAACCCCGCCAGTGCCAGCACAACGATGATAACTATAATTCTCTTCATGACTTATTTATTTTATGTTATTTACATACTCGTTCAGGTTGCCCTTCGATTTTTCAAGCGCAATGCGGGCTATATACAGGTTGAGGAGCTTGTTGAAATAATTGCTTTGTGCCTCGCGGTACGACGACTCGGCCTGCACCAGTTCGAGCGACGATTGGGTTCCCATTTTGTAAGCCAACTTGGTGTTCTGGTAAACACTTTGCGCTAAATCCAGATTGTCTTTTTCGTTCCGGATATTATCGATGGCATTGCGGTATTCAATTTCGTAGTTCGAAAGGTTGACTTTCAACGACTGGGTCGTTTGCCATACGTTTTGTTCGGCTTTACTGATGGCTAGTTTCTGTTGCGAAATACGTCTTTTGCGCTGTAATCCGTCGAAAATCGGCACAGATAAAGTGAACCCAAAACTGTAGCTGTTGAGCCATTTCTGGTCATTGTCAAAAAAATTGAATTTGTTGCGCATGGCGTTGTAGTCGTAAGAAGCGCTGAATGACAAGGTAGGCAGGTAGCCGGCAATTTCCTTTTTCTTATTGGCCTGGTTCAGGCTGAGCAAAGTTTGCTGCAGTTTATAGTCGATGTGGTTTTTTACATCGAAGCTGTTAACGCTAATCATTTCAGGCGCCAAGTCCATGGTCAGCGTGGTGTCAGTCAGAGCAATCGCGCTGTCAACCGGCATGCCGATGTAGTACTTTAAATTGTTGAGCGATTGCTTATAACTCAGTTCGCTTTGCTGTAAACCCGAGCGCGTATTGTTGCAGCTTACCTTTATTTTATCGACATCAACCCGCTGAGCCATGCCATTTTTGAATTTCAATTCGGTAGATGCCAGCGATTCGGTTGATGCGTCGAGTGTAGCTTTCAGGGCATTGGTTTGTTTCTGTATCACCAGCGTTTGGTAATAGGTAACACAAACGTTGTAAACCAACAGCTCTTCGGTTTGCTGCAAGGTTTGTTCCGACTGTTCTTTGTTGATTTTTGCCGTTTTCAGCGCGATGGATGAAGTCGGGTTAAACACCTTCTGACTAAGTGACAGCCCGGCCGATGCATTGTGTTTGGTACCCATCGAAATCAGCACCGTCGAACCGGGTTCGCCGCCCATCAACTCGCCTGGCAAGGCTGTTGTTTGCAGTTTGAGGTTATCTTTATAGCTGCCCGAAGCGTCAATCTGCGGAAGCATCGTCCCAACCTGTTCCTGAACTTTGTATTCCGAAATGTCCACGTCCAACCGGGCATTTTTAATGGTACTGCTGTTTTTCTGAGCATATTCGATGCATTTTTTCAGTGAATATCCCTGTGAGAAGGAAAACTGAAAAAAGATCATCAGCAAAGCAGTAAGTAATAATTCTTTCCTCATCGTTTTTTGTATTTATTTATTCATACGTGTATTAATTGTTTTTTAATGGCCGTATGGAACTCCATGTTGCCGGGAATCAATCCTTTCGTTCCCGATTGTTGTCAGGCAACATGTTCGTTTCATAGCTCTTTTCGTGCAACTTAAATAGAGAAGGATCGCGCCAGTAAAGCGAGATTCCGAAAAGGAAAAGGATAGCAACCGGAAGATAACTGGGAATCTGATAGACCAGGCTGAGGCTGATAACTCCGCCCCAAAAGGCGCAAATCAAAAAGAAACCGATCAGCATGGTTGGCTTGAACAGGTAAAAAATGACGCTGATTAATTCGATGACTCCCAGATACAGCAATCGGTCCTGAAATCCGGGGAAGTTATATAACCCATTGAGCCAGGTAACCCGGAAAAACTTCAAAAGTGCCGAGCCAATCATCAGTAATGATGGCAGCAGGTAAAAATGTGTTTTTATTTTCTCCGTAAAATTCATTTGTGTCGAAACCTTTTCCGGCACAAAAGTGATTTAATCCTGAAATGCAAGGAAGATGTGATTGCCTGAAATGGACAACTTCAGGAATAAGATGGACAAATACGGCTAATGAGTGGACAGCCAATCGATAAATTGCGAAGTTTTTAGTTTCCCAACCAGGATTTGGGTTGAATAAGCGATGTTGAGGTGCACCAGAATTTTCCTGTTTAAATAACGCGAAGCATCTTTTATGGCTTTACGGTTAACCAGAAACTGCCGGTTTACCCTGAAAAATGAAGTTCCACAGAGGTTTTCAAGTTCTTCCAGCGTTTGCGAAACGATATGCTTTTTCGGTCCGAAGGTTTGGGCAAACACGGCATTTTCTTCCAGACAGAATAAGGCGATCTGATCAATTTCAAGTGGAAGGATTTTGTCGCCCTGGTAAACAATGATTGAACTGTTTTGTCGCACAGGTTTCTGCCCCATCAATTGCATCAGCCGGTCGAAAACTTCTGCCTGTTCCGTTGTTTTTCCTTTTAGTAAGCGGTATTTGTCGATGGCCCTCGAAACAGTATCCTTGTTAAAAGGCTTCAAAATGTAATCGATGCCGTTTACTTCAAAAGCTTTGAGTGCATATTGGTCGTAAGCCGTACAAAAAATTACCGGAACCGGGATTGAAACTTGCTTGTAAATTTCGAAGCTCAATCCATCGGGAAGCTGAATGTCGGAGAAAATCAAATCGGGGTGCGGATGGCTGTTAAGATAATCGACGGCTTCTTCAATGGTTGGCAGTATGGCCTCCACTTTGATGTCGGCATCAATTTTCCTGAGCGTGTTTACCAAATCCAGCGCAGTAAGTTTTTCGTCCTCTATAATTACCACGTTCAGCATCCTTAAGCTTTGAGTATTAAAATTATTGAAACTAAAAAGAAGTCGGGGTCATTCACAATCCTGATTTTCTGACCACCGATCAGAGTAAATCGCTTGTCAAGGTTTTCCAATCCGATCCCGCTTCTGATTTCGGCAGGTTTGGGTATTTTGTTGTTTCGCACATCAATTCGTCCATCAGCAAAGACAATCGACAATTTTAATGGTTTTGTCTCTGTGAAGGCATTGTGCTTGATGGCATTTTCAACCAGTGTTTGCAGCGCATACATCGGCAGTTGATACGATTGCCTGATGTTTTCAGGGACGTTCAATTCGCATTGGAATGATTCACCAAAGCGGATTTGCTGCAATTTAATATAATCTGCGGTAAATTTTAACTCCTCTTCCAGGGAGATCAGTCGATTCCCTTGCGACGTGATTGAAAATCTCAGGAAGTCGGATAATTTAACCAGGTACTCTTCGGCCAAATCGGGATTGGCACTTATCAGCGATTTCAGGGTACTCAGCGAATTGAACAGGAAATGCGGCTGTAATTGCTGAATTAGTTGTTGCTGTTCGGCTTCCAGGTTTTCAATTTTCAGGATTGCAACCTCGCGGTCGAGTTGTTCTTTTTTCGACCGGTTTACCATCGAATCAATAATGATGAGAATAATTGTATTTAATGCCGTTGCATTTATAAACGGGAATAACGGCGACGGTACTTTATTGTCGGGTGGATGAACCCTTGACGCAAAAATCATGAACAGCGCGATGGTTAAAAAAGAAAAAAGATAACTAAGAAAATAGCGTTTCCATCTTCCCTCGGGTTGCCTCTTTTCAAAAGCCAAAAAGATATAAATATTGAAAAGCCAAAGCACCAGGGTGATAAATGTAATGATTGCCACCCCTGCCAAAAATTCGAAAGGAGTATCGCCATTCAGGAAAAAGGCGGGAGAAAGCTCGAAGGCAGCCATGATAGGCGATGAAACTAATGCCGTTCGGAATAACTGATTTCTATACATAACAATCGAATACCATTGTTTATTAGATGATCAAATCGATGGTTAAATTAGGCATTATTTTGCAGTTCGGTTAATCCGGGCTAAAAATTTGGTCTTTCCCCTGTTCCCAGTAATTCTTTCGACGTTTGCTTGTAAAGCCTTTTCATTTTCGAAAAGCTTTGACCTGACATGTACCCAATGTTAAGTTGAAATTTAAACCCGCTATAACTGTACAATCCTCCAATAGTAGGTGAGTAATTCGGACTGTAAACGTAACGGCACGATAAATCGTAAGTAAGACGCCAGCCCATCCTCATAAACAAGCCAACTCCGGCTGTAAGCGAAAATTTCTTTTGGGTATATTCTTTCATTGACATGGAGCCCGAACTTCCATTGATTTTCATAAGCGTAGTGTTAACAGCCCCGCCTCCAACCATGTAGTAAGGTTTGGGATCGGCCAGCAACTTCGACCTAAGAAAGTTTATTCGCGTAGTTATATTGTTATCGATATCCCGCCCAACATCTTTCTTGAGTTCTTCAATTTGAGTCCTGATCTTTTCCTTGTAATTTTCTGTGTAGAATCCATTCCCGATGCCAATCTTTATCGTAGTATAATTTGAAAAGACTAAACCCATCCCAACCGACATATTTTGAGAGGAGAAATTTCCCATAGGCTGAGATAACTGGCATGTCTGCATTTCCATGCCAACCCTGATTTTATCGCTGATGAAATTCTCCATGGAAAAGCCAAACATAAATTTCTTGTCGGGAATATTTACCCGTGTTTTTTTATCGTCGGGACCAATAACATACGAAGGGAATAACATGTAACTAAGCGATAAACCCATAATCCGGTTTCCGCGGTATTCGTTTATTGCATTTTCAAACAATTGGTCGTATAGCCTGTCCTTCACCCGGTTCCACTGGTCAATTTTCTCATATCCCCATTCGGTTTCATATTTTGTTTGAACTTTTTGGGTGAACAGAGATTTTGAAAGTGGGGCCTTTTCAACTGATATACGGTGTGTACTTTCTCCGTTATTTACCCGACGCGGCGAAAAAGCAGCATTCCCCAACATTTCACTGCCTAACATTGTCGCAGGCATTGCATAAAGTGTTGTTGGCCATGTTGTAAATGTTTTAGGCATAAAACTCATTACTGGCATCATCGTCAGGCTTTTAAATGCACCTTCAGTTACCATATCTTCTGCCCGAAATCTTACAATCTCTTTAATTTTTATAGTGTCAAGCATCATTGCCATCGATTTCCGTTTTGGAAACGAAGCAGGTTCTTCAACCTTTCGCTTTTGAAATTGCTCTTTTGCGACCGGCATCAATTTCATGGCGAGCAGGGGGATCAACGAGAACGGTGGCGGTAACGGCAACATCAGCCCAGGGTTTTTTCCTTTCATGAGTACCAGTGTGCTATCGGTAATTGCCACCAACCGGGCTTTCATGTAGTACGTGTTTTTATCGAAATCCAGCTTCAATAATGGCTGGCGGTAAGCTTTTGGATTTTCGGTTTTCAGCCATAGTTTAACTGTGCTACCTACGTTAATCGTGTCGCACTTCCCTGTATTTCTATTTTCGTCAACTAAAATATTGGGTGATTTGAACATTAACGGCAGCCCGCCTTTTTGAGGTCCGCCTTCACCTAGAATCATGGGAAGAAAATTTATTGGAAGCATAGGCCCTTGCCCAAACATTTTTTGCCCGGTTAGGGTAAAAATAATTATAGCCAACAAGAATTGTTTCATGGCGTTTTCTGTTTTCTGATCCGATTGACTGACACATGAATTAATCGTGTCCGGGAATAAAAGTAGCCGGATAGTTGATCTGAAAAACAAAATGAGGGTAAACAACAAAAATGACGTTGTGAACGGCAAAAGTTATGTGTTCCACTGGGATAAACTTTTATTTCTACTTTGACAGATTAAACATGTTGCATGATTTTTTTCCTGTTTTACCCCTGCCCTGAAGTGAGCCAGGAGAAAAGTCCGGCTCTTCCCTTTAAGGGCTCAGGGTAAAAACAGCCGGATTTTTCGAATGTGTCAATGTAGAATTAGTTTGAATAAATAAGAAAGACCTGTCGATTCCAACAAGTCAGCATTAAAGTATTTTTTTATTTTCACTGCCAGGCGAACGAAGGCTTTCTGCTTGCAATTCTGCTTCTCAAAATCCCGTCCACTCTGGTTTTCAATAAATTCAGAGGCCAGCGAGATGGAAAGCCCCGATGAGGTTACCAATTTAGCTTCAAGCACATAGTGGAACCAGGTGGTTACTCCGTTTTTGGATGTTTTTAATCATTGGTGTCCGGTTAAAATTTTCATAGTTATCAGTAACCTAATAATTTTAAGGCATTTATGAAGATAACACCACTTGTGGCTTACATTTTCGTCTTGCCAATTTTCTACAAAGATTAAACAGCTACGCTGCTAACTTCATAGCAATACGATTGCTAAATCTCTGTAGTACAACGACATCTGGCAAAAACACAGAGCAACGTAGTTGCGACATCTTGTAATACCCCGGTTTTACCAGACAACTGTGGTTTTTAATCTATCATATTCGGGTTTAGATTAAAAAATCTTATTTTTGGACAAAGTTGAATTAGGATGGCAGATCAGAAATTAAGTTTACAACAAAGACTATTGCAGAAGCTTTCGCCGCAGCAAATACAGGTTATTAAGCTGCTCGAAATTCCTACGATTCAGCTTGAACAGCGTATTAAAAGCGAGCTTGAAGAAAATCCGATTCTTGAACTCATTGAAAACGATGATTCGAATGAAAGTTATGATGATACTGAATCTTCGGAAAGTGATTCTCCTCAAAATGATGAATTTTCGCTCGAAGATTACCTGAACGAAGAAGATATTCCGAATTACAGGCTAAATGCCAATAATTATTCGAAGGACGATAAGCAAGTGGAAATGCCTTATTCTTCCGATTTAAGTTTTCACGATTCGCTGACCGAACAACTTGGCCTGACAAATTTGAAAGAAGAAGAGGTAAAAATCGCCGAATACATCATTGGTAATATAGATGAAGATGGTTATTTACGACGCGACTTACTATCCATATCCGATGACCTTGCTTTTCACCTGAACATGGATGTGAAGCTTGAGGACCTGGAACGATACCTCGATATTATCCAGGATTTTGACCCATCGGGTGTTGGCGCTCGCGATTTGCAGGAATGCCTGTTGCTTCAGATACTGCGCAAAAAAGGCAAAGATTCCACCTGCCTTGCTGCAAAAATCATTCAGAACAATTTCGAGGAATTTACAAAAAAACATTACGATAAAATTCAGCGCAAATACGAAATAACCGACGAAGAACTCAAAGATGCCATCGACGAAATCCTGAAGCTGAATCCCAAACCCGGAAGTTCGTACAGTAACCCGATGACTAAATCGAACCAGGTTATTGTACCCGATTTTCTGCTCGATAATGTTGATGGAGAACTTATTCTGACCTTAAATCAGCGAAACGTTCCTGAGCTTCAGCTTAGCTCAACTTATCTCGATTTGATGAAGTCCTATTCGTCGAACAAAGGCGGCGCCACCAAAGACCAGAAAGATGCAATCATGTTTATGAAACAAAAGCTCGATTCGGCCAAGTGGTTTATCGATGCCATCCGTCAACGCCACCAAACTTTATATCTTACCATGAGCGAAATTATCAAATTTCAGAAAGAGTATTTCATGGAAGGAGACGAGACAAAGCTTAAACCAATGATCCTGAAGGATATTGCCGATTTAACCGGACTGGATATTTCGACTATTTCGCGCGTTTCGAACAGTAAATACATACAAACTCATTTCGGAATTTACCCGCTGAAGTATTTCTTCTCCGAAGGCCTGCAAACCGACACCGGCGAAGAAGTTTCGACCCGCGAGATAAAGAAAATTCTGAAGGAATGTATTGATAATGAAGATAAAAAGATTCCGGTAACCGACGAAAAGCTGGCGCTTATCCTGAAAGAAAAATCGTACATTGTGGCCCGGCGTACTGTTGCCAAATACCGCGAACAACTAGGGATTCCGGTTGCCCGGATGCGGAAAGAGCTGTAATGATTTATAACTGAGCTACACCAATAAGAAAACAGAAGGAAACAAAAATGAACGAAAACAAAGGTTTACTTGCTTCGGCTCGATTTATATCAGCTATTTTTCATCCATTATTTATTCCAACTTTAGGTTTCTTGTTCCTTTTTAACTCCGGCTTTTATTTCTCCATATTGCCCTGGGCGCTTAAAAAATACATGCTTCTGGTGGTTTTTATAACTACCTGTTTTTTACCGGCAATATCCATTTTTGTTTTATCAATCAATAGCAAGTTCGATATTAACATGGAAAAAAATACCGAACGAACCTTGGCATTAATTATCAGCGCCATTTCGTACTATGTCGGATACCTTTTTCTGAAAAGGGTACCTTCTTTCCCCATTTACAATATTCTACTAATTGGTTCGGTTTTGGTGCAGGTAATACTGTTACCCATTTCCATGCGCTGGAAAATAAGCATTCACTCGGCAGCCATTGGCGGATTAATTGGAGGAATTCTGGCGCTTGCCTTTCGGCTTCAGGAAAACCCTGTAATTATCCTTTCCTCATTGATTTTAATTGCCGGATTAGTTGGGACAGCCCGTTTAATTCTCTCGAAACATACCGAAGCGCAAATTTACACGGGCCTTTCAGTCGGATTCTTGACATTGTTTCTGATCGTGACTTTTATATAGGTGTATACTTCGCAAAAAGCCCGGTAAAGCTCAATTTCGTGAGGCTTCAAAAATATTCGGGATTTTTAGCCATCGGCACAGCCATTTTACAACATAATGGGTTAAATTTATCCATCATAAAATTTACGACCCAACCGTATGATCGACCAACTCATTGCTCAGATATCGCCCGAAAATATTACCGAGTATTTTCGCCGCAAACTTCCAACATTTAAGCCAGTTGCCGAAACCCTTGATCACATTTTGCGCGAAACCGACTTCGACCAATTCAGCAACCTGCTGAAACATGGCGAAGTAACCTACGGAAATTCCGACGAGCTGCTGGTGTTTTCGTGCCGGTATAAAGGCGAATTGTCTTCCAGAAGTTCAAAACACAAGCAATACGACATCGCAAAAAAGGTGTTGAAGGAAGAATTTAAAGACGCTGCTATTTTCGTGTTTTTTAATGAAACAGGCAAATTCCGGTTTGGCCTCATCCCTACGCCTTACAACTGAACTGAGCGCGATTGGACAGCATGGAAACGTAAATGGTTGAGCTACAACGGAGAATTTCTGCAAAATGCCAGTTTGTTTGGAACCGCATCTGCAAAGCCAAAAGCGTGTAAATAAGGTAATTATTACCTCGGAGAGGTAAAATATGAATAGCCCCCGGTTTTAACCGGGGGCAAAGAGGAAAGAGAAAAACCCGCCTGCTGGAAAGCAGGTTCAAGGCAAAAACCATATTTCGGACGGAATAGCGTGAATATTTAAAGCGTAGATAAATAAAAACCACAAATGAAAACCGAATACCTTAATTTTGATGATTGAAAAAATTGTAATTGGTGATTAATAATGGATAATAAACCAGATACAACCGGTAAGGGTTACAAAAGTTTGATCACGCAGATTTCGGAAACCTATAACAGTGGACGTCAAAAAGCGGTGATGGTCGTAAATACCACAATGGTAGAAACTTATTGGAAGATAGGGCAACACATTGTGGAATTCGAGCAAGGCGGGAATGCCAAAGCAAACTACGGAACAGCACTGTTGGAAAGCCTTTCGACTGACCTTTCACGGTCGTTCGGGAGAGGTTTTAACCGTTCTAACCTCAACTATATGAGGCTGTTTTATCAGTGTTATCCAATTTGTGAGGAACTTCCTCACAAATTGAGTTGGACACACTTTTGCGAATTGGTAAAGATTAACGACCCGTTGGAACGTTCGTTTTACGAAAAGCAATCGATGCTCGAAAACTGGAGTACAACCGATTTAATACGGCAAAAAAAGGCATCATTGTATTTCAGCTAAATATTGGAAATGACTGAAAAGAAGCAAGGCAATATGCTAAACCTGCCAAAGCAACGGGAATAGAAAATTTTGGGAAAACCACCAAATTTGCTGGAGGAGATATTCTATCAACAAAAGATGATAGAAAACACATTTTGTTGATAGAATCTTGTTGATACATGAATCAAATATCTGAATGATAGTATCTTATATCAACAAAAAATTGCGACTTAACCCGATAAAAAAACAAGTTTATGGAAAAACATTTAATCAGAATGGCCAATAACTTCATTACCAACAATAAAGACAAGCAAAAGACCCTGAAGGGAAGGATTAAAAACCTGTTTATTTTAGCCCGCAACGTTTCAGCAACGCTTCGGTAGTTGGTTCTTTCCCTCTGAATGCTTTGTACAGTTTCATCGGGTGCTCGCTTCCGCCTTTTTCCAGAATATTTTTGCGGAACGAATCGGCTGTTTCGCGGTCGAAAATGCCTTTCTCCTGAAACACTGAAAAAGCGTCGGCATCCAATACTTCGGCCCATTTGTAGCTGTAATAACCGGCATCGTACCCGCCCGAGAAAATATGCGAGAAGGCGGTGCTTTGCAGGCTTCCATCCACGGGTTCGAATAACTCGGTAGCGGCGATGGTGTTGGTTTCAAAAGCTTTCAGGTCGCCTTCAAGCTGGCTTTCGCGGTGGTGATAAGCCATATCGAGTATACCAAAACTCAATTGGCGTTCCATTTGGTAAGCCGCCTGAAAGTTCTGTGCCTTGCGCACTTTTTCAATCAGCGCTTCGGGCATCTTTTCGCCGGTTTGGTAATGCACGGCAAACGTGTCGAGCCATTCTTTTTCGTACGCCCAATTCTCGTGCATTTGTGAGGGAAGTTCCACAAAATCCCAGTAAACATTGGTTCCCGAAGTTCCGGGAAACTGGCATTGCGACAACATGCCGTGCAGCCCGTGGCCAAACTCATGCAGGAAAGTGGTCACTTCATCAAAAGTTAGCAGCGAAGGCGAAGTTTCAGTCGATTTGCTGAAGTTGGTCACCAGTGACACATGCGGACGAATTTGGTTTCCGGCGACATTCGACTGTGAACGGTAGTCGGTCATCCATGCGCCTGAACGCTTGCTTTCACGCGGAAAAAAGTCGAGGTACAACACGGCAATAAACCGGTTTTGTTCATCGAAAACCTCGTAAGCCGAAACCTCTGGATGATAAACTTCGATGTTCTTGTTTTCCTGAAGGCGCAATCCGTATAGTTTTTGAGCAAGTCTGAAGACTCCCTCAATCACTTTTTCGAGTTGCAGGTACGGTTTTGTTTCCTCGTCGGTGTAGTCGAATTTCTCCGATTTCAGTTTTTCCGAATAGTAGGCCCAGTCCCAGCGCTGCACGCGGCCTTCGAGCCCGGCTTTGGTGGCGTACTCCTGAACTTCTGCGAATTCCTTTTCCGCAAAAGGTTTCGAAGCCTGATGCAAGTCTTCCAGGAAGTGTTCAACTTTTTCGGGTGTTTCGGCCATTCTTTCCTGAAGTTTGTATTCGGCATGTGTACGGAAGCCGAGCAATTTGGCCTTGTCAATCCGCAGTTCAACAATGCGGCGTACGATCTCGTTGTTGTCGTTTTCGTTGCCGTGGTTGGCGCGCGAACTCGATGCTCGGAAAATCTGTTCACGCAATTCCCGGTTGTCGGCATATTTCAGGAAGGGCACATAACTCGGAAATTGCAGGTTGAAAAGCCAGCCTTCCTTGTTTTTTGCCTTTGCGGCTTGTGCAGCCATTTCAACAATCGATGCAGGAAGCCCGCTCAAATCTTTTTCATTGGTTAGGAGCAACTCGTAGGCGTTGGTTTCGGCCAGCACATTTTGCTGGTATTTCAGCCCCAATTGCGACAACTCTTTGGTTATTTCGCGGTATTTGGCTTTGTCTTCCTCATTCAGGTTGGCGCCACTGCGCACAAACCGGCGGTAGGTTTTCTCAAGCAGAGTCAATCCTTCGGTATTTAAAGCAAGTGCTTCGCCTTGCTCGAAAACCGCTTTAATCCGGGCAAAAAGTTGCTCGTTCAGGGTAACATCATTGTCAAAATCCGACAATTTGGGAGCCACATCTTGCGCAATATCCTGCATTTCGTCGCAGGTTTCGGCCGAATTCAGGTTAAAGAAAATATTTTGGATTCGGTTCAGACGTTCGCCAGCCAAATCGAGCGCTACAATGGTATTTTCAAATGTTGGCACATCGGGATTATCGATAATTTTCTGAATCTCACCGCGCGCTTCTTCAATGGCTGCTTCGAAAGCAGGCAGATAATGCTCTATTTTAACTGACCCGAACGGAGCCGTTTCATGAACTCCTGTAAAAGGCTGTAATAATGGGTTTTCTGAAAGTATTTCTGTATTTGTCATGGTAATTTTTATTTCTAACCGCGAAGTATCGCAAAGATAAGTCGCAGAGTTTCACAAAGGCTGTAATCCAAAAATCAGTTTTATAAGTTATTCGCTACGCGTTTAATGCCGTCTTTTAAGCTTTTCACATTAAAGTTGAGGAGTAATCCAAGTTTACATCCTGATAATTTCAGGTACGTAATTACTTGAGCCAAATGAATGTCGTTAATCGCTTCAACTGACTTAATTTCTATCACCACTTTACTATTTACAAGCAAATCGAGTCGGTACCCGGCATCTAGTTTTACCGACTTATAAACCAATGGCAAAGCTTTTTGTTTTTCGACAATCAAACCATGGCGCTGCAATTCGTATGCAAGGCACTCTTCATAGGCGCTTTCAAGCAAGCCTGGCCCGAGTTCGCTGTGCACCATAAAAGCACACTGCAAAATAAGGTGACTCAATTCGTTTTCATTCATACTTTGCGAAACTTAGCGTTAGACTTTGTGCGACTTTGCGGTTAAAGTTATCCTGAAAACTGATTACTTCTTTTTCTTCTCAACCGACCAGCCAAATTTCCCAATCGGGTCGCCCATTTTGAAGTAATGGCCATGAGAATAGACAATCGGGTTTGCCCTTTTCAGGCTGAAAGCGCCGGTTTTCGGATCAATGTACCGGTCGTCGGTCATCACATTAACTACTTCCGAAATAAACATGTGATGAACGCCAAGTTCAACAATCTGCTTCACTTTGCATTCGATGCTGATAGGCGCTTCGGCCAGAATCGGCGCTTTTACGATGGTTGCCGGAGCCGGAGTCAGGTTCATTTCTTTCCACTTGTTCACTTTTGCCCCCGATTTTACGCCGCACCAATCGGTCGCCCGGGCCAGTTCTTCGGTGGTTAAGTTGATCACAAATTCGCCGGTACGCTTGATGATTTCGTATGAATGACGCGATGGTCGAACCGATATATAGCACATGGGAGGATCGCTGCTGATGGTGCCGGTCCAGGCGATGGTAAGCAGATTATATTCTTCGGGAGTTTCGCCGCAGGTGACTAGCACTGCCGGAAGCGGATAAATCATGGTTCCTGGTTTCCAGTTGATTTTTGCCATAAATATTGATTAAGATACCTCGATTAACCCTTTCTAGTGGGTAATTCGTAAAAGTACAAAGTTAGTAATGTTTTATCGATTGCTGTTTGCCTTTCGTTGAAGACACAGGAAATCTCCATTAAAGCAGTAAATCTTAAAATTAGAATTTTTCAGTAGTGGCTAAATCTGAAAATTTATATTAAATAAGTCATTTTATTGGAAAATATAGTCCTGCACCGGAAGACTCCTTCAAAGCAAACGAATGTTATTTCTTGTATTTTCTTAACTATAATCCTGTTTTTAGTCCTTTCCGCGGTTTCACGGATTGAACCTTTACACAGATATTTGGGAACGATGAACTTGGATACTTTTGAATGATAAGTATTTTAACAAACATTATTTATTTGGAACTAGAATTGTTTGCGAAATTCAGCAGAATATTATTCCGAAGCACTTTATTTCTACTTTGACACATTCGAAAAATCCGGCTGTTTTTACCCTGAACCCTAAAGGGAACAGCCAGATTTTTCTCTTGGCTCCCTTTAAGGGCAGGGGTAAAACAGGCGAAAAATCATGCAACATGTTTAATCTGTTAAAGTAGAATTATAATAAGCGATTTATAGAGTTCAGCAAATCCTATTTTTATTATCACTTGATGGAGCAGTAGATAAAATAAAGATTATAAAGCATAGTAAGATTTGAAATTGCTTTTTTGCTAAACCATTAAATGTACCTGAGACGGCTTTTTGTTTTTGTCAAGCCGGTCACTTCTTGCAAATCCATTATCTTTACACGATTGATCAATGCAATGAAGAAGGTTTTAATCATTACCTATTATTGGCCGCCATCGGGTGGTGCAGGAGTTCAACGGTGGTTGAAGTTTGCCAAGTACCTGCCTGAATTTGGCTGGCAACCTGTCGTGTTAACGGTCGATTCTGAATTTGCAAGTTATCCACAGCGCGACGAAAGCCTTTCTGCTGAAGTTGGTCCCGACTGTTTGGTTTATACAACTAAAAGCTTTGAGTTTTACAATTTATACAAACTCATTTCCGGGAAAAAAGAGGTTCCGTACGGCGGTTTTGCCAACGAGTCCAAAGAAAACTTGTTTCAAAAAGTCTCCAAATTTCTGAGAGGTAATTTTCTTTTGCCCGATCCTCGAAAAGGCTGGAACAAATATGCCTTAAAAAAAGCTGTTGAACTGATTCGGGAATTTGACATTGATACAGTTGTGACGACGAGTCCGCCGCATTCGACCCAGCTCATTGGGTTGGCGCTGAAAAGAAGGTTTAAAACCATTCGCTGGGTGGCCGATTTGCGCGATCCGTGGACCGACATTTATTACTACAACCAGTTTAAGCACACGGCAATCGCCCGGAAAATTGACCGGAATTACGAGCGACTGGTGGTTGAAAATGCAGATTTGCTGATTTCTGTAAGCGAAGATGTAAAACGCATTTTTGCTGATAAAAGCGCTCAGCCCATTGCAGCTAAAACCGTCGTTATCCCAAACGGGTTCGACTCTGAAGATTTTCAGATTGGTGAGCTTCAACCAGAAACGAAAAAGGTAATTACCTATACCGGTACAATTTCTGAAGCCTATGATGTTGATAGCTTGCTGGCTGCATTGCTTCAGTTGAGCGGCGAATGGAACGAAAAGCTTTTGATTCGGTTTGTAGGCAAAGTTCCGTCAACAATAGCGTCCCGGTTCCGGGAGACCGGATTCGAGGTGGAGTTGGTGGGCTATGTCGATCACCCGAAATCCATCGAGTATTTGTTTCGGTCGGATTTGTTATTGCTGGTTATCCCGAAAGTGGCCAACAACAAGGGAATTTTGACGGGCAAGTTTTTCGAGTACCTGGCGGCACAAAAACCCGTTCTGGCTATTGGTCCTGTGGACGGCGATTTGGCTCAAATTATTGCAGAAACCGGCTGTGGTGAAATATTTGATTATTCCGATTCAAACGCGATGAAGCAATTTATCGTTCAGGAATTGACTCGGGATAAAACGCATGTAAATTCGGAAAAAGCCTATCGATATTCGAGAAAAGAATTAACCCGAAAACTGGCAGAGAACCTCAAAATTAAAGTGGGTTAATTAAAAAACGAGAGAAATAGTTTGATCGGCCAGGAGTTCACCTTTCTTATCCTGTGGTAGGGTATTGGATCGGCACCATAAGCCCTCCGGTTTTCTTCAATGTTCTCGATTACGCTTCCTTCGAAATCGAATTCAGTCAACCCCATGTTTTTGTTTGCGTAATTTATGGCTTCCCATACCAAGAGAGCCCCGGCACCGCTGTTGCGTAAAGCAGGGTCTTCACCAATCAGGTGTACATAAGCAGTAACGCGGTCGTAAGTTAAATACAGCGCCGAATGGGCTTTGCCTTGGTCGTCAATAGCAAAAAATATTGTTCGCGCGTTGTTGTCGGCAAATGCCTTATCCATTCTGACCAGGTTAGACAGACTATATCCTATTTTCTTGTCTTGTCGTTCAAACGACATTTTATTTAGCCGGTAAAAGGCTTCAATGTCGTTATTTATTTCAACTTTAACCAATTGCGAAGCCTTTCTGATTTTATTTCTAACAGAGCTTTTAAAGTTGGAGAAAACTTCGTCCAGGTTCGAAATATCCTGTAATACATACGTGTACATTGTTTGCTGGGTAAAACCTTTCCAGAAAAATGGCAGCCAATTGATAAAGCTCCGATGGAATCTTACATTGAAATACTTAACGTTTGGTAACGAACCGATTAATGCCCCTACTATCTTCTTTTCGAGGCCGCCCCTGTTTACCTTTTTCATTTTTTCGGGTATTACCAGCAAAACCCCCATAAAGGGTGTTATTTTAGGCATACCTATTTTTTTACCTACCAATGATATTTCATTCCAATAATATGGGAATACCCCGTAAACCTGCTCGTTTTCAACATAAAGAGCTACTTCCCAGTTATTTTCACCACAAGCACAGTTTAAATACCAATCGTTAAAATAAACAGGCAGGTTTTCGTACGACCGGCAAAAGCGGGCATATAAGATTTTATCTTTTACGATCATATTCAAAGAGTATTTTGTTTAAAATCATTATTTTAGTTTGCATTGTAACCGATTCAAAACCAACCTTGCCAATTCCTTTTTGAGCTGCAACATTGTCTGTCACGGCATCAATATATACATCATCAACGCCTTTGTCCCTGCCCAATTTTACAAGGTTGAAAATGATGGATGGATAGAAGTTTTGTCCTCTGAATTTTTCAACCGTATAACAGTCGAATATATGGGCACTGTTACTTGGGACCGAAAATATACCAAAGATTTTCTGAGCATACTTCTGTTTATTAACACCAATCCATCCATAAGCAGCAAGCTCGTTGTCAAGGTAAAAACAAAGACCATAAGCTCCTTTTTTATAGATTTCTTTTAACTGCCGTACTTTTTTTTTACCCCTAATTTTCTGAATATCTGGCCAAACTTGTTCATTAATGATTTTTAAACGAAAACATTCGCCTGGGTTCATCTGATTAAGCGCCGTCGTTTTCCTTGCCACAAAAACATTTATCCTCCAGATTCCTGTACCTTTTCGCTGCAAATATTTAACAACACGCTTTATAAATTCGGTTATCATCTTCGTTTTTTTAATAAAGCTATTGTTTTTAATGAATTACCAATTTATCAAACCTTCTGCAATAATCTCTTGTGGTGAAGAAGCTTTTATTTTACACTCATAAAGATAGCCCATTATTTTTTTGTACTCCTTTAAAAGCGGGCCAAATTTATAGTCAGTAAAACTGGTGTTGTGCCACAATAGTGAAAGGGTACAGTTGTAGTTATGTTTTTCGAAAAAGCCGATAACTTTCTCGCTTATAGCTTCCACGGGTATTTTCATGTAACCGAACAATGTAGTATCCATGACATGAAGGGGCATTTCAACAAAGTCAAAAGGTTTGTTTTTGCTTATGTCGAAGGGTTGAAAAGGCTTTCCATACGAATTTCGGAAACCATACCTTTCGGCGAAACCAAGGCTACAGTCTAATTGTAACTGCGAGTCGGATATCCGGGACCAATCGTCCCAAGTCCTGAATTTCAGGAAATGATACCGGTTGAATGTTGTTTTTAGGTTGCTTCTTTGCAATTCGTCGTCAATACCCATTGTACTGCACGATTTGTGCAAACCGTTATGTGATCCTGAATTGGAAACCATATTTACCAACCCTTGCTCCTTTCGAAGGTCGTAATCGGCATTTATAACCCCATCCCGGCTCTTCCCTTTGTTTACCAGCCAAAAAAAAGTTGAATAAACATCGTATTCGTTGTTTATTTTAATCACTCTATCAATGTTTTTCCAGTGATGCTCTTTCATTAATTCATGTACAATTAGTTTAAGAACAACGAATGGATTCATCTTTTTTAGCGCCCAAAACCCATCCTGAAAAAAAGAACCATAAATCGAGTCAATGTCGTGCGAAATAAAAAGAGTGGTTTTCGACTGCCTGGGGCTTAATCCGTTACTTTTCATGAAAAGGTCGATCTCCTGTTGCACCAGGTTTTCTTCAACCCTATCGAACCGGTATTGATAGGAAGCTTCGTACTTAAACCGTCCGTAGTGGTCGAACGCAGATTCTTCGGCATTCAGTTCCTGGCAACAATTAACCATATAAAAAATAGTGGCGGCAATGTCTTTATTGCCTTTTTCGTCAAAAATTGCGGGTTCCCGACTGAAACAATTGTTTTTAGACAGGTTTAACTGGCGACTGGCCAACTCCTTGTAAAACGTAAGGCAGATGGGCTGCGACCTTTCATCAGAATGATCCCATATCACTTGGGCATGACTAGGACTGTCAAGGAATTTAATTTGAATATCTTGGTTCTTTTCAATCAGTTTTACGACATATCTGACTGGATAATAATAGTCTGTGTTCTCTTTTATATAGACTTCAATTTCCATTTTTGCAGCTATTGGCCTAAATCATTTGTGAAAGAATTAAATCTAAACCATAATTCGACACAAAAATAAGATAGTCTGGGTACAAAAGGTCTGTTTTTTTGAATAAACATCTTTAAATCGCCAATACCTGTGGTCGAATTACTTGACCATCTCCCCAAAAATGGGTTGAACAAATGCTACAATCGAGTTATATCAAGGATTTAAAGATGTTTATAAATGAGGAAAGCTGGATTAAAAGGGCTATTTTATTGGGTTCTATAGCGGACAATGAGCAATACGAAACTCCTTAAAAGGGAGTTTTTAAACCTTATCTTCTAAAAATAACCTTAGTAGAACAGGATGTTGCTGTGGCTTTTAACCTTATTACCTGCGCTACCCCTTATCTCATTCAATTTACTTCAAAAAACCATAAATCAGTCGCTAAGTGCATAGCTCCGCGGCGGGTGTAGTTCAACACAGACTCATCGCTGGGTCTTGCAGACCGCTCAGAGTCCTATTTATTGTACACAGTGTTTTTTAATTATGAATCTTAATGCCTGTAATTTGTTGAATAATCGAATCCATATTGTTTATCACTAATACATCAACGAATTTATCAATCATTTTTCCTTTAAAAAGCTCAATCCAATTTTTCTTGTTTAACTCCAAAGTCAACTCCTTTAATTCATCAATACTATCAAATATGACCTCTTGACCTATTGATTGCAATTCGATTTTTTCAATAGCTTCATCTAATCTTGCCTTTAATGCCTCAATTTCGCAGGTTGTAAAATAATCATTTATTGATTCAGATTTTTTTTCAGTTAAGTATAAATCTAACAATCTCACAAAAGGACTAAATACTAAATCAATATAATCTTGCTTTAATTCATCATATTTTAGACGTCCTCTATTAAAACGCTTTATCAAATTAAGTTCATCCCCATTTAAATTTTGAGATTCAACTGATTTTTTAATTATAAAATAGCCAAAAACTCCATGTTCACATATATCAAAAATCTTTGCAACGTATCCACTAGAATTATTATAACCTCTAAAAATCGTTTCATATTCATCTAATTTATAAGAATAGTCACAACAGATTCTATCAAGTACGGACCTAGCAATCTTTTGTTCATGCATAAAATTCCAGAACTGCATAATCTTGAAATGCAATATATCTTTATCACAATATGCTATATCTGATGACAATTCAGAAAGCATTGATCTTAACTCGATTAAATCTAGACTTCTCATTTTCTTAACATTGTGTACAACATCTGTGTATACGCATATTGCGGGTATATTCGTTATGTGCGTTTGTGTTGTTTGTTTGAAAATAAGTTGCTTGTGAAATATCTGTATGAACAGGCTGGAGATATTGTCTCATATTTGCTTTGGTTTTAGGATCGAAGATTTTTGAGCATCAGAAGCTATAAGTCAAATATACATAAATCCCGCTAGATATTTAGGTTATCCAGCCTACTTTTTATTTGGTCGTAATATGCGTGTAAATCCCCCTCTATCCCTCGTCACCGATAGCGCCAAGACGAGGGGTAAGCTGCCAGTCGGTTTGTAACGACAGATTAGCAGGTGTATGGCATTGAAAAGCATTTCTTAACAGCAGCCAGAGGCTGTCTCAAAACAAATTTGAAGTTTTTAATTGCTTATAATTTGTAAGTAACGATAAAGCTGATACCCTGAAATCCCCTGAAGGGGACTTCAAAGCCGCCCCTTAGGGCAATGTCATATACTTAAGAACCCTTGACGGATGACAAATCCCGAAAGGGATTAAATATTAATCACCGGCGGTGAAGCCGTCGGGCTCAAAAGCGATAAAACATTGAACCCCTGGCCAGGGGTTCAACCTAACCGATGGTTCTCTTACAACGGGTTTACACCCGTCGTCATCAACATATAGCCCTATGCGGGCTTAACTAAATGACATTGCCCTTTAGGGGAGGTTTGGAGGAGTATAGTGAAGAGTCAGCTACAAAATGAAAGTTCACAAAATGGAAATCCGACTTTTGAGACAGCCTCTTTTTAGCCAAGGATTTGTAATCCTTTTAATAACAGCGAAGCTGCCCATCCGGGTGGCTTCGTTTTTTAAACCTTTTGCTAACTTAGCCAAGCGTTCTTTGAAGTAGTGATCAGGGCTTTCCCCTTCGGGGGAACGGGAAGGGGGCTCTTACAGTTTCACCCGCTACTCGAAAATATGCCGGGAAAGGTGCGAATGCTGGTGGCCATTTGCCAGCCAAAACCGACAGGCAATTGCCACCTTTTAACCCATGATTTACAGTCGTTCTTATAAATAAAACAAAAGAGGCTGTCCAAAAAGTAAAATTGGACAGCCTCTTTTTTTAGATTTAGATTTTCTCGAGCTTTATTTCCAGTTGGCTCATTTCGCCATTGCTCACATTCACAGTTACAGTTTGCTCTTTATAACCCGGCTTGGTAATTGTAACCTGGTATGTACCCTCCGCAAGAGTTCTTATCATAAAACCACCTTTGTCGGCTGTTTTCTTGGTCAAACCGCCGTTGCCATTCGTTGCTTTAAGTTTTGCCGATGTTCCGTTTGTTGAGAATTTTAATGTCACCGATTTTAAGGGTTCCCCGGTCGAAGCATCGGTTACAATACCTTTTACCGAAACACTGCCGCCACCGGTCATTATAAGTTTACGTGCAGCCTTGTAACTGTCATAAAAAACAACTTGGGTCAAACGAACAATTTCAACCGCCGTATCAATGTTTCCCAAAGCCGAATCTGCCGTTTTAAAGAGCGCGGCAAGTTGCGCGGTCGATTGTTTTTTCTCTGTAATCCCTAATCTTGGTTTAGGTATAGCCGTATTAAACGCATTAATAGCATTTAATAAAGCTGTTTGGGTGGCTGCAGTAATGCCATAAGTTGCCAACGAAGCAACAATTGGCTGGGCACGGTCATAAATTCCTTGTGCAGCATCTTTCAGATTGGTACCTACACGGCGTTTCAGGTCGCTTTCACTGTAACTTACTTCGTTCAGCAGGATTTGATTGTTTGTAAACTTGGCATAAGCTGTAAGTTTTCGCGAGTTGTCAGCGGCAAGCGTAACAAGGGTTTGTTTCAACTGGCTTTTACTTCCTGCAATACCGGTTTTGTCGAAGTTTTGCAGTTCACCGCTTGCCTGAATTTGGGTAATCGCATTTTGAAAAGCGGTTTGATTTGTTGAGAAATTTGGTAACGAATTCAGAATTGTAGCATTGGTAATCATATAATCACGAACGACTAAATACATGCTCAATTTGCTTTCTTGATAATTGTTCATACTTTTTAATTTTTAAAGGGTTGGATAATGCGAATAAAGTATTTGTATAAATGAACTATCAGAATAACGTTGAGCAAGTTACGAAAATTATATAACACCATCAAAATTATTTTGCAAGGCACCAGGGAAATCGCTTTTAAAAAATGTGCCGGGATTATTGAAAGAAAAGAATTGTTATTTTTCAAGTACTCACCCCGTCGCACCTGCGGTACGCGCCCCTCTCTCGCGAGAAAGGAGAAATCCCGAGCTTTGCGAGGGAAGGGGTAAGTTCCTGAATATAAAAAAAGGTTGGCCCCATATAATGTTAAAAGCGATTTCCCTGTGCAAGGCACTTAATCGGCCATGTTTATCATCAAAATCGCTATGATTTCAATTAAAACTCGTATGATTACCATCAATCGCCTTATGATCGTCATTAATCGCTATGTGATTGCCATCAATCGCCTTATGATTGTCATTAATCGCTCTGTGATTGCCATTAATCGCTCTGTGATCGTCATTAATCGCTCTGTGATTGCCATTAAAATCCGTTCGGGGAGCACTAAAATGTGTTCGCTTTAAATCAAATGCAAGGGTGCCCAATAAACGGCATAGAATCATACAATTGTTACAAAATAATTTATTATACTTACAACTACGATTCGATGTGATGTACAGGATCAAACAGAGTTTAAAACGAACAACATAATTATCCACAAGGATTTTAAGTCCTAAAAACTATTCAAGGTATGAAAACGCTTTTATTTGCTGCTATTGGTTTATTGCTTTTTTCTTGCAAATCAAGTGATTTGCCGGAACAGAATTTAACTTACGGATTGGTATCGGCATGGGAGTTTAACGAAACCTCTGGTACTAGCGTTGCCGACTCTTATGGTAGTAACAATGGAACTGTTAATGGGGTTACAATCAATCAGTCTGGTAAAATTGGTCAATGTTTTCAATTTAATGGCGCAAACAGTTACGTTTCAGTACCTCATTCTACATCTTTAAATCCGAATAGCCAGGATTTTTCGGTAAATGTTTGGGTTAAATGGGAGGGGTCACCTTTGAGCGGTACTTTAGGAGGAGTAATGGAAAAAGGAGAGTATAAGCTGGATGGAAGTGAATTCCAATTCATGGTTCGCGGTGGAGGTAGCGTTGATTATGAAAATGGATTTTATTTTAGGCTACGAACATCAGCCGGTATAATAAATACGATATGTTGTACAACCGACCAAACCAGTATTGTTGGTAACGGGAGCTGGCACATGTTAACTGCTGTTGTAGACGAAGGAGCAAGCATTGAAGGGCGAATATTTCTCGACGGAACGGAGGTGGGGTCTTTAGCTTCTATTACTGCGCTCGTTGATAATACAAGTGCATTAAATATTGGTAAATATGCCTATTACTATTTCCCTGGAAAAATTGATCAGCCTGCGGTTTGGAACAGGCCATTAGCAGCTTCTGAAATCCAATCTTTGTATAATTCTGGTAATGGATTAGCATTTTCACAATGGTAATAATGTTATTCTTGAGGGTATATCAAATAGATTGTGGATACTGGTTCCCATTTGCAACTGTCACTTTTTAAACCGAAATTTTGAATCTTTCTTGATATTAGCGAAGTTGCCCTTTGTGGTGGCTTCGCTGTTAAACGGTAGCAATTTGTTAATAGGTTATTAAGTCTATCTTTTTTTGAAATCTGCTGGGCTGGGGCGCTCTATTAGCTATTTGCTCCTTCGCTTGGCTTTTGCCGAAATCCACTACCTTTACAAGCCGGAGATATGGGTTATATATATCCTGTCGGTTACAGTAAAGTTCAAAAGGTATGGGCAAAACTATTATTATAAATCGGGAATTATCGGATGCCGAAGTTCGCGAAGTAAAACAACTTGCACGGGCGGGTTCTGATGTTTATTCCTTTCCCGGGAACGAAATTGCCGGGGTTTCGTTGAGAATTGAGATCAATCCGGACGAAAAACGAACGGTAAATTTTGAAACAATGGACGAAGTGCTGCGCTTCGGCGACCTTCGCGTTGAAGAGACTACGCTGGCTCAACTGTTCAGCACCGATACTGCCAGTTTATGGCATTACCATAAATTCAGGGTTTACTTCGATGTTACCTCCCTAATGTACTTTCTGCGCCCTGTACAGCGCCAGTTTAGCGCTTTCGATGGCCACATCTGGTTTATGCCCAAAGCAGCAAAGCCCTTGCAAACACTGTTTCCCGATGTTGATTTTCGGTTTCCAATTACTCACGAAAAACTTTCGTATAATTTTACCGGCATATTTAAGTACCTGGTTTTATGCTCCTACCGGGTATTTAGACAATTCTTTTCGCTCAAAACAAAATCGTCATACTTAGTATATCTGACCGAAAACTACACCAAACTGCTTCATCCTGAAACCCTTCAACCCATCTGGGGAAATTCGCTTCTGGAGTACCTTATTTTGAAACTCGACAAACGTTTCGTGCTTCTTACCGAGGTAATAATGCCTAAACTGAAAGGAAAACCGGGGTTTAGGTTTCTTCCTGCTCAGGCGCGGAAAACATGGGGGCAATGCCAAAAAGTGTTCATCGAAAGTTTCATGGTTGCCGGCCTGCTGAGCCGCGAAGTCCGAAAATTAACCAGCGAAGCTAAGAAAACACTGGAACCGTTATATGAAAAGACCTTTCGTACCGACCTTTCGGCTACGCAAAAACTCATCCTCGAAGTTTTTCGTTCCTATCATTCTTCATCGGGCTACTACTTATTCAGGTATTTTGCCGCCCGAAAGTATCTTGCAAATTCGGGGTTAAAAGCAGTTATTGCATACGATGAGAACAGCCCAATGACCAAAACCATTTTAGATGCAGCAAAATTTCACGGTATAAAGACTATCGGGCTACAGCATGGTACTATGCACAACCTGCACCCAGCCTATTTATACACGCTCAACGACCGGGAAAACCGTGTAATGCCCGACTTGACACTTACCTGGGGAACTTACTGGGAAGATTTTCTGCTCGAAAAAGGCAACTATCCGGTAGGATCAGTCGTTTCGGTCGGACAAATACGTACAGACATTATCCCGGTGCTGACCCTGCTGGAAAGTAATAAGCCCGGCATTGAACCCCGGATTCTATTTGCATCGCAGCCCCAGCGCGATCCGGAATTAAGGTATCAGGCGGCTTTCGATATGTTTACCGCAGCTGGCAACCTGCCTGGCACAAAACTGATCGTGAAACTCCATCCTCTTGAATTTGGCGATGCGGCCTATTACACTGATATTGCAGCCAAGGCTGGGTGCAAAAATTATACGATCGACAAAACTTCAGACTTATACCAGCTGATTGCTTCGTGTGATGTGCTGATCACCTGTTTTTCGACGGTGGGCACCGAAACCGTTTATTTCCACAAGCCGTTGGTTATTCTCGATCATTTAAATCAAGACATTATGGGCTATGCGGCCGAAGGTGTTGCTTTCCAGGCGACCAATGCCGAAAGCCTGACTAAAATCCTTTCTGGAATTTTTAAGGGGACTTTGCAGGTTGACAGGGCGAAATACGATACATTTATTCAGAAATACGCTTATCGGATTGATGGAAAAGTAGCCCAACGATGTATTGAGGCAATTGTTAATCAATCGAAAATATAACACTATTAACCTTGGCAGAAGTACTTTTCTGTTCAAGATAAATTTTACATTTTTACTTTCAGGAACCAACTAAACTAAACGCTATGATATTTAACTTGAAATCAGCTGCTTACATACTATTTTTGCTTGGCATTGCTGTTTCTGCCAATTGTCAAAATTCTTCATGGGGCTTTTCAGGATTTACAAAACCGAAAGAAAATCCGATTTTAGGAGCCGATTCGACGAAGGTATTTTTCTGTCCGGTGAAAAAAGCGGAAATCAAATGGCAGCGAGCTGATGTTTTTAACCCGGCAGCTGTTGTACATGATGGTAAAATCTATTTGTTTACTCGTTGCGAAGATAATCCGAAAGCTCGTTTGGGTGGGCGTACTTCACGCATTGGGTTAGCTTCGAGTACCGATGGTATTCATTTTACCTATTACCCAAAACCGGTTTTGTTTCCGGATAATGATGCTTTTGCCAAATACGACCATATCGGTGGATGTGAAGACCCGCGCGTTGTTCAAACCAAAGAAGGTTTGTTTGTGATGCTTTATACCAGTTGGAATTACGATACTCCACGACTTTCGGTGGCTATTTCAAAAGACCTGATTCACTGGGAGAAAAAAGGCCCGGCTTTTGCCAAAGCATATAACGGCAAGTTTGCAAACATAGCTACCAAATCGGGTTCCATTGTTACTGAAATGAAGAATGGAAAGCTAACTGCGGCAAAATTCAATAGTAAGTATTACTTGTATTGGGGCGAAAATCTTGTCAACCTTGCCGTTTCAGAAAATCTGATTGACTGGTATCCTAGCATTGATGAAAAAGGAAATCTGCGAAAAGTGATCGTTCCACGCGACGGACATTTCGACAGCGCACTTACAGAATGCGGTCCGCCAGCTCTTTTGACCGACAAAGGTATTTTGCTGTTATACAATGGTAAAAATTCGGATGGGAACAATGCCGACCCAAATTTGCCAAAGGGAACATATTCTGTGGGACAAGTACTCATTGATAAAGCTAATCCTGAAATGGTTTTGCAACGATCTGAAACATTTATTTTAAAACCTACATTGCCTCATGAACAAACCGGACAATACAAAGCCGGAACAGTATTTGGTGAAGGACTGGTTTTCTACAAAGGGAAATGGTTCCTGTACTACGGAACAGCAGACTCGTACATTGGCGTGGCTGTAACCGATGTAAAACTTTGATTTTAAAACATTCAGGCATGAAATACCAAAACCGGGGTTTTGGTGTGCATAATCATTTTATGCGCGACACTTGGATTGAATAAACGGGTAATCAGGTTACGGCGATGAGTTGTAATTGCAAGTACATCAATATTATTTTCCTGAATAAACCTGTCGATAGCTTCTGACAGATTATTTGAATGTACCAGGCAGCAATCGAAAGCAGCGTGAGGATATTTTTCCACCAGGGCTTCTTTCATTCCTGCCAGCATGGCTTCATCGAGTTCCCCATTGTTTCCATTGTTTACATGCAAGCAAATTACTTTACAGTCGAATGGTTTTACCAATTTTATTAGGCGATCCATTGCAATAAAGTCGGCTGAATCGAAATTGGTTGCATAAACAACTGTTTTTAAGTTACTGAGCCATTTGCTTGTTGTATTTTCGGTAATCGTTAGCACCGGAACACGCGTATTAAAAATTACAGCAGCAGTGGTTGTTCCCATTAAATCGCCCGATTTGGCATCTTCACCTCGGATTCCCATAACCACCATTTTGGGCGGATGGAGCTGAATGTAGGACAAAATATCATCATCGGCTTCCCCAATTTTTACAATGTATTCGGGTTTTGCTTCACTCCAACGTTCGGTATCAATCCGCGAGGTCAGCTTATTCAGGAATTCCTCAAATTTTTTACTGGTTATTTGTTCAGTCATTTCGTAATTCAGGAAAAGCGCCGAATCATATACAATTACATCAGAATAAGGAATGGTAAGAAATTCAGGGCGCGGGCTTGAATGATACAATACCATCTTGGACCCAAGTTTTTCGGCTATATCGAAACCAACTACCGCAGCGTTAAGCGAATAATCAGAGAAATCAACCGGAATAAGCACATAGTTTTCGCGTTTTTTGGGATCGGTTATCACTTTTCCCAGCATTTTCTCAAGAATTGGGAAGGCCAGGCGCGCATCTTTTTCAAGAATACGCACACGAACGCCGGTGTCGTTGGCATCCTGCAAAAAGTCGACATCTTCAATAAAGCAATCAATATTTTCTGATTCGAGCAACGACCTTAATATCTCAGCTTTTGAATAAGGTAATGAAACCAAGGTTACAAATTTGTCGTTCATGGCAGCCTGATTTTAGGTTAATCATTTTAATCCTTGATTCGGAAAACAAGCTAATTTGGTTACCAAATAAGATGATTTTTTTTGTTTCTTCCTGTATATTTAATTATTAAATAGGTTCTTAAAGAAAGCTTTCCGCAGCATTTTTTAACTTTTGCATACTAAACTGAACCTGAAATTTGTCATCGCTTTTATCCTTTTCCTGTTCAATTTCTGAATGGCTTATACTGGGGGATGTCCGATATTTCGGAGCGCCTGGACTCGGATTTCATGGAAATATACTTGAAAGGTAAGTCCAAGGATTCTGATGTAATTAAGGATTATACTGAAATTATTATTCAGTGCTGTGTGTTTCGAATAATGACTAAAAGTAATCAATTGGTAAAGTTGTGTAAGACATTGTTTTACACAATTTTGCCAATTGATTTTGCCTTTTCTTGGCTGGAAGAGGAGCAGGAGAGAGGCTATTTACCTCCATCCGCCACCCAATGCCCTGTACAGAGTTACCATGGCATTTAACTGCTGCAATTGATCGTTTATATCGTTTAGCTGAGCCGACAACAAGCTGGTTTGGGCATTCAGTACTTCGGTATAGGTTGCTGTTCCGTAAGTGAGCAATTCTTTGGTGTAGTCAACAGATTTCACTAACGCATCGAGCTGTTGTTTTCGCAATGCTGTTTTTTTCACCGATGATTCATACAAACCAAGTGCATTATGTACTTCCTGGCCTGCCTTCAGCAAAGTATTTCTGAAAGCGATTAATGCTTCTTCCTGCTGAGCTTTGGCTACTTTCATTCGCGTAATATTTGCCCGTTTTGCAAATAAAGGCTGGGCTAATCCGCCAATTACATTGGCAGCAAAAGCTGTTGGATCAAGTAATTCGCTTAGATTAGCAGCGGCAAAACCAGTTGAAGCAGTTATAGTTAGCGCCGGGAAAAAGTATGACCTGGCATTGTTGGTTAGTTCCCAGGCATTCATCACTAAATATTCGGCTTGTTCAACATCCGGACGGTTGTCGAGTAATTGAGCCGGGACACCGGTTTTCAGCAAAGCAGAAAGCATTTGGTCCGATATTTTACCTCTTTCCATATACCCGGGTGTTCGTCCTAGCAACAGGCAAAGTGTATTTTCGGCCTCCCGAACCTGCTGTTCCAAGTCGGGAATGGTAACTTCGGCAGCATATCTGGCGGCTTCACTTTGAACAACTGCAGCCCCGTTTACTTTTCCGCTTCCCTGCAAAACTTTCATGGTTTCAACAAGGTCGATGTTGTTTTTCACTGTTTTACGAGTGATTTCAAGTTTGGCATCCAAACTTACCAACGTATAATATGCGGTTGCAATACTTGAAATCAAGCGGGTTTGAACCGCTTTCCTTGCAGCATCGGTAGCCAAAAGGCTGGCATACGATGCTCGTTTGGCGCTTCTCAGTTTCCCCCAAATATCAATCTCCCAACTTGCATCGGCCGAAAGCTGATAATAATTTACTTCCCTGGGTCCGCTGGGATACAAAGTTTCAGGGTTGCGGGTATAGTTCTTTTTCCCGTTTACTGAAATTCCTGGCAACAACGCAGCTTTACTCTGCGAAAAATAAGCTTCAGCTTCAGTAACTTTCAAGATTGCGGTCTGTAAATCGGGGTTATTATTAAGTCCCTCGTCAATATATTTTTGAAGGTAACTTTCAACAAAAAGTTTTTTCCATGGTTTATTCGCCAAATTAGTTGTATCAGTAATTAGCGTATCGCCATACAACTTTTCGGTGGAAACCATTCCTCGTTGATAATGTCTGGGTGTGCTGCACGAGCCAAATAGTAGGGCCAACACCAGCACAGGGATGAAATATTTAATTAAATTTATTCTCATAATTCTATCGTTTCTGAATGGGTTAACCTTCAAATTCTTCTTCTTCACCCTCCAGACAATTCATTTCAGAAATTGACTGTTTTTCAGGTTTGGTGATTTTTTCCTGGAGGGTTTGGAAAATAACGTACATAGTTGGGATAACCAGTATTCCGATCATTGTACCAATCAACATACCGCCTACAGCTCCAACCCCAATCGACCGATTCCCATTTGCTCCAACTCCACCTCCTATAACCAACGGAATCAAACCAAAAATGAAGGCAAAAGAAGTCATCAAAATAGGACGCAAACGAGCTGTTGCACCGTCAATTGCCGATTGCACAATGCTCATTCCGCGATGGCGTCGCTGTAATGCAAATTCAACAATCAAGATGGCATTTTTAGCTAAAAGTCCGATGAGCATAATGAGTGAAATCTGAAGGTAAATGTTGTTTTGAACGCCCATAATCTTGGCAAAAATGAACGAACCAGCAATACCAATAGGCAGCGAGAAGATAATTGAAAGTGGCATAATATAACTTTCGTACTGGGCTGCCAACAGGAAATAAACGAAAATCACACTGAGCGCAAAAATCCAAATGGATTGATTCCCCGATGAGATTTCTTCGCGGGTTAAGCCTGAAAATTCGTAACCATACCCGGCTGGTAATGTTTGGCTTGCAACATCCTGAACAGCTTTGATAGCTTCGCCGGTGCTGTACCCGAAGTTTGGGGCACCAGTTACCGAAATAGCAGTATACATATTAAAACGGGAGATATTTTCAGGACCATAAACACGTTTCATCGTAATAAATTCGGTGATTGGCGACATTTCTCCGGTTGAGGTCTTTACAAAAATACTGTTTAAATCTTCAGGATTTCCCCTGAAATTAGGTTCAGCCTGAACCATAACACGGTATTGTTTCCCGAAACGGTTGAAGTCAGAAGCATAATATCCGCCAACGTAACCCTGCAATGCGGTCAAAACTGTACTGGTTGTGATTCCAGAACGTTTACAACGTGCAACATCAACATCAACCTGGTATTGTGGAAAATTGGTATTGAATGATGTCATAGCATACTGAATCTCTGGTCGTTGTGACAAACCCCCTAAAAACTGACGTGAAATCTGCTCAAAAGCCTTAATATCACCACCGGTTTTGTCTTCTAATTTAAGGTCGAACCCATTAGAGAAACTAAACCCAGGAACCATTGGCGGAGAAAAGACCGTAACGCGAGCATCTTTAATGTTGGAGGTCATGGCCATAATACGGCCAATAATACTGTTCTGATCCTGCCCTTTTCCCTTTCTTTCATTGAAAGGCTTCATGCTGCAAATCATCATACCATACGAACTTCCTGATCCACTAATCATCGAACTACCAATAATCATTGAACGTCCGTCAACTTCAGGAATACTGGCTAAGATGCTGTCAACTTTATAAACTATTTGTTTAGTTCTTTCCTGCGAAGTAGCAGGAGCCATACTAATGTCGACAAAAAATTTACCTGTATCTTCAGCTGGAACAAACCCTGTCGGGGTAATTTTCATCAAAACAACAAGAACGCCAACAAATGTTACAATCAGAATGACCGAAAGCCACCTCTTTTTGATAAAGAAATCTACTGTATGCCGGTAGCGGTTAGTCATACTATCGAATGCAACATTGAACGAGGCATAAAACTTCTGCATAAAACCTTTGTTGTGCAGCTCGTTAGAATGATGCGGTTTTAAGAATATTGCACAAAGTGCAGGACTTAATGTTAAAGCGTTTATTGCTGATATTACGATAGCTACTGCCAGTGTAATACCGAATTGTTTATAGAACACCCCAGTTGTTCCTTTAATAAATGTCACAGGGACAAATACAGCCGACATAACTAATGTGATGGAAACAATCGCAGTAGAAATTTCACTCATGGCCGAGATTGCTGCATCCTTGGCATTTCGGGCTCCCTGGTCGAGTTTGGCATGAACGGCCTCAACAACCACAATGGCATCGTCGACCACAATACCAATAGCCAATACCAGTGCAAATAAAGTTAGGAGGTTGATTGTAAAGCCAAATAAACCAAGGAAAAAGAATGTACCTATAATAGCCACTGGAACCGAGATGGCAGGTATAAGAGTTGCCCTGAAATTCTGGAGGAACAGGAAAACAACAATAAATACCAGAATAAAAGCTTCGAGTAAAGTATGCAATACTTTTTCGATTGAACTGTCGAGAAAATCGTTGGCATTTACGGTGTATTTATATTTTACCCCTGAAGGAAACGATTTGGCTGCTTCCTCTATCACCTTCTGGGTTTGAATAATAACGTCGCGGGCGTTCGATCCCGGAGATTGGAAGACGGCAACTGTAATACCTGGCTGTTTCATCGCGAAGGTTGAAACAGAATAACTCAAAGCACCAAGTTCAATGCGTGCAACATCTTTCAACCGAAGGATATTTCCCTGTTTATCGGCGCGTACAACGATGTTTTCAAACTCGGCAGGCTGGCTCAGTTTTCCTTTGTATTTCAAAACATATTCGAACGACTGTTCATTGCGTTCGCCCAGGCGGCCTGGAGCTGCTTCCAAACTTTGTTCGTTCAATGCGGTAATAACGTCTGAAGGCATTAAACCATAAGCTGCCATAACATCGGGTTTAAGCCAAACACGCATAGAGTAATCTTTTCCACCAAACACCGAGGCATCGCCAACTCCGCTTACACGTTGAATCTGTGGTAACAAATTGATTTTAGCATAATTCTGGAGAAATATTTCATCGTACTCGCCATTTTCGCTGTACAACGAAAAGATAAGCAACATACTTGGCTGACGTTTGGCTACTGTTACTCCTGCGCGGGTTACTTCTGACGGAAGAATACTGGTTGCCCTCGAAACTCGGTTTTGTACGTTAACAGCAGCCATATCAGGATTGGTTCCCTGCTTGAAATAAACTTCGATAGAAGCACTTCCGTTGTTACTGGCAGAAGAGTTCATGTAAATCATGTTTTCAACTCCGTTGATTTGTTCTTCCAACGGAACAACAACACTCTTAAGAACGGTTTCGGCACTCGCACCAGTGTAACTGGCTGTAACACGAATAGTTGGCGGCGCAATATCTGGATATTGTTCAATGGGTAAACTTATCAACCCAAGTACACCCAATATGACAATTATGATGGAAATGACCGAAGAAAGTATCGGTCGTTCAATAAACTTCCTGAACATGGTTTTCCGGATTTAATTTTTAGGCTTATTTGCTCCTTGCTGGTTTTCAGAAAGGCTACCCGCATCAACCAGTGTTGGTTTAATTTCAGTATCGTTGCGAAGGGAAGCAATTCCCTCCAAAACAATTTTATCACCAACCTTCAATCCGCTGGTAACGATGTACGAACCTTTCAAATTTCCGACAACTATGGTAATCTCTGTATTCTTTACTTTATTGTCGGCTCCCACAGCATAAACAAAATATTTACCCTGCAATTCGTAAGTTGTCTTCTGTGGAATGATAATGGCCGATTCAACATATTGCGGGATACGAACCTGCCCGGTTCCTCCGCTACGTAACAAACCTTCAGAATTGGTGAAAGTAGCGCGTACATTTACAGCTCCAGTTTGAGGATCAATCAACCCACTTGCTGTTTCAATTCTTCCTGGTTGCTCATACACCGAATTGTCGGCTAAAACTAAAGAGACTTCTGGTAGTTTTTTAAATTTTTCCTGGAGATTTTTCCCTTCCAAACCTTTTGTTAAGGCCAGAAATTCTTTCTCGTTGAATGAAAAATAAGCGTACATTTTAGCTGTATTCGAGATAGTTGTTAATGGTTCGGCACTTGTAGCGCTTACCAGGCTACCAACCCTATAGGGGAAGATGCCAATATTCCCATCGGCCGGGCTTGCAATGTTTGCATACTGAAGATTGGCTTTGGCATTTTCGAGGTTTGCTTTGGCCTGAGCTAATTGAGCTTCTTTTAGTTTCAGAGTCGATTCAACCGATTCAAGTTCGAATTTGCTGATAATACTTTTTTCGACCAATGGTTTGGTTTTCTCCAGATTTATCCGGGCTGAAACAACGTCGGCTTCCGAAACCTTCACCAAAGCTTCAGCCGACCTGACTGTTGCTTGCAGATCATTCGAATTCAATCTAAAGAGTATTTGTCCTTTATGTACAAGAGCTCCTTCGTCAACTAAAATCTGATCGATATAACCTGTTATTTTCGATCTGATTTCTACTGTTTGCTGGCCTTCGAGCTTTGCCGGATAATCTTTAAATAATTGGGTTGACTGAGTTGTTACTGCAATAACCGGGTATTCTTTCACCTGACCTCCTGCACCACCGGGACCACCAGCCTGTTGCTTTTTACCACATGCAACAGCAGCAAGAGCTAATAATCCCAAACTCAAATTTCTGATGTTCTTCGTTGTTCTCATATTCTCAATTTAGTTGCTTTATCTGTTTTATTTAAAAAAATCGTCAGCAGTACCTCCATTTTCCTGAATTTTATTCAATACATTCAAAAAAACCTTATAATCCTCATTTTCGACCCCTTCAATTAGTTTTCTTGATATCTCAAAGTTTAACTCAGTAATTTTGTTCATCATACCCTTTCCCTTAGGAGTTAAGATCAGGTTCTTTTTTCTCTTATCGTCGCAATTCGGAATCCTTACTACATATTCCTTCTCCATTAGGTTATCCATTTGTCTGACGACAATCGATTTGTCTTTTTTTAAATGTTTAGCTATGTCTTGTTGAATAATGTTAGCATCCGAATCAATAAATTTAAGCATTAAGTATTGCTCAAATGTTAGCTCTATATTTCTGTTTTTTAATTCTATAGTTGTCAAGTTTGCAAATATTCTCAACGTTCGTGCCAACATATATCCCAACGATTTAACCTCCTCCATGCTGTAACTTTTATAGCGACAAAAATACTTGATAATAGTTGACTTTTGCAACTATTTTTGTTAAAAACATTAAACATTCCATTGGAATGTTTAATTGATATATTGTTTTTTTATAATACTATTCTTCCGAAGAGAGAGCTAATCCGAAACCAAATGTCAAAAAATGGTGACTGGCATAAGGATTATAAGTATAAGTAAGGTTTAACGGACAGGCAAGTTTTTTCGAAATCTTAATTTCTTTACTTAGCACTAAACCCGAGTTTATGAAGGCTAACTTATTGGCATAATAACCTTTGAAAGGAGTCAGACCAACAAAAGGTTCGGCATCGATCTTTAAAAAGCTGAACGGATATTTAAATTCAACATACGTTGAAAAGAAGGTATGTCCGGTTTCTTCATTCTGGTCTCCGGCAAAAAAAGTTCCGATCATCCATTTTAGCCGGCTCTTTTCCCCGGAATAATTATTTAGCATAAACTCAAGGGTATGGGAACTCTCTCCTTTTTTAAAATTCAGATAACTGTTGTCCTCACCTATTTCAGGTACATAATAGTCAAGTAAAGAAACAGTTAATTCACCTATTTGGTATGAAGGAGTTAAATCTATTTCAGAATAACTATTGTTCAAACTCTTGGCTGCCCAAACATTAAAACTAAAGTTTCCGTTTGAAACTGTAACCGAAGGCTCAATCATGGGAGCATCGCCCAGTTTGGTACCACGCCAAATATGGCGACTTTGAAGTGTTATTTCAGCTTCAGAAATGCTCAGCTGAGCAAAGGCACTGATTGAAAGTGCAAAAAAAACAAAGAAGATAAATATTCGGTTCATAATTGGGGGATTTTTTTGTTAAAAGTAAAATTTTCAATCAATACATACTTATTTTTCGAAAACCAGAACAAAAAAAATCAAATTCAGGCAATAAAACTGTCAAATGAAGTACTTAAAATTTAATGTAGATGAAAAAGATATAAATTGCTAACAATTATCTGAACCTCAAAATTGTTTAACGATGAAAAGTATAATATTCTCACTTGTATTTAGCCTTCTTTTGATAGTTTCTTATGCACAAGATGCACAAAAAGTCACTGGAATTTGGTGGAACAACGAAAAAACCTCTAAAATTGAAGTAAAGGAAAATAATGGAGAATTTACCGGGATAATTATCTATATTATCCCTGAAAAATATGTTAATGGAGAGCCCGAAAAAGACAATATGAACCCGGATGAAAAACTTCGTTCACGTTCAAGGGTTGGCATACAAGTACTTTCAGGACTGAAATTTAATTCGGCTGATAAACAATGGACTAACGGCAGAATTTACGATCCTAAAAATGGCAAAACCTACGATTGCTATGCCTGGTTCGAAAGTGATAATAACACTCTGAATATTAAAGGTTATGTTGCCGGAATAAAATGGCTCGGACGTTCGACCACCTGGACCAGAACAACCAAATAAAGGGTTAAAAATTAAGCTTAAGAATAATTAACGAATAAGATTCTGGCTAAAGTTCGTTAAAACAAAGCTTTTACTATTTTTGTTTTTGTTTTTAAGGATCAGAAGCCATGAACAATTAATGTTTATTGTCGAAACTTTTCTTTTCGTTCGTTTTCATAATTGTTTTTCTTCAGGATTCTAGTGCATTAATTAACAAGAGATTAGAAATGAAACTTTCCAGAACAAAAAAAGCGGGGATTGTTATTGTTGGTGTATGTGTGTTTGCAATTAGTTTCTTCAGCTTTAAGCAAGACGACAAGAACTTTCGGATAGCCAAGAACCTTGATATTTATTATACTTTGTTTCGAGAATTGAACCTGTTTTATGTTGATGAGGTTGACCCAACCAAGTTGGTGAAAACCAGCATTGATAAAATGCTCGAATCTCTCGATCCTTATACCAACTTTATTCCGGAAGACGACGTTGAAGATTTCAGGTTTATGACAACTGGCGAATACGCCGGAATTGGCGCCCTGATTAGTAAACAACATGGCAAAATCATAATCTCAGAACCTTATGAAGGTTTCCCTGCCCAGAAAAGTGGATTGAAGGCCGGCGATGTTTTACTCGAGGTTGCAGGAAAATCGACTGAAAAACTTTCGACAGAAGATGTAAGTGCACTATTGAAGGGTCCGGCACAAAAACCTCTTGTGGTGAAAATACAACGTTTCGGCCAGAAAAAACCCATGGAAATTGAGTTAGTCCGCGAAAAAATTCAGATTGATCCGGTGGCTTACTATGGAATGCTTGATAAAGAAACAGGTTATATTCGTTTATCCAATTTTACAGAGAATTGTGCTGAAAAAGTAAAAATAGCTTTGATCGATTTAAAGGAAAAACATGGCGCAAAAACATTGGTACTTGACTTACGTTCGAATCCTGGTGGTTTATTAATGGAAGCTGTTCGCTTAGCCAACCTTTTTGTTCCAAAAGGCCAGGAAATTGTAAGCACCCGGGGTAAAGTTAAACAATGGGATAAAGTATATACAGCTACCGAAGATCCTGTTGATACCATCATGCCTATTGCTGTTTTGGTTAACCGTGGTTCTGCCTCAGCTTCTGAAATTGTTGCTGGAGCAATCCAGGACCTCGACCGGGGAATGATAATTGGTACACGTACCTTTGGAAAAGGTTTGGTTCAAACTACCCGCGATTTAAGTTACAATGCCAAACTTAAAATAACAACGGCTAAATATTATATCCCAAGTGGCCGATGTATTCAGGCTCTTGACTACTCACACCGTAATGCTGATGGAAGTGTCGGGATTATTCCGGATTCGCTGATTTCGAAATTTCAAACAAAAAGAGGCAGGGTTGTATTCGATGGAGGTGGAGTTGCACCGGATATTGCTGTTGACGAAGAAACGCTCAGTAATCTGGCTACCAATCTGGTTACTGGTTCAGTAATTTTCGACTATGCAACGGCTTTTAATAGTAAAACCGATAAGATAGCTCTTCCTGAAGAATTCGAAATTACTCCTGAGATTTATTCTGACTTCACGAAATACGTTAAAGAGCAGGATTTTAAATATGAATCGAAAACTGAGGAGAAACTCGACGAATTGCTTGATGTAGCCAAAAAAGAAAAATATTACGATCTTTCGAAGGACCAGTTCGAACAACTCAAATTGAAATTGGGACATAACCTTGATCAGGATTTGCAGCACTTCAAGAAAGAAATTACTGATCTTTTGGCTGATGAAATTATCTCGCGTTATTATTACCAGAAAGGAGCAATTAAAGCTTCGTTACGTGATGACTCTGACATTAAAAAGGCTGTTGAGATATTACATAAGCCAGGCGATTATGCTGCAATTTTCGATAAAGGCAGGATAATTAAGGCAAACTAAACTTTAATAGTTGCTGAAAACAACCCCCCGATTTGATACACAAATCGGGGGGTTGTTTTTCATGGTTCCCTTATCGCCATAGCTTAATTAAACTTTATAAAATCATACATTGCCATTTCTATAAGTAAAAACACAGGCCCCTCGTGTTATTTTATTTATTTACTTTGCAGCCTCATTTTAATGCCAAATGCAGGTAGTAAAACATATTATTGATCTTCGGACAATTCTGGACATCAAGACAAAGGAAGGTGTTAAAATCGGTTTCGTACCCACCATGGGAGCATTGCATGAAGGACATCTTTCTCTGGTAGAAAAAGCTGGTCGGGAAACCGATTTTGTAGTAGTAAGTATTTTTGTTAATCCCACACAATTTAACGATAAGGGTGATTTAGAGCGATATCCGCGAGATCTCGAAAAAGATGCGGCGTTACTCACTCCAACTCCGTGTAAGTTAGTTTTTGCACCTGAAGTTGAAGAAATTTATCCCGAACCTGATGCCCGTCAGTTCAACTTTGGTACATTGGAAGAGGTAATGGAAGGCAAATTCCGCCCGGGCCACTTTAATGGTGTTGCTCAGGTTGTAAGCCGTTTATTCGATGTTGTTAAACCCAACAAAGCCTTTTTCGGGGAAAAAGATTTTCAACAATTGGCTATCATCTGCGAAATGGTTCGTCGGATGAATATTCCTGTCGAAATTGTTCCTTGTCCCATTGTGCGCGAAAATGACGGTTTGGCAATGAGTTCGCGAAACATGTTGCTGAGCCCTGACCAGCGAAAAAATGCGGTACACATCTCGGCAACATTGTTCGAGGCTGTAAACAAATCGAAAGAATTAACCGTACAAGAACTCTGCAAATGGGTAGCCAATCAGATTAACGAAAATGAATACCTGAACATAGAGTACTTTGAGATTGTTAATTCAATGACTTTGCAGCCAGTAAAAAACTGGAGAGATCCGGGTGATAAAGTGGGTTGCGTAGCGGTACATTGTGGCAAAATCAGGCTAATAGACAACATTAGGTTCAAATAAAATGATGATTAGTGAATTGGCCATTTGCACAGAATTAATTGGTAAATAGTCAATATAAAAATTGTAAATGAAACGATATGATTATTGAAGTTTGCAAATCAAAAATTCATAAAGTAACTGTTACTGAGGCTAATTTGCAGTATGTTGGAAGTATCACCATTGATCAGGATTTGATGGATGCTGCCAATTTGATAGAGAATGAAAAAGTGCAGGTGGTAAACATTAATAACGGCGAACGGCTCGATACCTACGTCATTCGCGGCGAACGTGGCACAGGGGTTATTTGTCTGAATGGGCCAGCTGCCCGAAAAGTAGCTGTTGGCGATGTGGTTATCATCATGTCGTACGCCCAAATGGATTTTGAAGAAGCGAAAACATTCAAGCCTTGGTTGGTTTTCCCCGACACTGAGACAAACCGCTTGGTGTAAGCTAAGCTTTTGATGAAATAATAAAACCTTGTTGCTAAGCAAAGCAGCAAGGTTTTATTATTTTTACATAAACTCATTTACATAGTACAATGGCCAAAGTTAAGACCAGTTTTTTTTGCCAGAATTGCGGAGCGCAGTCGCCCAAATGGGTTGGCCGGTGCAATTCGTGTGGCGAGTGGAATACGTTTATTGAAGAAATTGTAGAACGCGAAAGTCCGAAATCTTTATCGCTCATAGCCGGAACGGGTAACCAACCTAAATTTTTGCATGAGGTCTCTTCTGAAAATACAGCCCGAATCGACACCTGTAATCAGGAATTAAACCGGGTTTTGGGAGGCGGATTGGTCCCTGGATCAATGGTTCTGATTGGTGGCGAACCCGGAATTGGCAAATCGACATTGGTATTGCAACTGGCACTCGATTTGAAAGGTAAAAGAATTCTGTATGTTTCCGGCGAAGAAAGTCTGCAGCAAATAAAAATCAGAGCACAACGTTTGCAGAAAGAAAACCAGAACTGCTATTTTTTGAGTGAAACTTCGCTGGAAAATATATTGGTACAAAGCAAGCAAATTGCTCCTGAATTACTGGTTGTCGACTCCATTCAAACTGTTGCCACCGAGTCTATTGAGTCGTCGCCAGGCTCGGTTGGACAAATTCGAGAATGCACCAATGGCATACTGAAATATGCGAAGGAAAACAATGTCCCGGTTATCCTCATTGGCCACATCACCAAGGAAGGAAGCCTGGCCGGCCCTAAAGTACTGGAACATATTGTGGATACTGTGCTTCAGTTTGAAGGCGAAAACCAATACATGTACCGCATTTTGCGAGCCATCAAAAATCGTTTTGGATCAACTTCTGAACTGGGAATTTTCGAGATGGGAAATTCGGGTTTGCGCGAAGTTTCCAATCCGTCGGAATTGCTGATCAACCGCGCTCACGAAGGACTGAGCGGTACAGCAATTTCGGCATCAATCGAAGGAATCCGACCACTATTGATAGAAATTCAGGCGCTGGTGAGTACGGCGGCTTATGGAACTCCACAGCGATCTTCAACCGGATTTGACCTTCGTCGCCTGAATATGTTGCTTGCCGTGCTCGAAAAACGGTGCGGATTTAAACTGGCAACCAAAGATGTTTTCCTGAATATTGCAGGAGGTATCCGGGTTGACGATCCGGCAATCGATTTGGCTGTGATTACGGCTATCCTTTCTTCAAACTTCGATTTACCAATCAAAAAGAACGTTTGTTTCGCAGGTGAAATAGGGCTTTCAGGAGAAATTCGTTCGGTGAACCGCTTGGAACAACGAATTGCTGAAGCCGAAAAGTTGGGTTTCGACAGCATTTTTGTTCCCAAAGCAACCAAAGGGATTAATCTTCAGAAATTCAAAATTGAAGTGCTGCAATTCGACCGTGTCGAAGTCTTTTTCAGACAGGTATTTCAGAAAAAAAGCTGAGGCCCCTGACCATCAGCTTTTGTTAACAGTTACACGGTTTTGCAATGGCAGTAGCAAAACCTGTGAAGCCAGGGATTTTGGCTCTTACCCCGAAAGCTTCTAGTTGCTGGCAGGTCTTCTGGCTCTCCTGGTACTTTGCCAACCTTCCCATTTCGCCCAAGGCGACACAGTGGTTATTTTCGGCAAAACCTCCTTTCGGAAAAAGGATTACAGCTGCGGGGACAGCTCCTGAATTGAACAGGATTCCCTCTTAGTTTCGCACTTGCGGAAACCAGCAATATGCTGCAATATTAAAATTTTTTAAACGTTAATCGGTTTGCCTAAAGTTAATTAATTAGGAACTTTTATCTATTCACGAAAAAGTAAATTATTCGACTTAAATTTGGTCCAAAATAATTGCAGAATAATGAAGAATCTTCCCGGTATCATTTTAGTTACTTTTTTGTTATTGGGTTTAGCATCGTGTTATAATACCGATATTAAGAAACCAGATAAGCTTATCCCTAAAAAGAAATTTGAGAAAATAATGATTGACCTTTACATTGCTCAAGGGATGTCGTTCGATCAGTCGTCTGATTCGATCAGGAGGAAAATTACTCAAACTGACCTTTATTTCGCAGTCTTAAAAAAATATAATGTTCCAGATACTGTATTTATCCGCTCTCTGATTTATTATACAAGCTTTCCGAAAGATTTCGAAAAAATGAACGAACGAATCATGAATGTATTTAAAGAAGAGGAAGTGAAGTACAAGCCCAATGGTGCATTGAACCAGGAAGAGAGATGAATAAATTTGCGGCAAATTATGTTCTCTCTGGAACAGGAGAACTCCTGAAAAATGGAATTCTGATTGCCAATGATGATGGGACTGTAGTTGAAATCATTGATACAAAGGGCGACCTTGATGAAATGGCTCAACTGATTTTTCACAACGGAATATTAATTGCGAACAATCTATACATTAGAGAAAATAAGATAACTCCTGAAAAAAACGAGCTGAGTCAATTTATAAGTCTGAAGATCAGTAATTATTTGCAATTATCGGTGTATGAATTAATTGATATTGCCAAGCAAACTCAGGTGGAATTTCCGGAATTAACAATTATCCAAATTTTTACGACTATTATTTCTTTATTAAACGCATACTTCAGCAGGGGAAAAAAGGCAGGTGTTTTTCTACTGATTCATTCCGATTTAGTTGGGTTACATTTAAAACCTCAAAGCCGGCTAAAACAGATACTGTAAGTGTTCCTTTTTTTGTTTTTTGCCTTTTGCCTTTATACTTTTGCCTTTGTACTTTTTACTTTTAAGATGTCTACATTTCTATTCGATCAAATCATATTCGGCCCAGTACGTAGTCGACGTTTAGGTATCTCATTGGGAGTTAACCTAATGCCCACCGATAGTAAAATATGTTCGTTCAACTGTATTTATTGTGAGTGTGGATGGAACCCAAAAAAAAGAGAGCAAAAATCGAAGCTGCCAACCCGGGAAATGGTCAAGCAAAAAATGGAGGAGAAACTTCGGGAGATGGTGCAGAGCAAAGAATTACCCGATGTAATTACATTTGCCGGGAATGGTGAACCTACGCTTCATCCTGAATTTGAAGGAATTATTGACGACACAATAGAACTTCGCAATTTGTTGGCTCCAAAAGCCCGGATTGCCGTTTTGTCGAACTCGTCGATGTTACACAAATCTTCGGTAGTGAAAGCCTTGTTGAAAATTGATGATAATATTCTGAAGCTGGATTCGGCTTTCGAGGAAACAGTGCAATTGATCGATTGCCCGGTAGGTCGTTTCAATTTAGCCGAAGTGGTTGAAAATTTAAAAGCTTTCAATGGCAAACTAATTATTCAAACACTTTTTGTGCGCGGAAATTACAATGGGCAAATTATCGATAATGCTACCGAACGCGAAGTTTCGGCATGGCTCAAATTAATTGAAGAAATAAAACCCTCGCAGGTGATGATTTATACCATCGACCGTGATACACCAGCCTCTGGCCTTGAAAAGTTGAATATCAATGAATTGGAACAAATTGCATTAAAAGTTGAAGCACTGAACATTAAAGTTCAGGTTTCGGGATAGTCATCATTCATCAATTGCAGGTTGCAGTTTTGGGAGTTTGCCTAGTGAACTGAACAGTGACAACCCAATAACAATTACAATACGTTTTTTTATTACATTGAGCCCCTTAATATTAACACCTGTTGTATGACAAATCTGGAGATTTTTAGAAAATACCCCCGCATATTTTGGTTAGCCAACTTAGTTGAACTGTTTGAACGATATGCCTGGTATGGTTTTTACATGGGATTTGGCCTGTTTCTGGTCGGATCAAAAGAAACCGGAGCAATGGGTTTTTCGCCAGTCGAAAAAGGAACGATAATGGGAACTGGTTCAATGTTGCTGTATTTTTTACCTATACTTACCGGAGCTATTGCTGATAGAATCGGTTATAAAAAAGTTTTATTGCTTTCGTTCCTGATTTATTCTACCGGATTTTATATGATCCAGCATTTCAGTAGCTTCGAAATGGTATTCATTTCGTTTATATGGATTTGCATTGGAGGTGCATTTTTTAAACCTATTATTTCTGCTACCATATCAAAAACCACGAACGAAGAAACAGCATCCATTGGTTTTGGTATTTTTTATATGATGGTAAACATAGGTGGTTTTATTGGGCCTTTTATCGCAGGGATTGTTCTGGGAAAAGGATGGAACCTGGTTTTCACCTTGTCAATTGTAGCAATTGCAATTAACTTTCTGATAACTTTACTCTTTTTCAAAGAGCCCAATCGTGAAAAAGTATCAATTTCGTTTCTCGAATCGTTGGCCCAACCTTTTAAAAATATCTTCTACACCATTATAAACTGGCGTTATACCATGTTTTTAATAATCATGGGAATATTTTGGAGTGCGTTTAACCAGTTATATTATACATTCCCAAATTTTGTGGAAGACTGGGTTAACACAGCAATAATTTATAATGGCATTCATTCAGTTTTTCCGTCCTTGGCTAATCTTATTGGAACGCCATCAGGAACAATTTCAGCAGTGACCATAAGTAGCATGGACTCGTTTTACATCATTGCTTTCCAGATTGCCGTTTCTGCATTTGTTATGCGCTTTAAACCGCTGAATGCCATGATGGGCGGTATTTTTGTTCTGGCAATAGGACTATTCCTGATGTTTGGCTCTCAAAGTGGCTGGATTATTTTATTTGGAATACTTATCTTTGGGTTGGGTGAAATGAGTAGTTCCCCGAAATTTACCGAATATGTTGGAAATATAGCGCCAGCCGATAAAAAGGCTTTGTATATGGGTTCGTCGTTTCTGGCAATTGCCTTAGGCCACCAAATTGCAGGTTTCCTGTCGGGTGCGCCCTACGAAAAAGTTGCCGATAAGCTTTATCTCCTGAAAGCAGAGGTACTGAAACGTGGTTTATCTGTTCCTGAAATTGGAGAAAAATTCACCAAAACTGATTATTTTAACGAAGCCGCACGCCAAATGAATATGAGCCAGGATCAGCTAACCCAGCTGCTCTGGAATAATTACCATCCGCAAACGATATGGATTCTTTTCAGTTCCATTGCATTAAGTGCCGTAGTTCTCTTATTTTTGTACGATAGGCTTATCCTTCCACGGAAATGACAATTCTTTCCGATTTTAAAAAGGGAGAAGTAAGGGGCCGTAGTGTGGTAATATTGAACGTTTAGATGAGGAAGATTTTAACTATATTTTTTTTGAGTTTGTTTGCGAACGGTCTGAATGCCCAGTCGTTTCAGGATTTTGCGTCTTTTTATAAAAAGCCTGAAAAAGTGAAAACCGGAGAACTCACTTTTAGGTTCGAAAGTTTAGGCTTTTTCGAAAACAACGAATACATGGGCAATATTGTTAAAGGCTATACCCTAACAGGGGTTATGCTTCGGCCCAAATTTACTTATTCACCAGCCGATGGTCTTTATGTAGAGGCAGGTGTTAATTTGTTGAAATACAATGGGAAGGATACATTAATGAACTCCATTCCGTGGTTCTCCGCCAGGTACTGTTTTTCTGATAAGTTCTCAGTAGTAACCGGGAATCTGGATCAAACCAACCACCATGGGCTTCCGGAACAACTCTGGGAACCCGAACGAATGTATACTGATAAACCAGACGCTGGTCTTCAGTTTATATACTCTGCTTCGAAATTGAATGCACAAACATGGGTAAACTGGGAACAATTCATACAGAAAGGAGATACTTATCAGGAATATTTTACAGCTGGTGTTACAGGCTCGTATGAGCTAGTCAACAATAGATTATTGAAGATCAATATACCTTGTGGAATTCTTTTTTATCACCATGGAGGAGAAATAAATGTAGCAACTGATGGGATAAGACCCCGGGTGCAAACTCATTCGAATGTTTTTTTAAGTAGCAATATATTCTTGAAAATCAATAGAAAGAAACTAAAATCGTTTGATTTGCAATACAGCCATTTTGGTTATACAGCCATAACAACCAACTCGAATACTCAACCTTACAAAAGTGGTCATGCCAATTTTATTGAACTGGGGATCAGTACACTTCACTCACGCCTTTCATTGGGAAAATGGAATGCTTTTCAGTTTATTGCACCAAAAGGAAGGGCGATTTACCAGTCGGTTTCCGAGATCGATCCTTCGTTTAACGCACCTAAACAGTCAATGCTGACGGCGAAGTATTTCTGGCAAAAGAATATAGCACTAGGGGCAAGGGTTGCTTTTCAGGTCGAAGCTTACCTGCACGATTTGCCTATGGGTTCATTATCATATAGTTATGGTTTTTTTCTGCTCGTAAGTCCTGAATTTCTGATCAAAGTGTTCTGATGATCACAAATAAAATCTCCACATTTTATCCACCCATTCGCCTGCATAACCAATTCCAATTCGTTTCGAGGTTTTGAATTCTGAAACTGGGTAAGCGTCTTCAACCCAAAGACGGGAAGACGTAATCAGGTTTTCGCCATAAAACGATTTGTCGAGTTGCAATTCGCGTCCTAAACGACCTGGGCCCGTAAAACCCTCAATTCCACGAATCAGAACAGCCGAGGCGTGATCTTCTTCGCCGGTAACAAAGTTGAGCAGCCAATACATTCCATAAATAAGATAAACGTATATTTTCCCACCTTCCTGAAACATGACCTCGGTTCTTGGCGTTCGACCCTTGCTAGCATGGCAGGCCAGATCTTCTATTCCACGATAAGCTTCTACTTCGGTAATTCGATAGCGGTTTACTTGCCCTTCGTCGAATTGCCTTACTAATGATTTTCCTAATAATTCGGGCGCGACCTCTAAAACATCTCGTTTATAAAAATCTATAGACAAACGTTCGCTCATTTTCAGTTTAGATGATAGGTTTCAGTTGCAGTAGGTTTTTCATGATCGGAGAATAGAAATAAAGGATAGAAAAAGGCAAAAAACGAAATTGCATCGTGGTTATTAAGAGAATCTTCGTTTATAAAAGAAATAAATACGATTAGCAGGAAAATAATCAACAAGAAACTCTTCCTTTTACCTTCAAAAAAAACAGGTGCAATCAACGCGTAGCAAATATAAATAGCGCCAATAATTCCAAAATCAATCGTATAGCTAAATATCATATTATGCGATCGTTGACGGTATATGCCTGGGGGAAAAAATTTGCTTCTGTCGTATTCTTTCTGGTAAGCCAAATAATATCCACCGGTACCATGACCGAACCACGGTCTTTCCCGGATGATCCGTAATGCCATTTTATAGTATTCCAACCGCTGGGTAACCGAATGCCCCGATGGATTGCCTCCTTTCAGGTAAGAATCCACTTCCCATACAATTTGATAGATCCTCTTAAAAAATGAGTTTGCCGAGGCAAAACGGTAATTGGTCATTCCATTTTCAATGTTTTTAATGTCGGTTTTACTTAGCTTTTCAACACATTCAGCATCTTTTCTAAATCCTTTTGAAGTTAGGTACCTTATTAATATAAACCGGTTAAATCCAGAAGAATAAGTGCTGTCATAGTTTAGCTTACTTCGCTTATTCCATGATTCTCGCAGCTCATCCTCATTCATATATAAATAAATATAATGACCGTTTTCCAGTTCCTTGTTTTGCAAGTCTTGATTATAAAGATTTCCCAACTTAGTTTTCTCAAAACAAATATTGGCTGGAATTTTTTCGACGGAATAAAATTGTTGAATTATGTATATCGTATAAAAAACTGGCGCCAGCGAAAAAAACAGTAAAAATGATATCAAACTTAATTTCAAAGATAATTTATTGATTTTTACAATGTACCTGGCAATGACTATCAGTAGAATAACAAAGAAAATAGCCCAACCAGTTACCGATCTCAATATAATTAAAAAGGTTACCAACCAAATAATCGTTAGGGTGAGAAATGCCTTTTCTTTCAGGCTTTTCTTCTCATCATTGATTAAATACCATCCTAACGAAAAAATGGCTATATTAATTAAGAGAGAAAACCGGATATGCGAAATAAAGAGCGACATCTCTCTGGGATCGTGGATAGAATGTTCTGAAAAGCCTAGTAAAACCCATACACTACACAACGAAGCTACTACTATTGCAGCAGCAAAGAAGTACATAACCTGTTTGACCTGGATGTAATTTAGCCTTGAAGATGTGCCAATAACCAATGGCAAAACGAATAAAGGAAGTTGAATTGTGACATCAACCAAGCCTTTTGCAAAGCTACTTGTCCATAGCAATCCTATCAGGTAAACAAAATATATGGAAACAAGAAATACTACCCCTTTCCGTTTTTTCAAAATATCAAGTTTTTCACCAAAATGTCCATCAACAATCCAGAAGAACATTAACACTCCGGGAACAATACTGGTTAATGCTTTGGAAAGAGGCAGGCCAATAACCATAAGTATTAAAAGAGGTAAATATACCTTAGAATAAATTGTGGTATGTTCCTGAGAAATTCGATTCATTCAATCTTGTTTGAAGGGCAAATCTACAAATCTAATTGAAGTAAAAACGAATCGGTATCAAGTATATTACCCGATCTTGAGAACCTTTGTAGTTTTTTTATTCCGTTTAGGCGTAAGTGTTTGTTATACAAACACAAACAGAAGAGTTAAAAGACAGAATACAGAAAGAATTATAATAGATATTGAAGCTTTATGTAATTGTTTTTCAACTATGAACTGTATCCCTTTTGTGGCCAAAACAAGAGGAAAAGAAAAGACAGCACCTAATAAAAATCCTTTTGATAAGGAATCATTCCCGAAAAGCAGGAATATTAGACCAAGAACTAAAAAAAAACTCATGAAAATGACTAATATATTATTAATCTTTGTAATTGATATTTTCACTGAATAAAAATTTTTGGTGACTTTTTAAATAAAATTAGTTCATTCTATTCAAACAATTATAATTCGGTGAATGAAATTAAACGAAATGATCGTTTTTTTGCATGAATCGTATGTTTTTACTGCCGAATCTTACTCTTTTTGCTTTGGAAATCTTAGGGTTAATTTTTACAATCAGGAAAATAAGTATTTGCAAATTCAAAAAAAGAAAATACTTTTGCAGTCCCGAATATTGTCCGTACTTGTAGTTCTTGTAAACAATTGAAAATGTTGAAGCTGTAAAACTTATCAACAGTTCCGAGTTAATAAATGGAAGGCTTCTGAAACAATTGATATTTAGTTAATTGCGAGTTTGGTGTTTAATTTTTAAAAATAAGCAAGTGGATGCACTAAGTTACAAAACCGTTTCGGCCAATAAGGCCACGGTAACAAAAGAGTGGGTTCTTGTTGATGCTACCGATATGGTACTTGGTCGTTTGGCCAGTAAAGTTGCCAAAATTTTGAGAGGCAAATACAAACCGAGTTACACTCCTCATGTTGATTGCGGTGATAACGTGATTATCATCAATGCAGAAAAAGTTCGTTTAACAGGTAATAAACTGAATGACAAGATTTACCTGAGTTATTCTGGTTACCCGGGAGGTCAGCGTGTACAAACTCCTTCAGAGTTGTTGGCAAAATATCCTGAAAGGCTGATTGAAAAAGCAGTTAAAGGTATGTTACCAAAAAACCGTCTGGGAAGCAAAATTTACGGAAACCTGAAAGTGTATGTTGGACCAGAACACAAACAGGAAGCCCAGAATCCAAAATTAATTGATTTAAATACAATTAAATAGTAACTAATGGAAGTAGTAAACGCATTAGGTCGCAGGAAATCAGCCGTTGCCCGTGTATATGTTAGCGAAGGCAAAGGTAATATCACAATTAACGACAGAGAGTTAAAAGAATATTTTACCACAGGCACCCTGCAGTATGTTGTTATGCAACCGTTGAATCTTTTAGGCGTTGCCGGTCAGTACGACATTAAAGTGAATCTTGACGGTGGTGGTATCACCGGACAGGCTGAAGCTTTGCGTCTGGGTATTTCTCGCGCTTTGATCGAAATTAATCCTGAATCAAGACCAGCATTGAAACATGCCGGATTCCTGACTCGTGATCCTCGTGAAGTTGAGCGTAAAAAACCAGGACAACCAGGTGCACGCAAACGGTTCCAGTTCTCTAAACGCTAGAATTTTTAACACAAAAATATTCTTATTTGGATCTAAATTACTGAGACTCTTTGCTACAACAAGTAAAGGCTACCCGGTAATTGCTTTTCAAGAGATTATTTTTAAATAGAAAAAAGTAAAAAGATGCCAAGAACAAATTTTCAGGAATTATTGGAAGCAGGTGTTCACTTTGGACACTTGAGAAGGAAATGGAATCCAAACATGGCTCCATACATTTTCATGGAGAAAAATGGAATCCACCTTATCGACCTTCAAAAAACAATCGTTAAGATTGACGACGCTGCCAACGCTATCAAACAGATCGCAAAATCAGGCCGCAAAATTTTATTCGTTGCTACTAAAAAACAGGCAAAAGATATTGTTGCTGATTTAGTTGGCGGGGTAAACATGCCTTATGTTGTTGAACGCTGGCCCGGCGGTATGCTTACCAACTTTCCTACCATCAGGAAAGCTGTTAAGAAAATGATCTCGATCGACAAAATGACTAAAGATAGCGCATGGGATGCACTTTCGAAACGCGAGAAACTTCAGATTAGCCGTCAGCGTGCTAAACTCGAAAAAATGTTAGGTAGTATTGCCGACTTGACTCGCTTGCCTGCCGCTCTTTTTGTAGTTGACGTATTGAAAGAAAAAATCGCAGTTCGTGAAGCACAACGTCTTGGAATTCCCGTGTTTGCAATGGTTGATACCAACTCCGATCCGGAAGGAATTGACTTTGTAATTCCGGCGAACGACGACGCTTCTCAGTCAATCAGCCTCATCGTAAAGGCTATGACTGATGCAATTCGTGAAGGACTTTCTGAACGTAAAGTTGAGCGCGAAAAAGACGAAGACGACGATAAAGAACCAAAAGCAAAAGGTAAAAAAGTAAAAGTTGTTGACGAAGAAGATTTCGACGAAGAAGATGTAGACATCGATGCAGATGACGAAGAAATTGACGAAGAAATTGATGAATAATCGTTTAGCAACCCATTAAAATATTAATCTATGGAAATTAGTGCTGGAGATGTAATGAAGTTGCGTAAAGCAACTGGTGCAGGAATGATGGATTGTAAATCGGCCCTTGCACAAGCTGAAGGCGATTTTAACCGTGCTGTTGACATTATCCGCGAAAGAGGTAAGCTTGTTGCCAGTAAACGTGCCGACCGTGAGGCCAGCGAAGGAGTTGTATTGGCTAAAGTTAATGCCAACAAAACGTCAGGGGCAATTGTAGTTTTAAATTGTGAAACAGACTTCGTTGCTAAAAACGAAAATTTCGTTGCTTTCGCTGAACGTATCCTTGATGTAGCTATTGCAGCCAATGCAGCTGATTTGGATGCTGTAAAAGCATTGGAGCTCGATGGACGTACAGTTGAAAATCATGTGATTGAACAAACTGGTGTTATTGGCGAAAAATTAGATTTGCCATATTACCGTAAAATTGATGCTGCAAGCGTAGTTGCATATATTCACCCAGGAAATAAATTGTCAACATTGGTTGGTTTCAACCAGGCAAACGTTGATGAACAGGTTGCTAAAGACGTGGCGATGCAGGTAGCTGCTATGAACCCTGTAGCTGTTGACCGTGGCGATGTTCCTGCTGAAGTCGTTGAAAAAGAATTGGAAATTGCCAAGGAAAAATTCCGTCAGGAAGGTAAGCCAGAAGCAATGCTTGATAAAATTTCAATGGGCGCATTAGAAAAATTCTATAAAGAAAGCACTTTGTTAAACCAGGCTTTCATTAAAGAAAACAAACAAACGGTTGCTGAATACTTGAAAAGTCAGGATAAAGGCTTGACTGTAACAGGTTTCTTCCGTTTTAATCTTGCTGATTAATTCAACACCATTCGGATAATAAAATCCCTGCCGGAAAAATCTGGCAGGGATTTTTAATTTCAGGCAAAATTTTTCTTACTAAATTTGACTAAAATCTAGAGCCATGGAACCAATCGTACTTACTGACTCCAACATCCAGCCAACCGACGAACTTATTTTTGGTATTATTGGAGAAAACAGTGTTTACTGGGAAAAGCTGGTTGAATACCTGTACGAAAAGCACCTGAATATTACTGAAGAATGGCGTTACTACAACGATGGCAAAAGCTGGTTGTACAAAGCCGTCCGAAAGAAACAAACCTTGTATTGGATTGGCGTAATTAATGACACTTTCAGGGTTACGTTTTGGTTTGGCGATAAAGCCGAACCAGTGATTATTGAAAGTACTCTTCCCGATTCTATTAAAGAGGACTTCAGAAATGCCAAACGATACGGCCAGATTCGGGCAATTTCAATCGAAGTCCGTTCGGACGATGATTTTACCAACGTTGTTAAATTACTTGAGCTGAAAGCTAAAATGAAGTAGCGTTTTATCTATAAATATCCCATTTTATCAACCAGGTAAGTCAGGGTGAGAGACAGGCAGAATGCGATAATTGGAGCAATAATCCACATCACAAAAAACTTATTGACTGCCGTTTTCCTAAAAATATTTTTAGCTCCCAGACGAGCAATTCCAATACCAATAATGGCTGCGGCATTCAACTGAATCAGCGAAGTTGGAATTCCACGGGTGACTGAAGAAATAAGCAAAATACTGGCAGTTACAAACGAAATGATGATCGCCTCAAATGGACCAAAAAGGAAGATTCCTTTTCCGGTATTTTCCAATCCTTTATTTCCAAGAATTGACGCTCCGATAGCGAAGTTCGGCGCCACAATCAAAGTGGAGAGAACCATTATGATTGAAAAACCGTTTCCTTCGAAAGGCAACTGCAATTCGTGCGATGTCATCGACGCAATTGGACCAACCGCATTTGCTACATTGTTTGCCCCAATCGAAAAAGCAACGTACAACGACATCCCCACGATGATTGTTTTTACAGCCGGATGCTGCGACAACTGCCCGTAGGTGAGGTAGCCTTTTTTCCGAAGCGGTGTGTACACATATTTTCCAAACAAGTAACAAATGATAAATGACATAAAAGGTGCTATAAACCAAGTCGGTACAATTTCAACAAAAACTTTGTGTGCATTGAACTGGTGAAAATATACGGCAGGTGCAGAAATGGCAAAAACGGTAGTTTGAACATTCGACTGGGGAATACCCAGAATATTAGCCAAAAATAAAGTAAGGCCAACCGAACCCAGAATAATGGTTACCAATTCCCAGCTCATAATACCCGGTGAAATCAAATCTTTCCCCAAAGTGGTTGATGTTCCTTTTCCGGCAACCATTGCACCCAAAAAAACCATAATCCCGAATAATCCAGGAATGGCTGATTTACGAATAACATTAGCGCCGTAAGCTGCAGAAAAAGAGGGAGAAATGCTGGTTCCGCCCATATTGATGGCCAGGAAAACTGCTGCTAATAAAGGTATTAGTATGTGATGAAACATTTACCAGTTCATTTTTTTAAGGGCACCTAAGATGATACAATCTTTTGTTGTACATATACCGTTAAAGACGTAATTTTTCAAATTGCCTATTGACATTTATCCCCCGATTTGAGCTTCAATGCCATACTTTTTAAAGATGGCCAGTGCTTGCTCCTTTGCTTCTTTCGTGGGTTCCTGCAAAAGCTGAAAATTGTCGGGGCGACCGAGTTTCTGGTATTTCGTCTGGGCAATTTTGTGGTAAGGCAACAAACTTACCGGTTTCTTTTCTCCTGAAAGTGAAGCCACAAATTGCGCCGTTGCTTCCATATTTTCGGCATCGTCGTTCACGCCGCCAATCAACGGTATGCGAATAAAAATGCGTGCTCCGGTTGCTGACAAAATCTTCAGGTTTTCCAGAATTTTTTCGTTCGGAACGCCAATCCAGCGGCGATGTTTCTCGGAGCCCATCAATTTCAGATCGTACAAAAAAAGGTCGGTTCGTTTGGCCACTTCGAGCATGATTTCGGTATTGATCATTCCCGCCGTGTCCACTGCACGGTGAATGTTTCGTCGGCCACATTCGTCCAAAAGTTCTACCAGAAATTCAGGATAAAGCATCGGCTCTCCTCCCGAAAAAGTAACACCTCCGCCCGACTGATCGAAGAACACCCGCTCTTTCTCGATTTCGTTCATGATTTCCTCAACCGTCATGGTATGCCCTGACATTTCGATGGCTATCGTCGGGCAAACTTCGGCACATTTTCCGCACAAGGTACAACGGTCGGTGTCGGTCACAATTCCTTCGGAAGTCAGCATCAGCGCATCAACCGGACAAGCCTTCACGCAGGTGCTGCAGCCAATACATTTGTTGGGTGCATACATTTTTTCCTGTTTAGCCGAAATGCTCTCCGGATTGTGGCACCAGGTGCAATTGAGGTTGCAGCCTTTGGTGAAAATCACGATGCGGATGCCCGGCCCATCGTTAATGGCGTAGCGCTTAATATCGAATATAAAAGGATGATTCATGAGTTTGTCATCAACCCCTGACAGGGTTTTAAACCCTGTCAGGGGTAATTTGGTATATTAAAACCCGTCGTTTTCGGTTCGCTCAATGACTTCCTGCTGAAGGTCGCCGTTCATGTCGTTGAAATAGTCGGAATAACCGGCCATGCGCACCATCAGGTCTTTATAGTCTGAAGGACAAGCCTGTGCCGCTTTCAGGGTTGCGGTATCCACAATGTTGAACTGAATGTGGTGTCCGCCCAGCGTAAAGTAACTGCGAATGAGGTGACCCAATTTGCGGATGTCTTCTTCTTTGCTCAGCAAACTGGGCAGAAACCGCTGGTTGAGCAATGTTCCGCCCGATTTTACCTGATCGAATTTGGTCATCGATTTGATGACTGCCGATGGTCCGTGCGTATCGGCACCGTGTGATGGCGAAGTTCCGTCGGAAATGGATTTTCCGGCCATGCGACCGTTTGGTGTGGCTCCCATCACTTTGCCAAAATACACATGGCAAGTGGTTGAAAGCATATTCAGGTGATATTTTCCGCCAGGCTTGATGTTTGGTTTTCCGTCGATGGCATTCACCAAATCGTCGTACACACGTACGGCAATCGAATCGGCATAATCGTTATCGTTTCCGAAGAAAGGTGTGCGATTCATGATGGTTTGACGCAACACTTCCTCGCCTTCAAAGTTCTTCAATACAGCGTTCAGAACCCGATCTATGCTGAAAGTCTTGCTTTCGAAAACGTGCTTTTTCAGGGCAGCCAAACTATCGGTGATTGTTCCCAAACCGCAGCACTGAATGTAGCTGGTGTTGTAGCGCGGACCGGCATCATAGTAGTCTTTCCCGCGGCTCACGCAATCTTCAATTACTACTGAAAGAAATGGTGCAGGTGCATATTTGGCAAACATGCGGTCGATGTAATTACTCACGCGCATTTTCAGATCAACCATGTAGTTCAACTGTTTCAGGAAAGCCTGGTAAAGTTCTTCATAATTGTCAAAGGTTCTTGGATCGCCCGTTTGTGGACCGACCTGAATACCGGTAACCGGGTTCACGCCGTTATTCAGAGTAACTTCCAGAATTTTCGGAACATTGAGGTAGCCCGTAAGCAAATAGGCTTCCTTACCAAACGCGCCTACTTCGATACAACCGCTGCAGCCGCCTTCGCGGGCGTCGGTCAGCGATTTTCCCTGCCGCATCAATTCCATCACATACACATCAGGATTAAAAACCGACGGATAACCGTGTCCCTGGCGGATAACTTTGGCCGCAGCATGAAGGAATTTGTCGGGAGTTTTGGCGCTGATGTGCACTGAGCAACCGGGTTGAAGGATATGTAATTCTTCCTGAATTTCGAGCATGAGGTACGAAACGTCGCTGGTTCCGTCGCTTCCATCGGCTTTGATACCGCCAATGTTGATGTTGGTAAAGTCGTTGTACGTACCACTTTCGCGAGCCGTGATTCCCACTTTAGGCGGCGCCGGATGGTTGTTCACTTTAATCCAGAAGCACGACAACAACTCTTTGGCTTTCTCGTAGTCGAGCGTTCCGGCAGCCAGTTCCAATTCGTAGAAAGGTGCCAAATGCTGATCGAAATGACCTGGATTCATGGCGTCCCAACCGTTCAATTCGGTAATTATGGCCAGGTGGCAGAACCAATACATTTGAATGGCTTCCCAGAAATTGCGCGGCGCGTTGGCAGGAACCCAGCGACAAACTTCGGCAATCTGCAGCAATTCAGCTTTGCGTTTCGGTTCGGCTTCGGTATTGGCCATTTCTTCGGCGAGGTCGGCATGGCGTTCGGCAAATACGATTACCGCATCGCACGAAATGTCCATCGCTTTCCATTCTTCAGCTTTATCGGTTGCTTCGGGGTCGTTCAGGTAATCGAGGGCTGCCAGGTTGGCGGCAATTTCGCGCTTGTAATCGAGCATCCCTTTGGTGTAAATTTTTCCATTGAGAGCAGTGTGTCCTGGAGCGCGCTGTTCCATAAATTCGGTGAACATCCCGGCTTCGTAGGCAAGTCGCCATTCCTGCGGAACATGGCTGAAAATACGTTCGCGCTGCGTGCGGCCTGCCCAATACGGAATCACTTCTTTCGCGTAGGTATCAATATCTTCCTGACTGATGGTGTAACGCTGCAATTCGCGGGTGTTCAACACGTTCAGGTCTTCCACACTGTGACAAGTCAGTTCAGGAAAAGTGGGCACGCATTTGGGTTTTGGACCACGCTCGCCGACAATCAGTTCGCCTTCGCCAATGTATATGGCTTTCTTCTGGCAATGGTCGAGGTAATTGGCCGCACGCAAAACGGGCACCGACATCTTTCCGTAGTTTTCCTTGTAAAAAGCGGTTTCGTGCAAAGCACGTTCTATAGTTAATGATGGTTCGGTCTCAACGCTCAGTTTACGCAGTTTCTGGATGCGTTCGTTCATTCCCGGACCAATTGTGTTTTCTTTCTTTTCGTAAAAGTTGCCTTCAGTGACTGCTCCCCTCAAAGGAGCTTCGGTATGTTGGGTAATTTTTTCAAACATGGCAAAGCAATGATGAATAATAAATGAAAAATTAAAAATGAAAAAGGAGAAGTATAATCCGGATTTGCGTACTAAGCCACAAACCCGAAAGGGGCTAGTTATAAAACATGAGGCAATTGAATAACCGCCGGTAGGTTTTTACAAGGGTTGTTATGTAAAAAGACGATTTCAATACAAGTAATATCATGATCCATTCTGATACAAAAGTAATGATTAATTATTTAAATTCAGATTCAATGATAATTAAATACCACTTTGACATTTTCGCTTTTATGACAATAGATACAGGAATTGGCATTCAGGAAGAATTTTATGAAAGGGTTTTTGAGCAATTCAAACAGATTGATTTATCATGTGTCCGGAAAGGAAATATAGAGAGAATGGACTGACATTAGCTATTCTTAAAAGTTTTGCTGAATAAATATTTTTGCATAGCTATAATATCATTGGAAAAAGATACTCATCGTTTCTTAATTTTATTCGTATCTTAGAGCATTCAGCTTTAGTAGAAAGGGAAAATTTAAACCTATTGTCAGTAGAATATGAGAAGTGATGAATATACTTTTAAATGGGCCGACATTGGCGATATAACCCTGGGCCGGCCAAATTTAGGCAACACAACCAATGTCGCTGTTTACCGGTTAATGCAGTATTCACTCAGAAGTATATTGAATAAACAGTTCGGCGGAGAAAAAGCCGCTCAGTTATTTTATGAAGCAGGATACCTTGCAGGGAAAGAATTTACCTTAAATGTACTGGATGTTTCCTTGTCATTTCCCGATTTTGTAGCTCAGCTTCAGAATAAATTGAAAGAACTAAATGTTGGTATTTTAAGAATTGAAAAAGCCGATTTACAAAAATTAGAATTAACACTGGTTGTTACCGAAGACATTGATTGTTCAGGACTGCCAGTGACTGATGAAACAGTGTGTGATTATGATGAAGGATTCATATCTGGAATCCTGGAAAGCTTTACCGGAAAGAAATTTGATGTTAAAGAGGTCGATTGCTGGTCGAAAGGAGACCGGGTTTGCCGATTTGAAGCTAAACCAAATTAATTACTATGTCAGTTAATCCGCTAATTGTTCAGTTATCCGAATTAATTTCGGCTATTGCTAACGGGAGTTTTGAAAAAGTCAAAAGAATAAGTGCCCAGCTAATTGATAGTTGTGATAATCAGGAATTTGTACAATTAGGAACTGAAATATCAAATCTCGTTCAGAAATATCTTGAAAGTTGGGAATTCATTATTAATCTCTCGGCTGGAAATTTAGCGATGGAAGCTCCCAAAAAAAATCGATTAGTCGATCCATTTAAGGAATTGCAGTCCAACCTGCGCCATTTGGTTTGGCAAACTCAGGAAATTGTTAAAGGAGATTACAATCAACAGGTCGATTTTCTGGGCGATTTTTCTGTTTCATTTAATGGTTTAATTGATTCATTAAGAGAGAAGAAAAAGCTAGAGGAAGTGCTTAAGGAAACAGAAGAACACTATCGGGATATCTTTGAAAATTCGGTAGAAGGAATTTACCAATCATCGCTTGACGGCAAACTACAACATATAAATTCAACCTTTGCCCGGTTATTTGGTTATGATTCACCGGAAGAAATGATTTGCTCAGTTAATAATGTTGCTGAACAACTCTATTTTTTCCCGGAAGACAGAAATATTTTGATTGAAAAGCTATTGAACGAAGGTTATGCAAAAGATTTGGAGTTAAGATTTAAGCATAGAAATGGTTCAATGTTTTGGGTATCATCAAATTCGCGCATTGTTCGAAATAGTGCCGGGGAATCTTTGTATCTGGAGGGCACATTTGTTGATATTACAAAACGTAAGCGATCCGAAGAACTCAACATGTTAAGTGCGGCCAGGTTGAAAAGAGCAGAAATTGCTGCACGTTTTGGTAACTGGGAATTACATGTTGACACTAAAAAAATTATTGCCTCAGAAGGAGCAAAGGCCATATATGGGTTAATCAACTATCAGGAAGAATATGAGTTTATTAAAACATTGCCACTCCCGGAATACCGGCAGAGATTAGATACGGTAATGAAACAATTACTTGAGGAAAATATTCCGTATAATATTGAGTTTAAGATAAAAATACCTGGCACAGGAGAAATAAAAGACATTTATTCTCAGGCAGTTTACGATAAAGATAAAAAAATTGTATTCGGAATCATACAAGACATTACTCAACAAAAACGTAATGAGGTAGCTCTTAAAGAGAGCGAAAACAGATTTCGGACTTTGTTCAGTGAAATGAGTGAAGGCTTTGCCCTTCATGAGATGATTTATGATCAGGACCAAAATGCTGTCGATTACCGGGTATTAAATGTTAACTCTTCGTTTGAAAAACTGATTGGAATAAAAGCGCAAAGTGCTATTGGTAAATTGGCATCAGAACTTTACCAAACCGGAAGTGCTCCTTACCTTGATATTTATTCCCATGTTGTAAAAACCGGCAAACAACGTTCATTTCAAACTTATTTTCAACCACTCGAACGTCATTTCCAAATATCTGTCTTTTCGCCTGAACCTAATCACTTTGCAACCATTTTCACTGATATTACTGATCAAAAACTGGCAGAACAAGCACAGCAGGAAAGCGAACGTCGTTTTAGAGACATTATGGAGCATGTAAATATGGTTAGTGTAATGCTGGATATTAATGGTAATATAACTTTTGCCAACGACTATCTTTTAAAACTTACAGGCTGGATTCGGGATGAAATTATTGGTAAGAATTGGTTCGATATTTTTGTTCCGCACAATGCCACCGTACAAGCTGATCTTTTCAAAGATATAGATGAAGAAATTGTTCCCGTACATAACGAGAATGAAATATTAACTAACAAGGGAGAACCACGTTTAATTCATTGGTGTAATACGTTGTTGCGTAATTCAAAAGGTAAAATAGAAGGAATAGCCGGTATCGGGGTTGATATTACTGATAGTAAAAAGGCTGAGAAAGCATTACAGGAAAGTGAAGCCAGTTTGCGGGAATTAAATGCCACAAAAGATAAGTTTTTCTCAATTATTGCACACGATTTGAAAAGTCCGTTTAATAGTATCCTGGGCTTAAGTAGTTTGCTGGAAGAACAAGTAAAAGAAAAAAACTATGAGGGAATAGAAGAATTTGCTGCTTTGATACAAAACTCATCACAACTAGCTTATACCTTACTTAAAAATTTGCTTGATTGGTCGCGTTCACAAACCGGTAAACTTGAATTCTCGCCAGAGTACCTTGAAATGGGCTCGCTTATTAACGAAGCAATTAGTGTTTTGTCAAATTCAGCAGAACAAAAAGCTATAAACATACATCAAAAATTAACCGGGAAATTAATCGTATTTGTCGACAGGTCGATGATTAGTACCGTTTTAAGGAATTTGATATCCAATGCAATAAAATTCACTAAATCCGAAGGGGATATTGTAGTGTCTGTAGAACGGACAAAAACTGAAATACGAGTCACTGTAAGCGATACAGGAGTTGGTATTCGCCAGGAGGATATCTTAAAATTATTCAGAATCGACGAGAACCATACCACATTAGGGACCCAAAACGAGAAGGGGACCGGATTAGGTTTGATCCTTTGTAAAGAATTCATTGAAAAACATAACGGAAAAATTTGGGTTGAAAGTGAATTTGGGAAAGGGAGTAAATTTAGCTTTTCAATTCCCCTTGCCTGTTAAATAATTATTACTATTATATATTGTTCTGATTTTATGAGTTTTACAACTCTTTGAAACAAAGGATAAGCTATATAATTCATTTACTCTTTATTAATTGTTACATACAGGTGAATTACCTGATATTTTTTTTATTTTTGCCGCGCAAACCAATAAAATTTTAAAATGGACGAAGGGCCTGCGGATATACGATTTATTAACCTGATGTAGCAGGAAGGCTTTCCATTTTCGAGCGTCTCCCGCTGTGTCGTAAAAACGGGAGGTGCATAATGACCACTATCACCACATTTTATTTAAGCCGGATTGTCGGTGCCAAAGCATATAATTCAGAAGGGAAGTACCTTGGAATTGTTAAGGATTTGCTGGTGGAATCCGATTCTTCAAATTTTAGTTCAGGGCATCCGTCTGTTACCGGGATCAAAATAAAGCGGAATAAACAAGTATCATATTACCTGTTTCAGCATTTTCATGTCGAGAAGATTAGTGGCAAGATCAAAGTTATTGCCCAGCAATTAGTTGATCTTTCGCCAGAGAACATTAATAACGATTTATCGCTGATTGAATCGGTCCTGGATAAGCAGATTATCGACCTGAACGGACGCAAATTGGTACGGGTAAACGACGTCAGGCTGGTTGCGCTGCCTACCGGTTCGTTCGCTGTTGCAGTAGATATTGGTATTGAAGGATTGCTCAGACGTATTGGGATTGCAAAACCTATTAAGTATGGACTTTCAATTGTTGGATCCACAATTCCCTCAAAATTTATTTTGTGGGAAGATTTGGAAGCAATCAACTTTTCAAATCAAAACATTAAGCTTTCCAAGACATATAAAAAGCTTCAAACATTGCATCCTTCCGATCTTGCTGACATTATCGAGGATCTTGGATTAAAAGCCAGCGCCAACGTTTTTTCCGGGCTTGACGAGGAACAGGCAGCCGATGTTTTGGAAGAACTTGAGGTTGAAACTCAGGTTCATATTATAAAGAGTTTACCAATAGAAAAAGCAGCTGATGTTTTGGATAAAATGCCAGCTGATGAAGTTGCTGATATTTTTGATGCTCTTGGTGATGACAAGGTTGAACTTTTGCTCAACGAAATGGAAAAAGATACTTCGCAGGAAGTTCGCGAATTGCTTGAATATCCTGATCATGCTGTTGGAAGTATTATGTCAACCGAAATTATGTCCTTCACCAGGAATATGACTATTGAAGAGGTATTTAGTATTTTCAGAACTCAAAAACCAGAAGCTGAGTCGCTTTACAACCTTTTTGTAACCAGCGAGAAAGACGTGCTAATAGCTACATTTTCTCTGAGAGATCTGGTTGTTTCAAATCCTGAGACGAAAATTCACGAAATTATGAGGCCATCGCCGGTGCGACTTTATGATGATCAGGAGATTGACGATATAGCTGAGTTAGTTTCAAAATACAATATGCTTGCAATTCCGGTAGTTGACCGTAGCGAAGTGCTTCAGGGAATGGTTGTTATCGATGATGTTGTCGATGACTTGATGGATAAAAGAAGGACGAACAAATAGGAGGGGAGTAATGTTTAAGAATAGAAAGTCATTTTTTCGACGACTTGCACTTTTTCTGGCCATTCTGGGCCCAGGAATAATTACCGGGAGTGTTGATAACGATGCCGGTGGAATCACTACCTACTCGGTTGCCGGCGCTGTTTATGGATATAACCTCTTGTGGACTTTGATTCCTTCGTTTGTAGTTCTGCTTGTCATTCAGGAAATGAATGCACGTATGGGTATCGTTACCGGGAAAGGTTTAGCCGATTTAATACGCGAGAATGCCGGGGTGAAAGTTACGTTTTTCATCTTTATTGGACTTTTAATTGCCGATATTGGAAATACTACAACCGAATTCGCGGGAATTGCCGGAAGTATGGAAGTTTTCGGAGTAAGTAAGTACCTGTCGGTTCCCATTATGGGCATTTTAATATGGTTGTTGGTTGTTAAAGGAACCTACAAAATTGCCGAACGTATTTTCCTGATTTTCAGTGTTTCTCTGCTGATGTATGTTATCTCTGCCCTAATGGGAAAGCCGCATTGGGGAGAGATTGGCCATGCTATTGTTCATCCGCAACTGGAGGTAAACTCGCAGAGCCTGGCCATGATCATTGGGATCATTGGTACCACTATTGCGCCTTGGATGCAGTTTTATATGCAGACATCGGTTATCGAAAAAGGTCTGGATATGAAGCAATATAAATATTCGCTTATCGACATTGTTGTGGGATGTATTGCAACTGTTGTCGTGGCTTTTTTTATAATTGTCGCTTGTGCCTCAACACTTAATAAAAACGGGATTCAAATTAACGAAGCCAAAGATGCAGCTATGGCATTGAAACCTTTGGCTGGTGAACTCGCGTCACAGGTTTTCGCATTTGGGTTGTTTATTGCTTCAATTTTCTCGGCGACTATTCTTCCTTTGGCGACTGCCTTTTATGTGTGCGAAGCGTTTGGCTTTGAGGCTGGAATTGATAAAAAGTGGGATGAAGCTCCTGAATTTTATGTACTTTATACCGGTATTCTGGCCCTATCAGCCGGAATAATTTTGCTTCCTAATGCCCCGCTTATCCTGATTTCACTTTGGTCGCAGGTTATAAACGGAATTCTTTTACCGGTGGTGCTGGTGTGCATGATGTTGCTTGTAAACAAGAAGAAGATCATGGGACAATACGTCAACAAACCGATCAACAATATAATTGGGTGGGGTGCAACAGCTGTTTTGATTGGACTTTCAATCACGCTGTTGGTGATGCCATTGTTGGGAGGGAAATAGAAAGAGTTATCTCTTTTCTGTTGCCGTCAGGTATCTTTTGATAGCCGTATCCAAAAGATTTTCTTTCTGAAGTAATGTTTCAACAAATTCGCGGAAAGCGCCGTCGCCACCATGGGTAGAGAGTCGGAACTGAGCGAATTGATCCATATATGCTGGAGCATTTGCCGGAACGGCGCTGTAACCAGCAGCTTTCAGAAGGAGGGCATCATTCAGATCGTCGCCTATAAAAGCCACTTCCTGAAGTGAAATGTTTAACTCGGCACATAGCTTTTCGGCTACTTCCAGCTTGTTCATCACACCCATATACAAGTGTTTAATCTTTAGCTTGTCGGCCCGGCGTTGAACTATTTGTGTATTTTCACCAGTAATAATTCCTAACTGAATGTCGAGCAAACGCAGGAAAACAACCCCGGCGCTATCGCTGGTATTGAATTTTTTCCATTCGTTTCCGGTTTGGTCGTAATACATTCCACCGTCCGTCCAAACACCATCAATATCGGTGAGAACCAGTTTTATCATCTGTTTATATATTAAGTTCGAAGTGCCTAAAGTGCGGATTGCCTAAAGTTGTGCAGTTCATCTTTTCTGCAAACTGAGACTGAATACTTACCACTTATCTATTCTATCATTCCCGGATAAATAACTTCATTCGCCGGAATATTCACCACTGCTTTTTTCCCGATGATCAAGTTTCGGTCGGCCCATTTAAAACCATCGCCTGGACTGAGCATGTGCAAATCCTTTTCCGCAATGACTTCTCCTGAAGCTATCGCCCGGACAGAGGCAATTGACCGTTCGAGTTTCACGCGGGTGGCCTGAACTTTGTCGTTTACAAACATGCCGTATTGGCCAATGGCATATTCGGTATTGCGAATGTCGCGCACCATACGCCAGATTCCATCGGGTTCGAGTGATCCGCGATGATCGGTCCCTTTCATATTACGGTCTAGCGTAATGTGTTTTTCGATAATCCCGGCTCCCATTCCCACAGCAACTGCCGGCATTAAAATACCAATCGAATGATCGGAATAGCCAATGGTGTATTGCGGATAATGTTCTTTCAGGAACGAAATCGTCAGCAGATTTATATTCTGATATTCCGAAGGATATTGCGAAAGACAATGCAAAATGCTGATGTTTTCGTGGTATTTGGTCACAACCTCCAACGCATCGTCCAATTCTTTTTGACCGGTCATTCCGGTTGAAAAAATGATCGGGATTTTCGTTTCGGCCATGGCTTCCAGCAGCGGAAGATTAGTCAAATCGCGTGAAGCGACCTTCAAACGATCAGGTATAAATAACCGAAGCATCGACAGACAACCTTTGGCGCAAAGAGTCTCCACCACTTCCAAACCTTTCGATTTGGCATATTGATAAACTTCAAAATGCTGTTCGTCGTTTAGCTCCAGAAAAGCCCGGTGCTCGCCGTATGTTTTGCCAAACGAATTTGGATTGTCGTAAGGGCGAAGCATTTCCGAGGCCGAAAGCTCTTCGTTCAAATCGCGGCGGGTCATCTTGATGGCGTTCATCGGCATCAGCTTCTGGCCAAACAAATAATCGATCACAGGTTCGGTAACCACATCAATCAATTTCTTTGCAATCTCCACTTCGCCGTTGTGATTTTGCCCAATTTCGCCGATGATGTACGTTGGCTTCACCATTTATTTCATGCGTTTATTTTGTTGTTCATTAATTGCTGCATGGAATTCGCATGACACCAATAATCATTACTATTCGTGTTTTTGCAGACCATGCTCATTTCTGATTTTTCAGGATTTCGTTTTTCATAACTTCCAGGATTTCGGGATGCTGGTCGAGCCAGTTCACGATTTCAGGAATGCCAAAATTAGGATTTTCTTTGCTGATCGTTGCAAATATTTGTTGCTGAATCCGAAAATCTTCCGCAGTGTCAAGTGTCATCCGGATGTCGGTGCGCGAAAAAACCATCGAATCTGCCTGGATAAATTGGACATCGAACAGTTGAGGATTGCCGTAAATGAAGTTGGTAACGTGCTCGTGATAAAGCTTTTTGTTGGTTAATTGCACTGTTTTCTCCAACGCAGCAAGCCGTACTGCTTCAGTCCAAAACCCAAAGTGCGTTATAATGGAAGGTTTGTTTCCCGCCAATTGAAAGCTCAAATAATCGGCATCCGATTTCTTAAAAGCTTCGATCAGTGTTTTCATTTCGGCCAAATCCAGGAAAGGATTGTCGGCGCAAACGCGGATGATTTTATTGAACCCGAATTTCTTTGCTGCTTGAATAAACCGGTGGAGCACATCGTTTTCTGAGCCTCTGAAAACCGGGAAGTTGTGCCGGGCAGCCAGTTCGCAAATCCGTTCATCCGAAGGATTTACGGTTGTAGCCAGAACTGCCGGAACACCTAATTTCTGCACTTTTTCAATCAGCAAATCAAGAATAGATTTTCCTTCAAAAAAAGGTAGAATAACCTTTTCGGGCATACGGGTGGAGCCAGTGCGGGCCTGTAAGATGATTCCTATGTTGATCATTGTTCCTTTATTTTAGCTAAAGCTTCTTGAGTAATGTAGTATCTCCCGGTTTTTGCAGCCCCTCTAAATTCAATGAAATTGATTGTTTTAAGAATCTGTAAGTAGCGTTTAACCGTCGCGTTTGATTTTCCTGTTTTGTTTATTATTTCGTTTATTGACACGCCCTTATCACTAGCTACGATTACTCTTACAGCATCATTTACAGCATCATTTACAGTATCACTAAGAGCATCAATAATACCTCTTTTTACAGCATCATTTACAGCATCATTTACAGCATCATTTACAGCATCATTTACAGCATCATCTGTTTTTGATGTTACAGTTACTCCTTTAAAAGTAAGTTTAGTAACACCAGAATTACTTTGCCAGATAGGCATAGGGTATCCTTTTTCTTCACAATCTTCAATTATTTTAATGGTTCCGCGACCAATCTTTTCAATCAATTGCCTCAAAAAACAGATGTGCGCGATGTCAGGATTGCGAGGTACTGATAAATGATTTTTAGAAAGAGTAAAAGGCGTATATCCCCCATATAGTTCTCCGGTATTAATTATTTCGAGTCTGTCTGGATAAAAAGCAACAGTCACAGTGCCAGAAACAGGAGTAAAATCACGATGAATTAATGCGTTCATTAAACCTTCGCGTAATGCTAGTTTCGGAAACGTAGAATCTTCACGTAGCCATCGCTTATCAGAAAATTTACTTCCCATAGCAATATTGACGTCAAAAAACTGAAGTATTTCCTCAATGTTCCGAAAGAGGTTACCTTCAAAAAACTTATCGTAAATAAATGTATCTGAAGATTTTGAACCTTCATAAACCGTAAGCCGGACACGGCATTGAGGCAAATACCTTGTTGGCTCTTTTGCAAATAAAACAACGGCAGCATTGGTTAAAATGCCATTTTGAAATAATCCATAATGAGTCAGAAACTCCACAAGTTCATTTTCAAAGAACACTTTACCCCTTCCATGGAGAGCCAATTCTTTTAATGTTCTTCGAATTTCTAATTCATCTAAATCCTCAATATCAATACCCAATGCTGGTTGACGTTCCCAATGCAGTTCAGTTTTTTGTCTTTCAATAATAAGTTTTGAAATATCATTGGGCGTGGCTTTTACTGTTTGAGCTTTCTTCCTCAAATAGATCGTGCCATTAAAAATATAGGGAGGTTTTGATCCATTCCAAACTTTTGCAAGAAGGATAGTTTTGTTCCCAATTTTTTCTGTTGAAACTGTTACAGGGGCTTCAGGAATAATTGCCTGAGAAAGAAATTTTTTTAAATCATCCTCGTACTTTCGGGCATCGATTATGTTATTTATCGTGCCATCCATCTTTAGTCCGATGAGTATTGTACCACCATTGGCATTTAAAAAACCGCAAAGAGTTTTTGCAATATCATCTGGGCGAACGACCTCTTTGAACTCAAGTTGTTCACTTTCGCCTTGCTTGATAAGGTTTTTTATAAGTTGTTCATCTTTCATGGTTGTAAAGCTTTAATTCTGGCTAATTCATCGAGATCGTTCTTCAATCGGTTGATGTTCTTAAATTCCGTTTCTACAAATTTCATTTCATCACCATCAAAATGTCCGAATTCATGAGCCCACCTTCTTTGGTCAATAGGAAAACCGTCTTGGATTGCTTCATTATACATATCAATAATTCTTGCATCCTCGAAAACTGGTGTTCTTGAAAACTTAAAATCTGGATTTACAACCCTGTTCTTAATATCTGAATACATGTATTGAGATAATAGCTCGCGGGCGTAACGAACAGAAAAGTGACTTAAAAAACCTCTTGGTTTATCTTGCTGAATTGCTCTTGTGAATTCCTGATGTGTGATACCAGAACCATAGCGTGGCAAGATAATTCCAAAGAAAAAGTCGCATTCATCTACAGCCCGAAGACATGCGTCAGTATTGGAAACTCCTGGTGCTACATAAATACTACCAATGCAACTGTTTAACACCTGATATTGATATTCCCGACTTTTATAGCTTTCAATGGCGGCACATAACTGTCGAAGGTCTTTTTCAAAACCATAAACAGTTGATGATACCATTATCTTGATTATCTCTCTGGCCATAAAAGATTTTGAGTAAAAAGATAAAGCGAAGTTAAATTATTTTGACCATAAAATAACCTTCTCGGGCATACGGGTGGAGCCGGTTCGGGCTTGAAGTATAATTCCCAATTGTGCCATCGTTTTCTAATTGAGTTCAAAAGTACTGCCTGCTTCAGGAATTTCAATTCCATCAAAACCTCTTTTCCGGATGTAGTTGGCATAGAACTGTGCTGATTCGTATTCACCATGTACAAGAAATACTTTTTTAACCTTGGCTGGATCCTGGCAACTGATAAAATCAGCCATTTCTTTGTAATCGCCATGACCGGAGAAGGCTTCAATTTTTTCGATTTTTGCCTTTACAGGATGCCGTACTCCAAACACCGAAATTTCTTCAGCTCCACCCAAAATACGTGCTCCCAGTGTCGTTGGCGAGCAATATCCAACAGCAAGAATGGTGTTTTTGGGGTTTTCGATGTTGTTGGCAATGTGGTGTTTAACACGCCCGGCTTCCATCATGCCCGATGCCGAAATAATTACGCAAGGCTTCTTATAGGTATTCAGCGATTTTGATTCCTGCGCGCTTTTGATGTAAAACAATGAATTGAACCCGAATGGATCGTTGTCGTACATCATCACTTTAGCAACATCGCGGTTCAGCTCGTTGGTGTGCATCTTAAAGATTTCTGTGGTGTTGATGGCCAGCGGACTATCGAGGTAAATATTGACTTTAGGCAACTTTCCTTCATTAAAAAAATTGTTTAGCGAATACAAAATCTCCTGCGTACGCCCGACAGCAAACGATGGAATAATTACTTTTCCTTTACGCTCAACGCAAGTTTCCTGAATAACACGCAACAATTCGTATTCGGCATCCTGCATTTTGGGGTGAAGCCTGTTTCCGTATGTAGTTTCGGTAATGAGGTAATCGCACTGCGGAAATGCCTCGGGTGACCGCAAAATACGACCGTCGGGCCGGCCTATATCGCCGGTATAGGCCAGGCGGGTCTTTTTGCCATTTTCGTTCACTTCGAGCGTAACCACGCTACTGCCCAGCATGTGGCCGGTATTCGTAAATTTCACGGTAATATTTTCGTCGATCCGAAATTTACGGTTGTAGGCAATCCCAATAAACAAATCCATGCTTAGGCGTGCATCTTCCTCGGTGTAAATAGGTTCAACAGGTTCAAGACCTTTGGAAATGCGCCGTTTGTTGAACGTTTTCACGTCGTTTGCCTGGATGTGGCCACAATCGACCAACATTAGCGAACACAAATCGCGTGTGGCATTGGTGCACACAACCGAACCTCTGAATCCTAGCTTGTACATGTATGGAATCAAGCCTGAATGGTCGATATGGGCATGACTTAAAATTATATGGTCAATCTCTTCAGGAATAAAGCCAAGTTTACGGTTCATGGCATCAGTTTCAAGTCCTTTTCCCTGGAACATACCGCAATCAAGCAATATTTTCTTTCCTTGTTTGGTGGTAATGAGGTGTTTACTTCCGGTAACCTCACGGGCGGCACCTATAAATCGAATTTTCATAAGCTACAATTTTGATTTCTGTTTAATGTTGAACGATAAAGTTAACTGATTTAAGTTGAAACGAAGGATTGGCCGAGGAAATATCTTGTTAAAAAACGCTAAATAAGCTCACTTTATGAGCCTGATTTGCTTCAGAAACTTGTCAACCATAAGGTTGAAATCGTCAGAAATATGTAAAAAATAACTCAGCCCAACAAAGATGATTGTGATTGCAGAACACCGCAAAATCAAATCAACCAGGAAATTGCTGTTTGGCGGAACCAGGCGGACAACTGCAAATGTGACAATGCCAATTGCCACGCATTTGAAATGTATTCTTCTGTATGGGAACAGATCCATGTTTCGCTTGAGGTAGAAAACCCGCATCAGCGATGCCCCTGAAATAGACAACAGCGAGCCCAGGGCGGCGCCAATCATGCCAAGCTTCGGGATAAAAATGGCATAGAAAATGACCGACAATGCAACCAGTACACCCAAAGAGTAAGTCTGTATTTTGTATTTATGCGAAGTGCCGATAATTTGCACGCTCGATCCGGTGGATGCCACAATCAGGCTGGTTAACGAAACGAGAACAATAACCCATTGGGTACCTTGATACCTGTTTCCTAAAAGTTGGATAATGTTATTTGTATTGGCTGCAATCAGGATAAACAACAGTAAGCTGAAAAACATCTGGTTAATACTGCTTTTGAAATAAATATCGTCGATGGTTTTCAGGTCGTTGTTTTTCCACGAGTCGGCAATAATGGTCGATGAGATTTTGCCCAAAGCCACACTCGGAATCAGTACCACCGTTCCGAAGTAAAAAATAATGGAGTAAACACCAGCGGCCGACAAATCGGTATAAGCGCCCAGCATAATGGTGTCGATCTGTTTCAGGGCAATGCTGCTCACTCCGCCAATAATGCCGAATACCGACAAACCAATCATTTCCTTACGCAGATTTGGGGTGATAAAATGCAGTTTAGGTGCAATATTAAACTGCTTCCGGTAAATCAAAAGTCCGGTCAGATATATCGCCGGAAGACTCAGAAAGAAAATGTATCCCCATATAAAGATTGAAAAGTCGATCCATTTCAGGTAATAAGCGCCCAGCAAAAAGAGATTGCCCACACGGTAAACAAAGTCGTTCAGGATGGTTCCGGTGGTTGCGTCGAACAGCATTTTGTTGTAGGTATCGAGCAGCAAGGCATACATTCGGAAGAAAATCAAAGGAACAAGAAACCAAACATATTCAACCAACAATGGCGATTTCGACTGGTAATTTTCGATGATGTACGATTTCAGGAAAAAGAACGAACCCAGCGAAACCAGGAACCCGATCAGGCCAACAACCAGTGTCAGAAATACAAAGCCGTTGTGTTTATTTTGTTCGTCACGAAAATAAGGGAACAGCCGCTCAATCACTTTTGTGAAGCCAAGCGTTGAAAATTGCGAGTAAATTCCTGAAACAGCAACAAAAATGGCAGTTAGCCCAATTTGTGCGGTAGTCAGCAGTTTGATGGAAATGATGGTAACCAGAAAACCAATGCCGACACCCAGGTAGGAGTAGATTGAGCCTTTGATTGTTTGCCGTTTAATTACACCCATTTAATTTACTAATTGACTTAAAAAGGTTTATTTTTGCCTCGCACGAAAGTACGAATTTACAAATTACACCAATTCATAATATGGATACAAAAAATCTCCTTCGCAAATCAGGACCTTATATCCTTGCAATAGTGTTGTTTCTGGTTATAAGTGTCGTTTATTTCTCTCCTGTTTTGGAAGGGAAAAAGCTGCAAAGCTCAGATGGAGCACAGTTTAAAGGGATGTCGAAAGAAATTGTTGACTACCGAAATGCCACCGGCAAAGAAGCGCTTTGGTCGAATAATATGTTCTCCGGAATGCCCGCTTACCTTACATCGACACTTTATTCAGGCGAAATACTTTCGTCCATCCAAAAATCAATTACCTCGATTTCGCAGCCGGTGATGATCCTGACTTTCAGCTTTGCGTTCTTCTTTATTCTTTGCCTTTTGCTCGACATCAGTCTTTGGGCGGCCTTTGCAGCCAGTTTGGCCTATGGAATGATGACTTTCACGTTTGTTGTAATGGTAACCGGCCACCTCACTAAAGCTCACGCGCTGACATACACTTCGCTTGTTGTTGCCGGTATGCTGGTGGCTTTCAAAAAGAATAAAATCGCCGGAAGTATAATCACCGCAGTTGGCCTTTCGCTGATGCTGAGCGCCAACCACCTGCAAATGACGTATTACGCGTTTATTCTGGCGCTCATTCTGGGCATTACCTATTTAATTTATGCTGTTCGCGAAAAAACTTTGGCCGACTATGGCAAAACCATCGGATTTTTGGTCATTGCTGCGCTGATTGCCGTTGGCACCAACTTCTCCAGATTATATACAACTTATGAATATGGCAAATATTCCATGCGCGGCCAGTCAGAACTTAACTTGAACAACGGGAACGGGAACAAAACCACCGGGCTCGACAAAGATTATATCCTGGATTACAGCTACGATTTGGGCGAAGCCATGACCGCTTTCATTCCACGTTTTAAAGGTGGTGGCATGAGTGAACCGTTAACTACAAGTTCTGAAACTTATAAATTCTTAGCCGAAGCCCAGGGTGCCGATAAAGCTAAAAAATTTGTTGAAGGCGGAATGCCAATGTACTGGGGCAGTCAGCCTATCTCGGGAGCGCCGTTTTATTTTGGCGCTGTTTTATGCTTCTTATTTGTTCTCGGACTTTTCGTGGTAAAAGGCAAAGACAAATGGTGGCTGGTTGCTGTGTTTATCGTTTCGTTGTTGTTGTCGTTGGGTAAAAATTTCCCCTTACTCACTAACCTGATGCTCGATTTATTCCCGGGCTATAACAAATTCCGCGACGTAAAGAATATTATTGTCATTGAGCAATTTGCAATGGCTTTGCTTGGAGTACTGGCCATCAAAGAGGTTTACCAGCATAAAATTTCTTCTCAGGAATTCATGAAAGCGCTGAAATATTCAGCTGGAATTGCCGGTGGCTTGGCCTTGATATTTGCCATCATACCAGGGTTGGCCGGAAGTTTCTCTGGAAATACCGATGCCCAATACCTGAAAATGGGTTGGCCACAGCAGTTGATTGATGCTTTGATTGCCGACCGTAAATCGGCTTTGCGTATCGATGCTTTCCGCACATTCGTTTTTGTCGCGCTTGCTGCTGCCGGTTTGTGGGCCTACTGGAACAACAAAATCAAAGCGCAATACGCCATTGTTCTGTGGGTTGGCCTGGTTTTGGTTGATATGTGGCCGGTGAACAAAATATATTTCAACAACGATAATTTTAGCTCTCAACGCGAAGTAGCTGTGCCGTTCCAGGAAATGCCGGTTGACAAGGAAATAAAGAAAGATAAAGACTTGTATTACCGCGTGCTGAACCTTCAAAACCCGATGGCCGATGCCCGCACTTCGTTTTTCCACAAATCACTGGGTGGTTACCATGGCGCCAAAATGAAACGCTACAACGAACTATTCAGTTACGCTATTGAACCTGAAATGCAATTGTTGATTCAGGGCTTCCAAAAACCGGAAAGCGTTGATTCGGTTATGACACATTTATCGGTAATCAACATGCTGAATACGAGATATTTGATATACGATTTGAATCAGCCACCGCTGCCAAACTCACATGCGATGGGTAATGCCTGGCTGGTGAAATCAGTGAAGATGGTTGACAATGCCGATCAGGAAGTTACAGTTATTAAAAGTTTCGACCCCAAATCGACAGCCATCGTGAATAAAAGCTTTGCCAAATCGCTGGAAGGTTTCACTTCAGGAACAGGCGAAGGCGAAATTAAACTGACAGATTATCAGCCCAATTACCTAAAATACGATGTCACAGTGAACAGTGGGTCGCAATTGGCTGTTTTCTCAGAAATTTATTACCCGAAAGGTTGGAAAGCCTTTATTGACGGGAGAGAAACACCACATATTCAGGCCGATTATGTGCTTCGTGCAATGATAATTCCGGCCGGAAAACATCAGATTGAATTCAAGTTTGAACCTGCTTCGTACTTCGTAGGAAACAAAGTGTCGCTGGCCAGTTCAATTCTGTTGCTTTTGGCTATAGGTGGGTATTTAGTCTACATTTTAAAAGTAAAAAAATAAGAAACAATGGCAGATAAGTCTCAGCCGCAAAAGTTAAAAAGGCGAATCTTTAAATCTTATCTAACTTCAACAATTAGCATTTCTATGGTACTTTTCCTGATAGGAATGTTGGTTGTAGTTTTGTTAAATGCAGAACGCTTGTCAAAATATGTACGTGAAAATATTGGTTTTAGCCTGGTTTTGAAAGATGACATTCAACAACGCGATATTGATGATTTGTTGACATCGCTTAAAACTGCTAATTTTGTAAAAGAAGCCGAGTTTGTTGATAAAGTTACTGCAGCCGAACGATTAAAAAAGGAGTTGGGTGAAGATTTTGCCGGTTTTTTGGGTTATAATCCTTTGTTATCCTCGGTAGATATAAGACTGAAAGCCGACTTTGCCACACCGGAACAACTCCAGGTAATTGAAAGGAAATTAAGTGAATTTCCGCAAATTATAGAAGTTTCGTATCAGCACGACATGGTTAAAATCATTAACGAGAACGTTAGCAAAATTGGATTTGTCCTGATTTTCTTTTCAGCTCTTTTGCTTGTCATATTTTTTTCTCTGATTAATAATACGATCCGTATTTCTATTTATTCACAGCGATTTATTATAAATACTATGCTTATGGTTGGGGCTACCGACCGTTTTATACGGGCACCATTCATAAAACAAAGCATAAAATTCGGATTAATTGGAGGATTGGTAGCAAATGTTCTACTGTTTATACTTATGATGTCGTATGCTTCTGAATTTACGGGTATTATTAGTCTTGACGATTTTTCCATTTTTGGAATTGTTTTCTGTTCAGTCGTACTCTTAGGGATTATTATTTCATGGACATCAACATATATGGCAGTTAACAGGTTTATTCACTTAAAATTCGAAGAATTGTTTTATTGATTTGCTAAAGGTCTAAAACTTGCAAATCAGAACTTTTGCTAACTTTACACAAATTTTTTAGATTAAAGACATGAAAGGATTAGACAATATGGAAGGTTTTGCTCTTAGCAAAGAGAACCTGAAACTCTTGGTTATCGGATTGGTTATCATTATTATCGGATTTATTTTAATGACCGGAGGCAAAGCCAGTAATCCTTCGACATTCAATCCGGAAATTTTCAGTTTCCGAAGAATTACTTTGGCTCCAATGGTTGTGCTTTTTGGTTTCCTTTTCGAGATTTATGCCATTATGAAGAAACCAAAATCAAAAAAATAACAATCGGATAATAAGCTGTTTTTCAATTTTTGCTTTCTTGATGATAAATTTAAAGACACTGAAATTCAATATATTAATCTCTTTATACAGACTAAGAATTGGCGTTTTTCAACAAATTTACTCTTGTGTTTGATTAAAGATTACCTTTGAACTTTTCTATAATACTGCATTTCAATTGTATTTGTTGTTCGGGCCATAGTAAATTATTTGACGAATTACTATATTTGCGGCCTGAAAATCAGAACGATTTTACTGGCTGAAATCAATTATCTTAAAGCATTTTACGATGGGGAAATCCGTTGAGGAGTATGATTTTCAAAAGGGGGAAATACTTCTTTTTGATAAAGATTTGGATTGGACTTCCTTTGATTTGGTTAGGAAGCTGCGTAATTTCTTATGCAAAACGACTGGGATAAAAAAGCTAAAGGTTGGCCATGCCGGAACTCTCGACCCTAAAGCAACTGGCTTAATGATTATTTGTACAGGTAGGGAAACCAGGAACATCGATTTAATCCAGGCTAAAGAAAAAGAGTATATTGCTACTATTAAACTTGGAGCAACTACTCCTTCTTATGATTTGGAAACTGAAGAAGATGAAATTTTTGCCACTGATCATATTAGTTTTGAGGTTTTAAGTTCCGCATTGAATAAATTTATTGGAGAAACTGATCAAGTACCACCATTGTTTAGTGCAGTAAAGATTGATGGGAAAAGGGCTTATGAACATGCCAGGAAAGGTAGCGATGTTGTGTTGCAACCCAAAAAAATTACCATTTCGGAAATCGAGGTACTAAACTTCTCACCATCCGAAATTGTTCTTCGAATTGTTTGCAGCAAAGGAACATACATTAGGGCTTTGGCTCGTGACTTAGGTAACGAACTTATGAGTGGAGCCTATTTAATTGCATTACGTCGAACACGAATTGGAGATTTTAACATCGACGAGGCTTGGTCAATACAAAATTTTATAAAAAAGCTTTCTGTAATTGAAACAAACTGAAACTTGTTTCGTAAAAAAGCAACTGTTAATTAGGTTGACCGGGCATAATGAATAAAACAATAATTTAAGAAAGATACAGATGAAATTATCAAAGTTTAAATACGACTTACCTGAGGAATTAATTGCTTTACATCCGGCACAAAACAGGGATGAATCAAGATTACTGGTTTTATATAGGAATACCGGGAAAATAGAACATCGGGTATTTAAAGATATTGTCGATTATTTTGAAGACGATGATGTATTTATATTTAATGATACAAAAGTATTTCCTGCCCGCTTATATGGAAATAAAGAAAAGACTGGTGCCGAGATAGAGGTTTTCCTTCTGCGTGAATTAAATCGGGAACAACGTCTTTGGGATGTTTTGGTCGATCCTGCGCGTAAAATTCGTATTGGTAATAAACTTTATTTTGGCGAAGATGATTTATTGGTGGCCGAAGTAATAGATAATACTACTTCCAGGGGTCGTACATTAAGGTTTTTGTTTGATGGACCTTACGACGAGTTTAAGAAAACACTTTACGGTTTAGGAGAAACCCCTCTCCCCAAATTTATTAAACGAAGTGTGCAGCCCGAAGATAAAGACCGCTACCAAACAATATTTGCGAAACACGAAGGCGCAGTGGCGGCCCCAACTGCTGGTTTACATTTTAGTCGTGAACTACTTAAACGGCTGGAGATTAAAGGAGTTAAATTTAGTTATGTTACATTGCATGTTGGTCTGGGTAATTTCCGAAGTGTAGATGTTGAAGATTTAACTAAACACAAAATGGATTCGGAGCAAATATGGATTTCGGAAGAAGCCTGTCAAATTGTTAATAATGCAAAAGACACCAAAAGAAATGTTTGTGCTGTTGGAACAACTGTAATGAGAACAATTGAAAGTTCGGTATCAACTCAGGGTCACTTGAAACCTTATGAAGGATGGACTAATAAATTCATCTTCCCTCCATACGATTTTAGTGTAGCCAACCGGATGGTTACCAATTTCCATTTACCGCTTTCAACATTGCTGATGATGGTCGCCGGATTTGCTGGATATGATAATTTGATGAAAGCTTATAAAGACGCTATAAAAGAAAAATATCGCTTTGGAACTTATGGCGACGCTATGTTGATTTTATGATCTTTTAAATAAGAACATGTTTCATAATAGTCAAATTAGGCTAACACCGACCGTGTTTTATTTTGTTAAATATTCAAAATCTTAAGGTTTTTTAAGAGCGTTGGACCCTTTTAAAATTGATAGTTGCCGATATTTTACTAATTTTGCAAAATTAACTTAGGCAATATAATGGAAAAGAAGAAAGTCTTATTTATTTCATCCGAAATTACCCCTTATCTTCCTGAAACAGAAATGTCGAAAAAAGCCAGGTTTTTGCCGCAGGGAATTCAGGAAAGGGGAAAGGAGATCAGGACTTTTATGCCAAGATATGGCAATGTTAATGAAAGGCGAAATCAACTACACGAGGTAATTCGCTTATCTGGAATGAATCTGATAATTGATGACACTGACCATCCGCTTATCATTAAAGTAGCTTCTATTCAGTCGGCCCGAATGCAGGTTTATTTCATTGACAATGAAGATTATTTTCAAAGAAAGCATACTTATAAAGACGCTAAGGGAAATGAATTTCCGGATAATGATGAAAGAGCTATTTTCTTTGCCCGTGGTGTTCTTGAAACCGTAATAAAACTTCGTTGGGCTCCTGACCTGATTCATTGCCAGGGATGGTTGACTGCCTTGGTTCCCCTTTATATTAAAAATTCATATCACGATGACCCATTGTTCGAAAGCTCAAAGGTAGTTTATTCAGTTTACCATGATGATTTTAAAAATTCTCTGGATGCTACTTTTCGAACTAAGTTAAAAATGAATAATATAGAGGATGAAGATACTGAATTAGTTGATGATCCTACTTTTGTGAATCTCAGTAAATTAGCTATCCAGTTTTCCGATGCGGTTATCCAAGGTAGCCCAAAAATTAACAGTGAAATAACAGAATTTATACAGACATCAGGAAAATTATTCTTAGATTACCAATCAGAACATACATATATCGACTCTTATAACGAACTCTACGACAAGTTGTTGTAATGAGTTTATATACAGTACTTTAATCCTGTGTGAGAAATCAAACCCCGTAAAGTTTGATTTTTTGTTTTTATATGAAATTAACCCTAAACAAAAGCTTTATGTGTGGAATAGTAGGTTACATTGGAGAGCGAAATGTTTATCCAATTCTAATTCAAGGACTTCAACGTTTAGAATATCGTGGTTATGATTCAGCTGGTCTGGCCATTTATAATAATGAATTAAACGTTTTTAAATGTAAAGGACGCGTTTCAGACCTTGAAAAGCATGTGGAAAACGCTGATACTTCTGGTTGTATTGGTATTGGCCATACCCGCTGGGCTACTCATGGCGAACCTAACGACCGAAATGCCCACCCACACACTTCTATGAATGGTGATTTCGTTTTAGTACATAACGGTATCATTGAAAACTATGCTGAAATAAAAGCTGATCTGCTAAAAAAGGGATATACCTTTTGTTCAGAAACCGACACCGAAGTTCTTGTGAACCTAATTGAATATTATTATAGAAATGCAGATGACGTAACTGCTGAAATAGCTGTCAGACTTGCCCTTTCAAAGGTTGTTGGCGCTTATGGCATTGTGCTCCTGTGTAAAAATGAAAAAGAACAATTAATTGCAGCCCGAAAAGGCAGTCCGTTGGTGATTGGGATTGGTAAAAATGAATACTTTATTGCTTCTGATGCCACTCCTATCATTAATTACACTGATAGTGTTATTTATCTCAATGACAATGATGTAGCAATAATTCAGAGAGATATTCTGACGTTAAAAACTGTTGAAAACAATCCGGTAGCTTTTAAAATAACCAAGGTTGATTTATCAATAGGCGATTTGGAAAAGGGCGATTTTGAACACTTCATGCTTAAAGAAATCTTTGAGCAGCCCAAAACAATAGAAGATACTTTTAGAGGTCGTATTAGTCCAGATCATACCGAAGTTGTATTAGGCGGATTGCTCGATGTTTTTCCGAAAATACTTAAAGCAAAACGAATTATTATTATTGGATGTGGGACATCATGGCATGCAGCTCTCGTAGGCGAATACCTGATTGAAGAATATGCCCGAATACCTGTTGAGGTTGAATATGCTTCGGAGTTCCGTTACCGTAATCCGATTTTGAACAGCGACGATGTAGTTATTGCCATAAGTCAGAGTGGAGAAACTGCTGATACACTTGCTGCCCTGCGCATGGCAAAAGAACGCGGAGCAACTATCTTAGGCATTTGTAACGTTGTTGGCTCAAGTATTGCCCGTGAAACGGATGGTGGCGTATATACGCATGCCGGAGTTGAAATTGGAGTAGCTTCTACCAAAGCTTTTACAGCACAAGTAACAGTTCTTACCTTGTTAGCCATTAAGTTAGCGAAAGAAAAGGGCCAAATTTCAGCAGGTTTGTACCTCGACTTGATTAAAGAAGTGGCAGATATTCCGGAGAAAGTGAAATCTATTCTAGTAAAACATCCTCATATTAAGGAAGTTGCAGCCAAATACAAAGAAGCTATCAATGCGCTCTATCTGGGGAGAGGTTATCTTTTCCCGGTAGCGCTTGAAGGTGCTTTAAAGCTCAAAGAAATATCCTATATGCACGCCGAAGGATATGCTGCCGGAGAAATGAAACATGGTCCTATTGCTTTAGTCGATGATAACCTTCCTGTAATTGTAGTGGCAGCCAAAGATCACTATTACGAAAAAATAGTAAGTAATATTCAGGAAGTAAAAGCTCGTAAAGGAAATATTATTGCTGTTGTGACTGAGGGTGATGATGGACTGAAAAATATGGTGAACGATTTGTTCGAGATACCAAAATCTCATCCGGCTGTTTCTCCGCTACTTGCAATTATTCCATTGCAGTTATTTTCGTATTACATTGCGGTTATGAGAGGTTGTGATGTAGACCAACCACGAAACCTGGCAAAATCGGTTACTGTGGAATAGTTTCGACTGGGTTTATTCTGATTTTTTGTCGTCGGAATATGGCATTTCGAGTCTTCTACCTCTGTATTCGAAACGTTCAGCCATCTTGTTAAGGATTTCATTGGCAGTGGTCTCTATCGGTTTGTTGGTAACATTTAAAGTAGTGAAACTTCCTTTTTCAAAAATGAAATTGGCATTTCTAATTTCCTGTAATACTTGCCATTCATCTACATAGCTTGTATTGTCGGTGTTATTAATGCTGATTAGACGTTTCATCCGGTGAGCAATAAGTTGACTTTGGCTAATGCTTAATCCAAATACTCGGTTAGGATCAATCTCAAATAATTCTTTCGGAGGCTCGATGCCATAAACTAAAGGAATATTAGCCACTTTCCATCCATACATAGCCAGGTAAACACTTAACGGTGTTTTTCCTGAACGGGAAACGCCTGTCAAAACAATTTCGGCATTATGTAATTTTGAAGAACCCAAGCCATCATCATGATTCAGTGTAAATTCAATAGCATCAATACGGTCAAAATATTCCTGGTTTATTTCACGATAAAGCCCAGGATACTGCAATGACTGGATATTAAGCTTTTCATCCAGGTAATCAGCTAATTCTCCCATGTAATCAATACACTTCACCTCATTTTTAATGCACAATTCATTCAAAAAATGTCGTAATTTTCGATTGACCATTGTATGGGTTATTAACCCGTTTTCAGCTTTTACTCTTATTACAAGCTGAATAAGCTGATACTCTTCTGTTATGTTTGGAGTAATAATTACCGGTACATTATTGTTTGGATACTGAATAAGTAATGATTGTACCATATTGTTGCCGGCCAAACCTTTACCTCCTGAAACTACATAAATTGGATTAGGTATATTATGTGTTGCGGTTGATGCCATAAATGAAACATTATAGTTTAGAAGATCATTATCTTGAATTGTATCTAGTTCTACGTTGATACATTCGAAAAATCCGGCTGTTTTTACCCTGAACTTCAAAGGGAACAGCCAGATTTTTCTCCTGGCTCCCTTAGGGCAGGGGTAAAACAGGAGAAAAATCATGCAACATGTTTAATCTGCCAAAGTAGAACTAGATATAATAACTGAAAAGCCTCAAAAAAGTTTTCCAAATACTACGCTGTCCTGATAGTTTTTTTTAACTTGGTGTTTTCTTTATCTAAATGAACTAATTAAATGGAAAAAGATCAATTTATAGCTAATGAAAACCGCTATATGGAAATGTCATATAACAAATGTGGGAAATGGGGATTGAAATTACCAGCTATTTCTCTTGGGTTATGGCATAATTTTGGCGGTGTTGACGTATTTGAAAATGGACGTGCTTTGTGCCGTCAAGCTTTCGACCTTGGAATTACTCACTTCGATTTGGCCAACAATTATGGACCACCACCCGGTTCAGCAGAAGAAAACTTCGGTAAAATTATGAAACTTGATTTGGGCCCGCATCGTGATGAACTGATCATATCTACAAAAGCCGGATATCTGATGTGGGAAGGACCTTATGGCGAATGGGGCAGCAGAAAAAGCTTATTGGCAAGCCTGGACCAAAGCCTGAAACGCATGGGATTGGAATACGTTGATATTTTCTACTCTCATCGTCCTGATCCAAATACTCCACTTGAAGAAACAATGATGGCTTTGAACCATGCTGTCCGGCAAGGGAAAGCCCTTTATGTTGGAATATCGAATTACCCGGCGCCTTTAGCCGCCGAGGCTTCAATGATATTAAAGCAACTTGGAACTCCTTGTTTAATCCACCAGCCCAAATACTCGATGTTCGAACGTTGGGCAGAAGAAGGACTTCTTAATGTGCTTGAAAAGGAAGGGATTGGATGTATTCCATTTTCTCCTTTGGCACAAGGTTTATTAACTGATAAATACCTGAATGGAATTCCTGAAGGTTCGAGGGCTTCTAAATCATGGGGTTTTCTGAAACCAGAAATGGTAAGTCCGGCTATAGAAAAAGTAAAAAAGCTGAATGAGATAGCCCAACAAAGAGGTCAAACACTCGCACAGATGGCATTGGTTTGGTTACTCAAAGATTCACGGATAACATCAGTTTTAATTGGTGCAAGTTCAGTTGAACAACTTAACGACAATGTAGCTTCTTTAAAGAACCCAAAGTTCAGTAACGATGAACTTAAAGCTATCGAATTTATTCTTTCAGGATCAAGCGATATGTTAAATTATTTTGAAAAGGCTGAATCTCCTGCTTCCAATAAAACCCAGTCGAGGATTGACTTTATCCGGAGCGTAGTGAAAAACGATACCTCTGATCAACATTCTTCAAATACATCAGAGACAAGAAGTGATTATTTCAAAAATATTGCAAAAAACTTTAAAAGTCATACATAGTAAAACTTACTGTTTTTTTGTTTATGTTTCAGGAATCTAATTTTCAGGAAGATGAACAAGACAGCTTTAATAACCGGTTCTGCCAGGCGAATTGGAAGATCGATGGCTAATCACCTGGCTGACCGGGGTTGGAATATTGCAATTCATTATAACACATCAAAAGATAAAGCAATGAAGTTATGTAATGAATTGCAAGCGTATTATCCTACTCAACATTTCTGTATCTTTGGTGCCAACCTTAACGAAACCGAAGAGATTGAAAATTTGTTACCAAACGTAATGAAAGAGTTTGGAAGTATTCATTTACTGGTAAATAATGCTTCTGAATATAAACCAGCAAAATTAACAGAAACCACAATCAACTTTTTTGACAGTCAAATAAATGTACACTTAAAAGCGCCATTCATTCTTTCCAGAGACTTTGCGCGAATATGTTGCAAAGGATTGATAATAAACATGGTAGATACACGTATTGTGACTAACAATCCAAACTTTGCAGCGTATACACTATCAAAAAAAGCATTATGGGAACTTACCAAAATGGCAGCCGTTGAATTTGGCCCCGAAATTAGGGTGAATGCAGTGGCTCCCGGATTAACCTTAGCTCCTGAAGATAGAGACGAAAGTTACTTGTTGAAGTTAGCTGAAAGAATACCGATGAAGCGTGCGGGCGGTGTTGATCCGATACGAAAGGCTTTGGATTATATCATTGATAATGAATATGTTACTGGTCAAATTCTATATTGTGATGGAGGAGAAAATTTGATTTAATTATAATAAAATTAGTTTAATGGCAATAATTCGTGTAAAAAACTTACTTCTTAGAACTTACATCGGATTTAATCCGGAAGAAATTATTAATATGCAGGATGTAATTATTAATGTTGAACTGGAAGCCAACATTCCAGAAGAAGCACTTTTGGCCGATGAGCCTGTTGGTATTTATAACTACAAAACGATTACAAAACAGATAATTGCCTTGGTCCAGGAAAAAAGATTTAAGCTCCTTGAAGTACTTACCAAAAATATTCTCGATTTGATTATGACTGACGAACGGGTTAATTGGGCAAGGGTAGAAGTTGACAAACCACATGCCCTACGCTTTGCCGAGTCGGTTTCTTTTGAAATGGAAGCCAAAAGGTAAACAATTACCTGGAACATAAACTAAAAGCTGCAAACAAATGAATGTATGCATTATAGGTATCGGATCGAACATCGATGCAGATAATAATATTGCTAAAGTGCTAAAACTTCTGGCTAAAGAAGTAATGATAATGCAAGTGTCGCAGATGATAAAGACTAAACCAATAGGTATTTCGGAGCAGCCTGATTTTACAAATGGAGCTGTCAAAATAAAAACAGAAAAAAGCGAAGATGAGTTAATCATAATCCTAAAAACGTTGGAAGATAAAATGGGTCGTGATCATTCTCAACCTAAATTTGGTCCTCGAAATATTGACCTGGACATCATGATCTGGAACGATCAGATCGTTGATCAGGATTTTTTCACTCGCGATTTTCTCAGAACATCAGCAGCCGAGTTAGGTTTTAATCCATAATCAGATTCGTTAATATAATATTATTTTCAGAATAAATATATTTATTCATAGAATATAACCCTCTTTTTTAATCACTTATTTCTGTGTAAAAATGAATTTTACATTTAGAAATAGCATAATGTCACGTTGAATGATTGATTTGATAATTGAAAAGGGGTATTTGATAAGTCGAAAAAGAGTCAGTAAGCCATTGTATGTTAAAAGTTGTACATTCATGCAATATTTTCATCTGGTGATCTGAAAATAACAAATTAGTGATAGTTTAATTGGACAATACGTTTTGTAAAATGGAACAGAAGAGAGTGTGAAGGATATAACTCCATTCGAAATTAACATATTGTTTCAAAAAAATATTAAGGTTTTAACGTAGCAGACAATGAAAAAAACAAAACTTTATAATTATTTCGTCTTACTTATTTCTTTATTAGGTATTTTCTTAAGTTCGTGCCAGAGGGACGAGATAATTGAAAGCGAAGTTAATCAATACTACATGGCAAGCCAAACAAAAGTTGAGCTTACCGCTGATGGAATTAAAACAAATTTAAACACTATTATACCTAATTCAGGTAGTTTTCTAAGTGTTGTTAGTTCAGATGTTGAAGTTCAAAAAATTGTTTATAAAACAACTTTTAATAATACAAGTATAAAGGCCTCTGGATTAGTCTGTTTCCCCAAAACGGCAGGGAACTATCCTATTTTATCCTTTCAAAATGGAACAAATACCTTGCAAAAAGAAGCTCCTTCCGAAAATCCGAATGGTGGAAATATTACTTTGATTGAGAGCCTTGCAACTTCAGGTTTTATTGTAGTAATTCCTGATTACATTGGATTTGGCGAATCGAGTAATTCACCTCATCCTTATCTTGATGCTAAATCATCGACTCAATGTATTCTTGATATGATCAGGGCTACAAAAGAACTCTGTAAGGACGATAAAATTGTGGCGAAACCTACAAAGGACCTCTTTATTTTTGGTTATTCGCAAGGTGGTTGGGCAACCCTGCAATTGCAAAAAACTATTGAAAAAGAATACTCATCGGAGTTTAACCTTATTGCCAGTTCTTGTGGGGCTGGGCCATACTCGCTTGAATATATGACGAATTATGTTGTTAATCAACAGACTTATTCAATGCCTTATTTCATAGCTTACCTGATCAACTCGTACAATAAGATCGGAACTATTACAAATCCTCTAAGTGATTTTTTCCAGGCTTCTTATGCTGCTAAAATTCCGGGTTTATTTGATGGTTTACATTCAGGAAGCGAGATTAATGAACAACTGACAACTCAAATAAGTTCATTAATAACTTCTGACTTCAAGACTAGTTATTTGACCAGTTCCAAATATTTAGCTTTTAAAAGTGCTATCAACTCCAATAGCGTAGGACCCTGGAATATTTCAACTCCAACCAAACTTTTTCATGGAGCAGCCGATTCTTATATTCCGTTGGGTGTGAGCCAACGTATGCTTGCTGATTTTCAAGTAAAAGACCCAGCAAATAGTGCTAAAATTGAACTGGTTATTATTCCTTCAGTTGACCATACTTCAGCAATTCCCAAAGTCGTTTTGGAAACTATGAACTGGTTCCTCAAGCTAAAAAAATAATTATTCTGAATACACATGTACGTTATTTTGTGCACTTGGCAGGTAACTAACTTCAAACCAAAATATTAGCAGTACCAGAAAAGCTATGCACCAAATGTGTTAATCCTAAAAGTTACGAGATTGTTGATTGCGGTTTAACATCCTGTTTTACAAATCCCATGAGCAAAACCAAAAGTGTAAATCCCAAAATTGCTGGCAAAGCGGCTTTAACACTTCTAAGCCATTTTATAAACGGATGTTTTTGCCTTAATTTGAATACAGAGACTAAAACTGCAACGAAAAGCAAACCAGCGAGTAGGTTCCATGGAAATCCGGCAAATCGAAGAATAACACCATTGCCTGCAGCCTGAATTATAAAACCAAGCACAAGAATTGCCGCTGTGATAATTGTTCCTTCGAGGTAAGACCACGGATAAGTCCAGGTTTTCCGTTTGTTTTTGTTGATCATTATAGACTGTGCATTTGTAAGTGAAGATACAAAAAGGGACGAAGAAATTTAAAATTGAAATGACATTCAACAACTTAGTAAAACATTTATTACAGATATTTAAAACATTAAAACCTTGTTTATGGCTCAATATTAACTAAATATGAACTGCAAAAAGGGTGTGCATGAGGTGCAAAATCTCTAAATCTCTTTCACCATCTCAAATTGCTTCCCCTGCAAGGTTAGTCCAACGGACTTGGCCCAAAGGGTAATGCTTTCGCAGGCGATGTCGGTATTGATGAGTTTAAGATTTTTGTGCCGGTTGGAACGAATAGCCTCACCGATCAAATAGGTTGCGAGTCCTTGTTTCCGATAATCCTTATGCACCGCAATTTGAGTGATGTCACCCGAATTGGGTTCGAAAATGCAATAGCCAGCTAATTCTTCGTCGACAAGAATGCCCCACATCAAAAAATCGGACAAGCATCGTTCAACCGACTCAAAACTGTTTTGCCATGAAGGTGCAAAATCCTGACAAACCATCATCTGTTCTTTCATGCTTAAATCGATCGTTTGAATGCTATATCTGACAGGAAGATTGTATTTTTTCAGACGAATATCTGAAGCTGTTTCAACAAAATAGTTGAATTCGCGGCTAATCTGAAAACCTTGTTTCCGATAAACAGAAACTGCACTGGTATTGTGCTGTAACACTTCAAGCAAATACTGCTTTACCTTGGCTCTTTTCAATTCAGGAACCGAATATTGAAAAATGCGGCTGGCTAGTCCTTTTCCGCGGAAAGCTTCAATCGTTCCGGTTCCGGTGTCGTAAGCTGTTTGTACTCCATTAAAAAGTCCGACTCCATTCAGAGTAAAACTTACCAGGCGATTATCGATAAATGTTCCAAACGATAACTCAGGAATAAAACCACGACGAGAAATCATCACTTCCAACTCGGGTTGGCTCACTTGCATGTCGTAATCTTTGAATGCTTCGCTAAAGGCTGCAAAAAGCTGATTGGCATTCAGATGTGCCAGTGATTGTATTATTTCCATGACTAAAAACGACTAATTGTTACTATCTGTTTATGACTAACTGTATTTGTATACAATAATTCCATGAAATTACTACCCCAATGGTTGAGAAAAATTTAATAGCTATTAACATCTTCAGAAAAAAATCGACCACTCTTTCAAATACTTGTAAAAAACATTCCAGTTTTCACAGTTTCCACGAAAATGTTTGCAAAGGTTTATGACGCTGCGTTGATTGGTGCTTACAAACAAGGTACACGATTTAAAACTCTAAACGACAAGCCGGTTAACCTGGAAAGTATAGATTTTACTATAATATTATCATTGAAAGACCAGAAAGCATCCCGATAATCCACATGGTTTCTTCGGTCGGAATTGAGGGCCTCAAAGAATATGTTTTCGAACTGAAAGTATGCAAAGACCGCTGGATCCAAAACATGAAATTTAGGAATAATATACGTTGGAATTCTTTGGAACAGCTAATAAAAAATTGGATACCAGCGTATTGAGAATAAAACCTGTTCAGGTCAGTTTCCGATATTTTTACTGTTTAACTGGGGTTTGGCGCTTACAGCAAACTTGTATTTGTCGCCCCGATAAAACGATTTCTCGATTTCAACAATTTTATTGTCGGCCGTGATAACCGCCTGGTCCAAGATAAAGACAGCTATTGGGATATCTACATCGAAATAATTGTTCGATTCTTCGGGGTTGAGGATGGTTGTTCCAAGCGAACGTTGTACTTCCTGAAGTTCCAATCCGTACTTTTCTTCATAAATTTTCAGGAATGCCTGGTCCAGGTCAACCAAGTTCATTTTGGGGCAAACGGTCATCGAAACATACCGGGTTTCATCTTTCAGTAAAATTTCGTTGGCGTACCTGAGGCGGTGCACCTTTAGTACAGGGCCTTCAATAATATAATGCCAGCCGTTGACATTCGACGATATTCCGTTCTCGAGAATTGTTTTTTCAAGGATAATGTTTTTGGGAGTAAACCCCTCCCGAGTCAAATTCTCGTTAAAACTTTCTTTTACAGCATGAAATGAACCAAGAACACGAGTCAGCACCTTGTCTTCCGAACGATTCAATACAAATGTACCTTTCCCTTTTATTCGGGTTGCCCAGCCGTTTAGTTCAATTTCCAGAAGACTTTTTCTGGCAGTAGTATTGCTGATTTTGTATGTTTTAATCAATTCGTTTTCAGAAGGAACCTTATCGCCCGCCTGGAGCTCTCCCGCTTCAATCTTGCGAATTATTTCCCTACTTATCGATAAATATTTGGGATTTGTAGTTTTGGTCATAACTTGTAATGCTTGACTTAAAGTTAATAGAAGAAGCTGTTATAAAACAATAGTGCAACAAGTAACAAAATTACTAAAAAAAATTGGTTATATAAAAAGCATACCTATATTTGCAGAAAACATACTTAGTGCGTTAAGATTGAAATGAGAAAATATACATTTAATAGCTATTGGATAATTGTTATGATGTTGCTGTTGGCAACGTCTTTGAGTTTTCTTGATCGCCAGGTACTATCAGTATCTATTATTAAAATAAAAGAAGAACTGCATATTTCTGATATTCAATATGGTTTTATTAATGCAAGTTTTCTGGTCAGTTATGCCATAATGTTCACTCTTGGGGGAATTTTAATTGACAGGTATGGAAGTAGATTGGGGCTGGCAATCTCAGTAGGATTTTGGTCATTTGCCACAGTACTTCATAGCATATCGACAAATGTTTTTCATTTCGGATTGTTTCGGTTTTTGCTCGGAATTGGCGAAGGAGGTTGTTTTCCCGGAGCAGTGAAAGCTGTTATGGAGTGGGTTCCAAAACGCAAACACGCTTTGGCAAATGGTATTGCTATTGGCGGGTCGGCAATTGGAGCAGTTATTGCACCCCCTTTATGCGTTTTTTTACTAGGCTGGGTAGGATGGAAAACAACATTTATTATTAGCGGATGCTTCGGTTTTCTATGGTTGCTGACTTGGTTATTTTTCACTCAAAAAAACAAACAAAATATTCAAAATGAAAATATTGTCACTTCTAAACCTAAGGTCAACCCTGAAGTAAATGTTAAATTTTCGGTTTTGTTTCGAAACAGAGAGGTTTGGGCATTTATTATTATCCGTTTTCTGCTTGACCCTATATTTTATTTTTATATGTTTTGGATTCCAAAATATCTAAATGAGAGCCTTTCCCTTTCGCTCGACCTTATAGGAAAAATATTATGGATACCATTCCTGGCATTGGGTTTGGCTAACATTTTGGGTGGGTGGCTTTCCGACTTTGTTTTAACTTACACGGCAAATGTCAATAAATCGAGAAAGTTGGTAATGGGGCTTGCAGCTTTACTTACAATTCCCGTTATAATTACCGGATTCATTCATTCCTACGTGTTGGTGCTTGCATTAATGTCGTTGGCCTTTTTTGCACATGGATTATGGATAACCAATTATATTACAGCAATTAGCGATGTTTTTGGCGAAAAAATAACCTCAACGGTTGTTGGTTTATCGGGATCAGCAGGAGCTTTATCTTCGCTCTTACTAAATCCTGTCATTGGGTGGATTGTGGTTCATTATTCTTATAGTCCGCTATGGTGGTATGCTGGTTTATTATATCCTATAGCATTTATATTTTTTCTGTGGTTCGTTCCAAAACTTGAACATAACGATCTTTCATTAAAACGAATGTGATATTTTTTTAATTTAATAAAGTTAGTGCGTTAATTAATAATAAATAAAACGTTAATATGATTTTTGATAATTTAAATAGTACAGGTTGTGATCAGTCTACGCCAGTTAAAATAGGAGTATTTGGTGTTGGGTTTGATATGTACTGGGGACAATTTCCAGGATTGTACGAAGAATTAGTAAATAAACAGGACAAGTTTATCCAGAAGATTCCGGATGCTGGGATAGAAGTTGTTGATTTTGGGATAATTGATTCGCCTGTTAAAGCTTATGAAACAGTAAAAAAGCTTGAGAGTGCAAATCTCGATCTGGTTTTCTGTGATATGCTAACTTATGCTACATCAGGAACATTCGGAATAATTATAAAAACCATTCAGGTTCCTGTTGTTCTGGTGGCATTACAGCCACTAAAGGCGCTCGATTATTCAAAGGCATCTACCTACATGCAACTAGTAAATGACGACATTTGTGCCTTACCCGAATTTGCCGGTGTTGCTGTCAGGATGGGTAAAAAAGTTCCTGAAATCATTATCGGCACACTCGACGATGATGCGGAAGCAGATGGTCAGATACAGGAATATTGTAAAATTGCCAGGGTCTTGCATGACCTGAAAAATGCTCATCTTGGGCATCTTGGACACCCGCTGAATTCGATGCTCGATATGCATACAGATGCAACCATGCTCACTTCTTTTTTTGGATGCCACATTGTTCAATGTGAAGCTAACCAGCTAATGCGTTGTTACAATCAGGTTTCAGAGGATAGTATTAGTGTAATGGAAAAACAAATCCTGGATTTCTTTGAAGCTCCTGATCCGGCTTCCGATCCAATATCGATGAAGCTTGTCCCTGAAGATCTGAAAATTGCAGCCAGGGTTAGCGTAGCTCTTGAGAATTTTGTGAAAACAAATCATTTACACGGATTGGCATATTATTATGATGGACCTGAAGAAAGCGAAATTCGTAAAGTTATGTCTAACCTCATTGTTGGAAATTCTTTGCTAACGGCTCAACATATTCCTATGTGCGGCGAGTCGGACCTTAAAACATTAATCGCACTTTTTATTTTTGACCGATTAGGTATTGGAGGGAGCTTTGCCGAATTTCACCCGGTTGATTTTAACGATGGATTTGTGTTGGTTGGGCACGATGGTCCTCACAATATTTCGATTGCCGATGGTAAACCCGTTTTACGTAGCCTTAAGAAATACCATGGTAAACCTGGAAATGGCGCAGGTGTTGAGTTCAAAATAAAGGAAGGGCCAATAACAATGCTTTCGATAAACTCGACGTACGATGGAAAATTTAAATTTATCATTGCTGAAGGAGAGTCAGTAAGAGGACCTATTCCTCCAACTGGAAATACCAATACCCGTGGTTTTTTTAAGCCGGATATAAAAACATTTCTGAAAAACTGGCTAAAAGAAGGTCCAACTCATCACTTTGCACTTGGAATAGGACATCATGCATCCACACTCGAAAAAATTGCAAATTATTTAAATATTGAATCTAAAACTATCTCCTAATTTTTTATGTGAGTTTTTCTAATTAAATCAAAACTAAATTATTATGAAAAAAAAGTTCAATCATTACTACCTTATGAACCGGGTATCACAAATTTTTGCATTTAATCTCTTTTTGATGATATGCCTGATTTTGTGTACATCGATGCCAGCAAGCGCGGAGCTTATGGATCAGGGGAAAGTGTTGAAGGGCATGGTAAAAGGAACCGATGGGATACCATTACCTGGGGTTTCAGTTGTTGCGAAAGGTACCACAGTTGGTACTATCACTGATGCTAATGGCAAATTTGTAGTTTCGAATATAACTCCGGGTATGAAAGTTCTTTCGTTTTCATTCGTTGGTATGAAAACACAGGAAGTACCCATTGGCGAAAAAACAGATTTCATTATTACGCTCGAAGAAGAATCTGTAGGTTTGGACGAAGTGGTTGCTGTTGGATATGGTACACAAAAGAAAAAAGATCTGACCGGTTCAATTTCACGTGTATCAGGTAAAGACCTTGTCCTGCCTTCAACATCAACGTTTGACCAGATGCTCCAAGGCAAAGTGGCAGGGGTTCAAATTACCCAAACTTCGGGTGCCCCGGGGGCGAGCGTAAATGTTTTAATCAGGGGTGTAAGTTCAATTACAGGAGGTAACCAACCGCTATATGTAATCGACGGATTTCCAATCAACATTAGCGAAGGCAGTTCGAACCTTTTGAATGTGGGTGCCTCTAATTATTCGGCTTCGGCCATGGCTAACAACACAGCCGACCGTATTAACCCTTTAGCCTCAATTAATCCTTCGGATATCGAATCGATGGAGATTTTGAAAGATGCTTCGGCTACTGCTATCTATGGTTCACGCGGAGCGAATGGCGTAGTTATCATTACCACCAAAAGAGGGAGTATAGGAAAATCGCAATTTAATGTTGAAGCTTCTTATGGTATTCAGCAAGTGGCACATAAACTCGATTTGATGAATGCACAGGAATATGCTGAATTTGTTGCCGAAGGACGCGATAATGCCTGGGTCTACGCTGGGGGAAAGGCAAGCGACCCAAACAGTGTAAGAACACAGGCGACTAAAGTGCCTGATGCATTCAGAAACCCATCGGCTATTACAACAGATACAGACTGGCAAGACATTATTTTCAGAGTAGCACCAGTTCAGAACTACCAAATATCAGCCAATGGAGGAAATGAAAAATTGAAATACTTAGTTTCAGGTGGATTTTTCAATCAGGGAGGTATTGTTCTTACTTCTGATTATAAACGGTTTAACCTGAGAACTAATATTGATGCCCAGGTGCTTGATAACTTGAGAATTGGCTCGACAATTTCAGGATCTTATGGTTACGGTTTTTTCCCCAACACCGAGGGGCACTATGGGTCGGGTGGCGTAATTATGATGGTTGATGCAGCCTCGCCTACAATTCCAGCCCGCGATACAAACGGGAACCCTTATTTTAATGCCGATGACGTTACTTACGGGTTAGGATTTCTGGCCAACCCGTTAACCATTCTGAACAAAGATAATTATTCGGATATCCGTGACAAGGCCAATGTTTTAATCAACAATTATTTGGAATACAAAATATTAAATGGGCTCACATTTAAAAGCACTGTGGGCATCAACTACGATGCCGGAACGATTAAACTGTGGCGTTCTTCAGCAATTCCAAACTATACTACTTTAAATTATCCATCGTCGGCAGGTGTTACAAAAACTGATAACCTGGAATGGTTGAATGAGAATACTTTGAGTTTTAAACGTATCTTCAAGGAAAAACATTCGTTTGACGCCTTGCTTGGATTTTCTGAGCAAAAAAGCACATACAACCGTTTGTCGGCAGGTGCAACTGATTTTCCGACTGATTATGTGTCGTATATCTCTGCCGGAACAGTCAACTCGGGAACTCAAATAAAATCGCAATGGTCGATGTTATCAATGATCTCAAGGTTTAGTTATTCCTATGCAGGTAAATACTTGTTGACTGCTACCCTTCGCCGCGACGGAAGTTCGAGGTTTGGAAGCAACAATAAATGGGGTACTTTTCCTTCGTTCTCGCTGGGATATAACTTATCCGAAGAATCGTTCATGAAAACCCTTCAATACATTAATAACCTGAAATTAAGGTTCAGCTACGGTATCTCGGGAAATAATCAAATTGGCAATTATTCGACCATTGGATTACTTAGTTCGGCCAATTACGTGAATGGTATTTCGCGTGTTCCGGGGCTTGTGCCCAGCTCACTGTCGAACGACGACCTGACTTGGGAGAAATCGAGACAAACCGACATCGGTTTAGATTTGGGGCTTTTCAAAAACCGGATTTCTATTATTGCCGATGTTTACAAGAACCGGAAAACTGATTTATTGCTTGCCGTTGAATTACCTGCCGCATCTGGTTATTCAAGTTCGACACAGAATATTGGAGATATTGAAAACAAAGGAATTGAGCTCGCATTGGAAACAGTAAATGTGAAGAACAGAAATTTTAACTGGACCAGTAGTTTTACTTTCAGCGCCAATAAAAACAAAGTTCTTAAGCTGGCTACCGAAGGGGCCCGTATAAGTAACAACTCTTATCAGGTGACCCAGGTAGGGTATGCCATATCGAGTTTCTACATGTTAAATGCTATTGGTGTTTTCCAAAATGCGCAGGAAGTGGCAAGCAGTCCACTTCAGCACTCAAAAGTTCAACCTGGCGACTTGAAGTTTGAAGATTTCGATAAGAATGGTACCATTACTTCGTCGGATCAGAAAATTGTAGGTGACCCCTGGCCTAATTATACCTGGGGATTCAACAACAGGTTTGCATACAAAAATTTCTCATTAAGCATTGCTTTAAATGGATCGCATGGCGGTAGCACCTATTTGTTGAACAATGGGATGACAAATAGCGCCGGGGTACAAAACCAGTTGGCAAGTATCCATAGGTGGAAATCGGAAGCCGATCCTGGCGATGGACGTACACCACGTGCTATACGCAGCAATTATGCCTATTCAATGGCTACTTCCTCTTATTATTTGTACGACACTTCCTATCTACGGATTAAAAACATCAACCTGTCTTATACTTTTCCACGAGAGCTCATCAGCAGGATTTATCTGAACGGATTAACTGTTTACATGGATGTTGCAAACGTTTACACATTCACCGACTATCCGGGATACGACCCTGAGGCAAGTAGCAGCGGAAACAGTATTACAAGTTCGGGCCTTGATTACGGGACCTTCCCAACGGCAAGGACTTATACGTTTGGCATAAAACTTTCATTCTAATCGAACTTTAAATCTTACTTAAATGAAAAAGATAGCTTTTATTATACTATTTATAGCCGTTGGGTTAACATCTTGTAAGGATTTCTTGTCGTTGTCGCCCGAATACCAGATCAACGAGATCAACTATTACAAAACAGAATCGGACTACGAGACTGCTATGATTGGTATTTACAATACGCTGCAAGGGTTGTACAACCTGACGATACAATATCCTGCTGAACTGCTGACCGATAATACCAACATTAATTCGTATACATGGGATACAACTACGTCAGAATTCGATTATGCCGAAGTAACATCGTCGAACGGAGTAATTAACAGTATCTGGACCTATTGTTTTACTGCTGTTGCCTATTCAAACAACATCCTGTCGAGAATCGATGGTTCAGGGCTTAGCCAGACAAAGGTTAATCAATACAAAGGCGAGGCTTTGTTTATAAGAGCCTTATGTTATTTCAATCTGGTCAGGTTATACGGGAAAGTGCCAATTGTTGATGTAGCATTCCGCAGCCCGAACGAGATTTTTGCGTTCGACATGACCCGCCAGCCTGTTGCCGACGTGTATGCCCAAATCGAAACTGACCTGAAACAAGCAACTACATTGCTCGACGGTATTAGCCTGGCTAAAACGAGAGCGTCGAAGGGAGCAGCCAAAACGTTATTAGGGAAAGTATACCTAACAGAAGGACAGTACGCCAATGCAGTGGCAATTCTTAAAGAAGTTATCGACCTAAATACCTACTCGTTGGTAGCCAAATACAAAAGCATGTTCGATGGTACCGGAGAAGGATCAAACGAATCGATTTTCGAAATTGGTTATCTTTCAGGCAATTTAGGTGAAGGCAACAGCTTCTCGTCAAGTTATACGCCAGGGCTTTTCAATATGGCAATATTTCCCAACAACATGAACGGCAATGGAGCTATGTGCCCGACCAAAGATTTGTTTAGTGCCTACGAAAAAGGCGACTTACGGAAAGTTGCTTCGGTAGTCGATTCGGTTAAACTGACTACCGGAAAATATGAAAAAACCCTTTGCGGATTGAAATTTGTCGATTTTTCAACTGGCACATCGGGCGACGGTGGCATCAACTTCACTGTTTTGCGCTATGCCGATGTATTGTTGATGTACGCCGAAGCCTTGAACTTAAACGGACAGACCACAACAGCTTTGCCATACATTAACATGGTAAGAACCCGTGCAGGGTTAAGCAATTTGTCGGGACTGTCGAAAGACGAATTCACCCTGGCCATGGAAAAAGAACGCCGTATTGAGTTCTTCCACGAAGGGCACCGCTGGTTCGACCTTGTCAGAACAGGTAGGGCAAAAACCGTTCTGAATACCTATTTTGCAAGTACCGGCAATGCTTACACCATTAAGGACAACGAGCTTTTGATGCCTATACCTGACAAGCAAAGGCAAATTAGTCCTGAATTGGACCAAAACGATGGGTATTGATTTGCAGGTCTGTTATGATGAGGTCTCACCATTTCGTTGAGGCTGTTCAAAAGGCAATTGATCTGTAATATAATTGCGAAGCCGCAAAATAATAAAACAATAATATTCTATGGGATATTCAATTAATTTTTATTTTTTGCGTCTTTGCATTTAAAAACTGTTGTTTATTTTCACTGTTGTCGGGTAAAATTAGGGTATATTAAGATGTTCCAACTACGTTGTTCAATGCGCCATATAAAACTATTGTATTACAAAAAATTAGCAACTCGCTTTGCTTTGAAGTGTGCAGTGTAGCTATTTATTTTTTGTATAAAGTTGGCATATACGAAAATGTAAGTCACGTAGTAGTGTGATCTTCTGAAATGCCCTAAAATAAAAGGTTACGGCTAAATTCGAAATTTTTAACCGGACACCAACTTATTTACATTTTTAAACTTTATAATCTATGAACTTAAAGAAACTCTTTAAAATATACCTAATGGCACTTTTCTTTGGGTTGTTTTTGGCCGCTATAACCTGCTGTGGACAATCTCAGGTCGCTGAAAAAAACAGAACGGCGGCCCTTTCTGAAAAAGAGTTCTTAAATGTGCCTTCTTCTGACAAACCTTGGGTTTACTACTGGTGGCTGAAAGGAAATGTAACAAAGGAAATGATTACCCGCGACTTGGAAGAAATGCAGAAAAAAGGGATTGGCGGCTTTTTACTCTTCGATTCAAGGGGATATTGGGATTCTTACGACGGGAGGACCGGGCATATCCCTGTTCCATTGGATATTAAGCACGAATTTATGAGCCCCGGATGGCGTGAAATGGTAAAATTTGCTATGCAGGAAGCTCACCGGTTGGGATTGAAGATGAGCATCAACCTGGCCAATACCGGCGGATCGTTGCGCGGACCATGGGATATGAAAGAAAATAGGGCGAAACAACTTATCTGGACATCATCGTCAGTGATGGGACCGGTAAAAATATCCGCCGAACTTGGTATCCCTTCCGACAAAAAATATTTTCAGGATGTTAAGTTGTTGGCTGTTAAGGTAAGATCGGGCAATACCAGCAAAGACAAGGCAATAAACCTGAACGGAGAATGGAAAACCGTATCGGCGCCTGCTGAAAATGCACCTGTAGCCAGTAAAGTAATCGATCTCAGCGACAAAATAAACAAGGGCAAATTTCTTTGGGACGCACCTGAAGGTAGCTGGCAAATTATCCGTTTCGGTTTCCATACCATTGGCGACGAATGTGGTGTCGACATCCTTAATCCCGAAGCTGTTACCAAATATTTCAATTTAATGGGGGCCGAACTACTGAAAGACGCAGGCTCGCTGGCAGGAGTAACACTCACCCATTTTTACAATGTAAGCTGGGAAGGCGGGCAGCCAGATTGGACAGTTGGGTTCGAAGAATATTTCAAAAAATACCAAGGTTACGACATGAAACAATACATGCCCGTCCTTGCCGGCCTTTCTCTGGAAGACAAATCGCTGAACGAACGGTTCATGCGCGATTACCTGCGCAATGTGAGCGATTGTTTCAAACATAACTGCTACGAAGTGATCGGACAACTCTGTCATTCGAAAGGCATACTGTGGCATTCGGAAGACGGCGGTCCATGGCCTCGCCAGGCGCCCATGTTCAAGGAAGCCGACCAGTTAACATTCTGGGGCGAAAACGATATGCCTCAGGGCGAATTCTGGTGCTCGAACCTGAACGATCTTACCACAAAATCGAATATTCGTTATGCAGCAATGGCCGGCCACATCTATGGACATCCGCTTGTTGCAGTCGAGGCATTTACTCACATGGGGCAGCACTGGACCAAATACCCGGCATACCTTAAACCTTTTGCCGATATTAACCTCATCGACGGAGCTAACTTTTTTATTTGGCACACCTTCACTGCTTCGCCACCCGAAGTTGGCAAGCCTGGTTATGAATATTTTGCCGGAACCCACATCAACACCAATGTCACCTGGTGGAACAAAGCCGGAAACTTCTTCGATTACCTTGGACGTTGCCAGTCGATGTTACGCAAAGGAAATTTTGTAGCCGATATATGTTGTTATGTGAACGACAAAAACTATCAGATGTGGGGAAGGGCTGATAAATGGAACCCTAATTCTTCACTCACACCGGTTAAAGGCATGTCGTACGACCTTCTCAGTTCCGAAGTTGTCATTAACCGGTTGTCGGTCAAAAATGGTCGGCTTGTACTTCCCGACGGCATGAGTTACAAGATGCTGGTCGTCGATTTGATTGATCCCGTGATCCCGGCTGAGGTATTGAGGAAAATAACCAAACTCATTAATGATGGGGCTATCGCGGTATTGGGCAAAACTAAACCAACCATAACCCCCGGCATTAAAGGCTATCCTGGATGCGACAAAGAAATTGGCACCCTGGCAGATAAACTGTGGACCGGCTATGATGAAACTGTGAAAATAAACATATTAGGAAAGGGCAAAATTATCACCGGATCAAGCATGGAGGAAATCGTTAAGAAATTGAATATGCTTCCCGATTTTGAAGGACCATTCCAGTATATACACCGCAACGGCGAAACCTTTGACTTATATTTTGTATCAGGAGAAGGAAACAACGATTGTATTTTCAAGGTAAACAATAAAAAACCAGAGATTTGGGACCCTGTTACCGGAAAAATTTATCAGGCAGTAAGTTACAAACAAACCAACGACGGGCGTACGATCGTACCATTAACTCTATCGAAAAACGGTTCGGCATTTGTTGTATTCAGGGAAAAAGCCGAGAGCAAGCATTTCACATCGGTTAGTGGCCCTGAAAATCCCCAACCGGTTTCGAAAGACGGAAATTCATCGAAATTCATCTTTTGGGAAAGTGGAGATTACGTTTTCACTACTTCCGAAGGAAAAACAAATAAGGCACAGGTAACGGTTATTTCTCCATTGGAAATACCTGGTTCATGGAATGTTGCATTCAATCCGGCAACCGGGGTAAAAGGATGGGAAACCACTTTTGAGAAACTTAGGCTCTGGAACGAGCATTCGAATCCACAGATCAGATATTTCTCGGGGACAGCGACGTACTCGAAGTCGTTTACCCTGACTGCGGAACAGGCAAAACTCACCTCACGGTTACAACTAGGTGTGGTTCACGACATTTCAAGAGTATGGATAAACGGAAAAGATTTGGGCGTTGTTTGGACCTACCCTTGGACGGTTGACCTTTCTGGTAAATTGAAAGAGGGAACAAACGAACTGAAAATAGAAGTAACCAACTGCTGGGCCAACCGGCTTATTGGCGATGCAGGCTTGCCCGAAAGCCAATGGACAACCAAAACAAATGTCCGCCGTGTACCCGACCGATCGGTATATAAAGAAGGGCATCAGGCGTTTTCCTCAAAAGACGAACTTATGCCTTCGGGGTTGGTTGGACCGGTAAAAATAGAATTTGGTCAGCAACAAAATATAGTTTGTCCATAATGAATCGCTTTTTTATTCTTGCTATTCTTTTACTGTTGTCATTCGCTTCAGTAGCTCAAGTCAAGGCGGCCAAAATTTTTTCCGACAACATGGTATTGCAGCGTGATGCTGCAATTCCTGTTTGGGGCACCGCTCATCCAGGTGCGCAGGTATCGGTACGTTTACAAATGATTGTGGTGAAAACCAAGGTTTTGTCAAACGGGATATGGAGAGCCAATTTGCCCCCACTCAAGGCTGGAGGTCCATATTCGCTTAGAATTGAATCGGATACAGATATTGTTGAATTTAAGAATGTATTGATTGGCGATGTCTGGTTTGCTTCCGGGCAATCGAACATGGAACATCCGATGAAAGGTTGGGAGTTTATCCCTCATTCAGCTGTTCGTAATTCAGAAAAGGAAATTGCCGATTCGAATTATCCCGAAATAAGGTTGTTTCAGGTTCCCAAATACCCCTCTCCAATCGAACAAGAAGATTTGCATGGTGGAAATTGGGAGGTTGCAAGCCCGCAATCTGTTGCCGGGTTTTCGTCAACGGCCTGGTTCTTTGCGAAAGAAATTTATAAAAAACTAAAAGTTCCTATCGGGATCATACACGGTTCGTGGGGCGGAACTTCAATACAACCCTGGATGAGCCGTAAATCGCTCGAACCGTACAAAGAACAAGTGAGGATCCCGGAGTTACCACAAACATTCGACTTAAGAGAATGGACCGGCAAGGTATCTGAGTCGCTTGAAAAAAATCTGACACGCCGAAACCAGATCAGTTACCCGGCTCCTGGCCTGATCGAAAAATACAGTAGTCCTGATTTCGACGATTCTTCATGGGATACGATAAACCTGCCCAACTCACAAAACAAGTTTGGCAATATTTTATGGTTACGAAAGACAGTCGACATTCAGAGAAACATTGCAAACAATGATTTTGAACTTTCACTGGGATTCCTTAACAGGCAAAGTCAGGTTTTCATAAACGGTATTGAAGTTGGTTATTTCCTTTATCCCCAGCCAGTAAAAATTAAAATTACTGCCTCATTGTTACGCCCTGGCGAAAATGTCATAACGGTAAGGGTAGCTCAACCGTTTGGCAACTCGCAAGTTACAGGAGAAGCCAGGCAGTTCTGGTTGAAGTGCCCTCAAAGTGGTTTTTCGCTGAATCTGACCAGCAATTGGAAAGTCAATGATCAGTTGGAACAGGTTATTCCGGCGACCGAGAGTTACCAGGGCAATCCTACTTTTCTCTATAACGGTATGGTTGCCCCTGTAATTCCGTACGCTTTAAAAGGTTTTATATGGTACCAGGGCGAGTCGAATGCCGGTGAACCTGAATTATACGAGAAACTCTTTCAGCAATTAATTACTGATTGGCGAAAGTTGTGGAACCAGGGCGATCTTCCGTTTTTGTTTGTTCAGGCTTCAAATATTAATCTCACACATCGTTTCGATCAAAGAGATGATTCGTGGTGTTTACTGCGTGAAGCCCAACAAAAAGCACTCAAACTACCCAAAACTGGAATGGTTGTTTCGCTCGATATGGGCGATCAGTACGACGTACATCCCAAAAACAAAAAGGAATTTGCCCATAGATTAGTGCTTCAGGCGTTAAAGGTTGCCTATAATCAGAAGGTTACTGCCGATGGCCCGTTCATCGAATCGTACAAGATAAAAAACGATACCATTGTTCTTATGCTCGATGAACCCATTAAGGAATACAAAAAGTTGTATTCTAGTAGTTTAACTGGATTTGAGATACGAGATAATGGCGCTTTTGCCCAGGTAAAAGCTTTATTGAAAGATGGATATATACAGGTGCTTTATCCTACCCGGAAATTTCCGATAGAGTTGTATTATATGTGGACAAACAATCCGCAATGCAGCATATTTAATAATTCAGGATTACCTATGGCGCCATTTCATATCATTTTGAAATAAATTATATTGAATAGTTGACCATATCCCGAAAACTAGGTTGATTAATCTCTGCAACCCAATGATATCGCGACTTTAAAGATATTTACATATAAGGAAAGCTGGATTAAAAAGGTCATTTTTATTGTGTAAACAAAAACAAATAATCTCTAAAACCCAGCTTATGTCAAAATATTAACAAAACAGGAACAGAACAAGATTAGTCGTTATTTTCTCAAGCTCGAAGATTACTTAACCAAACCCGAAGCCCGATGTGTCCGGGGAATGACCACTGGGATACTAAAGTCAGGGAGTGTATTGGTCAATAAAATAGCCACAGGTATTTGCGATAGCATTTCGTTGAGCCAGACAACAAAGCGATTTCGGAACTACTACAACAAAAAGGGGGGCATGAAGTTATTCCGGGGGCATATAAACAGTGTGAAGAGTAAGATTTGCCATGGCGACTGTATTTTGTTCGGTGGTTCCGATATCCAAAAGAAATATGCCAAAATGATGGATGGCCTGGACTATGTGAAAGATGGCTGTTCCTAATGACAGACAGTTAAGCCCTTTACTAAATTTTGAAAACTAAAAACGGGAGATGGTCAATACTAAAATCAAAGCATTCAGGACCTTTTAGAGGAGTTGGAACTGTTGTGAACTGGTTCCGTTTGATTCCATATCAGAATAAACAAAAAAGGTCAGAGTTAATCTGACCTTTTGCTCTCCAGGTAGGACTTGAACCTACGACCTACGGATTAACAGTCCGCCGCTCTAACCAACTGAGCTACTAGAGAATTTTTTAATACTTAAGGCAACTTCAATAGCTACCGTTTTGCTTCAAAAGCGATGCAAAAATAATAGCTTATCCGAAAAGAAAAAATATTTTTGCAAAAAATTTTACTCATGAATTCATTTACAGGTACACCAAATAAGCAAAAATCGATTCTTGGAATTGGGAATGCCCTCATTGATGTGTTGATTAATATCACCGATGATTCTGTATTACAAAAATTTGGACTTCCAAAGGGAAGTATGACTTTAGTCGATTCTATCCTTTCTGCTGAAATTAAAAAAGAGACAAAAATTAATACCCGGATCATTCAAACCGGAGGATCAGCGGCCAACACGGTACACGGAATTGCGAAACTTGGAGGTAGCTGCGGTTATATTGGCAAGATTACAAATGATGAATTTGGTAAGTTTTATATCGAAGACTTCAAAAATAACAACATAAATACACACTTTTTCTATAGTGAAACAGGTACTGGTCATGCAACAGGATTAATAAGTCCCGACTCGGAGCGTACATTCGGAACATACCTTGGCGCTGCAATGGAATTGACCGCCGAAGAAATGAAACCGGAAATTTTTTCGGGATATGGTATTTTGCATATTGAAGGCTACCTGGTGCAAAACCATTCGTTGATTGAAGCTGCGCTGAAAGTGGCCAAAAGCGAAGGTTTGCTGGTGTCGATTGATATGGCAAGCTTCAACATTGTTTCTGACAACATCGATTTCCTGAACCGAATTATTCGTGAATATGTCGATATCGTTTTTGCCAACGAGGACGAGGCCATTGCTTTGACTGGGAAGCAACCTGAAGAAGCATTACACGCCATTTCGGATATGTGCGGTTTGGCCATCGTAAAACTTGGAGCTCAAGGTTCTTTAATGAAATGCGGCGAAAACATCCTGCACATCGAAGCCATTTCGGCTAAAAGTGTTGATACTACTGGTGCCGGCGATATTTATGCTTCAGGAGTGTTGTATGGTATTTCTGAAAATATGGATTTAGAAAAGGCCGGAGAACTGGGTTCGCTACTAGCCGGAAAAGTGGTTGAAGTTGTTGGTGCCAAAATTCCGGAAGAAACCTGGCAGGAGCTTTCTGCTCAAATCGAACAAATAAAGAATGGAGATTAATTTTCCGTAGGGGTTATTTTCGCCAGAATCTTAATTTTATATAACCTGAACCCATTTTATCGGGAGTCAATTAAGTATTCAGGCAGAAAAACATATTTTTGTAAACAATAGAAAAATATACAATCAGCAAATAATAACAGTATGAAACGACTGAAAATTAAAGAAGTCCTGAAGGGAGAATTGGTTGGACAGCAAGTGCTTGTCAAAGGTTGGGTGCGAACAAAACGCGGTAGTAAAAATGTCAATTTTATTGCGTTGAACGACGGCTCAACCATCAATAATCTTCAGGTGGTTGCTGATGTTGAGAAATTTGGCGAGGACTTTTTGAAAGACATCAATACCAGCGCTTCGCTCGGAATTACCGGCGATTTGGTGGCATCGCAGGGGAGCGGACAGTTGGTAGAATTAAATGCTACCGAGATTGTTATTTACGGAAAAGCTGATCCTGAAAAGTACCCGATTCAGCCTAAAAAACACAGCCTTGAGTTTTTGCGCGAAAATGCTCACCTGCGTTTCCGCACGGCTACGTTCAGCGCTGTTTTCCGCATTCGTCATGCCATGGCTTTTGCTATTCACCAATATTTCAATAACCGCGGTTTTGTTTATCTGCACACGCCTCTGATCACCGGATCGGATGCCGAAGGTGCCGGACAAATGTTCCGCGTGTCCACGCTTGATCCCAAAAATCCGCCGCTGTTGGAAGACGGCAAGATTGATTACTCGCAGGATTTCTTCGGAAAATCGACGAACCTGACAGTTTCAGGTCAGTTGGAAGGCGAGTTAGGTGCAACGGCTTTGGGCGAAATTTACACCTTCGGACCAACTTTCCGTGCCGAAAACTCGAACACTGCCCGTCACCTGGCCGAGTTCTGGATGATTGAGCCTGAAATGGCGTTCTACGAACTTCAGGACAATATGGATTTGGCTGAAGATTTCTTGAAATCGTTGATTAAATATGCGCTCGACAATTGCATGGAAGACCTCGAATTCCTGAGCAAACGCCTTCAGGAAGAAGAAAAGAACAAGCCAATGGACGAGCGTTCGATGGAACTGATCGAAAAATTGCGCTTTGTGCTTGAAAACGATTTTATCCGTTTGCCATACACCGAAGCCATTGACGTTCTGAAAAATTCGAACCACTATAAAAAGAACAAATTCCAGTACCCGGTTGACTGGGGAACTGATTTGCAGAGCGAACACGAACGCTACCTGGTTGAAAAACATTTCAAAAAACCAGTGATCCTGATTAACTATCCGAAGGAAATTAAAGCGTTCTACATGAAGCAAAATCCGGATGGAAAAACGGTTGCTGCAATGGATGTTTTGTTCCCCGGAATTGGCGAAATCATTGGCGGTTCGCAGCGCGAGGAAGATCTGGACAAACTGGTTACCCGCATGAATGAAATGGGCGTTCCGGCGCACGAAATGGAATGGTACCTCGATACCCGCCGTTTTGGAACCGTGCCTCACGCAGGTTTCGGATTAGGTTTCGAACGCTTGCTTTTGTTCGTAACCGGTATGGGCAATATCCGCGACGTAATTGCCTTTCCGCGTACACCAAAAAATGCCGAATTCTAGCCAAACGGCCTATACAAAATATAAACACGAAAGCACTAAGACACAAAGAGATTATTTTTTCTTTGTGTCTTAGTGCTTTCGTGTTAAAAATCCTTCTCTACCTAGGGTCTGCTGAGAAATAGTCATGACTATGAAATTAAGATATTTGTGACGATATTCGTTGGAATAAGTGCAAGGAAATATGAAAAAGGTATTCAAAAAGCATGCACCCACACCGTTGTACATTAGCCCCAGCCAGCTTACCATTGATTGTTTTCAAAGCCCGTTTGAACAACATCTCAACCCGGATAACCGGTGGGTTGTCTTGTCCAGGTTGATGCCTTGGGATGAAGTCTGTAACCTTTACCTGAAGAATGTTGGCGTAAGCCAAACAGGGCGCCCACCTTTGAGTCCAAGGGTTATCCTGGGATCGTTGATCATCAAGCACCTTTGCAATTTGGATGATCGGGAGACGGTTGACCAGATATCGGAAAATATTTACATGCAGTACTTTCTGGGGTATTCGAGTTTTAGCAGTGAACCACCATTTGATGCCTCGTTGTTTGTTGACTTGCGCAAGCGCTTGGGAATGGAAAACCTGAACGCCATTAACGAAAGGATCGTTTCGCTGAAGACCAGGCTGGAATCGAAGAAAAATGATCCAGAACCTCCATCTGCTCCTGACAGCAATCCCTCAGAACCAGAAAACAAGGGCCGTGCAATCTATGATGCCACGGCCTGTCCGCAGGATATTGCTTATCCAACCGACTTGGACCTGCTTTCAGAAGCAAGGGAAAAGACCGAACAATTGATCGATGAGCTTTATGTTTCCGGGTTACATCAACAGAAACCCCGGACATATCGCCGGATAGCTCGCAAACGCTACCTTCAAACGGCACAGAAGAAGAACAAATCCCGAAAGGAAATCCACAAATCTGTTGGCAGCCAGTTGCGTTTTGTCAGGCGCAACCTGAACTCAATAAACCGGTTGTTGGATACCTATGCGCAGATTCCGCTAAAGCCCAAACAATACAAATACTTTCTGGTGATCAACACGCTTTATTCCCAGCAAAAGCAAATGTATGATTCCCGAACACACAGCATCGAAGACCGGATTGTGAGCATCCATCAGCCACATGTGCGCCCTATTGTCCGGGGAAAGAGTCAGGCCAAGGTGGAGTTTGGGGCAAAGATACATGTTTCGGTTATCGATGGAATCTCTTTCCTGGACGAACTTAACTGGGATGCCTTTAACGAAGGGAACCACATGATGGATTATGTCGAGAAATACAGGAAGCGGTTCGGCTGTTACCCCAAAGAACTTTTGGCCGACCAGATATATTGCACACGGGCCAACCGTGCAGCCCTGAAAGAGAAAGGGATAAAGCTTTTGGCCAAGCCACTTGGAAGGCCATCGGCAGTGTCGATTCACGTAAGTCCGGGAGAGCGCAATCCGATCGAAGGCAAGTTTGGACAAGCTAAAACAGGATACGGCTTAAACCGGATCAAGGCCAGGCTTAAAGATACTAGCGAAGCATGGATTGCTTGCATCTTTTTGGTGCTTAACCTGGTCAAGTTGGCCGGGGCGGCACTCCCGTGCCTTGTTGCTGGATTAATGATGAGTCTTTCAGCAAAACACATATTGGAAAGGATAAGGCAAAATGAGAATCAAATCAAAAGTCAGATGATTCGCATTCCTGAAATATTGAACCCATATCCAATCAAACTAAATATCGTGGCCTGAGTTTTTCAGCAGACCCTAACTATTATCAATCTTTTCGGGATACAAGTCGTGGTTCATCAGTCGGTACTCAGCCCACTGCTCGTATTTAGTATCGGGCTTGCCGTAGTTGCAATACGGGTCGATGCTCAGTCCACCACGTGGCAAAAATTTCCCCCAGACCTCGATGTATTTAGGCTCCATCAGCTTAATCAGGTCTTTCATGATGATGTTGATGCAATCTTCGTGAAAAGCGCCGTGGTTGCGGAAGCTGAAGAGGTACAACTTCAAACTTTTACTTTCTACCAATTTCTGATCAGGAATATAGCTCAGGTAAATGGTGGCAAAATCGGGCTGACCGGTTATCGGGCATAGACTTGTAAATTCAGGACAATTGAATTTCACCCAGGTATCGTTATCCGGATGTTTGTTGTCGAAGCTTTCCAGCATCTCGGTGCTGTAATCGAACAGGTATTTGCTTTGGTTTCCGAGATTTTTTAAATCGTTCATGATATTGTTTCGTGTTGTAGAGGTTTCACCTGTGGGTGAAACCTCTAATGTTTTTTAAATAGCTTTCCAATCCGTTGCGGCGTAACTGGCAGGCGGGACAATGGCCGCAGCCGTCGCCTTTGATGCCGTTGTAGCAGGTTACTGTTTCAGTACGCACTAAATCGAAAACATCCAATTCATCAGCCAGCGCCCAAATGTCTTCCTTCGTCTTCCACATCAGCGGGGTATGAATCGTGAAATTGTAGTCCATCGACAGGTTCAGGGTCTGGTTGAGCGAGCGGATAAATTCGTCACGGCAATCGGGATAGCCGCTATAATCAGCCTGGCCAACACCAGTGACCAAATTCGGTATGTTTTTCCCTTTGGCAAAGATTGCTGCGAAGGTCAGGAAAAGCATGTTGCGGCCTTCCACCAGCGTATTTGGCGGGCGGTTATCCGGTTTGTTTTCTTCCACATCCATCGCCTGATCGGTCAGTGAATTGTGCGTAATTTGTTTTAGCAAGTCGAGGTTCAGTAAGGTGAAAGGTACACCGGCTTTTTCGGCTATAGACCGCGCTGCTTCTTCCTCAATTCGATGTCGTTGACCGTAGTCGAAACAGAGCGTTTCCACTTCATCAAAATTCTTCAAAGCCCAAAACAGGCAGGTGGTTGAATCCTGACCGCCTGAAAAAACTACGAGTGCTTTTTTGCTTTTATTCATTCCAAAAATCATTTTAAAGAGCAATCTCCATTCCGTCCGAAACAATTCATTTGCTCTACTCAACATTCCCCGCGGACGGTTATTGCCGGATTTCAAATTTACCCGGGGTTAAAACCCCGGGCTACACATATTTCGCTCCTCTGGAGCAACCGCTTTCAAGGTTTTCCCCTTTCGGGGAAGGGGGCTTCTTATTAGATTTCTTTTACCCTGAAAAGATTATAGGACAGATTCGTGTCGAATGTATCAACGCCTTCCGCTCGTTTCACGAAATTGACCACCCAGATGGTCACCGGCAGAATCAGGATTTCATACACGGTTTTCATCATGGCTTGGGTGAAAATCATGGCAATCAGAACTCCGGCCGGGAATTGTCCAATGAAAGCTATGCAGATAAAAATTAGAGAATCGGCGCTTTCTCCAGCCATGGTTGACAATATTGCCCTTGCTGAAAAACCTTTCCCTTTGGTCATTACTTTCATTCGGCTCATCACAAAAGCATTCAGGAATGAGCCGATGAGGTAGGCACTCAAACTGGCCAGAACAATACGCGGCGTGTTGCCTAAAATAGCGGCAAAAGCTTCCTGGTTTTGCCAGAAAGGCGCTCCGGGAATCACAATTCCGGCGGTAAAAAATACAACGGCCAGCACATTCACGGCAAAGCCGATCCAGATAATCAGGCGGGCTTTGGTGAATCCCCATACTTCGGTGATTACATCGTTCAGAATATATGCAACCGGAAAAATCAACACGCCAGCCGGCGCCGACCACGGACCGATCATCAGGATTTTGGTAGCAAGGATGTTGGAAATTAAGAGGCAGGTGGCAAACAATATGCCCGCAAGCATAAATAATACAGATACAGAATTTTTCATTTTCTTGTTTTTTACGTGGTTACCAAGTACACGGCTTTCGACATGAAAGCACGGCGCAAAAGTATAATTTTTTTGTCATTTACAATTTAAGTATTTACAATTTACTATTTTGCGAGTCATTTCAACAATTAAATAACACATGAACACATTTGAACCCGATTGTCAGAAAATGCTTCAGTTGATTGAAGCCTGGGAGCCACGTTTGTTGAGCCTTTCAGAAGAAATTACCAGTGACCGCCGAAACAGTCAGGACCGAACAATTAAGCAGATTCTGGGACACATGGTCGATTCTGCATCGAACAACACCCATCGCATTGTACATTTGCAATATCGCGAAAGTCCGTTAACTTTTCCTAACTACGCCACCTTTGGCAACAACGACCGCTGGATTGCTATTCAGAATTACCAGCACGAAGACTGGCACAACCTGGTGCAATTGTGGAAATTTTCGAATTTGCATATCATCCATGTAATTCGGAATGTAAATCCTGAAAAGTTGGAAAATCAGTGGATCAGCGGCGAAAATGAGATGATTTCGCTACAGCGGAATATCGAAGGTTATCTTCCTCATTTTAAACTGCATTTGGGCGAAATTGAAGCGCTGATTAATCAGAAATAGAAAAAATCAATAGTCAATGGGATAACTCTTTTCTAATGACTAATGACCACTTCTCTTGTTTTGATTTGCTTCTCATAAGTGTATCTTTGTTCCCGAACAAAACAAATTCTCATGGACTTTTCAGCTTTCCGCGATATGCGGCCGTTCCCTCAACTTATGTTTTCCATTTTTATAATGGTTACATCTGTATTCCTATTAATGATTGTTGGAATGGTTGTAGCAATACCATTTTATAGTCTGGATGGACTTATGAATTCGTTAAACGGTGTTCAGAATGGTTATCCGGAAAGTATCAATTTCCTGAAATACATGCAGGTGTTGCAATCGATAGGTTTATTTGTGGTTCCGCCATTTATTTTAGGTTTACTTTATCATGGTAACATCAGGGAATATCTCCGGATCGACCGTACCACAAAGCCAGGCTCGTTTGTGCTCGCAGTGTTTTGTTTGCTGGCCATAGTTCCGTTTATTAATTTCCTAGGCGATATCAACAGTAAAATGAGCTTTCCTGCATTTCTTTCAGGATTGGAAAACTGGATGCGGAACATGGAAGACAATGCCAAGTTGTTAATCGATAAGTTTATGGTAGTTAATAGCATTGGAGGATTGCTGTTTAATGTGTTCATGATTGCGGTACTTCCAGCTATTGGCGAAGAGTTTATGTTTCGGGGAGTTATTCAGCGAATATTTACGAATTGGACCGGAAATTACCATTGGGGGATTTGGGTTACTGCTTTCGTGTTTAGCGCCATGCACATGCAGTTTTATGGTTTTTTGCCTCGGTTGGTGCTAGGGGCCATGTTTGGCTATCTTCTGGTTTGGACTGGTACGATGTGGGTTCCTGTTTTAGCCCATTTCTTCAATAACCTTGTTGGTGTTTTAGGTTATTTCCTGATTGGGAAAGGTGCTATTTCGAAAGACATCGAAGAGTTTGGGACTGGTCAGGGTGAATTATTTGTCGTAATAATTAGTGTGTCAGTAGCTGGCTGGCTTCTTTACCTGATATACAAATACGGGCAACAGAAAACAAAAATGCCCGCAAATCTGGATGATTTACAGGCATAACGAATTGATTGATTTAAATTAGGAAAAGAAAAGGCTTTGCTCGATATTTTCAAGATCGAATTTCTTGAGTTCTGAGGCTCTGTAAACATACACAACACCATATACTGAAGCCTGTTCTCTTTTTTCATCATCGGTTAAATGAGACATTGAGCTTTCAACTTCGTTCCACATTTCCTGAATAAGAACATCGGCCTGCTCTCGCATTTCCGATACTTTCATCGAGGCACGGTTAGTAGTATTTTGAAGCATTTTTTGATGGCGATAAGCAGTAACAAATTCTTCGTAATGAACTTTAACTAAGGCAATTGAAGGGCTGTAGATCGGACTTCCTCCACTTTTTATTCTTTTTTGTTCGCCTTCAATAACCCGTTCTCCCCATGTCATTACGTGGGCTTCGAGGTTCAACGGAGGCGTTGCTTTCGAGTTAGCCTTTAATCCGTAGAACTCAATTATTTCTGGTTTCATTTCACCTCGAAGGATTGCAAAATTCACGACCTGGAGAAAATGAGAAATATAAAGTTTCGCTTTACGGAAAATTTCGCTATACTCTTTTGACCGGTCGAATTGGTTTTGTTTCGAAATATTTAATTGGCGGATAGCCCCTAAAAAATGCGGATAGAAAGTCTGCAATTTTTCAAGTGTTTGTTGGCTGAATGCCAGATTTTTCAATGCTACTCGCTTACCAAGATCCAGTCCGGCTTCAATGGCGCGAAGTCTGGCGACATCAGTATTTGGTAGTCTTCTGTAAGGCATAAATTGTATTTTTTTGATTGACTCATGCGAATATACAAAATGAAGATTCACTTTCTTGGTATTCGCAAAGGAACTAATCAACAGTCATTTGTTTAAAATTAAATCTAAATGATTGATTGATAGTGAATTAAATTAAAAGGTCCCGATTATTAATATTAAGTTGTTTTCTAAGCATGAAATTTTAGAAGAGAAAAGCCCCGAAGAACTGAATCCCCGGGGCTTTTTATTAGTATTTGATAACGAACGAATAACGATTAGTCTTGCAACTTTGCGCTCAGGAATTCGCGGTTCAAACGGGCGATGTTCGACAATGAAATGTTTTTCGGGCATTCCACTTCGCAGGCGCCGGTGTTGGTACAGTTACCGAAGCCAAGTTCGTCCATTTTGGCAACCATTGCTTTGGCACGACGGGCACCTTCAACGCGACCTTGCGGCAACAAAGCCAGGTGGCTTACTTTTGCTGAAACGAACAACATAGCCGATCCGTTTTTGCAAGCTGCAACGCAGGCGCCGCAACCAATACACGAAGCTGCGTCCATCGACTCGTCGGCATCCACTTTTGGGATTGGGATAGCGTTTGCGTCTGGCACACCACCTGTACTAACCGACACGTAACCACCGGCAGCGATAATCTGGTCGAAAGCGCTACGGTTAACGATCAAGTCTTTGATTACAGGGAAAGCAGCCGAACGCCAGGGCTCGATGGTAACGGTTTGTCCATCCTGAAATTTGCGCATGTGCAACTGGCAAGTGGTTACATCGTCGTCTGGTCCGTGTGGACGGCCATTGATGTACAACGAACACATTCCGCAGATACCTTCGCGACAGTCGTGGTCGAAAGCAACCGGTTCCTTGTTTTCGCTGATCAGTTGCTCGTTCAAAATGTCCATCATTTCGAGGAACGAACTGTCGATTGAGATGTTGCTCACCTTGTAGGTTTCGAAACGGCCTTTTTCTCTGGGACCGTTCTGACGCCAAACCTTAAGCGTAAGATTTATTGTTTTTTCCATGATTGATCTCCTTTAAAAGCCATTATTTGTAATTACGTTGAACCATTTTCACAGCTTCGTAAACCAATTCTTCTTTGTGAAGTTCCGGTTCAGCATTTTCGCCTTTATATTCCCAGCAGCCCACGTAAGCAAATTTATCGTCCTGACGAAGTGCTTCGCCTTCTTCAGTTTGGTATTCTTCGCGGAAGTGTCCACCACACGATTCTTCGCGGTTGAGGGCGTCGCGGGCCATCAGGTTCCCAATTTCTATGAAATCGGCCAAGCGGCTGGCTTTTTCCAATTCAATGTTCATTCCGGTTATATTCCCTGGGATACGAACGTTGCTCCAGAATTCTTTCTTGATTTCGGCAATGCGCTGAATGGCATGTTCCAAACCTTCTTTGGTTCGGCCCATTCCAACGAAATCCCACATTACCAAACCTAATTCTTTGTGCAGGCTGTCAACCGAACGTTTTCCTTTAATGCTCATCAGCTTTTCGAAACGGGCTTTTACTGCTTTTTCAGCTTCAACGAATTCAGGTTCGTTACCAGTCATGCGTGGTGTGCGGATGTCGTCGGCCAGGTAATTTTGGATGGTGTATGGCAATACGAAATAACCGTCGGCCAAACCTTGCATTAAAGCCGAAGCTCCCAAACGGTTAGCGCCGTGATCGGAGAAGTTGGCTTCACCGGCAGCGAACAAGCCCGGAATGGTTGTTTGCAATTCGTAATCAACCCAGATGCCACCCATGGTGTAGTGGATAGCCGGATAAATCATCATCGGTGTCTCATAAGGATTTTCGTCAACGATTTTGTAGTACATCTGGAACAAGTTTCCGTAGCGGGCTTCGATTGTTTTCTGTCCAAGGCGTTCGATAGCCGATTTGAAATCGAGGTAAACAGCCAAACCGGTTGCACCTACCCCGTAACCAGCATCGCAGCGTTCTTTGGCAGCGCGCGATGCAACGTCGCGAGGCACGAGGTTACCGAATGCCGGGTAACGACGTTCCAAATAGTAGTCGCGGTCTTCTTCTTTAATCTGTGTTGGTTTCATTTTGCCGGCACGAATAGCTTCGGCGTCTTCTTTTTTCTTCGGAACCCAGATACGGCCATCGTTACGCAGCGATTCCGACATCAATGTCAGTTTACTCTGGAATTCGCCGTGAACCGGAATACAGGTTGGGTGAATCTGAGCATAACATGGGTTGGCAAACATAGCTCCTTTGTGGTAAGCTTTGATAGCAGCCGACCCGTTTGATCCCATCGCGTTGGTCGAAAGGAAGAAGGTATTTCCGTAGCCGCCGGTTGCCAAAACAACAGCGTGACCGAAATGCCGTTGCAATTCGCCGGTTACAAGGTCGCGGGCAATAATACCGCGAGCTTTGCCGTCAACAATTACGATGTCAACCAATTCGGTGCGGGTGTACATTTTTACGGTTCCTTCGTTTACCTGACGCATCAAAGCCTGGTAAGCGCCCAGCAACAACTGCTGACCGGTTTGTCCTTTGGCATAGAAAGTACGGCTAACCTGTGCTCCACCGAACGAACGGTTATCAAGTAAACCGCCGTATTCGCGGGCAAATGGAACGCCCTGGGCAACGCACTGGTCGATGATATTGTTGCTCACTTCGGCCAAACGGTGAACGTTGGCTTCGCGAGCACGATAGTCGCCACCTTTAATGGTATCGTAAAATAAACGGAAAACAGAGTCGCCGTCGTTTGGATAGTTCTTTGCAGCGTTGATACCACCCTGTGCAGCAATCGAGTGTGCGCGGCGAGGTGAATCCTGAATGGTAAAGTTTTTTACGTTGAAACCCATTTCGCCAAGCGAAGCAGCAGCAGCGCCACCGGCCAATCCGGTTCCAACCACGATTACATCCAGTTTACGTTTATTTGCGGGGTTCACCAGTTTCTGGTGATCTTTATAATTGGTCCATTTCTGAGCCAATGGCCCTTCAGGAATCCTTGCATTTAATTTACTCATGTTTCAATCTTTTTAGAGAATTAAAAGAACAGGTATTGTGCGATTGCAATAACAGAGAAACCGCCGCCGATAACGATAGCCACAATGTTACCAATACATTTCAGGCGAGGCATCCAGGTTTTGTTGTTCCAGCCAATGGTTTGGAAACCCGACCAAAAACCGTGAGATAGGTGGAATGCAAGAGCAACCGAACCAACAACATATAAAATAACGATTGGCAGAACTTTGAAAGTTGCGTTAACCAGCGTATAAGCATCTTCGCCTTTTGCCATATTGCCCAGGAACGGGAATTCAACTTCGCCAGCTTCCCATGCGATGAAACCTTTCATCTTCATGTAGAAATTGATGATGTGAACGGCCAGGAACGACGCGATCACAATACCCAGAACCAACATGTTCTGTGATGCAAATTCGATACCTGTTGTTTTCTTTCCTGAAGCATAAGCCTGAGGGCCACGTGCTTTCATGTTCTGAATGGTCAGAATCAATGAATAAATAATGTGTACGATAAAACCGATGGCCAAAACCGGCTCAATGATCTTAATAAGTGGGTTGGTTCCCATGAAATGTACTCCGGCATTGAACATCTGCCCGCGCTCGAACCCAAATACGCCGTCGAGCAGCAGGAATGAGTTGAGGAACAAATGCACAAAAAGGAATAAAATCAGGAACAAACCTGAAACGCTCATGAGGAGTTTTCGTCCAATAGAGGTAGTCAGTAAATTGCTCATAGAATAACGGATTTTTATTTTAATAATAGATTCATTTTATTTTGCCGACAAAAGTAGAGTTAACAGAAATCAGATACAATAAAAAGCAGATCAAATTAACTAATTTATAATGTTTCTAGGTGTTTTTTTAAGTAAAAACGAGAGTGAAAATTAGATATTATTCAAATTCAGTCGATTGTAAGATATAGTAACGGACAAAAAATCTGAATTGTGCTTTTGCATAAATGGCATAAATGGCTATTTTTGCAGCACTTTAAAAAATAGCTGGTTCCATAGTTCAACGGATAGAATAGCAGTTTCCTAAACTGTAGATCCGGGTTCGATTCCCGGTGGGACTACTGAAAAAAAAGTTAAATTGAACTAAAAGCACTTAAATTCAATGATTTAAGTGCTTTTTTGTTTTTGTCAAATAGTCAAAAAATGCACTAAAAATCAACAAAAAAGGGACTAATTCGGGACCTGTGTAATACATACTACCGAAAGGTCCCGATTTATGCTCTAACTCGCTGTAATTCAATACAAATTAGTTTCAATTGGTTCGTTTTAATACGCTGAAAATCCAGACATTTTAGGTATGTTTAGCGGTGAAAACGGGACCTATTTTAGTAATATTGTAAAATAGGAATTATGAGAGTTTTAGTTTTATTTCAGTTAAGAAAGTCAAAATCAAGACCTGACGGCAAATCTCCTCTTTATTTGAGGTGTACAATGGGTGGCCAGCGTTTTGAAGCTTCCACCGGTTTTTTTCTCAATAAATCTTCCTGGATTGAATCCGCTCAGCTTGCTGATGGGAAATCGGAAGAGATTAAGGTGATCAACAATCGGCTAACCAAAATCCGAAGTAAGATTCAGGATATTTACAACCAACTGGATTCGATTGGAGAACCATTCGATATTCTTTCAATCAGGGATAAATTTCTGGGAATAAGCAATGGTCAGGGATTTCTGGAGGTATTCGATTCAATTATTAAAGATGTTGAAGCAACATTGGGGAATGATTATTCTCCTTTGACTTTAAAACAGTACCGAACAGTTCGCAAACGGTTTGAAGAATATTTGCAAAAAAAGGAGCGGCGCAAAGATATTCCTGTTACGGGGTTCGATTTTAAGCTGATCAAATCTTTTGACGTTTATCTGAAGAGTACCTATTATGTGGCTTCAAATACAGCCTTTTGCTATCATAAGATCATTAAAAAGGTATTGAACCAGGCAGTAGCCATGAATTATTTGCTTCGGAACCCTTACAGTTCCTTTAAGTTTTCAAGAACTGACGGACACCGGGATTTTCTAACGCTTCAGGAGGTTCATAAAATTCATAGTAAAGAATTGGCAATTCCCAGGATGCAGTTAGTCCGCGACATTTTTGTTTTTGCTTGTTACACGGGATTGTCTTATGTGGACATTTCAAAATTGAATTCAAAAAATATTCAAAAAGGTAATGATGGAAATGATTGGATCATTCTTGACAGGACAAAAACGGAATCGAGATGCCGAATTCCAATACTCCCGGTAGCGCGACAAATAATGCTGAAATATAAAGACCATCCGGTTGTGTGTTCCTCAAATAAAATACTTCCGGTTCTTTCCAATCAGAAAATGAACAGCTATTTAAAGGAACTAGCCGATGTCTGCGAGATAAGTAAAAACCTTTCGATGCACGTTGCCAGGCATACTTTTGCTAAATCAGTAACGCTATCTAATGGAGTACCCATTGAGACAGTTTCAAAAATGTTGGGACATACCTCTTTGAAAACAACTCAGATTTATGCGAGGATAGTAGATACAAAGATTGCGGCAGACATGAAAAAGCTTGTTGAAATTCTATAACTTTTATGGCTTCATCATTGAACCAAGGGCTCTTCGACTAAAAAATCTTTGTTGACTAATTTTATTATTTTTGAACCTTGAATTTATACCTAAATGAACCAATTGCTTAGAAATAGAGAACTTAAACTATTTGCTGAAATGAAGGCGGGCAATAAGGATTCATTTAACTATTTCTTTGACTATTATTATTCCGGGCTATGTATTTATGCCAAAAATTTTACTGGTGATTTAGACATTTCGGAAGAAGTGGTACAGGACGTTTTTGTTAGGTTCTGGGAAAAACGACAAAACATAGAAATCGAAAGTTCGGTTCGTTTTTATTTGTTTAGAACAGTGTATAACCAGTGTATGAATCTGTTGAAACATAAAAAAATCGAGCGAAACTACATTCAAAATCAAAAAAACAGAGAGGATAACCTTTACGAAGAACAATGGAGCTTGTACAACGAAACAGAACTTCGCCAGGCTCTTGATAATGCCATATCTAAGCTCCCCGAAAGATGCCGTGAGGTTTTTGTGTTAAGCAGGTTTGAAAACCTGAAAAATAAAGAAATTGCAGAAAAACTTGGAATTACCGAAAAAACTGTAGAAAACCAAATCAATAAAGCCTTAAGGGTTTTAAAGACTGAACTCAAAGATTTTTTGCCTTTGTTTCTTATGTATCTTTCATAGGGCAACATTACAATCTTCAAAGAATTTCAACTTATTTTTTTTTACTGCGTGGGTGGTAACCCAATCTAGGTTGTCTATTATTTGAAAAACCGCTAAAATGACAGGTCAATATCCTTCAATTAAAATGATTACAGCTTATTTGAACAATGAACTATCCGACAAAGAAGCTGATGAAGTAATCAACTGGTATAACCAGTCGGATGAAAGTAAGAAAGAACTGGACCGCCTTGAAATCATCTGGAATTTAGCTGAACGCTTGGACCTGATGGAAAAGATCGACAAGCAAAAAGCGAGAAGCATAATAGATTTCCGAATTGAATCATCACAGAGCAAATGGAAACTCTATGTCAAACATTTTCAAAAAGTGGCAGCCATCCTGATTTTGCCGGTCATGTTGTTATCTGCATGGCTTTTTTTCTTTCATTCAGAAAAAGAAAGTTCAACTGAACAGGAATTTGTTGCAGCATACGGAATACGTTCTACGTTGCTACTTCCAGATGGATCTAAAGTATGGTTAAACTCCGGAAGTAAATTGAAATACGGAGAAGATTTTAATCAGGATCACAGAACTGTTTATTTAACCGGAGAAGCATTTTTTAATGTAACATCCAACAAAGCCAAACCTTTTGATGTCGTTACTGAGCGTTTTACTGTGAGGGCTGTAGGAACTGAATTTAATGTTTTTGCTTACGGTAACAATGAATTCGAAACGTCTTTGGAAAAAGGTTCTGTTCAGTTATTTCAATCCAAACAGAAGGACAAAGCACCTTTGTTAGAAATGAAACCTGGTCAAAGAGCTATGTATGATCAAGGCAAGGTAAAGATTTCAGAAGGTGATGTAACCCGGTTTTCAGCGTGGAGGGAAGGAAAACTAATTTTCAAGAATACCTCAATGCAAGAAGCGATACCAAAACTGGAGCGATGGTTTAATGTTGATATCGAATTAAAAGACCCCGAATTACTGAAATACCGATTTACTGCCATCTTCAGGAATGAGACGATTCAGCAGGCAATGGAAATGTTAAGCTTCTCCTCTCCAATTCAGTGCAAGATAGTACCAGGTAAAAAGCAACATGATGATACCTACGCCAAAAGCAAAATCGAAATTAGCGTGCAAAACAAATAATATCAACCTTTAAAGAAGCCTATGACGAATTACTAAAAAGCTAAAATCAAAAAAGCAGGAAAGTGTTGGTCCACAATCCTGCCATCAATTAATTCTCGTTTCCTGTTCGCGAAAAAAGGAAACAAATAGTATTAATCAAATTAGTTCAAATTTATGAAAAAAAAGTTAACACTCGCGTGGAGACGAAATTCCCATGCGTACAAACAATTTTTACTAGCTATGAGACTAACCGTTTTTCTCATCGTTTTTTCTGTAGCAGTTGTAATGGCTAATACAGGACATTCCCAGGAAGCTAAAATTACGCTTCAACTCAAAAATGCTACTCTTTCAGATGTTCTTAACGCGATTGAAAACAACTCCAGTTATTATTTTATGCTTAATAATAAATTGATTGATCTTTCGAAAAGGATAGATATTGATGTTAAGGACACAATGATCAAGGAAATATTGGCATTATTATCCGAAAAAACAGGGCTAAAATATAAAATTTACGATCGTCAAATTGTCCTTTCTCCGGGAGATCAAAGCCTAAGCGACTTTTCTGTCTCTCAACAGCAAAAATCTATTTCAGGTAAAGTAACAGATTCAGCAGGAGCTCCTTTACCTGGTGTCTCAGTAGTAATAAAAGGAACGACAGTTGGTACGATTACGGATGCTGACGGAAATTATAAACTTGCCAATGTTTCTGAAAAAGCGACTTTGCTATTCTCATTTGTTGGGATGAAAATGCAAGAAATTTTGGTACTAGGAAAACCATTCATAAATGTGACTCTGACTGAGGAATCTATTGGACTTGAAGAAGTCGTTGCAGTTGGATATGGTACACAGATCAAATCTAATTTAACGGGATCACTATCTACAGTTTCGTCCAAAACCCTAGTTGATATTCCTAAACCGAATGCGACGAATCTTTTACAAGGTCGTGTAACAGGCTTACAAGTTATACAGCCAACAGCTTCTCCAGGACGTGATGATCCCAAGTTACAGATAAGAGGTATGGGATCTTTCGGAGCATCTTCAGATCCATTGATATTAGTTGATGGGATCATAGGGTCAATGAATAGTTTAAATCCTATTGATATTGAAAGTATTACAGTGTTAAAAGATGCCGCATCTGCAGCTATTTATGGTTCAAGAGCTGCTAATGGTGTGATCCTTGTTACTACAAAACAGGGGAAAAAAGGAGAGTCTGTTCTAGAATACAACGGGAATATTGGTGTACATACGGCAACAAGACTACCTGATTTCATATATAATTCCTATGAATATATGACTATGTTCAATGAGGCAAAGTTAAGATCTAATCAAAAACCAATCTACACACAAGCAGAGATTGATGCCTATAAGAATCCTTCAGACAAAAAACAGTATCCAAATTTTAACTGGACAGATTACTATTTTAATCCTGCGGTTGTCGTTAATCATAATCTTCGATTTTCTGGAGGCAACGATAAAACTCTTTATAATTTATCATTGGGTTATCTTGACCAAGATGGCATTTTACCAGTTTTTAATTATAAAAGATACAATGCGATACTTAATCTTAGCACTCAACCCAATAAAATAGTCAAAGTTGGGGCAACAATTAATATGGTAAATAAAGTTATAAAGGAGCCCCGTACTACGAATAGCGATATAGTACTTCTGGTTTATCAAGGCGCTCCTAATTATACCCCTTTTCTGCCAGATGGAAGTGGAAGGATAACTAATTGTGCTTACAGAGCTGAAGGACATAATCGTAATCCTGAAACTGATTTATACTCAGAAAATTATCAACACTCTAAAACATATAATGTCAATTCTCAGATTTATTTAGATATGACTCCTTTTAAAGGATTAGTTTGGGAAGTGAAGGGTGGCCTTAATTATACTCACGACATATATAAACAACACCAAGTGGCTGTTCCAGAGTATTCATTTTTTAAGACTGGGGATGATTATGCAAATATTAATAACGTCGTGTTGGGGCCAGGCCTGACCGATAGGTATTCATTAAGCTTATTGCCATCTCTTATTTCAACATTAACTTACGATACGAAAATTGAAAATAATCATAACATTAAAATATTGATGGGATATGAGCAGCAGTCGTTTAAAAATATGTATATCCAAGGATCAAGGAATAATTTTCCTAGTGCTAGCTTAGATCAACTTGATGCAGGATCTTCTGTTGGACAATCGTTATCTGGTAATGGTAGCGAATGGGCAATACGATCCTACTTTGGACGACTGAATTATGATTATAAAAGCAAATATTTCGTTGAAGCCAATGTTCGTTATGATGGCAGTTCTCGTATTGCAAAAGAAAACAGATGGGGTGTTTTTCCCGCAGTATCGGCAGGATGGAGGCTATCTGAAGAGAATTTCATTAAAAACAAGTTTGAGTGGATTGATAATATGAAACTTCGGGCTTCATTGGGAACATTGGGTAACCAGGAAATAGGTAATTATCCATATCAAGATATTTTAACTATTACGGAATATCCTTATGGAAGCCAACTTCAACCGGGTGTAGTATTAAATAATCTCACAGATAAGTCTCTTAAATGGGAATCCACACAAGTGGCTGATATAGGTCTTGACCTAAATATTTATAAGGGGATTTTCGGCGTTACATTCGACTGGTTTAATAAAAAAACATATGATATTTTAACTACTCAACCAGTTCCGGGAAGTCTTGGACTTTCTGGCCCAGTTACTAATGATGGAAAACTACAAAATAGGGGATGGGAGCTTGAACTGAAGCATGCAAATAGAATAGGCAATGTTAATTATGACACCTATTTCTCAATTTCCGCCTATAAGAATAAACTTTTGAAGATTAGGACGCCTGTAAAAGGTGTTAATGAGGTTGGATTACCATATAACTCATATTACATGTATGAATGGATTGGGATATTCCAAAGTCAGTCAGATATTGATAATTCTCCTAAACAACCATTTTTTCCATCGAAACCTGGTGATTTGAAAATAAAGGATCAGAATAATGATGGTGTAGTTGATGCAGATGATCGAAAAACTATAAAAGGTAGATATCCGGATTTTCTGTATTCGTTTGGTATGAATTTAACTTGGAAAGGATTAAGTCTGGCAGTCTTTTTCCAAGGATCTCAAGGAAATAAAATACCGTTGAATGGTTGGGGAGTAGATCCTTTTATTCAGGGGACACCGCCAACTGCCAAATTTAGAAACGCTTGGAGCCCAACAAATCCAAGCAATACAGTTCCTGCGGTATACGATACGTGGAGTTATGGGGGAGTTTCAGCATACCCATCTACTTATTATTTACAAAATGCCTCTTATCTGCGTTTGAAGAATGCCAGTATATCTTATATGCTGCCTAAAAAGCTAACGGATAAAATCAGGTCTAAAGGTTTAACTATATCTGTCTCAGGAGAAAATTTACTAACATTCACAAAATTTGAAGGAGCAGATCCAGAAACACTTGGAAACAGCGGTAGGTTTGCCCAGTACCCTCAAGTGCGTATTATTAATTTCGGTCTTGATGTTAAATTTTAAACCACAAAAATCGATATGAAAAAGTTATATTCAATCATCATAATACTGGTTTTAATTGTCGCCATTATTTGTAATTCTTGCCAAGAAGATTTTCTTGACAAGAATCCCACAGATCAGATTTCTAGTCAAACCTTTTGGAAAACAGAGGCAGATGTCCAAATGGCTTTAGCTGGTTGCTATCGTCGGTTACAGAATGGGTTTTTAGGTTATCAAAGAGTTTGGTTGGATTGTCTTACTGATAATGCTTATGCAGAATGGGGTTATTATAATATTCATAATATGACATTGGGCGTAATAAATCCAGTTTCAGGCGGTGCAATTAATATGGCTTATTATGCACCCTATTCAGGAATTTCTTCGTGTAATTTCTTTCTCTCAAATATCGATAAGGCTCCAATTTCGGATGAAAAGAAAAAAGTAGCTAAAGCAGAAGTAAAATTTCTTCGCGCTTTGATGTATTTTGATCTAGTGAATTTTTTTGGTGATGTAATTCTTTATAAAGAACCGCCTAAGAATGCAGATGAAGCAAAAATTGCAAAAAGTTCTCAGGCTGAAGTTTTGGCTTACATTCATGCAGATCTGGACGAGGCTATTTTAAATTTGCCTGAAGCAAAATATAGTGGGCATGCGGTTAAAGGAAGTGCTCGGTCAATTAAGGCAAGGGTTTTGTTGTATGAGAAAAAATGGACAGAAGCTGCATCTGTCGCCAAACAAATAATCGACTCTGGGACATTCAGTCTTTACGGTAACTATCTTGGAATTTTTGCAGGTACTGATTCACAATTAAATAATCCTGAGATTATTTTTTCCACACAATATTTAGGGCCAACAGACCCTACTGCTTTTGTAGAAAGTATGGATGTTCAGATTGGTTGGTATGGATGTATTGCTCCTTACCAAGACTTGGTTGATGACTTTGAATGTAAGGATGGCAAATCCATAAAGGATTCTCCGCTGTACGATCCCAGTGATTTAACTTGGGAGAACCGAGATCCCCGCTTGAAACTGAATATGCGCAACCACACGGAAGTATGGCCAGAGCCTCAATATATTGGTGCAACTGGCTATCAGATGAGAAAATATGTGGATTTTTCCCATGCACCTTTTGACTTTTCAAAGACAAACTCTGATCAGGACATGGTATGGACTCGATATACAGAAGTATTATTGATGTATGCAGAAGCAAAAAATGAAGCAAGTGGTCCAGACGCAAGTATTTACGATGTACTTGATCAGATAAGGAGCAGACCAGGAATTGGAATGCCACCAGTCGATCGAACTAAGTATAATTCAAAGGAGTCATTGCGGGATTATATTCGGCATGAAAGACGTATCGAACTTGCCTTGGAAGGATATCGTTATTTTGATCTGAAACGTTGGGGAATAATTGAATCTAAAATGAACTCGATGAAGAATCCTGCAGGTATTCCTCTGGTATTTAAATCAAACTATACATTGTGGCCTTTTCCTCAAGGTGAGTTGGATAATAACCCTAAACTCATCCAGAATCCTGGATATTAATAATAATATTTAGAAAAGATTAGGATAGTTTCATGAGATTATTCTCAAATGTTATTTTGAGAATTGTCTCGTGGAACTATCTATGAGTTAAAAGATTGAGTTAATCTGTACATTAATGATCGTTTGAATTGTATGAGATTAAAATTTTATATGGCTATGTTTATGTTTCTTTCCATTTTGCCCAATTGTGCAAAAGGAAAGCCTCATTTATTTGAGTTGGGTATTAGTGAGTTTTTGCTCGACGGAAAGCCGTTTCAGATTATTTCCGGGGAAATGCACCCGGCGCGAATTCCCGTAGAATACTGGCGTCACCGAATTCAAATGGCCAAGGCGATGGGCTGCAATACCATTGCGGCGTACATATTCTGGAATTACCACGAATCGGAACCAGGCGTTTTCGATTTTCAGACTGGTAATCACAATATTGCCCAGTTTATTAAAATAGTTCAGGAAGAAGGAATGTTCCTGATGTTGCGCCCTGGCCCATATGTTTGTGCTGAATGGGAATTCGGCGGGCTGCCTTCCTATTTGCTTCGTATTCCTGATATTAAGGTTCGTTGTATGGATCCACGTTACACCGAAGCTGTAAGCAGATATATCAAGACTTTAGCTTTGCAGGTGAAAGACCTCCAGGTTACCAAAGGCGGCCCCATTGTGATGGTTCAGGTTGAAAATGAATACGGAAGCTATGGTAATGACCGCACTTATATAAAATGGGTTCAGGAACAATGGAAGCAGAATGGTATTGAAGTGCCTTTTTATACTGCCGATGGTGCTACTCCCTATATGCTCGAAGCCGGTTCGTTGCCCGATGCTGCCATTGGTCTCGATCCGGGTGCCAGCGAAGGCGATTTTGCCCAGGCGACCAAAGTTAATCCCAATGTTCCGTCATTTTGCAGCGAATTGTATCCCGGATGGCTTACGCATTGGGGCGAAAAATGGCAGAGACCTGACACTACAGACCTTTTGAAAGACGTGAAATGGCTGATGGACAACAAAAAATCATTCAACTTTTATGTGATTCACGGAGGTACAAACTTTGGCTGGTGGGCTGGCGCCAATGCTTTTAGCCCAACACAATATCAGCCCGATGTTACCAGCTACGATTACGATGCGCCGATTAACGAAATGGGACAGGCCACGCCTAAATACATGGCTTTGCGTGGTTTGCTAGCCAAATATCTTCCGGCAAAGCAAAAATTACCGGCAATTCCGGCAGCAATTTCGGTTATAGAAATTCCGGAGATAAAACTTACTGCTACTGCTTCGGTTTGGGATAATTTACCGGTAGCAATCCAATTTCTGCAGCCAAAACCCATGGAAATGTTTGGGCAGAAAGGTGGTTTTATCCTTTATCGAACCAAGCTGATTGGCCACAAAAAAGGGAAGCTTCGTGTTACCGAACTGCACGACTATGCCACCGTTTTTGTTGATGGCAAATACATTGGTAAGCTTGACCGTACTAAGGCTGAGACCGTTATTGAACTACCCGAATCGGCATCGGCAAACCCGCAACTCGATATTCTGGTTGAAGGAATGGGCCGGATTAATTTTGCCGAATATATGATTGACCGTAAGGGAATTACCGAACGGGTTTCGCTCAATGGAATGACTTTAATGGACTGGCAGATTTACCCGCTTCCGTTCGACGATCAGTACATCCAAAACCTGAAATTTACTTCTTCGGAAGTAAGTCGCCCTGGTGTTTTCTTTAAAGGTGAATTCGAACTTGCCAACACTGGTGATACTTATCTCGACCTTGGTCAATGGGAGAAAGGCGTAGTTTGGGTGAATGGCCACAACCTGGGTCGCTACTGGAATATTGGACCGCAGAATCAATTATATTGTCCGGCTCCATTCCTGAAAAAAGGTAGGAACGAGATTGTAATTTTCGATTTGCACCAGATAATCCCTCAGTCAATAGATGGAAAAACTAGCCCAAGTGCAACTTCGTTGAAATAGTCTAATAATTTTCATAAACAAAATAAATAAATATGAATATTACAAAATTAATTTTGTGTTTTCTTCTATTATCACTTCAATTGTTTTCTCAGCCTAAGTGGAGAAACCCAATTGTAAAGCAAGGCCGGTTAGGTTCTCCTTTAGTTGAGACATCCCCCTTTGTATTTAATGATCGATTATATTTATTGGAGAATAACCAGCATTTCTGGAATGTTGAAGGGGGACATCCCGGTGATTTTTTTCATAAGGATGAAGTGCGTATAAGAGATCTGAGTTCAAATAATATTGTGTCAGTCGTTTTAAAGAATCATGGATTCGGAACTGTTTTGACATGGAACGGAAGAGTTTATGTGTTTGCTGGGAATTATGGGAAAAATAAGCCTTGGCGCAATATAACTGAAATCACAATGACCAGTTCATCAGATATGAAAACATGGTCTAAACCTTTAACTATTTTAAAGGCATCAGGGGAAGAGTTTTTTTATAATACTGCCGTATGTAGAGGTAACGGGAAATTCATACTTCTTTATGAAACCAACGATGCCAGATGGCCTCCTTTTACTTTTCGTTATATGGAATCAGATGATCTTAAAACATGGAAAGATATACCAGGGGCTATCTATGGTAAAGATAAATATGTTGGAGGACCAGCATTATATTTTGAAGGTGGTTATTATTACACACTTTACTTAGAAGCGTTAAAAGCTGGATATGAAACAAGAATAACTAGATCAAAAGATCTTATCAATTGGGAAGATGCGCCGAAAAACCGTCCTTTTATTACGTTCGACTCGACAAATAAAAAGATTCCATTACTTAATCCAGACACCAGAGAAAGCAATGCATCAGATGTTGAGTTATGCTATTATGGAGGAAAGACTATTTTATATTTTACTGGTAGTGATCAAACTACAGCCGGTGATTTACAATGGGCCATATATGAAGGAACTCCAAGAGAATTGTTTGAGTATTTTTTCTCCAATTCAGAAGTAGGAGTTCAACCACAGATACATCAAGGTGACTGGCTTCCGATACTTATTGCACCTGAGGAAAAAAATGTCATAGAGTCATATACTGAAGATAAAAAAACAGATGTTCCTTCTATTGCACAATTAAACTTTCAGGAAAGACAATTAGGCGCATTTATTCATTTTGGTCTAGCGACTTATGTCAATTCTGAAATGACAATAGTCCCCAAATCCCAGTTATTTAATCCAACTAAATTGGATGCAGAACAGTGGATTAGGACTGCCAAATCATTTGGGGCAAAACATGTTGTTTTAACAGTAAAACATCATAATGGATTCTGCTTATGGCCCACTAAAACAACGGAATATTCAGTAAAAAATTCTCCTTGGAAGGATGGGAAAGGAGATGTAGTTTCTGATTTTGTGACGGCATGCAAAAAGTATGATATGAAAATAGGATTTTATGTGTCGGGGGGTGATAAATATTGGGGTTGTACTTCTACCCCTGATCCCCTTGGCCAAAGAAAAATAGTGGGAGATAGAAATACTTACTTCCCAGTATTTTTTGAACAATTGCGTGAATTGTTGACAAATTATGGCGAAATAGATTACTTGTGGTTTGATGGAGCATATGATCCTTTTGGTTGGGATGTAAGAAACCCCTCAACATTACAAGCGCTTGGTCCAAGTTATGGCGATGCTATAAAGACTCTTGTAAAAGACTTACAACCTAATGCGGTAGTTTTTGGAGGAACCGACCCTGATGTTCGTTGGTCTGGAAATGAGCTGGGATGGGCAACTTATCCTATCTGGAATGTAGTAAAACCGGAAGACTGGGCTAGCAATTTTATTCCACCGACAAGTAAGGGGTGGATGCCAATTGAAGCTAATATATATACACGCGACACCTGGTTTTGGCATCCAAATTCGGATAATACAATTAAAAGTCTTGATTTTCTAACTAAAGTTTATTTTGAATCTATAGGTAAAGGAGCTAATCTACTTATTAATATGACTCCCGATACAAGTGGATTAATACCTAATGCTGAAGCAAAGAGACTTGATGAATTAGGAGTAAGGATAAAAGACTTATTTGCATTTCCGTTAGCGTCAGTAACCTTAAGCCAACCGACGGATTCTATTATATTAAAAATGCCCAAAAAAGATATAATAAGCCTAATAGAAATTGAAGAAAATATCAAGAAAGGACAACATATAAAAGAATATAAAGTGGAAGCATTAAAAGGCAATCAATGGGAAAAAATTGCCTCAGGAACTAGTATTGGAATAAAACGCTTACAGACTATTGATCCGACAGAAGTTAATGCAGTGCGATTAAGCGTAACAGGTGATAATGGAAGGATGGAAGTAAAGAAATTTGCCGTGTATAAATAAGAATATCAAGCTTATTAACTCGATTGAATCAGGCATTTAGCAAATATTAGGGGTCTTAGTATAAACCCGGAGGGTTTGCATGTTTATAGATGTATCAATGTCAAAAGATATTCGACCCCGGTGGGGGTCGTACAAATATCTCCCGGAATTTTCTATAAACATTTGATGCCTCCGGCATCCCTTGGTATTCATTAAATGCCTAATTCAATAACTCGATTATAATGATATATAAAAATGGGATTAGTACACTTGTTGTTTCACTTTTTGTAGTTTCTGACAGATAAGCCATCTCTAAAAAACATTAAAAAGAATAAAAAAATGCACATATTATATTGTTGTCTAGTGTGTTAAAATAGATAGATTAGAAAAATTGTTCGTTGTAAAAATGTTTGTGTCTACGTGGAAAGTAGTAATAACGGAGTTGCAGAACCTAGATATTCAGAATTATTTCAGCCAATTGAAAAACAAAAGTTAAATACAATTTTTAAAACATATTAAATGTTACAAAGTTATGGATTTGACAAGAAAAATAATGTTAGATATATGACATTAAAGGTTAATAGACAGCCGCTTGGCAATTGGTTTTGCCAGAATTGTCATTAGTGGAAATTGGGCAACAATAGATATAGTATTTCTGCAAAATAGAAATTAATTGATAATATATTAGTACTATAAGATTATGAAAAATAAAAATGTTTTGATTTTCATTTGTTTTTTATGTTTTTTCCCATTCTCGGGATATATGCAGGAACGGCCTAAACGCGCAGATAGTTTTTTTGGCTTCCATTTTGATTTTCATGCTACAGCCACTGATAAAGACTTGGGTAAACTTTTTGATACGGAACTATTATCCGAATTTCTCAGACGGACAAAGCCGGACTATATACAAGTTGATAGTAAAGGACATCCCGGTTATTCAAGTTACCCAACGAAAATTGGTTATTCTGCTAACAGTTTTATAAATGACCCGTTATGGATATGGAGAGATATTACAAAAAGGTTTAATATTCCTCTTTACGTTCATTATTCTGGTATTTGGGATGCTAAAGCCATACACGAGAACCCTCAATGGGGACGACTCAATGCAGACGGGACAATTGACTCTACTAAGGCAGCTTTTGGGGGAGGATACAGTGAAAACTTATTAATCCCTCAGATTAAAGAAATGATTGACCGATATAAGATAGACGGTGCCTGGATAGATGGCGATTGCTGGGCTGCTGCACCCGATTATTCTCAGAAGGTAGTTAATGGATTTCTTACAGAATCAGGATTGAAAGAAGTTCCAAGTTCTTCTGATGATATTGGATATAAAAAATGGCTTGATTATAATAGAAAAATGTATCACAACTATTTACGAAATTATGTGGATGCATTGCACAGTTATGACTCCTCATTCCAGATAGCAAGCAACTGGGCATATTCTTCCATGATGCCAGAAAAAGTAGATGTTGATGTCGATTTTCTATCGGGCGATGTTTCCCCTTCTAATAGTTTATACAGTAGTGCTTATCAAGCGAGATGCTTGGCGTTGCAGAATAAGCCATGGGATTTGATGGCATGGGGGTTTGTTCCAATAAATTTTATGGGGGGCATTCAGAGTCCAAAATCACTGGTTCAACTTGAACAGGAGGCCTCAGAAGTAATGGCGATGGGAGGAGGATTCCAGGTGTATTTTCAACAAAACAGAGATGCATCTTTCCGAACCGTTGATACAGACGCTATGGTTGAATTGGCAGAATTTTGTAGGGCACGGCAACCCTTTTGCCAACACAGCAAAATTATTCCGCAAATTGGAATGTGGTATTCTGTTGAAGGTTGGAAAAGGAAAACTAATGGCCTTTATGGCGGTGCATCAAATATGGAAGGGACAACCAATATGTTACTGGACAGTCAGTATTCAGTGGAGATATTGATGGATCATCAACTGAAAGATTATATGGAGAAATATCCGCTTATTATAATTCCTGAATGGGATCAGTTTAATTCTGCTATTAAAAAGCAGTTGCTGCAATATATTTCTGGAGGAGGTAATGTATTGATTATTGGTGCAAAAGCAGCAAAATCCTTTGAGCAAGAACTAAATGTTTCATTTGTCGGAAATGATAGTACTCAGCAATTTAATATAGGAGATGAGAAGCTAGGCGGAATAACTGGTATTAAATCAAATTGGCAGAAAGTGATATCCAAACAGGGAACTTTGGATGTTGGACATGTATATTCACAATGTGATTACCGGTATGCAACTGAGTATCCGGTTGCTACGATAAATGATTATGGCAAAGGTAAAATAGCAGCTTTTTATATGGATCTATCTACAGCCTACGATCAATATAGAAATCCTGTTTTTGGAAAACTCATTCGCAGTGTTATTGATACGCTGATTCCCAACAACACTATAAAAGTTGAGGGATCTAGGTATGTGCATATTGTTTTAGGCGAAAAAAATGGCAAGACCTATATTCACCTCATTAATTCATCTGGAGAACATTTTAATAAAAATATAATGGGATATGATGAGTTGCTTCCTATTAATGGTTTAAAGCTTAGTTACAGAACTGGTTTTAAACCTATCTCAGTTACTCTTTGGCCATCTGGGGAAAAAATAAATTTCAAGTATAAAAATGATTTTGTTCAGGTCACTGTTCCTCAACTTAAAGTTCATTCCATTATTGAAATAGAGTAATGAGATATTTTAATTTACATAGAGTCTTTTTTAGTCATAAACTTCAGGAGCACAATTCAATTTTACTCAGAAAGGATCAAAAAAGATAAACGAAAAAATTCTGTAGCGTGATTGATTAGCAAGGCCCTTTGCATCTGCTATAAGATTAGTTTAATGCACTTCAAAAATAAGATGGATAAGAATAAATTCTAAGATTTGTGTCACATTCGTTATTAATGTATGGGAACCAGATTAAAAATTTGGTTAGTAGTTCTTAGATATGACAATTATTAGAATCTAATGAATAGATGTCTATTCAAAAGAAATGAATATATATATCTTCCTTTGGTGGCAAATTTCTTGCTAACATTCAAGTCAAGGAATTAGCATTTATTTTGACTAATAAAAACGAACCAAAAACTCAATACAATTTAGATTTTGGAGAAGTTGTCTATTAATGAAATAAAAACTAACAGATGAAAAGTCTCTTTTTTTTGTTTATATGTCTTGTTTGCATTATTCAGGTTACAGGCCAATCTTTTGAGTCGTCAGGTAAACCATCCTCTTGGCACGGCTTTACGCGATTTGATTTTCAAATTGACAGCCGCAATGCTCGCATCGTTGTTCCCGACCAAGCGGCACCGGGCAAACCGTGGGTGTGGCGCGCCCGTTTCCCAGACTGGCACTACCAAATGGATAGCATCCTCATCCACAAAGGCTTTCACGTGGTTTATATTGATTCCGATGAACTTCTGGGATCGCCCGGATGCGTCGAAATCTGGAACAGCTTTTACAATTACCTGACGACACAATATGGTTTGAACAAAAAAGTGGCGCTCGAAGGGGTGAGTTGTGGCGGTTTGTACGTCTTCAATTTTGCGAAAAAATATCCTGAACGTATTGCCAGTATTTATGCTGAAGCTCCGGTTTGTGATTTTAAAAGCTGGCCCGGCGGAAAAGGCGCGGGCAAAGGCGATCCAGAATCGTGGAAACTTTTGCAAAAAGCTTACAATTTCAAAACCGAAAAAGAAGCATTGGATTACAACGACAACCCCATCGACAATCTGGAAAAACTGGCAGCAGCCAAAGTTCCGCTGCTCTTTCAAATCGGGTTGCACGACAGCATTGTTCCTCCTGATGAAAACACCTACATCCTGGCCAAAAAATACATTCGCTTGGGCGGCCCGGCAATGATTTACCCCAATACACTTGGTAACCAATCGCTTCAGGGACACCATTTCTCTATTGACCATGTGAAAGGCAGTGCCCAGTTTATCATGAATAGCTATCCCGATGAAAATCCGAAACTCGATAGCCGGAACTATCAAACGTTCAGGAACAAATTGCACAATGCACAATTGGTTTTCGAGCGCGAAAGGAAAGGACGCGTAGCCTTTTTGGGTGGCTCCATCACTTACAATGGCGGATGGCGCGACAGTATTTGTGCCTACCTTCAAAAACGATTTCCTGATACAAAGTTCGATTTTATAGCCGCCGGAATTCCATCATTCGGGAGTACTCCGGGAGCTTTCCGTTTCGAGCGCGACGTGTTGAAAAATGGTAAAGTAGACCTCTTATTTGAGGAAGCCGCTGTAAACGACAGGGTTAACGGATTCGGTCCCGAGACTCAGATTTTGGGCATGGAAGGCATTGTCCGTCACGCCCGCGAATCGAACCCAGCAATGGATATTGTTGTCATGCACTTTGTCGATCCGGATAAAATGGCCGAATACCGAAAAGGAATTACACCACCTGAAATTGAGAACCACGAAAAAGTTGCAGCTCACTACAGCATTTCAACCATCAACCTGGCCAAAGAAGTAACCGACCGAATCGATAACGGCGAGTTTACCTGGGAAAACGATTTCAAAAATTTGCACCCGTCGCCATTCGGACAACACATATACTACCAATCGATGAAAGCCTTTCTGCAAGCCTGTTGGAGCGGTTTTGTGGCCGATGACGATAAGCTGACAGTCTATCCCCTTCCGGCCAAATTAAATAGCGCAAGTTACAACAAAGGAAATTTGATTCCTGCGGTGAATGCGAAACCGGCTAAAGGTTGGCAAGCCGTTCAAAACTGGACACCAACCGATAATGCCGGAACACGCGATGATTTCACCAAAGTCTCGATGTTGGTTGCCGAAACTTCAGGAGGAATATTAAAATACGACTTTGAAGGAAACGCCGTTGGTATTGCCGTTGCAGCTGGCTCTGACGCCGGAATTATCGAATACCGCATAGATAAAGGCACCTGGCAAAAACAGGATTTATATACCCAATGGAGTTTGCAATTGCATTTGCCCTGGTTCTATACGTTAGGCTACGGACTAAAAGAAGGAAAGCACCGTTTGGAAATCCGGATGTTGCCTGAAAAGAATTCGCAGAGCAAAGGAACTGCTTGCCGGATCAGGTATTTCTATGTCAATCATGAACCCATATTAAATGGGAAAGCTAAGAATAGATAAGGTTATAATGTTCACATAAGTTTTAAGTATGATGTTTTTTGATAAAAAAATCAATATAGCTGCTATCCGTGTTTAAAATACCTATCATTTTAAACATGAAAAACTAGCCCGACTATTACGAATGTGGTCAAATAATAGGTTTTGTTAGGTTAGTTAGTAAAATGAGTCTTCCCTTGTTTTAGTATAGGGGAAGGTTTCCCGGGGGCATATTGATGCTCCCGGGATTAATCTGTAAAAATGATAGTGTTTTCACCACCAAATAGAAAAAACAGCGAACTCGTTACAAAGGGAAAATATTTAAAAAATCTTTTGCCATGCAAAACAAGTCGAACAATCATATTGATGTATTATTAAACTTGATTTCATCTGGTGAAATCCTGGAAGCTGAACAATACTGCCAACAATTTCAAAAGGGAAATGAAATGTTAAAATCCATTCTGTTTCAACAGTTCTATTCATTTGAAATTGAGGGCATGCAGCAATTATTTATACGAAATATCCATGCACGTTTGATTTTTCTGATTGATGATCTTTTTATAGCGGCAGAAAAAAGAAAGAATGAAGATAAAGCTCAGAATAAGGAGTCTATTAATGCCCGGAAGTCAGTTCTTTTTACTTTGGAAGATTTGCTGGTTTTTATCGGAGATAATTTTGCGGAATCCATTGATCCGGAACAAAAAATGCCGCTGAAGTTTCATGATACTTTTATCCTAAAGGTAACTAAAGAATTTTTGAGATTGAGTTTGCCTGCCGATGATCCGGATTGTATTTTATTTGAAAAGGTAAAAGCGTCTGTTCAAAACAGGTTAAGCAAGCCGGGTATTACCTATGGATTGATGGCTTACCTTAACGAACTTGCCCTGCAAATTGAAAGGGTACAGTTAAGTAACAGGGAACATCCTTTTTCGATTACATTAAAAGACATCCTTATCGCCTATAATTTCAATTCATTAAGTGTCGTTCATTACCTGAACGCAGCGATCACAAAAGAGATAAAGATGATAGAGTCGGCAAAAGAGAAAATCGAATGTTTAAACCGTTGGTTGAAAGAAATAAGCCAGGTTCCGGTCAAACCTGCATGTGCGCTTAATGATTGGCATCTATCAGTGAGTCTTTTCCTATGCAATTGGATACGGGAAGAAATCATTTTCTATGAAAAGGGGCTTCTCTTGTTTTCGGGTGTTTATCCGGCAGGAGCACAGAGCGTTGTCAATACAGGATACAAAATTGAAACGGAACTCTCAGTTAATCAATTGGCTTGCTTTGTCCGGCTTTTTATGGAATGTGAGATATTAAAAAATAAGAATGTCCGCGAGTTGTTGAATTTTCTAGTTGAACATGTCCGCTCCAAAAAACGTGAGAATATTTCTGCGGAAAGTTTGCGTTTAAAGTACTACAACATTGAAGAATCAACCCGGGAGGAAGTTCGGAAAATCTTATTCCGGTTGCTGAAAAAAAGTAATATCCCCATGTAACCTAATTTTGTTGATTCACAGGGTTCTCCATTAAATCTTCAAGTCCAACAGATTGCAAATAACCGAAAAGGTTAATCACCGCATGATAGGTAAACCCCAGTTTATGAACCATTTCATAATCAGAAACCTTTAATAATTCATCCAGGTTTTTGACTTTATGCTTTTGACATAAACTTTGAATTTCTTCCCCAACCGGTATCTCGGAAATGGGGAGTGTGAGTATTTCCTGTTTATTTCCCATCTTTTTTGATTTTATATTATTTTTTTCAAATAAAATGATTTGAAAGTTGAGTTTTTGGGTGATCTGTGATCACCTTATATTTTAAGTTATTACCTGATACAAAGATAAATAAAATAATAAATACCTCATATTAAGAGGACTATATTAGCGGTACTAATTTAGGGGGATTTATTCTTTATTTGCCTTATGGTGGAAAATCCGCTCTAAATTGACCCCTTTGCGCCAATCTAAAATGACCCCCTTCGCCAGGGCAAATTGACCCCCGTTGGCCGAAGGAAGTTGACCCCCTGAAAAAGGAAAAGAAAAGCCTTATCGGATTGGATATAAAAGTTACTTTTTGTTTGAGTCAAAAAACAAAAAACTTTCATCATTATGTCCAATAATCCGATTAGTATGCAAAAGCTAAGACAAGTCATTCGTTTGTATGGTCAGGGCAGAGGCACCAAGTCCATCAACAGTATGCTGGGCATTTCGCGCAACACGATTAAGAAGTATTTACAGGTTTACCACAGTTCGGGTATCGGTTATGAGTCTTTTCTGGCCATGAGCGATGAAGAACTCTCCGCCGTTTTCCTGGTATCCCAGCCTAATGCACCCAAGACCGAACGCCAGCAAGAGTTGGAGTTGCTCCTTCCGGGGATATGTAAGCAACTTAAGCGAAAAGGTGTTACCCGGGAACAACTGCACCGGGAGTATCTTGAAAAGCACCCCGGGGGTTTTGGCCGTTCACGTTTCAACAATTACATCTACATGTACCTGGGTCAAACCCATCCGGTGATGCACATCGAGCACAAAGCCGGAGAAAAGATGTTCATCGACTTCGCCGGTAAAAAACTCTCCATCGTGGACAAAGATGGAGTAATCGTTTTCGTTGAAGTGTTCGTGGCTATCCTGGGATGCAGCCAGCTTACTTACGTAGAAGCGGTTGCTACCCAAAAGAAAGAGGATCTGATCAAGGCCTGCGAAAACGCTTTGCATTTCTTTGAAGGCGTTCCACAAGTCATTGTTCCGGACAACCTGAGGTCTGCCGTTACCAGGGGGAGTAAATACGAAGCGGTCATCAACCCCGAGTTTGCCTGCTTCGCTGAACACTATGCCACCACCGTTCTGCCGGCAAGAGTTTATAAGCCACGGGATAAATCTCTGGTTGAAGGCGCCGTAAAGCTGATTTACCGAAGCATTTACACGAAGCTGGAAGATCGCACCTTTCACGACCTGGAAAGCCTCAATGCAGCCCTGCGGGTGGCATTGGAGATACACAACAATACGCCCTTCTCCAAAAGGGACTACGGACGCAGGGAACAGTTTGAGGATATTGAACGCTCAGCCCTGGGCAAACTCAATCCGTTCCGTTACGAACTCAAAGAGCAGGCCATTGTGACAGTAATGAAAAACGGTTATGTGCGCCTGTCGAAGGATGTCCACTATTACAGCGTGCCTTACAACTATATCGGCAAGAAGGTAAAAATCCTTTATACCACAAGGGAAGTGGAAGTCTATTACCGTTACGAACTGATTGCCAAACATCCGCGTTTGCAAAGGCGTTACCAATACTCCACACAGGCTGACCACCTGGCATCGCAACACCAGTTTCTGACCGAATGGAGTCCCGACAAGTTCCTTTCCCAAGCCCGGGAGATACATCAAGATGTGGAACACTATATCGGGCGTGTACTGGAAGTGAAACCTTACCCGGAACAGGCCTACAAGTCGTGCCAGGGAATCCTGAGTTTTGCCCGCAGGGTTGGAGCCGACCGCCTGATAGATGCCTGCCGGTGGGCTGATAACTTCGGACAATACAGCTACCTTACCATCGAAGAGATTCTGCGCAAACGGCTGGACCGCTTAGAACCGGGCGAGGACTCCCCGCATATCCCAACCCATGAAAACATCAGGGGGAAAGAGTATTATCAATAACTATTTATAAACGTTTTAATACAAGAAAAATGAACAAAGAAACATTGGACAAAATGCGCCAGATGCGCTTGTTGGGCATGTATGAGGCCTTCAAAACCAGCCTGGAATCTTCCATCAAGGAAACCCTCACTCCAGACCAGTTGGTATCACTTCTGATTACCAGCGAATGGGACGACCGCCGCAACCGCAACATCGACCGGGCCTTGAAAATGGCAAACTTCCGCTATAAGGCATCGATGGAAGAGTTGGACTATACCGTGGAACGGGGATTGGACAAGAACCAGTTCCACCGCCTGGCAAGCCTTGATTTTGTCAGGGAGCATAAAGATCTGTTTATTACAGGCTCCACTGGGACAGGGAAAAGTTACCTGGCTACTGCCCTGGGGTATCAGGCCTGCCAGATGGGTTACAGGGTCCTGTATGCTTCCACGGCCAAACTCATGGGACAACTTAAGCTGGCCAAGGCTAAAGGTACTATACTGGCCGAACTTAAAAAGATTGAACGGCAGGACCTGTTGATACTTGATGATTTTGGATTGCAACCCTTCGATTCGCAGTCAAGGGTTGTGTTACTTGATATTATAGAAGACAGGTATGAAAAACGTTCGACCATCATCACTTCCCAGATACCGGTCAAAGAGTGGTATGACATTATCGGTGAAAAAACAATTGCCGATGCCATACTGGACCGCATAGTCCATCAATCGTTAAGAGTGGAATTGTTCGGGGAATCACTCCGAAGAAGAAAAGGCAAAACAGAATCCATATATTTGTAAAAATTTTGATGTAAAATAATGACAAAAATGATGACTGTTTTATATCCTAATTTGACTACGCTTTTTTATCCTTTTTGACCAACAACTTCAAGGGGTCAGTTTGCTTCGGCGAAAGGGGATCAGTTTAATCGGTATATCCATCTGTCCATCGATTCCAAAACCAATGAGTTGATCCCGCTTCGGACCAAAATGATCCAGGTACCGGAAAAGATCAAGGGAGTAACCCTTTCATCGGAACAAAAAGAAAAATTGGCATCCGGACAAAAAGTTGTAGTGGACGGAATGATCGGCAAGAACGAAAAGAAGTTTTCAGCCACGCTTCAGGTTGATGCTGCCGGACGGAACATCAGTTTTTCGCAGTTCAAACAGGAGAAATCCGAAGATTTAAAAACCGATGCCAAACAATCGGAAAAGCAAGGGGCCAGGCAAAAGGTCCACTAAAGTAGATAACAGGTCTCGTTTTCAAAACCGGAAGGGGAAATTCTGAAAAGGTTCCCCTTTCTTTTTGGCAAAAAAAAATGAGGATGAAAGTTCAAGGAGAGAACGCGAAAAATCGAGGGAAAATCTTATTCAAAGTGGGGAATGCAAGTTGTGTTTTTATGGCCATAAAAACCTTTTTAGCTTGTTCCGGCTGCACCGGAAGACCATTACCCAATAGTTGAATGATTCCCCACTTTGAACTCATTAACAGTACCCAATAAAAGCTTATGCGACCCAGAAAATCCGATAAAGACAAACACAAAATAGTTGTCAGACTATTGATGACCATAGAAGAAAAGCTGAAGCTGGATTCTTTGGTCAAACAGGGTAAGTATGGTTGTATGAGTGATTATATGCGGAATAAGATATTTGATCAGTCAAAACGAAAAGTAATCTCGCTGGATGATCAGGCCAAGGAGCAACTCAAAAGCATGGACTACGAGCTGAATAAGATCGGGGTGAACCTGAACCAGCTTTCCAAACGGATGAATTCGTTTGCAGGTTACAATGTTGGCGACAATGACAGGAAACTTTTAAAACAGGCTTTTGAAATGATGCGAAACTGCCTGATCACCCTTCAGAAATACTTGCACTGATTTTTCCAATAAACCTCCAATGCCTCATTGATGATCATCAAAATTCACCAAGCTTGCAGTACGAAAAATGCGATGTTCTATAATGAGCGCAAGGTTGAACGTCACAAGGCAACTTTTTACCACAGTCAGAATATGCCTGTTTTAAACCCGTTCCTGGGAGACAAAAGCAATCGGTACGGGATATTTCAGGAGATTGAACAGCGTAATACACGGGTTCAAAAACCTGGTTTACATATGTCGGTTAATCCGACGGTCAGCGATTTGGTTCGTCTGGGCGATGCCGGTATCAAAACTGAGATCGGTAACCTGATGAAACATTTGGGCTACGGTAACCAGCCTTACCTGGTCTATAAACATGCTGATCTGGAGCGGGTGCATTTTCATATTGTATCTACCCGTATCGATTGTGATACAGGTAAGAAGATCACAGACAGTTACGAAAAAGAAAAGACTCAACGGTTCATTAAAGACCTGGAGCAGAAATATCAGCTAACCAAGGATGATCCACAGGAGAAACTCAACTATCGATTTTCCGGTTCAAGCAAAAATTTGAAGCAAAATCTGGAAAGTTTATTTGAGCAGCTAAACCGGATGGAATTTATCACCTCCAAAGAAATGTATGACCAGGCGCTGAAGCTTTTTAATGTGGAGATCAGAAAATCAGGCCGAGGGTACTCTGTGTTTGTGACAGATGAAAATGGGAATTCGGTCAGGCATCCGGTGAGAATAGGAGATTTTGAGGAGAAGCCGAAGTTTTATTTATCTGAACAACAGAATTTGGGCAAACATTCTAGGCAACATCACAATCCAGATCAAACAGGACTGATTACCAGAATTTTAAAATCGTTGGTTTTTAAAGAACTGATCCGTCAGGTAGGATATTTAAATGCGGGAGAATATCAACGAAAAAACAGGCAACGATTGAGGCCGAAGAAGAAACGAGGAAACGGATTCAGAAAATAAACAGTTACTTCGTTTGTATTGATCGTGAGATTCTTTTTTATTGTTACTCATATATTCTTAATTTTGATCCTGACTGAAAAATCAAGTCAATCGAAATAATGAATCAATTGCTATCGAACTTCAGTACTTTAAAATGAAACCTTTCAATGTCTAAATTTTCCGATATACTTCAGCAACCCGAAGGTCGAAGGCTTGAATTTAAAGAGTCGTTGCCGACACACTCAGAATTGGCCAAAACCATCATTGCTTTTGCCAATGATGCAGGAGGAGAATTTTATTTGGGGGTCAAAGACAATCCCAGAGAAGTAATTGGATTGGAAGAAAATGAACTGATTACGCTCGAAGAGAAAATCGCCAGTCTTGTTCATGATCCATGTGAACCAGTTGTTCTTCCTGAAATCTCTTTTCTGCAACGCGAAGGGAAGCACATTATTCGCACTCAGGTATTTAAAGGTAGCACTCCACCCTATCATTTAAAAAACAAAACGATAGAGGAAAGTACTTATATTAGGGTAGGTTCTACGAATCGGCTGGCATCAATGGAAATGATTGCCGAACTCGAGCGACGTAAGCAAAACATATCCTTTGACAGCGAACTGGTTTATGCCAAAACTGTTGAGCAAATAAACATCAGCACATTCAAAGAATTTTTTCGTGAGAAAACAGGAGAAGAGCTTACCATTCAGGCATTAAAAAAACTGGAACTTTTTCGTCCGGAGCAAGGCAAAAATCTTCCGACTTACGCCCTGATTTTGTTGTCTGACGATGAATTGCAGAAACAGTATTTCCCTTATTCTAAAATTGAATGTGCAAGGTTTAAAGGTATAGTTCCTGGAAATTTCATCGACCAGAAGACCATTGATGTCAACGTAGTGCTTCAGCCTGAGCAGGCATACCAGTTTGTATTAAGGCATATATCGCAAGGAACAACCGACTATACGGGTGTTTACCGCAATGACCGTTGGGAATATCCAATCGTAGCTATTCGGGAAGTTATTCGTAACGCTGTTATTCATCGCGATTATTCGTTAACCGGCAAAGACATCAAAATAGCAATTTTCGACGATAAAGTAGAAATCACCAGCCCAGGTAAACTCATGCCTACAGTCGACTTCAGTGATATGGAATCCGGTCAGTCCGACATCCGAAATAAAATATTGGCACCGGTTTTCAAAAAACTTCGGATTATTGAACAATGGGGTAATGGGTTGAAGCTGATCGCTGAGGAATTACTAAGTTATCCCGAGGTTGACTTTGGTTGGAAGGAGCCAGGAGTAGCATTTCGTGTCACCTTTTCGAAGAAGAATTTTAAACAGGGCCAAGAGTTACAGCCAGAGTTACAGCCAGAGTTACAGCCAGAGTTACAGCCAGAGTTACAGCCAGAGTTACAGCCAGAGTTACAGCAGGAGTCTCTTTATGGATTTGTGCTAAGGCAACTTGAGAGCGCACCATTAAATACGAAAGAGTTATCTATTAAAATGGGGCAAAAGGAAATTTCGGGACAACTCAGAAAAGTAATTCGCAAACTACATAACGATAAATTGATTGAAAACTTGATTCCAGATAATCCGAATCACCCAGCCCAAAAGCATCAGCTTACACAGATGGGTAGGATTTTCCTGGAGTTGCTAAACAATGGAAGATCATTGTAGTAAAGTGTGGTACGAACTAAGTACTATCCCAGTTCTCACATTTTTGGCAATAGTTTTTGTGTAACCATTCGCTGAATTGCGTCTACTAATTTTGCATGGCGGTCTATAAGTTTGCCGTTTACATCAAAGCAAACGACATGTACAACGAGAAAAAATTCCGGGCCGTTTATGATGAGTTTGTGGTATCGGGGCTGACCATCCGAGATTATTGCACCAACCATCAGATCAACGAAGCCAAATTCTATTACTGGCAAAACAAATTAAAAGGGCAACTACCGCCCAAAGGTGGGTTCGTTCCGGTTGTTTTTGAAAACGGACAACACCTTCGGTCCAGCCAGGTTCCGGTTCGGAACAACCAGGATGTTCAGCACTCCGCCTTTTCATGCGAGATAAGCTATCCCAACGGGGTGAGCGTAAAACTGGGCAGTTTGCCCGATGTACAGGTTTTACAGTCGTTGTTGCTCCTGTCACACCGGTAAGATGTTCAGTCTAACCCCCTCGATGCGGTATTACCTGTATTCGTACCCCACCGATATGCGCCGGAGCTTTTACACCCTGAGCGGAATGGTGACCAACCAGATGGGCCGTAACGTGCAGGACGGCGAGGTGTTCATCTTCATCAACCGACCGTGTACCAGTATGAAGATACTGCACATGGAATGTGGCGGATTGGTGATCTACCACCTGAAACTGGAATCGGGCGGTTTCAAACTTCCTGTTTTTGATCCAGACACCCACACGTTTCAAACCAGCTGGCAGGAGCTGATGAGTATCGTTCAATGTGTTTCTACCGGAGAAAAAGAGAATAAAAAAAGAGGACAAAAAAACCTCTGAACAGCTTGTAATATATGGGTTTCTGCTTGATTTTCAGGTTAATATTCAGTATCTTCGAGCAATCAAAAACAAGGATGGATGACTACTGAAGAAGAGCTGTTTGTACAACAAATTTTGGAACATCGCGACGAGCTTTACCGGGAAACAGCCAGGTTGAAAAGCCAACTTAGCAGCTACCAAGACTTCGAATCAGAACGGACCTCTTATCAGCAACAACTAGAGGAAAATAAGCAGACCATCAGCAAGCTCAAACAACAAATTCAGATACTCCAGCGAAAGATATGGGGCAAATCCAGCGAAAAATACATTTCTGAAGACCCCCTGCAACGGAAACTCGATTTTGACGGAGTTGACCTTCTCCCTGAAGAAAAAGAACTGGCCACCAGCGCCAAAGAAGAGATTGAGAAGTATAAGGCTATCCGGGTTGTTCAGGTAAAAGAAAAGAATCATCCGGTACGCAAACCGCTGCCTGAAAGCCTTCCACGGGAAGAAACCCATATTTTTCCTGAACAGGAAATTAACCCTGAACATTGGGCTGAACTGGCCCCCGAGGTAACCGAAGTACTCGAACGTGACCCTGCAAGGTGGTACGTTCGCCGGATCATCCGCCATAAATATGTGCTGAAAAATAAAAACCAGGGGCCGGACATCGAGAAACAGGTTGTTACAGCGCCCATGCCTGCATTGCCCATAGCCAAAAGCTATGCCGGGGCAAGCGTACTGGCCGATGTGATCATCGATAAATATGTGAACCACCTTCCTTTCTACCGCCAGATCGGGATGTTCAAACAGCAAGGCATCTCCCTTGCCCCGGCAACGATCAACGGTTGGTTTGCCGAGGTGGCCGGGCTGATGCGCCCAAGCTATTACCGGTTACAGGAACTGGTGCTGGGGTCGGATTATATCCAGAGCGACGAAACCACAATCCCGATCATCAACAACGAAAAGCACCAGGCAGTTAAAGGGTACATCTGGATGGTGCGGGCCGTGATGGACCAGTTGGTCTTTTTTTATTACGACCACGGTTCCCGGGCCCAGAAAGTAGCCCTGCATTTGTTTAAAGATTACCAGGGAGTGATCCAGAGCGATGGTTATGTTGTTTATGACATGTACGAAAACAAAAAAGGGGTATTGCCCATCGGGTGCTGGGCCCATGCACGGCGTAAATTTGAAGAAGCTTTGAGCGAAGACAAGACACGGGCTTCGTATGCCCTGGAACAAATCAGCCTGCTTTACGATGTGGAACGACAGGCCGATCAGGAAAATCTTTCGTTCGACCAGCGGGCAGAACTTCGTTCGCGTCTGGCTTACCCCATTATGGTAGCTTTCGAAAAATGGCTGTTAAAAGAGTTTCCAAAGGTTTTGCCCAAAGGGCGCATCGGCAAAGCCATTCGTTATACCTACAACATTTACCACAAGTTGACCCGCTATCATTTGGATGGCCGGTTGAAAATAGACAATAACCTGGGCGAAAATGCCATCCGCCCCATTGCTTTAGGCCGGAAAAACTGGTTGTTCTGCGGGAACGACAACGCGGCAGAAAACGCGGCCATCATCTATTCCATGATGGGCTGTTGTAAGGCCCACCAGATAAACTTCCGCCAATGGCTGGTTTACTTCCTGGAAAACGTCCACAGTTACGACAACGATTACACCAAAGACCTGGCCGAACTGCTCCCGCACAACTTCAACCGGTAAACCGAAAACCTATAACTGAACCTATCCGATCTTTGAAGCCTCTCAAAGTTCTCCGAATATTTTAGAGAAACTTTGAAAGAGAAACTCTCTGCTCATAAAAACAAGACGGGGTTGGCCGAATGGTTACGTTTTTGTTCATTGCCTGATTTGTGATATTTTAAAAATGGGAACGATTATTTTATCTTCACTTTTTCGTGAAAAAAATCGATAAATGTCGATAAACACACACAGAAAAGATAAAACATTTCATTTATTTACTTGAATTACAGAAATTTATATATCAACACATTTGTTTTATACCCCCTGGAATGTTGATAAAAATAGGCTTTTTAGGTGATGAATATGGGTTATAAAGGGTTTCGTATTCAATAAGTGAGGAAATCTTAAATCGACAACCTAATGCAGTAACAATTAATCAAAAAGCAACATTGTTTAATTGATTTTATACAACCATACTTTTTCTCCTCGTTTTATTTCGTGTAGCTTATATTTTTTAGGGACCTGATACATAATAGAAACATCATTATTTATACATCCAAAAATTCCTGCTCCTAACCCATGAGGTTTGACTCCTAATGGAACAATACAAATATTAAAGATATCCTTTGATTTTGTATATAAAGCCTCAATTTCACGAATTATCTGGACTGGATTTCCGGCATCCACATATATATAATCTTTATCTGGCACATCACATTCCATTAGGAAAGACTTATTATTGGTTAATACTTTTCCCTCATATCCCATTTTATATCCAGGTTTTGTAATTATCACTCCAACAGAGTCGGGTTCGCACTTTTTTAGAATAGCAAGGCTACGAGTCCCTTCCCAGCCTAATAAAAAAATATATTTCCAAGGTTTGGAAAAGTCTGGATTCCCTTCATAGTATGGAATATAAATATCTTTACTATAACCTTCAGAGAATTGATTATGAGAAGGAACATTGTCTACATACTCCCCGGAATAATTAATGCAATGCAATATTGGGGATGGAAATATTCTCTTAATATATTTTAAAAGAGATATTGTGTAGATGATTGGTACTCCCGAAATATCTATAAACCATTTACTGTTTATAGAAAGAGCTTCTCTAGGAATTTTGTTTAAAATAGCTGAAATATTTGCATGATAATTGAAGATGTCTATGTCCGAAATTATTATAGGTGGTTTTTCACATATTCGAGCGGCGTTTGTTTTATGTTTATTTAAATTTTCTGCTTTTTGTTTTTTATCGGATTGGAATGAGACAATAATTGCATTTTTAAATGACTTAAATTCGAAAAGATTAGCGTATTCTAATGATCGTGAGTCATATGAATTAAATAAAATTCCTAAATCATATGTTTCTTCGAGAATAGAATTTTCGGATTGATAGACCTCAACTTCTATTGGAGCATTCTTTAATTCGTCCTGTTTAATCCACATTTCTTATTGATTAAATAAATTTCCAGTTAATTCTCCTCCTCTATCAGAAAATATTCTATTAATAACTCTTTCTGCTTCCTTTTCATTTCCAAGTAACAGTTTCTCAAATAATTCAACTTGCACTGCCTGAGAATAATAAAAAGGAGATCTATAGGGCAAGTTAAAATGCGGTGATAAAATTGGATGTAGCCCAATTTTAAAAGAATCACCGTCTTGAATTTTAATGAAAGCTTCAAATAAAACTATCTCTTCAATAATATTTTCCAGGTGTTCTGGTAAATTCCCGCTGATTTTAAGAGAAAGGCATTCTGTTGTTCTTCGGATTGATTCTAATTCAATGAACTTTTTGAATAAGGTACTAAGCCTATCACAAATTTTTTTGCAGGAAACATTATTATTGCTTCGTAGTTCTTTTTCATCAATTCCATTATATACTCTATCAGATATGGATCTAATTGCTACAGCTTGTTTTTCAATAGAAATTGATTCAGGCTTTTTTTCTTCAATAATCTTTTCAATATAATTTTCTATTTCAGGCCATAATTTTTCACATATTCTTAAAAATTCGCTAACACTACCGCATGTGATATGCTTTATCAAGCTAAATGAAGAATATGGGAATTTTGATCCTAAATTGTAATAATCAATAATACTAAAAATAGTAGTTTGCCTTCTTTTCTTGTAGACTTCACTTTCTCTTTTCCTGTTGTATAGCCTTGGATTTGAATTTTTTAGTTCCAGTTTTGTCCTATCAGTTTCAGGTGAAACATTATTTATGTCAAGCCAGTAATCAGTAATATATTTGTATTTTCCATCTCTTTTTTGTAGAGAATAATCGTCAAAAAACTTTTTGAATCTTGGATTTTCTGAGCCAGAGACTATTTTTTCAAACAAATTGTCAATATCAATGTTTTCACCGAATAGATCATTCAACAAAATGTCTTTATTTAAATCTTGAAAAACCGTTTTAACGCGTATATTAAAAATTGCCTGAAATATGTCCTCTAAATATGTATTATTCGAAATCTTTGTAAAGTCTTTGTCGGTATTTAATTGATAACTTAATAAGTCTCTGTCTCCTAACGCTCTTCCATCAATTTTATTTTTAGTGTGATATAAGCCAAAAACGCTTGAAATCTTATAAGCTAAAGGAGTACTAGAATTTGCAATCAAGGAGTTGATACATTCTAATTGCCAGTCAGTAAGTCTATTAACGTCGTCAATTAATGCAAAGAATAACTTGTTTGAAAATTTTACATTATAAAGTTGAATAAATTTGCATATATTAATTATCATCTCGGAGCCCTCAGAAAATGTAATATCATTCTTTATATCATCAAATGATTCCAAGATAATAACCGATTGTCTTATATGTTTGTGGATTTCAGATAATTTATACTTAAGAGTGATAAGCGAATAGTCTGCAAGCTTTGGACGATTCTTACTAAAAGGAAACGCTTCCTGAAGAATTTCATCTATTAATTTAACCTCATTATCATCATCACTCTCTAATTCTAAAAATCTGGTTTTCAGTTCATGCAAAGCTTCGATAAATTTTTCAGAGAAATAATAGTTTAAATAAGTAACATACAACTTTTGAGCATTACTCCTACCAAAAATTTGCTCCCATTCTTTCCAGTTTGATTTTTCCTGACGCTCAGCTTTATAAATAACTCCAATAAAATCTGGGTTTCTATTGGAATATTCTGATAATCTGTCGTGATATATTATCGTGCAACGATTGAGCCACGCTATTTTGTAATTGAGCATATTAAGAATAGAGGTCTTTCCTGAACCTCTAAGTCCCAAAAATAAATAGTTTTTTAAAGACACCCAGCTTGAAAAATCTTCATATTGGCTTATGTAGATTGGGGCGTGAAGATTTTCTTGTTCCCTCCTCTGACTTATGATGGATTTGTTCTGCTCATCTCAATTAATGCTTTCTTGTAAAGAACCAACTATTTGGGTCACCAGATTGATTTTTATTTATAATGAAGATGTTACTTAGGTTCAATAATCCCATTAAGATATCTTCTTCGTTCAGATCTTCATTTTGATTACTCTCTTTTAGCATAGCTTTTATTTCTTGAACAGAGTACCTTTTACCCTTTACCAATTTAGACCAAGCTATATCGATATTTATTTCTCCATCTCTATTCCTAATTTCATAGAAGTTATTTGTCATAAAACATTTAGTCGAACTTCTTGCAATCTCATGAACTGTAGTTTTGAAATGAAAATTGTTTTCTGTAAACATAAATTCAATGATCTCAGCTTTACCATTCTCTGAACCATTTAAGCAGCCACATCCAATTGTAGAAAGAAAATTATTCCTATTACCTTGTTGTGGTAAGAATGATGAAATACATGAAGGGAAATGTGTGTGTCCATGTAAAACGAAGATTTTTTTCCCGGTATCCAACAATTTGTATATTATTACACCATTATCTAGCATATTCGAATATGGTCTAATTTCAATATTTGCATTAGGTATTGGATTATGATGCATCATAATGATACACGAATCTCCAGATTCGGATAGGCTTGTAAGCAAATTCTCTAATTGAGTATCGCCGATAGCAGGAATATCTAGATCAGTTTGATAAAATAAACTTTCATTTTCAGACGCCTTTTTCATCATTACTTCAAAATCAGGATCATTTAACTTTTGTAAATGATTTTTATAGTATTCTATATTAAAGCTGTCCACCCTAGCCGTGGCTCCCATGCATGAATTGGTTGATATAATTGGAATTCCCTTACATTCAATCTTCTTAATTTTATCATAACAGGAATAATTTTCTATCTTATATTTTTTACACAATTTTACTAGTGAATCGAATTCACTATTTGGCTTATTTCTATCCAAATCGTGATTCCCTGGAGATATTATAATATTATCAAGGCCAAGTTCAAGCTTTTTGCTAATTCTTACTAGGAATTGAATTCCTTCTTCCATGTTAGATTCATTTCCTTGGTAGCACAAATCCCCAGTAAAAGCAATAATATCTATTCTCTGTTCATTCTCTCTTTGCCATTGCAATAATTTGTTTTCAAATGCATCTACCCAACCATCTTTAAAAACATTTTTTAGGGACGCTGTGGTTTCAGAATCTTTACATTCAACGGTTTTCTCATAAGGAGAGGTATTAAATCCAAAGTGGAGATCTGTTATATGTAACAAGGTTAGTGTTTTCATTTAAATAGCTTCATTTTTGTAATGGTCTAAAAATGAGAGGATATTGGCATTTCCAGATGGGTGATAATTAATTTTATTTTTTCCGGCAGATATGGAATCAAAGGCTATGTCTTTCTCAGACTCGGATAGATTTTTATATTCATTTTCCCATTTCTTTATATTATCTGCGTTTAGCCTTCTGTATATAATGTAGTTTTCGGGCATATGGATAATTTTCTTGAATTCATTGAAATTTTCTCCAAATGCTTTTTTAAAGAATGTATTCTTAGTTGGGACTATACCATGGCTACAATTTAAAATACACTGTATGCCACGTATCATTCTTTTTGTCCAATGTTTTCCGATAAATTTTCTATCTAGAGTTTCGTTTGGAACATATTTCATTGGGAATGAGAATATTCTACAATCATTTAGTCCATTTAGGTCAATTGAGATTTTTAATCGCTCATAAAAATCTTCTGGAGTATCTTTATAATTATACAGTACATAGACCGAGATATTCTTTACGCCAATTTCAATCACCTTCTTAATTTGCGAAATATAAATGTCTTTCATCAATATATCATCAAATGCAAATCGCACAGGACTTATATTTATTGAATTTATTAAGTCAAGCTGGTTTTCCTGAAGTAGTCTCAGATCCAGTCCTTGGTTAAAATCGACAGTGCGTGTTTTACCATTTGACCTCTTTCCTTTAGCAAATCCAATCTCTTTTAATTCGTAAATGATAGAATCAAAATCACTTGACATTAAAGTATTATCATCAAAAAAAAGAATATTATTTTTCTCACCAAAATTTTTATCAATATATTTAATAATTGGAGATATCGGCAGTTTACTTATGTATCCTTCACATATTTTTTTAACATCACAAAAGCTACAATTTCGTTTACATCCTTTTGTTGCCCTAATAAGATAATTATCATTTAAAATCTTATCAAAAGAATATTCTTTACCAGCAAATAAGGAATAATCTGGAGGTAAAACATCAATCCCATATCTCATTATATCATCTATATAAAGAGAAAGAAATTCATCATTTCTAATTTTAGCAAGTATAGGCGTTAAATCACCTTTCAAAGATCCAATATTGGGATTAATTCCAAATTCCTTCTTATACAAATCTGGATTTATAGATGCATGAATTCCTCCAATCAATATTTCAGCGTCAAAATTCCTTTTATAAAAATTTATTAATTCTTTAGTTTTTCCCCAATGAAAGCTAAATCTTGTTGTTATATATATTTTTGAAAAGTAGTTTCTAGCTTTATTAGATAATTCTCGTGAATAAACAACATTGTCTCCTCTAAATTTGTGATAAGTTGAAATCTTCATTAACCCTAATGGTGGATACTTATCCTTATAATCAGCTTCGGTCAATAAAATATTTTCCATTTCTACGAGGATTTCAATAATTAAGTAAACAACAAATTTGCATTTTTTTTGAATATATTAAGCAATGGTAAATTGGAGAATTTCTATCTGCTTTTTTACCGAGTTTCTGTGCCATTTCCCTTCTTCTTAATCAATATTGATTTCAGGGAAAACTTAAATTGTTTATTCAAGAGGTAAGTTATAATACGGAAATATATAAAGCCTTATTGGGAAATAGTAATTGAAGCTATTTGTATACTTATCAGGTATTGAATTATTTATAAGTAGTAATGCAACTATTACACTCAAATTCCGGGCAAAGTTATCACGCTTCCCAGGACGGTTGGGGTGGTTGCTACTCTCGATACCCCATGGCAACCGTCCTTCGGATGCGTTCAGTTTCATGGATTGCTCCTTTCGAGCATGAAACTGACATGCACCCCGTTGACATGTCTTATTTACTCATATTAGTCTACACAATATCTCTGCCAGTATTGATGAGCCCACCAAGTGCGTGAGTGTACTTTTACAATGTCTATATCTTCAATATGAATAAATTGACAGTGTTGAAATCCCCTATCCCCTTGGCATAACATATTCTCAATATTTTCATAAATTTTAATGCCGGGAAAAGTAAATCCGGGCAGAGCAATTGCAAATCGCCTTTCTTTACTTTTGGTAACGAGATTAAAAATCACCAAAAAACAGCGCAATTCTTTTGGTGAGGTTACGAGGTTGATACCAACCATTTCCTTTGGGAAGTCATAATTGAACCAAAAGACTTCAGTAAGAATTGGTTTTGTGGGGTTTGCTATCTGTTCTCTAACCCTATAAAGTGAGCCATTAATTAGAAACGAGTTACCTAATTTGCTAAAAGCTAACAAATAGCCTACCCTTAATAATGCAACATGTGCTCGCTTTTGATTTGAGTGCTCAAAAGGACTGATTTGAAAAGAATTGTACTCACATTCCGTTAGCACCTTTTCAAAATTTGCTACTGAGCCATAAACCACACGTGGAATTATCATGTTTTTAATAAATAAATCACTTTCAGTGGGATTTGACCTATGAGAATGTATGTCCATTATGAACTTTCCTTCTTCATCAATTTCAATCGTACCATTAACTTTGACCCCATTACATTCAAATGATGCATTTACTTTTGAATTAGGTAAAAACTCTCTGCTATCAATTTCCATCAAACGATTTAATAAATGGTTATCTAACTCATGTCCACTTTTGGAGTTGCATTTTTTACATGTTAATATATTAGACTTTCCACCTAACGATTTTGGAGGGACATCCTCAAGAGTCAAAGGATTTGGTGATTGGCTTAACAAATCCGATGAAAAAAAGGGGTCAAAGCATAACGGGCAGATATAACCATTATTAAAATCTGGATTAAATTTTATCGCTGGATGGGATTTTGTCCATTCTAGATTTTTAGAAAAGATTTCGAATATCCTTTTTCTTTTTAGTTCATTCTTCATTTTATCTATAAATCAATGTTTTATATTCCGAATACAATAGGCAAAGGTAAAATATCGTAAAATATAATTATTGTGTTTGACAAGACTCTTTTAAATTATTGCGTGTTACACTCAAATTTCTGACAAAATTATTAATCGCTTCCCGGAACGGTAAAGGGGAACTCGCTTTTCGTGGCTCGTTTCCTTCGGATGCGTTCAGTTTTTTGCTTTTCACCAATCTTGTTTGAACATGATTCAGTAAATTTAAAAAAGGTTGCAAAAAACAGACATGCACCCCGTTGACCTTATTCGGGACAGCTCAATGTTGGTACGCCAAAAATTTAAGTTTAACGGCGTGCCAGATAAGTCCTTTGTTTACCGAAGGATGCCAAAACAAGTCCGAAAGGCATCGGCTCTTTCCTATGAATACTTCATTCGACATTTATGAAATGGTTACTAACCTGATTATCGAACGCCTTGAAAAAGGTATCATTCCTTGGCAGATGCCCTGGAAAGCTGAAACAGGTTTACCTCAGAACATGGTTCACCAAAAGGTGTACAAAGGTTTTAACTTCTGGTTGCTGCTCACAGTGGCCGATAAGTTCGGGTCCCCGTTCTTCCTCACTTTTAACCAGGTAAAAGAATTGGGTGGCCATATCCTGAAAGGTGAAAAAGGTTTCCCGGTTGTGTTCTGGAAGATACTCGACAAGGAAAAGGACGGAAATATCGACCATTTCCCGTTTCTTCGGTATTACACCGTTTTCAACCTGAAGCAAACAGAAGGGATTGATGAAAGCAAAATCCCGCCAACAGAAGCTCATGACCATGAGTTTGATCCGATTTGCGAGGCAGAACAGCTAATCGAGTTTTGGTCCGACAGTCCTGAAATCAGGTTGAACCAGTCCCATGCCTTTTATTCACTGTCTGGAGATTATGTAGGAATGCCCAATCCACGTACTTTCTTTCAGGATGAAAAATATTACTCGACGATTTTTCACGAGCTGGTGCATAATGCCGCAACCATGATAAAGCCGCTTAGAATTATTTGAGTATTGATTTTTGTGTTTATCCGATACGTTTGTGCGGCATAATTTTTACTTGTGAATAAAATTGAGGAATCGACAAAGCATTGAAAATGTTTTGATTTTGAGTCACTTTGCTCTTGTAAACCAATAAATAAAGAAGCAAAATGATGGAATCATTAAAAACACAAACAAGAGAAAAACTCCAAGAAGAGTATCGAACCTATCTCAGCCGCCAACGCGGATTAACAGTCAAAACGATCTACAAATACTGCACATTTGTGGATAGGTTTATGGATTTTAAATTCGGAGAAGTTCCTGATGATCTGTCAAAAATCACAGGGCATGACATTGCCAGCTTTTTACAATCTCTAACAGGACATGTACGGCCATCGCCGGATAAAACAATCGTAAGTGGAATGCGTAGTTTTTTCCGGTTTTTATTCCAGAATGAGAAAATTGAGGTCAATCTGGCACTTGGAATTCCAAGTGTCGCCCAGAAATACGCTCACCGCATTCCTTATCATTTGACACCGGACCAGATTGAGGAATTGCTGAAAGCCGTACGAACGTTACCTCCTTCATTATCAAAAAAACGCAACTATGCAATGGTATTGCTTATGGCGCGTCTGGGACTTAGATCACCGGAGGTTATTGGTATGCAACTGGATGACATTGACTGGCGTAATGGCGAAATCCTGATTCGCGGGAAAGGCGGTTATCATGATAAAACACCATTATTGCAAGATGTTGGCGAAGCTATAGCTGACTATATCAGGAATGAACGGAAAGGTACTTCGCGACATTTATTCCTGGGATATCATCCTCCGCACAAGCCTTTTAAGGATGCGCAAGTTTTGAATGGTATTCTTAAACAGGGATTGGGATCGACAAATATTCCCCGGCCTAAACAATATACGGTCAGCCATATTCTCAGGCACAGCCTTGCAACTAATTTGGTACAAAAAGGAGCAGGTCTTGAAGAAATCAGCAACACTTTGCGTCATCGTTCACGCCAGACAACATTATTATACGCACGTCAGGATATTAGTGGGTTACGGACTATTGCACAATCCTGGCCTTTGGAGAAAGGAGGCATGTCATGAACCTTTCACTGGAATTACAACATTATTTGGAAATACGGCGTAATCTGGGATATGACCTGAGAACATCAGAGCGTGTTTTGAAACGATTTATTTCTTTTCTGGAACAGAAAAATGAGACATATATTACAATTGACCTGTTTTTACAGTGGAAACAAATTTTTGGAAAAGCATCCCAATATACATGGGGCAGACGTTTGGGGATAGTGAGGGTGTTTGCCTCCTGGCTACACAGTATAGATCCGTTTCATGAGATTCCACCCCAGGCTTTGATTCCCAGTCATTGTAACCGAAAATCTCCCTATATCTATACTGATGAAGAGATCAGACATATAATTGAAACTGCAAGTCTTCTGTCATCAAAAAATGGTTTGCGACAAATCACTTATCCCTCATTCTTCGGGCTTGTGTCTGTGACAGGATTGCGGATTAGCGAGGCTATCTCATTAAATAGCAGAGATGTGGACCTGCAAAACGGTGTTATCACATTGTACAACGGTAAAAATGGGAAAGACCGAATATTACCTGTTACAGAGAGCACAGAAAAACATTTAAAAGAATACAGCAGAAAACGGGATAGGCTTTTAGGGCATACTCCTGAACCATTTTTTGCTTCTGATAAAGGCACTCGTTTGACCGATTGCGCCGTCCGGTACAACTTTGCTGTTGTTTGCCAAATGATCGGCCTTCGTGCAGAGCAACGTTTCTACAAACATGGCGTTGGCCCACGCATTCACGACCTGCGACATACATTTGCTGCCAAAGTCATGATAAACTGGTACAAGGAAGGCAAAGATGTCGACAAGGAAATGCTTAAACTTGTCAACTATTTAGGGCATAAAAGCATTGCCCATACCTATTGGTATATCGAGGCCGTTCCTGAATTACTGGCATTGGCTTCGCAACGTGTTGAGAATTATATCGGGAAGGAGGTAAAATTATGAATGTCATGACCCTTCCGGCACTTGTCCAAAAATTTTTTACGGACAAACTTTACTCTCAGATGGATGCTAGTTCTCATACAATCGCCAGTTACCGTGATACATTCAGATTACTTTTAAAGTTTGCTGGCGAAAAGACTGAAAAAACACCAACAGCATTGAGTATTGATGATCTTGATGCTGAAATGATTGGCGCATTCCTGGACGATATTGAAAACACTCGAAAAAATAGTGCCAGAAGCAGGAATACAAGGCTTGCGGCCATCCGTTCTTTCTTCCGATTTGTCGCAATCCATGAACCAGGCTGTATGTTTCATTGCCAGAGAATACTGAGTATGCCAGGGAAACGTTATGTCAGACGTAATATTGAGTTTCTAAACATGCAGGAAATGCAGGCTTTATTAAATGCACCGGATTGCTCAACATGGATCGGCCGCCGTGATCATGCTATCCTTATAATCGCTTTGCAAACCGGTCTAAGAGCATCGGAGCTTGTTAATTTACAATGCTGTGACGTTGCATTTGAAACAGGAGCCCATGTTCGCTGTGAAGGCAAAGGGCGCAAACAGCGGGCAACACCACTTCGACGTGAAACTGCTACAGTCATGAAAAACTGGTTAAAGGAACGAAACGGTTCTATCCATGATCCACTTTTCCCAACTATGCGTGGGGATAAAATGAGCAGGGATGCCCTAGAACATTTGGTGAAACGGCATATAAAAACAGCATCTAAATCCTGTCCTTCCCTGGTTGGGAAACGGATTAGCCCGCATGTTCTGCGTCACAGTACCGCAATGGATCTGCTCCATCATGGCATAGACCAGGCTGTGATTGCACTTTGGCTCGGACATGAATCCTTGGAAACCACGCAGATTTATATCCATGCTGATATGGAGCTAAAAGAAAAAGCCCTATCAAAAATGTCCCCTCCCTCCATTAAACATGGCCGCTTTAAACCAGATGATCAGTTACTCAGCTTTCTCGAAAATCTATAAATTATGCCGAATGCCTGCACCGGGAAAATATGGAGACCAATACTCAGCCGATCCGGTGCGGCATTATCATTAGAGCGGCATTATGAATCTTATGCCGATATCGGCATAAGGTGCATTCTACTGGCCATATCAACCGGACCGGCAGACATGAAAAGCTACCCAATCACAAGTTTGGTTCACAGGATTACAGCCAGGAGGAACTGGTTGCCGAAATGGGTGCAGCTTACCTGTGCTACATGACAGGCATCCAGAATGCCACCATCGATAACAGTGCCGCTTATATCAAAAGCTGGATTGGCAAGTTTAAGGAAGACAAGAAGATACTCCTGATGGCATGTTCGATGGCTCAAAAGGCAGCGGACTACATTCTGGAGCATCAATCCTATCCAAATCCCGCAGCCAGTATAGCAATGGTTGACCAATTGGCGGAGGCAGTTTAGCCTCCGCTTTTTTTATCTCTTTCTCATTATCTCAAAAATCAACAGTTAATCATGATTAAAATTCAAAAGATGGAACAGTTAAAAAGTTTTTCCCAGTATATCTTACAAATAGGTTATAAGTACGGGGTGAATTCCGTGTTTGATGATTTTTTGGAAATGGTCATTTGCTCCTTGTCCTTGGGAGCCAAAGAAGATCGCTACCATGAGATTGTCCGGAACTATGAAAAGCCGGACGCCTATTTGATGGCTGAAGCTTTCGGAGCATTGGTTATGGAAATGGACAACAAAGGAGAAGGTTTGAAAGACGGCTTTGGTGACTTTTACATGGAATACCTGAGCCACGGGCATAATGGACAATTCTTTACCCCGGAACCGATATGCGATATGATGGCCAGGATACTAAATCCGGCAGGTTTTGGCGAGCGGGTAGCTGATTGTTGTTGCGGATCAGGACGAATGCTGATGGCAGCGGCAAAAATAAGCCGGAATTCCTTGTTTTTCGGAGCTGACATTGACAGAACCTGTGCAATGATGTGTGTGATCAATCTTTGCCTGAACGGACTTTTGGGCGAAGTTTGCTGGATGGATACGCTGATGAACCACTTTTACGCCGGATGGAGAATTGAACTTCATCCGCAGCATGGAGTTCCATACATCAGGGAGATTGCAGAATCAGAAAGCTACATGGTTTTAAGATTGCCGAAAAAGAAACAGGAGCTTGTTGTCCAGCAAACGCCTGTACTAAAAGTAACTCAGCAGTTGATGTTTGAATTCTAGGGGACCGAAAAAGTCTCCTTTTTTTGTTCGTTCTCCAAATTATATTTAAGCTAAACACATCTAAAACGCCCGGATTATTGGTTGCCAGAGGAAAATATATATATTATTTAGCCTCCTTAATTTTAAATCTAGTTAACCATGGGAGCCATTAAAAAGTTCTTATTCCATTGTGAATTCGAGAAACGCCTAAGTCCAAAAACCTTAAAGGCATATACCATTGATCTTAAACAATATAACGCATTTATGGAAAAAATGGGAATATCAGACGTTATTTTGATGAGAAAAGAAGAACTTAAAGACTATTTGCAATTCCTTTCAATATTCAAACCCAAAACAATAAAGCGGAAAATAGCAACGGTGAAAGCTCTTTTCAACTTTTTGGAGTTCGAAGAACTAATTGATGTAAATCCGTTCAGAAAAATAAAGCTTCGAATAAAAGAGCCACTGGTTCTGCCAAGGGTAATGAATATACAGGAAGCAACAAAAATATTTAGTCTGGTTTACCATGAATACGAAGAAATTCCACCAAATATTGATAGTTATTTTTATAAAGAGAAACTAAGAGATATAGCAGTACTTGAGTTGCTCTTTGGAACAGGGGTGAGAGTCTCCGAACTTTGCTCTTTGAAATATGATTGTATTGGTCCAGGCTTTTCTTCGATCCGCGTTAACGGGAAAGGGAGTAAAGAAAGAAATATACAGATTATTAACGGAGATATAAAAAAAGCATTACAGAAATACTATAATTCATTTTCAACCTCAATTGGGGAGCTAAACTACTTCTTTATTAATCGACTCGGGAACAGGCTTTCCGAGCAATCGGTTCGGCTGATGATCAAGAAATATCGGGAGAAATGTCATATAACTAAAAATATAACCCCTCATGTATTCAGACACACATTTGCGACTTTGTTGTTGGAACAGGATGTCGACATAAAATATATCCAAAATTTATTGGGTCATAGTTCGATTATGACAACACAAATATACACTCATGTTAGTTGCGAAAAGCAAACAGAAATATTACAGAACAAGCATCCGAGGAATGATATGGTGTTAATCCGCTAATACCGTCATCGAATAACGGATAACTGTTTATTATGAAATATGGAACGAATCTTTTCGATAAAGATGATTACGAAAAAAACCATAATAAGTATTTTAAAGAATTAAGAGAAAAGAATTCAATGGTGTCCGATATCTCGGGCTGGATGAACACTTCCTCCAATGCTTTAAGTTATTTGAATTCAAACGATAATAAATTAAACCGTTACTATATCGATGTCGGGGAAAACATCGCAGATAAAAAAATCATCGTAGATCTTATCTCTATGTGGGATGACACCATATATAACAATAATGAAATCACTTTATGTCACTCAATCACATCAGGCTTACTTGTGATTTTAGCGACGCTGAAGGAAAAAGGTGTCAAAACAGTAATATTTGAAACTCCTGCTTACTTTGCCACTATCTCTCAAGCTCAAAGCTTAGGGTTTGAAGTAGAAAAAGTACCTTCATATTTTCACAATAATTTTGAGTACACAATACGCCATAATTTTATCAAGAAAAAATCTCCTTGTTGTATTATTGTGACCCAACCAAAAATGTCAATTGGTCTCAACCAAAAATATGAGTTTATTAAAGATCTATATTCTCAACTCAGCGAAAACGATTATCTGATAATAGATGAAGCTACAGAACAGACATTCCCTAGCCGATTGAATAAGTTAAATGTAAAGAAACTTAAAAACATTATTAAGATTCGTGGTTTGATGAAGCCAGCAGGAATTAATGGCATTCGTTTGTCTTTTATTTGCCATCATGAATCGTTAAGAAGAAGAATTCAAGCAAATATTGAAAACTTTCAAGGTGCATTAGATTATAATAGTCTTTGTCTCGGAATTGATATAGCTAAAAATGTAGAATTATATAAATTATTGTTGTCTACGTCAAATCAACAAGTAATTAATCTACGACTCAAAGTTGAGGCCGCTTGTTTGGGTACTTTTATAACACCTTCAAAATTAGAAAACGGCTATGTCGGATTATTAGCTCTAAATTTTTCATCGATAAATCTTAATTACGACGACCAACAAAAGAAACGGTTACTTGAATATTGTCGTGTTCATAGAGTTCCAGTTATTTTAGGTGCTTCAATGAAAATTGCTTCACATACATCTTACGAGTTTGTAAGAATTAATTATTTTATGACTGAACATTCAATTCTTACTGGAATTGACATTCTATCTAAATTTCGTTAGCCAAATTGACTGCTGAATTAATTCTTCGCTTTTTGTGATAATCTAAAAGAAGATTCCAACAAATATTTTCAAACACTCACCCAACACCTTGGTGTTCAACCCAAAATCAAATAAAACTTCAATGTTTTTTGATAAATAAAAACTCTGATATAGCATACTAGTTGATGTTTTGCTGTCTCGAAATGTTTCTATTGAAAATAGAGATTTATCTTCTTTTAGATTATCAAATTTCTCTAAAGACGCATTTATATTCCTTCTCTTAATAAATTCTAACCGAAACTTAGGTTGAACCGAAACAAATAACAGTATTATTTGATAATAATCCTTGATAAACTCAGCAGAGAATGTTAACCAATTGGGAGAATTTTGTTTTTCTATTCTGATTATTTTCAAAGAACTACCCTCAATCACAAAGTCAAATTTGCGTAAATAGAAATTGTGGCTCAGTGGACCTTCTACAAGAAAAGTGACAAAGCCGTCGGAATTCGCAGTTCGAGTTAACTGATTTGCAAGCTCCTCATAAGGGAAAATAATTCTTCCAAGATTTAGCCATAGACCAGTAAGTGTTGTTGAGATGGCCAAATCTATATTTTCGATATTATCAATAAGGCTCTTTATTACCAAATGAATCTTTTGAATTCCAAATAATGGAAGTCGACTATTCTCAAACTCATATATAAGGAATTCACACAATAATTCGATTAAAGATTTGAACGTATTAGGGATTCGACATAACCTAAGCCAATTTTCAATTTTATATATTTCATCAAAATAATCATGACCAATACTTAAAATCTCAGGAGTCAAAAAATATTGAATCTTAAAATTGTCTATTTCGAATTCACCCACGGATTTATTATTAATGAACTCTTCTGGCCGAATATAGCTATATGAATAATTAGATGAATTTGTTCTGAATTTTACCTCTTCCAAGCAATTTAAAGTAAGACCAAAATTTTGGGTAATTGTTTCTTTTTGTAATTCGGTGTTCTTAATAGTACTGTCTAGAATCAGACAATACTCCATTAGTTTGTTGGTTGTCTTACAATTATTGAATTTACAATTATAGAATTTGCAAGTATTTATTATTAGGTTCGAAAAATCACAGTCTACAAATGTGGTAGAGAAGAAGATCGAACCATTTATGGATGTCATATTAAAAGAACAATTATCAAAATTACAGTCGTGCATTAAATTGTTTATTAGTGCAGAATCATTAAAAGTTGACTTTCTGAAAGTAGCGCCTTTAAATGAACTGTCTTTAATATCTGTAAAATCAACACCCTCTGCTGTAAAATCAATAAATAAAGCTCTTGAAATATTGGTTCTGCCAATTATGTGAGCTTTTGACATTAATCCGGTTAACTCACAATTGCTGATATCTGATAAGTTAAAATCTATTTTATCGATCTCACTAAAATTGACTTTCGTTCCCTTTTTAATTATTAATCTATGATCTTGCCTCATAATAAACAGTTATCCGTTATTCGATAAAAATACAAAATGATTTGATCATTATGATACAAATATTTAATTAATTCAGGCTGCAAGTATATTTAAATCAGAGAGAAATGACCCACTCCATTTAAAATTGCAGGCAAAGTTATTTACGCTTCCCGGAACGGTAAAGGGGCGGTAGCTTTAAAAACAGCAAAAGCAACCGTCCTTCGGATGCGTTCAGTTTCATGGATTGATCCTTTCGAGCATGAAACTGACATGCACCCCGTTGACCTAATCCGTGACAGCTCAATGTCCGGTTACGCCGAAATTTTAACCGGCGAGCCAGATGCCATAAAAAAGCCACAGGGCAGTGGTAAAAAATCATGAATAATGCAGCTAAGAAAATCGATGCTGAAGTTGCTGAACAACCAAAAACTTCTTTGGAAGTAGTGAAGAAAGATGAAAAGTCTGTTGTTGAAGTTCCTTCATTGGAAAAGCGCATCCAGAAAGTGGAAGATTTGAGCATGCTCATCGAAAGATGGCGCAAGCTGACTGATACCCGCAGAAATCTTCAGACCTTCTCGTTAGGCGCTGACGGGATGGGTGCAACTGTATTCCTTCGGGATGCTTCGGGTAAGGAATTTAAAACCTCCAATACCCCGGTTGTATCAGCCGTGATGGATGAGATCAAATCCACCCTGGATGAGAAAATCAAAGAGGTTGAAGGCCAGATTCAGTTCTGAAAAATGGGAGGCATTGCCTCCCATTTTTTTTGTCGCTATTGATTTACTTGTTTATAGTTGCTTATTTCAATTTGTTATCATGGGAAATGGACAATAACATCGTAGGTGATATGAATACCTCGGCCGTGCTATTACTCTTAAATTCTGTTGTGCTGTTGCTATTTTATTTTGCAATTGATGTTGAATACCAATTGCTTGTGTAAATATTTATTGCATTAAGAGAGTTTTTATTATCCCTGTCGTGATCAATCGAGAGAAGGAATGTCTGTCCCGTTTTTTGCGTAAAAAACGGGACAAAATGGAATGCTAATTTTTATAATTACCATCAAATTTTTGGCACTATTTTCGGTTTGATGCCAATTTATAGAAGATTACCGACTACTTCAACGTATTTTGTTGCAAATATCGGACTGACCAGATTCCATATTGTCTTCAGACATGTATATTCTCATTTGCTGGTGAAAACAAGCAAGAGATTTGATCATTCGTTTGTGTGAAAATAAAAGATCGGTTGATTCCTCTTTTTTAGCGGGATTTTTAGAACACCAGTTGTTTTATTTCTGTTTTGCAGCAAAAATAGTGCATTATGGAAATAAAGCTTGTTGAAGTTGATCATCAAAACTTTTATTCAATGATGCTAATTCGGGATTTTGGTGAAAGAACAAACCTTGGCCTCAAGCACTGTTGAAAAGGACTGGATGGTTTAAAAATGCAAGCTTTTTATGGAACTTTTTAAATTTCAGCAAATTTTGCACGAATAATCGAAAAAGAATCGACTATCTGTGTAAAAGCGGCTAAACCATCTATCTATCTTTCGTTCTGATCATATTTGTCAAAATGAAACTTTATTAATTGCTAACATGTTGGGATCAAATCAGTTTTTGATTATTAAAGAACCGATAAAATTTGTAAAATCAATGATATATTCTTCAACGCTAGCTTTTTCAGGGGCTTTCATGTAGTCAGTCCGACCATTGCCTATTCTGTAAATAGTTTTTTAACGTTATCAAGGTTTTCTTTGGGAAGCAAGAGGTTGTCAATTTCATTTAACCGTCCTAAAGGATGCATCAGTTTCAATAGTGATTCCAGCGAAATTTTCCGGTATTCTCAAAACGCTTTAAAGTACCTAGGGATACACCCGAACGTTCGGCCATTTCTTCCTGTGACATTTTTAACTGCTTCCGCAAAATACGGTGCCGTTCAGCCAAACCTTTACTTACCTCCAGAGGAGTTGGTTCTAATGAATATATCATATTTGGTTAAAATATTATCCAAAATTAACCAAAAATGCCATAAATAGCTAATATTTTATCTATATACTACAAAGTTCAACGGCAAATCAAAATTCCTCGTCCGGATTAAAAGGAATGTCATCTTCCGGGTCCTTGTCAAAGGGCGAAACTCCCGGTGGATTGAAAAGGCCCCACCGATCAATAATGTAATCCCATTGATCAAAACCGGCCACCCAATCAATAAACAGCAGGCGGTATTCTTCAATTAAATCCCGCACAATCCGGTAATATTCCACATGCTCGAAACCAAACATTTCAAGAGAATGGTTCTGAATCATCAGTTCGCGGGCAGCTTTGCGAATAATGGCAGCACACTCCATCTTGATGTCGTATAACTGACCACCGGTAGCCCCGGCCACTTTTACAGTGAGCAACATGGCGTCTTCGAGCATAATGCTTTTAACATGCCCCAGATACTGGTCTTGATCGTCGATAAGCTGACAAATCTGATTAACAACCTGGAATATTTCTTCTCCCTTTTTATAAATGGGTAAATCGCGTGGATCAATTTCTTTTTCGTCGTCGAACATGTTTCAATTTACCATTGGTTATTTCTGTCCCGTTTTTCTATCAGTTTAAAGTAGAATTGGCTATTTCTCAACTCAATACAACAACGTGTAAGTCAGGCTAAAGTAATCCGATCCAATGGGTACTAGTGCGTCTTTTCCACTATTTTACTGATTTTATTCTTGTCATGTTCCAGATTCATAAAATCAATGATCTGATCTTCTTTCGGGAATAGCCCATGGCAATAACGGGGTAAAATATTATCGGGAACTATTCCTATAAAGTCATTCCCGGTAACCATACGCAGGATATTTTCAGCGTCTGACAGTTCAAAAGCGATACCATTATCGTAAAGCGCAACGACCATCTTTACAGTTTCCACTACCCTGGCAATACTCGACCCCGCCAGGCGAACCTTCCATTTGCCCTGAATATCGGAAATATAAAGAGAAATATGAGTTGAATTTCCTCCCCTGCATATTTCCCAGGGATGACCACCCAACCATACCGAACTGTGGTACCATGCCTGAAAAGCCGACGGTGAATCTTCTTCAAGCTCTTTTAAACCGCCATCCCTGCCGTCAGCCATTTTCAGGTACTTTTCCTTTGGGGTCAATTGGAGCTGTGAAATTCGGAGATAGCCGTTAGCTTCATAACAAATTTCACAAATCCTGAAAAACTCTCCAGCGGTCATCTTCTCTAACGTAGGAATATTCTGATTTATCGTTTTCTCTACAACTATTTTCAGCTTTTCAATAGTTTCATTACCTAAATTCTTATCGAGGCGAATGGTTTCATCACCCAGGACATCCCAATAATCTCTCCTTTTTAATTTACCGAATCGCTTCGACCAGGGAAGATTCTGCTGTATAAATTGATTATAGGTGGCTTCATCTTTTTTTAGTTTATCTGTTTCGCTCACCACTTTTCTGAGCAGCCAATCAGCGAACCTGTCGAAATAATCGGAATCAAAAACGGAGACTTTTGCTGGTGGGTCATCCCGCCTGATCGAACAAATGAGCTTCCCGCCTAAATAGAAAAATAATTCGTTCTGATATTTTGCAGTATCAAGCCGATACCAGTTGCTTTCTTCCGGGTAATAATCTTTCCAAAGCTGTTCAAACTCCTCGAAAGTCTCAACCTCTCCGCTTTCCCTGTATTCTTCATAGTCGCCAAAAGCAGAGATTGGTCCCCTCAAAACTTCAATCCAGATATGTCTTTTTTCATCATCTTCGCCTGGTTTTATACAACTGAAAATTTCATATACTTCTTTCAATCTCAGATATGAATCATTTGAAATGAAGCTTCTTTTTGATTGAGCGAATTCGATAATCGTATTTATTTCAGGCACAAAAAGTTCAATTGTATCCATCGCCAGAAATTTCCCACTAAGTTACCCACTTTAAACAACAGGCAAACAGGAAAAGATAGTATTTCCGATTTTTCAGTATCAGGCTTGTTTTTCCGGACAGATATTCATTAACCCGGTGCGATGCATTCCCATTCGGATGAGCCAAATATTATTCGGCTCAAATTTTTATTATATCTGAGCCGAATACAGAAAATAATCGGCTCATGAAATACAACTGGCAGATACCTGATTAGTAAAGCAAAAATGGATTCTTTAGAATTATGGATGGATAAAAGAATCAGTATGATGAAATAAAAGACAATGTAATGAGTAAGTTCAATCAACTTTGATTCAAAACACAAATCAAATAAAGTTATTCTTTTCATTGTATTATAAGTATGATTAAAATATTTTATACTTTTACACTATATTGTAATCGTAATTTAAAAATAGCATGGCTAAATTTCCAAGTGTACTGCATCACAGAAATACCTATATCGAGAGGATAAAACCTTTCATGCGTACTCCTATTGTTAAAGTAATGATAGGTCACCGCCGTGTGGGAAAGAGCTTTATATTGTTCCAACTTATCGAACTGATTAAAAATGAGGATAAAAATGCCAATATTATCTACATCAATAAAGAAGACATTGAATTTGTAGAGATCGTTTCTTATCGGGAGTTGTATGACTACATCTCAAAAAGATTGGCCGCCGACAGGAAAAATTACATCTTTATTGATGAAATTCAGGAGATTGCTGACTTCAAAGTAACCATTCGTTCACTTGCATTAGACGACAATAACGATATTTATATCACTGGCAGCAATTCCGAGATGTTTTCCAGTGATTTGGCAAATGAACTTGGAGGCCGTTATGTGGAATTTCGAATTTACAGCTTATCCTATCTTGAATTTTTGAATTTTCACAAACTTTCCAATGACGATGACTCACTTGAAAAATACTTTCATTTCGGAGGTTTGCCTTATCTGACACATCTGCCATTGGAAGAACCGATAGTTATGGAATATATCAGCAGCGTATATTCAACAATCATATTGCGCGATGTTGTGGAGCGTAAGAAGATACGGAACACCGCATTCTTAGAACAACTCATCCGTTTTTTGGCAAATAATGTCGGCAGCCTCTTTTCTTCGAACAGCATAAGTGATTTTCTGAAAAGTCAGCAAGTCAAAATTTCACCCAACCAGGTTTCGGAATATGCAGACTCGCTGGCAGAAGCTTTTGTGGTGCATCGAATAGGGCGTTACGATATTGTTGGAAAGAAGCTGTTTGAGCGAGGAGAAAAATATTTTTTCGAGAATATGGGTATCCGTAATGCAATAGCAGGATATAAACCGCAGGACAGGGCAAAACGATTGGAAAACATTGTTTGCAATCATCTTCTGTTTTGTGGGTATGATGTTAAGGTAGGCACACTTTCTACCGAAGAAATAGATTTTGTTTGTACCCGGGGTGGAGAAACACTGTATGTCCAAGTGGCAATTGAGTTATCAAGTCCTGAAACAATTGCCCGTGAATTTGGGAACCTTCTAAAAATCAGAGATAATTATCCTAAAATTGTGGTTTCAGGTGAACGTTCTTTTGAGAATAGTTACGAAGGAGTAGAGCACATCTACATACGTGATTTCTTATCTTCTACTCTAACACCTAAAATATTATAATGTGCAATATCAGGAAGTCTCTTCTCTAATGCCGAGATTTTTTTCAGGCATCAAAAAACGGAGGTTATTATTTGAAATAAGAGTCAGAGATGGAGCAACTTCAAAACATTCAAACAGTTATTGAATATTTCTCAGACATATATTCATCCTGAAAGTCAAGTTGACTGAGCTTCATTTTTCTTTTACAAATTCACTTAGTCTCATATATTATACCTTAACGGGTATAAAATACTTCACAATAGATCTTCCTATACCCAATCGGGTATAGTTTGCATACTGTTAGATTTATATTCCAATGATCTGGCATGATAGGTAACGATGTTTGGCACCTAGAATAGTGCATTTTAGTACTATTTGCAGGAACTCATTATTTTGGTAGCACATCGAAAGGGAAATCCAAGTGTTGCATTGGGTCTATTCATGAATTGAGTGATGAAAGCTCTAAAGATCGTATTTAGTATTTTTTCTTAATTTTGAAATCTTATTATTATGATTTTTCTTACGCTGGCAAATCTGACAGACCAACAGTGATGATAAAAGACGAAGAGTTATTTGTTTTTAATAGGATGGTTGAAGGAGATAAGGACGCCTTTCGTTTCTTTTTCGAAAAATACTATTCTGATTTATGTAACTTGGTAAATTTATATCTTCATGATTCAGTTGTGACGGAAGAAATTGTACAGGACATATTCATTTATCTCTGGGAGAAGAAAGAAAATATCAAAATTGAATCATCTCTGAAGTCCTATCTACTCCGGGCATCCAAAAACCGAACACTGAACTACATACGGAATGAAAAAATAAAACTTGGTGTTTACAACCATTTTAACGAGTTTAACGAAGTAGTCACTGAAATGCCAGACAGCGTAATGGATTCCAGTCAGCTTCGAGAAGTTATTAATGCAGCTATAGACAGCCTTCCAGATCGATGTAGAGAAGTCTATATTCTTGGGAAAGAAAAAAGCATGTCATATAAAGAAATTTCAGAGGAGCTAGGGATATCTGTTAAAACGGTAGAAGTTCAAATGGGCAAGGCCTTGAAGAAGCTAAGAGAACAATTAAGGCCCCATTACAATGATATCTTCATTTGGTTTTTGATCTGGATGACAAAATGATTTACTTATTTTTCTCAAAAGTGATTTTTAGATAAGGGTTATTTGAAGGTTATGTGCCTATATTGTGTAACAAGAAATAAAAATGGCACCAAAAGCTCCCTGGGATATTCTTTTCAAGTGTTTTCAGAACCATGCAACTCCTGAAGAATTAGCTGAGATTAAAGACTGGCTGGGGAATGATATTGAAAACCTTAAAATGCTGGATGAGATATACAATATTTTTTCAATCTCAACGGTATTGCCTCCACCTTTAATTCCCGATACAGAAAAAGCGTGGAGTAAGATCGATCAAAAAATTTCATCAAAAACACATTCAAGATCAAAGTACTTTAATTTTAAGACCAAATATGTTGTTGCATTAGCGGCGGTGCTTATAATTGGCTTGTTGCTTGGAGGACTCATTGATAATTTTCTGCGATCTGACCGTAGGTCTGACCAGTATACTGAAATTGTTACGCTACCAGGACAAAAGACTAGCGTCACGCTACCCGATGGTTCCAAGGTTTGGCTTAATTCAGCTTCCATTCTAAAATATTCAGCGGATTTTAACGCCAGAAAAAGGGATGTAGCTTTAATCGGTGAAGCTTTCTTTGAAGTGCATAAAGACAAGTCAAAAAAGTTTAGAGTTAAATGTGGAAATCTTGATGTAGATGTTTATGGAACGTCTTTTAACGTGAAAAACTATCCAGACCTTAGTTTACAAAAGGTTACTGTAGCAGAAGGAGTAGTTGGAATTATCAATAACCTAAAAGAAATAAAACAACTTAGAAAGGGAGAGCAGGCAACCCTAAATAAATCATCGGGAGAAGTTACTTTCGGGAGGGAGAATCCCGATATAGTTTCTGCTTGGAAAAATAATGAGCTGATATTTAGGAATACTACTATTGACGAGGTTTTTGAATCCCTCGAAAGCTGGTATGGCGTAAAAATCACCATCGATCAAAAAATGATCGGAGGTCACAATTATACCTTCAAAATAAAGACTGAATCGTTTAAAGAAGTCTTAGAAATGATGCAGGTAATGACACCTTTTGATTACAAAATTAATGGGAAAGATGTGGAAATAAATACAAAACTAAATAAATGATTTGCCTATGATTTAAGACAAGCCCGGTATAAAAAATACAAGCTTGCCCGAGAGGCAAGCCTGTATGTGTTAAATGCAAAATAGATTTTTAACCGTAGTGATCCGATAAAAAATTTGGCGATTTAACTTATCAGAAAGCTACAAAAACCCAAACAAAAATATGAAAAAAAAACATGAATCAGGAGGACTTGGGTCATTTAGTCCTTTTGCTTTTAAATTACTGAGAGTCATGAGAATAACAGTGATGCTCATTTGTTTTGTAGGACTATTAGGCAGTTTTGGAAAGAGCTATTCCCAAAATGCAAAACTATCTCTGGAATTTAAAAATTCTAGTATCGAAAGTGTATTGAATTATATTGAAAGCCGTACAGAATACTCTTTCATGTATGATAACCAGAAAATTGATATTAATCGTGAAGTAAGTATTAACGTTAAGGATGAAACAGTTGGAGCCATTCTTAATCAACTTTTTGAAAATGGTGTGAATTACCAAATGATTGGGAAACACATAATTATTACTCCAAAAGATAGTGAACTTAGTACTACATCCCAACAATTTCGTTCAGTTTCCGGGAAGGTAACCGATTCTTCTGGCTCTCCACTGCCAGGAGTATCAGTTGTAGTGAAAGGTACAACAAATGGTGTTATCACTGGTTCGGATGGGAAATATATTCTTCCCAAAGTTTCTGAAAATACGGTTTTGCAATTTTCGTTTGTGGGAATGAAAACACAGGAAGTAAAGGTTGAGGATAAAAACAGCATTAATATTGTATTGGCAGAGGAAACTGTTGGTATCGAAGAAGTTGTTGCAATCGGGTATGGGACCAAATTAAAGGGTGAGTTGACTGGCTCCATTTCAAAATTTAATTCGGATAAAATTGAATCCCGACCGGTGAGTGGTACGATGGAAGCAATACAGGGAATGGTTCCCGGAATTACCGTTACCCGCCAAAGCGGAAAGCCTGGACGGCAAGATTATGCTCTTCAAATTAGAGGAACATCATCAGTTAACGGGAATGTGCCTCTTATCTTAATTGATGGAGTACCTGGTGATATTGCTATGATAAATCCAGATGATATTGATAATCTAACTGTACTAAAGGATGCTTCTGCCGCAATTTACGGGGCAAGAGCTGCGGATGGAGTAATCTTAATAACAACTAAAAGTGGAAAAAAAACAGATAGACCCCTTGTTGCTTACTCATACAACTTTGCACTAAAGAATCCTTCTTTTTTGAAAAATCCATCAACAACGGAACATTTCGTGAAAATGTTTAATGAAGCTAATTCAAATGATGGAGATAAACAGACGTTTTCAGATGCAACTTTAACCAAGATTGCAACCAATGATTCAGGTACCGGCCCGGGAGAAAATTGGGGAGTAGAATCATATCCTATGTTTTATCAATCACATAATTGGTATCGAGATGTGTTTAAAACCTCGTTACGGCAGACCCATAATTTTAGTATTTCCGGAGGAACTGATTATTCCAGTTATTTAGTATCAGCAGGCTATTTAAGTGATGATGGTAACATATCTGTTGGAAATAACTTTTCTGAAAGATATAATCTGAGAACGAAAATTCATTCAAAGCTTACCAAAAATGTGAACCTAGATTTGAATGTCGCATATGATGACCAAATTATAAAAGAGCCATCTCAGGTTGATGATGCAATCAATAACGCATTAAAGGTTTTTACATATGTTCCTTATCGAAATCCAGCAGGAAGATATTATACATATCAAGGTTATGAGAATCCATTTCAGGAATTGGAAGAGGGAGGAAGCCGGGATACGAAGAATACAATGCTAAGTAATAATTTTAAAATAGATTGGGAGCTTTTAAAAGGTTTGGTGTGGACCGGTCAGGCGGCCGTGAATATTGGACATTATAATGATAATGCTTATTATTCAACATTTAATTCATACAACTGGGATAATCAGACATTTGGAATTACACGAAATTCGCCAAATTCGGCATATTATAGTGATAACTACTCTATATATAAAAACTTTAATTCTTACTTGAACTATAGCGCCACAATTAAAAAGCATAATATTGCTTTAATGGCCGGCGCATCACGGGAGGAATTTTCCCGTAAATCAAAGTATATATATGGTGCAGACTTCTCCAGTAACGAAATATTTGTGTTGCCATTGTCTAATCCTAAGAATCTTAGCGTGGGAGATTATTGGGACAATAACTCATGGGGGTTGCTCTCGTACTTCGGGCGAGCTAGCTATTCATTTAACGGGAAATATTACCTAGACGGTACATTTCGAAAAGACGGTAGTTCAAAGTTCTCCCCAGATAAACGATGGAGTGAAATTTATCCAAGTGTTTCGTTGGCATGGAAGATATCCGAAGAGCCCTTCTTTAAGTCAATTATAAACAAAGATGTATTGAATCTTTTGAAAACCAGGGTTTCATGGGGTAAAGCGGGAAACCAGGATATTAGCGCTCTGGGTTTGTTTGATTATATTCAGTTGATCAACATTGGCGGTCAGTACCCTATTGATGGTTCCACGGTATCAAAATTGGCTTCAATGAATGGTATCGCTTCTCCTAGCCGCACTTGGGAAACAATTGAAACAAAAAACTTGGGATTTGATTTTGGCTTTTTCAACTCCAAACTAACAGCAAGCTTCGATATTTACCAGAAAGAAAATAAAAATATGCTGGTCAGTGTTGCTTATCCTTCTGTTCTTGGTGCATCTGCGCCAACATCTAATGCCGGGACTCTTTTGTCTAAAGGCTGGGAATTAACAGGCAATTGGAACGGAAATGTCAGGGATGTACAATTTAATTTAGGATTTGTAATAAACTACAATAAAAACAAACTTACGAACCTTCAGGGACAGGATTCATACAATGTGGGCATGACAACGGCACGTCAAGGATATGCTTTGAATTCGTATTTTGGTTATAAAGCTTCTGTTATTCGTACCCAAGAAGAATTAAATACTTATGCAGCAAAATTTGCAGGGAAAGGTATTGTCCCCAATACACAAACAAGTGGTTACAAAGGACTTGGTGTTGGAGATGTACTTTACGAAGATATCGATGGCGATGGACAGATTACAGCTTACGGAGACAAAACAAAAGGGTTTGCCGGCGATGCCGTATTTCTTGGTTCCGCTGATCCAAAATTAACTTACGGAATCAATGCGGGATTGAAATATAAGAATTTCGATTTTAGCGTGATTCTTCAAGGAACAGGTAACAAGTATACTTGGCGTGGCAATGGAAACTTTGGTGTTCCATTGAGGTACTCATGGTTCCAGCCTTTGGATTATTTCTACGGAAAAACATTTACAGAAGAAAATGTCGATGCTAAATATCCTCGTCTATCAAATAACGGGACGGTAAAATCATACAACTATCAGTGTTCGTCCATTTATCTTGAAAACACAAAATACCTTCGGGTAAAGAACATCACATTAGGATATACATTTAATAATATAGTGTTAAGCAAGCTGAATTTGAAAGATGTTCGCATTTATCTGAGCGGACAAGACATTTTTGAGTTTACCAAAGGAACATGGGGCAAAAACTACGACTCTGAAGAAAATACTTCCGAAGGTAACTATCCCATGTATCGGACATTCTCTTGCGGTATTAATGTACACTTTTAAAATTGAAGAATCATGAAAAAGAATAATTTAATCATTCACATATTAAATTTTGGGGTACTTCTGCTGTTTCTGTCGGCTTGCGGAAATTACCTCGATTTGAAACCTGAATCGGAAATTACCGATGTGACCTTTTGGAAATCTGCCAACGATTTTAAACTGGCAGCAAACTGGTTTTACTCGTCAACGCTGGACGATCCAAATACCAATGATGACTGGTCGGACATTGCCTTCGGAATGCAGTCGGATGCGATTAGCTCAGGAACATACGTGGCTCCGGAAAATGATGACACTTGGAATGGAACATATTCAAGCATTAGAAATGCGAATAAGTTGATTGAACAAGGAGAAAGCTCAGCAATCAAAAATGACTTTTTGTCTTATTTGGGTGAAGGTTATTTCTTTCGTGCATATGCTTATTTCCGATTGTTGAAAAATTATGGAGACATACCTCTAATTGACAAGGTATTAAATCCAAGTGATCCAGAAGTATTCAGTGCACGTACACCTAGAAATGAAGTTGTCGATTTCGTACTTGCAGATTTAGACAAAGCGATTTCCTATTTGAATACTCAAAGTAGTTCAGAAACAGGGCGGATCTGTAAAGAAGCGGCAAAGGCTTTCAAAGCGCGTGTCTGCCTGTTCGAAGGAACCTGGCGTAAATTTCATCAATCCGGCGATGCAACTACATTACTAAATATGGCTGTGTCGGAATCAAAGAGCGTTATTGACAGCAAAGTATATTCATTATACAATGTGAAGGGAATTAACAGCTATCGGTATATGTTTATTGACAATACAAGTATGAATAATCCTGAATCAATACTTGCGAAACATTCAAGAATAAACATCAATTATAATACTTGGATGTATGGCGTTTCGTGGGGAGAAATGAATCCAACTAAGAAGATTGCCGATATGTACTTGTGTAATGACGGATTGCCAATAGAGAAGTCGTCCTTATTTATGGGATATAATTCATGCCGATCAGAATTTAGCAACAGAGATCCCCGGATGCAACAATCATTAATTATGCCGGCAATTTCTATTAAAAGGCCTCAGTTTGATTCTCCAAGCCCGCAATGGCCTGGAGTAGGAAACAATCGAAATATAAACTCAGGCTATATGCTTTATAAATATATATCAGAAATTTCTGCATTAGGCAGTACTTCTGATAGTAATTATGATTACAATATCATGCGTTTTGCTGAGGTATTACTTATCTATGCTGAAGCTAAATTTGAAATAGAGGGTTCAATTTCCGATTCTGATTTGGACTTAACAATCAATGTCTTACGAGATAGGGTTCAGATGGCTCATCTGACCAATGCACTTGTACAGGCCAATGGTTTGGATATGAGAACCGAAATTCGGAGAGAAAGGACCGTAGAATTAGCTTTTGAAGGATTCCGTTGGGATGACCTTCGCAGATGGAAAACAGCAGAGACTGAACTTCCTAAAACTGTTTTAAGCATTAAAGTTTCGGGTACTCAGTGGGACTCACCAACTATAACAGTGGACGATAACAGTACTCCTGGAGTTTTCTACAATTTACCTGCAAACCAACTGGAAAACGGGTACAAAGTATTGCAGCCAGGCTCACAGCGCAGCTTCAATCCATCGAAAAATTATTTGATGCCATTACCAACTAAGCAGATTTCGCTTAATCCAAGTTTGAAGCAGAATCCAGGATGGTGATTCTGAAATGAATAGGTTTTTTAGAAAATGGGGTGGATAATTCAATGTTATTCATCTCATTTTCATTATACAATTGAATGATAAAATTTATGAAAAAAGTTATTTCTGCTATATACTTTGTGTTACTTATTTGTTCGGCCCATTGCACTTGGAGTAACCCACTCAAAAATACTCCGCTGATGGGAAACCGTTTCTTGACATTCAATACGGTCATCCGGGTTAATCAAATAGAGGTATCACGGAATAAAAATGTGGGTGAGGATGAGCGCACGTTACATACACCTGATCGGGTTAAAAAATTTAGAGAAGCAATTCAATCCGGTTTCCCAGGAGCCCCAATAACGTGGGCCTTTAGTTGGCTGGCTTTGCATGACACGTCGGCAAATTATCGGCAAATCCGGCAATTGGTTGCTGGTTATCATTACAAATATGGGGATGAAGTTACATTTATTCCTGGTGCGTATTTTTCAAATGCTTACAATTCGATTGACCAGGTTAATAAGGATTTACATGATGGATTGGCTAAAGTTTCCGAATTTGTAGGAAGGAATTACCGTCCGCTAAGTGTTGTTGCTGGATTTCTGGCTTCTGAAAACCAGGAGTATTTAGCAACAGTGGAAGGAGTTCATGTTTGCCAGGGAAATATCTGGAGTCAATATGCAATTGACAACCAAGATGGTGATGGATCGGTTTCCTATCCTTATTATCCTTCAAAAGAGCACTTTTGTAAACCTGGTCAGACCGAGAACGATTTGATTGATTGTGTGAACCTAGACGGTTGGACCATGGATTTTTTGGCTGCCAGGAGAGAAGGATTTGCCGAAGGCTTTAATAGCAGAATGGGAGTTGGGCCTATTGAAACGCTCAGCAAATTTGGGGCGAAGGTTGGTCTTGAAGAAATGATGCACACAACGGCAATTCATTATGACAGAGGATTGGAGTTGAATGGTTTTGCTTGGGTGACCAATTGTTGGGAGCTTTGCCTGCCAAACGATGTTTCGGATCTGACACGGTGGTTGGATGAAATCAGAAAACGCTGGCCAAATACTAAGTTTGTCACGCAGGGAGAATTCGGTATGATCTGGAGAGCCCATTTTAAAACCAATAATTTTAACTACCGTTTTGAAGAAAAAGGATCCGGAATTGGAGGTTCTGATGCAGACAAAGAAATTCGGTGGTTCATGAATGGAAAATTCAGATTGGCACTTTTGCGCAATATGAAAACCAATGAGGAAAATGTAATAGATTTCACCAACTATACCCTGAAGGCTAAAGAGCCAGTTTCGGGTACTACCCGGAACTGGAGCCTAATGGGTGAGATCAACCAGAAGCAAACTAGATTAAAGGATAAACCACGTAACATTGAAGATCTTTCCGAAGATGCAAAAGCACTTATTAGGAAGTATTATCCCCAATTAATGAAGTAACAGTAGAGAATAAATTATAAGCGGAAATATGAAAATCAGAAAAACCTCTGGACTAAAAAGCTTGAATTCTAAAGGAATGTTCGCAACATTTTTACTTGGAGTAACCATTTCTCTATTTTCCTTTCAAACTTCAGATAAATTTGAAAAATTGAAGCATGAATCAACCCGTCCTAAAATTGTAAATATCATCAATTTCGTTCGGTTACTTGAGCCTCGCGACGAAAAAATTACTGAAACGGTTCTTTTTGAAACAACGGTAAAGCAGCTTGAGATAATGCGTAAATTTCATCTTGGTGGAACTTTCTTGTTGCAGTACGATGCTTTGATGGATTCCAGGTATCAAAGCTTGTTGAAGGGTTTACCTACAGATTCGTTTGATATTGGGGCATGGTGGGAAATACCACAGCCTCTGGTTGAAAATGCCGGACTGAAATGGCGTGGCCGATATCCCTGGGACTGGCATGCTGACGTTGGTTTTTCAACAGGATATACACCTGAGGAGCGCGAGAAATTGGCGGATGTTTATATGAAGGACTTTAAAAAAATATTCGGGCATTACCCCAAGTCAGTTGGGTCTTGGTTTATTGATGAGCACACGCTGAATTATATGTACCAGAAATATGGGATAGTTGCGTCATGCAATTGTAAAGACCAGATTGGAACTGATGGCTATACGCTTTGGGGCGGTTACTGGAATCAGGCCTATTATCCAAGTAAAAAGAATGCATATATGCCCGCCCAGAATGAAGAAAATCAAATTCCGGTACCAATATTCCGAATGCTGGGAAGCGATCCGGTTCGCCAATACGAAAATGGTATAGGAAACAGACGGCAGGGAGTGATCACTTTAGAACCGGTATATCCAAAAGCTGGTGGAGATTCGACTTGGGTAAACTGGTACCTGAATGAGTTTGTCAATGGTGAATGTTTGGAGTTTGCTTACACGCAGGCAGGGCAGGAGAACTCATTTATCTGGTCTTCAGTTGAGAAAGGTTTTCAGATACAGATGCCTTTAATCGCCCAGTTGAGAGATCAGAATAAAGTGAGAGTTGAAACGCTAGCCCAATCGGGAGAATGGTTTAAAGTAAATTATAAAACAACACCAACGACTTCTGTAACCATCAATAATGATCTGCAACGGGACGACGTGAAAACTGTATGGTTTAACAGCCGTTTTTACAGGACAAATTTGTTTTGGGAAAATGGGACATTACGATTTCGTGATATTCATTTGTTTGACGAAAATTTTGAATCGAAATACCTTACTGAACGAGTGAATTCAAATGAGTGTTTTTTCTTCACTCTTCCCTTTGTCGACGGACATGTTTGGAGTTCACAGGGAGAAACTGCGGGATTATATTTGAAAGCGATGGTGGCCGGCAACGAAATTTTGGTTGAAGGGGGGACCCCTTTAGTGACCAGTCACCAAAAAGGCAACCTGTGCGTCTCGTGGCCATTGAAAACAGTCGCCGGGAGATTGATTATTGAACTTAACGAAAGTCAAATAATCCTGAAATTAGAAAGCAGCAAGGTTGTTGACTGGTTTCTTGACATGACGGCAAAAACTGATGCGAAACTGCCTTTCACAAAAATTGAATCAAAAACGATCAATTGCGAATTTGAGGGGCAGATTTACACTGTTTTTGCAAACAAAGGAACGGTTTCCAAGCCACAGCAGAATATAGCGTTTAGAGTCGCTCCGTCAGGCAACATTATTGTATTAAATTTGAAGGGAAAGAACGCCACTAAATAAAATATCCATGACATCAAATCGCTCATTTCTGAAGCTGACTTTTCTGATTATTCTGTATGGTTGCTTCAGTGCATCAGGACAAATCCGACTTGAAGATTATCCGAATGAAAAAAAAGTTGTATTTGGAAATAGTAAACTCCAAATGACACTCGATTATAATTCGAAGTGTGTGGTGACGGAAATGAAAATAAATGACGAATCAGTACTTGACAATCAGTCCGGAATATTTTCAGAGATTCGTACTTCGAGTAGCAATTTCTCGACACGCAATCTGGATTCGCTACCCAAAATCAACGTTGCTGCTGATAAGGTTATAGTTTCTAATATCCATTATGGTAACGATCGGATTCAGGTAAATGAAATATGGACTTTTTGCATCACAAACGAAGACATAAAACTCAACATTGACCGGACGGTTCCGAATTCTTTTATAGCTGAAGAAGTGGCATTTCCTTCTGTAAATTTCAAAGATATTAAAACCTGGGACGGTGCATTTCTGGATTATGGAGGCTTGGCTTGGTTTTATCTCTTCAACGAGAAGCTCTGTACCTATGGTGTTCATTCGCAGTCGTCTGTTTTCTGGAACAGCGCCAATGGCAATGCGTTGAAAGTAGCTGCCTCGGTGCCTGGAAAAGAAATAGTATCGAAATTCACACGTTCAGGCGACGATTTGTTGGTGTACAACGTTTTGGTTTCTGATCGCGAAATGAGACTCCGGTACGATGCCGGCACTAAAAGGAGGCGGTTTATTCGCGGAAAAACAGATGTCTGGGATTCGTTTGAGGTCCCATCTGGAAGATATTCAGAATCAGTCTCGTTTTTGTGGCTCGATTACAATAAAGAATACGGTAGGGGAGAGATGGCCGGAATCGACGGTAAACAGGTTTCCAACCTCCTGAATACAATTGCCCGTATCGGGGTTATCGATGCCAAGCTCTTTGGGGGTAACAGCTGGCATACCCCTTATGGTCCTATCTGCCTGCATGAACAATACATTGGTCTGCTGGGTATAGCAATCAATGATCCGAATTACCTGGAAGGATATAAACGCTGTCTGGATTATTACAAAGACAATGCTATCCAACCAGATGGTAGGGTTCTGTCCAGATGGGCCTATACCGATGAAGATGCGATGGCCGGAACGGCAACCGCACTGGGTTTTTATGAAGCGCAATGGGGATATTTACTTGATTCGAATCCGGATTTTGTGACCAATGTTTCTGAACTTTACAATCAGTGTGGCGATTTAGACTGGGTCAGAAGACATAAGGCGTCTTGTGAAAATGCGTTGGAATATATGTTGAAGCGAGATACCAATGGGAACCACTTGGTGGAAATGAAGACTAATAGTCATATTGAAAAAAAAGGTAGTGATTGGATTGACATTATCTGGGCTTCGTACGAAAACGCATTTGTAAATGCCAAACTTTATTATGCCCTCATTTTGTGGTCGGATATCGAAAAGCAACTTGGTGATCAGGGTAGGGCAGGTTATTACTCCGAGTATGCCTCGATGTTGAAAACCAGTTTTAACAAGCCAACAAAAAATGGCGGTTTTTGGGATGAAAAAAATAACTGGTATGTCCATTGGCTGGACAAGGATCGATCGATTCATGGCAACAATCTGGTTATACCCGTTAACTTCATGGCGATTGCCTATGGCATTTGTGATAATGAGCAGAGAAAAATAGCTATACTTAATCAGGTTGAGGAACAAATGCGAAAAGAAAAGCTGTTTGCCTGGCCACTATGCATGTATTCATACGCTCCGGGAGAAGGAAATGACTGGCAATTTCCATTCGCTAATTATGAAAATGGCGACATCTTTTTGTCGTGGGGAGCACTTGGCGTTGACGCTTATGCTTCCTATAAACCAGAATTGGCTCTTAAATATGTCGAGAATATTCTTGCTCAATACCAGAAAGATGGCTTGGCCTTTCAACGCTATGGTCGTCAAAAACAGGATGGTCTGGGAGACGATATTCTTTCCGGGAATAGTTTGGCTATTGTTGGTCTTTATAAATCAATTTATGGAATCAACCCAATGTATAATCGAATGTACCTTAATCCTCATTTGCCGGAAAAACTGATGGGTACAACTTTGAAATATGCTTTCAGAGGAAATAGACTTGAAATCACGTTAGATAAAGGCCGTTATTCTATTTTCAATTCTCAGTTTAAGCTAAGTTCAACAACTGATTTTGGATTTAATACCAGAATGAACGAGCTTGAATATTATAATAAGAACAACAATACTTGCTCGCTAGAGGCAAAACTGATAAATGGCAGAAGTCTTTCTCTTGAAATTGTAAAATGGAAAGACAACGAATGTATCTGGAATCAGACTTTCCCTGATAGTGATGGAATAGTAAACTATTCTGTATTCCAGTTGAAAGCGAACAAAAAATATGTGATTACGATAAACGGCCACATGTTAAAAATGCTGAACAGTGGCAGGCAGGGGCAAATAACATTTGATGTAAATCCAAAGTCCAGTGTATCTGAAATTCGCATTTATTTATTGAATGAGTAAAACTTTGAACAATATAGCATAACAAAGCTTTTTTTGGAATTTAAATGTTTGCCAATAATGCTTGTCTGGTGCAATTCTATCTTTCTCCACATTCGGCTGTCCAGATAAGAGATAATTTGGTATTAAGGCTAATTACACCCACGATGTGTATTAAAATGTGATTGGTTTAATTGCTTCCATCAAATAAAAGAGGGCTCACTTTAGCGATGTTGTGATTGCTGGGTGTCTGTCTCTGGTGATTACCTGATTATAAAAAGAGGAAGGCGGAACTTGATTGAATATATTTAAGCTACGGCATATATTCGATCAAGTTTTTAAATGTTAGATTTTATGAGAGAAAGTATAAAGACTTTTTGGAGTATAATCAAACAAGTCATGCCGCGTTAGATTAATACTATTACCATATTCAATTTTGATATTTCAATTTTCGGTATAATTCTAAAAAATCTATATTTGCCTACCCTAATAATTCCAGTTTTGAGTAGCCTGACATCAAATAGTGAACTTCTGAATCTTCTAAAAGAGGGAGATATGCTTGCGTTTGACGGGATATACGAACGGTATTGTAAGCGGATTTTTGCTTTTGTGATTCGATATGTTAAGTCTGAATCCGATACGGAAGAAATAGTGCAGGAAGTCTTTCTGAAAATTTGGGAAAACAGAAACAAGATCGATGTTTACTCTTCTTTTGAATCTTATATTTTTACAATATCCTATAACTCAACGATTAGCCTTTTACGTAAACGGGTGACCGAGAAGAAATACATTGCCTATTTAAAAAACTTACAAGTAGCTGAAAATGTATTTGAATTGACGGACGACGTATATTACAGGGAATTGAATGATCAGATACAATCTCTGCTCTCCGAATTAACACCAAGACAAAAAGAGATATTTCTGCTTAGTAGAGAAGAAGGATTATCTCATGAGGAGATAGCAAAAAGGCTGGGAATATCTTCAAATACAGTAAAGAATCATATCGTTACTACTTTAAACTTCCTCCGAGCCAGAATTAATAATGGCTTAATTATCAATGCCTTTTTTGTATATCTATTCTTGTAGGGAAAAAAAGCGAATTTTCATTAGTCCTATACAATATACTCTGCGTATTATATTATGGATTCGCCAATGTATGATTTCGATATATCAATTTTATCCTTGTAGAATTAATGAATGAAGCTTTATTGATAAAGTACCTGAATAACCAGTGTAACCCAAAAGAATTGGAGACAGTTATACATTGGGTTGAGAATGAGGCCAGCCGTACTTCTGGCCGTATTTTAATTGAGAAAGACTGGAATAACTCCGCAGAAAATAAGTTCACAGAGTACTCTGATGACAAGTTTGGTTTACTCCTGAATAAAATTCATCACCAAATAAATATAAATGGTAAAGACTTGAAGGAAGAAACACCTTTGAGAAAAAACAATGTAACATTAAATTGGTTAACCCGGGCTGCTGCGATCCTCTTGCTGCCTGTTCTAGCTTTTATGTTTTATATTTTTTCAAACCCTCTCATTCTTACTTCCCGAATTAAGGATGGAGTAGTTGATTCTCTTGAAATTTCTGCTCCTATTGGATCGAGAACCTCGGTACAATTGTCGGATGGAACTATAGTCCATTTGAATTGTGGTAGTAAAATCAGGTATCCACGCTTTTTCGTTGGCAAAACACGAGAACTAAAGTTAGTTGGAGAGGGATTTTTTGAAGTTAATCATGACCCCGAACACCCTTTTATCGTTAAGGCAAAGAATGTTCAAATCAAGGCTTTAGGTACAAAATTCAACGTAATGACATATCCGGAAAATGATTTAGTATCAACCACTCTGGTGGAAGGGAAGGTCGTATTGGATAAAAATGCTGATGGAATTACAAATACGCTTGAATCATTAACCCCGGGGCAACATGTTGATTACAATGCAAAAACTGGAAAAATTTCGATAGCGGAGGGTGATATGAGAAAATTCATTGCCTGGAAAGATGGGCTCCTGGTTTTTGATAACGCAAGTATCGCAGAAGTTTCAGAAAGACTTAGCCGGATATTCAATGTTGACATTAAATTTAGTGAAGACATCAAAGATTATACATACACTGTAAAGTTTGTTGACGAATCGCTCGTACAGATTCTCGAACTGCTAACACATGCGACACCTGTCAATTTTAAATTATATCCAAGAGAGAAACTCCCTGATGGAACCTATTCGAAGCAAAAAATATCATTAGAAAAAAGAAAGACCTTGTAGAACTAAAACTAAAACTTATGAAGTAACAGACAATTAAAAAAAGGGAAATGTTGACGCATTTCCCTCAAGAGTTAAATCAGCCCTGATGCAAACAGGGATAATTCTAATTTTAACAATACAAATTTATGAAAAAAAATTGTTGTGTTGATTGGGAGCGAACTGTTCCCATAATGAAAAAACTATTTAAAATTATGAGACTAACCATTTTTTTAATAATGCTTTCGTCTTTAAGCATTTTCGCAAGTAATCTCTTTTCACAAACGGTTAGCATTAAAATCGAAAACGTAGCACTAAAAGAAGTTCTCTCTAAGTTAGAGGATAAATGTGGCTGCAACTTCATGTACAGTGAAAAATTCATTGATGTAAATAGGAAGGTTTCACTTAATGTTGACAATAAAAATCTTGATGATGTGTTAAGCATCTTATTTTCTGGATGTGATATAAAATTTGAAAGGAAAGACAGGATAATTATTCTTAAAAATGTTGATACAACAAATGAATCATCATCCACTCAGCAGAATAAGAATGTCTCCGGAAAAGTAACCGATTCATCCAGAGCGCCACTCCCCGGAGTTTCGGTGGTTATCAAAGGTACAACCACCGGAACGATAACTGACGTGAATGGAATTTATACTCTTGGTAATGTGCATAATAATGCTGTATTACAGTTTTCATTTGTAGGAATGAAATCAAAGGAAATTTCGGTCGGAAACAAGACTACAATTGACATCCTGATGGAAGAAGAAACCGTTGGACTGGATGAAGTTGTAGCAATAGGTTATGGAACCCAGAAAAGAGAGCAACTGACTACAGCCATATCAAATGTTAAATCAGAGAATTTCATTAAAGGGTCGGTTTCTGATGCTTCTCAACTGATTAAGGGTAAAATTGCAGGTCTAAGTATTACGAATCCTGATGGAAACCCGGTAAATACTTCACAGATTAACTTAAGAGGTATCACTACCTTGGTTTCAGGAACAAGCCCACTAATCTTAATTGATGGTGTACCCGGATCGCTTAATGTGGTGGCTCCGGAAGATATTGAATCTATAGATGTATTAAAAGATGGTTCGGCTGCTGCTATTTATGGTACAAGAGGTACCAATGGCGTAATCCTGATCACCACCAAAAAAGTAGATGGTGAAATGCCTGCATCGATTGAAGTCAATAGCTATGTAAGCACTCAGAAAATTACCAAGAAACTTGATTTCATGGATGCCGATCAATACCGTGCGATTGTGGCTAAAAATAAACCGGGAGCAGTTGATTATGGCTATAATACCAACTGGCTGGATGAAATACTGCAAACACCAATCTCACAGGTTCATAATGTCAATATTAAGGGAGGTTCAAAGAATACCACCTACGTGGCTAATATCAACTACCGCAGTTCAGAGGGAATCATTAAAAAATCAGACAACACCATGATTGTTCCAAGGTTGGAAATTACACAGAATCTATTCAATGGTATAATAAAGCTGAGCGGAAACATTACCGGTTATCAGCAGGAATATTTTTCTGGATCAGATGGTGGTAGTTTTAATAATAATGTTTACCGGAACGGATTGACTTACAATCCGACTGATCGTCCGAAAAATGACGATGGCAGTTGGGTAGAACATGTTGATAAAACAGATTATATGAATCCATTATCATTATTGAACGAAACCCACGGATTAAACCAGAACAACGATTTGCGTACCATAGGAACTATCACTTTTTTACCAATCAATGGCTTGAATATAAAGATGCTGGGATCGAGAGATTTGTATAATAGTACACGTGGATACTACGAAACAAAAAAGCATTACTCGACTTTGCATGATGGCCGGAATGGATTTGCTTCCCGTGGAACAACCCGTACGCTTGAAGAACTTTTTGAACTTACTGCTCAGTACACCAAAGCAATTAAAGATCATTCGATTAATGCATTAGCTGGTTACAGCTGGCGCAATAACAGCTACCAAGATTACTGGATGCAAAACTGGGATTTCCCGACTGATGCCTTTGATTATAACAATATGGGTGCCGGGAAAGCGTTAAAACGTGGTGATGCTCCTATTTCATCGTATCAAAGTCAGAATAAGCTGGTTGGATTCTTTGGCCGTATTAATTATGCCTACATGAACAAATATCTTGTGATGGCTAGTTTACGTCACGAAGGATCTTCGAAATTCGGTGAAAATCACAAATGGGGTAATTTTCCTGCAGTTTCGGTAGGATGGAACATTCAGAAAGAACGTTTCATGAGCAACCTGTCGACGATTTCGAACCTCAAGCTTCGTGCAGGTTATGGTATTACAGGTACCGAGCCTAGTGACCCATACCGCTCGCTGTCACTTATAAATTTTAATACCTATGCTTTAAACAATGGCCAATGGGTACAGACCGTTGATCCATCGATTAATCCTAATCCTGATTTGAGATGGGAAAAGAAAGAAGAGATTAACATGGGATTGGATTTTGGATTACTTCATGACCGAATCTCAGGATCGATTGATGTTTATAAACGAACCACTAAGGATTTATTATTTGACTATCCGGTTTCCACCCCTCCATACCTTTTGTCAACTTTGAGAGCAAATGCTGCTACCATGGAAAATAAAGGGGTCGAAATTCAGGTTAACGCCATCCCCGTTCGGACAAAAAATATTGAGTGGAATTCATCTCTTAGCTTCTCATATAACAAAAACAAGCTGGTTTCACTCAACGATAAAAACTTCTCGATTGCCAGTGGTTATTTTGATGCAGGAGCTTCTGGTGAGCCTATCCAGGCCAATTTCACCCGAGTTAAGATTGGCCAGCCAATTGGCAATTTTTGGGGCTTCAAAACTGTTGATATTGATGCAACAGGACATTGGATTATCGAAGGGAAAGATGGTAAGCCAAAACCAATTCTGGACCAACAGGCTGATGACAAACAGGTACTGGGAAACGGTACACCAAAATCTTACCTGAGTTGGAATAACACCGTTAGTTACAAGAATTTTGATTTGAATGTTACCATGCGTGGCGCCTTTGGATTCCAGATTGTTAACTACCCCAAAATGCAATATGGAGCGCCTGTGATGCTTAACCGTGGTAACATTCTGGCTTCGTCATATGATAAAATTTACAACAAGGTCCCATTGGCCGATGACCAGTCACTCAACTTTGTAAGTTACTACGTGGAAGATGGTGATTACTGGAAGATTGACAATGTCACTGTTGGATACAATATGACAATCAAAAATCAAAAAATCATTAAAAAGATTAGGATCTATGCATCAGGTTCAAACCTTGTTACATTCACCAAATACACAGGGATTGATCCTGAAATCAGTACAAGTTTTGGTGGTAACAACCTGGTTCCCGGTATTGACAGCAAAGGCAGATACCCTGCTTCTACAACCTACACTCTTGGATGCTTCCTAACATTTTAACAACTTAAAAGAGAATTATTTATGAAAACAATAATAAAAACATCATTTTTTATTGCCCTTATTTCAATCATCATTTCGGGTTGTAATAATGATTTGAATGAAATTACATACAGCGACGCATCTGCAAGCTCTTATAAATTTGATGACCCTTTCAGTGCTATGGGAGTTGTTTATGCCAAGTTGAGGAATAACTTTGGACATTGGGATTGGTACAATATTCAGGAGACCACTTCCGATGAAATGTGTCACCCTGCCAATGCTTCGGGCTGGGACGATGGTGGTATTTATAAAAAAATGCATCTCCATACCTGGAACTCGGAAACTCCTCAATTGGCTAACGGATGGAATAACTTTTACGCCGGTGTGTTAAGCGCCAACCGGGTAATTGGACAAATCAGATCAGGACAGGTTCCGGTAACCGGCGGTATTTCCAAAGCCTCGCTTATTGGTGAAATGCGTGTCGCACGTGCATTGTATTACTGGTTACTGCTCGACAATTTTGGTGATGTTCCTCTGGATACAACAGCTGTGCAGGGCGAATTACTCCCAAAAACACCACGTAAAGACATCTATAACTTTGTTGTAAACGAGATAACCCAGTCGATACCTAGTCTGAGCGAAAAAAGCGATCAGTCGATGTACGGTCGTTTCAACAAATGGGCAGCCAAAGCATTGCTGGCCAACATTTATCTGAATGCCCAAGTATATGTAAATGAAGCGAAATGGGCTGACTGCTTGCAACAATGTAACGATATTATTGCCAGCGGAAAATACAATCTGGAGGCCAATTACAAGGATATTTTTCAAACTCGTAATGAAAACTCAAAAGAGATTGTCTTTGCTGTGCCATTTGATGAAAAAGTGGGAACTGGATTTTATGTCGAAATGTACTCGTGGAATGGAAAATTCAATGCAAAATCGAACATGCAGGCAACTCCCTGGGGATTCGGAGGTGTTGTAGGAGTTCCCCAGTTTGTGAACACTTATGATGCAGATGACGAAAGACTTATGGACACTTGGCTATTGGGCCAGCAATATACACTTGATGGAAAGATTATTACTGCCAGTGATGGTGTTACTCCTTTTGTCCTTGTAAATTCATTACCAGATGGTTTATACATTGGTGAATTAGAAGGTGCCAGGATGAATAAATTTGCTGTAAAGGAAAAGGCGATGAATAATCTGGATAATGACTTCCCGTTATTCCGCTATGCCCATATCCTAATGATGAAAGCGGAATGTTTACTCCGAACCAACAAGACTGATGAAGCAGCTGTCATTGTTTCTCAAATCAGGAGCCGGGCATTTAAAAATAATCCGTCAAAGGCGACTGTAACGGGTGCTCAACTGATGGGACCTTCGAAGTATAACTACGGTTATGTGGAAAATTACAAGATTGTTGATCCTGGGAATACAGCTCCTGTTCAATATGGAGGATTCCTGGATGAGCTGGGCTGGGAATTTGGATGGGAAGCACACCGACGTATCGACAATATTCGGTTTGGCATTTTCACTACAAAAAGCTGGCTTTCACATAAGCCTCAGGGCGATTACCGCACGGTATTTCCGATACCTCAACCTGCTTTGAATGCAAACACACTTTTAGTTCAGAATCCTGCATATGCCGGAAAATAAGAATTGTAAATTGATCTAGAAATTTATAAGTGGGTAGTTTGGCAGCTTCATCTGTACCCAGATGAAGCTGCCTTATTGCTAACATACATAACTTACACATCACCAGAGGCATTCCCTCATTCTTAAAATTAAAGAAATGAATAAACTATTAATTGTTGTCTTGATCTGTGGAACCACAGTGCTGACAGCTAAGCTAAAAGCACAGAATGCTGTTCTGAAAATGGAGCCGGTAAATTTCTCTCAGGTCGAAATTCAGGATAACTTCTGGAAACCTGTGATGAACAAGGTTAGCACTGTAACCATACCGGTTTGTATTGACCAGACAGAGGTAAAAACTCCACGTATTCGGAACTTTGAAAAAGTAGCTGCAAAAAAGGGAGAAAAACACGAAGGTATTTACTTCGACGATTCCGATGTTTATAAAGCGCTGGAAGCCATTGCCTACTCGCTAAAAAACCATCCGGATGCTGTCCTTGAAAAGAAAGCCGATGAATGGATCGACAAGATTGCCGATGCCCAACAGCCCGATGGGTACCTGAATACGTATTTCACCTTGTCGGGAATAGAGAACCGCTGGACCGATATGGAAAAACATGAAGATTATTGTGCGGGGCACTTGATCGAAGCTGCCGTCGCCTACTACAACACTACAGGAAAACGCAAATTGCTCGACGTGGCCATCCGCTTTGCCGATCATATCGACAATACATTCCGCCAGAAAAACGTACCCTGGATTTCGGGGCACCAGGAAATCGAGCTTGCTCTTGTTAAGCTTTACCACACCACTGCAAACATCAAATATCTCAATCTGGCCGATTGGTATTTGCAACAACGTGGACACCAACACGGGAAAGGTGTGATTTGGGATAGCTGGAAGTCTCCGGAATATTGCCAGGATAATGTGCCAGTCAAAGAACAAAAGGAAATTACCGGTCATGCAGTCCGGGCTATGTATTTATACACTGGGGCTGCTGATGTTGGGGCTGCCAAAAACGACAATGGTTACATGGATGCCATGAAAACAGTATGGGAAGATGTGGTTTACCGCAACATGTACATTACGGGGGGAATCGGTTCATCAGGAAGCAATGAAGGTTTTACCACCGACTACGATCTACCAAACGAACATGCATATTGCGAAACTTGTGCTTCAGTTGGTATGGTTTTCTGGAATCAGCGCATGAACCTGTTGACGGGTGATGCTAAGTATATAGATGTTTTGGAGCGTAGTCTTTATAATGGAGCTTTGGACGGACTTTCGTTATCGGGAGATCGCTTCTTCTATGGCAATCCACTGGCTTCTTCTGGAGGCTATTGTCGCAAAGAATGGTTTGGCTGTGCCTGCTGCCCGTCGAACATTGCCCGGCTGGTCGAATCAATCGGCAATTATATCTATGCCCGGTCAAACAATTCGGTTTACGTCAACCTGTTTGTTGGAAGTTCTGTAGATTTATCGGTTCAGAATAAAAAAGTTAAAATTGCCCAAACAACCAAATACCCTTGGGATGGCGAAGTGCAGATAGCGGTGATACCCGAAAAACAAACCCAATTTGGCCTGTATGTCCGCATTCCGGGATGGGCACAAAACCAACCGGTTCCCGGCGATACCTATGCCTTTACCGACAAGGATGCGGCCCAATTCACCATCACGGTTAATGGAGTGGCCGAAAACTGTACGGTGGTAAACGGATATGCCGTGATTAACCGGACATGGAAAAAAGGCGACCTTGTTTCACTTAGCCTGCCCATGCCTGTGCGCAGGATAAAGGCCATTGATAAAGTAAAAGAAGACAAAAATTCGGTAGCCCTGCAAAGAGGTCCGCTGGTTTATTGCTTCGAACATCCCGACAATGGCGCACAAAACATGAACATTGTGTTGCCCGATCAGGTAAAACTGAATGCAGAGTTCAATCCTTCACTCTTAAACGGAGTGGTCGTGTTAAAAGGCAATGCACCAGTAGTATCGGTTTCGGCTGATGGCTTTAACGTATCCACCGAAACAAAACCGGTGGTAGCTATTCCGTATTATTCGTGGGCCAACCGGGGAGAAGGCCCCATGAAGGTTTGGGTTCCGCGCCAGGTGGCCGATGTGAAAATCATCCCCTAGTTTCAACATTCATAAAATGTTAGGTTAGTTACATATGTACTCCGGAGAGGTTGTCTGAAACAACCAGCTGTGTTATTTCAGTCGATTGATTTCACAGACAACCTCTCCAGTTTTTAAGCCTTAAAATTATGAACCAAGCCAGTCCTCCGAATTCTGACCAAAGAAAAGTGCAGAAGCAGATTTTATTTAAGTCAATCGCTCTTTTGCTGCCACTGCTTGTTTTGCTGGTCATTGAGATGGGTTTGAGGATTACCGGATATGGTTTTGATTTGAGCTTATTCACCGACGACCCGCAGAACAAAGGATACCTGATAATGAACCCTCAGGCCTCCAAACGCTATTTCACGGAGGCAGAAAATGCGACCATTGGTTCGTTCGAATCGTTCAGGAAACGAAAATTGCCGGAAACTTTCCGCATTTTTGTGCTGGGCGAATCCACTACCCTGGGGTACCCTTACATGCACAACGCCTCGTTTCACCGGTGGCTGTTGTATCGCCTGATGCGCACTTTTCCTGATCGCCGGTTCGAAGTGATCAACCTTTCGCTAACCGCTGTAAATTCTTATACGATCCTTGGTTTTGCCAAAGAGCTGGTTAACTACCAACCGGATGCGGTGCTAATTTATTGCGGACAGAATGAATATTACGGAACATTGGGTGTCGGTTCTACTTCGCAATTGGGAAATAACCGCTTTATCATCCATAGTCTGTTGCGCTTACGTTCGCTGCGCATTGTTCAGCTGGGCGGAAACACCTGGTCACACATCCGGAAAAGCCTGGCAGGCACAAAAAACAATAACCGCGAAACCCTGATGAAACGTATGGCCGCCAAACAGGAAATCGCCTTCAATTCGCTCGACTACCTGCGGGGCATCCGCCAATTCGAAACAAATATGCAGGAGGTTTGCCAAACCTTGACTGAAAAACACATCCCCGTTTTCATTAGTAACCTGGTGAGCAACGAAAAAGATTTAAAACCCTTCATCAGCTCGAAAACGGATACCGCCACTTCGGCTGAAGATCAATATACTTTAGCAAATGCCGCCTATAAAAACAATGATTTTGCCAGAGCAAAACGGCTATATGTGAAGGCCAAAGATTTGGATATGCTCAGGTTTCGTGCTCCGGAAGCCATGAACGAGGTAATTGTCCGTTTAACGCAACAGTTTCCTTTGGTTCATCTGGTGGATACCAAAAAGTTGTTTGAAGCCAATTCCCCACACGGAATTATTGGCAGCGAAACCATTTTGGAGCATGTTCATCCAAACCTTTTTGGATACGGGCTTATGTCTGAAGCTTTTTATCAGGCCATAAAACAAGAGCATCTCATTACCCAAAACTGGAAAAACGGAATGCCCTTTGCGCAGCTCCGCCGAGAGATGCCAATTACCACGGTCGATTCGCTGAAAGGAACTTACGAAATTCAAGAGCTAAAAGAAGCCTGGCCTTTCAATCAGGAAAAAACCTTTGATGCCGGCAAACTGAACTCGTTCGAAGAACATCTGGCCGCTGATCTACTGAATTTTAAGATCAGCTGGAACGATGCCCTGAAAAAGCAGATGGATTATTACCTTAGGCAAAACGACCGGATAAATGTGGCCAAAGTCGCCGAAGCTGCCGCCTTGCAATATTCAAACGACGAAACGTTTCTGAGTTATGCCGGTAAATTCTGTATGAACCTGCACCAATATACAAAAGCGCAGGTTTATTATCAGCACAGCTTCCGACTGGCTCCCAATCCTGAAACAGCAGAGGTGCTTGCCATTCTATTCCTGAAAACTGACCAGCCGGAAAAAGCGCTTACCTACCTCAATCTGCTGACCCGGAACAACCAGTCGAGGGTGAATTACTCTGTAGCACAGTCATTAGCCGCCGAAGTCGTCGAACTCAAACACCGGCTCGAACAGGATTCGCTGAATGTGGATTTGCTCAACCAGATTGCTTCAAACTATCTGAAGATGCAAAATCTGGAAGTCGCCCAAAAATATGCCGAAAAAGCTGAAACCATTGATAAGCACAATTCCACCTGTCTTAATCTGATTGGCCAGATTCAATACATATATAAATTAAGCCAGCAGCAACCATGATACAAACATCAAAAAACAGCCGAAAGGATCGATCGTTTGGACTGGCACTGTCGATTATGTGCGTGGGTTTCTGCGCTTACCGCTACGTGCAGGGCAACGGGCTGAACTACGCGGTTGCCGGCATTGGATTATTCCTGTTGGTCGTGGCTTTGTCTGCTCCTTTGTTGTTATATCCGTTTCGTGTGTCGATGGAATTTCTGGGACACTATATGGGCATTGCCAATACCTTCATTTTGCTTACTATCGTTTTCATTCTCCTGATTATGCCCATCGGGCTTATCCTGAAATTGACCGGGAAAGACAATCTCAATCGAAAATGGGATTTGCAAACGCCATCGTATTGGGTAAAATGGCCGAAATCGGGATCGCGTTCAATGAAAAACCAATTTTAACTAAAAATATGGGCACTCTGAAAGAACTTTTTATGTTCCTGATTCAGGAAAAGAAATACTGGCTTTGGCCGTTAGTCATTATCCTGTTATTGCTTGGTTCGCTCATCATTCTTGCAGAAGGATCGGCATTGGCGCCATTCATCTATTCAATTTTCTGACCGATGTACATTCTGGGCATATCTGCTTTTTACCACGACAGCGCAGCCAGCCTGCTTCGCGATGACGCCATTGTGGCTGCGGCACAGGAAGAACGTTTTTCCCGGACCAAAAACGATTCTGGATTTCCTTTTGCAGCCATTGCATTTTGTCTGCAAGAAGCCCGGATTTCGCTTTCCCAGGTTGATTACGTGGTTTTTTACGAAAAGCCGTTTCTTAAATTCGAACGGCTGCTCGAGACTTACCTTTCGTTCGCACCCAAAGGAATCCGTTCGTTCTGGAAATCAATGCCGCTGTGGATCAAAGAAAAACTGTTCCAGAAAAATATCATCATCAAGGCCCTGAAACAGATCGATCCGGCCTGGAACGACAACGGCGGAAACCTGTTGTTTACCGGTCATCACCAATCGCATGCAGCTTCGGCTTTTTATCCGTCACCTTTCAGTGAGTCTATCGTTCTGACACTCGATGGCGTGGGCGAATGGGACACCACCACGATTGCACGCGGCTCCGGTAACCAACTCGAATTTCTGAAAACAATCAGGTTTCCGCATTCCATCGGGTTACTTTATTCAGCATTCACCTATTACCTGGGGTTTAAAGTGAATTGCGATGAATATAAAGTGATGGGTTTGGCGCCCTATGGAAAACCAACTTTTACGGATACCATTTACAAGCACCTGATTGATGTAAAACCCGATGGATCCTTCCGGCTGAATATGGATTATTTCGGTTTCGGGAGCGGCCTGCGAATGACCAACGACAAGTTCCACACGCTTTTTGGTGCCGGTCCGCGTCCGAAAGGGTCTGAATTAACTGCGTTTCACATGGATATGGCCTGCTCCGTCCAGAAAGTTACCGAGGAAATTCTTTTGCGGTTGGTTAACCATCTCTACCAGACCTACTCTGCCGAAAGCCTTTGCCTGGCAGGCGGGGTAGCACTGAATTGCGTGGCCAACGGCCGGATATTGCGCGAAAGTCCCTTTAAGAATATATGGGTTCAACCAGCAGCAGGAGATGCCGGTGGTGCTCTTGGCGCGGCTTATGCCGTTTACTACAGCCACCTGAATCTCCCCCGGAACATACATCCTTGGGGCATTGACCAAATGAACAATGCACTGCTTGGCCCGTCGTTTACCGAAGTTGAAATAGAAGCCGCCCTTCGGGAAAACGGCCTCAGCTACTTCCGGCTTGACGATGAATTGTATTTCAGGAAAATTGCCAGCGAGATCGCCAGCGGAAAAGTTGTTGGATGGTTCGATGGCCGGATGGAGTATGGGCCACGGGCACTGGGTTCGCGGAGTATTCTGGGCGATGCCCGAAACCCCTCGATGCAAATGATAATGAACATGAAAATCAAACTGCGGGAGTCGTTTCGCCCTTTTGCACCCGTAATCCTAGAAGAATTTGCACCGGATTACTTTGATCTTCTGGTTTCAAGTCCGTACATGCTTTTGGTTGGAAACCTGGATCGCAAATACCATCTGCAACTTGATCAGGATCAACAGAACCTTTCAGGAATCGACTTGCTGAAACAAATACGCTCAACGGTTCCGGCCATTACTCATGTTGACTATTCGGCCAGGGTTCAAACGGTGAATGCTGCAAGCAATGGCAGATTCTATCAGCTTTTAAACACTTTTTACCAGCTAACGGGCTGTCCGCTAATGATCAACACCTCGTTTAACCGGATGGACGAACCCATTGTTTGCTCTCCTGATGATGCGATTTCCTGTTTTCTGAAAGCGGATATTGATATTCTGGCAATCGGAAATTTTATTGTCGAAAAGAATATCGGATAAATTTGAACTAATAAATTGAATGATATGTATTTAAGCACAATTTCAAAACTTCTTTTTATAATTCCGACCTTGATCAGCTTGTCATCGAGTTGTCGGAAACCTTCGGAATTTAAGATTGATCCGGTTGCAGCCGATTTGTTTGTTTTAAATTGGGACAATTTCAGCCCGCTGGTCGCTGATTTCAATAAAAATGATGAGGAGATCTACGTTCAGTATATTCCGGACTCAAAGGCCGACGAATTTTTGAAAGCAAACATTCCATACTTTAATTGTCCTGACCAGGAACTGGAAAAAACCTATTATTTCAGGTGGTGGACATTCCGGAAACACATTAAAATGACACCTGCGGGATTCATCATTACCGAATTTCTTCCTGATGTTTCGTGGGCAGGCAAATACAATTCCATTTGCTGCCCGGCGGGTCACCACTTTTACGAAGGAAGATGGCTGCACGATCAGACTTATCTGGAAAATTACGCCAATTTCTGGTTTAAGGGAGGTGGAGAACCTCGCCGCTACAGCTTTTGGGCAGCAAATTCAATGCTGGCTTTTGCCTGTGTTCAGCAAAATAAGAACCTGATAACCGGATTGCTTCCTTATCTTGATCAGAATTATCTGGAATGGGAAAAAACGCATTTATGTTCCGACGGGTTGTTTCAGCAAACCGACAACCGCGATGGAATGGAAGTGTCGATCGGTGGTTCAGGCAAAAGGGCTACCATTAACTCGTATATGGCTGGAGATGCCGAGGCCATTGCCGAAATTGCCGAAATAGCTGGAAACAACTCTCTGAAAAAGACATACAAAGAAAAGGCTTCAGTATTAAAAACCTTGCTGATGAACAAGCTTTGGAACCCCAAAGCAGGATTTTTCGAGACACTTCCCATCGATTCGGATACGCTGGTTGGTGTTCGCGAATTGCATGGATTAACGCCCTGGTATTTCAACATTCCGGAAGAAAAATATTCGTCTGCCTGGAAATATTTATTGACAGACAAGGGTTTTAAAGCGGCATTCGGACCGACAACGGCAGAGCAAACCCATGCCGGATTCAAGGTGGTTTATGAAGGACATGAATGCCAGTGGAATGGGCCAAGTTGGCCGTTCGCGACATCAGTAACACTGAAAGCAATGGCTAACTTGTTGCACAATTACAAGCAGACAGTTATTTCGAAATCGGATTATATCCAACAACTCAAAACATTCTCCGATAGCCATCGTCGAATCAACGAGGATGGAAAGCAGGTTTGCTGGATCGACGAAAACCTGAATCCGTTCACCGGAGAATGGCTTTCGCGAACAATTCTGAAATTGAAGAACAGCACGCCTAAAGAGCGGGGAAAAGACTACAACCATTCTTCGTTCTGCGACCTGATCATCAGCGATCTGGTTGGCATTCAACCTTCGATGGGGAATATGCTTACTATTGATCCGCTGGTTCCTTCTGAATACTGGGATTGGTTCTGCCTCGATCATGTGAGTTACCACCATAAGATACTGACTATTGTCTGGGATCGCGATGGTTCAAAATACCACATAGGGAAAGGATTCTCCGTATTTGTTGATGGGAAACTCTGTCACCATTCTGAAAATATTCAAAAAACACAAATAAAAATTTAAACTACAGATAATGAAAAAGTTAATTTTAATTTCACTGGCTCTGACCTTATTACTAAACCCTTTGCTTGCGAAGGAAAAGGAAAAACGAAACGCGTTTTACATTACCAATCAGGCACCTTTGATTGCACAGCCTTATACCGCACTGCCACTAGGCGCAATAAAGCCCAAAGGAATGTTGCTGAAAATGCTCGAACTGCAACGCGATGGACTTTCGGGGCACCTGGATAGCATTTACAATGTTGTTTGCGGCGACAACAATGGATGGCTGGGCGGAACCGGCGATGGCTGGGAACGCGGACCTTACTGGATTGACGGACTGGTGCCATTAGCCTATATTCTTGACGACGCCAAACTGAAGGCAAAAGCTCAGAAATGGATCGAATGGAGCATCAAAAATCAGCGGGAAGATGGCTATTTTGGACCGAACCCATTGCCTGAAGGATACAAGCAGATTCCGGGGACTCAACAGGGCATGCGCGAAGATTGGTGGCCAAAGATGGTGATGCTGAAAGTATTGCAACAATACTACACCGCCACAAAAGATGAACGGGTTCTGAAATTGATGTCGAATTATTTCAGGTATCAGTTAAAAACCTTACCGGAAAAGAAACTGGGGTTCATTACTTTCTGGGCCGAACAACGCGGAGGCGATAATCTGGCCGTTGTTTACTGGTTATACAACATTACCAAAGAAAGTTTTTTACTCAACCTGGCCGAAATTATTCACAAACAGACATTCAACTGGACAGAAATCTATTCCGGAAACGTAATCCGTACTCTTAATCCTCTTCCCAGATTGCATTGTGTAAATGTTGCCCAGGGATTAAAAGAACCGGTTATTTATTACCAGCAACATCCGGAACAGAAATATCTTGATGCCGTTAAGAAGGGCTTATCAGCACTGAAGGATTGTCACGGGTTTGTGAATGGGATGTATGGGGGTGATGAACATTTGCATGGGAACGACCCTACCCAGGGGTCGGAATTATGCTCTGCTGTAGAGATGATGTACTGTTTTGAAAGTATTCTACCCGTAACCGGCGATGTTTACTATGCCGATTATCTGGAGAAAATCGCCTACAATGTACTTCCAACACAAAGTACTGACGATTATATGCGAAAACAATATTTTCAGCAACCTAATCAGGTATTGGTTACCGATGTTGAACGCAACTTTATGGACGATAAAAATGCACGGATTTGTTTTGGCACCACCAGCGGTTATCCTTGCTGTGTGACCAATATGCATCAGGGTTGGCCAAAATTCGTCCAGAATCTTTGGTATGCAACAGCCGGAAATGGTATTGCCGCATTAGTGTATGGCCCATCAGAAGTAACTGCAAAAGTATCCAATGGCGAAGAAGTGAGCATTTCGGAAAAAACAGATTATCCGTTCAAAGACAAAATCCAGTTTTCTTTTATGTTACGGAAAGCCGTAAAGTTTCCGTTCCATCTTCGTATCCCGGAATGGTGCAAAAATCCGTCAATCGCCCTTAACGGAAAGGTTATTTCTACAGTGACAAGCAATAATATCGCCGTCATAGATCGTGAGTGGTCAGCAGGAGATGTAGTTGAACTGAGCCTGCCAATGGATTTCAGATACAGCTACTGGTATGAAAATTCGCTTGGTATTGAACGCGGCCCGCTGGTATATGCACTGCGGGTTGAGGAACAATGGCGCGAAATTACCCAGAAAGGTTACGATGATACGTTCTGGGAAGTGTTGCCTAAGTCACCCTGGAATTACGCGCTTCAGAAAAGTGAAATTGACAACAACAAGCTGAAGACTGAAGTGAAAGATCAGATTGCGCTTAATCCATGGAACCTTGAAAATGCACCAATTACGGTAAAAATTAAAGCCAACCGTCTTCCTATCTGGCAATTGGAACGGGGATCAACAGGTAAACTACCAGTTCCTTCGCATCCGGCCAGAACTGTGGAAAAACAGGAAGAAGAAGTTACGCTGATTCCTTATGGATGCAGCACGTTACGGATTTCTGAATTTCCGGTCTGGGAAAAATAGTGTAATTGAATGCTATAATCCTCGAATACAAGTATCAAAAGATTGCATATAAAGTTTATACGGAGGCTGAGCTTTTTTGAGTTCAGCCTCTTTTCTTTTTATTCAAATGAATGAATCAGCTTTAGTCTGGCTTTTTTAACTTAATCCCATAGTTGAGTCACAGAAATGAATTAAAACAAACTAAAAATAAATAAATCAGGTGTTTAGGTGCCTCTTTATTTTTATAATGGTATAAAATTATGAGTAACAGTTTAGACTTGTTCAAACGTATTCCACAAAATGGATTTGCTGTCTTTTGTTTGAATTCAGATTTTTTTCACTTTGAATAAATTGGTGTAAATAACCAGTAACGAATATATTTCTTTTTTGCTGCAAAAAGTGCATTCCAGAAGAATCAGAAACTATATGGGTTTAATATATCCGTATAATTATCAGTAGTTTAATGTCCTGAAAACATTGGTGTCAAAAGCAACTCAGCAGGTGATGTCTGAATTCAAATATTAGTAGATTCTGCATAGATAATAGAGTATATGTCTATAATCTATGTAAAATTTGCCATATCTGATGGGTTGTTAAAGAATTAAAATGAATGTACTGGAGCAATCTTGAATTATTTTAATAGATTTTGAAATGACTATTGCGTTAATATCCAGCATGAGGTAATGCAACAAGTTGCTCTCACCGGATTATATCGGGGTGTTCTTTTTTTAAAAGCAACATACTATATATCCGATAACATTTCTTTTTTTTATCATTCTTACTTACTCTCATTCGGATGAGCCAAATAGTAATTGTATTCGGCTCAATTTTTTATTATATTTGAGCCGAATAGGTAAAATAATCGGCTCATGAAATACAACTGGCAGTTACCGGGATGGCCCGGGTTTTCTTTTGATATCACGGATGTTCAGCCTTCTATTCTCGCTTTCGCAAAAGAAACGGGTGAGATAACAGGTATGATTCAAGGATTGCCAAACAACCTGAGGCAGGAAACGCTTTTGCAGTTGATGATGTCGGAAGCCTTGAAAACCTCGGAAATTGAAGGCGAATATATCAGTCGGGAGGATGTACTGTCTTCACTGAGGAACAATCTTGGGATGAACGACAAACCTGTTCCTGTAAAAGACTGGGGAGCTACCGGGATAGCCCAATTAATGACGGAAGTCAGGAAGAGCTTTCAGGAGCCACTGACGATAAACATGCTAAAAACCTGGCATAGCCTGTTAATGGGCGGCACACCGAATATAAATCCGGGAGAATGGAGGAAGGGAAATGCACCTATGCAAGTGATTTCCGGTCCTATTGGACGGGAAGTGGTACACTATGAAGCTCCGCCTTCGGAGCAGGTACCAACAGAAATGGAAGGTTTTGTTGAGTGGTATAGTTCATCGGTTTTTCCGTTGAAAGGGGAGATTGCCGAAGGAGTATTAAAGTCGGCCATAGCGCATCTGTACTTTGAGTCCATTCATCCTTTTGAGGACGGGAATGGTCGCATAGGGCGTGCGGTTGCGGAAAAAGCGTTATCGCAGTCACTTGATCGTCCAGTCATGCTCAGTCTGTCAAAAACCATTGAAAAGAACAAAAAGGACTATTACAATGCGCTGAAGGATGCACAACGTTCCTTGAACATTACTCCCTGGATACATTATTTTACCCAGGTTATTCTTGATGCACAGCGTGATGCCAAATTAATGGTTCAGTTCACTCTAAAAAAAGCCCGGTTTTTTGACCATTACGGGGAAAAGCTAAACGAGCGCCAATCGAAAGCTGTTCTCAAGGTGATGGAACAAGGAGTTGATGGTTTCGAAGGAGGAATGACCGCTAAGAAATATATGAGTATAACCAGGGCATCAAAAGCCACGGCGACAAGAGACTTACAGCAATTATACGACTTGGGCGTGTTTACCAGAGAAGGGGGCGGAAGATCAGTACGCTATCACCTGAATCTTGATTGATAATGCAAGTTGGATGATTTGACAAATTCATTTGTTGTTTATTTAAAACATTTCCTTCCTTTTTGTTGGAAATAGAACTTATCGTCTGTGGACATGAAAAATCTATCTCACTTTAAAAAAGGGGGTATTAAAAATGAAAACAAGACAAATGTTGCATGAAAGTAGCCCTGGCTTGCCGGCCAAACAATTCAACACGTTGATCATATGTTTCTAATTCTGATATTTTAATACCTTATCGTAACATGCATTACTGTAGTGAACATTGCAATAATTGATTTCTGCAAGAGTTGAAGCATGATTGATTCTTTAAAACAGTAGTGTAAAATATTCTTTGTTTTCAGGTAATAAATTTTCGATTTTTGTATGAGATTTTTCAATAAAATTTATGTATATTTGTAGTATAATGTGTTGATATACAGCAATAAAGGGGCAAAATCGAGACCCCTGAGTTTGGGTGCTTGGTAAAATATTGATGTTCAGCCGGATACGGGCGTTGGTTCGATTCCCGGTGGGACTACTGAAAAAGAAGTTAAATTGAACTAAAAGCACTTAAATTCAATGATTTAAGTGCTTTTAGTTTTTTAAAGCTCGCTTAATCTCTGATCTTATCCATTGCTGTCTGAACGGTGTTTCTTGTTTCACCGGTAATCCCATATTCTTTGGCAATTGCACCCCATCGGCTTATAGCCTCCTGAACCTCTTCGATAATAGAACTTGCATTTTTCAATCCGAAATGTGTGGCTAGTTTCATGAGTTCCTTTCGTCCCGGATTTTTACTTTCCCCGGCGATCATGGTACTGTGAAACCCATAGCCGGAATACGAAAAGGTTAGGTCATAAGCTGGGGCAAACTGCCATTCGCGTTTAGCGTTCATAAGGAATGAGAAGTTCTTGCTGTGATCGTCCCGGTTATGCGAATAAACATTGAATGCTGCCAGCCTGAATACTTTTTCGTACGCTTTCACGTGTTTTTCCAGGCGGAAAGCACAATCCATCAGATGCCCGTAATCCATTGTACTCATCCTGAAGTTGTCGTGCATAAGGCCGGAAGCGGTATGTGTGTGCAGTCGTTTACCAGCGACCCGGTCGAACCGTTTTGTCCCAAAATAGGCCCGTCCTGATTTTCCTTTGAAAAGACGGCATTCGCTCATTTCAATACCTGCCAGCAATGCCATTTTGTGATAGGCAAATTCAATATTGGCGATCTCCCTGTTATCCGAAGATGACGGGAATTTGATGATCCATTCTTCATAACCTTCAGGGACATTGTCCAAACCGTGCAGCAGATCGTCGGTCACCGGATTGTAAGCGACAAAAATCTTTGGTCTGGCGCCACCGGAAGAACCACCCAGGATAAATAACTCCTCGATAATCTCAGAACTGGTGCCCTGAAGTATGTGGTTCATCTCAGCAGCAAGGAGGTCAAGTTCAGGAACAAACTCGGTTGTCTTCTCAGGTTTGATCTCCGGTCTGTAAATAAGAGCTCCCATCCCGTGCGATCCGACGTATGCCAATCGGTCCATAGGCGTTATCCTTGCAATGTCAATTCCTTTAGCTGATAAGGAGCGATCCAGCAACAACCTGCCCCAGCCGTCAGGTAATGAGTCATTGAATAACCCAAACAACCCGTCGAATGGTTGTTTGTCGGCGCTTACTATATCACCAGTAAACGGAAGCTTTATTGGAGAAAGGTTTAGTTCGGTTTCGAGGAAATCCGAATTGTACCTAAAATAGATCTTTTGGTCGGAAAGCACCAGTTCCCCAACTTCAAAGGTGTTACCTTCGAGAAGCAGCGATACGAATAATTTATTGATACCGGCCATTGATTATAGCTTATTCTGTAAATAGTTTTTTAACGTTGTCAAGGTTTTCCTTTGGAAGCAGGAGGTTGTCAAATTCATTTAACCGTCCTAAAAGGTGTATCAGTTTCAGCAGAGAATCCATCGAGATCTTTCCGGTGTTCTCAAAGCGCTTTAAACTGCCCAGGGATACGCCAGAACGCTCGGCCATTTCCTCCTGCGACATTTTTAACTGCTTTCGCAAAGTGCGATGTCTTTCAGCCAGTGCTTTACTTACCTCCAATGGCGTTGGTTCTAATGAATACATCATTATTTGGTTAAAATATTATCCAAATATAACTAAAAATGCCATAAATAGCTAATATTTTATCTATACAGTGAAAATTCAACTTCAAATCAAAATTCCTCGTCCGGGTTAAAAGGGATGTCATCATCCGGGTCCTTGTCAAAGGGCAAAACTCCCAGTGGATTGAAAAGGCCCCACCGATCAATGATATAATCCCATTGATCAAAACTGGCTACCCAATCAATAAAAAGCAGGCGGTATTATTTCAGGCACATAAAGTTCAGTTGTACCATCGCAAGAAATTTTCTCCCTAAGTTACCCACTTTAAACTACAGGCAAACAGGAAAAGATAGGATTTTCTATTTTTCAGCATCAGGCTTGTTTTTCTGGGTAGATGCTCACCAATCCAGTGCGATGCATTTTCATTCGGATGAGCCGAATACAGAAAATAATCGGCTCATGAAATACAACAGGCAGTTACCTGATTAGTAAAGCAAAAATGAATCCGTTAAAATTTTGAATCTTTTGAGTAACTAAGCCAAATTAAAGAATCAACGACAGTTCTCCTAAAGTGAAATCTTATTAGAAAATGAATTGAAACAGTTGGTAGCATTTTCACGTCTTCTGTATGTTGGGTCTGAATACATGCAAGTCACAGAAATTGTCTGATTTAAAGAAAATTATTAGTTTGTGGATTATTGTGAGAAATGAGTCTGAAATTTTTCAAAATTCAGATTAGTGCCTTTGTATTACTACGTTTCGTTATATAAACGGGTTCTGTTGCTTATTCGTCTTGCGCATTGACTAATGTAGTTTACGGTAGGTCTTTTATCGTTTGTCACATCAACCCGAAAAAAAATCTCATCAGGAAAACTGATATTAAAGTTTGAATAAAAAGTACAGCAAAACGAACTTGGTCGATTAATCTTTCTAATTTTGACACAGAATCACAGAAAATCAAATAGTGGAAATAGCCGTTAAACAAATAATGAAAATAAGCGAGGGAGATCAAAAGGCTTTTCAATCTGTTGTTTATGATTTTTCTGATCAATTACTGACTTTTTCGGTGGGCTTTGTTCGCAAACGCGAAATTGCTGAAGAAATTGTAAGCGATGCCTTTGTGACCTTATGGCGCCAACGGGAAAATATTGTTGAAATTCATGATTTGAAAGCTTACCTGTATATTTTGGTGAGAAATGCGAGCATTTCGTATCTCCGGAAAATGAACAGCCGGAAGGAAATATCGCTCGACACGCTGGAAGAATATTATACTTTACCACTAACTGGTCCTGAAACTGATGAAATAACCGAAGATATTCTGAATCAGGTGAATCAGGCAATCGACCAGCTTCCGCCCAAATGCAAAATTGTTTTTACTTTGGCTAAAGTACAAGGAATGAAATACAAAGAAATTTCGGAAGTTCTTGGAATTTCAGTTAAAACAATCAACAACCACATTGCCAACGCGTTGGTTCATATTTCGCAGTCGCTTGCCCAAAACAAGAAAACTAAAGGCATTGATTTTGGCCGCATTGCTTCGATCCTCTTTTTCTAATCGAACCCAATTCAAGAATTATCAAAAAAAATGTGAAACTGACTGGGAGATTTTTGAATCTCTTGCGTCATGGTATCATGAAACGAAAAAGAGAAAATCTTTTCTCCTGACATTTGAAAATTTTTATTGTGAACAATACCGACAAAAAGTTTGAAGAATACGCGCAAATACTTTCGGGAGAATGCACTCCCGAAGAAAAACAAATACTGCTAGAACGACTCGCCAACAATGTTGATGAACGGGTAGAATTTGAAAGGCTACAAAATATTTGGACTAATTATTCCCCCGAAACAACAAGCTCAGCCGAAAAAATATGGGAGCTTACGGCAACAAAACTCGAATTTGAAGCCCAACCTAAAAACATAAAGTTAACTGCTTGGATGAAATATGCCGCCGCCGTATTTATTGTGGTATCACTCAGTTTAAACTTATATTGGTTTGTCGGACAACAAAATACCGCAATTTCGTGGGTTGAGTATTCAACTAAGAACGGCGAAATAAAGCAAATTACCCTTCCAGATGGAAGTACAGTGACATTAAACTCTGAATCGATACTTCTTTGTCAAAGCAAATTCGGAAAAAATGCACGCAACATATTCCTGATGGGCGAAGCTTTTTTTCATGTTACCAAAAATCCTGAAGCGCCATTCTCTGTAAATACTTCAGAAATGACTGTTCGTGTTTTGGGAACATCATTTAATGTGAGTAGTTATGCCAACGACCCTATAGTCAGCACGAGTCTTGAAGAAGGGAAAGTGCAAATTTTCACCAAGGAAAAACCATCAAACCCAATTGTGCTGAAACCGCAGGACGAAGCCCTTCTGGAAAGGGCAAATGGCGAAATCACGGTCAATAATCAGCAAAAATTAATTGCACCGTGGCGCGAAGGTCGTTTGCGCTTCCACAACAACGAACTGCTCATGATTACTCACCAGTTGGAACGCAAATTTGATTGTGAATTCATTTTTATTGATGAAGCAGCCGAGTCGTTGCGATTTACCGGAGATTTTGAGAATGAGACACTTGACGAGATATTGGAGCTGCTAAACAAAGCTCATTCCTTTAAGCTGAAAAAATCAGGAAAGAGATATAGTATATCATTATAAACCATAAAATAAAACTCAATTCTATGAAATAACAACGGAGAATGCGCCCACATTCCCCGTCGTAAAATAATGCAAATAAAGTGTTTAACTTGTAAACAATGCAAATCTATGAAAAAATGTTGTATTGACGGACTTTCTTTGCCAAGAAGAAAGATCAAAAAAGCAGGACTTATTATGCGCCTAACTTTATTTTTAACTATTATGTTCGTTGTGAATTTGTATGCAAGTACTTACTCACAGAGCACAAAGTTGAACCTGAATTACCAGGATATTCAACTCAAACAGCTATTTGAGAAAATTAGCGAACAAAGTGAATTTCGGTTTATCTACAACAACAATGTGGTAAACGACAACATCCATGTTAGTGTTAAGGCTCAGGATGCCAAAATTGAAACCATCCTGAATAACATCCTTGATAATGCACAGCTTGGATACCGTATCGTTGACCGCCATGTGATTGTGTTTCCCAGTAATGAAGAAACATCGCCAATCCCAAACAACGGTTCAGCCACTCAAAAATCGGGCGTTACCGGAAAAGTAACCGACGAGCGGGGCGATCCGCTGCCAGGTGTTTCAATCTCGGTGAAAGGAACAACACAAGGCACCATTACTGATGCCAACGGTAATTACACAATTCAGGTTCCAAACAGTAATTCTGTTTTATACTTTTCTTTTATTGGTATGATTGGGCAGGAAATAAAAGTAGAAGGTAAAAACGTGATTAATATTGCCCTGAAGCAAGAAACCATTGGTATTGAAGAAGTTGTGGCAATTGGTTATGGTACTTCCAAAAAAGAAGACCTTTCAGCCGCAATTTCGGTTGTGCAGGACATGCCAAAACTGAAAGAGCGTCCGGTGCTTAGCACTGCGTCGATGATTCAGGGACGCGTACCTGGTGTTACCATTGTAAACCAAGGAGGACAGCCAAATTCATCGCCGGCAATTACTATTCGCGGTACGGGATCGAAAGGCGAAAGTGTTTTGTATGTTGTTGACGGTGTTCCGGGAGCTCCATACAATCCTGAAGATGTTGAATCGATTACAGTTTTGAAAGACGCTGCTTCGGCAGCTATATATGGTGCACACGCCGGAAATGCCGGAGTAATCCTTATTACCACCCGTCAGTCAAAAGAAGGAAAACCATCTGTTGAATACAGCGGTTTTTTTGGTGTAAAAAATGCTTGGCGTCTGCCTCAGTCATTAACAGCTGCCGACGAAGCAAAGGTTTCGAACCTTGCCTATACCAATGCCGGATTGACACCACTTTCAGGATGGGATGCTGCGCTTAACCCTTATGCACAGGTAACCCGTACCGATTGGATTAACGAAGTTTTCCGCACAGCTACAGTTCAGCGTCATAGCGTTACAATCAATGGTGGTACCAGCAAAATGAGCAACATGTTCCAAGCCCGTTGGGAAGAAGAACAAGGTACTTTGCTGAACACATACAATAAAAATATTTCACTCCGTTTCAACTCTACGTACGAGATTAACAAATACCTGAAATTCAAAGAAGATTTATTCTGGAATAACAATGATAACCGAGGAACCGATACCAATAGCGGATACACCGGAACAATCCTTTCAGCCATTTATATGCCACGCTCGGCCACACCTTATTACGAAGATGGTAGCTTTGGTGGTGTAGGCCCACGTGATTCAGAATACCTTGGTATTCATGGCGACGTGGTAAACCCGGTTGCGTCTTTGTTGCGTAACCAAAGCTTCGTTCGTAACGAGGATATCCTTTCAGTTTCTGAATTACAATTGTCGAACCTGATCAAAGGGTTGACTTTCACTTCGCGTTTCTCATACCGTGCATACAATTCGTTCTACAAATACTTTCAGTATAAACGTACCGAACCAGGGAAGCCAAATAACCGCAACGCACTTACTTATTCAACCGGAAAAGATTACCATTGGGTTTTTGAAAACACGGCCAACTATAACCGTATTTTCGGAAAACACAACATTAATGTAATGGCTTCGGTAACCGGAAAAGAAGACGGTTACCGCGGATTTGGACTTACAGCCCGCGACTTTGTGCGTGAAGAAGATTGGGCACAGTTCCTGATTAATGCCCAAACTACATCGGAAGATAAACCATGGGATGGCCAGTATGAAGACCGCAACCTTTCGTATGTTGCACGTGGGTCGTACAGCTTTGCCGATCGCTACTTTTTAACTGCAAGTTTCCGTAACGACATTGCTGGCCGCTTGCCCGTAACAAAACGTTCTGCTTCGTACCCCGGAGCAACAGCTGCCTGGAAAATTTCTTCGGAACCGTGGTTTAATGTAGCAAAAGTTGATGTAATGAAGTTACGGGCCAGTTGGGGTCGAATTGGTAATCTGAGCTCTATTGGTCGTTACTATGGATATCCAACACTGACAGGCGGATACGCCTACCAGATTGGTAGCGGTGCTCCTTATTCAAATTCTGCTTATGTTGCGAGTGCCTACAATGCAAATTTAAGCTGGGAAACATCTGAACAAACCGACCTTGGATTGGATTTGGTAATGGCTAAACGTAAACTGAATATTACAGCCGACTACTTCTGGAAAAAAACCTTCGACCTGATCAAGCAACAGGATACCGAATGGACGAATACGTATGGAGTTAGTGCTCCGTACATAAATCAGGGTGAAATATCAAATAAAGGTTTTGAATTCTCGGCCAATTGGTCAGACAAGAAAGGTGACTTTTCGTACGATTTTGGCATCAACTTCGCAACGTTGAAGAATGAAGTAACTTACATCGACGAAAATGCCAATTCGTATTGGGCACATGATGACAATTGGAGAACTTCATTGTATCCATTCCGTTCAAAAGTTGGAGAGCCTTACTACTCATACTGGTTGGTTAAAACCGACGGTATTTTTCAATCGGATGCCGAAGTTGCTGCACATAAAAGCTCAAATGGCACAATTATTCAGAAGAATGCGAAAGCAGGCGACTTGCGCTTTATCGACCAGAACGACGACGGAGTTATCGACGATAAAGACCGCATTTACATGGGAGCTGCTTTCCCCAAAATTACCTACGGATTTTCAGCTAATTTAAACTGGAAAAACTGGGATTTGAGCATGTTCTTCCAAGGAGTTGGCGGAGTTAAGCTCTTCCATGCCTTCAAAGAATCAACGTTAAATGCAGCTGAGCAGGGTTACAATCGCTGGGATAAAATCCTTGACGCCTGGTCGCCAACCAACACGGGTTCAGATATTCCTCGCATCAGTGCAAGCGATGCCAACAAAAACTTCGGAACAATTTCCGACTGGTATCTTGAAAAAGGAGACTACCTGCGCCTGAAAAACCTTACTCTGGGATACACTTTCCCATCTACACCATGGCAAGGCAAGCTGAGAGTATATGTGAGCGGTGAAAACCTGTTGACTTTCACTAAATACTCGGGGATGGACCCTGAAGTAGGTGGTTATGGACTGGATGCCGGTCAGTATCCGGTTTCAAGGGTAATTTCGTTTGGTGCAAAAGTTAATTTTTAATACTTAAATGAACTGAAAATGAAAAAGATATATTTCATATTAATTTCTTTATTTATCCTCTCTTCGTGTGGCAAAGACTGGGTAGATACAAAACCTTACGGGTTGCCTTCAACTGCTTATTTCTGGCAAAGCGCTGATGATGTAAATAAAGCTTTAGCAGCTATGTATACGCCTATGCGCTACGAATCAACTTGGGGACGAGACCTTTTCTGGATGCAGGATGCCAGCGACGACCTTATTGTGGGACGTTCGAAAGCAAACGGCGAAAACATCAAGAATTTTATTCCAACCGGACGTGAAGGTTACATGACTGGCGGTTGGAACGACCTCTACTGGATGATAAACAAAGCCAATCAGGTAATTGCCAATATCGACAATGCAACCAATATTACTGATGATTTGCGTAAACGTGCAAAAGGCGAAGCTTATTTTATCCGAGGATTTGCACATTTCTGGGTAGCTTACCTTTGGGGACGTGCCGATCAGGGAGTTCCATTCGACATGCCTGAAAACAAAGAATACGAAACACGTATTCCGCCGCAATTGGCTTCGGTAAAAGACAACTATGCACAAATCGTATCCGACATGCAAAAGGCTGCCGATTTACTTCCATTATTCGACACTTATAGCGACAGCGATAAAGGGCGTGCTCACAAAGTTGCAGCATGGGCATACATGGTAAAAGCTTATGCATATTGGGCTACCTATGACAATACAAAATGGGCTTTGATACCCGACCTTTGCGACAAAATAAAGAATGAAGGGAAACGTGCTTTGGTGAAAGTTAATGGCGATCCAAAAGCCAGCTATCGTTCAGTATTTACAGTAGCTCAAAACTGGGGATCTGAGTACATCTGGTCTGTTACTTCAGGAACACAAGGCGGTAGCGAATTTCCTGGAGTTATTCTTGAAAACAAAGGATGGGGAAAATACAACGGATGGGGCTATTTTCAGCCTACTGAAGAATTGTACGACGAATACGAAACTACCGACCCACGTCGCGAAGTTACCATTCTGAAGTTTGGCGACGAATTCACCTATTTCGGTGAAAAACGCAAGTACTATTCAACCAATAGTCTATCCGGCTTCCAAATCAATAAATACATGGAGCCATATAGCTATGGAACTGGTGGCAATGTTAGTACAAATCAATACATCAATCAAAATGGCGACTACCCGACCACTTCGCTAAACCTCCCATTGCTGCGTTATGCCGAAATCTTGTTGTTCAAGGCTGAAGCTCTGATTATGCAAGGGAAAAACAGCGAAGCCGCTACTCCGCTCAACGAAGTGCGCGCACGTGTTGGATTGAGTTCGATTGCATCGCCTACAATAGCTGATTTGAAACATGAACGTCGCTGTGAATTGGCCTGCGAATGGACTGATCGTTGTCAGGATTTAAAACGTTGGGGTGATTACGATAAACTTCGGATGTCGCTTCATGGCCGGAATCATGCCGATAAAACCAACCCTGACTCACCTTACACAATTGTTCAGGTTTGGGCTACGCGTACATTTAATCCAGATAAACATATCGTTTGGCCGTATAATCCTGACGAAATTTCGCGTTCAAACGGAACATACAAGCAAAATACCGGTTGGTAATTCTTTAGTTAACCCGGAGTTGTTATAAGAAAACTAAATTCAGGAGCCGGGTAATTCCGGCTCTTGTTTTTACAATTTTCAGAATTCTAATTTGAACGTTATGAAAAATTTGATTGCAATTTTATTTGTCTCTTTTTACTTCAGTCTGAACGCGCAAACAACTTATACAACATTAAATGCCCATTCGCATAACGACTATGAGCAAAGGAATCCTTTTTTTGAAGCATACAATGCACATTTCGGATCAATCGAAGCAGATATCTGGGCTACGAACGGCCAGCTTTTAGTGGCACACTCCAAAGGTCAACTGAATACTGATCGCACACTCGATAAGCTTTATATTCAGCCGATTTTAACAAAATTTCGCGAGAACAAAGGCACAGCCTGGAACGATTTCAAGGGAAGCTTCCAGCTTTTGATCGATCTGAAAACCAGTTATCCGGAAACGCTGCCTCTTTTGGTCGCTGAATTAAAAAAATATCCGGAAGTATTTGATTTGAAAGTAAATCCAAATGCCGTTAAGGTGGTAATTACCGGTGGAACTCCTCCACCCGCTGAATTTGTAAACTACCCCAAATTCATTTTTTTCGACGGAAAGCTCTATCAAAAATACACTGCATCTCAACGCGAGAGAATTGCCATGTTTAGCGACGATCTTCATCGCCACGCTGCATGGAAAGGCATTGGGCCAATTCCCGAAAATGACTTCAAAAAGTTAAGTTTTCTGGTCGACTCGGTTCATGCACTCCCATGCAAAATACGCTTTTGGGACGCACCAGATACCCCGGAAAGCTGGCAGGAATTTAAAAAACTAAAAGTTGACTTCATAAATACGGATCACATTCAACAACTGGGCAAATTTTTAAGGAAATAAATAACGAACTGAAAATTGCCATTTAATTATTAAACCAACGAATATGAACTCCAGACGCGATTTTTTCAAAAAAACGGCCATCATTGCCGGGGCAACCGCAATTCCGGTTCCTAAGATATTGGCAGCCAACGACGATGTGGTGCAAACATCGGCTACCACAACCGGCAAACTCCCCTATAAAAACACGTACATCAAAAATGTGTTTGTTGCCGAAAACGAATTCAGGGGCAAGCAGGTAAATATCATTGAATCGCCCGGATACGAAAAAGCCCGCGAAATATTGCCAAATCCATTCTGGAAAGGAAACGACACGGCAATCGACATGTACTGGAAAACCTGGGAAATCGCGTTCCGAAACATTAAAAATCCAGCCAAAGAATCGGGATTTATCAGTTCGTACATCGACACGGCATACAATGGCAATATTTTCATGTGGGATTCAAACTTTATCACCCTGTTTGCCCGCTACGGATCGCGCGCTTACCTGTTCCAGAAAACACTCGATAATTTTTACGCCAAGCAGCACCCCGATGGCTTCATCTGCCGCGAAATATGGGGAAATACCGGCGAAGATTGTTTCTCGCGGTTCGACCCAACAAGCACCGGCCCGAACCTGATTCCCTGGAGCGAAATGGAATATTTTCAACACTTTGGAGAATGGGAACGCATTCACAAGATCTTTCCTGTGCTGGCAGCCTACTACCAGTGGCTGAAGCTGAACCGTACCTGGCAGGATGGCTCGTACTGGTCGAGCGGCTGGGGAACCGGAATGGACAACATGCCCCGACTGAAAAAAGAATACAACCCGATTTTCTCACACGGCCACATGTCGTGGCTTGATACTTGCCTGCAACAACTGTTCATCGGAAAAATTCTGGTTGATTTTGGCTTTTATGTGGAACGCTGGCAGGAAATTGAAGACATTGAAGACGAATCGAAAGTGTTGAAAAAAATCCTGAGGGAGAAAATGTGGGATCCCAAAACCAATTTCTTCTACGACAAATACGCCGATGGCAGTATGGGTACCTTGAAGGGAATTGGTGCCTACTGGGCTTTGTTGACCGACCTGCTCGACGAAAATGAAAAGAAAGCATTTGTGGCTCATTTGACCGATCCCAAAACATTTTACCGAAAACACCCGGTTCCATCCATTCCGGCTGATCACGAAAAATACCAGGCCGACGGACGCTATTGGCAAGGCGGCGTTTGGGCGCCAACCAATTACATGGTTCTAAAAGGTTTGCAGCGCAATGGCTTCCATTCGCTTGCCTTCGATTTAGCAACCAAACATCACCAGCAGGTTGCCGAAGTATTCAAAAAAACAGGCACATTCTACGAATATTACGCTCCTGAATCGTCGGACCCGGGATTGCTTGCCCGTCCCGATTTTATTGGCTGGACGGGTTTAGTTCCCGTATCGGTTCTATTCGAATCCATCTTCGGAATCAACGTTAATTTCATGAAGAAAACGATTGACTGGCGCGTAAATTTAACCGATGAGCATGGCGTCGACCGCTACCCCATTGGCCCCGACGGTACGCTGTCGTTTAAATGTCTGGCTCGTTCATCTGTCAAGCAAAAACCACAGGTGGTGATCAATTCCAATCTCGAACTGAAATTGAATTTAAGCTGGGAAGGTGGAAATCAAACCATCAACTTAAAACCTGGCGCAAACCAAATTTAGTGTTGAAATAGAGTTAAATCGATTGTAAACATCTGGTTCACTGGTATATCTTTTATGTACCAGATCAGAAATTTACATCTGTTCTTCAAATTAAAGTAATACTGATAACCAACGCTTTAACCAAGTGAGACTGTATTTTCTAGTCATATTATTGCCTTTTATTTGGTTCTCGTGCCAAACAAAAAAGGCTTCAGATTACGTTAATCCATTTATTGGAACCGGATTTCACGGGCATACTTATCCCGGTGCCACAACACCCTTTGGTGCGGTACAATTAAGTCCCGACACCCGCCACGGAAACTGGGATGCCTGTTCGGGTTACCATTATTCCGACTCAACCATTATCGGTTTTTCGCACACGCACCTTAGCGGAACCGGCTGCATCGACCTTGGCGACATTCTGCTCCACCCGATGATAACCGATATTCAGAAACGAAATGATGGTTATTTGTTCGATCCAACGCCATTTTCGCATAAAAATGAACAAGCCTCGGTGGGCTATTATGCCGTAACCCTTGATAATGGCATTAAAGCTGAACTAACAGCCACACAGCATGTTGGTGCGCATCGTTACACGTTTCCGGCTGAAGGCAAACCTAAAATTGTTATCGATTTAGCGCACTTGCTCGATAATGAAACGATAAACGAAGCCAGCCTCCAGATTGGCGACAGCGAAATTTCAGGAATGCGCACGACTTCGGGCTGGGTGGCCAATCAGCACATCTATTTTGTTGCGCAATTTTCGCAGCCTTTTCATGCTGAACTGGCTACTGATGGTGAGATTATAGCCTCGGCAAAGGAAGCCAAGGGCGGAAAACTTCAGGCTATTCTGAATTTCACTGAGCTAAAAGGCAAACCTGTAATTTGTAAAGTTGGACTTTCAATCGTTAGTGTAGAAAATGCCCGGCAAAACCTACAAGCAGAAACCACTGATTTTGATTTCGACCGGATAAAAGCTGAAACCGTTTCGGCATGGGAGAAAAAACTTGCGGCTTATCGTATTACAGGAGGTAGTAAAGGCGATATGACGAATTTCTACACCGCCTTATATCACTCGATGATTACGCCAAACCTGACAAGCGATGTAAACGGCCAATACCGCGGTGCCGATGGACAAATTCACCAGGCATCCGGGAAAACATACTCAACCATGTCGCTCTGGGACACGTTCCGCGCCTGGAACCCGTTGATGACACTGACCGACACCACTCTGGTGACCAACATGATCAATTCATTCCTGAATTTTTACGACCAAACGGGCGAACTTCCCATCTGGCCACTTTCATCAGGCGAAACCGGAACCATGATCGGGTACCATTCGGCCTCGGTAATTTACGATGCATACAGCAAAGGCATTCGTGGCTTCGCCGCCGAAAAAGCTTTTCAGGCCATGAAAGTTTCGGCGGCTAAAAACAAAAAGGGAACAGAGCCCTACATGAATTTAGGTTTCATTCCGGCCAACTCGAAACGCGAATCGGTTTCGTGCCTGCTCGAAAATGCTTACGACGACTGGTGTATTGCCCAACTGGCCCTCGCTCTCGGACATGACGACGATTACCACGAATACCTGCGTCGATCGGAGTTTTACAAAAATGTGTTCGATGGACATACCCGGTTTTTCCGTAGCCGGTTAAGCGATGGCATCTGGGAATCGCCATTTAATCCGGCCGAAGTAGGACGCGCCTATACCGAAGCGACCGCCTGGCAATACCGCTTTTTTGTTCCGCACAATGTAAACGGGCTGATTAGCTTGTTTGGCGGGAAGGGGCATTTTACCGAAGCACTCGATTCGTTATTCAACACTACCGTAAAAACGCAAGGACATTTGTCTGACATTACCGGAATGGTTGGTCAGTACGCCCACGGAAACGAACCCAGCCATCACATGGCTTACCTCTACAGTTTTGCAGGCCAGCCCTGGAAAACACAGGAAATTACCCGCCGCTTATTAAAAGAAATGTACCAGCCTGTTTCTGAAGGAATTTCAGGAAATGAAGATTGCGGACAGATGTCGGCCTGGTATGTGCTTAGCAGCCTTGGACTATATTCTGTATGCCCCGGAAGCACTCAATTTGTGCTGACTTCGCCCTTATTCCCGAAAGCTGAAATTACACTTGCCAATGGAAAGACGTTAACCATTAAGGCCAACAATCCGGAAGAAAATATCTACATACAGAACGTGAAATTGAACGGCCAAACAGTTCCGGAGAATTTCGTTACCTACCAGCAACTCATGGAAGGAGGCACGCTTGAATTCGTACTCGGCAACAAACCAAATACCGAAAGAGGTACTGCTCCTGAAACCTATCCGGTTTCTCAAAGCAAATCGGAAGAAGTATCGGTGCCATATATTTACAACGATATTTCATTCTTCGAAAAAGAAGTCACTGTTCAATGCGGAACAGCCACCGAAGGCGCTGAGATACGCTACACGACCGACAGAACAGAGCCGACAAAAGAATCCAGCTTGTATAGCGGGTCTTTTGTCATTGATCATTCAGCAATCATTAAGTTGAAAGCATTTAAGAATGGGCTAAACCCGAGTACGGTTGCCACTTACGAGGCATCAAAAGCCACTTACAGAAATCCCGACCAGGTGCACCCAACAAAAAATGGAGCTGCATACAAATACTACGAAGGATATTTCAGCAAAGTGAATGATATTCAGGTAAAAGGAAAACTTGTTTCTACCGGAACCTGCGACCAGATTGGTTTGTCGGTAGCCAAAATTCCGGATCATTACGGGCTCATTTTTAACGGCTACATCTACGCGCCAGTTGACGGAATTTACACCTTTTCAACCCTTAGCGACGATGGAAGCGTGCTGAAAATTGGCGGAAAAATTATCGTTGACAACGACAGCTCACACGCCGAGATCCGCGCTATTGGCCGCATTGCCCTCAAAAAAGGATTTCATTCCTACGAGTTATTGTACTTCGAAGATTACGAGGGAGAAGCGCTTTCCATGAGCTGGATTATTCCCGGAAGCGAAGAAAAAATGATAGACAGTAAATTTTTATACATCAAATAATTGTTCTGAAAAAGTAGCGACCCGATTGGAAGTAATTAGACGGAAAGCATGAAGGCAATCGGATCAATATTTTCAGGCAGAAAACAAAAAATAAACACATGAAACGAGCCATGAGGGATTTCACACAAGCGAATGACTATTCAGGCGAGTTCCATATGGCAATTAAAAAACAAATTATAGACATATGAAGAAGACAATTTTATTTGCAATAGTGGCTTGGTTCTGTTCAATCAGCCTGTTTGCTCAAAATGGCTCGCCAGTTAGTAGTTACACCTACAACACACCGTACGAAACAGTAAAAGTAAAACCTGTAAAAAACGGTAAAGTAAAAAATGTGATTTTCATGGTGGGCGACGGCATGGGAATCGTTCAGGTTTCGGCAGCCTGGGTTGCCAACCGTGGAAAACTGAACCTCGACAATTGCACCTATACAGGTATCTCCCGAACCTATTGCGCCAACAAATTAATCACCGATTCGGGTGCCGGAGGAACTGCTTTTGCCACTGGCCACAAAACCAATTACCATAGCGTAGGCGTTGATGCAGCCGGGAAACCGGTTACCTCACTCACAGAACTTGCCCATAGCAACGGGCTGAAAACCGGAATTGTAGTGACCTGCAATTTGACTGACGCCACGCCTTCAGATTATTGCGCCCACAATGTGGATCGCGATCTTGAAGACGCTATTGCTGCTGATTACCTGAAATGCAATGTCGATTATATTTTTGGCGCCGGCAGGGAACGATTCAACAAACGTTCGGATAACCGCGATTTGCTTGCAGAAATGAAACAGAAAGGCTATCAGATTTGCACCAGTTGGGAAGAAACACAGAAAATTACAAAAGGAAAGATTTTTGCCGTACCATCTGAAGGCCAGTTGGAGTTTGCACGCGAACGAGGCTCCATCGAGGGCGATGTTTGTATGCATGCCCTGAAGTTCCTGAACCAGGATTCGAAAGGTTTTTTCGCCATGTTCGAAGGATCACGCATTGACGACTGTGGTCATTTTAACGACCTTCCGCATTTGGTGGAAGAAGTAACCGATTTCGACAAAGTTGTAGGTCGCATTATGGAGTGGGCCGAAAAGGATGGAAACACGCTGGTAATTGTTACTGCCGACCATGAAACAGGTGGTTTCTCGTTGCTTGACGGCGAAATTGCTTCTGGAAAAGTTTCGGGAAGTTTTGCAACGAAAGAACATTCAGGAATAATGGTTCCAGTGTATACCTATGGCCCTGGCGCTGAGAATTTCACAGGAATTTACGAAAACACCGAGCTTTTCCACAAAATTGTCAAGCTGTTAAACCTGAAATAGATGAAATAGCCATCTCGCCTAAGGCGAGACCAATCGTAAATGAATTGACCAAAAGGAAATCTGCAAAACGAATAAATGGCTATTCGTTTCGCGGATTTCATTTCATGGATTTCCGCTTCGCTTCAATTCATAAGCTCAATTCCATCCGTTGGATTGTTCGACTAAAAGAAAATCTTAATCCGGGGAGTCAAATATTACATTTGAGAACTGCCTCTTATACTTTGCCCATATTTTTTCTGCGGGGTTTAGTTCCGGACTGTATGGTGGCAAAAATATAAGGGAGATATTCTCAGTGACCTTCAATTTCTTTGTTTTGTGGAATGCACCGTTATCGAGAACCATGATTTTGAACTCTTCAGGGTTCTGGTTTGATAAGCTATCCAAGAAAATCTGGAAGTTATCTGCATTGTACCCAGGCAGTATAAGTCTTTCTGATCCACTCTTTTAGTTCTACATAGCCGCGCAATCCGTTGTTCGGATCGTTCAGCTTTTCTTCTATCCTGGCGTGTTCCTCCAAAGTAAAAACAGAAGGTTTATAGCCTATCTTGTTGTGCTTCAACAAACCTCCGATCCCATCTGTGACATAGGCTTTACGCCACTTTTGGACGCTGTCTGCACATACACCGGCAAGTTTGGCCGTTTCTCGTTTAGAAAGCCCTGAGGATTCGTGCTGCTTTAGGATCAACAGCACCCTCAACCTTTGGGCGATAAAAGGAGTAGATGTTTTAAGGCAATGCTTAATCTCACTTTCGGTTTCTTTAATGACGATGATTTTTGGGAGGGCAATAATTATGTATTTATATTGCAGTCCAATAACAACAAAAAAAAATCCAATCGTACAAATTGGACTCTTTTATTTTGCATTTGGTATAAAACATGAAATCACATCGATATATATAAATGTTCCAGTAAATATCCCATTATATCAAATTCAGGGTTAACTGGTTCAAAACTAAACGTTTTGTGGTCAAGTTTTTCAGACTGAAATGGCCATAACGTATAGTTCAATATTCGTGATTTATGTTCTGAAAGGTTTCCTGGATGATGCCTTTATTGTATAAATTTGTGGTGTTGACTTAGGGTTATTGGTAAATAATACGTTATAAATAGAGTATTTCATTTAAAAGTTACCGCTAGCTTTTATAACTTTAACGTCATCAACCAACCGAATTTAATAAACATGAACTATCAAGTAAAACAAGCATATTTACTCTTGCTTGGAATTTTCCTTTTTAATTTTTGCTCATTTGCAGGTCCTGTTTTAATGAAAAAAGCTCTTCCGGTTTGGGCCGAGGGAAGGCAAACCGAGATGAACCTTAGTCTTGGGTTTCGCGGAATTTTTCAAGTAAATAAAAGTAAAAACTTTAGCCTGAAAATTACGGCATCAACCCTTTACCGGGTATTCCTGAACGGTGAATTCTTAGGATATGGTCCGGCTCGCGCGGGACACGGCTATTACCGCGTCGATGAGTACGATTTAAGCCAGAAGGTACGAAAAGGTGAAAATATCGTGGCCGTTGAAGTGGCCGGATACAACATCAATACATTTTACACACTCGATCAGCCCTCATTTTTGCAGGCCGAAGTATTGTCGGGCGGACAAGTAGTACTGGCTACAGGGAACAATACCGATTTCGAAGCTTTCCAGATTAAGGAACGTTTGCAGAAAGTTGAACGCTACAGCTATCAGCGGCCTTTTACAGAGTATTACCGTGTTGCCAACGGATTTGATGAATGGAGATCTTCCTCGGTTGTGCCCTTCGAACCATTGAAACTTTCTGTTTTTCCGTCTGTTAAATTATTGGAACGCCATGTTACGATGCCCGATTTTGCAGTTGTAAGGCCGGGTTCAGTTTTTGCGAGTGGTACCATCGACCTTCAGAAACCTGAAAAGTACAAAAAAGACAGGTCTCTGGTTAATATCAGCGATCAGCTCAAAGGCTACAAGGAAAGTGAACTGGAAGTGATTCCCTCATTGACTATTCAGGAATTCACCAATAAAACTCAGGATACCATCGCAACTCCTTTCGCCGGAAAGGCCATTCACCTGGCTGAAAAACAGTTTTGCACACTGAATATGGGCGTCAATCTTTCCGGATTTATTGGAGCGAAGGTTAGTTGTACAGAACCAACCAGCCTGTATTTTTATTTCGATGAAATACTGACCGACGGCGATGTAAATGCCAAGAAGCACATGGGCGGAACAAACAATTACGTTGTTTACGAACTGGTTCCGGGCGATTACCGATTGGAATCATTCGAATCGTACACGTTCAAGTATTTAAAAATGATCGTTCTAAAGGGCTCGTGTACCATTCAGGATGTTTACCTGAGAGAATATGCGTATCCTGAGAACCCAAAGACAGCATTTTGGTGCAGCAACAACAAGCTGAACGAAATCTACAAGGCTGCCCGACAGACCTTCAGGCAAAACACGGTGGACATCTTCATGGATTGCCCGTCGCGCGAAAGGGCCGGCTGGCTTTGCGACAGCTATTTTACGGCCATCATGGAAAAAGAATTTACCGGACGTTCGGACGTTGCTCACAACTTTTATGAGAATTTTGCCCTTCCCGAAAGTTTTGCCCATCTTCCCGAAGGTATGCTCCCGATGTGTTATCCATCCGATCATTACAACGGTTCATTCATCCCGAACTGGGCGCTTTGGTTTATCATCCAGATTGACGATTATGCCCGTCGCGGAGGCGATCCGGTATTGGTTGCACAGCTCAAGCCACGCATCGAAAAACTGCTGAAATACTTTGAGAAATTTGAGAATAAGGACGGCTTGCTTGAAAAACTCGATGGCTGGGTTTTCGTTGAATGGTCGAAAGCCAATGAGCTGGTGCAGGATGTAAATTACCCGTCAAATATGCTCTATAGCGCTGCTTTATCGAGCGCTGCGCGTTTGTATCAGAACGAATCATGGCTGAAAAAATCAGCGCTGATCAAACATACAATCCAGAAGCAGTCGTTCAACGGAACTTTCTTTGTTGACAATGCCGTTCGCGATACGGACGGAAAACTTCAGGTGACAAAAAACACGACCGAAGTTTGCCAGTATTATGCTTTCTTTTTCAATGTGGCCACTCCCGACACTTATCCCGATTTGTGGAAGAAATTAACAACTGAATTCGGTCCCAACCGCAACGACAAAACCACCTGGCCTGATGTTTACAAAGCCAACGCTTTTATTGGCAATTACCTCCGGCTCGACATCCTTTCGGGCTATGGATTGCAGGGGCAATTACTCGGTGAAATTCAGGACTTCTTTTACAATATGGCCCGGATTACCGGCACTTTGTGGGAAAATATGGGAACACAAGCCAGTTGCAACCACGGTTTCGCATCGTATCTGGGGCACGTTTTGTATCGCGACATTCTGGGTGTAAGTAAGATTGACTACATCAAAAAGGAAATTACCATTCGCTTTACCGACATCGCGCTGAACGAATGCTCTGGTGTCATCCCCATTGAAAATGATGCCGTTGAACTGAAATGGAAACGCACGGGTAATGTAATGCGCTATTCGGTAAAAGTTCCGGAGGGATACAAATTGCAAATCGAAAATCGTAGCTCTTCCAAATTGCTGAGGCTCGAATAAGCGCTTCAAAATCGATCCGGCGCACACGCTCGACGATCATCCGGCTGGAGCAATCACGGACCTACAAACTGGAAATCAACATTCCGGACAAACCAGCCCGGGTTTTGATTAACGGGAAGGAAACCTCGAACTGGAAATATGACCCGGGAAAAGTGATAATTACCGTCAGTCAGAACAATGTCAGAGAAAAACAAATCATAAAAGTCGTCAAATAAGATGAAAAAAAACATAAAATACTTGATAGCCGGGTTGATGGGCTGTTTGTTATCAGTGAATGCCAATCAATCTTCTGCCCAAACTTCTGTCCCTAAGACTGGTGTAACATTTAAAACCAGCGACCAGAAACTTCAGCGCTTATACAACGAAGCTGAAAAGAAAGCCCAATGGAACATTGCTGATTTCGGGCAGTACAAAGTTTTGGTCGAAGGTGCCGAATACAAAAATGTGTGGCTCGAAACCCAGCCTATGGGCGGCTATATGTACGGAAAACGTAACCTTGAAGTGGCCCGGAACAATGTTCAGATTTTCATGGATTATCAGCGCGAAGATGGCCGTTTACCGGGAATGCTTCATTACAACAATAAACCGTCTGCTTATTACGGCAATTTACCGGGAACAGATCAATCGAAAGACGAGCGATTGATTGCTTATTACGGCTGGTTTCAGGGCTATTGTTTCCCGACGCCGGCATTCGAATTGTATTTCTGGCTGAACAAGGACCGCAAATACCTGGAACAGCTTTACTCCACGCTCGAAAAATTCGACCAATACCTTTGGAAAACCCGCGATTCGGACAACGATGGATGCCTTGAAACCTGGTGCATTTGCGATACCGGCGAAGATGCCTGCACACGATTCAACGGCGCGCAATGGGCCTGGCCCTACGATTATGCGCCATCGGGCGATGCCATCCGGAAACTTTCAGAAAAAGAACGGAAAGAGATCGGGATTACCGGGAAAAATATCGACAAGGTGGATCAGTTTCCAACGCCGATGGAATCGATGGACATCATGTCGTATTCGTACTCCGGAAGAGATGTGCTGGCTCTGATTTCGAAAGAACTCGGCAATGGCAAAGACGCTTATTGGCGCGAAAAAGCCAACGAAGTTCGTGCAAAACTAAAGAGCCACCTGTGGGATGCCAAACGCCATGCCTGTTACGACCGCGACAAGGACAACCGCGTGATGGATATTTTAACCCACAACAACCTGCGTTGCATGTATTTCGGTAGTTTCGACCAGCAAATGGCCGATGAGTTTGTTAGGTACCATTTGCTGAACCCGAAGGAATTTTGGACCGCCATGCCACTGCCTTCAATTGCGGCAAACGATCCATATTTCAGAAATATTTCAGGAAATAACTGGAGCGGCCAGCCCGAGAGCCTCACCATCCAGCGATCGATACAAGCGTTGGAAAACTACGGACATTATGCCGAATTGACTATGATTGGCCAAAAATTCCTGAAATCGGTGGGCGATTCGCTGAAGTTCACGCAGCAGTTCGATCCGTTTACCGGAGTCATCACCAAAAACCTTGATGGTTACGGACCAAGCATTCTGTCGTCGCTCGAATTCATTTCGCGCATGTATGGCGTACACCTCACTCAGGACCGGGTTTACTGGTCGTGCCTGAATACGCCAAACGATTACGAATACGAACAAACCTGGGGCGACCGCACTTTCAAGTTAAAAACAAACGGCAATAAGGTGGTTTGTTCGGTCAATGGCAAGGAAGCGTTCTCGTTTACCAAAGGTATTCGGGTTGTTTCCGATTTGTCGGGGAAAATACTGGAAGTCGTCGGAATAGAAACAGAAAGCCAAAAAGCGTCTGTCTGGTTCACTGGCAAAACCGTTGCGATAAACGTGGTTCCAAATACGGAATATAGTTATCAGAACAAATTCAGAAAAACCAAAGAAATAGGTTTTTATAGTCCTGAAAAGTAAATTCGTATTCTAATTCTAACTCAAACCAAAGGATATGAAAAATCTATCACGACGTAACCTGATAAAATTGTCGGGCACGGCAGCATTGGGATTGGCAGCCTCGTCGCTGGCCGCCGCTGAAAATGAAAAATTAAAGGAAAAGCTAAAGATTGTGGTTGTGGGAGCACACCCCGATGATCCTGAAACGGGTTGTGGCGGAACCATGACTTTACTTTCGGCGGAAGGTCATGAGGTTGTGTCAGCTTATCTAACGCGCGGAGAAGCCGGTATTGAGGGCAAATCGTATGAGGAAGCGGCTAAAATTCGCACATCCGAAGCGATGAATGCCTGCAAAATCATGAATGTCAGGCCAGTTTTTCTTAAGCAGATTGACGGCAATTGTGAAATTACTGCAAGCCGTTATACCGAAATATTTGATTTTTTGAAAGCCGAAAAACCGGATGTTGTCATTACCCATTGGCCGGTTGATACGCATCGCGACCATCGTATTTGTTCAATTTTGGTTTTCGATGCCTGGCTGAGAATGGAAAAAAGCTTTGCACTTTATTATTTCGAAGTTGAATCGGGTGGACAGACTCAGAATTTTCCGCCCACTAGTTTCGTCGATATCACTTCGGTCATCAACAGGAAACATGAGGCTTGCAATTGCCACGTCAGTCAAAACATGGAGGAAGTTTATAGCAGTTTTCATGCTCACATGGAACGGTTCAGGGGAATGCAGGCCAATTGCAAATATGCCGAAGCATTTATAAAACACAATCAATCGGTACTCAGGATAATCTAAAAAGTTTTTAATTTTCCAAAAAATGACATACTTAAGGAAAATCGTTTTCACACTGGCTTTCTTTGTCGGAATGGGTTTTGCTGTTTTGGCTCAGTTAAATTCCCATCCCGAATCCTACCAGATAGATCAGAAAGACATCAATCGGGCACGTCAGATTATTACAACTCCGCTGAAAAGGCCGGTGATTATGCCAAAAATACGTGCTGAAGTTTAATAAAACAAAAACAATATATACGTATATGAAATTAACAATCAACTTACTATTTGTCGTTTTCCTTTTACGGCTTCCATCCGTTCTATTCGCTCAAGAAATTGCAATAACTCACGGTCCATATATTCAGGCAGTGGGAGAGAATGAAGTAACTATCGTGTGGACCACCAATACGAATGCTGTCTCATGGGTTGAATTAGCGCCAGCCGGAAATAACAGCTTTTATGCCGAGGAGCATCCGCAATACTACCAGACTGCAAATGGGAACCGGGTAGTTGGAACCCTGCACAAAATACGCATCCTGAATTTGTCGAAGGATACAGAATACCGTTACCGCATATTTTCAAAGGAAGTGCTGAAATACGGAGGGCACCGTATTCTATATGGGAACATTGCATCTACTGACGTATATTCTAAAAAGCCACTTCGTTTTAGAACACTTGATAATTCGAAAGAAAAAATATCATTTTCAGTTGTGAATGATATTCACGGGCAAAATGATAGCTTAAAGGCATTATTGAAAAATGTAAAATATGGCGAAACTGATTTGGTTTTTTTCAATGGAGACATGGTTTCGACAATGAATGACGAAACCCAATTCTTTGGCGGCTTTATGGATACTGCAACCAGCATGTTTGCCAGTGAGGTCCCTGCATTTTTTGCCCGAGGAAATCATGAAACACGTGGAGCTTTCAGTGTAAATTTCCCGGAATATTTTCCTACAAACAGCGGGAAGCTTTACTATGCTTTCAGACAAGGGCCTGTTTATTTTATTGTCCTTGATTGTGGCGAAGATAAACCCGATTCGGATATAGAATATTCTGGTTTGGCCCAGTTTGACGCATACCGTACTGAACAAAAGATTTGGCTTGAAAAAGTAGTACAGACTGACGAATTCAAATCGGCAAAGTTCCGTGTTGTGGTTGTTCACATTCCACCGGTGGGCTCCGACTGGCATGGCCCGCTGGATATTAACCGTAAAATTTTGCCGGTACTGAATCAGGCAGGAATAAGCCTCATGCTTTGCGGCCACACGCATAGTTATCAGTTGATTGAACCCAATAATGAGGTGAAATTTCCGATTTTGATAAATTCAGTCAATACTGTACTTGAGATAAATGCCAACCAGCAAAAGATAACAGTAGAACGGAAAAATACCAAAGGGAAAGAAGTAAGCAGATACCTCATTGTGAAATAGATTTCACTTAATATGGGTGGTTTCAGTTTGTAACTAAAAGCATCACAGATACATTTGGATTGTTTTGTGTTTATGCGGGTTATATCTTTTAATCATTTAGAAATCAGTTTTAGTAGAAGGACTGATGGCCCTTTTATGTTTTCAGATATATACATGGTATTTTTGCTTTGGATGTTAATTGCTTTTAATTTTTCAAGATTATGACGTTCATCTACGGCATATACTTCATAAACAATAGTATCTTTTAGAAAACTGTTATTAATATTAAAATCTACTTCTCTTGAGGTTGAACTGAAATTACTTATAAGAATTTGAATTTCTGACTTTTCTTTATTTGTTCCAGTACAAAAAATCAAACTGTCAGTTTTATTATAATTTGTTTCGATGCGAATTGGTGTTTGGTTGGCTAATATTGAAAAAGCTTTAAATGTAAAAGCTGTTTTATGTAGTTCTCCATAGTCAGAAAACAATCCAAACATTCCACCGGTTGTACTATAAAAATTCATGGCGTCAATAGGTCTATCCTGCATTAGCATTAATACGCTTGCAAGAAAAGTTGCTCCTTTCAATGAGGACTGGTTTTGTAAAGATTGCTCTCTGGTTTTGCCCTGTTCTACGAAATTAAATCCTGGGGGAGCGTAATTCCACTCATCTAAAATACTTTCAGTTCCGGAAAATCCATATTGGTTTAGAACTTTTCTAATAGAAGTTGGTAACTGTGATAATTCCCAGGGACTACTGTTATAATTATGCCATGAAAAGAAGTCAAGGGGAATTGCTTTTTGTTGGCAATGGGATAAGAAAGCAGTAGTAAAATCGGCTGGAACGATTGAGTCTCCTTTTATGTTTAAAGGAATGGCCATAGCTGGGCCTCCTATTTTAACATTGGGAAATTCATGTTTAAGAGCTTTTGCAGTTGTTTCGTATAGGTCGAAGAATTGAGCCCTGGTCCCGGTCCAACATCCAGTTCCATGGTCCGGTTCATTCCAAATTTCCCAATATTTAATGTTATAATGATACCCTTTGGCCCAGCCCTCGTTATAGTGTTTAATAATCCCTGAACATATTTTTGCCCATTTGTTAAAATCAGTAGGTGGATTAACATTATACCTTTTTTTTGACCATTCAATGCTCTCTCCAAGTCTATAGAGGATATTAGACCCTGTTGCTACAATTGATGCAATATAATCGTCTGTTTTTCTAAAATCATAACTATCAGGATTAGAAGGGTCAGCAGAAAAGTTTTTAAAAATAGTTGTTATATCAACTGAATAGGAGGTGAACCAAGGGGCATCATGAAGTCTGACTAATGGTACTTTGCACTCTTTGAAATAGTCAGACAGGTCTAAGATTTTTAGATCACTGACAGGTCCAAGATTTCCTCCATGCAGAGGACGAATAGTACCAATCGTCTTGTTCATGTCTATTGTAACTGTTGATTTAGCCAGTGAATTTTCACTTTGCGCTGATAAGCTTATGCTATAGAAAGGGAGAATAGCATAAATAAATGTCGTTCTTAGTTTCATTGGATAGAATTTTGTATCAAAAATATTGCCTTGGTATCAAATAATCTACGACTCTATTCTCAAGTTGTGACACTATATTTGCCTGTTCCCCAATTTATTGAACCAATTGTAGCGTATTGATGTCAGATTGTTAGAGAGTTATCGACAGTATAGGACAAAGCTCGCTATCTCCAATATTATTTTGGCGTTAGTTAGTTTTATCAGTTTAAGAATTAATTGAATATCCTATAGAATACCTTATTGATCTAGCGTTGGGGCTTTGCCCCAAAACCCTAGGTAACAAAAGTATATTCATATAAATTGACCATCTCCCGTTTTTAGTTTTCAAAAATTAAAGAAAGGCATAACTGTCCGTCATTAGGAGATGTATCTGCTTGAGGAAGGAAAGCCTTCGGGGTCATATTTGCCAGCAAGACTTTTATTATCGTGCTGATTTTGTAGTAAATGAAATTGCATAGTTCGTACATGCGTTCTTTGTTCAGAGTTTTTACCCCACTTTCAAGCAACAGCCTTGTGTGCAGGGATGAAAGCGATGAGTAAATGATGCTCATAGCTATGGTCAGTATAGCCAGCATGCTTTGTAGCCCTTCGAATGTTTTGACCTGGATGTCTTCCAGGTTGTAACATTCTTTAATATGCCGGTGGTACTCTTCAATTTTCCACCTGAAACCGTATGCAGTAAATGCCTCTTTGATTACTTCAACGATGCTTTCTTTTGGGGAACGTGTCAGTAGCCAGCAATAGCCGCCGTTGATCCTTTTGGTGACAACAAGCCAGAGATCATGCACCTTGCCCTTGATCTTATATTGAACCTTTATTGCCCCGCATTGATAGACCAACTGGTACTTCTTGCTCTTCTGTATCCTTGTAGCTGTTAATTTCATGAATAACGGGACTTTTCGGCTGATCTTGTTCACAGCCACTTCTTCGCCTTTGTAAATCAGCTTGGTCGTTTTCTTTAGGCGCAGGTTGAAATTGACTTCATTGGCAATAATGAAATCTCTACAGATGGGGCGGTCCATGCCACGGTCAAATATTTTGGTGACATCTTTATCAATGATGGAGTCTATTTCCCTCATGGCTTCCAAAACCTCTTTGTTCTCGCTTTTTGCGCCATGGTCAAAACTGTAAAGCTTATTGTACAGTGGGGTCATTTCCCGGTCTTTGCCAAAGTGGACAACGTTCATCAGCCAATATCCAAGGCCTACAGATCCTTTGTCTCCATCTTTTACATAGTCCAGACCTTCCATCATTTTGGCGTATTTCTTTTGGATATCAGAGCCATCAAACAGGATGTAGTCTCCATGACAGATTTTGCTTTTTACACTGTTCATATGTCCCCTGAATAACTTCATGAAAAAATCTTTCTTGTTATAATGGTTCCTAAAGCGCTTTGTTGTTTGGCTCAACGAGATCGTATCGCAAATGCCTGTGGCTATTTTATTGACCAATACGGTACCCGACTTTAGTATTCCTGTGGTCATTTCCCGGACACATCTAGCTTCCGGTTTTGTTAATTGACACTCAAGTTTGAGAAAATAGCGACTAATCTTGTTCTGTACCTGTTTTGTTAATACTTTTGACATGAGCTGGTTTTTAAGGTTGTTTGCTTTTGTTTGCACAATAAAAATAACCTTTTTAAACCAGCTTTCCTCATACATAAACATCTTTAAACCCCCGATATGACTGGATTGCAGAACTTCTTCAACCCAATTTTCGGGAGAGGGTCAAATATTCATATAAATGTAGTACAATTAAACCTTTTGAAGGTCGGGTGAACTAAACTTGCTTATTAAAATAGCAGGATATTTACCTTACATGATGATAATGTTCTGAAAAGAAAATAAGGAAATGAGAGTTTAATATATATAGATCGAACTCACGTTAAATTAATAAAATGGCGATAATTAATCGCTTGCATTTTTTAGATACATTTTCGCGTAGGCTTTTGCTGTGGTACCAGTTATAAGCTTAAATTGCCTATTGAAGTGAGAGATATTGTTGTAGCCTGTTTCGTAGCAGACTTGTGTTGCTGTAATGTTGGTATTAAGCAACAGTTTACAGGCATGGGCAATTCGGATTTCATTTAAAAACTGGGAACAAGTTTTGTGAGTGCGAGCTTTAAAATACCTGCAAAAGGAAGACTTATCGAGATTTACAAGTTTTGCAATTTCTTCCAGTTTAATTTCTTGAGTATAGTTTCCCATTAAAAAAGTTACCACCTTATTGATCCTTTGCGTATCCACAAGATTTATGGAATTTGTATATCCCGGACTTGAGAGCAAATCATATTGTTGTGCATTTGCAAATGCATCGAGGGTTTTGAGAAATAAAATCAAACGGTTCAATCCTGACGATTCATACACTTTCTTGATCAGTCGCCCTATAATTTTCACCTGATTTTGATCTTTAATCAATAGACCTTGCTGCCCACGTCCAAAAAGATTTCTAATATGGGCAAATTCTGGAAGATCAAAGAATTTTTCACCAATTATATCTTCAAGAAAATGAATAACATAGACTACAACTTTGCGATTAGGGTTCCCTTGATAGAAATCATTATCGTTTCTCCAAACGTGAGGAAGATTCGGACTTATAAACATTAAATCTCCATTATTGAAATTCCCGATATGATTCCCCATCAACCTTATTCCATAACTTTCCTCAACAAATATGATTTCAAATTCAGGATGGTAATGCAATGGATAATCCATAAAAGGAGTAACTTCTTTCTTAACTGCTATGGAAGAAGAAAAACTTAAAGGTATCTTTTCAAGCTTTGGTAGCATGATTTAGCAAGTCGATTGTTAATAATTCAGAATAGATGTAAGCATTCATGCAAATATAGTGTTGTAAATTGAAAAAGTAGTCGTTTTTTCACTGGTTTCAGCGCAATATCTTAGCAGTAGATTTTTAGTCCTGATATTTGTGAATTTGTGGACGTTAATTGGGTAATAATTTATATTCTGGATAATCACATAGTTAATAAGATTAATTGATAAGCTGATGATTAATAGAGGAGATTCCATACAAGACCTGGACGATCAAATTAAAAATAAGTTTTACATATACAAGATTGCGTTGGTAGCTTCAATGGGCGGTTTCTTGTTTGGGTATGATTTAGTCGTAATTGCGGGTGCTCTGCCATTCTTAGTTAATTATTTCCATCTCTCAGCGTCAATGAAGGGTTTTGCTGTAAGCAGCGCTATTATGGGGGCGATTACTGGCCCATTGGTGGGTTTTTGGGCATCAGATCGTTTAGGACGCCGCCGGACAATGATGTTAGCAGCTACTTGTTTTATGATTTCTACAGTTGGTACAGCCTTTGCCGAAACTATATGGTATTTTGCATTTTGGCGTTTCCTTGGCGGCATAGGTATTGGCTTGGCAATGATATCTTCTCCGATTTATATTGCTGAATTATCTCCTCCCCAAATACGGGGTAGCTTGGTCAATGTCAATCAATTGTCAAATGTAATTGGTATCAACCTTGCGGTTATTGTCGGTTATTTTCTTTCCCATGGGGAGCATGGTTGGCGTTGGATGTTTGCTTCTCAGGCATTACCTGTTCTGTTTTTAATTCTGGGTCTTTTACTTATTCCAGAGAGTCCTAGATGGTTGGCAGCACAGGGTCGGGTATCTGATGCATTAAAGGTTCTAACAAAAATTAACGGAAAAAGGAATGCTACAGCTGAGTTGAAAGAAATTCAACAGGAACTTGGTCAGGAAAAGGGTACATTTCGTGAATTGTTTCAACCTGGAATAAAACTGGCCTTATTTATTGGCATCATGCTAATGATATTTTCTCAAATAAACGGGGTTAACATGATGCTTTTATATGCGCCTACGATACTTGCTGAAGCCGGTATTAAAGTCAGCTCAAACGCAATATTAAGTTCAATTCCGATTTATATTGTAATATTTGTATGCACTATAGCGGCTTTTGAATTGATAAAGCGCTTCAGCCGTCGTGGCCTTTTAATTTCAAGTGTCTTGTTCATGGCTCTTGGTCATATTATTATGGCCGTTGCGCTACAGGAATCCTGGAATCCCTTGTTCACAATAATTCCTATGCTGATTGGTACAGGTGCTTTTACCTTAGGTTTAGCTCCATTGAGCTGGATTATCGTCTCTGAAATATTTCCGAACAGGATTAGGGGTAAAGCATTGGCAATAGTCTGTTTCTTTTTATACAGTGCATCATTTGCCACAGCCCAGGTATTCCCAATGCTTACCAATTGGTTCAATGTTAATTTTAAGAATTCTTCAGGAGTTTATTGGATATTTGCGGGTATTTGTCTATCCTGTGCATTTTTTGCCTGGAAATTGGTACCTGAAACCAAAGGCTTAAGTTTAGAAAAAATAAGCGATTTTTGGAAAAATAAGCAAGAGCATTCTTCTGCCACCAACTTGATATAGCTCATTTTCTAACAAGTAACAAGGCTATACAGCATTGGTTAATAAGCGAATGAAAAATTTATTATTATACATAGTAATTCTTTTGATTAAAAAAAATACAATGAACAACACTATTAAATTGGCTTTTGTGGGGTTTGGAGAAGTAAATTCTCCCAAACAATTGATTGATAATAAGTGCGCTAAAGCGCTTGAAGAAATTAAATCCCTGGGATTTGATATTCTTACCACTCCTACGGTTTCGGATGATCCTAACGGAAACGATGTCAGAAGAGCAGTTGAAGAACTAAAAAATCGGGATTTTGATCTGCTCGTTGTGTGTATTGCTGGGTGGATACCCTCGCATGCGGTAATTTCTGTTACAAATGCCTTTAAAGAAAAACCTATGGTTCTTTGGGGGTTGGCAGGAGATATGGAGAACGGTCGTACGATAACTACCGCGCCACAGGCTGGAACTACTGCTCTACGAAAAGTGTTTGAGGATTTGGGCTATAAGTTTAAGTATGTCTATAATATTATCGGGAAACCTTCTCCGTTGGATAAAATCCTAAGTTTTGCTCTAGCAGTCTCCGCATCAAGGCTAATGGAAAAAACTAAGGTTGGAATGATGGGCTTTCGGGATATGAAGCTTTATAATACCCTTTATGAAGGCTTGTCGCTTAAAAGTAAAATCGGTACCGAAATAGAGTTTTTTGAAACTCTGGAAATGCTTAAAATAAGCGAAAATGTTGATGAAGCAACGGTTCAGATGGTATTGGATAAAATTAAGAAAGAGTGGACTTTCGAGAAACTTGCAGATGATAACTTTCTACAAAGAGGAATAAGATATTTCCTGGCAGTCAAAAAACTTGCTGAAGAAAACGGGTTCGATGCCATTTCGCTAAAAGATGTGGACGGAATGAAGAAGTTATTGAATTTTCCTCCAGCCATTATCTTTATGTTGCTTTCTGACGAATTGGGATTATGTACCATTCCTGAGAATGATGCGATGGGGGCTGTAACTCAATTGATAGTGAAGCAGTTGACCGGCCAGTGCGCTGCTTATCTGGAATTTTATGAGTTTTTCGAGAATAGTGTTCTGTTGGGCGTTCCTGATTTTGTCCCTTCCGAAGTGGTTGAGGGAGGTGTAAAAGTTACACCTGCCGCATTTGGAAGTATCAGCGGAGGACTTTTGAATGTTTCAACCATGAAAACAGGAAGACTGACATTGATTCGCTTGTCGAATACAGGCGATAGCTATACAATGCACATCAGTACAGGCGAAGGAAAATTGAAATCATGGGAAGAAGCTGGATGGGAATATCCGGCACCGCAATTGCCCAGCCTCAATATATTTCTTGATGGCCCGGTAGATGAATTTGTTCAAGAAATTTCAGGACAGCATTACATTATTGCTTATGGTGACCATTCTCAGCCCTTGCGTGATTTCTGCTATTTGAAAGACATAAAAGTAGTATAATGAAAAAATATGATGCTGTAATTGCCGGGTATCTCTGTGTTGACCTGGTTCCCGAATTCATGAGAAGCGAAACTGGAACTGGCATTTCAGATATTTTAAAACCCGGAAAGCTAATTGAAATTGACGGACTTGGTTTTTCGCTTGGTGGTGTAGTGCCCAATACCGGATTGGCTATGAAAAAATTCAACAAAAGGGTTTTCCTGAATGGGTTAATCGGGAACGATTTTATTGGAGAAATTGCCAACGAATGGCTTGATAAGTACGATCTTTCAAAAGGCATAAATATAACCGAAATATCGGGTACAGCATTTAGTATTGTGATAGCTCCTCCCGGAGTTGACCGTATTTTTCTGGAATCTCCGGGATGTAGTAGAATATTCGATATTGAGTTTATTGATTTTGATGCAGTTTCGCAGAGCAGATTATTTCATTTTGGGTATCCACCTCTGCTAAGGAAATTCTATCTGAATCAGGGAGAACAATTGTTGTCATTGTTCTCACAGGTACAGAAAATGGGGGTGGTTACTTCTTTGGACTTTAGTCTACCCGACACCCAAAGTGAATCGGGGAAACAAAACTGGTTACAGATTATGCAACGGGTTTTGCCGTATACCGACATTTTTGTTCCCAGCCTGGAAGAGATACTTCAAATCATGATGCCTGATGAATATGACAAAATTCTTTCGGTTGTAGGTAGTTCTGAAATTATTGATCATATCCCGCTCAGTATTATCCGTGAGATTGGCCATACGATCATTGATTACGGAGCCAGAATATTACTCATAAAAGCTGGTCATCGTGGTTCTTATCTCCTTACAGGAGATATTTCATCCATAAACCAAAGAGGCGAATTTAACCTGAGCGAAAGAGATTGGAATTACTGTGAACTGTGGTGCAAGGTCTATCCGGCCGATCCAGCCAGAATAAAGAATGCTACAGGTGCAGGAGATACTGCTGTCGCAGCTTTTCTTTCGGCTATTCTTGAAGGTAGAACTTTGGAAGAAACCATGAGATTTGCCGCCCTGGCAGGCCGGAATAACCTGTATTGTCAAAAGATATACGAAGAGATTGATGGCTGGCAGGACATGGAAGAAGAAATGAAATCGGAAATCAACGAGATAATCAGGCTAGATTAAGTATCAAAACAATATGTATCCAGAGAGTGATAGCCGAATCTTCTGGATGTGAATTAATTGTATTGCTATTGTATTCAAAATTTCAATAAAAAAGATTCTAAAAATTGATCCAGTGAAAAATGAAACATTAAAATTAGCAAAGAAGTCGTTGAAAATCGAAAGTGAGGCGATATCTGGCATTGTCAGTTATTTGGATATGGATATGTTTAGCAAGGCAGTAGAGATTTTAAGCACCTGCCCCAAAATAATAACCTGTGCCAGCGGTTCGTCAGGCATTGCCGCCAAAAAATTTGCCCATTCTTTGTGTTGTATTGAGAGGAACGCTCAATTTCTTTGTCCTGCTGAAGCTGTGCATGGCGGACTTGGCTGCGTAAAAAAGGGTGATGCCGTTGTAATTGTGTCACGTGGCGGTAAAACGCCTGAGTTACTTCCAATTGTTGACGTATGCAACAGGAAAGGAGCATTACTTATTGCCATTACAGAAAATTTGACTTCTCCTTTAGCCGAAAAATCACAAGTTGTTGTTCCTCTGAAGATAGAGAGAGAAAGCGACAAATACAATGTAATGGCAACAGCAAGCTTTATTACAACAATCGCCATTTTTGATGCTATGTTGGTGGCCATAATGGAAGAAACGGGCTACAGGTTGGAACAATTTTCCCTAATCCATCCTGGTGGTGCTGTTGGAGAGAGGCTTAATCCCAAATTTTGAAAATTTACGATTTACACAAACATAAAACAGATGTATAAAGGACTAAAAATCGAACCGCCTTTCTTTGAAATAGGACCAAAGGCCTTCATGTATGGCGAACGCATGTTGAAGCTGGCAAAGGCAGCTGACAGAGCTTCTGCAAAATATGACGTTCGGATCATCGTGACGCCGCAATATACTGACATCAGTCTGTTGGCACAAGAAACTGAAAACCTGTTAATATTTGCCCAGCACATGGATCCTCTGCCCGTTGGAAAAGGATTGGGATCTGTTCTTCCTGAGGCCGTGAAAGCAGCTGGGGCCGTGGGTGTAATGTTAAATCACGCTGAAAAGCCAATGAGTATTTCGGATCTGTGCAAAGCAATTAAGCGTGCTGATGAAGTCGGATTGGTATCAATTGTTTGTGCCGACTCGATGGAAGAGGCTGCTGCAATAGCTCATTTCTCACCCAATATTATCGTTGCTGAACCAACAGAACTTATCGGTACCGGACAAACTAGTGACAAACAATATGTAATTGTAACTACTTCGGCTATAAAAACAATAAATCCTGAAATTCAAGTATTACCTGCGGCTGGGATAAAGAATGGAACTGATGTATATAATATTATTCGATCAGGAGCCGAAGCAACAGGCACCACCAGTGGAATTATGAAAGCCGAGAATCCAGAAGAAATGATGGAAGAAATGATTCGTGCTATGCGAATAGCATGGGATGAAATACACAAAAAATAAATTGAATATCCCATTGAATACCTGATTGATCTTTACCTTGAAAATTTTTGTCTTGACTGGTTCGACCAACTCACCAGCCAACAAAAAAGTAATCAAAAAAGGTCAAGGCTGGGCTCGCTTCGAGCGAAAAACTACGTTGGTGGTTAAAATCTTTTAAGCTCGCCTTTGGTTCAAACCGAAAAGATTTTTTAACGCCTTCTTCACTTGTTCTTCGGCTCACCGGCATAGGCCGCTTGCGCTTCACTCAGCTTAAGGCAACGAAATGATATTCATAGAAAATAAATCGAAATTTAGAATTAATTTTTAACCATTTAAAAGTAGGAGGATTTAAAAATGAAAATTTACAGAGGTACAATTGATCTTCAATCAAAAGATCATAGACCAGATTTTCACAACGTAACAGAGGGAGTTAAGAAAATCGTGGCAGAATCGGGAATAAAAAACGGAATATGCGTCGTTTATTCTCATCATACAACCTGCTCTGTTATAACGCAAGAGTGCTCGCATGACATTAATTTCTTCGGAAGGGAATATATGCAACAAGACTTGAATAATATTATGGAAAAACTAATTCCAACTTGTAGGTATGAAGGACAATATTTGCATCCGGGGCCAAAGCATATTGAATTTGCTCTGACATTCCCTGATGAGGAACCAAAGGGAAGCTTAAATACAGATGCACATTTACGTTCAGTATTTTTTGGACGGTCTGAAACTATCGTAATCATTGACGGGGAATTAGATTTGGGTGACTTTGGTTTTATCTATTTTATTGACTGGGATCAAATTCGTGAGCGAAAGAGAGTTTGCCAGGTTCAAATTATTGGTGAATAGATAGTTAATATTCACTTGGATGAATTTATTTTAGCATAATTTTTCATCCGGGTGAATATCCAATTGGTATAAGGATTTTTCCTTTTAGTCGTTGTAGAACCAATTTAACTTGGTTTAAAAATGTTTCAACAAGAGATTAAACGTGAAAGAAGTATGGTGAGTTATTGCAGGTGTATACACGTACAAAAAACAAAGCCTTTAGTAAAATATTACAATAATATATGCTATGAAAATTTCGAGCCAAATAAAAAATTGTGCCCTTCGTATTGGTTGGGCTAAGAGAGACATAACACCGGAGGGTCCGGTGTCTTTGTGGGGCCAGTATTACGAGCGTATTTCACACTATGTGCAGAGTCCATTGATGGCTACTGCATTTGCGATAGAGTCTGTAAATACCAACGGGTTTAACGAGCAGGCAATCATGGTTTCTCTGGATTTGCTATACATCAACAAAGCCTTGCAGGATTCGCTACGCGACCTTGTTCAGAGCCGGATACCTGATTTCGATGTAATGAAACTCATCATGAATGCGACCCATACTCATTCAGCACCTGATCCTGATGTAACCGAAAAAACCCGCACCTTGATTCTGGAACAAACAGCCGAAGCCGTTGTTGAGGCTTGGAGTAACCGTAAGTTGGGAGGTATCAGCCGTGCATTGGGTTATGCCGTAGTGGGCCATAGCCGTAGAGTACAATATTCCAATGGTACTACCGAGATGTATGGTTCAACAAATAGAGCAGATTTTATTGGAATGGAAGGCTCTTCCAATCCAGGCGTTGATATGCTTTTTACCTGGGACACAAATAAAAAGTTGACAGGTATTGTCATGAATGTGTCGTGTCCGGCACAGGTAACCGAAGCCAAATACTATGTTTCTTCTGATTATTGGAGTGAAGTCCGTAAGCAAATTGGGAAACATTTTTCGGACGATGTGTTTGTTTTACCTCAATGTGGAGCTGCCGGAGACCTTTCTCCACGCGACCTGCCTCGTGGGTATAAATCAGGAGAACCCAATATGTGGGAACTGCCGGGTATTGTTGAAATAGGAGAACGGCTCATTCGAACCATAGATTTGGCATATCCACAGGCTTTGGAGAACATCCGGACAGAAGTCCCCTTTAAGCATTTGATCAGAGACATTGACCTTCCTGTCCGCAGGTTTTCTGAAAAAGAATATGAAGAGGCCCTGAAGTATATGAACGAAGTTTATTCGCGTGAACCAAAAGATCCACAATCTCCTGGAACTGCATGGAATAGATTCTTACAGGAAATCAGGGATAATGAGAAAGTCATGGAATTCGGGCCATGGGATAATAAAAATACCGATTTTGGGATCGTGAAGAAGAAAGAACGATTGGTCGAACATTATAAAAAACAGGATAAAGTAACGTTTTTCAGAATGGAACTTCACGTTATCCGGCTTGGTGATGTGGCATTTGCAACAAATCCTTTTGAGCTTTTTGCTGATTTTGGTTTTCAAATGATGGGTAGAAGCAATGCAAAGCAAACTTTTATTGTCCAGCTAAGTTGTGATGAGTGTGGTTACCTTGCAACTCAACGGGCAATTGAAGGTGGTGGCTATAGTGCAATGGTTAACCATGTGGGTCCGGAAGGTGGTCAAATGCTCGTGAATGAAACAGTTAAATTAATTAACGAACTGTGGAAATAAAAATAGTTCCAGATAAATTATTCACAATTAGTGAGCTTAAGCAAACTGGTAAATTAATCTGTCTATAATAGAAATAGTTGTTTTTCTCATCAAAACTTAGCAAGATGTAAAGAGATGAATTATAGTCTTCATATCATTAACAACGTATTTCAGTAGATATTGAATACATGGGTTTTTCGGGATTATTTTGAAGTTATTGCAAGAGCCTGATTCGTAGGTCGGTTAGTTTTTAAGTAGTTATTTGACAATATTTTATCCTTAATAAACTCATAGTATAACTAGTAACTTGAATTAAATAACTAATGAGAAAACTGAATACAAAATTGATGCATCCTCGTGATCAGATTACGATGATCATCGACAAGATTTACAGAAGCGGAATGACAACAACTTCTGGTGGAAACATTTCAATTATTGATGAGAGTGGCGATGTTTGGGTTACCCCTTCTGCAATTGATAAAGGTACTTTGAGGCCTACAGATATAATTTGTGTACGTAAGAATGGGAACATTGAAGGACGCCATAAACCTTCGTCGGAATATCCTTTTCATAAGGCTATTTATGAGTGTCGTCCAGACATAAAAGCAGTCATTCACGCACATCCACCGGCATTGGTCTCGTTTAGTATTGTCAGGCAAATACCTGATACCAATGTTATTCCCCAAGCCAAGTACGTTTGTGGCCCCATTGGGTATGCTCCTTATGAAGTTCCGGGAAGCGATGAATTAGGCAATGTCATTGCTAGAGAATTTAATAGAGGCTTTAATGCTGTAATTATGGAAAACCATGGAACAGTAGTGGGAGGGATCAATTTAAGTGATGCCTATCAACGCTTTGAAACACTCGAATTTTGTGCCCGGACTATTATCTATGGGAATACCATCGGAACTCCAAACTACCTGGAAGATCATCAGATTGAAGAATTCGAAAACCAAATACCGAGATTGCTTCCGGAAAGGAAGAACGTGGAGTATTCGTCTGACGAAAGGGAAATCCGGGAGCAGATAAAGAAGATTGTACACCGTGCTTGCGCTCAGGGACTAATGATTAGCTCTTACGGGACAGTTTCTGTGCGTTGGAAAGGCAATGATTTTTTAATTACTCCAACAAACGTTGCACGCTGGGATATTCAGAATAAAGATATTGTTCAGATTAAAGACGGGAAACGAGAACAAGGGAAATTACCAAGTCGTGCAACATGGCTACACCAGGAAATTTATAAACGAAATCCGCACATAAATTCCATCATCCTCACACAAACGCCATACTTAATGGCCTATAGTGTTACCGGAGAAAAACTGGATGTCAGGACAATTCCTGAAAGTTGGATTTTCTTACAGGATATTCCCAATGTTCCATTTGGGTCACATTTTGCTGGCTCAACTGTGATCCTTGATTTATTGTCAGACAATACCCCCGCTATAATTATTAACAACGATTCTGTTCTGGTTACTGGAGATAAACTATTGGGAACATTTGATCGATTGGAGGTTGCTGAGTTTAGTGCCAAATCGTTGATCATGGGTATATCACTTGGTGAACTGATTCCGATCAATTCTAATCAGGTTGAAGATCTTCGAAAAAAGTTCCTAAACAAGTAAAAATAGTTTTACTACAGATAGATTCTGGGGATTGTGACACATAACCCGGGGTTGAGCGAAACTTAAATGAAAACTATGACGGACAAATTATCTGACCCAATAGGCCGATTAATGGGACTTCGCTACAAATCGCATCCATGGCATGGAATTTTTATTGGTAAAAATGCTCCCGAAAATGTGGTTGCATTTATCGAAGTTGTTCCTACTGATACCGTGAAATACGAGATCGATAAGGAAAGTGGATTTCTCAAGCTTGACAGACCGCAGAAATATTCGAATGTAGTTCCCGCACTCTATGGATTTATTCCACAAACATATTGTGGCGATTTGGTGGGTAAATTTTGTATGGGAAAGACTGAAAAAACTGGAATTAAAGGTGATGGTGATCCAATTGATATTTGTGTTCTGACCGAAAAAACGATTGCTCATGGCGATATTTTAGTTGATGCCCGACCAATTGGTGGATTCCGGATGATTGATGGGAATGAAGCTGATGACAAAATTATTGCAGTACTTTCAAATGATGTAGTCTATAGCGAGTATAAAGATTTATCTGATCTTCCGGATATTGTTGTTCAACGTTTGAAGCATTATTTCCTGACTTATAAGGATATGCCGGGAAAAGTCAGTAATACTGAAATATCTCACATTTATGGCGCTAAAGAATCATTTGAAGTAATTCGATGTTCCATGGATGATTATCATCAACGTGTTGATAATATTGGGAAATTGTTGTAATAAGCTTATTTTGACGCAGAGTTAGATAATGGGAATCAAAATTAGATAGGAGCTAATCATAGTTGACATGAGTTAAAACAGTCGTTTCTGAAATGGTTTAATTCAAAATTGTTAACTATCAGTAGTTTAGGTTTATACAATCAAGAATCTACATTTCCTCATCTGGTTTCAGAGTCAGTTCAAAACTAACATTGCGATTTCAGAAAGGGTGACCTGATTATTCAAGATATACAAAGTGCAAGGTGTTACGAGCAAAAATGCGATCTCTTCGAAATCGTTTCTTGATAAAACATAAGCTATGAAATAAATCAATGTGAAAATGATTTTGAACCTAGTTCATGGTAAAATATAAATGGATGAGTGTTAATAAATAAAGTGTGAATAATATATTGAATATCAGAATTTTACAAAAAAACAACTACATCAATTTGTATGAGTAGTGGTAACCATAGTTGAGTTTAGAAGTAGTGAATTAGTTTCTATTTTACTCGAACAATCAGGTTGTAAACTGGTGCGTAGTTCTTTGTTTTAATGATTGGTGCACTTTGTAAAGTGCAAATAGTTGACTAAATCTTTCTATTCTATCGGATACAACATGATTTAAAGAAATTTAATCAGCCCATCGAAGCAGATTAAAAACTGGCTAATGCAATGAAAACGAGTTTTTCGCTAAACCTTTACTTTAGAGTTAAGGTAATTAATCTTTGTTAGTTACTCATAAATTCAGATTTGTGAAAGCGTAATTCTTTTATAATTTTGATCTTGCCTTTTGGTTACATTCGTATTATGGCAGAAAAGACAAAACATGTGATTGACGAATCTTTGGTAAAGCGATTTGCCAATGGAGACATGAGTGCTTTCGACAGCATCTATTCTGTATTCGACCAAAAGTTACAGAAATTTGTTTTTACCTTAATAAAGTCTGAGTCAGATACCGAAGACATTGTTCAGGAAGTATTTGTTAAGGTTTGGGAGAACAGAGAGAAACTAAAAAACTATTCATCTTTTGATAGTTACCTTTTTTCAATTACTTATAATACTACAATTAGCCTATTGAGGACTCGCGTGAAAGAAAACAAGTACGTTGAGTTTATTAAATCTGTGCAAATTGAAGTTGATGAGCCCGATTTTGTTGAAGGATATAACAGAGACGAGATGAATGAGAAGATAAATCTTCTAATTGAAAAAATGCCACCCAGACAAAGAAGAGTGTTCGAAATGAAATATTTTCAAAATTGTTCCTACAAAGAAATAGCTGATGTTTTGGGCATATCTACAAATACGGTTGAAAATCAAATTGTTAAATCTCATAAATTTCTTAAGGAGAACTTAGGAAAGGCATACTTGTCTGTTCTCTTCTTTATTAATCTTTTTTCTTAAAAAAATCTGTTTGGAATAGTGGTTTTTTGATTTTTTGCGTCTACCGTATAGTTAGGCGAAATTTTAGACCTTTTTATGCCGCAGATTTATTGAACAAAAAGGTACATTAGTGATGTTTGCAAAAAGTAAGAAAAGAGATGGACTTAAAACTTTTGAATAAGTTTATCGATAATAGATGCACACCAAATGAAGTGGACACCATTTTCAGTTGGGTGCAAAACCAATTCGATGAATCTACCGAGGATAGTTTATTTAGAGATTATTGGGATAGAATCGAACTTTCAGAAATTACTGATGCTGACCATGCTCGTCAGCGTTTGGACCGGATCCACCACACAATCAACCTTAATCAATCTGACCGGTTATCCACAAATAATGTACGCTTTTTAAATATTGCAAAACTCTCTCTCTATCAATGGATTTCAAGAATTGCTGTAGTCCTGTTAATTCCCGCAATCACTTTATTAATATATACGCAGTTGTTTCAATCCAGGCAACTTGCAGTTCAGGAAACAGATCAGAAAATTGAAGTAATCTCGCCACAAGGCTCGCGAATTTTTCTGGAATTATCTGATGGGACAAAGGTTTGGTTGAACCAGAATAGTAAAATGATATATCCACCGAAATTTACAGGTAATGCAAGGACGGTTAAATTATTAGGTGAAGGCTATTTCGAGGTCGCACCCAACAAAACGATGCCATTTATAGTAGAATCAAACGGGATGATGGTAAAAGCGGTTGGTACAGCTTTTAATATAAGGGCTTATAGTGATGGTAGTGATTTCGAAACAACATTAGAATCAGGCAAAGTAATCATTCAGGGGAATATGGGTAATGAAAAGAATGCTGTAGTTAAAATGGAACCCGGACAGCATTTTGTTTTAGACGCTGCAACTAATCAGTCTTCGCTGAAAACAGAAGAGCTTACTAAATATGTGTCATGGAAAGAAGGTAAGCTAATATTCAAAGACGATCATCTGGATAAAGTTGCGGAACAACTTTCACGATGGTTCGATGTGAAAATAATTCTAAGTGACGTAAAACTTAAAGACCTTACCTGCACCGGAACATTTATTAATGAAACCCTTCCACAAGTACTTGATATGCTGGAGTTTGTTACTCCAATTTCGTATACAGTCTCTGAAAGGGGGAAGATGCCCAATGGAACATTTTCAAAAAAAGAAATAATAATTTTTAAAAAAGAAAGGGTAAAATCTGAACAAAACTGAACAAAGTACTTATGAAAAACAGCAGAGCAATGCGCCACATTACTCTGCTTTGTGTGATTAAAAAAGTCTCAGTTAAAGAGCTATTTTCTAACCGTTTTACAAAACAAAAGTATGAAAAAAATGATTCAATTTGCCGCCAGGGCAAGAAATGCATGTTTAGTGCAAAAAATCTTACTTACTATGAAACTGACAACATTTTTGTTATTATTCGCTGTCATTCAGACTCTGGGTTTTGAATCCTTTTCACAAGGAACAAAACTCTCTCTGAATTTCAAAAGCACCTCATTAAAAGAGGTACTTAGTTCGATTGAGGACAAAACCGAGTTTTATTTCCTATACAGCTCGAAAGTGATCGATGTGGACAGGAAGATTGATGTTGATGTCAAAGGAAAAAGTATTTCTGAAGTTTTGGATCAGATACTGAAAGACACTGATATTGAATACGTTTTTAAAGATCGACAAATTCTTTTATCCAGTAAGAGTAATCACGATTATTTGTTCGGAAATGCTCAACAGCAGAAATCTGTTTCGGGTAAAGTAACAGAATCTTCCGGTAAGCCATTGCCTGGCGTAACAGTCGTAATAAAAGGTTCCACTACAGGTATTGTTACCGATGAAAATGGTAATTTTATTTTTACAAAGATACCCGCAGATGCTACTCTTGTTTTCTCATTTGTGGGAATGAAAACCCAGGAATTATTGATTACTGGAAAATCCAGTCTAAATGTGGTGATGGTTGAAGAGACTGTCGGCATTGAAGAGGTCGTAGCCGTAGGATATGGAACACAAAAGAAACAAACGATCACCGGATCGGTAGCTTCCGTTAAAGGAGAACAGTTGGTAAGTACTCCGGTTGCAAATGCAACAAATACTTTGGCAGGGCGCTTACCAGGTTTAATATCATTACAATCCAGCGGACGTCCGGGAGCAGATGCCGCAGCATTAAGTATTCGTGGTTTTGGCAGCGCATTAACGATTGTTGATGGAGTAGAATCCAACTTTGCGAATATTGATCCCAATATCATTGAGTCAATTTCAATTCTAAAAGATGGCGCTGCCTCCATCTATGGCGCACGTGCAGGAAATGGAGTCATCTTAATCACTACTAAACGAGGAAATATACAAAAGCCAACAATTGGGTTTAGTTCTTCATATACCGTACAAGGAATAACCACAATGCCTACACCGGTAAGTTCCGGACAATATACAGAAATGATATCCGAAGAATGGCTTCAATCCGGAAAACCAGCGGAAACGGTTCCCTATACTCCCGCCCAAATTCAAAAATACTATGAACATGCTGACCCTTATTTATATCCAAATACGAACTGGTATAATGAGTTGATAAGAAAATGGGCGCCTCAACAGCAACACAATGTATCAGTGAGAGGTGGAAGTGAAAGGATCAAATATTATGGATTTATTGGTTACATGAATCAAGAATCGATCTGGAAAAAAAGTGGAGGCGATTACAGTAGGTATAACTTGCAATCAAATATTGATGCAAAAATTACTGATCAGCTTTCTTTTCAGTTAGATTTTTCCAGCATTTATGAAGAACGTAGATTCCCGACTGTTGGCCAGGATCCGGGAGCAGGATCTATATGGGAGCATTTCTGGAGTAACTTGCCTATATATCCGGCTAGCTTGCCTGATCCGTCAAAAGTCCCCTATGCCGGAGGTGATGCAGGAGTTAATGCGCTTTCCAATAGTCAGTTAATAGGATACAGTAATTCTGATAGTCAGAATATAAAAGGAACGGTGGCGCTGACTTATGATATCAAATGGATTAAGGGGTTATCGGCAAAAGCATGGGTGAACTATAACCAGGATTATGTTTCGGCAAAGAATTTTACTAAACCCGTTAAATTTTACACTTACGATCCGGCCAGTGAAATTTATAATTTAGTTGGAACAGTAGGGGGGACAAAAGCTCAACTTGCCCAAAGCAAAAATCAAGGCAGGACAATAACTGAGCAATTTTCGCTTAATTATAATCGTATTTTTAATACCGTGCATCGTGTTGATTTGTTAATGCTTTACGAATCGATTGACTACAAAACCGATTTTATTTCTGCATCGAGAATTAACTTTTTGTCGTCAACTATTGATCAAATGTTTGGTGGCAGTACAACAGACATGTCCAATAATGGCTCAGCCGAAGAAATGGGGAGAAAAAGTTATGTTGGCAGATTCAACTATAGCTTTAACAATAAGTACTTGCTGGAATCAACGATTAGAGCAGATGCTTCGGCTAAGTTTTCGCCTGATAACAGATGGGGATATTTTCCAAGTGTTTCAGTCGGATGGGTTGCAAGTGAAGAAAAATTTATGGATTGGGCAGGAAACCTGGATAACCTGAAAATAAGGGCAAGTTATGGCGAGTCGGGAAATGATGCGGTAGGTAGCTTCCAATATTTATCAGGATATGCATACGGACGTACATACATTCTGGGTAGCGACCCACAACAGGGGCTTATTTCAACCGGGTTAGCAAATCCTGGTCTGACTTGGGAAAAAATAAAAATTTATGATGCAGGTTCAGACTTTTCTTTCTGGAAAAGAAAATTATATGGTGAATTTGACGTCTTTTTTAGAGAAAGAAAGGGGATTCCGGCAACCAGGATTACCACATTACCTTCCAGCTTTGGCGCCAGTCTGCCTGCTGAAAATATTAACAGCTTAAATGATAGAGGTTTTGAATTGAAAGTTGGAAGTTCAGGAAACAGAGGAGATTTTTATTGGGATGTAGATGCTAACGCTTCCTGGTCCAGATCGAAATGGGATCATTATGAAGAACCGGAGTATTCAGATCCTGATCAGGATCGCATATACAAGAAATCAGGCAGGTGGACTGACATAGCCTATGGCTATCTTTCTGATGGACTGTTTACTTCGCAACAAGAAATAAATAACTTAGGTTTTGATGAGGATGGGCAAGGAAACACCACCCTTAGGCCAGGAGATGTGCGTTATAAAGATATTAATGGCGACAAAAAATTAGATTGGAAGGATCAGGTCGTTATCGGGAAAGGCAGTGTGCCTCACTGGATGCTCGGACTCAACATTAACCTAAGATATAAAAACCTGGACTTTTCAACCTTATTGCAAGGCGCTATGGGGTATTATAACTATATTACTTTAATTAGGAACACTGTTGAGGCATACGACAATAGGTGGACGTCAGAAAATAACAATCCAAATGCCTTGGTACCCCGGTTAGGAGGAGCAGCTACAAATGGGTTGACTTCTGATTACTATTATAGAAAAGCAGGGTACCTGCGATTGAAATCCATAAGCCTGGGGTATAATTTGCCTCAACGTTGGCTGAGTTCCCTGAAATTCACTAAAGCGCGAGTTTATATTGCCGGTAGTAATATGTTTACTTTCGACAAGTTGAAAAAATATGCCACTGACCCTGAGGCACCTTCCAGTTTCTCAGGCCGTTATTATCCTCAACAAAAAACCATTACTGTTGGAATTAATTTGTCTTTATAGATAAATCAATCTAATCTAAAAAAGTGAAAACTATGAAAAATTTAATCATATCATTCTTGGTGTTTTTAATTATGCTTACCGCATGTACTGATAATGTTTTGGACAAAGCTCCATTAAACATTATTTCTGACGATGCAGTATGGAACGATCCAGCACTGATTGATGCTTATTTGACTCAGGCTTATGCCCAAATATATATTTTTACAAATGAAACTCCTGGTGCTTCGCAGTGGGCGGATAGTGATAATTCCGGGGCACCGGCTCTTATAAATGAAGTTAGTGACGAATGCAAATGTAATTGGTGGGCCGGTCCTGGTTATGCTTCCAAATTTGGCAATTTAAGAATAAATGGTGGCTTATTGGAATGGTGGGAAAATTCATACATTGTTATCCGTTCGTTAAATGAATTTATTGAGAGAGTTCCAACAGCTCCTGTAGATGATAGCTTCAGAAAGCAACGCACCGCAGAAGCTCGATTCTTAAGAGCTTTCTGTTATTTTGCAATGGTTAAAAGATATGGAGGAGTGCCTCTGATTACAAAATCTCAGTCGATTAGTGATCCGCAGGAAGAATTATATCGTAGCCGTGATACTGAAAAGAAAATCTATGATTTCGTAATATCTGAAATTGACGCTATTGCCAATGATTTACTTGAGACCAATACTTCTGATTCCTATGGGAGACCTACGAAATATGCTGCATTGGCATTAAAATGCAGGGCCGCATTGTATGCAGGCAGTATTGCACAGTTTGGGACCATTCAACTGAACGGATTAGTAGGTATTGAAGCATCGGCCGCATCAGGATATTATACCGTTGCGTATAATGTAGCCAAGGAAATTATGAACAGTGGCCGTTATAATCTATACAAACTAAACGCCGATAAGGTGATGAATTTTCGGAGCTTGTTTTTAGTCAAGAATAACAGTGAAGTAATTTTTGCTAAAAAATACGATTACACCGATCAGGCTACGGGAGGCAATGGTTGGGTATGGGATTTTCTTCAAACTCCGCCGCCAAATACTTGGGGAGGAGGTAATTCCAGCGCACCTTATTTGGAATTAGCAGAAGAATTTGAACATGTTGATGGTACCTCTGGCCATCTTGACAGAGAAGCACTTCAACAGAAATTGTGGACTATAGCCGAGTTATGGAGCAATAAAGATCCTCGCTTTTTCGCTACCTTGTATACACAAAGTACTCCATGGAAAGGTGGAGTTGTTGATTTTCATAACGGAATCATCACTTCAGGAGGAACAATTCAAACAGATGGATCATTTAATGGGGTATTAGCCAGAGGCGCTCAAGTGTTGCCATCGTGGACACAAACAGGGTTTGGCGTACTGAAATACCTGGACGAGTCTAAAGATAATATGGGAATGACGGGGACTTCAGGAACAGATTGGATCGTATTTCGTTATGGTGAAGTATTATTGAATTATGCCGAAGCTGCATTTGAATTAGGCAAGACAAACGAATCATTAAATGCTGTAAATCAGATTAGAGATAGAGCTGGAATAGCGCTCTTAGCTGGTATTGATCGTGATAAAATCCGACACGAAAGAAGAGTTGAACTCGCTTTTGAGGGGCACCGCTATTGGGACCTTCGCAGATGGAGAACAGCAACTACTAATCTATCCAAAGATTTTTCAGGGTTACGGTATATCCTGGATTATTCAACCGGAAAGTATAAAATTCAGGTAATGAACCAAATTGATGGGGTAGTTTCACCTCCCAGATTTTATGAACAGAATTATTATTTGCCAATAACGATTGCCAGAACCGGTAATAATCCATCTTTAGTGGAAAACCCCGGCTATAAATAGCCGGAAATTTTCTGAGAAAATAAATATTGACAAGAGTGTTTTTTTAGCACTCTTGTCAATATCTCTGGAGGTTGTTGTCGGTAAGATAATCTATGTCTTTTGTTAAATTTTCATATCAGCTTTATTCATAATCATTTAATGTTTTAAAAATGTATAAAAAACTTAATATAATATATGATATTTCAATCAAATTCCAGTCTTTGCTTTTATTCCCGCTGTTTATTTGCTTTTGGCTCACGGATTGTAATGGGCAAAATAATCAATTGGGATCTGATATTCAGGCTGAAGAGAATGACAGTATTCCTTTTTATAAAAAAGAAATTATCGTTGGCGTTGACAATGCAGGTGATGAAAACCCCGAACTGAGCCATTTGATCGCCCCAATGCAGAAGTTGGGGTTGGATTTTCTGGTCTATCATTATGCGCCACCCAAGAACCTGGAACAGCAGAAACAATCAATTATTGAATTGGCTGAGCTTTTTGATAAAAATAGAATGGAATTTGTTCTGAACACAGAGTTGTGCAACAACTTTGAAGAATATAAAGACCAAGGTGGCTGGGACTGGTGTAAAGGACCTAATGATACTCACCGGTTTACTTTCAGGCCCGAGATATTAATGCTTGCCAACAAGTATAAGTCATTTAAGGGCGTTATGTATGATGAGCCGGCACACATGCAGATCAATCGCAATTGGATACATGTTGGCACTACCAAGATAGATATGCCATTTCTTGGTGAAACAACCGGTAAAACATTTGAGGAAGCCGATAACTTGGTTTATACTAATGCAAAAATAATGGTTGACGAGATAAAAGGGCATAATACACCTTATGTCCTTACTGAACATGTGTTCCCGGTTCTTTTTCACAACTATGCAAGGGCTGGTATGACCATTTCGTACAAGCTATTGAAAGAAAGCTGGGCGCCTGTTTGGGCCGCTTGTGCAATGGGAGCCGCCATTCAGTACAGTAATGAATTGTGGAGCTGTCTGGATTTGTGGTTTGCAGGAGTTCCCGGAAATTCCCCGATGTACCCGGGGCATTCGCCTGAAGATTTAAAAAATAACCTTATTTATAGTTATTGGATGGGCAACAACAGGGTATATGTTGAAAACCTTAATTACGAGGGAAGTTTATACCATCTTGAAAATGGAAAGGTTGTTTTAAATGATTATGGGAAAGCCGTAAGATGGTACACACATGAATATTTGCCTCAAAACTCCAGAGGCTATACCTTCAAGGATCTAAAACCAGAAATTGCTATCATTAGGTTTGATGATACCGATTTTGGGATTGCCAACAAAAATGGCTTCCCTGATCAGCTTTTTGGATCCAGAACACTTAAATCGACACCACAAACAAGGCAGTGGATGACTATATGGAATTTGATTTCACATGGAGTTATTCCGACACCTGAAAATGGAATTTCATGGTTAAGTTACCCTTTGGGAACACCATATAAGTCATTTGCCCCGGTAAATAATGTAGTCGTGTTTGATCAGAATGTTGAGAAAAAGCACTTGCAATCGCTGAAATTGGCATTTCTTACCGGCCTCATAATCAGTACGGAAACACTTGCTTCGTTGGAAGAGCTGGTTAAAACAAACGGCTTGACCGTGGTAACTACTCCCACACTGGCGCCGGCGAATATTAAAGCCCAATATTCGGGGACTGGAACAAGCATCGTTAACCAAGGAAATACTAATGGGTGCTGGATCATAACGGACAACTTTCTTGATCCGATCGTAAAGAATGGAATTAAACCCATTTTAGGGAAGGATGATGAAATGAGATATGTTTTTGGAAATGAAGAAGTAATAATGAAGATTGGGGCAAAACAAGAGCTAACTGTTGCACGGAAAGCTTTGAAGTGATTAGACGTGTTATCGCTTAGGTTTGGAAGTTGTGCTTTGTTTAAAAATCCCCAGCTATATGGAGGGATGTTCAAATTGGAAACGATACAGCAATATAATTTATTTGTTGCGGTAAATGAATGATTTATTGTTAATTAACTTAAAAGAATAGGTATGTATTACAATAAAATATTACAATGGAAACGGTCATTTCAGGATAGAATTATTTCAACTATCCGGAGATATAGGTGTGCATGGGGTTTCCTGTTTCTTTGGGGACTATCATTAAACGTATTTTCCCAGGAAATAAAAGTGAGCAACTTGCTTTGCGAAAATCAGTCTAACCCAATTGGATTAGACATTGTACATCCGGCACTTAGTTGGCAATTGGAGGGAAACAAAAGAGGAATAATCCAGTCAGCCTATGAAATTAGAGTGAGTAACGACAGTAGTTCTTTAATTCGTGGAAACAACCTGGTTTGGAGAAGTGAAAAGATCATGTCTGGACAATCTGTTCATGTACCTTATTCGGGGTCGCTTCTCAAATCTGGCGCGAAATACTACTGGCAGGTAAAAGTATGGGATAACCATGGAAATAGTAGCAAATGGAGTATGCCCGCATATTGGCAAATGGGACTGTTAAATGCTTCTGATTGGAAAGCCCATTGGATTTCCAGGCTCCCGAACGGCACATCCGAAAGCCCCTGTCCTCAGTTTCGCAATGGATTTAAAGTGTCGAAAAAAATAAAATCTGCAACAGTTTATGTTACTTCTAAAGGGTTGTACGAAGCATTTATAAATGGTCGTCGCGTTGGTGAAGCACATCTTACCCCCGGATGGACCAGTTATAAGAAACGATTGCAGTATCAGGTATTTGATGTTACTCCATTGATAAAAACCGGGGCCAATGCCATTGGTGTTATGCTTGGAAACGGATGGTACAAAAGTCCTCTTGGCTGGGGATCAGTATTTAATACAGAAATTAAGGATAGAACCCTTGCTCTGCTATTTCAACTGGAAATTACGTATTCCGATGGGAGTACCGATCTGATTGTGTCTGATGAAAATTGGAAAAGTTCCACCGGATTCATTATGAAATCAGAAATTTATGCAGGAGAGGTGCAGGATGCAAGGCAGGAAAAGAAAGGATGGCTCCTTCCGGATTATGACGATAAAGACTGGAATCATGTTGTAGCGGCAGCAGAGGAAAATAGTGCTGTAATAGCGACTTACAATGAGCTGGTTAAAGAACATGAAATTTTCAAACCGCTTAAAATGTTTAGAACAAATGAAGGGGATTTGATTGTGGATTTTGGTCAAAATATGACCGGATATGAAGAAATAAAGGTTTATGGCAAGGCAGGAGATACAATTGTGGTTAGCCATGCAGAGATTTTAGATCCTGAAGGAAATTTTTATACAAAGAATTTACGAACAGCAAAGGCAGAGAGCAGATATATACTTTCGGGTGAAGGAGAAGAAACATTAAAACCACATTTTACTTTTTACGGTTTCAGGTATCTTCGGATAGAAGGCATCTCTGGTGATGCAGCACCTGAAAACTTTTCCGCCATTTCGTTATATTCGGATATGAAGCCCACCGGTTCATTCTCTTGCTCAAATCCATTAATAAATAAACTTCAGCAAAATATACAATGGGGACAAAAAAGCAACTTCCTGGATGTTCCCACTGATTGCCCTCAACGAGACGAGCGATTGGGTTGGACTGGAGACGCTCAGGTTTTCTGTTCAACTGCCGCATTCAATATGCATGTGTACAACTTTTTCGCAAAATGGCTGAAGGATTTGTCAATAGATCAGTTTAAAAATGGCAGCGTCCCTTATGTTATTCCTCATGTTCTCGATTCAGTTTCATCCGGATCAACAGGTTGGGCAGATGTAGCCACGATAATCCCATGGCAGATGTACTTGTCTTATGGCGACAAGAGAATATTGGAAGCACAGTACCCGAGCATGAAACGGTGGGTTGATTACATGAAGAACCGGAGTAAAAATGATTTATGGGCGACCGGGTTTCACATTGGCGATTGGTTGTATTTTATTCCGGAAGGCGATTACGACGGCAGGGCTGCGGTTACAAATAAGTACCTCATAGCACAGTGTTTTTATGCTCATTCAACTCAACTATTGATAAATGCAGCCAGAGCGTTGGAAAAAGACAGCGATGTTGAATACTATTCCAATCTTTTAAAACGAATAAAAACCGCATTTGCAGCCGAATATATTACACCAAACGGGAATCTGGTTTCAGGAACACAAACAGCATATCTTTTGGCGCTTAATTTCGATATGTTACCGGCTCAATGTGTTCCCGTCATTGTTAATAAATTAATTGATAATATAAACGACTACGGGATCCATTTAACTACCGGTTTTGTGGGGACACCATATCTGTGCCCCGTACTCACCCGTTATGGGCATAGTGATATGGCATACAAACTGATGCTTCAGGATACTTATCCTTCCTGGCTTTATCCGGTTAAGTTAGGGGCAACCACTATCTGGGAGAAATGGGATGGTATAAAACCAGACGGAAGTTTTCAAAATCCAGGGATGAACTCATTCAATCATTATGCTTATGGGGCAATTGGAAACTGGATGTACTCCACTATTGCTGGCATTAACACGGATACTATCGTTCCGGGGTATAAAAAGGTTATCATTAAACCACAAATTGGTGGAAATCTGACATTTGCATCGGCAAGTTTAAAGACATATTATGGCGAAATAAAATCCGGATGGAAGATAACCAGTAATCAGCTTGTGATGGATGTGGAGATTCCGGCAAACACAACCGCTACTATTTACATTCCTGCAACTAATATTGACAGGATAACAGAGAGTAAGCAAGGGTTAATGAATAGAAAAGATATGACTGTTGTTGGTCAACAAGGTGACTATGTTATTGTAATTCTTGGGTCGGGAAAATATAGTTATACCGTAAATAGCAACTGATTCGTTGACAAATACAATATAAAAAATGAAACAGGTATTTTATATCAGTTTACTGGTTATCGCTTTTGTGTGTTTCAATTTATCAGGCTGGACTTCGCCTCACGCCAGTCATTGTTTACATCCTCGGTCTCTACAAGTGATTTTACCTGATGGTTCAGACTCAGTTATGGAGAATATAAAATCTCTTCTAATTTCCAGAATAACAGAACGATGTCGGATGAATACTAACAATACAGGAAATGCTGATTTAAAAATAAAGTTGAAAGTTTCTCCTGAACTTGGGAAAGACGGTTTCCGTATTGCTACTATGTCTTCTGGAGTAATTTGTATTGCGGGAAACAACTATCGCGGGATAATATATGGAGTTGGCAAATACCTGAGAACTTCAAATTATAATGATGAGTGTTTTAGTCCCAGCAAATGGAGAGGCCAGTCTATCCCCGAAAAATCCATAAGGGGTGTTTACTTTGCCACCCATTTCGGCAATTTCTACCAAAATGCTCCTGTCAAAGAGATTGAACGTTACGTGGAAGATTTGGCTCTCTGGGGATTTAATTCGCTGATTGTTTGGTATGATATGCACCATTTCAACGGGTTTGATGATCCGGAGGCAATCTCTTTTAGAAAACGGCTAGAGTCTATATTGAAGAAGGCACACTCACTGGATTTAGAAGTCGGATTCACGGTTATTGCAAATGAAGGATATGCCAATAGCCCTGTTGAATTAAGAGCTGTTCCGGGAGGCTCAAGGGGAGGCAATTATCCTCAGGTAATTTGCCCGGGCAAACCCGGAGGCATGGAATATATTTTGAAAAACATGGGTGACCTTTTTGAATGGAGTCGGGATTTAGGTCTTGATTATGTTTGTATTTGGCCGTATGATCAGGGTGGGTGTGGATCTGCTGATTGTCAACCGTGGGGTACAAATGGTTTTTTAAAATGCGCTGAAGGAATATCTGATTTGGCGAAGAAAAAAATACCTGATATAAAGATAATACTATCAACATGGATGTTTGACAGGCAGGAATGGCAAGGATTAGTTGATATAATGGCAAAGAAGAATAATTGGGTAGATGTTGTAATGGCAGAAAACATTTTGGGAGCAACTCCTGGCAACTTGCCTATGATCGGCTTTCCGGAGATAAGTATGTACGAAACTTTTCCCTGGGGCGGATTTGGTGCCACCCCGTTACCTGATCATTATTTCAAACAATGGAATAATGTGAAAGACCAACTTGCTGGCGGTTTCTTGTATTCTGAGGGCATTTATGAGGATATAAATAAGGTATGCTATTCCGGGTTTTATTGGAATCAGGATGCAGAACCAGACAGTTCTCTTAGAGAGTATATCGCGTATGAGTATTCTCCCCTGGAGATCAGTAACATATCCCGTGTGATTGCTACACTGGAAAAGAACCATCATTTTCGGTGGTGGCCAGGCGAGCTGGACGGTATAAAATTGCAAATGGACTGGTTCCCTTCAAAAAATATCGCCCCCCAAAAGGATATTGGTGCAGAAGACGCTTATCGACTTATGACAGAGATAAATGGTGAATTGCCTGAGAGGGTACGGCAATCATGGCGTTGGAGAATCCTATATATCAGGACAATGCTAGATGCGGAGTTAAAAATGAATGGTGGAACTCCAAATAAAAAGTGTATCGATGGATTCAGGGAATTAATGAAGATTTATCATACATCGGCACAAACAGATCCTGCATTAAAACCTCCGGTTCCTTTTTCGAAAAACGAGTAAAACAAACCAAAAAAAGAGATATACGAATGAATGATATTTCCAGACGAAAATTCATACTATCGTCAACCCTGGCAATGGCCGGTTCATATCTGGCCTGGGGAAACCAGCCCAATGCAGAATACAATGCTCCATTAGTTCGTTCAAAACAGATTCGTTTGCCCGATGATGTTCCTCCGGTAATCGGAGCCTGGTTTCCTCAGGAATCAGAGATGCATTCCGAAGGTTATCGAAAATTTATTGATGCTGCTACAGAGCATTCGCATTACAATATTATAACAACATCCATGCGAAATCCTAATCGGCAAATGGTCGATCAGGAAGTACACGATTGGTTTAAAGAGGCGGCCATCTATGCCAAAAAGAATGGGATCGGCTTAGTTTTAGAGGTCGATCCCAGGCATTCTGTTTTAGCTTTTAAAGAAAAGTATCCTGAAGAAATGCAGGGAAGATTATGGCTAAAAGAGTTTGACCTGGATAATAAATCTGAAATATTACTGACAATACGTTACGACGAATATCATAATGATGCTATTTCCGCTTCTGCCGTATCTGATATTCAAATGGTACGGGTTTATTGTTACAAAAGGGGTTCGGGAGAAATTGAGTCGGGTAGTGTACTGGATATAACTGATTTGTCAAACTTTCAAAAAATCAATGAAAGAGAATCTTCTGTCATTGTAAAATCTGGTGACAAGCTCAACGGAAATAAGATATGTGTGGTTAGCCATATTAAATATGATTATCCTTCTGTATTTAGCCCTCATCTAATTGATTTTGAATCAGAAATTATTAAACAATATAGTGATTTACCTCTGGCAGGATTGATGAAAGATGAATGGGGGTTTCCGGCTTGCGTTGATGGTAATGTAAATAAAAACGGGTATTGGTACTGTCCTCATTTGTCAAAAGCTTATACGAAAGCAACCGAAGGACGGGATTTGATAAGAGACTCATTGCTTATGTTTATTGGTGAAGAAAAACATAAGGATGAGAGACAAGCAGTAATAAACCAACTAATGGAGCTTTATCGGCTACGCAATACAGAAATTGATGAGGCATTTTATGCAAATACAAAGAATACATTTGGTTCTCAGACATTTGTCGGAACGCATGCTACAACATTTCCATATCCAGGCCAAAATGAATTTGAAAGAAACGGATTGGATTGGTGGACTGCAACTCGTGACTATGCTCAATCTGATGAAACCACTCCATACTGCTGCCGGACTTCAATGATGAAGAAGTTTGGGGGAGCTGTTTGGTACAATCAATGGTATGACTCAAATATTGGTTCATACGAGAAATTGATTTGGAGTTATGCCCTGGCTGGTGGTAGAATGAATTTTCATATTTTATTTCCTCCGACAGGTTCATTTGCTGACTCGGGAATAGCATTATTTCATGGAAATTTGATTCAGGCTGATTGTCGTATCAGGCTTCTAAATTTTATTTCTGATGCTCCCTTAGATTGTCCGGTGGCTGTAATATTTGGACATGCCTGTGCAATGAATTGGTCGTCTGATCATTATGACGATGTGGGAATGAAATTGGCAGATGAATTCTGGAAAAATGGTTTTTATACTGATTTGATTCCTTCGTCAGAAATAGGTTCGTTACGAGTAGATGATGATGGTTATGTTTGTTTCGGGAAACAAAAATATTGCGCTGTTATATTGTATCATCCCGAATTTGAAGGCCCTAAAACCGCTGCTTTTTTTCAAAATGCAATTAGTGGGAAAACATTTCTCTCTAAAATAGGCGATTGGACAATGGATTTTTACGCCAATCCATATAACGGAGATAATGCACTTCCAGCCAAAATGACTAAATTTTCTGACATCTCCTCATGCGTAGAGACTGTTATTACGAGTTTGAAAAAAATTGGCGTTCAACCGCAAACGAAAGCTACTATTACACTTCCAAAATGGAGAGATATTATTGGCGATACCTCGGTAGCTTTGCCTTCTTCCGGAACCAGTTATTTGACAGACGGAACTGTTATCTGTGTATCTGGAGAAAACGATCCAATGGGTGATGCTATTCAAAAGACCTTAAAGGTTTATGGACACGATGTAACATTTGATGCCATTGGCCTTGCCTCTGTACGATTAACAAAAGATGGCGAATTATCAGCAATGGCGGCTGGTGGTTTAAAAACTTTTAAAGCACCAGGAATGACTATTGAATTGCAGCAACGTATGGACATTGCTTTATGGAAGAACTCTTATGGAAAATGGCAAGGTGTGTTGCAGAGCGTGGAAGAAGATATCATCCCCGAATCTTTGACTTATATAACCAAAAATTGGCTATGGTTATCAATGCCCCTTCCATTATTATCATGACCAAATGCTTAATAACTGATCATCTCTGTGGAAGATGATCAGTTATTAATCATAATTTTTTTGAACAAATACTAAGTTTTACATTAATGATAAAAAGAGTGAAAACGCCTCCCATTTTCAAAATTTGATTTTTTCCTCAAAGTGGTTTTGATATCATCTTGAGGAAAGGTACCTATTGTCAAAATAAAATCAAAATTTTTACAGTTTCACCTTTATTACTATCTTCTTTACCAGTTTGTTATCATCAACTTTTATACTTGGCCGATGGGCATCATCGGGGAAAAACACAAAAAACTTTTCGGGATTGGCCATCCGGAAGTTGTTCTTTTCGGCTTTCAAAAAAGCAGCATCTTTGGCGTCATCATAAGGCACAATAACTTCGGCTTTTGAAAGGGGTACAACCCCAATTCGTTCCTTTCCAGAAACCACGTACTGAATGTCGGCATATTTTCGATGTGCTTCGAAGTTGACATCTTCTTCATTCTTTGTTGGATACACACTTACATTGACAAACAGCGAATCGCCTTCCAGCTCATATTTGCCGGGCTTTAAATTTTTCAGGTCATTCGTTTTAAGAAACAAAAATGCTTTTTTCCAACGTTTCTTGTTCTTAAAAACTTGGCAGTCAAGCTCTTTCGCGTTAACCGACTCATCGGGAGGAACTTCCCAACCTGACTTCCATTCACTGGAACGAAACCATCCGGCAAGTTTTTCCGGACTCCAATTTTCAGGATTATCCGATGACAAAGAATGACAGGAGGTAATTGAACAAAGGACTATCGAGATAAATAAGAATTGTTGCTTTATTCTTGCCATGCTTTTAAAAGATCAATTCGTTAATGAAAGGAATTGAAGACTGGGCTCCTGCACGTGTAACCGCAATTGAGGCCGACTGATTGGCAAACCTGACTGACGAGCGTAAATCTTTTCCCTGGATTAAAGCAACTGCTAATGCTCCGTTGAAGGTATCGCCCGCGGCTGTTGTATCAATAGCCTTAACTTTAGGTGCAGGTATCAATTCGTTCATTGTTTCAGTACATACAAATGCACCCTTTTCTCCCATCGTGATAATAACGATTTCAACCCCTTTGTTCTTCAGGATTAGAGCTGCTTTTAATGCCGATTGTTCATCAGTTATCTTTACGCCAGTTAGAAATCCGGCTTCGGTTTCATTGGGTGTAATCATATAAAGATGTGAATATAATTCATTGGGTAAAGTGGTTGCCGGAGCCGGATTTAAAATCACTTTTTTACCCATTTGGTGTCCCAGTTTTGCTGCATAAACAATTGTTTCAAGTGGTATTTCAAGTTGTAACAAAAGCAATTCCACATCACTAACCTGAGCAAAAACATAATCAATATCCTCTTTACACAAGGCCATGTTTGCACCAGGGGCTACCGTTATGCAATTTTCAGCATCTTTATTTACAATGATTTGAGCTATTCCTGATGAATTTTCAGGATCGGTTAAAACCAACGACACATCAATACTCTCCTTTTCCAGGTTTTTGATAGCTTCTTGTCCAAAAATATCTTTCCCAATTTTGCCGAAAAAAACCACATTCCCACCTAATCTTGCGGACGCAACTGCCTGGTTGGCGCCTTTGCCTCCCGGATTCATCAGAAACCTTCCGCCCAGAATGGTTTCTCCCGGATGGGGAAAATGATCGGTATAAATGACCATATCGGTATTGGAACTTCCAATTACCAGAATTTTATTGTTTGTTTTTTGTATCTTATTCATTTCGAACTTACTTTTTTATTTCTGTCACTTAATCGTTGTTAATCAGTTTTGTTGGCGGTTTTAGGATGCAGCAGTAAAAGTTGCAACACAATAGCTGCAATTACAAATATTGCCAGTATCGCTATGTCGTGGCTAAGATTCCCGGCATCGGCCGATTTCCCCAAAACAGTTGTGATTATGGCTCCCGAAGCAATGCCCGTCATGTTCATCAGCCCATAACCGGTAGCACGGTGGCGCGGCGATGCAAACTGGCATAAGATAGGCATACTGTTTACATCGAAAATGCCAAAACCTAATCCGAAACATACTGCCCCACCCCAGATAGCCAGAAACCCATTACCCAAACCAAGCAATAATACCGCCGGAATAGTTAATGCCAATCCGACAACACCGGTATAGATGCGTCCGCGCAGATTGCGCTGTATCCATCGATCAGACAATGCCCCGCCAACCAGTACACCAATCAATGCCGATAAACCAAGTGTAATTGTTGAAAGTGGACCGGCCTTTATCATGTCGATATGAAGGTTATCCGAAAAAAGCGTTGGCAGCCAGTTACGAACAGCCCATCCCGGCAAACTTGGCGCTGAAAAGTAAAACAGGATAACCCAAAATGAAAGACTTCCAAGCAGTACCGGAACTCCCCTGAACATTTCAACAACATTCGTCTTAACCGACTGATTCATTGCATCCGACAGCGTATAAGCTTTTTTCTCTTTCAAGAATAAAATCAGCACCAGGCTGTAGATAACGCCTATTGAACCGAAAATAAAAAAGGTTGTTTGCCACGAAAAATTTCCGGCGATAGTCGCCCCAAAACCGCCAAGCGATTGCCCCAGATAAATGCCGGTCATGTGAATTCCAACAGCCAGAGAGCGGGTTTTACCCTGATGGTAATCAGCAATAAGAGCCAATCCGGCAGGCATATAAAAAGCTTCGCTAATCCCCATGATTGCCCGCAAAACATACAACTGGCCAAAGGACGTTGCAAACCCCATCATGAGTGTAACTCCTGACCAGACAAACAAGCTTGCTACAATCAGCCATTTACGGTTCAGCCGATCGGCGATAACCCCCGAAATGGGGCTCATCAGGGCGTAAATCCATAGGAAAACCGCCATCAACCTGCCAAAATTTGCCGCCGTTTCAAGTTCGGCAATATCGATCATCATCGATGGTTTCATGGTCGAAAGCATTTGCCGGTCGAGGTAATTGAGCAAAGCGACGAACCATAGTATGCAAACTACAACCCACGGATATAGCTTTCGCTGTTGCATATTGTTTAAAATCATTTTACCGTATTTCTTTATCCGAGCCAATAATCTGGTTCAAAAAGGAAAGGTTTTCCCTGATAACAGCAATTTCGTTCTCTTCATAAGGCAACAGGGGCGATGCCATGGTGTTTCCACACAAGCCCTTCAGGTACAATGCTGTTTTCAGTCCCTTCAGAAAGCTGACCCCACTTTTTTCGGTCTGATATATTTTAACCGACATAGCCATTACCTTTTCCTGAAGACACGATACTTTGGGCAGGTCGCCTGAAACGACTGCATCATAAAGGTCAACAAAGAGCCTGGGAAACAAATTCGAACCCGAGTTTACGCCTCCGTTACCGCCCATCAGAACGGTACTTGCCATCATTTCGTCGGGGCCAACAAGAACAGAAAACGACTTGTTGTCTTTCAACAGGTGCAATAAGGTATTAAAATAGGGAGCGCTGCCCGAACTGTCTTTTATTCCAATAATCTGAGGATGTGATGATAATGCTTTTACCGTTTCAGCTTCAATCATTATCTTGGTTTGCGAAGGAATGTTGTACAGGAAAAGTGGTAAAGCCACGTTATCGGCCAGTTTTCTGAAATAATTGATAATTTCGTTTTGCCCCAGGCTGAAATAATAAGGCAATGCGGCTACAACGGCTGATGCCCCAGCCAATTCGGCTTTTTTAGCCAATGAAATGCTCTCCGGAAGGGAACTGTCGGTAATCCCAACAAAAACAGGAACCCGTCCGTTTGCATATTCGCAGGTAAGCCCGATTAACTCGGATTTTGATTGATACGACAGGCTTACGCCTTCTCCGGTAGTGCCCATGATAAATATTCCGTGTACTCCTCCATCGGCAAGGTGGTTTATCATTCGCTTTAATCCCTCAACGTCAATAGTTTCATTGTTTAGCAAAGGGGTAATCATCGGGGTAATTATACCGCGAAACGGGACTGGTAATTTTATATTATGTTTCATTATGTTTTTAAATGATATTTATTTATAACAAGGATTTAATAAATTCGGAAAATTGGAGGCCTGCTTGTAGGCATTCGATCCTTCGAGATCAACCCCGCCATTAAATCCGGGGCCTCCGGCAGCATTGTAACCACGGCTTGCTCCTGTTTTATCAGGACTTACCCAGAACGAATACAGGTCTCCGTTCACCAGGTGAAAGCGGAAACGAACTGGCTTATTCTTAAGCAAAGCCAGGTTTTTTGCTCCTTTCCAGCTTATCTGTTTTATGGTACTGTCGGCAGAAACCGGAAGGCAGTTTGATGCACTAAACGGGGCAATTACAGAACAGTCACGATCGAGTATTTCAACTTTTAGTTGTCCGGACTGACAATCAACATTCACGAAAAGATATTCTCCATCGAACGTTACAGGTCGGGTTGTAAGCCTGCTCTCGTTCTTCCCGGCCTTCATCGACATAAAACCATCGCGGCGTAAAACAGCAATTCCGGTACTGCCATTGGAGTGCATTCCGTTTTTCGCATATTCAGGATCAGTAAATTTACTATTTCCGCCAAAGCCGATATAATAGAACCACAGCTGATCGCCAACAATGGCACAAATGCCGCCAACTGACTGGACGTAACCACGATCCCAGTATCCCTGTTTGCGTTCAGCCGGAATAAATGCTTCCCTTTCGGGGCGATGCCAATGAAATCCGTCGCGACTAAAAGAAGTCATTAATTCGGTTATTTTGGGTACGCCTTTCTCAACACAAACTTCGTTGGTAGGCCCAAGGTGGATTTGATGCAAACCCAGCATCAGGCTTTCGTAGCCTACCGCCGAAAGGTTGTAAAGTTGTGGCTTTTGATCGATGTACGGATCAGGAATATCCAGGTTATCAGCCCCTGTCCAATACACAGGTTCTCCTTTTTCCCACGCAGCCCCTTTCAGAAAATCATCATGTTCGTGGTAATAACGGCAACGTCCGTTGGGTGCTATGTTTATATTTCCGCCGTTACGGATACTATATACCCACTTTTTGCGGAACGGATTATAAAAGAACGTACTGCGGTCGCCGCAAGTTCCTGATTTTACAGGTTTTCCCCAATGAATGCCATCGGGCGAAACCATACTAAAACCGTAATTAAAATGTTCGTTTATTCCGGGAACAGTGTTTGGCGATCGTAAAAACATTTTAAATCTTTCGTCCTGATTTTCAGTATAATGATCAAGCCAAACAGTCGATGAATCAGATACAATATCCGGAACTAATCTATTCGTTCCCGGCTCAATATCAAGGTTGGGCCGCTCCCAATGGATTCCATCCTTGCTAACGGCATAAGCCATCGAGTGCAACCATCCGGCCTCGTACCACATTTTGAATAGTTTGTCGTTGGGGTCCCACCAAACACCTCCATCTTTAGCCGAAGCGCCGGGCACTCCCCATAATCCTTGCTCCAGCTTTGTTTCGGGTTTTAATACTGGATTGGAATTAAGTTTGCGAGCTTTATGTGATATACGCGTCATATCTGTGGACTCGATTAAAAAGTCGTCCACAAATAATTGACGGCCAACATTTATAGGTACAATCTCCGGCCTGTTTTCCAGGTATGGAACCGGCATCGGATTATATGATGCCGGATTCATACTTTTTGGTGGCCAGACTTCAGGAAGTTTAATGCCATTATACAACAATTCACCCGAATTTAAGCTGTTTTCCAGTGAAGATGAAAAACCCATTTTAGGCAAAAACAATCCCCCGACGCCCAATATTGTGGCGCCTTTAATAAACTTTCGACGTTTCATTTTAGTCTGTTATATGCTTGTTTATTCCCAGCCTGGATTCTGTTCTAATTTGGAATTGAGGACAATGGCCTGTGTTGGTATTGGATAAAGATAATCTTTATTCTCATCCCATACTTTTTGACCGATTTTGTCGGCGTTAACAACAACATTTCCTGATGTACCATTTTCCAGGACAACTGCTGATCCTAATTTTAACCTTCCTGAAGAAATAACTCCTTTCCAGTCGCTTGGTGTTTTAGAATAAAGGTAAATATCGTTTGTTCCGTCTCCATCCAAATCGTAAGCTCCTTCTCCTGGGAAATAGGCTCCTTTGAATTGCCGAACAAACTGTTGTCCATCTTTCCAGCGGACCATGTCGTCAAAGCGGAATTCTTCCAACGCTAATTCAACGCGACGTTCCCGGCGGATTTCAAGTATTGCACCCTTATTGCTCCCGGTAACAAGTGGGTACTGACTGGCTAAGTAGGTATCTGGACTGGCATTGGCATCAGTCAGTTTAAACGATGGCATACCTACCCGTTTCCTGATCTGAGCAATTGTATTATCAATATCGGTCTGAGTTATAGTTCCTAATTCAGCTTTTGCTTCGGCCATGTTTAATAAAACTTCGGCATACCGAAAAACGACCACATCATTTTCATTGCAATTATCAGGATCACTATCCCGGCTTGCAAAGTACTTTATTGGCATATATCCTGTTGAACAGATGTATAGTAATTCGTAAAACTTTCCGTACGGGGCAGTTTCGTTTACTCGTTTATACCCGGGAATCCGAATTGTTTGAGCAAGACGTGGATCTCTATTCTGAGTTTCGTCATAAAAGCTCATTTTTTCATATCCTGCTTTATCGGTGAATCGTGTTCCGTCTTTCATCAGGTAAGAATTAATCAATTGCTTTTCCAATCCCGGACGATTACCCTGCAAATTTATAATTGTATAATTGGCACTATGTTTCACCCCTAATACGGTGCTATAACTTCTGGCCGTAATAACTTCAACATTTGAAGCATTGCTGGTCTTTGGCTGAGCAAATAAATCACGGTAAGCCACATCGGGTCCATCACCCATGTCAATCTGGTACTTTCCGCTTGCCATTAAAAGTTCGCTTGCCGAAACACATTCGTTCAGGAACTTTTCATAACCATTTATGGCATGGTATTTTCTGAATGTTCCTTCAAACAAACAAAACCGGCTTTTCAAGGCCAGGGCCGTCCATTTGGTGATTTCATTCAGCTTTTTATCGGTTACTCCTTTATCAATGGCATAATTAAGGTCGGCTAATATCGAATCGGCGATAAGTTCCCTTGTATCGCGTGGTTTATAGAGTTCCTGGCTGTCTTCCGTAAGTACCTGGTTGTACCAGGGGACTCCGCCAAACGTTTTTAATTTATCGAAATAGAATAAAGCACGCAGAAAACGGGCCATCCCATTGTATTTTGAGCGAATTCCCTGATCGGTACAATTTTTCGAATATGCCAGCAGAATGTTGATTTGCCGAAGTGAAGCCCACGCCCAATTTCCGGCATCGGATGCCCTTCGATTGTTAAACATATAATCGGGCAAAACTTTCTGTACCACATTGTCGGCTGATTCTATAGTACTTCCATTCATCATGGGAAGTAATCCGTTGATGTATAACTTCAATTCGGATTCCGATTTAAACGAGTTTTCAGGAACGACCTCTGATTGAGGGTACTGGTCTAATATATTATCACAGGCGGAGAATATGCAAATCGCCAGGAATAAATACAATACATATAATATATTTTTCATGATATCTTCAACTTTAGAATTGATTTACAGTGGTTTGTTAAAAGTTAGCATTGACTCCAAATGAGAAAGTCCGTGAGAATGGATAGATTCGGGCATCGATGCTAGCCATTGCCTGTTCAGGATCGATGTATTTTGTAAATGGACTCCAGCAAAACAAGTTCTCGCCACTTACATACAATCTGAATTTGCTTAAATGAGCCTTCTGCATCCATTTCCCTGAAAAGCTATACCCAACAGTCAGATTTTTAAGCCTTAAGTAGCCTATATTCTGCAAATAACGATCGTTATATACCTGCAATTGCGACATGTTTGTGTAAGCAGCGTCGCCACGTTCTATCTGCGGGAAATAACCACCTTTGTTGTCTTCGCTCCATGCTTTTCCGGCTATTGAAACCGGAACAAATGTGTTGTTTACCCGGCCATAAGTTCCCCAAAATTTATCCATTTCCTTGTTGGCATAGAAATCGCGTTTGCCAATTCCCTGAAAGAAAACAGAAAAATCGATTCGGTTCCAATTCACATTTCCTCCAAAGCTATAGTTGTAGCGGGGAGTTGTATTTCCAATAACCTTTAAATCACCATGGTTCTTTAGTGTCATTTGACCAACGGTAATCTTTTTATCTCCATCTAAATCAACATATTTAACGTCTCCACCTCTCAGTTTACTCCAGTCGCCTTTGCTGTTAACAATATCCTGGTTCACGTAGGTTTGATTTGTTTCCCACGAGGCCGCTTCCTGATCTGACTGGAATAAACCATCGGTTTTGAAACCCCATATTTCGCCTACTTTCCCGGTGTAATAATTAACATTCTGCATATTATTCATATCATTGAAAATAAGACCATTATCATTCCCCTGATACTTGGTTATCTTCGATGTTGCATCGCCAAAAGAAGCTGAAATATTGTAGTTTAACGGTTTCCCTGCTAATTTTAAATTATCACTCCAATTTATCGAGATTTCTATCCCTCTTGTTTCCATCACTCCTGCATTCTGATTTGGTGAGTCGGCACCAAAAACCTGGGGTAGCGTAACTCCTTTAACAAGCATATCGGTTGTTTTCCTGATATAAAAATCGCCGGAAATGCTAAGTCGGTTTTTTAAGATGGTGGCATCTACTCCAAAATTTCTGGTTGCTGTTTTTTCCCAGGTCATGTTATCGGATACCGGGGCTGGGGAAGTCAGGTAATAAGCCTTTGCCCCATCAACCATATAACCCGATAGAGACTGATACATAACCGAGTATGGGTAAGTTGCCACTCCTTCCTGATTTCCCAGCATACCATAAGAACCTCTGATTTTCAGATTGTCGAAGATGCTTTTTAATGGCATAAACCAATTTTCTTCACTTACTCGCCATGCGCCTGAAACCGAGGGGAAAAATCCAAACCGGTCGCCCGACCTAAACCTGGATGTTCCATCGTATCGACCATTAAACTCAAGCAAATACCGTTCGTTAAAGTTATAATTTGCCCTGAAAAATAACCCGAATAATTCGGTTTGGTAAGCTCCTCCGGTAGCAACAATATTGCTGCCAATAGCCAGATTCAAATCATTCAGCGATTCGGAGATCAGATTGTCTCTTTTCCCATACAGTCCACTTGCTTTATTGTTTTCGTAATTTACACCCAATGTTGCACTTAAACTATGCTTCGATATGTTTTTATTGTAAGTAGCATAAGCATTTACAATGTGGCTGGGGTTAAATGTCATATTTTTCTGATACCAATCAGAACCAAATGCACTGGTTCCGGTTAACCGAAGTCCACCGGGCGTACCGTTCGAAACATACACTAAACCCTGACGCTTCCAGTTGTTGTCCATCGAAAACATATAGGTATAATCTGCTTTGATTATTAGGTCTTTGAGTGGAGTTAAGTCAAACGAAAAGGTTTCTTTAAAGTTTCTTAATCCATCCTGACCTTTAGAAACACCACCGTATAGGTTTGCAACTCGTCCTTCTGCCAGAATTTTACCAGTTTTCATTAATCCGGTATAATTACCATCGGGCCCGATTGGTACATACATCGGAGCACAATATAAAGTAGTCCGGGCAAAAGCGGCATTCGAAGCATCTTCTCCAGGATAAGCATGTACTCTGTCAAAATACTGAAGGTGATTGCTGATGCTAATCCAGTTGTTAACTTTTACTGATACTTTCGATGAGATATTAAATGTTTGGTATTTCTCATCCACACGTTTAATCATTCCTTCTTTTTGATAGAACGTTGCTGTGAGTACCGACTTAACCTTTTCGTTTCCTCCCGAAATCGAAATACTGTGCGATTGCGAAGGCATCCAGTCTTTATACATCCATTTCCACCAATCGACGTTTCCGTAATAGTTGTATTTCCCGTTTTTAACGGCTACCCAAGGCCGGTCGGGGTTTTCGGTTTTATCATACCTGCGGGCTTCCAATTCGGCATAATCTTCTTCGGTATAACTTGTAACCGAATTGGGTGTTCCGTTTCGCCCGAAGCGGGAACGATCGTATAACGTAGCATAATCGTATCCATTTGTAATAAAATCAGTTGATACCGTTGGCTGGGAGAATGCGGCATATCCATTATAAGATACTTCTGTTTTTTTACTGTCAGCTTCTTTGGTTGTAATCAGAACAACGCCAAAAGCTGCTCTTGCACCATAAATAGCAGCCGAGGAGGCATCCTTTAAAACCGAAATCGATTTAACTTGTGCCGGATCAAGAGATTCCATATTCCCGGGAATGCCATCTATCAGTATTAACGGCGAATTCGAATTGATTGACCCTAATCCCCTGATACTTATCGATCCGGTTGTTCCTGGAGATCCCGAACCAACATTAACACTTACATTGGGTATAGTACCTTGCAGCATCTGGGTTACTGAGTTTATAGGTCTGTTCTCCAGTTGTTTTGCGGTAACCTGGCTGACTGCGCCTGTTAGGTTTACTTTCTTCTGAGTACCATATCCAACAGCCACAACTTCGTCCAACCCAACAGCTTCCTCCTGCATTGTAACATTTATTACACTTTTCCCATTAATAGCGATTTCTTGGTTTTTCATTCCTACAAAAGAGAAAATTAGTACACTATTGTCCGGAATATTAGACAGGCTGAAAGTACCATTGACGTCAGTAATAATTCCCGTTGTCGTTTCTTTTAAAATTATTGTGACACCGGGTAATGCCAGTCCGGAAGAATCGGTCACTTTACCTGTAACATTCTTCTTTTGTGATTGAGATTTCTCTGCTGGAGTTATCACAATCAGATTGTTATCCATTACTTTAAATGAAATATTAGCACCTGAGAATATTTCCTCAAGGATATTTTCAATTTTCTTCCCCTCTACTGTAACAGATACTTTCCTGCTCAAGTCTATAAATTGTTCATTGTATAAAAATCTGTATTCACTCTTGTCTTCTATTTTCTTGAGAACTTCCTTTATTGAACAATTTTTTAGATCTAGAGATAGATTAAAGTTTTGAGAGTAAACGGAGGCCGAGAGTTGGAGGACCCCCACAAAAACTAGAATAAAAGTAATTTTCATGATTCGAAAAATTTTCCTGGGCAAACGCATGAGCGACTGCCTTCGGCAATTACGTTTTTTTTTCATAAATTTGAATCGTTAAAGGTTAATAATTGTTACAGCCAGACGGGAATTTGGCAGTAACATGAATGAATTCACTAAAGAGAGATCAAGGTTGGTCTCTCTTTTATTTATTTTAATAGCTTTTTATATTGATCTACTTTGCTTTCATCTATAAATAAAGTGACTTGTTTATTATTTATTTCATATCTGATAGGGGCCGAATAAGATAATGCTGATAATACTTGTTCTACCGTCTCATCTTTTATTGTACCGCCAAATTCGTAATTCTCAATTTGACTATCATAGAAATTAATCACAACATTGTAACGACGTTCCAATAATTTTGCCAGTTCGTGAAACTTAATATTATTTATTATCCATTTATCTGAAGTCCAAGAAATTTCGCTGGTATTATGAATTGTTGATAACGAAAAGTCGTCAACGGTTCTGTTAAATAGAAGTTTCTGATTTGGTTTTAATACAAAGCTTTTATGTGAAAAAGAGTCAGCTTTTTCTATTTTTATAGAACCCTCCAATAAAATAGCGCTGACTGTATGCTCTTCGGGATATGCCTTAACATCAAATTTTGTGCCCAATGCCTTAATCGATATGTTTTTAACTTTTACAATAAATGGTAGGTTTTTATTGTGAGCAACTGAAAAGAATGCCTCTCCGCTAAGTTCAATTTCCCTGTTCTTAATCCCGAATCCCTGATTATATCTTATCTTAGTGCCAGCATTTAAGCTTATATCCGAATTATCTGGTAACTTTAAATTGGTTTTTGAACCGTATGGAACGGTATATTCGACAATATTATTCGCTATAAATTGTGTTTCTGAAGAATTGTTCAGATAAGTATGGGATAGTTTTCCAATAAGCAAAACTAAAAGAAAAATTGCGGCATATTTTAGTATTGCTTTTAGACGAAGATAGATAGTCTTGGAATTTCTTGCCTCAAGATTCAACTTCTCTTCCAACCGAATCCAGGCGTTATCTACATTAAAATCTTTTTCTTTTCTTAGTATTTTATCAGCTTCCCAAACAGAAACCAGTTGCAGAAACAATGATCTATTCTCTTCTTTTTCATTTAACCATTCTTCTAACACCGAAGAATCACATTCTGCCCAATTACCATTCAAATAATTGATAATGTTAATTTTAAGCTCATCGGATATAAATTTCTCCTGTGTCATTTGCTCCATTTTATCTCTAAGACACAATATCGGAGCTTTGGTATTACAAAGAATTAAAAAAATCTGGAAATTGTATGATTATTATAGGTAGATAATCTTTTAATCCTTTGCGTAATTTTATCAAAGCCCTGTAAATCTGGACCTTTACCGTATTTTCCGAAATTCCCAATTTTTCTGCAATTTGGCGGTGAGATAGTTCTTCAAAGCGACTTAAGTAAAAAATCTGACTACATTGTTCCGGTAACTTTTCTATTTCGTTCTTAATTTTTTCTTCTAACTCATGTCCAATTATATCGGATAAAGGATATTTGTCTGAAAGTTGATATTGAATTTTTATATTAAACAAATTGATTTCATTTTCTGAAACCATTTGTTTACGACTTTTTTCCCTGGTTAAATAATTTATACAAGAATTCTTTACAGATTGGAACAAATATGATGAAATTGAAATAGTTATGGCTATTGAACCTCGCTTTTCCCAAAGTTTAAGAAAAACTTCTGTCACTATGTCTTCGGCGATATCATTTTGCGAGACAAAACTTGCGGCATAAGCGCACAAACGTTTATAATATGTTCGAAATAGTATTTCGAATCCCTTTTTATTCCCACTACATATTGACTTTAAAAGTTCTTCTTCAAGATTCATCCTGTCAAAATTTAAAAACGAATATACTTCTTAATTTAAAAAAGTGAAGTAGGTAGATTTGAAGAAACAAAAAAAGGTTTTTGCCTTTATCCGAGCAATTTTTGCAATGCAGTAGGTTTCATACTTAACCTCGCGACCTTGAAAATAATAAGCTGAAGGCTTTTTCCCGGAGCGTTCATTTCCTGGAATTCCTGTTCGAGTTTGTGTCATGTTTTTTAAGTGTCGGGTAATGCCTTTTTAGCTTTATTCGGGCATTGGTAGCGGCGAATTGCCAGTTCATTGTCGCATTCTTGCTGTTTCTTGTGTTTTTTCTTCATTTATATAATGCTCCGCTATATTGATTCGCGTATTGGTTGATCAACTGTTGCTTTTGTTTCTTGAATTAATTAGCCCTTTCTATTAACGAATAAATTTTCAGACTGATCACATTTGCCTAAATGGATTTGTTATGGGATGGGTGAGTCAACTATCAATTTAACAGATGATTAAGTCGGTCTGATTACAATAATTTGATAAAATTAAATATTAATACAGACATGCTGGTTGATTATTAAGTAAAATTTCAGAAATTTGACAAAATAAATACACTTGCTAACCTATGAAAACCATCTATATTCTATTGATCCTGTTTCCTGTTGTATTTTGTTCTTGTGTTTTTTCGCCCACCAAAGAAAATTTTATTGAGATAAATAAGGATGTTCCGGCTCCGGAAATCACCAACCAGGTGCTCGACCTGGAATCCGATACATTATTTGTATGGAAATATACCCGTTTCAATTTTAACCTTACAGCCGGAAATGTGGCTATACATTCTGTTTTGGTGAATTTTAACAATACCAATGCTGAATTTGGTTCTGGCCAGGGTAGTTTTGAAGTTAATCCTTCTGTTATTCAACCTGGTACTTATAAGGTTGAAATTAATGTATATACGGGGTCGGGTACCGGAAGTTTGGCTGATAAGGTTGGGGCCGAAGGTTATGAATTTAAGCGGGAATGGACACTAATTGTAGAAAAGCCGCAAGTTCCTGATATTAAAATAGCTACAAGCATTGAAAATGGCTATCTAAAATTTTCGTGGAATAAAGTTGATAAACCATATTTCAAATCATACCGAATTGTTGGTTATGATAACGGAATATCCAATACTTATACGAGAGAATATAAAAACAAGAATATCACATCATTCGTGGATTCGACATACGTTGGCGGAAATATTACATTTAATCTCTCTGTTAATTATTACAATGAAAATAACAATGATGCCTGGGCGCAGGGACAGATTACTTACAATTTTCCGGTTTCGATTAAATTCAGGGAAGATAAAGATAGTCTGCACATTTCATGGGATAAAAATCCGTTTCATTGTACAAAATCAATAATTACCAACAATGGTTCTAATTTATTCACAGTTAATTCCGACTCGACTTTTACAGTTGCTGCACCTGGCTTAGGTGGTTTGGTTCAGTATGATTTAATTTTTATGCCGGTTAATAAATCCAAATGGTCAAATAACGAATTTCATAATTACGCAACGTACACATTGGGGACAAATGACGGGTTTGTGCATTCGAACGTTGAGTATAATCCAACATTAAACTCGTATTTTTTTAAGTACCCAATGTCCGTGAAAGCGATAAATGCTCGTTTCGAAAGCCAGGGTTCATATTCCTATCCGTGGGATTATGGGGATGATTGTACCCTCGATTTTTCGGAGGATAACCAACGCGTCTTCACTACTGTTAATGGTAACATTTTAACACTGAGCCCGAAAATGGAATTAATCAATTCAGCGAAAATACCTGTTGATGGAGGTGGCTCGCTTAGGATAAGGGCACTAAAAAGTATAAACGATCAGATTTTTCTGATTGGGTCTGATTCGTATCTTTTATTGTATGACACAAGTGTCGGTAAAAAACTGGCAAAAACCCAAGATATGTGGGGCGTTTTGGAGGACTATAATTTTTCTTTTTCTAACGATGGTAAATATGCTGCTTTTTGTAACCCTGGGTTACATATTTATGAAATTAAAAATAGTCAGGAATTGATTCTTCGTTATCAGGATACTGAAAACTACTACGGGTGTTTTTTTGATCCTAAATACCCGGAAAAATTAGTTCTTAATTGTCCCGACAATGTGAAAATATTCAATTGCTCTACTGCTAAAACAGAAAAAATTATTGATCGCTTTTATGCCAACCCAATAAATATTGATCCGGTAACTCATAATATGTTGCTTGTTTCCAATTCAAAAAAGAAAATATATGTATATGATTACGAGTTGGATAGATTAAAATTCGAATTGAACCATCATGGATTATCTACTGATTTTAAACTATTGAATAACAATATTTTAGTCAATTCTGGTTATCACTTTGATATTTCCTCCTATGTCAATTAAAAGATTATTATTTATCGCATTATTTTTTGCATATTTTCAAACGGTGTTTGGTCAGCAAATTGAGTTTCGCCCGCAAGTTGGCATCGGAACATATTCAATGTCTGATTTAAAAGGCTTACTTAAAGAATCGGTTACCAATTCGCAAATTGGCCTTAAAACAACCGAGAATTTTCCTGCATATACTTTTTACAGTTTGGATGTAATTCATGCCATATCTCCAAAGTTCGGGTTTGGTATTACTTCAGGATTTTATTCAACTGGTGGAAGAAATCATATTGCTGATTATTCCGGCTCGTACCGCGAAGATATCAAAGTAAATGCGATAAATGTTGGTTTACTTGCCTCATTTAAAGATACTTTAATAAACCACTTCTTTTATGGTATTGAACTTGGTTCAGGGATTAAATTCTCGAATATGTCGGTTGAAACCGATTTGAACATTTCAGATTATGAGAATTTGACCAATTATGATCTCCGGAGCCTGGGGTGGTGGATTGAACCTCAACTACGATTTGGCCGAATTTTTTTCAGGAAATTTACATGCTCTGTGTTTGGCGGGTACGAATTTAATCTTAAAAGTTCGATGAAACTTAAGGGAAACAGCCAGAATAATTCAACTGCAAAGATTGACTGGACGGGAATAAGAGCTGGAATTAGCTTATCGTATAAACTCAGGTATTAAATCAAAATGTTATGAATACCATTAAACTAAAGTTATTTCTTATTGCACTTATTTCGGTATTTGCTGTATTGAGTTGCAGGTATTCGCCCGGAGGTGAAAATATGGTCGAAATTGAAGAACCAGGAGAGGCCCCGGATGTGAACGTTGACTTGAATTTTGCATCAGATACACTTTATCTTAACCGACCATCAACCGTTCGCTTTTCTATTTCGGGTAAAAATAAGGTTAACTGGGCCCAAATGTTTATTGGCGGGGTACATATAGGGACCATATATTCGGCAACCGGCGGCTTTGACATAAGCCAAAGTTTCGGTTTCTACCAGGATGGCACTTATATTCTCAAAATTGAGTTTTTTACCAGTACCGGAACCGGAAGTATGGCCGATATGCTCCAATCGGAGGGGTTCGTTTACAGTAACTCGTGGGTTTTAGTCATCAGGAACGGAAGTTATTTAAGTTCGGACATTACTAAAATTACTGACCGGAACGGTAAACTTAAACTGGAATGGAATGCTTATAAGGGCATCGATTTTAAATCGTATATCGTCAGAAAATCTCATTGGATAAACCAAACCTTTGATACGGTGGCTGTGATAACTGACCAGAACCAGACATGGACTTATGATCCTTCATTTGTTGGCGAAAAGGCTCAGTATCAAATAGCTACAGTTGTTAATGGACAGTATTCCAGTTACAACGGAAAAACTGCTGATTTCCAGGGAGAATTACCTCAAATTTATTCGGAATATAAAGGGAAAGGGGTTTACCGGATTTATTGGAGTAAGAGTAAATATGCCGAAAACATCAGTAAATACAACCTCTACAAAGAGAAGACTTATTTCAACGATCTGGAGTTGCTAAAAAGCGCTGCTCCATCAGATACTTCGTTTCTCTACCAGGTGAATAGTTTCGGGCTCGATGAAAAACTGGTACTAAACCTGGTCCCGAATCAAGTTCCCAATTATTTCAAGAATTACAATTGGTTTTACGATTTTTGCGTACGTTCAGGATACCTGGGCGATAAACTACATGCCATGTGGCTGTGCCGCCCTGACCAATATGGAGGGAAATTTTATTATACAGCGAAAGACTCGAAATATGGCTACAAGCTATATGTTTACGATACTCAAATACATCGTTCGGACAGTGTCCAGATGCAAAGCGAGATTCATGTGCTCGATGTCTCTCCAGGTTCTAAATGGGTTGTTGGGCATTCTCAGCTAACCGGAAGAATTTTTGCAATTAATACCGAATCTCCTCGCCAGGTTAATTATATTGATTCTAAAGATATTTTTGGTTACACCTCTGGAAATATGTTGGTTGTTGTTTCGGATAATGGTATTCTGGTTGCAGAAAATGACCTGAAAACATGCCTTTACGATTTAAATAAGCGCCAACTCATTTGGTCGGTTGATCATACTCCTTATATCAGTTCGATTCGGGTTTCGGCTGATGGAAATTATCTGTTGCGTGGCAATACTCTCTTCAAGATCAATAGTTTAGGTATTCAGGAAGTTAAAACTTTTAGCGAGAATCCGGAAGGATTTACATACCCCAATAATCAGGTTATTTTTAAGAGTTTAAATAAAGTTGAGTTTGTAGATTGTGCAAGCCTGGAAACTGTAAAAACGATAGAAGTTGCGGGTTGGCTTAAAAATATTGATTTTAGACGTGGACATTTACTTGCGTTTGATAATGAGAACCTGAGTATTTACGACCTGAATACCGGAACATTCCTCCTGAAGATGAGCTCGGACTATAGTAATTGGACGATGTCTCTTGTTAATGGGAACTTATTTTCGGTGAACGGTGTAACTATTAATATCAACAACGATTTACGATGAAAGAACAATTGATATATCATAAACTAATATTCCTTCTATTTTTGAGTATCCTGTCGTATATGGCTAATGCGCAGTCAATCAGATTAAGCTATGGGCCAGGAATAGGTACCTATTCGATGAAACCACTGAAAGATCTTAACCAGTACACCATTCAAAACCTACCCTTTGTGGCAAAAGTGACTGACAATTTTCCGTCTACAATGTACCACGAAGTAACTTTATCTTTCTCCGTTGAGCGGTTTGGAGTAGGCTTTTCTTATGATTATAATACTACCGGTTCGCGCATAACTTATAAAGACTATTCGGGGCAATACACCGACGATTTAAGCCTGGAGGCACATCTTCCTTCTCTTTTTATCAACTATATTGCCATTCGATACAATAAACTGGATGTTGAATTTCAGGCCAGAACAGGTTTTATCTCAACAAATATAAATAGTAACACGCTTGTAAGAATTGCTGAAGAGTCAACTGAAAATCAATTGTATGCAACAAGCGAAAGCTGGTTTGTAAATCCGGCTATTAGCCTTGTTTATAAGCCGCTGAGAATTGTAAACATCGGATTTAGTGCTGGTTATCTTTACGATTTTAAAGGTAAAGTAAAAAATAACGACGGTCTAAAATTCATTGATCCGAAAAGTACAAAAGCTGTAGAAACAAACTGGAGTGGATTAAGAGCTAGCATCAGCTTAATGGTAAACATCGAAAACCTTTTTGATAAAAGTGAAAACTGATTAGTTTTATACTTTCAGAAGGATGAAGCCGATTTTATCAGATAGTTATTTTTTCGTTCACAATCCCTTCTCAAAAAAGTTAAGGAGGGATTGTGAACGAAAAATATTCACGTAAAGAAAGTCGCTATAAAACCTGTACTTTGGAATATTGCAGATTTAATATGTATTTTTCCAAAGAATAAAGTGGTACGGTTTTATTTCACCGTGTTTTATCTTTTAGTTTTTGTTTCATCAAAAACCCTGACGTAGTCAACCTCAAAGCAGTCGGGCAGGGTTGCGTTAAACAGAGCAGGAACAGGTTTCCCAATCCATCCTATTTCATCCTTTTTATCAAGGTCTCCTCGCCCGAATGATCGATGATAGCCATGACATTCAGTTGATACTAGAATAAATTGATCAACTTCTGATACCGGGCAATCCGGAAACATTTGTCTTCCTACTTCTTTCCCGTCAGCATAAAAAATGTAACCATCCTTTGACCAATCAACCCCATAGGTATGCCATCCATCGGCTGTTTCAACATAAGGAAACCAAAAGTGCCCAAACCATTTATTTTCTTTTCCATAGCCTCCCCACCCATTTCCACATCCAATAGTACCCTCAGTATGTTGTTTGTAATTCTCCATAATATCGCATTCCACTCCACAATATTTTGGGTCGGGATGGGCGCCAATAGAAGGTGATTGTAACCAAAAAGCCGCATGCCAACCATCGTTATGGGGTAGTTTACAACGGATTTCGTAGTAGCCAAATCGGTGCATGAACTTTGCTGGTTGCTTGGTCCCAAATGGCCAGAATCCTTTCGAATCTGGATCGCGGGGTATATCAAATGTATTTGATCCGGTTTGCAGGTGTCCCGAATAGAAATTATCTCCTTTACGAATAAGGTTAATCGTTAGATGACCGTTGCCATCGAGTTCAATACCTTCTTTTGTGAAGGTGGGAGATTTATATCCCCAGTAATTGAGTCGGTAATTCCATTTGGTCGTGTCAAGAGTATTTCCATCAAATTCATCGTGCCAAATCAATGTCCATTTTTTACCGTATGGCAACAAACTTTCGTTTGAGGTTATTTTATCCTTTTTTGTTAAAGGTTCTTTTGAAAACACGTTTTGTTCTGAACACAACAAATGAAAAAAAACAGTTAAGGTCAGGAATAAGTAATATGTTTTAAACATGTTCAGTATATTAGTATTATAAAACAATGAAATAGCCATCTCGCCTAAGGCGAGACAAACCAAAAATGTATAAATGGCTATTCCGTGCGTTGGATTGTTCGACTAAAAGAAAATGTTAATGCCCAGATTTTAAGGTGTTAAACGAAAATTTATACACATGGAATTGCCATAAGTGCTGAAGCCCGCACCAGCCATAAAAATTCCATGAGATGAGATACATCGGGGTAATTATTAGCTTCATGGGCTTCTTTTCTGTCAATTTTCAGGTAGATATGTTATTCAAAAGATGACGTTGAACCCAAAATTTCTGAGTGGCATCAACATTTTATTCTGATTGAACTGTTAATTTATTAATGATATTTTTGAGCGTTCAACAAGCATAATCACACTATCCCATACCGGAAGATTTTTAAATACAACATCAGTACCTTTATTTTCCCAATCCGACTTATTTATTTCAAAAACCTTACCTGAAACCATTTCAACATATACCGGATCATTGAAATTTGTCTTTTTAATAGTAAGATTAACCAGGTCCCATTTCATTTCGTCTCCAGGAATTTGGTCATTATACCATACTAAGGCAATAGGTGAACTTTCTTTTCGGAATCCGGCAGCGGTTATTTTTCGGTAAGCATTTGATGTGTATTCTAATTGGCCGACTGATTCTACTGAACTATCAAAAAAACTTACCATGTGTTGCACTCCGTAATACGACGGACGTTTATAAATAATCTCGTGTAAAAGATTTGATCGGATAAGCCCAAATGATTGAAGCATATTGAAATACTTCAGGTCGATCATTGTAAAAATTGAAGTAGGGATATTTCGAACGTGATCACCAGCCATGCGCCGCATAAACCATTTGGCCTGACTAATTTCGGTCCAGGGATAATAGCAAATGGCATGTGTCCATTCAAGTTGGGAAGGACAGCCGTTTTCTCCCTGAAAGAGTTTGATATCTGGGTTGTACTTATTTTTTAGCGCTTCCAGCCTTTCAACATCACCATAACTGTCATCAGGATTATTGGTATAAGGATGATAAGAAAGATAGTCAATTAAATCAATTTTGTTATTAATCTTCAGATATTCAAAAACTTCCTCTGCAAATTTTAAAGGTATCCCCGCCAATGAAAACCCCATTATTTTTGATTCTGGCTGAACTTTCTTTATTATTCCGGCTGTTTTTATCAACAAATTAGCATATTCACTACTTCCATTTCCCCCATTGGGTTCGTTCCATACTTCCCACTCAGTAACAACGCTTTTATAACGCTCAACTGTGGTTTCGACATATTTTAACCAGGCATCCATAGTTTTATCATCCGTGAATATTTTCGCGCCCAAACGAATGCCTGCTCCATAAAGTGGATTACCATAGCACAAACATATCCATGGTTTAACCGACTGTTCAGTCAACCCGTAAACACAACTGTCGAGCCAAGCAAAATTGTATTTTCCTTTCTCTTTTTCGCATTTAGCCCAACCGCTTTGTAACCGGGCATGTTTGACACCAAGTTCGCCAACATAGTTTTTATAGATGCTAAACTTTGCATAATCCCGATCTAATGTTTCGCAGCCGACCGACCACGATGATGAGCCGATTTCTTTTGAATGTTTTGTTGTTAACCATCCAATTTGTTTTAACCCTGGGCCCGAATATTTATATATATCCCACGAACTATACTTGTTTTGGGCACGGGAGAAACTAAATATTGTAATAAATAATATAGAAGTAAATAATATTTTTTTCATTTGTATATATTTTTGTTTATCGTCTTATAATCTGCGTATTAGCATTTTTTATTTTTTGAATGTCACAACGAAATGAAATAGCCATTTATACATTTAGGGTTGGTATGAGCATTAGTTCTTTTGTTTATACTTTAAGGTAAATAACTTATTAATAACCTTATTGATCTGATTTTATTTGGACATTGGCCCGTTCAGTAATCATAACAACGCTATCCCATACAGGCAGGTTTTTAAATACTGTATCCTCACCCTTATTTTGCCAGTCAGTAGAGTTAATCTCATAAACTTTTCCTGAAATCATTTCAACAAAAACTGGGTCTTTAAAATTTGTTTCTTTAACGGAGAGGTTGACTATATCCCATTTAAATTCATCATCAGGAATTCGGTCGTTGTACCATACCAGTATGATCGGATTTGAGTTTTGTTCAAATCCGGCCACTGTCATTTTTCGGTATGAGTTCGAAGAGTATTTTTTAACTCCAATGGTTTTAACAGAATTATCAAAAAAACTTGCCATGTGCTGAACTCCATAGTACGACGGGCGCTTATAAATTACGTCATGCAACAAGTTTGAACGTATTAATCCAAAAGATTGGAGCATATTCTTGTAGCGAAGATCGATAATGGTAAAAATAGATGATGAAATATCTCTTACCTTATCGCCAGCCATCCGCCGTATTACCCATTTGGCCTGACTAATTTCAGTCCAGGGATAATAAGCAAGGGCATGGGTCCATTCAAGTTGGGAAGGACAGCCAACTTCTCCTTGATATACTTTATAGTCAGAACTATATGACTTAATAAACTTAATAAAAGTATCAAGGGCAGGATAGCAATCGTCAGGATTATTAACGTAAGGATGATATGCCCAGTAATCAACCAGTCTTAGCTTATTTTCTGATTTGAGTGTTTCAAATGGTATCTTTACATTAGGGGCTTCAATATTGTCCCAAAGTGTTTCTCCAAGAACAATTGCCTCTGGCTGGATTTTTTTAATAAGTTCTGCTGTTTTGATTAATAAAGGAGTATAATCTTTCTCCTGACCATAAGGTTCGTTCCATATTTCCCACTCATTAACCACACTCTTGTATCGATTAACCGTTGCATTAACGTAGTGAAGCCATGCTGTCATTGCTTTTTCTGAATGAGATAAAGCTGCAACTCCTGCTCCCAATCCAAGTTCTGATCCATAAAGCGGATTACCGTAGCACAAACATATCCAGGGTTTAACCGACTGTTCTGCAAGTCCATAAACACAACTGTCGAGCCATGCAAAATTGTATTTTCCCTTCTCTTTCTCGCATTTAGCCCAACCGCTTTGCAACCGGGCATGTTTGACACCAAGTTCGCCAACATAGTTTTTATAGATGCTAAACTTTGCATAATCCCGATCTAATGTTTCGCAGCCGACCGACCACGATGATGAGCCGATTTCTTTTGAATGTTTTGTTGCTAACCATCCAATTTGTTTTAACCCCGGCCCCGAATTTTTATATATTTCCCATGAACTATACTTGTTTTGAGCCTTACATATACATAACAAGCATAGTGAAAAAACTATAGTAACCAGTATTTGTTTCATGATAAACCAGTCATTTGAAGTTTGGTGATAATTATATCAATGATAAACGTTTACATTAAATTATAAGAAATTGATTATTGAACAGGTTGGCCGTATAAACCGAACCAACCTGTCTTAATCAATAATCACGTATTAACTTAATGTCTTACAATAGTTTAGTACCCTGGGTTTTGGTCTTTTGTAGGATCAATTGCTTTGTTATAATTGTATTCGACACTAGGGATTGGGAATAAAAGGTGTGATTCGGCTAAATCTATTCCCCGGTTTGTTTTAACACATTCTTTCAATTTACCGGTACGTTTTAATTCAAGCACACGTTTTCCTTCGTCCATTTGTTCGTACAAACCTTCTTGTAAAACTAAGTTAATAAACGAATCTTTGTTGTATTGACTTAATTGGAAATCAACAGGTGACGTGGATTTAGTGTTATAACCATAAGCCCGTCTGTGGATCATGTTTAGTTTTTCAACTCCGTCGGCAGTCGGTCCATTGTTTACCATGCAATCAGCTTCGGCATAAAACAATAAAATATCGGGATACCTGTAGGCTGGATAATCGTTTGTACCACCACTTGAAGGTGCGCTTGGATCAATAAATTTTTTGAATAAAACAGTGGTTGTTCCAAAACCTATGTTCCAGTTGTAAAGCATAAACTTTTTACGCAGATCTTTATAATCCCATTCTTTGATTACTTTCATTGTTGTACTATCGGCATACTTAGCGTATGCACCTGTTGCATTAAAATATGGATCTCCTGGAAAATGTCTGAATCGTGTAATTGCTGAGGGAGAATCATAGTTATATTTCAGGTAAAATATTTCTTCTGAAGAGGAGGTTATTGTTGGTCCAAAAATTTTGTAATAATCATCTGAACTAGAAATAGCAGTTAACGAATATTTACCTGAATTAATTATTTCAAGTGCTTTGGTTCGTGCATCAGACCAACGTTCCAATTGAAGATAAACATGTGCAAGCATTGCTTTGGCTGCATATTGGTTTGCCCTGCCAACCTGATCAGACGTTACAGAAAGATTACTTTCAGCAAATTCCAAATCACTAACTATTTGGCTGTACACATCTGCTATTGGACTTCGGGCGACATCGGGCTCCATCATATTTTTTTCTGTTCTGATTGGTAATGCTCCCCAGTTTCGTACCAACTGAAAATAAGAAAAAGCCCTTAGAAATTTAGCCTCTGCAATGTATTTATTTATTACTTCGGTTTTAACAGATGAAGCATTGGGCGCATTTAAAATAACTAAATTTGCGTTCCTTATTGCCTGATAAAGAGATGTCCAGACTCCATCGCTTCTGGAAATATTCGTACTATTCCATGGTTGGTCAAAATCGCTCATATTCAGGAAAGAAAGCCGTCCAATAGCATAATCTGACTCTCCGGCATTGACAAACCAAAGAGTCGACATTCCTTCTCTTAACGGAGCGTAAACGGCATATACTGCCGATTCAATTTCTGAGGCTGTACTATAGAATAAATCGGCAGCTACAGCTTTGGGGTTCTCTTCCAAAAGGTCCTTACATGCTATAGTAACAGGTAAAAGTAAAATCAGATAGATCAATATTTTTTTCATGGTAATAGTCTTTTAAAATCCTAATTTAACTCCGAACGTAAAACCTTTTGATAAAGGATAAGTATAGTTATCAATCCCTTGATCCAACGAAGAACCTCCTCCACTTGAATTAACCTCAGGATCGAACCATGGATAGTGCGAAAGCGTTACCAGATTTTGACCGCTTATATAAATCTGACCTTTCTTTAACCAACTTATACCCAGTTTACTTGTTGGGATATTGTATGCTAACTGAATGTTTTTTAACCGAGCATAAGATCCATCATATACAAAACGATCAGATAATTTAAGAGATGTTGATGCCCTGCTGATTTTAGCATATTTTGCATCGGGTGTTGATTGTGTCCAGTGACTTTCATAGACCTCTTTTAATTCATTTAGTCCATTCCCAAAATAGTTTTGATGAGTCATACTCAACGAAAGAATATCATTCCCCTGAGACCCCTGAATAAACCAGTTCAACTCAAAGTTTTTATATGTTAATGTCGAATTCATGCTGTAAATAAATTTTGGATTTGGATTTCCGATAATGGTTTTATCAGCAGAAGTTATACCTGTAACACCGTCGTTGTCTTTATATTTTATAAGACCACTACTATCATAACCATCTTCCTGGTATCCATAGAAAACGCACATCTGTTCGCCTTCTCTGATTAGATTTGCATAATCGCTTAGGATAATCATATTATAAGTGTTACCCGTAATATCCTGTCCGCCATAAAGCTTTTTCACCTTATTTCTATTGGTAGAAAAATTAACAGTTAAGTCCCATTTTACAACCCCTTCCAAAACATGGGCATCTAGTTGCAAATCAAGACCTTTGTTTTGCATTTCACCAATATTCTTTATTGTGGTCGAGTACCCGGTCGATCTGGGTAACTGAACGGCGTTTAGCAGATCGCGTGTATTTTTGATGTAATAGTCGGCAGAAAAACTTAAGCGGTTATTCAAAACGCTGACATCAATTCCAAAATCTGTTTGAGCCGTTGTTTCCCATTTTAAATTGCCAGGATAAGTTGCTGATGGAGCAAAATAAGTATATGAATCATTATTAAAAACAGTTTTTCCTGTCGATAACATATTAAGTGTCGAATAAGGATTGATTGCTGTGCTTCCAGTCTCTCCATAACCTGCTCTTAGCTTCAGGTTTGAAATGAAACTGATATTTTTTATGAATTTTTCATCGGAGAGCCTCCATGCCAGCGCTGTAGAGGGGAAAAATCCCCATTTATCTCCATCGCTATACCTGGAAGAACCATCAGCACGGAAACTAGTTGTTAAAAAGTATTTTCCTTTAAAAGAATAATTTATTCTTCCTAAATAGGATAACATGTTCCATTTTGAGTAGGAAGAGGATGGCGTATTTATTGTACTAGCCGCCGAAATATTGTATGTTTCATAATTGTCGCTTAAAAATCCCGAGCCAGAAGCGCCTAAATAAGTATACTTATCCTCTTCATAAGTAAGAACACCTGTTGCCGTTAAATCATGATTGTTATTAAATATCTTGTGATAGGTAATAATGTTATCACTATTTATATGCATCGACTGGCTTGTACTTAAACTGGCATCACCTTTCGACCCAATGTAACTAGTTGGGGTATAAGCATCAGATCTTCCCTCAGTATTTGATACATTCCCCGAAATTTTAATGGAAAGGTCATGTATTGGCTTATAAGTTAATGCAACATTAGCGAATGTTTTATTTGAGTAACTCTTATTCATTACTTCCTTTCCGTACATTACAGGATTAACAGCGCCATCGTAACTGAAAGGATATGCAGTCTTTAATATTGTATACGATCCATCAGTTTGGTATGGACTAAGAGACGGAGCTGCGGCAATTGTACTGGCCAATAATCCGGTATAACCCGAAGAATTATACTTATTATCCTTGTTGATACGGGTTAAAATTGCGTTGTATGAAATACTTAATTTTTTACTAATATCATGATTCACATTGGCTCGCAGAGACATTCGCTGATAGCCGTTATCTTCAATAAAAATTCCCTTTTGGTCAAAATAGCTTCCACCAACCGAGAATTGAAGTTTCTCATTTCCTCCACTTACTGTTAACGAATGGTCTGACACAGGGGCTGAACGAAACATTAAATCTTGCCAATCGGTTCCTTTTCCTGCATTATTGATATCTGTCTGACTGAAATATTCTTTCCCATTATCATTTAATTGCTGAATATTCTGTAATAACATGTATTCTTTTGCATCGCACAAATCCAGTTTTTTTCTTACCGTTTGAAGAGAAAAGCTTCCATCGTAATCAATTTTTGTAGAACCAGCCTTTCCTCTTTTTGTAGTAACCAATATTACTCCGTTGGCCCCTCTTGATCCATAAATTGCTGTTGCAGAAGCATCTTTCAATACTTCAATACTTTCTATATCTGACATATTCAACAAACTTTCATCACCAGGGAAACCGTCGATAATCCATAGTGGAGAGTTATCTCCTCTGATTGAGTTTGTTCCCCTTATCCGAATCTGTGTTGTGGCTCCAGGTTGTCCTGTGTTTTGAACGATCTGTACACCTGAAGCTCTTCCTTGCAGCGCCTGCGATACTGTTGTTGTTGGAAATGCATTTAATTGTTCTGATTTTACCGATGTTAATGATCCGGTCAAGTCACTTTTTTTAACAGTACCATAACCCACTGCTACAACTTCTTCAATTCCAACAGTCTCTTCCTCCATTATTACGTCTATGTCGGTTTTCGCTTCCACCTTAACATTCTGTGTTTTCATTCCTACGAATGAAAATATGAGAGTAGAATTGGCGGGAATATTGCCAAGACTGTATCTCCCGTTGTTATCGGTTATTGTGCCATTGGTAGTACCTTTTAAGAGTACAGTAACTCCTGGTAAAACTCCTCCTGAAGTATCAGTTACTTTGCCTGTAACCAGCTTATGTTGTTGGGTTAAATTACTTTGTTCATCAAAAGGTCTAATTGCTATATATCTATCAACAATTTTATAAGTAAATCCTGTATCTTTAAAAAGATCATTAAGAATTTGTTCGATAGTTTCGTTTGAATATTTAACATCAACTCGTTTATCGAGAATACTTTCATCATATTTCAAAATAAATCGATATCCTGACACTTTTTCCAAACGATCAAAGACTTCTTTCAGCGTAGAATTCATTGAAAGATTAAACTTCTCTGTTTGACCAAAGGATTTGGCATAAACCTGAAAACTTAAAATGAAAATAAGAAAGGCAGTTAATCTCATGATTCGTAGAATTTTTTCTATCCCTATATACCAAGGGATACAATCATTTTTTTTCATAAATTTGTTTGATTTACGTTAATACTAGCCTTTGTCCAGAAGGCTTTAAATTATTCGTTGAATTTGGATGATGTTTACTCATCGTCCACTGATTACAGGCCGGAAATATGTCCAGTATTTTCGGCCTGTTTCTTTTTAACCCGAATTTTTCTGCTTCATATCGTAGTTTAGTTGAATAAAGTTTTAATCCCAATAGACCAGGGTTGGTTTGTCGGCACGAGAAACAATCCTGTATTCCAATGAAGAAGTTAACCTAAAAACTTCCAGTAACTGGTCAATCGGTTTGTTTTTCATAATAGTTCCCATATAAACTTCTTCGCCAAGTTTTTCGTTGTTTATTATGATTTGAACATTATACCAGCGTTCAATCTTCCTGGCAATGTCTTTTAGTTTTTCATTTCTAAATGTAACAATACCATCTTTCCACGAAGTAAATAGCTGAGTATCTACATTTTCTACAATTAAATCAGCGCTTCCTTTCTTGAAATTAGCATTTTCGCCCGGAACTAATCTGGCCAGTTCATTTCCCCTTTTGCCAATAACTCCCAAACTCCCTTCCACCAGAGTAGTATTTACTTCATTGTTCGAATAGGCTTCAACATTAAATTTGGTTCCATATACTTTAAAATCAAGTAATGGCGTTTTAATTACGAATGAATGGTTAACATCTTTTGCCACATCGAAAAAAGCTTCTCCTTCAAGTGTAACTGTTCGATTCCCTGATTGGAATGCTGAAGAATAAATTAGCTTACTTTCAGAGTTTAGTTGTACTCTTGTTCCATCGGGAAGAATAATTTTCGACATCTGTCCTTTGGGGACTTCTATTTTAGTGTCGGCCAGATAAGTTAGATTCTTCAATTTAGAAGAAGAAATCCAATGTTGAAGAACCATTCCAAGGCCAAAAATAACCAGAATTGAAGCTGCATAACTAATATATTTCCGTAACAATTGTGAAGGTTTTCGGGGGCTTTGAGTAATAATTGAAGGAGACCATCCTTCATCCATTCCCTTCTCTGGAATTGACGTAAGTACCCAAATCTTTTTGTATATGATAAATTCTTCCCGGTTTTCAGGCGATAGTTCAATCCAGTTGTAAATCTCCTTGACTTCCGCTTCTGAAGCCTCACCTGCAAGGTACTTATTTATTGTTGAATAATTCATTTGCTTTCCTTTCTAAGTTTTGTACACGCATACCCCGCTTAACCCTATATGCCTCAGAAAAAAATGAAAGTTCTGGCTTTATTTGTTAAGAAATAATGTTGTGAAGAATAATCTGTGTCAGAAAAACCGGAAGATATTCTGCCAGCTCAGTTTTTAAAGTTTTCAATGCCCTTGTAATATTGGCTTCTACTGATTTTATTGAGATATTTAGTTCTTCAGCAATTTCTTTATTTAATTTTCCATCAATACGACTGAGCATAAAAACTTTCCGGCATTGATCAGGTAGTTTATCGATCGATTTCATTATTAATTCTTCTAATTCTATAATTTCCAATGAGTTGAAATCGAAAGATTCTAATATTTCCTGATTAATTGAATCTTCTTTTTGTTGAAGCTGAAATTCCTGATATTTATTAAAAACTTTTCTGTGGCGGATATAATTGAGGCAACCAGAGCGGGCATGGGTGTATAAAAAGGCTTTTATTCCGTTAAAAGTATTTATCTTCTGGCGGTTTATCCATAAGTTGATAAATGCTTCTTGTGCCAAATTTTTTGATTTATCAAGATCGGATATAAAATGATTACAAAAACTGACCAATTGAGCATTATTGCTCTTGAAAATACTTTCAAAAGCAAGTTGATCTCCCTCTTTAAACCGGGTAAGAAAAAATACAGTTACATCACATTGCTCATTTGATATAAAATTTGGCTTCATCCATTGTATGTGAAGAACAAAAAGTAAGAAAATAATGGGCAAGTGCCAAGGAAATAACTAATTATTTTTCGATTTGCACTCCTGAATTATGTTTGCTTACATACTACTGTGGTTGCCTCTATTAACTAGTCCTCTTCATTTCAACCAATTTATCTGCAAGTATGCTTTGGTTCTTTTATGTATACCATCAAATTCCAACTTATTTTGCTGACATAGCCTTTATTTGCATGCAACAAATGAACATGCAAATAAAACGATGTGTTTTTATATTCTGTTAAATACATGCCTGTATTGAACATCAGCCTGGAATGATGATTATTTTACCTCATCAAATACTCGCACATAATCAACAACAAAAGCATCAGGAATAACAGATTTTTTAAGAATTTCGGAAGGTTGATCACGGTTTCCGTTACGATAGCCCATACATTCGGTCGAAACAAGGATAAACTGTTCCGTATCCGAAACCGGTCCGTCAATACGCCATGATTCCTTGCCATCAACATAAAAAACGTAACCAGTTTTTCCCCAATACATTCCAAAGGTGTGAAACCCATCGGATGTATTTTGGACGACCCGGTCGCCAGATCCCTTATGTTTATGATTTTTACCGTATCCATCCCAATGGATATTGTGGCTGATTTTATTGTCTCGTGTAAAGTTTTCCATAATATCCATTTCAACCCCCGCCTGCGATGGATTAAGACTTGACCCGATGATTGGAGATTGTAACCAAAAGGCCGACCACCAGCCTGGTTGTTTTTGTAGTTGGCAACGAATTTCGTAGTACCCATATTTATGGACAAATTTGGGTTGTTTTATTTCAGCAATTGGCCAGGTAAGCCCATTACTGTATGGGGTTCCGGGACGGTCCAGATAATTCTGGCCTGTTTGAAGATGAGCCGAGTAATATTGACCGTCTTTTTCAATCAGGTTAATGTAGAGTAAGCCATTTTTCACTTCAACTCCTTTGGTGGTGAAGGTTTGGTGGCGTGTTTGCATAATGTGTAGCCGGAATCCCCATTTGGTTGTGTCCAACGACGATCCTTCGAACTCGTCATTCCAAACCAGTTTCCATTTTTTATCTGCTGGTAACTGGCTTTTAAATTCACTTATCTTTTTTTGGGCATAAAGGTTAGTGAAATTTAATGAAAAGATGATTACTAACAAGAAATTGAATTTTCGCTTCATATTTATTAGGTTTAGTTAATTGGTTAGATGCTGGATGTTAAATTGCGAAGAGCTCCTAAAAGTGCTGCGTTATCAATACTTTTCACCATAGCAACGTGCTGAAGACTTTTAACGTCTTTTAATCCTTGCCTTAATGAATTCTCCATGAGATAAAACGAACGTGATATCTGACCTCCAAACAACAAGCAATGTATGTTATTTATTAATAAAATCGATTCAAGCCCTGATGCCAGAATTTCACCAACTTCCTGAAAAACACTGTTACAAATCTCATCACCTTCGTCGGCCTGTTTGGCAAGGTCAGCAACATCTGGCTCGTTCAATTCTCTTATTTTTCTTTTATGTTGATACATTTTCAGTATTCCCCTTTTCGAAGCATAATCTTCCATGATTCCGTCGAGACAGGATTGCTTGTAAACAGAGAGTAAGGGACCACCCATCTTATTGCATTGAATGACTCCATTTTGTGAAAAAGCAAATCCGATACCAGTTCCTAACGTTACAACTGCTGTATTGGAATACCCTTGCGCGTTTCCTTTCCACATTTCCCCGGCAAGTACTGCGTTGGCATCATGCATAAACCGGATAGGTATTTGCAGCGGAATTTCCGGAATATGTTGAATTACTTTTCGTAATGAAATGCCATAGATTTCCTGAAATTTATGAATCATCAAAGGAATACCGTTCTCGTAATCAAACGGTCCAGGAGTGGCTATGCCTATTCCGCTGAAAACCATCATATTCTCTTTTGAAAAATGTAGTCCATGAAGAACCGTTTTATTATAGGCTTCAGTTATTTTCTGCCTGCTACCGTTTGAGAATGCAGGGGTACTGAAAAAAGAATTTTCCAGTACAATCCCGTCTTCAGTCAGCATGGCCGACTTTAAATACGTGCCTCCTGCATCAATTATGAGATATGCCTTATGGTTGGTCGTTGATAAAACCATCTTTCAACATTGTTTTGTGAATACAAACTGGTTGGTTCCCTTGGTTTTTTATTATATATCGCCCAACATTGGCCGGAACAATAACCACGTCAAGGTAATTTTGTGAATAGCTAAGCTCTGGACAATCTAACGATTGAATAATAACATTCTCTCCATCGACTAAGGTAAGGACGTGGAATTTTCCATTGGTGTTGTCTTCTATTTCCTTTTCGAATTCTAACCTTCTTAAACTGAAATAGAGTAAGTTGTGTTCTCCAACAATGTATTCGGCCCAATCGTTTCCCTTCCTTACCAATCGGGGTTGTTGCACCAGGTTTTCTTTCACCCAAGAAGTTGTTCGTTCTTTGCGTAAAACTTTCTCACCATGGAAGGTGTGTATTGGCCTGGGTATTCCGTCGAGGTCGGCCCTTAAATAATCGTACATTTTGTAAGTATACGACCCGATGGTTAAACTGCCAATTTCGAGAACAACCTGGTTACGTCCTGAAGAATGAATAGTACCTGCTGGAAGCATAACCTGTACTCCGGGATATGACTGAACATGATTTACATATTTTTGATAATCGACTGAAGTAAAATCCTTCTCTGATTTTTTGACTTCTTGTATAAATTCATCCGGATCAATTCCTTCGTTGAACCCGATAAATGTTTTAGCGCCATGACCTGTTGCTACAATATAATAGCTTTCATCCTGACGCCCATGTTCTCCATAATTTTCGATGTTATAGTCGTGACCTGAATGAACTTGTACCGACATGTTACCGCTGCTATGGTATGAATCGTCATAGTTAAACCGGATAGGGAAATAGCCCCCGAATTTATTCATACAATCAATTCCCATCAGCTGTTCTCCTTCTTTTTGCACAAAAGTGAAAAATGGAAATTCAATCAATTGTTTGCCAACTTCTACCACAATACTTACTTCAAGTGGTATTAAGTCAAAAACCCAGGCCGCATTTCGCATGTTGTCGGGTAAATTTCGCAGTTTCTTGATGTATTGCCCACCCCAAATGCCTTCGATATAAACCGGTTTGCAGCGTAGTGGATATTTTACCAATTCAGATGTAATTGACGCAAACGATTTGCGTGGAATCAGTTGTAAATCATTAGGATAGTTGCTGGCAACATAAAAGTCAATCTCATCATTTTTTAATAATTCCCAGCGCAAATGCCCGGCCAGCTCAAAATCGATATAATAGCAACGTCTTAAAAATGCTTTTATTGGACGTGCAACCTGATCTCCCAAATTCGTAAACAACCCTTTTCGAGCTCTGAGCATTACTTCTTTGGGAGTAACATCAAAATAAAAAACAAAATCGTATATCGGGCGGAGCGGCCTGATGCTACATCCGCATCCGTAAACTATTATAACAGTTTTATCTTTATCTGTTTTAGCTGCTTTTAACTTACTTTTAAACTGACTTGCTTTCTGCTTGTCAAGAATATCTTCGTAACCGCCTTTGAATAATTTTCCAAACAACAACACCGGGTCTTTTTCACGATCTTCAGCCAGATTTTCTGCAAAATTGGCATCCAGTTCTGCGCTGGTTTTATAAATATCAGCAAAATCCAAGGCAATAAGCTGCACTTTATGCTGCTTTAAACTTTGTGAAACCAAGTTGATGGTTGGTTGCCATTGAGCGCTAATATACCCATCGAAGGCCACGATAAGGGTTCTCTGGTAATAATTCAGCTTGTCAAGTAATAACTCAGCAATATGTGAAGCTGTTTCTTTGGTTCCCGATATGATTGAACTGATCGTTTCATTTGAAAGTACCGGTTTGTTAACAGCTGTTGGATCATCGTACGGATGAGGATTAAACATAAAACTCATTTCTTTACTCCTTTCTTATAATTAATTTATTTCGTAATACTCAAATTCCATGATTTCTGAAAGAACCGAGAGTTCTTTACGGTAGTCGCCGTCAACAATTGCAAAATGCTGTGTAGTTCCTATTTTCAGAATTTGTTCAAATAAATCTTTAACCGGGACAATTGGCCTGAAGATTCCGTGTGAATAAGTTGCAAACAAATGTTTTCCATCCAGGGCATCTACCAAGGTACAAACCAGCTTGTATTTACCATTTGCTTCAACCAATTGAGCCATAGTTTTTCGTCCCGCCGGAATGCGGTACCAGGCAAAAGGGGCCCCTGCATATTTATAGTGGGTTTTAGCAAAACGAACATCCCGCGAGATGATTACGTTATTTTGAAAATGTGGGTCGGTGTGATCGTTAGGTCCGGCATGGCCGGCTGCAAAAGTGCCCTTTTCAGCTTCAATGTGGAATGGTTCGATAAAATTTACATGTTTGCCACTAATCAGTTTCAATATAAATGTAATCAAACCGGCGCCTATGTCGGCCTCTGGAACCAAGACTGACAGTAACCGTTCGTAGGTCTCCGGGTAAAAGCTTGGACGATGTCCGATTAATTCGAACATCGCCACATCAATGTCATTGAACACCATAATATCAATTCCCAGACGTTCGGTTAATTTGGCTAACCCAAGCGAACCTTTAACTGCTGCATAAAATTTTTCATCTTCAACATCATTCATAACCGGATGTTTAGTTTCCAGTTCAGCTTTGTAAGTCTTTACTTCAATATCCGTAACGTTGGCGATTTCTTCATTTAGTGCATTATAAGTAATAAAACGAAGCTCAGGCCCTATTCGTGTGAACAAGTTATATGGATCAAGGTAAGTAGACCACATGGCTTCGTTATAGTTGGCCAATAAACCAATTGTTGAATTACGAAGAATATTGCGCACACGTGCTGCTTTCGAAAACGATATGATATCTTCATGTATCTCGTCTTTATTTTTTAGAACTGTCTTTATATTCTTTCTGTTTATCCGGGCAACAGAACCTGAACCCTCCAACGAACCAACCAGTGTTCCGGCGCAGAGATAATCGATAAAATCATCTTCATCGAGCGTATCTTCAAACGACATTTTATCTTTGACAACGTTGACAAAAAGGACTGGGATATCGGGCATATCACGTAAAAACCTGACCCATGCGAAATCTTCGGACCAAGAAAGGAAGTTGGCGATAATGAAGTCAACCTTTTCACTCCAGAAAAGCTGCATGGCCTGTTCCATTTGTTCTCGTTCATAAACAATTCCGGGATAAATTAATTCTAGTTCACCCTGCAACGATTGAACAATGTCTTCAACTTCTTTTAATTTACGTTCGTGATACGTTCCGCGTAAAAGTCCATTCCCCAGGTTTTTAAAACGTGGAGAAGCAATTAATAGTAATCCTGCCTTTGCTTTTTCAAATTTTTTCTTATTCATTTCTCTTATACTTTTAGTCCATTAAATATTTATTGTTAATGAACTCTTTCATAATCTTTATTGAAGGAGTATTTATATGCTATTATTAAAAGAATACCACAAATAATCCATACAATTGAAAGTAGTGAAATGCCTAAAGATAAGCCGATTAGTGGTTTTAAATATCCAAGTACCAGTGGCGACAACGATCCAACTCCAAAACCGATCATGAGCATAATGCCTGATGCCGACGACTGGTACTTGGTTGGAATAACATCGTATAGTATTGCCCAGGTATTTGCGTCGAAAAATGCCCTGCAAAAGCCAAAACCAGCCAATCCAATGTATATCAGATACAAGGTATTTGAGTTACTCATCAATACAATAAACGGAACTGCTATCAATAGACCAGCGCTTTGCATAAGTAAACGTAATGATGGTTTTTTTGCAGCGATCCTATCCGAATATTTTCCTGCTATTATAATTCCGAAAAAAGCAAATAAATGAGTGTAAAACATAGAGTTAAATCCAGCCTGCGGTAGGCCCATACTAAATTTTTCGTACAGATAAGTTGGAGTCCATGTCAGGTAACCAGTAAGTACAAAGATTAATCCACTAAAACCAATTGTTAGTAAAATAGCAGTGGGTGTTTTAAATAGAATTTTTATGGCTTCTGTAAATTTCACCGATTCATTGTGTACATCACCTTCTTTAATACTATGGTCTTTGAGCCTGAATATTAAGACGATTCCATGTATTACACCAATTGATCCGAACAGGTAAAAGGCATTTCTCCATCCATAAAGCGCTCCAATATAACCAGCTACATATCCGCTTAGTATGATTCCAATGTAATACGATGTTTGATGTATTGACATGGCAAATGCCCTGGTTTTATGATGATAATTAGCTAATAAAGTGTAATTGGCCGGTCCAAAAAAAGCTTCACCACCACCTGTTGCTATACTACGCATAAATACCAGGGCTAACACCCCGCTGCTTAGGCCGGTAAATAAAGTAGCTATGCTCCAGAACAAAATACTGATTGTTACTACCCATTTTTTACTGAATAAATCACCGGCATAACCAGCCACTGGTACAAGTAATGCATATACCATGTTGAAAGCTGTTGCTATCGATCCTATCTGAAAGTCGGATAATTTAAGGTCAGCCTTAATCAATGGAAGTACAACATTGAATACCTGCCTGTCGGCCTGGTTAAGTAAAAAAGCTATCCAAAGCAGGGCCAGGACTTCCCATTTGTACCATTTTTTTTCTTTGATCATTGTTAGTAAGTTCAGTTATTTGAGACTTGAATCTAATAGCAAAATTAAAACAATACTGTTGTGTGGTGTGGTGCAAATATATTTTACAAATATTACATTTGCAACTGTAAAGAATTTAATTTTGCACAGATATGAGTTTTTTAATAAATGTAGAAAGTTAAAACAATCTTATTCAGACAATTTATTTGAATGAAATAGCCATCTCGCCTAAGGCGAGACAAACCAAAAATGTATAAATGGCTATTCCATGCGTTGGATTGTTCGACTAAAAGAAAATGTTAATACGCAGATTTTATGACGACAAACAAAAATTTATATGAAACCAATAATTAAAATAGATAATGGCGCGCAAACACCTGTTTACAAACAGTTAATACAATCGATTCAGAACCTTGTAAATACTGGTGCATTTAAAGAGGGAGAGTTTATTCCATCGATGAACGAGTTAGCCAATAATTTAAATATATCCAAAGAAACTGTGAAAAAAGCTTACTCAATTTTGCGCGAAAAAGGGATTATCGATTCATCACACGGGAAAGGGTTTTTCATTACAAATAATAAACAGGATAACATTAAAATATTAGTCCTGTTTGATAAGATAAGTACATACAAACAAGTGCTTTACAGTTCTTTTGTTGCAAACATTCAGGGGAATGCCGAAATTACGATTCGGTTACATAACCAGGATATAGACTTATTCGAATATTTCATCCAGGGGAATATGGATAACTATGATTATTATATTATTACGCCTCATTTTCCACTTGAAAGTGTTATTCAGAAAAGAGCAGTCAATATTTTAAAAAGGATACCAAACCGGAAACTAATTTTACTCGACAGACATATTGAAGAGCTTCAAGGAAATTTTGGCTCAGTTTACCAGGATTTCGGGAATGATATTATCGATGGATTGGAACAGGGGCTCGATTTATTAAAGAATTTCAATCTGTTAAATGTCATTTCAATGAAAGGCAGTATGTATGCGCCTTTAATTGAAAAAGGCATTTCATTTTTTTGCGCAAAAAACAAAATCAACTTTCAGGTATTCAATAATATTGACACGAGTGCAATTGAAAAGCAACAGGTTTTTCTAATTCTGAATAGCCAGCTTGATTCGGAATTAATAGAATTGGTTAAGGCGGCTAAAAAGAAAAGTTGTGTTATTGGTAAAGACATTGGTATTATTTCATACAACGAATCGCCAATAAACGAAATCATTCTTGATGGACTATCCGTTTTTTCAACTGATTTCCAGCAGATGGGAATGCTTGCGGCCAGGATGATTAACGACAGATCGATGAAAAAGTTGAAATGTGATTTCCGTTTAATCCGAAGAAACACATTTTAGATATGGTGATTTTCTTTGATATTGACGATACTCTGCTTGACAGCAAATCTGCTCATCAAATTGCATTGAAGTATATTTGTACCCAATTCTCTTTAGGTATCTATTCTGATTCGTTACAATATAAATGGAGACAAATAAGTGATAAATACCTGAATTTGTATTTTACAAAGATGATGACCCTTGAAGAACATCGAGTTTGTCGAATCAAAGAACTGGCCGAATTTATTGGTCTCAGAATAACCGACCAGTTTGCTAAAGTTTTATACGAACACTATCATCGTTGTTTCATCGAACATTGTTCTTTATTCAACGAAACGTTGTCGGCTTTAACGACATTAAAGAAATTTAAACTCGGTATTATTTCAAACGGACCAACGATTGATCAGGTATTTAAACTCCAAAATAATAATATCTTTCATTTTTTTGAGCCTATTGTTATTTCTGAAGAGGCCGGGGTTTCAAAACCTCAAAAGGAGATATTTGAAATTGCAGCCAATCGGGCCAATGCCAAACTCGCAGATTGTATTTTCGTTGGCGATTCGCTGGAGTTAGATTATTTAGGAAGTGTTGCTGTTGGAATGTATGGTATTTTGATTGACAGAACGAACAATACTTATGATAGAAATATATTAAGAATTAATTCCCTTACAGAATTGATTGGGCACAAATGCTTTACAGATACTGGTTTGTAGTATTATAACAAAAAGTTTTGCCTGTCATATTTCAGTAAATGATTTTATTAATCAATTTGAGGCTGATCCAATTTTTGTCAGCAACTGCATTTTTTTAATAACTACTTTATCTCCGGTTAATTGTGCTATTTTACTTTAATTATATGTTTATCAGTTTTTTAAATCTTAAAAATCTACACATTTAACCAAATGTTCGTACAATTTATTTCACACTATTCTACGGTCTTTAAATTAGTTGTTAGTATAACTCAGCGTTGTAACCTTGATAATTCTTTTCTTGTGAAAATAATTATATTTCCAGATTTGATGAAGTAACCTTCCTGTAGTAATTAAATTGTATTTGATTAACCTATTTAGTTTCTCCTTTATTTTCTGCCTAATACATTCTTATTTTTTCAGTACAAACAAATTAAAATTTATAATGCTGTTTTTCAGAAGCTTACTAAATGGTTTAATCGTTTTTAATACAAACGTAATTCATCTGTAAACAAACATTATTCGATTTGTGACCCTTTAAAAGTTCCTTAGTCACCAAATTACAGTTACAAAAACAAATCAGCTAACTGGCTATATAAAAGCTGGTTTAATCGAAAAATGGGTTTTAAATGGAACTAAAACAAATTGCGTTGCTTGTCATTCTGCTCATTTTATCCTTGGCGGGTAAATCACAAACCGGAATAATTAAAGGGATTATTACCGATGCAAACACAAAAGAATCATTAATAGGGGCAACTGTTGTAATACAGGGAACCAACAAAGGAGCATCAACCGATTTCGATGGGAATTACCAAATAGATAAAGTAAAAGCCGGAAGTTACAACCTCGTAATATCTTATATATCGTACGATAATCAGATTATTCGCGTTGATGTTGCTGAAGGAAAAGAAACCCTATTAAATATTGCTCTTAAGTCGGCCACACTCAATATCGACGAGGTAAAAGTTACCGCCAAACGCCGCGACAACACGGAGGTTTCGATGATTTCGTCGATTAAGCAAAGTAACCTGATTGTTAGCGGAATTACGGCTCAGCAAATTGGCAAATCGCAGGATAAAGATGCTGCCGAAGTTATTCGCCGTGTTCCGGGAATTACGATTACCGATGGCCGTTTTGTCATTGTCCGCGGATTGATTGAACGTTACAACTCGGTGATGCTGAATGGATCGAGCGCTCCGAGTTTCGAGGCCGACAAACGCGCTTTTTCGTTCGACGCCATTCCGAGCGGGATGATCGACAATATTCTGATATACAAAAGTCCGGCTCCCGAATTGCCCGCCGATTTTGCCGGGGCTGCCATCAACGTGGAGACCAAAAGCAATGCCGACGAAAACAGCCTTGTGATTTCGTACGTCACGAAATATGTCGAGAATACTACTTTCAGCAATAAGTTCCAGACATACAGCGGGGGAAAAACCGACTGGCTGGGTTTTGATGACGGAACCCGCGACATTCCGAAAGGAGTGCCTTCTACAACTGATTTCAAAGAGCTATACAATTGGAAAAGTATTGACGATTATAAGGCGAAAACTACCGAGCTGGTAAGAATTTCCAAATTGTTTAGCAACAACTGGGAAACAAAGTCGAAATCACCTTGGCCCGACCAAAACCTGTCGATTACCTTGCAACGCCGCTTTGTTTTAGGCAAAGTCTCATTGGGGAATATCTCATCGTTTTCATACAATTCAGGTAGCGATTACCTGAATGTGAAACGTCTGCAATACTATGATTATTCAAAAGATCAGGGTCGTATGCTTAAGGCTTTTGACTTTCTTGATCAAAAATCAAAAGAATCTGTAAAAATTGGTTTTATCCACAACTGGAACCTGTTGTATGGGAATAACCAGAAACTCGAATTCAGGAACCTGTTGAACCAGATGGGCAATAAAACGACCAACCTTCGGAATGGTGTCAATTATTACAATGTTGATACCATCAGGGCCTACGATCTTCGTTACGAAAGCCGTTTTATTTATTCGGGACAGCTTGCCGGAGAACAGCATTTCAACCACGGCAAAACCAAATTAAACTGGATGGCAGGCTATGGCTATACAAAAAACTCCCAACCTGACAACCGGAGATTGACTTATATACTTGACAATGACAAAAAGAGTCAATATTACAATGAGTATTACCTTAGTCTCCAGAACGCGGCAAATGCCTATTTAGGTGGTCGATTGTGGTTAAACCTAAACGAAAAATTATATAACTACAAACTTGACTTTGAGCACAACTTCAGAATACTGGATAGCCAAACCGACTATATACTGAAAGTTGGAGCTGCTTATGAGCATAAAAAGCGTTCTTTTAGCTCACGTTTGATTGGCGCTGTTGGGTATAACAACGATCCTGGCGTTTTTTATAAAAAGCCATCAGAGATTTTCGCTACTGAAAACATTTTTTTCAATCCAACTTTACCGCCTAAGGAACACCTAAACTACGACGAACAAACCAATGCCAAAGATAGTTATGATGGTGAAGATAAAACAATTGCCGCTTATCTCGGTCTGAAAGTACCAATCACTAAAAAGCTCAGTTTATACGGAGGTGTTCGCATTGAAAAATTCGATCGTAAAATCAGTAATTTCTACGAAAAAACAGGAAATACCAACGACCTTGACATTGTTCGCGATACGCTGAATTATTTCCCATCAGTTAACCTTACATACAACATCAACGACAAGAACCTGTTACGCTTCTCTTATGGGAAAACTACCAACCGCGCCGAATTCAGGGAAATGTCGAATTTCGAATACCAGGATTTCGATATGTTTGCTATTGTTCATGGTACCGATACATTGAAGAATGCATACATCGACAACTACGATCTGCGTTACGAATGGTATCCAACCCCCGGCGAAATTATCTCTCTTGCAGCATTTTATAAGGATTTTGTCAATCCTATCGAAGTTTTTCTCATTCCGGCTGGAACTACTTATGATTATAAACCTTTTAATACTGAAAAAGCTTACAGCACCGGAATCGAACTTGATGTGCGCAAACAGTTTTCTGAGTTTAAAGACACCAGAGGTTTTCTAAACTATCTGAAAAATATTACCATAATTTTTAACACTTCGCTTATTAAAAGTGAAATCAACACTTTGCTGCCATTTGTGCGCGAAAAAAAGCGCATCATGCAAGGCCAGTCGCCTTACATTATCAACCTAGGACTGAACTATGCCAGCGAACCAGCCAAATTTAGTGTTGGAATTAATTATAACCGACTGGGTAAGCGCATTGCCTATGTTGGGAACCCTCTTAACCCGCATACCTGGGAACTGCCCCGAAATTCACTCGACTTAACTTTTCAGAAAGAACTCGGCAAACATGTGACTCTGAAGGCAGGTATCAAAGACATTCTGAATGAATCTGTTCGCTTTACACAGTACTATGGCGCCAATGAAGATATTGAGGCTGATACATATAATTATCGCCCCAACCGGAGTTTCTCTGCCGGTATTGTAGTTAAACTTTAAGCCATTAAAAACCAGAAAACAAAACATTCCTGAATATTAAAATTCAAATTATGAAGAAAACTTTACTTTCAATTATTGCAGTACTGTTTGTTGCTTTTGGAGCTTCGGCCCAAAGCATCACCGACAGCTTTTTCGATCATGTAACGTACGTTGGAGCATTCGATGGGACGTACGACTGGACCAAAGGCTGGGCCGAATGGGACCCGGTGGCCAAAACGTACTCGGAAACCACAACTACAAAAGGGAACGGCCAGTTTGCTTATGCAACAGGAACTCACATCACAGCCGACGAAACCTGGAGCGGCGCAATTAAACTCGACGGTTGGGTATATGTTGATGAAGGCGCAACTCTAACGATCAACGCGGGAACCATTATCCGCGGAACTGAAAAAAGTGCTTTAATTATTCAGCGCGGTGGCAAAATTAATGCTGTTGGTACGAGCACTAATCCTATTGTTTTCACCTCGAATGTTGCCGCAGGACTAAGGACAACAAGTAATTGGGGCGGAGTTGTGCTTTGCGGGAAAGCCACAAACAATATTTCTGGTGGCGTAGGTACCGCTGAAGGTGGAATCACTGCACAATACGGTGGAACCGACGATAATGACAATTCAGGAAAGATGCAATATGTGCGAATTGAATTTGCAGGTTACGAAATTGCCACAGGCTCTGAAATCAATGGATTAACACTTTGCTCTGTAGGGCGGGGAACTACACTCGACCATATCCAGGTTTCCTATTCGGGCGACGATGCTTTCGAATGGTTTGGCGGCACCGTAAATGCCAAATACCTTATTTCGTACAAAACTGAAGATGATGACTTTGATACCGATAACGGTTTCCGTGGTATGGTTCAATATGGTGTTGCTCTTCGCATCAACGACATTGTGGACACCGATGCAGCCAACACCTTTGAATCGGACAACGACGCCAATGGCAGTGTAGCTGAACCATTCACCCATGCTGTTTTCAGTAACATCAGTTCGTTTGGTCCTGCTAAAACAGCTACCGATCCGGCTACACTTGCTGCCAAGCATGCCGACGGTTCGGCCATGCGTTTGCGCCGCAATACCCGCTTGCAAATTTACAACTCGGTTTTCCTGGGTAACGGCAAAGGCCTTCGAATTGAATCAGACGGTAGCCAGACTGCCGCAACCAGTGATTTGCTCACCGTTCAGAATTGTATTTTGGCAGGCGTACGAGGCGACAAATTCATTCAGGATGCCAGCGCAACGGTTATGACAGCCGCCACGATGGAAGCCTGGTTTAAGGCAACTTCGCGACACAACTCGGTTTTAGACAATAACTCAGATGTAAAGATTTCTGATCCATATAATTATGCAAGTCCGAATTTCCAACCAGCAACCGGATCACCCGCAAAAAATGCCTCTATTTGGTACAGTGGTACATCTTCAAACACCACATTAGCCTCAATTGATAATAGTTTCTTCGACCACGTTAGCTACATTGGTGCATTCGACGGGACTTACGACTGGACCAAAGGCTGGGCTGAATGGGACCCGGTAGCAAAAACCTATTCGGAAACTACGACAACTAAAGGAAATGGCCAGTTTGCTTATGCAACCGGCACGCATATAACTACCGACGAAACCTGGAGCGGCACAATTAAACTCGACGGATGGGTTTACATTGATGCTGGCGCTACTTTAACAATCAATGCCGGAACGCTAGTTCGCGGAACTGAAAAGAGTGCACTTATTATCCAGCGCGGTGGTAAAATCAACGCAGTTGGAACCAGCAGTAATCCAATTGTTTTTACATCGAACCAGGCGGCAGGACTTCGTACTACCAGCAATTGGGGTGGTTTAGTTTTGTGTGGTAATGCAACAAACAATATAGCCGGAGGAGTAGGTACTGCCGAAGGCGGTATCACAGCTCAGTATGGAGGTAGTAACGATGCCGATAACTCAGGAAAACTGCAGTATGTGCGCATTGAATTTGCTGGTTATGAAATTGCAACCGGTTCTGAAATTAACGGTTTGACACTCTATTCGGTGGGCAACGGAACGACCATCGATCATATTCAGGTTTCCTACTCGGGCGACGATGCCTATGAATGGTTTGGTGGAACAGTAAATGCCAAATACCTGGTTTCGTATAAAACCGAAGATGACGATTTTGATACCGACAATGGTTTCCGTGGTATGGTGCAATATGGTGTAGCACTTCGCATCAACGACATTGTGGATACCGATGCAGCAAACACATTTGAATCGGACAACGATGCCTCTGGTAGTACAGCCGATCCGTTTACACATGGAGTTTTCAGCAATATTAGTTCGTTTGGCCCTGCTAAAACAGCCACAGATCCTGCAAATCTTGCAGCCAAACATGCCGATGGTTCGGCTATGCGTTTGCGCCGTAACACCCGCTTGCAAATCTACAATTCAATTTTCCTCGGAAACGGAAAAGGCCTTCGCATTGAATCGGATGGTAGCCAAACAGCAGCCAACAGCGATTTGCTAACCGTTCAGAATTGTATCCTGGCAGGTGTGCGTGGCGATAAGTTTGTTCAGGACCCAAGCGCAACGGTTATGACTGCCGCTACCATGGAAGCCTGGTTTAAAGCAACCACCCGTCACAACAGAGTATTAGATGCCAACAGCGATGTCAAAATTTCTGATCCATACAATTATGCAAGTCCGAATTTCCAACCAACGACTGATTCTCCTGCAAAGAATGCTTCATACTGGTACAGTGGTTCAACAACAAATACAACAACAGCTTCAATAAACAGCTCATTCTTTGATCATGTTAGTTACGTGGGCGCTTTTGATGGAACCACCAACTGGACAACTGGTTGGACTGAATGGGACCCGGTAAATAAAGCGTATGCCGATGCGTCTGCAACAAAAGGAAATGGTCAGTTTGCAATGGCAACCGGAACTCACATTATAGCCAACGAAACCTGGAGTGGAGTAATTAAGCTCGACGGTTGGGTTTATGTTGATGCCGGCGCTACATTAACCATCCAGCCCGGAACGGTTGTCCGCGGCACCGAAAAGAGCGCTTTAATCATTCAGCGTGGCGGAAAAATCAACGCCGTTGGTACGAGCACCAACCCAATTGTATTTACATCGAACCAAGCAGCTGGCTTACGTACAACCAGTAACTGGGGTGGTGTTGTTCTCTGTGGAAATGCAACCAACAACATTGCCGGTGGCGTTGGAACTGCTGAAGGTGGTATTACTGCCCAATACGGCGGTAGCGACGATACCGATAATTCAGGAAAATTACAATACGTTCGCATTGAGTTTGCCGGATACGAAATTGCTACTGGCTCTGAGATAAATGGCTTAACCTTTTATTCTGTAGGTAACGGAACTACCATCGACCACGTTCAGGTTTCCTATTCAGGCGACGATGCTTTTGAATGGTTTGGTGGAACAGTAAATGCCAAATACCTGATTTCGTACAAAACTGAAGACGACGATTTTGATACCGACAATGGCTACCGTGGGATGGTTCAATTTGGTATAGCTTTGCGCATCAACGATATTGTTGACACCGATGCTGCTAACGCTTTCGAGTCAGACAACGATGCCAGTGGAAGCACCGCCGAACCTTTTACTCATGCTATTTTTAGCAATATCAGTGCATTTGGCCCAGCCATTACAGCAACCAACCCAGCTGCACTTCAGGCTAAACATGCCGATGGCTCGGCTATGCGTTTACGCCGAAACACCCGTTTGCAAATTTATAACACAGCCTTTCTGGGTTGGGGCAAAGGACTCCGTCTGGAATCGGATGGTAGCCAAACGGCAGCAGGAACCGATGCTTTGACTGTTCAGAATTGTATTATGGCCGGAATTCGTGGCGACAATTTCATACAAGATCCAAGTGCAACGGTTATGACTGCTGCCACAATGGAAAGCTGGTATAAAGCAACCTCACGCCACAATAAAGTTCTGTCGAACAATACCGATGTAAAAATTACTGATCCGTTCAACTTCACCAGTCCTAATTTCCAACCGGCAACCGATTCTCCTGTACAAAAAGCGTCTTACTGGTTTGTTACAGGCGTTGAACCGGTAATTGCGACAGAAGCAAACCTGAAAAGCTATCCAAATCCATTCTCAGGTCAAACAACTGTTGAGTTAAACATTGAAGAATCGGCTTATGTAAAAGTTGTGGTTTTGGATATTGCCGGACGTTTGGTGACAAGCCTTCAGGATGGTAAACTAGCTGAAGGTTCGTATCAGTTTATTTTTGATGCAACCAAGTTGCCAAAAGGTGTTTACCTGGCAAAAGTAACTGCTGGAAATGTTCAAAAAACTATTAAAATGCTTTCGTTCTAATTAAGATAGTTAAATGGTGATTATTCAAGCTTCATCGGCTCATTGAGCTGATGAAGCTATTTTCAAAAAAATTACAGGCTCCCAAAATCGGTAGAGATTCTTAAAGTATTGTAAAATGAGGAAACTAGGTTTTTTAGTCGTTTTTTTGATCAGCATATTTGCTTTTGAAGTAAAGGCCCAGGAATTAAAGGAAGTGAATGGTAAATTTTACGCCGATACGGTTGCATACACTGGTAAATATATCACCCGTTATCCCAACGGGAATATAAGGATTGAAATGAACCTGCTGAAAGGGATGAAAAATGGAACGGTGAATGTTTACTTCGAAAACGGGCAAATTAATGAAGTCAGGTCTTACAAAAATAATTTGATGCACGGGTCCTGGATTACCTACAACGAGCAAAAAGTGTTGATTGGCCTTGCCAACTATAAAGATGGCTTAAAGCATGGAACCTGGATGATTTGGGATGCAACTGGTAATCTTTTGTATGAACTTCATTACAATATGGGCGAGAAAGTAGGCATCTGGCGAAATTTTGGTAAGAACGGCGAAATTGTCAGCGAAAGGGAATATCCTGAAAAACCAGTAACCAAATAATGCTTCATTGCTATGCTGTAAATGTTTTTTGCAATGGTAGCACTTGTTTCACCACGGTTTTAACCGAAATGTAACCAAACAGCCAGAGCGAAACAATTATTGTAATTTTTTATTAATCGGAGCTTAATCGCGCTGTAAACGCCGAAAGATATTTTTGATTCTAAATTTTGAATACATTAAAAATACAGAATATGAAAAAAATAATCTTTTCAGTTTTTATTGCTTGTGCATCGCTGGTTGTCTTTGCCGAAAAAACAGGTTCAAAATCTGAAACAAGAACTGATGCAGCTATTTGCACATTAAGTGGAAACATTATTGACGAAGTTTCGGGAGAAGCTTTGGTTGGTGTTGAAGTTAAGATAGAAGGTTCAGATGCAAAAACTTATACAGACTTTGATGGTCATTTTGTAATTAATAACCTAAGATCGGGCGAATGCAAGCTGGTAGCCAGTTACACCTCGTATAACAAGGTTGAAAAGAATTTCAAGGTAGAAATGAATAGCAACCCGGTAAAAATTGAACTTCAGGCTTCAAAATAATACTATTTAAGCAAGTTGTTTTTTTCGATTAAAACCTGTCCCTTCTTTGTTGAAAGAAGGGATTTTTTACAATCTTCTTTATTTACAATAAAACTTTAGGTTTTGCAATTCATCCTTTTGGGGTTCGATGTATTTTCGCCTTGGAGAGTAAGCGAAGTCATTAGATAACTTTAGTTCAAATAAATCTTTTATCTGAAATTCATTTTTTAGATTTGTCGGGCTAACCCTAAAGCAAAGCTTTCTCTTAATTCAATGATAAGTATCGAGCCTAAAATATTAAAAGAGCTAAAAAACGGTGATCATGCGGCTTTTGAAGAAGTTTTCAACCATTTTAGCAAGCAATTATTTCAGTTCTCATTAAAATATCTGAAATCGGAGCAAGCCGCTGAAGATATTATTCAGGAAGTTTTTTTGAAAATCTGGAATAACCGTGAATCTATAAAAACAGACACATCCTTTCAATCATACCTTTTTACTATTACCCTAAATGCAGTTCGTCAGCATTTTAATAAACTTACGCGTATAAACGAACTGAAGCACAACATTTTATTCGATTTTTCTGAATCAAAAACCGGATTCGATGACAGGTCGGACTATCAGCTGTTGCTCGACAAATTAGACGAACTTATTAATCAAATGCCCGAAAAACGCCGGACAGTTTTCATGAAAAAGAAAATCGAAGAGAAGACCATGAAGGAAATTGCCGATGAATTAAACATTTCGGTTAAAACTGTTGAGTTCCACATCTCTGAAGCTATGAAATTCCTGAAAATCGAATTTGAGAAATTCCATGTTCAGGGGTTGGTATTCTTTCACTTGTTTATTGGGTAAAAAAAAGAAAAAAAATCGGGAATCGGGCTAGGGTTTTTTGAAGGTTGGTGATATAACAGTATATCATTTAAAGGACCAGACGGGAAAAGCGTATGGAAACTAAAATCGACCCTCAGACTCTTATCGATTTTTCGAACGGGAACTACTCGTATAACGATTATCTACGAATAAAGGATTGGTTTGCTCATGCCAGAATTGACAAAGAAATCGAGAACCAATTATTCGACCAGTGGAAAGAGTTGGCCGCTACAACTTCGATAGATGAAGCTTCGCTTCGCCCGGTGTTCGAAAAAATCCAGTACAAGATATTGCTTGATGAAAAATTGAAAGGAAAAAGCAGGAACTTATGGTACTGGTACCGTCAGGTTGCTGCCTTTTTAATACCTGTTGTGGCCGTTTCATCGTTACTTTATATTTTATTCGTACCGAAACAAACTAAGGTTCAATCATGGGTCGAACTTAGTGCTCCCGAAGGTTCCCGGGTCGAATTCCTGCTTCCCGACAGCTCATCCGGATGGTTAAATAGCGGTGCAAAATTGAAGTATCCAGCTGTTTTCGATAGCCACCGTAAAGTTCAGCTTACCGGCGAAGCTTTTTTTAGCGTCAGGCACAAGGAGAAATCTGATTTCACCGTCAGCGTACCTGATATGGATATTAAAGTGCTGGGCACCAAGTTTAACGTAGCAGCCTATACCAACGAAACAGTTTCGGAAGTGGTATTAAATGAAGGGAAGGTAGAAGTAAATGGGAAAACAGCCACCTTCTCGAAACTGTTACTTCCCGGCGAAAAATTAACGTTCGACCACGAATCGAAAGCGCTGAATACAAGGAAGGTGGATGCCGACCTTTGCACTTCATGGAAAGAGGGCTACCTGGTAATCGACAATGAATCGTTGGAACAAGCAGTAAAAAAACTTGAGCGATGGTACAATGTTGATATTTCGATTCAAGGTGAAAAACTAAAAAACTTACGTTTTAGAGGAACTTTTAAAGAAGAACCTTTAGAAGAGGTTATGCGCTTTATTGCAATGACTACACCTATTGTTTACTCCATTGAACGAAAAGGATATGACACAAATGGAATTTTAGCCAAACGAAAAATAACAATAAAACTCAGATCATAAAAAATGCAAAAGCAGGAAAGTGTTACGACCACTTTCCTGCATGAATTGCAGAGCGAAGTACTAATATTAATCACTCAAACAGATGTAAATCTATGAAAAAAAAACGAGAACGAAGGGTTCGTTTGAGTTTCTTCACGGAAGAGACTTTAGCCCTTAAAAAATTTTTAAAGATGGTGCGTTTAACTGTATTCTGCTTTTTCCTTGGATTACTTCAGATTATGGCTGTTGAAACCTACTCACAGCAGACTAAGCTATCGTTAAACCTAACCAACCAACGTTTGGAGGAGGTTTTAAAAGCGATTGAAGATCAATCGGAATTTTTCTTTTTTTACAACCGCGACTATATCAATGTTGATCACAAGGTAAACATTTCGGTGACCAACCAGTCGGTTCCTGCTGTTTTGGACGAGCTGCTGAAAGGAACGGGTATTCGTTACGAGATTGTCAACCGGCAAATTATCCTAACTAATATTGAGGGTATAACCGGGCTAAATTCCAATTCGCAACAGCAAAAAACGGTATCAGGCAAAGTAACCGACTCTAGCGGACAGCCACTTCCCGGGGTTTCAGTAGCAGTGAAAGGTACAACCAAAGGGGTAATTACCGATGCCGACGGAAAATACACCTTAGCAAACGTTCCGGTTAGTGCCAGTCTGCTATTTTCGTTTGTGGGGATGAGAAGCCAGGAAGTAAAGGTTGAGGGAAAAACAAACATCGATATTGCCCTGGTTGATGAGACAATCGGTATTGAGGAAGTTGTGGCTGTTGGGTATGGCACACAGAAAAAGGTTAATATGACTGGCGCTGTCTCTTCGGTTAAGGTTGACGCACTCAACAACCGCCCTGTAACTAATGCAACTAATGCGTTGGCAGGTTTGGCCCCAGGGCTGACAGTATCAAATATTGGCGGTAACACTCCCGGGTACGAATCTCAAACTATCCGCATCCGGGGGCAGGGTACTTTGAATGATGCCAATCCTCTTGTTGTTATCGATGGCGTCGTTGGCTCTTCGATAAGCGACATCAATCCACAGGACATTGAAAATATCTCCATCTTAAAAGATGCTGCGTCATCGGCGATCTATGGTTCCCGTGCTGCCAATGGAGTTATCCTTATTACTACCAAAAAAGGCTCTGACGGAACCGCTAAGATTACCTACAACGGAAATCTTTCGTTTGAAACCGTAGCCAAACGCCTTAATCTTGTTACCGATTATGCCGATTTCATGGAGATTCAAAATGCTGGTTTAGTTGCGAACGGTCAGGCAAAACGTTTCTCTCAAGGGAAAATAGACGAATGGCGCAACGATGCAGGCAAGAATCCTACGGTATATCCTAATACCGACTGGCAAGATCATATCTATCGTAATCCTTCGGTTGTTCAAAATCACACTATTTCAGCTATAGGTGGCTCTAAAACATCGCGTTACAATCTTTCGTTAGGTTACATCAACGATCCGGGTATGATTTACCACACCAATTACAAGCGGTATCAATTGCGTACAAATGTTGAGGCAGATATTAAACCTTGGTTGACTGTTGGTACCAATATTTTTGGTTATCTCGACGAAAACGACCCATCCGCTGAAAATGCAGCTGCCGGCGGTGACGTTATTTGGGGGTATGGCGCATTTGGAACAGTGCCGGGGATGACACTCTACGATTCGAAAACCGGTTTCTATGGAGGCACCCAGAATCCTGAAGAAGAAAACGTCAGCAACGCAAATCCTTATCGCCGGATGTGGTTTTATAAATCTGAATTTCCTGTTAAAACCCGCCGTACGGTGGCAAAAATTTATGGACGCATCAAACCGATTAAGGGTTTGACCATCGAAGGTTCTTATTCGTACAATTATTGGGTGCGTAATGTGGAACAACATTTGTGCGACCGTAACTTGTACCGTTTTACGTTGGATGGTCCGGTTTTGCTCCGCGAAGGAGTGGTTCGTACCTACATCCGAAAATACAATTATCGCAACACGTTCCGTTCTTCGGACGTGACTGCCCGCTACGAGTTTAAAATCGACAAGCTTGATGCTTCTGCCATGGTTGGTGCAAGCCAGGAATACAATAAGTATGAAAATGAATACTTCAGAAGATACGATCTCATTGATCCATCGTTAACTGCCATAGATGCAGGTGCAACGAACGGACCTGTTGGTGGTAATTACAACGAGTGGGCCATGCGTTCTTATTTCGGACGTATCAATTTAGCTTGGGATAATAAATATATGTTGGAAACCAATTTTCGGGCCGATGGGTCTTCTAAATTCGCACCCGACCAACGCTGGGGTTATTTCCCTTCTGTATCAGTTGGTTGGCGTATTTCCGAAGAAGGATTCATGCAAAATTATAAAAATTGGTTGAGTTCGTTGAAACTTCGTGGGTCGTACGGCTCGCTTGGCAACAATTCTACTTCGACTTATTACATGTATCAATCGCTTTATTCTGCCAATAATTACATTTTGAACAATACCATTGCCGGTGGACTTGCACAAACTGTACTTTCAAACGCAAACTTAACCTGGGAAAGCACCTATATGACCAATATTGGTGTTGATTACGGTTTCTTTAATAATCGACTGACCGGTTCGTTTGAATGGTTTACTAAAAATACGAAAGGCATTTTGATTTCACTTCCTGTTCCGTTGGAACATGGCACGGCTACTGTGCCCAACCAAAACGCGGGTGAAGTGAATAACCATGGTTTTGATTTTGAGATCAACTGGACTGGCAAAATTAACAAAGTTGCCTATTCAGCAGGTTTCAACATGGGCTATGTCCGCAACGAGGTAACCAAGTTCCGTGGCGATGTTTCTTCGATTAACGGTGTTTACAAACTCCAGGAGGGCAAGCCTATCAATCAGCTCTATGTCCTCAAAGTCGATCGCATCGTTCGCGACCAATCCGACTTAGCCTATGTTCAATCGTTGGTTGATAAAAACCCGAACTATTTTGCCACCTATCAACGCCCGGTACTTGGCGATTTTCTTTATGCCGATGCTAACGGCGATGGAAATTTGAATGCCGCCGACCGTGTCGAAATCGGTCATGGTGACAGGCCTACATTTACTTATGGCGCAAACCTCGGCCTGACTTGGAAAAACTTCAACTTCAGTGTACTTTTACAAGGAGTAGGTAAATACCAGGTTTATTACAACAACCAAGCTTTCCGGTTTGTAACCGTTATGGGACAATCGCTTATAAAAGACATCACAGACAATGCCTGGACACCGGAAAACCCTTATAACTCCAAGTATCCAATATTGCGCAATAACGCAAATAGCAAGAACAACATCGAAAGTGATGCTTTCGTGCATAATGCTGCTTATCTCCGTTGCAAGAACATACAATTGGGCTATACTTTACCTAAGCACATCTCACAAAAGTTGTTTACTGATGCGTTAAAGGTTTACACCAGCATCGACAACCTGTTCACTATCACCAATTTCCCAGGATTAGATCCTGAAGTTGCTGCTACTGTTGGATATCCTTCAACCCGTAGATTTTCTTTAGGTCTTAATGTGTCGTTCTAAATTAGTGAGTAATATAATATTAAAAACAATGAAACGTAAAAATATAATATATGCATTTCTGGGCTCAGCCCTATTGCTCAGTAGTTGCGAAAGTTTGGATTATGTCCCTGCCGATCAAATGTCGAGCGGCACATTCTGGCAAACTACTGCCCAGGCTAAACAAGCCGCTGTTGGATTGTATGCAGCAATGAAGCAAGACTGGTGCTTCGGACTGGAGTTTACATTCGACATGAATACCGATTTGGCCGATGGTATTAACCCATGGTCCGACGTTTCCCGAGGCACGGCATTTTCTTCGAATAGCGGTGGTGTTCAAAACCACTGGCAATATCTTTACGAATTGGTACATCGCTCGAACACAGTGATCCGCAATGTGGCCAGTATGCCCATCAGCCAAACTACGATTGACCAGGTGACTGGCGAGGCCAAGTTCCTTCGGGCCATGGCTTACTTTCGGATGCTTAATTGCTGGGGTGGCGTGCCTTACTACGACGAGACTTGCGACATCAACAAAGATTTTGCAACCGTGAACAACCCACGTAGTTCAGCCGAAGAAATTCGCCAGCACATCCTTGCCGACCTGACCGAGGCCATTGCCAAGCTGCCAGTTAGCTGGGGCACCGACTATGGCCGGGCAACCAAAGGTGCAGCTTATGCCCTTCGTGGCAAGGTTTATCTGTTCAACAAAGAGTGGAAAAAAGCTATTGCCGATTTTGAAGAGATCGTATATAACAAGAGCAATAACTACGGCTACACATTGCACCCTGATTATGAAAGCCTGTTCCGCCTCTACAATGGCAAGCGAAGCAATGAGATGATCTTCTCCATACAATCTATCGACGGCAACACGGCAGGATATGCCCTGGATATTGTTTCTTATTTTGGCAACAAGGCAACCTTGCGGCTTATTGCCGGCAACTGCATTGTGCCTTCTACCACATTGGTTGACAAGTATGAAAACCTCGATGGTACAAAATTTAACTGGGACGACGTGTTCCCTGGCTTCAATGCAGGTAACTCGCAATTCCGTCGTAATCTTCTTAGTGTTGCTATAAATCAAGGTAGTACATTAATTACCAGCACATTAAACTGCGACACTGCGAAAGTTTCGGCAGTATATCGCAAACGTGACCCACGTTTGTGCTGGAATGTAATCACTCCATATTCTCATTATCTCGGTACTGATGCAGCATCAAGCCCTCGCGACAAGCAATTTGTACTTGCTGATGCGTCAAAAGGTGGTTCCCCAATGGAAGCTTTTGCTTTTATCCGCAACTCTGAGGGTTGGAACTCTTACTTCTGGCGTAAATGGATTCCTACCGGTAACCTTAATGGCTATTGGGGCGAATATACCCGTACACCTTACGAATTTCCGTTGATACGACTTGGTGATGTTATTTTAATGCTTGCTGAGGCCTACAACGAAAATGGAGAAACAGATAAAGCAATTGTTGAAGTCAATAAAGTGCGGGCACGTGTCAAGATGCCCGGATTGAACTCCGGAGCTGCATGGTTGGCCGTTCACAGCAAAGACGAGATGACACAACGCATCCGCGACGAACGTGCTTATGAGTTGGCAGGCGAAGGTCAACGTTATTGGGATATCCGTCGCTGGGGAATGCTCAAATCAACCGTAAAAAATGCTACCGATATATTTGGAGACTTAATGTATCAACGCACGTATCAGGCGCGCCACGAAATCTGGCCGATTCCATTGGTCGAATTGGATAGAAATTCGAATTTGAAGCAGAACGCAGACTGGTAACCACTGGCTTGATTATTTTTATAAGTCATTAAACCACAAAGGACACTGAGTTTTTCACTAAGTTGCATAAAGATTAACAAATTAACAGTTAAATACTTAGCGGCGCTTTATACAAATGTTTTGTGTCCTTTGTGGTTATTTTTTTACTTTTGACAACAGCCATCCTTGATGGCTTTATTGTAAAAAAGCGATAGTGTCAGATTTAACTAAACCACATATAACTATAAAAAAAATGAAGCAGATACATTTGTTCTTGATAGCAATTTTATTTATGGCTACTGCTTGTCAAACAAGAGAGAAAGCAGCAATAAAGCCCCAGATATGGACAACCGAACAAGCCCAGGCCTGGCAGAAAGAGAACGGCTGGCTCCGGGGTTGTAATTTTAATCCAAGTACGGCTATTAACCAGTTGGAAACATGGCAGGCCGAAACATTCGATACCACGACAATCAATCGCGAACTAGGTTGGGCTCAAGGCATCGGGCTGAACTGTATGCGGGTTTTCCTGCACCATGTTGCCTGGGAGGTTGATAAGGATGGCTTTAAAAAACGAATGGACACCTACCTTACTATCGCTTCGAAACATGGCATCAAAACAGTATTCTGCATTTTCGACGATTGTTGGAATCCAACCTACAAAGCAGGAAAACAACCTGATCCCAAACCCGGTGTTCACAATTCGGGATGGGTGCGCGACCCGGGCGAATTACTTTACTCTGACACCACTTTGATTAAAACATTGGAAGCCTACGTGAAAGATGTACTGACTACCTTCAAAGACGACAAACGTATTGCAATCTGGGATTTATATAATGAACCCGGGAACTCTGGCTACGGTAACCGTTCGTTGCTTTTGCTGAAAAAAGTATTCGAATGGGGATGGGAAGTTCGCCCGTCGCAGCCTATGTCTTCTGGTGTTTGGAACCTTTGCTTGTCGAATCTGAACAAATTTCAGGTTGAAAACTCCGACATCATTACGTACCACAATTACGACGGACCTGAAAAACACCAGGCGGCCATCGATACATTGAAACGTTACGGTCGCCCACTGGTTTGTACCGAATACATGGCCCGCCGAAACAATAGTCTGTTTACCAACATTATGCCTATTCTGAAAGCTCAAAACATAGGTGCAATCAACTGGGGACTGGTTGCCGGGAAATCGAACACCAAATATGCCTGGGATGAACCGATTCCTGACGGATCGGAACCGAAACTTTGGTTCCATGAAATCTTCTATCCTGATGGAAAACCATACAAGCAGGAAGAAGTTGATTTGATAAAAACGTTGACCAAACCTTAGTAAACGTTTTTATTGTTTGAACCAATTAAAACCGTAAATAATGAATTTCTTTCGTTTTTTTTTATGTGTCGTTTGTGCATGTATTTCAGCACGTTCAATTGCCCAGAACAAAAATATGCAGCCTGAGATGGTCTCATGGGGTCATGCCGATGCTCTTTTGTCAAGACAGGCAACAAGTATGTTCGGTTTAATAGATTATACCTTGAAGGAATACCCCCCCGAAACAGGTCAGCCAATTGCCCGTAAACTGGCATTGTATAACCTGGATGCCTTGCTGCATGATACAAGGTATGATCAAAGCCCTGTATTGCATCAGTTTATGACAAAGAGAATGATGTCGGCACTGAAGGATTTGTCATGTCCGACAGATGGTGGGTTGAAAATTTACAAATTGTACAACGATGGCTTTGTTGTTCGTACCAAAACAGTTACAGTTGCATTTGACTTATTCTCGGGCAAAGGCCTGATTGCTGATACGTTGATGCAGGCGATTGTTAACCAATGCGATGTGTTATTTATCACTCATCTTCATGAAGACCATGCGGACAAACAGGTGGCCGATTTGTTTATAAAAGCTCAAAAACCAGTTTTTGCTCCTGCTAATTTATGGGCGGACAATTCGTCGGTTCAACATATCCGTTCGGAGAAGGTGATGGAACAGAAGATCAAAATTGGCAATAACACCTTGTTGGTTAATGTATTGCCAGGACATCAGGATCAGCTAATCAACAATATTTACGAAGTAATTACTCCTGAAGGTTATCGTGTTATCCACACAGGTGACCAATACAACGAAGAAGACATGGAATGGTTGTCGCAAATCAACAAGCAAATTCCAGCGCCTGATGTTTTGCTAGTTAATTGCTGGACAATGCGTTTAAGCGTTTTAGTCGACAACTTTAATCCCAAATTGGTAATTACAGGCCATGAAAATGAACTTGGCCATTCAATAGATCATCGTGAAGCGTATTGGCTGTCGTTTCAAAAACTGGAGCAAATAAACAAACCTTATGTCGTGATGACATGGGGCGAATACTATAAGTTTTCCAGGTAAGGTTATGGATCGAACCAAATCCATTTGAAGTGTTCCTAACGAAAAGATACCAGATCCTTATCTTTTAGTATTAATTGTTACGACTATCTATTTTTATTGTTTATAAGATTTGCCGGGCAATAAAATTCATATTTTTACGGCAAAAGATAGCCTGTTTTGCAAGATCATGTAATCAACGGGCTGATAGTTGGGGATGGGGAAACTTACATTTCCCTGTTTCGGAAGTATTACATGCCGCTTTGCTCTCATGCGCGAAGGAAAAGACATGGCTGAGGAAATAGTTTCCGATACTTTCGTGTGGATATGGGAAAACGGGAAATCTCTCCCTGGTTATTAAACACATCTATTTGATATAAATGGAGTAGCTGTTGCCGGAATATTGCGGTTAAACAGCTACTCCATTTATTTTTTATATGAATATCCTTTTCATTACGTAGTGCTGAACGAAGCGAAGCCGGCCTAAGCCGGAGAGCCGAAAAACAAGTGACGACGGCGTTAAAAAATCTTTTTTGTTTGAGCGGTAGGCGAGTTTAAAAGATTTTAGCCGTCAAGTGTAGTTTTTCGTGCGAAGCGGGCTAAGCCTTGACCTTTTTTGATTATTTTTTTGTTGGCTGGTGAGTTGGTCGAACCAGTCAAGACAAAAAAGTAATTGGGGTCTTTGGGCAAAGCCTCAACGCTAAATTAATTAGGAATTCTATGGGATATTCAAATTTTATAAATACACATAAACTGCTGATGTAAATATTCAAGCTCTTATTTTATTTAACACGTGCTTATAAAGCAAAGGTTAGTATTACATAACCTAATATATAATATATTAATAATTATGTCTACAAAATGTCTACATAACATCATTTGTTAAGTCAGCTTAAGTTGCTTTTTTTGAATTCTAATGCCAGCAGTATATTCGTTCGGAATTAAAAGTAAATACGTGAATTTATGCATAGAATTTTGCTTATCGAAGATAACAAAGACCTTCTTATTGAGACTACAGAATTACTTGAATTTGAGGGATTCCATGTTTTAGGTGCAAAAGATGGGAAAGTAGGCATCGAGATAGCTTTGAACCAGAAACCTGACCTCATTTTATGTGATATTTTGATGGATGGTATTGATGGGTATGAAGTCAGAAGGCAGATAAAATCTAACTTTGAGACAGAACGGATACCTTTTATTTTTCTAACAGCAATTGCTGATGCAAGAGATGTTAGAAAAGGAATGGAACATGGAGCTGATGACTATTTAATAAAACCAGTTTCGATTGAAACACTAAAGAAATCTATTAATACCAGGTTGGAAAAAGCCGAAACCTTAAAAAAATATACCAACACACGTTTGAATGAACTTCGTGAACGAATTATATATGCCTTGCCGCATGAGTTGATGACTCCATTACATGCAATTATGGGATATGCAACTATTATTAAAGATAACACGTCAGAATTTACTTTGACTGAAGTAAAAGAATTTGCTCATCAAATTGTTGACAGTTGTAACAGGCTTCATAATTTAATAAACAACTATTTAAAGTATGTTGCTGAAGTATCGGTGAAGCCCGATAAAACTATATTAGATGTTGTAGATCCTAAGTGTGTTATTCCAGCCATAGCCCAGCGTGTTGCAAGAAGTTTTTTGAGAGAAGCTGATTTATTGCTCGATATAAACGATTCGACGTTATCAATTGAAATAGATGATTTGGGTTTCGTAATTAACGAAATTGTGGATAATGCTTTTAAATTTTCCCAATCAAATACCAACGTAATAATAACAGGTAAGGTAACAGCGGATTTTTATGAGGTTTCTATAACTGATTTTGGTGTTGGATTTCCTCATCATATTATTAATGCTGATCAAATTGGAGCATTCAACCAGTTTAACCGAAAGAGTCAGGAACAACAGGGAACCGGCTTGGGTTTGATTACCTCATTGTTAGTCATTCAACGATACAAAGGAACGATTCAATTTTTCAACAATGATGGAACTACAGTTTTAATTTCTTTACCAATCTTGAATTAGAATATATTTATCAATAAACAATTACAACATGTCTTACATGGTAGATAATAACAATATTATCGAGGAACCATTTCGTTTTGGGTATAGGTTACCTGCAACAATAGAAGATTGTCATAATATCATCAAAGAACAGAATATTGCACTTCAGAATTGTTTGAATAAAATCGGTGAACTATCAACGAAAGCAATTGAATCAGTTGAATTTAAGACAGATAAAATAGGTTTTTGTAATTATACGTATTTAGGTTATCTAACTCTTAACCTCGATGGTATTATATTGGAACTGAATGACAGAATTGCCCAGGTCCTGGGTAAAACGAGACACGAATTAATTGGGAAACGCTTTGATAATTTTCTGGGAGAATATTCAATTGCTATTTTTCAACACTTTGCTAAAGAGTTGTTTAGCTCTAATGTTAAAAAGAGAACCAGTATTAGATTAAAAAGAGGGTGCGCGGAAGAATACAGTATTTTTGTTGAGGGAGAAATCTTGTCGGAGAATATATGCCTTATAAATGTGATTGACATTTCTGAAAGGGATCATGAATTTGATTGGATAAAATGCCAGGACTGGTACTTTCATTCATTACTGATGTCGATGAATGTTGGAATTGGTATTGTTGATAAAGATGAAGTTTTCTTATTTACTAATCCCGAAGCTGAAAGTATTTTTGGAGTAGAATCAGGCAAATTGGTTGGGCGTAGCTTAGTCGAATTTCTTTCGCTCGATCAGTTGGAAATAGTTAAAAAAGAAACAGAGAACAGGAGCAATGGCAAAAGAACTCAGTATGATCTGGATATAGTTGTTAACGGTGCAATGATAAAAACAATAACTATTTCGGGCACTCCATATTACGATAGGAAGGGTGAGTATCAGGGAACCTTGGGCTCGTTTATTGATATTACAAGGCAAAAGAACTATGAACGCGAGATTCAGAGAAGGCTCAATCTTGAATACATTGTATCGGAAATTTCGAGTGCCTTTGTTCATCTGAAGAAAGAAAATCAGGACTTTATAGTAAACAATGCCTTGCGAAAAATCGGAAATTTTGTTGGGGTTGATAGAAGCTATATTTATTTGTTTACTGAGGATGGATTGTATAGTAATATAACTTACGAATGGTGGAGAGAAGGAATTATTAAGCAATCTCAAAACTTATTGCAGATACCAGTTAATAATTTTCCATGGTGGAGAGACAAACTACAAAAGTTCGAAATTATTTGTGTCCCAAAAGTTGATAATTTGCCAGATGATGCTTTGACTGAACGAAAACTGCTTGAAAAACTGCATGTTAAGTCGATATTGACCATCCCCTTATCAATACACGGAACGTTAATTGGTTTTTTAGGATTTGATTCTATATTGAATCCCAAAGACTGGCAACAGGAAGATATGTCGCTATTGACTACTGTTGGCGAAATAATAGGAAATGGTTTTGAAAGGCTCAAACATGAAGAAGACCTGGTTAGGATAAATTCTTCGCTGGAACTGAAGGTGAAAAAAAGAAACAGGGATTTAATAAAGTTACACGAACTTAACAGAGCTATAATTGATAATGTTGAACTAATGGTTATATCAACAGATAAGAATGGACTAATTAAATCAATCAATCCATTTGCAGAGAAAAAACTAGGCTACAAGGCCGATGAAGTAATTGAAAAATACACTCCTTTTTATTTTCACGATCATGATGAAATGAGTAAATATTTATCGGAAGAGGAAATAAAAACTTTCGATTATTTAATTGCTATGGAACAGGAAGAAATGGCGTATACGAAATGGAATGAATGGATTCTTGTTGCTAAAGATGGAACTAAGATTAATGCGTTACTTACCATAAATAAGCTAAAAGATGATGCCGGAGAGGTTTTTGGGTTTGTTGGAGTAGCCACAGACATAACAAGCCAGAAAATTGCAGAGAGGGAGCAGATTAAAATCACACAGAATTTAACAAAACTTATTCAAAATCTTCACTCGGGAATTTTATTTGAAGATGAAAACCGACGAGTATACATGGTTAACCAGGCATTTTGCGATTTAGCAGGGATAGAGTTTCTCCCAGAGGCCCTGATTGGAATGGAATGTATTGAATTATCAGAATCGTGCAAGCATTTATTCGCTGACTTTGAGCGCTATATGAATAGGATGGATTCGATTATTTCAAAGTGTGAAACAGTAAGTGGTGAGGAATTGTACCTTAATGATGGAAGAGTTTTTGGACTTGATTTTATACCAATACTGTATGAAGGAGATCGGCTGGGTTATATTTGGCAAATTCGAGATGTTACCTCATTTAAACGTAACGAGAAATATGCAATCTTACAACGCGATTTGGGGTTTAACTTAGCAAAAACCTCAACAATTGATCAGGCTTTAAACGAGGAGATTCACACAGTTTCGGATATTGAAGGTGTTGATTTGGTTGGAATTTACCTCTTTAATCTTCATTCTGAAACACTGGAACTGTACTCAGAGCTTGGATTTTCGCCTATTTTAATAGAGAAAAACCGTATTTACACCAAGAAAAGTAGTTTGTATAAAACAGTTAAGAAAGGCGAGGCTGTATACAAGTTTTATGATGAAAACGGAGAGACTTCTGATATTCTTTTAAGCGGTTTTAAAAACCTGGGAATAATACCAATAAACCACGAAGGAAAGGTAATCGGATCGTTACACGTTGGTACAAAATGGATTGAGGGATTGAGTTATACTTCAAAACTTTTACTCGAAGCTATTTGTGCTCAAATTGGTGGTACCCTGGCCCGAATACACATGGGTATGGCATTTCGCTTAAGTCAGAATAATTTCCATCTGATGTTTGACACAATTGATGATTTTGTTTTTATATTCAATACCGAAGGGAAAATAATTAAGACAAACCCGGTTGTTGAACATCGGCTGGGATATACAAGAGACGAAATTCAGAAATTGTCAATTCTGGACATTTTCCTGCAATCACAGCGACAAGAAGCAGAATTTATTATCTCCGAGAGACGTGTAGGTAAGGTTAACCCTTTTTTGATTTCTTTATGCACCAAGAATGGTGAGGTAATTCCGGTTGAAACAAAAATTGTAGTTGGGAAGTGGGATGGAAACGATGCTCTTTATGGCATTTCAAGAGATATTACAGAACGAGTTGAAGCAGAGGAGTCGTTGCGTAAAAGCGAAGCAAGATGGCATTTTGCGCTTGAGGGGTCGGGCGATGGGGTTTGGGATTTTAACTTAAAAACGGACGAAGTTTTCTATTCGTTGAGATGGAAAACTATGCTTGGATATGCTGAAAATGAAATTGAGAACAAATACAATGAATGGGAGAGAAGGGTTCATCCTGAGGATTTGCCAGCGTGCTACACTGCCTTGCAAAAGTATATCAAAGGTGAAACCGATATATATACAACAGAACATCGTATCTTGTGCAAGGATGGGAAATATAAATGGATTCTGGCCCGAGGAAAAGTTGTTGAAAGAAATGATAACGGAGAACCTATACGAATAATCGGAACCCATACTGATATTACTCCACGCAAGCAGTTCGAAAAAGAGCTTGTAAAAACAATTGAAAAGGAGAGAGAGCTAAACGAGTTGAAATCACTTTTTTTGTCGACAGCTTCTCACGAATTTCGGACTCCGCTTGCATCTATATTAATGTTATGCGAAACGCTGATCACTTACCAGGGTAAAATGAATGCATCTCAAATTTCAGTGCGGTTATCAAAAGTTAAAGATCATGTTCTCCAACTTACCAATATTGTTAACGATGTTCTCCAATTATCAAGCATACAGGAAGGTAAAGTTGAATTTAATCCGCGCCAGCTCGATATTGTTGCTTTATGCAGAAATATAATTGAAAATTTTAATTCAACCATAATAACGAAAGGGCAGATTAAATTTAGTTCCACGCTTACTAACTTGTATTGCAATGTCGATCACCGGCTAATGTTTCAATCAGTAAGTAATTTATTGTCAAATGCAATAAAATACACAGGAGACAACCCAGAGATTTCTCTCGAACTTAACATCGAGAAAGATGAATGGACAATTACTGTTACTGATAACGGGATAGGCATACCATTGACCGACCAGAAGCATCTGTTTAAACCTTTTTTCAGGGCCAGTAATGTTTCAACAATTCAAGGAAATGGATTGGGCCTCAATATTGTATATGAGTCGGTTCGAATGCATGGCGGAAATGTTTCATTCACAAGCGAACAATCAAAAGGAACAGTCTTTATTCTTCATTTTCCATTAGGTTTAATTCTTGAATGATTATTAAAAAACTATAAATGATCAAAATTCTGTTGATAGAAGATTCAGAACAGTTAAGAGAATATATTGCCGATATCTTGATGATGGAAGGATTTGAAGTGATTTTGGCAACTGATGGAGAAACTGGTGTAAATCTGGCAGTTATACATCAACCCGACTTAATATTGTGTGACATAATGATGCCTGGGAAAGATGGGTACGAAGTATTCCAAATTCTTAATTCTCATGAACGGTTGGTTACGGTTCCGTTTATTTTTATTACTGCGCTTTCTGAACGGACTAATTATAGGCAAGGCATGGACCTTGGCGCCGACGATTACCTGGTTAAACCTTTCACAATAGAGGAACTGTTAGGATCAATTAATTCCCGATTAAAAAAACGTCGGTCGATTGAAAATAGCTTTAAAGTGCAACTTGATGAGATTGAATCAGACCTCAAAAAGAAGTTGGAAGACGTAAATAGTGCAAATTCTCAGGCTATGGACGAGGATTTGCGGTTTATTGAGCTAAACACTAAACTTCAATATTTGGAAAAACAAATTACGGAGGAAATTAAGAAAAATAGGATTAATGAAAAAGGGAAATTGTTTTTGATTAATTTGAGGAATAAGATTAAGAATAGCCCTGTAGTTCTCGACAACTGGACTATTTTCCAGATGAGATTCAATAAGGCATACCCTAATTTAGCTGCTATATTAGTTAGTCGTTTCTCCCAACTTACCCAACAGGATTTAATCATATTGTCAGCCCTGTATATGAATATGAATACGTATCAGTTATCTGTTATTTTGGGAATATCGCCTGATAGTGTACGAAAAAGTAAATACAGGTTAAAAAAGAAACTAGGGTTAAATGTTGATCAAAACCTGATTCACTACATAAGAAATATAATACATGAATCAAAACCTGATCAGTAAACGATAACTTGCTGTTTTTCATCTTGTTGTGTGTTTCGTTTCTGATAGATAATGTTTTATGTTTCTGTCTACATATAGTCCATGCAAGTGTACTCCTATCCTTGAAGCGCAGTGTTAATTTTGATCAACATTTTAATTGATTTATTACCGATTTCAGGCGGCTCCTGTTGAGTTCTGGCAAATCCATGTCTAAATCTAAACATATTGGAAATAGACATAGTCACAAAAAAGGCTGTCGAGATGAAACCAGGACAGCCTTTATTTTAGAAATCTTATTAGCCGATTTATCCATATATAATTTGACCTTGGGCATAGTCCAGTCAGTTATGTTGAAAAAAGTAGTTGCTCTTAATCGAAATTTGTATGAATTATTCTGATTTATCACTATCAGAGAAACTGTATGTTTTAATGTTATTAAGAAACAGGCAGTTCTCTGGTTCAAGCTTTAATGTGTTTACTTTTGCCCTTTTATTTGAATTGCTCGACGGAGGATTTATATACCTTGGAGAAGAGGTTATATATATGACTCCACCGCAATCGAGTTATAATGAGGTCTATGATGTTTGTTTAAACATGATCAGGGGGAAGGGACGAAAGCTCAGTTTAAATATCTTCTTGCGTTATGTTCGGAAAAACAGAAAACTAATATTGGAATTAACACGAAGGAGGCTCATCGAAAAAAACATTATTAAAGTATCGAAGAAAGGAGTACTCGTTTTAAAACGCAAAGAGTACTTTATAAAAGATATAGATGTTGAATCTTTTAATAAGAAGATTTTGGATGATATAAATTCAGGAATTCCAATAAAAGATAAACCCAGTATTTTAATCATGCTCTTATCGAGGTTAGGTTTGTTTACTTCACTTATTCCAGGCAAATTTAAACGGGAAGAAATTTTTGATTATTTAAGACGTTATGAGGCAGAAAATAACTCATATAAGGTTGAATATGTTGATGATAAGGAGCAATTTGCCTTACGGTCCTTTTTTTGAACAAGCAACAGGTTTTTCATTCGTATAAAATGTTTTTACTTTGTTCTGATTCAGAGTGTACTCATGGAACAGCCATCTATTCGCTTCGCGGATTTCCCGCTGGTCAATTCATTTTCGGTTTGCATGAGCTTTTGCTCTTATGGCTATTTCATGTAAACAGCTTAAATATAAATGATTGCAATTTTATTAGAAATGGTAGGTCAACTTACAAACATTTCGTAGAATAAAATTGCGATCATTCCATATTCTGTCAATTGCTTTTTAAGGAAATGTCGGGCCTTGGTGATATGGTCTTCAACTGTTTTTACCGAAATCTGAAGTTCTTCTGCTATTGCTTTGTTACTCATCCCCTTTTCTTTACTCATTTTAAAAATCAACCTGCGTTGCTCTGGTAATTGGGTAACAAGTTCTTTAAGCCGTTCTGAAAGAGATTCGTAGTCTAAAGTTTCTTCAGTAGACGAATGATGAAGTACGGCAACTGCTTTTAAATGCTCAAAATATTGCTTTTCGGTTATCTTTTTTCTGAAGATAGAGATAATCGAATTTCGGGTTACAGTAAACAGATAGGCTTCCAGGTTAGTATCGTTTCGCAGGTCGTTACGTTTATTCCAAACATTGATAAATACTTCCTGAACAATGTCAAGAGCATCGGCTTCAGTTTTTAAATAGGCAAAAGCAAAGTTATACAATCTTTTACTGTAGTTTTCGTATAGCAAATTAATTGCATTTTTATCGTTGGCTTTAAATTGTCGCAGAAGTTCGTCAAGTCTTACTGTACCCATTTTCTCCGATCAAGTTGATTGAAACAAATGTATAAAATGTTTCCAGACATGAGCTTGCGAAAAATTTCAAAAAAAATACAATTTAAAGCAGGGGTTATCTATAACTTGTGCGTTGAACTTACAGTAATTTAAAACGAATGAGCGATTCTTTAGGTAAATACATAAAAAACGAATGTAGCGAGGCTGATCTGGCCACGGTAGTTGATTTATTCGTTTCTCCCGAAAAACAAGAAGAATTGGAAAAGAAGATGCAGGGGCATTGGAGTGAAAATTGGGAAGAAAGATCTGAAACCGATTTGCAATCAACGTTGTATAAGATTCATTATGAGATAAATACTTCAGAAGTACAAGCCAGAAAAGTAAAGATTTTCCAACTTCTGACACGTATTGCAGCTGTTTTATTTATTCCTATGGTGCTTGCGTTGGGATACCAATTTTATAATAAACCCCAATCGGGAACACTAACCCAAACCATTACCACACCATTAGCTGCCCGTACCAGCTTCGAATTACCCGATGGATCGAAGGTATGGCTTAATGCTGGTTCAACTGTATCATTTGCTTCTGATTTTGGACAAAAATCGAGAGCAATTTCGCTGAACGGCCAGGCTTATTTTGATGTAAAAAAGGACAAAATTCCGTTTGAAGTAGAAACCTCAAAATTCACTGTAAAAGTTTTGGGAACGGCCTTTGATGTTTTGGCTTACCCTGGAGAGGAAGCTGCCGTTACACTCGAACGTGGGAAAGTCGCTATTTCGACCAACACAGGGGCCGGAGACGAGCTTCGTCCAGGGCAAAGAGCTGTGATTGATCAAGCTTCCAGCCAGATTACGAAGAACGAGGTTAATTCACAGAACTTTGTGTCATGGAAAGATAATCGTTTGATTTTTAATGATGAACCATTGTTTAAAGTAGCTGCTTGCCTCGAACGCTGGTATAACCTGCAAATCGATATTAAAGATGAATCAATCAAAAATATGAAGATAAACGGGACGATTGAATATGAGTCGATTAATGAAGTTATTGATTTACTTAGTATTGCTGGGCGAATTGACTATACATTCGACAAAAACAGCCGCCATTTAGTCCTCAAAGCCAAATAAATAAAAATAAGTGCCTATGGAATAATCTTAAATTCAGACATAAATCAATAAAAAAACAAAAGTGGGAAAGCGGCCAACTTCCCCACTCGCGAAAAATAATTTCTGTCCAAAATTATTAATCTTAATCATTCAAATCTATGAAAAAATACGAATTGAGAAAAGGTCCTTTGTGGGCTTTTCTTTTAAAACTTTTTATTGCTATGAAGTTGGTTATCTTTTTGTTATGTCTTTCTGTCCTGTCAACCTTTGCTACAGATTCATACTCACAGACCACAAAACTTAGCTTGTCGATGAATAATGTGACCATCGGCGATGTATTAAAAACAATTGAAGACAAAAGCGAATTTCGATTTTTCTACACGGAGAAAGTAGCTACAGATAAAAAAGTGTCGGTTGATTTCGAGAAGTCGACAGTTAACCAGGTTCTCGACGAGATATTTAAAAATACAGGAATTTCGTACCGTGTTGTTGGCCGGCAGATCGTATTATATTCTGACAGTGGCAGCAAAGAAATGTTTGAATTTGGTCAAACAAAAGAAGTGCGGGGGACTGTTACCAACGAGGCAGGAGAGCCGATCCCGGGCGCTACTGTAGCCATTAAAGGAACAACCAATGGAACCATTACAGGGGCCGACGGATCGTATCTTTTAACAAAAGTGCCTGATAGCGCAGTTTTGATCTTCACCTTTGTTGGTATGAAATCGCAGGAAGTTGCTGTGGCCGGAAAAACGCAGATAAACGTTAAACTTGCCGAAGAAACCATTGGTATTGAAGAGGTTGTGGCTGTTGGCTATGGTACTCAGAAAAAACGTGATATGATTGGTTCTATTGCTTCGCTGAATGCCGATGAAGTGAAAAAAATCGCCCCGGTTTCGGTTGAATCGACCATCCAGGGTTTGGCCGCTGGTGTGCAGGTAAATTCAGGATCAGGCATTCCCGGCGCTCCTCAGCAGATCAAGATTCGTGGTGTTGGGTCTATTTCTTCAGGAACCGATCCTCTCTGGATTGTTGATGGTATTCCAATCGTAAGCGGCCCAATTGATGCCAGTTACAACGGCGAAATAAACCAGAGTGTTTTGGCCATGATCAACCCGAATGATATTGAGTCGATCCAGATTTTGAAAGACGCTGCGGCTACATCAATTTATGGTTCACGTGGTTCAAACGGTGTTATCCTTGTAACGACTAAATCAGGAAAGAAAGGACAAACTAAAGTTGACTTCGATGTAAAATCAGGGATCAGTAATTGGGAGAAAACCAACATTGGTTATGCTGGTGGAAAAGATTACATATCAATTATGGACCTGGCAATGAAAAACATTGGCGCAGGTCAATACAGCGTCGAAAATGCAATTAAACAGCTCGATGGCGCTACCGAAGCAATGACCCGCGACGAAGCTTTGAATACGAACACCAACTGGGTTGATGTCATTTCGCGTACAGGTTCATTTTACGAAGCAAACCTTTCGGTTAGCCAGGGTTCGGAGAGAGGAAATTCTTACCTGTCGCTTAAATACAGAAAAGACAATAGTAACCTGAAATTCAATAGTCTGGAAACTTATTCGGCAAATATTAATTTGAATTATAACATTTTCAAGAATTTTGACCTGGGGTACCACCTTATGGCTTCGTTTACCGACAACGACCGTGTAAAATCGGGAGATGGAAAACAAGGCGCTGGTGGTTGGGGACAAGTAAACTCCAATTCACTTCCCTGGATGAAGGTATACGATGCCAGCGGATTTAACGGATATTGGAACTCGCGCGCTTCGGTTAATGCTTTGGCCAGTGTTGATCCGATCAATTCTCAATCAAACCTGAAAACTATCAATGTACTTTCAGGCTTGAATGCAACCTGGAAATTACCTGTTCAGGGTTTATCGCTAAAAGGCGAATTTGGTTTGAATTATGTAGCCAACCGCGGTCGTTCGTGGCGAAGTGATGCATTATTGATTAATGGTGCAGTTGCCCAGGAAACAAAATACGAAACCAGCACAGCCAATTACAATGCATATTTTAATTACGATGTTCCGCTACCAAAAATCCATACATTAAATATTGTTGCCGGTGTTGAAAATACCCGTTCTATCTCGCAATATATGAATTTAAAAGGCGAAAGCCTTGTTGGTAAATTTCCTGAAGTTGGTACGCCAAACGTGTTAAGTGGCAGCAGTACTTTAGGTGGAGAATCGTATCTGAGAGGCTTCTTTGGAAGAGCAAATTACAAGCTGGCTGATAAATATTTGGCCGGTGTTAGTGTTCGTCGCGATGGTATTTCGAAGTTTACTGCCGATAATCGTTGGGCAACATTCCTTTCGGGTTCTTTGGGCTGGATTATTTCCGAAGAGAAATTCTTTCACTTCAAACCTGTTAGTTTGCTGAAATTGAGAGGTAGTTACGGACAAACCGGTAATACCAATATTCCGAGTGGAGTTACATCTGATAGATGGGGAATTAATAGTGGCTCATCAACTTTGGCATCAACAAATAATACATACCTGGGAAGCATTGGTAACTCCGATATTAAGTGGGAAACAACCAATTCGCTCGACGCTGGTATCGACTTTGGTTTTTTTGCTAACCGCATCAATGGTTCTTTGGCATATTACCAGAAAAAAGTATCAGACATGTTGCTGGCTGTTACATTGCCGCCATCAGCCGGTTTGTGGGAAGCTCAAAACTATTGCTGGCAAAATATTGGAGATATGAAAAATGAAGGCTTTGAATTCAATGCCAATGCAGTAGTGTACAACAAACACGACTTTACTTTCAATCTTGGGTTTAATATTTCGATCAACAGTAATAAAGTCCTTTCGCTCGATCCAACATCCGACGCGAATCATGTAGGTATCCTTCAGGCTGCCGAAAATGGCATTATCCGCACAATCACCAAATCGGGTTTATCGTGGGGAACATATTACATGGCCGAATATGCTGGTGTTGACGCGCAAAAAGGTATTCCACTCATTTACGAAGTCAAAAAGCTTGATGATGGCACAACTGAACATACCGGAAACATTATTCCTGCAACCAACGAAAACATGTCGAACAACCGTATGATGTTGAAAGGGAAAACAGCTTTACCAAAGTTGTTGGGAGGTTTCAATACCAATTTTACTTATAAACGATTTGATTTAAGCATGGTATGGTCGTTTGTAACCGGAAATTATATTTACAACCGTTTGTTGCAGAGTTCGATGACTCCAAACCAGGGGATGCTTGTTCTCAACAAAAAACTGTTGACCGAAGCTTGGACAAAACCTGGGGATCAAACTTACTGGCCACAAGTAACAGCAGCCAACCTGTATAAATACGATAATGCCGGTAACCCGACAACGACCGGAGTTAGCTATGGTTCAGACAATAATACGCCTTCGTCGCAATACCTCGAAAAGGGCGATTACCTGAAACTTCGTAACATTACTTTGGGTTATACTATTCCTTCTGATCTCACAAACAGGTGCAAGATCAATACAGCCAGAATTTATCTGTCGGCAAGTAACTTATTAACATTCACCAAATTCTCGGGTTACAGCCCCGAAATTGGGATTGACCAGGCAACCGGCGGATGCTATTCTGTATTTACATCGATGCCCTCATCGCGTACGTTTATGTTTGGTTTAAGCATTAACTTTTAATATTCCAGACTATGAAAAATACTATAAAAGCAATATTTGCAATATGCCTGTTATTTGTTATTCCTTCATGTAACAACGATAAGTTTTTCGAACTGGAAAGACCAAATCAGTATCCGTGGAATAATGTTAAAGAACTCGAATTGGCAGTTAGAACTCCATACCTGTTGCTTATGGGAAATGCCTGGGGAAGCCCTGTAGGCGCCCTTGGTTTAAGAGGCTTTGCCGAATCCGACATTGCTCAGTACCTCGAAGGAATTACCGGGGCAACTTACTTTTACGAATATTACAATCGTAAATGGGGCACAACTGTTTTAAACAACGCAGATAAAGAACTTGAACTAGCGTTCTCATACCTTTACCAGATTTCGACCGAAACCAATGCACCTCTTAAATTAATCCAGGATGCCGAAGATGCTGGTAAGGATGTATTTACGAATATGACTCAAACCGACAGGGAAACGGTTAAACGCTATAAAGGTGAATTGTTGTTTATGCGTGCTGTTGGATATTGGTATTTGGCTCGTACCTGGGCTCCGCCTTACGACCCAAGCGGAACAAATGATTCAAAACACTTTGTACTTTGCCGCACTTATGTGAACGGAGCTGATGAGATTAAAAACGGTAAGCTGGGAACGGTTGCTGAAGTGTATAATTCAATTGTTCAGGATTTAAAAGACGCAATTGCTATTTTACCAACTTCTTATGTAACAACCGAATTGAGTCCAAGAACCCGCGTGAATAAATATGCCGCTCAGGCTATGCTTGCCCGTGTTTATTTCTATATGGGCCAATATGCCCTGGCAAAAGCTCAGCTCGACGAAGTTATTAACAGTGGAATGTATAATCTGAACGACGATCCTATTCAGGCTTTCAACCGCAATGCAGGTGGTGGTCAGAGCAACGAAATTATATGGGAAATTGCTATCGATGCAACCTCAAGTAAATTCGACCGTCTTCCAACCGTTTTCTCTAAATGTAATTACAATACCAATGGCGGCGGGCGTGGTCAATACTGGAACCATTGTTCCTGGGCCTGCTTTACTTTATCGTATACTGCCCTGAAACAAATTGGCTGGATGAATGCTGATCTTTCGGTTGGTCCAACTGCTGTTGGTGATAAGCGTTATACACAAACTTACATTCGTTTGGAAGGATACAAGACAAACCCGTACACAGCAGCTTCAAACCCAACCGAGTATTACAACTGGTTGAATACCTACGAACAACGGTACTCGCCGTTAACTTATCCGATGGTATGGCAGGATAAACATTATCGTGCACCGGCCACTGGCCGCCGTTCTAACCGTCCGATGCTGCGTTTGGCCGAAGTGTACCTTACCCGTGCAACTTTACGCCTGAAAGATGGTGATAAAACAGGTGCCGCAGCCGATTTAAATGTTGTTCGTAAAAGAGCAGGACTGAGCGATATTAGTTCAGCAACAATTACCGAAACCGACATCGAAAACGAACGCATCAAGGAATTGGCTGGCGAACATGCCGACCGTTTATTATACCTGATTGCTATGCGTAAACCAATTGGTATTGGCGACCGCGATGCAACCAAATTCTCACCGATCCAACCTCCATATTCTACTTACTACTGGCAAATTCCAGAGGTTGAGAAACAAAACAACAACGCCTATAAACAGTAAGTTTAGTTCGACTTATCAATCCTTATCCCTGGAGGTAAAATCTTCAGGGATAATTTTTAGGCTTTTTCAGTTAAAAAGCTATTGATCTGATAAATTTTTGAACGCTACTTTTATGTTTGTCTATAAAACCTGATATGCGTATCAAAATTTGCATCAGTACTTTAATGATTACACTGCTGACAAAAGCTGGAATCGGGAAACTTGAGATAAAGAAAGCAAACTAATTGAGGCAATTGAAAATGAAAATTCGGACTATTATTATCCTTGTTGCTGTTTCATTGATTAATTTGAATGAAATAGTTGCGCAAACCATTTCTTTGACAGGTATTCGGAAAATTAAAGATATCATCATCTATAAAGATTCGTTGTTCTATTCTGCCTTTCCGTCGGTAGTAAAACGTCCGGATGGAGAGTTTATGGTTGCATTCCGCAGGGCTCCCGATCGAAGATTGTTCGGTCAGCAAGGTATTTCGCATACCGATCCGAACAGCTATCTGGTTATGGTTCGCTCGCACAATGGTGAAACCTGGAACAAAGAACCGGAATTAATTTTTGCTCATCCGCAGGGAGGCTCCCAAGATCCGTGTTTATTGCAGCTGAACGACGGAACACTCCTTTGTACAAGCTATACATGGGGACTTATTCGACCCGATGCCGACACTGTACTCAACCGGAAATTAACACTGGTTCAGGGGAAAAACAAGTATTCTCCGGCTTTTACATTTTTAGGCGGATATTTGATTCGCTCGGTTGATGGCGGTAAAACGTGGAAGGGACCAATTTATCCAACCTCGGTACCGGCTGATATTCAGGTTGATATTTTTGGAAATAAGTTGCCGGCTTACAACAGGGGCGCGTTATGCGAAGGGAAAAATGGACGGATATACTGGGCTGTTGCAGCAAAAGACTCCCATTCGCCATCGAAAACATCGGTGTATTTAATGACTTCTGATGATAAAGGGCTTAGCTGGAATTATTCAGCACCAATTGCTGTTGACAAAAAAATATCGTTTGATGAAACATCGATCATAGAAACGCCCAAAGGCAATTTGGTAGCTTTTCTTCGAACCGCGGATATGCCCAACGAGTATTCCTGCATTGCCCGGTCAACCGATGGTGGAAAATCGTTCAAATGGCAAAGCCTTGGATTTTATGGCTATCCGTTGCATGCTTTGAGACTACCCGACAACCGTGTTTTGCTCACCTATGGTTACCGGCACAAACCTTATGGAATTCGGGCCAGGATTTTAAATGCCGAATGTACCGATTTTGCTTCGGCTCCTGAATTTGTAATTAGAGACGATGGCGGAAGTGGAGACCTGGGTTACAGTTGGTCTGAAATGATGGATCAAAACCGGGTTTTGGTCGTTTACTACTTTAATCATAACAACGGGAACCGGTATATTGCCGGAAGCATTATTGCAATTGATAAACAATAGTCAGATTACAATAAAGAACTGATCTTTCAATATTCTAAACCAACTAAACATGATGCGAATCCTGAAATGGATATTCGTTGGTATTGCCCTTATCTACCTGTTTTTGCTGATGGCTAACAGGCAGGTAGCTACCGTTTTGTTTGGTGGCGACGGATACAAAAAACATCAGCTCATCCACGGAAACATTGAGATTCCGACTAAGCGGACGTTTGCGTGGAAAGACCATTCTGCTTACGCCGACAGCATTCTCAGCTTGTGGGCGAACAAGCCTATTCGTGACGAAGATATTAACCGCAAAGGCACTGTGCAAAACATTATTCTGGCTCGCATGATGCTGAAAAAAGACATTCAGGAAATAAACCAAACACTCCTGAAATTTAAGGTTTGGGGAATTTCGGGCTCAACCTGGGCCTTGAATAAAAATGGCGATTACGATTTTACGATTACCAACCTGACCACCATTTTATGGCTGTTTGGCGAAAAAAATGACATTCTGTTTCCCGAAACGCGCGATTACCTGATCAATACTTTGCTGTCAGAACAAGGTGGAGATTTTCGGTACGCAGTGCCCTATTCTCTGGGGCTTTGGAAAGATACTGAAAACCATATCCTGATGACCGAAGGTTCACGCTACCTCAAAAACCGCTGGCTGGCGCTTCATGGAAATGCCAACGAAAAATACGACAATGTCAGGAATGGCATGGAGGAAAAACTACTGGCCTTTATGGACGAGATGCGGGTTAATGGTTTGTACGAGTTTAATTCGCTGCCATACATTGGTTTCACGCTTGTAGCGCTTTTAAATATGGAGGCTTTTGGTTCGGAAAAATTGAGCGCCAAAGCCCGCGAGGTGCTCGATTATTTGAATTGGTGCTACGCGTTGGGCAGCTACCAGTTGAAGCATTACCCGCCCATGCGCCGCCGTTACGAAAAAGCTTATATCCAGAAATTGCTCACCGATTACCATTCGGTTTTTATGAAATCGTGGCTAAGTTTCTCGCCGGTCGAGAAATTCGATACCGATTTTTACAAGGCTGAAGCTCATGCGCTGATGGGCGTTTGTATTCCGTATCAGCCTGCCGATGAGGTGATAAAAACCATTTTCGACAAAGGGAATGGCTACTTCGTACAGCTTGGACATGGCAAAAACAGTTGCCCCGAAATTTATTCGGCAGGAAAGCACTTTTTGCTTTCGGCTGGTGGAGCCAATAGGGGCGAAAACTCAATTATTGTGGCTCGACCAATTTGCCTTTTCCTGAACGATACGGCTTCGGTGCTTTCAAATGTTTTTCATTTGGCCGGGCCGGGCAACGATTTTAAGCAGTGGAACAATACCGGGGTTTCCCGGAATTTTGCTTGTGCCGCAGGTCCGGTAAGTGTTCCGGAAGGAGTAAAACCATTTCAGGTTAAAAATAACTGGTCGGTCTACTGGATGACCGACAGTGTTTTGGTCGCTGTTTTTTCTTCTGAAAATCTGGGAATTATGGCCATTGCCGAGAACCAAAAACCTGAGGATTTTCTGGATAAGATTATCATTTTAAACTCAGATTGTCGTAAACTGGATCATCAGTTTATGATGCCTGATGGAACTAAACTGGAATATAATGTGAATAGTCCGAAAGACTCGTGGGTTATCCACGCGATCAATGGGAATCCGGTTGATAGAAAGTATGATCGCTGGCCTTTGATTCAGCTAAGTTATTAAAATATAATAAATTGCTGAAGAGAAGTTCACAATGATAGAAGTGAAAAAAAAGCAGGTTGGCCGAATGAGTCGAACCAACCTGTAGTTTTATAAATCAAAAAATAGAAAATAACATCTGTATTATTCCAATTTCCAGTAGAATAACTTGTTCCAGTTGGCATCGTACCAGGTTTTAAAGTTGGCCTGACCAGGGTATTGGTTATTCTTTTTAAGCGGTTCAACAAAGATTGGCATTTGCAGCGAAGGGCTTGCAGTGTTGTTCAACAACCACATGCGGGCTTCGGTGCGATCGGCTTCTCCGGTAACCTTAATATCGAAAGCTGTTGCATTTGCTGTGGTAACAGCATTGTAGTTTTTCTCTGTTTCGCTTGATGGGTAATCGGCTCTGGCCGGGAAGCGGGTGCCGCTACCAGTACTCTCGTAAGTAGTTGCCTGGTCGGCACACTGTAATTTAGGCAACATGGTGCGGCGATGATCGAAATAAGGTTCAAAGATAAGTTGATACGAGGCAATCCACTTTTGTTCCGCAATAAGGGTTGCCTTGTCGCGGCCACCAGCCCAGCTTACCTGCTGTTGTGAGAGGTAAGCGTCAACACCTGTTAAGGCATCGGTGCTATATGCTTTGGCATACCGGGTATCGGTAAATGTTGCACTAAACATGCTAAAGCTGGCCTTAATTGCATCTTCGTAAAGCTGCTTGGCATCGCCTGTTATCCAGCCTTTGTAGGCAGCTTCGGCCTTACAGAACAAGAACTCGGGATAATGCGAGAGTAACAATGGGGTTTTCTTGGCAGCCTCCAACGGGTTAAAACTTGAATCGACAGGTCTGAACCAATCTGTTGCCTGGCGCGAAGCATATTCAACACCACCGTTCCAGTTGGCGGCATCTCCATCGCTGGTAGTAATTCCCCATAGATGACCAATATACTTGTCGGTACCTTTATTGGTAGGCAATATGTAGAGGTTAGCGTCGGTATTTACCTTTTGTACCGGTTTGGCAAAAATGTAGATACGTGGATCGTACAAACTCAACAATCTTTCGACAAACACATTACTCATCAGCAAGTTGGTCTCACTCGAAATGGTTTCGGAAAAGAAGGGAGAAATACGGTCGACCCCGTTGTAGTTGTAATAACAGTTGTCGGTGTTGGCCGTGAAAACCGGATATTGAGACGGATTGCCGATGATTTCTTTCATCACAGCCTCTGCTTCGGTGGGTTTTGCATTGTGATAATACATGGCCAGTTTAAAGCGCAGTACGTTGGCAAATTTTCTCCATTTCTGGATGTCGCCTGCATAAATGAAATCAGTGCTTGAGTCGATCGACTTGCTGGCATCAGTAATCAATGTATTGACATTCTTGAGCTTTTCGAGCATGGCAGGAATGATGTCGGCTTGTTTGTCGTATTTTACCTGGTAAACCAGTTCTTCTCCAATAGCTTCAAAATAAGGTAAATCGCCATACAGTAAGGTCATGATGTACATCAGGTATGTTTCCCAGATGTCAGCAACCGCTTCGTAACGGGTATCGCCGGCACCAATAGCAGCCTTGCGCAAAAGCTTGATGTTTTTCATAGCCGAATAACATACTGGCCATACGTTCCCGTCCAGGTCGTGCCATGCCCTATGCCTGGCCGGTTGGCTCAAACTTTTCGATTTGGCATTGTACTCAACAGTGGGCATCATCACGTTCCATGAAGTCTCATAAGGCCCTGATGTACCTCTGCCATAAATTCCTCCCAAACAACCGGTTAAAAACAATTGTGGAGTCATATTTTCGTCAAAAACCGGCCTGTCCTTGTTAATATTTACATCATCGTCCCAAGTATCGCAGCCTGCAAAGCTTAAGAGAAGAATACCCAAAAGCAGTGAAAATATCTTGTGTTTCATTGTTATAGATTTAATGATTTTACGTTTCATAATTAAAATTTCACACTAAGGCTGAATGTCCAGGTACGTGGCATAGGTACGTTGTCTTTGCTCGAAATACCAGGTGTTTTATCCTTATAAATTTCAGGATCTTCGTATTTAGCCTTCGAAATGGTAAGAAGGTTTCGTCCGGTAATCGACAAGGTAGCACCGCTAAAGAATGTTTTTTTGAGGAGTTTAGATGGCAGATTGTACGATATCGAAGCTTCTTTCAGCTTAGCATACGATCCATCCTTCACCCAAATATCGTTGATCTGTCCGTCAACCAGATAGTCGCCATAGTACAATTCGGCTGAAATTTCATCGCCAGCCTGAAACGGACGGATACCGGTAGAACTATCAAAAACGCCCACGGGCAGTACTTTGCTGCGGTCGCCTCCGGTAACGGGGTCTAAGCCTTCTCCCATCATTTCTTTCTCGAACCCGGCATAATAGCTGTTGCCATAAACGCCAACGATCAGGGCCGACAAGGTCCAGTTCTTGTAGGTAAACGTGTTTTCCCAGCCGGCAATCCAATCGGGGTTCACATTGCCTATGATCGAAATATCCGATACGCGGGGCAAGTCTTTGGCTGCGTCGTAATACAAAGCGCCATCGTAGGCTGCCAAGCTAGCGTCGTGTTTGGTAGCATCATAATGGAAACGGCGCGCGGTGCGGCTATAGATTTCGCCACGGCGTTGGCCAACCTGGTCCATGGTATAGGTATAAGAAGCAACTTCCCTGGTATATTTTAAGTCTGGATTATCCGGGTCTAATTCGAGTACCGACGACCGGTCGGACGACCAGTTCAGCGTAGTGTTCCAGGTAAAATCTTTGGTTGTTACCGGTGTTCCGCCAAGCATAATTTCGAAGCCCCGGTTGCGAACTTTCCCTGCATTTTTAATGGCATACTTATACCCGGTCACATCTGACAACTGAACCGACCAAATCTGGTTTTTAGTGGTAGCGTTGTAATAGGTAAAGTCGAATTTCAGTCGGTTGTTCAACAGGCTTAGTTCCGATCCAACCTCAAAAGCTGTAGTCAATTCAGGTTTCAGGTTCATTTCAGGCAAAGTTTCTTCTTCCGATATGCCTGCGGTACCATTCGAACCGGCAGTAAACTCGTAAAGCATCTGTAACTTGCCGGCATCGGTATCGTTACCCACCATGGCGTAGTTTGTCCTTAGTTTCCACAGGCTGATTGCTGCCGGCAGAGCTACAATTTTGTCCATTAATACGCTCAATGCAGCCGATGGGTAGAAATAGCTGTTGTTGTTGCGTGGCAAAGCTGACGACCAGTCGTTACGAGCGGTTAAGTCGAGATATGCGAGGTCTTTATACCCAATGTTAGCAAAAGCATAAAGGCTGTTGATGATTTTCTTCGGGTCTAAATAACTGTTTACAATAGGATACACCCTGTGGTTGGCCATGGTATAGCTGCTTGGCACGAGTAATTGTTCGTTCCAGGCTTTAAGCCCATCTCTCATGGCCACCATGTTGTTGCCCCCTGCCGAAACTTTAAAGCTGAGATCCTGGAGTTTTTTGTTGTATGTGAGCATGAAGTCACAATTGGTTTCGCTCGACGTATATTTATCGAGCCTGAACGACCCATATTTTTTCTCAAGTCCGTTGTCGTCGGTTCCCAAATGGCCAACTGCCATCTTTTCAAAGTCTTTGCCATTTTTTAAAGTACCAGACCCTCTTACCGTGAGGTTAAGTTCTTTGGTAAAGTCGTAAGAAAACGAAAGATTCCCCGACAGGGAGGTTTTTTTATTTCCAATTTCATCTTCGTATAGCGAAAAATAAGGATTGTCGGTTTGACTCAACCATATAACCTGCGAATTGGTGTTTTCGTTCCAATAATCATCTTTTAACGCTTTAAGGTTAACATTCTGAGGGGTTAAACGTGGATCGTACGAACTGTTGTTGGGTGTGTTTTCCAGCTTAAACCTGACATTGGTTTTAACCGTTAATTTATCGGTTAGCTTACGGGTAGTGTTCAAGTCGATGTTCTGCGAATTGTATTCGGTGTTGGGTACCATCCCTTTTTGTCGTACATCGGTGTACGACAAACGGAAATCAGATTTTTCGTCGCTCGAACTGATGGCAATGTTGTTGTTATAAGTGGTTCCGGTTTGGTAAAAATCCTTCACATTATCCTTGTAGCAAGTCCATTCGTTGGCCCCCCAAAGCTGTGATACGGCTGAACCGCCAAATTTAGGCCCCCATGATTCTCTTTTGGCCGAATTATACACACCACCTAAACCTTGTCCGTATTCAGTTTGGTAATCGGGCAGAATTTCGGGGTTAGCAATGGTCAACGTCGAATTGACTTCAACATTGATTCCTTTTGATTTTTTGCCGCTTTTGGTCGTAATAACAATTACACCGCCCGATGCCCGTGAGCCATAGAGCGCAGTTGCAGCCGGGCCTTTCAGAACGGACATCGATTCAATGTCGTTCGGATCGGCAAAGCTGGCAGGAAAACCGTCAACGATGTACAACGGGGCATTGTTCCCGCTGATCGACGATTCGCCCCTGATCACGATCCTGGCATTTGAACTACCAATGTTTTCGCGCCCCTGGCTTACAAAAACACCGGCTACGCGACCTGCAAGGCTGTTGTTAACATCCAGTTCTTTACTTTTAGTAACCACATCGCCTTTCACTTCCTGAACGGCATAACCCAGGCCTTTTTTTTCGCGGGTGATACCCAAAGCGGTAACTACCACTTCGCTAATGCCAATGGTTTCTTCTTTCAACGCCACATCGAGTACCCGTTGTGTACCTACACTAATTTCCTGGGTTTTCATCCCCACGAACGAATAAACCAAGGTAGCATTTGCCGGCACATTGGAGAGCGAATATTTACCATCGATATCAGTGACAATTCCGGTAGTAGTACCTTTAACCGATACCGAAACCCCCGGGAGCGGACTACCTGTGGCATCAGTTACCTTTCCCGAAACCGTTTTTGCTTGCGGTTGTTCCGAAAAATCAGGACTTAGAGCAATCTGCTTGTTCATAATCCGGTATTTAACGCCTGTTCCGACAAAAAGCGTGTTCAACGCATCTTCGATACTCAGGTTGTTGAACCGAACATCAACCCTGCGTCCGACGTCTACCAAATCTTTGTTATAGAGGAAGTAATAGTGGCTTTGATTTTCAATTTTCAGTAAAACATTTTCGATGCTTTCGTTTTTCATCTCCATGGTTAACCTAATATCTTGAGAAAAGCCTTTTTCGGCAAACACCTGGGCGATAAAACAGAATGTTAGAAATACGGTTAGTTTCATAATTTTTAAAATCTTAAGCATGCCCGACTGCATAATCGACCTAGCCATGTTGTTTTTTTTCATAGATTTGTTGCGATTAATTATTATACTCCAATTAATTAACTCAAAAAGCAAGGTGCAGGGATGTTTGCCGCATTTCCTGCATCTATTTTTATCATAGGCATCAATTTAAAGGTTTATATTTTTTATTTGTATCTTTCCATAGCGTAACTTCTGCCTTGGAGTAGCTCCCGTCAGCTTTTAGTTGCTGTGGTTTATATTCGTATTGTAAAGGCGATGAGAAAGTTAGTAATTCCAGTACCTGATCCAGTGGTTCTCCTTCGATTGTTGCATTGAATTTTGATTGGTTTAACTCAGGATTTTTCAGCAGAATTGAAACATTGTATTTGCGTTCCAACGTTTTCAGTATCAGTTCCAAAGAAGCATCCCTGAAGATATATTTTCCCTCTCTCCATGAAATGTATTGATTGATGTCCTCGGTTTGTTTTGTCAATTTTCCAGCGATCTGGTCAAAAGAAGCTACTTCGCCTGGATCAACCTTAAGTTCATGTTCATTTCCATCTTTTAAAGTAATGATTCCGTTAACAAGGGCAATAGTTATTCTCTTTTCATTGGGGTAAGCATGAACATTAAACTCTGTTCCATATACCTGAATGGTAGGGCCAGGGTTTTTTACAACGAACATTTTATTGTTTTTGGTTACTTTAAAATAAGCTTCTCCTGTTATCTCGACTTCCCTTTTCCCTTGTGCAAAATAAACCGGATAGCTGATTTCGGATCCGGAATTTAACCAAACCATGGAGCTGTCGGGAAGTGCAAGGGTTAGCTGTCCGCCAATGGGAACAGTAACCCGTACTGATTTACCCTGAAAGTAACCATTAATACGGGCAAATTCGGATTTCAGGGTTAGTTGGTTGTAGAAAATCCAAAGGGAAACAATGATTATCGGGAGCAACAAAATACCAGCTACGCGATAATACCAAAAAAACATACTCAAAGTCTTTTGAGTTCGAACCGGCATTTGTTTTTTTGATTGGTTCCATCGCTCTGAAATTTCAGATTCGGAAATAGTATGTTTCTTGAATTTCAATAGCCTAACTGTTCTATAGGCTTCGGTAAAAGAGAATTCGGCAGTGGGATTTTTTTCTCTCCATTGTTTCCAGTAAGGGCCATCTACAGGATTTTTTCCTGAAGCCCAGGTTACAAAACGATTGTCGGCCAGTAACTCCTGATAAATATTTTGATCCACTTCATCCATTATTTCTGCCTTCTTTAATACAGGATGGCAAAAAAAGGATTTTATACTCAGCGATTGTTCAAATTTTGAATAAAATAATATGACAAATTTTCTGGCCGATTAAGAATCAATAAAATATATGGTTAGGCTCCCTTTTTAGTTGGATTTACGGCTAAAGAGGTTGTACAGGATGAGCTCGATATTTGAGGTCTGATGCTTGCCGCTTCCCGATACTTCACCCCTGATTTTCTCCAGGGCGCGAAACAGAAGGTTCCGTACCGATTGAACATTCATTTCCATCATTTCAGCCAATTGCGGAAAATCCATATTGTGATAAAATCGAAGATAAATCACTTCGCGTTGACGGGCTGTAAGTTTTTCCAAAGATGAAGCTATCTTCCAGGCTAAAGCGGTGTCCTCTTCCTTTTCAATCAGAAAATCTTCAACCGAAATGGAAAACTGATCGGCTTCATCGGGCAGCTTATTTTTGGCAGAAGCATTATTCCGACTGGTTTGTAACAAATCGTTCTTTACGCAGATCAGCAGATAAACTTTGACATTCCGAACCGGCACCAATTGAAACCATTTTTCCCATAAACGAACAAATAATTCCTGAATATGATCTTTAACTGTATCTTCAGAAGGAACTATTTTCATCCCGTAAGCAACCATATCCTCAAAGTAAAGCCTGAAAATATTCCCTAAAGCTTCTCGGTTCCCATCAATAAACTCTTGCCAGTTTTTAACAGGATCTATGTCTGTTGTACTATTGTTGTTCATTGCCGTTCTGTTGACATAGATTATTTAAATAGAAACCAAATGTATAAAATACTCCCACATCAAATCAAAAATTACGACAAGAGTCCGTTAAATTTATATCGAACCGATTTTAATAGTGCAAACTTTCGGTCTTATTTATCTCTGGTTCCGATTCTATTTATCGGTGAGGTTATTCATATTCAAGTTCCTCGGGCTTGTATGCTAACAGAAAACTTTGATAAGTTTTATCACTTCAATATACAAAATTATTAGCGTTTGGGTAAAATTTCATTAATGTCTGGTAAAAAATAAGAGATTCTTGGCTTTGTTCTGAATTACAGACACTTATATGTACATGGAGGTTGGTGGGTTGGGGTGAGGCGCAGCCGCTACCCAACCCATTATAAAAACTTAAATAGTTGTCATTCAGAGTGTAACGAAGTGAAGAGATGAATCTGGAATCTACAAAATGAACTTTACTGGACAATAGTGGTAAAACATATAAAATACATAATAAACCTGATGAATACGATAGTTTCAATCCTATTTTGTTATGTTGGAGCTTTAATTTATCTGTTTGTTTTTTGTCGAAGACAATGTCGCTTAAATTCAAATAGCAGAGTGGCTATCTTAAAAGGCTCAGAATTGTAGAATAGGTGTGGGCAATTATCATAGCAGAAAAGTAAGCTCCAAGGGAGCGAATTATTTTCGAAAATACTTTCACTTTAATGCTTTCATCTCGGTAAATATTTACCTCAATCGCTGGGGCGAAAGCTGAAAAATCCTCAATGACTTCGAGTAGGAACTTTTCCTTTTAGTGATTCAGGTTAAAAAAAGTCGATTTTTCAAATATGCTTAAGTATAAATAATGTCATTGCTGGATTACATGGTATATTTCAATATATTTTGTCGATAACAAATGATTGATTTTATTTAGTTTTGTAAAAGTTAGATTGTAAATTATTTGCCAGCAGGGTTCGGATTATAAATTCGGATATGCAGTTTTTTTTTGAACTATTTTTAAACCAACTCAACTTTGCAAAAATGAAAAAATTGCAGGCTTTTAGCCTTTTTTTTTACGTCCTGTTTACCGTAATTCAGATTCAGGCTCAGGAAATTCAGTTCATAAAAGCTAAAATCTCTGTTTCGCCTGAAGTAAAAAAATCGTTTATCAAAAATGGTCGGGTGATTTTACGCCTGACAAAAGTCCGTGGGAAAGAGCCCCGGAAAGCAGCCGAGATAGCCATTGGTATTACCGCTTTGAATTGGGAGCCCAACGCTCCGTTCGTCTTTACATCGAAGGACAAAAATGTATTGTCTTCGGGAAATTTTGATGAAAAGAACAAATCTGAAATGTGCTATTTTCAAGTGGTTTATAAGCAGAATACTGACGACGGGCAGGAAAACGTTCCCGGAAACTTTTTCAGCAAAGTCGATTCTGTAAAGATTTCAGCCAATATGAATCTGAACATAACCCTTGACCAGCTGATAACCCCAACCGAGGTGAACAATCATAAATTTATCAAATCAGTGGTGATCAAAAGCCGCTTGCTGTCCGAATTTTCGGGGCACGACCGGTTTTTGAAAGCTGCCATATTGTTACCATCAGGGTATTTCGACAATCCCGGTAAATCGTACCCGATTTGTTACCGCGCCCCGGGGTTGAATGGCCGCTCGTATTACATCAATGGTTTGATTGCCGAAAAAGAATTTTCCGACTGGTGGTTTTCGAAAGAAGCGCCACAGATTATCTATGTTTTTCTTGATTCTCAGGGACCGTATGGCGACACTTATCAGGTCGATTCTGAAAATAATGGCCCTTGCGGAAAAGCTTTGACCGAAGAACTTATTCCTGAAATAGAACAACAGGTTCATTACGACCCGAAAAGTCATTGCCGCTTTTTAACTGGTTATTCAACAGGTGGTTGGATCGCTTTAGGCTTGCAGATTTTTTATCCCGATTTTTTCGATGGAACCTGGTCGTATAGTCCAGATCCGGTTGATTTTGGGCATTTCGGCCTGATTGATATGTATGCCGACGAAACCATTTTCTACAACAAATACGGCTATTTGCAACCAGGCCGACGTACCATTTATGGCGAACCAACCCGCTCGATGAAAGACTGGATTGCCAGTGAAAATGTGGTGAGCCGTACCGGAAACTACCTGGTTTCGGGTGGACAATTTGGAGCCTACAATGCGGTGTTTAGCCCGAAAGGGAAAGATGGGTTACCCGCTTTGGCATTCGATCCTTTCACCGGAAAAATTGACCGGGAGGTTGCCAGACAATGGGAAAAGTACGACCTGAAAAAGATACTCGAACGAAACTGGGCGACACTTGGCCCGAAACTTCAGGGGAAAATCTGGATTTGGACAGGCGACATGGATAACTTGTACTCCAATGTGGCTACCCGCTTCCTGAAAGATTTTCTGGATAGAACGGAAAATCCAAAGTCGGACGCAAAAGTATCGTTCACTCCGATGGCCAGTCATTGCCAGGAATGGGACGACAAATCGGCCCTAATTCGCATAGGGGAAAAAGTAAAAACATGGACAAAATAAATCTATGTATGAACAAATACCTAAACCTGATTTTGCTGATTCTTTGCTTCCCGTTGCTGGTTCAGGCAAAGAATGACACACCCATGAAATCCATTCAGGAGTTTGGCGTTCTGCCAAAAAACAGCGGCGCAGTGAACAAAATCAACCTGCAAAAGGCCATCGACTGGGCATCACCGCGTGGAGCTGCTTTGTTTGTCGAGCCTTCTAATGTTCCGTATAAAGTGGATGGCGGCATTGTTCTGAAGCAAAATGTTTCGCTCGTTGGAGTGCACGGCCCGGTTGGCCGCGGAACCTGCGATGCGGAGAAAAAACACCCGGTTGGCAGCGTTTTCGAGATTGATGACGAAACGAATGTTTTTATTTCGGTGGAAGGGGCAACCCAGATCAAAGGAATTCAATTCTGGTATCCGAACCAGTCGTATGCCGATTCGTCTAAAATCATTAAATACCCGGCAACCATAAAAGCCTCGCCAGCGGTGGCTGCTCAGGGCGTTACGCTTTCGGCGCTGACGTTCTACGGCGAATACGTGGCGATGGATTTTAATACCAGCCGGAAACTCCCCTGCGAGCAAATCCTGTTCGAACATTGCTACGGGTTTCCGTTGAGTGGCGAATTTATCCGCATCGATTTCTGTTACGACATTCCTCGTATTTTGCACTGCCACATCAATCCGGCCAACATGCGCTACATCAACCGCTCATTTAATAAGCAGGTTATCGACGCTGTTGTAAAGAAAAAATCGTTCGCCTATTCCATCAATCATACCGACAATGCCCAGGTAATGGATGTGTTTACTTTTGGAACGTATGGCGGCATTTATCTTGGGGCGGCAACCTACGGACAATTAACCAATTTCAACTTCGATTGTGTGGCTGTCGGAATTCACAAGTTGGGCGACAATCTCAAAAACCGCAACTGGCAGATTTCGCAAGGATCGATCATTGCCAATACCGGCGAGAATACCGATAACATTCACCCCATTATTATTGAGGGTGAAGGGCATACTTCGCTAATGAATGTCGAAGCTTTTTCGGGAACTAACCCGGCACTTTCAACAGTGAAAGGATCAACCGATTATTTATTTGTTCGCGGAAACGACAAGCTGACCATTTCGATGATTGGTTGCCGGATGTGGAGCTATCTTGGAACAAAGCCGTTGACTGTGGAAAACCCGAATGCCAGGATTCAGGCCACCGATTGCTGGGATAAAGACCAAAATCCGTTTAACCTGCATTAATGCCTTGATTTAATTTGTAAATTAGCACATATAAACCAACTCAAACCAGAAAATGAAACAACCGTTCACTAAAATAGCGGCTTTGTTGATCTTAGCTTTTTATTTTTTCTCTTTTGAATGCTATTCCAAAAACGTTGAGATTTACGTTTCGCCCAATGGTAGCGACACCAATTCAGGAGAACTGAACTTACCGGTTAAAACGCTTGAAAAGGCCAGGGAGCTTATTCTTCAATCGTTTAAAAATCAAAAAGAAACTGGAATAATCATTTTTATTGAAGATGGTGTTTATCAATTAGATAAACCAATTGTTTTTACTTCTGAATATTCAGGGACAGAAAAATACCCTGTTATAATTAAAGCTTCCGAACGTGCAAAACCAATTATTTCCGGAAGTAGTGAATTGAAAGACTGGCAGGAATTGAAAGATCAGGTAAAAATGAATATGTTGCCAGCCGAGGCAAAAGGAAAGGTTTTTGTAACCGACCTGAAAAAGCTTGGCATTTCGGATTTTGGCAACCCCATTGAACCGGGAAACCGGCCCGAGTTGTTTTGCAACGGGCAGTTGCAGACATTGTCGCGCTGGCCAAACGGCAGCTTTACCAAGGCTGGAAAGGTAAAAGGTGCAACAGAATTACCTCCTACTTTTATGAAAAAAAGAGGTACCAAAGAAGGAATTTTTGAATACACCAACAATCGGCAAAGCCGCTGGGCAAACGAACCTGAAGTGTTTTTGGGAGGCTACTGGTTTTGGGACTGGGCCGACGAATTTCAGAAAGTGGTCAAAGTTGATACACTCTCAAAAATACTGTCTCTGGTTGAACCCTATCATCGCTACGGATTTAAGGATAGTTTGCGCTATTTTGGGTTAAATCTGTTTTGCGAGATCGATCAGCCTGGCGAATGGTATTTAAACCGGGTTGAGGGTAAGCTTTATTGGTATCCGCCTGTTGGCGTAAATCCAAACAAAGCGCAGGTTACGCTTTCGGTATTCAATGCTCCTTTTATGGTTGAGTTGAAAGATTGTTCGAACGTAATCCTTCAGGGACTGACTTTTCAGGAAAGCCGTGGCAGCGCTGTTTTAATTTCAGGAGGAAAAAATTGCCTGGTGAAAGATTGTCGCTTTGAACGCTTTGGGCGCGACGGAATTCATGTTGTTGATGGTTCCGGGCACGGAATTTCGGGATGCCTCATCCGAACGCTGGGTTTTCGCGGAATTGATATGAAAGGCGGAAACCGCAAAACGCTGGAAGCTGCCAACCATTTCATCGAAAATACGATTGTCGAACATTTTTCGCTGTTTAAGCGCACCTACGAACCTGCCGTTTATCTTGATGGTTGCGGTATAAGGGTTTCCAACAACCGATTCCGGTATTCCTCGTCGTCGGCAATGCGTCTGGAGGGCAACGATTTTACCGTTGAATACAATGACATCAGCCATGTTGTAAATGAATCTGACGACCAGGGAGCGCTCGACATGTGGTACAATCCGTCGTATCGGGGCGTCGTTGTACGGTATAACCACTGGTGCGACATTACGGGCGGAACACACAGCGGTGCAGCCGGAGTGAGGCTTGACGATATGATTTCGGGCGTGCTCATTTATGGAAATATTTTTGAACGTTGCGGATCAGCTTTGTTTGGTGGAGTCCAGATTCATGGAGGAAAAGATAATTTAGTTGAGAATAATCTGTTTTACAATTGTTTAGCAGCAGTGTCTTTTCATCGCTGGGGCCAGGAACGTTGGCAGAAAGAACTGGATACGCTCGCTATCAAAAAGAAGATTTACGAGGAAGTAGATATCCGGTCGCCGCAATACCTCAGTAAATATCCCGAATTGAAAACCATCAGGGAGAATGCTGATGTAAACACGGTGAAAAACAACCTGATTGTGGATTGCAAAAACCAGTTTCTGCGTAATAAAATGGGTATTCAGATGTTGGTAAATAACCCGGTTTTGAAGTCGAAGAGAAAAACTGTTGTTGAATGTTGTTCTACGAAATTTTTAGCAAAGTATGGTTTAAAGCCCATCCCATTTCAGCAAATAGGGCCGAAAAATAATGTTTGGGATAATTAATAACGATCAAAAATGGAAAGAATTCAAATAAAACGCTATTGGATTTTTGCACTACTATTGATTCCGCTGCTATGTGGGATTCTGGCTTTGAATCATTTCGGTTTTCCGTTTAAGGCAGGTGTTGCCGGTTCCGGGATTCTGATTCTTTGGTGGGTTTATTCTGGCGAATTAAAGCTTAACCGGGATGTATTTGCCATTTTTGTGGCTTTTCTGTTTTCGATAATTGGCGACTGGTTTTTGTCAAACCGGAATGGTAAAATGTTTCCGTTCATAATGGGAATATCTATGTTCTTTATTGCCCACATTGGGTATTTTTCATTTGGGTTGATGAATGGCAAGCTGAACCGTGTAACCACCTTAATTATATTAGTTGTTGCTGTCCTATTTTATTATTTTCTGATGTCTCCAGGTATTTCCGACCAGATTTTACTGGTTACCGCCTTTTTGTACCTGCTTATTTCGTGCTTCTCACTAAGTGCAGCTATTGGACTTGAAGGAAAACAGGCGTTTAGATGGTTTTACCTTTTCGGGATTAGCATGGTACTGTTTTCGGATGTAGTTATTGCTCTGCGCGAATTTGTGAAATATGGTGATCTTGATTTCCTGATTCTTCCAACCTACTACCTGGCTCAAATTAGTGTAACAGCAGCGCTGATAAGCCGCAAAGTATTTGAAGAGAATAAAGTTATTCGATATAAATTTTAACCTTGAAAACAATGATGAAGAAAGTATTTGTACTATTCTGTATAATTTTTAGCTCGGCTGTTTTTTTCATTTCCTATGGACAAACACCTGCTCTTAAGTTTAAACCTGGGAAAAAATTCCGTATAATCCAGTTTACCGATGTTCATTTTAAAGGCGATTCATATCGATCGGATAGTGCATTAGTAATGATCAGGAAAATGGTTCTTGCTGAAAAACCTGATTTGGTAGTATTTACAGGCGATGTGGTAACTTCGGCCAATACACTGAAAGCCTGGCAGTCGTTTACGAATACCATTTCCGCTTTGAAATATCCATGGGCGGTTGTTCTTGGGAACCACGACATTGAGGCCGATCTTTCCGGGAAACAAATTATGGCTGCTCTTGTGGGGAAGCCATACAACCTTACTCAAAATGGTCAGCAAAACATTGCCGGGAATGGTAATTATATCCTGAAAATTCAAGCATCAGGATCGGCAAAAACGGCGGCATTACTCTATTTTCTCGACTCTCATTCAGGATTTAAACCAAAAACCGACCGTGGCGAATACGAATGGATTGCTTTTAACCAGGTTGAATGGTACCGCAGGCAAAGTGCCCAGTTTACCAAAGAGAACGGTGGAAAACCTTATCCGGCGCTGGCATTTTTTCATATTCCGCTGCCCGAATACAAGGAAGTAGTTGGAAAGCCTACAACGGTTGGAAGCCAGATTGAGAATGTTTGCTCGCCTGATGTAAACAGCGGAATGTATGCTGCGCTGCTCGAATGCGGAGACGTAATGTCAACCTTTGTGGGACACGACCACGACGATAACTTTATTGGTTGTTTGCGCAATATTTGTTTGGCTTACGGACAATCGTCTGGCCGTCAATCGTATGGCAGTGTTGGCAAGGGTGCCCGTATCATTGAGCTTTATGAGGGTGAACGCAAATTCGACACCTGGACGTTGAAATGGTACGATTGCGACCGCGATAAAGACATCTGGACACCAACAACCGACCGTAGTCCGCAGAACTTTGTAACCTATCCCGATTCGTTTCAGGAAAAAAAATAATAACTTATGTCTATTGAGGGTTTCACTTGAAGTGAAGCCCTCAATAAAAACGATACCCTAATAGCAATAAACTCCTAACCAATTTTACCATGTCAATTCAATTTCGCATATCTGTTGCAGCAATTTTTCTTTTGGGATTGCTGAGTAGCTGCACTCAGCCTGATGTTGTCCCTTCCGGTTGGCGTGCTTCCTGGGAAAACCCTTCATCACAGTATCGTCCTTTGCAAATGGTGCATGGCGCCGATATCCGTAAAAAAGCATCCTACTACAAAGACACCTGCGGATTAGGCGGAGTAGTTTGCAACGTGCAGTTTGGCGACCGCTACCTGAAGTCGGAAGAAGATTGGAAGGTGTTTGTGGAAGGCGTAAAAGCTATGCAGGACGCTGGTTTGCGCGTTTGGATATACGACGAAGATGGTTATCCGAGTTTGGCCGCAGGTGGCAGGGTTTTGGAGGCCGATCCGTCGCTCGAATCGCTCGAAATGGTGTACGATAAAGACAATAAGCAACAGCCATTTACAGTAAGAACCTGCTACGAGTTTGTTCATGCAAGCAACAATTTTTACGCAGCACGCAAATACCCTAATCCGCTCGATCCGAAAGCGACACAAAAATTTATTGAGTTGACGCATCAGGCGTATTACAAGCATTTGGGGCCCGAATTATATAACAAAGTGGAAGCTTTTTTCACCGATGAACCTTCGATGATGGGATGTAATCTGGGTCAACTCAAAGAAGAAGTTCGGAAAAATGTGCGGGTGATCGATCCACTTGACCCAAATAAGAAGAATTTACCCATGATTTCGTGGGCCAACGATTTACCTGAAAAATACAAAGCCCGTTATGGCGAAGACTTGATGGCTTCCATAGCTTCTATTTTTACAGGAAGCGAAGAAAAAGATAAAGTGGTGCGGGAAAAATTCTGGTCGTTGCTGGCCGAAACGGATAAAGACAATTATTACAAAGCCATTCAGAATTGGCTAAAAGCTACACGCGAGGCTAACCAGGGCAAAGGGCCTGTTTCGTCGGGGCACGGACTTCGCGAGGAAAATCCGTCGAACCATGTTCCGCTCGATGGCAATAAGCTGGAAGTTACTTCAGGCTTCGATATTCCCGGGCTCGATCAACTCAGCTCCGACCCGTCAATTTGGGAAGACAACTCGTGGATGGCTACGTGTTTCCCTGGTTCTTCTGCTTATTTAAACGGGCAGCGCCGGGTGATGTGCGAAATGAGCGATTTCGATCAGACCATCAACGGCAAGCAACCGGCTGACTTGCAGTATATGCAGGCTGCAACAGCCTGGCAGATGGCCTTGGGAGTAACCGATTTTAATTTGTATTACACCACAAGTTACGGAAAACAATACCCATACAGGCAGGAGCCTCAGTATAAGGAATACTGCAATTTTGTGGGACGTGTGAATTCGTTGCTGATGGATGCCAGACCAGTGCGAAAAACTTTACTTTATTATCCGATTTACGATTTGCAGCGCGAATTCATTCCGGTTGCCGAAAAAATGAGCTGGCGCACTCAAAACCAGCAGGTAGCAACGATTGAAACTTCGTTCCGCCAGCTGGGCGCCAATTTGCTTAAAGCACAGGTTCAGTATGTTTTAGCCGATTATCTTTATCTTGAAAAGGCGACAGTTACAGCAAATAAGACCATTCGGCTGGGCGATGCCGAATTCACTTCACTTGTGTTTCCGAAGGGAATTACTTTGCCTGAGAAGGTATCGAAACTGGTTGAACAAGCTAAGTTGGCAGGTGTAAATGTTGTATTTACTGAAGAATACAGGGAAACACCTGCACCCGAACAACTTCGCAAATTAACAGGGAATCAGCCTGTACTTTCTCCCGAAGGTCAGAAGATTATTTATGGCGAATTTTTGCGCGACGGGCACCGCATTTTAATGGTTGTCAACACCGGGAATGAAGCCTATTTCGGGCAAATTATGTTTCCTGATGGCACTAGTTATTCGGAACTTGATCCGCAAACCGGCGCAATTTCAGAAAGTAAAAAAGCAGGTAATCATTCAGCATCAGTAAGTTTGGCTGGGTTACAGACTAAACTGTTTGTAGTGATGTGATTTTCTTTTTCATGTCAGGAACAAACAAGGCTGAGGCTTTCAGGATCGTTTAAAACGACCATTAATATTCCCGTTGTTTCTGAGAGTAATCGTCTTTCAACCAGTGCCCGACAGCTGGTAATTATAAAATGCAGGAATAAAACAACGTCTGGCTTTTAAGTAATAGGAAAAATTTATTGTCGTATTCTAAATGTACTCACCCCGACGTCCGCAAGGCGGCCGTTCCCCTCTCTACCAGAGTAGAGAGGGGGAAGCACCGTCAGGTGCAGGGGGTGAGTCAGTATAAAATACAAACATAAGTCCGACATTATTTCATTCTCATTACTTAATATATAAAAGATTGAAAATTAAATTTTTAACAAATGAAGCAAGCTATTCTTTTTTTTCTTTTCGTTATCGCTATTGTTCAAATAACAGTGGCCCGGAATTCAATTCCCAAACCAAGCTGGGAACTGAAAACAGAAGATACTTATTTAACTATTGCCATCATAAATAACCGTCCTGTTATTTGTGAGTTAAAAAATCCCGAAAATGGATGGAATTGGGCAAAAGAATTTTCTGAAATGCCATTTCCTTCAAAAGTGATGGTTGAAAAAAAAACGATTGAACCCAACTGGAAATACAAAGGTGCAAGTATCGATAAAACAAATGGGACAAAACTCATCCTGCATTTTTTCAGCACAACTCCCGATTTGGATATGGAGTCGGTATGGATCGCAAAACCAGGCGCTGGGCCGGTCGAGAACCAGGTTTCAATAAAAAATAATACAGGTCGCAGTATCACGTTTCAGTATGCAGATATTGTTTCAGCAAATGTGAAGGTAACTTCCGATTCAACAATTACTCTTTGGCGGTTCAACAAAGGCAGGTACCTTGGGCGGAAGCATCCGAATGACAAACCAATTATAAATAAGGACCGAATATCAGCCAATGCCAATATTTCCTATTTTCTCTCAAACGACGCTGACGACGGGTCGCCTAAGGGAAACAATACGCATCTGCCTTTCCAGATATTCGATGTGAATTCCAGGCACGGTTTGTACATCGGATACGAATGGAGTTTTGGAAAATTTGTTGATCAAACCGGCCCTGATCCGCTTACCATAAATTACAAAGCCTGCTTATTGGATACCGCTTCGGTGACCAAAGACAATGGAAAAATACTGAATATTCCGGCGATATTCTTTGGCACTTATGTGGGCGATACCGATGATGGCGCCAATAAAATGAAGAGATGGTTCTGGAATTACAAGATTACTCCAACGATAAAGAATAATCCCAATGAGCCATTGATTGAATACTGTATTCCGGGTTCGGAAGCGGCTTTAATAGATTATTACAAAAAATATCAGGTGGCTGAATGGGGAGCCGAATTGGGTAAGATCGACATTGACTGGTTAGCCGGATCGGGAACTGATTGGACCAAAGGGGAATTCAAAAAATATGCGTACTGGAATCCTGACAGCGTAAAATGGCCGAATGGCATGACCGCCGGTAATATTGTACACAGCAATAATCAAAAGCTTTCGTTGTACATGAATTTCACCTTCGAGTGGAACGACATTGGCACACAAACCGGGCGCGATAAAGAAAAGAATGCCCTGTTGACAAGATTCGACAACTGGCACTACGATTATTGGAGGAGCGATATGATACTTGAAAAAAAATTCAGCTACCTGAGCCATGAAGGATTGCTCGAAATCCTCGATTATTTAATTGCCAGCCGACCAGGCTTCAGGTACGAACATTGCGCCAATGGAGGAACATTAAAAGATTTTACCACGTTACAGCGAATATCGATTTTAACCAATGAAGATTCGGGAGGGGCTGATTATCACCGCGAATCGTTCTATTCGTGTTCTTACATGGTGAACCCCGTGCAGCTGAAAACTGACGTGGGGATGAATTTGGGGCCTCATGGCGAAATACCCAAAGGAACCGGATTTAACAAGCCCGGATTTATCAATGATTCTCCGGAATGGGTAAAATATGTATTGCGAACAGGTTTTATGGGTGCTAACATGGCCACAAACTGGTGCGATTATACGCCCAACCAGATTGAAGGAGTGAAGGAACACTGGCCTCTATACAAAGCGAAGCAGCGACCTATCCTTAGAGGGGCCAAAGTGGGCGATGCACCTGCCGATGTTTATCATATTTTGCCTATGCCGGATGGAACCAATTGGGATGGTATCGAATATTTCAATACTTCGCTGAACAAGGGATCTGTTCTGCTTTTCAAACCATCAGAAACCGTTGCTGAATCAAAAGTGATTCGGTTGAAAGGTCTTAACAGAAAGGCCGTTTACACGATTTCTTTTCAGGACAGAAAAGAACAAAGCACAACGAAAAGTGGAGCCGAACTGATGGATCGCGGAATCGAGGTAAAAGGAATGACAGGGAAATGGGCATCTGAGATTATTTGGATTAATTAGTTGTCCATTATAAATATGCAAAATAACGTGAGTTCGATGTGAAAGTAAATTACTTATAACTGAAATACTGCAAATTAATAAGGTTAAGATACTTGTGCGTGGAATTTCTACTAAGGTTGGGTTTGCTGAAAAAACTCCAGAAAAGTTAACACGACTTCAGAGAGGTCATATATTTATAGAAGATGATGGTTATTGAGATGTTCAACCCCGGTCTGGGGTTGAATATCTACTCGTAGCATCTATTTCTATAAACATTTTATTCCATCGGGCTATTTTTCAAATTGGCTCAAAATTTTAAGTGCAAGTTTTTTTCGGTATTTATTTACTCACTCTCTGGGTTTAAAGCCAGCAAAGCGAGGTAGCCATCACACAAAAAGCCTTCGTAACCCCAACATTCGCCAGTCCATGTTTTCCAGTCTTTAGTCACGTCGCCGGTTGGAGCTGGCCCCTGAAAATCGCCGGCTTTAATTCCTTCGAGTAACCCGTCGGTTACTTGTTGCAATTGCTGTGTCATCCCGGCTTTTTGCAGCGCTTTTAATGTGAAATAGTTCCAGTTGAGCGATGCTCCGCCGTTTTCATAATGCTGGAATGCATCGGCACCTCCCCAGCGTGGATTTGTATGGGTATAATCAGCTTGAGGAATGAGCACCAGGTTACCCGGGATTCCTAACCTGAAATTGGTATAGCCAACCTCCTGCATCTTATTCCAGATGGCCGCCATGATGTTTTTGACCTGGTTGTCGGGAACTAATCCGAAATAAATAGCTACGCTGTTTGTGGCCACAAAATAATAATCGTGCAATTTGCCGTCTTTACTTTTCCAGCCAGCCAAAACTCCGGTTTTCGGATTAAAAAAGGTCTTAAAATACTGATTCTTTAGCTTTTCTGCCAATTGTTTGTACTGCGAGGCATCTTCATTCTTATTCAGTAAAGCAGCGGTAGAGCACATCAGGTTTAAGGCTTCATAGGTTAGCGCATTGCTAAACGCATCTTCGTGTCCGTAACCAACCGTGTCCCACCAGTTTGCGGGGCGGTCTTTTCCATTCCACGAGCCGGAGTTTCCGCTCAGTTCATATTCAACCAACCCATTTTTATCCTGGTCGTGTTTCAATTCTTCCTCCAGCCATTCTTTAATCTTCGGATAATTCAGGTTGGCCCAGTTCAAGTCGTTCGAACCTTTGATGTAATTGCAGGCTGCAATAACCAGCGAAGGGTAAGTGTCGAGCGAATTATAGGGCGAATTCCATGCAATGGCATCGCTCCCTTCGTAACCGGTTGTGTAACCAACCATTCCGTAGGCTTTCATTCCATTTATATAACGGTCAACCGACATGCGAAGCAAATCGAGGGCAGTAAGCGAACCTGCCAAAGGTGGAGTGTGCAATGCCATGATCGACGGCATAAACAAAGTAAGCGCACAAGGATCGCTTGCCGAGTTGTTTGCAATAACAGCAAGCCTTGGGTTTACCTGGAATAAGTTGAGGTAATTACGGCGATACCCTTCGTATTTTTCCTGTTCAACTCCCGGGAAATCCGGATAAATCGAAGCTACGTTAAATGTGTAGGTAACCGACGTTTGTTGTTGGTTTGCACCAGGTAATTTAACCGATACGTATTTGTTCCCTTTTTTACGGCTTGCATCAAAATCAACACAACTGATTGGCTGATCGGCTGTAAGCTGGAAGGTTCCCATGTCGGGCAGGTGAAGTACGGCTGGTAGTACGGTTTTTTTCCGGTCGGGCATTAAACCAAGCAAAGTCGTGTGGTTCTTGCGTTGGTCGAACCGGAAATCGAGTGTAGCTTGCGGGTTTTGGGTGCTGAAATTCGTTTGAACAGTAAATTGCTTGTCGCTAAACTTAAAAGTCCATTCAGCAGCTTTCGAAGTTCCCTTTCTCAAAACCTGAACTTCGGTTTCCGAGACTTTCTTTAACTCAAATTCGGTATTCCCGGCAACCGGTTCCCATTTCACCGGATTGAAATCCAATTTGCCTTTTCCAATGCCGTCCACTGAAAAATAGCGAACAAACGGAACGGTGTCGGTTAGTTCAATTTTATAATAGGGCGAGACAAAACTGAATGTTTTTACTTTTTGGGTGCACGACCACGCGATAAATGCAATTCCTATTCCCGCCAGAAATAGTTGTTTTATTAGGTTTTGTCTCGCCATATTGTTGATTATTAGGTTGTGTTTTTATTTTGTTATTCCTTCCCAGGTATCCGTTCTGAATGGATTGGCAGGAAGATCGACGCTGTTGTATAAATTCAGATCGTCAGGATTATAAGCCCAGCCATAACGAACGGCCACTGGTGTTTTTACTTCGTCCGACGAAATAACTACTGTATTTTTATCCGTCACGACTGCTTTGGCCCAATGAAAAACATGGTCGGCACCGGCAACAGCAAAGCCATTGACGTAACCGTATTTGTTTTTAGCTTTTAATCCTTCTGCCGAATGCGAGAAGCTGATTATTGCTTTCGAGCCTTCAACTTTCATACTTTCGTAGGTTGGTCCGGTGTATTCCAGATCCTTTCCGTAAGTAAGTTTAAGGGCATTCAGCGCCAAACGTTTGCCAACGTCCTGCTTGTTTTTAGGATGAATATCTTTGGCTTCGCCGATATCAATGGCTGAGGCCATTCCGGTGTTTGGCACTTTTAAAGTCATGGTTTGAGCTTCGCGTAACTCCGCCCAGGTGCTTTGAGCCGGTTGGTCGGATGGGGCCATGTAATTAGCCAATTGCACAAAATAGAATGGAAAATTGCCTTCTTTCCAATGGTTGCGCCAGTCGGTAATCAGGTTGGGGAATACGCGCTGGTATTGCTTGGCGCGGTCGGCATTGGCTTCGCCCTGGTACCATATTGCTCCGCGAATTCCTAAAGGTACAATTGGGTTGATCATTCCGTTGAAGAGCAGGGTAGGGTAGTCGTTCGGGTTTACATCCACATTGAATTTAAAAACTTCGGTGAATTTAAATTTCCACGGGCCAACCAGGCTTATTGTTGCATCTTTTGTTTTGACATACAAATCTTCAGGTTTTCCCCAGATGCCGCCATCGCCACGGTCGTCGGTTACTTTCAGGGCGATAACATTGGTGCCTTCGTGAAGGGCTGATGCTGGCACTTTGTAGCGGCGTTCGTCGCCCACGTAGCCCGAATGCCCAACTTCCTGTCCGTTTACCCAGCAAACATCGGAATCGTCAATTTTGGCAATCGAAACCAGTACCCCGGCTGAAGCCTGTTCTTTGGTTAGCTGGAAGGTTTTACGCATCCACGCAATTCCGTCAAGTCCGATGAATCCTTGTTTTTCCCAGTAGCCGGGCGAATTAATGGTATTCCAGTTACTATCGTCGAAATTTTCTTTTTGGTAGCCCAGTTCGAGGCCGTTGTCTTTCTTCGGAAAAGTTCCGCCCAAAAGCTGGCTTACTTTCTCCTTCAGCATCACTTCCCGTTGGGCAAAATCGTATTTCTGAAGTTCTTCCAGTTTTGCCTTGAAATCGGGGTCATTCTTTATGGTTTCATCACTGGTCCAGGTTTCGGCTGTTGTTCCGCCCCACGAATCGTTGATCAGGCCAACGGCAACATTCAATTCCTGGTTCAGTTTTCTTCCGAAGAAATAACCAACTGCCGAAAAATTAGGTACGGTTTTAGGTGAGCAAACCGTCCATTCGCCTGTTTCAAGATCGCTCATTGGCGTTTTCGAAATCTTTTTTTCGACGGTAAACAAGCGAATATTCGGATATTTGGCTTCAGCTATTTCGTCATCAGCATTAATCGCCCTGTTTACCTGGAACTCCATGTTCGACTGGCCCGAGCAAACCCATACTTCGCCAATCATGATGTTGGTTAGCTCAACCGTATTTTTCCCTTTCAGGCTAAGCGTATAAGGCCCGCCATATTCCATAGCCGGAAGTTTGGCTATCCATTTGCCGTCTTTTCCGGCCTTGGTTTTCACTGTTTTTCCGTTCAGCGATACACTCACCGATTCGTTTTTGTCGGCCCAGCCCCATATCGTATTTTCAATTCCTTTTTGCAAAACCATATTCGAACTAAAAATTCGTGCTGGTTTTACATTGGCCTGACTACTAAGCACTCCTGAAAGTAAAACGATCAGAAGACATGATTTTATTGGTTTCATTTTGTATTAATTTATCGCTCCAAATTCCAGGTTCTATTCTTCGTGCCTGAAACCTGGAATTTGAAACTTGGAACTTTATTTTACTCCCCACTTTTTGTTGGGTTTGCCGCCCATTTCAAAAACCAATTCACCACCCTGGTTTATTTCGGCATTGGTAAGAATGGTTGTGTTCAAGGGTTTTCCGTTCAGCTTAACCGACTGAATGTAGATGCTTTTATCGGTCAGGTTATTGGCTTTCACAGTCAGTACTTTTCCATCTTTTAACTGAAGTTTTCCTTCTTTTACCGACGGCGCACCAATGGCATACTGGCCCGATCCCGGGCAAACCGGATAGAACCCGAGCGACGAGAAAACGTACCAGGCCGACATTTGTCCGCAATCGTCGTTGCCGCATAAACCGTCGGGTTTATTCAGGTACATGGTGGTCACAATTTGGTGGATGCGCTCCTGCGTTTTCCAGGGTTTGCCAGCCCAATTGTACATGTAAGCCACGTGGTGACTGGGTTCGTTGCCGTGCACATAGCAGCCAACCAAGCCTTCGCGGGTAATGTCTTCAGTTTCGGCGAAATATTTATCGGGCATATACATGGTAAACAGCGAGTCGAGGTGTTCGCAGAAACGTTTGTCACCGCCCATTTTCTGAATGAGTGTTGGAATATCCTGCGGCACATACAACGAGTAGTTCCACGAGTTTCCTTCGATAAAGCCTTCGTTGGCGGTGTGCATCGGGTCGAATGGCGTTTTCCAGTTTCCTTTGGTATCTTTGGCTCCCACGAAACCAGTGCGTTCGTTAAACAGGTTTTTCCAGTTTTGCGCGCGTTTACCGAATTGTTCGGCCACGGCAGTATTGCCAATTCCTTTGGCCATCTGGGCAATAGTCCAGTCGTCGTAAGCATATTCCAACGTCATCGACGATCCCACGGCATTTTTCTCATACGGAACATAGCCAAGATTCATGTAGTCGGGCAGATTTCCGTAATTTTTATTGGTAGCCGACGAAACGCAGGCTTCCAGTGCATGATTGAGGTTGAACCCGCGAATGCCGTTGGCCCAGGCATCAACAATGGCCGGAACGGCGTGGTAGCCAATCATGCACCAGTTTTCGTTTCCGAAATGGCTCCAAACCGGAAGGACATGATGCACACTTTGGTCGTAGTGGGCCAGCATGGAGTTAATCATATCCGACGCACGCTGCGGCTGAATGAGCGTGAACAGCGGATGCAAAGCGCGGTAGGTATCCCACAGCGAGAAAACAGTGTAGTTGGTAAATCCTTTGGCCTGATGGATGTTGTGGTCGAGTCCGCGGTATTTCCCGTCAACGTCCATATACTGAATAGGATTGATAAATGTGTGGTACAATGAGGTGTAGAACGTTGTTTTCTTTTCAGGTGAAGCATCAATGGTGATCCGGCTCAGTTCGCTTTGCCATTTGGCTTTTGCTTCGGCACGTACTTTTTCAAAATTAAAGTGCGGAACTTCGGCTTCCAGATTTTTCAGTGCACCTTCGGTACTTACCGCCGAAAGAGCAAATTTGATTTTTACCTTTTCGCCTTCTGCAGTTGCGAAATCGAAGTAAGCCTTCATGTTTTTACCGGCCATCTCCGGGAAGTTGTGTTCCTGATCAAATTTCCGCCAGAAACCTTTGTAAACCAGGTCTTCATCGTTTTTGCAGCCATAATTTTTGATGGGTTTCGAGAAAACCATCGCAAAATACAGGTAGTTGGTGCGGGCCCATCCGCGGGTGATGCGGTATCCGGTTACCAGCGTGTCGTTTTCAACGCGAAGGTATGACCAAAGCACTTTGCCGTCGTAATTGTACAGGCCGTGGTTCAGATCGAGGATAACATGTGCATCATCGGTTTTTGGGAACGTATATTGATGAAAGCCAACATGCGTGGTGGTGGTCATTTCAGCATTGATTTTATAATCGTCGAGCATTACTTTGTAGTAACCAGGCTCAGCTTTTTCGGTATCGTGACTGAATCGTGAGCGGTAGCCACTTTCAGGTTTATCGGCCGTTCCTGGGTTTAACTGAAGTTTGCCGACGGTAGGCATAATCAGGAAATCGCCCAGGTCGGAGTGTCCGGTTCCGCTCAAATGCGTGTGACTGAAGCCAACGATGGTTTTGTCGTTGTACTGGTAACCAGCGCAATAGCGGTAAACAGTTCCGGTGTATTTGCCGTTAACAGCATACGGAATGGTGTCGGTATCAGGACTTAGCTGAACCATCCCAAAAGGGATACAGGCTCCGGGGAATACGTGCCCCATTTCTTTGGTGCCAATCAGCGGATCGACATAGCGGGTTAAATCTTCGGTTGCGTTTTGGGCTTTCATCGGTTGAAAACTCAGGCATAAACCTATCAGGAAAGTGACTTTCAAGAGGTTTTGGAATCTCATAGCAGTATCTGTTTTAGTTGTTTTATCTTGAATTAAAGTAGAGTTTTCTTTTTGTTTTATCATTTCCAAATCTTCAAATTTTCAGATTTTATTCGTTTACTGGTCTCCGCTTTTCAAAATTCTTACCGGCCCGATCAAACCCGATTTCTGCAATGGCATATCCTTTTTATAATACCGGTGCGTGGTAAAAGTATAGCGCTGGCTGGGTCGTGGCTGATTGTTCAGGAGCCATTCGGGCCATTTCTTGTCTTTTACGCCGTCGTCAGGATAATTTTCATCGCCAATCAACCGGTTTGCCCATAGGTTTGCCACTTCAATTTCGAGTTGGTTTTCACCGGTTTTTACTGCGGAAGTGATGTCAATCCGCCACGGTGCGGTCCACAGAATGCCTAAATCTTTGCCGTTCAATTTCACTCGGGCCATGTTGTTTACTTCGCCCAGATCGATGAAAAGTCCGGTGCTGGCTTTATTTCCGGTATAAGTAAATGTCTTTTTGTAAGTTGCTATGCCTGAGTAGTATTTAATTCCTTCTTCGGGGCGTTTGCTCCAATCGTCGAGCGAGCTGAAGGTGATCGATTCGGGGCCGCCCCAGCGTGGATCAAAAGCCAGTTGCCAGTCGCCTGTCAATTCCTGAACAACAGTAGTTTGCAGTGGTGATTTGAATGCCGGAACATTGTTGTCTGCCTTTTCGCTGAAGACAACAAAATAGCTTTGGTAACGATCAAAATCGAGCGAAATGGTTGTTTTTCCTCTTTCAGTTTTTGATTGCGAAAGTGAATAGCTTTTCCCGCTAATGGGGTCCCATAATTCAGCAAATCCTTTGGTAATCCTGAACGTACAATCTGCCTGCTGCGGTTTATCTGTGCGGTTCGAAACAAAATATATGTCTTTATTTGCCAGCGTTTTGTGAATGTAGCGAACGTCGCCGGTTGAGGTAAAGTCTTCGGTAGCACCAATTTGTTTCAGGATTTCGGAAGTAGCCTGGTACGACGGGTAGATTTCGCCAGGAGCATATTCGTTCAGGCTTCCTCCCCGGTAAATAATCCCTTTGCCATATTTAACCGATACAACTTTCGCCGGAATTTGCGTGGACTGCCAAACTGAACGTACTTTCTTTTGAATTTGGGCATCGCATTGCGGGTAGCCAACCAGACTAGGCGACTGGGCCGGCGGATTCCCGATGACCGTGGCTCCGTCGCGAACCAGCGAAGCTATTTTATCGAGCAAAGCAAGAGTCATGGTTTTGCGGTTTGGAAGCACCAAAACCTGATAGCTGGCACCACTGGGGAAGACAATTTTTTTATTGCTCACCGAAGCTTTGCTGATGAGTAACTGAGCCGAACAACCATCAAAATTGTAGCCTTTGTGGTCGGGGATAGTGTCGTTCCCTTCCATGGCCGATGCTGGAGGCAAAAATACATGCGGGGCTCCTTCAGGAATGAGATACAAAATGTCGGCTACTTTGCGGCCCTGCTGTAGCATGTGCGAACATCGCGAAACGTAGGTGTGGTAAGCCGAAGCCAGTGGCCACCAGGTTTGCCCGCGATCCCAGTGAACACCATATTGGGCCATCGTCATTCCGGGCTGGTATTTGTCGTCGAGCGGTTTGTGGGCAAACGTGTGGTAAACAAAGCGGTTAACACCGGTACAGAATGCCCAGTCGCCCTGGTTTTTAATTACTCCCGGGTAGAGTTTCCATGCTTCCCACCATTCCGAAGTAAACGATTCGGCACCCACAACCGGCGCGCCGATGATGTTGGCAATCGACGAGGCTTCGATGCAACTGAAAGCTGTTTTAAAGCCGTAGCCTTTGCCCCAGAATTCGCACATTGGCACATCGGCAGCCGAACCCAGGTCGAAATCGGCACAAGGGTTCATATCATAAGGCTCAATTGAAAGTCGGAATCCGTATTTTCGGCCGTATTTTTTCAGGTAAAGGGCATGGTTTTCAACAACAAGTTCCTGCCCTGTTTGGCGCAAATCCCACAAAAAACGTTCGCTAAGTTCTGAGTTTCCAACTGACTGCCCGCTGTAAGTCACGAAATAAGGGAGCGGGTCGTAACCTCTCCGTTTCTGAAATTCCTTACGGAAATTGGCGGTCCAGTTTTGTGCACCCATTTCCCAGCTGTCGATATGGAGCATATTCCAGCCAGCGCCATCAGCCGTTTGCGGATTGCCTACTTTCTTCAAAAGTTTACCGACATATTGATCGAGATGGTCGCGAAAAGCGACTGTGTCAAATTTATCACACTCGAAACCCAGGCCGGGATAAGGCGCCGGGCGGGTAACTGCGCCATTGTTGCGGCTACCGAAACGCATAATGGTCCATTTTCCGGCGGGAGCTTTCCAGTTTAAAGTTCCGTCTTTTTGCAGAAATTTGGTCAGGTCGATAATTTGTTTGGGATCGACTGCGGCCTGAGCCGGGATTTCAGAATGGGACATTGGTTCGGGGAGAAAGGGCTTCACCCCTTTTTTCGAGGAGAACGGCTCGCGGTAATACAATGCCTTTTCGTCGATGTCCTGGATTTTGGTGTTGTTTTCAGGCGTTGGAAAAGCCAGTACGAAAGCATCTTCGTAATAATCAGACCATTGCTTTTTTAGGTCGTCCGTCAGCGTTTTTTCCCCGAAATAAGGTTTTCGCGGATCGGGTTTGGGCAACTGAATTGATTTTTGCGAAGGGCCCGATACCTCGGTTGTCGAATACACCAAATGCTGCATCGATTCGGCTGGTTTAACCCAGGGGCCACCACTTCCGCTCCATCCCGGGCCAATTCCCAAGGTGAAGGTCATGCCCAGTCGCTTGGTTTCGCTCACGGCATGTTTAAACAACTCCTGCCATTGTTCACTCATAAAATCGATGGGGCCGCGCGGAACGCCGATGTTCACTTCAAGAAAAAGGACATTTCCTATCCCTGCTTTTTTCATCGATTCCAGATCTTTGGTCATTCCTTCGCGAGAGAGGTTGCCATCCATGAAATACCAGTAAACGCCCGGGCGAACCGAGTCGGGCGGGTTAACAAAGGTCGCATTCAGATTATCGGCCTGCGAAGGCAACTTTTCCACCTTTCGGGTTTGCGCAGTTACTCCTGAAACGAGGAGCGAAAAAGCTGACAATGCAATGATTTGTTTAAGTTTCATGGTTGTTGTTTTAATTAATTGAACGTGGAACGGAAACCGGAGAATGGAGAGCGAATTGTCTCCTTTCTCCATTTTCCCTATTTCTTCACAATTCCTTTATTTTGATCTACCGGCATTTTTACGCCTTCAAATTTTTCTCCTGAAACGTTGTTCAGGAAAATAACCGGCATTTCTTTGGCTGTTGGAATTTCAACCGCATTCAGGTTGATGCCTTTTACATCATCGAACACCATTGCCGGGCGAAAATCGTCTTCTTTGTAGCTTATTTTCACGTTTTTCATCTGGATACCTTCGGCATGACGCACGTAAAATCCCCAGGCCGGAAGTTCGCCAAACATCGAAAATTCAGGATAATCATCTTCATATTCAGGAACAGTTGAAACAGCATTAAGCGGGATATAAGCTACTTCTTTGCTGGCAGCCCCGGCGTAAACGATGTTGATGTTTTCGAGCGTCACGCCTTGGATGTTGTGTCCCGGAATCCCAACAATTGACGAAGGTAACAAATTATAGGGCAGCCACGGATGGCCGAAGAAAGGGTAGCCCGATTTGCGTGCCGGAACTTTTTGTTCCCATGGGCGGTAATGATCGGGTGGGCCTTCGAGTGGGTAACCCTGGTCGGGTTTGTACAGCGGAATTTCGGCAGTCACATCCGAAATGTGTACATTTTTCAGAGTTCCGGCAGCGCCTTTTACATTGCGGTGCCCAAGCCTGATAAAAATGGTATTTCCGGTATTTGTGGCTTTTACTCCCTGAATATCAATATTTTCACTGTGTCCACCGTCAACTGTTTCGATAGCAATGGCCGAGCGGTACGTGTCGAAAACAGTCAGGTTGCGAACTTTTATATTTTTGAAACCACCGTACGAAGCTGTTCCCATTTTAAACCCACTGGCGCTCGAACGAATAGTGCAGTTGGCAATGTAAACATTGTCGCAGCATTTGCCGGGGGTTTCCGATTTAAGGCAAATTCCGTCGTCGGCAGCATTCACAAAGCAGTTGGTAACTTTCACGTTTACACAATCCGAAATGTCGATGCCGTCGTTGTTCCAGTACGCTGTGCTTTCCACTTTAATCCCATCGATAGTCAGGTTTGTGCAATCGATGTAATCCTGAACCCAACTGGCAGCATTTTTCATCTTCACCCCCGAAATGCTCACCTGGTCGCAATCTTTAAAGATCACCAACATGGGGCGAGTGCCTTCTGATGGACGTTTGGTAAACCAATCGGGAATATCTTTAACCTTTCCGGCCCGTAGGTTGGCAATTACATCGCGCATCAGTTCGCCCGCTTGTCCATCGATAACGCCTGATCCACTGATTGCTATGTTTTTCTGATCTTTGGCCACGATAAAAGCCATAGCTACCGGATTTTCATAGTCCATCCGTTTGACACTTCCCAGCAAGCAGGCCCCTTTATCGATGAAAAGGTTTACGCCCGATTTCAGAAAAAGTACTCCTGAAGCGAAATTTCCGGGAGGAATAATCACTTTTCCGCCGCCATTGGCCGAAGCTTCGTCGATGGCTTTTTGTATAAACGGAGCATTGTTGGTTTCGCCGTCGGCTATAGCTCCATACTTGGTTATCAGGTAATCTTTGGCCTGTAGTGCGTTATATGCCAATACAGCAAAAACAACGATTAGTAATTTCTTCATGTTTGTCGGTTTTTTAAACCATATAGGCACATAGAACACATCGTTTTCTCATTAAAATTCTATTGTGTCCGATGTGGTTTATTATTATTTTATTGATTGAATTTCGTATTCGCCCGGTGAAGCTTTAAATATCACTTTCCCGGATTCGGTTTTGCAATTGCCAACGGGTTTTCCGTTCACAAATACGTTCGCGGGATCGGTTGCCGGAACGGCTATTTCAGCCTTGGTTTTTTCGGGCACCAAAACATAAAGTCTGAAATTGCCTTTTTCGTCTTTTCGCCAGTTAACCGCAATGTTTCCGTACGCTGTTGGCACAATTCCTTTGGCCCACTTCAGGTCGCATGGATTGGGTTTTACCGAGAAGGTTTTCCATCCGGTAGCGACTGGTTCTACGCCTAAAACTTTTTGCGGAAGCAAGGCTGTTGGGCCCGAACACCAGGCATGTGACGTTGTGGCTACTTCGCCGGGCCAGTTGGCTATGTCCCAGGCTTCGTGCCAGCCGCCGTTAAACAAAGGCGAGCGCATTTGTTCGCCCCAGTATTTCCGAATAAAATCGAGCGACCACTGTGGTTTTTCGTCGAAGGTTGAATAAAGCAGGTAATACGAAAACGACTGCTCGCTGCTTCGACCCATAGCTGTAATTTTCTCAATTACCGAGGCCCTTTCTGCCGGGCCGACCATGCCGTACATCAAGGCATAAACCTGCGCCTGCTGACTGTACTTTTCGCTTCCGTAGCAATCGGCAAACAGCTTCTTTTCGGGCGACCACAGGTATTTTCGGATATTATTTTTCAATATTTCAGCCTGTTTGCTCCATCCTTCGGCTTGCTGCGGGTCGGCATTGATGTTGCGCGCAATTGATGCTGCTTGCTGCAGTGCGCCGTAATACAGGCAGTTCAATCCGGTAATTTCGTCTTTTTGATCCATCGGGTAAGTGTCGGGGTGATCGAGGACAATCCAGCCCGGTATTTTGGACAACAGTCCATGTTCGTTTCCAACAAATTTTTCGAAATAAGCCATCAGTTTTTTCAGGTTGGGATAAACCTGTTTCAGCAGATCGGCTTTTCCGAAGTATTGATAATACTCGCCCAGCATAATCACGTATTCCAGCTCGTAGTCGAACAGGTAAACCGATGTTTTTGGCCCGATGAGGTAATCGGTGGGATAGCGCGAACGCACGGCACCTTCAGGGCTCCACCGTTGCGACCAGGCTCCTGATAAAATGTTGTAGTGCATTAAATATTCAGAACTCAGTCCGAACGGATAATAAGCATATTTCTGAAGGAAACGACTGTCGCCCGCGATGTACTGTGTTTGCTCGCGCCAGGGTGTGTCCATATAGGTGTCCTGGGCGCAAAGTTTCATCGTGAATATTCCGGTTTCGTAAATTTTGTTCAGCAGAGGGTCGGAACATTCGAAGCTGCCTTCGTTGTTGTAGCTGTAATGTCGGTTGGTAGCCGAGATACTTTTGTACACAATGCTGTCGGAAGCAGTGACCGAAACGTAACGAAATCCGCGCCAGGTGAGCGGACTCCAGGTTTGTATCCCTTTTCTCCCGGTATAGTAATCGGTATAATCCACCCGTTTTTTATACAGGATGGTACTGTCGGGCAAAACGCGCTCCGAAGTACCCATTTCGAAGCGGACACCATCGGTTTTTGCAAAGAGCTCAATAACTGGCGTTCCGGTAATTTCCTTTCCGAAGTCGTATATGATTTTATTTCGTGAAAACCAATGTTTTACCGGGTAAACTTGTTCGCGGAACAAAGCAGGTCGATTTACTTCAACAATGTTGTTCCAGGGTGCTGTTGGCGGAATGCCGATTTCGCGGGCTGCCTGCCATTTCGAATCGTCGAAATTGTTTTTGTCCCAGCCTTCAGGCATTTTCCGGGCATCGTATTTCTCGATAAAGCCAATCAGGTGGGCGTTGGTATTTCGTGTTTCAGTCCGATTGTCCCAGGCCTCGGCTTTCGATACCTTCCAGGTTTTATCGGTATTTATTTTCAGTGTTTGTTTGTCTCCAAAATTCAAAGTTCCCTGAAAAAAGAATCCTCCACGCCCGTTTAGCCGGTGGTGCATACCTACGCCAAAATTGTAAACCAGCGCGGTGATGGTATTTTCGCCTGAATGAAAATAGCCAGTTAAATCGTGTTGTTCGTAAATCTGGTATTCCGGGTCGCAGTTTACCGGGCAACGATCAATCAATCGGTCGTTGATATATACATCGGCATACGAATAAGCCGAAATAAAGGCCATTGCTTTATCGGGGGTTTGCTTCAGATTGATTGTTTTCCGCATCATCAGGTAATAGTTGGTCGGGTTGTCTTCGCCCGAATCCCAAATCCAGTTGGCTACGGGAGTTTTGCCACCGAGCAGTTTCGAAGGAGGTGAAATTGTTGCTCCACCGGGCTGGGCAAAAACATTAACGGAAAACAGGAGCAGTATGATGTAAAAGGTAAAACGGTTTAGTTGTTGTTCCATTTTAGTTTTTATTTAGTAAGTAAACGCATATCACGGACAAAACCCCTATTCGGTAAAGGAAAAAGTTGAGTATTCTATTAAAGACAAGAATTAAATCTCCCTTAAAGGGTAAAAAAGGCTAATCAAGAAGTTTTTTGATTTCAATCTTCAATACAGGTAAGTGCCTGACAATAATCCCCCAGACAATTTCATTGTCAATCTTGTCGTATCCATGAATCACCCGATTTCGCATGCTGATAATTTGCTTTTTACTTGAAATTTCGATGGACGAATCCAGCTTTTCAATCCGGGCCATGGCTTCTCCAACGATTTCAAATTCCCGCTCAACAGCCCTACGCAACATTTTATCAGTTATGTAGATATTAAAATCCCTTTTATCTCCAAGATATTTTTCAATGGATTCTATTGATTCCCAGATATCTAACAAAAACTTTTTAATTTCAAGCTGCATAAAGTAATGTCTTTGTTTGATTCATCGAATCAATAAAATAAGGGTTTGACAAGGACTTGTCGGTAACCAAATCAACCGGTCGTTGAAATAGGTTTTCAAACTGATCGGCCAGGTCGAAATAGGCATCAGCATAATCGCCATAATCCATCGGATAAAATGAAATCAGCAAATCGATATCGCTTTCATCGTTGAATTTGTCGGTACAAACAGAACCAAAAGCAAATAGAAATTTAACATTGTGCGACTTGCACAATGCTTGTATCCTATCCATGTTGTCCATTACCAATCGCTGCATATTCATGTTTTGTACAAACTTAACATTCTTGAAAGACTTGCGCAAGAAGGGCACACGACAAAAATACCTAAAAACTGTTTTTACATTTAAACAGTCTATTTCCTTATTGTAAACTCCAGTTTTCCGCCGGGAACCATGTCTTTTTGCTGAATGGCATATCCGGTAACCGGTTTCCCGTTTAACACCGCCTTCTCAACATACGGACTTTTATCTACCGGCCCTTTGGCGCTTATCACAAATGGCTTAGCCTTCGGGTCGGGCTGTATCCTTACTTCTTCGAAATACGGGCCGCCAAGCACAAATTCAGGCTTTCCGGGGCAAACGGGGTAAAAACCCAACATCGAGCTAACCATCCAGGCCGACATTTGCCCGCCGTCTTCGTTGCCGCTCAATCCGCCAGGACCTGTGCCGTATTCTTCGTTGATGATTTTGCGAACCCATTCCTGTGTTTTTTCAGGTGCTCCGGCCATCGAAAATAGATAGGGAGCTTGCTGATCGGTTTCATTGCCATGCCAGTAATAGCCTTTGTCGAAAAACTCGTTCAACCTTTCCATAAATTTGGGCTTTCCGCCAAACAAGCCAATCAGGCCGGGAATATCCTGCGGAACATACCATGTGTATTGAAAAGCTGTTCCTTCGGTAATAAAATCGCTTTTCACGTTGGGATCAAACGGCTCTATCCAGCGCCCATCGGCATAACGGCCACGAACATAGCAGGTTTTCGTGTCGAAAACATTGCGGTAGTTTTGCGAGCGTTTGATCAGCAAATTAAAGTCGCCGGTTTTTCCCAACGCTTTGGCATATTGTGAAAGCGCGTAGTCGTCGAGTGCATATTCGAGTGTACGCGAAACCTGTTCTTTTTTGTGAAAAGCCTCGGCAACCGGATCTTCCAGCGGAATGTAGCCATATTTAAGATAGCTGGTCAAGGCACGGCGCCCTTTTCCATCTTTGTATTCGGCTTCTGTTGGATGATCAAACGCATTCTGGCGCATGTACTTCCAGGCTTTTTCGGTGTCGAAACCTGTAATCCCGCGCAGATAGGCATCCGCAATCATGGTGCAAACATGGTCGCCAATCATAGCAGCTGTGTAGTTTCCCCATTTCGGGAAAATAGGCATCCATCCGCCTTGTTCAGCCTTTAACACCATCGACTTGATCATGTCGAGCGAACGTTTGGGTTCGAGGAAAGTCATGATGGGGTGAAGTGTACGGTACGTGTCCCACATCGAAAAATCGTCGTAATAATCGAAGCCAACCGCTTTGTGAATGAGCGTATCCTGGGCAAAACCCTGATAACTGCCATCGGCATCACTGGCAATTCGCGGAACAAGGTAGCAATGGTAAAGCGCGGTGTACAGTTTAATGCGGTCGTCTTTGGTTCCGCCTTTCACCTGAATTTTGCTCAAGGTTTGGTTCCAAACTTCCTCAGTTTCTTTGCGCAATTGGTCGAAATTCCAATCCTTCAATTCGGTCTCCAGGTTGTTTCGGGCAGCATCGGCGCTTGTAAACGACGAACCCACCTGAACCTGAACGTTTTTTTGTCCGGCGAACGAAACTATCAAATCCTGACCACCGCTTTTAACAACCGAAAAAGGCTTGTCGAACCTGAAAACGAACCAGCCGCTGAATCCGGCAGGTTGTCCCCAGCCCTGGTAAATTCGGAACACCGGATTGTAGCCGATGATTTCGTTTCGTTGAGCGTCGAACCAGATTTTTCCTTTCTTTTTATCGCTGTTGATGCGCAGTTGCAGGTAATTCTCTTCTTCAGAAGCAAACGAAAATCGGAAAAATCCGCAGCGGGTTGATCCGGTCACTTCGGCTTTAATGTTGTATTCGTCGAGCTGAATGCTGTAATAGGCCGGCGACGAAGTTTCTTTCTGATGGTTCAGCCGTGCCACCGGGAAGTGACTTACCGTATCAACCTGGTTGGTTGTGAATGGCATGATGGTCGCGGTTCCATAATCTTGGGTGCAACTGCCGTCCATCCAGTGCGAACCGCGGAAACCGGTCATTAATTTATCGTTGTAATAATAGGGAACAACGCATTTGGCCTCCGTGGTGCGGGTTTCGGGTGTCCATTGGGTCATGCCGAAAGGGCGTCCAACGGTTGGATAAGTTTGTCCTTTTTGTTCCGAGCCTTCTCCATGTCGTTTGGCGCTTTCGGTGGTTGCCGGAGCAGTTCCAATCAGGGGATCGACATACTGGAGCGGCTGTTGGGCTAAAACGGCAAAGGGCAGGAGAAGTAAGGCAAGTATATGTTTCATCTGTATAAATTTTGTAATATGTCTTAAAATCTGCGTATTAGCATTGTCTTTTTTTCAAGTATCCAACGAGATGGAATAGCCATTTGTTCATTTTCGGTTTGTATGGGCTTTGTTCTTATGGCTATTTCATTCTCTTTAGGTTTTAACTAGGTTTATTTCGTTTACAAGGTTAAGAAACTGTTTAAATTTATATTGAACCCACTTCGGGGTTCTCAAATTTGTTGGTTTGTTTACCCCCGGTTCCGATTCTCTTCACCGGGGGCTATCGAGATTCAAGTCCTTCGGACTTATACTTGGTAAAAACCCGGAAAGGGTTTAATTTGAATGACCGTAGGTGTCAACCTACGGAAAATGAACAAGATATGACAACAACCCCAAAGGGGTTGAATTTTAAGATACATTAGATAAATCAAATTTAAATAGTTTCTTAGATTCTAAATGTAAAACTGCAAACAATTTCGTTCACTTATTTGACTAACCAGGCATCCTCAATGTCTTCCAGCGATTTTCCCTTGGTTTCAGGAATTAAACGAAGAATTAACGGCACGGGAATACAGCAAAGCGCAAAAACAAAGAACGTGACTGCCGGACTCAGCGTTTCGAGCATCCACGGAACTACCTGTCCGATAATGGCTGTACCCACCCAAAGCATCAGTGTAGCAACCGACATAGCACGTCCGCGAACTTTGGTTGGGTAAATCTCGGAAAGCAATACCCAGATGACCGGGCCAAAACCAATTTCGAAAAAGGTAATAAACGTGATAATCAGGGCAATTAACCAAAAGCCGTTGGTTTGGTTAATAAAAAACAGGAATCCAACAGCAAGTAAGGCAAAGAACATTCCGGTAACTCCCAGATTTAATAGTTTTTTGCGGCCAAAATGGTCAATTTTCCAGATGGCAAATACGGTTGTAACGGCATTTACAATGCCAATAATTACCTGTCCACCAAGAGCATCGCCTAATTTCAGGCCAGCCTCTTCCATGATGCGCGGTCCGTAGTAAATAATAGCATTAATTCCGGTGAACTGCGAGAGCAAAGCCAGCGCAATTCCGGCCACCATAGCTACCCGAATTCCGGGATGGAACAGCACTTTCCACGATCCGTTTTCTTCTTTTTGCAAGGCTTCTTTGATTGAAACCAATTCGTTTTTGGCAACTTCCTTCCCGTTGATTTTGGCAAGAATGAGATTTGCTTTTTCATCATTCCCTTTGGCGGCAAACCAGCGAGGGCTTTCAGGAACAAAAAACATGGCCACAAAGAAAAGCAATGCAGGAATTGCCGATGCGCCAAACATGGCCCGCCACACTTCGGATACAAATACTTTGTGTAAAACCGATGAATTTCCGAAAGCTGTTGGATTGGCGCTGATGTTCATCAGCCAGGCGTTGGCAAAATAGGCGGCCACAATGCCGAGGCAAATGGCCAACTGATAAAGGGCTACCATACGTCCGCGGATATGTGCCGGAGAAACTTCGGAAATGTACATGGGCGAAAGCATGGATGCAATGCCAATGCCAAGTCCGCCAACCAGACGGAACAGTATCAGTTCGGTGTGGGAGCCGCATAAGGCGCAGCCAAAGGCCGAGACGCAAAATAACAATCCGGAAGCGATAAGCGAGGCTTTGCGCCCAAACCGGTCAGATATCTCACCAGCTATAACCACACCCAGAATACAGCCAACCAGGGCCGAACTCACGAACCAGCCTTCCATAAGGGTTGATAAAGCAAACTGTTGTTTGACCAGACTAATGGTTCCTGAAATTACAGCTGTGTCGTATCCAAAAAGGAAACCGCCAAAAGCCGCGGTGAGCGCGATAAAGATTAAATAGGAATTATTTTTTTGTTGTGTCATAGATTCATTTATTAGAAGGCACTCCTAAATCTTCCCCGAAGGGCAATGTCATGTGCTTAAGCCTGCTTAAGGGCGAAATGTTAATGGCGACGGGTGTAGCCCGTCGTTGAGAAACTGCGGCTTATATTGAACCCCTAATCAGGGGTTCAATGTTCGCTTGTCTTTACCCCCCGACGGTTTCACCGCCGGTGATTAACATTTAATCCCTTTCGGGATTTAAAAGCCCATCAAGTTTGTTAACTATATGACATTGCCCTAAGGGAAGACTTTAAAAGATGCAAAAATTTGATTTTTATTCATTTTAGGCTGTAAACTATTTTATGTAACTAACTGCGACTGAATACTGGCAACTGAAACTGAACACTCTTTCTCAGCTTTGCAAAATACGATCGACAACCAGTTGCCTGAATTCAGGCGTGAGCATCGAGAAATAGGCGGTGAATCCGGTTACACGAACCACCAGTTCGGGGTATTTTGCCGGGTCTTGATGGGCATCCAGAATTTGGTCTTTGTCCATGATATTTACGTTGATGAGCGTTCCACCCATCTCAAAATGCGTTTTAATGATCGATCCGATTAATTGGGCATGGTCGTGTGTGGCCAGCGTCGGGTCAAGCTCCCATTGCATGGGGGCTGTGTTTCCAAAACCTGGTTGGATGAGCGCTACAGCATTTGCCAAAGCCAGCGAAGCTCCGTCTTTCGAAAATCCGGGGCAGGGGTTTGCTCCATGTGAAATTGGGGTCTTGCTTTTCCGTCCGTTTGGTGTTGCACCTACATGCTGGCCGAAACCAATGGTGTTGGCCCAGCTGAAAAATCCGGGAATAAACGTGTGCTTCAGCTCGGGGTTCGATTCGGAGCGAACCATTTCGGTAAATGCTTCAGCAAGCTTTTTAGCCCATTCGTCGCCCAGTGAGTTTCCCTGACCGTAATGCTGACTATTTTTCAGCAAAAGCCTGATTCGCTCCCCTTCCATTCCTTCAAAATTTCCTTCCAAATGATAGTTTACTTCTTCCCAACTGGTTTTTTGTTCGGTTTCGATGCGTTGTTCCAGAGCGGCAAACGAATCGGCCACAATGGCCAGACCTGCACCATCGATGGCCAGGTTGTAATGTTCGGCCCCGCCATCGCTAACGTCCAGTCCTCTTTCCAGCGGTCCGTGACTTAACAGGTTCAGAATCAATTCAGGCTCGTTGTATTTCTGATATTTCAGCTGGTGACGAATACCTTCCGCAGCGGCATGAACGGCTTTCTTCAAATGCAGTATGTAAATGTCCCAAAGTTTAAAGGTCGAAGGGTTTTCCGATTTGTCGCTCATCATTTCCTGGTAAGCCACCTCGAAAACTTTGGCCATATTCACCTTCACAAGGTCGTTCATGGTATATTCCAAACCGGGCAGCGACATCCAGTTACAGCCTACAGCAATGCGCTGACGTGCCAGTTGGGCATCAAAACCATTTTTCATGAACCCTTCAACCAGCGCTTTGTCGCCCGAATATCGTGGCCATGCGTTTTTATTTTTGATGAGGTAGTACAACGATTTGTCGAATAATTCCTGATTCATTCCGTCGTGAACGCGAATGGTGAGGTTGATCGAACAATTGGCTTTATCGGCGGCATCCAGAATGACAAACGAGATTTCAGAAGTTTGGTCAACCCCGTCTTTGTTGGGGCCACCCAGTTGCCAGTAAATGGTATCGTTCAGCATGAAACAGGCCAACAGGTAAACTGCTTTTTCGCGGTCGATGCGGCCTTCAGCCAGGTCTTTTTCGTAAAACGGGCGCAGCATTTCGTCGATTTGTCCACCGGCACCATCGCGGTTGTAGGTGCGCGATGCCAAATGGTACCAAATGATCCATTGTATGGCTTCGCGCAGGGTTTTCGGTGGAGCCGAAATGATGTTGCGGTTGGCTTCGGCCATTTCTTCGAGGTTGGTTTTCAGAGCAGGATCGGTTTCTTTTGCAATCAGCGTTTCAATCAGGTCGATGTGCCTGCTGATCCAGCCTTGTATGCTTTTTACAACTTTTTCGTGTGCATCGTAAAACTCGCTTTGTTCTGTCGAAGTGTTGATTTTGCGGTAATGTTCAATTTTATCGAGAATACCTTGCCAGCCCAGCGATAGACCTAATTGGTAATCGGGTGCAAAATGGGCGTCGTCGCCAATCCCGCTGATGATGTCGTATTTTTCAAAGTCGGGTTTCAGGTAATCGAATGGATAATCAGGATTCCATTTGTTGGACCTCATGCGCGACATGAAATACACCCAGCGACCGGCAAAGGCATCTTTGGGGTCAACATAAACGGGATGGGTCTCCATCATGTTGCAAAAATTGGTTTTCCAGCCATCGAGCCCGTAAAACGAGCCATCCGGATGGTTCGGAATGCTTTTCCATGCATTGGCCGGAGGTAGAACCCGACCATAGTCGTCTTCGTCAAGTAATCCTTCAACCTCAATTTTTTCGCGGGTTTGAGCAAATTTGCGTGAGCGAAGATGATCGATTCTTTCCTGATAAATAAATGAATTTTCCATGAGTTATTGTTTTAGAATTTTTTCTACATATTCCAGTCTTTCTTTCGAAAGGTCTTCGGTATTTTCCATCGGGTTATCAATTTCCAGGTTAGTGTATTTGAAGCTTCCCATGGAGTGAAAGGGCAGAAGCTCCAGTTTTTGCATATTTTTCAATGATGAGATGAACTTTGAGAGCGCCTGTACTTCTTCTTCGTTGTCGTTTACTCCCGGAATTACAGGAATTCGCACCATGTAAGGGATGCCGGATGAGTCGAGTTTGTGAAAATTTTCGAGAATAACAGAATTGTGCTTACCAGTCCATTGCTGGTGTTTTGGGTCATTGATCATCTTGAGATCTGCCAGAACCAGATCAGTGAAAGGAAGTACCCGTTCATATTGCTTCCACGAAATACTTAAATTCGTGTCGAGTGCTGTGTGAATTCCGGCCTGATTGAACAGAGCCAAGGTTTGTTGGATAAACTCTGGTTGAAGCATGGGTTCTCCGCCCGAAATGGTTACACCACCTCCTGAATTTTTGAAAAACGGGAAATCCTGTTCAACTTCAGCAAACACTTCTTCCGGGCTGATTTCTTTTCCGATTTTGCCAATGGCTTCGGCGTAGCAAACCGAAAGGCATCGGAAACAATTGGTACAATCTTCTTTCCGAAAATGTATTTCACCATCGGTTGACAAAAATGCCCCGGTTGGGCAAACTTCGGTGCAAGAGTTACATCCAATACACTTTTGCTGAATCCATTCCAGTTCAGGAATACGACTTAGTGTTTCCGGGTTGTGGCACCAGGCGCAGCGCATGTTGCAACCTTTCAGAAACACCGTCGAGCGGATTCCGGGCCCGTCGTGAATCGACATTCGTTGTATGGTTGTAATTAGTCCGTTCATATTAAGAATATCTTTTGGGGCTAAAGCCCTGCTTTTTGTATTCTATTCACCGTTGGCTTTACAGACTGTGTGATTTCAATATTTAAGGCTCTGAGAATTGCGTATTTCAAAAATTTCTCCGATACCTACCCGAATATTTTCGGTGTAAAATTTAGTTTTCACACAGTCTGTAAAGCCAACGGCAAAGGATATTGCTTCTAAAGAGTGGTTTTGCGACAAAGAGTGCTATCCTTTGCCGTCACATTTATGTGACGGAGAGAGAACAATTAGTCATTTACATTTCCAAATAGAGTGTTACCACTCCGTAAGACAACACGGTTAAATTGCTTTCGGCTGCTTCTCCAGGAACTTCCTTGTAATCGCTTAGGTGAATATTTTTGGGAGCACCTGCCGGCCATGTCAACGCTACTTTTTCGCTATTTTCGGAGAGCGAGCGCAGTCGCAATACAATGCCTTTGCCGTTGTCGGCTTGTTTAAGCGCCGATACGAATACCTTCGGATTATCGATGGAAAGCAGCGATTTTGCAATCGGGTTTTTATCGGTTTCAACTACCACCAAAGGCCGGTTTTGTTCCAGTGCAAAGCGGTTGGCCACAACAGGGTCGTAAGCCTGATGCAGCAAAACGCGATAGTTCAGGTGGATAATTCCTCCCTGTTCGAGCGGGAAGTTGGTGTGCCAATGGTTATTCAATGCCCAGGAATATACGGTTTGCGTTTTGGGCAGATTTTTGAGCCAGTTTTCGGGTTCGCGGGCTCCACCCAAAATGTTGGCTGTAATTGTTCCAAGTTCAACCAGCGGCGATTCGATTGGCGCCCAGGTTACACCGTATTCGTTGTTCGAAACGTCGATCCAGCGCTGTGTGGCCAGCCAGTTGCGGTTTCCGCCCGGAAGCTGGTCGTATTCAGGAACCATTACGCCCCACGGAATGTCCATGCGTGTGATCCCATCGGGTACATTAAAGGCAAATCCGAAGTGGACGCCTTCTTTGTCCTGAGTGCTTATTTTATCCAGAATGTTGTCCATTTCAACCGCAGGCTGTCCCTGAACCAGGCGAATTTCGCGTTTCAGCGAGTGGCACCCCTCGGCATCGGAGGTAATCAGCAACGAGTTAACCAGCGCTCCTTTTTCTTTGATCGTGATTTTGGAATTAACCGGAGCAATGGCTTTCGAAGCGCTGTCGGCTCCGTGAAGGTAGCGGTAGCTGTTGATCAGGCACGACGATTTGGAATTAACCAGTTCGCGGCCGGTTCGCAGGTCTTTCAGGCTTGAAATATCTCCTGAAGCGGGATCGATGGTTACAGAAACATGCTCGTTGCTAATTGAATTTCCGCTTGTTTTTATTTTAGCTGTTCCCGAGGCGCTTCCTTTAATTACGTGATAAAGAGCAGAACCAAAAGCAGGTACGTCGCTGGCCAGGAAAGCCAATTCGCCGGTGGTGAGCCGTTGCGACGGAACTACTTTTCCTTTTTCGTCGGTAACCCGATCACCGGCTTTACTTTGTTCGGACGAAAGCGTAACTACGGAGCTGCGTTTCCACGAAAGGGTGTTTATAACCGAAAATGTGCTGCTTCCTTTTCGTTCGATTGGGGCAATGGTTTTAGCCAGCAAGTCGATACTGGTTTTTGCTGCATTCTCGAAATACGACGCTTTGGTGGCTTCAACTTCTTTGGCCAGCGGAACTTTTGGGTCTTTATAGCCCCAGGTGTGTTCGGCGCCCAGTAAAACGTAGCGCCACGAGTCGTAAAAATCGGCTGCCGGGGCTGTTTTGTTTGGATAAAGCATCGGCCAGAGCGCTTCGGTTTGAGTCAGGCGTTCCTTGGCGTAGCGGTTCATTCCAACCCTGCGGGCGTCGGTACCAAGGCCGTCGGTCCAGTATTCGGTATAGTCACCTTTTACTTCAGGAATGATGGAGGCGTATTTATCTTCGTAGGCTTTTAAAACTTCGTCGGAGCCGGAGATTATCAGTTTTGGATAGGCATATTTTTCGTTCCAGAGGCGAACGGCATCCGGCAGGTCCGCGTCAATCAGGCAGTTGTCGGCCATAGCCCAGGTCATGGCAAAAATATCGTAAGGAGAATTGGCTGCTTCGAGTTTGGCTGTTTCGTCGAAAATCATCGGGTCGATAAAGCTAACTGTTGGATCAGAACTGTTCAGGCGATCGAGTGCGGGGTCGTAAGTCTGGATTTTTTTGATGCCATAAACTTTCTTTCCCTTAATTTGGTAGGCATATCCGTAAGGACAGCCCTGCAAAAACAGGATTTTCGATTTTCCGTCGGGGCCAACCCAGTAAAATGGTTTGTGTTCCCAGGCCTGACGAATGGTTCCAATACGGTCGAAATGGTTGGGATAGCAAAAAAATGCTTTGATCCCGCTTTGGGCAGCCGCCGGAACAACGCCCCAACTGGCGCCGGGAATATCGAATTGCACCATTGTTTTTACTGAAACACCAATCTCTTTGGAAATTTGGTTATTGCATTTAAAAAGTTGGAGCAGTTCTTCGTCGGAACAGGCGCTGGTATTGGTGTTGGCGTAGTTGCCATCAATGCGTATCCAGCCTTTGCGAACGGCCTCAAAGAGAGCGGCTTTCTTTTCAGGAGAGGCTTGTTTTAAGTAGCTTTCTACCACCCAACCGGCTTCTGTATTCCACACATAACGCGAACCTTCAGGATAATTTTGCGTTTTGCGGGCCATATCCAGAGCTACATCGATGTTGCGTACATGTATTTTTTCGACGATTTCCTGTTTGTCGGTATAACCAATATCGACATGCGAATGCGGATAAATGTAAACCGTCCAGTGCCGTTTTGCCGGAACCAGAACAGTTTGATAAAGTTCCAATCCATTGGCTGAAACTTTAATTCGCGCCTGGCATTCTTTCTTTTCTCCTGAACCGGAAGGAAGCAGAACTGGAAATTGCTCAATTCCGTTGGCATCTTCCAGCGCTAAGGTTTCTGTTTGCCCGTCGCATTCAACCTGAACGGTAGCTTTTCCGTAGAGTTTTCCGCCTTTAACCTGAACAGTTATTTCGCGTCCTGCCGTATGATCGGGCCGGTATTTGTACCACGGGCGAACTGTACATTCTATTGCTGAAGGAAACGGATGATTTTCTGCTGGTTGTACCGGTTTGTTTTTTGCAATTGCCTGAGTTACGAAGAAGAGGCAAAAGGCAAACAAAAGGCTGGTTTTAACTGGTCTCGTTATCATATATCTCTTTGGTTTAGTCTTATTTTGAATAGTTTCTGGCCGTTTCAACAAATGTCCTGATGTTTGCTTCGGGAGTTGTTGATGGCAATGCGCAGCCCGAATTCAGGATAAAGCGGTTGGTTTTGGAGAAAATATCGAGCAACTCTGTGGTTTTTTTCCGAACCAGTTCAGGTGTTCCCAAAGCTAAAACGCCGCTTGGATCAATGTTCCCGGTGAAGGTAACCTTGTCGTGGAGCGCTTCGAAAGCTTTTTGTGTATTCGTTTTATAGTCGATTTCGAAGGCATCGGCTCCGGTTTTCAGCATCGACTCCAGTATGATTTCTGTATTTCCGCAGATATGAAGCGTGTAATACATTCCGCACGAATGAGCTGTTTCAATCACTTTTTGCTCGTAGGGCAAGGCAAACTCTTCGTATTGCTCGGGCGAAATCATTTCGGGGCCGGCAGGGCTATCGCCGTTCGAGACAGTATGGGCGCCGGTTTGAGCCATCAGCTTGATAAACTGGCAGCTGGCTTCGGTGCAGTAATCGAGCAGCTCGGTTAGTTGTGTTGGTTCGGCCATAAACAGGTCGAGCATCCAGTTTCCGGTTCCGCGCAACATGCTGGCTAACGAAAATGGAGCCTGGTCGCAGTTTCCGCGTACCATAATTTCGTTGCCAAAATGTTCTTTGAGCAGACGCACGGCTTCGAGCCAAATCTGGATATACTTATAGTTCTCGACATTGACTGGTTTCAACGATTTCAGATCGTCAGGCGAATCGAGGCACCCCAGATGCGAGCGGGCAGGTGAGTCTGCCGGAAAATCGATTGGAACACCCAGGCTTCCGGCTAAGGTTACTGTATCCATGTCCACCAAAACCGCATCCAGTCCGTATTTTTCAACTGAGTGAATAAACGAGTCGGCAATCAGGCGCGGGCTTTCCCTGAATTGGCCCATTGAAATATTGAGTTCGGCGGCAGCTACCATAAAATTGTGGAGCATCACCGGAATTTGGTCAACTGGTTCGCCTCTCAAAGCCGCAATCATTCTTTCGTATCCGTTCATAATGTAAGTATTAGCCTCTCTAAATCTCCCCAAGGGGAGACTTTTGGAGTACTGGTTATTCTTGTTTCTTATATCAATCATATCGCTTTACTTCTTTAAGCCCTCCCTTTCGGGGAGGGTTTGGGTGGGGCTTTTTTTTCAATTCTTTTGATTAATTCCATCATGGCTCTGCCGTTGTGATACGGACATTTCCACGGGTCGATTTTCCAGTCGTTGCGGTAATAGGGCGATGGGTCGTCGGCAGGTTCTTCGAGGTACGGAACACCTAACCTGTTTAGCTTGGTGAACCATTCGCCGCGTTCGTGATCAATCAGGCAGGTATCAATGAAATTCCAGCTTAGTTTTACGGTTTCCCAGTATTTTACGTCGCCGGTTAGCTCAAAAGCATTCATAAAGCCAACCAGTGTTTCGGCCTGCAACCACCAGTGTTTATTGGTACGTACATGACTTCCGAAGCGAACCGATTCGAGGAAAAGCCCGCCATCTTTGTCAACGGCCACCCGCTCAATTTTGTCCACCATCTCGATGGCTATTTTTTTCATTCGGGCTATGATTTGCTCATCGCCCAAAATCTCGGCAGCTTCGTACAAGAGCCACGAACCTTCAATGTCGTGCCCAAACGAGCATATTCCTTTCGATGCTGGCGATTCCTGAAATGCATTGTCGAAGAAAATTCCAAAGTGACGGTTTTCACGAATGATTTTGTCGAGGAAAAGGTTCATCAGTTCTGTCAGCCGGATTTTTACTTTTTCGTCTTTCCAGACTTTGTAAAGTGCAGTATATGCTTCCAGAACATGCAGGTGAGTATTCATCGATTTGGGCTCGTTGTTGTCGGCCATGCGGTTTTCCTCGTAAATTTTCCAGTCGCGGGTGAACGACTCCAGATAACCCGGATACTGCGGGTCTTTGGTTTTTTCTTCCAGCAAAGCAAAGAAGTCTTTTATTTGCTGAAGGACCTTTTCTCCCGGATTAAACTCGTAATATTTACACAGCGAATACAGTACAAAAGCCTGTGCATAGGTGTGTTTGATGTCGTTGGCCACTTCGTTTGCCGAAGAAAGCTCCATGTAATATCCGCCGTAAACCTTGTCGGCAAAATCTTCGGTAACTACGCGATAAGCTTTTTCGGCTATTTCGGCATATTTTGGTTCGTTGAATTGGATGGCAGCCTGGGCAAATGTCCAAAGGATTCGTGCATTGAGTACGCTGGTTTTATTGGCCGACAGAACCGGCTGGTTGTTCATATCGACAGCGCCGTAAAATCCGCGCCCGTTTTTTTCTACGGAATAGGTCATCCAGTATTTAAGAATATTGTTGTGCAGTTCGTTACCGAATTTTTCACGATAACTGGTAAGCTGATCTTTTATTGGATTCATCGTTATTTGGTTTTAGTTTATTCCTGCGTTTCACATTCAAATTGATACATACCAGCACTCACGGTTAGTACAACCCATTTGTCTTCTTCTAAATGGGGTTTGATTCCGGTCTTTTCAGACAATTTTTCCCCATTTATCTTCACCGAATTTAAATCGGAAGTTGGCAGATAAACACCGGCGGCAGCACCTTGCGGAACATTCAGGTTTAGTGAAAAATGGCGCCCTGCCGATTTTTCCCAGGCTGCCGAAATGTTTCTGGTTACAGTTGAAACAGTTCCTTTAGCCCATAGCAAATCGCCTGTTTGTGGTTTTACCCTGAAAATTTTCCAGCCGTAATCCAGCGGTTCAATGCCCAATACCTTCTGAGAAAGCAAGGCTGTTGGTCCTGAACACCAGGCGTGGGAGGTTGATCCCCATTTGGTATTCCATGCTTCGTGCCAGGCTCCGGTGAAAAAGTCGAGTTTGGTTTGTTCTCCCCAGTATTTACGCATGTAATCGAGTGCCCATTGCGTGTTTCCTTCGCTCATTACGGAATAAAGAACCCAATAGGCGAACGATTGCTCGCTGCCTTTGCCCCGTTTCAGGATTTGCTGAATGACATCAGCTTTCTGGTTGCTTTCAGGCACTCCATACAACAAGGCATAAGCCTGCGATTGCTGGCCAATGTGGGTACTTTCGTAACTATCGAGGTAGGCATGATCTTTTTCAGACCAAAGCCATTTGTTGATGTTTCCTTTCAGTTGTCCGGCCTGTTCTTTCCATAGCTTGGCCTGATTGGGGTCTTTTGCAACGTCGGAGGCAATACTTGCAGCTGCATTCAAGGCTCCGTAATACAGGCAGTTGAGGCCGGTAATGATTTTCTTCTGGTCCATCGGATAAGTATCCGGATGATCCAGAACAATCCAGCCCGGCATGTTCGCCAATAATCCAAGCTGAGTATCAACAAACGGGCGAAAATACTCCATTAGCTTCTTCAAATTCGGATACAGGCTTTGAATCAGTTCATCATTTCCGTAGTACATGAAATATTCGTGCATCATCAGTATCCATTCCAACTGGTAGTCGGGGATGTAGCCCGATCTTCCGGGTTCCATATAATGGTCGGTGGGGTAGCGGGCGCGGATGGCTCCGTCGTTACGCCAACGCTGCGATTCGGCACCACAAAGTATGTTGTAAGCAGTCAGAAAACGCGAACTTTTGCCAAAACAGTAGTTCCCGAAAACCATCATAAAGCGCGAGTCACCGGCAATGTACTGCGTATGTTCGCGCCAGGGATCAACGTAGGTGTCCATCGAGTTGAGCAGCATGGTGTGTTTGCCAATTTGCCAGAATTCGGTAAGTTGTTTATCAGAACATTCGAAAGTACTTTCTTCTTCGTAGGTGAAATGGGCAAATTCAGCACAAACATCCTGTATCTGAACGTCAGCATTAGCTTCAATGGAGAAATACCGGAAGCCCGACCAAGTGTATGGCCGCCAGGTTTGGATGCCTTTTTTTGTGGTATATTTTTCAGAATGATCGGTATCGGCGCGGATTAGAGCTACTTTGTTGGTGTCCAGTCGTTCGGAAGTGCCGATTTCGAATTGAATTCCTTCTTTGGCATTGATGGTGAATTGCGGATAACCGGCTATTTCAGTACCAAAATCGTAAACGATCCGGTTGTTGACTTTCCATTTTCGGTAAGGCTTCACCATTTTTCGGGTAAGCAGTGGGCGTTCGGTTACCACCAAACGATTGAACGGAGCAACTGGCGGAACTCCGATTGCTTTGGCATTTTCCCAGGCCGAATCGTTAAATCCAACGTTTTGCCAACCTTCGGGCATCAGCCGGGCATCAAACTCTTCGATAAAGCCAATCAGGTGGGCTTTGGGGTTGCGTAATTTCGACTGGGAATTCCATGCCTTTGCCTGAGTCACTTTCCAGGTATTGTCGCTCAGCATATTCGTTGAGGTTTTATCTGCAAAATCCAGTTTGCCTTGAAAGAAAAAACCTCCGCGGGCATTGATCTGGTGGTGCATTCCAAGTCCGAAGTTGCACACGACAGCCGAAATGCAGTTCTCGCCTTTTTGAAGGTACGAGGTGATGTCGAAATAATCGTAGCATTGAAATTCCGGGTCGCAGTTCATGGGGCAGCGTTCGAGCAATTTACCGTTGATATACACGTCGGCTGATGCAAATGCTGAAATATAGGCTTTTGCCTGAGCTGGCTTACTTTTCAGGGTAAACGATTTACGTACCAGCAGGTAATAGTTTTGTGGGTTTTCTACTCCTGAATCCCATATCCAGTTTGCCAGTGGTTTTGTTCCGTTGAGCGTAGAAGAAGCTTCGGAAATGAACGAGGTTTTCCCCCATTTGTCCGTTGGCTGGGGTGTTTGTGCGGCCAGATTAAAGGTGATGGCCAAGCCGATTAAAAAAAAGAATAGCCTCCCCCTAACCCCCTCCCAAAGAGGGGGAATGTGGAAAATGTTGAATTTTTTAGTTGTCTTTAATCCGTCAGCTAAAGCAGACGGCAAAGAATAGGTCTCGCCTTGAACTAGTGTATGTTGTCCTTCCATGCCGTTTTTGTCTCCGATATTATTCATCTGCAATTTACTTTTACCTTTTGCCTTTTGCCTTTTTACTTTTGCCTTATTTTCACCATTACGCCTCTTTTTCCTGCCGGAACATTCAGCTCGTAATATCCTTTCCTGGATGTAATTTTTATTGGCGTTTCTTTTTCCGAATCGGGACTTAACACGGTTGCACTTACCAGATTCCCAATTTCAGCAGAACGGGCAATTTTTATTTTTACCGGATTTTCAGTGGTGGCAAATACAACCGGTATTACCAAACCTTCGGGAACCTTAAACAGATTGGCTTTGGCTGCATTGTTTTCAACCTGAAGAACATGCGGTTCGAGAACCCATTTTTTTCCACGCAGTAAATTCAGAAGAGGTCCGTATTGCAGGTAATAGGAATCGGTGGTAGGGTCGGGAACAATGGTATGGTCGTTTCCGGTAACCGGTGCTGTTGGAAAAGCTCCCATATACAGCAGGCTCTGAAAATATTTGTCAGGATTGGTTCCCAGTGTTTTAGTTGAGGCAGTCCAGGTTACAATGGGTTTACGCAGTGCAAGGAACGCCGTATTGTTAAGCGAAGTTCCCAAATGTCCGGCTTCGTCGTAAAAACCGTCGATGTCTTTCATCATATCGATGCGGTGGTTGTGGTCGTTGACATATACCACTCTTCCGGCCTGATGAAATTTTTCCGACACTTTTTCGAGCGTTTCTTTCCAACTGTTAACCAGTGCGCGGGCGGGTTTTTCGTGCCACCAGGTAAAGCCGTCGTCGCTTCGTGTGTTGAATGCACGGGTGTGATCGGTACGGTCGATACAAATTCCGGATGAAAACTTCATGTGTCGGATCAGCTGGTCGGCCTGAGTGATCAGGAATTTCTGATAGGCTGGGTCACCCGGATCGGTAATAACGGCATCGCCCCAGGTGAACAGTGGATTTCCACCCAAAAATGGATAGCCTTTCCAGTTGGTCATCAATACAGCTTCGCTTAAATTTTTCTGGATGAATGCTTTGGGGTTTTTCCAAAGTTCATCGTTCCCGAGTGTCTTAGGATCAGGAGCATCAATTCCGCGTAACTCATAGCCTATTTCAGTCATGTTAAAATAGTCGAGTACATAGAAGCCCATTGAGCGCATTTGTTCGCCGTATTTGTTGAGCTGATCAACCGATGTCTGATCGCTTTTTCCGTTCCATTTTCCATCGGAACCGGCATTAAATTTGGTCCATTTTTCGGCATCACTTTTCACTGGAGGAATGAACAAGCCCATGTAGGGGAAGTCGAAACTGGCTTTCCAATTGAGGCGATAGCCCATTTTCTGAAAGCGGGCAGCTTCCAGCGGTCCTTCATAAGACGAGTAGGAACCGCAGCCGGCAATCTCATCGGCCAATGGCAGCGCCGGGTTAAAGTAGTTCGGATAACGATTGACCATCCATTGCAAACCTCCGTGCCAATCGGCCTGGTGTGCTACCAGGTCGGCAGAGAAACGGATAGTCTTTTCAGGACAAATTCGGTTGTAATATCTTGAAAAACGGATTTCTCCGGTTTTTGTAATATCAATGTTTTGGAATAGGATAGCATCTTCAGGAGAGCAGATCAGCGAAAGAGCCTGGTTAGACGATGTCTCAATAATTGTTGCCATGGGCAGCGAAACATTGTTTCCGTCGTAGGCCACATAACCACGGTTTCCCTCGGGGTAATCGGGCATTCCGTAATTGAAGGTCTGGTTGTAAAATGGCATGGCAACCAATGGGTCCTGCCACTCAAACTCGCGATCCCATTCTGCTGGTATTGCTTTTCCATCGGGGTTTCCCCAAGGTAGCCAAATTTGCGATTGACTGGAAACCGGCCATGAGAGGACACTTTCAATAGGGCAGCTCCACGAGTCTTTCGTCCCGGTGATTTCCATCTCCCAGCGAATACTATTTTCGGTCGGAACATAGCGTTCCGTTAGTTGGCATTGACGATTGGTTTCCTGTTGGGTTAACAGGTACGAAAATTCGACGCCTCCATTTTCCAGTTTTTTTGCGATTAGGTTGGATTTGGAGCAAAGCGGCAGGTTTGTTTTGCCTGAAAAAGGAACGATGGTTTTGCTCTTTCCAAACTTTATACCGGCAATTTGTCCGTCCTCGCTTAATTCGAGTTCTATCGATTTTCTTTTAACCTGATATTTTGCAGATACCGAATTTGTTGTGTTCTTTTCTGAAACTCTGGTCAACAATGGATTAACCCAATCGGCATGTCCGTGGCGCATTTTTTCGCCGGAATGACAAACCGCCAGTTTCAGGATATTTACTCCTGAAATGTCGATGTTAAGGTTAGCTGTTTGGCTACTGATGATCATTTTTCCACTGTCGAATAGTTTTCTCCCATCGCCAAAAACCTGGAAACAAAGCCCGGTTTTTTCATTGTATGGTTTTAACTCATTGTCAAGTCCGATGGTGGCCTCGAAGGCTTTAAAATTCCCATTCAGTTCGAAATAAACTTCGCTGTTGGTTTCCATCGCCAGTCCATTGGAATAACTTGTACCATTGATATTTAATGTGTTTCCGCCAATGCTTTTGTTGATTTTAAGCTCGCTGGCTTCCGATTTTTGCAGAACCGGAATAAGCGTTTCCAGCCGAACATGTTCCGGGTTTTGAGCCAGAACAAGCTGTGAAATAAAAAGGAATATAAGTAGTAATCGGTTCATTTTATATTAGTTATGGCAATGTCGATTTATGCTGCTCGGTCTTGATGTGCGTTTTTTGTCGGCCTGAAAGGCCAGCATATTCCAGCCCCGGGCAGAGATTCGGGAGGAACGACCGAAACGTCGCCCTGGGTAAATGACATGCCTGGATAGCCGTCCGCCGAAATAGGATATTCAAGGCAAAAATCTTTTTGCGGACGGAATTGCAATACATTGTTTGGAATTGAATATGAGTTGCTCCATTTCGTCCGAAACAACAATGTCTCCTTAAATGACGTTAGTGCGCGGACGATTTTAATCTCCGTTTTTAAACCCAGGGCAATGCCCTGGGCTAGAATATATTGGCCTTTCAGGCCATTTTTGTCTCCGCTATTCATCTTTTTCTGTCTGTTTTTACTTCTGCCTTCTGCCTTTTTCTTTTTTACTTTTGTCTTTCTACCTGAACTCTTGCAAGGTTTCGATCATAGCAACCAGGTTTTCGGCAGGAACATCGGGCATGATGTTGTGAATGGTATTAAACACATAACCACCATCTTTGCCAAAAACTTCGAGGTTCTGTTTCACGTGATCTTTCACTTGTTGTGGAGTTGCCCGGTTCAGGATACTTTGGGTGTTAATGCCACCGCCCCAGAAGGTCAGGTCTTTGCCAAATTCGCGTTTCAAATCAGCCGGGTTCATGTTGATCGCATTGATTTGTATCGGATTCAGTATTTCAAAACCCGCCTCGATCAGGTGCGGAATCAGCTCGTAAATGCCGCCGCATGAATGAAGCATGGTATGTGCCGAAGAATGTGCTTTCACAAAGTCGCACATCATTTGGTGACGCGGCTTGAAAAACTCGCAATAGGTTTCGGTGTCGAACAGCGGACCGGTATTGGTTCCCAGGTCGTCGCCAAATTTGATGATGTCAACAATATCGCCTACAGACTCGCACACTTTGGCTAAAAATTTCAGGTGGCTTTCCAGAAGCGCGTCGAGCAAACGATGTACATTTTCCGGTTCCATGTATAAATCCATCAGGAAATTGTCGATCCGGCGAAGGAAAGTTCCCCATTCGAAGAGGTTGCATCCCACACCGATTAAAAGTGCGCGATCGGTATTGGCGCGGGCTTCCAGAGCTTTTTCACGAAGCGAAGTCCAGAAATTGGGTTCGTCAATCCGGTCAAACGGAGTGAAGCCGAAACCACCCCACACGGTGCGCGACATATCGAATCCCAGATTTTTATAGTTTTCAGGATAAGCATCGGCATAAGGAAAAATCAGCTGATCGAAGAAGGTAGCTCCAACGGGCATTTTCCCAATCATCTCGCCGCATTTTCCGGGAGCCAGCCAAACGCCGTCGGTTTGCATTTCCGGGGAGAACCATTTGGGGTACAAGGCAGGATAGCCTTTAATTAGCTCCAGTTCGTGCCAATAATTTTCGTCGGTATTAAAAAAACGACCGATATCGAATACATCTACGCCCCATAAGTCGAGCAATTCCATTTCAGGCTGAGTAACCTGCTGAATCACATCGTACGCGTGATTTTTCTTGTTTGATAAACCCAGATGGCTAACCAGATTTTGGTATGCTACTACCGATATACCCGAGCTGGGTGTTGCTCCCAAATCGAGCGGGATTCGGTCGGGCTGTCGGTGATTAATTGCTGATAAAATTCGTTCTCTGTGGTTCATAGTTTAGTTGGTTATTGTATTCGTATTGTCATGATTTCCCATGGTTTTACCGAAATGTCCACGCTACCATCGGCATTCACTGGCAGGTTTTTTTCGTCATATTCAATCATATCGGTTAGGGTAACTTTGCTAAAAGGTTTAAATCCGCTGATCTTCGCTTTGGTGAATTTACCTTCGGCTTCATAAAAGCGTACAATGGTTCCTTTTCCGTCTTCAGCCTGTTTCATTGCCGAAATGATGATGTTGGATGGCTCAACCTTTAGAAAACTTTGAGCGGTTGGGAAGGTCGTGTTTCCGCTTCCTTTTCCGGAAAATGCGATTAACGGTTTGTTGAAAGCCTGTCCGTTTTTATAGGCAACCCGCCAGCCCCCTGGGTGTGGATACAAAGCCATGCGGTAGCTGTGCGATCCTGCCTGAGTGAATGAATATTCCGGATTCCAGGCCAAACTTTCCCTTGACGAAAGCAGCACGTGTTGAACTACCGGATAATCAACCGGATTGGCCGTTTCGTCGCGAAACAGATGGACGGTCATGTCGGAAGCAAACAGGCAACCTTTTCCCTGGTAATCGCCCGAAGAAACATCGATCCAATTAACGGCTTCGCGGTAGGGAAGGTCTTTTCGTCCGTATTTGTCTGGATTGAATTGGCATTCGTAATTCTCTGGAAGTATGGAATAGTCGATTTCGTCGCGCCCCATTTCAACGGTGCCAAAAGGAATTTCGTAGCTGGCTTTGAACGACCGGTCGAGATTTAATGGAAATGCGATCCGCAATTCGCGTGCTTTTTCACCTGTCCAGTTTAGTACATCGGCTTCAACGATCAATTCACTTGAAAATTTATTCAGGATAAACCGTTCACGTAGTGTAAAGTAGCTGAATTTTGCTTCTTTTTCGACGATGTAGCGAAGCGAACTTTCCTGAGTCCGAATGGTTTTAAAATCGTGCCGGCTGGTTTTGTCAAAATCGTTCATATTCACCGGTAATACTTTTTCCCATGCGGTGCCTGGAGCAGTAAACTGAATGACTTCGCCACCGAAAAATTTGTCAGTTCGCAGTATCTCCAGGTTTCTTGTTTTGTCGAAATAGGAAGCAATCCCTCCGGTTCCGAACCTGATTTTAACCAATTCGGTTTCGATAGAATCGGCTGGAATGTTGGTTTTGTTTTCCGGAAAACGGTTCGTCGGAGAAGCGTAAAGTGTTTGATATCCAAGCGATGGAACCTTCCCAGCCAGCAGTATGATTTCTGCCTGAGATTGATTTTCTGTTTTAGAAACCAGCTCAAACGGCACCTGATTTCCGTGGACATCTTTCAGTTGAAAGGCTTTCCAGTTTTCAGGATAAGAAACCGTACACGAAGCTAATTCGGTACGTTCCCAACTGCAAGGATTGTAAACAACCACCGGGATTTGGTCGTTGCCGGGTTGCGGAACCGATTTTAGAAATTGTTCCTGAGCCGTTTTTACCAGCGCACGGGCAATTTCCTCCGATTTACGGTACGAAGCCACATAAAAGCTATCGGTAACAGGTCCGCGATTTCCGCCCCAGCCGTGATCGGGCCAGCAGTTGGCCAGCCAGCCTTTGTCGAACTTGTTTTGTGGATAGTTGGCCGAAGGATTTACCTGTTTTATTGAAGCAAACAATCCTTCAGCACCGGTAAGCATGTTGCAGGCTTTTCGCCCGGCAAGTAATCCTTCGCGGTTGGCTGGTTCGTCGTAGTAGGCCCACGAAAGCGGCCAGTCGCCTTTAATCGTTTCGGTGTTTAATTGGCCGTTCCCGAAAAATTCTTTCAAGGCACTTTCTGGCTCAACAAATTTCAGTTTGGGTGGATGAATCTGTTTCTCCGGCTCGTTCCGGTAGTGCGTATTCCATTTCTCGGCAAACAACTTCATGGTTGCATTCTGGTTTTCGACAAACGGAAGCATTTCTTTGCAGGGAGGCAGATAGTCGGCATCGAAATCGTACAGCATAGTTTTGGGGAGCTGACGCGGTTTGAAGAAATATTCGCGCTGGTTGATGAATTTCATCCATCCGGTGTTGTTTTTCGGATTCAGCAGCCCGTGCGGGTCGTTGTAACTAAATGCAAACATGGGGATAGAGGTGCCGTCGAGTCCTTGCCAGTAATAAAATCCCCAGGGTAAACGCCCCTGTATGGTATAATCGATTCCCGATTTTTTTAGGATTTGTGGCATTTGATACGAGAAGCCAGGCACATCAGTATTGATGTAATAATGCGTGTCGCAACCCGGAATATTTTCTTTGAGCCATCGCCGTCCGTAGTAGAACTGGCGAATCAGTTTTTCCTGACCAACATGCACCTGTAAATTTTGAACATAGCTTGCTCCAAAGGTGAAACGACCTTCGTGCATGCGCTCAACCAATTCTTCCTTTCGCTCCGGATGCCTGACCAAAAACTCTTTCAGATATTCCACCGATTCCATCATGTATTTAAAATCCGGATTGGTTTTCATCATATCCAGTGCCGGGGCAATTAGTACGTCGGAGCGATAATCGGCTGTTATAGCCTGCGTATTGAGCCAACCCAAATCGTTGTGGTTAGCCATCATGATGTTCATTGTTCCGCCGTCGAAATAATTTTTGTTGTATGCTTTTACTTCGATAAGCTGACTTTTCGGGAAACGCTTAGTTTCTGTTTTTATGCAGAATGTTAGCTTTTGGTCGGTGTAAACGATGGGCAACCATATTTGCTGCATAGTGACCGAATTCTCCGGAATTTCGTTCAGCTTAATCGAACAAAATTCTTTCCCGTTGTCGGAAACCTGTAATTGAGCATCGTTGACTGAACTTCCCAGGTTAGTGATTTCCAGTTTTACCGATTGCACCGGTTGATCGTTTTTTACATCGTACAATTCAAAAAAATGAGGTTGGAAACCGACTTCGTGCGATTGGGCAAATGCTTTAACCTTGCAAAGTCCGGTGTTTTTTTTGCCTGAACCTTCCCAAACGCTTTCTACCTGAATGCGGATAGTTTGTGTCGTTTTTGCTTCCGGAAGGGTAATGATCTGGTAATCGTCGCTCAGACGAAGCTCTGCCGCCAGTTTACTTCCGTCCGAAAATGTCAGGTTTATCTTGCGTGGAACCAAATAGTTGGCAGTTCGCATGTACGGATCGAGTACAATATCGTAAGGTTTTGCTTTCCCGATGATCCACAATTCTTTAATGGTTTGCGGTTTAGGCCAGTTGATGCTTACCCATGCTCCTTCCTTCTCGTTGTTGGCTTCCCATCGCAGTTGAAGAATATCCTTCGCAAGGTTGGATGGCCGGCCCAGAAATTGCGGATTCAAATCGGCAGAAGATGCATCGAAGCTTACGCCATATTTGGACGAGACCAAATTGGGCTGTTCGTTTTGGGCCATTGCGACAAACCAAGATGCAAAGACAAAAATGAGTACTCCGATTATTTTTTGCTGAAGCATTGGCATTAGTTAAGGTTTGCTAGTCATTTTTTTTGATAAAGTGGAGACGATCCGGTAATCCGGTGTCTCCACTTTAATCGTAGCTGTGTTTAATTTTAAAAGGGCCTATTTTATTCGTATCGTAATGATTTCATAAGGTTTAACCGAAACATTCACGCTTCCGTCGGCATTTACCGGCAAGGTTTTTTCGTCGTATTCAAGCATGCTGGTCAGGATAACTTTGCTGAAGGGTTTAAATCCGGTAAGTTTAGCCTTGGCGAATTTTCCTTCAGTTTCGTAGAAGCGAACGATTGAGCCATTCCCGTCTTCAGCCTTTTTTAGGGTTGAAACCACAATATTTTCAGGTGAAACTTTCAGGAAACTCTGCGATGCTGGAAGTACAGAACTTGCAGGTTTTGTTGCTTTTCCGGCTAAAGCGGTTAACGGATTGTTGAATGCCAGCCCTTCTTTTTGTGCATAACGCCAGTTGCCGTCGTGCAGGTAAAGGGCCATGCGATAGGAGTGCGAACCTGCCTGTGTAAACGAATATTTTGGGTTCCAGCCAAAGCTTTCGCGGGTTGCAAGCAATACGTGCTGAACCAGCGGATAATCTACCGGATTGGTCGTCTCATCTTTAAAAAGGTGAACTGTCATATCCGAAGCAAACAGGCAACCATAGCCTTTGTATGTTCCGGTTGAAACGTCCACCCAGTTAACAGCCTCGCGGAAAGGCAGGTATTTTCGTCCGTAGATTGCCGGATAGAACTGACATTCATAATTGTCGGGCAAATTCGAGAAGTCAACGTTGTCGCCACGGTCAATTTCAACACGGCCAAACGGAACATCATACGTTGAGCTGAATGTTTTATCCATATTCATCGGGAAAACAATGCGGAGTTCTTTGGCTTTTTCGCCGGACCAGTTTAGTACGTCGGCTTCAATAAGCAATTCGCCTGTTGATTTGGAGATGATAAACCGTTCGCGCAGGGTGAAATACTTCATTTTAGCTTCTTTTTCAACGATATAGCGAAGCGGGCTTTCGACCGAGCGGATGGTTTTAAACTCGTGCATACTGGTTTTATCGAAATCGTCCATGGTTACCGGCTCCTGGTTTTCCCAGGCTACCGTTGGTGCAGTCATTTGGATAACTTCTCCACCGAAGAATTTCTCTGTTTTGAAAACTTCCTGTTTCCGAACTTTATCATAGAATGATGATATTCCGCCTGTTCCAAATTTTACCGAAATCAGTTCATTCTCAATACTTTCATTTTTAAAATCGGTATATCCCTGAGGAAAGGTTTTTGCTTCGCAGGCATAGTATGTTTGGTAACCAATCGAAGGAATTTCAGAGGCCATTATGCCAATTTCAATTTCATGTTTTTCGGGCGAATGGTTTACCATTTCAGCAGGAATAAGTTTGCCTGAAGCGTCTTTTAGTTCCAATCCTTTCCATGTTGCCGGATAGCTGATTTTGCAGGTTACATAACCATTGCGCGACCAGCTGCTTTGGTTGTAAATTACTACCGGAATTTGTGTTGCAGTTCCCTGTGGCACGCGGTTCAGCAATTCCGATTCAGCTTCACTGGTCAGCGATTCGGCTACTTTCAGCGATTTGGAGTATGAATCAACGCAAACCTGGTCGCCCAAAATTCCGCGGTTTCCGCCCCAGCCATGATCGGGCCAGCAGTTAGCCAGCCAGCCTTCGTCGAATTTATCCTGAGGATATTTTATGGATGAATCAATGGCGTTTAACGAGGCAAACAAGCCTTCGGCTTTGATGAGCGTGTTGTGTCCTTTGCGTCCCATCAAAAGACCATCGCGGTGGCCGGGCTCATCGTAATAGGCCCAGGCCATCGGATAGTCGCCTTTAGCAGTCTCTATGTTTAACTCACCATTTCCGAAGAAATCTTTTAACGCTTCGTTGGGTTCTGTAAACCTGATTTTGGGCGGAGCTATTTGTTTTTCGGGCTCAGCCTTATATTTTTCGTTCCATTTTGCTGCAAATTGTGTCATCACTTCGTTCTGCTTTTTTGCAAACGGAATCAGTTCGGGACAGGGTGGAAGATAGTCGGAGTTAAAATCGTACAATACCGATTTGGGTAACTGGCGCGGTTTGTAATAGTATTCGCGTTCGTTCAGGAATTTGAGGTAACCCACGCGGTTATTCGGATTGATCATGCGCGATTCGGCTCCGTAACGGAATGCAAACATGGGGATAGTCGTTCCGTCGAGCCCTTGCCAGTTGTAGAAACCCCAGGGGAACCGGCCCTGAATAATGTAATCGATGCCGCATTTCTTCAGCACCTGTGGCAATTGGTAAGTTACTCCCGGAACATCGGTATTGATGTAAAAATGCGTGTCGCAACCCGGAAAAGTTTCTTTGAGCCAGCGACGGCCATAGTAAAACTGGCGTACCAGTTTCTCCTGACCAACATGTGCCTGAAGGTTTTGGATGTAGCTTCCACCAAACGAGAACCGTTTTTCGCGGATGCGTTGAATGAGTTCGTCTTTGCGCTCCGGATGAATTTTCAGGAATTCTTTTAAGTATTCGATTGACTCCATCGAGTATTTAAACTCCGGATTGGTTTTCATCAGGTTAAGAGCAGGAGCAATCAGCGTATCAGCGCGGTACAGTGCTGTTAAAGCCTGCGTGTTGAGCCAGCCAAGGTCGTTATGGTTCGTAGCAATAATATCGAGCTGACCTCCATCGAAATAGCTTTTGTTGTAAGGTTTCAGTGTAAAATTTTCAGCTTTGGGGAAATGGTTGCCCGGATCTTTGATTTTGCATACCAGATTGCTTTCGGCATAAGCTGCCGGAATCCAGATTTCCTGTGTGACTACCGAATTGGCAGGGATGTCGTCGAGTTTGACTGTACCGAATTTTTTGCCGGCATTGGTTAATTCAAGCGTAGCATTTTTAACATCAGAACCACGGTTTACAATTTCGATTTTTGCTGATTGAACAGCCTGATCGTTTTGAACGTCAAACATCTCGTAAGTTGACAGCGTAAATCCGGTGGCGTGCTCCTGTGCAAAAACGCGTAATTTGCAAAGCCCGGTGCGGTCAACACCCGAATTGGGCCAAACTTTTTTAATTGTGAATTTGATCAAGCTGGTTTGCAAGGCTTTAGGAAAGGTAATCACCTGAAAATATTCGGCATTTTGCACTTCAGCATCAGCTTGGGTGCCATCGGAACAGGTAATTTGTATTTTTTGAGGAACCATGTAGTTTCCTCGTTCAGCATCAGGCTCAAGAGTCATGTTGTAGCCCCACGATTTTGTAATGAGCCACAGTTCTTTTACTGTTTGCGGTTTTTCCCATTTTACGCTAACCCAGGCGCCTTCAATTTCTTTATCGGTTTCCCAGCGAACCTGATAGGCTTCGCGACCCAGATTGAGGGCTCTTCCACGCGATGGCGGGTTTGGGTTGGCCGATGAAGCGTCGTAAGTTACCCCAAATTCGGGTGCAATAAGATTGGGATTTTGCGCCTGAAGAAGACCAAAAGTTCCCAGAAAATAAATCAGTATGGTAAAAATCTTTTTCCTGACCATGTTTTTATATTGTTTGTTTATAGATACTTGGTTGGTTGAGGTGTGAAGTTTTATGCGATCTGTTCGTAATATTTACTTAACTGCTTTATGGTTGGAAGATCTTCCAGCGCATCGAATTCCAACTTGCTGACCAGAGTAGCTTTAAAGTCATTTGCGGCAGCATTCACCAAATCTGCATCAGATGGAATTTGATGCCCGCTTTCGTCTTTGGCACCAAAGCAAAATCCGTAAGCCATTGCATGAATAATTCGGTCGTGGGCCATACCAACTTTTCGGGCCAGATGAATTGCGCCCATGAATCTGTCGTCGGTGCCAAGTTTGCGAACAAGATCTTGTCCAACGCGAAAAACGGTGTCTTTCAGTGCTCTATTCTGAAAGCGGATAAGCAAGTCGTCAACATGGTTGATCAAATTAGAGCTTGTAAAATCGTCAGGATAGACAAACTGAAGCATTTGGGCCGACTGTATCATTGTTTCGCGGGTAAAGCTGTAAACATCCGGGTCGGCTAGTACCTCGTACATATAAACAGCTTCGGGATGTTTAAAAAATCCATAGTAAGCGGCTGTGGCATGACCCAGGTTGTGAATAAACGCTTTACGGTCAACCCAGGCTTTAATGTTTTCTTTGGGTGCAAGGCCATTCACTTCAGGAATAGGCGCTTTAAATCCTTTTTTATCGACGATGAGCGTATTGTAAGGTTCAGCAAAAACAACCAGCGGGTCTTTCTCCAACTCGGCTTCCGGAATAATCGGGACCATTTTCCCAATGCTGGTTTCAACCAATCCGACTAAATCATTAAGTGGATACCTTGGCGGAAGGTTTTCCGTCAGCTTTTCTTTTGCGAAACCGGCGGCATCGCGCATATTCTCGGCCAGAATAATATCGAGAGGAGCGTTTCCACTCTTTTCATTTCTTATCAGCAAGCCTTTGGCAATAACCGGAATTACTTTTGAAAGCGCATTTTTCCCGACTGAAACCGCCAAGATACCTGCCGTAGCAACAGCTTCCGATACTTTTTCAGCATCTAAACCTGAAATAGCGCTGACATTTCGGACAACAATTTCAGTGTCGGTATCGCTTTTGATAACTACGCGGTATTCGGTGCGTTGGTTGAGTAATTGAACGATGTGCGGATCGACATCAACAAAAACCACCTCGTATCCATTGGTTCCAAACAGTTGTCCGATGAACGAACGCCCAATTTTTCCGGCACCGAAAATGACTATCTTTTTAGGATTAAATTCCCAGTTGTTTTTTGTAGTGTTCATAATAAGGTTTCAGTTTCTGAAATTTCTGGCCGGGGAATTCTTCGAAGTAGGTTCCGCCGATATAAAAGCAAGTGTATCCGCCCGAAACAACTCCCCAGCAACAGGCTTCTTTAAGGTCGGGAGTCGGCCTGCCAGCATTTAACTGCATAACCAGAGAGGCAAGTATTCCCCCGGCGAAATTGTCGCCGCAGCCAGTTGTGTCGCCGTTTGTTCCACATTTTATTTGCTGGGCCACCAAGCCGGAAACAGGTAATTCGCTTAAATCGAGTGGTTTGAAAAATTTTCCTGACGACCATGCGTATATGTTTTTTGAACCGTTGGTAATGACCAGCGATCCAACTTCCTTTTCCTGAAAGAACCGGATGGCTGCCATTATATCGTGTTCGCCGCTTAACCGGAGTGCTTCTTCGTAATCGGTAATCAGTAAATCGATGAGGACATAACTTTTATCGCTTTTGCCAAGGGGCCAGCGTTTCTCCGGATTGGTTTTTTCAGCTATGAAATCGTAAACCGTGTTGACAACCGTGATGCACCCCTTGTCTTTTGCAGCCTGAAGCAATTCGGTTAGGTGATTGTGTATTTCGGGTACGATTGCTGTTCCGCCAAACACAACAATGTCGGCTTCGAAAAACGATTCATCCAGGTCTTCGGGTAAAAGTTCGCCTGCAGCGCCAATGTTGTTGACAAAAATTCGTTCGCCATTTCCGTGGTCAAAATCCGGGTCAGAAAGAACATCGGTAAACGGAGTGTAAAGGTTCCCGGTTTTGTATTTGCTGATTTTCAACGGAGTTTTTCCGAGCTTCTCGTCAAGGAATGCGGCTCCTGAATCTTTTCCTTTGCAGCCCCAGAAATTAACTTCAGCCGGAAAATCGTGCAGCAACTGAGCTGCATGGATGAGCGAAACAATAGACGGCCCACCAATATTTAGGGCAACGGGTTGCTGTCCGTTCACAATTTTGTTTCGAATATTCAGGTATTTTTCTGAAGCAAACCGTTCGAGTTCTTCGGTAAAAACAAGCCGTCCGGGGGCTAATCCGCCATCGCCCGTTTTTACTGAGAGGTAGGGGCTCATGGCCTCGCTATGAAAATTGACCGGCTTATACAGGTAATCGACCAAAGCACAGCCAGTGCCCGATATTTTAATTGTGTGGCTCATATTAGCTAACAAATTTGGCGTAATCAGAAACCAGCAGGTGAAGAGGCTGTTCGTCTTCGTCGATGGTTGGAAAACGGCCAATGGTTTCGTAAAAACAATTATCGTTGGCATCGTCGTTTACCATGCTAACCTCGCCAACCAGCACTTTTCCCTTGCCTTCCTCTCCGTAAAAACGGTGGTAAATACCTTGTTCCAGGCAAATGCTTTCGCCGGGAGTAAGTATCACTTTCCCGCCAGCTTCAATTGTGCGGGTAATGCCATCGGTTTTAAAAGTTACCGGCGTATCAGCAAACTTTTCGTCGGGCGTGGAGTTGTACAGTTCGATGACCAGGTTACCGCCGCCGCGATTAATAATATCTTCCATTTTACTCCAGTGAAAGTGCATTGGCGTTTCCTGGTTTTCTTCCACAATCATTATTTTTTCGGCATACGGTTTTTTATCCACATTGAATTTGCCGTTGCGGATCGTAAACAGAAACAAGCCCCGTTTCAGGAAGTCGCCCGAACCAAAATCGGTAATGTCCCAGCCCAGCATGTTTGTTGTTATTTCTTCGGCTGTTGATTTGTTTTTCTGCCAGTTGGCAACACTCCAATGAGCCCAGGGAGGTAAAAAAAATTGTTTGCCACTCATGAAGCTTTTAGCTTCTTTAATAATCTGATTAATCTCACTTCGTTTCATAATTTGTTGTTTTTTAGTTGGTTTTAAATATTTTTTCGAGTTCGTAAGCTACAGGTTTCAGATTTCCATCGAAATCGATAATCGAGGTGTTTACAGGGCAAGGGAAACTGTCGTGCCCCATCCAGATGATAAACCCACCGCAGGCAGGAAAGCGGTTTTTGCAGTTACGGAGTGCAATGCAAAGTCCTTCGGTTTGTCGTTTCTGGCTCCACTCCACATAGTCGCTGAGCGAATTAGCCGGTTGGTTTTTACGATATTTCAAATAGTCATTCCATTCAATCCACCAGTTAACATTTCGCCAAAACGGATTGGCGGTATTGGCGGGTAAAGCATCGTATTTTCCTTTGTATTTATTGATCATTTCGGCAGACATGGCTCCGGGAACGCCAACTTCTGAATGAAAGAGAGCATCGTCGGTTTTCCAGAAACGGTCAACCGAAACCATTGTCGAATCGTCGCTTGCAAAAGGTAAATTCCACGGGCCATGAACATCCCAGTTAATTCCCTGGCCAAAGTTTTTCCACCCACCGGTTTTATTTGGGCCTGAAGGCGTTCCTGTCAGGAACCTCCGCTGTGGGTCTTGCAGGTTAACCCATTCTTTCATGGCCTTGATCATCGGGTGCTTATCGGTAACCGGAACGACGTTGTTTTCCAGTTCATATAGCTCGTTACCTGCGCACCAAATGAGGATAGAAACATGGTGCTGGAGCCTGTCGAGGTAATGCTTAACAATGTGGGTCATTTCGTTGATGACAACCTGATCCGTAGGTGGATAATTGTCGAGACCCGACGATGAAATCGGGAAATCCTGCCAAATCAAAATGCCCAGTTGGTCGCAAAGTTCATATAGCCAGTCTTTCTCCGGGAATCCTCCGCCCCAAATTCGAATAGTGTTGATCCCCAGATTTTTGTAAGTAGTTAATAGCTTAATGTATTGCTCTTTATTTACATCGGCAAAGTTGGGAAGTATGGGAGTCCAGTTTATTCCCTGAAGGAAAATTGGTTTGTTGTTTATACTGCAAATCCATGGGTCGGCATTGGCTGGCGCGCCTTTGCAGGGAAGCCATTCCACATGCTTGAAGCCCAATTTCTTGTCTATTTTTTGAAGCGATTTTCCGGTAGGGTCAAGTAAATCGACCGATAGTTTATACAATGGCTGTTCACCATTGCCGTTGGGCCACCAACGTTTAATTTTCAGGTTATTCCATAGTTTCATTCCTGATAATTCGGTTGCAGAAAGAGTTTCATCAAGCACCGATTTCCCGGTGAGATCATTCAGGCTTATACGGATGTTATTATTTTTTGCACCAGGAAGATTGACTTTTATTCTTAATTCGCCAAGGTCTTTTTGCATGTCGGCATCGGTTGTAACTTGCAGATTGCTAATCCGAACGTCATCTTTTTTCGAGATTTGTAAATAAACATTGTCCCAAACTCCAACCTGTACAATTCGGGGAGTCCAGTCCCAGCCATAATAAAAGCGTGGCTTCCAGTCTTTAATTTTGGAAGTCCAGCAGCTGTGGCCGAGGTACGAAGGCGAACACTCGAAAATGATTGCCAGCGTATTGTTTTTATCTTTCAGGAAAGGAGTAAGGTCGAAATTGTATGAAATAAATGCGTTGTTGAACGCCCCGGCTTCTTTGCCATTTACGTAAATGAGTCCTTTTTGGTCAAGTCCGTCACAATGCAAAACAAATTGATTTCCGGCAGCAAGAAAATTGTCGGGAAGAGTGGTTGTAAAAAGCCAGTGCCTGTTTTCGACCCATTCCGATTCTACGCTGTTTGTGCCGATGTTCCAATCCGAAATGAGTGAAGCATCTTTCAGGGCTTTTTGAACCGAACCCGGAACATGAACCAGAATATTCATGATTTCAGCGCGATCACCTTGTAACTTCTGGAAATCAAAGTTTTTCCGCCAACTGTCAATGCGGTAACCCCAAAGTTTCCAGTCGAGCGCCGACAGGTTAATTTCAGTTGCTGTTGCCTTTTTGGTGTTAGAATAGGTCTGTGCGACAGAAATTTTTGGTACGAAAAAACTGACGATCAAAACGAGGAGAAGAAAGTGATGATATGTTGCTGCTCTTTGTTTCATTTTTGGTTTATGGTTTTTCGGTTCCTGGTTGGTTTATTGAGGTGTAATTCCTGTTGATCCAATGCACAATACCCGAAATTCGTTTCCTGTGCTTTTCTCGTTTTTTTCTGGGAGAAGTTCTATTTTTACAAGGTGCGTCCCTTGATTGAGGTTTCTTGCAATAGGTTCCATATTACGATAGCCGCCCCAGGTTTGATCGAACCAGCTGTCGAAAACAACAGGGTGTTGCCCGTCAATAGTAATTCTTGCTTTACCCATCGGGCCATTTACTTTCCAGAACGACAGGTATAAATTGGTTCCTGAAATTTCAAATTCGATGGTGCTTCCGGGTGTTGACGATTTCCAGCCTTTGCTGTCTTTTCCCGATCCGTCATATATCCATCCTGAATTTTGGCTTGGCACAAGACTTTCGCCATCAATCAGTTCTGTAAATTCAAATCTATCGGAATAAAGAGGTGTTGCACTATTGACAACCGGTGAAAGTTTTTCGGCTTTAAATTTCTTTTTGGTCTGGCTTAATGTACGATTGATTAATTCGGCAGCAATGGCGTGCCCATATTCGTTGGGGTGAACCTCATCTGCACATATTTGCTCCCAGCGAAGCTTTCCCGCCTGCATCTCCTGCCAAATGGCATTTCGGTAACTAATCATAGGAAGATGATAATGCTCACCAATTTTTATTTCGGGATCCTGTACACTGCTCCCATCTTTGCGGGTCATAAACAATAGCAGTACCGCTGGCTTCTGTGGTGCGTTCAACATTTGCCTGATCAGTCCTTCATACGATTCGGCATATTCAGGAGTATCGAGGTCGTTGGTCGCAAATTCAACAATAACAAAATCTGGTTTGGCCGAAAGCAGGTCGTGTTGTACGCGCATGGCTCCATAATCTGAGCGGGTAGCCCCAATGCCTGCGTTAACCAGTTCGAATTGAGTTTGAGGAAAGTTCTTATGCCACCAGTTCAAAACAAGGTTGGCATACCTTTTTTCTATTGGCATTTTTGTACTTGCTCTTGTAATTGAGCCACCAATAGCGCCAATTACCATTTTTCCACCTTTTTGGGCCTTGTCGAATACGTGAAACAACCGGGTTAAATCGCCTTCCGAAACAAGCGCTTCGCGTACTAATCTCTTCATACTTTTTTCTGAAAGTCTGAATTCATTATTTCCTGTTAGAGAGTTGTTTGCGGGAATGGATTTGGGAAAAATTGACGATGTTGAATTCTGGGCCTGAATTAAGGTTGCTGAAAAGACCAGTACTGTGACTGAATAAAAATAAATCCATTTCAGGATATTTTTGTTCCCGGACCTTATGACTTCAATTGTTTCAGATAAGAAAATCATATTGGTTTTTTTTTAATTCAGCAATGATGAGAAAGGCATGCTCCCTCACCATTGCATGAATATTCTTAAACCTAAACCCTATTAATAACCTGGATTTTGCCACATAATTTGGATATCCTTGTTGATATCCAATTCATATTGAGGAATAGCAAAAATTGTTTGTGTCTCTTTCATCTTGTAGTTTGTAACAGGCGCCCCATTCTCAGCCCGCGACAAAAATTTATTCATTATAATCATCGCATTACCCGAACGAACAATATCGTACCAGCGCAAAAATTCGTCGGCAAATTCCCAGCGGCGTTCATTGAAAATTGCGGCACGGAACGAAGCCTGTTCAGGAAGATCAGATGCTGTTTTAGGAGCTAACCCTGCACGTTTTCTAACTGCATTGAGATAGGTGAAAGCATCGCCCGACGATGCATACGCTGCTTCATTCAATACTTCGGCATACATTAGTAAAACATCGGTATAGCGTAGAATTGGCAAATTAACTTCGTAGTCATCTTTGGTAGCAGGAATGGTTCCATGGCCAAATTTTATATAGAAACAAGTAACCTGGTCAACAACATTACCCTTACCGATATAGCCTTTCTGGATGTTCCAATCACGACGTAAATCACCAGTTTCATAAGAGTCGTACAAATCGGATGAAACATACAGGAATGGAGAACCTCCACCCTGAGGGAACATGGTTGAGACAATGCCTTCAGGGACTTCCACAACTGGCAAAATATTTCCTTCGCCCACATTTCCTGATTTATACTGGATTTGGAAAACGTGTTCGGGGCTGTTGTCGTATTTATCGATAAAGCAATCGCCATAGTTGGTTGCCATAGTATATTTCCCGGAAGAAATAATATCGGCCAGCAATGGTTTGGCTTCAGCATATTTTTTCTGAAACAGGTACATGCGTGCCAAAATTCCTTTCGCGGCGTATTTGGTTGCTTTTCCCAATTCTGAAGTACTTGGCCAAACATCAGGAAGTAATGTGGCAGCCTGGATCAAATCTTTGGCCGCAAAAGTGAAGGTTTCGTCTTGTTTGCTTCTTGCAATTTGGGCAATTTCAGAAACGGTCATTTGTTTGTCGATGAGTGGTACTCCACCAAAAATGAATCCCAGTTGAAAATAAGCATAACCTCTTAAAAAGTAAGCTTCTCCTTTATAGTAATTTCGGTACGCTTCGGTGGTGAACGTGCCGGCATCAATTTTGTCGATAACGGCATTACTCCGGTCAATCATCTGGTAGCAATATTGCCAAATTGCTTTAGTCGCCCCCGTAGTTGCATCATCAATAAATTTGCTCATCGTTCCGGCATCATAACCGGTATTCATGTTCACATTGTCACTACGACCTTCAATCGGGAGTGTATATACATTGTAATAGTATAAATCCTGAAGTTTATCGTATATCCCATTAACTGCCAGTTTAAAATCGTTTTGTGTTTTATAGAAACTGCCGGCATTGTAGTTCGAAATAGGACTTAAATCCAGGTTATTGCACGACGAAAAGATCGTCAAAAATAATGTTGTTAGGATTCCTGTCAGTATGCTATATTTTTTCATATTCTTTTCGGTTTAAAAAGTTAAGTTAATCCCCAATGTATATCTTCTCGACATCGGATAGGTTGCGTAATCCATTCCCTGATAGGTATTTGTAGCTCCGGTTGTGTTGCCATAACTGTTGGTTTCAGGAGTAGCGCCCGGATAATGGTTCCATGTAAAAATGTTGTCGCCGGTTAAATAAAACCTTGCGCCGACTATATGAAGTTTGTTGCAGACTTCTTTTGAAAGGTTATATCCAAATGTAATGCTTTTTATACGGACAAACGAGGCGTCGTATAACCAGGTATCATTATAGGCAGGGTTATTGCCATAAGGGTATGGAGTTTTTCCATCCCATGTCATATCAACAGTTGTTCCAGATGGTAAAGCGCTTGGAGTACGGTCTGGTTTGTAGCAATTTAACCAACGTGCAAACTGGTTGGTTCCCGCAGCTCCCACATCCATGTGCCGACGACCAAGGAAGAATACTTTTCCACCCTGAGATCCCTGTAACAAAATGTTGAAATCAAAATTTTTATAACTGAATTTGTTACCCATACCCCAAATAAAATCGGGTAAGTTATTTCCAACAACGGTCATATCGGCTGCAGTTATCTTTCCATCTTTGCTGACATCCACGATTTTAAGGTTCCCTTTTTCCTGGCCTGCTGCTATCGGAACTTTCGCATCAATGTCCTTATCGGTTAATATGCCATCGGTTTTATACATGTAGTAACTCGAAATTGCTTCTCCAACTTTAGTTATAAACGCGTTTATCCCCCAACTTGCGGTAATGATTGGTGCATTACCATTTCCAAGTTCTTTAACTTCGTTGGTATTTCTTGAAATGTTAAATGAAGTGCTCCATTTGAATTTACCATCAATATTGTGCGAGGTAACTTCAAATTCCCAACCCTTATTGCGCACTTTACCAATGTTTTGAGTCATGGTAGAGTAGCCAGACATATAGGAAACAGGTACATCCTGCAGCATATCTTTAGTGTCGTCGATGTAAAAGTCGATATTCGATTGAATTCTCCCCTTAAAGAGGCCAAAATCTAAACCTACGTCTTTCGATAGTTTCGATTCCCATCCCAAATCGGGGTTTCCAAATGAATTTGGAGACAACCCACTTACAACGGTTCCGTTCAGGTTGTAGTTGGTTACGCCTAATAACGAAATACTGTTATAGTATCCAATGCTGTTATTCCCGGTTTTACCTACCGATAAACGAAGTTTTAATATGTCGAGCCAGCTTTTGGTACTTGCCATAAATTCTTCGCGATCTATTTTCCAGCCGATTGATGCTGAAGGAAACCATCCCCATTTGGTGTTTTTTCCAAAGTTTGAAGATCCGTCGTAACGTAAATTTGCAGTTAACAGGTATTTATCTTTTGCATTGAAACTTACACGACCAAAATAAGATGATAGTGCATTTTCGAACTCGTCGGTGCTAACTGATGCCGCAGTAGAAGCAACATTTAATGTGTAAATCAAACTATTCGGATAGCCATTGGCTTTTCCACTCGACCGGTAATATTTTGACCCTTCTGAGCTTTGCCCTAACAAAACATTCATATCAAACCAATTGCTAACTTTTGGCGAATAATTTAATGTGTTCTGGAACGACCAGCTGTATAAATCGTTCGAAAAGAAAGTACCATAAGTAGCGATGCCTGTATTTACGTTTGAAGGCCGGAAATAAGAGTTTCGTGTTTGCTGGTAATTATAACCATACTGCGATTTAAATTTCAGGTCTTTGATAATCTCCAACTCACCCCATGCGGTTGAGAGCACTTTATTCGTGCGAGTTTCGTCATGAACTTCCTTTAGTCGTTCAAGTGGGTTAGCCCAACCCGATGTTGAATATGGAGTATAGCCCCAGTCTTCGGTATTTGAATTGAGCGGAACATTGGGTGAGTACTGTAAAGCGTGGTGTAAAGCACTTTCTTTTCCTTCTGAATCAGGGTTATTCTCGGTTGAGAAGGAAGGAGCAATGTTCATCCCTAATTTCAGGTGTTTCCCAACATTTAAAGTTGTATTTACCCGGAGGTTCATACGTTCATAAGCTGTTTCTTTTACTACACCTTCCTGTTTCATATACGCACCCGATACGAGGTATGAACCAATTTCGCCACCGCCTGAAGCTGTAATCTGGTAATTCTGCATAGGAGCAACCTGGTATATCTCTTTTTGCCAGTTAACGTTAGGCAAACTTGATGGATTAAGGAAACTGTCGGGATACTGATAAGCGCTTGGACGCGATGCAACAGGAGTACTTAAGTTTCCTCCGGAACGGATATAGCCTTCATTTTTATTCCAGATTTGATAGGCAGTCCATTGGTTAATATCCATCATATCAATGATTTTATCAACCTGTTGTGCTCCATAGTTTAAAACAACATCGAAGGTCGGTTTGCTTTTTCCGCCTTGTTTGGTCGTAATCAGTACAACACCGTTCGATCCGCGAGCTCCGTAAATAGCCGTAGATGCCGCATCTTTCAATACTTCAATTGAGGCAATATCGTTGGGGTTAAGATCTTTCATGTTTGTACCAACCGGAACGCCGTCAACAACATACAGCGGATCGTTCGATGCGTTGATGGTACTTAATCCCCTGATTTTGATGGTTAACTCTGCACCAGGTTTACCTGTTGTTTGTTGTGCCTGAACCCCGGCCAACTGACCGGCAAATGCTTCACTGACATTACTGATTGTTCGTTGAGATAGAGCTTCGTTTTTGATAGTTGTAACCGATCCGGTTAAGTCTTGCTTTTTTACTGTTCCGTAACCAATAGCAACAACTTCGTCCAACCCAATGGTTTCTTCTTCCATCGTAACATTAATCGAACTACGTCCGTTCACCATTTCTTCTTTTGTTTTCATACCAATGTACGAGAAAACCAGAGTTGCATTTACAGGCACGTCTGAAATTGAATAATTCCCGTCAACATCGGTAATTGTACCATGAGTAGAGCCTTTTATCGCAATTGTAAGCCCGGGAATTGGCTCTCCGGTCGATGATGTAACTTTCCCGGTTACTTTTTTTTGCTGTTGAATTGAAGATGCCCCGGCTTCTTTGCTTGAAAGAATAATCTGGCGGTCGTTAATCGTATATTCAATATCAGTATCTTTAAATAAAGTAAACAGGATTTCTGATATCGTCTTGTTCTTTACATCCAGACTTACTTTTCTATCTAACGCAACAGTTTTGTTGTTGTAAAAGAAAAAGAAGTCACTTTGATCTTCAATTTTATCAAGAACGTCAACAATTCGCGCCTGATCAATTTTAAGGTCGATTTTTTTTGATTGCGCATAGTTGCTTATTGCAAGCACCTGACATACAGTGAGTACGATAAAAAATGCGGTTAGCCTCATGATTTTAAATAATTTTCGGCAACAGGTAAACAAATACCTGTAGTCCGTTAAGAACCAGTTTTTTTTCATAACTTCGAACTTTCTTTGAGTTAATTATTGCGTATGATTAATTCACAGAGGGATAGTGGTGAGAACACTCTCCCTCTTTTTTATTTCCATATTTTCACATTCCTGTTTTCAATCCGGGTTTTTACATGGGTCGAAATTTCAATCATTTTTAAAACCTCCTCGATTGTTTCCTGCTGAATAGTAGCTGTATACGAAATACCTGAGTCAGCTAACTTCGAATCGACCTCTATTTTACAGTTAAACCAACGCTCCATTTGTTTGGTTACTTCGGGCAATGGAGTATTTCTGAATATGAGTTTGCCATCTTTCCATGAAGTGACTAGCTCTGTTTCAACCTTGTTGATCGACATTCGTTCGTCGGTTTTACCAATTACAGCTTTTTCTCCTGGAACTAAACGTCCGATTTCCTTGTTGTTTTTGTTCAAAATGCTTATTGAGCCTTTTTCCAGGGTAGAGCTAAAGTTATTATCGTTGTCGTAACACGAAACATCAAACGATGTTCCTAAAACTTTCACAGTGAACGAATTGGTCTCAACAAAGAAAGGATGTTTTTCATCGTGTGCAACCTTGAAATAACCTTGTCCGGAGAGTTTAACTCTTCGCTGGTCATTCGTTGCCAGGCTGGTAGGAAATTCAAGCTTACTTTCCGAATTCAGCCAAACGTCGGTTTGATCGGGTAGTTTAAAGTGAACCCGTGAGCCAGGACTTGAAACAATTTCCTGAATAACAGCGTTCCCACTTCCTCGTAATCCTTTATTTTTTCCAAGGTTATAGGATATATAAATAGAAGCAAGTAACAGAGGGATAGCAAGTATTGCAGCAGCCTTTGAAAAAATCGATTTCCAGCTGTATAGCTGATTTTTATTTTCTGAATTTTCTTTGGCGGCTTCAGGGAATATTCGTTTTTGGAGCCGAATTTTTAATGAGTTTAAGCGGACTTCGTCAATAAATATATTTTTTTCTTCAAGATCATTCCAATGTTTTAAAAGAAGATCATTCAACGATTTATCTTTGTAGCTATCTTTAATATATTTATGCAGAAGTTCCTTATCTGCTTGATTATATGAGCCATCAATGAATTTAGAAATCAGTTTTTCAATTTCAATATGCTTATTTCCTTCCATTTATGTATTTTAATATGTTAGCAATACACGTTGAGTGGGTACAACCCCTATTTCAGTTTAACGTTTTTCAAAGAATTTTATAGTTTTTGCAAAAAAAGAGCAAAGTCCTGAATGAAAAACCAAATTAGGCCTAAAGAAAGAGTGTAATATAAATAATTGCAGAAAATCCCAGCGATTTCAACGTCTTTTTAACCTCAGCTATTGCTGAGGTCATTTGATTTTCAACGGTCTTTATTGAGATCCCTAAATGATTGGCAATCTCAAGGTTCGACATTGACTTTTCCCGGCTGAGCTTATATATTTCTTTTCGTTTCGGGCTTAACTTTTCAATAGCATTCAGGTAAGCAGCGTGCAATTCATTGAAATCAAGTTCATTGTCGAGAAAGAAATCCTTGTTTCTATGAACTTTAATGTATTCGAGATAAGCATGTTCCGATTTCGATTTTCGGATCGTATTTAGTATAGCGTTTTTAGCTATTGTAAACAGGTAAGAATCAATCGATTTTGAGTCACAGAGATTTGCCCTGTTTGTCCATAATTTTATGAATACATCCTGAACAATTTCTTCTGCTTCTGCCTCAGATTTTAAATAAGTGATTGAAAAATAGAGCAACCGTTTGGCATATCTGTCAAACAAATCATTAAAAGCCTGAATATCGCCTTCTCTTAATGCGATAACCATCTCGCTTCCAGAATATTGTTTAGAAATGTTCAATTGTTGCAGAGGTTTGTGTGCCGAAAGTAGTTTGAATAATGTAATTTTCAAAAGAAAGCAGCCCGATTTTCGGTATAAATAACCAATTTGTCACTTTTAAATAAAATATAAGGACGAGTTTCTATTTTTCAAGATGAGAATATTAATTAATGATAATTTTTGAATTCTCACTTCCTGAAATTATGTTGATGCTGAGCAAGTTTGCGGTGTGCCGAAAAAAATGAAACGCCATTTTTGTGTTTTACCTTAAATGTAATTTATTCCCTCTTATCGGAGAAGCGGGTATGCTTATTCCTTTTATCTGGATAAAAATCCATTCGCCGATTTTAAACTTTTGCTGACCGATCATTGATATACAATGTTCGTATGTAAAAATACTTTTATACCAAAATTACAAGTCATGGAAAAACAATATGAACATAGGAAACACTTAGGATCATTCTGGGCTTACGTGTTGATTGTAGTTGGAGTACTTTGGATTCTGAAACAAAGTGGATGGGACATTAACCTTCCGGGGATCGGAGGTTTATTTGCAGGTATCGGCCATTTTTTCGCTAATTTGTTTAGTCTGTCTGCTACAGCCTTGATACCTTTGTTAATTATATTTTTGGGAGTCATACTCATTTTGGGCCGTAAATTTATCGGGGCTCTTTTAATGGCGCTTCTTCTTTTGATTCTTCTTCCTCATTTTCTTATCATTCCGGGGATTTTGATGATCATTTTTTTTCCGGTTATTTTGATAATAATTGGGATAATTATTCTGACCAAATTATTTTAAGTGGAGCAAAAAGCCTGAATTGGCCGATAAGATCAGGCATTTCGCCGATCAGTAAAGGTTTAATAATTTGTAGTAATTACTTTTGTAACTAAAGAAACTAGCATGATATGGAACGTAAAAGAAGCGATAAACGGTTTTATTTTGGAGTCTTGCTCATTGTATTGGGAGTGATTCTTATTCTGGAAAGGCTGGACCTAATTCCCGAATCGTTGGCTGATGCCTTGATTTCGTGGCAGATGCTTCTTGTGGGAGTCGGTATCCTTGCATTGATAGGGGGTAACCGTACGGCAGGGGTTGTCATGATGGTAATAGGGGGAACTTTTTTAATCCCTGAGTTTTTTACTGTTCCTCACGAAATAAGAAGAATATACTGGCCGATGATTTTGGTTCTGGTTGGTATTCTTATTCTAATGAGGCAAAGAGATCACCGAAAATGGAACAACCTGGGCGACAGTTTCAACATGTCAAATAATAACTCGCCTAATCAGCCCGATCCTTTAGATTCGTCTTCAAAGACTGAATCGTTTAATACATTCGACGATTTTGTAATTTTTGGAGGCCGTGAAATATTTGTGAATTCACCTGCTTTGGCAGGAGGAAAAGCAACTTCGATCTTTGGCGGAATAGAATTTGATTTGCGCAAGGCAACACTTAAGCCAGGCGGTGCAACAATCGATTGTGTAAGTGTATTTGGTGGTTGTGGGTTTAAAATTCCGATGGACTGGAATGTTCGCAATGAAGTAACTACAATTTTTGGCGCATTTACCGATAAACGAGGCGAGACATACAACGACCGGTATTACGATCCATCAAAGACCCTCGTTATTAAAGGAGTTTCACTATTTGGCGGAATTGAAGTTAAACACTTCTAGAAACTATGAAACACCCTCTAACCAGTAATTACCGATTGCTCGGGTCTTATGTTGTTTTCTGGGCTATAATAGGTGTTCTGAATATTATACTTCAGGTAATATGGTATAATGTGCCGCTTAATTACTCGCTCCTCGAATCAGCATCAAATTTTGTATTGTATCCACTGTTAGGGTCAAGCATTTGGTACAGTATCCGGTATAATAGCCTGGAAGAGGTATCTATTGGCAGGCTAATAATATTCCATTTAATAGCTGCTTCAATATTGTGCGGTATTTGGGTGTATATTAGTTATATCATTTATCAGCCATTTGTCGAAAAGGGAGATAAATTCCTTAACAACGTATTACCAACAAAGCTCCTTGCTGGTTATGCTATGTATGCCGTTTACCTGGTATTCTTTTATGCGGTAAACTACTATCAGAGTCTTAAGGAAAAAATAAAGAAAGAAAGCGAATATAAAGCATTGATCCGTGAAGCCGAACTACAGGCATTAAAATCGCAGATCAACCCTCATTTCCTTTTTAACAGCTTGAATTCCATTTCTTCGTTAACCGTCAGTAATCCGGAGAAAGCACAGGAAATGGTTATCAACCTGTCAAACTTTATGCGTTACTCGCTGATGCACAACGAGAAAGAAATGGTCCCATTTTCAAGGGAACTTGATAACATCAAGTTATATCTGAGCATTGAGAAAGTGCGCTTTGGCCGAAAGCTGAATGCCGAGTTTGAAATTGATGTGCATTGCATGGATGCCGAAATTCCGAACATGATTTTGCAACCTTTATTCGAAAATGCCATAAAATATGGTGTTTACGAAACAACCGACCAGGTAACAATTAAAACCGTATGTAACTGTGAGGTAAATTTCCTAAGAATAACCATTACCAACGATTATGATGCTTCTACCATGAAGAGGAAAGGCGAAGGAATTGGGTTGAGGAATATTCGGAAACGAATGGAAATTATTTATAATAATCCTGAATTAGTGAAAGTTACCGATAATAAAACTAGCTTTGAAATACAATTAATCATACCCCAAAAACTAGCTGTGTCATGAGTGAAAAATTACAAACCCTTATCATCGAAGATGAAGAACTTGCCCGTAACCTTTTACGCTCTTATTTAAAAGATCATCCTGATATTGAGGTGATTGGCGAATGTGAAAATGGATTCGACGGAGTTAAAACCATAAATGAGAAAAAACCCGATTTGGTATTTCTCGACATCCAAATGCCTAAAATAACAGGTTTTGAAATGATAGAACTTCTTGATTATAAGCCAAGGATCATCTTCACTACTGCCTATGACCAGTATGCACTGAAAGCTTTCGAATTAAATGCAGTTGATTATTTGTTGAAACCTTTCTCGAAAGATCGTTTACTTTCGGCTGTCGAAAAAGTTAAACATCGCATTGCAAATGAGGAGGATAACAATGAAAAACTTGAAGAACTGTCGAATCTTCGTCCAGGACAGGAATTTATTGACCGCGTAGTGGTTAAAGACCGTCATAAAATTCATATCATCACTGTTGATCAAATCCGTTATGTTGAGTCGCTCGACGATTATGTGATGATTTACACCAACGATGGCCGCCACATGAAGCAAAAAACGATGAAGTATTTCGAAACCAACCTCGATCCGAAAGACTTCATTCGTATTCACCGTTCATTTATTGTTCATGTCGATCATATTGCTGAAATTCAGCAGTATGAGAAAGAATCGTATGTAGTTATTCTGAAAGATAAAGACAAAACAAAGCTGAAAGTAAGCAAAACAGGATATAAAAAAATCAAGGAAGTTTTGCATTTCTAAAACAAAAATCCCCGGAAGCGTTATCTCTTTCGGGGATTTTTGCTTTATTCGTTTTTTATTGGTTCAGGAACAAACGAATTGCCTGATTTTTTCAGGTACAAAAAATTTGGAAGATGGGCTCCTCCAATAGGAATATGTTTATTGACAGCAATATTAAAGAAGTTAATTCTTGACTCAATGGCTTGTTTCCCGTTAGTATCAAATGCAACTGACACGTTGGGCATTTTAAATTGTATATCGCCGAAATGAATCAAATCGCCTATACACCAAAATTCTTTTCCCTGTGAAGTGAACGAATAAACGGTATGTCCAATAGTGTGCCCGTGAGCTTCCAGTCCTTTTATTCCTTCAGCAATATTCTCATTGGGGGCAAAAGGTTTCACCGCTTTGGCCTGAATATAAGGATTCAGTTGTTTTTGTATTTGTTTGGCTCGCTCACGCTGTTCGGCAGGTATGGAGTTAATATCGCCCATCCAAAAATCGTTTTCAGCTTTCGAAAGCCTGATTATTGCGTTTGAAAAGGCTCGATTCCCATCGGGAGAAGTTAAGCCGCCAATATGGTCGAAATGTAAATGCGTAATCAAAATTAAATCAACCGAAGCTGGATCAATTCCAATAGTTTTGAGCTGCTCCGGTATTTTGCCTGAATTGTTATCCGAACCTTTACCGATTCCGGTATCAACCAGAATCACATGTTTAGGCGTTTTTATCAGAAAAGCATTAACAGGAGTGGTTTGAGTGTCGCTTCCTCTGTTTATTTTTTGCGCTTCAGCCTGACTGATGTCTTTTAACAAGGTTGTTTTTAGAGAAATTTGGGCATCCTGAAGTTTCCAGATTTGCATATCTCCGATTTTTAAACCCGATTGGGCTGATAGGCTAATAGTTATCAAAAGAAGAATGATGGTTTCAAGCAAATAAAAAGTAATTTTCTTTGTCTTCATATATAATCGTTTTCAGGTGTTTGACTGTCAAAAATAGAAAATTATGTTGTTTTTTTGTCGTTTTTTGCAAATATCTGAAATGAATAAAGTTCTGCAATTATACCGGTACTTTTTCTATTTTTGAAGACTAATACCAAAACCAATGAACCAGGTAATTATAACATCCATATTTATGTCCGAATTTCTTTCAGGAATTGACAATTCTATGTTGGTAACAATCATTTTGATTCAGGCATTTGTAATTGTCATTTTTGCATGGTACGAAATCTGGCGGGTTTTAAAAAACAGAGGAAAGGGTACGATTTGGCGTCCTTTCTGGAGAATAAAGCTTGTAGTTTATCTCGATAAAGATCGTGTGCTTAATCCCAATGTTTTGACTTTGACAATTAAAAATACCGGGAAACGGGAAGTTGAATTAAATGCCCCTGTTTTGGAATTCAGAAAAGTATGGTCGAAACGCAAGTTTAAGTTGAATGGGACCAGCGGAATTTCAAATTACCCTTTGCTCATTGAACCTAAAAATAAGCACCAGGTATTAATTGAAACAGCTCGTTTTCACCAATACGACAACGAGATAAAGGAATATTATTTTGCTCGGGTTTATTTGTCGGATGTTGATGGCCGAAAATGGAAATCGAATGATGTTAAATTGAGGAAAAGCTGGTTAACCTAGTGTATTTTGCGACGAAAAGATATAATGAATTGAAATAAAATTAGTTGTAGCAATGTTTAGTCTATCGGTTGTTGCGAGATGCGAGATACAGCTTACGGGTTAAAGAGAAGCAATTACTCCTGTCGTGAAATTTTTTAACTTCAAACGATAGTCACATTGGGCATCTTGCGCTTTTTTGTTCCTGAGCGTTGAAAATTGGAACTAAATATAGATAACCCCAAATGAGAGATTGGAGATTTAACAGTGATGATTTTAATTCGTACCCGTATTACACGGGAAACGATTTAGGTATTAATTACACCAAAACCCAAACAAGCATCCGGGTTTGGGCGCCAACAGCGAATACCGTTGAATTACGAGTTTACAAACAAAGTGTTGGTGGTTTTGCTATTCGGATTGACCGGTTTGAGAAAGCCGACAATGGAACATGGCTTATTACAATTCAGGGGGATTTAAATGGTTATTATTATACCATAAGGGTTTGCGACAATCAGGGTTGGCTTAACGAAACACCGGGTGTTGATGCCAAGGCTGTTGGTGTTAATGGTCATCGCGGTTTAATTTTTGATTCTGAACAAACTAATCCTGAAGGATGGGAGATTGATCAGCGTATTTCATGCGAATATGCCACGGATGCAATTATTTATGAACTACATGTTCGCGATTTCTCTGTTTCGCCAACATCAGGAATGAAAAATAAGGGAAAGTACCTGGCTTTTACAGAGCGAGGGACAATTTCGCCTGAAGGATTAAAAACAGGTGTTGATCATCTGAAAGAGCTTGGAATTACCCATGTTCATTTATTACCTGTAAATGATTTTTTTACCGTTGATGAACAAGCAGCTGATAAAGGTTACAATTGGGGTTATGATCCACAGAATTTCAATTCTCCCGAAGGGAGCTATGCCACAAACCCAAATTCCATCTCGCGGATACTGGAATTGAAGAAGCTTGTTCAGACGCTTCATAAAGCTGGCATTGGAGTAGTTTTCGATGTAGTTTATAACCATACTTTTCATACTCGTCGTTCGTATTTTAACCAAACCGTTCCCGGGTATTATTACCGCCAACGTCCCAATGGAACTTTTTCGAATGCCAGTGGTTGCGGCAATGAAATAGCTACTGAACGTGGAATGGTTAGAAAATTCATTGTCGATTCGTTAATTTACTGGGCAAAAGAATTTCATGCCGACGGTTTTCGGTTTGACCTGATGGGAGTTTATGACCTGGAGACTATGAACCAGATTCGGGCTCAGATGGACCATATCTCTCAGTCTGTTTTGTTGTATGGTGAAGGTTGGACTGCCGACAGAAGCCCGCTGAGTGAAACCTGGAGGGCCGTGAAAACTAATGTTTCGAGGCTTTATCGCATAGGTGTTTTTAACGACGATTTCCGCAATGGAATAAAAGGTAACAGTTTTGATTCGCAAAGCAAAGGATTTGTAAGTGGTCGCACATTAATCGAGGAAAATATCAAGTTTGGCATTGCAGGGGCCTGTTTTCACCCACAAATTGTTTATGGATATGTCGAGCATTCCAAATCTCCTTGGGCCACTCAACCCTGGCAATGTATCAATTATGCTTCCTGCCACGATAATTATTCGTTATACGATAAACTGAGGCTAAGTTGCCCTGACGCTACTGAAAAAGAATTGGACCAGATGATAATGTTAGCGGGTGCATTGATTTTAACCTCGCAGGGAATACCTTTCTTACATGCAGGTATTGAAATGGCTCGGACAAAGCTTGGTGATAACAATTCCTATAAATCACCCGATAACATTAACCAGATCGACTGGAGCCGGAAAGCCCTTTGCTTCGATATTTTTAAGTATTACCAACAACTAATTTGGTTAAGAAAGCAACACCCTGCTTTTCGCTTGACAAATGCCGACCAGGTTCGAAAACATCTTCGCTTTTCAGCCGATTATCAGACTGGTGTCGTTTCGTATATGCTTGTTGATTATGCTAATGGGGACCAATGGAAAACAATACTGCTTATTTTCAATGGGAACCGAAACCCTATAAAATTCAGCATCCCTGAAACATCAAAATGGCGAATTGTTGCTAAAGATGCTATTATTAATCCTGAAAGTACCGAATACTTTTCGGGTAAAGAAGTCGAAGTATCAGCAACTTCGATGTTGTTATTTGTTGAGGATTAATATTGAATAACAATCAGAATACGGCCAGTAACAAATCAATGTCTTTATATGGAATATTGAATTTTTCAGCAAGACTTGCATTCGTCAGAATTCCATTATACATATAAACGCCTTTTCTGAAACTCTTCGAACTTTTAATGTAATTGTCAATTCCACCGATTTCACCAATAGATATTAGTATCGGTATCAATACATTGCTTAATGCAATTGAAGCAGTTCGGGCGACAATTGCCGGCAGGTTGGGAACACAATAGTGAATTACTCCGTACTCTGTAAATGTTGGGTTATTCAGGTCGGTGCAACGAGATGTTTCAAAGCAACCACCCTGGCTAACGTTTAAATCGATAATAACCGAACCTGGTTTCATTTTTTGAACCATATCTTCCGAAATCCTTATGGTAGGAGTGGCGTTTACAGGCATAGCTCCAAGAACAGCATCAGCCGATTTCAGCGCTTTACGAATAACCTTTGGGTAATAAACTGAAGTAAAAATACGCTGCGAAAGTTTTTCTTCCAACTTGCGAAGCGAACAAATATTGTCGTCGAATACTTTAACAATGGCGCCTAATCCAAGAGCGGCACGGGCAGCAAATTCAGCTGCTGTGTCCGAACCCAAAATAACAAGTTCGGCAGGCGATATGCCGGTTACGCTTCCTAACAAAACACCTTTTCCGTCGTGCGACTTGCTCATATATTCATTTATCAGTATAATAGCTGCGCTTCCAGAAATTTGGCTCATTAACTGAACAATCGGTTTCATACCATCTACATCTTCCAGATATTCATAGGCAATACTTGTCAGCCTCTTTTGCGATAGTTTGGCTATTGAACTGGAGCAATGTGCATTAATTTGTAAATCGGAAATCAGCGCCTGATGCCCTTTAAGCTGATCAATTTCCGACTCGTCGAAAGGCGAAACCCTTAATATAATATCACATTCAAAAATTTCTTTACGGTCGTCCATTACCAAAGCACCAGCCATCCGGTATTCTTCGTCGCTGTAGCTGGCTGCTTTGCCCGCTTCTTTTTCAATGTAAATATCATGACCATAGGAAACCAACAATTCAACGGCCTGCGGAGTAAGTGGCACACGATATTCAACCTTCTCTTTGTCTGAAGGAATACCGATTCTTATCTTTTTACCTTTTCTCCTGATCTCAAGCATTTCCTCTTTCGGCAACATAAATGTAGAACCAGATAGAGTGTGTTCCGAATGTCGTTCTTTTTCAGTCATAGGTATAGGTTTTTAAGTTTCAAGTTTCAAATTCCATGTTTCAAAAAGTTTTAGGCGCCTAAACTGAATTTAAGTTTAAGGTTAAAATGGTAGTTTTTTGAATTACTATTTTTACGATTTAATACAACCATATAGCCAAACAACCTTTCTATATCATTTCCAAATCTCCAAATTTTCTACTCTTCATATCTTTTGAGCGCTCACCAGCCTAGCTCCATTTTTGCCTTCACTTATACGTACTTCAACAATTCCGGCAGGCAAAAGTTGTTCTATCATTTCGGGCCATTCAATAAAACAATAATTGCCGCTGTAAATGTAGTCTTCATAGCCAAGGTCGAAGGCTTCTTCAATTTTTTTTATACGATAAAAGTCGAAATGATAGATAACCGAGTTATTTCTGGTTGTATACTCGTTTATCAATGCAAAGGTTGGACTGGTTACATAGTCTTCTGATCCAAGTTCGTGACAAATTGCCTTGATGAAAGTTGTTTTTCCGGCGCCCATAGCACCATAAAAAGCGAAAACACGTTCGTTAGGAAAATTAGCCAACAACATTTTGGCAATTTGGGGAAGTGTCGATAAATCAGCGATTTGATTTTGAAACATTGATTACAAATTTGATAGTGCAAATTAATAAAACTTCAGCAAATATGTATAACTCTGATTTTTGTTAAAGATAGGAACGAAAATTTGTATTACTTTTGATTCAGGATAAACCGAAAACAAAATTTAAACAGACATGAATATTCCTGGAAATTTAAAGTACACGAACGAACACGAATGGATTCGCGTTGATGGAGATGTAGCCTTTGTTGGAATTACCTCGTTTGCTCAGGGCGAACTTGGTGATATTGTTTTTGTTGAAATTGAAACTGAAGGAGAAACTTTAGCCAAGGGCGAAACCTTTGGTACTATTGAAGCTGTCAAAACTGTTTCTGACCTTTTCATGCCGGTAGGTGGCGAAGTTTTGGAAGTAAATCCTGCGTTGGAAAGCGCTCCCGAACTAGTAAATAAAGATCCCTATGGTGAAGGTTGGCTTATTAAGGTTGCTCTATCTGATGTTGCAGAACTCGACGAATTGTTAAGCGCTGAACAATATCAGCTAATGCTTGAATCATAATTTTGAAGCAATATTTTTCGGGTATCCCCGAAAAGCAGTAAGGCTGGCTAAAATGATTTTGGCTGGCCTTCTTTTTGATTTATAGTTTGATTGGAATGGCAAATGTCCAAATTGGAAATAATCACTATTTGGGCGACATTGTTATTATAGGAATAACCATTTCTTCCAACGAAATGCCTCCGTGTTGATAGGTGTTTTTATAATATTGAGCGTAATGGTTATAGTTATTCGGATAAGCAAAAAAATCGGTATTTGTGGCAAAAATGTATGAAGTACTTACATTTCTTGAAGGCAAATAAATTGTTGCCGGTGTCTTAATATCGAATATTGCCTTCGAGTTATAATTCAGGTTACGGCCAAGTTTATAACGAAGGTTAGTGTTTGTTTCACGGTCGCCAATCACCCTAAGCGCATTATCAACACGAATTGTCCCGTGATCGGTTGTAAGAACCACTTTTACATTATTTTCGGATAAAAGCCTGAGCAGATCGAGCAGCGATGAATGATTGAACCAGCTAAGAGTAAGCGACCGGTATGCTTTCTCATCGTTGGCCAGTTCCTTAATCATATCCATTTCGGTACGGGCATGAGAAATCATATCAACAAAATTGAAAACCATTACTGAAAGGTTACATTGAAGGATATTGCCAATATAGTCGGTCATTTTTCGTGTACCTTTAATGCTGGCAATCTTCTCGAAAAATACCTTATAGTTTTTACCAAGGCGTGACAGTTGTTTTTGGAACAATTCGGTTTCAAATCTATTTTTATGTCCTTCATTATCATCATCTTCCCAATAATTTGGATAAAGTCGTTCAATCTCCGAAGGCATTAAGCCTGAAAAAATTGAATTCCGGGCATACATGGTGGCTGTGGGTAAAATACTGCAATATAATTCTTCCTCTTCAACCCTGTAGTAATTGGTAAGTACAGTAGCCAAAACACGGTACTGATCGTACCTCAGATTGTCTATTACCAATACAAAAACCTTATTTCCGTTGTCAACCAGCGGAAAAACCTTTTTTCTGAAAATGTCGGGCGAAAGCATTGGCTTTCCGTCCGGGGTTTTACTGAACCACGCCTGGTAGTTGTTGCGGATATATTTAGCAAACGAATTGTTGGCCTCGGCTTTTTGCATCCTGAGTACTTCGGCCATCGACGAATCCTCTGAACTGCTTAATTCCAGTTCCCAAAAGACCAGTTTTTTATAAACTTCTACCCATTCATTAAAATTTAAGCGTTCGCTTATTTGCATACCAATCTTCAAAAACTCACTTTGGTAAGCCGAATTGGTTTTTTCGGTTACCAGCCTTCGCTGATCTACATTTTTTTTGATTGAATGCAAAATCTGGATTGGGTTAACCGGTTTTATGAGGTAATCAGCCATTTTCGACCCGATGGCTTCTTCCATTATATGTTCTTCCTCACTTTTGGTAATCATTATAACCGGAAGATTTGGAGCGATTGTTTTTATTTCGTTCAAGGTTTGTAATCCGCTTAATCCCGGCATGTTTTCATCAAGAAAAATAATGTCGAAAAAGTCATTGCGAACCATATCAATGGCATCGCTACCATTGTTGGCGGTAGTAACATCAAAACCCTTCTCCTCTAAAAATATAATGTGCGCCCGTAGCGAATCGATTTCGTCGTCGGTCCAAAGTATTTTTGTTTTCTTCATAATCTTTTTCCTGAAATTTGTTACTAAGGTAATAAACAAGGTAAGATGAATAATAGTATCAGCTTAACAAACTTTAACGGGCGAATGAAACTATTTAGTTTATATTCTCTACCAACTTTTGCCTTACAACTTTTCTTATTTCAGGTAAAAAAGTTTGTAGAATTCCATATAGGTCAGGATATTCTTGCTTTGTTTAAATATGGTTTCGTTTTCCGGCGTAATTATAAAGTGCCTGTAGTTGGTTATTTCCAGCGGGCCATAAACAATTTTGTCATTGGCAATTGCACGCAAATATTTAACACCATCGTCGGCATTTGGAAGTCCTTCAACCTTAACCATCAGCCTGAAATCGTCGAGCATTGATGAACTCACTATTAGTGATAACTTGCTGTAATTCTTAGTATTGAACTGCCTGATTGATTCAACCAACCGATCAGGGTTTACTTCTTCTTTCGGAACAATTAATATAAAGGTTTGAGTTCCATCTATTTTTGGAATAAACGGTCCGTTATAACCCTGACTAGCGCCGGTTTGAGGCTGTTGTAAGTTTGCCGGATCGATATATTTTATTTTGAAGAAGTTAAGATACTCGGCTATTTTCTTTGTTTCAGTTAATTTTCGCAGGTTGGCATCGGTAATTATAAAATTACGATAGCTCAGCGTATCAAGGCTTTTATAGAGTTTCCGGTTTACTAAAGTCCTGGTAAAGTAATTGATCGCTTCCGATTTGGTTTTAAATTTACTAACAATCGCTAATTGATAATCGGCTACCTGGCTTTGATTAACAGTCAGATTTGCATCTTTAAACTGTTCTCCGTTATGAGCGTTAATTCCGGCAATTACCTGTTTCAGATTGGCTTTGGGTGTATTTACCGCAATTACAAAATTCTGGTTACCAATGTTTTCATCGCCGTAAATGTCAAGTCCATTTCCGGTTGGGGCAACAGCTACATAGGTTCCCTTTTCTTTCAATGTATTTTCTTCCTGTTGTGCTTTAGCAAGTAGCTCTTCAGGTTCAGGAAGTAGTTCGTCGGAGAAATCGCCGGTAATGAAACGGCTGTAATTTTTAATGAAGAATTTTAGATATTCGGCAAAATCTTTATCAGCTACAATTTCCCGATAGTTAGTTGATGATACTATAAAGTTATTGTATTTAATGTTTTTAAGTGCAGTGAACACCTCTCGACGTTTTATTACCGACCGGAAATAAATCAGCCCCTGTTCTTTATCTTTCAATGAACGAACAAGTAACAAAGCTGTATTGTTGTTCAGGTTTTGTGTTTCAATGTCGAAATCATATTTTGTGTAATGGTCGATATTGTAATTTGCAAGGTCGAATTTCAACCGGTTAAGGTCGATATTGGCGCTTTTAGGATAGGCGATCACGAAATAGTGAAGTAATTCTTCGTCATACGAGAATTTACCACCAAATTCATCGGCACTTTTCTGGTTTTCGGGTAAGAGTTCTTTATTGTTAATTTTTTCATTCAGGTATCCTGATGCAACTAACTTCTGGTAATCAACCAGGGCGCTGTCTTGTATTAATTTCAGAATTTGTTCGGCCAACGGTTTGGGTTCGGCTTTCGGGTTTTTGGCAATATATTCAGTCAGTAATTTTCCAAAAACGTTTCTGTCGGCAACCGTTCCATCAGCAATAGTTTTAATGAATTGAATTTTTGGAACAAGCAAACTATCTGGTTTCATGGTCATTATCTGGTTAGTAATATTACCGGCTCCGGCATAGTTTCCTGCTTTAAATTCGGCAAAGGCTTGTTGGTACAATCGGTTTACACTATCGTTTCTGGCTTCCAGTTCAATAAAATAGTTTGGGTTCTGTAGGTACTTAGCGTATTTAGATTCGGGATATTTTGAAATTACGAGGTTTTTATAAATATTGGCTTTATCCTCATCAGGCAGTTTTTTATACAAATCCCATAACTCGAACCACGATGAAAGCGAATATAAATTGTCGGGATACCGTTTGTTTAAATCCTCGAATGAAGCAATGGAACGTGGAACGTCGTTGAATTCGGTTTTAAAAATTCGTCCGGCATTAAACAGTGCATTTCTGATTTTTACATGCGAAACCTGCATGAGTGAATCGCTAAGAGGCAGGTTTTGCGTATAATAATCTCTGGTTTTCTTATCGGTAATTATTTTTTTACCATTCTCATTTAATAAGGTATCTTCTTTCTGTTCCTGGTTTTCGTCGCCAAAAGTACGTTTATCAAACCGTCTCCAGTTGTCTTCGAGCTTTCGTTTTCCCCAAAGTCGTTCAAATTCAACTTTGCCGTAAGCAACCGTGGTTGGGTTATAAAAATACCACTCAGAACTTTGAGTTTGTTGTGTTGTTGAACTAAACTGGCTTTGGTTATACCTGTAAAAATTACGGTCGGCCATCTGGTTTTGCTGGGCCATTTTATCCCGGTTTTCTTTTTCTGTCGCCTCTTTTATCCATTTGTCGATTAATACATTTCGCGATGATTCATCCATTTTTGCAATTTTCTGGAGGCTATCTTCGCGTTCAACAGTATAAATGTTGTCAGTTAGGCGGGTCAGGCTTTTATGGCGATCTGAAATCTGGCGATAGTTTGGATATTTGTCATCGATAACTATCATTGCGCTATCGTAATAAGCCTGAGCTTTTTTATATTCAGGCATATCATAATAAATCTGAGCAAGTGTTAAACACGAAAGGGCTCGTTGGTAAAGGTTACTAACACTCATTGAAGCCGATTGCATGTACTCTCTGATAGCCTGATCTTTCTTACCTTCTTTTAACGATATATTACCCATCGCAAAATAAATCTGGTCGCGGAATTCCAGGTTCTTTTTATCACGTAGCATTTTTCGCAGTTCTTTCTTGAGTTTTTCAACATCACCAGTTCCGGTAAATGTTCCTGCCGCATTTATCCGGGCATTAAAAGCCATTTTATACGGAGGGTTTTTGTGGGCAATTTCTTTAAATGTTTGTGAAGCTTTAGCAGGCTCGTTTGTTTCCTGGTACCACTGGGCAAGAATATATTTATAGCGTAGTTTATCAGATTTTCGGGATGTTTCTTTAACCGCATTCGACAGGAATGGAATTCCTTCTTTGTACGAAAGTTGTCGTGAATAATAATCGGCAGTGGCAGCGGCGAAATCTGCATCAAGCTTACGTGGAAAATTTTCATCAGTTTGAAGTTGCTGGATGATTTCGAATGCCTCTACATACCGTTCCTGTTCGGTATAACATCGTATTAGCCAAACGTATGCAGTATATCGCGAGGGGTCTTTATCAAACTTGCGAACTACGTATGAAAAATTCTCGATTGCTGCTGCAAAATTGTGTTGGTAAAAATAAGCCTGCCCCATTAATATATAGGCATCGTCAACCCAATTGTTGAATTCATCGCGGCTGGCAAACTGGAGATACGATTTACTTCTGTTTTTGCGGCGTTTGGGCTTTTTGGTAATGGAATGAGCCTGGATTAGTTTTGATGCCTTGACAATGGCATTATCCATTTCAGAGGTTGCTGCTTTAGCCGTTGTCGGATTGCTCGATTTGAATATGGGCAGTACTTTTGAGTAATCATCTTCAACCGACCTGTCAATTTTATCTACTCCGGACTTCAGGCTTTGTTTTCCGTTAAAATAAACATTGTAATGTGCTGTCAGGTTGTGGTATGCACGCGAAACCGCAGTATTTTTTTCAGTCGTACATCCGGCCAGAAAAAAAAGTACAGCAATTAATAAAAAACGATATAAATAGTATTTACTCAATAGTTGAAATTTGATCACTTTAGGATAAACTGCCAAATGCAAAGAATATTGTATAAACCAGCTTTTAAAGCAGTATAACCTTACGAATACAGTCAATTTTAACGAGCACAATATTACGAACTTTCAATTGAATTGCGAAAAGTAAAGTACTTCAGACTTTATGTGCTTATATGATTTTAAATGAAGAAAAACACAAGTTGCTTAAGACATTTAAAAATATGAAATCGAGAGGAAATACTTTTTCTAAAATATAGTAACTTTAAGATTTTGAAGTAGAAATGGATACAGATCAAACACAATACACATTTGGTATATCGCTTAGTGGCGGTGGAGCCCGCGGAATTTTACACATTGGAGTGCTTGAAGCGCTTAAAAAGTATGGTATTTATCCTGAAATAGTTTCGGGGACAAGTATGGGAGCCTTGGTCGGTGTTTTTTATGCGTCGGGAATGGAACCCATGCAGATACTGGAATTGGTCAAATCGAGTAAATTACATCGGATGATCAATTGGAAAATACCAACCAGCGGATTACTCGACCTGAATAAAGTGTTGCCCATTTTGGAGAAAAATATCCCAACCGATGATTTTGCCTGCCTGAAAAAACCATTTTTTTGCACAGTAACGAACCTGAATTCAGGTTTGACAGAGGTAAAAAGTACAGGTAAACTATTTCAATGGGTCTTGGCTTCAGCCTCAATACCAGTCATCTTTGAGCCACAGATAATTGACGGGGTTACTTATGTTGATGGAGGTCTTTTTAATAATCTTCCTGCCGATTGTATTCGAGATAAATGCAGGTTTTTACTTGGGGTGCACGTAAACCGGAACGATTATGAAGAGAATATCCAAGGCTTTAAAGCTATTGCTGAACGGACATTCAGGCTTGTTTTTGCTAAAAATGTGATCGAAAGTTTTACGTTGTGCGATTTCATCATTGACCCGCCACAAACTCGTTTGTTCAATACCTTTGATTTTGGAAGAGCTGACGAGATTTACAAAATTGGCTTTGAAGAAACTGAACGGCGAATCCTCGAGTTGGCAAGTTTGATTGATTTAGACGTTATTGTGAAAAGAAGATCAGTTAAAAAATAGGGTGATTAGTTTTTCCACTCAATAACCATAGCATTTTAAAAAGCTGACTATCTTTGTATCATATCCTAACCAAACCATTCTCTGAATCAGAATTCTATCAACTTAAATTTCACTATATGAGAAAATTACTATTTATTTTATCGGTTGTTATTCTGGCATCGTGCGGACATAAAAAAGAAATTGCCCGGATGCAAGCCAAGCAGGATAGTGTTGCCCAGTTAGGCGTTCAGAAAGACAATACCATCTTGCAATACATAGGGGCTATGAACCAAATTCAGATGAATTTAGACTCGATCAAGAGGCTCGAAAAAATTGTTACCATGCAAACAGCTCCTGGAACCGAAGTTCAGCCTGATGCAAAACAAAAGATACTTGAAGATATATCATTAATAAACAACTTATTGCAGAAGAATAAAGAGTTGGTAAAATCACTTCAGGGGAAACTTCGGAAATCGAATATGAAAGTAGCTGAGCTCGAAAAAATGATTGAAATACTGAATAATCAAATTGGAGAAAAAGACTCAGAAATTGCCGACTTGAAGCAACAGCTCGAAAAAATGAATTTTGATGTTGCTAGCCTGAACCAAAAAATTGTTACAATTACAAATGAAAATGAACAAGCTATAAAAGCAAAAAACGAGGTTATTGAAACCAAAACAAACGAATTAAACATTGCCTATTATGGTTTTGGAACTAAAAAAGAGTTGGAAACTAAAAATGTGATTGAAAAAGAAGGTGGCGTTTTGGGCATGGGCAAAACCCTCAAAATGAAAAAGGATTTTGATCCAGCATTTTTTATGAAAATTGACATCCGGGAGTTTACCCAGTTACCACTAAATACTAAACGGGCGCGACTTGTTACCGTTCATCCTGCTGGTTCGTATCATTTCACAGGCACCGATAAGAAAGTTGAAAGCCTTATAATTGATAAACCGGAACAGTTTTGGAGCGCTTCAAAATACTTGTTAATTGTTGTTGAATAGCTTAAGTAAGCATATAAAAGTTATATGAATATCTTTTTCGTTGCCAAAAGCTGAATAAAGCGCAAGCGGCCTGGGCCGGAGAGCCGTCAAACGTAGTTTTTCGTGCGAATCGGGCTCAGCCTTGACCTTTTTTGATTACCGTTTTTGTGTCAACACAAAAAAGTAATTAGGGTTTTGGGGCAGCTCCCACGCTAAATCAATTAGCTATTCTATGGGATATTCAATAAAAATTAACACTGTTGTCCGGTTAAAATTTTCTTAGTTATCCGTAACCTAATGAATTAAAGGCATTCCAGAAGATAACGCCACTACGTGGCTTACATTTTTATCATGCCTATTTTCTACAAAGATTAAACAGCTACGCTGTCAACTCCTCAGCAACGTAGTTGCTAAATCTTTGTAGCACAGTGGTATTGGTTTAAAGTATTGAACAACGTAGTTGCGACATCTTGTAATACTCCAGTTTTACCGGACAACATATAAAAATTAAAAAGACGCTTCAATGAGCGTCTTTTTAATTTTTATATGTTCCTGAAATAGAAGGACAGGATAATTAGCCTATTTTTTAATTCCTTCAACCTGGTATTTGAATTGGTAACTTCCTGATCCAATGTTCAATGTAACTGAAGTACCAACTTGATTAAGACCGGCTTTTGTTACCTGACCATTCATTGTTACCTGATCGGCTTTTGCTGCAGGCAAAGTAACTGTAGCTGTTGTATTTGCTGGAACAGTTACGTTGTAAACAAATTCATTTCCATCAATTTTCCATCCCGATTTTACTTTTCCGTAGATTGAGTTAAACTCAACTTCAGCATTCGACAGGTTGCCTCCCGGATGCGGTGCAAGTAAAATGTGTTTGTATCCGGGGTTTTCAGTATCAACATCCAGCCCGGCAACATAATGATACAACCATTCGCCAATAGCGCCATAAGCATAATGGTTAAAGCTGTTCATGCCAACATCCTGGAATGTTCCATCGGGTTTCTGGCCATCCCAGCGTTCCCAAATCGTTGTTGCACCCTGGGTCACCGGATATAGCCACGAAGGATATTTATCGCGGTTAAGCAGCATAAAAGCTAAATCATCGTATTCATTGGCCGATAATGTTTTGCAAAGCAAAGGCGTACCTACAAAGCCAGTTGTAAGATGTCCCATTTTCTTCACATCATCAGCAAGATATTTAGCGGCCTTGGGCCTTAAATCATCAGGAAGAAGATCGAAAGCCAGAGCCAAACAATAGGCTGTTTGTGTGTGCGAAACCAACCGTCCGGATGGAGCTACAAACTCTTTCTGAAAAGCTTTTCTGATGTCGTCCGACAGTTGTGCGTATTTTTTTGCGTCATCAGTCTTTCCAATAATCGCTGCTACTTTAGAAAGCAAGCCACTTGAGTAAGAATAGTAGGCTGTTGCAATTAAGTCTTTTTCGGTCGTAGCGCCCGGATAATCAGAACGTGTAGTAGCAAAGGCAAGCCAGTCGCCAAAGTGGTTATCGCCAGTCCATAGATTTTTTTCGCCAGCCCTGCTGTGCATATATTCAACCCAGGCTTTCATACTTGGATATTGAACTTCAAGTATTCGTTTGTCACCATATACAAGGTAAGTAGTCCAGGGAACAACCACTGTTACATCGGCCCAGGCAGTTGAGCCGCCGTCTCCTTTTAAAACATCAGGAATTACGTGTGGAAGACGTCCGTTTGGCGATTGGTCTGCAGTAACATCGCCTAGCCATTTTGTATAGAAGGGGGCTACGTTGAAATTAAATGCGGCTGTCATGCTGAAAACCTGGGCATCGCCAGTCCATCCAAGACGTTCGTCGCGTTGTGGACAGTCGGTCGGAACATCGAGGAAATTACCTTTTTGTCCCCACTGAATATTGTGCTGAAGCTGGTTGATCAAAGGGTTTGAGCAGGTGAATGAACCTGTTGGTGTCATATCCGAATGAATGACAACTCCCGTAATTTGATCGGAAGAAAGGGGTGATGACGTTCCTTCAATTTTTACAAAACGAAATCCGTGGAATGTAAAATGAGGTTCAAAAACCTCTTCGCCTGAGCCATTCAGGATAAAAACATCGGTACACTTGGCTTTACGAAGGTTATCGGTATAGAAATTGCCTTCTTTATCGAGTACTTCTGCAAATTTCACCGTTATTTCATCACCTTTTTTACCCTTGACTTTCAGCCGGACCCAGCCAACCATATTCTGGCCCATATCGTAAACAATTTCGCCTTTAGGTGTAGTAATCTGTTTGATAGGTTTAATCTCCTGAATAGCTTTAACAGGTACACCTTGAGGCGCAACTAGTATTTTCTTTGGCTGGTCGGTAATTGTTGCTTTTTCCCATTTGTTGTCGTCGAAACCTGTACTAGCCCAACCAGGCATTTCTTTTCGCGCATCGTAAGTTTCGCCATTGTAAATATCTGAAGCAATGATTGCCCCGGTTGAAACTTTCCAGTTTTGATCGGTACCAACCAATTCGCTTGTTCCATCGGTATAATTTATTTGTAACTGAACCAAAAGTGCAAGTTTGCTCCCATAGTAACCATTTTTGCTCGACCAGCCAATGTTTCCGCGGTACCAGCCATCGCCAACAATTGCTCCTAAGGCATTTTTAGTTTGAAGCAACGAAGTAACATCGTAAGTTTGATACTGAAGTCGTTTGTTGAAACTTGTCCAGCCAGGCGTAAATAAATCAGCGCTTACTTTTTTGCCATTCAGGAATAATTGGTAAAGGCCATGCGAGGTTACGTATACCCTGGCCGATTTTACCTTTTTAGAGGTTGTAAAATCGTTCCTGAAATATTGTGCCGGTTTCGATCCCATTTTATCAGGTTCAGAACCGAGGGTTATCCACGAAGCTTTCCATGATTCGGGTTCGAGAATGCCCATTTCCCACGTAGCCGGAGCGCTCCATGCTGTGGCTTTCCCTTTGTTGTCCCAAATACGTACCTGCCAGGTAACACGTTGCATCGATTTCAGGGCAGCTCCTTGGTAAACAACATCAACCGATTGGTCCGAATTTACTTTCCCGGTATTCCAGATAGCTTTTCCCGACAGATCGGTTACCCTAATTTCATAAGCCGTTTGCAATACGTTTTGAGCGGTTGACTCAATTTTCCAGCTTAAACGAGGGTTCAAAATATCAATACCAACAGGGTTGGTGTGATACTCGCAAATCAGATCTTTCACTAAAGTTTTTTCAGCAGCCAATACACTAATGCTACTGATTGTCACTAATGCCAGGATGATATTCACTTTTTTAAATAGTTGTTTTATCATGTCATTGTTGTTTGGTTAGTCATAAATAAAATGTTCGGTATTTAGTCGCAGTATTCAGTCTGTTAAAACTAATCACTGCGACTGTTAACTGATGTATTATTCCATATAAAATACTTCTTCCAGCGGAATGGATACCGGAGAATTATCTGGGTTTGTTTTCATAATGTCGGCCATAAATGCCCACCATTTCTGAACAATTTCGGTCTGTCCCAAATTTTGGGAACCGCCTTCTCCGCTCACTTTTTGAAAAGCAAAAAGAGTATTGGTTTCTTCATCGAGGAATATGGAGTATTCGCTTACTCCGGCGTTTTTCAGTAGTTTATGAAGTTCAGGCCAGATATTATCGTGGCGTTTTTTGTATTCCTCTTTTTGTCCTTCATTCAGGTACATTTTAAAAGCTAATCGTTGCATAAAGTTTAAGGTTATTTAAAATGAAAAGTGACGAGTTACGGAATTCGGGTTTCGAGTTAAAAGACAACTCGAAACTCGTAACACGCAACAATTAATTATTATGCCATCAATCCAGGGATCAACAGCGATGCAATAAGAATCAACATTCCGATAACCAGTACCGTGATGGTTTTTTGCCCGGCGCCTTTCCATTCATTCAGGATAATTCCCCATACATTACTGAAGGTAACATTGAGTGACATTAAGATACTCCAGGAGAAAGCCATCATGACACTGCCTTCGGTGAGGAAGCTTTTCCCCAAAGTCAATCCGAAGAACTGTGAGTACCACAGAATGCCGGCTAATGCACAGAATAGCAAATTGTTGGTCAGTACGCTACCCGAAACTCCAAGGTAGTCTTTCCCGGTTTTATTTTTGTAGTTCTGGTAGAAACAATAAACTGCATTGGTAATGAAACCTCCGGTAGTTACCATCAGAATGGCTGGCAGACCGGCAAACAAAGCCTGCGAACCCATGCCAATTGCAGCTGCTTTCAATGGTTCGGCAGCTTCAAGGCCGAGGCTGAAACAGGCGCTCATTACACCGGCAAGCAAGGCAACCAATAAGCCCTTTCCCAAAGCAAAATCTTTAACTGCAGCTTTCTTCTGTTCTTCGGTCATGTTTTTTGCACGCAAACTTCCGGCGTAACCAATTACGGCAATACCGGCAATGGCAACAGAAACGCCCAAAAGAAGCACGAATCCGCTACCGCTGAACAAGTCGGTACCTTTCATAATGGCCGGAATAATTGTTCCGAATGCAGAACAGGTTCCAAGCGCGATTGACTGGCCCAGTGCAACACCAAGGTAACGCATACTTAATCCGAAAGTTAAACCGCCCACACCCCAAAGTGCACCATAAAACAATGCTGTGAGTGCAGCCCCGTTTCCTGACGACAGTATTTCGGTAAGCGAATGGCCGGAAGGAACGGCAAGTAAAGCACCCAGGTAAGGGAAAATCAGCCAGGCAAATATGCCCTGAACCAGCCAGAAACTTTCCCATGCCCAGTCTTTTACTTTATTGATTGGAACGTAGGAGCTTGACTGACCAAAACTTCCTATCGCAATAATTAACAGTCCAATTATTGTGTTCATGTAGTTTAGTTATGAGTGATGAATTTTTAGTTTAGAGTGATGAGTTAAAACTCATGTTAAATCAGGTTTGTAAATACAAGTAAGAGTTATAAACGACGGATCCATTAAAAACTCATCATTTATAACTCATAACTTATAAATAGCATATTATCGTTTGCTGGTTACATCTTTTTCGTACTGCTGAATGTTGGCAATGAAATCTTCACCAACGGGAACGTCGTTTTTCAGGCAGAACATGTCCCAAACAGCATTCCATGGTAAAGCTTTACCTTCTTCGAGAAGCGCCAAACGTTCGAAATATTTGCCGTCGGCTTCGTATTTACGCAAAATTGCAAGTGGCTCAAGCATAGCCTGCAGGAAGCATTTTTGAGTTGCGCGGCTACCAATCACATAAGCGCCAATGCGGTTGATTGATGCGTCGAAGTAATCCAATCCAATGTTTACACGGCTTAGTGCATCGCAGCGTACAATTTCTTTAGCCAAATCCAGGGTGTCGTCGTTCATGATGGTTACATGGTCAGAGTCCCAGCGAATAGGACGGCTCACGTGCAGCATGATTTCAGGAGTGAAGAGTAACAGTGATGAGATTTTGTCGGCAATACTTTCAGTTAAATGGAAGTGACCGGTATCCAAAGTTACAATCATATTGTTTTTTGCGCCGTAACCCAGGTAAAAGTCGTACGAACCAACGGTATAACTTTCAGCGCCAATACCGAATAATTTAGCTTCGATACAGTCTTTCATGTTATCGTATTTGGTAGCGAAAATTTCGTCGAGCGATTCTTTCAGTAAACGGCGATATTCCAAACGGTTAACAGTTTGGTCTTTCGAACCATCGTGAATCCAGAGGTTCATCACACAAGGTGAACCCTGGTACACGCCCATTGCTTCGGAAATAGCGCGGCAACGTTTGGTATGTTCGATCCAGAATTTGCGGATTTCGGGATCAGGATTTGACAGCGAAAGTTCGCCAGATTTTGGGTGAGAAAATGAAGTTGAGTTAAAATCGAGTTTGAAGCCATTTTCTTTTGCCCATTTCATCCAGCTTTCAAAATGCTTGGGTTCTATTTGATCGCGATCAACAAACTGTCCGCCAAAGTCGCCATAAATAGCATGAAGGTTCAACCGGTGCGAACCAGGGATTAACGATGCAGCCTTTTTTATGTCAGCACGTAATTCTTCGATGTTGCGTGCTTTACCCGGGTAATTACCGGTTGCCTGAATACCACCACTCAAGGTAGCATTTGGATTTTCGAAGCCAGTAACATCGTCGGCCTGCCAGCAGTGTAGCGACAACGAAATTTTCTGCAATTTTTCCAATACTTCGTCAGTATTTACACCAACGGCGGCATAACGTTCTTTAGCCAACTCGTAGGCACTCTGAACTGTTTCTTTTTTTACCATAATTTTAAGTCTTATTGATTTTGTAATTTGTTGGAATTTTCGTTTGAATATTATTTAATAATTGTGAGGAATTTCTGATAAGCTGCTTCCCATTCATTGTTACTTTCGGGCAGGAACTCTTCGAGGTGAACCGATTCACGGATAATCTGGCGCATTTCGGTTAATGTTTCAACACAACCGGCAGCTTTGGCCTGGATCATGATGTTCCCAATTGCTGTTGCTTCTGAAGGACCAGCAATTACTGGTATTCCAATAGCGTTGGCTGTCCACTGGTTGAGTAGCGGATTCTTCGAACCACCACCAATTACATGGAGTTTTTCGATTGGGAAAGGGGCCAACCCTTTAATTTTGCCCAATACATATTTATATTTCAGTGAAAGGCTTTCGAAAATGCAGCGAACAAATTCGGCATGGTTTGAAGGTACAGGTTGATTGGTTGAAATACAATATTCGGTAATGGCTTTGGTCATGCTCCCCGGGTTGGCAAACGATGCATGATCAGGATCGATAAACGATTGGAAAACAGGCGCTGATTCGGCCATTTTAACAAGTTTTTCGTAGGCATAACTGATTCCTTCTTTTTTCCATTCTTTCAGGCATTGTTCGAGCAACCACATTCCGGTAATGTTTTTCAGGAAACGGGTTGTGCCTTCAATTCCGCCTTCGTTGGTAAAGTTCAAAGCAAAAGTTTCATCATTAATAATAGCATCTTTCACCTCGATTCCCATCAGCGACCATGTTCCTGAACTGAGGTATGCAAATCGTTCGTTTTCAGCAGGAACGGCAGCAACAGCCGAACCTGTATCATGGCCTGCAACTGCAACAACCGGAACTTTTCCCAATTCTGATTCTTCGGCCAAATCATCGGTTAAAGTACCAATCAGATGGCCAGGCATTACAATTTCGCCTAAAAGTGATGGCGAAACGCCTGCTGCTTCCAACAACTGCGATTCAAATCGTTTGGTCTTTGGGTTTAGTATCTGCGAGGTTGATGCGATGGTATATTCAACAACTTTATTCCCGGTAAGCAAATACGATAAAGCATCGGGCATGAACAGCATTTCGGATGCGGCCTCAAGCAATGAATTGTTGGCTTGTTTTAAAGCAAACAACTGGTAAAGGCTGTTGAAATTCATTACCTGAATGCCGGTTAATCCATACACTTTCTCGCGCGGTACGATCTCGAAATATTTTGCTGGCATACCATCGGTGTGCGGGTCGCGGTAAGCATACGGTGCACCCAGAATGGTTCCATCTTTGGCAATCAGGGCAAAATCGACGCCCCAGGTATCAATACCAATCGACGAGATTTCGACTTCCTCCTGTTTTGCAGCAGCCAATGCAGCTTTAAAATGTTCGAATAACGAATAGATATTCCAGTGAAAATGGTTGCCAATCTGAAGCATTTGATTCGGGAAACGGGTAAGTTCCTTCATTTGCAACCGGTTGTTTTCAAGCGTTCCAAGAATGGAACGGCCACTGGTGGCTCCGAGGTCGAATGCCAGAAACGATTTATTTTTCATACGTTTTCTTTTCAGGTTTAAGTTTATTTATCTTTTATGACTTTATTCTGTATTTTTGTAAATGTAAAGTTAATCAGCAACTAATGTTTTTCAATGTGCGAAATGATTCTTAATTTACACAAAATGACACAATGGAAGATGTTATATAATAGGTTTGCTTCAAGAGGCGGGGATTTGAAGATTGGGAAATATAGCAGAAGAAATGTTGCGGATTGCGGGGTCCGGGGGCCGAGTTAAAAACAAACCTGCTACTTACAACAGTTTTTCCAACTTCGAACTCTAGCTCACTCTAGGTACTCCGAACTATTTTACCTGAAATTTGAAACTCTAATTGTTATGCCCAACGAATCGTTTGTAAAATATATTCATGCCGGTACTTTAGACAAAGAATGGGGGTTGTACTTAACAGTTGCCGGATTTGCTCAAATTCCGCCATCTATTGTTTATCCGCCTAATGTTCATCCCAGCGGTTATTTTTTTACGTGGGACAAGGGCCGGATATTACAAGAATATCAAGTCAATTACATTACTGAGGGCTCGGGGATTTTTGAAACTGTAGAAGGTAAATTCCAGGTAGTTCCCGGTTCAATACTTATTCTTCGTCCTGGTGTTTGGCACAGGTATAAGCCCGATCAAACAACAGGATGGAATGAACATTACATCGGTCTTAATGGCGATTTTTGCCAGAATCTTTTCAACGAAGGATTTTTTCAGCAAAGTAAACCAGTTGTTTATGTAGGTTTTCAGGAGAATTTGTTAAAGATTTTTCTTGAAATTATTCAACTGGTAAAAGATGAGAAAACCGGGCATCAACAGGTTTGCGCTGCAAATGCCATTCTCGTTTTGAGCAAAATCTTATCGATTATCAGGAACCAGGAGTTTGCAGGCAAAAGCATTGAGCGTACCATTCGCAAAGCGTGTTTATTTTTCAGGGAAAACCTCAACAAAAACGTCAATATTGAAGAATTGGCGCAGGAACTGAATGTTGGTTATTCGTATTTCAGGCAAATGTTCAGAAAATATACCGGTATTTCGCCCACCCAATATCACCTTTCGCTTCGAATACAAAAGGCGCGGGATTTATTGGTCTCAACCGATCAAAGTTTTAAGGAAATTGCCATTGATTTGGGTTTTGAATCATACTTTTATTTTTCCCGGATTTTTAAGGATAAAACAGGTAAAAGCCCTATGGAATTCCGGCGGGAACATCATCGGCACATCGGCTAGAAAATGTAAATTCCTCTGTTTTCGCGTTTGTTCTTTGGTGTAATCTCTATTTCGAGCCCTTCCAGGTAATCGCCTTCCGATAGCGCTTTTATTTCGAACTTCAGTTTTTCGGGTGTATTTGCTTTCAGGAATTCAATTTGTACCGGATCAACTTCAAGGGTATATTTTCCCGGAGCAAGGTCCATTTGGTAGAATCCACCATCGTTGAAACTCCGGATAATTTGCGTGGCATCGTCGCCTTCACGCTTGAGAATTAAACGTAAACCACCTTGTCCGGTTTTCCGTCCTTCGTCGTTAATAACTACTTTCCCTTCAATGATTCCACCTCTGTAAAATGGTATCTCAATTTGCTTGTATTGGTTTGGATCGGCAACAAACGAGAACTTATCTTTAACCGGAACCAGCGTTGCATCGCCTAAAGCATTGCGGTTTACCGATAGGTTGTACCTGTAATAGCTTTGCAGTTGGGTAATGCGTAAAATGCTGTCGCGGCCAACTTCCATACTTGCAGTCTGGTCAAGTTTTACTCCTTTAAAAGGTAACAGTTCGTCGCCAGTATCGTATTTGCCCGAATTATTTTTATCGATGAACAAGATTACTGAAGCTGCTGCACGCCCCACTTGTTGCCTGTTGTTAAGCGTAACTGTGCCATTGGGTTTGTCCCATCCAATACTTCCGTACAAACTTTGGCGGGCCGTAACATTCGAACCTATAGTATTAACGGTTGTTGCACTTCTGACTTTGGAAAGATCGAGTGTGAAACCAAATTGGGTGCTGACAAGCTTTGACACATGATTGTACGAAATTCCCAGGTTAAATCGGCCTGACTTGAAGACGGTGCGCGAAAGTTCCAGTTCGCTTGTTTGCAACAGGTTATGCCTGATATCGTACATATTCTGGGCTCTGACATACATGCCACGTACGTAAACAGGTAATCCGGGCGAGCGCGAAATAGTGTAGGTAAGCGCCGTAGTTAGCATTCCCTGTCCGAAGTTGGTTTCTCCGTCTGAACTAATGAAATTGTCGCGGTAATTAAAGCGCATGTTTATTTTACCTAACCGAGCGCTAAAGTCGGTTGTATAAGTTGTTTGAGTACTGCTGGCCAAAGTATATTGCTCTCCTCCCAAACGAAACCCGGTATTCATCCCGAAAACTTTAAAAGGGATATAGGTATTTAAGGTAATGTTGCTTTTGGCTCCCCGGGAATTGAAAATACTTGTTCCGTCGAATCTGAGGTAACTTACATTAAAACTCAGGTTATTGAAATACATTACACTGCCCGTAAACCGGTAGTAATTTTTAGGGGCGGCATCAACGCCTATTAAATATTGTTTAGCGATTCGGGCTGCCAGACTGCTGTAATAGGTCAGATTATCGGCATTAAACTTGTCACCAAAATATTGGGAGCCAACAGAGGCGGTCAGCCATTTGGTGACACCCAGCGCTACATTACCATGACCAACCCATTTGCCCTGCAGTGTATCTGATGAAAAACTTTCGGCTTTACCGGCCTGAATGTTGTAGGAAACAACTCCCTGCGGCAAAAAAGTAAACGGAACCTGCATTTGTTTGTCGTTTACAATGAGTTCGCCCGATGGGGTATAAATACGAATGCTTATGCGGGTTGTTCCGTAGGTAATGGGTAAGTTAAACCGGTAATAGCCCAGTTCGTCAGCGCGTTTAAAATCAGAGAGTCGGTCGTTCACATAAATTTCGACCTCCGACTCGGGCTCGGTATGGCCATCAATCACATAGGTTTCGTACATTCGGCGCGGCTCAATGGGATCATTTGAGATTGCAATACCTTTAATGGCAAGTTGTTGTAAGCCAGTAGTTGTTAATTGGCCGGCAGTAACATTTGTAATCAGCTTATTGTTACGCATAGCATAACGCCAGCGAAGCCCGCTTGAGCTCAAATTGGTACTTCCGGAAGTGCCATTGGCACCATAAACCGTACCCTGAACATCGCCACCCAATACTTCCATACCACCAGTAAGAGTGTATGCAAGTCCCTGGGATCCCTTCGCATAACTTCCTGTTAGTGAATAGTCGAGCATTCCGCCGCTAAATACTGAGCGTTTACGGTCGTAGACCAAAGGAAAATCTTCGTGGGTGAATTCCTGTCCCTCCATATTGGCACGGGCTCTTTCTCGGGCAAGCCGGTCTTCGATAGGTAATTTTTGTTTGGTCTCCAAGGTAAGCATCAACTGATCCATATTCACGGTAAAGTTCAAACCAAAAACTTTTTCAAATATCGCGGGGGCAATATAAAAATCGGTTTCCCCAAGGCGGAAATCATCGGGAGTAATCGAAAATGTTGTTTTGCCCAATTGAGCCTGCCCCGTTGAAAGGTTGATGCTATACGGATTATTGGGGTTTAAAAAGTTCCCGCTTATAGAACGACTGCCAACATTGGCTTTATAATTGATTTCAAAAAGGCTGAAGAGCTCGATAACCGGCAAATAGGTTTTATCGTTTTTTGAATCATAAATGCTATTCACATATACATTACCAATTGACTGATGACGAAGAGTTAACAAAACTTCTTCCTGCTGCGCCAAAACAGGAAAATGAAGCAACAGTAGCCCAAGAACAACGAGGACTTGTTTCAGATAGTTAGGGAAAATGATAGCCTTATTGGGTTGCTTCATAAGAATTTTAAAAATCTCAAAATGAGATTGTGTTTTTAACGTTTGGCTTAAGCTCAAAGTTGAGTTAATTGGTTAAAAAAACAGACTGAAAATGCTTATTGGGTTAATAATAAATTGGCAACAATAATGTAATATAATTCGGTATGTGCTACTTGATAATGCGATATAAATAAGTCAATAAGGTTTTATCGTGCGTGTTTGAATAACTACTAAAGTTAAAAAGTAGATGCTAAGGTTTTAAAACCTTAGCAGAAATTCTGCACCAGGTAATAAACTTATTAATTTCCTGTATTTCAATTGCAAATAAACCAATTTAATATCGAACTAAGGTTGATATGAATGGCGCGAATTTCGGAACCTGACTTTTTAAATCCGACCAGGCAAAAAATGTTCGATACTTAGCCCTTCTAATTGATAAATAACTTTTTAATATCTCAAAATTGTCTGGTTGCGGGGAATAAAACATATTCCGACCCGATGAAATATCGGCCAGTTATTTTATCGCCCAATCGTCTAAGCTTATTTTATCTCTACTTTGGTTTCGTGCGTTACGGTTGGCGCCTGAACCAAATCGTTATTAGACATGTCGTTTCTTTGGGTAACAAAACTCAGTTCCAGAGTATAATTTCCAGGGGCAACTTTGTCCAGGTTTAAATCCATGCGGCGGGTAACATCGAAATAAGCAGTTACAGTACTTTGGGTTTCGGCAACCACGTTGCCATTGGCTTGTTTCAGTTTGGCAATCATGCTACCCAAAAATGGTGCATTCCCTTTGTGCTCCAGCTTAGGGCGCATTTCCAGCATTTTGCCGTTTTGTTTTACATCAAGCTCTTTTACGGCTACACCCGTGCTAACCGGCCCTTTGTGGTAAAATATAGCTGTTACCTGTTCAAAATTGAAATTAATTTTGGTGCCAATACCATCAGCGGTAGTTTTAGTTACTTCAGTGGCTTGTGGTTTTGCCAATACTTTTAATCGGGTGTAGAAATAGCCTTGTTTTTGCCTCTGGTTTGGAACTAACTGTATGCGAACAGTCCGTTGTTCTCCTCCTTTTAGAGTGAAGCTACGCGGAAATGCCCGTATCATTTCATCTAAAGCAAACTTTGAATAGGCCTCCTTATCCTCATAGTTCATTACTAAGTTACCATCAGCATCACCTCCTGGATAACCAAACTGAAAATTGATGGTCACTTCGTAAGGACTGGTGCTGTTATTATTAACATAGAGATTACCAACTCCGCTATTTTCATTGAGAAACACAAATGAAGGTGCTAGAGATATTTGAGCTTGTATCAACCCAATAAAGCCCAAAAAGATGATTATGGTAATAATGTATCTTACCTTATACATGATGATAAATTTTTCTAATTCCTATAATACTAGTCTATAGAATACGCTTTCCAATCTTGGAAACGGATTTTTTAGTATGAAAATTAAAGGGACAACAACTTTATTGTTGTCCCTTTTAACAATATCTTTACAGCTAATTATTAGTTGTAAATGGCTGACAGTGTTATTTCTCCAGTATGGATTCCTGTACTAGTGGTTGCACTACTAGGTGTAACGGTTGCTCCAATATGGATAAAAATATCATTACCTGTTCCAGCAACTGTTGTAGGCAAACTCACGGTTGCATTACCAGCAGTTTGCGCCCCACTGATAGTACTACTATATGCTGTAGTAAAATTCGAAATTGGAAGTTCTGAAGTTCCTGAGGATGGTTTCAATACGGTTGGAACAGAGCTTAGAACATAGGTAATCTGAGCGTCTCCAGATCTGGTGATTTTGCCAATACCTTGTCTAACACCTGTTTGTGCAACAGCGCCACCACTCGAACTAGCGACTCCAGCGACACTTATTGTTTTAGTCTCTCCTGATTTGTTGTTTACGGTTCCAAATTCCAATGATTGTTGTTCAACGACAGTTAACTGTGTTTGAACGTTAGCATTTGCCGTAATATCAGCAGGTACTGCACTTTGTGCTTTTGCACCCACAGCAAAGCCTACTACCATCGCGAAAACTGCGAAAATTTTAATTGTACTTTTCATTTTTTTTGATTTTTGCGTTAAAATTAATAATAATTAAAAAATAGAATGTTTAAATAGAAATTATTTTACCTAAGTAATTGTTTTTTAGTTGTATTTCTTTCTTGTTTTCCTCCTTTCTTTACTGTTTAAGGGTTTTATCTTAGTATTTAGTTGTACTCGATGCTTAAATTTACATCGCCCGAATAAGAATCGCCGTTTATATCGGCCAGCCTGGTTCGTATAAAGACAAATAAATATGCCTTGTATAATTGGGGAGAACCTTGGGACCTCCCGGGTAATTTGACTGCATTGCTTAACGGGAATGTGGCTATATTTCCGGCATCTTTCCCATTGTATTCATTTTGCCCATCGTTTCTATATGAAAGATTTGTGGTGCATAAAATCCTCTCATCCAGTTCGTTGTGTAAAACTACGAAGGCAGGCATGGTTGCTTTTACCCAAAGGTTGTCGGCGCCTGTTAAGGTGAGCACACTCAAGCCTTCCAAAATCTTTGCTTTTGTAGTAAAGTCAATAGCTGGTCTTAAAACTAAGGGCTCCTGTTCACTTAGCACAATTTTATCTTTAATGTTTAAATTAATGCGGATTGCTTGTCCTGCAACCTGTAACGAAAAGAAAATACAAACCAGCGCAGTCCAGATAGGCCACACCGGAACAACTCGGTAAAATTTGGGGTTTGTCAAATTGGCTTGTATATATTTCTTTTTCCTCATTTCTTTTTCCTCTATTCCATTAATTATATGTCGAATATTCAACCCTGATATTAATATTGCCGGTATAAAGTCCGGCTGCCGCGTTATTGGGTACCGCTCCAATTACTCCGTAAATAAAGAGGTAAGCGGTAGCCTTTGCTGCTGTGTAACCCACATGGTCGGGGGTAGGCGGAGCTGCCGGTACACCAGAGGCGCGCCGAAGTACCGGGAATGTTACGCTGGTAAAACCGCCCGGAACGATTACCGCCTGTGTTTTTGCAATGCTGCTGGTTGTAGCTCCCAGATTCGAATAGGCCATGTTTACTGTCAGAGGTATGCCATTGGGGTTTGTTCCAAGTAATAATTTGGGGTCAGCATCAATGGTTACCGTAATATCCAAATCGGCCTGAGCCTCGATGGCAATAACTGCGGCCTGCGGATCGTTCAGCCCAATTGAAACCGTTTGACCAGCTAGTATAACTTCTTGCTTATCGTTAAAATTAAGCTCATCAGGGTCTTGCGGGGTCAGAATAATTCCATTCTGGGCATACAAACCAAAACTAATGCGCTGAGCTGTAGAACTTACAGAAAGCAGTAAGCCGACAAAAATTAACAGGATAATATGGCGTTTGTTACCAATCATTGTCAGATGTATTCAACTTTAAGTGTAAACTCACCATCGTAGTTGCCTTCTTTGGCATCGCTAATATCTATTCTTCCACCAATCCATAAATAATAAAATCCATCCTGGTTGAAGCGTTGCATCAAATCAATAGCATCAAGCGGAGCGCTTGCCTTTTGGTTATCTTGTTGATAACCAAAAACCTCGTAGTTTATAATTAAAGTTCCTGTTCCGTAAACATTAGCCAATACCATTTGCGGAAGGTAGGTTATCCTAAAGCTTGCATTAGGTTTTCCTTTAATAACCATTACTCCGGCAGATGGATCAGTAAGTGCGCTAACAGTGATAATCCCGTTTATTGCAGAACTTTCATCAAGGTCTAAATTTTTTATTGTCCGAAGTTCAATTTCAGTTTGTTCAATAACTGTTGCTGAAGCTTTAATTGAAATTGAACCCAGATGTTGCGCCAGTATAATTTCAGGGCTGGTTAAAATCAAAAGAAACAACCCTGCAATGACACTGAACTTTTGTTTTTCGAATAAAGAAGCAATCGTATTATGTAACTTATTTATTATCATCTTATTTTTTTCTACCTTTTCTTTAATGCCTTAACCGATAAAACAGTTTTATTGCTTGTTAACCTTATAAATAAAATGCCTGATACGTTGGTTGCCGGAGTCCAGTCTATATTGTGGATACCACTTGGTAACGATCCTTTAAATGGAGTTTCCAATAATCGTCCGTACACATCAAAAATATCAATCTGAACAGGAGCTGTATCGGGCAAACTGAACCTGATTGTTGTACTTTCGCTGAATGGATTAGGGTAATTGGTAAACAGAACTGGTACCTTGTCCTGGTAAACCGGATCAGTTGTATTCCGACCTATCACAATAGAGAAAGGCAAACTTTCGGTTGTTTTGAGCTTGTTCTCAGTATTATTGTATTTTATTAACTGCGTGGGTACATCCAATGGGTTGATGGCTTCAATAACAGCGTTTTTGGTTGCTACCTGATCAAACTTGTATTCGTTGAATTGTAACATCGAGATGGCTTTTTTCTGCGTATGATCCATCAGTTGGAGGCTTAATTCTTCAGGCCAGTTTTTAGGTATTTCCCATTGAATAGTAAACGATCCGCCTATTTTTTGTCCGTCTTTTTGAGCATCAACATACAATGGAATATATTCATTATCAATAGATAATGGCAAGTCGTTAATGACCAATGGCTCGTTGTAGCTTAACGAGCTTCTCATGTAAAGGGCCAGCCAGCTATCGCTCATAGGTTCTAACCGGTAACCATCCCAGGTATCAGGTCCGGTAACTCCATTTTCGCTTAGTAACAAGATCGATGTTGTTTCCATTCCTTCCCCCGAAAGAGTAATAGGAACAATGACAGAGTTATCAATGGAAGCAGTTTTTAGGAAATTACCATTGGTGGTTGATTTGGCCAGGTTTGTAAAACTCAAGCCCGGGCTGTTTGTATTGGCGTGTACCCAGAAAGCCTGAAAAGGGGCAATCCGTCCGTTACCCAAAGTTCCTGAAATGCCATTCCACGTTAAATATTCTCCGTTTCCTCCATTAGCTGATGGGTCCCAAATATAAATTGTGTTGTCAATATTGGTTTTAGTCCAGCCTGAAGCTAAATCCCAATCTAAGGTAGAAGCAGTTGGGTTCCCTTTAAGGTTCCATCCCTGGTCGGCAATATTTCTGTCGGTGTAATTTCCTGAGCTTTGGTTTGAAAGATCACGAAGGGTATAAGTTAAGCTGAAACTATGTCCGCCAAGTGCATTTTCATTACCGGTTACTGTCATTGTTTGAGGAAGTACATCAGAATATGTTCCTCCTTCAGTAATTCCTGCACCATTGAAGATATAATGGAAATGTCCTTCTCCGGCAGGTATTGCTGAGGTATATCCACCCGGGTTTCTCCAGCTTTGAAGTGAAGTTCCGGCATCGATCTCGTTCCACAAAAGTAAATTGGGTTGTTTCGATGGATAAGTAGAGCCGGTAAAACCTTGAGTAACCAAAGGCGCCTTAAACATGTCGCTGTATGTGGTTGATACAGGAGAAGATACCATACGCCAGCCTTTTACTCCGGTCAGCAACCGTTCCATTTTAAGGGTAGGAGAGCTTGTGCTTAAGTTTATATAACTGCCATCCGATTTAATAATGATTTTTGAACCGTTCAAAGTCGAAGCATTTGCTGTTGCATTTAACTTCAACACAGGTCCTGCTTCAAGAGTGAGCGTTGCCCCATCTTTAATATTTAAATGGCCTGAAATGCTAACATCATTTGCCGGACTAGATCCGCTAATGACAGGATTATTGGTTGTTAAAGGAACTAAGATACTATTACTGCCATCAGGAATTTCATTCGGGGTCCAGTTTAAAACATTGGCCCAGGCAGTGGAAGCCGAACCATTCCATGTAGTTTCGTTATAAAAATGGATGGTAACTTCAGCAAAGTTACTACATGTCCCGTTTGTTATTGTCCATCGTATGACATAAGTGCCGGTACTTCCTGCTGTAAATGTAGAATTACCATTTGTTTGCGCACTGAAAGTTCCTGTTCCGCCATTCGTAATGCTCCAAACCCCATTCCCGGTCGAAGGTGTTATTCCTCCCAGAGTATTGGTTGTCAAAGTTCCGACATAGTTGAATTTAGTAGTTGAAATGCTGGCGGTTGTTGGTTGCGCGTCTACAGTTATTGTTCCGGTTGCAGTAACGGTTCCACAACCTCCCGACAGTGGAATACTGTAATTGAAAGTACCCGAAACGCTTGGTGTTCCACTAATTGTGATTGTATTTGAAGCCCAGCTTGCTGAAACTCCTGTTGGTAACCCGGTAGCCGAACCTATTCCTGTGGCTCCGGTTGTAGTATGCGTAATTGGTGTTATTGCAGTATTGACACATACTATTGGAGAAGAAGACGCAGGGCCAACAGTGTTTGTTGCAAGTATTGTCACTGAAACAGCAAACCTGTCAATCGACTCACAACCAGAAACAGTCTGACTTCCGTAATAGGTCCCTGAAGTTAATAGAGTGCTGGAGGCTAAAGCACTTCCTCCCGAGGAAGTGGTGTACCATTTTATATTTGAACCGGTTGCTGATAAATTTGCAACTGTAGCTCCCTCGCAAAACGATTGTGCTGAACTTCCGGTTGGCGCTGTAATATCTTGTAAGTTAATTTTATAAACCGACCATTTACCATCAGAACAGCTATATTCACTGGTTTGTCTGACAGCCACGTATGCTCCTGAGAATGATGTCGACTCCCACTGAACATTCAGTGTATACTCGGTGGTTCCCGAGATACCATGTACCGATTGAAATGAGGCGGTATGACCAGAAACTGTACCCGAATGAGTACTTATTGATGTGCCGTTAAACCCGGTGATTGTTCCCCCGTAGACAGCCCATTCAAAAATATTGGAGGCCATATCACCGGCATCGGTTGTAACTGCGGGTACTTTAAATGTTGAAGATGATGACGGACAAATATTTGCAGGACCAACTGTTTGTCCCATATTGTCCAAATGATTTGTCCACCACGAAGGGGTTGGATTATACGAAATATAAACTGTTCCGGGAGGCGTAGATTGAGACACCCATTGTGTTCCGCTTTTGATTTGGCACGACGGGCATGGCAAATCGTTTGGAAAACATGAGTTCGTACAACCAGCCTGAGAACCTGATGCCTGAATAGTTCCAAACACATAAAATGCAGCTGAGTTATACATATTTGATATCCCGCCATTTGAATTGAAATTGTTACCAACAATTAAATTCCCGTTATTAAGATTTATATTTCCCGATTTAGTAAGGTCTCCATCAACTACAACCAGTGCACCGGTGTTGTTTAATGACAGGTCGCCGGAGTTAATAGTAAGATTACCGTTAATATCAAGTGTTCCCAGGTTAACCTGTACATAGCTGTTGGCAGTTACATTTTTATCAACACTTAACTTTTTTCCATTATTAATGTTGATGTAGCTACCTGTTGTTAAATTCCCATTTACGGTAACATCTCCGGTATTTAATTCTACATATCCCGGAACTGAAAGGTTTTCACCTACAAAAATTGTTTGGGTGCTGTTGTTTTTAAAATCTCCCGAAGTTATTGTAACGTCTTTCAGAACGCTTAATATAGAATTGGCATTAGTTTCGACTCCTAAATGAGAGTTTAGATTGCCGCCAATACTTAATGTTGCATTGTTATTGGTATGAACATATCCTGTATGAGTTGTACAATCGGATGTAACAGTTGTGGTTCCTCCGTTTATTTCAATGTTGCCGTAAACATCTAATTTACCACCAACAGTGACCGGATAAGTAGTAGTGAAATTACCCGAGGTAAGCGTTATGTCACCAACAGTATTTATACTTCCATTGCTGATAGATAATGAGTTAGCAGTTATATTTCCACCAACGTAAACATTATTACTTGTTCCAATTACAAAATCGCCATTAATGTTTAAGTTCCCGGAAATAGTGATTTTTTGTGGGTTATAAATTTGATATGAACCGGTTTGATAGCTAAAGTTACCATTTACAACCAATTCGGCAGAGCTCCAAAAATTAATTGCTAAAGAACTTGAGTAAGTAAAGTTACCATTGACTACTAACTTTCCTGAACCTGTAATCTGCCCCGAGTTCCAGTTTAAGTCACTGCCAGCAGTTATTGTATGTCCACTGCCAATTTGAACAACATCACCCGAAACCGGTATTCCTGATGGGGTCCAGGTTGAAGCATTGTTCCAGTCTCCTGAGGTAGCGCTGCTATAATACACTGCAAAGCCTGATAATCCTTTCAGTAATAGAAAAGCTAAAACGATTAATTTATTAATATGTTTTAGGTATATCTGGCTCATTGTAGAATAATTGGGTTGGTTTGAACCAGATTTCGAACTACAAATGCTCCGGAAGCATTGCTTGTTGCAGTTCCGCAGTCAGCCGAAACAATGCAATAATAATAAAGTGTTCCTGTAGAAGTTGCAAGTGGGGTATAACTGGCATCGGTTGCACCCGAAATAGGATTACCACCCGAATTATTGGCTGTTGTATTGGAGTACCACTGGTAAGTCAATGTTCCTGAGCCAGTGGCTGTAATCGAAATTGCAGTGAAAGTTCCGTTTAAGCATTGGGTTTGGCCGGCGGTCGATTGATTTGTGATTTGTGTTGTTGGATTAATAGCGATCGAGGTACTACTGGTGGCTGTACCTGTGGGAGTATTCAGGCTAATTAATCCTGTAGTTGCCGATACCGGTAATATAGCAGTTATTTGGGTTGCATTGTTGATAGTATAAGAGGCGTTTGTTCCGTTTATTTTTACCGAAGTTGTTCCTGTTAAAAATTTACCTGAAATAATAATTGATGAACCAGATCCATAACACGTTGAAGAAGGGGAGAAGCTTATTATTTGAGGGGTTAAATCGGTATTGGTTACCGAAACGTCATTGGCACTCATGTCGTCGTAGTCCGGATCCAGGCTTTGGGCTGGATCGAGTATAATCGAATAGGAAATATCTCCATCATTAAGTAAATCATTAACACCGGTAACAGTAACAGTCTGGGCATTACTCCAGTTTGAGGGTGTAAATGTTAATGTGGAAGTTGAAATGGTCCCTTCTGAAGTATTACTTGATGAAAGTGTAATGGTTACGTTGGCTTGCGGCTGGGTAACTAAAACTACATTGAATGTTGCAGTACCACTTGCTTCGGTTGTTACTAGCCCACTTGTTGGATATACCAGTATTGCTGGTGTGTCATTATCCTGGTTGGTGACAGAAACGTCATCAGCATTTAAACCTGAGTATTTTGCATCAAAACTTGTAGCTGCCGCAGTAATTATGATATAAGCAACATCTCCGTCATTTTTTTTGTCATCTTTTCCGGTTATGGTAACAACCTGAGGTACATTCCAATTCAAACTTGTAAATGTGACAGAAGAGGGAGAAACAGTGCCTTCATTCGTATCACTGGAACTCAGGTTAATTGAAACATTTGCCGTTGGTTTTGAATCGAGAACAATTGTAAAGCTTGACGAAGTAAGATTTTCGGATGTAACAAGTCCATCGGTAGGATCGACTGTAATACCGGCGGTATCATCGTTAATGTTGGTAACAGAAACATCTGAAGGGTTTATTCCATTATAATTTGTATCTGAACTACTTGATGCTGAAGTGACTATGGTATAAGAAACATTACCATCATCAACGGGGTCATCAACACCCGTTATTGTTACTGTATTATTAGCTGGTGTATTCCAATTCGCAGGTGTAATGATAATTGAAGTTGGGCTAATCGTTCCTTCATTTGTATTACCCGAAGATAAACCAATGGTAACATTCGATGTTGGAATAGAGAGTAATCTAAATGAAAAAGTTGCAGTTCCGCCACTTTCAGAGGTGGATAAGCCACTTGTAGGTTCAACCACAATTCCGGCAACATCATTGTCTGTATTGGTCATCGATACATCCGGGACCGTGGTCCCATTGTAAACAGCGTCACTACTACTGGCAGCGCCAGTTACTATTGTATACGAAACGTTTCCATCAATTATATGGTCATTAACCCCGGTAGCAACAACAGTTTGTTCAATATTCCAATTACTGGTGGTGAAAACAAGCGATGATGTTGACACAATACCTTCGCTCGTATTTGATGAAGATATGGCAATTGTTACATTTGTAGTTGGCTGTGATTTTAAAACAACCCTGAACGATGCGGTTGTTCCATCTTCGCTGGTAACCAAACCACTTGTTGGATTAACTGTTATACCAGCAACATCATTGTCTGTATTTGTAACAGAAACATCCGAAGGATTTAAATTATTGTAATTTGCGTCAGAACTTGCAGCTGGTGCTGTTATTATTGAATAGGATATATTTCCGTCCTGAACAAAGTCGTCAACGCCTGTTATCGTAACGGTTTGATTAACGTTCCAGTTCGAATTGGTAAAAACCAGTGAAGCCGGAGATACTGTCCCTTCAGTATTATCAGAAGTAGAAAGGTTAATTGTCACATTGGCCGATGGTTGCGATGTTAATTTTATCGTAAAGGTCGCCGTCCCTCCGGCCTCGGTTGTTACCAAGCCCGAGGTTGTAGAAATAGCATAACCTGCAACATCATTATCATTGTTTGTGACCGATACATCTGACGGATTAAGGGCATTATAAACAAGATCTGACCCCGGTGAAATTGTTGTTATAATGGTGTATGCAATATTACCATCGGCTTCGTAATCATTTACACCCGTAATGGTCACTGTTTGTGCTGTATTCCAGTTGGCTGGAGTAAATATTACCGACGATGGAGACACTGTTCCTTCTCCCGGATCGCTTGATGTTAAACTGATAGTTACGTTTGCAGTTGGCTGAGATGTAAGTTTAATGGTAAAGGTAGCTGTACCTCCTGCTTCGGTGGTTACTAAACCTGAAGTAGCTGAAAACGTATAGCCTGCAATATCATTATCTGTATTACTAACATTAACATCAGCCGGATTTATAGATGAATAATTTGTGTCAGAACTGGTTGCCTGTGAAGTAACAATTAAATAGGATATATTGCCATCCTGAACATCGTCGTTTACGCCTGTAACTGTAATCGTTTGCGGAATATTCCAATTGGCAGTTGTAAAGGTGACCGAACCTGGAAAAACAGTTCCTTCGGTTAAATCGTTTGACGATAAAGCGACAGCGACGCTACTTGTTGGCTTTGAATTTAAAACAATCGTAAATGTAGCTGTAGTACCCGATTCAGCTGTTGGTCCGCTTATCGAACTAACAGTTATTCCGGCGGTATCATTATCCTGATTGATTACTGAAACATCATTGGGATCTTTCCCTGAGTATAAGGGGTCGGAGCTAACTGCAGCTGAAGTTGTTATTGTATATGAAATGTCACCATCATCAACATCATCATTAACACCTGTAATAGTAATATTTTGGGCGGTGTTCCAATTTGTTGCGGTAAAGGTCACCGAAGCCGGGCCAACTGTTCCTTCATTGGTATTGCTTGATGCAATAGATATAGTGACATTAGCTGTTGGTTGGGTATTTAACACAATCGAAAATATAGCAGTACCACCTGCTTCTGTTGTTGTTAAACCCGATATGGGAGTTACTGTTATTCCGGCAGTATCGTTATCAGTATTTGTTACTGTAACATCAGATGGATTCTGGTTATTGTAATTTGTATCAGAACTTGTTGCGGCATTGGTAATGATATGATAGACAATATCCCCATCATCAACGGCATCATTAACTCCGGTAATTGTTATTGTTTGAAGCGTATTCCAGTTACTACCTGTAAATGTGACTGATGCTGGAGAAACGGTACCTTCTGTTGTGTCGTCAGAAATTAGGGTAATTGTAACATTGGCTGATGGTTTTGATTTAAGTACAATTGAAAATGAGGCCTGTCCACCGGCTTCAGTTGTCGATAAGCCAGTTGTTGGGTTAACAGTAAATCCGGCAACATCGTTATCCGTGTTTTGAACCGTAACATTAGCCGGATTTATTACATTATAAACAGGATCGGAGCTTGTTGCCTGAGACGTAATGATGGTGTAGTTTACAGTTCCATCGACCATAAAATCATCAACCCCGGTAACTGTAATTGTTTGTGCGGTACTCCAGTTCGAAGCGTTAAACGTTACCGATGTTGGAGCAACAGTTCCTTCAGCCGTATTACCCGATGTAATGTTTATAGTAACATCGGCTGTAGGCTGAGTATTGAGAACAATTGTAAAAGTTGCAGTACTTCCGGCTTCACTTGTTGGTCCACTTATTGATGAAACTGTTATTCCGGCAATGTCATTATCAGTGTTAGTAACTGATACATCAGATGCATCTAAGTTTTTGTAGTTTGTATCAAAACTAGTTGCCGGAGATGTAACTATGGAGTAAGAGATGTTGCCATCCTGAACAAAGTCATTGACTCCTGTAACTGTAACTGTTTGTGTTGTATTCCAGTTTGCAGAAGTGAATGTTAACGAAGTTGGCGTAATGGTCCCCTCAGTTAAATCATTCGAAGATAGTACTATTGAAACGTCAGATGTTGGTTGTGAATTAAGCTTCACTGTAAAAGTGGCCTGTCCTTCTGCTTCAGTAGTTGTTAGCCCACTGGTTGGGGAAACGGTTATTCCGGCAAAATCATTGTCGGTAATGCTAACAGTAGCAGTTGATGCAGTACCAATACTGTAACCTGTGCCACTGGCTAATGTAATAATCACGGTTTCTGTTGTCTCGGCATAATTGTCATTTACTATACTTACTGGCAATGTAACAGTGCTTTGTCCTGCCGGAAAAGTTAAAGGTGAGGTAATTGTTGTATAATCAGTTCCATTAGTAGCTGTTCCTGAAATGGTGAAATTGATGGATTTGCTGGTCGGGAATGGCTTTGACGTTGTGAAAGTAAATGAGCCGTTTGTCCCGCCTTCGGTTACATTAGGAGTAGCAGTAACTGTAATACTGGGTTTTTCACCAATTGCAAAAAATCCCAGTGTCGTCAAAGCTGGAGTAGTCCAGGAAGTAAGCGTATTCCCCGATGGCGGATTTTCACTGATTTGAGTGTAAGCTCCTGTTTTAGATGAACTTTGACCAATAGCATCCTCAATTCCCAGGTTATATTCGGTTAACCGAACCAAAGAATTTGTAAAATTTGAAGTTCCTGAAGTTACAGATGCGTTCCAATAACGATTTGTGTTTAATACGGCAAGTCCTTCTCCGGCTGAACCTCCACAATTTTCATCAAAAACTTCAGCTTTAATTACAACTGAACCGCCTGAATTGGTATTGGCATTAACCAGTTCGAGAGGGTTATAGGTTGATTTTCCTACTGGGAATAAATAAGTTACATTTGCTGTTGTTGCAGGTAATGTTAGGGCTAACGGACCATTTACATAACTTGTTGCCGAATTCCATGTTATGTTTCCGGGTGTAGTTCCGGTTACAGTCAGCAAATTAGTACTCGTTGTTGTTACTAATCCTGCGGTTAAATTCAAACTGACAGTAGCGATAGGTTGATTGAGTCCGACTCCGGATGTGTTATTTATTCCCAGGGTATAAAATGTAGTGGTAGAAGATCCCCCAATAGTTTGGGTAGTACTTCCGTTAAAGGTAATTGTTCCGGTTGAAGGAATAAAGGTAGCTCCATTGTTACTCCAGTTTCCACCTATTGTGTGCGAATATGAATTGGCAGTGAATGAAGTATATATACCTAAAACCACATTTCCGGTTACATTTATCGAATTTCCGGCAGATGCTGTCATTGTGGAAGATGGTGCCGTTGTGAAGTTTCCAAATACAGTCATTTGCGATGAGGGCAAAGTCTTCGCTCCACTTCCTTTTAATGTTAAATGATAATAATTAGTTGATTTTATTGTCTGGGCAGTTCCCGTATAATTTACTGTATTATTGTTTGCTGTTGCAACCAAATTCGATATTCCTGACGTACCACCAATATTGAGTATTGAGTTTATTCCTTGTGTTAATGTTCCTCCAGTTCCTGATAAACTTGTTGAAACTGTGGTTGTTGTATTGTTCGTGTAGCTGCCTGTAATTGTCAGATAAGGTATGGTTATACCACTGCTTCCACTAAGTGTTTTTGATGCACCGTTCAATGTATAGGTTCCGGTTCCTGCAGTTAATGTTCCGTTATTTTGCAGGTTACCTCCAATCGTGAAAGCGGCATTATTACTGTTAGTCCAGCTTCCTCCCGAATTAATTGTTACATCGCCATTATAGGTTTTAGTTCCAAAAGAGCTACCGTGTGCCAAAGTACCGCTTACTGAGGTCGTACCTGTTACGTTTATTGAATATCCCGGGATAGTAATTGTAGTTCCAGACCCGATTGTAAAATTTCCTCCAATTGTCAAATTCGTTGCTGTTTGTGCATTAACAGTTCCAGAACTTGTAAGGTTACCATTTACTGTACTAAGTCCCGTAAGAGTTTTAGTTCCTGAAGTAGACAAGGTTAGGTGATGGTATGTTGTGGCTTTTACAGTTTGATTACCTGCCTTGGTATAATTAACAGTATTGCTGTTGGTCGATGCGTTCAATGTACCTATACTTAATACGGCATTTCCAGCATTTAAAACAGAATTTGCAGCATTAAACCATGTTGATGATGAAAGTGACCCTGTTAAATTTCCTGTAATATTTACAGTTGTGTTATTTGTAATGGTAATAGTCCCGGAAATAGAGACTGTTGATCCGAATACTAACGGGGAAGAACCATTTATGGCCTGATTGTTTGTATTGAAAGTGGAAGTTCCAGTCCCCGAATTAAATGTTCCATTGTTTGTAATCCCTCCCCTGAATGTAAAACTTTCATTAATTGGATTTGTCCAGGTTCCACCTGAATTTATGGTAACTAAGCCAATGAATGTTTTTGTTCCATTTAAGTCTGCATTGAAATTTACTGTTCCGCTAATTGTTGTGGCACCAGTAACTGTTAATGTAACTCTTTGAATATTTGCAGTTGTACTTGCCGGTACATTAAAAGTACCTGTCACGTTTACTGTACCTGTTCTTGAGCCAGATAGTGTCCCTCCAGAAATAGTCAGGTTTCCACTCACGCTTAACGTGTAAGCAGAACTCCATGTTAATGTTCCGTTTATTGTGAGATTTTTACAAGAAGCTGTAGTGTTTTCAGTAATTGTGTGCCCTGATTGGATTGTTACATTATTCGATGATGTAGGTACAGCAGTTGCTCCTACCCAATTCGATCCATCAAACCTTTGCCATGTCCCAACAGTGTTCCAACTTCCTGTGGTGACATTTGAACGATAATCGCCTGTTGTTTGAGCTAATAGGTTAAATCTTCCAAATGCCAGCAAGAAAAGGACAAGAAATAAAATGAAACGGCAGATATTTTGAGATTTTTTTTTCACAGGCTTTGAGTGCTTGAATTAATTGAATTTAAGAAGCTTCTCAGAGCCAGAATATGATGGTTGGAAAGGCTAATATTGCTTGCTATTTTACTGATGAAAATATAAGCTTCCAGTTTTTCCCAAATGAGAAAACAATCGTTCTTTTCTAAATTTACCCAATCGTAAATAACATAAGAATTAACCATTTAAACCAATTCTAAATTTCCACGATAAAAATAGCTTTATTCAGAAATTAAGAAAGGTGAAGTTTTCAAACCATACGATACAAATACCAAACAAGTACTTTGATTTATCAAAGCATATCATGGATTTCAATAAACAGAAACAGATTGTTTTTTTAGTTAAATAATTTTGATTTTATGCTTGAATATCTCAATAATATCACCTGTCCGAAGTTTGGCGCGCTTGCGAAATTCGGGTTCTCCGTTGCGGAAAACAAGTCCTTCTTCGACCATTAATTTTGCCTGTCCCCCAGACTCACTTATGCGCATAGTTTTCAATAGCTTGATGAGCTCAATGTATTCTTCTCCATTTAGATTGAATGTTTCCATGAAATAAGTACTTTTTAACTTCCAATAATAAAGACTATATAGTATATTCGATTGATCTTTAGTTTTTTGATTACTAAAACTCTATTTCTCTTCTTAGTTTTAAGGGTAATTTGGCGACTACCAAAGTATACGAATGGTCAATCAATTCCCAGATTAGCTTTTCATTTAAAGATCCATCCATCAGAATTGTGTTCCAGTGAGTTTTATTCATGTGATATCCTGGTCTAATGGCATGATATTGTTCCCGAAGTTCAATTGCTTTTTCCGGGTCACATTTCAAGGATAAGCTCCATTCTCCATCAAGATTAGTCAGGGCAAACATTTTACCTTTAACCTTAAAGACAAGTGTATTTTCATCAAATGGAAATTCCTCTGCAACACCATTTTTTTGCAAGCAATACTCTCTAAATTTTTCGATGTTCATCTTGGTTGTATTTTAGCCAAATTTAAGAACTTTAACCTGAAAAACTTGTTTTAACAATTCTTAAGAAATCATAAACTTCAAAATTGAATTAGAGGCAAATGGAATAACTAATATGGTCTTTGTTTACCTTTGGCTCTAATTTTTCGGAATCAAATTTAGTTTTAACATGCCTGAATCGAAGATGCATCATTCTCAGTTAAGTAAGCTTACTATTGCAGGGTTACTTATTACCATAGGTATTGTCTTTGGAGATATTGGTACCAGTCCGCTGTACGTTATGAAAGCCATTATTGGTGATGCGGATAAGTTTGATGAACTTCTGGTTTTTGGAGCTATTTCGTGTGTGTTCTGGACTTTAACTATTCAGACCACTATAAAATATGCAATCATTACCTTAAGGGCTGATAATCACGGGGAAGGTGGTATCTTCGCTTTGTTTGCTTTAATGAAAAAGAAAACGATATGGGCATCGGTTTTAACTATGATTGGCGGCAGTGCCCTTTTGGCTGACGGAGTTATAACACCATCGATGACTGTTACTTCGGCGATAGAAGGTTTGAGATTGATCAATCCTGAAATTACCGTATTGCCTTTGGTAATGATTATTTTAAGCGCCTTGTTTTTTATCCAGCAATTTGGAACAGCATTTTTGGGAAAGTCTTTTGGCCCAATAATGGTTATCTGGTTCACAATGCTCGGGGTTCTTGGGCTACATCAAATATTTAACTATCCGGAAATTATTAAAGCGGTAAATCCGGTTTATGCCTATAATCTTCTGGTCAATTTTCCAGGCGGTTTTATTTTACTTGGGGCTGTTTTCCTCTGTACTACAGGGGCAGAGGCTTTGTACTCCGATTTGGGTCATTGCGGATTAAAAAATATTCAGGTTTCATGGATTTATGTGAAGACAACCCTGGTTCTGAATTATATGGGGCAAGGTGCGTATTTAATGTTGCATCCAACACCTGTCAACGATTTAAATCCTTTTTATGCCATAATGCCTCAATGGTTCCTGATGCCGGGTATACTTATAGCAACAGCTGCAGCCGTTATTGCAAGCCAGGCTTTAATTACCGGGTCGTACACTTTAATTAGTGAGGCTATTTCATTAAACTTCTGGCCCAAAATCAAAATATTGCATCCCACATTTATAAAGGGACAGGTCTATATCCCTTTCATTAACTGGGTTTTATACTTTGCCTGCGTGTTTGTTGTGTTTTATTTTCAGGAATCGTCGAATATGGAAGCCGCTTATGGTTTAGCTATTACCATTACAATGATGGTTACCTCATTTTTGCTGGTTTTTTTCCTGATACAGAAAAAGGTACCAGTTCCTTTCCTTGTTATTTTCATTTTAACTTTTGGTACCATTGAAGGCTCGTTCTTAATTGCAAACCTTCATAAATTTGTTTATGGCGGTTGGTTCTCAATAGCCCTTGCCCTGGTGTTTTTTATTATAATGATGGGTTGGTTCTTTGGCCGAAGAATAAAAAACAGACATATCAGCTTCTCTAATGTCAATAAATACCTTCATTTATTCGAAGATATTAGTAAAGATAAAACCATCCCTCAGATTGCCACTAACCTGGTTTACATCATAAAAGCCAATGAGCTTCATCAGATCGAATCTAAAATTATGTATTCAATTTTCAATAAGCAACCTAAACGCGCCGAAACATATTGGTTGCTTCATGTAAATACTGTTGACGAACCGGATACATTCAATTATGAAGTTAATCAGTTCATTCCAGGTACATTAATCAGAGTTGATTTTCACCTTGGGTTCAAAATTGAGCCGCGTATAAACCTTTTCTTTCGCGAGGTATTGAAAGATCTAGTTTCAAGTGGCGAAATTAAGCTGGCAAGTTCTTATGAGTCACTAAAAAAACATCATTTCCCTCCTGATTTTGTGTATGTGAACCTTGATAGGGTAATGTCGCGCGACTATAGCCTGTCACCCTGGGAAAGTATCATTATGGGGATTCATGAGATTACACGATTGATCAGTATCAACGATGTTAAAGCATTGGGACTCGATACAAGTAATGTTATCGAAGAAAAAGTGCCTATTGTGGTTGAACGTCCTTTAATTCGGAAAATTAAACGTGTATCTCACAATGTTTAATTGGACGAATATTCCTTAATAGGTTTTTGGGACTAAATTGACGATGATACGTACAAGCATGATCAAGATTAAAAAATAAACTGCCGGATTAAATATTTGGCCAAGTATTACCGACAATGTAAGAAAAGACCCGGTAAATACGAAGTAATAATTGCTTTGAGGTCTCCATTTCTTTACTGTCCAGATACTAACAAAGAAAATATTCAATGGGAAAGCCCACAATACATTAATATTGAAGCTCATTGCCGGATGTTCCGAATAGATCATAAACCAGGATATTATTAGCCCAATTAAACCGGATAAAGTAAGCAACGAATAATCGAGCCAATCGAGCAGCTTTTTATGACGGTGAGCCCAAATAGAAGCTATAAAAATGATAATAAATAACAACCCAAATATAATAGTGGGCCAGGGTAGATCAGAGTTTTGTTTCGAATTTGGATATTCAAGCAATGTTCTTGTTTCGAGTACCAATGGTTCTGTTTTCTCGCCGATAATTATTTGGGCTTTTGCTAAATGGTTCATCAAATATTCAGGTAAGAACATTTGTCCGTAGGTCGAAACCAGATCATCAGCCTTTTTCCCCACCAACAAGTCAATTCCAAGGTCGAGCCAGCGAAAAGAATGATGGTATTCTTTTATTAAGCTTCGATAAGAATCATTGGGGTAATTATTCGGGAAAATTATATCTTCTCCGATATTTCGATCAATCATGTCGCGAACCCGCGTCGAACAATTATCATTGAAAAAATTGTAACGATATACTCTGTTTTCTGGTTTTGCATTCAAAACCAGAGCATTAAAAAGGTTGTTCTTCTCTTCAAGAGGCAGATTTAATATCTGTTCGTAAACACTACGCTTTTCTTCCTCATATTCAGGCAGCCAGCTGCTAAAACGTTGCATCCCCATCATATAGTCGGTTTGGCCTTTGGCAAACCGATAAATAAAATGAGGCGAATCGAAGCTGAATAATCCGTAATTAAAAACGACATCGATTCCCTTTATTGGATCTTTAACCCGAATGGCCGAATGACCGTACATTGAGTAAATTTCAGTTCCTGGGTTACAGGTTAAAATGCTTATTGAAGCCTGAGGGCTTAGCTGCTGGGCTTTTACGTTCGAATAAATAAGCGAAAATAAAATCAGGTTCAGAAACAGATAATATTTCTTCATAACGAATAATTTGTCTCCAAAGATAGGGGTTTTATAGCACTTTACTAAAATGAAAAGATAATGTGAATTGGAATAAAAGAGAAGAGGTTCAAAGTTTATAAACAAACATTCATAGAAGGTTGAAATTCAAAAAAACTAAGTTTTTATAACTGATATTATGGGCGATTTATTACTTTGTTAATTTCCTATTAGATCAATGCGATTGAGAACATTGAAGTTCGTTTTGCTTAGTTTCTTTGGATCAGATAAGGTTTTGTCTGTTTAGTCTAGGGTTTGTCATTAAGGAGGCTAACACGAATTCGTTTCTATACAAAACGTTTTAAAACCAAAACTTAGTTCGAATCAGTATCTTTTGAGCAGATTGATCTGATAATTATTAGTTTAAATGAATATCCCATAAAATGCCTAACCGATTTAGCGTTGGGGCTTTGCCCCAAAACCCCAATTACTTTTTTGTCTTGACACAAAAAAGTAATCAAAAAAAGTCAAGGCTTAGCCCGCTTCGCACGAAAAACTAGCGTTCGACGGCTAAAATCTTTTAAACTCGCCTTTGGCTCAAACAGAAAAGATTTTTTAACGCCGTCGTCACTTGTTTTTCGGCTCACCGGCCTAGGCCGCCCGCGCTTCATTCATCATTAGGCACTGAAACGGATATTCATATTAGTTTAATGTTTATGTATTTAATATTCAGAGAATTAATGATTGTATTCGTTTTTAGATCTTTTTATTGAGAAGTTGAATGGTTTAACTTTTACTATTTAGACAGAATAAAAATAGCAAGTCTGAGCAAAATTTGATAATATTGTCACCTTGTTTAAAAAAGTGAGATATGGGATGCAGCGGATGTAACGCTAAAAGAGACCTTGACAGGCCAGCTATGCTTACAGTGTACGATTGGCTAAACGATATACCTGATACAACCGACGAATCAAACATTGTTGAAATTCGTTTTAAAGGAACTAGAAAAGAGTTTTTTGTAAATGAAGATCACATTCCGCTGAAACGGGATGAGTTGGTAGTTGTGTCCTGTTCGCCGGGGCACGATGTTGGTACTGTTTCGCTTACAGGCAAATTAGCCGAACTGCAATTTAAGCGAAAAGTTAAAAAGCCCGACCGTTACGAGTGGAACAAGATTTACCGTAAAGCAACTCCTGCCGATGTAATTAAATGGGAAGAGGCTAAAGCTCGCGAACAAAGTGTAATGATCAGGGCCAGGCAAATAGCTAAAGAGTTAAACCTGGACATGAAAATCGGCGACGTTGAATTTCGCGGCGACAACAACAAGGCTATTTTCTACTACATTGCTGATGACCGGGTGGATTTTCGCGAATTGATTAAAGTATACGCCAAAGAATTTGCTATTAAAATTGAAATGAAGCAAATCGGAGCCCGGCAGGAAGCTGGCCGGATTGGCGGAATAGGCTCATGCGGACGTGCGTTGTGTTGCTCGACCTGGAGAACAGATTTTTCGAGTGTAACTTCAGATGCCGCAGTAAACAAGGTTTATCGCCAAATGCCGAAAAAATGGCTGGACGTTGTGGCAAACTTAAATGTTGCCTTACTTTTGAGCTTGACCATTACCTTGAAGCATTGGAAGATTTCCCGCACGAATTGCTGGCTATTGAAACTGATAAAGGTTTAGCAAAACACTTCAAAACAGATATTCTTCAGAAAAAAGTATGGTATATTTACGATCATACCGAAGGAGGACGTGTGTTTGTGCTCGATCTGGAAGATGTGAAGCGTTTCCTGAATATGAATAAACGTGGTCAGAAACCGTCGTTGGAAGGGTACAACGAGCCTGAAGCAAAAAAGGAAAATATGATGAACGTAGGAGAGCTCGATCAAAAGCTTTTCACTAAACCTGCCAAGGACAAGAAACGTCGCGACCGTAATCGAAGAGCTCAGCAAACCCAATCGAGCCGACCTTCGGGAGAGAAACCACTGGTAATCAAACAAAGCGATGCAAAAATACAAGATTCGAAACCACAGGACCTGAAACCTTCTGTTGAAGTTTCCAGGCCTCAGGATGAAATGCCACGTGAAAACAGACCAAACCGAAACAGGCACCATCGAAACAGGCCCAAAGGACCCAGACCGGAACGAAAAGAATAATTTCAAGATAGAAAAGGCAAGGATTTATAAACGTCTTTGCCTTTTTTCTGACTAGAGAATTGGTAGAGTGTGGATTCCATGTTTTGCGGCCCAGGCGTTCAACACATAATCAGAACTGGCAAAGGCAAGGAAGTATCCACCACCGCCTGAACCCAAAAGTTTGATGTAAACTTTGCTGCAAACAGCATGTGAAATCATCCGGTGAAAACCGGCAGGTATCATTTCATGGAAGTGGTAAACTTCAAACCGGACCAATTGCTCCAAATTCTGAAAAAAAGCGGGAAGATCTCCCGATAAAATTGACCGGATGCACGCATCGTTTGCAGGAAGGTACTTTTGGGTGAAGGTAGATTCAAATTCAGGAAAGTTAAAGAGGTTAATAAAATGTTGAACCAGCGGTCCTGTTGCACCTGTTATGTGCGTATCAATTAACCCGATTGCAATTTCAGATTGTTTTATGTCGAATCCAATAGTCGAAACAAGCTTCTCCTGATCAATTAAAACAGGCTTATTAAGGTACGAAATCAGCGGGTCGATTCCTGAACTTCGACCATGAAAGAAACTTTCAAGTATAGCGAAATTTGCTTTCAGAATTCCAGGCGAAATATTACTGCCCATTTCGACAGGAAAAGCGTATTCGCTAAAAAGCGCAGCCACCAGCGCACCCGAACTGCCAACCCCGTATTGTTGCGGAATCGTGGATTTGAAGTATAATCCCCGATCCAAATCAGACTCAAACCGGTCTAAATCGAACGGAAAATGCAAATTAAGCTCCGGGCCTTTTGTTTTCAAGTAATCGAAAAAATGTCGGATTGCGGCTGTACTCTCGGTATGTTTGCCCTCGGTATCAAAAGCAAGTCGGCCTTCAAATTTTGCAAACGGCAAGGCCAACGCCATAGCACCATACATCAATCCATACTCCCCAAAAAGCAAAAGCTTCGAAGGAAAGCCCCTCTCCAACCTCTCCCCGAAAGGGAGAGGCTTTATTTGCGAAAATTCAGAAAAATTGCTCATTAATGAATTGTTTGTTTCCTGGAAATTGTCAATGAATGCCGGTTTTTTCTCCCCCTCTTTCGCAGTGGGATGGGGGGAGGCTTTCTGGTCCCTTCCCAATTCTGTCATCCAACCAATTTCCGTCCTCGCAAAACTGTACTAATTCAAGTTCAATAAAAGCTTTTACATCCAATTCATTCTCCTGAAAATAAAGTAGATGGATATTGGGACCAGCGTCGATAGTAAAACAAACGGGTATCTGTGTTTTTTCGCGGAAACGGCGAATCCGGTTCATAATTTCCAGACTATTCGGCTTCAGCAGGATAAACGAAGGATTCGAAGTCATCATCATCGCATGCAAGCTTAAAGCCTCCGCTTCAACAACCTGCACAAATTTTTGCTGATCGCCCGAAATCAGCGCCAGGTAAAGCTCGTTCACATTTTCGGTAGCCTGTGCAATGCGCGACCGCTGGTAAATGTGTTGTTCCATGAGTTGATGCCCTGCCGAACTCGATACTTCTTTTTTCCCCGAATCGACCAACAAAATAGCATCGCGCAAACCTTGAAAAACCGGGCTGACGCCATCGGTTAACCTGATTGCAAAATCGTCGCTGCTCGATTCAAAAAGCTGGGTTTGGCCCCAGATCGAAAACCCTGAATAAACCGAACGACAAGCACTTCCGCTACCCATTCGGGCAAGTTCCGAAGCACTTTGCCAAAATTCAGGGCTATCCGTTTCTTTTCCTGAAAAAGAAAAATCGAGCTCGGTTAGGCACAACGCGAGCGCTCCAAACGACGAGGCTGACGAAGCGATTCCTGCCGAATGCGGAAAGCTGTTCTTGCTGTAAATCGTGAAATTATATTTGCTTATCCAGGGTAATTTCCCGGAAACGTGTTCAAGATATTTTTCTATCCGCTCGCCAAAGGTGCCGGGCTTTCCATCGAAATAAAAAGCAACTTTTTGATCTCCGTTTTTGTGCAGCTCAACCGAAGTTTCGGTAAAGGCATTCTGTAGCACAAAACTAAGCGAAGGGTTCATCGGTTTCTGGAAATCGTGTTTTCCCCAGTATTTCACCGGCGCAATGTTCGAAGGGCATTTCCAACTGCTCTGATGCAGATGTTTCAAATTTTCGGTCATTTTTTCAAAATCAGATCAGACCATTTAAACACCGTATCAAGACCTTTGTTTACAAAATATTCCCTGACTTGATGATTTGTCAAGGCAGTTGAAACCAACCAGAAGTCGCCGCCCCAGGCTCCGAGGGATTTGATCGCACCATCAAAATCAGGAAAGAACTGCTCTTTCACCGGAATTTGCCCAATCAGTTTGCCAATCATTGATTCGTGAATTTCGATCAACCGGTTAAATCCCGACTGGTTGCCACATGCAGCAAATTCTTCTGAAAGCGCCGACATATCAGTAATTTGAGATTCCGAAATCATCTTTTCTTTCAGGAACGATCGAACCTCGTTTGCTGTACCCTTTTTCTTTCCTGAATACACCAGATACAACTGGTCGGCAAACGGATAGTCCAGCAAAATTGGCTCTGATGGCTGATTTCGGGTATAGAAAATCGGGCTGTTAGCTGTCGCACAGGCAATGTCGAAGCCGGAGCCATGAAAAACCATTTCATTTAGCCTGAATGGATCGACGCCCGACCATTGCGCCAACAAACTCACCAATGTGCTGCTGCTGCCAAAACCCCACTCCGGGTTGGATTCCAGCGTGGTTTCGAATTTTGTTCCGGCGGATAGCTGAAATTCAGAATGTAGTTCTTTAATAGCTTTGAACAGTTTAACGAGGACTTCGGATTTCACTGAATCACTTGTTCCCAAAACGCTGAAATCACTGGAATTCAGAACACATTCGAACCAAATTTTATCCTGAAACTGCGCCTGCCACTGAACTTTGGACGAATTTTCGACTTGTGAAACCACCATCTGCTGACCGACATTCAACGGCATAGCAATCGCCTTTGCCCCGTGAAGAACCAAATATTCACTGGTGAGCAGCAATTTGCCATTGGCGCGATATGTAGAGCAGAAAGACAATAGATCTCAGATAATAGATTTTAGACAAAAAGAAAATTTCCAATCATTGGTGTCCGGTTAAAGTTTTTTCACTTAGCTGCGACCTATTATTTTAGGGCACTTCAGAAGATTACGCCACTCCGTGGCTTACATTCTAGTCTTGCCAACTTTCTACAAAGATTAAAACAGCTACGCTGCAAACTTCACAGCAACGTAGTTGCTAAATCTTTGTAGCACAATGATGTTTATTCGAAGCATTGAGCAACGTAGTTGCGACATCTTGTTATAACTCATTTTTACCGGACAACAATGATTTCCAATATTGAATATCGAATAATCAATATCCAAAAAACGTTGAACAAGGCATTACTCGTAACCCGAATCTCGTAACCCGCAACTCTTCCAAAACTCCTCCACCGCCGAGAACGACACCGTTTTATCCTGAAAATATTCCTGTATTTTACCCCGAAGTTCCTCCGGAATCTGCAATTGATTCATGATGTTGCTCAGGTGCATTTTCATGTGACCTTTTTGGATGCCGACAGAAACCAGCGCTCGCACAGCTGCAAAATTCGATGCAAGCCCCGCAACGGCCAGGTACATCATCAGTTCTTTTGCTGACGGGTTGTCCAAAATTTTCATGGCTAGTTTAGCCATCGGGTGAACGGCTGTTACGCCGCCAACCACTCCAACCGCTAAAGCCAGCTCAATGCTAAACCTGAATTTTCCATCCTGAAGTTGGACATCGGTTAAACCTGAATATTGGCCGTTCCGCGAGGCAAAAGCATGACCGCAGGCTTCAATCGCCCGAAAGTCGTTGCCGGTAGCCACCGCCAGCGCGTCGATGCCGTTGAAAATACCTTTGTTGTGCGTAACAGCCCGCGAAACATCGAATTGCGAAATGCGAACCGCCTGCTCAAAACGATGGGCAAAAGCATCACATTCAGCTTCTGTTTTACCATCGAGCAGATTCGACACCGGGCATTCCACCCAAACACGAACCCAGCTTTCCGGCGTGTAATTCGACAAAATGGCCATGACAATTTCGCATTCACGCTGGCCCGATGAAACCTTCGGACTCGTCAGGAAAAAATTCTGAAGGCTTTTCCCGAATTGTTCCAGACACGAATTGATGAAATTGGCGCCCATCGCGTCGCAGGTTTCAAAAGAAGCATCAAGCTGATAATAATTGGGCAAAATATGAGGTAAAACTTTCAGTTCGATTCCAGTGATTCCACCGCCACGCTCTTCCATTTTGGTCGTCAAAAAAGCGCTTTCGGCTAACAATTTCGACCGAATTTCGGGGAAAAGTGATTGCAGGTATTCCGAGTTTCCGTTCCAGCGAAAATGTACCTGACCTTTCTTTTCAGTACCCAACACTTCGGCATGAAACCCTCCGCGTTTAGCCCAGAAACCAGCAGCATTAGCCAGCGCCGCCACTACCGAACTTTCTTCGGAAACCAGCGGAAAAAACAGGTTTTTGTCGTTCACCACAAAATTGGGAGCTACGGAGAAGGGAAAAGGGAAACAGGAAACGGGGTTTTCACTTAAATCGTCGATGATTTTCTGAACCGATTTGTCGGTGACTTCGCACGATTTCAGGAACTTACCCAGCGAGGTGTCGAAGCCGTATTTGTTGATGAGCGCGTCGATGCGCTGTTCTTTGTTGTATTTCGAAAATCCTTGTATACTTCGACTGGGCATAACTTTCGTTTTTGAGGACTATATTAATTTTGTTTTCGTTAACAAACTCTTGTTATGTCAGCTCAGTATAAATGATGGAGTTATCCATGATAATCGGGATTGATTTTCAGGTAGGCTTTGGCCAGACTCAACATTTGAATTTGCGTTTGCAGGAACTGCTGGAGCGATTCGTAGCTTTCGGCGGCATGTTTCAAAACGGCCGATGCCATGCCGAAAACGGCTGGCAACTCGCTTTTCGAAGTCAGGTAATAGCCATCGAGCGCGTTTTGTATGCCTCCTGAAATGATGAGTTGGCGGCAGGCCAGTGCTGGATTTTCCTTCAGGATTTGATTGACCGAATTGACCATTTGCCCAGCCGACTGCCCCACAAAAGCAAACGGCAAGCTGACTTCGGGTTTCGGCTGATTGCCACGCAACATTTCCAGTTTCGAAAAATTGGTTCCGCCATAAGCGCCAAATTCAATGGCTTCGAGCGGAAGCTGCATCAATTGGCGCAAACTTTCAGGGCCAAATCCTTGCCCAACTTCTTTCACAATCACCTTCAAATCAAGCGAATCGAGCAATTGCCTGATGGTTTCGATGGGTGCCTGTTTCAAGCGGTTTCCCTCAGGCTGAAACCATTCCTGCATGGGGTTCACGTGCACAATCAGTCCGTCGGCGCGTAAGTCGGAAACCAAACGAACGATGGCATCCACATTTTCCGAAAAAAGCAATTCTTCCACCTGCGCAATTCCGAGGTTGGCCCAAAACGGCTGATCACCAATGGTGTCGCGGAAATCGAAATCGGCCCAATCGGTTTTGTCGAACAGAATTTTGCGGCACGAACCGAGCCCCATTCCCATGCTAAACTCACGACAGGCGCGGGCAATGTTGCCGTTGATGGTTCGGGCAACGCCGGTTCCGCCGGTCATGCTCGAAACCCAGATGGGCGTGCGCATGGTTTTGCCCAAAAAGGGAATGCTCAAATCAGCATTTTCGGGATGCGCCGAAAGCATGGGTTCGTAAATAAAACGAAGGTCCTGCTCGTCGAGGCGGGTTTGCGATTTCAGTGCCAGGTTGATATGTTCGGATTTGCGATCACTGCTCATCATGATATTTTTATAACACGAAGACACTAAGTCACAAAGAATTTTTGATTCTGCTTTTTAAAATTGTGTCTTCGTGTCTTTGTGTTTAATTCTTCCGGAAAATTACAGCTTTTTCAGTTATGGTTGGTAAAATGTATAAACTTTGGGCACTCCGAATTTTAGGCACTCCGAACTTTTTATTCTTTCAGGATATTTCGTGAAATCACCATGCGCAAAATCTCGGAAGTTCCTTCGCCGATTTGCAGCAGGCGTTGGTCGCGGTAGAAGCGTTCAATCGGCCATTCGCGGTTTTTGAATAGTCCCGCGCCACCCAGAATTTGCACGGCTTCGTCGGCCACTTCGCGGGCGATTTCGGCGGCGTACAATTTGGCCATGGCGGCCTGTTGCGCAAACGGATGACCGTTGTCTTTCAGCCAGCAAGCGTTGTATAAGGTGTTTCGGGCATTCTCAATTTTCAGCGCCATGTCGGCCAACTTGTAGGCAATCACCTGAAATTCGCTGAGCGACTTGCCAAATTGCTTGCGCTGTTTGGCGTATCCTTTGGCAATTTCGTAAGCGCCCTGAGCCAAACCCAACCCAATAGCCGCAATCGACAAACGGCCCGAATCCAGCGTTTTCAGCATGATTTTAAACCCGTAGCCGCGTTCTCCCAATTGGTTTTCGACCGGCACCCGGCAATCGTTGAAATACAGAATGCCATTGTCGGCAGCGCGCCAAACGAGCTTGGTCTTCATCGTTTCGCGGACAAAACCTTCGCGTTCCTTTTCGATCAGAATCGCGGTAAATTCTTTGCGGCCGTCTTTGTCGCCGGTAACAGCCAGCGTGGTCATTCCTGCCGAAATCTCCGATGTTCCGTTGGTGATGTACTTTTTTGAGCCATTCACCACAAACTCGCTGCCCTCAATTTGAGCGGTGGTTTCAACGCCCTGCGCATCCGATCCGGCATTTTCTTCGGTCAGTCCAAACGCCCAAAGTTGTTCACCGGTGCAAAACGCCGGAAGAAATTTCGCCTTCTGTTCCTGCGTGCCAAATTCAACGATTGGCCCAACGCCCAACGAGTTATGTGCCGCCAGAGTGGCCGCCATCGAACTGTCGATGCGCGCCATTTCCTCAATGGCAATCACATACGAAAGGTAGTCGCTTCCCTGACCTCCAAATTCAACCGGAGCAGTCATGCCCAGCACGCCCAGTTTGCCCATTTCGCGCACGAGTTCAACCGGGAAAATCTCTTTTTCGTCGTAATAGTCGATCACGGGTTTTATGACCGTTTCGGCAAATTGCCGCACCTTCGCCCTGATCTGGTGATGTTTTTCTTGTAGTAATGCGTTCATCTTATGTAGTTCCAATTTTGTATCAAATGAATGTTGCGAGGTCCGGGTTTAGGGTCACGGCAAAACCCGCAACGTGCAACTCGTAACTCGCATCAATTTTCTTCCAACTCAATCAGCACCTGCTTTTCGGCCACTGTTTCGCCGGTTTTCACGTGTATTTTTCTGATTCGGGCCTGCGTTGGCGACAACACATGAATCTCGGTTTTCATCGATTCCAGCGTCAGCAGGGTTTGTCCTTTCGACACGGCTTCGCCAACCGTTGCATTCAAATGCAACACCTTTCCAAACAAATCGGCGCAAATAAGGTTCTGAAAATTTTGTTGAATACGCGATTTTTTACCCTGAATTTGCACCTGCGACGATACCGAATTACTTCTCGCGGCAAACGAAAATCCCTGAAAATGAACGATGGTTTCGGTAGCTTTATCAACAACATGAACCCGTTGCAATGTCCCGTCCACCATCAATTCCAGAAGATTTGGCGCCCGATTTAAAACCTCAATTTCAAAGCATTTATCCCGAATTTCAACTTTCAATTTTTCCTGAATCCTGAACGAAACCGGAATAATTGTCTGCTCAATTTCAACCTGAATTTGGGAAAGTTGCCGCCAGTAGCCCAACTGATTCCAAGCGGAATTTCCAGCACGATCGGGCTTAAAAAAATGGTGCGCCACAAAAGCAATCGCAATTTTATTTCGGTCAATTTGCTGTTTTCGCTCCTGAATCCGGCGATTGATTTCGTCCAGATTTTCGTCGATGTACTTGGTGTAAACCTGATTGTTGCGGAATGTTTCGCTTCCGGCCAGCTCAGCCAAAAACGGCAAATTGGTTTTAATTCCTGAAAGCGTAGTTTCCTGCAAAACCTCCTGAAAACGGGAAATCGCTTCTTCCCGCCTGGCTCCTGAAACCACAATTTTAGCCAGCAACGAATCATATCCGGACGAAACGGTCAAACCTTCGTGCACAAAAGTCTCCAACCGTAAATACTTGCGATCAGGAGTCTGGAACAGATCCAACTTTCCGGACGATGGCTGAAACTGATATTCGGAATCCTCGGCGCACAATCGTCCTTCAATGGCATGACCGATAATCTGAATTTGCTCTTGTTTCATAGCCAACGGATTTCCGGCAGCAACCGACAATTGCATCGAAACCAGATCGGTTCCGGTAATTAGTTCGGTAACCGGATGCTCCACCTGGATGCGGGTGTTCATTTCCAGGAAATAGAACTGCCCGTTTTCGTCGAGCAAAAATTCGATCGTTCCGGCATTTCGGTAATTCATCGAACGGGCAATTTGCAAAGCAGTTGAAGTCAGTTTTTCCCGAAGTTCGGCACTCACTGATGGCGATGGCGCTTCCTCAATAATCTTCTGAAAGCGGCGCTGAACCGAGCATTCACGCTCAAAAAAGTGAAGCACATTCCCGAAGTTGTCGGCCATCAACTGTACCTCGATGTGCCTTGCCCGTGGCAAATATTTCTCGACAAACAACTCGCCGTTCCCAAAATATTCCACCGCCTGCCATTCGGCTTTTAGAAGCGCCGGAAGCAATTCTTCTTCGGTCTGGCAAATCAGCATTCCCTTTCCGCCGCCACCACCCGAAGCTTTTACCATCACCGGAAAGTCCATGCCCGAGGCGGTTTTCAGCAGTTCATCTTTCGATCCGCGGAACGATTTCAGGATGGGTATTCCCAGCGATTCCACATAAGCCAGCGCGCGGTTTTTCTCGCCCATCAGGCGAATATTTTCAGGAGTTGGCCCTACAAAAACCAACCCGGCATCAGCTACTTTTTGCGCAAATCCGGCGTTTTCCGACAAAAAACCATAGCCCGGATGAATAGCATCTGCCTTCTTTTCAAGAGCAATACGAATAAGCTTGTCCTGATTCAGGTAGGTTTCGGCGAGCGATTTCCCGGGAAGCAAAACCGTCTCATCGGCCAGCGAAACGTGCAGCGAATCAGCATCGTCGGCGGCATAAACAGCAACTGAACGGATGCCATTTTTCTGCGCCGCACGAATGATCCGCACCGCAATTTCGCCCCGGTTGGCGATGAGTATTTTCGAGAATTGCTTCATCCTGAAAACTGATTACTGCTACTGATTACTTTTCCACTTCGGGTTTCGTTTTTCCAAAAAAGCATGGATGCCTTCCTGACCGTCGGGCGACAACAAGGCCTTCGCCAAAACTGTCGATGTATAGGTGGTATCTTCCACATCAACGTCGCCAGCCACCACTTTATTAATCAATTGTTTGGCATTTTTCACAGCGGTTGGCGAGGCCGAATCGAAGCTCACCAGAAAGTTTTGCACTGCCGAATCCAGTTCGCCGGTTTCGCAGATGAGATCGACCAAACCTGCCTGAGCCGCTTCAGGAGCGGTAAACAAGCTTCCGGTTAAAATCCATTTCCGGAGATATTGCAACGAAAGGCGCTTGGAAACAAAGGGCAAAATAGTGGCCGGAAGCAGGCCCAGTTTGACCTCGCTAAACATGAACCGCGCGTTGTTTTCGGCCAGCACAAAATCGCAAACGCCCATCAGTCCGATCCCGCCGCCAAACACGTTGCCGCGCACGGCAGCTATGGTAATTTGCGGCAACCGAAACCACTGGAGCAACACGTCGGCCAGTTGTTTGTACTGATCGGCATTTTGCTTCAGCGTGCGTTCTTCGGCGCCCGAAAACCAATGTAAATTGGCCCCGGCACAAAACGATTTTCCTTTGCCCGACAGCACCACAAAAAGCAGCTCGTCCATAAGCGCCACCTCGTCGAGCACGCTGTGCAACTCCTGAAGCAAGCCAGGAACAATCGTGTTGTGGCGCTCCGGCCGGTTCAAAGTGATCCGCAACAGGTGCGTTTCAAGCTCTACTTCAATGTATTGATAGTCTGTTTTCACTGTACTTTGCTCAATTTTAAGTTCTAACCAAAATTCCGAAGGAATTTAATACTAGTCACCCCCAATAGAATTGGGGGAAAGACAATTCCCTTTAATCAGAACCCGAAACGGGTTCAATATTTCTAAACTATTATTCATTGAACCCACTTCGGGGTTCAGGTTTTTTCTTTGGTTTTGTAACCCCCAGTTTCGCTGGGGGTCAGTAATATTTGACCACTTCGTGGTGAAAATTTGCAATTCATGTCCGTCACATGAATATGACGGCAAAGGATAGTTCCGAAAATCCAACTTGGAACCTGGAATTTGGAACTTGAAACTCTTTCTACATCCTGAAAACCCCGTACCTCGGTTCTCCAAACGGTCGGTTCAGCGAAACCGATATAGCCATCGCCAAAACTTTTCGTGTGTCAGTCGGGTCGATGATGCCGTCGTCCCACAAGCGCGACGAACTGTAATAAGCCGAGCTCTCTTCGTCAAACTGCTTGAGCAAATCTCTCGAATCGCTGCCGATTGTTTTCAGCACGCCCGACGCTTGTTCGCCGCCCATCACCGAAATGCGCGAGTGCGGCCACATAAAAAGGAAATGCGGATCGTAGGCGCGGCCTGCCATGGCGTAGTTTCCGGCGCCAAAAGAGCCACCAATCACAATGGTAAATTTTGGTACGGAAGCATTGGCCACCGCATTAATAAGCTTCGCTCCATCGCGGGCAATACCGCCATGTTCGTATTTTTTACCGACCACAAAGCCGGTGATATTTTGCAGAAAAAGCAGCGGAATCTTGCGCTGCACGCACAACTGAATGAAATGCGCTCCTTTCAGCGAGCTTTCCGAAGTGAGAAAACTGTTATTCGCCAAAATGCCGACCGGAAAACCCCAAATACGCGCAAAGCCCGTCACCAGCGACTTTCCGTAGTTGGCTTTGAATTCCTGAAACTCGCTACTGTCAACCAAACGTTCGATAATGGCGTGTGCATTGATCGGCTTTTTCAAGTCGGTTGGCAAGAATCCGTACAACTCTTCGGTTGGATGCATCGGCTCGGCAACCGGCAAAATATCGAGTTTTTGTTTCTCCTGAACGGGAAGTCCGGCCACAATGGTTCGGCAAATTTTGATGGCGTCCGCATCGTCTTCGGCCAAATGGTCGGCCACGCCCGAAACAGAGGTATGCACCTCGGCGCCGCCTAGTTCTTCCGGCGTAACTTTCTCGCCTGTTGCGGCTTTTACCAGTGGCGGACCACCGATAAAAATAGTTCCCTGGTTGCGTACCATGATGGTTTCGTCGCTCATGGCCGGAACATAAGCGCCCCCGGCCGTGCACGAGCCCATCACGACCGAAATCTGCGGAATTCCTTCAGCCGACATACGCGCCTGGTTGTAGAAAACCCGCCCGAAATCGAAACGGTCGGGAAAAACGTTGGCCTGTTCCGGCAAATAAATTCCGCCTGAATCGACTAAATAAATGCAGATCAGCTTGTTTTGAAGCGCGATTTCCTGCGCCCGAACGTGCTTTTTAATCGTTTCGCGAATATAAGTTCCACCTTTTACCGTGGCATCGTTGGCAATGATGAGGCACTCGCGGCCCTCAACCAACCCGATTCCGGTCACAATTCCGGCGGAAGGAAAAGCATTATCGTATTGATTGTAAGCAGCAAACGACGAAAGTTCGAGAAAAGGTGTATTCGGATCGACCAGCAGATCGATGCGTTCGCGGGCCAGTAATTTTCCACGCGAGCAGTGTTTTTCGATGGCTGGTGCTGGGCCGTGCGAACTTACGGCAGCGAGCTTTGCCCGAAAACCGGCTAATACTTCAGCGTAACTTTTTTGGTTCTGATGAAAATCGTTTTGTTTAATTTTTTCGGTCATTTGATTAAACAACTAAGTTCAGAACACATAGACAAAGAAAGCGGAGGGTTGGTTCACCAAGGATACATTCTTTTTGCAAATTCAATCCGCCAGAATTTCAAAATTTTGTCGAATCTATCCGACGAAATGTTGATTAAGGAGATGTAAAATGCCAGATTTAAAAAACAATCTTCGGAGCCGGTTCGATTCCGGTCGCCCGCTCAAACAAGTACTAGATTTCCCGAAGAAAATTTGGGCAAAAGTCGAAGCCATTATACCATGCTATTCCGCCTCCAGGTTCAATACCAACTTTTTGAAAATTTTCATATTCAAGCAACTCTTTGGAAATACCCTTCCCTAAGAATCTCAAAACACTTATTGTTTTCTCTTTTCCATCTTTGAACCTGATCCAAATCTGATAATTATCCAGAACCTTTATTTCAACAACCTCATTCATATCACTTTAATCTAAAGGGTTTATGTTTTTCAGTGATGCCGGAACTGATGCAAGATACCAATCTTCCATAAGTTCATCTCTATGAAGGGAAGCCCATTCCAGAACCAACGCGTGAGCTCTGTTTGGCAGCGAACCAGTGAGTAGTTTAAGAGTTTGAATATCATATTCAGCTTTAAAACCCTGATATTCTGCATGAAAATGGGGTGGATTGTGATCCACAAAATACATTCTGATGATTATTCCGTAGAATCTGGATATCTCTGGCATATCTTCAAGGTATTTACTCGTTCAAAAATAGGCAATTTCGTTTGAATACAATTCAGGATACCATCAAAATAGAATTGCAGTTACAAAGCCAGTCCACCAATAAGGTACATATTTTCGCCTTCGCCTTTCAAATCAAGCAATTTCACCCGGCGAACCGTGTTTTTTTGAGCGCCATCGGCCTTGAAACGAACCGGCACATAACTCTCACCGTACCCGTGCGCTGTTCCCTGCACAATCTTCTCTATCAACACCTGCTGTTCCTTGCCAACAAAGGTTTTTAGAAATTTTGCCCGGTTCTCTTCCGAAAGTTGTCTCACCTGCAACGACCGGGCATTCTTTACTTTCTCCGGAACATGGTTATCGAGTCGTTCGGCGCGGGTGCCTTTTCGAACTGAATATTTAAACGTGTGTACATGGCTGAAATTGAATTCGCGCACTGCCGCCAGCGTTTCTTGAAATTCTTCCTCCGTTTCGCCCGGAAAGCCAACAATGATGTCAGTGGTGAAATTGAAATCGGGATAGACCGAGCGGAACCGATTCACCGTTTTTCTGAACTGAGCCACGTCGTACATGCGACGCATCCGCAGCAGCGTTTTGTCAGACCCGCTTTGCAGACACAGATGCAGGTGCGGCATTAGTTTCGGGTGCTGAAAAAGCTCCACGAAACGGTCGCCAAAACCATCGGGCTCAAGCGACGAAATACGCACCCTGAAATCGCCCGGAACCTCCAGAATTTTCTCCAAAAGATCCTCGAAACGATAGTCCTCGTATTCGTAACGGCCAATGTTGACGCCGGTTACCACAATTTCCCTGAAGCCATTGTCGATTGTTTTTCGCACATTTTCGAGCACACTTTCAACCGAACGCGAAATGGCACGGCCACGCACCATCGGGATGATGCAAAACGTGCAGAAATTGTCGCATCCATCCTGAATCTTCACAGCGCTTCGGGTGTGCAAACTTTGGCGCACCGGCTCGTAGCGGAACACATCCTGCGGCAACTGGTTGGGGTGAAGTATTTCTCCTGAAAAATGGGCATCGACTAGCGAAAGAATCGAGCTTTTGCGGTTGTTCTCAACCACGAAAGTAATGTTGTCCTGTGATTCCAGTTTTTCCTTGAAATTATTGGCCATGCAGCCGGTAACAACCACAACCGCATTGTTATTTGTGCGTGCTGCCTGACTGATGGTTGTACGCGATTTCTGGTCGCTTTGGTTGGTCACCGTGCAGGTATTCACCACCACCACATCGGGCGATTGGTTCAACTCAACCAACTGGTAACCTGCCGAACTAAAATCGGTCACAAGCGCATCGGTTTCGTATTGATTGAGCCGACAGCCAAGGGTTTTAAACGCAACTTTTTTGGTATGATTTTGATTCATTTGGGAAATATCTTTTTTGAGGCTTTCGCCGTTGCGCCGAAAATAAGAGAACCATCTCTTTTGAGATTTCCCGTCGACGCCATTCCTTTCTTCTTAAACTTCCCCGGCTTAAAAACCGGGGCTACAAATATGTCGCTCCTATGGAGCTGAAAAACTGGCTGTTTCGATACCTGGAACCTGAAACGTGGAATTTGGAACTAATTTTCCGCTTAGTGAAAAATCTGCTGCCGAAGTAATTTTCACATCAACAATTTTTCCCATCAGCGCGGCATCAAAATGATCGAGGCGGACGTTGATTTTTCCTTCGGTGAGCCCGGTTGAAAAGCCTGTTTTGCGGTCGGTGCCATTAACCAAAACACGAACGGTTTTGCCAACCAGCGTTTCGTTGTATTCGCGCGAATGCACTTTCAAAACTTCCGAAAGCCGGTGATGGCGGTCTTTTTTATCTTCCTGCGAAACCTCGTTTTCCCAGCGGTAACTTGCTGCTCCGGGGCGCGGCGAATACATGGCAATGTAGGCCATGTTAAACCGGAATTCGTTCATGGCTGCCACCGTATTCTGAAATTCGGCTTCGCCCTCGCTGGTAAATCCAACAATGATGTCGGTAAACAGTGTGGCCGTTGGAAGCAGTTCGCGAATATCAGCCACAATGCGGCGGTATTTGTCCATCGAATGGCGGCGGTTCATTTTAATCAGCACGCGCTCGTCGCCACTTTGCATGGGCAGGTGAATTTGTTTTGCCAGACAATCGTATTGGGCAATTACTTCAATCACATCGCGGCTCATGTCCTGCGGATGGGGCGAGGTAAAATACACCCAAAATTCTTCTCCTGAAGTTTTCCCAAACTCGCCAATCTGGCGAAGCAGTTCAGCAAAATTGACTTCCTCGCCGTTTTTGTCCAGTCCGTACGAATTGACATTCTGGCCCAAAAGCGTGATCGATTTGTAGCCCTGATTCACCAGATGGCGCACCTCATCAATAATTTCTGCGGACGGGCGTGAAACCTCCCGGCCGCGGGTGTACGGAACTGCACAAAACGTGCAGAACTTATCGCAACCATTCTGGATGGGCACAAAGGCTTCGTAGGTCGACTGGTACTTGGGTTTGATGTGCCACATTTCGGCAATATGCTCGTTTTTAGGCATCACCGGCCGGGTTTCCTTCAGAATGGCCGGAGTCACGATGCCATATTCCCTGATCATTTGAGGCAGTTGCCCCAGTTCGCTCATCTGGAAAATCAGGTCGAACGACTTCAGAAATTTTTCCTTGTCAGCAGGCAAAATGCAGCCCGACACAAATGTGATGAGGTTGCGTTTGTTTTTCCAGCGGTTCCACTGGGCAATTTTGTTGTACACCTTGTCGATGGGTTTTTGCCGAACCGAACAAGCCAACATGCCGAGCAGATTAGCCTCCTCCTCGTTATCCGTGCGCTCGTAACCCATGCTCTCAAGCACGGCGGCCACGCGTTCGCTGTCCGACAGGTTCATCTGGCAACCCAATGTAATCAGGTGGTATTTCATGGATATATTTTATAAAACCACATAGTCACATAGGTCACATTAGAAAATTTTCAAAAAAACAATTGAGAATTGATATTGAACCTGAATTCAATAAAATCCTATGTGTTCTATGTGTCTATGTGGTTATTTTTTTTCTAAAAATATACTTCGCAATGGATTTGGTCGCGCTCAAAACCTTTGTCTTTCAGGATTTCAAGGGCATCGAAAATCATGTCGCTGTTTCCGCAGAGGTAAAAATGCGTTTCAGGTGCAAACGTACAGCCTTTCAGGTAGCCCGTCAGGCGGCCGCTGTAGGTTCCTTTTTTGTCGCGGCTTGAGCACAAAATGTAGCGGTCGTCGGCATACTCCTGCTTGTCGTAGGCTTCGTGGGCATAGCGAACACCGTGAATCAGCGTGTAATCCAATTCAGCATAGGTGCGAACCATGCTGCGGAAAGGCGCGATGCCGGTTCCGCTGGCAATGAACACAAATTTGCCGTTTTCAGCATCTTTCGGTTCGATGCCAAATTTGCCAAAAGGCCCGTGAACTTCCACCAAATCACCGGCTTTCAGTTTCCGGAGTTTCGGCGTGAAATAGCCGTTCTCCACCTCTTTAACCAAAACTTCCAGATTTTGATCGTTGGTGCCGCTGTAAATCGAATATTCGCGGCTCTGGTAATCGCCTTTTATGCCCAGCGAAATGTGCTGTCCGGCTTTAAAAGCAAAGCGTGCTTTAGGTAATTTCAACGAGAATGTTTCGTCGGTCAACTGCCTGATTTCTTCTACTTTGTAGAAACTCTCGTCAATCTTTATTTCAGGTTTAATAAAACTCATCATGGCGTGTAAATTTTGGGTGCAAAGTTAATTAATTTTCGTATTTCAGATAAATTTGTCTTTTATTCTGATTTAGAAATAACATTTGCGAAACTAACGGGCTAAGCCGCGTTTTGTTTGATCGAAAAATTTGATGGGTAATTGAAATCAGAATTTCAGGTAAAAATCTTTAGTCAGCTCGCGGTATTCGGGGGTGTAATCGTGGTGTTTTTCGAACTCTATCATCAGGTTTTCCTCCTGACAGGCGACCGGCTCATTGGCTAATTCAACCAGAATTCGGAAGTCGGGCTTTACCGGATTGGGTTTTACGCGGCACAAACGGAACAGGAAAAACCCGTTTATTTTTGCCAGGTTTTCTAGTCCCTGAAGCTGCTCGACTGGTAGAACCAAGGCGATTCTCCCATTCTCATTGAGTAATTTTGCTGCTCCTGAAATCAGAACATCGAGCGGCAAAGCATCGGCATGGCGGGCCTGAGCGCGGGTTTCGGACGGAGCTTTTACTCCATTGCTGAAAAACGGTGGATTGCTCACAATCAAATCGTATTTATTTTCAGTTTTCGCCGCAAATTCCTGAAACGATTGGCAATACAGTTTAATTCTGTCGCTCCAGTCAGATTGCTGAACATTGAACGCAGCTTCTTCGCAAGCATCCCGATCAATTTCGATGGCATCGATTTGAGCCGAAGCATTTTTCTGAGCCAGCATCAACGCAATCAGACCGGTTCCGGTTCCAATATCCAGCATGCGGTTAGCGCCTGAAGTAACTGCCCAGGCTCCCAGCAAAACCCCGTCCACGCCCACTTTCATGGCTGACCGCTCTTGTATAATGCGAAATTGCTTGAATTGGAAATAGGAGTTGCGGGGCATAGATTTAAAAAAATATATGGCTTATAAAAATCACTTAGACGCTATAAATATCAATTTCATTTGTTGAGAAATTATATTTACCAAAAGAATTATGGAGGATTAAACTATTCTTATATTCTAACTTTTTCAATAAAGAATATCTGTATAGCCGATCTTCCATTGGTAGTACAAGATTAAAGTAATGCAAATAGAAAACAGCTAAGTCACTATTATTGGCTTGATCTTCAATTGATTTATTAAATAAGATATTGCAATTAGATATTTCATTACTTAATAACAATGGCTGAGATTCTTGATTTTCAATTAATTGTCCATTTATAAAAACATTAATAGTTGAAGTGTAATTATCATTTATGCAATTAGAAATAGAAATTGCATTTAAGCAGTTCGTATTAATATTTTTATCAATATATATCTTTGAAGTATTCCCAACTAAATCGGTTAACTCAAAAATATATGATGAATTGTCTCCTATAATTGATATTCTGAAAAAGTTTCTTGGATCAGATATATCCAGTAAATAAATCTTTTCAGAAGAGAAATCACTTATTTGAAATCCAAATTCAATTTCTACATCAGATACCTTTTTTAAAAGTTTAATTCCACATCTAACGACTACATCAACAAGTTGAAGAATAAATACATTATAAAATGGAACATTGCCCATTCTAATATTTGACAATTCAATAATTTCGATGGGAAGTCTACGATCATAATGAGCTCCACCCAATTTTTGAGAAATATTGTTAATTATCTCGCGAAAGTTTATTGACTCTTCTTTCCAAACTAGAATAGTCTTGTCTAAAAACTCATCTAATCTGATTTCTTTTTGCTCATTTGTTTGTCTATAATCTGAAAATTGCGGCATGTTAAATGAAAAAACTAGATCCTGCCAGTTACTATTAGGACTTAGTAGTTCATAAATAGGAATATAATAAATCTTCAATTCAACACCAATCTGTTCTTCAAGATCAAATAATAATGGCGCGATCTTTTTATCGTCAGTTTTTTTCGTAACGTCTTCCTCTTTTACTTGAGTCGTATCCGTTAAAATGGCTCGTAACTGACCAAATATGGAGATAATATGATACCCCTTCCCTGCATTAACAAATTCAGTACAGTCCTTTAATATTCTTAATGAATAGTACAATTCAATAATTCTGGTGATATTTGATTTCAGTATACCATCTTTCTTGTGTAGTTTTTTCATATGAAGTGCTGATTTTATCTTCCTAGTTTTAGTTTAAATACAATAAAATTAAGATACTATCTCAATCCACCCTACTCTTCGGGATATACAAAAAATTAGCAGCGGAAAGTACTGATTTGTATCAGCGCTTTTTAGTTTGAATTTGTAATACCGAAGAATACGTATTTTCTTTAATATCAATACTATAGCAACTGAAAGATATCGATTATAAATCGACACCAATCAACGAATACAACTTGATGTCGCAATTTTCGATATCAAGATTCTACAAAATCACCAACGTCTCCGCAATTACATCCCTCAACTTGGTTCATCCAAGATTTTAATGTAGTTTATTACTGATTTCTTTTAAACCCAATTTCCCTGCGAGATTCTGGATTTTCTTGTCTTTCAATGAGTTCGTCCAAGTAGTTGAATACCAGTTTAATGTTTTTGTCCTGATTCGCCAGTTTCTTTTTAATCTCTTCAATTTCAAGACGAACACTTAAATTATCGGCAAGCAATTGACGAACCTTTGTGAAAATCCGCATGATCTGGATGTTTACTTTGATTGCTTGCTTACTCCTTAAAACACTGGAAAGCATTGCTACTCCTTGCTCTGTAAATACCATTGGCAGGTATCGTGCACCTCCCCAACTTGAGGTCACAATTTGTGACCTCAAGTTGGCAAACTCTTCATTGGTCAATTCAAACATGAAGTCTTCAGGAAACCGATCAATATTCCTTTTCACCTGCTGTTTCAGGACTTTAGTTTCAACACCATAAAGTTCAGCCAAATCGCTATCGATCATTACCTTTAAATACCGCACATAGTATATTTTGCTAAGAATTATTTCGTCCGGAATAACTAAAGCATCTTCTGAATTATTCATATCAATGTCGTTTTAATCAACTTTACAAAATCACTAGTGTCTCGCCAATTGCATCCCTTAAATTCGCTTCCACCTTTACCTGTTCGGCAAACTCACGCCATATGGCAACTGTTTCAGCAATTTGCTGAACAATGGCAGGTGCTTTTTTTACATTCATTTGACGGCCAACTTCCAGTAAATCGTCGCGGGTAATTCCCTGTCGCTTGCCATTTATGCTCAGCGCGTGTTGGCTTACCCAGGCGCTTCCCGGGCGGTAAGCATGGCAAACATCGTAAGCCGGGGCCAGCCGCCATTCACCTTGCGGGTTCATTATAAAAGCGAAGTTTTTGGTATGGTCGTCACAGTTTTGAGCCATCACGTTAAACACCATCCGGCGATACATTTGCTCGGCTTCGGGATAAGTCAGCCGCAGCGCACGCATGGTTTGGAACAACTGCTCGTAGCTGTATGAGTAAATGTCGTTGAAATCGTAGTGCATCATGGCACAAAACGTCTGCACATGCAACTTAGCACTTCCGGTAGGGCGGTCGAATCGGCGTGTCATGAAATGTGCACGCTCGTTTTCCTCAATCAAACGGCATTCGGTCATTTCAATGCCGGAGGCAACTGCCATCAGGTAATAAGCCATTTCCACCCTGCCATAACCAAATGTAGCCCCAAACTGGGCATCGTCAACACCATCGAATTTGAGCAGCCAGTGTGAAAAACCTTCCGGCGCATCGCTTTGCCCCGAGCGCACCTCGCCCGTTTCTGCATTCCAGGCTACAATGGCTTTTGCCCGCGCTCCTCCGGCCGATGTTCCAATTTTCAGGATATCGGAAAGTGCCTTTTGCTCATCATGCGACATGTCAGTAGTAAACGATTCTCTGCCTGTTAAGATTTGCTGAGCCACATCCACCAAACTGCTGATTTCGACTTTCGATGACTGATTGGCCGATGGAGGAATCACCGGCTCAAACTCCAACGCACCCATTCCCCGCTTCCCGGTAAAACAAAGCAATTCCACCGGATTCATACTTCCTGAAGGACGACCAACCCGCGCCAGCCAGGCATCAATCAAGGCGCTTCCGTAGCGGTCGGGCAATACATCGGCCAACAACCCGGGCAGACCTTTAAATGTTTTGCTTCCGGCCAGTTCAGGAAACGAAAAAACAGTTCCCCTCGCCTGCGACAAAGGCATTTTTAAAGGCGAAACATCCAAGCCATAGCGCAAAAATCCGGCATCGAACTCGAAATCGGCAACTCCCGATTCCGTGTTCCAGTGTATGGCGCCAATCCGCTTGCCCCAAATTGATATGAAAGCATTCTCAATCATTACCAGTCGGGTAATTCGTAAGGTTTAGGCCCTTTGATATTCCGGGCACGTTTTCGCTTCTTCAATTCGAGTGTTGCCAGGTACATCGGACTCGGCCGGTCTTCAACCTGAAACACTTTTACAAACGACATTTGGCCAAGCACTCGTAAAATCTGGATCAGGGAAATGAGTGTTCCGCCTTTACCATTCTCTATTTGGCTAAGGGTACTACGGTTTACTCCTGCTGCATCGGCAATTTGTTGCTGACTTTTATTTTGCTTCAAACGCGATTGCTGTACAAAGCGGCCAATTTGCTCTAAAACGGCATTGTCGCTTAATTCATTCCAATTTATGTTGATATTTTCCATCACTACCTTCTGTTTTGAATATTATTGATGTTTTTTCCCTACAAATATAAATTTATTTTTTGGATTTTTTCATTTATTAAAATTTATTTTTGTCTATTTTTTCCATCATTAAGCCATAAAATAGTGATTATTGATGGTATTTATCATCAATATTGAATTATTCAAGATTCTTTCTTATCCTCCCCAGTTTTCACGGTCAAGGCTGCGGTACTGGATCGCTTCAGAAAGGTGATGACTTTCCACGCGTTCGCTCCCTTCCAAATCGGCTATTGTTCGCGACACTTTCAGGATACGGTCGTAGGCCCTGGCTGATAAACCCAATCTTTCCATTGCATTCTTGAGCAAGGTATTACTGGTTTCATCCAAATCAACATATTGTCTGATCATTTTTGACGACATTTGTGCATTACAGAAGACACCTTCGCTATCGTGAAATCGTTGCGACTGTATCTCTCGCGCACTAATCACCCGCTGACGAATAGTAGAACTCGGTTCCGTTGGTGCTTGTTCCGATAGCTTTTTGAACGGAACCGGAACAACTTCCAGATGAATGTCGATGCGATCCAATAATGGTCCAGAAATTTTGTTGAGGTATTTGGCAACCATACCCGGAGCGCACACACATTCTTTTGATGGGTGATTGTAATAGCCGCAAGGGCATGGGTTCATGGAAGTTACGAGCATAAACGAAGCTGGGTATTCCACCGAGAATTTGGCGCGCGAAATGGTAATCAAACGATCTTCGAGTGGTTGGCGCATTACTTCGAGAACCTGCCGTTTAAATTCGGGAAGTTCATCGAGAAATAAAACCCCATTGTGGGCGAGGCTAATTTCCCCTGGTTGCGGAAACGCTCCACCGCCTACGAGTGCTACATCAGATATTGTATGGTGTGGTGACCGGAATGGCCGCTGGGTCATTAGCGAAGTGTCTTTATCGATTTTCCCAACGACCGAGTGTATTTTTGTTGTTTCAAGTGCCTCGCGCAAAGTGAACGGTGGCAAAATGGTAGGAATTCGCTTGGCCAACATCGTCTTTCCGGCCCCAGGCGGACCAATCATGATGATGTTATGTCCACCGGCAGCAGCAATTTCCAACGCCCGTTTTACGTTTTCCTGACCTTTGACGTCAGAAAAGTCCACATCGCATTCATTTACCTTCGAGAAAAATTCTTCGCGGGTATTGACAATCGTTTGCTCCAATTCGGTTTCACCGTTGAAAAAATCGATCACCTCCTTCAGGCTTTCAACACCATAAATTTTTAAAGTATCAACGACTGCCGCTTCACGCGCATTCTGTTTGGGTAAAATAAAACCTTCAAACCCTTCTTCACGCGCTTTAATAGCAATGGGTAATGCACCTTTAACCGGCTGTAAAGTCCCATCGAGCGACAGTTCGCCAACCATCATGTAATTTGCCACTTTCTCGGCAACAATCTGCTCATTTGCAGCTAATATGGCAATTGCAATAGGTAAATCGTAAGCCGAGCCCTCTTTTCGAATATCGGCGGGTGCCATGTTTATTACTACTTTTTTATGTGGCCACTTGTAGTTATTAAGCCGCATTGCTGACTCAATTCGTTGTTGGCTTTCCTTAACGGCGTTATCAGGCAGCCCAACCATAAAAAACTTTATTCCCTGAGAGATTTCTGTTTCAATGGTAATGGTTGTTGCATTAATCCCGTGGACCGCGCTGGCAAATGTTTTGATTAGCATGGATGGAAAATTTGTGATTATTGATTGCTATAAATTTACAAAGATCAAAACAAATTGCCAAATTATGATTAAAATTAATTCCTTGATTTAAATTCAATAAAATTTAAATCAAGGAATTAATTGACAACAAACAAAGTCCGGTTTGTTCTGAAATTATACAGTCGCTATAAAATGACAGGTTTTATTTCCCCGGCGGACTGATTCCAGAATCTTTACATCAACTGGCCTACCTAATGCTGTTTCAAAAATTGTTTGGTGGGTGGCTCTGGTACATTCACAGTGAATGTCGTTGGGTTTTGCCGGACGGTATTTTGCTGCCGGACAATAACAACCTTTGGAAACTTCACCGTACCTGATGTGTACTTTGTCTCCTTCTTTCCAAACTTCGAAATTGTGTTTATATGCCTCAAGCAGTTTGGTTAAATTGCCTTTCCCTTGTTCGGCAATATCGCTTTTGAACTTGAAACGATTGAAACAACCACGTCCACATCCTGCGAGTAGTTTTACTTTTGTTTCCTGATCTAACTCTTTATCAATTGTTTCCATTAAATCCGAAAGCCAGTTCTGGATAAACTCTTTTTCCTGAAGCAATGTTTTGTATTTTTCATTTTCTTCGGAAATTGTTTCGGGTGATGCAGCTAAACTGGAGGTTGGTAATAAAAAACAGCCTGCACATGCTCCTAAGGCAAGCGATCCTTTGAAGAATTCTTTTCTGTTCATGATTCTTGATTAATTAGTTTTCATCAAACAGACAGTTTTCAAAAGAAAATACCCTAAAGCTTATTCATAAATGACAAAAACGAGGCAATAATCAAATTCGGGATTAAAGCATAGGACTCAAAATACGAGAAAATGATTCTTTGATTTTATTTAGGTGGGGGCGCTTTTTCCATTCATCCAGAAGAATTAATTCACTTTTCCCCTGATCTTCTAAAAATTGCATGGTTAATCTTTTTGCTATCTCTTCGTCATAAATCATAGCGTTTACCTCGAAATTGGTTTCGAGACTACGAAAATCGAGGTTCGCTGTTCCAACTGAACAAAAAATACCATCAGCAATGATGACTTTACTGTGGGCGAAACCAGCTTGGTAGAAATAAACTTTGACTCCGGCTTCGAGCAATTCCTCGATATACGAATTAGTCCCCCATTTTGGAGTTATGGCATCTGATAATCCAGGAACGATGATACGAACATCTATTCCACCCAATGCCGAAGTTTTTAAGGCGGTTACAATATCGGGAGTTGGCATTAAATAAGGAGTTGAAATATAAACATAGTCAGAAGCCGAAGCTATGGCGGAGAAATATGCTTGTCCAATGCTTTCCCAGTCCGAGTCGGGGCCACTGGCTACCATTTGAACGAACTTCCCGTTTCCCGATTTAATATTTTTGAAATACTCATCACCCTTCAGAATTTCTTTTGAAACAAAGTACCAATCGGCCATGAAAATAATTTGTAAAGCGGTAGCGCTTCCGCCTGCTACTTTCAGATGCGTATCGCGCCAGTGACCTATTCCACGAACTCCTTCAAGATAACGGTCGGCAAAATTAAGTCCGCCAACAAACGCCGTGGTGCCATCGACCACCATAATTTTGCGGTGATTTCGGTAATTTACCCTTGATGTCAACATCGGGAACCGGACTTTCATAAAACAATCAACCTGAACACCAGCCTCCGACATTGAGCGGATGAATTTTTTCCGTAACTTCCAACTTCCAACATCATCGAAAATCAACCGGACTTCAACTCCTTCCATTGTTTTTTTTATGAGTAATTCGCGTAGTTGATTGCCAATTTTATCATTCTCAATAATGTAATATTCAAGATGAATGTGATGTTTAGCTTGTTCAATGGATTTAAATATTTCTGGGAAAGTCTCTTCTCCATTTTGCAAAATTTGTACTTCGTTGTCGCTAGTCAAAATGGCATTCGAATTACTTAGCAAAAGGTTCATCAACCGTTTTTTTGCATTGAGTTTTTCGCTGGTTTCGAAATTGTTGGCGGTAAAATCATCGAGCCGCTCCATAGTTAAGTTTCGGAGCTTCTCAAGATCTTTTAAACCTTTGCGCGAATACATCTTTGTTTTTCGGTATTCCTGTCCAAAAAACAGGTAAATGATAACTCCGGCAAAAGGAAGAAGGACAAGCACCAATATCCAGCTAATTGTTTTTTCGGGGTTTCGGTTCTGGAGGATGATAAGAATGGCAATGAAAACAACAGTGAGGAAATAAAGGATGGTCACTAAATTGGGCATCGATTTCCATATACTGATTAAAATATCCATTTTCCTGATTGTTGTTTTATGGCGATTAAATTTCAGGAAAAATTGAAATAAAACCAAATAAAAAGCTTATGTAGTTTAATATATGTAGTGTCGCAGAAAAATGAAAGAAGTAACATGGCATTGTTTATTAATTTGTTACTGAAAATCCTGAATGATTTGCATCAATTCTCTTCTTTTGATTTTTCCACTTTCGGTTAGCGGAAATTGTTGAACGAATACGATAGCTTTAGGTCGTTCAAAAGGCGATAAAATGGAATGCATTCTTTCTTCAAGTTCTTTGGTGTCAGAACGATTTCCCTCAATAACAAGCACAATGCGTTCACCAAGTTTCATGTCGGGAAAACTGGAAATGACAAATGGCTGAAGAATGAGTTTATGCAATTTCTTCTCAATCGTTTCCGGCGAATATTTTATTCCTCCTGAAATGATGACTGAATCTGACCTACCCAGAATACGGAATGATGTACTAGACTGAAGCTCTGCCAAATCATTGGTCTTTAGTGTTTCATCAAATTCAGGAAGATGAATCTGCAAACATCCGTTTCCCTGGAGGCTAACCCAAATTCCTGGTAAACAGTGGTACAAGTCAGACTTTAATTGACCCGAAAGTTCGCGGATAGCAATGTGCGAAGCAGTTTCAGTCATTCCGTATGTTGAGACAATGCGGCTATTTAATAACATAAGCCTGCTTTCGAGTTTTGCTGAAATAGCTGATCCACCAACAAGCAGATTTCGGATATTCTGAAGTTTTTGCTCTCCCGACGGCAGCTCTAAAATTTTAATAACTTGATTGGGGACCAGGGCGCCAAAGCTATACATTTGATGGTCCAGAAAACCAAAATCAGTGGCAGGATCAACGGTCGTTAAGTTTATGTTCCCTACTATGGCCCTGACAACCATCATCTTACCTGCAATATACCGACAAGGAAGACTTAATAAAAGAGTATCAGTTTGCTGGAGATTGAAGTATTCAATTGTACGCCTGGCACTTTTTCGCATAATATATTTCGGTAATTCAATGGTTTTGGGTTCGCCGGTACTGCCTGAAGTTTGTGCCAGAATATAAGTCGACTCCGAGAACCATTCGTTCAGGAACAAATACAATTCCATTTCCCATTCCGAAAGAGTTTTTCTTTCAAGTGATCTGGCAATTTGGCACCGATCAAATTTTTCGCCGTTGAGTAATATGAATTCTTTTTGTTCCATTTTTATAGTTCGAAGTGCCTAAAGTGAACTAAAGTTCCAAGTTTGATTGTTTCTGGTTACGTGTTAATGTCATTGCTCGCAAATTGCATTCCACAATTCGAGACATTTTAAACTACACCTTTCTCATATTCCCTGATTCATTTTCAAACCCTTTCAATTTATCTAAAAATCATCGTCTTCCTGCTCTTTGTCAAGGTTTTGCAAGTTCCAGCTTCGTTCAGGTCTAAACCACAATTGTTCACCGGAAATTTCGAGAGGCGAGTCGAAATTATTAGTGAAAAGCTGGCCTGTTCCCAAACCTTGTTCATTTTTTGCCTGAATGTGGAAAGTCCATTGGGCAATGGCATTCAGCCCAATATTCGATTCAAGCGCCGAAGTTACCCACCAGCCACAATTGTTTTGCCCGGCCAGTTCAATCCATTTTTCGCACCCGCTCAATCCACCGTGCAGACTAGGTTTCAATATTAAATAAGCTGGTTTTACTGTTTCGAGCAAGTGCTGTTTCTCTTTGAGAGTAGTAATGCAAATCAATTCCTCATCGAGCGCAATAGGTACTGGCGATTTATAGCACAAATCGGCCAACTCCTGCCATCGCCCTGGTTCAATGGGTTGCTCGATGGAATGAATGTGCAGGTCGGCTAAACGATTCAGGTTTTCGAGTGCTGTTTTATACGAATAAGCGCAATTGGCATCAACCCTCAGTGTAATTTTATCGTGCGAAAATTCGTTTCTGATCGATTTCAGGATTTCAAATTCAGTTTCGAAATCAAGCGCCCCGATTTTCATTTTTATACAACGAAAACCTGCTTCGAGTTTTGCTTTAATTTGTTGCTTCATAAATTCAGGCGTACCCATCCAAATTAATCCGTTGATTGGAATCCCTTGCCTTCCAAGTGTGAAGGCTGATGGGAAAAGCTCTTTTGTCTCACCGTTTTTCAAATCAAGCAATGCAGTTTCAATGCCAAATTTTATTGATGGCCAGTTGTTCAGTTGGTTCTGATTAATAATAAAATAGTTGATTTGATTGCATACCTGGAACAGTTTTGCGCTCATTTTTTGCGTGTTCTCAAGGCTCAAATTGGGCAATGGCGCACATTCGCCAATTCCAGTATTTTCTCCGTCGGTTATAAAAATAAACCAGGTGTCGCGTGTTGTATAAACGCCGCGGGAGGTTCCGGATGCTTGCTTAAACTGAAGTGTATATTTCTGAAATGAAGCGCGCATAGACGTTATGAAATTAAGTTGTAAGTTTCTGTACAGATAATTGATCGGTACATTCTTCGAGCAATTTGTTGATGGTTTTTTTGAAAATTGGATGAACCATTTCTGGAGCAATTTCTGCGAGTGGTACCAATACAAATTTCCTGTCCTGAATGCGGGGATGTGGAATAACAAGATATTCCTGGTTTATTACCTGATTGCCAAAAAATAAAATATCGATATCTATTAAACGCGAATCATACTGGTTTACCTTTCGGATGCGACCCATTTCATATTCGATATTATGTGCTTGAATCAGAGCTTCTTCAGGGGTACGCTCGGTTTCAAGTTCAAGGGCCTGGTTCCAGAACATATCATCTGATTCGAAGCCCCAGGGTTCGGTTTCGTAAATAGCCGATTCTTTAGTAATCGTGCCCAGTTGCACTGCGAGCCGTTTTCTCGTTTCTGAAAAAATCAGTTGCTTGTCGCCCAAATTTCCTCCTAGAAGGATATATAGTTTAATCATTTACTCATAATTTAATCTCAATAGCCAATTATATTGGGGCCAATGCGGTTCAAGTTTATTCATTTATTTTTTTCAATACCTCGTTCCCGTGACTGTTTCCAACCTGTATCTTGATTCTCAGTAATCATATAGAAAATGTGTAACAAAAACACTATTTTCGTACAAATCTATCGTACATTTTATTCGAAACAAACTAATTGAAAAAAATACGCATGAAGCAATTTTTAAAATTTACGCTTGCATCGATTGTTGGTGTTATCGTTGCAGGGGTTTTGCTCCTTTTTATTTTCATTGGGGTAATTACTGCTATGGTTTCTAGTTCTGATGAAACTGTGCAATCGGAAAGCAACAGCGTTTTGCTGCTGAAGTTTGATCACCAGATTGTTGATCGGGCCAAAAAGAATCCATTTGAAGGTCTAAATTTTGGTATTCTGGAAAGTGAAAAAACAGTCGGACTGAACGATATTCTTGATTGCATCCGAAAAGCAAAAGCCGACCACAACATTTTAGGCATCTACCTCAATCCGACCGACATTGCTGCCGGAGTTGGCACTATTGAGGAAATCAGAACAGCTTTAAAGGATTTTAAAACTTCGGGCAAATTTATCTATGCTTATGGCGAAAATATTTCACAGAAAGCCTATTACCTGGTTTCTGTCGCCGATTCTGTAATTTTGAATCCTCAGGGTTCAATCGATTTCAGAGGGTTGGGCGGCGAACGTACGTTTTACAAAAAAGGGCTTGAAAAGCTTGGCGTTGAAATGCAGATTATTCGACATGGAAAGTTTAAATCGGCTGTTGAACCATTTATTCTCGACAAAATGAGCCCTGAAAACAAATTCCAGACAGAAACTTACCTTAAAACTCTGTGGAAAGAAATGCTTTATGACATTTCAGCTTCACGTAAAATTAGCGTTGAAGAACTGAATAGTATCGCTAATATGGTGGCAACATTCAGAAAAGCCGCTTTTGCCAAAGAACGAAAATTGGTCGATCGCCTGAAATACAAAGACCAGGTTATCGATGACCTGAAGAAGCTTACGTTAACCGATCAGAATGAAGATGTTAGGGCTATCGATATTTATAAATATATTAAGGTCCCTGAAGTTAAAGAACTGAAAACTTTGGCAAGGAAGAAGATTGCAGTAATTTATGCCTCAGGCGAAATTGATGCATCGGCTTCGGACGATGGAATAAAATCCGAAGAACTTTCAAGAACTATTCGTGAAGCTCGCCGCGATTCGTCGATAAGTGCAATTGTGTTGCGAATTAATTCGCCGGGGGGAAGTGCTTATGGTTCAGATGTTATTTGGCGCGAAGTTAAACTTGCTGCAAAAGCAAAACCTGTTGTTGCTTCGATGGGCGATGTTGCTGCATCGGGCGGTTATTATATTGCCTGTGCTGCCGATACTATTATGGCCGACCGTACAACAATTACCGGTTCAATAGGTATTTTTGGTATGATCCCAAATTTTCAGAACCTCCTTTCAAACAAATTGGGCATAACACAGGATGTTGTAACTACAAACGACCATTCTGATATGATTTCGGTAACACGGCCAATGACAGAATTTGAACGGGAATTAATGCAAAATATGATTGAAACTGGTTACGATACTTTTATTTCACATGTGGCTGATGGTAGAAAAATGGACAAGACCGCTGTTGATGAAATAGGTCAGGGTCGGGTTTGGGCCGCTCCAAATGCTAAGGAAATTAAGCTGGTTGATGTATTTGGTGGCTTAACTGATGCTGTTGAACTTGCAAAGAAAATGGCAAAACTTGACACTTACCGTATTGTAAATTTGCCAAAGCTGAAAGATCCGTTTGAAGAACTAATGAAGGAATTTACTGGTTCGGCAAAATCCAGATTTATGAAAGACGAATTGGGCGAAACTTACAAATATTATCAGGAATTGCGAGGAGTTGTGGCACAACGAGGCGTTTTGGCTCGCATACCTTTCGATATAGATATTCATTAACATTATCCAATTTAAAAATAAGGAACTTAGAATGGGGAACAGGAAATAAGAAAGTAACATAAGTCCGCTTGTTGATATTTTCTTTTTCCCTGTTCTTTGTTCGTATTCTTAACAAAAGCACGATGAAATTCAAAATTTTACTCTTTTTCTTTACTTTTTTAGCATTGAGCAGTCAGGCGCAAAAAAACGTAAACTGTTTGATAAAAACCGAATTTGGAGATATTAAAATTGAATTGTACACTGATAAAGCGCCTATTACTGTAGCTAATTTTCTGAAATATGTCGACAGTAAATTGTATGATGGAAGTAGCTTTTTTCGTGTTTGTACTCCCGAAAATGAGAAAAACCGGAAAGTAAAAATCCAGGTTGTGCAAGGTGGCGATGTTCCTGAAGGAAAAGAGTTTCCTCCTATTCAGATGGAAACTACAAGGCAAACAGGTCTTCAGCACCTTGATGGAACATTATCTATGGCTCGCGACACACCCGATTCGGCCACAAGCAGTTTTTCTATATGCGTAGGCGATCAGCCTGAACTCAATTTCGCAGGGAGAAGAAACCCGGATGGGCAGGGCTTTGCAGCTTTTGGCCGGGTTACAAATGGAATGGATGTAGTTCATAAAATTCACGCACGACAAGACAAGGACCAATATTTGATCAATCCAGTAAAAATTTTATCAATTCGACGAATTAAATGATTTTTAGAGGAACCTTGACGGCTATTACAGCAAACTTGCAATGGTCCTTTCCCGAAATTTTGTTTATTGTTTGGCTCTTACATATTGCACAGGCCAGTTGATATTTTCACTTAAAGTTTGGGCTGCGTGCAATGGAAAATATGGGTTACGTAAAGATTCGCGTGCAATTAGGATTAAATCAGCCTGATTGTTATTAATGATTTCTTCAGCCTGTGTGGCTTCAGTAATCAAGCCAACTGTTCCTGTTAAAATTCCGGTTTCCTGTTTTATTCGGTCGGAGAAAGGAACCTGATAGCCAGGAGTCAACGGAATTTTTGCATAAGGGATCAATCCACCGGAAGAGCAATCGATAAGATCGACACCTTTTTCTTTTAAAATAACTGAGAGTTTTACCGTTTCATCAATACTCCAGCCTCCATTGACCCAATCGGTAGCCGAAATTCGGACAAACAATGGTAAATCGTCTGGCCATACCGTTCGAACGGCAGCAATAACTTCGAGCAATAAGCGAATACGGTTTTCAAAGCTACCGCCATATTCGTCGGTTCGGCAGTTACTTAGCGGCGAAAGAAACTCGTGCAGCAGGTAGCCGTGTGCCGCATGGATTTCAACTACCTTGTATCCGGCAATTAATGCACGTTCGGCTGCAGCTTTAAAATCAAAAGTTACTTTTTCAATTCCTTCCAAATCGAGAGTAAGTGGAAGTTGGTCGTCGGAACTAAAGGGTAGGGAAGAAGGCGCAACGGTTTGCCAGCCTTCTTCTTCTGGTTTTAGCTGTTTGCCTCCGTTCCATGGTAAAGCGCAACCAGCTTTTCGTCCGGCATGGGCAAGCTGAACTCCGGCAACTGAGCCCTGCCTATGGATAAACGAACTTATTTGTATTAGCTTTTCAATGTGCTCGTCATTATATAAGCCTAAATCACCGGGTGTAATTCGCGCTTCAGGCGAGACTGCCGTGGCTTCCTGAATAATTAAAGCTGCTCCGCCAACAGCGCGGCTTCCATAGTGTACCAGATGCCAGTCGGTAGCAAATCCTTCGGTTGCCGAATATTGACACATTGGCGAAACTGTTATTCTGTTTTTCAGGGTGATATCTTTTATAGTGAGTGGCAAGAATAATTTTGAATTCATGGTCCTTTATTTTGTTCAGAGATATAACAAACGGATTCATAGAAGGTTTTATTTGTCCAAGTGTTCAATTTTATTAATAAGATCGGATACATAGATGTCTTAAAACTTTTGTAGAACGAATAGGCTGGTTTGCAGATTTTTTCCCAGGAGAGAAATGGGTGAGTCAATTTTTAATTATGTAAATATTTTAATTTGGTTCTACTTTAACACATTTGAAAAATCAACTTTTTTTACCTAAAATCCCTAAAGGAGAAGGTTGATTTTTCAGCCTTCTCCCTTCAGAGGTGGAGTGAAATGCTGAAAAATTGTTCCTCAAATTGAATCTGTTAAAGTAGAATTAAGTTATTAAACGATCTGTTGAAATTACAATCCATGTATCTGCTTCAGAAAAAGTTTTGGCAATCCATTCTTTTCGGGAATTGGAGAAAACTTTGCCTCGTGGTTTTGTACGTTGCCAAAAATCGTACATGGTTTCTATGTCTGAAAAGGAATCAATTGAGAACGATCGTATAAAGATCAGAAACAAATTTATATTCCAATTGGCGATAAGTATAAAGAAATGGGAGACCGATAATTATTTTTATGATAAGTTTAATCTTTTAATCTCAGAAAAACTTCTGGAAAAATCGTATTAACAACGAGCCTACCACACTAATGATAATCATGGTTGTTATTGGAAAATATAACCTGAAGTTTTCTTTTTCAATACGAATGTCTCCTGGCAGGCGTCCAAACCAGTTGAGCTTATCGCCCGCAAAATAAACGATGATCCCTATTATTACCACGATTAATCCAATCACGATGATTATCTTTCCTGTTTGCTGCATTTCTTTTAACGATTTTAAGGAGGTATTTTTACAGTCAAATTTAGTTTGTTTGATTAATTTTTGTTCGTTACCCTGCATTTATAAAAAAAGCCCTGAACCTTATTGATCCAGAGCTTTTTAATATTTATATTTTCAGCAGAAGTTAATCGGGCAGGTAACCACGAATAATTCCACGTTTAGAGTCTTTGATGAATAAAAGAACTTCGTCGCGTTCGGGCGAGGCAGGCATTTCAGCTTCAATTATTTCAACAGCCTGGGAGATGTTCAACCCTTTCTGGTAAATGTAGCGGTATATTTCCTGTACTTCACGTATTTTTTCGTTTGTAAAGTTACGACGACGTAACCCAATTGAATTGATTCCTACATAAGCCAATGGTTCGCGACCGGCTTTAATGAATGGAGGAACGTCTTTACGAACCAGGGAACCACCCGAAATCATTACATGCGAACCGATATGTACAAATTGGTGTACGGCCGACATACCGCCAAGAATAGCGTAATCGTCAATCACCACTTCTCCTGCCAGCTGGGTGCTGTTCACTAAAATTACATTGTTGCCAACAACACAATCGTGGGCTACATGCACGTAAGCCATTAACAAACAATTGCTTCCAACAACTGTTTTGCCTTTCGCAGCAGTACCGCGGTTTATTGTTACATATTCGCGTATGGTTGTATTATCTCCAATTTCAACGATAGAATATTCTCCCCTGAATTTCAGGTCCTGAGGTTCGGCACCAATTACAGCTCCCGGAAAAATTCGGCAGTTTTTGCCAATGCGTACACCGGGCATAATGGTAACACTCGACCCAATACGGGTACCTTCACCAATAACAACATCTTTGTCGATCGATACGAAAGGTTCAATAACAACGTTGTCAGCGACTTTCGCCTCCGGATGTACGTAAGCTAATGGTTGTTTCATTTTTAACTATTTTCTTAATTATTTACTTTTACGATTTGAGCCATATAATCACCTTCTGCAACTATTTGGTCACCAACATAACACAGTCCGTGCATTTCGGCAATTCCCCTACGTATCGGACTGGTCAATATGATTTTAAATATTACAGTGTCGCCTGGCACTACTTTTCTCCTGAATTTTACATTGTCAATTTTCAGGAAATAAGTCGAATATTTTCCTTCAAGGTTACGCAAAACAAAAATTCCTCCGGCCTGGGCCATTCCTTCAACAAGTAACACTCCGGGCATAACCGGTTCGTCAGGAAAATGTCCCTGAAAGAATGGTTCGTTAACTGTCACATTTTTAATGCCAACGATGTAATCGCTTTGAATGTCGATGATTTTATCAACCATCAGGAATGGGAACCTGTGCGGAAGAAGTTCTTTAATACGGTTCACATCCATCAATACAGGTACGTTCGGGTTATAAACCGGGGCTTTATCTTTCGATTCATCCTTACGAATAGCTTTGAGCAGTGCTTTAGCAAATTCGGTATTGGCATGGTGCCCTGGTTTGATTGCAATTATGCGGCCTTTGATTCGTTTCCCCGCCAGTGTAAGGTCGCCAATTACATCAAGAAGTTTATGTCGGGCACATTCGTTCGGGAATTGCAGGTCGATATTGTTTAGAATCCCTTCTTTCGGTTTTACTTCTACATGTTTGTGGTTGAATAAATCGGCTATACGGTCGAGTTCATCCTGTTCAACAACACGGTCCATAATTACAATGGCATTGTCTAAATCACCTCCTCTAACCAGGTTGTTTTTCAGGAGAAATTCAAGTTCGTGAAGGAATACAAAAGTACGGCATTTGGCAATCTCGGTTTTGAAATTATTCAGAGAATCGAGTGTTGCAAACTGGTTATTTAAAACCGATGAACTAAATGAGATTAATATGTTCAGGTTGTAATCATTGTCAGGGAGGGCAATAATTTCAGAGCCTGTCTTTGGATTTTTATATACTATTTTCTCAGTGATTGTGAAGTATTCACGGTTAGCATCCTGCTCAACCACTCCGGCTTCTTCAATTGCCTCAACAAAATAACGTGAACTGCCATCAAGAATTGGAACTTCTTCGTTGTCAATTTCAACCAGCACGTTATCGAGGTCCATTCCGGTGAGTGCAGCAAGGCTATGTTCAAGAGTACTGATTTTTGCGTTACCGATTCCTATTACTGTACCTCTTGAAGTATCAACAACATGATCGGCACTAGCCGGAATGATAGGTTTTTCATCGAGATCAATACGTTGGAATTTAAAACCGTGATTAATGGGAGCCGGCTTAAAGGTCATTTTAACCAAACAGTTAGTATGTAACCCCTTGCCACTAATAGAGAATTCTTTTGCTAATGTTTTTTGTTTAACTGTCATTCGTATTGCTAATTATCTTCCAGTTGACTAGTGAGTTGTTTTACTTGTTTTTGCAACTCAATAACTTGTTCGCGTAAACTGGGTAGGTTTCTGAAAACGGCAAACACTTTGGCAGCCTGAGCAATGTCCATAGCTGGGGCTCCCAAAACAGTGCGATTTGATTTTATGTTATTCGGCACACCCGACATAGCTCCAAATGTAACATTATCGCCTATGGTAAGATGACCTGCAACACCAACGTGACCGCCAAACATACAGCTATTCCCCACCTTGGTCGATCCGGCAATACCGGTGTGGGCTGCCATAACAGTATTTGTTCCAACTTCGACGTTGTGCGCAATTTGTACTAAATTGTCAATTTTTGTCCCTTTCCGAATAATGGTTGAACCCATTGTGGCACAATCAATCGTTGTATTTGCGCCAATTTCAACCTGATCCTCAAGAATAACATTTCCAACCTGCGGAATTTTTTTATACGAACCATCTTCGGTGGGGGCAAAACCGAAACCATCAGAACCAATAACTGCCCCTGAATGGATAATGCAAGCCTGACCAATCCGAGTGTCTTCATATATTTTTACACCAGCATACAAAACACAGTCGTCGCCAATAACACTATTATCGCCAATGTATACTTGCGGGTATATTTTTACATAGTTACCAATCTTTACATTTTTCCCTATGTAAGCAAAAGCTCCAAGGTAAATATCTTTACCAATTTGGGCAGAGGAATCGATGAATGAAGGATTTTCGATGCCCGTTTTAGTTCCTTTGGCTTGCTGATAAAGCTCCAAAAGCGAGGCAAAAGCTTTGTAGGCATCTGTTACACGAATCAGTGTTGTCTTAACGGGTGCTTCAAGTTCAAAGCTGTGATTGATAATTACAATTGTTGCTTCAGTTTCGTATAGGTATTTGTTGTATTTGGGGTTGGAAAGAAATGCTAACGATCCGGGTCTTCCTTCTTCAATCTTTGCCACATCCGATACGACTGCATTGGGATCACCTTCAACCGTACCACCCAGAAAATCAGCAATACTTTGAGCTTTAAATTCCATATTCGTTAAAAATTTGCCGTGCAAAAATAGTGTAAATTACTTAATGTCCAATTCTTTCGGATAACAGATGAAATATTTCCTCACTGTTTCGGAGAAAACTGACAGGTTAATATCTGATGCATCAGCTATGTCGTTCATTTTGTTATTTTTAAATAAAACATTAATTTTTTCGTTAGAAACCTTGTTGTACGCGCTGTTTGAGATCGTATCAGCAATCAAAAAATACTTCATTTGTTCGTCGCAGACATTAAACTGTCCACAGATTCGTTCTTTTAACAAAGTAATTTTATGCTCTGGAATAGGTTTCTTACTGATCTTTACCTTATATAAACGCCGGTTAATTATACAATGCGCGAGGTATGATAGTATCTGATCAGGATGATTTTGCCATTCTTTGATGGACGCGATGATGTCGTTATCGTCCAGGCTTGTAAACAAATCAAGAGTTGTTCGGCCCGCTATTTTATTATTTTTCCTGAAATCGTCGGGAGAAAACTGGTGCTTAAGAAATACCTTGAAAACGGGAGTTGCAAAAAGATCAACCTCCTGCATGATTAGCTCGCGGGCACGGTGGAGGGCATTAATGAGCAAATACTCGGCTGAAAGAACCGTTTTATGAAGGTAGACCTGCCAGTACATCAGCCGACGGGCAATTAAAAAGTTCTCGACCGAATATATTCCTTTGTATTCAACGACCAGCTCATCGTTTTTTACATTCAGCATTTTAATAATTCGTTCAGAACCGATCACTCCTTCAGAAACTCCTGAAAAGAAACTGTCGCGGCTCAGGTAATCGAGCCGGTCCATATCAAGTTGGCTCGAAACTAACTGATGCAGAAAATGACGGTGGTATTTGTTCGTGAAAATCTGGATAGCCAGGTCGAGTTTATTATCAAACTGCCGGTTCAATTCTTCCATTAATAAAAGGGAAATTTGTTCGTGCGGCACATCAGGAACAAGCGTACTTTCGAGTACATGTGAAAATGGACCATGCCCAATATCGTGCAAAAGAATAGCAACCGAAACGGCGTCTGCTTCATCATCCGAAATATCAAGTCCTTTCATTTTTAATATACCAATTGCCGAACGCATTAAATGTAACGCCCCCAAAGCATGTTCGAAACGGGTATGATTTGCACCCGGGTAAACCATGCACGATAAACCTAATTGCCTGATTCGGCGTAAGCGTTGAAAATAAGGATGTTCAATTAAGTCGAAGACTAGTTCTGAGCGGATATTAATAAAGCCAAAAACCGGGTCGTTGATTATTTTCTTCTTGTTTGTTTTCAATGTATTAATTCAGCATTAGTAATCACAAACATAGCAAATTTTAAAGCATAATAAAATTATGCCTTTATTTCTCTTGAAACCTTAACGAATTGATTTTGACAATTTAATTAATTTACTATCTTTGTCGCGTCAATTTGGGAAAACCAGAGGTAGGGGATCGCAAGTCCCCTATTTTATTACAGAACTATGATCGACAAAAACAAGATAGCAGAACTCACAAACGAAAAGCTTACTGATGATCAGTTTTTGGTTGAGGTAACAGTCTCGGCAACCAATGTAATCAATATCATGGTTGATAGTGATACAAACATGTCAATCAATCAAATTGTTGAGCTGAGCCGTTATGTTGAAGGAAAACTTGATCGAGATGCTGAAGATTTCGAGTTATCGGTATTTTCTGCCGGATTAACCGAGCCATTCAGACTTATTCGTCAATATAAAAAGAACCTCGGGAACGAAATTGACGTATTGTTGACTAACGGAATTAAAATGAGTGGTATACTTGTTACAGCAGATGAAGATGGAATTAGCCTGGAAGTTACTACGAAAGAAAAAATTGAAGGGTCAAAAAAGAAAGAACTGGTTAAACGGGTTCACAGCTTTGTATATCAGGAAATTAAAGAAGCAAAAAAAATATTAAAATTCTAAAACCGGGACGATATGGAGAGTCTTAATCTTATCGAAACCTTTGCCGAATTTAAGGAGCTAAAAAACATCGACCGTGCTACAATGATGAGTGTACTCGAAGATGTATTTAAAAACGTTCTTCAGAAAACATACGGCACTGACGAAAACTTCGACGTGATTATTAACATCGATAAAGGTGACTTTGAGATTTGGCGAAACAGGGAAGTTGTTGCCGATGAGGACTTTGAAGATCCGAACAGACAAATAACCCTGAAAGAAGCTAAAAAAATTGATACCGATTATGAAATCGGAGAAGAAGTGACCGATGAAGTAAAGCTTGCACAATTTGGCCGCAGGGCTATTTTAAATTTGCGCCAAAATCTGGCTAGCCGAATTCTGGAACTGGAAAAGGACCACATTTTCAATAAATATAAAAGTAAGATTGGCGACATTATTGCCGGCGAAGTTTACCAGGTCTGGAAAAAGGAAATCCTGATTCTTGATGACGAAGGTAACGAATTAATCCTCCCAAGGACAGAGCAAATTCCATCAGACTATTTTAGAAAAGGCGATAATTTGCGTGCTGTAGTATATAAAGTAGAATTGCGAAACAACAATCCACTAATTATTCTTTCGCGCACATCACCGGTTTTCCTCGAACGTTTATTCGAACTCGAAGTTCCGGAAATTTTTGATGGTTTGATAACCATTAAAAAGATAGTTAGGGTTCCAGGCGAACGGGCCAAAGTTGCTGTTGAATCATACGACGAACGCATTGATCCGGTTGGCGCTTGTGTTGGTATGAAGGGATCGCGTATTCACGGTATTGTTCGTGAGTTACGTAACGAAAATATCGATGTAATCAATTATTCATCCAATATGCAGTTATTCATTCAACGAGCATTGAATCCTGCAAAAGTGTCATCCATTAAATTGCACGAAGACACCAAACGTGCCGATGTTTACCTAAAACCTGAAGAAGTTTCGATGGCCATTGGCAAAGGCGGTTTGAATATCCGTTTGGCCAGCCAGCTTACAGGCTACGAAATTGATGTTTATCGCGAAGTAGCTCAGGATGATGAAGATGTTAACCTGGATGAATTCTCCGATGAAATTGAAAGCTGGGTTATTGATCAGCTTAAAGCAATTGGTTGCGACACAGCCAAGAATGTATTGAGCTTATCCCGGTCAGAACTGATAAAAAGAACCGACCTCGAAGATGAAACTATCGACGAAGTTCTTCGGATATTGAAAAACGAATTTGAATAGACTTAAAGTTTATTCAAATTTTTAGCTTGAAAATTAGGGCAATTTAGATTTTGAATGTAAAATTGCACATCGTTAATTCCTTAAAGATATTTTGAGGTATATTTAACAGGGAGGTTTATGGTATTAGGTAGTATAAAACGACTGAGTAAAGTAGCGCGGGATTTTAATGTAGGTATCTCCACTATCGTTGATTTTCTGCACAGAAAGGGATTTGACATAGGTTCAGACCCCAATAGTAAAATTTCGGATGATGCATTCACTTTACTTGAAAAAGAGTATAAAGGAGACATTAGTCTGAAAAAAGAATCGGAGAAAATCAATTTAAAAAGTCATCGTGGATCACACGAAACAATTTCATTGGAGGATGTCAAAGATGGCAGTCATAAACATCGCGAAGATGATTACGATGAGGAAGAGGTAATTATTAAGGGTCATTCTCCCAAAAAAGCTGAACCAGCACCTCAGGTTAAACATGAGCGAAAAGATGACTTTATTTCAGGAACACGACAGGAGATTGAAGCGCCAAAGATTTTAGGTAAAATTGATTTGAATAATCTTGGAGGAGTCAAGAAAAAAGAAGAACCTGCTCCTGTTGAAAGGCCAAGACCAGTTGTTCAGAAAGCTATTGTTGAAGAAAAACCGGTACAAGTAGAAAAACCTCAACCTGTTGAGATTCCTGATAAGCCAGTAATTAAGGAAGAAAAACCTGTTATTGTTGAAGCTCCAGAAATAAAAGCTACACCAGACGAAGACAACAATGATCGTTTTGATTCGGATATTGTTACAACCAATGTCCCCAAAGTTGAGGAAGTAAAGGTGGTTGGACGTATTGACCTCGACATGCTGAATCAGAAGACCAGACCTGCAAAAAAGACAAAAAAACAAAGGGAAGAAGAACGCAGGGAAAGAGAACGTGCCCGTCGCGAGATGCAACGTCCGGTTGAAAACGAAACTGTTCGCGAAGAAAAACCTCATGTAGAACGTGAGGCCCCTGTAGTAATTAAAGCTAAAATTGAAAAATTATCAGGGCCAACAGTTGTCGGCAAAATTGATTTGCCAAACGACAAAAGACCTGGTGGTATGTCGCAGGAACAAGGCCAGCAACAGAACCGAAAAAAGAAACGTAAACGCATAATAACTAAAGATATTCCTGAGAATCAACAAAGGGTAAATATTGTTGACAAGAATACTCCACAAGGAGAACGAAAGAAACTGGTTGTTAATAAAAACGTTGGAGGTGGAAATGCCCGTCCAGCTGAAAAACCAGGGTTAAAAAAACGAACTCCGCTAAAAAAGGAGGTAAGCGAAGAAGATGTACAGAAACAGATAAAAGATACCTTGGCTCGTTTGACATCAAAAGGAACTAAATCGAAAGGATCAAAGTATCGGAAAGATAAACGTCAGATAGCCAGTGATAAACTTGCTGCTCAGGTTGAGCTTGAAAACGAACAAAAGAATATTCTGAAAGTAACTGAATTTGTATCAGTAAATGAATTGGCAAACATGATGGATACGGCTGTTACCAATGTTATTTCAACATGTATGAGCCTTGGCTTGTTCGTTTCAATTAATCAGCGTTTGGATGCTGAAACAATGGCTATTGTTGCCGATGAATTTGGCTACCAGGTTGAATTTGTTAGCGCCGAAATTCAGGTTGCTATTGAAGAAGAACCAGATACTCCTGAACAATTGTTGCCCCGCGCACCAATTGTTACAGTGATGGGGCACGTCGACCATGGTAAAACATCATTACTCGATTATGTACGTAAGACTAATGTTATTGCCGGCGAAGCTGGGGGTATTACACAACATATTGGAGCATACCATGTTAAACTGAGTAATGGTAAGGAAATAACATTCCTCGACACTCCTGGTCACGAAGCTTTTACTGCTATGCGTGCCCGTGGTGCCCAGGTAACCGATATTGTTATCATTATTGTCGCAGCTGATGACAGTGTAATGCCTCAAACAATAGAGGCTATTAACCATGCACAGGCTGCCGGTGTACCAATTATCTTCGCCATTAACAAAATTGATAAGCCAGGTGCTGATCCTGAAAAGATTAAAGAACGACTTGCAGCAATGAATTTTCTTGTTGAAGACTGGGGTGGAAAATACCAAAGTCAGGATATTTCAGCAAAAAAAGGTTTGAACGTTGATTTACTTCTTGAGAAAGTATTACTCGAAGCAGAAATGCTTGAACTAAAAGGAAATCCAAACAAAAGAGCAACCGGAACTGTAATCGAATCAACGCTGGATAAAGGTCGCGGTTACGTGGCCACAGTGCTTGTACAAAACGGTTCACTCAGAGTTGGCGATGTTATACTTACAGGCCAGTATTACGGACACGTCAAAGCTATGTTTAACGAACGCAATCAGCGCGTAACTGTTGCAAAACCTGCCGAGCCGGTAATTATTCTTGGCTTGGATGGCGCTCCACAGGCTGGCGATAAGTTCAATGTTATGGAAAACGAACGTGATGCACGAAATATTGCCAATAAACGGGAACAGCTTGCCCGAGAACAGGGTTTACGTACTCAGAAGCACATTACGCTTGATGAAATTGGCCGCCGTATTGCCATTGGAAACTTCCAGGAATTGAACCTGATTGTGAAAGGTGATGTTGACGGATCGATCGAAGCTCTGTCTGATTCATTGATTAAACTGTCGACTGAAGAAATACAGGTTAATGTTATACACAAAGCTGTTGGAGCTATTTCAGAGTCAGACATCATGTTGGCTACAGCATCGAATGCTATTATTGTTGGGTTCCAGGTACGACCAACTGCCAATGCCCGTAAGATAGCTGAGAAGGAACAAATAGATATTCGATTGTATTCAATTATTTATGATGCGATAAACGAAATTAAGGCAGCTATGGAAGGTATGCTTTCTCCCGAAATTAAGGAAGAAATTACAGGTACTGCCGAAGTTATGGAAGCATTCAACATCTCAAAAGTTGGTACCATTGCCGGCTGTATCGTGCGTGATGGTAAAATTAGCCGTAAAGATAAGACCCGTGTTATTCGCGATGGTATTGTAATCTATACAGGGTCCCTTGGTTCATTGAAACGTTTCAAAGACGATGTGAAGGATGTGGCCAAAGGGTATGAATGTGGTCTGAATATCGATGGGTATAACGATATTAAAGTTGGTGACTTTATTGAAACATTTACCTTAACGGAAGTAGCCAAGTCGCTATAATTCAACAATCAAAAATTCTCATAATTCAAGCTCGCTTTGCAAAAGCGGGCTTTTTTGGTTTTTAGGATTCAATACCGTAAAACTCACTCCGTCCTGAATTTCCGAAACTCTTCCTTATATCGAAAATATCTATCAATCAGGTATTGTCATGAAATATTGTTCTGATTTTAATTAGCTTTTGTATAGAGCTTTGTATTAACCCAGGCGAAAACAGCCAGTTTTTTCGAATTTGGCTAAAAGGACTAACAACTAAACTGATACTTATTAACCTGAGTTCGATTATTATCTGACTGAAAATAAATGCGATACGTTGTAATTTGAGGGTCTTTTCCTTTGAAAAATACATGGAGTTTGTTAATTTAAAAGTCTGACAAACAATTAATTAAAACAAAAACCATGTATATAAGCGAAGATAAAATTACCGAAATTTTCTACCTTGCAGATGAATTTTGCCAGGAATTTGACAAAAACACTTCAAAACACTCCATTGGAAATCCACCCAAAAGAAAGCCTCAGATGAGTCAAAGCGAGGTTGTTACAATTATGGTGTTGTTCCATCTGGGTGGATTTAAGAACCTGAAGAACTTCTACTTATATCATGTAAAGCTCCACATGTCGGGTCTTTTTCCACATACCGTATCTTATAACCGTTTTACTGAACTTCAGCAGGCAACGGCACTGCCTATGGCTATTTTCCTGAAAACATGTTGTTTGGGAACATGTACCGGGATTTCTTTTGTTGATTCAACTTCAATATCTGTTTGCAAAAACAAAAGAATCCCAAGGCACAAAGTCTTTGATGGGATTGCCCAGCGGGGGAAATCAACAATGGGCTATTTCTTCGGGTTTAAACTCCATTACGTGATAAACGACAAAGGGGAAATCCTCAGTTTTGTTATCACCCCGGGCAATGTCGATGATCGTGAACCATTGAAAGACAAAAAGTTTATCGATAAAATAAGAGGCAAACTTTACGCTGACAAAGGCTACATCTCAAAGGAACTTACGGAGGTCCTTTTTGTGGACGGGCTTCACCTGGTCACATCAATAAGGAACAACATGAAAAATGTACTAATGGAAATGAAAGATAGAATATTACTCAGAAAACGTTCTGTGATTGAGACAATTAATGATGAACTGAAAAATATTTGTTCGATTGAACACTCGCGCCACCGATCATTTGGAAATTTCATAACCAATTTACTTTCTGCCATGATTGCTTACTGCTTCTTCCCTAAAAAACCGGGGATCAAATATGAGGTGGTAAATCTTGATCAACTGATGCTTTTTTAAATCGAACTCAGGTTATTAATCTGATCAATACTCATGAATGTTTAATTACAGATATTTAAAAAAAGCATCAATTAAATTTTTTACCTAGGTAAATTTGGGGTATATGTTTGCTTGATGTTAATTTATTTGTTTTTACCCTATGTTTGCTATGGGGTTTTATTAAAATATATACATTTGTTGCACAACAAATTTAAATCCCCCACTTATGTTTGATGTAGGTCTTACAACTTTTATGATTTTAGCCACCAGTATGGTCATGCTAATGACTCCTGGATTGGCATTTTTTTATGGAGGACTTGGAAATAAAAAGCACGTTCTCAACATCATGATGCAGAGCTTTGTCTCGCTTGGATTAACTTCTATCTTATGGTTTTTCTTTGGTTACTCGTTATGCTTTAGTGGTAATTTGACCGATGGGACCGATTTTTTCGGTATTCTTGGAAACCTAGACAAAGCTTTTTATCGAGGAATTACTCCGCAAACAATTTTTTCGCCTGAAAAAAGATTTCCTGAATACATTTTTATTGCTTACCAGATGATGTTTGCCATCATCACACCAGCATTAATAACAGGAGCTTTCATCAATCGGATTTCATTTAAAGCTTATGTTTGGTTTTTGGTTCTATGGCAAATTTTTGTTTACTACCCGTTTGTTCACATGGTTTGGGGTGGTGGACTCTTAGCTAAATGGGGAGTACTTGATTTTGCCGGAGGAATTGTTGTACATGCAACAGCCGGTTTTGCGGCCCTGGCGTCGGTATTCTTTGTTGGAGCCCGAAAAGAGAAAAATCATATTCCCAATAATATTCCTTTGGTTGCCATCGGAACGGCTTTACTTTGGTTTGGGTGGTATGGTTTTAATGCAGGAAGTGAACTTGCTGTAAACGATGTGACCATTGCTGCTTTCTTAAATACTGATACGGCGGCATCATTTGCTGCAATTACCTGGTTATTTATCGAATGGAATGTTGGTAAAAAGAAGCCAACATTTATTGGCCTGATGACTGGCGCAGTTGCCGGGTTGGCGACTATTACCCCTGCGGCCGGATATGTAACGTTACAATCGTCGGTTTTGATTGGAGTTATCGCTGGAATTGGTTGTTATCTGGCAGTAAAATTCAAAGAAAAACAAGAATGGGACGATGCGCTCGATGTTTGGGGCGTTCACGGAATGGGTGGCGTTATTGGCACCATTTGTCTGGGATTGTTTGCCACAAAAACAATCAACGCCAATGGTGTGGATGGTCTTTTCTATGGTGGCGGAATTTCATTCCTGTTGAAACAGGTTGTCGCAATTCTTTTAGCGGTGGTTTACGGATTCTTTTTTACGCTTTTATTGCTGAAGGGAATTAACAGGCTTGTTACAGTCAAAGCGTCGCTGAAAGAAGAAAAAGAAGGTCTTGACATCAGCTATCATGGCGAGATTGCCCGTGATATTGCTTAGTGAAATACGTTCAGTATAAAACAGAAGGGTCGTTGATTGAATATTGGCGACCCTTCTGCTTTTTGCTAGTTAATACTTTTCAAAATCTGCCGGGCTATCAAAACTCCGTTTACCGAAGCCTGCATCAGTCCTCGGGTAATTCCGGCGCCATCACCACCGAAATAGAGATTCTTTATGTTTTTCGATTGAAAGCTGTTATCTACCTTAATGATGTTGGAATAAAATTTCACCTCAACTCCATAAAGTAGTGTTTCATCGCTGGCTAACCCCGGGCTTACCTTATCGAGCGATTTAATCATTTCAATAATATCGAATAAAATGCGATGTGGTAAAACCAGGCTTAAATCGCCGGGAACAGCGTCTTTAAGCGTTGGAATGATATTGTTACGATATAGTCGTGCTGATGTGGTACGGCGTCCGCGGACCAAATCGCCAAATCGTTGAACCAGGATTTTGTTCTGGGTAAGCATGTTGGCCAGGCGTGCAATGTGGTGCCCGTATTCAATTGGTGCATTAAACGGTTCGGTAAACTTCTGCGAAACAAGTAACGCAAAATTGGTGTTGTCGCTTTTTTTATTCTTGTAACTGTGCCCATTTACAACGGCCAGATTTCCTTCGTAATATTCAGAAGAAACAAAGCCACCGGGATTAGAACAGAAGGTGCGTACTTTGTCGTCGAACGTTCGGGTGAAATGGATGAGCTTGGCTTCGTAGAAGTTATCGTTGATTTCCTGCATAATTTCGTTGCGGCATTCAACCCGTACGCCAATATCAACGATGCCAACTTCGGTCGGAATATGTTGTTTTTCGCATTGTTGCAGTAACCAATTTGAGCCTTCGCGACCAACAGCAACCACCACATTTTTGGCGTAAAACTCTTCTTTAGCTGTTTTTACACCTTCAATTTGACTGTTTTGAATGACGAAATCGGTTACTGCCGAATTAAATTTCACATCAACCCTTTTCTGTTTCAGGAACTCGAAAAGTGAACGATAAAGCTCCTGCGCTTTTTCTGTGCCGAGGTGTCGAACAGGACATTGCACGAGTTTCAGGTTCGCTTCAATTGATTTTCGGCGGATATTACGCATGGCTTCGGTTTCTGTTTCTCCATGAACATCGGGAGCAGCGCCAAAATTGAGGTAAATGTCGTCGGTGTATTTAATCATTTCCATGGTTTCCTCTACGCCAATGTAGTCGGGCAATGTTCCGCCAACTTCGTGCGAAAGCGAAAGCTTACCATCAGAAAATGCTCCGGCACCTGCCCAACCTGTAGTAATAGAGCAAGGTTTGCAGTTAACGCAAATGCCACCGTTGGTATGTTTGGGGCATTTCCGTTTATAAATATCGCGTCCTTTTTCAAGGATCAGAATTTCCAAATCAGCAGATTCTTTTACCAGTTCGTAGGCCGTAAAAATCCCGGCAGGCCCTGCGCCTACAATAATTACATCGTATTTTTCCATGATTATCGAATTTTTAGGGATGCCTAAAGATTGCTGACAAAGAAATCTTTATTCAGAACGCAAAAGACAAACCTAGTAAAAATAAGTATTTTGGGAAGACAATTGGATGCTGTACCAGAAAAAGTTGATATCGTTGAATGAAACAATTAGGGGTTTCACCATCCGGCGAAACCCCTAAAAATGTATCATTTTTTAACTTTCTACTTTTTCACAACTTTTCGGGTTGCTGTTTGTCCATTAAAAGTAGTCTGGAACAGGTAGATACCTGGAGTTAATCCAGAAAGGTCTGTTGTAATATTTGAGTCGATGAACTCATATTGATATACTAAGCTTCCGGCAATGTTGTAAACTTTTAGCAATCCGCTGCCTTCAGTTTTTCCTCCCCAGTTAATAGTTACCGGGCCAGTAAACGGGTTAGGGAAAATAGTCAAGTTGTCGGTGGTGTTAAGCCAATTAGCAGATGTAGGAACAGGTGTTAACGTGATAGTTACCGATGCAGTTGCTGAGTTGAGCTTTCCATCGCTTACAACGAGGCTAAAGGTGTAAGCTGTTTGAGTAGTAACATTTGGCGCTGAAAAAGTTGGTTTAGCTGCTGTTGCCGAACTTAATACTATTCCGGCAGGAGCAGTCCATTGATATGTGATAACATCACCATCCTGATCTGAAGAAGCAGAACCATCAAGAGTTACAGTCCTCCAGCCTTTCAGTGTTTGAGGTTGTCCCGCGTTAGCTACTGGTGCTTTATTTACTTGCTTAACTGTAACAATTACTTGATCGGTTGTTGAAGTGTCAGTTCCGTCGTTTACAACCAGTGAAAAGGTGTAAGGTGTATCTGTTGTAACTTCGGGAGCGATAAAGGTAGTAACCGATGCAGTGGCTGAACTAAGTGTGATACCTGCGGGTGCAGTCCAGCGGTAAGTAAGTGGAGTACCGTCGGGATCGGTAGAGGCAGAACCATTAAGGGTAACTAAAGCTCCTTCGTTAAGTGTTTGATCGGGGCCGGCATTGGCTACCGGAATCTTGTTTACATTCTTCACAGTAATTGTAACTGTAGCGGCTGTTGAGCTAAGGGTTCCGTCGTTTACGACCAACGAGAACGCGTATGGAGTGTCGGTTGTAACCATGGGGGCGGTAAAGGTAGTAACCGAAGCTGTAGCAGAAGCAAGAGTAACCCCAGTTGGTGCAGTCCATAGGAAGGTTAGTGGATTGCCATCAGAGTCGGTTGAAGCCGAACCATTTAAGGTGACTAAAGTTCCTTCGTTAACCGACTGGTTTATCCCTGCGTTGGCAGTTGGCGCCTGGTTCACATTTTTTACCGTAATAATGACCATTCCTGAATTAATCGATTGATTTACCCCGTCGCTTACATTCAGGTAAATATAAAAATCGGTGTCCTTGGTTACTTGCGGCGCTATAAAGGTAGGTTTCATCGCGGTAGTCGAACTTAATACTATTTCGTAAGGAGTATACCAACTGTAATTTAGCGGATCACCATCAATATCGGATGAGGCGCTTGCATCGAGAGTAACAGTCTCTCCTTCGAAAACAGATTGGTAAGCCCCCGCATTAGCAACGGGTGGATTTGCTCCTGCTGCCGAAACATTAACAACATTTTCGACTAAAGGTTGCCTTGTTGCAGTGGGTGGAGTGTCTGACAAATAGCCAAGAATTATAGTTTTTCCGCCGTTGGCCCTAACAATAGCCGCATCACCATTCTCGAATGTTCCAAGAACTTCTGATCCGGGAAGGGCTGTTAAGCCCAGAGAAAAAGTTCCCCAACCCCAAGGGGTGGGATTTAATATACTAAACGGATTAGGTATTCCAGCAGATAGTCTGGGATCAGTAACTGTAACAGTGCCAAGGTTTATATTACCAGTTAAACTGGCGCCGAATAAATTCACAATTGATGCGTCAGAGCTGGTCCAGGTTGCAAAAATCATGTGCCCACCAGCGCTGATGTAATTTTGTACCACGGTAAGATTAAAACCACTTCCGATTGCATCATTGTTTTGAGCAAACCCAACTGCAAGTGTATAAATGCCAGTTGCCAATTTGGTGCTAAAATCAGTCCAATCGGTTGCCACGGTGGTTGTGTACCCCAAAGCGTTTAGTCCGTCCACTACACCATCATTAAAGTGCGAATAATCTACAAATACTAATGCATTTCTTGCTACTGAAGCTTTTGCGCTGATTATTGATGCCGATTTTAAAATCATGGGCGTCATTTTACCAGCTAAACCCTCATAATAATTGGTGCCCGATTTGTCGAGCCTGTTACTTTCCTGGCTAAATGAAAAAGCAGAAAAGAAAAAACTGAAAAAAAATAAAATGTAGAATTTTTTCATAGTGGTGAATTTTATGGTATTTACTTGTTCTTTGAAGGGAAACAAATAAAATCCCAGATTAATAAATTATCTTAAGTTATTATAATATTGATAGCGTTTGTTAAAAAATGTTAGTACTAATTTCTAAAAGCCTCTTCCAAGTTTATCTCTCTGTGGTAATCATCATTTCCCAGTAAACTTGAAGGTTGAGTGTAACTTATGGTATTTCCAAAGTTACCGAAAAAAAACAGAATAGTCATGCTATATTTTATTTATTCTCATAAAATTGAGCATTATTCTGGTGATTTGGATTGATAGTAATTTCTATTTGTCTTGGTTTCATAGACAAGTTTAATTAGGATAATTGTGATAAAATTGCATTATGATAGTTTATTGATCTAGGTTTAGTTTGTGATTCTGTCTTGCTTATTTCAGCTGAATGAGTGGTCGTTTATTCATTCTTATATTTTGAAAAAAAATATGTTACTACCAGTAAGTCATGCTTGATTCTTACAAAATTTTATACACTAATTAAACCTCTAAAGCGTAATTTAGTCTGACCAATTGTTACTCATGTTATTAAGTACATTGGCCGATATACCGGGATTTTCGTATAAAAGATGCCCGAAATACAACTATTAAACGAACCTTACAGATGAAGATAGCCATCGAAAACCTGAACAAAGTTTATCCCAATGGCAACCATGCGTTGAAAGATGTTTCCCTCGAAATTAATAATGGTATGTTTGGTTTACTTGGGCCAAATGGCGCTGGAAAGTCGAGTTTGATGAGAATCCTGGTTACTTTGATGGAACCATCTTCAGGAACAGTTAAGGTGAACGACTTCGACCTTTCGCGCGACAGAGATAAAATCAGAGCAATGCTTGGTTATCTTCCGCAGGATTTCAGGTTCTTTTCTCAGCTTAAAACGTATGAATTTCTGGATTATGCCGCACGTTTGGCTGGAATGAAAAATACCCGAGAACGGAAGCTGGCTGTTGACAAGATGCTTGAAGAAGTGGGCTTGTTCGAAGCACGCGACCGTAAGGCAAATAACCTTTCAGGAGGAATGAAAAGGAGGTTGGGAATTGCTCAGGCTTTAATCAATAATCCGAAGGTTATCATTGTAGATGAGCCAACTACAGGTCTCGACCCCGAAGAACGTATTCGTTTCCGTAATTTGTTATCAACCATTTCAACACAGGATGTGATTATCATCCTTTCGACTCACATTGTGGGCGACATTTCGAGTTCGTGTACCGATATGGCGCTGCTGAACAGAGGTGGTTTGGCTTTCAAAGGTTCGCCCAACGAGCTTGTGAGCCGCGCCGTTGGTAAAGTATGGCTGGTTGAGGCCTCGGAAGCCGAATACATGGAAATCAACGAAAAATACCCGGTAATTTCCAATGTCCCAACAAGCTATGGCTGGGAAATTCAGGTGGTTGCCGACTCTATTGACGGATATAAAGGGCACAACATCGATCCGAATCTGGAGCACGCTTACGTGTATTTTATGGAGAATAACCTCAACCAGTGGATTTCCACCTAAAGGATTTACGATTTTGGTATTTACCAATTACAATTTTGAAAGAAGTGAGTCATGAATAAAATTAGAAGCTTAAAGATATTGAAAGTAACAGCGTTAAGAGAATCCTTTCTAGTTTTTCAGGTTTACTTCAATTCGTAAATCTGATATAATCGTAAATTGTAAATCACAAGATAGTAAATACAGATTATGATTTCATTTCATAACATATTTTCAATAGCCAAGTACGAAATTACCACTTTGTTGCGGAGTTGGTTTTTCCGAATTTTTGCATTGCTTGCCATCGTTGTTCTGTTCTTTTTCAACCTCGCAACTTTGGTGATGAGCAATGGCGGAAACTGGCAGTTTAAAGCCATTTCATCCATTATTCCGTACGTGAATTTGCTCATGCTCAATATGGTTCAGGCCATTATCGCTATTTTCCTCGCTTCGGATTTTTTGAAACGTGATAAAAAGCTGGACACCACCGATGTTATCTACATTCGCTCCATGTCGAACGGCGAGTACGTCACCGGCAAAACCCTTGGTAACCTGGTTGTTTTTATCATCCTAAATTTGATTATTCTACTTGAGGCGTTGATATTCAACCTGGTAGGCGAAAATATCGATGTTAACTGGCTGGCATACCTCGAATATTTTCTGGTAATCAGTTTGCCGACCCTGCTGTTCATTCTCGGTCTTTCCTTTTTCGTCATGAGTGTTTTAAAGAATCAGGCCATCACATTTATTCTGTTGCTTGGTTACGTGGCAGTTACAATATTCTATCTGAATACCAAATATTACTTTCTTTTCGATTACATGGCGTACAGCCTGCCGCTTTTCAACTCCGACTTTATAGGATTTGGTAATTTACATACCATTCTTGTACACCGCGGAATGTATGCCAGTTTTGGCGTAGCTTTTATTTTTCTAACGGTTTCGTTGCTCAAACGGCTTCCACAAAGTCCATACAGCAATAAGGTGACTCTTATTCCGGCCATCCTTTTTTTTGTTGGAGGAATTTGGCTGGGGCGAATGCACGTGCAGAGTTTTGTGCAAAATAAGGCGTTGCGGGCTGAGATGAAGTCGTTGAACGACGCCAACCAATCGGCTCCACGTTTAAAAGTTGATGACTACAAAATAGGCGTTCAACATAAAAACGATAACATTGAAGTACAGGCCACGATAAAAGTTACCAATTCGTTACAGGAAGCCGTCGATCATTTTGTTTTTTGCCTGAACCCGGGATTCAAACTGAATAAAGTGACTTTCAACGGCAGGGAAATTTCGCCTAAACGCGAATTGCAGATGATTAGCTTTTCAGGAGTAAAACTTGAAGCCGGAGAATCGGCCAGCCTGGAATTCTTCTACTTTGGACAACCTGATGAAGCCGAAAGTTTTCTTGATGTCGACGATAAAACAATGGAGACGCCTAACAGGGCCAACATGTTTAAAATAGATAAACGGTCGGCTGTAGTAACATCAGACTATGTTTTACTTACTCGGGAAAGTAACTGGTATCCGGTTCCGGGAACTGGATTTGGGGTTCAAAGCAAACAATGGATGATGAAGCAGTTTAGCAATTTTGAGCTCAATGTTAACACAAAGCCTGGATTGACAGCTATTTCCCAGGGCAGAATGGATGGTAAAGATGGAGTATTCAAGTTTACTAACAGACACCGGCTTTCGCAAATTTCGCTGATTATTGGCGACTATGCTGTAAAATCTCAAAAAATAGACGGACTTGATTTCAGTTTATACTTTCACAAAAAACACGATTATTTTTCGAAATTTTTTGAACCGGTAAAAGATACAATTCCAATATTAATTGCCACTGCATTAAAAGATTACGAGCGAAAAGTGGATATGTATTATCCTTTTGACCGGTTTAACCTTGTTGAAGTTCCGGCTCAGTTCTTCTCCTATCCGCGAACACTGATTGGCGAGCGGGAACAGGTTCAGCCCGAAACTGTTTTGTTTCCCGAAAAGGGTCTGCTGGTTGACGAAGCCGACTTTGAAGGAAGCATAAAGCGCATGGAGCGTTGGGGACGGGGCGACGATACTTCAACTCCGGAAGAGAAGAAGATTAATGTGTTGAATAATTTTCTGACCTTGTTTACACAGGCTTCGTCGAGGCCCAATTTTAACCGTCAGCAGGGAGGGCAGATGCAGGTTGAAGAAAAGGCCAACCCGTTGTATTTCTATCCGTTGTTTTACAACTACGCCTATTTCGTGCAATCGGACAAATGGCCGGTAACTGATCGTATTTTTGAAGCTTACCTAAAGAAGAACACCGCCGAAACCGGAATGATGGGTTTCATGCGCGATATGCAAGGAATGACCGAAAACGAGCAGGCCAATCTGGCTTTGCTCGACAATACGTTTGCTGAATTACTTAACAATCCTGAAAAAGTACAGATTATCGACAATGTTATTCAGTTAAAAGGACAGACTCTGTTTTCTATTATCAAACGAAAAACCGGCGACGAAGCATTCGACGATTTCATGTTCAATTTCCTGAAAAGCATTCGTTTCAACTCAACAACCATAGAAGATTTTAACAACCGGATCAGACAACAGTTTGGCACCGATTTACTTCCGTATATGGAAAAATGGTTCAGCAGCAAAGATTTGCCTGGTTACCTTATTGGTGGTGTAAAAGCGGTGAATGTGCTTGATGGCGACCGCCTGAAAACAATGGTCAAATTTAAAATTACGAATTCTGAAAAAACCGAAGGCATCGTTCTGGTTCAATTCAGGCTTGGAGAAGGCGGTGGTCCGGGTCGTGGCCGTTTCAGTGGCGGTGGCGCCAACATGGAAACTGTCGATAAATTGATTCATCTGGATGGAATGGAAAACAAGGAAGTCAGTTTCCTGCTCGACGGAACACCGCGAAATATAACCATCAACACGCTCACGTCGAGAAATATTCCGGCAGAATTGCGCCTTCCGCTTGATAACATTGAAGAAGACAAAAAAGCTACCCCGTTTGAAGGTGAAAAAGTAGTTGATTCTCCGGTCGTTTTAGCCGAGCCGGGCGAATTTATTTGTGATGATGAAGATCCGAATTTCCATTTCAATAAAATTGACGATAAAAGCCTGCTTCAGAGACTATTACTTAGCGAGGAACTTTCACAGGATAAATTTGTAGCTTTCAATACCTGGCGCGCACCAAGAACATGGAAAGCAACCACCAACAGCGGTTTTTTTGGAAAGTTTATCCGTTCGGCGCACTATGTAAAATCAGGAGATGGCAGTAAAAAAGCGACGTGGAAAATTCAGGTAAAAGGTGACGGGACTTACGAAGTATTCACATATTTGACTAAGATGCGCCGTGGTCCGCGCCGCGACAATTCGGATGCTGGTGAATACACCTACACCATATACCACAACGGCGAAAAGGAAAATATAGTTATGGATATGAAAACCATTGACGATGGTTGGAATAGCCTGGGGGCGTATTATTTCTCGGGCGATACGGTAAAAGTTGAGTTGAACAACAAAACGTCGGCAGCAGTTGTAATTGCCGATGCCATTAAATTGGTAAAACAGTAGGAGAAGCCCCTCCCGACCTCCCCGAGGGGGAGGAGTTACAGAGCCCCGTTAAATCTCAGTGAGGGAGGCTTTTGAAAATTGAAAATTCTGAAAAATAACTAATAATTATTGGCCATGTCAAAAAATAAAACCAATGTATCTTGTTTCTTTTCTCCCCTCCCTGGGAGGGGGCGGGAGAGGCTTCTTCAGGGATTTCTGTTGTTTGTATTTTGTCTGATTTTATTTTCAGCAAATGCACAGCAAATCCTGACGCTGGAAAAAGCACTGGAGATAGCCGATTCGAATAGTCCCGACATACGAAAATCGTTGTTAAATCTTGAAAATTCGGAGCAATCGCTTAAAGCACAAAAAGCTGCTTTGAAGTCCAATTTTTCACTTGGAGTTACACCGTATAGTTTCAATCAAACGCGTTCGTTCGACAATTACAATGCAAAATGGTTCACAAGCAAAACAACGCAATCTTTGGGTACACTTACTGTTTCACAACCTATTTTACCAACCGATGGAACCATAAGCCTGGTGAATCAGTTTGGATGGCAGAACAAGTCCAGTATTCAAGGTGACATTAGTACAACAAGTAAAGCGTATACAAACTACCTGTCGTTAAGCATCGATCAGCCAATTTTTACATATAACCGTACCAAGTTGCAATTGAAACAGCTGGAGCTTAACCTCGAAAATGCCCAGCTTAACTATGCCATGCAACGGTTGGCTATGGAAAAACAGGTGACCCAATACTTTTACAGTGTTTATCTGGCTCAAATGAACCTTGATATAAGTAAAGATGAGTTTAACAATACCCAGAAAAGTTTCGAGATTACACAAAATAAGGTAACCGCCGGAATTGCAGCCAAAGAAGAACTTTACCAGGCTGAACTGAACTTCGCTTCGGCCAAATCGACTTACGAAAATGCCCAGGTAAACCTTGATAATCTGAAAGACCAGTTTAAACAATACATCGGAATGGATATTCTGAGTGACATCGCTGTAATGGCAAATATTGAATTAAGCCCTATACCTATTGACCAAAAGAAAGCATTGGATTATGGCTTAAGTTCGAGAATGGAACTGAGGCAAAGGGCTATTAGTGTAGAGAGTTCTTTGTTTGATATGATAAAAACAAAAGCGCTGAATGAATTTAAAGGAAGTATAGGTTTGTCGCTAGGTATTACAGGCGATGATCCCAAACTTAAAAATATATACGATAATCCGACCAACAACCCTAAAGTGTCCGTTTCATTCAACATCCCGCTTTACGACTGGGGTGAAAAAAGAGCTCGCATTAAAGCTCAGGAAGCAGTTATTGAAACACAGAAAATAAGTGAGGTTGAACAGAAAAAACAAATTATGGTTGATATACGAAAAGTATGTCGGAACCTTCAGAACCTGGTTAACCAGATTGATATTGCACGGCAAAATGAAAAGAATGCTCAACTCACTTATGAAATCAACCTGGAACGATACTCAAACGGAGATTTAACCAGCATGGATTTGAACTTGTATCAAACCCAGCTTTCGCAAAAGAAAATGGCTTATGCACAGGCATTAATCGATTACAAGAACGAATTACTAAATCTTAAAGTCCAATCGCTTTTCGATTTTGAAACCAATCAGGCCATTGTACCTCAAAATATCATTCAGAAAAAACAATAAAACGCAACCGATATGAAACCATTTTATCAATTTCTTGCTGTAATAACCTTTGCGGGAGCTACCGTTGCCTGCAACAATCAGCCTTCAAATACCACCACAGAGCTGGCTGTTCCGGTTTCGGTAAACGATATCAAACCCAAATCGATTGAGAAAATTATAAATACCACCGGAACGCTGAATGCAACCAAAACAGCAACTGTAAAAACTGAAATGGCCGGGGCCTATAAACTAATGACCAATCCGAGAACTCATCGTCCTTTTGCTCTTGGCGATGTGGTTGACAACGGACAGGTTATTATTCAGATTGAAGATGCTGAATACCTCAACGGCATTGGGATGGAGGCCAAAAAGCTAAACCTTGATATTACCGAGCAGACCATGAAAAAGCAACAGTCGTTGTATGAAAAAGGCGGTGTTACCCAGCTCGATTACCGCAACTCAGAAGTAAGTTACACCAACGCCAAAGATGCTTACGAAAAAGCCAATATTCAGATGGCCAAAATGAAAGTTAAAGCGCCATTTAAAGGTGTAATTACCAATCTTCCTGCTGTAACAAATGGAACACAGGTGGCTTCGGGCGTTGAGGCTTTCAGCATTATGGATTACAGTGTGATGACTGTTGATGTTAATCTTCCTGAAAAATACATCAACGAAGTTACGATTGACCAGCTGGTTCGGATCATGAATTACACGCTGCCCAACGATACCCTTCAGGGAAATGTAAAAGAATTATCGCCGGCAATCAGCACAGAAACCCGCACATTCAAGGGAATTGTTCAGGTTTCCAATCCTGATCTGAAATTACGTCCCGGAATGTTTGCCAAAGCCGACATTGTATTGGCTCGCAAAGACAGTGTTGTGGTTATTCCGAAAGACATTATCATTTCCAATCAGCGCGGAAAATCGGTTTTCATTGTTGACAACGGAACTGCCGTTGAAAAGAGAATCACACTTGGATATGAAAACCAGAATGAGGCTGAGGTTACTTCAGGCCTGAAAAAGAACGACCGCCTGGTGATAAAGGGCTTTGAAACCCTGAAAAACCGCTCGAAAGTTAAGATTGTGAAATAGCGTTTAAATAGTTGCGGGTTGCGAGTTCCGGGTTTCGGGAAACACGTAACGCGCAACCCGAATCCCGTAACAAAAAGCGAATGAAAAAACTAACACAATTTGCAGTCAACTTTCCGGTAACTATCCTGATGGTGGTTCTGGCCGTTGTCCTGCTCGGATATATCTCTTTCGGCAAGTTGGGTATCGACTTGTTCCCTGAGATAAACAACCCGCGATTGTTTATCGAGTTGAAGTCGGGTGAACGTCCGCCGGAAGAAATGGAAAAGCAATTCGTCAAAAACCTCGAATCGCTGGCTATCCGGCAGTCGGGTGTTACACAGGTATCGTCGATTTCGAAAGTCGGAACGGCGCAAATTACCGTTGAATATGCCTGGAATAAAGACATGGATGAGGCTTTCCTGGACCTTCAAAAGGCCGCAACTGCTTATGCACAGAATCAAACCCTTGACGAAATAAACATTACGCAGCACGACCCGAATACTTCGCCGGTAGAGGTAATCGCTCTGTCGCACGAAACCATTACCGACATGAATGAACTTCGGAAAGTAGCCGAAAACTACATCCGAAACGAATTGATCAGGCTCGAAGGTGTTGCCGATGTTGAGGTGTCAGGTGCAGAAACCAACGAGGTGCTGGTTAAAACCGACCAGTATATGCTCGATGCTTTCGGGCTTACACTGGATGAGGTGAATACCAAGATTCAGAGTTTTAACCAAAGCATTTCGGGCGGATCGATCACCGAAATGGGATTGAAATACGTGGTGAAAGGTGTCAGTTTGCTGTCGGATATTACTGATTTTGAAAATGTGATTGTGGGCTACAAAGCCGTTTCAACCGATGGAACCACAACCAAAGCGCCAATTTACCTGCGCGAAGTTGCCAAAGTGAGCTTTGCTAATAAGGATCCCGAGAATATTGTCCGCATGAACGGAACCCGTTGCCTGGGTTTGTCGGTGTATAAAGAAACCAGCTTCAACACGGTAAAAGCCGTGGAAGAAATTTCGAAGGCGTTGGTTGACATGGAGAAGGCTTTGCCGGGCTACAAAATGAAAGTGGTTTCGAACCAGGGTACATTCATCAGCAATGCCATTGGCGAGGTGGAAGATACTTCTTTAATCGGTATGGCGCTCGCTATCTTCGTGGTGTTCCTTTTCCTTCGCCGGATTGGCACAACTATGCTCATTAGTGTTTCCATGCCGGTTTCGATTATTGCCACCTTCAACCTGATGTATTTTAACGGATTAAGCCTGAATGTGATGACCCTTGGCGGCTTGGCTTTGGGTGCCGGTATGTTGGTTGACAATGCCATTGTGGTAATGGAAAACATTTTCCGTTTACGCGAGACTGGCATGAGTGTAAAGGACGCGGCTATTGAAGGAACGGCACAGGTGAGCGGGGCGATTACTTCGTCAACAATTACCACTATTATTGTGTTTCTGCCAATTGTTTACTTGCATGGCGCTTCGGGCGCATTGTTCCGCGATCAGGCATGGACCATCACATTCTCGCTGGTTTCGTCGCTGTTTGCGGCAATCCTGATCATCCCGATGCTGTACAATTACTTCTTTAAAAACAGCAAGAAAACCGGAGCTTCAAAATCGGTTCAGGTAAAAGGGTATGGACGCTTTTTAGGCCGAATACTGAATTACAGATGGCCGGTTATTTTGGGTGCTATAGTTTTGCTTGGCCTTTCGGTGCTTTTGGTGCCGTACATCGGAACTGAGTTTATGCCTAAATCGGGAACCAATCAATTCTCCATTCAACTAAAAATGCCTGAAGGAACTCGTTTAACACGTACCGATGCCGCCGTTTCGAACATCGAAAACCTGGTGCATGAAGCATTGGGTGATCATCTCGAAACACTTTATAGTCAGGTAGGTCCGTCAACAGGGCTTCTGTCGAGCGAAAATTCATTGTTCGAAGGTGAAAACACGGCTAATATCAAAGTTATCCTGAAAGAGAAAGACAAGCTGGGTTCAGCCGGAGCCATCCAAACCATATCGAAAGCCATTGGCGAATTGCCTGATATTGAGCTGAAATTTGTTGAAGATCAGACCGCACTGGGTGGTTTGATGGGAACCGACGATGCGCCGCTGGTCATCGAGATTCAGGGCGAAGATCTTCAGGTTATCGAAGATTTATCGAAACAGGTAATGACCGCTTCACAAAGCATTCCTGAATTATACAACCTCGAATCGTCGATGGAAGGTGGTTCGCCTGAAGTGGAAGTGGTTGTTGACCGTTTGCGCGCTGGTATTTTTGGATTGAGCGTTTCGAATATCGTCACTCAAATTCAGAATCAGCTCACCGGAAAAACTTCAGGAACCATTGAAAAAGGCGGTGAAATGCAGGATATTACACTACGTTTCCCGGATAAAGGCTTGAAAGACCTGGCCGACATGGAAATTAAAAATGGTACGCAAGTAGTTCGGGTGAGCGAAGTTGCCACCATAAAGGAAGACCGTTCGCCGAAGGAAGTTTTCCGAAGAAACCAGGTTCGTATCGGAAAAATTACGGGCTACATGAATAAAGACATTGCTTTGGACAAAATGGTTACAAAAGTCAATCAGGCTATTGCGGGCATTCCGCTTCCTCCTGACTATAAAATCAAAATCACCGGAGAAGAAGAAAAACGTAAGGAATCGATGGATGCACTGAGTTTTGCACTGTTGCTGTCAATCATACTGGTATTCATGGTCTTGGCGGCTGAATTTGAATCGCTGCTTCATCCGTTTACCATCCTTACAACCATTCCGTTTGCCATTGTAGGTTCGGTACTTATTTTCTTCCTGCTGGGTAAAACGCTGAATATTATGGCGCTGATTGGTGTGATTATGCTGGTCGGTATTGCGGTAAACAATGCAATTCTGTTGGTCGATCGTATTCTTCAGATTCAGAAAGACGGATTGTCGCGTCGCGAAGCCATTATCCAGGCCGGGCAACAGCGTATCCGCCCGATTTTGATGACCAAGCTGACAACCATTCTGGCCATGCTTCCGCTGACATTTGGTTTTGGCGAAAGCACTGCGTTGCGTGCGCCAATGGCTTTGGCCGTGATTGGAGGTTTGATCACATCAACCATCATGTCGCTGGTCGTTATTCCGTGTGTTTTCGATGTGCTCGATGGAATAAAAGACCGTTTCCGAAAGAAAAAACCGGTTGAAACCACATAGGCACATAGACCACATAGAGAGAACTAAGTTGATGCAATAGAATAATAGTTGCTTTAATGCCAAGAATATCAATGAAATAGAGAATGATTTTTGGAGTGAATCTGAAAATTTTTTCAACAGAAGGATAATAATTCATGAAAACTACAAGGCATAAATTTCACTTGAGAAATAGTTATGTGAACTATGTGACTATGTGGTAAAAAAATAAACGCATGAAATTCATTATAGAGAGAAAAGTACTGATCAGCATGTTGTTTCTGGGCTTGACGGTTCTGGGGTACGTGTCGTACAGGCAGTTGCCTGTTGAGCTGCTGCCCAATGCCGAACTGCCGTTCCTTTTCGTTCAGGCCAACTCAACTACCGATCTGGCTCCGGAATACATGGAAAATCAGGTGACCATTCCTATTGAAGGTGCAATTGGTACGCTCGAAGGGATTGAGTCGATCGAGTCGAACATCAATTCGAAGTCGAGCACCATCGTGGTGTATTACCGGAAAAATGTCAATTTCAAATATGCTTACCTGAAACTTCAGGAGAAAATCAATTCGATACAATCGTCGATGCCAACCGGCGTTCGGGTGAATGTAGCCAAAGTCGATCTGAAGCAAATCAACACACAGTTTATGGAGCTTCAGGCGCGTGGCGAAGGCGGAGTTGATCGTGTGCGCACCATCGTTGAGCAGGAGATTAAACCTGATCTTGAAAATATCGATGGTATTGCCTCGGTAAATGTTTATGGCGGAAAGCAGAAATCAATACAGGTTATTCTCGATACCAAAGCCTGCGAAGCTTATCACATTACCCCGGGTAAAATACGCTCGCTGTTGTCGCAAAACAACGGTTCGCGCACGTATGTGGGTAATCTGAAGGAAAAAACGGTTCAATATTTTGTGCATGTAACTGCTGAATACACCAAAGTTGAAGACCTGGAAAACCTGGTGGTTGCCACAGGTCCTATTTTGCTGAAAGATGTGGCTCAGGTGAAGTTTGGTGAAAAGGAAGAAACATCGTTCAGTCGCGTAAATGGGAAAGACGCCGTGACCATTTTGCTGGTCAACGATTCGCAGGCCAACCTCATCGATTTGTCGAAATCAACGCGAAAAGTAATTGCCCGCCTGAACGAAAAAATGGCGCCCAAAGAAATTGAGATTGCCGAAATAAGCAACGCTGCCGACCAAATGGAAAAGAATATCGACCAGATTATCGATCTGGCCATCGTGGGCGGTATCATGGCGATTTTTGTGCTTTGGATTTTCCTGAAAAACCTGCGCATTGTTTCGTTTATAGCGGTTGCCATCCCTATTTCAATTTTTACAGCTTTCAACTTTTTCTACGCGTTCAACATCACCCTAAACAGCCTGACACTTGTTGGTATGGCTTTGGCCATTGGTATGTTGCTCGACAACAGTGTAGTAGTGCTCGAAAATATCTATCGGCTCGCGGGGAAGGGAGTTCCCCCCTTACAGGCGGTTACGCAGGGAACCACCGAAGTGTGGCGCTCAATTCTGGCTTCAACCTTAACCACAATCACCGTATTTCTGCCATTTGTTTTCTCCAAGAATTTTATGGTTGAAATGATTGGCTACAACGTGGGCATCTCCATTGTTTCAACGGTACTGGTTTCGCTGGCCGTAGCGCTTATGCTGGTTCCTATGGCTTCGTATGCCTTGCTGAAAAAGAATGTGGCCAAAAATATTTTCTTCGAGAAGGTAACTACCAACCTGCGTATGGTTCAGGTTTACCTGGTATTCCTGAAATCGGCTATGCGTAACCCGGCCGGTACCATTATTGGCGGCATCGTGGTCTTCTTTCTGGCCATATTTATTTCGCTGGCCGTGAGCATCAGTTCGCTTCAGGAAGTTGAAACCAAGGAAATTAACCTGTATGTAACCATGCCTTCAGGTTCGTCGCTCGAAACGACAGATAAAACCGTTCAGGAAATAGAAAAGAAGCTTGAAGATTTGGCTGAAAAGCAGGACGTAATTAGCAAAATTGAAGAAGAGCAGGCCACCGTTACCGTAAAGCTGAAAGACAAATTCCAGGACATTGCCAACCGTACGTTTGCCCAAGTAAAATCCGACATCAACGACCGTACCAGGGGAATAAAAGCATCGTCAATTTCGTTCACCCAAACGGCCAATACGCGAAGTTTCCAGGGCGGCACCCGAAACATGATGGGTAACTTCCAGAAAATGATGGGTATTGGTTCGAATGAAGAAAAGATTGTGCTGAAAGGTCAGGATTTTGAACGACTTCGGGCAGTTGCCGAGGATTTAAAGTACTTTGTCGATCAAATAGAGTCGGTGCAATCTGTGAATCTGAACATTTCGGACAACCGGCCCGAAGTTCACCTGTACTTCAATCCGCTTTTAATGACCGAGTACAACATCACCCTGAGCAATATTCTTTCTGAATTGAATTCGTTCTCGAAAGAAATAGCGACCAACATTCAGTATAAACAGGGCGTTGACGAATACGAAATTATTATCACCCAAAATACTCCTGAAGACACGGAAAAGAAAAAGACTGACCGCACGATGGAAGAACTTCGAATGTTACAGGTGTCGGATGCTGCTGGCGGAGTTCACGATCTTCAGGACTTTACCAACATTGTTTATGCAAGCGGGTTGTCGGGAATTAACCGTGTAAATCAGGAAAAACAAATAGAACTGACTTACCGATTTGTGAGCGAGGCCAACAGTTCGAACGATCTTTTGGCTGCCTACCGCTACCAGATCGACGAATTGGTTGCTAACTATAACCTGCCTTCGGGAGTAGCTGCCGAAGTGGTTCACGAAGAAACCGACTACTCGGAGTTTTATTTCATGATTGGAGCCGCCATTATTTTAATATTCATGATTATGGCTTCGGTTTTCGAGTCGATTGCAACGCCATTTGTTTTGTTATTCTCCATCCCGCTGGCAGCCATTGGTTCGTTAATAGCCCTGATTATTACCAACAACAGTTTACTGAACTCGAATACATTAATCGGCTTCCTGATATTGCTAGGTGTGGTGGTTAACAACGGAATTATCCTGATTGACTATACCAACATTCTGCGTAAACGTGGCTTCCGCCGTTCGCGTGCTGTAATGACTGCCGGCTTATCGCGTGTGCGGCCAATTCTGATTACGGCTATTACAACCATCGTGGGAATGTTCCCGTTAGCCATGGGAAATGCCGAATACGTGAGTGCCATTGGGGCACCTTTTGCCATTGTTGTAATTGGCGGTTTGGCTTTGAGTACAGTTCTCACTCTGGTTTTCATACCAACATTCTATTCAGGATTGGAAAATGCCATTGATTGGTTTAAGCAGCAAACGCTTGCGATAAAAATTCTCCAATTTGTTTTGATGGCGGGAGCTTTTGTCCTGATTTATTTCAACGTTGATTCGGGCTTGTGGCAGATGCTCGATTTGATTTTGGTTGTCATACTTGTTCCCGGCTCTACCTGGTTTGTTTTAAACAGCTTGCGGAAGGCGCAGACAAAACTGATTGACGAAGACGATTCGATCCGCATTCAGATTCGAAAACTGGTGAAAATATACGACCGTGAAAGCCGCTTCGAGCGGGAGTGGGAATCGGGTAAGAAAATCAGGCGTCGTGCTGGTTTGGAAAAACAATACCGTACTTTAAAGGAATTCGATTATCTTATCTGGCAGCTGCCAGTATTGGGGTTCCTGGTTTATTTTGCATTCATCTATCTGAATTCAGCCTTCTGGTCAATAGTGATTTCAATAGGCATTGCCAGTTTGGCGTTAAGTATATGGGAACCATTCGGATTCTTCCTGAAATTCAAAGCAGAAAGAACAGGGAAAAAACTTCCGGAAAAATTATACAAATGGGTTCATACCTTCCTGTTCTGGATTTTGCCTTTTATTGAATTGGTTTTGGTATGGCGCATCACCCAAACATGGGGACTGGTCTTATTCTTCCTTGTAATGTGGTATCTGGCGTTGGCTGTTTCGGTTACCTCGAATCGTTTGTACCAGGAAAAGATTAATATTGACCGTATTACCGGGCGATTTGGTGGTATGCGTCGTAGTTTATTCCGCTTGGTAAAACGTATTCCGGTTATCGGTAAGCAGCATCAGCCATTTAAAGCGCTCAACGGTGTTTCGCTCGAAATCACAACCGGTATGTTTGGCTTGCTTGGTCCGAACGGGGCTGGAAAATCAACAATGATGCGTATTATTTGCGGTATTCTGGAACAGAGCTACGGCAAAATCTGGATCAACGGAATTGACACGCAGGAAAAGCGCGAAGAACTTCAGGGTTTGATTGGCTACCTGCCTCAGGAATTTGGTACTTACGAAAATATGCCTGCTGAGGATTTTCTCGATTATCAGGCTATCCTGAAAGGCTTATCCGATAAAAAGCAGCGTGAAGAGCGCATCGAATATGTATTAAAGTCGGTTCATCTATGGGAAAAACGTGGCGATAAAATTGGGTCGTTCTCCGGAGGTATGAAACAGCGAATAGGGATTGCTCAGATTTTGTTGCACCTGCCCAAAATTCTGGTGGTTGACGAACCTACGGCTGGTCTCGACCCACGCGAACGCATTCGTTTCCGCAACTTGTTGGTTGAGTTGAGCCGTGAGCGAATCGTGATTTTCTCGACACATATTATCGAGGATATTTCGAGCTCGTGTAACCAGGTTGCCGTTATCAACCGTGGCCGTGTGAAATACCACGGAACACCAATGGATATGGTGCATCTGGCGCAGAATATGGTTTGGCAGTTCGACGTTCCGGTTGAGGATTTTGACAAGATGGAAAACAAACATTTGGTGACGCATCACATGAAACAGGGCGACATGATCAGGGTTCGTTTCCTTTCGAAGCAGAAGCCTGCTGAACAAGCGATTCAGATCAGCCCTATTCTGGAAGATGCGTACCTGTGTTTGATTAAGGATTTGAAATAAAAGAAATTAACGATTAGAGATTGAGGATTAGCGATTAACGAAGTAGTGCAACTTCGTTGATCGTCAATCGTTGATCGTTAATCTAAAATCAATAAAACTATGCAATCAATTATCTCGGCCAATATTTGGACTTTGTTCCTGAAACTGGTGAAATACAATATGAAAGTAATTTTTGGCAACCGGTTTGTTTGGTTCGTACTGGCTGCTGTGGCTTTCTATTTCTTTATAGCCATTACCAATATATACGATGGCAATCAGCCCGACGAAGGTTTTATTTATGGTTTGCAAATTATGCCAGGCTTGTTGCTCATCTTTTACCCCATGACTTTTGGCATCCAGAACGATTTGGATGCAGGCATTCTTGAAATTCTGTTCGGGATTCCTGATTATCGCTACAAAGTATGGCTGGTAAGGCTTATCCTTGTTTTTGCGCTGGTCGGATTGATGATGCTGGGGCTGACGGCCGTGAGCTACTTTTTGCTCGCACCGGTTGGAATATTTGAAATCACCTGGAATGTCATGTTTCCGATCTACTTCATGGGTTCACTTGCGTTCTTGTTATCAACCATCATTAAAAACGGGAATGGTACAGCTGTGGTAATGGTTATCATTGGCGTTGGATTACTTATTCTTTCAGGAATACTCGATCGTACCATGTGGAATATTTTTCTTAACCCGTTCGATATTCCCAACAGGCTCAACGAAATGATTTGGAAAGAAATAACCATGAAAAACCGCATTTTTCTCGCAGTAGGTACAGTGATCTTTGTACTCTACGGATTATTCAACCTGCAAAAGCGCGAGAAATTTATTTAAATGGCATTGTCGGTAATTATACTTTTAGGGGATAAACGCAACCTTGATTCGGCTTTTTTCATCTATTTTGCATTCACATAACGAATCTGACTATGAAAGCAATTTCTTTTCTATTGTGTTGTATTTTAATGACTTTATTTGCTTTTGCACAACCGAAAAGCAAGCTGTCATTCTTTTATTCCCCTGCTACGAATGGTGTTGATATAAAAGATGGCTGGATTGGCGATATGGGTTATAATGGTAAAGGAGCAAATCTTTTTGAACTGAAGTATTCGCGATCAGTCAATTCATTTTTTGCAATAGAAACAGGACTTCAATATACACACCATAAAATAGAAATGGAGTTTTTCCCCGATGGTGTTAGCCACTATAAAAATTCGGAGATAAATATGGTTACCATTCCAATTTCAGGAAACCTGACATTCCTGAAGTACTTCTTTGTTGAAGTGGGACCAACACTTGATTTCGAGCTAAATCATTCATCATTTTCTTCTGTCAATAATCAATCGGGTATTGGTTTTGCTTTTGGTCTTGGAGGAAAGTATACGTTCAATAGGATTACATTGATAGTTAATCCATTCTTTCAGCGCCACTTATTGCTTTCGTTAGGAAATGGCGACTCTGTCGAACACCTTTGGCAATCAGGCGTGAAGTTTGGGCTGGGGTATAATTTTTAGTGAGGTTAAAAAGCTCCGATCTTTCGCTCAAACCAGAGCTTTTAGTATTTTATACTTACAAACCCTAATGGAAATTCAACAATTGACTAATGGGCGTGTCCAATGTTATGGTGCTCGGTTAAATGGTTGATTATTATAGCAGTATCATTAATAAAAGTACCATCTTCGAGCACTAGAACCGGGCAACTCTGGTTCTCTTCGCCCAGCAAATCGACCAGCACCTGGCGTGGTCGGGCAAAATTTACATATTTAACCTCAATTTCGTTGATCAGGCGCGGATAGTATGAGAGCAATCCCTCAATCATTACACAGTCGGGGCAAAAATACCTTTTGTCGTCGCCTCGATTAATATCTTTAAAATCAGCTTTTAATAAAAATAATTTCTTCATTTCTTTAATTTTCAACTAAATTTAACAAAAAGACTCGAATGTTCTTATAGGAAAAGTGTGAGTTTGTCTTGGTGCTCAAGTGAGCTAAACCTCATTTCAGTAATATCTTTCTTTGTTTTTCCTGTCAGCGAATGAATTTCAATCTCTTTCCTTTAGGTCCTGAATTAAATTTTCCGTTATTATAAATCAGGATTCCATTGACAAACGTATGTGTCACATAATTTGTGAATTCAACTCCGTCAAAAGGCGACCACCCGCACTTATAAAGTATATTTTCCTGCGAGACAATCCATTTATAGGTAGGGTCAACCAGTACCAAATCGGCAAAATATCCTTCACGAATGTATCCCCGGCGATCAATTCTGAATAAATCAGCTGGAGTATGGCACATTTTTTCAATTACCCGTTCAACTGTGATAAGTCCATTTTTACTCATTTCAAGCATAGCGGCCAGCGAATGTTGTACCAAAGGTCCTCCTGAAGGTGCTTTGAAATAAGAATGTTCTTTTTCTTGTAATGTATGAGGGGCATGGTCGGTGGCTATAACATCAATTTTGTCAGAACGCAAGGCTTCCCAAAGAGCTTCTTTGTCGCCCACTGTTTTAATTGCCGGATTCCATTTAATGAGGTTACCTTTTCGGATATAATCGTGTTCGTCGAACCACAAGTGATGTACGCAAACTTCAGCTGTAATATGTTTATCTATAACCTTTCCTGGACTAAATAGTTGCATTTCTTTGGCTGTTGAAAGGTGAAGAATATGAAGGCGTGTTCCGTATTTCGAAGCCAGATCAACAGCTTTTGCCGATGATTTGTAACAAGCTTCATCGCTCCTGATTTTTGGATGTGCAGAGATTGGGACAAATTCACCATATTTTTCCCTGAAAAGCGCCATGTTTTTCTGGATCGTAGGCTCATCTTCACAATGAGTTGCTATCAATAATTTGGTGTTTTTAAATATATTGGAAAGCATCTCTTCATTATCAACCAGCATATTACCTGTTGATGATCCCATGAAAACTTTAATACCACATACATCAGAAACATCAGTTTTCAATACTTCGTCCAGATTATCATTTGTGGCTCCCATATAAAAGGAGTAATTGGCTACCGAGACTTCTGCTGCCCGCTGATATTTTTCTTCAAGCAATTGTTGTGTTATTGTTTGCGGATTGGTATTTGGCATTTCCATAAACGACGTAACTCCACCTGCAACAGCAGCCTTCGATTCGGTGGCAATTTCGCCCTTGTGCGTAAATCCCGGTTCGCGAAAATGCACCTGGTCGTCAATCACGCCCGGGATAAGATATTGTTCTTCAGCATCAATAACCAACGCATTTGATTCTGTTTCTGGTGTGAAACTCTGTCCTTCGAAAACTTTGGCGATGAATTCTCCATCGATCAACACTGCACCAGCGAATATTTTACCTTCGTTGATAATACGTGCATTTTTTATTAGTGTCTTCATTCCATGAATTTTAGCCTTACCATAAAAATACAGAATATATATACAAAAGACCGTTGAGACGGCCTTTTTGTTTGCATGGGTTGTGAGTTATCTATGAATTTTTTCGTAATGTGTGAACCAACTCCTGATTTTCATTTTCATTACCCCCCAAAGTGCCTCGTTAAAAATACCGCCGCTCATCTTCGAAACGCCTAACTTACGGTCGGTAAAAACAATAGGAACTTCAATAATTTTGAATCCGTGCTTCCATGTTTTGAATTTCATTTCAATCTGAAATCCATAGCCTTTTAACCGAATATTGTCAAAATCAATAGTTTCCAGTACTTTGCGATGGTAACACTTGAAACCGGCAGTGGTATCCATTATTTTCATTCGGGTAACCACACGTACATAAACCGAAGCAAAATATGACATCAGAACTCTTCCCAGAGGCCAATTGACTACGTTAATTCCCGATATATAACGAGAACCAATGGCTAAATCGGCTTTTTGCTCAACACAAGCTTTGTACAACCTTTCCAGATCCTCCGGATTGTGCGAGAAATCACAATCCATTTCAAAAATATAGTCATATTTTCGGTCGAGGGCCCAATGAAATCCGGCAAGATATGCTTTCCCCAATCCTTCTTTTCCAGCACGTTTCAGAATATGAAGTTTGTCAAAAAATTCTGGCATCAATTGTTCAGCAATAGTTGCAGTTTTATCAGGCGAGTTATCGTCGATGATTAGAATTTCAAAAGGAGTATTCAGTGAAAATACCTTTCGAATCATTCGCTCAACGTTTTCTTTTTCGTTGTATGTTGGGATTAAAACCAGGTTATGATGCACGATTGTTCAGTTTACTGATTATGACACGAAAATACTTCTTTTTGGCAACTGTCTTTCGTATTAACCAAATCATTAACAATTTTTAGTGTAATTTAAACTGGTTTTATAGAATATGAGGACCTGGTTTTTACCTGATTTTCAATAATTCGGATCTTACATCCTTCTGTAATTTACAATCATTAACAACTCTTTTAAAAATCCGGTTAAACTTTGCAGATAAACCCCAGTCAGAAATTACCAATTCCTGATGACGAATTTTTGTTTTCTATTTAACTGTTAAAAGAACCATAATGAAGAGTTTATTGATTTTGATGTTTTTGTTTATTTCTGTTGTCTCGTTTACACAGGTGCCTCCTGCCGGAACTGGTGGTCCAAAGCCGGGAATGAATGCAGCTGCAAAAAATGGAAAAATTACTGGAAAAATTATTGATAGCGATACTAAAGAGCCTATGGAGTATTGCAATATTTCGGTGTTTCGCAAACAGGATTCAAAACTGGTAACGGGCAGTATTACAAATGCTTCTGGGGCTTTTGTAATTGGTGATCTTCCTTATGGCGCTTATTATGTTGAGGCAAGTTTTATCGGATTCGACAAAACTACAGTTAACGATGTAAAGCTTGTATCGAATGCGACTGTCGCCGATTTGGGAACGATTGGTCTTGCTGCTTCCAGAGAACAGATTAGCACCGTTAACGTTGTTGCCGAACGTAGTCGGGTAGAATATAAAATTGATAAGAAAGTTATTAATGTTACCAACGATATTAATGCAACGGGTGGAACGGCTGTAACTGTTCTGGAAAATACGCCCTCGGTTGAAGTTGATATTGATGGAAATGTAAGCCTTAGAGGATCGTCGAATTTTACTGTTCTTATTGATGGACGCCCGAGTGTACTGAGTGGAAGTGATGCTTTGAAGCAAATCCCTTCGTCGGCAATTCAGAATATCGAGATTATTACCAATCCATCGGTTAAGTACGACCCCGATGGTATGGCTGGTATTATTAATGTGGTTATGAAGAAAAATGTTTTGGCTGGCATTAATGGTATTGTAAACCTAAATATTGGAACTGGTGATAAATATGGAACCGATTTCACCGTAAACTATAAAACCAAGAAATACAATATTTTTCTGGGCGGAAACTGGAACGACAATACTGATTGGGGCAAGTCGAAATCGACCCGCGAGACGTATGACAGCGATACTACTACTTATTTAATTTCTTCAGGAACGCGTAATATGTCGCGTGGAGGAACTCAGGTTCGTGGTGGTTTAGATTATTATATCACAGATAAAACAACCGTTACCGTTTCTTCTGAAATTGGTAGCTATAATTTTGATAGTTATGGAACTGGGAATCTGCATAATTACGATTCTCCTTCAAGTTTTGACATCTATTCGCTTCAGAACAATAACTCGGGAAGAAAAGGGAATTTCGTTAGTGCCAATGCCAATTTCCAGACTAAGTTTAATGAAATGGGAACGCATAAACTCGAAGGTTCATTTAATTATAGAAACAGAGATGGGAAATCGGATGAAACTGTTGACGAAAATCAAACAGATACTGAATATACACATTTAGGCGAATATATTTCGCGGGTTACTTCGCATGAGAACAGCAATTCGAATGATTATCGGGCAAAATTAGACTACACCTTGCCATTTAAAAATGGGACTAAATATGAAGCTGGTTTACAAACACGAGTTGAAGACGAATTTGAAGACCTTGATTTTAAGAGCTTTAATATTGTGGCACAGCAATTTGAGAATAATCCGTTATTTACCAGTAGTATGGATTTTAAGGAGCAAATCCATTCGGCGTATTCAACTTATACAGGTAGCTTAATTGGTATACAGTATGTTGCCGGATTGAGAGGTGAATACAATAAACGAGAAATTACCCATTATAAAGAGAATGTGCCAAATACGTATAAATTAGACCGATTCGACTATTTTCCATCATTGCATTTATCTTATGAATTGGCCGATCATAGCCAGTTGATGACCAGTTACTCCAAACGTGTTAATCGTCCTGATGGCCACGATCTCGACCCGTTTCCAAGTTATATGAATAAATATACCATTCGTACTGGTAATCCGGCATTGAAGCCAGAATTTACTGATTCGTATGAATTTAGTTACATGAAAAAATTTGGGGGATCATTCCTTTCTCTTGAAATGTTTTACAGAACAACAAATAACCTGATTACCAGATTAACCAATGTTATTGACGACATCAGCTATATGACTGTTGATAATATGAACCACGATTATTCCCTTGGTGGTGAAGTCATGGGAAACATCAATATAACCAAATGGTTGCTGGTAAATACAAGTTTCTCACTTTACAATTATAAACTTAAAGGTGAAGTTTTAGGCGAGTCGGTTGATAAGGAAAGTACAAACTATTCCGGACGTTTGAATGCTACTGTTAAGTTTAACCCTGATAGCCGCCTGCAATTGAGCGGTTTTTATCGCGGGCCTTCGGTTTCAGCTCAAGGAACACAAAAAGGATCAGTTTTCACCAACTTGTCATATCGTCAGGATTTCATGAAAAAGAAACTTACGGCAACAGTTAGTGTTCGCGATTTGCTTGGCACAATGAGGATGCAGGGAACGTCCTATGGCGATAATTTCAGTTCAACATTTAAAATGACAAGAGAACCACGTGTGTTGATGCTTACTCTCAGTTATAAAATAAATAACTATAAGCTCGACCGGTCGGCTCCAGAAGAACAACGTAACGAAAATAATGATGATCTGTTTTAACCACAGAGAATTATTTTGAATAACAGCCAGCGAAACCTCCCCCAGGTTTCGCTTTTTTTTTATGCTTCGCACAAACCCGAATCAGTAGTTTTTATTGCAAATAATTATCTTTGAATAAAGATATTTATTGCTAATCTGATGAAGTGGCTTGTTGTATACAGTTTTTTATTGACGCATCTGGTATGCCAGGCACAACTTTTCCCGAATGTTGTTGATTTTCATGGCAAAATCGATAAGGTAATTGAGAAAAAATACGGGAAAGAATATAATGCTAACAAAAAGGATTCAGGAGCATTTAAGTCCGGGAGGTTTTCTGGATGGAAATACATTTATTTGTTCGACGAGAATTCGAAATTAACAAAGCAAGTCAACATTTTTCTCAACCAGGTGCAGTCCGAATCAGTTTATCAGCGGACTAAAACAGGCGATAAGATCGTTATTGAGCGTGAGGTAATTAGCTATACCGACCTCACAAAACCTGGAAATTGTGTTGAATATGAGAATTTTGTTAATCAGGAAGGTCAAATTCAGAAAGTTAATTACTGGTCGGTTGATTTGAAGAAAAATACACGCGAATTGTTTCTGGTTGAAAGCGATGCCGAATATCGTGGAGGAAGGCTGCAATCGTTTGTTCGCCACAACGTAAATGAAAAAGGCGATTTAGATACCGGCGAACGCTGCGAGCTGATTTACGATGGAGCTGGCCGCTTAATCCGAATAGAACGGAAAGATATTGAAACTGAGTTGAAAACCGTACTGAACTATACGTACAATCCACATGGATTTCTCGATCATTATTCGGTCGACTTCATGGTTGGCCTGCCGGTTTGGGGCAAAAACCCGAAGCAGGATATTTACTATAAATTTGACAGACAAGGCAATTGGGTACGAAAATATTGGTACTCGGGGAAAAAACGATACATTGAAGCACGGCGAGTTATAAAATACAAGTAAACTTTTCCAATGGCTGAAATTCAACTTGAAACTTCACGATTGTTTCTCAGGCCAATCGAGTTAAGCGATTCACCTGTAATCCTGAAATACAGGTCTGATGCTGAAGCTAACAAATACCAGGGCTGGGTGCCAAAGAACCTTGAAGATGTACATGATTTTATCTGTCGCCGTGTTTGTCGTCAGATTAATCAAGCCGGAAGCTGGTTTCAATTGGTAATTATCAGAAAAGATAGTGGTGAATTGATTGGAGATATTGGGATTCATTTTCTTGCAGAAGAACCTTTTTGTACCGAATTGGGAATTACACTTGATCAGGAACATTGGAATAAAGGATTTGCGAATGAAGCTTTATCGGAAGTAATTACCTTCCTTTTTCTGAGACTAGGTAAACAGAAAATTATCGCGTCAATTGATCCGAGAAACAAACCTTCGATAAAACTATTTGAACGATTGGGATTTGTGCAAGAATCCTATACTGAAAAAAGCTTTTCCCTGAATGGTGAATGGGTTGACGATTTGATGATGGGGTTACAACTATCAGAATAAAGCTTGAATATTATCGACTTTATTCTATACCCCAACTCCTTCCAAAATTTCTTTCGCTTTTTTAACGGTTTTTATTTTCTCGAAGGTAAGCGACAATCGGTTGTTGCTCTCTTTCATGCGACATGTCTGGTGATGTTTTTGTACATACTGCAACACCTTGCTAAAGGTAGCCGATTGGTAAAACGGCGACTGAGGATCGGAAATAAAATGGCAAACCATTTTATGATGTTTCAAAATAACTTTTTCCATCCCTAAATCAATGGCAATTCGGCGAAGGCGCACAACTTCAATTAATTCAATACTTTCCGGTGGAAGTTTTCCAAAGCGGTCTATCAATCCGGCTTCAAACTGAACCAAAGTTTCTTCAGTTTCAATGTTGTCGAGCTCGCGGTAGAGTAACATACGTTCCGAGATGCTTTGGATGTATTTATCGGGGAATAAAAGTTCCAGATCAGTATCAATCTGGCAGTCGCTGGCAAATTTCACATTCAGGAATGCGCGCGACGAATCTCCTTTTTCGTCCTTGAAAATATCTTTGAATTCAGTTTGTTTCAGTTCCAGAATAGCTTCATTCAAAATGCGGTGATAGGTTTCGAATCCAATGTCGGCTATAAATCCGCTTTGCTCGGCTCCAAGCAGGTTTCCTGCTCCGCGAATGTCCAGATCCTGCATTGCAATGTTGAAACCACTGCCCAATTCCGAAAACTCTTCGATGGCTTTAAGCCGGCGACGTGCTTCGGCAGTAAGCGTTGATAGCGGTGGAGCCAACAGGTAGCAAAATGCTTTTTTGTTCGAGCGGCCCACACGACCACGTAACTGGTGCAAATCACTCAGCCCGAAATTTTCAGCATGGTTGATAATGATGGTATTGGCATTCGAAATGTCCAATCCCGATTCGATAATGGTAGTAGCAATCAAAATATCAAATTCACCATTGATAAAATCCATCATCACTTTTTCGAGTTTCTCGCCTTCCATTTGGCCATGACCAACAGCAGTGCGGACGCCTGGTACAATTTTCCTGATTTCGGATTCAACTTCATATATATTCGAAACACGGTTGTGAATAAAAAATACCTGTCCACCCCTTGCTATTTCGTATTGAATAGCCTCGCGGATAATGTCGACATTAAATCCGTGCAATTCGGTAGCAATAGGGTAGCGGTTGGGTGGTGGCGTTTGTATGATCGACAGGTCACGTGCACCCATCATCGAGAATTGCAGGGTACGAGGAATGGGTGTTGCCGTTAAGGTTAGTGTGTCTACATTTACCTTTAGCTGTTTCAGTTTTTCTTTTACCGAAACGCCGAATTTTTGTTCCTCGTCAACAATCAGTAACCCCATATCTTTGAAAGCTACTTCTTTTCCAACCAATTTGTGGGTGCCAATTAAAATATCAACTTTTCCAGCTTTGGTATCGGTTAAAATTTGTTTGATGTCGGCTGGTTTTTTTAGCCGGCTGATATATTCAACCCTTGCCGGGAAATCTTTTAACCGTTCGGAAAAGGTTTTGTAATGTTGAAGCGCCAGAATAGTAGTAGGTACCAAAACAGCAACTTGTTTGCTGTCGGCCACTGCTTTAAAGGCTGCGCGAATAGCAATTTCGGTTTTCCCAAAACCCACATCACCGCAAACCAGTCGGTCCATTGGAACTTCCTTTTCCATATCTTCTTTTACCGCAATGGTCGATTTGGTTTGGTCGGGTGTATCTTCGTAAATAAACGATGCCTCCAGTTCTTTTTGCAGATACGAATCAGGCGAAAATGCAAAACCGCGTTCTTGAAGCCGTTGTGCATATAGTTCAATAAGATCTTTTGCAATATCCTTTACCTTTGCTTTGGTACGGTCTTTCAGTTTCTGCCAGGCGCCGCTTCCCAGTTTACTGATGTTGGGTTCGGTTCCGTCTTTACCCTTGTATTTCGAAATACGGTGGAGGTTGTGAATACTTACCAGAAGTACGTCATTATCCCTGTATGTCAATCGTATAGCTTCTTGCAGTTTTCCGTCAACTTCGGTTTTTACCAAACCTGAAAAACGTCCTATTCCATGATCGACATGCACTACCCAGTCGCCTTGGTGCAACATGTTTAATTCTTTAAGGGTAATGCTGTCGCGTTCGGCTTTTCTCGATTTAATCTGGAAACGGTGATAACGTTCAAAAATCTGGTGATCAGTAAAACAGCAAATTTTCAGATCATTATCAACAAAGCCCTCATGTAGGGTAAAGTCTACAGGCTGAAAATCAACTTTTAACCCTCTATCTTTGAAAATAGCTTTCAACCGGTCGGTTTGCGAAACATTGGTCGAAAGAATATAATTTTTAAAACCTTCGGACTGATGGTTGATTAGGTTCTCAGCCAGCAAATCAAAGTTTTTATTGAAAACGGGTTGGTGAGTGGTCCCGTATTTTATAACTTTACTTTTGTCGAAAAATACTTTTACTCCAAACTCAGCACAGGTAAACTGGTTAATTTCTTTTATAAATTCCTTTCCTGAAAGCAATTTTTCGAACCAAATCTTACGATCTTCTTCTGTTTCAGCTTTTTCGATGGTTTGAGTAAAATTGTGCTCCATCTGATCGGCAATCAACTGTATATCGTTCAGAATAAGAATACTGTCAGCCGGAATAAAGTCCAGGAAACTGATACGGCTTTCTTCGGTTAAATTCTCCTGAATATTGGGTATGATGCTGATTTTTGAATGAGATTCTTTCGAAATCTGGTTGTCGAGGTTGAAACTTCGGATCGAATCAACTTCATCACCAAAGAAATCAATACGGTATGGGTCTTCTGAGGCAAATGAATAAATATCAACAATTCCACCTCGGATAGAGTATTGACCTGGTTCATACACAAAATCGACCCGCTCAAAACCATATTCGTAAAGTACCTCGTTCACGAATTCAATCGATAGTTTATCGCCCTTCGAAACATGGAACGTATTCGAAGCCAGACCTTCGCCTGATATAACTTTTTCGACCAATGCTTCGGGGTAAGTTATTATCAGCAATGGACTTCCTTGTTCCAGGTAACTGAGAACTTCAGTTCGTAGTATAATATTTTCCTGTTCAATGGTTTCGTAATTCACCGAACGTTTGTACGACGAAGGGAAAAACAATACCGGAGCTTCAGGAAAAAGTGTATTCAAATCGTCGTAAAAATAAGATGCTTCATCTCTGTCGTTCAGGCAAATAACGAATGTTTTTGTGATACTTTCGGAAAGCAAACAGGTTAAGATACTTCGGGCAGAGCCAACAATTCCCTGTAAGTGAACTTTTTCACCCGGGGTATTCAGCAGCCTACGTAACTCGCTTTTATGTTCGTGTTTGCTGAAAAGTTTTCTGAACTCTTTCCGATCCAAAACAAAAATATTAGGTTGCAAATGTAACCATTAATACACGAAAGTGTTCGCAAAGATGCGTAAGATCCCTTTTTTTCAGGAGAGACAGAATTATTACAAGCATTAATGTTGATTAACTGCCTGATATTTTATAATTTTCAAATTCCATATCAAATTGCACATCATGAGTAAAAATTCAGACAAAAAGCATTCGAAACATCACGACGATGGTTTGAAAAACATTGAATCGGAGAAAAAGGACCACCGGGTAATCAGTAAAAAGAAGTACAATAAAGAACTTCGGAAACTGGAAGTTGAGTTGATTAAGCTCCAGGAATGGGTAAAATATAAACAACTCAAGGTGGTTGTTTTGTTCGAAGGCCGCGATGCAGCCGGAAAAGGAGGGGTGATTAAACGAATTGCGGGGCCGCTTAATCCACGTATTTGCCGGATTTCGGCGCTGGGTACTCCCACCGAGAGGGAGAAGTCGCAGTGGTATTTCCAGCGGTACGCTTCTCATTTACCTGCCGGGGGCGAAATTGTTTTATTCGATCGTAGCTGGTACAATCGTGCTGGGGTGGAACATGTAATGGGGTTTTGCACCGACGAACAGTATGAGGAATTTTTCAGGAGTTCTCCCGAATTTGAACGGATGTTGGTGCGTTCAGGCATCCTTTTGATTAAATATTGGTTTTCTGTTTCCGATGAAGAACAGGAACTGCGTTTTCAAGCCCGGCTGAATGATATGACCAAAAGATGGAAACTGAGCCCAATGGATATTCTTTCGCGCGAAAAGTGGGTGGAATATTCCAAGGCCAAGGACGAAATGTTTAAATTTACAGATATAAAACAAGCGCCTTGGTATGTTGTCCCGGCCGATAATAAACGCTTGGCGCGGCTTAATTGCATCAGTCATTTGCTAAGCCTGATCCCTTATGAACAGGTTCCTTCGGAGCCCATTGAACTTTCTCCGCGTAAAGAATATCCGGCTTATGTGCGGACTCCTATTTCTGATCAAACGTTTGTCCCCGACCGGTATGGCCGGAAAAAAGAAAAAGACAATGAAGAGATAATAGAGCCTCAGGAATAAAAACGTATTTTAGTTGCCTGAATTACATTAATTACATCTGATAAATGGCTCGATTTCTTAACGACCGGAAAAAGGTAACCGGTCAGATTCCCGGTTCGCTCATCCATCTGGGAAGTAAACAGATGGAAAACACTTTAATCAGGGTAACCAGTTATAGTGCTGAAAACATGATTGAAACGGAATTGCCATCGCTTGATGACTGTTTACCTTATTTGTCGGGTGATTCGGTAAGTTGGGTAAGTTTATATGGTTTGCATGACGAGAAGCTCATAGGTCAACTGGGTGAATTATTTGATATTCATAGTCTTTTGCTTGAGGACATGCTTAACACCGGGCAACGGCCCAAGATAACCGAGACCGATAAATACCTGATTGTTATCCTGAAAATACTTGATTTTGATGAAAAGGAGCACCAGTTAAGTTCGAATCAAATTTCGATGATTCTGGACGACTCTTTTTTAATTACTGTCCAGGAAAAGGAGGGACATTACTTCGATTCGATTCGTGACAGGATAAGGAAAGGGACCGGACGTGCGCGTCGTAAAAAAGCCGATTATCTGACTTATGTTTTGCTTGATACAATTGTTGATAATTACCTGATTAACATTGAGAAACTCGGAACTATAATAGAAAAAACCGAAGCCCGGATTTTTACTCCAGGACAGAAAAACCTTATTGCTGAAATTTACAGGCACAAAACCGAGGTCAATTTTTTGAGAAAAAACATCCGACCGGTGAAGGAAATTGTTCATCAGTTGATTGAAAATGAATCGGGTTTTATTGCCGACGATAACCTGAAGTATTTCCACGACCTGAACGACCTGATTATGCAGGCCTCAGAAACGATAGAAATTTACCAGATGATGCTCAGTGATCAGATGAATATTTACAATGCCAACCTCGATTTAAAAGCCAACGAAATTATGAAAGTGCTCACCATTTTCTCGGCATTTTTCATTCCGCTTACTTTTGTCGCAGGTGTTTATGGTACCAATTTCGAGTATATTCCCGAACTCAAAATGAGATACGGTTATCTGTATTTTTGGATCATAATGATGTTGATAACCATAGGGTTGACTTTCTATTTTAAAAAAAGAAAGTGGTTTTAGTTTGAATTATTTAGTTTCTGTAGGCGTTAATTCTTCAATGAAATCGTTGCCGGAAATATTTAAGTCGAGCGATGGATTTTCCTTGGTTTCAGAAATATAATACAGTTTCGATTCATGGCTTCCAAGAGTGGCCGAAATTCGTGTTGGTTTCCCGAGACCAAGACTGAACCCAGGTTCCCAGATAAATACCCAGGCATCTTTCAAGCCAATTAAATCGTAAACCGAATAGCTTTCAGTTACAACACTGTCGGTGTCATTTAAGACCAATACTGCCCAGGCATTTATTTTTCGGTATTTTCTTACGGCAACCTTGTTTATTACATTGTTGCCCCAGAATGGTAATGTTGCACTTTGTGGTCGTGTCGAAGGTTCAAGGAAACGCCAGAGCTGCAACTTTTCACTTTCCATTAACTTGAAGTTATCCGACGTTCCAATGGCACCACCCATAAAAGCTATCCACAAGGCAAGGCTCTTTTGTTCTTCGGCAGTGTAGTCACATTTGTAATTACGCAAAAATACTGTATCAGGATCATTTTGCCAGAATACGTTATTAAAATATTGCGTATTGTAGCTTTCGTCGAGAATTCTGCCGGTTGTTTGTTCTTCCCATTTCCACGACTGGTCTTTGTCAATTCTGACAGCATCAACATAACCAATAATTGGAGTATAAGGTGTTCGGTTTGCCGTAATGAAACTACCTGCGCCAACAGACGTTCTGATAATCTCCATTATTGATCGAAGCATTTGTACCGACGATTTTACTTTTTTTGTTTTTTGTAATCCTGTAGGTTCCTGCAATCCCCAATCCAGATGGTCAATTTCGTAATAGGTAAATCCCATTTCATGGAATTTCTTGAATACTTTACCGATATAATTTTTTACATCTTCTACATTTCCATCAAGAGCATATAACCGACCGTCGGCATCACTATCCATCACAATTGGATTGTCTTCTTCATCTTTTAGTATCCAACGAGGGTGATTCCTAAAAATACGGCTTTTTTCGTGAACAACAAATGGCGCGACATAGATTCCGGCGCGGTATCTACGGCTAAATATTTCGCGGGCAACCGGTTCCATTGTTTTTGGCCAATTGTTGTTGTTGTTTAGCCAATCGCCTGGTGTACAATATCCGGGACCAATATTTACAGCTTTTATCCTTAGTGAAGGTTCAATTTCGTCCATTGACAAGAGTTGTTCCTGAAGGTATTTAAAGCTGAATGCTGCCCTGAAATCCTGGTATGATGTCCAAAAGTAATTGGTACTTGAATCCCGCCGCGCCTGGTTTTGTTCTGAAATACTCCAAGCAAGGTTTTGCATGGTTCCAAAAGGCTGATTGCCGTAATACACAAATAAATCGGGCAATTTAATAAACTCATCTTTTAATGGTATGTTTTCTGTGGCAAAACCGGCCTCAAAAAATACAGCTTCTTTGCCAAAGTCTCTATCGTTCAATCCTTTCCTTCTTGGACGATTGAAAGTCGAGCATCGCTGTATAAAGTCGGTTTGCTCGTATGCGCCAATCGAAAGTGTATCGCCATTTGGAGCAATTAACCCAGTCATCATGAAACTATCATACGACCAGGCCTCCTCCTCCGGATAATTTAAAGGTTTGCGTTTAGTTGATTTTCTAAACTCAAAAATTCCTGATTGACCTCCAGTACCATAGCCTTGCTTGAAGAAGTAATTTGCCCCGATTACATAGCCTTCGCCCAGCGGATTAAACCATGTTGGAGCATATTTCATTCCACTGATTTCGGCTCCAATTGAAATAGTATTGGTGTGTGTACGCAAATCGAGCATTACAAAGCCACCATCTACTTCATATATGATTCGTTTTCCTTTGGGCGAATCGCCCATAAATGTATTTCGTACAAAAATACTTTGTCCGTTGATTGATGGACGGCAATTTGACAAACGAATACTTCCGGCAAAAATATCAAACGTACCATCCTCATGCAGAATCCATTCAGGTTTGCCTAATGCAAAATCCTGATGTTTCAAATTGCCTGGAGGAGGGTTTAATGCCTGTGAAAATCTTGGAAACGATACCAAACTTGCACCAAGACCAGCACTCATCAATTTTAGGAATGTTCTTCTTTCAAAAGATTTGTCGGGCATATCTTTTTGTTAGGTTAAAAGGGAGCCTAAATTTAACAACTTTTAACAGACTTGAACAAGGAGTTTTTCGATTTAAACCGAAAAAAGTAATGTTACTTTTCAACAACGAAGCAATTCCACTTCTTCTATCGTTTTGGGTTTAGGTTTGCCTAATTTTTTGAACCCATTTCCAGTGATAAGGAAGTTCTCTTCGTTTCGTATTCCACCAAAGTTTCTGAATTTCTCTATTTCTTTCCAAACAAGAAAATCGTTGAACTTGCCTTCTGATTTCCAAAGATCAATTAATTCGGGGATAAAATATACTCCTGGCTCAATAGTAAAAACGTGCCCTGGTTTAAGTTTTTTCGCAAACCGAAGCGATTTTAGCCCAAACAGTGTGCTTTTGGGTTCGCCGTCGTAGCCCACCCATACTTCACCAAGGTCTTCCATATCGTGAACATCGAGCCCCATCATGTGTCCGGTTCCGCAAGGGAAGAACAAAGCGTGTGCACCTTCTTCAACAGCTTGATCTACATCGCCTTTCATTAAACCCAAATCTTTCATTGATGTTGCTATTGATTTACATGCAGCAAAATGGACTTCGCGGAAAGTTGTTCCAGGGGCAATTGTATTTATTGCAGCTTCGTGAGCTTTTAGGCTAATTTCGTATATATATTTTTGTATAGATGTAAATTTCTTGCTTACAGGAAAGGTGCTCGATAGGTCTCCGGCGTAATGCATTTTCGATTCGGCACCAGCATCAACAAGGAATAAATCACCTTCTTTTATTATATTGTGATGTATATGATTGTGAAGAGTTTGCCCATTAATGGTTGCAATAATTGGAAAAGCAATATTACAGTCCTGAGCTAAAGCTATCTCGTGAATGTGGGCTGAAACCTGGGCTTCGGTCATTCCAGGTTTAGCTATTTTCATAGCGGCAACGTGCATGTCGACCGACAAATTAACAGCTCTTTCGATTTCTTCAATTTCTTCATCCGATTTAATTTCTCTTTGACTTATAACAGCGCGAACAAGGTCGGACGATGCGTTTACATTAATCTGGTCGGGCCTGATATTTAAAAAGCGAAGAAGTTTAATTTTATTTTCTGGCCGGTAGGGAGGAAGAAAATGTATTTCGCGTCGCGCTGCCTGGGCTTCTCTTAATATTGTATAAAGTTTTGACATAGGCTGTGTTTCAGTAATGCCTGAAAGGATAGCACGTTCGGCGATCGTGGGCTGAGGGCCCATCCAAACAATATCGTCAATGGTATAATTATCGCCGAAAATAATCTGATGCCCGTTATCGATGTCAATTATTGCAGCCAATGAAGGGAAATCGATTCCGAAGTAATAAAGAAAAGAACTGTGTTGTCTGAAATGATAGGTGTTATCGGGATAATTCATCGGACTTTCATCATTTCCCCAAAAAAGGATGAGCCCGGATCCAATCTTTTCACTAAGGATTTTTCTTCGTTGAATATATATTTCTGCTTTAAACATATTCGTATATTTTAAAACGATAAAGTTAGAAATATGATTCGAATATGATCTTCAAATCTTCAAAAAACCAATATAGTCTAATAAAAAAGCCTTGATCTAAATGTAGACCAAGGCTTGTAGTAGCGGGGGCACGACTCGAACGTGCGGCCTTTGGGTTATGAGCCCAACGAGCTACCAACTGCTCCACCCCGCAATGTATTTTATGATTTTAATCGTCTTTAGAACTTTACTCTGCCAAAATTTGTTCAGCTAAGCGGGTGCAAATATATATGATGTTTCTGGGTTTTCCTAATATTCTGCAAAAAATATCTATAGGTTTTTAGAACTGTTTCTATTAATCGCATTAATAAACGGCGCTTCAGCTTCATTTTCTCTAATTTCTTCTAATTTTGTTGAACGAAAAATCGGGAAATGAACAGGAAAGAGCTTGGGACGAAAATATTTCAGATGCTGAAAGACCATTATCGGTTAATCATTTACAATGATTCCTCGATTCAAACTGTCTGGAGTATCAAGCTAACTCCAATAAGAGTAATTACACTTGGTGGATTGGGAGCTGTTGTTTTAATTTTGTTAACCACTATCATAATTGCATATACGCCTCTTCGAGAAAATATTCCAGGTTATCCTAGTGCTAAAGTCAGGCAGCAAATAATATATAATTACATGAAAGTGGATTCACTTGAGAATGAAATAAGGATTCGTGACAACTATTTTGAAAAAATAAAAGCATTGTTTCAGGGAGAAGTACCTGCCGACGAAACCAATGCCTCTGCTACCACATTAAAAACTTACGATGTAAAATTCAAAAATTTCAATTCGGACTCTGTTTTTCAGGATAAATTGGAAGAAGAAAAACAGAATTTGGCATTATCACGAAATTCAGCTAAACTACCGAGTATTGCCAATATTCATTTTTTCACTCCACTACGAGGTTTAATTACGAATAAATTTAATACAAAAACAGAGCATCTGGCTGTTGATATTGTTGGTAGTCCAAATTCCCGGATTTCTTGTGTTCTGGATGGCACAGTAATTTTTTCCGGTTGGACAATGGATACAGGCTATTCTATTTATATTCAGCACGAGAATAATCTGGTTTCGGTATATAAACACAACGCCGAGCTATTAAAGGATGTTGGCGATAAAGTGAAGGCAGGTGAAGTAATTGCAATAATGGGTAATACTGGAGAATTAACTACAGGGCCACACCTTCATTTTGAGCTTTGGCACAATGGTACAGCACTTGATCCGGAAACCTACATCGATTTTTAGAAGTATGAAGAAACATATCGCAATATTAGGGGCAACTGGTTCAATTGGAACCCAGACCCTTGAAGTAATTGATAAAAATACAGATTTATTTGAAGTTGAGGTACTTACTGCAAATAATAATACCAGGCTATTAATTGAACAAGCTAAAAAATTTCAACCCAATGTGGTTGTAATTTCAAATTCATGTCATTACGAAGAGGTTTCGGAAGCCCTTAAAAACGAACAGATAAAAGTTTATGCAGGTCGCGAAGCATTGCATCAGGTGGTTGAAATGTCATCAATCGATATTGTGGTTACTGCAATGGTTGGATATTCAGGTTTAATACCTACTTGCAATGCTATTAAAGCCGGAAAGCATATTGCTTTAGCCAATAAAGAAACAATGGTTGTTGCCGGAGAGATAATTAATCAATTGGCTATTGAAAACAAAGTTAATATCTTTCCTGTTGATTCGGAGCATTCGGCTATATTTCAATGCCTTGTCGGAGAAATAAACAACGAAGTAGAAAAAATTTATCTTACAGCGTCAGGCGGTCCTTTCAGGGGTTTTTCTTTGGAACAACTGGCCAAAGTAACCAAGGCCGATGCACTAAAGCATCCGAATTGGGATATGGGCGCTAAAATTACCATCGATTCAGCTTCAATGATGAACAAAGGTTTTGAAATTATAGAGGCCAAATGGCTTTTTGGATTAAGACCGGATCAGATTGATGTTATAGTACATCCGCAAAGTATTGTTCATTCGATAGTTCAGTTTGTCGACGGTTCGATGAAAGCACAAATGGGGCTTCCTGACATGAAATTACCAATTCAGTATGCTTTAAGTTTTCCTGAGCGCTTATATTCATCATTTAGAAGATTTAACTTTTTAGATTACCCCAAACTTACTTTTGAACAGCCAAATACAAAAAATTTTCGTAACCTTGCACTCGCTTTCGAAGCACTTAATCAAGGTGGAAATATGCCTTGCATTTTAAATGCTGCAAACGAAGTAGTTGTCCATGCTTTTCTGAACGACAAAATTAGTTTTCTTCAAATGCCTGAAATTATTGAGCAAATAATGGCGAAAGCAACATTTATAAAAAATCCAACGCTTGATGATTATATACAAAGCGATAAGGAAGTAAGGATTCTGACAGCAGCAAAGGTTAAAAATCTTGTAGTACAATAAATAAGAAAAAACAATAGATGGAAGTATTTTTAATAAAGGCGGCACAACTTGTATTAAGCTTATCGCTTTTGGTTATTATTCACGAATTTGGTCACTTCATTTTTGCCCGGTTTTTTAAGACTAGAGTGGAGAAATTCTACCTGTTTTTCGATCCCTGGTTTTCTTTATTTAAGGTGAAAAAGGGTGAAACAGAATATGGCGTTGGCTGGCTCCCGCTTGGTGGGTATGTAAAAATATCGGGAATGATTGACGAATCGATGGATAAGGAAGCGATGAAATTGCCACCACAACCTTATGAATTCCGGTCAAAAAAATCGTGGCAAAGGCTACTAATTATGATTGGCGGTGTATTAATGAATTTTATTCTTGCTTTCGTTTTATACATTGCTGTATTGTATTTGTGGGGTGAGCAATATTTGCCAACAGCTAATGTGAAATATGGAATTGAGGTTGATTCGGTCGGAATGAAGATAGGTCTTCAGAATGGGGATAAAATCCTTTCGGTAGACAATGTCTTTGTTGAAAATTTTCAAAAAGTAATACCAACGGTTATTTTTGAAAAGGCTAGAACTATTCAGGTAGAACGCAACGGACAAAAGGTTGATGTAGATATCTCTGATGACGATTTGGCTCTTTTGATTAAAGGTAAGGGAATAATGTCATTCAGGATGCCTTTCAATTATATAGTTGAGAAAATGCCCAAGGATTCGCCAGCGAAAGAGGCTGGACTGAAAGAGAATGACCAGATTCTGGGTATCGACAGTGTGAAATTTGCTTTTCAGGATCAATTCAGGTCAGCATTAAATAAAAGTAAAGGAAAAGCAATTTCGCTGATTATTTTACGCGACTCAAAGGAGATAAATGTGCCTATAGTTGTGCCTCAAACAGGGTTGCTTGGCGTACAATTGAAAAGCCCTGACTTGTCAAAAATATTCGAGTTAAAAACTATTCAATATAGCTTGGTTGAATCGGTCCCTGCCGGCATTAACCAAGGAATAGAGAAAATTACAACTTATCTGAAGTCATTAAAACTTATTTTTTCTCCAAAAACCAAGGCATACGAAAGCTTAGGTGGTTTTATAGCTATTGGGAATATTTTCCCGGGAGCCTGGAGTTGGTTTGATTTCTGGAATATGACAGCCTTCCTTTCTATAATTCTTGGTGTGATGAACTTATTACCAATTCCTGCTCTTGATGGCGGACATGTGATGTTCCTTCTTTATGAAATGGTTACCGGACGTAAACCTGGAGATAAATTTCTCGAATATGCTCAAATAACAGGTATGGTATTGTTATTGGCATTGGTTATTTATGCCAATGGGAATGATATTTTTAAACTAATATTCAAATAAATTTCTGTAGTTGTAAATTTTTCTACTTTTGTAAAAACCTTTTAAACTTTATAGTATGAACTTATCTATTATCGCTGGTGTAATTGGGGCACAAGAACTGATCGTTATCTTGGTCGTTGTTGTTTTGTTGTTTGGAGGAACCAAAATTCCTGAATTGATGAAAGGTTTAGGTAAAGGGATCAAGGAATTCAAGAATGCTTCTAAAGATGATGAGCCTAAAAAAGAGTCGGAAAAGCTCGAAAAATAATAGTAAATTTGTTACAATAAGTTGTTGTAACTTATATTATTATGGCGGTTTCTAAAATCAGGAACCGTTATTAGGGAAGCCAGGTAGTTTCAATCTGCCTGGCTTCTTTTTGACCACATGGTCGTCTTTAATGTTTAGAAAAATTCTTCCGAATTATCCTGTTCCTGCTCAATACTTTCGGGGTCAGTACAATTGATGTTAACGGTGAGCGTACCAGGACGTTCGAAATCAGTATATTCGTGATATGGCAGGCTTTTGTCGGCATATACTTTTCGCATGAAATAACCCCAAACTGGCAAAGACATCCGGGCTCCTTGTCCCGATTGTAAGTCGTCGAAATGAATACTTCGTAATTCTCCCCCGGTCCAGGCTCCATTCACTAATTCAGGAGTAACGCCGATAAACCATCCATCAGAATGGTTTTGAGTGGTCCCGGTTTTGCCAGCTATTGGCCCTCTGAATCCACCATAATCAGGGCTCCACCTTAATCTTCCTCCCGAACCAAAATCAACTACTCCTTTCATAAGGTCAATCATAAGGTAAGCGGTTTGTTCGTCAATAGCGTCGTGCTTTTCAGCCTGAAAGGTCGAAAGTACATTTCCATGACGGTCTTCAATTTTGGTAATAAAAATGGGTTGTGTATAAACACCTTTGTTTGCAAAAGTGCCATAAGCTCCAATCATTTCATAAAGTGTAATGTCAGATGTTCCCAAAAACATGGATGGTACAGGGTCAATCGGGCTGTAAACCCCCATTTTTTTCATAATATCGGCAACCGATTGCGGGTTGTACTGCTTCATAATCCATGCTGATACTTGGTTTACTGAATGAGCCAAACCCCATTTTAAAGTTACCATTTTATTGTCGAACTTGGTTTTGTCCGAGTTTTTTGCTTCCCAAACTTTTCCATCGGGCAAAATGAATTGCTGTGGAACATTGGGAACCTTACTGCATGGCGACATCCCGTTTTGCATAGCAAGAGTGTACAAGAAAGGTTTAACTGTTGAACCGACCTGTCTTTTTCCCCCTTTAACCATATCGTACATGAAATGCCTGTAATCTGGACCTCCAACGTATGCTTTTACATGGCCAGTCTTTACTTCCATCGACATGAAGGAGGAGCGTAATATGCCGATGTAATATTTCATCGAATCGAGAGGAGACATCAACGTGTCGCGATCTCCCTTGTATGAAAACACAGTCATTTCAACTGGTTTATTAAAATCCTTTTTGATTTCTTCCCACGATTTGCCCGCACTTTTGGCAACCCAATAACGTTTGGTTTGTTTTATCGACTGCTCCAGGATTTTGTCAACATCTTCAGTTGATAGATCATTCGAGAATGGTCGGTTTTTTAATACTCTGAGGTGCTTGTTGAAGGATGGCTGAAGGTTATTTTTTAAGTGATAGGTAAGCGACTCTTCAGCATATCTTTGCATACGGGAATCAATAGTAGTAATAATCTTTAACCCATCCCGGTAAAGGTTGTATGGAGTACCATCTGCTTTTTTATTTTTCTTACACCATCCATATACAGGGTTATTTTCCCATTCAATAGAATCTTCTTTATATTTTTGGAATTGCCATGATGCGTAATCTGATCGTTTAGGTTTATCAGCATTTAGAGTTTGACGTAAATACTCTCTGAAATATGGGGCCAAACCTGTTTTAAAATCAACCTTGTGATAATCAAGACTTAAGGGTTTGGCTTGTGCGGCCCTGCATTCTTCCTTGGATATATACCCATATTTCTCCATTTGGTCGAGAACAACATTTCTTCGTTCCAGAGTAAGTTCGGGCCGGCGAACCGGGTTATATAGCGAAGAGTTTTTTGCCATCCCAACCAGCATTGCACTTTGTTCAAGTGTCAGGTTCCGAGGAGAGGTGTTAAAATAAATGGAAGCTGCCGATTTTATTCCTACTGCAAGGTTCAAAAAATCATATTTATTAAGGTACATCGTCAGAATTTCCTCTTTGGTGTAACTTTTTTCGAGTTTAACCGCGATTACCCATTCTTTAAATTTGCGAAAAATCAATTGTATCTTGCTATGCAGATTATCTCTTGGGAAAAGCATCTTTGCTAATTGCTGACTAATTGTACTCCCGCCACCAGAGTTTGAGTCGCCGGTTACAATTCCTTTCACCACTCGAACAAGACCTCTGACATCGACTCCTGAGTGGTTATAATACCTGACATCCTCGGTTGCAACTAAAGCATTTAAGAGTACAGGGCTGAGTTCTTCGTAATTTACGTAGCTTCGGTTTTCTTTAAAATAAGTGCCCAGAACAACTCCGTCAGCCGATACTACTTCCGATGCAAGTAAACTCTCCGGATTCTCCAGATCTTCGAATGTTGGCATAAAACCAAGCCATCCCTTTGCAATCATAAAAAACATCAAGACCGTAGTAACAACTCCTGAAACATATATAATCCAAAATATGCGGATATATTTTTTATATGCTGAAATATCTTTTCCCATTAACTAATAGTTTGGAGTTTAGCCGACAAAGATAATTAAACCGAAAGATTTCTTTTGAAATAATAGATATTGTATTGCTTTATTAAAATTGAATTTGGGCAATAATATACAATGTATCATGTATGTTAAATTATTGACGGCTAGCTAATTAATTGAATGCGTAACTACAGCTAATGCTTTTAGTAATAATAGAGTATTTGTATGTTGTAGAAAAGTGTTGTTCAAATAAATAAATCATTTTCAAATAAATATGGTTTTAAATTTTTGCCATTTATATTTTGAAGTTAGCATTTCCTTTTCTTTAATTTGCACAAATTTTTGAACAGAACTAAAAACAAACAGATACATGCACGAGAACCTTGTTATTGTTGAATCACCCGCAAAAGCAAAAACAATCGAGAAATTTTTAGGAAAAGATTTTTTTGTTACCTCAAGTATGGGGCATATAAGAGATCTGGAAAAGAAAGATTTTGGAATTGATATTCAGAATAATTTTACTCCAAAATACGAAATTACCGCCGATAAGAAAAAACTTGTTGCCGAATTAAAGAAATTAGTAAAAGAATCAGGTACCATTTGGTTAGCTTCCGACGAGGACCGTGAGGGAGAAGCTATTTCATGGCATTTAATGGAAACTTTAAATTTAGACCCGAAAAAGACGAAAAGAATTGTTTTTCATGAGATTACAAAGGATGCGATACTTAGTGCAATTCAAAATCCCAGGCCTCTTGATTTAAACCTTGTTAATGCACAACAGGCCCGCCGTGTACTCGACCGTATTGTTGGTTTTGAAGTGTCGCCGGTTTTATGGAAAAAAGTAAAACCTTCATTATCAGCAGGTAGGGTTCAGTCGGTTGCCGTTCGGCTGATTGTAGAGCGCGAGAGAGAGATAATGAATTTCAGTTCTGCCTCTGCTTTTCGAATTATTGCGAACTTTCTTGTTTCCGAGAATGATGGAAAGGTTATTGAGCTAAAAGCAGAATTAAATCGCAGATTTGAATCAAAAACAGAAGCTTATGCGTTCCTTGAAAAGTGTAAATCTTCTGAATTTCAAATAGATGACATAGTAAAGAAACCATCTAAACGTTCGCCGGCCCCTCCTTTTACTACGTCTACCTTGCAACAGGAAGCCAGTCGTAAACTCGGTTTCTCGGTTTCTCAAACCATGACAATCGCACAAAAGTTATACGAATCGGGTAAAATAACCTATATGCGTACCGATTCAGTTAACTTATCTACATTGGCAATTAATACTGCCAAACAGGTTATTATAAAGTCGATGGGAGAGAAGTATCATCAGGTTCGCCAGTACAAAACGAAGACAAAAGGTGCACAGGAAGCTCATGAAGCCATTCGTCCAACTTACCTTGATCAGGAAGAAATTTCGGGAACTGCGCAAGAGAAGAAACTTTATGAGCTAATATGGAAACGTACGATAGCTTCTCAAATGAGTGATGCAGAGCTTGAAAAAACGACAGTAACTATAGATATATCAAATACTTCTGAAAAATTTATTGCCACAGGAGAAGTTTTGATCTTCGATGGATTTCTCAGGGTTTATATTGAATCGGTGGATGAAGAAGAGCAAAATGGAGGTCAAAAAAGTTTGCTTCCGGTTTTAACAGCGAAACAGAAACTTCGCTGGGATAAAATATTTGCGACCGAGCGTTTTACTCAAAAACCACCAAGATACACTGAGGCCAGCTTGGTGAAAAAACTTGAAGAACAGGGTATTGGACGTCCGTCGACATACGCCCCAACTATTACCACAATCCAAAACCGTGGTTACGTTGTAAAGGAAGATAGACCTGGTATTGAACGAGAATATACTGAACTGGTACTTTCAGCATCTAAAATTGCTGAAAAACAGAAGATTGAACTTACTGGCTCTGAGAAAGCAAAATTGTTTCCAACAGATATCGGGATGGTTGTAAACGATTTCCTGATGAAATATTTTGATCTGATTATGGATTATAACTTTACAGCTAAAGTTGAAAAAGAGTTTGATGAAATAGCCGAAGGTGAATTGATTTGGAATGATATGCTTGGTAATTTTTATAAACCCTTTCATTCTAAGGTTGAAAATGCAATAAACGAAGCAGAAAGAGCCAATGGCGTTCGGGTATTAGGAATTGACCCCAATACTGGATTGGAGTTATCAGTTAAGATTGGCCGTTTTGGGCCAATTGCCCAATTGGGTGAAGCAACCGAAGAAGGCTCAAAACCGCAGTTTGCTAGTTTAAGAGCAGGTCAGCACTTGGAAACAATTACACTTGAAGAAGCGCTTGAGCTTTTCAAATTGCCTAGAACATTGGGCGAATATGAAGGAAAAATTGTTACTGTAGCAATTGGTCGTTTTGGACCCTACGTTAAACACGATAGTAAATTTATTTCGCTTGAGAAAAAAATCGATGATCCCTACTCGATTGAATTACCCAGAGCCATTGAGCTAATTGAAGGGAAAAGGGAAAAAGATTTAAATGCTTTGGTTAAAGTATTTGATGAAAATCCTGATGTTAAAATACTTAATGGACGATGGGGCCCATACATCGCATATAAAAAGGGTAACTATAAAATTCCTAGAAACACTGAAGCTTCAAAATTAACCTTGGATGAGTGCATGAAATTGATTGAAAAAGATTCGACTGCAAAAAAATCCCGGAAAAAATAATTTTTTAGGGTAAACATGTTTTTGTTTGCCCTATTTAATTAATAATGTATTTTCAACCTTCGATAAAAAGACATTAATGGATTTGCTGCATTATTTTGATCCTGTTGATTTTGAAAAGTTTGTGTGTCCGGCATGGGCAACACAAAAACACACTCTAGGATATCTCCTACAAAAAAATCAGGAGAAATTAAAGCCGGGAAAGGCAGACTTGTTAATATTAGGTGTTCCTGAAGATCGAAATTCGGGAATTTTAGGAGCGGGGAAAGCCCCCGACGAGATTCGACGCCATTTATATAATCTTAACCGAATAGGTACCCGATTTAAAATATTGGATTTAGGTAATCTTAAATTGGGAAATACAGCTAATGATTCTTATTTTGCACTTCGCGATATATGTGAATATTTTATTGAAAATAAACAGACTGTCTGTATTTTGGGTGGAAGTCAGGATTTGACCTTTGGTATAACAAAAGCCTTTGATGGACGTTTATTCAATATGGTCACTGTTGATCCGAAGCTCGATTTTAAAAAAGGGGTAAAAAGCATAAATTCAGAAAATTACCTGAGTCTGATTTTTGAAAAGCAAAAAAATATGTATGCCTACACTGCATTGGCATACCAAAATTACTTTGTTGATCAAACAGATATTGATTCAATTAATAATCTTCATTACGAAGTGAAACGATTGGGGCAGGTACGGTACGATTTAACATCGGTAGAGCCAGTCCTGCGCGATGCCAATGTTTTTAGTTTTGACATTAATGCTATTCGATATATGGATGCCCCCGGACAAGCTATGGCGTCGCCCAATGGATTGTATTCGGAGGAAGCCTGTCAGATAGCCCGTTATGCCGGAGTTAGCGATATATTACAGATCGCTGGCTTTTTTAATTTGATGCCAGACAATGATTTAAGTTCAAGTTCATCAAATTTGGCAGCACAAATCGTATGGCATTTCATAGAAGGGTTTTACAACCGGAAACCTGAAGATCCAACCGAAGATACCGATGATTTTAATCATTTTGTAGTCGATATGGCTGATGTGAGTGTTGCATTAACATTTTTTCAAAGCCGGGTGACTGGCAGATGGTGGATGGAAATAGCAGACTCGGAAAAACACAATGGACGGTTTTATGTCGTTCCATGCGATGAAGATGATTATAAAAAAGCATCTCAGGGAGATATTCCTGATCGTTGGTGGAAAAACATTAGAAAGATGTACAAAAGACAAAATAAATGAAATAAACATGCGTTCATTGACTTTGGAGATTTTATACATTTGAGCGGTAAACTTTTTCATTAAGTAACTGCGGTAAACTTGGGCGAATCCGATGTCACAACAATGCTCTTATGAAAAGAATATTTTGTTTTTTATTTTTATATATAATGGCTATCTTAGCGGCAATTGCCCAATTTGATCCGCAATTCAGCTTTAACAAGGTAACTCAGCTTACGGTTAATCCAGGATCTGCCGGGAATGATGGTGCTTTGAGCGGCGTAATTTTGAACCGATATCAATGGGTTGGCGTTGATGGAGCCCCTAAAACGCTGGTATTTAGTGTGGGTGGGGCAACTAAACTGTTTGGAGTTAATAGTGGCGTTGGTTTAAATATTGTTAGTGACGAAATTGGTTTTTTCAAGAATATTTTTGTTGGCTTTGATTATGCCTACAAACTGAATACAAGTATTGGTGAGCTTGGTATTGGGCCAAGCTTGGGTTTTTTTAATATGTCTATCAAACCAGATTGGTATATTCCTGAAGGAGATTATTATCAAACTATCTCAGAAGAGACAGGAATTATTCCAACAACCGAAGCTAGTAGATTGGCCTTCGATATTGGGTTTGGTGTTTATTTGCGTTCTAAAAATTATTTTGTTGGTTTTTCGTCAACTCATATAAATCAAGCCTCGATAGTTTTTACTGATGAAGCAAGAACCTATTTACCAAGGCATTATTATCTGAGTGGCGGATACAATATCAGTCTGCCTGATCCGTTATTTGAGTTGCAGCCAGCGGTTTTTGTTAAATCTGATGGTGCCTCATATCAGACCGATTTTTTAGTCGATCTGGTTTATAAGAAAAGATTTTCGGCTGGGTTGAACTATCGAATTAATGACGCTGTTTGTGTTCTTTTAGGTTTTGAAATGAATAGTGGTCTTAAATTGGGTTATGCTTATGATTTAACTACCTCATCCCTAGTTGGTTATTCGGGTGGTTCGCACGAAATTTATCTAAGTTATAGTCTCGATTTAGGAAAAAACAGGAATAAAAAGTATAAAAGCGTAAGGTATTTATAAGTATATATTAGAAGCAACATATAGCTATACTATGAAAAACTTTATTTCTATTGGGTTAGTTACTTTGGCAATATTCGCTTTATCCAGTTGTAATAAATCTGGGAACGGAGAACTAACAGGAGTTAAAGGAAGAGGGAAATGGTTTGAACCCACACCGTATGGAATGACATTTGTACATCGCGGATCGTTTAATTTGGGTCCAAACGATCAGGATCCAACTGCTTCATCTACACCGGTGAAAACAGTTTCGGTTGATGCTTTTTGGATGGACGATACTGAAATTACTAATAATGAATACAGGCAGTTTGTACAATGGGTTAGAGATTCAATTGCCAGAACTTTATTATCAGAACAAAATCCTGATTTCATGATCAGCGAAGACCGTAAAGGAAACCCAGTTGATCCTCCAAGAATCAATTGGAAGGAAAAGCTTGATTGGAGTGACCCTGATTATAAGGATGCTTTAGAACCAATGTTTGTTCCTGAAAATGAACGATTTTTCAAGAAACGCGAAATAGATGCACGTAAGCTGTTCTATGCTTATCATTGGATTGACCTTAAACAAGCAGCAAGACGGGTAAACATGTATAATTACGAAACCCAGAGTTATAATGGTACTGTTATCGATACAAAGGGAGAAGAAAAGAAAATTGAAAACCGTTCTTCATTTATTTTCAGTAACCAGGTCAATGTTTATCCCGATACACTTTGCTGGATTCGTGATTTTACTTTCTCTTACAACGAACCTTGGGCAACTCGTTATTTCTGGCATCCTGGCTTTGATGATTATCCGGTTGTTGGTGTAACCTGGGAACAAGCTAAGGCCTTCTGCAACTGGAGAACAAAATTACACAACGATTATCTGGCCAGCCGCAGGGTGGCTACATTGCAAGATTACAGATTGCCAACAGAAGTTGAATGGGAATATGCAGCAAGGGGCGACCATCAGTCGTCAATGTATCCTTGGGGCGGTTATTATACCCGTAAGAAAGATGGTGCCTTTATGGCTAACTTCAAACCACTTCGTGGAAACTATGTTGAAGACGGAGGTATGGCAACTATGAAAGTTGGTAGTTATGATGCCAACGATTTTGGTTTATATGATATGGCAGGTAATGTGGCTGAATGGACTGGTGATGCATTTGACGAATCAGCTTACCAATACATGAATGACTTCAATCCTAAATTTGAATATAATGCAAGACCTGGAGATCAACCAGCTATGAAACGAAAAGTTATCAGAGGCGGTTCGTGGAAAGATATATCTGCATTTCTCCAGGTATCTACCAGAAGTTATGAATATCAGGATACAACCAAATCATACATTGGTTTTCGTTGTGTAAGGTCTTCATTTGGTAATGAATTTTAATTAAGCTTTTAAATTCCGTACTCATGAATATTGGAGAAATACTAAAGACGAAAAGGTGGAAAGTATTAATGGGGTATGTGTATAGTTGGGGTGCATCGCTGGTACTTATTGGTGCTTTGTTTAAACTTCAACACTGGAATCATTCAGGTATTATGCTTACCATTGGTTTAATGACTGAAGCGTTCATCTTTTTCTTATCTGCATTTGAACCGCCATTAGAAATACCTGATTGGTCAAAAGTATATCCAGAACTTCAGGAAGATTATGAATTTATTGAACAACCAGAAGAAGCTCAAAACGCTCTTAAAAGTAATATTGATTCTTTATTAAGTAGTACAAATATTACGCCTGAACTTTTATCAAAAATTGGCAAAAGCCTGGTCGATTTATCAAATACAGCTGCCGGAATTAGTGAAATATCTACGGCAACTTTAGCTACCGATTTATACATTAAGAATTTAAACTCTGCTTCAGACTCAATGTTGGCTTTTTCTGAGATTAATACAAAAGCCAACAATACTCTTGATAGTTCGATCGGAGAGTTAGTTAGTTCGTACAGTAATACTGCCCAGAAGATATCACAAACCGGAGATAGTTTATTGTCGAAATTGAACGAGTCAAGTGTTAAGTTCGTTCGCCAGATCGACGAATCAGGGAGCAAGTTATCTGATTCCTATTCGAAATTTTCGAATGCTATGGAAAAAGGAATTAAAGATATTGAAGTAAATTCTTCGAGCTATGGAGAGAACTTGAACAAACTAAATAAAAACATTGAATCACTGAATCTTAACTATGAAAAGCAGTTAAAGGGAACCAGTGAACAAATTCATGCTTCTGCTAAATTTTTCGACGAGCTTAACCAAATGAATCAGATTATTGCCACGTCAGCTCAGGAAATGAAGAAGTACAAGGAAAATGCCGAGAAATTGAATGCTCATTTAGAGGCATTGAACTCTATTTATGGCAATATGTTGGGAGCAATGAATTATAAAAAGAAGTAATCTAATTCGCTAAGACTATGTCGAGTAAAAATTGCCCCGAATCAACGAGGCAAAAAATGATAAATATGATGTATCTGGTGCTGACAGCTATGTTAGCGCTAAATGTGGCATCCGAGGTCTTGGAATCTTTTCGGGTAGTTGATGCCAGTTTAACCCAGACACTGAATAACATCAGACGAAAAAACGATCAGATTTACGATTCGTTTTATGCTGCCGACAAAGAAAATCATGAAAAAGTGGGCGAATGGAAAAATAAAGCTGACCAGGTGAGGGAAAAAACGAGGCAAATAACAACTCAAATTAAAGATTTAAAAGAAGAGCTTGTTCTTGCGTCTGGTGGAGTTTCGTTGAAGGAAGAGCAAGCCAATGGTGATGGGTTAGCTTCTCAACCCTATACGGTTAATAGTAAAGGCGATACAATTGTTGTTAAAAAGGAAGATGATTTAAATACTCCTTCTGAAATCTTGATTAGAAAAAAGAAGGCACTTGAACTGAAGAACAACATTATATCTTACAGAGAGTTTCTTGTTTCATTTTTGGACAAAGACTCACCTTTAAGCGATAATATTTTGAAGCAACTCGATACTTCTGATCCAAAGATTAGTTTAAAGGAAGGAGGAGAAAAAAAATCGTGGGAAAGCCTGAATTTTGAAAATAAACCACTGATTGCAGTAATTACGCTTCTTTCAAAAATTCAGGTTGATATTGAAAATGCTGAAACTAATGTCATATCAAGTCTTTATAGTCAAATTGATGCTTCTTCGTTTAAATTCAATAAACTTGGCGCACACATTTTGACCAAATCAACTTATGTAATGGAAGGTGATAAATTTGAAGCGGAAATTTTTCTTTCTGCTGAAGACACAACCCGCCAACCTGAAATTTATGTTGGAAATACAAAGTTGACATTAAAGGATGGAAAAGGAATTTACAGCGTTCCAGCCAGTAAGGTTGGCACTTTTAAGTGGGATGGTTTAATCAAATACAAAAATCCGGAAGGTAATTATAATACCTATAAGTTTAATGGAGAATACCAGGTAGGAAAGCCTAGTGCAACAATCTCGGCGACAAAAATGAACGTATTGTATTTAAACATACCCAATCCAATTAGTATCTCAGCGCCCGGTGTGGCATCCGAGAATCTTGAAATATCGTTGAATAATGGACGGTTCGAAAAGACGGTTGATGGATTCATGGTTTTCCCTTCTAAACTCGACGCCACAGGCAAGAATACTTTAATATCGGTATCGGCTAAGGTTAATGGACAAAGCCGCCCAATGGGCTCAATGTCGTTCAGGGTAAAAGAAGTTCCTCCACCATTAGCAACAGTTTCAGGCAAAAATGGCGGAACATTAAAAAAGGAAGAATTACTTGCCGAAGATGGTATTTTTGCTGACTTAAAGGATTTTGATTTTGATCTGAAATTTAGAGTCACTCAATTTGATGTAACCTTATCGGGATCTGGTGGATATGTAAAAACATACAGTTCCAGGGATAACAAATTCACCTCGGAGCAAAGAGACCAGTTTGGTAAATTATCGCAGGGTAGTATTATTTATATTGATAAAATTATGGCGAAAGGAGACGATGGTTCTTCCAGAGAATTATCTCCAATCAGTTTTAAAATAAGATAGTCATGAAAAAGATTTTAGTATTAATCGGGATATCTGCATTGTTTTTAGTTGCCCCACGGCATCAAGTAAGCGCTCAAATCATTGATGGTGCGTATACAAAAGAAGATATGAAGAATCGGAAACCAACTCCGCTTCCTTATCCCAGAGAAGCTGATGTAATGTGGAGCAAACGGGTGTGGAGAATTATTGACCTTCGGGAAAAAATGAACCAGACTTTATATTTTCCTACCCATGAACTTGAAGGAAGATATAACCTTGTTAATCTTTTAATTCAAGGTATTAAAGACGGGAAATTGACTGCTTATGATGCCAAGAATGACGATGAATTTAAGGTTCCGATGACTTATGAACAGGTAAAAGAAGCATTTGGTGCAACAACCCGTACGCAGAAAGTGAGAAACGTTGATACAGGTGAGTTTCAGAATAAAGAAGTTTCAGGAGAAATTCGGACTGAAGAGATTAAACAATTTATGATTAAAGAAGATTGGTATTTCGATAAACAAACTTCCTCACTTAACGTGCGAATCATTGGTATTTGTCCTATTCAGGAGTTTTATCTTGATGAAGATGCAAATCAGGAAAATGTAAAACGCCGCAAAGTATTCTGGGTTTACTATCCCGAAGCACGAGAATTGATGGCAGCTAACGCTGTATTTAATCCGCAAAATTCTGCCCGAAATTTATCGTTCGATGACGTATTTCTTAAAAGAAAATTTAATTCATATATAGTAAACGAAGAGAATATTTATAATAATAGGGCTATTAGCCAATATTTGGGAAGTAAAGATGCAATGCACGAAAGCAAACGTATCGAGAATTCCATATTCGATTATGAACAAAATCTTTGGGAATATTAATTGTTAAAAACATAAGTTTTAGCCTTATGGGATAATCCTAATAAGGCTTTTTTTTTGAATGGTATAATGGAGGACAATAATTTTTGTTGATCAGTGTTTGTGAGGTGGGGTTTATTGTCGTAGAAATTGGTTATGTATAAAATTCTGCTTATAAGTTTGGTTTGGTTGTTCCTCTTTAGTTCGTGTCACCAGGATATGAGCAGGATGCTTACAGGCGATCAAAACAGAAAGCCATACTTTGAGCCGATTCCTTATGGAATGACTTTTATTAAACAGGGTAGCTTAAATATTGGCCCTTCCGAAGAACAATCGGATTATTCAAATACTTCTGTCAAAACAGTATCAGTTCCTTCATTCTGGATGGATGATACTGAAATTACGAATAACGAATATCGTCAATTTGTATATTGGGTAAGAGATTCTATTGCCAGGCAGCTTCTTTCGGAGTCGATTCCTGATTTTTTAATTACAGAGGGGAAACATGGAGATATACTTGATGTTCCGCACTTAAACTGGATGGAGCCAATTGAATGGAAAAATCCTGATTATCAGACCGCGCTTGAAGAACTGTTTTTGCCCGAGAATGAACGTTTTTTTAATAAAAAAGAGATAGATACACGAAAGCTTAAGTTCGAATATTATTGGATCGATTATAAGCAGGCCGCAAAAAGGGCAAATAGTTATAATTACCAAACTCAACGCTACGAAGGTAATATAGTTGATGCTTCAGGGAAAGTTGCGCCAATTCAAAATCGTTCCTCATTCATTATGCACTCTATTACACCAATATACCCCGACACATTAGTATGGATGCGCGACTATACTTTTTCATATAATGAACCATTAACCAGAAAATATTTTTCGCATGTTGCCTACGACGATTATCCTGTTGTTGGGGTAACCTGGAAGCAGGCGAAAGCTTTTTGCCAATGGAGAACAAAACAGTTGAATAATTTTCAGGAGATACTTAAGAATCCTGGAGTTATGGACTATAGGTTGCCATCTGAAATTGAATGGGAATTTGCTGCCCGCGGTGGCCATGAAATGACTGTTTATCCTTGGGGAAGTTACTATACACGTGATACAGATGGTAATTACCTGGCTAATTTTAAACCAATGCGTGGGAATTATGTGTCGGATAGCCGAACCAATGTAACAACGATGAAAGTTGCCAATTATTTGCCTAACTCTTATGGCCTATATGATATGGCAGGTAATGTGGCCGAATGGACTTCGAATGCTTACGACGAATCGGCTTACCAGGTAATCAGCGACTTTAGCCCCGATTTTCAGTACGACGCGAAACCAGATGATCCTCCTGCAATGAAGCGAAAGGTTGTTCGGGGTGGTTCCTGGAAAGATATTGCTTATTACATTCAAGTGTCTACCCGAAGTTTCGAATATCAAGATTCAGCAAAATCGTATATTGGGTTTCGCTGCGTTAGAAGTACTTTTAAACCAAAATATTACGAATAGTATAAAAGGAGTATTTGCTCCTTTTATACATATTGATTTCCTTTATTTAAACGAACATCGTTAACAAATTGCCTTATTTGCTGCTCGTCTTCTCTTTTGCAAATCATTAAAGTACCTTCCGATTCAACTACGATATAGTCAGATAATCCTTGAATAACTACAAGCTTATCTTTCGGCATGTTAATAATACAGTTACTTGTTGCATAGAGAAGTACGTTATCACTCGAAACAACATTTCCCTGAATGTCTTTAGGCGAATTCTCATACAGAGAGTTCCAGGTACCAAGATCACTCCATCCAAAATTGGAACATAAAACGTACACATTATTGGCTTTTTCCATTATTCCGTAGTCTATTGAGATATTCTGACATTCAGAATAGGTTTTATTCAGAAAAGGTACTTCTGACGAGGTTCCATACAGTTTCTTACCACGTTCAAATAATTCGTAAACCGAACTTAGGTGTATCTCAAAAGCTTTCATGATAGAAGAAAGTGACCAAAGAAATATTCCGGAATTCCAAAAGAATTCTCCACTCTTAACAAAAATTTCTGCTAATTCGATATCTGGTTTTTCGGTAAAAGTTTTTACCTCATGAAGATTTTCAATATTCCCTGTGGGGAGCAAATTTTCAATTTGAATATAACCATAGCCGGTTTCTGGTCGGTTTGGGCGTATACCTAAGGTTAATAAAACATCGTTTACTTCAACAAACCCAAGTCCTTTTTTTATTTCATTCAGAAATACATCTTCCTGAAGAATAAGATGATCTGAAGGAGCCACAATAATTCTGGCATCTGGATTTAGCTGTTGTATTTTATAACTGGCATAAGCAATGCAGGGAGCGGTATTCCGGCGTAAAGGTTCAAGCAGTATTTGCGATTCGCTGAGCTCTGGAAGCTGACTTATTACAAGGTCTCTGTAATCGGCACTTGTTACTACAAAGAAATTTCCAATAGGACAAACCTTTTTAAAACGATCAAAAGTTTGTTGAAGAAGTGTTCTACCAGTTCCTAATATATCGAGAAACTGTTTGGGCATGCTACTTTTGCTTATAGGCCAGAACCGACTACCAATTCCGCCTGCCATTATCACACAATACGTATTGTTCATAGTCTAATCAATTTAATATGTGGGGTTTTCTTATTACCGAACTGAAAAACCAGAACGGATACAACACGATCTTTTCATCATTCAATATAGTGAGTTTAAAATTAAAACCACAGGAAAAACGCCTGTTTTTGTATTATTTGTACCTTTACCTCCGAAAAATCTATATGTTTTAAAATATTTAAATGTAGGTTTTTCCCTGAAAACAAGAAACAATGTAATAACAGCCCGTTAATGAAGAGTTTAGAACAGGTAGGTAAATATTTTGAACTTCTGGTCCGGGTTTTTAGTAAGCCAGAAAGGCATAGTATTTATGTTCGTCAAGTATTCAACGAAATCGATAATCTGGGTGTAAATTCAGTGGGTATTGTTACCGTGATCTCTATCTTCATGGGTGGAATAATGACACTTCAGGTTGCCTATAATCTGCAAAACCCATTACTTCCGATTTATCTGATTGGCTTGGGGACGCGCGATACATTGATCCTGGAATTTTCATCAACTATTTTGGCCTTGATCATGGCGGGCAAAATTGGTTCAAATATTACTTCAGAAATTGGAAGCATGAAAGTGACAGAACAGATTGATTCGCTGGAGATTATGGGTGTAAATTCGGCCAGTTATCTCATCTTGCCTAAGATTATTGCCGTTGTTCTGATGTTTCCTGTCCTTTACGTTATCAGTGTTTTTTTCGGTTTGATTGGAGGGCTTATTGTTGGGCCTGCCGTTGGAGCTGTTACGGCTACCGACTACCTGAATGGGATTCAATATCTGTTTAATTCATATTATGTCACTTACTCGCTGATTAAATGCCTGGTTTTTGGATTCCTGATTTCATCCATCTCTGCATTTTTTGGCTATACTGTTGAAGGTGGCGCTTTTGATGTTGGAACAGCCAGTACTCGCGCTGTTGTAAACACTAACATTATGATCCTGGTTTGGGACTTGATTTTAACCCAACTACTCTTTTAGAAATGATTGAAGTACGAAATATATATAAGTCTTTTGAAAACAAGGATGTTCTGAAAAACATTTCCAAAGTGTTTAATGAGGGAGAAACAAACCTGATTATAGGGAGAAGTGGTTCAGGAAAAACGGTTTTGCTGAAATCTATTGTCGGATTGCATGAAGTTGATCAGGGGCAAATACTTTATGATGGGCGCGATTTTACGAAGATGAACCCAAAGCTGCGCAAAAGGTTACGACAGGAAATGGGCATGGTTTTTCAGGGTGGGGCGCTTTTCGATTCGCTTACTGTGGAAGAAAATGTACGTTTTCCGCTCGATATGTTTTCAGAAATGTCAGGAGCCGAGAAACAAAAGCAGGTCGATTTTTGCCTCGAACGGGTAAATATTCGCGATGCCAATAAGCTTTACCCATCAGAAATATCAGGTGGAATGCAGAAACGAGTGGCAATAGCACGTGCTATTGTACTCAATCCCAAGTATTTATTCTGCGATGAACCGAACTCAGGACTCGACCCCGAAACCTCGCTGGTCATCGATCAGTTGGTGCGCTCGATCACTATCGACCTAAAAATCACCACGATCATCAACACGCACGACATGAACTCGGTGATGGAAATTGGCGATAACATCCTGTTTATTTCCGAAGGGGAAATGTGCTGGGAAGGCAACCGGAAAGAAATATTACACTCGACCAATCAAAAACTCCAGGAATTCGTGTTTGCCAACAAACAATACCAGCGTATTCGCGACGATAAAATAAAACGCTAAGAGAAAAAAGCCGTCAAAAATTCGGAAATCTTTTCTTCGGTTATCGAACTTGAGCACTAATCTCCAAACCGACTGATTGCATCTTCCAGGATACTTATGGTTGCTGTAGCCCCGCAACGGGCACATCCTGCTTTTTGAACAGCCAGTAACCCGTCAAGTGTACGGACACCACCGGCAGCCTTCAGCTTAACGCTAGAGCCAACGCTTTTTTTCATTAACTCAAGGTTCGGAATGGTTGCCCCGGCATAAGAATAGTTTCCGTCCTTGCCTTTAACAAAACCAAAACCTGTTGAAGTTTTCACATAATCGGCGCCAACCCTTGTACATATCGCGCAAAGCCTGACAATGTCCGCCTCTTTGGTCACGTAATCCGTTTCGAATATAACCTTAACAATAGCGCCATGATCATGGCAAGCCTTTGTTACGGCACCAATCTCCTTTTCGATGTATTCCCAGTCGCCCTGCAAAGCCTTGCCAATGTTAATAACCATGTCGATTTCGACAGCGCCGTCGCGACATGCTACTTCAGTTTCAAACACTTTTACCTCGATAGCCGAATTACCCGACGGGAAACCAATAACACAGCCAACCAGTACGTCGCTGTCTTTTAGTAATTTTACAGCTTGTTTCACGGCGTAGGGTTTTACACAAACCGATGCCACATCATACTTTTTAGCTATTTCGCACTCCCGGAGCAAATCTTCATCGGTCATTGTTGGATGAAGAATCGAGTGATCGATCATTTTTGCCAATTCTTTTACTTTGTTCATTTTTCGAGTTTTATTTTACTGATATTGAGTTAGTTTAATTGTCATTTCTGAAGGTTCGCCCTTAATTTTCGATAGATGGCGGTAATTGCTGCTCCCACGAGTTATCGGGTTTATCACCCATTAAAAACTCGAGCCTGCCCCCTTCTTTTATCTCGTTATGCCTGAACCACGACCGGTTTAAAGGTTGTCCGTTTAAAACCACATTTTTTACATAACAGTTTTTTTCGGAAAGGTTATGAGCCAGAATGTTCAGCACTTTGCCATTATCTAAATAAATGGATAACTGCTTGAAATGAGGGGCAGTAACAAGGTAAATATTCTGTCCGGCATTCGGGAAAAACCCCATGAGATGAAAAGCGACCCAGGCCGACATGGAGCCTGAATCATCGTTGCCGGGAATACCTTCGGGCTTAATATTGTAGTTTTTTGAAATAATTTGCCTCACCACCTGGCTGGTTTTATCTTGTCGCCCTACATAAGAATAAAGGCAAGGTGTAAAAAACGAAGGCTCGTTACTGACCGAAAAATATCCTTTGGCAAAAAATGTATCGAGGCGGGCAACAAACGCAACACGACCACCACAATTTTTAATTAATTGATTTACATCGTGTGGCACAAAGAATGAATATTCCCAGGAGTCGGCTTCATAAAAAAAGTCGGGCCAGGTACCTGCCTGATGTACCGTAAAATCGACCGGATGCCAACCTTTAACCGAATCCCAGGCTCTCCCTTTATACTGGTCGTCCCATTGGCCATTGGCCTTCTTTGGCATGATAAAGCCCTGTGCTCCACTATCTTCAACCTTTTTCCAGAGGTTTTGCCAATTTTTCGAACGTTGCAGGTATTTGTTTGCCAAACTATCTTTCCCAAGTCCCTTCGCTACCTGGTAAATACAAAAATCGTTATAGGCATATTCTACTGTTCGCGAACCTGCCCGTTCGTTATTGGTTGAAACGTAACCAAGTGAATTAAAGTCGGATATGCCACCGCGACCTTTCATCTGATGATCGTCGCCAGGCGAAACTTCGGCATTTTTTATCATCGACTCCAATGCTTTTTCGTAATCAATCCCTTTTAGCCCTTTCGTAAAAGCATCGGCAATCAAAACATCGCAGTTACTTCCTCCCTGTGTACGGCCTGTGCTATTTCCGCTACGGGCATCGGGCATAAAACCTTCGTTCTTGTATATATCAATTAATGAGCGAATTATATTTACCTGGCAAACAGGTTGCAGCAATGTTAACAGTGGATTTGTTGCCCTGAACGTATCCCATATAGCATAAAAATCATCGTAACAGGGCTCTGTCGATTTCCATTTGGGGTTTTCGCCGGTACGGTCGGTTGGCATTAACATAGCATGATAAAGAGCCGTATAAAAAATTGTTTTCAACCGCTTGTCGTCATCTTCAATTTTGACCGAGCTTAAAACTTTATTCCATTCATTTTCAGCATTTTGACGAACCTGATCGAAATTTTGACGATTGATTTCATTTTTTATGTTTTCGAAGGCTTTCGCAGTACTGATGAACGACAAGCCTACTTTTACCTGGATTACACCAGCTTTTTCGCCAAACATAAAATAAGCGCCTGTTTTTTTGCCGCTATCCCGAACTATTTTATTGTCTGGCATAACGTTATTGTTCTCCCATGTTCCTGATTTTTCGGCAGGGGTATCGAACAAGGCCACAAAATACACGGTATAATCAGCTCCTTTGTTCCATCCTCCCCGAACCCGCGAATAGCCTTCTATCCTTGTTCCCGATACGATGTTAACCTCCGACCCGACCAATTTCTGGGCCTCTCCGCAGCAATGCCCTTCGCCTAAAAAACTACCGGCATCGATCAATATACCTTTGGCCGAATTTCCGCTAAAAGTATATTTGTGAAAGCCTGCATGTTGGCTTGAAGTTAACTCGGCATGTATTTTATAGGAACTTAAATCGACTGAAAAGTAACCGGGCGAGGACGTATAATTTTCGGGTACCGACGAAATATGGCCTAAAGCAAAGTCGCCGGTAAACGGCATTACCAGGATGTTCCCGTATTTAGGCCCGCCACCCGTTCCGCTAACATGGATATGGCTAAACCCATGAATAACCTCATTAATAACGTAACCCGAATTTGAACGCTTATCGCCACAATCGGGCCCAAGTTTTACCATACCAAAAGGTACCGATACTCCGGGAAATACATTCCCATCGCCTTGCGTGCCAATAAAAGGATCGACAAATTGAACAGGATTTTTTGCGGGTTGAGCATAACATAGCTCAACTATAAAGAACAAAGCCAGAACTACCAGGTTTCTTTTTAGCATACATTACAGATAAAGTGAACAAATGCAGGAAGGAAAGCTTACGCTTTTTAAACAATTTCAAAAGTAATAAGAGGCTGTCCAAAAAGCAAATAGTATGTTGGCTTTTTAGTTCGGTATTGATTATGATTATTTCTTTATTACAACATCACCAGCGGGATGATTGGCGATATTGTTGCCGCGAAGCTGAACCGGGAGAGCATTTTCGCCCATAAATATTGCCGCTTTTTGTGTGCTGCCGGTTGTGTTGCGGATTATATTACCCTCAAGCACAACATCTTCAGCCGGGCTATTAAATGAAAACCCATATCCTTCAGTATTTTGGCCATTGTTTTCCACTATGTTTTCCCTAAAAGTACTACGGTGTGGTGCATTGGCTTTGGTTTCATCCCTAAAATGAACGCCACTGCTACCATTTTCAGAAATCTCATTTTTTTCGAATAACATATCTGTGTCCATATGTCCGGTGTCGATGCCGAATGCCCCATTTTTTATGAACCTGTTTCCCCTGACCACCCCATGTTTTACCCTCCAGCAAACATAAAGGCCAAAATTCTTGTTGTTGTGGCAGTAATTGTTCTCAATTACAGTATATAATGTTCCGGCGCCAGGGTGTAACCCAGCATTTGCACAACCATAAACCTCACAGTTTTTAACAACCACATTTTCGGTAATTTGCCAGCTGATCCCATCTGAATTAAAGTCGTGTACGGTTACATTCTCCACCCTGATGTTTTTTACCTTGTGCAAGTATATTCCGCCGCCCCGGCAACCATCGATCATATCATTCGACTCCGAACTTCCATCAACGGTCAGGTTTTCGATAGCGATATTGTTTGCCCCAATAGCCGCAATAACCGAACAAGCATTCGAAACCATTAACCTGTTTTCAACGCTATAATCCCTGACCAAAAAATTATCGATATAAATTATATTGCTTTTAATGTCTGTTATTTGCGCAGTTGTTACATCCCATGCACTCCTATTCTTCGAATCGAAAATAAGGAGGCCCATTCCCTGACGGAACCCCGCGGTATCGGCAACCGTTAGCTGCAACTCGCCATATCCGGCATCGATTAGTGCCTTTGTTCGGATACCTTTCGATTTTTTCAAAATAGTATTGCTTCCTGAGCCAACCAGCTTAATGTTATCGTAAAGATTAACTGGAACGGTAATAGCATATTCTCCTGGTAAAAGTTTAATAATTCCTCCGCCCAAGCCTCGGAGCGAGTTAATTGCCATCTGGATTGCTTGAGATGTATATCCTTTTATATCAGCATTTTCACCTCCAATTGTTATGGTCAGTATGCGCTTCTCAGGCTCAATTATCGACCTATTGCCGTGGAGTGCTTGATATTCTTTGAGAGAAGGGTCAACCAAGGTTTCAAAAGGCAACTTATCAGCTTTTGTTTGGCTGTAAGCTGGTTGACCATGTAACGAAACAAACCCTCCTGCAACGGCGGTGAAAAACAGTAATGTATTGATTTTCATATATAAAATATTTTGAACGTAGTTAAAGCAACCGGTTTAGGATCGACTTCAACTACGTTCAGGTAACACCAGGTAATTTCTACTACTGATAATTCGAAAAATCGAAACTTTCCGGTTCATCCATAAGCAATGGGTCGATTAACGTTTCGCCTGCAGGGATAGGCAGCAGGAAAAAATTGTCGGGGACTGAACCTAGTTTTAGCGACACCAATGTTTTATTATGGGCATCGTCAACATTGTAAAAACCGCGTTCCTGGCTTAACATCATTGAGGAAGCCTGCTGTGGGTAAAGTTTCTTGTACCTTAGCATATCGGACCAGAAATGGAATTCGAATGCAAATTCGTGCCGCCGTTCATTAAGCAGGTCGAGGTATGTAACCGACGATTTTGCCCCTAATCCGGCTCTTGACCTTATTGCATTGAAATACCCCAGCGCTGAGGCATCGGAAGTTGACGCATCTTTGGCTAATGTTGCCTCGACATAAGTAAGGTAAACATCGGCAAGGCGGATAATCGGGGTATAACATTCGGTATTCATTTCGCCAATCTTGCCATCAGAACTGTTGTCCTTCCCGGCCAGATGTTTTCTGACATTGCTTACCGTATATGTTGCCTTGCCGTAATTACAGGTGTAGGCATCGTAAGTATATCCACCCGAATCTTTCCAGAATTCGGGATAAAAACTCCCTTCTTCCATCATCGTGCTATGTCGGCGCAAGTCGCCAGGTTCCCATGAGTTAATCAGATCGATCGATGGGACAACCGAACTCCATCCGTCCCAGGAGGCAGTAAATGAATTTGGGGCAAGGTAAGATTGAAGGGTATTCTGAATTCCCCAGTCGTTGCCGGTGTTGTACGACCACTGCCACGAATACAAGGTTTCTTTGTTCAGGTTACTGCTCAGCAGCCACAAGTCGGTGTACTTGTTCAGCAGCCCGTACCCAGCCGACGTAGCCCCATCGATAACTTCCTTGGCTAAGTTTTTGGCTTGGGTAAAATCGTTGGCACTACCAAACGACTGACTTGCACGGGTTAAGTAAACCTTCGACAACAGCGCTTTTGCACTAAGTTTCGATAGATAAGGCTGCGAAGTAGTTGCAGGGAGTTTGGCGATTGCATCGGTCAGGTCGCGGATAATCACTTCGTAAACATCCTGAATTTTGTTACGCTTTTTATGGATGTCGGTATATTCGGTTGAATTGTCCAACACAATCGGGACAGCCCCCCAATAAGTAACCAAAAGAAAATAAGCATAAGCCCTGAAAAACCGGCATTCGCCAATGGTGGTGTTTTTGGCTGTTTCCATGTCGGTTCCCGAGGTGACATTCAGTTCTTTCAAGTTCCGCATACTGATGTTGGCCCTGGTAATGATGCCATAAATGGTTTCCCAGCCATATGCCAGTTGGGTTTGATCGCTACTGAGCGTGCCATTCACGTATGCCAGAAAGTCCATGGAATAGCCATTTCCCGATGATAATTCTTCGAACAGGTAAACAGCCTTGTCGAGGAAGTTGTTCCAGTCGCGCCCATACATCGACCGTGTCAGCATCCTGATCTCTTCGGGCTTTTTGAAATACGTTTCCAACAGAAGTGAATCTGTGGGTTTGGTTTCGAGAAAACTATCGCTGCACCCACTCAGGAGAAACAGTAATAAAGCAAAATATATAGCAATTCGTTTCATAATTCAAAAGTTTAAAGGTTAAGACTAGAAATCGACCTGAACACCTAACATACAAGCCCTGGCCAACGGATAATGGCCATTGTCGATCCCTTGGAGCGTTGACTTTTGCCCCTGGTTCCCAATTTCGGGATCGTAACCACTGTATTTAGTGAACGTGATCAGATTCTGGATATTGGCATATACCCTTAGATTGCCAAAGTGGATTTTTTGTATGATGTTCTTGGGTAAGGTATAGCCAAACTCTACATTTTGGATACGAACATAGGACCCATTTTCGATATAGCGGGTACTGATCCTGTCAGAACTTGGTCCACCATCGGAACGCACACGAGGCACCGAAGAGTTAGGGTTTTGCAGGGTATAATCGGCAGGATTATTAACATTTCCTCCACTTCTTAATACCGCAACGGCCCTGTCTTTTATTGCAGCCGACTGGTTTAGGTTTTGAGTTGCCATGGCCTCAATTCTTCGTTTGTTGATGTTGAGTATATCGTTCCCATATACCCCATTCAAAAAGATTGAAAGATCGAAGTTTTTGTATGTAAACGAGTTGTTTAACGAGAAAATGAATTTTGGGTTTGGGTTACCAATGAAGGTGCGGTCTTTGTCGTCGATATACGAAACCCCTGTCAAATGGATTACATCGGACGAATTACCTGTATAGACAGCTGTCCCCGGAACATATTTCCCGTTGGCAACCGTTCCTTTAAACCCGACAATATCCCAGCTTCCCGTCGAAGTTTTGTCGATGTCCTTAAATTTTTGATCGCCCAGCCACAACCCTGATTTGGGATTGATGTCGTTCACATTGCTCGACCAGCGGGGCGAAGTAATCAGGTCGTCAAGGTTTTGGTAAAGGCCATCGGTTACATATCCGTAAAATCGTCCAACAGGTCCATCTTCGATGGTATATGACGTGGCCTCGCCAAATTGTCCACCACCACCTGTGATGGGTACACCACCATTGCCCAGCGAAAGTACTTTGTTCCGGTTCATGGTAAGGGTAAAACTGGTTTTCCAGCTAAACTGGCCTTTTGATATATTGGTTGATGATATGGACAGCTCTATCCCCTTATTTTCGATCGATCCGCCATTGGCCACCATAGTGCCCATATTCGAGCCAATAAAATCAGGAAGGTTGATGTAATTCAGGGCATCTTCGGTTTTCTTCCGGTATAGCTCAAGTTGCAGGGTTATTTGGTTTTGCAGGAGGCCAACTTCTAACCCCAGGTTAGCCGATTTGATGGTTTCCCAGGTAATATCGGGGTTTGGAATTGAAAAATAAGCACCCTGGCCCATCGAGGTGTTCCCAAAAGACACACGCGACAGGTATAGATAATCAGAAATATCGCTGTTGCCTGTTTCGCCATAACTTCCGTTGATTTTCAGGTTATTGACAATTCCCAACCTACTCCTGAGAAAATCTATGTTCGACAACCTGATAGCAGCTGAAACCGAAGGGAACGATCCCCAGCGTTTTCCATCGGCAAACTTATACGATCCGTCGAGCCTGTACGAAGCAGTTACCATAGCCAGGTCGGCGTAATTGTAGAACAATCTTCCCAGGTACGACTCGCTTCGTGTATTGCCCTTGTACCCATTATTGGCTGCAGTACTGGCGTCGCCACTCCCCATCTGATTGACTTCGTTACTCAGGAAGTTCGACCGGCTGGCGCTTAACCCGTTGTAATTTCCCATGCGCGATTCATGGGCCAACATAGCATTGATACTGTGCTTGTTAAACGTGTTGGTGTAATTTAGGATGTTCTTAATTTCGACATTTATGTTGTTCGTTGCGGTTTGCAGCAACTTGTTGGCCGACTGGATATAATCGCCATATTGCACTTTCGATTGGAACCCGTAATCGTCGATATAGCCCAAGGTACTGCCAACCTCGTTCCGTAAAGAAAATTTGTTCCACTTAATCTCTGCATAAGCATTAGCCAGAATATCGGTTCTTTTTTGGCGACTATCGTAATCTTCGGTTAGGGCAACCGGGTTGGTTGAAGCATAGCCTCCCGTGTTTTGGGTTGAATTTGGGCCCGCGAAAGTTCCATCTGCATTATAAACAAGCATATCAGGCCCTTTCACCAGGGCAATAATTGCCGGGCCATTATCGGTATCGGCCATTACCATTTTGTTGTTGCTCCGGCTGAGGCTCAGGTTTGCCCCCATTTTCAACCACGAACGAGCCTGGTTTTCGATGTTCATACGCACATTGTAGCGTTCGAACCACGAATTGACGATAATCCCTTCATCATACTGGTAGCCCATCCCAACATAATAAGTCGTTTTATCGGTTCCACCCGATATTGACACCTGGTGTTTATTACTTTGTGCAACCCTAAAAATGGCATCCTGCCAATCGGTTCCACCAGAAAGCGACGACGGATTGGCAAATTCAGGGCGTGGTGTCAACCCTTTAAGGTTGTACAATTCGTTGGTGTAGGCAGCATAATCCTGCAACGACAACACATCAATTTTTTTGGCCAGGCTTTTCCATCCCGTACTGTGTTCATACCTGATTTTCGATTCGTTGGCTTTCCCGTGTTTGGTAGTTACAAGGATAACGCCGTTAGCTCCCTGATTTCCATAAATAGCGCAGGCAGCCGCATCTTTTAAAACTTCAACCGATTCAATATCAGAAGGATTTATCGACGAAAGCGGGTTGGTTACATCGGCTCCGTTAGTATTGCCAAAGCTAATGGTCGAAACTCCCTTCCCGCTAAATTGAACCCCATCAATAACATACAATGGTTCGTTGGAGCCTTGCAGCGAGTTGATACCACGAATACGAACCGATGTTGCCGCCCCCGGCTGTCCTGAATTGTTTACTACCTGTACCCCGGCAACATGCCCCTGCAGCGCCTGGTCGAAAGTATTCATAATCTTTGTATTCAGCTTTTCGCCACTAATACTGACCACAGCGCCGGTAAGGTCGCTTTTCTTCATGGTTCCATATCCAACGGCCACAACTTCCTCTATGCCAATAGCTTCTTCGCTTAACACAACATTCACCTTTGTTTTCCCTGAAATATTTATTTCCTGAGGTTTCATGCCCACAAAAGAAAACACCAAAAATCCGTCGGCAGGTAAATTAACCAGCGAAAAAACACCTTCGGCATCTGTTATAGTCCCGTTAGTTGTTCCTTTCAGCATAACTGTAACTCCCGGCAATGGCGTTCCCGACTGATCGGTTACCTTCCCCGAAACCGATTTTTTTGGCTGTTGTTCCGTCGATTTAACATCAGCCTCCGTGTCGGAAGAAATGATAATATTTCGGCCAATTATCTTATACGAAACATTTTCGCCAGCGAAAACTTTACTCAGAATGTCCTCGACCGAGCATTGTTTCACCTGGAGGTTAACCTCCCTGTAGATGTCGAGTTTACTGGCATTGTACATGAATGAAAACTCCGATTGATCTTCAATCATTTTCAAGACGTCTTTTACCTTCGTGTTTTTTACATCCAGGTTCAGTTTTGTCTGCTGGCTGTAAACCGACGCGTAACTTGCGGTCAAACCAATGATGCAAGTCAGAATTACAACTAGTTTCATTCTTAAAAATAATTTTCTTCGAATAGCCCTATCAGTCAAAAGGCCATCCGAACTACAATTTTTTTTCATAGTTTTGTAATGGTTAAATCAGCTTTTTCAGATGAAGGTTATGGCGGTAACCTCTTCTCCAGGCTGGGTTAATAAATTAAGAATAGAAAGGTTTGCTCTTGGGCAAGCCTTTTTGTTTAATACGGTTTATTCGATCAATTTTCTTTTTCCATAAGCTACAATTAAGGTTTGGTTATATTAACATGTTTCCCATCGATGTGGTATTTGATGGGCCGAAGTATTTTGATTAGGTTCAAAAGTTCGGTCAGTGATTCGGTTTTCACTTTAAAAGTCAGGAGCTCTCCATCAAATAGCTTAGGATCAACCTGTATTTCAACGCCATACCATCGCTCCATATACTTGACAATTTCTTTTAGCGTAGCTTCTTCAAACACCATCTCCTCCCGGGTCCACGCCGAGACCATATCAATATCCTTCTTTTCTACCTGCAGCTTTAGTCCTTTTTTATCGAAGGTTGCCATTTGTCCGGGGGCGAGTTGTACAATCTCCTTGTCATCGCAGTCAATGCCAACCTTTCCGTTTTTGAGCCCAACCTCAACATTTAAGTCATTCTCATACGCTTTTACATTGAAGGTTGTCCCAAATACTTTGATGTCTAACCGCGAAGTACTGACAATAAACTGTCTCGACACATCTTTCCTGACTTCAAAATACCCCTCGCCCTTCAACTCAACTTTCCGCTTCTTGTCATTAAAATCGTGTTTAAACCTGATTTGTGAGCCACTGTTAAGCAAAACAACAGAGCTATCGGGCAATATAACCCGTGTTTTTTGCCCGGACGGAGAAATAACTTCGGTATATTGATCCTGCTGTTGCCGGGAACTAAGCCGACTGCCCGCCCAGGCACTCAAAAAAACAAGAATAACAGTAGCAGCAACTTGTGCTATTCTTTGGTATATAAGATGTCTTTCCTTCTGATTATGAATATGTTTATGTACATTCAGCCAGGCCTTGTCCCTGTCGGGAGAAAACCGTTCAGGGAAGCTGCCTGTAACCTGCCAGATATTAAAAAGATCGTGGTAAACACTTTTGTTCTCGCCGGAAGCGTCGATCCATTCCCGAATTTCAGCATCATATTCGCAGCCCCCGGAAGCAATGTGCCGAATAATTTTGTACATAGGAACCTGACTTTCCATAACACGGATAAGTTACCTTTAATACCAGAGCACTTAAATAACTCCTACCCCCTAAAGCGAACCAAAAAAATGTGAAATGATAAAAAGGATGAAGATTTGATCGTAATACGGCTGAAGAAAATCCTTTATTTTCCTGATCGCTATAGTCATTTGATTTTCAACAGTTTTAACTGAAATGCCAAGTTTATCGGCAATTTCTTTATTGCTCATTCCTTCCTCTCTGCTAAATTGATAAATCGTCCGGCACTGGTTAGGTAAACCATCAACTGCCTCTGAAATAATGGTTTTCAGCTCTTCAAATTCCAAAAAATGAACATTTGTTTCATCCAAACCGCGCGACTCACTAATTAATTCTTCGAAAATTCTATTTCTATTCTTTTCATTTCGTAAGTGATTCAGACACTTATTCTTAGATGCAGTATAAAGATATGATTTTATCGAACAGTTTGGAGGAAGTGAACCCTTTTTTTCCCAAAAATAAATGTAAATGTTCTGAACAATATCCTCCGAAAGAGATTCATTTCTGACATAACTATTAACAAAATTACAAAGGTCGTCATAATACTTGTCAAAGAAGTATTTAAAACTATTTTCGTCCCCATCAATCATTCGTTTGAGAATGAATAATTCTTCGTTTGACACATAATGACCCATATCGCTTATACTGAATGAATATACCTGCAAAGCAATAAAATATGTAAATATTCTGCAACTGTTTCATTCGGGTAATCCATAAAGTCTAAATTTCATCTTAAATAAATTTAGCTCCAATCCAATTAAGCTGTTATTTTTGTACCCCAATTCATTGAATTTGAACTCATGTTAAAACGATTGTTAACGCAACGTAAATACGAAACAAACGAATACCTGGTGCTTGTTTACAGGTTTTTACTAATGATGGCTTTTTATTCGGTTTGTCGTATCTTATTTTATTTGTATAATACCCCGTCGTTTCCCAAGGTAACGTTCACATCGTTTCTCACTATCATGAAAGGCGGGTTGATGTTCGACACCAGTGCCCTGCTTTACCTGAATGCTGTTTATCTTCTGCTGTTTATCATACCATTTCAGTTTAAATTCAAGAGTTGGTACCAAAAGATATTGAAGTGGCTTTTTATGGTTACCAATGCTACTGGCTTGGCTTTCAACTTGATTGATATAATTTACTATCGTTATATTCTAAAACGGACAACGGCGAGTATGTTTGATGTTGCAGCTTTCGACGCCGGAAATACCAAATTAATTGCCCGTTTTTTTTACGATTTCTGGTTTATCGCCGTTATTTTCATTGTTTTACTTTTTTTGCTGGCATGGTTGTATAATTTGCTAAAGCCACGTCCGTTCCGGTTTAAAAATCAGTTCATTTATTTTGTTTCAGGAATACCGGTGATTCTTTTGATGGCTATTCTTTCGGTGATTGGAATGCGTGGAGGCTGGCGACATAGTACGCGACCAATTAATATGAATAATGCAGGCGCTTATGTTCAAACTCCTGAAGAAATGGCTTTGGTGCAAAATACTCCGTTTTGTATTATCCGAACATGGGGTAAAAAGGCATTTGTTCACAAAAATTATTTTAAATCGGAAGAAGAATTGGCCAAGGTTTTTTCTCCCATTCATACTCCGCCCGACAGTATTGCGCCAATGAAAAAAGAGAACGTGGTCATCTTCATTTTGGAAAGTTTCAGCAGGGCTTTTGTTGGTTCGCTCAACCCGCAATTGAAAGACCCGCGTGATCGCAGCTATACGCCATTTCTCGATTCGTTGATTCACGAAAGCCTTGTTTTCCCGAATGGATTTGCCAACGGAAGTAAATCAATTGACGCCATTCCATCGGTAACTGCAAGTATTCCAGCGTTGGTTTTGCCGTATGTGGTTTCTGAGCGCTCCGGAAATGAAATTAACAGCATTGCTAGTTTGTTGGGCAAAGTTGGTTATCAAACCGCTTTTTTTCATGGTGCACCAAACGGCTCTATGGGCTTTGATGCTTTTACAAAAATTGCTGGATTTCAAAAGTATTACGGTAAAAATGAATATGGTAATGATACTGATTTCGACGGTATCTGGGGCGTTTGGGACGAGCCATTCTTCCAGTTTTTTGCCAGGGAAATGGGCAAAATGCAGGAACCGTTTGCAACGACACTTTTCTCGGTTTCGTCACATCATCCTTTTGAAGTGCCAGCCAAATACAAGGGTAAATTTCCCGAAGGACGAATCCCGTTGAACAAATGTATTCGCTACACCGACATGTCGTTGCAAAAGTTTTTTGATACTGCCAGAAAACAGCCTTGGTTTAAAAATACCTTATTTGTTATTACTGCCGATCATTCAGTAAATACCGATATTCCAGAGTATTACACTTCTGTAACGCATTTTTCAATTCCAATCCTGTTTTACAAAGGCGATGGAAGCTTAAGTGGAGTTGACCAAGGTTTGGCTCAGCAAATAGATATTCTGCCCAGTATTTTAAGCTATCTGAATTACTCTTATCCGTACTTTGCTTACGGGAATAACCTGTTTGATAAGAATTCGAAACGGTTTGTAATCAATTACATTCAGGATTCGTACCAACTATTGAGTGGTGATTACGTGTTTCATTTAACCGACGATAAACTCACCGCCATTTATAACCGCAAAGAAGATCCTGATTTGAAAAACAACTTGTTGGGGAAAGTTCATTTTGAAGCCGAAGAGCAACTGCAACGTGCAATTGTACAGCAGTTTAATAACCGTATGGCCGATAATAGGATGGTGATGGGGAGATAGAAATTCACTCGATTCCCGATCACTGAACCGACTGTGTGAAAACTAAATTTTACACCAAAATATTCGGAGGTATCTGGGAAACTTTTGAAATGCCTACAATTCTCAGAGTCTTAAATCTTGAAATCACACACAGTCTGTTTAGCTGACAGATACCTTTAAACTATATCTGCTCCCAGCCGTCGCGGTAGTTGTGCCTGATCCATTCTTCAGCAGCTTCGCGAGCGTTGATTTTGTCGAATTTGGTATCGAATTTTGGGTCACCATTTACAACTTCAAACTTATTCGACGTTACAACTTTTATTTTTTCTGATGATCCAATGTTGGTGAATTGCATATTTTTACCATCCCATAGCAATCTTTTTTGTAAATCCTGTAGCCGAACGGCCAATACTCCCATTACAACCATTTCGTTGAAAGGGCCGGAGTATCCGAAATGCGAACCAGCCTCTACCCGGTTTTCTTTATCCTCTTTTGCTGCGCGAATCCAATCCTGTTCGTGTCCACCCGAATCAGCATTATGGATACGACGGATTATTTTCTCTGGTTGTTCAAAGTGTTCCATTTCTGATGTCGGCAAGAGCGTTGGATTGGCGCCATAACAGCCGCACATAATTTTCCCTTTCGAACCATGAAAAATGACACCGCCATTGAGATCGCCCATTTTCTCTCCATCTTTCAATTCTTCAGGATGTTCGGGCAAAAAACCTCCGTCGTACCAGGTAATCTTTACTTCAGGCATAGCTACTTTAGCTAAATTATCGCGGTTCGGAAACCAGTAAGTTACTTTCTCGGCATTTGGCGCCGACTCGGTATTTATTTGGGTAGAACTGGCTTCAACAGCTGTTGGGTATTGTAACATCAGGGCTTTAAAAACAGGATCGAGAATGTGGCAGGCCATGTCGCCTAAAGCCCCGGTTCCAAAATCCCACCATCCTCGCCAGTTCCATGGCGTATAAATTTCGTGATAAGGTCGGAATTTAGCTGGCCCGATAAATAAATCCCAGTTCAATGTTGACGGAACTTTCATTTTCTCTGTTGGTCGTTCCAAGCCTTGCGGCCAGATTGGCCGGTTGGTCCATGCATCAACGGCAGTAACTTCACCAATAATTCCTGCCCAAATCCATTCACAAATCCGGCGGATACCTTCACCCGAATTTCCCTGGTTTCCCATTTGAGTAGCTACTCCGTAACGTTTTGCTGTTTCTGTCAGTATGCGCGATTCGTAAACCGAATGGGTTAATGGTTTTTGCAGGTAAACGTGGTAACCAAGTTTCATGGCCATCATTGCTGGTAGAGCATGAGAATGATCGGGTGTTGCAATCATCACAGCATCAATATCTTTTTGTTTTTCAAACATTGTCCGGTAATCCTGGTACTTGGGGGCCAGTGGCCACTTGCGGAACGAATTTCGTCCGGCATATTTCCAGTCAACATCGCAAAGGGCAACAATATTTTCACTATCCATATTCGATAAATTATTAAAACCCATGCCTCCAACACCGATTCCTGCGATGTTAAGTTTATCGCTGGGAGCTTTGTGCCCAAATCCAGCAATAACCTTGGACGGTAATATGGTGATAGCCGATGCTGCCAGTGCTGTAGTTTCAAGAAAACGCCTGCGGCTGATCCCTGATTTGTTTGTTTTCATAGCTCTTTATTCTGAGGAATGTTCGATTGGGTGAAAATAGGCATTCTACTCCAATTTCAGAAATTCTTCATTATTCATTTGTGAAGTGAATTAATCTTCATTTTTTTTGTTATATTTACTATTTGAATAAATTAAGATTAATTATTTGTTGGAGGCTGAAAACCAGTAAAAACGGGACCGTGCCGAGAGGTCAAATGATCGGTTAATGAAATTAAAACCATGAAAAAACTATTCATTGTATTCACTATTTTATTATTTACCTTTTTTTCATTTGCTGGAGATATTCTCACTTTAAACAACGACATGTCGTTTGAAGGCCGGGTACTGAAAATTGAGGAGAACTTTATTGTTTTTAAAACGGAAAAGATAAAATATGAAGTTCCTGTTTCCGATATTTTTTCAGTTAAATTCGAGAATGTTAACAGTAAATTGTGTGCCGATTATTTGAAAAATGCTGATGTTAACTCAGATAAGTGTCTAAGTGGCCGGCTGGATGCTGAAAACTATCATGGGAAGAAAGGTGGACATTTTGTTCTGGGAGTTTTATTTGGCCCATTTGCGATGATTGGAACAGCATTGGCTGATCCAACACCTGAAAGAGGTAAAAGGACCTATTTGTTGTCAACAAATAAGGACCTGTTTAGCGATCCTGTTTATTTAAGTTGTTATAAGAAAAAGGCAAAAGGTCAGTTGATTGGAGCAGAAGCTCTTGGTTGGGCCGCTTGGATATTGTTGGCGTTAACCTTCTAGTTTTATTGAAGAATAAAGGGGAAATTCAAACGAATTTCCCCTTTATTTAAGTTATGCCGGCATATCTGGCAAACTCCATCCTTTACGGTAGGTATGTTTGATAAGTTCTTCAGCAAATTTAGTAGCAGGAACCGGATCAGTATAACCTCTGTCGAATGTTGGATGACCATCATGAATTTTGAATTTATCTTCAGTAATGATCTTAATTTGTTCGCTATCGGTAATGTTGGTGAACTTCATATTTGGTCCATCCCATTCAAGCTCTTTGTTCAGGGTTTGCAAACGAACAGCCAATACACCCATTACAACCATTTCGTTGAACGGACCAGCTTCGCCGAAATAAGAAGCTGTTTGTACCCGGCTTTCAGGTGATTCTTTACAAGCGCGTACCCAATCCATTTCGTGAGAACCTTCAACACGACGACGGAATTTTGGTGCAGCAGTTGGTTTGTCAATAGTTCCGTTTGGACGAAGAATCCATGGATTTACACCATAGCAACCGCACACTAAAATACCTTTTGTTCCGTAGAAGAAAACGCCACCGCCTGAATCGTTCGGATTCTTACCAACTGGCCATCCGGAAGGAAGCATTGGCTTAATACCTCCGTCGTACCAGTAAACATCAACTTGTGGAAGTTCTGCTTTTTTCGAGCCTTTCCATTGACGTTTTGCTTTACGTGCGGGGAATGTTAGTTTAACAGACTGAGCAGAAGGAGCACAATCCTGAAGTAATAAAGTTGAGTTACCTTGTGCTTTGGTTGGATAACCTAAATCCAGACCAACGAATACCGGATGAAGAATGTGGCAAGCCATATCGCCTAATGCACCTGTACCATAATCCCACCAGCCGCGCCAGTTCCATGGATGATAAATTTCGTTGTATGGGCGCATTTTAGCCGGACCAGTAAATAAATCCCAATCCAATGTTTCAGGAACCCATTGTCCTTGGCTTGGTGTATTTAATCCTTGTGGCCAGATTGGACGGTCGGTGAAAGCTTCAACTTTGGTTACTTCTCCAATTTCGCCATTGGCAAGCCATTCGCAAGTTAGGTTAACACCTTCGCCTGATGATCCCTGGTTTCCCATTTGTGTGGCAACTTTATATTTATCGGCAAGTTTGGTTAATAACCGCGATTCGTAAACAGAGTGAGTCAGCGGTTTTTGCAGATAAACATGTTTGCCTAATGTAATAGCATGAGATGCTGTAATACAGTGTGAGTGGTCAGCTGTGGCAATAACAACACCATCAATTGATTTGCCAAGTTCGTCGTACATAACTCTCCAGTCTTTGTACTTTTTCGCTCCAGGAAAATCGTTGAAACAACCTTCAGCATATTTCCAGTCAACATCGCATAAACCAACGATATTTTCCGACTTCAGGTTCTTTAAGTTTCCGTGTCCCATACCGCCAATACCAATACCGGCAATGTTCAATTTGTCACTGGGCGCCTTGTGTCCCATGCCAGCAATCACATTGCTGGGGAGAATGGTTACTGCTGCTGCAGCAGTAGCCGAAGTTGCTAAGAATGATCTTCTGCTAAATTTGTTTTCCATTGGAAAGAAATTTGATTTAGGTATAAAAATTTGTTTGTGTTCAAAAAACCTTCTAAAGGTAAAATTATCTTGCTTATTCCCCAAGCATAATTTTTGATCTTTTAAAACATCATTTCTTCTTTATTTAAGCGGAGTTTGAAGTGTTTGTACTACACTTAAATTCAACGTCAAGTAAATTAATTTTTTCGGATAGCTTTTGTCTATTTTGTATTGAAAAATTCGATTTGACATGTAAACAATCAGGGTTTATATTTGTCCATTATTTATAGTGATTCTAAATTATTAAACAGAAATAAGTATGAAAACTATTGGAGAAAAATTCCCGGCATTTTCTAAAGAAGCAGTTGTTTCGCTCGAAGCAGGTAAAGAATTTAAGACATTGACCAATGCTGATATTAATGGTAAATGGACAGTGTTTTTTTGGTGGCCACTCGACTTTACATTTGTATGCCCAACAGAGATTGTGTCGTTCAACCAACATTTTGAAGAGTTTGCTAAACGTGATGCGAATGTTGTTGGTGCATCCATCGACTCACAGTTTGTTCACCTTGCGTGGAGGAACAATCACCCTGGATTGAAAGGCCTGAAATTCCCGATGTTGGCCGATACCAGCAAATCGCTTTCAGAAGAACTGGGTATTTTGGAACCAGTTAATAAAATTGCATACCGTGCTACTTTTATCATTGATCCAGAAGGAACAATTCAGCACGTATCGGTTAATGGTTTGAACGTTGGCCGCAATGTGAAAGAGGTTATTCGTATTCTCGATGCTTTGCAAACAGGCGAATTAACTCCATGCGACTGGGTTCCGGGGGAAGCAACTTTGTAATTGTTAGGTAATCATAGAATAAGGTTTGGGGCTGTCAGAAATGACAGCTCTTTTTGTTTTATTCAAAATGGTAAACAAAAAATATCTTGTTACTTTGCGTCTAACAATTAAATAGAAGCTATGAAATCACTAAAAAAGAGCAAATATTATCTGTTTTTATCAGTGTTGCCAATCGTTATTATTGTTGGTTCTTTCAAGGTTGGAATCCATATCCTTGACTGGGAGGTTATTCCGAAGGAGTTATCTTCGTTTTTCCCGAGCATTTTAACCGGTATTGTTTTTCTTCTTGGGTTTTTATTGGCTGGTGTAGTTTCAGACTACAAGGAAAGTGAGAAAATACCCAATGAAATGGCTGGTTCGCTTTATGCCTTATGGCAGGAAGCCGAATATTTGAAAGCGGCAGCCGGAATTAAATCGGCAGAATCGGTGATGCAAAAACTGAGGCAATTTGTCCCTACGCTGAAAAGTGATTTTTTCATTGCTGAAAACGACAAACTATCGAAACTGCTGAATTCAATTTCCGAAGATATTATTGAGATGGGGAAAGAAGGAGCCGCGCCAAATTATATTCTCCGGATGAAGGCCGAAGTTGCTTCAATCAAGAAGACAGTCAACAGAATTTCGGTGATAAAGAATACTGATTTTGTACCCGCTGTGTTTATTTGTATAAAGGTAATTGCAATAGTGTTTCTGGGGGTTTATTGCTTGTTGAAAGTGGAGCCCTGGTGGGGCGACTTGATTCTTGTTGGCATTTTCACTTTTGTTATATTCTCAATTTTGTTCCTGATAAAAGATATGGATGATCCTTTTGAGTACGACGGAAGTGGTGAACTTAAATCAGGAGAAATAAGTCTGGCTGTTTTGGACAATCTGCATAAAGAATTTAATGAAAAGTGATTTAGTGCTGCCGACAGCAGAAGTAAGTTCTGATTAAATTGCCAGCCTCGTTGCATTTTCCTAATTTCACACGTTCAAAAATTTCAAGAATGGAACTACCAAAATTGAACTATAATACTCCGGTAGAGATGGTTCGGATTTACTTGAAAAATACTATGGTTGAGCACCTTGGTATTGAGTTCACCAGTTATGGCGATGGATGGGTTGAAGCTACAATGCCCGTTGACCATCGGACTTCCAGACCTGGGAATATGTTGCATGGTGGAGCAAATCTGGCTTTAGCCGAAACTGTTGGTGGATTTGGATCGATGTTAATTGTTGATATGCAGGAATACGATGTTCGTGGTATTCAGGTAAGCGCCAGCCATACAGGAAAAGCTGACAGTGGGCTGGTTTTTGCCAGGGCTGAAGCATTGCATCTGGGTAAGCGCACACATATTTGGAATGTCGACATCCGTAACGCAACGGGTAAATTGATTTCAACGGCCCGTGTGACCAATATGATTGTTAAAAGGCATGAAAAATAGGTTGGAAATTGAAGGTCTTCTCGACCGGCTTCTTGATGAAAATATTGCTTTTGCCGTTTGGTTTAATCCGCGCGAATCGGAGTTAGGGCTGGTGATAGGCGATGCTACCGATGTGAAAATCTTCACTAGATTCGATCAGCTAAATGGCGAAGCGGGTTTTGTCTTTGCACCATTTCAGATTACACCTGAAAGTCCGGTCATTTTGCTTCGTCCAAAGTTCTGGACATCTGACTTTTCAGGGTCTGACTCATTGAATGTTGGCGATTTTGAGCCTTTTAAGCAGGTCACAAATCAAGAGAAATGTAACACAATCTCGCAGGAAGATTATTTGACATTGATTGAAAAAACGGTTTCCAATATTCGGGAAGGTGCCTTGTCGAAAGTGATCATTTCGCGCCAGATTCCGTTTGCCCGAAAAGATACCTCGCTGGGGCGACTGTTCCTCCAGCTTCAGGAAAAAACGCCTAATGCCTTTACTTACCTGGTAAATCTGCCTTATGCCGGAATCTGGATGGGTGCTACGCCCGAAGTTCTGGTAAAATCGGATGGTGCTCGTTTCGAAACCGTTTCGCTGGCCGGAACACAGGTCCGGAAGTACGATGGCGAAGAGTATTACTGGAGCACCAAAGATATTGAAGAACAAGCTTTTGTGTCGCGATACATGCTCGATGTGTTTTTCAATTTCGGCATTCACCAATACAAAACCACTGGTCCCGAAACGTTGGAAAGCGGAAAGGTAGCGCACCTGAAAACTTCGTTCTTTTTCCCGAAAGAGAAAATTGAAAATCAGTTGGGAAATTTTTTGGCTGAGCTGCATCCAACGCCTGCCGTGTGCGGATTACCGAAAGATTTGGCGCATCAGTATATTCGCGATAACGAGCTTTATCAGCGAAAATATTACACCGGCTATTTGGGGCCGTGGCGTTTGAACGAACAGGTTTCGCTATTCGTGAATTTGCGCTGCATGGAAATCACGTCCGACGAGTATATTTTGTACGCCGGTGGCGGAATCACAGCCCGTTCGGTGCCCGAAAAAGAGTGGGACGAAACCAACCAAAAGGCAAAAACGTTACTTTCGGTGATCAATCCTAAAAATCAATGATAAGTACCAAAAAGCATATTCATCAACTGGCCGCTTTGCTCCTGAAAAAGGGCATTACCGACATCGTGATTTCGCCCGGAAGCCGCAACGCGCCTATGATTCATACTTTCCACGGAACTGACCGGTTCAACTGCCGCAACGTTGTTGACGAGCGCTCGGCTGCTTATTTCGCGTTGGGATTGTCGCTTGTCAAGCAGAAACCGGTTGCTATTGTTTGCACCTCAGGAACCGCTACATTGAATTACGCACCAGCCATTGCCGAAGCTTTTTACCAAAATATACCCTTGATCGTGCTCACTGCCGATCGCCCCGATTACTGGATCGATCAGTTGGAAAGTCAGTGCATTCGCCAGGAAGGAATTTACCGCAACTTTGTAAAAAAAGAGGTGAATTTACCGCTGGGCGAGTCGGAAAAAGAACTGTGGTTCGCGGCGCGCCAAATAAGCGAATGCCTGAACCTGACCGTTTCGGGAACTCCCGCGCCAGTTCACATCAATATTCCGCTGGAAGAACCGTTGCATCAGTTAATTGATGCCGAATTACCTGAAGTAAAAGATATTGCAATTGCCCCGGTAAAACCCAAAGTTTCGGAAACAGAGCTTTCCGGATTGGCTGAAATTGTCAGTCAATCGAGAAAAATAATGGTGCTGGCCGGACAGCTGAATCCAAATCCGGCACTTGAAAAGGCACTTGCAGCATTTGTAGCAAAAACCGGAGCAGTTGTTTTGCACGAATACCTTTCGAATTTGCACGACGAGAAGTTTGTAGGAAGCATCGATGCGCTGATGGCTGCCATTCTCGAAGAAAACACAATGGATTACAATCCTGATTTGCTGATTACTTTGGGCGGACAATTTGTTTCCAAATCGCTCAAGCAATTTCTGCGGAAAAGCAAGCCCGCCGAACACTGGCATTTGAGTTTGGGAGCCGAACATTTCGACACCTATCAATCACTCACCAAAGTCGTTCAAACCGAAGCCGCTGATTTCTTTGAATCGCTTGCCGAACAAGAAATACAAACCAATTCAGACTATCTGAAACTATGGAAAAGCAAAGAAAATCGGGTCAATCAGTTGCGCGATGAATTTGTAGCGAACTGCGAATTTTCCGACCTGAAAGCTTTTGAATTAATTGGCAAAAATATTCCTGAAAACTCGGTAATTCATTTGGGAAACAGCTCGCCGGTGCGGTATGCACTCATTCATAATCGAGTGAAACAGGCTGAATACTACAGCAATCGTGGTACCGCCGGAATCGATGGCTGTTTATCCACCGTCGTTGGTTTTGCCAGCGAATCAGGCAAAGTAAATACAGTAATCGTTGGTGATTTGTCGTTCTTTTACGACTCGAACGCCCTGTGGAACAAATACATCGGCACGAATCTGCACATCATTGTTATTCACAATGGCGGTGGCAATATCTTCAGCATGATTAAAGGTCCGGGCGAAACTCCGGCATTCCGGGAACATTTCTTTACAGAGAATACTCACAAAGCCGAAGGTTTGGCCAAAGCATTCGGTTTGGAATATTTTTCAGCTATCAACGAAAATGAATTGACACTAGCGTTAACTGAATTTTATTCACCCAATCGAAAAGCCGCTGTGCTTGAAGTTTTTACCGATGCAGAGCTGAATGTGAGTGCGTTTCGGGAGTTGTTTAGGAGAGTAAAAGGGTGAGATAAGAATTGAACCCACTTCGGGGTTTATCTGCTGTAGCTCTCTTTTCCACGGGTTATACCCGTGGTGATCAACAGTAAATCCCTTCGGGATTTGGAGAAACCACGCAAGTGGTTCAATATGAATGACCCTGTACGTAGTGCAGGGTAGCGAATAAGATAAAGTTAGAACCCCGAAGCGGGTTCAATAGTAAAGGCAAACAGAAACATAACATACTATGACAACAAAACGTACCTGGGAAACCATTAAAGAATACGAAGACATCTTTTTTGAATACTTCGACGGAATCGGCAAAATCACCATCAACCGCGAGCGCTACCGCAACGCATTCCGGCCAACAACGGTGAACGAAATCAGCGAAGCTTTGCGCATTTGCCGCGAGGATCAGCGCATCAATGTGATCGTTTTAACCGGTGCCGGCGACAAAGCTTTTTGTGCCGGTGGCGACCAAACCGTAAAGGGAATTGGCGGATACATTGATAAAAATGGTATTCCGCGCCTGAATATTTTGGAAGTGCAGAAGCAAATTCGCTCGATGCCCAAACCGGTGATTGCCATGGTAAACGGCTACGCCATTGGCGGCGGACACGTTTTACATGTGGTTTGCGACATTAGTATTGCCAGCGAAAATGCCATCTTCGGGCAGACTGGTCCTAAAGTGGGCAGTTTCGATGCAGGCTTGGGTTCGTCGTATTTGGCTAGCATTGTCGGTCAGAAGAAAGCTCGCGAAATTTGGTTCATGTGCCGCCAGTACTCGGCTGCCGAGGCTCTGGAAATGGGTTTGGTGAACAAAGTGGTTCCATTCGACCAGTTGGAAGACGAAGTGGTTGCCTGGGCACAAAAAATGCAGGAGCATAGTCCGCTGGCTTTGCGTATGTTAAAACTGGGGTTGAATGCCGAACTTGACGGACAAATCGGTATTCAGGAATTTGCCGGAAATGCCACTTTGCTGTATTACCTCACTGAAGAGGCTCAGGAAGGAAAACACGCGTTCCTCGAAAAACGCAAACCCGATTTCAAGAAGTTTCCGAAGTTTCCTTAATTATTCAGGAATAAAAAGAATAACCGCAAAGTCACTCAGAGTGAACCGCGAAGTCACGCAAAGAATGAATTAAATACTTTGTGAAACTTTGCGCAAAACTTTGTGTTCTTTGCGATTAAAAATCAGATCCAAAACATGGCATCACTAAAAAGTTGGGTAAAAGCGGCGCGGTTAAGGACTTTGCCACTGGCGGTTTCAGGCATCTTGATGGGGGCAGCTTTGGCTGGGTTGGACGAAGGTTTTAACCTGAAAATCACTGTTCTGGCCATTGTTACAGCGTTGTTTATCCAGATATTCTCGAATTTTGCCAACGACTATGGCGATTTCCAGAAAGGAACCGACAATGATAAACGGGTTGGCCCTCGACGCACGGTTCAGGGAGGCGAAATTACTCCGGGGCAAATGCGCAACGGAATGATCGTACTGGCTTTGCTGAGTCTGGCCTCGGGAATCTGGCTGGTGGTCGAAGGAACCAAAGGACTTTCGCTGTCAGTTTTCGGCATCTACATTGCACTCGGCGTTTTGGCGCTGATTGCCGCATTTAAATATACTGCCGGAAGCAATCCGTATGGTTACGCCGGATTGGGCGATCTTGCTGTTTTCTTGTTTTTTGGTTTGCTGCCCGTTGTTGGCGCCTATTTTCTGAATACCCATCAAATCAATGGTTTGGTTTTTCTTCCGGCCATTTCCATCGGGCTTTTTAGCACTGGCGTTTTGAATTTGAACAACATGCGCGACGTGGATAACGATCGCACTTCAGGAAAAAATACCATGATTGTGCGCATGGGCGGCGCGAAAGGAAAACTGTATCACACGCTGATGATTTCAGGAGGAATGATTGCTGCCGTTGTCTTTTCAGTGCTAAACTTCAAATCAGGTTTTCAGTGGCTCTTCCTGATTTCTTTTCCGTTGTTTGTGCGTGATTTAATGCAGATTAACCGAGTTGCAGAGCCTCGGAAATTCGATCCGTTTTTGAAAAAATTATCGCTTACAACACTATTGTTTACAGTGCTGTTCGGTGTGGGAGTGATTTTGATTTGAGATTAACGATCAACGATTGCCGATTTTGCTTCTTCAATCGTTGATCATTAATCGTTAATCTTCAATCGTCTAATGTGAATCTATCTTTGCCCCGAAAGCCAAATCGCCGGCATCGCCCAATCCGGGTACAATGTACGACATTGGTGTCATTTCCGGGTCAACAGCTCCAATCCACAAGGTAACATTTTCATCCTGGATGTGCTTTACCACATGTTCCACGCCTTGAGCACTGGCAATAACTGCCACCAAATGAATGTGTTTTGGCGAACCTTTCTGCAACATGGCATGATAACCAATTTCCATCGAAGCGCCCGAAGCCAGCATTGGGTCTGACAGAATCAACGTTTTGCCGTCGAGCGAAGGAGTGGCCAAATATTCGAACTCGATGTGAAATTCACCGGCTGTATCGTATTTCCGGTAAGCCGAAATAAATGCATTTTCAGCACGGTCGAAAACATTCAGCAAGCCTTGCTGAACAGGTAATCCGGCACGTAAAATAGTAGCTAACACCGGGTGTTGAACCAATGTTGAAACCGGGGCAATTCCGAGAGGCGTTTTGATTTCGGTAATTTCGTAATCCATTGTTTTGCTGATCTCATAAGCGAAAATTTCGCCCAACCGCTGAAGGTTTCTGCGGAACCGCATTGGATCCTTCTGGATTACTTCACAACGAATTTCTGAAATGAACTGATTGAAAATGGAGTTTGACTCTCCTAATATATTTACTTTCATGTTCTAAAAAGTTTCGGCGAAAGTAATATAAAATTAGCAAACGCGAGGGATGCTTTACAATATAGATTTTGTGAAATTTTGATTGAAGGCTTATTTCTTTAAAAGACGGACTATCCAAGGCAATCGATTGATGTGGACCGAATAGTAAGTTTGAGGATTTGCACCAAAACCAGTATAAAATCGGGCAACTCCAGGAATATTTGAACCTTCAAAATCCAGAATCAGGTTGCTTGCGGCATTTTGCCTGATAAAGGTATCAATCAAAAGGAACATAGCACTTTTTCCTATCCCTTCCTGGGTTGAGGAAGCTGCGAGATAGATACACTTCTGATTGGTTTTCAGAAAAAAAACTGCTGACAACCAATTGCCTCGTTCGTTTACAACTACATTTATTTTGCCTAGCTTATTGGCCAAGGCATACCTGATAATTTCACTGAAGGAGAGATAATGCTCTTGTTTTACTTCCGGTGCTTTACTTGCTAAGTTGTTTTGCGTAAATGCAATAAAACGGTCGATCTCTATAGACTCGGAAACAATCAATTTACTCTGTAAGGCTTTCTGAATGTTCCTTTTGGTGTTTGTATTGTATGCCAATTGAATTTCCTGAAAACCTGAATTCAGTGAAAGATGATAAGTTGTATTTTTTTTTAAAGAGATTTGAGAATTTTTAATTGTATTTCCAAGGTTTAGGTTTAAATCGGCAAGTCTGAACCTTGAGGGGATTGCTTTTATAAATTGTTCAACTGTAGTTTCGTTTACTGGCAATGCCGAAAAAACACCCAATTGTTGAGTGAAAAATGGTTGGTAAATGTACTTAATGCCGTATTTCTGATTGTTTACCAACGGCATAACGTAGCAATAATCGTCCGAAATCAAAGCATCCCAATGGGAGCAAATGCGATCGAGGTACCAGCTGTAAGCATAGCCTATTCCGTGTGGCGATTCTGAGATACACTTGTCCCATTTCTTCCGGTCTATGTTTGAGTTGTCAACGAAGCTGATTTCAGGAGTATTCATTTTCCAAATTTATTCCTTTATCTGTGAGTTGCTTAAAAACTTTTCTCCATCCTTGCCATTGGGCTAAATCGTGCAGCGATTCATTGTGGAACAGACAAATAAAAGTTCCATTCACTTTTTTTACTTCATCCATCATTTTATTAGTTAATTGCCAGGCTTCTTCGGGCTGAAGGTTCATATAATCTTTTAGAGTAACATCCATTATTTGAAAAGGATGAATCATCAATTGTGTTTGTTCATTTTTTTCCAGATCGAAAAAAGGGAATGGAGTACAGGTTCCGGCGCGAAATCCTGCCATGTTGGCGAATCCCATTGTGAAGTCGTCGATTATCCCTGCTTTTATAGCAGTTTGGTATGTTTTAGGAAATTTCAGTTTTAAAAAGTGTTGTCGGCTTTTTGTAACTGTATGTCCAACAATGTTTTCCAGACGCTCTTTTTCTGTTTCGAACATCCAGGGTTTTTCGTTCGACGAATACGAAGGATGAAGACCAACCTCGCATTGGCCGGCTATATCAAGGATTAATTTTCTGAATGAATCGTTTTTATGAGATATGTTTTTGTCGAACAGATTGCGGTCGCCAACAAGGAAAAAGAACAAAAGTTTGTCGAGCCTTCCTTTATAAATTTCAAGAATATACTCGTATGTGTCATAAGGATCACTTTGCAGGCGTAGCAAAACTGATGTTCGTTGAATCAGCTCATCCCATTTCCCGGTTAGCGCGGTCTTGGCCATTCCGCCAGCCGAAATTACCATGCTTTTATTTTTAAATGCCCAGGCGTTATCAATGTCTATGGTGGTCAGCAAACGAAAGGTTCTTTTCCTTGCCTGAAATGTTGGATAGGTGGTTGAAAGTGCATCAGCAATCCAATAAGCAATTTGATCTACAATCGGTATTTGGTGTAATCCAAGTTTTACCAGCAGGTTTTCCGAATCGATAAACCGGTCGTGATTATCTGTCGTTTCGCTCAAATACTCTTCGTAACGGGTTATTAAATAAAAAGTTACGGCAAAAGGATCGAAGGGTAAAAACGAATCGGTGGAAGTTGAAAAGAATAATTTTATCTCTTGAAAATCAACACAGTCGATGGCTTGATTAGTTATAGTTTTTTCAAATAGGATTGAATGGGCCTTTAGGAAAAGGCCTGAAAAAACATTGGTGCCTGAGTAGTTTATTTTTGGCAATTCCGAAAGGCAGAATTCTTCTTTATCTCTGGAAAAAGAGACATTGACTCCAAGAATCGCCCTGAAAATAAACCTAAACGTAAATTCCACTCTTGCAGTGGATTCTGGAATATAAACCAAAATATTGGATGACAAAGAAGTTACCAACGTTCCTTCGTTTTTCGTTTGTTAAAACTAACAAAATATGCCTTATATTGTCCCTGAATCAGATTAAACCTTCATCGGCAAAGCTAAAAAACGAATTGTTTCCGATAATAATGTGGTCGATTACCGGAATATCCATAAGCTTGCCTGCATCCCTTAATTTGTTTGTGATGTCTTTATCTGCCTGACTTGGAACAAGATTTCCTGAAGGGTGATTATGGCATAAAATTAACGAGCAAGCTAATTTTTCAAGTGCTGTTTTCAGAATAATCCGTATATCTATAATTGTTCCGGACAAACCGCCCTGGCTGACCATGAATTTATCTATAATCAGGTTGTTACGGTTTAAAAGCAAAACCCAGAATTCTTCGTGAGAAAGATCACACAGTAACGGACTAAAAATTCGTGCGGCATCTGAACTGGTAGTTATTTTGGGCCTTTCTTCGGGCTCTGTTTCTTTACGCCGGCGGCCAAGTTCAAGTGCTGCAGTTATTGTAATCGCTTTGACTTCACCAATGCCTTTAAACTTTTTCAGATCGGTTATCGATTTCTTTCCCAGTTCATTGAGGTTATTATTTACTGAAGCTAGTATTTTACGTGAAACTTCAACCGCTGATTCTTCTATATTGCCCGATCCTATTAATATGGCCAGTAATTCAGCTTCTGAAAGCGAGCGAACTCCTTTTACCAGCATTTTTTCGCGAGGACGATCTTCAACAGCCCATTCTTTTATACTCAGTTTTTTGTACATCATTGAAGTATTATGATTTACTAAGGTAAAAAATAACTTCAGAATACCAAATTAAGATATAATTGCGATTATAAGTTTATATTATTGCTGAATACAAAACAGGCTGGCCCATCAAGGTCAGCCTGTTTCATTGTTTGGTAGATATTTATTAAATGCTTACTCCTTCCATCGATTTTTCCAAAGTATTGGCTACTTCAATAAATTGATCAACAGTAAGCTCTTTCATATAAATTAGTCCGTGAGTTGCGCGTACAAGAGGCTTTTCGTGTTGATAGAAGAAATCTTTACCTAGAAGCAATTGGATTTGTTTAAGTTGTTCAACCCAAATACGTTGTGTTAGTTGACTGAACTTACCGTCCAACTGGTAGCTGGGGAATGATGCGTCGACTTGGCTTAAATAGCATTCGGTAAATGATGAATCGAGTATTGCTAGGGCATTTAATGATACAGGTGCTATAATTTCTGTGTCAGCCGGATGATACCTGAACCATACATTTCGGTAACCAATTACACGTAAATTTGTTAAGTCTTCTTCCTGTGCCCATTCTTTAACTGCTGCTGCAATCGATTTTAGTACTTTATAATGGGTATCTGGCCCACTTCCTTCAGGATCCATGGCCAGGCTAATACGTGTTGGTTTAAATTTACGGAATTGTTCCAGAATTGGAAGTACATCGCGTTTATTATCAGGCTGTTGCCCAAAAGTAGAACCCTGGTAAAAGCCTAATCGTAGGTGATGGACATTTTTTACAGGTACACCATAATGAGCCCAGACCAATTCTTCTTCCATTTCACGAATCATTCCTTTTAAAGTCTGAATCTTTGGTGGGTTTTTACCTCCATCGTAAGTGTTTTTTAAACTATCGAGTATTTCAACTATGGTATTGATCAGTTGTTCGCGATTGCTTACTTCCCATATTTGAACAATGGCACGAACAACCCGATGACATACACCACGACGCTTTTCTGCTTCGTTATTCGATGCAACACTATCGAGGTAATGGTAAATATCTTTGTCCCACTTAAATTTGTATCCTTCTTCAAAGAAATCGGGGAAGCTAACCATCTCAATTTTCCCTTTGCTTATCAAACTGAGAGTTTCATTCAATAATCCGCTTAAATATTGGTTTATAACCGAGGTAAAACCTGAAGTCAAAACAGTAAAATGGAATTCGTTGCTTGCATCGCGTAGTTGTCTGTTAATAAAAGGCATGATTCCCAGCATTATATCGTCGTGGTGTGGCCCAGTATGATAATATACCTGGTTCGATTCGCGTTCCATACCTTTGTTTAGCTTCGCAGTAACCGAGTCAATAACTTCCCGTACAGTATTTTCGGTTAAGTTTGGTATTAAACTGCAATATTTGTCAGCCTTCAAATCGTCCAAAGTAAGTTTATGCCCAAACTTGTTTATTTTAGCACAAATATCAATAACTGCTCGTTCGGTTTTCTGATGAGTCCACTCTCCGGTTTGATAATATTTGTCGATGCTGTCGGTTAATTTAACTGCTGCTCCATTGGTTAGATAGAAACGACCATTTGGTAGTTTTGCCAATGCACTTGCCGGATAATGATTGGATGGTTCGTTTTCGAGAGAATTTTTAATTACATCTGCAATAGCTTCTCCTGCGGCAAATACAATAGCTGTGGCATTGGGATTAAAAGTAATTGTATCAAGTCCGATAGTGATAACCAACCGGTTTCGTGAAACCTCAATACCACCTAAATCGCCGGCAGCAACTGCCTGTGTTTCAAAGTTTGTCGCCGTTAATCGTGTTGTTGAAAAATGATCAGTTCCACGGGTATTGAATGCAATATGTCCATCAGGTCCAATTCCCGACATGAAGAATCCAATTCCTCCAAGCTCACGAATCTTCTGTTCATATTCAGAGCACCAATTGTCGATAGCAAAGATGGCTTTCTGTTGTAATTTTTCATTACTTGTTTTTGCTTCGCGGAATCGAAGAGATAAGTCAATTCTTAAATCAGGAAAAATTTCCAGGTATGTTTTCCCATCTGGAAGTGAGATTTCATCTGAATTGATTAATAATGCTTTAGAAGCATCAAGTCCGAATCCTTTGATGTAATAATTTTCAATATAATTATAAAAACTATTGTGTTGCTTCGATGAAATTGGATAAAATTCGTCCATTTGCACAAAATGGAGCCCACCTAATTCAGGCTTCATAACACCTGCGAGTCCGTGAGAACCCAGAAGTCCCTGTCCGCGAGGAGTATCCCAGTTTTCAAGAAAAAATTTGGTGTATTTGATGAAGTATTCCGACGTTTTTCCCGTTGGCAGGCTAATTACTCCCTTGGGGTTTTTACTTACCCATTCCAGGAAACGTAAAGCGGCAAGCATACCCAACTTCGGAAAATTCTCAACTGTAATATAGGGAATTTTCGTACTCATCTTTTCAATTCCTGCCTGCTGAAGGAATATTTGCTCAACCTTGCTGAATTCTCTTGTTTTCATATTTTTATATTTTGAAAAAATGGATGCATTTTGAGAAAGAAAACATCCAATCTGATTTTGAGTTTTGTTGAATAATTAATTTCTATCAAGTTCGTTTTCGAGAAATAGGGCAGCAACACCCAATATCCCGGCCTTGCTCCCCAATTCCGAGACCTTGATTTGTATATCTTTCACCAGATCAGGTATGCAAAATGCCTGAATCGATTGTTGAATTGGCGGTAAGATGTATTGATTGGATTCAGCAATTGGGCCTCCCAAAATAATCAGCTCCGGATTGAATATCTGAATCAAATAAGCAAGACCCTTTCCCAGCCATTGACCAACATTAGCCAACATTGTTATTGAATATTGGTCGCCCATAGTGGCTGCCAGAATAACTTTTTTAATTTCATTGTTATCGTTATCGGCGAAACCTTCCAAGAAGGATGAATGTCCGGATTCGACTCCTTCTCTGGCCAATCGGGCAATAGCTGTACCCGAAGCTACAGTTTCGAGGCAACCGCGTTTACCGCACCTGCAAAGCAATCCATTATCTACCATTGGAAGATGTCCAAATTCACCGGCAAATCCATCCCGACCTTTATAAAGTTTTCCGTTTACTATTATGCCCAAACCAATACCCCAATCTAACTGAAGTGCCAGGACGTTTTTTCTGGAGTGAGCCATTCCAAACCGAAGTTCGGCGAAGGCTCGTGCTTTGGCATCGTTTTCGATGATTACCTTTAAATCAAACTTATCTCTAAATATTTCAGCAACAGGGCGATCTGAAACCATGTGTGTTTTATTTATTCCGGTTGCCGAATCAACCATCCCTGGCATTTCAATACCAATACCAAGAATCTTTTCTCTTACAATTCCTTTTTCGCGAATGACATTTTCAGTAAATTCAACAATTGGATCGATAATGCTTATTCCATGCGATATGTTTAATGTTAATATTTGATCATCAACAACGCTCTGGTTCTTGGCATTAAATATTGTTACAGATGTTTTATACAGATTGATCGATATCCCGATGATATAAAAAGCATCCTCTTTGTTGCCATATAAATTGGGACGTCGGCCTCCACTCGAATTTCCCTGGCCCAATTCTTCAACAATACCTTCTTCTTTTAGTTCGTTGAGTAAACTTATTATTTTCGGAGTACTTAGTTTTACGAACTTACCTAAATCCGTATTAGTCATTGCTCCGTGAAGAAACAGATTTTTGATTATCTTACGCTTTTGCGAATTATTCTTCATTTCAACGACATTCATTTCTCTGTTGTCATTATTATTTACCTGAGGAAAAGCCATAGTCATATTTTTATCCAGGTTAAAACACTACAAATGTATTTAATTTATTTTTGAAATCAGATACACTTTTATTAAAATTTTAAAAAGTTTGTCGGTTTAATGTTAAGCTTAAACAAAACTACGTTACATGTTATGATTTAAAATTCGTCAGATGTTGATTATATATTAAAATGGCTTGGTTTGTAGGCAGAAATTAAATATCAAATTTGCTTTAAAAACCGTATAGACTACAAAAATTGGAATTATCAGAACTTTTGATGAAATAAAAAAGTGAAAAGCGGTGGTGCTCACCGCTTTTCACTAAACAAACAACTAAAATTACCTTACGAACTTTGCTTTCACAAAAAACCAATCAACCCAAAAAGTTCAAATTAGATTTGCAAAGTCAAAGCAGGTTACGCGAATAAATCAACCTTTGTTTCAGATTTAGTGTTAATTAACAATTATTAGTACTTGCTCAAAACAGGAAATTCCAGATTTTTGTTGTTTATACTTTTAATTTTCTTCAACAATCGGTACTTCTTTCAAGTCTCAGTCCCCAACTTTGAGCCGGACGAAATGGTTTGGACTCAAGTCAACTTCGTTCCTGATTTGTACGGACAATTTAATGCTAATTTACTTCAGAATTACATATTCATTTTCGAGCTTTTTTCCATCTTTACAGCTTTTATCGGAAGAATAACATGTCAACTTTAAATGAAATACTTGTTTTTTTAGCTGCGGTTACAGCTGGATTTATAAATGCCATAGCAGGTGGAGGAACTTTGGTCTCGTTTCCGGTATTGTTAGCAGTTGGTATTTCGCCGGTTGTTGCCAATGTTACCAATACGGTTGCTTTGGTTCCAGGAACAATTGGTGGAATGTGGGCTCAACGGCGTGAGTTTCAGTCGCAGCGCAAGCGATTAATCAAATTGCTCCCTGTTGGTGTATTGGGCGGCGTAGTTGGAGGTTTACTAATCTTAAATACAAATGAAGAAACGTTCAGAGTTATAATTCCTTACCTTATATTACTTGCAACGCTATTATTGGCCTTGCAGGCTAAAATTAAAAATTGGGTTGTATCCCGCATCGGTCAAGCACATAACGAACATCACAGCCCAATATTTATGATGAGCCTTGTTTTTATGGCAGCAGTATATGGCGGTTATTTTGGAGCTGGTTTAGGAGTAATTTTAATGGCCACACTCGGATTGGTTACCGACGAGAACCTAACAAGTTTAAATTTTTTGAAACAGGCATTAGGTTTTGCAATTAATTTTGCAGCAGCTATTTACTTTGCCTTCTCTGGAAAAGTATATTGGTTTGTAGCCTTTATAATGATTTTTGGATCTTTATTAGGTGGTTGGGTAGGCGGAATGCTAGCTGGCAGGATAAAACCTGAAGTTCTACGCTGGATAGTTGTTTCAGCAGGATTAATTGCAACAATTATTTTCTTCCTGAAAAATTAACTTTATCCTAAAATGGCGTTGTAAACAATAAATTTAAATAAAAAGAAAAGGCTGCCCTCTGACAGCCTTTCCACCCGTTACGACGGGAAACTAACCTAAACCAACTAAACCTAATAAACCATAAGCTCATCAAAGTTAACAACTTTTGGGATGTTACCTAAATAACATGTAAAGTATTACTTTGGTTCGCCAAGTGTATTGTATTTTAAAAAGAATTACCGTGTAGAACGTTATCATCTATTCGATGGGGCAAAAATACTAAAAATAAATAATCCTCCAAATGTAGGTGCCATGAAAAAAATAAAATTATCAATTTTTTAAAATTTATAATTAGCTGAAAATCAAAATGTAAATAAAAAATGTTTGAATTTTAAAATGAAAAAAACTAGATGATGATTCAAATAACCCTTTTGTAATTGTGTTTTTTACACAAATTGCCATGGTTATTGTTTTTTTGTGTCGTGGTATTTTTAACATAGAGTTATTAATAAATACTTTGTATTTTTGCTGTCATTATTTGTTTAATATGTTTTGCTGGGATAAAATTGTTAAATATGTTTAGGATTCTTTTAGCTCTATTGATATTGACTTTTTCTACTGTTTACGGACAAACAAATCCCAAAAGAGAGTTTCGCGCTGTTTGGGTTGCCACGGTGAACAACATCGATTGGCCATCAAAGCCAGGGTTGTCCACCGATCAGCAGAAAAAGGAGGTAATCGATTTATTGGATATGCACAAAAAAAACGGCATGAATGCCATTATTATGCAAATTAGACCTGCTGCTGATGCTTTTTACAAGTCCGATTTAGAGCCTTGGTCGAGGTATTTGACTGGTACACAGGGTAAGGCGCCTGTTCCGTTTTACGATCCGTTACAGTTCTGGGTTGATGAATGTCACAAACGGAATATGGAATTTCATGCATGGTTAAATCCTTTCAGGGTTGCCCAAAATACATCAGACCCGCTTTCGGCCAATCATATCGCTTTTAAGCATCCCGATTGGATTGTGAATTATGGAGATAAACTCTATTTTGATCCGGGCTTGCCGCAAACACGCGAGTTTGTTGTTAAAATTGTAACAGATATTGTTTCAAGGTATGATATTGATGCAATACATTTTGACGATTATTTTTACCCCTATCCATTGAAGGAAGATTTCCCTGATCAGGTTTCATTCGAAAGGTATAATCGTGGATTTTCAGCGGGGAATAAAGCCGACTGGAGGCGTGATAATGTTGATATTCTGATTAAAAGCCTTTCTGAAATCATAAAACGAACAAAACCATGGGTGAAATTTGGAATCAGTCCATTTGGCGTTTGGAGAAATATGTCTGATGATCCTGATGGATCGGATACAAAAGCCGGAACAACTAACTTCGACCACTTGTACGCTGATGTTCTGAAGTGGCAAAAAAATGGTTGGATTGACTATTGTCTTCCTCAGTTATATTGGCAAATTGGTCACCCTTCGGTTGATTTTTTGAAATTATCTAAATGGTGGGCCGATCATGTCTATAACAGGGCAATGTATGTAGGGCACGGAGTGTACAAACTTGATGCAAATTCGACAATTCCGGAGTGGAGGGACCCAGATCAACTTGTAAAGCAAATTCAAATCGTTCGTCAAAATCCCAAATTGGGCGGAAGTGCCTTTTATAGCAGTATTCATTTTAAGAGAGACCTGTATGGTTTCGATAAACATTTGCGCGAAAACCTTTACAAGTCACCTGCATTGATACCGCAAATGCCTTGGATTGATAAGACACCTCCAATAGTGCCCAAACGGTTCAGAAAGAGAGGCCATAAATTGAAATGGAAAGTGGTAAAAACACAGAACGAGATGGATAAACCTGTAAGCTTTGTTGTGTATCTGAACCCGGTTGGAACAACTTTTGATGCACAGAAATCTGAAAATATTTTTACCATTACTAAGCATAAAAGCATTTCTTTTAGGCCAAATTCATGTAAATTACAGAAGAAATACGAAATCCGGGTTTCAGCTGTCGACAGGCTTCACAACGAAAGTGAACCTACTAAAATGAAAGTGATTAAAATGTAAAGAGGACCCAACATGAAACGAACAGTCGATTGTTTTTTTGTATATACTGCGCAGGAGGAAAGCCAGAAATTAATTGATCAGCTGCGAACTTCGATCTTAGTTCGCGAGATTTATGTTTTGGCACGGGAGCATGTTCAACTTACCCATTGCCAGATAGTGACTGTTGAAGAGAATAATTCGTGCTCTACGATACGGTTGATTGCCAAACTTCTCCGAGCCGATTTTGCTTTGCTGGCACTCGATGAATCGGCTATTAATATTGGGGCAGGAGCAATAGAACGAATGGTCCAAGTTGCCGAGTACACCGATGCACCGATGGTTTATGCTGATTATTTAGAGGTTAAGGACGGGGTTCTTTCATCATACCCGACCATCGATTATCAATTGGGAAGTTTACGCGACGATTTTAACTTCGGGCCTGTCAGGTTTTATCGTTCTGAAGTTTTGAAAGCATTCAGGTACGAAAATTATGAGACATTGAAATATGCCGGGAGTTATGCTTTAAGGCTACGGGCCAGCCGCATGGGTGAACTGGTACGTATTCCTGAATATTTGTTTACCAAAGTAGAAACAGATACCCGGACATCAGGAGAAAAACAATTTGATTACGTGAAAGCCTCTACTCGGGAAAGGCAGTTGGAAATGGAACAGGTTTGTAGGACTCATTTGCGCGATATAGGCGCTTTATTACTTGCTCCTTTCCCGGAAACTATTCTTTCAGAGGATTTCGAAACCGAAGCTACCGTAATTATTCCCGTTAAAAATCGTGCAAAAACCATTCGCGATGCTATTGTTTCGGTATTGATACAAAAAACATCTTTCAACTTTAACCTGATTGTTGTTGATAATTACTCGACCGATGGAACATCTAAAATTCTTGAAGAATACGCTAAGCAGGGAAAGTTGATCCATGTTATCCCTGAACGAAAAGACCTTGGTATTGGAGGTTGCTGGAATGAAGCGCTTTTTCACCCGGAATGTGGCAAATTTATTGTTCAGCTCGATAGTGATGATTTGTATGTTAATGAAAACACACTTCAAACAATCGTTGATAAATTCTATGAAGAAAATTGTGCAATGGTTGTTGGCAGTTACCGAATGACCAATTTTAATTTGGAAGAGATTCCTCCGGGTGTAATTGATCATCGGGAATGGACCGATGATAATGGACCGAATAATGCTTTGCGAATTAATGGCTTAGGAGCTCCGAGAGCTTTTTATACACCTATTTTACGTGAGATTCGTGTGCCAAATGTAAGCTATGGCGAAGATTATGCTTTGGGTCTTGCTATTTCAGGAAAATATAAAATTGGCCGTGTTTATCAGCCTATTTATTTGTGCCGTCGATGGGAGGACAATACAGATGCCTCACTTAATGTGGCTAAAATGAATGCCAATAATTTATATAAAGACCGTATTCGTACATTCGAACTTCAGGCAAGGATACAACGAAATAAAAAGCTGGACCCTGATAAAGCCTGGAATGAAGAATAATTCATAAGAAAGCAAAGTTAGGTTAAAGCTAATTTCGCCTTTTCCCTTTTACTACATTGTTTTTTCTGGAAACTTCTGCCTCTACCTGAGACAGCATACGGTCGAAGTCGTTTTGAGTAATGCTACGCGTTTTACGTTCCGGGAAAATTTTTTTAAAAGGGAATTTATAATTTAATCTGAATTCAAGCTTGTAGAAGCTATTAAGATATTGACCATTAGATGATAGAATTGGAACGCTTAATTCTTCGGGATATGGATTGGTCGATTTCATACCGGGGACAAGCCAAGGCTTTAGGCAGGGATAAACTTGTATTTGACGTTCAATTAGTACCTTAGCACTTGGTAATTTCCTTTCGCGGGTCCACCAAACATCGCGTACTGCTTCCATTGCTATATATGTTTCTGTTTCGGTTGGTACCGCTTCCAAATTTTGCAGGCATTTTTCAATAAGTTGGGTAACTGCCTGTTCGTAAGGTAATTCGCATTGTAAGGCTTGCATTCCAATGGTAACTCCTAAAAGATTTGAATAGGCATCTTCAATTGAAAAGCTCGAATATCGTTCAGGAATAAAAGGTATGGTTGATGCTCCAAACCAGGTTGCAATTTCGTGCCATACCGAAAGGTCGTAGGCAATTTTACCGGCTAGCCTAATGATATCCTGGTTGTCGAGGTTTGAAGAAAGTTTGATACTGAGATTTTTTTCTCCTCCTTCGTGTCCCAAAACCATTGACCAATTACCTATAGTTTTGTTTTTTAGAATTTGCGTATAAAGAAAGGCTGTCCAGTCGGCCTGGTCGCGTAAATGACCCATATCAATAAAACCTCCACGGCGCGAATAAATAATTCCGTTTTCTTCAGAAGGGTCGCCTAAATAATGGTGTGCACCGATTTTTTCGATGCTTGTTGTCTCTGTAAGTTTTACTCCCGGCAACGCGAACATCTTCATTTCGGTACCAAACGAACAGCAAGTCCGAATTATGCGATGAGGTTTAGGCAGCGATTGATTGTAGGCCATAACCGGGGCTTTGGCTACCATCTCAAATGGCAGCAGGACAGTGAGAACAATAGCTATAACGTTTAACAGTTTCATCTTACGAACCCGAAATCGGCACAAAAGTATAAGAAAATCAAATACTTTCTGATTATTAATGAATGTTAACAATGTCCGTTCGTTTTTAAGTGCACAAATAAATTCGTTAAGTCTTTGTTAAAATGTTTTTATATATTATTTATTTGTAGTAATTTGATGGTTAATTAGTTCATATTTGTTCAAAATGGTAATCGATAGTGATTTTCATTGTCAAAATGGTATTTTATGGAGTTTAAATGTAAAAAAGCAGGCAATGAATGTTACGGGCTCAAGGAGCTTGTATTACTTTTTGATATTAGTCAGCGGTTAATTCAGAGTAAGGAACTCAAAAACGATTTGACGGGAATTTTGGAAATGGTGATTAAGCACTTGAAAGCTGAACGCGGTTTCCTGACTATCCTGAACCGCGAGACAGAAAGCATTATTATTGAAGCTGCTTACGGTTATAGCGCGGCACAGCAGGCACGTGGAAAATATAAACTGGGCGAAGGGATTATTGGCCGTGTGGTTGAAATGGCGCGCCCCGTAGTGATTGACAAAATTTCGAAATCAAGTTTATTCCTGAATCGCACCGGGCAGGATTTGACCAAAGATGGTCAGGAGCTTTCGTTTATTTGTATCCCGATTATCGAAGAAGGAAAAGTTACCGGAACGCTTAGCATTGTTCGACTTTACAATCCACATATTTTATTCGACGAAGAACATTGGTTGCTTTCCATCATTGGCTCGCTCATTTCGCGCACAGTAAGGGCAAAGCAGGAGCGGCTGGAAGAGATGGAAATTCTAAAACAGAAGAACATCCAACTGCAAAGTCAGCTTGAAACCGAACACCGACCCGGAAATATTGTGGGCAATTCGAGCAAAATGCGCGATGTATACGGTTTGGTAAACATGGTTGCCGAAACCAATTCAACGGTGTTGATTCGTGGAGAAAGCGGAATAGGGAAGGAGTTGATCGCCGATGCCATCCATTTCTCAAGCCCGAGGGCAAAAAAGAATTTTATCAAAGTGAATTGCTCGGCGTTGCCCGATACGCTGATTGAAAGCGAGTTGTTTGGTCACGAAAAAGGCGCTTTTACCGGAGCCGAATCGCGCCGCAAAGGGCGTTTTGAACTGGCTGACGGCGGAACAATTTTTCTGGACGAAATTGGCGATATCCCCATGTCGACACAGGTAAAGCTGCTGCGATTGATTCAACAGCGCGAATTTGAACGCTTGGGCGGAACAGAAACCATAAAAGTGGATGTGCGCATTGTGTGCGCCACTAACCGGAACCTCGAAGACATGATTCAGAACAACGAGTTTCGCGAAGATTTGTATTACCGTATTAATGTCTTCCCGATTTTTGTGCCGCCTTTGCGCGACCGGCGCAACGATATTCCTTCACTGGTCGATCATTTTATTGAGAAGTTCAACAAGCGCAACAAAGCAAAGATTAGCCGGATAACCACCTCGGCGCTCAATATGCTGATGGTTTACCGCTGGCCCGGAAATATCCGCGAGTTGGAAAACTGTATTGAACGGGCCTGCATTTTAACGCAGGACAACGTGATTCATAGTTACAATCTTCCTCCATCGTTGCAAACAGCCGACTCGACCAATACTAAAGCTTCAGGAGGGATGATGTTTACCGTTGAGCAGGTTGAAAAGCAACTGATTCGCGAGGCTCTGGTTAGCTCTAAAGGCAACATTGCCAAAGCAGCCGACGAGTTAAAGGTAACCGAACGGATGCTCGGCATCAGGCTAAAAAAGTACAATATTGATGCCTGGAGGTTTAAAGTATAAGGATTGAAGAATTGAATTACTGAAAGATTGAATTTATCCCGAAGGGATATAATATTAATCACCGGCGGTGAAACCGTCGGATTACGAACAAGAAAACATTGAACCCCGACGGGGTTCAACTAAATTTGCGGTACTTCAACAACGGGTTTCACCCGTCGTGACTAACATATAGCCCTATCCGGGCTTGAAAAATTTTAAAACAGAATCTCATGGAACTATCTATCCTGACTGTCGATCTTCAAAACCCGGAACATTGTTCGCAACTAATAAAGCTTTTGAACGATTACATGAACGACCCCATGGGCAACAACCGGCCAATGCCAGCAGGATTGGGGCCGCAGATCATTTCCGGATTGAAACAGCACAGCGGTTTCCTGGGGTTTTTCGTGATGGCTGGTGATCAGTATGCCGGGCTGGCCAATTGCAACATCAACTTTTCTACTTTTCAGGCCAAACCACTCATCAACATTCACGATTTTATTGTGGCACCCGAATGCCGGAACATGGGTGCCGGCAGCTTTTTACTTCGGGCTATAATTAATTATGCCGCGCAAAACGGCTATTGCCGCGTAAACCTCGAAGTGCGCGAAGACAACACAAACGCCAAAGCTCTCTACCGCAAAATGGGCTTCAATGACTGTGTGCCGAAAATGATGTTTTGGGAGAAGAAATTGTAGATCCTACTTTTTCGGATTCCATATTCAATTTTTGTATCTTTGAGCAAAACGCATAATGATGACAGTATCCGATTTAAAATTGAAGTTATTTCGCCAAATCGATTCGCTTGAGCAGAGCCGGCTGGAAGAACTCTATGGCGTGATTTTAAACTACATTAATGGGAAAAAGGATATGAATGATTGGAATGAATTAACAGAGGAACAGAAAAAGGGAATTGAGGATGCGATTGACGAAATTGATGCAGGAAGTGGAATTCCTCACGCAACCGTAATGGCAAACATCCGAAAGAAATACACCAATGCCTAAGCTGATCATTTGGTCTCCACTTGCCGAAAACGATTTAACATCTATTCTTGATTACCTTAAAATCCATTGGGATAATAAGGTAGTGAACGACTTCATTATAATTACTGAAGGAGTTATTGGCCAAATAGCTGCAAATCCGCATCAGTTCCCGATAATTCACGAAAAGAAGCGAGTCAGGAAATGTGTAATCACCAAACACAATACCCTTTTTTACCGCGATAGAAAAGGCAACATTGATATTCTCCGGGTATTCGATACGCGACAAGACCCACATAAACTGAAATTTTAGGAACACTTTGCATTTTCCAAAATCTCCTAATTTTTCAAAAGTTTGGAAATTTTGGGAGGTTTTCCGGGTGCGGAGATTTTTAATCTCCGAATTTTCAATCAGCGCGATTAGAAATCGCGCCACCCAAACCTTTCAGGGATATAGCTTTCTCTTATAAACCAAACAGGTCTCCGAGACCTGTTTGGTTTTGCTTTTAGAATTTTGGAAATATATCGTTGCCCCAAACCTAACAGGTTTCTAAAACCTGTTAGGTTTAGTATTCACGATTGCTTTCAACCTCTTTTTGTTCAAATCTTTTATCTTTTACCGAGTTAAGTAAACATAGAATTTGGGTATATTTGGGAATGATTCCTCAAGTAGATTGTAGCATACCTAAAAAATTATTCTATGAATGCTGACTTTGAATACGTTAAGTCAATTCTGATACAGATAAGATCAGAATATTTAAGTGGCTTTGCAAATGATAAAGTCGTCGCAGATATCCCAATAACAGAGCGAGATATTGTTTCAGAAATATGCAATCGATTAAAACTGTTTTGCTTAAATAAAAACTTGTCTTCTCATACTGAAATTAAACCAGCAGCCAGTATACTATCAGATAATTCTGAATTAAAGCTTCTCCCAAGAGTAGATAATGTGATCTTAAAGAACATTGGCGAGAGAACGTGGATTTCAGAAGCTATTATTCTTCAGGACAAATATAAAAAGGGCCCAATTGAAGCAAGATTCTCTTCAATTCCTATTGTGTTTTTTCATACTGCTATAGAAATAAAGATTCAAAGTAATTTTAGAGACGCAAAAAAAGACATTGATAAGCTTAAAGTTATTCAGAATGCAAACAAAGATTGCAATTGTTTCTTTGTTTTATTAAATGTTAGAGGTCAAAAACGAGATCATGACCTAATTAATAAATATGCAGAAGAGCAAAATCTTTGCATTATCGAATACACAGGAGACAAAAAAAATAATCAAATAATTGAAAATCATACTAGACATCACAAGATAGTTAGAAATAACAAAGTCAAAAACTTCGTAATACCTAGGCGACGGAGAATTATTGACCTAATTAATCAGAACTGTAACGATAATGAAATCCTAAGAGTATTGGATAATGAATATCCAATTGGAACCTTTAAAACAAGCAATTATGCCGCATTGTATGGCACAAAAAGGGATTTAGGATTAAAAGTGTTGATTTGAATTTCGAAAGTATATAGAAATCTTTGGACGCTTGTTAATTGGAAGTTGAACTTACCCATTTTGCCCTTCCCCCTTTCCTACCAAAACGTAGGTTAAGCCAATATTAACACCCTTCAAACCCTTGCTGGGCTTCAATTTCTGCCCAAAAACACATTTGGTGTAGCCGTTTGGCCATTCCTACCAAAATGTAGGACTTTTTCTACCGTGCCAAACTCCGTTTATTTTTTTTAATAGCGGTAACGTGCAGATATAAAGCACTTTTATCTTTGCCTTTTGCCTTTTGCCCTTTGCCTTTTTTCTCTTCTGGCATCGTTCTGGTAATGCCCTTGCCAAACGAAAGAAGTTAAACCCGTAAAAAATACGAAAATGAGAAAGATCGCAATTTATGGTAAAGGTGGAATCGGAAAATCCACTACCACACAAAACACAGTGGCCGGATTGGTCGAAGCAGGATTCAATGTAAAAGTAGTGGGTTGCGACCCTAAAGCCGACTCAACCCGCTTGTTGCTGGGTGGTTTGGCCCAGAAAACCGTTTTGGATACCCTCCGTGAAGAAGGTGAAGATATCGACCTCGAAGACATCGTGAAAATTGGTTACGGCGGCGTTCGCTGCGTCGAATCGGGCGGTCCCGAGCCAGGCGTAGGTTGTGCCGGTCGCGGTATCATCACTTCCATCAACCTGTTGGAGCAGTTGGGCGCCTGGGACGAAAAATACAAAATCGACTACACATTCTATGATGTATTGGGCGACGTGGTTTGCGGTGGGTTCGCCATGCCAATCCGCGAAGGGAAAGCCGAAGAAATCTACATCGTGGTATCCGGAGAGATGATGGCGATGTACGCTGCCAACAACATTTGTAAAGGTATCAGCAAATACGCACAGGCCGGAACCGTTCGCCTCGGAGGTTTGATCTGTAACTCGCGTAAGGTAGACAATGAACGCGAAATGATTGAAGAATTGGCCCGCCAGTTGGGAACCAAAATGATTCACTTCGTACCGCGCGACAACATGGTTCAGCGTGCCGAAATCAACCGCAAAACGGTAATCGAATACGATCCAAGCCACAGTCAGGCCGACGAATATCGCGCATTGTCGAAAGCCATCAACGAAAATACCCAGTTTGTGATTCCAAAACCGCTGGCGATGGAAGAACTGGAAACGTTGCTGATCGATTTCGGAATTGTGAACTAATTGATCTGTTTTTGCAGATGTCCGTCACATGAATGTGACGGCAAAGGATATCACTTCGAAGATTAATTGCTTCTTATTCTTTGCCGTTCGGCTTTAGCCAACGGACATGAAAGCAAATACAAAAACCGGGCTTCAGCCCCTGATCGCGGAGTTGGAAGCTCAGAAACAAGAAAATCAAAAAACCAAAAAGATAGGAGAACCAAAAAATGTTAATGATAAGAGCAATTGTACGTCCTGAAAAATCGAGTAAAGTATTGAAGGCCTTGTTTGAAGCTGGTTATGTGGCTGTAACAAAAATCCCGGTGGTAGGTCGCGGTAAACAGCGCGGTATCAAAATCGGCGATGTTACTTACGACGAGCTTCCGAAAGAAATGTTGATCATGGTAATTAAAGATGAGGATAAAGATTTTGCAGTGACCACCATTATGGAAGCTGCCCGCACCGAGCCTAAAGGCGCTTTTGGCGATGGCAAAATTTTCATTACTCCGGTTGAGGAAGCTTACACCATCAGCCGCGGAACCAAAGAATTATAACCCGAAAAATTTCAGGATATGAAGCTAATCATGGCCATTATACGCATCGACAAAATGAACGCGACCAAACGCGCTCTGTCGAATGCCGGACTTCCTTCGATGACTGCCACCGGGAAAGTTTTCGGACGAGGCAAGGGACTTTGGGATGCCAAAGTACTCGAGGGTGTAAAGAAAGATCTTCCTGAAGCGCTGGCTCATTTGGGGAAAGAACCACGTCTTCGTCCGCAGCGGGTTATTACCTTGGTGGTAACCGACGACAATAAGGACAAAGCGATTGAAACCATCATTGAAGCCAACCAGACTCCCGAACCGGGCGACGGCAAAATTTTCGTCATCCCGATGATTGATGCAATTAAAGTGAGAACCGGTGAATCCGGCGATGTAGCACTCGATTAAAATTTAAGATTATGCCAAAAAGATTTGATTATAGCCAGGGGTTGCCCGACCCGATTGTACTCAGGGAAGAAATCCTGAAAAAATATCCGCCAAAACTGGCAAAGAAACGGGCTAAAGCGATTGTGATCAACGATCCTGATATCGAGCAGGAAATTATGGCCAATGTGCGCACTGCTCCGGGTATCATTACGCAGCGTGGTTGTACCTATGCCGGATGTAAAGGGGTAGTGTTGGGGCCAACCCGCGACATCATCAACCTGGTGCACGGTCCAATCGGCTGTAGTTTCTACGCCTGGTTAACCCGTCGTAACCAAACCCGTGTTCCTGAAGGTGGTGATAACTTTATCACTTACAGCTTTTCTACCGATATGCAGGACGAAAACATCGTATTTGGTGGCGAAGCAAAACTGAAAGAAGCTGTTCGCGAAGCTTTCGAAATATTCAAGCCTAAAGCAATCGGTATTTTCTCGACCTGTCCGGTTGGTTTGATTGGCGACGACGTTCATTCTGTTGCCCGCGACATGAAAGCCGAGTTGGGAATCAACATTTTCGGGTTCTCGTGCGAAGGTTATCGTGGCGTATCGCAGTCGGCCGGTCACCACATCGCCAACAACGGTGTATTTAAAAACGTGGTTGGTTTGAACGACCGTCCACGCGAAGGAAAATTCCAGGTGAACCTCTTGGGCGAATACAACATTGGTGGTGATGCTTTCGAAATCGAACGTTTGTTCGAAGAAGCCGGAATCACTTTGATCTCTACTTTCTCAGGAAACTCTACCATCAAGAGTATGGAATATGCACACACTGCCGATTTGAACATGGTAATGTGCCACCGCTCGATCAACTACATCGCCGAGATGATGGAAGAAAAATATGGCATTCCGTGGATCAAGGTAAGTTTTGTAGGTGCCGATTCAAGCTGCAAATCGCTCCGGAAAATTGCCGACTTCTTTGGCGATGCCGAATTGAAAGCCAAAGTGGAAGAAATTATCGCCCGCGAAATGGTGAAAGTTTCCGCAATAAAAGATAAAGTGCGCCCACGCGTTGAGGGCAAGGTTGCTATGATGTTCGTTGGAGGATCGCGCGCTCACCATTATCAGGATTTGTTTACTGAGTTAGGCATCAACGTGGTTTCGGCCGGATACGAGTTTGCGCACCGCGACGACTACGAAGGACGTAAGGTAATCCCGAACATCAAGATTGACGCCGATACCCGAAACATCGAAGAACTGGTGGTTTCGAAAGATGAAGAGCACTTCAGACCAGATTTGGTGGAGAAGAAAGCTGCATTGCAGGCAAGCGGTTACCAGTTTAAGGATTACGACGGTATGATGCCTGAGATGAAAAAGAACTCCCTGGTGATCGACGATGTGAACCATTGGGAAACCGAAAAACTCATCGAATTCTACAAACCCGATATTTTCTGCGCCGGTATCAAAGAAAAATATGTGGTACAGAAATGCGGAGTTCCACTCAAACAGTTACACAGCTACGACTACGGCGGCCCATACACCTGCTTCGATGGAGCAATCAATTTCTACCTCGAAATGGAACGTATGCTGGCAACCAATATTTGGAAACTGATCGATGCGCCCTGGAAAAACGAATCGGAACTGGTGGGAAGCATGGCCATCGAACATTATTAATAGGAGGAAAAAGATATGTTATTACGTCATACAACCAACGAAGTAAGAGAACGCAATGCGTTGACCGTCAACCCGGCAAAAACTTGTCAGCCAGTAGGTGCCATGTATGCTGCACTGGGAGTTCACGGATGTTTACCTCATAGCCATGGTTCGCAGGGCTGCTGCTCGTATCACCGGAGCGCCCTCACCAAACACTACAAAGAACCGGTCATGGCTGCAACCAGTTCATTCACCGAAGGTTCATCGGTATTTGGCGGACAGGCCAACCTGCTGCAAGCTGTTGAAACCATTTTCTCGGTTTACGATCCTGAAATTGTGGCTGTTCATTCAACCTGTTTGTCGGAAACCATTGGCGACGACTTGGGCCAGATTCTGAACAAAGCCCGCGACGAAGGCAAAGTGCCATTCGGGAAACATGTGTTGGCCGCTTCAACCCCAAGTTATGTAGGCTCGCATGTTACCGGTTACGCCAATATGCTCGAAAGTTTTGTCAAGTATTTTGCTGAAAAAACAAACGAGAAGATCCGTCAGGTAAACTTGCTGGCAGGCTGGGTTGAACCAGCCGATATGCGCGAATTGAAACGCATCGCAAAAATGATGAAGGTCCGCTCGGTTTTGTTGCCCGACACTTCGGATGTTTTGGATACGCCAATGACCGGAAAATTCGAAATGTATCCGAAAGGCGGAACCACCATTGCCGAAATGGTGAGCATGGGCGACAGCATGGAAACCCTTGGCTTAGGCGAATGGGCAACCCAGAAAGCTGCCATCGTACTTGACAATCAGTGTAAAGTGCCGTTCGAGATCATCGACATTCCTGTAGGATTGCGTGCTACCGACCGTTTCATTCAGGCATTGGCCAAAGCCGGACGTGTTTCAGTTCCTGAATCGATTACTGATGAACGTGGCCGTTTGCTCGATATGATTACCGATATGCACCAGTACCTGTACGGCAAACGCGTAGCCATCTTTGGCGATCCCGATAACATCATCCCACTGATCGAATTTTTGGTTGACATGGATATGAAACCGGTATATGTGGTTTCGGGAACTCCGGGCAAACGTTTCGAAAAACGTATGGAAGAAGTGTTGAAAGATCGCGTGCCGGAAGCTAAATACAAAAATGGCCCACAAGCTGATATGTTCCTAATGCACCAGTGGATTAAGGAAGAACCGGTTGATCTGATCATTGGAAACACCTACGGCAAATATATTGCCCGCGACGAAAACGTTCCGTTCCTGCGCATGGGCTTCCCAATCCTCGACCGTGTTGGCCATAGTTACTTTACGACATTGGGCTACGTGGGAGCAACCCGGATACTCGAACGAATTTTAGGTGTGCTGATGGACAAACAAGATGCCTCAGCTCCTGAAGAAAAATTCGAATTGACGATGTAAACCTGCAGATCTATTTTATATATCCCATCCTGGCAAGCAATTCCAGCTTGTCAGGATTTTAAAAAATTATCGTGCCCCCTATTCACGTGAAGACAAAGTCCTCCTTTGGGTGAGGAGGATTGAGGTGGCTATTTTCTTTTTAATGTTGATCGGGGGAGGACGCTTCCCGCACACTCCCCCTTTCAATTTTCAATTAATGAAGCAATTGTTAGCCTGAAGTGATGTTGTTAAAAAATCCCGAAAGGGATTAAATGTTGATCACCGGCGGTGAAACCGTCGGGACAATAACAATAAAATATTGAACCCCTGACAAGGGGTTCAACCGGGCTGTATTTCTTTTTCAACGGGTTGACACCCGTCGTCATCAATATTTAGCCCTAAACGGGTTCAACTAAAATGGGGGAGGGTTATGAACGAACTACTGAAAGAACGTCAAAATCAAGTTGTCACAAAGGGAAAAGACGATGTGGCAATTGCTTGTGGAAAGGCTAGTGTAGCGGGTTCGGTCAGTCAGCGGGCGTGTGTTTTTTGCGGTTCGCGCGTGGTGCTTTATCCCATTGCCGATGCCCTCCACTTGATCCACGGGCCGGTTGGCTGTGCTGCTTACACCTGGGACATTCGCGGATCGTTATCTTCCGGGCCTCAGTTGCACCGCCTCAGTTTTACCACTGACCTGAAAGAAAAAGAAGTAGTTTTTGGTGGCGAACCAAAATTGTATCAGGCGCTCATCAGCCTGATCGATCAGTATAAACCCAAAGCAGCATTTGTTTACGGAACCTGTATTGTCGGCGTTATTGGCGACGACATGGAAGCCGTTTGCCGTAGGGTTTCCAAAGAAAAAGGCATCGACGTCATTCCGGTCATGTCCGAAGGGTTCAACGGAACCAAAAAAGACGGCTACAAACTGGCCTGCGATGCGCTATCGAAACTAATCGGGACAGACAACGAAACCGAAGTTCCTGAACACAGCATCAACATCCTTGGCGACTTCAACCTGGCTGGCGAACTTTGGATGCTGGCCGATTATTACCGCCGGATGGGGGTTAACATGGTAGCCTGCATGACTGGCGATGGCCGCATCAACGATGTTCGGAAAGCACACAAAGCACAGCTCAATGTGGTGCAATGTTCGGGCTCGATGGTTTACCTGGCCAAGGACATGAAGGAAAAGTATGGTATTCCGTTCATGAAAGTTTCCTACTTCGGAATCGAAGACATGTCGGAAGCGCTGTACGAAGTGGCCCGTTATTTCAAATCCGACGAAATGATGGAGAAAGCCCGCCAATTAGTAAAAGAAGAAATCAGCAAACTGATACCTGCACTTCAGCAATACCGCAAAGACCTGGAAGGAAAGAAAGCCGCAATATACGTTGGTGGCGCTTTCAAAGCCATTTCGCTGGTAAAGGCCCTGCGCCTGCTCGGAATGCAAACAGTAGTTGTTGGTTCGCAAACCGGCAACATCGACGACTACAACCTGCTGAAAGACCTGTGCGATGAAGGAACCATCATTGTTGACGACTCGAACCCCAATGAACTTTCAGAATTTGTGAAGCAAACCGGCGCCAACCTGTTTATCGGTGGCGTGAAAGAACGGCCCATCGCCTACAAATTGGGTTTGGGCTTTTGCGATCACAATCACGAACGCAAAGAAGCGCTGGCAGGCTACGATGGCATGTTGAATTTCGCCAAAGAAGTGCACGCCTCGGTTTGCAGCCCGGTCTGGAAGTTTATGAAGAAATAGGAAATAGTTCATTAGTCATTCGAAACCTTTTTCCTAATGACCATTGACTAATGACGACAACTTGGAACTTGAAATCTGGAACTTGGAACTTTAAAAAGAAAAGGAGAATAGCACCATGAAAGACACGATCACCAATACCCCGGCAAAACCCACCGAAGAACCTTTCAAGTCAACCCGCAACGCCTGCAAATTGTGCGCGCCGCTCGGAGCCAGCGTGGCATTCAAGGGCATTCGCGGATCTGTTCCAATTATCCATGGCGGACAGGGGTGTGCCACGTACATTCGCCGCTACCTCATTAGCCATTACAAAGAACCTGTCGACATTGCCTCGTCAAACTTCAGCGAAGAAGCGACCATTTTTGGCGGTGGCGCCAACTGTCACACGGCAATCGGCAATGTCATCAAACAATATCATCCTGAATTTATCGGAATTACCACGACTTGCCTGAGCGAAACCATTGGCGACGATGTGAAATTCTACATTCAGAAATACAAAGAACTTTCCGAAGATGAAAATCTTCCGCATTTTGTCAATGCTTCAACGCCCAGTTACCAGGGCTCGCACATCGACGGGTTCCACGAAGCTGTTGGCCAAATTGTAAAATCGATGGCCGAAGCCGGTGAACGCGGCGAATACGTTAATATATTCCCCGGATTTGTCTCTCCGGAAGATTTGCGCCAACTCAAAACCATTCTCGAAGATTTCGGGATCGACTACATCATGGTTCCCGATTTTTCGGAGACGCTCGACAACCCGATTTGGGACGCGTACAAACGTATTCCTGACGGCGGAACCCCGATTGAACTGGTCAAAAAATGTGGCTCGGCTACGGCTTCCATCGAGTTGGGTACCATTATTAATAAAGGAAGTTTATCCGGAAGGGTAAAAAACACTTCGAACCTCACCACTGCCGGCGAATACCTTCAGGAAAAATTTGGTGTTGAAAATTGCCGAATGCCTTTCCCGACAGGCGTTAGCTCGTGTGATACCTTCTTCGAAACACTGAGCCGGGTTTCGGGAAAACCGATTCCGATGAAATACACCAAAGAACGTGGCCGGTTGATCGACTCTTATGTCGATGGACACAAATATGCGTTTGGGAAACGCGCCGTGGTGTATGGCGAAGAAGATTTTGTGGTGGCCATGTCGGCTTTCCTGAACGAGATTGGCATCGTGGTGGCTTTGGCTGCTACAGGCGGCGAAAGTTTCAAACTCGAAGAAGAAGTAAAAAAATATTGTCCCGAAAATCCTGATTCAATCCTGGTAAAAAACGGCTGGGACTACGAATTGATTCACGAATGGTGCAACGAAAACAAACCCGACATTCTGATTGGCAATAGCAAAGCCTATTACATCGCCCGCGAACTGGGCGTTCCAATCGTACGCTGCGGGTTCCCAATTCACGACCGCATCGGCGGACAACGCATCAAACACCTTGGCTATACCGGTACACAGGAATTGTTCGACAGGATTGTAAACGAACTGATTGGCTACAAACAAGACCATTCAGCCGTGGGATATAAATATATGTAAGGAAATTTATTGAGCGGGTGACTCCGAGTCACCCGCTCAATACCAAAAACAAAACGCTATGATTGACATCGAAAAACATCCGTGCTTCAACATCGAAGCGAAAGGTACATACGCCAGGGTTCACCTGCCAGTTGCCCCCAAATGCAACATTCAATGTAATTATTGCAAGCGCGATTTTGATTGTGTAAATGAGAGTCGTCCTGGCGTAACCAGTCAGGTTCTTTCGCCCGAACAGGCTTTGGCCTACCTAATCAAACTGAAAGAAAAAATGCCAAACCTGTCGGTTGTCGGAATTGCTGGCCCGGGCGACCCATTTGCCAATCCAAACGAAACGCTCACCACACTGAGGTTGGTTCGTCAGCATTTTCCTGAAATGATTTTGTGCCTTTCGTCCAACGGACTCAACATCGGGACTTATGCCGACGAGTTGGCCGAGCTGGGTGTCAGTCATGTCACCATCACCATGAATGGTCTCGATCCTGAAGAAACACAACACATTTATAAATGGGCGCGCTTCGAAAACCGCGGATACGTGGGTAAAGCCGCCGCCGAGCTGTTGCTGAAAAACCAGTTGTTTGCCATCAAAATGCTCCGGAAGTTTGGAATCACCGTGAAGATTAACACCATTGTTATTCCCGGAGTGAACGAGCATTTGATTGAAAGTATTGCCGAACAAGCCAAGGCGATGGGTGCCGAATTGATGAATGCCATTCCGCTTTTCCCGGTTGCTGACACACCTTACGAGAACCTCAAGGAGCCCGATATCCTGACCATGCGCGAGGTTCGCGGAAAGATTGCCAAGCACCTGAAACCAATGACACACTGTGCCCGTTGCCGCGCCGATGCTGTTGGTTTGTTGGGCGAAGACGATACCGAAGCGAAAAAAATCATGTCGGAAGTAATGAACTTAACGGTAACTCCTGACGAAAACCGCCAGTTTGTGGCTGTAGCCAGTTACGAAGGAATGCTGGTGAACCAACACCTTGGCGAAGCCGACAGCCTGTACATTTTCCGCGAAACACCCAATGGCTACCGTTTAGTTGAGCAACGTCGCACACCGCCATCGGGAACCGGAAACAAACGCTGGGAAGTGCTGGCCGACCTGTTGAGCGACTGCCGGGCTTTGCTGGTTGGCGGAATTGGTCCAAGTCCATCGGCAACCATTGGCCGCACAGGCATCCGCATTGTAGAAATGACCGGATTGATCGACGAAGGATTGGACGCCATATATAAAGGTAAAGAATTGCGCACCGTGAAGAAGGCCGACGTTTTCAAATGCGGCGCCGCCTGCTCCGGAAAAGCAACGGGATGCTGATCGGAAAATGTTGCGTGATGCTAGTTCTGGGTTGCGGGTTAAGCTTCACTCAGCGTATTTCTGGAAATTGTTTATTGGTTATTCAATATTGGAAATTGTCTTTTTGTCTATCATCTATCATCTAAAATCTAATATCTCACACAATGAAAAAACCAGATTATCACATTTTGATTTGCAACTCGTACCGGGTTGCCGGCGATGCCAAAGGATTTTGCAACAAAAACGGTGGCGCCGAATTCATTCAGTATGTAACCGAGGAATGTGCTGACCGCGGCATCGATGCTGCCGTTTCATCCACTGCCTGCCTGAACGTTTGCTCCCAGGGGCCAGTTATGGTTATTCAGCCCAACAACTTTTGGTATGGAGCCATCACCACCGAGAAAATCGACGAAATTCTCGACGCACTCGAAGAAGGCAATGCCGTTGAGGAATATTTGATCAGCGAGTAAGAAGTCTCAACGATTTTCAAAGTCCGTCTGCTTTACAGACTGTGTGAAAACGACTGTTAAAAAACTCATAAATAGTTTCAAAAACGAGGTTAAACATTTTGCTATTGTGCTGAATATTAGTATATTCATGTATTATTTTACCTAAAGCAGATGCATTACAAGGAAAAAATATCGAGGGAGCAGATGATGGTTATGTCCTATGAGACCATGATTTCGCCGGACAATTCAGTTCGTCTGATAGATTTGGTATGCAAGAAATTTTTCAAAGACCATCCTTTTAACGACCAATGGAAGGGCAATAAAAACACGGGAAGGAAAAGCTACCCAGCCGATTCGATGTTAAAATTGCTTGTTTACGGCTATTTCAACGGGATAGCAAGCAGCCGCAAACTGGAACGGGAAACCTACCGAAATACAGAAATGATCTGGTTGATGGAAGGGCTTGAACCCGATCATTGGACAATTTGTGATTTTCGCCGGGAAAGCGAAACGATCATGAAAGACTTTCTGAAATACTTCCGCAAGTTTTTGCTTGACACCAATTTTGCAACGCCAAACAATGTTGTCTTCGATGGGACTAAAGTAAAAGCCTATGCAAGAAGGGAAATGCTTACCACAGAAAGCATAAAGGGAAAACTTGAGCATATAGACAAATCGCTTTCGGAGTACCTCTCAAAACTTGAAGACAACGATAGCCATGATGATGAAATGGAATCGGCCAGAACAGAGATCAGGGAACTGAAAGAAAAAATACAAAAACTCGAATTGGCCAAATCAAAACTGGAACAAGCCGCACAGGCAATTAAAGACAGCAAAAGAAAATATTACGCACCCAACGACAGGGAAGCCGTAATGGTAAAAGGGCGGGAAGGCAAATTTCCGGGGTACAATGTGCAGGTTGGCGTAGAAACCAAAGGCCATTTTATCCTGACAGACCGTGTAACAACAGATGCCAACGACATACAGCAATTAGAAGAATCTTTGGATTCTGTTACAGAACAGACAGGGATTTCCCCCACAAAAGTATTGGCAGACAAAGGATATAGCAATACAACCCAGATACTTGATATCGAAAAGGACGGAACGGTACAATGCTATATTCCACTGGCTGAAACCAAACGAGATAAATCAGAAAAAGAAGGTATTTGTTTTGTTTACGACAAAAATAGCGACACCTATACATGCAGTCAAGGGAAGGAACTCGTGTTGTTTATTAAAAATATACAGCACAGCGCTGCATTCTACAACGTTTATAAATGCCACGAATGCCAAGGGTGTGAAGTGCATGCCAAATGTACAAAATCCAAGACAGGGAGGACTTTGAAACGCAATGTTGATCAACAGCGCATTGACCAGTACAAAGAAAAAATGGAGGGTGCATTCGCCAGGCAACAGGTCAGGGAACGCAAACAGGTAGTGGAACACCCATTTGGTACGATCAAAATGCTGATGGGGAAGTTTAACCTACTCTTGAAAGGAAAAACAAAGGCTCAGATAGAGCTCGACTATTACACCGCCGCTTATAACCTGAAGCGGCTGATCGGTTGCGCCCCAATGTCAGAGCTGATTATTAAAATGAGGAAATATCAGTTGGCGATGGCATGAAAAGTGAGTTAAAACTCACTTTTTGCCCCCTCCAAAATACAAAAATGCAGAAAATAGCACATTGAAAATAAAAATTTGTAAAATGCTAAAATCCCCAATGGATGAAAACATGAAAAGCGAAAAAATTCAATTTGGAATTAAATTGCAATTTTCACACAGTCTGTAAAGCAGACGGCAAAGAATAATGCTTTGAATGAGTTACAGTTGTTGAATAGAGCGATATCCTTTGCCGTCCCATTTATGGGACGGACACGAGATTGCCACAAGAATCAACTCGTATCCCGCAACCCGCAACAATTCACTCAATACTCAAGATTCTAATATTCAAACATTTTCATCATGTACCGAACACCACATATCATCGACTCTACCCTTCGCGATGGCGAACAAGCGCCAGGGGTGGTTTTTACGCTTGAGGAGAAATTGCACATTGCCGCCTTGCTCGACGAGTGCGGTGTGAAGGAAGTTGAAGTGGGCACGCCTGCGATGGGAGACGAGGAAGTTCTGGCGATTCGGGAGATTGTTCAATCGGGTTTTCGTTTCGACAAGCTTTGCTGGGCGCGGGCCAAAGAATCGGATATTGTGGCTTCGGCCAGAACCGGTGCCAATCGTATCAACATTTCCTTCTCGGTTTCAGATATTCAGCTGTCGGCGATGGGGCGTAACCGCGAATGGGTGATGAAGCAAATCAGACCCATGATTTCGTTGGCTCGTTCCGAATTCGACTTTGTAGCAGTTGGGGCACAGGATGCATCGCGCGCCGATCGTGAATTTTTGAACGAATTTGTAGGTGCTTGTCTGGCCGAAGGAGCCGACCGCATTCGCCTGGCTGATACGGTTGGAATCCTGAATCCGATGACTACTGTGGAATTGTTTTCATCGGTTAGCTCGCTGTTCCCGTTTGTCGATTTCGAATTTCATGGGCACAACGACCTGGGCATGGCAACCGCCAACTCACTAGTGGCTATCATGTCGGGAGCAAGCTCGGTGAGCGCTACCATTAATGGTTTGGGCGAACGCGCCGGGAATGCTTTCCTGGAAGAACTGGTCGCTGCGCTGAAAGTGTCTTCAGGAGTAAATACCGGGATTCATCTGCCCGGGTTGCAGCAGTTATGTCGTTACGTCTCCGAAGTTTCGTTTAGGCAAATACCTGTATCGAAGCCAATTACCGGGGTAAATGTGTGCCGGCACGAGTCGGGTATTCACTGTCGCAGCCTTTTGCACAACGAATTGTCGTACCAACCGTTCAAGTCCGAAGAAATTGGCAGGCAAACTGAAATGGTGATCGGCAAACATTCAGGAAAAGCAATTATTGACGACTTTTTCAGGAAAAGGAAGATAGAACTCAGCGAGGCGGAATCTCAACTACTAACCGCTAAAGTAAAACAGCTTTCGATGAGAAAAAAGCGGGAACTGAGTGAAGTAGAATTGATTTCGCTGGCCGAATCAGTAAAAACAAAATAAGGAGGATTCAACATGGAAGAATGGGAAAAATATTTGGATGAAGGGCTGGCTTATTGCAAGGTGGCCGTTGGGGCAAAAGAGAAAGGAAAGCTGGGGAATACGGTAATATACAATACGGTTGGTCTGGCCCTGGAAAGTTTACTGATGGCGATGCTCGCCAAAAATGGTATTTATCCCCAGCATTCAAGCATCGGCTCGATGCTTCGTGAGGTCAAAAAATTGACTCCGGTGCCGGAAGAATTTTTCGCGGAAGTGCGGTTTATGAATTCGCTGATGAATTTCTGTTCGCTGGAAGTGGTTGCCGAACGAATACCGACAGATGAGGAAATAGAGCGTATGGTAAGCTTTGTGAAAGCGTTGAGAAGCTGGACCGAAGACTGCCTTTTGTCGGTTCAAGAGAAATAGATTGTTGAAAATAAAGTATTTAATCTAAAATTTAGTGACATGAAATTAAGTGCACGTAATCAGTTAAAAGGTAAAATCCTGAAAGTGGACGAAGGATTAATTACCGCCAAAGTAGTTCTCGACCTTGGAAATGGCAATGTAATTTCAGCCATTATTTCGAAGGATGCCATCGATGATTTGAGCTTGAAGCCTGGAGATGAAGCTTATGCAATCATCAAATCGACAGAAGTTATTATAGCAACCGATTGATTAACAGTTAAATGTTATGATTGAAGTCGAATGCCATATTTCGATCAAAAAGGATGGAATTTGTTTCATGAATCCTGCTAAGACCGAACTTCTTAAAGCGATTAAAAATACCGGAAGCCTAAATTCGGCGGCCAAGCTTCGGAAGATTTCGTACCAGCACGCCTGGGCCATGATTAATGAGATGAACACTTCCGCCCCTGAACCGCTGGTTTCCAAACAACGCGGCGGGGCTCATGGAGGAGGTGCGGTTATTACGGCTTATGGCGAACGAATTCTGAATGAGTACGATTTAATTCTGAAGCAAATCAATAAAACAGTAGATCAGGTGAATGTGGAAATACACCTTTGATTTTTTTGATGACCGTTATTGATTTTTTAGATAACGAAAATGCTTTGAAATAGTAGAGAAATAAAAAACCGGAACTCAATCGCCGCAAATGATTAGAAGTTCCGGTGCATTAAAATCAATTCAATTTTAACCCTTTAAAGTTAACAAAATGGAAAAGAAATTTTTAGGATGTTTAGTGATTTGTCTGTTGTCGGGCTTTTTTTCGGCAATCGGGCAAACAACCATCGATGCCGAGTTCAGGCCAAGAACCGAATTCAGGCAGGGATTTAGTCAGCCTTTGCTTGACGGTACAAAACCGGGCTTTTTAACCACCCAGCGCACCCGCTTGAATTTCAATTACAAAGGCGGAATTGTGAGTGGAAAAGTTGCATTGCAGGATTCGCGCATTTTTGGCGAAACCGACACAAAGCAACCTGCAACAGCCACTACCGGCAGCATTGGCGTTTATGAGGCGTGGGCCGAAATGCTGCTCTATTCAGGTACAAGCCTGAAAATTGGTCGTCAGGGCATTCAGTTCGAAGATGGCCGCCTATTCAGTCTTTCGCCCTGGAGTTTAACCGGGAATGCACACGATTTGGCTAATTTTCATTATGTTGCTCCCGGATTGGATATTCAGTTGGGCTATGCTTTTAATAACCAGAAAGCGTACAATGCCGATACTTCGTTTTATTCGGTAAGCAAGATGTACAAAGAGCTCGAATTTTTACACATCACCAAAGCCCTGGCCAATGGTCTCGATTTAAGTTTATTGGGAGTTGACGAATCGTTCATGAAGAGTAAAACCGACCGGAGTTTATATCATCGCTACACCACAGGTGGTACATTACAGCTAAAAAACGACAAAAATCCGCTTGGGTTCCTGGCCACCGGTTATTATCAGTTCGGGAAAAGTGCGCCAACTGTCGATTTGGATGCTTATTTGTTTGCCATTAAAGGAACGTATGCGTTCAACGATAAGATTACGGGCATACTGGGAGCTGATCATTATTCAGGATCATCAACAACACTCGATGCTACAAAAACCAATACATTCAATAAGCTGCCCTACGGCGTGAATCACTCGTTCAACGGGTATATGGAATATTGGGCAACGCTTCCGAAAGGAGGATTGTTCAATTATTTTGGCGGTGTAAGCCTGAAATTGAACAAACGGCTGAGTTCTGAACTAACTTATTATGGTTTTAAGCTGGCTAAGGGAATGGTTTCGGGCAAAACAGATATTAAGAAGAATGTGGGTTCTGAATTGGATCTGGTACTGAATTACAAGTTTTCGGCCGAAACCGCCATTCAATTTGCTTGGTGTACCTATTTCGAAACCGACGGAACCAAACTCTTAAAATACAAATCGGCAACCGCTGAGACTCGTTTTCCACAGTATGCCTACATCATGTTAACCATTAAGCCACAGTTGTATAAAACTCCGGTGGTTGTTGACGGCAAATAATTCTGAAACTTTAAAAATCACACTATGAAACGCGTAATAATTATACTATTTCTGTTTATAGCACTTTCAGCCCATTCTCAAACGGTAAAAGTGGCCGCGGCAGCAAACCTCCGCTTTGTTTTCGACGAAATAAAAACAACCTACATTCAGGCCAATCCCAAAAGCAATGTGTCGGCTATTTTTGGGTCTTCAGGAGCGCTCCTTCAGCAAATATTAAACGGTGCCGAATTCGATGTGTTTATGGCAGCCGACAATTCTTTTCCGGTTAAGCTGAAAGATCAGGGTGCTGCTTCGGGCGAAATGAAAGTTTATGCTTTAGGGAAACTGGTTCTGTGGAGCAATACGCTGGATGTATCGAAAGGGCTTGATTTCCTGACTGATCCTTCTGTAAAGAAAATTGCAGTTGCCAAACCAGAACTGGCTCCGTATGGCGACCGTGCCATTGTATGTTTAAAGCAAGCCGGACTTTTCGAAAAGGTAAAGGACAAGATCATTTATGCCGATAACATTTCGCAGACGGCGCAATTTGCACAAACAGGAAATGCTGAAGTGGCTTTTTTGGCGTTGTCGCTTACATTAACTCCCGACATGAAGGGTTCGGTATATTTGATTGATCCCAAAATGTACAAACCGGTTGAACAGGCCATGATTTTGGTGAAAGGCTGGAAAGTAAATCCTGAAGCAGCCAAATTCATGAAGTTTGTTTTAAGCCCGCAATGCAAGCCAATCTTCGAAAAATACGGTTATATCGTACCCTAAAATAAGGCAAAAGGTAAAAGTCGTAAGTGGCTATTATGCCGCTTACGATTTTTGCCTTTCACCCTTTAACTTTTGTTTTGATATGAATAAACTACCCGGAACAATAACCAATATTCAGCAATCAGGTGCCATTCTGCTGGTTGATGTGAGAGTTGAAACGCAGATCTTCTCTGCGTTAATGATTGAATCGGCTCTTTGGCCTGAATGGCTGGTCGAAAATGGAATGGTGGATGTTGTCTTTAAAGAGACTGAAGTATCATTGGCGAAAGGTCTTTCAGGACAAATAAGTCTGCGAAATCGCATGAAATGTTCGGTTCAGGAAATAAAACGAGGCGATTTGTTGAGCAAAGTTATCCTGAAATTTCTGGATTATACGCTTGTTTCGGCTATTACAACCAGGGCAGCCGACTCGCTTCAACTGAAGGTTGGCGATGAAATTGAAGCCTTGATTAAATCCAACGAGGTATCGCTGATGAAAAAGCAATAATTTGAAAATGATTTAAATGATGGATCCGCAATTTTTAGAAACGCTTTGGATAACTTTTAAGTTGGCCTTTTTTACAACCTTAATTCTATTAAGTATTGGATTGCCGTTTGCTTGGTGGTTGGCTTATACTCAAACGATGATTAAACCCTTTATCGAAGCACTGGTGAGTATGCCAATGGTTTTGCCGCCTTCGGTCATTGGCTATTATATGTTGGTAATTTATAGTCCGCGCAACTGGTTTGGCGAGTGGCTTGGCCGCGTTTTCGATGTCCGGCTGGCTTTTACATTCGAAGGAGTATTAATTGCTTCGGTCATTTTCAGCTTACCATTTATGGTTCAGCCATTGCACAACGGGCTGCGGGCGCTTCCCAATAGCTTGCGCGAAGCTTCCTATACCTTGGGCAAATCGAAGTGGACAACATTTTTTCGGGTATTACTTCCCAATATAAAACCATCGGTTATCACTGCAGTCGCATTGACCTTCGCTCATAGCATTGGCGAATTCGGTATCGTTTTAATGGTTGGCGGAAACATGCCCGGTGAAACCCGTGTCGCTTCCATTGCCATTTACGACGAAGTTCAGGCATTGAATTTTAAAGCTGCCAATCAATATGCCATGATTTTATTCCTGGTTTCGTTGGTCTTGCTCACTACTATATATAGTGTAAACAGAAAATACAGTTCATGGAAAATGATGTAATATACATTGATATTGAGAAGCAGATGCTTACCTCCAATGGGCCGATGAACCTGGTGGTGAAGACGAGCATTTTGATGGGCGAGATGGTTGCTTTGTTTGGAGAGTCGGGCGCCGGAAAAACTACGCTGCTAAGAATTTTGTCAGGCTTGATTTTGCCCGACAAAGGGATGATCAGGTTTGGCGGAACGGTTTGGTACAATTCCAACGAAAAAATAAACTTGCCACCGCAAGCCCGTAATATCAGCCTGATGTTCCAGGATTACGCCCTGTTCCCGAATATGAGCGTGGAGCAAAACATACAGTTTGCTCAGCCGCAGAAAGACCCACAAAAGGTTCAGGAACTGATTGATTTATTTGGATTGACAGAGCTCAGTAAACGCAAACCCGGAAATTTGTCGGGAGGACAAAAGCAGCGCGTTGCTCTGGCTCGTGCTTTGGCGCGTAAACCGCAACTATTACTGCTCGACGAACCATTGTCTGCGCTTGATGCCGGAATGCGCTCAGCTTTGCAGGACGAAATTGCAAAAGCCCATCAATCACTGGGAGTTACAACCATAATGGTTACTCACGATTTAAATGAGGTATTCCGACTGGCTTCACATGTAATTCATCTCGAAAACGGCATGATAACGCGTATTGGTACTCCAGATGATGTGTTTTCTAATAATTATATCAGCGGAAAGGTTCAAATTACCGGGCAGATTGCCCGAATCGATTACCAGGATGTTGTAAATATCGTTACAGTAATTGTAGGCGGGAACCAGGTTATTAAAGTAATTGCTTTCTCCAGTGATCTCGAAAATCTAATTATTGGTGATCGTGTCTCTGTTTTTTCTAAAGCTTTTAACCCAATTATTTGTAAACTGAATTAATCTTTCACAATTCATTAATCTATTTTTTAGTTGTAAAGATCGGGTTTCCAATGAAATAAAAGAGATGCATTAAGAATTATTAAAAAGATTAGAAAAAGATTTGGAAAATTGGATAAATAGGTTCTATATTTGCACCCGCTAAACAGAACGGCAGAGATGCGGGAAGTGAGGCATGAGTTCACTAAACGGCTGGTATAGAAGGAGGTAAGTCTTGGATAAACTATGCTGAACAGTATATTTAAGTTTATTCAGGAGCAGATGAAAGCCTGATAGATGTAACGTCAGGTATTTAGATGAGAGCGAAAAAAAACTGAGAAAAAACTTTAGAAGATTTTTGGAAGATAAGAAAAGGCGATTACCTTTGCAGCCGCAAAAACAAAAGAGCGAGTTCACTGAAAGTACTGGGAGGGAAGAGAAGTTAATGTTACCGAGGATTAACGAATCACAGGAAGTCAGCAAAGACGGGAGATTCAGGAAGGGGTAATTGAGAAAATAAAATGAAAAAAGTTTAAAAAACTTTTGGAGGATAAAAAAAGCTTCTTAACTTTGCCACCCCGTTTGAGACCGATGGTAAAACGAGAGTTAAAAACGGGAATAGTTCAAAAGATAATGAGTACTGAAACGAAACTTGAAAGCGCTTCGCAAGAGGCAGACCGGAGAGTGAAGATGATGTAAACATGAATAAAGCCGATAGGCGCAGAGTTCATTGAAAATATTGAGAAGGTAAAACAAGGAAGGTTACGCAAGAATTAAATTAGAAGAAGAGTTAACGTCAAAAAGAGCTGGAGAATATTTAAACTTTTTACTTACAACGAAGAGTTTGATCCTGGCTCAGGATGAACGCTAGCGGGAGGCCTAACACATGCAAGTCGAACGGGATTGGTAGCAATACCATGAGAGTGGCGCACGGGTGAGTAACGCGTATGCAACCTGCCTTTAACAGAGGGATAGCCCATAGAAATGTGGATTAATACCTCATAGTCCTGGTGAACTGCATGGTTTATCAGGTAAAGCTGCGGCGGTTAAAGATGGGCATGCGTGACATTAGCTAGTTGGTGAGGTAACGGCTCACCAAGGCAACGATGTCTAGGGGTTCTGAGAGGATGATCCCCCACACTGGTACTGAGACACGGACCAGACTCCTACGGGAGGCAGCAGTGAGGAATATTGGTCAATGGGCGCAAGCCTGAACCAGCCATCCCGCGTGCAGGATGACGGCCCTATGGGTTGTAAACTGCTTTTGTACAGGAAGAAAAATCTCTACGAGTAGAGACCTGCCGGTACTGTACGAATAAGCATCGGCTAACTCCGTGCCAGCAGCCGCGGTAATACGGAGGATGCAAGCGTTATCCGGATTCATTGGGTTTAAAGGGTGCGTAGGCGGTTATTTAAGTCAGTGGTGAAATCCTGTCGCTCAACGATAGAACTGCCATTGATACTGAATAACTTGAGTTCAGTTGAGGTAAGCGGAATGTGTAGTGTAGCGGTGAAATGCTTAGATATTACACAGAACACCGATTGCGAAGGCAGCTTACTAAACTGACACTGACGCTGATGCACGAAAGCGTGGGGATCGAACAGGATTAGATACCCTGGTAGTCCACGCCGTAAACGATGCTCACTCGCTGTATGCGATATACAGTATGCGGCCAAGCGAAAGCATTAAGTGAGCCACCTGGGGAGTACGATCGCAAGGTTGAAACTCAAAGGAATTGACGGGGGCCCGCACAAGCGGAGGAACATGTGGTTTAATTCGATGATACGCGAGGAACCTTACCTGGGCTTAAATGGGGAGTGACAGCTGCCGAAAGGTGGTTTTCTTCGGACACTCTTCAAGGTGCTGCATGGTTGTCGTCAGCTCGTGCCGTGAGGTGTCGGGTTAAGTCCCATAACGAGCGCAACCCT
>OY761460.1:0-1867500 GCA_963664565.1 Prolixibacteraceae bacterium | reverse complement strand
ATCTTCAGAAACGACTAAGACCTATTCTTGAAAAGTATAAGGTCGACACCTATGTATGTGGCCATATTCACAATTTTCAGCATATAAAGGTAGGTGATTCTGGAATAGATTATATTGTGAATACTTCGGCTTCGCAAGCCAGACCAGTAGTGAAACGCGAAGGGGTTGTATTTAGTAGTGGAGAAACAGGATTTATGATGTGTTCTATTGATAATAATGAACTCAAAATGGCGCTCATAAATAAAAGCGGGATGATCGTATATCAGTTTAGTCGAAAGAAATGAAAAGAAGGTTGCAATAGAGAATAAAAAACTGCCTTAACGACAAAGCGATTAAGGCAGTTTAAACTAACTCTATTTTTCAATGAACCTTTTCTAAACTGAATTTTTCTTTGTAAAGTCGATAATTTCCGATTGATATCCGAAAGCCATACCAACAACAGTATCGGCTGCTCCGTAATAAACAGCAATCTTTTCTCCATCGCTTAAGGCTGCACATGGAAATACCACATTAGGCACGTCGCCTGCTAACTCGTAAGGTGCTGCTGGTGCGAGTAAATAAGGCTGTGTGCGGTAAAGAACTTTGTCTGGATTTTCGAGGTCGAGCAAAGCTGCACCCATCGAATAGCGGAATCCATTGCAGGTATTGATTACACCATGATAGAACATCAACCAGCCAGCTTCGGTGCGGATCGGAACAGAGCCTGCACCAATTTTGGTACACTGCCAGGCACTAAGTTCGAACGGTGTTACTTTCATTACACAGCGATGTTCGCCCCAATACTTCATATCCGGACTATAGCTGATGTAAATATCACCGAATGGCGTGTGGCCATTGTCGCTGGGGCGACTTAACATGGCATATTTACCGTTAATTTTTTCGGGAAACAGTACCCCGTTACGATTGAATGGAAGAAATGCATTTTCGCACTGGTGAAAGGTTACAAAGTCGAATGTGTAAGCAATTCCAATGGTTGGTCCGTGGTACCCGTTACACCAGGTTACCCAGTAGCGGTCTTCGATGAAGGTTACACGTGGGTCGTATTTATAGGCCGATTCAATCATTTCTGTGTTTCCGGGAACCATCACAATTGGTTCGTGGTTGATGTCCCAGTTGATGCCGTCTTTACTTAATCCGGCGAAAATATTCATTTGAACAGCTTTATTGTCGCAACGGAAAACTCCTGCAAAACCATCTTTAAATGGCACAACAGCGCTGTTAAAAATACTGTTTGACGTAGGAATGTGGTAACGTCCGATAACCGGGTTGTGAGAATAACGCCACATTACATCTGTTGAGTTTTGCGGGCGGTCTTCCCATGGAATCTGAAATTTAGATGTCATAGTTGTGTCAAAATTAATATTGTCTTATTCAATCTCCTTTTTTTCTGTGTTGTCGGGGTGTCCAAACGGGACAAATGTTGCTGCCAGGAATGAAGGGATTGTAGCTATAAGAACCCATATAAAGAATATTTTATAGCCTAGAAAATCGCTCAGGAAACCGCTGACCATCGATGGAATCATAAAACCAAGGTTCATGATTCCTGAAGCAAAAGCGTAATGCGCCATTTTGTATTTTCCGGGAGCAACCTGCTGCATCATAAAAAGCATAAGCCCTACAAATCCGAAACCATATCCGAAGTATTCTAAAACTACAGCAGAGCCAATCAAGTAAAGGTTTGAAGGCTGGGTTAAGGACAGAAAAGCGTACACAGCAAAAGGAATATTAAAGCTGGCACAAAGGTAAATCAGCGCTTTTTTTAAGCCACGACTGGCAATGAAATATCCGGCCAAAATAGAGCCAACAACAAATGCTGCTGCGCCAAATACGCCGTAAATAATGCCAATTTGCGAAGTCGAAAGTCCTAATCCCCCTTTGGCAACATCGGCTTTAAAGAACAATGGCGCAATTTTAATGGCAAACCCTTCGGCAAAGCGGTATAATACAATGAATGTGATGTACCAGTAAATATGTTTTTTCTGAAAGAAGGTCTTAATAACATCGATCAGAGTGTTAATACCTTCGTTAAACGATTTTACATCGGCAGTCTCTCCCCCTTTGGGTAGCATTCGCAGGTGATAAAGGCCAAGTGAACCCATGATTGCTCCGAATATGAGCATTACCGTAACCCAGGCATTTACAACACCCACACTTTGTTCGAGTTGCCCGGCCAAATATACAAATGCTCCGGCTGTAAGAATTTTAGCAACGTTGTAGGCGGCACCCTGCCAGCCAATATATTCGGCTTGTAGCTTTGGCGATAAAACATTGAGGTAAACACCATCAGTAGCAATGTCGTTTGTAGCGCCGCTAAAGGCCACAATGGCCAGCATTGCAATGGTATATGTGAAGAAATTGCTTAATGGCAATGCCAGGGCAACCATTGCAAATGTTAAGGCAGTAACAAATTGTGAGGCCACCACAAAATGCTTTTTGGTTTTGTACATTTCAAGAATAGGGCTCCACAGCGGTTTTATAGTCCATGGAATCATGATCAGCGAAGTCCAGAATGCAATTTGCGCGTCAGAAATTCCCATATTTTTATACATCAATGCCGAAGCTTGGGCGATGGCTACAAAGGGCAATCCCATTGCAAAATACGCGGATGGAACCCAAAGTGCCGGATGCTTAATTCCTGAATTATTCTCTGCCATACAATCTAAAAATGAGGGGCTGAAAATACACGAAGAAATTGGAACACCGAAACGATTATTCGTTTTTTATTTCAAAAGAAGCAAAAAGTTTACTAATAAATTTAAAAACTATATTTTTGGTTGTCGGTTATTTAAAAAACGCAATTCAATAAAATACTTATGACTTTCAAAAGATCGTTCGTTTATCCTCTTTTTTTAAGTTTAGTCCTGGGTTTTACTACTTGTCAAGTTACTTCAACGAAAAAAGCTGAAACAGAACGTAAGAACAAATACAGAGTGGTAGCCTATGTGGCTGGTTACCGAAGTTTCGATTTTTCAACCATCGATGCTTCGCGCTTAACCCACATTAACTATGCGTTTGTAAATATAAGAGGTGGCGAAGTGATATTCGATACCACTAAGATTGATGGAAAAGCACTAACAACAAAGGATTTGGTTAAACTAAACGACTTGAAAAAGGCTAATCCTGAATTGCAAATTCTGGCGTCGGCAGGTGGATGGAGCTGGTCGGGCGGTTTTTCTGATGCAGCGCTAACTCCAGAGTCGCGAAAGAAGTTTGCCGAAAGCTGTTTTCGCCTGGTTCAGCGCTATAAGCTCGATGGAATTGACCTGGACTGGGAATACCCTAACCAATCGGGCGCCGGAAATACCTTTAGGCCCGATGATGTGCATAATTTTACCCTGATGCTGAAGGCTGTACGAGAAGAACTCGACCAAAAAGCTAAAGCCGATGGATCGGGCAAACACTATTTGCTGACTATTGCTACCGGAGCAGATCAAATTTATGTGCAAAATACCGAACTCGGACAAATTCAGGCGTATGTTGATTTTGTTAACATTATGACCTACGATTTTTACAATGGTTGGCACAAAACAACGGGTCATCATAGCAATTACCTGCCTTCGGCGCATCCCGAACTGGACCAAAACAGTGCGGTAAATGCCGTTGATTTACACCTTAAGGCAGGTGTTCCGGCCAATAAAATAAATTTAGGCATACCACTCTACGGACGCAAATGGGAAGGTGTAACCCCTTCGGGTGATCAGGTGTTGTTTCAAAAGGCCGAAACCGTTGGAATGGGTATCGACTACGTAAATTTTGCTGCCGACATCAATCAGAATGGCTACAAGCGCTTTTGGGACGATATGGCAAAGGCTCCTTATTTGTGGAATGCCGAAAAGCGAATTTTTATTTCGTACGAAGATGCCCAATCCATTCAATGTAAAATGGAATACCTAAAAAACAAGGGACTGGCTGGTGTTATGTTTTGGGAATATTGTGCCGACCGCAACAATGAGCTGCAAAAAGCAATAATTACAGGTTTGAGGAAGTAAAGAAAATTTTTGAAAAATAGAAATACTCGTCTGCATCCAGATGGGTATTTCTATTTTATATTGAAATAATTTACTATTTACACCGCTGCATGAACCAATTCTAATCCCTGGTATCCTTTTTCAATGGCCTCTAAGTTCATCGGGATTAGTTTGTGGTGACGTGTTGGAAGTGATTTCTCCAATCCTTTTTTAACACTTTCTATTTGTACCACAGGTTTGGCCTTAAGGTAAGCGCCTAAAACAACCATGTTAAAGGTTTTTACATTGCCCAGTTCTGCAGCAATTAAAGTTCCTTCAATTTTATAAATGTTGATATCAGTACGTTTGGGAGGATGAACAATCCCATTTGGATCGTAAATCAGCACTCCTCCTGGTTTTACGGCGTGTTCAAACTTATCCATCGATTGTTGGTTTAGGATAATTGCAGTATCGTATTCGTTTAAAACCGGAGAACTGATGCGGCTTTCGCTCAATATAACAGTTACATTTGCAGTACCGCCACGCATTTCGGGGCCATACGATGGGAACCATGCCACTTCCTGGTCGGCCATTACTCCAGAGTAAGCTAAAATCTTACCCATCGAAAGTACACCTTGTCCGCCAAATCCGGCTATAATTAGTTCTTCTGTCATTGCTTCTAGTTTTTAAGTGGAGAATAACTTGCAGGATCGTTCTTCGAACCATCTTTTAAATCGCCTGGAGGATAGAATGGGAACATATTGGCTTCCATCCAAACATTGGCTTCCACCGGATCTAGTTTCCAATTCATATTGCACGTTGAAACAACTTCAACAAACGCAGTACCTTTTTTATCCAAAGCGGCTTGGAAAGCTTTGGAAATTGCTTTTCTGCATTTGCGAATAGCTGCCGGTGTATGAACCGATTGACGGGTCACATACGATGTTCCGGGTAATTGGGCAATTAATTCAGTGATTTTTAATGGGTAGCCATTCAAAGAAGCATCGCGGCCAGTTGGCGTGGTTGATGTAACCTGCCCCAGTAATGTTGTTGGGGCCATTTGTCCCCCGGTCATCCCGTAGATAGCATTGTTGACAAAAATTACCACAATATTTTCACCTCTGTTACAGGCATGCATAATTTCTGCCGTGCCGATTGAGGCAAGGTCGCCGTCACCCTGGTATGTGAAAACAATCTTATCTGGATTAGTACGGGCAATACCTGTGGCAACTGCAGGAGCGCGGCCATGAGCTGCTTCCTGCCAGTCAATGTCGATATAATTGTATGCAAAAACCGCACATCCAACAGGCGAAATTCCAATAGTTTTATCTTCGATCCCTAAATCTTCGATAACCTCGGCTAATAGTTTATGTACAACACCATGTCCGCAACCTGGACAATAGTGCATTGTTTTATCAATTAAAAGCTTTGGTTTTTTGTAAATCAGGTTATTTGGGCTAATGATTTCTGCCAATTCCATAAATTATCCTCCTATCAGTTTTTGTTCAAGGGCTTCTACCACTTCACCCGGACTTGGTACAATACCACCTAAACGTCCATAATATTTTACAGGGATTGAGCATCCTGCTGCTAGTTGAACATCTTCAACCATTTGACCGGCGTTCATCTCAACTACAAGCATTCCTTTTACTTTTTTTGCTAAAGCAGCAATGGGCTTTTTCGGGAAAGGGAACAAGGTAATCGGGCGTAAAAGTCCAACTTTAATTCCTTTGGCACGGGCAACATCAACTGCTTTTTGGCAAATACGTGCCGACGATCCGAATGCAACAATCAGGTATTCTGCATCTTCGCATTGTATTTCTTCGTAAAGCACTTCATCTTCTTCCATTTTCGCATATTTCTCCTGAAACCGGATGTTGTTCAGCTCCATTCTTCCCGAATCGAGTTCGAGAGAAGTGATCACGTGGTGCGAACGGCCTTTTTTACGTCCGTTGGTTATCCACGAACCATACTTTTCTTCAATTTCTTCATCTTTCAAACGTGGGATATAATCAGATAGAACAACTTTTTCCATCATCTGGCCGATAACACCATCGGTTAAAATCATGGCCGGATTACGATATTTAAAAGCAAGTTGAAAGCCTAGTTCTACAAAATCGTTCATTTCCTGAACCGACGAAGGGGCAAGAACAATCAGGCGATAATCGCCATGACCGCCACCTTTGGTTGATTGCCAGTAGTCGGCCTGCGATGGCTGAATGGTTCCCAATCCGGGTCCACCGCGCTGAACATTCACAATCAGGCAGGGTAATTCAGCTCCGGCTAAATAAGAGATTCCCTCTGCCATTAAGCTGATGCCCGGGCTTGATGATGATGTCATTACCTTTTTACCCGAACCGGCAGCGCCATAAAGCATGTGTACCGAGGCAACTTCACTTTCAGCCTGAAGAACAACCATCCCGGTTTCATTCCATGGTTCGCGTTCCATTAGTGTCTCCATTATTTCCGATTGGGGAGTGATGGGGTAACCAAAGTATCCGTCGCATCCACAACGGATTGCAGCTTCCGCTATAACCTCATTTCCCTTCATTAATTTCAATTCTCCCATATTCTTTTCGAATTACATTTTACTTTTTTGATGAAGTTCGGAGTGCCTAAAGTTGATTAACTCCGCACTTTAGTCATTCCGAACTCCGCACATCTTATAGTTTTACCCTATAAACAGTTATACAGGTGTCGGGGCAAACCGTTGCACAGTTGGAACAACCGATACATGCTTCAGGATTTTTCATAAAAGAATAATGGTATCCGCGGCTGTTTACTTGTTTGTTTTGCCCTAAAACATCTGAAGGGCAGGCTACTACACAGAGTCCGCATCCTTTGCATTCTTCGTTGTCAACTACAACTGCTCCAATTACTTTAGCCATGACGTTTAATTTTTTAAAAGGTTTTTTAAATACCTTGAGCTGAACGGATTGACACAAAACTAAATGATATGTTTTTCTGTTCGCGCACCAAATGTTGCAATCTAAATCTGAGCTAGCACCCTGGTAAATATGTTTCGGTGAATGCCAAGATATGATGCAATATGTTGTCGTTGTACTCTTTGTACCAAGTCATTATTTTCTGCAATAAATTTTTTTACCCGTTGAAATGCGGTAAGCGACTGGAAATCGCAAACCCTTTTCAGTGCCTGAATGTAACTTGCTTCAGCCATAATCCTAACCATGTGTTCCAACTGCGGATTTTTCCTGGTTAATTCATCATATTCCGATTTGGTAATATAAATAATCGTTGAATCTTCGTAGGCCCTGATGCATTCATCCGATTTCTTTTGAAGCATGAAGCTCTCGTGGCTGGTAATTATGGCATGATTTGGTGGATAAAAGAAGTTGGAAATCCATTCCTGTCCATTTTCTGAAATGTAAGTAGAATAAAGAAGTCCGTCCAGAACAATACCCAATTTTTGCGACTGATCGCCGTAATCCAGGAAATGAGCTCCCTTTTTCAGTTTTTCAGGAGTCTTTTTTGCAAAAAACTCTTTAAGCTGAACCAGGGTTCGGTTGTAGGCCGGAATTAACTGGTCGATTGAAGTCATTTTTCGTATTTCCAATTTTAATATTTACGATTCACTACTTGTTTTTTAACCAAAATTCTCGTTAAAAAGTTTCAGCCGGGTCTCCAGATCGGCAAACTGATCGCGTTTTACATGCGATACACAGGCCCGAAGTCCTTCTTTTTCACTTCCTGTATTGAGAAGGCTGATTGCACTTATCCCGTGATTCAGGAGATTTTGCAAAAGTTCGCCCCCGCTCATGTTTTTATAGCCAATGGTGAAATAAAACCCATCGGCAATTGGCTCATCGCCATCTTTCTCGTAAACCACGTGAAAACCATTTTCAAGAAACAAATCTTTCATGATTTTGGCTTTTTTGCCATATTCCTTCACGTCTTCCACAAAATTGAAAACGCCGTCGTTGGCAGCTTTGAACATGGCTGCCAGCGCATGTTGCACAGAGTGGGCTATTCCCGATGAAAGTGCATATAAAACCTGCATAACAATGGTGAACCCAAAGCCCTTGCTGCCAAAACGCACGCCCAGATTGTCGTATTGCCTGCCCCAAAGCTTATTCGAGATGGCCATGATGGCGCCACGCTGCCCGGCATACGAGAATATTTTCGAAGAAGAAATAAACAACACGTAATTTTCGGTGTATTTGGCTACACTGGGTTGATAAGGCGGTCTGCCTGGTGTGTACAAATCTTTACGGAAATCCATCCCAAAATAGGCCAGATCTTCCATTACGATAACATCGTATTTGTTGGCTAAATCGCCTATAACCTGAAGTTCTTTGTCGGTCAGGCAAATCCAGCTTGGATTGTTCGGGTTCGAGTAAACAATCGAATTGATGTTTCCTTTCGAAAGGTAAGATTCCAGTTTTTCCCTGAGCTTTTCGCCGCGGAAAGCAAACACATCAAATGACTCGAACTTATTTCCCATCACCGTCATCTGTTGTTTCTGTACCGGGAATCCTGGATCGATAAATAATGTGGTGTCTTTTTGCTTGTCAACATTTCCAGCAACCAGAAGAGCGGCAAACGTTCCCTGCATAGAGCCACAGGTGGGTATGCAACTGACTGGGTCAACATCCACATCGATGAATAGTTTAATAAACCTCGAAGCTTCGTATTTTAGCGGCTTAATACCATCCATCATGGGATAAATCGATGCAACTCCCGATTCGAGTGCTTTTATTTCGGCATCGACACCAACTTTGGCCGGAGGCAACCCGGGAACACCCATTTCCATACGGATAAACCTGGTTTGGCTTTCTTCCTCAATGAAATTCACCAGTGCAACAATCTCACGGATTGATGCTTTACCAAGGTCTTTTATCTGGAGTTTATCGATGTATTTTTGTACAATTTCCGGGTTTACAGTTGTATTTTTCATTAGGTACACAGCAAATTTTGAGTAAAAATAACTAAAGAATTCGCTATAAATCAAACTGCTCCGAGTCTCTGAAAAACAGGTTTCGCAATTCGGAAATGCAACTGATCAACGAATTTTAAATTGAAAGCTGTCGGTTGTTTATTCTTTTGAATTGACAGAAAAACAGGCTGAAAATTGAACCTGAATTTTGTCATGCTTTCAGAAAAAACTAAAAACCGAAGGCTGGTTGAAGGCTTTTTACCCAGTTGGCAACGCGTTCGTCGGTTAATTCCGATTCGAAGTCTTCGTCAATTGGGAGTCCGATAAACTTTCCGTCAATGATAGCCTCTGATTCATCGAATTCGTAACCCGATGGATCAACTTGTCCAACGATGGTTGCACCTTGTTTCCGCAAATCTTTGGCTAAAACGCCAATGGCATTTACAAAATGGCTGGCGTATGTTACATGGTCGCCCAGGCCGAAAATAGCCACTGTTTTTCCTGAAAAATCAACTTTTGAAATATTGGGGAAGAATTTGCTCCAGTCGGTGTTCGAATAATTGGAATCCCAGGTTTCTTTACCAACCGTTGAAATTCCGAAAATAATCAGGTCGTATTTCTCCAAATCGGTAGCAGCGGCGTCATTCACCGAAATCAAATCAACATGTTGCTCGCCAATAGCTGCTTTTACTTTTTCGGCAACCCGGTTAACTGAACCTTTTAACGGGCCAAAGAATAAACCAATTTTGCTCATATCGTTTAATTTACTGTTTATGTATAGTTAAATCTCCTCGTTGATATTCGCCCAAAATAGCCAGGCTCGACACATTTTTCAGGATAATGTGGATGGCATGTTCGTAGTTCGAAAGTTCATCCCATTCAATATCAACATGAAACGTGTATTCGTTGGGTTTTCCCATGATTGGCACCGACTGAATTTTAGTAAGGTTAATTTTATACTCGGCAAAAATATTCAGCACTTTAGCCAACGATCCATAGAAGTGGCCCACCTCGAAACACAACGAAGCTTTGTTGGTCCCTTCGGTTGGATTGCCATGTTTGGCCAAAATGAGGAAACGGGTATAGTTCTTCTTGTTCGACTCAATACCTTTATCAATCACTTCCAACCCATACAGGCTTGCAGAACGAAGGTTACTGATTGCGGCAGCGTTTTTTATTTGTTGGTCGGCGATAAGTTTAGCAACCTTTGCATTGTCGCCCAGCTCTTTGCGTTCGGCGTTAGGGAAGTATTTTTCCAGGTATTCGGAGCATTGCATAAAAGATACAGGGTGCGAATAAATTTCTTTAACATCTTTTTTCTTCACTCCTGGGTAAACCATCAGGTTCATTTGGATATGGATAAATATTTCGCCGATAATCCGAAGGTGATAATCACGAATAAGACCGTAATTCTGCAGCAGGCTCCCGGCGATGGAATTTTCAATAGCCATCACCGCTATGTCAACCTGATCGGTGTCGATTAATTCGCAAACCTGTTTAAAGGTCTTGCACTCAACAATTTCAATGGCCTCATTGCCAAAATATCTTGTTGCAGCATCTTCGTGGAACGAACCAGCAATTCCTTGTATGGCAACTTTCTTCATTAGTCAATAATATTAAAATGTCCCGAAAAAAACGTGTTATTTTTGACAAATCGTTATTTATTTCGGTTTTAAGAGCTACAAAGATAACAATCTATAAGTTTTAGAGGTTTTATTGAGCTGCAAACAATAGGTTATTATCAAAAAATAATGAGATATGGTTTGTTTCTTCTCCGTTTCTTTTTACAATTTCAGGATTGTAAAAAATCAGAATTATGAGTTATAATTCTGATTTTTTGCGGATAACTTTTTATTTTACGGCTTATCGTTTAACTTAAAGCATCGGATTCGAAGCTATCCGTTTCGTATTATTTTATACAAATTTTCCTTGCCATCAGATTCACTTAAATTTATTTCTTCTATTAATCCACCCGGTTTTACCAGGATGTCGGTAGGAACTCCACTGATATAGTACTTTTGCCGGATCGCTAAAACCTCTCTTGCTGCAAGCAGACTGCGCCAAGGTATTTCTTCTTTGGTCATCAGTTCTTTCCATGCGTCAATTTCTTTTGTGTTGTCAATGGAAATATAAACCATATCTAGCTTATCTGACATATTTTTATAAATCTCTTTCAATACCGGAATCTGCCGAATGCAAGGGCTGCACCATGAAGCGGAAAAAAGAACTAAGGTATATTTATTTATGTCTCTAATAATAGGTTCGTCTTTCCCCGAATTACATTCAGGAAGCATTAAGTTTACAAAATGATCGGTCTCTATGAAATCATTAATCCTTTGACCCCAAGCCGATTGTTTTACTTTTTGAGAAAAGTTGTTAAAAACCTTTTTTAAGTCTTCTTTTGATTTGTATTTATTAAGTGTTTTATAAAGTGCTATTGCTAGAAACTGAGATTCAGGATAAGTTGAAATAATGGATGCATATTCATCTACGTAAGCTTGATAATCATATCCTTTGTCGTCCATTTCAAAAAAGAATCCGAAATCAGGATATTTTAAACGTACCGTAAAATCACTTTTATCATCACAATGAACCTCTAATATATCAGCAATCTGAGTCGCATCAAATAATTCATTATCTCCATCAGCTTTTGGCCTAGCATATTTTATTTTTATAGTTTTCGTTTTTAAGAAAGCTGCGTTTATTTCAGGAAGTAGATTGTCAAAATTAAAGTAACTGGTTTTAACAGTATCTTTTCCTATAATGCGCGACAAAAAGATAATCCTTTCAGTAGGGTCTTCTCTGGTTATGTAATGAGAACAAATAGAAAGTTGCTTAAAATTACAGTAGGCTGTATCTGGAATTGAAAATTGCCATTTGTTATTGCCTATAGCTTTCCCTTTTATTCGGAGTCTCCCCTGATTATTTATGTTGACGCCCGAGAGAAACAATGAATCATATTTTATTCCCTCCAGGTTTAATACCAGAGTCCTGTTTTGAGCTAATGTTGTATTCGGAAGAATTAATGTAATTAAAAAGAAAATGAACAAGGTAATATGAAATTGCTTCATCGTTAGGTTGTTTAATTTCTTGTAAAATTAAAGAACTAACCGGAAAGAATAATTGTCGAAAAAGTTAATGCGTGTTAAAAATCAACGTGTTGTTGGTATTTGGACAGGTAGGTTGTTTATGTAGAATTTTGCCTTTAACTGGCGTGAGTTGTAAGTTCGGCCAGTTAAAGGCAAAATAAGAACAGTACAATTATATCTTATACATATCACTGGCTTTCACCAGTTCCAGTTGGTAAGCCTGAAGCACTTCGATGCACTTTTGAATGTTGTCGGGTTTCAATACGATATTGGCCGATTTGTCGTCCATCGAATAAGCGTACAGGTATTCGATGAAAACACTTTCTCCTGAAAGTATATTTAAGGCACGGGCCAGTGCGCCGGGTTCGTTCGGGCTGTTCAGGCAAACCACATCGGTAAGCCGCACCGAGAATTCGGCTTCTTTTAAAATTGTCAGGGCCTTTTCAGGATCGGAAACGATTACTCGTAAAATACCGAATTCAGAGGTATCGGCAACGCTAAAAGCCGACATGTTTATTCCGGCGTTTCCCAGTATCTGGGTGACTTCGTTCAAACGTCCGGTTTTATTTTCCAGGAATACTGATAGTTGTTTGATAATCATGTTGATTTCCTCCTATAATTTACGGTTGTCGATTACTCGTTTCGCTTTTCCGGCGGTGCGCTCAATGGTTTTGGGCTCAACCAGTTTCACATCAACCGAGATACCCAATGTACTTTGGAGCCTGTGTGTAATTTTCCGGCGCAGGCTTTCGAGTTGTTTAATTTCGTCGGAGAAGAACTGTTCCTGAACTTCAACCATCAGTTTCATCGTATCTAAATTACCTTCTCTTTCAACAATTATCAAGTAGTGTGGCGACGTTTCGCTCATTTCGAGTAAGACAGTCTCGATTTGCGATGGGAATACATTTACTCCACGTATTATGAGCATATCGTCGGAGCGGCCTTTGCATTTTTCCATGCGCACCAAGGTACGACCGCAAGCGCATTTCTCGTAGTTTAGCCGGGTTAAATCGCGTGTGCGGTAACGGATTAGCGGAATGCCTTCCTTGGTAATAGTGGTAAAAACAAGTTCGCCGATTTCGCCCGCAGGTAGCGGCTGAAGGGTTTCAGGATCAATGATTTCAGGAATAAAATGATCTTCCATGATGTGCATACCGGCCTGGTGTTCGCACTCGCACGAAACGCCCGGGCCCATGATTTCGCTCAGCCCGTAAATGTCGATGGCTTTAATGCCCAGACCAGCCTCAATTTCCTTGCGCATGTTTTCGGTCCAGGGTTCGGCGCCAAAAATACCGATACGCAGTTTCAGCCTGCTTTTGTCGATACCTTTTGCTTTCAGTTCTTCTGCAAGATGAAGCGAATATGATGGCGTACAGGCAATTACAGTCGATCCGAAGTCTTCCATCAACTGAAGCTGCTTGTCGGTATTTCCTCCTGAAATCGGAATTACCGAAGCGCCCAGGTTTTCGCAACCATAGTGCATTCCAAGCCCACCGGTGAAAAGGCCATATCCATAGGCCACCTGCACAATATCGTCGCGGTGAACACCGGCCATGCAAAGTCCCCGGGTGATCATTTCGGCCCAGTTGTTCAGGTCTTTGCGGGTATAACCAACTACGGTTGGTTTTCCGGTTGTTCCAGACGAAGCATGAATGCGAACAATTTCACTCATTGGAACAGTGAATAGTCCGAATGGATAGTTATCGCGCAAATCATATTTCAGGGTAAAAGGTAATTTAACTAAGTCATCTATCGATTTGATGTCATCAGGAACCAGTCCAACCTCCTGCATTTTTTGGCGGTAACTGGGAACATTGTGGTATATTCTATTAACAGTATCCTTTAACCGCTCCGATTGAATGGCCCTCATTTCTTCACGACTGGCACATTCTATTTTTTCATTCCAAATCATTTTATTAACGATTTACAGATTTACTATTTACTATTTCCATATACTTTTTCATCGGCCATGATGCTTAGCCCGGCTTTATGAAGTTTTTCCCTGGCTTCGGGTACATCATCGGTATCGATTACGAAATAGGCATTTTGGTGACCGTGTCCTGAGCGTCCATAAGCATTGATAAAGTTTACCTCAGCTCTTACTATTTCTTTCAGCAAATCGTCGAGTCCTCCTGGTTTATCGGCGATTTCGATGACGAGTATTTCACGTAAAGCTGCCGATAGTCCTTTTTCAATCAATAATTTGTGTGCAAGTATCGGATCGGAAACTACTAAATTGAGTATTCCCCAGCCATTAGCTGTGTGATTCAGGTTCATGGTGCGTATATTGATCTGCGCATCTTTCAAAACAGCGGTTACCCGTTCGAGGTGACCAATTTTATTTTCCAGAAATATGGAGACCTGGTATGCCATTGAGAGTTATGAATTTTAAGTTATGAATTATTTTGTTGCTACTGGCTTTTAGCTTCTGGTAATTGACAAACTTAACTTATTTTTCCAGTTGCCAGAAACAAGCTGCCAGTAACCAGTTACGAATTTAATGCTTTTCTGAGTTCCTTTACCCTGACGGCTTTTCCCTCAGGTTTAGGAAGGGCTCCAGGTTCAACCAGTTTTACGATGGGTTTCACCAGTACTTCGTCGCGAATTTGGGCTGTGATTTGTTTCGTTACTTTATCCAGACGATTGATATCGCCGGTAAACCAGTCTTTTTTCACTTCAACTTCAATGATCATTTCGTCATTTCCATCGATGGTAGTGAGTGTAATCAGGTAATCGGCGCCAACTTCAGGAATTTTCATTAATACACCTTCAATCTGCATCGGGAAAATATTGCACCCTTTTACGATAAACATATCGTCGCTACGGCCAGTAATACGGTCGAGACGCCTATGCGTACGGCCACAAGGACAGTCGCCAGATAAAATTCGGGTAAGGTCGCGTGTGCGATAACGAATTAAAGGCATAGCCTGCCTATCAAGAGTTGTCATCACTAATTCTCCAACTTCTCCCTCAGCAACTGGCTCAAGTGTTTCAGGGTTAATTATTTCAATAAGGTAAGCATCTTCCCAAATATGTAATCCGTTTTGGTAGGTACATTCAAAAGCGACACCTGGCCCATTCATTTCTGTTAAACCGAACGAGTTATAAGCTTTCACACCATACATTTCTTCTATTCTTCGGCGCTGTTCTTCGGTATGTGGTTCAGCACCAATAACAAAGGTATGTAACTTAGTATCTTTTCTAGGGTCAAAGCCTTCTTCAACGAAAACTTCATACAAACGGTTCAGGTAACTTGGAATTGCATGAGCCACAGTTGTTCCGTAATCCTGCATTAGCTTAATCTGGCGCGGACTGTTTCCTGCTCCAGCCGGAATACTCAAACATCCCAACCGTTCAACGCCATACTGGAATCCCAATCCGCCGGTGAATAATCCATATCCGCATATATTCTGGAAAACGTCCGTATCACGCACTCCTGCACAATAAAGCGAGCGAGCCATCAGGTTGGCCCATGAATCAATATCGTGACGGTTATGGAAAATTACTGTCGGGTTTCCGGTTGTTCCGCTGGTACTGTGTAACCTTATTAATTCTTTAGTTGGCAAACCAAGGAAACCATAAGGAAAGTTTTCGCGAAGGTTTTGTTTGGTGGTAAAAGGTAACTTCCGAATGTCGGCTACCGATTTTATTAAATCAGATGAAATACCCAATTGTTTATACAGATTTCCGTAGTAAGGTGAATTCATGGCTGACTGAATTGTGCTTTTCAGTCTGGTGACCTGAAGTTTTTCGAGGTTGGTTTGTGTGAGAGTTTCGAGCTCTTTTTCCCAATACATAGCGGTTAATTATTAAAATGAATACATTAATACAAGCAATGCCCTTTTATTGGTAGCATTTATGTGGCTTGTATATAGGCCATCAGTAAGGTTGATATTGCCAGTTCCGTATTTGGCATTAGTAAGTTCGTATTCGAAAATGAAACGAAGTTTGGACATATTGAACGCAAAATGTGGTGCTATACGATACATTGAAGCAATATTTGGAAGTAACCCAGTAGTAATCGCAGATGGAGCTGTGTTTGTTCCAAAATTATATAAAGCATCAACAGTCCCTTGGTTTTTCATAAAACCTCCAAAGAAGCCAATTTGATATTTTTTACCATAAATCATATTGATATAGCTGGTAAATGAATTGTACGGTGTATAGGTCAAGGCTCCGGTGGCTTGGTTGAATGATTTGATCCCATATCCGCCGGGGATATTTAAATGAGTCATGTTTTGTCCCCAAACTGCTTTAGCGCGTATTGTAAATAAATTTTTCACGTATTGTCCGTATCCAACAAACGAAATGGCTTTCACTTTATCATCAGAAACAAATTTACCACTTGTTCCAACTGTGTAAAGGGTAGGAAGAATATATTTTAAACTTGTTCCTGCGCCAAAGGTACAGCCGCTATTATTTATTTCAACATTGGCAATCAGTTCAGGTATTCCGGCATTCCGGCTGTACATATCAGATTTTTCGGTTGTATAAGTTTCAATTTTTGAGAACCCATAAGATTTGTACTGAAATTCTCCAACAGCAGCAGCAGTTATTACCAATTTTGAGTTTGGTTTATAATCGAACCTGATTTGGGGGCTCCTGTTAAATGGCTGGAATGGACAACCTGTATTTAATCCGGCAACCGTTGGAAATACTTTCCCACTCCAGAAAGGATGCCAGGTTTGACCAATTAATAACGATGATTTTGGCCATGAGAAAACGGCATTGGCCTGGCGAACACGTAACATAGCCGGATTACTTGCAAGATCTCCTGCAAAATCAGCTTCAATATTTGCCGTGGTTTTAGCTTTCAAAATTACCGGACCGGTTAATCGAACTCCTAATCGGGTTGCCATAGACGAAAAGTTATAAGTTGGAGTTTCATTAATGTGTTTGCCATTTGAGTCAAGGCCGATATAATTGGGCGCAATAAAAAACAATTCGTTGCCGGCGTTTAATCCTTTATATGAGTCGAAAAACGATTCGAAACGAACAAATCCATAAAATTCAGTAGTGATTTCTTTGGGTTTATCCTGAGCAAAAGCAAAAGCAGTACTTAGGAAAAGAACAAGGAAAAGCAGTTTTTTCATTTAATTACAGGTTCTAACAATTGTTTTCTATATTGCTGTAAATCAATACAAAAAACAATGGCTTCTTAAAAGAAGTCGGGTTAATTACTTTGGTTTTTTAATTCATTCCTCCGGTTTATTGGATTTTAAACAAAGAGGGTCACGAAAACCGGAATTGAGGTCAAAAGTATAAGTTTTATCTCATTCTCCAAATTTCATTTTAAGGTGATTGTAAGTATTTTACGAGTTATTCTTTCATTGTAAAAGTTGAAACTCGTTATTATAAATCAATTATAAGTTTTTGTCTGATTTAATTTGAAAAGTAAAAATTTTCTAATTTAGATTGAATTTGAATAAACAGGTTTTTTTTCATCGATTTTTACTGACTTTGAAAGGAATAACTGGTTTAGGAAAGCTGTATTTAGATAATATTCACGATCAAAATTGTATGTTGTCGAATAGTTCTATCGGGTTGCTGTGTGTAAATTATTATATACTAGGCTAATAAAAAGATTGAAAAATGATTTAAATTGAGATAATTTCTTTTGTTGAAAGTATTTTGAATTAAAATATAACTACATTTGGCAAATATATTTATCCATTATTTAAACAGTTATTTATGAACATTTTTGTTGGCAGCCTTCCTTTTAAAATTGTGGAAAGCGAATTACAGGAAATTTTTGAAGAGTACGGAGAAGTTGCATCCGTGAAGATTATTATGGACAAAGCTACTGGTAGATCAAAGGGCTTTGGTTTTGTTGAAATGGTTAACGAAGAAGAAGCTAAAAAAGCAATTGAAGAACTGAATAACGCAGAAGTTGAAGGCCGGACAATTGTTGTAAATAAAGCTGAAGAAAAGAAAGAAGGCAGCCGTCCAGCTGGTGGTTTCCGTGGTGGTAACGGCGGAGGTTTCCGTGGTGGTGACCGTGGAGGTTTCCGCGGTGGTAATTCTGGTGGTGGCGACCGTGGAGGTTTCCGTGGTGGCAATTCTGGCGGAGGTTTCCGCGGTGGTAATTCTGGTGGTGGCTTCAATAAAGGCGGTTTCAATCGTGGTGGAAGCGCTGGCGGAAGCAGAAGATCAGATGTTTAATATTTCCTGTAAATTAAGTGCTATTTAAGTAAGACCAATAATCTTACAATTACATAAAAGGCTAATAAGTTGAGGTGTTCCAATACTTATTAGCCTTTCGTTTTTTTGAAAGAGCGAAAGAGAAGGTTTTTCAGTTCTTTCATTAATGGTGAGGAGATGGTTGTAGTATTTTAAGGTCTGCTTCTTTGGAAGAACCAGGAGAGGTTTTTCTCTATTCTGATTCTTGCATCAACCGCCAAAAGCTTATCTCCATTTCCCATCAACGGATTAATATCCATCTCTTTAATTTCGGTTGCAAAGCGCAGGAGGGTTGATAAGCGAACCATTATTTCGGCAAATTTTCGTTCGTTCACTCCGGCGTGCCCACGATAACCTTTTATTAGTTTGTAAGCCCGGAGGTTTTTGATCATTGATGCGGCGTCGCATATAGTAAGAGGGGCCAGTCCCGAAGTTACATCTTTAAATACTTCGACAAATATTCCACCCATTCCGCATAGAATGATATGCCCGAAACGATCTTCGTATTTAGCTCCCAGAAACAATTCGGTACCCGAAGCCATTTCGGCCATTAAAACAGCTGTTGTATCTTTAATTTTGATCAGCCGTTTAAATTCATGTTGCACCGTTTCCATATCCTGAACATTCAGAACGACTCCGCCCACATCGGTTTTATGAATAGGGCCAACTACTTTCATAACTAATGGAAATCCAAGGGTTTTAGCGGCTTCTATGGCCAAAGATTCGGTTTCAACAGTAATTTCTTTAACCATTGGAATTCCGGCGGCCTTAAACAACCGATGGATTGTTTCAGGTGATTGAAATCCATCTTCTGTATTTTCTATTATCCGGCGAATCTCTGGAACATTGATATTTTCGAGGAATATTTTTTCTTCGGAAGGTCGGGAGGCTTTCAGTATGCTGGTTAGCGCTTTACCAAGCAGCACTTCGTCGGGAAACATTACATTCCCTTCAGAAATAAAATAGGCCATATCGTCTTTAACATTAATCAGCGACGGCAAAATTGGAAATATCGGTTTTCGGCAGGTTTGCATTTTTTCGTTCAAAACCTGGTAAACATCGCGAACAGGCGTCAAGCCAGGGCTTCCAAAAATCACAGCCATTCCGTCGATATTATCGAAATCGTTTTCGCAAGCATCAATAATGGTTGCCAATTGTTCGGCATTTCCGGTGGCCAGAAAGTCGATTGGATTTTCGACCGATGATCCGGGGAAGAGCTTATTTTTTAAAGTGGTTTTAGCTTCGCTGTCAATAATATGCGGAATGTGCAACCCTCCGCTTTCGAGCGCATCGGTAAGCATAACGGCAGGGCCTCCTGCGTGGGTTATGATAGCCAGGCGTTTGCCCTTCATGGGCTTACAATGGAAAACATTGGCTACGGTTGTCAGCTCTTCGCGGCCATAGCAACGTACAATTCCAGCTTTGCGAAACAACGCCTCAACTGCCAGGTCGGAATTGGCCATCGCCCCTGTGTGCGAGGCGGCGGCCCTGCTACCTGCTTCGCTGCTACCTGCCTTAATTGCTGCCATCTTACAGCCTTTCCTGATCAATGAAGAGGCATGTTTCAGTAATTTATCCGGATTTTTTATGCTTTCGATATACAGCAGTTTTACACGTGTGCTGGTTGCCGGGTTGAATACTTCGTCCATAAATTCAAGGATTTCTTCAACTCCGTTTTGTGCCGAGTTGCCCACCGAAAATACGCTGGCAAAGTGTAATCCTTTGGGTATGCCCGATTCCATGATGAAAACGGCCGTCGCGCCTGAACTGGAAACCAGGTCGCAGCTCATTTGCTCAAGCTTTGGTATAGGCGTTGTAAATACGCTGGTGTGCGCATAAGTAATTACTCCAATGCAGTTTGGCCCTATTAGCGAGGCGTTATTCTCATTACAAATCTGAACGATCTGCTGTTCAAGCGCCCGTCCTTGTTCGCTTTCTTCGCTAAATCCGGCAGAGATAATGATAAAACCTTTGGTGCCTTTTTTTGAGGCAAGTGTTTCAACCGTTTCAACACAGGCCACTGCCGGAATTGCCAGAACTGCCATTTCAACCGAAGGTAAATCGTTAACCGATTTGTACGATTTAATGCCCTGAACTTCTTCGGAAACCGGATTGACAACAAAGAGCTCGCCTTTATAATTATTGTCCAAAAGGTTTTTCAGGAGTTTGCCACCAGGTTTGGTAATGTTGTTTGATGCTCCAACCACAACAATGCTTTTAGGCTCAATTAATTCTCTCGTTATCATAGTTCACTTTTTATAGAAACAAAAGTAGCAAAAGCCAAAACAGGAGGAACTGATTTTTGTTCTCGTTTGGCGGTGGTTAGTTTTGATGTTTAGACTTAAAGCTGAGTCACAGGAATAATTGCATATAACAATTTGATTAGAGTTTTTTTTTAGCTATTTTTGTTACTTAAAGTCCGCACAGTAATGATGAAAAAAGGCTTGCTAAATCAAATAATACAAACTCACGACGTCACAAGTCTTGAGCAGCATTTGGTTTATTCTTACTTAACAAACAACAAACTCAGTTTTGAGGGAAGCTCAATCCTGTCGAATTACTTTAAGGATTTTGTGCAAAATGAGAAGCTTTATTTTGACGTATCCTCTTTAAAAATTTCAAGCATCAAAGAACTTGAAAACTATTTAGAGCTAATTATACCAACAGAAGACAGAAAGTTTAATGGGGCTTTTTTTACACCAGATTATGTTATCGACTTCATTATCAATGAAATAAAACCTAAGGAAAATGAAACTAATCTTGACCCGAGCTGCGGATGTGGGGCTTTTTTGGTTGGATTGACAGAATATTATAAACGGACTTTCAATAAGACCATAAAAAAGATAATCAAAGAGAATATCTTCGGTTCAGATATTCTTGACTATAACATTTTTAGGGCGAAACTTATACTGACAATTTATGCTTTGCAAAATGGAGAACTACTGAGTGATTCTGATTTCAACTTGTATTGCCAGGACAGTTTGCGAACTACCTGGGAATTGAGTTTTGATAACATAGTGGGTAATCCTCCCTATGTGAAATTTCAGGATCTTACAGACGAGAACCGAAGTTATTTAGCCAAACATTGGAAAACTGTTGAAGGTGGAACTTTCAACCTGTATTTTGCATTTTTTGAACTCGGGTATAAGTTGCTAAAACCAACGGGAAAACTTGGGTACATAACACCTAATAACTATTTCACTTCATTAGCAGGTGAGGCATTACGGAGGTATTTCCAACAAAAAAAGTGCGTAACCCGTATTGTTGATTTTAGTCACCGGAAAGTTTTTGATGCTCAGACATATACTGCGATCACGTTTTTAAACAAAAAGCAAAATGAAGCGATAACTTACGATAGAATAAAGGAAGGTTACAGTCCAGAAACATTTTTAGCCAACGCGAATGGTTCTCCGAACTATTTAGAAAATTTGAACGTGAAAAAGTGGCGACTCTTAAAGACTGATGAACAACAAAATATAAAAAGAATTGAAACGATTGGCTTGCCAATCGGTAACCTTTTTGACATTTGTGTAGGAATTGCCACCTTAAAGGATGAAATATTTTTCATTGATGGAAACAAAATGAAAAATGGCTGCTACATCAAAACGACTGATAACGGAACTTTTGAAATTGAAAAAGAAATTGCTAAACCAGTTTATAAAATATCGGATTTTAGAACCCAGGAAGAAGTTGAAACCAATACACGAAAAATCATTTGTCCTTATAATATCAAAAATGGTATTGCTGTAGCAATTCCAGAAGATGATTTCAAGAAGAAATTTCCGAAGTGCTATGCTTACTTCCTTTCAGAAAAGGAAAACCTTTTAGCAAGAGACAAAGGGAAAGTGACTTATGAGCCATTTTTTGTTTGGGGTAGGACACAAGGTTTAACAAGAAAGGGAAAAAAAATATTAAACCCAACTTTCAGCCAACACCCAAGATTTTTGTTAGTTGAGGACGAAGATGGATTTTTTACAAACGGATATGGGCTTTATTTCCGAGAACCACAAAATAATGGTCTATTCAGTGATTATGTCAATCCAATCTCGCTAATAGAAAACATAGATGTTGTTCAGAAAATACTGAACTCTAGCATTATGGATTATTACATTAGAAAAACAAGCGTTACGATTGAAGGTGGTTTCCCTTGTTATCAGAAAAACTTTATTGAGAAATTTTCTATTCCTGAACTCACAAATAGCGAAATCGGAATTATTAGAAGCATGACCGACATGACCGATATTGACAAATTTCTAGTCACACGATATCACATTAATATTCCCGTACCAAATCGCTTTTCATATACATCAAGTAAGATTCTTGTCAATCCATCATAGTCTAGATTATCCATTGATGCCGTTGAATTGGCAGGTAATAAATTGTCGTTTAGCAAGTCTTGGGTCGTATTATAAATTTTTACTGGTGTTTGAGAAAAATCAGCAACTACAAGAGCAACTCGTTCATACTTAAAATCATCGTCTCGCTGACTTGTCCTTAAATTTAATGCAGCAAATCCTTTAACGTACTTCTCCAGATAGTTTGCTGTTGACGCAGTAAATGGTTTATAAACCGGATTTCTACGGGCAACTTCCGTAGAATCGAGTTCTCTTACCGAAATTAAATATACTTCTCCAAGTACCATTTTTGGTAAACGCCTATGAAGGTTTAATGGCTCTGCATAGGTTCTTTCGTACATCGTATCAATGTTGTTACTTAAACTGCTCAATTGACTTCTCACATTTATTGAGAGAATGTGTTCTGAGAATAATTCGCCATAAGGTTCTGTGGTTCCGGTATTGTAAAGCCCATTGAAATCAATACTTTCATTCCTTGGAGTTTTGCTATTGGGGAATACACAAATATCTTGCTTTTTAAATTTGAGAAAGCCTGCAAGAGTTTTCTCGCCATTTGTTTGGCCTAAAGGGGGATGAATTAATGTAGGGTTGATCCCTTCATTTATCAAGGATGATTTAACCACCTCATGTAATAAATTAATCAGTTGCTGAGAAGTTATCAAAGATTTTTTACCAGACTCCCCAGAGAACCTCACAACATCCTCAACCGAAATTTTAATAATTTCAAGTGCTTCGTTCAATCTGATCGGACGATATAGAGAGTCCGAAATTCTGGAATCAATAGAATCTTTAATCTCTTGCAATGATCTCAAATTCGCCATCGTTAAAAAAGTCTTTTAATGTTACTCCCAGTGCTGATGCTATTTTTTCAATATTGACAATCGATATATTCCTTTGTCCATTTTCTACACTTGCGATGTAGCTTCTATCTAAATCAGCAGAATAAGACAAATCTTTCTGCGAAATATTCGCAGCTTCACGGAGTTTTTTAATGCGTTGTCCTATTTTTATCCTGACATCCATTAAACAAAAATCAATAATTGTAGACTATAAATCAAAGACTATAAGTAACATTAAAACTATTTTTATATTTGTTTATTTGCATTGAAATATCAAACAAACACATTTCGTTTATTTTAAAATGTCGAGCACCTTTCAGCAAAAAATTATCGCGATTTGCGATTTCTCGGAGCGAATGCCCGAAGTGATTGTGCACGCGGTGCGGATGGCCGATGTGCTAAAGAAGGAGCTGTGTTTAACTTCATTCTGGAAGAAAAAAGAGGAACGGCCTCAGTTGCAGGAAAAGTTATTCGAGACCTCGAAAAAGCTGAAATCGACATTCCCGATGCTCAATATTTCGTGGTTATTGCTGGAGAAATCGCTGAAGGACAATATTCAGAAATTGATTGACGAATTCGAGGCTGTTTTGTGTGTGTTGCACCAAAACGATGTGAAGTGGGTATTGCCTGCATTTCAACAGAGCAGTATTGCTTTTTTGTTTGTAAATGGCGAGGTTCCGCGTTTTCTGAATTATAAAAGTGTATTGGTCCCTGTCGATTTTCGAAAAGCGTCGAAAGATACATCGCTTTGGGCCTCGTATCTGGGACGGTTCAACAAAGCGCAGATTTCGCTGCTTTATGCACACGAGACTGAACCGGAACGAACTGAAAAATTGACCCGAAACGTGAATTTTTTCCGCAAGTTTTTATCAAGCCTGAATATTAGTTACCGGAATGAGGCTGGTAAATCGACTAGCTGGGGCATTTACGAGGAAGCAATTATGCGTAAGGATGAATACCAAAGCGACATACTTATCATTTCAGGAAGTAGTAACATAACGTTGCTCGATCACATCTTAGGCTTACCTGAAAAGAAGCTTTTGAAAAAGGCTGGTAATCTTCCGGTATTGATGATTAATCCGAAGAAAGATATTTGTGTATTGTGCGATTAAAGAATTGATTACCAGCCTAAGCGCCGCGAAAGTTGAAATCCCCATTGAATATCCGGAGCATTGTTTACCACCAGGTAATCTTCGCCGGCGGTGAACATGAAATCGTATTTTTTGCCTTTGCAGCCAATTACCAGGTAGGATTTGATCGAGAAAAAATACATGGATGCTGCTGTAAGTTTCGATAAACGAACGGGTTGTGTAATTGTTTTACCATTCCAGTAATCACCTTCTTTTAAGTACGAAACTCCCAAATCCTGATATTTATCCTGTGTATCGCAAAAAATATATCCTTTCAGAAAAGCGTCCTGGTAATTGTTGAGCAGGCCAATGGTAAATACCTTATCGCGTTTCGAAACAAAATTGAATGAAACAAGGAATTTTCCAGAAAGGCGAGTGTCGCGGTCGATCATATTAACCGAATTTCCCAGACTTAACAACGAATAATGGCTTGCCGAAAATTCTCCGGCCAGTTCGGTATAAAATTTAGGGAATATTTTCTTGCGAAATAGTGGACTAGCTGAAAGTCCACCAGAAACTTCGGGGTAATATTTATTGAGTGGAACGATTAGGTGAGCTCCACCTTGCAGCCAGAATATGGTTGTCTGTTTTTCAATCCGAAAAATCGAATTGTAGTAGTTAACATCTAATGTTCCAAGAAAAGCGTGCCCTTTTTCGATGTTAATTTGCTTACCATTTTCATCTTCGTAATGGATTTGGGCGCGATTGAAATCGAACAGTTTTCGGTTGAAATTATCTTCCACCCCAAACCGGGAATGAAACTTTTCGATGAACTTATCGCTAGCCAAATAATGAATTGGGTCACCTCCGCCCGAAAGCAAGTAGGTATTCAGTTTAAACAGGAACGAACCTTTTTTTTCCAGTTGCAGCAAGTACGTAAAACTCAGATTTTGCAAAACGCCATCGGTTGAAAAGGTTTTTTGCCTTGTCACAATACCTTGTTGCTCGAAGTAAGGTGGCCGGTCGGTCATATAAAGGGAATTTACAGCCAGTTTTTGTTCCAAACTCAGGTTTTGCGGATAATAAACGGTTGATTGCGGGTGCCACGTATTTCCGAACGAATAACCAACGGAAAACTTTGAGCTTTTTGTTTTGAAATTGCCGATATAAAAAGGAGTGTTGAATGCAAAGATACCGAAAGCGTGCATGGGATTTACCTCGGTTAACAGGAGTTCTTTGCTAAATGAATTAGTTTCCTGACTTGAACCCGTCTTTACCAAACAGCAACAAAAAAGCAACAGGAATATGCTTCTTAGCTTCAGTTTTAGTTTTTTTTCTCCGGGCATATTCCTGTTGCGTTCTGATTTAATGGGTTCTGAATTAGTTAACCAATTGCATTTCGTCAATCAAATAACTGGCTCCGGCTAGTTTATCTGTGATGAAAAGCGCATAACGAATATCCAGAATAATATTCCGGCAACGGTCGGGGTCAAACATCAGGTCGCTCATTGTTCCTTCCCAGCAACGGTCAAAATTTACGCCTATCAAGTCGCCGTTGGCATTTATTACCGGACTGCCCGAATTTCCGCCGGTGGTATGGTTCGATGCAATGAAACAAACGTGCAACTGCCCGTTATCGCTGTACCGTCCGTAGTCTTTTTTCGCATACAAGTCGCGCAGAGCCTGTGGAATATTGTAGTCGTAAATTTCAGGGTTATCTTTCTGCATGATTCCGTCAATGGTAGTAAAATAATCGTAGGTGGCGCCATCCATTGGTTCGTAGCCTTCCACTTTCCCATAGGACACGCGCAGGGTTTTGTTGGCATCAGGCCAAAGCGGATGGCCTTGCTTCATTTCAATAATTCCTGAAATGTAGGTTTTCATAACCGAATCAATTTGCTTCTGAATTGAGTTAAATGGAGGTTCAACGGCTGATTCGTATTGTTTTTTCAGACTTTTATACATTTTGAAAACAGGGTCTTTGCTTAAGCTTTTCAGCGTTTTTGAGTTGATGTCCATGCTAAGTTTTACCAGTTTCGATTGGTTTGCAAAGATCGATTTACGGTAATACTGCGCAATCAGATTTTCTCTGTTGGTCTTTTTCATCAAAGCTTTGAAATCTTCAGGGAGGAATGATTGATCGGCATGTTTGGCATAATAGTCAATCAAAGTAGCAAATACTTTTTCGTCGGTTGCCTGGTTGTATTCTTTATAATAATCATCAATTCGCTGAAGTATTGCCTTTTGAAGTTTCTGTTGATCATTTTTCTGTAGGCTATTCCATTTACTTTCAATAGCTTCAAATGACGATGCAATCGAAAAAATATCAGTGCCTCGTTGTACAATTTCGGCGTAAAAATCGTTGGCCTTGGTGTATTGAGCCAGTTGAGTGTAAAGCGCTTCAAGCTTTGGAAGTACTTCTCCGAATTGCTTTTTTCGTTCAGGATTGGTCGATGCCCAGCTCATAAAATCCTTCTCGAATTGCAATTTAGTTTCAATAGCATTCAGGCGGCGTAAGCCTTTTATTTCGCCTTGCCACTTTTTCCATGCATTGCTGGTTGCAGCATATTTGGCCGAATATTTAATCCTGATGCCGCGATCTCGTCCCATATCGGCAGCCAGAACGGCCAATTTGAGGTTGCGGATGGCAATTTTATCCAGATCTCCCTGTTCCATTATTTGTTTGATGGCGATGGCGGGAAGATACTCCTGAGTTTTTCCGGGGTACCCAAAAACCAGTGTAAAATCGTTGGCCTGAACTCCTTTCATCGAAATTTCGAAGAATTTTTTTGGTTTGTAAGGTACATTTTCCGGCGAATACTTGGCTGGTTTGTTGTCTTTCCCGGCGTATATGCGGAAGTATGAAAAATCGCCGGTATGGCGCGGCCACATCCAGTTGTCGGTGTCGCCGCCAAATTTCCCAACCGACGATGGAGGCGCCCCAACTAAACGAACATCAGGAAATACTTCATACACATAAAGGAAATATTGGTTTCCGTTGAACAATGGCTGAACAATGGCTTCGTACTTATCGTTTTCAGAGGCTTGCTTAATAACTTTTTTTGAGTTTCGGTCAATAATTACCTGGAGCGAATCGGCTGGTTTCTCTTTTGTCCCGGCCAAAACCTGCAAGGTAACATCTTCCATCCGGCTAAGGATTCGTGCCGTTAGTCCCGGATTCGAAAGTTCTTCCTGGCGGTTCTTTGCCCAAAAGCCATTGGTTAAATAATCGTGCTCCAGCGAGCTGTGGTTTTGAATGGCATCGTACCCGCAATGGTGGTTGGTAATCATCAAACCGTCGCCTGAAATTAGCTCAGCAGTGCACCCGGATCCGAACAAAACAACAGCGTCTTTCATACTTGCATTATTTACGCTGTATATATCTTCGGCAGACAGTTTGAACCCCATCTGCTTCATATCATTGATGTTGTATTTGTCGAGTAAAGTGGGGATCCATATCCCTTCTTTGGCAAGCGAAGACTGAATATATAAAAATGGCAGTAGAACAAAGAGTATCGCTTTTTTTAGCATCCTGATATTATTTTGATTTGAATGCCAAAAGTAGCAATCTAAGAAAAATGAATACCAAAAACTCAGGTTAAAACGTTGCCAATTATTAAAAAAATCACTGTTGTCCGGTAAAACTGGAGTATTACAAGATGTCGCAACTACGTTGCTCAACACTTTAAACCAATACCACTGTGTTACAAAGATTTAGTAACTACGTTGCTGAGGAGTTGACGGCGTAGCTGTTTAATCTTTGTAGAAAATAGGCATGATAAAAATGTAAGCCACGTAGTGGCGTTATCTTCTGGAATACCTTTAAATTATTAGGTTACGGATAACTAAGAAAATTTTAACCGGACAACAGTGTGAAAAAATGTAAACGGAATGATTTTTTGGAGATAGTTAATTCTTAAGCTGCGCAGCTGTATGAAGTCCGCTGGAAATGACAGTTTTTTCAACATTATCTTTGGTTACTACTACTGCTTCCAGCAAAACTGATTTTACAAGAAATTTTCCATTGCTTTCATTAGTAAACTTCATTTCAGGAGTTTCATCTTTCGCAAGGGATATAGCCAATTCTGAGGTTGTTGCAGCCATTTCTTTCAGTGGCTTTAATATATCACAGGTTTGAGTGCCGTTAATTAATGCTTTAATGTTTTCGAGTTCCGAGTCTTGGCCTGCCAGTAGAACTTTACCGGCCAACCCTTTCTCCTCCAACACTTGCAACACTCCTTTGGCAATAGCATCACTTCCGGCAATTATTGCAGTAATCGAATCGTGATTTTGCTCCAGTATTTTTGCTGTGTGAAGAGCGCCTTCTGCGGGTGACCAGGCTTCAGTAAAGTCGCTGTATACAAGCTGAATATTTCCTTGTTCCATAAAAGGTTGTAAAACATTCATTTGCCCGAGAAATAATTTCTTTGAGTTGTCGTCATATTTCGATCCGCAAATAAGGGCATATCGTCCACTGGGTTGTATTGAAGTGAGGTATTTGGCCTGAAGTTCGCCAACATGCGTACTGTTTGTGGTGATATAATAATCTAATTTACATCCATCAATTAATCTGTCATAAGCAATAACTTTCACATTAGCGTCGTGGGCCAGCTCAACAATTTTTGCGGCTTCTTCCTGGTTAACCGATACTACAATTAATACCTGAGCTCCTTCATTGATCATGATTTTGGCTTGAGCTATTTGCTTTTTCTGATCATTATCGGCCACCTTGACTACTACTTCTGCTCCAAGTTTTTTAAGGTTTTCAACCATGTAATCCCGGTCTTTCAACCAACGTTCGTTTTCGTAACTGTGCATCAGAATTCCAATTTTCGGAGTTCGCGATTTGCACCCATACAGTAGAAAAAGTGTACTACAAAGAAAAATTGTTAGATAAAGCTTGAATTTCATCACACGGTTAATTAGTTGTTAGTTTACTGTTTATGTGAATTTTACGGGAATAAAAATTAAAAGTTTTTCAGATGTTCATACAAACTTTGTACAGGTAAGCCCATCACATTAAAAAAAGAACCTTCAATACGATTGATGGCTACATATCCAATCCATTCCTGAATACCATAAGCGCCAGCTTTATCGTAGGGCTTGTAGTTTTCGAGGTAATACTGAATTTCATTATCGCTCAACTCTTTGAACCATACGTCGGTTACGGCGTAAAACGACACCTTTTTTTCAGTAGAAAGCAGGCATACACCGGTAACCACCTGGTGTTTTTTTCCTGATAGAGCGCTCAACATACTGAACCCGTCATCGTAGTCAACCGGTTTCCCAAGTACCTGACCATCGAGCCAAACAATAGTATCAGCAGTGATAATCAATTGATTGGTTTGAAGATGCGGGCGAAATGCTTCAGCTTTCAACTCAGCCAGAAATACCGGGATTTCCGACATGGCCAATCCTTCAGGAAATTCTTCCGCAACATCCATCGACTGAACGGTGAATTTCAGTCCTAAATCGCTAAGCAATTGCTGACGGCGCGGCGATTTCGATGCCAGAATAATTTCGTATTGTTCGAGATTTTGTAAAAACATAAGTCGTTTAATTGTTGTTTCGGGTTTCGGGATACGTGTTACGGGTTGGGGTGATGAGATTTTAACTCGGAACTCGAATCGCGCAACCCGCATCAGTTTTAATCGGCTTTCAGCCCTGCAATGTCCTGGCTGGCCCATTTTCCCTGCGAACGCAAAACTTGTTCAATCACATCGCGTACACAACCTTCGCCACCTTTTCGGTCGGAAATGTAAAGCGAAACTGCTTTTACTTCGGGAACTGCATCAGCCGGACAAGTTGGAATGCCAACTTTCTGCATTACAGGTACATCAACCAGGTCGTCACCCATATACAGAATTTCATCTTTTTGCAGTCCTGTTTTGGCAAGTATATCGTTGAGGCAGCTTATTTTTTCGAACGAGTTGAGGTAAATTAAGTCAACGCCGAGTTTGTTGTACCGAAGTTTTACTCGTTGTGTGTTTGCTCCGGTAATGATAGCTATACGGAATCCGTTTTTAAGGGCATATCTCATTGCAAATCCGTCTTTTACATTGGCAGTACGAACCGGGTCCCCATTTTCGTCGAGCGGCGAAGTGTCGTGCGATAAAACGCCATCAACATCAAAAATAAATCCTTTTACCTTTTTTAGTTTCTCTTTGAAAAATGTCATTGTTGTGTTTTTTGATGAAACCGGAAAATACTTTCGGTCACAAAACTATAGATTTTCCGGTACTCCGAATGGCTTTCGAGCATATTTAATTGGGCTTCGATTATCGTTTTATCGTATCGTTTTGCGGGTCCGGTTTGAGCCTCTAACGGATGAAGATTCTGGATTTTTGCAGCCGTTTCGGTAATGAGTGGTTTTAATAAATCGAAATCGAGCTTTTGTTCGCGCAGAATGTCAGCGCTAATGGCATACAGGTGGTTCACGAAGTTGTTGGTAAAAACTGCCGCCAAATGGAGGGTTTTCCGCTCTGCCGAATTAATCTGGCTAACCGAGCTTGATAGTTTCTTAGCCAGAGCTTCCAGCTTCATTAAATTCGACGGATGGTTGGCCTCGATGCAAATAGGGATGTTCGCAAAATCGACTTTTCGGCTTTTAGAGAAGGTTTGCAGTGGATAAAAAACGCCGTAATTTGTACTGAATCCTTCCAGGATACTCATTGGTACGCTTCCGGCAGTGTGAACAATCAGTTTATTTTCATCCAGGTTCAGGTTTTCCAGAACATCAGCAATGGCCGAATCTTTTACTGCAACAATGTACAAATCAGCGTCTTTCCTCAACAGCGATAAATTAGTAGTAAATTCGGAATTGAGTTTTTGGGCAAGTTCTTTTGCCGATTCGGTTTTACGACTATATACCTGAACTACTTTTATTTCTTTTTCGGTTAGCGCCAAGCTAAGTTGCGTTGCCAGGTTGCCTGCTCCGATAATAACCACATTTTTAATCATGGAAAGTATCTTTTAAGTTCGAAAGGTATAAAAACCCGATTACAAATAGCTAAAAACTTAATGAGCGGGTGACTCAAAATCATCCGCTCATCAATATTTTTGGATAGCAATTACTTGTTTTCGAATCGTTTGCTGACTGCATCCCAATTTACAACGTTCCAAAAATTATCGACATAATCGGCGCGCTTATTCTGGTATTGCAAATAATAGGCATGTTCCCAAACATCGAGGCAAAGGAGCGGCGTTCCACGCTTATCAACCACGTCCATCAACGGATTGTCCTGATTGGGGGTGCTGCTTACAAACAACTTACCGTTTTTATCAACACAAAGCCAGGCCCATCCGCTTCCAAATTGCTTTTTGGCAGCATCCGAAAATGCGGTTTTAAACTTATCAAACGAACCAAAATCTTTTTCAATTGCGGCTTTCAGCTTAGCCGACGGTTCGGTTTTGGCCGGGCTCATGTTTTCCCAGAATAATTTATGGTTGTAATAGCCACCACCATTATTCCTAATTGCCGGGCTTTGTTTACTAATGTTGGCAAACAAATCGAGCAAATCCATTTCCCCGGCTGGCGAATCTTTTAGTGCAGCCAGAAAATTGGTGTAATATGCTTTGTGGTGCCTGGAGTAATGGATTTCCATTGTTTTTGCGTCGATTGCCGGCTCAAGAGCATTGTAGGCATAAGGTAAATCAGGAAAAGTTACGTCTTTCGCTTTTTGTGCCAACAGTTGATTGCCATTGATATTTGCCAGAACAGGTATTGCAACAAGTAGTATTCCGGCTAGCGAACTGAAAAATTTACGTTTCATGGTCGATGTATAAAAGTTATTAAAATTGTTTACTGAATAGTTGTAGGATAAACGTTTAGAAACAACTTTTGTTTACATCTGTTGATTCGCAAATGCAAGGTTAAGAAATATTAAGGTTTTGGAAATTGGTCTTCATTTTGTTTAATCCATTGTAATGCCGAATATTTTGAGTCTACCCATTTTATAAACGGCTCCATCTTTTCAATTTCAAAGTACCGTTTCTGATATTCTTCTTCACTTCCAATGCAGACGATATTTTTTACACTATCGAGTTTAAGCGGAGAAATTATATTGTTTATAGTAAAAGCAAATAATTTGTCGCTAATGAGGAATGGATATTTTTCCCGATTAAGAATGATGTATTGGGGATGAACTGATAAGGCGTATTCGAGCATAATTGAAACAGATGAAATATAGCTTTCCTGTGAAGAAAAATTTACTTCGTCAATTTCTAATTCTATGTAATTAATCTGCTCGTCTTGTTTAAAAATCAGGCTTTTATAGAATATTTCAATTTCTTCCGACATGCACACAGGTTTTTGGTGAACGTTGATTTAGTAATATCGAATTTACACCAAAAGAACAAGAATCCTGATTTGAGATACTTTTCACAAAAAAATATTAATGTTTCAATAAAGTTTGGTTGGGCAACCGGAAGTTAGTTTCCCAACTCAAAAAAGCCTGCAATATCACTTTTCGAGAAAGTCTTGAAAGCCACCATCGATTCGGTGTGGGTAATGCCTTCTATTTTTATCACCTGTTCGGTCATTAGTTCGGCCAAATCTTCGGCATTCGGTAATTTAATAATGGCAACTAAATCGAAACGGCCGCTAACGGAGTAAACTTCGGCTATTCCTTGTAAACTAACCAGTTGCTCGGCCACAGTATTCACTTTTGTGCGTTCGGTATTGATAAGTATAATGGCATTGATCATGGGTTGTTCCTCCTGAATGATTATTCAGAATAAAAGTACATTTTTTCTTTGTGTTTCTTCATTTCTTTGAGTCTTTGTGGCTTTCTTTTCATGCCACAAAGACACTAAGACGCTATGTATCAAAAAGATTTTGAATGACAAAAACTTCCAGATGAGCGCTTTTTTTGAAGTCCCCTCCACTTGGGAGGGGATTTAGGGGAGGCTACTACTCCACTTTTACCCGAAATCCTTCGGAATGGGCTGCAAATTCGGGTGCATACATGCACCGAACCGATGTGATTCCATTCGAGAATTCGCCTTTTTGCGAAGCTACCAGTTTGTATTCAAATACATACGTTCCTTTCGGAAGCCATGAAATGAAGAAATTGGTCGAAGCATCGCGCGTTGACTGGTAGTAGCCTAATCCATCCTGATACCGGTAGCCCGAAATGACGTCAACCGGCTCAAATGCCGATGCCCGCATGTCTTTCAGGTGAACGTATTCCATGTCGCGGTCAGTGCGAAGTTCTACGCGGACCACGATTTTATCGCCTACCTTGATTGGCGTGCTTTCGGTAATTGGCTCAATTACCGGACCTGTTGGCGTGTTGCGTTCACGGAACAATTTTTTACTAAGGCTCAGTGGTGTTTGTGCCGGGGTAATCCGGTCGAGTTGCTCGAAATACTGCCAGTACATGGCTCCCCATGCTACCGTCGGGTTCGGGTTGGTAACTGTCACTTTCCCCATTCCCGGTTTGATGGACGAAGCATCCCAGCTTATTTTGAAATAGCCTGTTCCGGCTTCGGGTTTGGCCTTGTCGGTTTTATTCGGGTCAACTTTTTCGGTGCCAACAGTTATTTCGGCCAGTTTGTCGGAAGCCAGCAAATCGGCTCCACGGCCAAGAAGCGCGTACACAGCCTCAGTCGTAGCTTTGGTGGTCTTCCAGTTTTGGGATTGCTTTTGTTTCAGCAGCCAGGTTTTCATTTCTTCCACCGATTTCGGGTCGTTGGCCACTTCGTCGAAAGCCTCAATCAGCATCGCCTGCGTTTCAACAGGCGCCTGATGCCAAAACCATCCCTGCGGATTGTTGCGCCAATACATGCCCATTTCGTCGGAATGCAACGCTGTTTCTTTCAGCGATTTCATAATCAGTCCGGCCGTTTTCTCTTTGCCCGTGCGGTTGAGGTACAAAGCCATCATTGCTTTCAGGTAATTGTTTTGGCTGTTCCAAAATTTTTCGGTCTGGTTCAGAAAATAATTCACCATCTCGCTGTTGGGCTCTTCCAACGGGAAAGCATTCAGGAAATACGAACGGGCATACAAATACTGAATGTCGTCGGCTCCCAAATGATTGTTTTTCAGGTATTCCTTGTCATTCTTTTTAAGCTCGTCGAATTCTTTTTGTGCCGTTTCGTCGAGGTAGGCAATGGCTTTCCGGAGCAATTCTGCCGCTTCGCTGTTGTCGGTTGCATTGAACACTTTCATGCTTGCCAAATGCGCAAATCCCGAAGCCACATGCTGCGTGATGTAGCGGCTTTCGGGCATCCCTTTGAACCAAGGCCAGCCGCCATTTTCGTACTGCATATCAGCCAGCTTTTTTAGTGCTGAAGCCTGTTCGGAAGCCATTCGGTTGAGGTCGAACAAAATGCCGATGCGCTCTTTTTGCTCGGTTTCGTTTTTGGCCTCAGCCACCCACGGACTTTCCTGCAACAGCACCGATTTCAATTCCTCGTTCTTTTCAAGTTTCGATTTCAGTGCATCGGGCGAAGTAATTTTCCAGCTTTCGAACACCCGCTTGATTTTCGGGTTGCTGTTGGCAATGGAAGAAGCCAAACTATTGGCATAATACCTGCTGAAAAGTTGTTCGGCGCATTCGTGCGGGTACTCCATTAAATAAGGCAAAGCCTGCACAGCATACCAGGCCGGGTTGGAGGTAAATTCGAGCGAGAGCCTGTAATTTTTAAGGGTTGAACCAGCTTTTCCTGAATTGAGCAGCTTATCGAGACTAAATGTTTTTTGCTGATTGCCCTTCACCGGCAGTGGCAGCGATTCTGTTACCAGCATTCGGTTGGTGAGCACAGGGATAGCCGCCTCTTCGCCGTCGGAAAACGCGCCGGAAGATGCGGTAATGCGATAAACCACAGCCTGCAACCCCTCAGGAATATTGATTTTCCAGAAAACTGAAGCACTGCTGCCTTTGACTGCGGAGAACGGTTTTGCGGTTTGCTGCAAATTCAAAAGCTGATCGACCGGCTGCATAGTAAAGGCGTCGAAGAAATGCAATTCGGCAGTGCCCGAAAGATCGCCAGCACTGATATTCGATATTTTGGAGGCAAATTCCATCGAGTCGCCCTCGCGCAAAAAGCGTGGTGCGTTTACGAAAACCATCAGGTCTTTTTGCGTAACCAGCGTTTTTTCAATTTGCCCGTATTTCAGGTCTTTGGTATGGGCCAACGCCATTAACTTCCAACGGGTGAGCGCTTCGGGAGCTTTAAATTTCAGAACAATTTCGCCCTTTTCGTTGCTTGCCAATTGCGGATAAAAAAATGCTGTTTCTGCAAGGTTCTTGCGGATTTGGATGGGCTGCTTTTCATTTGAAGCAACTTTACCATAGCCAACGGATTGTGGAGAGTCACTCATATCGTTGGCCATTTCGGTAACTATTTCTGCTGCTGGAGGAGGAGGTGGCGGCGGTGGACTTTGTGCTGTAATTGGCATTTCTTTTTTCACAGATGTTTCAACTTGCTCGTCAGAAATCATCATAGCACTTTCAGTAAGAGCAAACTTCATTTTTTTCATCCTTCCTCCCAAAGAACCTGCATCAAGACCAAACCAGTAAAGCCTATCATATAATCTCGACAGAAAGTTGTATTGTGGCTCCAGGTAATAAAGAGGATCACAACTTCTTGTTCCAAAGTTCTGATTGTCTCCCCATCTTCTGGAATCGTAGCGCGAATTGTAAAGGTTGAAAAACCAATTTAGCGAAGCGAATTGATCAAGCGAAGCATCGTACATCGAAGCAAGTAATTCTCCGGCAACTTTTTCTCCTTTGTTGTCCTTCAGCATAATTTGCCATTCTTCATTCTGGTCTGGAGTTAATTTGCTGCGGAATGAGGCAAGCTGAATATCCAGTTTCTTATTTGAGAAAGGCACCTGAATGACATGGTTATCAGTAAAAACGCGGTTGTTTCTGACTGTTACGAGCCCAATCGAAAAGTTACCGCGATATTCTTCTTTTACAGGAATTGATATTAGTTTACATTCGGCATTTAGGCTGATAAATTGTCTTTCAAGAAGCTTGTCGTCAAGAACAAGCTCGTACATTATTTGAGCTTTCTTTTCAGGCGTCTCAACCAACAACTGTACATTTAGGCCCGGTTCGGCGGTAGAATTTAGCAGGTGAAATGAAACCGGCCTGGTGATTGAAGAACGCCCGTCTTGCGGCAAAAATGTATTGATATATTTGGAGTAGGAAACCTTTTCACCAAAAGCATCATTTGTGTTTATTTCCACCATATAATTTCCCGGCTGAATGTTCTTCGTGGCTTGAATCAACGAATCTTTTGGAGTTGAGAAATCGGCAGAATAAACTACTTCTCCTTTTTTCCAGGTGGTTACATCGCTTTCGTTGTCGTACACTTCGTTCGGGAACGCTTTTTCGAACTCGCTTCGGGTCATGGTGAAACGGTCGGGGCGGTTCCATTTGCGCCCGTACAGCACCCGGTTGGGGCTTTGTAGTTTTGTAATTTTTATTGTTCCCGAGGCTTTCTCTTTTTCGCCGTTCAGGTTGGTAGTTGAAAGCGAAAACTGAAAGCCTTTCTCCAGATTAATCTCTTCGGGCAGATTGGTAGCAACAACCAGCGACTGGTAGCCCACCGAAACCGTAGTTTCCGCATCGTGCGTTTCTCCGTTGATGTCGGTTACTTCAGCCTTTACCGTGTACGAAAAAACGGGCTGGTTTTTCTTGTTGAACGCGTTGTCGGGAGTGGCCTCGAATGTTATCTGGAAAGAGCCATCCGCGGCAGTTTCAATTTCGCCATTGATTAGTTCCATGTCGGTTCGTCGCGACATATAACGGCCCACATTCCAAAAATAGGGGAAATGAATTTCGCGAACCACCCGGTATTTTACCTTGCCGCCCGACACCGAACTACCGGCATAAGCCATCGCTTTTCCTTCGACAGTAACCGGTTTCCCCAATTTGTACGAACCTTTTACCGGCTCAAAATTCACCTCAAATTTGGGGCGTTTGTATTCTTCAACCTGAAAGAAAACAAGACCTGTTTCGCAACGAATGTACATTTGCCCGGTCAGTACATTTTGTGGTGAGGTGAAACTTCCGGCGAAAGAACCAAAATCGTTCGTGGTTAATGTCAGTTTCGAAATCACCTGATTGTTTGCATCAAACAGCGAAACTTCGGTTGTGTATTTGGGCTTAACTTTTACCTCATCACCCTTTCGTTCAAGCACAATTCCTTTAAAATAAATGGTTTGCCCTGGGCGGTAAATGGCGCGGTCGGTAAAGAATTGGGTTTGTGTAATTGGCTTTGGTTCCGGCTCGCGATAGTAAAATGAAGAGAAGTATTCCTCGGTAATCAGGCGATCGCTTTTCGAGCTAAATTCAAGGTAATAATTGAGGATACGCCCCTCTTTTATTTTCGGATTTATGACTGCCAATCCATTTTTATCTGTCTGGATTTTATCTCCTGCCGTAATATCCATTTTTCGGGTTTTGGGCGAATACTCTCTAATGAAAGGCTGAACCGTGATTCCGGCAAGTGGTTGCCCGGTTTCACGATTTAAAACCATCACCTCGTTACTTACCATGTTGGTGCAGGTAATGTAGCTGATGTTGCTGCACCAGAAGGTAACTGAAACCACCACTGCCGATTTCTTCGGAAATTCCGGATTATTGCTTGCCAGAAGCACATAGTACCCTGATGGAACTGCCGGAATTTTCACTTCTGCTGAATGTTCGCGGTAGTCGCCATCGTCGGGTAAAGCTTGTTCCCAGGTAGTGACCGGTTTTAGTTTCAGGTATTCAGCAAAACGGGCGTCATTGTCTTTTTCGCGCAAATCGCGTTCAGTTTCTGGAGCAACCTTTAGCAAACGAAAATAAACTTTGGGTGCGTTTCGGTAGCTAACCAGCGCCAATGCTGGTTTTTGAACAGGAACTGCATTCGAAATAGTGACCAAAAGTGAAGGCTGCTGAATGCTTTCGAGCAGAGCTTTGCAGTTTTTGCCGCCAAAACTTTCGGGGAAGCGTGAAATGGCTTCCTTACAAATCTCCACGGCCTTTTTCTTGTTCCATTTCTTTTCTGAATTTCCAGTTTGATTTTCAGCGCTGTCCTCGTTGTATGGGATTATTTGCGGGTCATCGCCATTCAGCAATTGTGCTATGTGCCAGGCAATTTCAGCCGATGCTTCATGATTGGAATACTTGTTTTGCAATTGTGTTAGAGTAGCCATAAACAGGCTGTCTTTTTCTGTAAACGTGCTTTTGTCGTGTACAAAATTCAGTCGCGAAAGGTCGGCGTCAATCAAAGCTGTTGGCTCGGTATCGTTTTGGTGAAAAGCGATAATTTCCTGAAGCAATTTCAGTGCATGAAAATCGAACGAAAACGTGTCAGGGGAAGTGATATTCAGCTTTGTAAATTCAGCTATAGAGTTGAAATATTGTTTGTTATTGATTGAAAAGGTATTCGCCGGAGTGGTCAGCCCGGCATCGTTCGACGAATAAAATTCCACCGCACGAAACGCCAGAAAATCAAACAAAGTAGGTCGGAATTTCTCCGAATCTTCCTGCCTGATCAATATCTCAGAAAAAGATGAGATCGGCAATTTCTTCAGCAAATCTTTGTCGGTAAGCGACTGCGCATAGTTTTCCATGCTGGCAGCAACCAGTTTGCGGGCATCCCAGGTAGCCAAATCGTCGGGAACAAAATTGGCCGTTTCGCTGCAGTTCAGGATATTCCAGCGGTTGTTCTGGAAATATCGCCAGTAAAGCTCGGCCAATATTGAGTGCAGCACCTGTTTTTCGGGCGACTTGGCTTGTGCCACTTCGGCTTTGGTGCGTTCAATAGCCGTTTTGTAAAAATCTTCCTGAAAGTCGGCTTCAAGCTTCATCCGGTACATCACCGCCTTCAGAAACTGGGCTGTCGGCCCCGAGGCTTTGGCCTCGTTATAAATGTGGGTGACAATTTCGAGCGCCGATTGCGGCTGACCGATATTTGAAAGCGAATCAACTTTTTGCCAGTCGCGGGTATAGGTGTCTTGCGCAATTGTTCTTAATCCGAAAAACAGAAAAATGAGGCAGATAAATTGTTTCATGGTGGTAATTTTCTATACAAGGTGAATTTAGCAATAAATATTCAATGGCACTATCAAGAACAATGCCATAGCTGTAAAAAAGGGATTTCAACTCTAAAAGCTGGAATCCCTCTTTTTATTTGCTTTATTGCCTAGCAATATACGTCACGGTTTCCTTTTTTGACCTTTTCGAGCAGCATGATGGCGCGTTCGCGGGCAATGCCGTGCATCTGGCTGATGATATCGTCGATGAGGTCTTCTCCAATCAGCCGGGTTTCGTACGAGGCATAGTCCATCAGGTATTCCATGAATGTCGAAACAGCGTTCGGATTGCAATGGTTTTTGATGTCGCCAGGTTTAGCGCGGTCCATAAAATCCTGGCCGGTTCGCCCCAATCGGTAACAGCCTGTGCAGAACGAGGGAATGTAGCCCATTTCGGCCACATCGCGAATTACTTCGTCGAGCGGACGGTGGTCGCCGAGACAAAATTGGCTTCCGTCGTCTTCGTGCAGCGAGTCGGTGTAGCCGCCAGGATTGGTGCGGCTTCCGGCTGAAATTTGTGAAACACCTAGTGCAAATGTATCGCGGCGCATTGTGGCAGTCTCGCGCGTCGACATGATGATGCCTGTGTAAGGAACAGCCAATCTTAGGATGGCAACAATTTTTCTGAAATCGAGATCGGAAACAGCGTGTGGTGGGTGCATTGCCAGATCAGAACCGGTGGCAGGTTCAATCCTGGGTACACTAATCGTATGTGGTCCAACGCCGAAAACACGTTCTAATTCCTGAATATGCTGCATCATGGCAAGTAATTCAAAACGAAAATCAAACAATCCGAATAAAACGCCAATGCCCACATCGTCAATTCCTGCTTCCATGGCCCGGTGAAAGGCGGTGACCCGATAATCATAATCGGTTTTCTTTCCGGCCAAATGCACGTTATGATAGGTTCCATTATGGTATGTTTCCTGAAACAACTGGAATGTTCCTATCTTAGCTTCTTTCAATAATTTAAATTCAGGAAGATCGAGAGGCGCAATGTTTACATTTACACGACGAATTTCTCCATTTCCCACTTTAGTATCGTAAATGGTTGCAATTGAATCCAAAATATATTGAAATCCTTGTCGGGGATATGATTCGCCGGCTACCATTAAAATCCGTTTATGGCCCTGGTTAACCAGAATTTCAGTTTCGCGCCTGATTTCGTCCTGTTTAAGTGAACGGCGCACAAGGGCTTTGTTTTTTGCCCGAAAAGCACAGTACGTGCATTCGTTGGCACATAGGTTCGAAATATATAATGGGGCAAAAATAACCAACCGTTTCCCGTAGATTTTCTCTTTAATGATATTTGCTTCTTCGAAAAGTTCGAACAACTGCATTGGGTCGCTGATATTGGAAAGTACAGCAACATCTTCCAGATTCAATCCTTTCATTTCCTTCGCTTTGTTCAGCACCGCGCGAACTTTGGCTGGCTCGGGTCGCTTGTTTTCTTCAAGAATCCGGGCAATTTCTGACTCATTTATAAAAGCTGACATATTCGCTATTTTACTTTTCTCTTTAACCAAAGGTACGATTCAATTGCCAAAAATGTATGATAAATTTTGATATACTTGCAACTTATTTTCAACAACCCAAATGGAACTATGTCGGAAAACCTGGTGCATATTGTATCAATCGTTGGCGTGTTATTACTTAACCTGTGCATTGTTGGTTACTATGGCTGGCTTACCTACAAACAGAAGATAAGACCCGCTTTGGCCATGTGGCTTTTTTTCACTATCGCAGTGGCTATCAGCCTGGTCACTTACCTCAAGTCGGGTGAATTCAGCTTGCTCGACAATATCCTGAACACGGCCGATTTGGTTCAGGTATCGGTCATATCCATTTTTATCTGGTTTTTTGGCGACCATACGTCGCGGTTCTCCCGGTTCGACAAAGGTTGCCTGGTGGCCGTAGTGGTTATTTTACTGTTTTGGATGGTTACCAAAAACCATGTTATCACTCATACCTTGACCCAGGCGATCATGGTTATTGCTTACTTTCCGGTAATCAGTCGTTTGTGGAAAACGCGGGAAAATACCGAGTCGTTTGTGCCCTGGATTGGTATGTTGCTGGCGCCGGTATTGTCGCTTTTGTCGAGCAAAGGAACGCTGGCCACCATCTACTCGGTTCGCGCCATTGTTTGCATCGTGGTTTTAATGCTGCTGATGCTACGGGTGGAGTACCTGGAGCGAAAAAAGGCTCGTTTACCTGAACAGTTTTAAGTAATTATCGAACACATACATGCGTCCTCTTTGTCCTCCGGTAAATTCTTTAAGTATTTCGATACGCTCCATCTCTGAAACCAGCTTATAAGCTGAAGGCATCGATATTTCGGCAATTTCACTAACCTTCTCAACATTAATTACTGGTCGTTGATAGAGATAATTGGTAATTTTCTGGGCATTTGCTGCCCGGCTTCCCAAACTCTGAATTTTGAGGTCGTTTTGTCTTTGCAGTTGCAATATTCCATCAAATGTCGAAATACCCTTTTTTGCAGTTTCGATAATCCCAACCAGGAAAAACTTAAACCACTGCGTAATGTCGTTTTTAACTCTCACATTCTTCAAATTTTCGTAATACAATGCCCGGTGGGTTTCCATGAAATCGGACAAGTACAAAATAGGTTTTTTTAAGATTCCCTTATCAATCAGGTACAGGGGAATTAATAAGCGTCCGACGCGGCCATTACCATCCAGAAACGGGTGAATAGTTTCAAATTGATAATGCACTATTGCGACTTTCAGTAATTCTGGAACAAAAACAGCTCCATTGTGGATAAATTTCTCAATATCACTCATCAAATCAGGGATCGAGGTATGTACTGGTGGTATAAAAAGAGCATCGCTAAGGGTGGCTCCGCCAATCCAGTTTTGACTGTTACGAAATTCCCCCGGTTGTTTCTTCTCGCCTCTTACTCCTTGTAAAAGAACCTGATGGGTTTCCTTGATTAATCTGGAAGAGAACGGCAGTTTATCCAGAGCATGAACTGCCATTTCCATTGCTTTTGTATAGTTCTGAACCTCTTCCCAGTCGTCTCGTTTGTCTAATGGAATGTCCTCCCGATCAAGCAAAGCCTCGTCCATATTGGTTTGGGTTCCTTCAATTTTGCTACTTTGGGTGGCTTCTTTTAGTACGTGCATACTAATAAACAAATCAACATTTGGAATATAATTGGAATACATATCTAATTTACCCAATTCCCGGTCAGCCTGACTTAACAATTGTAAAACCTCCATACTATCAATGTTCCACTGTCGGTTGATAAAAGTAGGCTGAAAACTCTGGTAATAACCCTGGTTAATATATTGGCCTGATTTGAACTGCTTCATAATTTAAACAGATTTAAACAAAGATAAGTCTTATTTAAGTTTTTTGCAATTTTCTTAAATAAGAAGTTGTATTATTTAAGTTTTTGGTGATTTTCTTAAATAAGGATGTTTGCTAATTAAGTTTTTACCTTGGTCGTTAATAAAAAAGGGCAGAACGCTCGTTCCACCCTTCTTTTATTTTCTAATGACTTTTCTTTTTTCCTGATTCTATTTACACTGCACTTTTGCCCAGGTATCTTTCAGCTGAACGGTGCGGTTGAATACCAGCTTTTCAGGAGTTGTATTCGGATCGACATTGAAATAACCCAAACGTTCAAACTGGAAGTGATCCAATATTTTAGCATCTTTCACAAACGGTTCGATGTAGCATTTCGATAAAATGCTCAACGAATCTTTGTTCATAAATTCCTTAAAATCGATGTCTTTATGTCCATCAGGTTCTTCGTCGGAGAATAAGCGGTCGTACATACGAACTTCAGCCTCAATATTTTCGGTTGCCGAAACCCAATGGATTGTCGATTTTACTTTGCGTCCATCCGGCGAATTTCCGCCACGCGAGGCCGGATCGTAAGTACAATGTATTTCAATAATTTCGCCATTGGTATCTTTTACTACGTTGGTGCAGGTTACAAAATAAGCGTAACGCAAGCGTACTTCAACTCCGGGTGACAGGCGAAAGAATTTCTTTGGTGGGTTTTCCATGAAATCGTCTTGTTCGATGTATAACTCGCGGGTAAACGGTACTTTACGTGTTCCCATCGATTCATCTTCCGGATTATTGATGGCACTCATTTCTTCAATTTGTCCTTCAGGGTAATTAGTAATGACCATTTTGAGTGGGTTGAGTACTCCCATGACCCGCTGTGCGCGTTTGTTAAGGTCTTCGCGAATGCTGTATTCCAGAAGGGCTACATCCGTAACTCCATCGGTTTTTGTCACGCCCACACGTTCGGCAAATGCGCGAATTGATTCGGGCGTATAACCACGGCGACGAAGTCCACAAATTGTAGGCATTCGTGGATCGTCCCAACCATTTACATGACCATCTTTCACCAGTTCGAGCAGTTTACGTTTGCTCATCACCGTGTAATTCAGGTTTAAACGCGAGAATTCGATCTGTCGCGGACGGTAATCCGATTCTTTCAATTGATCGATAAACCAGTCGTAAAGAGGACGGTGTACTTCAAATTCCAAAGTACAGATCGAATGAGTAATGCCTTCCCAATAGTCGCATTGTCCGTGTGCAAAGTCGTACATAGGGTAGATACACCATTTGTCGCCAGTCCGGTGATGAGATGTTTTCATTATACGGTACAAAATTGGGTCTCGCATGTGCATATTAGGCGACGTCATATCAATCTTTCCACGCAAAACACGCTCGCCTTCGTCGAATTCACCGGCTTTCATACGCATAAAAAGGTCGAGGTTTTCGTCAACGGTACGATTGCGGTAAGGACTTTCTGTACCAGGACGAGTAGGAGTTCTTTCTGTGCGCTTATTGTTTCGGCGTCCTGATCATCGATATAGGCTTTTCCTTCTTTTATCAGCTTAACGGCAAAGTCGAATAACTTATCGAAATAGTCCGATGCGTAATAAAGGCGGTTGCCCCAGTCGAAACCCAGCCAACGCACATCTTCCATAATCGAATCGACGTATTCAGTATCTTCTTTCGAAGGATTGGTGTCGTCGAACCGAAGGTTAGTTAATCCATTGTATTTTTGAGCGGTTCCGAAATTCAGGCAAATTGATTTGGCGTGACCGATGTGCAAATATCCGTTGGGCTCGGGGGGAAACCGGGTGTGTACACGTCCGTCGTTTTTCCCGGCACTGATCTCTTCCTCAACAATCTGGTGAATAAAATTATTCGATTTCACCACATTGTCATTGTCAATAACATTTTCGCTCATAATTTGTATTTTTTTATTTCTTCTTTTCAATAAGTCAATTCGGACAAATGTATAAAATGATTTCTGCTATCAGATATTCAGTAGTTTGAAAATTGATTTCCGAAGCAATAAAATTAATTTTGTGGATGGAGAAGGGAGAGTGTGGTCAGTCGCAGGCGGCAGGAAAAAGTTGGAAGTTAGAAGAAAGTGTTCAGTCTTGGCCGCCAGTATCTTTTAACTTTAGGTGTTCCGATTTTTTTTTTAATTGTAAATCATAGAATAGCAAATATTTATGGCATTAATCGAGATTGAAGGAATGGAATTTTATGCTTTTCACGGTCATTTTGATGTGGAGAAGGTGGCCGGCAACCGGTTTTTGGTTAACTTGAAAATTGAGGCCGATTGCAGTAAAGCCGGAAAAACAGATAACCTTGAAGATACGCTTGACTATCAAAAAGCTTATCTAATGGTGAAAGAGGAAATGGCAATTCCATCAAACCTGCTGGAACATGTGGGACAACGGATTGTGAACCGTATAAAAACAGAGTTTCCTGAAACGGAAAATATTGCAGTGAAAATCTCGAAAATGACACCTCCAATGGGTGGACAAATCGAAAAAGTCAGCGTAACCATTTTCGGATAAAAAGACGGAAGACCTAAAATTTGAAGATGTAACTAAAGAAAATGTTGCGAGATATGGGTTACGAGTTAAAAAAACTCGTAACACGAAACCTGCAACAATTTTCAGAACTTCGAACTTGAAATTTCCGATTATTGTTCAGGAAAAATACTGAAAAAGAAATCATTAAAGAGGTAGGGTATTTAATTTGTTATTCGGATTAGTGATGAAATTTTGAATATAAAGTCACTAAAATTCCGAAACATGAAAACTAAAATTCTTGTACTATCTTTATTTTCAGCGGTTGTGTTTTTCGCTTGTCAAAAGAACGATGATTCATCTTCAACCGATCAAAGTGCATCTTTACTGAAATCGGCGACTATCGCTACTTCAGATGTTGCTGTTCAAAGCGCTTCAATTGAATCGAGTCTGGAAGCCGATTTCTATGCAGGTTATGAGCGGATATTGCGGCAACTCTCTCACGTGAAAGGTAAAAAGGGCGATTTACTACGAGGGCAGGGAGCTTTCCATTACATACAGGGAGAACTTCCGACTGTCAGTATTGATACAGCAACTACTGGTTATCCGATCACTATTGTGATTGATTATGGTGATGGTATTGAAACCAATCACGAAAAGATAATTAAAGGGAAAGTAACTATTGTTATGAATGGCGCTAAAAATACTGACGGCAGTACTCGTGAAATAACCTATTCAAATTGCGCGGTTGATACCATTAGTATAAATGGCTTAAGTATCGAGAAATTTATTGGAGATAACACCACTACCAGAAAAATTACATCCAGTAGCGATGTAACATTTGCAATAACTAATGGAGCAACTTTCGTACGTAAAGGTGATGAAACAACTGAATGGCTTGCCGGTGTAAGTACACCGAAGGACAGGAGTGATGATAAAGTAGTTGTTACCGGCGCGATTAGTGTTGATAATACAACTGATAATATCTCTTATTCAAAAACAATTACAAGCGGTTTAGTAAAACTTGGCGATTGCTCATACATAGTTTCTGGCACAGTCGAATATAAACAAGCCGGAACTGTCATCGCAACACTCGACTATGGCGATGGCACATGCGATAATCTTGCAACATTAACCGTTGGAGGAACAACAACCGAAGTTACTTTGCATGGGCCAAAAGGACATGAACCTCATGGAGCAACAGGAGGGACTTCAAGTTCAACAACTACGGCTTCGAACTAAATAGAAATAGATTGAGAATTAATTGGTTAAAAGAGCATGGAGCTGTATTCAATAATAATTACAGCTTCATGCTCCGAAGAAAAAATTTTTTTTGACCATTATTTGTAAGTATTTGAAATTTAATTTAATAATGAAATATGATATAGATTTCTACACTTTTATCAGTCGCTGAAAAAAAATTATTCCAAACATTTCGGGATTCAAGTATCTTTGGGGCAGATGAAAAGTGAATTAAGTTGAGAAAAGAAGAATTTAAATCATTGTTTGATACTTATTTCGAGGATGTTCGAAGATATATTCTCTATCGGTCGGGCGACGAAGAAATTGCGACCGATATTGCTCAGGAAACATTTATGCGGGTATGGGAGAAACAAATGGTCATCGATACTCAAAGGGTAAAAGGTCTGCTTTTTAAAATAGCGAGCGATCTTTTCATCTCGCAATACCGAAGAAAACAAGTTGCCAATAACTTCTTCAATACCTTTCAACCCAGTGGAAAAAGCTTGACCCCTGAAGATGAACTAAGTTTTCAGGAATTATTAAAAGCTTACGATTACGCACTTAAAACGATGCCTGAAAAACAGCGCACTGTGTTCCTGATGAATCGTATTGATGAATTGAAATATAAAGAAATTGCCGATCAGCTTGGCCTTAGTGTTAAAGCTATTGAAAAAAGAATGAGTTTGGCATTGGAGCATTTAAAAACTCACTTAAACAATAAAATTACTGGTCTTATCTTATTTTTTATAGGTATTAGTTTTAGTTGGAACAAATCAGGAAAAAACAAGTGAAACAAAATAATGAACATATTAACCTTGATAAAGTAGATAAGCTTAGCAAAACTTTTTTTTCAGGAGGAAAATTTAACTGGAAAAGAAGTAATGCCGATGTTTGGGCCGCAATTGAAGAAAGGATTGATCGCCAACCCCAAAGTCGTTCTTTGTCTGTTCGTTTTTCAATAACCCAATGGGCTGTTGCAGCTAGTATTGCCATTTTAATTGTTGCAGGTGGTTATTTGCGTTTTCATACCGTAGAAATGATTGTTCCGGTAGGGCAACATGCCGTTGCTGAATTGCCCGATCATTCAAAAGTTGATCTGAATGCGCAAAGTAAACTTGTTTATTATCCATACTGGTGGAAGGTTTCTCGTTTGGTGAAGCTTGAAGGAGAAGGATTTTTTGAGGTTCAGAAAGGGAAAAAGTTTACTGTATCATCCAATAAAGGGACCACCCAGGTTGTCGGAACAAGTTTTAATATCTTTGCGCGTGATAATACTTACCGCGTTACCTGCGTTACTGGAAGGGTAAAGGTGAAATCTAAAACCGGGTTCGAGGTGTTGCTTAAACCCAATAGTAAGGCAGAGATTCAGGCTAACGGTAGGATTAATGTGCTAGATAATATTGAAACATATTCTGAAATATCCTGGAAGAAGAATGTATTTTTATTTACAGCATCTCCAGTGTTACAGGTGTTTAAAGAAATTGAGCGGCAATATGGGATACATATTGAAGCTAGTATTGACGATAAATCTCTGTATACAGGTAATTTTACGAAAGATCAGAATGTGGAAGAAATCCTTGAGTATGTTTGTCCAGCACTAGGTTTAAAATATATTCGTAAGTCGGCAGGGGAGTATCTCGTTGTTCAGAAAAAAGATGAATGATCAGACGGTTGGTTATATTATTTGTGTTTATCCTCGTTTTTGTAAGGGGTTTTTCTCAATCTGAAGTTATTCAGGTTAATGTAAAAGAAATACCTTTAAATGTTGTTCTTCTGCAACTGCGGAATCAGTATAATTTCCATTTTTCTTATAGTGAAGACCAGGTTTCGAGATACAAGGTAACTGTTTCAAAAACCTTTGAATCAAAACAGGAAACAATAGAATTCCTTTTGAAAGATTTGCCTTTCAGGGTTAAGAAAGTTGATGACGTTTTTATTATAATACCGGATAAAAAAAAGCTTAAAGAAGACCTCAACCCACGGACACGTATTACCGGACAGATTGTAGAAGCAGGCTCTTACGAGCCTTTGCCATTTTCATATATTTTGATTAATAATCGTCCTATGATTGCTGATGTTACCGGCAATTTCAACTATATTACAACGAGCGATAGTACTTACCACCTACGTATTTCGCACTTGGGATACTTTATCTATGATACGGTTTTTGTGGCTGGTAATTTCAGGCAGTACAAGCTGGTTCCTTCAAGTATAAAACTGCCTGAAATAACAGTGAAGAAGACCGAGGTTGAAAAAGCTACAATGACCGGTGAATCGATTGGTAAAATAACTCTCAATACCAATATATCGCACTTTTTACCTGGGCAAGGAGATAACTCTGTTTTCAATCATATCCGGTTAATGCCTGGAATTCAGGCTGCCGGCGAACAATCAACCGATTTACTTATTTGGGGAAGCTATGAAGGCCAAAGTCTTGTCACTTTTGATGAGTTTACACTTTTTGGTTTGAAAAATTACAACGACAATATTAGCGTTGTTAACCCCTTTCTGGTAAAAACCATTGAAATACTAAAAGGCGGATTTGATTCGAAGTACGGAAATAGAGTTGGAGGAATTGTAAATATTGTTGGAAAGAATGGTAATACGAAAAAGCCTGTTTATAGCTTTAATATCAATCCAACCACTTTGAACGGAATGCTGGAGGTGCCAGTTTTTAAAAAGTCGTCGTTGCTGTTTGCTTACCGGCAGACCTACTATAATCTCTATAATTCAGGTGATTTTAATATTTTTGCCCCAACGCATCAACCTCCTAAAAATCAACAACTTCAGCCGAGTGGGCAGAATTCAAAAATCGACATGTCAGTATATCCCGACAACTACCGTTTTAGGGATTTAAACCTGAAGTTTAGCCGAAATTATGAAAATGGAGACCAGTTTTATGTTAGCATGTATGGTGGCGGTGATTACTTTCATTTGGATGCGAAAGGAAATGTTACAAGGAATATGGGCGAATCGCCTCAGACAAAGGAAGCAACAACCTTATCGGTGTCATTGTTAAACGAAGAAAAAAATCGTCAGTATGGCGCTTCAGCTTTTTACAGTAAAAAATGGTCGGATATCTGGACAACAAAATTTATTCTTTCACATTCCGATTTTACCCGCATTGTGAACGATCAAACTCAAAGCACAATAACTTCATCATCAGTTGTCCTAAAAAAAGATAAATCAAAAACCGACAATACAGCAACCGAGAATTCTGTTAGAATCGAGAATATCTTTTATTTTAGGCGTGGTCATCAGCTTGAGTTTGGAGGTGGTTTTTACCAAAATAGTGCGAAAATAGACTACTATACTTCAATTAACGGCATATCGAATCCAGATAACCTCAATCACTTGAGCAATAATAGGTTTTATGCTTTTGCCGATGATAATCTACCAATCGGCGACAGTTTCACCTTGAAAACCGGAGCCCGGATTAATGTTTCAACAGATAATATAAAGTTATATGTTGAACCACGCATTAATGCTAACTATAAATTGAGTAGTAATATGAAACTTAGTGCATCATGGGGCCAGTTTCATCAGTTTATATCGAAAATTGCCAGTGTCGACCGCGATCAGAATTATTCCTATTTGTGGAGTGTAAGCAGTAATGATATTCCGGTAGTAAATGCCACCCATTGGGTTGGCGAATTTAACTATTCAAAAAACAACCTGAGCATTAATATTGATGGGTATTATAAACTTACACACCATATAACAGAGCGGGTTTTTGAATCACGAGAACAAGGACAAAATCTCGCAACCAACGGTTACTTTCCTTATTTTGGCGATGCAAAGGCTTTTGGAATGGATATTTTTGTGAAGAAAGATATTGGAAAGCATTCACTTTGGGCATCGTATACCTTAAGCAAAGCGCTGGAAAGATTAGCTCCATCGGGACAAGCATTGCCTGCTTACTCGTTAGCACCTCATCACCAACTTCATGAGTTTAAAATGGCTGGGTTATTGAATATTGGAAAACTATATTTCTCAGCCGATTATGTTTATGGTTCAGGTTTGGAAATACTACGGAAGGTATTTGGCGACACAACCGGAGATTTGAGTTATAAAAGGGTTGACGCAGCAGTTACTTATAAGTTTACGCCTAAACGTTTTTCAGGTGAATTTGGCGTTTCGGTAATGAACCTGTTCGATACTCAGAACTTGAAATACAATAACCTGAAAAACATTCAGCTTACTCCTGGCTTAGGGGACGTTCGGGTTTATTCTGATGCAGTTCGTTTTACTCCGACAATTTTCCTGAAACTGGTGTTTTAATAGGAGATTCGTTAACCATGTTTCGTTTTTTGAAACACTGAAACCGATCAGAAAGCCTATTTCTCTTTTGAAAACCGAACAAGCAACGACGCATGTGGTTCTACTAAAGCAGAAAATCTATTTTTGACCTCACGTTTCCCTTCTTTTTGCCACAAATCATGAACCTGATAATTGCCTTTTAATCCAAGTTCCTCCAACGAGACAGAAATCTCACCAGAAATCGAATCATTAATATTAAAAAAAGCTACGTATTTATCTTCTGAATTTGGAATATCTGCGGTCCAAACGACTAAGCCATCTTCGTTTTTCAATTGTTTATTATTTACACTGTTTTGGTTTACAGCTAAAACTTCATCGTTTGTCAGAAGTGAAAGGGTGAAATCATCGTTTGTTGGCATATCTCCTCCAAACATAAGCGGAGAGCGGAACATACACCATAAATTCATAAGTGTATACTGTTCAATTTTAGTAAATCCAGTCATTCGGTCGTTGCCACGCTCAGCGCGGAGTGCAATATGCCCCAACGGGAGCATGTCGGCGTCGGGCCAGTGACCTTCGCCAATGTATGGAGCCCAGGCGGCACAACGTTTAAACTGAGGGGCAAGCATTTTCCAGTTATCCCAAAAGTCGTCGCATATACGCCACATATTAGCATGGTTTACTACGTGGTTTGCCCTTTTCAAAGGAGTAGCTCCGGGCGAAGTCGAGAAAACCATCGGTCTGCCACATTGGTCAATTGCTTTACGGATCATTGAAATTTCGCCATAATGGTAAGGACGCGATAAATCATCTACTTTAACGAAATCAACTCCCCATGAGGCATAAAGATTAAAAATGGAGTTATAATAGTCCTGTGCACCTGCTTTGAGTGTGTCGATAGTTTTCATATCACGTAACCAGCCACACTGAAGCGAATCAGAAAAAATATCTTTTGCCGTGTACTTGCTGTTTTTTATAGGACAGTTCTTTTTTACAGCTTCCACCGGTATTCCACGCATCAGGTGGATCCCAAACTTAAGTCCTTTTGAATGAATGTAGTCGGCCAATGGTTTAAACCCCTTCCCATTGGACGCCGAAGGAAAACGGTTTACCGCAGGGAGAAACCTTCCATATTCGTCCATTGTATAAATTGGGTCTTTTTCATTGTAGCCACCAGCCTTATCGTTTTCAACAAACCACCGAATATCAACTACGATGTATTCCCAGCCATGTTGTTTTAGTTTTTCAGCCATATAGTCGGCATTGGCCTTTACTTCATTTTCGGTAACTGTAGGGCCGTAACAATCCCAGCTGTTCCATCCCATTGGTGGGGTTTTGGCATAATTCCAGAATTGGGTATTAGGTTTTGTAGTTTGAGTTTTTTGTTGCGTCCCTGTACATGAAAGTACAAGTAAAGTAATAACGATTAACAAAAATGAACTTGTTTTCTTCATAAATTCAGAATTTTAGGGTAGCCTTAAAAGTGTAAAAATAACATTTATGGAACAAAACAGCTTATCGAATAATAAAATGTTTTTATCGCCGGTCGAAGTTGAGTTAACGCAACCATTTAAATATGGAAACAATCTTAAATTCATTCATATAAAACTTTAAAAACAGGAAAGAGATGAAACGTTTATTCTATTTGCTACTATTTGCTGGATTTATGTCGTGTGAAAAAGAAAACGAGATCGGTGAGCCTTCGTTACAGTCAGTGATAGTAAGTCCGGTTAAACTATCAAATACAGAAATATTTACCGACTTGTCGTTCGGTACCAGTGAGGTCGGTTATATTTGTGGGGCAATGGGTACATTCGTGAAAACTACTGATGGCGGGAAAAACTGGACAACTATTAAGTCGGGAATCCAACCCAGTTTAAACTGTATACAGGCTCTTGATGACAAAAATGTTTTTATGGCCCGAAACGAACTTTATTATACTGCTGATGGTGGAACTAGTTGGAAAACTGCGGGACTGGAAAATTTTGGTTCTGGTATTTTTGATATTAAGTTTGTTAATGCAACGACAGGTTTCATTGCCAAGAATGGAGTAATGAAGACAGCAGATTCAGGGAAAACCTGGACTTCGAAATTTGATTCGGGCGCTGATGAAGAATATTACGCATTAACCTATAATAAATTACAGTTTGTAAATTCCAATGTAGGTTTTTGTGCCGGTGGAAAGACCTATGATGGTACTTCTATCGGAAATATGGTGAAGACAACCGATGGGGGTGAAACTTGGGTGAGTTTAAAAATGAAAATGAGTCAGATTACGTCATTTTATTTTCTGGATGCCAATATCGGGTTTGTTTTTAATTTCAATCAGGAACTTTGGAAAACAACCGATGGCGGTATTACTTGGGTAAAGGTAAGTTCTTCGATACCTGACAAATACACCGATTGCTATTTCGTAAACGATAGAAAAATTGTGCTTCGTACTTCGAATCGAATTTATCATTCAACTGATGGAGGAATTACCTGGACAAAAGATTTTGAATTGTCGTCGAACGATATTCAGTTAACACGCATGAAATTTATTGATTCGATTACTGGCTTTGTTATTGGTAGTAATGGCTATGTGGCTCAGATAGAGCTAAATTAAGATTAACCGAAAGAGGCTACCAGTTAGTAGCCTCTTTCATCTTTATGTCCGATCAAATTTTGATAAATAACTCTTCTTTATCTCTTCTGACTTTAGTTTTGCCGTTAAGGTAATCGGTTTGTTCATCGCGATAACCCAATACCAATATTACAGTACTGCGGAGGCCTTTTTCAGCAAGTCCGAGGGTAGCATCCAAAGTATCTGGGTCAAATCCTTCCATTGGAGTAGCGTCAACCTGTTCATCTGCCGCAGCGACCAGGCCAAATCCAAGTGCAATATATGCCTGCTTTTGGTTCCATGTAACCAATTGTTCAGGAGTTTTTCCCGAAACAGCTCCAATAGCCATGTTGCGCATTCCTTCAAGCGCTTCAACAGGAATACCGCGTAACGAAGCAATGTGGTTGATATATTTGTCAACATTCTCAATGCTATAGTCCTTCCATGCTGCAAAAACCAGCACATGCGATCCTTCAGTTATTTGTGGTTGATTAAAGATGGCCGGAGCAATTTTTGCTCTTGTTTCCGCATCTTCAATTACCAAAACAGTGAAAGGTTGCAGGCCAATTGACGTTGGGGCGAGTTGAATTGCCTCAAGGATGTTTTCCAACTTTTTGTCCGGAACTTTTTGTCCGTTCATTCGTTTTGTGGCATAACGCCATTTTAGTGTTGTTAATACGCTCATTTTTAATTGTTTTTTATGACTTTGTGAAAAATAAGTTGTGAAATTAAAACTCAATAGTTACTTTTAGTGCCTCAATAATACAAAGTAACTTTTGAACAAACAATAACGCATTTTTTAATAACTGAGTGTAATGGAAGTAACTATCGTTGAAAATCAGGCAATTAACCTCAAAGAAAAATTACACTTTTTTTTCGAGCATGAAGAACATGACCATTCATTCTGTCCAGTACGTGATATAATGGACCGTTTTGGAGACAAGTGGTCGTTATTGGTAATTTTACAACTGGGCTATTCTGGAAAAACCAGGTTTAACGAATTGAAGAATAAAATTGATGGTATTTCGCAGCGGATGTTAACGGTGACCCTTCGGTCGCTCGAACGCGATGGGTTGCTTATTCGCAGCATTTATGCTGAAGTTCCTCCACGTGTCGAATATGATTTGACAGAAATGGGAAAGGGATTACTCTTGAAAATTTTCGAATTAGCGCAATGGGCTTCATCCAATATGGATCAGATAATTAGCGCTCGTGAACAATACGATGATAAAGTTCAGATGGCATAATTTTTCCAGCTTCAGGATTTTTCCTGTTGGTTCGAACAAAATTTTGCTATCTTTGCCAGCCCTCAAGGGAAAATCTTGATTCAAATGGTCGGTTGGCCGAGTGGTTAGGCAGCGGTCTGCAAAACCGTGTACGGCGGTTCGAATCCGCCACTGACCTCAGATTAAAAAATCCTTCTGTTAATCAATCGATTACAGAAGGTTTTTTTTGCTTTGGCTAATAGCTTGAAAGTGAGATTAATCATAGAAAAAGTTTATTCGAAATTAGGAAGATATTTGTTTTCAGTTAGTTATCAGTTTCTTTATGTACATTAATGTGATGTAACAATTACCAGTAAACTTATAGTTGTATTTGTAATCAAATTTTAAACGATTAATTTGTAAATGGTATATAAATATATACCTTTACGGCGAAGTTTAGACAGTAAAAAATTGAAGTATTCAGAGTTTCATCGTAAGATTGTAAAAAATGGGTGGAAATTCAGCCATGCTGAAGGTAGTCACTATTTTTATACAAAGGATGGAATTCTTTCTTGTCCGGTTCCATATCATGGCAGTAAAGAATTTTATGAACCGTTAAGGATTAAAATTGCTAAGGACATGGGACTTAAATAGTCTCTTAAAAATCAGAACATGGAGAAATTAATAATTCAAATTGGTGCAAGTTCCGATCATTTTGGTGGTTTTGCCGTAAATTGCGATGGAATTAACGGGGCAGGGAACACTGTTGAAGAATGCAAAGCCAACCTGTTGGAATGTATACAATTAGTGATAAAGAATAGTGATAAAAGTTACTGCAAAGCCCCCCAATGGTTAATCAATGGCGAATACGAAATTGAATACAGATACGATACTCAAAGTATTTTGAACCATTATTCCAACGTATTCACAAAACCAGCCTTAGAAAAATTAACCGGAATTAATCAGAAACAATTACATCATTACGCCACTGGGTTGAAAAAACCACGGTTGGAACAACGGAAAAAGATTGAAAACGCCCTTCATAATCTAGGTAGCGAACTATTGACCGTTCAACTGTAAAACGGCATAAACCGCACCTGCCGCCGTACCTTTTCCGATATTAATATATAAAATATTGATAGTCAGTAGTTAGTTGAAATATGCCACTGACCTCAGATTAAAAAATCCTTCTGTTAATCAATTGATTGCAGAAGGATTTTTTTTCGCTCTGGCTAATAGCTTGAAAGTGAGATTAATCATAGAAAAAGTTTATTCGAAATTAGGAAGATATTTGTTTTCAGTTAGTTATCAGTTTTTTATGTACATTAATGTGATGTAACAATTACAAGTAAACTTATAGTTGCGTTTGTAATCAAATTTTAAACGATTAATTCACAAACTGTATACAATATAGATATCTTTTCATTGAGGTTTAGACGGTAAAAAATTGAAAAATATTCAGAGTCCCATCGTAAGATTGTAAAAAAACGGGTGGAAATTCAGCCATGCTGAAGGTAGTCATTATTTTTTATCACTATTGTCCGGTAAAGTTCATTTGAGTATTAGTTTGTCAGCTACGATATTGACAGGGAAATCGCTTTTAAAAAATGTGCTGGGATTATTGAAAGAAAAGAATTGCTATTTTTCAAGTACTCACCCCGTCGCACCTGCGGTACGCCCCCCCTCTCTCGCGAGAGAGGGGAAATCCCGAGCTTTGCGAGGGAAGGGGTGAGTTCCTGAATATAAAAAAATAAAGGTTGGCCCCATATAATGTTAAAAGCGATTTCCCTGACGATATTGAGATTCATGTTTTGAAGCTTATTTTTTTTGGTTACTTTGCGTCAGTGAAAATTTTAGACACATGGCCCGAAAATTACTTTCATACATTATTACTCCGATTTACCTTCTATATTTTGGCTCTCTTTTACTTTTGTTTCATCCTGTTCAGGTTATAACACGCTGGGTTTGGGGGTACCCTGTTAGGAAGAAGGTGGTTGATGTATTAAACTTTTTTTTGCTTTATGGATTACGCATTTTGGGCGCGAAAATTACTTTTATTGGTTTTGAGAAGTTACCTGTCGGCAGACCAATTATAATTGTTGCCAATCACCAAAGTACCTTCGATATTCCTCCGGTGGTTGTTGGATTTCGCAAGAACCACCCTAAATTTATATCGAAAGTTGAACTGGGGAAATGGATACCAAGTATTTCATATAATCTTAGGTATGGCGGTTCTGTTTTAATTGACCGGAAAAATCCTCGTCAATCGGTAAAAGATATTTTGCTTTTGGGAAAACATATTGAGCAAAACAAATATGCGGCTTGTATCTTTCCGGAAGGGACCCGAACAAAAGACGGTAAGGTTAATTCGTTTATGCCGGCTGGGGTAGCATCACTTGTAAAATCCTCTCCTTCAGCACTTATTGTTCCATTTGCAATTAGTGGAAATTATGAATTAATGAAAAATGGGTATTACCCCCTGACTTTTGGTGTCGACTTAAGATATACTGTTCTTGATCCAATTGACCCCAAGGGAAAAGATATGAATGAACTGGTTTTACAAGTCGAAGAAATAATCCGAAAAGAAGTAGAACATTAGTTAAGGCCATTATCGGTTTTTTACATAATCAGCCCCAATAAATTTATCAATCCAGTTTAGGGTCCCATAATCTTTTTGAATCGATTTAAGGAATATTTCAGCTTCTTTGTCCTGGCTGGTTTCATGCAGGGTTTTCAGGATAAATGTACATAAAAGCAATTTTTGCCAGTTACATTTTGGGTCTTTTGCGTCGAAAAGAACCATTGCTTTTTGGTAATATTCTATAGCTTTCTTTTTATCGCCGCCCAATATGGCCGGGCGGTAATTCAGAGAATTACCTTTTTCAATAAATCCCATAGGTTCTGTCGGATCTAGCTTTATTGCCTTGTCAATGTATGCCAGACTTTTAGGCCCTAAGAAAGGCGCTTTATAAAATGCCAGCGATATTTTATATCCATAGAATGCTCCGGCAAGTGCCTGAAGTTGTGCATTCCCGGAGTTTTGCTCCAAAAGCTTATCAAAATATTTGTCGGCTTTCGAAATGTATTTTTTTGCTATTTCTTTATCCCCTAAACCAATTTGGTAACCAACAAATCCATACATTCCTTTCAGAATTTCAAGTTGCCAAATAAACGTTGTGGGTTTTACTTGTTCCATTTCATTAATAAGTTGTGGCCACGACGACATATCCCCATCCCGGTAACTTTCGAAAAGTTTACATTGATAGTAATTGATGTCTTTTGTTTGTGCGCTAATTTTTAAACTGTTAATTATTAGTAATATGGCGATAATTGCTAATTTGATATTCATTATACAAGGTGTTATTCAAATTTGATATTGTCTGTTAGCTATTATAACGCAAAAACACTATTCAGAATTTTGCAAAATGTACGATATTGATATTCAGACACAAATGTAATTTTTGTTTGATGTTAATGCTACAAATATCTCGCAAGTTGATTCGAATTAAATTTGAATTGTCGAAATTTGAAACCCCACAGCTCATTTTTTAGTATTTTCGTACCGTATTTTATTCTGAAAACGAACATGTTCAAATATTTTTTATATCCATTTTCGGTTATTTACGGATTGATTATATCGTTCCGGAATTTCTTATACGATTATAAAGTTTTTAAAACAACTGAATTTGAAATTCCTGTTATTTCAATTGGAAATATAACTGTAGGTGGAACAGGCAAAACACCGCATACCGAATATTTGGTTGAGTTACTTAGCAAACAGTTTCAGGTTACTACCATTAGCAGAGGCTATAAACGTAAAACTAAAGGTTTTCATGAGGTTGAAGTTAGTTCAACCGCAGTTGAGGTTGGAGACGAACCTCTTCAGATAAAAAATAAATTTAAAGATATACAGGTGGTTGTTGATGAAAAAAGGGTTCATGCAATCCAAAAGGTGCAGAGACAAGATGTTAATAATCTTCCTGATGTTATTTTACTCGACGATGCTTTTCAACACCGTAGTGTTACTGCCGGGATAAACATTTTGCTGATTGATTTTAATCGTCCGATTGATAAGGACCGATTATTACCAGTTGGTCGCTTACGCGAATCGAGGTGGCAAATGCGACGTGCGAATGTGATAATTTACACCAAATGTCCGCAGGAAATATCGCCAATTACCCGCCGTATCATTATGAAAGAAGTGTATTTGCGGCCATACCAAACACTCTTCTTTACCACAATGGTATATCAGCAGTTAACCCCCGTTTTCGCAGAATTGGCCATTGAAACGCCTAAACTTGCATCAGATAATGTCAGTGTTTTATTGGTAACCGGAATTGCCAATCCAGAACATCTTCAAAAATATCTTAGCAATTTTACTGAAAATATCACGGTATTAAAGTATCCAGATCATCATAACTTTAATTCATCCAACATCCAGCAAATAGAACAAAAGTTTGTTGATATTAATTCGGAAAACAAGATAATAATAACTACCGAGAAAGACTCGATGCGATTAAAGGACCTGGATTTGTCGTCTCATTTTAAATCGCATTTATTTTACATACCTTTAAAAATTAAATTCCTCGACAGTGAGGGTAAAAATTTTGACGATAAAATAGTTACTTATGTTAGAGAAAATAAAAGCAACCGCGAACTTCATAAACGAAAAGATAGGAAAACCAATTGAAGCAGGCATTATTCTCGGCTCGGGCTTGGGTGGATTGGTTAAAGAGATCAACATTGAGTTGACAATTCCATATCAAGAGATTCCAGATTTTCCGGTATCAACGGTTGAAGGGCATTCGGGTAAACTGATTTTTGGGCAGCTTGGAGGGAAAAGTGTACTGGCAATGCAAGGGCGTTTTCACTTTTACGAAGGTTATTCGATGAAAGAGGTTACTTTCCCTGTTCGGGTCATGAAAATGATGGGTATTAATACCTTGTTTGTTTCGAATGCTTCAGGCGGACTAAATCCCAATTACAAGGTTGGAGATATTGTTATTATCAGCGATCATATTAATTTCTTCCCTGAACATCCGTTGAGGGGCAAGAATATAAGCGAACTAGGACCACGCTTTCCTGATATGAGCAAGACTTACGATGCTCATTTGCGGAACAGGGCTAAAGCAATTGCACTGAAAAATGGAATTTCTGTGAGAGAAGGAATTTATGTCGGGGTTCAGGGACCGACATTTGAAACCCCTTCAGAATATTTGATGTTCAGACATTTAGGTGCAGATTTGGTTGGTATGTCTACTGTCCCGGAAGTGATAGTTGCCCGTCACATGGATATGACTGTATTCGGTATTTCAATAGTAACCGATAGCGGCGTGCCAGGCCAGATTGTTGAAATATCTCATGAAGAAGTTCAGGAAGTGGCAATGAAGGCCGAGCCTAATATGACATTGATACTTAGAGAGTTGATTGCTGGCTTGTGATTGTTTATGGGCTATATTTCCGGATATAAGCAAATACCAGTAAAAACCTGGTTTCTTCGGTTTGAAGGAACTATTCCCGATTTTTCTTCTTTCGAAAAATCAGTCCATGTGACTATATGGCAAAATCCAAATGTTGAGCAATACCTTGAACTATATGAGAAAATTGGTGGTATTTGGGGCTGGACTGGCCGTTTGCTAAAAACCAGAGAAGAACTGGAGCTTATTTTAAACTCAGATAATAACGAAGTTTGGTTTTTTTCTGTTGATAATAAGGTTGCTGGTTTTTTTGAGTTGGACAGATTGGAACAGGAAACAGAGATTGTTTACCTCGGGCTGAAGCCTGAATGGATAGGAAAAGGGTTAGGTTCAAAAATAATAAAGGCAGCGATTGCTATGGCTGGTAAAAATGGAAATAGAGTATGGCTTCATACCTGCGAGCGAGATCATCATTTGGCGCTATATACCTACCAAAAAGCAGGGTTCACAATAGAGAAAGAACTTATTTTGTCGGAATATTATCCTGAGGAATAGTGTTTTATGTTTTATTCCTGAACAGTATCTGAAGAATTATGCCAGATGTCTTTTTGTTGATCATTATAGTGCTGGTTTTTTTTTTTTTTTTATACTTGATGACTTACTAAACCATATTCTACTGTTTCATATACTTTTCTTTTCAGTTTTGATTTTCTGCTTCTTGCATTAGTGTTAGGTTTTCAGATTTGATGCCTACCGATGGAATAGCCATAAATGATCATTTTCGGTTGGTCTTGCCTAAGGAAAGATGGTAATTTCATTTGAATGAAAACAATTATAGTTAGAAAATTATAACTTGCAGGACTTTCTTAAACAAACTATTCAGGGGTTCATCGTTTCTATACGTTGATTTGCCTTGTAAAATTCTGAATTTTTGTTTGTTATAACATAATGGTAAATGCTATTATAGAAGATAATAATGAGATTTTATATATCCTTTATAAGCTTTGTGTGCCTAATCCTATATTCGATTAATAGTTTAGGTGATGGCAGTAGAAACTTATATCCGTCTGGCTCAAAAGGGCGTAGAGCCTATTTGAATAGTGTTCCACCGGGAGTGAGCAGTGCTGTTTATAATGCTTTTTCAACTTCAGGGACAATGAAAGTTTACGCCAAAGCTGGTGAAATTATTTATGCTGGCTCAAGTGCACAAGGAAGATATGTAGGGACTTATTCTTCCTATTATGGGCATATTGTCATGAGGTCTCCAAACGGTAATACTTATGATTCGGGTAATAGCGCTACCGTTGGATATATAGCTACTAGGAATCAAGAGCTGGCAGGCCCTAATTTATCTGGAATGACTAGTGGTTATACTCCATTTACCCATACTGTTGTTGCAGCAGAAGAAGGTATTTGGGAGGTTGATTTTGTTTCGCCCAAATACAGTACAGATGAAGGTGCATCACACACTTCTGCTTACCCCGATTATGCTGATGGACAATGGACTGAGCCTTTAAATACAGGCACGCAGGATATAATTGCAGCTTTTGATTTATCGGTTGGAAGCACCACTGCTCTTATTCCAGGCCGCGTTTATTGCAATGTTTTTAATGGAACACTGAATGGGGTATTTACTGATCATGAAGGTGGCTTTTATGGTGTTTTTTACGTTTTGACCAGTAATGGGCATGTTTATAAAGTTGATAACAATGGTCAGAATGGTTACTCCTTTGAGTTTTTTGTAAATAATAAAGGTGTACAATCGGGAGGATTGCCAACATATCAAAGTTTTAATGGAACAGGGATTTCAGGAAATATATATGATCCTCGTCAGCCTGACAATGGCTCGAACGACATAACCCATAAACTTTTCTTTGAATATCCTGCAGCCGATATGCCAACAAGTGCGCCTATCAGTTATAATGGAGGCTCAACTACAACTACATGGTTGAAAAATATTCCTCCAGATATTCCATCTATGACAAATATATCGCTTGTTGGGATAGAAGGAGTGCCTGGACAGGTTGGGCCAAAGGGTGCAAATATTACCTTCACTGCTAATGTCGATGCTTCGTACACGCTTACAATTCATTCAACTTCGGGTTCATATATTGACAGAAAAATTTCTGGAATAGCATCGGTAGGTGCGAATACAGTATATTGGGATGGAAAAGATGGAGCAGGAGCCCAAGTTGCTGGTGGTACTTCTTTAGAGATTACAGGTTTATTATTTGCATCGGAAGTACATTTCCCATTAGTTGATGTGGAAATTAACCCTACTGGGATAATTATTGAGTTATTAGATAACAGCAAATCTGCCGTTTCTGATGTTATTTTTTGGGATGATTCAAATATTACTACCCAGTCGGGTCAATCAGCTTCGAATCCCAAAAATGGGAACACTGTGAGTGGCCAACATAGTGTAAGTAATGGTCATAAATGGGGGTCCTATGTTTCAACAGCTAATGGCTCACCCGGTGAATTTGGAAATAACAGGACGCTTGATACATGGGGATATGTTGGTATTCCTCCAACAAGCCCACTAACACTGAACTTAGTTAGTAAAGTTTTAGACCTTGAAGTTACAAGTATAACTCCTAGTTCAACAATGGGTTGTAAGGGATCGCCTTTGACTTATACCGTTGTTGTTAAAAATTTAAATTCGAATTCAAGTTATGTTGATGCTGTTGGTGCACAATTTGGATTTGTAGCCCCTGAAGGTTATACTGTTACCGGCCATACTTTTAGCACAACTACCGGAACAGCCACCGAATACAATACAGTTACTTCGAATAATACGTATACTGCCAACATTGATCTTACCATAGGTGGTGAGATAATATATACTATAACCTGCTCTGTGGGCTACGGAACCGAAGCCGCAACAGCATACGTTATTCGTCCGCCTGATGTGACCGATGTTGATGCGACCAGTACATCAGGCACTGGAGTACCAACTGATCCACAGGTTGAATGTGATGGAGCGCCAACTGGAATTGGATGTAATAACATCAAGACTGCCCTGGTCACTGTTACTTCAATCTCCAGTTCAGGGGTGATAACTCCTGTTTGTACAAGTGCAACCCAACAAACCACATCTTTATCATATACCGCTGCGACTAATACGCCTACTTCTTATAGTATTGATTGGAATGGTGCTGCAAATACAGCAGGCCTAAGCGATCAGGGAAGTACTTCTTTTACTTCAAGTGCAAGTGGTGGAACTATTCCGGGTATAATTATTCCATCAAATGTGACAAGTGGTTCGTACGATGGTATTATCAATATTAGCAATTCGAGTGGTTGTACAAATAGTTTACCTGTAAGTATTATTATTGGTGCAGCTATAACAACCCAGCCTGTTGCTCCAGCAGCTGTTTGTTCTGGTAATGGATCAGTATCATTAAGTGTTACGGCTGTTAATATTACAAATTATCAATGGTATAAAGATGGAAATGTAGTAACGAATGGAACATCAGGAAGTACTACTATTTCAGGAGCAACAACTGCGTTGTTAACAGTGGCAAACCCAACCACTTCCAATGCCGGTAACTATATAATGGTTGTAACCAGCTCTTCATGTGGTACTGCAACTTCAACTACAGTTCCTGTTGTGGTTAATAGTTTACCTACGGCAAGTATTTCCACCAGCGCTCAAACTTTATGTCAATACGGTGGCGCTGTTCCTTTATCAGTAACAGCTACCGCTGGTAGTGGAACAATTTCTTCGTATCAATGGTATAAAAATTCTTCAGCTTCAAATTCTGGTGGAACGTTAATATCAGGAGCTATCGGAGGTACATATACTCCTTCGACCACTGCAACTGGTACTTTATATTACTATGTCATTGTAAGTAATTCTAATGGGTGTAGTTCGACCAGTAATGTTTCCGGTGGAATCACAGTTTATGCGGTTCCTACAATTAGTACACAACCAAGTACTACTGCACAAAACCTCTGTAATGGAGATACTTCTACGGCATTATCTGTTTCAGCGAGTGCCGGAAGTGGCTCAATTATTGGATATCAATGGTATAGTAATACATTTAATTCGAATAATGGCGGAACATTAATTTCAGGTGGAACCAATAACTCTTATACTCCTCCAACATCAGTAAATGGTGCATTATACTACTATGTTGTTGTCCGAAATTCAAATGGATGTACCACAGCCAGTAATGTGTCTGGCTTGGTTACTGTTTCAGCTGTTGTAACTGCGGGAACAGTTTCACCAGCAAGTCAGAGTATTTGTTCGGGAAATACGCCAACAACTTTATCATTGTCGGGACAAAACGGGACGATATTAAATTGGCAAAAATCTACGTCAGCTAGTTTTTCCAGTTCAACTACTCTTTCGGTAACAAGTTCTACTCTAACATCTTCTCAGATGGGAACATTGACCGCAAATACAACATATTATTTCAGGGCGGTGGTTGATGGTTGTTCTGGGAATATTTATTCTACATCATCGACAGTAGTTGTAGGGAATGCAGCACCCACAATAAGTTCACAGCCATCAACAACTGCTCAGACTGTTTGTCAAAATGGAACAGCAACAGCATTTTCGGTTACAGCAGCTGCTGGTAGTGGTTCAATAAGCACATACCAATGGTACAGCAATATCGCAAATGTTAATTATGGAGGTAACTTAGTGAAAACAACCACTTCTACATCCACATCAAATACTTATACACCATTAACCACCGAATTGGATGGGCTTTATTATTATGTGGTGGTTACTAATTCAAATGGTTGTAGTGTAACCAGTAATGTTTCGGGTTTAGTGACAGTAGTCGCACCGTCTGTTGGAGGTATTGTTTCTTCCAATCAGACTATCTGTTCTGGAAGTACTCCAGCAAATTTAGTTTTAAGCGGGTATACCGGTTCTATCACTAAATGGCAGAAATCGACAAATAATTTTTCTACTTCCACGGATATTTCATCAACATCTGCAATCCTGACGGGAACAACTATTGGTACTCTTGTCACTACTACTTCGTTTAGGGCAGTTGTAACAAATAGTGTTTGTTCTTCGGCCAATTCCACTTCAGCTACAATTACAATCTCAATACCTGCTATAGTTACGCAGCCATCAGCCTCATCTCAGACAGTATGTGCCAATAGTACTACTTCACCGCTTTCGGTTGTAGCCAGTGCTGGCAGTGGCGCTTCTATTGCTTCATATTCATGGTATAGAAATAGTTCTGCTTCTACTTCAGGTGGAACTTTAGTCGAAACACATTACACTTCGGCAACAACCGATACTTATACTCCTTCGGTTTCAGGATATTATTATTATGTTGTTGTTTCTAATTCGTTAGATTGTTCGGTTACAAGTTCGGTTTCTGGAAAAATAAGTGTTAATGCAAGTCCGGCAATAAATTCGCAACCATTATTAACCCCGCAGAATCTGTGCCATGGAAGTCTGGCAACAGCATTGTCAGTTACAGCTACTGCTGGCAGTGGGACAATAAGTACATATCAATGGTACAGTAATACTCTAAGTTCGAATATTTCAGGTGGGGTTTGGGTGGCAACTCATACTTCAACTGCTACTACCGATACTTACACCCCTCTGACATCATCGGATGGAACCCTTTATTATTATGTTGTTGTGACCAATTCGAATGGATGCTCAGTAACCAGTAATGTTTCGGGTGGTATTACAGTTAATGGTTTACCAACAATTACTGGTACAACTACCGTTTGTTCTGGAAACACCACACAACTTGCCGGTAGTAGTACCGCTGCAAGTTCTAATCCATGGACTAGTAGCGTTACCAGCATAGCTACGGTTACTACTTCAGGTTTGGTTACCGGAGTAGCAGCTGGTTCTTCAACTATAACCTATACCAATAGTGTTGGTTGTAGCAACAGCATTTTAGTAACAGTAAATGCTTTGCCAACTATAGCTTTGTCAGGATCGGCCGCGAGTGTGTGTTATAGTACTAGTTCTCAGACCACAACTTTGCCTTATAGCGGAACGACAAATATCCCTACAACATACAGCATAAACTGGGACAGTTCTCCGTCCAACAGTTTTGCCACAGTAAGCAATGCTGCATTGAGTTCGAGCCCTATTGCGATAACTGTACCAGCAGCGACATCAGCGGGGATTTATACCGGATATTTGACCGTTAGAAACGGGAATGGCTGTACCTCTGGAAGTACAAATACTTTTACTGTAACGGTAAATGCAATACCAACAACGACATACGAATTAACACATGTAAGCTGTTTTGGAGGTAATGATGGAAAGATAAAAATAACTGTAGCCGGTGGTACTGGTAGTTATTATTTTTCGATAAATAATGGCACGAGTTATACGATAACCCCGGAAACAACCCATACATTTACCGGACTTTCGGCTAATACCTTTACGATTAGGGTAAAAGATATGAATGGTTGTGTATCTGTCCCATAATATGATAAAATTCGTGTTTCCCAGCATTTTCTCAGTTAATAAATGACATATTGCTGATGTACTTTTCTTGGTTAGTTTTTATTTTTGTTTGCTAATTTGAATCAAAATAAAAACAGACCATGAACCTTCAGCCAACTTTTAAAGATATCCAACAAGCTCACGAACGAATTCGTGGTTTCGTACATTGTACCCCAGTTATGACATCCAAAAGTATTAATGAAATTCTGGACGTCGAACTTTATTTCAAATGTGAAAACCTGCAGAAAGTTGGTGCTTTCAAATTTCGCGGTGCCTGTAATTCGGTATTTTCACTTTCAAACAGTGAGGCTAAAAATGGTGTATGTACCCATTCCTCAGGAAATCATGCTGCTGCCTTGGCTTTGGCAGCCCGAATGCGTGGAATTCCTGCTTACATTGTGATGCCCGAAAATGCTCCTGAAATCAAGAAAAAAGCTGTTGCCGGATATGGCGCTCAAATAACTTTTTGTGAACCGAATCAAGCTGCGCGAGAATCAGCATTAAAGTCTTTGGCACAACAAACGGGTGCGACAGAAATACATCCGTACAATTATTTCAATGTCATTTGTGGGCAAGGTACAGCTGCAAAAGAACTTATTGAGGAAATCGGGCAACTCGACGCCGTTATCGTTCCTGTTGGTGGTGGAGGTTTGCTTAGCGGTACAGCAATTACAACAAGGACACTTTTACCTGGAGCTGGTGTAATTGCAGCAGAACCAGCGGGTGCTGCTGATGCGTTTCACTCATTTTACAGCAAAACCTTACATCCGTCGGTTTCTCCCCAAACAATTGCCGATGGCTTATTAACTTCTCTTGGTACACTCACTTTTCCTATTGTTTTGGAAAATGTCGATCAAATAGTTACAGTATCTGAAAGCAATATTGTGGCTGCGATGCGGATGGTTTGGGAACGGATGAAAATTATTATTGAACCTTCTTCGGCTGTTCCCCTGGCTGCTATTCTCGAAGACAAACTGGAACTTAAAGGCAAAAAAATTGGAATCATACTGAGTGGGGGAAATGTTGATCTGGAAAAACTACCTTTCTAATCTACAGCGTATTATTCAAAGTCTCGTACCATGCCATTGTTGGCCGGTCGTTGGGATATCCATTGTCCAGACGGAATTTTTTACGTTCTTCCGTAAAATCCCACCATCTTTTTGTGGTATCATCCGTGTTTGCAAAGTATACAATAAGTCTGAATTGGTCTTCCAAACAAGAGTCAATCCAAAAGCCTTTTTTCTTTTCGTATTCGTCGGTTAGTTTTGATCCATCCTTATTTTTCAATTCTTTAATCGAATAAAATCCCATAAACACCAAATCTTCGGCAAATTTTACGCCAATGGAGGGAATCGTTTGAAATTCAGCTAATGCATATATTTCTTTTGCCCGTTCATTAGTTACTCCGATTAGTATTTCAAGTTCATCCGGAGCATATTCCAGAATATCCGAAATCTTAACTTTGTTATTCCGAAGGCAAAGTTTTTCTGCTTTGGTTAAGGGTAAGTTAAGGCTTTTCTTTGTTTTCATGGTCGGAAAAAGCAAAATTTACAATTGTGAAGTAATCGTCTTTTATTCAAAATTAATCATTTAACTCTTTCCTGATAAGGATTTGAGGAATTAATTTTCCGATTCTTAATTCCTTGGTTTTAATTTGTTTATAGTTGGAAAGCTTAACCGGTTAAATATCGCTTTGTTTCCCGATTAAGTTTTAAATGGAGAGAAATGAGAATTTGTAAGGTATTTGTGAAATCGAAATTTTTATATGGTTTTTGATTGATATTTGGAGCAATGAGATGTTGTATAATATCAATTTCAAAAAAAATGAACCTTTTTACTTGTAATTTTATTTGTTAAAATCGTAAAGTCTAAAATCTGAAGTTAAGAGTGCCAAAAAGCAATATTATTTGGATTAAATTTTGGACTATATTTTAAATTCAACTAAGATTAACTTATGGAAAACATTGATCAACTGAAAACCGTCAAGTTTTACAGTGGTGTAGAAACACCTTTGGAAATGCACAAGGTTCGTGTGGTTCAAAAACTACATCTTTTGCCAATCGAACAACGTCGTGAATCGATTTATGGAGCCGGATTTAATACTTTTTTGCTTCAGAATAAGGATGTTTACCTCGATATGCTAACCGACTCGGGCACTAATGCAATGAGCGACAACCAGGTTGCTGCGATGAATGTAGCAGACGACTCGTATGCCGGGTCGGCCAGTTATACGAAGCTCGAAAAGGCTATTCAGGATGTTTTTAACCAGAAATATTACCTTCCGGTTCACCAGGGGAGAGCAGCAGAACACATCATCGCTAAAACATTTTGTCGACCAGGAACGGTAGTGCCGATGAATTATCATTTTACAACAACAAAAGCTCATATCGAAATGTGCGGAAGTGTTGTTGAAGAAATTTATACAGATGAAGCGCTGAAACCTAAAAGCAGCTTTCCTTTCAAGGGGAATATGGACATCAATAAGCTGAAAAACATAATTGAGAAATGGGGCGCCCCAAATGTTGCCTATATTCGTTTTGAGGCAGGAACCAATTTAATAGGAGGTCAACCTTTTTCAATGGCGAATCTTCGGGAAGTTTCAGCAATAGCAAAGGCCCATAATATTCTGATGTTAATGGATGTTAGTCTGATAAACGAAAACCTATATTTCATCAAAATGCGAGAAGAAGGTTACCAGAATAAACCTTTGAAAGACATTTTACACGAAATGATGAGTTACACCGATTTCTCGTACTTTTCGGGGCGAAAAGTAAGCTGTACCCGAGGGGGCGGTATTTGTACAAACAATCACGACATATACATGAAAATGCGCGACCTTGTTCCTCTGTTCGAAGGTTTCCTTACTTATGGAGGTATGAGTGTACGCGAAATTGAGGCAATGGCTGTTGGTTTGTACGAAACTCTCGATTTTGATGTAATTAGTCATTCACCTTCGTTTATCAAATACCTGGTTGAATCGCTCGACGCAAAAGGAATTCCGGTGATTACGCCAGCTGGTGGACTGGGATGTCACTTAAATGCAGGAGAATTTATTTCGCATGTGCCTCAAACACAATATCCAGCCGGAGCTCTGGCCTCTGCTTTATACGTTGCTTCCGGGATACGTGGAATGGAGCGAGGAACAATCTCCAGTGTTCGCGACGCTGATGGCAATGATGTACTTTCTGATATAGAATTGCTTCGGTTGGCATTCCCTCGGAGGGTATTTACTTTATCACAAATCAAATATGCCGAAGACCGTATACAGTGGTTATACGATAACCGCCTCCTGATTGGTGGTTTGGAATGGGTTGAAGAACCTCCTGTGTTACGTTTTTTTGTGGGTAAACTTAAACCAATTGGAAACTGGGTTGAAAAATTGGTAGCTAAGTTTCGAGAGGATTTTGGCGATAGTTTATAGCAACTAACTCATTTTAAAGAGCCCTTCACTACTTGTTGAGGGCTTTTCTTTTATCAATTAGTCCTATTCTCTATTTATCAGGCACCCTCAGTAAAACTATTGAGAAAAAGATCATTAGAAGTTCGGCTGGGAAACTACTGGGTTTTACATTTAGGTTATCAGATTCAGAATATTAAATTGGTAATTGCTGAAGTATAAAATATTGAAAATGAAAGATTTTTATTTGGTTTACTTATAATATGCAAATGAGATATACTTGTTGGCAAAAAAAACGTAATTTCTTGTCTTGACTGAATGCAAAATAAATCTAATTTTGTGCAAAACACACCAATAAAGTCCCCTTTTATGGCAGCAATTACAGTTGGAGAAAAGATCAATCAGATTCGCGAGATTAAGAAAGTTAGTGTTGAAGAACTTGCAGAAAGGACGGGTATCGATTATGCCCTGATTCAAAAGATTGAGCACGATAAAAATGTTCCATCTTTGGCTCCGCTAATTAAAATTGCCCGTGCACTTGGCGTTCGCCTGGGAACTTTTCTTGATGATAGTACATCCTACGGACCAGTAGTTGTGCGATCTGGCGAATATCACAACGGAGTAAGGTTTACTTCGCAACCCAGCGAAACCCGCGAACACCTTAATTTTTTCTCTCTTGCCTTTGATAAAGTTGGCCGTAACATGGAACCATTTATTGTTGATATAGAACCTAGTAAAAAGTCTGATTATATGCTTTCGACACATGAAGGCGAAGAATTTATTTTTGTTCTCGACGGAGAAATAGAAATCAACTATGGAAAAGATATTTATAATTTGAAGAAAGGTGACAGCATTTACCTCGATTCAATAGTTATGCACAATGTTCATGCAGGAAATAATCAGCCGGCAAAAATTCTCGCTGTTATTTATGCTCCTTTTTAGTTGATTTATAACCTGAAACCCTGACTTCGATGCAACTTATTGATTATACTTTTGGCGAATTACTGGAAAAGTACGCCGTAGAAGCGCCTGAAAGAGAATTTATTGTTTATCCCGATAGAAATTTGCGTTTTACTTATGCCCAGTTTAACGAACGTGTTGATCAGTTGGCTAAAGGGCTTTTGTATATTGGTGTCAGACCTGATGATAAGGTTGGGATATGGGCCACAAATGTACCCGATTGGTTGACATTTATGTTTGCAACGGCCAAAATTGGAGCTGTTTTGGTAACTATCAACACCAATTATAAGCTGTCGGAACTGGAATATCTGATGCAGAATGCAGATATTCATACCCTTTGTCTTATTGATGGCTTTCGTGATAGCGACTATGTAAACATGGTTTTCGAGCTTGTTCCTGAGCTGAAAGATAGTCCTCGTGGTAATTTGGTAAGTGAGAGATTTCCCATGCTCAAAAATGTTGTTTACATCGGGCAGCAGAAACACAGGGGAATGTATAATACCTCGGAGTTATTGCTTTTAGGAAGTCACATCGACGATTTTGAACTTGAACAGTTTAAAGAAAAAGTAAATTGTCACGATGTCGTTAACATGCAATATACATCTGGAACAACAGGGTTTCCCAAAGGAGTAATGTTATCGCATCACAACGTATTGAACTGTGGTTTTGCAACCGGAGAATTTATGCGATATACTGCCAAAGACCGTCTTTTGGTATGTGTACCTTTGTTTCATTGTTTCGGGTGTGTATTAGCGCTTTGTGCCATTATAACACATGGAGCTACAATGGTAATGGTTGAAACTTTCGATCCGTTAATGGTTTTGGCTTCGGTTGAAAAAGAAAAATGTACTGCATTGTATGGTGTGCCAACCATGTTTATTGCTGAGTTGCATCACCCAATGTTCGATCTGTTCGATTTAAGTTCATTACGTACAGGTATCATGGCCGGAGCCCTATGCCCTATCGAAACCATGAAACAGGTGATGGAGAAAATGTATATGAAAGAAATAATAAGCGTTTACGGGTTAACTGAGACATCACCTGGAATGACAGCTACTCGTTCGCATAATTCACCAGAGGTTCGTGCAACAACAGTTGGCTTCGAGTATCCTAATGTTGAGGTGAAAATCTTTAATCCTGAAACCGGAGAAGAATGTCCGGTTGGGGAACATGGTGAAATATGTTGTCGTGGTTATAACTTGATGAAAGGCTATTATAAAAATCCTGAAGCTACAGCAAATACAATTGATAAAGATGGATGGTTACACTCAGGAGACCTTGCCGTAAAAACACCTGACGGCTTTTATAGAATTACCGGCCGTATTAAAGATATGATTATTCGTGGTGGTGAAAATGTTTATCCACGTGAGATCGAAAACTTTATTTTTACAATGCCGGAAGTCGAAGCGGTTGAAGTTGTCGGTGTTCCAAGCAAGAAATACGGAGAGCAGGTTGGAGCTTTTATCAAATTGAAAGTTGGAAGGACACTAACAGAAGAAGCCATCCAGGAATTTTGCCGAGGTAAAATTTCAAGATACAAAATTCCTCAATACATTTTCTTTGTCGATGGTTTTCCGATGACAGCAAGTGGTAAAATTCAGAAATATAAACTTCGGGAAATGAGCCTTGAGTTGCTTGAAAAGAAGGGTATTGAAGTGATATAGTTTTTGGGATTATTTGAAGCCAGAATTTGATCGGCAATATGCGAAGCAATTCGCTACAATTCTCTATTTCGACGATGCCATCCGCTATTTTATTACTGAATTTAGTAAGCTCGAGTCATTTGCAAACACCATATTTATAATTACAGGCGATCACCGAATGCCCGAAATACCAATTAGTACGCAAATAGACAGGTTTCATGTTCCCTTGATAATTTACTCTCCTTTGTTAAAAAATGCACAAAAGTTCTCATCTATTGTGACCCACTTTGATGTAACACCTTCGTTACTAGCTTTGCTGAATGGAAGAAAATTTATAAAAAGACCTTCAGTAGCCTCGTGGATTGGGCATGGGTTTGATACATCGGTTGAGTTTAGAAGTTTGAATTCATATCCGTTAATGAGAAATAAAAATGAACTTCTCGACTTTATTGATCAGGATAAGTTCCTTTCAAATCGAACCGCTTACCAGATATCTCCTGATTTAGACATTGAACCATTAAATGCGCCTGACATTCAAGCCCAAATGCACGAGAAGTTTGACAACTTTATCCGAAAGAATGATTATGCATGGCGCAACAACAAATTGATTCCCGATTCTATAAAAACCTACAAGTAATCAATCTGACTATCAGCAAATTATAAAAATAATAAATACTAACCCGAAACTGATAAAAATTGTTTGAAGAATCATTAAAAAATGAGACAAAAAGTTTAATAAATGAGTTTTATTAAATATATTTGGTTATGATGAATTGACTAGCATGGCCATGAAAAAAACATTTAGCCTTATTTTCTTTATTTTCAGCACCTTCATTCTATCCACAACCTTTAAAAATGAAGTTTTTGCAAACCAAAATTCCAGTATAATTCAAGAAAAACTTCAGTTAAAAACAGAAGAGCCAAAAGCTCTGGGTAATTTGATTTATAGTATAGAAGAAGAATTTGATCCAACAGATGTATCTGCATTAAAGTCAATAAGAGATAATTCACCTGAAAATTCTTCATTGAGAACCAAATGGGCAAATGATGCAAATGTTGGTTCATGGGAAGGTGTTTCTTGGAACGCATCAACGCCAAAAAAAGTCAGGCAATTATCTGTTCAAAATTGTTATTTGAAAAAGTTAAATGTTAGTGGCTTAGCTTCTCTCGAGACTTTGTATTGTAATTCAAATAATCTTGAAGAATTAGTAACTACTGGATTATTAAATATAAAAACAATTTATTGTTCTGATAATAAATTAGCTTTTAGTCGGTTGCCTTTACCTTCTTCTTTTACAAGTTCCACCAATTACATTTATTCTCCACAGCGCAGTTTATATGAAGAGCGAACTATCGCTTCAGGAGAAACTATCGACTATTCATTTGAATCGATTGTAAACGGTAAGTCAACATCGTTTACATGGTTTAGAGACAATATAAAGATTGATGGAACTGATCAGTCGGGCAAGTTTTCTCCTTCTGCCAATGGTTATTACAATTGTGTAATGACAAATCAAAACTTTCCAAATTTAACTATAACAACGAGTTCAGTAAAAGTTGGAGATGTTCCGGAATTCTATAAAACCGATGTTGAAGTACTAAAGTCAATTAGAGATAACGCACCCATTGGCTCGTCCTTAAAAAAAGATTGGGCAGATGAAAATGCAATAGAAACATGGCTGGGTGTTACCTGGACTGATCAGAAATCAAAAAGGGTCAAAGCACTTTTATTGCAATCAAAGGGTCTTATCAAATTAGATGTTGCGGCATTGCCACTATTAGAAACTCTGGATTGCGGATGGAATAGTCTTCAAATGTTAAATATTACCGGTCTTAAAAATTTAAATACGCTTTATTGCCAAAATAATAATCTTACAAGCATTGATTTGACAGGAGTTTCCAGTCTAAAGTTCATGAACTGTAGTAATAACTCTATACCTTTCAGTAAATTACCCATCAGACTTCCTGTGTACAATGGAAGTTATACCAGTAATCCTCAGAATCCGATCTTCGAAAAGCGTTCGATTACACTTGGTGAATCAATTGACTTCTCTTCAGAAGCTATTATTAATGGTCAACCCTCAACTTTTTATTGGTATTGTAGTGGCTTGCTAATTTCGAATACAAATCAGACAGGGAAATATACCCCAAGTGCTGAAGGTGTGTATTATTGTAAGGTAAAGAGTTATTATTTTACAGGTTTTTACGAAACAACAAACTTAGTTACTGTTGGAAATCCAAGCGAATTTGATGCTAATGATGTTACGATATTAAAATCAATTAGAGACAATTCGCCGCAAAATTCGACATTAAAAACATTGTGGGTTGATGATGCCCAAGTGGGCACCTGGGCTGGTGTAACCTGGAGCCAATATCCAGCAAAAAGGGTGACTTATTTGGATTTAAGTTATAAAAGGATAGACAAACTCGACGTTCGTGGACTTACTTTTCTGGATGGGCTAAGTTGCCAGCATTGTGGATTAATATCATTGAATGCAACAGGATTAAACAATTTGAAATATTTGACTTGCACTGGAAATAATCTTAAATTCAGTACTTTACATTTTGATCAATCACTTCCAACGAAAGATTATTCACCACAAGAGCTACTGGATTCCGAACGAAGCATTGAATTGGGTGAAACGATTGATTATTCGTCTGAAGCAATAATTGATGGAGAACAAACTCAATTTACCTGGTATAAAGACAATATTAAAATTGAAGGAACTGATCAGTCGGGGAAACTTACACCCCAAAATCCCGGAAGTTATACTTGTTCATTAATAAATGCGAAATTTCCATTATTGGTTTTAAAATCTAATACAGTAAAACTTGGCACAACAAAAGAATTTGACCAGCAGGATATAAATGCTTTGTTAAAGATTAGAGATAATGCTCCTGAAGACTCACCACTAAAGAATTTGTGGAAAGACGAAACATCAATAGGCTCCTGGAGTGGTGTCGTATGGGATTCAACAATATCACCTAAAAAAGTAAAATCGCTAAATTTAAATAACCAAAAATTAAAAGAGATTGATGTTAGCAATTTAGGATCGCTAACTGAGTTATTTTGTTTTGAGAATAGTTTGACAAAGCTTGATCTATCAAATCTGCCCAAGCTTAATACAATAAACTGCTATCACAACAATTTAAAGTTGTTGAATATTAATGGATTGACAAATTTATACAGTGTCGATTGTTCCTCAAATAGACTGTCATTAACAAATCTTCCTTTAGCCAACTATCAATTTGGATATTTCAGATATTACAATCAATTGCCATCTGAAAAAGATACAACAATTAATGTTGGAACAACTATTGATTTTTCATCGCAGGCATTAATTAAAAGTGTGAAAACTGTTTTTACCTGGTACCGCAATAACGAAAAGATTTCAGGAACTGATAATTCGGGAAAATATACAACGACACAAGATGGCTACTATTATTGTACAATGTATAATTCAACATTTCCTTCAATAACAATTACTTCGAATATTTTTAAGATTGGGCAGCTTGATACTTTTTTCAAAGATGATGTAGAGACCATTAAAGCAATTAGGGACAATGCTCCTCCGGAATCACCATTAAAAACACTTTGGGCTGATGATTCAAAAATGGCGACCTGGCAAGGAATTCAGTGGACAACTCAAATACCGTATCGAATTATCTCATTAACCGTAAGTTCACAAAAACTTAAATCATTGGATCTTAGATCGCTTTCGTTACTAAAATATCTTTATTGTGATGATAATAATCTTGAATCGCTTGATGTTAGAGGGTTGACCAATTTGTTAAGTCTTTCTTGTGGCCGAAATAAACTTGTTAGCCTCGACCTTACAGGTGCCGATAATCTTTCTGGAGTAAAATGCTGGAGCAATAAAATTCCTTTTAGTAAGCTACCATCACCAACACGTCCGGCTTTTAAGTATGGAAGTTACGAATTTAATAGCCAAACTCCTTTTGATGTTTTACCACCGGTAAAAAAAGGAGAATTGATCGATTTTTCATCTGAATCATTGATTAATGGAGTTGCTACAAAGTACACCTGGTATTTAGGTGATATGAAATTATTTGGTACTGATCAATCAGGCCGATTTACCCCCAGCGAGGATGGGTATTATTCATGCACAATGACAAATGGCGTTTTCTCCGACTTGGTAATAAAAACAGGTCAGGTTAAATGTGGAGAGCCAGTTGAGATTTCAACCTCTGATATTGATGCATTAAAAGCCATTCGAGATGGAGCGCCGGCTGGTTCCCCGTTAAAGAGTTTGTGGGGCGACGATTCTAAAATATTAACATGGGAAGGTGTAACCTGGAATAGTTTTCCACCAAAGCGTGTTATTGGTTTAAATATTACGAAAAAAATGATTTCGACTTTGGATGTCAGTAAACTAACGTATCTCGAGAAATTAAACTGCTCGGATAATGACATTCAACAATTAGACATTACCTTAACGCGCATTAGTTCATTAGACTGCAGAAATAATAGGATCCCGTTTAGCAAATTATTAATCCAATCTAACGGGAATAACGTAGGTTTAAGTTTAAATTATAATCCCCAGAATCCAATCTTCGATCAAAAAGCAATTTCAATTGGCGAGCCAATTGATTTTTCATCCGAATCATTGATTGGAGAAGTATCAACGGAATATACATGGTTTCGCAATGATGCAAAAATTACCAATACCAATCAAAGTGGGAAATACATACCCACAGAAGATGGTGTTTATTATTGCTCAATGATAAATCTGAAATTTGGAGGAGTCGTTTTGGTGACCAATAAAATAACTGTTGGTAATCCATCTGAATTTGATCCTCAGGACGTAGCTGCACTTAAAACCATTCGCGACAAAGCTCCTGATGGTGCAAGAATAAAATTAGACTGGGCTGATGATAAAATGCTAAGTAGTTGGAGTGGAGTTACCTGGAGTAGTGTTAAGCCCAAAAGAGTAATTTCATTGTATATCACTTATTTAGGGTTGAAAGTTTTAGACGTTTCTGCATTCTCAAATCTTGAAAGTTTATACTGTAATAATAACGAACTTACTACTCTTGACCTTACCAATTTAACTAAACTCAAGGAAGTAAATTGTTCCAATAACTTTCTTGCATTTTCAAAATTATCTGTTCGGCTGCTTTTATCCCTATCATATTATACTTACTATCCCCAAGGAGTTTTATATCAACCCCAAACTGTTAATATTGGTCAACCTATCGATTACTCTTCAGAAGTGCTTATTGATGGCGTTTCTACTGTGTATACCTGGTATAAAAACAATATTAAAATCGAAAATACCAACCAAACAGGTATTTATACTCCTATCTCGGAAGGTTACTACTATTGTGTAATGACTAATTCAAAATTCCCTAAGTTAACTTTAACCACAAATGCAGTAAAAGTTGGTAATCCACCTGAATATGATCCGCAAGACATATTATTATTAAAATCAATTAGAGACAAAGCGCCTGCCAATTCGTTTTTAAAAACACTTTGGGCCGTTGATGGCAATATTGGTTCCTGGCAAGGGGTAACCTGGAGCCAATTTCCAACCAGACAAGTGAAGGAGCTTAATTTAAACGGTGTTGGATTAGTTTCGCTTGATCTTTCTGGTTTTAATTCGCTTGAAAAGTTGTATTGCCCAAACAATAATCTTATCTCTATCGATTTAGGTATATTACCAGCTTTAATTACAGCAGATTGCAGCAACAATAGACTTACATCGCTAAATATTAAAGGATTAACCAAATTAGAATCATTAAGCTGCGGTGGAAATAACTTGCGATTTAGCGATTTACCATTAACGTTACCAGTTAAAAATTATACTTACTACTACTCCTATCAAACGTTCCCAGAGGTATCAGGTCCTGTGGAGGTTGGTAAAGTTTTTGATTATTCTTCGGAGGCGATAATTGATGGTGTTCAAACTAAATTTGAATGGTTTAGAAATGGTGTCCTAATACCTGGTACCGATATTTCGGGAAAATATAAAGCTTCAGATGAGGGTTTTTATTGTTGTCGAATGACAAATTTCAAATTTCCAGATTTAACTTTAACAACGAATCAGGTTAAAGTTGGAGCTGTTCAGGAGTATTATCAGGAAGATGTTGAGGCTCTTAAAGCTATTCGGGATAATGCGTCAGCTAATTCGAACCTAAAAAGCCTATGGCGCGATGAATCGCAGATTGTCTCTTGGTTTGGAGTTGTCTGGAGTTATACTTTACCACACCGGGTGATTCAACTTTCGGTCGGCAATATGGAATTAACGCAATTGGATGTAAGTAAACTGACAGCACTTACCCAATTGTCATGTTACTCAAATAAATTAAAATCGATAAACATAACTGGACTTTCTAATTTGCAAAACTTTAGTTGTAATAATAATTTACTTTCATCAATTGATGTTTCAACCAACAGAAATTTGCAAGGTCTGGATTGTTCTTCAAATCTAATTCCATTCAGTGAATTACCATATACGCTTCCTGCTGGGTATGGAAGTATCAATTATAGTAATCAGAAGCCATTTTCGGAAGAAAAATCTTTAACCCTGGGCCAGACAATTGATTATTCGTCGGAAGCTGTTATTAACGGAACCTCCTCTTCATTTACATGGTTTCGAAATAACTTAAAAATTGAAGGAACGGATAATTCGGGGAAATATACTCCGGTTTCAGATGGCTTTTATTACTGCACAATGAGTAATCCTAAATTCACAGGTTTAGTAATAACCACAGGTAAGACAATCGTTGGTAGCCCGATTGAATTTAATCCTGATGATATTGCTGCGTTAAAATCAATTCGGGATAACTCGCCTTCCGATTCGCCGTTAAGAACCAGTTGGGCTGATGATATTCCTGTAAAAGACTGGAGAGGGATAACCTGGAACTCTGTTTATCCGCTTAGAGTTGAGAAACTAATAGTTGCGGCGATGAGATTAAACACTCTTGATGTGAGTTTGCTCACAAAACTTAAATACCTCGACTGTACATTCAATAAGCTAAACAAATTAGATGTTAGTATATTACCAGAACTTTCGACCTTATATTGCAGCAATAACCAATTAGATGAGATTAAGATAGATAAGGCTCAGAAAATTAGTAATCTGAGTTGTGAATACAATAGATTATCATTATCAAAATTGCCGTTACCAACAAGTTTAATGATATCCTACAGGTATTCACCACAAAACACTCTTTACGATGAACGAACGATTAATCCGGGTGAGATAATAGACTATTCATCGGAGGCCACAATCGATGGTACATCAACTGTTTTTACCTGGTTTAAAGATAACAGCAAGATTGAAAATACGGATCAGACTGGCAAATATGCCCCCACGGAGACTGGCTTTTATTATTGCCAGATGGCTAACAGTAAGTTCGTTGGTCTGACAATAACAACAAACTTCCTGAAATTAGGAACTCCTTCGGAATATGATTCACGCGATATCTCAGTTTTAAAATCCATAAGAGATTCGGCTCCTGAAAATTCGCAGTTAAAAACCATTTGGGCGAATGATCTACCCATTGAAAACTGGCTTGCGATAAACTGGAGTTCGTCGAGACCTAAAAGAGTAATAGCATTGTTGCTAAATGGCATACAGTTGACAGCCTTGGATGTAACTGGGTTAAATGAGTTGAAGACACTCAACTGTAGTCAATGCGGGCTATTAACATTAAAAGCAAGCGGGCAAAGTAATCTTTCATCAATTTCATGCAACGACAATCAACTTTCCACACTTGATTTTTCGGGGAATAGTAGATTGACTTATATTAATATATCAAACAACAAATTAGCGTTTAGTAAAATTCCATTAATTTCGGGTTATTACTACACATTCATTTACAGCCCTCAGAAGGAAATATTTGATGCCAGGGAAATTAAACTGGGGGAATCGATAGACTTTTCGTCTGAAGCAGACATTCGTGGATATCAAACTAATTTTACTTGGTATAAAGATGAAGTTGCAATAACTACGATACAAAGCGGAACATTTACACCAACAGAAAGCGGTACATACTGCTGTAAAATGACCAATTATGCCTACCAAAATTTAACACTTGTAACCAATAAAATTACGGTTACCTCAACTTCCGAGTTTGAAGTGGCTGATGCAAACGCTTTAAAGGCTATACGCAACGCTGCTCCTGCCAGCTCGCCATTAAAAACAGAATGGGCCGATGAAACTCAGATGGCAACATGGAAAGGAGTTACATGGACAGAAAGTGTCCCAAAACGAGTAAATCAATTGGATGTTTCGAACAAGAACATTAGTTCACTTCAGATAGGGACTTTATCGGTACTTGAGAGTCTCAACTGTAGTAATAATCAAATAACTTCACTGAATGTTGATGGATTGAATAAGCTAAATAACCTGGATTGCAGCTTTAACTTATTAACTTCAATTTCAGTTACCAAAGCACCTAAGATTCAAAATCTGACTTGCAACAACAATAATATACCTTTTAGTTCACTTCCTCTAAGTTTACCCGTTTCAGCAGGAACTTACAGATACAGTCCGATGAACAAAATTGACAGTGAAAGAACTATTTTGTTTGGGGAGTCGATAAATTATATTCTTGAATCAAAAATTGGTGGAATAGCAACTGTTTTCAGTTGGTTTAAAAACGATGTTAAAGTCACTGATTCTGACCAAAGCGGAAAGTATACCCCAGCTGATATTGGAATATTTTACTGCACTATGACAAACGACAAATTCCCTGGACTGGTAATTACGACAAGCAAAATTAATATTATTAAACCTGAAGTATACGATTTGGCTGATATTGAAGCTCTAAAACGCTTAAGGGATAATCTGCCTTTGGATTCTCCGCTTCGGTTGAAATGGAAAGACGACAATCAAATCTTTTCGTGGGAAGGAGTCGGCTGGGGAAGTAATTCACCACGAAAAATAAATGTACTTCAAATGTCGTCGGCTGGATTAAAAACACTTGATTTAACTTCATTCGCCAACTTAGAGCAAATTTATTGCGATAATAATCAATTGACTTCAATAAAATTAACTGGACTATTGAATTTGAACTATATCTCCTGTGCATATAATCAGTTGACAGTTATTGATATTAGCGGTTTGCCAAAAATCAAAAACCTTTTCTGTCAAAATAATAAATTATGCTTTAGCAAGCTTCCTGTAAAGCTTTCGGTAATAGGTGGAAATTATCAGTATTGGCCTCAACAAATTGTTTTTGAAGAGCAAACGATACCGTTAGGAGGAACAATTGATTTCTCTTCCGAAAAGATTATCAATGGAATAGCAACCGTTTTCACCTGGTACAAAAATAACAGTGTAATTTCCGGCACTGATCAAACCGGGAAACTGGTTACTTCAGGCGATGGATTTTACCATTGCGTTATGACTAATGCTAACTTCCCCGGATTAACATTAACAACCAACAAAGTAAATACCGGAACTATTTACGAATTTGATCCCAATGATGTAAAAGTATTAACTACAATTTTGGACAATGCACCTGCTATTTCAAATGTTCGTAGCAATTGGAAGGACTTAAACCAGATTGGATCGTGGTATGGGGTAAAATGGAATAACGAAACTCCAAGAAGAGTAACAGAACTTGATGTGTCAAATGCAGGATTGACAACTTTAAATATAACCAACCTTGATAAGCTAGAGCGGTTGAATTTTGCGAATAATCGTTTGGCCTCAGTTAAATTTACTGGTCTTCAGCATCTAAAGTATATTAATGCAGATTACAATATGTTAAATTCAATTGATTTGTCAGGTTTATCTGAAATGCAATTGTTAACATGTCCCAAAAACAATCTCACACTTAGTTCTCTTTGGACAAATAAAAGCTATTTAAATTATCCCGGCGCTTACGCTCCTCAAAATTTAATCTATACTGAAAAAACTATATTGTTGGGCGAAACTATTGATTATTCGTCGGAAGCAAAAATCGGAGGTGTCACAACAACTTTTACGTGGTATAGGAATAACGAGAAAATTGATAATACTGATAATAGCGGCAAGTATATCCCAACAACCGATGGTTACTACTATTGCAGTATGACCAATTCCAATTTTCCTGACCTAACGCTTTTCACTTCAGCAGTTAAGGTTGGAGCACCAATCCGATACAATTTGCAGGATGTTGAAACGTTAAAAGCCATAAGAAACAATGCTCCTGAGTCATCGTTATTAAAATCGAAATGGGGCGACGAAACAAAAATTGGTTCGTGGGAAGGAGTTATATGGAGCTCCTTTTACCCGAAGTACGTTGTTGAGTTGGCAATTCACGATCAGATTATTAATTTAGATGTAACTGGTTTGTCAAACCTACAATCACTAAATATTTGTGCTTGTTACGTTCTCGAATCAGTTAACGTATCGGGGTTGAAAAAACTTACCTCCATTGATTGTCGGTATAACAAGATTCCTTTTAGCAAACTACCTTTAAACACCTCAACTCTAAGTTGCTTTTATAATCCGCAGTATGACTTATATAATGAACTTACCTTGAACTTAGGTGAAGCTATTGATTATTCTTCAGAAAAAACTATTGATGGGATACAGACGGTATATAAATGGTTTTATAATGGAACAGAAATAACAGGAACAGATCAGACCGGAAAATATAAGCCTACGGCAACAGGGGAATATTATTGCACTATGACTAATACAAAATTTCCCGAATTGGTACTTAAAACAAATAAAGTAACTATTGGAGACAAGATCCCTGTTGCAAACGCAGGTGCCGACCAGGTTGTTAAAGAAGGGTCAGTTGTTTATTTAGATGGAACATCCTCTACTTCAGGCGGAAATGAAAATTTAACTTATTTATGGACTTCTCCTTCCGACATTATTTTAAGTTCGAATACCATTCCTAAACCTGTATTTACGGCCCCTGAAGTTTCAACTGACACTAAATTTACTTTTTCATTGGTTGTAAATAACGGTTCCTTTAGCTCAAATGCAGATCAGGTTATAATAACTGTTCAGAATGAAAACAAAGCTCCAGTCGCTAATGCCGGCAGTCACCAAGAGAAAAATGAGGGTGAAACAATTAATTTGGATGGATCTGCATCATACGATCCTGACGGAGATGCTCTTATATACCAATGGAGTTCGCCGCAAGGCATATCCCTAAGTTCAACAAGCGATGCAAAACCTTCATTTAAAGCACCTGAAGTATCTGGAGATACATCTTACACATTTACACTGACTGTTAGTGATGGAAAACTAAACTCTGTTAAATCTGAGGTTACCGTTCTTGTCAAAAACAATTATCCGAAGGTTAAACTTATTGCCAAACTCGATAATTCTGCAATACCAGCAACAACCCTAAAATATCAATTCTATTCTGACAACAATGGTGCGTTTACTGAAGTTATTCAGCCTTTTGAAATTAAAGGAGATACTACTTTGGTTTCGCTCTATCCGGGGAAATGGGTCGTTTTAGTTTCTTCTACTCAAAGTCCTGCGCTTTTTGTACCAACTTATCTTGGCAATGTATTAACATGGAACCAGGCCGAGCAAATTTCATTGCAAGGTAAAGAGCATATTATCAGGGAAGTCAATTGTATTAAGACCATAAAACCGATAAACGGATCGGGTGAAATTTCGGGCTTTATTGTTGAAACAGATAAAGTATCGACCAAAAGCATATCGATATTTAATGGTATTGTTGATGATAAAAAACCAGTATCGGGAGCTATTATTAATTTATACCGAAAAGGGGACGAATCTCCCGTATTATCAACAGTCTCTGATTTAAATGGATATTACAAGTTTGAGAATTTACAGATACTGGATTACGATATTGTCGTTGAAATCCCCGGATTTACTCAATCAGACCGATTTGCAGTCACAATTTCAAATGCCGCTCCTTCAACCTCAATTCAGTTTGCTGTTAATACTAACACAAAAGTGATAACAGATGTTGGATCTATCGATTATATCAAACTAAATGTCTATCCAAATCCTGTTTCCGACATACTTTATGTTGATGTTGAGGATTTAGCTGAAAAAGCAATATTGTTTATTTATAACATCAATGGCGAACTTATCTGTTCAAAAGTATTAATGCAGCCTAAAACTATTGTCAATTTCACCGAACAAGCATCGGGAAGCTACATTGTACGGGTTTTTGTAAAAAATCAGTTTAAACAATTTGTTGTTCTGAAAAATTATTAACCTAAACTCTTGAATAAAGGATCGATAAGAGATTAATATTGGTCGATCCTTTATTCAAGTTTAATTTCTCCTGAAAAACTTTCCTCAGCCGGGCCTGTCATAAAAACAGTACCATCCTCGACCCATTCAATTTCGAGTTTTCCGTACTGTAATTCAATGGTAACTGATCTGTCGGTATATTCATTCAGTATGGCGGCAACGGTAGCGGCACAGCTCCCTGTTCCGCAGGCCAAAGTCGCACCGGCTCCACGTTCCCATGTTCGCAGTTTGACACGGTTTTTGTTTAGCACTTCAACAAAGTTGACATTCGTTCCCGTTGGAAATAACTGATGCTTTTCAATCATTGGGCCAATTCCTTTGACATCAACCGAGTCGAGATCGTTAACAAAAACTACTGTGTGCGGTACTCCCATCAAAACACTTGTTATGTTTATTTCGTTATTGCCGAATGGAATCATAACGTTGATTGCTGCGGTTTCGTTGCCTAACATTGGGATCGCCTCCCTGCGAATATCTGGCATACCCATGTTGACTCTTACTGAATTTACTTTGCCATTTTCAACAATAACTTCAGGAATGACAATTCCGGCGAAGGTTTCAATGTTAAACTTGGTGGTTTTAACAAGTCCTCTTTCGTATGCATATTTACCAAAGCAGCGTATGGCATTACCGCACATATTGGCTTCGCTTCCGTCGGCATTAATAATTCTCATGCGCAAATCTGCAATTTCAGAGGGTAAAACTGCTATAATCCCATCGGCACCAATGCTTAGCTGGCGATGGCAAAGTTTAATAGCCAGAGAGAAATAATCTGTTTCTTTATTGTCCAGGTTTTCGAAAAAGATAAAATCGTTACCCAGACCGTGCATTTTTGTGAATTTCATAAAAAGTGTTCAGTTTTTGGTGATCAGTCTCAATTGGTGTTTCTCCGGAAAGACGGATTTCATTTGCGTTATACCGTCTGGCTCCCTCTCCATTTTGGAGAGGGCTGGGGTGAGGCTCAATCTTTTTCCAGGAACTTCCTGGCATTTTCCAGATCTTCAGGAGTATCAATGCCTATGTTTTCGAAAGTTGTTTGGGCCGTTTTGATGCGGTACCCATTTTCGAGCCAACGTAACTGTTCAAGCGATTCGGCTTTTTCAAGAATCCCGACCGACAATTTTGTTAACTTCAGCAAAACATCATAACGATAGGCATACATTCCTATATGGCTGTAAAAAATGTTCCGGGTTATCCATTCTTCAATTGGACAATCGCGAACAAATGGTATGGTTGATCTACTGAAATATAAGGCTTCCTGATTTTTATTGATTACTACTTTGGGCCGGTTAATATTGGAAATTTCAGCCGGATTGGTAATTGGTTTTATTAATGTAGCAATCTCTGTATCAGGGGCATAAAAACAATTCTTTAATCCTTCAATTTGCTCGGTGCGGATAAATGGTTCATCGCCCTGAATATTAATGATTACATCAAAATTAAGTGCCTCAGCTATCTTTTGAGCAGCTTCGGCAACGCGGTCGGTACCACTTTGGTGATTGGCCGATGTATATACTGCCTTACCACCAAATGATTCAACTACATTAAAAATGCGTTCGTCGTCGGTGGCAACATAAACATCGTTCAGTGTTTTTTTTGCATTCTCGTATACCCATTGGATGATGGGTTTCTCGCCTAAAATGGCCAATGGTTTTCCGGGGAAACGGGTTGACTGGAACCGAGCCGGGATAATTGCAACGAATTTCATCTCTGTACTATTTTAATATTAAACACAAAAGCTAAATCATGTTAAAACATGAAATGGCTAAGGTATTGAATTCAAAGTTAGATTAACTTTGGACAGCGTTTATAAAAGTTAAAATTGTAATTTTGCAAAGCTAAACATATTGTCCGGATAATGGATGTTCAGGAGATAAAACAACGATTTGGAATTATAGGCAATTCACCAGGCTTGCTTCGGGTGATTGAAATTGCTGTACAGGTAGCACCCACCGATCTTTCGGTTTTGATAACAGGAGAGAGTGGTACAGGAAAGGAGTCTTTCCCTCAGATTATTCACCAGTTTTCGGCCAGAAAACATGGTAAATACATTGCAGTGAATTGTGGCGCAATTCCTGAAGGTACAATTGATTCGGAGCTTTTTGGCCACGAAAAGGGCTCGTTTACAGGGGCTTTGGCCGACCGTAAAGGTTATTTTGAAGAAGCCGATGGCGGGACTATTTTCCTCGACGAAATTGGGGAATTACCGCTTTCAACACAGGTTCGCTTGTTGCGTGTGCTCGAAGCTGGCGAATTTATGAAGGTAGGTTCATCTAAGGTGTTGAAAACCAATGTTCGGGTAGTTGCTGCAACCAACGTTAATATCCCTGAAGCCATTGAAAAAGGGCGCTTTCGCGAAGATTTGTATTATCGTCTGAATACAGTGCCTATTCGGGTGCTTTCATTACGCGACCGATCGGAGGATATTCATCTGCTTTTTCGCAAATTTGCTTCCGATTTCGCTGAAAAATATAGGATGCCCGGTATTCGGCTCGATAACGATGCCGTCTCGGTATTGTTGAGTTATCATTGGCCTGGAAACGTTCGCCAATTAAAAAACATTACCGAGCAGATTTCGATTATTGAAAAGGAAAGAATAATTGATGCCCAAACACTTCAGAGGTATATTCCGGCCAACTCCGAAAGCAGTAAATTGCCAGCGCTTTATCATTCGGTTGATGAAAAAACATTTGCTTCGGAGCGCGAAATACTGTACCAGATACTGTTTGATATGAAGAAGGACATGAATGACCTGAAAAAACTGGTTCATGATATATTGCAGAATGATTCTTCCAGTACTGAAATCCGACATGCTGACAGGGCTCAGTTGTTCCGAAATTTATATCCAACTGAAAATGGTAATTTTGTCCCAGATCAACCAGTGGCGCCACGTGTAAACATTAAACCCGTTGAACACGAACATATTTTGGATACTGAAGAATTTATTGAAGAATCGCTTTCGCTTGAAGATAAAGAGGTTGAAATGATTCAGAAAGCGCTCGAAAAACATAAGGGGAAAAGAAAATATGCCGCCCGTGAGTTAGGTATCTCGGAACGCACATTATACCGAAAAATTAAAGAATACAAGATTGATTAATATGAGGCGGATTACGATTTTTATAACGCTATCAATAGTTTTTGTGTCGTTTGTTTTTACAGCCTGTAAAATAAGTTACTCGTTTACAGGCGCTGCAATTGCTACTAATGTGAAGACATTTTCAGTTTCATATTTTCAAAACAGGGCCAGGCTTGTGAATCCAAACTTGAGCCAGCAGTTCACCGATGGGTTGCAAGAGAAAATTATCAAGCAAACTTCGTTGAGCCAGATAAGTGAAAATGGCGATCTGGAATACTCAGGCCAGATTACTGATTACGATGTAAAACCAATGACCATTGTTTCTGGTGATGTTGCAGCGCAAAATAGGCTGACTGTTGGGGTTAAAGTGAAATTTACAAATAATAAGGATCACACGAAGGACTGGGAAAAATCATTTTCTGCTTATGAAGACTATGAAAGTAGCCAATCGTTAAGCTCTGCTGAAAGTGGTTTATTACCTGAAATAATAAAAAAACTTACCGAAGATATTTTTAATGCCTCAGTTGCTGACTGGTAAACAATGATAACCGATCAAATTCATCAATTACTTTTTAATCCTGAAAATCTGAATCAGGAAACTTTGGCAACTCTCAAAGAGTTGACAGAACGATACCCTGCATTTGAAACAGCATGGTTTTTATACCTGAAAAACCTGAAAATACTGAATGATTCGTCGTTCGACCAGGAATTGTTAAATGGCGCTATCCGGATTCATGATCGAAGGAATTTATATTTGTTTCTGAATAAGGAAAATGCAAAATCTGACCAGGAAAAGTCATCTGAGTTTATTAGTGAAGATATTTTCGAGTTTAATGTGCCGGTAGCATACAAATTGGAAGATGTAGAATTGACACATGGCAGAGAGGCTAATAAAGAATCTTTACCTCCGAATAATCCAGACCGAAAGAATACATTAATTGAAAAATTTCTGGAAGCAAAACCCAGAATGCCTCAGGTCAAAGATGAAGAATTTGCTTCGCCAATGAGCCCGAATAAACCCAAAGAACCAGAAACCGATGATTTGGTGACGGAAACATTAGCATCAATTTATGCTCAGCAGGGATATTATAAAAAAGCCATTCAGATATTTGAGAAATTAAGTTTGAAATATCCGGAAAAAAGTACTTACTTTGCGGCTCAAATTGAAAAAATTAGAAGTTTAATGAACAATTAATTACACTGATATGTACACACTGATCACAGTTTTATTATTCATCATTTGTATCTTGCTGATTTTGATAGTCTTGGTGCAAAATTCAAAAGGTGGCGGTTTGGCTAGCAATTTCCAGGCATCAAATCAAATCATGGGAGTTCGTAAAACAACCGACTTTCTTGAAAAAGCTACATGGGTTTTAGCCGGAACCTTGTTGGTTTTGTCAATTGGAGCAACTGCTTTTATTCCGAGAGAATCAAAAACAGGTGCAGAATCAGCTATTAAAGATCAAATCCAAAATGCTGTTGATCCAAATCAGGTCCCAAGTTTTCCGGCTCCTGCTGATGCAAAAAAAGCAGCTCCTGCAACCGCTGCTCCTGCATCAACTGCTACACCTACAAAGTAAGAAAACTTCTTTCAGATTTAGTCTGAACATGCTATAACTGAAGTCTTCAATGAAATTCATTGAAGACTTTTTTTATATTTTTTATTTTTGTACACATCAAACCATCAAAATAACCTGTTATGAACCTAAAGTTTAATTTCGCCGGAACATTATTACTTTGTTGCGTTGTATTATTTTCTTCCTGTCGTAAAACAGTTCCTCCACCAGCGCCTGTTTTACCCGTACCAACTGAACGCCAGTTAGCCTGGCACGAAATGGAACAATATGCTTTTGTACATTTTACAACCAACACTTTTACCGATAAGGAATGGGGATTTGGCGACGAGCCCGAATCTGTTTTTAATCCAACCGCTATGGATGTTACACAATGGGTAAAAACCATCAAAGCTGCTGGGTTAAAAGGCTTGGTACTTACGTGCAAACACCACGACGGATTTTGCCTTTGGCCAAGTAAATACACCGAACATTCAGTAAAAAACAGTCCATATAAAGGCGGCAAAGGAAATGTTGTTGATGAAGTTGAAAAAGCCTGTCGGGCTGAAGGCTTGAAATTTGGCGTTTACCTTTCGCCCTGGGACCGCAATCGCGCCGATTACGGAACTCCATCGTATGTCGAATATTATCGTAATCAGTTGAAAGAGCTTTTTGAAGCTCATAAGCCTGTTTTCGAAATGTGGTTTGATGGTGCAAACGGAGGAGATGGCTTTTACGGCGGTGCCAAAGAAAAGCGCAAAATTGATGGGAAAACATATTACGATTGGCCAACCACGCTGAAAATGGTTCGCGAGATGGAACCGGCAGTTATTTTCTTTAGCGACGCCGGACCCGATATTCGCTGGTGCGGCAACGAAAGTGGCTTTGTAAACGAAACAAACTGGAATACAATTACCCCGGATACCCTATACGCTGGCAAAAGCGGAATATCGGATTTGCTTGGAACCGGCAGCGAAAACGGAACAAGCTGGATTCCTGATGAAGTTGATGTGTCAATTCGTCCGGGATGGTTCTATCATGCCAAAGAAGATTCGCTGGTAAAAACTCCTGAGAAATTGTTCGACATTTATCTGAGTTCAGTGGGACGTGGAGCAAACCTTATCCTGAACATTCCTCCCGACCGCAGAGGCTTGATTCACGAAAACGACGTAGTTGCTTTGCAGGGATGGAAGAAACTGATTGACGGAAACTTCAAAACCAATATAGCACTTAACAAACTGGCAGTTGCATCTTCTTTTCGTGGAAACTCTGAACAGTTTAATGCAGTGAAGGTTAACGATGGAGATAAGGAAACCTATTGGGCAACCAATGACGATGAAAAAACGGGTTTTGTTGAAATAGATCTGGGGAAACCACAATTGGTCAGTTTTATTGTACTTCAGGAGTTCATAAAATTAGGGCAACGTGTAAAAAGTTTCAGGATTGAAATACCCAAAGGTGAGCGTTGGGTTGCATTAGCTAAAGGTACAACTATTGGATATAAACGAATTTTAAAAACTTTCCCAACGGAAACTCAAAAAATCAGGTTGGTAATTATCGATTCAAAAGCTTGTCCGACGATATCGAACTTCGAAGTTTATTAATATAGACTTATTGATTGGATGACTTTAAGTCATCCAATCAATAAAATAAAGCTACTGACAGTCTGGCACACCACTTGTCAGGCATTTGTCTCAATTGTAATTATTCAATTTTTCAGGATTTTACGAGATTTTGGCTTGAATTTGAAAACTTTATGATGCAAAAATGTCAAATTCCGGATCCACGAAGTGCCATCATCAGTTTTGGCACAATATCTGAATGGTTCGGATGTCAAAATTTAAAATGTCTAACCAATTAAAATAATTCGAAAATGGCAGATTTAAAAGGAAAAATTCTGGCTGGTAAAATTCTGGTACAGCCAAAGGAAGCAGAAAAGAAAACAGCTAGTGGAATCATTATTCCTGATTCGGCAAAAGAAAAACCACAGACAGGTAAAGTGGTGTTAGTTGGTTCGCCAAAAAAAGATGAGCCAATGGAAATCCATGTTGGTGACACCATTTTTTATGGAAAATATTCGGGTACTGAATTAAGCATCGATGGTGTTGATTATTTATTGATGTCGCAGACTGACGTTTTGTTTATTGCTGAATAATCTGATTTATAACAATTAAAAGAAATAGAAATGGCAAAAGAAATTAAATTCGAGATTGAAGCCCGCGACCTTTTGAAAAAAGGGGTTGACAAATTGGCTGATGCCGTAAAAGTAACTTTGGGACCTAAAGGCCGCAATGTAGTTATCGAAAAGAAATTTGGGGCACCACATATCACCAAAGATGGTGTTAGTGTCGCCAAAGAAATCGAACTTTCAAATCCGTATGAAAACATCGGCGCACAAATGGTGAAAGAAGTAGCCAGCAAAACCGGTGACGATGCTGGTGACGGTACTACAACTGCTACTGTTTTGGCTCAGTCTATTATTTCGGTTGGTTTGAAAAACGTTGCTGCCGGCGCTAATCCAATGGATTTGAAACGCGGTATCGATAAAGCTGTAGACAAAGTAGTTGAAAGCATTGGTGAACAAGCTGAAAATGTTGGCGACGACTTCAATAAAATTGAACAGGTTGCTAAAGTTGCTGCCAATAACGACAGCGCTATCGGGGCATTGATTGCCGAAGCCATGAAAAAAGTAAATAAGGAAGGTGTTATCACCGTTGAAAGCGCCAAAGGAACCGAAACTTATGTTGACGTTGTTGAAGGTATGCAGTTCGACCGTGGATATATTTCACCTTATTTCATCACCGATGGCGAAAAAATGGCTGCCGATCTCGATCGTCCTTTCATCCTGATCCACGACAAGAAAATCAGTACCATGCGCGACCTTCTTCCAATCCTCGAACAGTCGGCACAAACTGGCCGTCCATTGTTGATTGTTGCTGAAGATGTTGATGGTGAAGCTTTAGCTACTTTGGTGGTTAACCGCCTGCGTGGTTCGTTGAAAGTGTGCGCAGTTAAGGCTCCTGGATTTGGCGATCGCCGTAAGGAAATGCTGGAAGATTTGGCTGTCCTGACTGGTGGTGTTGTTATTACCGAAGAAAAAGGTATGAAACTGGAAGACACAACTTTGGATATGCTCGGACAATGCGAAAAAATCACTGTTGACAAAGAAAAAACAACGGTTGTTGCAGGTGCAGGTTCCGACGAAGCTATCAAAACCCGTGTTTCACAGATCAAAAAACAAATTGAAGTTACTACTTCTGACTACGACAAAGAGAAACTTCAGGAACGTCTGGCTAAATTAGCCGGTGGTGTTGCTGTACTTTATGTAGGCGCTGCTTCAGAAGTTGAAATGAAAGAAAAGAAAGACCGCGTTGACGATGCTTTGCACGCAACACGTGCTGCTGTTGAAGAAGGTATTGTACCTGGTGGTGGAGTGGCCTATGTGCGTAGTATTTCGGCTCTCGACGGTTTAACCGGCGAAAACGAAGACGAAACTACAGGTATCGAAATCGTGAAACGTGCAATTCAGGAACCTTTGAGACAGATTGCTTTCAATGCTGGTAAAGAAGGAGCAGTAGTTGTTCAGAAAGTGCTGGAAGGCAAAGCCGACTTTGGTTACAATGCCCGCACTGACGAATACCAAAACCTTTACGAAGCTGGTGTTATCGACCCTGCTAAAGTAACTCGTATCGCTTTGGAAAATGCAGCATCTATCGCTGGTATGTTCCTTACAACCGAATGCGTATTGGTTGATGAAAAAGAAGACAAACCAGCTATGCCACCTATGGGCGGCGGTATGGGTGGCGGCATGGGCGGCATGATGTAATAGCCAAAGACCAAAAGACCAAAGACTTAAGATGTTAGATAATGGACATTAGATGATAGACTTAGGTTTGGTTAAAATATACAACGGCGCGGTAGCAATATCGCGCTGTTGTTGTCAGATATCGTACAGAACCCTTAAAAAACTAAAAAATGAAAGGGTCAATAGTTTCAAATTATTTTTTCGTTGAAGACACTAATTTATGCAGTGATTTTTTGGGAGATCATAGCGAATATTTTGCTGAACCTCGCGGAATAAAAAAAGATAACTTCTGCAAATGGTTATTAATTGAACTTCAAAAACAAAGTATATTAGTTCGGCTCAATATACCTGAGGCAAACGGTAATGATCCTGACAAACTTTGGTCAATCGCTGAATTAGAAGATGCTCATCTTATTTTTGGGAAAGTGATGATGAAACAGGGTTAAGATTTTAAACCCCTCTTTCGGTTCGCCGGAAGAGGGGTTTTGATTTTGTGTAAAGATTTTTGAAAGAAAACGTTGAGCTGATAAAAAATCGATATATTTGATTAAACAAAAACTAAAATTTTCTACCATGAGACACAAAAACCGCATTCTGCCTATTCTTGTAACTACTTTAGTTTTATTTGGATTACAACTCTCTGCCAAAACTTCACTTCGGTTGAACCTTACCAAAGGAACTGTTTATGAAATGACCATGTCGATGAACATGAACATGAACCAGGAAATGATGGGGCAACAAATAAAAATCGAACAAAAAATGCTTATGGTGCTCGATTATAAGGTCGCCGATGTATTGCCAAATAAAAATTATCTTATCGAATATTCGGTTGCTCAAGTTAAAATCGATGCTTCGGCTAATGGACAACAAATGAGTATGGATTCGCAAACTGGTGGAAATCCGGCATCCGAAAAGCTAAAAGCCCTTACAGGTCAGTCAATTAAAATGGAAGTGACCCCAGCCGGAAAGGTTGAGAAAGTTGATGGACAGGAAGCATTTATTTCGAAAATTGCAGACGATAAAATGATAGGACAAATGGTTCCTATGTTCTCGTCGGACGAAGGTTTTAAATCGTTTGTCGGACAAACATTCAGCTATATTCCTGAAAAAGAAGTTGAACAGGGTGCAAAATGGTCGTGCAAGTCACAATTGACTGCGGCAATGAATATGGACATGCAGATTGATTACGAGGTGGCTTCGATTGTAGGTAATGATTTGAACCTGAATGTTTCGTCGACTTTTGGAGGAACAAAACAAATTGAACAAATGGGTATGAAAATGGATATGCAACTTGATGGAACGCAATCGGGAACAATGTTTATCGACGGATCAGATGGCTGGATGATTAACCAGAACCTGAATCAAAACATAAAAATGGTAATGAAAATGAAGAATCCGCAAACCGGTGACGATATGAATATCCCTATTGATATGAAATCGGTTATTGAAATTAAATCGGTAAAAAAATAATACGAAAGAGTAAATTGCAATAGCATTTACAAAAGAGTCCCGAATTACATTTTCTGTAGTCCGGGATTTTTTTTGTTTAAATTAAACTCATTGTATATCAGTTGCTTAATGGCTGTAGCTGAATGATAACATTAACGCTGACTTAACAATCATTTCAGTTAATTTTAGTTAATTTTGTTCATCAGCAAATCAATGGAAAACTTAAAGAAATAAATAAACCTTTTATGGAAAGAAAACTTTCTTTAATAACGATATCAAAGCTATTTAAAGAACATGCCAATCCATTTTTACGTGAAAACAAGAAGATCATTATTCAGTTTGTTTTTACACTTTTCTTTTTTGCAATTGGTATTTGGTTCATACAGCACGAAAAATCAGAACTGTTTCAGGTAAAGGATATCCTGAGATCGGCAAGATGGGAGTGGGTTTTAGTCGGTATTCTTATAACCGTATGCTATATTTTGCTTCAGGGATTAATGTATGTTTTTGCATTTGCAGCAACTCGCCATAAAGTTTCACTTGTCGATTCAACAGTGTTATTTATTAAAAGAAACCTGATCAGTGTTTTTCTTCCGGCTGGAGGTGTTTCGTCGCTTGCTTTCTTTACAGGTGCAATCGAAAAAAAAGGGATTAAAAATTCTCAGATTCATTTTGCTTCTTCAATATATGGCTTTATTGGTATTTTGTCGGTGGTTATTGTTGCTATTCCGGCATTTTTATATGCTATTGTCGAAGGTACCGTTGGGTCGGGCGAATGGTATGCGCTGGCAGCTATTATTTTCCTGAAAATTGCCTTGTTTTTCTGTTATCGTTCGATTTTGCGAAAAGGTATTTTATATAAAGTTTTACTAAAAATGGTTCCGACGACAGAGGTTTTTATGAACGATTTGCAAAACAACCGGATCGATAAAAAGGCTTTTGCGTATACTGTTTTAACTTCGGTTATAATTGAGTTCATTGGTATTGCGCACCTTTATGTTGCCATGATGGCTTTGGGCTTCACTCCATCACTGTTGGCTGCTGTTTTAGGTTATATTATTTCAGTTATTTTCCTGATTGTTTCACCTTTTTTACGTGGACTCGGAGCTATTGAGGTTTCGATGACTTATGTTTTACTTCGCTTTGGATTTGAGAATGTTGATGCCATTGCAATTACTTTCTTGTATCGGTTTTTTGAATTTTGGTTGCCTTTGGTTGCCGGAGTAGTCGCCTTTTTATCGAAGGTGAATAAATTGCTGATGCGTATTCTTCCGGCCTTTTTTATGTTGGCGTTGGGAATTATCAACATTATTTCGGTGTTAACTCCGGCAATAAAAGAGCGTGTGAATGAATTAAAAGATTTTCTACCGGTTGAGGCGATACATACGTCTAATTACCTGGTACTTATGGCCGGATTACTCTCGCTTGTTACGGCAGCCTTTCTCCTGAAGGGTTTAAGAACAGCCTGGTGGTTCGCTATCATGTTGAGTACAGTTTCGTTGGTCGGTCATATAACAAAAGCTATTGATTTTGAGGAAGCCTCATTGGCTCTCCTGGTTATTATTATGCTGGTTGGAACGCGGAAAGAGTACTACATAAAAACGAATCCGAAAATGCGTAATGTAGGGCTACAAACCTCTATTTTAACAGCATTCGCCACCTTGATTTACGGTATTGTCGGTTTCTATTTCCTGGATAAAAGGCATTTTAATATCGACTTTAATATTTGGCAGTCTATTAGCTATACGGTGCAAAACTATTTCATGATTAATAGTGAGTCACTTGTTCCTGCAAGTAAATTTGCCACCAAGTTTTTGCTTTCAATAAATATCAGTGGTTTTTTTTCTATAGCTTTTCTCATTTATACCTTGGTTCGTACCTATGTACCTCACGACAATATTTCAGAAGAAGAACGTGAATTGGCCGACAATCTGATTAAAGTTCACGGATGTTCAGCTCTTGATCATTTCAAAATTTCTGAAGACAAAATAATTTACGTTTCTGAAAGCCGAAGGGCATTTGTGGCTTACAGGATTTCGGGAAATTTTGCTGTTGTGCTCGAAAATCCGGTGGCTGAGAATTCGGAAGAGATGAAAGCTTGTATTACTGAATTCGATCAATATTGTTATGAGAGCGGAATGAAGAGTATTTATTACCGGGTACCGGAAGAAAGTCTGGAAATATACCGGCAGTTAAGGCGAAAAAGCTTATTCCTGGGTCAGGAAGGAGTTGTTGATCTTGATACGTTTAAGCTTGAAGGTGGAGCCCGGAAACCTATGCGAAATGCTATTAATAAAGTGATTGACAGGGGCTTTAAAGCAACTATCCATGAAGCGCCAGTTAAAGATGGAATTCTTCAGAAAATAAAATCGGTTAGCGACGAATGGCTTGAAGAGATGGATCGCTCTGAGATTATTTTTTCGCAGGGAATGTTCGATTGGGTTGAATTGAAACAACAGACAATTATTACCGTGGAAAATGCCGAAGAAAAAATTGTCGCTTTCCTGAATATTATTCCTGATTATGCTCCCGGTGAGGCAACATACGATTTGATCAGGAAAACGGCAGATGCTCCCAATGGTATAATGGACTTTATCCTGGTTGAATTGTTTAAATATTTGAAGGATAGACAAATCAGGTATGTGAATCTAGGTTTTGCGCCAATGAGCGGACTGGATGATCCACACACTTTCCCTGAAAAATCGATGAAATTTGCTTATGAGAAAATTCGTTCGTTTGCTCATTATAAGGGATTACGGGATTATAAGGAAAAGTTTGACCCAGTATGGTACAACAAATACCTGATTTATCAGCACGATTATGATTTGCTTTCAGTGCCAACGGCCTTGTCAAAAGTTATAAAACCTTGATGTGATGAAATGTAGTTTGCTTATCGTGTTTCTTCTTTTTTGGGAAATACCGAAGTCGGTAGCATTAAAGGTTGATACACTTTTTTGGAGTAACTTTGGTAAGGTTGTATTGTGCCATCCGGATAAAGCTCCAGTTGCGTTTGTTATTTTTATTTCAGGCGATGGTGGATGGGATAAGATTGCTGTTAATATGACGCAAAATATTGTTTCGCAAGGCGCTATAGTGGCTGGGATTAATATTGTTTCTTATTTGAAAAAAGAAAAGTCTTCAAAACCCAAATGTTTTTATCCAGCATCAGATTTAGAAGAAATTAGTCTGTCAATTCAAAAGAAATATAAGTTTGATAAATACCTGAAACCAATTTTGGTCGGATATTCTTCAGGGGCAACTTTGGCTTATGGAGCTATGGCCCAGGCTCCGGCAAATACTTTTAAAGGACTGATTACTCTTGGGTTTTGCCCGGATATGAATATTGATCGTCCGTTTTGCAGAGGTGGAGGATTAGGCTGTCGCGCCATAAAAACCGGGTTCTCTTATTACCTGGAGCCGTCAAATAATCTTACGACTCCATTTGTAGCATTAAATGGGTCGAATGATCAGGTTTGTAACTTCTTCGAAATAAAAAAGTATATCGACAAAATTGCGAATGCCGAGATTATTGGTTTGCCCAATGTTGGTCATGGTTTTGCTGTTACCAGGAACTGGTTGCCTCAATTTGTTTCGGCTTACAACAAGATTTTGGATGCACCAGGATACCAGGAGAAAAAGTCTGCAGAGAATGCTCTGCTTCAGTTGCAGATTGACTCATTGTATAAAAGCGATATACCTTTTTCAGTCATTCCTTCACAAAAAAAGACCAACCTGCCAATTACGTTTTTTATCTCGGGCGATGGTGGATGGACAAGTTTTGATCAGGCAATTTGTGATAAACTTGCCGAAAAAGGAATCCCGGTTGTTGGGCTCGATGCGCAAAAGTATTTCTGGAACAAAAGACTCCCAAAAGCTGTTGCAATTGAACTGGCTCCGGCTATTGTACACTACCTTAAGCTTTGGAATAGGAAATCGTTCGTTATTGTAGGTTATTCATTTGGAGCGTGTGTCGCTCCATTTATAGCCAGTAACTTTACCAATCAGGAAAAGGAACTTTTAAAAGGTATTTATTGTTTATCGCCCGATTTAACCGGCGATTTTGAGATTCATTTCTCAGATATGCTGCATTTTAAAACAAGCGATACTTACAATGTAGTAAATGAAATGAAGCAAATTCAAAACTTGAATCCCGTTGGTATTTTTGGAAAAGAGGAAGATGAGTCGGTAAGAAAATCATTTAATGATGCTGGAATAAGGATTGAATTATTGCCGGGGAATCATCATTACAACAGTGATTTTAATGCTATTGCGGAGATCATTCGAAAAGACTTTGTAATTGACCAGAGAAAGTAAGCTGATTAACTGTTTGCGAGTTAATTAAAATCTTAACTTTCGGATAAGTTTGTAAACTACAGATTTATGAGACGAGTTTTAAGAATATTTATTTTAATCGTAGTGCTTGTTTTGTCGGCTACAATTTGGTGGCGCTACTATTTCGTTTTTGGAGAAGGTGTTAAAGCTGGAAACCTGAATTTTTTTGTTAAGAAAGGTTATATTTTTAAGACTTACGAAGGTCGGCTCATTCAGGAAGGTTTTAAATCGACAACTCCCGGAGCGTTACAAAGCAACGAGTTTGAATTTAGTGTGACCAACGACAGTGTGGCTGCGGTACTGGAACGTTGCAGTGGAAAAGTTGTTGAACTTCGGTATAAAGAATATTTGGCTCCGTTGCCTTGGCGGGGAATGAGTAAATATGTTGTTACAGAGGTACTTCGGAAGGAAGAAAATCCATCTGGGAGTCAGCTTCCAGTTCAGTAATTAAATTATTTTCTTTTTTACTGTAGGTCTGAAATTTTTGTCGATTTCCACAGCTTCCAGTAATAATTTGATAATCGCCTGTTCGTCAATGCCTTCAGGAGAATGAAAGATGCGGTAAAAAACTTGTTTGTTGGTTCCGCGATGGAGGTAGTTTTCGGAATCGGGTAGTAAATGTCCGTAACAAAAGCCGAAAAATACTCCGCTACGAAAACCTCCCCAGGGAATTGATCCGGGCCAAATAAGACAAATACGTCGATTCCCATAGTAATATGGAACATTGTATGACAGTTTCTCTTTACACCAAGGCATTGTCTCCAACACAATCTGGCGAAGAACATCGACAATAATTCGCTCGTCATCAGGAATATATTCCCAAAACTCGACGAATGATTGAAACTTTAGTCCTTTTTGAAAATCCATAATCTATTGGCATAAAACAAAAAATGGTGTAACAAAAATTTGCTACACCATTATACTTTGTCATTATAAATTAATTCTAGAAAATGTATCTGATTGAAAGTGCGCCACCATCACCATAAAAACCTGATGAACCGGTAAGGTTTAATACTGGTTTCCAGTCGATCCCAATATTGAAAGGTATTTCCTTGAAATTATACTCTAATCCAAGTATTCCGTCGATCCCAATTACTGTGTAATTCGATTTATCATTATAATCACGATAGTAGTTGCCATCCCAGAAACCAATATGGGCCCCAGCTCCGTAATACCAGTTTAACCGGTTCGTATCGAAGGCCCGGTTGTGAATTTCGTATAATCCGGTTACACTAAATCCGTGCCAACGCGAATCTAAAATTCCTTCTACAGCTTTGCTGTCGCTTAGAAAATGCTTAATAGTCAGACCTGTACCCCAACCGCCACGCAATCCTATTCCGGTTTGATAGTCTTGTGCATTCGTTTTAATGGTCCAAAAACAGGAAACAATTAAAAAAGCAAGTATTTTTTTCATGGCTAACCTAAATTAGGAAAATTATTTTTTATTGAAACATAAATAGAACTATAAAGTTCATCCGTTTAGTATGAGCCGGAATAAAAAATGTTATAAATCCTGTAAAATAAAACCAACTTTGGGGATATTCTCAATTGTTATTGTTGGGTCGGAACTAAAGTACTTTCTTAATTTTGAAATAAAAACATCAAGGCTTCTGCCAGCAAAATAATCGTTTTCTCCCCATATCGCAATTAATATTTGTTCTCGTCGGATGACATTATTCTTATTCAGGCAAAGGAATTTGAGAATAGCACTTTCTCGTTCGGTCAATCTTCGTTTTTGTCCATCGATTTCGAGTAATTGGTTTTGGTAATCGAAGGTGAACCGGCCTATTTCAAAAGTATTTTCGTTAATTGTTTTGGGTGGATGGCTACGGTTTAGAATCGCCTGGATTTTATAATACAGCTCGTCTTCGTCGAAAGGCTTTGTAATGTAATCGTCTACTCCAATTTCATAACCTTTCATTTTGTCTTCTTTAAGCGAACGTGCGGTGAGGAAAATAATTGGTATTTGCGGATTTAATACCTTCATTTTTTTTGCCAGAGTGAAGCCATCCATTTTGGGCAGCATTACATCAAGAATACAAAAATCGAAATGGCCATTTTGGAATCCAGAAAAAGCAGTTTGCCCGTCACGGTATAGCTTAACAGCAAAACCTTTATCTTCCAGGAACTCGACCAGTAGAAACCCTAGGTTCAAGTCGTCTTCTACGAGTAAAATATTCACAATCCGGCTCATTGTCTTTACTTTTTCAATGTTCAGTATTTGTATAATTAGGAAAAATTAATGTAAAAGTACTCCCTTTTTGAGGTTCGCTTTGCACCGATATTTTTCCGTAATGGGCATCAATAACCATTTTAACATAATACAATCCTATCCCAAATCCTTTGGTAGTATGTAAATTGCCTGTTGAAATTCTATAGTATTTTTCAAAAATCCGTTTATATTCTTTAGTCGGAAATCCAATTCCATTATCGGATATAGTTATGAATAGTTTGTTTTGAGAGTTGTAGGTCGACACTTTAATTTCTGGTTTCTCAATTGAATATTTAATACTGTTTGTGAAAAGATTAATAAACACATCGTTTAAATGCATGGCATCAGCAAAAATAATAGTGTTAGTTGCCTGGTAATTGCAATTAATTGAACCTTCGCTTTGATGTAATTGAAATGATACTGCCTGAATTGCATCATCAATAATCACTTGAAGATCAATTGCTTTTTTGTCATAGTCGAATCCGCTGTTTTCAACTTCAGCCAACTTTAACAATCGATCAACCTGTTTCTGTAATTTTCTGTTTTCTTCTTTGATGGCAGTTGCCAGGTTTATAGTGTTTTGGTCGCCTGTTTTCTGGTTTCGGGTAATAATCATGTTTCCTGCCAGCGAAATAGAGGAGATAGGCGTCATGAATTCGTGGGTCAGGTTCCCAACCATATCTTTAACATGTTGGGCAAACAACCTTTCCCTTCTGTAATAGGCTAGGATAATGAATATGGTGGCCATTGTAAAGAGGATAAGTAAAACGGATGTGGCAAACATAATTCCCAACCTCTTAACAATGAACTTTTCGCGCCCGGGGAAATGAATGGCCAGATCGATGCTGGCATTAGGATCGGGCGAAGCAAACGATTGATGAAACAATTCGCCGTTTTTAACTTTCGACGTTGGTTCAACCGACAAGGTGTCTTCTCCATTGATGAGTAGAAACCGAAAATCGAGGTTTATATGGTAACGTTCAAGTTCTTTCTGAACTGTAGAGTCTAACCGTGTAATAATATTCTGGGTAAAAACTTCCTGAGAGTTGATTAAGCTGTCTTTTTCGATGCTGTTTTGCATAGCAGTATTCAGGGCCTCGTCTTTTGCCATTTTAAGTGCAGTTTGCTGAAGCGCCATATTTACACCTTTCTTGAATATAGTCTCTTGCATTTTTATCGATTCCATGAGCCAGTCTATCTGAATCACAAGTAATCCGAGCATTGATGCTACAGCCATAATTGACAGAACCAGACGTTGATTTTTTTTACTAAACTGAATCGTAGATCGCTTCATTGTTCTGATTAATAGTGAATTATTAATTGGATTTTTGATTGCCAGGCCATCTTGTTTTCTTTGCTAAAGTAAAGATATTCAATAAAAACCATTTTAAGGATGATATTAACATGGCGTTAACAAGTTGGTAACGCTCGTTAGATTTTTATGGTTTTATTTTTGAATCGTAGTTGAACGAGATAACTAATAAACAATGACAGTAGTAAAAGGATTTATAATGGCATTTGCTTTAATGCTAGCCATTACAGTAACAAGTTCGGCCTCGGATGCAGTGGCAATGATTAAATGCCAGACTGAAAATATGGAAATATCTAAGGCAATGGTCAGTTCTTCTTCGAATGTAAGTAAAGCTAAGAAAGTACATAAAAAAGCTCATAAAAAGGGCAGAGGCAAGAAAGTAAGAAAATAGGCTGAATAAAAAGATTTAGAATTAATATATGAATTAACATTCTGTATTTCAACACAAAACAATGTTGATGTGCAGGTAAAAAATTAACAATTTAAAATTTAAAATCATGAAAAAGTTAGCATTAATCTCTGTTTGTGTTTTAGGTTTGGCAGTTGCTGGTAGTGCAATGACTCAAACTCCTGCAAAAAAAGAAGCTCCTAAAAAAGAAGCTGTTGCTCCTGTAAAGAAAGAAGTAAAGAAAGACGCTACTACAAAGAAAGTTGAAACTAAAAAAGTTGAAACTAAAAAAGCTGACGCTAAGAAGTAATAATCTATTTGAAGTTGAAGTGAAAATGCTCCCATGACGGGGGCATTTTTTGTTTATAATAGTTGTATCCTTTATTGTTTTTCAATGAAACTTATCTGTATTTTGTAATAACAAAATCGGTGCAATTATGCAGGTTTCCAAATCGTTTAGGTTACACATTGGCATTTTCGGGAGGCGAAATGCCGGAAAGTCATCTATTCTCAATGCATTAACCCGCCAGGAGGTTTCCATTGTTTCAGAAATTGCCGGAACAACCACCGATCCGGTCGAAAAGCCCATGGAGTTGTTGCCCCTTGGTCCTGTCCTTTTTATCGACACCGCCGGTATTGACGATACTGGCGCTCTTGGCGAAAAACGAATCAGGAAAACAATACAGGTTTTTGACCGAACCGACTTAGGCCTGATTGTTTCGACCTTCGCTGACTGGGGCGATTTTGAAGAACTTATATTGAAAGAGCTAAAAGATAGAGGCATTCCGGTTGTCGTTGTTTTCAACAAAACCGACATGGGTTTTACAACCGACTGTTTGCGTCAAAGTCTTTCAGTAGAAAAAATAGTATTTGTTGAAACTTCAGCATTGACAGGTGCCGGAATTCAAGAGCTTCGGCAGACCATTTTAAAAGTTGCTCCTGACGATTTCATTAACAGGCAAGGAATTGTGTCCGATCTGGTGCCTCCCGGCGAAGCTGCCATTCTGGTTGTGCCAATCGACAAAGAAGCACCGAAAGGACGGCTGATTTTACCCCAGGTACAAACTATTCGCGATTTGCTTGATAACGATTCGTTTTGCATGGTTGTGAAAGAGCGCGAGTTACGCGAAGCTTTCAGCCGGCTGAATAAACCGCCCAAACTTGTTGTTACCGACAGTCAGGCATTCCTGAAAGTAGCTGCTGATACCCCGGCTGAAATTCCGTTGACCAGCTTCTCTATTCTTTTTGCGCGTTATCAAGGCGATCTAACCGAGATGGTGAAGGGTGCCATGACCATTGATAAACTTAAAACCGGAGACAAAATTCTGATTGCCGAGGCCTGTTCGCATCACCCTATTGGCGAGGATATTGGTACCGTGAAAATACCGCGTTGGCTCACGCAATATGTAGGCGGTAAACTCGAATTTGTACATCATCGCGGGCACGACTTTCCTGAAAATTTGTCGGAATTTAAATTAATTATTCATTGCGGCGCCTGCATGTGGAACCGTCGCGAAATGCTGTCGCGGCTGATGAAAGCTCGTTTAGCCGGTGTTCCGTTAACCAATTATGGATTAACGATTGCTTATTCGTTGGGAATATTCGAACGTGCACTTCAACCTTTTCCAGCTGCTCTCGAAATTTTTAAAATGAACCAAAACTTATAAATCATGCGTTATCAACTTATTGCCATTTTGCTGCTGTTTTTGTTCCAGTTGCCTTCACTGGCTCAACGCTCTGCCGATGCTTTTTCTGAAGGAAGTCCCGCTGTCGTTGGCGTTTCAGAAAAGCGACTTCAGCTAATCGATCAGCTTGTTCAGGAGTATGTAAATAAAGGATACATTCCCGGAGGTGTATTCTTTGCTGCCCGCGACAACCAGGTTATTTACAACAAAGCTTTCGGGTATAAAATTCCTGATAAAAAAACGACCTACAAAAAAGACGATATTTTCAGGATTTGTTCGATGACTAAAGCCGTTACAACCGTTGCCATTATGCAACTGTACGAAAATGGCAAGCTTGGGCTCGACGATGCCGTGAAAGATTACATTCCGGCATTTGCCAAAACCCAGGTTCTCGATACGTTTAACGAAAAAGATTCGACATATACAACTGTCCCGGTGAAAAACCAGCTTACAATCCGCCATTTGCTCACTCACACTTCAGGTATTGCCTATGGCGACTTTTACCCGGGAAAAATTCAGGCCGTTTATAAGAAAAATAAAATGCTGGGCGTTGGATTGTCGCATCCCTCCTGGACAACAGAAGAATTTATCAACCGACTGGCAGCCGTTCCTTTTGTTTTTCAGCCAGGCGATCATTTTATGTATGGCCTGAATATGGACGTTTTGGGCCGAATTGTTGAAGTGGTTTCGGGGGAAAAGCTGGCCGATTATTTCCGTAAACACATTTTTGAGCCGCTGGGAATGAAGGATACTTACTTCTATCTTCCAAAGGAAAAACAGGCAAGGCTGGCTCCAATTTATTCCTATGATGTTAACGGCAATTTTCAGCTGCTGAACAACGATCCACTTGTTTATAATCCTGATTATCCGAAGAATAACGATATTGGCCATTATGCCGGAGGAGGAGGGCTATCGTCAACGGCTATGGATTATGCAATTTTTATTGATGCTTTACTGAACAATGGCATCTACAACGGAACCCGAATTCTTAGTCGGAAAACTATAGAGGTAATGACTGCCGATCAGATGATTAGTTTGAATCAGCAAGGAAAAAGTATTAGTCAACGGCCTGGTGAAACATTTTGCTTAGGGTTTGGTTTACGAACTGAACAAGGGAAAGGAATCAACTCGAAATCGCCCGGTACTTACGAATGGAGCGGATATTTCACAACCAAATTCTTCATCGACCCGAAAGAAGACCTTGTTTTCGTAGGTATGATGCAAATTCATGGCTTTAAACATGGCGAGTTCTGGGATCGCCTGACTGCAATTTTATACAGCTCGATTGAAGAATAAGTTTTCTAAATGGAGTAGATAAATGATATTCAGGAAAAGGTTGGGTATGATGAATGAACCTTTTCCTGAATTTTTTGTCGTTTTTGTGTACCGTTTTATTTTCCACGAAGATTATGGAATTATTCAATGCCAACAGTAAGCTAGCCTCTGTAATACATAAAGACCACTCTTTGTTGCCCGTCATAAACCGACTGGGAGTAAGATTGGGGTTTGGCGACAAAACGATTCGGAATGTTTGCGAGGAGCAAGGAATAGACCTGAATTTCTTTGTAGAAACCATCAATGTATTTCATTACGAGGCCTATTTCCCTGAAAAACGCCTGCTCGATTTTCCGGTTTCGATGGTCATTAGTTACCTGATTAAAACGCATCAGTATTACAAAGATTTCCTGATTCCTGAAAACGATCGCCTGATTGAGTTATTCCTGGCATCGAGTTCCGAAGATAATGCCGATAACCAGCTTGTTCGTAAATTTTATGCCCGGTTCAAGGAAGAGTTCGTCATCCACATCAATTTCGAGGAGCGCGAAATGTTCCCGTTTATTCTTGAATTGAATGGCGTGGTTGAGAATCCTGAATTACGCGCCCAATTCAAGCAAAAGTATCCATCCTATTCGGTTTCAAGCTTCGAGAAAGAGCATTCGAACATGGACGATAAAATGGACGATCTGACCAACATTATCATCAAATACCTTCCGCCAAATTACGATCAAAACCGCGGAAATGCTTTTCTATCCAACCTTTTCATGTTCGAAAAAGACATGCGGAACCATTCGCGGGTTGAAGATCATATTTTGATGCCCAAAGTGAAATTGCTCGAAAAAATGCTGGAGGATTATGAATAGCCAGCAAAACATATCGATCATTGTCATTTGCAATTCTGAACTTGTTTTGGCTGGTCTTGCCGAAATTCTGAAAGCTTGCACAAATTTAGAGCTGATCGCAGTTAAAAGAAGTGATGAACTGATCGACTATCAGACGTTGCGAGGTTCGGTTTTGGTGATAGCAACCGACACCGAACTGGAAAACAGCAACACATTTATTCGTAAAGTACTTTCAGCAACACAACAGATTAAATTTCTGACACTTAATCTCGCTGTGGACCTTGTATATTCAAACGAAGCGATCAACCTGTTCGATGCACCTTCTTTGATTTGTTTCAAGGTAAACGAGGTGCTAAATTCATTTTTTGCCGGGCAAAATGCCGATTCAGACGCCGAACTTACCCGCCGCGAAATAGAGGTATTGCAGCTGGTAACCAAAGGTTTATCGAATAAAGAGATAGCCGATCAGCTTTTTGTGAGTACACACACAGTAATCTCTCACCGAAAAAATATTTCAGAAAAAACCGGTATAAAATCAGCCTCAGGCCTTACGATGTACGCTATCCTGAAAAAAATAATTGATGTGAACGACATCGACACAGCCGACCTGATATAAATCCCAATTTTTAGGGATTGTTTCGTGCTTATGGCTCCGGTACTTTTGCCCCAGATTAATAACAAAAGTACTGGAAATGAAAAAAACTTTAGTTGTGGCGGCTATTTTAGCAGCTACTGCATCAATGGCTCAGGATCGCGTTTTTACCTACACCTACCAAAGTAATGTACTGAATAAAGGCCAGAAAGAACTTGAAGTTTGGTCGACACTGGGAACTAACCGTCAGAATTATTACCGGGGACTGAACCATAGTCTTGAATTTGAAATCGGGCTTGGTGTCAACCTTCAAACAGCTTTTTACCTCAATTATGGGTACAACAAATCGATAACAAACAGTGGTGGATTTGATCAGCTTTTTGATAACAGATCGTATAGTTTTGCCAACGAGTGGAAATTGAAGTTGAGTGATCCGGTAGCCAATAAATTGGGATCAGCGCTTTATTTTGAATATGTTCTGGCTCCGGGCGAGACTGAACTGGAAGGCAAACTTATTCTGGATAAACAAACCGGTAAGTTCACCCATGCCTTCAATCTGGTTGGCGAACTTGAGTTTGAGAAAGAATTCGAAGCTGAAGGAACCAAACTGAAACCGGAAACTGAAAAGGAATTTAACCTCGAATGGAACTATGGGCTTTCGCACAGGTTGAGTAATCGCTGGTATGCAGGCGTCGAACTGATGAATAAAAATGTTTTCGCGGAGAACGAATTGGAAAAATCGTTGGTGTATGCAGGTCCAGGCGTTTCCTATTCAGGAGATGGCTATTGGATTAATTTCACCCTTATGCCTCAATTGACCGACCTGAAAGGTGGAGGCAGAAATATTTCGGGAAACGATGGTTTTCAGGCACGTTTAATTTTCTCGTATGTATTCTAAAATCAGGAATGCTTTTTTGATGCTGTCGCTGGCTTTTGTTACCGCTTGCAGCTCAGCCTTGTATATGCCAACAAGCGTTGATGCTGATCGGGCAGGAGTTTCAACCGAGCGACTAATCGTTGGGCGTACATTGTACATCAGCAAATGTGGAAGCTGTCACAATCTGCATCTTCCGGAGCAATACACGCAAAAGCAATGGCTGAAAGTGATGCCTGCAATGCAGAAAAAAGCCAGGATAACCGACGAAGAATCGAAGCAGATTACCGATTTTTTGTTGACCCGATCTAAGACAGAGTAAACAGAATAACTTGATTTTTATAGGTACACCCGGATTTATCCCTAAAAATAAGGATAGATTCGGGTTTTTGCTTTTAATAAATTGCTTTGCAAAACCTTACATCTTTCCGTACTTTTGCAGGCCAATGTACAGACGCACGATCGTGCGTCTCTAGCTATAAAGATATGAGTCGAGTTGTTATTGGATTATCGGGAGGAGTTGATTCGAGTGTGGCTGCTTATTTGCTGAAACAGCAGGGCCACGATGTAGTTGCATTATTCATGGTGAACTGGCACGACCGCACCGGAACCATTACATCGCGCTGCACCTGGGAAGACGATGCGATGATTGCTGAAATGGTGGCCAAAAAGCTGGAGATTCCCTTTCATATTGTCGATTTGAGCAAAGACTACAAGCAGCGCGTGGTCGATTACATGTTTGCCGAATACTCAAAAGGCCGCACGCCTAATCCCGATGTGCTTTGCAACCGCGAAATCAAGTTCGATATTTTCCTCGACGAATGCCTGAAATACGATGCAGAATTTGTGGCAACCGGTCATTATTGCCGGAAATCGGAATTTGTGAAAGATGGCCAACCCATTTATCAGCTTTTGGCCGGATCGGACAACAACAAGGATCAGAGCTATTTTTTGTGCCAGTTGAACCAATACCAGTTGTCGAAAGCGCTGTTTCCGGTTGGTCATTTAGATAAGCCCGAAGTTCGCGAAATCGCTCGTCAGCAAAACCTTCCGACGGCCGAGCGCAAAGACTCGCAAGGGATTTGCTTTGTCGGGAAAGTCGATTTGCCCACCTTCCTTCAGCAACAACTGGAGCCCAAAACCGGCAATGTGATTGAGATTCCGGCTGAATTTATCGCGAAGAAAAAGAATATCGAAAAGACCGAAGAAAACTTCAGAAAACTGTGTTCGGCTTTCCCTTACAAGCCCTGGAATGGCGAAGTAATAGGCGAACATCGCGGGGCACATTTTTACACCATTGGTCAGCGTAAAGGCCTGAACATTGGCGGTTACGAAAAGCCGCTGTTTGTGCTGGCAACCGATGTAGCTCGAAATATTATTTATGTAGGCGAAGGGCAGGAGCATCCGGGTCTGTTTCGTCCGGGCTTGTTTATTAAGTCCGACGAAATTCACTGGATTCGCCCTGATTTGGTGATGCAGCCAGGCGAAGAACGCCGCTACGATGTGCGCATCCGCTACCGCCAGCCGTTGGAAAAAGCCACGCTCTACCAGCGCGAAGACGGCATTTACATGCTTTTTGACGACGAGCAACGCGGAATCACCGCCGGACAGTTTGCCGCCTGGTACGATGGCGAAGAATTGGTGGGGTCGGGAGTGATTGGGTGAGGTTCTTGAATCAATTGAGATTGATCCAAAAATGATAAAGCGTAATTGCTTTTTCTGATACTCGATGATGAGTAGAAACGAAATCAGAAACAGGATAATTCTGAACGAGTTTATCTCCATTATCCCAAATAATGTCTGTTTCTGTTTCGATTAGCTCATCGATCCAACGATTGATTCTTGTTTCCCAATAAACTTTATTTCCTTGCTGAATATAGCCGATCAAAGCACTTTGGATCAGATGTTTCCCAAAACCATCTTGTTCGCGCTTAAACCGCTCAATGCCGCCGTTCGGATTTTTTACGTAGTCATAATGATCTTTTGACAAACGCTTAGCTTCAATCATAAAAACAGATTGAGCACCTAAAATAAACGGTGAAACAAAGATGGTAAAATCAACACCTACCTTGGCATTAAAATGGAAAATCAAGTCTTCTTCTTTTGCTCTATCGTTAAAGAAAGGGCATAAAGTATTTGATATATCATCCTCTTTATGAATGCCAAGATCAGAATTGGCGAATGCACTTTCAAAATCAACCAATGATTTTTTCAGAAAAACTAAAATACGCTGAACCTTAAAATTCTCAGGAATTGAAAATTCGAGTTTGACTTGCTCTGTGGTATTTAGTTGTTCCCTGAGCATCAATATCCACTGTTGATTAAATCGACCATTACATCGCTGGCATCTCTAAGCGCGATGGATTTTAGCCAGTAACGGAGCGTGTTTGGCTTGATCAGAAAGACAATATCTTTTTGGTACAGACGAAGCACCCTGCGGTAATGAACTGATTCTTGTTCGTTTTCAATCAAATCCGAAAGGTCACCTTCCTGTATTTTTGATGCAAGAGCCGGATTGAAATCAGCATCGCCATAACTAAACGGGGAACAAGTATAGGACAGTGTTTTGATGGGCTCCAAGGGTTTGAAACTTTTCCCATTTTGCTGGTAAATGGTATTCAGGCTATCGCAAAATACCTGACCAAATTCTTCTAATTCTTTCTCCAAAGCTATGGTCGTATTGATTTTTGCATTCTCACCTTTGGAGAGTTCTTCAAGCTTGTAGTTTAGAACATCATCCTTTATAATCTCTTCGTTTTTTGAAAGTTGTAATCTGCTGCCTTCTTCCGAGAAAGGAAGATTAAGAATATCTTTCATATACATTACATACCCACCCGAACGACTTATTCCAGCTTCAGCACTACTTGATAGCAGCAACAATTTGAGTAGTATGTAATTGTTTTTAAAGACATTTTCAATATTAATCAATTTGGACTCTTGTCCCTTTGGCGCATGTATACCAATGATTCGTTCTTTAAAAATCAAGTCGTAATCGACGAAATGGATTGAGAAGTTTGACTTCCCAATTGTTCTTTTAAATAAAAGATGAGGAGCCAAAAATATTTCCTTGACAGATTCTCTTGAACGTTGAAATTTCGTTTCATGCTCAACAATGGTTCTTGATATTCCTTCTTCGAGAAAATCTTCTGTCTCAACTAAGAGTTTTTCGGTTAAATGTGGGGCAAGGTCTGTTCTTGCGGCTATTTGATAGCCCTCACCAAACACCCATCCTGATGTTTTTCTTTTCTCTTCAAGATAATCACCCAGTGTTCTTAATTTACGAAACCGGTTAACCAAATAGTACAATTGATTTCCCCCTAAGAGGTTAGATTTCCAAATATCCAGATCAGTTTCAGCAATTTTTTGTGGAATCTGATGCATGTCGTAATGATCCACCTCGAAAAAGAGTTTTTCTTTTACCGTTTTCGACCTCTTGACCGTAACATGCAAGATGTTATGGGCTTTAGTAGGTTTTTGGTTGTATGCAAAAATGACAGCCGTTGAAATAGTTCTTTCAAAAAGAAGAGAAGCGTTCCTCAGTTCTGACAAATCAACAATCTGAGCTACTTCGTAAGTCGAAAAGAATTTCTTCCTGAAATCGATGGTATTATTATAGAGCAAAGGTCCCGATGGCATTACAAAAGAGAGCAATCCCGACGGTTTCAATAATTTCATTGCTTGTTGCAAAAACAACATAGCTATCTGATGCCTCGGAATATGGTAATCTTTATCAATCGTATAAACGGAATAAAGCTTTTTGAAATCCTTCTTTTTATCTTCAAATGGAGGGTTACCAATGACCAAATCGAATTGCCTTTTATCTGTGTCTTTTAAATATTGAAAGAAATCGCCTTCATAAATATTCTTTTGCCGTAAATCTTCAAACCGAAGTTTTGTCCATATTTCGGTTGGTTTCAGCATGTCGCAAAGGGCGATGCTCAAACTAAAAACCGACAACCTCACAGAATCGGCTTCAATATCAACCCCATAAATCGAATTGAGCAGAATCGCTTTTAAATCGTCAATTTCAGGATTGATAAGTTTACCGGTTTTGTCAAACCGCTCTTTTTGCCACCATTGTACCAGTCGTTTGAACACGGTGACGAGGAAGACACCTGACCCACAACTAACGTCAATTGCCTTAAAATCAGCTTTTTGGTTAGAAATTGGCATGCATTCATCGACCATAAAACGAGCCAAATGAATAGGTGTATAAACAGCATCTTTCCTTTCTGGAATAAACTCTTCGTATATGCGGCTAATGAGTTCGACTGGCAAGTATTCAAACGAGTAAAGCGGCCAAATCACCAACTGATCATTATCGACATTGGCATCGAGGTATTGCGCCAATTTGCTCAAATCGGTATTCCTCAGAATTGCCCCATCGGTTGGCTTCAGTTCAAAAATTTTCCCGTTAAAATGTTTGCTTAACTCGCCAAAGAGTTCAACAATTTTCCCTTTTTTCCGAAGCACATCGCAAAACGAATTAGCTCGATCATACGCGTTGAAAAAATCTGATGGAAAAACATGATTGCCCTGTTCGTCTTTCCGTTCTTCAAGGTATTTTACCAAAATGGAGAGAACGATTAACTGATGGGCAAGATTTTTCTCCAGTTGAGTTTCATGGATAAACTGGGTGCGAATTTGTTTTAACCCTTCAATCAATTTGTTTTCAGCACTCTCTTTACTTAAAAAATGGTTAGCAGTCTCCTTCTGATCCCAAAAAGTTCCATTGGCAAAAAGTTTGGCTGAGTAGTTCAGGTGCTTTTGTGTTTTTGCAGCAATGGATAATGATTCAAAGTAATTAACTTGGATTGATTGTGTTTTCGAATCATAATTAACTTGCTTACGGGCATCATAAATATTGATGTTTACCTTATCGAAGACGTAATAAAGTGGGACAATACCGCTACTCCAAAGTTTTCTGTGAATTTCGGCAATATCATTTTCAGAAAATCGACCTGTTGTGTTATCAAAAACAAAAAGTTGTGGCAACGATGATCTGTTTTCTCCAAACCTGCGAAAGTAAACTGCGGTAACATTGATTTTTTTTGCAAAATCAAACACCAAACGTTCCTCAAAAAGGATTTGATCAGCGGTGTAATTTTGCGAAGTGTAGAACAAGGTTGAGCTAACAGACTTTGAATTAAAGTCTAAAACATCAAGTACTTGATTTAATTCTGCTGTTGCCATATATGCAAAAATAAGCTTTTTATCTATTCTAAGAGTATAACATCTTGAGATTTCATGAGAATCGACTATTCATTTTTTCGTAATGGTGATACACAATATTTCCTAAATTTTAAGGGGATCGTTTGAGTTTTCTTAAAAGAAATCTGTTTTTGCCGTTCTAATCCAAAGCCTTATCTTTAACGGCTAAAATTTACACGCATGATTAGATCAATGACTGGATTCGGGAAGACCGAATTCGAAGTAGGAAAGAAAAAAATAACCCTCGAAATTAAGTCGCTCAACAGTAAACAACTCGATATCAATACGCGTGTGCCGTCGATGTACCGCGAGAAAGATCTTGAAATCCGCCGGTTGATTTCGGAAATGCTCATCCGTGGAAAAGTGGATTTTGCACTTTACCTTGACAATCTGGGAACCGAGAGTTCAGCAAAAATCAACAAAGCCATTGTTGCCGATTACTACCGTCAGTTATCCGAAGTTCAGCAGGAACTTGGATTGCCCGTAACGGAAGCTATTATGCAGTCGATCATGCGTTTGCCCGACACGGTAAAAACTACTTATGAGGAACTGGACGAAACTGAATGGCTGGTGGTTCGCGAAAATTTGGTGAAAACTCTCGAACATTTGAACGGATTCCGCGACCAGGAAGGACAGGCGCTCAGAAACGATATTGAAACAAACATTCAAAATATTCTCGACTTACTGGCACAGGTCGATCCGCACGAAAACCAACGGCTCGACAATGTGAAAGCCCGGATTCTCGACAGCCTCGAATCACTTCAGTTGAATGGGAATGTGGACAAAAACCGCTTCGAGCAGGAATTGATTTACTACATCGAAAAGCTCGATATCAACGAGGAAAAAGTGCGTTTGGCCAACCACTGCAAGTATTTTGTGGAAACAATGAATGAAGTTGAGCCATCAGGTCGCAAGCTGGGTTTCATTGCCCAGGAAATTGGTCGCGAGATCAATACCCTCGGATCCAAAGCCAACGAAAGTAACCTGCAACGCATTGTGGTTCAAATGAAAGACAACCTGGAGAAGATTAAGGAACAGGTGTTGAACGTTTTGTAGAAAATCCAATAACCAATACTGAACGAAGATGTTTCATGGGCCAAAACTTGGAACTTGAAACCCGAAACTTGAAACTCGTTTTATGCAAGGAAAACTCATTATATTTTCAGCGCCATCAGGAGCAGGCAAAACAACCATTGTGAAGCATTTGCTTCAGCAAAATTTGGGACTCGAATTCTCGATTTCGGCCACCAGTCGCGGAATGCGCCACACCGAAACAAATGGGAAAGACTATTATTTTCTTACTTCCGACGAATTCAGGAAGAAGATTGAAAACGACGAATTCTTGGAATGGGAAGAAGTTTACTCCGGAACTTTTTACGGTACCTTAAAATCGGAAGTGGAGCGAATCAGAAATAATGGCAAACATGTTATTTTTGATGTGGACGTGGTTGGCGGTTGCAACATTAAAAAGTATTACGGCGACGAGGCTTTGGCTATTTTTGTTCAGCCACCATCGGTTGAGGAATTGCGCAATCGCCTGGTTTGTCGGTCGACCGATGCGCCCGAAGTGATTGAAAAGCGCGTTGCAAAAGCCGAATACGAGTTGACTTTTGCCGATAAATTTGATGTAATATTGGTGAACAACGAACTGGAAACAGCTTGCAAGAAAGCGGAACAACTAGTGCTGGAGTTTATTAAAAAATAAAGGAGTTTGGCAGGCAGAAGGCAGAAATAGAATTTAACTTCTGCCTTCTGCCATGACACTTCTGTCTAATTTTGTGCTATGATTAAAACCGGACTCTATTTTGGCTCATTTAACCCGATTCATGTGGGGCACATGGCCATCGCCAATTATATGGTCGAATACACCGAGATCGACCAGTTGTGGTTTGTGGTGAGTCCGCACAACCCAATAAAAAACAAAAAAACTTTGCTTGATGATTATCAGCGTCTGGAGCTTGTCATTCGTGCTATTGGAGACGATTTGCGCTTCCGTGCGTCGAAGGTTGAGTTTAATTTGCCCAAACCGTCGTACACCATTGATACATTGACTTATCTGAGCGAAAAATACCCCACCCACCAGTTTTTTATCCTGATGGGTTCTGATAATCTCGAAGGCATCCACCGCTGGAAAAATGCAGATGTGTTGCTGGCAAATTACGACATCATTGTATATCCGCGGCCGGGCTTCGATCCCGAAATTGCAAAAAAGTACCCACGTGTTCAGGTAGCTCATGCACCGTTGATGGAAATCTCGTCAACTTTTATACGCGAGTCAATTAAAGCCGGGAAAGACATGCGCCATTTTCTGCCTTATCGTAGCTGGGACTACCTGCAACAAATGAATTTCTATAAGAAATAAAATACAGGTTTCACTTATGAGTGAAACCTGTAAATGTTTATTCAATATCCCATATTCCTGCTGCTTTTTCCAGATTTACCAGCGATTCGGCATACTGATAAAGCGTATCATAATATTCAGTCATCACCTCGTTAAAGGTTCTTTGGGCATTCAGCAGGTCGCTGATTCCGGTTTCGCCGCGCTGGTAGGCATACGTGCGGGCATCCAGAATTTGCGTGGCTTCGTCAATCATACCATTTTTGTAATGCAGCATTTGTTTTTCCGAAGCTTTAAAAGCCACCCACGTCTGCGAAACTTCTGTCGTTATTTGCAACTGAATATCTTTTAGACTGATTTCGCTTTGCTTAATGGCTTCACGGGCAGCCAAAACCTCTCCCTTATTCAGGGTAGATAACTTCAACGGAATACTGATTCCGCCACTGTACGAATTAAAAGCAGGTGCTGGAGCGATCTCGTTTTTCACCTCGGTGCTGTGAGATAAACCCGCACTCAGACTAAATTCAAAAGCCCGAATCGCCCGTAACAGTCGTAGTTGTTTCTCGCTGATTTCCTTGTTTTGAATGGCCACTTGAAGATCTGACCGCCGCTCAATAGCCGATTGGATAAGCTTATTCAAATCGAAATCGCGTTTTTGCAACGGGAAATCTCGGGAAGGCGAAATTGCAATTTCCGAAGAATTTTTCCCCTGAAGTTGAGCCAGGTATATCAGCGAATTCTGAAAGTCGGCATCGGCCTGAAATACCAGGTTTTGCTGCGAGCGGGCTTCCAATTTGGTTTGCCGCGCATCTGTGGCATTAATCGAACCATTTTTCAGACGGAGGCTATCGGCTTGTGCCAGTTTGTTCATGCGGTCATAAATTTCCGACTGCACTTCGAGTAGCTTTTTTTGCCTGATGGCATTGAAATAACCCAACGTTGCTTCGGCCCGAAGATTCTGAAAATAGGCATCCAATGCGGTTTGTGCCAGTTCCTTCTGACTTTTGGCCAGCGAAATATTGGCTCCTCGCTTGTTCCCCAGGCTAATCGGGTAGCTGATTCCGGCATCGATTCCCTGCCCCATAAATAGCTTCTGGTCCTGGTTGTTCGAATACGAAAATGAGAGTTCAGGATCAGGAAAAACTTTGGCGGCTTTCAACTGGGCATCGGCAATGTTCACGTTAAACTGTTCAGCCGCATAGCCCAGGTTTCCTTTGCTCACTCCTGAAAGAAACTCGCTGAGCGATTGCGGAACGGATTTGTTCTGTGCAGAAAGCATAAATGTTTCTGCCAGAAATATGAATAATATGAATAGATATCGTTTCATTTTTTGTGCATTTAAATCAAAGTATTTTTTCGCCTGGCTTTTTGCTGACTCACCCCAATCGTCGCAGGCTCCGATCTTCCCCTCTCTCACGAGAGAGGGGAGAAGTCCATCACAGATGGACTTGGGGTGAGTTGTGATTTTGATAATCATAATATTTTAGATTTCTTCAGTTTTTTGTCGGCTTTCGAAGCGTTTTTCAACCATGTAGTACAATGTTGGCAGCGCGTAAAGTGTAATGACAGTGCCAAATGCCAATCCGTAAACAATTACGGTGGCCAGTGGTCGTTGTACATCCGAGCCAATGTTGGTTGAAAGCGATGCAGGAATCAGCCCCAGAATGGCCACAGAAGAGGTCATTAAAATGGGCCGGAAACGGTGCAGCGCGCCTTCAATAACTGCTGTTTTCAGGTTTTCGCCTTGTTCGCGCAGGTGGTTGATGTGCGAAATCATCAATACGCCGTTCTGGATAAACACGCCAAACAGCGCGATAAAACCTACTGCCGACGATACATTGAATGTCATTCCGAACACATTCAAAGCCAGCATTCCGCCGAAAATGGCCAGCGGCAACATGCCAATTTGTAGCCAGGCTTGTCTGAAATTTCCGAAGTTCCAAAACAGCAAAATGAACATGAGGGCCAGCGATAACGGTACAATCAGCGCCAAACGGGCATAAGCACGCTGCTGATTATCGAATTGTCCGCCCCAAAGAATATGAAAATCGTGGTGATCGTAAATCACATCTTTTTCGATGGTGCGGTTGGCCTCGTGCAGGAACGACGAAATGTCGCGGTCGCGCAGGTTTACGCGTACGGTTACAAAACGGTGGTTTCCTTCGCGGGTGATGATTCCCGGGCCGGTGGTTGTGCTTATTTCAGCAATTTGCGAAAGCGGAATTTTGGCTCCGGTTTCCGAAGTAAGCATCAGGTTGCCAATTTTTTCAGGAGTATCGCGGAATTGCTCGTTGTAGCGGCAAATAATGTCGTACACTTTATTCCCGATGAAAACCTGCGAAATCGCTTTCCCGCCAATGGCAACTTCAATCAACTCGGCAACATCCGATACGTTTAGCCCATACTCGGCAATTTTCGCGCGGTTGGCGTGAATCTGCAACTGCGGAAGCGGCGGTTCCTGCTCAATGCTCACATCTTCGGCTCCCTGTATTTTCTGCACTTTTGCTTTTATATCTTCGGCAATTCGGCGGGCTTCCTGCTGGTCTTCGCCGTAAATTTTGATGGCCAGATCGCTGTGCGAACCGGCAATCTGGTCCATCACCATATCAATAATCGGTTGAGAAAATCCAATTTCGTAGCCCGGTAGTTTGGCCAGATCGGCAGCCATTTCTTCCACGAGTTGAACTTTGCTTTTTCGTTTCGGCCACTCGTTGTACGGACGAAGGCCAACTGCACATTCCACATGTGCGGTCGAAAACGGGTCAACGCCTTCGTCGTCGCGGCCAACCTGTGTCATGGCGTAGCTCACTTCATCAAATTTCATCACATGTTTCCGAAGCGTGTCGGCCATTGCTTTCGATTGGTCGAGGTTAATTCCAGGTGGAAGTTGTACCTGCATCCACAGCGAACCTTCGTCGAGCGTGGGGAGGAAATCTTTTCCAACCATAACAGACAAAACAATGGTAGCACCCAGTATGGTGAAGAGCAGCGCCAGAACTTTTTTAGGACGGTCAACCAGTCGGGTGATCAGCTTCCGGTAGAAATTATTCAGTTTTTCGAGCCAGAGATTTTTAGCCACTTTTCGTGGTTTTCGGTACACCCAATAGGCCAAACCGGGTACGAGCAAAAGCGCAACGGCCAGAGCGCCCAGCAATGCGTAGCCCACTGTGAAGGCCATTGGGGTGAACATCTTTTTCTCGATGCGTTCAAAAGTAAACAACGGCAAATATGCCATGATGATAATGAGCAGCGAGAAGAAAATGGGCTTTCCAACTTCGGCAGCGCGCTTCACAATGTTTTCGGCATGTAGCGGTTCGTCGGGGTTTTCCTCGCGCTTGCGTAAGATGGTTTCCATCATCACAATCGACCCGTCAACAATAATCCCGAAGTCGATGGCTCCCAGCGACAACAGATTGGCCGGAATATTGGTGATGTGCATCAAAATAAACGCGATGAGCAGCGAAAGCGGAATCGCAACCGCTGCAATCAGCGCACCGCGCCAACTTCCGAGGAAAATAATGAGCACGGTAACTACCAGCAAAATACCGAACAGCAAGGTATGCGAAACGGTGCTGAGTGTTGCATGCACCAGGTGTGTACGGTCCATAAATACATGAATTTTCACGCCTTTGGGCAAAGTCTCGTTGTTCAGTTCATCGATGGCCTGATGCACGTTTTCGAGTACCTGCGATGGGTTTTCGTAGCGCAACAACTGCACAATGCCTTGAATGCCATCGTTGTAATTGCGCTGCCGGTCGGTGTAGCCCATAACGCCCTTGCGTTCAATGTTGCCGTATTTCAGAGTGCCCAAATCGTTCAGGTAAATGGGCAATCCGTTGGCTGTTTTTACCACAATGCGGCCCAAATCGTCGAGGTCTTTTACCAAACCAATTCCGCGCACCACGTACGAAAGGTTTCCGCGGTCGATCATGCTGCCGCCTGCATTGGCGTTGTTTTTGCCAATCCGGTCAATCACATCGGCCAGCGAAATATTGTATTTGTCTAGTTTTTTCGGATCAATTTCTATCTGGAACTGAGTCGTAATTCCGCCAAAATTTGATACGTCGGCCACACCGGTTACCTGTTTCAGTCGGGGAATGATTACCCATTTTTGAAGGTCGGTTATTTCGCGCAGACTGTGGTTCTCGCTTTCAATCACGTAGCGGCAGACTTCGCCGGTGGGCGACGTGAGTGGATTGAGGCTGGGAGCAGCTCCAAACGGAAGTTCCACCTCGTTAATTCGTTCCTGAACCCGCTGACGCGCAAAATAGTCGTCGGTTCCGTCCTTAAAAACCAGGATGATGGTTGAAATTCCGAACATGTTTTTGCTCCGCATGGTTTGCAATCCGGGCAATCCGTTCAGCTCTTTTTCGAGCGGGATGGTTATTTGCTGTTCAATTTCTTCGGCAGCCAGCCCCGGCACCTGCGTAGCAACCTGAACGGTTACGTCGGCAATATCGGGATACGCATCAATGGGCAACTGCAACCACGAATAAACGCCGAACGCTGAAACCAGCAAAAAGCAGGTCGCGATAAGCAAACGGCGATGAATAAAAAGTCGGAGTAGTTTTTCCATGTTGCTTAGCGTAAATAAATGGCTCCTTCGCTAACGATAGTTTCGTTAGGTGCCAGGCCGCTGTTAACAATCAAATCTTTGTCGTTGCCGGTCGAAACCGTGACTGTTCTTTTCGTGAACTTGTTTTTTCCGGTTTGCACAAAAACATAGGCGTGGTCCTCTTCCTGCAAAACAGCGCTCGCCGGAATCACGATGGCGCCAAGCAGCTGGTGTGTAAATGCCACGTTGGCAAACATACCCGGCTTCAGCATTTTCTCGTCGTTGCGACATTCTACATACACTTCAACCGAGCGCGTCTGTTCGTCGAGAATGCTCCCCACGTAGCTTACAAACCCATTGATTTGCGTGTTGGGATGGCAATCGGCAACCACATGAACCGAGTCAATCGAATTGATCAGTCCCATGTTTTTCTCTTTCACCTGGGCCACCACCCACACTTTGCTCAGGTTAGCCACTTCGGCCTGTGGCTCGGCATCGCTTTTCAGGTATTGGCCAACAGTGAGGTTGTTTTTCACAATTTCTCCTGAAATGGGCGAGCGCACAATCAACGGTTTTCCCAGGCTTATTTCATCGGGTTTTACATTGAAAATGAGCAACGAAGCTTCGGCTTTTTCGTATTCGCGGCTGGCAATCTGGAGGGCTGACTCGGCTTCTTCGGCTTCTTTTTTCGAACCTACCGAATGTTCAAGTAAGTCTTTCTGGCGGTTGTAATTGTTGGTGGCAAGCTGTTTTTCCTGACGAGCCTGCACATAAGCTTTCACCGTTTCGAAATAGTCAGGCGAATAAATCTCGAAAACAGGCGAACCAGCCGAAACCATTTGCCCTAGTTTCACGAACGATTTGGTAATCCGGCCTTCGAATGGTGCCGACAATTCGGCTTTTGCACCAGTTATCACTTTTACCGTACCGATGGTAACATAGTGTGAATGATAGTTGGCCGGTGCAACTGCTTGCAGTTTAATTTTTTGCAGCACGGGCGACTGATCCGGAATTTCAACCGATTCGTCAGCCCGGCGGACGATGGTTTCCTTGTCGGCTTGCGACGTTTGGCCGGTTTGGTTGCACGATGCGATAACTAAAGCAAAAAGTCCGGCAAATAAAGTAATAGGATACTTCATGTATAATATTTTTAATGGTTTCTGTGAAATAGGCAAAATGCTGCTATTTCGTATAAACTATAATTAAGTCATCAGACTCAATTATAAAATGTAAATGATTTATTGATAGAGGGATGATTGAATTTAGTTTGTATATGAGTGCTGAATACTAGTAATAGAGGAATAATATTCTTCCATTAATACAAAGCAAATTTTATCTCGCAATTAAGGCTGGGTAATTGCATTTTGGTGAACACCCCTCTGTTGGATTATACTGGTAAAAAAACTGGCGGTCCTCTACGGTAATGAGCAGTTGGGTTATATTGAAGTGCATTTGAAATTGGTTTAGCAACCAATAAATATCTTTTCCCAAACAATGATCCGATAACAAATAAACCGGCAAAAGTAACAAAACCAGCAGTTTCAGTTAATATCTTTATTAAATCGTACTGAGCTGTTGAATGATTATGTTGTTGATTGCTAAAGGGATGTGAATGGAAAATGATCGTATATCCCAGCTTATGCGAGTGCCAGAAAAGAGTGATGCTGCTGTAATAAGAAACAAACAGCAACAGAAAAATTATCCCAAAAACTTTTCTTGCACGTAAACGCATCACTAAACTTTTCAACAAAAATAAATATTAGTTTTAAAAAACAGACAAAGACCCAATCTTACATTTCGAGATGTATTAAAAACGTAACACTTATCCTAAATAGGTTGCAACTTTATCAAAAATAATTTTGAACTGATGGTCCACCTCATTTTGAAAGTTCTTATTTTTTATGGGGAAAGGGTTTTCGTGTGTATATGGATATGGGAAATCAAGTATTTCGACATGCGAAGGAAGATTGTTTTGTATGCCTTTTAATGTTAAAATGATAGCTTGGGGTGGTACAACTTTATCATTCTCAAGCCCTATGGCATAAATTCGTTCTCCTATTGCATTCAATCTATGTTCGCGCATTTTAGCGCCCTCTTTTAGAAAGGTCATATAATACAATGGATCCCAGGTATGCTGAAGTTCCGGCATGTCCCATTCATCGAAATATTTTTTTATTTGGGAGAAATATTCAACATTCGCCAGCGACTTAAGTTTTGCAAATGCCTTACTATCAATAATAAATTTTGATGCTCCATTCATTTGGTCGAATGTTGCACCTCCACAAAATAGAAATAGCTTAGTTGAATCGAATAAACCCAATGGATTATCCATGACAAGTATTTGCGATAAAAATGCGCCTATCGAATAAGAACAAATATTGATAAGTGTATTTTTCATGAAATTTGGATGGTTCCCTTGTTTAATTGAACGGATAAAACGTACGACATCGATAAAACTCTGCATACCAGAAAGAAAGAATTGTTCTGGATTGTTTTCTATTCTCGTACTAATGGCTGCATTCAGGTAACTCGAATGATTTAGTCCCGGGCTAAATGTTTTACGTTGTTCTGACAGGTTCATCATTGTTCGGGGATCGTTCCATTCTATGGGCGATCGGTTCATGTGAAAAGCCAATGGGAAAAGGATAACAGGTTGGTTTGTATTTTGGGCCAAATAACTCGCCCATACCAGGTATTTTTCCCAGGAGCGTTCGTTGAGTCCATGAAGTAAAAGAATTGCCTTATTGTATTTTTGAAATTTGTTAGGAAGAAAGACTGAATAAATGAAATGGTCATTTCCCCATGATTTACTTTTTAACAGGTCGGTATCGATATTATTTTTCGTGCCAATATATGTTTTTGTTTGAACCAGTGAAAACTCAGATTCAAATTTGTAATTTACAATACAGGTAGTCAATTCCTGTATGTCGATGGTTGTTTTTTGCTGGGTAAAGTCTTGGGCTAATATCTTGTACTGAAGTTGATAATTCATCATTTTTTCTCGATTAATTTATTGTTTTTCAATATTTTAATCAAATATTCATAAAATATTTTTTCAATGAAAGTGAAAAGGTGTTTACTAAAAAATGTTGGGATGAAAAAAATAAAAAGGGACAAAAACAAGTATTCTGGGGCGAAAAAGGATTCCTTGAAATCAAGTGATTTATTGGTTAATGACAGGAATTTGTATGTTTATGGGAAATTTAAAGTCTGGATTAACCTAACCGGGAAAATATGTCTACTTTTATGTTTTGAATAATACGGAGACGTTAATTTATGAATGGGCTTCAGAAGAAAATACCTAATTTTTTCATTACTAAGCGTAATACAGTAATTCAAATCATTTTCACAACTGTGTTTGCCTTCGTATTCATCAATATTTATAAGCCCTTTGGTTCACAACACTGGTATAACATAACCCAGTTTCAATTCTTCCTTTTCTCAGGATTACTTGTTTTACAAGGGATGCTGGTTGTTCTGCTAAGTCGGGTTTTTCTTTTCAGGATAAAGAAGAATCAATCGATAACAGTAAAAGGATATGCGCTTATGGTTGCACTCGAAATTGTTGTGATGGCTTCATTATATGCTACTTACGAAAAAATTATTGTGAAAGATACACGATCATTTCTAAAGCTGTGGTACATAGCCGGAGGTAATACTTCACTTATTTTGCTTATTCCTTACCTGATTAGCTCGTTGTATTTTGCCTGGGACGACAAACGACATAAATTTGAGAACTTACTCCGAGAGAAAAATGGTAATGATCCGGCTCCCTTCATTTCATTTTACGACGAAAAAGATGCTTTGAAACTTACAATTAAAACAAGTGATTTGTACTATATCGAATCGAGTGATAATTATGTTACTCTTCATTTTATCGATGGAGATGTTGAGAAAAGATACCTTCTTCGAAATAGTATGAAACGAATGGAGAAGATGTTGGTAAAGTACCGGGTCATTCGGTGCCACAGGTCCTACATGGTGAATGTCAGTCAGATAAAATTGATAAAAAAAGGTAAAAAAGGCTATCAAATTGAGATGAATATGCCCGACAAACGCATTTTACCTGTAACTAAAATCCACGAGCATGAGTTGCTTGCATGCTTACAACTTAGTCAGAAATGATTTTTTTGTGTACTTCGAGAACTTTTAGATGTTTATTGTTGTTCCCAGCTTAATGAATTATTTCAGGTTTAAAAAAGTCTTTTGTTTTTTTAATCATTTTGATATTTCTAATATTTAACATAGATGAAATCAAGATTTAAGGATTTATTGCTTGTCTCCGGGTCGGGAAAAAATGTTGGAAAAACCACCTTTATTTGTAATATTATTGAGCATCAACGTTTAAGTAAATTTGGAACGATAAAAATAAGTCCGCATTTTCATGATCCAACTCCTGGACTAATCCCAATTGTTGAAACATCTGGTTTTAGAATTTATGAGGAAACGAACCTGGAATCAGGGAAAGACACTTCTCGTTATTTACGGGCAGGTGCTGTAAAGTCGTACTATATCCAAAGTGATGACGAACATTTAAGGGAAGCTTTTAATTTGACATTCGTATTATTTGACCCTGATTTACCATTTATTGTCGAATCAGCAAGGTTAAGACAGATTTTTAAACCTGAGCTTTTTGTTTTCATACAGGGGAGCGAAGATATTGATATGCCTTTTTCGATTGAAATGCGAGAGAAAGCTGATATTACTGTTTTTTCGAATGGAGGAGAATTTAGTATTGATCCTGAAAAGATTTATTTTAACAAATATTGGAAAATTGAAGAATATCTTTATGCTTAAGTTGAACGATTCTCTGGCTGAATCAGAAATGATACACATTAAACGACAGATTTTACTAGTTTTGAGCTAAGTTTACTGATGTTGGTTTATCATGGGAAAATTCCGTACCGAATCTGATCTGTTAGGTTCCCGTTCTATTTCGTCCGAAGTTTTTTGGGGAATTCATACCGAACGTGCTTTGGAGAACTTTCCTGTTACTGGTAAATTAATTCATCCTGAATTAATTAAAGCGTATGGTGATGTAAAGCTGGCTTGTTGCAAAACAAATCATCAATTAGGGTATTTTTCAGATAACCTCAAATCTGAATCAATTGAACAGGCTTGTACTGAATTGTCAAGGGGCGTTTTGAATTCTCATATTGTTGTTGACGCTTTTCAGGGTGGGGCAGGTACCTCAACTAATATGAATGTAAATGAGGTGATTGCTAACCGTTCGCTTGAGATTGCCGGGAAGATAAAGGGCGATTATGCGTACATTTCTCCACTGGATGATGTTAACCTGCATCAATCGACCAACGATACTTACCCTACGGCGCTCAAGATTGCAGCCATCCGGCTAATTCGTAAACTTGAAAGGGAAATTCTGGCCCTTCAGGAAAGTTTCCAGTCAAAAGAAAAGGAATTTGCCCATGTCGTAAAGCTAGGGCGAACACAATTGCAGGATGCCGTACTCACAACACTTGGACGAGAGATGGGTGCTTATGCCGAAGCATTTAACCGCGACAGGTGGCGCCTTTCCAAATGTGAAGAGCGTTTGCGTGTTGTGAATCTGGGTGGAACGGCTATTGGTTCTGGTATAGGTGCGCCTCGTCAATTCATTTTTCGGGTAGTTGATAACCTTCGCGAAATAACCGGAATAGGTTTGGCCAGAGCTGAAAATATGATTGAGAATACACAAAACGCTGATGTATTTGTTGAAGTTTCTGGTTTGTTGAAAACCTGTGCTGTTAACCTTATTAAAGTTTGCAACGACTTACGTTTGATGTCGAGCGGACCAGACGGTGGACTAAATGAAATATTTCTGCCACAAAAGCAAGCAGGATCGTCGATTATGCCAGGAAAAGTAAATCCGGTAATTCCTGAGGCAGTAGCACAGGCTGCATTAGCTGTTTGTGGAAACGATGTGGTGATTACACAGGCTTCGGCTTCCGGAAATCTGGAGTTAAACCAGTTTATGCCTTTGATTGCTGATAAGTTATTGGAAAACATCGATTTGTTGATAAAAGCTTCAGAAATATTACGAATTCACTGTATTTTGGGCATTACCGCTAATGAGGGAAAATGTCGGGAAAATGTATTAAATTCTACTGCGATAATTACTGCTGTTATTCCTAAAATTGGCTATGAGCGTGCCTGTGAAATAGTAAAGATGGCAAATATTAACCAAACCTCTGTTTATCAGGAAATTCTAAATTCTGAAGTTATTAATGAACAGGTTTTGAGTGAATTAATCAGTCCTGAGACTGTTTGCAGACTTGGATTTTGATCGTAGGTTATGTTGCTATTTATAATTATTCCAAATAATTGTTAATACATTTTGTTATTTGTTTGAAATGTTCTAGTTTGGCTTCAGAATTTAATATTAACCAATAAAAATATCCAATCATGAAAAAATTAGCAATGGTTTTGGCTATAGCCTTCACTATGGGTTTGGCAGCTTCTACAGTTTCAGCATCAACTGTAACCGACGATAAACCAAAGAAAGAATGCTCCGAAGCTCAGAAAAAATCATGTGCAGCTGAAAAGAAATCTTGTTGTGCAGATAAAAAAGGAAGCTGCACTAAAGACAAAAAAGCTGAAACTCCTGCAAAGAAATAATTCTTTACTGAATTTTGAGGATAAAAATAAAATGGCCGGTAATATACCGGCTATTTTATTTTCTTGGAACAGTTTTTTTGTTCGTATTATCTTTTCCCTTCTCTTGGTTTATCTCTGCCTTTTTTCTGTCAATTGATTTACGAAAATCCCAAGGCAAATTATACGAAATTGTATAAGTAAAATCAGCATTGAAACTGTGGCTTGCTTTTCCATATCCTGGAATAAAAAATACAGGCGGCATTCCAAGGTCTTTATTATCAATTAGAATCTTACCACGAATAGTCCAGCCCAAATATATATTCTTTATAACTTCTCCTTTCATACCAATCAGGAATTCGGCCCAGTGTGCGCCAAAATTCTGGTTGCCAAAATCACTAGTTACAGGCTTCCAATACGAGTCGATTGTATACGAAATTACCTGTTGCTTCGCTAAAGCAAACCCGTAACGTAAACCAACCAAAAATATATTTTTATCGTTGGTGTTTTCTGCCTGAAGTACATTGTAATCGATTCCGATTCTGGAATAACTACCCGAGCTTTTGTAATTCACATTGCTGGTATTTAGTTTCATGTAGTCAAGTCCGGTTTCGAAGACCGGGAAAAGATTAGGCCAAAGTTCCATATCAACCGAAAATTCCGATCCATACCGGTTGCCTTTAATCCATAAATCCTGAAATGGCCGTGTTATGTCAGTAGAGATGCGAAGCCCTTTCATTCGGATGTAATTATCTGTCCGTTTGGGCTTTATCTTCTTTTCCGGTTCTTTCTGCCCATAACTAATTACTACCAGAAGACAAAGGAACAATGTAAATTTTAATGTTTTCATGTAAAATATTGGTTACCAAACTGTCAGTAATTTGTACAGACGAAATTCTATTTTTTGTTGAATTAATTTGCTTGAGTTTATATTCATAATAAAAACCTGATTCCATTGATTCATACACAGTATTTGTTTGATGAAAAAAGGTAATGGTATCAATTACTGAATCGAAAATTACCTGGAAACTGGTGGACTGGTCGGGCGATAATGGCAAAATGAAAGAATCTGAGCTTTTATTGTTGTAAAATAAACTGTCGCGACCAACTGGTTTAATTGTTATTGTAGGTGTAATTGATTTTTTAGTTGTTGAATTGTAAAGTGTTGCTTTGATCCTCGATTGAGGGGGTATGTCAAAAATTTCCTTACAGGAAGAGACTATAACCAGATATAAAATCAGAAAAGCCAGATTTTTCATTCCGAATGACTATAATTTTGAGCTTCAAAGGTAGATATAATCCAATTGAATCAGAACAACTCGCTATTTTTTTGACAGGCTTTATCGCTGGATATTTTTGTCTCTGTTGGGGTTAATGAAATTTAAATATCTTTGCGGCAACATCAGTTTGACAATTTGATTAATAAGATTTTTTTAGAAATCAGGAATGAAAAACATACGTAATTTTTGCATTATTGCGCACATCGATCACGGTAAAAGTACATTAGCTGACAGGTTGCTCGAATATACCAAGACACTTGATGCCAGGGCAATGAAAGCTCAGGTACTCGATAGTATGGACCTTGAACAGGAACGTGGTATCACCATTAAGAGCCATGCCATACAAATGCAATATTCGCATGGTGGACGGGAATATATCCTTAACCTGATAGATACTCCCGGGCATGTCGACTTTTCGTATGAAGTTTCACGTTCGATTGCTGCCTGTGAAGGAGCTTTACTTATTATCGATTCTACGCAAGGAATTCAGGCGCAAACCATTTCGAACCTTTACCTGGCCATCGAGCACGATTTGGAAATAATTCCTATTCTGAATAAGATGGATTTACCCAATGCTATGCCTGAGGTTGTTGAAGATCAGATTATTGGATTGATTGGTTGCAAACGGACTGATATTATTAGGGCAAGCGGAAAAACAGGTATGGGTATTGAAGAAATTTTGGACCGTATCGTAAATGTTATACCCGAACCAAAAGGCGAAGCAGAATCTCCACTCCAGGCATTGATTTTCGACTCTGTTTTTAACCAGTTTCGGGGTGTAATTGCCTATTTTAAAGTTGTAAATGGTACAATCAGAAAAGGCGATGCTGTACGTTTTGTAAATGCTGGTAAGGATTATATTGCCGACGAAATAGGTGTTCTGAAACTCGGGATGATAGAACGACAAGAGCTTCAAACCGGCGATGTTGGCTATGTAATCTGCAATATTAAAACCGCCAAGGAAGTAAAAGTTGGTGATACAATAACGCATTCCAAAAATCCATGTGATAAGGCCATTGCTGGTTTTGAAGAAGTAAAACCAATGGTTTTTGCCGGTGTTTATCCAATTGACTCAGAGGATTATGAAGATTTGCGTTCGGCTATGGAAAAACTACAGCTCAATGATGCTTCATTGACTTACGAACCTGAATCATCCGCAGCTTTAGGTTTTGGCTTCCGTTGTGGATTTCTTGGTTTGTTGCACATGGAAATTATTCAGGAGCGTCTTGATCGTGAGTTTGATATGAACGTGATTACTACCGTACCCAATGTTTCGTATCATGTTCATACTACAAAAGGCGAAACTATTACGGTTTATAACCCTTCAGGAATGCCTGCATCAACTACAATTGATGATATTGACGAGCCTTTTATCCGTGCTAATATTATTACAGCTTCGGATTACATTGGCCCAATTATGACTTTATGCCTCGACAAACGTGGAACACTTATCAAACAGGATTACCTGACTACCGATCGTGTTGAACTGGTATTTGATTTACCATTGGGTGAGATTGTATTCGACTTCTATGATAAGCTTAAGAGTATATCAAAAGGTTATGCTTCATTCGATTATCATGTTATCGATTTTCGTCCTGCAAAACTGGTAAGGCTTGATATATTGTTGAACGGTGAAATGGTTGATGCTTTATCAACTTTAATACATTTCGATAATGCTTACAATTTTGGCCGCCGTATGTGTGAGAAACTGAAAGAGTTAATTCCGCGCCAACAGTTCGATATTGCAATTCAGGCAGCTATTGGTGCAAAAATTATAGCTCGCGAAACAGTGAAAGCGGTGCGTAAAGACGTAACAGCCAAATGTTACGGAGGCGATATTACCCGTAAACGCAAATTACTCGAAAAACAGAAAAAGGGTAAGAAACGAATGAAACAGGTTGGAAATGTTGAGGTTCCACAAAATGCCTTCCTTGCTGTATTGAAATTAGATTAGAACACATAGTTAATTAGTAAAACAAGAAATCCTGCAATTTTGCAGGATTTCTTGTTTTACTATGGTTATAATATTAGTTTATAGCCTTTACCATGTACATTAATGATCTCAATTTTCGGATCGTCTTTAAGGTGTTTCCTTAGTTTGGTAATGTACACATCCATACTTCTGGCGTTAAAGTAATTATCATCAATCCAGATAGTCTTCAAGGCAAAATTACGCTCCAAAACTTTATTTGCATTATTACAAAGTAGGCGAAGCAACTCTGCCTCTTTTGTTGTAAGTTTCACCTCACCTTCTTCTCCTCCTGAAAGGATTTGTTTGCGCGAATCAAACGAGTATATACCAAGCTGATAAATAGCGTTTTCAGTTGAGCTGTTATCCTGGCTTACTCTTCTTAAAATGGCTTCGATACGGAAAATAAGCTCTTCCATACTGAAAGGTTTGGTGATATAATCGTCGGCGCCAATTTTGAAACCTTCCAAAACATCTTCCTTCATATTTTTGGCTGTGAGGAAAATAATTGGAATATCCATATTCAATAAACGAATGTCTTTTGCCAAAGAAATACCATCTTTTTTTGGCATCATAATGTCAAGTATACAAAGGTTGTACTGTTGATTCTTTGTAAATCCTTTGTATGCAGCTTCTCCGTCGGGATATAAATCGGTATCATACCCTTTGGCAATTAAGTATTCTTTAAGCAACAGACCGAGATTTTCGTCATCTTCGGCCAAAAGCAATCTTACTTTTTTTTCCATGTTCGTCAAAATTTATTGGAAAATATATCATGAATTTTGTTCCTTTATTTATAACACTGTCAACTTTAACTTTTCCCCGATGGGCATCAACAATGATTTTTACATAACTTAGACCTAGTCCAAAGCCTTTTACATCGTGAACATTGCCTGTTGGAACACGATAAAACCTCTCAAAAATCTGGCCAAGATGTTCTTTTGAGATGCCAATGCCGTTATCTTTAACCGAAACCACAACATATCCATCTTCAATACCAGTTGATATGGCTATTTTGGGTTCTTCTTTGCTGTATTTCACTGCATTATCGAGCAAGTTAAATAAAACATTTGTAATATGCACTTCGTCCCCTTTTATAATTGAAGGATCGGCCCTGAGTTCGGAAACCAGTTCACCGTTTTTAGACTTTACCCTAAGTTCAAAGTTTAAAACAACCGAGTTTATTAATGTATTAATGTTCACTTCCTTAAACTTGAGTTTAAGCTTTCCTTCATTAAAAACAGCCATTTGCAATACCTTTTCAACCTGGGTGGTTAAACGTTTACTTTCCTGAAAGATTATTCCGGATATATGCTCGATTGTTTTAGGAGTATTTGAAACTGTATTATCACGTAACATTTGACTGGCAAGCGAAATTGTTGATATAGGTGTTTTTAATTCGTGTGTCATGTTGTTAATAAAGTCGTTCTTTATTTCCGATAATTTTTTCTGGCGAAGGATAATCATAATGGTGAAGATGAAAATTCCAATCAGCATGGCTGTAAGGACAAATGTTGGGATTACCCACAATCCGGTTTCTTTCAGCAAATAGCTGTCCTGCTTCGGAAAATAGACGTAAAGCCAGTTTGGTTTTAGTTGTTCTTCAACATCGTTTGGAAACAATAATACCTGGTATTCTTTCTTTTCCTTAGGGTTATAATCTTTATCGCCAAAGGCAAATCGTTCTTTTCCCCTTGAAAACGTTTTTACTGCACATTTAAAATCAAGAGAAATTCCTTGTTTTTTTAATTCAGTGCGTATTAACCGGCCCAGAGTTGGTGGTAGACGTTCTTCAATCGGCAGAGCCGACTGGATACTTCTAATTTGAGACAGACGTAAAAAACGAATCTGTTGCTCCATTCTGTCATGGTACTGTTTGCTTACGAAGTCGTTATATTCATGTATTCTGTCAAAGGCATTTGGGTAATCACCAGGACGTCCTCTTTCATTTCCATCATTGTCATTGGTTCCAAATTCAATATTATATTCTTCTGTAGCAATTCCATTTGAAATTTGTTGTGAATAGCGCCATGAAATTTGAAGATCCTTGGGATTTGACAATAATCCGAGCGGAGAAAGAGCTCCTGAGTTCTCATGTTGAATTGAAATACTTTTTTCGAAGGCAGCCATGCTTGAAGCTTCCTCCATTTCAAGACGGTTCGATACACTTAACAGTGCATTTTTTATTGACGTATTGAATGACTCCTCTTTTATTTCAAGGGCTTTAATAATAGAGTTGGTCTGGACAATAATCAATCCAGTCGTAACCAATGCTATAATTACAATCAATGTAAGAATTACCCGTTTACTCATTTTGCAAAGATAATTTTTAAACTTGCTGATAATTAAACTTAACAATATTTAACACAGCCTGATCTTCATGGTTTTATGGTATTTTGACATGAAGGATTTTTCCATTTGACATTTTCGGAAATAGAAGAAAATATTACCGATTACTGTTTTAGCAAAAATGACGAGATATAAAGTTATGAAGAGAAATCTTTTATTCCTGAACAGATGGCTCTGGAAACAAATCTTTTATTCGGTCTAAGGCTACCCGTGAGGCATTTTGTTGGGCTTCTTTTTTTGATGTACCCGAACCTTTACCCAAAAGTTCATTGTCTATTTCAATAGTTGCGGTAAACCAAGGCTGTTTCCCGTCATTTTTACTTTCGTCAGAAGTATCAAAAGATACAGCTTTCTTATTTTTTTGCGACCATTCGATCAACTGACTTTTGTAGTTAGAGTTGGTGTTTTGAACTTCTGCCAGATTTACATAATTATTTAATAATTTTCTGGTAATAAACTTTTTGGCCTCTAAATAACCCTTGTCCAGGTAAATTGCACCAATTAATGCTTCAAGGGTATCACCATAAATGTGGCTCGATTCGATGGTTGATGTTGTGTTTGATTGGATATAATGGTTAAGCCCAATCTGGTAAGTTAATTGTGTTAAGAAACTTCGGTTAACTAGTTTTGATCGCATTTGGGTGAGGTAACCTTCGTCCTGGTTTGGAAATCGGTTATACAGGAAATCAGCAATTGCTGCTCCCAGGATGGCATCGCCCAGGTATTCAAGTCGTTCATTATTAATGAAGTTTCCTTGCGAATCAAGTTTTGAAGCTGACTTGTGAATAACTGCGATATCGTAGACCCTCAGATTTGTGGGGTAAAAGCCTAATAACGATTTTAGAAATAAATAAAACTCTTTTCTAGAAGAAGAAAAGAGTTTTATTCTTTGAACGATGGTTCGTATCACTTTTATTAAATTTTCTTAAAAATAACAGAAGCGTTGTGTCCACCAAAACCAAACGTATTGCTTAAAGCTGTTTGGATGTTACGTTCTTTAGCGACATTGAAAGTAAAATCAAATTTTGGATCTATTTCAGGATCGTCGTTAAAGTGGTTAATTGTTGGCGGAATGATACCATGTTTTATTGCCAGGATTGATGCAATAGCTTCAACAGCTCCGGCGGCCCCTAAAAGGTGACCAGTCATTGATTTGGTAGAGCTGATGCTAAGTTTGTAGGAATGGTCACCGAAAACTTTTTGAATTGCTTTTGGTTCAGCAATATCACCTAGCGGAGTTGAAGTTCCGTGAACATTAATATAATCAATGTCTTCTGGTTTCATTCCGGCGTCTTCGATAGCCCATTTCATTACTAATGATGCACCGCCTGCATCTGGATCAGGAGCTGTCATGTGGTAAGCATCAGCCGACATTCCTCCTCCAACTAATTCTGCGTAAATTTTAGCCCCTCTTTTTACTGCATGTTCATATTCTTCAAGAATAAGAGCACCAGAACCTTCGCCCATTACGAATCCATCACGGTCAGCATCAAAAGGTCTTGATGCAGTTAATGGATCATCGTTTCTGGTGGAAAGAGCCCGCATGGAATTAAATCCGGCTAAACCTGCGGGATTGATTGCTGCTTCAGAGCCACCGGTAATGAATACATCAACTTTTCCAAGCCGGATGTAGTTCATTGCTTCAATAAGGGCGTGAGAAGCTGATGCACAAGCTGATACCGTGGTAAAGTTTGGCCCTCTGAATCCATAACGGATAGAGAGTAAACCTCCTGCTATATTGGCAATCATTTTAGGAATGAAGAATGGAGAATAACGAGGCATCTCGTGCTTGTAGTTCAACGTTTCTTCGAAGAAGGTTTGCAAACCTCCGATTCCGGCACCCCAAATAATTCCAGCCCTGTCTTTGTTTACAGTTTCCAAATCAAGGGCTGAATCTACCACTGCCTGCTCTGCCGCAGCAAATGCATACAATGTGTAGGGATCATGTTTCCTGATCTCTTTTTTGTCAACATAAACAGTAGGGTCGAAATTCTTAAGCTCGCAGGCAAAAGTTGTTTTGTGAGTGCTGGCATCGAAATGGGTGATAGGGCCTGCGCCGCTTTTCCCATTTTTCAAGCCTTCCCAATATTCCTCAATAGAATTGCCAAGCGGGTTAACAGTTCCTAATCCGGTAACAACTACCCGTTTAAATTCCATAATGTTGTTTTATTATTATTTCAAATTAGCTTCGATGTGAGCGATAGCTTCACCAACGGTTGAGATTTTTTCAGCCTGATCATCTGGAATAGCAAGATCGAATTCTTTTTCGAACTCCATGATCAATTCAACTGTATCAAGTGAATCAGCACCAAGGTCGTTAGTGAATGATGCTTCTGGGGTTACTTCACTTTCATCAACACCCAATTTGTCAACAATAATTGCTTTTACTTTTGCTGCAACGTCAGACATAACTCTAATTTTTGGTTAATATTAAAATTGTTTCAAAAAATTCGATGCAAAGTAATAAATTTACCCCTGATATTTCAAACAAAAAATGAATTAAATGGATGAATAAAGGTTGATGGACAAGGAATTCAAACCTATATTTGAACCTTTTATTCTAAAATTCCATTGATCATAAATTATAAATAACTATTGTAAATGAAACGAATTGCCATTTTTGCCTCAGGCTCGGGAACCAATGCACAACGGATAATTGAGTACTTCTCAACAAGTAAGGAGGTAGTTGTTGATTCGCTTTGGTCGAACAACGAAAATGCTTATGCTCTGATTAGAGCTGAAAAGTTAGGAGTGGAAACTTTTACTTTCGATTCGGATGAATTTTACCGGAGTAACGAGATTTTAGATAAGTTGTATGATCATCGTATTGATATGATTGTACTGGCTGGCTTTCTTTGGTTAGTTCCCAGGAGCTTAACAGAGTTATTTACTGTAATAAATATACATCCGGCGCTTCTTCCTAAATATGGAGGTAAAGGAATGTATGGAATGAATGTTCATAAAGCAGTTTTAGCTTCGAAGGATAAAGAATCGGGCATAACGATACACTATGTAAACCAAAATTACGATCAGGGAAAGATTATTTTCCAGGCTCCGTGCCCTCTGCTACAGGGTGATACCCCGGAAACTCTTGCAGCGCGCATTCATGAGTTGGAATATCAGCATTATCCAAAAGTAATAGAGGAATTACTTTTGAATGAAGATGATGACTTAGAATAAGTAGTAAGTTAATTTGACTGAATGTCTTCTTGTATTTTGTGAATGGTAGAACTTATATAAATGCCTAAACATTAAAATGAAAACCTATGACAACATCACGCCGAAAATTTATCCAGAGTAGTATGGCTCTTTTAGCCGGAACTGCTCTTTTGTCGAAAACATCGCTTGCTGCTACTAAACCATCTGAAATCATTGGATTGCAACTGTATTCAGTTCGTGACGATATGCAAAAAGCCCCACTTGCAACACTTAAACAACTTGCTAAAATGGGTTACGAGCATGTCGAACATGCTAATTATGTTGATCGGAAATTCTATGGTTATCCAGCTAAAGAATTTAAAAAAATACTCGATGACCTCGGGCTGAAAATGCCAAGCGGACATACCGTAATGGGCAAAGACCACTGGATTGCAACCAAAAAAGACTTTTCTGATTCGTGGAAATATACTGTTGAAGATGCCGCCTATATGGGTCAAAAATATGTTATCAGCCCTTGGATGGACGAAAGTATGCGGAAAACTTATGATGATCTGGTGAGGTATCTCGATGTATTTAATAAATGTGGTGATTTGTGCCAAAAGTTTGGAATGAAATTCGGTTACCATAACCATTGGGCCGAGTTCACCGAAAAACTGAACGGAACCAGGCTGTTCGATATTATGATGCAGAAACTTGATGTAAACAAAGTAGTTATGCAGCTTGATATTGGTAATATGTATATTGGTGGAGCCAAAGCTATCGATGTTATTAATCAATATCCCGGGAAATTTGAATTAATTCACGTTAAGGACGAGATTGCGGTTAACACCCAGGAAAAATATGAAAGCGCAATACTGGGTAAAGGAATAATTCCGGTAAAGGAAGTTCTCGATTTATGCCGAAAAACGGGTGGTACAAATGTTTATATTATTGAACAGGAATCGTACCAAGGGAAAGTTCCACTGGATTGTGTAAAACAGGATATAGATATCATGAAAAACTGGGGCTATTAAAAAAAGTGTTTCAGTATAAATTGAATAAATTGGATCCAATCCTGAATTTTGCTTCAGAATTGGATCTAATTTATATGTTTGGTTTTCAGTTGTGATTTTTTCATATACTACTTCTCTCTAAAGGTTCAATACAAATGTTAATTTTTTCTGACGTTTATATCTCTTTAACATCAGGAACCGGAAATTCACAATACTTTTGGAAAAATTAGTCGAATGTTCTTTTATAATCCCGCTAGTAGAAAATAGGAAGGGTAAGTAGTAGGACAGAATGAATTAATACATTAACTAACAAAATTTAACGGGATGGATAACTCAAAAAATCAAGAGGCTTTAAATTATCACAAGGATGGCAGACCTGGAAAAATTCAGGTTGTGCCTACCAAACCATACAGTACTCAACGCGACTTGGCATTGGCCTACTCTCCAGGCGTTGCAATACCTTGTTTAGAAATAGAAAAAGATAATCAGGCTGCTTACGACTACACCGCCAAAGGAAATTTAGTTGCGGTAATTTCGAATGGTACAGCAGTGCTGGGCCTAGGTGACATTGGCGCTGTTGCCGGGAAACCGGTAATGGAAGGAAAAGGTTTGCTTTTCAAGATTTTTGCAGATATCGATGTTTTCGATATTGAGGTAAACGAAAAAGATCCTGCAAAATTTATTGAAGTAGTAAAAGCAATTTCGCCAACATTTGGCGGCATTAACCTTGAAGACATTAAAGCTCCTGAATGTTTTGAAATAGAGGAACAATTGAAGGAAGCTCTTGATATTCCGCTTATGCACGACGATCAGCACGGAACTGCAATTATTTCGGCAGCGGCGCTGATTAATGCACTAGAACTGGTTGGCAAAAAAATTGAAGACATCAGGATCGTAGTGAATGGAGCCGGAGCAGCAGCTTCGTCGTGCACTACCCTTTATATGGCACTTGGCGCCAAACTTGAAAACATTGTGATGGTTGACAGTAAAGGGGTTATTTCAGCACGTCGTACCGATTTGAATAGCCGTAAAAAACCATTTGCAACCAATCTTCCCTGCAATACTTTAGCTGAAGCAGTTGAGGGCTCTGATGTGTTCCTTGGCCTTTCGGTGGAAGGATGCCTTACTCAGGAGATGGTTCGGAGTATGGCTCCAAATCCAATTGTATTCGCATGTGCTAATCCAAATCCCGAAATTTCGTATGTCGACGCTATGGCTTCTCGTCCTGACATCATTTTTGCCACCGGGCGTAGTGACCATCCGAACCAGGTAAATAATGTACTCGGGTTCCCTTACATTTTCCGTGGCGCATTGGATGTACGTTCAACCGGAATTAATGAAGAAATGAAGGTTGCTGCTGTTCTTGCAATTGCTGAATTGGCGAAAAGACCTGTTCCTGAAGTTGTTACTGCTGCTTATAACGCCAATCATTTAAGTTTCGGACGTCAGTATATCATTCCGAAGCCACTCGATCCACGTTTATTGGTTACAGTTGCTCCTGCAGTAGCAAAAGCTGCCATCGCATCAGGGATTGCCCGCAAGCCAATCACCGACTGGGCAAAATATGAAGATGAATTACGGCAACGCATGGGATTGGATAATAAGCTGATTCGTGGATTGACAGAAAAAGCTAAAGAAAATCCTAAACGTGTGGTTTTCGCCGAAGCCAACCACATCAATATGCTGAAAGCAGCTTCAGTTGCAAGGGCTGAAGGTATTTGTATCCCGATTTTACTTGGTAACGAAGAGATTATCGGTAAGCTTATTAAAAATAACGACATTGAACTAGAAGGAGTTGAAATCGTCAACCTTCGTCACGATCGCGAATTCTCAAAGCGTGAAAAGTATGCCAAAATATTTACAGCTAAGCGCCAGCGAGAGGGAATGACTTATGAGGAAGCTTATGAAAAAATGTTCGATCGTAACTATTTTGGTATGATGATGGTTGAAGCTGGCGAAGCTGATGCGTTCATTACCGGAGTTTATACCAAATACCAGGATGCTATCACGCCTGCTATCGAAATTGTAGGCATGCGCGAAGGTTTGAACCACATTGCCGGTTTGAATATAGTAAATACCAAGATGGGAACTCTATTTTTTGCAGATACAATGGTGAATAGTCATCCGACAAAAGAAACATTGGTTGATATTGCAAAACTGGCGCACGATTCAGTGAAACTGTTCAATACCGATCCGGTTATGGCTATGCTTTCGTATTCGAACTTTGGCGCACGTGCTGCCGGAAGCCCTGGATTGGTTCACGATGCAGTTGCGTATTTGCACGAAAATGAGCCTGATATGAAAATTGATGGTGAGTTGCAATTGAATTTTGCGTTGCACAAAGATTTACGTCACGAGAAATTCCCATTCTCGAAGATTGATGGAATGAACGTAAACACGTTGATATTCCCAAACTTAAGTTCAGCAAATATTGCGTATAAAATGTTGCTTGAATTTGGGATGAGCGAAACCATTGGGCCAATCCAGATGGGATTAAACAAACCAATTCACATTTTGAATGTTGAAAGTACTGTTCGCGACATTGTAAATATGGTTACAATTGCAGTTATCGATGCGCAGTTTGAAGAACAAAAGTATCGTAAATAAAATTGGAATTATCTTATTTTAAAAGAGTAAGTCCTGCGAGAGTAATTTTGCAGGACTTATTTTTTTGCATATTACCATCTTCAGAATAGAATCCATTTTGTAAAAATGTAGATTTCCCCGGGGATCCTGATTTTCGGGATAATAATTCAGACCTTATAGTTTAATTTCGAATTTAGCCCTGATCCCAAACGAAGGAGCGCCAAGAACCGATTGAGGTTTCACTCTCCAAACTGCTTCAACCCGGAATAATCTCAAAATATTTTCAACTCCTGCACCTAACTCAATGTATGGATTACTCATTTTGGTAATACTCGACGGTAATTCAACAATCTGTTGATTACTTGGGTTAAACGATCCAATCATCCCTTTTGCTGATACGACTTCTCGTAAACCTAATCGTTTTAAAAGAGGTACTCGATTGAAAAAGAAACCATTGAGGTGATATTCGAGATAAGCGTGAAGATATTTGTCGTGCACATATTCCATGTAATTCAGCATATTGAAGTCGTATGAAAAATATCCTTGGGTTTCGTTCCCACGTGGAATATCGAGCATGGTGTACGGCATTTTTCCAAAGTAGATTCCACCTTCAATCGCATAATTAAAAGCTGTTTGCCCAATTCGCCAGTATTGTTCAATGGTTGTTAAAATTTTTCCGTAGTAGTTTGATTTTCCTGAATAAAAAACCTGTCCTCCGCCAACATTGAAGTGAATAATGGGGTAATCGGTATTCATATAAACGCGAAGAAATTTATCGTCGATCACCTTTTCGAGCCACGAAAAGCGGGTATCGATGTTAAAATCGATGGCCGAAACCTCGCTAACAGGCGATCCGGCTCGCATGAACGGGTAAAATTCAGGAGAAAAATGCCGAATGTAATTTACCCCGATCTTATTCATCAGTCCCGGGTGCCATTCGTATTCGTAGTTTACCGAAAGTTTTTGTTCGCGAAATAGTTCGTCGAGCTCGTCACGCTTGAAAATTTGCGAGATTAGGTTATTTTCGGTTGGAGATAACGCATTTTCGTACAGGAACAAAATCTTCTCATTTTCACCTGAGCGTACAATTTTATCGTCATACGATATTTTGGCTATTTGCCGGTGAATAGTTGGAAATTTATAACCAAAACCGCCCATGCCATTTAGTTTTTTGTTCCGGAACCCATATCCAAGTCCGCCCCAAACCATGTAACGTGTACTTATCTCGCTACTGGTTCGGGCTCCAGCAAAAATGTGCAACCCCTCAACCTTATTGGTGTTTATTGTGCTTGCATAAGGTCCAAATTCAAACTTACCAAGGTCGTAATAACCCGTCATGCTCATTCGCGTAATATTGTCGGCAAACTTTACTGCTTTAATGTTACTTACCGAATCAATTGTCCCTGTAACCATTTTTTCGCGGTGGTTGAGCTCTTCCAATCGGTGAGTTTCCCAATAATTGTCATCACGGTATTTGGCATCGGGCAGTGTTACTGTTTCGAATCGCCCATTTCCGGCAGTAAGTTTTACATCTTGCAGTTGATTAACGCTTACGCTATCAATTACCGACGATTGCGTAAAGAATAAACTAATCGGTTTCTTTGACGGATTGTTTTTTAAAGGTACATAATTGAAAACAGCATCAATTTGGTTTCTCCTGAAAAATGGAACTGAGTCTTTTACCATCTGGTAGCTTCCTGATAATTTCATGCTTTTCAGGAAATTGAGATAGCTGGTATTCGATAATTCGCCATCAATATCAACCAACGAAAAATCTTTGGTTTCGGTTGTCATGTACCCTTTAAAAACTTTGTCTCCAACACGGCGCGGGATAAACCGGATCTGGTAGTTTTTTACCCCGTTTACAATGGTGCTGTCGGTAAGGAAATATTTATAGTAAAACCATCCGTTGTCGGCTAGTGGGCTTACAAAGTTCTGGGCAAAGAGGGTAATGTAATTGTCATAAAAGTTAACCTCCATGTCGAGAGCACTGGTATAACCCGATATTTCCAGGTCGTCGAGCACGCCAACGCCCGAGGTTTTATCGGCCAGAACTGTTGATTTCTGTTTCGAAGGGTTTCGCTGCACTTCGTTGTAAACCAGTTGTTCCGAGAAATATATTGGTAAGAATTTTGTGCTGTCTTCGGCCGTTTTAAAAACATTCTGGTTGTTTTTAAAGGCTTTGGAGTTGATCATTTTCGGACCTACATTATTCAGGTGATATTCCCATTTGGTGTATTTTCGGTAGGAATAGCGGTCGTATTTTGCCGGATTGTTTCTTTTCTTATTCTTTACCATTTCTTTCAGGACTCTTCTGACAGGACTGTCGTCGGGTTGAACAGTTACTTCCTTCAGGTCAATTACTTCAGGTTTCATTTCAACCTGTATTTCATTTACAGTAAATGGCTTAACTCCAAAAGTTCGTCCGAAATATCCAACAGTTGTAAATTGAATCGAATCAACCTTTATTTTACTTGTCAACTGGTAATTTCCCAGTGAATCAGTTGTCGTTCCAAGCGGGGTTTTCTTAAATATTATGGTGCAAAATGGAATTGGGCGGCCTGTTTCCTGATCTGTAACTTTTCCGCGAACTGTTGTTAGCTGCGAAAAAGCAAGATTTGATGTGCATAGAAAGATAAGTAATAGTTGCAGTCTGTTCAAAAGAAGATGACCAACTATTGCAGATTTTTTACCCATGTTTGTTTTCTGTTTCTGTAAGAGTTTGCTATTAACAACCGAATGGCTGGTTCGGAATTGTGTACAGCTAAACTGAAGATCAAATTTGTTGAAAAAATTAATCAAGTGATTAGTTTTTCTTAATTTTTTCATGAATGTTAATTTTTCTTCATGTAAAAATTAGGACTTCGAAGATAAATAAGATTTGAATGAAAATAGTCAATTAATAGTTAAATAAGATTAAATAGCTGAATTACAGATGATTTATCTGATGTAATTGTCGATAAATGTATTTTTTTGTTCGAAAACCATTTTGTCCCAGTGGGTGGCACGTTGTTCGTTGGTTGGCCAGCTATGTTCGCGGTAAATAACCGGATAAATAATTTTTTCCCCTTTTGCCTGATTAATAGCAGCATAAATTGATGTTGACGGACAAGTGTTGTCAACAAGTCCTATCTCAACGACAATTGTTGCTTTCGATAATCTTAGCAAATGAGCAGTATCAAAGTATGGAAGAACTTTTTTCATGTTTTCTTTGTTCCCAGGTTGTTCGAACAATTGTGGCCATCCACCCTTACGGTTTACTATGGTGCCGCCCCAGTCGCACATGGCCGGAACAGTTGCTACAACCGCTGAAACACGTGGTTCGAGCCCGGCAGCTGCCAAAGCTTGTCCTCCGCCTTGGCTTTCGCCAATCACTATTAGTCGCTTGCCATCCCATTCGGGCTGTTGAGTAAGGTAGTCTAGTGTACGAATCAATCGCAGGTACATACCTCTGAAATACAGATCATTTCTGCTTTCCAACCCTTTGAAAAAATACTCTTTTAATTCTCCGGCTTCCAGGTTGTTGTAATATTCGTCAGGTTGTCCGTTAAGCATTCCATGTGCATTGAGGTCGAAGCAAAGCGCTCCCTTTTTTGCATAATCAGTGGCATTTTGTATTTCAGATCGGCACCACGACCCTTTTACTCCGGCTGCATGTACCAACAGAACAATAGGCAGCGATTTCGTTTTTGCGTTTTGGGGTTTAGCGTAATATCCTCTCGCTGGTTTAGGCCCAATGCAATTAATCTCGGTATTGAAACAGATAATGCCTGCTTGTTTCGAATCAACTTTATCCGACTTTACGTTCATCGGCAAAGCTTTTAGGGCAGCTTTTTCCTGTTCCCAGTATTTTTTTAAATCTTTGGGGTAGTCGGTTCCTGGTTTTAACCTATACGGATCGACTATTAAACCTATCAGTTTTTTATTTTCTTTTTGGCTCGCTGAAATTCGGATAGAGCAGGGTTCATGCCAGACTCCTGAATAAATTACACATGTATCTTTTGTTGGAATGATAGCCGATTTTAATAAAAGTTGGTCGTTGTTTTTCCAGACTTTTACAATTAGCGAGTCGTTGGTACGATTGGATAGTATTGCTATTACTTTGATTATTTCACCACGTTTGTAGATTCCATCTTTACTGTTCAACTCAAGTTCTAGTGTTTGAGCCTGACCTGAAAATGTAATTCCGGCAAAAATAAACATAACGATAAATGAACAAATCAACGTTTTAATTGCCATGGTAATCAGAAATTTGAAAATACGATAGAATATTTATTTAATCTCGTCTTCAGGGAATTCAGCTTCAAGTTGTTTGTCTTCTTCTTCGTTTTCTTCAAAGATTTCGACAATGGGTTCGGTGAACGATTTGCTGACCAAAAGCTTATCAAGCGATAACAAAAGTGATGGCAAGACCATAACATTAAAGAACATTGCGATAAGTAATGTGGTTGATATTAATATACCAAGCGCCTGCGTTCCGCCGAATTCAGAGACAATAAATACGCTAAATCCAAGGACCAATACAATACTGGTATATATCATGCTAAAACCAGCTTCCTGTAAAGCATTTAATGCCGATTGCCTGATGGCTCCGCCTGTCACTTTAAATTCGTGGCGATATCTTGATAAATACTGAATAGCATTATCGACCGAAATTCCCAACGCTATACTAAAAACTATGATAGTAGATGGCTTTATTGGGATACCAGTAAAGCCCATAATTGCAGCAGTAATAATAAGTGGTATTATATTGGGTACCATTGAGACCAGAATCATCCGGAACGAAACGAAAAGGAAGGCCATCAAAACAGAAATCAGTATGATAGCAATGATCACACTTTCCAACAAATTTCGAATCAGGAAGTTGGTCCCTTTTGCGTAAACAACGCTATTCCCGGTAACTTTTACGTTAAACTTGGTTTCATCGAAAATAGAGTCGACTTGAGGTAAGATATTGCTCATCAGTGAATCCATGTGCTTTGTGCTGACATCACGCATTTGGAAACTGATTCGGGTAATTTGTTTAGTACTGTCTATGAATGATTTCAGAAGGCTGTTACCATTGTTTTCCTTACTGGTTCCCGAAACATTTTGTGGAATATAGCCGAAAATAAAATTCTTTTCCATGGAACTTGGTAAAGAATATTTACTTGAGTCGCCGTTGAAATATGATTGGCGCGCAAACTTAAAAACTTCGATCAACGACAGTGGTTTCGAAAATTCCGGATGCTGATTAATAAGATTTTGTAGTTTGTCAATTTTCTGGATCGTCGAGTAAGTCAAAATCCCATTTCGTTTTTTTGTATCAACTGAAATTTCAAATGGCATTACTCCGCCAAAGTGTTTCTCAAAAAATTTCAAATCAAGTAAAGTAGGATCATCCGACCGAAAATCGTCAACAACTTTTCCAGAAGTTTTCATCATGCTAAGCCCAATAAATCCTACCACCACAAGAGTTCCGGCGATGCTGTAAATCAGTTTTCTACGGTTACTTATCAGGTAAATCACTTTATCGAGTACAGCGCCAAAAAAGTTACTGTCGAGATGTTTTAAATGTTTGGGAGTTGGTGCTGCAAACCAACTGAAAAAAATTGGGAGTAACGTAATTGTCAACATATAAAGAACCATGATGTTGATTGAAGTAATTACGCCAAATTCACGCAGCATTTGGTTTGGAACTAATATAAAGGCTGCAAAACCAAGAGCAGTAGCAGCATTGGTCATTAAAGAAGCAAAACCAATACGATGAATAACCTGCGACAATGCTCTCATTTTATTGCCATGACTACGGAATTCCCAATGGTATTTATTGAGGATGTAAATGCAGTTTTCGATTACGATTATTACAATGAGTGACGGAATTACCCCTGTTAAAATGGTGATTTTGTAGCCAAACAAAACTAGAGTTCCCATCACCCAAATTATGCTGATGCCAACAATTAAAAGCGAACTGATGATAACACGTATCGATTTGAAGAACAGAAACATTATGAATGTTGCCACCGCAATACTGATGATAACAAAAAGGAACAATTCGTGCTTTACCTTTTGCATGGTAATCGTTCTGATATAAGGCATTCCAGAACAATGAACCTCAACATTGCATTTTGTTTTGTACGCTTCAACAGCATTAGTAATACTATTGGTAATAGCTATCCGACTAATATCGTTTAATTTCTTTTTGTCAAGCGTAACAGTCATTAGTGTGGCTTTGGTCTTTGGGTTGTAGAGCAAGCCCTCATAAAATTTCAGCTTAAGAACCTGATTTTTTATACTGTCTACTTCTGCCTGTACTGTTGGTTTTTGTGCAACAAGAGGAACAATCTTAAACTGGTGAATCTCTTCATTTTTCACCAGGTTGATGGCTCTTGAAATATTAAGTACTTCTTGAACTCCGTCTATTTTTCGAACTTCATTACCCAGATCGGTCCAGGCATTGAATTGTTCAAGTTTAAACAAATCAGGATTTATAGTTCCAATCACAATAACATTTCCGTCTTCACCAAAGAGTTTTTTAAATTCCTGATATTCAATCCTGGTACTGTCTTTTACCGGGAGTAGAGAAGAATTTTCATAAGATAATTTTACATCTTTCCCTTTGAAAGCCATGAAAGCTGTCAGGAGCGAAAGAACTATAATGATGATTGTGCGATGCTTTAAAATTAAGCGGGAGATATGAGTAAACATTATTGATTTCGAATGAACTAAGTGAACGTTTAATAAACGTCGCAAAAATAGTTATTAAATTGAATTGCTGGTAGCTTCCTGAATAATTAATTGTGGCGGATGAAGTGAAAAGAATGCTTGAAAAAGAGAAAGGCATTACTCTTTATTACAGTGTTTTAGCGCATAGTTTAAATAGGCTGAACGATGAAAGAATTGGCAATTATATCTCTGTGTTTGTTGTTGTGCGGTCATTTTTGGAATAAAGATATTTGAAAGTGATAAAAATTTTGTGTTTGATATTTCTGATTTTATAGAAGTTTATTGTGAAAATTGAATTTGTTTGTCATTCAAATTGTATCTTCACTTTTCTAAACCAATTGAATACTTGCTATGCGTATTTTTATATTTGTTGCTGTAATTCTGCAATTTAGCTTGTTTACTAAGGCACAAACACTTATAATTGCTCATCGTGGTTCTTCATTTCTTGCTCCTGAAAACACAATTTCATCTGCTAAACTAGCTTGGGAACAAAATGCCGATGCAGTTGAATGTGATATTTATTTAACGAAAGACAACCGAGTTATGGTAATGCACGATAGCAATACCAAACGCACTACAGGTCAGACTTATAAATTTGCAGATACCAATTCGGATGTATTACGAAATTTGGATGCCGGGGTATGGAAAGATCCCAAATATAAAGGTGAAAAAATTCCTTTCCTGGACGAATTAATTGCCACATTGCCAGAGGGAAAGAAGCTGGTTATCGAGATAAAATGTGGCCCCGAAATTTTTCCTTTCCTGGAAAAGATAGTAAAATCATCAGGTAAAAAGAAGCAGATGGTCTTTATCGCTTTTGATTGGGAAACTATCGTGAAGGCGAAAAAACTATTCCCTAAAAATGCCTGTTACTGGCTTAGTAGTTCCGTTGCTTTAGTTGAACAAAAATTACCAGAAGTAAATAAGAATAAACTAAACGGTATTAATCTGTATTGCAAAATCGTTAATGAGGATTTGATGATGAAAGCTCAAAAAACTGGAATTAAAGTGTTGTCGTGGACAATTGATGATCCGGATGAAGCTAAACGCCTGGTTCAATTAGGTGTTTCGGCAATTACAACCAACCGTCCTGATTTAATGAAAGAAAGCCTTCAATAGCAGGTTATTTCTGTTCAACGATCATCTTTTTCAATCCATTGGAACAGTAAATTTGGTATTCGCCTTTTTCGTTGCTATAAATAAAATAGACTTCGATTCCTTTAAGCTTTTTCAGGATTTTCTTGCTCTTTTCAATTCCTAGAACCATGAAGGCAGTATCCCAGGCATCGGCAGTAACGGCATCGTCGGCTACGACTGTAGCACTGAGCATCGTATTTTTAGCCGGATATCCTGTTTTTGGATTAATGGTGTGCCCATATTTGACGCCATTTTCAACAAAAAATTTCCGGTAATTTCCTGCAGTCGTCAACGATTTGTTGTTAAGTTCAACTATAGCCTGAATTTGCTGGCCCGGAATAAGATTGTTGTCTGCAGGACGGTCAATTCCAACGTGCCAAAGCGTGTTTTTTGCATTGGTCCCTTTGCTACGAACTTCTCCACCAATTTCAACAAGGTAATTCTTGATTCCTTTTTTGTCGAAAAATTTGGCTAGGACGTCAACCGAATAGCCTTGTGCAACACCATTTACATCGAGTGAAACTCCGGGACGTTGCTTGACTATTTTTCGGCCAACGAGTTTAACTTTTTCCATGCCAACGTATTGTAAAAGGCTGTCGATGTAAGCGGTGTCGTGCTTGGCCATTGGTTGTGTCCCAAAACCCCAGGCACGAACAACCGGGCCAACTGTTATATCCAAGGCGCCTTCAGATAAGGCATTAACTTCAACCGATTTTTTGAACACATCTATAAACCAGTCGTCAGCTTCAACGGTTGGATCGTTGTTATTGATTCTCGAAATAATGGAAGTCGAATCGTACATGGAGCACGATTTATCAAAGGCTCTCAGTATAGAATCAATGGCCTCGCTGTAATCTACATTATTTGAGTTTTCGTAGGTAATATGGAACGATGTTCCCTGTGCATAGCCTGCGATTTTCAGGTATTCACTTTTTTTGTGTTGGCACGAACTGATTAAAAGACCGGATATTATTACTAATGCTATGAATTTCATTTGTTTGAGTTATTTTAGTTTGTTCAGGCTTATAGATGCAATTTGGCTTTATTTTCTGACATTCTCAAAATGATTGCTAAATTTGATATAACATACCTTTTCAATGAGAGATCTATACCCGCATATTGATTACCGACGGTTATCCATTCTGTTAATTCTGATTGTTATCATGGCCGTTATTGGGTCGCTTACCATTGGACGTGACATATACGAAGCCGGCGAAAAGAGCTTGTATTCGTTTGCAATAGTCAATTTTTTGGGATATTTGTTCTGTTTTTTTTTGATGCCTATGGAATTGGCATTTATTTTCTATTTAAGAACTGGTTACGATCCGGTAATGCTCAACCTGGTCGCAGTGTCTACGGCATTATCTTCACAGGTTATTGATTATCTGATTGGTTATTTTTTCAGTGCAAGAATTATCGATAAGCTAATCGGGCGTAAACGATACGAAAAAGCCGAGGATGAGATTCGAAGATACGGAAACTGGGCATTGTTTTTTTCCAACTTGTTGCCACTGTCGTCGCCCATTATTTCGCTGGCTACCGGTATGTTAAAATACCGCAAAAAAGATGCATTGCTATATTCAACAATTGGGATGATTTGCCGGTATTTGTTGTTGACTTTGCTGTTTCTTGGATAACTTTCAGCGAATATTCAATTTTTGAAGTCCTTCTTTTAAGCCTTCCAAACGATAATTCTCGTCTTCTTTCGGGTGCGTGCAAATTTTCTCGATTCCTTCAAGTTTCGAGTTTACGATTTGAAGATATTCTCTGACAGTAAGTGGTTGCTCAACATTTATACCAAGATATTGAAGTACTTTGAGGTCGAGTGCGTCGTTGTATTTTTGTTTCGATGGTTTGTCATCGCATTGTGGTATAACATCCATACAGATCAAATCAGCATTGAGCTTTGTGCAGGGAGTGCAAATATCATCGGCTCCAATAACCAGCTTTAATGGTTTATCCGGATTGTCTATAATTTCAAGAGTGATCCCATGAACGTTATGGCCCAGCGGATGCGGTTTAGTGGGGCGATTGTGCCCAATGTTTCGAACAATGTCCAAGATGTGGTGAGGTCGAAGTTTTAGCATTTTCTCTTAAATAAATCTGACAATTAAAGTAAATAAAAAACTTCGGAAAATCTTCATTTCAGAAGGCTTTCCGAAGTTTGTATATCATGTATATTGAGCAGGTGACTCAAAGTCACCCGCTCAATAACGTTGTTTTACAGCAAATCAGCTTCGAGCAACAATTCTTCCATGTCAACCTGAACGTTCATGGCTTCGGCGCGGGCTTTTTCGGCAAAATCTTCGCCATCCGAAGCATAAATAATCTGGCGCGAGGAGTTCACAAGCAGGCCGCACATGTCGTTCATGCCGTATTTGGCCACTTCTTCCAGACTTCCGCCTTGTGCGCCAACTCCGGGAACCAAAAGGAAGTGATCGGGAACAATCTCGCGGATTTCTTCCAGCTTTTCAGCTTTGGTAGCGCCCACCACATACATCATGTTGTCGGTTGTTCCCCAGTTTTGCGAGGTTTTCAGCACCGACTCGAACAGTTGATCGCCGGTTGCTTCGTTTTTCAGGTATTGGAAATCGGCAGCGCCCTTGTTTGATGTCAACGCCAGCAAAATTACCCAGCGGTCGAGGTAAGTCATGAATGGCTTCACCGAATCTTCGCCCATATATGGAGCTACGGTCACAGCATCAAAATCCATGTGATCGAAGAATGCACGGGCATACAAATTCGAGGTATTGCCAATATCGCCGCGCTTGGCGTCGGCAATGATAAATTGCTCCGGATATTTTTCTCGGATGTAATTCACCGTTTTCTCCAGGCTGATCCAGCCGGCAACACCTTGACTTTCGTAGAATGCAAGGTTCGGTTTGTAAGCCACGCACAAATCCTGGGTAGCATCTATGATTTCCTTATTGAAGGCAAAAATCGGGTCGCTGGTATCTTTCAGGTGTGCCGGAATTTTCAGAATATCGGTATCGAGTCCAACGCATAAAAAGCTGCGCTTCTGCTTAATCTGTTCAAAAAGTTGTTCGCGGTTCATTTTCTTATTGTGTTTTTGTTTCAGCAGTTGCGAGTTTCGTGTTGCGAGTTACGAGTTAAAACCCGCAACCTGTAACCCGGAACTCGTAACATTTTTACATTATATTTCAGCTTCTTTCAGTCTTTCTGAGTTTTCTTCCACCATCAGCTTTTCGATGATTTCGTCGAGGTCGCCATTAATTACCGCCTGAAGATTGTAAATCGTCAAGTTGATGCGGTGATCGGTGATACGTCCCTGCGGCCAGTTATAGGTACGGATCTTAGCCGAACGGTCGCCGGTTGAAACCATGGTCTTACGTTTCGACGCAATGGCATCGATGTATTTCTGGTATTCCATGTTGTAAATACGTGTACGCAATTCAACCATCGCTTTGGCTAAGTTTTTCAACTGCGATTTTTCGTCCTGACAAGTTACCACTATTCCGGTTGGAATGTGCGTCAAACGAATAGCAGAATAGGTTGTATTTACCGACTGTCCGCCAGGTCCCGACGAACAGTAGGTGTCTTTGCGGATATCGGCATCTTTTAGTTCAACGTCAAATTCTTCGGCTTCAGGTAAAACGGCAACGGTAGCCGCCGAAGTGTGCACACGTCCCTGAGTTTCGGTTTGCGGCACGCGCTGTACGCGGTGAACGCCCGACTCGTATTTCAGGATGCCATAAACGCCTTCGCCCGAAACTTTGGCCACAATTTCCTTGTATCCGCCCGAAGTGCCTTCGCTGGTATTGGTAACTTCCAATCTCCAGCCTTTGCGCTCACAAAATTTGCTGTACATACGGAACAAGTCGCCGGCAAACAAACTGGCCTCGTCGCCACCGGTTCCGGCGCGGATTTCAAGGATCGCATTTTTACCGTCTTCAGGGTCGGCAGGAACCAGCAACAAGCGGATTTCCTGTTCTTTTTTCGGAATTAGGACTTCGCTCGCGTCAATTTCTTCCTTGGCCATTTCGCGCAAATCCGGATCGGTTTCAGAATCCAGCATTTCTTTGCCGGTTTCAATGTTTTCAATCAGGGCTTTGTATTCTTTAAATGCACCAACCAACGACTCCAGTCGTTTGTATTCCTGATTTAGCTTAACGTAGCGTTTCATGTCGCTCATCACACCGGGATCGGTGATTTGTGAGCCTACTTCTTCGAAGCGGTAGCGAATTGCTTCGTATTTTTCGAGTAATGAATAATCTGCCATTATAGTTGTGATTTATTATTTATGAATGATGAATGAGGCACATGGGCGGAGTTTGCCCGTAGATAGTAAGTGTAGCTAATATTCAAAGGTGCCGAAAGGCGATTCGATGGTCAGTTTTTTGCCTTCGAAGGCTTCAACGCGACCAACAATTTGGGCGTTGATGTTGAAACTATTGGCAATGGCGATAACCTGTTCAGCGAATTCAGGGGCTAAGTATACTTCATAGCGGTGACCCATGTTGAAAACCTTGTACATTTCCTTCCAGTCGGTGCCCGATTCTTCCTGAATCATTTTGAACAGCGGCGGAACAGGAAAAAGGTTGTCTTTAATCACGTGTACCAGATCGATAAAGTGCATTACTTTGGTTTGAGCTCCGCCCGAACAGTGTATCATTCCATGAATTTCGGGGCGTAATTGAGCCAGCAATTCTTTCACGAAAGGCGCATAGGTGCGGGTAGGAGAGAGCACCAGTTTCCCGGCATCCAGCCCAACGCCTTCAATAGCTTCAGTCAGTTTTTTTGTTCCTGAATACACCAAATCCGCCGGAACCTCCGGATCGAAACTTTCAGGATATTTTTGTGACAGGTAATTGGCAAAAACGTCGTGGCGGGCCGAAGTCAGACCATTGCTACCCATGCCGCCGTTGTATTCTTTTTCGTAAGTCGCTTGTCCAAACGAAGCCAGACCAACAATCACATCGCCAGCCTGAATGTTATCCGCCGAAATCACATCAGCGCGTTTCATGCGGCAGGTAACTGTTGAATCGACAATGATGGTGCGCACCACATCGCCCACGTCGGCAGTTTCGCCTCCGGTTGGGTAAACATTCACGCCCATGCTGCGCAATTCGGTACACAATTCATCGGTTCCGTTGATGATGGCGGCAATCACTTCGCCCGGAATTTTGTTTTTATTCCGGCCAATGGTTGATGATAATAAAATGTTATCAGTTGCACCCACGCAAAGCAGGTCGTCGATGTTCATAATCAGCGCATCCTGAGCGATACCTTTCCAAACCGAGAGGTCGCCGGTTTCTTTCCAATACATATAAGCCAGCGACGATTTGGTTCCGGCACCGTCGGCGTGCATAATGTTGCACCATTCGGGATCGCCGCCCAAAATATCGGGAATAATTTTACAAAAAGCCTTTGGATACAAGCCTTTGTCGATATTTTGAATGGCGTTGTGCACGTCTTCCTTCGAAGCCGACACCCCACGCGCCATATACCGGTTATCTGCTGACATACAATCTGGTTTACCTTTTCAATTTTCGGGGGCAAAGGTAAAATAATTGGAGTAATATTCCCATTTATTTGATCCGATCAACTAAAAATCCCTGAATCAGTTTCGTGTGGTTGAAATATGAATTCAGGCTCTTATTCACAATGTATTTTCTCTGGATTGATTCAGCTTCGCAAAAGTTGTTCATGCCCGCAAGGCTGATCGGTTTCGCCAGTTCCTTGTATTTGCATTCGATGGCAATTATATCATTCAGTTGGTTGAGAATAAAGTCAACTTCGGTGCCGTCGCTGGTTCGGTAAAACTGTAATGAACCTGAGCTCTTTTTGTTGCGCCAAAGTTCGAGCATCACATAGTTTTCGAACAAAGCGCCGTTATCAGCCCTGAACGTTAGATCATTGAAATTCCCTTCAATTCGGTTTCGTAGTCCAAGGTCATAAAAATAGAGCTTTTTCATTTTACCGATGACTTTTCGCTTATTGGTGTAATAAGGTTCAATTAGCCTGATAATGTACATTTGTTCAAGCAAAGATAAATACTCTTCGCATCTTTTATAAGGCAGATTTGCTTGTCGGCTTAGCTCATTAATATTTAGCAAATTACCAATCTGTGATGCCAGTATCCTGAGCAATTTGTTAAATCCAATAAAATCCTGATTGGCTACATAGTTTCGAACGTCCCGCAGCAGGTAAGTTTGATAGATGTCGTTCAATATCTCAGCTTTTTCTTCCGGATTTGTTGTAAGCGCTGCACGGGGAAGACCGCCGTAAAGCAAATATTCTGTCAATGCTTCTTCTATCGGTACTGTTAGTGCCGAACCTTGGGTTTCGGTATCAAACGATTGGAATAGCTGATGAAGCTGGCTATTCTTGAATAATAAATACTCTTCAAACGAGAGCGAAAGTACTTCGATGGTGCGAATACGCCCCGCCAGCGATTCCTCTACTTTTTGCAGAATGTCGAGGCTTGAACTTCCGGAACATAAAATTTTTAGTGAAGGGTTTTTGTCGGTCAATAGTTTCAGAGTTGTAGAAATACCTTGGACATACTGAAATTCGTCGAGTAGCAGGTGCCCATTTAAATCTGGGTCAAGGTATATTTTCAGGTATTGTTCGATGTCCGACATTTTCTGAAAAATTTCGGCAATTGCAGGATCCTGCCCGTTTAGAAAGATTTTCTTCCCCGGTAAATCGCACGAATTCATCAGGCTTGTTTTTCCAACCTGGCGGGCACCAATCAAAAGCACTATCGGCACAGTTCTGAACCCAGCCTCTATTTTTGCCAGATATTTATCGCGGGTAATCATGGGCTTAAATTGACATTCGACCACAAAAATAATAAAAAACCGATATTTTTGTCAATATTGATAAAATTATCGCGATATTTTTGCCTATTTCGGTGAAAATATCGGTTTTTCAGATTTTGCTATTCGTGGAAGTCATTGCTCAGCACCCTGAATTCAGTTCGCCGGTTGATGGCTTTGGCAATTTCCTGCTGATCAGGAGGAAGCTTCAGAATAAATTCTTCAGTGAGTTCGTCGCCGCGTTTTAGCCATGTATATTGTTTGGCAATTTCTTTGGTTACTTTCTTTGGCCAAGTCTCGCCATAACCTTTGGCAACGAGTCGCCCGGCTGTTATTCCTTTGGAAATGATATAATCAACAGCTGCCTGAGCTCGTTTTTGTGAAAGTTCGGAATTGAATTGGTCGCTGCCAACGTGGTCGGTATGGGCCATTAACTCGATTTTAATCGTTGGGTTTAAAACCAAAAGCTGAACCAGCGAGTCGAGCGAAGCTTTCGAACCTTCTGTTAATTGGTAGCTGCCAAATTCGTAGTTAATATTGTTAATCTTGATTGGCTCGTCGGTTGGCGCCAGCTTAAATTCGAAACGGAAGTCTTTGCTATCTTCCAATCCTACAGTTGTTAAGCGAGCCTTGTCGTTAAGATAACCGTCTTTAAATGCGGCGAAAACGTATTCTGTTTCAGGTTTTAATTTGTATTGGAAACGACCGCCATTGGCGCGTATTTTCAGGTTTGTACCGTCGGTGCCAATAATTCGCACTTGAGCGCCGTCGATTTTTTGGTTTGTTTCCTTGTTGAATATTTCTCCAGTTGCATTGTAGATTTTTGGCGGCAGATAGAATGAATAAATATCATCGCTTTTTGACCCTTTTCTATTTGACGAAAAGTAACCCTTTTCAACTTCGCCTTTGGCGAAAATGATGCCAAAATCATCGCCTGGGGAGTTAATTGGCGCTTTCATGTTTTCAACTTTCCACTTACCTTTTTCGCTTTTCACAGCCTTAAAAATATCAAGTCCGCCAAGTCCGGTATGGTAATTTGACGAGAAATACAAATCCCCATTTTCGCGAATAAACGGGAACATTTCGTCGCCGGGGGTATTAATTTCAGGGCCAAGGTTCTCGGGTTTTTCAAATGAGGTGCCTTTGCCCGTGGCCATCCAGATATCTTTTCCGCCATAGCCTCCGGGGCGGTCTGAGACAAAATAAAGCGTTGTTCCATCAAGGCTGAGCGAAGGGTGAGCTGCGATAAGGCTATCCCCGACAATTTTCAGCATTGTAGGTTCTCCCCATTCACCATGTGATTGATTTGATACGAGTAATTCGGATCCCATATCTTTTTGCTTGTCGTATCGGCAGCGGGTAAAAATCATAATGTCGCCTTTATCCGAGATTGTAGCGGCACCTTCATCACTCATGGTGTTTATAATGTTATTTTCGTTAAGCGATTTGGGTTTGCTCCATCGTTGCTTCTGTATTTCGAAGTTACTGGTGAATAAGTCTGCGTAACGAGTTCCGGTAATATTACTTTTCCGTTTTCCGGTTGACAGATCGCGGGTTGAGGTGATAATGAGCTCGTTGTCGCGGCCTCCAACAAAGGCAGGGCAGTAGTCGTTGTCTTTCGAATTTAGTTCTTTTACAACATTAACAACATATCTTGAGGGTTTGTCGAGCCAGCTGTTTGCAATTTTACAGGCTTCGATTCCATTCATTGCATACTGGTCGCCAGCTTTTACGCCAAGGTAGGTTTGGTACCAAACAGTTGCTTCTTCATATTTTTGGGTGGCTTTCAAACAGTCGGCATAATGCAACATACATTGCGGATCGTTGTTTTTTTGTTTAATGGCATTTTTATACCAAACTGTAGCTTTGGCAAAGTCGCTGATGTGGTAATAAGCTTCTCCGATCTGGAAAGCTATTTTATTTTTTTCATTTCGAAGTTTTTGGCTTCGGTATGCTTTTTTATTTTTTTCAATAGAGTTATAATATTCTCCAATTTCGTACGAAACTGCTGCGGTGTTCATATAACGGCGAGCTGTGCAAGAGGCAAATAGTATCACCGAAAAGAGAAGTAATAATTTCAGGAAGACTGGTTTCTTCATTTGATTTTTAACGTTTGGCGGTAAAAATAACCATTTTAAATCCATAATGAAAAACGGAAAAGCTTTATTTAAAGTATCCTAAGCCAGAATAAAACTTCGAAATACTATCAAGATAATGCGTTAGAGTTTTTATTAACAAAAAAGGCTTCAGGAAAAATTCCTAAAGCCTCATTTAAACAGTTATCTATAAACTATCGAACAAACAGTAATTCTCTGTATTTTGGCAATGGCCATAGTTCATTGTCAACAATAAGTTCGAGTTTGTCGATGTGGTAGCGGATATCATCCAGATATGGTCTTACCTGTGTTTCGTAAGCAACAGCTTTTTCTTTTGCTGATTCGATTACATTGGCAACTTTACGGGCTTCAACCAGGTCGCTTACTTTTGCTTTAATGGCTGAAATGTGTCCACCAATTTCTTTGATCAATTCCAAACGGCCTTCAGCAACAGTTTCTAAATACTCAGCACCAAATACTTCTTTTACATTTTTAATGTTTTCGAGTAATGAGGTCTGGTATTTGATAGCTGTAGGAATGATATGATTCATAGCTAAATCGCCTAAAACGCGGGCTTCGATCTGGATTTTCTTGGTGTATTTTTCCAATTCAACTTCGATACGGCTTTCAATTTCGCGGTGAGTCAATACACCAGCTTTTTCGTACAATTCAATTACGCGTGGGTCTTCCAATGCTTCAAGGGCTGAAGGAACGCTGGTGATGTTGGTCAAACCACGTTTTGCGGCTTCAGCTTTCCACTCATCACTGTAACCATTACCGTCGAAACGGATAGCTTTTGATTCGATGATCAGTTTTTTCAATACCTGGAAGATAGCTTCGTCTTTCTTAACTCCTGCTTCAATCAAAGCATCAACTTCAATTTTGAATTTGGTGAGCTGATCGGCAACAGCCGTGTTCAGGGCGATCATTGCAGAAGCACAGTTTGCCGAAGAACCTACGGCGCGGAATTCGAAACGGTTACCAGTGAAGGCGAATGGCGAGGTACGGTTACGGTCGGTTGTATCCAGGATGATTTCAGGAATGCGGCCAATGTTTAATTTAAGAGCAGTTTTTTCGTCAGGAGTCATCTTGCGGTCAACAACTGCTTCTTCCATTAAATCCAACATCTTAGTTACTTCTGCGCCAAGGAAAGCTGAGATGATTGCTGGCGGAGCTTCGTTTGCACCCAAACGGTGAGTGTTTGGAGCAGTAAGAATGCTGGCGCGCAACATATCCTGGTTTACATGTAATGCCTTCAGAGTGTTGATTACGAAAGTAAGGAACTGAAGGTTTGATTTTGGATTTTTGCCTGGACTGTATAGGTTAACACCGGTGTCGGTTGAAAGTGACCAGTTGTTGTGTTTTCCTGAACCGTTGATTCCTGCGAAAGGTTTTTCGTGCAAAAGAACGGCAAAGTTATGACGACGGGCGATCTTTTTCATCAGGTCCATAATCATCTGGTTGTGATCATTAGCCAGGTTCACCTCTTCAAAAATTGGAGCAACTTCAAACTGGTTTGGAGCTACCTCGTTGTGACGGGTTTTTACCGGAATGCCTAATTTGTATGCTTCGTTTTCCAGGTCTTCCATAAAACGGAAAACACGAGTTGGGATTGAGCTGAAGTAGTGGTCTTCCAATTGCTGATCTTTTGCAGCAGAGTGTCCCATCAGGGTGCGGCCAGTTAACATCAGGTCAGGGCGAGCCATATATAAAGCTTCGTCGATAAGGAAATATTCCTGTTCCCATCCGAGGTTTGCAGTAACTTTAGTTACATTTTTATCGAAATATTGACAAACTTCAGTAGCCGCTTTATCAACTGCAGCAATAGCTTTTAACAATGGAGTTTTATAGTCAAGTGCTTCACCGGTATAAGAAATGAAGATGGTTGGGATTGTTAATGTATTGTCAACAATGAATGCAGGTGAAGATGGGTCCCATGCAGTATAACCACGAGCTTCAAAAGTTGCACGAATACCACCGCTTGGGAACGAAGAAGCGTCAGGTTCCTGCTGTGAAAGCATTGAACCAGATAAAGATTCAACTACACCGCCATTTTCTCCATGGACCACAAAAGCATCATGTTTTTCAGCAGTACCATCGGTTAAAGGATGGAACCAGTGGGTAATGTGAGTTGCACCACTTTCCAATGCCCATGATTTCATTCCCTGAGCAACCTGATCGGCCATTTTGCGATCAACTGGTGTGCCGTTATCAATAGCATCAATAACTGCTTTGTAAGCTTCTTTTGAAAGATACTTTTTCATTTTTGGGCGATCGAAAACGTTCATCCCATAAAAATCAGAAACCAGATTTTCTTCACGTTTAACTTCAACTGGTTTTCTGGTCAAAACTTCTTCCAGGGCTCTAAATCTAAATTGTGCCATAACCTTAAAATTTTAAATTTATTTTTTGATTGTATCAACAAATATTTCATTTAAATACATAGCAAAAATATTTAAAAAATGAAACTGTGTATTAAAATTTAGGCAAAACTCTAAAAAGTTTACAATTATTTCAGAAAAACCATGAGAAAATTAAGGTGTAACTGTGAAAAAATGTAAAATTATTCATGAATATAGGTAATTCTAAGAGTCAACTACGGAAAGTATCATTCTAATTATCTGAAAAATGCAAAAAATAAAAATCTGAAGGAATTGACTTCGGATTATTGGGGCTATTTAAGTTTTTTATCTTTTTTATTCTGTCCTGGGGTATAATTTTTTGCACTTTTTGCTCCTATAACTTTTTTATTTGCCCCGGATGTATTTTCCTTTTAGGATTTGTTTGAATAATTACGGCGTTGGATATGTATTTCAGCTGAAAACTCTACACCCTGATGAAAAAGTAAAAACCAGGACAAACGAGAAAAGTAGAATGACCAATTTTAGTATTTTCAGGTTATGTGATTTAAGGATATTTAACGCTAGATAATTTATTTAGACTGTGGCTAGTCTTTAAATAATGGTAAAACAAAAAGCGCAGAACTTCCGCCCCACGCTTCTATTTTTTACTTTATCCTTTTGCCTTGAACTAAATCACCACGTTCACGATCTTATTCGGAACCACAATGATCTTCTTCGGTGTTTTTCCTTCCAACCATTTTTGCGAAGTTTCGTTGGCCAGCACTGCTGCTTCAATTTCGGCATTGGGCGTACCAACTGCAAATGCGAGCTTAAAGCGAACTTTTCCGTTGAATGAAATCGGGTACTCAAATTCGTCTTCGGTCAACATCGCCGGATCAACAACTGGCCATGGTGCATAAGCCAGGGTGTCGGTATTGCCATACAATTGCCACAATTCTTCGGCAAGGTGCGGCGCATACGGAGCCAGCAACTTCACAAAAGTTTCGGCAGTCTGTTTGCTTACTTTGCCCTTTTTCAGCGCCAGATTATTGAAAATCATCAGGGCAGAAATACCAGTATTGAATTTCATGGCTTCAATATCGAACGCCACCTTGCTAATGGTTTGGTGCAACAGCTTCAATGTTTCCTTATCATCGGCAGCATCCACAATATTTTCAGGGTTTCCGAAGAAACGAGCCACGCGGTTCAGGAAGTTGTAAACTCCTTTTACACCGTTTTCAGCCCATGGTTTGGTGTCTTCCAGCGGACCCATGAACATTTCGTACAAACGCAGCGAATCGGCACCGAAGTTTTTCACCACATCGTCGGGGTTCACCACGTTTTTCAGCGATTTCGACATTTTTGCCACAATCTGCGTCAGCTCTTCGCCAGTTTCGGTGTGGAAATATTTGCCGTCTTTTTCTTCCACCAAATCGCTGGTCACTTTGGCACCGGTTGCGGTTTGGTAGGCAAAAGCAAGGATCATTCCCTGGTTAAACAGTTTCTGGAATGGTTCCGAAGTGGAAACAATGCCCAGATCGAACAACACCTTGTGCCAGAAGCGGCTATATAGTAAATGCAATACGGCATGCTCGGCACCACCTACGTAAAGGTCGACCGGCATCCAGTAATTTTCAAGCTTTTTGTCGAAGATCGATTCGTCGTTTTTTGAGTCGATGTAACGCAGGTAATACCAGCACGAACCCGCCCATTGTGGCATGGTGTTGGTTTCGCGGCGGCCTTTACGGCCATTGGCGTCGGTTACATACAACCAGTCGGCTGCGTTGGCCAACGGCGATTCGCCGCCTTCGCCCGGTTCGTATTTTTCCATCGCCGGAAGCTCAACCGGGAGGTTTTCCTCAACCAATGAGATTTCGCCATCTTCCCAGTGAATGACAGGGAAAGGTTCGCCCCAGTAGCGCTGACGGCTGAACAACCAGTCGCGCAGTTTGAAGTTGGTGGTTGCTTTTCCGATGCCTTTTTCGCCCAGCCATTCCACCACTTTCGTGATGCCCTGCTTTTTGTTCAGACCGTTCAAATCGAGACCAATCGCTAGATTTGCAGAATTAATGTATGCGCCATCTTCGGTCCAGCAAGCTTCGCCAGCCAGGACTTTCGCGCGTGTTTCGTCGTCGGCACTCTTCGGATCAAGGATGCAGATGACCGGAATATTGAATTTCTGAGCGAACTCGAAGTCGCGGGTGTCGTGTGCCGGAACAGCCATGATGGCACCGGTTCCGTAGCCCATCAGCACATAGTCGGCTACCCAAACCGGGATGGGTTGACCGGTAATCGGGTTGATGGCATTGCGGCCGGTGAACACACCGGTTTTATCTTTGGCTAGCTCGGTACGGTCCAAATCCGATTTCAGCGATGCTGCCTGAACGTAGGCATTCACCGCTTCGGCAAATTCAGGAGTAACCAAACTGTTCAGCATCGGGTGTTCAGGAGAAACAACCATGTAAGTTGCGCCAAACAAAGTATCAGGACGAGTGGTATATACGCGCAGTTTTTCGTTCAAACCTTCAACGGCAAAATCAACTTCAGCTCCTGATGATTTGCCGATCCAGTTTTTCTGCATGTCTTTCACGCCTTCCGGCCAATCCAAACCGTCCAATCCTTCGAGCAAACGTTCGGCATAATGCGGAATACGGAGCAACCATTGTTTCAGGTTTTTGCGGATTACCTGATTACCGCATTTTTCGTGCGAACCGTCGGTCAGCACCTCTTCGTTGGCACAAACGGTTTTGCACGACTGGCACCACCAAACCTGGGCATTATCGTAATAGGCCAGACGTTTTTCGCTGATGTACTGGCTGATGGCAGCCTGTCCCTGCGTCTGAACATCGGCAGGAATCGGCAGTTCGCTGATTGGGCGGCCTTTGCCGGTTTCGGCATCGAACCAGGTGTTGTACAGTTTGGTGAAAATCCACTGTGTCCAGCGGAAATATTTCGGGTCGGTGGTATTGATTTCGCGGTCCCAGTCGTAGCTCAAACCCAGCGATTTGATCTGACGGCGGAAATTGTCGCAGTTTTTGTTCGTGGTGATGGCCGGGTGCGTGCCGGTTTGAATGGCGTACTGTTCTGCTGGCAAACCAAAAGCGTCCCAACCCATGGGGTGCAGCACGTTGAAGCCTTTCATGCGTTTGTAACGGCACATGATGTCAGTGGCCGTGTAGCCTTCGGGGTGACCCACATGCAAACCCGCTCCGGATGGATAAGGAAACATGTCGAGCACATAATATTTTGGTTTCGAGAAGTCGTTTTCGGTTTTGAAGGTTTTGTTTTCCTCCCAGAATTGCTGCCATTTCGGCTCAATTTCCCAGAATTTGTATTCCATTTTGCTTGGTAATAAAGGTTCTTGATAATGAGCCGCAAAGATAGAAAGAAACTTACAAGTAAAAAGAAGATTTCGCGCTGTTCATTTCATAAAACAACAAACGCCCCAGTGAAGGAGCGTTTGTTCGTTAATATATCCTAAGTCTATTTCTTTTTAGCTGCATTCCACGGTACTAATTTCGATGGGTAGAAGTTAATATCATGCGCTTTCATACGGTCGGCGTGGGCAGCTAAGCTAACTTTGTAGTTATCCCAATTTCGGAGATTCGCAGGAGTCCAGCCAATTTCGGCATAACCTAAAAGACGAGGAAAAATCAGGTATTCGGCTTCGCTGATGTTTGAAACAGTTTCGCTCCAAAGAGGTGCTTCAATACCTATAATATTTTCTTTCTTAATTTCAGGAACCAAAGTTGCCGGATCCCAGTTGTATCCTTTGTCAACTTCGATGTAGGCTGCCCAGTGTAATCCGTAGGTGCTTGTCGAATCGTATTGCATGTCGAGGTAAGCATTGGCTGCCGGCGACATCAATACTTTTGCGCCCTGGGCAACACCCTTCACTGCGTTTTCGGCTTTTGCCCAATACTGAACCACGGTGTTAGGTTTTAGTGTCGCCAGGGCAATTTCGTCCCAGGCTAAGACCTTCTTACCGTGAGCAATAACCATATCCTGAACACGGTTCATAAATGGAATATAATCTTCAAGTTTGGTGGCATGAGATTCGTCGCCACCAATGTGCAAATATTCTCCCGGAGTTATAGCCGCCAGCTCGCGGATAACGTCGTCGATAAATTTATAGGTGGCTTCTTTTTTAGTAGCCAAAGTGCTGAACCCAACATCGGTTCCGGTATATAACTCCGGGGTTTTACCATTTCCGTTCAACTCAGGGTACGAAGCAGATGCAGCATTGGTGTGTCCTGGCATATCGATTTCAGGAATAATGGTGATGAAACGTTCCTGTGCATATTTTACAATGTCGGTATATTGTTCCTGCGTGTAGAATCCACCTTCGCCCCCGCCAACTTCGGTTTTACCGCCGTGGGCTGTAAGATTTGGCCACGATTTAATTTCGATGCGCCATCCCTGGTCGTCGGAGAGATGCAGGTGCAAAGTATTAAATTTGTAATATGCCAGTTGATCGATTAGCTTTTTTACTTCTTCAACACCGAAAAAGTGGCGGGCTACATCGAGCATCGAACCACGGTAGCCATAAACCGGATAGTCGCGAATGGTCCCGGTTGGCAGTTTCCACGAGGCTTTTTGCTGGGACGAAGATTCAACCTGCGAAGGCAATATTTGGCGGATGGTTTGAATGCCATAAAATAAGCCTGCTGGTTTATTGGCGGTAAGGCTCACCAGTTTATCAGTGATTTTAAGCTGATAGCCTTCATTTCCCAATTCCTGATCAGAAGTAAGTGCCAGGTAAATGTTTCCTGAACCGGGTTCAGTGGAGGAAGACTTAACTTCAATACTCAATCCTGTTGAAGGATTTAACTTGTCAGCCAGGAATTGCCCGATCAGTTTTAATTCTGAAGATTCTCCCTGAACGTAAATGTCGGTTTGATCGGTAAGATCGAAGTCTCTTTCTTCAGGCACAACCGAAACTGGTTGCGGAATAATATTGTTCTTGGAGAGATTGGTTGGCTGGCATGCCATTTGACTAAAGATAACAGTCAGGAATAAACCACCAATAGTAGTTTTTTTTAAATTTCTTAGATTCATGGTTTAGTGCAAATTAAATTATGAACTTATTTTTTCAAGTTTAAAGACGACTGGCATCAGGCCATCAGAACAACAGGAAACTGCAACTCCTGGCTGCTTCATCCAGGGATAACTTCCATCATACATGATAGTGTTAACATCTTTCAGAATATCGCTCCAGGCGTAAGAACAAAACCCTTCAGGTACTTTGTTGTCTTCTTCCACAATGAATTCTTCTCCCACTGCAAATAAATGACAACCGAGGCAAATTTCTGTAAGGTTAAGATTACTGTATTCTTCCACCAGTTCCCGGTTAATCATCTTTTTCAAAACGGTAATCTTGCATCTAACCATAATATGAGTATTTAGGTTTTGAATGATGAAAATTACCCAAAAAACATGGAATACCCTTCTGTTTTTGATTGACTTATGTCATTCAACCAGTTTCAAAATCCTGGTTTTAATACCAATCCTGAAATTTACAAACACAAGTAGAAAGCATGATCCGACTATGATAAATGCTCCAATGATTTCAATAGTACTAAATTTTTCTTTAAAAATCAACCATCCTGAAAGCAGGTTAAACACTGGCACCAGCGATTGCAGCATCGATCCGGTAGCAACGTTTACATGCTTGTATCCTTCGGTCATAAATAATTGGCCAATACTTGCAACAACGCCAACTAAAATAAGCAAAAGTATTTCGGTAAGATTTCCAATAGCTTGTGTTGCTCCCGACGGAATGAGAAAAAGCCAGAACCCGACAATGCACTGTGAAAAGAAAATAGCCATTGAATTATCGCTGTCATGCAATTTTTTTACAAAAACAACGGCCAATCCTGTTGTTACTGAACCTGTAATTGCAATCAGTTCCCAGGTTCCAATCCCTGCTAGTGATCCTTTTCCTCCACCCACCGAGAGTAATATTAGGCCGACAAACGAAACCGCGATAATTAAAAATTTGATGGGTTCAACCTTTTCTTTTAGCATAATCATGCTGAAAATAGTGGCAAAAATGGGGTAGGAGTATATGTAAACTGAGCCTTTCCCAACACCGAGTTTTAGAATTGCCAGGTAGAAAAGATAAACGGCAATTCCTCCAACAAAACCACGATAAAATAAACCTTTTCTGTCGTTAAATTTAAGTTTTATAACTCCGAAAAGGGCCAGGATTCCAATGATTCCAACACCAATTGCAAACCTGAAAAAGGTAGTTTGGTAGCTCGAAACATTCGGAATGGCTTTTACCAGAACAGCCATCAAAGCAAAAAATACAACCGAACCGAGCGTTAAAAGTACTCCTTTTGAATTTGTCGTCATAAAAGAAATTCCTATGTAATTTAATACGAAGCTAGTTAATTAGAAGTGAAGAAATGCTAATGAAACTGACGAAAAACTCTATATAGAAACACTGTTGTCCGGTTAAAATTTTCTTAGTTATCCGTAACCTAATAATTTAAAGGCATTCCAGAAGATAACGCCACTACGTGGCTTACATTTTTATCATGCCTATTTTCTACAAAGATTAAACAGCTACGCTGCCAACTCCTCAGCAACGTAGTTGCTAAGTCTTTGTAGCACAGTGGTATTGGTTTAAAGTATTGAGCAACGTAGTTGCGACATCTTGTAATACTCCAGTTTTACCGGACAACAGTGATATAGAAACAAAAAGCCCTCGTTATTAGCGAGGGCTTATCAATTACTCTTCAACGATTACAATCTTTTCGATTCGGTCACCCTGGCGGATGGCGTCGATTACTTCCAGACCTTCGTAAACTTTACCGAAACAGGTGTGCTTACGGTCGAGGTGCGAGGTTTGACGACGGCTATGGCAAATAAAAAACTGAGAACCGCCTGTATTACGACCTGCATGTGCCATCGACAGTACTCCGCGGTCATGGTATTGGTTATTGCCATCGGTTTCGCAAAGAATTTTATAACCTGGGCCACCGGTTCCGGGCATACCAGTAGCGCCTTCACGCGAATTTGGGCATCCGCCCTGGATAACGAAATCGGGAATTACGCGATGAAAAGTTAGCCCATCGTAAAAACCACTTTTAGCCAGTTTGTGGAAATTAGCTACCGTCTCTGGTGCATCGTTATCATAGAATTCAACTTTCATTACACCTTTTGCGGTGTGAATCTCTGCTTTGCTCATTTGCTTAAGTATTAAATATTGCACAAAAATATAACTTTTGACAGTAAACTGCGAAAGTTTATTTCTGTGCGATTCTTTAAACCAAAACCTGTTTTATAATAGAAAATACAGCGATGATTCAAATCGAATTTTTTTGTTTATTTGGAACAGCATAGTACAGCATAGGTGCGCGTTTTTTTCTGAATTTGATTTAAAAACAGAAAATGTTCCACAACATTTTTTTGCTTTTGCAAAGCTTTGCATCATTTGGAAAAGTCCGTTGGATTTGGCGGACCGAAATTGTTTATTGATTTTTGATGTTATGAATTCAGGACAAAACGAATAACGAGAATTTCTAAACTATAACCAAACATTACTAAAACGAAATGAAACAAGCGAAGAAAGGTCTTTTCACAACAGAAGATGGAAGAAATCATACGTTTATATTCTTTCTGGTTGCACTTCTGTTTACTCTATGGGCTGTGGGCAACAGCCTGATTGACACAATGGATAAACATTTTCAGGATTATTATCATCTTACCAAAGCCGACTCGGCGAATGTTCAATTCTCACACTATCTGGGCTATTTTTTTATGGCTTTACCTGCCGGATGGTTTATTCATAAACTTGGCTACAAATGGGGTATTATACTTGGATTAAGTCTTGCAGCAGTTGGATGTTTGTGGTTTTACCCGGCTACCAAAATCGATGGATTCTGGGCAGTTCTTTTGGGCGTTTGCCTGGTAGCAATGGGCTTTTCGTTTCTCGAAACTGTAGCAAATCCTTACACCACAGTCCTTGGAAATCCTAAATATTCTGCTTCGCGCATTAATCTTGCCCAGTCGTTTAATGCAATTGGATGGCCAATTGCCCCATTTATTGGCGGATTGTATTTTTATCATTCCGACAATTCACTTACAGCTCAGCAAAATGCCGAAATCGCCCACAAAACAATGTGGGTGCCATATATTGGTATCGCTTTAATTATTGGAGTTCTTATTCTTGCCTTTATAAAAAGCAACATGCCCGATGTTACTGAAGATACAAATACTGACAAGGAACCTGAAAACAATAAAGCCAAGGTTGATGTTTTCGGGCAGCAAAACCGAATGTCGACCATCCTTTTATATGTATGTGCCATCCTGTTCAGTTTTGCACTGGGTATGATTATTCGTTTTTTCGTTCAGTTATTTTATATGGACCGCGAAACTCTTGCCAATCCTGAAGCAATGGCAACTTTAAATCATACGCTTACCCGCATATTTTACATTGTAACCGGAATTAGTGGTATTGCATCTGTAGTATTCATTGTTCTTAAAAAGCAAGCACTTATCCATAAAAATAGCTTGTGGTCTGCTCCACATTTTTCAGGAGCAACAATTGCACAATTTCTTTATGTCGCAGCTCAGGCAGGAATTTTTAGTTTCTTTATTAATTATATGGTCGAGGAAGTTCCTTCGATAAGCGAAAGTTTCAAAGCTAGTTTTATTATTGGAGGTGAAAGCGGCTCGGTATTACGCGATGGCGCTTTTTTCCTTAGCGAAAAAGGTGCAACTTCATTAATGTCGTGGTTGGCATTTCCTTTATTCCTTTTAGGTCGGTTTACCGGCTCGTTTATTCTTAGGGTAACAAAAGCACACAATATGCTTGGCCTGTATTCTTTTATTAATGTGATTTTAATGCTTGTTGTTGTTGCTAAATTAGGGTGGATTTCGGTAATTGCAGTTTTCCTTAGTTTCTTCTTTATGTCAATCATGTTTCCAACAATTTTCTCACTTGGAATATGGGGATTAGGTGAAAAATCGAAATTAGCATCTTCATTTATTGTTATGGCTATTATGGGAGGCGCTGTGCTACCTAAAGTTATGGGCGCAATCGCCGATAAAGATGGGATGTCGGCAGGTTACATTGTTCCGGCGGTTTGCTTTGGAGTAATTGCTCTTTATGGATTCTTCTGGACAAAGTTGAGCGGTGCGGAAGGGCTTAGCAAAGTAAAAGTTGGATCGGGGCATTGAACATCTGGAGAATTTCTGATTTGGAAATTTAAACTTTAAATTGATTTACAATGGAATACACTGAAGTATTAAAACTTCCTGTTTTTAAGAGGTTTTGTAAAACACTGTCGTTGAAGGATGACCATCGGTTAATTGAAGATTATAAGAAAGTACATGCGCCAAATGCTGCATGGCCCGAAATTACTCAGGGAATGAAGGATGTGGGCATCATTGATATGGAAATTTATATTTTCGGTACACGCTTGTTCATGATAATGGATACTGTTTCTGATTTTGATCACAAAAAAGCCATGGCCGAATTGGCAACCAAGCCTCGTCAGAGCGAATGGGAAGCTTATGTAGCGCGTTTTCAGCAAACTTCATCAGAAGCCACAGCTGATGAAAAATGGCAGCTGATGGAACGTATTTATAAGCTTGATTGAAACTTTCAGTATCATAGAAATATCTCTGAAATCCCGGTCGATTTGGTTTGGCTGGGATTTTTTCCCTAAACCAAACTAAACCTATAATAATGAAACGTAGAAATATGCTAAAAACGGCGGCTGCATTGCCAGCTATTCCGTTTATTACCACCTTTTCGAAAGTAATGGGCTTAACCAATGAACCTACCAAACTGAATCCTACTCAAGAAATTGGAAAAATAGAACGTTTTGGCGATGGCCGCGACTGGTTCTTTGAGAAACGTTTTGGAATGTTTGTGCATTGGGGAATTTATTCTATTCCGGGTTGGCACGAACAACACCAATGGAGGGCTCGTATTCCTAGAAATGAATATATTAAACTTGCTCAACAATGGAATCCGACGAAGTTTAATCCGGAACGATGGCTCGATTTAATGGAAGAAGCCGGAATGAAATACATGACTGTCACCACCAAACATCACGATGGGTTTTGCTTATGGGATACCAGTCAAACTCGGTTTAATACCATGAATACGCCTTATAAAAAGGATATTCTGGGTATGCTTGCTGAAGCTTGCCACAAAAGAAATATTCCTCTGTGTTTGTATTATTCTATTGCCGATTGGAACCATCCGAATTATCCCAATCAAGGCCGGCACCATGAATTACTTCCGCAACCGGCGGATTCGCCTGATTGGGGAAAGTACATGGAATTTCTGAAAGCACAGGTTCGCGAACTTTGCACCAATTATGGCGAAATACATGGGTTCTGGTGGGATATGAATGTTCCTCAATATAAAGATAAATCGGTTAATGCCATGATTCGTCAGCTTCAGCCCAAGGCTGTGATTAATAACCGCGGTTTTGACGAGGGAGATTTTGGAACACCTGAACGGGATTTTGACGGCGTAGCGGCAGAGACCAAAAAGTTTGTGCACCCAACAGAAGCTTGCCAGTCTGTTGGAATGGAAAGTTGGGGTTATAAGAAAGATGAAGATTATTACACTGATCGTCATCTTATTAGCAGTATCGACAAATACCTGGCGCGTGATGCCAATTATTTACTGAATGTTGGTCCAACTGGCGAAGGCATGATTCCAGATGAAGCTGCTGCAATTTTACGAAGCTTAGGAACGTGGAAGAAAACGGTTGATGAGGCATTTCAGAATGTACAGTTTGATTCAGAACTTGTCGGTTCAACCGATGTACTTGTAACTAAAAGAGGACAAACGGTTTATATTCATCTGAATAAACTGCCGGTTGGCTCTGGAGTTAAACTTAAGCCAATTAATGTAATGCCATCAAAGGCTATTTTACTCAATAACGGGCAACCAATTGATTGTGTTGTAAATTTATGCCCGAGTGATCATGCCTTACAACAACCTTATCTTCGAATTAGAAATTTGCCGGTTAACGAGACCATGAATACTGTTTTAGTTGCAAAACTCGAATTTGTAAAACCTCTTGAAGAAATTAGTAAAACTGGTAATCTGAAAAACGATGTTGAATTGACAAAATAAAACATAAACGCTTGGTTTAATGTAAAACTAAAATCATAATTCTTACTTCTTCTTGGCTTTTACTTCAAAACTGCGTATTTATTCTTTAATTTGTTAGTTTATGTGTTGATTTTCAGTATTTAAGGTGCCGTTTGATTTTATCTGATTTTTCGACGTCCAAAATGCTGACTAAAATCATTCGTGTTATTAAACATTCGTTTCGAAGAAGTCAAATTACTGAAAATAAGATAGATAAATTTGAATTTGTTTTTGAAGGTTTAGAATAACCAATACCCGAATATTCTACCTTTGAATGAGAGTAAAATTCAAAAAATGATGAAACAAATCTAATTGAATATGGAGGAGTTTCATTCAGCCTAAAAGATTAAAAGTAAAGGTATGAAAGCAGACATTAACGATTTTTTAGAATCTCTGAAAGCCCGTACCCCGGGCGAACGTGAGTTTCATCAGGCAGTTCAGGAAGTAGTAGAGTCGATTTGGGATGTATACCAAAAGAATCCCAGATATCAGAAAGCAAAAATATTGGAACGAATTGTTGAGCCCGAAAGAGTAGTAATGTTTCGTGTCCCCTGGGTTGACGATCGTGGCGAAGTCCAGGTTAATCGTGGGTACCGCGTTGAATTTAATTCGGCTATTGGTCCATATAAAGGCGGATTACGTTTTCACCCCACGGTAACGTTAAGCGTACTGAAATTCCTGGGCTTTGAACAAACGTTTAAAAATAGTTTAACTACTTTACCAATGGGTGGCGGAAAAGGAGGTTCTGACTTCAGCCCGAAAGGAAAATCGGACAACGAAATTATGCATTTCTGCCAATCGTTTATGACAGAACTGGCTCGCCACATTGGTCCAAATACCGACGTCCCGGCTGGAGACATTGGCGTCGGCGGTCGGGAAATTGGCTTCCTTTTTGGTCAGTACAAACGATTGAGAAACGAATTTACCGGAGTGTTAACCGGTAAAGGATTAGGTTGGGGTGGTAGTTTAATCCGACCTGAAGCAACAGGGTTTGGTGCAGTTTATTTTGTGCAGCACATGTTGGCTAATTTGGGCCAGAAAGTTGAAGGAAAAACTTTTGCCGTTTCAGGTTTTGGGAATGTTGCCTGGGGCGCTATCCTGAAGATAAATGAATTGGGGGGAAAAGTGGTCACAATCTCGGGGCCTGATGGATACATTTATGATGCAGATGGAATAACCGGAGAAAAAGTTGATTACCTGCTCGAACTTCGTGCTTCGAACAACGATATTGTTGCCCCTTATGCCGATGAATTTGGCGCTCAGTTTATTTCGGGTAAAAAACCGTGGGAATGTCCGGTGGATATAGCCATGCCATGTGCTTGCGAAAATGAATTGAACCTCGAAGATGCCAAAATATTGGTTCAGAATGGATGTAAATTGGTTGCTGAAACCTCGAATATGGGATGTACTGCCGAAGCTATGGAATATCTTACTGAAGCAATCAGTTATGCTCCAGGGAAAGCTGTTAATGCAGGTGGTGTTGCTGTTTCAGGACTGGAAATGTCGCAAAACTCAATTCGTATGAATTGGCCAAGAGAAGAGGTGGATATGTATTTACACCGGATCATGAAAGATATCCACGAGACTTGTGTGAAATATGGCCGGAAAGGCGATAAAGTTAACTATGTGGTTGGAGCTAATGTTGGTGGTTTTGTGAAAGTGGCAGATGCAATGCTCGCTCAGGGAATAGTATAAGTTCATATATATCAGATATTCTGATTATCCCTTAAATCTGTTCTTTGGAGCAGATTTAAGGGATTTATTTTATTTCACTCTACATAAAACAAAGAGATGCTTTTCATTAAAGAGCCCAACTTTTGTTTTTTTTATACAATAAGATAATATTCACTTCATATTCAGGTGCTTTATTTTTCCTTATTTTGGTGAAATTTTGGAAAAAAATGCTGATTGATTCACATTCTCATATCTATTCCACCGATTTTATTTATGATTTGGATGAAGTAGTCCAACGTGCTTACTCAAACGATGTACGCAAAATAGTTCTTCCTAATATCGACAGTTCTTCAGTAAAAAACCTGTTGAACCTTGTTGATACTTATCCGCATATTTGTTTCCCGTTGATGGGTTTACACCCAACATCGGTAAATCAGGATTATCAGGAGGAATTACAGGTAGTTGAGTATTGGCTGAAGAAGCGGAAATTTTATGGGATTGGAGAAATTGGTATTGACCTTTATTGGGAAAAGGCATTTTTGGAAGAGCAGATTAATGCTTTCCGGTTCCAGCTCAATTTGGCAAAAGAATATAATCTGCCTGTTGTTATTCATGTACGTGATTCATTTGATGAAGTTTACCAGGTGCTTACTGATGTGAAAGACTACAATCTAAAGGGAATATTTCACAGTTTTTCGGGGACATTGGAACAGGCAAATATGATAATTGAGCTTGGATTTAAAATTGGAGTTAATGGAATAATTACTTTCAAAAAAAATGGTATTGACGATGTGATTAAAGAAATTTCTCCTTCACACCTGGTTTTGGAAACTGATTCACCTTATTTAACTCCGGTCCCTTTCAGAGGAAAAAGAAACGAAAGTTCATATTTGATTTATATTGCCCAGAAAATTGCTGATATTCACCACATGCCGGTTGGCGATATTGCAAAAATAACTACTGAGAACGCCCGTAAAATATTTGGAATTTAGGAACCCACATAATTCGCTATATTGACTCCTGCAAAGGATCTGACTGTTTGGCCCTGCTCTTTTTGTAGCTAAGAGGCAAAACGGAAGAAAATGGAGGATTACTCTTAATCTTTTAAAGTAGAGCTAAATTTCTGTATTTTTGACTTTTCGGCTTGTGCTTAAATAAAGTGTCGCCGAAAAGTTATTCAGTCGATTTTAAAGCAAACAAGTGGAAACAAAACCTTCTATCCTTATCATTTATACCGGGGGAACAATTGGTATGGTTCAAAAGTCATCAAACGGAGCTTTGGTTCCGATGAAATTTGATGAAATTCAAGAAGAAGTTCCTGAATTAGATCGGTTAGACGTAAATCTTCAGGTTGTAACTTTTACACCTCCAATCGATTCTTCGAATATGACCCCGGCAATTTGGGTGAAAATTGCCAATACCATCGAACGAAATTACAGTAAGTTTGATGGCTTTGTTATTTTACATGGCACTGATACAATGGCTTATACTGCTTCTGCACTTAGTTATATGTTCGAGAATCTGGATAAGCCTATCGTTTTAACCGGTTCACAGCTTCCTATCGGGATACTTCGTACCGATGGCAAAGAGAACCTGATTACTTCCATTCAGATTGCTGCTGCCAAGCGCCACGAACAAGCAATTGTTCCGGAAGTATGCGTTTATTTCAATTCTAAACTTTTTCGGGGAAACCGCATATCAAAGCGTCACGCCGATGATTTTAGTGCATTTTCATCGGTAAACTATCCGCCTTTGGCAACAGCCGGTGTCGAGATTAAGTATTTTAATGAGAATATTCATCGGTATGTAAATAAAGGCATCCTGAAAGTTCGTACCCATTTCGATGAACAGGTGGTTGTTTTGAAAATATTTCCGGGCATTGGAAAACTTGTTTTTGAAAGCATATTAAATATTCCAGGGTTGAAAGGTGTTGTTTTAGAGTCTTTTGGTTCGGGGAATATACCAATGTCGCGGTGGATGATCAGTCAAATAAAAAATGCGATCAAACGTAAAATTATAGTTCTGAATGTTACACAATGCCAAGGCGGGGCTGTTAATATGGGGCGTTATGAAACTGGCATTGAGCTTGAACATGCCGGTGTGGTTAGTGGTAAAGATATGACAACCGAAGCCGCTGTTACTAAACTAATGTTTCTACTTGGGCAAGGTCTTGAGCATGAAGAGATAAAACTTCACCTTAATAAAAGTTTAATTGGCGAGATGAGCGAATAGACTTTCTATTGGTTTTTTTTTGTACTTTCGGGCGCGAAAATAGTTAAGGGAGAGATGCAAGAGTGGCTGAATTGGCACGCCTGGAAAGCGTGTGTACCCCTAAAGGGTACCGCGGGTTCGAATCCCGCTCTCTCCGCTGAGGCAGTTTCAGGTATACCGAAGCTGCTTTTTTATTTCTTTTAATCTATTGATTTAGTTTAGCTTCAAGCTTTTTTGCCTTGTATTGCGAAATTTTAAAATGAATACTGTCAAGCCGATAAGCCTTGAGGTAAAAGATATGGGCTTTTCTGAAGTCCTGAGCTTTGAGGTAATAATCGCCCATCGAATCGTAGGCGTTAGGGTTCTTTGGCACAAGATTTATGTACTTCAGAAAATAAGATAAGGCATCTTCAAGTTTATTTTGCTCCAGATAGTTATATGCCAGTTTATTGTAAAGCGGCGCAGGATTTTTTGCAAACTCAAGGATATGTTGGTAAGTCTTGTTTTGACCAGGCCAATCTCCCTCAAATCCCTGGAACGTAGCTAAAATATCATAAGCCAAAAGCGATTCGGGATTCATCTTGACTAACTTTGATCCGTATGGTGTAACATTGGCATTGGGATTTTCAACCAATTCTTTCAATGCTTCCTGAAGCGTTTTTTCTGATTCGGTTAATGTATAATTGCTCGTTAAAGCCTTTTGTGCACTGATCTTGAATCTTTCCATATCATTTAAATAAAAATAATACAAAGCCAGCGAAACATTTGGCATTATAAAATTGGGTTCGGCTTCAGCAGCTTTCTGAAAACAATCGACAGCCTTATACAGGTTCACATCCATAAAAGCAGTTATTCCGGTTGCATATAATTCCTGAGCCTGTTTTGATTTAGAAGTAACCTGAAAATCAGGAAATTCTATTTCCTGAGTAAATCCTGAAAGTGAAATAAAAAGTATTAAGAAGATTAAAATAACGTTTCTTCTAATTCTACTTTGATTGATTAAACATGTTGCATGATTTTTTTCCTGTTTTACCCCTGCCCTAAAGGTATCCAGATTTTTCGAATGTGTCAAAGTAGAACTAAGTGTCTTCATAGTATCCTGTTTAAAAATAGCGAATAAAAATACAGATAAAAAGTATATTCATGCAACATACATGAACTAATTTGAATTGGAGTTTAATCCTCAAATTGAATCTGTTTAATAACAGTTATTGATGTTGAATAGTTGCTTTCTCAGGGTTTTCGTTTTTCAACTTGATATACTTTCTGTATTTGAATATATATAAAATATACTTATATGAGTAGCAATAAATATTTTGATCAAGAATAAAACGAAAGAATCCCACTACAATCGAAGTAATGGGATTCTTTTTTAAGTTGAAATAAGAAGTTACATTGAGTAACTCTTTAAATTAGACCGTATTCTTATTTGCTTGCGTATCCTGCATTTTGAACAAGTTTGGGGTTACGCTGTAATTCACTTAACGAAATCGGGAATACCAGGTCGGTTTCCTTAAATGTAGCCCCAGCAGCATTTTTCGATCCGATTAAGTCAACGTAAGTAACTTTTCCTTTTTGGGTATCCGAAATAACCGGGAATTTCTTTGTACGAACGCAGTCGTCCCACAACTTAAATTCAAGAGGGAATTCACGGATCCTTTCTGTCCAGCATGTTTCGATAAAATCTTGTTTCGATAAGGCTAACAAGCTCGATTTGATTTCTGCTTCCGTTTTTCCTTCTGTGTTGGCACGGAACTGAATTTTTGCAAGGTAGCCAGCAGCTTCGCTGGTAACACCTTCTGTTTGGGCAATAGCTTCAGCATAATCCAGATAGGCTTCAGCCAACCGATAGAAATTCCAGTCTTTGGTTCCTTTACCAGTAGTTAACACTGCATTTTCGTCGAAATAGTACCAGCAGCCGGCTTGTCCTTCTGGAGCGGTCCATGTTTTTCCATTGTTTGGATTGGTATAATTCCAATGGAAGAACTGATTTGGCTGAATACGCAGGTCGGTGTTTTTATATACGTTCAGGAACAGATTGGTTGGTCCATAAACTCTTTCAAAAATAGAGTAGGTTCCAAAAACGGCTGTTGCTGCTGAGGAGAAAGCATAAGTTGGCCACCAGCTGCTGTTTGCAATGCTTGCGTTGTATTCCTGACAATAGATAACTTCGTCCAGATCATCGGTTGAGCGCAATTTATTGTATGCACTGTTACTTGCTAAATCGGTGTTGGTTGCCAAAGCATGTGAAGATTCTACAACAACTTTTGCATAAGTTTTTGCATTGGCATAGTCGCCCTGGTGAAAATAAACATCAGCAAGTGCCATTGCAGCAACATATTTGGTGATGCGGTGTCCGTTGGCAGCAAAAGTAGCAGCAGGCAAAGCATCAACTGCATCTTTCAGGTCAGCTTCAATCTGTGCGTAAACGCTTGCAGTAGCTGTTTTTTCCGGATAAAGATTATCAAGAGTTGAAGGCTCGAGCAGCAAAGGCACATCTCCGAAAGTTTTTACGAGGTAAAAATAGTTGAATGCCCTGAAAAATTTGGCTTCGCCGGTTAGCTGTTTAGCCGTATTTGAGTCCATCGTGATGTTTGGAATACTGGCAATTGCGTTGTTGGCAACATTAATAGCCGAATAGCAGTTGTCCCAAATATCGTCTGAAGTATCAGATATTTCGTTGGTGTGATCCTGACGGGTTAATAATCTTGAATACTTACATACCACTTCCTGTCCTTCGTAACTATTGCTGAAATATCCGGTTAACATTCCTGTGATAGAGGCTTTGGGCCCAATGTAAGCGCTTCCTGCATTCGAAATACGGCCAGGAGCTCCGTTACGATATAAGTAGTTTATGTTTGCTTCAGCCTGAGCTTCGGTTTTGTAATAATCTACATCAGTTAAAGATGACTTTGGACTTTCTTCCAGAAAATCGTTACATGAAGTTAGTAAGAGTAGTCCCAATGATAGAAATATGAATATCTTTTTCATGTTGTTTTTCATATTTAAGTTAGTTAAAATGTTACGTTTACGCCAAGTGTCCATGTTCTGGCACGAGGATAAGCGAAGAAGGTCATGTTTTGACCGAACTTATTAGAGTCACCCTGTGAAGTTGATTCCGGATCGTAACCATTGTATTTGCTTGAGCAAATCATGAATGCATTATTCACATTGGTGTAAAGGCGTAAGTTCGAGATTCCGAGCGATTTGCATTTTACTCCCGGAATATTGTAGCTAAGTTGAATAAGATTTGCTCTCAGGTACGAACCATCTGCAATCCAGCCTGAATCAACGGTTGTATTTTGTCCGGCATGACCAGAGTTACACAAATAAATGGCTTGTTCCATTGTATTTGGATTGCTCCCGTTGTATGCGTCGTACAAAATATTTTTCAAACCATTGGTAATACCAAAACGGTCATAAGTTGAATGATAGAATTGTTGCATTGTTTCAACACCCCAAACAAACTGTAAATCAACAGTCAGTTCGAAGTTTTTATACGTGAAGTTGTTTACAAAACTACCTGTCCAGTCTGGCATTCCCTTGCCAATGATTTCCTTTTCAGTTGTACGTTTTGCACGACCAATCTGGCTTTTTTCGCAGGTACCGGCTTCGTAGTCTTGTTCGGTGTAAACACCCAGTCTTTTATAGCCGTAGAAGCTGCTTAAATTGTGGCCTACACGCAAAATACTTTCAGAACCGCCAACCCAGCCATTCAATTCAATGTCTTCGTCGTTTTCGCCTAGATGAAGAATTTTATTCTTGTTGTAGTTCAGGTTCAATGTCGAATTCCATGTAAAGTCTTTCTTCCGTACAGGAGTAGCGTTAATCATAATGTCGAAGCCCTCGTTTTGAACCGATCCGATGTTTTTGTAGATCGAACTGTAGCCAGAAGAAGCTGGGAGTGGGCAGTCGAGCAACAAGTCGGTTGTTTTCTTGTGGTAATAAGAAACGTCAAAATTCAGGCGGTTTTTAAGTACCCCAAGGTTGAACCCGAAATCGAACTGGGCTGTTTTTTCCCATTTCAAATCAGGATTTGGCATTGAGCTTAAATACGAATATGGAGCGCGTGAACCGTCTAAAAGCAAAGTTCCTGAACTAACTGAAGCCAGCGATTGGTAAGGATCAATTTCTGAGTTACCGGTTAAACCATAACTGGTATGCAGTTTAAGAGTACTGATTGTCATGTTGTCTTTCAGGAAGTCTTCCTGCGACACATTCCATGCTAAACCGGCTGATGGAAAGAATGCATATTTATTGTTTTCACCGAATTTTGACGAACCGTCGTAACGGCCAGTCATTGTTGCCGAATATTTGTCTTTGTATGTATAAGCCAATCGGAGGAAATAAGAATTCATCGACCACTTATTGAAGTCAGAAGAAGGCGATGATGGAGTTGTGCCAGCACCCATGTTGTTCCATTCGAAGAAATCGTCGCTGAAGCCTTCTGTATAAGAGCTATCGTAGTTATAAGTTCTTTCTCCCCAAGAAAGACCTGCCATTGTGTTTAAACGGTGAACACCAAATACCTTGTTGTAAGTAAGGTAAGTTTCTTCCTGCCAGTAAAGTGTGTTGGTGTGAGAAATTGAAGCCCAGCCGTTCGGCATCGAGATGTTGTTTAACGAAATAGATGAATAACCTCTGTAAGTCTTGTTGTGGTTGTCAACCCCGAATTGAGTTTTGAGGTCAAGTCCGTCGTAAAGATGGAATGTTAAAGCAGCATTTCCGAAAATTTGTGTGTCGTAGTTCATCCTCTTCTGCAAATCCAGAATCATTGCAGGGTTCGACATACCTTCAAACCCGAAAGTATCAGCCATTGTTGAGCTGGAAGAAGTTGTGTAATTACCGTTTTTATCGCGCACTGGCAACCATGGCAACATTTCAATCATAGTACGGCGGGCGTCTTGTCCACCACCGGTTTCCGGGGTATAGCGGCCCCAGGTATGATTGGCCATCAGGTTTACCGAAGTTGACAGCCACTTGGTTGGGTTGGCGTCGAATGAAATTTTAGCGTTCAAACGTTTGCTAAATGTGTTGTTAACAACTCCTTCCTGATCGGTATAGTTCAAAAAGGCACCCGTTGACGAGGTTTTTCCTGCCTGCTGAATATTTAGCTGGTGATTTTGCGAGAACGCAGTGCGGGTTGCTTCTTTTTGCCAGTTGGTATCGTAAATCGGATTTCCTGAAGCGTCGAAATAATTGCGGTCGGTAAACCAGGTAGTTCGGTCAAGCGACCAATTATAGCCCATGTATTTGTTTTCGTTTGCAAGCCCCTGCATAAAAGCGTCGCACCATTCCTGGGCGTTCAAAACATCCATGTAGCGGGCAACTGTACTTACACTGGTCGATGCCTGATAGCTAACTGTGGTTCCTTCTCCATCTTTCTTACCGCGTTTTGTAGTAACCAGGATAACACCGTTCGCACCGCGAGCTCCATAAATAGCCGCGGCCGAAGCGTCTTTTAAAACTTCAATGCTTTCAATATCATTAGGATTCATTAATCCGAAGTTTTCCATAACAACACCGTCAACAACATACAATGGGTTCGACGAAGCGTTGATGGTTGACAATCCCCTGATGACAACGCGGCTTTGGTATGCGCCTGGCTGGCTTGAGTTTGAATAGATGTTAACACCCGAAACTTTACCTCTCAGGTTGTCTAGTGCACTAAAATTTTGGCTTTTAACCAAGTCAGCTCCTTTGGCCTGCGAAATTGATCCGGTAACATCCTGTTTTCTCATTGTACCATAACCAATAGCTACAACTTCTTCGATACCAATGCTTTCTTCGGTCAATGTTACGTTGATTGTACTCTTTCCGGCTACAGGTACTTCCTGAGTTTTCATACCTACAAACGAAAATACCAATGTGCTGTTAGATGGAACATTTGACAGAGAATAGCCTCCGGAAGCGTCAGTTATTGTTCCGTTGGTGGTTCCCTTTACAATTAAGCTAACCCCGGGAATTGGTTGTCCGGCGTTATCATTTACATGACCTGTAACTTTAATGGTTTGTTGTTGTGTTAAAATTGCGTCGCTCATACTCATGCGGGCATTTTTAATAACAATGATGTTGTCGTTAACCATTTCGTAGGTGAATTCTGAGCCAAATACCTTATCCAGTACTTCTTTCAGATCGGAATTCTGAGAATTGACACTTACAGTTTTAGATAAATTTACCAGTTGACTGTCGTAAAAAAATCTGTAACCTGATGATTTTTCAATTTTATCCAATAAATCCGAGATCTTGACATTTTGGTAGTTTAGGTTCAATTTTGTTGATTGTGAATAACCTACTGCATAAACCTGAACAAACGCGATCAAGATAAGGAATGACATAATCTTCATAACCCTAATAATTTTTCCCGCATGGCAAAGCCTTAACTTCACGTCGGGCACGTTAGTTTTTTTCATAAATTTACAATGTAAAGATTCATAAATAGGCCTTACGGCCAGTATTGATTTTTTATTGGAAACATGGGGATGTTTCCGAAAACGAGCGGGGTTGCGTGCAGGCACCCCGCTTAGATTTTATAAGCTTCTGTTATGGCATAGGCATTTGTTTAATTGGTTTGGGTTTATTGTTTATGCTTATTAATATAAATATGATTTCCCTGATGTGTATAAGTGAATGGTTCTCCTGTGGCGCTTTTAAAGACCTCCATGAGTGAGAATATATTATCACTAACACTTAACGTTCCGCTGAACAAACGTTTTTTCAATGATTGGTCGTTGAACGTAACTTCAACATTATATATCCGCTCGATCTTCTTAGCCAGTTCCTCAAATGATTCATCTTTGAACTGATAAACGCCATTTTGCCAATAGTCGTAAAAACTATCAGATATTTTTGATTCCGAGACTTTTCCTGACGATTTCTCAAGCACCAACCCTTGCGAGGGTTCGATAAAGTACGACTTAAACTCATTGGATTGATTGTCCCCTTTTACGTCGAGCTCAATCCTTCCTGAAATAAGTTCTGCCTTGATGAATTTATCTTCGGGGTAGGCTATCAGCGCAAATTTGGTTCCGAGTACTTTTACCCGATTCTCGCCAACTTTTACGATGAATGGATGTGCTTTGTCGTGAACAACGTCAAAAAAGCCTTCCCCCTCTAATTCGATAATGCGTTCCTTTTCGCTAAATTTCTCCGGATAAGTAATCTTTGTCCCGTTATTTATCCAGGCTTTTGTTCCATCCGGAAGTGTAACCGACGAGCGGTTGCCTTTCGGCACAAAAACCTCGTTCATTGCCACGTCGTGCTTAATCTCAATTTTTCCGATAAGGTATCCGCCCACAAGCGCTACTACAATTATGGCAGCATATTTAATTAAATTCCAGATGCTTATTGGCTGTTTCTCTGGCGCTATACTTTTCCTAACCTCTGAGAGCGAATTTCTGACCTGAACCTCAGACATCTCAGATCCGGTTTGCATGATAGCCCACAGATTTTTATACTGGATATATTCTTCTCTGTTCTTCGCAGATTCGTTTACCCAGTTATCAACTTCGGGATCATTCTTTTTAGTTGGTGCCGAAATAATAGATTCTATGAGCTTTTCTTTTTCCATTTTTAAAATTCTGTATATAGAATGTTTAAGATTGAGTTAACCCTATGTCAGTTTTTGAAAAAAATAATTCTTTTTACTTTATGCAGCAGATATGGTTGATAATCAGAAGGTAAAATTCACCAGAAGAAATAGATAAGCAACGAAAGATAGTCTTTCAGCGCAATTTTAAAAACTTTGAGCGCTTTGGTAATCTGGGCTTCAACGGCTTTTTCGCTAATATCAAAAAGTACTGCAATCTCAGCATTTTTCTTTCCTTCCATTCGGCTTTGGATAAAAATCTCACGGCAGCGCGGAGGAAGTGTATCAAGTGTTTGTTTTATAATTTGTTCTATTTCATCAAAAGCAAGAGGAGAGGTATTCAGGCTTTCAAGGGCTTCAACGCTGACATTAAATTGCGTTTCAGAAGAAATTTTATAGTCAATATATTTTTTTCGCACTTTTTCACGGCGAAGAAACATGAGGCAGTTATTTTTAACGTTGGTGTACAAATAGCCCTGAAGTTGGTTCTCGGTTGAAAACACCGGACCTCTGTTCAGCATAGTTATAAATGTATCCTGAACAAGATTTAAAGCATCTTCCTCAAATACATATTGCTTGGCAAACGCTACTAAACGAGGAAAATAGATCGAAAAAGCAACATCAAATGCAGCTTCATTATTTTTATTCAGGAGAGTTATGATATCACTCGAAAGTACTTTCATATAAGCAAAAAACTCTGCAAGTATAACAAATTACTCGATATTGCCTCATTGTTCCCTTATCTTGCTGTCAAATTTAGACTATTTAGAATTAAAAAAAAATTATTGATATTTTCTATTTTTAATTTTGAAGTAGACTCTCAATGAGACCATTTCCCTGGAGATTCAGGGAATCAGCCAAAAATGCGTTTCTTTGTATCCTGAATAATTGATTAAACCATGAAATTTGAAGATTACCGCATTTCGCCCGATATTAAGAAAAACCTTGCCACGCTTGGGTTTCGCCGCCCTACTGACATTCAGTATAAAGCCATTACCCCCATCCTGAAAGGCGATGACGTGCTGGCCATTGCACAAACCGGTACAGGCAAAACAGCCGCATTCGCCATTCCGGTAATCGACATTATTCACCAGCAAAAAACCAGTAGCCGAAGTGAATCAATCGCCTGCCTGGTAATGGTTCCCACGCGCGAACTGGCTTTGCAGATTACCGAAGTATTTCAATCACTGGCGCAACATACCCGTGTGAAAACGGCCTGTGTTTTTGGTGGTGTGGAACAGGACCCGCAGATTTCGCGCCTGCAAAATGGCATCGACATTTTGGTAGCCACGCCCGGACGAATGTTCGATTTGGCTAGTCAAGGCTACATTCAATTGGATCAAATTCAAATCTTGATTCTCGACGAAGCCGACCACATGCTGGCTCTTGGCTTCATTAAAGATATTCGGCAACTGGTGCACAAATTGCCCAAAAACCGGCAAACACTTTTCTTTTCGGCAACCATCAATCCTGAAATTAAAGAACTGGCCTACTCGCTCGTGAATAAGCCGGTGCGCATTGAAATATCGCCTAAAAACCCGGTTGCCAAAAACGTGGAGCATTCGGTAGCCATGATTGGCATGGACGATAAACGTTTTTTCCTCGAACGCATGGTAAAAGAGCATCCCGAATCGAAAATACTGGTGTTTGTTCGTACCAAAGTGCGCGCCGAACGGGTGTTCAAGGCCATGGAGCGCGTGGGCATTAAAACGGTAACCATTCACGGCGACAAAGAACAGAAAGACCGCCTAACCGTAATGAATGTTTTTAAATCCGGCGAAGTAAAGGTGTTGATTGCGACCGATGTGAGTGCCCGCGGAATAGACATTCCGGATGTGGATTACGTGGTGAATTACGATTTGCCCGATGTGGCCGAAAACTATGTGCACCGTGTGGGGCGAACTGGCCGTGGCGTGCGCAAAGGGTTGGCCGTTTCGTTTTGCAGCGACGAAGAAAAACCGGTTCTGGATGAAATTGAGACCTTCCTTGGACAAAAAATCAGCGTATTGATCATCGACCGCGAAGAATACACCGCCACCAAAGATATGTCGGAAGATAGCCAGAGCGACTGGAAGACCCTGATGCGCGAAGAAGAGCAGGAAAGGAAGCCCAAAAGGAAAAAGAAATAAAATACTCCGCAGGAGTATCTTATTGGCCTACTCCTGGGAGACAAACCTAACAGGTTTCTAAAACCTGTTAGGTTTATTTTTTTCTAAAACTCCGAAGGAGTTTACTGTTGGTCACCCCCAGCGAAACTGGGGGAAATGGGAACCTACGAGAAAAGTCAACCCGGAATGGGTTGAATAACTACTGCAAGTATTTTTCATCAAACTCAACATCATTTTCTTTCAAAAACCGAATAAATTCATCGCGAAAACTCTCTTTTCGATGATGCTCCTGCTGATTCATCACGTACTTTATTACTGAATCTTTTTCCTTAACCGATAACGTAAAAGCGCCATAGCTTTCGGCCCAGTTCGAGAAATCAGGATACAATCCTCGTTCTTTAATCCATTTAGAACTGGCTACTTTGATGTCTTTCACCAGGTTTGCCAAAGCCACCGAAGGATGCAGATCACAAACAATATGGATATGGTCTTCAATTCCATTTATCCTGAAAAGCTTGCAGTTCTTGCTTTTCAGGATGCCCCAGATGTATTTGAAAAGCTCATCGTTCCCGGAGTTATGAAGTACTTTTTCGCTGTTTTTGGTATGAAAAGTAATGTGGTAAAGGATTTGTCGATAACTGGCCATAAGGGTGAATTTAAAGGTTAATAAAGTTTTAGCCTGAAAAAGTTACGAAATTTCTATCAATAAATAACGGCTTTGGATTTTAACTTGGCTAATATTCAACCCGCTTCGGGGTTGAGGTTGGTGGTGGTGTGCGGTATCCCCCAATTTCATTTGGGGGTCAATAACATTTAACCCATTCGGGTTAACCTCAGCAATTCGAAAGGTAATCGGGCTTTTTAAAAACTCCGCAGGAGTTTACTATTGATGGTCTCCAGCAGCGCTGGAGGAAAAGGAAACGTCGAGGAGAGCCAACCCGGAACGGGTTGAATAAAATAAAGTCGTAATGATAATGTTCAACCTCCTTCGGGGTTGCCGGGAACGGTGGCGTTTGCTAAGCCCCCAATTTTATTGGAGGAGACTAACATTTAACCCTTCGGGTTTGCGGCCTTCGAAAGCTCTCAAGAAACGGAAGAGTCTTAAAAAAAATCAACAGTATTCAGGCTTTTAAAACTCCTGCGGAGTTTACTGTTGGTCACCCCCAGCGAAATTGGGGAAAATGGGAACCTACGAGAAAAGCCAACCTGGAACGGGTTGAATAAAATAAAGTCGTAATGATAATGTTCAACCTCCTTCGGGGTTGTCGGGAACGGTGGCGTTTGCTAGCCCCCAATTTTATTGGAGGTGACTAACATTGAACCCTTCGGGTTAGCAGCATTCGAAAGCTTTCAAGAAACGGAAGAGTCTTTAAAAAAATCTAAAGTATTCAGGCTTTTAAAACCCCTTCGGAGTTTACTGTTGGTCACCCCCAGCGAAATTGGGGGAAATGGGAACCTACGAGAAAAGCCAACCCGGAACGGGTTGAATGAACTTTTGGGAGCAAGAATTCAACCCGCTTCGGGGTTGAAGTTGGTGGTGGTGTGCATTAGCCCCCAATTTTATTGGGGTTCAATAACATTTAACCCATTCGGGTTAACCACAGCAATTCGAAAGGTAATCGGGCTTTTTAAAAACTCCGCAGGAGTTTACTGTTGATCACCCCCAGCGAAACTGGGGGAAAAGGAAACGCAGAGGAAAGCCAACCCGGGAGGGGTTGAATAGAACTTTCTAACAAAATCGCTTTTTGTGATCATATCTTAAAAAAGCACTTTCACTCAACTCATCAAGAAATTTATATTTTTTCAACCAATTTAGGAATTTTGGTTCGCCATTTAACTCTTTGTTTTTTGAGTAGTAAAAAAGAATCACAAGTTCCTCTTCTGTCATTTGAGACCATAAAATCCTTAAATATTTGTATGAGCTTTGTTCATCACAATTTTCCCCCTCAACGTACTTCATAATATTGGAGATAAATCGACAGTACGGTTCCATTGTACTTTTATACTTATTGAAAAAGTAATCAAATTGGGCAAAATAAAATTCATCAGACTTATCTGTTTTTTTTAATATCTCAAAATCAAGCCGACGTTGACACTTCATATAGTCTTCAATATCAGTAGGAATTCCAAGCTTATTGAATTCTTCAAAGTCTTTTGTCAGTTTGACGATTTCTTTAATAGGACTATTCGATTCAAAAAGCATTATCCAAAAACTAACATCTTCAACGCCATTCCTAAATTCACTCCAAACCCAAGAAATATATTCTTTACCATTTTTAATCTCCTCGTTACCTTTATTTCTTGTTTTGTCTGCTTTCATCGAGTTTAGCAGGCTATTATAAGTGTCTAACATTTTAAAAAATGAAGATTCAAACTGTTGTTTCTCCAAAAGCTTCTTTTGTTCCTGAAAGGTTGCATAAACAAGTATTGCTCCTGCTCCAGTCCAAAAGACTCCAACAAAGCCACCTATGTAACCTCCAAGTTCCGAAGCGACTTTTGAGTCAAACATTGAACCCAGACTAAAGTACTGAATAACAAAAATGATTAATGAGATAATTAGTATCCCTGTTCCTATGTATAGAAGGGCTTTTGCAAAATTCGTCCAACAATTATTCGGTTTTATTTTCATATTGAATGTGATTTGAATTAATAAAGTTACATAAAATAAAACAAATCGTTTTCCATCCTATAAAAGCAAAAAAATCCTGACAGGTTTCGAAAACCTGTCAGGATTATAACTTCAGACTTCCGTCTTTGGACTTCGTGCTTTTTTATTTATAGCTTTCAATCGGCTCGCAAGTGCAAACCAGGTTACGGTCGCCATAAGCATCGTCAACGCGGGCTACCGGCGGCCAGTATTTGTTTTCCTTCAGCCAGGCCAATGGGAATACGGCTGTCTGGCGGCTGTAGGCGTGGTTCCATTCGTCGGCAGTAACCACATCCGACGTGTGTGGCGCATTCTTCAGCGGATTATCTTCCTTGTCCATTGCGCCGGAGGCCACAGCCTGAATTTCGTTGTAAATGGTGCTCAGCGCTTCGATGAAACGATCCAGTTCCTGTTTCGATTCGCTTTCGGTCGGTTCCACCATCAGCGTTCCGTGAACCGGAAACGACAGGGTAGGAGCATGGAAACCATAATCCATTAAACGTTTGGCAATGTCGCCTTCGGTAATTCCCGAAGAAGCTTTCAGGTGGCGGCATTCCAGGATCATCTCATGCGCGCAGCGACCATTTTCGCCGGTGTACAAAATTCCGTAGGTATCTTTCAATGCATCGGCAATGTAGTTGGCATTCAGGATAGCCATTTCAGAAGCGCGTTTCAACCCGTCGGCACCCAGCATTTTAATGTATCCGTAGGTAATTGGCAGCACCGAAGCGCTTCCCCACGGGCCAGCCGAAACGGCCGTGATTCCCACGTGTCCGTTGTTCATCACCGGGTGCGAAGGCAGGAACTCGACCAAATGTTTGGCGACGCAAATCGGGCCAACACCTGGGCCACCGCCTCCGTGCGGAATGGCAAAGGTCTTGTGCAGGTTAAGGTGACAAACGTCGGCACCAATGCGGCTCGGATTGGTCAATCCCACCTGAGCATTCATGTTGGCACCGTCCATGTAAACTTGTCCGCCACGTGCATGAATAATTTCGCACAACTGGGTAATCGACGATTCGTAAACCCCGTGAGTCGATGGGTAAGTCACCATGAAACACGACAGCGTATCTTTGTATTCTTCGGCTTTTTGGCGCAGCGCATCCACATCGATGTTGCCGCGTTCGTCACAAGGGGTAACCACCACTTTCATGCCTGCCATTACGGCGCTGGCTGGGTTGGTTCCGTGAGCTGACGATGGAATCAACGCCACATTGCGGTGACCTTCACCCCGACTGATATGGTATTGACGGATCACCATCAAACCAGCATATTCGCCTGCTGCTCCTGAATTAGGTTGCAGACTGACATCGGCAAACCCGGTGATTTCGGCCAAATCGCGACGCAGCTCTTCCATCATTTCGTGGTAGCCACGTGCCTGATTTTTTGGCACAAACGGGTGAATACCGCCAAATTCGATCCAGCTCAACGGCAACATTTCGGTAGCCGCATTCAGTTTCATGGTGCACGAACCGAGCGGAATCATCGAGTGCGTGAGCGAAATGTCTTTGTGTTCCAGCTTTTTGATGTAGCGAACCATCTCGGTTTCGGAACGGTATTTATTGAAAACTTCCTGCAGCATATAAGCCGATTTCCGCAGATATTCAGCCTGAATTGTGCAGTTGGTTGGGTATTCAGTAGTTAATGCAAAAGGTTTGTTGGCAGCTTTGGCAAACACTTCAACAATCCAGTTGATGTCGTCAAGGTTGGTGGTTTCGTCGATGCTCAGTCCCACTTCGCCATTTTCGAAATAGCGGAAATTCATTTCCAGTTCGAGCGACAACCATTCGATGTCTTCGCGTTTCACGTGGCGTGGTAGCGCAAAGCGGATGGTATCGAAATAGTTTTTATTGAGTTGGGTATAGCCCAAAGCGGTAATTTCTTTTTCGAGCAGCGAGGCGATGCAATGAATGCGGGTCGCAATCTCTTTGATACCTTCCGGTCCGTGATAAACACCATAGAAACCGGCCATATTGGCAAGTAACGCCTGCGAAGTACAAATATTTGAAGTTGCTTTTTCGCGTTTGATGTGTTGTTCGCGTGTTTGCAGGGCCATACGCAGTGCGCGGTGCCCGTTGGCATCTTTGGTAATGCCGATGATGCGACCCGGAATGGTGCGTTTGAAAGCGTCTTTAGCAGCAAAATATCCGGCGTGCGGACCACCATAGCCCATCGGAACGCCAAAACGTTGCGCGCTACCAAAAACGATGTCGGCATCCCATTCCCCGGGAGGAGTCAGGATAGCCAGGCTAAGCAAATCAGCAGCAACCGAAACCATTATTTCTTTTTCATGGGCGGCTTTCACCAGCGACGAATAATCGATGATTTCGCCGTCGGAATTTGGATATTGAACGATGGCTCCGAATGATCTTTCATCAAATTCAAAGTTCTTCCAGTTGGTAACTTTCAGTTCAATGCCGAGCGGATTGGCACGTGTAATAAGCACGTCCAATGTTTGCGGCCATATTTTTTCATCCACCCAAACTACGTTGGCATCGGCTTTCGCTTTGGCACGTGAGCGCGAATTGTGCATCATGATCATGGCTTCGGCAGCAGCAGTCGCTTCGTCGAGCAAAGCGGCGTTCGACAATTCCATGCCGGTCAATTCGCAAATCATGGTCTGGTAATTCAGCAAAGCCTCCAACCGGCCTTGCGAGATTTCGGCCTGATACGGCGTGTAACTAGTGTACCAAACCGGGTTTTCCAGCACATTCCGGAGAATTACCGCCGGGGTGATGGTATCGTAAAAACCCATCCCGATGTAGGTGTTGAACACTTTGTTTTTGGCGGCCAGGGCCAGAATCTTGCGGAAATACTGGCGTTCGGTCAAGCCGTCTTCAAGGTTGAGAGGCTTCTGAAGCCTGATGTTTTTTGGAACTGTTTGGTCGATGAGTTCGTCGAGCGTTGAAACGCCTAATTTGCCAAGCATTTCCTGAATTTCGAGGTCGCGCGGGCCAATGTGGCGCATTACAAATTTATCGCTTGCCATATCTAAAAGTTTAGCCTCCCCAAACCCCTCCAAAAGAGGGGCTTAAGAAAAGGTATTTGTAAATTTTTTCGTTGTTTTTGAAGTTTGCAAGTTTAGGAAGAATATTATTCTCCTAAAATGATTTTTGTTGTTTTTCAGTGATCAAGGATTGAAGGACTGAATTGCTGGAGGATTGATTTTATTTGGGTAAACTGTCTCCCGGAAAACTGCGGGCAGAATGCACTTCGAAAGTTAAAACGCCAGCCATTACACTGGGATCGCCATTCATGATTTCTTTGGTTTGTTCTTGGTTGACATTAAATATTGCAATGCCTTTTAAGTCAGTTTCGTCGGAAACAGGACAAACAATCGAAAGTAATCCTTCTTCTCTGAGCGCAAAATTACGTCGTGCGTGTTCCCATATTATTGGTTGACTTTCTGGCGTGCCATACTTTGGACCACTTTTCAGTAAAACGACACTGTATAGTTTTGCCTGAGAAATCATTTGCATCATCAATTCGTCGGTAATTTCTTTCATTTTGATTTTATTTTAATAAGGAATGTCAAGGTCTGGTTTTGTAGAATTGTATTGTTGAATATATTCTTCTGGAGTTATCTTTCGGATCCCTTTTGCATTGAAATCTTTGTCGAAGGTTACAATTGTTAGGTCATATTTATGGGAAACCGCAAGTTGATAGCCATCATCAAAGTCAAGATTGAATTCCTGTATATTCGTAACTACCTGATGAAGTTCGATAGGATTAAGTGAGAGCTGGGTGATTTGTCCATTGACAAATAAATCATCTATAAATTCAGAAAACACATCAGCTTTTTTCTTTTTGGAAAGAATGACTCCGATGGAATGAATCGCAAAATCGCTGACAAATAGGTCGTCAAGCGAAACCTGTTCAAGAAAGAGAGAGACAATCTCTGACTTTTCCTGCCCCAATAATAGTTCAAGCCAAATATTCGTGTCAACCAGAAATTTCATAGTTATCTCCAGTCTAATGACTTCTTTTGTAACTCTAAAGATGTCATTTTAACTTCTTTTAATTTACCTGCCCAATTTTGTTTTAATTTTCCGGGATGATGAATTTTTGCTTTCCCAATCAATTCATCTATAAATTGATTTAATTCGTCAAATGATTCTGGTGGTAACAGTTTGATCTTTTCTTCTATGTCTTTCGTTGTTTTCATAACTCAAAGATAATCAAATAATAGTACTACGTTTCTGCGTTTTAGCTCAAAAACGGATTATTTTTTTTCTCGAAACCAATAGTAGTTTCGGGTCCGTGGCCGCAATAAACCACTGTTTCTTCAGGTAAAGTTAAAAGCTTGGTTTGGATATTTCCGACCAATTGCTCGTAGCTCCCGCCGGGAAGATCGGTACGGCCAATACTTCCGTAGAAAAGCACGTCGCCGGCAATCAGTATTTTGGCTTCAGAATTGTAAAAAACAACTCCGCCGGGTGAATGGCCTGGGGCTTCAATTACTTCGAGGTACGAATTCCCAAAAGTCAGGCGATCGCCTTCTTTGAAAAACGAATCAGGAGCATCAATAGGTTCCATTGGAATTCCGAAACGATCGCCTGAATCAACGGCATGTTCAACCAAAATGGCTTCATCCGCATGACATTTGAACTGAAGTTTATATTTGGTTCGGCAATGTGTAACGCCCATAATGTGGTCGAAATGGCAGTGTGTATTGATTAAACGTACCGGCTTTAATCCGTTCTGGATAATAAACTGATCGAGAATTTGCATTTCCCGCTCGTAATAACAACCTGCATCTATAATCACGCATTCTCTGGTTTCGTCGTAAACCACAAGTGTGTTTTCTTGTACAGGATTGAAGATGAATTTTTTAATTTGCATAAATAAGTGTCTAAAGTTTCAAGTGTCTAAAGTGCCTAGAGTTAAGCACCTTTAACTTTAGGTACTCTGAACTCTAGTTCACTCCAAACTATTTATCTAATCCTTTTAACATCGGCACAAACACAAAAGTTCCATGCGATTCTTTGTAATATTCTGTTTCGCTGGTTTTTACTACAACATACATGGTTTGTTTATCCCGTGGTCCCATTGGAATAACCATACGACCACCCACTTTAAGTTGGGCTATCAGTTCCATCGGAATTTCAGGGGCTCCTGCGGTTACAATTATTTTATCGAAAGGTCCGTAAGTTGGCAATCCTTTGTAACCATCGCCATAAAAAAATTTGGGGTTGTATCCTATTTTCGGAAGATTAGCCTGTGCTTTTATGTATAATTCTCGTTGTCGTTCAATCGTATAAACAGTTGCGCCCATCTCAAGCAAAACAGCAGCCTGGTAGCCCGATCCCGTTCCTACTTCAAGAATTTTGTCAAGGCGTTCAACCTGAAGTAAATGGGTTTGCATGGCTACGGTGAATGGTTGACTAATAGTTTGACCGGATCCAATTGGAAAAGCCTGATCTTTATAGGCATACAGTAAAAAACTGCCATCCATAAAGAGATGGCGTGGAACCTTTCCAATGGCTTCCAGTACCTTTTCATCTTTTATTCCTTTGATACGTATGCCATCAACCAATCTTTTTCGCAGACCCTGATGTCGTATTGTATCTTGAAAATCCATAAAATTCCTTTTTCCCAAAATTAACCAAATATAGATTTTTAAAAGTTTGTAGCAATAAACATTATTAACAATTACCGTTGAAAAGTATTTCTCTGGATAATATTACAACTTTTAATTTATTCCTATTTTGCAAGTATGATTAAGCTCGGAATTTTTGGAGACCAAACAACAAATCAGCAACTTTTGGTTCGGATAAGTAAACTTCCAGAAGTTGAAATTGCAGGCTTATACTTCTCAGGAAATATTGAGCTTAAGCAGGATTTTAATGTTTTTCTAAGTCCGGCTGCATTAATGGAGGCTTCGGATGCAATTTTAGTTTTGACCGATAAAAGCATTAGTAATGATTTGGTTAAACTTATACTTAGAAAGAGTAAACCTCTATACCTGCAATCGGTCCCCAATTTACAGATTAGAGAGATTAAGGAATTAGTTGATCTGGAAAAAGAAGCCGGAATTGTGACATCAATTTATAATCCATTTGTATATAATTCATTTTTAAATCCTTACTTAAGTAATTACGAAAAGCCATTCCTCATAAACCTTAGAACTTGCTTTGATACGACCACTGTTAAGCCATCGCTTGAATTGCTACTTTTAGTAGCTGCCTTGAATCGGCTAGCTCAAAGTAATTTCAAAAAACTGGATGTTTTTGGAATCAAGAATGCTGAACAATTTACTATAAATGTAAGGCTTGAATATGAAAATGGTTGTGTTGCTAATTTTACTCTTTCCCAGGAAGTCAAAAAAAGTTTTTGTGAGATTTTTCAGAAATCGGGTGTGACACTGTTTGAGTTTAAAAATTCACTATTCCGGCAATCACAGAGGGCTGAACAAGAGATTGATACCATCAATAATTTTGTGAATATGATATTCGCCTGTAACAAAAAAAATAACTCTTTGGATGGTTTAATGCAGAGTGTTCAAATTGTCCATGAAATCAAAGAACATTTAAGGTTTAATGAAATCATTTTTTAATATTAATAATCTATTTTTGCCGCAATATTTTTTTTACAGGTGCGTTGGGTATTTCGGGGACATAGAAATTCCTGACTAAACACGGTTTTATGCATAAAAAAATTCAGGTTGCCAGGTATCTGGTTTTCGACATAATCGCGGCCATTATTAGCTGGACTTTGTTTTTTGTATACAGGAAAGTTTATATTGAACCAATTAAATTTGGTTATGAAATTCCCATCAAATTCGATAGTAATTTTTATTTCGCACTTTTTGTTATACCTGCTTTTTGGATTACAATTTACTACATAACAGGTCAGTATACCAATATTTACCGAAAATCACGTTTGCTTGAGTTATGGAAGACAATCCTGGTTTCAATCATTGGGGTGACGGTAATTTTCTTTCTTTTTCTGCTAAACGACTGGATACCTGATTACAGGAAATACTATAACCTCTACTTTACACTTTTTACTTTACATTTTAGCTTCACTTATTTATTCCGGCTGATTCTTACAACTCGAACTATTCACCGAATACACCGCAGAATAATTGGGTTTAATACCCTAATAATAGGTGGAAATAAAAAAGCAGTTCGCTTGTATGAAGATATGATGACTCAGAAACGACCGGCAGGAAATAAAATTATTGGCTTTTTGACTGTAAATGAGCGTGATACGTACCCTCTTGAAAAATATGTCCCCAATTTGGGAACTTACCGCACTCTTCAGCAAGTAATTAATAAATATGATGTTGAAGAAATTATAATTGCCATTGAATCGTCGGAACATAAATTGTTGAGCGAATTATTGACTCTTCTTGAAAACCGTACCCATACCGTTTGGGGAATTCCTGATTTATTCGACCTCCTTTCGAATACAGCAAAAACAAATACAATCTATGGCAACCCATTGTTAAAAATATCCAACGGATTGATGCCCGTTTGGCAGGAAAATATCAAACGTTTGCTCGATGTGATAGTTTCAATAATTGCAATAATTGTGTTTCTTCCTGTATTTATAGTTCTGGCTATTAGTATTAAAATGGGTTCGAAGGGGCCAATTTTGTACAAACAAGAACGTATTGGCAAGTTTGGGAAACCTTTTATGATTTATAAGCTTAGAACAATGGTAAGCGACGCTGAAAACGGCATTCCACTTCTATCAAGTATAGACGACTGCCGGATAACACGCATTGGTCAGTTTATGCGAAGAACCCACTTGGACGAGATACCTCAGTTTTTCAATGTAATTCTTGGAGAAATGTCGCTGGTCGGACCACGTCCTGAACGAAAATATTACATTGATCAGATCGTACAAAAAGCTCCTTATGTTACCCATTTACAAAAATTGCGGCCTGGCATCACTTCGTGGGGACAGGTTAAATATGGTTACGCCTCGAATGTTGATCAGATGGTCGAAAGGCTACAATACGATATGGTTTATTTAAAAAATATCTCTTTATACCTCGATTTTAAGATATTGATTTATACTATTATGGATTGTTTTAAAGGAAAAGGTAAATAATAAGTAAATTCCTTCAAATACTCACAAAAAAATCATTAAATCAGGCCGAGTTCAATATACTGAATTATTTGCTCAATTTGCCGGTCTTCTCCGTAAGGATCGTACTTTGTCTTAAGGTTATTGCCAAAAATACGGGCAATTCCCTGCCAAAAAATTGCAGGAACCGAACCTTTTATTTCCTGAATGATTTCGTAAGATGCCCGATGTGTTTCTCTATCTATTAATTTAATTAATACCCTGCCATCGTTTATTGACATCTTTTTGAAGGTAGGGCCATATTTTTTCATCAATTCATCCTCAGCTTTTTTGATGTAATGTCGTTTGTCCCTGTTTTTAGCGTCAGTTGGGACTTCAAGTTCATATTTTTTAAGCAAAATGGCAGCTTCTTTAGCATAAGGCCATACTTTTTTAACACGCATAACCAATCGCCAGTACTGTTGTTCTTCCGATCTGTTCTTAAATATACGTTGAGGAAAAACGCCAACTTCAGGAAGCTCTATATGGGCAACGGTATCATTCCCTTCAATAGTGCCCGGAAGTAGAATCAGATTTTTTGGCCATTGGGCGTTCACCGTTTTACCCAAGCACATTCCTATTAATATGACCAGGAATATTCGTTTCATTTTTTCTGTATTCTGCTGCTAAGATAACGCATTGTAACTTTCGATGTTATTATTGTTTTGCTCAATTTGATTATACCAAAAGCTATTGTTTTTACCTAATATGTTATAAAACTGAAATGAAAGAAATTAGTTTACGATTTCCCGACAGCCAATGTTTGTATCTTTGGTCCAAAATCAATTAATATGGATTCAACAAACAAAATGAAAGTTGATATATGTTCTGAATTTGGACAACTTGAAGGTGTAATTATTCATACTCCTGGCTTTGAAGTTGAGGAAATGACCCCCGAGAATGCTGAAAGGGCCTTATACAGCGATATATTGAATTTGTCGGTTGCTGCTAATGAATATTCTTTTTTTAAGGGAATTTTGAACAAAGTAACCACAACTTTTGAAGTTAAAGATTTATTAGCTGATATTCTGAGTATTGAGGAGGTTAAAATATCACTTCTCAAGGAAATCTGTTCCAAAGAAGGAGCTATAGATATTTATTCCAGGCTTATGGATCAACATCCAGGTGAAGTTGCTCGTCAACTTATTCAAGGTGTACCACTGGAACGGAATAACCTTACGCGATACCTGAGCCAGGAGAGATTCAGCCTTAGGCCTTTGCATAACTTTTTATTTACGCGCGATGCTTCCATGTCATTTCGAAACCAGGTTCTTATAGGCAAAATGGCTAGTAAAGTGCGCGATCGTGAGGCTATTATTATGAATGCTATTTTTAAACATCACCCCCAAATTGAAACAACAACAATTAATCCAAATACAGCCGACAATCTTCAGGATTATCCGGGCGTTTCTATCGAAGGTGGTGATTTTCAAGTGGGGAGAGAAGATGTTTTAGTTATCGGGACGGGCATTCGGACTAGTACGCAGGGAATCGATTTCATTTTAGAGCAACTAAAACAAAGAAAGGAAGGATTACAGCATGTTTTAATCCAGGAATTGCCTGATACCCCGGAATCGTTTATTCATCTTGATATGGTTTTTACGTTCCTTGATAAAGACGTTTGCATGGTTTACGAACCTTTGATCCTGGGAACAAATCGTTATCATACTATTCATATTCAGGTTGATAATGGAAATGTGGTTGATATTTGCGAGAAGGAAAACCTGGTAAAAGCGCTTAAAAATCTTGGAATTGATGTGCAACCAGTTTGTTGCGGCGGAAAAATTGGGGACTGGACTCAGGAACGTGAACAATGGCACAGCGGGGCCAACTTTTTTGCATTTGCACCCGGTCAGGTAATTGGTTACGAACGCAACGTACATACTTTAGAGCAATTGAGTAAACGTGGTTTTGATGTGATTCAGGCCAAAGAAATACTAAATGGCGAACGCTTTATTCCTTCAGGAAAATGTGTAATTACCATTCCCGGATCTGAACTTGCCCGTGGTGGAGGTGGTGCCCGGTGTATGACCATGCCAATAAGAAGAAAAAGTATTTAAAATTAGTTTGGAGTGAGCTAAAGTTTGGAGTGACTAAAGTTGAAAGTTACCTGCACATTCCAAACTCTGGGCACTTCGCACTCTATTCACTTTATATGCGCAAATTAAAGAATTCGGAACTTGATCGTTTATCGGTTGAAGAATACAGGGAAATTGAAAAAACACCAATTACAGTGGTGCTCGACAATATTAGGAGCTGCAATAACATTGGCTCAGTATTTCGGACTTCAGATGCATTACTAATAGAAAAAGTTATTTTATGTGGAATAACAGCGACGCCTCCAAATGCTGAGATTCATAAAACTGCATTGGATGCCGAGAAATCGGTTCCATGGCAATATTTTGATAAGACTGAGGATGTGGTTTTAAGCTTGAAAGAAGATGAATATCAAGTTTTTGCTGTAGAACAGGTTGAGAATAGCATTATGTTGCCAGGATTTAAGCCTGAAAAAGGGAAGAAATATGCTTTAATTTTTGGTAATGAAGTAAAAGGAGTTCAGCAATCAGTGGTTGATTTATGTGATGGGGCCATTGAAATTCCGCAATATGGCACTAAACATTCGTTTAATATTTCGGTAAGTGCCGGAATTGTACTATGGGATTTGGTCTATAAACTCAGGCAATAATTCAGACAGAAGGAAGAAGTTAAACTGTTTTTTCAGCTTCTTCCTTCTGTCTGTACCCTTGCACCCTTCAGCCTAATATTAAAATTCTTTGATTGCAGAGAGTTTAGTCATCAACGAATCGCGATGAACTGTATAATCCTTTATGTATCTTTTATCAACGGGTAATCCAGGTTCTGATTTGACTTTTAATGGATCGACCGGCGAGCCATTAAAGAATACCCGGAAGTCGAGGTGAGGCCCTGAAGCCAATCCGGTTGCTCCAACATAACCGATTACCTGACCCTGACGGACATGGACCCCAGTACTAATTCCTGAAGCATAACCACTTAAGTGCATATAGCTTGTGGTGTAAACCGAATTGTGTTTTATTTTCAGGTAATTACCACCGCCGGCAGGCTGATAGGCTTTAGCAACTACAGTTCCATCTCCGATTGACATAACCGGCGTACCTGTTGGCGCAGCATAATCAACGCCAAAATGCGGACGATAAATTTTCAAAACCGGGTGAAACCTGTTTGCCGAGAATGTTGAACTAATTCGATTAAACTTTAAAGGCGCTTTTAAGAATGCTTTTTTCAGACTTTGTCCTTTATCGTCAAAATAGGCATCTTCATTATCCTGCGTAAACCGGAAAGCATAAAACGTTTCTTTGTTATGTACAAATTCTGACGCAAAAATACGTCCGATTCCGATCGATTTTCCGTAAACGTAGTTTTCTTCAAATATTACCCTGAACTTATCCCCTTTTTGCAATCCATAAAAGTCAATAGTCCACTGGTAAATATCGGCCATCGACATAGCTATATTAGGATCGAGAGCTTGTTCCTCCAATGTGTTCCAAAGTGATGAAGTAATAACCCCACTGGCTGTTTTAACTTGGGTAATAATTGGCTTCTTCTCACGGTAAATTCTCAGACTGTCTTTTAATTGGTAAACTACATAATCAACAGGGTTGATTTCATAAATAAAATAATCAACCTTACTCGCATCTTTTTTATTCATGAAGAAATAAAACGCGTTGTTAACTTTCATTTTTCTGACATCAAAAGTCAATACAGATTTTTTTGAAATTTCATCAACTTTTGTCATTGGTATCCCTTTTGTTACCAAAATGTCGGAAAGATTTTGGCCGGAACGAACTTTACCCGGAACCACAGTAAACGAGTCTATTGGTAAATTGAAAAGCAATACTGGTTTTGGAGGCTCAACTTCTTTTTCCTTGGCCAGTTCTTTCATTAATTTCCGGGTCTGGTAATAATCTATAATAAAATAAGCAATTTGAAGAAGGATGATAAATGCAAATGCCCAAATCAGGATTTTTTTCAGTTTCTGATATTTTTCAGGAATTCTGATTTTCGGAATTCTAATTCTCATGGTTTATTGGTTTCAAGTAGTTACAGGAAATAATTCGATTGAATTTATTTTCCAGCTGATTTTTCCGTCTTTTCAAAAGTAATAAAATAAAAAAGGAATAGGAATTGGAAATACTTAGTAGAATGTATTTTGAGGCTACAACATCATTCAATAATACGTATAAATGCTTAGAAATTTAAACATTAAAACCAAAACTAAAAAAATGTTAATGTTTGTAAACGGTTGTTTTAACCTTTCAGTTTATCAAAACCCTTGCCATAAACGCCCATTACGCTTCCCATAGAAATAAATGCTTCAGGATCAATTTCTTTTACTTTTCTGAAGATAATACTGGCTTCCTTTTTACGAACAATTGTCATTAGTATTTTTACATCCTGTTGGGTGTACCATCCTGTCCCATCAATTACAGTTACTCCGCGAACCGATTCGGTATTGATAAAATCGGCGATTTCATCGTATTTGGGCGAAAAAATAAATATCTGAGCAGAGGCATTCGAACCGCTAAGGAAAGCATCAAGGGTATACGAAACTACAGCCATTGTTACAAAACCATAAACCATTTTTTCTATTGAGTGTACAAGAAAATAGGATGAACTGATAATTATTACATCGCAATATAAGATGATACGTCCCGGACTTATATTACGATATTTGTTTATAATCATTGCAATAATATCGGTGCCACCAGTACTGCCCCCGCGCGAAAACACAAGCCCAATACCAACTCCACCCATCATTCCACCTAAAACTGCCGAAAGAAAATTGTCTTCAATTAGGGCGCCCGGAAAATATTCCTGGGGAATAGCAAACAATAAGGTAAGCGCGACCATATTGAATATGGTTTTTACGCCGAAATTTGGTCCTAATATTTTGAGCGCAAACGATATTAATACCACATTGATAGCAAAATAGGTTAACCCTATTGGTATTTTTGTGCTGTAATATATCACAGCTGCCAATCCGCTAATTCCACCACCTGTGATTTGTGCCGGAATTAAGAAAAGAGTCCAGGAAAGAACATATAAGATTAATCCGGCAAGCATTATGGTATAATCTTTTACAATTGATTTTACCTTAACTTGTTTAGCTTTAGCCATTTTGTGCAATTTATTTGTCATGCAAATTACTGATTTTTAAATTGTGTCGCAAAAGAACTGTCCTTCTTTGGCTAATTTTATGTGAAAAATCAGGAGAACGCAGACTTAATAAAAAATTGACATTGAAAATCAGATAGTTCAGAAAAATGTTGTTTGGAGCGATTTGGAGTATTGTTTGTTTTTTTAGTGTTTTTTGTTGATGTTTTGTGATTTTTGATGGGGTGCTGTTTCTTTTCTTATTATTTTTTCTTTGTGAAGTTGTTTATCGGAAGGGTATTGCTTAATTTGCTGCTTTCTTGCATTTTTGCTTCTTGTCAGCCTGAATTTTGTTTATATTTCTGAGAATTTGACGGTTACGTATTTTTGTGATAATTTGCACTCATGTTGATCGAAATATTTATTTTGAGGACGATATTTTTTAATGTTTATCTGTTTTGTGTTTTTTCTAATTTTATTGCATGATTTCATTTCCAAATGCCAAGATAAATATTGGTTTACTTATCACCGGGAAGCGCCCTGATGGTTTTCATAATATAGAGACGGTTTTTTTCCCTGTAGGATGGAGTGATGCACTTGAGATTGCTTATTCAGAGGAACTTAGCTTTTCTTCCAGTGGAATTGAAATTGCCTGCTCTTCCGAATCAAACCTGGTAGTGATGGCCTATCGACTGCTCTCTGAAGATTTTCATATTCCGCCGCTTCGTATTCATTTGCACAAACAAATACCTTTTGGAGCTGGGTTAGGCGGAGGTTCTGCTGATGGTGCCTTTATGCTTCAAATGTTGAATAAAACTTTCGCTTTAAATATATCTCATGAAAAAATGATTGAATATGCTGCCCGTTTGGGTAGCGATTGTCCTTTTTTCCTGATTAATCAGCCTGTTTTTGCAACGGGGAGGGGCGAAGTTATGAATCCTATCCATGTTTCATTGAAGGGTCTTTCATTGCTTATGGTCAAGCCATCTGTTGAAGTTTCTACGGCCAATGCTTTTCGATATGTGGTTGCACAACAGCCTGAAAATTCGCTACTTGAACTAGTTCAGTTACCTGTATCCGAATGGAAAGGAAATGTCTTCAATCAATTTGAAACATCAGTATTTCAGCAGTATCCTGAGATCGAAGGAATTAAAAATCAACTTTATAACATGGGTGCCATTTATGCTTCAATGTCAGGAAGCGGCTCATGCGTTTTTGGTTTATTTGTTGAGCTTCCTGAAAATATCGAAGAGTTTTTTCCATCCACGTACCTAACTTTCCGTCAACAAATCTGAATGAATTGATATTTAGATGACTATGTTTTCTCTTTTCTTTTTAAGGCAAAAATTCCTTTTGAATCTTTTCTGATGTGTTGCATAGCGTTTCAAGGAATGTAAATAAACCGGACATAAATTGTCAAAAAAATTTACAAGGCTGATGCCCTTTAATGTTTTTAATTTTCTGATTTTCAGATAAATAATTGTTTGGCATCAATCTGGCATATTTTCATACAGAAAACGTAATCATCCAGGAAAACAATTAAACAAAGCAGAAAAAATATAAACAATTGAAACAAACAGTTATGAAAACAACAATTAGAAATTTTATCACAATCGGTGTTGTGGCCTTTGTTGCCACTTTGGGAGCCAATGCTTCAGTGATTAACAAAAACGTGAAGAACAGTATGGCTGTTGAGGCCGAAAAGAATTTAAGGAACATTCAACCGGGAGATTGCATAATGGGTTCAGGTAAAAACCTGGCCTCTCTGAATTATTCTGCAACAGAAAATTTATATGAACAATGTGATTTTCAGAAAGAAGCTCAGCTTCTTACCAAACAAATCGCGGACAGAGAAGAAGCAAAAGCTTTTCAGAACGTTATGAGCAGAAACTTTTCTATATCGACAGAAGGTAACGATTCATTTGAATTGCTTGATTACAGAATAGAAGCGCAACTAATGACAAAAACATTGGCTGACCAAGCTGAATCAGCTGCAATCAGTAAATTAATATCTGAAGGTAAATTATAGTATTACAGATATTTATAGCGTATTTGGCAATTTAAAAAAGCTGTTCTGAAAGGAATAGTTCTTTTTGTAGTAATCACATTAAGATAATCTTGGTTTCCTAATTTAAGTTTTATTTAAGACAACTTTATCTTTTATTTAACCATTCGAAGCGTGACTTTTGATGTATTTTTTAGTCTTAATAGTGAAAACAAGAAGAAACAAAAACAGAAAGAAACAATTTAGATTACGAATTATGAAAACGAAAATTAAAACATTTATTACTGTTTGCGGATTAGCATTAACAGGCTTTAATGCTAGCGCAGCAGAGAACTACATAAACCTAAAGAATAATGTAGTTTTTGAAGACGAAACAAACGTAAGGAGCCTCAAAGCCGATGAAAATCTTACAATGGTAAACGGAAAAACAGGAGCAATTGAAAGTTTGGTTAATGCAAACGCAGATGCTGTTTTAGATTATCAGAAAGAAGCTGAGTTAATTATGAAGAATATTGCCGATTTGCAGGAAGCCAGAACTATCCAAATATTACTGAACAAATCAAATAGAAATTTGGAATCCGGCAATCTAAATGAAAAAGAAATCAATGCTGAACAAGCAGAGGCCCAACTGGTAACAAAAATGGTTGCAGACCAGCAAGAAGCAAGAACCGTCAGAAAATTGGCTGAAGAAGGTCGGTTGTAAAAAATCAAATAAGTTTAGTTCCTCATTAGTGATTAAGGAGTTGTTCGATAGGGAGCGGCTCCTTTTTTAATGCTATTAGTTGGTTAATAAGCGCTTAACCTTTTTAAGCTTTTATTAAGATATTTTTATCCTTTATTTAACGCTTGGTCATGTAACTTTTTGGCTAGTCAGGAGTCTTAATAGTGAAAACAATAAGTTCTACTTCTATGTTGTAATCCAAATTTTCGGAGCATTATTTTTAAGCCATATTCAAAATAATCCTGTACATTAGTAGTTGTAAAGCCTAAGAGGAAACAGACTCTGCTGGGGAGCAACCTGTCAGCAATAAGCTTTACGAATAAACTGTATCAGGGAAGGGTTAATAACTCTTCCTTTTTCATTTAGATACAGGCATTCCATGATGGCTTCAAAAACCCAATTTCCCCTGTGGGGTTAGGAGTAAAACCATCGGAGATGCCCTATTTCTTTTTACCAATGTCCTATAAAAACAACCTTCTATAAGTAGTCTTTTGCAAGCTACAGTTTCCTTTTTAATTTTTATAAGTAAAGCGCCGTAAACTTTGAAAGCAGCAAAACTGCAAGTAGAATTGAACGGTCACTTTAAATGAAGACTGTTTTTACAGGAATTAGTTTGTTCTGTTATATTCATATTTTGTTTTACTCTTCAATACCAGATAAACCCTGTTTAATAATTTTTTAGCAATCCTGATGATCGCATTGTTTGGTTCCATTCGTTTACATAAATCCTGATAAGCCAATAGTAAGGCTGGGTCAAAGCGGACAGCTACCCAGGCACTTTCTATAAAAGCCTTGCGCAAGAAATCGTGAGACCGAAATGTGATTTCACCGTTTTTTTCTTTTTCTCCGCTTGAGTGAGAAGTAGGGATCAAGCCAACGAACGAAGCAAACTTTTCGTTTTTTTGAAAGCGGTTAATATCTTCAACTTCTGTAAGTATTACCATTGAATTTATTAATCCAATACCAGGAATATTTCTGAGCAATTGTGCCTGCTCGTTATATTTGGCACTTTCTGATATGCGTTTTACTTTTTTGGTGGTTTCTAATAATAATTTGCGCTGTCCCCGAGCTTCTTCAACCAAAACATCCAATGCTTGCCGTCCGGATTGCTCTTTCATTGGAATGCTATCAAGCCATTTCATAAATCGTCCTGACCAATGAGTATTGCTACGTTCAAATTCTTTTGGAAATTCTATTCCGTAGAAATATAAAAATGATTTTATCCGTTGTTTAAACCGTGTCATATCTCCAACCAACATAGAACGCGCCCTGACTAATGAACGGTCTTCCAATGTATTTTCGTTTGGAATATAGATTGCATCCAGTTCTCCATTTCGCAGTGAACGTGCTATTTTTCGACTATCTCTTTTATCTTCTTTTTGAACTTTATCTTTCTGTGTACTTGGCACGTCTGCTGGATTTACTACAATGTTATTAATGCCTAAACTTTTTAGCTTGTAATGGGCCCACAGTCCACAAAAGCCTGCTTCATAGGCTGAAAAGTAGCTTCCTTTCGGAAAATTACTTTTTAAATAGGTGCTCAACGCTTCAGGTTTAGGTGGCATAACAAATGTTTTATGGGTCATATTTTCTGTTAATATAGTTACCTGCCAACTTTTTAAATGGGCATCAAAACCAACATAAATATTTTGTCCTTCAAAATTTAAACTTTTATTTTGTGTCTGCATAAGTTATTGTGTTTATTGTTAAAGTCTGTGAAACTCTAAAAATAATACTCTTTAGCTTATGCTATTCCTTTCGCTTTTGTCACATTACAAACATAGGGACTTTGACAGATTAAAGATGAACCTCGATTTTTCGAATGTGTCGAAGTAGAATTAGAAACAAAGAATTAAAAGAAGACAATTAAAATTACAAGTTATGAAGACGAAAATTAGAAGCTTTATTGCAATCAGTGTACTAGCATTTGTTGGCGTTTTAAATGCCAATGCTTTAGTAAATTTTGACGAAAAAAATTCAGCATCGGGGAATACCAATTTAAATATTTCTTTCATGAACGATACTGAATTTAATGAAGCAGTTGACTATCAGAAAGAAGCCCAGCTAATAACCAAATGGGTTGCTGATATAGCTGAGGCTAAGGCTACTCAGCAGGTTATTGAAAAAAATGCTGCTTTAGCCAGTGAACCAGCTGAAAATAATGAAGTACTGATTGAGAATAGTTATGAAATAACCGATTACAGAAAAGAAGCTCAGTTAACTACCAAAGCAATTGCTGACAGGGAAGAAGCTAATACTATTCTGAATTTGGTTAAGGAAGGTAAATACTCGGAAAGTAGATAAATAGTTTAAGTGGTTAAAAAGAGCTGCTCCGTTTGGGGCAGCTCTTTTTGTATTTACGCTAACGCTTTCTTTTTCTTATTGAATTTTGAATTTTTGACCGATTCTTTTCTTGTTAAAAGCATCGGAATGGCAACCCCGGTTCCCAATGCTATCAATACAAACATCATTTTGGCTCCATTATTTACTGTATCAACCAAGGTTTGCAGATAGGTGTCGGCATTTTCAATGTTTGTAAGAGCAATCATGCCAAGCATAAATTTGTAGGCAAAGATTCCGGGAATCATCGGAATAACTGAAGGAATTGAGAATACCAGTGGTGGGCTGTCTTTTAAGTGTGCCATTTGAATGGCAACAAATCCAACGGCTACAGCCCCAAAAAACGAGGCAAACACAACATTTATCCCAAAGCTCATGGTGGTAAATTTGATAAGCCCACCCATTGCCCCAATGCACCAAATTGGTAAAATTGTACGTTGCGGAACATTAAACAGAATGGCAAATCCAATGGCGGCAAAACCTGCCCAGAATCCTTTGATTAAGATTTCAGTAAGTATCATTGTTTAAATGTGTAAAATCATTCGTATTGTAAATAATCCCATTGCTATCGAAAATGCTATAATCAATCCGTTTATAGCCCGTATAATTCCATTTTGAAGGTTTCCTTCCAACAAGTCGGTAACCGAATTAATGAGTGGAACTCCCGGAACCAGGAACAGAACGGAAGTTGCAAATGCTTTATCTGGTTGGGCACCAATATGGTATATTTCGGCAAGCCCGGCAATGAAAGACGCTGTAACCGAAGCGAAATAAACACATAAATAAGGGTTAAACTTCACACGCATAGCCTCTTGTCTTACAAAAAGCCCTATAACGGTTGCCACAAAGGTTACCAGCATTTCAACATAACTTCCTCCGGCAATTCGGCAAAAAGCCGAACCTGCCAAGCCAACCAAACCAAGAACAACTAATCGCGGATAGTGCGGAAGTGCTTTTAACCGGTTAATTTCAGCAGTTATTTGATCTACTGTCCATTTTTGTTCCAGAACATTCCAGCTTAGGTGGCTTATTCCGCTTACCATTCTGAAGTTTACGCCATGCGGGGATGTCCGTTTCAGGCGGCTAAAAAAGTATTGTTGATCCTTATCTAAAACAGTCAGCATTAATGCCCGGTGTGTAATCAGCAACTCGGTGTTATAGCCAAGACCATTGGCAATTCGCTCCATCGTTACCCGAATTCGGTTCGAATTGGCTCCTGAGCTCATTAACAATGCCCCAATTTCAAGCAGGATATTCCCTACCGATTGTGCATCTTCTTTTAATGTTTCCATTGTTGTTTTATTAATTTTATATTTCCAGGGGGCTGCAAAAATATAATTTTCATTGTTCCCGATTCTTAGCACAATCTTATCTTACTCTTAATTGTTCAAAAAGTTCATATTTTATTTAAAATACTATAAACCAATTGTCAACCAACTTGTTCTGGTGTTGCAGAAATTAAAAATATGGCCAAGGCTGAAGAATATAAAAATTCGTCCATAACATTAAAAGAAGTGGTAATCATTGGAAACAGGGAAGTTTCGCCCGGTGTTCATCTGATTTCGTGGAAACGAGAGCAAGATTTTATTCCTGGGCAAGTAGTCAAAATTACTATTGACAAATCAGTAGCCCCTCGAATTTACAGTGTTTGCAGCGGAAACAGCGAACCCGAAATCCGCGTTTTGTTCAACGTAAAAGAAGATGGCATACTTACGCCCCGGCTTTCAGGAGTGATTCCCGGAATGAAGATTTGGGCATCGAATCCGTACGGAAGTTTTCGCGATGTGGGGAAACCGGCCTGGTGGATTGCCACAGGCACCGGAATTGCACCTTTTTATAGCATGTTTCGCTCCGGGATATCCGGGAACCGAATCCTGATTCATGGTGCCCGGCAACTCAACCAGTTTTATTTTGAAGACGAATTGGAATGGTCGCTGGGCGAAAACTATATCCGGTGCTGTTCGCAGGAACAATCGTGCAACGTTTTTCCCGGACGTGTAACCAATTACATGAATGAACAGAAAAGCTTACCAACAAATATTAACTATTATCTTTGCGGCAAAGCTTTAATGGTTGTTGAAGTGCGCGATCTGCTGATTTCGAAAGGCGTACCGTATGAAAACATCCTGGCTGAAATTTATTTTTAAATGACAGAAGGCGATGGAAAGCAATTGAAAGTCATAGAAGACATTCGAAGCAATTGCGTTCAACAGCATTCAATCGGTTTCAACTGTCTCCAATAGATGTCCTTTGCCTTTTTACTTTTGCCTTGAATTATGGAAGCACTCTTCGGAAAAACACTCGATGAATTGATTGCCCTGGTTGTAGAACTTGGCTTACCAAAATTTACCGGTAAACAAATGGCTGAATGGCTATACCAGAAAGACATTCGTTCGATTGATGAAATGACTAACCTCTCGAAGAAAAACCGCGATTTAATTAGCCAGAAATACGAATTTGGGCTGGGCGCTCACACGCGTGTTCAGGAAAGTACAGATGGCACAAAAAAATACCTTTTCCCAACCGGACAGGGAAAATTCATCGAAACGGCGATGATTCCCGACGACGACCGGAAAACTGTTTGTGTGTCGTCGCAGGTGGGCTGCAAAATGGGCTGCCTGTTTTGCATGACAGCTAAACAAGGTTTCCAGGGACAGCTTTCCGCCGGCGAAATTGTCAACCAAATTCGCAGCATTCCTGAATGGCACGATGTGACCAACATTGTATATATGGGCATGGGCGAACCATTCGACAACCTGGAGCAAGTGCTGAAAAGCCTCGAAATACTTACTTCGGAATGGGGTTTTGCCATGAGTCCGCGCCGGATCACGGTTTCAACGATTGGCATTATTCCCGGAATGCTCACCTTCCTCGAAAAATCGGATGCGCATTTGGCGGTGAGTTTGCACACGCCATTTGACGACGAGCGCAAACGACTCATGCCGGTGCAGGTAGCCTACCCGATTGCCGACGTGGTAAAGGAAATAAAAAGCTGGGATTTTGGCCGCCAGCGCCGCGTTTCGTTCGAATACATTGTTTTCAAGGGGCTTAACGATTCGCCCAAACATGTCACTGAACTGGCCCGTTTGCTCAACGGAGTCAAATGCCGCATCAATCTCATACGTTTTCACCCGATTCCCGGCACTCCTTTGGAGGGGACCGACGAACAAACTTTGCAGCTTTTCAAGGATAAACTGAACGACAAAGGTATTCTCACCACCGTTAGAGCCAGCCGTGGTCAGGATATTTACGCGGCTTGTGGGTTACTGAGTACGAAAGAGTTGCTGGGGAAAGGGAATTCAATGCCGTTTGGTTAAGAAACCCGATTCATAGGACCTGTCACTGCGAGGAACTGCCTGTCCCGTTTTTACGGGAAAGCAGTCTGTTCGCTAATAGATTACTTCGCTTTGGCTCGTGATGACGATAAACTAAACGATATGGTTTCATATTTATTCAAACCTTTCAACTCACGTTAAACTTTTGGTATCAAAAACGTGTTATAAAAGATGTTTTAACAATCGTGTATCGAATTTTGATACATTTGTAGCGCTCATCTTTCCTTAATTAGGAAGAAGGAGTTTCGGAGGACGATACATCTTGATATGTACCGTCCTCTGCGGTTTTTATAGCAGATACGGCAATTTACTTTTCATTTTTTTATTCAGCATTTTCTCCCCATATTCCCTATTCAAATAGTACGCAGAAAGCAAATAGTAGTCTTTACCACTTCGTTGGGGCTCCATAACAATCACATATTTCTGCTTATGGTCGTATATATAAGTTCGAAAAGTGTTTTTCCCATTTATTCGTTCTTCAGTGCTAAATACTGAAGTTACATCCTTAAGTCGTTCTTCTATATGAAATTTAATCCAATGTATTCTTTGTGAACGATGTATTTCGAAAATACGCCTTTTACATGTCTTTCCACCATCATCAGGTTCCTCGATTTCTTCGGTTGTCAAATGGCGAAATAAAAGCTGCATGGCAGGTTCTTCTCCTTTTATTGGCCTTATTACTTTTTCCCTGAAACTCAAATTTGGATTGTCTTCGATATCACGTTTGAAAATAGCTTTAAGCGAATTAGTCCTATCAGCCTCAGTAAGGTGCCCGATTTCCAGTAATTCAGGATATTTTTTAAGAAGATTTAGCGGCATTTTGCTTACTTTAATTCAATAAAGAATAAGTTGAATTTTTCGGAGCTTCTGGGAGTCGAGCAATCAAGTGATCGATTGGCGTGTTTTTTGATTTTTTCAATGATTTTAAGTTTTGCAATCATCTTCTTTTCACCACGTAAATTGTAATTAAGAGCGCCCATGATTACGTCAGCTAATTGCAGAAGAACACTTTCGTGTGAATGGATGAACTGAAGATTCCGGATATTCCCGTATTGGACATTCAGTATTTCACGGAGCTTTTTATTTTTACGGAAGCTACAAGTATCTTTTATATCCAGGTAGATATTGTATGTATGCTCCATATTAATTTTATGATGGAGCAATTGGTAATACATCCGGTAATAAAAATCGTTGTAGGTAAAACCCAATTTCTCGTTGTCGATTTGAGACTTATTTACGATGACTGCCCTGAAATTCAAGTCGGTAGCAAAAAAATAATCGATCAATTCGGAATAGAAGACGTAATTTGATTCTGAAAGTTTTGACCACTTTATCTCCCCTTTATAATGATGCTTCTCGCGTAGATGATAGATATGCTGTGAATGCAGTTTAACCTGGTTCCATGCTGAACTGACATAAGCAATAAGCATATACGGAAAACCGTCGTTTTCGAGATGAGTGCTTTCGTCGCAGTAAAAGTTAAACGTTTTTTGTTGCATCGGTAGTTACTTTTTATGAGTTAATGAGCGCCTACTCTCCCAGTATCATTTTCTCCACTTGTTGTTTGGCCGTTTCCAGCGCCTGCGCGGCTTCCAGTTGCAACGCTTTGGCCTGGCCCCGGATGCCCTGAATATGATCGGCGATTTCGTTCTGCTTTTCAAGAGGAGGCAAAACAATTGCCATCGACGAAATTTCTTCCAAATTGATGTTGGCTCTGGCAACTGGTCTTTTTAATCTATTTAAATTCATTTGACCAATACTTGATTTCAACAATTCCTTGACATAGCTGTGGTTAATCCCAGCTTTCAACCGAACTAATGCAATTGCCTGATTTATATTTGCTTCCCGCTCATCTAAATAAATGCCAACTTGACCTATCGTTGCGCCGACAATTGCAATCATCAGATCATTTTTTAGCAATTTCGATGATTTCATTACTTTATTGTGAATCTCTGGTTTCAGATAAAGTAAGTCATCAAAGTCAATGTCTCCATCAATATCAATATTGCCACTTCTTATAAAAGGGATTCCCAATTCGGCACTTGTGTACGCATCGCCACCCGACAATGGAGTTATCCCACTTGCGATCTTCTTTGCTATTTCTGCAATTGTCGATACTTGATATTTAGATTTGCTCAACAGAGCAAAGAATTCCTTAAAGTGCTTTTGATAATAATAGCTATCAAACCTGCCTGCCGTAATTTCACTGTATTTTGAAATAAAAATCCTATTCGCCAGTGAGTTGTCAACTTCGGGCAAGCTAATTCCCAATTCACCCAGCAAGTAGTCATCAATGCTGTCGAGTAGTGCTTTGGCCTCGGTTTCTTTTTGTTGCTTGATTTTTACACCGTTGTTATAAACTTGAACTATTTCATTTTGAAAAGCGATGTCTGGTGCAGGTAGTTTTAATGTTGCCAAATCTGATAAGTTCAGTCGCTGTTGAATTGCGCCTCTCTTTTCTAATTCTAATAAGGAAAACCCAAGATTTGTATCAAGAAGTGCTTGCACAAATTTCGGCAGCAATTTGGATTTGTCCTTTTGTCTCAAAATACCTACTGCACGATTTGCAGTACATACCGGATAATTCTCTGGAACAATTGCAGTGGACCCAAGAGATGCCATTATAGAAAAAAGAAGATCTCCTGGATAAATGTGACATCTCTTTACATTTTGAAAATACGTTTCCGTTACAAATATTGGATTCTCATCAATTATTGAATTTGCTTTCAAATCTTGAGCTCTCAAATAACGTTTGCCCTTAAAGCTGTCCGCAATAGCATTTTCGGGCAATTTATCATGATCGCCATCTTTTATAAAAAAAGAATTGCCAAGCTTTTCTAAAGGGAATTTAAAATTACGCAGAATTCTTTCTTTTAACTTGTAATAAGTCGCATCAAAACGTCCTTCCAGTTCCGAGCGATTGATCAGGAAAACCTTATCGGGGTTGATATGTGGTGATGGGGTATAGTTCATGGGTTATAAAATTTGTCGTTGTTCCAGCGTGCCGGGTTGGTTTCAATGTAATTGGAAATATTTTCGAACGATTGCTGGTGGCGGATAATGTGTTCGTAATAATTGCGTTGCCACACGGCAATGCCGGGTGTTGCGCGCCGGGCATTGATTCGCCGGGCCGAAAATGTTTTGAATTGCCGGATGATTTCGGATAATGGATTATTTGCAAGGGCGGGTTTCGAACCCGCCCGTACGACGGCATCATCCATCGCATCCATCACATTCGTGGCATCCGTTGTATTCGTAGGGGCAGATTCCAAATCTGCCCTATTAATTCCAATAATTTCGATAATCCCATGCACATGATTGGGCATCACGCAAAATGCGCCCAATCGGATGTTCGGATTATGGTTGGGCAAATCGTTCCAGGTGTATTCCACCAATTGGCCGTATTCGTTCAAAATCATTTCGCCATTTTTTACTTCACCCAACAAACACCGATGTTCGTGTATGCAAATGGTTACGAAATACAATCCTTCCTGCGAATAATCGTATCCCTTTAACCGGATGCTTCGCCGGTGGTGTATTTCAAGATTATATGTTTTACTGTTCGAGGGCATCAATAAATTTGGTCAATTCTTCACCAATTTTCCTTCCGGCAATTATTTGTTGTTCAAATGTAAGCATCGCTGGTTAAATCAGGGCCAGTTAAAACATATTTTTTGCTTCTTGTTTCGCAAATCTGATTATGTTGTAAACGAAATTTTGTATCGTTCATGCGTTAAATCCAGGGTGTTCATGCAAAAAAATGGTATGTTCATCAGCTTTGCCTTTCTTGCCCATTAAATTAGGCTCTTTTTTTTGTAAATTAGTTGAACTGATTTCCTGTACATGCTGGTGATCAGTCAAAAACTATTTATTAACCATTTTAAAATTAGTTGTATGACCAATTCAAACAGTATTTCCCTTTCCATCCCTTTGGAAATAGTGGAACAGGTGAAGCAACTTTACGGTCAGGCCAATCAATTACTGGCCCCGTACCTGGTTACCCTCACCCCAGATGATCGAATTCAGTTACCCAAAATGGGCGAAAAGTCAATTCCATTTGTAACCAAGGGTAATGAATATCTAAAGGTTCCCGGAACACCGATCCCTCCCTATGTTGATATACCTGAACTGGAAATCGACATCAAAGCTTTTGAAACCTTGAGGCAGATTTTACAGGTTGTTCAGCCTACCGTGGATATGCTCGATGACACGATGTTACTTTGTGGTAGTGAAGCGTATGTTACAGTTTTAGCTTTTTATAATTACCTGAAAGGCGTAGCCAAAATGAATGTGCCCGGAGCCAAAACCATTTACGACGATTTGAGTACGCGTTTCCCATCCCGACCGACAAAAAAGGAAAAGTAACTTAATTCGAAGAACCCTGGACACAGACTCCGGGGTTTTTTATGTGTCACACGGTCACCCTCAACATACCACCTCCGAGGTACCTTATACCACCTCAAAGGTTCAATGTCGGATCTTTTTGGTACCCCCGACCACCTCAAAGGTACCTTTTTGTACCTCAGAGGTGGTAATTCGAAGCAAAAAGCTCCGGCTTTGTACCTTTTAGCTCCGACGAGGAAGCCTGGAGGTACTAAACCGGAGCTTTAAGGTGTAAACAGGTGGCAAAAAGGTGGAGCAAAGCACCTTGGAGGTGATTGGCCGGTATCGTTAGTTGGATTTTGAGTAAAAATTCAGGATTGGAATATCCACACATACCGAGATACTGAAGCGGCTGTATTTAGACCCATAATTGTTTTTTGTATTGGTTACTTCACGCAATAAAGGTCCCATCTGCCATCCGGCGTTAATCGATAACGGTGTTTTAGCAATGCCCAACGAATAAAATATTCCAGGTGAAACAATATCTTTTAATTCAATTTTAGGTACGGCATCTGTTTCAGCATCCTTAAAACGGAACGCCGCTAAGGCACCAATATCAACTACTGACAAGAATATGCTGTGTGACCATCGGTGTTTCGAGGAAAATGCACCCAGTATTGGGAAAAAACTTCCATTACCTTTGTTTATTGATATCCCAATTGGAGCAGCAACGCCATAACTGTTCCAATCCCAACCATTAACTCCTTTTATCTTTTCTTCGCCAACAAATAGTCCACAGTACGCATTCAAAGCAAAATTATAACTGGTTTCCCTTTTTATTCTTGACGAACCCGAAGGCAATGCAAATGCTTCTATCGCTGTTTCTACATCATCGGAATTTTGAGCCTGAACCATGGTAGCCATAAAAGAACCGTACTTTAATATTTTGGTACCGCACTCATTGTTATTTCCGCCCAAGGCGTAATTATACAAAGTAAAAATATTAACAACTGCTGAATTATAATTTCTTCTATTTATGTCCAGGGCTATATTTCCTCCCATTCGAGCAATGTTTTGGTATTTGTTAAAATCATCAGGAAAGTTTAAACCTTCCAATCCAGGAAGCTGATTTATTGTCGAAGTTTTTTGAATTAAATCTAAAACAGAATTGTAGAAATTATAATAATCAGTAAAAGTTAATTTATCGCTTTCCTTGCCGGAGATATTTTTGATATTGCCTGTTATAATGGAAGCCTGCGCGATGAAACTACGTAAATAGGAATCGTATTGCTTGAAATTACTAGCATTTTCGGCAAGAACTTGTTGAAATGTAGTATCTTTTCCAACCTGAATTTTAATACCTTCAGACTTTTGATAAATGAGACCCAAATAAATCTTAAAAGCCACATCGTTTTTAACAAGCATCGCCAGCGAATCGGCTGGGATCCAGTAATGATCTGTGCTCTTGGATCGTAATGATTCTGAAAACAATTTCAAAATCTGGATTGATGCTTTAATGTTGATGTTTGGAATTTTGTCGAGTTTAGAAACATCATAATCAGCGATTATTTTTCCGGGATGTACTTTATTCATCAGTCCATTACCAACATAAAGAGAACTGAGACAGATTGCTTTTAAATCAGGATGGTCATTAAAAAATTTCTCATGACTTTTATCCTCGATAACTTTAGGTAAATTAGTAAGTAATCCATCTAGATCTTTTTCAAAAGATTCTCTGAGTATATTTATATATGCTTCATAGCTGTAAATGCGGTCACCGATTGCCAGAAGAGTAGTATATGTTTGTGGAAACAATATTTGCGCATCTTTGTACTTATCATTAGTAATAAATGTACAGAATTGGTCAAAGAAAGCTACATTTAGTTCTTCTTTCGTCCGCTTCACCAAGAATTTGGCAAAGCCGTCAGCAAGATTAGTGACATTGAGTGAACCTAGGTTTGAGAAAAAAGCGAAATGACTTCCGTCATGCGTTTTATCGTCACTTCCATCTGACTGCTTATTTCCTTCTATCTCAATAAAAGGGTTATTGTCTTTACCTTCAAATGAATTATAATAGATTTCAATGTCATTGAATGAAGCAGAATTCTTTCCCATATAGGTTCCGAGGATGGGGACAACAATGTCAATGTTTGTTGAATCAATTTTTATTCTGCCTTTTTCTGTAATGCTTCCAGCTTTTTTAAGTTTCAATACATCGTAATATGCATTTTGTGATAAAACGGTTGATCCCCAAATAAATATGAATAAAAAAAGATATAGTTGTTTTCTCATGATATGTTATTTGTCGAGGTTTTATATAATGTTTTAAATTCTAAATTGGTTTGTTCTTTGTAGTCGAAGGCTAATTGATCAAACATTGAGGCAATTATTTTATTTCGTTCACTTTTTAATTGATTAAGAGGTAATGCTCTAGCAATTAGCCCGCAAAAAATGGCAGTAAAGACACTGCATTGACCAAGTTCATTTAGTTTATTTTCATTAATGTGAGATAAAGACTTAATTTGTTCATCAAGAAAGAAGTAATCAACAGTCTTATAGAATCCAGATGTTTTAAAGGATGAGAATAATTCCTTTTTAATAGAACCAACTGAGAAAATAAAACTTGTATTTGCAGGGTAAAAACATCGATTGGAAAGAAATGTGCCGTTTCCAGCCGAGGCTACCATGATAATACCCTTGTTATGAATAGCTTCAATGTTGTCTTTTAATAAGTTGAAATCGCTTTCTGGAACATTGAAACTCATATTAACTAAATCAATAACTTCACTATTTGAGATTGAAATTAATGCTTTTGAAATTTTCTCAATGTTAATAGTTCCATCATCATTTAGAACTTTGAAAATTGTCAACTTCACATTTGGTGCAAGTCCTATAATTCCACTTTCTCTTTTTGAACAAGCGCAGATCAGGCCGCTTAAGTGAGTTCCATGACCATTATTATCAATTACATCACTCCAAGAATCATGAATATCAGCTAACAGTATATTGCTATTATTTAGGTCAGGATGATTTCTATTTATTCCTGTATCAAGAAGAGCAATATTGACCGAGTTCCCATCCCCATTAGGGAGTCGTTTAGTGACGTTAATCAATTTTCCATAATTAATAAATGAGTTGTGATTAGGAGGTTCGTTAAACAAGAGGTGGCTGGCAGAATCTTCTATTGATGAATCTATCTTTTGTTGCTTATTTCGGAGATTTTCAACCCCGCCGCCCCAGTAGTAATGCCCTGAGGCATCTTTATACCACACCGAACTTTCAATTTCTTTCCCGTTAACAGAATCCTTCACCTTTTCACCATTTACTTCTTCCACTTCCAATTCAAATCCGGGATTTAAAATTCCTGTTCGTGGGTTATTCGTACCTGCAGAACTACGAATATTCAATTGTGCAATGGTTTTTACTTTCATGATTATCCTACAGGTTGTTGTGTTTTATTTTCTGTAGTTTTCACAACAGCGTAAGTTCCAGAGCTGATTCCCAATAAGATTAATGTGTTTGAATCCAAATTCGGGATTTCGCCACATTTCCATACTTTCAGAAAAAACCAGATAGCAAAAATGAGATTGAATAAAACTGTCTGCAAGCGATGTACACTTGGGCCATCTTTGTCTGAAATAATGTCGATGAATAAGCCCTGACTTTTATCATTTTGATGTCTGGTGAGCGGATTGTTCTTTTCATCTGAAACATCAGTAATGGTTGCAACAGTTGTTGTTCCTGTACTTATTCCCAAAATAACCAGGATTCCTTCGCCAAATGTAGGGATATCTAGACCTGGATTCGTAGAGTTAAAGATTACTGCTGCAAAAGCGCATAAGATAAATCCCATCCACCAAGCCAACTGTACGCGGGAAAGGCTGTATGGCTTTTTGTGAGAAGTGCTGGTGTCGCGCAGTAGATCGAATTTAATGTCAAGAAAAGCAACAAGTAGAAAATAAATTATCAAAAATAAAATCATCATAAAATTTAAGCACATAAGAATTTTTTTTGAATGCCTACTCTTTAATGGATTTTCGGCAACTCCATTGTGGTATTCAATTTTAAAACATAATAGGGAAATGGAAAGAAGAGAAGTTCAGGTATTCCTGATAGGGCCTTTACAAATAGAATTATATAAAAAGTGCAACGTTGCTTAAAATCAATGCTTTGTATTTTCAACTAATTAAATTTACGACAATTGAATGAATAATAAATTGGATAAGATATATTACTTTTAGAACAGATTTTATTATCAATAGATTTTTTAAATATGTTGTTCTATTTATTTTTGAGCTTGAATTAGCCAATATCATTGCCATTTTCCTAATTCCTTTATTTTTGCTTTCAAATCAATTCGCACATGAAGCAGGTACTTTTTGTTTGCCTTGGAAATATTTGCCGGAGCCCCAGCGCCGAAGCCGTTTTTAATGCGTTTATTAAGAAAAATGGATTAGAGCACAAAGTTAGTTGTGATTCGGCCGGAACAGCGGCTTACCATGAGGGCGAACCTGCCGATTACAGGATGAAGCAATTTGCCCGCAAACGCGGTTACGAACTCACCAGTATTTCACGGCCTTTTAATTCACGGCTCGATTTTGATCGATTCGACTACATTGTTGGCATGGACCGTATGAATGTACGCGACCTGAAATCGATGGCGCGAAACGATAACGATAAAAAGAAAGTTTCGCTAATAACCCAATATTGCACTCATTCAAATTACGATACGGTTCCCGATCCGTATTACGGCGGCGCTTCAGGGTTTGAGATGGTTCTGGATATTTTGGAAGATGCCTGCGAAGGCTTGTTAATGCAAATTCAGAAAGAGTTATAAAAAGTGTTCAGTCGCAGTATTCAGTCGCAAAAGCGTTTTACTGCCTGTTGAGACTGAACACTGAGACTTTTTCTATCCCAAAGCTGCATCGAGAATATGCTCAACATGAATTTTGGTTGTGTTTAAAAGTTCAATATCCTCCAGGTCGCTTGTTTTCAGTATAAGAGGTAATTCTGTTCCTCCCAGAATGAGGCACTCAATTTGTCCCTCGTTATACATGCGATTCGCAATGGCTACCAAATGGTTTCTGGTCTCAGGAAAGAAACGACCGCGTACCAATTCCTCCATATATACTTTATGAATGTATTTTCGCTCATCGGGCATTGGTGTAATTATTTCCATTCCAACGGCATCAAATCCGTCCTGGTAAAAATCGCCCTCCATCGTCGAAATTGTTCCGAACAAACCTAACCGGTTGTAACCTTTGTTTTTGGCATAAGAAATAGTTGACTCAACGATACTCACCATTTTTGCTTTAACCCGCTGTGCAAGCGGCTCATAAATGATGTGAGGAGTGTTCGACGCCATAAATATTATTTTGGCCCCGGCTTTTTCAAGCACATAAATTTCTTCGGAAAGGTAATCAATCAGCTCATCTAACTGATCTTTAGCAACCAAATTCATCATGTAGGTCATGTTAATGCTGTTGATCAGGATCGATGGGTATTCCCGATGTCCGGTGCGTTCCTGGAAACGCGAAATAAGTCGTTGATAATAATCAATAGTTGAGGCCGGAGCAATACCTCCGATCATTCCAATGGTTTTGTAGTTTTTGAGCATACAAGAAAAGGTTTTTTAGAGCGACAATATTCAAAACAGCTTTTTTTCAGAAACAATAGGCAAAAAACATGGAATAGGCAAAATCATCCCCCTATGCGTTTTACTTTGTAGTTTTCGTTCTTGAGAACTTCAATCACTTTGTTACAAAAGTCGCCCTGAATAAGGATTTCCCCATCTTTGGCCGATCCACCAACTCCGCATTTGATTTTCAGTAATCGGGCAAGTTCTTTCAAATCCTCATTTGTTCCAATGAAACCAGTAATAAGAGTAGCTTTCTTCCCGTTTCTTTGTTTTTTGTCGAGTTGTACCCGCAAATCCTGTTGATTTGCCTGGAGGGTTTTCTGCTCTTCTTCCTTTTCTGTTTCGTATTGAAAAGCGGGGTTTGTTGAATAAACCATGCCTAGTCGGTCTTTCCAATCGTTGGCCATTTTCCTGAATTTTGGGTTCAAAGATAAAAGATTTTGCAACTGATTATTTTCTGGAAATTCTCAATTTTGTTGCAATTTTGTCAAAATCTGAGGCTTGACGCTCAAATAAACTGCATTTGAGTGTGAATTTGTTTAAGATCAATCGGTTATTCAAAAACTTCGCCAATAACATTCCCGATGCAATGATCAGGAACCGACATTTGCAACATTTCCAAAATCGTCGGAACCAAATCTTCGCCTTTTATTTTTTTACGGATTTGTTTGTGCTTCAACATGTTACCAAAAAAGATAAGTGGGATGTTTGAATTGTCGTTGTAATTAATTTTATCGTATTTGTAAATGGGTTGCCAGCCGTCTTCGAGTTGGTAAAGCACATCGCCAGAGCGTTTAAAATTATACGAGTTGGCAATAACAGCCAATTGTCCTTTGGTATAATCCCCCTGCTCAAATGATGTTGATGGCAAAGCAATTTTCACCCCTTCAAATTGATTAATAAAGTTAGCTGTTTTGGTTTGTATCTCCTGAAGCGAAACATTTTTTTTCTCAATCAGCTCGCGGTTGAAATAGATTTGATGATCACCCACAAATTCAATCCATTCGCCTTGCCCGTATGTAATATTCAGGAACGATTTTAACAAAGCGACAGCACTTTCAGGAGAAAATGTACCAACTGGCATACGAAATTCTTCTTTCAGGTAGTCAACCGGATAAGTTGATGAACAAGTTGAAGTTAACACAACCAGCGAATTGCTTTTCCCAACTGTTTTATCCAGAAAATCGAGGAGTAGGGCGATATCCTGATCCAAACGCAGATAAGTGTCTTCCATCTCAACTGAAGCGGGACCAAAAGCGCTGTTCTCGTAATCCATTGAAGTAAATGTCAGGTTTAAAAGGTCGGGATACTCGTCCTTGCCTAAATTCTCAGCCAGAATTAGGCTGGTAGCAAAATCACGAATCATATTATTGCCAAACGGTGTCGTTTTTAAAAATTTATAGCTTACAGCCTTGTCTTTCAGTTTTTTCATGCTGTACGGGAAAGTATTCCATTTGTCGTAATATCCTTTTTCGAGCACATAATCGTCGGCTAAACTTTCTTCGTAGCTCGAAATAGGCAATAATGTAGTCCAGTCGCGTTGAGTATAGGTCTTAGCATAATTTTTTTCGTTAAACTGACGTACCCACTCGGGGAAAATATCGACGTAGTATGAGCTCGAAATCATATTCCCGGTTTGATTGTCGAACCAATAGGCGCCGTTGGCGGCATGGCCTGCTGAAAGTACTGCACTGACGTCGTTCATGGCCACACTGAAAACTTTCGATTTGTTGCGGTTATTCATACGGATGAGGTCGCCCAGTGTAGGAGAGAGCAATTTAGTTGCCGATCGTTCTCCTTCTTTCGAGTCGCTCCCAACTGTAATAAAAAAGTCGTCGCTAATACAGTTGGTTTCTTTTTTTTTGAGCCTGTCGTACCAGTTATCGCTCACAATTCCGTGCGTTGCCGGGTAAACGCCTGTAAAAAGTGTTGCCGTTCCGGTTGATATTTTTTGAATATGCAAATCGAGCTGCGCATTGTTACAAACGGCGCCGTCGTTTACTAGTCGTTTAAAACCACCTTCCTGAAATTTATTCCAGTATCGGGTGAGGTAATCGGTTCGCATTTGGTCAACCGAAAGAATAACAATAAGACGTGGAGTAGGGGCATTTGTAAATTTTAGGTTCTGCCCATTAAGGGAATTTCTGCAAATAAATGTCAGTACAATGATTAAAAAAATTATGCTTTGTCTCATCCTCGTTGGCTTAAATTAGTGTGACAAAAGTATAAAAACAACCACTCAAACCCAATTGCTAACTGAAAACGTAAACTGAATATGAAAAATTACCTGACCTTATTGCTTGTGTTGCTTATTGTTTCGACTAAAGCAGCAAATCCCGATCCTGCCAAACTAGCCATTTTGGAGAAAATCCATTGGACCATCGAACGTTCGGATATGAACAAAGTGCGACAAGTATTCAAACAAATTTGCGACGAGAATCATTTTTTCTCGCTGGTGGCGAGCTTGAAAGATGGCGTTTACAAGGGTTCAAGTCCAGCCGATGATTATGGCTACCGCCACGAAGTAACTTTTGAGATGAAAGGTGGCAAAATGATTTCGATTGATTATGACGAAATTAATGCCGAAGGCCACGCCAAACAAAGCAATAAGGAATATTGTGATGCTATGAAACAAAGTGGTACAACTCCGGCGATTGCCTATCAGTCATACGAAAAGCAAATGCTCGAAAAACAGGATTTCAACAAGATTGATGCAGTTTCCGGTGCCAGTTATTCCGATTATCGCTTCCGCCTGGCCATTTTATATGCTATCCTGAATTCGGGGCAATTATAGTCATTGATTGGCATTTGCTTCGCGTCACTTGTAGTTATTTGTCGCGCTGGAACAAAGAATGACTATAAATGACCTAATGACAATCAATAACTTTTTAAGCCGTCTTTTTATACCGCCACAACGCAAGAGCGAGGAAAGTTGCGCCAATGATGCAGAGGGCAACAAATTCGTGAATTAAATCGCCAAACCCTGAACCTTTGAGTACCACCATGCGCATGATTTTCATAAAATGATAAACCGGGTTACATTCATCGACTATTTGCGCCCAATGCGGCATACTGTCAACCGGTGTAAAAATGCCGCCCATCAGAATGAAAATCATCATGAAAAAGTAGGTGACAAACATCACCTGCTGTTGCGTATCGGCAACAGTAGAGATGAATAGCCCGAGCCCTAGGATACCAAGCAAATAAAGTACGCCGAACCCGAAAACCAATCCAAGATTTCCAACAATGGGCAGGTTGAATACCAAACGGGCAATGGCCAGCCCAAAGGAAAGATCGAACAAAGCGATGACAATGAAAGGAACAAGTTTGCCTGTCAGGAATTGTATTTTTTTGATCGGTGTAACGTTCAACTGTTCAATGGTTCCCAGTTCTTTTTCTTTTACGAGACTCATTCCAGAAAGGAACAGTCCGATAAGCGTTACTAAGAGGGCTAAAACGCCGGGCGCCATGTACCATTTGTATTCGAGCTCGGAGTTGTACCAAAACCGCGAAGTCGTTTCAATTTTATAGGGCGGATTAAATTCGGGCAGTCCTTTCCAGTTGGCGATGATGTTTTTGTTGAAATCGCGGATAACCGAGTTGGCATACGAATAAGCCAATTGAGCAGCCTGCCCGTCGATGGCGTTCACCAACAACTGTAAGCTGGCTTTGTCTTCGCGAATCAAATCGCGTTCAAATCCCTGTGGAATGACCAAAACTATATGATCTTTGTTCTTTAGCAATTCTTTTTCCCCGTCATCGGGATTAAACGATGTATTGTTGATGGTAAAAAAAGGCGAAGCGTCGAGTTTAGAAGCCAGTTGACGCGAGGTTGACGATAAATCTTTGTCGACCAGGTAAATATTTACGTTTTTCAGGTCGTAGGTAGCGGCAAAAACCAACACCAGCATTTGCAGCAACGGAATCATGATGATCATGCGCAACATGGTTTTGTTCCGCTTCACCTGGATAAACTCTTTTTGTATGACGTAGAAAATTGTTTTCATAAAAAGTGCCTAAAGTTTGGAGTTCGGAGTGCCTAAAGTTTTTCGGGCCTACCACTCTAGGCACTCCGAACTTTAGCTCACTTCGCATTCTTATTTATTTCAAGTTTTTTCCAATTGATGTAAAAATTGATAGCAATTCATTCGCTTCTTTCATTGTGTTTTGAATTTTCTGAATATCTGTCCATTCTAATTCTTCAATAATTTCGAGCCAATAAACAGTTTCGCTGGCCTCACTTTCAGCAATACTGATTTTATTTGAGAAATCTGCCTTGCTTCTGGCCCGATTTGCTTCCCTATAATTGGCTCCAATACTTGTTCCTGACTTGGTAATTTGATTTCGGATTACCCTACTTTCTGGAGTATTTGGTAATGAGCATGACAGTTTAATGATTGTAATCGAAAAAATCTTGGTCCTTTTTTCCAACTGTTTTGCAAATTCTTTATTTTCCATATGTATGCTGATTTAACTGATTTTGTTTTCCAACTTTAGGCACTTCGAACTCTAGTTCACTCCGAACTTATTCCAATCTTATCTTAAAATTCTTCACGCTCAGCCCAATGAATACTGCAGTCATGGTAATCAGGATTAATGTTTCTTTCCACACGTAGAGTATTCCGGTTCCTTTCAACATGATGTTTTTAATGATGACGATGAACCAGCGCGGGGGCATGATGTGGCTGAGAATTTGCAAGGGCATTGGCATGTTTTCGATCGGAAACATAAATCCTGAAAGCAAAATGGTGGGCAACATGAGCGCTAAAACCGAGACAAACATGGCTACCATCTGATTGGGTGCAATTGTCGAAATCAGGATGCCGAGACTCAAGGCCATCAGGATAAACAGGAAGCTTTCGGCAATCAGGAACACGATGCTACCTTTTATCGGGACGCCAAAAATAAGGGTCCCAATCAGGATAATGGTAACCGCATTAACGAACGAAAGCAGCAAATAGGGCGTCACTTTTCCCAGCACAATCTGGATAGGCTTTAGTGGCGAAGCGAGCAACACTTCCATGGTTCCCATTTCCTTTTCGCGACTAATTGAAATAGACGTCATCATGGCTGAAATGAGCATTAAAATCATGGCCATAATTCCGGGCACAAACATGTAAACGCTTTTCAAACCTTCGTTGTACAACATTCTTACTTCGGTGTTTATCTGGTGTGGCAAGGTCAGGTTTTGCAGCTTTTCCTTGTTCACATAGTCGTTTATAATTCCTGAAGCATAGTTGGTCAAAATGCGCGCTGTGTTGGGGTCGGATGCGTCGGCCAGAAGCTGAACGTGCGCTTTACCCAGCCGTTCGAGGCTTTGCTCGAAGTTTTGCTCGAAGTCGATCACCATTTTCACTTTACCCTTACGGAAAACATCTTCGACATCGGCGCCGGGCATCAATTCTTCTTCCAGAACAAAATAGCCCGATGAAAGGAGTTTGGTGGTTATTTCGCGGGTAGTATTGTCGTGCGATTGATCGAGAATGGCAATTTTCGAGTTCTGCAAGTCGTTGTTAATCACCTTTCCAAAGAGCAAAAGCTGAACTATTGGTAGTCCGAAAATGATGATCATTGTTCGCGGATCGCGAAAAATGTGCAAAAACTCCTTGTGTAAAAATCCTATAAATTGTTTCATAATTCAAATGTTGCGAGTTGCAGGTTACGAGTTGCGGGTTAACATGGAACTCGTAACCTGTAACTTTTTTATTCCACGTTTCGGGCAATTTTCAGGAAGACTTCGTCCATGTTTTTTGCGCCATATTGTTTTTTCAGGTTTTCGGGTGTATCCAGCGCTTCAATCTTTCCGGCATTCATAATCGAAACCCGGTTGCAATATTCGGCCTCGTCCATGTAATGTGTGGTTACAAAAACAGTGATGCCACGGTCGGCTGCTTCGTAAATCAGATCCCAGAATTTGCGCCGGGTAATTGGGTCAACGCCACCGGTTGGCTCATCAAGAAATACGATTTTCGGGTCGTGAAAAATGGCGACTGAAAAAGCCAGTTTTTGCTTCCAGCCCAATGGCAACGAACCTATCAGCGCATCTTTTGGGCTCTCAAGCCCCAAATCTTTCAGCAGTTTATCTTGTTTTTCCTTGCGGTCGGCTGGCGAAATTCCATACACACCCGAGAAAAACCGAATGTTCTCGGCAACCGTCAAATCTTCGTAAAGCGAGAATTTTTGGCTCATGTAGCCAATGTTGCGTTTCACCTTTTCGGTTTCGGTGTAAATATTGAATCCGGCAACATTTATTTCTCCTGAAGTTGGTGAAGATAATCCGCACAAAATCTTCATGGCCGTGGTTTTCCCAGCGCCATTGGCTCCCAGGAACCCGAATATTTCGCCTTGGTAAACGTCAAAATTCAGGTGATCGTTGGCCACGAACGATCCGAATTTCTTCATCAGGTTTTTTACTGTAATTACTTTTTCCATATTAAAAATAGTGTTCAGTCACAGTTTCTAGTCTCAGTAAAGCCTTTTCAAGGTATTGAGAGTGCTTAAATTATTACTCCTGATCAGTTTTGCATCCATATTTTTCTGGATGAAGTATCATGTAATTTAATAGCTTACCAACTTCAATAGCATCAAACGTCATCTTTTCGTGTTTGTCTTTGGGTAAGTATCCGCAAGCAAACGAGAAATCAAGCCAAACCAGAGTTTCGCTGTTTTCGGTGTCAGAGTCGGTTAATTTGCTTACAAAGTGCTTCACATATATTCGCTTTCTGTATGCTTCTGCTATGTTGGCGCAAACCGACCGGGAGCTTCTCCTGATTTGATCGGTTAGCGAGTACTTTTCTTCTTTTGGAAAGCTTTTTGAGATTTCGAAAACCTCCATTGCAAGCGAAAAGGACTTCTTGTAAACTATCAATTCTTTAAAGTCCATCGTATTACCTTTTGTGTTTTTTACTGTAAACTGCGACTGTAAACTGTGAACTTTTTTACTCGTTCATCATATTCATAAAAACATCTTCAATGGTTGGCGGAATGTCGAAAACCTGTAACTCCTGATGTTCTTTTTTCAGCAGGTAATTTTCGAATTCGGTGGCTTCAATTTCGTCGTGCTTCCCGGTTACGTGCAGATACTGTCCGAAAGCGTAAGTCGAATCGGTTTTTTCCCACGAGCGCAAATCCTCGATCAAACGGTGCATATTGTTGGAGCGAATTGCGTACAATTTCCGGTCGTAATTTTCGACCAGTTTTTGAGGCGTATCCACATTGAGTACTTTTCCTTTTTGCATCAGAGCGACACGGTTGCAAAGCATTGCTTCGTCCATATAGGGTGTCGAAACCAAAATGGTGATTTCCTTTGTTTGTAGTTTTTTTAGCATTTCCCAAAACTCCTTGCGTGAAACGGCATCAACTCCGGTGGTTGGTTCGTCCAGAACCAAAATTTCAGGTTTGTGAATCAGAGCGCACGAAAGCGCCAGTTTTTGCTTCATCCCGCCCGAAAGTTTTCCGGCCAAACGGTTTTTAAACGGCTCAATCTGAACGTATATGTCCTTAATCAGGTCGTAGTTTTCGGCAATGGTAGTATTGAAAACAGTGGCGAAGAAATTCAGATTTTCTTCAACCGTTAAGTCCTGATAAAGCGAAAATCGACCGGGCATATAACCTACAATTTTCCTTATTTTCTTGTAATCTTTCATCACATCAAGGCCGTTCATAGTAGCTGTGCCGCTGTCCTGAAAAAGCAAGGTCATCAGGATTCGCATCAGGGTTGATTTTCCGGCGCCGTCGGGCCCAATCAGGCCAAACAATTCGCCATTGTTTATTTCCAGCGAAATGTTCTGGAGCGCCTGAACCGACCCGTACGATTTGTTGATATTTTGTATTGTAATCATGGCTGCATTTTGTTGCGTGTTACGTGTTGCAAGTTTCGCGATGGACACTCATAACTAATAACTCATCATTCATAAATTAAAACACCACCTCTCCCGGCATTCCAATTTTCAATGTTCCGTCGTTCGGAACCAAGACTTTTACGGCGTACATCAATTTTACCCGCTCTTCCTTGGTTTGGATGATTTTCGGTGTAAACTCCGATTCCGACGAAATCCATATCACTTTTCCGGTACGTGTTTGCATTTCTTTCACGCCTGCATCAATCAGTACTTTCACTTCATTGCCAAGTTTTACGTTGGCAAGTTGTGCGCCCGAAATGTACACTTTCAGCTCCAGACCGCTCAAGTCGGCCATTTTCAGGATGGCTTTCCCGGGGGAAGCCAGTTCGCCGGTTTCGAGGTAAGTTTCCAAAACGGTGCCTTTGCCTGGGGCGCAAACTTTGCATTTTGACAGTTGTTCGTTGATCAGGTCGAGTTGACGTTTCACCACTTCAGCCTCACTGCCAATCAGTTGATATTGAGTATTAGTGCTTGCAATCTGGCGGTCGATTACGGCGGCTTGCCCCGTAACATCGTCGAATTGCTGCTGGGTTGCCGATTTTTCAGCAAACATTTTGGTAATGCGGTCAACGTTGGTCTGAATGTTTTTCTTTTGCTCTTTCAGCACACTAATCTGCGAAGCTACATTTTGCCGTTTGGTTTCGGTGGCTGCCAGTTGCGCTTCGGTTTGTTTCTTTTTCAGGTAAAGTTCGGTGGTGTCAATCAGGGCAATAGTTTGACCCTGAGTTAATTCTGAGCCTTCTTTTACTTTCATTTCCAGTATCTTCCCGGCCGATTCCGACGAAACAATGGTTTCAGTGGCTTCAAAGTTCCCGAAAGCATCCGATTTTTGCTCTCCGTTTTTGCAGGCGGCTGTTGCCAATAGCGCCAGTGCGATGATTTGTACTTTTTTGATCATGGTATCTCTGTTTTGTTTCTGTTTTTTACTGAATTCCACGAATATTCGCCAGGGTTACGCGAGCTTCGTTCAATTGAATTTTGTGAGTTTCCATAGTCAGGCGAGCAGTGGTTTCTGCATTCAAATCCTGAACATAGTCGGCTGATGTGATTGTTCCGTTTTCAAGTTTCGAGGCTGATGTTTTGGTAATGCGCTCACGTACTTCAATTAATTCCTGATCGGTCTTCAGGAGTTCTGTAACCTGTTTTATCTGTTTCTGTTGCTGATCGGTTGCTAAATCGATGTTTTGCTCGAACGATTTTTGCTTGGTTTGAATGACTTCCTGCTGAAGTTTCAATACCTGTTGCTGGCGGCTGGTTGTTTTCCAGTCGAAAACGTTCCAGCTAAAACCCACGCCAACCATGTAATAGGTGTCGAATTTGGTACTCATCATGTTCAAGCCCGGGCGCCCGTAACCAGCTTGTCCAAAACCGAATAATTTGGGATTGCGCTGTTTCTTCAGAAGTTCGGAGTTGGCATCCAACAGTTCAGTTTGTTTGGCAAACAAGTCGAGTTCGGGGCGCATCAACGGCTTATCCAGAATAAAAGTGTCGTCGTTCATTGCAAGTTTCTGAAATTGGTCGGCAGTTTTTCCGGTCAGGATAGCCATTGCGTAGCGGACTGTTTCCAGATTGGTGTTGAGTTCGAGTAATTGCTGTTTGGTTTTCAGCAATTCTGCTAAAATTTGGTCAAGTTCCGACGAAAGTACAACGCCGTTTTTTACTGCCGACTCCATTATTTTCTTTCTTTCGGCAAGTGTTTCTGTTTTTTTATTCAGAATTTTTTGGTTCTCCTGAATCAGGAATGTTGTGAAAAAGAATTGGTTAACACGCTCTTTAACCTGATAAAGTTCAACTTCGGTTTGCTTCCGGCTACCTTCAGTTTCTGCCTGATTTAATTTCTCTTTGGCTTTCGTCAGGCCGCCATCCCATATCGTTTGCTTCAGGTCGAGATAGACTTTGTACTGGTCTTTGTCAACCGATGGAATGTTTATGTTTGGCAGTGAAATCCCGATTTTGGTCACATCCGACTGGTAGGAAGCCTGCCCATTCAAAGTCACCTGCGGCAGATAGCTGGTCAAATTATTTTCGTTTTTCAGGTTCAGCATTTGCTGATAAATTTCGAGTTGCTTCAGAGCCGGGTGGCTTTCGCGCGCCCATTTCTGGCATTGTTCAAGTGTAACAGATTCCTGCGCCCACAGTACTTGTAGGGGTAAAATGAGGGCAAAGAACATGAGTTTAATTGTTTTCATGGGATATTCTATTTCTTGATTACTATTGCATCGATAACAAACTGCTTGATCACATTTGCTCGTTCGGCATAAAACATTTCAAGAGCTTTCTCATCGCCTTTAAAAAGAAGTACATTGATTATTGGTCTGACAGCAAATGGAAACACACACATCGAAACTATATTCAGGCCAACATGTCGTGGGTCCATGCGTACAACTTCGCCTCTGTCCATCGCCAGTTCTATTTGGTCCATAATTACTTGCGGATTAAGTCCATGTTTCAAAGCAAGTTTAAACAAACCTGAAGGATCTCGGTTAAGTTCTTTCATAACAAAACCAGGAATATAGGGGTGTTTGCGAAGCAAGTCGATGTAAGCGTCAACGATTTGTTCGAGTTTTACAACAAAAGTGGTATCGGTTTTAATAATTTGGGTAAGCTTTGGAAAAGCATATTGAATAACGCTTGAAAAAATTGCCTCGAACAAGCGTTCTTTCGAGCGGAAGTAATAGTGCAGCAGTGCTTTGTTTATTCCTGCTTCGTCAGCAATTTCCTGCATACGGGCACCTTCCATACCTTTGGTTACAAAAACTGTTTTTGCAGCTTCCAATATTTTTTCTTCAGTACTATCTTTTCTTGATTCCATATCTTTAATTATAAGGTTTAACTGTATGGTTAAATTATGTGGTCAAAAATAGAATCAATATTTGAATTGACCAAATATTTTAAGTAAAAGATTTAACTATTTGGTTAATTTTTATAAATGTCTGATTGTTAGTAGTTTATGCTTGTTTGTGGATAGATTGTATTAATTAAATATCTTGAAAAGAATATATTCTGTGTTTTGTTGTAGCGTAGCTTCTAAAATCGGGTAAAACTTTCGAATTTGGGTTCGCGATTATTAGTTTATATTTTCGTTTATATCGAGTGTCGATTTTTATGAAAAAGTAAGCCTACTATTCTTAAAAAAGTAAAACAGGTCCATTTCGCTGAATAATATTGCTTAGAAAATAGTATTTTTGAGTTGTTCGTTGGTGGATTTTAATTTAACCAGCCACCTGAAATGAGAATTTTGAAATTTATTAATAATTAAATTTTTAGAGCCATGTCGAAAGGATTAGATGCCAAAAAAGAAGCAAAGAAAGAGCCAGCGAAATCGTTAAAAGAAAAGAGAGCAGAGAAAAAAGCAAAAAAAGAAAAAGGTAAATCTGCATAACTTACTAAATGTTGGCGTGAAGGGCAAAGAGACAAATCTTCTCTTTGCCTTTTTGTTTAAATTTGTAATGTGATTTATGAAACACAATGATTAACGAACATAAACCTAATGCCAAATAATATGAGCACTAAAACTTTGCTTTTTGTATTGCTTTGTTTTTCACTTAACTTATTTTCCTGTAAGACTAAGCCTAAAGATGAAGGTTGGATACAACTATTCAACGGAAAAGATTTAAGTGACTGGAAAATAAAGATTGCTGGTTTTCCACTCAACGAAAACTATAAAAATACTTTTAGAGTTGAAGATGGTTTATTAAAAGTCAGGTACGATCAGTATGATAAATTCGATGGCCATTATGGCCATATTTTTTATAAAACACCTTATTCGCATTATAAAATCAGGGTTGAATATCGTTTTGTTGGTGAACAATGCCAGGGTGGACCTGGTTGGGCTTTTCGCAATAATGGGATCATGATACATTGTCAAAGCCCTGAAAGCATGGATGTAAATCAGGATTTTCCTGTTTCTGTTGAAGTTCAGTTACTTGGCGGAAATGGTAAGGATGAGCGTACTACAATGAATGTTTGCACACCAGGGACTAACATTGTTTTAAACGGAAAATTGCAGACCGATCATTGTACCAATTCAACATCAAAAACCTATCATGGCGACCAATGGGTAACTGCCGAGGTTGAAGTTCAGGGAGATTCAATTATTAAGCATATTATTGATGGAGATGTAGTTATGCAATATTCTAAACCACAGCTAGATGAGCGTGATAATAGTTACCAGAAGCTACTTCCTCCCGATGGTAATAAACTATTGAAAAAAGGCTATATCTCTTTTCAAGGAGAAAGTCATCCAACCGATTTCCGGAAAATTGAACTGCTTAATTTTGGCGACGACTGTCAGGATACATCGCTTAAGTAAAGGTTCTTCTCAAATTAGGATGAATAGAGTTTTGCTTAATTTTTCGTAACTTTCAGAGATTTTAAGCAAAACGATATGGAACGATATTATTGGTCGAAAGGTGTACTGAAAAACAATCTTGAGATTGTTCACGGTACAGAGCGAGTGGGTTCCATTGTATGGGAAAGCCTGATTGGAGCAAAAGCTCATGGAATGATTTATAACAGGCGTTTTGTACTCAATCGCGAATTTTTTCTTTCGAAACTAGAGATTTACGATGCTAATAATGAAGCACTTCTGGGTACAATAATGGTGAACTTATTTAATCCAAGAAGTGAAATTGTGATTAACGGAAAGCGATTTGAACTTGAGGTGAAAAACTTCTGGCAATCTCGCTGGTCGTGGAAATTTAATGGCGATGAGTTGATTACTTATCAAAGCCACGAATTTTTGTCAAAAGATAGAGGGACAATAGAAGTTTATACAGGAAATACTGAGGAGATTGAAGTTCTATTATTACTTGGGTTATTTGTTCGCAATCAGTTCATTCTTTTTATGTTAATGCTGTTAATCCTTTTGGTACTGATTGTTTTCTAATTCTACTTTGACTGATTAATGATGAACCCCGATTTTTCGAATGTGTCAAAGTAGAACTGGGAACGTTGACAAAACCTCTAAATTTCAGTATTTAAAAATGAAATCTTGGCAGTAAGTGGATGTTGTTTAAAATAGTCTGAAATAATCGATTAAATTTGCGCATCTGAAAAAATGAAAACTCCTCATTAAGAGAATCAAAAAAATGAAGCACGACAAAATAATTATAGGAATTTCGCAAGGCGATATTAATGGAATTGGATACGAAGTGATAATCAAGACTCTGATGGAACCGCGGATTCTGGAAATATGTATCCCAATTGTTTATGGCTCACCCAAAGTTGCAGCTTATCACAAGAAAGCGCTTAATATTGAAAATTTTAATTTCAATCATATACGAACCGCGAGTGAAGCCGATCCTCGAAAGGCCAACATCATTAATTGTATCGATGAAAATATTCGTGTAGAACTAGGCCGTTCAAGCGAAATGGCAGGCGAAGCTTCATACATGGCATTGGAGAGAGCAGTTGAAGATTTGAAAAGAGGAGAAATTGATGCATTAATTACTGCACCTATAAATAAAGATAATATCCAATCTGAAAAATTCAATTTCCCAGGGCACACCGAATATCTTGCCGAACAATTTAAAACACGCGACTATGTGATGCTTATGGTTAGCGAATCGATGAAAGTAGGAGTTGTTGTTGGGCATGCTCCAATTTCTGAAGTTTCTTCAAAAATAACTAAAGGCGCAATTTTGAATAAGCTTAGAATTATTAACCAGTCGCTCGAAAAGGACTTTTTTGTAAAACGCCCGCGAATTGCGGTATTGGGTTTAAACCCACATGCAGGCGACAATGGATTGCTTGGACGCGAAGAGAATGAAATTATTATCCCGGCTATTCAGCGAGCTAAAGATGAGGGTATTATTGCTGTTGGGCCTTATCCGGCTGATGGTTTCTTTGGGTCGGGTGATTTTTCGAAGTTTGATGCTATTTTGGCAATGTACCACGATCAGGGTTTGATCCCATTTAAAATGGCTTCGTTTGACCGAGGCGTTAATTATACAGCCGGATTACCAGTAATTCGAACTTCTCCAGCTCATGGGACTGCTTATGATATTGCAGGAGAGGATAAAGCCTCGTCTGATTCATTTCGCGAATCGTTGTATTTGGCGATAGATATTCACAAAAATAGGGCGCTTTACCGTGAAATTACCAAGAACCCTTTGAAAAAATACGAAATCAATCAAAATCAGGTTGATGAGTCGATTGATTTTGAGGCAATCGACGAAGAGATTTAAACCAATATTGAAATATGTTCGAATACATCAGGGGGAACATAATTAGTTTGAAACCATCGCATCTTGTATTGGAGACAAATGCAGTTGGTTATTTTATCAATGTATCGCTGAATACCTATACCCAGTTAAACGGGAAAGAATCGGCAAAAATATTTGTGCATGAAGTAATCCGGGAGGATGCCCACTTGCTTTATGGTTTTGCTGATGAGTTGGAGAGAGAATTATTCCGATTGTTAATTTCAGTGAATGGAATTGGTTCAAATACAGCGATAATGATGTTTTCATCACTTTCTCCTGATGAGATTAGTAATGCTATTTTAAATGAAAATGTTAATTTGCTTAAGAGCATAAAAGGTATTGGGGTCAAAACAGCTCAGCGGGTAATCATTGATTTAAAAGATAAAATAGTAAAGTCGCCAATTGGTGAACAAATTGTAGCTCCAACAGACAATACAATACGAATTGAAGCGTTATCTGCTTTAGTAATGCTGGGATTTGCAAAGAAACCGGTCGAAAAGGAACTGGATAAAATTCTGACCGCTCAACCAAATCTTTCAGTTGAGAATGTAATCAAACTAGCGCTTAAAAGCCTTTAACAGAAAAAGATTTTGAATTGAAAAAGTTTGGCAGATATATACTTCTATTTCTTAGTATAATTGTTTTTTGTTCGCTTGCAGGTAATCCATCTATTTCAAAAACGAGAGCGAGAAATTACGGTTTACTTGAACAGTTATCGGTTCCCATTGATACTCCAAATGCCGCCAGCCAAAGAAATCTGAAAAAGAAAATTTCGGAACAGAAACCGGATTTGAATCTTGCGGGTGATTCTGAAAAAAATGATACCACCAAAAACTTAAAAAAGAAGGTGGGCGATATACTGTCAAAAGGGGTTGAGAAAATAAAAAAATCGGGGATTACGGTAAAAACAGATACTACTACCTTGTTTAAAATAAATGGCGGGCAGAAACAAAAACCTGGTACTTCGGCAGTCTCACAAAAGTCGAACGAAATAAGTTCTGAAACAGATACTACAGGTGTTTTACATTATCCATTCAGTGATGAGCCTGCTTTTGCATATCCCAATAAGAAGGATAGTTCAAAATTGTACCTCAAAAATCCATCAAACATCAAATCGAAAATTGAATACGATCCAACTACCGGTGAGTATAATTTTACTGAGAAAATTGGGAGCCTCGACTATCGTTTGCTTAAAACGATGACCAAAAAAGAGTTTCAAAAATATGACTTTGAACAAGCTGTTCAGAATTATTGGCGCAGTCAGAGCCGAGTTAAGTCGATAGAGGAAAGAGGAGGTTTTATTCCAAAGCTAACAGTTAAAAGCGAAGCATTCAATAAAATATTTGGTGGAAATACTATTGATATCCGTCCCCAGGGTTATGTTGAAGTAAGTTTCGGTTACCAGGTTAATAATACTCAGAATCCTTCGGTGTCAGAACGTTTACGAAAAGTGCCAACATTCGATTTCGACCAAAAAATTCAAATGAACGTGATGGGCAAAATTGGCGATAAGATGGAGATGCGCGTTAATTATAATACAGAAGCCACTTTCGACTATGAAAATAAAATGAACCTTGCCTATACAGGAGATGAGGACCAGATCATAAAAAAGGTTGAGGCAGGTAACGTTTCGTTGCCTCTGAACGGATCGTTAATTACCGGAGGGTCGAACCTTTTTGGAGTGAAGACAGAAATGCAATTCGGTAAATTAAACCTGACGACTATATTCTCGCAAAACAAAGGTGAAACGAAAGTTATTAATTCAGAGGGTGGCGCCCAGAAGAAAACATTTGAAATAAAAGCATCAGAATATGATGCTAATCGCCACTTCTTTCTTTCTCAATATTTTCGCGATCACTATAACGAGGCCTTAAAAAACCTTCCAATAGTAAGTTCTTCGATTACAATTAATAAGATTGAGGTTTGGGTTACCAATAAATCAAACAACTTCACTTCATCCAGGAATATTCTGGCTTTGATGGACCTTGGGGAGCACGATCCGAATATTTATAATAAAGTTGGAGCTTTCCAGGGAAATTCTGGGTTAAGATATCCCGAAAGTGTTTACCCGTTTAATGATGCCAATAAAATGTATCAGGAAATAAAAACCAATTATTCTGGTATAAGGGAAGTTGCTAAAATCAGTAAAACGATGGCGCCATTAACTTCGTCAAATTTTATTGGTGGTCAGGACTTTGAGAAAATTGAACAGGCACGTTTACTAAGCGAATCAGAATATACCATCAATACAACCCTGGGTTATATTTCTCTGCGTTCGGCATTAAATTCCGACGAGATACTTGCAGTTGCTTTTAATTACACAGCTGATGGCAAAACCTATCAGGTGGGAGAATTCTCTACAGACGGAATCACTCCTCCTCAAACATTGATACTTAAACTGCTAAAGGGAACAAACTTATCGCCTAAAGTACCTACATGGAAGTTGATGATGAAGAATGTTTACAATCTTGATGCTTATCAATTGACTAAGGACAATTTTGTTTTCGATGTTTTGTATCACAACGATCAGAAAGGGACAAATATTAATTATTTACCAGAAGGAAGGTTAGCCGATCATATTTTGCTTAATGTACTAAACCTCGATAAACTTAATTCTCAAAATGACCTTGGAAAGGATGGGGTTTTTGACTATGTTGAAGGAGTAACAGTAAATTCATCAGCAGGTCGGATTATTTTCCCGGTTCTTGAGCCGTTCGGGCGCAATTTAGCCGATTCGATTGCTGATCAGGCACTTATAAAGAAATATGTGTTCTACACTTTGTACGATTCGACCAAAACTGTGGCTGAACAAGATGCAGAGCATAATAAATTTATTTTAAAAGGTTCATACACCGGCGCTGCAAGCAATGAAATTTCGGTGGGATCACAAAACCTTGCACAAGGATCTGTAAAAGTTACTGCTGGTGGTATAACTCTTACCGAAAACATTGATTATACGGTTGATTATACTTCAGGAATTGTAAAAATTATAAATACCGGATTATTGGAATCGGGTACAGCAATAGCAGTTTCAACCGAGAGCCAGGATTTATTCAGTATGCAACGAAAAACCATGGTTGGAGCTCATGCCAACTATGCTTTCAATAATCAGTTTGCACTTGGAGCAACAGTTATGCACATGCAGGAAAGACCATTGACACAGAAAGTTAATTATGGTGAAGATCCTATTTCAAATACCATGCTGGGACTGGATGCTTCGTATAACAATCAGTCAAGATTGCTGACAAAATTACTCGATAAACTGCCATTTTACTCGACTAAAGAAGCATCATCAATTGCATTCGAAGGTGAAATGGCAAAACTTATTCCCGGGCACTCCAAGGTTATTAATAAAAGTGGAACAGTTTATATCGACGATTTCGAGGCAACGAAAGTTTCAATCGACTTAAAAACCCGTTCGGCCTGGGTTTTGGCCAGTGCACCACAAAAACAAAACATGTTTCCAGAGGCAGAGCTCAATGATGATCTTGCTTATGGGTACAATCGTGCGAAATTGGCCTGGTATGTTGTTGATCCTCTGTTTCTTAGAAACACATCAACAACTCCGGCATACATTAAAAACAATCCGATTCTTCAATCGAACAACCTGGTTCGCGAAGTCTACGAATCAGAGTTATTCCCTGATAAAGAAGAAGTTGTAGGTCAGCCAACGAATATCCCTCTTTTAGATTTGGCATTCTATCCTTCAGAAAGAGGCCCTTATAATTATGACACTAATCCATCGTCTTATTCGAAAGGGATAAATACTGATGGTTCTCTTCGCGACCCCGAGTCGCGTTGGGGCGGTATTATGCGTAAAGTTGAAACCAGCGATTTTGAGGCCGCAAATATTGAGTACATTGAATTCTGGATGATGGACCCTTTTATTAATGACCCGAATAAAAAAACAAAAGGAGGTGATTTATACTTTAACCTTGGCGATATTTCAGAGGATGTGTTGAAAGATTCCAGAAAAGGCTTTGAAAACGGATTACCTACTACGTCAGAAGTTGCGAATGTTGATTCAACAGCCTGGGGGCGTGTTTCTACTCTGCAATCAACTGTAAATGAATTCGACAACAGCACTCAAAGCCGTAAATACCAGGATTTGGGATTTGATGGGTTGAACGACGATGACGAAAAATCATTTCATAAAAGTTACCTCGAATCATTGAAAAGTATCCTTAATCAGAATGCTTTGGAAAAAGCAATGAAAGACCCGTCGTCTGACGATTATCATTATTTTAGAGGTACTGATTATGACGAGCAGAAACTTGGAATTTTAGAGCGGTATAAAAATTTCAATGGACCTGATGGCAACTCCCCAACTTCTGAAATGTCGCCTGAATCGTACTCAACAACTGCATCGACTGCTCCGGATGTGGAAGATATTAATGGAGACAATACACTGAATGAAAATGAAAGGTATTATCAATATCGAGTTAGTCTTCGACGTGAGGACATGGTAGTTGGGAAAAACAATATAGCCGATATAAGAACAATTCATGATTATAAGCTGAAAAACGATTCGCTGGTCGATGTTACATGGTACCAATTTAAAGTTCCGGTTAAAAGTCCGGATGCCGTATTTGGGTCAATTTCTGATTTTAAATCCATTCGCTTCATGAGAATGTTCATGAAAGGATTTAAAGATCCTACTGTTTTGCGTTTTGCAACACTCGATCTTATTAGGGCCGACTGGCGTAAGTATACAAAGGATGTTGACGGAAAACTTACAACAAGCACAGCAAATACACAATTTGATCTTTCTGCCGTTAATATTGAAGAAAACTCCAGTCGCAGTCCAATCCATTATGTTCTGCCTCCCGGGGTTGATCGTGAAATTGACCCCAATAATACCCAGTTGCGTCAATTAAACGAGCAATCGATGGTTTTGCGCGTGGTTGATTTGGCCGAAGGCGATGCCAAAGCTGCATATAAAAGTATGAGCATGGATTTCAGAAATTATAAACGGATTAAAATGGATGTTCATGCTGAAGAAATAGAAGGCTACCCGTTAAATGATGACGATTTATCACTGTTTGTAAGAATCGGATCTGACTACAATTACAACTATTACGAATACGAAATTCCTCTCAAACTTACCGATCCCAATGGAAGTTACAGTAGTGAGAACGAATCCGACCGATACGCAGTATGGCCTGATGATAATAGACTGAATTTGGCTCTCGAAACCTTTACCGATTTGAAACTTAAGCGTAATGAGGAGATGCGGAAAGCAAATCCGACTGCAAGTTTAACAGAATTATACTCAGTAGCCGACGGTACACGACTTGTTTCGGTGATGGGTAACCCAAATCTTGGAAATGTTGAAGTAATGATGATTGGGATCAGGTATAATAAAAAGGATGCCAACGTACATGCTCCAAGGTCGGTGGAAGCCTGGGTTAACGAGTTGCGTTTGACTGATTTTGATGAAAGTGGGGGATGGGCTGCCCAGGGTAGAGTATCCGCCCGACTAGCCGACCTGGGCTCAATAACTGTTGCAGGGATGGCCCGAAGCGCAGGTTTTGGAAGCATCGACTCGAAGGTTAACGAACGGTCGAAGAACGATATTACCCAGTTGGATTTATCAGCTAACTTCGAATTGGGTAAATTCTTTCCTGAAAAAGCACAAGTAAAGATACCTATGTATATAGGTTATTCGAAAAGTGTTACTAATCCTAAATACAACCCTACCGATCCGGATATTACGATGAAACAGTCGTTGGCTGAAGCCAAGACTAAAGCTGAAAGGGATTCGATAAAAAGTGTAGCTCAGGATGTTGTGATCAGAAAAAGTATAAACTTCACCAATGTTAAAGTTGATAAGACCAGTAAATCAGGAAAACCTAAAATATATGACCCCACTAACTTTTCGTTAACATATTCATATTCAGAAGTTTTCAAAAGAAGCATAAATGTAGAGTCGAATGTTGATAAAATATATCGCGGATTATTTAGCTATAATTTCAATAATCGTCCGGATCCAGTTGAACCATTCCGAAACTCAAAAGTAATCAAAGGGAAAGCCTTGAACTTGATTAAGGATTTTAATTTTTATCCAATGCCTTCGCAGATTTCATTCCGGGTTGATTTTTACAGGCATTATAATGAAATTCAGACCAGAAATGTTTCGAACCCTAATGTGATTATTCCGAGAACATTCGATAAAGATTTTAAACTGAACAGGTATTTTGACCTTCGATATAACCTGACCCGGAGTTTTGACTTTGATTTTTCATCACAAATGACCTCTAAAATTGATGAACCAGAAGGAAGGATTAATCGCCATGATGATGATTATACATGGAAGCGTGATTCAATTCTCACCAATCTGTTTCATTTGGGAAGGCCTGTTTTATACCATCATGTGATTAACGCCAATTACATGGTTCCAATTAATAAACTTCCTTTACTCGACTGGACTTCACTTTCGGCCCGTTATCAGGCAATGTACGATTGGGAGGCAGGAGCAAAAACCAATTCATCTGTTGTACTTGGAAATACGATTGAAAATTCCAGACAGCTTCAGTTGAATGGACAATTAAACCTGGTTACTTTATATAATAAAGTTCCATTTTTGAGGGCTATAAATCAAAAGTATGGTACAAGTTCGCGAATGCAGCGAATGAGCCAGAATCGTCAGGGACAAGGTGGGCAAAATCGCCAGCAGCAATCACAACGGCCAGTCAGCCAACAGCCTCAAAAGGAAAAAAATACCCCTAAAATAAAGGAAGTAACATTCCAATCTGAAAATGTTAGGTTGAAGGCAAACACTCCTAAATCAATCTTCCATAAGCTAAAAACCGAGAAAGTAGAGGTTACCGCCTTGGCAAAAGATGGTTCCAAAATCGATGGTGAAGTTGATATTGTAAATGAAAACAGGGTAACATTCACTGCTAACAAAAATTTATCAGGAGTTAAAGTGCTTGTTAAGGGTAAAATTGAAGTTAATCGCGATCTGGGAGAAAAACTGATTCAATATTCGGCACGTGCCTTAATGGCAGTCAGAAGTTTTTCAATTAGCTATTCAACAACTGACGGTTCGGTATTGCCAGGGTTTATGCCCAAGCCCCGGTTGTTTGGTATTGGGAAATATACGCCGGATCAAGATATGTTCAGTGATTTAACCGACCAAACGACAGCCCCCGGAATTCCATTTCTTTTAGGTTGGCAGGACAAAGATTTTGCAATGAAGGCGGCTGCCAAGGGATGGATAACCCGCGATACAACGCTTAACTCTCCCTACATAATGACTCACAGCGAAACTTATAGCTTTAGGGCAAATGTTGAACCTTTTCCCGATTTACGAATTGATGTTAATGCAGTAAGAACTTATTCTGAAAAAGCAAGCGAGTTTTATAACTATAATGCAGAAACAAATCATTTTGATCCGCAAAACAGGTCGGTAAAAGGGAACTTTACGATGTCGATCAATACAATGAGAACAGCTTTCAGTAAAATGGGAAATAAAGAAAATACACCGGCTTCCAAGGCATTCCAGAACCTGAAAGACTACCGTATTATTATAGCCCAACGTTTATCACAAACGCGTATTCCTAATGCAGCAGCTGAGTATCCGGATAATGAAGCTACAACACCTTCAGATGTTTTCCCTAAATATCCGGTAGGTTATGGAGCAACCTCTCAACAAGTATTGATTCCGGCGTTTATAGCCGCCTATACTGGTCAATCGCCTTACAAGGTTTCACTTGATCCTTTCCCATCGCTTAAATATTTGCGCCCAAATTGGCGAATCACTTATGACGGGGTCGTTTCTCAGTCGCCTTGGCTTAAGAAGTACTTTAAGTCTTTGAGCTTTAGTCATTCTTATCGGTCGAGCTACAACATTGGTTCATTTACTTCAAATCTCGATTACGACACTAATGCTTATGGTGATGGTTACAGTTATGCACGAAATGAACTTGGCGATTTTATTCCTAAAAACGACATAAGTTCGGTAAGTATTTCAGAACAATTCAGCCCATTAATTGGGTTGGATATGACTTGGATCAACGATTTTGAGACCCGGATTGAAATGAAGACCACACGGAATCTGGCACTAAGTTTTTCGAATAGCCAGCTAACTGAAATTCTGAGTAATGAAATGGTGTTTGGTCTTGGTTATCGGTTTACAAAGATGGATTTGATCATTAAAACTAAAAAATCGCAAAAATCTTTTTCTAACGATTTGAATATCAGGGCTGATTTATCGTTCAGGAAGAATAAAACGGTATTGCGGAAAATAATTGAGGGTGATGAACAGCTTACTGCAGGGCAAGGCACTGTTACTCTCAAAACTAGCGCTGATTATCGATTGAGCGACCGTTTCCAGCTTCGCTTATTCTATGATAGAGTTTTGAATACGCCTTATGTTGGTTCGTACGTTACATCTACGTCCAACTTTGGAGTTAGTTTTAGATTTACTTTGGCTCAGTAATAATGAGTTACTCCTTATAACTAAGGGCTGAATTCATAATTTTTAAAACTTTTTTTTGTTCCGTCTTGTTATTTTGACATTAATTTCATTTTTTTGCAGTTAGAAAATTTCAATGATGACTAAAAATTTAAATACAGTATGGCACCTGTGGTGGGGTCTTCTTGGTAAATCGAGGAGTTAAAAGCCATATTTGTATTTTTTAAGATACTGGCCTGCTCCTCAAAAGTGCAGGCTTTTTTATTAATAATGAATTTTGATATGAATAGTATAATGTTGACAAATTGGTGGTGGCGCAGAAACTTTTCACAGAACCGTGGAGGGATGTAGCGCTATGACTCAATTGGAGGAACAATGAAAAGCGGCTTATCGGTACACGGTAAGCCGCTTTTTTTATAGCCCTGAAGGGGCGATATCTAATAGCCCGGGGCAACGCCTCGGGAAAGAAAAAATAAAAACCGGCTGCGGGAAAGCGTTGAAAAAAGAGCAAATCAACTTTCAGCCGGAACTGAAATAACGAAGAACAAAAAGAAAAAACACGATATGGAAAAAATTAAAGTCAACGTCAGCGTAAAGAAAATCCTGGGCGACATCCTCACTCCGGTAAGCGTTTACATGAAATTCCGTGAGCTCTTTCCCAAAACCATTTTGCTCGAAAGCTCCGATTATCATGGCAACGAAAATGCCTATTCGTTTGTATGCATCAAGCCACTAGCTTGTTTTACTGCCAACGAAGGCGAAATTACCATCGATTGCATTGGCCGCCCGAAAGAACAGATTCAGGTGAGCAAAACAAATCCCGTCGATCAGAAACTTGATCAGTTTTTTAAGGCTTTCGAGTTAAGTGGCGATGTGAAGGAAGCCCCTGCCAACGGCTTGTTTGGTTACCTGAGCTACGATGGAATCCGCTATTTTGAGAAGATTGAAATCAAAGCCGAAAAGAAAGATGCTTATGCTATTCCTGAAGTTCGCTACTGTTTTTACAAGTACATTGTGGCGTTCGACCACCACAAAAACCTGATTTATTTGGTTGAAAACCTGATGGATGGCGAGCTGGCCGAAATGGCGCAAATTGAATCATTGCTTCGGAATCTCACTTTCCCGTCAACTACTTTCAATACTCTGGGCGACGAGGTTTCGAACATTACCGATGAACAATACAAATACATGGTTGCCAAAGGGAAAGAGCATTGTTTTCGCGGCGATGTGTTCCAGATTGTGCTGTCGCGACAGTTCTCGCAGGGCTTTTCGGGCGACGACTTCCACTTGTACCGTGCCTTGCGCACCGTGAATCCTTCGCCATACCTGTTTTTCTTCGATTACGGCGACTACCGCATTTTTGGATCGAGCCCGGAAGCTTCGTTGCGCATAAAGAAAGGCCGCGCCATCATTAACCCTATTGCAGGAACTTTCCGCCGTACCGGAAATGACGATGATGACCGTAAACTGGCCGAAAAGCTGTGTGCCGATCCGAAGGAAAATGCAGAGCATGTGATGCTGGTCGATTTGGCCCGCAATGACCTAAGCCGCAATGCCAGCGATGTGGTGGTGGATAGCTTCCGCGAAGTGCAGTATTTCTCGCATGTGATCCATCTCGTGTCCGAAGTTTCAGGAAAATTGCCCGAAGATGCCAATTTGGTGACGGTGATGGGAAATTCGTTTCCTGCCGGAACGCTTTCCGGAGCTCCCAAACACATGGCCATGCAGCTCATCGACCGGTACGAAAATCAACGCCGCAGCTATTACGGCGGGGCAATCGGGTACATCGGTTTCGACAAAACCCTGAACCACGCCATCATGATTCGCTCCTTCCTGAGCAAAAACAATCGCTTGTTTTATCAGGCAGGCGCCGGCATTGTTGCTTCGTCAAACGAAGAAAGCGAACTTCAGGAAGTGAACAACAAGCTGGCCGCCCTGAAAAAAGCCATCGAAATAGCAAAAGAAATTCAGTAAAAATTGTTGCGCGTTACGAGATACGGGTTCCGAGTTAACCCGCAACCTGTAACCCGCAACCCGAAACATAGGAAATCATGAAAATAGTAGTCATAGATAATTACGATTCGTTTACTTACAACCTGGTTCACGCCATCAAAAAAATTTCGGGCGAGCCGGTTGACGTGGTTCGCAACGACGAACTGGAGCTTTCCGATCTGGAAAAATACGACAAAATCGTGCTTTCGCCGGGTCCCGGTATTCCGGAAGAAGCCGGACTTTTGCTCCCGATCATTCGTGAGTATGCGCCGAAAAAAAGCATGTTGGGCGTTTGTCTGGGTCATCAGGCCATTGGCGAAGCTTTTGGCGGAACGCTGACCAACATGAACAACGTGCTACACGGCATTGCTACCCCGGTTGCCAAAACCGAAGTTGAAACGGTTCTTTTCGATGGTTTGCCCGAAACATTCATGGTTGGGCGCTACCATTCGTGGATAGTTAATCAGGAAGGCTTACCTTCGTGCCTGAAAGTAACCAGCTACGACGATAAAGGGCTGATTATGTCGATGAAACACACTGAGTACGACGTGGAAGGTGTGCAATTTCATCCCGAATCGGTGCTCACACCGCTGGGCGAACAAATGATTGCCAACTGGTTAAAAAAATAAAATTGTTGCGGGTTGCAGGTTACGAGTTACAAGTTAACCCGAAACACGCAACCCGAAACACGCAACATCTGGAAAAATGAAAGATACACTAAACTACCTGTTTGCAGGAAATACATTGACCAAGGAAGAGGCTCGCGCGATACTGACCCGAGTTGGCGAAGGCCAGTTCTCGGAGGCTGAGATTGCAGCGCTCCTAACGGTTTTCAGGATGCGGAAAATTAAAGCCGAGGAATTGTCGGGTTTCCGTCAGGCGATGCTCGATTTGAGTATTGCGGTCGATTTATCCGAATTCAATGCCATCGACGTGGTGGGAACCGGTGGCGACGGCAAAAATACTTTCAACATCTCGACACTGAGCTGCTTCGTTTTGGCCGGAGCGGGCTACAAAGTCACCAAACACGGCAATTACGGACTGTCGTCGGTGAGCGGCGCATCCAACATGTTCGAGTACTTTGGCTACAAGTTCAGCAACAATGCAGATAAACTTCGGAAAGAAGTGGAGCAGGCCGGAATTTGCTTCCTGCATGCGCCCTTGTTTCACCCGGCCATGAAGCATGTTGGGCCGGTTCGCAAGGCGCTGAAAGTGAAAACGCTGTTCAACATGATGGGCCCGATCATCAATCCGTCGCGCCCGAAGAACCAGTTGGTGGGTGTTTCCGATCTCGAAATTATGGACCTTTACCATCGTGTTTTTGCCGATAGCGACCAGAATTTTCTGATTGTGCACAGTCTCGATGGCTATGACGAAATTTCGCTTACCGGCGATGCCCGATACGTTTCAAACCAAACCGAAGACAGCATTTCGCCTGCTCACTTTGGGTTCAGAACAGTTCGTCAGGAAGAACTTTCCGGCGGAAATTCGGTAGAAGATGCGGCAAAGATCTTTAAAAATGTGCTGGAAGGAAAAGGGACCGAGGCCCAACAAAATGTGGTGATTGCCAATGCTGCGCTGGGTATTCAGTGTATTTCACCGGAGAAATCGCTCGTTGATTGCGTGGTTGAAGCAACAGAATCGCTGGCATCGGGCAAAGCGCTTGGAGTGCTTGAAAAGCTGATGGAATTGAATAGATAGTTAGAATTGACGTGCTACCACGAAGTGGTAAAATATTATTGACCCCCAGAATTTCTGGGGGATAGAATACCAGATAAAGTACGAACCCCGAAGTGGGTTCAATTGATTGCTGATTTTATTGAACCCGTTTCGGGTTCCGTTTTAACCCGATAAATTGTCCCCCAATTAAATTGGGGGTGAATAATATTAATCCCGTTCGGGATTTAAAGACAACAAAAGGAACTACTAGTATGACTATTTTAGATCAGATAAACGAAACCAAACGACAAGAAATAGCCACATCGAAAAAGCTCTTCCCGCAGGAACATTTAATGGTGTCGCCGTATTTTGGCCGGAAGTGCAATTCGCTAAAAGCTGCGCTGCTGAAGGAAAATGCAAGTGGTGTGATTGCCGAATTTAAACCGAAATCGCCATCGAAAGGTGTGATTAACGACAAAGCGGAAGTGACTGAAGTTACGCGCGGCTACGTTTCAGCCGGGGCAAGCGGACTTTCGGTACTTACCGATGAGGAATATTTTGGCGGCTCCATGGAGAACCTGGCCAAAGCGCGGTTTGCCAATCCCGAAACGCCCATTTTGCGGAAAGATTTTATGCTCGATCCGTACCAGATTTTCGAGGCAAAAGCTCACGGCGCTGATGTGATTTTGCTCATCGCCGAAAGCCTGACCAAAGAGTTGCTGCTGGAATTAACCTTGAAGGCTAAAGAACTGGGGCTGGAAGTTTTGGTGGAAGTGCACAACGAAGCGGAACTGGAAAAACTGAATCAGCAGGTGGACATTGTGGGCGTGAACAACCGTGATTTGCGCACCTTCAAGGTGGATGTTGAAACCTCCGTTCGACTAAGCAAGCTGATTCCAGACCAGTTTGTAAAAATTTCGGAAAGCGGAATTTCTGATCCGGCAGCTATCGGTAAATTACGCGATGCCGGTTTTCGCGGATTCTTGATTGGCGAAACCTTTATGAAAACCGATGATCCAGCCAGTGCGTGTAAGGAATTTATTCAACAACTGATATAAGAAAAGGATAGTGAGCGGGTGACTCGAAGTCACCCGTTCACTAAAGCAAAAAACAATGAACGAACTGAAAATAAAAGTCTGCGGAATGCGCGATCCTGGAAATATTTCGCGAGTGGCAGCGGCTTTGCCCGACTTTTTGGGATTCATTTTCTACCAGAAAAGTGCCCGTTTTGTTGGTGAGGAATTTTCGGCAGAGCAGCTTGAAAATATTCCAGTGTCCATCCAGAAAGTGGGTGTTTTTGTGAATGAACTTCTGGAGAGAGTGATCGAAATCTGCAAAAGATTAGATCTTGTGGCACAGTTGCATGGCAATGAGTCTCCTGAATATTGCCAACAAATCAAGGCTTCCGGCTTTACCGTTTTTAAAGCCTTTTCGGTAGACGATTCGTTCGATTTCGACCAGCTTTCTGGCTATATCGACGTTTGCGACTACTTTCTGTTCGACACCAAAGGTCATTTTCCGGGTGGAACCGGGCAAAAATTCAACTGGACTTTGCTGAAGAATTACGCTGGTTCGCTTCCATTTTTTCTGAGTGGCGGCATTGGGCCCGACGATCTGGAAGCTATTAAAAACTTCGAACATCCCCGATGGCGCGGCCTGGATGTGAACAGCGGCTTTGAGCTTTCGCCGGCATTGAAAGATGTGGACAAGGTTCAGCAATTTATCAGGGAAATCAGGAATATCCAATAACAATATCGAATATTCAATTTCCAAAATATTGAAATAAAGAATTAGAAATCTGCTCAAATCTTTCCTCCTTAGGGGGAATAAGAAGGGGGCTTTTAAATCATATATCACATGAGTTATCACGTTAACGAAAAAGGGTTCTACGGCGAGTTTGGCGGGGCATATATTCCCGAAATGATGCGCCCCAACATTGAAGAACTTCGTACGAACTATATGCGAATCATTAATTCGTACAATTTCAGGCAAGATTATATCAGTTTACTGAAAAATTATGTAGGGCGTCCGTCGCCATTGTATTACGCCAAGCGGATGTCGGAACACTACCAGTCGCACATTTACCTGAAGCGCGAAGACTGCAACCACACCGGTTCGCACAAAATAAACAACACCATCGGGCAGATACTTTTGGCGAAGGAGCTGGGCAAAACCCGCATCATTGCCGAGACCGGCGCAGGTCAGCACGGGCTGGCAACGGCTACAGTTTGTGCATTGATGGGTATGAAATGCATTGTTTACATGGGCGCTATCGACGTGGAAAGGCAAGCTCCGAATGTGAAGAAAATGCGGATGCTGGGTGCCGAGGTTGTTCCGGTTGAGTCGGGCAGCAAAACGCTGAAAGACGCGACCAACGGCGCCATGCGTGACTGGATCAACAACCCCGTCGATACGTTTTACATCATCGGATCAACCATGGGGCCGCATCCTTATCCCGACATGGTGGCCCGGTTTCAGTCGGTTATTTCCGAAGAGATTCGCTGGCAACTCGACGAACAAGCCGGGCGTGAAAAACCTACCCGCGTGATGGCCTGTGTGGGCGGAGGAAGCAATGCCGCCGGTGCTTTTTACCATTTTATGGACGACGAAGATGTTGAACTGATTGGTGTTGAAGCCGCCGGAAAGGGCGTGGATACGCACGAAACAGCGGCAACCATCACCAAAGGAACGGTTGGCGTTTTGCACAGTTTCCGCTCGTATGTTTTGCAGGACGAAGACGGGCAAATTAACGAAGCATACTCCATTTCAGCAGGACTGGATTACCCCGGAATTGGCCCGATGCACGCCAATTTGCACAAAACAGGTCGCGCCAAATACATTTGGGCAACCGACGAAGAAGTGTTGAAAGCCGTCATGTTGCTGACTCAGAAAGAAGGAATTATTCCGGCGCTCGAATCGGCTCACGCCCTGGCCGGACTGGAAAAAATCAGCCTGAAACCGGAAGATATCACGGTGGTAAACATCTCGGGCCGTGGCGACAAAGACATGGAAACGTATTTGAATTATTTTGGATATTAATTGTGGCTATTCAGCAGGTGACTTTAAGTCACCCGCTGAATAAACAAAAATAGAAAATCATGAACAACAGAATAAATAAGCTCTTTCAGGAGAAAAAAGAAGGGATTTTGTCGGTGTATTTCACTGCAGGATATCCCGAATTGGATGATACAAAAACCATCATTCAGGAACTGGTAAAAAACGGTGTTGACCTGATTGAAATTGGGATGCCGTTTTCTGATCCGGTGGCCGATGGACCGGTGATTCAGCAAAGCAGTTTGGTGGCCCTGCAAAACGGCATGAGTGTGAAAAAACTGTTTGAACAACTTCAGGACATTCGCCAGTTGGTTGACATTCCGGTGATTCTGATGGGTTATCTGAATCCGGTGATTCAGTATGGTGTGGAAGCTTTTTGCCAGAAGTGCAGCGAAATTGGCATCGACGGGCTGATCATTCCAGATCTTCCGCCATCGGTTTACGAAGAAGATTACAAAGCCATTTTCGAAGCTGCCAACCTGCACAACATTTTCCTGATCACGCCGCAAACCAATGACGATCGCTTATGCGAAATTGATGAAAAATCGACCGGTTTTATTTACATGGTGTCGAGCAATGCTACCACCGGCGCCAAAACAAGTGTGAATCAGTTTCAAAAAGAATACTTCGAGCGAATCCGTTCGAAAAACCTGAAAAATCCGCGGCTTATCGGTTTTGGCATATCGAATGCTGAAACTTTTGCAGAAGCCTGTCAGTTTGCCAGCGGCGCCATCATTGGTTCAGCTTTTGTAAAATGCCTTGAAGGAGACGGAAAACTGGCGCAAAAGATTTCAGGATTTATTAATTCAATTGCAACTATATCGTAATTTGGCTATGGTTCTTTTGTTCAGGTTTTAGTATATAAAGCTATATGTTTTGAAACAGGATTTAAAAATGAAGACATAAAAGTCTGAAATTCAGAGTTGTTTGATCTTGATTAATTGTTATAAACTGTTAAGTAGTGTTAATCCTGTTTTGCGGCATGTTTTTCGCCCAAGAGTTTTAGTAAATTAGAACAACGAAAACGAACAATTAAAAACAGAGGAGCTATGATTGAGTACGCAAAAGTTATTTTACCGAAAGTTAGCTTTAGCCGTGAGCTGTTTCGGAAAGAATTAACCAAGTGTATTAATTGGGTTAATGATTCAGAAATTTCGAGCTTGAAGGAATGGTGTTACGAGAATTTCGCCGATGTATATCCCGATATTCTTAAAAATGCTTTTACAATGAAAGCTGCCTGAATTAATGGTTAATTACAATTATCAGATTATTTTCTCCTTAGGGAGAATCAGTGTAAAACCTACAGGCCTCCGGAAACGGGGGCCTTTATTTTTTTACCTTATTTCTTTTATTGTCTTCCTTTTTGATATTTGAGTCACAATTTTGCTTGTAAGCATTAGTTAATAGTTATCTGTGTTTAATAAATAGCTAATGACCAATTGTTTGCGATTCTTTTAAAGAGAGGTATTTCCTAAAGTCAACGGCGTTGACACTCTGTTTTTACCCATTCCTGATCTGAATATTTCCATTTACTGATTTCTGGAAAATAGTAGTTGGTTATGAGATAAATTTACTTCATCGAATTAAAACAATAACCAAAAACTAAGAAACATGAAAACTAGAATTGGAATTTTGATGCTGTGTTTGATGCTGGTTGGCTTTACTTCAACTGCAAAAACCAAAGAAGCTACTGTACTTAGCGGTCAGTCGTTGACAGAATTAGGAGATTACCAGATTAATCAATCAACAAAAGAACTGACAATCGGAAATGAAGCTGTGAAGACTTATGAGTTAACTTATTCGAACAGCGAATCGCCGGTTTTAATTGGTGTTCAAAAAACAAAAAAATGTATGAACTTTATTGTTCGCACCAATAACTTTGAAGTGATGTATGTATGTAATCATCATGTTTTTGGCGTGAAACGGATCAGTAAAGAAAATCAAACTATTTCAACAGATAAAATCAGCAAACTCATGGATAATACTGATTTTTATTCACAAAGAGTAATAACCCAAAACCCAAAAACAGAAGCAGAATTACTTGGTTTAATTGCCTGTTATTTCCCATCGCTGGTGAAAGATCAATATTTAAGCCAATTATAAAAGAACTTTAGTGAATAAATTGAGTATTTCAAAATCTTCATGCTGTAAAACAAAATCCCCGAATTTATGAAGTTCGGGGATTTTGTTTTGTATTGAATGATTCCGTGAAATTAAGATTTTAGGGTATCTCTGGCCCAAATACACGAATCTCCGGTTCAATTTAGCTAAAAAGTGTATAAACAACGAATACTTTTATTTTTCAGACTTTAACTATTTGAAACCTGTCGTTTATTCATGCTTTTGCCATACCCACTGGTTTTTATCTATTTTTATTTAAATTCTGAGACATATAGATTGATTAATTTGGATTTTCGGACTGATTTTGTTCGATATTTAAATGCAATTATCTGAAATTAAGAGTAGTGTGCGTAAATTTGTAAGAGTAATTTCAAAAGTATGTTAATAAGAACAATCAATCGTTTGTTTAATAAACGCCCGGTTTTGCATATTCTGTTTTGGGTGGTGTTTGTTTTTGTAGGTTCGTTTATTTTTAGTTATCAGCAAAACTTTCCATACCAGTTTTATTTGATGAATTTTTTAGTTCATCTGCCACTATTCCTGCTTTATACGTATGGTGTGATCTATCTTCTTATTCCTGGTTTGCTGTTGAAAGGAAAATATCTGTTGTTTTGCATAGCTCTGGCTTTTTTTACTTGCATAACTGCTGTATTGCGTATAGTAATTAGTCGATATGTTTATTTTGCACTATTTATTCCTGAAGTACTCTATCCAGATAAATGGTTCAGTAGTGAGATTTTTGTGATAAATGTTTTTTGGATGATTGGGCCGGCTATTCTATTTGCAATGTTTAAATATTATAAGAACTGGTTGAATAGTCAGACTTTAGCCAACGAGGCCGAAAGGAAACAACTTGCATCGGAGCTTCAGGTTTTAAAGGCACAGTTGAATCCTCATTTCCTGTTCAATACATTCAATAATCTTTATGTTTTAGCTCTGCAAAAAAGCGATAAAACTCCAGAAGTTATCTCAAAAATATCTGACCTTTTTCATTATGTACTTTATGAGTGTAATTCGATAGAAGTTCCTGTTTCAAAGGAGATTAAACTCATAGGTGATTACATTCAGCTTGAAGAATTAAGATATTCCGACCGACTTTCGATTCGGATAAAAAAGGAAATCGATAACCCTGAATTTCTGATTCCTCCAATGATGCTTTATACTTTTGTCGAAAATTGCTTTAAACATGGATGTAGCAATGATCCGGATTCGCCATGGATCAAGTTAAGCATCAGGGTATTGGGTAATCGTTTTGAATTTGAAGCATCCAATAGTGTTCCTCGGTTGATGTATTCGGGAAAGGCCAAAGAAGGAGGCGTTGGTTTGGCCAACATAAAAAGAAGGCTGGAATTACTTTATCCCAAGAATCATCTGCTTGAAATCAAAAAGGATGATAACGTTTTTATTGTCCGGCTTGAAATTCAAAGAAACTCTATTAATAACTGATCCAGATGCGTAAATTGTTTTCTTTAATCAGTGTTGTTTTTGTATTTCAGGGATGCCTTGATCACAAAAGGCAGGCAGAAATGATTTTTCAACATTATCTGGATCGAAAAACCGGAATTATCCGGAATTATTCGAAAGAAAGCTCGCTCGCTTTATGGAATGCTACCGTCTCAGGAAAAGAATCGGATTATAAGAAATTGATTGATATAGAGTTGGATTTTAATAAATCGAATAGACCAAAACCGGAAGCCTTTAGTCCTGATAATTTTACGACAATCACCCGGAATGTTTTTACCAACGAGGAAGACTTTGAGTTGCTAAGTAAATTAAAACATTCGGGTTTAATAACCGATACATTGCTCTCGCGCCAGCTGAATTATTTGTACCATAGCTTCAGGGGGTCGCAAATAGAAGCGAAGAAATACAAAAAATTTCTTGAGAGTGAGATTAAATTGTCGCGTGTTGCATCGTCTGTAAAATTGGAGATTGATGGAAAAGTATATGGCCCCGGGAAAATTGATTCAATACGGCAAAATACCACCGACAACAGTATTTTGGAAAAAATAGCACGAGCTTATCAACAAAACGGTAGGTTAATTGCTCCTGAAATAATCAATCTGGTAAAAGAACGGAACAAGATCGCAGCAACATTTGGTTTTTTCGATTATTATCATCTGTTGCTTGAGGAAAAAGATCAGTCGTCTGAAAAAATAAAATCGTTGATTGCAGAGATTGAACTGAAAACCAGGACTCGGTTCTTTGAAGTAAAAGAGGGTATCGACAAAAAATTGGCAAAGCAGTTTGGCATTTCCGCCAGGGAACTTCAACCATGGCACTATAATAATGTTAGGAACAGCTATTTACCCCAAAGTTTTTTCCAGACGCTCGATTCAGTTATGTCACAAACAGATCCTATAAAGCGAGCCTCTGATTTCTTTGAAGGAATAGGACTCCCGATACAGAATGAAATTGATAAAAGCGAACTTCGGAAAGGTAATACGAATGCTACGATTGTCATCGATTTCAATAGCGATATTCGCATGGTTGGCAGAATCCCGAATTCATTCGACGGATTATTTAAGATTATGCATGAAGGAGGCCATGTCGTGCACTATAAAAATATTTCGGAAGATGTCCCTTATTTATTAAAAGGACCAAGTTTATTTATTGCCGAAGGGATTGCTTGTTATTTTGGAAATATGACCTTTGATCCTTTTTGGCTGAATAATGAAGTATCGCTTGACGAAAAAACAAAACTTCGGATAGCTGAGATCTGTCGGCAATTTAGGCAGGTCGATCAACTCTATTACATTCGGAAACGGATGGTTTTGTCTGAATTTGAAAGGGAAATTTATGCCTCTCCTGATCAGGATCTGGATTTGCTTTGGCATAATCTGAACTGGAAGTACTTGGGGATTAATTATCCAAAAGAAAAAGGAACCTGTTTCTGGGCGACCACAAAGTATTTTTCAAATTTATCGTGCAATATCCAGAATTACATTGTGGCAGATGTTTTTGCTGCTCAATTGAAACATGCGGTTAATGAAAAAGTATTGAATGATAGGTCACTTCCTATTCAAAATAATAAAATTGCCGGGAAATACCTGGTTGACAATTTGTTTACCTATGGCGATTTGTATCCGTGGGAAAAGCTTATTGAAAAATCAACCGGAGAACCTTTAAACTCACAATATTTTGTGGATGAACTTATCGGGGACAATGACGTAAAATAGATAGTCTAAATTGAGATTAGTTGTATTGTAATGTTATTCTTGTTTGAAGACAAATAAAACAAATTATACTCAGATGAAATAGTAATCTCGCCTAAGGCGAAACAAACCGAAAATGAATGGACCAGCGGGAAATCTGCAAAGCGAATAAATGGCTATTCCATGAGTTCGTACCAAAGTTTAATAGGTAATGCTAAAATTTATACGAATGAAAACCAGATGCTTAATTGTTGATGATGAACCTTTAGCCAGGGAACTGATTAAAGGGTATGTTGCAAAACTCGAAAACTTTGAAATTGTGGCCGAGTGTAGCGATGCCATGAAAGCATTAAATGTTTTACGCGCAAAGCCTGTCGATTTAATGTTTATGGACATTCAGATGCCTCAAATAACTGGAATTGAGTTTCTGAAAACTTTAAAACATGCTCCCAAAGTGATTATTACCACTGCTTACCGGGAATATGCCCTGGATGGTTTTGAGCTTGATGTTGTTGATTATCTTTTAAAACCAATAACATTTGAACGATTTCTTAAATCGGTGAATAAATATTACCAGATGATTCAGGATGATGTTCAATTGGTTGCCAGTCAGGGAGATAAAGGAGTTGATGAAACCTTTATCTATGTCAAGGAAAATAAAAAAGTAGTGAAAATCTATCTTTCAGAAATAAAGTATATTGAAGGGTTGAGTGAATATGTGCAGATTTACACCGATAAACGAAAAGTAATTGTAAAAACCAGCCTTACTCAAATGGAAGAGAAGCTTCCCGCCGAACAATTTCTGAGGATACATAAATCGTATATAATTTCCGTTAGTAAGATCGAAGCATTTACTGCCAATACAATTGAAATTCAAAACAAGGAATTGCCTATTGGTAGAAGTTATAAGAATGTTGTTCTCAATTTATTAAATTTTTCGGGGGCAGTAGGCCATCTGTAAGAGAACTGCTATTGATTTTTTGTATGATCCCGCTTCAATAGGTTGCCAATATCTTTACCAATTTTCTGGAACCGTTCGAGGCTTTGGTTGAGCGATTCAGTATGTATATCGCCGTATTCGCTGAATTTGCTGTCGATGTGGTGCGTGCGCGGATAGATAATTATCTTGCTGTTCGAATGAAAGCTCCGATCGAGTTTTTCCTGAATATTTTCCATACAATTGTCGTACGATACTGATGTTCGGCGGGCGGCAATATAAATCAGCAAATCATTGTGTGCAACTTTACTTTGAAGTAATTGCAGGTTCTCTAAATCGTATTCAGTAGTAAATGTAAAGCCCGACTTTTGGCGATGATGTTTAAAGTATTCTCCGATCGCTTTTTGTGTTTCAGCATTACAATAGCAAAATATGTTCAGGCTTAATTCTTTAGCTAAGGTGTGCATCTTTGGTAACCATATTTCGAAACCTGGTTCGAGCTCGGCAAGTGGAGGACATGAAAGTACGATTTTGTTGTGTCCAACTAATGGCTTAAGAATTTGGCATATATAAACGGCTTTGCTGGTTCTCGAAATGATTAATGCAGCTTTTGTTTCAATAAACCTCTCAATTAAGCCTGACTTGCGAGGCCAACCAATCATAATTGTATCAGTCATTTCTTCGCGCGAGGCACGTATAATTCCACCTGCAACGTTGTGGTCGATGGTTGCAATGATTTTTACCTTGGTTTCATTTGCCGAGGCCATTTTTACCAAAGGTTGAAGGTCTTTTTTCGTCCTGAGCAGATTTTTCTCTGCTTCTTCATCATTAGGTACCACCGATAATATGGTTATGGGGTTGACCGATTTCTTGTTTTTTATCAGTACAGCTAATTCAAGTAATGTTTCAGTATTACTCAGCTTGGCAATCGGGATCATTATATGCTCGCTATAGTGTACCGGGTATTCAATTGCAGGATCTTCTTCTTCGGCTGTAAGTATTTTTCTTGAAGCATTTTCGGTGACCAAAGTAGCTGTCAAACAGGTAACCAGGATTAATAGAATAGTTCCGTTCAACGCATTTTCATCAATGATGTGTGTCTGGAATCCAACAAGAATAACTGCAAGCGTTGCTGCAGCGTGTGAGCTACTCAACCCAAAAATCAAGCGCCGCTGATTGGTTGAGTAGCTGAATATTTTGCTTGTACTGGCGGCAGCCAGCCATTTGCCAATTAAAGCTACAATCGATAAAGTAATCGCAATAATAACAGCCGTAGGGCCATTTAGCAATACTTTAACATCAACTAACATTCCTACGCTTATCAGGAAAAATGGAATAAAAATAGATTGCCCGACAAATTCAATGCGGTTCATCAGCGTTGACGAGTAAGGTATAAGCTTATTTAATGCCAATCCAGCCACAAATGCGCCAATAATAGGTTCAACTCCAGAAATTTCGGCCAGGAATGCAGCGAAAAAAACTACAGAAAGAACAAATACATAATGAGATGTTTTCTCGCTTTCAAGCTTTTGGAAAAACCATGCGGTAACCTTTGGAATAATGTAAAACATGATGCCCAGAAAAACAGCAAGCGACCCAGCTAACCGTATCCAAAATGCAATGCTTAATCCTCCGCTGTTTGAACTTAAAATAACTGCCAATAGGACAAGTACTGCGGTGTCAGTTAAAATTGTACCACCCACAGTTATGGCAACAGCTTCGTTTTTTGATATACCAAACTTACTTACAATAGGATAAGCCACCATTGTATGGGTTGAAAACATACTGGAGATAAGAAGGCTGGCGGTAAAATCGTATTTTAGTAAAAAAAAACAAACCGGAAACCCAAAAACCAGGGGAATTGTAAATGTCAGAAAGCCGAAAACCAAACTTTTATTTTGGTTACGCTGGAATTCTTTTAGGTCAAGTTCCAGTCCTGCAATAAACATGATGTAGAGTAACCCAATTGTTGAGAAAAGCTTGACCGCAGAGTTTTGTTCGAGTAGGTTTATCCCGTGGGGGCCAACAATTACACCAGAAATAATAAGCCCGATAATTCCTGGAATTCTGAGTCGGCGTAATAATATTGGTGATAACAGAATAATGAACAGAATGACAGAAAACACCAATACAGGATTCTGAAATGGTCGTTCAAATTCGTGGGTTATTTGTTCAATTAAACTGTTTGCCATTCTTATTCCGATTTTTATGCCACCCGACAAATTTTCTGCAATATAATCGAATTTATCTAAGGGCGGTTTCTAAAAATTCAATGTTTTTTGTTTTAAGCGATTTTTTTATGTATCACTAAATCGTTTTAAAAACCATTTGTATTTTAAAGTTCAACGTTGACATTAAAAACCGTATTTCTCCTGTTCAACTACACGAAAAGAAGTTCAAACAGCATTTTTTCGGACTTTTCTTCTGATTTTACTTCCATTCCAAACTTTCGACCCAAATAAAACACCTGTCGTTGATTAAAAATAATGACTTTGGGTTAAATCGATATGTTTGATATGATTAGTGACAATTCTACCGAATTGTAAATTAATAAAGCCTGATGATAAGCTATATAAGCTGTTTTGGATTAATTATAACAATATAATAATAGCAAAAAGTGCCTTGAAGTATCAACGTCGGGCAAATTTATCTAACTCTAAAATAAAGTCTATGAAAACAGGATTTTTACTTGTATTTATTCTTGCATTAAGTGTCCTGAATGGGGTTGCTCAATCAAGGGTACTTACCGGGAAAGTTACTTCATCGGAAGATGGATCTCCCATTCCGGGGGTAACCATTTCGGTGAAAGGGACTTCTCTGGGTACTGTTACCAACATGGATGGTATTTATACTATCACTATTCCTGGTACGGCTAAAGATGTAGTTTTCTCATTTGTTGGGATGGTTAGCCGGGAAATTCAGGTTACTGCTTCAAGCAGACTTGATGTCGTTTTATCGCCCGATGTGGTTCATGTTGATGAAGTTGTTGTGACTGCACTAGGTATTTCAAGAGAAAAAAAGTCGTTGACTTATTCGGCTACCGAAGTTAAGTCTGACGAGTTGCTTAAAGCAAATGAAGCCAACGTAGTTACTTCACTTTCGGGGAAAGTAGCTGGAGTACAGATATCTAATTCTAGCGGTTTGGCTGGAGGATCGTCGCGTATAACTATTCGTGGAGTGTCGTCATTAAAAGGAAATAACCAGCCGTTGTTCGTTATCGATGGTGTGCCGTTCGACAACAGGGAATACAACTTTGACGAAAGCGACGAAGATGAAGCCTTGTTTTACGGTTCCACTGCAAATACCGGAGTTGACATCGATCCGAACCAAATTGCTACGATGACGGTTTTAAAAGGTGCTGCTGCTACTGCTCTTTATGGGTCGAGGGCTGCCAATGGAGTTATCCTCATCACCACCAAAAGTGGCATGGCGTCTAAAGGTCCGGTTATCACATTTAGTTCACGCGCAGGGTTCGATAAAATCAGGCCGCACAAGCTCCAAAATACTTACGGTTTGGGCACCAACGGGAAATACATCGATGGCGAAACTCAGAAATCGTCGTGGGTTTGGGGGCCACGCCTCGACACAACCGACATCAAAACTTACGACCGATGGGCAATTTTCGATATTGGCAAGACCTATGAAAACTCGCTGAACATCCAGGGTGGCAACGAAAAATCGGGCTATTTTGCCGGTGCCAGTGCCCTAAACCAAACGGGGACCGTCCCGAACAATACGCTCGACCGCTATAGCTTTATAGCCAAGTTCAACACTCATTTGGGCGAAAAGCTTTCGATTGGGGCCAAACTGGAATATGTTAATACCAAAAATAACCGATTGAGCGAGGGTAATGAGGAAAGCTCGATTATGTGGACCATCCTCACCTGTCCGCCTACCTACAACATATATCCGGCAGTTGATGCCAATGGGGTGCAACGTTTATGGCGTACTGCCATTCGTAACAATGCTTATTGGTTGATAGATAATACTTTGTATAGCGATGTTCGCGACCGTTTTGCGCCAACGTTCAATTTCGAATACAAATTATTCCCCTGGTTAAAGCTAAAAGGCACAATAGGGACCGACTACTACACTTCGTCATCGAACTATCACGAAAACACGGGCAACCGCGGCTCCTATCCTACCGGAAGGATAATCGAATCAGAACGTACCCGTAGGGAAGTGAACTCGGATCTTATGCTTTCGGGCGACAAGAGTTTTGGCGAGAAGATGAAACTCGATTTCATGGTGGGTCACAACATCAACTCGCAATTTTACAGTGCCAAAACAGTAAAAGCAACCGATTTTATTATTCCGGGTTTTTATAACCTTTCGAATTGCAAGGTTTACAACCCGATGGAAGCAACTACCCGGAAACGGATGGTGAGCGTTTACGGTTCGGCCACCTGGTCGTACGACAATTACCTGTATGTTACGGCCACCGGACGAAACGACTGGTCATCGACCCTCCCCGTTGGCGAAAACTCTTATTTCTATTCGTCGATCAGTACAGGGCTGATTTTCAGCGAAGCTTTGAAATTGAAAAGCAACTGGTTCGATTTTGGCAAGCTCCGCCTTTCGTACGCCCAGGTAGGCAACGACGCTCCCGAATACGCCACGGTAACCAGCTATAACAAAGCATCCATCGACGATGGGCAAAGGGGCGTGATTAATTTCCCCTACAATGGCGTTGGAAGCTACCTTGAATCGAATGTAATGGGAAACCCCAATCTGAAGCCCGAACAGAGCAATGAACTGGAAGCTGGTCTTGAACTAAAGTTCCTGAACAACAGGGCTTCGCTCGATCTTACTTGCTACAACAAAACAAGCAAAGACCAAATCCTTAGTGCGCCAACTGCTCCCGAAACCGGGTTTGGCAGCAGGGTGGTAAATGCAGCCGAAATAAAAAACAAAGGGGTTGAAGTCCAGCTAAACTTTACCCCATTGGTAATAAACGATTTCAGTTGGGAAATTAGCCTGAACTACTCGAAAAACAACAACAAGGTGATCAGCCTTACAGAAGGGGTTAGCAGTATCCGCCTGGCAGGTTTCGACAAACCTGGTATTTTCGTCATGGCCAACCAACCGTATGGCGTGATTTGGGGGTCGCGGTTTTTGCGCAACGACAAAGGGCAGTTGTTGGTTGACGACGATGGTTACGAACTCGTTGACTCGGAAAGCGGCCCAATTGGCAATGCTATGCCTAATTGGATTGGCGGCATTCGTAGTACATTTACATGGAAGGGCATCTCGGTCTCGGCTTTTATCGATACCCGCCAGGGTGGTGATGTTTACAACCTCGACGAGTATTACACCAAAGCTTATGGCACCTCATGGTTCACCCGCGACCGCGAACACCCAATTGTTGTCGATGGTATTCGCCAATCTGATGGGAAAGTCAACACAACCAAAATCACCGATTTGCGCACTTATTGGTATTCGAACAGTAATACCGACGAAGCGAACGTTCAGGATGCCAGTTTTGTCCGCTTGCGCGATGTCTCAGTCAGCTATGAATTTCCGAAAACCTTGCTCGACAGATTTTTGGTCAAAGGCTTGTCGTTCACCTTATCGGGACGGAACCTATGGCTCAAAACGTCGGACAACTTTACCGGTTCTGACCCCGAGAACAGTTTGTACGGGAGTGGAAATGGTCAAGGCTTGACCAACATGGCTGTGCCTTCGAGCAAGAGCATCAACTTCGCTATTAAATTAACATTATAAACCGTCGAATATGAATACTATATATAAAACCGCGTTTCTTGTGGCCTTGTTGTTCAGCTTTAGTGGTTGCTCAAACTGGCTCGACATTAACAAGGACCCCGATTCGCCCACCGAAGATGTAATTATCGAAAGCGTGCTGTTGCCCGGCATCGAAACCAGTGTGTCGTTCGAGTTGGCTGGTGGTTACCCGGCCAGGTACCCCAATGCCTGGGTGGGGCAATACGCGTTTAACGGCCTTGGACCCGATGTCCAAACGTTCAAAATCCTGGATGCCGATGTGAACAATACTTGGGAATTTGCTCTGTATACCAATGTGCTAAAAAATCTGAATATACTTATTCAAAAAGCTGATGCCAATAAAAACACTCATTTTAAAGGTATTGGGCAAGTTTTGATGGCTTATTCATTGGCGGTTACAACCGATCTGTGGGGTAGCGTCCCATTTTCTCAGGCTTTTCAGCCCATTACCTACCCCAAACCCAAGTTCGACACGCAGGAAGAAATTTATACTGCCATTTTCAAGCTGCTCGATGAGGCAATTACAAACCTGGGATCCACATCTATTCAATCGGCCTCGCCCGACGATGTTGATTTGTTTTACTGGGGCAACCTGACTCAATGGAAAAAGCTGGCCTATACGCTGAAAGCCAGGTATGCCATGAGGTTATCATACGCCAAAGGTGGTGCCGCGCAGGCCGATATTGTTTTGGCGGCCTTGGCCAATGGGTTCAAAAACAGTAGCGACGATGCCGATTTTGTTTATTTCGACAAAACTGCCGCCGAAAATCCGTGGTATCAAAACATGAGTAAATTCAATTTACTGTACCTGGACATCAATACTTATAACATCCTGAAAAAGTACAATGACCCGCGATTACAGGTTTTTGCTGAACCAACTTATGCAGGCGACAAGGTGGGAGAGATCGTCCCTCATCAGAATGGGTTACTGACGACTTTACCTGGCGTAACCTCAAAACTGGCCATCGAACGGACCGAGTACGACGAGGGCGAACCTGTTTCGCCATGCTTCATAACCAAGTCAACGCCACTCGCGTTAATCACTTATGCCGAAGCCTGCTTCCTGAAATCGGAAGCTTACCTTTGGAAAAACGACTATGCGAACGCCTACAAATATCTAAAAGAAGGGACTAGTGCCAGCATGTTGAAACTACAGCAGGACAATTCCCCGGCGTTTACGCAGGAACAAGCCAATGCTTTCGTGACTTCGCTGCCCCCGCTGCCCACAACCTTCGAAAACGCCCAGAAGATGATTATTGAGCTGAAGTACATTGCGAATTATCTTTCTCTGGAGAATTATAACGATTACAGACGTACCCATTATCCGGTTGTTGTTTTGCCAATTGATGCCCAATATCCAAACGTTCCTGTTCGGTTCCCTTATGGCACCAGTCCTAAACTATATAATAAAGATAATGTTCCAACGATAAATTTCGTAACAGACAAGCTTTGGTGGGATAAAAAGTAAAGTATTGGATGTATTTTATAGCAATTCTGTTTGAGGCTGGCTCTGTATGGGTCAGCCTTTTTTTAGCTTTTTAACTGAAGATTGATTGATGATTAATTGTCTTGTAATCTTTTAGTTGCTATTTGCACCAGTAATTTTGTAACAGCAATTATGCACGACGAAGTTCGTAAAATCAATATCTCTGTAATTTCCGATGTACACCTGGCAACTCATGCCAGTAAAGCCAAAACCCTGCTTGTTTATTTAAAAACAATTGATCCAGATATTCTTGTTTTAAATGGCGACATTATTGATTCGTGGCGTTTCAGCAAAAATTACTTTCCCAAATCGCATTTAAAGGTGATCCGTCAATTGCTTAAGATGGTTGAAAAAGGTGTTAAGGTTGTCTATATAACTGGTAATCATGATGATGTATTTCGTAAATTTAATAACATCAAACTCGGTAATTTCAGTATTGTCAATCAATTGGAGTTGAATGTTGATGGAGAAAAAACCTGGATATTTCACGGCGATGTGTTCGATCATATCATTCATCATTCGCCTTGGCTGGCTAAACTTGGTGCAGCCGCTTATGGTTTCCTGACAGTTTTCAACAAAGTAATTAATGTTTTCCTGAAGTTGTTGGGTGGAAAAGAAATGATTTTATATAAATCGATGAGCGATCGTATCGCAAGACATGGAATAGTGTTAACAAATTTTGAAAAGGCTATTGCCAATGCAGCTGCAAGTAAAAGTATGGATGTAGTAATTTGCGGCCACACCCATATTCCTGTAGATAAACAGATTAGTACAGATAAAGGTGCTGTGAGATATATCAATTGCGGCGATTGGGTTGAACATTTTTCGGCTGCCGAGTTTTGTAATGGCGAATGGAACATTGTTTATACGCCCGACGAAGTTGTTGAAGTTGGCGATTCGCTTGAAGATGAGCTATTTATTCCAGATAAAAAACAGGTTTATAAATCAATTGTTGAGGAGTTGGCTGTTGCCTCTTTTTTTTAGGTTAGCTGCGATAAAAATTTATGGCAATTGTAAACAGTAAAACATTAAATAGTAAATCAAAATGACTAAAATCCTTTACGCCATACAAGGAACCGGGAATGGACACTTGGCAAGGGCTACCGAAATTGTTCCTATTCTGAAATCGATGGCACAAACAGATGTACTGGTTAGTGGTACTCAGGCCGATCTGAATGTTCCGTTTTCGATAAATTATAAGCTGAAGGGGTTGAGTTTTATAATTGGACAAAGTGGTGGCGTTGATTTGATTAAAACAGCAAAAAAAATTCATGTAAGGCAGCTTATTAAAGACATCAGGAATTTACCGGTTAATCAGTATGACTTAGTAATCAACGATTTTGAGCCGGTATCGGCTTGGGCTTGCTGGTTGCGTGGAAAAGAGTGTGTTGGGTTAAGTCATCAGAATGCTGTATTACATCCATCAGCACCGAAACCCGATTTTAATGATATTGTCGGGAAGTTGATATTAAAGTATTATGCACCAGTTAATCAAAAGTTCGGGTTTAATTTCAAACCTTCTTTCCCTTATATCTTTCCACCTGTCATTCGAAGCGACATCCGCAATGCTGATTCATCCCAAAAACCTTACTACACGGTTTATTTGCCTGCGTACAGCGATCAGCAGATTTTTGATGTTTTATCCGGCATACCGGAAATCGAATGGCAGGTTTTCTCAAAACACTCGAAAAATATATATTCAATTGGAAACATTAGTTTTCAACCGGTTTCTCTCGAAAAATTCACTGAAAGTTTTCTTAACTGCACCGGATTATTGTGTACTGCCGGTTTTGAGGGACCTGCCGAAGCCATTTATTTGGGCAAAAAACTATGTGTTATTCCTATGAAAAAACAGTATGAGCAGTATTGTAATGCAGCATTCTTGAAATCGATGGGAATTCGGGTCCTCGAAAAATTTTCTACTTCAGGAGCAATTTTATCAGAATGGGTAAAAAGCGACGATGTTTTGCACGTAAAATATCCAGATATTACAACTCAAATACTTGAAGATATTGTCAGCAAACATTCGTGTAAGACTATCTTTTCGTTCGTTTGAACTGGTACTTTACCACTTCTCAGGCAGGTATTTCCAGAAGCGTTGAGGAAGGTATTGCCGATGTACTTTTTCGTTTCTTCGTTCTTCAATGCAAATGCTTTTGAAATATTGTCTCCATAATCTCTGGAAAAGTTTTTCATCTTCAGCCAGTAACGATGGATGCAATTGTCCGCTTTGAGGGTTAACTTTCAGGTCGTCAAACACAATTCGGGTCACAGTTTTCAAATCGTACAAAAATCCATAGTTACGTTTTAAGTCGTAAATAATCCAGTTCTGATCAGCAAAACGGTCGCGGAAATGGGGAATACACAGAGGAAGTACATTGTACATAGGGGCATACGAGGCATAATAACTCCCTTCAATCGTTTTTTGAAACCGTGTAAACATGTGTATACGCTGGGCTTCGCGACAAACTTTCTGGTGCAATTTATTGAATTCCAATACTATGGTCTCCGAGAAATTGGTTTCTTCGTTTTTTCCCGAATCAATAATCAGTCTGACATATTTCATTAAAAGCATTGTCATTTCCGGAGTTTCTGATAGAAAAACACGGTAAATACGGTGGGCGTTATCTTCCGACGATTTTTTTACGATTCCGTTCCAAACCCGTTCGGCTTTGGTCTCATCGGTTACAACCAGCGTTTCCGGTCCAAACAAAACAGTCTGGCTTCCTTCTCCCGAAAGTATTTCATCAGGAAATTGTTTGCTGTAATAGCATTCGAAAACAAGTGTCAAAAAACCTTCGAATGTGTTATCAAAAGAGTAGGTATTCATTTGTTACAGGTTTCGTAATTCGGGGGGCAGGTAACTTTGTAACCCGAACCCCGCAGCGTTTTTATCGTAGCATCGGCATTGTTGGGCAAAACATTTTTAATTGAATTGCAGAGTCGCTTGATAAATGTTTTTTGTCGATAAGAAGCTGACGGACAAGCTCTGGGTTCAAATCCTGTACGTTTCTGATACGTAGTTCATTGCAAGTGATAAAGAATTGGGCACGTTTCATCACTACTCCCATTTTTTTGAGGTGCGAAGAATTGAGCCTGTTGTGTTTTCTTGCCATCAGGATCAATTGTACTGATTTGGTACCTATGCCCGGAATGCGAAGCAACATCAGCGGGTCGGCTGTATTAACATCCACTGGGAAAAGGTGTGGGTTTCGCAAAGCCCAGGTGACTTTCGGATCAAGTTCCAAATCTAAGTTCGGATTTTCGTCATTCACTATTTCATTACTTCTGAAACCATAAAAGCGTAACAACCAATCAGCCTGGTAAAGGCGATGTTCGCGCCTTAGAGGCGGAGTGTTCAGTGCGGGTAGCCGGTTGTCGTAGGTATTTACAGGGATGTAACCTGAATAATAAACCCGTTTCAAATCGCGCCTGGTGTAAAGCGCCGACGAAAGTTTGAGTATGGTATTGTCGGTATCGTTAGTGGCGCCGATTATCAATTGAGTGCTTTGCCCAGATGGACTGAATTGTGGGGCATTTCTGTGTTTTTTGCGTTCTTCTTTAGCTTCAGCTATCCCTGATGAGATCATTTTCATTGGCTCCAGAACGCTTTTATAGTCTTTGTCGGGTGCCAGAACTTTTAGATTTCCTTCACTTGGAATTTCAATATTTACACTTAAACGGTCGGCCCATCGACCAGCTTCAGAAACCAATTCCTGGCTGGCGCCAGGAATAGTTTTCATGTGGATGTATCCGTTATATCGATGTTCAGTCCGCAGTTTTTTCACCACTGAAACCATTCTCTCCATCGTATGGTCGGGGTTAACCAATACTCCTGAACTAAGAAATAATCCTTCAATATAATTCCGACGGTAAAACTCGATGGTCAAATCAGCAATCTCATCAGGAGTGAATGAAGTGCGCTGAATATCATTGCTTTTACGATTGTAACAGTATGCACAATCGTAAATACAATAATTGCTAAGCATGATTTTAAGTAGCGAAATGCACCTTCCATCTTCAGCAAAACTATGGCAAATGCCCCATGCAGCAGCGTTTCCTATTCCTCCCTGTGTGTTACTGCGTTTGGTTCCACTCGAAGCACACGAAACATCATACTTGGCTGCACCGGCTAGTATTTTCAATTTTTCAAGACTGCTTTCCGAAATCATAGTTTAATTGTTTTGACAATATTGTAATCAAAATGGCCTAAACAAGATAATGGAATCTGGATTAAGTCGGATAGGTGCTGGTGCTTTTTTCAATATAAAAGTTACAATTTTCGTGTATACAGAAAAGGGTATTTAGTTGTTGGATTGTTACTATAACTATTGCCGGTATAAAGCATTATTTTTTCATCGAGTTACATCTTTAGGATAAAGGTTTCATAAAGATTTTTTTGCGTTGTTCAACGTTTCGCAGAACCAGCCAGAGTTCCACGTTGTTATCAATCTCAGTCTACTTACACCCAGCTTTCTTCTCATCCAGCCTCTTTACGCCCCCTCTCATGAAGAGGCATAAAGAGGCTATGGACTTTTTTACTGCCCGGCATAATGGTACTCGTACTTTTTCAGGATATTGCCAGCCAGGTCTTTGGTTAGTTTTAGCCGTCCGAAGTCGTCGTACTCGTAATAGGTAGTTCTTCCGGCAGGGTAGGTTTGCGAAGTCATACCCACCAAAGGTTTGTAGGTGAAAATGGTTACCTGGTAGTCCTTGTTGGTAAGGTACGAACTCAATAATCCCTTCAGGTAGTCAACATCACTTTGAATGTCGGTATAAACTGTTGTCTTTTTGAGTCGGGCGTCGTCAACGGTAATGCTGACGGTGGTATTAACCGAGCTCTCGATTTTAGCAACCGGGTAGGTTTTGTTGTAAGCCCAGATGTAATAGGTGTAAATTCCGTTTTTGCCCAGCACCTTTAAAGGGTTACCATTGCCGGTGTCGTAACTGTCGAAACTGTATTCGGGAGTCTGCCCATAGTGCGTATCTTTGGTCGAGCCATTAAATGCTGCAAAACTGCTGCTGGCCAGTGGTGTAGCTGTTTCGAGCGAATAAACCTTATCGGGCACATAGCCGCTGCCATTGATTTTATAGGTGGTTAACTTGCTGCTGGTAACGTTGTTGTTCACCGAAGTGGTTTCTTCAATAGGGTAATTGAGCATGTTACGGGTGGTCATAGCAGAGTAAATGTTAGTGGTAAAATCGGAGGGGTACTTAATTTTTGTTTCAACCGAAATATTATCACTTTTTAGGGTGTTCTTTCTTGTAAGGAGTTTATGGCTGCTATTATCGTAGAAATAGTTGTTTGTGTTACGAACATAGGTATTTGAACCATCAGAAGAATAAGTATCAGTTGTTTCTGACGCTATATACCACCATTCCGAATTATTGTCGTAGAACCTGATTTGACCTCCATTATCTCCATAGATAAACTTCCCTATTTTAAGACCTTTGGGATTTAATGATGTATTGTTGTTTTTGGTATAATTAATTGTTTTTCTAACTAATAGATTATTATTGTTATATATCTCTTGCATCTTTAATAATCCATTGTCGTTATGAATATGATTAGGGACACCCGGCATAAAATACAATGCTAAATCGTCGAGTGTATTCCAAAAATAAGATACAGTTTTACCATTTAATGCTCCACTTACTGATGTCTGGTTTTTAATTACCTTATCATATCCAATAGGGCTACCTTGTGCAGAATTGCCTAGTGGAATGGAACTATTAGAACTTTGAATAAAATAAGTTCCTTCATATATGTATGTTATTACATTTCCAGGCATAACAATGTAATTTTTAGCTAAAACGGTTTCAGTATGATAATACGATAAAGGACTCATTAATTTGCCAGTTGTAATTCCAGAATCTTCATAAGAATATGCATCAATGTTTGTAATAGCTTGTGATTCATTTTTTGTAATAACCCTGTGGATCCTCAATCCTCCTCCAATATTTTTTGTTATGGGAATCTTTTTTTTGTAGGTTGCTTTTATTTCCTGATAATCATATTGGTCATCCGGACTATTGACGTATAAAGTGTATTTTCCAGGAGGTAAACATACCACAATGTGTGATTCAAAACGACTCAACGACGGTATGAATTGTATAATTTTTGAGTCATTATTGTCAGCATTTCTTAATTCTGCAATAGCAGTGGAATATGTGTTTGGGCTACCATATTCGTATTCAATAAAAAGGTAATCTAAATATAGAAATGTATCCTGATCCAAATTAATCGTTGATTCATTATTGCTTTTATTCATCCAGAAAACAACAGATGTATAAATGGTAGTATCCTTAATCATTGGTTGTGATGACTGATATTGGTTCGGCTCATACACAAACTCCGTTGAACCACCTGTGGGGTATTTAATTTTTGTTAAAGTAGCCGCTTGCATAGCCAACGGGTCGGGTTCTCTGTTTGCACCATTTATAAAAACATCTTTATTTTCATTTTTTTCCTCTTTATATGGGATTAACGTTTTTTTGCATACTGTTCCATATTGAGAATCAATAGGTACACCATAAGCATTATTTAAATGATTTGTTACGTTTATTAACTCGTACTGACGAATACTTTCATTGTTTTTCCCATTATAAAAACCCCAATGGTCTTGAGAGTAACTCGTTTTGGATGGCAAACTAACAGTATTATACGAAAATTCATAAGCTGGAATTGATTTTCCTCCTGCAAATTCTTGAACACTATTAAGCTTTAAACGTTCTGAATCTGTCGTTCCCTGATCCTCGTTGAAATAACTGTAATTAAAATCAAATGTTCTTATTAACGTATTGTTTTTGTCATAGACTTCAATATTTTCTAGTTTCTGAGGCTTGTTTGAGTTTCTGGAAACCAGATCACTACGGTCGCTGGTTGTAAATTTTAATAAGCCGTTTGCAAAATTTATTGACTTTAACCAAACTTGATATGTTTCTTGCATGGATGCTGTATGTATCTCTTTATTTCCAATTAGATTCGGAGAAATATATCCTTTCCCATTTGCTTTAATTAACCTGAGATCATATAGTTGATATATAAGTTCACTACGTTGTACTTGTGTTATTGTTTGATTCGTATTATAATCATATTCAAAAGAAATAGTATAACCTGTTGGCGATTCTATTTTATTTAGATACCATGCTGTGATCTTAGTATCGTTATCACCATCAATCTCTTCATAACAGGTTGATTGTTCATAGCGAGTATCTCCTGAATGTGAATAATTCTTGGTTTCTTCGGCCGTCATAAAAGAGTATTTTACTCCATTTTCATCAATCACTTCCCAGCAACGGGAAAGCATATTGTAAGAAAATTTAATGCCGTTTTGAGACAAAGAAATTCCATTAACTATAGTCCCCGACTGTTTTTCGAAGATAAGCCTCCCTGATTTGCCATTGAAGTTATAGTAGAAAAGGTCAGGCTCTCCATCGTAAGATCCATTAGCGACATTCGTATAGTAGTTAAAATAACCGTCATTTTCCTGAGATGCTCCCCATAGTGGCAAATTAGTATCAGTACTGGGAGGTAAATTATCAAGAGAAATATACCCATTAAGATTAGGTCTAAAATCGTCTTTACCCCTGATTTGCCGGGTAATACAGCCCCCGGCATTTAACGACCAGCCCAGTCCAACCCACGAAGCCTCCTGTTCTACTTTAATTCCAGATGCATGGTAATCTAGTGTAATTGGCATCGTTAAATCACCTGATTTGATAGTATAAAGGGGCAAACTAATGTTAGGAACTCCGGTATATTCGCCAACCTGGACATCAACTGATTTTACAAGCGATGCTGCATTGGGCGACGGAGGTATGTAGCTGGCAACCTGTCCCATTCCCCAAACGGCCATCATCATTAATCCAATAATTATTAAATATCGTTTCATTTTTGTATAAGCTTTAATTGTTTGTGTGTTGAAAGCCCCATTCAAGCCCAATCTCGCCTGAGGCGAGAAGGGCTTAAAACTCTGGTAAGTTGAGGCTTTTGTAAGTATTGCCGGTTTTTGTGGCCCGGCATAGTATAGGTTTCACCCGCCGGGTGAAACCTATACTGGAATTATTTCAGTAGAATCATCCTTTACGCTGCACTATTGGGTTATTCGATATTGGAAATTCTACATTGGACATTAATTTCCAATAACCAAAACCCGCTTCAAAGAACCATCCTCCGCGTTGCGCCTCTTTAACTCCCCTCTTGCGCCTGCCTGGATGAATCAGTCAGACAGGGAGGGATCCCAATAGCTATCGGGAAGGGGAGGCCCTTACTTCTTATCCTGCCCATCCTTTAATCCTGAAAATCATAGTTCAGACATTTTTCAGGATTGGAAATACTGGAATACTGCCAGTATCAATTGCAAATTGACATTAGTGGCAGTGAACTTTTACAAATCCAGATGCGAGAAGAGTTCAACAAATCTTATAAAATAGAATATTTCTTGCATATTGTCTCTTTTGTGCTATTTTTATAATCTACTATAATCTTAACAATTAACTCTTTGGCATTATATGAATACACGCGAAGAAGAGTTCCGCCTTCAAAGTTGTACTTTTCTGTTATGAGCTTTTCATTCTGTATTTGTAGACTAAAAGAATGTAATATTTGATCATAAAAATAGCTTTCTATTTCAAGAGATAACCCTTTAAATCGAGCATCAATATTTTCAGCGTAGATTGTGTTAACATTACCCTCATTTATTATTGTAATTTTATCAGACACCATGCCTCCTCTCGGTAAAGCAGCTTTAGTAATAGTGCATATATCAGATAGGTCTCGAAGATAAAATTGAGGTTTTGTAATTTTAGACAAAATTTCGCATTCTGAATTATTAAAAGATTCTGTATCAAATATTTGATTTTCAAAATTTCCTTTTGTATAATGATAAATATTCTTTGTAGTAATCTCGTTATTTTTATTTCTTAAAAACCGTATCGAATCCAATGGTTGATTCTGACCATTAAAAATAATTTTACTAAATAATTGTTTCTTTCCATTATTTGATGTGTAAAAGATTCGCTCAATTAATATCGAATCTTGAGTTACATCAATGATTTTAATTATTTCTTTCCTAGGAGAGTAAGGAATTATAGTGATAAGCAAAAAAGCTACTATATATGTATATTTCATAATCATGGTTTAGTTTTCCAAAAAATAGTTAATCCATATTGTGCTGTTGAAGTTAGTCTTATCAACCCAGTATTCTTCATTCCACCATAGTCGTGTAATGCAGCTTTTGTTTGAGGTACAGTGAACTTGCCAGAACCAAACTTGTTATCAATAGCCGTTTTCCAAGATTTATAATGATCATCCGTTATTGACCACCCCATAACATTCATCTTATACATATAAGTGCCATTCGAAGATAAATCCATATTTGCTTCTGGAATCATGGCTTGTTCTGCACCATCCCATTGATCTGCTCCGTTGCTATAATCAAAACCTTTTGTTAATACATTTATTATTGCTGAATTGGCAAACCTCATCCCTTCATTTTGATCTTCCAGTTTAGTATCTAAAAAAGCTTTGGCATTTGAATTGTTCACCCCGTAAGCAATTTTATTTTTCTGATGAGTGCTACCTATAGCATACATTTCTTCTTTACTTGTAATTCCATATCCAATGGAACTCTCACCATAGATTGCAGCTGCTTGTTTTCGAAATTCGGAGTGTTTTATATTCATCTTCTGAGAGTTTTCAGCACTGGTCACTAATCCATTTTCGTCTTTAGTTACCTTTTCTGCAGAATACATTAAATCATCAGTTTTCCCATCAGAACCTAACCATTGACCCTCTTTGTTATAATAGTCGCCATAGTTCATTCCATTTAAATCAATAAATCGGATTGGATTATTTCCTGAAAAATGATAAGGAGATAAAGATGAGTAACTTTCCGCCAACGGATCCATCGTATGCCACCTTCCGATTTCCGGGTCATAGAATCTCTTTCCGTAGTCGAACCAGTCGATTTTGGTACCAGCCAACACGTCGTCCTGTATTTCCTTGCCGTTGTAGAGCAGCTTGTTTTTGGAGGCCCCGGTTGGGTAGAAGCTGGTTTGCGAGGTCACCAGCCCGTAAGGGTCGTAGCTGGTCAGCTGGTTCACCTCGGGGCGGCCATTGGCATGCCCTGTAAAGGTAACCCGCGTGTTTCCCAAATGGTCTTTCAGGTTATACTCGTAGCTGTAGCTCATGGCAGTACCGTTGTTTTGTGGCACAATGCGGCCCTCGGGAGTAAATATACATTTTAAAACCGAGTTTTCGTACATAAAAGGTCCCGAGTAATCGGTGCGTACCGTGCTGGCTGTGCCATTGGTCACTGTTTTGGCCAGTTTGGTTCCTGCGGCATCGTAGGTATAACGGGCATAATCGGTTACCGACGAACTCACCAGTTGTGGCAGGTTCAGGGAGTTATAGGTAATGATAAAGCCTTTGGAGATGTCTTTGGTCATGTTGCCGTTGTTGTCGTATTCGTAGTTACCGCTGGCAGCTTTGTATCCCAGGGCTTTGTAGGTAGCACTGGTGACATTATCAGCCACAGCTTGTAAGCGGTTGCCACCCGAATAGTAGGTATACCCGAGGTTATCTACCTGGTTACCGTCGAGGTTGCGGGTGAGGGTGCTCATATTGCCGTTATCGTCGTAGGAGTAGGTGGTACTAAATTTTCCTGCGCCGGAAGTATAGCTTGTCCCTTCGGCATAAGCAGCCGAGCGCAGGCGGTTTAGTCCGTCGTAGGTAAAGCCATAGCCCGCCTGTGCGGGGGCTGAGCCTGTCGAAGCCCACATCATCTGGCTGATGTTTCCGTTGAACAGCGCAGCACCGCCCAGCGAAGTGCCGGTTTGGGGACTGTTGTAACGCAAGTCGAGGGCCATCAAATCGTTGCCCAGGTTTGCCGGGGTGTTCAGGGTACGCAGCCATCCTTTGGGGTTGTAGGTATAGTCAACCTGCTGGTTGAAGTTGTTTCCCGAGGCGTCGCCGTGCAGGTAACGGGCAATAACTTCGCCCAGTTCGTTGTATTTGAGCGAAGCGAGCGTAAACTCGTTGTCGGAGTTTATTTTCATTTTGGTAGTGAGCAAACGCCCCTGGTGGTCGTAAGCCAGTGAGGTTACCAGGGTTTGCTGGTAAGAAGCATTTCCCTTGCGGTGCTCGGTAACCGTTTTTACAGGCTGCCCGGCAAAGTTGCAGGCCGTATGTGTAACCTCTTTGCTGGTATCTTCAAAATGGTTGTCGGCCACGGTCTGCACCAGCCGTCCGTAATCGTCGTAGTAGTTTACGGTAAGGGCCATTGGTTTGGCCATTGTTTCGGTTGTTGGCAAAACCTTTACAAACGAACCGGTAACCAACCCTTTGGTTTTGACTGAACGGGAAGCTGGTTCTCCAGCCAGGTTCGACTGATAAGCATAATCGGTTCCCGAAAGAAAGTCATAGTTGTCGTAATACGTTGCAGTCAGAACATTGTCTGTTGTAATTGAGCTGTTGTATGCAGCAGGAAAACTTTGGCTGGTATAGCCATAAAGTGTAGTGCCGGTGGTTTCGTAGAGTGTTCCGGTGAAGTTGGCAAAACTGTCGGCAATGGTTTTGGAGGTGGTACCGGCAATTACCATTTCTCCCGTTAACACGGGACGGTTGAACTGATCGTATTTGGTGAACGACCATTTGTCGGTGGAGCGTTGCACCCCGTCCTGCGAGAGCGCCAGGCGGTCGCGGTTGTCGTACACCATGTAAACCGGTTCGGCGCCCGGCAGGTCTTTCATTGTCATACGGTGGCGCTGGTCGTAGGCGTAATAGTAGCACAGTTCGGCATCGGATGCCGAGGCAGCCTTTGGCGGTACCACAATTACCAGCTGCCCGAAATCGTCGTACACGTATGCCGTGCGCATAATTTGGGTTCCATCCTGACTTTCCTTTCGCACCACCTGGCCCAGCTTGTCCTTGTATTCACGTGTTTTATTGCCGTCCTCGTCGGTTGTTTCGGTCATGTACAACGAATTGGCCGCGAAGGAAATGGCGTTTTTAGCTGCATCCCAGTGGGCGATTGCTGCGGTGTTTGTTTGGTAACTTACCGAGGTGGGTTTGGTTTCCCAGACCCCCGGTCCCGAAGTTCCGGTAACGCGGTTCAGGGGCGATGCTTCATACAAAGTTTTGTTCCAGGGCGAGGCGGTCGGTTCGTGCCCGGTAGTGGGCGTAGTAGTGCTGTAGTAGCTCTGTACCGCTGTTTGGGCATCGGCCATGTAAGCCCCGTTGTTACCGGCTTTTGCAAAGGGCAGGTAATGACAGAAGTCGCGTCCGAAAGCGTCGTATTCAATTCCTTCGATCATGTCGGCTTTGGCGGGTGATCCCTGCACGGTAACCGTTTGTACCGGGCGTCCCAGGCCGTCGAAATAGGCGATGGCCTCCACCCGCGCGTAGCTGGCAACATTGCTACCGTCGCCCTGTACCGGGTCGCGCATGGTTTGGGAGCGTATGTAGTTGTACGAGGAGCCGGGCGATCCGGCAGTGATTGTTCCCCCGGTAGCCGGGTTATTCGCTATGGGAGTGTAGGATGCCGCTTCGGCGCTGATAAAAACGTGGACGCTCGATCCGTTTACAGCCCTGAACCCGGGCGAGAGCTTCACCCACTGCGAGGCCGTTACATCGGCTTTGCCGGTATAAACCTCGGTTGTTGTCAGGGTGGTTTGGGCCGTGGCGCTAAAACAGGCCCAGGTCATGCACCCGATCAGAACCATGATCCGTAATATCCTGATTTTATTTGTGATTGTATATTTCTTATTTTTCATTGATTATTCGATATTTCTTAGTTTGTCTTTTTATCTCTTGCAGGTAACTGGTTTTTGAACAGAAGTTGCCAGTGTTCATTAAACGAACCAAGCCTTCACAACCGCCATCCCTCTCCAAAATGGAGAGAGGCAGGGGTGAGGTTCATTGTTTCATTATTCTCGTTGCTTTACAATTTTAAAGTTAAGGATTGTGTTCCCGTTGGAAATGTTTAACAGGTATATCCCGCCGGTCATGGCAGCCATATCTATCAGCTGTGTACTGTTTTGCAGGTAGTTCTTCAGGTTGCGTTGATAAACCATGGTTCCTTTTTCGTCGAAAAGGGAGATGAAGAAGCTGCCGCTTTGATTGACATTCCAGTAGAGTTTATCGTTAACGGGGTTGGGCCATGTTTTTACCTGGATGAAGCTTAAAATACCGGTATTTGCATTGCCCGGTGCAGAACCCGCTGGCGGTGTATGTTTAAATTTAACCAGCACCGAGTCGCGGGCTTCGCACCCTTGCTCCGATAAGGCCCGTAGCGCGAGGTACAGCGAGTCGCATTTTTCGCGGTACTCCACTTCGCGCTGTGGGGTGGTTTGCCCGTCGCTCCAGCGGTAGGAGCTGAACCCTTCGGTAGCCTGGAGCAACACCGGTTGCCCGGCGCTTACCGTGATGCACTGTGGAAGCCCTAAACTGCTTTCCCGGATCGATTTGACCTGAATGGTGTCGGCAGCGGCGCACCCGGCCTTGTCGTAAGCCAGCACGGAATATACACCCGGTTTGTCAACGGTCAGCGAAGCCTGTCCCCATTGCCCGTTCCAGAGGTATGTATTGTAATCGCCCGAAACCGAGAGTGTTGTTTTTCCGCCTTCGCACAGCATGTTGTTCCCGGTAATCGAAGCTTTTTTCTGTAAACAGTTGTAATATCTGGCAACCAGGATGTCGTTAGCCCCGGCCGATTCGAGCCTTTGTCCGCGCAGGTCGAGCTTACCGCTGAAAGCCCCGGTTAAAATAATATTGCCTGTTTGGTCAAGAGTAAACGCTTTTCCGAAGCTGAAGGCATCTTCCCCGGGCTCGTCGTGCCACACCTGGGCCAGGAGGGTATCGGTTTGCAGCAGCAGGATGTCGCCGAAGGACAGTTTCGATTTCACGGATCCTTTCGGGGAAGTATATTCCTGCCTGAAATAACCCGTAACCAGGATGTTCCCGTTGGGGGCCGGCATAGCGTCGAGCATCCTTACGGTAACAGGGCTCGAAAGGGTATGGTTTTTTCTCAGGGTCCCGTCAGCCGAAAACAGCCACAAAGCCGAAGCCATATAACCGTTGGGCTCCATGATGGTGTCGTTAACGGTAACTTTCCCGGTATAATTGGCGCAAACCAGCGGGTTTCCCGAGGGCATGGCCAGTACTTTAATGCCTTCGAGGTAAGCTGTACCCGGAATATATTTAATCCACAGGGCTTCGCCCGAAGCGTTGGTTTTAACCAGGGCCAGGCCGTGTTCCATTAGTCTTGGGGTTTCCCTGGCCGGGATACCCCCGAACCCAAAATCGCCTGTAATGCTGAAAAGCAGGAAACGGTTACCATCGCCGGCTGTTGCTGCCGAAACCAGCCGGTGGCTTCCTTTCCCGGATGATACCCACAGTTTTTGGGGTTTACCTTCGGCAGAGAGCATCAGCAGGTAAGCCCTCTTGTCGGAAGCGCTGTTTTGTTCGAACCCGGCAGGGGTAAGCAGTCCCTGGAACATGCCCCCGGTGAGGATGGATCCCTGTTTGGTGTTTTCAAGCACATCGAGGGTGGCAAACCCCTTGAACGGGTATTGCCACAGCCACTGAATCTTTCCCTTGTCGTTCCACGAGCTGACAAACAGGGCCTGTCCGCCGGAAGTAAACGTGTTTTTTTCGGCAGTGATTGTTCCGCGGGAAGTACCAGCTACCAGTATATTTTCGGCAGCCGAAGTTATGCGGGTGGCAGTATTGGCCGGGTCGCCCGTTAAGGTACGCAGCCAGCCTGTATTGCCTTTATTGTCGAGCTTAGCGATATAAATACCGGCAGTAACACCCTGTGGCGTTGACTGGTTTCCCGAGGAGAACTGGTTTTCGAATTGCCCGGTAATGTAATAGTTGTTGCCCGAAGAAGCAATACCGGCCACGTTATCGTCGCCGGGGCCACCGGCTTTCACTCCCCACAGGAATGTTTGCGGGGGTTGCGGGAATACCAGGATTCCTTCGAAAAGAAATATGATTATCAAATACAATCGTTTCATAATCGTTTCTTATTTTTTGTTGGATACTCGATATTCCTTATTGTTTATTGGATAATTGTCCATCATTTTTTTCCAGATCTTTTACCCTTTTCTCCAGTTCGATAACATAGAGTGTCATTTCCTCCACTTTTTTGAGCAGGAGCAGGTTCATTTTTGAAAGTTCAATGCCGTTGGAGTCCATTTCTCTGGCCGAAGGGATTTCAGGCAGATGCTTGTGAGCTTCAAGGTATTGCTTCAAATCATCGAGAGGCAGAACTTTATAATCTTTCTCAAAAACATAATCGGGCGCTGAAATTGTTGTTGAAACAAGCACCTCTTTGGCATAAATATTCCCGTTAACCAGCAGGTTGCGGACTATTCCAGATGTGCTGCTGCCTATTCCAACATTTCCGGCAGAAAACTGGATGCTTCCATTGGTGTTTGTTGTCCACTGGCTCGAACCACCCGAACCGCCGCTGTACTGTGGAATATTAAGGGTATTGCCCACCAGTGTTGCCGCGCCCGAAGTTCCGTTTGTGGTAATGGTTAGCGCGCCCTGTTTGGCATTCCAGGCAGCAATATTGGTTGAAGTAATTGAATTGGCTGCATGGCTTGTGGTCATGGCATCGGTAATACCGTAGCCCGAAACGGTTGCAGGTTTCGAGCTTACTTCGCTCCATGCGGGCACGTAACTGATTGGGCGGTACAGCCCGGCATGGTTACCCCAGCTGTATGCCGTGTTCCAGTTAGCCGAATTGTTTGTAACAGAACTTCCCCATCCCGAACCGGTAGAAAGAGCAATTCCGGCTGCGGGATAGGTAGCTGTTGGTAATGTAACCGAATTTCCGCCTGAGATGGACAATGTACTGCCGCTGACAGAAAGGGATTGAATTTCGTTGGTCGGGCTGTTGTCGTTGTCGGCCACATCGATTGTAACGCCGGTTCCCCCGGTAATACCTATGGTGCGCTGAGTACCCGAAGCTGAGGCAGAAAGCCCCAGGGTAACGGCCCCGGTCATGCTGTTTACCGAAGTTACTGATCCGCCGCACGAAGTGACCGTAATAACAACTGTGTTTGAATAAGCAGCCAGGGTTCCTGAAAGGGTCAGTCTTCTGAAATAAGTAGTTGAAGTGAGGTTTGGAACCGGAAAAGTAAGCACCCCTGCGCCTGAAATAACCGACCAGTTGCTGTTATCGGGAGATTGATACCATTGGTAAGTATAGCTGCCTGTACCACCCGAAGGAGAAACTGAATTAGTGATGGTTCCGGGGCTTGAGCCTGAACATACCGAAGATGAAGAAATGCTGATCGTTCCCCCGCTTAAAGTTGGTGGGATAACAGTAATAAAGATGGCATTTGAATAGGCTGTGTAACTTCCCGAAGTTACCATCCGGCGGTAATAGGTTGAAGCGGTAAGCGCCGGAACGGTATAGTAAGCTGCTGTTTGCCCGCCGATGTTGGTCCAGGTGAAGCTGTCGGCCGATTGCTGCCACTGGTACGAGTAAGAGCCTGTACCTCCTGAAGCAGAGACTGAATTGGTAAATGAGCCCGGGCTGCTGTTCGGTGAAACGGAGGTTGTCCCGATTGAAATCGTTCCCCCGCTTAGCGTTGTTGTTCCGCCCGAAGCAATCAGGGTAAGGGTATAGGCTCCTGAATTGTTTGACGAATAGCCATCGACAACAATGTAATAATACCCGGCAGAAGGGATGGACAACCCGGTGATCTGGGAAGCATTACTGCTACAGGCGTCGTCGTTGTAAGCCATTTGTCCATCCGATGAGTTTAATACCCACAGGTAAGAGTCCCACCCGCAGCCGCAGGTGTTTACCTCAAGGGTACATGCCGCAGAGATATAAACCATATATACATAATCGGGAGAACCATTGCCAAAAACATTGGACTGTCCGACAGTACTCCCGGTCCTTGTTATCGTATTGCCCGGGGACAGGGTACCAACATGTTCATTGTAACTAATGGCAAAAGCATTAAAAGTGAGGGACAGGAAAAAAAGGACAAACCAAATCCCTGAGAGGAGGTTTTTTTTCATACTTTTAAACGTTTTTTGGGGCTAACGCCCCGGTTAATAATTATCTTTTGGCCCTGCCTGGTATGCGACACCATGCGGGGCTTTTGCTTAATATTATACGATCTGGTTGATCAAAAACATTACACACAAACTCATAATGACCATAATTTAAGAAACATAACAGTATTTTTAAAACCGACAAATTCAGTTTTTGGTTTAAATATAAAGAAATGAAAACGCTCTGAAGATTTACCTTTACGGCGATATGCAATGGTTTTGAACAGCCTGTTTTTAAGGTAATTACTTGAATTTGAGAGAAGGATAAATTTAGATGTCATACGATGCAATTCAGAGTGAAAAATAACTTAACAGAAACAAATGTAAACTTTTGTATTAATAAATTCTGAAAACAGGCAAAAGGTAACCCTTTATAAACAATGTTATACAACATATAGAAATATGTTGTAATTCATTTCATGCAAGAAACCCTGTCATTCATTGAGCCAGGAGTGCAATTCGTGCAAAAAAGCGGCATTTTAACAATATGATATTGGTGTGGTTTTTACCAAATCAGAACAAACTTAATTTGGTAATTCCTGAAAATTTATTAATAACCGTTTTGAAAAATGGGCTTATTACTATGAATATTGTCTCATGATAAAAGAAAATTCGGTTTTTCAAGGTAGATTTATTCTTTAACCATCAGCACGTTGTAATAAAAACAGCGATACCTCAAGTTTTCAGGGTTGATACCCCGATTGGTTCAATATTCCCTGGAAGTCCTGGTTATTCATTAAGTCGGGCAATTTTTTGTCAGGGTGGGTTTTCATGTAAGCCCGAACAATTTGCCAGCCCAGCCATACCCCTGTTCGTCCGGGCGATTCTTCAGTAAACGGTCCGGTATAGGGTGCATCGTCAATAAACCGTTTGATGCTCATACGATCAGTGGTAAATAGTATTTTATGTTCAGCCAGAAAAGTCCACATTTTTGCTTCACTTTTCTTACAAAATTCCAACTGTTTTTTTGTGAAGCCAACTTTAATCGTATCATTCATCTCTGGGAATATTGCGTCCAGAAAATAAAGTACTTTCCCTTGCTGGATCATGTAACTAAACAATGTATTTTCTTTGTCCGACTTGGGCCATTCGGCATCGGCCCATGCCTGAATCATATCGGGGACCATTTTCCCTGAATGCATGTTTCTACGTTTATACGCTGGTAAACCCAGCTTTTCGTAAAATTTACATTTGGTTCCCAAATATTTTTCGAGGCTTATCCCAATTAAGTTATCAGCAATTACAACTGACTGATTAAACCCTGAAATACAAGTATAAATGCGTGGTAATTCTTTTTCAGGAAAATAATATTTGTAATGTCTGAATGCTATTTCCAGTTCTTTTCTGAACCTAATTGTATCAATGTTTTGAGCCACATCGGCTTTGGCTTGTTTTATTAAGGTGTCGTTGATAAACGAACTAAGTTCCTGCACAAAACTGGGTTTATCTGTTCCTCCAATCTGAATCATCTGGTAGGTGAAAATATCGAGGAAATCGCCATACGATTTCTTTAAGATAGGTATGCTAACGGGTACTTCCACGGTCTTCAGATTCAGTAAATCAGCATCCAAATGTTTGATATTTAAGTCGATATTGATTTTGGAAACGTTAATTTTGAGCGGATTTCTTGAACATGCAACAAAAATAAATACTAGCAAAAAAAAGAAAACGGTATTCTTCATTTCAATTAATTTTAAGCTATTTACGTATAACTTACTTTTTTATTGTTGCTTTGAATATAAAATTCGAATTTTACAGCAGGCAAAACTAAGTGATTCTTACGTTATTTCATTATACCGAAAACGTTTGTTTTTACTTAAAAATACTTTGATCGATTAATTTTACACCACAAAATAATAAGGAACATGAAACGTATCACATTATTTTTATTCATCGCCCTTTTATCTGTTATTTCTTATGGTCAGCAACATTTTCGGTTGTCGTTTGTTGCCGACCCATCGGTAAACTGGTTAAGAACAAGTAATTCCACTGTCGAAAATGGAAAACCAATCCTTGGATACGATTTTGGACTAAATGCTGATTGTTACCTTTCGGATGACGAACGTTATGCACTCGCAACCGGTATACAAATTACTAATGTTGGCGGTGAACTTAATTACCATTCAACATCCGACTTTGATTTTGCAGGAGTTAGTTTATCTGGTTCGCCAAAAATAAAATATCAACTGCGGTATATCGAAATACCTGTTTCAATAAAACTTCGTACTGATGAATTTAACCGGGCCTATTATTGGGGGTTGCTCGGGTTTTCAGGTATGGTAAACATAGGATCAAAAGGAACCAGCAATGATGGTACAATGCATAAAGTTTCGCTTGCTGATGAAATGAATTTGTTTAACCTCGCAATGAATGTTGGTATTGGGTTCGATTATGACCTGGGAAAAACAAATTCCATTTCGATGGGTTTAATTTTTCAGAATGGATTAATGGATGTAACTACCGATAATGCCTTTAAGGATAAAACAATTATCAACTCACTGAAATTTAAAGTCGGCCTGATTTTTTAATAACATATTATGAAGATTGCAATTGCCCAGCTTAATTACCACATAGGAAATTTTACCCTCAATACATCGAAAATAAACGAGCATATCAACAAGGCAAAGGTTGGTGGTGCCGACTTGGTTGTTTTCACTGAACTTTCGATAACAGGATATTACCCCCACGACTTGTTGGAGCGCAAAGAATTTATTGAGCAGGCCGAAGAGGCGCTCAACCAAATTGCACAACAATGCGTAGGCATTGCGGCTGTAGTTGGCGGACCTCGCATCAACCCCGAACCTCGTGGCAAAAAGCTGTTTAATTCGGCGTTTTTCATGTACAACGGGGCCATTCAGCATATTGTAAACAAATCGTTGCTGCCAACCTACGATATTTTCGACGAATACCGTCATTTCGAGCCTAACAAAACCTTCTCTGTTTTCGACTTTAAAGGTAAAAAGCTTGCAATTACAATATGTGAAGACTTGTGGGACGAGCAGGAAACCCAAAACGAATTTGGTCGCGAAAAACTCTACCAACTTTCGCCTCTCAATGAACTCTCGGCTTTAAACCCCGATTTGGTTATTAATCTTTCTGCTTCGCCATTTTCGTACAACCAGGAAAATTTCAGGAAAAATATACTGGTAAAAAATGCCATTAAATACAATCTTCCAATTATTTATGCCAATCAGGTTGGCGCCCATACCGAACTGGTTTTCGACGGAGGTTCAGTTTTCCTGAATGGCAAAGGTGAGATTGTTGAAGAGCTAAAATACTTCGAGGAAGATTTCAGAATATTTGATACCGATTCCTCCATACAAAATCTTCAGCCTAAAACCGGTTATATCGAGAAAATCTACAATGCCTTAATTCTGGGAATCCGCGATTATTTTGGAAAAATGGGATTCAAAAAAGCTACGCTCGGTTTATCGGGTGGAATCGATTCGGCCTTGGTCCTTGTGCTGGCAGAAGCTGCATTGGGTAAAGAAAACGTTCGTGTTTTGCTGATGCCTTCCCAATATTCATCCGATCATAGTATAACAGATGCAGTTCAGTTAGCAAGAAACCTGGATATTCAGTACGAAATTATTCCCATTCAGCCCATGGTCGATCGTTTTAGCGAAAGCCTTTCTGAAGTATTTGCCAACCTGAAAAACGACATAACCGAAGAAAACATCCAGGCCCGTACTCGTGGAATTCTGCTCATGGCTATCTCCAATAAGTTTGGCCATATCCTGCTCAATACCACCAATAAAAGCGAATGTGCTGTTGGCTACGGAACTCTGTATGGCGATATGAACGGCGGCCTCTCGGTTCTTGGCGATGTATATAAAACCGATGTTTTCAAAATGGCCAAATGGATCAACCGCGAACATGAGATCATTCCGGTTAGCACGATACAGAAACCGCCTTCGGCAGAACTTCGTCCCGACCAAAAAGACACTGATTCGTTGCCCGACTATAATATCCTCGATCAGATATTATTCGACTATATTGAATTAAACCTTTCGCCCGTTGAAATTATGGCCAAGGGATTTGACGAGGCTACTGTTCTACGCACTGTTAAAATGGTAAACACCAATGAATATAAACGCTTCCAGGCGCCACCTATTTTAAGAGTTAGTTCAAAGGCATTTGGATTTGGCCGACGTATGCCTTTAGTTGCACTTTATTCGTGAAGCAAATCATTAAATACATGGTTTCCTGTCCGGTTACTCCTCCAAATCCGACTGGGAAAATAAACAGGCTAAATTTTCTTCTTTGACAAATTTATTTAACTTTGATGCTGCAAAACATGTAAATTTATTTCTATGTTGAGTCAGGAATTGGGAATGAAGGAAGTTTTTGAAAATCCGAAATCTGTTTTCAGTACTTTATCACCAGAAGAGAAACAAGATTTGCAAAAGCACATTACGCTGTCGTATTACAAAAAAAACGAATTCATTTTCAAGGAAGGAGAAAAACCTGGCGCCTTTTTATTCCTTATTGAAGGGAAAATAATTATTTACAAAGAGGGTGTTGGTGGCCGCGAACAAATTATCCGTATGGCAAAACCACTTGGATTAATTGGTTATAGAGCTTTGCTGGCCGACGAAATGCACATTGGTTCGGCTATTACTCTTGAAGATTGTACAATTGGTGTTATCCCGACCGAATATTTCTTTGGCAAATTACTCAAAAAACCAGACTTTTCTTTAAAGCTCCTTCAGAAAGTTGCGCGTGAATTGGGTTTCTCGAACATGAGAACAGTTACACTTACTCAGAAGCATATTCGTGGCCGTTTAGCCGAATCTCTTTTACTCCTGAAAGAAAAGTACGGATGGGAAAACGATGGCGCCACATTAAAAGTATACTTGTCGCGCGAAGATATTGCCAATCTTTCGAACATGACTACTTCAAATGCTATTCGTACACTTTCAACCTTTGCCGGCGAAAAGATTATTGCTATTGATGGCCGCAAGATTAGAATTCTCGACATTCATAAGCTCGAAAAAATCAGCAAACTGGGATAACAAGTTTCACGATACGGGTTTCGGATTATGTGTTTAATATTCGCGCAATTTGCAACAATTATCACACAATACTTTTCTACTCCTGAAGATATACTCGTTTAACTCGCTGAGAAATTCCGGTAAGTATTTCATAGGGAATAGTTCCAATGTTTTTAGCAATATCGTTAACCAGTATATGTTCACCCATTAATTCAACTTCGTCTCCAACATTTACCTCCATACCAGTTACATCAACCATGCACATGTCCATGCAAATATTTCCGATAACTGGAGCAATGTTACCATGCACAAACACTTTGCCAACACCATTACTCAACCGACGATCATACCCATCAGCATAACCAATGGGTAAAACGGCTATTTGGGCATTGTTAGTTACTTTACCTTTACGACCGTAACCAATTGTTTGCCCTGCTTCAACTTTGCGAATTTGCGAAATGCTGGTTTTTAACCGGCTGATACTTTTCACCTGCGGGTTTTCAGTAGAACTTACCCCATATAATCCAATTCCAAGCCGAACCATTTCGTACTGATATTTCGGGAATCGTTCAATTCCGGCAGAATTCAGGATGTGTCTGAAAATTTTATATGGCAGTGTTTCTAAAATAATGGCAGAAAGCTGTTCGAAACAACTTATCTGGTTCAATGTAAATTCATCATGAACATCCTCATCCGATCCGGCAAGGTGCGTAAATACCGATCGCACAATCATCTCTTCCTGATTTGCAAGTCGATAAGCAATTTCTTCTACTTTATCTGCCGAATCAAAACCCAGCCGGTGCATACCTGTATCCAACTTTAAATGAACAGGGTAACCAACAACGGCATGTTGCTGCAAAACCTGATGAAATGACTCAAAAACTTCTTCGGAATAAATGTTGGGTTCAAGCCTAAACTCAATCATATTCTCAAAGCTATGCGACTCGGGATTCATTACAATTATTGGCAAATCAATACCTGATTGTCTCAGCTCAATTCCTTCATCGGCTACTGCTACCGCTAAATAATCGACCTTATGATACTGAAGTATGCGGGCAATCTCGGCAAAACCACTTCCATACGAGAATGCTTTCACCATGATCATAATTCGCGTCTCGGGTTGGATAAGAGAGCGAAAGAAATTCAGATTACCAACCATTGCATTTAAATCTATCTCCAAAACTGTTTGATGATATTTTTTTTGCAGTGCCGACGAAATCCGTTCAAAATGGAAATCACGAGCTCCTTTAAGTAAAATGCACTCGTCCTTAAACCTGTTTAGCTCAATTGTCTCCAAAAATTGGTTGGTCGACTCAAAAAACGAAGCCGAAGAATCAAAAATGTCAGCAAACTTCTTTATTCGACGTCCGATACCTATCAACTGAGTAACCTTATTTAATCTCAACAAACGGCTTACTTCGGTATACAATTGATCGTCAGAAAAACCTGCTTGTTGAATATCTGAAAGAATTACAGTTTTTCCAATATATGGATGAACGGCATGATTGTTCAGAAAACCAAGAGCGATTTGCAGCGAATTTATATCAGAATTGTAATAGTCGTTAATCAGCAGGCAATTGTTCACTCCATCCTTGATTTCTAGACGCATAGCTACTGGTTGTAACTGGCTAAACTGCATTATTACCGTATCGGTGGCCCAATGTTGCGTTAACACTAGGGCCAGACAATGACAGGCATTTTCGATGCTGGAAATATCCTGAAAAGGTACCCGGATTGTAACTGTTTTCCCTTCAAATGTTGTGGTTATTTCAGTTGAATATCCAATATCAGCTTTACTTAAAAATAAATCAGCGCTTTTATCGGAAAACGACCAGTCGATGGTTTTCCCTTCAGGAATTACCTGATGAATTGTTTCACAAATCAGATCATGATCTTTACAAAAGATAACTTTATCACACGAAACGAAAAGCTGGAGCTTTTCCAGAAGTTTTTCCCTTTTCGATTTGAAGTTCTCCTGGTGTGCATCGCCCAGATTGGTTATAATGCCAATCGTTGGTTTAATAATTTCGGCCAGAGTATTCATTTCACCAGGTTTTGAAATACCGGCTTCGAAAATGGCCAGTTCGTGTCCGGCTTTAAGATTCCAAACAGATAAAGGTACACCAACCTGGGAGTTGTAACTTTTCGGACTTCGAAGCACCGATTTACTTTGCAGCAATTCGAATAACCATTCTTTTACAATAGTCTTTCCGTTGCTTCCTGTAATTCCGATTACAGGAATCTGAAACTGAGACCTATGCCATGCTGCAAGTTGCTGAAGAGCTTGAAGAGTATCATAAACTTCAATAAAACAGCAGTTTGCATGTAATTTTAACTCTTCAGAATATTCAGAAATCACAAATGCCCGAACTCCTTTCCGAATTAAATCAGTTATATATTTATGGCCATTGTTTCGCTCCGTTTTCAGGGCAAAAAATAGAGTTGCTTCAGGATCAAAAACGGTACGGCTATCAATACTTATTGTATAAATCCGACTATCAGTTTTATTGGCAGTATGTAATTGTCCGTTTACAACAGCCGATATTTGTGAAACAGTATAACTTGACATCAATTTGTAGCTTTTATAAAACATGATCGGCAAAGAGGCTCGTATTCGTCTTTTTCACCAAGTAAAACCAATTTATCAGCTTTCGACAACCTATGCGAGAACTGAGCAACATCTCCGCAATGCATACAAATCGCATGAACTTTGGTTACATAATCAGCAATGGCCATCAGCCCGGGAATAGGGCCAAAAGGTTTGCCTTTAAAATCCATATCCAATCCGGCAATAATAACCCTGGTCCCCATATTAGCCAAGGCAACACAAACTTCTACCAAACCATTATCGAAGAATTGTGCTTCATCAATTCCAACAACATCAACATCACCTGCCAATAGCATGATATTTCCAGAATTCTCCACTGGTGTACTTAAAATTGAATTTTCATCGTGCGAAACCACCTCTGCAACCGAATAACGTGTGTCAATAGCTGGTTTAAAAATTTCGACTTTAAGTTTAGCTATTTTGGCACGCTTTAACCGTCTTATGAGCTCTTCTGTTTTACCTGAAAACATTGAACCGGCGATAACCTCTATTGAACCTCGCTTTTTATATTGGTCTATTCCTCTTTCAATAAACATTCTTTGATTTGCTAAAGATTTTATACTTTTACATTTCTCAAAATCCAGTACCAATTATGAATCAACATTTACTGAATATAAATAGCTGGATTTGAATAAAAAGTAAAATTAATTGTTTGAAGAAATAAAACAGCTGGTATTACCGATTAAAATTAGAAATAAAAATGGATAAACGTAAATTGATCCAGATCGTAGAAAAAGAACTGGAAGAATTGAAAATTATAACAGCAGAAGTGTCAGAGAATGAAAAAGATTCGGGATTAATCATAGAAATAGCATTAGGCAAGGCCCGTGTTCTATGCAACGAAATTGAATTATTACGCACGCTTTCAGCTAAAGAAGAATCAGATGAGGATGTAAATATTGATGACGAACTAAATGAACCCGAAGGTGCATTTGGTGTAAACATTACTGATCCGGAACTCGAAATTGCTGAACCTGGAGATGAGAACGAAATACTTACATTTTCTACTGATGAATCTGATGAAACCGACGTTATAGAAGACCAAGAGGATGATGATACGTTTGAAGATGATGATATCACCGATGAAGATGATGATTTGATTGAAGACGAAGACAATGAAATGGAAGACAATGAAGATCAGGAAGAAGAACTTATTGAATTTGGACATGATGATAGTTTAACTGCAATGGATAATGAGGTTCTTGAACAAGCTCCTGAGGAAACAGAACACAAAAATATTTCTAGTTCTTCGCTAAGGGAAATAACCCTAGAAGAAATAGAAGATGAACCACTACATGTAAAGCAACAACCCGTTACAAAAGCTACGGAACGTCCGGTATTCAAAGAAATACCCAAGCCGGAAGAGCCTGCTTTGGAGGAAAAAAGAGTGATTGAAACTATTCATAATGGACAAACACTCAATGATTCTATTGGAGAAACAAAAGCCAATGAAACGAAACTTAATACTGGTCCAATTGCCAGTTTGAAAGCTTCTATTGGACTAAATGACAGATATCAGTTTGTTCGGGAAATATTTGGGAACAATACAGAAAAATACAATAAGATTATCGACCACCTTGATAAACTTGAAACTATTCAACAAGCAGTTGAATATCTAAAGTCGCAACTGACTTTACAAAAAACTGAGACAAGTATGAAATTTGTAGAATTGCTTAAACGGCGATTCACGAAATAGGGTTATTCATTATTAATTTGGGGCAATGATAAATCTTAATTTATCATTGCTTCTTTTTTCGGCCCAATTAAACAAACAAAACAAATGGGAAAACTATTCCTTGTACCTACTCCAATTGGTAATCTTGAGGACATGACCCTCAGGGGGATACGCATATTAAAAGAAGCAGACATGATTTTGGCTGAGGATACCCGAACTTCGTCAAAATTACTTGAACATTTTGGAATAAAGAATAAGCTGTTTTCACATCATAAATTCAACGAACACAAAACAGTTGAAATGATTTCCAGGCAAATACAAGATGGGAAAACTGTTGCTTTGATTTCTGATGCAGGTACTCCAGGAATAAGCGACCCCGGATTTCTTTTGGCAAGAACCTGTATTGAAAAAGATTTAGAGATAGAATGCTTGCCTGGAGCTACTGCGTTGATTCCCGCCTTAGTCAATTCGGGGTTCCCGACTGATCGGTTTACTTTTGAAGGGTTTCTTCCTCAAAAAAAAGGACGACAAACGAAAATTAAAGAATTGGCAACCGAACAAAGAACAATGATATTTTATGAGTCTCCATTTAGATTATTAAAATGCCTTGAACAGTTTGCAGAATTTTTTGGATACAGCAGGCGCGCTTCCGTTTCACGGGAATTATCCAAATACTATGAAGAGAACAAAAGAGGAACCCTGGCTGAATTAATTGAATATTATAAAAGTAAGACTGTAAAAGGTGAAATAGTGATTGTTGTTGAAGGATATCCCGGCCACAAAAGTGATCGAGATGACAATAATGAGAAAGAATGAGACAATATGACCATCTTTTTTTTGATCTGGATAATACATTGTGGGATTTCACAACCAATTCGAAGCTGGCTATGTTTGAAACGTTACAGCAGTCCAGGCTTTTGGAGTTGCTACCCGATTTTGATGTTTTCTTTGCTGAATACGAAAGAATCAACACAAAACTTTGGAACAGCTACCACCATAACCAAATTACCAAACAGAAACTCATTATCGATCGGTTTTGTCAGTCATTTAAATTATTTGGAGTTAATAATCAGAACTGGGAAGAGGTAAACCATCTGTATCTTGAAAACATGGCTGTTCAAAAGCATTTATTTCCAGATACAATAACGACACTGGAAAAACTGAAAGTAAATGGATATCAGATGCACATTATTACAAACGGATTCAGGGAAGTCCAGCGAAAAAAACTTGTAAACTGCGGGTTAGATAAATATTTTACAAAGGTTTTTATTTCTGAAGAAGTGCAGTCAACAAAACCACATCGGGCAATTTTTGAACATGCTGTTAAATCGACCAATGCCAAAAAGAAGAGAAGTATAATGATTGGGGACTCATGGGAAACCGACATTATTGGCGCATTAAATTTCGGAATGGATCAAGTCATGTTTTTGAACAACGGGAAAAATTTGCTATCAACGGGAGGAAATAACAAAAATATGTTATTCTCAGACCACTTTTTAGAGTTTAAAAGCAATATTAGAACTTATTTTATTGAAGAAGTTAAAGAATTATCAAGATTCTTATAATTTTAATGATTCTAAACAATTTATTAACAAGATTTAAAGACAATACAACGCTCTATAATTAAAGTATTTATGGGAGATAATGCACAACTTTAGCGTCTAGATAGACAGAATAGTGTTAAAATATGTCAATTTTTATATATATAAGTTAATCATTCTATTGCCATTTTTTTAAATTTGTGATTCTCATTAAGAATTTTGTGTTTCAATACATAAGGTTCTATCCTTTTTAGGATTATAATTTTTGTAATACTTCAAATGTAATTGTTTTGGGGGAATCAATTATAATAAAGAATAAGTATTATTTAGATTATGATTTGTGGATGTGATTTTAAGTTGATGCTGTTTAATTTAAATTTATTTTACATGAAAAAAATCGCGTTATTGCTTGCTTTTTTTGCAATTGGTTTGCAGGTCTTGATGGCGCAGACCAAGGAAATCTCAGGGAGGGTTACCTCTGCCGACGACGGTGGTGTAATTCCGGGGGTTTCAGTTTCTGTTAAAGGAACCACTTTGGGTACAATTACCGACATTGATGGCATGTTCCATTTAAAAGTACCACAGGATGCTAAAACGCTTTCGTTCAGTTTTGTGGGAATGAAAAACAAAGAAGTCAATATTACAGGTTCCTCAATTAATGTTACATTACAATCTGACGTCTTTGGGATTGATGAAGTGGTCGTATCTGCTGTTGCCAGTAGTACTCCTGTAAAAAAGATGACTGTATCTGTATCGAAAGTTGGCGAAGAAGCATTAGAATCTGTCCCTGCAACCTCTGCTGCATCTGCACTTCAAGGGAAAGTCTCTGGCGTCACCGTTGTAAGCTCAAGTGGTAATCCAGGACAGTCGACCGGAATACGCTTACGTGGATCGACATCGGTTACAGGTTCTCAGCAACCATTAGTTCTTATTGATGGAGTTATTTTTGAAGGGGAACTTGCCGATGTTAACACCGACGATATTTCTACTTTTGAAGTTGTAAAAGGAGCTGCGGCATCAGCGCTATATGGCTCCCGCGCAGGAGCTGGCGTAATCGTCATTACATCTAAACGTGGTGGTAGCCTCCAAGAGGGTAAAACAGAAATTAGGGTACGTAATGAATTTGGGTTTCAGGAAATAGGAAAGAAAATGGACTTGGCTTCACATCACCCATACTCTCTAGCTGATGATTACCAATCGGTAAACACTTATACCAAATATGCAGGTGTTACTTATCCAAGTGGTTATACAGGAGGCCCTTCCAGTGGTATTGTCGGGACCAGACAAATTAAGTTTGACGGCTATATGGATAATCCTTTTGGGGTTTATCACGACTATCAAGATCAAATATTTACTGAAGGTCAGTTTCTTACAAATTACATCTCGATAGGAAACAACGCCAAAAACACTAAAATCTTTGCCTCTTTTGAGAACAACCGAAATCAGGGAATCGTTTGGTCTACTGATGGATCAAACCGCCAAAATTTCAGGTTTAACATAGACCACAACCTTACTGACAAAATAAAAATTTCTACTTCAACTCTGATTACCAAGATGAAGATCGATTTGCCCGAAGCAAGGGAAGCAACGGAATATGGTGGTGACGAAGCTTATGGTGGTGGCCAGGGAACGGCTTTTTTTAACATGTTGTTTATGGAACCTGATGTGAATTTGGATATGGATTCGCCCAATAATGATATACTGTCAAAGTACTACTACTTACCCAATCCATGGTCGCAAGAAATTGAAAATCCTAAACACGCTTTATATTATGAACAAAGAGATCTCAACCGCCGTGGGGTTGTTCAAAATATTAATGGAACCTACAAAATGTTTGATTGGGGAAATCTTGAAGCAAGTTACAGCTTCGATCGTCGAGATAATGATTTTACCAGAATTCGGCCCAAAGGATATATGGAACAGGCGAAAGCGTTTATTAAGGGTCAGATTTTCAAATCCGATTACACCGGACTTTCCCAAACATTTCAGGGAACGTTTAATTTGAACAAACAATTTGGCATTGTCCTGGCCAAAGGTAAGTTAAGTTATTTGTATGAGAACCGTCTTGAGAAAGGGTTTAGTGTAACAGGTAATGACTTGGTTGCAAGCAATGTAACCTCTTTGGATGCAGTTACCGGCACCAAGTCAGTATCATCCTACCAATACCAGGAAATAGCCCGTAATTACTTCGGAATTTTGGACCTTGACATCAAGGATAGGTATCTTATTTCGATGCTTTACCGCTATGATGGCTCTTCGCTGTTCGGAGAAAATAACAGGTGGAATCCTTATTACAGATTTTCAGGAGCTTATCGCTTAACTGAAGACTTCAAAATTCCGGGAATCCAGGAATTAAAGATTAGGGCTTCTATTGGTTCGTCAGGTCAACGTCCAGGATTTAGCTACCAATACGAAACCTATGGATTATATAATGGAAGCGTTTACAAAAGTACGATTGGAAATAAAAACCTAAAACCTTCAGAAACTGTAGAACAGGAAATTGGGTTAAATGTCGATTTCTTAGATCGGTTCAGTTTTGAAGCTATTGTTTCTCAAAATGAGACAAAAGATGCTTTTGTTGCGGTTCCTTTGTCAGCAGCAACCGGATATATAGCTCAATGGAGAAATGCTGCCATTCTTCAGGGGAAATCGATTGAAGGTACATTGGGGGTACAGGCCATTAAAACTAAAAAGGTCAACCTGAAGTTCAACTTTGCTTTCGACAGGCTCAGACAAAAAGTGAAAGAGCTTGATGCCCCTGCATTTCAGGTTGGACCAGGTGCCAATGAAGTATCAGCTTTCTATCTAAGAGATAATGAAACATTTGGTATTATGTATGGGTATGATTGGGTTACTTCTCTTGATCAAATGAAGAATCAACTTCCTTCAGGTGCTACTATTGATAATTATGTTATGAATTCTGATGGGTACGTAATTCAAAAAGGAACTGAAGGAACTACACTCGAAAAGCCAATTGCTTTAGACCAGAATAACGATAAAACAGCTGATTATGTGAAAATAGCTGACATGAACCCTGATTTCAATCTTTCGTTTACAACTTCGCTTAAATGGAATAACTTTACATTAAATATGCTATGGCACTGGAAACAGGGAGGAGATATTTACAACCTTACTAAACAATGGCTATACCGTGACAATCGGCATGGAGATATGGATATGTTCGGAGTTCCAGATTATAAGAAAAAAACTATTTATTATTTTCAATCGTTGTATAATGCTAATAACGTAAACAGCCGTTTTGTGGAGGATGGAACTTTTGTAAAATTAAGAGAAATTTCATTGTATTATGATGTTAACGAACGTGTTTTCGCCAAAGCAGGGATTCCTTTTATAAAGGGGTTAAAAGCCGGAGTACTTGGACGAAATCTCTTAACGTTTACCAAATATTCTGGATGGGACCCAGAAGTCTCAGCTGGAGGTGACTTAACAAATTATTCCATGGATATTTTCAACTATCCTAATTTTAGAACTTACACGTTCTCATTAGAATTTAAATTTTAACTAAACCACAAAAGTTTAAGATATGAAAGCAATATATAAATATAAGTTAATATTCATTCTTAGTCTGGGATTGGTGGCATTATGGAGCTGCGAGAGCCTTAACGTTGAAAATCTCAACGAACCTGATACCGCGAGCGTACTAGCCAGTTCCGAGGACATTAGGACCGTTTTGGAAGGCTCTTATTTGAGTTATTGGCAAACACAACGTAACGTTAATATTCATATAGCTTCACTAGTTGCAGCTGACCAGTTTACCTGTTCTTGGGGTAATTATTATATGCGCTATATTTCTGCAGAACCCCGCATTCCTTGGGACAATTCAGTCAGTGCTCCAAACGACCAGATAAGCGAGAAATTCTGGAATGGTTCTTATGCAGCCCTTTCACAAGTAAATGATGCCCTTAAGCTAATTAATTCAGGCACACAAATAGGCACTAATGGTGTTGATAACAAATCTATGCTTGCCTTTGGCTACTTTATGCAAGGACTTATTCTTGGGAACATAGGATTAGCCTTCGATAAAGGCTATATTGTCTCAGAAGACACAGATCTCTCTTTACTGGATTTCTCTTCTTATACGGATGTTATAAAAGCCGCTGTTGCTTCTTTAGAAAAAGCGATTGAGATAGCAGGTAGTGCCAGCCCTTTTGTATTAAATTCTAACACTATCAATGGAGTTACCGTTAATAACAGTTTGATCATCGCATTATCTCATAGTTATATTGCCCGGTTTTTAGCTTTAGCGCCGCGAACTGCTGCGCAAAATTTAGCAGTTGATTGGCAAAAGGTCCTGGATAATGCTAAACTGGGTATTACAACTGACTTTGGACCAGAAGGGAATGGCTCGCCTTATGCTAATGCAACGTGGTATGATGAGAATTTTATTTATTTGACACAAGCAGGTTGGGCTAGGATAGACAATAGGATTATTAACCTGATGGATCCAACGTATCCTAAAAAATATTGGTCAGATGGAGTTGCCAAAGTTGTTCATACCGGCCTAACAGCAGGACAGGCCCAAAGTAGTGATAAACGGTTACTTTCTGACTACCAATTCTTAGCATCTGTCGATTTTAGACCTGACCGTGGATATTACCATTTTTCTAATTACAGATACAGTAGATTTGACGAAACAATGTACAAAGGGTTAGGAAAATTGTACGAATTCAGGGCTTATGAGAATACTTTATACAAAGCTGAAGCGTCAGTTATGTTAGGAAAAAACGAAGATGCTTTAAGTATTCTGAATAGTTCAAGTCAACCCAGAAAATTACGTGGAGGTCTTGCTGATATGGTTACATCGGCTACAAAAGACCAGATTTTAGCTGCCATATTTTATGAACGTGATATTGAATTAACCTCGCAAGCATTCATGATCGGGTTTTACGATATGAGAAGAAGGGATATGCTTCAAAAAGGTCAGTTCTTGCATTATCCAGTTCCCGGGAAAGAACTTGAATCGTTGGGACTTCCTCTTTATACCTTTGGAGGTGAGGCCAATGCCGATGGGGTTGATGTTTCAAAAGGAGGCTGGTTCTAATCCTGTTTATTTTCACAATATTTAACTTAATGAATATGAAAAAGATAAGTATAAAAATATTAGCTATTGCATTCTTCCTTTTCACAATGGGATGTAGTAACGAAGATAATTACAACTACGATGCAATAATACCGGTTGTCCTTAATGGTATCCAAGGGCCTACCCAAGCTGTCCAGACCTTTACTGCAACTTATACTACAGCATATTTCAGAGGAGGTTCAACTTGGAACTGGACAGTTTCTGATGCTAAAATTAAGAGTATAAGTGAAGATACAAGAACCATTGTGGTAGAATTCAATACATTCCCCACTGATGAACACGCAACAATTTCAGTTACTGAAACAACGCATGGAGGACTCACTTCTGAAGCAAAATCGCTAGAAGTATTGGTGAAAAAATATTGTGCCCTGACTGACGGAATTAAGGATTTGGTAGGATCGTGGAAAGGGAGCGATTGGGAATATGATAGTGAAATCACAACTAAAGTAAATGGTACTAAATTGGCTGTTTCGGGAATGAGTGCAGGGCTTATCTCTGATTGGTGGGGGGAAACAATTGTTTCTGGCGGTACCTTTGATATGACTATAAATGAAGATGGAACACTTGATATTCCAAGACAATTTATTTACACAACTGATTATAAAGGTGCTCTTTCTGATTACGAAATTGAAGGTTCAGGTACATGGGATAATTGTGGTGCTAGTCCTATGTTGGAGATAAAGTATGACATTTATTATGTTGGGGACGCAAAAGGCATTGGAGCAACCTATGGAGGTGTACCTTACTTTACTGCGAAAATATTATTAAGTAAATGATGTTTCGGAAACTCTGGCCAAAATAACTAAATGGCCATCATGTTTTGAAATAAAAAATTTAACACAAAAAAGGCAGTTTTAGTGGCTGTCTTTTTTGTTTGCACAAGCCAAAAAAGGTGCTCAAAAATATTCAACTGGTTTTTAGAAAACTATTCCTGAAAAAAGCACAAAAAATAGGATATGTAGGTATATATTCTTGTTTATCTTTTAACATTTTTTTACATTAGCATCCAATGTTATAAAAATGTGGATGTTTTCGTTTTGATTCTACTTAGGGGAGTAAATTCAAATCATCTTTTCTAAAGAAAATCCTCATTTTTCCTTTGATGCTGTTTAATTTAAAATAATTCTCTATGAAAAAAATCGCATTATTGCTTGCATTTTTTGCAATTGGTTTGTCTGTCGCTTTGGCGCAAACCAAGGAAATTACCGGCAAAGTGACTTCGGCTGACGACGGAGGCGCAATACCTGGTGTGTCAATCTCAGCAAAAGGTTCTACCGTTGGAACCGTTACTGATATGGACGGTAAATACAACCTAAAAGTGCCTAAAGACGCCAAGACATTAGTTTTTTCGTTTGTTGGCATGACCACCCAAGAAGTGGCTATTGGTAGCCAGTCGCTTATCAATATCCAACTTAAATCGCAAGATGTCTCGGTTGATGAAGTTGTAGTTGTAGGTTACGGCGTACAAAAGAAAAAGGATGTAACCAGTTCTATTTCGCAGGTTAAAAATACGGATATTGCCGAAAAAGCATCTCCTAGTTTTGCTCAGCAAATTGCTGGACGTGCTTCCGGCGTACAGATTATTCAATCGTCTGCTGATCTTGGAACACCACCAGATATAAGGATTCGTGGTGTTAACACAATTTCTTCGGGTTCGCAACCATTGGTGGTAATTAACGGTATTCCTGCAACCTCTGGTAATATTGGTGGTTCGTATACCAATAATAATCCGCTGGGCGATATTAATCCAACTGATATTGAATCGGTTGAAATTCTAAAAGACGGTGCTGCTACGGCAATTTATGGATCAAGGGCCTCAAACGGGGTAATTTTGGTAACTACTAAAAAAGGGAAAGAGCAGAAAACAAAAGTAACCTATGATGTTTGGGGTGCTTTTTCTTCAGCATCAAAACTTTATGATCTTCTGAATGCGCAGGAATTTGTGACGATTGCAAATGAGAAGTACGCCAATATTGGGTCCGCACAACGTCCAGCTGTGATGGATTCAGAAAATACTGACACCAATTGGTTCGATTATGTTTTCCGCACAGGGTTCCAGCACAGCCATTCCTTGTCAGTTTCGGGTGGGACCGATGCTACACAGTATTACTTATCAGCTGGATACAGTAAGCAGGAAGGTATTGTTATCAATAATAGTCTGAAAAGATACACTTTTAATTCAAGTGTTGACCATAAATTACTAAAATGGGCGAAGGCCGGTTTTTCATTCAACGGATCGTACCAGAAGAACGAAGGTCCGGTGAAAGGTACAAATAGTATATCCGACAACATGTATGCTACTACTCGAATGCTACCCAATGTTAAAGTTTATAATCCTGATGATCCTACCGGGTATAATATTGATGCGACCAGCCGAAAAAGCCTGGGCCGTGGAGCAAACCTCCAGCCCATCGACCTGACTGTCCCCAATATTGTCTGGGTTTTAAAGAATAATATTCAGGAAAACGAATCATACCGTTTAATGCCGAACGCTTATCTGGAAGTGAAACCAATTTCGGGCTTAACCTTAAAAACGACAGTTGGTGCCGACGTTTCTTTAATGGACAACATTTATGCATGGTACCCAGAAACAGGTGATGGGAATGGTTATAATGGATTGATCAACGAAACGAATTATACCCGTAAACGGTGGACTTTCCAGAATATTGCTTCATATCTAAAGAATTTCAATAAACATAACATTGATTTAACGGCAGTTGCAGAGTATTCTAAGTATGAATATCGTTCTGTATATGCCGGAGCCAGAGATATGTCAAGTGCATTCTTTATGCCCTATATTATTAGTAGTACCTATAATACCCAAACATCAGGAGGCAACTATTATTACAACGGAATATCTTCTTATGTGCTCCGAGCTAACTACAATTATAATAGTACCTATTATTTAGGTGGGTCTGTTCGCCGAGACGGGCTTTCGAAGCTGCCCAAAGATAATCGTTGGGGTTCATTCTATGGTGGTTCATTTGCGGTACGTTTGTCTGAAATGGGATTCTGGAAAGGAATTAAAGATGTAGTGAACGATTTCCGCTTAAGGGGAAGTATAGCCCAGGTAGGCAACGAAGATATAGGTAGTTTTTCATATCTTGATACATTCAGCGCTCAATTATATGGATCTCAAGCAGGTATTTCCTATTCTCAGACTGGAAACAGCAACCTTAAATGGGAAAAACAAAATATCTATGACATAGGTGCTGAAATGTCATTCCTAAACCGTTTTAATTTTACCGCTGCATACTGGAAGAAGAAAAATACCGATATTGTTCTACAAGCGCCTACTCCACCATCGCTAGGGATACCCGGGAACGTGATCAGTCAGAACGTTGGCTCGCTTGTCAATCATGGGCTGGAATTTGAATTGAGTGGTAAAGTTGTAAAAACAAATGATTTCGAATACAATTTATCTCTAAACTTTTCGACTCAGTACAATAAGGTGACAAAATTATTGAGCGATATGATGTACCAATTTACCATCATCCGCGAAGGCGAGTCGATGCGTTCGTTGTATGGCTTCGAATACATGGGTGTAAATATGGCTAACGGGTACCCATTATACAAGAAGGCCGATAACACGATCGTTCAGGGTAACCCTAATAATAGCAACTACTATGTATATGATGCAGCAAACCCTGGAACCTTGGGAGCCTTAAGCAGTCTGAGTGCTTCTGATAAGAAAATACTTGGCAACACAATTCCCAAATGGTTTGGAGGAGTTGACAACAATTTCAAATATAAGAATTTCGATATGAATATCTTCTTCCGTTTCTCAGGAGGTAATAAAGTGGCCAATATTACTCGTCGCGATATGATGACTATGAGCTTCCAGAACAACAGCACCGAAATCCTCGATCGCTGGCAAAGTACTAATAACCCTGGTAGCGGAGATGTCCCTATTATTATGTCCGGCAAGGGATCATTCCTCAATCTGGAATCCGATGGTTCTTCGCGCTGGATTGAAAACGGGAATTTCCTGAAACTTCAAAATGTTTCTATTGGCTATACCTTACCCAAAACTATAACCAACAAATTAACCTTAGAAAAGGTGCGGTTTTATGTCCAAGGACAAAACTTACTGACACTTACCAAATATTCAGGTCTTGACCCTGAAGCCTTTTCTTCATCGACCGATAGTTCTGGTGCCGAAATTTATGGCACAGGTGTTGACTGGAACGGCAATCCACAACAACGCTCCTTTGTAATTGGTCTTAATGTTGTCTTTTAACTAAAATCCAGAATGTATTATGAAACAGATTATAAAATTCAATCATATACTTGGCGGTTTCGTAACAATGGCACTTCTATTGTCATTCTCTGCATGTGAAGAAGAAACCCTTAATTTATTGCCGGCCAATTCCGTCGCCTATAGCGATGCGTTTAGTACTGCAAAAATGTGTGAACTCTCGATGGTAGGTTGCTACGATGCTGCCCAGAGTGGATATTATCCCGGTAATTCTCAACGAAGGGGATATCCGTTTGGAGCTGCTTCGATTGAACAAGGCGATATGCGAGGCGAAGACATGCTAAACGTCCAGTCTTTCTTCGCTGTAACATACCAAAGCACTTACAGCTCATCATCACCCAATGGACAAGCTATGTGGGAATGTACTTACCAGATGATCAACAAGATCAATATTTGTATTGATGGGTTTAAAATGGCTGGTCAGGCAGGTACAATTACCGCTGCAAAAGCACTTGAATACGAAGCAGAGGCACGTTTCCTTCGAGCTCTTGGATTTCATGAACTCCTGATCCATTTTGCCTATCCTTATGCGCACACTGCTGATGCTTCGCACATGGGAATCCCTGTTAGTGTAAAACCTATCAATTCTATTGAAACGGTTGAGGAAGCCAAATCAGCAGGAAGAGCTACTGTAGCTCAAACTTACAAACAAATACTGGAAGATCTGGATTTTGCCGAAGCCAACCTTCCTGTAACACGCACTGGTGGACTAAAAATATCAAGAGCATGCTCCGGAGCAGCTATTGGTTTAAAAACAAGGATTTACCAGCACATGGGGAAATGGGATAAAGTGTTAACTGAATCTCAGAAGATTGTCAATTCTTCGTTTACCAGTCCGATTGGTGGCTATAAACTTACTACTGAACCCAATGGTCCATTTAGAGCCAATAGCTCGAATACAGAGTCAATGTTTTCTATAGAAAATAATGACATTGATAACTGTACCAACAATGGCTCATTGTCTCAGTTTTATACTAAAGTTCGTTCCTTGGTTTGTATCAGCCCGATCATGTATAATGCTGACTTTTGGTTGGCAACTGATAAAAGAAGATCGCAACTGATTGTAAATGATGTTTCATATCAGGCGAATTTTCCTTATTGGTGCGATAAGTACAATACCTATGAAAAAATGACTGATTGGACACCTATTCTTCGTTATGCCGAAATCCTTCTTAATTATGCTGAAGCCGAAGTGCGTACGAACGGAGTAACCCAAAAAGCTGTTGATCTGTTAAACCAAGTTAGGAATAGAGCAGTGACAGAAACAGCCAAACAATTTACTCTGAGTAGTTTTACTGATGCAAAAAGCCTGATGAAAGCTATCTTTAACGAAAGGCGTATTGAGTTCTTGGGTGAAGGTCGTCGGTGGGCTGATATTCATCGATTGGCAAAGGACCCCGATTATTTTGTTCCAGCCTTAAATAACGCTCCTGGTGTTCCAGCCAAAGCTAATACTGCTAAAGTTACGTCAACGGTATGGAGTGCCGCAAGTGGCTCGGTAAGTTCTTCTATCCTGACCGTAGCGGCTTATCCTTATACAGATAAACGTTTTTTGTGGCCAATTCCGGATTCGGAAACAAACACTAATGCAAAGTTGAAAGAACAGCAAAATCCAGGGTGGTAATAAAATTAAAAAAACGGATAGCCAAAAATAGCTGTCCGTTTTTTTTTACTTTTATTTACATACATTTTCAGTCAGTGTTATCATAAAACAAAAAAATAATCCACAGAAAAACAGAAATTTACAACCTTATTTTATTCCTTCTTGTGAAATTATTGAAGACAGAAATACAAGTCATCATTCTTTCAATCTGCATTGGCGCAGTTGTTATTGTTTCAGGGCAAATGGCCTACCAAAGTCTGGCGCAGATAGTAGACACGATCCATAAAGAAGCTCGCCCTGATATTAAGTTGCTAACAATCAAGGATATTACTTCTGATTTAAACCAGGTGGAAAATTCAATCCGGTTATATAGTCTTACCGGGAATGGCTCGTTTTTAAGATCGTATCGGCAGTTGGGCGATTCTATTCAAAAAAAACTTAAAATACTATCAAACTATACAATTCCAGGTTCCGAAGAAATTTCTCATATCGATTCAATTTCTAAACTTACAAAACGAAAGCTAATCGTATGGGATCAAATCCGATCACTCCATAAGTCAAAAGCTGACACTCATAAAAGTTTTACAGACTTGTATTATAAAATTGACACTGTAATTATTAAACCCGATACCATTAAGTTTAAGCCCGAACCAAAGAAAAGCTTTTTCAAGCGTTTATTCGGCAAACGCGATACAACTACCAAACGACCCATAATAATTGATAAGCAAAAGGATAAAGAAATCATCAAGAAAGAAATAGCAGGAATAGAAGAACAAATTACGACTCAGGCCAAAAATCTGCAATTAAAAGAAACAGACCTTTATAAGCAAAACATCAGGATTAGCAAAATGCTCAACCGGAATATCCTGACTCTGGAGCAAATAGAGCAAAGACACTTGGAAACTAAAACTCAGGAAGCTGATTCTCTTGCTGCCCAAACCTACAGCCGGATGAAATCGTTTACGATAGCTGCCGTTATACTTTTAATAATCACCTTAGTTTTAATAATTCGCAACCTTCAAAAAAACAGGACTTATCAACGAATTTTAAACGAAGCAAAGACTGAAGCTGAAAACCTGGCCAAAGCAAAAGAAATGTTTGTGGCAACCGTAAGTCATGAAATGCGGACACCAATAAATGCTATATATGGGCTTACCGGGCAAATGCTTCAAAAAACGGAACATGAAGAAGCTGTCAACGACTTAAAAGTAGTACATAGCTCGGCAGAACATTTAATTGCTTTGGTAAACGATACATTGGATTTTTCGAAAATCGAATCACAGAAAATGAAAATTGAACAAGTTGAATTTGTTCTATACGAAATAATATCAGAAATACAAATTTTACATAAAGATCAGGCAAAAAGTAAAGGTCTTGAGTTGGTAATAACAAATCATATTGCAGAAAGCCTTGTACTTACAGGTGATCCAATACGATTAAAACAGATACTTATAAACTTGATTACCAATGCACTTAAGTTTACAAGTTATGGACAAGTAACATTATCTGTTTCGGGAAATGAAATTTCAAACCAAAAATTCCTTTTGCACATCGAAGTTGGCGATTCCGGAGTTGGAATATCAAAAGAAGATATTCCTCTAATTTTTGAAGAATTTGTCCAGTTAGGTAGCGACCTTAAACAAAAACAGAGGGGTGCAGGTTTAGGCCTTTCAATCGTAAAAAAACTTGTGCAATTACAGGATGGAAAAATTGATGTACAAAGCACATTAGGAAAAGGGACCACTTTTACTCTCGAAATACCATATAAAATTGGGCATTCAAGTAATTTAAAGCCAAAAGGGAAAAATAACTTTCAAATTCCTCAATGGTTTAGAAAATTACATTTTCTGGTTGTTGATGATGAAGAATTTAACCGCTACCTGATCCGGAATATTTTAAATAACTGGGATATATCGTTTACCGAAGCCATGAATGGTCAGGAAGCCGTGGCCCTTGCCCGGCAAAACAAATACGACCTGATATTGATGGATATTCGAATGCCTGTTATGGATGGATATGAAGCAGCCCAATTTATCCTAAAAACGAGTCCTGACGCAAAAATCATAGCATTAACTGCATCATCAAAATCTACTGAAATTCAGAAGATTAAAAATTCAGGGATGAATATTTTCCTTCAGAAACCTTTTGAAGAAAAAGACTTAGTTGATATTATACTTGAATTAGTTCCTGAAAAAGTTGAAAACATAGAGCCTCAAACAGAACAACCAATTTTCTTTGACCTTAGCGAACTGGAAAGAATGGCATCGGGTGATGAACTTTTTTTTAAAGAAATGATTCAAATCTTTATCCGATCAAGTGAAGAGGCTTTACTCATATTTAAGAAAAGCACTGAGAGCCAGAACTTAATAGCAATAGCAGAAACAGCTCATAAACTTGCCGCTCCAGCCAAACACATGCAAGCGAACTCGTTGTATAAAAAATTGAAACATCTGGAGACTCAAATTGAAAACCTATCGGATACCGAAATAGAAAAGCTTGTTATAGAGATAAATGATGAAATAATACAGATTAATTTGATCCTTGGGGAAAAACTAAATATCTTATAAATCGATTTTCTCAAACTGATAAATTATAAAACTGTTTCAGAAAAAACTTTGTACCTTGCAAAGAATTTGGCTATTTGTAATCTTACCTCGATAAAAAATGTCGGAAAAAGCGTTTAAAATATTTGTTGTTGAGGACGATGAATGGTATGGCCGGTTACTTGTTCATACCCTATCTCTTAACCCCGACTATGAAATAAAGCTATTTACAACTGGTAAAGATTGCTTAGCCAACATACACCTGTCGCCTGATATCGTAACCCTCGATTATCGTCTTCCCGACATGAAAGGACTTGAGGTCCTCAAGCAAATCAAGGAAATAAACGACGAAATTCAGATCATACTAATTTCGGAGCAAGACGATATTGAAGTTGTTGTTACCCTTCTTCAAACCGGAGCTTACGATTACATTGTAAAATCGAGAGATATTCGCGAACGACTCTTAAATACAGTAAACAACATTAGGCAAGGTAATAACTTAAAAAAAGAAATTGTTAGCCTACGCCAGGAAGTCAAGCAAAAATATGTACACCAGAATACAATAATTGGCAATAGCACCGCCACTCGCAAAGTGTATGAGCTTATTGAAAAAGCCATACGAACAAACATCACAGTTACAATTACAGGCGAAACTGGGACTGGTAAGGAACTTGTAGCCAAGGCTATACATTATAATTCGAGTAGAGCAAAAAATCCATTTGTTGCTGTCAATGTAGCAGCTATCCCAAAGGATTTAATTGAAAGTGAGTTATTTGGGCACGAGAAAGGTGCTTTTACCGGGGCTGCTTATCGTCGTATTGGTAAATTTGAGGAAGCCAATGGAGGTACACTTTTCCTTGATGAAATGGCTGAGATGGAAATTTCACTTCAGGCGAAACTTCTACGTGCACTTCAGGAAAAGGAAATTATTAGAATTGGAAGCAATACTCCTGTTAAATTTGACTGCCGAATAATTATTGCTACAAATAAAGACCTTCAGGAAGAAATACGAAAAGGAACTTTCAGACAAGACCTTTATTACAGGCTTTATGGACTACCAATAGAACTTCCTCCATTACGCGAACGTGAAAATGATGTTATTATATTAGCCAAACATTTTATAAATCAATTCTGTAAAGAGAATAATATGAATATGAAGACTCTTTCAACAGAGGCTTCTGCGCGCTTATTAGCATACCCTTTCCCCGGAAATATACGCGAACTAAAATCAGTTATTGAGCTAGCCGTTACATTGGCTGATCAAAACGAAATTCAGGCAGATCATATTGTATTAAGCAAAGGAACTAACCTTATCAATGATTTATTCAAACAGGAAATGACTCTTCGTGAATATGAGATACAAATCCTGAAGAAATCACTTGAGAAACACGACAACAATATTAAACTGGTGGCCGAAAAACTTGACATAGGGGTTGCAACGATCTACCGAATGCTTAAAGAAATTTCTAAAGAATAAAATCGCATTATCAAAATAACCTACCAATATCACACAATTCTCATTTTGAGAATTGGTAACACTCAGTGAATTGTTGTAAAGATTTGTATTTCAATCAATTGCGATAATTTAAAAGATTGGCATGTCTATTGACTGGTGTTTAATTCCAAAAGCAAGCAGCACTTATTGAAGAAATTTGAATTATTTTAGAAAAGATAGGTATACTGTTTGGTTTGATACACAAATGAATCATTCTTACAAATTAATAAAACTATTATGGAGACGCAAAAATCACAGTTAACAACAATTATTGTTGCAGTATTAATTTTAATTGGAGTTGTTGGTGGCGGAATTTATGTTATTAACCAGAAAAATGACCAGATCAAATCTTTGACATTTGAAAGGGATAATTTAAATGTAGCTGTCCAGAAAAAAGATTCGACAGTAAACGATATGGAGAATACATTTGCTGAAATTGAAAACAATATGAGCTTTATTAAAGAAAAAAGAGCTCAAATTGCTACTCTCCAGAGCGAAGGAGGGAAAAATAAGAAGCAGATGATTGTTGAAAATGTGAAACTGATGAATACTATGTTGGAAGAAAGCAGTAAAAAAATTGTTGAACTTGAAGCCAAACTAAGAGCATCGGGCATGAATATCAAGGCTTATGAAAAAAGAATCCAGGCCTTAAATGAAACTATTGAAGCCCAGAATAATGAAATTGCCCAGTTAAAGAAAACTATTGAGGATAAAAATGCAAGCCTTGCTCAATTTGATACCCAAGTTAAAAAGCTGAATTCTGACATTAAGGAAAAAGTTGATACAATTACTTATAAACAATCGGTTATCGTTGATAAAACCAACAAATTGAACACTGCATATTATGCTATTGGAACATTCAAAAAACTGAAAGAAGACGGGATTGTAAGCCGTGAAGGCGCTTTTCTTGGACTTGGTGGCGGAAAAGCAGTTCAGGGAAATTTCGATCCTAAGAAATTCACAGAAATTGATATTCGCAAAACTCAGAAAATTGATCTAAAAACAAAGAAAGCTGTCGTTATCTCAGAACATCCAAGTAATTCCTACAAATTGGTTGAAGAAAACGGACAAATTGCATATTTACAGATTGAAAACTCATCTGAATTCTGGAGAATATCTAAATATCTCGTTATACAAGTAAAATAAATAGCATTCATACTTTCCAGGAGCAATAATCGAAAAGCTTGAGAAAACAAAAGCTCCCATGAAAGTATGAAACTTCGGACAGTTTCATGGGTTTATGGTTCTTACCTGTGGAACTGCAATATATACAAAAGGCTTCAGTAAATATCTACTGGAGCCTTTCCTTTTATTAAAACTTGATTAGCTTATTTTATGATTTTCAGCGATTTGCCAACTTTAATGAATGTCGCAACCGCAAAGTCAATTTGTTCAGTTGTATGAGCAGCTGATAATTGAACACGAATTCGGGCTTTACCTTTAGGCACAACCGGATATACAAAGCCAATGACGTAAATTCCTTCTTTTAACAATTCATCAGCAAACTTAACAGCCAGAGGAGCATCGTAAATCATTACCGGAACTATTGCGGTATCACCCTTTACCAAATCAAACCCGGCTGCTTCCATTTTAGTACGGAAACGAATTGCATTTGCCATAGTTTTTGCCGGAATTTCAGAAGACGCATTCAGCAAATCCAGAACCTTAGAGGTTGCACCTACTGTTGCCGGAGCTAATGTATTCGAAAATAAATAAGGACGAGAGCGCTGCCTAAGCATCTCAATTATTTCTTTTCGGCCAGAAGTACAACCACCATTTCCACCACCCAGAGCTTTACCGAAAGTCGTGGTAATAATGTCAATCTTCCCCATTAATCCAAAGTGTTCAGCAGTTCCTCGCCCGGTTTTACCAATATAACCCGAAGCATGAGAGTCGTCAACCATTACCAAGGCGTCATATTTTTCGCATAATCCAACAATTTCAGGTAGTTTTGCCAAATCACCGTCCATCGAGAAAACGCCATCTGTAACAACCATACGGTATTTAAAATTTTGAGCTTCTTTCAGGCGAACTTCTAATTCAGCCATATCGGCATGTTTGTAACGGGCACGCTGAGCTTTACATAAACGAACGCCATCAATTATCGAAGCATGATTTAATTCATCGGAAATAATAATACTGTCGTCGCCTAACAAAGGCTCGAAAACACCGCCATTAGCATCGAAGGCCGCACAATAAAGAATAGTATCTTCAGTTCCCAGAAATTCCGAAACTTTTTTTTCCAAATTTTTATGAATTTGCTGCGTTCCGCAAATAAACCGAACCGATGATAAGCCAAATCCCCAAACATCCATTGTTTGCTGGGCAGCTTTAATCACTTCGGGATGATTGGCTAAACCTAAATAGTTATTGGCACAAAAATTTAAAACAGGTTTATCCCCAGCAACCGTTATCTGCGCACTTTGTGATGATGTAATAATACGTTCGGTTTTATACAATCCCAGCTCTTTTAACTCCTGAAGTGTTTTCTCCAGATCTTGTTTAATCTTTCCGTACATGGTTTATAAATTTATATATAAAGTAAATTAAGGTATTCAAAAACTGATAAACGTTGACAAATAGCACTTCAGCGTAAAATTTGTCAGTCTGAAATAAATTATTTTCAGCAAACAAAAATAATCTGTTAGCAGTCTCGTTATCACAAATATTTTTTATTATTTGGCTAAAAATTTGACTATTAATCTGAGTGTATGAAGACCTTGGTTTTGACCGGAATTCGACAAATGAGTATGATTGATATGCCTGTTCCAATCGTCCAAAATGAAAACGATGTTTTGATCCAGATAAAAACAGTTGGAGTTTGTGGTTCAGATATTCATTATTACACCGCCGGGAAAATAGGTTCACAAGTGGTTGAATTTCCTTTCGCAGTAGGACACGAATGTTCAGGAATTGTTGTTGAAACCGGCTCATCAGTTACCCGCGTAAAACCTGGCGATTTAATTGCCCTTGACCCAAGTGTTCATTGCGGTGAATGCGATCAGTGCCTGGCAGGTCGCCCGCATACCTGTCGGAAAAACCGGTTTCTTGGGTGCCCGGGGCAGCTGGACGGATGCCTGTGCGAATACATTGTTATGCCTGATTTCTGTTGTTATCCGTTGGACAAAACATTCAACCCAACACAGGCTGCTCTTGTTGAACCGCTCACAATTGGAACATATAGCGTTGAACTGGCTAACAGCGATTTTAAAGGGAAAACTGTTGGAATTTTTGGTTCTGGTCCTATCGGCTTGAGTGTTTTAATGGTAGTAAAATCGATGGAACAATCGTGCTGTATTTTTTGCTTCGAACCATTGAAATGCCGCAGGGATAAAGCTTCTGAACTTGGAGCAGATTATGTATTTAATCCATTCGAAACTGATGCTTACAAACAAATAAGTTTGGTTGAACCCTTGTTGCTAGACATTATTTTTGATTGCAGCGGGGAACAGAATGCCATTGATGATGCGACAAAGATTCTAAAACCAGGAGGGAAATTAATCCTGACAGGAATACCACCTGAAGGAAAATATACTTTTGATATGGATATGATGCGACGTAAAGAAATTACGATAATTAATGTCCGGCGTCAAAATCACTGCGTCGAAAAAGCGATCAATTTGATTAAAAACGGATTGCCTGTTGAACAAATGGTAACTCATCACTTTAACCCTGGTAATACGCAAACAGCTTTTGACATTGTTGCTGATTATAAAGATGGAGCAATTAAAGTCATGATCGACTTTTCGTAATAAAGTGCTAGAGAAAATTTGAGAATATTGTATGAAAAAGTTGCACGAACAATAGATTTTCATTTATATTCGTCCCATTAGATTTATTTATTTTTTCCATATAAAAATATTAATCGATGAATTCAAACAAGCCCAGAGTAATTAAGGATTACGACAAACTTGATCCAGAAATTCAAGAAAGAATTAAGCTTGAATACCCCAATGGATACAGTGATAACCTAATCTATTTTACCAACAGAGATGGAAAGCGGGTTAGTGCATTGCCTTTTGAAACCGATGACAAATATTATTTGGTTCGGATGACTGTTTATGAAGCTGAAAGGATCGTTGAGGACGACGACGACTTCGATAGCACAGGGTCTCTAAAAGATAACATTAAAGAAGAATACGAAGCAAAATATGGTGACGACGATATTCTTTCTGGAACCGACGATGTTGAAGAAGTTGACGACGTTGCTGATGACGAGGATTATGACGATGAGGATTATGACGACGAGGAAGACGATGCTGGCGATGAGGAAGATTGAAAAACTGTTTCTTTAGAAACCTTTCCGATAAATCGTAATTTCAAATTGCATCCATGTTGGTAATTTTATTGCCAACATGGATGTTTTTTATTTAACAGTTAATAAGATTCGTTTTTCGGATTAAATTCAAAACTTAGCTGATCGCCTTGATTATCAAAAGATACCCTATGGTATGGCGATATTCCTATTTCACGTACTTTTTTCCGATGATATAAAGTAGGGTAGCCTTTATTTTTAATCCATTCGTATTGGGGATATTCCAAATGAATAGTATTCATATAATCATCTCGATATGTTTTTGCCAGTACCGATGCTGCAGCAATTGGCAAAAACTTACTATCGCCTTTAATAATGCAAGAATGAGTGATTTCCGGGTAAGTTTTAAACCTATTTCCGTCAATTAATAAATGATCGGGCATTATTTTTAGTTGAGCAATGGCTCTGTGCATTGCAAGAAAAGAGGCATTAAGAATGTTTATTTTATCAATCTCATGATTATCAGCTATTCCTATTGCAAAAGCTAAAGCTTGTTCTTCAATAATTGGCCGAAGTTTATAACGTTGCTTTTCAGTCAGTTTTTTAGAGTCGTCTAATAAATCGCTTTCAAAACTTTCGGGGAGAATAACAGCCGCAGCAAAGACCGGACCAGCCAAACATCCCCGACCAGCCTCATCACAGCCGGCCTCCACCCTTCCTTCCTTTAGAAATAACCGTAGTTTATCTTTTTTCATTAATAAATGCCTGTGTATGTAATTCGGTAACTCATTATGTATTAACACAAATCTGGATACTACCCCAAAGTAACTCCGCCGTTTTATCCCAACTAAATTTTTCCCGTTGTTTAAATCCTTTTTCAATAAGTGAATCACGTAACTCCTTATCCTGAGAAATTCGGATCATGGCATCTTTAATTTGAGTCAACGAAAAAGGATCGACATAAAGCACAGCGTTTCCTCCAACCTCGGGTAACGAGGTTGTATTTGAACAAATAACAGGAACACCGGAATTCATTGCCTCAATAACAGGAATACCAAATCCTTCAAAATAAGGAACGAAAGTCAAAGCTAAAGATGCACCTAATACCAGGTGTAATTCATCATTGCTCAGTCGCCCGGTAAAAACAACATCGTTTTTATAGCGCATCCCTTCATAAGTCATTTCTATATCGCTGGTTTTAAACATACTTTCGCCAACAATTAGTAATTTCATATCGGTATCAACCGAAGTTCTGAAACCATCAAACGCACGCAATAATCCACAAATATTTTTACGTGGATGCAACGAACCAATAAACAAAAAATAATCTTTCCCAGAGGAATAAGTTTCTTTTGTTTCCCGGTTTTGCTCTTCAGAAGTTGGTGTATAGGCAGTGTTTACTCCATTGTAAACAACATCAACTTTATCATTATCAATGTGATATGTCCGATTGATATCTTCTTTCGAAAAATACGATACTGTCACAATTCGTTTTGCCTTTCGCGCAAATTTTGGAAAAAAGTGATTGTAGTACATGGCTTTTAACCAAGGTAAGTCTTTGGGCCTATGGGCAAAGTTAATATCATGAATTGCAGCTAGTTGTCTGACTTTTGTGTTTAATGATAAATAGCCATCGGGAGAGAAAAATAAATCAGCCCGATATTTTCTCAATATTCTTGGAATCTGGAATTCGAACCAGATAAACCACAAAATTGGATGTCTGGTAGGTGGTGAAAGCACAATTGGAATAACATTATCAGAAAAAACAAACTCATCAGCATAAGGTCGATCAAAGATGAAGATAAACTTATGCTCCGGATGCTCGCTGGTGATTCGTGATAAAGTCTCACGTGTAAACCAGCCAATACCTTCGAGTTTGCCCTGAATCAATAAACGAGTATTTACAGCAATTATCATGTTCTTGGGAAAAAATCCGAATTATATTCAAATGTACAAAGTCTGCATAAAAATTGCTACTTTTGGGGCACTTTAATCAAATACAGAAAAAGTTTACCGCTTGAAACGGAAGTTTATTACAAATCTTTTACTGCTTCTTTTTCTGAATGTTTTAATCAAACCTTTCTGGATATTCGGAATCGACATCACTGTTCAAAATATGGTGGGTGATGAGAGTTATGGTTTGTATTTTTCTTTGCTCAATTTCTCAATGATTCTCAATATCATTTTAGATATGGGAATCACCAATTACAACAACAAAAATATAGCCCAACATCGGCAATTGCTCCGAAAGCACATCAGCAATATTGTTGGCCTGAAATTTATTCTCGCAGGAATGTATGCTGTTATTTGTGTTATAACTGCTTTATTAATAGGATACAAGGAAATACAGCTCCATTTGCTGGCCTTCCTTATTTTAAACCAATTTCTGATTTCGTTTACGCTTTATCTCAGATCTAATATTAGCGGGTTACACCTGTTTCGAACTGACAGTTTATTGTCGGTCCTTGATCGCACAATAATGATTATCATTTGCTCTATTCTCCTTTTTACCAATATAACCAACCATACTTTTAAAATAGAATGGTTTGTGTATGCTCAGACTATTGCTTATATTTTGGCTTGTCTAATTACATTAGCTGTTGTTTTGGCGCGAACCGGAAAGTTGAAACTTTACTTCGATCGTCCTTTTTTCATTGTATTCCTGCGTAAAACTTATCCTTATGCTTTACTGGCTTTATTGATGTCGTTCTATAACAGAATAGACTCAGTAATGCTCGAACGTTTATTGCCCGACGGGAAAGAACAGGCAGGTATTTATGCCCATGCTTTCAGGTTGCTGGATGCAGTTTCGATGTTTGGTGTGTTGTTTGCCGGACTTTTATTACCGATTTTTGCCCGGATGATTAAACAAAAAGAAGAAATTGGCTCAATGGTACAGTTTTCGTTTCTACTTCTTTTTGTTCCAGCTATTATAATAAGCTTGTCTTCAGGATTCTACGATCAGGAAATTATGATTTTATTAAATTACAGTCATACTGAGTTATCGGCTTCAATTTTTCAGATTCTGATGGTAAGTTTTTTAGGAATAGCTACAACATACATTTTTGGGACACTATTGACAGCAAATGGAAGTATTAAACAGTTAAATTTAATGGCAATCATAGGAATGGTGATTAATATTGGCCTTAATTTGTTACTCATTCCTTATATTAAAGCACTTGGATCGGCTTGGGCCAGTTTAGGAACTCAGTTATTTACGGCTTTGGCGCAAACAATTTTGGCTGCCATAATCCTGAAATTAACAGTGAATTATAAATTAATTGGCAAACTTGCGGTTTTTATTGCTTTTGTTAGTTTAGCTGGTTATGCAAGCCGCTTGTTCAATACCTGGTATATTGGTTACATTTCTATGATTTTGGCAAGCGTATTATTCGCTCTTTTTACTCGCCTTATTAATCTAGCAGCATTAGCTCAAATTATTCGAAACGATCGGGATGAAAGGGAAATTAACGCCTGAATGTCTGCAAAACAGTAGTGAATTTGAATTATTGACTGAGGTTTCGCACAACGAACTTAAGGAATTTGTTATAAATCAAATAACGCAGGAAAAATATATCATCAGAATTTACTCCAGCTACCAATTATTGATGTTCCTTCTATTCATGTTCTTTCTTACCCGAAGCATTGTACTAGCAATAAAAGGTTTTCCCGAAATGTTTATTCCTATTATTCTAGCGTCTGTTTTTTCAGTAACGATTCTGGTAATTATTCACGAGTTGATTCATGCATTGGCTTATTGGATAACCGGAGCCCGAAAAATCTTGTTTGGCGCTATAATTAGAAAATTCATTTTTTATGTTTTAGCAAATCGACAGGTAATAACACCAAATGCCTTTCGGATCGTTGCCCTAAGTCCATTTGTTATAGTTAAATTAATAAGTCTTATTGGAATTGTAATTTTCTATAATCAACAATTAATGTATTTTTTCTTAACAGTAATGTGTTTGCATTCACTATGTTGCGCTGGCGATATTGCCATGCTCGCTTTTTATCGGATTCACAGGGACAAAGAAATATATAATTTCGACGATAAAACCACAGGGAAAACTTACTTTTATTGCCGTAAAACCAGACTGTAAATTATGACAATTTTTGAAACTATTGTTATTGGTGTTGTTGAAGGAATTACCGAGTTTCTTCCAATATCATCGACAGGACACATGGCTCTTGCTTCAGCAATTCTTGGTATTGAAAAGGATGCTTTTACAAAACTTTTCATAGAGAACATTCAGTTCGGGACTATTCTCTCAGTTATTATTCTTTATTGGAGGAAGTTTCTTGACCTGAAAAAGATTAGTTTCTATATCAAACTCTTAATTGCATTCATCCCCGCAGCAATTGTTGGTGTTCTTCTGAAAAAACATATTGATAAGGTATTGGAGACTCCGTTATTTATTTCGGTGGTATTATTCCTTGGTGGTATCATTCTTCTTTTTGTCGATAACTGGTTTAAAAATCAGACTGTTGACAAAGAAGAAGATATTACGCCTAAAAATTCATTATGGATAGGCGTATTTCAAATTATCGCTATTATACTTCCAGGGTTTAGCCGAAGTGCAGCTACAATAATTGGTGGTATGCAGCAAAAGCTAACCAGGAAGGCAGCTGCCGAGTTTTCGTTCTTTCTTGCGGTTCCAACATTGGCAGGAGCTTTCGCAAAGAGTTTATGGGATGCATGGAAAGAAACACCCGAATTACTTACGTCAGAGAATATTAAAATGTTGGCAATTGGCAACCTGATAGGTTTTATTGTTGCCATGGTTGCAATTAAAACATTTATTAGCTTTCTTCAGAAACACGGCTTCAGGATATTTGGCTGGTACCGAATTGTTGTAGGACTGATATTAATTGGTATGATCTTGATGGGTTTTAATTTGAAGGTAGTATAGCGAACAATAATTTATAAAGGAAGAAGGCTCCAAATTCAAAATTTGGAGCCTTCTTCCTTTATAAGAGTTTATTGGATTATACTTATAGCTTTCTTTATCCGGTCGAGGCTTTCTTGTTTACCAACCAGCTCCAGAATTTCGAACAAATCGGGGCCAGTGCTGGCGCCAACCAATGCAAGCCGAATTGGAACCATTACAGCGCCAAATCCCCATTCTTTACTGGCCATGAATGCCGAAAACAATTCTTTAATCGTTTCTGCTTTCCATTCTTCAATAGTTTCGAGAAACGAAGCAATGGTCAAAAGTTTCTCTCCGGTATCTGCTTTCCATTTAGCTTTAATTGTTTTCTCGTCGTAGCTTTCAGGAGCAACAAAAAAATAATGGCTTTGCGACCAAAGATCTTTGACAAACTCGCACCGATCTTTTATTTTACTAACAATAATTTCAAGCTTGTTACTATCTACTTCAATTCCCTTGGCAACTAATTCCGGTTTAAACTGTTCGGCAAGTTCCAACGCAGGCTTTTGGTGCAGGTAATGGCGGTTAAACCATTTGGCTTTCTCTGGATCGAACCTGGCGCCCGATTTTACCACGCGTGATAAATCAAAAGCCTCAATCAACTCTTCAATAGAAAAGAATTCCTGTTCTGTACCCGAGTTCCACCCCAAAAGAGCAAGCATATTTATAAATGCTTCGGGGAAATATCCGTCTTCACGGTAACCTCTTGAATATTCACCTGTTTCCGGGTCTTTCCACAACAGAGGAAATACCGGAAATCCCATTTTATCACCATCACGCTTGCTCAGTTTTCCTTTTCCTTCTGGTTTCAGAATAAGTGGCAAATGCGAAAAGTACGGGCGAGTTTCGGACCAACCCAAGGACTCGTAAAGCAAAATATGTAATGGCATCGACGAAAGCCATTCTTCTCCCCTGATAACATGAGTTATTTTCATCAGATGATCATCAACAACATTCGCCAAATGGTAAGTAGGCATACCATCTGATTTAAACAAAACTTTATCGTCGAGTTGATTGGTATTAAACGAAACTCTGCCACGAATCAGGTCTTCTTCAATAATATCTCTGTTTTCAGGCATTTTGAATCGTACAACATAATGTTTGCCGCTTTGTAACTGTTTAAACACTTCTTGCGGAGATAAGGTAAGTGAATTCTTTAAGTTATTACGTGTATGTAAATCGTAAGAAAAAACCTGTTTATTAGCTTCCGCGTCTTTCCTCAGATTGTCAAGCTCTTCGGCTGTATCAAACGCATAATAAGCAAAACCATGCTCAATCAGAAAATCAACATATTGCTTATACATAGTCTTGCGTTCGCTTTGGCGGTATGGGCCATATTCTCCGCCAAAACCAACACCTTCGTCGGGCACAAGGCCACACCATTTCAATGATTCAATGATGTAAGCTTCGGCACCTGGAACGTATCTGTTTTGATCGGTGTCTTCAATTCTCAACAGGAAATCGCCACCATTTTTTTTTGCGAATAAATAGTTGAATAGTGCAGTACGCACACCACCCATGTGCAAAGGTCCGGTTGGACTGGGCGCAAATCGCACCCTTACTCTTCTTTCCATGATTTTTACGAATAAAAATGAAAGGCCAAAGATAGCTGAAAAGTTTGAAGTCGGAAGTCGGAAATCAGAAGTAAAAATATTCTTCTGATGAAGAAAAATTAAAAAAGAAAAATTGCATTTCGCTATTAAAATAATGTTGTTTACCACTCACTTCAAGGCATTTAATGATATTAGCATGTTTTTTTTCAACCAATTGAAAAAAAGAATTGCTATAAACTATATATACATATCTTTGCCCTTTCAATTTTTAAATTTTTTTAAATCGCAGGATGAAACGTTTATTAGCAATTGTCGCTTTCATTCAGGTAGTTGTGCCTGGAATGGTTATGGCTGACGAGGGGATGTGGTTGCCGGCTTTAATTGAAAAGCTGAATATCAACCAAATGAAACAGGAGGGATGTAAAATTAGCGCTGAAGATATTTACAGCATAAACCATTCGAGTTTGAAAGATGCAGTTGTTGCATTGGATCATGGCTCATGCACTGCTGAGTTAGTTTCTGATGAAGGGTTACTGTTAACTAACCATCATTGTGGATTCGATGAGATTCAGGAGCATAGTACCATTGACCACGACTATCTTCAAAATGGATTTTGGGCCAGAACTAAAGAAGAGGAACTACCCAATGAAGGTAAAACAGCCTCATTCTTAGTTAATTTTGAAGATGTGACAGATAAAATCGCTCCTCAGCTAAACGACCAGATGAACGCTGAAGAACGCAATAAAAAGATCAGGGAAATCTCAGGGGAAATTGAAAAATCAGCAATTGGTGATAACCACTATGAAGCTCGGGTGCAGGGAATGTATAATGACAATCGCTACTATCTTTTTGTTTATGAAACTTTCCGCGACATTCGTCTCGTTGGAGCTCCACCACAGTCGATGGGTAAATTTGGAGGCGATACTGACAATTGGATGTGGCCTCGTCATACATGTGATTTCAGTATGTTTCGTATTTATTGCAGCAAAGACGGAAAACCTGCATCGTATTCCAAAGATAACATACCTTACAAACCTAAACACCATTTGCCAATTTCGTTGAAAGGATACAAAATCGACGATTTTGCAATGATTTTAGGCTATCCCGGAAGCACTAACCGTTACAAAACGTCATATGGAATTGAATATACAATGAATGTTACCAATCCAATCCGAATTCAGGTGCGTGCCGAGAAACAACGTATCATGGAGGAATTCATGAATACATCAAGGAAAGCTCGTATAATGTATTCGGCAAAATATGCCAGAAGCTCAAATTATTATAAATATAGCATCGGCCAAAATCAGGGTCTTAAAAACCTGAATGTTCTGGAAAAGAAAAGAGAATTGGAAGCCCGGTTTAACCAATGGGTCGACGCTGATCCTGCACGAAAAGCCAGGTATGGAGAAGCGCTCCCAACAATTGTCAAAGCCTATAAAGACCTTGATGATGAAAGAGCTTTTGAATACATGGTTGAATCGATGGTACGCGGGCCTGAAATATTTTATTTTGCTTACCGTACCCGCCCATTATATGATGCTTTAAAATCGGACAAAAACTCTGAACGCATTAATCTGGCCAGCGAACGTGTTAAAAGCGGATTGGATGAATTTTTCAGGGACTATGATTCGGAAACTGATCAGAAAATAGCAGGGGCACTTTTTAAATTATATGCCAATAATGTTTCTTCGCAATACCATCCTCCTTTTTTCAAAGTAGTAAAATCAAAATTCAACAATGACTTCGAGAAATACACCAAAGAAATGTATGCCAAATCGGTTTTTGGTAGCCGCGAACGGTTAGAAAAATTCTTCAACTCACCAAAGGCCAAAGTGCTTGAAAATGACCCGATTTTTCAGTCCTCTCTCGAAATTTTCAGAATGATGGGCTTGATTGGTGAGGAAACCAACCAAACGACAGATGATCTTGAAAAAGGAAATCGTTTGTTCCTGGGAGGATTAATGGAAATGCAGTCGGATAAGAATTTTTACCCCGATGCAAATTCGACCATGCGCCTGACTTATGGAACCGTTGGCGATTACATCCCGCGAGATGCTGTTAAATATGATTACTTCACTACATTAAAGGGTTATATCGAAAAAGAAATTCCGGGAGATGAAGAGTTTGATGTTCCCGCTAAGCTAAAAGAGCTTTATTACAAAAAGGATTTCGGCAGGTATGCCGATTTGGATGGTACACTTCATACATGTTTTTTAACCAATAACGATATTACCGGAGGAAATTCTGGAAGTCCCGTAATCAATGGAAAAGGTGAATTAATTGGTATTGCTTTCGATGGAAATTGGGAAGCCATGAGTGGCGACATCGCTTTTGAAAACTCATTACAAAAATGTATTAATGTCGATATTCGTTTTGTACTTTGGACGATCGATAAAATGGGTGATGCTCAGAATCTTATTAAAGAAATGACGATAGAAGAATAAGAATTTATTTTTATAATACATGAAAGACCCGTATTTTTGCGGGTCTTTTGTTTTGAAGTGGATTAAATTTAATTTGTTTACTCTCAACTTCACTGATTTCTAATTTAGAACTTAAATATTTGGACATCACAATTTATACCGACGGTGCAGCACGAGGAAACCCTGGTCCTGGAGGATACGGTGTGGTATTAATTTCAGGACAATACCGTAAAGAACTTTCCGAAGGATATGAACTTACGACCAACAACCGAATGGAATTACTTGGTGTAATTACTGGCCTGGAAGCATTGAAGATCGAAAATTGCATGGTTACCATTTACAGTGACTCGAAATATGTAGTTGATGCTGTTGAAAAAGGCTGGATTTGGAACTGGGTAAAAACCAGGTTTAAAGGGAAAAAAAATCAGGATCTTTGGATGCGTTTCCTGAAAATTTACCAGAAACATCAGGTTAAATTCGTTTGGGTAAAGGGTCATGCAAGTATTCCGGAAAACGAACGATGCGACCAGCTTGCTGTAGCAGCATCGATGAATCCGCATTTACAAAAAGATATTGGATATTTAGCTAATTGCTAATTTATAGATTAACAATAATTACACACAATGAACCTTCTATATTCTATTTCAATTCGATTGTTCTCGCTCATATTAAAACTCGCTGCCCCATTTAATATGAAAGCAAAACAAATATGCATGGGCCGACGCCAAACGTTTCGGTTATTAAGCGACAGGATCAAAAATGGCGATCGTATTATTTGGGTTCATTGTGCCTCATTAGGCGAATTTGAGCAAGGCCGCCCACTTATTGAAGCCATAAAAAAACAATATTTAACTTACAAAATACTCCTGACATTTTTTTCTCCATCAGGATATGAAATTCGTAAGAATTACGATTTAGCAGATTGCATCTGTTACTTACCATCTGACACAAAAGCAAATGCAAAGAAAATGATCGACATGGCAAAACCAGAGATTGTTTTCTTTGTGAAATACGAATTCTGGAATAATTATCTTCATGAATTTAAAAAACGAAATATCCCGCTCTATCTTGTTTCGGCCATTTTCAGAGAAAACCAGCAATTTTTCAAAAAAACGACGGGAGGCAAATGGTATCGCGAAATGCTTTTTTGTTTCAGCCACTTTTTTGTTCAGGATGAGAATTCAGTTCTTTTATTAAAAAACATCGGTATAAACAACGTTACACGTGCTGGTGATACTCGATTTGACCGCGTAGCTGAAATTGCTAAAAATGGGAAAAACATGCCGTTAATTGAAAAATTTAAAGGCAATAATTTACTTGTCGTTGTGGGTAGTTCATGGAGACCTGATGAAGAACTGATTGCCGATTATATTATTAATCACCCTGAGATAAAATTTGTAATTGCCCCACACGAAACCAAACGAGCCAATGTCGACAGGTTAATAAACCTGTTGAAAACCAGCATTATTTGTTATACAGAAGCCAATGAAGAAACAGTTATCAACAAACAGGTAATGGTTGTTGATACTATTGGAATACTTTCATCGATATACCGCTATGCTGATTTGGCTTACATTGGTGGTGGTTTTGGTGTAGGCATTCACAATACCCTTGAGGCAGCTATTTTTGGAATGCCAATTGTTTTTGGCCCCAATTTCCATAGGTTCAACGAAGCTACAACAATGGTCAAACTTGGTGTTGCGTTTCCTGTAAATTCAAAGGATGAATTAAACACTGCCTTAAATCAGATGTTATTTAATAAAGAAAAAAGAGAAAATGTAGTACGGGAATGCGCAATATTTACCAATCAAAATCTTGGCGCAACGCAAATGATTTTAAGTAAAGTTTTCAACAAAGAGTAGGAAACATCGGACAAGCAATATCTATCAATAAGTATACAATAATTAATTACAATTCAGGGTTTTTACACTGGAAACACTCACTTTCTTTTCAAAATTCAAATTTCATTTTTGTAAACTTTTTGTATTTGCAAAATGTGTAAAACTCTCATAATCTTTATATTAACATTTTAAAGTTGATAACTTTTATCAATTTTAATAATTTCAGTATTCATTTTTTTAAACTTTGAACCTATATTGCAGGTAGCAAAATAAATAAAACAATTGATTGAAATTTTTCACGTGCTCAAGGTTTTAAAGAATATAAAGCAATAAAATTTAAAGAATATGACATTGAAAAATGTGGCTGTACCACTCCAAAAAGAAAAAACAACCTACTCTCAGGACGAAGCTTACAAAGCTTCATTGAAATATTTCAAGGGAGACGACCTTGCAGCCAGGGTCTGGGTAAACAAGTATGCATTAAAAGATTCGTTCGGCAATTTGTATGAAGCTTCACCGGATGATATGCATCGACGCCTTGCTTCAGAAATTGCAAGGATTGAGAAGAATTATACTAATCCGATGCCAGAAGATGAAATTTTTGAACTTCTGAAAGACTTCAAGTACATTGTGCCCCAAGGAGGACCTATGACCGGTATTGGCAATGAATTTCAAATTGCCTCATTATCAAATTGTTTTGTAATTGGTAATGAAGGTAATTCCGACTCTTATGGCGGTATAATGAAAATTGACCAGGAGCAGGTCCAGTTGATGAAAAGACGCGGAGGCGTTGGTCACGATCTTTCTCACATACGGCCTAAAGGATCACCAGTTAAAAATTCAGCGCTTACATCAACAGGAATTGTTCCCTTCATGGAACGTTATTCGAATTCAACCCGTGAAGTTGCCCAGGATGGACGCCGTGGTGCCCTTATGTTATCGGTGTCTGTAAAACATCCTGATGCAGAATCGTTTATCGATGCAAAGCTCGAACAGGGAAAAGTAACCGGAGCCAATGTTTCAGTAAAGATTCACGACGATTTTATGAACGCAATAGAATCAGGCGAATCCTATCGTACACAATATCCTATTGATGCAAATAACCCGAAATACACCAAAGATATTGATGCCGGTAGCTTATGGAAAAAGATTGTTCATAATGCCTGGAAATCGGCTGAACCTGGTATATTGTTTTGGGATACTATTATCCGTGAATCGGTTCCGGATTGTTATGCTGACTTAGGTTATAAAACAGTGTCGACAAACCCTTGTGGCGAGATTCCGCTCTGCCCTTATGATAGTTGCCGCCTGATTGCTGTAAACTTGTTTTCGTATGTCGAAAAGCCATTTACACCCCAGGCGCGGTTTAATTTCGACTTATTTAAAAAACACATTCAGGTTGCGCAGCGAATGATGGATGACATCATCGATCTGGAATTGGAAAAAATTAATGGTATTCTTGGAAAAATTGAAGAAGACCCGGAAGACGATGAAATTAAGTATATTGAACGGTCGATGTGGCTTAAAATTCAAACCAAAGCAAAAGAAGGTCGCCGTACCGGTGTTGGCATTACTGCTGAAGGTGATATGTTAGCTGCCCTTGGACTTTGTTATGGGAGTGAAGATGCTACCGACTTCAGTGAAGAAATACATAAAACAGTTGCCCTTGAGGCGTACCGTTCGTCGGTTAACATGGCAAAAGAACGCGGTGCCTTTAAAATTTACAGTACCGAACGTGAAAAAAATAACCCTATGATCAAACGGTTACGCGAAGCCGATGAAGAATTGTACCAGGATATGGTAAAATTTGGGCGTCGTAACATTGCTCTGTTAACAATCGCGCCAACCGGTACCACAAGCTTGATGACACAAACTACCTCGGGAATTGAACCAGTTTTTATGCCAGTTTATAAACGTCGACGCAAAGTAAACCCAAACGACAAAGACGTACGGGTTGATTTTGTTGACGAAGTTGGCGATTCATGGGAAGAATATGTAGTTATCCATCACAAATTTAAAGACTGGATGGATATTAACGGTTTCACTCTTGCCGATAATGCTTCGCAGGAAGAACTTGATGATATGGTTGCTAAATCGCCCTATTTTAAAGCAACATCAAACGATATCGATTGGATTGCCAAAGTACAGATGCAAGGAAGAATTCAGAAATGGGTAGATCATTCAATCAGTGTAACAATTAATTTGCCTGCCGAAACTGAAGAAGATTTAGTTGGTAAATTGTACTTCGAAGCCTGGAAAAGCGGATGTAAGGGCGTAACTGTTTACCGTGATGGTTCCCGCTCGGGCGTTTTGGTTTCGAATAAAAAAGAAGAGAAAGAAAAGGAAAAAGAAGAGACAATAACGAGTGATTTTCCGACCAAACGACCAGTTGAACTTGAAGCCGATGTTGTTCGTTTTCAGAATGCTAAAGATAAATGGATTGCTTTCATTGGTAAAATTGACGGGCGCCCGTATGAAATTTTCACCGGTTTATCTGATGATGAAGATGGTATCCTTTTACCTCGTTCTGTTGTAAACGGGAAAATTATCAAAAACGTTAGTTTCGACGGAACTAAGCGATATGATTTTCAATACACTAATAAACACGGATATCGGACAACTATTGAAGGGTTGTCGTACAAATTCAATCCTGTATTCTGGAATTACGCTAAACTAATTTCGGGAGTATTGCGCCACGGAATGCCTATACACAAAGTTGTTGATACTGTTTCCAGCCTTCAGTTCGATAATGATACCATCAATAGTTGGAAAGCGGGAGTAGCCCGTGCTTTGAAGAAATATATACCCGACGGTACTGTTGCTGAAGGGGCTGTTTGTGGCGAATGTGGCTCAAAAAATGTGATTTACCGTGAAGGTTGTTTGATTTGCCCCGATTGCGGAACATCAAAGTGCGGATAAGAAGATTTCGTTCAAATTTACCTTATACACGAAAAACCAATTTTGAAGAGGCTGTCCAAAAAGTAAAATTGGACAGCCTTTGTTTTGTTGTCCCTGAAAGATTTAGTATCTTAAAGGTCTCTATGACAACAAGATCAAACATACGATTTAAAAGTATTACTTCGCAGCAGTCAGTACTTTTTCCTGTAAATTTAAGTGATAAAATTGCGTTGAACCATCCCGTTCGGCTTGTCAACCAGATCGTTGACCAGTTAAATATCGACGATATTTTATCGACCTATAAAGGAGGCGGAACCAGTTCCTTCCATCCCCGAGTGATGATTAAGATTCTGTTCTACAGCTATCTGAACAACATTTACTCTTGTCGGCGGATTGCCCGACAATTGGAAGAAAACATCCATTACATGTGGCTTTCGGGTGAAGCCTTGCCCAACTTTCGCACGATCAACCATTTTCGGAGCCAAAAACTCAAAGGCAAGCTTCAGGATTTGTTTGCCCAGTTGGTCAGGCTGATGGCTGAGATGGGTTATGTCAGTTTGGATGTTCAATACATTGACGGGACCAAAATAGAGGCAGCCCCGAACCGTTACACTTTTGTATGGCGCAAATCGGTGGAAAAGAACAAGGAAAAACTTGAAAACAAGATCGACAGTGTTTTGAAAGAAATTGAATCAACCATCCAATCAGACCAATCAGATCAGGCAGAAGACCATTTGCCCGAAAAAATCGATTCGGTTTTGCTTCAGGAAAAGATTGAAAAGCTGAACGATCGTTTATCCGGGTTGAACAAGAGCCAGCAAAAGCAGGTAAAGAAGCTACAGGAAGATGCCTTGCCACGTCTTCAGAAGTATGAAGAGCAACTCGATGTTCTGGGCGAAAGAAACAGTTACTCGAAAACCGATACCGACGCTACGTTCATGCGTATGAAAGAAGACCACATGAAAAACGGGCAGCTAAAGCCCGCTTACAATGTGCAGATCAGCACAGAAAACCAGGTTATCACCCATTACTCGCTCCACCAACGCCCGGGCGACACGGCAACACTGATCCCTCACCTGGAGCAGTTTGAGTCACACTACGGGAAACAATCATCCAAAGTAGTAGCCGATTCAGGCTATGGGAGCGAACAAAACTACCAGCAACTGGAAAATAAAGGGATTGAAGCATTTGTCAAATACAATTACTTCCATAAAGAACAAAAAAGGAACTACCGGAAAGACCCCTTCCTGGTAGCCAACCTATACTACAACCGGGAGAACGATTTTTATGTATGCCCGATGGGGCAACACATGGATAAACACTATACCAGTAACCGAAAGACAGAACTGGGATATGACTACCAGGTGAGCATTTACCAGGCACAGAACTGTAATGGGTGCCCGCTTAGGGGGATGTGCCATCAGGCCAAAGCAAACCGGAGCATTGAAGTGAACCACAATCTAAACCGCCTCAGAACAATTGCCAAAGAGAAACTTTTAAGTGAAGAAGGATTATACCACCGAAGTCGAAGGCCGATAGAACCGGAAGCCGTATTTGGGCAGACAAAATCGAACAACCGCTTCAACCGGTTCTCACTCAGGGGAATTGAAAAGGTAATGATCGAGTTTGGGCTGATTGCCATATCCCACAACCTGCGCAAAATAGCCATGGGTATGTCTATTCGTGAAGGAAAAGCTGTGTTTTATTGGGTTTTTGCCATTTTTGAGTATCCAAAAACAAAAAACAGGGCGATCTCGATTCTGAAAACATTAAAAATACCAATACCTAAAATCGCCGCATAAAAATAGAGGCCATCCTTTTGGGACAGCCTTCTTCACATTGTACACAACTAATAATTTAATAAATTAATATACAATAAATTAAACCAACAGTATGAGAACTTATAAAGTTGTCCTATGTATTTTGTTTTCGATTTTTGCAAATGTTATAGTTGCCCAGGACTGGGCCAACACTTCGCGTTTTAAGGAACAGAATGCTAAGCTTACATTACCAGTTAAAGGCGAAAAACGTGTTGTTTTTATGGGTAATTCTATAACAGAAGGATGGATAAATACATGTCCTGAATTTTTCGCTGGAAAATCTTATATCAATCGTGGGATAAGCGGCCAAACGACACCACAGATGCTGGTTCGTTTCCGCTCCGATGTTATTAACCTTAAACCTTCATTGGTGGTAATTTTGGCAGGGACCAACGATATAGCCGGAAATACTGGCCCATCAACCCTTGAAATGATTATGGATAACCTGATTTCGATGTGCGAATTAGCCAAAGCCAATAAAATAAAAGTCATTCTTAGTTCTGTTCTGCCCGCTTTTGATTATCCTTGGAAACCAGGGCTTGAACCAGCACCCAAAATCATCAGGCTCAACGAAATGATACAAAATTACGCCAATAGCAACGGGATTGTATATCTCGACTACTATTCATCGATGGTTGACGAGCGCAAAGGATTGCCTAAAGAACTTTCAGGCGATGGTGTTCATCCCAACAAAAAAGGCTATGAAATTATGGCACCATTGGCCGAAGCTGCAATTAAAAAAGCGCTGGAGAAATGGGATTTAAGATGTCAAAAACAGAAGTATTGGATACCGGCTTCGTAAAGTTTTGCTAACAATCGGATCTCTGGCTGGCACAAAAATCGACCGGTAAAAATATGAGGTAAGAGTGTATGATCTGAAATTGAAGAAGGCAGGGTACAATCGGCTTGAAGTTCCGGATATAAAAAATATTCAATCCTTACTATATATGAAAAACAATCAACTTTTTACAGGCATAATGGCATTTATGCTGGTATTGATAAGAAATACTTGCAGGGTTGAGGCTGCCTGAGGTAATAAATAATCGTAGAATATAATAATCGAAAAGCCTCTGGTAAAGAGGCTTTTCGATTATTAGCGTAGAGTGTGCTTATTGCAATTCTTTGATTTTTACATTGCGGAACCAAACATTATCGCCGTGATCCTGAAAAGCAATATAACCTTCAGGAGCAACATCGGCCCATTTTTCGTTCAGATTTGGGAATTTGCTGTCTTTAACCAGCTTTTTCCAATCGTCGGTCCACAAGTGGTATTCAACAACTGTAGCGCCGTTCTGTTTGTGAACAACAGTTCCTTTGTAGCAAATAATCTCAATCGAGTTCCATTCGCCGGCAGGTTTTGCATTTTGTGGTTTAGCCGGGATTAAATCATACAATGAACCAGCCTGACGGTTACCATCTTTACCTAATTGAGCATCAGGATGGCGTTCGTTGTCCAAAATCTGCATTTCAGGAGCAGTTTTGTAAATGGGCCAGTCTTTAACTTCCTGTCCTAAGTAAAAAATACCAGAGTTTCCGCCTTCCTGAACTTTCCATTCCAGTTTCAGATCGAAGTTTTTGAATTTTTTGTCATAAATAATATCGCCGCCATTTTCAGCGCCAGCTTCGCCTTTTCCAGTACCAATGCAATGCAGAGTTCCATCAACAACTTCCCAACCCTTCGGAAATTCAGTTTTGTTGTAACCTCTCCAGCCGGTAGATGTCTTTCCATCAAATAATAAAACCCATCCTGCTTTGGTTTCATCAGAAGTGAGTTTATTTAATTCAGGGGTTTCCTGTACACTGGCACTTTTTTCTTTTTCAGCTGTTTGTGCAGCTTTTTGCTGACCGCTCTGGCACGATACCGCAAATACGATAGTTCCTGCTAGCAAAAGGGAATAAATCTTTCTCATAAGGAATTGAATTTGTTTATTGATAATTTATGTGGTTTAAAGTTTCTTTGCAGACAAAGGTAATAAATTTTGAACATTCGACTGTTGGAAGAATAAGCTTCATTGGAACAATTTTGGAGCACACTTTATTTGTTTTTAATTCTTTTAACCTTTATTTCGATGAATCCAAAATGAATTAGATTTCTTATATTCGATGTTAATTCTGAAACAGCAAACTTTAAAAATATGATTAAGACTAAAGTTAAGCGAATTGGTATTTTGACTGCCGGGGGGGATTGCCCGGGCCTGAATGCTGCCATTCGTGGAATTGGAAAGACTGCTATTGTTGAGTATGGAATGGAAGTAATTGGTTTTTCGTCGGGCTATACCGGATTGATTCACAAGCAATATGCTGAACTTAAGGAAAGAGACCTTTCTGGTATACTTACTCTGGGGGGAACCATTTTGGGGACTTCAAGAGAAAAACCATTTAAAATTGTTACTGAAGAAGACAACGATAAACCAGCTTTAATTAAGCAGAATTACGATGAATTGGGCCTCGACGGATTGGTTTGTATTGGTGGAAACGGTACAATGAAAACCGCTCATCACCTTTCAAAAATTGGTTTAAATGTTATTGGAATCCCCAAAACCATTGATAATGATGTTTGGGGAACAGATATGACCTTCGGGTTCGATTCGGCTGTTAATATTGCTACAGAAGCAGTTGACCGCTTACACAGCACTGCAAACTCGCATGGCCGGGTTATGATTGTTGAAGTAATGGGGCACACAGCTGGCTGGATTGCTTTGTATGCCGGAATGGCTGGCGGTGGCGATATTATACTTATCCCTGAAATTGAATATTCTACGGATGTGGTAATTCAACGGGTGGAAGAACGTTTCCACCATAAGAAGCCGTATTCGATTATTGTTGTTGCTGAAGGAATTAAACATCCGAAAGATATGTCGGCTGCCCGGTTTATTTCGGAGATGATCCAGTCGAGGGTTGATGTTGAAGCACGCGAAACAGTTTTGGGATATACGCAACGAGGAGGAAGTCCTTCGCCAATGGACCGTATTTTGGCAACCCGTTACGGGTCGTATGCTGCCCAATGTATTGCCGAAGGTAATTTTGGAACAATGGTAGCCTTAAAAAACAATGATTTGGTGCCGGTACCACTTGAAGAAGTGGGTGGAAAACTTCGCTTGGTTTCACCTGATGATAACCTGATCCAGAAAGGACGAAAAATGGGGGTTTGCTTTGGCGATGAATAATAACGAAACCAGGAGAAAGGGAACATTGCTCCTTAAATGATAAAGAAAAGGGTCAGTCTGGTTGTTTGCAGATTGACCCTTTTTCTTTTTTTATCGATATAGATTGAGTTTATTTTCCTGCATATTTATCAGCAAGTACTTTGATGAAATAGCCACCAACTACCGAACGGGCCTGGAAACCTACCTGTTTGGCATCAGTTGTTTCGTACCAGTCGGTCATTGGGACGCGGGTTGGCGATTCGTTGAACGTTTTATGCAGCGGATCGATGAAATTCTGGAATGTTTCTTTATCGTTCGCCAAGGTTGCTGTCCAAATAATCCAGTCGGATTTGGTATAGGTTTTCCGGTTGTCCAATGGTAACCCATAAGTGTTTTGTTTGGTTAGGTAATAGGTAATTTCTTTTTGAGCTACAGCAGGATCGAACAGGTTGAAGCCAAGAATTTTGTCCCAAACGAGGTTGTATTTCTGGCTCCAGGTTCCGGGCTGATCGAATGTCAAACGGAAATGGTCGCCGTCGCTGGCCATTTCAACCCATTTTCCTGCCATTTCCTTTGCTTGAGCAAGGTATTTATCAGCTATATCTTTTTTGCCAAGCATTTCAGCCAGTTTCCCGTAGCTGGCAATGCCCATGATGGCTTTCACCGAAAGATTGGTGTTGTGTGCAAAATGGCCGGCAAAGTCGTCGGTACAAAGCTGGTTTTCGGGATTTAATCCGTTTTTTAAAAGGTAGTCGGCCCAAACCGTCAGTACTTGCCAGTGCTTTTCTGCATAAGCAACACTACCTTCAGCCTTTGCGATAGCTGCGGTGAGGATAAGCATATTTCCACATTCTTCAACCGGCATGTCGCCACCATAAGTTTGTCCGTTGGCTAGTGGATATGTGCCAACGTCATGAGCGGCAAAAGGTTTGTTCCATTTTCCGCTTTCCGAGAAATAGAAAATAGGCGTTAACATGCCTTTCAGCAAATCGGGATTGTAAATCAGGAAGAGTGGGGCAGAAGGATAAGTTACATCAACAGTACCAATTGATCCGTTGCTGAAATTTTCTTTCGAGAGGAAAATCGTGTTGCCTTCTCTGTCTTTGATTAGTTTGTGGGCGGCAATAGCTTGTCGGAAAGCTAAAACGCATAATTCAGCATAGTTTTCACCTCCAGCTTTTACCGCATCCTTCCAAAGCTGATTGTCGAATTGGGTACAGGCTTCCATCAGTTGATTGTATTCGGTATTGGCGGCTTTCAGAGCGGCATCCATTGTTACCTGGCCGTCTTTTTTCCACCATGCCATACGGTTTTCATTGAAATATTGGATGGAGTACAAATCGTCGTAACCAATCATAATTCTGCCTGAGGCTTTTTCCCCGGATACTTTACCCAATTGTTGAACGCAAGCCATAACCGGCATTTCAGGAATCATTTTGGTAACAAGTTTCGTTTCACCCGGACTTGTTAATGTTCCTGAATCGGCAAAATCTTGTTTTATCGGTTGGTATTTGCCCATAGCATAGCTCATTTCAGGAGTTTTTTCTCCGCAGAGGTAGAAATATCCCCAATCGATTCGTCGGTCGTCGCCTTTTTTAGCTAAAACAGGCTGTTCTGTCGTTCCTGCCCTGAAATAAGTTAATCCATCTGTTTCTCCTTTTTCAATAGAAATCTCCTGCGAAATCTGGTCGACTGCCCATTCTGGCGTTGTTTCAAAATATGCCTGGACATCGTGTTTTTGTCCATCATTCGATGCAACTTCGTAACTAATGTAACTTACCGGACGCGAAAGAATATCCGGGTTTTGTGGCAATAGGGGAGAAGTAAATTTCAGGCTTAAATTGATGGGGCCACAGGTAAATTCGTAAAAAGTTGAAGTTGCCGACAGTGTAACCGATTTCTGAACAGCTGATTGAGTAAAGATTTCCTGTTTCTGATTGTCCTGGTAAATTCCAAAATCGACTAAAGAGCCCCCGGTTTTGTTGAAGCAATGGGCGGCAATCATATTTTTTCCACCTTTCACCAGCAAACTTCTCATTTGCGCATCCATTGGAAGCACGACATTATTTTTCCATGAATATCCAGTATCAACAAGTTTTGTTCCATTCAGGTAAAGTTCAAAATTATCGTCGTGAGAATAAATAATGTACAATGGAAGATCGGGAATATTTGCATCGATGGTAAATTCGCGACGGACCCAAATATCGGAAGTTAACCACGGAGTGGCCAAATCGGGCATTCCTTCGGTTCCAAAAGCGCCTTTCCCAACCGACCATTTTGATGCATTAAACTCAGGTTTTTCCCATCCATTTGCCGGTTTTGTGTTGGTGAAAAGGCAATTCCATGGTCCCAGGTTGGCCATTGGAAGAATTGCAACCCGAGGAAGTTCTTCTTTCCCAAGGAAACGGTACACCTGGCCATCAATACGTAAAGCGCCAATCAATCCATGCTGTTTGCCTGTCCAGTGACGAACAGGTGCATCGAATAGCTGATCGGTATTCGACCATGCACTGGTGTATGGGTCGATGGTTACAAGGGGATAAGCTGGGGCGCGAAGATTTTTGGTTGTTGTTACAGGTGTAGTCTTTTGCGTTTTGGTGCACGAACTAAATAAAAACGCGCCAAAAACAAGGAGTAAAGCAAACCACAAAAAATTTGCTTTGTAAGAAATAATCTTCATGAATTATGGGTTTTAAAAGTTGGTTTGAATTAATTCATCAAAAATGACTCATTTATCTAATTAATACAAGTGAAATTCAATAGTCTGTATTAGTTTTAGTAAAAGAAAACATTATTAACGGTGAAAATATTTCTACTTTAGCTAGCACTAACATTAAAATCAACTATATAAAATGAAAAAACATTTCCTTTTGATTCTCTTTTGTTTAAGCATTTTTCAAACCTTTAGCCAATGGAAACCGGCTGGAGAAAAAATAAAAACTTCGTGGTCCGAAAAAATTGATGTTAAGAATGTATTGCCCGAATATCCACGACCACTTTTGGAACGAGCCGACTGGCAAAACCTGAACGGACTTTGGGATTACTCAATACTCAAAGCTGGCTCAGTTGAACCCACTTCCTTTGCCGGACAAATTCTGGTTCCTTTCCCCATTGAATCAAGCCTTTCAGGAGTAATGAAACCGGTAGGTAGCGAAAATGAAGTTTGGTACAAACGTACTTTTGAAGTTCCGGCTAAATGGAAAGGTAAAAATATAATACTTCATTTTGGCGCTGTTGACTGGAAAACAGATGTTTGGTTAAATGATATTAAAATAGGTTCTCATACGGGTGGTTATACACCTTTTAGTTTCGATTTAACCCCATTCCTAAACAAAGCGGGGGCTCAAAAGCTGGTTGTTCGCGTTTGGGATGGAACGGATAAAGGTTTTCAGCCTCGCGGAAAACAAACCAGCGAACCGCGTGGAATATGGTATACTCCGGTTACCGGTATCTGGCAAACAGTTTGGCTTGAACCGGTAAATGCCAAACATATTGGAAATCTTTGTACTATTCCCGACATTGATAAAGGTAAAGTTTTTATATCGCTTGTAGCAAGCGGAGCTTCGTATGGCGATATTGTTGATGTCAGGGTTTTTGATGGAACCAAAGAAATAGCTTCTGTAAAGGCGAACGCCACAGAAAAAATTGAAATATCTATTCCTGATGCAAAATTATGGAGTCCAGATTCGCCGTTTCTTTATACCATGAAGGTGAGTCTTTCAAGCAGTGGCATTGTTACCGATCAGGTAAACAGCTATTTTGCCATGAGAAAAGTATCGACTAAACGCGATAAAAACGGCATTGTCCGTCTTGAGTTGAACAACAAACCATGTTTCCAGTTTGGGCCACTCGACCAGGGATGGTGGCCCGATGGTTTATACACTGCCCCTACCGATGAAGCTTTGAAGTACGATCTTCAGAAAACCAAAGACTTTGGCTTTAACATGATCCGTAAACATGTAAAAGTTGAACCTGCCCGCTGGTATACCTATTGCGATCAATTGGGTATCTTGGTATGGCAGGATATGCCAAGCGGCGACCGTTCGCCCCAATGGCAAAATCACAATTATTTCAATGGAAACGAGTTTTTCAGGAGCGCAGAATCGGAAACCAATTACCGCAAAGAATGGAAAGAAATTATAGATTATCTGTATTCAAATCCTTGTGTTGTAACCTGGGTGCCGTTTAACGAATCGTGGGGACAATTTAAAACCCCTGAAATTGTTGAGTGGACCAAGACTTATGACCCCAGCCGTTTAGTAAATCCTGCCAGCGGTGGAAATCATTATCCGGTAGGAGATATACTCGATTTGCACAACTATCCTGGACCGGACATGTACCTGTTTGATGGTCAACGGGCTACTGTTTTAGGCGAATATGGCGGGATTGGACTTGCAATGGAGGGACACCTTTGGAACACCGATAAAAACTGGGGATATGTTCAGTTTAAAAATTCGAGAGAGGTAACCGATGAATATGTGAAATATGCCGAATCGTTGCTGAAGTTTATAAAATCAGGTTTCTCTGCTGCGGTTTATACCCAAACCACCGATGTTGAAGGTGAAGTAAATGGTTTAATGACTTACGACCGTAAAGTAATTAAGATTGACGAAGCACGTGTTCACGAGATGAACCAGAGAATATGTAACTCGTTGAATGAATAATTTTTGCGAAAGGAATTGATAGTTTTTGCAGGGCATGTTTGTTGTAGCCAAAACTAGAATATATCCCTTTATCAGTTGGTGAAGGGGTTTTATTTTGTATGAGCTTAATTTTGTAATTTTATAGCGCATTTTTAAACCTACACAAACAAGTTACCATGAACAAGATTCAAACAATTCTATTTTTTATCCTATGCCAGGGAATATTTTCTTTGAGTTTGGCGCAAAAAACCGAACAACAAGTTTCCCATTCAAAAGCACAGGTTTTTGTTACTGCCAAAGACTCATCGTTAAGGCTAACTAAAACAGGCGAAATTTCGTTTGAAAATTTCGGACAACCGCTCGAAACACAAGTCTGTGTTTTCATTGACCCCCGACGTACTTTTCAAACTTACATCGGAGTGGGCGGCGCATTAACCGATGCTTCAGCCGAAGTTTTTGCCAAACTGCCGGATGCTGTTCAAAAAGAACTGCTAACTGCTTATTACGACCGTGCAAAGGGGATTGGCTACAATTTTGCCCGAACCAACATTGCCAGCTGCGATTTTTCGAGTGATACTTATGCTTACGTTGCAGAAAAAGACACCATTTTGGCAACATTCAATCTGGCACACGACGAAAAGTACAGAATTCCTTTCATTAAAAAAGCCATTGCTGCTGCCGGTGGTAAGTTGCCGATGTTTGTAAGCCCATGGAGCCCACCAGGATGGATGAAAGATAACAACGATGTTTTGCATGGGGGCCATTTATTGCCCAAATACGCCCAGGTTTGGGCCAATCATTTTGTGAAGTTTATAAAAACTTACGAATCCAAAGGGATTCCGGTTTGGGGACTTTCGGTGCAAAACGAACCTATGGCCCGTCAGATTTGGGAATCATGCATTTATACTGCTGAAGAAGAACGCGACTTTGTTAAGAAATACCTTGGGCCGACGTTAAAAAGAAGTGGGTTAAGCGGCAAGAAACTAATTTGTTGGGATCATAACCGCGATTTGATTTACCAGCGTGCGAGTACACTTTTGAATGACCAGGAAGCAGCAAAATACGTTTGGGGAATTGGTTTTCACTGGTACGAAACATGGACAGGCAGCGCTATGCAATTCGATAATCTCAGGCGTGTGAAAGAGGCTTTCCCTGATAAAAACCTGATCTTTACTGAAGGATGTGTCGAAAAATTTAATCTCGACCGGGTAAACGACTGGGCCTTGGGCGAGCGATACGGAACTTCGATGGTAAACGATTTTAATTGTGGAACCGTTGCCTGGACCGACTGGAATGTACTCCTAGACGAAAAAGGCGGACCAAACCACGTGGGCAATTTTTGTTTTGCACCTGTACATGCCGACACCCGAACCGGTAAACTGATTTACACCAACAGTTATTACTACATTGGTCATTTCTCCAAATTTATCCAGCCCGGAGCGAAACGAATCAGCTGTTCAACAAACCGCGACAAGCTTCAGGCAACAGCATTCCTCAATCCAAATGGTAAAATGGTTGTTGTAGTTTTAAATACGTCCGATCAAAAGCTGCCATTCTGTTTGTGGATCGAAGGAAAAGCCGCACAAACCGTTAGTTTGGCGCATTCGATAATGACTGTAATAATCTAAAAAGTATTGTCTTGATGAAAGTTCGACTTTTGTCAGACTTTCATCAAGACAAGAAAACATTTAATAGGAAATATTCAATTGTACATATCACGACTCTTCATCTGGGTTTTGCTTATCAAAATTTAAATTTCGGGTTGGTTCTTTGTCGTTATTTTCTAATACTGTAATCGCCCTGGTTTCAGCCTCTAACCGAAGCCACAAATCCCAATCTCCTGATTTTAATAATGTAAAATCTCTGGATTTATTTGTATCGTTCTATTTAGGCCCTTTCCATGAATTCCAATTTTGGACAATTCATTTTATGCAACATCTATAATTCTTTTATTTTATATCAGCCGCCGTCTTTGCAGCAAATATTTATTCTATTCCAAGTCACTCAAATTCGACAATTTTACTTTTTCTTTACTTTTGTAAAAAATAGTAAACCATGATAAACCGAATTCTTTTATTTTTCCTGATTTTCAATTTGTTAATTGATGTAATGCCGATATTTGCCTGCACTAACCTCATAGTTACCAAAGGAGCAACAGCCGATCATTCGGTAATGATTACTTATGCAGCCGATTCACACACCCGTTTTGGAGCTATAGCTTTTTACCCGGCAGCCGACCATAAACCGGGCGATTTATGTGAAGTTTATCATTACGAAAACGGCAGACTCATGGGAACAATTCCTGAAGTAGCGCATACTTATTCGGTGGTTCAGTTTATGAACGAGTTTCAGGTTGCCATAGGCGAAACTACTTTTGGAGGTCTTCCTTCATTATATGGTCCATCCGATGCTATTCTCGATTACGGCTCACTGATGCGCATCGGGCTGCAACGCGCAAAAACAGCGCGCGAGATGATTAAAGTAATGACCGAACTGGTGGCTGAATATGGCTATGCTTCGGGTGGTGAATCATTTTCTATTTCAGATGCCAATGAAGCCTGGATCATGGAACTGATTGGCAAAGGTAAATTCGAGAAAGGCGCTCTGTGGGTGGCCCGCCAGGTTCCTGACGGTTATGTGAGCGGACACGCCAATCAGGCTCGTATAACAACGTTCCCTTTCCAGAAAGCCAACAACTGGAATGATCCGAGACAAACCACTTTTCATTCGCCCGATGTTATTAGCTTTGCCAAAGCACACGATTTTTATAAAGGGACCGACGAATCATTCAGCTTCTCCGACGTTTACAACCCAGTTACTTTTAGTGGTGCCCGAGCCTGCGACGCTCGTGTTTGGTCGTTTTTCAGGAAAATAAACAAGGAAATACGCGAAAGCCAGACCTACACCAATTATGTAACGGGAAAATTTTCGCACGATGCAAAGTTTAACGATAATAGCCTGAATCCAAATGGATTTGTTTCGAATCGATTGCCATTGTGGGTAAAACCCGATTCTCCGGTTACTCTGGAGCAGGTAATGGCCGGAATGCGTGACCACTACGAGGATACACCGCTTGATATGCGCAATGATCCGGGTGCAGGGCCATACAAAGCGCCTTACCGCTGGCGACCGATGGAATTTAAAGTTGATAGTACCACCTATATTTGCGAAAGGGCTATTGCTACCCAGCAAACGGGTTACAGTTTTGTAGCGCAGTCGAGAGGATGGTTACCAGCGCCAATAGGTGGCATTTTTTGGTTTGGGGTTGACGATACCGATGGTTGCGTATATGCCCCAATGTATTGCGGCATTACTCATGTTCCTGAAAGCTATGCTTTAGGTAACGGATCAATGATCAGCTGGTCGGAAACTTCGGCTTTCTGGACATTCAACCAGGTAAACAACTGGGCTTATTCGCGTTATAATGTTATTCACCCCGAAATTGAAGAATACCAGGCTCAACTCGAACGCCGGTTTATAGGTGAAGTTGCAGTTGTTGATCAGCAGGCTCTGGAACAGTACAAAAAGAACCAGGTTTCGGCAACGGGTTACCTGACTAATTATTCGGTTTATACCGGAGATAAACTTGTTGCCGACTGGAAAGAATTTTACCATTACCTGTTTATGAAATACATGGATGGCAATATTAAAATAACTGATGGGCACAAGTTACTCGACAATGGTAATGCAAAGAATATTCCGAAGAAACCACTTCAGCCGGGTTATGGAAAAGAATGGGAACGCATAATGATACAAGGAACCGGAGATAGGTTAATTGTTCCACGGGAAGAAAAGGGCCATTAATAGTTCGTATTCTAAAGCCGATCAAATTCGTTGGATACTTTGAAAAACTGATCATGTTAATACTCAGATTTAAGACGTAAGACAAAAATTTATACGAATTAAAAATATTATCATCGAACAGATTGTGAACAACAAAACCTGTTAATTTAACTAATTATGATAGCAAATCAACTCATTCAGGAAGTACGGACTTATTGCGAAGCCAATGCCTGCGAAGAACAATTACAAAAATCGCAACGCTTTTTTAAGGAAGAATTTGTAGGATATGGTCTTACAGCGCCCCAGCTTCATGGTAAGGTAAAGGAATTACTGCAAGCTGGTGAAATTGATTTGCCTACCATTTTAGAGGCAATGCCTGATTTTATGGCTAGTTGCAAGTACGAAGAAATATCATTTGGGCTACTTTTGCTTAACGGACTTTGGAAGCACTTTACACCAGAAACGTTTCAGACAATTTCGGGTTGGTTTTCGGTAAGCATAAATAATTGGGCCCATGCTGATACATTAGGAATGTTTGTGCTTCCAAAATTTCTGGAGAAGAAAATAATTAACCCCGAAGAATTTAAACCTTGGCTTAATTCTCCTTATAAATTTCAACGCAGATGTGTTCCGGTAACCTTAATTAAGCACGTAAAAAAGGTTAAGGAAGTAATGCCATCAGTTTTATTTGTTGAACGGCTGATGGAAGATACAGAAAGGGAAGTTCACCAGGGTATGGGTTGGTTTTTGCGCGAGGCATGGAAAATAAGCCCGGCAGAAGTTGAAACATTTTTACTGAAATATAAGGATACAGCGCCCCGGCTGGTTATTCAATACGCCTGTGAGAAAATGACAGCCGAAGACAAACTACGTTTCAGAAAAATAAAATGAGTACAAAAAAAGATCGGATAAATTGCTTTTACCCGATCAATTACCATCCATCAATCAATTATTCTATTGTAATATTTGTTCCTGTTTATTAGAAAATTTTATAAGCGATTCCAAAGCCCAAAGTAAAGGTGTCTTTCCCGTAAGTTTCAGTATATGTTCCAATTGGAGCCGCTTCTACAAATGTTTTTGTATAATCTTTGTAGGTTGTAAGCATCATACCGGCATCAAGGGTAAGCCTTTCATTCAGGTTCCACTGAAACCCCATACCTACCGTGTACGAATCATTACTGAATCCAAAATCGCTTTGGTACGACTCGCCAATACCAGTATTAGAGTTCAAATAGCCGGCGCTTAATTTAAATTTATCAGTTAATTTATACTCAGCGCCAAAAGCAAGTTCAACGTAATTTTTGTCAATAGTACGGTGTACCCCGTAGATGTTATTGCCCCATTCAACATTCTTATCAAGGTAAACATCAAATGATCCTGATACCTTAAGTTTGTTGGTCAATTCATAATCGGCACCCCCGGCAATGATTGCAGGAATATCGCTTGGCGTTTTCTGCCCGTCGGGGAACATGCTGATGTCGTCAACAGTTGTCGAGTTTTTTAAGGTAAGGTAGGTTTTATGTTCATATTTTAATCCTATGTTCAGTTTGTCCAAATGAATATCGAGTCCAATAATTGGTGTAACTCCTGATCCAGTTTGTTTGGTATCGACTCTTTTATCGGCAAGCGCTGGTATTTTTGAATTCAAGGACGTGGCAACTGTTGCCAATGAAGCAGATGTTGAAGAATAAGTTGTTTGCGCTGTTGAAACCGACATGGCACTAATTTGTGCAGAAGTAAGCCCTAGTTGTTGCAAACCAGCCTCTATTTGTGCTCTTTGTGCAGCCGAAATATAACCGGCAGCCTGAACCTGGGCCAAAGTATAGTTACCTGCGCCACCGGCAACGAGTGGTTGTAAACTTGCTGCAGCTGCTGCTGTTGCCTGCGATTTAGCCGTTGCAACACCAGCTGCACCGGCAAGATATGTTTGCGCATTTTGCAGGGCTCCTGCCTGGCCAATTTGTATATTGGTGATACTTCCTTTGTAAGTGTTAATGGCTGGGACATAACGAGCTCCAAGATAAACCGAAATGGCTTTGTTTACTTTGTAAGTGGCTCCTGCCTGGATACCCCAAAATACCGAGGTTCCTTCAAATGAGATATCAACATCGTAGGCAGTAACCGGATAGCCTAAAGAGCTTAGACCCGACATTGCTGGTACCAACCGTGCAATTTGCTTTTCGAATGATGGTAACCCATGATCGTATTTAGCGCTTCCTCCTCCTGCATTAGGCCCAAAGCCCGCTGAAAATGCCCAATTATCGTTTTTATAAACGGCAAAAGCTGAAGGGAATACAGGCGCTTTTACAACACCTTCGTACTTATCATACAATAGAGGAAGTTTTGGACTCATGTTTTGTCCAAACTCGCTGGTAATTGTTTTGGTTTGAAAAATAGTTTGATTATGAAGAGAAAAATAGAACCCGTTCTTCATTTGAGTCAATCCAGCCGGGTTAAAATAAACGGCATCAAGATCAGTTGAAGCATTTCTTGAAAGCATTCGCACAAACTGTGCACTTTGGTTAGAGTTGGTCAGAATTCCACCTGCAAAAGCAGTATTCATTATAAGCAGTGCTCCTAAAACAAAAACAGCAAGTTTATTCATAGGTGATACGTAAAATTTAATTCGACACAAAAATATAAATATTTATGACTCCGTGTTCAATCTAGTTGAAAATCAATTATTTATGAATATTTAAACGATGAACTTTATTGTTCGAATAAAACAAAACCCGGCAGAACCGGGTTTTACTGATCAAAGTTTACATAGATATATTCATAACAACAATCTACTTTTTAGAATAATGGGTGAATGAAAGGCTTTGTTCTTTCCAAACATTGGAATCTTTGTGTTTATCACAGAATTTGCATCGTTTTATAACTATAAATGAATAACTTCGTTATAGGCAGCGGCGGCCGCTTCCATTATAGCTTCGCTCATGGTTGGGTGCGGATGTATCGACTTAATAAGTTCGTGTCCAGTTATTTCAAGTTTTTTGGCTACAACCAACTCTGCAATCATTTCGGTTACATTACCTCCTATCATGTGAGCGCCAATCAACTCTCCATATTTTCCATCAAAAATAAGTTTTACAAAACCATCCTTTTGACCGGCTGCGCTTGCTTTTCCGCTTGCGCTGTATGGGAATTTACCTACTTTAATGTCTAACCCAAGTTCTTTGGCCTTTTGTTCGGTAATTCCAACCGACGAAACTTCAGGATTAGTATAAGTACATCCCGGTATTGTTGTGTAGTCAATCGGATGCGGGTTTAGTCCTGCAATTTTTTCAACGGCCAAAATACCTTCAGCCGAAGCTACGTGAGCCAAGGCTGGTCCAGGAATAATATCGCCTATTGCATAAACGGTTTCAACATTTGTTTGGCAGAATTCATTCACTTTTATCTTACCTTTCTCCAAAACAATCCCAACATCTTCAAGTCCAATATTTTCGATATTTGGCGCTATTCCAACTGCCGATAAAACTATTTCTGCTTCAATAACTTCTTCTCCTTTTTTTGTTTTTACAGTTACTTTGCATATATCTCCACTTGTATCAACTGTTTCAACCGAAGCGTTAGTTAATACCTTTATTTTTAGTTTTTTAAACGAACGTTCAAGGGTTTTCGATACTTCTTCGTCTTCGTTCGGAACAACATTGGGCATATATTCAACCAAAGTAACATCGGTACCAATAGTTTGATAAAAATAAGCAAATTCACTACCTATAGCCCCTGACCCAACAACAACCATCGATTTAGGCTGGCGGGGCAAAGTCATTGCCTCGCGATAGCCAATAACTTTTTCTCCATCTTGTTCCAAATTTGGTAATTCGCGCGAACGGGCTCCAGTGGCCAGGATTATATTTTTTGCTGAATAGAGTGCACGGTTTCCGGTCGAATCGGTCACCTCTACTGTGTTCTTGTCGATCAAACGGCCATTCCCATTTAATATTTCAATTTTATTTTTTGTAAACAGAAACTGTATCCCTTTGCTCATACCTTCAGCAACTCCACGGCTTCGTTTAACCATAGCCTGAAAATCGGGTTTCACTTCACCCGAAATTAAAACACCATAATCGGCTGCATGTTGGGCATATTCAAAAGCCTGTGCGCTTTTCAGCAGCGATTTGGTTGGAATACATCCCCAGTTAAGGCATATTCCCCCAAGGTTTTCACGTTCAACAACGCCAACATTTAAACCTAACTGTGCAGCCCTTATTGCAGCCACATATCCGCCAGGACCACTTCCTATAACTATTAAATCGTAACTCATGATTCTTCTTATTTTTAAATCGAAACAGTATTATAACACCTCTGGTAACAAAATGTTTTGAATATTCTGTAAATTAGGAAAGCCGCTTTATGCGGCTTTCCTAATTGTATAATTATTCAAAAAAAATGTTTTAATTGGGGAATAACTCGGCCAGTTTTTTTGCCAACTGGTCTCCTCTCAGGCTTTTGCCGATGATTTTCCCATCTTTGTCTACCAGAAACGATTGCGGGATTGAATTTACACCATAAAGGCGGGCCGCTACATTTTGCCAAAACTGAAGGTCGGAAACATGTGTCCAGGTCAGGTTATCATCTTTTATTGCTTTCAACCATTCCTCTTTTGCACGGTCGAGCGAAACACCCAGAATTTCAAAGCCTTTACTATGATATTGTTTGTACAGGTTAACAACATTAGGATTTTCCTGTCGGCAGGGGCCACACCATGAGGCCCAAAAATCAACTAAAACAATTTTCCCTTTAAACGACGACAACGAGACTGGTTTCCCTTCTGTGTCGTTCATTGTAAAATCGGGCGCAATAGCGCCAATTGCTGTTTTTTTCTGCTCCTGAACCAATTCTTTCAGTTTTACTACATATTCCGATTTTTCAATTTCAGGAGTAAACTTATTTACCATATCTTCAACATCATTACTTTCAAATTGCGTTGCAAGCTGAATTAATATGAATGCTGAAACTACCGAATTTGAATGTTCTTTAATGAAATTCTTGGTAAAAACCTTGTTGTTATCAATCATTGCCTGATAATCAATTTTGGCTTTATTTTCTGCATCGGTATTGCCAGTCGACATGGCATTCTGGTATTTTTCCTGAAGTTCCCGCATTTCTTTACCCAGTTTATCCATTTCGGCAGCATAAGCTTTAAACACATCGTTGGTGGGTGAGCCCGTGATTTTGGTGGCCCTTAAACTATCTTTTTTGGCAGCGACTGTAATATTGGCGTTATCAAGAAAAAACTGAGCAAAATATTCGCGGTCATTTAACCGAAGAACCCTAAATTCGGGTATTCCCATTTTTCCTTTAAAAGAGAATTTGCCATCAGTAACATTGGTTGAATCGACAGTTTTTGGTTGCCCCTCAACAATTTTCTGAAGATAAACTTTCCCTTTGTCTACTCCTGCAATCGAACCTTTTATTGAATACTCATCTTTTGCCGACTGGCATGAAAAAGCTGCCAATGCAAAAATCAAAATTGCTAAAACATTTCTCATTGATTTGATTTATTAGTTATTAATTGTTTTTTCTAATCTGATCGTATAAATCGAGCAACTTTTTTGCTGCCACAAACGACGAAAGCTCTTCCTTTAAAACTTTATTTTCTGACTCGGAAAGCTTTTGGCTAATTATTTCGTTTTGGTAGAAATTGTTCCGAAGTTGTTCGTTTATAGTTTCGTACATCCAGAATTTTGATTGCTCATTGCGTCTGTGCTGGAAGTAGTTGCTGGCTTTTGTCATTTTTATGTAATCGTTGATAGTATCCCAGATTTCGTTGATCCCGGTTTTCATATAGGCTGAACATGTCAGAACTTTTGGAACCCAACCCGATTCAGTAGCCGGAAACAAATGTAAAGCATTCTGGTATTGAATCCGTGCTAATCCGGCTTTTTCAATGTTATTGCCATCGGCTTTATTAATTGTAATTGCATCAGCCATTTCCATGATACCGCGTTTAATTCCCTGCAATTCGTCGCCAGCCCCGGCAAGCATAAGTAGCAGGAAAAAATCGACCATGGAATGAACAGCAGTTTCGCTTTGACCAACTCCAACCGTTTCAATAAAAATATGGTTATAACCAGCAGCTTCACATAAAATAATAGTTTCGCGGGTTTTTCGGGCTACACCACCTAATGATCCGGCTGATGGGGAAGGCCGGATATAAGCCAGAGGATCAGCCGACAATTCTTCCATGCGGGTTTTGTCGCCTAAAATGCTTCCTTTGGTGCGCTCGCTGCTGGGGTCGATAGCCAAAACAGCCAGTTTCTGGCCTTTCGAAGTGATAAATTTACCCATTGCTTCGATAAAGGTACTTTTGCCAACACCCGGAACGCCGGTTATTCCAATACGGACTGAATTTCCTGAGAACGGTAAGCATTTCAGGATAATTTCCTGTGCAAATTCCTGGTGTTCGGGTTTTGAACTTTCAACCAGGGTAACTGCCTGGCTAAGAATAGTAATGTCTCCATTTAAAATACCTTCTACATATTGAGAAACCGTCAGGATTTTCTTTTTCTTGTTTTTTAGGAAACGTTTAACCGAATCTTCGTTGACTGATGACAATGGCTCAATTCCTTCGTTAACTGTGAGACCGGCGTATTCCGGATCGTTTTCTATATGTGAATGATGTTGATCTGCAATCATACTTGAAATTTTATGCGAATGTAACGGTTCGGGACTGAACTTTGGATACCTGAAAACTTAAATCTTATTAATCAAGTAAAAAAAAGCCGGTTCTAGCGACAGAACCGGCTGATCTATTGTAGATTTATCAACTATTGGCTAACAATATTACTTGAAATACGGAGAACCGTTGTTGGATTTTTGGGATCATTTGTAATTACTGTGATTGTTTTGTTCTGGCGCCCGCTTTTACCTGTTGAATCGAATGTAACTTTTAGCGGTACACTTTCACCTGCCGGAATTACATTTTTTGAGGGTGTAACAGCAGTACAGCCACATGAACTTTTTACATCACGAATAACCAAATCTCTTTTCCCTGAGTTTTTTAAACTAAAGGTATGTTCATTTTTCATATTTGGCTTAATATCTCCAAAGTCAAATGAATCAGAGTCATACGTCACAACCGGAGCGTTTTTCAGGTCTTCGGCAGATAAACGAGAGAAGTCTTCTTCCAAAGTCGTGCTAACTGCTATCGAATTGCGGTAATCATCCTGCCCGTCAATGTTCAAATATAAACGGTTGGAGATAAAACCATAGGCCTTAATTTTTGTAGCATCAAAAGTAACTACAATATAACCCTTTTGTTTGGGCCCAATTTTAGCGGGTCGTATTGTTGCCATAATGTGTGGTGGCGGGGTTTTAAAACTTAACTGAATAGCCTGATCGGAAGTATTAATAACCTCGGTACTGTCTTTTTTTATCTGGTTTTCTTTGATTGAAGGAAAGGCAATGTAATTGGTTTTTGCACGAATCGGACCTATCTGTGTCGGAAAATCTTCCTCAAGAGTACGGGCTCTTGGTGTAACTTCACCCATAATAGTTAGTACTACTTCCGAATTTTCGGCATTCGAACTTACCCGAATAGTTTTATTGAACATACCTGGTCGGTTTCTAGGGTCGTAACTAACTTTAATAATTCCTTTTGCACCCGGAGATATGGGTTCACGGGTCCATTCGGGAGTTGTACATCCACACGATGCTTGTACGTTGTTTAAGATCAAAGGAACATTACCATCATTCTTAAAATTGAAGGAAACTGTTTGTGGCCCAAGTTCTTCCTTAAAAGTACCAAAATTGTGTTGCAACTTCTCAAATGCAATACGAGCTTTATTTGCTGTTTGGGCACTGTTTACCAAAGGCAAACAAAGAAGAAAAGTTAGCAAAATAGAAAATGAAACCTTCATATCATTAATTAATTTAATATAACATTTGAACAATAGCTTATTTATCCTGAAAACAAAACTAAAAAATCTTTTATTGCCTGCAAGTTAATGACAACCAAAGTTTTGTTAATGAGATGTTAACACTCATTTCCTTTCTCTTTTTTATTTATTTTCGCCTTTTAGTTCTTGGTTAACGAGTTAAAACTCTTGATTTTTGAATGCGACAAAGAAGAATTAAACTCAAATACAGTACCTTAAAATGAAACGGAATTCCATAGGTTTTTTAGTTATACTAGCCACCTTTGCTGTAGTTGGAATTCTAATAACCCAATTTTTCTTTTTGAAAAATTCGTATGATTTGAATGAAAGGCAATTTCATTTGCAGGTAACAAGTGCATTGAGGAATGTGGCCGGCCAAATCAACGATTATAATGCGAAAACTTTTCATCATGACAGGAAAAGCTCTGAAGTGTGCCAGGTTGAGCAAATCTCGAATAACTATTACGTTGTTAATGTTAACGATGTAATCGATCCCAATCTTTTAGAGCATTTTCTTGATGTCGAATTCAGAAAGAGAAACCTGAATTTAACTTACGAGTACGCTATTTACGACTGTAATTCGCAAAAAATGATTCATGGCAATACTATAAAACGCGATTCTATTCCATCTGCAATAAAGCCGGTTAAGAGTGCCGATTCGTCAGATTGCAGCATGGAGGAAATCATGTTTGAAAAGCATTATACCAAACCCGTTTCCAAAATCGAGAAAAAACATAAGGTGTGTACATTGCCAACCTGCGAAAAATACACCTATTATTTCGGAGTCCATTTCCCCGATAGATCAGAGTTTTACAGTACAAGGCTCTTAACCTGGTATTTTCTAAATGGCATTTTATTTTTTGTAGTCATTTTCTTTGGATACGCACTTTACGTTATTATTAAACAAAAACAGTTGAGTGAGATACAAAAGAATTTTATTAATAACCTCACTCATGAATTTAAAACTCCTATTGCATCAATCGATTTGGCTGCCAAGGTATTGTCGAGTCCAAAGATTTGTGAGCAACCAGAGCGGCTTGCTGAATATGTAAAAATTGTTGGACAGCAAAACAAACGACTTTCAGCGCATGTCGAAAAACTTTTGCAAATGGCTACTATCGAAAAAACGAAACTAAAATTGCATTTGGAAGATATTGAGCTTAACGCTTTTATTGGTGAGACTATCCAGGAATTCAAAAATAGCCAGAATGGCCGCCAATATTTAGTGAAAGTCGATTCTGATTGTGAAAATGCGCATATTAAAGCTGATAAGCTTCATTTTTCGAATTTAATTTTCAATATTCTTGATAATGCGATTAAATATTGTCATGTCCATCCTGAAATCATTATTGGTATCAAGGAGACCAGGCGTCGTTATCATATCTCATTTGAGGACAATGGAATAGGAATTCCAATGGCAGAACGAAAAAGAATATTTAATCGTTTCTACCGAATTCCAACGGGCAATATTCACGATGTCAAAGGATTTGGATTAGGGCTTGATTATGTGAAAAAAATTGTTTACCGGCATGGTTGGAATATCAGGGTAATGGAAAATACGAGGAAAGGCACTACTTTTATAGTCGAAACAAAGAAATTATGACAATGAACTTTCAAGGCGAGAAAATTCTTTTGGTTGAAGACGACCAAACTCTAAATTTTATAATTAAGGATAACCTGGAACAGGTTGGTTATGTTGTATCTTCAGCTGTGGATGGAGAAGCCGGTTTTCAGCTTTTTAATTCTGAAAAGTTCAGTTTGTGTTTGCTTGATGTTATGCTGCCTAAAAAAGATGGGTTTACTTTAGCCAGAGAAATAAGGTTAGTAAACGATCATGTCCCAATTATTTTCCTAACCGCACGTTCGATGACAGAAGATAAAATTCTGGGTCTTACTCTTGGTGCTGACGACTATATTACAAAACCATTCAGTATGGAAGAACTCTTGCTGAAAATAGGAATTTTTCTGAAAAGAAGTATTGTAAACAATAATGAAAGCGAATTGACTACCGAGAAAAATTATTATAAAGTTGGTCTGTTCAGTTTCTACTTTGATAGTTTAATACTCGATTGTGCCGGAGAACGCAAAACACTTACCTACAAGGAGGCAGAATTACTTCGTTATTTTTGTGATAATCCAAACAAGGTTCTCAGCCGTTCTGATATCTTAATTAAGGTTTGGGGATCTGATGATTATTATCTTGGGCGTAGCCTTGATGTTTTCATCTCGCGTCTTCGGAAGTATTTAAATGCAGATGAGAATATTAAGATTTTGAACCTTCATGGAATCGGGTTTAGGTTTAATGCTCCAATAGTAAAGTATTGATTTATAATTTAAATGGAGTTTTTTACATAAAACTTGTAATCTTTAATCAATCCGCGTTCAGAGCTGTCGGTCCGTGGCAGGCATCGGAAACCTTTTATTTTTTTTCTTCACCAAGATCTATAACAATTTGGTGCGGATGTGTTGGTTTTTGCGACGATGAATAGCCTGTTTGCCAAAAAATTGATTCCTGATTGTCGAGAACACGGTCGGCCGAATTGTTTTCTGCAGAAACTTCTTCGCTGTCTGCGTAAACAGTTTCATTTTCTGACAAGGATGGATCTTCCAAATCAAGCTCAATAATTTAACAACAGCGATCTAAACGCCTTTACCAATATTGAAATTTTACGAAACGAAGTTAAGCTGAAACAAACTGCATTTGGGTTTTAGCAAAAAAATCTGTGAATTCTGTAATTCAGTCTTGAAACCATAATTTGTCTAAGTAGAATGAAGAGACTTTGAGAAAAAGCCAACATACTATTTGCTTTTTGGCAGCCTCTTTTTACAAGAAAGAGGCCGCCCACTATTTTATGGACAGCCTCTTTGGGGTAAAATTTAAATATAAATCGCTGTAATTTAAATTTTTAAAGCATCATTTGCCACTAAACGGGTTCTGATCTGACTCGCTTATAGCATTATTATTTGCTAATTCCATTTGGGGAATTTGACAAATAAACCGGTAGTCGTTTGAAGGAAGCGAACCGTGAGGTACTGCATCCGAAGCATTGTAATCGTCTAAATACACCAGTCCCCAGGAATAGTGCCCTGCAGTGGTGCCGTAACGATATAATGGTTTTTGCAAACGTAGTAAATCATACATTCCGGTAACACCTTCTCCGAGTAGCTCTTTGCGACGTTCAGTATAAATTGCTTCCAATAATTCATCTTTTGACGATGTTGTTGTTTTTACTCCTACTTCACGCGCTGTTTGCAATTTAGTCAAATCAGTTAAAGCTTCAGCTGTTTTGTTTAAATTAGCCTTTGCTTCAGCCATGATCAGTAACATTTCGGAACTACGCATTAACGGAAATTCCGGATAAGTATGGCCTTGTTTAGCCCCATTAGCGTCTCCATAGTATTTAAATTTATTATAGGCCCACTTGGTAGTAATTTCGATGCTTCCGTTATTTGTCCGATGCCAAAACATCGATCCCTTTTCGTCATTATCAGTTACATTGCTCGTTTTTGTTACTTTGCTTCCACGATAGTCTGAATCATCAAATAAAGAAACATATTTTTCATCAACAAAAAGATCGCTAAAATTGTAAATCGGGCCATCGGTCATACCTTCGCCGTAACTTGGATCTTGATTGTACCAATAGTTAAACTCGGTATTTGATGAAATATTGGAAAGGTTGGTGTATTTTAAACCCCAAACAAGTTCTGAACATCCATCGCTAATCAGGCTGCTAAAACCACTCTTCCATTCGGCCTTTGTCATTAATGATTGATGTTTTTGATAAACAGTCTGTGCTTCGGTTAATGCATTGGTCCAATCGCCCATAACCTGGTAAACACGGGCTAATTCGCCGGAAACAACATCTGCATTAATTCTCCACATTTCATTGCGGTCATAATTGGCCAATAATGTTTTTGCACTTGTTAAATCGCCAACTATTTGATTATAACATTCCTGAACTGTAGAAAATCCCTTGTTCTCATCATTGGCAGATGTTAGCCGGAGGATAACGCCACGTTTATTTTTTGCTATGGCATAGGTTTGTTGATAATTCATAATCAAATGAAAATAGCAAATACCACGCATAGCCAAACATTGGCCTTTAATTTTGGTTTTTAGGGCATCGTCGCCGGAAGCACTGGGAAGGGCATCCATAATAATGTTTACCTGGTTGATGGTTTTATACATGGTAGTCCAAATTTTACTTGCATAACTTCCGCTAACTTGTGTACGTTCCGGGTCAAAACGATAACTGTTTACAACAGAACCGCCAAAGTTGATTGTACTAACAATATCGGCTCCTCCCAAGTCGTAATACATGCAATAACCCGGGATCCCGGCATAACAAGACTCATTTTGACTGGTACCACCTTGATCACCGTTCATTAAGAAATAATGATAAGCAGATGTTAGTACCATATTTAATCCCGCTGCGGTTGAAAGTACCTGCGAATCAATCGAGGTAGAAGAATTGGTTGTTAATTCATCGCTACAACTACTTATTGATAAAATCAATCCTGCAAGTAGTAAACTCTTAATTGTTTTATATATCTTTTTCATGAGAAATTACGTTTTAAAATGAAACCTGAATACCTCCCATATATACTCTTCTGGAACCTTGAATACCACTATCGGTATTTGCATTTCCGTTGTAGTTGTTACCCTGGACACCGGTTTCCGGCTCAGTATAACGGCTAGCTGCCGGGCCAAATGTTAGCAGGTTATCTCCTGATAAATAAACACGTACATTTGAAAGACCAGCCTTCTTTACTAAATTGTTGGGTAAAGTATATCCCAATGTTACATTTCTCAGACGATAGAAATCATTTTTAAATAAGTAAAAATCACTTGGTTTGCGTGTGTCTAAGCAACTAGAAGCTGACCATCGTGGAAATTTTGCATTATCCCCAGGTTTCATCCAGACATCACCGTCAACTAAACTTTGGATAATGCCCACACCATCGCGAACGGTTGTACGTTCCATGTAAACATAGTCATACATTTTAGATCCGAAGGAAGCATACCACATAAAAGACATATCGAACCCATGAAATTTGAAACTATTTGTGATTGAACCAAATGCTTTTGGAATAGCAGAACCGCAATATTGATAATCGTTTGTGGTTACCTTCGAATAATTCTCGGTTGTTGTCCATCCGCCGTTGCCATCTTTAATCCAGTAACGCATATTCCCATTTTCAGGATTGACCCCGGCATTTTTAACCATGTAAAATTCATATAATGAATGTCCTTCTTCTAATTTATAACCTGCTGTACGCAATGTATAAACGTAAGATCCTCCAGGTAAATAGGTGACTTCATTTTTCAGCGTTGAGAAATTAAAATCAATATTCCATTCGAAATTTTGGTTACGCATTGCTATCGCGTTCAATGTAAATTCAAAACCCCGGTTGCGAACATCTCCTATGTTGGTATTAATACCTTCTGCATTTCCAACCTGGGCTGATAGCGGAAGTGTCCTATAGTACAACAGATCTTTAGCGCTTTTGTTAAAGAATTCAAAAGTACCACTCAAACGATCGAAAATGCCGAAATCGAGTGCAATATTATACTGTTGGTTTTTTTCCCATTTTAAGTTTGGTGTTGCAACGGTTGTGGGTTTATATCCAGCCGAACCATACAAGTTATCCGAGTCGTAATAACCTTGATAAGCATACAGAATTTCGTTACTATCACTTGATGTTCCATCGCTTGTATTTCGGGGAATTAGTTTGTCATTCCCTGATGTCCCAAAACTTCCGCGCAGCGCAAGGTTATTCAACCATCCCATCTCTTTCATAAACTTTTCTTGTGAAATACGCCAGGATGTCCCTACTGAGAAGAAATTGCCCCAACGGCTTTCTTTGCTGAAACGAGAAGAACCATCTCGGCGAATAGATCCAGACAAATAATATTTATTCATAAAGTTGTATTCTGCTTTTCCAAAAAATGAAAGCAATGAATATCGATCACGAGATGAACTGACGGCCCAGTTAGTTGTTGTTGAAGCTAATTCATATTGGCCTATTTGCATGATGCCTTCTCCGTATCCATAATTGTATTGTTTATTATTCGAATAGAATTCGTGTCCTAATATGGCATTTAAATTATGATTACCAAAAGATTTATCCCACGACAAAATATTGTTCCAGGTAAGAGATATCGTTTTATAATTCGACCTTGAAGCCGATCCTCCATTTGTCAAAACTGTTACTCCATAAGGTTCTAATTGCCCCTCTCCATGTACAGCTGAACTATATGAATAATAATTTGTAGTAATATCATCAATATTAGCTGCAGTTTTGAATTTGATATCATAAGGTAATTTAAAATCGGCAAAATAGTGAGATGTTATCATCCCTGCTTCATTGCTGTCGAAACTTTCATCATTCGGGTTATGCCAATAATCGCCCCCGTTATTCAAAACATGAATTCCGAAAAAGTTAGATGAATTTTCGCCAAAATCATACATCCGGTCGCCCGTTTTTTGAGAATAAACCCAATCTGTGTTATCTGCATTACGCAACCATGGGGAATTTAATGTATTGGAGAATACCAGTGCACGATTTGCCCCTGATACATTTTGACGTGAATAGCTATAAGCTAAACTTCCGCCCAAAGTAAACCAATCATTAATCTGAGAATTAACACTTGTACGAAATGAGTAACGATTATAATATTGGTTATTTGCGTACCCTTTATCGTTTAAATACGAAACTGATGTAAAATAACTGGTTTTTCCATTAGCGCTCGAACCGCTTACATCCAGCCCATAATCCTGACGAAGTTTACGAGAGAAAACAGCACCATACCAGTCGTAATCGCTTTTATCCCACACCATATTCAATTTTGGATTTGTATAGCAATTTCCATTTCCATCATGTAATACATAGTTAGATGCATCTCCTGTCCATGCGAACGGTGTTACATAAACAGTTTCTCCCTTCGAGTTTACACGTGCATTTACCATGTGCGGCAAAAGCGTTGAAGATGCATAATCTCCTGCAGCCTGCGGACTCAATTTATTTACATAGTATTGGTCGTTGTAAATAGCCCTCCATGTATTGGTTAATTGCTCATACGGATTAGCTTTTGTTGGGTTGCTAACTGCATTGTCAGAAGTTCCCCATGCACTATGAAAATTAACTACTATTTTACCTGCTTTTCCTTTTTTTGTTGTAATAACTACAACCCCGTTTGCTGCACGTGAACCATAAAGCGAAGAAGCAGCCGCATCTTTCAACACAGTTGTAGATTCAATGTCTGATGGAGAAATTGAAGTTAATTTCCCGTCGTAAGGCATACCATCCACAATATACAAAGGGGTTGTTTGACCCGACATAGAACTGATGCCACGAATCTGAATACGGGTATCGCCCCCCGGATTCCCTTCGTAATTAACAACGTTCACCCCGGTTGACATTCCTTGTAATGCTTCAGTAAAGCCCGAACCGGAAATCTTATCCAATTGCTTTGAATTTATTACAGTAGCAGAACCGGTGAAGGTCGATTTTTTTGTTGTTCCGTAAGCAACAACCATTACCTCGTCGATCCCCTTGGTTTCTTCTTCCATGACAACATTAACGGTTGTAACCTTCAAAACTTCGATTTCCTGGGTTCTCATTCCAACAAATGAAAACTGAAGAATTTTTGATTCAACGGGAATGTTGATTTTGAATTGGCCATTGGCATCGGTAATGGTTCCAATCGTTGTGCCTTTAACCGACACCGATACTCCGGGAAGGGGCATGCCCGATGAGTCGGCCACTTTTCCCGAAACCGACTTTACTTGTTTTTGTTCGGTCTCGGTATTGGTAACCGCAGTTGTTAAAATAATCTGGCGGTCTTTTACCTGGTAGGTAACATTTGTTTTTTCAAAAATCCTGGATAAGATTTTTTCAACACTTTCATTCCTTACATCCACATCGACTTGTCGTTCGACGTTGACTAACTTCTGATTGAACAGGAAGAAAAACTCACTTTCCGATTCAATTTTGTTCAAAATGTCAAGCACTTTGGCGTTATTCATTTTGAGTGTCAAACGTGTTTGCTGCGAATAAGTGCCTATTGCAAAGGTTTGTACCGCAAAAAGCGTGATAAAGAATACACTTAGCCTCATAATTTTCCAAAATTTTACAAGTGCACGGTTATAAGCCGGCACCCGGATTCGGTGTTTTTTCATAGATTTGTATCATTAAGTGGTTAAACAATGAATTGAACATTATGCTACTTGATTGCAGGGAGGTGTCGCAACCACTTCCCTGCTCTTTTTATTTAAAGTTCTTTAATTTCGACTGGTTGATTCGAAGTATTATTTTTCTCTTTCCGTAAACTCCGTCCTGGTTACTTGTTCTTTTTTCTTCCTTATAGCTTATTGGACTTGTTAACGAAATTAGTTTCAATACTTCGTCCAATGGTTCATCGATAAATGTTGCGTGGAAGGTATAATCGTTAAGCTGATGGTCTTCAACCACAACTTCGGCATTATACCACCGGCTTAATCGTTTGGCCAGTTGTTGCATGTTTTCATTCCGAAAAACAAGTCGTCCGTCCTTCCAGGTCGAATATTGTGAGGCTTCTACTTCTTTTTTCATGAAAGTCTTTTTGCCAATATTCAATATTATCTGTTCGTTGGGAGCCAATGTGGTCAGGTTATCTCCATCTTTTGACAAAACATCAATTTTACCCGACTGTAAAACAACTTCTTCGGTTTGTTCTCCTTCGTCGGCAATTACATTAAAAACGGTTCCAAGTACCTTAATGTCAAGGTTTGAAGTGTTTACATGAAACGGATTTTCCTTGTTGTGGGCCACATCAAAAAATGCTTCACCAACAAGTTCAACTTTTCGTTCGTGGCCGAATTTTACCGGGTATTTTAGCCGTGCCCCACTGTTCAAGTACCCACTTGTCCCGTCAGGGAGCTGAAATTTAATACGTGCCCCCATCGGACATTGTATTTCGGCATACGAATTTATACCTGGATCAACCGGTTGCTTTGCATTATTATGAAAGAAATAGAATAGTAGAAACGAACAGATCAACGGTAAAATCAAAATTGCTGCAACTCGCTGAAATACATTCCACCAGCCGGGTCGGGGAGTAATCGTATTTTCCTTTATCCGAATGAGGTGATGGATGCGGTCTAATAAGGAACGTTGGTTAAAATTCTGATCAGGATTAAGTTCGGGATACGAATGCCAATCTTCATCTAAAATTTGTTCCACTGCTTCATTTCGTTCATCAGCAATTGTTTCCGAAAGCTCAATCTGCTCCTTCAGCGTTAACCCACCTTCCAAATATTTTCGAATCAGATTCTGAATGTTAGATTCCATATAATTGACTCCCGTTTAAAAGTTATATCACCAGAGGCTGTTTTTCTCATGGGTCTTTTCTGTTTTTTTTGAAATTTCACGCTACTTTTTTATAAAGGGGTAGGGGCTTATCAAAAAAACATGATATTTATAAGGTTAATCCCCAAAAATTGAGGTGCGACTAAAACAGGAATAACATAACAAGAAGTGAAAGACTTATGTTCTCTCGTTTTAAGTGGGTACGAATAAAACGTAGGGCTTCAGATACCTGATTATCAACAGTTCCTGGGGTAATGTTTAATTCCAGGGCAACCTCTTTGGCGCATTTTCCTTCAATTTTACATTTCATGAATATTTCGCGACGACGTTCTGGCATTTGGTTAATAATCACGTAGATTTCGTGCAGGGTATCTTCGAATTCATTTGGAGTAACCTGTTCTGAAGGTTCGGAGTTGGTTTTTATATTTTCGAGGTAGTGAAGGGCGACAACTTTTTGATTGAAATGTTTTCGAATCTGGTTTAGTGCAATTGTAAACAGGTAAGATTTAAACGACAATTCAGTTTTGAGCGATCTATGGTTTTCCCAAACTTTAACAAATACTTCCTGTACCAGTTCCTCTGCATCAGTTTCGTTTTTGAAATATTTCAAGGCAAATCCAAATAACTTGGGACTATATTTTGCAAAAAGTAGATCAAAAGAGGCTATATTTCCTTTTTGAAGTAGTTTTATTAACTGTTTATCTTCTTGTTTTTCAATCATCCCGAACCGTAATACAAAAGTTTGGGATAAAACTAAGCAAAAGTTTGTATTTATGTCTTTTGTTTCTTTTTCTTGGCCGCCGGAAATAACACATTATTTAAAATCAACCTGTAGCCTGGCGAATTGGGATATAAGTTTAAATCGGTTGGAGGATCGCCCACAAAATGTTGAAAATCTTCAGGATCATGGCCTCCATAAAATGTCCAGAAACCTTTGCCGAGTTCTCCATGAATGTATCGGGCTTCGTTGGCCGCTTTATTTTCTCCCATAATCAACACATTGGGTTTTATAAGGTTGCGGTTAAATGCTGTGGTTTGTCCCATGAATCCTTTAATCATGTAGGTGTGGTTCTGGCAAAGCATTGTTGGTACGGGGTCCCATTTGGCCGAGAACTGGAAAAGGGTGAAATAATCTTGTTCGCGTGGTACTTTTCGTGTGGTCGAAACGTCAATATCCGAAAATTTATATTCGAAAGGGTTTCTGCTTATTGTAAAGTTTTGAAATGCAAGGCAATTATTAAAATCAAGCTTACTATTCATATCGGGATCAGCCGGATCACCGTCGAACATCGACTCGCAAATATCAACATTCAGCGCCGATTCGGTAATGTCGTAAGTATCAGTAGCTGCACACATGGCAAAAAGAAATCCACCATTTTCAATGTACTTGTGTATTTCACGAGTCACAACTTTTTTCATTTCCGAAACTTTCAGAAACCCAAGCTTTTTAGCCAGCTCTTTGTTGATCCTTACTTCTTCCTGGTACCATGGAACATGTTGATATGCCTGGAGAAATTTTCCGAATTGTCCGGTAAAATCCTCATGGTGTAAGTGAAGCCAATCATAATCTTTCAATTTCCCATTAATTATTTCTTCGTCATAAATTACATCAAATTTAATCTCTGCATATTTCAGGACTAAGGTCACTGCATCATCCCAGGGTTGTTTATTAGGTGGTGAGTAAACTGCAATTCGTGGCGCTTTTTGCATACTCACAGCGTCTTCATTTACATCTTCCCGGGCAATGTCGGCAAGGATATTATTTGCCTGGCCATCGGCAATGGTTTCGAAGCTTACTCCGCGTATCGTGCATTCGCTTACTATTTCCGGGTTATGCTGTATTAAAAAGCTTCCTCCCCGGTAATTTAAAAGCCATTTTACTTCCAGTCCTTTTTCGAGTGTCCAGTAAGCTATTCCGTAAGCTTTTAGATGATTTGCCTGCTTTTCGTCCATCGGAATTAAAAGGAAACTGGCTTTGGCAATCTGAACAATCAAAACCAGCAGAAGGGCAAAGTGAAATTTAAGTATTGATTTAGAATGGAATATGCTCGCCGCCTGAACTTTCATACTGGCTAAATTTATCATTGTTAAATGAGGAAGGAACTGATTGCCCTTTCCCGAAAGCATCGCCGGCATCGCTATTCATTTTAGAGCCGAATTTCTGGCCATATTGTCCACCGCCAATTTCTTCAGGAATAACATTTTCCATATCGGCAAATTTGGCAAGGTTTTTCTTGAACGATAAATGTACATCGCCAACAGCGCCATTACGATGCTTGGCAATGATGATTTCGGCAACACCAATCAACGAGTTTCCTTCTTCGTCTTCGGTAATCCCATAATATTCAGGGCGGTGAATAAACAAGACAATATCAGCATCCTGCTCGATAGCACCCGATTCACGAAGGTCGGAGAGCTGCGGGCGTTTGCCTTCGCGCGATTCAACCGAACGATTCAGCTGCGAAAGCGCCAAAACCGGAATGTCCAGCTCTTTGGCAATGGCCTTTAGTGAACGTGAAATCATACTTACTTCCTGCTCGCGACTACCCTTGTTATCAGATCCGGCCGTCATAAGTTGAAGGTAGTCAACAATTACGGCTCCAATGTTGTGCTGCATTTTCAGGCGCCGGCATTTGGCGCGGAATTCAAATACCGATAGGGCAGGAGTATCGTCGATAAAAAGTGGGGCATCGTCCAAAACGGCCAGCTTGCGGTGAAAATGATCCCATTCCCAACCCTGAAGGCGGCCATTCTTTATTTTTTCCGAACCCAGCTCAGTTTCCGACGCAATTAAACGGTTAACTAGCTGGATAGATGACATTTCAAGCGAGAACACAGCTACCGGAACTTTGTGTTCTACGGCCATGTTTCGGGCCATCGACAACACGAAAGCGGTCTTGCCCATCGACGGACGGGCAGCTACAATGACCAAATCGGTTTTTTGCCAACCCGAAGTGATGCGGTCCATCGCAGTAAAACCACTGGGTACACCACTCAGCCCGTCTTCACGTTTCGACGCTTCTTCTATAAGCATGGCTGCTTCTCGAAGTAAAGGCTTAATCGGTACCGATTCTTTCTTAATGTTTCCTTCGGCAACCTGGAATAAAGCAGTTTCCGAAAAATCAATCAAATCGTCAACATCAATGGTATCGTCATAAGCTTTGGTCTGTATTTCGGTCGAAACGCGGATCATCTCGCGTTGCATGAATTTCTGGGCAATAATACGCGAGTGAAACTCGATGTGTGCAGCTGATGCTACGCGCGAAGTTAGCTGGGTAATCATCATGGGGCCGCCAACCTCGTCAAGCAAATTGCGGTTTTTCAATTCCTGTGTAACCATCAGCAAATCGACAGGCTTTTCATGTGTCGACAAATATTTGATAACTTCGAATATTTTTTGATGTTCTTCTTTGTAAAAACTTCGTGTATCAATAATATCAGCAACAGTAACATAAGCATCTCGTTCGAGCATTAATGCTCCCAGCACGGCTTCTTCTACTTCAATGGCTTGTGGAGGTATTTTTCCGTATTGCGCATTGATTTGATCAATGGTCATTTTATTTTGTTGCGTATTTCGTTTTTCTCCAGCCATGTTAAAATATTGAAATTCAATTTTAAAGAAAAACTGCCAGCAAATAATGGCAGGGTTTCAAAGGTAGCAAAAAGCAAATATCGGGCGTTTGTTACAACGAATAAGTTACCAACAAAGTTCTTCTTTGGGCATCGTACGAAAAATTTCAGGAATAAAATTTCTTAACGCAACTATTTTATAAATAGGACTGTCTTAAAGAAAAATCTGAAATTAAGAAATAGCCATCTCGCTTAAGGCGAAGTAAACCGAAAATGAATTAATTGGCTATTTCATGAGTATGTACCAACATTTAATAGGTAGTGCTAAAATTTATACGAATGAAATGAGCATGATCCCAGAAAACACCATTTGAAATGAATGTTTTCTAATCATGCGAATTCCATGTGACAAATAAGAACCAAGAAAATATACGCATGAAAAAGAAAATTTGGCTTTTGTTGCTTTGCCTGTTATCTGTGTTTCTGGGATGCAAAAAAGAAGATTTTAAATATGAAAATGAGTTTGATCAAAGTTTTTCAAGATGGGAAACTTTTAAGAAAAATGTTGGAAATTCATACAGTTATGTGGTTTATAATTCAAGTTGGGTGGGAGCCTCGTGGCAAACCGAGATAACTGTTACCAACGGCAAGGTTACACAGCGCAGCTTTAAAATGATCTCGGCTCAGGGGCTTGGCAACATACCTCAGGCTGAAAGAGAATGGGTTGAGAACGATGACAAAATTAATTCGCATACCACAGGTGCCGTGTCATTAACTCTGGATCAGGTTTATGAAAAAGCCAAGACAGAATGGTTAATCAAGCGTGACAATGTAACTACCTATTTTGAGGCCAATAACAATGGGTTATTATCTTCCTGTGGTTATGTAGAAGATGGTTGTCAGGACGACTGCTTCGTCGGAATTCATATTTCAAGTATAAAATAGCAACCATGTTGTTGCCTTAAAAGGAGATTGTTTAACCTCCTTTTAAGGCAACAACAATATTACTTGAGCTTGTCTTCAATAATCATTCCCAGAACTTCGCCAAGTGTGCGGCCCATTGCTGCTATTTGTTGTGGTACAAAGCTGGTTGCAGTCATTCCGGGGGTTGTGTTTACTTCGAGGAAATAAAATTCATTGTTTTTCAGGATATAATCGATGCGAACAATTCCTGAGCAATCGCATAAACCATATATTTTGGATGAAAGTTGCTGAACTTTTTGAGTCAATTCAGGAGAAATACGGGCAGGCGTAATTTCGTCAGTTTTTCCGGCAACATATTTGGCTTCGTAATCGAAAAATTCGTTTTGTGGAATAACTTCGGTTACCGGGAAAACGAGTTTCTCTCCGCCAATTTTTACCAATCCGCAGGTAAACTCCTTGCCATCAATAAATTCTTCAACCAAAATATCGTCGCTTTCGGTCATGGCTAGTTCAAGTGCCTCCTGAAGTTTTTCTTTTTCCTTCACTTTAGTCACTCCAAAACTCGAACCGCCAGCATTTGGTTTAACAAAAACTGGTAATCCAAGTTTTTTAACTATTTGGCTGGCATCAATTTTATCACCTTTAAATAATCGGACCGATTTGGCCATCGTAATTCCAAATGTATGCAGGTAATTGCTACAAAAATATTTGTTGAAAGTTAATGCTGACGAATAAACACCACAGGTAGAATAGGGGATTTTTACCAATTCGAAGTAACCCTGAAGTTTTCCATCTTCACCCGGAGTTCCATGAATGGTGATGTAAGCAAAGTCGAAATTGATTTTTTCACCGTTCTTCATAAATGAAAAGTCGCTCTTGTCTATTTGGGCAATCACTTGTCCATCCTTGTAAACCTCCCAGTTTAGGCCTTTAATTTGTACTTTCCAGGCTACGTAGCCTGCTGTGGTTATTGCATTATAAACATTTTCGCTACTCTTAACCGATACCACAAATTCAGAAGAGTCGCCTCCATATACAACTGCTATATTCTTTTTCATATTCTATTTATTTTAACACCGTTGGCTAAAGCCGAACGGCAAACGATATTTTTTCAATTTGGTGTAACCTCAGCTTTCCCCTTTGGGGGAAAGGGAAGGGGGATGCTATTCTTCATTAATCCGGTTATTCAGGTAATTCCGCCATCTGTTAATTACGGTAGCAAAATTCTCCGGTAATTCTGAGTCGAACAACATTTCTTCGCCGGTTACCGGGTGTACAAAACCCAGTGTTTTGGCGTGCAGGGCCTGGGCTGGAAGCAAGGAGAAACAATTAGCCACAAATTGCTTGTATTTGGTAAATGTGGTGCCACGCAAAATCTGGTCGCCACCATAATTGTCGTCATTAAAAAGTGGATGTCCGATGTATTTCATGTGAACTCGTATCTGGTGCGTACGTCCGGTTTCCAATCGACATTCAACCAAATTTACATAGCCGAAGCGTTCGATTACTTTGTAGTGAGTAACGGCATGTTTCCCGCTTTCACCATCGGGGAAAACAGTGAAAACCTGCCTGTTTCTGGGGCTACGGCCAATGTTTCCGACGATAGTGCCTTCGTCGTTTTCGAGGTTTCCCCAAACCAGCGCTACATATTTTCGTTTAGTTGTTTTTTCAAAAAACTGAAGAGACAAATGTACTTTTGCTTCAATCGTTTTGGCAATTACAAGTAATCCTGACGTATTTTTATCAATCCGGTGAATTAATCCAGGCCGTGGATCGTCTGAATTAAACAAAGGTAATTCCTTGAAATGATAGGCCAGCGCATTTACAAGTGTTCCAGAGTAATTTCCATGCCCGGGATGAACAACCAAGCCAGCTGGCTTATTAATTACCAATAGCGAATCGTCTTCGTAAATAATATTTAATGGAATATTTTCTGGAATAATTTTAAGTTCTCGTCGCGGAAAGTCCATAACAATAGAAATTTCGTCGCCAGGTTTTACCTTGTAGCTCGATTTTACCGAAACTCTATTGACTAGTATATTTCCATTATCAGCAGCTGCCTGCAAGCGGCTTCTCGATGCATTATTCAGCCGGTTAGCCAAAAACTTGTCAATCCTCATAAATGTTTGACCCGGATCGACAACCATGTTGTAATGTTCAAACAGGGCGTCACCTTGCTCTGGTTCGTCCAGTTCGTCAAAATCGTCGATCAAATCGTTATCGTCAATCATTTTAAAAGAATGAATTATCGGGTCCTTCCTTTTCTGGTTTGGCTTCCAGTTTGGTTTTATCGATAGTTAACCACAAATCGATAGACGTGCCTTTGGCAACCTCGAAAACTTCAGTCGGATCGGGACTTTGTTTAAATATTACAGCTTTTTCTTTTTGCGATTCGTAAAGGACTGATTCGTCGTAGTTTATATTTCCTGGTGTTAGAAATGCTTCGTCGAGTGTGAGTTTGGCTTCGGCTAAATTGCGTCCAAATAAGGTTGGAACCTGTGAAGTTTCTCCGTTGCTGTCGGTTCCAAGGACCAAATCAATTACACTTCCTTTGGTAATCAATTCACCAACAGGAACCGATCTGCCTTCTGATTTTTGGTCGAGAACAAGATTCGGAAATTCCGAAGGTTTGTATTCTACATGGCCGGCAACCAGTCCCGAACTTTCGATAATATTTAGCGCCTGACGGTATGAAATATCTGTCAATTGTGGCATCGGAATTTTTTCCTGGTTTACAGCGCTCATGGTAATGTAAATAGTTCGGTTAGCCTTTACTTTCATTCCGGCTTTGGGAAAATGATCGAAAACAGTTCCTGGCTTGGTTTCGTGAGAAAATAACGAATCCTGAACCTGGTATTTCAAATCAAGCCTTTTCAGAATTCGGGCAACATCTTCAAGTCGCTCTCCTCTTAAGTTCGGTACATTGATTGACTCTCCATGATCTGTGTAAATTCGTAATGCGAACATATTTAGCAGAATCAGAAAAATGGTTATTCCTACGGCTGCAAGCGCATTGTATTTAAATGTTTTGGTTTTTATGAATTCTTTGAATGTCATGTGTAAAGTTCGTTGTTCGAAGAATGAGGACAAAATTAGTTTAAAATTGTGCAAGTCGGTTGGGGTGGAATGTAATTTATATGTGGGTATTCAGCAATATAGCATAAACACAAAAAGGTAAAGAAAACTACTTCTTTACCTTTAGTATATTTTTAGAAATCTGGAAAATTACGAACTATCCTTTGTATTTTGGTTCGTCAGAAACTGTCAGTCTTTTTCTTCCTTTTGCGCGACGAGCTTTCAATACTTTACGGCCATTGGCAGTCGACATTCTTTCGCGGAAGCCGTGTTTATTTTTTCTTTTTCTTACTGATGGCTGAAATGTCCTTTTCATATCTTATTCGTTTGTTTTTCGTTTTTGAATCGGACTGCAAAAATAGTTCTTTTTTAATATCATGCAAACCAATCTTCTTTTAATTTTATTTATTTTTTAATGCCATGTGAATCAGCTTTTTTGTCTCAAAAAATTCTTCCTGGAAAAAGTTTTGCAAAGCGTAAACTTTAATTTGTTTTTCGAATTGAGCTGTTTCTTCTTCAAAATCACCACCTTTCAGGTATAAAATGCCATTTGCCAACGTATTTTTATTTTGATCTGAAATCCGGTTTCTAACCAAAGCTACAAAGCGTGGAAATGCTGTGACTGCCCGGCTTATCACAAAATCGAATTTCTGGTTTACTTCTTCAACCCTGATGTGCCGGGCATTCACGTTTTGCAAACCAAGCGCTGAGGCAACTTCTGTAACAACTTTAATTTTTTTTCCGATAGAATCGATGGGCATAAATGATGTTTCAGGGAACATGATGGCTAGTGGAATTCCGGGAAAGCCACCACCAGTGCCAACATCGAGAATGGTGGTTCCTGGTACGAATTGTATAACCTTTGCAATTGCAAGAGAATGAAGTACATGTCGTTCGTACAGTTGTTCAATATCTTTCCTTGAGATTACATTGATTTTAGCATTCCATTCAGAATACAGCGCTTCGAGACGACCAAACTGCTCCAGTTGCTGGCTGCTTAGACCAGTAAAATATTTAGTAATAATGTCCATGTTGTGTGGGTTAACTTGCTTTATGCTCGTCCATTTCGGTTGATTCGATCATTTTGAAGAGCATTTCGCGAGCCCTGAAAAGTTGTGCCTTAACAGTTCCAAGTGGCAAATTTAGTTCTTTTGCAATTTCTTCATACGAAAATTCACGGAAATACCTCAGTTCAACGAGTATACGGTAACGGGGTTTAAGGCGGTGAACAATTTTCCGCATCAGGAAAGCTTTTTGTATTCGGATCATCTTTTCTTCTGGATCTGGATCGTCTGACCGAAGTTTGATTGGAATTGATTCATTATCTGCGTTTTCCTGGTTGTTTTCAATTGAAACATATACTCCCCTGCGGCGTCGCAAAAAGTCGATACAATTGTTGGTGGCTATTTTAAATAACCATGTACTAAAGGCATAATTAGGCGAATATTGATGCAGATTTTTAAAAGCTTTACCAAATGCTTCAAGAGTCAGATCTTCAGCATCATCTTTGTTATTAACCATTTTAACGAGCATAAAGTAAATTGCATCCTTATAACGGCTCATTAATTTGGCAAAGGCTTTTTCTTCGCCGGCAAGCGCTGCCTCAACCAGTAAAATGTCAAACTGTGCTTTGTTTGATAATTCAGGATTTAGTTCCATCGGCTTCTTCGGTGAATAATATACATAGACCAAAAAAACCACCAATTAATTAGGGGTTTAATTAGAATGTACATTAACGAAGATAAGAATATTTTTCGTTCGTTCAGCCTATTTATGAGCATTTTAATCATAATAGCCAACAAAATCAGTAAAATAAATGGAAAAACAGAGAAAGTAATCCAATATTCAGGATGAAGAATAATAACTGTAGCTACCAGTGCTGGAAAAATAATCCGGGTAAAATCGTCGACGAATAAGCCGATTTTTTTTGACAAGGACAAACTTTGCCTGATTTGTACCCCTTTTTTAAGTAACCGGATATGGTCGCCGCGGTCGTCTTCAATTTTTTCACGAATAGCCAAATCGGGGTTAGTGGAAATTACAACCTTGCCGTTTTTAATATTTTCATTGAAAATCAATTCCAGATTGGCAAAGTTGCGATTAAGTTTGTGTCTGAATCCCAATGTATCAAAGTACATCGATTTTTTGAAAAGCACATTATTTTCGTTGAATACAAAGGGCGAACCGGCCAAGGTCCATGCTCCGCTAATCAAAAATTGCTGGAAACGTTCAAGTCGGCAAATCAGGTTTCTAAAGCCTTTGCCCCGTTCAATATTAGTATATGCAACTAAAATATCAGTTTCAGGAGAAAGCAAACTACACATTTTTGTGAGCCATTCGGGTTTAAGTTCGACGGTTGCCGATGTCAGTAAAATAATCCAGGGTGATGATGCTCCCTTCATTCCTATGTTTATGGCTTGTTTTTCAGAAAATCGTGTTTCCTGGCTTAAACTTGTTACTTTTAGTCGAGGGTTGTTTTCGGCAAGATAACTCAAAATGCCACCAGTATTATCTTCAGAACAATAGTTGATTATTAAAATCTGGTAATTCTCGAATTGTTGCATGTTAAATTTCTCAACAATCTCGTGAATATGTTCTTCCTCATTTCTGACACTTACAATAATGGTTACCTGGTTTGGTTTCTCGTTGGTTTCACCGTCATTATGGCGGGCAAGCCTGAAATAGCGGATTATATAGAAAATCTGAATGATGAAAACACCAACCAACGCTGAAATAAGTATTATATCGCTGATTTTGAGTAATTCGAATTTGATAATTTCCACGATGAAAGTCCTTGGTTAATATTACAATTCTCAAACAATGTTTGATTGGACAAAATTAATAAACCTACCGATTAAATTGTTCCTCTTTTTAGGTAGATTTAACAGTTATCATACAACTGTATTTCGCCGCGTTACACTTTTATCTCTATCTTTGGGCTCTCAAAATTCAGCTTAATGCACTTTGAATTAAAACATACATCTTCTGATAGTAAGGCAAGAGCAGGTTTATTAACCACTGGGCATGGGAATATTGAAACTCCTATTTTTATGCCCGTTGGTACCGCCGGTTCAGTGAAAGGTATCCATAAACGAGACCTTAAAGAAGATATTGGCGCTCAGATTATTCTCGGAAATACTTATCACTTATATCTTCGCCCTGGATTGCAGATTATTGAGCAGGCCGGAGGTTTGCATAAATTTAACGGATGGGATGGCCCAATTTTAACCGATAGTGGTGGTTACCAGGTTTTTTCACTTGGAGATATTCGAAAACTTACAGAAGAAGGAGCTAAATTTCAATCACATATCGATGGATCTTCGCATTTGTTTACTCCTGAAAATGTTATGGATACACAGCGGACGATTGGAGCTGATATTATGATGGCATTCGATGAATGTACTCCTGGAGATGCCGAATATGAATATGCACGCAAATCGATGGAAATGACCGAGCGTTGGCTCAACCGTTGCTGGAACCAGTTTGTGAAAACTTCACCCAAATATGGGTATTCACAATCGCTTTTCCCCATTGTTCAGGGTGCTGTTTATCCCGATTTGCGGGAGCGGTCTGCTAAAAATGTTTTGCAATACAATGCTGATGGATATGCTATTGGTGGCCTTTCGGTTGGTGAGCCTGAAAAAGATATGTATGCCATGATTGAAGTCGTGAATGAAATACTCCCTGCTGATCGTCCGCGTTATTTAATGGGTGTTGGCACTCCAATAAATATATTGGAAGGAATTGACCGAGGAATTGATATGTTCGATTGTGTGATGCCAACCAGGAATGGCCGAAATGGAATGCTGTTTACAAGCAAAGGAATAATGAACATGCGTAATAAAAAATGGGCTAACGATTTCTCTCCGGTCGATCCGGATGGAACTTCGTTTGTCGATCATCATTATAGTAGGGCTTTTTTACGTCACCTTATTATTTCCGGCGAAATGCTGGGTGCGCAAATAGCCAGTCAGCACAATCTTGCATTTTACCTTTGGCTTGTAAAAGAGGCTCGAAAACATATTCTGGACAATACATTTAAGCCGTGGAAAGAAGAGATGATCAGACAATTTTCGGTTCGACTTTAATTCTTGAAATGTGAGGATGGCGTTACTTATAACTTTTGACTTTGTACTTATAACTTTTGACTTGAACAAGTATGCTGCATAAAATTGATTACTATATCATTAAGAAGTTTTTAGGAACTTTTTTCTATGCCATAGCCTTAATCATTAGCATCTCTATTGTTTTCGATATTTCGGAGAACATTGATGATTTTTTGTCAAAAGATGTACCTATTAAAGCAATAGTTTTTGATTACTATCTGAATTTTGTACCCTACTTTGCTAATTTGTTTAGTGGCTTGTTTACGTTTATTGCAGTAATTTACTTTACTTCGAAACTTGCCTATAATACCGAGATTATTGCTATTCTAAGTAGCGGCGTTTCTTACAAACGATTAATGCGTCCGTATTTGGTTGGAGCCACTGTAATTGCTATTTTCTCGTATTTACTTGGTAATTATGTTATTCCACCAGCAACCAAAAAGAAAAACGACTTTAAACAAACATATATCAGGGCTCGAAGTTCGGAAAGTGAGAAAAATATCCATCGTCAGATCGAACCTGGAGTTTTTGTATACATGACAGCCTATAATACCTCAAACGATGTGGGTTATAAGTTTACCATTGAAAAGTTTGAAGGTCACAAACTTGTTTCAAAGCTCTCGTCGGAATATATAAAGTGGGACCGTGAAAAAAAGAAATGGGTGGTGCACGATTATTATATCCGATCAATTGATGGGTATAAAGAAAAAATAATCCGCGGAAGCGACAAGGATACAACGTTGAACATGGGTCCTGAAGATTACAAAGTAATTGCTTTTGTGGTTGAAACCATGACCCTGCCCGTTTTGAACAAATCGATTGATAACCTTAGGCTTCGGGGCGTGAATACTATTGAATATGAAATAGAGAAACATCGGCGCGTATCAGGACCTTTTTCGGCTTTTATCCTTACTATTATTGGCGTTTCCCTGGCTTCCAGAAAGATAAAAGGAGGCATCGGCTTTCATTTGGGGTTGGGTCTTTTGCTTAGTTTTTCGTATATCCTGTTCATGCAGGTTACTACAGTTTTTGCTACCAGTAGTATATTATCGCCCTGGCTGGCTATGTGGATACCCAATATCATGTATGGGATTCTTGCATTCTTTCTTTATCGTCGGGCTGCTACTTAAGAACAACAAGGTATTAAGTTCGATTTTTCGACACGTTCATCCCTTTTTCAGGAGTTTTCGCCCCAAATAAGAACCGAAATCTGGTCAGACAATAAAAAAATAATAATTTTGACCGCTCGAAAAGTAATTGCTTTTCACAACAAGTTAATTAATCAAAAACAAATTCTATGTCACTGAAAAGAAGCATTTTAGATCTTCGTAAACGTAAAGACGAGGTTCGTCTTGGCGGAGGAGACAAAGCTATTGAGAAGCAAGTAGCTCAAGGCAAAATGACTGCTCGCCAGCGTATCATCTCTATTGTTGATGAAGGCTCATTTCATGAATATGATATGTTTGTTGAGCATGTTGGAACCGATTTCAATATGGGCAACAAAGTTTTGGCCGGGGATGGTGTGGTAATTGGGACAGGGACTATTAATGGTTCCCCAATATGTATTTATGCTCAGGACTTTACCGTTGAAGGTGGTTCATTGGGATTGATGCATGCCCGTAAAATCACTAAAATTATGGACCATGCCCTTAAAATGCGTATGCCTTTAATCGGAATTAATGATTCTGGTGGTGCCCGCATTCAGGAAGGTGTTAACTCATTGGCAGGTTATGGTGAAATATTTTTCCGTAATACACTTTCTTCAGGAGTAATACCCCAGATTTCTGTTATTCTTGGTCCTTGCGCCGGTGGAGCTGTTTATTCACCTGCATTAACCGACTTTGTGTTTGTGGTTGAGAATATCTCAAAAATGTTTATCACCGGTCCTGCTGTAATTAAGAGCGTTTTGGGTGAAGATATTACTATGGAAGCATTAGGCGGAGCCCGTGTTCATGCCGAAATTACAGGGAACGCACATTTCTATGCTTTAAGCGAAAAAGAGTGTTTCGATCAGATTAAGACCTTGATTTCATACATTCCACGCAACAATTCACAGAAAGCTCCTAAAATTGAGCCAAAGGAGCCGAAAGTAAAAACCAAAATCGAAAATATTGTACCAGTTGATGCACGCATGCCTTACGACATTCGTGACATTATCAAGTCGATTACCGATGGTTCGGAGTTCTTCGAAATCATGGAATTGTTTGCAGCTAATATTGTAATTGGTTTTGGGCGAATGAATGGTGAAACAGTTGGTTTTGTAGCCAATCAACCTAAAGTTTTGGCTGGTGTGCTCGATTGTGACAGCTCTGACAAAGCAGCTCGTTTTATTCGCTATTGCGATGCTTTCAATATTCCGATTATAACGTTGGAAGATATGCCGGGATATTTACCTGGAGTTGACCAGGAACATGCTGGTGTTATTCGTCATGGAGCAAAAATCCTGTACGCTTATTCTGAAGCAACCGTGCCAAAAATTACTGTTATTATCCGTAAGGCTTACGGCGGTGGTTACATTGCCATGAACTCGCGCCATTTGCGTGCCGATTTTGTATTTGCATGGCCAACTGCTGAGATTGCCGTTATGGGTCCTGAAGGAGCTGCAAATATTGTGTTCCGTAAAGAAATTGCCGAAGCTGCCGATCCCGAAGCTATGCGCCAGCAGAAAATACAGGAATATAAGGACAAATTTGCAAATCCGTTTGTTGCTGCTTCGAGAGGTTACATCGACGAAGTTATCGAACCGCAGGAAACCAGGAATATTTTATTACATGCTCTTCAGGTATCAGCAAACAAAGATATTCAGAGCCCTGTGAAGAAACACGGAATCCCACCATTTTAATCGTTCATAACCATGTCTGAATTAGAAAAAGAACAGGTCTTAATTATTGGCGGAAGCGAATATACGACCACTTATACCAAAAAATTCGTAAACCGACAAGTTTGGAGCGAACCTAACCTGAATCACATCATTTCGTACATCCCTGGTACAATTGTCGATCTGTTGGTTAGCGAAGGGCAAACTGTGGTAGCTGGCGAAACCATCCTGATATTGGAAGCAATGAAGATGAACAACAGTATCCAAATGCCTTTTGATGGAAAAATTGTAAAAATCAACGTTGAAAAGGGGCAAAAAATACCCAAAAACTTTTTAATGATTGAAATTGAGTCTGTAGAGTAGATATTTTTGTATTAGAAAAATATACTGACATTGAAAAGCGTGTCTCCTGAAATGGTGACGCGCTTTTTCTGTTAACGATGGTGCTGATTGAGCATCTAAAACAATTGATTTGGAGTTTGTATTGGACAACAAGAGTATTGCATTTAACGAACATGTAGAAAAAACGTTAGCTTTGTATCAGTTAAAAGCAATAATATGGAAGTCATAACAATAAAGGTCAATACCAGTTCGAATAAAGCAAAGCAATTGTTAAACCTCATTCAGGAAATGGCTAATGAAGGCGATTTGCAAATACAAAAGCAAACCACTTTTAACGAGGTTAAACGGGGAATTCGAGAAATGAAACATGGTAAGGTAAAACCTATCAGCGAACTTTTTAAATGAATATTTCCATATTTTATACACATCAGTTTGAGGTTAAATTCAAGCGATATAAAAAGAAGTTTCTTTCATTCGAGGCCGATCTAAAGACTTTTGTTGAAGCCTTGCCAAAAACAACAGGAACAGCTTTGGGTGATGGACTTTATAAATACAGACTTTCGGTAAAGTCAAAAAATAAAGGTAAAAGTGGTGGTTTTCGTATTATTAGTTTTGAGGTTTTGATTTCCGAAGACGATAAAAATATCACCCTGATAACGCTCTACGATAAGAGCGAACAATCTTCAATTACAAAGAAAGAAATTAGGATTATCTTAAAAGAAGAAGGTCTCTTATAGAATATTAAATAGTAGAAGCAAAAAGCCCTTCCTGATGCGATCAGGAAGGGCTTTCTATTAAGGTTTTCCAGAAATCAGTTTGCCTTTGGCTTGAAAATAATATCAACTACATCAGCTTTGGAAATGAATGTTTTTACGAATTTCTGAACATCGGCAATAGTCATTTTATTCAGTATATTTTCATAATTGTTGGCTGAAGCAGTATTCACCGAATACAAATACCAGCTGTTTAAAGCTTGCATCCAGTAATTGTTGTGCAGTTTGGCTTGCTCGCGGTTTTTCTGAAGATTTTTAATTGCTTTGTCTAAATCTTCGGCAGTTGGGCCGTTTTTTCCAATCTTTTCAATTTCCTGGTAAAGAATTGCTTTCAGCTTTTGAGCTTTATCCGGATCGGTATCGAACATTAAACTAAGCCCTTTTTCTTGTTTTGGGAATTTTTGCGAATCAGTCATTACTCTTACGCCATAAGTTCCTCCTTCCTTTTCCCGAATTTCTTCGGTATAACGTAAGTTAAGAATATCGCGGAATACCGATAATAAAAGATTTTGCTGCGGTGTGAATTCCATTTTAGCGTTGAAATTTACAGTTACAGTTGCTTTTTTTACTTCCAGTGGTATTTCAATCTCGCGCACAAGTTTTCCTTTAGGTCCTTCGACTTTACGGTCGATCCAGTTTTCCTTACGTGATAAATTTGTTAACGATCCGATGTATTTTTCGGCCATTGCTTTAGCTGTCTCTTCTTCGATATTTCCTACGATTAGGAAGGTAAAATCGCCAGCATCAGCAAACCGGTCTTTATATATTTCCTGCATTTGTTCGAGCGACATTTCTTTGAACAAATCCAGGTTTAAAAGTTTAGTCCGAGGGTTTTTGCAGGTCATGATTAACTGTAAAGAATCGCTCATCACTTTTTGCGGATTGTTTGCCAAATTTGCAATGAATGCTTTGTAGCGGCCTTCAAGAGCTTGATAGGCTTCCTTGTCGAAACGTGGCTTCTCGAATTGTAAATAGAGCAATTGCATCATAGTTTCAAAATCTTTAGGCGTACATGTTCCAGCAAACGATTCGGTTAATTCCGATAAAGCAATATTCACATTAGCTTTCTTGCCTGTTAGTGCTTTTTTTAGGGCTGTTGCATCGTAATCACCAACGCCAAACGAGCCGATAAACTGTCCGAGCATCATTGCAGAAGCCACTTTATTGTTGTCAAGTTTTGAACTTCCGCCATTACTAATTGCCTGAAGTGAAACCTGATCTTTTTCATAGTCGGCTTTTCTGAAAACAACTTTGGCGCCATTTTCTAAAATCCATTCTGTTGCCCCAAATTCAGGCAGTTGGGTGGCTACTTTTACTTTCGATCCTTTTAATTCCTGTTTAATCAGGTTAGAAGATACCGTTTGATCAATATAAGGTTCAATTTTGCTGTTTTCGATTTCAGAAATAATGGATAAAGCTTGTTCTTTCGAGAGGTGTTTGGCTTCTGGTTTTTCAGGACCTCTTACAACAATCACACGATTTTCAGGAGTAAACCAAGTTTTTGCTTTTGCCGAAATTTCTTCGGACGAAATTGTTGGAAGTATTTTTTGTACAAATTCCCAGTCAAAATCAATCGAAGTTAAGGGTTCGCTGTCAATAAAGTTGTTTTTAAAATCCATGGCATACTCGTCGTTCGAGATTTTATCGCGCTGTTTGTAACGGTTCTCAATCGAAGTCAGGTAATTCGATTTTGAACGTTCTAATTCTCCGGGAGTAAAGCCATTTTGGTAAATGCGTTGAGCTTCTGTATAAATTGATTTGAATGCTAAATCATCCTGGTCGGGTTTTGCAGTAGCAGTAACAACAAAGGTATTATATCCCGGAACCATTCCGCCATAAGTTATTCCGCCGCTTACAAATGGTGGCGTACCTTTTTGTAATAACTCATTAATGCGGTCGCGGGTCATCATCCCAAAAAGTTGTTGAATGGTTTGCTCACGTAAGTAATTCATATTCTTTTCAGAAGGAGGAGTTGCCTTGTGCTTAAAATAGAGTGCCACCGAGTAACTATCGGCTTCTTTATCAGTTGCAAGAACAAAAAGTGGGTCTTTATTATCAGGAACTTCGTAAAACTCACGTTTAGATGGGTTCTCTATAGGCTCAATTTTCGAAAATATTTCTTTAACCTTTTGCTCCAAAGCATCGGCATCAATATCTCCTACAATTGCTATGGCTTGTAAATCAGTTCGATACCATTGGTGGTAGAAGTCTTTTAAGATTTGATATTTAAAGTTTTTGATTACATCGAGATCTCCAATTACATCGCGTACTGCATATTTCGAGTCTTTCAGTAACACTGGGAATATTTGACGTTGCATCCGAAATGCAGCAGTACGACGGGTTCGCCATTCCTCGGTAATAACTCCGCGTTCAGCATCAATTTCCTGTTCAGTCAGCAATAGGTAATGCGACCAGTCATTCAAAACGAGCAAGCATGTATCAACTAATCCGGTATGTTTTACGGGGATATCGCTTAAATTATACACTGTCTCTCCGAAACTGGTGTAAGCATTAATATTACGCCCGAATTGTACGCCATGTTTTTCGAGTGTATTGATTATTCCTTTTCCAGGGAAGTGCTGTGTTCCGTTGAATGCCATGTGTTCCAGAAAATGCGCTAACCCGTTTTGATCATCATTTTCGAGTAAAGCTCCAACATTTTGGATAATATAAAAACTTGCTCTTTCTTTAGGCTCTTCGTTGTGTTGAATGTAGTAAGTCATTCCATTGGCAAGTTTGCCGGTCTTTACGTTGGGTGAGATTGGAGCTGACTTGCTAAGATCAATCTGGCTTAAAGATACCAGCGAAAACTGCGTAAAAATCACCAAAAAAATAATATGAAATTTGTTCATAGGGTGAAGGTTGTGAATTTATAAATTGTTATTATTAACTTAATTAAATGCATAGGTATGAATTGTGCATTTATAATTACAATCCTTACCTGCATTATTTGTCGAACTAAATTTACAAAAACATTCGATATGTAAATTTAGATATTTGCAAATATTTGTTTCAGTTGCTTTTTTGCAAAATATTAATCTGTTACTTGTTGAAGATCAGTTTATTGTATTTGCATGTTGAATGGATTGCGATTCTGGAGATTTTAGTACGAATAAATGCTGTACTCAATTGTGTATCAATATGATACACAATTGAGTACAGTTTGTAAAATGAATGTTCTAATTTACTTTTGAAGCGTATTTCTTAATGTAATTCTGATCGGCACTAACCATTTTTCTAATTAATTCATGAAATGAGGTTTTTTGTGGATTCCATCCGAGTAGTTCTTTTGCCTTACCAGGGTCTCCACACAAAAGATCGACTTCAGTAGGCCTGTAATATGATGGATCGACTTCTACCAGCAGATTACCAGTTTTTTTGCAGTACCCTTTTTCATTTGCTCCTTCACCTTTCCAGTCAAGTTCTATTCCTGCCACATGGAAAGCAAGTGTACAGAATTCCCTTACCGAATGCATTTCTCCGGTTGCAATAACAAAATCTTCCGGGGCAGAATTTTGGAGCATTAACCACATACATTCAACGTAATCTTTGGCATAACCCCAATCACGCAGTGCATTCAGGTTCCCGAGGTATAATTTTTTTTGAATACCTTCGGCAATTCTGGCTGCGGCGAGTGTAATTTTTCTTGTTACAAAATTTTCGCCTCTTCTTTCACTTTCGTGATTGAAAAGTATGCCATTAACTGCAAACATACCATACGCTTCTCTGTAGTTTTTTGTCGTCCAGAAAGCAAATTGCTTGGATATTCCATAAGGAGAGCGTGGATAAAACGGAGTGGTCTCCTTTTGCGGAGTTTCATGAACCATTCCAAAGAGTTCTGACGTAGATGCCTGATAAATTCTTATTTGTTTTTCCATTTCAAGTATCCTCACTGCTTCCAGAATTCGTAAAGTACCTAAGGCATCGGTCTCTGCTGTGTATTCCGGCACATCGAACGACACTCTAACATGCGACTGTGCAGCAAGATTGTAAATTTCATCAGGTTTTACCTTTTGAATAATTCTCACCAACGAGCTTGAATCAGTCATATCTCCATAATGAAGTGTTAGTTTATTCTGAAGCTGCATGTCTTCAATCATTTCTTCAATATAGAGATGTTCAATTCTTGTTCGATTGAACTGAGAGGAACGTCGTACAATACCATGTACTTCATATCCTTTTTCGATAAGAAATTCTGCCAGGAAAGAACCATCCTGGCCTGTAATTCCAGTAATTAATGCGACTTTCATATATAAGAGGGATTAGTTTTCTGATTTCTGTTTTAACCCAGAATTATTCTGCTGAAAAGATTAAGGTACATTTGGACATTTACTTCCCAGGTGTACTTCATCGAATGTTGTTTCAACAAGTCTGGTCGTTCAGGGTCTTTATAAAACTCTTCAAGTTTTTCGAGAAAAAACCGGCTCATGTTGTCGGGGTCAAAATCGTCCCAGTAATAGGCTTTATCTTCACTTACTTCAGGGATACTTGAGTATGTCGAAGCGAAGACCGGTTTCCCAAAACGCATAGCTTCTACGGGGGGAAAACCCATTCCTTCAAATTTTGAAGGGAATAATACTGCTTTACAATTATTGTACATCCAGTATTTGTCTTCTTCAGAAATGAGTCCTGGTAGAAGAATACGTTCGTGCAATCCTTCAGCATCAATCTTCTTTTGTAATTCTTCGGCATAGGCTCCTGATTTATTACCTGCTATAATCAGCTTATAGCATTCAGGGAGACGTTTCATGAAATCCAAAAGTACATGATAGTTCTTTTTCATCCTCACAACTCCAACACTAAAAAGTAAATCTCCATCAGGTACAAAAGTTGGTTTGGTTACACTTTCGAAGGTTTTTACTTTAACACCGCAATAAATAATATTGATTGGTTTTTCCCCTATCTTTAGGTGCTTACGTACATCTCTTTCAGTATATTTTGAAATGACAGTAATTGCTGTTGCCCGGTTTACCTTTTTCTGGAGAATTCTTAACCGCCGGGCTGCTTTTTCTGGAGACTTTTCACCAAGGAAATTAAGGTCGTTTATCGTCAAAATATAAGGAGTGTCCATATCAGAAGGGAAATAAGCCGAATCTTGGTGTATGGTATACCAGAGATCATATTTTTTGCATAACGAAGGGAATAATCTCCGTTTTAAAGAAACAACCTCGTAATCAACATTTTGCCCAAAATAACCTTTAAATTTTGATGGAACGAGCAAAGTAAAATGGAACCGTTCATCTTTGAGCTTTCCAATTTCATTTCCGAAAAACTCTGCTACTTGTCCAAGACCAGTATTTAAGTCTTTAAGACGATCCAGATCAATTAATACCGAAATTCGCTTCATAATTTGTATTTTTATTTAATCTGGAAAAACTGTTTGACCTTAGAAGAAATAAATTTAACCTCATCATTGGTTAGGTCGGGGTAACTTGGAAGATTAATTCCTCTGTAACTGATGTTACAAGCCACTGGAAATTCTTCAGTAGCGAATCTGGTATACATTGGCATTTCATGGACAGGATAGAAAAGTGGGCGCGTTTCAATTCCTGCTTCTTCCAGAAAATTTCTCAATTCATCACGATTGGAAGAATTGGGTAACAGTATAGAACACATCCAATAGGAATTGAACGAATTTGAAGCTTCGCCATGAAACTCAATTACTGTATTCTCAAATGCTTTTCGGTATTGAGATGCAATCCTGATTTTATTGGCAATAATCTGATCGACGTGTTCCAGCTGGGCTAAACCAATGGCCGCACAAATATTGGTCATTCTGAAATTATAACCTACTTCGTCGTGCCAGTATTGACGTGTTGATAAACCTTGGTTTTTAAGTTTTTTTACTCGTTCAATTAACTCTTTCGAATTAGAAACAACCATTCCGCCTTCGCCGGTAGTAATTGTTTTATTTCCAAAGAAACTATATGCTGATATATCACCGAATGTTCCTACATGTTTGTTGTTGTATTTACTACCCAGTGCTTCGGCACAATCTTCAATAAGAAATAAATCATTTTTTTTACAAATATTTACGAGATCATCCATATCGCATGGATGACCATAAATATGAGGGGCTATTATTGCTTTTGTCTTTGGTGTAATTTTCCTTTCGACATCTCTGCAATCGATTTGCCAGGTTTGAGGTACAGAATCAACAAATACAGGAACAGCTCCAACATAGGTTATTGCATTCACAGAAGCTATATAGGTAAAGCTCGGAACAATCACTTCATCATCATTATGAATACCTAGTGATAATAGCGCGAGATGAAGCGCAACGGTTCCGTTGCATACACTTGTTGCATAGCCAACATGCAAATAATTGGCAAAACTGTTTTCGAAGGCTGTTATAAACTTTCCTTTAGAGGAAATCCAAGTCGATTCAATACATTCAGTTACATAGTTCAATTCGTTGCCTTTTATCGAAGGCTGGTAGACAGGGTGCTTAATATTCATTTGATTATGAATGGGTTGAGTTTGAATGAACGTCTTTTTTATTGTGAGTGATGGCTTATGCAAAAATAGATGAATAAATCAATTATTGAAATATATGTTGTTCGAGAATCAAATCTTAGCTGTTGGAGAAAAAAATTCTATCAAAATGTTCGATCAGAATCCAACGCTAGATTGAAATACTGTAATTAAAATACAGACATACAAAGTGTTTAAAATTTTTAATCTTGTTTTTTTGGGGGCAAACTTGTAAGAATTATCGCTAGTATTTGTATGTATTTCATTTGTAGCATCTTAAGATAATTGGATGTATACAGCTACTTTTTAATAGTCTTGTTTAATTCTCTCAATTTCATATATTTTATAAAGGTAGCGAACGAATTAATAAAGCATAAAGCAATCCCTTGGTATCCATCCAGAAATCCCAGTTTCAGGAAGAATCCTTTAAAAAATGCGGCAAATCCTTTCACAAAGACTCCGAATGCAGATATTGTTTTGTTTTCTTCAAACATTTCACGAGCCGAAAGAGTAGTAAAATGATTGAATTGAGCAATATGTCCATCAAGAGTAATGTACGAATAATGAAGAATGTTTCCCTTAAGTTGAGAGATTCGGGCATTCTTGCCCAGAATGATTTTCTCATGTACATGTCTGCCCTCCCACTGTCCAAGGGTTTTATTATATAGACGGAGTTTTTGGTCGGGATACCAGCTTCCGTGCCTGATCCATTGCCCACCATAAAAGTTGAGGCGGTTCATTAAATATCCATCGGCAGTGAAGCCTTGCTTTTCCTTTAGTATTGCGTTTTTCAGTTTTTCATCAATAGCTTCGTCTGCATCAATCGAAAAAACAAGATCGTTCGAACAAAGAGATGCGGCATAGTTTTTTTGTTCGATATATCCATTAAAAACATGTTTCTCGAATTTTACACCATACTGTAAACAAATTTCTTTTGTTTTATCACTCGAGAATGAATCAACAACTACAATTTCGTCGGCAATTTCCTTTACCGATTCAAGGCACCTCGCAATATTCTCTTCTTCATTTAGCGTGATGATAACTACAGATAATTTACTCATTGACAATAGAATATATTCTTAATGTAATTTCTTTTTTAACTTTTTTATAAAGATTTACTAAAGTGATACAGGTCGTGATAATTAATCGTTCATTTTCGAAATAACAAATACAAATGTAATAAAATACATACCAGAGTATGTAATACTGTTGTTTGCTGAGACTTTATTGCCGGTTACGTCTATTTTTATAGGTATTAATTTGGAACAACGCAACCTTTGTCGCTTTAAACGCATCAATACTTCAGAAATTTGGTTTACAATTGTACATCAGATTAAAATAGGTATTTGGAAGATTTTAAAGCGATAATATCTGAATGTATTGCCGGAAGTAGAAAGGCTCAGGCAAAGTTGTATCATCAGTTTGCTCCTAAAATGTTTGGGGTATGTTTGAGGTATGCGAAAGATTCAACGGAGGCCGAGGACAATTTACAGGAAGGCTTTATTCGGGTTTTTACCAATCTAAAATCCTTCAGGCACGATGGTTCTTTGGAAGGGTGGATTCGAAGGATTATGGTAAATGTTTCCTTGGAAAAAATAAGAAAACAATACCTTTTGTATCCTGTTGAGGATGTTACTGTTTACGACACGGTGAATGTATCTGATGATGTAATAGCAAAAATGTCGGCAGATGAATTGTTGCGGATTATCAGGGAATTATCTCCCAGATACCAGTTAGTATTTAATCTTTATGTATTTGAAGGAATGTCGCATCAGGAAATTGCTAAAGAAATGGGCATTAACGAAGGAACCTCTAAATCGAATTTGGCTCGCGCCAGAGAGATATTAAAAAAGAAAGTACATGAAAAATTTGGTGATTTGAAAGCCAGAAACAATTTTACGGCATGATGAAGGAAAAGAATTTGGATGATTTGTTTCGCGAGAAGCTCCTGAATTACGAGCAGGACCCGCCTGCCTATTTGCTGGAAAATATACTCGATGGCGTCGCTCAAAACCATCGTAAAAAGAGAATAATATGGTTAAGAGTTGCTGGTGTTGCGGCAGCTTTACTTATTGCATTTATTGCTGGTTGGCAGTTTAATACCAGCGAAACAGCTCAAATTGTAAATAACTCAGTTATAAGCCACAGGAATACAGGAAATACAGATCAATCTCAAGCTACTTCTGTACCAATGACATCGCAAAAAACTACTGTTTACCCGACATTGAAGATTTTCGCAAAAAATAAACAAAACATAAAAGAACAAGGAAATAAAAAACTTTCACTTATTCCAGATTATAATGAAAATTCACCTGTTTCTGTGAATTCAGGTAAGGTACCGGATGAACTGGATAACAATAATATTTCAATGTTGAAACCATTGGATGGAAGGTTCGCCAACGTTGAAACGAAAGAAATTCGTTTGGGGAAAGCACAAATTTTAAATCAGAAAATTGTAGTTGAAAAGACAATAGATCAGCAGATAATGGAGATGAATAGGCAAATGTTATCATCTCGTACCAAAAGCAGTTCAAAAGCCAGGTGGTTGCTTGGAGCCCAGATTTCTCCGGAATACAATGGGGCCTACAGTTCGCATTCACGAACTTATGCAAGTAATATGCTAAAAACCAAATCGAATAAGGTTGATTTGGCCGGAGGTATTTCTGTTGAATACAAAAAGGGTAAACGTTGGAGTTTGCAAAGTGGAATTTATTATTCGGGAATGGGACAAACATCGGGTAATGGTAGCTCAAAAGAGTATAGTTATGCAGTAAACGATGGAGCTAATTATTTTGGTAATACAACTATTAAAGTTGATGCTACATCAAACAGATATATGATGAATAGTGATGCCGGTGTCGTTGAGTTAACCCAAATTCCTGCCGGAATGACAATTGGGGCATCGCTTGATGATAAAAGTTATCTGTCAAATGCTGTTGTTGCCACACAAAATACTTTCATTCAGGATTTCGATTATCTTGAAATACCGCTTTATCTACGTTATAATTTTATCGATAACCGATTTGGAGTCTCCATAGTTGGCGGCTTAAGTTCGAATATACTGGTTGGCAACCGTTTGTATGTTGATTCTAGCTACGGAAAATCGCTTGTGGGTCGAACAAAAGACTTGGAAACATTTAATTACAGTAGTACAGTTGGTTTAGGGTTTAAATATTGTTTAACCAACAAGCTTTCGATGAGCTTTGAACCTCGTTTTAAATATTTTATTAATTCGCTCAGCAACAATTCGTCTGTGACTTATAAGCCTTATACATTTGGGTTTTATACTGGTCTTAGTTACGAGTTTTAGTTGCTCTGTAAATCTATTCTCCAATAATTTTATTTTAAGGTCGCAACTATTATAGGGCTCAACTCATCTCTATCTACATAGAAATACTCAAAACCTATCACAATGAAAAAAATTATCGTTTTGTTTTTTGCCATATTGCTTGTTATTCAGGTATATGCGCAAAAAAAAGGTAAGGATGTTGTTTACCTTAAATCGGGAGCAATAATACGCGGGCAGGTTATTACTTATGATATGGATGCTGTAAAAATAAACTCAGCAGGGAATGAATGGGTTTTTAAAAAGGTTGATATCGATAGTGTTTCCCGTAACTTGAAAAATAGTTGCAAAACAAGTGCTTCTCTTCGTTATTATTTTGATGCTTCGGGTGGTGTATTGGTTGGAAATTCAGGGAATAGCCAAAAAGCGCCATTTTCGTATTCAAATTCATTTAATTACAAAATAACCAACAAGCTTTATTATGGAATTGGTCTAGGGGTCGATTTTCTTGATGAAACATACATGCCCGCTTTTGCTCAAATTCAGTATAAATTCAGAAATTCGAAACTTACTCCATTTGTAAATCTTCAGGCAGGCTATGAAATTCCGCTTGAAAAAAAGAGTCGGAAAAATTTTAATAATTACTATACAAGCTCATCATCATATTATTATCCGGGATATCAGTATTACGGGAAACTTGATAATGAGGGCGGTTATCTCATTAATCCTCAGATAGGTTTTATGTGTGCTACTTCTGAAAATTTCGGCTGGTTTTTTGCTTTTGGGTTTCGTTATCACAAGATCAACTACTCAGGAGAAAATGACTACAAGCTTGAAACAAATTATTCGCGTTTGTCGCTTAAGATAGGTTTCACTTTTAATTAATTCGTTGCCATGAGACAAGCAAAATCTATATTATCATTTTTAGTGTTCTTTTCGGCTGTTTTTGCCGCTTGTACCGATAAGGTGTTTGAAACTTTTACAGCTAATGCACCGGTTTACATGAGTTATTCAGATTTGCGTTCAGCCGTTAAAATTACTTCGGCCCGCGAACTGAATAACCCCGGGAAGATTTATTTCAAAGACAATTTCATTTTCATTAATGAGAAAATGGCAGGTGTGCACGTTTTTGATGTTAGCGATCCTAAAAATCCTCAGAACAAAGGTTTTATTCAAATCCCTGGAAATGTTGATATTGCCATAAAAGATAATATTCTGTATGCCGACAGTTATGTCGATTTGGTTGCAATTGATGTATCGAATTTTTCTGCAATTAAAGAAGTTGGTCGGGTTGAAAAGGTTTTTCCGTATACATTGCCAACCTATGACACAAAGCATCCTTTGGCTAAGATTGATGAAACCAAAGGAGTGATTATCGGATGGGAAGTGAAAAGTGTTCGACAGGAGCTGGAAGAACGATATTATCCCATTTATTACTGCGATACGGTTAAAGATGGTTATTACTTGACTAATTCGGGCGGAATAAGCGGTTCAACCGGAACAACTTACGGCGTAGGCGGAAGTATGTCGCGGTTTGGCCTGTACAAAGATTACCTGTACGTTGTAAATCAATACAATCTTGTTTCGTTTAAGCTGAACTCGACATCAAAAGTGACACAACTGAATACACGATCAGTTGGCTGGAATGTGGAAACTATTTTTATTGCCGACGATCATATTTTCCTGGGAACGCAGAACGGCTTGATTGTGATGGCGCTCGATTCTCCTGAAAATCCGATACAGGTCGGTAGTTTCGCACACATGACTTCGTGCGATCCTGTTGTGATTAAAGGCGACCTCGCTTTTGTAACCCTTAAAGGTGGTACAACCTGCCGTGGTGGTACATTAAACGAGCTTGATGTTGTTCAGATGAGTAATAATTATTCCAAGTTCACGTTATTAAAGACCTATACGATGAAAGAGCCACAAGGTATTGGAATTGATGATGATGTGCTGTTTTTATGCGATGGCAGTGCAGGGCTAAAAGTGTTTAATATTGCCGATCCATTGGCAATGGCGCCAATAGCTACATTCCCGTCAGTAAATGCTTACGATGTAATTCCAATGAATAATTACCTTTTTATGGTTGGTGAGAATGGTTTTTACCTATATGATTATTCAAATATCCTGAATATAAAACAAATCGGCACAATTCCGGTAAAACGATTTTATGTCGATTAAAACAAATTATATGATATTTACAACAAATTGGCACGATTCCTGTAGTAAAATATTAGTCCGCATTACCTTAATTAATGGACACTGAGAACTCTGTGGTAACCTCTCATAGAAAGGCCGGGAAAACAATTCCCGGCTTTTATTTTTATTAAACAATGATGCATTGTTGATGGTAGAGCATAAAACTACTACCTTTGCAAATTGTCGAATTTTGAAAAAAACATGATGAGTTTTAATATATTTTTCCGGTCTCCCCGGCTTGTTAAATGGCTTCCTGTTCTTTTATTTTGGCCTTTGTTTTCTTGTTCTCAAACCAAACATCATATTCCAGACTCACTTGGTACACATTTATTTACACCTGTTGAGATTCCGGATAGACTTGAGTTTGCAGGAGAAAAAGTTCCGATAGAATATTTCGATGTTCGTGAGAGCCTTGATCGCGAATTGTTGTCAACCGTCTATTTTCATTCGCAGACCATCAGGTATTTGAAAAGTATGCCCCGTTATTTTTCGATGATCGAACCTATCCTTAAAACCAATGGTGTACCCGAAGATATTAAATATTTATGTGTGGCTGAAAGTGGCTTCGATATTCGTGCTTTATCGCCTGCAAAAGCTGCTGGTTTCTGGCAATTACTTGAGCCTGTGGCCAAGGAGAATGGACTTGAAGTAAACAGCGAAGTTGATGAACGTTATCATATCGAGAAAGCAACCGAGGTGGCTTGCCGGATTTTTAAAGCAGCTTACCAGAAATACGGAAGTTGGGCGCTGGTTGCTGCTGCATACAATGGAGGCAGGGCAGGGCTTGATCAGAAAATAGCTCAGCAAAAAGTAAAAAGTTACTACGATATGCAGTTTGTCGAGGAAACTTCGCGCTATGTATTTCGCATTCTTGCCCTTAAGCTGGTGATGGAAGACCCTGAAAAATATGGCTTTAAGGTGGACAAGAAAGATCGATACCCCATCATAGAAACTAAAAATATTGAAGTAAAAAGCTCAATCTCCGATCTTTCGGGCTGGGCAATTAATAAAGGAATCAACTTTAAGATACTGAAAATGTTTAATCCCTGGTTGCGTGATTTGTCCTTGAAAAATCCGGGAAAGAAAACATACATTATAAAGGTTCCAGAGCAAGGCTACCGAACCAAACAATAGAAATTCGATTGGAATGCAGGAAACAGAGAAAGCAATAGAACAGATTGTTGAAGACGAAGGAAAAATTGTGGTTCATGGTGCCCGTGTGCACAATTTACAGAATATAAATGTTGAGATTCCGCGCAACAAGCTCACTGTAATTACGGGTTTGAGTGGTTCAGGGAAATCGTCACTGGCATTCGATACCATTTATGCAGAAGGACAACGCCGGTACATTGAAACCTTCTCGGCTTATGCCCGTTCGTTCCTTGGGAATATGGAACGCCCTGATGTCGATTTGATTACCGGTTTAAGTCCGGTAATTGCCATTGAGCAAAAAACGACGAACAAAAATCCGCGTTCGACAGTTGGAACAGTTACCGAAATTTACGACTTCCTTCGTCTGTTGTATGCCCGTGCCGGCGAAGCCTTTTCATACAATACAGGAGAGAAGATGGTGAAATACACCGACGATCAGATTCTCAATTTGATAAAAAATTCTTTTTCTGGTAAACGCATTTTGATTTTGGCACCGGTAGTAAAAGGTCGAAAAGGGCATTATCGCGAATTATTCGAACAAATACTGAAAAAAGGTTTCCTGAATGCGCGCATCGATGGCGTGGTAACCGAACTAAAAGCCGCTATGCGTGTAGACCGGTACAAAAATCACTTCATCGAAATTGTTATCGACCGCCTGGTTGTTGACGAAGCCAGCGATAAACGTCTGCGCGATTCGCTGCAAATTGCTATGCGCAATGGCCAGGGAATCGTCATGATTCTTGATCACGACACGCAGGAAGCCAAATATTACAGCCGCCAGTTGATGTGCCCGACCTCGGGCATTTCGTACAACGAACCGGCGCCGCACAACTTTTCGTTCAATTCGCCGCAGGGCGCCTGCCCCAAATGCAACGGGCTGGGAACCATTTCCGAGATCGACCTGGAGAAAATCGTTCCTGATACTACAAAAAACATTCAGAATGGTGGAATTGCTCCTCTCGGACCACATAAAAATACTCTGGTTTTCTGGCAGATAGAAGCATTGGGCGAAATGTACGGTTTTACACTGAAAACGCCTATCAAAGATATTCCAGAAGATGCGATGAATGCCATTCTTTTCGGAACAAACGAGCGCATTCACCTCAAAAATTCGCCGCTTGGGGTTTCGATGAATTATATGATGACCTACGAAGGAATCATAAAATATATTGATGCGCAGAAAGATGACAATCCATCGCAGAAAGCGCAAAAGTGGGCCAACCAGTTTGTACGCGAAACGGCTTGCCCCGAATGCAACGGCCAGCGTTTGAAGAAAGAGTCGCTCTATTTCCGTATCGATGGCAAAAACATTTCGGAACTTGCTCAGATGGACATTTCGGAATTGAATGAATGGTTTGAAAATCTCGAAAACAGGCTGTCAGACCGTCAGCGAAAAATTGCGGTTGAAATTGTGAAAGAAATTCGTGACAGAATTAAATTTTTGTTGGATGTTGGCCTGAAATACCTTTCACTCGACCGCACTTCACGCACATTGTCAGGCGGCGAATCGCAACGCATCAGGCTGGCAACCCAAATTGGTTCGCAGTTGGTGAACGTGCTGTATATTCTTGACGAACCCAGCATTGGTTTGCACCATCGTGACAACCTTCGCCTGATTAATTCGCTTGCTCAACTGCGTGATACAGGGAACTCAGTTATTGTGGTTGAACACGACCGTGATATGATGCTTAATGCTGATTATGTGATTGATATTGGACCCTATGCAGGTGTTCATGGAGGACGTATTGTTGCCGCCGGAACACCAGATCAGGTTTTAAAGGCTGGAACGTTAACATCTAAATACCTTTCAGGAGAAGCTCAAATTTCAGTACCCGAAAATCGGAGAAAAGGAAATGGAAAAGTACTTTCTTTAAAAGGCTGTACCGGTAATAACTTAAAAAACGTTTCGGTCGACTTTCCTTTGGGTAAAATGATTTGTATTACCGGAGTATCAGGTAGTGGAAAATCAAGCCTGATTAATTCGACCTTGCAACCCATTCTGAGCCAACATTTTTATGGATCACTTCAAGACCCATTGCCTTATTCCGAAATAAACGGACTTGAGTATATTGATAAGGTTGTTCAGGTCGATCAGTCGCCATTGGGCCGCACACCGCGCAGCAATCCAGTTACCTACACTGGTGTATTTTCTGATATTCGGAATTTGTTTGCTCAATTACCCGAAGCAAAGCTTCGTGCTTATGGGCCAGGTCGTTTTTCGTTCAATGTTAAAGGGGGCCGCTGCGAAGATTGCCAGGGCGGCGGACTGAAACAGATAGAAATGAATTTTCTTCCGGATGTGTATATCCATTGCGATACCTGTAACGGAAGACGATACAACCGGGAAACTCTGGAAGTGCGATACAAAGGAAAGTCGATAAGCGATGTGTTGGATATGACAATAACACAAGGTGTTGAATTTTTCGAAAATATTCCTTCGATTGCGCATAAATTGAAAACCATTCAGGATGTAGGGCTTGGATACATTACCTTGGGGCAATCGTCAACAACCCTTTCTGGAGGCGAATCACAGCGTGTAAAGTTGGCAACCGAGCTGGCCAAAAAAGATACCGGCAAAACCATGTACATTCTGGATGAACCCACAACCGGGCTTCATTTCGAGGATATTCGTGTTTTGCTCGAAGTGCTGAATAAATTGGTTGAACGTGGCAATACAGTGGTAATTATCGAACACAATATGGATGTAATCAAAGTGGCCGATCATATAATTGATATTGGCCCCGAAGGAGGGAAGGAAGGCGGAAGAGTAGTATGTTTCGGAACGCCGGAGGAAATAAGCAAGAACAAAGATTCGTTTACAGCAAAGTACCTGAAAGAAGAGTTGAAATAAAAAAAACAATCCTAAAAAAAACTAACAGAAAATGAGCACAATCGATATTTACTGCGTTAACACTGGCGAAAAAAGGAAATATCCGCTGGGAGTGAGCCTTCAGGAGGTGAAAGATGATTTTGATGTTGAGCTGGAAAATCCGATTTTGGGAGCCTTGGTCAACAACAAAGTGAAGGAGCTTTCATTTGTATTTGTGAAAAACAAAAAGGTAGAGTTTATCGATTATTCTCATCCCGATGGAATGCGGCTTTACGTACGGTCCTTGTTCTTTTTATTGTATGCAGCTGTTCGTGAGGTTTTTCCTGAAGTGAAACTGAAAATGATGCATGGAATTTCAAAAGGATATTATTGCGAATTAGCCGGTTTGGATCGCCCGATAACTCAATCGGATGTTTTTGCAATCAAAACTGAAATGCATCAATTAGTCCGACAGGATATTCCATTCGAAAAAGTTGGTTTACCAACGGAAGAAGCAGTTGAAATTTGCAGGAAAGAAAACCTTAGGTACAAGGCTAAATTGTTCGAGCAGCAAGGCACCATGTTTTCGTACATTTATTTTATGGGAGAGTTGGCCAACTATTTCTATGGACACATGGTTCCGTCAACTGGTTATCTCACGGTTTTCGATTTGGTTTCGTATTACGACGGACTTTTGCTTCGAATTCCTAATCCGCAGAATTTCAATGAGGTGCAACCTATCTCTAAAAACGATAAGTTGTTCGGAATCTTCCAGGAACACAAAGACTGGGCCGAAATTTTGAATGTTCAGAATGTCGCAAACCTGAATGAATATAACCTGAAAGGGCAAAGTGGAGACATTATAAAGATTTCTGAAGCATTGCATGAAAAAAAGATTGCCGAAATTGCCAACATGATTTTTGCCAAACGCGATAAGGTTAAAATTGTACTCATTGCAGGCCCTTCGGCTTCGGGCAAAACCACTTTCAGCAAACGCTTGATGGTTCAACTGGCAGTAAATGGATTGAGGCCAACCACTATATCACTCGACGATTATTTTGTTGATCGGGAAAAAACTCCGCGCGACGAAAAAGGTGAATACGATTTTGAAGCCATTGAAGCTATTGATGTTGAGTATTTTAATCAACAATTGATTCAGCTTTTTAATGGTGAAGTTGTCGAATTGCCCAAATTCAATTTTACTATCGGTCAGAAATTTCCTTCAGGAAAAAAACTGCAACTGACACCTGGAAGTATTCTAATTGTTGAAGGGATCCACGGGATGAACCCAAACCTGGTGCCTCACATTGCTCCTGAAAATACGTTTAAAATTTTCCTCTCGGCACTTACACAAATTTCACTCGACGACCAAAATCACATTTCTACTACCGACAATCGATTGATTAGAAGAATGATAAGAGATAGTAAATATCGGAACTATTCGGCTCAGGAAACGATTAAGCGTTGGCCAAGTGTTAGGGCTGGCGAAGACAAGAATATCTTTCCGTACCAGGAAAATGCCGATGTGATGTTTAATTCGGCTTTGATTTACGAGTTGGCCGTGCTTAAAAAGTATGTCGAGCCAGTTTTGAAAGCCGTAACCGAAAGTCAGCCCGAATTCAGCGAGAGCAACCGTTTGCTGAAGTTCTTCTCGTATTTCAAAACCATTGACGATACAGAGATTCCGCCAACATCTTTGATCCGTGAATTCCTTGGGGGAAGCAGTTTTAGCTACTAATCAATAGCTTAAGGTTTTGATATTCTGCAATAGATATTATCACTAACTTTGAAAAAAGTATGGATATGAAAAATATTGAATTAACAGCGGTTTTTGAGCCTTGTGATGAAGGCGGTTTTATGGCCTATATTCAGGAAATACAAGGGATAAATACACAGGGAGAAACCATTGAAGAGGCAAAGGAAAATCTGGCAGATGCAGTTAACCTTGTTTTTGAGCACATCAGGGACGAAAACAAAAAGCCAAAAGCAAAAAGATTATTACGCAAACACTGTCGTTTAGCTTTTGATTGATGAAACGAAGCAAGTTAATAAAGCATCTCGAATAAAGCGGTTGTGTGTTTGTGTGGGAAGGGGGGAGTCATACGCTTTATCGTAATCCCCTGAATGGAAAGTTCTCTACCGTGCCCAGGCATCCTGATATTAAAGAGGATTTATACCGAAAAATTTGTAAAGACTTGAATATTAAAGCAATCGTTTAGCTGTAGTCAATATACCGAAAAATTAGCAACGCTTTTATTTAAAAAAATCTCAGCTTATTTGGAAACAATTTAAATAAGTGCTATGTTTGTATAAAAGATAAAATAATCTTTTAATCTTTTTAAAATATAATATTATGTCATTTGTATTGCAAAATTTACCATACGCCTACGATGCTCTCGAACCTTACATTGATGCTAAAACGATGGAAATACACCACGATAAGCATCATGCAGCTTATACAACAAACCTGAATGCTGCATTGCAGGGAAGTGTGTCGGATGGTAAAACAATTGAAGAGATTTTGACCAATATATCGACTCTTCCGGTAGCTGTTAGAAATAACGGCGGTGGCTTTTTTAACCACAATTTGTACTGGGATGTGATGGCTCCGGGCGGTGCAAAACTTCCTGAAGGCGATCTGCAAAAAGCTATCGATCATGCGTTTGGGTCGTATCAAAATTTTAAAGAAGCATTTACCAAAGCCGCCCTTACCCGGTTTGGGTCCGGTTGGGCATGGCTTGTAAAGCAGGGTGATAGTTTGGTGATTTCGTCAACTCCAAATCAGGACAACCCGTTGATGGATATGGCAGAAGTGAAAGGTACTCCAATTCTTGGGGTGGATGTGTGGGAACACGCTTACTACCTTAAGTATCAAAACCGGAGACCCGATTATGTTGATGCCTTCCTAAACGTTGTCAATTGGGACGAAGTTGCCCGACGGTTTAAAGGTTAGTTGATTTTTGGTTTTTTTCCGCCCGGGGCAGAGGTCTCGGGCGGTTTTGTTTATAGCTCCGCCTAAAACTTCTTAAACGGTACAATTTCAATTAGTTATATTTGCGTTTGGTTTTCTTCGGGAAACTTTGTGTTTTCGTGATTTCGTGGCAACGGAAATTAGCCGTCAAGGTTTGAAGGTTCAAAAAGACACAAAGAGGAAAGCAAAACATCAGATTTTTCAGAAACTGCAATTCAGAATAATTCTAAATTACCTCGGAATCGTAGATTTTACAAACCTTTTAGCAAGGCAGGCGTTATCTTTCAGGAAAATCAAAAAATCATTGTTTAACCAAAAAGATACTAAAATGAGCTTTACATTACCTGCATTACCTTATGCAATCGATGCACTGGAACCCTATATCAGTGCAAAAACTCTGGAATTTCACCACGGGAAACACCATCAGGCTTACGTAACCAATTTGAATAACCTGATTGCTGGAACTGAATTTGAAAATGCCGATCTGGAAACGATCATTAAAAAGTCGGAAGGTGGAATTTTTAACAATGGAGCCCAGGTTTTTAATCACACTTTTTATTTCGAACAATTCTCAGCCTCTCCTGCAAACCATCCTTCAGGAGCACTGAGCGCTGCGATTGAAGCTAATTTTGGAACATTGGATGCTTTTAAGGAAGCCTTTAACAAAGCTGCTGCAACTCAGTTTGGCTCGGGCTGGGCATGGTTGGTTAAAGATGCTGACGGAAAACTGAGTATTGTTCAAACCGGAAATGCAGGTTGCCCGGTTCGCGATGGCTTAATCCCGCTTTTGACCTGCGACGTTTGGGAACATGCCTACTACCTCGACAAACAGAATTTGCGTCCGGCTTACATCGCCGATTTCTGGAAAGTTGTTGACTGGAAAGTTGTTGAAGGAAGATTTTGATTAACGAATAACGATTGATGGTAAACGATTTATGAAGTAAAAACCCCAAATCGTTGATCGTTGATCTTTAATCGTTAATTTAGTTCTCTAATTTTTAAATTTTACAACTATGAGCGTTGAAAAAGTATTGGCAGTGATGTCTGCATCAGACAAGCCTTTAACAGCCGGTAAAATTGCTGAATTGGCTGGCATTGATAAAAAAGAAGTTGAAAAAGCCATGAACGTGCTGAAAAAAGAAGGCAAAATTGTATCGCCGGTACGTTGTGCATGGGAAGTAAAAAAATAGTACTGAAGCGAACATGATACGGTTTCAATATTCAAGGTGGTGGCACTAAAAGACCGTGTAAATCTTGTGGAGAAAACTATTTTTTATAGCATGTAGTTCATGCGTATGTATTTAATATTCAGTTAGTCAATAACAATAATTGCATGTGGAAAAGTAGTTTTTAATGGCTGTCTGATCATATAAGAATCTGACAGCCTTTTTATTTTGTCCTATTGCCTTTCATGATTGTTTATTAATCTTATTGGTATAGGCGTTTAGACCGCCCAAGATTTTACTAATGCTACTTTTGTAGCATGACAGAACGAAATCAATTTAAAGGAGTGAACTCGATTAAATTTCATAATTCATTTTCTTGCGATGATGACTGCTATCGTTACCTCGCTGACATTAAGTGGTACGATCAAGGCTATCAATGTAAAAAGTGTGGGCATACAAAATATTGCAAAGGTGTAAAACCATTTTCAAGACGATGTATGAAGTGCAAATATGATGAAAGTCCAACTGCAGGCACCATGTTCGACAAATGCAAATTCCCTTTGCAACTGGCTTTTCACATTGCCTTTAAAATAAGTACAAAGAAGAAAGGAATGTCTTCCATGGAGTTATCTCAGGAATTCGAATTACGCCAGAAGACTTGTTGGGAGTTTAAATGGAAAATACAACAAGCCATGCAAAGCAGTAAGCAACATCCAATCAGTGGTATAGTCCATGTCGATGAGTTTTATATCGGCGGGGAAGAAGAAGGAAAACGCGGGCGTAGCAAAGGGGACAAAAAGCTTGTCGTTGTTGCTCTCGAAATTGTCGATGGCGGTGTTGGACGTGCTTATGCCCAATGTATCGACAACGCTTCCTCAGTTTCTTTCCGTCCATTTTTTGAAACATACATCAACCGGGACACAAAAGTCATAACCGACGAGTGGAAAGGATATATCCCTTTGAAAAAGACCTATCCAAACCTGGAACAACTCAAATCCGAGAACGGGAAAAGTTTTCAGGATATACACATCCACATCATGAATTTGAAAGGATGGTTACGTGGTATCCATCACCATTGCAGCAAAGAACGCCTTCAGGGATACCTTGATGAGTATCACTTTAGGTACAATAGACGGTCAAATATGGATACAATATTTGATTCACTCATAAAAAGGATGGTCATGAATAATCCTATACGTTTACAATCTGTTAATTAACATGGGCGGCTTATCCGCCTATACCAATAATCTTATTCTCATGAGGATAGTTGTGTCTGATAGCCAGACTAATCTATTCATTAAGTTACATCTGTTTTCAGAATTGCTTATTTACAGGAAACTTTCATCGTTGGTGGTTTTTGTCATCTTTAAATGTCTTATGGTAAAAGCTATTGTGAGATGAATAATAGTTCTCTACATATTTTCTATGTTATCTTCCTTTGAAATGTGAAATAATTTCATTTTTTTAGTAATAGTTTAATCTGTCGATTTAAATTACTATTTCTCTTGATCTGTTTTCCTGTAAAACGTATCAATAAACACCTAAATCAATGAACGCGAGAGGGAGTAGACTATCGGTTAAAGAATTAATTATTTATTTGATTGTCTTTCTTTTAGGAAGTGTATTTGTTGTATACGTTTATTTTTCGGAGGACAAGGAACAACGGGAATTTGTTATGCAGCTCGCAATGTCAGTGGAAGCAAGCTTACCACGTATCGAATTGGAGCATTTGCCCCAAAATACCGAAGATATTTCGAAAAGTAGTTTTCAACATTTAAGAGCTGTTCTTCAGAAGGTTATAATAGCTACGCCCAAAGCAAGGTTTGCTTATGTTTACATCGAACGTAATGGGAAACTGTATTTTCTAGCCGATTCAGAACTGGAAACCTCTTCCGATTATTCGCCTTCTGGACAATTGTTTTCCGAAGCTTCTGGAGAGTATTTTGAGCCAATAAAAAGTAAAATTCCTTGTTTAATTGGACCTGCAACTGATAGATGGGGGAAGTGGCTTAGCGCCGAGGTGCCTATTTTTGATGCTCAAACAAATGAAGTATTAGCAGTTTTTGGCATGGATTATTCTGTTGATTCGTGGTATGTTGATATTATATTTCATGAAATTCAAACAATTATATTTGTTCTGGTTGCCTTTTCCCTTGTTTTTATTGCCGGACGATTAAAACGGAAAAATGGCCAGTTAAGGGTGGAAATAAATCAACGTCAGAAAATTGAAGATAATCTTCGTGAGAGCCAACATTCATTGGCTAATCTCATATCAAGTTTACCTGGTTTAATTTACCGATGTGCTTTGGACAGAGACTATACCATGGAATATATTAGCGATGCCTGTTTGCGTATTACAGGGTATGCTCCATCTGATTTTGTTGCAAATAAACGAATTTCATTTAATGATATTATTTTACCTGAAGATAGGGAGCGAATTTGGAACAAATGGCAAACTACACTGGTCGATGGATCTGTATTTGAAGATGAGTACCAGATTCAGATAGCATCAGGAGAAATTAAATGGCTTTGGGAGCGAGGGAGATGTGTTTATGACAATCAAAATAAACTCAGGTATCTTGAAGGATATATTGAAGACATTAGTTTTCGTAAGAAAGCTGAGAATGAACTTAAGAAACTTTCTCTGGCGATAGAGCAAAATCCTGTTTCAGTTGTAATTGCAAGTTCCGAAGGGATTATTGAATATGTAAATCCCCGCTTTTCAGAAATGACTGGTTATGACGCTTCGGAAATAATCGGGCAAAATCCCAGGATACTTAAGTCGGGAAAGATGGGACGCGAATTTTATGCAGAATTGTTAAACACAATTAATTCTGGGAAAATCTGGAAAGGAGAAATACTAAACAAGAATAAAAAGGGAGAACTTTTTTGGGTTTCGCAATCCATATCACCAATAATCGACCAGAATAACCGGATAACACATTTTGTGGCAATTGAAGAAGATATTTCGGAGAAAAAGAAGATTGAACAGGAATTGATACTAGCTAAAGAAAAAGCTGAAGAGAGTAACAGGCTAAAATCGGCTTTTTTAGCCAATATTAGCCACGAAATTCGTACTCCTATGAATGGTATTCTGGGATTTTCTGAGTTGTTAAGTGCCAAAAAAGATATGTCGTCGGAAGAAGGGCTGGAATACCTGAGCATTATTTTCCAGAGTAGCAAGAGGTTATTGGAAATGCTTAATAATCTGATTGATATATCGAAAATACAATCAGGAGAAAAAAATATACATTATTCCAATGTTAATATTAAATCATTGCTGCAATCTCTTTCTATGGAGTTTTTGCCAAAGGCGAAAGAAAAGAGTATACAATTGAAAATGATTACCCAGGAATATGAAGACCTTACATATTTCATTTCAGATCGTGAAAAACTAGAAAAGGCACTAACTTGTTTGCTCGATAATGCCTGTAAATTTACAAATAAAGGTAACATTGACTTTGGCTATAAACTTAATAGCGCAGGTGTACATTTTTTTGTAAAAGATACGGGAATTGGAATACCAGAAGATAAAAAAGAAGTAATCTTTGAGATATTCAGACAAGGGAACAACGAATTGACCCGGCAACACGAAGGTGCAGGTCTTGGGTTGGCTATTGCCAGAACTTATATTGAATGGCTTGGTGGAAAAATAATTTTGGATTCGACAATTGGGCAGGGGTCATTATTTATTGTCGAACTTCCTTTTATTCAAAATGAAGCTGTTGAGGCTGTTCAGAAGATGTACACCCCTCAAAAAGAAAGACAAAATATTAATCTGTTGATAGCTGATGACGATTCGGCCAGTCGTATTTTTATCGAAAAATCGTTGAAAGATGCTGTAACATCAATTATGACTGCAAATAATGGTCAGGAAGTTATTGAGATTGTTCGAGCCAATCCTCAGATCAATTTAATATTGATGGATTTAAAGATGCCGGTTTTGGATGGATTTGATGCCACAAGAGCTATAAAATTTGAAAAGCCTGAAATACATATTATTGCCCAGACAGCTTTTGATGAAGCAAGAGATCGTTCAAGAGCGCTAGATGCAGGATGTTCCGACATTATCACAAAACCAATAAATATAAATAAACTAAGGACGACAATAGCCCGACTTATACCTATTCTTATATTTCTTTTTTTTATTTCGTGCAGATTTTCGAATCATTCAAATAATCAGCAAATTAAAAATTTATATGAATTTGAAGCCAAAGGTTATACCGTTCCTGATGATAGTTTACAACCACCGGTAGTTACTCCGGCGGTTGTTCAAAAAACTTTTACAGTTGGCAAGTTGCCGGTAAAAGAGTCCTCATCCAATGTGTATACTGCAAAAAAACCAGTATTATTATCAGTTAATGGCCCTAAAATTTGTACTCCTGGTTTGGGTATGTTTCTTCAACCTCGTATAAGCAAGGCAGTAATACAAAAAAAATTGTGCAAGGAACCTGAAATCGTAATGGCCAAGGACCCGGCCAGTAAGGAAATAAATCCGGATAATTTTTTGAGCTTTAGTAAATTACAAGGTTTAAAGCACGACCAGGTAAGAGGTGCCATGCAGGATAATATGGGTAATCTGTGGTTTGCCACCGACGAAGGTCTGACTTGCTTTGACGGGAAATACTTCTCTCATTATTCAACAGACCAAGGCCTCACTAATAGCTTAATCCTTTCAGTTTTTCAGGATAGTAAAAGTAATATCTGGATTGGTACTTTCAGGGGAGGAGTAACTCGATACGATGGATGCTATTTGACAAATTTTACGAACAAAGATGGTTTTCCCAACGATATTGTCAATTGTATTACCGAAGATTTAAATGGAAACATCTGGTTTGGTACAGGAGGCGGCATTGTAAAATTCGATGGCGAAAAATTTACTAACTATGCTGAGCAACAAGGCCTTTGTAATAATGATGTTCGACATATTCTTGTTGATAAAGAGGGTAGGTTATGGATAGCTACAAACAAAGGCGGTTTTTCGATTTTTGATGGTAAAAACTTTCGTACCTATTCTGTTGAACAAGGGTTGGGAACTTCAGCTATCAATTGCATAAGTATTGATAAGCAAAATAATTTCTGGTTGGCTTCGCCTCAGAATGGTCTGATAAAATTTAATGGGAAATCATTTTATTCTTACACTCAGAAAGAAGGGTTATCGAGCGACGAGTTAAGCTACGTAACAATCGACAAGAGTGATAATTTGTGGATTGGAACCATGAATAAAGGTATCATAAGATTCGATGGGTCGAAACTTACTAATTATGATGAAAATAAGGGTGTCAGCAGCAATGTAATCAGGTGTATCCTTGTTGATAAAAGTGGTAAACTCTGGTTTGGGACGAAGGGGGGCGGAGTTACCCGATTTGAGGGAGATGTGTTTAATCATTTAGCTGAAGAACAGGGACTTCGTAGTAGTATGGCGACCAAAATTACAGTCGACCGGAAAAATAACATTTGGATAGGAACAAATGGTGGATATGTAACTAAAATCACAAGAGAAAAGGTTTCAGGTTGTTCAAAATTAAAAACAACAAGCTGGGGCAGTGATGTAGGAATATATGGATCAAGGGTTTATGATGTTATGGAAGACCGTAGCGGAAATATCTGGTTTGGCTCAGATGGTGGTGGAGTTGCTTGTTTCGATGGAAAAACAGTTAAGGTATATACCAGGGAGTCGGGTTTACAGAGTAGTTCAGTTCGACGGATTATTCAGGATAAAAAAGGTAATTACTGGATAGGAACTTATGGCGAAGGAATGGCTTATTTTGATGGAAAAAACTTTGTTAAATATACGACCAGGGAGGGGCTGATAAACAACAATATACAATCATTACTTGAAGATAATCAGGGTCGAATATGGATAGGTACCGACGTTGGTGCCTGTTGTTTCGACGGTAAAAGGTTTACTCACTATAAGCAAGAAAATGGGTTAAGCAATTATCCGGTTTATTCGATTAAGATGGATAGCGATGGAGATATTTGGTTTGGTACAGGTGGAAATGGGGTTATTTGCTATAGTGGTAATACATTTACTCATATTACAACTGACCAAGGTCTAAATAGCAATTTTGTGATGAGTATTATTGAAGATTCGCATCATAATATATGGTTTGGTACACGTTCGGGCCCAAGTGTAATGAGCCTGAATGAATTGAAAATATGGAAAAGAAGTGGCTTTATTCAGCAAATGTTGTTTCGAAACTTCGACTATGAAGATGGTTTTTTAGGTATTGGCTGCAATTACGAAGCTCTAAATGAAGATCAGGATGGGGAAATTTGGATAGGAGCCAACGATCGTGTCTCCATTTTCAGAGGAAAACTTTCGGTTGAAGACACTATTCCTCCGGTTGTTGTAATTACTAAAGTTAATCTTTTTAACGAAGAGATACCCTGGAATGAATTGTTTGTCAGGAAAGATACAAGCCTTATTTTAAATAATGGGATTAAAATTAATGGACTGAATTTCGGAGGCATAACTCCATGGTACAATATTCCTGAAAATCCAAGTTTTTCGTATTCAAATAATTACTTATCGTTTAATTTTATTGGAATAACTCAGTTCCGGAATAAAAGACTACAATATCAGGTAAAGCTTGAAGGACTGGATAAAGATTGGGGTTCTCCCTCAAAACGTACCGAGGTATCCTTCGGGAATTTACCGTCAGGTAAATATGTTCTTAAAATTCGGGCCATGAATAGCGAAGGTGTTTGGAGTAAAGTAACTACATATCCTTTTATTATTCGAAGTCCTTGGTGGCAAACATGGTGGTTCTACCTGTTATCATTTACTTTTGTTATAAATGGAATTTTATTGTTAATTCAATACAGGGTACAAAAAATTAAGAACGATAAAATTATACTTCAGGAGAAGGTTGATGAACAGACGATTGAGCTTATTAAGAAGAACGAAGACATCCGTAACAAGAATAAAGAATTACTGCTTTCGAACACTGAAAAAGATAAATTATTCTCGATTATTGCGCATGACGTAAGAGGGCCCTTAAGTACTTTTTTGCCTGTTACTGATTTTTTGGCTGAAGAAATTGAATGGATGGACAAACAAGATATCAAAGAATTGGCCAGAAGTATGAATAATTCGGCCAAAAATTTGTATGAATTGCTTACTAATCTATTGGAATGGTCGCGTATACAACGCGGTTCAATGCCATTTGATCCTGTTGAAATTCGATTAAAAAAAATAGTAGACGAATGTATTGCCGTTGTTATAGGTTTGGCCCAGAATAAAAATATTTCTATAACTGAAGATGTTCCTGACGACATAACTATTTTCGCTGATAGGTATATGATTGCTTCTGTTATTCGCAATCTTTTGACTAACGCTATAAAATTTACAGCAAGGGAGGGGACGATTATAGTTAAGGCTCGTTTTGTTAACAATGCTGAAACTGAAATATCGGTAAAAGATACAGGGATTGGAATTCCAAGGTATATGGCTGAAAAGTTGTTTAGTTTAAATATGGAAACCAGTAGGTATGGTACTGAAGGTGAGCCAAGTACTGGGTTAGGCTTGAATCTTTGTAAAGATTTTATTGATCAGCATAAAGGTACTATTCAGGTTTTCAGTAAAATTGACAGGGGAAGCACATTTGTAGTTACTTTAAAATCAAGAGCTCCTGAAAGTTGATATTCTCGTGAGTTTGATATAAAATTTAGTGTAATAGACTAAAAATAAGGTGATAAGGTTATTGTTATGGAGGCTTTGGATGCTACTAAAAAACAATGATGAGGTAATAGAACCTTATTTTTCAAAACTGACCTTAGTATAAATTGTATCAATAACAACTCAAATCTTGTTAATCTTCTGTATTTCAATCAAGGCAATCTGATATTAGATCGAACTCACGTTATTGTAAGTTCCAACTGTTCAATATCCGGCTACCAGTTTCTTCATAGTTTACAATTTTGAGGTGAGTATCAATTTCCTGTTGCATTTCTTCAACATGCGAAATAATGCCTACAATCCGGTTCTCTTTCCGCAGTGATTTCAACGTTTCAAAAACCACGGCTAATGAATCTTTGTCGAGCGAGCCAAAACCTTCGTCGAGGAAAAAGAAATTCTGGTTTGATTCGGAGATTTTCTGAATGTTGTCGGCCAAAGCCAGCGCCAGACAAAGAGCAGCCTGGAAAGTTTGCCCGCCTGATAAGGTTTTCACGCTTCGCACTTTGCCGCCATTCAGATAATCGCGTACCTGGAAATTGTTGTCTTCAGTAATTTCGAGGCTCAACTTTTGCCGGGTCAGCTGGAAAAACCGGTCGTTGGCTGCATTACACAGGTTTTGCAGGTAAACCGACGAAATATAGTTAACAAAACCGCTGGCAGTGAAAAGCTTTTTCAGAGTTCTAATATTCTCAGCGCGTAATTCTAACTGTTCCAGCTCTTTCCGAAGCTTAATCAGCGTTTCGAGCGATTTTTGCAGGTCGGCCAGCGATTTTTCGGTAACACCTAAATCGCGGTTCTGTTGGCCGAGCAACAACCTGTCTTTTTCCAACCGTTCCAGAAGTTCCCGATGACTTTCCGAATTGTATTTACGTTCTCCAATTTCGGCTGTTAATTGCTCCAGTTGTTTTATGGCAACGGAAATCTCTTGCCTGAAAGTCGTAGTTTTTTGCTTCTCGGTGCGAATATCCAAATTCCATCCTATGATTTGCCTGACTGTTTCAACGGCTTTAAAATCAGAAGAAACCAGTTCTTTTTCAAGTTCCTGGTTCAGTTTTGCGGAAATTGTTTTTTCCTGGTTAAGCTGTGTTTGGTTGGCTGCCAGGCTTCCGTTCAAAACATCTTTCGTTTTGTGCAAGCCCTGAAGCTGAAGGCTAAGCTGGTTAAATTGCTTTTCGAGTTCGGAATACTGCTGAAGCAAAGCCTTCTTTTCTGTTTCTATCTCTGGCTTCGTTCTCTCCGAATAGCTGGTTATGTCAACCTGGCTGATTTGTGCGGTCAATGTTCCGGTTTCGGCCTTACAGGTAATAATTTCAGCGTTTATCTTCTCAATTTCGCGCTGAAATTTCTCTTTGTTCTGAATTTCCTGCTCGTATTTTTTATTGGCTACCTCGCGTTGTTTCTCCAACGATTCTATTGTATTTTTTAGCAATTCGGCTAACCGAAAAGCCTCTAAAACGGCTTCTCTAGTCTGGTATTTTTCCCATTGAAAGTTCTGCTGGTGCGCCGCTTTCTTTGCTTCAGTATCTTTTTGTTTCGCCTGAATGTCAGTCATTTGCTTTTCGTTCAGAACGAGCAGATTATTCAACTCCGACAAGCGCAAAATAAGCTGTTCGCAAACTCTAACGTCCTTCTCCAGTTTTTGTTTTTCGCTTTCAGCCGCTTTTAGTTTCTTAGTTACATCAGCAGCACGTAAAATATTGGGGTGATGTACCGAGCCACAAACCGGACATGGATCGCCATCCTCCAACTTCACTGCAAATTCTTCGAGTTTGAGCTGCACCTTAAAGTGTTGAATTTGAGTATCAATATCGGTAAGTTGAGTTTTCAGACGGCCAATTTTCTCTTTCAGGAATTGCGTTCCTTCCACAAAATTTTTTGCTCCTGAAAAATCACTAAAGCTATCTTGCTCAAACAATTCGTAAATATTTTTTTGCGAGAGTTCAATTTCTACCTTAGCTTTTTCTTCTTCTGCCGAAATTGTTGACAGCTGTTGAACCCAATTGGTCTGAACCTCGTGCCAGCTGCGGGCATTGGACAAGGTCAGCATATCGGGTTGCTTTTCCTTTTCGGTTTTTAGCGCGGTTTCCAGCTTTTCTTTTTCCTGTTTTAGTTGCTCGATACTTGCGTATGTTTTCTGAATAACCTCTTCTCCCTTTTTTAAGCGCGCTTTGGCTTGCTCAATGGCCCGGCGAAGTTCACTCAACCGAATCAGTTTTTCCAGTTCTTCTGCTTTTTGATGAAGTTTTTCCTTATTGTCGTACTCTGTTTTTACTTTTTCAAATAGATGTTCAGCTTCTTTTATTTGTTCTTCAGCCCGTTTCAGTTGCTGATTTTCTTCTGCGATGTTCTTTTCGAGTACAGTTATTTTTTGAACCGATGAATTTACACTGTCGAGAATGGGTTTAAAATGAATCAGGCAATATTCAAAATCGGCGATTTTCTTTTCAAGCTGTTCTATATCTGGTAATTGAGAATGAAGTTGATCGAGCTTTCTGGTTGTTTCTGCTTTCCTTGTAAATTGTTCGGCCAGTTGCTTTAGTTCCGCTTCTTGCTTCTGGGTTTCGATGATCTTATGATTCAGCGTCCCGATTTCTTTTTTAAGATCGGCCAACTTCTGCTGAAATACAGTAACCTGCTCAGAATCAACAGTACCTAACTGCTGTAATTGTCCTTCAAGATGCTGCTTCTGAGCGTTGTTTTTGCTTTCGAGGGAAACAACTTTGTAATATAGTTCAAACTTTTCGAGCCCGAAAAGCTCTTTCATCATTTGCGTCCGGTCTTTGTTGCCCAGTTGCAAAAACTCCTGAAATTGCCCTTGCGGAATGATGATTGTGCGCTTGAAATTTTCGTAACTCAGGCCGATAATTTCAGGTAATGAACCCACCTCAATCGGAATCCATTCGCCCGAATGGAAACGATATGCTGATCGATCCAACGCTTTCACATCATCGAACTTTTTGCTGTTCCGGCGACCTTTAACCACCGCCCGATAACGTGTTTGCTCTTTCCCCGTTTCAAAATCGAACTCAATGAGCAGTTCCGACGATTTCAGGTTCATCATGTTATAATTGCGGCCATCGCGGGCATTCAGCCGATCAGTTTCGCCGTAAATGGCAAAAGTGATGGCTTCCAGGATGCTGGATTTTCCGCTGCCAACCGCTCCAAAAATGCCGAACAGGTGTGCGGATGTTAGTCGGCTAAAATCGATGGTTTGCCTTTCCTGGTAAGAGTAAAGTCCTTGTATAGTGAGAGTTTTGGGTGTCATAGTCATTTATTTACCATAGATTAACATATCATCTTATCTGAATCTGTGGTGAATTTTACTCTTCTGCCAATACTTCTTTAAACAGTCTTAGTAGTTCCTCATTAGGTTCCTGTCCTTTTTCGTGTCTGAAATAATCGACGAAAAGTTCTTCCATATTTTTGCTTAAATCTATAGATTGCCTTTTATTGCCAGTTATTTCATTGGCATTTTTCACTTCAGGAATAAGTGCGACAATTCTGCTGTGAACAGCGCTTAATTGCTTGCGTTCCTGGGCTGTCAGAAAGGTATCGGTTACCAAAGTCAGTTCAACCAGGCTATCTTGGTTTGCAGCCAGCCAGGCTATTGCCTCTTCCATACCAACTGTTCTTTTGCGCAATAGCCGTTTCCCGCTTTTTAGGCTCATTTCTTTTACTTCAGCTTTTTGCCTGGGTTCGATATTAACCAGAATGGCGTATTTCTCCTGGTTGGCTTCGGCAAAACTATACGACAGAGGGCTCCCGCTGTAATAAACCGGGCAAGATTCAGAATCAACCAAGTGCATTCGGTGCAAATGTCCCAACGCCGTATATTGAATTTGAGCGGGAATATTCTCGGTAAAAACAGCCTGAGCGCCGCCAACGTGCAAAATAGGCTTTTCGTCGTCGGGCTCTTCTGGTAACTCGCTGCCATTTTTCACAACAAAAAGGTGGGTAATCAGGACATTAATTCCGTTGTCATCACAGTATTTGTTGGCAAGTTCCTGCCATTTTTGCTGAAGGACTGTTCGCAATTCTTCCTCCGGATCATCGTGCCCCAAGCAGGTTTTCAGGCGAAGCTCATTGGCATAAGGAGTTGCCAAAACCCGCAAAGGGACAGGGTTTTTCGGTAAACGAATTTCCAGAAAACCTTCGGCGCTTTGGGTAACTTTTAGTCCAGATTCCAATTCGAAAGGTTGTACCACGGAATTTGGATAACCAGCGAAAATAATTCCACATTCGCGGGCCAACGGATCGGGCGCTTCAATGCGGTCGGGGGAATCGTGGTTCCCGGCAATGGCAATTACCGGCCGGTTGCCGTTTTTCGACAAACGTTTCAGTGTTTTGTAAAACAAATCGACTGCTTCCGTCGGTGGGTTGAACGTGTCGAACAGATCGCCTGCAACCAACACGGCGTCAACCTGTTCGCGGTCAGCAATTTCACAGATTTCGTTCATCACTACCTGCTGTTCTTCCATTCGGGAGAAATCTTCAAGCCGCTTGCCCAAGTGCCAGTCGGAGGTATGGAGGAGTTTCATAGATGGGAGCGTTATCTTTTTTATTATAATGCTCAAAGTTGTGCCGATTTTATGTCTTTTGCAAGCTTTTAAATTACCTTTGGGGCATGTATTTCAAGGTATCCATGCGCACCAATCCCGCCACGGGAATCTACTGCGGTTATTACCGTTTAGTGGAGAGCTATCGCATGATCTAAACGATATTGAGATGTTATTATTTTTTTGATCCTTCTCTAACTGCTTTAAACTCCGAATCCTCGTTCCATTTGGGCCATTCCTGAGAATTGGCCAGGTTGAGTCCAACTTTGTAGAGCAATTGAGCATCCTGAACCACGCCCGATAAATCGTCGCGTTCGGGTTTGTATTCGTCCTGGGGCGTGTGGTAAACAGTTTTCCAGTATTGGCCGAGGTTTTCGAGTGTTTTTTCTTTTCCAAGCTTTTCGGCATCGATGTAACCTTTAGCAAAGATGGCCGGAACGCCCTGTTTTACAAACGGGAACTGATCGGAGCGGAAGAACATGCCGTTATCGGGGTTGGGGTCGGGCGCGAGGTAACGGCCTTGCTTTTCGGCTTCGGCTTTTACCCAATTGTCGAGTTCCGATTGCCCAAAGCCGGTGATGGTTACATCTTTGTATTTTCCGAGAAAAATCAGGACATCGGTATTGATTACAGCAACTGTTTTTTTCATTGGGAAAAACGGATGTTCGGCATAATAGCCCGAACCCAGCAAGCCCGATTCTTCGCCGGTGACCGAAATAAACAGGATAGACCGATCGGGTGCAGATCCATTTTTGAAGGCGCGGGCAATTTCCAGCATCCACGACACGGCGCTGGCGTTGTCGGTAGCGCCATTGTATATGCTGTCGCCGTTAATTTTGTCGCCAATACCCAAATGGTCCCAGTGAGCTGTGTAAACTACCACTTCGTCGGGATGTTTGGCTCCCCGAATCAGTCCGCACACGTTGTGTGAAACGTCGGTTTTAAACGAGTTGGTAATTTGCCCTGAAACTTTAACCGGTAATTCAACAGGCTTAAAATCTTTGGCAAACGCTTGTTTTTTAGCCTGATCAAAATTTGTTCCGCAGGCTGCAAACAATTGTTCGGCAGCTTCTTTCGAGATCCAGCCTTCAAATGCACAACGGTCGCTGTACCCATTTTCGGGTTTGAGATAGAATTTGGTGGTTTCGCCATTGTTTCGAACCACTTTCCAGGGATAACCTGCCGGACCGGTTTCATGGATGATGAGGCAAGCTTTTGCGCCGCGCCGTGCGGCTTCTTCAAACTTGTAGGTCCAGCGGCCATAATAGGTTTGCGTATTTCCTTTGAAATAAGTATCGTTGGTTCCGTAGCCCGGGTCGTTCACAAAAACAAGTATAGTTTTGCCTGTCAGGTCCATTCCCTGAAAATCGTCGCGCTGGTATTCAGGAGCTGTAATGCCGAACCCGGCAAAAACCAGTGGCGATTGTTCTAACGAAAGCTGGTCTTCAACTCTTCGGGTAAATGTCACATAATCTGTTAGTTTCTGGAATTTCAGTTTACCTTTGGGCGTATCAAAATCGAGTGTATTCGAGATTTTAGAGCTCACGGCCAGAAACGGAACTTCCTGAAAAAAACTCCCGTTGTTGGCAGGTTCCAGCCCAATCTCTTTCATTTGCCCGGCAATATAGTTGATGGCTAAGGGTTCCGCCTTAGTCAGAGGCATTCGTCCCATATATTTATCTGACGATAATTCGGCGATATGTTTTTCGATGTTTTTGTACTGGATGGCATCTTCGCCCGATTGGTTTCCTGACGGAGCACAGCTTGTAAAATAGCCGGCAAATAAAAAGAAAAGTAGTTTTTTCACACGTAAATATTGTTGTTAATTTATTGAAATTTAAATGCGTACATGTGGAACTCCATGCCATAAAAATAGCTTTCTCCACAAGATTTACATGACCTTTTATGCCACCACCTTGAATATTGTTACCGTGGCATGTTCGTTTCTGTTTATAATTTGTTTTTTTTATCGCCAGATGGAACTCGCCAAAGAAAATCATGCCTCTGTGTGAGAATAACTCTCATGGCTCGTTTCATTTGAAACAGAATTGGTGCAACTAAAATAGCGGAATTAAGTGTAGTTTTTGTGCTTTGGAAAATAAAAAAGCCGCCCCCCAAAAAAAGGAGGAACGGCTCAATTAATCTGTGCGATTTTTTATTTTTTCCAGAGTTTATTCATGTCTTCCAACGTTTTGCCTTTGGTTTCGGGCACCATTTTCCACACAAACAAAGCCGATAGTACCGACATTACACCATACAACGTGTAAGTAAATGTTATGCTGAAAGCTTCGAGTGAAGGGAAGGTTGCCGAAACAATAAAGTTTGATATCCACTGAGCTGCGACCGCGATGGCCACCGCTTTTCCCCGGATGGTATTGGGGAAAATTTCAGAAATCATCACCCAGCAAATTGGCCCCCACGACATCATAAACGAAGCAGTATAAATAACGATAAAAATAAGGGTGCTTACGCCAATAATGCTGTAAAAAGCCAGCAGACCAATGGCAAACATACCTACTGCCATGCCAATAGATCCAATGATTAGCAGCGGTTTACGCCCGAATTTATCGACAGTAAAAATAGCTACCAGGGTAAAAATGATGTTCACGAAGCCCATGATAACCGTTTGCCACATAGCGGCATCGTTTCCAAACCCAAGCCCTTTAAAAATGGTTGGAGCATAGTAAAGTACCACATTGATACCTACAATTTGCTGAAATACAGAAAGCAAAACACCTATTATCAACACTTTCCAACCGTAAGCCAAAACAGCTTCCACTTTTTCGTGGGCCGTTTCTTTAATCTCGTCCAGAATGACTTTGGCCTTGGTTAACCCATTTATTTTAGAGAGGATGTGCAATGCTTTTTCTTCATGCCCAATCAAAGCCAGATAGCGTGGCGTTTCGGGTACCAGGAACAACAATAGGCCAAACAGTGCGGCAGGAACTGCATTCGAGGCAAACATATACCTCCATCCGGTGGAGTCGACCCATTCAACCGATTGGCCGCTGGCAATGAAAAAATTCACGAAATACACGATCAGCATCCCGAAGATAATCGCGAATTGGTTCCAGGAAACCAATTTGCCACGAATCTCGGCTGGTGCAATTTCGGCAATATACATAGGGCAAATGGCCGAAGCCAATCCAACGCCAATACCGCCAAGTATGCGATAAATATTAAAAGCGATAAGCACACGGAGCGAGCCGTCTCCCTGAGGAAAAAAGATGGCCTCGGGATACGCTGCACCCAGCGAAGCGACCAAAAACATGATTGCGGACAGAAACAACGAGTTTTTTCGCCCAAGTTTCGAAGCAAAAATCCCTGAGATGGCGCTACCAATAATGCAGCCAATTAAGGCGCTCGAAACCGTTGCTCCATGATAGAATGTAGCCAAATCGCCAAAGGTTTCGGCATTCAGATGGAAAAATGTTTTCAGAGAATCGACTGCTCCTGAAATTACCGCAGTATCGTACCCAAACAATAAACCACCAATAGTTGCTACCAGTGTTATCCCGAAAATATACGAATTACTTCCTTTGTTCTGATTCATAAGTTTAGTTTAATAAGCCCCACCCCGGCCCTCCCCATTGGGAGGGGGGCAATGAGCTCTTGATTGAAATACAAGTATTTATGTGTTGTTTTTTCTCCTCCCTTCGGGGGAGGTCGGGAGGAGGCTACCTTCTAAATATAACAGTTGATCAACTGTTCCAACATTTCCTGCTTGCCGCTGATTTGTTTGGGTTCGCCAACTTCTTTGGCAATGGCATACAAGTCGGTTAATGAAAGTTTACCAGCTTCAAATTCAGCACCTTTACCTTGGTTGAACGAAGCATAGCGGTTAGCTCTTATTTTGAGGTAATCAGAATCTTTTAGTATTTTGTCGGCAATTACCAGCGAACGGGCGAACACGTCCATTCCACTAATATGAGCGATAAAAATGTCTTCCAGATCGGTTGAATTGCGGCGTGTTTTGGCGTCAAAGTTGATACCGCCATCGGTGAACCCGCCAGCCTGCAAAATTTCGAGCATGGCTTCGGTTGTTTCGTAAATATTGGTAGGGAATTCGTCGGTATCCCAGCCATTCTGGTAATCGCCTTTATTAGCGTCAATTGAACCCAGTTTACCGGCATCGGCAGCCATGCGCAATTCGTGTGCAAATGAGTGACCAGCCAATGTTGCGTGGTTTACTTCAACGTTCAGCTTGAAGTCGTTGATCAAACCTTGTGCATTCAGGAAGCCTAATACGGTCTGAACGTCAACATCGTACTGATGTTTTGACGGTTCCATTGGTTTTGGTTCGATGAAGAAAGTGCCTTTGAATCCTTGTGCGCGGGCATAATCGCGGGCAGAGCGAAGGAATTGTCCAAGGTGGTCGAGTTCCTGTTTAGTGTTGGTGTTGTGCAGGCTCATGTAACCTTCACGTCCTCCCCAGAATACATAACCGGTTCCGCCCAAAGCGATGGTAGCGTCGATAGCGTTTTTAACCTGAACAGCTGCATTGGTAACCACAGCAAAGTCGGGATTGGTTGAGGCACCGTTCATATAGCGAGGGTTGCCGAATACATTGGCTGTCCCCCAAAGCAGTTTTACGCCCGTAGCGGCCTGCAATTCTTTGGCATAGTCAACCATTTTAGCCAAACGGCCTTCAATTTCGAAAACGGGACCGTCACCAGCTACGTCGGTATCGTGGAAACAGTAGAAAGGAGCTCCAATCTTGGTAATAAATTCGAAAGCCGCTTCCATGCGTGCTTTGTTGGCTTCCATTACATCATCAGATGCATCCCATGGAAAAACTTTTGTTCCTGGTCCGAATGGATCGCCACCGGTTCCGCACAATGTATGCCAGTAGGCAACAGCAAAACGAAGGTATTCTTTCATGGTTTTGCCTGCAACAACCTGGTCGGCATTGTACCATTTAAATGCTAATGGATTTTTTGATTGTGGTCCCTCGAACTTGATTTGGCCAATTCCGGGGAAAAACTCTTTGTTTCCTTTAAAAACAGTCATGATGTTTTGTATTAGTCCTTTAGAATAAGGAGTTGTTAATAATTAAAATTTTAAATATCGAATAAGAAACAAGAAATAAGGAATGTCGAACTTGCCGTTCGGTGTTTGATATTTTTTATTCAGTGTTTCTTATTTAATTACAAAGCTCTTTCCAATTGTGCTTTCCAACTTTGGTACGCTTCCTCGTATTCAGCTTTTTTGCTCAAATCCGGGGTAACGGTATCCAGTTTTTTCAGGTTGGCAAAAGCTTCTTTCGCTGAGGCATAATATCCAGAACCAATGCCTGCGCCACGGGCAGCGCCAATTGCTCCGTCGGTGTTGTACAATTCGATGGTAGCTCCTGAAATTCCGGCCAGTGTTTCGCGGAAAATAGGAGAGAGGAACATGTTGGCTTTTCCGGCACGAATAACTTGCGCTTTGATGCCGATTTCTTCCATGATTTCCATTCCGTACTTGAACGAGAAAACGATGCCTTCCTGAGCTGCACGGAACAGGTGAGCTTCGGTATGTGTGTTAAAGCCTAATCCTGAAATTTGGGCCCCAATGTTTTTGTTCCGTAGAACACGTTCGGCACCGTTACCAAAAGGCAAAATGCTTAACCCTTCAGAACCAATGGCAACCGAAGCGGCTTTCTGGTTCATTTCTTCATACGAAAATGCTTTGTTTCCAACGTATTTGTTCAACCACGAATTCAAAATTCCGGTTCCGTTGATGCAAAGCAGCACGCCCAGGCGGTTGGCTTCGGCTGAGTGGTTGACATGTGCAAACGTATTTACCCGCGAATACGGATCGTATTTTACTTCGCCGCTCACACCGTAAACAACTCCTGACGTTCCGGCGGTGGTGGCAATTTCGCCAGGATTGAGTACGTTCAACGAAAGCGCGTTGTTGGGCTGGTCGCCGGCGCGGTAACTGATTTTAATGCCGGGAGCCAAGCCAAGTTCGGCGGCAGCTTCGGCGCTCACTACACTTTGCACCGAAAAGGTCGGAACGACTTCAGGAATAAACGATTTTTCGAATCCGTAGTAATCGAGCAGCATGTCGGCCACTTTATTTTCTTTGAAATTCCAAAGGATACCTTCCGAAAGGTTTCCGGCGGTAGTCTTTATTTCCCCTGAAAGCTTTAGGACAATGTAGTCGCCTGGAAGCATTATTTTATCGATTTTGGCGTACAATTCCGGCTCGTTGTCTTTTACCCATTTCAGTTTCGAAGCGGTGAAGTTTCCCGGCGAGTTCAGCAGGTTCGACAGGCATTTTTCTTCGCCAATTTCGGCAAAAGCTTTGTTGCCAATTTCGGCTGCACGGCTGTCGCACCATATAATTGAAGGGCGCAAAACCTGTTTGTTTTTGTCAACGGCAACTAGTCCGTGCATCTGGTACGAAATACCGATCGAGTCAATGTCTTTCGGGTTGACTTTTGATTGTGCCATTACATCGGTCAGTGCCAGTTTCAGGTTTGCCCACCATAATTCGGGTTCCTGTTCGGCCCAACCGGGTTTAAGAGCGGTGATTTTCATTTCCTGTTTAGGGTAAAAAGCTGATCCCAGGCAATCGCCTGTTTCCCCATTAATTAGCGAAGCTTTTACTGAAGAGCTTCCTATGTCGAAACCGAGTAGATACATGTAGTTAAGTTTAAAGTTTCAAATTCCAAATTTCAAGTTTGTTTAGTTATTGTATATTGGGTATTCTACATTGGATATTTAAAAAGTCCCAATAACCAATATTCAATTTTCAATATCCAGAATTCCTCTACTTCAGAGAGGTTAGGCGAGACTTTTTAATTTATCCGTTCTGTTCTGGTATGCTCAGCAAAACTAGAGCTAACATTTTCGATCTCAAAATTAGCTTTAGTGTTTTATAACATCTATTAGAGAGATTTTCTGATAGTGAGTTTTGTTGGAATTACCATGTTAACTTTTTCGCCAGTTGAAACGAATTCAGCAATCTTTTTACCCATCAGTTCAAAGTCGGTGGAAATGACTGTGATGCCGTCTTTTACATACTTTTTCATTGGCGTTTCGTTATACGAAATTACACCTACATTTTGTCCTAAAGCCAGACTTTTAGAATGACACTGGTCGAGAAATTTTGCCAAAGTACGATCGCTTACCAAAAGGTACAATTCCCCTTTTTGAACGTCAAATTTTTTGAAATCGTAGAGTGTTTTGTGATTGAGGTTATTATCGGCGCAAAATTTCTCAAAAAATTCGATCGAGATTTTGGGGTGATACGTAAACGAAGGATACAGGTAAATGAACTTTTCGTATTTCTGAATTAAATTGAGCCCGCTTTCCAATGCATCGTACAACGATTGCCCAAAGTCCTGGTGAATCGTGGATGTTCCCTGCTGTGCGTTAACATCCCAGTCGATAACCAGCAATTTATTGGCTGGAATTTGACTGGTAATTTTTGGGACGCGGTCATGGTCGAAATTCATTATGATGTACTTGGTGTATTTTCCCAAACTTTCATTAATTATTTTCTCAAAGTCGTCGATGTTGTAATGATGAAAATGCAAATCTACCGCGATATTTTCAGGAAGATTTTCGAGAAATGAACCGTAAAGTACTTCCTTATAAGCTTTAAATGTATCCAGAAACAGGAAAACTTTGGTAACTGCCTTGGCCACAAAGTATCCCCGGTTTGGAACAGATTCGATTACCCCCCGATTTTTTAGTTCGGCATAAGCTTTAAAAACAGTGTCTCTGGAAAGAGCACTCTCCTTACATATTTGGTTTACTGAAGGTAGCATATCGCCAACCTGCAACAAGTTTTTGCTGATGGCTTCGTTAATTGAATCGATTAATTGCTGAAATTTCAGGAGGTTCGATTGAGGATTTACTGCAAAATGAAATTTACTTTCCATGTGTTATTATCAAAGTGGTCTGTTCTGGTATGCAAACATACGAAAAAGGAAGAAGTGGAAGCATTTGGAGCAGAATTTTTATTCTGACTTAATGGTTCAAACTGTTTTTCGATAATGTATTCGAATTGTTTGAAAATGTTTTTTACTTTCGCCACTAGAAGCGTTTGAAATACACTTAAATAAAATTAAGCACTAAACCAAGAATAATGAGCTATTTAAGATTCAACCTAATTAATTTGAATGCTGTTTCAAGATCAGTAAAGTGGCTTTTCCCAACCGTTTTTATTATAGCTGTAATTCTATTGAGCCTTCCTGCCGATCTTTTTGCACAGCCAAAGCAGGATCATGGCTACCCGATATCGCCTGTTCCGTTTACATCGGTAAAAGTAACCGATGCGTTTTGGGGACAGCGCCTCAATGCCAGCCGCGAAGTGACTATTCCGCTGGCGTTCAGTAAATGCGAGGAAACCGGCCGGTACAAAAATTTCGTAAATGCAGCTCATCCGAGCGATACTATTAAGGTGAAAGGCTTCTCGTTTGACGATACTGATGTGTACAAAACCATCGAAGGAGCCAGTTATTCCATGCAGACTTACCCCAACAAAAAGCTCGATAAATACATCGACAGTGTGCTGATGATTGTCGCTGCAGCTCAGGAGCCCGATGGTTACCTGTATACTGCCCGCACCATGAACCCGAAACATCCGCACGAATGGTCGGGCACCAAACGTTGGGAAAAAGAAGAAGATTTGAGCCACGAGCTGTATAACCTCGGGCACATGGTTGAAGGTGCCATTGCGCATTACCAGGCTACCGGAAAGACCACTTTCCTAAATATTGCGAAAAAATACGCCGATTGCGCTATTCGTGAGATTGGTCCAAATCCGGGACAGGTAATCGTGGTGCCAGGTCATCAGATTGCCGAAATGGCATTGTCAAAATTGTATGTGGTAACCGGCGACAAAAAGTACCTCGATTTTGCCAGGTTTTTGCTCGATCAGCGCGGAAAAACCAAGTTCGTTCAGGAATATAGTCAGAGTCACAAGCCCGTTTGGGAACAGGACGAAGCTGTTGGACATGCCGTTCGTGCTGCCTACATGTACACCGGAATGGCCGACGTGGCTGCATTAACTGGCGACAAAGGTTACATCGATGCCATCGACCGTATCTGGGGAAACATTGTGGGTAAAAAACTTTACATCACTGGCGGAATTGGTGCCACCGGAAACGGTGAAGCTTTTGGCGAAAGCTACGAACTGCCCAACATGTCGGCTTATTGCGAAACCTGCGCGGCTATCGGAAACGTCTATCTCAACTACCGTTTGTTCCTGTTGCACGGCGAATCGAAATATTACGATGTGCTCGAACGCACGCTTTACAACGGTTTAATCAGCGGTGTTTCGCTCGATGGAGGCGCTTTCTTTTATCCTAATCCACTCGAATCGATGGGGCAACACCAACGTCAGCCCTGGTTTGGATGTGCCTGTTGTCCATCGAATATTGCCCGCTTCATTCCGTCGGTTCCCGGATATGTGTATGCCGTTCACAACAGCGATTTGTATGTCAACCTGTTTATGTCGAACAATTCAGAAATCAAGATTAACGACAAAATTGTTGGCTTGAAACAAACCACCCGTTACCCGTGGGATGGCGATGTGAACCTGGAAGTTACGCCGAAAGGCAAACAGCAGTTCAACCTGAAAATCCGTATTCCCGGATGGGTGCAGGGATCGGTTGTACCAAGCAATTTATACACTTATACCGACAATAAATCGTTGAAATACACCATAAAAGTGAACGATCAGCCAGTTGAAAGTACGCTTGAAAAAGGCTATTTCACAATCAACCGTACGTGGGTAAAAGGCGACAAAGTTGAAGTGCATTTCGACATGGAACCTCGCACCGTAAAAGCGCATGCCGCCGTTGAGGCCGATCGTGGCAAAGTGGCTATTGAACGTGGTCCGGTGGTGTATTGCGCCGAATGGCCCGATAACGATTTCAGCGTTTTAAGTGTTATCCTGAATAAAAAGCCTGAATTTACTGTTGAAAGCAAACCTGAGTTGCTCTACGGAATAAACATGATTCACACCGATGCACAGCTTTTAAGCTATGATGCAAAGGGTAGGGTAGTGGCTAAAGATGTAAAACTGAACATGATTCCGTATTACGCCTGGGCTCACCGCGGAAATGGCGAAATGGCCGTTTGGTTGTCGAACGATTTAAGTTCTATCCGTCCGGTGGCTCAGCCAACTGTTGCCTCTGAAAGTAAGATTGATGCATCGCATAAGGTGAAAACATTGTCGGCTATCAACGACGGATTGGTACCCAAAGATGCCAGCGACCGTACCATTCCTTATTTTCATTGGTGGCCAAAAGAAGGGACTACCGAATGGATTTCGTACAGTTTCGAAGCTGAAAAAACAATCAGCCGTTCAACAGTTTACTGGTTCGACGATTCGCCATGGGGCGGATGCCGGGTGCCACAATCATGGAAAATATTATATCAGGATAAAGACGGACAATGGATTCCTGTAGAGAATGCCACTCCTTATGGAACTGAAAAAGGTTTTGGCAACGAGGTTCAGTTTATACCGGTTATTACCAAAGCACTAAAGCTCGAAGTAAAACTTCCGGAGAAAAATGCCTCAGGAATTTACGAGTGGCAGGTGGAGTAAATTAGAATTTGGAATTAAGTGATAATGTTTCAGGATTGGTTTTTCAATGTTTTGTTATTTGAAAAGCCAATCCTTTCTTTTTGGGGACTAATTTGATAAAACGGTACATTTTCTGATTGAATAGCGTCAAATAGACGGGAATAATGATGTGAAAATGTAAGATTGATAGAAGTTCAGTTATTTGTCATTTGACTATTAGTTCAATTTTGATAGTTTTGCTGTCAATAATAAAAAAGCCGGATGATTGAGAGTAACAAACATTTAATCGAACGTTTGCAAAACGATGATGAATCGGCTTTCGAAATCATCTATAAAAAGTTTGTTCCCCGGCTGTATTACTTCATTTCTGAATATATTCCACGCAAAGATATTGCTGAAAATATAGTTCAGGAAACCTTAATGGTTTTATGGAATAAACGACAGAATTTGGTTAGCAATACCAATTTAGCGGCTTACCTTTTTACTGTTGCCAAAAACAATTGCCTTTACAAGTTGCGCGATATTCGCTATCAGGAAAGATTTTACAGTGCGGCAACATCCGAAAACCTTGAATTAGAAGCCAATTATTCGGCCCTCGAATTACTGGATACTTCGCATCTGATTATGGACGAAATCGAATCGATTGTTGACCGGACCATGGAACAATTGTCTCCGCAATGCCGGACAGTTTTCAAAATGAGCCGTTTCGAGGAGAAGAGAAACAGGGAAATTGCAGAAGAGCTAAATATTTCGGTGAAGGCAGTGGAAGGTCATATTACCAAGGCGCTGAAAGTTTTTAGGGTGGCATTGAAGGACTATTTGCCATTTGTAGCCTTTCTTTTTGCGGGCTAATCAGCAATTTTTAGGGGTACCTCAAATTATTTCAAAAAAAATAAATTTTAAAGCTAGGGTAGAAGCTCGGTTTTGCTTTATATATATGAAATAAGTGTATGATGGACATTAATAAAATTTGGGATTTAGTTACCGGCGAAAGCAGTGAGGCTGAAAAGCAGCGGGTTTTGGCTGAAATAGAGAGCGATCAGGAAGCCAGGAAAGCGTATAATGAACTTAAAAACACCTGGGCCCTGTTGTCTTCAACCAATCAAATGTCGGAGGTTGAGGTTAACGACATGTATGAGCGTTTTAGGAAACAAAATAAGCTCATATCTTCTTCAACCAGGTTTCGTGCCATTGATTTGCTGAAGTACGCGGCAGTTTTTGCTTTTGGTATTTTAATTACTTGCGCTGCACTGTTTTTTACTCCTTTGAAGGAAATTACGGTTGATTCAAAAATACTCAGCACCACTGTGGTTGGCGAAAAGGACCAAATATCAAAAATAATACTTCCAGATAGCTCGGAAGTGTGGGTGAATTCGAACAGTAAAATAACCTACAGCAATCGATTTGGAATCGATAACCGAAACATTGGGCTGGTTGGGCAAGCTTTTTTCCATGCGTCAAAAAATAAGCTTTTGCCTATGGTTGTAATAGCCAATAATTTGAAAATTAAAGTTTTGGGGACTCGTTTTGATGTGTGTGCATATCCTGAAGATAAGTTGGTAAAAGTGGTACTGGAATCAGGAAAAGTTGAGCTTGACGAAGTAAAGGGAAATTCGCTTCATTACGAATTGAAACCTGGAGAAATGGCAACCTGCAATACTGAGAGTAATAAAGTGACAATCAGTAAGGTTGAAACACGTATATACACGGCATGGAAAGATGGATTGATGATTTTTAGAGACGATCCGATGGCTGTGGTAATTAGCCAGTTGGAACGCCGGTTTAACATTGAAGTTGTGGTTAAAGATCAGGAAATATACAAATCGGTATTTACGGCCACAATAAACAACGAACCTCTGGATAAAATACTGAAAGCGATGGAGTTTTCATGTTCGATGAAAGCCACTCTGGTTCGCGATTCAGGAGGAAGTCAGAAGCTTAAAGTGATATTATCGAAGCCTAAGTAAAACCCTAAAATAAAAGAACTGCCTATGGGAAACTAAAAAACTAATAAAGAAAAAAAGGGAATGCTGGTAACATCCCCTTAAGTTTTCTTTTCACATCGTCTTGAGCATAAACAATTTGAAAAGTGAATTAATAATCAACACAAATTTATGAAAAAAAATCATTTTCTCTGGGCTTCCAGTCTGAATAGGATATGGAAGTCAAAAATCTGTATGACAATGAGAATAACAATTTTAATTTTTTTAGTCGCAGTAACGCAACTCCTGGCAGGGAATTCATATTCCCAGAATGTTCGGTTGAGTTTAAAACTAAATAATGTGGGCATTAAGGAAGCTCTACTCCAGATTGAAGAAAAATCGGAGTATTATTTCATGTACGATGCCACCAAAATTAACGTCAATCAAAAAGTTAGCGGTGATTTTGAAAATAAGCTGATCACCGATATTCTGGATGGAATATTCAAATCGACCGGGATCAACTACGAGATTAACAACCGGTTGATTGCTTTGTCTGAAGGCTCATCGGTTAGCCAATCGAAGGCCGATCAGGCAGGTAAAGTTACCGGTAAAGTTGTTGGGCAAGCCAACGACCTGCTTCCCGGCGTAACGGTTCAGGTTAAAGGAACAACCAACGGAACGATTACCGATGCCGATGGAAAGTTCAGTTTGTCGAACGTTGCTTCTGGAAATACCCTGATATTCTCGTTTGTTGGCATGAAAACCAGTGAATTAGTGTATAAAGGACAGCAAAATATCACAGTTATTCTGGAGGAAGAATCCATTGGAATCGATGAAGTTGTTGCAATTGGTTACGGAAGCGTGAAAAAGGGAAGTGTAACCAGCTCAATTGCTTCAGTAAAATCTGATAATTTTGTGAAAGGTGCCGTAAAAGACGCTGCCCAGCTTATTCAGGGTAAGGTGGCCGGTTTAACCATCTCGCTGCCTTCGGGTGACCCCACCAAAGGCGCTGTGATCATGCTTCGCGGTAATTCATCATTGCTCGGTACTTCTGATCCTCTCGTACTTGTTGATGGTGTTCCAGGAAGTCTTGAATCGGTTGCTCCTGAAGATATTGAGTCGGTTGATGTTTTGAAAGACGGTTCGGCATCAGCTATTTACGGTACACGTGGAACCAATGGTGTGGTCATTATCACCACCAAAGCCAGCAGCAACGAAATGGCTCCTTCAATCGAATATTCGGGTTATTTGTCAACCTCAAAAATCAGTCGTCAGCTCGATTTCATGAATGCAACCCAGCTTCGCGACAAATGGAATAAGGGTTATAAATTTACGGGAGCCAACCTTCAGGATTTTGGATCGGATACCGACTGGCTCGATGAAATTACACGTAATGCCATCAGCCATGTGCACAATGTAATTTTCCGCGGAGGAAGTAAGAGTACCAATCTGACAGCTTCTTTAAACTATAAAAGCAATCAGGGTGTTTTCCTGAAGTCTGACAATGAAAAAATTACAGGCCGTATCGACCTGAATCACTCGATGTTCGATGGAAAACTGGTTGCCAACATCGGAACCATCATCAGCGAACAAAAGTATTGGTCAGGCGGCGATGGTGTGAGCTTTAACAACTACATCTATCGTCAGGCTATTATTCGTAATCCCACCGAACCGGTGAGAAATACCAATGGCTCGTGGTACGAACGCGATGTGTATTTTTACGACAACCCTGTTGGTTACATCATGGAAACTTTGGGTGAAAACCGTTATCGCAACATGCGTTTTACCGCTGGTTTAACTTACACACCAATTAAAGGATTAGACCTGAAAGCAATGGGTACACGCATTGGCGACTCAAATATCCGGGGTTTCTACCAAACGCAAAACCATGTTTCTACAACCAAATATGGTTCGGGCGGATACGCTTCGCGCGGAACCGACAACTATGTTGGAAACTATGCCGAATTATCAGCAAGCTACAAGAAAGTAATTGGCGCTCATAATTTCTCAGCTTTAGTTGGTTACAACTACGAAGACAATATGAACGAAGGCTTCTGGGCAAACAACAAGTATTTTCCAACCGATGCTTACACCTACAATAATTTAGGAATTGGCAGTGGTTTGCCAAAAGGGGAGGCCGGAATGGGTTCGTATAAAAATTCTGACAAGCTGATTGCCTTGTTCTCTCGCTTAACCTATAGCTACGCCGACAAATATTTGCTGATGGCCAGTGTTCGCCGCGAAGGTTCGTCGAAATTCGGCGAAGACAATAAATGGGGTTATTTCCCAGGCGTTTCTTTGGGATGGCGCATGAACCAGGAAAACTTCATGAAAAATATTGACTGGATCAAAAACCTGAAATTACGCGCCGGATACGGTGTTACAGGTACTAATGTTCTTGCTGCCTATAAATCGTTGAGTAGCTTAAAATATGATGAGTACTTTTATTATAATGGGCAGTGGGTGCGTAAATTGGTGCCAACCCGCAACGCCAATCCCGATTTGAAATGGGAAAAGAAAGAAGAAATCAACATTGGGCTCGACTTCGATTTGTTCGGTGGCCGTGTAAGTGGAGCATTCGATTTCTATAACCGTTTAACCAGAGATGCTTTGTGGGATTACCAGGTTCCAACTCCACCATATTTGTATGGCACAATTACCGCCAATGTTGGTAAAATTAAAAACCGCGGGTTCGAGGCTTTAATCAATGTTACTCCGGTTAAAACAGCAGATTTTACCTGGAATGCAGGCTTCACATTCTCGACCAACAAAAACAAACTGATTTCGCTGTCGAACGACAAATTTCAGACGACCAACGATTTCTTTTATGCAGGTTACACTGGTGAACCGATCCAGATTGAAACACACCGCATTAAAATTGGAGGCCCAATCGGCGATTTCTATGGTTTGAAATCCGTAGGCATCACACATAAAGGCGATGAATTTGGAACCGACGGTTCTGATGCTAATCCCGAAGGAATCTGGATTATTGAGCGGCCAGACGGAACCCACATCAAAGCAACCGATTCGTCAACCGACGACCGTCAGGTTTTGGGTAATGGCATTCCAAAATACTACGCCAGCTGGAACAACAGTTTCAAATATAAAAACTTCGATTTGAGCATCAATATGCGAGGTGCTTTCGGTTATCAAATTCTGAACTTCTCGCGTATGTTCTACGAAAATCCGACCATTGGTTACAACACACTGAATTCAGCATTCGATAAAGTGTATGGACAAGCTGTTCTGACTGACGTTCAGCGCTATGTAAGCTATTACGTTGAAAACGGCGATTACTGGAAAATTGACAATGCAACCCTGGGGTATACTGTAAAACTGAACAACAAAAACATAATCAAAAATCTGCGTTTCTACGCATCAGGATTGAATTTGCTGACAATAACCGGCTATAAAGGTATCGATCCTGAAGTAAGACAAACCGGTCTTGATCCGGGTAACGACGACCGCGACAAATACCCAACTACACGTACATATACATTTGGAGTTAACGTAACCTTCTAATGCTGCAATCATGAAAAAGAAATATTTAAATATCAAATCACTTCTTAAATCAGGTGTTGCAATTCTTGGTGTAGGCCTGATGGTAATATCCGGAGGTTGTTTTAACCTGGATGAAAAAGTTTACGACGAAGTAACCGAATCAACGTTCACTGCTACTCAGTCAGATGTTGTTGCCCTGATGGCATCGGGATATACGCCTTTGCGCTACATCATGGACTGGCAGGGCTTGTTCGATGTTCAGGAAGAACCCGGCGACGTAATTGTAACGCCAACCCGCCCCAACGGATGGGACGACGGCGGTACTTACAAACGCATGCACTTCCACACCTGGGACAACCAGCAATGGCAATGCCGCAATACCTGGTTGACCGCCTACGAAGCCATTAACAACATCAACCGGGTCATGAAACAGATTGCCGATGGCGACCTTCCGGTAACCGAAGAACAAGCGTTGAAAGTAAATTCGGAATTACGCGCCTTGCGTGCCTTGTGGTATTCCATTTTGTGCGATACCCACGGAAACGTGCCGCTGGTAACCAAGTACAGCGACGAGCTACCGGTTCAGAAAACCAGGGCTGAGATTTACAATTTTGTGATTACTGAATTAACCGAGGCTTTGCCAAACCTGCCTTCGAACGTTGATAAAACAACTTATGGCCGTATAACTCAGTGGACTGCTTACCAGTTGCTTGCCCGTATGTATCTGAATGCTGAGGTTTACAAAGGATCGGCTGAATGGGCAAAATGTCTTGAGGCTTGTAATAAAATTATAGCTTCGGGTTACTTTGCGCTTGAATCAGACTATCGTAATCCGTTTAAAACAAAGAACGAAAGTTCGAAAGAAATTGTTTTTGCAGTACCTTACGATTATACTTATAACTCATCGGGTTATAGCTGGAATGCGCACATGAAGCAGTTGCTCCCTAAACACAGATATGTTTTTAGCATGATTTCGCAGCCTTGGGGAGGTTCGAGCGCTAACCCTCAGTTTATCAATAGCTACGATCCGGATGACAAACGTTTTGATGCTACCTGGTTGCACGGACCGGAATACAACGCCACCGACGGAAGTTTGGTTATGACCTTGGTAAACAAGATGCCAAGCATTTACTACTGTGAGTTCGAAGAAGGTTACCGCGTTTGCAAATACGAAATTGCCAGTGGTGCCGGAAGCCGTTTGAGCAACGATTTGCCGTATTTCCGTTATGCCGATGTGCTGATGATGAAAGCCGAATGTTTACTCCGTACCGGAAAAAGTGACGAGGCAGCTTTATTGGTAACACAAGTTCGCGCAAGAGCATTTGCCGATGCCAATAAGGCCAAAGTCACCGGCTCACAATTGGAAGGAAATACAACGATTAAGTATGGAACTTTGGATAAAAACGGCAACATCGACAAGTCGGGCGATCAAACTCCGGTGAAATATGGTCGTTTCCTCGACGAACTGGGTTGGGAATTTGCCGCCGAGTTCCGCCGTCGTACCGACATGATTCGCTTTGGTGTTTACCAGACCAAAAGCTGGTATAACCATACGCCACAAGGAAATTACACCATTCTCTTCCCAATCGGATTGGAAGAGTTGAATACCAATACCAACCTGAAACAAAATCCAGGTTATAATTAGCTTTGGCTCATTGTATCAGAGCACAATAAATCTTTTTTGATAAGCCAGAATAAATGTACCTCCGGAATTTCTTCCGGAGGGCATTTTTAAAACACTTCCCCCAAAAGCCTTAGCAGGTTGAACGTTCTGGCGTTTTTAGGAAACAAGACTAGATTTCAGAAAATATTAGTCAAATTGCGGATAATAATACTGAAACAATAGGGCATTTACTGCCGGCCTCTACTGCCCCATACAAAAGGGGTAGGTAAAATAAAAATTGCGCTTTTTAGAGTGGTACTAAGTAAGTGTTTTAGCCGGCTTGGTTGTTTTTTAGTAAAAGAAACCTCATCCGGGCCCCGCTTTATAAGTGAGGAGCGAAAAATGGAGTTCATCTGAAAATCGCAAAATTGTAAATGATTAAATCGTAAATACCATGACAATTTCAAGAAAGGATTTTTTCAGAAAAGCTTGCTTTGCAGGCGCTTGTTTTTGTGGATTTACTTCGCTTGGCGTCCAGGCTGCTGCATCCGAATCCAATTCCGGAGAAACACAGCCCGACGATAAAAAATTGAAATTCATGCAAGACTGGATTTCGACTCTGTTGCTGCAGGTTGACGAAAATGCAAGCGATGAGGAATGTCGCCAAATAATGAAACCATGTGCCATGGCACACTACAACTACCTTGAAATGGACAATGTATTGGCTCCATACAAGGGTGATATCGAAAAATTTAATGCCTTTATTTCAGGAGAATGGGGCTGGAAAGTGAATTACGACAAGGCTAAAGGAGTTATTCTGGCCGACGAAAACAAATCGTATTGCGTTTGCCCGATGGTGAACAAGGAGAAAGGCGTTAGTTCGTCAATTCTGTGTTTTTGTTCCGAAGGTTTTGCCGAAAAAATGTTTTCGACGGTGGTTGGTCATCCGGTAAGTGCCCGGGTGGTGTCGTCAATTCACCACGGGAACGATAGATGTATTTATGAGGTTACAATATAAAAGATAATCTCTCCTGATTGAGATCAAAAAATCAAATTGTGGACTTATTTTTCTTTTGCCGATTTTCTACAGAAACATTAGATTAATGATGAGGTAGGTATTCTGAAATAGAAATTCCTGCTTAACTCGAAATTAAACAGCATAAAAACTAAACAGAAACAAAAGATCAACTAAAATATCGGGAAAACAATAGAGCGACTAATAAAAGATATTCCGGCGCACAGGGATTTAGTTGTACGTTTGTTGGTGGTTAAATAATGATGTACTTATCGTTTAGTTAAGGCTGAAAGCCTTGAATCTGATAACACAGGGCACCGCCCTGTGGTGAAAAAGTAAATAGTACAAATGAAGCCCTGAAAGGGCGAAATCAAAAGACATCGAATAAGAAAAACGATATAAATTACAGTTATGAAAATATATAAGCTTTTCATTGGAATACTACTAGGATTTTTTGCGTTGGGTACAACGACTACAAATGCCCAAAACGGCGATCAAATTCTGGATGGAATTGGCGAAACGGGTTTAATTTCCCGCTACACGTTTAAAGAAGATGTGAAAGACTGGTCGCGCAACAACCTGCATGGCAGTATTCAGGGTACTGATTTCAAGTTTGTGAAAGACGAGCTGTTCGGAAATGTGCTTTCGTTAAATGGAAGTAGCGACACGTATATTTCGCTTCCGGCTGAATCGGTTACGGGTGAGCAGACCCTTAGTATCACTGGTTGGATTTACTTGCGTTCGGCAAAAAGTGGCCAGTTGTTTTTTGATTTTGGTAAAGATAGCAAGTCGCATTTCTTTGCCGCTCCTGTCGGAACTTCGGACAAGGAAGAATTTCAGGCTCAAATACTGACGAATGCCAAAAATTATACAGCAGCATCAGCCGCACTACCTGTTTACAAATGGGTGTTTATGGCGGTGGTGATCAACGTTCCGTATAAAACGCTCAGCACCTTTGTAAATGGGGCGCTTGTTGCTGAAACTAAAAATGCTGAAGTTGAACTGCGACAGCTTTTCAAGAGTAATTCAGGAGAAACCAATAAGCTATTTATCGGACGATCGCTGAATGCAGAATATACCGGTTTAAATGCCAAACTGCACGATTTTCGCGTTTACCGGGTTGCCCTGAATGACAAGCAAATTGCCCGAATTTATGGCAATGCGCTGAGCGAAGGCGAATCGACAGTGAGAACCAACGAAGAATCGGAAGGTGAGTTGCAAAAGTTCCCCGCAACAACGCCGCAATTATACAATGCTTACCTGAAAAGTGTTCCTGATATTCAGGTTGAAACCGAAGTGGGAGTACTACCACGCCTGCCACGATTTGTAAAGGGTGTTTACAGCAACGGTATAGAAGGTCCTGAAGTTCGGGTAATCTGGCCGGCACCAAAGGATAACAGCCAGGTGCTTACAGCCGGAACGTACACCTTAACTGGAAAAGTTTCAGGAACAGATCTTCAGCCTAAAGCAACAGTGGTTGTTAAAGCAGCAAAAGCGGCAACACCCAACCGTACACTCGAATTTTTTAAACTCGATCAGGTTTTTTTGGATTTGGACGATCATAACCACAACACTAAATTCATTGAAAATCGCGATAAATTTATCACAGGCTTAGCCAAGTCGAACCCTGATGATTTCCTGTATATGTTCCGCAATGCCTTTGGTCAGGAGCAGCCGAAGGGAGCCAAACCATTGGGCGTTTGGGACAGCCAGGAAACCAAATTGCGCGGTCATGCAACCGGACATTACCTGAGCGCCATAGCTCAGGCTTATGCCAGCACCGGATATGACGCCGCACTTCAGGCTAATTTTGCAGCCAAGATGGATTACATGGTGAACACGCTTTACCAGTTGGCGCAATTGTCGGGACAGCCGAAAACTGCCGGTGGCGAATTTGTGGCCGATCCAACCGCAGTGCCAATAGGTTCAGGAAAAACCAGCTACGATTCGGATTTAAGCGAAGGCGGTATCCGCACCGATTATTGGAACTGGGGAAAAGGCTTTATCAGCGCCTATCCGCCCGATCAGTTTATCATGCTCGAAAAAGGGGTAAGCTACGGTGGCGATAAAACCAGGATATGGGCTCCTTACTACACTTTGCATAAAATCCTCGCCGGACTGATGGATATATACGAGGTTAGTGGCAATAAAAAAGCGCTTGAAATTGTGAAAGGCATGGGCGACTGGGTGTATACCCGTTTGAGCAAAGTGCCACAACCGACACTCATCAGCATGTGGAACAAATACATTGCCGGAGAATTTGGCGGAATGAACGAAGCGATGGCCCGTTTGTCGCGCCTGACCAACGAGCCGCGCTACATGGAAGTTGCCCGCTTATTCGATAACATTAAGGTGTTTTACGGCGATGCAGAACATTCGCACGGACTGGCAAAAAATGTTGATTTGTTCCGCGGATTGCACGCCAATCAGCACATTCCACAGATTGTAGGTGCGCTCGAAATTTACCGCGATACGGAATCGCCTGAATATTTCCACATTGCAGATAATTTCTGGAACATGACCACCAACGATTATATGTATAGCATTGGTGGAGTGGCAGGAGCGCGCAATCCGAATAATGCCGAATGTTTCATTGCCCAACCTGCAACAATTTACGAGAACGGTTTCTCGGTTGGTGGACAGAACGAAACCTGCGGAACGTACAACATGCTCAAGCTAACCCGAGACCTTTTCCTTTTCGAGCAGCGTGGCGAATTGATGGACTATTACGAACGCGGGCTTTACAACCACATTCTGGCTTCGGTGGCCGAAGACAGTCCTGCAAATACGTATCATGTTCCGCTGAATGCCGGTTCCGAAAAACAGTTTAGCAACGACGATATGAGCGGTTTTACCTGTTGTAACGGTACAGCGCTCGAAAGCAGCACCAAACTTCAGAATTCCATTTACTTTAAAAGCTCCGACAACAAAGCGTTGTATGTGAATTTGTTCGTACCGTCAACATTAAAATGGACTGAAAAAAATATCACGGTAACGCAAACTACAGCTTTTCCTAAGGAAGACCATACTTTGCTGACCATTAAAGGAAAGGGTGAGTTTGACCTCCATATTCGCGTACCGCATTGGGCAACCAAAGGCTTTTTTGTGAGGATCAATGGCAAGGAGGAAGCTGTTAAGGCTGTACCCGGAAATTATCTGACAATTAGCCGGAAATGGAAAGATGGCGATAAGGTTGAGTTGCGCATGCCATTCCATTTTTACCTGGAACCGGTTATGGATCAGCAGAATGTGGCCAGTTTGTTTTACGGACCAATTGTATTGGCCGCGCAGGAGTCGGAGCCTTTGAAAGAATGGCGGAAGGTAACATTCAATGCAAAAGACATCAGTAAATCGATAACCGGTGATCCGGAGAAGTTAGAATTTAACATCGACGGTGTGGTTTACAAACCATTCTACGAATCATACGGACGCTATTCGGTTTACCTCGATGTTACTTTGAAAAATTAGAATCAATGTTGTCTGGTAAAAAATGAGATTCCTCGCTTCGCTCAGAATGACAGCTTGCTTACAAGAGATACTTCACTTCGTTCAGAATGACAATTCGATGTAATTATGGGCGGGGAAGTTCGGGCGGGGAAGCCGCCCGAACTTCCCCATTTTCCCCATTACCATGTCATTTCGAACGAAGTGAGAAATCTCAATTTTCTGCGCATCGGAAGGATTTTACGGGACAACAAGCATCGGAATTTTAGAAACCAAATAATAAACCATGTTTAAACGAAATCCATTTTTTCTGCTTGCGCTGGTTTTTGCCCTGTGCGCAACATTTACGGCTCCTGCTCAGGTTACACTGGCCGATTACCAGCGGGCCGATTCCATCATGAAACTGAATGACCGGATTTATAACCAGGTGAATTCGGTTAATTGGATCGATTCCACTTCGGTATTCTGGTACGCGGTGAAAACCCGCGAGGGAATGGCCTACACGATGGTTGATGCAGCCAAAGCTACCCGCAAACCGGCTTTCGATGTGGCTAAACTGCTCGAACAGCTTAACAAACAGCAGGGAGTGAAAGCAACCGCTAAATCGCTTCAGTTGCAAAAACTGAAATTTGACCTGAAAGCGAACAAGTTCCAGTTTCTGTTCGATAAAAAGTATTTCACCTGCAACCTGAAAAATTATGCACTGGTGAAAGATTCGGTAGCAAAACCAGATGGACCTCGCCCGTATTGGAATGAAGGTTCTGATGAATTGAGCAACAAGCCAGTTACTTCGCCGGATAGCGTTTGGGTTGCTTTCATTAAAAATTACAATGTATATGTCCGCAGTAAGAAAGACAACAAAGAAATACAGTTGAGTTTCGACGGGTCGGCAGGCGATTTTTATTCGTCGTATTTCAGTTGGTCGCCCGACTCGAAAAAGCTGGCGGTGAACAAAGTGCGCAAAAACGAAGATCATTTCATTTATTTCGTCGAGTCGTCGCCAAAGTCGCAGTTGCAGCCTATCCTCCAAAAGCGCAATTACCTGAAACCGGGCGATGCACTGCCCATCAAACGCCCGTCGCTTTTCAATATCGAAACCCTGAAACAGATTTCGGTTGATGCTCAGGCTTTTGAAAACCAGTACGAATTGTCGAATCCGAAATGGAAGCAAAACAGTACGGCTTTTACCTTCGATTTCAATCAGCGCGGGCACCAGGTTTTTCAGGTGGTTGAGGTAAACGGAACTTCAGGAGCCGTAAAGGTGATTATTGACGAACGCAGCAAGACCTTTATTGATTACAGCGGCAAATATTTCCGTCACGACATGGAAAAACGCGATGAAATCATTTGGGCATCGGAACGCGACGGCTGGAACCATTTGTACCTGTACGATGCCAAAACCGGCCAGGTGAAAAAGCAGATTACCTCCGGAAACTGGGTGGTTCGCGAAGTGGTGAAGGTTGACGAAAAAACGAATACCATTATTTTTAAAGCTTCAGGAAGAAATACTGACGAAGACCCGTACTACATTCATTACTGCAAAGTAAATTTCGACGGCAACGGGTTGGTCGATCTTACTCCTGAAAAAATGGAACATCAGGCAACCTTCTCGGCTGATTACGTCTATTTCGCTGATACCTATTCAACCGTGCAAATGCCGCCTGTTACTGTTCTGCGGCGCACGGCCGATGGCTCGGTGGTGATGCCACTAGAGAAAATCGATATTTCAGATGTTCTGGCCAAAGGCTGGATTGCACCTGAACCATTTGTTGCCAAAGCTCGCGACGGAAAAACCGATATTTGGGGAAACATCTATCGTCCAACGAATTTCGATCCGAAAAAGAAATACCCGATCATCGAATACATCTATGCCGGGCCGCACAGTTCATTTACTCAGAAAAGTTTCAAACCTTGCAGTTATGCCTGGTCGGGATTGGCAGAACTTGGATTTATCGTCGTTCAGATGGACGGAATGGGAACATCGAACCGTGGAAAAGCTTTTCAGGATGTTTGCTACAAAAACCTGAAAGATGCCGGATTTCCCGACCGTATTTTGTGGATGAAGGCCGCCGCCGAAAAATACAGCTACATGGACACCACAAGGGTTGGCCTGTTTGGCGGGTCTGCCGGAGGACAAAGCACCCTGGCCGGTTTGCTGTTTCATCCTGAATTTTATAAAGCAGGTTCATCGTCGTGCGGATGCCACGACAACCGCATGGACAAAATCTGGTGGAACGAGCAATGGATGGGCTACCCGATTGGCCCCGAGTATGACGAAAATTCGAATGTGGTAAATGCGGCTAAACTTCAGGGAAAATTATTGCTGATTGTTGGCGAAATGGACGACAATGTAGATCCTGCTTCGACCATGCAGGTGGTGAATGCGTTGATTTCGGCCAAAAAGGATTTTGAATTGGTGGTTCTTCCGGGCACTAATCACACGCTTGGAGGTGATTACGGCGAACAAAAACGCCGCGACTTCTTCGTGAAAACCTTTTATAATCAGGTAACTCCGGATTGGAATAAAGTAGTGAAGCAATAATAGGGCTAAAGCCCCAATGGAGGAATGTCTTCGCGTCCGTCACATGAATGTGACGGCAAAGGATAACGCTTCGACTAGCCTGTTTGCTTATTCATAGCATTATCCTTTGCCGTTTGGCTTTAGCCAACGGACATGAGAATTAAAAGCAAACTCGTCCGCGAAATGCAGTTTGAGAAAGATCAAACACTATCTCGGACGGAATGGAACTAACGATGAAAAGAGAAAAAATATTAATATGAATAAGATCAATCAATTACTTGTATACTCTGTGGTCGCATTGATGCTTTTGGCATTTGCTACACCAGCCATTCAGGCACAAAACACCAAACTTGTGCCGCCAATTACCCGCGTTCCCGATTCACTGAAACTGGACAAATTCTATAAAAAGTACATGAATGCCAATGGCATTGCCATCACTGCATCGTGGCGTGTGCCCGATACCGCTATGGTTCAGGCCTGGCGCATCATCGATTTTATGACGCGCGACCTGCCCAAACCGGTACTTGATGCAATGGTCAAAAAGCATACTCGGGTTACAGTGATGGCACGCTACGAAGGAACCACCGACGTGCCTGAACATGCCCATTTGAAAGCTGATACAACGCTGAACTGGGATTTGCGCGCCCGTGGATTGGGTGGCGATCTGGAACTTCCGCTGACTTCGTGTGCCGAAGAAAACCTGCTGGCCTACCAGATAGATAAGTATCACGCCGAAGATATCCTGATTCACGAATTTGCACACTCCATTCATCTGATTGGCATCGTTCAGGTGGATTCAACCTTCAATAAAAAGTTGGAGAAATTGCTGAATCAGGTCGTGGCAAAGGGAAAATATGCCAATACCTACGCCAAAACCGACATTGCCGAATACTTTGCCGAAGGTGTTCAGGATTGGTTCAATGTAAATGCTGAAGTACCCAAACCCGATGGGAAGCACAACGCACTGAATACTCGCGAAGAATTGAAGAAATACGATCCGGATTTGTACGAACTGCTGAGCCATTATTTCTCGGAGTTCAAGGAAAGCCCGTCGAAACACAAGAAAGTAAATCTTTACAAAATCTGATAACAAAGATTTGATCAAGAACATTTTGGAGATAATAGTGTTTCTAATACGTTGTTTTTCGAATCTCCGGTGGACAGCCGGAGATTTTTTTATTTCGACATTAAACCTTTTTTGTTGCCTATAATCAAAATGCGACAATATAACCCCTTAAATGATTGATACATGGAAGAGAAGAAAAGTAAATCGTTGCATTATTACATGCGTAGCCTTCACCGCGATTTGGGTTACCTTACGTTCGGTTTGGTTCTAATTTATGCTTTAAGTGGCATTGTATTGCTGTATCGAAATACAGATTTTTTAAAAAAGGAAGTAGCAATTGAACGACAGTTAAAACCAGGTATGGCTGTTGATGATATTGGTCGCGAGCTTCGGATGCGTGAGTTTAAAGTAATAAAATCAGAAGGTGATGTTGTTTATTTTCATAATGGAACCTACAATAAAACTTCCGGAATGGTTCAGTATAAGTCGAAAGAAATTATGAAGCCATTCAGTTGGTTTATCAATTTTCATAAATCAGTAAGCAATAAAGCATCGTACTTATTCAATCTGGCATTTGGCATTATTTTTCTGTTTTTAGCAATTTCGTCGCTTTGGATGTTTAAGCCTAACACAAAAACCTTTAAGCGTGGAATGGTTTTAACAGCCATTGGAATTGTTATTTCTGTGTTGGTATTAATACTTTAGGTTTTTAAGGTTTCTTAGTGTTTTTAGTTCCATTGTGTTAAAGTTTTCTTAAAATCCGCTTTTTGATTTAACCTTTTCGAATTGAAACAATCTAAGAGGAAAATTTCAATTATTCATAGAAATTAAAAAGAAAAGGTTATGAAAACAAAAGTATTAATGATTGCAGTGTTACTAGGAGTAACCACTGTGGCAATGGCCCAACCAAAAGAAAAAGAACAAGGAAAAGCAATGCCTGTTCCAAAACACGAAATGCGAATGGAACATCGGAATGGAGGGCCAGTAGATGCACTTGAACTTACTGATTCACAGAGAGAAGCGTTTAAGCAGGCCCGATTGGCGATGCAAAAACAGCTTCAGCCTATACAAAACGAACTGCGTGAAGCTGAAGCTCATCAAAAAACATTGATGAGCGCAGAAAAACCAGATATGGCAGCGATCAATAAAAACATCGAAAAAATTGGGGATATGCGAATTGAAATGGCAAAGATGCGGGCAAAGAATCATCTTGAAATGAGAGCCCAGCTAACTGAAGAGCAGCGCTTGAAATTTGATGCCATGAAAGGACATTTTAGACAAGGGATGAAAGAAGGTAATGGAATGCACAATTTTCGCGAATTGCCAGGTCGTGAAAAACATGATCTTCAATAATATATTGCATTAAATTTCAGACTTTTGTGTATGCCGTTGGTTAATCAACCAACGGTTTTTTTTTAGTAAAAAGATCAACTATATATAGGTAGTACTTTGTTGAATTGGCAACATTATTGTTTAATTAAACCATAATAAATAAACTTAAGAAATAAAACTGAAAAAGCGACTTTTTCCTATTTAAGTATATCTTTGATGAGATCATTTGGGCTATGTTGAATGGAGAATGTATTAAAAGAACAGGACCAGGAGGTTATTGAACGAATAAAGGAAGGATCTAAGGAAACTTTTCATCTATTGTTTGATAAGTTCGGTCCAAAAATTTATTCGTTTGCTTTGGCATATCTGAAAAATAAATCTGATGCAGAGGAGTTGCTTCAAGAAGTTTTTCTGAAACTATGGGAAGTACGTGCTAGTCTTGATTGTTCCAAAAATCTGAAATCTTTTCTCTATAAAATTTGCATTAATCTCATTTACGATTCTATTCGTCGTAAAAATTTAGAACAGGTTTATCTTGAATATTCGGGTCGGAATGAAATATTAACAGCGGATAATACCTGGCATGAGATTATTTATAATGATATGCTCGATAAATTGCAACAATTAATTATAACAATGCCAGAGCAGCGCCAACGTATTTTTAGGCTAAGTAAAGAAGAAGGTTTTTCAAATGAAGAAATTGCAGCTAAACTTAATTTATCAAAGAGAACTGTCGAAAACCAACTATACCGTGCCGTTTCTTTTTTAAAAGAGAAAATTAGTACTGGTTCCATTCCTGCATTATTGTTTTTCTTTCTTTATTGCAATTAGTTTTAATGTTGTATTGTGAAAGCAACAGAGTGAATTTGAACTTGCTTGGTTGCTGTTGCTCTTCAATTATGCTCAATTGCCTTCACCGATTACCCGTTAATCAAAACTTCAAAATTTTGTATTTCGAACTGACATTTATTAAAGTTGGCTTTTTAAAAGACGTCGATGTTTTTTGTGCGCCTTGACGTAAAATCATCACCTAATTTTATACTTGACCCCTTATTTTTGCTAGGTGTAATATTATATCCTTTATATTTTATTCATTCGTAAATGAAAAATGTTGGGGGCGTAAATTTTTTTTAAGTTTTGAGTGAGTAAATTGATTTAGTTATTCGTAATAAGTAAAAGTTGCAAAATGAATAAGACTGTTAAGGATATAATTCATGCTTCAAAACTAGTAGGTTCAACACCTGAGCAAAGGCAGGAGTTTTTATCATTATTTCATCAGGAAGAAGTTGAATTTTCCTTAAAAGATAATCTTCTTGAAGAATTGGACTCGACTACTGATTCGCCGGAAAGTAGGCAGTATTTTGATGCAATATTTGAAAAGCTGTGGCGAAAAAGAAAAATCAAAGCTGGCAGTTCGACTACTATAATGCGTTTGGTTGTTAGGGTTGCTCAGGTAGCCGCCATTTTAATTATTGGGTTATTTGTAGGCAACTATTTTGGTTTAAACATATACAAAACAGATTCAGTTTATTACACCTCCATTACTCCTAAAGGTTCAGTTTCTCAAATGTTGCTACCCGATGGTACCCAAATTTATTTGAATTCAGGTTCAGAAATTAAATATTCGGTTGAAGGTACGAATAACATGCGCGAGATATTCTTGGATGGCGAAGCATGGTTTCATGTTTCAAAAATGAAGAATAAGCCTTTTTTAGTGCATACTGCAATGTATGATGTATTTGTAACTGGTACTTCGTTCAATGTTAAAGCTTATCGTGAGGAGAAAGATGTTACAACAACCCTTGAAGAGGGGAATATATCAATTCGATCCTCCGGTAATTTAAAATTGAGTGAAGGTATTTTATTAAAAGCTGGCGAACAGTTGGTTTATAATAAAGAATCCAAAAACATAGTAGTTCATGAAGTCAATTCCAAATGGTATTCTTCGTGGAAGGATAATAAGTTAGAATTTGTAAACATGAGTCTGAAAGAGCTTGCAGTTCTACTTGAACGAAGGTATGGTGTTGATATTGAAATTGCTGATCAGGATATTCTTGATTATCATTACGATGGAACATTTAAAGATGAAACAATTCTTGAAGTCTTGGATGTCTTAAAATGTACTTTACCTATTCAATATCATATAGTAAACCAAAAAATAGTAATTCAGAAAAAAAGTACTATGAGATAGTAATTCGGCTTAAGGCGAGACAAATCTAAATTTCATGATAAGCTTTCGCTTCACGGATTTCTCATTGGTTGATATGTTACTAAAAAGATGATGTTGATGTCGAAATTGCAGAATGTCCAACAAATATTTATACACGTATATGAAATAAGTCATAAAAACAAATAAGCCGACGATGCTGTCACAAAGCCGGCTTAATGTCATTAATAAAATGGTGCTGTCACACCAAATTAGTTATTAATTAAACACGATCAAATGTATGAAAAAAAAACTAATTGTGTCTGTCCCGCATAAAGGGCTGGGGCAAAAGCTATTACTAAAGATGAAGCTTACATTTATTATTTTGATGGGTTGTCTGATGCAAGTCTCTGCGACAGTTTATTCCCAGGCGACAAAGTTTTCTTTTAATTTTCAGAACAAGCAGGTTTTGGAAGTATTGAAGGAAATAGAGGAAAAAAGTGAATTTCGATTCTTTTATCAGCGGGAACAGGTTGATGTTACCCGGAAGATTGACTTGAAAGTAATCGAAAAAAACATTGAAGTAGTTTTGGCCGAATTGTTTAAAGACCAAGGTATTTCATACAAAGTATTACAAGATAATTTAATCTTAATTACTCCCAATAGTGAAATTTCTGGTTCAAATGGTTTGAATCAACAGAAAAAAAGTATTTCAGGAAAAGTAACTGATGTTTCAGGGGCGCCTCTTCCTGGTGTTTCAGTGTTGGTAAAGGGAACTACAACGGGGGTAATTACCGATGCTGATGGCAAATTTGAAGTGAATAATTTACCAGCAAATGCAGTTCTACAATTCTCATTTGTTGGTATGAAGCAGAAAGAGGTTGTTGTTGGATCGCAGACTTCTGTAAATGTAAGGCTCGAAGACGAAACGATTGGTATTGATGAGGTTGTTGCCGTAGGATACGGAACTCAGAAAAAAGTAAATTTAACCGGAGCAATTACTGCCGTAAAGATTAAAGACTTAAGCAGTATTACGACCCCCAACTTGTCGAATACCCTTGCCGGACGTTCGCCGGGTGTGAACATTACCGGCAATTCGGGATTACTTGGGGCAACTTCGGATATACGGATACGTGGTGGCTTTGGCGAACCTCTGTTTGTTATCGATGGAATCGTACGTGATAAAACAGCTTTCGATGCCCTGGAAGCCAATGAAATTGACCAGCTTAGCTTTTTAAAGGATGCTGCAACTGCTTCTATCTACGGATCACAGGCCGGTAATGGCGTTGTTCTGGTAACTACCCGGTCGGGTGAAGCGCAAAAACCGGTATTCAATTACCAGGCTTCCTACTCATTTATGAAAACAACCCAGGAATTATTTTCAGATCAGTTTACGGCAATCGATGAATTGACCTATCAAAACCGTGTAGCCGAATTTAAAGGACTGGCAAAACCGAATGGCACTACTGAGTTCGATTATTTTAAAGACAAGAATTACAATGTTAACGATTATATCTGGCAAACCCCCTGGAACCAAAAACACTCGATTAGTGTATCGGGGGGAAGCGACAAGATACAATATTACGCACTGGGAAGCTATATCGGAGAAGAAGGTTCGTACAAAAACCTTGAAAACGACAAGTTTAACCTACGCTCGAATATTACAGCTAAAATTTCGGACAGAATAAAAATGAACCTGAATATTGCTGCGAACCAACAAAATCAACGGCGTTTTTACTGGCCATTTTCGGGCGACGACGAACAGACCATTGGCGACTTATACCGGTGTACTTTCAACTGGCCTAAAACTTACCCATTTTATCTGAATGCCGATGGCTCTCCTGCCAACTCGGTTACCGATTATCCGGTGCAAACCCCAATGGGCAGCTGGCAGGCATGGAACGTGGTTGACCAGGTTATTGGCAACCGCTACATCAAGACCCGAAAAAGAGAATTTAACACGATACTTTCGTTCGATATCGACTTGGGGAAATATGTAAAGGGCTTGTCAACAAAAATCGTTGGCAATTACATCAGCAACGACTATATGCGAAAAAAATACCTGACTTATCAGCACAACTATGTATGGGCAGCAGCCAATCCCGATGCCAACAGGTTTATACCAGCCGCACCCGATCCCAACAACATGAATACATTTACATTCTCACAAAACCAGGAATCGCTTAATTACGAGGTACACACCCTCTGGAGCGAGCAGCTGAACTGGTTTTTGAACTACAACCGTTCGTTTAACAAACACGATATTGCCGCTACCGTTGTTTGGGAACAGGCATCAAACGGAGGCGAGAAAGTATTTGCACAAGGCGAAGCCCCGTTAACGAGCTACGATCAGATGTTTGTTTACTCAACAGATGCAGGACGTCGATATGGCGATGCCTGGGAGGTAACCGGTGGCCGTTTGTCTTGGATTGGCCGTCTAAACTATAGCTACTCCAAGAAATACATTGGTGAGTTTTCGTTCCGCTACGATGGCAATACACTTTTCCCAAAAGAAAAACGCTGGGGCTTTTTCCCATCGTTCTCGGGAGCATGGCGTATGAGTGAAGAAGCGTTCATGAAAAGTGCCGCTCCATGGCTTAACGACTTTAAAATCAGGGCTTCGTACGGAACAACAGGGAATGATTTGAATGTAAACAACGAAAAAATCACACCATTCTCGTACATGAATGTTTATCAATCGGGAAGTTCATATATTTGGGGCGACAACCTGAATCTCGGCATCATGCCTGGCGCTACCCCAAATCCAAACCTCACCTGGGCCACTTCAACAACCTACAACATGGGTTTTGATTTTGGAGTAATCAACAACAAATTAACCGGATCGTTCGATGCGTTCTACAAAACCGAAAAAGACATTCTCGGATCACGTATTGTTACCATTCCCGATACTTATGGACAGAGCCTGGCTCCTGAAAATTACGCTAAAAGATCATGGCGTGGATTTGAGCTGAATGCTATGTGGCGAGACAAAGCTCTGGGTGGCACTTTAGATTATTCGGTTTACGGCAACATCGGCTATTCGAAAGACCAGTGGGATGTGCTCGACCAAAGCGCTTTGTATTCTGCTGGAGGAAATCTCGAAGAATTCTCGGCCATTGGCAATCCGTTAAAAATGCTGACAGGTCTGAAAACCGTAGGGATTATCCGTACGCAGGAACAGTTGAACGAATTGAACCAGAAAGGCTTTACTCAGTTTGGACGTGCTCCATACCTGGGTGGTTTGTATTTCGAGGATGTTCGTGGCGATGGTTATACCCCCGGCCCTGATGGAAAAATTGATGACAACGACATCCAATTATTGTCGAAAAAAGGTTCGCCCCGTATAAACTACGGATTTGGAACAAACCTGAAATGGAAAGGCATTAGCCTTAATTTGCACTTTCAGGGCGTTGGTATGTACGACCGTATGATCAGTAACCTTGGTGGTTACGAAGAAGGCATGGGTGGTATCCGCCAGTATGGTAGTACTGTTAGACCGTATTACCCAATTTGGACCAAAGATGTTTGGACACCCGAAAACCCCAATGCCAAATATCCCCGCGTAATTGGGAAGAGCTGGTACGAATCGGGAACAGGGAATCAATCTTTCTGGATTAGAAACGGAGCTTACTTACGTCTCAAAAACCTTAATATTGGATACGATCTCCCAACAAAATGGATCGGGCTGTTCAAACTTTCTTCTGCTCAAGTATTCTTTAATGGAACAAACTTGTTTGTTATTTCCAAAATGACAGAATTCCAGGATCCGGAACAAGATTGCTACGATTCATATCCGTTGATGAAGTCGTTTACTTTCGGTATTGATGTTAAATTTTAAACAAATTGATTTATGAAAAAATTAATATATATAATCTTATTCGCTGTTTCGCTCATAACTTACAGTTGCAATACACTCGATATCGAGGATATTTCTGATTACAATGCCGAGTTGGTATGGAACGACGAATCATTGGTTAATGCTTATTTAGCCAACCTTTATGCCAATGTATTTGGGAATTGGTCGGCAACGGCCGATCAATTGGACATGCAATTGGCCGGGATTTATTTTTATCCTAATCGCGTAAACATGACAAACAGTGAGTTCAAGTCATGGAACTACACCACCATTCGGTTAATCAACGAAGCAATTGCTAATGTAAGCAAAGGAACACTTTCCCAGAATTTTAAAAACGAAATTATAGCTCAGTCCAAGTTCTTAAGGGCTTACGTTTATTTCAATATGGTTATGTATCATGGCGGGGTACCATATATTACCGTGCCTCAAGATAAGAATGTCGATGATTTGTATGTAAAAAGAAACTCGACCAAAGACTGTTTCGATTACATGATCAAAGACCTAAACGATGCCATTTCGTTGTTGCCCGAACATATTTTGAGCACAGCAAGCAATTTCGGAAAAATCGACGGTTGTTTTGCTACTGCATTTAAAGCAAAGGTATTGCTGTACAAAGCCTCGCCACAGTTTAACCCTAAAAACCCATGGAGCAACTCCTATTGGGCCGAAGCTTATACCGCCAACGAAGCCGCTTACACCAAACTGAAAAAACTGGGATATGCCCTGACCGAAAACTACCAGGATATTTTCCTGGTTGAAAGAGGCCCTGAAGTGGTTTTCTCTGTCATTAATACCTACCCAAACAAAGTTGCAAGCTGGGACTATGGCGTTCGCCCCGGTTCCGAAAGCCGCGGTAACGCCTCGGCATGTCCTACCTGGGAGTTTATTAAAGAAATTCCGATGAAAGATGGGAAACCATACAACGACCCTACTGGTAAATATTACAAGTCGGATGCCGCTTTCCTGCAGAATTACTGGGAAAACAGGGATCCCCGTTTCGACAAGTCAATTGTTTGGAACGCTTCAATTTATGAAGTTTCGAACAAAAAAGGGAACCGCCAATATACTTCTCTCGGAATAGCCGATGTATTAGACGATTTTGGGGTTAACCCAAAAGCAATGACCAACTCGACCAACCTCGATTCGTATAGTGGTTTCTTTATCCGCAAAGCAAGCGACCTCTCGCTTTTGCAGTCGGAAGTGGAAAAGTACGATATCGATTATATTGTCATGCGTTTTGCCGAAGTGATGCTTAACTATGCCGAAGCAGCTAACGAAACCGGCAAGTCGGACATTGCGCTCTCCATGTTGAAGGAAATCAGGAAACGCGCTGGTATAGAAGCTGGTACCGATGGAAAATATGGAATAACTGCAACTACAAAAAGCGAAATAAGGGAAGCTATTTTGGCCGAACGAAACATCGAATTTTGTTTTGAAGGCAATTATTTCTGGGATTTGCGCCGATTAAGGATGCTCGACCGCCTCGATGGAAAAACCAAACATGGTGTTGAAGCGATTGCCATCAATAAAGATGGATCGGAAATGGCCATATCGGAAGCAAAAGCCAAAGCCGACAACAACGAACTTACTGAAAAAGATTTCAAATACAGTTTATTGCAAATTCCTATTACAGGCGTAAAGGTAACGTCACTTCCTGAAAAATATTACTTTTTCCCGATCCAGCAATCGGTTATCGACTTAAATAAGAACATTGAACAAAACAGCAACTGGGGCGGAACATTTAACCCTGCGCTGGAATAAGCTACGTTTTAAGCAGAAATAATACAATTGCAGAACCTGCTTCAAAAAAATGAAGTATGGTTTACGAAGAGGCTATCTTTTGGGGTGGCCTCTTTTTGTATTCATATTTTTTTTAATCGTTTTGTAATAAAATCATTATTTCTTAGGTTTGCGCTTGTTTTTTAATAGATATTTTAATCTTTCTGAAATCGATTTGTGATAGTCGGCGCAAATTTTTATAATGAGAAAAACGATTTTCCCCCAGATCAAAGTTATTCCAATACTAATTCTTGTAGTTCTTTCTGTATTTCTGTCTTTTTCGAAAAGTTTGGCCCAGGAACACGACCTGGGAACATGGATTGATCTTGAAGCAATGCACGAAACCGGACATGTTGCTTATGGTTTAATGGGCGAGTTCTATACCAAAGATAAAAATAAATCGGTGGAGCGGGTTAGTGTTGGAGGAAAGGCTGGATATTCGCTTTCAAAAACATTGAATTGCAATATAGGCTATTTGCTGATGAATTATTATAAAACTGGTTATACCGAGTTAAGAAATCGGTTTTATTTTCAAACCGAATACAAGGAACAAATTTCGCATTGGGCATTTGGCTTGCGCGAACGGATGCAGGTTACTTTTTACCCCGAAACCAGGCAAAGCTCAAGAGATATTCATGCTTATTGGCGAAGCCGCTTTAAAGTCGAATACCGGAATAGTAACTGGAAAGTAGTTCCTGTTGCCGATGTCGAATCGTTTTATCTTGTTGGCAAAGGTAGCGAAAACGGATTCGACGAATTCAGATATTCGTTGGGGGTAAGCTTTAAACTGGCTAAAAATCAAGAATTAAAAATTTACGGAATGTTGTCAGACACTTCCGACCTTCAATTTTATATACTCGGCCTTGCCTACGATCTAAACTTATAACACCTACTTAATCACATATTCCTATTTATTGTGCGTTCGTGCTTTATTTTTTTGTCATTTTATAAATCATAAAGTTACTTGTTTCTTCATCAAAACGACCATACGAATAATCGCCATACATTTCAACAATCTTTAATCCAGCAGTTTTAATCATACTCCTTAATTCCGAATCTGATATTGGTTTAAAATTTATTTCCAAGAATCTTTTCTCAATCAGGATATTCATCGAATCGTATATTTCATAGAATTGAAATCCGGAAACTATTTTGTCCGATTCGTTGTAATGATTCATATATGAAATAATCAACTGTTTGTTTTCTTCAATCAGAAATTTCCCCATTACCCTTGTAATACCATCAGCTAACTTCAATCGAGTTTTAGGATTTTGAAGCGTTAAAATAAAAATACCGCCTTTATCAAGATGTGATGAAATTGATTGCAATGCTTTAATCTGTAAATCAGTCGATATTATCTCAGAAATTGAATGAAATGGTAATAATATCAAACCATATTTTTTATTCAAATCCAGATTTGTTACATCCATTTGAACCAAATCAATTGGGTAATTTTTGTTTTTAATTTTTTGTCCAAATGCTTCCAACATTCCTTTCGAATAATCAATACAGGTCATGTGTTTTCCAGAATCAAGCAGCGGAATTGATACTCGTCCAGTCCCACACATTAATTCCAATATTTCACCTTTAAAATCTTCGGTTTCTTTGAGAAAAAAAGGTATGTCAAAATCTACATTGACATAGAAATCGTATATATCTGCTACTTTGTCAAATTTTATAGTTTCTCTCATGATGTGGTAGTGTTTCTTAGCATAACGCAACAGGGTAGCTTACTCCCCTTAAGAACCGTATCCCGGTAAAAAAACTTGCTCCTCCTGATATGTTACCATTTTCGTAGCCGCTGGTGCTGATTTGTATCAGCCTCTCTTAATTGTGAATCTGTGATCCAGATGCAAATTGGCGCTGGCGTTCGCCATTCTTTACTCATACCCCGATGAACGGGTTTTCAATCAATATAGGTTTCTTTTAATACTGATTTTAGCTCATTTATCTCAGATTTTGTCAATAGGCCAAGGTCCTTAATTATTCTCTGTTTGTCGATCGTTCTAATCTGGTCTAAAACAACCCATCCGATTTTATTGTCATGTCTAATTTCAATTCTGGTTGGATAATTTTTAGAACTTGTTGTCATAGGAGCAATTACAACCGTATTTAAAAATTTATTCATCTCGTTAGGTGAAATTACAACGCACGGTCTGGTTTTTTTAATCTCGCTTCCAGGTGTCGGGTCAAGATTTACCAGAATGATTTGATATTGACTTATTTCCATTCTTCAAGGTTTTCATCGTCAAAAACATCGTTAATCAGCAATCTGTCATCGCCATTCTCAGCCATTTTTTTGAAAGCTTTTTCCCAACCTTTTCGCGGTCTGGATAATGGTTTTATGACGATTTGTCCTTTTTCGAGGATCACCTCAACTGTGTCTTGTATATTATACTTGTCCAACAAAGTCTTGCTAAGTCGGATTCCCTTTGAATTACCAATTTTTATTACCGAAACTTCCATTGTGTCAATTTTTATAATGTAATTACAAAGTTACTACTTTCAGCGAGAAATAAAACTTACCCAACCAGGTAGCTTACACTCCTTAAGAACCGTATCCCGGTAAAAAAACCTGCACCTCCTGATATGTTACGACCTTCGCAGCCGCTGGTACTGGTTTGGCAATCAGCCTCTCTTAATTGTGAGTCTGTGATCCGGAACTAAAAAGTACCAATTGCAAATTGGCGCTGGCGTTCGCCATTCTTACCCATATCCCGATGAACGGGTTGTGCGCCGTTTATTTTTAACTAATATCTTTTAGTTCAATTATTTTAGCATTTTTGAATTTGAAAACTGATACACCTTTTAATTCAATTTTATCCCCCGCTTTTAGTCCATTAGGAAAATCTATTGCAAGAATCCCTTTATAATCAATCTGAATTTCGACCAAATCATTACTAAAAATGTAATTTGTTATTGTTTGTTCTCTTTCCTTAAAAAACTGCTTTGCTTGTTCCGCCTGAATTCTCAATTCCGAAATATTATTAGTAACAAGATTGACCTCTCCATTAGAAATATTCTCAAATCGAACATTGTCATCCATGTCTGTCAACATTTTATCAATATCAAAGCTATTGTATGCTTTAATATAATTCTCAATAATCTTCTGATAAATTAGCTTGTCCATATCAATAATTGTTAAGTTGAAAAATCATTCTAATCTTATTTGTTTACGAAATATTATCAGATGCGTCTTTTTTATTAAATGGCGCACAACGTTGAGTGATGCAGCGTGTGGGATTTCGTGACCACTTTCCGATGCCCCGTTACTGACCTTGCCAGCGGGAACTGAGCTTGCAAAATGCACTGAAACCGCTATGTTTTATGACCGCGTGTTGGGCTTAGTACATTTATACATCGAGTCTTTTTTTAAAATAATCAGACTTTCCAATTTCGTTAAAAGTATCAATCCCAAATGTTTCTTTTTGCAAATTTATAGTTTCTAATGAAGGGAATAAACTTATCCTAATTGAATGTAAATAAGCTTCATATCGACAATATGTTGCGTTGTCAGAAAGCTCTCTCAATGAAACTCTTGATATATATTTGTTAGGTTCGTTTGAATTCAACAAATCAAGTAATCCAAGATTACTTTCCTTCAAAGACTTTTGTCCAGCCTTTGAACCACCCATCTTATTCCACAATGGATATTTTCCATGTTTTTGTCGAAATCCTTCTAATAGTATTCCTTCTAGTCGTTTAATTTCATTATGTCCTTGTTCTCCTAGAATATTACTTAATTCAGACTCATTAAATGAATCCTTATATTTTTTTCTTTGTCTTTGGTTTATAGGCTGGGATAATGCTGATTGCAAAATAATACTAAATCCGAGATACTCATTTTTATCAAAATATTGTTCAATCTCTTGATACTTGCAACTAGAATCATTACAGTTTAAAAATCCATTATGTTGTTTAAATCTTTCAACTAAATCAACAGCCAATCCTATATATAAAATTTCTTTTGAATCGTAATCCCAATAACTGTATAGTCCAGCAGTTGCCCAATCCTGACAGTTATTAACAGTCAATGTTTCTAAAGATTTTACAATATCTTTCCGCTCAGTTTTTTTATATTTCTCAATCACAATTGTACCAAGCATCTCTGTGTGTGTTTTTTGTATTAAGCACAACGTTTGGCGGTATGGCCAGTAAGGGTTTTCGGGCGGTTCACTTCTCACGATACACTGAGTTTGAAGCGGGTTGATGTGTTTCGCACACCACCAAGCCCCTTATTGGCTATGACCGCTTGTGTGCGCCCTGCATGAGCAGTAGCGCACCTGCTGAAAGCTATTGAAAAAGTTTAAATATACAAATAAACTTTACATAACAGCGTTTGGGCAGGTGTATTTTCCCCAGAGGGTGTAAGTCCCTTCCCGATAAATCGGGGCAAGTCATGCGCGGGGTCGTGCCCGAAGCATTAGCAAGTGGCAAGCTGGTTGTCGGCGACGGCAGCAGTGAAGGTTATTTGTGATTGATTAAAGAACAAATACCGACGGCAAAATCCGGTACTGACGAACAGTGAATGTAGTGCAGTTTTGCGACAGCAAAACCAAATGTCCGGTGGACATTTGACGGAATGAAAAGCGAAGCGGTGTGATATGAGGCTGTAGAACGAGGATAAGCAAGCACAACTTGTCCCGCAAGGCGGGATCATTGCTCGTATCCACGTATCGAAAAGGAGAAAAGGGCAAATACCAACTGGTTGTGGAAGAGAAACGTTGGAAAACGTTAAAAACCAAGCTAAAGGAGATAACCCGAAAAACCACGCCGATGAGTTTCGACGAGCGCATTGAAAAGCTCAACGAAATAACACGGGGTTGGTTAAACTATTTCCGAATGGCAAGCCTGCAAGGCAGGTTAAAGGAAATGGACGGGTGGATCAGAAACCGGATACGCTATTGCATTTGGTCTCGCCTCAGGCGAGAGAAAAAACCGGAGCGGAAGCGGAAAAACCTGATACGGCTTGGAGTAGATATAGATCATGCTTACCAGTGGAGCCGGAGCAGGATGGGTGGCTGGGCAATAGCCCAAAGCCCGATTCTGAACACCACCATCACGGTAGCAAAACTCACCCAACGAGGCTATGAATCATTACTGTCCCATTATTGCAAAGTAAGCCCACATTACCAAAGCTCGCCACTATTTCCCATTGTTTAACAGCCTGTCCCGGTTCGCCGGGAAACCGCTGTATACGAGACCCGTACGTACAGTGGTGTGAGAGGCGAACTGGCGGTCATCCGACCGTCAGCCGTCTACTCGATTACCACCTGGTGTTTGTTTTTCAGTCATTTCCCTTTCAATTTGCTACACTTTCTCTGTCAGCCGTGCGTTGGGTAGGCAAGCTCTTTGGCTGGTTTTGGTCGTGTTTTGACTTCTCGTGCGACCAGCCAATGTGCTTGACTATGAAGCGTTGGCTTTATGTTTGATTTAATTTTTTTTCACTAAAATACCTTTTTCTGTTAACCTGTATTTTTGCTTGCTACTATTAGGTTTTTCAGGTATGGTTAATTCTATTAGTTTTTCATCTAATGCTGGTTGCAAATAGTTTTTTCTGAAATGCTCTCTGTTTGCCAAATTTAATTTGTCTTGCAATTCTTGGCGAGTATGTTCTCCTGTAAAGACTTTTATTAATTCCTCGACTTGCGTGGTGACTTGCGTGGTGACTTGCGTGGTGACTTGCGTGGTGATTTGTTCCGTCGCAGGTAAAATTAAACGTAAATAGCTGTCAGCGAATTTGAAACAGTTTTTGCTATATGCTTGCAAAATACGTGGCACTCCCGAACCTAATTGCTCAACCATTCCCAAGTCTTTATAAACACGCATAAGTTCCTTGTTTCTTGGTAATGACAAACCATCGAAAAAGTCTTGTTGTGTCATTCCTTCAAACAAACCTCCGTAACTTGTTATTTCCAGCCTGTCGGAGAATATCTCAAATTTCGGTGGAATTTCACGGGTGTAATCGTTGTGGATTATGGCATTTATAATTGCCTCTCGCAATGCAACCGCATTCCAAAGTCTCGTGTCAATACGCTCTTTTGAGGTAATCCTTGAAATGGTTTTGTTTTCTAGTTCCAGTTTATCTAAAACTCTTTTGGTAGCTTTAATCAAAGAGCAATAACCATATTCGTTGTTTTCAATTAAATCAACCCTGTCTGTACCGGAATATTTCGCAACTTTAATAGAAGTTCCATTCTCATCGCCCAAGAGATAAGCTACGTAATTCAATTTTTCATCTTCGGTTAACAGTTCCAAATTTTGCTTAAACCGTTTTGTAAGAGTAAGACCTTTTTCTTCGTAATAGATTTTGAGTTGCTCAAAGGTCAAATCCTGACGGTGTGACCTTATTTTCCCAAGAGAATTTCGGGTGCGAGAAGCAAATAACTTGTCAATCATTGCCTGTGGCATTGGTTCGGCTGCAGTTCCAGTACGGATAAAACAGCCTTTTTCTGTCATTCCAAATTTCTTTTTGAAATAAGGCTTTTCTGTACCTCCGGCAACTATTATTTTAATTAGTTCTTTACCTTCTTTGTTTTCAGCAACTATATCAAAAAGCCCCATTGCCGAAGGTGATATGTTGTTTTTGATGCGGTCTTTTATTTTGAGCATATCACTGTCGATATCAGAAACCCCCAATATTTTTCCTTGCTTGTCGATACCAATGTAAATTAATCCGCCTTCGTGATAATTGAGAAAAGCAATGACTTCCTTTTCTATATCGACATCAGTATTGAATTCCCGTTTGTACTCTATGCGGTTAGTTTCAGACATAATTATTCAAATTTATACTTCATGATGTCGGTAATCCTAATTTATCAAAGAAAGCTCTATTTCTTTCTTTTGCCATATTTAATATTCTATCAAACGATATGACTTCAATATAAGCTCCGTAATTGTCATTATATCCGAAATATCCCATTTTATCTGCCGTTACTCTAAGTCCAAATAATTTGCATCTTTTTTCAATAGATTCTGTTAAATCACATAATACATAGCAAAATCCCGGAACATTTTCAGAATTTGGAATTTTACGTCCACTTTCTGTGTTTACGCTCCCTTGTCTAATTCGCTCCAAATAACCTAATGCTTGTTCTATTGGGTCTTTTTCTTCTCCTTGTTTTGCATCATTTCGCATAGGTCTTTTTATTTCCACAACAGTTATTGATGCTAAAGGAAGTGTTTGTCCTTCATGAACCAATAATGGATTGTCATAAATATTTAATCCAAGTAAGTCAGGTTCTTTTGTTACTTCTGATTCTGTAATAGGCATTGATTTAATTGTTTTGTCAGAAGCTAAATAATTGTGGAAAGCTAATCGTTCGTCAATTAACCAAAGATTGCTATCATTTGCAAAAAGTTCATTGCTGTCTTTCTGCATTGGCATTATCAATTTATGAATAACATCTTCTCGTACATATTTTCCGTTTTCTTTCCTCTCGATCGCTTTTCCGAACAAATCTAATATTACTTTCCTATGCGTTACATAATTGGCTAAATCTGACTTTTTTAAATCACTAGCTTTTGATAAATAATTTTCGACTCTTTGAGAATAATTTTCTTCATCTTCAAATGATAAGGGTTGTAATAGATTGTGTCCTTCGCATAGTAATTCTGATTCCATTTTCATCAGATGAGAATGAAGCATTAACTCTAAATCCTTATCACTAATATTGGGGTCAACTATTTTTTCATCGTCAGTAAGTCTATTCAAAATAGGTCTGTATCTGGGTGCTTTTTGAGCAACAAAATCTGTAACCTTCTTATTACCTATTTCTTTGTTTTGTTCAAGGAATTCAGCTAAATAATTCTTCACCTTCTCAATAACAGCACTTCTAATTTCATTAAATGATATTTCTTCTTCCTGAAATAATCCATCAACCGTTTCTGATATATTAAAACCTAATCTTTCTGGAGTAACTTTTTCTGTTAAATAACTTGAAGAGACAAAACACATATAACAAAAATTGTTTTCGCCGTCATTTAAAACTCCAAACAAACCTGGTATTTTCCCAGATAATGATTCTTCAGTTACAACTCTATCAGCAGCACTAAATATTATGGTATGCCTATTCTTTGTACTTGTTTTTAGTTTAACGTGGGTTATTTCAAATTCATTTGATTTAATGGTAAATGTTTCACGGTCAGAAGCGTTTAACATGTAAGATTCAAATTCATTGTCTAATGAAATAACGTCATCATCTTCAATTGTGATTTTGGGTGCACCACCTTCCCGTAAAAAATACCACAAACAATGTTCTAGAAGACTGTGAGAAATGGTTTCAGTTGTTCTTGGTATGAATTGAATGTACTTCTGATTGATATTGAGCAATTTCACTGAAGTTAAATTGTCTTCGAAATCTGAAACATCATTTTTTTCATTGAAGATGTCATTTGTGATATTAAAATCGAAACTTCGATATTTATTTTCCTCTTCTTCTTTGTAGTTACTTTCAATAGTAACTTTAGAAAATGCTTTTAGCCATAAAAGTCTCCCAATACCTCTACAACCTTTATCCAATTTGTAATCTGTATCTAACGTGCAAAAGGAATTATAGTTATTTTCTGTAAATCCAATTCCATTGTCAATTATCTCAAATCCTATTAATTCTTCTTTTGTCCCATCTATTCTCGATTGTCCCGAGCGAATAAGTTTAACTCTAATATATGAATCCACAAGTTGAAATGTTTTTTCCTTTTTTATCCTTTCATCAATAGAATGAATTGAATTTACAACTGCTTCTAATAATGGCAATAAGGCACTTGTTTTAGGTAGATTAGTATTTCTCAATCTTCCTTTTAGGCTTGTATTCAGACTCATATTAGTTTTTCATCGTTTAAAATTCAAAAATAACAAATTAGCAAAAAAACAGCTCTTTTGCAAATTTGGATTGTGTGTTGGCTTGTGCGGTTTGCAAATGTGCTGTTTTGTGCGTTGGCTTTCAATTTATGTTTTTTTTCTGTCATTCTGCCGCAAATTGTCTGCAGTGCTATTTTTACACTTGCCGCTAACGTTTGGCGGTATGAAACGTTGGGGAGGTCGCAGCGATTTCCTTTCGGCCGATAAGAACCTTGCCAGCGAGCGATGCACTTAGCAAACCACTTAAACCCCAATATTTTATACCGCGTGTGTGCGCCCTGCATGAGCAGTAGCGCACCTGCTGAAAGCTATTGAAAAAGTTTAAATATACAAATAAACTTTACATAACAGCGTTTGGGCGGGTGTATTTTTCCCAGAGGGTGTAAGTCTCTTCCCGATAGATCGGGATAAGTCATGCGCGGGGTCGTGCCCGAAGCATTAGCAAGTGGCAAGCTGGTTGTCGGCGACGACAGCAGTGAAGGTTATTTGTGATTGATTAAAGAACAAATACCGACGGCAAAATCCGGTACTGACGAACAGTGAATGTAGTGCAGTTTTGCGATAGCAAAACCAAATGTCCGGTGGACATTTGACGGAATGAAAAGCGAAGCGGTGAGATATGAGGCTGTAGAATGAGGATAAGCAAGCACAACTTGTCCCGCAAGGCGGGATCATTGCTCGTATCCACGTATCGCAAAGGAGAAAAGGGGAAATACCAACTGGTTGTGGAAGAGAAACGTTGGAAAACGTTAAAAACCAAACTAAAGGAAATAACCCGAAAAACCAAGCCCATGAGTTTTGACCAACGGATACAAAAGCTAAAAGAAGTACAACGGGGCTGGATCAACTATTTCAAATTCGCAAGCATATACAATAAGCTCAACGAACTGGACGGATGGTTACGAAACCGGATACGTTATTGCATTTGGTCTCGCCTCAGGCGAGAGAAGAAACCAGAGCGTAAACGGAAAAATCTGATAAGGCTTGGAGTAGATATAGATCATGCTTACCAGTGGAGCAGGAGCAGAAAGGGGGGCTGGGCAATAGCCAAAGCCCGATTCTGAACACCACCATCACGGTAGCAAAACTCACCCAACGAGGCTATGAATCATTACTGTCCCATTATTGCAAAGTAAGCCCACATTACCAAAGCTCGCCACTATTTCCCATTGTTTAACAGCCTGTCCCGGTTCGCCGGGAAACCGCTGTATACGAGACCCGTACGTACAGTGGTGTGAGAGGCTCTCCCAGTCGGCTAATTACCGGCTGGGCGGTCTACTCGATTGTGTGTAGTGCTTATTTCTATTTGTTCATTAAAATTTTATTTAAATCCTCTTCCTTGTATATTTCATTTTTCTCAATCTTTATTTCAGTCAATAATCTGACGTCAATTTGAGATTTAAAATCTTTCCTTTTGTTAGTCCATGTATACAATATAGGCTCATCGTCCAATATTCTTAAATGTTCACCATTTCTTATTATTTGTCCTGTTTTTTTGTCAAAGTAGAAATAGTTGTTACATATTTGTTCCGCCGTCTTTAAATTCAGTCCGTTCGATAAATAGATAGTATCATGCCGGATTTTAACATCATAAATTTCAGATCCAACTACAGGTACACCGGAACCATTTATCTGTCTTATAGCTTTTAAAAGTCCATTGGATGTCTTAAAAAAAACAATTGTTGTCCCGGCAAATCCATCCTCTTCAAACCAAGTTTTGTTATAGACCTTCTCAAAAATCCCTTCTTGAGCAAATGAATTTAAAGTCAAAATGGAGAAGAATACGATTATCAAATTTTTAATTCTCATAATTTCATTTGTTGTCAATTTTATGCAGAGTACTTTTTCTCAGCATTACACACAACATCTGTATATCCACAGAGTTGTGGATATATCCGCATTAGCCCGAGTGGGCTGTGTCTGTTAAAACGCTGATTGTGTGAAATGTATCTAATTTGTGTTTCATTGTCGATAGTAATTAGGTTGAGTTTAAAAATGAATCGCTTTGAATTGAAAATCAGGTTCAAGCTTCGTAATCAAATTTATGATATTCACTTTAAAAATCAAATATATCCAACTGATTTTGTGCCCGATCTAAACCTTTTTTAGTAACCGGCGCGTAAACCCGGTTGTCAGCATTTCCAGTGCATAACAAAACCATGCACCGAAGTTCCAGCTATTACGGATAAACCTGTATGAAAAAGCAGGAAATAGAAAAAGAAAAAAGCACAAAACAGGGATAAAAATCCATGAGAAGTTAAAAGCAGGAAGACCAGAAATCCGTGATAAAAGAACAGGAAAAAGAAATATCAAAGAAGAAAAAAAAGGAATATTAAAATAAGGTGAAATACAAACCAGGAATAAATCATAAGTTTGTATCCACTTCAACAAACAAGTAAAAATCCTGTCAAGTTATTTTAGGGAAAGTCAGTCTCATTTTAGGGAAAGTCAAATTTCTTCACCTCAATCATCAATTTCTTTAGCATAACATTCGATTTCTTCACCTTAATCGTCAATTTCTTTAGCGTAACATTCGATTTATTCACCTAAATCATCAATTTCTTTAGTATAATCATCGACTTCTTCACCATAATCATCAATTTCTTTAGTGTAACATTCGATTTATTCACCTAAATCGTCAATTTCTTTGGCGCAATCATCGACTTCTTCACCCTAATCGTCAATTTCTTTAGCGTAACATTCGATTTCTTCACCTTAATCATCAATTTCTTTGGTGTAATCATCGATTTCCTTAGCGCAATCATACTCCGAGCTTCGACAAGGGCATGAGGAACCAGGTAATAAAATCACCGGGTTTGTTGAAAATAGTATTAATTCTACTTTGGCACATTCGAAAAATCGGGCTGTTTTTACCCTGAACTAATGGGAACAACCAGATTTTTCTCCTGGCTCCCTTTTGGGGGCAGGGGTAAAACAGGAGATAAATCATGCAACATGTTTTATTTGTCAAAATAGTATTGAATGTATTTTTAATAATTATTCTAAAAAATCCTTTAATTTGCCTCACTGTATTCACTTGCCCTATTATTTGATGAACTCAACAGCATCTGATATTTTAAAAAAAGAAAAGTTACTTTTCCTTGAATTCCAGCAAGGTAATTCGGCTTTTTTCAATTATTTTTTTGATAAATATTATCAGGGACTTTGTGTTTATGCTTATCGTTTATTAAAATCGGAGACCGAAGCTGAAGATTTGGTGCAAGATTTTTTTGTCCGTATACTCGAAAACAGGAAACATATTTTTATCGATTCGAGCGTTAAATCCTATTTTATCCGTTCTGTTCATAACCGGTGCCTCGATATACTCGACCACCGAAAGGTGAAAGTTTCTCACGAACAATTTCACCTCAAAATGACAAATGATGATGTTTGGCAGGAATACCCGCTTCTCGACAATGAACTAACGCAACAAATAGAAAAGGCCATTAGAAATTTGCCCGACAGTATTCGTGAAACATTTCTCCTGAATCGTTTCGATGGATTGAGTTATCAGCAAATTGCCACGCAGCAAAATGTATCGGTAAAAACAATCGAATACCGTATCGGTAAAGCGCTTACTTTACTTCGCACTGAGCTTGGCGACTACCTCGTCGTGCTCCTGATTTTCGGAGAAATAAATTTTTAAAAAAATCGCCTGTTGGTTTAGGGTGGCCTAACTCTATACCGTCATATAAAAGCAGTAAACAAAATGGAAATACACGAAAACATACCCGAATTTTTATTGGCTTATCTTTCCGGACAAGCCGATATCGAACAGGAAAAGCTCGCTAAACAGTGGCTCAATTATCCTGAAAATGCCGAATTGTTCAGGCAACTAACGCAGATCAACAGTCTGGCTTCTGATTTAGGAATGTTCAATCGTTTCGATGTTCAAAAAGGCAGGCAACAGGTATTGCATAAATATAAGGCCAACCGGGTTAAAGTTTTTTTATTATGGGCACAACGCGTGGCAGCAATCCTTTTTATCCCTGTTTTATTAAGCGGTGTATGGTTTTTTCTGAAGCAGAACGAATTAAGAAAAGAACTAAACGTATTGACAGTAACCCAGGAAGTTATTACGCAACCAGGAACTAAATCTCATTTATTTTTACCCGATAGTACCGAAGTATGGCTTAATTCATCCAGCGTTTTGCATTTTCCTTCTGTTTTTCAAGGTAACCAGCGTAAGATAAGCCTTCAGGGAGAAGCAATATTTAAAGTATTCAGGAATAAACGAAAACCATTCATTGTTAGTACAAGCGTTATGGATATTGAAGCTGTTGGTACTGAGTTTAATGTGTCGGCATATTCAGGTGATTTAAAGCTATCAACTACATTGTCCGAAGGAAAAGTGAAAATTACCGACAAGGCTGATGCATCAAAAGTTATTTTCCTCGATCCGGGGAAACAGGTAAACTACAATACATCGAACAAAACATATAAAACCGAGAATGTTCGGGTTGAAGATGTAATTGCCTGGCGCGAGGGCATTTTAATTTTCAATGAAACACCGTTTTATGAAGTGGTCGCCAAACTGGGCCGCTGGTTTAATGCCGATATTCAAATTAGTGATAAGGCAATAGCAAATTACCGTTTTACGGGCACTTTTACCAGCGAAAGCCTCGGTCAGGTACTCGATTTATTAACCATGTCGACCCCTATTACTTATACAAGCAACAAACGAGAAATTTTGAGCGATAAAACATACTCGAAACAGGAGATTAAAATTTGGTGCAAACCAACTCGAAAATTAATCAAAAAGGAAAAAATATAGCCTATGAATTGAAAATGCACGTAAACGAATCAGGGCAGTTCCCCAACTGCCCTGAAGTTCGATAACCGTCTGAATCACGGTTAAATTTTTAATTTATTAAATCAAAAAGTTATTCAAACGTATGAAAAAAAACCGAAATCACCTATGGGATGATGAGATTCGTCATTCAATGGAAAAAATTTTTACTGTTATGAAGCTTACAGTTGTCATCTGTCTTCTGGTTATTACTCAGGCTTTTGCCCTGAAATCTTATTCACAGCGAACTTTAATAAATCTGAAAATGACCAATGTTTCGATTAAAGAGGTCTTGCGTGAAATTGAAGATAAAAGTGATTTTTATTTCTTGTATAACAATGACCTGATTGATGTAGACCGGAAGGTAAATATTGAAGTCAAAAATGAGAAAATTCAGGATGTGCTTACACAGTTATTTTCTGATCAAAGCATCAACTTTATGGTCAAAGAACGGCAGATTGTATTATCTCCGTCTCTTTCAGAAACTGGATATAATGCAGTTCAGCAAAAATTAAAAGCAGTTTCAGGGAAAGTTACCGACCAGTCGGGGGCGCCATTACCCGGCGCTTCTGTAGTGGTTAAGGGAACAATCAATGGAACGATAACCGATGCCAATGGGAATTACACATTAGCCAATGTACCTGCTGATGCAGTGCTCCAATTTACTTTTGTGGGGATGAAAAGTGAAGAGGTTAAAATTTCAGGGAAAAATACGATCAATGCTGTTTTACAGGAAGAATCGGTAGGAATTGACGAAGTAGTTGCTATTGGATATGGAACGGCCAAAAAGAGGGAAACTGTTGGCGCAATTTCCAAAATTGGAGGAGATGAGATTACAAAATTGCCAACGACTTCAATATCTCAATCACTACAAGGGATGGCCGCTGGTGTTAATGTTACCAATACAGGTGGTGGAACTCCGGGCGCCGGGAACCAAATTAATATCAGGGGACTGAAATCAATAAGCCTGAGTTCCGATCCGCTTTGGATTGTCGATGGGGTTCCTATTTTTACTTCCTCTGATGCTTTGGCAGTGAATGGTGTACGGGCCGCTTCTCCTATATCAATGTTAAATCCTAATGATATTGCTTCGATTGAAGTGTTGAAAGATGCTGCAGCAACAGCCATTTATGGAAACAGGGCTTCAGGCGGTGTGATTATAATCACCACCAAGTCGAGTAAAATGAAAGAAACAGATGTCGCTGTAAATTACGACGGAGGTATCTCTGAACTGCCGTTTACACAAACTTCAATTTTTACCAATAATATTGAGTATATGGCCATTCGTGATGAAGCCATGAAAAATACAGGAGGTACAGATTTTCAACCATCGTTTTTCGGACAACAATTTCCAAATGATCCTGCTTTTACCAGGGAGATGGCGTTGAATACCAATACCGATCATCTTTCTGCTATGGCCCAAACCGCCCATTTTCACCAGGTAGGGTTATCTGCCAATAAAGGTTTCGATACCGGGGGCATGCTTTTTTCGCTGAGCTACAGAGACGAAGAAGGCGTTTTGCGCCATAACGACTTAAAACGACTAACGGCTAGGTTTAGCACCAATTTTAAACTTATTGATTTTCTTGAATTAGGTGCAAGCGCCAACATCATGTATATGGAAACAAATGGCGTTCGGACAGGTTATGGTAAATTAGCCGGTGGCTGGGACCAATGGTTTCAGATGGCGCCATTTTTTAAACTATACGATCCGGCAAGCGCTTCGGGATACTGGTTCCCCGAAAGTGGTTATAATGCCGCAGCCTATCACGACCCCAAACTGATAAGGAACAATAGCGGCGAATTTCGTACGCTTGCCAATACATACATGAAAGTTGATCTCCCGGTTAAAGGATTAACGATAAGGGGCGAGGCTGGTACTGATGTAACTTATACCAATAGCTCATACTGGCGCTCGGGTTTACTTTCTCCGACTAACCTAAGCGAAGCTCAGGAAAAAGCAGTTAACCGGGCTGTCTTTACCTGGAACGGGGTCATTAATTACAACCGTACTTTTGCTGATATTCATAGTGTAAATATTACAGCCGGAGGTGAAGCAACCAAAAATTACAGCTATTATCGTTCGGCAAGCGGACAAAATGTAGCCACAGGTTATCCTGAATTAATCAATCCGGATAAATCGATGGCGATGACTGCCGATGGTCACCGAGGTAACGATCTTTCAATGGCCGGTTTCTTTTTTAGAGGAAACTATTCGTATAAAGGAAAATACATTTTCAATGGAAGCATTCGTTACGACGGGCATTCAGCGCTTAGTAAAGACAACCGTTGGGCTAGCTTTTCCGCAGCTGGTTTGGGTTGGACCATCAGTGAGGAAAATTTCATGAAAGGAATAAAGTGGCTAAGCACATTAAAACTCAGGGGAAGCTATGGTACTACCGGAAATACCAATATGACTTCGGATATGCTTATCATGACCTGGAGTATTCTTAACGACCGCCATTGGGGAGGATCAACCATTACTTCAAGCCAGAACTGGGGCCCGTCAGGCAGTTCCGATTTAAAATGGGAAACCACCACTTCTTATGATTTTGGATTTGATTTTGGTCTTTTCAGAGACAGAATAAATGGTTCGTTTGCAGTTTATGTGCAGGACATCAAAGATCTGATCATGAAATGTCAGGTTCCTCCATCAATGGGTTATCACAATGCCTATAACTGGAAAAACGTTGGCGACCTTCAGAACAAGGGAGTTGAATTTAATATCTCATCGGTAAATATCAATTCTAAAAGCGGATTTCGCTGGACCTCCGACTTTAATTTTAGTACCAATAAAAATGAAATCAAACGGCTGAATGATGAAGAAAAAGGGAAAGGTGCAGTTCAGGATAATATTTATATCAGGAAAGAAGGAGAATCGTTAAATACCTATTATTTACCTAAATATACGCATATAAACACCGAAAATGGACTTTATATGGAGGACGAATTGGATAAAGACAAATGGAACAACGAGTATGTAACCGTTTCAACCGGGAAGCAAATCCCGATGATTGGTACCAACCCGGGCAACAATAAATTTATCCATTCGGGAAAAACACCTCAGCCCAAATGGTATGGTGGTTTTTCCAATAATTTTTACTATAAAGGATTTGACCTGAATATACAGTTGAACTTTGCTGGCGGAAACTGGATTATTGACGATAAACTGGCCGGAAAAATTTCGATGGATGTTGAAAATATAGGACGTGAACTAATTGGAAATTATTGGCAAAAGGCCGGTGATAACAAAAGGTTTGGCCGTATCGCTCAAAACGATAAAGTTCCATTCGATTTACAAGGCAATGCTTCAGCCGGAGGAAACACAATGACTATTGAAAATACAAGTTTTGTGCTTGAACGTGGCGATTTTATCAGATTAAGAAACTTGCAACTTGGTTACACTCTGCCCAATAAACTTACAGCCAGGGCCAAAATAAATAGTGTGAGGTTTTACGTAGGTGGAAGTAATCTATTCGTAATTACCGATTATACAGGATTCGATCCTGAATCGATGAATGCAGTTCCTACTCCGAGAACTATAAACTTTGGGTTCTCTTTTAAGTTGTAATGAACTGATTAATAAATAGTATGATGAATGTCTCACTATCAAACATGAAAAAAATGAAAATGAATAAAACAACAATAATACTTTCCTCATTAATATTTTGTTTGGGATTGTTTTCGTGTAGCAATGAATTTTTTGATAATCCCAGGCCTCAGGAAAAGCCCTGGACATCAACATTAACTTTAGATCAGTTGGTTACAGAATGTTACAGATTGGTTTTGTGGGAAGGCCGTACCCGCGGCAATTTTGCTTCCTTCGATTATATGATGTCGGGATGCAGCCAAACGGCTGCTATTTCGAACGACCTTTTCGATGATTGTAATACAATTTGGTATGAACGCCGTTTCACCGACAACACCACCAGCCAGATGGCCGATTTATGGGCAACCCTTTATACTGCTATTTACGGGACTAATTCAGGAATAGAGTTTGATAAAGGAAACAGTGGAAATCCATTTAATCTTAACCTTTTAAGTGCCGATTACATTCAGAACTATAAAAGGCAGATTGGTGAACTTTATTTTGTCAGGGCCTATGCTTATTATTTTCTTGCCCGCATTTGGTGCCTTCCATATAACGATGCCAACAAAGGAAAAACTGGCATTATCCTATCAACCGAACCAAAATCCTCGACAAATGAATTAAAATTGGGCTCGGTTGGAGATATTTATAATCAGATAGTTGCTGATCTGAAGCAAGCTATTGATCTCTTGCCAAATGATATAACCGGAAATGGGTGGAGTGCAACAACAATTTACAATTGTGGCAGGGCTAATAAGTATGTTGCAAAATCGTTGCTTGCTAAAATCTATTTTGTCATGGGGCAATATGCTGATGCCGAAAAATTACTGGATGATGTAATCTCGTCAGGTGTTTATAAACTGGAAGAAGTATATAAGCCCTTTATTAGTAACGACCGTAGTTATAAACCTTCCGAAAGTATATGGGAATTTAATACAGGCGATCCGGCAGGAAAACGAGATTGGTCGCGGCAACTGAATTACCACGGTGTTGGGTTTAATTACCGTCATTTTAATGGCGCCGACCATTTTGGAAATTTCCTTTACGATCCTGTTACAAAACTTCCATTGACTACAATGACTGCACTCGATTGGAACTCTTGTTCAATTTCGTATTATATTCTTCGCCAGGCTGGATGGATGGAAACTGATAAAGGTCACACCTTTGCCAGACCTTACAATGGTGACCCAATTAGTCGTGATACAGCCTTTACTACCGATGCCAAAACCGATTTGCGCTTCCAGCAATTGTTCCATGTAACTAAAGGCGCCTGCTATGGTTTTCCAGCTGGCGACCCCCGAAACAGAAGTATTGTAAAACCTAAAATCCTTTCTGGTGGTGCCCCTGATTTATCAGGTGGAAAAACTCTGGAACAATTCTATAAAGAAATGCGGGAATACCTTGAATACGAGCCCGATGCTGCCGAACCACGAAGAACAGCCGGTACCCGCCAGGTGTATGTCGATAAATTCTTCCGTGGGCCCGATAATGGACTTAGTACTGGCGCCGCAATGACTAAATTTCCGATGATCCGTTTAGGTGAACTTATTTTAATTAAAGCCTGGATTTTGCAGCATGATGGAAAAAATGCCCAGGCCGCAGTTGAGCTGAATAAGATTTGGAACAGGGCCAACCCAACAAATCCAAATAGGTATACTGCATCAAATACAAACCATCAGGCTGTTTACCAGGAATATATAAAAGAAATGCTAGGCGAAAATGGAATTTACGAATTCCAACTGGCAACCCACATGACCATTCCTAAGGGTGATAATCCTTTCAGTACAGTTTCTGATATTCAATACCCTTACGAAAACCTTGTTTTTGCAATTCCTGAAAGAGAAACATCATTGAATCCCATTTTTCAGTAGAATTATTTTTATAGATACAATTAGTTTTAAAAGAGGTTGTTCTGTTTTAGGAGCAGCCTCTTCTTTTTTACAATTTGTATTCTGAATGTGCTGAAGGTTCCGGATTTTATTCTTTTATTGTGCTAATTTTTTGGTCTGTTTACGAAACCTTATGCATCATGATTAAAAAGATTATTACGATTCTGGGCTTTTTTCCATATCTGGCATTTGCACAACAGCCTGCCAAACCACAAAACGACGCAACCGCGCCATTGCACCTGATGCAACCCAATTATGAAACTCCTTATGTTGTTCCAACTGCTGCCGGTATTACCAAAGTGATCGACCGCATTTACAATTACCTTGAAGCTAGTACGCCAACCCAATTGGTTGATGTTTCGGGTGCCGACATTACCGACCTTTCGAAAATTACCGCGCAAGCAAAATTTAAACCTGCCGATTTTCGCCTGACCAGTTACGAGTGGGGCGTCACCTATGCCGGAATGTTACTTGCTACTGAAACTACCGGCGATAAAAAATATGCCGATTATTCCTTCAGTCGCATGAAGTTTTTAGCCGACATTCGCCCGGCTTTTCTGAAAGTGGAACAGCAAACAACGGATGCCCGACACATTATGTCTTCGGTGCTTCATCCACATGCGCTCGACGATTGCGGCGCTATTTGTGCGGCTATGATTAAAGCTGAACGTGCCGGAATTACTACTGATCTGGCCCCAATTATCAACAACTTTATCGATTATATCAGCAACAAGCAACAACGCTTTGACGATGGTACGCTGGCTCGTAACCGGCCACTTCCAAATTCACTTTGGCTCGACGATTTGTTTATGAGCGTTCCGGCTTTGGCACAAATGGGCAAATACACCGGACAAACCAAGTATTACGACGACGCCGTGAAGCAAGTGCTTCAGTTTGCCAAACGTATGTTCAACTCCGACAAAGGTTTGTTTATGCACGGCTGGATTCAGGATATGCCTGAGCACCAGCAATTTCACTGGGCCCGCGCCAATGGCTGGGCTGTGATGGCAATGGTTGAACTACTCGAAGTTTTACCGATCGATCATCCCGGTCGCGATCAGGTACTCGATTTGCTGAAACGCCACATCCGCGGATTGGTTAGCTATCAGTCGCCTAAGGGTTTTTGGCACCAACTGATCGATAAAAACGATTCGTACCTCGAAACATCGGCTACTGCCATTTATGCGTATGCAATGGCCAGAGCCATCAACCGTGGTTACATCGACGATCAGGTTTACGGTCCGGCAGTAATCTTGGCATGGAATGCTGTTGCTTCAAAAGTAACCGAAAAAGGTCAGGTTGAAGGAACTTGCGTTGGAACCGGGATGGGCTTCGACCCGGCATTTTATTACTATCGTCCGGTGAATGTTTACGCCGCACATGGTTACGGACCGGTAATGCTGGCTGGCGCCGAAATCATCGAAATGCTGAAGAAACATTTCCCGAAACTGAACGACAGCGCTATTCAGTTTTACAAACAAGAAATAAAGTCCAACGGACCAATTTTCGAGGCAAAATAGGACTGTGAAAAATAAAAAATCCTGATAAAACTCAAAATTTGTCAGGATTTTTTATTTGAGATCACTGTTGTCCGGTAAAACTGGGGTATTACAAGATGTCGCAACTACGTTGCTCAGTGTTTCTGTCAGATGTCAATGTACTACAAAGATTTAGCAATCGTATTGCTATGAAGTTAGCAGCGTAGCTGTTTTATCTTTGTAGAAAATTGGCAAGACGAAAATGTAAGCCACGTAGTGGCGTAATCTTCTGGAATGCCTTTAAATTTATTAGGTTACGGATAACTATGAGAATTTTAACCGGACAACAGTGATTTGAGATAGTATTATTAACTTATTTCACTTCCAGAATTATTTCGTCCAGAGTTCTTTTGGGAACATGATGAAACTGGTTTTCATCGCGCCAGTATTTGATTTCACCGTTTTGCACTTCTTCCAGAACCACTGTTTCTTTTGGTTTGCCCAAGGCGACTACATAAAGAATATCGTATTGTTCCGATAAATTCAGTAATTGGCGAAGTTTGTTCCGGTTAACTGAATGAATAATGCAGCCTCCATAACCGGCTTCGGTGGCGCCAAGCAGTATGCTTTGCATGGCAATTCCATCGTCGCAAAAATAGTTGCCCGAAATTAGCGTGTCGTTCAGTAAAACGATGTAGGCCGATGGCCGTTCGCCTTCTTCAGGGCCCGGCCATGTGGTGAGGTAACCAGCCCATCCCAGTAATTCAAAAATTTGCGCATTGAACGACGCTTCAGTGCTGAGAATGTATTTTAGCGATTGTGCATTTCGCGCCGAAGCCGAGTTTCGCGCCAAATCGACCCAATCACGAAGTTGCAGCTCAGTAATTTTTTCCGATTGATGAAATCTCCGGTAAGTGCGGTTTTTATAGATAAGTTCTTTAATCATGACATTCGATTTTATATACCGGATAAAAATAAGCAAATCAAATTAAGTGCGTAATAATTCCATCATCTTTTCGGGAGCCGAAACCTGTGAAAAACCAAATTGCTTGTACAAACCATGTGCATCAGAAGTTGCCAGTCCAATTCTTCGTAAGTTTTTTACAACCGGATGGCTGACTATATATTCAATCAGTTGTTTGCCAAGCCCTTGCCTGCGGTATTCATCCAGGATAAATACATCCATTAACCAGCCAAATACGGCATAATCTGTCGCCAACCTTGCAAATCCGAGTTGTTTGCCTTCAAGGTCATATATTCCGAAACATAACGAATTTTCAATTGACAGCTTAACTAAATCCAAACTTCGTCCTTTTGCCCAGTATGAACGTTCACTTAAAAAGGAATGGATCATTGGTACATTCAATCTATCTTTTTCGGTTGAAATGATAATATTTTCCATGATTGTTTTCAGATTTTATGTAGAAAATTGGCGTATAAAATGTTTGATGAAATAACAGGTCTTTTTAAGTCAGGTTGATTGGTAATTGTATGATACGGTAGTTGGTAATAAGGAAGGATCAGCGTTGGCTCGAACCCCAGTTTTTGAGCAAGCATAAACGAGGCGGTGTTTTCGAGCCTGCACGACCAGATGGGCTCGAAGTTGTTTGCCAGGCAATAATCAATTAATGCAGAACAGCTTATCAGTGCAAGCCCTTTCCCTCTAAATTCCGAAGAAGTTTCAATACCGATTTCCAATTGTTGCTCGTGAATAAACGACGCAAAAGCGGTGGAAACAGGTTCTCCATTGTAAACCAGGCTATACCCAATTGCACTTTCAGCAAACTCTTTTCGGTTTCGCCAAAAGCAGGAAGGAACCACCGAACCCGAAATCAGATCGAACAGTGTCGGATCAGTTTTTTCAAGTCGAAAACCTTCTGGGACTTCCTGTTGCCGCGATGAATATTTGAGCGGCTGAAATTTGAAGTTTACGCGCGACCATTTGATAACCTGCGTATTGTCAGGTTTACTTTCAGGTGGTTCTGCAATCTTCCCATGTAATAGTTGATTAAGTTTGTCGTTCCATTCCGAAGGGAAAACCTGGAGCCACTCACTTGTATTGCGAACATTATTCTCATTCAGTAAATAGCTGGTTAATTGTCTGTTGAATTCATCATTGTCGGTTCGTCCAAATAAAAGCGACATGCCATAGGCGTGTTTAATGTAAAAGGTTGTTGGTTCTTCTGGATTGTCAACAAACACTTCTCCATCCATTTTCTGTTCCAAAACAGTTTTTGCAAAGAGATGATTAATTGCAACTTCTGAAAGTTGTTTTAATGCTTTGTAGTAGTTTTCTGTTTTTAGTTGAATCATTGTTTTCTTGTTTTATTAATTGTTTCGGGTTGCGGGATACGTGTTCCGGGTTTCAGTTGCCTCGTAACTCGAAACCTGTAACTCACAACAATACTTACATTTTCAAATCTCCAAATCTTCAAATTCTCTCATCTTCAATCACTTTTCCAATCCTTTGTATTCCTTCCCTGATTTCTTCTTCGTTGCGGTGGGCGATGGATAACCTGAAATGAATTCCTTTTGTGGTTTCTGGGAAAAACTGACTTCCAGCGGTCACATTCACTCCCGCATTGAGAAGTCTGGCTAAAAATTCATCTTCGGTTTCCTGACTATTGATTAAGGAAAACCAAAGAAGGTATCCTCCATCGGGTTTCGACCAGTGGACAAGTGCTGGAGAAAGAAACTCGCGGCAGGCTTGAAGCGTTGCCTGCATCCGTTTACGGTAAACCCGGTGAAGGCGTTTTTTATGCAACTCGTAAAATCCTTGGTAGCAAAACTGGTAAACTGATGCCTGAATAAGTGGGCTTCCCGAAAGTTCGGAAATGTATTTCATGCTACCCATTTTTTCTATCAAAATGGGTGGAGCTACTATCCAGCCAACCCTAACGCCGGGGAAAAGAACTTTAGAGAAAGTGCCCATGTAAATAACCATTTGATTTTTGTCTATCGATTTTATGGGTAATACTGCTTTCCCAAAGTATTTCATTTCTTCTTCAAAACCATCTTCTACCAGTGGAATTCCATACTGTTCGCATAGGCTAAGTAACTGTTCACGATGGGTTTGCGAGGTGCTCATCCCGGTCGGATTCTGGAATGTTGGCATGGTATAAATCAGCTTTGGACGGTACTTTTTTATTTCCGGCTCCAGAATTTCAAGGTCAATTCCATCGGAGGCCATAGGAATCCCGACAACTTTTAAACCAAGAAATTTGGCCAGGTAAAGCGCCGATTTGTAGGTTGGCGTTTCGGTAATGATGCAATCGCCTGGATTAGTTAGAAGTTTGAAGACCAAATCGATGCCATTTTGCATTCCATTGGTCAGAATAATTTCGCTGGTTTGGGTTGATATACCATGATGACGCATCTGGTTGGACAGGTACTCGCGCAAAGGATGGTAACCTAACGGATTTCCATACTGAAGTAAATCGGCCTTCTCGGTGAGTAACACCTGGTTGATGCAACGACGAAAATCTTCTACTGGCAATAATTCCGAATCGGGACTTAGTGGAGCAAAATCAATAACTTTTAAATCGATATTTCTTCGTAATCCATGAATATCGGGCAGATATTTGCTGGTTTCTGAAATAAAACCAGACCAATCAATTAGTGAGTTGTCGTCATTGTCTGATTGTTTTGTTCTCAGGTTTCGCTGGCGTACACGCGAATACGATCCGGCTGTTGCCTCGATATAGCCGGCTGCCCAAAGTTCCTCGTAAGCGCGGTAAATCGTTGTTCGGTGAACGCCAAGCAATTCGGCTAGTTTACGGGTTGATGGCAATTGCTCGTTGCATTGGAGAACTCCGGTTTCAATCATCTGTTTCAGTTGCTCAAATACTTGCTGAAACAATGGTTGCTTACTAGTTTTATCAATGTTAATCAAAATCATGCCTCAAAATTATAACGAAAAAGGACTGTTTAAAACAGCCAATTTATATTAAATTTTAATAGGCCAATTTTGATCGCAAATGTTTACCAATTGGTTTTAGTGAGGGCTTCACGTCGGAGTGAAAACCTCACTCAGTAGCTTGCCAGATGTCAAAGCTAGTTAAACTGACTAAAACCGGCATGAAAATATTTTCAGAAAGGAAATGATATTGAAGATAATCTTTGCGCTTTTGCTGGTTTTAAATAAATAGGCTCATGATCAATACAGTAACAATCCCAACCAAACCAACTGTTGATTCCATAAGTGTCCACGACAGGAAGGTTTGTTTAATGTTCAATCCGAAATACTCTTTAAACATCCAGAAACCCGAGTCGTTGAAATGCGACCACATAACGCTCCCGGCGCCAGTAGCTAAAACCATAAGTTCGGGCGAGACGCCTGCTTTTTGGGCCAGCGGCAGCATAATTGGTGCGGTGGTAAGTGTTGACACCGTGGCCGAGCCTGTTGCCAGCCTGAAGATGGAGGCGATGAGGAATGCCATAAAAAGTGGGTTTAATTGAATATTATCGGAAATGGAACGAATATATTCGATAACATGACTGTCTTTTAAAACCTGCGAGAAAGCACCTCCTCCGGCAATAATGAGTACAATCATCGAAATGGCGCCAATCGATTTGGCCGAGCTGTTCATCACATCGTCCATGCTGCGGCCTTTACGCAGTCCGAGTGCAAAAATAGCAACAACCACAGCCATAAACAGGGCAACGTTGGCGTCGCTCATGAACTTGAAGAAGGTAAGTATTCCTGAAATGATATTTGTCGATTGTTCGTTAAAACCTTTAGCGGTAAAAAGATGATTGTAAAATCCTGTTATGCTTTCGATTCCCATCTTTGTCAATTCAGCTTTGACTGGTGGCGGACCAAAAATAAGATCGGTTAAAGCACCCAAAAGCATCAGGATAATGGGAGTAATGGCACAAAGTACGCTGATGCCCAAACCCGGGAGTTCGCTTTTTTCGAATTTTCGTTCGTTGAACAAGTCGGCTGGCGGGTTGACGGTAATGTTTTTTGTAAAGCGCGAAAGCCAAACCCCACCAATCAAACAGGCCGGAATCATTGGTATAAGCCCGTACATTAGTACTTTATTCACATCGGCTTCGTAAATAAACGATACATAAGTGGGGGCGGGGTGTGGTGGCAAAAAGCAATGCGCCACCGAAAGCGCCGAACACAACGGAAGTGCCAGCCATATCGTAGGTAATTTGGTGGTTGAGGCAAAGGTAAAGATCAGCGGAATCAACACCAGGAAACTGGCATTATACATCATGGGCAAGCCAACCAGGAATCCGGTAATTAAAAGTGCATATTGCACATTTTTCAATCCCATAAAATCAATCATACGGAACGTGATGGTATGCGCGGCGCCACTCTCTTCCAGAATTTTGCCCAACATAGCGCCAAATGCCAGGATTAGAACGATTTTGCCCATGGTATCGCCAACGCCCTTCAGCACCGAATCGAGAATGTCGAGTGGGTTCATGCTGCTGAGCAATCCCACAGCAAACGATGTGATTAGCAATGAAAGAAAAGCATTGATTTTGAATTTGCTAATGAGCAACAGCAGTATAAGGATTCCGATTCCGACAATAATAAGTGGCATAAGGCTGGGTTTAGCAGAGGCTTAAAGATAAACTTTTACTTTAAAATACTGTAACATAAGTTCGATGTAAGAGTGAATAGTTTATGGCTGAAATACAGTAAATTATACTAAGTGTATTTATAAAATAGTCCTATTTGCCCCTGGTTCCGGCCTGAGTATAATCAATCAATTCGATTCCCAGCTCATTAATCGCTTTTACCACTTTAGGGCTGGTAAAAACCTGCGTGACCCAATGCCGGTCGCGGGCAACGGTTTTCATGTTCTTGTTGCCAACAGCCTTCATCTCTTCCGATTCGTTGGCCGGATGTTCAACAAACATATAGGTATTGCCGGGTTTTAAAGTTTTCAGTATAGCGACAAAAGCTTTTTCTTTGTCGTTATATGTCAGGGCTTTATCCCATCCACAGTCGGGTGTTTGGGTCATTTTTTCGGGTTCGTAGATCAGTTTGTATTCCTGGGCCAGCTTTTTAACCAAATCTTTCAATTCGGGTTTGCAGTCGGGAGCGCCCATGTGCGACGAAAGGTGGGTTACATTTGGAATTTCGCGGATAGCCAGCTCGATTTGTTTACGTAACTCCCGCTCCACTTCGGCCATCTGGTAAGGCTTTCGGTACCAGTCGCCGGTGTCGGCCAAAAAATTACCATCAGCATCGGCAAGCGATGGCGATGGGGTGATTGGGCCCCACTTAATGCCCGACCATTCGCTGGTAAGCGTAAGATGTACGCCTACATCAATTTTCGGGTTTTCGCGGAGCAGTTGCGCCGCCTCGAAAAACCAGGGACAAGGAACCATCACTTCAACCGAACGGCAGATACCGTTGGTACATCCATCGATACAACTCACGTTGGCCGCATGGCTTGATGCCATATCGTCGGCACGGACCAAAAGGCGTGCTTTCTGTGCAAAAGTTGTTGCCGAAAGTATCGCGGCAGCAAGACAAAATATTAACTTCTTCATTTTTTAATAGTTTAGATTAATTTAATATAAAAACGGCGACATCATGGCCTCCGATTCTTTTTTTCAAAATCTTATTTATATTACCCAAATCCTTTCCTTCCAGCACATCCCATATTTTATAACCTTTTCCCAAATGGACATCGCCCCGGTCAATCCCAGGTATTAGTTTTAGTGGATTACCATCCTTTTTAGCAGTCAGTTGAAGGTTTTTCCAGTCGATTTCAACCTCAATTTCGTCATCGAAACGGTTAAACACACAAAGCGCTTTTCGGTTGTTTTGCATGGGTTTATAATATATCTCGATTTGCCCGTAGTCTTTTATTTTAAAGCCTTGTTCGCCGAGCGGATCCTGGTCAATCTCAATCAGTTGTTTGTTTGTAAATAAGTTGCGGGTTGCATCCAACATGTTCGACAGGTCGTTTCCCGCAAAAAGCGGCGCAGCCAACATGCACCACAGCGCAAAATGCGCCCGGTTTTCACTTTCGGTCAATCCACCGTTGCCAACCTGCAGCATATCGGGATCGTTCCAATGCCCGGGGCCCGCAAATTTTTCAAGGCCTTGCTGCATATCGAGGTTAACCACTACGCCGCCGGCCCAGCATTTTCCCTCTTTGGCATCGGGTATGTCCCAGTTGTTGCGGATATCGCCTGTTGTCCTCCACAAATGGCCAACATCGTCGGCCCATTCCCAGGGTTTGCTCAAACCCCATTCACAAATACTGAAAACGATTGGCCTGCCAGCCGAAAACAGGGCATCGCGCATCAGGGTATAAGATTCCTTTGCATTTTGTCCATCCGAATTGCACCAATCGAATTTCAGAAAATCGACACCCCAACGGGCATAACTTATGGCATCCTGATATTCGTAACCACGGCTCCCTGGCTTGTTCTGACAGGTTTGACGCCCGGCGCAGGAATAAATCCCGAATTTCAGCCCGCGCGAATGAATGTAATCGGCCAGAGCTTTGATCCCCGAAGGAAATCTTTTCTGATCGTACTGAATGAACCCCAGGCTATCGCGGCTGACCTGCCAGCAGTCGTCGATTACAACATATTCGTAACCAGCATCTTTCATTCCACTCGAAACCATGGCGTCGGCAGCATCGCAAATAACCTTCTCGTTGACCTCACACTCAAACCTGTTCCAACTATTCCATCCCATTGGCGGGGTGAGCGCAAGGTTCTCAAATTTCTGTCCAAACGAGGGTGTGGGCGCAAGAATAGAAGACAATGTAAGGCCCGATACCAAAATGATCAATACCAATGAATTAGGTGTTTTATGTCTTTTCTTTTCACTCCATTCTGTGGATATTTTAGTTGCTTTTGCTTTCAAATCCTTTTTCATAAACTTTTCAGGTAATTGGCTGATTTTTAAAGGTTTTTTCATTCGTATGAATTTTTGTTTAGCGTCTTACAATCTGCATATTAGAACTAATTGAATATCCCATAGAATACTTAATTGATTTAACGATGGGGCTTTACCCCAAAACCCCAATTACTTTTTTGTCTTGACTGGTTCGACCAACTCACCAGCCAACAAAAAAGTAATCAAAAAAGGTCAAGGCTAAGCCCGCTTCGCACGAAAAACTACGTTTGACTGCTAAAATCTCTTAAACTCGGCGTTGGCTCAACAAAAAATATTTTTTAACGCCGTCTTCACTTGTTTTTCGGCTCACCGGTCTAGGCCGATGCGCTTCATTCAGCGTTAGGCAACGAAAAGGATATTCATATAGAATTTTCTACAACTCCAAAGGAGTTATCTATGAATAACCCCCGGTGAAGTGAAACGTAACCGGGGAATGTGATTTTGTTATTGATCAGTTAGCAGGCTTAAAATTCAACCTTTATGTTTGCATTGCCACTGAAATCATTGATCAGTACCGATTCGGTTGCCGGATCATAAGCTCCGCCAGTTACCCTTACCGCCTTTTTCCCATCAGGATGAGGAAGCCGGATAAGCACCTTCTGCGGTTTACGCACTGGATCACAAGCGATTGCTGCCTCTATAATTCCCGCGTTTGTGCTTGATTTAACCTTTAGCGAAATAGGGCCGAAGTAACTGACGACATTCTTCAATTCGATTTTCTTTCCATCTTCAAGCCATTTACGCGGAATTCCGGGCAACAATTTCAAGGTTTGGCCTTCTTCGAGGTAAAGCATCCACCGGGTTTCCATCAAAAACCAGCCTTCTTCGTGGGTTTTATGTACGCTGACATGAAAAACATGCTCCCAAAATGTGTAGGTTTCGCGGTCAGCCACGGCGGAGAACGTATTGTAATAGGTTTTCAAAAATGGTTTTACAAGGCCAAGTTTCAATTGCATCCAGTTATGACGGCTGTAATAGGGTTGGCTAAAGGCGGCATTGTGTTGATAAAATAATTCGCTGTGATAGTCAAGCATCATTTTCGATACCTGTTCGTCGGGAGCAAGTACTTCGCAGAAAACAAGATAAAGCGGGCCAAGCAACACATCGGGGACAGTAACTGTACCGTGCGAAAAGAATGTTTCGGGCGAAATATGCAGCGAACGTGGGCCGGTAGCTTCAGTCCAGGGTGGAACCGTGGGGCACCACCGGCCATCGCCCAGTGGCACTACCGGCGAATTCGACAAACTGTTCATCAACGATGCCCGGATATCCTGTTTCCAGGCTTCAGCTTCCTGTTTCAACCTGTTGGCCTGCACCGGATCGGCATCTTCCAACATCATGGCAACCCGGCTGATACCAATGTAAGCGTAGGCATTAAGCATGTATTGATGGAATTGGTCTTCGGGATCGGCTACTTTGCCATCGATCATTCCATAACCTTTCCCCCGTAACTCTTCTTTTTTGTTTTTTTCTCTCCATTGAAGTAGAAAATCGCACGCTTTCAGTAATTTAGGTTCAACCTGTTTTACCCACGCAACATCGTTTGTATAGCGAAAATATTCGCCCATGCTCCAAAGTGCGGCCCCGGTTTCGACCATATACCCTCCAAAATTTTGGATCATGCCGTCGTCGTGTTGCTTGTAAAGAAAGTACGTCAGCGACCTTCGGGCTATATCGCTCAATCCCATCGAATTATAAAACTGGATGATCGGGGAACTTTCAGTGCCGATAGGCGAATACACCCCAATTGCAGGAGCCAGCGTACCATTAGGCTCTTTCCCGTAGGTAACCAGGTCGAGATGGAGCAGCCCTGCACGGATCATTTCGTTAATCCGCTTTTCAGGAACATTGATTTGCGCCGCTTTGTCCAGTTTTGCTTTCCAGAACGCCTTACATTCGTTGTACCTCAGTTCAAACGTTTGTTTAGCCAATTCAACTGCCCTGTCAACCGAAACGGGCGAATGAGGGATATAAAATTCGAACACCGCTTTTTCGCCAGGTTTCAGGAGAATAGCTGTTTCCTCGTCGTGCAAGGGTTGTCCGTTAAGTTTCGAAATAGCAAATACTTTACCCGATGGGAATGATGAAAAACCAGTCTCTTTCTGAAATGAATAATTTGTTTTCATCCACCACCCTGAGCCAGGCCTAACTGTTTTAAACCACGCATAACGTGGTGCAGGTGAATTATTTACAGCTTCAGTTCTGAAATACAATACGGTTTCTTCGGTCTTATTTTGTTCTTCGGTTATTCGAGGCTTAACCAACTTTTCCTGTTCTTCGGTGAACATATTTCCACCACTGAATTTATCGGCCACAAGGAAATCGGTGCCGGAAAGCGATTGGTTATTTAGCGGTGATTTTTCGGGCGATACGAATGATATAGATTGATATTCAATATCTTCATCAACTGTAGTCGAATGCAGAATTGGCAGGGTGCCCTCTTCCAACCGTCTCGTTACATTAACCTCGACCCCCTGACCCCGGCCAGGCATATACCCATATTCGGCCTGGTGGCCATTAAATTCGGGCAACATAACCGGCGATGACGAATTGTAAGGTTTTATGCTGTTCATTTCGCCGGACGGGTTGGTACGGCTGTCGGACAATTCAAAAATCAGCATGTCGCGGCTTAGCCCTAGCCAGGTAGGACAAGGTTGGTTTCGGGTGTGGCTTGCCGCCGTGTCGAACGATTCTTCAGGTTCTTCCTCAATCTGCGCCAGCTTGCTTTTTAACCCACGTTTATTAATGTCAGCCTCGATCTGGCTGTACGTGCGTGTGTCGTCTGCTGTCGTTACAACAACTTTATATTCAGGAATATATATAGGATAATCCTTGTTTGTATCGCGTAAAAAGAAAGTAAACGGGTTTTCAATTGTTTTCACGTTAACCAAAGTTGCATCACTGCCCGGGTTGTTTTTAATATCGTTGAGTGAAACAAGGATAGCTGCCTCGCCCAAAGCATTGAACCTAAAGCTATTTCCGGTTATTTTTCCTTTCCCTTCGATAATCCTGATACCGTTCAGCTTGCCATTTGTAACCAAAATGGTTCCGTTAGGCTTTTCTTGCTGCCATATCACTTTGATGTCGGAACGAGTTCCAGTTAAAATACCATAGCCAGATAACTGGCAGAATATAAGTAGACTAACGATTAGGATCAGACGTTTCTTCATGTGTTTATAGTTTGTTTTTTAATTGCCACATGGAACTCGCCATTACAGTCATTCTCCTGTGTGTGAGCTTATCTCTCATGGTTCGTTTCATTTTTTCAATTTTTTATTCAGGAAATCAATGGTAAAATCGATGGCTTGTTCCATGTACTTACGGTTTGCCTCGTTAAATTTCCAGCTTTCGTCGTAAAAACCGTGCTGAGCGCCTTCAATAATATGTAGTTTAAAATCAAGGCCTTTCTCTTTGCATTTATCCTGAATTTGGTATGACTTTTTGATAGGAACGATCCCATCTTTATCGCCATGAACGGAAATGACCGGTACGTCGTCGGGCGAAATATAGTCGAGCATGTTGTAGGGCCAAAAATCGGTTGCCGGGTACCACAAAACACCACAGGCTACGCTATTCGATGCCCCCTGCCATTCCGATGTTTTAAAAATATTGGTATTGCAGGTAAACGAATACATCCCGGCCAGGTAACCGCCAGCCGATTCGCCCACAACAGCAATATGCGTTGTATCAATCTTGTATTCAGACGAATGGCATTTCAGAAACCTAACAGCCGTTGCGCAATCCTGAATGGCAACAGGCAACGGACGTTCGGTGATCAACCGATAGTCGATCGAAACGCTGATATACCCGTTTTGTACGGTACGGGCAACACCCCAGCGCACCAGGTCGTAGTTTTTATCCAGAGAAGCATCGGTAAGGCCACCTCCATGAATCCAGACCACGCAGGGGAGGAGTTCCTTGTTTTTTTGCCTGGGGTAATAAATGTCGAGAAGTAACGGGCGGTCGCAGGTGTTATAGCGGATGTCCTTTTTTACCTCAACCCCTTTCAGAAGGGTATCGACAAAGGCTTTGTTGTCGTCTTGAGCCCACGATGAGAGAAAGGCCAAAATGCAAAATAACGTGATTAGAGTCTTCATAAGTAATTAATATCTGATGGTTTAACAATTCGGAATGCTCCATCCTTAACCCACTCGATTTCGGTGAACCCAAGCCGCCAATGATCAACTTCACCAAAAGTGCCGCTCCGGTACCATTTGCCGTTGTGTTCGATAATTTCGCAGGCGTAACCCATGTCGATTACCCTGTCGTTGAATGTGTTGTCGAAATACCTCACTTCTCCATTCTTAAAATCGACCGGGTTATCCGAAACTACATATTGCCAGTTTCCCATCTGTATCCATTTTTGGGTGATCGGATGTCTCATCGTAGTCGTACTTTCGGTTGTTCCTGCCCAATTTTTAAAACCTTTCCAGCTTTCGATAGTAAAACCATATTCTTTGTTTATGTCAAGTTTTGGGAAAATGGAACAAATACCTATATGCTCCCAATGAATAAGGTCTTTTGAACAGGAGACAAGAACGGTATCCAAATTTTGTCCGTTTGTTTCAATGCCTTGCCCGGTACTGTAGAGCAACCATCGTTTTTCGGTATCATCCCACACTACATTCGAATCTCTGCCCGGGATGTTCAGCCCTTTTACCGGATCGCCAACCTTCACCCAATCGGTAAGGTCTTTCGATATGGCCAACCCCTGTGCTTCCTTATGTCCTTTGAAAACCCACGGGTGCTTAAAGCCCAGTCTCCGGTATTCCATCGGGCGGTAAGGATGAATAATGCCCGTGTAGAACATGTAAAATTGATCGTTGGCTTTTAGGCAAAAAGGCGCCCAAACTTCGTGCTGGTCGAACGTGCCTTCGCGTTGAGAGGGGTGCATAACGTGGCCACGGAATTCCCATTCAACCAGGTTTTTGCTGACACTCCATGAGAACGTTTCCTCGTTTCCGTTATAGCCGTGGTAATATCCTTGCGTGCCGCTAATCGAAAACAAGTGCCACCATCCATCGTGAAAAACCAGCGTGTGATCTTTAATGTACTCTCCCGGAGGGGCATAGTTGCAGTTTACAGGGCTATCGCTATCAGTTAATGCTGAATTTTTGGGCGTACCAAACAATGAATGTGCTGAAAAACAGAATGCTGCTCCAGCCATATTACGAATGGCATGTCTTCTGGTAAAATTCATCAGTTTTGTTTTTTACACTTTAATTTTTGATTTGAAGAGGCTGTCCAAAAAGTCCTGAAACCACAAAGAACTTCAAACTAATTATCAAATAATTAGTGGTACTTTGAGCAGCCACTTTGTGATTAATTTTTTCTTTTTAGACAGCTTCTTGAAGGAAACAGGAAAATAGGGTGGTATAAACGCCTATACCAATTTTTGAATCACTCATATTTTATGATAATATACTGTATGGCAGGTAGATCAATGCTGAAATCGACATATCGCGATTTTTCGGTCAACGATTGTACCGATGAAACAGGAAGACCATTCACCATGACCGATTTTACCGTTTTAACATGATCGGGAAGTAATACATGCATATCCATGTTATTTCCACTACCTGTTAACTTCATCAGGATATTGCTGTTTTTGGGGTCATGCTTGTACCGATAAGCCACATAACCATTTGATGCCGGGAAGCATACATTAACATCGACTGAATCGACCCCTGCAGAAGCCCACCTGGGAGAAAGTTTTACACGTTCGTAGGCCAGTCCGGTATTTTTCACCCCGGCAAGACCCTCAACCAGTGCAGCCATCGCGTTCGATGCTGCCCAGTTATCGGGGCCACCGTACGATTCAACTTTTGGTTTAACGTAATGAGGGCGATCCGACAGAGTTATACCTAAGACGGCATAAATACCTCCCTCAAGCGGGGCATGGAAAATCAGTTTGTCGATTTTTTTTGAAGGAGACGGATTTTGAATTGCAGCCCAACATACCCCGACTTTCGTACTGCATAAATTTGGGCCCCACCAGGCTACACCGGCATGTTCATTTTCGAGCGATGGGAACCACCAGTTGGTCACATCAGTTCCTTTTATCAGATAGCTCGACGACTTTGTCCCGTCAATGTATTGGAAGGTAATTGCCCCGGCTACATGACCTGGTATATTATCAGACGAAGTATGAAGCAGATATACAGTGGCAGCTGTATCCTGCACAGCAATTTCTGCTTTGTCGACAAATCCTGATAATGTTGAAACGGCGATTACCGCTTTTCGGTTGTTTGTTGCCGGGTCGATCACATTGAAAGGTATTCCTTTAAAAATTTGGTTCCCTGTTGGAAGTCCACGCATATCGTTTCCACTACGGGTACCGTTCATCCAGGAGAAAGCTTCTTTCGACCCCTGATCCAATAAGTCCATGTTTACCTGCATCGAAATATTCAGGGGTTTGTAATGAGGTTCAGGAGAAGATGCAGGTATTGAACCGGTAAACGAAAACCACACCCGGTTCCCGTTTTCACGGCCTAATTTATCGATCCGGTAAAGTATTCCTGAAGCATAATTTTCGTATCCATTTTCGTAGGCCCCACGTGCAAGCTCTCCTGCGGCATGGCCGGCAACGCCGCCATTCATGTATTGCCATTTGGAATTATGGTTGCCAAATCCTTTTTCAAAAGGAGGATATATTGAATACCATTCGCCAGGCGATCCAACCGGAAGATGCTCTCTCAAACCGAGATAGGTTTTGATAATTGCCACATTCATATCGTGTGGTAATCCCCGGTTAATCGAATACATATTCCCCTGGGCTATCTGCGATTTTTCATCAACGCCCAGGTTCCTTTTTACATGAGAGTCTTCATCGATAAAATGGGTAAAGAAATTACCATTCCACGAAAGAGCAATCAACCTTTCCTGAATCTCTTTAGCTCTTTGTCGGTATATCGTTCCCCTGTCGGTCTGTCCTGCCGAATCCATCATTTCAGCCAATTGATTACAAGCTTCGACATACCCGGTATTATCGCCAAAAAAAACACCAAATTTTGTTTTCCCCGGAACGATAACCATGGTAGGACTGATGGGCGCTTTAGGGGTATATTCATCGTCAACCTGGAAATCCCACGAATCAATACAGTAAGGTCTTTTTAGTAATCTGAACCGTTTCGACCAGCGAACACTATCCGTAACACTGTAATCAAGAGCACGGGCGGCGCAATCAAGGGTCTTTTTCATCCAGTTGTTGTCGCCACTTGCTTTCCAGTGTAAGTACATCATATTGACATAGTTGTATTCAACATGGTTCTCTACCGGTTGTCTGACAAACCAGGTATCTTTATCTTTTCTGAAAAAATTGATGGGAGAATAAGCCGTATTAAAATAATGCGAGTCATCATCGCCTTTGTTTACAAAACTCCAGATCATCCCGTTGGGTTGCTGGGTTTCGCGCAGCAAGTCGATCAACCCGCTCCCTAACGGGCTGAAGTACTGCATCCCTTTCATTGTATTGTTGTTGTCGAGTACCCAGTTGACAAAATAGCTATAGGTTTTCCCGTTCCAGGTTACCTGTTCAACGCCACTGGGGTTATAAACCAGCATACCATCATGGAAAAGCCGAAACATGTCCGAAATCTTTCCTCCATCATTAATCGAGGTTTCTACCCCAACACGAAAAGTTACTTTATCGAGCAATTTACCTTTCCTGTCATATAAACATGCCGTATGTGTTCCTACAGCTCCGCCAATCCGGACATTAACGAGATGATCAACTTCAGACCTGAAGTAAATTCTTCCTTTCGCATCAGTTACAACCAGTATCCCCGGAGAACTGCATGCAATCTCAACACATTCAAGGGGTTTGACTGATTCTGTTTGTTTCAGCACTTTTAATATTACTCCGAATTCCTTTTCAAATGCAGTTGCTGATGAAAAAGGAACAATGATGAAACAAACGAATAGTAAAATAACAGGTAGTCGCTGATTCCGACACTTTTTCTCTTTTTTATCCACGTTGTTTTATTTAAATGGATATACAAAAGGCTGCATTTCTTTACGATAGTAAGTAATGCAGCCTTTTATATTTATGTTTAATATCCTGTATTCTGACTCAGTTTTTTATTCACCGAAACCTCGGAAGCAGGCAATGGGAAAACAAGGTTTTTGGTTGCGCTAAAAGCGAAGTCTGTCCTCATGGAGCTAAAATCCCAGGTTGCCAGGTTTATTTCGCCGGCGGCATGCCTTCGTTTCAGGTCAACCCAGCGGGCACCTTCTTCGAAGGCCAGTTCAAGCCTGCGTTCCTGGAATATCCATTCCAAAATGGTGTTTTTGTTTGTTTCGCTGGTGCTACGGTCAGCCGGAACAGCCGATGGCGTTCCAGTTGTTGTGGAATTCCGGGCCCTCTGGCGTATTTGGTTGATAAGCCCGATGGCTTCGTTCATGCTGCCACTGGTACGAACAATAGCTTCAGCTTTAAGTAACAAAACATCGGCATACCGTAATAGTCTGGGGTTGTTCGAGTTGCTTCCAAACCATTGTGCCCAGCCCGTATCAGGCAACCCATTTTTCGAATACTTAAGCACATTGGTTGTTGTGCCATTGGGGTTGAATGTATAAGCAATACGCGGGTCGCCCGGATCGAAGGCATTCATCAACGAAGGAGTTGCTCTAAAATAACTTGATCCAATCCAGTCGGGAGTCTGTGTTTGCCATCCCAGCCAGTTGCTTATATCACCTACAACATCGAAATTATCGTTATCGAGAAATGGGTTTGTGTTCACATTTGCATTAGCCTGGTATTCAAAAAGTGATTCGGCATTATTTTCTTTGGCAGCAGCAAAGTTGTCGCCAAAATTAGGCATCAGCGAAACTCCTGAAATTGAGTTAAAAGCGGTTAAAGCTGATGTAAAATCGCTGGTTTGTTTCGTTATGGTTCCCCTAACCATGAGGATTTTACCTAGCAGCCCGTAAGCCGAATTTTTGGTCACCCGACCCAGGTTACTGGCATCCCACGAAGCTGGCAGAAGGGTTGTCGCCTGTTGTAAGTCGGTAATAGCCTGGTCTAATAATTGTGTTCCGGTAGAACTGGCAGGATAGGCATCGGCCATTTCGGTAATGCGTTTGGTTACCAGTGGTGGCGCTGAACCATAAACGATATACAATTTATAGTACATCCAGGCACGCAGGAACAGGGCTTCACCCTGGTGATAACTTTTAAGCTGGGGTTTTGAAGCATAAGCAGTTGCCCCGTTTTCATCAATTTTCCCCAGTACCGTATTTGCCCTGTTTATCAATTGGTAGGCGCACTTGAAGAATGCGTACAGTTTTGAATCATCGGCAGTTAACGATACAAACCGTTCGAACGAAGCATCGCCCGGGGTAGTCAGGTCGTCGTCGGGGAGGAGCGTAATCCCGCACAAGGGGTCATTTCCCCTGAAAATATAGAAGAAACTCAGTTTTTGGTAGATACCCAGAACAGCCTCAGTCATTTGGCTTTCGTTTTGAAAATAAGTAGCTTCGGTATCGCCAATAGGTTCCAAATCAATGGTTTTCTCGCTACACGATGTGTTTAAAAGTACAAACACTACAAATGATATGAAGTATAGAATTTTTCGTCTCATCGTTTTTCGTTTTTAAAAGTTAAGGTTTACGCCAACCATGTAGGTTACCGGGGTTGAATCGTCCTCAGGATCAAGTCCTGAATAAGGGGTAATAACAAACAGGTTTGATCCTGAAAGGAAACATCTCAAGCTGGATAACCCGCATTTTTTCAAAACAGCCCCTTTGAAGTTATATCCTACCTGAAGATTCTGAAGTCGAAGGAACCCGGCATCTTCGACCCAACGGTCGGAGAAACGGGTGTTGCCGGTCGGGTCGTTTGCCACGGCGCGTGGCATTTTTGTTGAATGATTGGTTGATGTCCAACGGCCCAAGGTTGAAGCCAGTTGGTTTACACCGCCCGAATTCATCGATTCGCCAGCCCATTTTACATAGTTGATTTTCTGCACGTTGCCTACGCCCCTGAAATTCAGGCTTAAATCCCAGTTTTCGTAATTTAAGCCGATATTTAACCCATAAAAGAACCCGGGAATTGTTTTGCCCAGATAGGTTTGGTCGTAACTGTCTATTGTACCATCGGGTTTATCCGATTTGTAAACGTTTGCAGCAGCATTGGCAGCAGGTGCACCATACAGGTCTTTAAATCCGATGTCGCCAGGCGATTTCTGATCATCATATCCGGTGTCGGAGTATTTTGATTTAAAGGCTGTTACTTCCTCTGTGCTTTGGAAAATGCCATTCATTTTATACCCGTAAATGTAATTCATCGATTTGCCTTCTTCAATCCGAAGGTATCCATTGGTTGTAGGTTTGTCGAGGTACATTTTTTCAACCCTGTTTTTAACGGTGGTCAGGTTGAATGAAACATTATATCCTAATTTCCCGATTTTATCGGCATACGAGGCCTGAAATTCGAAGCCGCTGTTATTCACTTTAGCCAGGTTAACTGTTGGATTATCCCTAACTCCAACAACCAATGGAATATCAATGGTTTGAAGGATACCGTCGGTGTGGCGGTGGTAATATTCGGCAGTTACAGCCAATTTGTTGTCGAACATAATAGCATCGAAGCCGAGATTCGAAGTGGTAACGGTTTCCCAGGTTAAATCGTTAACCGGGAAGTTTAGCAATGCCGATGCGGAGTTGATTGTCCCATTTCCGGTAGTTGATCCCAGCGCATATTTAGGACTTGTATTGATCAACGATAGATAGGCGAAGTTCCCGGTTTCCTGGTTCCCGGTTTTTCCCCAGCCTGTGCGTATTTTCAGGTCGTTTAGCCAGGCGATACCTTGCATAAACGATTCGGACGAGATACGCCATGCTGCTGCAAATGAGGGGAATGTACCCCATTTATATCCGGGGGCAAACCGGGAAGTACCGTCGCGACGGATGGTGGCATCCAGGTAATATTTGCTGTTGAAGTTGTAGCTCAACCGGCCCATGTAGCCTTGCAGCCCGGATTCTACCCATTCGTAGAACCCCGATTTATCAGCACTTGGTAGCCCTTCTTTTATCAAACGCTGATCCCAGCTCGGAATTGTTGAACCGGTAATAATGCTTAGGTCGTCAACTTCCCATTTCATTTTCTGGTCGGTAGCATTTAATACCAGGTCGAAATTGTGCTTCCCGAAAGTCCGGTTATAACCGATCAAAAATTCTTTGACCATGTTGGAATTGACGGTTCTTCTCCTTCCGTAGGTATTGCCATTTCCGGTAAGTACTCCGCTATTGGCATCGAATAGCCCGGAAACCTCTTCATTGTAACCTTCCAGTTGCCTCGAATAGCGGTCGAAACTGAATGTACCCCGGATACGAAGGCCACTTAACGGGGTAATCTCGGCATAAAAAGTACCTAAATTTCTGAAAAGGGCAGCCGTATTTTTATTTGTAAGATCGGTTCCCAAAAAGTTTGAACGTGTGCCAGCTCCATATCCCTGCGAGATAAATTCGCCATTAACAGTTCTTCCAGGTAAAGCAAGTCCATACAAACCGGCAGAATCATACAAAGGCTGCCATGGCGGGGTAAAGGTCATATCCGAAAAGCTCACCTGCGACCCCCCGGTTGGTAATTTCGATTTGGAATATACAAACCGATAAGATTCACCTATTTTCAACCATTTATTCAATTTGTGGTCTGAGTTCAGGAAAAAGGAGTAGCGGTCGAACTTGCTGGTAAACATAGCGTTGTCCTGGCTCGAATACCCGGCGCCCACCGAATAGTTCGACACACTGTTCCCGCCCGAAACATTGATGTTATGATCTTGTACTACTGCATTTTTAACCACCGCTTTATCCATCCAGTCGGACTGAGGTAAATTACCTAGGTAGTATTGGGAAGCCGGGTCGTAATAACGCGAAACTTTGGCATCGGGGGTATAGGCCGGGTTGTTTTTCCAGCCTTCGTTCATTAAAGTAACGTAATCCTTTACATTGAGCACGTCGTAACGTTTGTTGATGTTTTGTACCCCATATTTCGACGAATAGGTTGTCGTGATTTTCCCCTGGCTTCCGCGTTTGGTGGTGATGAGGATGACCCCGTTTGAAGCCCTTACTCCGTAAATAGCTGTAGCCGATGCATCTTTCAGTACCGAGATGGATTCGATATCATCGGGATTGATCATGTTCAGGATATTAATCGTGCCACGGAGGTCGGTTACTCGGCCAGCATCCGACCCACCCCCGCTATAGGCGCCATATTCATAAATTGGAATGCCATCGATTACATACAACGGATCGTTAAAACCCATGGTACTTACCCCACGGATTTGAACAGTGGGGCGGGTATTGGGGTCACTTCCTGCATTGGAAATGTAAACCCCGGCCATTTTCCCCTGCATAGCCAGTTCGGGCGACATTTTCACTTCAGTTTGAAGCTTATCCGAACTGATTTGGGTGATTGCCCCGGTTAGGTCACTTTTTTTGCGTGTGCCGTAACCAATGGCTACAACTTCTTCAATGCCAATAGATTCATCAATTAATGAAACATTTACAGTTGTTTTTCCTGCAACCGGAACTTCCTGGGTTTTCATTCCTACAAACGAGAATTGCAATATACCTTTCTCCGGAATATTCGAGATGGAGTAATTCCCGTTCGAATCGGTAATTGTTCCGTTGGTGGTAGCTTTAACAGCCACTGAAACCCCGGGCAGCGGAGTTCCTGAAGCATCGGTAACTTTTCCGGTTACCTTTTTCGTGGATTGGTCAATTCCAATCAAATTCACATTTTGTTCTGCCTCATCAGTTATGATAATGTACCGGTCAACAATACGATACTGAAGGTTGGCCGTTTTCAGGATTTTGTCCAGAATTACATCAATGGTTTGATTATCAATTTTTAATGATATTTTCTTGCCAACATCCAATTTGGTACTGTTGTAGGCAAATTTAAACTCCGAAAGTGCTTCAATTTGCTTGAATACATTTTCAATAGTAGCATTTTTCAACTCAAACGTCAATCGTTTATCTTGAGAATAAAGCGTTGACGCATAGGTCATTAATCCAAATAAGATAAAAATAAAAGTCAGTTTCATAATTCTCAAATACCTTTGTAACGGGATAAAAAAATCCCGATACAGATTTGTTCTGTTTTTTTTCATAAATTTGAAGTGTTACGTGTTAAACTATGGTTTGACAATTGAAAGAGCGGTAATTCTTCGACCAATTATCGCTCTTTGTTTTTTTACATATTTTTTGCTTTAGGTGTTAATATAATTCGTCCTTTTTCGTATTTGTACTCTACGGAAAGTGCCACTCCGATTATTTCCATTAACCGTTCCAAACGTTCACCTTCATGTAATTCGACAGTTAATCGTCTGTCGTTAAATAGTTTGGCGTCGTAAACCACTTTTACATCGTACCAGCGTTCCACTTTCCGCACCAGGTTGCTGAACGTGTCATCTTTAAATATCAACCGGTTGTTTTTCCAGCCATCAATTTCGTCGTGCAGAAATTTCCCTTGTTTCAGTTTGTTTTCCGATTTATAAAATATCAGGGCATTGTTGGGAACAAGTACTTTTTCGATAGGCTCAGAATTGGCGTCTGTGGCTGGAAAAACCAGGTTTACCTTTCCCTCGAATAACGATGTTTCTATCTGGTTCTCATCGTTATAGGCCTTTACATTGAATTTTGTTCCCAAAACTTTCACATCAAGTTTCGAAGTATGAACAACGAAAGGATGATGAGCATCTTTGGTAACTTCGAAAAACGCTTCGCCTTCGAGAGAAACCTCGCGTTGTTGGCCAGAAAAAGTGCCCGGATACTTAATCTTCGTATCGGAATTCAACCATACTTTAGTGCCGTCAACCAGGGTGATCTGCGACTTTTGACCACGCGGAGCATACGTTTCGGTGAATTTGTCTGATGTAACAGTCTTGTTATTAGCTAAATATAAAATACAGGCAGCAATAAGCGGCACAAGTAAAATAGCAGCAGTTTTCTGATAAAATCTCAAAATCCGGGTGATTGATTTTACCGGCTTTCGTCTGTGACTGCTTTCGTAGGCTTCAATTTGCCGATATACCGACTCGATTAATACACCCGATTCTATTTCTTCGGCAACTGACCAGTTTTCAGCTAGCCACAATTCAACCTCACTTTGCGAAGAAGCATCAGACAGCCAGCTTTTAAACAATGTCAATTCGCTTGCCGAACATGCCTCATTTGCAATAAACCGGTTAGCTATATCAAGAATTTGTCCACTCATCATTTTATCGTTTAGTGGTAATACGATGCAAGGCGGTATTTCCGTGAAGGTGTTTTGAAAAAAATTTGCAGTGTTCAGCCTCTGTTATCGGGATTCAGAATCTTGAATATTCGAATTTGTGCTCTTGAACGTTCGTTTACTTCTTTCGTCGTAGTTCCATGCCTGTTCGGTTTATCTTTATTGAAAAAGAAACAGAAAAAACAGCACCATCATTTTTCGGAATTCTTTGCGCAGGAAGGCCAGTGCATTACGAATCTGGCTGTCCACGGTATTTTCGGTAATATTTAATTGTTTGGCTATTTCCTTATAGCTTAGGCCTGAAAAGCGGCTCAGCCAGAAAATCTCGCGACGGCGTTCCGGGATTTGCTCTATAAGCGTAAGTAATTTATTTTCAATATCTTCATCAACATTAAGTTCCGTGTTATATTCGGAAGCAATATCATGCTGAAAATGTTCGCCAACAAAATAAAGTTTACGGTTTACTGCTGATTTCAGATGATCGAGTACCAGGTTTTTGGTGATCGAGAATAAGAACGGTTGAAATTCACGGGTTGGATCAATGGTTTCCTTTTTTAACCAAACTTTTACAAACACTTCCTGTACAATCTCTTCGGGATCGATTTGAGAGGGGACAATTTTTTGTACAAAACCTTTTACCTTATTCCGATATTTATAAAAAAGTACTTCAAAGGCAAACGAATCGCCATTGCAAAGCTTTTCAACCAACTCTTTCTCGGTATGTAAAAGTTTTTCCAAAACAAGTTAAGGTATAGTCAAGCAACAAAGTAAATAAATTTAATGTGGAAAATCTTATAAAAAAGGTTGCCTCCTATATTTCAAGGAGGCAACCTTTTAGTAAAGCATTGATAGTTAGTATATATAAGTAAATCTATCCTGCTTTTGGTAATTAAATGCGACCTGGGGCAAAAGGTTTATTACTACCTTCGCCACCCCTGAAATGTTCTTTCATGGCATCGAATTTCAGACGCTGTTCGTCGGTAAGCTGAGCGCGCATGTCCAACCGGTTTTTAACCCTTATTTTCTCCATTTCTACTTTCAACTCACCAATTTTTTCGATGTTTTTGTTGATAGTTGCCAGATCGGGTTTTTCGGCACTCATCAATGTTTTCTGATGAGCTTCAGCTTCACCCAGCTCGTTCCTCAGTGATAATAACTGTTTTTGCATAGTCAAATGGCTTTGCTTGAATGCTTCTTTTTGCGCATCGGTCAGGTTAAGACCTGCCAATGGGCCGGCATTCCTGCGTTCCATGCACATTTCGTGTTTTGGCCCGGGTTGGGCTGGTACTTGTTCCTTTTCCTTTGGCTTCGCAAACAACGCGGTCGACAATCCTAATAATACGGCAATAAATAAAACTTTTGTTTTCATAATCGTAAAATTTAAAATTCGTTTTCTGAAATTGTTTCAATTTTGCCCTTTGGATTGTTTCGAAAACAAATGGTTTAACCCGAAACACAGGGAAATCGCTTTTAAAAGTTTCAACAGGAAAGCGACTTGAGCTTGTGTGCCGTCAGGCACAAAATGTGGGTAGAATGAGAATCCGTTAGGTATTTCGTCCCGTACGGGACGAGATTCAAACCCGGCTATATTGTTCTACCCACATCAAATGCCTAACGGCATTTCTAAAAGCGATTTCCCTGACCCGAAACCCGACTCTAAGTTTTTTTTAACATTTTTGCAGTTACTTCTTCAGTTCATTCGAGAACGAATACGGGAAATCGCTGTCGCTGATTCCGCGTTTTTCGTTTGGTTTTGGCCCCATTGTAAAGTCTATTTTTGCGCCCTTCATTAATTCTTCGTGGCTGAACCAGTTTTTAGTATAGTCTTTCCCATTGAATTTGGCTGTCTGGATATATTTATTGTCGGCGCTGTTTTCCGGCGCACTAATAACTACTTCCTTGCCATTTTCGAGCGACAGGGTTATTTTCTTAAACAGCGGTGCACCAACAACATATTGTCCGCTTCCGGGTGTAACCGGGTAGAAACCCATTGCCGAGAATACGTACCAGGCCGAAGTTTGTCCGTTGTCTTCGTCGCCGCAATAGCCATCAGGAGTAGGGGCGTAGAGTTTATTCATCACTTCGCGTACCCATTTCTGAGCTTTCCATGGTTCGCCGGCATAGTTGTACAGGTAAATCATGTGCTGAATAGGCTGGTTCCCATGTGCGTAGTTGCCCATGTTCATGATCTGCATTTCGCGAATCTCGTGGATGACTGTGTTGTAGTAAGATGCATCGAATATAGGTGGAACAATGAAAACGGAGTCGAGCATGTGGACAAACTGTTTTTTGCCGCCCATAAGGTCAACTAATCCCTGAATATCGTGGAAAACCGACCAAGTATAATGCCATGCATTTCCTTCAGTAAAAGCATCACCCCATTTATACGGATTGAAAGGCTTCTGGAATGTTCCGTCTTGGTTGCGTCCGCGCATCATTTTTGTTTCCGGATCGAACACATTGCGGTAGTTTTGGCAACGTTTGGCAAACAAGTCGATTTCTTCCTGTGGCCGTTTCAATTCTTTGGCCAGGCGCCAGATGGTCCAGTCGGCAAAAGCATATTCGAGTGTGCGGGCTGTGTTTTCTTTAATTTTCACATCGTAAGGAACGTAACCTAACCGGTTGTAATAATCGCAGCCTTTGCGTCCAACTGAGGTAAGCGGACCTTCAGTTTTTGTATTTTTAATTACTGCTTCGTAAAGCGTATTGATGTCATAACCGCGGCAACCTTTCAAATAAGCATCGGCAACAATGGTAGCTGAGTTCGAACCGATCATACAATCGCGGTGACCGGGGCTGGCCCATTCGGGCAAAAATCCGCTTTCTTTGTAGGCATTTACCAATCCCTCCTGAATTTGAGTATTAAGACTTGGGTACATCATGTTAAAGAATGGGAAAACAGCGCGGAAAGTATCCCAGAAACCATTATCGGTAAACATTGCACCCGGCAGAACTTCGCCGTTGTAAGGGCTGTAATGCATCATCTTTCCGTTTTTATCGAATTCGAAAAATTTGCGGGGGAATAACATTGCTCGGTAAAGGCACGAATAGAATGTCCGAACCTGGTCGGTTGTTCCGCCGTCAACAGCAATGCGCGAAAGTCCTTTGTTCCAGATTTCCTTCCCTTTTTGGCAAACCTGGTCAAACGAGTCGTTGCCCAGTTCTTTCAGGTTCAGTTCAGCTTGTTCAAAACTTATGAACGACGAGGCCACACGTGCATTAACCTGTTCTCCGCGTTTGGTCACAAAACGGATAGCTGCGCCCACATGGTCGCTCTGAAGTTCTGATTTTCCGGCAACAATTTCTTTTCCGCTCCAAACCTGGCTTTCGGCAAAAGGCTTGTCAAATTTGATGACAAAATAGTTCTTGAAATTCTTTGGAACACCACCGTCATTTTTCGTCGTGTAACCGATAATTTTCCCTTCTGAAGGCAATATTTTGATGTACGAACCTTTATCGAATGCATCAACAACTACCCACGATTTATCGTTCTTCGGAAAAGTAAACCGGAGGATTGCTGCACGCTCTGTTGGTGTAATTTCGGTTGTTACATCGTAGTCGGCCAGGTAAACACTGTAATAATGTGGTTTGGCAATTTCTGCTTTGTGCGAAAACCAGCTTGCACGTTCTTCTCCTTCAAGCTTCAAATTGCCCGTTTCAGGGAAAAGCGAAAACTGGCCATAGTCGTTAATCCATGGGCTTGGCTGGTGTGTTTGTTTAAAACCCTGAATTTTGTATGCACGATAGCCATAAACCCAACCGTCGCCCATCTTATTGGTTTGGGGAGTCCAGAAATTCATACCCCAAGGCAAAGCAATGGCCGGGTATGTATTGCCGGTCGAAAGTTTAAACTCGGAGTCGGTACCCATAAGAGTGTTTACCTGATCGACCGGGGAAAAACTTTGTGCCTGAAGATTTACTGAGATCAAAATTATCAGGAACAACGATAAAAAATTAATAATGTGTTTCATTGATTTAAGTTGTGTTATTTAAAAAGATGTTTCCTATTTTTTCAGCGTCAAAAATAGCATAAAGCATTAGCAAATAATCGCAAAATTCCGACTTTCAAACCAATTATTCTCGATTTTTGTTTGTGAGGCTTACCATTTTCTGTTTGGTCAGGAATAATCCTTTTGGGGTTAAAGATTTGCGGGATTTATCATGTAGCAACATAACTTGTAAGTAATGAGCATCGTATAGTGTTTGCCAATAGGCCATTAACGGACGGCGTTGGCTCCATAAACCCGAACGCGAAACACTTGAAATAGCATAATATGATGTTTTATTTTGACATCAGAACACATGGAGTAATAGCCCAGGTCCCTTGCGCTTCACTCAGTTTTAAGCAACGAAAAGGATATTCATATTATTTTTTTAGAAAACTTTCCAGTTGCTGAATGTGATCGGTGTTGATGATGTCGATATTCATATCTATTAATTGCTGCCAGGCATGAGGTGTATCCGGCGCATTCCAAAAACGTACCGGCTTTTTCAACTGGTGAATCGAATCAATCAATTGTGCCAACTTTTTGAGATCGGTTGCCTGAATATTTTCTTCGCCTTTCCACGAAGTATGGTTGGACATGTTGTCGCTAAACAAAGCCACCCGTTCCAACTGTTTTTCGTTGTAGCTCATATTAAGAAGCCCATCGAAAAAAACGAATCGCGGATAATTATCAAACAACTCTGGATTCGGACGATTCCCGGTGATGACAATCTTTACCGCATTGGGGTTAACTGCCGGATTGAAAACTTCTGGATACTTCCTTAATTGTTCAACCAACAGATTTAATGTTGGCTCAACGGGCGTTTTCAGGTCAATCAGCAATTGAAATGTTCCTTCCCGATCGTTCCATGCTTTTCCATTGTTGGCTTTAAATTTTTCGACTATTGGTTTAATGTACAGTGCATCAAGTGTTTTTTCCTTGTTGACTTGATCGCGGTTATGAGCTACAAGCAGTTCGTTATTTACTGCCCAAATGTCGGCTTCAATCGATCCGAAATGAGCCTGGTATGCCCATTCGAACGGAACTTTTTGTTCGTAGTCGTTGTGCGAATGGGCATTCAGCGTTGTATAGCTGATTTGAGCTGATAGAATACAGTAAAAAAAGACAGGTAGCAGAGCAAGTAATTTTTTCATAATAAATTTGTTTGGTCTATTTTGTTTGAATGGTTATTTCTGTTCCGACAAATCCAGACGATTCTGCTTTCAATTTTATTTCTCCAGACGTTCCTGTTGGACGTAAAATAACCAAACCGCGGCCTCTAAAGCTGGTAACCTGTGGAGCTCGGAAACTTTTCATATCTGCCGGATTTCCGTTTTCAACTGCAGCAAGTTCGCCGGCTCCTTCAACCTTAAACTGAATGGGCAAATTGGCGTTTGGTACAAGATTGTCGTTTTCGTCAATCACTTCAACGGTTACATACGAAAGGTCGTTGCGGCTGGCTTTCAAATCAGAGCGATCGGCAGTCAGCTTTACTTTTGCAGGCTTTCCAGTTGTTTTCAGAATCTTTGTTTCCACATCTTTGCCGTCTTTTAACGCGATGGCTTTTAGTTCTCCAGCCTCGTATGGGACCTCAAAAGTAGCGGTCAGTTTGGTTCCTGTAGAAACCGGTTTGGTGCCAATTGCTTTCCCGTTTAGTTCGAGTCGTACTTCAGGATAATTGGAATAAACATTTACCTGAAGTTTCTGACCTTCGTTTCCCGCCCAGTTCCAGTTTTGCTGCTCGTCGGGCCAACCCCACATGCTTATTACTTCTTTCATTCCGGCAGGAACAGGAGAATGCACAGCTATTTCCAGGTTGCTCACTTTCCAAACCACATCGCGGTAGTAAGATTGCGGTTTTTTGAAGCCACAAATGTCGATGTCGCCACAATAAGCATTGTACCATGGCCATTCCATCGAAAAGGTGTCTTTGGTATCTTTTTTTACTGACGAGTGTCCAATGCCCGATTCTCCAAGGTAGTCCATGGCAGTCCACACGAAATCGCCAATAATGTATGGATGTTTTTCAACCATTTGCCAGTTTTCGAAGGCTTGGCGCGGAAACGATTCGGTGCCCATCATCAATCGCTCAGGTGCGATCTGGTGATCTTTTTCGTATTCGCCCAACTGGTAGTTGTAGCCACCCACATCAAGTTGGGCAAAAGCCGGAATGGTTGATTCCCATTTATATCCCGGATGGTCCCAGAAGAAGCAAATAGCTTCGGTAATTGGGCGGGTGGTATCAATATTTTTGACAATTGAAATCAGGTTTTTCATGATTTCCAAGCCTGAAGGATCGACGCGCTCGTTAATTTCGTTGCCAATACTCCAGAAAACCACCGACGGGTGATTGCGGTCGCGTAAAATCATCGATTCCAAATCTTGCTTGTGCCATTTATCGAAATAGAGGTTGTAATCTTCCGGATTTTTGGGGCGCTGCCATTGGTCGAAAGCTTCGTCGATTACCAAAACGCCCAGGCGGTCGCAGGCATCCAGAAACTGGCGCGATGGAGGATTGTGGCTGGTGCGGATGGCGTTGAACCCGAATTTTTTCATCAGTTCAACGCGGCGTTCTTCGGCGCGGTCGATGGTGGCCGATCCCAGCGGACCATTGTCGTGGTGCATGCATCCACCCTTCAGTTCAATCGGTTCGCCATTCAGCAAAAAACCTTTGCCGGCGCTGTAGGCAATCGAGCGGATACCAAAAGTTGTGGTTTGCTGGTCGACCACTTTGCCATTGAATGAAACTTCGGTAACGGCCTTGTACAAGGCTGGTGAATCGAGTGTCCAGAGTGTTGGATTTTTTAGTTCGAAATTTTGCTCAATATTCGCTTTTTCGTCAGAGAATGCATCTATTGAGGTTTCAGTTTTTATTTTCTTCGAACCTTCAGGTGAAGTGAGGTGCGTGGTAATCAATAATTTGCCCGATTCTTTGATCTCGTTGGCCAGATCAATCTTTATTTTGACTTTCGCTTTTTCTTTCGCCACTTCAGGAGTGCTGACTGAAATCCCCCAAATTGGAATGTACAATTTTTCGGTAACAACCAGGTCAACATGGCGGTAAATGCCCGATCCACTATACCAGCGGCTGTTTTTGCCGGTGTTGCTCACTTTTACAGCCAACGTATTTTTTTCGCCCACCGGATTTAAGTAGGGTGTTAAATCATAATAGAATGGTGTATATCCGTAGGGATGAACGCCCAAAGTTTGCCCATTAATCCAAACCTCGGAGTTCATGTAAACACCGTCAAAAAGGATTTGTACTTTTTTGTTTTCCATCAATTTATCGGTAGTGAAAGTTTTGCGGTACCAGCCAATTCCGCCAATAACATGACCTGTGGCACCTTTCCCCGGGCTGTCTTCCGAAAATGGACCAATTTGCTTTTTGCCGGCAACCGGAGCCAAATCTTCAATGCTCCAATCGTGCGGCAAATCAAGTGTTCGCCATTTCGAGTCGTCGAACGATTCCATTTCGGCTTCAGGAACATTTCCTAAATGAAATTTCCAGTCGCTGTCGAAATTTTGGTCACGGTTGCTAAAATCGGGTTTGGGTTTGTTGCACGAGGCGCACAAAAGGACCAGTAAAAAAGTCCAGAGTGAAATTTGTTTTGTTCGTACTGATTTGGTATTCATGGTCTTATAGTTAGGTTGATTATTTTGTGAGTTTAAAAAATTCGGTTTTTAGCATCTCCTGAAGGTTTTTTGGCAGTTCTCCGTCGTTTTTAGGAAGCCTGATTTTTGGGTCTCCACGTTTAGCATGTTGGTCCTCAGGAAAGGGTAGGGGCGATTTGTCTCCGATTGCCCACACCCGATTTTCAGTAAAAGTGGCTCCCGTATAGTTTCCGCTTACGTACGATTCGGGTTTCTCTGTTAAAATAAAGGTATTATTCCTGAAATCGAAGTTAGGATAATCGCCTGGTTCAAAGCTAACGGCGTGCCCATAGCAATTGACGATAGTATTTTCGTAAATCTGGCAATTGGAAATCGGTGCGGGTTTTCCGTTCGAAATCCATAACAGGAAACCTGCCTGCCCGTTTTTGCGGCCATCGTTGTAGCTGATGTTGTTTCTCACGATGTTGTTTTTCCAATCCGTGGCGCCGTAATACTGAAACAAGCCATATCCGGCGCCTTCGTTGTTGGCCGAAAAATTATGCTGAACCACCGAATTTGTTATTCCGCCATCAAGGTCGAATCCGCCGCCATCCTTGCCTTTGGCCGATGTTTTGTTGTCGTGGGCGTAGCAATACTGAATGGTGATGCTATCGCTTTGGTAGGCCCAAATGCCAACCGGCCCGTTGCCTTCGCGGGGCATGTCCCAGCCGTTGTTCATAGCCTCGCAGTATTCAATCAAGCCTTTGGTTACCCCGCCAATCAAAATCCCGTTTCCGGAATGGTTGTTTTTTACCACCGGACATCCAGGATTATTTTCGGTCACACAATGCGCGATATAAACATCATGAAAAGTCTTTCCCCACGAGCCTTCCAGTCCACCGGCATCTTGTCCGTCGCTTTCCACATTGATTCCTGAAAAGCCATTGTCGTGCGCATAAACATGGGTTATTCGCAGATTTTTGCCACCCACAGCTTTGATTCCCGACCATAAAAAACCGCTGGCGTCAATGCTGTCGATCAAGCAATTTTGTGTTTTTCGAAATTCAATACCGCTTCCCTCATTGCCTTTCAATCGATCACTTCCGACGACAATTAAATTTTTAACCTGAAGCCATGAACAGCTGTCCACTTTAATTCCGGTTCCGTTTTCGGCATCAATAATCGCCCGGCCATTTCCGTAGGAAGAAAGTTGAATCGGGCTTTCTTTCGTTCCCGAAGTTCCTTTCAAATAAAGGTTTCCACGGAATGTTTGTCCCCCGGCAAAATAAACCGAGTTCCCGGCCTGAAGTTTCAGCTGATTGACCCGGCTAATGGTTTTAAAAGGCTTTTGGAATGTCCCGGGGTTGCTGTTGTCGCCGGTTTGCGAATTGACGTAATACGATGAAACTGGCGCAGAACAATTGGTCAGAATCAGAAAAAATATGGAAAGGATTAGTTGGAGAGTTAGGAATGATTTCATGAGCTTTGATTTTTCAGATTTTAGCTTTAAAAGAGGTTATTCTTTGCCGTCTGCTTTAGCTGACGGATGATTGGGCAAATAAATTATTGGCTTTAGCCATGGGATTTTGGGCTAAAGCCCTGTACCTTTTTCTTTCTACTATCCGTTGGCTGAAGCCAACGGCAAAGAATATTATCTTCATGAATCATGATTATTTACTTGATCATTTTCTGGTCTTTCAGGAAATCGGTCATTCGCTGAATAGTTGGCAAAAAGTTAGGGTTGCTCACTGGCCAGTCGCACGAATGATCGGCATCTTTTACGGGGATGAGTTCGCAGGTATTTCCGGCTTCTTTCATCAGGCGGGCAAATTTTTCGGCGACCTCAAAAGGAGTGGTACCATCTTTGGTTCCGTTCGATAAAATGGTTGGCGGCCAGCCTTTTTTGACATGCAGAATCGGTGAAAATTCAGGATGAGCATCAAAAAATTCTTTGCCAAAACCTTCACCCAAAACCGGGTTGTGCATCACGATGGCATTGGGTTTTGAGCTGATTTCCAGGTTTTCGCCCGGAGTGTCGCCGCCATCAAGAAAGGTTGTTGCAGCCAGATGGCCGCCAGCCGAACCGCCCGCTGCAATGATTTTATTCGGATCGACGCCTAATTCTTTGGCGTGTTCGCGAACATACCGGATGGCCGATTTGGCATCCTGAATGCACTCGATGGGCGTGGTTCCATGTCGCGATTTGACACGGTAATCGGCTTCAATGCCAATAATTCCGTGATCGCGAAACCAGGCCGGATTGGGTATTTGCCCGTAAACATTGCCATTAACCCAGCCACCACCGGTAAAATATACGATGGCTGGAAGTGCTTTTCCTGATTTTGCCTGTGGACGCAAAATGTAGAGGTACAAATCTTCCTGTTGTGTTTTCTTGTAAAGCACCTTTTCGGCTAAAGCAGCAAGGTGATGTCCGGAGAGTTTGTAGCTTTCTTTAACTTCGGATAATGAGGTGGCCGAATCGGGTTTTGCTATGCTGAAAGAATTTCCGGCGAAAATTGTTGTAGCAGAAAAAGAAATCAGGAGGATGAAGAAAAGTTGTTTCATAATTATTCAGGTAAAATGTGAATTGAACCACACAGTCGCATAGAACACATAGATCTTGATTTTTCTACTGTGTTCTATGTGTCTATGTGGTTGCCTTTAAAAGGGAAATTACCATTTATCGGTACGGAAAGGCGCCAAAGGCAAACCTTCGGTGCTGAACACATCGGGCATAATGGCGTCGTCGAAGCAGAAGCGCACGGCAACCGGATTTTTAACCAGCTTCGATGAAAGTACAACTGTCGATCCTTCAATTTTAGCAGTTGCTTGCACAAATTTCTGATCATCACCAGCAATCTGGAACTTCTCAGGAGTTTTTCCAGTACATTTCAACCCGGTTAAAACATCGTTGAAATTCAGCACAACTTTGCCTTTTTCTACCTGCATCGATTTATAAGAAGGTGATTTGTATGCACCAACGTTTTGTTTGTAGGTTTCGGCCAGTGCGTAATTGGCAAGGCGTTTGCCTACATTCAGCTTATCTTTTGGGTGAATATCCTTGATATTATCGACTAAGTCGGTGATGACGACCATTCCGGTATTCGGGACTGTTCTCGACACGATTTCTTCCTGCTCACGAATGTATTCGGAGGTTCCTTTGTCGCCATAAGTGTAAGGCGCAATCTGAACCAGGTAGAACGGGAAATCCTTTTTGAAGTCGGCTCTCCAGTTTTCGATCAGAGTTTGCATGAGTTTGGCGTATATCTGGTGGTTGCCAACGTTCGATTCTCCCTGGTACCAAAGCGCTCCGGCAATTCCGTAGGGAACAACCGGGTAAATCATCGAATTGTACAGCGTTCCCGGGTTGCCCGGCCACCAGTCGAATTTGTCGCTGTATTTGGCTTTGTTCAGTTCCGGGTTATTTTCGATGCGGCTTTTTTCAATCCAGACTTCGGCAGGTGTTCCTCCCCAGGCCGAAACGATGATACCCACCGGAACATTGAGTTTTTGCTGTAACTCGCGGGCAAAGAAATAACCTACTGCGCTGGTTGCACGCATGGTTTCGGGCGTACATAAAGTCCAGGTGGCATTGCAGGATTGCTGCGGATATTCAGCGCCTATTTTCTGTACGTGAAAAATGCGGATGTTAGGATTGTTGGCTTTGGCAGCTTCTTCCTCGCCATTGATCAGCTTCCAGTTGACCGACATTTCCATGTTCGACTGGCCACTACACAACCATACTTCGCCCAGCATCACGTTGTTAAGCGTTACTCCCTGATCGCCGATTATTTTAATCGAGTGGGGGCCGCCCGCACCAATGGTTTTGATGGTAGTTTTCCACGCCGAAGTGTTATCAGCCTTAACTTTTACGGTGTCTTTACTGTTCCAGCTGGTTACTATTTTAACGGTTTCTCCCGGATTCGACCAGCCCCAGATGGCTACATCCGAGTTTTGCTGAAGAACCATATTGTCAGAGAACACCGACGGAAGAGTGATTTTTGCAAAGAGAAGTGGTGAGATTGCGAATTGAATCAACAATATTAGAAGAATTTTTTTCATGAGTAGAGATTAATTTATTGAATATGATCAGTTTAATAACGGTCTATATGTCGCTGTTGGGATTGTCATCAACTTTCAGGGCAATACTTTCGTTTTTCCAGTTGTACAAATCGTTCGACGAATAGCAACTAACACCTACCTGAGCCGAGTTGCCAATCTTTCCGGCTATTTTGTGCTCGCTATACCAATAGTAAACGCCTTTGTAATTGAGAATTCCTCCTCTGTGGGCATTAATATGAACGCCGGCATTGTCATTCCAGATTTCGCCAGGTGTAAATTGCTTTGCTGGTTGCGCAATGGCCGACGACAGGCATAATGCGAAGATTGATAAAGTAATGGTTTTTAGTAGCATAGATTGGTTTGTTTTGGTTGCAGTGGTAAAGTTACAAGCTTGAAATAAAAAGACAAGCTAAAAGTGTCAAAATGCTACTTTTTAGCTTGTCTTTACTTAAATATTCAGGGCAACTACTTATTGCTGTTCATTTTATCGTAGTGTTTTAAGAAACCCTCAATTTGTGCAGGATCGATTCTTTTGGCGATAATTTTCTTGTCCTTATCGAGCACAAAAATTGCAGGGGTTACTTTAATGTCGTAAATCTTTTTGTAGGTAAAATCATAAGGATTCCAAACATTCATCCAATCGTATAACCCATGTTCATTGACAAATTTAATCCACTTTTCCTTTCCTTCAATTCCTCCTAACATGTGAATTGCTAAAACTTTAACTCCCATGTATTTAGTCTTTTTGTATATGTCGTACAGTTCCGGAATTTGTTTTTGGCAATGGTGGCAATCGCTTTCCCAGAAAGCAAGAATCGTATATTTTGACTCAATTTGAGATAGTTTTATAAAGCTTCCAATGTGTGGATTATTGCGGGCGACAGAGTCGTTTGTTGCTACCTGAAAATGATCGGATGGAACCCAAAGCATTTGAATATCAGGAGCTGTTTTCCCAATTAACAGAGGTTTGAGTTTTTCTACAGTTTCTCTCGTTTTACGGATAAATGCAGTGTCCTCGAAAGTTGCTTTAGGTAGGTACCATTTTTCGGCTACATGGGTATAAACAGCGTCGAAACCCATAATTTGACTTGTGGCAGAGTAATTAAACAAAGTAATGAGCATGAACCTGAAAAGTTCCTTATCACTTTCGGCGATAGTCAGGAGCTTGTCAATTTCCATGTTTACGGTATCAGGAATCTGCGGAATAACCTTGTCGAGATAAGTCTTTATTTTTTCATTGTAAATCGGAGTTCGAAGTAACCTTACATCTTTTAGGTTAATATTGTCAAAAAAGTGCGCCCGGTAATATTTAGCTTGAAAAAGTGAATCCAGAATTTTTCCACTTTCATCTTTGGGCGGATTGGGTACTGTAATTTCCTGAAGTGCCTTAAAAAAAACTCCAACCAGGTTATTTTTTTGATCTTCAATTAATTTGTCAGTTGCAAACTTTAAATCTTTCGAAAATTGTTCTTCTTCTTTTTTGGTATCCTTTTTCTTTTCTTTTAGGGCTTTAAGCTCTTCTTGCTTATGAGTAATAAACCTTCTGTATTCCAATGTCGCCGTATTTTCAGGTGAATTCGAAAATTTAAGATGATCGAAAAGCTCAAGTGTATCTGTCTCAATCGAAAAATTCTGATTCTCAGTCAGAAAGAAATCGAACATTTTTTTTGCTGGAGTGAATATAAAATAAATTCCTTCAGGATATTGTTTGTCACCTTTAAACACCCCACAACCCGAATTATCGAGTTTCAACGTGTCATCAGGAAAAAGTTTGTCGGCAAAACGATGCCCCAGGATGATTTCTTTGTTGGCCAGGTTATTAATCCTGACTTTTAGCTCATAACCCTTTGCGTCGGCCTTTTTAACGGAAACAAACGTAAAAATCAGGATAAAGATTAGAATTAAATTCCTGATCATAGCTGATTTATTTATTGCTATTGAAATAGTTACTCATAAAAAGCATTTGATATTTCACGGCGTTGGTCCAGTAAGGCCAGGTATGTCCTCCCGGACGTGTGATGTAATCATGAGGAATATTTCGGTAGATTAACTGTTGATGAAGATTTTCGTTCACTTTAAAGAAAAAATCGTCGGTGCCGCAATCGATAATGATGGCTAACGAATTTGGAGTGAGCAAATTGAGCAGGTTGATAACCGTATTTTTTTCCCAGCGTTCGGGTTGTTCGGCGTAGGTTCCTAGCTGTTTAGCCATATCCCAGTTGTTTGGAAATGGCCGGATATCTACTCCGCCACTCATACTTCCGGCGGCCCCAAATACATCCTGATGTTTAATGCCCAAATAGAGGCCGCCATGTCCACCCATACTTAATCCGGTGATGCCTCGTCCTTTGCGGTCTTTAATGGTTTTATATTTCGAGTCGATGGCTTTCACAAGTTCCGACGAAACAAAGGTTTCGTATTGTGATTTGTGGTCAACCGGGCTGTCCCAGTACCAGCTGCTGAATCCACCATCCGGGCAAACAATAATTAAGTTGTGAATGTCGGCAGCTTTTTCAAATCCTTTGGCTTTGTTAATCCAATCGAGGTGATTGCCGCTGTAGCCGTGCAACAAATAAACGACTGGCAATGCCTTGGCCGAAGCATACGAATCGGGAGTAACAGTAGCAACTTTGATATTTTTTTGCATGGCAGCGCTGTAAACCTGAATGGTATCGACGATGGCCGCCTGGCTTGCAACTGCAATACAAGCTAAAAGAAACAGAGATAAAAACCTTTTCATATCAAATGTTTATATTTTCATTTTTTAACCCTCAAATATAGTTCAAGGTTCAGGTAAAAAGAGAGTCAACGTTGTTAAAAAGATTTATCGGGGAATAACTTGTAAATTTAACCATGAGAGAATTTGTTACCCAATCACATATTTGCTGCCTGGAATATAAGCCAAAAGCTTAATTACCAGGTATGAGCAAACAAACGTGATAACACTTATTGCGGGGAACAGATATTCGCGTCCGGTTATCCACGAGAGCAAAAGCCCGTATGTTGTATTCAGTATAATGATGTGAACCAGGTAAATTCCATAACTTTTCAGGGCGATGTCTTCCGTCAATCGTGCATACCACGAATCAAGCTTTCGATATTTCAAATTTTTGATGACAAGGAAGTAACCTAAAGCAAGCATGGCCACATTAATTGTATCGTATCCCCACGAAAGTTCGAGTTTGGGTATTGTTTTGGCCGTACTTAGTCTGGATTCGAAAACATAAGTCGTAATTGAGTAACCTACAATAAGCAAAATCAGACCAAGTATATTATCATACTTACTTTTTTGCGCATGGAAGCGCTTGAGGTAGTATCCCAAAACCGCAAAACCAAGCATACCAGAAAAGTAATAGAGCATAGGAGTTTTATTCCAAAAACATTCGCCCCACACTTCAGGATAAATTTGATGAATGTATGGCAGGCACAACGAAACAGCCCAGATTATCAGGTAAAACTGAATCTGTAATTTGGGCGCTGTTTGCAGCCAGGGCGAAATAACTGGCGCAAAAAGATAGATGCCAAGCAGCATATAAACGTACCACAAATGGCCAACCTGGGTTCCGTAGTTTACAGGAATGTGCAGGATATTGGTAACCGTGGCAGCGATACCGGCATTTCCGCGCAGGTATTGATAAAAGGCATAAATAACGCACCAAATAACAAACGGAATCAAAACCCTGGAAAATCGTTTACGGAAAAACGTTGGTAGGTTGTCCTTAACCGGAAACAGGAAATACCCCGAAATCATTACAAAAAGGAGTACTGCACATCTGAAAAGCGAATTGTAAATGGCTACCCAGAAACTTCCGGGACCGTTAAGGACGCCACCTTCAGGAGTAATGTAAAAAAACTCGCCGGTGTGGATTTGCACAACCATGTAACAGGCTAAAACACGCAAAATATCGAGTCCGGCATTTCGTGCGGAAGGCTTGGTAACAGCAGTTTCCATAGGTTTAATGTTTGAAAAGTTAGTTGTAATGTCAAATATAGCCGTTTTGTTTAAAACTGTGATGTGAATTCAAGATGAAAGCATCAATAAGAGAATTGGTGAGAAAAACATATAAAATAATCTATATATGTTGTTTTGTTCGAGTTTTGCTGTATTTTTGTATTACAAAATTCAAAAAAATGGATGTGAACGAAATCGTAGGAAGATATACGCCGCTGGCCAACGACTCGTGCTGTTTGTCGTGTGGTGGGGCAGTGGATAGAAGCGAGGTGAAACCCGGCGAAATTTGTGTTGATCTGGGAAGTGGTCGTGGCACCGATGTGTTACGGCTTGCTGAACAAGTTGGCGAAGCGGGCTTCGTTTATGGAATCGATGTGACTGATGAGATGATTCGCAAAGCAACCTTGACAGCCGCTAAAATGGGTGTCGAAAATGTGAAATTTATTCAGGCCGATCTGGAAGAAATTCCGTTGCCCGACGAGACGGCTAACCTGATTATTTCGAACTGCACGCTGAACCACGTGACCAACAAGCGAAAAGTTTGGGGCGAGATTTACCGTATCCTGAAAAATGGCGGACGGTTTGTGATTAGCGACATTTATTCGAGCGAGCCGGTACCTGAAGAATATGCCAACGATCCCACTGCTGTAGCCGAATGCTGGGCCGGTTCTGTTACCCGGGATGAGTACATGAAAATCATCAAAGGAGCCGGTTTCCGATACGTGAAGGTCTTGGAAGAAAGCCAGCCGTACCCGAAAGGAAAAATCAAGGTTTCTAGTTTCACGATTACCGCTGAGCGTGACGATTTTAGTTGTTGCGGATAGGCGTTTCGAGTTACGGGATGCGAGATACGGGTTACGAGTTGCAAGTTTCGGGATAAGGGTTTTAACCCCAGCGGGGTGAAATATTTGTAGAAATAGATGCCGAAACTAAACCGTTCGCGAGCAAAGGTTAGTAAAAGTGAAACACTCATTTCGAACGGAACAGCGGTTTCGTTAACAAATTGAAAGTCTGAAAGTATCTGGTTTAAAACCAGTACTTTTATTCCTATAGTTTAATCAATACAAAAATTCACTGAATGAAGAGTTTAGTAAGGAAAACCCGTAAGGGTCAGGTTAAACAAGCGCAATGCTGTGCCAAACAATCACAGATTATTGCCGGATGCCACGACTAAGCGGCATCATTTGATTGACGATTAGCGATTAGCGATTGAAATCTACAATCAAAAATCGTTAATCGTTGATCGTTAATCCAAAATCTCATTTTCATGAAGCTTTCCAAATACAACATCATTTCAAAAATTAAAGATTCCGACGACTGGTTTGTTGTCAACGCCTTGTCGGGTCAGGCCGATGTGCTCGATCAGGAAACATACACGAGCCTGATTTCAGGAGAAGAAAACCCCGAATTTGCCGAGAATGGCTACCTCGTTGATCTGGCGCAGGAGAAAAAGCTTTTCAGGGAAAAGTACCTGAAGTTTCTCGACGACCGCGAAAAGGATGAAGTTCAGGTATTTTTTGTAACCAATTACTCGTGCAATTTCGACTGTTCGTATTGCTATCAGGCGGGCTATGACGCGCACCCGGTGGCTTTATCGAAAGAGGTGATTGACGCGTTTTTCGATTACATCCAGAAAGAGTTGGCAGGTCGGCGCAAATACATCACGCTGTTTGGCGGCGAACCTTTCCTGAATGCGCCCAAACACCGCGAAAACATTGAATACATCATTCGAAAAGCGGCTTCGCTGAATCTGGAAATTGCCGCTGTGACCAACGGGTATCACCTTCAGGAATACATGGAAATCCTGAAATCAGGAAAGATTCGTGAGATTCAGGTGACGCTCGATGGAACGCGCGACGTGCACAACCAGCGCCGTTTCCTGAAAGGAGGCGACGCCACGTTCGACCGCATCGTTGCCGGAGTTGATGCGTTGCTGGCCAACAACATTCCGGTGAATTTGCGCATGGTGGTAGATCGGCAGAATATCAACAATCTTCCTGATTTGGCGCAGTTTGCCATCGACAAAGGCTGGACGGCTTCACCGATTTTCAAGACTCAGCTGGGGCGAAATTACGAGTTGCACGAATGCCAGGCCAATCAGCAAAAGCTGTATTCGCGCCTCAATTTGTACGAAGATTTGTACGCTTTGCTGAAGACGCATCCGCACATTAGTGAGTTTCACAAACCGGCTTTTTCGATCTCAAAATTTTTGTTTGAGCAGGGCGAAATGCCTGAACCATTGTTCGATGCCTGCACCGGAACTAAAACCGAGTGGGCGTTCGATTTCACCGGGAATGTATATGCTTGCACGGCCACGGTGGGCAAGCAGGGCGAAAGTCTGGGCACGTTTTATCCTGAAGTGAAGAAATACACCGAAGCCGCTGAGGAATGGCAGGAACGCGATATTTTGTCGATTCCGAAGTGTCGCGATTGCAATTTAAGCCTGATTTGCGGCGGAGGTTGCGCTTCGATGGCCAAAAACTACAACGGCTCGCTGCATAGTCACGATTGCCGGCCAGTTACCGAATTGCTGGAACTGGGGATTGGACACTATTTCAACGAATAAGAAAATATTAAACACAAAGGCACTAAGTCACGAAGAATAATTAAATAAAGCATTATAAATGAGCGAATTTTAGTCTTGTATATTTTGTGTCTTAGAGTCTTCGTGTTTTTAAATCAATTAACCATGAAAGAAATTAATGCATCAGAATTCAAAAGCGAAGTTTTGAAAGGTGGAAATGTGGTACTGGACTTTTACAGTACTGAATGCCCGCCCTGCGAAGCGCTTTTCCCCAAACTCGAATCGCTCGAACCGATGTTTAAAGGCGAAGTCCGGTTCATCAAAATTTTCAGACAGGGAAACCGTGATCTGGCCGATCAACTGGGTGTGAAATCGTCGCCAACCTTGCTGTTTTATCAGGATGGGGAAGAAGTGACCAGCCGCCTTTCAGGAGGAATTAAACGTTCGGAGATCATCCGCAACCTAAAAAGCGTGATTGGCAAGGAAAAGGTGAACGAGATTGTCGCCAAACAGAAACCGATTGTGACCGATGTGGATGTGGCCATTTTGGGCGCTGGTCCGGGCGGACTGACAGCCGGTTTGTACCTCTGTCAGGCTAAAATCAATACGGTTTTGGTTGACATTGCGCTGCCAGGCGGGAATGTTTCGACCACGCACGTGGTGTCGAATTACCCCGGATTTATTGATCCGCAGCCCGGATACATGCTTTCGCACAACATGTCGGAGCAAACCAAACGCTGCGGAACGACCTATAAAGTGGCGGTTGACGTGACGCATGTCGATTTGCAGAAAAAGGAAATCATGATCGACGGGCAGGAAACCATTCGCGCCAAACGAATCATTATTGCCACCGGAACTTCGCCCAACCGCATTGGCATTCCGGGCGAGTTGGAGTTTAAGGGACAGGGCATTTCGTATTGCGCCACCTGCGACGCCAAGTATTTTGTAGATCGGGAGGTGGTGGTAATTGGCGGTGGAAATTCGGCCATCGAAGAAGCCGATTTTATCTCGAAGTTTGCCTCGAAAATTACCATCGTTCACCAGTTCGATCGGTTGCAGGCGAACAAAACGGCGCAGGAAAAAGCGTTTGCCAACCCGAAAATTTCGTTCCTGCTTTCACACGAACCACGGGCTTTTCGTAAAGCTGGCGGCAAAATGGAGGTTGAGGTGGAGGACCTGAAAACCAGCGAAAAGAAGACATTGGAAATCGATGGAATCTTTGTGTTTATCGGGCAAAAACCGAACCTTGAAATCTTTGGAAATGAGCTGGAACTCGATCAGTGGGGCTACATCAAGACCGACGAAGACAAACGCACCAATATCGACGGCGTGTTTGCCGTGGGCGACGTAACCAGCAAAAAATACCGCCAGATTACCACCGCCATTGCCGACGGAACCATTGCGGCTATTGCGATTACACGGGAAATTGGATAGTTGGGTGCGGCGATTTTTAATCGCCGGTTATTTCGCGATTGGAAATCGCGACACCCATACAGCAACCCCTGATTCGAAAGATAGCTTTTGGGTCAGGGGTTGTTTGTTTTTGAAGAAAAATAACTGAATATATTGGATTTGTAGATTGGGTGGTGTAGATTTTGGGAAAACTTATTTGGCGGCAACTAGTTGGAATTCAATAAAAAAAAAGGAAATGTTTCGGAACTGTAGATGGTATTGTAATAAAAATAAATAGTAATTTGCCGTGCTTTTACAGCGGCGTTCTTGCTTAAAAAGACACTGCGAAGCAAACAAATCTGAGAAAAATGTAACTTTGTCCAATGGAAAATTTAAAGAATAGAATAACGGAATTAGCAGAGGCCTATGCGTCTAATCTCAAAGAAAAAATTGAAGAGCGGAAGGAGGCCATGAAATCGGATGATAATTCTCATTATTTAATCTATAGAGTTTTAGGAATTACCACTAAGGAAGGTGAGTTAATAGATATTTATCAAAATACTGGACGTTTTTTATACAAATATGCTGGTTCATTTTTAGAGGAGGCTGCTACCTTGTGTCTAAATTATAAATTTCCAGAAGGGATTAAAACAAAAGTAGAAAATACATTGGGGCAAAGACCTAATACATTCGAAATCGATTTTCTGAATGAAAATGATGCCATTGAAGTAAAATGGCGAGATGCAACTACCGATGGAGACCACATTACCAAGGAACACACCAGAGTTAAAGTTATAAAAGGACACGGTTACAAGCCTATTCGAGTGATGTTTTATTATCCTCAGAGAGACCAAGCAATTCGAATACAAGAGACATTAAAAACATTATATGCTGGTGTTGAGGGAGAATATTATGGAGGCGATGAAGCTTGGGACTTTTTGAAAACTTATAGTGGAGTTGACCTAAAGGCTATTTTAACGGAAGTTGCGAATGAAAGAACCCCTGAATATGGAAACCAATAAAATAATTTGTGGTGATTGTCAGGATAAGTTAAAGGAAGTAAAAACAGAAAGTGTTGACTTGGTTTATTTTGACCCGCCTTTCTTTACTCAAAAAACACATTCTCTTAAAACTAGGGATAATGCAAAAACATACGAGTTTGAAGATAAATACAATTCTTTAAATGAATATTTAGAACTCATTGAAAATGTATTAATTCAATGTAAACGAGTGTTGAAGCATACTGGTAGTGTTTTTCTTCATTGCGACAAAACAGCTTCGCACAACATAAGAATTATCCTTGACAAAGTTTTTGGACGTGATAATTTTCAAAGCGAGATTGTTTGGTCATATAAACGTTGGTCAAATTCAAAAAAAGGATTATTAAATGCACATCAAATAATATTCTTTTACTCTAAAACAAAGGATTTTAAATTTAATACGATATATACCGACTACTCAGCAACAACAAATATTGACCAAATTTTACAAGAAAGAGAGCGAGATGAGAATGGGAAATCTGTATATAAGAAAGATGAAAATGGGAATGTTGTAATTGGCAAAGAAAAGAAAGGGGTTCCTTTATCTGATATTTGGGATATACCATATCTTAATCCTAAAGCAAAAGAAAGAACAGGATACCCTACTCAAAAACCTGTATTGTTGCTCAACCAGATTATTCGCATTGCGACTGATGAAGGAGACCTAATCTTAGACCCATTTTGTGGTAGCGGTACGACTTGTGTTTCTGCAAAGCACTTAAAAAGAAATTTTATTGGCATAGACAAGTCAAAGGATGCTGTAGATTTGACTGTTTCAAGGCTAGATGAAATGGTAATTACAGAATCGGAATTACTAAATAAAGGAACTGAAAGTTATCTCGAAAAAACAGAAAAGGAGCTTGCCATTCTTCAAAACATTAATGCAATTCCGGTTCAGCGGAATTCAGGAATTGACGGGTTTTTAAAAGAGCAAATTAACGGTATTCCTGTTCCTGTTAAAATTCAAGGAGATTATGAAACACTTGAAGATGCCATCGAAAAACTTGAGAAAGCCTCCTTTGGGAAAGGATATGACTATAAAATTGTAATTCAGACTCGAGAATTAGGCGCTAGCCGACTATTTAGTTTTGAGTCTGACGTTGAGATTATTAAATCTTTAGAATTACAAGCTAAAGAGCTTGGGAAAAAGAGGACGAAGGCACAGCGGGTGGTATAGCCCATAAAAGTCTCTGTTGCACAACAAGTATTGTATTTCACTTCAACAACTTTTCGGTTATTCAAATTCAGTCCTTTCGGGACTATTTTTTTCTTCCTCCCTATTGCAAATTCGATTTTAGAAATTAACTTTGTATTTCAAAGTACTTTTAAAAATATGAACACACCGAATCCCAAAGAAGATATTCAGGCCATCCGTGAAATCATGGAACGGTCGTCGAAGTTTATGTTGCTCAATAGTTGGGCAGGCTTTTTTGCCGGCACCAGTGCTTTGATTGGCGCGGCCATCGCCTGGATTGTCGTGCTCGACTCCGGCAGGATTCAGTATGACGAATTTTTGTGCACTGTTGGTGGCTCGCCCCTCAACAGCGTGACCATCGGATTGGGAGTGGTTGCACTGCTTGTGCTGCTGTTGGCCGGAGTGGCTGCCATCTGGTTTTCGTACCGGAAAGCGCAAAAGGCCGGGCAAAGATTCTGGACAAGCTCTACCAAACGGGTGCTGACTCATTTGCTGATCCCCATCGTTTCAGGAGGAATATTTGTGCTTATTTTGGTTTCGCGCAACAGCATTGATTTGGCGGCTTCGGCCATGCTAATCTTTTACGGACTCGCTTTGGTGAATGCAGGCAAATTCACCTCGGGCGAAATTCATTGGTTGGGAATGGGCCAACTGTTTCTCGGACTTTTAGCCGGAATCTTTGCTTCTTATGGAATCCTGTTCTGGGCGCTGGGTTTTGGCGTATTGCATCTGGTGTATGGGGTGGTGATGTGGAGGAGGTACGAGCGGTAGCGCAGTCGCAGTGTTCAGTCGCAGTTGGCAAAAATAGTTGCGAGTTGCATGTTACGAGTTGCGCGGGGAAAAACTCGTAACCCGAATCTCGTAACCCGCAACAATATATGGTAAATCGTAAATTGTAAATAGACTCTGGTGAAAAATCCGATTTCAAATCTGCAGAAAGTGTTCGAAAGCCGCATCAGGCTTGGAATCATGTCGGCGCTGATGGTGAACGACACGCTGGATTTCAATGCCCTGAAGGAACTGCTCGAATTGACCGACGGCAACCTGGCCAGCCACCTGAAAGCTTTGGAACAGCAGGAAATTATTGTGGTTTCCAAGCAGTTTGTTGGCCGGAAACCCAGCACAACGTACAGGGCAACCGAGCAGGGAAAGGATTTGTTTCGCCAGCATTTAGCGGCCCTGGAACAACTGATTAGCAACCAATAAATTTTTTTAATCACAAACTTTGAAATTCAAAGTACTTTTAATAATCTCAAAGCTATGGAAACAAAACAAATTCAAAATTTTCTGAACAGTTACAGTGTTAAAATGATTGTCGTGATGGGTTTGGCCTTTGTGCTGCTGATTCCGTCGTTTTTTATTCAGGATTTGATTCGCGAACGGATTGCCCTCGGCGAGCAGGTGAAACAGGAGCTCTACGCACAATGGGGTGGCAAACAGGTGGTTGCCGGTCCGGTGCTGAATGTGCCGTTTACCGTTCAGGAGCAAAATGAAAACGGGCAAGGCACCATTGACCGGAAAGGCATCGCCCATTTTTTGCCTGAAACGCTGAAAACCAACGGCGAACTTTTGCCCGAAAAGCGGAAACGTGGCATTTATGAGGTGGTGGTTTACGAAGGAAGACTGAACATGAAAGGTTCGTTTGCGCAGCCCGACGGCTCACTACTGGAGATTCAGAATGCGCAGTACAACTGGGATGCCGCCTATTTCACGATCGGAATTTCGGATATGCGCGGCATCAAAAATCTTCCGGAGTTAATCGTAAACGGTCAACATTGCGCGGTTGAACCTGGCGTGGCCGACACCGATTTATTTAAGTCGGGCATTACGGTAAAAGCCGGAAAAATTGATCTGAAACAGCCGCTCAATTTCGAGATGGAATTGGTTTTGAATGGTTCGGAAGATTTGTCGGTGGAGCCGCTGGGCAAAACGTCGGAAGTGGCGATGAAATCCACTTGGAGCCAACCCAGTTTTACGGGCGCATTTCTTCCTGAAACTCGCAATGTGACCGCATCGGGCTTTACAGCCGACTGGCGCGTGACGCACCTGAACCGCAATTTTCCGCAGCAGTGGGCAGGCAACAAATTTAACACACACGAAGCCACGCTGGGCGTCGAATTGCTGATTCCGGTTGATCATTACCAAAAGTCGATGCGCTCGGTGAAGTACGCCATTTTGTTTATCGCGCTGAATTTCATCATTTTCATCTTTATCGAAATCAAAAGCCGGACGAAGATTCACCCGTTCCAGTATTCGCTGGTGGCTTTTGCATTGCTCATTTTTTATGCGCTCCTGACTTCCATCGGCGAGCAAATCGGGTTCAATGCGGCTTACCTGATTTCGGCATTGGCAGTAACGGCACTGATTTCTTGGTACGCCCTGTCGATTCTGAAAGACCTGAAACTGATGGGTTGGGTAACGCTTCTGCAAGTTGGGCTTTACCTGTTCCTGTTCACCATTTTGCAATTACAGGATTACGCGCTGCTTGCCGGAAGTATCGGACTGTTCGTGATTTTGGCTATTGTGATGCGCGCTTCGCAGCAAATTAAATGGTATTCAGAGAATTAAGCGTCCTTTAATTTTCAGGAAGTGGTTGTTCATACAAATGATTTGTTTGGATGAATGACCACTTCTTATTGATGGCTATTCCTTTGAAATATTATATTTCTGTAACCATTATTTCATATTCCATTTTTTTACAGGCGTAAAGTTGTAGCTTTGAATTATGTTCGAATAAATAATTTCAGAAGCTATGCATATTACCCAAATAGAGGTTTACAAATTCCCGGTGAAGCTGAAAAAGCCATTCGTGATCTCGCTCGGATCGTTTGACTACGCCGAAAATGTAGTGGTTGTTGTCAGAACCGACGAGGATTTGACGGGTTTTGGCGAGTGCAGTCCATTTATGCCTATTAACGGCGAAAGTATGGAAACCTGTTATGTCGTCTCCAACTACCTGGCTCAATCGTTGATTGGGAAAAATCCGCTGGATATTGAGGCTTGCTCCGAAACGATGGACCGCACCATTTTTGGCAATTCGAGCATCAAAAGCGCTTTCGACATTGCTTTGTACGACATTGCTTCCCAGGCTGCCGGACTGCCATTATACGCATTTCTGGGTGGAAAAAACAATAAAATCCTGAAAACTGACTATACAGTAAGTATCAATGAACCAGAGCAAATGGTTGCCGATGCACAGGAAATTAAAGATCGTGGTTTTGAGGTGATAAAGGTTAAACTGGGAAACGACCCGGACAAGGATATTTTCAGGATAAAGGCAATCCGGAGGCAAATTGGCAACGAAATTCCGCTGCGGCTCGATGCCAACCAGGGATGGAATGCCGATTCGGCTATTCGTGTTCTCAATGAACTTGCTGATTTGAACATTCAATTTTGCGAAGAACCCATTGCCCGGTGGAACTATATGGAATTAGCCCGAATCAGTCGCGAGAGTAAGGTAATGATTATGGCCGATGAATCGTGCTGTGATCACCACGACGCACAGCGTTTGATTGATCTGGGAGCTGCACCTTCGTTCAACATCAAGCTGGGAAAATCGTCGGGAATATTTAAGGCTCAAAAGATTATTAAATTGGCCGAAATCGCTAACTTGCAGCTACAAATTGGTGGTTTCCTCGAATCGCGAATCGGTTTTACAGCTTCGGCGCATTTGGCGTTGACCAGCGATCAGGTTCGTTTTTACGACTTTGATACTCCGCTGATGTTTTGCGAAGATCCGGTTTCAGGAGGGATAAGCTATGGAAATAATGGGCTGATTACTTTGCCTGAACTTCCCGGTTTAGGCGCTTATTTGGAACCCGGTTATTTGAGAAAGCTGACAAGTTTTATAATTCGATAAACCTTAAACAAAACAGCGATGAAAGCAGAAAATGAAATTTCTTTGGTTGAAGTGTTCGATGGTACGCAGTGGCAGGCTACTATGGTGAAAAGTCTTTTGGAAAATGCTGATATTGAATCATTCCTGAAGGACTCGCAAATGGGCATGTTGGCTCCCTGGAATGTGGATGCAGGTGGCGCTGGCCCGGTAAAGATTTTCGTTTCGAGCCTTGATGTTGATCGGGCGAAAGAAGTAATTGCCCAATACGAAGCGGCTGAGAATTCTGAAGAATAGAAGATGGCGAACTTTGATGTTTCAGTTCAGAGATTTGATGAATTTGCTGAAGAATATGCCGGACGTTTCGAGAACGTAAACGGTTATATCGATCAGCTTACCTTTTTTGTAAGTCAGGTAAAAGTAACAGGCCCGGCTATTTTGGAGCTCGCTTGTGGTCCGGGCAATGTTACCAAATTCCTGAAAAACCGGTTTCCTGAAAGTCGGATTCTGGCCGTTGATCTGGCACCCAAAATGATTGAACTTGCCCTGAAAACCTTGCCTGATGTGGAATTCAGGGTGATGGATGTTCGGGATATTTCTGTAATTGCTGAAAAGTTCGATGCGGTGATGTGCTCGTTTTGTTTGCCATTTTTGTCGAAAGAAGATGCAGTAAAACTGATTTCCGACTGCTCATCGCTTTTAAATCCCGGTGGCATTATTTACCTGAGTACGATGGAAGGTGACGAAAACAGGGCCGGTTTCGAGAAAACCAGTTTTTCGGGCGATTCGGAAATTTATTTCAATTACCACGAACAAATCGATTTGGAATTGGCGTTTAGTCGAAGCGGATTTCGGGTTGTCCGGTTTGATCGTCAGAATTATCTTGAACCGGATGGTTCGGTAACTATTGATTTAATTTTTATAGCTGAAAAACAATAACTAAAACTAAAGCAAATGAGAAGTTTAACCTTATTTGTTTACCTTCTTTGGATGGGTAGTGTCTGTTTTGCTCAAAATACCACCGTTTTAAATTCGGAGTTAAAAATAAGTCGGTTAACTGATGACGTTTGGGTGGCGACGCATTCTTTTCCATGGGAATCTAATTCGTTGATTGTGAAGGCATCGGACAAAGAACTTGTTTTGATTGACACTCCTTACACTGATGAAGCAACTGAACAAGTGTTGCGATTTATTGGCAAGGAAATTAAACCAAAAAAAATTATAGCTATTCTTACAGGCTTTCATCCCGATAACCTTGGAGGGACCGGATGTTTGCTTCAGCACAAAATCCCGGTTTTTGGATCGGATCGAACCTGTCAGCTAATTGATGAACGTTTGGCAGCAACACAGAAGTTGATGCTTTCTTGGTTGCAAAATCCCGGGCAGGAAAAATACCTGAAAGCTTATACTGAAATGAAGTTTTCGAAACCCGATCATGTTTTCCCGATTGAAAAGGGCTTGCTCCTGAAAAAAGGAAAATTGAGTTTCGAAGTTTATTTTCCCGGAGAATCGCATTCGCCCGATAACCTGACGGTTTACATCAAGGAACTAAACCTGCTGTTTGGTGGGTGTATGATTAAGTCGCTTGAAAGTCCCAATCTTGGTTTTACCGGCGATGCCAATATGAGCGAGTGGCCTGTATCTGTAAAGAAAGTTCAGGAGAAGTATGTTGATGCTAAATGGGTAATTCCGCACCACGGGAAGTGGGGAGGGGTGGCTTTGGTGCAACACACATTGGATCTTTTTAAGAAGTAAGCGGCCAACTGATTATTTTTTACCCAATCACATTCACTTCCCTTTCCAACTCCACTCCAAACTTTTCACGAACTGACTGGCGAATTTCATCCGAGAGGTCGTAAATCTCTTCACCCGTAGCATTTCCGTAATTTACTAATACCAGGGCCTGTTTTTCATGTACACCAGCATCGCCCCGCCGGAATCCTTTCCAACCACATTGTTCGATGAGCCAGCCTGCTGCCAGTTTGGTTTTGCCTTCCGAAGCAGGGTAGTGGGGCATTTTAGGGTTTTCGGCCAGCAATTGTTTGGCCAACGATGATTCAACAATCGGATTTTTAAAGAAACTTCCAGCATTACCATACACTTTTGGGTCGGGCAGTTTCGATTCGCGAATGGTAATAACTGCTTTACGAATATTTCGCAAATTAATATTTCTCAGCCTTTCGGTTTCGGTTTTCAGGTCGCCATAGTTCAGGATAAACTCCGGAAATTTATCAAGCTTGAAAACCACGGAAGTGATGATAAAACGGTCTTTCAACTGGTTCTTGAAAATGCTGTCGCGGTAGGCGTACTGGCAATCACAAGCCTCTATAGTGTAATTAGTCAAGGTTCCCAAATCGAAGCCCGAAACCGATTCGATACGGTTTTGAATTTCCATGCCATACGCGCCAATGTTTTGCACGGCGGTTGCTCCAACTTTCCCGGGGATAAGTGACAAATTTTCAATGCCGCCCCAATTGTGGAATACAGCAAAATCAACCAGCTCGTCCCATACAACACCCGCTCCGGATTCGAGCCAAACGTTGTTTCGATCTTCGCGTACTACTTGGATTCCGGGAATATTCGGATTAATCACCAATCCATCAAAATCGTTAATAAACAACAGGTTACTTCCTTCTCCAATAATAAGGCGCTGCCAGTTGGGCCACTCTTTGTTTCGCATCAGAAATTCGGCCAAATCCTCAGGTTCGGTGTATTCGAAGTAGTATTTGGCCTTGGCATCAATATTAAAAGTGTTGTACTTTTTCAGGGAGAAATCGGAGTAAACGCGTATCATCGGAATTATTTTCTGGCAAAGATAACAGAAGATTGTCCTTTTTCGTTTACCTTGGCATAACGAACCATCAGAATTAGCCTTGAAGAAAGTTTCGCTCAGCGTAATTAACGACCTGGTAACCGATAACCGGGTGCATAAAGTGTCCACAAGCCTTCAGCAAATGGGTTTTGAACCTGTTCTGATTGGCCGTATTTTACCAGAAAGCCGTCCGGTTGAGCGTACTTACCAAACACACCGGATGAAACTACTTTTCAGGAAAGGCCCGTTGCTTTACTTCGAATACAACCTGCGGCTTTTTTTCTGTTTGCTTCGCCTGAAAATTGATGTTTTTGTAGCCAACGATTTGGATACGCTTCCGGCGAATTATTTGGCATCGCGAATCAGGCGAAAGCCTTTGGTGTATGACAGTCACGAGTATTTTACTGAATTACCGGAGCTGGTAAACCGACCATGGGTAAAAGCTATTTGGACGAGGATAGAAAAGATGCTTGTACCAAAAGTTGATGCTGCCTACACCGTTTGCGAGTCGATTGCCGAAGTTTATCGAAGGAAATATGATGTTGATTTTAGAGTGGTGCGCAATTTGCCTGTTCTTGCAACCTCCTCGAATACTGATCCGATGACTTCGAGTCATCGGATCAGTAGCAATACTCCAAAGGTAATTCTGTATCAGGGCGCTTTAAATCTAGGCCGCGGACTTGAAGAAACGATAAAAGCCATGCAGTTTATTGAAGGAGCCGAATTTTGGCTGGCTGGCGATGGCGATCTGACACAGAAATTAAAGGAATTGGTATCAGCGCTGAACCTTGAATCGAAGGTGAGATTCCTTGGCCGCCTGCCGTTTCAGGAATTATATGAAGTGACCAGAAAAGCCGATTTGGGCATTTCGCTCGAAGAAGATTTGGGACTGAATTACCGCTTTGCCTTACCCAACAAACTGTTCGATTACATTCAGGCAGAAGTGCCTGTTTTGGTTTCCGATTTACCTGAGATGCGGCAGGTTGTTGAAGCGTATAGGGTTGGAACTTACATTGAAGCAGGCAACCGAAGTGAATTAGTGGAAGTAATTAAAGATGCTCTTTTTAACGACAGTGAAAGGCAAATATGGCTTGAGAATTTGCCAAAGGCCGCCGAAGAACTGATTTGGGAGAAGGAAGAAAATGTGCTTAAAAGTATTTTTCAGCGATTCTGCTAATTATTCTTTGGCGTAACTAATCGCTTTATTCAGAAACGAATTGAACTCCTTTGTCATTTTAAAGGCTTCCAGGGTATTTTTCAGCAAATCCTGGCTTAAAATAAAATCATCACCTACATGTTTGCAAAGACAAGGGTTCTTCAGTTTTAAGTATTCAGCATGTTTAAAATCAGCCGGATAGCCTCTTGGTACCTTTTTCAAAGCCTGACTATCTTCCACTCTAAAACCCAAAGCCTCCCTTATTGTTGAATCAAACAAATCACCATTAAAATAAATTTCTTCGCGGATACTTTTCAGAACCTCAGGCTCGGGACAATAAACACCTGTGTCAAGCTGATGACCTCCCAGATAACCGTTTCCTTCTGGCTCAATATGAAAATAATAGCCCGAATATCCTGAGTTTTTTCCTTTTGGACACACAAAGGCGCCAAAGTGAGTTTTATAAGGCATTTTGTTGGGAGAAAAGCGAGTGTCGCGGTTAAACCGGTACATGCAGTCTTTCGGGGTAAGGTCTTTTACAGATTCATCAAATTCACCAATGCCGGCAATCAATTTTCTAACAAATTCAGTAAAAATTTGGCTGGCTTCAAGGTATTCATTTTTATGGGCGTCTAACCAAACTTTATTGTTGTTATCACTTATCTGGCGAAGAAATGAAAGGACTGTCTGCATAAAATTCTGCTAATTTTCTTTTTTATTAATAATAGTCTCGAATATTTGTTGCTGGTCTACTGTAATAATACGCGAAGGAAATTTGCGGATTATCGGATAGTCGTGGGTTGCAATGATTATTGTTTTCCCTTGCAGGTTTAGGTCCTTAAAAATCTGGATAATTTCAACTGATGTTTGTGGATCAAGGTTTCCAGTTGGCTCGTCGGCAAGTATAATCTCCGGATTATTAAGCAATGCGCGGGCAATAGCAACTCTTTGTTGTTCTCCACCCGAAAGTTGATGAGGCATTAACTGAGCTTTGCTTTCCATTCCCACAACCTTCAACGCTTCATTAACCCGTTCATCAATGAGTTCAATGCTGTTCCAATCGGTTGCTTTTAGCACAAATTCTAAATTTGAATAAACGTTTCTGTCGTTAAGTAACCGAAAATCCTGGAAAACAATACCAAGTTTACGCCTTAAAAAAGGTATCTCATTATGCTTAATCTCGGCAAGGTTAAATCCGGCAACACTCCCTATCCCATTCTCAAGTGGGAGCTCGGCATTTAATGTTTTAATAAGGCTGGTTTTCCCGGCACCCACTTTACCAATAAAATAAACGAATTCACCTGTTTTGATTTCAAGTGAAATGTCTGAAAGAACAAGGTGGTCACCCTGAAAAATATCAGCGTTTTTTAATTCAATTATTATTTGATCTGACATAAGAGACTTTTTTGATACACATGCAAAACTAATTTTTTTTGTTCTTCGAAATACTAATAGTGCATTAATATCAGTTTTGTTTTTTGAATTGGATTGAATATAAACGAGATGTCTCATTCATTAAGTTTATTTCGCAACGCAACGTTTAACTATTATTTTTGTCATTTATATTTAGTGGTACAATTTATGTACCCGATAATAATGATACATACAACCATGATTTATATGAAAACAATCAGGTCATTTTCGCTGTTGCTTTTTCTGGCTTTATTGCCAGCTGTTTTGAATGCTCAGAAAACAGTTTATTACCAATCAGTCAATCAGGAAATACAAAAGGCTAAAGAATTATATAAAGACCAAAATTATATTTCGGCAATGGCTCAATTTGAGCAGATTGCCAATAATACGAGCCAAAACTCCAATATTCGGGCCGAAGCAATGTTTTATAAAGCAATGTGTAGCTTAAAGCTTGATAATGGTAATGCGGAGGAGCAGGTTTCTGCCTATTTGAAACAATATCCTGAAAGTTCGTTTAAAAACAGGGCGCTGTTTGAAGAAGCAATTTACCAGTTTGATAACAAGAAGTATCCCGCTGCGCTGAAAACACTGGAAGACATAGATAAGACAGCTCTTTCAGACGAAGATTGTGCTCATTTCTATTACATGCGGGGCTATTCGAATTTTGAGAAGGAAAAGTTTGAAGCAGCTCTTACCGATTTTGCGGAAATTAAAGAAGGTGGATCGCTTTACGCTGCACCTGCCGGATATTATTTTGGTCATATCAATTATTTGAATAATAACTACGAAACGGCATTGAAAGAATTTCTGAAACTGCAGAAAAATTCGGTTTTTGAAAAAGTTATACCATTCTACATCAGCCAGATTTATTACAAACAGGGAAAATATCGCGAGGTTGTTGATTATACATCCCAGATAATCAATCGTGTGTCAGCCGACCAGCAGCCAGAACTGGCGCGTTTATTGGGTAATTCATATTTTCATTTGCGCGAGTTTAAAAATGCTGTCCAATTCCTCGAATTCTACTTGTCGGACAAAAACAATAAGGGTAGGGAAGAGAATTATATGCTTGGTTACTGCTATTACCTTGGCAGCAACGAGGCCAAAGCGATATCTTACCTTGAAATAGCATCAAAAGGCAAGGACGAATTGGCTCAAAATGCTTATTATCACCTGGCAAGTTGTTATGTTGTTGTGAACGATAAAAACAAAGCGCGTCAGGCATTCGAAGCTGCTTCACAATTAGATTTCGATGCGAAAATTAAAGAAGATGCGCTATTCAATTATGCAAAAATTACCTACGAGTTGTCGTACTCGCCGTTTAACGAAACCATTAATGCATTTGATAAATATATTTCACTTTACCCAAACTCGGAACGAAACGACGTAGCGTATGATTACCTGGTAAAAGTGTACATGAGTACCAGTAATTACCGTGAAGCTATGGCGTCAATTGAGAAAATAAAAGTGAAAAACCAATCGGTGAAAAAAGCTTATCAGCGCGTTGCTTATTATCGTGCTTTGGAAAGTTTCAATAACCTTGATTATAAAGGCGCTATAGAAAATTTTGATAAATCGCTTGATGCCGGCGATTTCAATAAAAGTTTTCATGCCTTGGCCTTGTTCTGGAAAGCTGAAGCCTTGTTCAGATTGGGTGATTTTAATAAATCGATCTCTGTTTACAGTTCTTTCCTGAAATCAGAAGGAGTTTTTGCCCTTCAGGAATACAAAACGGCACATTATAATTTGGCTTATGCCTATTTTCAGGTTAAAGATTATGCAACAGCAGCTGATTTCTTCGGAAAGTACCTGAATCTGGACGATGATCCCCGAAGCGAGAAAGTTGCCGATGCCAATAACCGTTTGGGCGATTGCAATTTTCTGAATCGTGATTATGTTAAGGCCATTTCGAATTACGATAAAGTGTTACGCATGAATGTTTATGATGCCGACTATGCACTTTTTCAGAAAGCATTCTGCCTGGGTTTACAACGAGATAATCAGGGCAAAATAACAGCATTAAATACATTAATCCAGAATTACCCCAATTCTTCTTATCAGGATGATGCACTTTACGAATTGGGCCGGACATACGAACGAATCAATCAGCCTCAAACGGCAATAAACTATTATAAAGATTTGATTAGTAAATATCCACAAAGCAATCTGGTGAATAAGTCGTTGGTTCAACTTGGCTTGGTTTCGTACAATGCCAACGACTTTAAAGGTTCAGTCGATTATTATAAAAAAGTTGTTGATAGGTCTCCGAATACTCCTGAAACACAGGCCGCTTTAGCCGGAATGAAAAATAGCTATGTAGAGTTGAATGATGTAGATTCGTATTTTGCCTACACCAACAAATTAGGCAACGGAACTCAGATTTCGGTTAGTGAACAGGACTCCTTACTTTATCAGTCAGCCGAAAAGCTCTATATGAACGAGGATAAAAAGGCCAGGCAGCAATTTGAAAAGTATTTAAGCCAATTCTCTACCGGAAGTTTTGTTTTGAATTCGCATTATTACCTTGGGCAACTTTTGTACAACGATGGCGAATTTGATAAAGCTTTAACCGAATTTGAACAAGTTATTGCTCAGCCTGATAATGATTTCACAGAACTGGCCCTGCTAAAGGCTGCCGGATTGTATTACAACGATCAAAATTACAAGCAATCGCTGGCCTATTTTGATCGTTTGGCAACATTATCAACTTCTGGTAAAAACCTACCCGATGCACTGACTGGTATTATGCGCTGTCAATTTAAATTGGCCAACTATCAGGCCAGTATTGATGCAGCAACCAAAATACTGGCACTTGAAAAAGTGTCTGATATTTTGAAACGTGAAACCAATTATAAGCTTGGCGTTTCTTATTACAACATTGGAAACCCTGATAAAGCTTTGCCGGTGTTAAGTAAACTTTCGGGTGACACGAATTCAGCTGAAGGGGCCGAAGCGAAATATCTGGTGGCTCAAATCCTTTTCGATAAACAAAATCTGAAAGAGTCGGAAAAGGAAATTATGGATTTTATTGACAAAAACTCGCCACACCAATTCTGGCTTGCAAAAAGTTTCCTTTTGTTATCTGATATATATTTAAAAAATGGAGATGATTTTCAGGCGAAACATACACTGAAAAGTGTTGAAGAAAACTACCCGGATAAGGAAGACGGGATTCTGGAGATGACACGCCAAAAACTACAACAGATAGAGGCGAAAGAGGCAACTCAAACCAAGAATCAAAATAAACCGTTGGAAATCAATATTTCAGGAGAAAAGAAAAAGTAAAATAGACAAAAAATGAGGACGCAATATAAATCAATAGCAATAGTATTCTTGGTATTTTTGATTGCTTTGACCACCAAGGCGCAGCAGGATACAACCAAGTTGAAAAAGGAGGTCGAGGTTGTAAAGGCGTATCAGCCTACTATTCAGGAGTTTCAAAAGATAAATGATATTCCGCAAATAAAACCTGAGCAAACAGAACCTCCTACGTTTGATTATTCGATTTATAGTAAACCGGTTTACACAACCTTCGACCCAACTCCGGTTGCAGCTGCTAAAATGGTTGGAGAGCCGAGACCCGAATTGGGAAATGGTTTGTTGAAATTGGGTATGGGCAATTATCAAACGCCTTATGGCGAATTGTTTTTTAATGCCCGATCAGACAAGAAAACCAATTTTGGATTACATTTTAACCATCTTTCTTCTTCAGGCGAAGTTAAATTATTGAATAATGATGTTGTAAATGCGCCCGAATCATTAAATTCAGGTGAGATTTTTGTTGAACGGTTCTTGCGGAAATCGACACTGACAGTCCGGTTGGATTTTGATCGGCAGGCTTTTACTTATTATGGTTACGCGAGCGATTTGTTGTCCGACGAGCAAAAAGAACAAATGATCCCGTGGTTTGGGTATAAACAGTATTTTGCGAAAGGAACAGCTTCGGTGCGTCTGAAAAGCGAGGCGCCACTTTCTTCAGGGATAAATTACGATTTTAAAGCTCAATACCACTATTTTGGCAGTAAAACAGGGCAAACAGAACACGAGTTTATAGCTTCAGGAAATGTATCGAAGAAGTTCGATAAAATGCTGGGAATGCTCGATGCTTCATTAACAATTAATAAATCGGATAGTATATTAAGTAGATTGACAAACACTTATGGAGGAACCAGTCAGCAAGTGCTGAGAGCAGATCCATCGGTGAAATGGACTGCTGATGTTGCAAGTCTGCAAATTGGAGTAAATGCTACTGCTGTACTTGAAACTAAAACCGATGCAAAGTTTTACCTTTCTCCAAAGTTGAACGCTCAATGGTCGCCGGTTCCGGAGGTGTTGACGCTGTTTGCCGGAGTTGATGGTTATCTGAAACAAAATACTTATTCGACTATTGCAGCCGAAAATTGGTATGTCAATCCGTATCATGATTTGGCCAATACCAATTACCAGTATGTTGTTTCGGGCGGTTTCAAAGGTAAGTTTACACCCAAAACCAATTATGTGGCCTCGGCAACTTATTCGGTGGTGAAGGATCAGCATTTCTATGTATTGAATTGCATTAATTATGATAGAACTACGGTTTATTATGGGCAACCAGGGTATAATCTTTTAGATTCCAAGTTGGAAAATACCTTCGATTTAGTTTACGATGATGTAAATGTTTTGAAGTTATCGTGTGAAGTATTGCATACGGTTTCTGATGATTTCTCAATTCATTTATTGGGAAATTATTACTCCTACAAATTAAAAACGCTGGAAAAACCTTGGAATATGCCAAATTTCGATTTGACATTATCTGGGATTTATAGACCTAATGACCAGTTTAAATTTTCTGCTGATTTATTTGTTATCGGGAAAAGAACTGCTGCACTTTGGGAAGAACATTATTCTGCATCATATGGTTATGGCTACAACACTTATTATATACCGATACCACGAGAAATGAATCCCATTATCGACCTGAATCTAGGTGCTGAATACTATTTTTCAAAGAACCTGAATTTCTTCTGTAAACTCAATAACCTTGGGTTCCAGAAGTACGAGCAGTGGTTGGGGTACACCAATAAAAACTTTAACTGGCTGGCTGGTATAAGCTACAGGTTCTAAAATTGGACTAAAATCTATTGTTTTGTAAGTTATTGAAAATCACATATAAAAAAGTTCATAAATTGTTAGAAAGTTTAACAATTTATGAACTTTTTTAGTCTCCCGCGGTACGACTTTTTTGCTATATTTGCGACTGATTTTCGTACAAGAGAATCAACAGTGAAGAATTTATTGAGAATCAAATATCTATTCATATTACCCATTGCAAAATTCTTCAAAAAAAGCAGAAAATTAAATTTCTGTAATTGATTTTAATCCTGATGTTTAGGATTGAATGGGTAAGTTAATGGAATATTTTAATAACTTGATTGATGGAAGAATTAGAAGAAACCCAAAACTGGGGAACGCAAGGAGCAAACGGCGATTATGATGCCGATAGTATTCAGATACTTGAAGGTTTAGAAGCGGTACGTAAACGTCCGGCAATGTATATTGGCGATGTGAACGAAAAAGGTTTGCATCATTTGGTTTATGAAGTTGTTGATAACTCTATTGACGAAGCTCTTGCCGGATATTGCCAGAATATTGATGTATTTATAAACGAAGATAATTCCATTACAGTTATTGACGATGGTCGTGGTATTCCTACCGGTATTAACTCTAAAGAAAACAAATCGGCTCTCGAAATTGTAATGACAGTTTTACATGCCGGAGGTAAATTCGATAAAGATAGTTACAAGGTTTCCGGCGGTTTGCATGGTGTTGGGGTGTCGTGCGTCAACGCATTGTCAACGATGTGTAATGTTAAAGTTTACCGTGAAGGAAGTATATGGGAACAGGAATATTCCTGCGGAAAACCGTTGTACGAAGTTCGTGTTATTGGAGAAACTGATCGTACAGGTACCACCGTGGAATTTAAGCCTGATGCATCTATTTTTCTTGTAACAGATTATAAATATGAAATATTATCGGCCCGTTTGCGCGAATTAGCTTTTTTGAATGCCGGTTTGCACTTAAATATAACTGATAAACGAGTAGTTCTTTCGAATGGAGAATACAAACACGATAGCTTTTACTCGAAAGAAGGGTTAAAAGAATTTGTTGAGTATCTTGATAATGTTCGGGAAAAGCTGATCGATGAAACTATCCACATTTCCTCGGAAAAAGCTGGTGTACCTGTTGAAATTGCATTGCATTACAACACTTCGTTTACTGAAAATATTCATTCCTATGTGAATAATATTAATACGATTGAAGGAGGTACACATTTAACTGGGTTCCGTCGAGGTTTGACTCGTACATTGAAAACGTACGCAGAGAACAGCGGAATGCTTAAAAACATGAAATTCGAAATCAATGGCGATGACTTCCGGGAAGGTTTAACCGCTGTTATTTCAGTTAAAGTAGCCGAGCCTCAGTTTGAAGGTCAGACCAAAACAAAATTGGGTAACTCTGAAATAAGTCTACCTGTTGATCAGGCCGTTAGCGAGATGCTAGCTAATTATCTGGAAGAAAATCCCCGGTCAGCCCGTGCTATCGTTAATAAAGTTATTCTGGCTGCTCAGGCTCGTCATGCTGCACGTAAAGCGCGAGAATTGGTACAACGTAAAAATGTTCTTTCAGGAGCAGGCTTACCTGGCAAATTGGCTGACTGTGCTGAAAAAGATGCAACTCTGTGCGAACTTTTTTTAGTAGAGGGAGATTCTGCAGGTGGTACAGCCAAACAAGGCCGTGATCGCCGGTTTCAGGCTATTTTACCTTTGCGTGGAAAAATCCTGAATGTCGAAAAAGCAATGATCCATAAAGTTCTGGAAAGCGAAGAAATTAAAAATATTTACACAGCTTTGGGCATTACTATTGGAACCGATGACGACTCGAAAGCCTTGAACCTTGAGAAGTTACGTTACCATAAGGTGGTGATAATGACCGACGCCGATGTTGATGGAAGCCACATTGCGACACTGATTATGACATTCTTTTTCCGCTTTATGCAGGAGCTTATTCAACGTGGACATGTTTATATTGCAACTCCACCTCTATATTTAGTAAAGAAAGGTAAACGTGAAGAATATTGCTGGACAGAACAGCAACGTTTGCGACTCATCGAAGAATGGGGTGAAGGAAAAGAAACAGGTATTCATGTTCAGCGTTACAAAGGTCTTGGTGAAATGAATGCTGAACAGTTATGGTCAACAACCATGAATCCAGAATCAAGAACGTTACGCCAGGTAACCATTGAGAATGCAGCTGAAGCCGATCATATTTTCAGTATGTTGATGGGTGATGAGGTCCCACCTCGCCGCCAATTTATTGAAGATCACGCTGTTTATGCAAATATTGATGCCTAAAATATTGGCTGTTTGATTATTTACTATTTACTGTTTTGAGTGACTTTGCCAAAATCGTAAATAGTAAATTTTTTAAATTGTAGATTTCAAAAGATGAATATTTGTGTTTTCTCCTCATCAAGTAATGCCATTGCTGATGTTTATTTTCAGGAGGCAATTCAATTAGCTCACTTAATTGCCAAAGAGAATTTTTGCCTGATAAATGGTGGATCTAATGTTGGTTTAATGGACATTATTACGCGCGAAGCTGGTAAAAACGGGGCAAAAACCATTGGAATTATTCCTCAAAAGCTACATGATTTTAAGCTTGCTTCAGCTCATGCACACGAAATTATAGTTTCGGGAGATATGATGGAGCGTAAGTACAAGATGCGGGAGTTATCTGATGCTTTCATTGCATTGGCTGGTGGTTTTGGTACATTGGAGGAAATTCTTGAAGTTATAACGCTAAAACAACTGAGTTACCACAATAAAGCGGTCGTTTTTATAAATACGAATGGTTTTTACGACGACCTCTTGCGGCAGTTTGAGAAATCGTATGAGGAGAAATTTGCAAAAGAGAATTACCGGAAATTGTATTTTATTGCCTCTAATGCTGAAGAAGCCATAAAATACATAAAGAACTATATGCCTGAAGAAACAGTAAATAAATGGTACGAAGTCCCCAAAGTTTAATTGAGAGGTAATCTAAAATGAAAGGTAGACCCTTTGCCAACTTCCGATTCAACCTCCAGTTTCCCGCCTAGCAAATCAATCAGGTTTTTTGAAATAGCAAGTCCTAGTCCAGTTCCTCCATAGTTTGTATTTTGGTTATGTTCGGCTTGAATAAATCGTTCGAGTATGGCCGATTGTTCTTCTTTGGGTATGCCAATTCCAGTATCAGAAAATTTGAAGTGAATAAAATTCCTGTTTTTCAATATGTTAACTGTTATTGAGCCGGAATGAGTAAATTTTATGGCGTTTCCAATTAGATTATCAAAAATTTGTCTAAGCCTAACTTCGTCGGTAGAGAATAAAAAACTTTCTTCAATATTTGTGAGAACATTGAATTGTAGGTTTTTATCAGGTTTGACATCCAGCGTTTCTTCATAGTGTATTTTTATTTCCTGAATGAAGTCATACAGATGAATATTCTTTTTGCGAATTACCATCAAATCAGCTTCAATTTTAGAAATATCAATGATATCATTAATCAGATTCAATAAAATTTCGCCGTTTTTACGAATCAGCTTTACAAACAGGGTCTTGTCTTCCGTATCTTGATTGCTGTCTTCGAGCAATTCAGAAAACCCAATAATAGCATTCATTGGCGTTCGGATTTCATGCGACATATTTGCAAGAAATGCCGATTTCAACCGATCCGATTCAGTCGCTTTTTTTTGCTCCTCAATTAGCCGTTCCTCAATTTCTCTGCGCGATTCTACCATTTGGTTAGCCGCAACTGCTGCTTGCTTAAATTCATCGAAGAACAAATCAGAAGCATCAATTTGATTGAGATTTGTTTGCATAGAAAAGAAAAACCTGAAAAAACGATCAAAATCTGATTTATACCTGAAATTAAAATGATAAATAATAAATGCTTCAAAAAACAACAAAATCGCAAGAATCAGAAGTATCAGTCCTATATTTTTCTGTTGATCATTTTTTAAGATTTTCTGCTGATTAGCAATTGTTTGTCCAATTTCATCGAGATAGAAACCTGCCCCAATAATCCAGTTATATTCTTTGAATGCTTTAACGAACGAGCACTTTTCAATAGGAGTATTCTCATTGAGTTTATTCCATTTATAGGTGAAGAAATCGCCATCAGGTTTTTTGTGGAAAATAACTAATTCTTCCATAAAAATGGGATGCCTGGGATCTATCGTATCTGTCAACAAGTTTAATAGACCATTATAAATAGCTCCATCCATAACAATTGGCTTACCATTAGCGTTGTTCATAAAAACATAACCACCATGCTTGAAGCGGATTGAACTAATTTTTTGAGCAATCTCATCCTTAAATTTTGGGAAATAATCATCAATATATTGCTTTGATCCAAAGTACCAGTTGAAATGACCAAACTTTTTTACATACGATATTTTTTTGTGAGGAGAAAGGTCGGCTTTAGAATTTAAAAGTAAATCATAGTCCAAAAATCCATCATCTTGATACTTAAGCAGATTAATTTCTTTTTGAACTACTGGAGTTCCATTAATATCTTTAAATTCTGTCATTAGTTTTCCGGTAAATTCAGGTTTCCTGGGATAAAAAACGCCTACCCCATCAAGAGTTGAAATAAACACTTCTTCGTACTCCAAGTCAAATTTGAGCGATGAGATAGTTGCTATAATTAATGCTTTTATTTCTTCATCTGATTTCTTCCCTCGAAATTTTACGTATATGTTTTGAGCTGTAAAATAAGCTTGATTTACGTTATGCTTTATTTTTTCAGAAACTTCGTTTTTAAAGTATTCATTTTGAAGGCGGATATATTCGAGCTCATTATTTACGATTTCCTGGATATACGATTTTTGGTTCTGAATATATTCCTCACTAACTTGAATACTTAATCTGTCAAAATATATTTTTTGTTGAAATACAAGAACTCCACCAATTAAAATTGTAGTAATAACTGTGATAAATATAAGAGTACGACTCAAATAGGTGGAAATATTGGATGATATTGCAATTTTTCGTAAAAATTTTAGCGACATTATTTTACAATTGTTAACATGTAAATATAGCCAGAAAAAATATAAATAGACTTCTTTTCAAAGAGCATGCTACTAAATTCTGTTGAATCGAGAGTGATATAATAAATTTATTTTCTCAAACGACATGTGTTTAATATTTTGTTAAAATCTGTTAAACAAATTAAATGAAATAAAAAATGTAAAACACATGTAAATCTTATGCGTTATCTTTAAAATTCAAAATAAAAAAGTCAGAAATTTCTAACAACAAAAGGTAAAAGAGATGAAAAATTTTAAAAATGGATTATTTACATTGTTGGTGGCATTAATGGGCGGCTTTATTGCTTTATGGGCTTATACCCGTTATTTTGATACTCCCAAGACTGTAACTGTAATGCAGGAACAGTCAATGAGATATGCTAGTTTACCAACTACAACTGGCGATTTGCCTGATTTAACTGTTGCCGCTGAAAATTCAGTACATGCTGTTGTGCATATCCAGGTAACACAGAAGGGGGGATATTACAGTACAAACAACATTTTCGACTTCTTTTTTGGTGACGGAGGACCTCGGTCTCAGCAAGCTCCTGTTCGGCAGGGAGTTGGGTCTGGCGTAGTTATTTCTCCTGATGGTTATATTGTTACAAACAACCATGTTGTTGATGAGGCTGATGAAATCTCTGTTGTGCTTAACGATAAACGTGAGTTCAAAGCTAAATTAATCGGTACAGATCCTTCAACTGATATTGCTTTGATTAAAATAGATGCGAGTGGTTTACCTACCCTGAAATTTAGTAATTCAGATAATCTTCGTTTGGGTGAATGGGTTTTGGCTGTAGGAAATCCGTTTAATCTTACATCAACTGTAACCGCCGGTATTGTAAGTGCCAAGAGTCGGGATATTGGTATTAATCCAGATCAAATGCGTATTGAATCATTTATTCAGACTGATGCGGCAGTGAATCCCGGAAATAGTGGTGGAGCATTGGTAAATACCCGTGGTGAACTGGTTGGTATTAACACAGCCATTGCCTCGCAGACTGGGTCTTATTCGGGTTATTCATTTGCAATTCCATCGAATATTGTTCAAAAGGTTGTATCTGATTTGCGTGAATATGGCGATGTTCAACGAGCTCTTTTAAATGTCAATATTGGAGATATAAATGCTGATGTTGCTAAGAAATATAATCTCGATAAAATTGAAGGCGTGTTTATTGGAAAAGTAATTTCGGGAGGAGCTGCCGATGTTGCTGGTATTAAAGAGAATGATGTGATTATTAGCGTTGATAATGTACCTGTTAATTCCACTGCTGAACTTCAGGAACAAATTGGGAAACACCGTCCGGGAGATAAAGTAGTTGTTGAAATAAAAAGAGATAACAAAAAGAAACAAGTTAACGTAACACTTCGTAACAAACATGGTGATACTAATATTGTTAAGGGAAGTGATGATTCAGAGGATGTTTTTGGTGCGAAATTTGTTGATGTTTCGAATCAAGACAAGGAAAATCTTGGATTACGTTACGGTGTTAAGATAACTGACCTTTCGAACGGGAAATTTAAAGATGCTGGAATAAAGAAAGGTTTTATTATTACACAAGTTAACAAAAATGCCATTACTGATGTTGATGATTTAAAACGAATAATTAAAAACTCACGCGGAGGAATATTAGTTGAGGGAATTTATCCAAATGGTGAAGTTGCCTACTATGTTTTTGGAAATGATAGACGCTAAAAACAAGCTGTTGGTTATTAAATTGTAAACAATACATTTGAGTAAAAAACCATTTGATTTATTGACCTCAAAAGCCTATATTTGCACGCTATTTTTTTGAAGGGTATATGAGACAATTAAAGATTACAAAATCGATCACTAACCGTGAGAGCGCTTCTTTGGATAAGTATTTGCAAGAAATTGGCAAAGAAGAACTTATTACAGTTGAAGAAGAAGTTGAATTAGCTCAACGGATTAAAAAAGGTGATCAGGCTGCATTGGAAAAACTGACTAGAGCAAATCTGCGTTTCGTGGTTTCTGTGGCCAAACAGTACCAGAATCAGGGGCTAAGCTTGCCTGACCTTATTAACGAAGGAAACCTGGGATTGATTAAAGCTGCAGAAAAATTTGATGAAACCAGAGGCTTCAAGTTTATATCTTATGCCGTTTGGTGGATTCGTCAATCGATTTTGCAGGCATTAGCTGAACAATCGCGTATTGTTCGTTTACCATTAAACCAAGTTGGTTCATTAAATAAAATTAACAAAGCTTTTTCAAAATTTGAACAGGAAAATGAACGTAAACCTTCGCCTGAAGAGCTTGCTGATGCTTTAGAGCTTCCTGCCGATAAAGTCGCAGATACCCTTCGTGTTTCAGGTCGTCATATTTCAGTTGATGCGCCTTTTGTTGAAGGTGAAGATAACAGTTTACTTGATGTACTTATTAATAATGATTCTCCAAATGCTGACCGTTCTTTGATGATGGAATCGTTGGCCCGGGAAATTGAACGTGCTTTGGCAACGCTTACCGAACGGGAAAGTGATATTATCAGAATGTTTTTTGGAATAGGTTGCCAGGAAATGACCTTGGAGGAAATTGGAGAACGATTTGGTTTGACTCGTGAAAGGGTTCGCCAGATTAAAGAAAAGGCTATTCGCCGGCTACGGCACACTTCAAGAAGTAAATTACTTAAAACTTATTTAGGATAGTAAAAAAACCGCTGAATAGCGGTTTTTTTAATTTTGGCATTGAATGGTCCCTCTCTCTGTAAACAAAAAAGCCGACCCTCTGGCCGGCTTTCATACCACAAACAAGATCAACCAATCAAACAAAATTGGTCAATAAAAACCTAGCTATTCATATAGCTAATCACGCTTCTTTATAATGGATCCTCTTTTACAGAGAACTTATTAATCAATTTTACTTTTAATCTTAATCTCTTTCTAAATCAAAATTCTGTTGGAGATATAAGAAAAAATTGCAAATGCTCAGTTTACCTGAGCTCCTTTTTACAAAGGAATAGTTTTTTTACTACTATTTTAAATCTGAAATTAAAATCTTATAAAAAATTAGAAATAATTAAGATTACTTAACATTTACTTGACAAATGACATTTAAAAACTAATTTTTTAGTTTCAATATTTCACTGCCTGCAAGAAGAAAGGCACCTGTTCCATATACCTCCCAGCTATCGGCACTAAAGTTTTTTTTGGGATCTGCGCCAATGGGTTGGCACCATCCAACGTGTCCATCGGGTTGAATTAATCCGTTTAAACCTTTCCATGCTTTCTGCACTATTGGTAAAAATTTGTCTTTATTAAGTAGCTCATTATTAATACCCCAGGCTAGTGCAAAAGTGTAAAAGCCCGAACCACTAGCTTCACCTCCAGGGTAGGACAGAGGATCTAACAAACTAGCCCTCCAAAGTCCGTCTGCTTGTTGAATGCTCGCAATTTTATCAGCCATTTCTTTATAAATCTGTTCGTAGAAGGCTCTCTCTGTATTATCTTTCGGTAATTCATTAAGTAACAAAGCCAAACCACCCATGACCCATCCATTGCCTCTTGACCAGAATATTTTTCTCCCATTTGCTTCATAGCGGTCAGTAACCTCTCCTTTAGTTACATATCCTAAATCGCGGGCAAATAAATGTTCTTCTTTATTGTACAACAGATCATAACATTCATGATATAACTTATTGCTACATTCCATATACCGTTTATCTCCTGTTGCAACCGAAAGTTTTACCAAGGCCGGCGGGGCCATAAATAAAGCATCACACCACCACCACGTAATTTTTTCAATTCCTTTTACCGGAAATGGTGTTACCATAAATTTTTCCATATTATCAACAAAAGGTTGAACCATAGCCTTGTCTTTTTTCAATTGATACAAATCGATATATGTTTGGCAAATGGCAATATCGTCGGCATGTTGGAGGCGCGGACCTGGTTTCCATTGGTTTACCTCACCCATTTTCATCATGGCATCCAGATAAGTTTTTTCTTTCGTTGCTTTATATGCTGCGGAAACTCCGGCGTAAAAAGCTCCGTTGGTCCAATCCCACAATTCATGCTTTGGGTGTTCAAATTGCCATTTGGCAGCTTTCAGCATTACTTTTTTTATTTCTTTGGCTTTGTAGCATTTGTCTTGTTGATTTTTCGTGAATCCATTCATGGTAATAAACACGATAACAAGCACGAGGGAAATTGTCTTTTTCATTTTGGTTTATTCTAGGTTTAGTTTTGCAATCGATTGTACAAACATATATAAATGTTTCTAATTTTTGAAATTTTATCCTTAGGGCGGTTATTTTATCAGATAAGCTTTATCGTGATTTGAATATTAATAAAATGTAAACTCAAATAAACTGTAATTATTTGTCTTGTTTTAGTTTCAGATTATAACTATTATTGCAACATATTTATTTAAGGATGATTAAGACAAACAAACATTACGGCCATCATCATGGAAATCTATCGAGCAGGTAGGCTGTAATTGTTTTGATGTTTTTAAAGATATTAACCCAATAAAAGGCTTACCAGAAATGGTAAGCCTTTTTATTTTAAACCCCCGAAAATGGAAGGAATTTTGAAAATTGCAGTTCAAACAAAAGGTCGGTTAAACGAAGACTCCCTGAAACTGATTGAAGAGGTTGGTATTAAACTTCCACTCAGTACACGCAAACTTATTTCAATGGCAACCAATTTTCCACTTGAATCGCTTTTTTTGCGCGACGATGATATTCCGCAGGCGGTAGCCATGGGAGTTGCCGATATCGGCGTGGTTGGTGAAAATGAAGTGATCGAGAAAAAGGAGAATGTAGTAATTGCCAAACGGCTTGGCTTCAGCAAATGTCGTTTGTCGCTGGCTATCCCGAAAGATGACGTTTATGAGGGAGTTGAGTATTTCAATGGTAAAAAGATTGCTACTTCTTATCCTGAAATCCTTCGCGACTTTTTCAAGGAGAAAAATATCACTGCTGAAATTCACGTGATTAACGGATCTGTTGAAATTGCTCCAGGTATTGGATTGGCCGACGCGATTTTCGATATTGTCAGTTCTGGGAGTACATTGGTAAGCAACCGACTGAAAGAGGTGGAAGTTGTGATAAAATCGGAAGCAGTTTTGATTGCCAACCCAACACTTTCCGCGGAAAAACAAGCTATTCTGGATGAATTGATTTTCCGCATGGAATCAGTGCAGCGTGCCGAAAAGAAGAAATACATTTTGCTGAATGCGCCAAACGAAAAACTGGCTGAAATCGAATCGTATTTGCCTGGCATGAAAAGCCCAACCGTAATGCCACTGGCCGAAGAAGGCTGGAGCTCGGTTCACTCGGTGATCGACGAGAAAGACTTCTGGGAAATCATTGGCAAGTTGAAAGCTGCCGGTGCCACCGGGATTTTGGTTATCCCAATTGAGAAAATGATTTTCTAAACGAATGAAGCTCAAACAAATCATATTTTTTATCATTCCCTGTTTCATCTGGGGATCAACCTGGTTTGCCATCAAATTTCAGTTGGGGCAGGTCGATCCGTTGGTGTCGGTGGCCTACCGGTTTTTCATCGCCGGAGTGTTGCTGCTGGCGTTTTGCAGCGTCAGGAAACTGAATATGCGCTACACCTTGGCCGAGCATTTACGCATGGCGCTGCAGGGACTGATTTTGTTTGGGTTCAATTACTGGTTGGTGTATCTGGCCGAAACGAGTATGTCGAGCGGCGTGGTGGCCATGATTTTTTCGTTGTCCATCTTCGCCAATATTTTCTTCAATTACTTTTTGCTGAAAGGAAAACTGCGACCGGAGGTGCTTGCCGGAGCCGTGCTTGGAATCTTGGGCACGGTGCTCATTTACAGCCACGAAATAAATGGTCCGCAGGATCTGAATATCGGTTACGCGGCTCTTTTATTTTGTTTCGGATCAATCATTCTGGCTTCGCTCGGGAATATTTTGTCGAAATTTAACCAGTCGAAAAAGCTGCCGGTGCTGCAAACCAACGCCTTTAGCATGACTTACGGAAGTTTGGCCATGATGCTGATGGTGCCGCTTTCAGGAAAAAGCTTCTCGTTTGAGCCAACTTTGCCTTACGCTTTGTCGTTGCTATATCTGGCTGTTTTTGGGTCGATTGTGGCATTCACCGTTTACCTGAAACTGGTTGGAGACATTGGTCCGGACAGAGCTGTATATTCGACCTTGCTGACACCAGTTATCGCACTTATTATTTCGTCGTTATTCGAAAAATATGAATGGACAATCGTTGCGCTTTCGGGCATTTTATTGCTGTTTGCCGGCAACGCCATCGCCCTTAAATTGATACCTGTAAAAAGAAAAAATAGTGAAACGGTTTAACAATCCCTTGAAAGCTGAATGGGACGCAATTCTGAAGCGCCCCATGTTTGACGTGAGCCAGCTCACAGCTTTGGTTTCGCAAATACTTGCCGACATCAGGCAAAATGGAATTCAGGCCATTCAGAAATACACCGAAAAATTCGACGGTGTATTTATTAAGAATTTTACTGTTTCTGAAGGCGAATTTGCCGAAGCTGCCAGCTCGTTAAATCCTGAATTGAAGAGTGCCATTGAGGTTGCAGCCAGCAATATTTTCAAGTTTCATCAGGTCCAGATGCCCGAAACCAAGCGAGTGGAGACGACACCCGGTGTGGTTTGCTGGCAAAAACCGGTCGCCATTGAAAAAGTAGGTTTGTACATTCCCGGAGGATCGGCGCCGCTGTTTTCAACGGTTTTGATGCTGTCGATTCCGGCAAAAATTGCGGGTTGCAAAGAAATTGTTCTTTGTACGCCCCCTGACAAAGAAGGCAAAGTCAATCCGGCTATTTTGTTTGCAGCGCAACATGTAGGTGTGACCAAAGTATTCAAACTCGGCGGAATTCAGGCGATTGCAGCAATGGCTTACGGGGTGGATGTGGTTCCGAAAGTGGACAAGATTTTTGGCCCTGGCAACCAGTATGTGATGGCAGCCAAGCAGTTGGTAAGTATCAGCGATGTGGCTATTGATATGCCTGCCGGTCCGTCGGAAGTGGCCGTGATGGCCGACCAATCAGCAAATCCGGCCTTTATTGCGTCCGATTTATTGTCGCAGGCCGAGCATGGCCCGGATAGCCAGGTAATTTTGGTGACCAACAATGCGGATTTGGTTGATCGAGTCGAAAAAGAACTGGCTGCTCAATTGAATGAACTTCCACGTCAGGCAATTGCGGAGAAGGCTTTGCTGAATAGCCGCGCCATTGTGCTGAATTCGGTGGACGAGATTGTTGAAATGATCAATGTTTATGCGCCGGAGCACCTCATTATTTCGATGGAGAATTACCTGCAGATTGCTGAAAAGATCATTAATGCCGGATCGGTTTTCCTTGGGAATTATACACCTGAAAGCGCCGGTGATTACGCCTCGGGAACCAATCACACCTTGCCGACCAACGGCTGGGCACGGTCGTTCAGCGGGGTGAACCTAGAGAGTTATATGAAGAAAATAACCTTTCAGGAAATATCTCCGGAAGGCATAAAAACTTTGGGGCCGGTAATCGAAAAAATGGCCGCAGCCGAATTACTCGATGCCCACAAAAACGCGGTAACGCTGCGATTGAAAGCAATGGAAGACAATAGAATGCAATAGGAAACAGTAGGAAGCAGTTGAACCCAATAAAAACAAGCTATGAAACTTGAAGATTTGGAAATCTATCAGATTTCGATGAAACTTGGTGATGGCATCTGGGATATTGTTATTAAATGGCCCTATTTTGAAAAGAATGGACTTGGCAAACAATGGACAGATGCCGCTGATTCAATTTCTGCGAATATTTCTGAAGGTTATGGAAGATTATCAGCTAAGGATAATCGCAGATTTTGCATAATTGCCAGAGGTTCAATTTATGAAACAACTACATGGCTTCAGAAAGCAAAAAATCGCAATCTTATTGATGATCAGTATTTTGATTTGCTTGATAAACGAATACATGATCTGACCATTAAACTTTGGAATTATATCCAGGCTCTTGAACGAAGAATTAGAGAGGAGGAAAATGGTAAGCGATAGAAAGCAATTGTCGGCAATTGAAGGTTTAAAAATTTCAACTGCATTCAATTGTCTTCAATGTCTTCAATGTCTTCAATGTCTTCAATGTCTTCAACTGTGTTCCTGATCAAAAAGCATAACTTTCAATTTAAAACAAATGAACTTAGATAAACTACTCAGAAACAATATAAAAGCGCTGAAGCCTTATTCATCGGCGCGCGACGAGTTTTCGGGCGAGGCCGAGGTTTTCCTCGATGCCAACGAAAATCCGTTCAACAAACCGTACAACCGCTATCCCGATCCGCTGCAATGGACTTTGAAACAGAAAATTGCCGGGATCAAACAGGTTGCTCCTGAAAAAATTTTCCTGGGAAACGGCAGCGACGAACCTATCGACATCATTTTCCGTGCTTTTTGCGAACCGGGTGTTGATAATGTGGTTTCTATCGATCCAACCTATGGAATGTATCAGGTGGCAGCTGATATCAACAATGTGGAGGTTCACAAAGTTAAGCTTGATGCTGAATATCAGTTTAAAGCTGACGATTTGCTGAATGCTGCAAATCTTTACACGAAAGCGGTTTTCATTTGCTCGCCCAATAACCCAACAGCCAATCTTCTGGATAAATCGGAAATTGTCAAACTTCTGACTGAATTTGAAGGTTTGGTAGTTGTTGATGAAGCTTACATCGATTTTGCTCCTGGAAATAGTTTACTGCCAGAGTTGGATAATTACCCTAATCTGATTGTGCTGCAAACGTTCTCGAAAGCATGGGGAATGGCCGGAATCCGTCTGGGAATGGCTTTTGCGCAGCCCGAAATCATCAAGGTTTTCAACAAGGTAAAATACCCGTACAACATCAACATCCTGACCCAAACAAAAGCGCTCGAATTGCTGGCCAAAGCTCCCGAAAAGGAAGAATGGGTAAAGGTAATTCTGGAAGAGCGCGGGAAAATGGTTCGTAAGCTGTTTAAATTTCCGTTTGTTCAGGTAGTTTACCCATCGGATGCTAACTTTGTTTTGGTGAAAATGAACGATGCACGAGGGATTTACGAGTATTTGACTGAGCAAAAAATCATCGTTCGCGACAGATCGAAAGTAGCTTTGTGCGACGACTGTTTGCGCATCACAATTGGTTCGCCAAAAGAAAATAAGAAATTAAGAAAAGCATTAAAAAAACTGATTTAAAACTTCGTGTCCTTTGTGAAAATTCTTTGAGTTCTTTGTGTTTAAGATTAACCACAAAGTTCACCAAGAAAAATCACAAAGTTCCGCAAAGAAAAAATATGAAAAAGGCTTTATTTATCGACCGCGATGGCACTTTGATTTTTGAAACTGCTGATGAGCAGATCGATTCTTACGAGAAGCTTGAGTTTTTGCCCAAGGTATTTCGCAATATGCACTTTATCGCCAAAAACCTCAGCTATGAGTTGGCGATGGTAACTAACCAGGATGGAATGGGTACTCCTATTTTCCCGGAAGATACGTTTTGGTCGGTTCATAACAAAGTATTGAGGGCTTTTGAGCGCGAAGGGGTGGTTTTCGATGAAATCTTTATAGATCGTCATTTTCCGCACGATAACTCGCCCAACCGAAAACCGGGAATTGGCATGTTGGGTAAATACCTCGACGGAAGTTATGATCTGGCTAATAGTTTTGTGATTGGAGATCGGGTTACGGATGTTCAACTGGCTAAGAACCTTGGTGCGAAAGGAATTTTGATCAACGATGGTTCGTTGGCGAATGAACTTCAGGAAAAAGGTTTAGCTGAGTTTTGCGTGCTGATTACCAACGATTGGGACGAAATTTACGCCAAAGTTGCTGCTCCTGAACGCACAGCCACGGTGGTTCGCAATACGAAAGAAACAAAAATCAGCATTGAACTGAACCTTGACGGGACAGGTAAAGGAAACATCAGCACCGGACTTGGATTTTTTGATCACATGCTTGATCAGATTGCGCGGCATTCAGGCGTGAATTTGAGTATTCAGGTGGACGGTGATTTGAAAGTGGATGAGCACCACACGATAGAGGACACAGGTTTAGCTTTGGGCGAAGCTTTCAGGCTGGCTTTGGGCGACAAGCGCGGCGTTGAGCGCTACGGCTATTGCCTGCCGATGGATGATTGCCTGGCGCAGGTGGCCATCGACTTTGGCGGTCGTCCGTGGATTGTTTGGAATGCCGATTTCAAGCGCGAGAAAGTGGGAGATATGCCTACCGAAATGTTCTTTCATTTCTTCAAATCGTTTTCTGATACCGCTTTGGCAAACCTCAATATTCAGGCTGAAGGAACAAACGAGCACCACAAGATTGAAGGTATTTTCAAAGCGTTGGCTCGTGCGCTAAAAATGGCCATCCGAAAAGATGTGTTTAACTTTGAATTACCATCAACAAAAGGAACACTCTAACCACAAAGGGAACGAAGGTTTTTCACGAAGAGCACGAAGCTAAGTTTATTGAAGAAGGTCAAAAAATTGGGATATGGATCGCGAAGAAATTTTCAGAAAAGTGCTTGATTGTGCATTTGAAGTTCACACAAGCCTGGGGCCAGGTTTACTTGAAAGTGTTTATGAAGAATGTCTTTTCATCGAATTGCAAATGGCTGGTTTGAATGTTGAAAAACAAAAGCATCTTCCACTGATCTATAAAGGGTTGAAGTTGGAAAGCCATTTGCGATTAGATATTTTGGTGGAAAATAAAATTATAATTGAATTGAAAGCAGTTGAAGAATTAACAGACGTTCATTTGGCTCAAACCTTGACTTATCTAAAATTATCAGGATGCAAACTTGGACTTTTGGTAAACTTCAATGTAGCACATTTAAAAAACGGAATTAAACGAGTTATTCTATAAAAACGAAAGAAGCAAGGATATCTGAGAGGCAAAAAAGATAAAACTTTGTGTCCTTCGTGAAAAACCTTAGTGTTCTTCGTGTTTAAATCAACCAATATGACTGTAGATAAAAGTAAATCAACGGCTATTCTCCTGATTCACTGCCCGGATAAACAGGGACTTCTGGCATTGGTAACCGAGTTTATCAATTCCAACAACGGGAATATTTTGTACCTCGATCAGCATGTCGATCGCGAAGAGGGACTGTTCTATATGCGTGTGGAGTGGGATTTGGCGAATTTTAACATCCCGAAAGCCAAAATCAAGGACTATTTTTCGACGCTGATTGCGGTGACACACCAAATGACGTTCGAGCTTCATTTTTCGGAAGAAAAGCCGCGGATGGCTATTTTCGTTTCAAAGATGTCGCATTGCTTGTTTGATTTGTTGGCGCGCTACACCGCTGGAGAGTGGAATGTCGAAATTCCGGTCATCATCAGCAATCACCCGGATATGGCCGATGTTGCCCGCAGGTTTGACATCGAGTATCACATGTTTCCCGTTACGAAAGATAACAAAGCCGAGCTTGAGACCCAGGAAATCGCGTTGATGGAGAAATACAAAATCGATTTTATTGTGCTGGCTCGTTACATGCAGATCATTAGCGACGAGTTTATTACGCATTATCCGAACCGTATCATCAATATTCATCACTCATTTTTACCAGCTTTTATTGGGGCCAAACCGTATCATGCTGCTTATAAGCGAGGAGTGAAAATTATCGGTGCAACCAGCCATTATGTGACTACCGAACTCGATGCCGGACCAATTATCAAACAGGATGTAGCCCGCATCAGTCACAAAGACACGGTAAACAACCTGATTGCCAAAGGTCGAGATTTGGAGAAAATTGTGCTTTCGAAGGCCGTGAGTAAACACATCGACCACAAAATATTGGTTTACAACAACAGGACAGTAGTTTTCAGCTAAAAAAGCCCCATCCCGAACTTGCCAAGAGGGAAGGAGGAAGAAAGCTACTCGTTTGAAATTGGTTATTCGTTATTCAATATTGGATATTTTAAGTTGTTTAATATGAAATACTTGACTTTTATGTTGATGTTTTTTGCTGCTACTGTTCTGGCTCAAATTCCGGCAAAGGAAATCCCTGCCGACTACGGATACATCGTGAAAATCGGACAACAAGTTCCTGATTTCTCAACGACTACAACAGATGGTAAAACCGTGAAAATGTCGGATCTGAAAGGTAAAGTAGTGATGTTACAATTTACAGCCAGTTGGTGTGGTGTTTGCCGTAAAGAAATGCCGCACATTGAAGTCGACATCTGGAAGAAGTATAAAGACAATAAAAACTTCGCCTTGTACGGAATTGACCTCGACGAACCGGTTGAAAAAGTTCAGGCATTTGCCAAACAGATTCCGATTACGTATCCGCTGTTGCTCGATCCGAAAGGAGGAATTTTCTATCAGTTTGCCGAAAAAGGAGCTGGTGTAACCCGAAATATAATCATCGACAAAACCGGCAAAATCGTTTACATGACAAGGCTTTACAAAGAAGAAGAGTTTCAGGAAATGAAGTCGGTGATTGCCGAACTTTTGAAGTAAAAAGTAGCGCGTAGCAGAATCGAACTGCCATTGCCGGATTGAGAAACCGGATTCCTAACCGTTAGAAGAACGCGCCGTTTGTGGCGGTAAATTTATAAAGAGATGGCTTTGGTTGTTCTCTGATTAATAAAAAAAATATGAACATTGTCATTATAAAATACAATGCCGGAAATATTGAGTCGGTCAACAATGCGTTGTTGCGGCTGGGCGTTTCTGCCGAAATCACCGGCGACCACGACAAAATCCGCAAGGCTGACAAAGTGATTTTCCCGGGAGTGGGCGAGGCCAGCACCACGATGGCTTACCTTAAGAAAGAGGGATTGGATAAACTCATTCCAGAACTCAAACAACCAGTTTTGGGCATTTGCCTCGGTTTGCAGTTGATGTGCAGCCATTCCGAAGAAGGCGATACCCCATGCTTGGGCATTTTCGAGGAAAAGGTAAAACGCTTTATTCCAGAACCGGGAATGGAATTCGTAACCAAAGTGCCGCACATGGGCTGGAACAGCATCAGTCAGTTGAAGAGCGGTATTTTTGATCCGTCAATCGACAATCAGTACGTTTATTTTGTGCACTCGTATTATGCCGCTGTGGGCGGGCATACGGCCGCTGTTAGCAATTACATCAACCCGTTTAGCGCAGCGCTTCACAAAGACAATTTTTACGCCACCCAGTTTCACCCCGAAAAAAGCGGAACAGTGGGAGCGAGGATATTGGAAAACTTTCTGAAGTTGTAATGCCGATTAACGATTGAAGATTAACGATCATGGATTTAAGATTGATAATATGACATCACGTGAATTAGAAGATCGGCTTATTGTTTTTGCAGTGAATATTATTCGATTATCAGATGGGATAAAACCTTCTGTTGGAGGACGAAATTTATCAGAGCAAATCGTCCGATCCAGTTCATCTACAGCGTTAAACTATGGTGAGGCACAAAGTGCTGAGTCGCCCAAGGACTTTGTTCATAAGCTAGGGATTTGCCTCAAAGAGATGCGCGAGACTTTTATAAATCTTCGGATCATTGATGGGGCAAGACTTCATGGCGAACAGCAACTTTTAGATCAGTTGAAAACTGAATGTAATGAGCTTATCTCAATTTTTGTAAAGAGCATTGAAACAAGCAGGCGAAAACAAGGTACCCTGCCTCCCAAATAAAACGTTAATCATCAATCCATAATCTCTAATCGTTAATCAAATATGATCACTATAATACCCGCCATTGATTTAATAGACGCCAAGTGCGTTCGCTTGTCACAAGGCGATTACAACCAGAAAACGGTTTACAACGAAAACCCGCTGGAAGTAGCAAAAATGTTCGAAGATGCCGGAATTACCCGGCTGCATCTGGTTGATCTGGATGGCGCTAAAGCCAAACACATTGTCAATTACAAAGTGTTGGAAACCATTGCCACGAAAACCAGTTTAGTCATCGATTTTGGCGGTGGACTTAAATCGGACGACGATTTGCGCATTGCTTTTGAAAGTGGTGCTCAAATGGTTACTGGTGGTAGCATTGCCGTTAAAGATCGCCAAACTTTCCTGCATTGGATAGAAATTTACGGTGCTGAGAAAATCATTTTGGGAGCCGATGCCAAAGACAAAAAGATAGCAGTGAGTGGCTGGCAGGAAGTTTCGGAATTGCCTATCCTGGATTTTATCGAAGGCTATACCGAAAAAGGTATTCAGAAAGTCATCTCCACCGACATTGCCCGCGATGGCATGTTAACTGGCCCCAGCATCGATTTGTACAAAGAAATCATGGAACGCTTCCCCAAACTGGAACTCATTGCCAGCGGCGGAATTGCTTCAATGAAAGACATTTATGAACTCAACGAAATGGGCATTCCGGGAGTAATTACCGGAAAAGCAATTTATGAGGGGAGAATATCGCTTCTCGAAATCAGAAAATTTCTTAAATAAATTAACCTTTAAAGGCTAATATCTTAATAATTATCTTTTTTAGGCTAATTATTAAGATATTAGCTAAAATTGGTTATTTTTGTAGCATGAAAAAGAAAAGCAAAGTTGGAGTAATTACGGGGGATTTAATCAACTCGTCAGGATTGACCGAAAATCAAAAGCAGACCATGCAAATGGGTTTGTCTGGTTTTCTTGAAAACAACCCAGATGTTTTGCAACCCATCCAATTTTACAGGGGCGATAGTTTCCAGCTTATGGTTTCAAAAGAGAAAGCCGCAGCAGTGTCTGTGTTTATTGAAGCAATTATCTTGTCAACTACCGGAACCTGGGCTAGAATAAGTATAGGAATTGGAACGGTTTCTAAAATCGACCCGAGCAATGTATTACAATCGGAAGGTGAAGCTTTTCAGCTATCAGGTCATCAAATTGACAAAATGAAAGAGGAAGGGCGGTTGCTAAAATTAGTAGTAAATTCCCCACAGTTTCAGCCTATTTTGGCTGCAACATTCTATTTGGCTGAAAGTATTATATGGAGCTGGAAACCGGGTCAGGCATCGGTAATTTCGATGGTGCCTACCTGTAAAACGCAAAAAGACATTGCTGCAAAACTGGGGGTTTCTGGTGCTACAGTGAGCAAAGCTTTAAAATCAGGGAATTGGGCTGCTATTGAGAGCTTTTTGCAGGGATATGAACAGACTTTAAAAGAGATATAACATGAATTTGCTCTTTTTACCGATGTTAGTAGGTCATCTGGTTGCCGATTTTTGGTTTCAGCCTGCAAGCTGGATCGAATCCAGGCGGTTGCATGGGTGGAAATCGAAATATTTGCTTTCACATGCAATCCTGGCTTCTGTTATACCAGTGTTGCTTACCCTACAAGTAAAGGTGTGGTGGTTCATTCCAGTCATTTTTGTAACTCACTATTCCGTTGACTATTTAAAATCAAGGACCAGCGATAATCTTTGGGCTTTTTTGGCCGATCAGGCATTACACATTGGTATTTTATTTGGGCTTTCTGCGATTGTTGCCTGTCAGCCATTTCCAGACCAGTTGGCCAAGTTTTGGATTTATGTCGCTGGGTTCGTTTTGGTAACCACTCCTGCCTCTATTTTGATTGGAAAGTTTTTGCAACCGATAACAAAAACCGATAACAAACCCATGAAAACCGATGCTTCAGTCTGGATTGGGATTATCGAACGTTCCCTTATCCTGATTTTTATTTTCGCTGGACAGTTTCAGGCTATTGGCTTCCTGGTGGCAGCCAAGTCTATTTTCAGGTTTAGCGAAATATCGAAAGAAGGAAACCCAAAAGCTGAGTATTTTCTGCTGGGAACGCTCGTCTCGTTTTTGGCGGCTCTGGCAGTTGGGTTTGGAGTGAATTATTTATTAGGGAGTTAATACCCCGTAGTGTCCTTAGCGAAGAAACTTAGTGGACTTCGTGGTTAAATAAAAATTATGTTAGCAAAACGAATCATACCATGCCTGGATATTAAAGACGGTCAGACCGTGAAAGGCATCAACTTTGTGAATATTAAAAGCGTTGGCGATCCGGTTGAACTGGGCGCCCTATATGCCGAACAGGGAGCCGACGAACTGGTTTTCCTCGACATCACGGCCACGCACGAAGGACGCAAAACCTTTGTGGAACTGGTAAAACGCATTGCCCGCGAAATCAACATCCCATTTACCGTTGGCGGTGGAATCAGCGAATTGAAAGACGCTGATGCGCTGTTGAGCGCCGGCGCCGACAAAATCAGCATCAATTCGTCAGCAGTGCGTAACCCGAAGCTGATCGACGATCTGGCGCTGAATTTTGGTAGCCAGTTCGTGGTTTTGGCCATCGATGCACGCGGTGAAAACGACCATTGGACAGTGACCGTAAATGGCGGGCGCATTCCGACTGACAAAGAACTGTTCTCATGGGCCAAAGAAGGCGAAAGTCGCGGTGCAGGCGAAATCCTTTTTACTTCGATGAACCACGACGGAACCAAAGCTGGTTTTGCCAACAAAGAACTGGCAAAAATGTCAGAAATGTTGAGTATCCCGATCATTGCTTCAGGAGGAGCTGGAAATATGGATCATTTTGTCGATGTTTTCACCGAAGGGAAAGCCGATGCCGGTCTAGCTGCCAGCATTTTTCACTACAAGGAAATTGCCATTCCTGATTTAAAACATTATCTTCAGTCAAAAAATATTCCGATAAGATTGTAAACTATATTTTATGAAATTAATTATGGTTTTTATCTGCTTGTGTCTTACATTTTCGACTTTTGCTCAACGAAATATCGAAAGTGAATTACTACAACAAACTCCTAATTGTGAAAATGTAGCATATAATTCATCCCGGCTTATTGACAGTTATTTTGCTAAAAAGAAATACGATTCGATAAATGTTGTCTCTAATAAATGGGAAGAATTTTGCGGAGTTACTGAACCTGTTTTCAGACTGAAAGTTTTATCGCAGATTCAGAATAATGTTTTCTCAGAAGAGTGGATGGATCAGGACTATCTGTTAAATTATATTTTTCTTTATTTAGACCGACTGGATTATGCAAAGGCTTCCAATTCGAAATTGGTTTATGAGCGTTATAAAATATCTTTCGGATACATTCCTCTAAATTCTGCTTTTGACGATCTAACTGTTATTTGGGCGAATTCTTTGTTGGAACGAGAAACGCTCAAACCCATTGAGAAAGCATTTTGTTTACTTTATTCCAATCAAACTGAAGTTTTCTGGAAAATGATGAAAGGACTGGAAATTGCAGGGACAAAATTGCAAACACGTTATCAGGAGCAGACCAGGCGAGCATCAAGAATGTGGGAGGGTAATATTGGATTAATGTCGGGGGTAATGGTTCCTTCGGGCAATTTACTTGAATATATCGGTGTTAAACCTCAATTTGGATTTCAGTTAGGTTATAAATTCAATAAAGTACAGTACGATTTGTCTGTTTTGATCAGACCAGGAAGTGCAAAGAAAGAATATCAGATTATTTATCAAGGCGAACCTAAAATAACAGACCATTATCTGGGAGGCTACGTTGGACTGGACCTAGCCTACGAATTATCCAGAAAAAAGCGGAATGAATTTGATGTTCTTGGCGGAATAGCATACGATGGGTTCGATGTTGTGGAAGGAGATACTGAAAAAGATATAAAAGGCAAGTCGATAAATTCGTTAAATCTTAACTTTGGACTTGGCTACCGATTCTGTGGCAAGAGATTTAATTATCTTGGAATTCAGGCAAAGTACAATTTTGTGAATTATAAAAACAGTGGTGGAACCAATTTCGGTGGAAATTATATTTCACTTGTTTTGACGGCAAATTTGTTTGGGAATATTCAAAAGAATCAAATGATCGAAAATCTTAGAATGAAACAATAAAATGGAAAATACTCAATTAGATTACAGCAAACTGAACGGATTAATTCCGGCAATTATTCAGGATAATACAACCAACGTGGTGCTGATGTTGGGTTTTATGAACGAAGAAGCGTTGGCTAAGACCGAGGAAAGTGGCCAGGTAACCTTTTTCAGTCGGAGTAAAAACCGATTGTGGACAAAAGGGGAAGAATCCGGTAATTTCCTGAATGTAGTTTCTATCGCATCAGATTGCGACAATGATACGCTGCTTATTAAGGTAAATCCGGTTGGCCCGGTATGCCACACCGGCGACGATACTTGCTGGGGCGAAACCAACGAGGAAAGCGACCTTCAGTTTCTGGAGTATCTTCAGGATTTTATCGATCAGCGGAAAGTGGAAATGCCGGAAGGATCGTACACCACTTCGTTGTTCAAAAAAGGCACACGTAAAATAACACAGAAAGTGGGAGAGGAAGCGGTTGAAACCATCATCGGGGCTATGGCCAACGACGATGAAAATTTCCTGTACGAAGGAGCAGATTTGCTTTATCACCTTATTGTTTTACTGACACATAAAGGTTATAGGATTGAAGACTTGGCACGCGAATTGAAGAAAAGACATAAATAAAGAGGCTAAAGTTTGGCAGGCAGAAGGCAGGAGATATCAACAACTTCTGCCTTCTGCCTGTTTAACTACCTAACATTGTTAAGGTTTTACACAAACTTAACCTGCGCTAGCTCGTATTTAAAATTTCCAAAGGAATATTAAACTATCTTTGCGGCTCATTTTTGAAATCTATGCAGAAGATCAGGAACATTGCAATTATTGCACACGTTGACCACGGAAAAACAACTCTGGTTGACAAGATGATTTACCATTGTAACATCATCAAAGAACACGAGAAGAAACAAGAGTTGATTTTGGACAGTAATGATCTGGAACGTGAACGTGGGATTACCATTCTGGCTAAAAACGTTTCTGTTAATTATAAAGGCTATAAAATTAACATTATAGATACTCCGGGACACGCCGATTTTGGTGGAGAGGTTGAACGCGTTTTAAATATGGCTGATGGCGTTTTGCTTTTAGTTGACGCCTTCGAAGGGACTATGCCACAAACCCGGTTTGTGTTGTCGAAAGCTCTTGCTCTGGGGAAAAAACCAATAGTTGTTGTAAATAAGGTTGACAAACCAAACTGTCGGCCTGAAGAAGTTCACGAACAGGTTTTTGATTTGATGTTTAGTTTGAATGCTACAGAAGAACAGTTGAATTTTCCGACTGTCTATGGTTCAGCAAAACAAGGCTGGATGTCGGACGATTGGAAGAAACCAGCTGAAACAATTGAACCATTACTCGACGCTATTGTAAAATATATTCCCGGTCCGGTTGCCAATCCAGGTACTCCGCAGGTTTTAATTACTTCGCTTGATTATTCATCGTATGTTGGTCGTATTGCTATCGGTCGTATTCATCGTGGCGATTTACGAGAAGGAATGAATGTAAGCCTGGTTAAGCGTGATGGGTCGGTAAAGCGTACACGTATTAAAGAGCTTCATACATTTACAGGTCTTGGGCGCCAAAAAGTGGAGCAGATGACTTCAGGTGATATTTGCGCAATGGTTGGAATTGATGGTTTCGATATTGGTGATACCGTATGCGATTACGAAAATCCTGAGCCTCTTGACCCTATTGCTGTTGACGAACCAACTATGAGCATGATGTTCATGATCAATAACTCACCTTTTTATGGAAAAGAAGGGAAATATGTTACATCTCGCCATTTGAAAGATCGTTTGGAAAAGGAGCTTGAGAAAAACCTCGCTTTACGGGTAATGCCAACCGATTCGGCTGATTCGTATTTGGTTTATGGTCGCGGAGTGTTGCACCTGTCGGTTTTGATTGAAACCATGCGACGGGAAGGTTATGAACTTCAGGTTGGACAGCCTCAGGTGCTTTATAAGGATATTGCAGGTGAAAGATGCGAGCCAATTGAGGAAATGCACATCGACGTTCCCGAAGAATTTTCAGGAAAGGTAGTTGAAATGGTTTCGTCACGAAGGGGAGAAATGAGAAATATGGAACGTAAAGGTGATCGTATTCATCTGGAATTTATGATTCCTTCGCGTGGTATTATCGGTCTGAGAACAAACATGTTAACAGCTACAGCAGGCGAAGCGGTTATGAACCATCGCTTCATTGAATATCAACCTTATAAAGGCCCAATCGAAATTCGAACAAATGGCTCGCTTGTAGCGTTGGAAACAGGTGCGGCTTTTGCCTATTCTATATGGAAACTCCAGGATCGTGGTTCATTTTTTATTGATCCTGGACAGGAAGTGTATGAAGGACAGGTTATTGGAGAAAACTCAAGAGCTGATGATTTGACGATAAACGTTTGTAAATCAAAAAAGTTAACCAATGTTCGAGCTTCTGGGTCCGACGAAAAAGCAAGGATCATAACACCAATAAAATTCAGTTTGGAAGAAGCGTTGGAGTACATTAATAGTGACGAATTGGTTGAAGTTACTCCACTTTCGATACGTATGCGGAAGATTTACCTTAAAGAGCACGAACGTAAACGAACTGCAAAAAACAACTAATTTTGAATGATATGAAACCTCTGATCATCACGATCGGAGGTTTTTTTTACTTCTTATGCGCTGAATTCCTTTGTTTTATTGAGTTTATCTTCTTTAGCATGTTTTGAAAAATAGGAACATTAAACATATCCGATGAGCTGAATATTTCGTATATTTTATTGAAAAAATCAATAATTCAAAACCTGTAATTATGAATGTCATATCAACTTGCTTAACAGGTACTGCAACAATTCTGACTTGCAGAAAAATCGCTCAATCGTTTAGTGAAAACATCTACGAACTCTCTTCCATCAGACGAAATTGGTCGCCTGATTATGCTGCCAACATTAAGGAAAGAATTGACAGGATTATGAACCAGTATTTTACCCAGGAATCTCTTTCTGACCATTTGGATAACCATGGTAAATTTTATGGATTGATGGTTGCTGCCTTAAAAGATGTAAGTGTTTTCCGGGCAGAACTAAAAGTTGACTTCAGGCATGATAAGGATTTTCTGAAAAAGACTTTGGATAATTTGGGTTATGACGATTATTTTAGTGAAGCAAAGAATGGCGACCATTTTAGCTTATATAAAATGATGGCAACTTTTAAACGAAACATGACTCCTGAACTGCAGCAAATCATACAAGCACGTGGCATAGATAAAAATCTTATAAACAGATTATTAGCGTACAAAGAAAAACTTTCGGAATTGAAGGATTGTTTTGATGTTTCGCAAGAAAAAGATCAGTTGGAAGCAGATCTTAAGCATGAAATAAACTCTATTTATGCTGAAATAAAGGATATATGTAGAATCGTATCAGCGTATTATGAATTTGATCCTATGCAACATGACAAATTTCGTTTTTATCATGTTATGATTAACTTAAAGAAAAATGCTTACGAAATGGTTTAATATTATTTATAGTTGCTTTTATGGGTAAAATGAAAATTGCCGGAGAATAGACAGTCATTCTTCGGCAATGTTCTTTTAAAAGCGCTTATTCAATGCTTATTGCTGATTATCGGACTCTTCATCGGTTATTTCTTCCTCCTCATCAGCATTGTAAACAACGTCTAAATCTTCATCTTCAAAGACCTGGGGCTTAGTAACTTCTTTTAATGGTTTTAGATTTGATGGCACAGGTTTGTTCGCTTCATCGCCAAAATAAGGGAAAACATCAACAATATTACAGACCGCCAGAGAGTTTGTTTGGTAAGGGACGAGAATGTACGAAAGCCCTTCTTCCAGGCGTTGTAATGCTTCCTTTATATCATCGGCAGCTACAAGAAAATAATTGTTGATTTTCTTTTCCTTACCACCCTTTTCGTCGATGGTAATTATACCAATTCGCGCTTTGAACCACCACTCACCATTCTCGTGTGGAAAAATCTCGACAATATTTGATTTTTTAATATTATCAACAACAAATTCGCCACGGACCATTGTTTGTAGTTGCTGTATAATTCGTGTTTCAGCATCAGTAAAGGTAACTGCATCAACCAGATACACTTCGCTTACTTTACGCTCGCGGCCATCGTCATCAATTTTTACGTATTTTACTTTACATTCGAACCAGGTTTGCATACTTTAAAATTTTGATTTGCAAAGATATTTTCTCCATTTATATTTTAGGCTTGAAATCCAATTTGTTTTTCATTTTTTGATACAAAAAGAAAAGGCCATTAGCTTATACCAATGGCCTGAAATGTCATGAGAGAAATTTTCTAGGCTAATATCCTATCAGCCATTGTATTAGCTAGATCAATACATTGCTGGTATTTATCAGCTTTTAAAGTTCCTTTTTCTTCTACAGGCTGATAAACCAATTCCCACTTAATGTTTTCAGCAAATTTCTGAAGGTTTTTTACCCCCCCTCCATTCCAGCCAAACGAACCAAAGACTCCAAGTAAATGGTCTTTTATTCCGTAATGTTCAATTTTAGTAACTAAATTTTCTACCGAAGGGAATAGCTCGTTATTATAGGCGGCACTTCCAACAATAAAGCCTTTGTATTTGAAAATATCACTGATAATGTATGACGCATGAGTTTTTGAAGCATCATAAACCCGAATATTTTTAATGCCACGAACAGCAAGCTGTCGGGCAATAACATCGGCCATTTTAGCTGTATTTCCGTACATCGAACCATAAACGATTACAGCTCCCGGATCGGTTGTATACGTACTCCATTTCTCGTAGCGCTCTAAGATATAAGAGAGGTTACTCCTCCATATTGGACCATGAGTTGCAGCCAGCATTTTTACATCGAGTGTTTGCAGTTTTTTTAAGGCGCGTTGGGTGTGTGGGCAATATTTACCTACAATATTGGTAAAATATCTCATCAGGTCTTCTTCGTAAAATGCCAGGTTAATTTCGTCGTCAAAAATTCCACCATCAAGTGTTCCAAACGACCCGAAAGCATCGCCAGTAAACAAAATCTTTTCTGAAGTTTCAAGGGTAACCATTGTTTCGGGCCAATGTACCATGGGGATTGTAGCAAATGTCAGGTGATGTTTGCCTAACGGTAGTTCCGATTCGTCGTAAACTTCAAGCATATTTTTGGTGATCTTGTAATAATTGTTCACCATGTCGAAGGTTTTCTTGTTGCCAACCAATGTAATCTCCGGATATTTTGCAACAACAGCTTTCAATGCTCCCGAATGATCCGGTTCCATGTGGTTGATAATCAAATAATCGACCTTCTTTCCACCAGTTAATACTTCAATTTGATCGAGATAATCATCGATAAATGTACGTTCAACAGTGTCAATTAATGCTATTTTTTCGTCAACTATTAAATAGGAGTTGTACGAAACGCCATTAGGTATTGGCCATAAATTCTCGAACAGGTTAGTCCTCCGATCGTTCACCCCAAGATAAAAAATGGTTTCGGCTAATTTAACTTGATGCATATCTGTTTGTCTTTTAATACGATTTCGAAATCGTTAGCGAAATTAATCAAATTCATACAAACGAAAAGTAGTCTTTTTTTTACTCAATTAGAAATTAAGAAAATGTTGACAAACATTTTAAGTAGTTACTTTCAATGAAATCATTACTTTTATCGGAAAAAACCTAAATGAAATGGATTTGGTCCAAAAAAATCAAATTATGTTATTTCCACGATTGAACAAATGGTTTACCTTCATTTTTATTATTGCTGTAAGTTTCGGAATATTTAGAAGTTATCAATTATACAGATATATTTTTCGTCCGAATATTCAAACTCCGGGAAGTATTATAATTCCATTACATGCAACTTATGAACAAGTGATAGATAGTTTGAAAAAGCATCAGATAATCACTAATTACAAAGCTTTTGATTGGGTCGCCAAACGAAAAAAATACCCGCAATTAATTAAACCAGGTAAATATCTGCTTGATAAAGGATTGAATACAAATGAAATAGTAAACATGCTTAGGTCGGGTAACCAGCAACCAGTTGAAGTTATATTTAACAATCTCCGGTTTATATCTGAACTTGCCGGGGCTGTTGCCAAGTATATTCAACCCGATTCGGTTACGTTACTTAAAAAGTTTACTGATCCGGCAGTTTTCCAAAAATATGGTTTTAATGAAAATACCTTTCATTGTATGTTTATTCCGAATACGTATGAATTTTACTGGACAACTACTCCAGAACAATTTCTTGAACGTATGTTTATGGAATACAAGCGTTTTTGGAATGATGATCGTAGGGCCCAGGCTATTGAAGTTGGTCTGACTCCGGAGCAGATAATGACTGTAGCCTCGATTGTGCAGGAAGAAAGCAATAAAAAAGATGAAAGACCAATTATTGCCGGTTTGTATCTAAATAGATTGAAAAGAGGTATGCCTTTACAGGCCGATCCTACGATTAAATATGCTTTGGGAAATTTCAGGATCAAACGGGTTTTGAATAGTCATTTGGACGTTGAGTCGCCATTTAATACCTATAAGTATGCAGGATTACCTCCTGGTCCTATAAATTTTCCGGAAATCACTTGTATCGACGCTGTTTTACATGCTGCCAAAACACCTTACATTTACATGTGTGCACGTCCCGATTTTTCTGGATACCATAATTTTGCCAAAACACTGTCGGCACATAACGAAAATGCCCGAAAATACAGGGAAGCCTTAAATGCTCAGCACATTATGGAATAGCGTATTCTGAATGGAAAAAGAAATGCCGAAAGCTTTGTTTGTAGCAGCTTTCGGCATTTTTCTTGTTTCGAGCGAGGGTTAATCAAAAATATCTCTCATCTTATCAAAAATATTCTTGTCGGTAAGATCAGGATCTGCGGCGAAGCTTGGCATGGTTTGGAGCTTTTCGAGCATCTTTTTTTCTTCGGAATTCAGTTTTTTGGGGATCCAGACGTGTACCCGTACAAGTAAATCACCTTTGCTATATCCATTTACATCAGGTAGCCCTTTCCCTCTTAAACGTAGTATTTTCTCTGGTTGCGTTCCTGCATCAATCTTTACTTTTACCTTGCTGTCAACCGTGGGTATTTCTTTGGTAGTTCCCAATGTAATTTCAGGGAAAGTGATGTAAAGGTCGTAAACCAGGTTGTTCCCGTCACGAATTAATTCTTTGTGCTCTTCTTCCTGAATGACAACAAACAAGTCGCCATTGATACCGTTGCGGCGTCCTGCATTACCTTTCCCGGAAACATTCAACTGCATTCCCTCTCCAACACCGGCCGGTATTTTGATAGATATTACCTCTTCATCGCGAACAACACCTTCTCCCTGGCAATAATTGCATTTGTTTGTAATAATTTGTCCTTCGCCATTACAGGTAGGGCAAGTTGTCGTTGTTTGCATTTGCCCAAGCAAAGTGTTTTGTATACGTGTAACGTGTCCACTTCCACGGCAGGTCTGGCATGTTGAGTAGGATGATCCCCTTTCTGCTCCTGTTCCATTACAATGCGTACAAGGCACATACTTTTTAACTTTGATTTTCTTTTCAACACCATTCAGAACTTCATTCAGGTTAAGTGTTACTTTTACCCGAAGGTCAGATCCACGGTGCTGACGAGGTCCACGACTACGCGATCCACCACCGAAACCACCAAATCCGCCAAAACCTCCACCTCCGAAAATATCTCCAAACATCGAGAATATGTCATCCATCGACATATCGTGGCCCCCAAAACCTCCGCCACCATTCATTCCGGCATGGCCGAACTGGTCGTACCTCTGACGTTTTTCCGGGCTACTTAAAATTTCGTAAGCTTCAGCAGCTTCCTTAAATTTTTCCTCGGCTTCCTTATTTCCCGGGTTTTTATCAGGGTGAAACTGAATGGCTTTTTGTCGGTATGCTTTCTTTATTTCTTCGGCAGTCGCATTTTTGCTGACGCCCAAAACTTCGTAATAATCGCGTTTTGTCATTTTTTATCTTCTATCAGGCTATTCGCCAATAACTACTTTCGAAAAACGTATCACTTTGTCGTTGAGGTAATAACCTTTCTGGATAACATCAACAATTTTACCTTTAAGCTCTTCGCTGGGAGCCGGAATTTTTGTGATCGCTTCATGTAGATCAGTGTCAAAATCTTTTCCTCTAGCTTCAATTTCCTTTACTCCATTTTGTTTTAGAAATTCCTGAAACTTGTTGTAAATCAAATTGATGCCTTCTGTTATATGGTTTTCTTCCTGTACTGATTCCAATGTTTGAAGTGCGCGGTCAAAATCGTCGATTACTGGCAAAATATTCACCAAAACGCTTTCGCTGGCCGTTTTCAATAATTCCATGCGTTCTTTGATGGTCCGTTTACGGTAATTATCAAATTCAGCTTGTAAACGAATATGCTTGTCTTTTAGTTCAATAAATTCGTTCTCAGTCTTTTCCAGCTGCTCTTCGGTCTTGCTCTTTTTATGGGCCTTATCTTTTTTAGAATCTTTTTTTGTCGCTGAAGTTTCTTCCTGAGCAACGTTCTCCTGAGTCTCTTCTTCGTGTTGTTCTTTAACTTTAGCTTTATCTTCTGTCATTGTATATTAATTTTTAATTTGCATTTTCGAGTTTGCAAATATACTGCCAAGGAGATACAATTGCCAATTTGGCATTTTAAATATTTGATAACTGTCAATTTTAATTAATGATATGACAGAACTCCAAGCACTGATAGAATACAACTCGGGAAAGGGCTGCTTGGGCTGTTTGTCTGTTTTGAATCTATTTCAAAAGTTCATTTAGCGCCTGATCAAGTGCTTGTCCGCGAAGGTCTTTGGCAAGTATAATGCCGTTCCCATCAATCAGGAAATTTGAAGGAATCCGTCCAACACCATAAATACCAGCATATTTCGAGTTCCAAAATTGTAAGTCACTAACATGGTATTCCCAGGTGAGTTTATCAGCGGTAATAGCATTTATCCACGAGCTTTTATCCCTGTCAAGAGAAACACTAAAAACTGTAAATCCTTTTCCTGATTTGAATTTCGAATCTTTAAATTTTTGATAAGCAGCAACTACGTTTGGATTTTCTGCGCGGCAAGGGCCACACCATGAAGCCCAAAAATCAATTAGAACAATTTTACCTTCGAGTGATGAAAGTTTAAGTTCTTTTCCTTCAATATTTTTCTCTTGAATTTCAGGCGCTTTATTGCCAACTTCAAGTCCAATTTTGAGCTCGTTTTTGACTTGGGGCGACTTGTTGGTTGATGCAGAAACTGAAGCTGCAAAAAGTAAAATAAATAGAACGGTGATGTTCATTCTCATAATGCCTTCATTTTGATGTTCTCTGCAAAAATAAAAATTAGACTGAATGACAGATTCGCATGATAAGATTGTTGTGAAATATTAACATTATCCGGTAAGAGTTGACCTATTCACTGATAATGTTCTATACTCTGGTAATTTGGGCACCAATAGCATTAAGCCTGTCGTCGATAGTTTCGTATCCTCGGTCGATTTGCTCAATGTTCGATATTTTGCTTGTTCCCTGGGCCGAGAGTGCGGCTATTAACAGTGCAACACCGGCACGAATATCAGGCGAACTCATATTTGTTCCACGAAGAGGATATTTATGATCAAGGCCAATAACTGTTGCACGGTGCGGGTCACAAAGAATTATTTGGGCTCCCATATCAATTAGTTTGTCAACAAAGAATAAGCGGCTTTCGAACATTTTTTGGTGAATTAGTACACTGCCTTTGGCCTGAGTTGCCACTACCAGAAAAATGCTTAACAAATCGGGCGTAAGACCTGGCCAGGGAGCATCAGAAATAGTCATTATCGATCCATCCATAAAGGTTTCAATTTCAAAATGTTCCTGCGCTGGGATAAATAAGTCGTCATTACATTCTTCAATACTGATTCCCAGTCGCTTAAATTGCTCGGGGATAATTCCTAAATGCTTGATACCAGCATTTTTAATAGTTATCTCCGAGTTAGTCATGGCAGCAAGTCCAATAAAACTACCAACTTCAATCATATCCGGCAGAATCTCGTGGGAACAACCCTTGAGAGAACTTACTCCTTTCACTGTCAGTAAGTTTGAACCAATCCCTTCTATTACTGCGCCCATAGAGACAAGCATTTTGCAAAGTTGTTGCAGATAGGGTTCACAGGCAGCATTGTAAATGGTAGTGATTCCTTCGGCCATTGTAGCGGCCATAAGGATGTTTGCCGTTCCGGTAACCGAGGCTTCGTCGAGTAACATGTAAGTCCCGGTTAATTTTGGTGCTTCAACGCTGTAGAAGTGTTCTTCATGATTGTAGTTGAAATTTGCTCCAAGCTTCTGGAGCCCAATGAAATGGGTATCGAGCCGGCGACGTCCTATTTTGTCTCCACCTGGTTGAGGAATATAACCCATACCGAAGCGGGCCAAAAGTGGACCAATTATCATTATTGAGCCACGCAAACTGGATGCCTGCCGGGAAAAAGTTTCAGTTTTCAGGAAGTCGAGATGAACAGTATTAGCCTGAAATGAATATACTCCTTTGGCAATACGTTCGGTTTGTACTCCCAGATTTGTTATTATCTCTATTAATTTAACAACATCGCTAATCTCAGGAATGTTGCAGATTGTCACTTTTTCTGATGTTAGCAATGTGGCGCAAATAACCTGTAGTGCCTCATTCTTAGCTCCTTGTGGATGTAATTCTCCCTTGAGGCGATTTCCTCCTTTAATTTTAAATGTTGCCATCGGAATAAAGTTACACGTATTCTTCAGGGAATTAGCTCCCTACGTCTTCTTGTTGTAAAGGTATTATTGCTTTTGCTTATTCCGGTCGTTTTGTTTCTGGAATTTTCTGTTCTGATTGTTGTTTTGATTATTCTGTTTTTTCTGATTATTCCGGTACAAAATATCTTTGGTTTCAGTTAACGTTAAATCAGAACATTTAATTTTTCCTTGAGACATTTCTTCGATATCAGCAAATATCTTTTCATCAGTGACCGAATCTTTATTCCATACCACATAGCTTTTCTTCATGTGATTGGCAATAAGCTTAATCAGAAGGTCCCTTTCCTTTTCATCGGGGTAATCAGTTGCTTTTTCGATTAGGTTCTCGATTGTTTTTCCGTAATGCCGATATTTAATGGTGTTATTATCATAAGGCACTTTTTTGGGTGGAGCTACGAAAAACTCGGGTGATGGAGGAGCATAGGGATAATCAATGTCAAGTTGGAAATTTGACATAATAGCGATATGATCCCAAAGCTTGTGTTTGAAATCATTAATGTCGCGCAGGTAAGGGTACATGGTACCCATGATGTCGATAATTGTTCGGGCCGCCCTGTTTCTCTCATTGCGATCTTCGATGGTCATAATATGGTTGACCATGTTTTGTAAGTTTCTTCCATACTCAGGCAGGGCTAACTTACTACGATTAGAATTATAATCCATGCAAATTAATAACGTTTTATCTTAAAAAAAAATCAGGCTGTTATCTTTAAAGGAAATTAATACAGATAATCAGTATGAAGTGAAATTTAGATGCAAATTAAACGAAATTTGTTTTGTCGGCAAAAAAAAACAAAAAAATAATAGACAACAGTAATAGATAAGACAAAATCAGCCATAAAACCGGTCTTAAATTAACCTTACGTCTTTTTCATTCAACAATTCGAAGTTTGGCAAATTTCAGAAGTAACTGTTTTTTTCCGGCATTCTGAAAAAAAACAGTTGCCTGTATATCTGGGGCTTGACCTTCAACTTGTAAAACTTTTCCACGGCCAAAGCGCTGATGTTCAACTAACATTCCAGACTGTATTTCTTCCGGATTGCTAAATTCGAACGAATCAGTTTCTTTTTTAGCTTCACGAAGCCTGGAAAGTTTCCTGAACATGTCTGTTTGGCTGACTCCAGAAATTCTTACGGCTGGTGTTGCAGCACTTTGAGGCTTTGGTTTGGGTGTAGAAAATGGCAAATCCTGACTTGTACCCCAAAAAGCGGCATCTTTTTCAACAGGCATATCAAGGTATTGAGGATCAATTTCATCAATAAAACGGCTTTTGTTGCAGAATTCGAGTTTGCCCCATTTATACCGTTGCCGGGCATAGCTTAAATAAGCATGTTGTTCGGCCCGGGTCAGAGCAACATAAAACAGTCTGCGTTCTTCTTCGAGTTCTTCTAACGATTTTTGACCCGTTTGGTTCGATGGAAACAGATTTTCTTCAACACCTACGATGAAAACAGTTTTAAATTCGAGCCCTTTGGCCGAATGAATGGTCATTAATGTTACACGTTCGTTGTCTTCTGGTTTTTCGCTATCCTGGTCGGTAAGTAAGGCCACGTCTTCCATGTAATTATTAAGCAGTCCTGTTCGTCCTTCTTCGCGTGCGGAAATCGAAAACTCCTGAATTCCGTTTAATAACTCCTGGATATTCTCGAAACGACTTACTCCTTCAGGCGTTTGATCTTTGTATAAATCTTTCATTACACCCGAAGTTGTGGCAATTTCGCTGGCTAGTTCAAATGCGTTGTGAGTTGCAAGCTTTTCTCTGAACGAATTGATAAGGCCAACAAATTCGTTTATTTTGGCGGCAGTTCCTTTGTTGAATTCGCCAACCAGAAGTGGGATATTTGTGGCGAATTCCCAGATAGCCATATTGTTTTGTGCCGAAAATTGTTCCAGTTTTGTTAAGCTGGTCTGCCCAATTCCGCGAGCCGGGTAATTTATAATTCGCTTAAATGCTTCATTATCTTTCGGATTGATCACTAATCTGAAATATGACAACAAATCTTTGATCTCTTTTCGTTGGTAAAATGAAAGCCCGCCATATATTTTGTAAGGGATGTTTCGCTTCCGAAGTGATTCCTCAAAAATACGCGATTGTGCATTAGTTCTGTATAAAATGGCGTAATCAGAGAAAAGAAAATGATCCCGTAGGCGGGTATCTGTAATCTCGTTCGCAACTAAGTAGCCCTCTTCATTATCAGTAATGGAGCTCATTACCTTAATCAATGTTCCTTTTTCCTTTTCAGAAAATACGTTTTTAGGTATTTGTCTTTTATTTCGGGCAATGATACTGTTTGCTGCATCAACAATATTTTGTGTTGAGCGGTAATTTTGTTCAAGCTTAAAAATTTTATGATCGGGATAATCTTTTTGGAAATTTAGGATATTTTCAATTCGGGCGCCACGAAACGAATAAATACTCTGCGCATCGTCGCCAACTACACATATATTGTTGTGTTTGGCAGCCAGCTTCTTGATAATCATGTACTGCGAATGGTTTGTATCCTGGTACTCATCGACCAAAATGTACTCGAATGTTTTCTGATATTTATCCAGAATTCCAGGATGATTTCGTAGTAAGGCATTGGTTTTCAATAGTAAATCGTCAAAATCCATTGCTCCGGCAAGAAAACAACGTTTTGCATATTCTTTATAAATCTGACCAATCAAAGGCATTTTAATACTTTGGTCATATTCAGCTGTTTCTGGTAAGGTTGAGTATACTTCAGAAGAAACAAGGTTATTTTTTGCAGCTGATATTCGAGACGCAACTACTGCTGGTTTATAGGTTTTATCATCGAGGTTCATGTCCTTGATGATGCTTTTTATCAGGTTCTTCGAGTCTGATGAATCATAAATTGTAAAATCAGACGGGTATCCGATTAATTCGTGTTCAGTTCTTAAGATTCGTGAAAAAATGGAGTGAAAGGTTCCCATCCACAAGTATCGGGCAGTATTTTGCCCAACAATAGCCGAGATACGGTCTTTCATTTCGCGGGCGGCTTTGTTTGTAAATGTCAGGGCTAAAATAGAGCCCGGCCTAACCTTGTTTTTTAACAGATATGCAATCCTGTATGTCAAAACCCTAGTTTTTCCAGAACCTGCGCCAGCAATAATGAGCGATGCTCCTTGAATATTTTCAACGGCCTGCCTTTGATTTTCGTTTAATTCATCTAAATAATTATGCACAACTTTAATTCTTCTGATTTCGCCTCAAAAGTAAGACTGTTTTTTCTGTTATCATGTAGGTAGTCGTATGAGTTTTCAACAATGTATGTTTCAACCACGAAGAACAGAAAGAAAAGCACCAAGTTCCACAATGAAAAATAATTTTTTCTTTTTCGTGATACATAGCGTTTCTCCTTTATATTCTTTATGATTAGCGTTGATCAATTCAGGAAAATTTCAAGCCTCACAAAAGATTATACAATTTTTAGCGTTAATATTGTGCATTGTTAATAAATTCGGATAATGAATACGTTTCGATTTGTTTCTATTTTGTTGTTTCTTAGTTTTTTATTTGTATTTCAAAATAAAACCAGAGCTCAGATTACATCTACTGCTGATGCTGTTATACCAACAGAGTATTCGGGTGGACCACAAGATAATATACACGTTTTTTGCAGTGAAAAAGGTTTTGTAAATGCGTCGCTTATTGCGAGTTATCCACAGGGCGAAACGGGTAATTTCGAGTGGCAGAAATACAACACCTCAACAGGAACTTTCGATTTTTTCTCATCCGATCAATCTGGAAATCAAACTTCATCTATTTCGGGTTTGGCCGATGGTTGTTATAGGGTGAAAATTAAGCCGTTATCCGGTGCAAAGACCTACACAGCCTGGGTTTTCAATAACTACATCGAGGTTACAAAGGCCGATATTACCGATTCTAATTGTAGCTCGTTAACTTTACATGGAACATTTGATTCGCCTGAGTTTTCGTATGTTGATTTAAATACAAGGCAAGTTCTTACTCTGAAAAAGGATTTGAAAGTAAGTTGGAAAGATGGGGATGCTCTTTTAGGTAATTATGCAACGTTAATAAAACCCGATCCACCAACAAAAAATACCGCTTATACATTTGTTGTGTCTGATAAATTCGGATGTAGTGCAGAAGCAAATGTCGAATATATTTCAATTGTTACAAAAGCTTCGTTCGATTACAAAATTGAAGGTCAAGGGCCAGGGAAAGACAAACGAAGTGATCCGAGTAAATATGAAGCGCCATTGACAGTTAGCTTTACCAATAACTCTGAAAATGCGACAACGTTTGAATGGTCTTTTTATAAATCGCTTGATGTTATAAAAAAAGAAAAAGATGCAGGAACATTCAAGGATAGTATACAGGAAGTTGTTTACAACCGCGATCCGGTTTACACATACGAAGCATCCGGCGAATACCTGGTTAAACTGGTTGCTAAAAGAACAACCGGGTCAATTACCTGTTCCGACTATTCTTATATCGACGATTATATCAAAGTTGATACATCGTTTATTGATGCACCTAACGTGTTTACGCCCAATGGTGATGGTAAAAACGATAATTTTGCCATTAAATATTTCTCCATGAAAACAATTAAGTTCACCATATTGAATCGATGGGGTAAAGTTTTGCATACTTGGGAAAGCGGTAATGTTCAGGGGTTTTATAATTCAGCTACATCAATTTCGGCAGCTGTTTGGGACGGGAAAGTTGGTGGTCGTATGGCTACCCCTGGCGTTTATTTTTGGGTGGCCGAAGGGATAGGCCGCGATGGTGTGCGACGAAAGGAAAACGGTTTTTTCCATTTGTTTAGGGATAAGTGATTTTTTATACTCCGATACATCCGTTTTGAAAGAGATAAATTTAAATCGGTCTATTTTATTATTTTTCATAGTTGCTTTTTTAGTGCACCACTTTGGTGGTTATCTTGGCCATTATGGATACGATGATATGGAATATGCCAGGTTGGCAACCAACTTAACTCATGGTAATTTTGATGCTTTAAATCATTACTCGTTTCGTTTGGTTCTTGTTGGTTTAACGGCTTTATTTTATAAACTTTTTGGCGTCAACGACTTGGCTTCTGCTCTTCCGGCATTATTGTTTTCCATAGGTACTTTGCTGTTGATCTACCACATATTAAAACGTGAAAGCTGGCAGGTGCTGACAGTAGGGCTGGCACTGTTCGCATTCAACAACTGGACTTTCTTTTATTCAGATAAGCTGATGCCTGATGTGGCAGTAACTTTTTTCGTCTTTTTGTTTAGCTTCGTTGTTTATTCGTACAAATATTTACCTCGGGAAAAACCCGGATTTGTTTATTCGTTTTTGGCTGCATTGGCTTTGTTCCTGGGGTTTAACTCCAAAGAGACAGTTGTTTTGGTAGCTCCATGGGTTATCTGGTTAATTGGTACTGATGTTTTTCTAAAGCGTTCGCTGAAATTTTGGCTCCAGTTTGTAGCTTTTAGTGCAGCGTTTTTACTGGGGTATTTAATCGTTTGCCAGCTTGCTTTTGGTAATGCGTTTGAACGGTTCCATGCAATTGTTTCCAACAGTTATTTAAATGCGTGCAGCTACGACCAGCAACCGTTTTCCGAAACATTGAAACGAATTACTTACGGCTTACTCCAGCTTTTTTTGACCAACGATTTGCTGCTAGGTTTTTTTATTATTATTCCCGGATTATTTTTTATTCCGGTTCAATCATTCCTGAAAGCGGATAATCCAAAATCGTTTTTTATTATAGCATCGGTTATCTTGTTGGTTTCCTCCAATTTCATGAGTATCTCAGCAACATCTTATGTCCCAATGTGCCTCGATCCCAGGCATTACCTGTTTATTGTTCCTGTAGTAACGCTGGGAGCAACCTTTGTTTTCAGAGATTATTTTGCACAGGTAAAGTTTCGGCTGGTCCTGTTTCTTCTTTTGTGCATCGCATTTGCAGTAACATGGTATCAACACAGCAATATAACATATTTGTTGTACCTGCCTTTATTGATTGTAACCGGAGTCTCTTTGTTCTCAAAAATAAATGATACCCGAAAAAGATTATTTGTATCAGTAATGTTGTTGATATTGCTTTTGCAACCGGCAGATATGATGCGCTATGCCCGGAAAGTTGATTACAACCGCCAGAAAGCTATTGTTATGGAAAAGTTGATCGACAAAAACGAACCATGCGTTGTTGTTACTGATGTTGTTCAGAAACGGCTGGGCCATTATTACTCTGGGTTTTTGTCAAACGCTCGCTGCCAGTTTATTAGTTATGCCGAAGCCGATACTTTTCATTTTAGGAATAATGAGCGGAAATATTTACTGAACAATTGGTATACCCGTTATTTAAGCGGAATGGATGATCAGGATTTACCATTTTATGCCGTTTCGGCATCATATCCGGTTTTCGGTGACAAAAAGTTGAATTTTTATTTATATGATCTGGGGAATAATAAGTTAAGCCAGCAACTCTTGTTTAAAGCCGAGAACAATTTTGAAACACCAGCGAAATTTTGGAATAATGCAACTGATTTAGTTGGAGATCGGGTATTTTCAGGAAAATATTCTGAGGAATTGGGTGAGTTCTCGGTTTGTTGCACTATTCCCATCGATTCGTTACTAACTGATTCGATAAAACAGATTGTCGTTTCTCCGAAACTTGAGATTTTGGCAGTTAACGGCGCGGAATGTAGTTTAGTGATAACAATGGAGACCAATGGAAAGCAATATTTTTGGAAGGGATTTGAGCTAAGTAAGTACATCAAATCGAAAGGAAGTTGGTGGCGGGCTTCTGTTAATGAGATTATTAAATCAAAAGAAATCAGACAAAACTCAACAATGAAAATTTACATTTGGAACAACAAAAAGAATGAAATTTATATTGATGATTTTCAGTTAAATATTTTCGTTGTCAAAAATTAAGTAATAGGAAATAAGGTTATGAAATAGCCATGAGTGCTAAAGCCCGCACAAACCGAAAATGTACAAAGGGCCATTCCATGCGTTGGTTTGTTCGACTAAAAGAAAATGTTAATACGCAGATTTTAAGGCGTTAAACGAAAATTTATACAAATGAAATATCAGTGCTTTCTTTTCCCAATTTTATTTTTATGTAGTGTATCGTGTAGGCCCGATAAACAGCCTATGAAACAATTATCGATTGATTTTGAGCATGTTGGTTTGGGAAGGCTGAGCGATCGGGAAATGAAATCAATTTTCGGGAATGCTCAGCTTTTGTGCGGGAAAAAAGACTATTTGTTTTATAAACTGGGCATTACACCACATCCGCATGACATTGATGATGAGAATGGTAACCGCTACCTGAAAGTTGTTGTTCCTGCCGGATTTTATGGCCCGATTACCGGGGCTCAATGGCGAATTCCGATAGAACCTGCCGATGAGTATTATTTCAGCTATAAACTTAAATTCGAAAAGGGTTTCGATTTTGTAAAAGGAGGGAAGTTGCCTGGGTTAGCCGGTGGTGATGGGAATTGTGGCGGAAATGTTCCCAACGGATATGATGGATGGAGTGCGCGAATGATGTTTTGGGAGGGAGGAAAACTTAGCTTTTATGTGTATTTTCCCGACCAATCGTCGAAATGGGGGGAACGGTTATTCCTGAAAGAACAAAACGGTGATACGGTCAGAATTTGTCCGGGCGGTTGGCATAATATTACTCAGTATTTGAAAATGAATACGTTAGGTAAGGTTGATGGCGTTTTGAAGGGCTGGTTTGATGGCAGGGCGGTTTTCTTTAGTGATCGTATGGTTTTCAGAAAAGACGAGAAACTCAAAGTTGATCAGGTTTTTTATAGTGTGTTTATGGGAGGCGGTGATTCCAGTTGGGCTTCAGCAAAAACGGAATACATCTGCTTCGACGATTTTCGCGTTTCCACACAACCGCTTAATAATTAGCTATGCTTTTCAATTCAATTGAATTTGTTGTCTTTTTCCCGATTGTATTAAGCTTATACTGGTTCGTTTTTAACCGCACTTCCGTTGCTATTCGTAATTTTTTTCTGCTGGCGGCCAGTTACCTGTTTTATGGCTGGTGGGACTATCGTTTTTTGGGATTAATCGTTTTAAGCTCAACTGTCGATTTTATTAGCGGGAAATTCATTTTCGAGGCGAAAACAAATGCGGTTCGCCGTCTTTTCTTCCTGGTTAGCTTGTTTCTTAATTTATCAATTTTGTTTTTCTTCAAATATTGTGGTTTTTTTGTTCAGGAACTGGCTGATTTACTGAATCGTTTCGGATTTGACGCTCATTTAAAAACGCTGAATATAATACTTCCCGTAGGCATCAGTTTTTACACCTTTCAGTCGTTAAGTTATGTTATTGATATATACCGTCGGCAGATGACTCCAACGGACAACCCGCTGACATTCTTTACCTATATCAGCTTTTTTCCGCAGCTTGTTGCCGGGCCAATTGAGCGTGCAAAACATTTATTACCACAGTTTTACAGTCTTAAACCATTCGACTATTCCGTAGCGGCAAACGGGTTCCGACAACTTTTGTGGGGGTTCTTTGCCAAGATTGTCGTAGCCGATTCAATTGCTCCGATTGTCGATTCGGTTTTTGCCAATTACGAGCAGTTAAACGCTGGTTCTCTGGTTGTTGGTGCAGTACTTTTCACGATACAGATCTATGGCGATTTTGCTGGTTATTCGAATATTGCAATCGGAACGGCTTCGTTGCTTGGTTTCGATTTAATGCAAAATTTCAATCTGCCTTTTTTCTCACGCAATATTGCCGAATTCTGGTCTCGTTGGCACATCAGTTTGTCCACCTGGTTTCGCGACTATGTCTATATCCCGCTGGGCGGGAACCGTTGTTCAACCGTGCGGCATGGCTTAAATGTTTTAGTTACCTTCCTGGCCAGCGGGTTATGGCATGGCGCTAACTGGACATTCATTATCTGGGGATTACTTCATGGTATGTTTTACCTGGTAACAAAGCCGTTTTCGGTTATGACCAGGTCGGATGAATTAAAACCAGGCCAATGGAAGTCGATTGTTGGAACTTTCTTGCTGGTTTGTTTGGCCTTTGTGTTTTTCAGGGCTGATAATCTTCAGCAGGCATTGACTGTTTTCTCCCGTATTTTTTGTTGGAAAAATGGAGGTAACTTACTGCAAATAAGCGATGTATATAAAGTTGGTTTTGCTGTTTTTTTCTCATTGGTGTTATTTGCTGTCGAATGGATTCAACGAAAGAAAAAGCATGGGCTCGACATTGCCGGGTTAAACCCTGTTGTACGATACTTTTTCTATTACGCTGTAATCCTGATGATTTTGTTTGCCTTTCAAACCAACCGTATTTTTATCTATTTTCAATTTTGAAGTATGAAGTTGTTTCAGCGAATATTGGCAATTTTGGTACTTCCCTTGCTGTTGATTGGGGGAACCAATTATTATTTTGATCCGGATTATTCATTAAGAAACAATTATATTGGTTCGTTGACGGAGGCACTTCTCGAAGGTAAAATGATAAGTGGCCCGGTAAATGTCAACTCCAGGTTGCTGAAAAGCCAGTGGATCAATAAATTGAATAGATCGCCTGAAATCCTGGTTTTAGGTTCGAGCCATACGCTTTCGGTCGGGGGAAACATTTTCCCGGGGAAATCATTTTTTAATGCTTCAGTTACCAACTGTACCTTTCAGGATATGTACGCTTTCCTGAACTTGTTCGATAAAAAAGCCGGAAGGGTACCTCATACACTCCTTCTTTGTACCGATCAATGGTTATTTGGCCATTCGTTTGTTGAAAATCAGTGGCTTGTAAATCGGGCAGATGCAGTTGAAATGGCCCAAAAAGTTGGTCTGTCATCGTTAACAAAATTTCCTCCTTTGTGGAATTTGCAAAAGGAGTGGATTAAAGAGCTTTTTTCGGTCAGGTATTTCATCCGTTCGCTAAAAGCCAGGGGAAAGACCGAACAATTTGAGATTTGTCAGTCGATCATCAACGACAAGATGATGTTTCTTCCTGATGGTTCGCGAAGCATTCCCGAAAAAGTACTAAATGCTCCTGGGAGAGAGGTAGCCGAAAAAGCTGAGCAGTATTTTTATTCGGAGAAGGACGAACACTTTTCTGATCTCGATGTTGATCAGTGCGAGATTTTTGAGAAGATGATAAAGTGCATGGAGTCAAATAATTGCAGAATAATTCTGTATATTCCGCCTTACCATCCGGCAACGTTTCGGTTGCTGGAGCAATCAGGTAAATCGAATGGTATTTTTAAGGCTGAAAGCTACATACGTGCTTTTGCCCGAGAACACAACCTGAAAGTAATTGGCAACACCAATCCTGACTCGTTAAAACTTAATTCGACTGACTTCTACGATGCTGTTCATTTAAAACCTGCTGTTCTCAACAGCTTGATTGAGTGTAGTTTGAAAGATGAATTCTAAAATCATTTTGAATGAAAAAAAATAATATCAGGGAAAATGAAAAAAACAGGTGGCATTCCCGGGTCTTTTGTTTGATAGTTCTAGTAGGTATTTAAGATTGCTTCATTAAAGCAGGTTTCGAGATTCTTTTTGTAATACGAGGCATGAAATAACTAAAACAAGACGATGAATAAGCGAAAAATAAAAAAGGCAATTAAACGGTTGCGATTTCTACCAAAAAATAAGTTTTTCTTCTTATATGCCGGGAATAAACTTAAACAAGCTTGGCTAAAATTTATTAAATCGACCAAGGTTGCATATCCTTCAACCATTATGCTCGAATTGAACAACCATTGTAATCTGCATTGTACCACGTGCCCACGTGAGTATGATTATGGACGTGCAATGGATAAAGGTTTCATTACTGTGCAACAAGCAATTGGCATTGTTGATGAATTGTGGCCTTACCTTGATTCAATTGGGTTGACTGGAATGGGAGAAACGTTTCTTTTTAAAGAAATTGAAACAATTGTTGATTATATAAAAGACAGGAATAAAGGTATTATTGTTTCATTGTCAACAAACGCAATGCTTCCTGATTTTGCAGCACTATCGTCGAATGTGGTTAATAAGGTCGATACCATACAAGTTTCGATTGATGGTTTGGGCGAAACTTATGAATTAATCCGTAACAATGCGTCCTTCAATATTTTGGATAAAAATCTCGATGTTTTAGTGGAACTGTGCAGAAATACTGAAACATCAGTTATACTGAATATGGTTGTTACCCGAGAAAATTATTGTCAAATGAGCGACTTGATTCAGTTTGCAAGCAAAAAGGGGATCGAGTACCTTAATTTCACCTTATTAAACCTAGGATCAATAACGAATATCTCCTCTGAATATTATCACTTCTTTCAAACTACTGAATTTTTGGATGAACTTAAAAAAGCGAAGTTTACAGAGAAACAATTCCCAAATGTTGAAGTGACTTTCTGGGATTATAAAAGCAAAAATGAATTTCAAAAATGTTTATTTCCGTGGACTCATTTTTATATTTGCTGGAATGGTTTTTTGACACCCTGTTGCTCCAAGCCCTTTCCCAAAGAACTGAATTTCGGAAATGTATTTGAGCAAGGGGTAATGCCAGTGCTAAATGGAAGTTCATTTCGGCAATTCAGAAAAATGTGGTATTTGAATCAGACCCATCGGTTTTGCAATAAGTGCCATTTTATTGAACTTGAGCCAATTCATTTGCAGTAGTAATTTTTGATATAGAAAGAGTTGGTGAGGAAAGGCAAAGAGACACCGAATCTATATTGCAGCATCTTTCAGTAACCGAGGGGTTTTAAAAAATTTCAGGAAATAAAGAATTGGGAATACGAAAAAAATAGAATACAATAGAAAAAGCAGGATCATTTCCGGGGTCTTCCGACTTTTCTACTAATCTTTATAGCATAATTTTTCCCGTCTTTGATGGAGGTGCTTCTTTCGGTTTAAGAATATTTCTGCTCCCAACGGTAAACATATAACCAACTTTGTTGATAATAATATTTTTTGAAGTTGCAGAACCGTTGGGTTCGAAGTATTCTATATATAACTGGTTTCCATATTGATATCCGTGAATGTTTGGGAGGCTTGCTGCATCTTTTTTATAAAAAAAACTGGGCCCTTTCATATCCAGTTTTGACCGTTTGGGAAATAGACAGATATATGCACCCTCTGGCATAACGAATTTTTCTATTCCGGAGGAAAGCATTTCTGCTGTTTTACTCTCTATTCTGTACAGCCATATTGTGCCTTCATTTAGTTTATATTTCGTTGCTTTTGCTTTAAGATTTAATACCGTATCAATGGTGAATCCTTCAATAATTTCATCACCGGATACACTAATAAAATCTTTATTGTATTTGATATACAACGAATCATTGTTGTAGCTTTTCAATAAGCATGTTTTGATTTTTGATAGATCGATAAGCTTATTGTATTTTTTTGACAGGGCAAAAGGGATAGGCTCTCCATTTTCATCGAGTAAAGGTTGTGTGGTTACTGAGAAGACCAACAAAAGACAAGCTAAACCGAAACCAAATCTCTTCATTGGGATAGTGAATTTGAATTCAAATTGATGTCAATTACTGTGCCATTGCGGTAATTTAGATTCAATCCAATAAAACATGAAAAAACCCGGGTGGCATTCCCGGGTTTTTCGTTTCGATAGTTTTAGTAGATATTTAAGATAGAATTGGTCGCTATTCGTCTTTTTCTTCGGCTGCATAAGCTGCAAGCAGTTCATCTTGTACTTCCTGTGGTACTTTTTCGTAAGCGGTAAATTTCATGTTGAATATGCCACGGCCTCCGGTTAATGAACTCAACGAAGTTGAGTATTTGTTCATTTCTTTCAATGGTACGCGGGCTGTAATTTTTTCGTAGCCTTTTTCGCTTCCCATTCCCATGATCAGGGCGCGGCGGCCTTGCAGGTCGCTCATCACATCGCCCATTCGCTCGCTTTGTACCCAAACATCCAAATCATAGATTGGCTCCAGAATCTTTGGCCCTGCATTACGGAAAGCAGTACTAAAGGCATTTCGTCCGGCCAATCGGAATGAAATTTCATTTGAGTCGACCGGGTGCATTTTACCGTCGTAAATGTAAACGCGAATGTCGCGGGCATACGAACCGGTAAGTGGACCTTCTTCCATTTTTTCCATGATCCCTTTCAGAATTGCAGGCATGAAACGGGCATCGATCGACCCACCAACGATGCAGTTGTGGTAAACGAGCTTTCCGCCCCATGATAAAGGCATCTCCTGAGTATCGCGAACAGAAATTTTCATTTCTTTTCCGCCATAAACGAACATGTTCTTTGGAGCAGTTCCTTCTTCGTAAGGTTCAATAATCATGTGAACTTCGCCAAATTGTCCGGCGCCGCCCGATTGCTTTTTGTGGCGATAATCGGCCTGGGCAAACTTGGTAATGGTTTCACGGTATGGAATTTTTGGAGCTTTGTATTCGATGTCGATTTTGTGTACATGGTCGAAATACCATTTCAGGGTATTCAGGTGATATTCGCCCTGTCCTTCTACAATCAACTGTTTCAACTCTTTCGAGTAGTTCACAATATAGGTTGGGTCTTCATCTTTTACTTTGTGAAGGATTTCGCCTACTTTTTCGTCGTCGCTTTCGGCAACTGCCTTGACAGCAACCCTGAATTTAGGATCTGGGAAAGTGATCGGAGCAAACTTCAGATCAAGTTCTTTATCACAAAGTGTATGGTTGAATTTGGTGTCTTTCAGTTTTACGGTGCAGCCAATATCGCCGGCAACCAGTTCAGGAACAGCAACCCTGGCTTTTCCGGCAGTAACAAACAGCTGCGAAATTCTTTCCTTACCATTGTTGGCGGTATTGTAAAGGTCTTTCCCTTCAGTTACTTTGCCCGACATCACTTTGAAGTAGGTAACTTCGCCTACGTGAGGTTCAAGGGCTGTTTTAAATACAAACAGCGATGTTGGGTTTGTTTCGCTCATTACAACAGGCTTGCCCTGTACAATTGCGCGCATTGGCACATCGCTTGGGGCAGGGGCAATATTGCAAACAAATTCGAGCAAACGGCCAACTCCCATGTTCTTTTTGGCCGAAACGCAGAAAACAGGGAACAAGTCGCGTTTTACCATCCCAATGCGCATCCCTTTACGCATATCGTCTTCCGATAGTGAACCTTGCTCGAAATAAAGCTCCATCAACGATTCTTCATTTTCGGCAGCCATTTCAATCAATTCATTATGTAGCTCGTCGGCACGTTCTTTTTCTGAAGCAGGAATTTCAGATACTTCAGGTTTTCCGCCTTCAGGTTTGTATTTATACATTTTCATCTTCAATACATCAATAATGGTATTGAAGCCAAGACCTGTTTCTACCGGATATTGAACAATTGTTACCTTGTTTCCGAATTTGCCTTTCAGGTTTTCGATAGTCTGATCAAAATTGGCATTTTCGTTATCCAGATGGTTCAAAACAAAAACCATTTTTGCATTAGCTGCTTCAGCGTGGCGGTTAGCCGATTCGGTTCCGGCGCCCAATCCTGTAGAAGCATCTACAACCATCAATCCAAGCCCGGCGACCTGAAGAGACGATACTAATCCGCCGCAAAAATCATCCATCCCGGGAGTATCCAGAATATTAATCTTTTTGCCGTTTACTTCGGTGTACAGAAGCGAAGACATTACGGAGTTTCCGTATTCCTGCTCGATCAGATGGTAGTCGGATACTGTGTTTTTTGTTCCAACGTCACCTCTGCGGTTTATTACTCCACCCTCGAAAAGCATAGCTTCTGCAAGGGTGGTTTTCCCACTGCCAGCATTACCCATTAAAGTAATGTTGCGAATTTCATCTGTTTTATAGACTTTCATATTATTTAGATAGTTATTGGTTTTTACTCATTCATTATCAGCTTTCTGAAGCTGTAATTAACAGAGAGGACCAAAATTAGTAATAATTACTTAACAACCAAGGTGCTTTCTGGTTACTTGAATTTGTTATAAGAAACCCCTTTTGTCTTCAATTTTGAATATTAAGAATATCAGATAATTGAACTTTTTAAGGATTATTAACTTTTCATGTAACTATCAGTGAAATAATACATTGTTGGTTTTTTATGTTTTTTAATATTTTTTGATTAGAAAAAAACGATTAACGGGAACAATATTTTAATTGCCATATATTATGTAGTATATAACTAGTTTATATTCATGGAAATATATAATATTTGGATTTTTGAATATTTATGATTAGTATGTTGAATAAAAATATTTGATTTTTATTGCTGGAATTTTTGACGCATTGGTTGGTCGATTTCAAAGTTTCGCATAATTCTTCTATTTTTGAGCAATATTGAACGAATATGCCCAGGTTTCCTCATTTTAAACAATACGATGCAATGGATTGCGGACCAACTTGTATCCGCATGATTGCCGCATTTTACGGGAAAAACTATTCACTCCAACGACTCCGGAAGCTTGCGCACATTACACGCGAAGGGGTTTCGTTGCTTGGGCTTAGCGAGGCGGCTGAAGCCATCGGATTTCGAACTATTGGAGCACGAATAACATTCGAACAGCTTTCCCAGGCTCCAAAGCCTTACGTGGTGCACTGGGATCAGGAACATTTTGTGGTTGTATACAAACTTCGTAAAGGTAAGGTTTATGTGGCCGATCCGGCTTTTGGGCTGGTTGAGTATTCCGAGGCCGACTTTAAAGAGCATTGGCTGGCCACAGTGAGGCATGGCGAAGAAAAAGGCATTTGTCTGTTGTTCGATCCTACGCCTAAGTTTTTTGAGCTTGATGGAGAAGACACCAACCGAAGACAAATTCGCTTTCTGCTGAAATATCTAAAGCCGCATCGCAAACTGGTAACTCAGCTCATTCTGGGCTTCATCGCCGGAAGTTTAATACAGTTGATATTTCCGTTTCTGACGCAGAGCATTGTCGATGTCGGCATCAACACGCAAGACCTTAATTTTATATACCTGGTGCTGGCAGCGCAAATGATGCTGTTTTTCAGCCGCATGACGGTCGATTTCATTCGCTCCTGGATTCTGTTGCATATCAGCACGCGTTTAAACATTAGTATTATTTCTGATTTTTTGATCAAATTGATGAAACTGCCAATAGGCTTTTTCGATACCAAAATGATCGGCGATTTATTACAGCGTATTGGTGACCACCGCCGCATCGAACGCTTCCTCACTTCGCAATCGTTGAACGTAATTTTCTCGGTTTTCAACATAGTTATTTTCAGTATCGTACTCATTATATATAAGTGGAGTATTTTCCTTGTTTTCCTGTTGGGATCCGGCTTGTATATTTTATGGGTTTTCATGTTCCTGAAAAAACGCCGCGAACTCGATTTTAAACAGTTTGTGCAATTGGCCGATAACCAAAGTAAGCTGATTCAGTTAATCAACGGCATGCAGGAAATAAAGCTGAACAACTACGAGCGGCAGAAGCGATGGGAGTGGGAGCGAATTCAGGCTAAGCTATTCAATGTAAATATCAAAAGCCTTTCGTTGCAGCAATATCAGCAAGCAGGTTCGGTATTTATTAACGAAACCAAAAACATTGTCATTACAATATTGGCAGCAACAGCGGTTGTGGATGGCAGCATGACTTTGGGTATGATGTTGGCCATACAATATATAATAGGACAGATGAATAGTCCGCTCGATCAAATGGTTGAATTTATGCAAGTGTCGCAGGACGCAAAAATAAGTTTGGAACGGTTGAGCGAAATTCATACGATGAAAGACGAAGAACAGGATCAATCGGGTAAATTAACTTCGCTTACGTTAAACTCCGACCTAATTATTTCCGATCTCGTATTTCAGTACGAAGGCCCCAATTCACCAAAGGTTTTAAACAACATTAACCTGCAAATACCCAAAGGAAAAGTTACAGCTATTGTTGGCACCAGCGGAAGCGGAAAAACAACTCTGGTCAAATTGCTGCTCGGGTTTTATCCTCCGGTATCAGGCTCTATTAAAGTAGGCAGTGCCGATCTTGCTCAATTTAAGCAGCAATGGTGGCGCGATCAGTGTGGCGCAGTTATGCAGGATGGGTTCATATTCTCTGACACTATTGCCAACAACATTGCGCTTCCCGAAGATGAAGTTGATAAAGAACGCCTTGCTTATGCGGTTCGTTTGGCCAACATTCAGGAATTTATAGAATCGCTGCCTTTAAATTACAACACGAAAATTGGACCTGAAGGAGTAGGCTTGAGCCAGGGACAAAAGCAGCGTATTTTAATAGCGCGCGCCATTTATAAAAATCCGGAATTTATTTTCTTCGATGAAGCGACCAACGCGTTGGATGCTAACAACGAAAAAGTAATACTAGAAAACCTGAATGAATTCTTCGCCGGAAAAACAGTTGTTGTGGTAGCGCACCGCTTAAGTACGGTTAAGAACGCACACCAGATTGTCGTTCTGGAAAAGGGGCAGTTGGTTGAATTGGGAAACCACGAAGAACTGACGGCTTTAAAAGGTGCTTATTATAATTTGGTAAAAAACCAGTTGGAGTTAGGAAATTGAAAAAAGTCATTCGTCAATAGGAAAATCATTCTTCTAATGACTAATGACCAATGAGTTAATAGCATGGAAAAGAAACCGATTGAAATAGAACTAAGAAGCGACGAGTTTCAGGAGATTGTGCAGCAATCGCCACGTTGGCTCATTCGCTCCGGAATCACGCTGATTCTCGGGTTCATTCTTTTATTGCTTGCCGGAAGCTATTTCTTCAAATATCCCGATGTAATTAATGCCAGTGTAGTTGTTCTTTCCGAAAACCCGCCGGCTTACCTGGCCGCTCGTACAACCGGAAGAATCGACTCTATTTTGGTTACCGACCAGCAAGTGGTTTCCGAAGGACAGATTATTGCAACGCTAGAAAATCCGGCACGATTTGCCGATGCGCTCAAGCTAAAGAATATGCTGGAGCAAATTGATCCGTTCATACAGTCGTTTGATACCTTGCAAGCCGTGCATCCCGAGATCGACCTGCAATTGGGCGATATTCAATCAGATTATTCCAGTTTTGTTCGGCTTTATAACGACTATTTTACGCTACTGCGACTCAAGCTGCACCCAAAAAAAATAAAGGCGTTGCGGCAGCAAATATCGATGAGCAAAATTTATTACGATCGACTTTGGTCGCAAAAGCGCGATATGGATGCCGATTATAAAATAGCCAATACTCAGTTCAAACGCGATTCGGTGCTTCAAACAAAAGGAGTGTTGTCCGATCTTGATCTGGAGAAAACAAAAGGTGTTTTAATTCAGAAGAAATACAATTTAAATGGTTCACGTACCAAGTTGGCCGAAACACAAAGCGGAATTATCAAGCTCGAACAGGATGTGGTAGATGCAGAAATGGAATTTGCCGATAAGAAAAAGAAAGCCCAGAACGCGTTAATAGAGGCCATGAACGTGCTGAAGAGTCGTTGGGCCTATTGGGAACAAACTTATATTATCAAAAGTCCGACTTCAGGAAAAGTGAGCTTTGCTACCTTCTGGAGCAAAAACCAGCAGGTTAAGAAAGACGAGATTGTGTTTTCGGTGATTCCTGAAAAGCAGGCTCAAATTATTGGTCGAATCAATTTGCCTGTTAAGGGGGCCGGTAAAGTTGCTGTCGGGCAAAAGCTAAATATACGCTTCGAGAATTTCCCTTATATGGAATATGGTTACGTTAGAGGCTCTGTACGCAATATTTCGCTGATGCCCAACAACGAAACGTATGTGGTAGAAGTTGACATGCCACAGGATTTGAAAACAAATTACGGCATTCAATTAAAATTTAGCCAGGAAATGAAAGGTTCCGCTGAAATAATAACTTCCGATCGAAGATTGATCCAGCGAATATTTAATCCAGTTAAATCCTTATTAAAGCACCGTGTTTTGGTGTCAGAGTAAAACAACATGAGGTTCAATTTTTTAGCTGTATTAAGAATAATTCAAAAAACAACATTTTTTTAGTTGTTTCTATTGGGTTTTCGGTAGCTAATTTGTACTTTTGCGAGCCGTTTTAGTGGGTAAATCCATTGAAACGATGCGTAAGGCATTGTCATTCTGTGTATTTACGATACCTTTGCAAATCAAAAATTTGGGATAATTTTTTAATAATTTGAATTTAATATGCCAACGATTCAACAGTTAGTTAGAAAAGGGAGACAGAGTATTGCAGACAAAAGCAAGTCTCCTGCATTAGATTCTTGCCCACAGCGTAGAGGGGTTTGTGTTCGTGTTTACACTACAACTCCAAAAAAACCAAACTCGGCTATGCGTAAAGTAGCTCGTGTACGCTTAACAAACGGCAAGGAAGTGAACGCTTACATTCCGGGAGAAGGACACAACCTTCAGGAACACTCTATTGTATTGGTACGTGGTGGTAGGGTTAAAGACCTTCCAGGTGTTCGTTACCATTTAATCCGTGGTGCTCTCGATACAGCAGGTGTTGAAGGACGTACACAAAGACGTTCGAAATACGGTGCTAAAAGGCCAAAAGCGAAAAAATAACATTCGCACTTTATTAATTAATTGACGTTCTAGCTTTGTGGTTTGAGTTGAGTAAAGAGGCCCGGAAGGCCGATTGAAGCCAGAATTTAAACGACAGCTAATTTAAATTAACACAAAAGCATTACATAATGAGAAAATCGAAACCAAAGAAGAGGATTCTTCTGCCCGATCCAAAATTCAACGACGTATTGGTTACCCGTTTCGTAAATGACTTAATGTACGACGGTAAAAAATCAATCGCATACCAAATCTTCTACGACGCCATGGACATCGTTGGCAACAAAATGAAAGATTCAGAACTTAGTCCATTGGATGTTTTCAAAAAAGCTCTTGAGAAAATCACTCCTCATGTAGAAGTAAAAAGCCGCCGCGTAGGTGGTGCCACATTCCAGGTTCCTATGGAAATTCGCGCTGAAAGAAAAACAGCAATCTCAGTTAAAAATATGATCTTATTCTCGCGCAAGCGTTCTGGCCGTTCGATGGCTGAAAAACTTGCTGCCGAGGTAGTAGCTGCATACAACGAAGAAGGTGGTGCATACAAGAAAAAAGAAGACACACACCGTATGGCTGAAGCTAACCGTGCATTTGCACATTTCCGTTTTTAGTTGATAGATAGTTTGATAGTTTAGATAGTTTAGATAGTTATTGGTTTTAAAATGGCAAAAGATTTAAAATACACTAGAAATATTGGCATCATGGCTCACATTGATGCCGGCAAGACGACCACTTCAGAGCGAATCCTGTTTTACACAGGGGTAACTCACCGAATTGGCGAAGTGCACGATGGAGCCGCTACCATGGACTGGATGGAGCAGGAGCAGGAACGCGGTATCACCATTACCTCGGCTGCTACTACTACTTTCTGGAAATATCATGAAGAAGAGCACAAAATCAACATCATTGACACCCCCGGACACGTTGACTTCACCGTTGAAGTAGAGCGTTCGCTTCGTATATTGGATGGCGCTGTTGCATTGTTCTGTGCTGTAGGTGGAGTTGAAGCCCAGTCGGAAACAGTATGGCGTCAAGCTGAAAAATACGGTGTTCCACGTATCGGTTTCGTTAATAAAATGGATCGTCAGGGAGCTGATTTCTACAATGTGGTTACTGAAGTGAAAGAAAAACTTGGAGCAAATCCGGTTCCGATCACTATCCCAATCGGTGCTGAAGAAACATTCGAAGGCGTAGTTGATTTGATCGAAATGAAAGCTATCCGCTGGAAAGATGATGCAACATTAGGAACAACCTTTTACATGGAAGAAATTCCTGCTGATTATGTAGAACAAGCAGAGGAATATCGTGCTAAACTAGTTGAAGCAGTTGCAGAACATGATGATGAATTACTCGAAAAATTCTTCGAAGATCCTGATTCAATCACTGTTGACCAGATGTTGAATGTAATCCGTAAAGCAACAATAGCTGGTTCAATCGTTCCAATGATGTGTGGCTCGGCATTCAAGAATAAAGGTGTTCAACGTTTATTGGATGCAATTTGTGCTTTCTTGCCAAGTCCGATGGACAAAAGCGAGATCAAAGGTGTTGAGTACAATGGCGACGAAGAAATTATTCGTCATGCTGATGTAAAAGAACCGTTGACTGCTTTGGCATTCAAAATTGCTACCGACCCTTATGTAGGTCGCCTTTGCTTCATTCGTGTTTATTCAGGACGCATCAATGCTGGCGATACAGTATTTAATTCGCGTACTGGTAAAAAAGAACGTATTTCCCGTTTGTACCAGATGCACTCGAATAAACAGAACCCGATTGAATACATCGAAGCTGGTGACATTTGTGCTGCCGTAGGATTCAAGGATATTCGTACTGGTGATACTTTATCAGATATTGATCATCCTGTTGTTTTGGAAAGTATGGACTTTCCTGAACCAGTTATAGGTATCGCTATTGAACCAAAGACTCAGAAAGATTTGGACAAACTGAGCAACGGTTTGGCTAAGCTTGCTGAAGAAGATCCAACATTCAAAGTAAATACTGATCCGGATTCGGGACAGACTGTTATACGTGGTATGGGTGAGCTTCACCTCGAAATTATCGTTGACCGTCTGCGTCGTGAATTTAAGGTTGAATGTAACCAGGGTGCTCCACAGGTTGCTTATAAAGAAGCTATCAGCAAACCGGTTGAATTGCGTGAAGTATTCAAAAAACAGTCGGGTGGTCGCGGTAAATTTGCCGATATCATTGTTCGTGTAGAACCTGCCGAAGAAGGTAAGCTTGGTCTTACATTCGTCGATGCAGTAAAAGGAGGTAACGTTCCACGCGAATATATCCCATCGGTACAGAAAGGTTTCGAATCTGCCATGTCAAACGGTCCATTGGCCGGATTTAACATGGACAGCCTGAAAGTTACCCTTTTAGATGGTAGCTACCATGCAGTTGACTCTGACTCGCTTTCGTTCGAAATCTGTGCCCGTCAGGCATTCAAGAGTGCCGCAGGTAAAGCCGGTCCAAAGTTACTGGAACCAATTATGAAGTGCGAAATCGTTACTCCGGAAGAATATATGGGTGACATTATAGGCGACTTGAACCGTCGTCGTGGTCAGGTTGAAGGAATGGAAGAAAAATCGGGTGCCCGTGTTATCAAAGCATTGGTTCCGCTTTCTGAATTATTCGGATACGTGACAGTACTTCGTACTTTGTCGTCAGGCCGTGCAACTTCATCGATGGAATTTGCCAAGTATGTTGAGTTGCCAAAACAACTTGCACTCAAAGTATTGGAAGAGCTTAAAGGAAAAACAGAATTATTGTAATTATAAACTGTATTAATTTTTCTCATCATGAGTCAAAAGATCAGAATTAAGCTGAAATCGTACGACCACAACTTAGTGGACAAGTCGGCTGAAAAGATCGTTAAAACAGTTAAAACAACAGGTGCAGTAGTAAGTGGACCAATTCCGCTTCCTACTCACAAACGTATTTTCACTGTATTGCGCTCTACCTTTGTGAATAAAAAATCAAGGGAACAGTTCGAACTTTCGTCATACAAACGTTTGATCGACATTTACAGCTCAACGGCTAAAACAATCGACGCCTTAATGAAGCTTGAATTGCCAAGCGGCGTTGAAGTAGAAATTAAAGTTTGATAACCTGTAAAAATTGAAAAAATGGCAGGATTAATCGGAAAAAAAATCGGAATGACTTCCGTATTCAGTGTTGAGGGGAAAAACATCCCATGCACTGTGATTGAAGCCGGTCCTTGTGTTGTGACACAGGTGAAATCGGTAGCTACTGACGGTTATGATGCAATTCAGTTAGGTTTCGATGACAAGAAAGAAAAACATTCGAACAAAGCTGAAATTGGTCATTTCAAAAAGCCGAAACAGAGCCAAAAAGAAAAGTTATTGAGTTTAAAGAACTCAATGGCGAGTATAAACTGGGCGATACACTCACTGTAACTACTATCGATGAAGATGGTTGGGTTGACATTCAGGGTGTAACCAAAGGTAAAGGATTTCAAGGCGTTGTTAAACGTCACGGATTCCAGGGTGTTGGTGGCCAAACACATGGTCAGCATAACCGACTGAGAGCTCCTGGTTCGTTAGGTGCATCTTCTTATCCGTCACGCGTATTTAAAGGTATTCGCATGGCAGGTCTCGATGGTAATGACAATGTTACTGTTCAGAACCTTAAAGTTTTGAAAGTAATTCCTGAGTCAAATTTATTGGTAGTTAAAGGATCAATTCCTGGTGCTAAAGGTTCTTATGTAATTATTTATCAGTAATGGAAATAAAAGTTTTAAATAAAGCAGGACAGGAAACCGGACGTACTGTTACGTTGGACGAACAGATTTTCGGTATTGAGCCAAACGATCACGCCATTTATTTGGATGTAAAACAGATCATGGCCAATAAAAGACAAGGAACTCATGCTTCGAAAGAACGCGGTGAAGTATCAGGAAGTACTAAAAAACTGAAAAAACAAAAAGGTACCGGTGGTGCTCGTGCTGGTAGTCTGAAATCACCTGTGTTTGTTGGCGGAGGCCGCGTTTTTGGTCCACGTCCGCGTAACTACGATTTCAAATTGAACAAAAAAGTAAAAGAGCTTGCCCGTAAATCAGCTTTATCATACAAAGCGAAGGAAGATGCAATTCTGGTAGTTGAAGATTTCACATTGGAAACTCCTAAAACACGCGAATTTGTGCAAATCAGTAATAATCTGAAAATTAATGATAAAAAGTCACTTTTCGTTTTACCGGAAGAAAATAAAAATATATATTTGTCCTCCAGAAATTTACAGGGTGTTGCTGTTGTAACTGCTTCAGAATTAAATACTTATCAGATTTTAAATGCTAAACAAGTAGTAGTTCTGGAGAGCTCAGTAAGTAAAATTGAAGAATTGTTTAAGATTTAAAAGGCTTGAAAATGGAAATTTTAATTAAACCGATTGTTACCGAAAAGATGACAAAGCAGGCCGAAGGTCTTAACTGTTATGGTTTTATTGTTAATCAGGACGCCACTAAAATAGAAATTAAAAAAGCCATTGAAAGCTTATATAATGTTTCTGTTGAATCTGTAAATACATTGATTCATGGTGGAAAAAGAAAAACACGCTTTACCAAAGCCGGAATCATTAGCGGAACAACCGGAAAAAGCAAAAAAGCTATTGTAACAGTAGCCAAAGGACAGTCTATTGATTTTTATAGTAATATTTAATAAAAAATGGCAGTAAGAAAATTAAATCCAGTTACTCCGGGTCAAAGGCACAAAATTGTTGGTGGCTTTGATACCATTACTGCATCAACACCTGAAAAATCATTGTTGAAGCCCATGACGAGCTCTGGCGGTCGTAATAGCCAGGGTCGCATGACAATGAGGTATATAGGTGGTGGCCATAAACGCAAATATCGTTTTATCGACTTCAAACGCGATAAAGACGGTATTGTTGCTGTTGTAGAATCTATTCAGTACGATCCAAATCGTACCGCTCGTATCGCTCTTCTAGTTTATCCTGATGGCGAAAAACGATATATGCTGGCACCCAACGGTTTAAAAGTTGGCCAGAAGATCGAGAGCGGAAGCGGTGTGGCTCCTGAAATAGGTAATACATTGCCACTCGCCGAAATTCCTCTTGGAACATTGGTTCACAACATTGAACTTCATCCAAGTCAAGGTGGTGTGATGGCTCGTAGTGCCGGAGCGTATGCTCAGTTAACTTCAAGAGAAGGAAAGTATGCTATCGTGAAATTGCCCTCGGGCGAGTCTAGAATGGTGCTCGTAACTTGTCGTGCTACAGTAGGTATTGTTGGAAATACCGAACACAACCTGGAAAAATCAGGTAAAGCTGGTCGCACCAGGTGGTTAGGCAGAAGGCCACGCGTTCGTGGTGTTGCTATGAACCCGGTTGATCACCCAATGGGTGGTGGTGAAGGTCGTTCTTCAGGAGGACATCCACGTTCTCGCACAGGTAAATTGGCTAAAGGCTACAAAACCCGTGCTTTGAAGAAAGCTTCCAACAAGTATATTGTAGAAAGACGCAAGAAATAATTAAAAGGAGAAGAATATGAGTCGTTCATTAAAGAAAGGGCCGTTTATCGATTTCAAACTGGAACGTAAAGTTTTGGTATTGAATGAAACAAACAAAAAATCGGTTGTAAAAACCTGGGCCAGAGCATCAGTAATTTCTCCTGACTTTGTAGGACATACCATTGCCGTTCATAATGGAAATAAATTCATTCCGGTTTATGTAACTGAAAACATGGTAGGCCATAAATTTGGTGAATTTGCACCTACAAGAACTTTCAGGGGACATGCCAAAGGTAAAAAGTAAGGCATGAGTTTCTCATTAACTATTAAAAGAATTCACGATGGGTGCTAGAAAAAGAAATAGTGCAAACGAACGTAAGGAAGCTAAAAAACAGCAGTTTTTCGCTGTTTTGAAAGATTGTCCGACTTCACCGCGAAAAATGAGGCTCGTTGCCGATATGGTTCGTGGTATGGAAGTGAACAGAGCTCTTGATGTACTTAAGTTTTCAGGTAAAGAAGCTTCGCGCCGCCTTGAGAAATTGGTTATGTCAGCAATCGCAAACTGGCAGGCTAAGAATGAAGGTAGTCGTTTAGAAGAAAGCAATTTAGTTGTGAAAACTATTTCTGTTGATTCAGGAAGAATATTGAAAAGACTGCAACCTGCTCCGCAGGGACGTGCACACCGGATCAAGAAAAGATCGAACCACGTTACAGTTAGTCTTGGTAGTTTAGTAAAAGAAACAGAATAAATAATAATACATGGGACAAAAAGTTAATCCAATCGCTAATCGTTTAGGAATCATCAAAGGATGGGATTCCAATTGGTTCGGTGGAAACAACTATGGTGATAAGCTCGTGGAAGATTTTAAAATCAGAGAATACTTGAATGCCCGTTTGGCAAAAGCAAGTGTTTCTAAGATTATCATTGAACGTACCCTGAAGCTCATTACTATCACTGTTCACACCTCACGCCCTGGTATTATTATTGGCAAAGGTGGTCAGGAAGTTGATAAACTGAAAGAAGAATTAAAGAAGATCACCAACAAGGAAGTTCAGATCAATATTTTTGAGATCAAACGTCCGGAATTAGATGCCAAAATTGTAGCTGTAAACATTGCCCGCCAAATTGAAGGTAAAATTGCCTACCGTCGTGCAGTTAAAATGGCTATTGCTTCAACCATGAGAATGGGAGCACAAGGTATCAAGGTTCAGGTTTCAGGCCGTTTAAATGGCGCTGAAATGGCACGTTCAGAAATGTATAAAGATGGTCGTACTCCATTGCATACTCTGAGGGCTGATATAGATTATGCCTTAGGCGAAGCCTTAACTAAAACCGGTTTACTCGGTGTAAAAGTTTGGATTTGCAAAGGCGAGATTTATGGAAAACGCGACCTTTCTCCAAACGTAGGACAAAAATCAGAAGGAAGACGTCCGAACGAAGGAGCACCAAGAGGTGGCGGATTTAAGAAAAAAAGAAAATAATTTGTAAACCTTTCAGAAATAGACAAGGATGTTACAACCGAAAAAGACAAAATTCAGAAGAGTCCAGAAAGGAAAAATGAAAGGGCTGGCGCAACGCGGCAACCAGTTGGCATTTGGATCTTTTGGTATTAAATCGTTGGAAGAAACGTGGCTTACCGGTAGGCAGATCGAAGCTGCCAGGGTTGCGGTGACCCGTTATATGCAACGTCAGGGTCAGATATGGATCCGTGTATTCCCCGATAAACCGATTACTAAAAAACCTGCTGAGGTACGTATGGGTAAAGGTAAAGGTGCTCCGGAAGCATTTGTTGCTCCGATTACACCAGGTAGAATTTTGATTGAAGCCGAAGGCGTTTCTTATGAGATTGCAAAAGAAGCACTTCGTTTAGCAGCGCAGAAACTACCGGTAACTACTAAATTCGTTGTAAGACGTGATTATGTTGAAACTGAAATAGCTGAATAATGAAAACATCTGAAATTATCGAATTATCAACAGCCGAAATTCTGGAAAGAATCGATGCTAACAAAGATTCCTTAACCAGGATGAAACTGAATCATGCTATTTCTCAACTTGAAAATCCACAGGTAATTGTGAATTTGAAAAAAGATATTGCACGTCTGAAAACCATTCTACGTCAAAGGGAAATTAACGCAAAACAGAGTTAGTAATGGAAAGAAATCTAAGGAAGGAGCGTATTGGAGTTGTTGTTAGCAACAAGATGCAGAGTACTATTGTTGTTGCAGAACACCGTAAAGAAAAACATCCAATCTACGGAAAGTTTGTTAATAAAACTTCGAAATTTTACGCCCACGATGAAAAGAACGACTGCAACATTGGTGATATTGTTCGGATTATGGAAACACGTCCGATCAGCAAACAAAAATGTTGGAGATTAGTGGAAATCATAGAAAGAGCTAAGTAATCATGATACAACAGGAAACAAGATGTACCGTTGCCGATAATAGTGGGGCCAGAGAAGTGCTCGTAATCCGCGTATTAGGCGGAACACGTAAACGTTATGCCACACTTGGCGATACCATTGTAGTTACAGTAAAAAGTGCTATAGCGGGAAGTGACATGAAAAAAGGTGCCGTGTCTAAAGCTATTGTTGTTCGGACCACCAAAGAAGTTCGTCGTCCCGATGGATCATATATCCGATTCGACGACAACGCTGTAGTTTTACTGAATAATGCTGGTGAAATGCGCGGAACTCGTATATTCGGACCCGTAGCAAGAGAACTTCGTGATCAGAACATGAAGATTATTTCACTTGCTCCTGAAGTACTTTAATGCATAAAATGATAGAAATGCAGAGAAAATTTCACATTAAAAAAGGCGACTCAGTTATTGTAATTGCTGGCAATTACAAAGGACGTGAGGGAAAAGTGCTCGAAGTAGTCAGAGCAACCGAGAAAGCTATTGTGGAAGGTGTTAATATGGTAAAAAAACATACAAAACCCAATGCAAAACATCCGCAAGGGGGTATTGTAGAAAAGGAAGCACCTATTCACATTTCCAACCTTATGAACAAGGATCCAAAAACCGGGAAACCTACTCGTATTGGACGGAGGCTGAATGATAAAGGTAAATTAGTTCGTTATTCAAAAAAATCAGGAGAGGAGATTAAGTAATGGCTTACGTACCAACACTTAAGAAAAAATACTTAGACGAGGTTGTTCCTGCATTAATGAAGGAAATGTCCTACACAAATGTTATGCAGGCGCCGAAGTTGGAGAAGATTGTTATCAATCAGGGAGTTGGAGCTGCTATTTCAGATAAAAAACTGATTGAAGTTGCCACCGAAGAAATTACAAACATCGCTGGACAAAAGGCAGTATCTACCAAATCAAAAAAAGACATCTCTAACTTCAAGTTGAGGAAAAAAATGCCAATTGGTGTTCGGGTTACATTACGCAGAGAACGTATGTACGAATTCCTTGATCGTCTGATCAGTGTATCTCTTCCCCGTATTCGCGATTTCAAAGGTATTGAAGGAAAAATGGATGGTCGTGGTAACTATACCCTCGGTATTCCAGAGCAAATTATCTTCCCGGAAATCGTACTGGATAAAGTAACTCGCATCAACGGGATGAATATTACTTTCGTAACCACAGCCAATACTGACGAAGAAGGCTATGCATTACTGAAAGAGTTAGGTTTACCATTTAAAAATGCTAAAAAGAATTAAGATATGGCTAAGGAATCAATGAAAGCTCGGGAAGTCAAAAGGGCTGCACTTATTGAAAAATATGCCGAAAAAAGAGCCATGCTTAAGGCTGAAGGTGATTATATCGGACTTCAAAAGTTACCTAAGAATTCTTCCCGCATTCGCCTGCACAACAGGTGTAAATTAACCGGTCGTCCGAAAGGTTATATGCGTCAATTCGGAATCAGCAGGATCAATTTCCGCGAAATGGCTTCTACTGGTTTAATTCCGGGTGTTAAAAAAGCAAGTTGGTAATTTTATAATTATAAAGTAATGAGCAAAATTACAGATCCAATAGCAGACTATCTGACACGAATCAGAAATGCGCAGAAAGCAAAGCATCGTGTGGTTGATATCCCTGCATCCAATATCAAAAAAGAAATTACCAAAATTTTGAAAGATAAAGGATACATCCTCAACTATAAGTTTGAAGATGATGTGAACTATCAGGGCAACATTAAAATTGCTTTGAAATACCATCCAGAAACCCGTATTCCTGCTATTAAAGCAATAAAAAGGGTTAGTAAACCAGGTTTACGTCAGTATTGCCATACCGATGATATTCCGCGTGTACTTAATGGATTGGGTATTGCAGTAATTTCTACATCGAAAGGCGTCATTACCGACAAAGAAGCTCGTGAATTAGGCGTTGGTGGTGAAGTTTTATGTTACGTTTATTAATCTTAGGAGGGAAAAGTAATGTCAAGGATAGGTAAACTACCCATTGAAATACCTGCAGGCGTAAAATTTACAGTGAACGATACCAATTTGGTTACTGTAAAAGGCCCCAAAGGAGAATTATCACAACAGGTTGATCCTGAAATCAAACTTACCGTTGAAGGAAACACTTTAACTGTAAACCGTCCTTCTGACGAGAAAAAACACCGTGCAATGCATGGTCTTTATCGTGCACTTCTTAACAATATGGTTGTAGGTGTATCTAAAGGCTACGAAATCAAGCTTGAGCTTGTAGGTGTTGGTTACCGTGCTGAAAACGATGGACAAGTGCTCGATTTGGTTTTAGGTTATTCACACCACACTTACCTTCAGCTTCCTGAAGAAGTAAAGGTAGAAGCTAAAAGTGATAAACGTAGCAATCCAATTGTAACTCTGTCGAGCTGTGATAAACAATTACTTGGTCATATTGCAGCTAAAATCAGATCCTTCAGGAAACCAGAGCCTTACAAAGGTAAAGGTGTTAAATTTGTTGGCGAAAATATTAGACGTAAAGCTGGTAAATCGGCTGGCGCTAAATAGTAAAATTTAGACATCATGGCTTTAACAAAGCAAGAAAGAAGATATAGAATTAAGAAGAGAATCCGGAAAATTGTATCCGGAACTGCTGAAAAACCACGTTTGAATGTATTCAGAAGCAACAAGCAAATTTATGCTCAGTTGATTGATGATTTGTCAGGAACAACTCTATTAGCAGTATCTTCTTTGGGTAAAGATTTCACAGGTGCCGAGGGTACAAAAGTTGAAATTGCTGCTAAAGTAGGTAAAGCAGTTGCAGAAAAAGCACTTGCAGCCGGAATTACTACAGTTGTATTTGATCGTAACGGTTATTTATATCACGGAAGAGTAAAAAAATTAGCTGAAGCTGCCCGTGAAGGTGGCCTTAAATTTTAATAGTTATGGCAGGAGATATCAGAAAAGTAAAAACCAGTGATTTGGAACTGAAAGACCGGTTGGTAGCTATTAACCGTGTAACCAAAGTAACCAAGGGGGGTAGAACATTTAGTTTTTCGGCCATTGTTGTAGTTGGTAACGAAGATGGCATCGTAGGCTGGGGCTTAGGAAAAGCCAGTGAAGTAACTACTGCAATTTCGAAAGGTGTTGATGCTGCTAAAAAGAACCTGGTAAAAGTACCAATCTATAAAGGCACAATACCTCACGAACAAGAAGCTAAATTTGGCGGCGCCCGTGTATTCCTTAAACCAGCAACTACCGGTACCGGAGTAAAGGCTGGTGGTGCTATGCGTGCTGTGCTTGAAAGTGTTGGAGTACACAATATCCTTTGCAAATCAAAAGGATCATCGAACCCACACAATCTTGTTAAAGCAACTATGAATGCATTGCTCGAATTGCGTGATGCCCATACTGTGGCTGATCATCGTGGAGTAACGTTGGATAAAGTATTTAATGGATAAGGAGTTATGGCTAAGATAAAAATTACACAAGTAAAAAGTAAAATTGGTTCGGATAAGACGCAGAAAGCCACGCTTATTGCCCTTGGAATCAAAAAGCTTAACCACTCTGTGGTTCATGAAGTAACTCCACAAATTATGGGAATGGTTGCTAAAGTTAAGCATCTCGTAATTGTTGAAGAAGTTTAAAACTTATAAGATCAATAAATATGGATTTAAGTAATCTTAAACCTGCTGAAGGTTCAACAAAGAGCGTAAAACGCATTGGTCGTGGCCAGGGTTCTGGTCATGGTGGAACTTCCACAAGGGGGCACAAAGGAGCTAAATCAAGATCAGGATATAAAAGTCGTCGTGGTTTTGAAGGAGGTCAGATGCCTTTACAACGTGTTGTACCTAAATTTGGCTTTAAAAACATCAACAGAAGTGAATTTAAAGCTATCAACCTTGATGTTCTTCAAGAATTAGCTGAGTCTTTGAATTTAACTACAATAGATGTTAATGCTTTGGTTGAAGCTGGTTTAGCTTCCAAAAGGGATAAAGTGAAGATCTTGGGAGATGGAGTATTAAACCTTAAATTGGAAGTTAAAGCTCATGCCTTTTCAAAGAGGGCTAAAGAGACCATAGAAAAACTACAAGGTTCAACCGAAATACTCTAACCTGATGAAAAAGTTTATTGAAACCCTAAAGAATATTTATAAGATTGAAGACCTGAGATCTCGGTTGGGGATCACATTGTTCTTACTTTTGATATATCGTTTAGGTTCGTACGTTTCATTGCCTGGAGTCGATCCTGCCCAGCTGGCTCAGCTTAAAAACCAAACTTCTGAGGGGTTGCTCGGATTGTTGGATATGTTCTCGGGTGGAGCTTTCTCTAAAGCATCTATTTTTGCGTTAGGGATTATGCCATATATTTCGGCCTCTATTGTAATCCAGTTGTTGGGTATAGCTGTACCTTATTTTCAACGGATGCAAAAGGAAGGAGAATCCGGACGTCGAAAAATCAATCAGATAACTCGTTACCTGACTGTTATTATTCTGGTATTCCAGGGTTCTGCATACCTTGTAAATCTTCATAACCAATTACCTGAAGCTGCTTTTGCTGTTACCGGAACATTGTTTACAATTCCGTCAATTATCATCTTAACTGCTGGTTCCATGTTTGTAATGTGGCTTGGTGAACGTATTACTGATAAAGGTATTGGGAATGGTATATCATTGATTATCATGGTAGGTATTATGGCCAGATTACCTCACTCTGTAGTTGCTGAATTTGTTTCACGCATTGAACAACAAGGAGGTGGTATGGTTATGTTCCTTATTGAATTTGTTGCTCTAGCTGTTGTGTTTATGGGGGCAATTTTGTTGGTTCAGGGAACACGCAAAATTCCTGTACAATATGCAAAACGTATTGTTGGTAACAAACAATATGGTGGTGTTCGTCAGTACATTCCTTTAAAAGTGAATGCTGCCGGTGTAATGCCTATCATTTTCGCACAGGCGATCATGTTTATTCCTATTAGTCTTGCTGGTTTCGCCAAATCTGACAGTATGAGTGGTTTTGCGGCTGCTTTTTCAAATCACACTGGCGTTTGGTATAACCTTACTCAATTTTTGTTAGTTATCCTTTTCACATATTTTTATACTGCTATTACAGTCAATCCATTACAAATGGCAGAAGACATGAAAAAGAACGGAGGTTTTATTCCTGGTGTAAAACCAGGTAAAAAAACAGTTGAATTTCTCGATACTATCATGTCACGAATTACATTACCAGGTTCTATTTTCCTTGGTATTATTACAATTCTGCCTGCTTTTGCTATGATGGCTGGAATCAATCAACAGTTTGCTTATTTTTATGGCGGTACTTCGTTGTTGATTTTAGTTGGTGTTGTGTTGGATACCTTACAGCAAATTGAAAGTCACCTTCTGATGCGTCACTATGATGGTTTGATGAAATCAGGCCGAATTAAAGGACGTTCTGGCGGTGGATACTAATAATTTGGCATTATTGTCTTGGATTAATGAAAGTTCTGAACTTGTTAATTTAAATTCATAAATAGCGAGATAAATCCGGTAAATTCTTGTACTTTTGCCGGATTTATTAGCAGAAAATAAAAATCTTTTTCTCTGATCAACTAAACGTCAGAATACTAGATAATTAATAAATATTTATGGCAAAACAATCGTCAATAGAACAAGACGGAACAATCATTGAATCATTATCGAATGCAATGTTCAGGGTTGAGTTGGAAAATGGACATATTATAACTGCACATATTTCTGGAAAAATGAGGATGCACTACATCAAAATTTTACCTGGAGATAAAGTGAAAGTTGAAATGTCGCCGTACGACCTGACAAAAGGAAGAATTTCTTTTAGATATAAAAACTAAAGCACAAAATAATGAAAGTAAGAGCATCCATTAAAAAACGTAGCGCCGACTGCAAAATAGTACGCAGAAAAGGCCGTTTGTATGTGATTAACAAAAAGAATCCAAAGTACAAACAACGTCAGGGATAATTAATTAACTTTGTAAAAAATTTATTTTATGGCTCGTATAAGTGGAGTTGACATCCCTAATAATAAAAGAGGAGAGGTTGCTTTAACCTATATTTATGGTATAGGTCGTAATCTTTCGAAGACCCTCCTGGAAAAAGCCGGCGTTGATAGAAATATTAAAGTTCAGGATTGGACTGATGATCAATTGGCAGCTATTCGTGCGGCTATTAGTGGAAGCATCAAAGTTGAAGGCGAATTACGTTCTGAAACACAGATGAATATTAAACGCTTGATGGACATCGGTTGTTATCGTGGAATCCGTCATCGTATTGGCTTACCTGTTCGTGGACAGAGCACCAAAAATAATGCTCGTACGCGTAAAGGAAAGAGAAAAACTGTTGCTAATAAGAAAAAGGCCACTAAATAATTGATATTTGAATTATGGCAAAAAAGACTGGTACTACAAAAAAACGCGTTGTCGTTGTTGAAGCTATCGGGCAGGCACATATACATTCTTCGTTTAATAACATCATTATATCATTGACAAATGGCAATGGTGAAGTTATTTCATGGTCGTCTGCCGGGAAAAAGGGTTTTAGAGGTTCAAAAAAGAACACTCCTTATGCTGCTCAGGTAGCTTCAGAAGAATGTGCTAAGACTGCTTATGATCTTGGCTTAAGAAAAGTTAAAGTTTACGTTAAAGGTCCTGGTAATGGCCGCGAATCAGCGATTCGTGCTATCAGTAGCGTTGGTATACAGGTTAGCGAAATTGTTGATGTTACTCCATTACCACATAACGGTTGTCGTCCTGCAAAAAGGAGACGTGTTTAATCTAATTAATTAAGACAGAAATGGCAAGATATAGAGGACCACAATCAAAAATTGCCCGGAAATTTGGTGAACCAGTTTTCGGTCCAGATAAAGTACTTGAAAAGAAAAATTATCCACCGGGATTCCATGGTTTAGCTAGTCGCAGACGTAAAAAATCGGAATACGGATTACAGTTAAAAGAAAAACAGAAAGCTAAGTACATGTATGGTGTATTGGAAAGGCAATTCTCAAACCTATTTCAAAAAGCTTCTGCCTCTAAAGGGGTAACTGGAGAAGTATTGCTACAATTACTAGAAGCTCGCCTGGATAATGTTGTTTTCCGTTTAGGAATTGCTCCAACACGTGCAGCTGCCCGTCAGTTGGTTTCTCACAAGCACATTAATGTAAATGGTGAAGTTGTGAACATTCCATCTTTTCATTTACGTCCAGGAGATATCGTAAGCGTACGCGAAAAATCAAAATCATTGGAAGTTATAACTACTTCGTTGAATTCGCGCCGCGCCAGTAAATATGCATGGTTGGAATGGGATAACTCTCAATTGGCTGGTAAATTTCTTAACCGTCCGGAAAGAGCAGAAATTCCTGAAAACATTAAAGAACAGCTTATCGTAGAGTTGTATTCTAAATAATTATATACTCAGTATTATTATGGCAATATTAGCGTTCCAAAAACCCGACAAAGTTATAATGGTTGAAACCGATGAGAAGTACGGAAAATTCGAATTTCGTCCATTGGAACCAGGTTATGGTATTACTATTGGTAATGCTTTACGTAGAATTCTGTTATCCTCTTTGGAAGGTTATGCAATCACCACTGTTAAAATCGACAAGGTTGATCATGAGTTTGCTACGATTAAAGGAGTAATGGAGGACGTTACTGAAATTATTCTGAATCTTAAACAAATCAGGTTTAAACGCGAAGTTGAAGATTTTGATAGTGAAAAGGTTTCAATCTCTATCACCGGGCAGGAGATATTTACCGCCGGAGACATTAATAAATTTATGACCGGCTTCCGTGTTTTGAATCCAGAGCTGATAATCTGCCGGATGGAACCTGAAGTTAAATTGCAGATGGATATTACCATCAACAAGGGTCGTGGATATATACCTAGCGCTGAAAATAAGCCTATCGATGCTGAGTTTGGAGTAATTCCGATCGATTCGATTTACACCCCGATCAAGAATGTGAAGTATGCAATCGAAAATTATCGTGTTGAGCAAAAAACTGACTATGAAAAGTTGGTTTTTGAAATCACTACTGATGGATCAATCCATCCTAAAGATGCATTGAAAGAAGCTGCTAAAATTTTGATTTATCATTTCATGTTGTTCTCTGACGAAAAGATTACGATTGATTCAGACGAGAAATTTGCTAACGAAGAATTTGATGAAGAGGTTTTGCACATGCGCCAGCTTTTGAAAACAAAACTGGTTGACATGGATCTTTCTGTTCGTGCATTGAACTGCCTTAAGGCAGCTGATGTTGAAACATTGGGAGAATTGGTTACTTACAATCGAAACGATTTGCTCAAATTCCGTAATTTCGGTAAGAAATCACTCACTGAACTTGATGACTTGTTGGTGAGCTTGAATCTAACCTTCGGAATGGATATCAGTAAGTATAAACTTGATAAGGAATAGGTAAAAAATGAGACATAATAAAAAAATTAACCATTTAGGTAGAACAAGTGCCCATAGAAAAGCAATGTTGTCCAATATGGCCAGTTCATTGGTTTTTCACAAAAGGATTACTACCACTTTGGCTAAAGCTAAAGCTTTAAGAGTATTTGTTGAACCACTTATTACTAAAGCTAAAGACGATTCTACTCATTCTCGTAGGGTTGTTTTCGAAAACCTTAAGAGTAAAACTGCTGTTGCTATTTTATTCAGAGAAGTAGCTGAAAAAGTGGGAGATCGTCCGGGTGGATATACACGTATTCTTAAAACTGGCAATCGTATTGGTGACAATGCCGAAATGTGTATCATTGAGTTAGTTGACTTTAATGAAAACATGTTGGCAGCAAAAGTTAGCAAGGTAAAAGCAGGTCGTTCACGTCGTAGTTCGAAGAAAAAAGCTGAGGCTACGGCTACAGTTGAAGAAGCAAAATCTTCAACTCCTGAAAAAACGGAAGAATAAGAAGTTAAATAAAAAGGAAAGAGGCTGTCTCGTTTGAGTTCAGCCTCTTTTTTTATAGAAAAATGTACTTTGGGGCGAAAGTAATTTTAATCTTATTATACAGCAAGATGCTCTTCTATAGTTTTTATAAGAAGATCAATATCAATAGGTTTAAGAAGATATTCACTGGCACCATTGTTCATACAACGTTCTCTTTCGTGATCGTAATCGTTGGTAGTTAAGAATATAATCGGAATATTTCTGTTATTCTCGTTAATCGATTTTCTAATCCGAAGCGTAGCTTCAGCACCATCCATTACTGGCATTGATAAATCCATCAAAACAATGTCAAAAATCTCGTTATCTAATAAAATAACCGCCTCCAATCCATTATTGGCAGTGACAACTTCAAAATACTTCTTTAAAGAATAAAAAAGAAGTTTTTGGTTTACTGGATTATCATCAACTATTAATAACTTCACGAATCAAGCATCTTATTTTATAGCATCAAAACTAATTATTTTGAATTTTAAAAAGATTTATTTTTGGTAATCCAAATGACTCATTGGATAGCTGAATTACTATATTTGATTTTTTATTTGTAAATTATACAAAAATGAGCGACGATAATAAGATTATTTTTTCAATGTACAAGGTAAGCAAGACTTACCCACCACAGAAGCAAGTACTAAAAGATATTTCACTTTCATTTTTTCTTGGGGCCAAAATTGGAATTATTGGTTTAAATGGTTCTGGAAAATCTACTTTATTAAAGATTATAGCAGGATTAGAGAGTTCTTATCAGGGTGAGGTTGTTTTTTCTCCAGGATATACTGTTGGTTATCTCGAACAGGACCCTAAACTTGATGAGAATAAAACTGTAAAAGAAATTGTACAGGAAGGCGTTCAGGAAATTGTTGATGTATTAAAGGCCTATGAAGATATAAATCTGAAATTCGGTGATCCTGGAATTTATGAGGATCAGGATAAAATGGATAAGTTGTATATTGAGCAAGCTGATCTTCAGGATAAAATTGACCGGTTTGATGCTTGGAATTTGGATGCCAAGCTCGAACGTGCGATGGATGCTTTGCAATGCCCGCCTGATGATCAGCCAGTGAGCGAACTTTCGGGTGGCGAACGCCGTAGAGTTGCCTTATGTCGGCTATTGTTGAAGGAACCAGATGTGCTTTTGCTTGATGAACCAACAAACCACCTTGATGCTGAGTCGATTCAATGGTTGGAAATGCACCTTCAGCAGTATAAAGGAACAGTTATTTGTATTACTCACGATCGTTATTTCCTCGATAATGTGGCTGGCTGGATTCTTGAACTTGACCGTGGTGAAGGTATTCCGTGGAAAGGAAACTATTCTTCGTGGCTCGACCAAAAATCGAAACGAATGGAGATGGAAGAAAAAGTGGCCTCGAAACGCCGTAAATCGCTGGAGCGTGAGTTGGATTGGATACGTATGGCCCCGAAGGCTCGTCAGGCAAAATCGAAAGCCCGTATTGGAGCATACGACCGAATGGTTAACGAAGACATTAAGCAAAAGGAGGAGAAACTCGAAATATTTATACCCAACGGTCCGCGGTTGGGTGAAAAAGTTATTATAGCCAGCGAAGTAGCTAAGGGCTACGGTAACCGTTTATTGTTTGAAAATTTAAGTTTTGTACTTCCGCCCAATGGTATTGTTGGTGTAATCGGTCCGAATGGAGCTGGTAAAACCACGTTATTTAAACTAATAATGGGATTGGAAAAGGCTGACAAAGGAACATTCGAAGTAGGTGAAACTGTGAAAATTGCTTATGTCGATCAAACGCATAAAGCAATTGATCCTGAAAAAACAGTGTTTCAGGTAATTTCAGGAGGTAATGATCTGATGAACGTTGGTGGCCGCCAGATTAACGCTCGTGCTTATGTGTCGCGATTTAATTTTGGAGGAGCCGACCAAGAGAAGAAATGCGGCTATTTATCTGGCGGAGAACGGAATCGTTTACATTTGGCTATGGCATTGAAAGAGGAAGGTAATGTTCTTTTGCTTGATGAGCCTACCAACGACATCGATATCAATACACTTCGCGCGTTGGAAGAGGGTTTGGATAATTTTGCAGGTTGCGCCGTGGTTATTTCGCACGACCGCTGGTTTCTCGACCGTATTGCCACCCATATTCTGGCTTTCGAAGGCGACTCGAAGATCGTTTTCTTTGAGGGTGGTTTCTCTGATTACGAGGAAAACCGTAAGAAACGCATGGGTGATGCTGTCCCGCAACGGGTGAAATATAAAAAGCTGACTGAATAAAATATTATGGGGCTTCTAACTTTAAGTCCGAAATGGGGTTGCTCATTTCGGACTTTGGTTTTTTGTAGTTCTTTTGAGTTTTCACTTTTAGGTAAGTCTCATTATACCTTTAGCAGAATATTTGACCATATTTTATAATGTTCCGGTTTTGTGCACAGGGGTATAGAAATCGGTAGTAGTTAATTCACACTTTTCAGCAATTCGTTTGCAATAAGACAACTTTCCGACATTCATGTTGCGTGAATCTGAGCCGAAAGTAAATTTAAGCCCTTGTTCTTTAGCTTTCCAAATAAATTCGGCATGTGGAGTATGTGCCATGTCGTTTATTTCGAGGGCAATGTTTCTTTTTTTTGCAGTCGTAATAATTTGCTGCATACGTTCTTCTGTCCACAAACTATAATAATCGCGAGCAATGCAGACTGGCAAAAATAACGGCCATGCAAAAATGTTGATGGGCTCGTATTCGAGTATTTGCATGGCATAATCCATGTAACGCTTCATAAAATCTTCTGTATTGTCGATATAAGTGTCGAATTCCCAAATTTTCCATGTACCGCCATTTCCCATAGGTACCATTTGAGGGTCCATTAAAATGTAATCTACCTGGGCCAGCAATTCGGCTGAATAATTTTTATACCATCCCGGATAAGTTGGCTGCAAACCTATATAAACAGGATATTTTCGTAAATTCAGTATGTAATTTTTCAGGTCGTTATCATTCTTTAGAGCCCAGCTAATAGGATGATCGACTATACCGAACTTCATTCCCTGCGATTTGCCAATTGTCATAATTTTGTCAATCGTGAATTGCGGTGTTGTGTGAACATGAAGATCGAGTAGGGGAAAATTATACTTTTCAGTACTATTTCCAAACGATAATGAAGGAGCAGTCGCCATCAATCCGGCAGCGAGGCTTGCATTTTTTATAAATGAACGTCGTTCCATGTGTGTGTTTTAATTGTTAAACAGTTTGTTTTCTGTTGCTAAATATTGTGACTATCTTGCGCTTCCACAATGGATATTACTAACCAAAACTCATGGACATTATTAACCAAATAGTAGCACAGGAGCAAAGTGTTTTCATTATGCTGACTGAATTTGCTGTGTTTACTATACTCATTTCACTCACCGTTTACCATTTCATTATTTATCTTGGTCGGAAATCTTTCTCCGAAGGACGACTTTATTTGTATTTCTCGGGCTTGTTTCTAGGTTTACTACTTTATATTTATTTAGATACCTGCCAGTTCGGTATTTTGTTTCAAAATGTTATTGATGTGCCTGCCTGGAATACCTTCTTGGTTTCGTGTTGCTGGTTAATTTTGTTGAAGTGTATATTGCTTATTCTTGAGTATTTATTTAAACCTGGCTGTTCGGCCATTTTAAGATTGGATAAAGCATATTGGGGATTTACCTTTATGGCTGTATTAAGTGTAGCGCCAGTTATTTTCGATATGGAGCAATATCATTATTACTTATTTCTTACAATGTGGATAACCCTTGGTGGTTTTATTGGGTTATTGCTGAGGGTTTTTATTCCATTATTACGCAGAAATGTCAGTATCGACCAAAGCAGTATAATTATCGGATGGACTACTCTATTGTATATTAGCTATATTTGGGTTTATCGATTAATTACCAGTTCCTCGATCGTCAACGATTACTTTCCGTTTTGGGTTATAAATAACTTTTTAAAGGTTGCTGTTGCTTTTACGTTTGCCTATGCTTTGGCCCGAAGATTCAATAAAGAGTTTTCTGATTTGGTTGAACTAAAGGAGAACCTTGAGAAAAAAGTTGAAGAAAGTACCCGTAATTTAAGCCTGGCAATGGAGAAAATTGAAAGCACAAGCAGGCAACGAACTAATTATTTCATCAATGTGGCACACGAAATCAAGACTCCACTTACATTGATCAGTAATTATCTCGACCGGTATTCGAAACGGGTTGGCGCCTCGAATGAGCTTGATATTGTGAAACAAAACTTCAACTTATTACGAGAAGATATGGTTCTTTTTCTCGATGTTGAGAAATTTGAAAAAGGCGAGGTGATGTACGATCATAACCAAATATGTAATTTTTCAGGAATACTGGCTATGAAAATGCCACTGTATAGTGAAGAAGCCAGACAACAAAGCCGGACTTTTCATTATGAGCTTATCGAAAACCTGTTTATCCAGTCCGATCCGCTTGCTGTAGAACGGATTATAAACAATCTCTTCAGCAATGCAATGAAGTTTACTCAACAACAAGACATAATTCAAATCACCCTGTCAAAAGTTGAAGATAAGTTATCTCTGGTGGTAACCGATTCTGGCATTGGAATAGCCTCATCATCTATTCCACACATTTTCGACCTTTATTTCCAGGAAACAACATCGAAAACCAGTCGTTCAGGATTCGGTATAGGTTTATACCTGGTACGAAAAACTGTTGATTCATTGAATGGGACTATTGCTGTAAAATCGGAATTGGGGAAAGGAACTTCATTCGAGGTTCAAATTCCATTAACTGTTCCACCTGTTTCTGGTAGTGTTAACAGTCAACAATTTTTATTGATGTCCCGAAATTTGGAAGTGAAAACTCATTTGGACGAGTATTTGTCAGATCGTCAAAACCTGTTACTTGTTGAAGATAATACTGAATTGTTGTTTTATATGAAAGATGAATTAACAGACCAATACAATGTATTTTCAGCAAGAAATGGAGAGGAAGCTATGCGTTTGCTTAAAACCACTCCAAAGCCAGATATTATTTTATCGGATGTAATGATGGATAAAATGGATGGATTTGAATTTTACCGAATGGTATCGGCTAACAGGAATTATAACTCAATCCCCTTTATATTTATCACGGCCCGGTCAAATAAAGCAGAGAAGATAGAAATGCTTATCCAGGGTGTTTCCGATTATATTTTTAAACCGTTTTCAATGGATGAATTGAAAGCCAAAATATCTTCAATTTTGAAAAATACCAGCCAGCACCGTAAAGCTGGTTTACAGGAAGCTATCGATATTATTCATTCACAAATTGATATGCCAGAAAAGATCGTATCGGGTAAATGGGAATTGTTTGTTATGCGTTCGCGTGAGTTCGACCTCACTGGTCGGCAAATTGAAATCATCAAACTGGTTGAGCAGGGTTTGGAATACAAGCAGATTGCCAATGAGTTATCAATATCGCTTAAAACAGTTCACCGACATATACAAATACTATTCGAAAAGTTACAGGTACATAATAAAATAGAACTTTTGAATATGTTTTTTGGAACAGATAAGTAATTGATATATGACAACTATTTACACAATTTTCAACGTGGAGGTACAAAAGGCTACGTAAATCTTGTGGAGAAAGCCACTTTTTATGGCATGAATTTAAGTATGTAAATATATAATATTCAACAAATTAATAACCATATTTGCGTGTGAAAATTGTATCAAAAGAAATGTTGGATGAACTAAGCCAGATGGCTGAAGATTCGCCCAGGTTGCGGAAAAACCATAACTTTCATGATGATTTTGCTGATCCGGTTAACCGAATGATAAATGCATTCGAACCAGGTACTTACGTGCAGCCTCATAAGCACCAAAACCCCGATAAACGCGAGGTTTTTATTCTTTTGTGCGGTAGTTTGGTGGTGGTTTTCTTCGACAATGAGGGGACGCCAACTAAATTTGTACTGCTCAATCGTGAAAGTGGAGACTACGCTGTTGAAATTGAACCAGGAACATGGCATACCGTTATTTCTCTTGAAAAGGGTAGTGTTGTTTATGAAATTAAGGATGGACCATATTTCCCTGAAAATGATAAAAACTTTGCAGGTTGGGCGCCCAAAGAAGGTGATAACGAATGTCAGTTTTATCTCGAAAATTTAATAAACCGGTATAAGAGGCAATAAACCAAAAACCTTTGCCTTTTTGTGTCGAAAATCTTTAATTTTGCGGCATCAGAATAAAAACGATTATGGCACAGAAACCTTCAATCCCTAAGGGAACACGCGATTTTTCACCGGCTGAAATGACCAACCGGAACTACATTTTCGACACTATCAAAAGCATTTTTCGACTCTACGGTTTTCAGCCCATTGAAACTCCTGCAATGGAAAACCTTTCGACTTTGATGGGGAAATATGGTGAAGAAGGTGATAAACTTCTGTTTAAAATTCTGAATTCAGGAGACTTTGCAAACAGTCTTTCTGATCAGGAGTTGCTTGACCGGAATAGTATTAAATTGACTAATCGCATTTCTGAAAAAGGGCTGCGCTACGATTTAACCGTGCCATTTGCCCGTTTCGTGGTGCAGTATCGCAACGACATTTCGTTCCCCTTCAAACGTTACCAGATTCAGCCAGTTTGGCGTGCCGACCGTCCGCAAAAAGGGCGCTACCGTGAGTTTTACCAGTGCGATGTGGATATTGTGGGCAGCGACTCGTTGCTGAACGAAATGGAATTGGTGCAGATTGTTGATCAGGTTTTTACGAAGCTGGGAATTAACACCATTGTGAAAATCAACAACCGCAAGATTTTGGCCGGAATTGCCGAAGTGATTGGCGAAAAAGACCGAATTGTGGACATTACCGTTGCTATTGATAAGCTCGACAAAATTGGTCTGGAGAAAGTAAACGAAGAATTGCTCGATAAAGGTATTTCACAGGAAGCTGTGGATAAACTTCAGCCAATTCTGCATCTCGCAGGCACTGTTTCAGAAAAACTGGAGCAATTGGAAAAGGTCATTAGTCATTCGGAAACTGGCGCAAAAGGAATTGCCGAAGTGCGCACGTTGTTTGCTTATCTGGCAGCGCTGGAACTGAATACTGAGGTTGAACTTGATCTTACTTTAGCTCGTGGCCTTAACTACTACACAGGCGCTATTTTCGAAGTAAAAGCTAAAGATGTGGCCATGGGCAGCATTTGTGGCGGTGGCCGTTACGACGACCTCACTGGTATCTTCGGGATGCCCAATGTTTCGGGCGTGGGTATTTCGTTTGGAGCCGACCGCATATACGATGTGCTGACTCAATCGAATCTGTTCCCTGCCGCCACTACAGACTCTACCAAACTGATGTTTGTGAATTTTGGCGCCGCCGAAGAAGCTTTCTGTTTGCCAGTATTGGCTGCAGTTCGTAAAGCCGGTATCAATGCCGAAATTTTCCCGGATAAAAGCAAAATGGCCAAGCAAATGACCTGGGCCAACAACAAGAAGATTCCGTTTGTGGCCATCGTGGGCGAAAACGAAATGGCTCAAGGCAAAATTAACCTGAAAAATATGCTGACCGGTGAGCAACAATTGGTTGATCAGCAGGAACTGATAAAAATCCTTTCGGCATAAATCAGGAATGCGTTATTTCCCTGTAAATTTCAGGGGAAAATGATCCGTTTACTCAAAGAATATCGTTTTTCAAAATCCATAGGGGGCGACATCCGTTGCCCCTGAACTGAGGTCCCCTTCCCGTTCCCCCGAAGGGGAAAGCTTTATCGTTTATTTGTTGGCTATTGGCTATTGTTTATTGAATATTGGGACTTTTTTTAAGCTCAAATTTCCAATAACCAATACTAAACGGACTTATCGGTTTGCTTAATTTTGATTTCGGTCTGGTCGTTTTGTTTTCAAAAAAACGAAGGGTTTGAATTTGAATAAACACTGGTGATAACTAAGCCATTTGAAGCGAGAACCCTGAAAGGGTTCAACTAAAATTAACATTGAACCCTTTCAGGGTTCCTGCTCGTTAGTTTCGTTGTCCCCGCACTTCGTACGGGGTTATTCAAGTTCAGCCACTTTGTGGCTAAGGAGGCTCAAAGAAATCATAACAAGACCAATCAACTGATAGTTCCGATATTGAATAACCAATATCCAAATTTGGCATTTCGTAATTTCAAATACATACTTTTATGGAAAGAACAATTCATTATATATCGCCCGAAAAATTAACATACCCGATTATTGAAGATATCCTGGAGAACCGGGAAATGCTGGTTTTGTCGGAAGAATCGAAACAATTGATTGAACGAAGCAAGGCTTATCTCGACCGGAAAATTGCTGAAACCGAAGGCCCGCTTTACGGCATTAATACAGGTTTCGGTGCCCTTTGCAACATCGAAGTATCGAAAGACGATCTTAGCAAATTGCAGGAAAACCTGGTGATTTCGCATTCGTGTAACCTAGGACCTGAAGTTCCGTCTGATGTTGTTCGCCTGATGCTTTTATTGAAGGCACATGCGTTGGCAAAAGGCAATTCGGCTGTTCAGTTGGTTACTGTTCAGCGTATCATCGATTTGTTTAATAACGATATTCTGCCCATTGTTTGCGAGCAAGGTTCGCTGGGCGCTAGCGGCGATTTAGCTCCTTTAGCGAAGCTGTTTTTGCCATTGATTGGTATGGGAGAAGTTTACCATCAAGGAATAAAAAGAGAAGCATCGGTTGTACTGAATGAGATGGGGTGGGAGCCCATCCGGCTTCAGGCTAAGGAAGGTTTGGCCTTGTTGAATGGGACACAGTTTATGAGCGCCCATGCTGTTTATACACTCTTGGAAGCATTTCGCATGGTTGACTACGCCGATATTATTGGCGCTTTGTCGCTCGATAGTTTCGATGGGCTAATTGAGCCATTTATGGCACAGATTCAGGAAATAAGACCTCATGCAGGGCAAATTAAAACGGCAGCGAACTTCAGAAAATTACTGGAAGGAAGCCAGTTGATCAACCGGGCAAAGAAACACGTTCAGGATCCGTATTCATTTCGTTGTATTCCACAGGTTCATGGGGCAGTACGCGATGCTGTGAGTTACGTGGCTGGTGTGGTTGAAGTTGAAATTAACTCGGTAACCGACAATCCTACTGTTTTTGTTGATGACGACCGCATTGTTTCTGGCGGGAATTTTCATGGAGAACCGCTGGCTTTATCTCTCGACTTTTTAGCTATTGCGCTTTCCGAAATCGGCAGCATTTCCGAGCGTCGGACCTATCGTTTAATTTCAGGAGACCGAAATTTGCCTGAATTTTTGGTGGCCAATCCTGGACTGAATTCAGGATTTATGATTCCGCAATATGCTGCGGCTTCCATTGTTAGCCAGAATAAACAATTAAGTACTCCGGCCTCGGTTGATTCCATTCCGTCGTCGAACGAGCAGGAAGACCACGTGAGCATGGGCGGAAATGCGGCCACTAAGGCCTTAAAAGTTGCCCGTAATATTTACAGCATTCTGGCTATAGAATTATACAATGCAGCTCAAGCAATGGATTTTAGAAGGCCAATGAAAACTTCGGAATATCTTGAGAATTTTATGAGAGATTATCGTCAACATGTGAAATTTGTTGACGAAGATACATTAATGTCAGTCGAAATAAATAAAACAATACATTTTCTGGAAAGGGGGAACTATCGTTTGGTTTAGAGATTGTACTTATTTTCAGGTAATTAAAAAGGCAACAAGATTAACATCCTTGCTGCCTTTTTAATTTGTCGGTCTGGAGGGACTCGAACCCTCGGCCCGCTGATTAAGAGTCAGCTGCTCTACCAGCTGAGCTACAGACCGAAATCGGCGACAAAAGTAACAGATTGTTTCTCATTTTCAAAAAAACGATCAACTAATTCTCTAAAAACTTTTATTATCCGGAATAGCTATAATATTGTAGGGTTTTCAGCCGTTATTGCCGATAGTTGATGATATTTTCTATTTAAAAATCTATTGATTAATAGAAGTTAAAGCCATATCTTTGATAGAATAGAATAATGAATATGGAAATATTGAATCATATACCTGATGGATTTATCAAGTTCTTATTAGTATTAATCTTTTCGTTATTGATTGGATTGGAACAAAGGCGTCATCACATCAATGAGAATGAAGATTTGTTGTTTGGAACCGATCGTACGTTTACATTTATTGGTTTGTTAGCTTACGTTCTTTTTATTGCCGATTCTGTAAATTATATTCCGTTTTTGATTGGTTTCGCTTTAGTTGGCTTGCTTTTGGGAATACATTATTACCACAAAATTAATCAAAGCAGTAATTACGGTTTAACGAGTACAATTCTGGCTTTGCTAACCTATTGTATACCAATCATGGTTTTTACACAACCTGTTTGGTTGGTTTTGTCGTTTATTGTAGCGTTATTAATCATTACCGAATTAAAGAACCATTTTATAAACATATCTAAAAAAGCTTCGGAGGAAGAATTTATAACATTGGCTAAATTTATAGCATTGGCCGGAGTGATATTACCATTGGTTCCTAAGCAAAATATTTCGGAACAAATTCCTATTTCTCCTTATCATTTATGGTTAGCGGTAGTCGTTGTATCAGGTATTTCGTATTGTAGTTATTTGCTTAAAAAGTTTATTTTCCCCGATTCGGGCATAATGCTTACTGGTTTATTGGGAGGAATTTATAGCAGTACAGCGACAACAGTTATTTTGGCACGGAAACAAAAACAAGGGCTTGCAGGATCTGAGACGGTTTCGGCAATTATGATTGCCAATGGGATGATGTATATACGAATTTTATTTCTGGCATTTTTATTCAATGTATCTGTTGCAAAGCTTTTGGCTATCCCGTTTATAGCTATGTTTCTTATTTGTTATCTGGTTTCGGTTGTTTGGAAGCCTAAAACGGAGGAAGCGAATGATGGATATTCTTTGGAAGATACAGCAACTTCTGGTAAAAACCCACTGGAATTTAGAACAGCTGCTATTTTTGGGCTCCTGTTCGTGGTATTTGCGTTGATAACCGATTTTGTGCAAAAGAACTATGGAAACTCAGGAATAACCAGTCTTGCTTATATTGTTGGCATTACTGATATTGATCCATTCCTGTTGAATATACTTCAGCAAAAAGCAGGTATTGAAGAAGTAACAATTGCCCTAGCAATCATAAATGCAACCAATAGTAACAATCTTTTGAAAATGATATATGCTATTTCGTTGAGTAAAAAGAATATAAAAAGAAGCATAATTCAGCGATTTTCAGTATTGTTTTTTACAGGTGTAATTATCTCCATATTGTTTTATTTATTATAAATATTATATTTGGTTCTAGTTTGTAATGATTTATATTTTTTCAAATACTTACTATGATAAAACTGCCATATAACATTATTGTATTATTGATATTGATCGGATTTACATCCATAACCTGTAAAAAAGACAATGAACCAATTCCGGAAGCCAATGTTGTTAATTCCTTTGTGTGGAATGGATTACATGATTATTACTTGTGGAAAGCTGATGTCGCTTATTTGTCAGAAAGTACTTATCCTGAAGGAGATAAAAGAAATAAGTTATTAAATCAATATACTGATCCGCAGGAGCTCTTTAAAAGTTTACTGTACCAGCCTGATGTCGTTGATAAATGGTCGTTCCTGGTGGATGACTCAAAGATAATTGATGATTGGACCAATGCAGTCTCAACAACGATGGGCTTCGATTTTGTCTTGTATCGGGTGAGCTCGGGCTCAAGTAATCTGGTCGGAATTGTTCGTTATGTGCTAAAAGGAACTCCTGCTGATAAAGCTGGTATTAAACGTGGAGATTTGTTTCTGAAAATAAATGATACGCAACTGACCATATCGAACTATAATACGCTTTTGAGTAATTCGAGCTATAAACTCACTTTTGCCATTGATACAAACAAGGTTCTGACTGACAGTAATAAATCGGTTTCGATGACAGCAGTTGAGATGCAGGAGAATCCTGTTTTCAAGGATACGATTTTTACCTATAAAAATCAGAAAGTAGGCTATTTATGTTATAATGGCTTCACCTCCGATTTTGATATTCAATTGAATAATGTTTTCAAAGAATTTAAAGACGGAGGCGTTAATCAATTGGTGGTCGATCTTCGGTATAATGGCGGAGGTTCGGTACAATCAGCTATTTACCTGGCAAGTATGATTTACAGTACAGAAAGCTCGAAAATCTTTTCAAAAAAAGTATATAATTCTCAACTTCAGCAATATATTGTTCGTGAGTATGGATCTTCGGCGCTTGAAGACCATTTTACGGGAACGATTGCTAAAACTGAAACAGCATCTGCTGCAAGCATCAACTGCTTGAATTTAAATAAAGTATATATCATTGGGACCGATAATACGGCTTCGGCAAGTGAACTTGTGATTAACAGCCTTCGACCTTATATAACCGTGAAACTGGTGGGTACCAAAACTTACGGAAAATATGCCGCTTCAATCACGGTAAAAGATTGGGATCAGAACGGGAATGTAAGTACAAAGCATTCGTATGCCATGCAGCCAATTGTTATGAAAATAGCCAATTCTGCCGGAGTAACCGATTTTGTAAACGGGCTTACTCCTGATATTAATGTACAGGAAGATGTAACTAATTTACTGCCACTTGGCGAACCCGCTGAAACTATGCTACAGGCTGCCCTAAATGATATGGAAGGGAGTGTCATCGCTTCTTATCCGTTGAAATCGGCACAAATGGGAATGAGTAAATTCATGAATGGAAATATGCTAAAACCGTTTGCCGGTCAAATGTATATTTCAAGTTTTAAATAAATTCACTGATTTTTGCGCTATTGGGCAAGAATTTTTTTTCAGGAATTTGAATCTGATTGCAAGTGCAAAAAATAGCTCGAAAACTTAAGCTCCAAGAAGCAGTTCAATTGAAAGAACAAGAAAACTGCTTCTTGCCGGCATCTCCTGAGAAACAATCTGTATAGTCAGGAAAATGCGCTCATATCCAGTGTTTACAAAAAGAAAATAGCTACGCCGCCCACAGTTATCATTGCTCCCAGAATTTCTTTCCAATTTACCTTTTCGTGAAAAAACAAAATAGCTGGAGGAATGATTAGAACGGGAACGATAGCCATGAGTGTAGCTGCAATTCCAGCTTGTGTATGTTTAATGGCAATTAATGAGAATGAAACTCCAAGGAAGGGACCAAAAAACGATCCAAGAGCTACTCGTTTCATTGCTGGTTTGTGGTGCAGTGCATTCCAAACTTTATGATATTTACGGGTAATAAGGAAAATTAGCGCAAAACCAATTAATCCGGCAATTACACGGATGTGCGATGCTGCAAATGCATCGTAATTGCCCATCCCTTTTTTGCTTAAAACAAGTCCAACACCCTGGCCAATAGCTCCTCCAAATGCAAGCAGAATTCCTTTAATGCTGTAATTCGTCGTAATCCTTATTTTTTTCGACTCAGAGTCTTCAGGCGTTTCTCTTTTTAAGATAACAATTGAAATTCCAGACAGTGTAACAATCATACCAACCCAGTTCATTAAGCTAAGGAGTTCGCCGAGTAATAACCAACTAACAAAAGCTGTAATTGGTGGAGCCAAGGCCATGATCAGCATAGCAATTCGGGCTCCAATTACTACATAGGATTGAAATAGTAATAAATCGCCAAATACAAAGCCAACTAATCCGGATAAAACCAACCAGGTCCAGCGTTCGATTCCTGCATCAATGGGCAAAAGCATTCCCCTTCTGAAATAATTGAGTAAACAATAAATCACAAAAGCTAAGGCCAGTCTAATAAGGTTGACGGCCAGAGAACCAACTTTTTTCCCGGCTGATTCGAATGATAAACTTGTTATTGTCCAAAATACGGCGGTAAACAAAGCGGCAATCTCGCCATAATAATGAGTCATGAATATTTGTTGTAAATCGAGCTGCTAAGGTAAAAAGAAGTTGAGAAAGTGATTTGAGAATGTAAAGATTTGAGGATTTGAGAATGAAAAGAGACTATTATTGCACGGTTTAATTGCCAAATGAAAGCAATTTAACCAGTAATTCGTATCCGGCAACCGTGAATTTTTCCTGCTCTGAACGATAGTTTACTTAGTCACCGGGCACTTCGTTTATTCCATATCATTTAAATGTAGGTCGAGCGCTTTTACTGAAATTTGTATTTCGCGAATGGAAATGGCCAATGAAAGAATTAGCAAAACAAGGGCAATGCCAAACACAATTTCTGCAAAGATATGGAGGTGTACATATATCAAGAACATACAAAATACACAGAGTAAAAGACTGGTTATTCCCATAACCTGCATGAGTTGAGTGAGACGCAGCCGACGGCGAAGATTTTGAATTTGACCAAGTAATACAGAGTTTTGATTTTTCTTAAAATCAGCATGTAGGTTTCTAACAACCTGAGCATAAGCCAGAAATCGATTAGTATATGCCAATAAAATCAACGATACTGCTGAAAATAACAGGGCCGGGGTTGTAAGAGTAAGTTCTTCCATAGTTTTTTATAAATAAACAGCGCTAACGCGCCTAAAGTTTTATTTTTTAATCTTTAGGCGCGTTAGTTTTTATTTTAGCAAGCCAGCAACGGTTTCCTTTAATTTTTCTTCGCGCAAGTTGAGGGCAATAATTTTGCCTGTTTTATCAACTAATAAATTTGATGGAATTGAGTTTACTGCATATAGTCCTGCCGCTTCGTTTTGCCATCCCTTTAAATCAGAGACCTGAATCCAGTCGAGTTTATCATCGGCAATTGCCTTTTCCCATTTGGCTTTTTCCTTGTCGAGCGAGACGCCAATAATTCCGAACCCTTTTGATTTATATTCTGAATAAACAGCAACTACATTGGGATTTTCACCGCGGCATGGTCCACACCACGAGGCCCAGAAATCAATAAGCGTATATTTATTTTTTGAATATATATCGCTCAGTTTTACAGGAGTACCATCGACGGCAACCATTGTAAAGTCAGGGGTAATTTGGCCAATGGCTACTTTCCTGAGTTTACCCAAACGCTCACTTAATGTTTTTATAATTTGTACCGGCTCCAGTTTTTTGTCAAAACTCTTCAGGTAAGATTCCAACGTATCGGTGTCCATTTCATAGTAAACCTGGCTCAATAAAAACGGTGAAATGTATGAGGAAGGATTAGTTTTAATGTAATTTTTCTGAACTTTCTCAACTTCCATAAACGATTTTTCGGCGATACCCATTAAGCTATCAGCTTTTGCTTTATTTCCGGCTTCTTTTGCTTCTTTGGCTTGTTTGTAGTATTTACTCCCTTCTTTTTCAATTGTTTCTAGTTTATTTTTTAGTGTTTCGTATTCGTCTTGAATTTTTGATCCGCTAATTTTTGCTTTCCATAACGAATCGGCCAATCCTTCAATATGTATCACTGAGTTTTCAATAAAAACAGGTAAAGCGTTACCTTTTTTTCCAATTTCGAGGTAATAAACCTCAGGAATTAATACAGATCCATTTAAAGAGCCTTCTCCGTTTACCAAATCAACAGAATCAAGTTTTATCCATTTCCCGTTTTGACGTTGGCTAAGATAGGCTTTGCCAACAGCACCTGTAAGTTTAAATTTTACCTCGAACGAAGGTTTTGAGGTACAGGCAACTATCCCAATTAAAGCAGCAAATAACCAGTAGAAAATTTTCTTCATCGTGTAATAATTGTAAGTGAAACAAGTACTTGCAAGTTAGAATTATTTACGAAGATTCCTTTGCATGAAAACGAAAAAAACCGGGACAAAGCCCGGTTTCATTTGATTTGTGATTTTAGGAGAAGTTATCTTCAACAATTATTTTTTATATCCGTCGATATGGACACTTCCAACAGAACGGCCAGATGGATCAGCATTATTTTTGAAACTTGCATCCCATTCCAAAGCAATTGGAGTACTGCAAGCAATTGATGGAACTGAAGGTACACAACTGGCTGCCGAATCCGAAGGAAAATGTTCGGTAAATATGCTTCTATAGTAATACTCTTCTTTCGACATTGGTGGATTAATTGGGAACCGGTATTTAGCCGTTTCCATCATTTCGTCGGTAACTTTTTCAGCAACTAGCGCTTTCAACGAGTCAATCCAGTTATAGCCAACGCCATCAGAGAACTGTTCTTTCTGTCTCCAGGCTACACTCTCGGGTAAGTAATCTTCGAAGGCTTTACGCACGACCCATTTTTCCATTCTCCCGTTTTTAGCCATTTTTTCTTCAGGATTCAGGCGCATTGCAACATCAAGAAATTCTTTATCGAGGAATGGAACACGGCCTTCGACGCCCCAGGCAGCCAACGATTTGTTTGCCCTTAAACAGTCGTATAAATGCAGTTTGCTTAATTTACGAACAGTTTCATCGTGGAATTCTTTGGCATTTGGCGCTTTGTGAAAATAGAGGTAGCCACCAAAGACTTCGTCGGCGCCTTCGCCCGAAAGAACCATTTTAACTCCCATCGATTTAATTACGCGTGCCAAAAGATACATCGGTGTTGATGCACGAACAGTAGTAACATCGTATGTTTCCAAGTGGTAAATTACGTCGCGGACAGCATCTAATCCTTCCTGTACGGTAAAATGAATTTCGTGGTGAATGGTTCCAATATGGTCGGCAACTTTTCGGGCCGCAGCCAAATCAGGAGAACCAACCAACCCTACGGCAAATGAATGCAACTGTGGCCAGTAGGCTTGTTCGTGAGTTTTTGACTCGACACGGTATGCTGCAAATTTCTTTGCAACAGCAGATATTACAGAAGAATCCAGACCACCAGACAGTAATACTCCATAAGGTACGTCGGACATTAATTGGCGCTGTACTGCATCTTCCAGCGATTTTCTGAGTTCAGCTATATCACAACTGTTATCTTTTACTGCATCGTACGACATCCAGTCGCGTGTATACCATGTTTTTACTTCTTTATCAGGGCTATATAAATATTTTCCCGGCAAAAATTCCTCGATTTTATTACAAAAGCCTTCGAGTGCTTTTAATTCTGATGCAACAAAGTAGTTACCTGATTTGTCCCACCCCTGGTACATCGGAATAATACCAATGTGGTCGCGGGCTGCCATGTAAACATCTTTTTCCTTGTCGTATAGGCAAAAAGCAAAAATACCATTAAGATCTTCCAGAAAATCAGGTCCTTTTTCACGGTATAGTGCAAGTATAACTTCACAATCAGAATGGGTAAGAAATTCGTATTTATCTCCAATTCTTTCGCGTATTTCAAGGTGATTATATATTTCGCCATTTACTGCTAATACAAGATTGCCATCTTTACTGTACAGTGGTTGCTGTCCTGATTCCGGGTCAACAATCGATAAACGTTCGTGAGCCAGTATTGCTTGGTCGCATGAAAAAATACCTGACCAGTCAGGGCCACGATGACGTATTCTTTTCGACATTGTTAACACCTGGGGGCGTAGCTCCGTTGCCCTGCCTTTTAATTCAAATGCTCCTACAAATCCACACATAATATGTTCGTTTATTAATATCCAATCTTTGTTTGAGAGCTCAAAAATATACAATTTGATCTTATTTCGAAATAATATGTGACAATTTTCTTGAAATTTTAATATTTTTTGAAATTAAAGATACTTTTTAGATGTATTAGATATAATACTGATTTCTATTTTTTTAAAGAACTCCCTGTTTTTTTTGATCGAATCAAGTAAAATTTATATAAATTCTGACCATCCCCCATTTAGAATTCTGAATGGCGATGAAAAATAATAAGTTTTTATCAAGGAGATCATTATAAAAAGAAACAAATGTTGCTGAATAAGAACACAAAAGGCAGTCGAAACGACTGCCTTTTGTGTTCTTATTGGAGATATTGTTTATACGTTAAACCTGAAATGCATAATGTCACCATCCTGAACCACATATTCTTTTCCTTCAATCGAGATTTTTCCGGCTTCACGGCAGGCTGCTTCCGAACGTAAGCGAATGTAATCGACATATTTAATTACTTCAGCCCGAATAAATCCTTTTTCAAAATCGGTATGAATAATACCCGCAGCCTGGGGCGCTTTTGTTCCTTTAATATAAGTCCAAGCGCGGCTTTCGTCAGCACCAGTAGTGAAATATGTCTCCAGATTTAGCAATCTGTAAGCAGCATGTATCAGTTTATTGACACCGGGATCGGTTAATCCAAGTTCTTCCAGGAACATCTGTTTCTCATCATACGATTCCAATTCAGCAATGTCCGCCTCGGTTGCCGCGGCGATAATTAATAGTTCAGCATTCTCATCTTTGATTGCTTCTTTTACCATTTCAACATAGTTGTTGCCTGACCTTGCAGAGCCTTCGTCAACGTTACAGGCATATAAAACTGGTTTATTGGTAAGCAAAAAGAAATCTTTGGTTAAGCTTTTTTCTTCAGAATTAAGTTCAATTGTGCGGGCCGATTTCCCTTGAAGTAAAGCTTCGCGATAACGATGGCAAACTTCGACTATTTTTTTTGCATTTTTATCGTTGCCAACCTTTGCAACTTTTTCCCATTTAGCAATCCGGGCTTCAATTGTTTCAAGGTCTTTTAATTGTAACTCAATGTCAATCACTTCTTTGTCGCGAACTGGATTGATTGAGCCATCGACATGAGTGATATTTGGATTGTCGAAACATCTCAAAACATGAATAATGGCATCGGTTTCGCGGATGTTGGCCAAAAACTGGTTTCCAAGACCTTCACCTTTACTTGCACCTTTTACCAGTCCGGCAATATCTACTATTTCAACGGTTGTTGGTACAACGCGTTTTGGATTATCAATTTTTTGAAGTTCAATCAGTCGATCATCTGGTACAGTAATCACCCCAATGTTTGGTTCGATAGTACAAAACGGAAAATTTGCCGATTGTGCTTTTGCGCTAGATAAGCAATTGAATAAGGTCGACTTTCCAACATTTGGAAGTCCTACAATTCCACATTTTAAAGCCATGCTTTTTCTCTTATTTTTGAAATTAGCTGCAAAGATAATCGATTCATAAAACTAAAAAGCAAATAATTTGGAGAGTTAATATTTTCAGCACATTGTGCCAGTTTAAATCTGGTTTATTATTTTTGTAGATCAATCAAACACTCATGATTTTAAATTCTATTTCCGTCGACTGTGTAATCTTTGGATTTGACAAATCGGGTCTTCGCGTTCTTTTAAATCAGATAGACAAAGAGGCCCTGCTGCAAGCTTTACCCAGGCAGGCAAGTTCTGAGCAAATCAAGCAGATTTACGAAAAACATCCTGTTTTAACAGGCGATAACTATTGGAGTCTTTTTGGTGAACATGTACCTGAAGACAAGGATTTGGATGAATTTGCCAGAGATCTATTGCTACAGGCAACCGGGCTCGATGATGTTTATCTTCAGCAAATTAATGCGTTTGGTTCGCTCGACAGGGTTCCATATACTCGGGTTATCACCATAGGCTATTATGCCCTTATTAATCCTGATTATTACAGTCTGAAACAATCATCACTGGCCAAATCGCTGCAATGGTATAATTTAAATGAGCTGCCAACACTTTGCTTCGATCATGAAATAATTATACAGAAGGCTCTGGATAAGTTGCGGCAGGAAGTTATGTACCATCCGGTTGGTTTTCACCTGTTGCCCGAAAAATTTACACTTTCCGAAATTCAATCACTCTACGAGGTTATCCTGAATAAGAAAATGGATACTCGTAACTTCAGGAAGAAACTGGCAAAAATGGAGTTACTCATAGACTCAGGAGAGAAACAACAAAATGTAGCGCACCGTGCAGCTAAACTGTACCAGTTTGATATTCAGGTTTACGAAAAACTAAAGCAGGAAGGCTTGAATTTCAGGATTGAGTAGCGGGTAGCATTATATTTTGTGGACATTGAATGTTTTTGGTCATTCTGTTGATGATCAATTAAACCTTTTTTGCTTTTGATTGTCAGAAAGACATCCATCGATTCAATTATGACCAATGATCAGCAGATTCTTGATGCGCTGAGGGTGCCTTCAACGCGGGAAGGGGCTTTTAGGCAACTGGTTTCTTTATACAAGGAACGGCTGTATTGGCACATTCGAAAGATTGTATTGAATCACGACGATACGGATGATGTTTTACAAAATACATTCATCAAAATATGGAATGGCATTGACTCATTTCGTGGCGATTCGTCGATATTTACCTGGCTTTATCGCATTGCAACCAACGAGTCAATTACTTTCCTGAATCAGAAAAAACGAAAACTAACATCCAGCTTAACCGGTGAAACCGATTTTTTGGTGAATAACCTTGAAAGTGATCCCTATTTCGATGGAAATCATTGGCAAATGCTTTTACAAAAAGCAATAGCTCAGTTGCCTGAAAAACAGCGGATAGTTTTTAATATGAAATATTACGATGACATAAAGTATGAGGATATGTCGGAAATATTGGAAACTTCGGTAGGTGCACTTAAGGCTTCATATCACCATGCAGTAAAAAAGGTCGAAGAGTTTATTAAATATCATGAAACCAGGGTTGAATTCTAGAACTACAGGTTATCAGGTAAATATAGACAAATAAAAATAATTGCTTTGTATTAAACTATTTCAGAAAGCGAATGTCAAAGCAACAGAATTTCAAAATCATGTATAACGAAGAAGAACATACTGAATCCGAAATCATAAAACGGCATGGGGCGAATCCATTTAAGGTTCCTGATGGGTACTTTGATTCGTTCAGCGATCGTGTCATGAGTAAAATACAGGTTGAAAGTGAACAGAAAAACAGATCGGTTCATTTTGTTCGCATATTAAAGCCAGTATTAGCTGTGGCTGCAAGTATTCTTCTAGTATATCTTGTTGCAAACGTGCAATTTACAAAGCATGACATCTCTAACGGTTTGGTGTTAAACGGAATGAACACTGTAAAAGACGATTCAACTTTAAATTTTTCACTTATTGATGAAAATACTTTGGTGAATACGATTTATTCCGACGATAAAAGCAATTCTACCGAAGTAAATTCAGAAGATATGCTTGCTTATTTGTCCTCCGGGCTTAATGAGGTTCAAATTTTTACTGAAATTCAAAATAATTAGAAATGAAGAAGTTAATACTTACAAACCTTCTGTTGCTCTTTACCTTGCTTGTGGTAAATGCTCAGGAAATGGGGAAGCCTACTTCTGAAATGTATGAAAAGATTAAAGCTCAAAAAATATCTTTCTTTACCGAGAAATTGAGCTTAACTCCAGCTGAAGCACAAGTGTTCTGGCCTGTTTATAACGAGTTTGAGAAAAGGCGTTTTGATATACAACGTCAAAAACACGATTTTGAACGTATGCCTGGTGATAAATATGATCAGCTTTCGGATAGCGAGATTGAAAAACTTACTGGAAATTACATTGATTCGTTTGAAAAAGAAGCAATGCTGCTTAAAGAATACAATAAGCAATTTTTAAAAGTCTTACCAAAGAAGAAAGTTCTGTTACTCTATCGTACGGAGAATGAGTTTAGAGGACACTTAATAAGAGAATACAGAGGTCAAAAACAAAAGAGGGATTAGTTAACGTTCAAGATTTCTGTTAAAAGAGAAAAGACTGGGAACCCAGTCTTTTCTGCTTTTATATCGTATGTTGGCACTTACAGTCGAAAAAAATCAAGCTAATTCGTGCCTGGTTTTCCAATAGAGTGGTAACATAAAAACCAGGCTGAGCATAAAGAAAATGGTAATTGCCAATACCGAAAAACGCATGCTCCCGGTAAGCGCTTCAATGGCTCCAAAGCTAAATGTTCCGGCAACAGTAGCCAGTTTTTCCATGACATCGTAAAAGCTAAAAAAAGAAGTGTGGTCAGTAGTGTCCGCAGGTAACATTTTTGAATAGGTGCTGCGTGCCAGCGATTGCGAACCACCCATGACAATGCCGATAAAAAATGCAGCGATTAAGAATCCAAGTGCATTGGTAATGAAATAGGCGCCTACACAAATAAATGTCCATGCAACTGTCGAAATCATCAATGCTCTGAGGTTTCCAAGTTTTTCAGAAATTCGGGCGAACATCCAGGCCCCAAGCATTCCAACCAATTGAATGGCTAAAACGGTCGGAATCAAAACATCTTCTTTCAGGCCAACTTGTTTTTCGCCATAAGTAGCAGCCATAAACATGGTTGTAAGTACACCCATCATCAGAAAGAAAAATCCGGCGAGGTACATGCTAAGCTTATACGACTTTTTTATTTGTCTGAAAACCAGTCGCAATTCTTTGTAGCCGTTCATCCAAACCGATTCTCGTTTTATTCTTTGCCTGAACGTATATTTGGGTAACCGGCTGAATGTTATTTGCGAAAATCCCACCCACCAGATACAAACGCTTAGAAATGAAATTCGGGCTGGCAACGAACTATCCGTTCCAATTCCGAAAAGTCCCGGTTTCATAATCATGAGCAAATTGAAAAGTAACAGCACTACGCCGCCCAGGTATCCCATTGAATAGCCCCTGGCGCTAATTCGGTCCTGGTCTTCAGGTTCGGCAATTACGGGCAAAAACGAATTGTAGAAAACAATACTTCCGCCATAGCCAATTGTTCCCAGGGTAAAAGCAATTACGCCCAGTTCTATATGGTTCTTGTCGAAAAAATATAAAGCTCCACAGGCAATGGCACCAATCAACGTGAATGCACGCATAAAGCCTTTTCGTCGTCCGGTATAGTCGGCCATCGACGAGAATAGTGGTGACATTAGTGCTACCAAAAGATAGGCTGCCGCTATAGCCCACGAATACAAAACTGTATTGATAATTTTTGCTCCAAAAAATGAGACTGTAAAATCGTTGCCGGTGCGGGTTACAGTGTTGTAATAAATCGGGAAAATTGCTGAAGCAATAGTTAATTGGTAAACCGAATTGGCCCAGTCGTACATCACCCAACCGTTTACAATTCGTTTATCGCCTTTTACGATAGTTTGTACGTCATTCCGCTTAATCATAACTGTTTTGTCAGGTTAACAGTTTTTATTGATAGGTAATTAAGAGCGCAAACCTAGCTAATTTTAAGTCCTGTTTAGTATGGTATCCTGAATTTTATTGGTGTAAACCATCTAATATTCCTGTTTCAGTTTTCAATTCTGGTCTGAAAAAGAATCGAACGCTACAATTCCAGTTTCTTTTGTTTGGCCGTAACCCCAATTTTCAGAATTCCGGTGGCATGACGGTAAAAATGTCCACGTAAGTCCTTCGAATAATCGTTCAGGATTTGGTTGCCCAAGCCGTTATAGTCGCCGCAACGATATAAAGCCCGCCCCAGGATAATTTCGCGCAGTGCATTGTTCCGGGTACTGGTATCGGTTCCACTTGCAGGAGTGTCTTTTATAGCCTTTTGAATGGATGTCATGGCATGACCGGTTACGCCTTTCATCTGGAGCAACTCGAACAAGGTTTTGGCCGGAAGCTCGCTTGCCAGGGTTTCGAATGCTACCGAAACAGCCCTGAAATGTGAGAATTCGCTTTCAGGAGTAAGCATTTTGGCCAAGCGGATGATGGATGGAACGGCTTCCTGTTTGCGCGATTTTCCCAATGCAATCACCAGACAATCGAGCTGGCTCATGCTCATGCCAAACTGTCCCATCCCGGTGTAGTTCCATCCTTTGTCCCATTGATCATACGAGTCAACAGCCTTCCGCAGAATTTCCCAGCCTGCGCTGTTATCAAGCATTCCCAAAATACGGGCAAATACAAGCTTCTCATCAAAAGTAGCAGCCATATTCAACTGGTCAGTAAGTGCAGGAATACCTTTTTCGGTGTCCCACATTGCAATTTCGAGTCCGTCGAGTTCGTGGGTGAGTGTTCTGGCGGCTTTTTGTACATCTTCAAATCTGGGTGGATAATTATCGTGATCGGTCAAAACTCGCGGTTCGAGGCTTTCGATTTTTACCAGTTCTTTCTGAAGCTTTTTAATGTCGATGTAGCGGATGCGCTGGTTATTGGCCGAAGCCATTGCTGCTGCCATTCCAACGGCATATCCCTGGTTTTGAAGGCAAGGCTGCATCCGGATAACAGGCATGGCGTCGCGGTGGGCCGAAGCGCCCAGCCCGGTCACCGCAATTCCTTCCAAACCTTTAGGCAGCAAAGCCCTGAACGGAACATTGGCTACGACTTCAACGCCGCTATGTGCCGGTGGTTTCAGTGCAAAAAACGGGTCGATGGTGAATCCATGTGTATCGAACGAACTTTTGTGTATCGAAATAGTGTCGGGGTAGGTCCGACCGTTGTAAACATCGAGCACCGAAACGGTAAAGTCGCCATTCATGCGGCGTCGTTCGCGGGTTTGAGGCAATTTGCCAAGGTCGAACTGATCTTTAAATTTCTCTTTTCCAACGATGAAGGTTGCCCAAACATCAATCATATCCGAGTCGTCGGTAAAGGTCCAGTCGGTATTGTTGTAAAAATCATCTGGATTTTTCGGTGGCATTCCGGCTCCCTGAACAGCCACATTGTAGCCATCGGTGTACGAATATCCGGCTCCGGCGGCAATGGCAATGTCGGCGCTTCCGGTTGAGTCGATAACGGTATTGGCTAAAACCACGCCACGTCCGTAAGGCGTCGAAACAACCACGCCCTTCACCTGTTTATCGTCAACATAGGCGCCAATACCAATTACGCCAAACCAAATGTCGCCACCCGCTTTGCGTATTTCGCGCCTGAACCATTCCGTTTTCCAGTCGAATACCCATTCGTCCAGCCGCTTTTTCTGCCGTGGGTTGTTGCCGCCCAGGGCTCTTACACCTTCGTCAACTTCGTTGGTGAAACCATGACGGTAGCCATAATAATACCGGCCAATCATGCCCAGGGTTCCAACGCCGCCCATACCGTGCAGGTATTCAATCACCAACGTTTTTGCTCCTGAACGCGAAGCGCCCAGGCTCGCAGGAGCACCGGCAGTTCCCCCGCCCATGACAACCACATCGTAAGAGCCTAAAACCGGAAGGTGTGTGGCATTTGATTTTACCACGCCAATATTTAAGGTCGGGCGCAAACCGTCCAGCAACTCGCCAATATCGCCGCTTTTGGCTTCAGCTAAAACCTGACCATGAACAGTGACTGAGCTGGAATCTTGAATATTGCCGATCATGGAGGCCGCTTCTTCACCAATTCGTTCTCCTATCCTGATTAATTCGGCAGGTTGCATAAATTGTTCGGCCAATTTGCGCGATACATCAGCGCAACTGCTTAGTACAAATAAGCGGTCAACTTTCTTTGGCTGGAAGGCTTTCAGGTTGATTTCTTCGGCATTGAAATGAGTTTCATTCTCGCTTTTTCGTCCAATCAGAGGGTCGGGGGCAACCTGAAATAACAAATCGGAAGCTTCTACCTGGTTGGGATCCCAGGTAAGGTCGCGCGCAACTTGTTCGGCACGGGCAAACGAGCCTATCGAAGCATCGGGCATTTCAACCTGAATCTTGTACTGGTAAACGGGATAAGTTGTGTCTTTGATCTGTATGCGCTGGCTATCGTCGAGCAACGTGAGGCTGGGCGATTGTTTGGGATCGTTTCCCACAACAACATACCCAAATTCGTGCTTTCCAGCCGGGTAGTCTTTAAATTTAGCCGACGACATGCGGGCTACCATTGCCCGGGGAGTAGCATCGATCACCACTTTAGCCTGAATTACCTGGCGCCCCGAACGGTTTGAGATTACAAGCCCGGCAATTTCCTTGTTTTGATCATAAACCAGATCGGTCACATAGGTCGAATACAGAAAGCCGATTTGGTTATTGATCAGTTCTTCATCCAATGTCCGTTTGATGGTCATGGGAGTGGGCTGCCCATTTCCGAATAACTTTTTGCCGAGTGGCGAATGAGTCGATCCGTTGAAAAAACGGTAAGTTCCGCACAAGTCCTCGCCTAAATAAGGTTCCTGGGCAGCCAGAAATACACTTGCCCCTTTTTGTGATGCAGCTACAGCAGCAGCCACTCCGGCTGTTGATCCGCCAATTACAACAACATCAACTTTGTATGCAACAGGTATTTCGCGTTCGGATTGGAAGCAGTATTTCAGGTTGGGGAGGCTGGCGGCCTGCACTTTATTGACTGCCAGCCAGCCTGAAGTGGCTACAAAAGCAGTTCCGGCGGCAGTGGTTCGGATAAAATCACGACGTTTCATAGGTTGAATTGGTTTTAGGTTTCAGCAGTTAAAATTAGCGGAAAATCGGTACGAACAACAGCGAAATCGCTTTTAGAATCTGGAAAATGTTTTTTGCATTTTTCGTTATTAAGTAATGGTTAAAACATAATGTCGTACTTATGTTTGTATTTTATAGGGACTCACCCCCTGCACCTGACGGTGCTTCTCCCTCTCTACCAGAGTAGAGAGGGGAACGGCCGCAAGGCGGACGTCGGGGTGAGTACATTTAAAATACGACAATAAATTTTTCCTATTACTTAGTTCATTCGTACCACTTAAAACTTAAGTTATCAGTGTAATTACTTCGCTTGTAGGTGTAGTTACTTCAGTAAAAGGAGTAAATACTTAAGTGATTTCCCCAATCAATTAAGATATTTATGGATTAAGACAAGTTTAATCCGAACATTTAATGCGATTGTGTAAAAATCGCAATTAACAGGGTTGTACTTCTCGGTACTTTTATTGCATTCCGAAATAGTTAAGTTACACTCATGCTTACATTATCGTGGTTTTCTTTTTTATCCACTTCGGAATGGCTTCAACAATAATAAGTACTACGCAAACCAAAATAATTCCGGTTAAAACGGTATTAATTGTTCCTTGTACCCGTGTTTTTTCGGCCAGTATTTGCGGAATATAAATGTTCATCATATTCATTATTCCTCCGGTAATGGTTGTAATGCCCACAAAAGTCATCGGTGCAACGGTTATCCAGATGTACTTTCGTTTCCCGATGTTAATCAGGAACGAAGTACCAATGGCTAAGGCCAAAGTGGCTAGTAACTGGTTGGCTACACCAAACATGGGCCAGATGGTTGCAACACTGCCGGTATAAATAAAATATCCCCAGGCGAATACAACCAGAAAGCTGGTGATTAAACTACCCGGAAGCCAATTGGCTTGTGCAAACGGAGCATATATTTTTCCGAAGGCTTCCTGCATAATAAACCGGGCGATGCGCGTTCCGGCATCAACGGTTGTCAGGATAAATAAAGCCTCGAACATGATGGCAAAGTGGTACCAGTACGACATTAAGCTGGCTAAGCCGGGAATGGCCGAAAAAATCTGTGCCATACCAACGGCCAGCGAAACAGCTCCTCCCGGTCGCCCGGCAATGTTTTCGCCCACCTCGCGGGCAAGTTCGGCCAAATTGGTATTGGTAAAGCCCAATGCCTGAAGTTGTGGCAGAATTTGCTGAAATTTTTCAGGAGAAACATTAATCTGGAAATAATCGAGTGGGAACAGGCTGGTTGCGGCCACCAAGGCCAGAATACTAACCATCGATTCGGCCAACATCGAGCCTACGGCAATTGGTTTGATGTGCGATTCTTTCATAATCATTTTTGGCGTTGTGCCTGAACTGACCAGTGCATGAAACCCGGAGATTGCCCCGCAGGCAATGGTAATAAACAAGTATGGGAAAAGGGTTCCGGGAATGATTGGGCCTCCTCCGTGAATATAAGGCGTAAACGAAGGCATGTGAATGGTTGGAGCCACAGCAATTACGCCAAGGGCCAACATGCCGATTACAGTTAATTTCATAATGGAACTGAGGTAATCGCGTGGCGAAAGCAGTAACCAAACGGGTAAAACTGAAGCAAAGAAACCGTAGCCAGCCAGCAAGAGGGTTAAGGTTTTTCTGTCGAACGTAAAATACGGTTCAAGCATCGACCCCGGAACGTGTTTCCCGTAAATAACAGCCAGCGAGAGCAGGATAACGCCAATAATGGTGGCTTCAACAGTTTTTCCTTTGCGGAACTTAAACATCCACAATCCCATAAAAATGGCAATCGGGATGGTAGCCGCTATGGTAAATGTTCCCCACGAGCTTTCGGCCAGGGCATTGACAACCACAACTCCAAGTCCGGCCAGGGCAATAATCAGGATAATTAAAACGGCAATTGAAGTGATTGAGCCGCTGAATGAGCTGATTTCGGCTTTCGCAATTTCGGCCAGCGACTTTCCGTCGTGCCGAACCGATGCTGTCAGGATAACCACATCGTGTACAGCTCCGGCCATTACTGCTCCAACAAGCATCCAGATGAAACCTGGCATAAACCCGAATTGTGCGGCCAAAACGGGTCCTACCAGCGGTCCAGCACCGGCGATGGCCGCAAAATGGTGACCAAAAACAACCCACTTGGTCATGGGGTAATAGTTGTGTTTATCGAACAAACGGATTGAAGGAGCCTCAATTCCATCGTTTAGGGTTAAAACTTTTGCGGTGATAAAACTGTAATAGAAGCGGTATGCAAGGGCTAAAACTGCAAGAGCTCCTAATACAAAAGGCATTGCATTCATTGTACAGATTGGTTTAGTTTACAAAATAGTATATTAGTTGAGGCTTGTAAAATACTCTTTTATTTGCTGATTTAATTCAGGCAATCCCAGTTTTTGAATCTCCCGGATGAATTTTTCCTGTTGTTTTTACTGAATGCATATTATCCGGTGAAATTGTTTTTAGTTCTGTTTTGTGAGATTTCTCACTTCGTTCGAGACGACAATCATATAGTTATTGTTGGAGTGGGGGTTGGTTTGCCGCAAACCAACCCCCACTCCCCCCAACATTCGCAAACGCATGTCATTCTGAACGTAGTGAAGAATCTAAGACTTTTAACCGGACACCAATATATTGAATATCCCTATTTTTCCACAGATCAAAGACTTTATCCAAACGTTTTATTTATTAGCAGGTTCTCTACATTTAATGGATACAATGCGAATTCAACTCAACAGAAATCCTTCGATGAATATAATTCCTGTGATGATATTAAATTTAAATAACTATTGATCCTCCTTTTTTTAATTCGTTCCTAACATCTTGATAAGCTATTTGAGAAACAGGTTTATTTTGATGTAGGGCCAGATAGGAGGTTACTCCGGCAGCTTCACCCAGTTGGTTCATATTCACCATAACCCGAATACCTGAGAAAGCAGTTATACTGGCATCGAGCATCCTCCCGGCAATCATCAGGTTCGGATACTTTGGCGGAATCAGCGACCTTAATGGTACTTGGTAGAATGTTGGGTTTGTAGCTGTTTCTGCCCTCCATCTTTTCTTTTCCTCCGGATAACCTGGTCTGGAATAAACCTCAGTACCATCAAGATATTTAAACGTTAATCCGGGTTTATCCTGATGGTGAATATCTAGCCTGTAACTGCCATTTGCGATAGCATCATCAAACCGTTTCCCATACAGGGCATCCTCATCCTTAACCTGGTAAAGACATTTTATATGTCTTGTTTCTCGAATACCAATTTGCGATGGAAGCGCAACCAATCCTAATTGGTCGGGGGAGGTACTGTACTTACGGATCATATCCATAATAGCTCGGATTTGTCTTCGACCATCGATTTCGGCTCGGGTTAAATCGTCGGCAATGGTACAATTTACATTATACACCCTAGTTCCGGCCAGCATAAAAGTATCGGTTGAGGGTAACGGAGCTCCCCACACAAATCCATCAGGAATATTGAATTCTTTGCCATGCTTGCGCAAAAGCGTATAAAATTCGTATGAATCCCAACCTTCGAAATGAGCGCAGGTAGTTGGTGGCTGAAGCAAAGAACTGGTATAAGTTTCGAGCCCTATGCGATGACACAAATCACCATCTCCTGTAGCATCGATGAAATATTTTGCTTTAATGATACCCCGGCCTGATTTATTGTCAATAATTACCCCGATTAAATTTCCTGCCTGATCGAGATAAGGTTCTGAAAACAATGAATGCAAATATGGAACTACTTTTGCCTCGGTAATCAGCTCATCGAGTTCAATCTTTAATTCCTGAGAATTGAAAGTAAATCCTGCACTTGCACTCTTTCCCGATCTTGCCACAGCCTTGCGTTTGGCAAGCCTTTCCATCGTTTCCGACGTAAGTCCGGCTATAATTTGCTGTTTAAACTCGGTATCGAGCAACGAATGCCAGATGTTTACAAGTGCATTGGTAGCAACACCGCCAAACGAGTTTTGCTTCTCAACAACAGCTACTTTGGCGCCCAGCCTGGCGGCGCGTATAGCTGCAAATACTCCAGTACAGCTTCCTCCCAGCACACAAATATCAACCTCCTTATAAACAGGAAGTTTATCGGGTAAACTGGAATCATTGTTATTCTTTGGAATGAACGAAAGCGCTGACATGGCACCTATTCCAAGACTACCTCCCACTACGTTATTCAGAAATCTCCTTCGAGAATTAGTACTCATAATTTTAGTATTTTGATTAAAAAATTATTTCCAAAGCGTATTTACAGGATGTTGCTGATATTCTTCCGGATTTGTTTCCCATCTGGCTTTCTCTGTAACAGGTTTGCCATATTTATTGAATCGCCACATTCGGTATCCTTTGCCATCCCAGCTCAATTTTTGACTATATTTCGTTAATAAACTGGTTAATTGATTTTTATCAATATCCTGAACTGATTTGTGTTCTTTTATTGCCAGTGTAGCCGCGATTCCAGACGATTCTCCCATGACCATATAAGTAGCTTCCATCCTGATTGAGGAATAAGCAATATGTGAAGCCGACATGCACAAAGGTACCAACAGGTTTTTACAATCATTCGCCTTGGGAATAATAGCTCCATAGGGTATCTGATAAGGGCCAGGCGACACATGAGCCCAAACATTGCCTTCATGTGCCAAAGTTCTATCTTCTAAAACTACAAGCCTGTTTGGATATATATCAATGTGATAATAACCTAATCCGATTGGCGTTGGAGGATCGGTTTGCAGTTGCAGATCTTTTTGTGTCATAACATATTCCCCAATCATCCGGCGCCCACACCTGATGTAAAGAAATGGCCAACCATCAGTATCTTCATTGCAATCAGAAACCAATCTGACTTCTTTCCCCGAAAAATCCGTTAAAGTTTTTACGTGATCGATAAACCCTTGCCACACTTTCGACCGGGTTGCCCAATCTCCATCAGGATAGTCGAGTTGCATTCCAGGCAAAGTCCCGGTCATTAATTGCTCCCTGGCAAAATTATCGTGAGGCCATGTAAATGAATATCCTGCTTTGACATATCGCCTAAGTAGTTCATAGATATCTTTATTTTTCTTATCGGGAGGTGTGATTAGAATGCCCGGATGTTCTGCGGTTGGATTAGGTTCCCAGGCTAGTTTAAAATTATAGGCCATGAAAAAACGACTGCCATCGCCTTCTTTTCCCAGCGGATCTGGAGATATACACGAAAGCAAACCACTTTTCGGATTTCCTTCTTCTACATAAGGGTCAACCCCTGGAAATTTTTTGCTGACCACGGTTCCCGCCAGTGACTCACCATATTCCTGTTTTGACTCTTTCCCTACACGATAAGGAACACCTGCAAAGGCCATAAGATCGCCTTCGTAACTTGCATCGACATACATTTTCGCCTTTACATTGATTACATTATCGTTTATTTTGGAAGGTAGTGGCACCCCATTTTTGCCGGGCGGAGCAAACTCAAAGGTTGACTCGCTAATAGTTGTACCGGTTTTCTTTACTGAGGCCAACCGATAATCAGTAATAACCTGAATTAGATTTTTATATCTGTCGATCATCGACTGCAATATTTTAATGTTGTATTTACCAGCACCTTGGTGATGTCTTGGTTCTGGCTGAAGTGTGTCCTGCACGTAAAAGTACTCAGTTAACCCTCCTAAATGGTCGGCATAAGGAACATCTTGCTGCATCCTAAACCCTGAACCCAGCAATCCTCCAATTTTATGGGCAGGCTCAATAATTACAACAGATAACCCTTCTCTGGCAGCTGCCACAGCAGCATTGATCCCGGCTCCGCTTGCCCCATAAACGCACAAGTCTGATTCGATGGTTGTTTTTATTGCGCTCCCATATATTTTATCATGGAAGGCTATGATGCCAAAAATAGCAAGAAGAATATAAGCTATGTTATTTTTTTGTTTATTCATTTTGTTGATAATAAGTTAGTTAAGTAATGATAAAGAAATAATGTTATACTTATGTTCGTATTTTTATACTGACTCACTCCCGCGCATCGTTCGACTGAGCTCACGCCAAAGTCTGCGATGCTTCTCCCTCTCTTTTCTGAAAGAGAGGGGAGAACGACCGCCTTGCGGACGTCGGGGTGAGTACAAAAAATAAGACAATAAATTGTTCCGATTACTTATATGTGTATTGCAGCTATAAATTAAAAGGCAGAAGGGATTCGACAAGAATATCCCTTCTATATTTTTGTAACAGAACTAATAACCAGGGTTTTGCGTAAGGTTTGGGTTTACATCTCTTTCTGATTGAGGTATTGGCCATAAATAATCTACATCTTCACGGAAGTTGGTTTGTTCACACAAATAATAGCCTTTTGAATCAACTTTAACAGTTTTATAGCTCGCTGCTTTAGAAGCTGTGCAAACTTTCATCCCCGTAAAAGTACCAGTCAAATTAATATGGGCGATGTGCCATCTGTACAAATCATAAAGCCGTAATCCTTCCCATGCCAGTTCCACTCTACGTTCTCTTCGCAAAATAGTAGTTAGTTTAGTAGGATCGGTTTCGGTTATCGAAGGCATTTGAACCTCAGTGCGGCCACGTACTTTATTGATAGTCGCATTCAATAAGTCTTGAGTAATGACTGTACCGCTCTCGATATTCGACTCCAGATAACTAAGCAACACTTCGGCATAACGAATCATCGGGAAATCGCAACCATACTGTGTAATCTGACCCGTATAATCCTCGTCAACGAACTTATCCAACAAATATCCGCTCCAGGGACGCCGTGTGACCTGATCCTGATATTTTACAGCTGAGGAATCGGGATGAGAAACGTACAATTTCCCTTTTAGAACGGTCAGTCCGTTAATACCTATAGTTTTATAGAGCCTTGGATCTCTGTTAACGTATGGTTTTTCAGGATCGTACAAAGGCGATTCGCTAATGGGCTTTCCATCTTTACATTCAAATTCTTCAACCAGCTGATTATAAGGACTGAACCAGTGGTATCCGCCGAAACTAAAGCCAAAGCATCCCCGCAACATTGGGGTTCCGTACACATCTTGCATACGTACGCTTACGAGCACATGCTCTTTGCTTGCTTCGCCTTTTTCTTCAAAAATGCTTTTGAATTTAGGATCAATAATATAAACACCCATATCAATAATTTGCTTATAAGCGGCTTTAGCTTCTTCCCACCGTTTTTCAGCCATTAACACACGTCCCAAAATTGCCAAAGCACCTCCACGGGTAATTCGTCCATATTCAGCATCTGGCCGAGTAATTGGTAATTTGGAAATTGCATCTTGTAGCTCTGTAATAACAAAATCTTTTACCTCACTTCTGGCAGTTCTGGATATATTATTTGCTTCATTAACCGTCAATATATGTTTGGTCAACGGAACATCTCCCCAATAGAAATACAGATTGAAATAATCGTAGGCTCGTATTACCTTCACCTCTGCTTTCATTTCAGCTAGTTTATCGGCATTCATCTTTACCGCATCAATATTGTCGATAAAGTTATTACACCTCGAAATTTGTGTATATGTATTAGCCCACAATGTTTTGACAGGACCGTATGTTGAAGCAAGCGAACCGTTGTTGAAATCAGTAACCGCATTATCTTTTTCGAAACCGTTGTCGGTTGTAGCTTCGAAAAGATATAAGCATGAAAGTTGGCTCCACAGATCGTAATTGCCTTGTTGCAATCCCCCAACGACCTTATAAACGCCTGTCAACCCCAACATGGCATCACTTTCAGTTTTCCAGAATGTACCTGTTGACAAGCTATCCAATGGTTCTTTATCCAAACTCACACATCCTGACAAACACCCCAAAATAAGCATCCCAAATAAAAATGGAATACTCATATTTTCTTTTGATATATTTGATTTCTTCATTTTACCTGATCATTAAAAGTTAACATTAATTCCTGCACTAAAGTACCGGGTTGGCGGATATCCAGCACCCATTTCAGGATCCCAACCTTCTCTGAAATGATCGAATGTAAATGGATTCTTTACATTTATATAAACATAAACGTTTGATATAGATATTTTTTTCACTAGCGTCGTTGGAACTGTATATCCTAATTGAATGTTGCTGACTCTAAGAAATGAAGCATTTTGCATAACAAATGTAGATTGATAAAATTGCTGCTCACTACCTCCTAAGATAAGGAAGCGAGGATATGCAGCCTTAGGATTGGGATTTTCTTTCGTCCAACGATCCATCATCCATTCCTGAGGATTAGAGCCCTGAAAAAAAGCATTGTCAGCAAATCCGCCCAATATCTTATCCACGCCACCAACACCATATAAGTTCACAAATAGATCGAAGTTTTTATACCGTGGGCTAATTGTTAATCCGTATGTATATTTTGGGAATTGATTCCCGATTATTTTTCTGTCGTAATCGGCGTTTACCTTTCCATCAGGAACTCCATCGGGACCACTGATATCCTTTAGCTTGATGTCTCCTGGTGCAGCTGCTCTTGGTTGAGTAGGGTAATTATTCACGTCTTGCTGGTCGACGAATAAACCATCAGCAACATATCCGTAAATCGACTGTAAGGGGGATCCAACAAATAGACCTGAATTAACATCCCGAATTACAGTAGCCAATTTTTTTACTTCATTTTTTACGTACGAAAAATTGGCTGAGATTGTATAGGAAAAGTCACCAATTTTATATTGATGTTGAAGGTTTAGGTCGATCCCTTTATTGGACACCACACCTGCATTTTGGACTGAAGGCGTCATACCCAATACCGATGATGCGGTTACATTGTACAAAATATCTGAAGTTCGTTTGTCATAAATATCAATGGAAGCATTTATTTTATTATTGAATAACCCAATATCCAACCCGGCATCAATTACTCTGGTTGATTCCCATGTTATATCAGTACTTGGAACATCGGTTGCAGCTGTTCCCGAACTTATTTTTTCAGATACTCCAAAAGGAGCATTGATTCCAAGCGTCAAAATTTGCTGATAAGGATAATTCCCGATGTTCTGATTCCCTAGTTTTCCCCATGAAGCCCTTATTTTCAGATTATTTATTGGACTAACATTGAAAAATTTTTCTTGAGAGATAATCCAACCGGCAGACACAGAAGGAAACAAACCCCATCGCTTATTTTTTGGAAACCTAGATGATCCATCATATCTTGTGTTCGCTTCTATCAGATATTTCCCGTCAAAGACATAATTAACCCGTCCGAAAAATGACTGCAAAGCCCACTCATATCCCGAGCCACTATTTTGCATATTAGATTGTGCTCCAGCGCTTATTTCGTATAGTGTATTACTTGGAAAATTATCTCTGGATGCCTGTAACCAGCTATTTGTATTGCTTTCCTGTGAAAAACCACCTAACACATGGAATTCATGTAATCCAATTGTTTTGTTGTAGTTGATGTATGATTGCAAGGTCAGAAGCGAATTTTCGGTGCGGGTTTCTGTCAATTCAGAAGGACTTTCGGTATAAGTTTGGTCAACAACAAGAGTTGGCCAAAAACGTTTATATTTTGTATTATCATAATTATACCCAGCCAGCCCTGTCAATTTAAGTGATTTCAAAATATCCCATTCAAACCCTGCGCTTGCATTCATACGGTTACTTGTACTTTTTATAAAGGCTTCACTGTCCATCCAGCCTTCGATAGTAAAACCAGTCTGCTGGCCATAGTAACCATCTGATTTTTTCCCAGCGATAGTATTCGGTATTTTTAAGGCATAATTGAGAAGTGCATCCACTCCATCACCGCTCCTAATGGTTGTCGGTTCGGTGGTTGCAGCAGTCCTTCCCTGAAATTTTATATTTATCCTGAAAGAATCCGATACTTTACTGCTCTCGTTGAATAAAACATTATAATGTTTGTGATTAGTTTTGTCGATAAATCCATTTTGATTCAGATAGCCGACAGAAAACAAATAAGAATTTTTATTGTTTCCACCAGTGAAACTCAGGTAATGTTCATTCTGAAAACCGTTACCGGAATTGACTAAATCATCATAATGCCGTTTGTTTGCATAATTATCCGGATCTTCCCCTGATCTAAATTTAGCGATTTCTGCTTCGGAGTATTGCAGGTTGCTCCCTGCATTTTGCAGTGCTTCATTGATCATTTCTGCATATACCCAAGAGTCAACAATTTTAGGTATTTCTGAAGGTCGTTGAAAACCGAAGTTCGCCTGGTAAGTAACTTTAGTAACGCCTTCCTTTCCTTTTTTAGTTTCGATGAGTATTACCCCGTTGGCCGCCCTGGTCCCGTATATAGCGGCTGATGCAGCATCTTTCAGAATAGAGATACTCTCGATATCACTTGCGTTTATACTATTTAGGTCTGAAGAAATTCCATCAACCAATACAAGAGGCGAGGTTCCGGCAGAGCTGAATGTTCCCAAACCGCGTATCCGTAAAGTAGCATCGTCTTTCCCAGGTTGCCCCGAGGATTGAGTAACGGTAATTCCACTAGCTAATCCCGCCAGCAACTGTGACGGTTGTGTAACATTCAGTTTTTTAATATCTCGTTCGCTTACGGCGGAGATTGCCCCTGTTAAATTTACTTTTTTCTGTGTCCCGTAGCCAACAGCCACAACTTCATCCAGACCAATTGTTTCATCTGCAAGAATCGTGTTCACTGTTTCCTTTCCTTCTACCTGTATTTCGCTTGTTTTCATTCCAACAAACGAAAAAACAAGGGTTGCATTGGCCGGAACATTGGGCAGACTGTAATTTCCGTCAACATCGGTTATGGTGCCATTGGTTGTTCCTTTCACCAACACGGTAACTCCCGGTAATGATTCTCCATTGGCATTTTTTACTATCCCTTTGATTTTTGTATTTGACTGCTGAAAACCATTATCTGACGGATAAATGGCTTTAATAATGATGTTTTTACCAGCGACTTCATAGGTTAGGTTTAGCTCTGAAACGATGGATTTGAGAACTTCGTCGATTGACTTATTGTGGTAGTCAACACTAATAATCTTGTTCTCGTCAATTTGAGTTTTATTATAAAAAAAGTAAACACCTGATTGACGCTCAATTTCATCAAATACCTGAGAAATAGTTGCATTCTTCATTTTAAGATCCAAACGGGTATTTTGCGCCGAAACACTGGCTGAAACCTGCAATACCGCAAAGAGGATCAACACAAAATTCAATTTCATAATTAGCCAGATTTTTTTGAACGATGGCAATAGCCTATCATCCGATTGCCGAATAATTTTCATAAATTTGGTTGGTTTTAAATAAAAAAAATGATTTTCGTTTTTTCGCATTCTGCGTTTTTTTAACAGGGATAGTTCGCAGCTATTCCTGTTTTTTTATGGCGCAGAATCAATAATTCCAGAACTTTAATGCTTCATATTTATAGTTTATAGATTAATAATTAGGTAATTAAGTAATAAGAACAATTTATTGTCGTATTTTAAATGTACTCACCCCGACGTCCGCAAAGCGGCCGTTCCCCCCTCTCTACCAGAGTAGAGAGGGGGAAGCACCTCCAGGTGCAGGGGGTGAGTCAGTATAAAAATACGAACATAAGTGCGACATTATTTTATTCTCATTACTTAGATGGTTTTAATGTAGCCATATATTACGGCCATCAATTTTATACTTCATATTCGTTGTTGTTTCAAGCCGTTCCAATGCACTGAAAATATTCAGGTCGTATTCGAACATTCCACGAAAGTGTTGCTGTAATAGCGAATCGTTCTGTATATGAAATTTCACATCATACAACCGTTCCAGTTCGGTAATAATATCCTTTAATTCAGCATCTTTAAATACATATTTCCCATCTTTCCAGGCTGTAAGCGGATAGGTATCAACCTGGTTAACGCTCAACTTTTGACTGTCGTGATTGAAAATAACCTGTTCCCCTGGCTTCAGCTCAATTGGGTTTGCCTGACTGTTGGTAACTTTAAATTCAACACGCCCTTCTTCGAGCGTTGTTTCAACTTTTGATTCATTGGAGTATGCCTTCAGGTTAAAAACGGTACCCAGCACCTTAACTTTGGCCAATTTGGTGCTTACAATAAATGGTTTATGCGCATTTTTTGTGACTTTGAAATAGGCTTCTCCATCCAGGGTTACTTCGCGTTGGTCGCCATTCATGGCGGAAGGATATTTGAGTATTGATCCTGCATTCAGCCAAACTTCAGTACCATCGGCTAGCGTGCATCTCGAAATATGTCCTTTAGGCGTACTTACTTCGCAAATAACATCTTCTTCTCTATTTCCAGAATTTCCTAAATACCATCCAATTCCCAGCATAACGGGTATTGCCAGAATAGCAGCCACCCGATTTAACCAGAATAGGCTGTTTCGTTCCGGTTTTTCATTCTCCAATTGATTTATGATCCGATCTTTGATTTGTAGCTGGTCTGATAGCGCTTCAGGTTTTGAGATGTAAGTCTGGCTATTATCCCAAATTCGCTTATATTCTTCGAAATGTTTTTTATTTGCTGAGGATTCCTCCAGCCACCGGCTCAATTCTTTTTTTTCAATTTCAGAAGCTTCACCACTTAGGCAATTGGCAATAAGGAGATCGATATGATTGATTTCGCTTTCCATTCGTTAGGCCACGTATTGTTTTTTGTAGCCGATGACGACGAGATTCTAAAATACCCTGTAACGAAAATCATTTTTTTTTGAGATAAATAGCGAAAATAAATTGAGCGATTGATAATCAGATAATTCGGCCTTTAGCTTTTTTAGGGCTATACTTACCTGCATTTCAACTGTTTTTACCGAAATATCCAATTTCTCGGCAATTTCAGCATATTTCAATTCTTCAAAACGACAAAGAATAAATATCTGTCGGCATTTTTCAGGAAGCTTATCAATGGCTTTATTAATTTGGTCGGCAAGTTCGGCATTTTCAATCCAGTCGGTCATTTGTCCTTTTTCCGATTGGTCGAGCATCGAAAGGTATTTCGATTCAGCTTTTTTGTGTTTTAAGACGTCGAATGCCGCATTTCGGGCCGATTGAAAAAGATAAGCTTTTAACGAAATAACCTGGAGCTTTTCGCGCTTAACCCACATATCAACAAATACCTGCTGAACAACCGAACGCGATAAATCGAAGTCGTGCAGGATATGGTCGGCAAAATAGCACAAACTGGTATAGTACAGTTCAAACGCCTTGTTGAAAGCCTTTTCGCTGCCATTTCTTATATCAGAAAAAGAAACCAACTCGTTTGTATGTGCCATCTGGTAAAAATAGAAACAATTTTGGAAGGAAATCAAACCCAACCTAATTCTGTTGCATTCGACAAGTTCAACCAGGTAAGGTTTAAGTTTTTACCTGCAAAGTTTTGGTAAAAAGCAAAATGGATTCAAAGTGAACCCTGAACCCATTTGCAATTATTTATTAAACTTATGAATAGAAGAACTCGGTTTATTTGATTTGTATGGTATAACCAAAAGAAGCTGGCTCAGCAAAAACCTGGTATTGCGGCAGTGGGCGAGGGCCACATCCTGCCGATCCAACTCCCAGTGTTTTATGACTAATGCACAATACTGTTGCCGAACTTTGCGGCAAATCAATGCGATATTCTACTTTTTCCATTTCCTCGTCGGTGTATGGAATAGCTGTGAACTGCATCAAATCTTTGTCGCTGATAACTTTAAGTGCAGCGCCACCTTTTTGCGAAATCTCGGCCCAGCGAACATCTTCGTGATTGCCATTGTCCATTGGTTTTTCGTAAGGTATCATTTGCTGAGCAATGGTGCTGCTGTACAAACCCACGTCGAAACCACCTTTGCGGTCGCTGTAGTTTTCCATTGGGCCACGTCCGAAGTACGAAATCTGATCCATCTGCTTGTTCAGCATCAGGCGAACACCCAAACGGCCTACAACCAGTTTCGGATTGCTCGAATCGATTTTGTTACTTGCAACTATTTCGCCGTTTCCGGTAACTTTGTAAATAGCTTCAAACGAAACGGTGAACCCTTCTTTACCTTCGCCCTTCATTTTTACTGAAATCTGCGCATTGTTGGCATCCAATTGGCTGGCGGTCACGCCGTCAACTGTCCATTTCAATTCTTTCACACCGTATTTGACCCAATCGCGGTCGGCCCACATATCGTCGTTGCGGTGTGGTGCACGCCACAAATGCAGTTTCGGTCCGCCTTGAGACGTAAGTAATTCCTGAGTACCTTTTTTCAGGCTGCTGAAAGTTCCTGAAGTTTTATCGAATACCACAGCGAAGCCGTTTCCTTTCACGGTCACTTCTTTCTCGTTCTGAGTTAAAGTAACCGGAGTTTTAGCTTCTACCACAGGCAATTCGACTACCTTAACAGGCAACTGGAACTGATGTGTGGCTACTTCAAAACCTTTCTTTGCCCACAATTCGTTGTTGTTTTGAACGAATGAAACGCGAACAAAATATTCGGCTCCGGCTTTTGGGCTGGTCACTTTTACCGGCAAGCTGACCACTTTTTCTGAACCTGGTTTGAGTTCAGGCAGGTTGATTTTTCCGCTTGAAATTTCTTTGCCATTTTCGGTCAAACTCCACGAACCGGTAAAGCCATTCAGGTTGATAAACTGGTATAGGTTTTTCACTTTGATGGTAGCTGTGGCAGCATCTTCAACCGAAATGTGAATCCATTGGAAGGCTTTTTTCATTTCGGGATAATGCGGTTTGGGCGAACGATCGGAGAACACAGTTCCTTTATGAATAAAATAATGGTCGTTCGGAAATTCGCCAAACCCTCCGCCATAAGCAATAATCGGATGTTTCGGGTCGCGGTTGTTGTACAGTCCCTGGTCTTGATATTCCCAAATAGCGCCACCCAGGATTTCAGGATATTTATCGAACATCTCGGAATATTCGACCAGTGATCCCATTGAGTTGAACATGGCATGAGCAAACTCGCAAATATAGAATGGCTTGGTCAATTCTTTGTTTTCGGCAATTTTGGCGAAATCTTCAGGTCTTCCGTACATTTTTCCATCGAAATCGGATGGATTTTTAGCGCCAACGCCAAAACGTTCGTAATGCACAGGGCGTGCCGGATCAATAGTTTTAATGGTATTCATCGCTTCAACGAAATTGGTACCAACGCCGCCGTTTTCGTTACCCAACGACCAGATAATCACCGAAGGATGGTTCTTGAAATTTTCGACATTGGCCACGTTACGATCAATGATTTGTGCTTTCATGCGGGGCTCTTCGTCAAATTTATGGTCGTAGCCGTGGCACTCTACATTGGCCTCGGCCACCAGCCAGATTCCCCATTCGTCGCACAACTCGTACCAGCGTGGGTCGTCGGAATAATGACAGGTACGCACGTGGTTACAGTTCCCTTGTTTAATCACTTCCAGGTCGCGAATCATTTGTGCTTCGGTAATGGCATGACCAACTTCAGGCCAATGCTCGTGGCGGTTCACCCCTTTCAGCTTGATTGGTGTTCCGTTTACCATCATCACCCGACCTTTGATCTCGATTTTACGGAATCCTGTTTTTGAAGCAAGAATTTCGTTTGTTTTCGAGCCTTCGTTCAAGGTTAAAACAGTGGTGTATAATTTCGGTGTTTCGGCTGTCCATTTCGCCGGATTGTTTACCTGGAATTTCAACGTAATTTCTTTCTCTTCGCCGGGGTTCAGTGCAGGAACAGTCGCTTCGGCTTTGGCGCATTTTATTTCCTGAGTTCCGTCGAAAAGAGTTGTTACCAGCTTTTGAACTGTACCTTTCGATGCACCGTAATTTTTCACTTTGGCGGTTACTTCTATAGTTGCATTCTCGTATTTCGAATCCAGATCGGTTTTGATGAAGTAATCTCGAACGTGTGTTTCAGGGGCACTCCAAACCGTTACGTTGCGGAAGATTCCGCTCAAACGCCACATGTCCTGGTCTTCGAGGAAACTACCGGCAGTAAAACGGTAAACTTCAGCGGCTACCATATTTTTGCCCGGTTTTACGTATTTGGTGATATCAAATTCGGCAGCGTTGCGGCTGTTGATGCTGTAACCCACTTTTTCGCCATTCACCCATAGGAAAAAACCGGCATCAACGCCATCGAAGGTCAGGAAAATGCGGCGACCGTTCCAGTTTTGCGGAATTTCGAAATCGCGGCGGTAGCTTCCAACCGGATTGCGTTCCTTGTAAGCAGTGTAGGTTTTTGGCGGTTCGCTCATCACGTGCGGGAAGTCTTTCTGGAAAATGTATCCCATGTTTTTGTAGTAGGGGGTACCGTAGCCCAAAACCTGCCAGTTCGACGGAACTGCAATTTCTTTCCAGCCTGAAACATCATACGAAGGTTTGTAAAAATCGACAGGGCGTTCCTGTGGCCAGGCTACCCAATTGAATTTCCAGAGGCCATTCAGGCTGCGGCAATACGACGAAGCGTGGCGGATTGCTTTCAATGCCTCGGCCTGGTTGCCGTAAACCATAAGCGTAGCGTGCCAGGGCTCTTTGTTAATACCCAGCAATTCGGGATTTTCAATTTCAGAAGGAACAGGAGCGCCGGTGACGACAGTATCGGTGCTGGCTGTAGAAGCTATAACTTCAGAATTCATTGGTCCATTTTTAGAGGTCGAACCAGTTTCGCTGCGAAAACTCTGCGTGACGAAAAAGGCAGCAATGGCCAGGCTCAGGCAAATAATTTTCTTCATTATTTAGATGTTTGGTTATATTGACGGCGTGAAGTTATCTTCAATGCCGGAAACAACCATTCATTTATATTCAATTATTTGTCCATGTTGCCGGGATAGAAATTGATTCTGGTGTGTATGTGTTTGAAAATCAGTTTGCCGTTTTCCGTAGGTTTATATCGATAGGTTTGCTGGCCTCTCCGGCGTAAATACTAACGTGCGGAAACGGAATTTCGATGCCTTCGCGGTCGAATGCTTCCTTAATTTCGATGAACACTGAGTTTTTCACGGCGGTATAATTGGTTTTTTCGAACCAAACGCCAAAGGTAATGTTGATGGCGCTGTCGCCAAAAGTCTGAAACAGGATGTAAGGCTCGGGTTCTTCCAGGCAAAGCGGATTGTTTCGGGCAACATTTTCCAATACGGTTTTCACTTTTCGCAGATCTTCTTTATAAGCCACGCTAATCTGGAAATCGAGGCGGCGAATCGGAAATCGCGTGACATTGGTGAGTTCCGAAGAAATAACCGACTGGTTGGGAATTCGAATCAGCAAATTATCGAAGGTTTTTATTTTTATCGAGAGCAAATCGATGGAATAAACCGTACCCGATTTATCGCCAATGCGCACCACATCGCCAATTTCGAACGATTTTTCGCCCACCAGGAATAATCCGCTGATGATGTTGCCGATACTGGTTTGCGAGGCAACCCCAATAACGATACCCACAACGCCCGCAGCTCCAAACAAGGCTGTTAAGTCGTAGTTAAGTTCTTTAATTACAATAAGAACAAGGCCGGTGTAGCCGGTATAAATAATGGTGCGGGTAATGAGCATCATGCGCTGGCGCGAAAGTTGTTTGCGCAACGACCTTCGCAGCATAAATGCAATTAACTGGATGGAACTGATACCAATAATCAGAATAAAAACGATCCGTATAAATTTCTCGATGGTCGCTGGATTAATATATTTTTCAAGATCGAGATACATAATTTAGCTTTGATAAATATTCTTAATAAAGAAAAAACTTCGCCGAAGTAGTTTTTTTGAATCGGATAACCTTTTGTTAGCTATTAGTTGGAATTTATCGCCATGAATATCATCGCTGGTACTAAGACTTACACTTTCAACCTGCTCCTGACCTTTGAATTCAATATTTATATAATTAGAAAGGATGTAATTGGCATTCCGGTAAAGGTTAAAATCTTCTACACGTAGTATTAATCTTTGCAAATCCAGAGTTCCAGAAGTATTGTTAATGATTTCGACAGGAATTACTGCTTCCCAATATTTTAAATCAATATCACTTAACGAGTTGTAATAAGCGCTGCCAATAGAATAAGCCGGTTCACCGCTGTCAATTTCGCCAAACCACGTGTCAGAAAGGCGTTGCAGCGGAAGTTCGGTCATTCGGTTTGTGTCTTTAATTTCCTGGAAATAAAGCTGTATGGTCAGCGGAATCCTGAAAAACAACCGGGCCTTTTCCTCGGCGCTTACTTTCAGGTTTTTATTGTTCCTGAAAACAACCGGTTTGTTCGGAAGCGCCGGAACAACCAGTAAATCATTCGACTCGCCTGTGTAAAAATGGAAGACATCCGGCCCGTCAGTCAAATCCATTGTTTCAGCAACCAATAAATTATCAGTGGGTTGCGCGTTTGATTGACTTTTAACCAGCCACCCGTTCGGAACCCGTTTTACCCCTATTTCGGTAAAGCCAGCCCTGAATGTTAAGGTTTGATTGACTGCAAAAGTGTATTTATTCCAGAAACTTCGCGAATTCATTTTTTCATTTTGTTTTGCAGATTAAAAGTAAAACAAATTTTGCAAGCAATGGCATTCTGCTTTTCATTAATAGGTTAAACTTTTAGTATCGGGTATGTTAAATTTAATATTTTAGTCTTTGAGGCAAAAGTCACTAAGTCGCAAAAACACTAAGTTTCACAAAATAAACAAGCTGCAAAAATTAAACCTGATGCCGGAATCTTTGTTTATTCACTGACAACAATGAAAACAGGAAACAATGAGTACGACAAAAAACAAACTGAAAATAGAAATCTGGAGCGACGTGGTTTGCCCGTTTTGTTACATTGGCAAACGGAAATTCGAAGCGGCTCTTGCCGATTTTAAACACGTCCCCGAACTTGAAATCATCTGGAAAAGTTACCAGCTTTCGCCGGAAATGAAGACGATTCCGGGGAAAAGCATCCACCAATATTTATCAGAGCATAAGCGAATTAGCCTTTCAGAAGCCACTGCAATGAACAATCAGGTTGCCGGGCGGGCAAAAAATGTTGGACTGCAATACAATTTCGACAAAGTCATTCCGGCAAACACTTTTATGGCACATCGGTTTTCGCATCTGGCAAGAGTTCAGGGAGTTCAGAATGAAGCTGAGGAAAAACTTTTTAGCGCTTATTTTACTGAAGGAAAAAATATCGATGATGTGGATACGCTTGTCCAAATTGGTGCAGAAATCGGTATCGATGCCGGTCTGGTAAAAAATACGCTGGAAGGCGAAGAGTTTGCTGATGCGGTAAAGAACTACATTCAGGAAGCATTTAGTTTGGGACTGCGAGGCGTTCCATTCTTTGTGTTCGACCGAAAATTTGCAGTTTCAGGAGCGCAAGACAGTCAAGTTTTCCTGAACACGCTTGAAAAAGCATACGATTCATGGAGAAAAGAAAATCCGGTATTCAGGATTAATATTTAAAGTAGAACGTCATTGCAAGCGAAACGAAGCAATGACGTTCTAACGAATAGCTTATTTTTTGTGAAATTTGGCTTTCACGATAAAAGTAAGAGCGATAAAGGCAACGATCAGGATAACCGGAAGTACCGACATATTCCTCAGGGTAGTTTGTGCGCCCGATGTTTCGATCGATTTTCCCATAATAGGCAAAACCATCGACGTAGCCACAAATCCGGCTCCTCCCAGAATTGACATGCCCAGCGCGCCACTTTTCGGAACATATTCTGAGGCTACGCCAATCATGGTTGGCCAGAAATAGCAAACGCCCACTGCAAATACTGCTGCCGATAAAACAGTCATCACCGGGCCTGACGCAATGCTCAGCAGCATTAATCCGGCGAAAGCAAATATGGAAGAACCCAATAACACGCCGGTAGGATTCAGTCGATGAATTAAACCACCGGCAAAGAAACGGCCAACAGCCATAATCCCGGTAACAACAGCCAAAATCAACATCGGGCCAATGCCGTTTTGTGCCAGAAGCGCGTTAATCCATTGCGTTGTACCCAACTCGGTTGATGCGGTTAACAGCATACAGAAAAAGATGAATGGGAAAAGCAGCGAGATCTTGTTCATCAAACGTCCTTCCAAAACAATGAAAAGGGCAATTAAAGCAACAATTACAAAAGGAACAGCGCTGTCGAAACGAACGGCGAACGACGGGATGGTAGCCACCATAATCATCAGGATAACAGCTATGGTAATGGTGAAGGGCGCTCCGACATTACGCATCATTTCCTTGTAAGTAACGCCTGTCGAAACACGTTCGGTTTCAGGAATTTTTTGCCCAAAGAACAGGAATCCGTAGATGGCCAGCGGAATAAAAAGAATACTTACCAATACTTGCCAGGGCAGGTTGAGTTTGTCTATGATGAGGGCAGCGAGCAAACTGCCAATCACAATTCCGCCCGGGAACCAAACATGAAAGCGGTTGAGCATTTTTGTTTTCTTGTCGGGGAAAAGTGTTGTTACGAGTGGGTTACAGGCGGCTTCAACGCTTCCGTTTCCGAGGCCGATAAATACGTTGGCAATGAACAGCGAAGCCATATCTTTGGCCAGAAGCAGCAACACAATGCCCACCAGGTGCAAGGCAAAAGCCATCCAAATGATGCTCCTGGTTTTTACAATGTCGATAAAATAGCCGCCGGCAAACATGGCCACTGCAAATCCCCAGAAAGCAGGTCCGAAAGCACGCCCAACCTGCTCTTTGCTTAATCCATAATCGTCAGTAAAAACGCCCTCTATTTTTGCCCTAATGGCAAACGTAATGGCTGTAACCAACAGGGCCAGACAGGCGCCGATAAATAACCTTTTTTGATTCACATGTTCCATAGACTTAGTTTTTGGTTGTTATTTGAATAAGGGAAATTTGTAAAAAGAGGTTGGGTAATTGAAAAAGTGAAACCGACTTAATGAACAGAAAGGCAACGGCTTGGCGATAGCGAAGTTGGTTCATAAGCTGAGTGTTTTTATTAGGTTTCGGTAAATATAGCAAATCAGAACAGAATATACCACTTGAAACAGTAATTTTATGAGGCGAGTGTATTAAATCGTTTATGATTAGCTGTTTAAAGCGAAAACTGGTGCTGCCGGATTCAGGAGATTAATTGGGAATAACGAATTACAATAGTTCGTTAAAAATTAAGCAGCAGTTTTGTCGAAATCCAATAGTTTTTTGACAATTTTTTGTTTTTTTTTGCGGTGTTCGGGTTGATAGCAAACCTGCACATAAATCGTTCAAGTATCAAAGTATTGTTGTACAGTGTTTTATAGTCAGCCATCGAGAACGGTTCCCGTTGGCCTTTATTGTTGGACAACCAATCATGTTTGGCCAGGTTTACTGCCGTGAGCGATGCGTTGAAATGGAAATCAAGTTTGCCCTTGCTTCTTACCTGGTAGGCTGTAAGCCATGTAAACTGTTTGGCATCCCGGTACAAGAACTCAATCTGGAAATGCGAGCGGTAATAACAGACAATCTTTTCGGATCTTGCTTAGCTCTGAAAAAGGATTGATGATTAATGTGTTGAAAATAAGATACTTAATATTTTATTAACCCTGGAGATCATTCTTGTTATATTACGGAATAATCTTTCAATATACTGATTTTTAGGGTTTTATCTAAATTTATCGTTATTTATTTCATTGATAATCAAATGTTTATATCGTTTTTTACTGAACTATTGTTATAAATTCATAGAAAAAACTAATATTTACTTACAAATTCATTTTGGAAGTTCAAATTAATTAATACATTTGCCAGCACTAAAGCAGTAGTACAAGTGAAAAATATCAGCATTATATCTCTAGTCATTATCAGCGTGGTGGTCCTACTCCGTTCTGAATGAGATTGGTATGATGTAAGCTATAAAAACTTTGAAACCTTTCTCATTCAGTTGAGGAAGGTTTTTTTTTAGTAAAAAAATAATTTCAGACAAAAAGGTATGCAAAACAAATTGAGATCAGCCACTACAACCGAAGGACGGCGAATGGCAGGAGCAAGAAGCCTCTGGCGGGCTAACGGGATGAAGGAAGAACAATTCGGGAAACCGGTGATTGCCATTGTCAATTCATTCACACAATTCGTCCCCGGGCATGTGCACCTTCACGAAATTGGTCAGTACATCAAAAATATAATTGAGCAAAAAGGTTGCTTTGCAGCTGAGTTTAACACCATTGCCATTGACGATGGAATTGCCATGGGACACGACGGAATGTTGTATTCGCTGCCGTCGCGCGATGTAATTGCCGACAGCGTTGAATACATGTGTAACGCGCACCGTGCCGATGCTATGGTTTGCATTTCGAATTGCGACAAAATCACCCCTGGTATGATGATGGCAGCTATGCGACTGAATATTCCCGCCATTTTTGTATCGGGCGGGCCAATGGAAGCTGGCGTGGTTGACGGTAAAAAATACGACCTGATTGACGCCATGGTGATGGCTGCCGACCAAAATATATCCGACGAAACTATTTCGAAAGTAGAACGTGATGCTTGTCCAACCTGTGGTTCGTGCTCCGGAATGTTCACGGCCAACTCGATGAACTGTCTGGCAGAAGCTTTAGGTCTGGCACTCCCGGGCAATGGAACAATTGTAGCCACTCATGCCAACCGCAAACGCTTGTTCGAAGAAGCCGCTTCGCGCATTGTTGAAATGACTACTGAATATTACCAAAAGGGCAACGACAAAGTATTGCCGCGAAATATTGCTACCCGTGCCGCTTTCCAGAATGCCATGAAATTAGACATTGCCATGGGCGGATCAACCAATACCGTTCTTCATATCCTTGCCATTGCTGCCGAAGGTGAAGTTGATTTCACGATGAAAGACATCGACGAATTGTCGAAAGTAACGCCAAACCTGTGCAAAGTAGCGCCAAACGGCTATTACCACATCGAGGATGTGAACCGTGCCGGTGGCATTTTGGGAATTCTGGCTGAACTTTCGCGCAAAAACATGCTTGAACTTTCGGTAAACCGTGCCGATGGAACAACGCTTGCCAAAGCCATTGACCAATACGACGTAATGTCGGCCAATGTGACCGAAAAAGCATTGAAGAAATACAAATCAGCTCCCAGTGGAGGCCGCAATTTGGTGATGGGTTCGCAGGAAGCTTATTACAAAGAATTGGATATCGATCGTGAAAACGGTTGCATCCGCGACTACGAACACGCCTATAATAAAGATGGCGGTTTGGCTGTGCTTTACGGAAACATTGCCCGTAATGGCTGCATTGTAAAAACTGCCGGAGTTGACCCGAGTGTTTACCATTTTAAAGGAACCGCCAAGGTTTTCCACTCGCAGGAAGATGCCTGCAACGGAATCCTTGGCAGCAAAGTCCAGGCGGGCGACGTGGTGGTGATCCGCTACGAAGGCCCAAAGGGAGGACCTGGAATGCAGGAAATGCTTTATCCAACATCATACATCAAATCGATGAACCTTGGAAAGGCTTGTGCGTTAATTACCGACGGACGGTTTTCAGGAGGAACTTCAGGATTGTCTATTGGTCACATTTCGCCTGAAGCTGCCGCCGGTGGTGAAATTGCCTTGGTTCAGGATGGCGATTTAATTGAAATTGATATTCCATCAAGGAAAATTGATGTACTAATCAGTCCTGAAGAAATGGAAGCCCGCCGCACTGCTGAAACAGCAAAAGGCAAAGAAGCTTTCACTCCCGGCGCTCGCGAACGCTATGTAAGCAAAGCCCTGAGAGCTTATGCCAGCATGGTTTCGTCAGCTGACAGAGGAGCAATAAGGATTATTGAATAAAGGAGTTGGGAGTGCCTAAAGTGAGCTAAAGTGCCTAAAGTTTTTAACTTCGAACTTTAGATACTCCGAACTTCGAACTTGTATAAAAATATAAGGAAACAAAAAAAGAACAAGATATGGCCACACAACGAGTAACAGGCTCAGAAGCTGTAATTTTATCTCTTTTAGAGGAAGGAGTTGATACCATCTTCGGGTATCCGGGCGGTGCAATCATGCCCATTTATGATGCACTTTACGACTACGACAAGCAAGTTACGCATTATTTAACGCGCCATGAGCAGGGTGCTATTCATGCTGCCGAAGGTTATGCCAAAGTAACCGGAAAAGCGGGCGTTTGCTTCGCCACTTCAGGTCCGGGCGCAACCAATTTAATCACCGGTTTGGCCGATGCTCAAATCGACTCCATTCCGGTAGTTTGTATTACTGGTCAGGTAGCTTCACCGTTGCTTGGAACGGACGCCTTTCAAGAGTCAGATGTAATTGGTATTACTCTTCCGGTAACTAAGTGGAATTTCCAGGTGACACATGCCGACGAAATTCCCGAAGCAATTGCTAAAGCATTTCATATTGCGTCAACCGGTCGTCCCGGACCTGTTTTGCTTGACATTGCTAAAGATGCCCAGTTCGCTGAAATGGATTTTGAATACAGAAAATGTACTAAAATAAGAAGTTATGTTCCTGAATATCAAGTTGATCCGTTTCAGGTAAAAGCTGCTGCCGATATTATTAACGAAGCTAAAAAACCATTGCTGTTGTTCGGGCACGGAGTAATAATTGCTCATGCCGAAAATGAACTGAAAGAGTTCGTTGAAAAGACTGGTATTCCGGCAGCCTGGACTCTCTTAGGTTTGTCAGCACTTCCTTCTAATCATCCTTTAAATATTGGTATGTTAGGGATGCATGGAAATTATGGGCCAAATGTAAAAACTAACGAAGCTGATGTAATAATTGCTGTTGGTATGCGTTTCGACGACCGGGTTACCGGAAAAGTTGCGGCTTATGCCCGTCAGGCAAAGATTGTCCATCTTGAAATAGATCCGGCAGAAGTCAACAAGATTGTAAAAGCTGATGCTCCGGTTCTGGGAAATGCCAAGAAATCGCTAAGAATGCTGATTGATAATGTGAATGCAAATTCGCATGAGGATTGGGTGAAAGAATTTAAAGCTTGCGACAAAATCGAGTATGAAAAGGTTATTTCCAAAGACATATATCCGTCAAAACAAGGCTTGACAATGGGTGAAGTCGTTCGCATCGCTTCGGAAAAAACCAACAATGACGCGATTTTAGTTACCGACGTAGGCCAGCAGCAAATGATTGCCTCGCGCTACTTTAAGTTTACGCAAACCCGAAGCAATGTAACATCAGGCGGATTGGGAACAATGGGATATGCTTTGCCGGCTGCCGTAGGTGCTAAAATAGGTCAGCCTAATCGGGTGGTATTTGCAATGGTTGGCGATGGTGGATTCCAGATGACTATCCAGGAATTGGGCACAATTTCACAGTACAATCTTGATTTAAAAATTATTGTTCTGAATAACAATTTTCTTGGCATGGTTCGCCAGTGGCAGCAGTTGTTTTTTGAAAAACGTTATTCGTTCACCGAACTTAAAAACCCTGATTTTGTGGGTATTGCTAAAGCTTATGGATTGGCTTCACAGAAAGTAACTTCGCGTAGCCAGCTCGAAGGCGCTATTCAGGAAATGCTCGATCACGAAGGCCCTTATGTGCTTGAAGTAGTTGTAGAAAAAGAAGACAACGTTTTCCCGATGGTTCCAACCGGTGCGTCAGTTTCTGATGTTTTACTTGAGCCATAAGCAAAGCCTCCCCCAACCCTTCCCAATGGAGGGTTGAGGAACCGGTATCTGGGCTTTTCAATAATAAATTGCAGTGATACACACAAGTATTATTTGCTTTAAATTCAAAACTTCGCTTTTTTAAGCCTCTCATCTGGAGAGGTTTGGAGGGGCTTTAAAATATAACCATTATGAAGCAAGAATATATCATAACCATTTTCTCAGAAAATCACATCGGGTTGTTGAGCCGGATTACCATCATTTTTACGCGTCGAAAAATCAACATCGACAGCTTAACGGTTTCGGAATCGGCCATTACCGGGGTTTTTAAATTTACCGTCGTAATAAACGAAACTGCCGACCGTGTGCAAAAAGTAGTTGGACAACTCGAAAAAGTAGTTGATGTACTGAAGGTATTTGCCAACACTAACGATGAAATGATTTACCAGGAGCTGGCTCTTTATAAAGTATCTACCGAATTCCTGTTCGAATCGAATGATGTGGAAAAAATTATCCGCAATTCTGGCGCCCGCATCCTTGAAATAACCCGTGAATATATCGTTATTGAGAAAACCGGGCATACCAGCGAAACTCAGGAGTTGTTTGAGGAGCTTAATTCAACGTATGGGGTTATGCAGTTTATTCGTTCAGGAAGGGTAGCTATTACAAAAAGTACCATCGAACGACTTTCCGTATTCCTTAAAGAACGCGACGCCATGCTCGAACAGGTTGATTAGTATAAAGTTAGTAGTACGTAAAGTTAGCTGAAGTGCCTAAAGTTGAAACCCAGATTTCAGCTTCAGGCATTTTTTATTCATAAAAATCGGAGTCAGTCCTTATTCGTTGATCTTCAATGGTTAAAATTTCCTAAAAAAGACTAATGACTCATTGTTTCTGAGAAATTAGGAACATTAATTGTTGTAATTAATGAAAACAAAAAAGAAAGGAGAAACCCATGAAACGATTAGTAATCTTATTTACATTTATCATTTCTGCCAGTTTCTTGTACGCTCAGGAAAATGCAGAAAATTCTGGATTAACAAAAAGAGAAAAGAGAAAAGCAGAGCTGGAGAAGAATTACGAGTTAACCAGACAAATGCTTGAAAATAAAAATTTTGTGCTTGAAACAAATTGGTTACAGGATCGCTATGGCTTTCGGGTGCCTGTAGTTTCGATGATTAATTTTGTTTCGGTCGATTCAACTAAAGCTATTATCCAAATTGGTTCAAATTCGAGGATAGGGCCTAATGGAGTTGGTGGGGTTACTGCCAGAGGTGATATTACCAAGTGGGAATTAACTGAGAATGAAAAGAATAAAACATTTACACTCCGAATAAATGTATTGACACCAATTGGAATATACGACTTGTTCTTTGATATTGGCGCATCAGGGCAAGGTACAGCCTTGTTAACCGGCCTAAGTTCAGGTCGACTTACATTCGATGGCAATCTTGTTCCACATTCTAAAACGGTAGTATACGTTGGACGATCACTTTAAAATTCATGTTCCACAGGGTTTAATTTTTTTAATCATTTGTTAGTACTTTCGTAGCAATACGAAAGTACTTTTTTATGAAGCAGCAAGGCGAACAACTTCCTGTATACAGTTTGCACAATTTCAGCAAACCTGAACGAAAAAGTCAACAATTTCAGGTTGAAATTTTCGATGCTAATCGCCATTTTGCTGTAAAATACCCGCACCGGCACGATTTTTTCGAAGTTCTCTATTTAAATCGGGGAACAGGTTTCCATGTTATTGATGGAAATAAATATGACATAAAGCCACCTTGCGTTTTCTTTATGTCGCCCGGACAAGCTCATAAGTTGGAACTTTCGCACGATATTGAAGGTTATATTTTCCTTTTCAATGCCGACTTTTACCTACTTAACCGGCGAAACCAAAATAGTTTGGTCGAATTTCCGTTTTTTTATACAATTCATCAGGATAATCCGCCATTGTTGCTCACCAATTTCAGTGATGTTCATTTTCTTGAAACATTGTTTCGCCAAAGTATTGCTGAGGCCGACCTTTCAGGAGAGTATAAATTTGAAATGCTGTGCTCGTTGCTCGATTTAATCTTAACTACCTGTGCTGCACGCTATCATGAAAATGAACCACTTAGCCAGAGTAGCAAAGGACAAATTCTGGTCAAGCAGTTTTTTCACTTACTTGAAGAAAATTATACCCGGAACTTATCGATAAACCGATATGCCGAAATACTCGGAGTTACGCCCAACCATCTTACTCAAACAGTCAAGCTCTTGACTGGCAAAACCTCATCGCAAATGGTTAAGGCCAAACAATTGCTCGAAATAAAGCGGTTGCTGGTACATACCAACCTCACAGTTACCGAAATTGCCAACCAGCTTAGCTTCGAAGATCAATCGTATTTTACGAAATTCTTCAAGCGGGAAACCGGGATCACACCACTTCAATTCAGATCAGAATCGTTGTTATAGCTGGAAAAATTACCAGAATATAGCTGTTGGTAACTAATTGAATTAAAGATGATACAAAAATTAGCTGATGCAATATTTTTTTTAAATCCATGAAAAATACCTAAAATACATTCATTTTTCCACTTCAATTCTATAAATATTGCGTTGCTTTGTATTACTCAAAACAAATGAGAAGTATACATTTAAGAAATAGAAGAAAATGGCAAATTATTTTAACACACTTCCACTTCGTTTACAGTTGGAACAATTGGGAACCTGCGAATTTATGGATCATTCGGAATTTACGGATGGTGTAAAAAAACTGATTGGTAAAAAGATTGTTATTGTAGGCTGTGGAGCACAGGGTTTAAACCAAGGTTTAAATATGCGCGATTCGGGACTGGATGTTTCCTATACTTTACGTGCCGAAGCTATTAAAGAGCAGCGTCAGTCGTATAAAAATGCAACTTCAAATGGTTTCAAAGTTGGAACTTACGACGAAATGATCCCAACTGCTGATCTGGTTATCAATTTAACCCCGGATAAGCAACATACAGGTGTAATCAATGCTGTAATGCCGTTGATAAAAAAAGGGGCTACACTCTCTTATTCTCATGGATTCAATGTTGTTGAAGAAGGGATGCAAATTCGTAAAGATATTACTGTCATTATGGTAGCTCCCAAATCACCTGGTTCTGAAGTTCGTGAAGAATACAAACGTGGTTTTGGAGTTCCAACATTGATTGCTGTTCATCCAGAGAATGATCCCAACGGCGACGGTTTGGAAATAGCAAAGGCTTATGCTGTAGCAACCGGGGCCGATAAAGCAGGAGTACTGCGTTCGTCGTTTGTTGCCGAAGTTAAATCTGATTTAATGGGCGAGCAAACAATACTTTGTGGCTTGTTGCAAACTGGCTCAATCCTTTCGTTTGATAAAATGGTTGAAAAAGGAATTGATGCTGGTTATGCCGCTAAATTGGTACAATACGGATGGGAAGTTGTAACAGAAGCATTGAAACATGGCGGCATTACAAACATGATGGATCGGTTGTCGAACCCTTCGAAAATAAAAGCATTTGAACTTTCAGAAGAATTAAAACGTATTATGCGCCCCTTGTTCTGGAAACACATGGACGATATTATGTCGGGCGAATTCTCGAAAACCATGATGCAAGATTGGGCTAACGACGATGTGAAATTGCTGACATGGCGTGCGGCTACCGGCGAAACCGCTTTCGAAAAAACTCCGGCAGGAACAATGGCAATTGCAGAACAGGAGTATTTCGACAATGGCGTATTGATGATTGCTTTCGTTAAAGCAGGGGTTGAACTTGCCTTCGAAACCATGACCGAAGCTGGAATTAAAGAAGAATCAGCTTATTACGAATCGCTTCATGAAGTCCCATTGATTGCAAATACCATAGCACGCAAAAAACTATTCGAAATGAACCGTATTATTTCTGACACAGCAGAGTACGGTTGCTATTTGTTCGACCATGCTTGCAAGCCATTGCTGGCTGATTTTATGAAGAAAATTGATACCGATGTTATTGGCAAACCTTATGGTGCCGGAAAAGGAAATGGTGTCGACAATAAACAGTTAATCAGCGTAAACGAAATTATTCGTTATCATCCAATCGAAATCATCGGGGAAGAATTACGCGCAGAAATGACTGCAATGAAGAAAGTACTTTAATTAAACAGTCCCCTAATTTGTGAAAGAGCCTCGTTCGAAAGACGGGGCTTTTTTTTATTTATAGCTTTCGGAGTTCAAGCAGCAATTCTTCAATTTTACGTGTTGCCTCTTTCATCGTGCACGAAAAATTATTGAGCATGACTGCAAACGACAGGTTTTTACCACTATCGGTTTTTAAATAACCTGCATAGCAGCGAACGCGGGTCATGGAGCCGCTTTTGGCATGAAGACAGTCGTTCGGAAAATTTTCAGGCGCAAAAGCAGTTAAAGTTCCGTATCCGGCAGATGGCAATGACCTAAAAAAAACATCAGCATTCGAACTTTTCATCTTCATATAATTGAGAATCCAGCACATTTGATCGGCTGTTACGGCATCAAACCTCGACAGGCCACTTCCATCATTTATGAAAAATCCTGCCATCGGGAAACCTTTCTCTTTCCAGAAATCGCTTATAAACTGGCATCCGTCATTCGTAGTCCCAAGACCGTTTTTTTGCCAGGCCAGGTGTTTCAGCAAATGTTCGGCAAATAAATTAACACTTTCAAAATTTGTAACTTTGGTTATTTTGCTCAACGGTGGTGAAAATGTTTCTTTTAATACTGAATATCCTGCAATTGCCTTTTCGTAAGCTGTACTTCCTAGAATCTCGATTCCCGATTTCCGAAGTTTTTGTCTGGCCACAAATGACAAAACAATTGCCGGATCGGGCATTGACGCCTTAACCACAAAATCGCTTTCGTCTTTAGGTATCGTACCGCGAATAACCCGTTTGTTGTCTTCAGGATTTCCAAAAACATACGATTGGTCGCTGTTTGCATCCGATGAAATAACTTCAGAATTTATTTTCAATCCTGGTATTTCGGGTTTTACTTTCAGTATTTTCACAGGTTGATTAGCTTTAGCTGCTGATTTCATGTGAATTTCAAATAAATTGTCGTAAACCGAAATCCCGGAAGGAGTGGCGCCGTAATAGTTTCCCAAATCTTCCCACACCCAGGTTCCGGGTGCCTGAACTTTTTCGTAAACCGACGAATCGATGATCAGTCTTCCGGTTACCACCCTGATTTTAGCGTTTATTAATGATCTTGTCCAATCATCCAAAAAACTTTTGGTTTCAGGAAAATACTCCGATCCTAAAGTTGGATCGCCACCGCCAATAATCTGAAGATCACCTTTAAGTGTGTCATTCTTTATTATACCTGAGTATGCAAGTGTAGTTTTAAAACAATAATCAGGTCCAAAAATTTCGAGCGCTGTTGCTGTTGTAACAACTTTAAAGATTGATGCAGGAACAAGACTTAGCTGAGGCTCTGATTTTATCAGCGCTTCGCCAGTTTGGGTATCGTAAACTGCTATATCAATAGCTGCGCTGGTAAGCAATGTCGAATTTTTCCATGTTTCAGCTTTTTGTCGAATGGCATCAATAGTCTGACAGAAACTGCTACCCGTAAGAAATTCAAATACAAACAAAAATGTAATAAACTTTATCATACTTTTAATTTGTAGCGGCAAGATATAAGTTTGGGGTGAATCATCTTACTTATTTTTTCAAAATTCAAAGCTTGAATTAACAATACTTGTTAAAGTTTGTTGTTTTATTTGAATGAGTAATGCCAATATTAAAATAACTTCGGTTGCTTTTATTATTTTTGTATAGTTGGCTGAAATGTTTATAAGTTGAAAATCAGATTTGTGAATATCATATAATTAAGTTAAATTTAAAATAAAAACACAATGCTTATTGATAAAGTAGTTGGTAGAGAAATTTTGGATTCGCGCGGAAATCCAACTGTTGAAGTAGAAATAACATTGGAATGTGGTGCTATTGGGCGTGCTGCTGTTCCTTCAGGAGCTTCAACCGGAGAAAATGAAGCGCTTGAGTTACGTGATGGTGATAAAGGCCGCTACCTTGGGAAAGGTGTTCTTAAAGCTGTAGCCAACGTTAATACCGTTATTGCAAAAGAAATTATTGGTTTAGATGCTTCGAACCAGGTAGCTATTGATAAAAAATTGTTGGCGCTTGATGGTACAAAAACCAAATCGAAACTGGGAGCCAATGCGATGCTTGGTGTCTCGCTGGCTGTTGCCCGTGCTGCTGCCAATGCCTTGGATGTTCCATTGTATCGTTACATTGGCGGGACAAATGCAAAAACGTTACCCGTTCCTATGATGAATATTATCAATGGTGGTTCGCATTCTGATGCTCCTATTGCTTTTCAGGAATTTATGATTCGCCCAATTGGCGCCAAATCGTTTCGCGAAGGTTTACGTATGGGTGCCGAAGTTTTCCATCACTTGAAAAAAGTTCTTCATGATCGCGGTTTAAGTACGGCTGTTGGCGATGAAGGTGGTTTTGCTCCTGCATTGGATGGAACAGAAGACGCATTAAACAGCATTATAAAGGCTATTAAAAATGCCGGTTATAAGCCAGGCCGTGCAGAAGACGGTGGCGATGTTTCAATTGCTTTGGACTGTGCTTCTTCCGAATTTTACAAAGATGGTACTTACGACTACTCGAAGTTTGAAGGACCAAACGGAGCTACAAGAAATTCTGCTGAACAAGTAGAGTTCCTGGCCAGTTTGGTAGCGAATTTCCCAATTGATTCGATTGAAGACGGAATGTGCGAAAATGATTGGGATGGTTGGGTTGCTTTAACAAAAAAACTTGGCGACAAATGCCAGTTGGTTGGCGACGACTTGTTTGTAACCAATGTAGAATACCTGAAAAAAGGTATAGAACTGGGAGCTGGTAACTCTATTCTTGTAAAAGTTAACCAGATTGGTACATTAACCGAAACTTTGGATGCTATCGAAATGGCGCACCGTGCTGGTTATACTTCGGTAACTTCTCACCGCTCAGGAGAAACAGAAGATTCGACCATTGCCGATATTGCTGTTGCAACGAATGCCGGACAGATTAAAACTGGTTCGTTAAGTCGATCCGACCGTATGGCAAAATATAATCAATTACTTCGTATAGAAGAAGAGTTAGGTACTTCTGCTATATATGGATACAAAAAAGTACTTAAGAAATAATATTTTGAATAGCTATTTATCAACCGGTTCCGAAAAGGTTCCGGTTTTTTTTTCCCCTGCTGTTGATTGATGGTGTTTTTTTAGGGTCAAAATATCTTATATTTGTATATGACCTATTTGTACGGGATGAAAGAAGAATGGATATTTTTTTATTAATCTTAATTTCTATTGAATGAAGCCGTATGTTAAACTAACTTTGAGTATTTTTTTAATTACTTTTATTTCTTTAAATTGTTTTTCTCAGGAAAATAATTTATCAAGTAAAGGAATTGGATTGGCCATAAAGGCGTCCACAAATGGAATTGGTGGAGATATTGTGTATAACTTTCACAAACGAATGGATATTCGTTTTGGCTACGAACAGTTGCGCTATAAAACTAACTTCAGTTTTTCTGAAGAATCTGCTGAATATGATGCCGATGCAGATTATAAGGCCGGAAGTTTGTCTCTCCTTTTTGATTTTTATCCTGTGAAGACTATTTTTTTTACCGCCGGAGTTGGATACAACATGTTTCATGGGGTACTTGATGGCAGAGCTGCAAGCGCTATGGAATTTGGAGATATTTTAATTCCGAAAGAAAAGATTGGAACGTTTAATTTTCAGGTTGATCCTTCTTTACAGATTTCTCCTTATCTGGGGATAGGTTTTGGCCGGACTCTGGGCATTGATAAGAGAGTTGCCTTTGCCTTCGAAATTGGTGGATATTATCAGGGTTCGCCCGATATTACAGTTAATGCAACTGGATTACTTTCTCCAACATCAAATCCCGATCAACAGCACGAAGCAAGGTTGGAAAGACAAATAAAACAGTATACTGTTTATCCTGTTTTAAAATTTTCACTTTCCTATAAATTAGCTAAATTCTAATCTTAAATCACTGAAATCATGTTAATTAAAATTAAATATAGATTATTCACCATTGTAATGATTCTTTTCTTTGTAGCAGGAATCATTTCATGTAAGGATCTTTTTAAGGATCCGTCTAAAGACAAAGAAACAGGAAATAAAGTTACACTTCTGTTACTGGACAGAAACTTCATTAATACTAAAATCAATATTCGGTTAGTGGATATCAACAATCAGCAATTAAGCACTACCGAACCTATTCAGGTACAGTTTATTGGGACTGATTCAAGTAATTTAATTACGTTTGCCGGAAACAAACAAACTTCTTTTTCCACAAGTACCGGATATGTTGAAGTTGGATATGATCCCAATGTTGCTGTTACCACTCAAGATCCTATTGAATTAACAGTAATTGCTAAAAATAGCAGTTACATCTCCGCTCCTTTATTTTTGAGTTATACTACAGAGGGAACGAAGGATGTTACTATTAAAGTGTATCCTGTTGCCACACTTAAATCGGCTCAGGTAGGGGGATACAACGAACCATTTGATATAAGCTTCAATAGTCAGCTTTCTTCTTCAAGTCTTTTATATTTATTTGATGTTAGTGCGTCGCCAACTGGTTCATCTTATGAATATCGAAATCTGTATTTAACTTTAGCTAACGGATCGATCTTATGTAATAACCTGAAAGATAATGTTAAATATTCCGACTATGGAATTTACTATGTTGGTCCAACCAATTCTTTGATGCCACTATCCAATCCGATAAAAACCGGGAATTTGTCATTAAATTCAATGGTCTACAGCGTAGTTCAACCCACTGGAAAATCGAAATGTGATAAAGGGCTTAAAATTCATGTTTCATCTTCTGATGGGAGTTCTGGTTCGGCCGCTTTTGATTATAAGCTTACATTCTCAGATAACTCTGTTAAAACTGGCAGAATTACATGTTCCTTTCCATCAGATACTTATGTCGAACAAATTTATTACCCAACTGCTAATCCGGCTGTAAAAGTTGAATTATTTGGTGATGCACAATATGATGTTTCTTCAGCAGTTAACCTTTCATCTGCCTGCGATGGAACCGCTAGTTTTACAGTGGTTCCTAAAAGCGGTTTAAAAGCTTATAAACTGGTAACCCGTTATAGCTGTCCCGATTCAAATATGGGTTTAGGACTTTCAATTCCTGGTGAATTTAGACTAAAAGGTACTTCAGGTTCCTGGACAACGTTTAAATTTGATGAAGGTATCTGTACTATTCAATTAGTTGCCGGGCAGGAATATGAATTCAGATTTAATATTGATGGTAAGTATTATTCTTATTTGTTACCAACTGATCCTAATGGGGTAAGAACATTTCTACAGAATACACAAAGCCAGGATTTTAGTTTTAGAAACCTGGAGGTAACCAACACTGCCACACTGGTTATTATTTCATGCGATGTCCAGTTTAGTCAAATGGTTTGCGACGAAATGAATACTGGCTTGTAATTTCTTTTGCTTTAGCTTATTCGATAAGTCAGGTTTTATTTCGATTTGCGATAACAGAACAAGTAGATGGCAAATTAAAAGCCGTTTGGCCTCAATGTCCAAACGGCTTTTTTTGATAACTATTCAGCTGCACGCTTCAAAATCATCTCTCCCGGACCACCACGCCTGCCACCATCAGGGGCGCCGGGGCCTCCTACAATTTTCATTTTAATGATATCGCCTTCAAGCGTGCCTTTATGAGGCATTGGATTGCCTCCCATATCAATATCAAACGAGAATTCTTTCCCGTCGATTTTTCCGTTCGAAATGGGCAAATCGCCCATTGGCGACGAAACAGAACCTGTTAGCACATTCCCGTTTGTCTTGAATGTGAACGTAATCTCTATTTTCCCATCTGGACCTTCCATCGAGGTTTTCCATTTTCCATCGATTTCTCCAGCTTTACCAACAAATGCAGCCAGAATTACGGCAGCAATAACAAATAGCCATTTTTTCATTCGTTAATTGTTTTTAGTTAATAATAATTTGCCGGTATACATCTGATTAACTTGTTTGTTAATCAGAACAAAAGTTAGTAATGAATTAGTTGTATAACCAGGCAAATAGAAGAACTGGCTTATTTTATCTCCATTTGGCTAAACTTTATCTCATTTTTGCTTTAGGTTTTTTCTGCTTTTCTTTACGAATTCATAATTTAGGTATGTACAGTAAAGACGAAATTAAACAATTACGGAAGGAATTTTGGATCGTATTTGCCCGCCGTTGTGAAATTGTTCCTCAATTGCGTTACAAAAAGAAAAAGTGGGTATTGTACGATACCGGACTGGCAGGTATCGACCTGAAGTTTGACATATCGCGTACCGAAGCCCTGGTAATGATTGAAATCAACAGTCGCAAGGAAGAACGCCGTCTCGAAATATTTGAAACCTTGCAGAAATACTGTCAATTTATCGAAAAAGGTTTTGATGAGCCGCTTGAATGGGATTTTTGTTATACCAGAGAAAGCGGACAAGAGGTTTGTCGTATTTACCGTTCGTTATCCAATGTCGATTTTCATAACCAGTACCAATGGCCCGATATTTATAATTTCTTTATCGGCAATATGCTCATCCTCGAAAACAATTTGATGGAGTTGAAAGATGTGCTTGACGCAGAACTTTATTAGTTGCAGTATTCAACCTTATTTTTCTGTGTTATTATTGATGAATTGAGCAGAGGGCCGAACACTTTTTAGAATCACTTTACAAGTTTTCTTTTTACCCAATGTAATGAAATCTCCACTTGTTCGTCTTAACTTTGAAAATAAGCAAAAAACAAAGAATGTTTGCCAAAGATTTTAAAACAGAGGTACTACCTATCAGCAATAAGTTGCTGCGCTTCGCTCAACAAATACTTCAAAATGAGGAGGAAGCTAAAGATGTACTTCAGGATGTGTTTCTTAAACTTTGGCAAAAACGTGATGATTTGGCCAGAATAGAAAACATTGAAGCATTTGCTTACAGGATGATGAGGAACCGGTGTCTTGATATGATTCGGTCGAGGCGGACTGTTTCGTTTGATTCGATTACAAAGGCAAAATTACAGGAAGAAGAAAGTATGGAGGGAGACCGGCTTGATGCTTCAAATTCGGTTGATTTAGTGAAACAAATTATAGGAGAGTTACCCGATTTACAGCGAACAATTATTCATTTACGAGACATTGAGCAACTCGAATATGACGAAATTGCCGAAGCTACACAGATGAATGTTAATGCAATCAGGGTAAATTTGTCGCGGGCGCGCAAAAAAGTGCGTGATGAACTATTAAAAATTCAAGGTTATGGAATCACAGAAAATACATATTCTGCTACAAAAGTACTTTGATGCCGAGACCACTATGGATGAAGAAAATGAACTGATCACTTATTTTACTTCTGATAAGGTGGATGAAAGCCTGAAAATGTATGTTCCCATGTTTTCAGGATTAAAGGAACTTTCGGCTGACGAGCATGAGGACTTGAGTGAAGTTTTGATGAATTACATTCTGGAATCGGAGCATACCGAAAAAGTACGCTACCGATGGATGTGGCAGGTTGTTACGGGCATTGCAGCATCTGTGATTGTAGTTATGCTCGCAGTTAACTTTTACGGTAGCAAAAATGACTACAAAGACACGTTCACTGACCCTCGCCAGGCTTATACAGAGGCTGTTAAAACCCTTGAATTTGTATCGGGTAAATACAACAAAGGGTTGGCCCAACTTAAGTCGATGGAGAAAATTGACAATGCTGTTAATCCTTTAAAAACAGGAATTTCGAAAGTGAATAAGGGATTTAAACAGATGGATGAATTAACTAATTTGAATAAAAAACTAAAAAAAGAATAGTCATGAAACGTTTATTAGTAATCTTGGTTTTGTTTATCCCAATATGGGCAATAGCACAGGATAGCAGCCCAATAGACAAACTTTTCAGTAAATATGCCAATAAAGACGGATTTACAACGGTGAATATCAGCGGCAAGCTTTTAAGTTTTGCCAGCAAATTCGACGACTCGAAGAGTAAAGAGACCGAAATGCTCGAAAAACTTAGCGGAATTCGGATTCTTTCGGTAGAGGACAAAGAACTGAACAAAGGACTGAACTTTTACAAAGAGTTGGAAGCCGATGGATTTTTCAGAAATAACAGCTATGAGGCTCTGATGGAAATTACCGATAAGAACGAGATTGTTCGGTTTTACGGACGGTCGGGCGGAAAAGGAAAACTATCGGAATTGCTACTGGTTATTGGAGGCGACGATAATACTCTTATTAGCATTCGTGGGGTGATTGATCCTGAAGACATTAGCAAAATCACCAACTCGCTCGATCTGGATATTAAAACCAAATAATTCAACCAAAATAAATGCCTGAAAAAAAAGAGGTTGTCCAATTTTACTATTTGGAGACAGCCTCTTCTTTTACACACTAGAAAACATCCTTAAAGCATATAAACCCAATCTTTAATTAAATCTTTCCAATCATAAATATAGCCGGTCGTTTCTGCATATCCGGACGATGTGTTTTCCAGTACGAAATTGGCTTAGCAACAATAAATTCGGTTTCGAGAGTAATGTCGACAGCAATGCACAATATGGTTTGCGGGTCACAACTTTTTACCAAATCATCGAACAAATGCATGTTCCGGTAGGGAGCTTCTATAAAAATCTGGGTTTGTCCTTCGGTTTGCATCCTGCGTTCCAGGAACTTAATTTGTTGGGCTTTTTCAGGACTTTTAACAGGTAGGTAACCATTGAATGCAAAATTTTGTCCACTCATTCCCGAAGCCATTAATGCCAGCAAAATTGACGAAGGACCTACCAGGGGAACAACCTGAATATCTTTGGTGTGAGCGAGTTGTACGACATCGGCTCCAGGGTCGGCTACTGCAGGGCACCCGGCTTCAGAAATAATGCCAATATCCATTCCTGATTGTATAGGTTCCAGAAAACGACTGATTTCTTTTCTGTCGGTATGTTCGTTGAGCTCGAAAAAGGTAAGGTTATCAATTACAATAGACTGATTTACCTTTTTAAGGAAACGACGAGCAGTCCGAATATTTTCGACAATAAAAACTTTTATCGACGAAATTACAACAGTTAAATCAGGTGGAAGCACTCTCTCAATGTCCGAATCGCCCAAGGTAGTGGGAATCAAATACAATTTGGCCATGCGTAAATTTTTCTCAAAAATAGTCAAAAACAGTAGGCTGGGAGAGGGCATTCCTTATTTTTGTGTATCAAATTTTCTTGAATGTGAAACTTATTTTTTTAGGAACAGGAACTTCTCAGGGTGTACCCGTAGTGGCTTGTCAATGCCCGATTTGCCTGTCAGAAAACCCGAAAGATAAACGTTTGCGTTCGTCGGTAATGATTGAGACTGAAGGTCAATGTCTGGTTATTGATGCCGGCCCTGATTTTCGCCAGCAAATGCTGAAGCATAAAGTCAGGCACCTGAATGGAATTTTGCTTACCCACGAACATGTCGATCATATCTTTGGGCTCGACGATATTCGGGCTTTCAACTGGGTACAAAAACAGCCTACTGATATTTATGCCGAAGAACGAGTTCAGATTGCCATTCGCCGTATTTTCGACTATGTTTTTGCAGCCTGGAAATACCCCGGAATTCCACAAATGCACCTTCACTTGATTGAGAATAAACCGTTCCAAATCGGGATACTGGAAGTTATCCCGATTCGCGGTTTTCATTACAAATTGCCAGTTTTTGGATTCAGGATTGGGAAACTGGCTTATGTTACTGATATAAACAGGCTTGAACCACAGGAGCTCGATAAACTACGCGGATTAGATGTTTTGGTAATTAATGCTTTGAGAAAAGAAGAGCATATTTCGCATTACAGCCTACCTCAAGCGCTCGATATTATTGCCGAAGTAAAACCGGGGAAGGCCTACCTGACACACCTTTCGCACCAAATGGGTTTTTACGATGAGGTGCAAAAAGAGCTTCCGGAGAATGTTTTTCTGGCGTATGACGGGTTGGAGGTAGAAATCTAATATCTCCGTTGACTGAAGTCAACGGCAAAGGATACAGCTATTATCATCAGCGGCATTCTATTCTTTGCCGTCAGCTAAACAGACTGTGTGAAAATTGCAATTTAATTCCAAATTGAATTTTTTCGCTTTTCATGTTTTCATCCATTGGGGATTTTAGCATTTTACAAATTTTTATTTTCAATGTGCTATTTTCTGCATTTTTGTATTTTGGAGGGGGCAAAAAGTGAGTTTTAACTCACTTTTCATGCCATCGCCAACTGATATTTCCTCATTTTAATAATCAGCTCTGACATTGGGGCGCAACCGATCAGCCGCTTCAGGTTATAAGCGGCGGTGTAATAGTCGAGCTCTATCTGAGCCTTTGTTTTTCCTTTCAAGAGTAGGTTAAACTTCCCCATCAGCATTTTGATCGTACCAAATGGGTGTTCCACTACCTGTTTGCGTTCCCTGACCTGTTGCCTGGCGAATGCACCCTCCATTTTTTCTTTGTACTGGTCAATGCGCTGTTGATCAACATTGCGTTTCAAAGTCCTCCCTGTCTTGGATTTTGTACATTTGGCATGCACTTCACACCCTTGGCATTCGTGGCATTTATAAACGTTGTAGAATGCAGCGCTGTGCTGTATATTTTTAATAAACAACACGAGTTCCTTCCCTTGACTGCATGTATAGGTGTCGCTATTTTTGTCGTAAACAAAACAAATACCTTCTTTTTCTGATTTATCTCGTTTGGTTTCAGCCAGTGGAATATAGCATTGTACCGTTCCGTCCTTTTCGATATCAAGTATCTGGGTTGTATTGCTATATCCTTTGTCTGCCAATACTTTTGTGGGGGAAATCCCTGTCTGTTCTGTAACAGAATCCAAAGATTCTTCTAATTGCTGTATGTCGTTGGCATCTGTTGTTACACGGTCTGTCAGGATAAAATGGCCTTTGGTTTCTACGCCAACCTGCACATTGTACCCCGGAAATTTGCCTTCCCGCCCTTTTACCATTACGGCTTCCCTGTCGTTGGGTGCGTAATATTTTCTTTTGCTGTCTTTAATTGCCTGTGCGGCTTGTTCCAGTTTTGATTTGGCCAATTCGAGTTTTTGTATTTTTTCTTTCAGTTCCCTGATCTCTGTTCTGGCCGATTCCATTTCATCATCATGGCTATCGTTGTCTTCAAGTTTTGAGAGGTACTCCGAAAGCGATTTGTCTATATGCTCAAGTTTTCCCTTTATGCTTTCTGTGGTAAGCATTTCCCTTCTTGCATAGGCTTTTACTTTAGTCCCATCGAAGACAACATTGTTTGGCGTTGCAAAATTGGTGTCAAGCAAAAACTTGCGGAAGTATTTCAGAAAGTCTTTCATGATCGTTTCGCTTTCCCGGCGAAAATCACAAATTGTCCAATGATCGGGTTCAAGCCCTTCCATCAACCAGATCATTTCTGTATTTCGGTAGGTTTCCCGTTCCAGTTTGCGGCTGCTTGCTATCCCGTTGAAATAGCCGTAAACAAGCAATTTTAACATCGAATCGGCTGGGTAGCTTTTCCTTCCCGTGTTTTTATTGCCCTTCCATTGGTCGTTAAAAGGATGGTCTTTGAAAAATTTCTTGCATACCAAATCTATCAGACGAACTGAATTGTCCGGCGAAATCATGGTCTCATAGGACATAACCATCATCTGCTCCCTCGATATTTTTTCCTTGTAATGCATCTGCTTTAGGTAAAATAATACATGAATATACTAATATTCAGCACAATAGCAAAATGTTTAACCTCGTTTTTGAAACTATTTATGAGTTTTTTAACAGTCGTTTTCACACAGTCTGTTTAGCTGACGGATAACTCAAATCTCGATTTTTTCAACGCCAATCACCGGCATATCGTCAAAACTTACCATGGCATTGATTAGGCCTACTTTTTGAAAGAAAGGAATATCACTTTCCTTTATTTCCAATTCCGAAATTATCCCTTGCTCCAACAGTACTTGCCGTTGTGTGCCTTTCAGTAAAGGAGCGTTGGGCGTGATCCATTTTTGTCCGTCGAAAAAAATCAGGTTGGCGGCAAAGGCATCGGTTACCAAGCCGTTTTTGATAATGATGATATCGTCGGCATCGCCGCGCTGTGCAAACAGTTGCTTAAGAATCTGACGGTCGGTGTATTTCAAATGGTAATCAATGCTTTCGTGGTGCACGACTTTCAAGGACTGAATGGCACTGAACTGATAGGGTTCAATCTCGATGGCTTCAATGGATGGTCCGTATAAAACACGAACTTTAAATATTCCCTGCAAGCAATTTTCAGGAATTGAAATGATTTTAGCCAGCTCAATAGCCCTGGCTTCGGGGAAAAGCTCCGCCAAAGCACCATTCATGCGGTTTTGATGGTAGCCAAGATTAAACAGCTTCCCGTCTTTCAGCTTGATCGATTCAACCAATGGGGACATATACTTTCTGTATCAGTTCGTTGTATTCGGTTTGGCAGTCGCTCAAAAAAGTGATTCCGCCGCCGCTTTTAAATAGTAACTCGTCGCCCTGTTGTTCGAGGTAGCGAATCAGCACGCAACTGTCGAGATTCGTTCCATCAAAAATACCAAAAACACCGGTATAATAACCGCGATGGTATTGCTCAGCCTTTTTGATGATTTCGACCGTTTTGGCCTTGGGTGCGCCGCAAATGGAGCCTGCCGGGAGCAGTTTTGCCAAAATGCTCCCAATATTTTGCCTGTAGTTTTCGGGTACTTTTCCTGAAATCTGCGAACTCATTTGCAGTAAATCGCCCCGGTTGGTCGAAATCCTGTCGAGGAACATCAGCCTATCAACTTCCACATCGGTGGCTACCATACTTAAATCATTCCGGATTAAATCAACAATGGTGTGGTGTTCGGCAACTTCTTTTTCGTCGTTCAGCAAACGTTCTTTGGCGTTCGGCAAAGCCGCGTCAATTGTGCCTTTCATGGGATAGGAGGAAATAACTCCATTGTTTATCCGCACAAAAATTTCAGGAGAAAAACATACAAACTGATCTTTCAGCCAGACTTTATAAGGCGCTTCACTTCGGTGGAAATTTCTTCGAGCGATAAATTGGTTGTGATTCCACTCGGCATTGTCAGGTTAAGCAAATAGGTGTCGCCGCCGTGAATATGCGACTGCACCTGCTGAAAAGCTTCTTCGTAGCGCGAACAAGAAACTGGCGAAACTTCCCATTCTACTTGCTTTTTTGCAACTTCCGAAGGTTTGAAATTCTGCATTTCAGGAGTTTTCCAAAGCAGTTCCGAAGTGTTGTCGATAGCAAAAAGAAAAGGTTTTTCGAAGTTGAAATCGATCAGAAAAACGAAGGGTTTACCCTCCGCTCCCCACCGGTTCATTTGTTCTATCGTATGTTTCTGTGCGTTGTTCATAGCTGCGCCAAAGATAGAAAAAAGAGTATCAGTGTGCAGTCGCAGTTTTCAACCCGTAACCTGCAACATTCTCCAAACTTCGAACTTTAGCTCACTTTAGGCACTCCGAACTTGCTTTGTAACGGCATTAAATGCTATTTTTGAAACATGAGTATTGCTGAAAATATTGACCTAGTAAAATCGCATTTGCCAGCTCATGTTCAGTTGGTTGCGGTTTCGAAAACCAAACCCGTTGAAATGCTGATGGAAGCATACAATCACGGGCAACGAGCCTTTGGCGAAAATAAAGTGCAGGAAATGACAGCCAAATACGAAGCGATGCCTAAAGATATTGAGTGGCATTTTATCGGTCATTTACAAACGAACAAAATCAAATATATGGTGTCGTTTGTGTATTTGATCCACGGTGTCGATTCGTTTAAACTGCTAAAATCTATCAACACTGAAGCCAGGAAAGCATCGCGTGTGATTTCGTGTTTGCTGCAATTTCACATTGCCGAAGAAGAAACCAAGTTTGGCCTGTCGTGGGAAGAGGTCGAAGAAATGCTCAAATCCGAAGAATTTGCAGAGCTCGAAAATGTGAAGGTTTGCGGCGTAATGGGCATGGCCACGTTTACCGACGACGAAGCCCAAATCCGCAAGGAATTTGCTTCGCTTAAAAAGTACTTCAATCGCCTGAAAGCCGATTACTTTTCGGCTAGCGACGATTTTAAAACCATTTCGATGGGCATGTCGGGCGATTACCTGCTTGCCATTGAAGAAGGCAGCACGATGGTTCGCATTGGAAGCACCATTTTTGGCGAGCGGCAGTACTATTGATGGATTGAAGGACGGAGGAATTGATTTATCGGTTCGGGGTCCGAGATACGGGTTAAATTGTGAATGGCTCTTCTTATTTTAACCATCTTCACATCTCCAAATTTTAAAATCCGATAGAAGGAAGATAGTCAATCACATCGAGAATAAGTTGCCTTTTCTGCTCAGGTGCGCCTGATAATGCTTCTTCCAAAAGTTCAATTTCATGATCGATAATTTGCTGATCGATTTTATTCTCGAAGTTCATTATTACAGTATAGGCTTCAAATGCTATTGCAAATTCATTGTCGATCATCAAGCCTACAAACAGGCTAAGGTAATTGCTGTAATCAAGGCCATTTTCCCAACAACAGGCTACCAGTTCCTTTAATTCAGGTGCATATTTTTGGTTTTGAATAGCTTCAATAATCAATGGAATAGTATTACTTTCCTTTAAATTGGCGAATAAACCTGTGATTTTTGATTTTATTTCAGGATTTTGGGTCAGGTGTAAAAGTTCTACCAGCAACGGAATATCTGTTGCTCTGCCCGAAGAGCGTAATTCTTCGATGGTTTCAATTACTTTGAGCGAATCGGTCGATTCAAGTCCTTTTAAAATATCCTTATGATCGTTAAAATGTGTCTGTTCAATGGCCATTGTTTCCTACATTGTTTGTGCAAATGTAAACATTTGAACCTAAAATCAAGAAAACTATTCGCGTTATCATATAAACTTCGCGTTTAGCTTCTTATGTTCTTGCCAAAACGTATCCGACTTGTGTTATAAGACGTTGCTCACACCAGGAATTCTTCTGATCACATGAGCTATTGCAAAACAGCTAACTATACTGAGCAGAGCTACAATCAGGAAAGTGGTAACCGGTGGCAAGACAACTTTCTCGAAAAGCATGGTATATGCTACAACAATTAGCGGATGTAAAAAGTATACTGCATAACTATTGGCAGCCATCGAGGTGAAAAACTGGTTGGTATAATTGAGATGTTTTCTGAAAAAGAGAAACAAAAAATAACAAAGACCTGTACATACGATAGCTTCCCAAGCCGATAGAGCCAATGATTGCCAATGATATCCTCCAATAAAATTGTTAAACAATGATGGATTACTAATCAACGAAATCCAGGCCAATATAATTAGTGGAATAACAGCCAGGGCAATGTAACCCCAAAATTTTGCACGAGAGTACGACAGGCGTTCTTCCCAGTTTTTGCGACTTGCCCATATTCCAAGGAAATAGAAGATCGTATAAAGTCCAAAATATCCGAACTGTAATCCGATAAAGTTCTTACCGCCAATGGGATAGATTAACCTAATTACGAATGCCAGGATACTGCAAAAAAGAATAAAGGCCAAAATATTTGAGTTAGTTGGTATAATATCGGGTATTTTGACCAATTGTAAATTTCTGCCAAGCAAGTAAATGCCTTCAAATATCAATAACGCCAGCACAAACCACATGTGCGAAGCTGTAGGGCCATTTGATATAAATGAAATAATGTAACCGAACCAACCTTTACTGGTGTTACCTGTATAAAGTGCGATACCATATAATAAACTTGGGTTGATAAAAAACATTGTCAAAGTCAATGGTATGCCTAAACGAATAAGCCTGTCTTTGATGAATTTACCTATACCTTTTCGGTCGACTGACTTTGGAGTAAATAAGGCTGAAATAAAAAAGAAAAAGCTCATAAAAAATGCCTGGTCAACAGCCAGAAGAGATGAAAGACCAATCATTTGAGCTCCTTTAACTGTATTATGGGATATGTAACACCAACCTCCTGACGCTCCGTAAGCAATTGCAGTATGATGAATTATTACCAATGCTGTTAGGAAAACACGCAGATTGTCAATGTAGTAAGCTCTTTTCATAAGGCTGTAATCAGGTTATTGTTTTAAGTTTTAACAGTAAAAATACGGCTCTGAATCCTGCTTTTATTAATTATTTCGATGAATGACCAAAAAAAGCTGAATTCCGAATACGAAATAATGGTGGCTAAACATCGACTACCACACCCATTTCGCGCAATTCGCGGATTTGTGCCTGAGTGACGCGGTTACCGCTGAGGTCGGCGTATTCAAGTCTCTCAATTTCAAATAATGGCGAAATATCGTCAATCGTATTGTTCGAAAGATCAATGCTTTTCAGGTGTTGTAAATTACTCAAAGCATCAATGTAACTTAAGCGGTTATTCGCCAGATTCAATTCCTGAAGTTGCATTAATCCCGACAACGGCGACAGATCGGTAATCTGGTTTCCTGATAAATCCATTGACAGGGTGTGAATGCAGTATTCAGCTCCATCCAAGTCCGAAATTTCCGATTCCGACAATTCAATTTCATCCATATCTTCAAAATAGTAAGTCGGAAATTTCTTGCGGGTGTCGCCGTATTGCCTGATTTGCACAGCTTCGTAAAACGAATATCCATCAAATTTTTTGGTTTTTTGATGTTTGTTTTTTCGTTTTCCTTCTTGAAAATGAAATGTTGATGAGTAAAAGTCCCATTCATATTCGGGTTGATAATCAATATCATCCAAATCAATCATGTTTGAAGCTATGGATTCAATATCCTGAATCACAAAAATGTGTCTGAATTTTTCAAGTTTCAGAAGTTGCTCTGACTTGGTAAGGTCAGCTATTTGGTTGCGATAAAATTCACCACGGTCGGGGTGATACAGTGAAATGATTTTGGAAAAACCTTTTCCATCTGATTCGATAGAGATTTCAACCCAATCGGTTAGCATACCGCAAATCAGATTCAGTTTTTCAAATTGTTTCTCTTTGTAGAGAGCTATAAGTGTTCGGGTAATTCTATTCAGATTAGCCTCAGAGTAAGCTTCAAGAAGTTCGTTTGATAATTTTTCAGTTGAAGTCATCATTTATTTTACTCCTGAAATTTAAGAAAATCACCATCAATGATGAGTAATTTAACCCCGGTTGAGGTTACCGAGCGGTGCGAACTCATTTCGTCGGTCACCACATAAGTCATTCCTTGCGTCAGTTGCGAGTGCTTACCATCAATCGACTCGCTGGTAAATTCACCTTCGAGGCAATGTACAATATGGCCTTTGCGGCACCAGTGATCGGCCATATATCCTGCTGAATATTCAACGATCCGGATTCGAAGTCCGGGTAATTGAACTGTTTGCCACCAGGCCATTCCGGTTTCGCCGGGATATGCTGTTTTTTCGATTTTCGTCCAGTCGATGGTTTGAAAAGGGATATTTGTAATCATAACTTATATTGCTTTATGATTTGTGTAACAAATATAGTCTGCTTATGAACTAAAAAAACGAATCGGGAGTGGAAAACTTATAATTGCGGACCGTTACCCACTTCTATCCTCCCTTTATAGTATTTCAATTTTACTTCTGCCGATTTCTCGATAAATGCTCTCAACCCAATCTGGTTTATCAGGCAAAGGTTGAATACTTTCAAATTGTGAGGTAAAATATCAGCCCGATCAGCACAAGGCTGAAGTCGGTTGCACGGAAAATCGGTACAGGCCGAGCAAAACTCAAGCTCATTGTCTTTCACACATTTCCAGGTGGCGCAGGTCTCTGGCTTCACCGGACAAAACCCTTCGACAGCCCTGCACCCGGGGCACGGAAGCCGGTCGGGCGAAATACCTCGCTGTATCATTCGTTCATACAGTTCGTCGTTTTTTGTGAGGGTATGCAATTCGCATATTCCACAATCAATACCACAGGGGGCAACCATGCTCAACCTGTCGGTGAGAGTATTTGAGTTCATGTTTTACTGATGTTTTAATTTTCAGCAAAACTACTATTGATGGCGATTTGCTTCGATTTATTATTTGCGAATACCAGAAAATGCGCTTTGAATATTGGGTTTGGCAGATTAAGCACTCTATGAAAAAATCACCTGAAAATGGTAAAACTTTTTACTGATCTGCGTAAACTCACCGGAAGGGGGAAGCATCGCAGACTTCGGTGTGAGCTCAGTCGAACAATGCGTGGGGGTGAGTCCGTATAAAATATAAATTCGAGTAAGATATTATTTCATCAGGAGATAATTTGTTTTTAATAGCCTGATGGAACTCATATATTGCCAAAGATTATCTTCATTGGTGTTTGTGTTTGCAGCAACATGTTCGTTTCATTCTTATTACTTAGTATTTGCTCCACAAGCGGTAGCCTACGCGAAACACAGGGGCAAAATCGGCATTGGGAATATGATAAGTGGCTTGCCCGAACTGAGCGCTTTTGTCGCTCCGCAAATAAAGGTGAAGTCCGGGCTGAAGGTAAAACCGTTTGCCAATAAAGAACTGGTAACTTATGCCGCCCCCGAAATCAGTGCTGTGAATGTCTTTCTTCAATCCCGAACTTTTTTGTTCTATTTCAAAAGTGTGAAGTTCCAAAAAAGTATAGAGCTCAAGGTTTTTCCAGATGTTGTATCCCAAAAAGAACCCGGGTGAAGGTTGGTAATAACGTTTAAAATTGGCATTCGAGTTGGATAAACCGGCCGGTTCGGCATCGTAGTTGCCTCCGTTAATTACACTGGCGCGAAGCCTGAATTTGTCGTACCGGTAACAAACGGCAAAATGGTAACCACCGGTGAGAAACATTGGAACCAGGCTTTCTACCTCAAAGGCTTGTTTAACTTCGTAGTTGCGGCGTTCCGAATTGATTGATTTTTCGGTTTGCCCCAAAAGCTGAACCGACGAAATGCAACCAACAACGAATAAAATAACTAACTTTTTCATTTTCTGCTGAATTTTAAATAATTAATGGTGCAAAACTCAGCATATTTCAAATGCAGATTGCTCCACATTTGTTACCAAAATCAGCTATCGGAGGATTTCTTTTCGAATGCGGCTTAACGATTTTGGCGCGATGCCCAAATAATTGGCAATGTGGTAGAGTGGCGCCCGTTGGATAATATCGGGCGATTTCTGAAGCAGTTGCTCGTAGCGTTCTTTTGCTGATAATATTTGAAGGTCAATGCTTTGTGCGGTAATTCGGACAAAAGCCTGCTCGATAAGTATTCGGCCCAACCGTTCAATTTTGGGCAACAGAATGTATATGTCTGGCAGATCGCTGGTTTTAACCACCATCAATTCGGTTGCTTCAATGGCCTTAATATTGATTAGCGAAGGCGAATTACTCAAACGGCTTTGGTTATTGGTAACCCAATCGTTTTCGAAGGCGAAATCGGTAGTGACTTCCGTGCCATTTTCAAGCACCTTAAAATAAACCAAAGCTCCTGAATTTATAAAACCCACAAAATCGCAAACCTGACCTTCTTTCAGCAGATAATCATTCTTTTTAAGCTGAACACATTGAAAAAAGCTGCGAAACTTTTCCCATTCCTCATCTTCAAGAGCAACAATAGAATCAATGCTGTACTTTAATTTCTCCAGATGGCTCATTTAAATCATTGATTTATTGATTGTTCTTTTGAGTTGGTCAATTCAAAGAATTTCTCATGAAGCAATAAGGTTACTTTGCCGGGTTTGCCCTTGCCCACGGTCATTTCGTCAATCTGTACCACCGGTGTCACCTCGCTGCCTGTACCCACAATCATCATTTCGTCCATTTGTTCCAGTTCCGAAGCCCGGAACCCTTCTTCAACAAATGGAATATTCTGTTCACGGCAAATTTCACGAACAACAATTTTTGTAATTCCCGGAAGAATCAGGTTCGAATCGGGATGCGTGTAAACTACCCCGTTTTTTACTGCCATAAAGCTCGAATGCGATCCTTCGGTAACCACGCCGTCGCGTATAAAAATCGCTTCAACTGCGCCCTGTTCGCATGCTTTTTGGGCGGCCATCACATTGGGCAGTAAAGATACCGATTTGATGTCGCAACGCAGCCAGCGAATATCTTCCGTAGTAATTACTTTGACGCCGTTTTTTAGCTGATCCCATTTCGATGCGAATGGAAATGCGGTGGCGTAAACCGTTGGCGTAATGTTATCGGGGAATCGATGGATGCGGGTTTGGCTTCCACGCGTAACTTGAAGGTAAATTCCGGCTTCCTGGTCGGTCAGGCCATTCTTTTCGAGCAACGACTGAAATACAGTTTCAAGCAAATCCGTTTCGTTGAATTCAATCTGTACTTCGCGCAAACTACGGGCGAGCCGATCAATGTGATCCTGGTACCGAAATGGGTTTCCGTTGTAATACTTAATCACTTCGTAAATGCCGTCGGCAAAGTTAAAACCGCGGTCTTCAGGCGAAATCAGTGCTTCATTTTTCGGGACGAATTTCCCGTTGAGATAAACTATTTCAGGCATGGCAGGTGTTTTCGGGTTAATGACGACAAGTTAAGGAACATTCGGCGTTCTGCCAACCATTTACAGCGGAAACCAAATGTTGATCAGCTCCAGGATATAAGGCGTGAGAATGGCTGTGAAAATACCATTGACAATCAGCCCAATGCTCGACATGGCGCCAAATTTCGGGCTGATTTCCATCGAGCGTGAAGTACCTACGGCATGAGCTGCTGTACCCATCGATAAACCCTGAGCTACAGGGTTCTTTACGCGGGTCCATTTCATAATGGTATAGCCAAAAATAGCGCCGAAAATACCCACCACAATTACAACTGAAGCTGTCAGCGGCGGAATTCCGCCAATGGTTTTCGAAACTTCGATGGCTATAGGCGTGGTAACCGATTTAGGTGCCAGCGAATAGATGATTTCTTTGGGCGCTCCCATCAGTTTGGCAATTACAACAACCGAAACGATACCAACCACACAACCAACGAGCTGCGAAACAAGGATTGTAATGGCTTGTTTCTTAATTTTTTCAAGCTGTTGGTATAGCGGAACCCCAAGTGCCACAACAGCAGGTTTCAGGAAAAATTCTATGAGTTTGCTACCCTCGTGAAACGACTTGTAATCGATTTTAAATGCCGATAAAAAGGCAATGATGATGACAACTGCAATCAGGATTGGATTAAGCAGAATCAATTTGGTCCGCTTCTGTATTTGCTTTCCGGCGAAATAAGCCAGAAATACAAAGGCAACAATAAAAACTTCGCTTTGGAGAAAACTCTTCATTGGTGCAGGTTTAAGCGGTGGTTCGATCGTTGGTTTTTCCTGAAAAATAGCTGCTCTTTCTCAGCCACTGGTGTGTCCAGCCGGTAAGCGACAGAACGAGAATAGTGCTGACAATTGACGACACGACAATCGACCAGAAGTTGGCTTCAATCACATCGAGATAAAGCATGACAGCCACGCCCGGAGGTACAAAAAACAGGGGCAGGTTTTTCACCAGGAAGTCGGAAATTCCTTTTACCCAGGCCACTTTTACCCAGCCCAGTTTCAGCAGCAAAGTAAGCAGCAGCATGCCAATAATGCTCCCGGGAAGCTTAATGCCGGTTAGCTGAGCCAGTAACTCACCAATGGCTAAACAGCCGAAAATAATCACACATTGTTTGATCATACTGCCAAATTTATCCTGATTATCAAATCGAATTGTGTTTGCAAAGGTACAATTAGCCTGAATATAACCCGCAATTTGGCAGTTGCGTGTTAATGATTTTGGGAAAGGTTAACCTAAATGACAGTCATTTTACCTGAAAAAATAAATCCTGTTCGTATTCTTTGCTGCAACCAAATAGAAGTCGTTATACTTTACCAGTAAATAATGACCATTGGCTATGCTGTCCTTTGGAACGAACCATTGGGGTAGCGCAGGTCTTTCAATTTCTTCAATTTTAGCCAGCAACGAATCGGCCGACAACAAAGGACCGTTTTTTAGCTCAGTCTCGTACAATTCGCGCTGCTTAAATTCGAATCGCCCAAAAGCGTGCCGACTGCCAATATCGTAAGTTTCTTTAATGGCAAAGGCATCCTCCTTCAATAGTCCGGGGAACCAGCCGTGACTGAAAAACTCGTATTCATTCAGCTCTTTGTACGAATAAAACTCCACATAAGGCGACTCGTTGAACACTGAGAGGCAGAAAAAAAAGAGTAGGAAAGAGGATATTTTCAGGAATTTGAGCATTCAATTAAAGTTATCGGGCGACTAAAAATCGATTGAAATATTGACTTTTCCGCCAAGACCTTTTTCAACGATTTCGATAAGCGTAGTTAATGTGATGTTGCTACCATCATTCTCGACCCGCGAAATGTAAGTTCTTTTCTTGTCGATGATTTGCCCTAATTCCTCCTGAGTCATGTGACGCGATTCCCTGGCTTTCTTTAGTAGTAAACCAATCTTAAAAGCTTCAGCCTCGCGTTCAAGGTTATCGCGGCGTTCGGTTCCTTTTTCTCCGTATACCTGATCTTTAATTTCAGACCAGCTTAACAAGTCGGGATTGCTATTTTTTGCGTCCATAATATTCCTCCATTAATCGAATTGCTTTGTCTATCTTACTTTTGGGTGTCTTCTGTCAAAGGGATCCGAAAGGCAACCCAAGTGGAAAACTGCACACCGAAAACCACCGAACCCGCACGGGTAGCTGATGTTGAACTAAATCCCTGCGGGATAGCTTTTATCATTGGCTTTTTTTGCCTCCCCACTTTTGATGTTTAAACTCTAGAATATACATTGTTTTATCGTGGTTTTGTATTTTCAACTAATTTCTATATTTGTGCGTTAATGCTTCATCGATATTCTTTTTTCTTTCGTTTGAAACATCAACCCGATTAACAATATCCCCAAAATGGTCGTTAAGTACATAACAAAATCCTGCAATTAAGGCCGGAATGTAGTTCAATCTCGCCTTAGGCGAGACTGGGTCTTGCAGACCGCTCAGAGTCCTATTTATTAGCAACAGTAATTTATTTTTTATTTTCTATTCCAACCAAAATATCATTCACAAAATATGAATAATCAGGATTTTCAAATTCAATCGTGTAAGTTGTATACTCCTTTGGGTCAATAACATAATCTGTTAGTTGTACAAATGAAGTGTCAGAACCATTAAAGAAAAGGAGAAAATCATTTTTGTCATATCTATTAATCTCATTATGGTCAGTAAATGTCTTTGTGATTTCAGGTTTAAATGAGCACCAACCTTTCCCTTTAACGAAAATTGGATGGTCTTGTGTCAGAAGTAAAGCATTATCACTAAATATTAATTTTATCAATGAGTTATGTTTTACTTTATGAATCTTTGTGACTTTGGCATACAAAATCTTTTTGCCGTCAAATGCCAAAATGGAATCATTAACGTTTAAGGTTTCAATATTTACTTTTTGTTCATTTTTTATAACTTTTGAACCTTCAGAGACACACAAGCAACCTAATCCATCAAATTCAAGTTCGCCAATTGCAGTATCATCAAATTTTGCACCTTTATAAACATCAATTATCTCAAATTTTAATAGAACTGCTTCATTCTTTTTAGGTGTAATTTCTCCGATAGAAAATGTTTGAAAATTTGAATTGTCTTGAAGATTTAATATTGCATATGGAATTCCATTTAAATACATTTTTAATTTTTTGACTCTAGAATTATTTTGCCATGCGGATTCACTTTTCACATATCCATTTATTAATATCACTTTTGTAATAGGCGTTTCATAATTGCCTCCAACAAATTCATATTCCAAATATTCTCCTATTCCGTATCCTGAAACTCCTTCAACCCATGCAGTTCTTTTATCAAAATCGTGTGCATTTTCAGCTTTATAATCGGTCTCCTTTGATGGTTTTAAGAAGGATGAAGATTGTATTTTTGAAGGGTATGCACAATTATACCAGCCGTCTCCGACTTGTGTATAATAAATTTCCTCTTCTAAAATTCCGTTTATGTCTCCTTGTGGATAGTTTTTTTCATAATAAGTTCTAATAGAATCAACTTCTGATTGATTTATCATGCAATCTGAACCGATAGCTGGATATAAATCTTTTATTTTCTGTCCTTTCGCGTAAAACGAAAATGACAAACATGTTATAATAAATAATAGAAATCTATTCATAGTTGTAGTGTCTCTTTATTATTGTTGCCAACGGTTGGCGGTATTTTTAGTTGCCGATTTCGAAGCACTTTCCTATCAAGTTAAAACTACTTTTAATACGAGCTGAAACGCTTGATAAACCACTGATTGCCAAATGTTTTATACACGTTGTGTGCGCACTGCATAAGCAGTAGCGCACCTGCTGAAAGCTATTGAAAAAGTTTAAATATACAAATAAATTTTACATAACAGCGTTTTGGGCAGGTGTATTTTTCCCAGAGGGTGTAAGTCCCTTCCCGATAGATCGGGACAAGTCATGCGCGGGGTCGTGCCCGAAGCATTAGCAAGTGGCAAGCTGGTTGTCGGCGACGGCAGCAGTGAAGGTTATTTGTGATTGATTAAAGAACAAATACCGACGGCAAAATCCGGTACTGACGAACAGTGAATGGAGTGCAGTTTTACGATAGTAAAACCAAATGTTCGGTGGACATTTGACAGAATGAAAAGCGGAGCGGTATGATATGAGGCTGTAGAACGAGGATAAGCAAGCACAACTTCCCGCAAGGCGGGATCATTGCAACGTCCAAAGAATACCAAAATCGATTTATAGTAGATGCCGCAGGAATTGGAGGAAGGGAAAAGCTTTTACCAGGGGATACCTTGATAACCACGTGTTTGGTTAAGTCAAGGAGTCAGCAGAAGTCATAGTAGGTATCGGTAACGAGCCACGAATAGATACCGTGGAGGTCTCACCGAGGCAATGAAGGACTGAACATTAAGATGTTCCAAATTAAGTAAGGATGCTATGCTAGCCTTGCTATAAGCGGAACAGGGCAAACGAAGTAAACGAAAACCGGAATGATTGAACAGGTACTGAACCGGAATAATATGATGCGGGCTTATCGTCAGGTATTGTCGAACCAAGGTTCGGCAGGAGTTGATGGTATGTTCGTAAAGGGATTGTATGCTCACATGAGTAAAAACAGGGAACAGATAGAATCCGATATCCGTTCGCGAAAGTATCTGCCACAAGCCATTCTGGGGATAGAAATATCACCTGCTCCTCGGTATATATTTCGAACTTTGCAGCCGCTGGCGCTTGATTTGCAATCGCCACCTTTTGATTGCGGATACAAATCCAGAACTAAGAAGTGCCAATTGCAAAATGGTGCCAGCGTTCGCTAATCCCGATGAGCGAGGGATTAACCTAAAAATTGGCTTCATGATAAGAGCCGTATGAATTGAGAGGTTCACAGCCTGTCCCGATTTTTCATCGGGATACGGTTCTGAGAGAGGTTTAGGGGTGAAACTCCCCTTTACCTACTCGACTAGCTGCATGTGCTATTCTCGCCATGAAGCTGTGTCGTTCAAAGTTATTTGGAATTGTCATAGAGATATTGCAAGTCATCTTTAGATTGAGTGAACTTAAAATATTTTGGTTCGTGAAGAATTGAATTGAAATAAATCTCTTGTGCATCCTTCTTATCCCTTAATTCGTTAGTTGCACTGAATTGTGCAATCAATTTGCTGTATAAATCTCCGATGTGTCTTTCATTGTATGATTCTGTTTTATCGTATCCAATCCATTCAAAATCATCGTAGTCAAAGCTTTTAAAGTAGAAATATTCCTTGCCATTAAACTTAGGAAGTTTGTCGCAAAAATCAAGTATTTTTTTATTGTTCTTCATCATTTTAAGGACTTTGAACCGTCCACCAATTAAAGCATCCATCATATTCAAAAAGAAGATTCCCTTTTCAGTTTCGTCTTTAAATCCTAAACTGTCAATGTTGAAATTGTATTTGCTCAAATCAGCATCGTTAAACAATGAAGCTATGCCGCCATGAATGCGATAGTAGTAGTTGTCAAGCAACCATCGGCTGTCAATCTTCTTGGAAAGAATTTCATTTGCTACAACTGCATCTGGTCTTGGGGTGATTTTTTCATTTTTTCTATTGTAATGGATTTCACGAATGACATACCATAAAACTAACTCTTCGTCATTTGGCCTTGCAAGAAAACGGGTTTCTAAAATTGTCTTGTCACCTTTACCAACTGCAATTAAAGCATCAGCGATATGAGTCAACTTAGTTGTCCGCAATGAGTCAATTGACTTGGCAAATTTATCACCACTTGCGTTTGTATTATGTGAGTAAAGTTCGCTGATAGCAATTAAATTATTCAGATCTGTTTGTTCAAGTTTTAATTGAGCTTTAGTTAAAGTTGCTGTGAGCAGAAGAATAAAGGTCAAAAAGTGTTTTATCATTATTATGTATTTAAATTGTTCGTTTTTTGCAGTCAGTTTCAAGTTTGCAGTGTCCCATAGCATTACCGACAACGTAGGAAGCTACACGCAGGGGCGGATTGTCTCGCCTAAGGCGAGATCAAGCCGAAAATCCCGATAGCTATCGGGAGCCCGAGCGGAAAGATGCACCCCGAAAACCACAGAACCCGCACTTGACGGGTAGCTGAAGTTATAAGCTGCCGTTCTATTCGTCAACATATTCTTCCTATTTATTACTTGCATAATGCAATATGTCAAATACTCGTGCTGCGTTTTTTTTAAGTCTATTGTGTTAAATAAAAATTGTCAACTGAAATAAAGAAACTTAAAGTTTCAAGATTGATCAATTCTATTTTCGTCAAACTGATTTTCAATATCATATGTTTCTATACCCAGATCATTCATATCGTAAGGATGGAAATTCATTGCTGCTATTTTTATCCCATAATCTTTGAATAAACTCTTAATAATGTTGTCGATTCTTACTCTAGATGTTACGTTAATACGACCAAATTTTTCAGGTTTTTTTTGAGGCTCTAATTTTTCTATTCTTTCGACTGCTTCAACTGCGTCTATTTTCATCAGAGAAGAAATCATATCGTGTAAAAATTCTGGCTTTTGTATAGGAAATTTTATTTTATATTCACCAAACTCTATGAAAAGCTTGTTGTATTTAAATAAACTATTTTCAATATTTTCAAGTTTCGAAAAAATAATCTTGTCAATATCTTCAATGACTCTTGATTCTTTGATCAAGGTTGAGTTTATTACTCTAGAAATTGGATTATTTGGTATTTCCTCCAGGGCTATAACGATAGATTCTTTTAGGTTATTTTTTAAACTTACAACACCAGCCAAATCATTTTTAAAAAAAATAGTTCTTTCTTCTGCCAAGTCAAAAGGTAATTTTGTGCCAATTTCAGCAATACTAACAACAGGGAGCCTTTTTGCATGTCTAATTGCCAATTCATACATAACATTTGGATTCAATCCGGTTAGATTTGCAATTACTAATTCATCTTCTAATAAATGTTTGATTATTTGATGAGTAATTGAACCTGATGAAGAAATTCTATGGGCAACTGAAAGATTAATATTTAAATCTTCTAGAACTGGATGAATAATAGAGTCAATTAACCCTGAGGTATCTCTCCTTATTTTTGAATCTTCATCTCCTATTGGAGTGATAAGAAAGCAAGTCTTTTTTTTCATTATTTGCTAATTTTAAAGAGAAAGGTGTCCCGTTTTCGAATTTTTGACTAAAGTTAAGATTATCCATGATTTATATTCGTTTGTATTTTATTCAATATTTGACCTATAATCCTAATTTCTTGTCCCATTTTGACATAAATGTTCTGTCTAGATCTTAAAATTTCTCATGTGTTTTTAATTATTAATTGTACCGTTTTATTTATCCTACACCGTCAAATTACGGTTGCTTATAACGGCTACGTGTATGAAGCGTTGGGGATTGCGGGCTACGTTCCTATCCGACGACACAAACGCCGATGCGGGGTAGAACGCTTGATTTAACCACTTAAACCCCAATGCTTTATACACGATGTTAGCTGTGGTTTTTCATTTCCTCACCGTTCAAGTATTTGAATTTTATATCCTTGTATTCTTTCCAAAATTCATTAGGCAAAGCTGAGGTAAGTTCATTACGAGATTTCTTTCCCGGCAAAATAATCATATTATGATTTTGTTTACCTGTAACTAGAATACTCCACCCATCAGTTACTCCATTGTAATATGATTGGTCTTTCTCTTTTATTTTCTCTAATTTTTCTTTTTCAATATTGGCTAATTGTCTAGGTGCTACATAAGCTGTAATTACAATTTGCTCCTTAATGTTTTTATTATTAAATCGGTCATTTATTTCATTTAAAGCAAAATCTGCTCTCTTGTTGTCAAACTTATAAACTCTACATATATCTTTTTCAAAAAAACTAGAATCGGGTGTATATAATCCAAGAGTTTCGTTTACGAGCAAAGGGTCTTGGTCGAAAAATGCGGTAATCCCATTACTATAACCATGAACAACCTTAACTCTATTATTTACTATAGTTCCATCGAACCTACCAATAGCATTGAATAAATTTTCAGGTATTAAAGGGAACAAAGAAGATACAATATCAAACTCAGAATATTCGTTATCCCAACTATCTGCCTTTATAAGTATTTTATTAAAGTTTAAATCGTTCTTCTTACCTATAAATGGTGCTTTATACAATTTTTTTGATTCACACTTTACACAATCTTTTGTAACATCAATTTTGTCAGCAGAAAACAATTTGAATAAAAGTAATTTCTCTGTTAATTTGTCTAAGTTGGAAAGGTTGAAGTTTTTAAGTTCAAGACTTTCTTTTTTTAGGAAATCCTTTATTGACAATTTTTCATTTGTAGCTTTTTCAATTCCTGTCCATAGAATATTACCATAAGCGGTATATGATAATTCATTAATAAAAATTGTATCTGCAAATCCAATTTTATCAAAAACAAATTTCCAGAGTAGTTCTAATTCGCCTTCCTGCAATATGTGCATGGATATGTGCTCTTGAGTTTTTGAAATAACTTCTTGAATAAGCTTTTTTGAAATTTCTTCTGCATTTTTTTCATATTCTGAAGGATAACTCACTAACGAAGTTCTATCAACAGTTAATTGGGGCTTATTTTCCCCAATAAAATTCAATATTCCATTCCTATGCAAAGCATCTGAATAGAAGTGACTAATGCTAATTTGTCGGTCGTCGATAGAAATTCCATCAACACAAACCGCAGATGAACCAATTTTGGGCAGAGAATAAAAAGCATGCAGTTCAGGATCTATTGCTCCTGGTTTTGGCAATGTAAGAGTTGTTCTAAAGTGAATGGAATCTGACTTAATATCAATTTCATATGATTCCAATGAATCTTTAACCTCACTATAATTAATCTTTAACTTTACAAATCTTCCTTGGCTATTTAAGAAGTCAAGAAACTCAAGGTCTTCTTTTGTGAATGTAAATTCTTTATCTGTTGGTAATATTGGTTTATTTAAAATTGGTAAAATCTTCTTGTTTTCCAAAACAACTTTCACCTCAATGTAATCTGGAATTATCTTAACAAACGAATTAACTAAACGATATAAATGCTTGTCCCAATATTTATATATTTGTTCATATTGCACAAACTTATCAGGGAAATAATTAGGTTTCCCTTCTAATAAAAGGTATAACTTCTCAAGCTCTTTGTTGGAAATATCTTTATTTTCGTCAGAAAGAAGGACTTTGACAACTGTCCCCGATTCAAGTATTAATTCCTTTTCAGTATCTGTTGTAGTTTTGTAATAAAAGTTCTCATGGGGTCCATCTATTGAACAAGAAATAAAATCCCCTTCTTTCGTTTTAGTAATAATTTCTATTTTATTTCCAAGCATAAAACAAGAGAGTATGCCAATTCCAAATTGTGAAGTTGGCGTAAAAGACCCACCCCATTGAGCTTGTTTTTTATAGAAGTCAGATGATTTGTAATATGAATTACCAATTTTCAAAAGATGATTTTCAATAATCTCTTTTGTCATTCCTATACCATTATCCTTGCAACATAAATATACTTTATCATCAATATTCTCTATACTAAATTGAATTATTCCTATGGCTTTGTGATGAATAGTGTTCGCTTCAGAAATCATGCACCGACAAGCATCAAGAGCATTTTGGTATAGTTCTCTTAAACTCGCAAACTTATCTTTGTACAAACCAACACCCATCAATAATTCAATGATTCTTTTTTGGTTTAATGAAAAACTTAATCCACGTTTAGGTAGAAATACTTTTTCATCATTGGTGATGTTTATACGTTCTACTTTATCTTGCAAATTTTGAATAAATGATTTATATGATCCAATCCAATGTCTTTCTAGTTTGAAATAGTTCTGGATTTCAATTTCTATCCAGTCTATGTAGTCATGTAATTTAAAATATATTTCAGGTGTTTCACAATATGCTCGGAATGAAATCTTACCATTTTCAATTGAGTAATTTGCCCCATTATTTTTTAATGCCCATTGTAGAAAACTAAATTCAGATTTAAACAATCTTGATGTTCTTAACTCAAGAGGGGCTCTATCAAAACTAAAATGAATAATATCACCTAATCGCAATAATATTGCAACTAATTGCAAATTGGCAGATTCGTTACCATAATATTGTGCCGATGTATTAAAGTGTTCTATATAACTAATATCTTCGCCATGTGACCTACAAACCAAAGCCAAATCTTTTGCTAATCTTTTACCCCAAGCAGGTTGTTCAAATGAGTTTCCAAATATTGATTCTAAGTTGTTTACGTAAGTTTCAATTCTTATGTGATGAGTGGCTCGAATGTAATCGGTTCGGATAAAAGTGTTTAAACTTTCAAAATCTTCGTTGTTGCCAATCTTACGAAGTTGTTCTGCAAAACCATTCCGATAGTTTTGATAATCAATTAGCATTGAGGCAAGATAGTCTATTAACAAATTTTCATTATCAGGTGAAAACAGCCATTTTTTTACATCACCGTCAAATGTTCCGTAGAACACATTTTTGTTTTCATTGATGAAATTTTTTGCTTGAGAAATTTTAAAAGGTTCTTTTAAGTCATGGCAAATTGATTTGTCATTAACTTTGAATTTGTCTGTCCCCTCTGTAAACTTTAACACATTGAGTTCCCAGTCAGATGGTGCCATTGCACAGTCATGAAAAAAGGACGAAAGTTGTAGTAAGAAGAGTTCGTAAGTGGAAAGCTTTTTGACATTGTCTATTAAGAGTTTTTCAATGTTGAATACAACTTTTTCGCTGTGTCTTTCATCGTGAATGTCAAATTCAGGTAAGACATTAGTGATTCGTTTTAAATGATTACGTGCTTTTTTCTCAAAGTCGTCCGTAAGATTATAGAGTTTCAATTCTATTTTAACTGAATCACTCGGGCTTTTACTTCTTTCTTCTAATTCTTCTCTTATTGTCATGTATGTATTGTTCAATATTTAGTGAGTCTTATCTTAAAATCACAGCTAACGTAGGAAGCTACACGCAGGGGCGGATTGCGGGCGATTTCCTGTCAAGCCGAAAAGCCGACTGAGCGGAAAGAAACACCCCGAAAACCACTGAACCCGCACTTGACGGGTAGCTGAAGTTATAGCCTGTGGTTCTTTTTTGCCTTATTAATGTCATAATTTCTGTTTAAATTTTTGTTTCGATTCCTTACATATAAAATGCATATGATTCTTTTGGATGTTCATTTTCTCCAAGGTATTTCATTATTTCTCCGACTCGTCTTGCACAGCCAATTGTAATTGGGTATTTGTTGTCGAATTGCGTGTTGTTCCAATTCATTTTTGTCAGTCCGAGAACCTCTTTGCAAACTGTCTTTACAGATGAAACGGAACTTACTATTCGCACTTCTAAAGGTGCAGGAATATACATTCCCGGATATGTCTGATATTGATGAACTGATCCTCTTGTGTAAAGTATGTGTCTTTGTTCTGTCAATGAAAACATTGACCCTCTTACTGGTGGATAAAGATTATTTCTAAAGAAACGCAAATCGGTTTCCATAACAGTTACAATGTCGTATTCCGTTATGCCCAAATCCTGCATTGCTTGAATAAAGCCGTCAAATTCATCCTCATAGTATTTTGAAGTCTTGTGTAAAACTACTCGGCCTGGCATTGTGCCTGTCGCAAACTTGTATTTGGTCAAGGCATCTTTCAGAAGTCCTAAGGATTGGTCATAAGATAAGTGAGGTTTTTTATCGTCTTTATCTTCAGTTACAGGAGTTCCGCGAAGTATCACACCTTTTCCATTTTCATTGAAAATTTGTGCTAAACTGGTTTGAATCGTTTTCTTGTCCCTGCTTTTGTAGAATCCAATACCTACAAAACATACTTTTGGTTTATTCTCGTCAACTTCCAACTTCCAAGGAATGGTTTGAAGTCCCTTATAATAAAGAGCAGTGCAAAAATTCCAAGCCTTAGTTGCATTATCTTGTGATTTGTTACTGTCGTGCATTACATATTCTCTCAACAACTGAATAGGTGTGTTGTATTTCATTGCACGGGCTTTTAATGCTCTTCTAAAATTCAGTTCCAATTCAGGCTCTTCGTTATCTTCAGCCACTTGTTCAACTGGTTCATCATCTTTGTTCTCTTTTACTATTTTACCTTCAAAGCTTTTTGGTATGATGCATATTATTACGTCGCAGTTTTTAATATCAGAGAGAAAGCCAATGTTTTCACCAAACAACTCTACTGCATCCAATACTTTCTTATTCCTGTCAGGTTCTTTCAAAATCCTTTTAATGTCATTTGGTGAGAGAATCCTCTCATAATTTGAATCGTAAATGAATTTTGCACAGAACCCTTTGTCCTGATGGAATCCCGGAAACGATTTGAACAATCCTTTCTGTTTGCCTTTGGGATTTGCAGGAATATAGCTTTCAAACCTTTTTATCCAACTTTTCAGATTTTCTACATCTTCTTCAATACCAATTATGCCAATGAGCAATTGATTTTTTCTGGCTTCAATTACAGTGTCATATACATTTAATTCGGCAATACCTTCTCTAGGACAAATACTTTTGCCTTTGCCAAATAATAAAAAAGGTTCTTGTATGTAGTCCGCTTTCATAGTCCAAATAAATCTACGTTTCCGCCTTCGTCTGTGAGTTTTTTCTGTGTGCTTATCGCTTCCAAGCTATTCCAAACAGTGTCAGGTACAATTGGGGCAAAATCAAACTTCTCAATTTGCTCCAACTTTATAAAAGGATAGTCATTGTATTCAGTGAACAAAGATTCCATTTGTGAGGGCTGGAGATAACGAAGAATGAAATTAAAGTGATTAAATACATGCATATTCCGTTCAGTCTTTTTCAACCATTGAATATTTTTGAAAGCGTAGTCGCAAACTCTCAAATCGTTCCAAAGAAAAATCCACTCAGGTTTTAAAGATAGATACCATTCGTTATCAAAGTTTTCAAAACCTGTTCTAAAGGCAAGGCTCCTCAAATTGAATACTTTTGTTTTATCTTTTATATCATACTTAACATCAACAACTTTTCTGGTCGCACTTTTCTTTGTTTTCGTCCAAGAATGAGAACGCGGCTGCCACCTATATGAGTCGTCCTTTTGAACTGGAAGAAAAGCGAATAGTTTCTCATCTTTGAACCATTTTATTTTTAGTTTATGAAGTTTGGCTTCAAGGCACTTTTTCAATAAATATTTGAATTGCGACAAATGATCAGGAGATTTGTCATAAAACTCATCGCAAGCAAATGGCTCTGCTGTACCTCTATCAATAATTTTGGTTAAACGAATTGTATCATCTTGTAGATCATGAAAGGTGATGATTTTTCCATCCCAAACTAACCAGTCGTGCGGAAACGAAATATCTTGCATATATAGGGCAGACACAGCATAATCGTGAAGGCTCGGTTTGAAAAATGGTCGCTTTCTTTCTTTGTTGTATTGCTTTACTGCCTTCTTATCAATATCCAAATCAGCAACATATATTTGGCTTGGGAACTGAATTTTTACTAGGTTCGAGTATACAGGCTCGGTTTTGTTAAAATATTCGTTTTGTTTCTTATCTATTTCTGTTTTTAAAGCATGTTCTAGTTCCCTTTCCAATTCAAAAGCATCATTCACGGTTTTACGGAAGTAGTTTGGTTCTACTCGCTCTTCAAATTCCTTTTGTAATGGTTCTTTTTGATAAGTCGTATTGATTACCAATACAGGTATATTTTTACTTCTTGCGGTTTTATATTCCAATTCAGTTATGGATTCCTTGCCTTCAGGTTGCCAGCCGTAGCGACCGCCTAAAATCAGCACATAAATATCCGATTCCATCACTTTGCTAAGACAAGCGGTAAGTGAATCGGAGCTTTGAGCTTCCATTGTCTTTTCAGACATTACCGGAAAACCGCCAACCTTATTCACAGCATTGTATGCAGCAGTTCTTTCGTTGGTTAAATCGAAAACTGTGCTACTGATGAATATTTTAGGTTGAGTGATAAACATTATTTATTTCTGTATTATTTGTAGTCAAATTATCTGTGGTCAAAATTTTATTTGATTATTCACTGTCATTTGCCGTGCTAGCCGCCGTCCTACCATTGGCTATAACATCCCGATACACGCATATTGCGGGTATATTCGTTATAGCTTACCAGATTCATTGCGGGTATTTGCTAAAATCGTTGTATACCCGCAATAAGTTCTTTCGCTGTCCGATTACTTTGCGTGCCTGGTTCATCAATTCTACCCCCTGTTCCCGCGCGATTGTATCGCGTGGTTTAACGCAGCCATTCATTCAGCATTGCAGCACGGTGCAATCACGTGGTATCCTGTAAGCATTCCTTAAAATGGCTTGCTATTAGTAAATATACACATCATTACAGTACTTTTCCTCTTGCTGTTTGCTACGATAAAAAACAATTGCGTCGGCAATTTCAGGGCTTATGCCCTTATGTCGTACCCAAATGCAGGGTACGAATTTCGCTGGTTTTACATAGCTATGTGAACAGTGTCATGCCCTACGAAGGCAGGTTCAGGATGCCGCTTGTTGTTTTGCTAAAATTAAGGCGTTATGTTCAAATATCAAAACTATTGTTCACTTATTTTCAATCATTATTTGCATTAAATCACTCTGCCCCAAACCTTCCGCTTCCTTTTTCACGCTTGCCCGCCAACGTCGGTATCCCGTTGCACGCCCACGTGAAAAAGAAAAAGCCCCGCTTTCGCGAGGCTTCAGTTTAAATCTTCGAAAGCTGAACTTTCAAATCGATTAGTTCACCATCGGTCACCGTAACTGTCGTTACCTGGTCGGCATAGCCAATCTTTTGAATGGTTACCGTGTATACCCCTGCCGGTAGCGATTTAATGTTAAACCGTCCTTTGGCAGCCGTCTTTTTAACAAGGCTATCGGTCGATTTTTTTGCGGCTTTCGTCAAACTGCTGCCGCCTTCGGCCGAAAACGAAAGCGTAGCGCCCTTAACAGGTTCGCCGCTCTGTGCATCGGTAACCAATCCTTTAACAGCCAGCTTGCCCAACCCGGCCACAATAACCGTCCTGACCTTTTGATACTCGTCGTAAAAAGCAGGTTGAGTAATCCTGACCATTTCTACAAGCGTATCAATCTTTTCCCAGTTGGTGTCAAGCGTTTTAAACAAGCCGTTAAGCAAAGTGGTTGCTTCGCTGCTATCGGTAGTGTTAACCCTGCCTTTGGCTATAGTAGCGCTAAAGCTGTTAATCGCCGTTTGTAAAGTAGCAACTACCGCCGACGTAACGCCATAAACCGACAAAGCCGCCAGGTTCGCATTGGCGCTATCCCTGATAACCTGCGAAATGCTGATCAAATTCGAATCCGAACTTCTTTTCAATTTACTTTCGGTGTAATCGACCAATTTAAGTAAACTCACATTGTTTACATTGGTAGCATAAGCAACTTCTCTGCGGATAACATCAATCGTGAGCGCAATTAAATTGGTTCGTAACAACTTTTTGGTTTCAGTATCGCCACTTTTATTGGTTTCCTGCTGAACCTTAACGGTCAGAATCTGTGAATTTGTGGTTTGCACCGTTGCAAAATAAACCGAGAAGTTGGGAAGAGAAGCAGTAATGGCGCCATTGGCAGTTAAAAACGCAACCGCGGCGACCGACATTTTTTCAATACCTTCTTGAACATTTGTCATAACCTTTAAAATTAGAGTGGAACATAGATTAATTGCAATGTTTAGTATTTAAATACCATAACATTGTTTAGCTAAAATAAGAAATATACAATAAATATCAAAATGCTTTGTTGCTAAAAATAAAGCGATTAACTAAGAATTTAACCGCTTTAAATTCAAACGACCCCGGGTAAATCCCCGCGTTTTCGCGCTATCACTACCTTTTGGGTAGCATTCTGGGGCAAAATCCCTGCAAAAAAACCGGTTGTCAGCATTTGCAGTGCGTCACAAAACCATGCACCGAAGTTCCGGCAATTACTGATAAAAGCGCATCACCGGGATGATAACCACCCGCAAACTTCCTAAAAGGCAGGTGTAAATCCTCTCGAAAAAAAATAATAGGCTAGACACAGTTCCGTAAATACCCCCACTTCGCGCGTTCTTATTCGGCTCCGCGCGTTCTTATTCGTCCTTGCAACGACTCTATTCGGCCTTGCAACACCCTCACTACGACTTTATTCGGCTTTGTAACGACCTTACTCGGCCTTGCAACAACTTTATTCGGCCTTGCAACGCTCTTATGATGGCTTCGCGCGTTCCTATGATGGCTCCGCACGCTCTTACTCGGCCTTGCAACGACTCTATTCGGCCTTGCAACACCCTTACTGCGACTTTGCAACGACTTTATTCGGCTTTGTAACGACCTTACTCGGCCTTGCAACAACTTTATTCGGCCTTGCAACGCTCTTATGATGGCTTCGCGCGTTCCTATGATGGCTCCGCACGCTCTTACTCGGCCTTGCAACGACTCTATTCGGCCTTGCAACACCCTTACTGCGACTTTGCAACGACTTTATTCGGCCTTGCAACAACTTTATTCGGCCTTGCAACGCTCTTATGATGGCTTCGCGCGTTCCTATGATGGCTTCGCACGCTCTTACTCGGCCTTGCAACGACTCTATTCGGCCTGGCAATACTCTTATGATGGCTCAAAAACCTTATTCTCAAAGTTTTTAACCTTAGTAGCAATCGGGATTCCCCCGGCTTTTAACCTTATTTCTTCAAGATTTCCTGATAATTTTGTGCAAATAAGGTTCTATGGCGTGGCAATGATCAAAGCTTCTAAGGTTTATGGAAACAAAATAAGGTTTTGAACAAAAAAAATCATAATTTTTGCTTTTCCCGACACTACCGGGAAAAGATTAAATTCCTGCATAAAAAAATCCTGAGCCTGCCGAAGCGAACCCAGGATTTGTCGAAAAATACCCCTTTCAGATTATCCAACCAGCAACGCCTGTTCCAACTCAATGGCTTTTGGGAACAGGATGTTGTTTTCGAGGTGGATGTGTACGTGCAAATCATCTTCAAATTCCTTTAGCTTGCCATACAATACGCGGAACGTGTTGCAGGCATCTTCGGGGGCCGTATAGCCATAGCTCAACGCATACAACTGTTTCAGGATAACACCGGCATTTTCGTGCTCGGCTTCCATCACCGAAATGGGCGATGCAATGGTGCCAAAACAAGCGCCATCGTCGCAACCACCTGCCGCCTCGGCAGCCACCAGTTTCTTGATATACGGGAACAAAATCATTTCTTCTTTATGCAGGTGCGAAGTCAACTCTTCAGCTAAATCCTGGAACAGATCGTTAATTTTTATCACTTCAGGATGATTGTCGCCATGCACTTCGGCAACCTTCTGTGCCAAAGGCAAAATCTGCGGAATAGCCCGTTTCACGTATTGGTGGTGCGTATTAATGATGTAGTCGGTCAGGAAGTCGAGCTTCCAACTGTCGAAGTCGTGTGTTGCCGCTCTGGCCTGGTATTTCAGGGCCTCGATTTCGGCCAATACTTTCGCTTCATCGCAACCGCTTTCGGCACAGGCATCGGCCACCGAAATTTTCCCTCCGCAGCAAAAATCAATTCCATAGCTGGTAAATATATCTGCTGCCCTGAAATCGTCTTTCACAATTTCACCTACTGTTTTGTTTCTTAAATTTTCCATTTTTTCTGAATTTATTGTTGTTATTGTTACACCACCCCTGACAGGGTTCAAAACCCTGTCAGGGGTATTAACACATTTAATTCTCTTTTTTCACAGACCAGCCAAAGACCAGTCCGGCAACAAAATACACCAGCGCCACTACGCCAACTGCAAAAATGGTATCGCCAATTACGCGCAACCAGCGCAGCGTTTGCATAAACGGCTGTTGCAGGAATTCGGCCGAACGGGCGTACCACATGCCATGTTTCACACTGGCCACAGTTTGGTATAAACCAACCGGAAGTACGCTAATGAGCACCATCAAAAGCAAGCCAATGTTAATTGCCCAGAAGGCAATGCTCAGCGGTTTGTCGTTCCACTGGCTACGTACCCACATGTTGCGAAGAACGAAAAGCATCAGCGAAATTCCCAGCATTCCGTACACGCCAAACAGGGCAGTGTGTCCGTGTACCGGAGTGGTGTTCAAACCCTGCATGTAATATAAGGCGGTTGGCGGGTTAATCAGGAATCCGAAGATACCGGCGCCAACTAAGTTCCAGAATGCTACGGAAATCAGTCCGTAGATCGGCCATTTGTAATTGGCCAGCCAATTGGTGTGGCGACTGAGGCTGTAATTGTGCCATACCTCGAAGCCCATCAGCACGAGCGGAACAACTTCGAGCGCGCTGAATGTGGCGCCCAGAGCCAGCACTGCGGTTGGCGTTCCGGTGAAATAAAGGTGATGGAATGTACCAATGATACCTCCGCCGAGGAAGATAATGGTGGAGAACAGCACGGCTGTTGTAGCCGATTTGATGCGTAGCAAGCCGAGTTTCACGAAAATGAAGGCTGAAACCACAGCTGCAAACACTTCGAAGAAACCTTCAACCCAAAGGTGCACCACCCACCAGCGCCAGTATTCGGCAATGGCCAGGTTGGTATGTTGTCCCCACATCAGTCCGGCGCCGTAGAACGAGCCGATAGCAGCCGATGCCACCACAAACAGAATGATGAGGTTACGGCTTTCGGAAGGAGCTTTCAAGATCGGAATTAACGGGCGAACCATCAGTGCCAGCCAGATAAACAAACCGGCAAAGAGGAAAATCTGCCAGAAGCGACCCAGGTCGACATATTCGTAACCCTGGTGACCAAACCAGAAGTTTTCGGCCAGACCCAGCTTTTGCATCACGCCCATCCACTGGCCAGCCAACGAACCAACAACAATCACCAAAAGCGCGCCAAACAACACATTCACACCCAATCGCTGATACTTAGGCTCATAGCCCGAAACTGCCGGAGCAATATACAAACCAGTTGCCAGCCATGATGTTGCAATCCAGAAGATGGCCAACTGCACGTGCCAGGTACGCGAGATAGAGTAGGGGAGAATAGAACCTAAATCAATCCCATACAGTGCATTCCCTTCCACACCAAAGTGTGCCGTAACAATACCCATTATGATTTGCACCAGGATCAGCGCGGTCACAATCACGAAATATTTCAGCGTCGCCTTCATCGACGGTGTCGAAGTCAGGTTGATCAGCGGATTTTCCGAAGGCATTGGCACATGTTCCTCCTTGTCGCGGGTACGGGCATACTGGTAAGCCAGCAAAGCCACGCCCAGCAGGAGAATGATCACACTGAAACCGGTCCAGATGTGCAAATCGCCTGTAGCCACGTTGCCAACCAACTCTTCGTGCGGCCAGTTGTGCGTGTAAGTGAGGTCGCTGCCGGGGCGTTCGGTTACACAAGCCCACGATGCCCAAAAGAAGAAAGCCGTCATTTTGTCCATCCGAACCTGCGTTTTGATCGAATTTTCAGGAATCGAATAATCCCGACGCAGTTTAGCCATTGCAGGGTCGTTGGTAAACAATCCGGAGTAAAATGCAGCAGTACTCTTAATCGCATTGGCTCGCAAACCGCTTACCGTAATGGTTTTCGAAGCGCTGCTAAACGTGTTTTTCCTGATTTCTTCCTGAAGTTTGATTTTCAGGAAAGCCTGATCGGCTGGATCAATTTCGTCGAATTTCTTTTGAAATTTTTCCATCGACAAGCCATCGAGCATGGCAATGGCTTCTTTGTGCAGCCATTCTGCCGTCCAGTCGGGTGCCTGGTACGAGCCGTGTCCCCAAACACTACCCAACTCCTGTCCGCCAATCGACTGCCAGATGTTTTGCCCGTCTTTAATGTCATTGCCCGTAAAAAGTACCGTTCCGTCGGCGGTTACCACTTTTTCGGGAATAGGCGGTGCCTGGTTGTAAATTTCGATTCCGAAGTAGCCCAGTACTCCAAAACTAACGGCCATTACCGCGATAAATCCAAACCATAGTTTCCGAATATTCATAGTTTACTTTTTAAGATTTATAAATTGTTTTGCTTACTCTCAATCTGGTATGAGCAAAAATAGATTCGGACTTTCAGGTATTTTTATGAGCCAAATCATAAGACGATAAAATCATATCCGTTTGTTTTTCTGTATGTTATATGTATATTTTAGAATTTATTTGAAAATGAAGAATAGAAATAGCAGATAAAAAACTCTTATTTTATTCTTTTGAGTAAATTTGTTTGGAAAGGAAACTGCCATAAAGACGCTAAGACACTAAGCGACACTAAAATATTACTTTGTGAAACTTTGTGTCATTGTGGCAATATCGAATCCCCCAAAATGTTGAAAATGATCTCAGAACAATTACTTCTTCAGTACGGCGCCACTGAAATTAAGATAGAGAAAGGGCAACACCTTTTTCACGAGAAAGAAAGGGTAACCAACTATTTCCAGGTTAAGAGCGGAAAAATTAAAATGTTCAACCTCAACTCGGAAGGAAAAATGTTTACCCAAGGCATGTTCGAAGCTGGCGAAAGCTTTGGAGAGCCGCCGTTATTCGACGATTCGCCTTACCCGGCTTGTACTGTAGCCGAGGAAAATAGTTGCCTTTACAAGCTGCCCAAAGCCAAATTCATCAAGCTCCTGAAGGAAAATCCGGACATTCACTTCGCTTTTACCCAAATGCTGGCCTACCGGTTGTTGTACAAATCGATGATCCTGAAGGAGATATCGGGCTACAATCCTGAGCACCGTATTTTGAGCCTGATCGACTACATGAAGAAAGAAAAAGGTGTTCAGGCCAACGAAAAATACGAAGTGACCCTCACCCGCCAGCAAATTGCCGATTTCACCGGATTACGCGTCGAAACAGTCATCCGCTCGGTAAAGAACCTTGAGAAAGAAGGGAGTTTGAAGCTAATCGGGCATAAAGTGTATCGGTAGATTTAGGTCAGTTCATCAGCGAAAGTTCCAATTCGACCGCTTTTTTGTGCAAAACGTTGTTTTCGACATGAATGTGCATGATTAAGTCAGCCTCGAATTCGCTGAGTTTATTGAATAGTGAGCTGAAGAGCGGGCTGGCAGCTTCAGGTACAATGTAGTTATTGCACAATCGACTGATCTGACTAATAATAATACCTGAAGTATCGTGCTCAAACTCAACAACCGTAATCAGCGATTTTACCGACGATCCGGCAGGTAAACTCTGACCCGATTCCAGCTTTACGATGCATGGGAACAGGGCCAGTTCTTCTTTCTGCATGTGCTGTTTCATATCGTTTCCCAGCTGGCGAAACAGGTCATTTATTCGCTTAAAATCATAATCGTAAACCTCCTTATTTTCCCAAACTGTTTTTATCAGGGCTGTAATTTCCGGAACGTGAATATTGACGTATTGATGATGAGCATCAATGATATGGACAATCAGCTTTTCCGACGTCCAGGAATTAAAATCCTGGTTTTCATCAATGCTTTTCGCTAAAGCAACCTGAAGTTCCTTCAAAACTGTTTGCATATCGCAATGAATCAGCGCACAAGCATCGGCCAGCAAGCTTTCCCCCTTGCAGTAAAAGTCGATACCGTATTTTCGAAATACTGGAATTGTATTGAAATTTTGGCGTGCAATTTCGCCGATCGGAAAAGTTAGTTGATTCATCAGGTAACATTTTTGTTGGTTTTCAGTCGTAAAGTTACTGATTTTTAGAATAGTTGAAGTGGTTTGAATTGCAGCAAAAAAAAGAGGTTGGAACTTTCGATCCAACCTCTCTGATAAAGAAAAATATTTTCTCAAACGCGTTTTTCTTTGATACGGGCTTTTTTACCGGTAAGAGAACGCAAATAATACAATTTAGCTCTGCGAACAATACCTTTCTTGTTCACTTCAATCAGGTCGATGAATGGAGAATACAAAGGGAAAATTCTTTCAACGCCAATGTTTCCCGACATTTTGCGTACAGTAAATGTTTTTGTAACGCCTTCGCCTTTCAGCTGGATAACCACTCCACGGAAATTCTGGACACGTTCTTTATTACCTTCCTTAATTTTGTAGTGAACGGTAATCGTATCGCCAGCTTTAAATTGCGGTTGTTCTTTTGTTTCAACTGCAAATGCTTGTTGTGCAACTTTAATTAAATCCATTTTTTTATGTTTTAGTGGCAATATTACTTCAAATCAACGAGTAAGAGATTGCGAAAATGTGGCGCAAAAATAATAAAATTTTCCATCCCGCCAACAGCACCTTAAAAAAGTGTCGATCTTTATATCAGCTGGTAAGAAGGAAAAAGTCATTCGTCATTTGAAAAGTTGCCTTTTTTATTTTTCCTAATGATCAATAACTTTTTCCTTCAACTTATGTTAGTGACTTGGAGCTCCCACCATTTTCAAGTGATCGCCGGTTTGATTCACAATTACTTTTTTCCACCAATCAGGGTATCCTGGTTGTTTTGGACTTGGGGGCATACCTGTTTCAGTGCGTTCAAATGCACCATCTTTTTCTTTCTTGATATTTCCGTCGATATATTTCACAATCAGGTACTGCGACAATTTCTTCCATTCTTTGGTCATTCCGTTAGCCTGGTTGACTGAATAGTCGGTCAGAAATTGCAGCGTTTCGTTCTTTTTGCCTGAATTCCAAAGGCTTTGAGCTGCCTGATCAACACTTGGTGTATAGGCTACAAATTTATCTTCAAGGCTTTTCTGGACTTTCTGGACATCGGGAATCATATCGTTGTAACGCAGGTAAGCGAAGTTTGATACCAGGTTGAATGTCCAGAATGCCGAAGTTTCAGAAAAGGTTAGCATGTCTCCGTTGCCAACTTTAAAGCACTCCGGAATTTCAGTAATCCCGCAATATATAGGTGCATAACAAGTACTGTAGGTGTCGTCAACGCCAAACCAAAGAATTCCACCGATAGGATTTGGCAGCCATGAGCGCGACTGGGCTACAAACGAAAAACCGGTTTGCTGGGTCGAAATGGCGCGTTCGTTCACATAACTGGCCGAATCAACTTTGAAAGTAAGCGGACGCCAACGATAAGGTAATTTATAAGGACCGCCACCAATATCTTTCGTCATATCCAAAGCAGTTCCTTCATAGTGGTCGCGCATCATACTCATCACATCCTGTGCACTAAGCTTCTTGTCGGGTTTTATCCACAGCGGCATTCGGTTGGTCGGAAAATTGTTTTCGCCACCATGTTTTACGTTGCCCAGCGCATATTCTTCGTATTGCTTCATCCCTGAAAATACTTTGTTGAACCCGGCAAAAACGCGGGCATCGCTAAAACGGGCGCCACTAAAATCAACTGGGGCATAAACATCAGAAAAACTGAAATCAGTATTTTTACCTTCGTACCATCCTTTTTCGCGGGCAAATGAAATAACATCTTTGGCAAACAAACAATTATTCTGGTCGTTCATCGGAAAAGTTGTGATGCGCGCCTGGTTGGCATGTCCACTAATATATCCGTCGGGAATACGCTGGGCCACCCAAACGGCGCCCTTTTCGCCTTCGCCTTTACCAATCATCTCCATAATCCAAACTTCGTTGGGGTCAGAAATTGAGAACGATTCGCCTTCACTTGCATAACCGAATTTTTCTACAAGGCTTGTCATTACCTCAATGGCTTCGCGGGCAGTTTTAGCTCGCTGAAGGGCCACATAAATTAAGCTGCCATAGTCCATAATAGCACCTGACTGCTTAAATAGAGTTTCGCGACCACCAAACGTCGTTTCGCCAATAGCTACCTGGAATTCGTTCATGTTTCCAACGACACTGAAAGTATGAGGCACCTGCGGAATACGGCCAAGGAATTTACCTGTATCCCATTCAACAATATCGCGAAACGAACCGTCCGGATAATCTTTGGCAGGTTGATAGTACAATTCGCCATAGAGCGTGTGCGAGTCGGCTGCGTAAGTAATCATGGTCGATCCATCGATCGTAGCTCCTTTACTAATTAAAAAATTGGTGCAGGCATTCGAAAACTGTGCTGCACCTGTCAGCATAAAAACCGACAGAATAGCAATTCGTTGAATTCTTTTTATCATGATTTGTTCAATTTTACTTCAATTTTTTCGACAAATATAATAATCCAAAATTAGCAATCCTGAATTTGAAAAATAAAGGCAAAGAAGCCTGAATTCAACCACCTGAACCATGAGAAAGGTCAGGACGACAAGGTAAACGGAAAAAGTTTAAAGTCAAATGTCGCTGAGCAAAAATTATTTTTTCACCAAAGCCAATGCCAGACAAATCCATCCGGCAATAAACGACAAGCCACCAAGTGGCGTAATGGCTCCCAGCGATTTTATCCCCGATAAGCTAAGCGCATATAAACTTCCTGAAAACAAGATAATGCCAGTTGTAATTAAAACACCTGCCCAGCCAATAAACTTAGATTTTACATGGAAGCCTGTTAATCCAATAATTAACAATCCCAGCGCATGATAGAACTGGTATTCGACACCGATATGATAGGTGGTTAGCATTTCGGGCGACAACACTTTTTTCAGGGCATGTGCCCCAAAAGCGCCGAGCGAAACAGCTAAAGCCATGAAAATGGCACCGGTAATTAGTATTTTTTGATTTTTCATATTTTATTCAGGTTTCTCGATTTTGTGAAACCTGAAACAATTGTTACCCGTCAAGGTTTGTTTTTGCTACACCAAATCACAAGAAAATGTTGTTTACTGAACATATCTATATCTTTGTGTCACTTTATATTTTTCAGTATCAATAGACAATGACAGCCACAAAGTCACCAAAACAAAATTAAAAATGCCTTTAAATTATTAGGTTACGGATAACTATGAAAATTTTAACCGGACACCAATGAAATTAAAAGACAGTTTTTACTGTTTCAAGTCCCAAGCCGGGTTTATCCTGAAGCGTAATTTTCCCATTCAACACCTGTACGCCTGAATAAGGATCGTTCGAAATCAACAGGTTTCCGTCCAAATCGGCCCAGTCGCATTTTGGTGAAAGCTGCGCTGCGGCAGAAATTGCACACGAGGTTTCGGTCATGCAGCCAATCATCACCTTCATCCCGAGCGATTTTGCCAAGGTTAGCATTTGATGGGCTTCGCGCATCCCGGTACATTTCATAAGCTTGATGTTGATGCCATTGTAAACTCCTTTGGCCTTGATTACATCAGGTAACCGTTGTACCGACTCGTCGCCAATAATGGGTAACGGGCTATTTTGTGTCAGCCAGGCTATATCGTCGATGGCTGTTTTGGGCATGGGCTGTTCAACAAAAACAACCCCTTTCCCTTTGAGCCAGTGAATGGTTTCCAATGCTTTACTTTTATCGGTCCAGCCTTGGTTCACGTCCACACAAAGCGGTTTATCGGTCGACGAGCGAATCGTTTCGACCATTTCGCGGTCGGTAGCTTGTCCAAGTTTTACTTTCAAAATTTTGTAGGGTGCAGCTTCGGCAACTTTTTGGCGCACTACTTCAGGCGTATCAATACCAATAGTGAATGATGTGTTGGGAGTTGTTTCAGGCTTAAATCCCCAGATTTTGTACCAAGGCTGCCCCATTATTTTGCCCAACAAATCGTGTAACGCAATGTCAACTGAAGCTTTTGCAGCACAATTCCCGGGAATTACCGAATCGATATAAGCCAATATTTCTTCAACCCGGAATGGATCTTTGAATTGGGCCAGGTTGAGTGACGACAGGAATTTTGAAACAGAATCGATGCTTTCGCCCAAATAAGGCGGCATCGATGCTTCGCCATAGCCAACCACACCATCAAATTCAATGCGGGTAAGCACATCAGGCGTGGTTTTGCGCGAGCTGTTTGCCAGCGTAAAAGTGTGCCTCAACATCAGTTCATGTGGTACAAAACTCAGTTTCAGTCTATTTCCTGAAGGTTTTGGCCTTTTATCTTTGGTAGCTGCAAAAACTGATTCGAACCCGGAAACACCTACCAATGTTGATATTCCTGCAGTGCGTATAAAGTTGCGACGAGAGTTCTGAAGCCTCTCCCCAGCCCTCTCCGAGGGAGAGGGTGTAAAAAGGTCGCGGTGATTATTTTTTCGATTTGAGTTCATATAGGTATTATTTGTTGTTGTCAAAATATTGCTCAATACACTTTTTAAAGTCCCCTCTTTCGGAGGTGATTTAGGGGAGGCTATACCAGGGATGATCTTTTACCAGCGTAATTCCTTCGGTATTGAGCGAATTCGCAATTCGGCTTGAGCCAACAACAATTTTAAGCAAGTTGGCATCAAACAGTGGATCGTATGGGTTAAGACTGTTGAGCCGAACCATAGCCGAAGAACCTGAGGCATGGATAAATAGACCATTGCCAAGGCATAAGGCAACATGAGTCACCCTTTGCGGATTACTACCAAAGAAAATCAGGTCGCCAGGCTGCAAGTTGCGATAGTCTGAAAAATCGGGGTGCATTCCGTATTTTACCTGTTGCGAGGCGTCGCGGGCCAAAACTACGCCCTGTGCATAATACGATGTTTTTGTCAGGCCCGAACAATCAGTAGCTTTGCTCGAAGTTCCGCCCCAAAAGTATGGCACTCCCATCATCTGTCTTGCCACAGACATAACCGATGATATCTGTAATGGTCGGGTGGTCCATTCCTGAAACGACAAGCATTCATTTTTCTTCACATAAGCCGTCCTTCCGTCGGGTAAAAGTGCTTGTAAATAGCCTTTGTGTTCGCCAATAACTTCAAATAAATCGCAAATAACCAGATCTGAAACAGGTAACGATTTCTTATCTGGAGAGAATAAAGCATGACCATTTAATTCGTTGTATATATACCGTTTACTTTTTTTCCAGACATCCAATTCTTCGGCTGTTTTAGGAATGATTGCTCCGTGATTGGTCCAGCCAATATACTTGTCGGGGGTTTGAATCAACCACCATTCGTCTTTTTCTTCCAAAATTTTAACTGGTGTTCCCATTAAAACCTGTGTCGCCATCTCTCCGGCATGTGCGGGAATTGTGCGCACATTGGCAACCGAAAGTTTAACAATTCCCCATGTTTTTTCGCCCAGGTTTTTATTTGGTAAAATAAGAACAGAGTCCTGAACATGAATTTTCAGCATAGAAAGGGAATCCAACATTAGCTTTTGAGCTTCAGGTTGATCGGTTTTTCCTTTCAGGATTATTTTCCCGGCAACCCCAACGACTTGAACCGAGAAAATGGCTGTCCGTTTGTCGGGTGCAAATTTTCTCCCAACCGATTGAATAATCCGATTGGCAACTTGGACTTGCCTTGATTCGGCGAATGAAGTTAGGCTAATCGCAAGTATTTGAATAACAATATAAAGTATTTTTACATTCATCTGTATGAATTTTAGCATTACTACATTAAACTTTGTTACGTACTCATAGGAAATAGCCATTTATTCGCTTTGCAGATTTCCTGCTGGTCAATTTATTTTCGGTTTGTCTCGCTTTTGGCAAGATGGCTATTTCATTATTTATACAATAAATATTTCGAACGCATTTTTTTAAATTCCAACAGCCCAGGTTCCCACGATTTGCGGATTTCCTGCTCTGATTTTCCTGCAATAATTTGCTCACGGAGTTGACTTGTTCCTGCCAGTTTATCGAAATTCCCGATTTGGTTGCTTTGCTTCGAATCGAAGAATTTTACTTTATCGGGATATGACTTATACAACTCTATCAGCCACGAAAGGTTTATTTTTCCGTTTTTTCGAAGTTCAGTAGTGTCATACTTTCGAAGGTCAATTCCAAAACATTCCTTATTCTGAAAAAGCGGCGTTTCGGCCATTCCTTTTATACTGACTGGTGTAAATGAGAAGCTGTATTTCCCTTTCAGCTCAGGATTTCCAAGCATACTAAACGGGAAACGTGTTCCGCGTCCCTGGCTGATAATGGTTCCCTCGAACAGGCAAAGCGATGGATAAAGCCAGATAGCCTGCTGGGTATTCAAATTGGGTGATGGTGCTACCGGCAACACATAATCTGCATTGTGCGCATAATTGGCCACAGGAATAATGGTGGTTTTACATTTTTGTTTATTGGACAGCCACTCTTCGCCGTTGTACATTTGCGCCAATTCGCCCATAGTCATTCCGTGGGTAATAGGTATCGGAAACATCCCAATTCCCGATTTCAGTTTCATATCCAGAATGGGCCCGTCGATGCAGTTCCCATTTGGATTTGGGCGGTCGAGCAGTAATAATTCTCTGTTGTTTTCGGCACAAGCTTCCATTATGTGAGCCAACAGATTTATGTATGTGTAAAACCTGGCGCCTACATCCTGAATGTCAAAAATGACCAAATCGACATTGGCAAGGTCGGTTTTTGTTGGTTTGTTTTTCTTTCCGTAGAGCGATATTTCAGGAATACCGGTTTTAGGGTCAATGCTGTCGGCGACCACGGCCCCGGCACTGGCTGTTCCACGAAAACCATGTTCAGGGCCAAATATTTTAACAACCTTTATTTGCAGTGACAATAGCGAATCAACCAACAAAGTTTTTCCGATAACCGAAGTTTGATTGGCAACAACAGCAACACGTTTACCTTTAAGTAAGGGCAAATATTTTTCAGTTTGTTCGGCGCCGGTTTTAATTCCATCTGTTGCAAATAATTGGCTATTTATTAGCAACAGCAATATCGAAATGTATATTTTCATCAGAAGATACTTTGTTTTTAATTGTCACATAGCTTGCCCCGAATCGGGAAAGCTTGTGTTTGTCTGTGTTCGAAGTTTTCTCTTATAGCTATTTCATGGTTGAATATTTCTCAAATTTAAAAGGTCGCTCAAACGAAATAACTCATCTTTGGCCAATTCCTGGTTCGTAACCTTTGATAAAGGCAACAACTTTTTGCCGTTCGATTTAAACAGAAAAATCAGGTAGTTATTTTCTTCGGTTTCCCAAATCCTGTTGCTCAGGCTGAATGTTTTCCACACTTTTTTTGATTTCTGAATTCCAATTGACATATCAGGTTTCACAGTTAACCAAAACCCGGTTTTGAAGATACCGAAAAGAACGTCGCCCGACCGAATTTTTCTTTTCTCAACATCGATGGTGGTGCTGAGGTACGTAAATCCGAAAAATGCTCCTCCAAATATCAGAAAAACCGCATACGGCGAAAACCAGACTGTACTACAGCCAAATACGAAAAGAAGCTTACTTGCAAAACTAATTGGTCCGAATGAATTATAGATTTTATTATAGATAATCATTAGCTTGTAATAAAAATTGTGTTTAAACAAATTTAGTTAAATCATCCTGTAATTGCCCTGTCAGTTCATCAAATGTATCCTGTTTTAGACAAACTTGTTGTAATATATCTACAATATTTTCTTTAGTTATTTTATCAAAATCTTCATGTCGGGGCAGAATAAAAACTCCGCCAAAATCAACTGATCCAGGACTAATTAAAATTTGCTTTTCGCCACTTTCGTAAAAATGACTTGGCCTGTGTGCCTTGCGTGGAAACAGGTGAATTGTCCAATATCCTTCTCTCCACGAACACAACGCATTCATCATTGGTTCCACTTTTTCGGGCTGAATTGCAGAAAAATGCTCATAATATAATTCAATGATTCTCAGCCCTTCATCCATTGACAGGGTTTGAATTGAGATCATTTTTCGCAAATAATTGTCGAAAGCCCAAACTTCCGTATTTTTACCCCGATACAACAATCGTTCCATAAGTTTTAGTCGCTCAAAATCATCGGTTACGGGCATAAAGCTGCTTTCGCCTGCTTGAAAATGCAGGTGATCGGGAGCTGAGGCTCCGCATTCCGGGCCGTTGTAAAAAACTGTGAATCCTTCCATTGCAGCAGCCAGTTCGAGCAACATTCGGGCATTTCCAATGAAACGTTGGGCTGTATGACGGTTGCACGAAATTGTAAAATGGTTTTTAAAAATAGGGAAGGGGTTGACCAAAATCAGGAAATCGTTACCAAATTCAATAGCGTTTTGCTCTTTCGGACGGTTTTCGTTGCACAAAAAACATTGTCGGGCAGCAATAGTTTTTTTATCCACTTCAGCTACCGATGAGCGCATCCGTTCAGGATTAAACTGGGTCCTGATCTGGAAATTATCATATTGATAAATACGTTCCTGAACTTTTTTCAATCCCTCAAAATTTGTTGCGGCCAATGGCCATTCCCAAATCTGCGACTGGGTAAATTCATTCAAAATATTTGCGGCTGACTTACCTGTTTCCGAAATTATATCTTTTAGTTGTGTCATATTTTATCAATTTTCACTGAAAGCCAAATATTTAGGCTGATAATTTTTACTTCAGTTTCCAATATCGCAAAATCTCGCCCAATAAATTGCTTCGCTGTTCAGCGCTAGTAATCGTCTCGAACGGAAAACCCAAAATTACGGAATGATAATTGCCATCAAAACAAATGCCTGCCGATTTATTGTTGTCTTTGTACCGAAACAGTACTTTGGCCCCTTCGCCTTTGGGTTCAATTGCATCGGGCGATTCCACTTTGTAAATATTCTGATTAAATCCTTGTTCGAATTGGTAACCCTTCTGGAAATTATTTCTTACTGCATTTACCGGATAAACTTCTCCGCTTTTGCTGGCATGGTTAGTCATAAACGTGTAATGTAAAACATTGTCCGCAAAATGTCGGGCCAGTGTATCACCACACAAATCCAGATCAGTTCCAATATAAGCGCCTGTCAGGAAAAGCTTTGCATTTTCTCCTGAAATATATTCTGAAATGGCTTTTTGCATTTCAGGAGTAAAAAGGGTAAAATCTTTCTTTTTGAAGCCATAAAAGCGACTGGTTGTTTTTTCTTCGCCAAAGATGATGTCGAGTGCGAAATAATCATTTTTACTCCATTTATTCTGAATAAATGCTTCGTCGCTCATTGAAATAAAGCCTATCCCATTTTCGCGAAAGGACTGCCCATGAACCAACGGATAATCGAAGGTATTCCCTGGAATTAAGTGCGTTTCCTGATCGGCGTATGATGAGCCAAAACCACAGGCATCATCGTCTTTCCACTGCGAATTTCGGTCGAAATCGTATTGTTCACCAACGAAACAAATATCGCGTTTGTCAGCTACGCCTTCATCTTCCGAAGTCAAAAATCCGGCATATTTGCCATTATCAAATGCAGCCGGACCGCAAACCCGGTTGAAAGCGTTTACTATCAACGCTGGTTTTTCATTGTTGGCGGGCAGGCTGCAAGCCAGTATTTCAGAAGGAAAGCTTTCGCCACCTTCGTTTAAAGCAGTTATTATAAAACTGTAAATAATGCCCGGTTTCAGGTTTTGGCAAAGGTAGCCTGGCTCAGAAACCTCAACGCCATTGTCGAACCCATTATTTTCAATGCGGGTGTATACTTTATAGCTTTTAGCAATTGCGGTTGGTTCCAGTATATCGGTAACCGGGGCCCATGATAAACGAACTGCCTGGCCTTCCAATTTCATCTGGAAATGGTTGACCGGCAAAGGTTGGACTACATATTTTTGTCTGTTCTGGTATGCCAGAAATCTCAGGATACCTTTGTAAAATGCGCGGCTTACATCAAATTTAAACCGGGGATCATAAGCCATCACCATATCGGCAAAGTTTTGGTGAGAGAGCAATTCTGACAAAATTGTAGGAACATTAGGACGTGCGGCCTCCGAATACTGTTTGTTCCATAAAGCGCGGCGTGTCCACTGGGGAAAGTATAGTTGTTTTAAATCGTTGGTTACCTGGGTTTGTACAATGTCGGCCAAATCGCGGCTTGCCCAGCGCGACTGCCCGTTCACAAAATCGGACGAACCATAAGTGGTGTCGTAAATCATCAGCGAACCTACAACTGTACTATCGGGTGTAACTCCGGCATCAGTATGAAAAGCCATTGCCATGTCAACCGGAATCCCCAAGCCTTTCACCTGCGGATTGGCTTTCGGACCGTTGGGCTCACCCAACAGGTAATTCACCCATTCGCCGCGGCTTTGGTAGTCGTCTTTATAATCGTCTTTGCCTTCCTCTCGTTTGGCAAATGCAGCGGCATCTTTTCCGCGGTTTGAGTAATCAACTTTTGTTTTGTTGAGTAAATACACAAGTGTGTCGGGCATTCCTGAGCTTTGCAAATAATAACGCGAAGCTTCCTGGTATTTAGGCCGCCGGCTCACGAATGGCAACCATAAGGCCGAATCCATTGTAAAGCCTTTCTCGTTGCGGATTTGCCGTAATCGGATCATATCATCGGTTTTTCCACGGGCCACATTTCCCATACCTCCGCCCAGTTTTACGGCGTCAGCCGAAACCCATTTACCTGATTCACTTGATTGATTGTTCAGTTCAATCCGGGCTTCTTTTCCCTGTTCAAACCTGAAGGTACCCAGGTAAATCCATGTTCCGCCGCCTATAGTCTGATTTACCAGAAACTCCGTTTCCCCTCCGGAATGATAGACCGTGTAATGTGCATCGGTAACATTTCCGTCGTTTGCTGCATACGAAACGTAAACGGCATATTCACCCTCCTTCGGAATTTCAGGCAGATAAGTGACTACCGAATTAGCTGATTTCTGGGCCTCCATTCTTCGGGTTTGTCCCATTTGAAAAGGGTTTTCACCTTCCAGTAAAAACGGAACCTTCAACCCAAATCCTTTTTCGGGCGCATTCTGAAACTCTGGGCCGTTTTCCGAATAAACTGATCCTTTTGTAGAACCATCGGCATCAATTATGATTTCGTGTTTCTGAGTGTCGCGTTCACGTGGTAAAAATACCTGAGCCCCGGCACTTTCGAGCATCGGTACCAGGTATGGAACCACAAAGCTCATGGTCCAGAGGTCTTCAACCGTAAGGAAAACCCTTGCCCGTTGCCATTCCCAGCGATCGAGTGTATTTTCGTAGTACCAGCCATGGCTGTGCCATAGTGCGATATTGCGATTTGTTAATCCTTCAGTAAAATGATTGTTCGCAGAAATATTCCGAACTACCGGAAGTTTTGTGCTTTTCGATTGGCTCAGTCGTTTTGTATCAACGGTAACTGATTGGTCTCTGTATAAATTAGGAATAAGTTGGTGAATATCTTTTCCTATTGTCTCAATGGAGGTCGAATATTTACGGAATCTATGGCCAAGTAATTGCCGAAAAGTTTGGTAATATTGTTGTGTATTCTCTATCCGAAAAGGAATGTATGAAAATTCCTCTTTCATCTTTAGTAGTACTGTTTTGGCTTTCGAATCGATAATTACTGTATCTTTTTTGTATAAGCAATTGGTTGCAACGGACGTTTTTTGAGAGAATTCGGTTGAGGCTTTGTTTGCTTTTTTAATAAGGTGTTTGGGTTGGGCATATATTGACGTGGAAATACAGACTAGCAGCAGATATAAAATCAAGGCCCGGTTTGATTTCTGGTTCTTCACTTTATTGTTTTGATTTAATTATTGTTTTTCCAAACGTTTGGCTTCGTTCCAAATTACATCCATTTCAGCCAGCGACATTTCCTTCATATCGATACCTTTTTGAATTGTTTGACTTTCAAGATAATTAAACCGTTTAATAAATTTCAGATTTGTTCGTTCTAATGCAGTTTCAGGATCAATTCCGTACAATCGGGCCGCATTTACCATAGCAAAAAACAAGTCTCCAAATTCAGCTTCAATCTTATCTTGATCTACTTGATCTATTTCATGGCTAAGTTCTACGATTTCCTCTCTAACCTTATCCCAAACCTGTTCGCGGACTTCCCAATCGAAACCAACACCACTGGCTTTCTCCTGAATTCGGTTAGCTTTGACCAAAGCTGGCATGGCTGAAGGCACACCTTCCAAAACCCTTTTGTTCCCGCCTTTTTCTTTCAGTTTGAGAGATTCCCAGTTTTGCTCAACTTCGCGCGAATTGGCCACATCAACTTCACCAAAGACATGTGGATGTCGATAAATAAGCTTTTCATTAATGGATTTAAGCACATCGCTCATATCAAATGAACCTTTTTCCGACCCAATTTTGGCATAAAAAACGATATGGAGCATTAAATCTCCAAGCTCTTTCTTTATACCATTCAAATCATTGTTCAAAATAGCTTCTGCCAATTCGTATGTTTCTTCGATTGTTAGTTTTCTGAGAGATTCAAAGGTTTGTTCTTTGTCCCAAGGGCATTTTTCGCGTAACTCATCCATTATTTCAAGTAGACGGGCGAAAGCTTCTGTTTTTTCTTTCATTTTCAATCTTTGTAAAATCAAGGCATGAATAAACCCTTGATGTTTACAAAATTATTGTTTTTTGGGAAGAGAGTTGGCCTGGTTGGTGATAAATTCAGATAATTTACAGCAAAATCATGTTGAAGAAAAAGAAAAAAGGATGGCCTCTACCATCCTCTTTTAACCTAACTAAACCTATTTCTATGAAAAAAAACCTGTGTGCTATACTCTAACTAACGATACAAAAGTACTTTGTAGTTTCGTTAACAGGTATCAACGAACGTTAACTAATGTTAAGATTTTGGATTTCATGAATATGACAGAAACAAAATCCTGCAAAAGGAAGTAAATGGACCTAAAAAAGATTGAAATGATGACTACTAAAAGCCTTTTGTTCTGGGCACCCCGAATTCTTTGTATTCTGGCAATTCTTTTTGTAAGTGTTTTTGCACTTGATTCATTTACTCCTCAATTGCCAGTTGGGCAGCAAATCCTTGCTTTTTTAATTCACTTAATTCCAAGCGGTATTTTAATGGTGTTGCTTTTCATTGCCTGGAAATGGGAATTTGTTGGAGGAGTGTTGTTTACAGTCGTTGGCACTATTTTTAGCTATTTTGTTTTTAAAATGAATTTTAACCGGACTTATCACGATTTCCCGGGAAGTTTTTTAATCACTCTTTTTATAGCATTCCCATTTGTTGTTGTGGGAATTCTTTTTATTGTTGGCTCTCGTAGACGTAAACTATAATTGCAATTTAAGGTTCTTTAACGCTGATTTATACTTGTTAACTGAACCTTAAGTTAGCTTTGCAAAGAGCTAAAAGATAAAAGTTTGGTTTTTTTCATAGAGAATAAATTTGGTTTTGTGAGAAAAGGATGGTAGAGGCCATCCTTTTTTATTTCTTATGGTTGTAAGTTCTGGTAGAACTATTGTTTCTCGTCATGTCTGATACCTAATTTCAACTCAATTATCTTTACATCAGAATATTCTTGCCACGAAGTAACCTTTCTGCTTTTTTACCTCTGATGCTAATAGAGAAAGGTGAAAAAACAACCTTTCCACACAGGGATTCAGAGTATAGGAAAGTCGTTTTTCAAAGTTTATTTAATCATATTTTTTTATTTTAATTTACCCGGCCCGACGATAACATGGAAGAGATAAAACGGTATTGTAACTACACTTTATTGATATTCAAATGTTTAATCTGTATTTAATTATGTGCGGCTTTTGTTTGTTGTTAGGTTACTTCGTTTTTTTTGTAATTTCTATTTTAATCCGTAAGAACATTTCTGGAATTCTGATGTTTTGATCGGAAGTAATTTTACAAAGAATCATAAGTAAATGCTTTTATTTTACTAAATCTACAAATAACGATATATGATTTATTATATCAATAATATTTTTTGCAACTATTCTAAAGTAAATGGATTGTTAATCGAAACTTCATTTGATAATTGAAAAGGGTATTTTGATAAGTCAAAAAGAAGAATCTATCCATTGTATACTATTTAAAACTATATTCAAAAAAATTTTAAAAGAATGCCCTAAAACATCTATGTGATTAGTCATTTCAATGTGTTTGGCGCACGTTTGTTTGTTTTATTTCCGGGGTTTTAAAATTTAGAATTTTGAATATGGATTGAATTTTTAAACAATAAATTGTCCTTAATTTTATCAACATCCAATTCAATTTTTTACTTAATGTTGTTTGTTGATAGTTTTAAGCTATTGGATTAATTGACAGGTTTTCTGCTTAGAAGACCATACGGATGAAATAAAAGAAAGAATTTGGATGATGAAAAAATTTTTACGTGCTGTTGTAACTATAGTTATTTTGTTATTTCTATCCCTTCAATCATTTTCTCAAATAGTCACTATTACACAACCCAATCAGTTAACCGCGCAAATAAGTGGTTCCGCTACAATTTGTAGTGGTAGTTCTGCAACAATCACAGTTGTTATTTCCGGTGGAACTCAGACCTGGACGATAGTATACCCTGGCGGTAGCGCAACAATTAATAATGGCAGTACCAGTTCTTATACATATACATTTAGTACAGGGGTGTTGACTTCAACGACAACTTACAATTCAGGTAATATTATTTTGAGCGATTCGAATGGTTGTTCTACCAATTATGTAGGTAGTGCTACTATTACTGTTAATCCGCTTCCATCTGCAACAATTTCAGGGACAGCAACCGTGTGTTTAAACAATCCCAATCCGTTAATTACATTTACTGGGTCGAATGGTGTTGCTCCATATACCTTTTATTATCGGGTTAATTCCGGGGCTGAAACTTCTGTTACAACAAGTAGTGGAAATAGTGTTACGGTTCCCCAGGCAACATCATCTGCAGGGGCATTTACATATACATTAATAAGAGTTAGCGATGCCAACTGTAGTAATATACAGACTGGAAGTTCGACTGTAACTGTTAATCCGAATAATTCTGTATCCACACCTTCTTCAAATCCATTAGTTTATATCAATAATGCTATTCCTGATATAACTTTTTCGACAACTGGGGCTACTGGTATAAATATAGCGACAGGATTACCGTCAGGCGTAAGCGCGATTTGGAATTCGAATACTATAACTATTAGTGGCACTCCTACTGTTTCAGGAGTTTTTAATTATAGTATACCCCTTTCGGGTGGTTGTGGAACTGTTTATGCAACTGGTACTATTACTGTTGATGGAGTACCTTTGGCCGTCAACGATACATTTACAACCAGTGAAGACACCCCGTATACCGGTACGGTAGCCACGAACGATACCCCAAGCGGTGATGGCGGCAATGTATGGAGTAAGGTAAGTGATCCTTTGCACGGCGCATTGAGTTTCAATGCTGACGGCAGTTTCACGTATACCCCGACAGCCAACTACAACGGCACGGATTCCTTTGACTATACGATTACGGATGCCGACGGCGATGTAAGCACCGCCACGGTAACAATCACGATCAATTCAGTAGACGATGTACCGGTAGCCGTCAATGACAATGTAAGTACCAGTGAAGACACCCCGTATACCGGCACGGTAAGCACGAACGACAGCCCGAGCGGTGATGGTGGCAATGTATGGGCCAAGGTAAGCGATCCTTTGCACGGCGCATTGAGCTTCAGTGCAGACGGCAGTTTCACGTATACCCCGACAGCCAACTACAACGGCACGGATTCCTTTGACTATAGGATTACGGATGCGGACGGCGATGTAAGCACCGCCACGGTAACAATCACTGTGAATTCAGTGGATGATGTACCGGTAGCCGTCAATGACAATGTAAGTACCAGTGAAGACACCCCGTATACCGGCACGGTAAGCACGAACGACAGCCCGAGCGGTGATGGTGGCAATGTATGGGCCAAGGTAAGCGATCCTTTGCACGGCGCATTGAGCTTCAGTGCAGACGGCAGTTTCACGTATACCCCGACAGCCAACTACAACGGCACGGATTCCTTTGACTATAGGATTACGGATGCGGACGGCGATGTAAGCACCGCCACGGTAACAATCACTGTGAATTCAGTGGATGATGTACCGGTAGCCGTCAATGACAATGTAAGTACCAGTGAAGACACCCCGTATACCGGCACGGTAAGCACGAACGATACCCCGAGCGGAGATGGCGGCAATGTATGGAGTAAGGTAAGTGATCCGTTGCACGGCGCATTGAGCTTCAGTGCCGACGGCAGCTTCACCTATACCCCGACCGCCAACTACAACGGCACGGATTCCTTTGACTATACGATTACGGATGCCGACGGTGATGTAAGCACAGCCACGGTAACAATCACTGTCAATTCAGTAGACGATGTACCTGTAGCCGTTAACGACAATGTATCGACCAGTGAAGATACCCCGTATACCGGCACGGTAGCGACGAACGACAGCCCAAGCGGTGATGGCGGCAATGTATGGGCCAAGGTGAGTGATCCTTTGCACGGCGCATTGAGTTTCAATGCAGACGGCAGCTTCACCTATACCCCGACAGCCAACTACAACGGCACGGATTCCTTTGACTATACGATTACCGATGCCGACGGCGATGTAAGCACAGCCACGGTAACAATCACTGTCAATTCAGTGGATGATGTACCGGTAGCCGTCAATGACAATGTATCGACCAATGAAGATACAGCACTGACCAGCAATGTAAGCACGAACGATACCCCGAGCGGAGATGGCGGCAATGTATGGGCCAAGGTAAGTGATCCTTTGCATGGCGCATTGAGTTTCAATGCAGACGGCAGCTTCACGTATACCCCGACAGCCAACTACAACGGCACAGATTCCTTTGACTATACGATTACGGATGCCGACGGTGATGTAAGCACGGCCACGGTAACAATCACTGTTAATTCAGTAGACGATGTACCGGTAGCCGTCAATGACAATGTAAGTACCAGTGAAGACACCCCGTATACCGGCACGGTAAGCACGAACGATACCCCGAGCGGAGATGGCGGCAATGTATGGAGTAAGGTAAGTGATCCTTTGCATGGCGCATTGAGCTTCAATGCAGACGGCAGTTTCACGTATACCCCGACCGCCAACTACAACGGCACGGATTCCTTTGACTATACGATTACGGATGCCGACGGTGATGTAAGCACAGCCACGGTAACAATCACTGTGAACAGTGTAGACGATGCCCCACTGGCCGTCAATGACAATGTATCGACCAGTGAAGACACCCCGTATACCGGCACGGTAAGCACGAACGATACCCCGAGCGGAGATGGCGGCAATGTATGGAGTAAGGTAAGTGATCCTTTGCATGGCGCATTGAGCTTCAATGCAGACGGCAGTTTCACGTATACCCCGACCGCCAACTACAACGGCACGGATTCCTTTGACTATACGATTACCGATGCCGACGGTGATGTAAGCACCGCCACGGTAACAATCACTGTGAATTCAGTGGATGATGTACCGGTAGCTGTTAACGACAATGTATCGACCAATGAAGATACAGCACTGAGCAGCAATGTAAGCACGAACGACAGCCCGAGCGGAGATGGCGGCAATGTATGGAGTAAGGTAAGTGATCCTTTGCATGGCGCATTGAGCTTCAATGCAGACGGCAGTTTCACGTATACCCCGACCGCCAACTACAACGGCACGGATTCCTTTGACTATACGATTACGGATGCCGACGGTGATGTAAGCACAGCCACGGTAACAATCACTGTGAACAGTGTAGACGATGCCCCACTGGCCGTCAATGACAATGTATCGACCAGTGAAGACACCCCGTATACCGGCACGGTAAGCACGAACGATACCCCGAGCGGAGATGGCGGCAATGTATGGAGTAAGGTAAGTGATCCTTTGCATGGCGCATTGAGCTTCAATGCAGACGGCAGTTTCACGTATACCCCGACCGCCAACTACAACGGCACGGATTCCTTTGACTATACGATTACCGATGCCGACGGTGATGTAAGCACAGCCACGGTAACAATCACTGTGAACAGTGTAGACGATGCCCCACTGGCCGTCAATGACAATGTATCGACCAGTGAAGACACCCCGTATACCGGCACGGTAAGCACGAACGATACCCCGAGCGGAGATGGCGGCAATGTATGGAGTAAGGTAAGTGATCCTTTGCATGGCGCATTGAGCTTCAATGCAGACGGCAGTTTCACGTATACCCCGACCGCCAACTACAACGGCACGGATTCCTTTGACTATACGATTACGGATGCCGACGGTGATGTAAGCACAGCCACGGTAACAATCACTGTCAATTCAGTGGATGATGTACCGGTAGCCGTCAATGACAATGTAAGTACCAGTGAAGACACCCCGTATACCGGCACGGTAGCGACGAACGACAGCCCGAGCGGAGATGGCGGCAATGTATGGAGTAAGGTAAGCGATCCTTTGCACGGCGCATTGAGTTTCAATGCCGACGGCAGTTTCACCTATACCCCGACCGCCAACTACAACGGTGCTGATTCCTTTGACTATACGATTACGGATGCGGACGGTGATGTAAGCACCGCCACGGTAACAATCACTGTCAATTCAGTGGATGATGTACCGGTAGCTGTTAACGACAATGTATCGACCAATGAAGATACAGCACTGAGCAGCAATGTAAGCACGAACGACAGCCCGAGCGGTGATGGCGGCAATGTATGGGCTAAGGTGAGTGATCCTTTGCACGGCGCATTGAGCTTCAATGCAGACGGCAGCTTCACGTATACCCCGACCGCCAACTACAACGGCACGGATTCCTTTGACTATACGATTACGGATGCCGACGGTGATGTAAGCACAGCCACGGTAACAATCACTGTCAATTCAGTGGATGATGTACCGGTAGCCGTCAATGACAATGTAAGTACCAGTGAAGACACCCCGTATACCGGCACGGTAGCGACGAACGACAGCCCGAGCGGTGATGGCGGCAATGTATGGAGTAAGGTAAGCGATCCTTTGCACGGCGCATTGAGTTTCAATGCAGACGGCAGCTTCACGTATACCCCGACCGCCAACTACAACGGCACGGATTCGTTTGACTATACGATTACGGATGCGGACGGCGATGTAAGCACCGCCACGGTAACAATCACTGTGAACAGTGTAGACGATGCCCCACTGGCCGTCAATGACAATGTATCGACCAGTGAAGACACCCCGTATACCGGCACGGCAGCGACAAACGACAGCCCAAGCGGTGATGGCGGCAATGTATGGGCTAAGGTGAGTGATCCTTTGCACGGCGCATTGAGCTTCAATGCAGACGGCAGCTTCACGTATACCCCGACAGCCAACTACAACGGCACGGATTCCTTTGACTATACGATTACCGATGCCGACGGTGATGTAAGCACCGCCACGGTAACAATCACTGTGAATTCAGTGGACGATGTACCGGTAGCCGTTAACGACAATGTATCGACCAGTGAAGATACAGCACTGACCAGCAATGTAAGCACGAACGACAGCCCGAGCGGAGATGGCGGCAATGTATGGAGTAAGGTGAGTGATCCTTTGCACGGCGCATTGAGTTTCAATGCCGACGGCAGCTTCACCTATACCCCGACCGCCAACTACAACGGCTCGGATTCCTTTGACTATACGATTACGGATGCCGACGGCGATGTAAGCACCGCCACGGTAACAATCACTGTGAACAGTGTGGACGATGCCCCACTGGCCGTTAACGACAATGTATCGACCAATGAAGATACAGCACTGACCAGCAATGTAAGCACAAACGACAGCCCGAGCGGTGATGGCGGCAATGTATGGAGTAAGGTAAGTGATCCGTTGCACGGCGCATTGAGTTTCAGTGCCGACGGCAGTTTCACGTATACCCCGACAGCCAACTACAACGGCACGGATTCCTTTGACTATACGATTACCGATGCGGACGGCGATGTAAGCACGGCCACGGTAACAATCACTGTTAATTCAGTGGATGATGTACCGGTAGCCGTCAATGACAATGTAAGTACCAGTGAAGACACCCCGTATACCGGCACGGTAGCGACAAACGACAGCCCAAGCGGTGATGGCGGCAATGTATGGGCCAAGGTAAGCGATCCTTTGCACGGCGCATTGAGCTTCAGTGCAGACGGCAGCTTCACGTATACCCCGACCGCCAACTACAACGGCACGGATTCCTTTGACTATACGATTACCGATGCGGATGGCGATGTAAGCACAGCCACGGTAACAATCACTGTGAATTCAGTGGATGATGCCCCACTGGCCGTTAACGACAATGTATCGACCAGTGAAGACACCCCGTATACCGGCACGGTAGCGACAAACGACAGCCCGAGCGGTGATGGCGGCAATGTATGGAGTAAGGTGAGTGATCCTTTGCACGGCGCATTGAGCTTCAATGCAGACGGCAGCTTCACGTATACCCCGACCGCCAACTACAACGGCACGGATTCCTTTGACTATACGATTACGGATGCCGACGGTGATGTAAGCACAGCCACGGTAACAATCACTGTCAATTCAGTGGATGATGTACCGGTAGCCGTCAATGACAATGTAAGTACCAGTGAAGACACCCCGTATACCGGCACGGTAGCGACGAACGACAGCCCGAGCGGTGATGGCGGCAATGTATGGAGTAAGGTAAGCGATCCTTTGCACGGCGCATTGAGTTTCAATGCAGACGGCAGCTTCACGTATACCCCGACCGCCAACTACAACGGCACGGATTCGTTTGACTATACGATTACGGATGCGGACGGCGATGTAAGCACCGCCACGGTAACAATCACTGTGAACAGTGTAGACGATGCCCCACTGGCCGTCAATGACAATGTATCGACCAGTGAAGACACCCCGTATACCGGCACGGCAGCGACAAACGACAGCCCGAGCGGTGATGGCGGCAATGTATGGAGTAAGGTAAGTGATCCGTTGCACGGCGCATTGAGCTTCAGTGCCGACGGCAGCTTCACCTATACCCCGACCGCCAACTACAACGGCACGGATTCCTTTGACTATACGATTACGGATGCCGACGGTGATGTAAGCACCGCCACGGTAACAATCACTGTGAATTCAGTGGATGATGTACCGGTAGCCGTCAATGACAATGTAAGTACCAGTGAAGACACCCCGTATACCGGCACGGTAAGCACGAACGATACCCCGAGCGGAGATGGCGGCAATGTATGGAGTAAGGTAAGCGATCCTTTGCACGGCGCATTGAGCTTCAGTGCAGACGGCAGCTTCACCTATACCCCGACCGCCAACTACAACGGCACGGATTCCTTTGACTATACGATTACGGATGCCGACGGTGATGTAAGCACAGCCACGGTAACAATCACTGTTAATTCAGTGGACGATGTACCTGTAGCCGTTAACGACAATGTATCGACCAGTGAAGATACCCCGTATACCGGCACGGTAGCGACGAACGACAGCCCAAGCGGTGATGGCGGCAATGTATGGGCCAAGGTGAGTGATCCTTTGCACGGCGCATTGAGTTTCAATGCAGACGGCAGCTTCACGTATACCCCGACCGCCAACTACAACGGCACGGATTCCTTTGACTATACGATTACGGATGCCGACGGTGATGTAAGCACAGCCACGGTAACAATCACTGTCAATTCAGTGGATGATGTACCGGTAGCCGTCAATGACAATGTAAGTACCAGTGAAGACACCCCGTATACCGGCACGGTAGCGACGAACGACAGCCCGAGCGGAGATGGCGGCAATGTATGGAGTAAGGTAAGCGATCCTTTGCACGGCGCATTGAGTTTCAATGCCGACGGCAGTTTCACCTATACCCCGGCAGCCAACTACAACGGCACAGATTCCTTTGACTATACGATTACGGATGCCGACGGCGATGTAAGCACCGCCACGGTAACAATCACTGTGAACAGTGTGGACGATGCCCCACTGGCCGTTAACGACAATGTATCGACCAATGAAGATACAGCACTGACCAGCAATGTAAGCACAAACGACAGCCCAAGCGGTGATGGCGGCAATGTATGGAGTAAGGTAAGTGATCCTTTGCACGGCGCATTGAGTTTCAATGCTGACGGCAGTTTCACGTATACCCCGACAGCCAACTACAACGGCACGGATTCCTTTGACTATACGATTACGGATGCCGACGGCGATGTAAGCACCGCCACGGTAACAATCACGATCAATTCAGTAGACGATGTACCGGTAGCCGTCAATGACAATGTAAGTACCAGTGAAGACACCCCGTATACCGGCACGGTAAGCACGAACGACAGCCCGAGCGGTGATGGTGGCAATGTATGGGCCAAGGTAAGCGATCCTTTGCACGGCGCATTGAGCTTCAGTGCAGACGGCAGTTTCACGTATACCCCGACAGCCAACTACAACGGCACGGATTCCTTTGACTATAGGATTACGGATGCGGACGGCGATGTAAGCACCGCCACGGTAACAATCACTGTGAATTCAGTGGATGATGTACCGGTAGCCGTCAATGACAATGTAAGTACCAGTGAAGACACCCCGTATACCGGCACGGTAAGCACGAACGATACCCCGAGCGGAGATGGCGGCAATGTATGGAGTAAGGTAAGTGATCCGTTGCACGGCGCATTGAGCTTCAGTGCCGACGGCAGCTTCACCTATACCCCGACCGCCAACTACAACGGCACGGATTCCTTTGACTATACGATTACGGATGCCGACGGTGATGTAAGCACAGCCACGGTAACAATCACTGTCAATTCAGTAGACGATGTACCTGTAGCCGTTAACGACAATGTATCGACCAGTGAAGATACCCCGTATACCGGCACGGTAGCGACGAACGACAGCCCAAGCGGTGATGGCGGCAATGTATGGGCCAAGGTGAGTGATCCTTTGCACGGCGCATTGAGTTTCAATGCAGACGGCAGCTTCACCTATACCCCGACAGCCAACTACAACGGCACGGATTCCTTTGACTATACGATTACCGATGCCGACGGCGATGTAAGCACAGCCACGGTAACAATCACTGTCAATTCAGTGGATGATGTACCGGTAGCCGTCAATGACAATGTATCGACCAATGAAGATACAGCACTGACCAGCAATGTAAGCACGAACGATACCCCGAGCGGAGATGGCGGCAATGTATGGGCCAAGGTAAGTGATCCTTTGCATGGCGCATTGAGTTTCAATGCAGACGGCAGCTTCACGTATACCCCGACAGCCAACTACAACGGCACAGATTCCTTTGACTATACGATTACGGATGCCGACGGTGATGTAAGCACGGCCACGGTAACAATCACTGTTAATTCAGTAGACGATGTACCGGTAGCCGTCAATGACAATGTAAGTACCAGTGAAGACACCCCGTATACCGGCACGGTAAGCACGAACGATACCCCGAGCGGAGATGGCGGCAATGTATGGAGTAAGGTAAGTGATCCTTTGCATGGCGCATTGAGCTTCAATGCAGACGGCAGTTTCACGTATACCCCGACAGCCAACTACAACGGCACGGATTCCTTTGACTATACGATTACCGATGCGGACGGCGATGTAAGCACCGCCACGGTAACAATCACTGTGAACAGTGTAGACGATGCCCCACTGGCCGTCAATGACAATGTATCGACCAGTGAAGACACCCCGTATACCGGCACGGCAGCGACAAACGACAGCCCAAGCGGTGATGGCGGCAATGTATGGGCTAAGGTGAGTGATCCTTTGCACGGCGCATTGAGCTTCAATGCAGACGGCAGCTTCACGTATACCCCGACAGCCAACTACAACGGCACGGATTCCTTTGACTATACGATTACCGATGCCGACGGTGATGTAAGCACCGCCACGGTAACAATCACTGTGAATTCAGTGGACGATGTACCGGTAGCCGTTAACGACAATGTATCGACCAGTGAAGATACAGCACTGACCAGCAATGTAAGCACGAACGACAGCCCGAGCGGAGATGGCGGCAATGTATGGAGTAAGGTAAGTGATCCTTTGCATGGCGCATTGAGTTTCAATGCCGACGGCAGCTTCACCTATACCCCGACCGCCAACTACAACGGCACAGATTCCTTTGACTATACGATTACGGATGCCGACGGCGATGTAAGCACCGCCACGGTAACAATCACTGTGAATTCAGTGGACGATGTACCGGTAGCCGTTAACGACAATGTATCGACCAGTGAAGATACAGCACTGACCAGCAATGTAAGCACGAACGACAGCCCGAGCGGAGATGGCGGCAATGTATGGAGTAAGGTGAGTGATCCGTTGCACGGCGCATTGAGCTTCAGTGCCGACGGCAGCTTCACCTATACCCCGACCGCCAACTACAACGGCACGGATTCCTTTGACTATACGATTACGGATGCCGACGGTGATGTAAGCACAGCCACGGTAACAATCACTGTCAATTCAGTAGACGATGTACCTGTAGCCGTTAACGACAATGTATCGACCAGTGAAGATACCCCGTATACCGGCACGGTAGCGACGAACGACAGCCCAAGCGGTGATGGCGGCAATGTATGGGCCAAGGTGAGTGATCCTTTGCACGGCGCATTGAGTTTCAATGCAGACGGCAGCTTCACCTATACCCCGACAGCCAACTACAACGGCACGGATTCCTTTGACTATACGATTACCGATGCCGACGGCGATGTAAGCACAGCCACGGTAACAATCACTGTCAATTCAGTGGATGATGTACCGGTAGCCGTCAATGACAATGTATCGACCAATGAAGATACAGCACTGACCAGCAATGTAAGCACGAACGATACCCCGAGCGGAGATGGCGGCAATGTATGGGCCAAGGTAAGTGATCCTTTGCATGGCGCATTGAGTTTCAATGCAGACGGCAGCTTCACGTATACCCCGACAGCCAACTACAACGGCACAGATTCCTTTGACTATACGATTACGGATGCCGACGGTGATGTAAGCACGGCCACGGTAACAATCACTGTTAATTCAGTAGACGATGTACCGGTAGCCGTCAATGACAATGTAAGTACCAGTGAAGACACCCCGTATACCGGCACGGTAAGCACGAACGATACCCCGAGCGGAGATGGCGGCAATGTATGGAGTAAGGTAAGTGATCCTTTGCATGGCGCATTGAGCTTCAATGCAGACGGCAGTTTCACGTATACCCCGACCGCCAACTACAACGGCACGGATTCCTTTGACTATACGATTACGGATGCCGACGGTGATGTAAGCACAGCCACGGTAACAATCACTGTGAACAGTGTAGACGATGCCCCACTGGCCGTCAATGACAATGTATCGACCAGTGAAGACACCCCGTATACCGGCACGGTAGCGACGAACGACAGCCCGAGCGGAGATGGCGGCAATGTATGGAGTAAGGTAAGCGATCCTTTGCACGGCGCATTGAGTTTCAATGCCGACGGCAGTTTCACCTATACCCCGACAGCCAACTACAACGGTGCTGATTCCTTTGACTATACGATTACGGATGCGGACGGTGATGTAAGCACCGCCACGGTAACAATCACTGTCAATTCAGTGGATGATGTACCGGTAGCTGTTAACGACAATGTATCGACCAATGAAGATACAGCACTGAGCAGCAATGTAAGCACGAACGACAGCCCGAGCGGTGATGGCGGCAATGTATGGGCTAAGGTGAGTGATCCTTTGCACGGCGCATTGAGCTTCAATGCAGACGGCAGCTTCACGTATACCCCGACCGCCAACTACAACGGCACGGATTCCTTTGACTATACGATTACGGATGCCGACGGTGATGTAAGCACAGCCACGGTAACAATCACTGTCAATTCAGTGGATGATGTACCGGTAGCCGTCAATGACAATGTAAGTACCAGTGAAGACACCCCGTATACCGGCACGGTAGCGACGAACGACAGCCCGAGCGGTGATGGCGGCAATGTATGGAGTAAGGTAAGCGATCCTTTGCACGGCGCATTGAGTTTCAATGCAGACGGCAGCTTCACGTATACCCCGACCGCCAACTACAACGGCACGGATTCGTTTGACTATACGATTACGGATGCCGACGGTGATGTAAGCACGGCCACGGTAACAATCACTGTTAATTCAGTAGACGATGTACCGGTAGCCGTCAATGACAATGTAAGTACCAGTGAAGACACCCCGTATACCGGCACGGTAAGCACGAACGATACCCCGAGCGGAGATGGCGGCAATGTATGGAGTAAGGTAAGTGATCCTTTGCATGGCGCATTGAGCTTCAATGCAGACGGCAGTTTCACGTATACCCCGACCGCCAACTACAACGGCACGGATTCCTTTGACTATACGATTACGGATGCCGACGGTGATGTAAGCACAGCCACGGTAACAATCACTGTGAACAGTGTAGACGATGCCCCACTGGCCGTCAATGACAATGTATCGACCAGTGAAGACACCCCGTATACCGGCACGGTAAGCACGAACGATACCCCGAGCGGAGATGGCGGCAATGTATGGAGTAAGGTAAGTGATCCTTTGCATGGCGCATTGAGCTTCAATGCAGACGGCAGTTTCACGTATACCCCGACCGCCAACTACAACGGCACGGATTCCTTTGACTATACGATTACCGATGCCGACGGTGATGTAAGCACCGCCACGGTAACAATCACTGTGAATTCAGTGGATGATGTACCGGTAGCTGTTAACGACAATGTATCGACCAATGAAGATACAGCACTGAGCAGCAATGTAAGCACGAACGATACCCCGAGCGGAGATGGCGGCAATGTATGGAGTAAGGTAAGTGATCCTTTGCATGGCGCATTGAGCTTCAATGCAGACGGCAGTTTCACGTATACCCCGACCGCCAACTACAACGGCACGGATTCCTTTGACTATACGATTACCGATGCCGACGGTGATGTAAGCACCGCCACGGTAACAATCACTGTGAATTCAGTGGACGATGTACCGGTAGCCGTTAACGACAATGTATCGACCAGTGAAGATACAGCACTGACCAGCAATGTAAGCACGAACGACAGCCCGAGCGGAGATGGCGGCAATGTATGGAGTAAGGTAAGTGATCCTTTGCATGGCGCATTGAGCTTCAATGCAGACGGCAGTTTCACGTATACCCCGACCGCCAACTACAACGGCACGGATTCCTTTGACTATACGATTACGGATGCCGACGGTGATGTAAGCACAGCCACGGTAACAATCACTGTGAATTCAGTGGATGATGTACCGGTAGCTGTTAACGACAATGTATCGACCAATGAAGATACAGCACTGAGCAGCAATGTAAGCACGAACGACAGCCCGAGCGGTGATGGCGGCAATGTATGGGCTAAGGTGAGTGATCCTTTGCACGGCGCATTGAGCTTCAATGCAGACGGCAGCTTCACGTATACCCCGACCGCCAACTACAACGGCACGGATTCCTTTGACTATACGATTACGGATGCCGACGGTGATGTAAGCACAGCCACGGTAACAATCACTGTCAATTCAGTGGATGATGTACCGGTAGCCGTCAATGACAATGTAAGTACCAGTGAAGACACCCCGTATACCGGCACGGTAGCGACGAACGATACCCCGAGCGGAGATGGCGGCAATGTATGGAGTAAGGTAAGTGATCCTTTGCATGGCGCATTGAGCTTCAATGCAGACGGCAGTTTCACGTATACCCCGACCGCCAACTACAACGGCACGGATTCCTTTGACTATACGATTACCGATGCCGACGGTGATGTAAGCACCGCCACGGTAACAATCACTGTGAATTCAGTGGACGATGTACCGGTAGCCGTTAACGACAATGTATCGACCAGTGAAGATACAGCACTGACCAGCAATGTAAGCACGAACGACAGCCCGAGCGGAGATGGCGGCAATGTATGGAGTAAGGTAAGTGATCCTTTGCATGGCGCATTGAGCTTCAATGCAGACGGCAGTTTCACGTATACCCCGACCGCCAACTACAACGGCACGGATTCCTTTGACTATACGATTACGGATGCCGACGGTGATGTAAGCACAGCCACGGTAACAATCACTGTGAATTCAGTGGATGATGTACCGGTAGCTGTTAACGACAATGTATCGACCAATGAAGATACAGCACTGAGCAGCAATGTAAGCACGAACGACAGCCCGAGCGGTGATGGCGGCAATGTATGGGCTAAGGTGAGTGATCCTTTGCACGGCGCATTGAGCTTCAATGCAGACGGCAGCTTCACGTATACCCCGACCGCCAACTACAACGGCACGGATTCCTTTGACTATACGATTACGGATGCCGACGGTGATGTAAGCACAGCCACGGTAACAATCACTGTCAATTCAGTGGATGATGTACCGGTAGCCGTCAATGACAATGTAAGTACCAGTGAAGACACCCCGTATACCGGCACGGTAGCGACGAACGACAGCCCGAGCGGAGATGGCGGCAATGTATGGAGTAAGGTAAGCGATCCTTTGCACGGCGCATTGAGTTTCAATGCCGACGGCAGTTTCACCTATACCCCGACAGCCAACTACAACGGTGCTGATTCCTTTGACTATACGATTACGGATGCGGACGGTGATGTAAGCACCGCCACGGTAACAATCACTGTCAATTCAGTGGATGATGTACCGGTAGCTGTTAACGACAATGTATCGACCAATGAAGATACAGCACTGAGCAGCAATGTAAGCACGAACGACAGCCCGAGCGGTGATGGCGGCAATGTATGGGCTAAGGTGAGTGATCCTTTGCACGGCGCATTGAGCTTCAATGCAGACGGCAGCTTCACGTATACCCCGACCGCCAACTACAACGGCACGGATTCCTTTGACTATACGATTACGGATGCCGACGGTGATGTAAGCACAGCCACGGTAACAATCACTGTCAATTCAGTGGATGATGTACCGGTAGCCGTCAATGACAATGTAAGTACCAGTGAAGACACCCCGTATACCGGCACGGTAGCGACGAACGACAGCCCGAGCGGTGATGGCGGCAATGTATGGAGTAAGGTAAGCGATCCTTTGCACGGCGCATTGAGTTTCAATGCAGACGGCAGCTTCACGTATACCCCGACCGCCAACTACAACGGCACGGATTCGTTTGACTATACGATTACGGATGCGGACGGCGATGTAAGCACCGCCACGGTAACAATCACTGTGAACAGTGTAGACGATGCCCCACTGGCCGTCAATGACAATGTATCGACCAGTGAAGACACCCCGTATACCGGCACGGCAGCGACAAACGACAGCCCAAGCGGTGATGGCGGCAATGTATGGGCTAAGGTGAGTGATCCTTTGCACGGCGCATTGAGCTTCAATGCAGACGGCAGCTTCACGTATACCCCGACAGCCAACTACAACGGCACGGATTCCTTTGACTATACGATTACCGATGCCGACGGTGATGTAAGCACCGCCACGGTAACAATCACTGTGAATTCAGTGGACGATGTACCGGTAGCCGTTAACGACAATGTATCGACCAGTGAAGATACAGCACTGACCAGCAATGTAAGCACGAACGACAGCCCGAGCGGAGATGGCGGCAATGTATGGAGTAAGGTGAGTGATCCTTTGCACGGCGCATTGAGTTTCAATGCCGACGGCAGCTTCACCTATACCCCGACCGCCAACTACAACGGCTCGGATTCCTTTGACTATACGATTACGGATGCCGACGGCGATGTAAGCACCGCCACGGTAACAATCACTGTGAACAGTGTGGACGATGCCCCACTGGCCGTTAACGACAATGTATCGACCAATGAAGATACAGCACTGACCAGCAATGTAAGCACAAACGACAGCCCAAGCGGTGATGGCGGCAATGTATGGGCTAAGGTGAGTGATCCTTTGCACGGCGCATTGAGCTTCAATGCAGACGGCAGCTTCACGTATACCCCGACAGCCAACTACAACGGCACGGATTCCTTTGACTATACGATTACCGATGCCGACGGCGATGTAAGCACAGCCACGGTAACAATCACTGTCAATTCAGTGGATGATGTACCGGTAGCCGTCAATGACAATGTATCGACCAATGAAGATACAGCACTGACCAGCAATGTAAGCACGAACGATACCCCGAGCGGTGATGGCGGCAATGTATGGGCTAAGGTGAGTGATCCTTTGCACGGCGCATTGAGCTTCAATGCAGACGGCAGCTTCACGTATACCCCGACCGCCAACTACAACGGCACGGATTCCTTTGACTATACGATTACGGATGCCGACGGTGATGTAAGCACAGCCACGGTAACAATCACTGTCAATTCAGTGGATGATGTACCGGTAGCCGTCAATGACAATGTAAGTACCAGTGAAGACACCCCGTATACCGGCACGGTAGCGACGAACGACAGCCCGAGCGGAGATGGCGGCAATGTATGGAGTAAGGTAAGCGATCCTTTGCACGGCGCATTGAGTTTCAATGCCGACGGCAGTTTCACGTATACCCCGACCGCCAACTACAACGGCACGGATTCCTTTGACTATACGATTACGGATGCCGACGGTGATGTAAGCACAGCCACGGTAACAATCACTGTGAACAGTGTAGACGATGCCCCACTGGCCGTCAATGACAATGTATCGACCAGTGAAGACACCCCGTATACCGGCACGGTAAGCACGAACGATACCCCGAGCGGAGATGGCGGCAATGTATGGAGTAAGGTAAGTGATCCTTTGCATGGCGCATTGAGCTTCAATGCAGACGGCAGTTTCACGTATACCCCGACCGCCAACTACAACGGCACGGATTCCTTTGACTATACGATTACGGATGCCGACGGTGATGTAAGCACAGCCACGGTAACAATCACTGTCAATTCAGTGGATGATGTACCGGTAGCCGTCAATGACAATGTAAGTACCAGTGAAGACACCCCGTATACCGGCACGGTAGCGACGAACGACAGCCCGAGCGGTGATGGCGGCAATGTATGGAGTAAGGTAAGCGATCCTTTGCACGGCGCATTGAGTTTCAATGCCGACGGCAGTTTCACCTATACCCCGACAGCCAACTACAACGGTGCTGATTCCTTTGACTATACGATTACGGATGCGGACGGCGATGTAAGCACCGCCACGGTAACAATCACTGTGAACAGTGTAGACGATGCCCCACTGGCCGTCAATGACAATGTATCGACCAGTGAAGACACCCCGTATACCGGCACGGCAGCGACAAACGACAGCCCAAGCGGTGATGGCGGCAATGTATGGGCTAAGGTGAGTGATCCTTTGCACGGCGCATTGAGCTTCAATGCAGACGGCAGCTTCACGTATACCCCGACAGCCAACTACAACGGCACGGATTCCTTTGACTATACGATTACCGATGCCGACGGTGATGTAAGCACCGCCACGGTAACAATCACTGTGAATTCAGTGGACGATGTACCGGTAGCCGTTAACGACAATGTATCGACCAGTGAAGATACAGCACTGACCAGCAATGTAAGCACGAACGACAGCCCGAGCGGAGATGGCGGCAATGTATGGAGTAAGGTGAGTGATCCTTTGCACGGCGCATTGAGTTTCAATGCCGACGGCAGCTTCACCTATACCCCGACCGCCAACTACAACGGCTCGGATTCCTTTGACTATACGATTACGGATGCCGACGGTGATGTAAGCACAGCCACGGTAACAATCACTGTCAATTCAGTGGATGATGTACCGGTAGCCGTCAATGACAATGTAAGTACCAGTGAAGACACCCCGTATACCGGCACGGTAGCGACGAACGACAGCCCGAGCGGTGATGGCGGCAATGTATGGAGTAAGGTAAGCGATCCTTTGCACGGCGCATTGAGTTTCAGTACCGACGGCAGTTTCACGTATACCCCGGCAGCCAACTACAACGGCACAGATTCCTTTGACTATACGATTACGGATGCCGACGGCGATGTAAGCACCGCCACGGTAACAATCACTGTGAACAGTGTGGACGATGCCCCACTGGCCGTTAACGACAATGTATCGACCAATGAAGATACAGCACTGACCAGCAATGTAAGCACAAACGACAGCCCAAGCGGTGATGGCGGCAATGTATGGAGTAAGGTAAGTGATCCTTTGCACGGCGCATTGAGTTTCAATGCTGACGGCAGTTTCACGTATACCCCGACAGCCAACTACAACGGCACGGATTCCTTTGACTATACGATTACGGATGCCGACGGCGATGTAAGCACCGCCACGGTAACAATCACGATCAATTCAGTAGACGATGTACCGGTAGCCGTCAATGACAATGTAAGTACCAGTGAAGACACCCCGTATACCGGCACGGTAAGCACGAACGACAGCCCGAGCGGTGATGGTGGCAATGTATGGGCCAAGGTAAGCGATCCTTTGCACGGCGCATTGAGCTTCAGTGCAGACGGCAGTTTCACGTATACCCCGACAGCCAACTACAACGGCACGGATTCCTTTGACTATAGGATTACGGATGCGGACGGCGATGTAAGCACCGCCACGGTAACAATCACTGTGAATTCAGTGGATGATGTACCGGTAGCCGTCAATGACAATGTAAGTACCAGTGAAGACACCCCGTATACCGGCACGGTAAGCACGAACGACAGCCCGAGCGGTGATGGTGGCAATGTATGGGCCAAGGTAAGCGATCCTTTGCACGGCGCATTGAGCTTCAGTGCAGACGGCAGTTTCACGTATACCCCGACAGCCAACTACAACGGCACGGATTCCTTTGACTATAGGATTACGGATGCGGACGGCGATGTAAGCACCGCCACGGTAACAATCACTGTGAATTCAGTGGATGATGTACCGGTAGCCGTCAATGACAATGTAAGTACCAGTGAAGACACCCCGTATACCGGCACGGTAAGCACGAACGATACCCCGAGCGGAGATGGCGGCAATGTATGGAGTAAGGTAAGTGATCCGTTGCACGGCGCATTGAGCTTCAGTGCCGACGGCAGCTTCACCTATACCCCGACCGCCAACTACAACGGCACGGATTCCTTTGACTATACGATTACGGATGCCGACGGTGATGTAAGCACAGCCACGGTAACAATCACTGTCAATTCAGTAGACGATGTACCTGTAGCCGTTAACGACAATGTATCGACCAGTGAAGATACCCCGTATACCGGCACGGTAGCGACGAACGACAGCCCAAGCGGTGATGGCGGCAATGTATGGGCCAAGGTGAGTGATCCTTTGCACGGCGCATTGAGTTTCAATGCAGACGGCAGCTTCACCTATACCCCGACAGCCAACTACAACGGCACAGATTCCTTTGACTATACGATTACGGATGCCGACGGTGATGTAAGCACGGCCACGGTAACAATCACTGTTAATTCAGTAGACGATGTACCGGTAGCCGTCAATGACAATGTAAGTACCAGTGAAGACACCCCGTATACCGGCACGGTAAGCACGAACGATACCCCGAGCGGAGATGGCGGCAATGTATGGAGTAAGGTAAGTGATCCTTTGCATGGCGCATTGAGCTTCAATGCAGACGGCAGTTTCACGTATACCCCGACAGCCAACTACAACGGCACGGATTCCTTTGACTATACGATTACCGATGCGGACGGCGATGTAAGCACGGCCACGGTAACAATCACTGTTAATTCAGTGGATGATGTACCGGTAGCCGTCAATGACAATGTAAGTACCAGTGAAGACACCCCGTATACCGGCACGGTAGCGACAAACGACAGCCCGAGCGGTGATGGCGGCAATGTATGGGCTAAGGTGAGTGATCCTTTGCACGGCGCATTGAGCTTCAGTGCAGACGGCAGCTTCACGTATACCCCGACCGCCAACTACAACGGCACGGATTCCTTTGACTATACGATTACGGATGCCGACGGTGATGTAAGCACAGCCACGGTAACAATCACTGTCAATTCAGTGGATGATGTACCGGTAGCCGTCAATGACAATGTAAGTACCAGTGAAGACACCCCGTATACCGGCACGGTAGCGACGAACGACAGCCCGAGCGGTGATGGCGGCAATGTATGGAGTAAGGTAAGCGATCCTTTGCACGGCGCATTGAGTTTCAGTACCGACGGCAGTTTCACGTATACCCCGGCAGCCAACTACAACGGCACAGATTCATTTGACTATACGATTACCGATTCCGACGGCGATGTAAGCACGGCCACGGTAACAATCACGATCAGTTCAGTAGATGATCAGCCTGTAGCGGCAGACGATATTAATAGTACAATGGAGAATACAGCAGTTAGTGGAGATGTTTCTGTAAATGATACTCTCAGCGGTGATGGTGGCAATGCCTGGAGCGTGGTAACTGGTCCTTTACATGGTACTATAAACATGACAGCTTTGGGTGGATATACTTATACACCTACAACAAGTTGGTATGGAACAGAGACTATTACTTATAAAATATGCGATTCTGATGGCGATTGTTCAATGGCAACACTTGTGATTACTGTTGTACAGGCTAATGTGCCTCCTGTAATTTTTGCTACACCAGTTTCAACAATGGAGGATACTCCGGTAAGTGGTACTGTTTCGGCTACTGACGCAAATGGTGATGTACTCACATTCAGTAAGGTTAGTAACCCATCTCATGGTATTGTTTCTGTTGATAGTGACGGACATTTTATTTATACTCCGGTTACGAATTATAACGGCCCTGATAGTTTTGTTGTATCAGTAAATGATGGCCATGGAGGAACAGCAACAGGTACAGTATTAGTTACTGTAATTCCAGTAAATGATATTCCTGTGGCTTATGATGATACAAAAATAATACCTGAGGACACCCAGTTAAGCAGTAATATTGTTGCCTTTGACGGTGATGGAGATGTATTAACGTTCACTAAAGTTAGTGATACTATTCATGGCACTGTAACCGTTGACAGTAATGGAAATTACACATACATTCCAGATGCTAATTATTACGGCTGGGATACATTTACAGTTGTTGTAACTGATGGGCATGGAGGTACTGCCACTTCTGTAATTACAATTCTTATAAATCCGGTGAATGATGCGCCTGTTGCTCATGATGATGCAAAAGTTACACCGGAAAATACACCTGTAAGTGGAACTGTAACTGCTACTGATGTTGATGGTGATGTATTAACCTTTATAAAAGGAATTGATCCGGCACATGGTACAGCAACAGTTGATGCTAATGGTCATTATTCCTATTCTCCCGCAACTAATTATGTTGGTACAGATAAATTCACAATAAGTGTTATTGATGGAAATGGTGGCTTTGTTACTGTAACAATATCAATTACTGTAACTCCGGTTAACCATAATCCAATAGCTGTTGATGATAACGTATCAACATTGAAAGGTGTTCCGGTTAATGGAGATGTGAAAATTAATGACACATTGAGTGATGATGGAGGTAATGTATTTAGTTTAGTTACTAATCCGACTAATGGTTCTGTTTCATTAACCAATAACGGTTTATTTACTTATACACCAAATGTCGGTTATACTGGAATCGACAAGTTCATATACCGTTTATGCGATACAAATGGCGATTGTTCAACAGCAACAGTTACAATATCGGTAATTGATGTAAGTATAGCTCTTATAAAAACGTCGACAATCGTTGATACCAACACGGATGGAATTAAGGGCAATATTGGCGATCAGATCAAGTATTCTTTTGTCGTTACTAATACTGGTACAGTAACTTTGACCAGCATTTTGGTGACCGATCCGAAGGTCACTGTTATTGGCGGCCCAATTACTTTGGCTGCCGGAGCAGTTGATAATACTTCATTCTTTGCAACTTATACTATTACCACCGCCGATATTCAAAATGGTAGTGTAACAAACCAGGCTAAAGTTGAAGGAAAGGACGTCAATGGAAAGACTGCAACGGACTTGTCGGATGAAAAGAGTAATAAAGATAATAATCCGACAGTTACACCTGTGGCTGGTGGGGCAATTGCAATCATAAAAACAGCTGATTTGATAGATACCAATGGCGATGGAATAAAGGGAAATGCAGGCGATGGAATAAAATATTCGTTTACAGTTACCAACACAGGTACAGTAACCTTAACGAATGTTGTTATTAGTGATCCCAAAGTTGCTGTTACGGGTGCCCCAATAACTTTGATTTCTGGAGCAGTCGATAAAACTACATTCTCGGCTACTTATACCATTACAACAACTGATATTCAAAATGGCAGTGTAACCAATCAGGCAGTAGCGAAAGGAACCGATCCGCTTGGAAACATTATTTCCGACTTGTCTGATTCGTCGGATAATACAGGGAATAATCCTACGGTTACTCCAATTGCAGGCGGAATTCTGGCAATTATTAAGACTGATACTGTAATTGATGCAAATGGTGATGGTTTTGTAGGAAATACGGGAGATCAGATTAAATACTCTTTCACAGTATCAAATATTGGTACTGTTACATTGACTGACGTAATTGTAACTGATACAAAGGTCTCAGTTTCTGGCGGTCCAATTACATTATATGCAGGTCAGGTCGACAATACAACATTTAATGCTATTTATACCATCACTGCAAACGATATGCTGGTTGGGAGTGTAACTAATCAGGCCAAAGTTGAAGGAACTGATATAATTGGAAATAAAGTGAGTGATTTATCTGATAGTTCAAGTAATACATCAAATAATCCGACAGTTACACCTTTGGCTAGCGGGTCAGTTGCCCTGATAAAAACGGCAACAATAATTGATGTAAATGGCGATGGTATAAAAGGTAATGTTGGAGATAAAATCAATTATGCTTTTGTTGTTACTAATACCGGTAAGGTTCGCTTAACTAATGTAATTGTAACCGATCCTAAGGTTACTGTAACCGGGTCACCAATTAGTTTGGAGGCAGGAGCCGTTGATAAAACTTCGTTTACTGCTGTATATACTATTTCATCTGCTGATTTGATTGCAGGAAGTGTTATTAACCAGGCTAGAGTCGACGGAGTTGATTTGCTAGGCAATAAAGTGTCGGACTTATCTGATGACAATAGTAATACCGAAAACGATCCTACAGTAACCGATGTAAACGATATTCCGGTAGCTGTGAACGATGAAATAGAATTACCTCTTGATCAAGTTTTGAATGGTTATGTTGGAGATAATGATAAACTCAGTCAGGATGGTGGTAATACCTGGTCATTGGTTAAGCAACCTGCAAAAGGAACGTTGATGTTTAATCCTGATGGTAGTTACATCTATACTCCACTTCCCGATTTTAGCGGGAACGATTCGTTCACCTATAAACTTTGTGATGCCGATGGCGATTGTTCGGAAGCTACAGTTACAATTGTGGTTGCAGATATTGTTCCTGATCAGGTATTTACTCCAAATGGCGATAGCCAAAATGATACATATTTCATCAAAGGTATAGATCGTTATCCAAGTAACAAAGTAACCATACTCAATCGATGGGGAAATATTGTCTATGAAAAAGTGGGCTATCTAAATGAGTGGGATGGATATTCAAATGTAAGGAAAGTTGGCAAGGAGCCGTTACCTGTTGGAACCTACTACTATTTGATTCAATATGGTAATAACAGGCACAAAGCTGGTTTTGTATATCTCGAAAGATAAAAGAAATGTTTAATAAATATTCAGAACGGATGTCGATTTATAAGCATGCAAAAGGAACGAAAATTGGTTTAATCATTATCTTCCTTATGGGCATTTGTGTAACTGTATCAGCACAGCAAGACCCTATGTTTACCCAATACATGCATAATCCGGTTTCAATAAATCCGGCTTATGCCGGGAGTAGGGGAACCTTAAATATTGTTGGTATGCATCGCCAGCAATGGGTAGGTATAGATGGTGCTCCAAAAACGTTGGCCTTATCGGTTAATAGCCCATTTATTAAGTATAATGTTGGTGTCGGTTTTACTTTGTTATATGATCAGGTAACACCTACAAAACAAACTGGTTTATTTGCAGATTATTCCTATCATTTGAAAATAAGGAACAAGACAAAGTTGGCTCTGGGATTGAAAGGCGGGATTAGTATTATTGAGAAAGATTTAAATAATCTGATTCATTATCATGAAGATGATTATCTGGCCATGAATGGATACCAGAAATTGTATCTTCCAAATTTTGGTCTTGGCACTTACCTCTATTCCGACAGGTATTATTTAGGCCTTTCAATTCCTAAATTACTTCAAAATAGTCTATCCGACAATTCAAATACACTGGCTAGCAAAGAGCAGAGGCATTATTTTGTTACAGGAGGAGTTGTTTTTGACATAACTGAAAACATTAAATTTAAACCATCAACTACACTCAGAATTGTAAAAGGGTCACCGGTTTCAACCGAGCTCTCGTTAGCTGTTTTACTACAAGACCGGTTATGGTTTGGCGCGATGTATCGTTTGGGTGATGCCCTTGGGGCATTGGTTAAAATTGATCTTAGCAAGGAACTTAGCATCGGCTATTCGTACGATTATACTTTATCGAAACTTGGGGTTTATAGCCAGGGAACTCACGAAATATATATAAGTTTTGATTTTGTTAGAAGAGGTCGAAAAATTCTTTCGCCCAGGTATTTTTAAATCTGTAATTAAACTAGTAATTATGAATTATTTGAATTTCATTCAGAAAGGTCTGTTGCAGATACTCTTTAGAAACGCTGGATGTATGATCGTTTTTTCAGTCGCACTTCTTTCTTTATTATTCGTAATCCCAGATAGTACTTATGCTCAAACACCGGTAGTTCGTCGCGCTAACGATTATTACAATAATATGGCTTATAGCAGGGCTGTTGAAATTTTTGAACGCTTACATGTTGAAAATAGCAGTAATACCGAATATATTCAAAAACTGGCATATTGTTATAATAAAATGCTGAATTACAAAAAGGCGCTTCATTATTACGATTTACTGGTTAAAACTGATATTAGTCAGGCATCCGATTATTACGATTATGCTCAATTACTGCTTAATGTAGGTAAGGCGTCTGAATCGAAAGAATGGCTTAAAAAATATTTAGCCAAAGAACCTGGAGATGTTAAGGCTAAAACCCAGTTGGAGGACATTGAGAAGGGAAATTACTCGAAAATTTTGGGAGCCGATATTACTATTAAAAATGTGCCAGGAAATACTCGGTTTATAGATATGAGCGCTACTTTCTATAAAAATCAGGTTGTTTATTCATCAGCGCGAGACAGCTTTGCTGTGGTTAAAACAGTTTATGCCTGGAACGATCAACCATTTCTTGATCTTTATATTTCAAAACCTGAATCGGAACCTGCTGATACCGACGAAAAAACTGTATTTAAATTGGTAAATAGCAAATTTCATGAAGGTCCGGTTTGCTTTACATCCGATTTTAATACGATGTATTTTACCCGTAATAGCTATACCAAAGGGCATCTTTTTTCTTCTATGCCTCAAGGGGTTAACAACCTTAAAATATTTGTTGCTGATATGGTTGGAAATGAATGGAGCAAAATAAGGGAATTCCCTTACAACAGTAATAAGTATTCGGTTGCTCATCCTGCATTGTCACCCGATAATAAGACTTTATATTTTGTATCAGATATGCCCGGTGGATTTGGCGAAACTGACATCTATAAATCAGAATGGGTAAATGGGAATTGGGGAAAACCAGAGAATCTTGGACCCACAATTAATACAAGCGGAAAAGAAATGTTTCCTTATGTTGATAAAAATGGTGTTCTGTATTTCTCGTCCAACGGCCATTCGGGTTATGGTGGGCTTGATATTTATGCTGCAGAACCAATGGATTCTGGCGGATATAAAATAATAAATGTAGGTGAACCTTTAAATTCGTCGTATGATGATTTTGGACTTGTTTTTGATCCCGAAAGATTATCGGGATACTTCACGTCTAACCGACCTGGAGGAAAGGGTGATGATGATAATTATTCGTTCAGAATCAATAAAATAGAACTTAGGGTTAATACACTTGAAAAGGCAACAAATCGTATTCTTCCCGGAACCCAGGTTAAGCTGGTAAATTCAAAAGGGAAAGTGCTGGATACTCAGATTGCAGATAAAAAAGGTATTGTAAATTTTTCGGTTGAACTGGGTGAAAACTATCAGATACTAGCCGATAAAAACAGTTTCAATCCCGAACAAAAAGCCATCGTAATAAAGGGATCATTATTTGACTTTGTACAGAATGAAGAAATATACCTTAAGCAAAATGCGTCTTATCTGACAGTTGAAGTTATTGATAAAGAAACCGGACTGATAATTCCCAATGCGCTGGTTGATGTCAATCAGGGTAAATTCAATGAAACAGATTTTGAAGATAACAATGGGATCGTAAGGATGAAACTTAAGCCTGAAACCGATTATTCGTTCTTTGTTTCAGCCGAAGGCTATTTCGACAGAACTGATAAGTTTTCTTCAAAAGGTATGGGTTTCGAAGATTATACCTTGACGGTTGAACTTGAGAAAATTACGGCTGGAAAACAGTTTGTTCTCGAAGATTTGTATTACGACCTGAATAAATACAATATCAGACCTGATGCGGCTCTTGTTCTTGATAAGCTGGTAAAAATATTAGTTGACAATCCTTCAATTAAAATTGAAGTTGGATCGCATACCGATAGCAGGGCCCCGGCTGATTATAATTTATGGCTTTCTCAAAAACGTTCTGAATCGGTTGTTGATTACCTGGTTAGTAAAGGGATAGATAGAGCCCGATTGGTTCCAAAGGGCTATGGGGAGTCGCAGTTAGTAAACAAATGTGCTGACGGTGTTCCTTGTTCTGAAATGGAACATCAGGCTAATCGCCGTACGGTTGTTGAAATTCTCAATGATGACATGCGTAAAGGAAAGCGTGGCTCAAAGAATATCTACTATTTCTAGTCTCAGCTTTTGGTTCAGGGTTCTGAACTTATATTTGCAAGGCAAGCTAACTTGTTTAGAGTACGATAAATGAGGCTGTCCAAAAAGTAAAATTGGACAGCCTTTGTTTTGTTGTCCCTGAAAGATTTAGTATCTTAAAGGTCTCTATGACAACAAGATCAAACATACGATTTAAAAGTATTACTTCGCAGCAGTCAGTACTTTTTCCTGTAAATTTAAGTGATAAAATTGCGTTGAACCATCCCGTTCGGCTTGTCAACCAGATCGTTGACCAGTTAAATATCGACGATATTTTATCGACCTATAAAGGAGGCGGAACCAGTTCCTTCCATCCCCGAGTGATGATTAAGATTCTGTTCTACAGCTATCTGAACAACATTTACTCTTGTCGGCGGATTGCCCGACAATTGGAAGAAAACATCCATTACATGTGGCTTTCGGGTGAAGCCTTGCCCAACTTTCGCACGATCAACCATTTTCGGAGCCAAAAACTCAAAGGCAAGCTTCAGGATTTGTTTGCCCAGTTGGTCAGGCTGATGGCTGAGATGGGTTATGTCAGTTTGGATGTTCAATACATTGACGGGACCAAAATAGAGGCAGCCCCGAACCGTTACACTTTTGTATGGCGCAAATCGGTGGAAAAGAACAAGGAAAAACTTGAAAACAAGATCGACAGTGTTTTGAAAGAAATTGAATCAACCATCCAATCAGACCAATCAGATCAGGCAGAAGACCATTTGCCCGAAAAAATCGATTCGGTTTTGCTTCAGGAAAAGATTGAAAAGCTGAACGATCGTTTATCCGGGTTGAACAAGAGCCAGCAAAAGCAGGTAAAGAAGCTACAGGAAGATGCCTTGCCACGTCTTCAGAAGTATGAAGAGCAACTCGATGTTCTGGGCGAAAGAAACAGTTACTCGAAAACCGATACCGACGCTACGTTCATGCGTATGAAAGAAGACCACATGAAAAACGGGCAGCTAAAGCCCGCTTACAATGTGCAGATCAGCACAGAAAACCAGGTTATCACCCATTACTCGCTCCACCAACGCCCGGGCGACACGGCAACACTGATCCCTCACCTGGAGCAGTTTGAGTCACACTACGGGAAACAATCATCCAAAGTAGTAGCCGATTCAGGCTATGGGAGCGAACAAAACTACCAGCAACTGGAAAATAAAGGGATTGAAGCATTTGTCAAATACAATTACTTCCATAAAGAACAAAAAAGGAACTACCGGAAAGACCCCTTCCTGGTAGCCAACCTATACTACAACCGGGAGAACGATTTTTATGTATGCCCGATGGGGCAACACATGGATAAACACTATACCAGTAACCGAAAGACAGAACTGGGATTTGACTACCAGGTGAGCATTTACCAGGCACAGAACTGTAATGGGTGCCCGCTTAGGGGGATGTGCCATCAGTCCAAAGCAAACCGGAGCATTGAAGTGAACCACAATCTAAACCGCCTCAGAACAATTGCCAAAGAGAAACTTTTAAGTGAAGAAGGATTATACCACCGAAGTCGAAGGCCGATAGAACCGGAAGCCGTATTTGGGCAGACAAAATCGAACAACCGCTTCAACCGGTTCTCACTCAGGGGAATTGAAAAGGTAATGATCGAGTTTGGGCTGATTGCCATATCCCACAACCTGCGCAAAATAGCCATGGGTATGTCTATTCGTGAAGGAAAAGCTGTGTTTTATTGGGTTTTTGCCATTTTTGAGTATCCAAAAACAAAAAACAGGGCGATCTCGATTCTGAAAACATTAAAAATACCAATACCTAAAATCGCCGCATAAAAATAGAGGCCATCCTTTTGGGACAGCCTCATAGTTGAAAACTGCCTGCAACTATTTCACATTCAGACAGTCATTATTCATCTTTTTAATCCAGTTTGTGAATTACCAAACCCGAACGAAGTTTTGGTTCGAACCAGGTAGTTTTTGGAGGCATAATGTTGCCCGAATCAGCAATGTTTATTAGCTGTTGCATCGAAACGGGGTAAAGTGCGAATGCAACTTTCATTTCGCCATTGTCAACACGTTTTTTCAATTCGCCAAGGCCGCGGATTCCGCCAACAAAATCAATGCGGGTTGAAGTTCGTAAATCAGCAATACCCAAAACCTGGTCTAAAACAAGGTTCGAAAGAATAGTAACATCTAAAACACCAATCGGATCATTGTCGTTATAAGTTCCCGGTTTGGCGTTAAGTTTAAACCATTTTCCTGAAAGGTACATGCTGAATTCGTGCAGTTTCGTTGGTTTGTATATTTCAGTTCCCATTTCTTTAACCTCAAACTTTTGTGCCAGTTTTTCGATTAACTCTGTTTCGGAAAGGCCATTCAAATTTTTTACAACGCGGTTGTAATCAATAATCTGTAATTGATTGTCAGGAAAATGAACTGCCATGAAGAAATTATATTCCTCGTTACCCGTATGATTACAGTTCTGGCTTTTCTTTTCAAGTCCAATGCGTGCAGCGGCAGCAGTGCGGTGGTGGCCATCGGCAACGTATGTGTATGGTACTTTGGTTGCAAATAATCCTTCAATCATTTTATTGGTTGCCGAATCATTTATTGTCCAGAAATGATGGCCAAAACCATCTTCAGCAACAAAATCATAATCGGCTGGTTGTTTTTTTACAATCGATTCAACGATGGCATCAATTTCAGGAACTGCACAATATGAAAAGAAAACCGGCTCGATATTGGCATTTAAATAGCGTGTCAGGATCATACGGTCTTCTTCTTTGTCCGGACGTGTCAATTCATGTTTTTTGATGATGCCCTGGTTGTAATCTTCACAGGCGGCAGCTCCAACAATACCGTATTGAGTACGTCCGTTCATGGTCTGAGCATAAATGTAGAATTTAGCTTCTTCATCCTGTTTCAACCAACCATTTTCCTGAAAACTTTTAAAATTCTCAACCGATTTCAGGTAAACAGTTTCTGAATGAATGTCAGTACCTGACGGACAGTCAATTTCTGCCCGTGTTATATGCAGAAGCGAACATTCTTTTCCTTCAGCCATTTGAGCGGCTTCGGTGCTGTTCATCACGTCGTAAGGTAAACAAGCCAGGGTACTGGCAATTTTTTGTGGTGGACGAAGTCCTTTGAATGGTTTTACTATAGCCATAATTCTATTTTGTTATTCGTTTTCTTCAATTTCTTCAATTTCTTCGTTGTGTTGAAATTTAGGTTTATGGTACTTTTGGTAAAGAACATAAGCCAAACTTCGTATTGCGACTTTTCTTCCTGAAGGCATATTTGTAGGGCGCGCCCATGGCATAATCAATGCTGCAATTCCTGCGACAAGCAATCCTTTTATTGGATCCATTCTGATAGCAAGTATCCATACAAATAAATAAAGGATGTCGAAAATAATCAGGAAGATCATTACATTATAAAACACAATTTTGAACTTTAATGACATGACTTAACTATTTGATTTTACAACTATTCAATTACTAAATTGTATTTGCCTAACAAACCAGTTAATCCTGAAATTGAGAATTTCGCTTTTTTCATTCTGTTTTCTTCCGGGTTCAGGGTGAAATTTTCGGCAGCCCTGAAATCGGCGCTTTCAAGATTTGTTTGTTTAAAAACGGCCATTGATAAATTGCTTTTATCGAAAATAGCTCCCGATAAATCAGTCGTTGCAAAGTCAACTTCAACCAGCGAACAACCAATAAACCGGGTCTTCTTCATTTTTTTTCCAAAGAAAGATGAATAATCGAGTACACAATTTTCAAAGTTTACAGCAAAAAGAAAATTAGAACACGGTTCAAAATCAATTCCAACCAGCTTACAGCCGTAAAATGAAACATCTTTTAACCCGGTCCCGATTAATTTTGCTACTGCAAAGTTACAATTTTCAAACCGGCAGTTGATAAAATCATTATCTGAAAAATCGGTATTAGAGAAGTTACATCCCCGAAAAGTACATTCGTCGAACTCGGTTTGCGAAACCTTTAGCCCTGAATAATTGATGTTTACGAACTCTTCGTTCTCAAAATACTTCTCCATTATTTTTAAGTTAATTTAGAGAATAGCCCCACACTGACCCTCCCCAAGTGGGAGGGAATTTTCAGTCACGAAAGTCATTCTCGTTTATTCCTTTTTTTACTATTCAGCAATTTGTTTGATCGAACAATATCTTTTCATCTCTCAATCCGGAATTCAGGGTTCATGGTTTTTTCCCTCCCTTTCGGGGAGGCTCAGGGAGGGGCTTCTCCTACCTGTTCACCCGGTAAGTCTGATCGTTGCGTTCGAAGAATGCAACAATTTGCTCGGCAGCAGCAACGCCTGCGTTTACATTGGCTTCAGAAGTTTCGGCTCCCTGTTTTTTGGGTGTCGAAAAATACCGAAGCCCGTATTTGGCAACCAGTTCTTCGTGACACGAGGGTATTATATCGCTCACATATTTAAAATCAGGCCGCATTTCGAACATTTGCTTCAGGCCTTCTTCGTCGATAACTTCCTTGCGGGCGGTATTAATCAGCATTCCGCCTTTGGGCATCTTATTTAGCAGGGTGAAATTGATTGAGTTTTTTGTTTTTTCATTCGACGGGATATGCAGCGAAAGGAAGTCGCTGGCGCTAAAGAGTTCTTCAACCGACTGAACTACTTTTACATCATAAGGTTCCATGCTCACTTTCGTGATGCAAGGATCGAGCGCTACAACGTGCATACCAAGGCCTTGGGCAATGCGGGCAACGCGACGGCCAATATTGCCGCAACCATAAATACCAACAGTTTTGCCTTTAAGTTCGCTTCCGGCGCCACCTTTAAATTGACCGCGCGACATAAAAATCATCATGCCAATGGTTAACTCGGCCACAGCATTTGAATTTTGTCCCGGAGTATTCATTGCCACAATATTTTTTTCGGTACACGAAGCCAGGTCCAAATTGTCAAAGCCGGCGCCTGCACGAACAACCACTTTTAAATTTGGAGCGGCGTCTAAAACCTCGCGGTCAACTATATCGCTGCGGACAATAATAGCGTCTGCATTTTTTACAGCTTCGAGTAATTCCAATTTCGACGAATACTTTTCGAGTCTTTGTACTTCGAGACCAGCTGTGGCAAAAATTCCGGTAATTTGATCAACCGCTACCGGGGCAAACGGTTTTTCTGTAGCTATTAACACTCGTTTCATAAATAAGGTAGTTTTAGTTAGGCAACTAGAATCAGAATTTGGTTTTGTTGTTTATTTGAAACCCACCCCTCGCATCTGCGATACTTTTCCCCTCACTTTCATAGAGTGGAAGGAAGTTTGCTCATGGACTTGGAGTAAGTACTTTAAAATACGACTTTATTCAGAATAGAAACAAAAAAAGAAAAGCAGAATCTTCATTCTGCTTTTTCCATTATTGTGATTAAGCTTTTTTTTGCTGTTCAAATTCCTTCATAACGTCAACCAGTGCCTGGACACTTTCGAGCGGCAATGCGTTATACAACGAAGCGCGGAATCCCCCAACAGAGCGGTGTCCTTCCAAACCAACCAAACCTTTTGATTTGGCAAAAGCGCCAAATTCTTTTTCAAATTCTTCATTCCCTTCTGTCATTACAAAAGTAACATTCATGCGCGAACGATCTTTTGGATTTGGTACAGTGGCTTTAAACAACGAGTTGCGGTCGATTTCACCATAAAGTAAATTGGCTTTTGCAATATTCACTTTTTCAATTCCTTCAACGCCGCCTTGTTCCTTCAGCCAGATTAACGTTTGGAGACATCCGAAAACAGCCAGTGTTGATGGTGTGTTGAACATCGAACCATCTTTAATGTGAACGCGATAGTCGAGCATTGTTGGAATTGGACGTTCAACTTTACCAAGGGCCGAATCTTTAACAATTACCAGCGTAGCTCCCGACGGGCCAAGGTTCTTCTGGGCGCCTGCGTAAATCATATCGTATTTCGAAATATCAATCGGGCGGCTGAATATATCCGACGACATATCGCATACCAGCGGAACATTTACTTCAGGGTCAACCAAAGTTTCAGTCCCAAAAATGGTATTGTTCGACGTATAATGGAAATAGTCAACATCATCCGGTACTACATATCCTTTGGGTATGTAATTGAAATTGGCGTCTTTAGAAGAAGCAACTTCAATTACTTCGCCTAAAAATTTAGCTTCTTTAATTGCTTTCGAAGCCCATGTTCCTGTATTGATGTAGGCAGCTTTTTTATTAAGCAGGTTATAAGGTGCCATCAAAAATTGAAGACTTGCACCACCCTGTAAAAACAAAACAGAATATCCTTCAGGAACTTTGAGCAATTCTTTAACTAAAGCAATTGCCTGATCCATAACAGCAACAAACTCTTTACTGCGATGCGATACTTCCATTACCGAAAGACCTGTTCCTGCAAAATTAAGAGTTGCTTCTGCTACTTTTTCCTTGGTAAATTCGGGTAAAATTGATGGGCCCGCATAAAAATTATGCTTCTTCATTGGATTGAAATTTATGGGTTAATAACTTTTAGCTTAATTTTAGTTCAAATGTAATGGCTTATCAACATTTCTTTCCTGAAATAAATCAGAAACAATTGTCAGGAATTCATTCGAAATAAGCTGCATCAAAAATCGAATAAAAAATCGATGTAACAATCCTTTGACCGATTATTTTTTCAACTTTCAGTGTTAGTAAGTAAGTGTTTTACTTTATTTTCTGTTCTTTTATTTCAAAATATCCATCAGCTTATCCTCCTGAAATACTGGAATTACCGGGCAAAGGTCGGTGGTAAGGCAGTATTCGATACAATCGTCTAAACCTTTGGATGCAAGCCTGTTTTTTTGAGCGGCTTTTTGTATATATCCAAACAAATTGGGTTTAGCCATGTTCCACAAATCGATGGAAGCAGTAACTGCATCGCATATATTTTCAAATTTACCCGAATCGAGCAATCGTTCGGCCAGGGCACCGGCGCAAACGGTATCTTCGAGGCTGAAGCGGTCTTTCCACGAAGCGCAAAAAAGCAAAACCGGTGCATTTTGCTGAATGAGCCAGTTTGATAATACCGAAAGATTGAGAAATGAGCCGATAACTACTGCTTTGGAATGGGCGGCTTGATGAATACAACGTGTTCCGTTGGTGGTTGAGTAAACAATATCTCTGCCTTTAACAAGTTCTGGTGTAAAATTAAATGGTGAATTACCAAAATCAGCAAAATCGAGCACATAACCGTCGCGTTCAGATGCCACCATATAGCCTTTTTGTTTCATATCGCGGGCTTCGTCAACCGTTGCCACTGGTATCAGGTTTTTTACCCCATTGTAAATAGCGGCGCAAATAGTTGATGTAGCTCGCAAAACATCAATAATTACAACAATGTTGTTATCGTCGGCATGTCTGGGGTAAATGGCCGGCGATAAACAAACTTCCAAACGGTATTTCGGGTTTCCCATAACATTTGTAAAAGGCGCAAAGATAGAGAAAGGAAAGAAGATTTAAACACCTCGGATTACACAGATAAGCACAGATTTTTTAAAGAGGGAGATTAGGTTCAACCAATCACAAAATGAAAACGTATGACAGGAAAAGTATTTTTATGGTAGCTTCTTAGTCAACATGGAAGTCATGTTTTCGATATAACTATGATTCTTGTCAACATGACAGCTAAAAGACTAACATGACAAGAATAACCTTCGACATGACGCTGAAATTTTGAAAATGACGGCAAAAATCTCGGCAGGGCGAGTGGCGGCAGGCGTTTGGTGTGTGCTTTTAATCCTGAAAGATTCCAAAAACTGTCAGGATTGTTATAATGGTTAAAACATACAAGGTTTAAAAATTCTCTTATGTATCCTGGCAAGCATCACCAATACCTTTGTCAATCAATGTGCGCTCACGGTGTTGTGCGAAGCGTTACGTTCATATCGAAAACAAAAAAGGGAAACTTCCGTCTCCCTTTTCCTGATTCCTTTTCTCTTTATCATTGTGGATTGATAAATGGCATTTTTACAATTTTCGCTTTCAGCAATTTTTCACGAATTTTAACAAAAACCTCGGTGCCAATAGCCGAATAAGCTTTATTGACATAACCCATGCCAATTCCTTTGTTCAGCACCGGAGACATGGTTCCTGAAGTAACACGGCCAATCACATTGCCGTCTTTGTCGGTCAGTTCATAGTCGTGACGCGGAATTCCGCGGTCGATCATTTCAAATCCGCGCAATTTGCGTTCAACGCCTTCACGGCTCTGCATCAGCAAAACATCTTTGTCGATAAAATAATGGCCGTTGAATTTAGTGATCCAGCCCAAACCGGCTTCAATAGGCGAAGTGGTATCGTCAATATCGTTTCCATAGAGGCAATAACCCATTTCGAGGCGTAATGTATCGCGTGCTGCCAGCCCAATGGGTTTAATGCCAAATTCGGCCCCGGCTTCAAAGATTGCTTTCCACATTTGTTCAGCAAATTCATTTCTGAAATAAAGCTCGAACCCGCCAGAACCGGTATAACCGGTTGATGAGATGATAACATCGTTAACCCCTCCGATGGCGCCGGTTACGAACGTATAGTATTTAATTTCCGAAAGATTGATTTCTGTAAGTTTTTGCAAAGTTGCGCAAGCTTTGGGTCCTTGAATAGCTAGCTGGCTGATAGCTGGAGACGCATTTTCGAGAATGGCGCCATTGGTATTTTGAGAAACTACCCAATTCCAGTCTTTTTCGATATTAGCGGCATTTACTACCAAAAGATATTTATTGAGTTCATAGTAGTAAACCAGTAAATCGTCAACAATTCCACCTTTCCCGTTCGGAAAACACGAATATTGCGCCTGCCCGAAGGTAAGTTTGGCTACATCGTTAGTGGTGATTCGCTGCACAAGGTCAAGCGCATTTGGGCCTTTCACCCAAATTTCGCCCATGTGCGAAACGTCGAAAACACCAACTGCTTCACGAACAGTCATGTGTTCATCTTTTATTCCAGAATATTCAATGGGCATTTCAAATCCGGCAAACTCTACCATTTTGGCTCCCAAATTCTTATGTATCTGATTAAAGGCTGTAACTTGCATACGTTTTTTTCTATTTTAATACGACAAAATTAGACTATTGCATAAGCTTAAAGCATGAAAAATATCATTTGGCGAAGATATTGCTTTTCCTTTTCTGCATCGACTATATTTTTCATGAAATAGACCCAAAACTCATAGAAACAAAAAAAGAATTGACTCTGGGAAATTATTCCTATTGCTTATATCCTTAATTTTTTTGCTGTCAGACGAATAAGTTTTTTTATATTTGAGTGTTTTAAATTTAAATCAATCCGGATATGTCTCAAAACCGTATAACAAATTTATCTTATCTGAAAGAAATAACTGGTGGTGATGCTGAGGTAATGAAAGAGTTTATTCAGATGTTTTTTGACCAGTTACCTGAATTTAGGGATGGATTGACCAATCATTTAGCCAACAGAAAATTCAAGGAGCTTGGCGAATTGGCTCATAAGGCAAAATCGTCGGTAATGACATTTGGTATGAATGAGCTGGGCTACAGGTTGAAAGAACTTCAGTTAAAAACGCAGAAACTCGAAGATATTGAATCTTATCCTGAATATGTAAGTGAATTTCTTGAAGAGATTGCTCAGGCCGAGAAAGAGCTTTTGGACGATATGACTAAAATGTAAACCATTCGATAATTTCATTAAACCAAAACCCATAGGTTTGCTTTGGCGAGCTTATGGGTTTTGTTGTTTATACCATTTTCTTTTGCCAGTAGTCATTCATCGTTTAAAATTTGTCATTCAACACTTTTGTTTCTTTGCAGGTGGCCTGCCAATATTATTTTCACATCAATTGAGATGCAACTAAATTTCTGATAAATGGATAAAAATTGCTCTGAAAACAACTATTTCCCTGAAAATCTGGAACTTTTTTTCGAGATGGTTGAAAATGCCCGTGATGGTATTAACATTACTCAGAATGGTGTTTTTAAGTATGTTAATAGAGCCTTTTGCGACATGATTGGCTATACCCGCGAAGAGTTGTGCTGTAAAATAGCATCCGATCTTTTGCCTGAATATGATAAAAAGCGAATGGTAAAACAACATTTCGGCAAGATTGAAGAAGAGAGAAACTTTGGGCTTGATACAACAACGCTCATTCATAAAAACGGAACAAAAATTGCCATCGAGTTTAATACTTCCCCAATTATGTACGAAGGCCAGTTGGCCTCGTTCATTTCAATACGCGACATTACCGAACGAAAACTGATGCAGGAAAAGCTGGAGCAAAGTGAACAGAAATACCGTAACCTTGTTGAAAATGCCCACGATGGAATTATTATTACCCAGTTCGGAAAATTCAAGTATGTAAACAGAGCTTTTTGTAATGCTATTGAATATACCGAAGAAGAATTGGTGGAAAATCCGTTCTTGATGGTTGTTGCTGATGAAGACCACAGCAAGATGATCGAATACCATAAAATGCGAATGGCCGGCGACAAACATCAAATGATTTACGAAGCTAAAGGTGTTACAAAGTCGGGAAAGGTAAAATACTTTGAGATAAACACATCTTACATTGAGTACAACGGGCATCCGGCCACATTTATCATTTTGCGCGACCATACGGCTCAACGTATCATGGAAGATGTTTTGAAGGCCAGTGAAAAGAAATACCGCCGCCTTTTTGAAGCTGAATCGGATGCAATTTTCCTTATTGATAAAGAAACTGGCAGAATTTTAGATGCCAATCCGGCAGCCACAAAAATATATGGTTACAATCATGATGAATTCCTTAAACTGAAAAATACCGACATCTCCGCAGAACCCGATAAAACAAAGATAGCTACTGCTGAGGATCAGGAGTTTGTCCCAATCAGGTACCATAAAAAGAAAAACGGGAATATTTTTGCTGTCGAGATTTCAGCCGGGGTTACAGAACTCGATTGCCGCCAGGTACATATTATTACTGCCCGCGATATTACCGGACGGTTGCAGATGCAAAATGAACTGAGAGAAAGCGAGAAAAAATACAGGACGCTAATCGAAAAATCGCTCGACGGAATTGTGATTTCTCAGGATGGAAAAATCATAATGGTGAACAAAGCATTTGCCGATATGCTTGGCTACACAATTGAAGAATGTTTGCAAAACTTTGGCCCTGATTCGCTTGCACCTGAAGATCGCGAACGTGTAATGGACATTCATTTTAAACGCATGAGGGGAGAAGTGGGCGATATGCGGTATAATGCCTCCTTGTTGTGTAAAAACGGGAAAATAGTAACTGTGGAGTTTAACTCAACAAACATTGATTTCAATGGTAAAATAGCTTCATTTATTTCGACGCGTGACATTACTCAACAAATTAAAATGCAGGAAACAATTGAAAAAAGCGAGCGTAAATTTCGCGAACTTGCTGATTTGTTGCCCCAAACCGTATTTGAGTTTGATCCTGATGGAAATGTTACTTATTACAATAAGGCTGGCCGTTTAGTCTATGGTTTTCCTGAATCAAATACTGGAATTAATGCAATTGACGTGATTGAGTTTAACGACCGCCAGCGTATGTATGATACCATTGTAAATGCCGCCATAAGTAAGCAAATTAATTTAGTGGAAGAATTTACTGCACAACGAAAAGATGGCAGTACTTTTCCTGTTATCTTTTATGGAAACCTAATGTACGAAAATGGCCAATATATTGGGGCCAGAGGGCTGGTAATCGATATTTCGGAACGTAAAGCCATGGAAGAAGCTCTGAAAAAAAGCGAAAGAAAGTTTAGGGAACTTGCCGACCTGCTTCCTCAAACAGTTTTTGAGCTCGATTTAAGCGGCAATGTAACTTACCTTAATAATGCCGGTCGGGTTGCTTTCGGATTTTCAGAAAATGATATAGCTTTTCCTGCAATCAAAGGCATTGTGCCCGACGACCACCAAAGACTTAGGGAAAACCTCAAAAAGGCTTTTATTGAAAAAGGAAGAGACGGAGGCATGGAATATACTGCATTGCGTCAGGATGGAACGATTTTCCCTATTGTTATTTACAGCAGCCCGATGACTGAAAACAACAAACCGTTCGGAATCCGGGGTTTGATCATCGACATATCCGAACGTAAAGCAATGGAAGAAGCTTTGAGACAATCGGAAGAACACTACCGGCAGGTGATTCAGAGCTTACAGGAAGGTTTATTTGTTCTTCAGGATGAAAAATTCATTTTTGTCAACGACGCTATCGTTAATATCTTAGGTTATACAGTTGGCGAAATGAAGGGAAAACATTTCGGTACAGTTATTCCTCCGGAATTAAGAGAAGAAGCGGTCCAACGAAACATTGGCCGAAAGTCGGGAATTAGTGAATCATGGAGCTACGAGTTTAAACTTTTGCATAAAGATGGAAAAACGAGGATACCTGTAATTTTATCGACCAATTTGACAGAACTTGATGGAAAGACCACTGTTGTTGGAACCGCCAAAGATATTAGTGAGCGGGTAAAAGCCGAAGAAGAGATTAAAGCTGCACACAAACGGCTCGAAGAAATTAACCTGGATTTGGAACAAACTGTTCGCGACCGTACCAAAGAGCTTACCAAAGCTAATACCCAATTGCTGAAACTGCAAAAAGAAAACCTGCAATCGCAATTTGATGTATTAAAGCAGCAGGTTAATCCCCATTTTCTTTTTAATAGTTTGAATGTGCTGACCTCATTAATCCGTGTTGAACCTGAATTAGCTGAAAAATTTACCGAGCATCTGGCTAAAGTTTATCGGTATGTTCTTGAAAATAAAGACAATGAATTGGTGCCGTTAAGCACCGAAATGAATTTTCTGGATGCTTATATTTTCCTTCTCAACATTCGGTTTTTGGATAAAATACAGGTTAATATTCGTATTCCAAACGGAAAAATGTCATGCTATATTATTCCGTTGGCCATGCAATTGCTCATAGAAAATGCTATTAAGCACAATGCTATGTCGAAAAAATCACCCTTGGTCATTGATATTTTTATCGACGAGTATAACTTGCTGAATGTGGTTAATAACCTTCAGGAGAGAGAAGCCCACATGACTTCAACCGGGGTAGGTCTTAAAAATATACAGAACCGCTATAAACTGCTCAATAATACTGTGCCAACATTCATAAAAACCGCGACACAGTTTATTGCACGCATCCCGTTGGTCGAAGAATAATTTAATAGCTGAAAATGATGATAATAAGGTTAATACATAAGATATACCATGCAGGGTAGGGCTGTTCCTCGAAAAGAGGTTAAGCTATTCGCCCTGATAATATTTATAAAAAATGAGAGCAGTAATTATTGAAGATGAGGAATTTGCCGCACGTAGGCTGGAGCGGATGATTGGAGAGATAGATCCGGATATTCAGATAGTTGCAAGGCTTGAGTCGGTCAGCGATTCGGTTGAATGGCTGAAAAAAGAACAACAACCCGATTTGATTTTTATGGATGTTCACCTTGAAGATAATTCAAGTTTTAACATATTCAGTAGTGTATCAATTCATTGTCCGGTGGTTTTTACTACGGCTACCGACGAAAAATCGACTGTCATTTTCAGGCAAAATAACCTCGACTATTTACTAAAACCTATTTGCGGCGATGAATTGAGGCACCTCATAGCCAAATACAGAAATTTTGATGTTCTGAATTGTAAACAAGTTGATGTTCAGATTTTTAGTAATGCAAAAAATAATTAAGCCATGATTTTTACAGCTAAACGATGTTTATTATCAGCCAGTCAGTTACTGGTTGGTTCTCCAGAAAAAGTATTTCCATTGCTTTGTCCAATACGCGAGTACGATTGGATTGAAGGCTGGAAATGTGATTTGGTATTTTCTCAATCAGGTTTTGCCGAGTTGGATTGCATTTTTGCGACCAATTTCCCGGGAGACGAAAAAGATGTATGGGTAGTCGATCAATACCAACCCAATCAGGCGATTCAGTTTATCAGGGTTGCCGAAAACAGAGTGATTCGCTATCGGATTAGTCTGACTGACAATATGAATGGTCAAACCACGGCAGTGTGGGAACAAACCGTTACTGCATTAACCGAAGCAGGTAACGGCTTTGTCGAAAGCCTTTCGAACCTTGAATTTGGACTGAAAATTAAAAGTCTGGAACTCATGATCAACTATTATCTGGAGACCGGTGAAATGTTGAAAACCGAAAAATAACAATTAAATAGAAAATGAAACGGGCATTAGTAATTTACCACAGCCAAACAGGTACAACGCGAAGTTTGGCCATCGACATCAGCAATTATTGTAAAGCCAATGGGCTCGAATCGAAATATATTGCTACAGACGAGTTTGCTGTCTCTGCTTTGGAAAATATTGATTATCTTTTCCTTGGCTGCTGGACACATGGATTGATGATATTTTTACAGCATCCGGAGAAAGCCTGGGTTGATTTTGCTGAAAAATTACCCGAACTGAAAAGCAAGAAAATAGTATTGTTTACCACTTACAAACTGGCAACAGGAAGTATGTTCAGGAAGATGAGCAAACACCTTAAATGTGAGCCCGGCCAAATTGTTCTGGAGTTGAAATCGCGTAGCGGAGATTTATCCGAAAAAAACAAGCAGTTGGTTAAGGAATTCATCTACTGATAATTGCTTGGAAGGAATCAGATTAAACTATAAACATTCACCGAAGAAATCAAAATTCTAAAATATCACCACCATGAACGTACTGATAATTGAAGATGAACAACTTGCGGCACGGCGCCTGGAGTGTATGATACTGTCGTATGATCCGGCTATTAAAGTTTTAGCCAAACTCGAATCGGTTGAAGCTTCGGTCGAGTGGTTTAAAAACAATGTTCATCCCGATCTTATTTTCCTTGATATTCACCTGGAAGACGATCTCAGCTTTGCTATTTTTGACAAAATAAAGGTTGATTCACCTATTATTTTCACCACTGCTTTCGACGAATATGCTATCCGTGCTTTTAAACTGAAAAGTATTGATTATCTGCTCAAACCCATTGTTCAGGAAGATTTGAACAATGCCATTTCGAAATACAAGGAATGGAGCGGACAGAAAAACAGCATTGATATGTCGGCTTTGTTTAACCTCATCAATAAAAAGGAAATTAGTTATCGCGAGCGCTTTTCGGTATCGTACGGGCAGAAAATCAAATCGTTTGGCGTATCAGAGATTGCCTATTTTTACTCGAAAGAAGGTATGACTTACGCAGTTCTGAACGATACCAAGCATTACCCGGTTGACTATTCGCTGGATAATTTGCTGAATGAATTGAATCCAAACGATTTTTTCAGGATTAACCGTCAGTATCTGATCAAGCACAGTTCAATTAAGCAAGTGCATATTTTCCCCAAAAGTCATTTAAAATTAGAACTTTCGCCTAAACCACTAGACGATATTTTCGTGAGTATCGATAAAGTTACAGCATTCAAGAAATGGCTTGGCGAATAAATCAATTTTAAATGTGGTATGGTAACTTATACTGAAACTCAATACAATTTATCTATTATCGGCATTGGTAATTTCAGGTTGTACTTTGGGGCATAAACTAAATAAAAACCAATGATTGAAACGAAACGATTAATATTGAAACCATTAAAATACAGCGAATTAATTAAGTATGTTGAAAACAATCACTCGTTGGAATACGAATTGGGGCTGTCGGAAACAAACATAACTATCTCTCCTGAGTTTAAAGAAGTTCTTGAACAGATTATTCTTCCGCAGGTTGAGGCCAATGAGCAAAGGCTGGAATATTTTACGCTGTGGACCATCATTGAAAAAACGATGAATAAAATGGTGGGCGATTTATGCTTCAAAGGTATACCTGATGCTGAGAATGCAATCGAAGTCGGATACGGGACTTACGAGGGTTTCACGGGAAATGGCTTTATGACAGAAGCCGTTGGCGGGATAATTGACTGGGCAAAAACTCAGGTTGATGTTAAGTCAATTATTGCTTCTACTGATAAAACCAATGTAGCATCGTTCACTGTGTTGCAAAAGAATGGCTTCATGAATGTTGGTGAGTCAAACGAATTGTTTCACTGGAAAAAGGAACTCATATAAAATGAAATTCACGCTAAGACAATGGAAAGAGAGCGATACGGAATCGCTTCTGAAATATGCCGGAAATCCGAAGATTACACAGTTTATGTCCGAGGGTTTTTCTAACATCTCAACTATTGAAGGCGCAGCAAAATTCATTGACTTTGCTAATTCAGGAACCAATAAAATTTACCGGGCGATTGAAATGAATGATGAAGCTATTGGTGGAATTGGCATTTCGGTTCAGGCTGATATTTATTGCAAAAATGCTGAACTGGGCTACTGGCTGGCCGAACCATTCTGGGGAATGGGAATTATCAGCCGCGCTATCCCGATGATTGTAGCTGATGCGTTTAAAAGCCTGGATATTACACGTGTTTTTGCAAAACCGTTCCAAACGAATTATGCTTCGCACCGGGTACTCGAAAAGTCGGGATTTAAGCTTGAAGCAATTATTGAAAAAGCTGTGTTTAAAAATAGCAAATATCTGGACGAATACATTTACGCGATTAGGAAACCAATGAGCCAATGACTAGTACATACTCGAAGTTGATTGTTTATTATTTCTCCGGAACCGGAAATTCGGAGAATGTGGCCCGATGGATGGCCGAGATTGCTCGCGAAAAGGGAATGGAAGTCACTTTGAATAATATTGCCAAAATTGACCGGCTGGCCGTTCCTGTCCCTGGACACGATGCTCTGATGGCTTTTGTTTCGCCCATACATGGTTTCAATTATCCACCTGTGATGATGAACTTCATCCTGCGATTTCCGAAAGGGCACAACAATATTTTGTTGCTGAACACCCGTGCAGGAATGCTCATTGGCAAATGGATTACACCCGGATTAACAGGTGTGGCATTTTATTTTGCTGCGCTCGTTTTTAAACTAAAAGGATACTCCATCCGCTCGATGTTTCCGGTTGACTTACCTTCAAACTGGATTTCAGTACATCCGGGACTAAACGACAGGACTGTGAGGTACCTGCATAAGCGAAACCAGGTAAAAGTGTACCGCTTTGCCACAAAGGTTTTGGCTGGAGGAAGCGACTTTAGAGCGCTTTACGAGATCGTTCAGGATACACTCATTGCCCCAATCTCGTTGGCTTATTTCTTCATGGGCCGATTCTTTTTCTCTAAAACATATTACGCTTCGGCTGATTGCGATAACTGTGGTTTATGTATTAAAGCCTGCCCGGTGAAAGCCATCAAAACAGTTGACAATCGCCCATACTGGACCTTCAATTGCGAAAGTTGTATGCACTGTATGAGTAATTGTCCGCGACGTGCCATCGAAACTGCTCATGGCTCAATCGTGCTGATTACAGTACTTTCGTCGCTATTCATTTCTGGTTTGTTTTACAGTTATTTCAAACAGTGGTTTTTCGACATTGAGCATTCTTTTCTCGGTTTTATCCTCGAATCGGCATTGTTCCTGGGCATCCTGGCTGTTTGGTACAGGCTGATGCATTACGCCATGCGGTTTAAGCTGATAGAACGTTTGGTGGTTTATACTTCGCTCACCAAATACAAGTTTTGGGGAAGAAGATACAAGGCTCTGAAAAATTTCAGGAACTAAATCAGCTATTGAGGTTTTATCGGAGAATCAATGTCACTCATCAGTTCTAATCAGGCATTCAATGTTTTAATTTTTCTTATAGAATATTTCGGACTAATATTTACCATAAACAATTAAACAACAGGTCGATGAAGAAAATGAACTTTTATGGGGTAGGGCCTAAAATAGGACGTATACTGATTCCCTGGTGGACCATTACCATCATTTTGAGTTTTACGTCCGTTGATTTCCGATTTTTCTATGTGAGATCATCCATATTGACCATGATTGGTGCCGGCCTTCTTGTTTGTGGTCTAATTTTTTATTTCACTTCTGTAAATTTTTTACTGAAAGGGTTGAAGGAGGGAAAATTGGTCACGAAAGGAACTTTCTTTCTTTGCCAGAACCCGCTTTATGTTTCGTTTGTACTGATGTTGATTCCCGCAGTTAGTTTATTGCTCAATTCATGGCTGGTGCTCACGACCTGTATTGTCGGTTATATTTTGATGAAAGTGTATGTCAGTAATGAATATAGGGTACTTAAAGAGGTTTTTGGCGACGAATACATAAGGTACAAAGCTGAAACTCCCGAGTTTTTTCCTTTCCCGGCGAAAAAGTGGTTCAAAAGTAAATGTTAATCTCAGAAACGTTGAAAAAAGTTCATTTATCGGCAAAAATACGCCATTCACACTTTTTTATTTAGCCTGCTGAAATCAGCACTTTATTTTCGCTTCAGAAAACCAAATATCTGTAACGATTTGCCCCCTCAAACGTCACAGAAAGCAAGAAAACAATATTCAGAAAACAGAACCAAAAAATCGACCATGAACAACCAACCCAAAGCAGTAATCATCGGGGCCGGAGTAGGCGGACTGGCCACAGCCAATTTTCTGGCGCAGCAGGGCTATGTCGTTGAGGTGTACGAGAAAAACTGCAATCCAGGCGGACGTTGCGGACAAAAGATTCAGGATGGTCACCGCTTCGATTTGGGCGCCACCATTTTGCTGATGCCATCGCTCTACAAACAAGTTTTGTCGGAGTTGGGTATTGATCTCGAAAAAGACCTCGAAACCACTTCGCTGGCGCCTATTTATAAGCTTTTCTTTAGCGACGGTTCGCACTTCTCGTTTACCCGCGACGAAGAGCAAATGCGCCGTCAACTTGAAGCTTTCGAGCCCGGGAGTTTCCCGAAATACAAGGCTTACGTGAACGAAGGTTACGAGTATTTCAACTTGGCGATGAACGATTTGCTGGGCAGAAACTTCGATCACCTGTTCGAGTTTGTCAACCTGAAAAGCATTCGTTTGCTCCTGAAGCTGAAAACCTACCGCAACCATTCGGGCTATGTGCGCGAGTATTTCGACGATCCGCGCCTGCAAAAAGCATTTACATTTCAGAATATATACGTTGGACAAAACCCTTACGAAGCGCCTGCTTTTTTCTCGATGCTTCCCGGCGCCGAAATCGCCGAAGGAGCTTTATTTCCCAAAGGTGGAATGCACCGCATCATTCAGACTTTAGTTGAATTGGCCGACAAAAACGGTGTGCAGATTTTCTGCAAAAAGCCGGTAGAAAAAATTATCCTGATGGCAAAAAGGCCGAAGGAATTTTGCTCGAAGACGGCACCATTGTTCATGCCGATTTGGTGATTGCCAGCGCCGACCTGCCTTATGTGTACGACAAGCTGTTGCGCGACAAACGCAAAACACGCTCGCTGAAAAGGAAGGAATATTCGTGTTCGGCCATTGTGTTTCACTGGGCCGTTGATAAGGTGTACGAGCAACTCGACCACCACAGCGTTTTCCTGAACGACCCGTTCCGCGAGGGATTGGACGCCATCTTCAAGGAAAAATCGTTATCCGACAACCCCAGTTTCTACATTCATGCGCCGGTTCGGAGCGACAAAACTGCCGCACCCGAAAACCAGGATTCGCTTTCGGTGATTGTGCCGGTGGCTCATTTGGATGCCCGCGCTGATCAGGATTGGAAAGCGCTGAAGGAAAAAGCACGCACCGCCGTGATTCGCCGACTGAAAGAAGCCGGAATGGACGACATTGAGGAGCACATCAAATTCGAGATTTGCTACCTGCCTAAAACATGGGAAAACAGTTGTAACGTAACCAACGGATCGGTGTTTGGAAGTTTGGGGCACACCATTTTTCAGATGGGATACTTTAGGCCTCATAATCAGCACAGAAAATATAAAAATTTGTATTTTGCAGGCGGAAGTACGCACCCCGGAAACGGCGTTCCGCTGGTGTTGCTGGGAGCCAAACTCACGAGCGAACGCATACTGAAAAATGCAGAAACCCGAGCACAGCGACACGGCGACACGGCGAAAAATGTCGTTTAAGTTAGCCCTGAAAGGGTTGAATCTGTTAACGCAGGGCAAAGCCCTGTGTTTGTCAAAAGCAAAGTACAGAGCCCTGAAAGGGCGAAATATTACGCCCCCACGGGGCTTTAGGAAGTTGATCTTTTTCGCACAGGGCTTTACCCTGTGTTATTAGATCAAAGGCTTTCAGCCTTTTAAAATAACAAATAGTCAATTGTAAATTGTCCAATCGTAAATATCAACATGGAAACTGCGCTTCAAACAAAAACCGAACTGTATTATAAAATCTTCGAATCCATCGATTTCGAGAAGGTGGTCGATCACCCGAACATCCTGATTGCCGCGCATTTCTGGGATGCCGAGCGTTACCTGGCGGCCCGCAATTGTTATAAGTTTATGCGTGCCATCGACGACCTGATCGACAATTACAAAACCGAGCACATTACCATTGCTCCTGAAAATCAGGCAAGGTTTGAAGCTGATGTGTACCGCTGGATCAGCACCGTGATTGAAGCCACCAGCGAAATGCCCTCGCACCGTGAACTGATTGATACGGTGCAGCGCTTTTGCATCCCGTTCTGGCCGCTCGAAGCCTTTGCCAAATCTATGATTTACGACATCTACCACGATGGTTTTCCCACGCTGGAAGGCTTTATCGACTATGCTGGCGGCGCGTCGGTGGCTCCGGCTTCCATTTTTGTGCACCTGGCCGGATTAAGACAAAAGGATGGAAAATACCTTCCGCCGCTGTTCGACGTGAAGGAAGTGGCCACACCCTGCGCCATCTTCAGCTACCTGGTACACATCATCCGCGATTTTCAGAAAGACCATCTCAATAACCTGAATTATTTCCCCGACGACCTGATTGCCAAATACGGCATGAACCGACAGCAGTTGCTGTTCATGGCCAAAGGCGGACAAATTACCGATGGCTTCCGCAGCCTGATTCGTGAGCTTTACGAGGTGGCAGACATTTACCGTGAACGCACACTTGAAATGATCCGACAAATCAAGCCATTGGTGGAACCACGCAGCCAGTTGAGCCTCGAAATCATTTTCGATTTGTACCTGATGGTTTTCGAGCGCATCGACATCGAGCACGGCACTTTTACCGCTTCCGAATTGAACCCCACCTGGCAGGAAATCCGCGAACGGGTAGGGCAGGTGATAGATCGGTTCGAAGCAGCTTAAAAATAGTTTGATTATACAGCATTTTAGTCAGGGGTTCACTCGAAGTGAAGCCCTGACTGTAATTATTAGCCGAAATCAGCTACCAACTAAAAGCGCTTAACTTCTTCTGCAACAATTTATAGCACTTGTTTGCCATACCTCAAACTTAAAGCTTATGAATCCACAAACCACTGAGTTGACGGCGGAAATTTACCATCGGGGAAAGTCAGAAAACGAAAACGCTTTTGCTGAACTCGAAAAGAGTATGTATGCCGCACTTGAAACGTACTCGAATGTGCATCGCGGAAGTGGCCATTTTTCTATGGTAACCACCCGTTTGTATGAGCAAGCCCGGAAAATGGTACTCGGCTATGTCAAACTGAACAGCAGTTACGTGGTTATTTTCACTACACCCCGAAGTACAGAGCATCTGACGGCAAAGCTACAGCCCGGTAGTTTTCAGGTAATATCGCCGGTCGATTTTGGCCTTTTGCTGGGAGTGCGGGCTGTTGCGGTAAAAAAGAATGTGTTGCCTAAAGATGTGCCGTTCCATGTGGGTGGCGGAAATGCCCGGCTCGTGTCGCCCGACTGGATTGTGTGGACAGCCCCGCCCGATAAGTTTGAAGCCGGAACGCCTGCCATCATCAACGTCATCGCGCTGGCCCGCGCCCTGCAAATGATTCAGCAATCCGGCAAAGATATTTTCAAAAACTGTCAGACTGAAAAACTCACAGCTTCAGAAATTTTATATCACGACCAATTCGGGAACCTTTCCGGCATAAAACTTTTGGAAGAACTCCAAAAGACCCGGATTGGGCGTGGCATTCAGGTGCCGACAGCCAAAGGGATGCAGCCTTTCCTGAACTTCGACAACAGTGCCAGCACGCCCACTTTTGAGCCGGTGTGGACAGCTTTCCGGAAAACCTGGCGGCAAAACGATGAGGTGAAACACGAAATCGTTCGCGAAGTGAAAGCAGTGTGTGCCGAATTCCTCGGTGCGGCGGCTGATGAGTACGAGGTGATTTTTACCTCGAATACCACAGAAGCTATCAACCTAGCTGCGGAAAGTTTCAGGATGGAAACACCGATGGGTGGTGAATCGGTGGTGTTGAGTACACTGGCCGAACATTCGTCAAACGATTTGCCTTGGCGGATGCTTCCTGACAGTTCAATGATTCGCTTAACGCCCGACAAGGAAGGCTTCATCGACCTGTCGGAACTGGAAACCCTGCTGGCCGACTACAACCAAAAGAAGCTTCACGGAGCCAAACGAATTCAGCTGGTGGCCGTCAATGGGGCATCGAATGTGCTGGGCGTTTGCAACAAGCTGGACGAGATTAGCCGGATGGTTCACCGCTTTGGCGCACGTTTGCTGGTGGATGCCGCTCAACTGGTGGCTCACCGCCCTATCTGTATGCAGCGCGACGGCATCGACTACCTGGCTTTCTCGGCGCACAAAGTTTATGCACCTTTTGGCAGCGGCGCATTGGTGGTGCGCAAAGGACTGCTTCGGTTCGATGCACCCGAAATGGCCCGGATAAAAGCCTCAGGCGAAGAAAATGCAGGTGGAATAGCCGCGCTGGGCAAGGCAATGGTGTTGCTTCAACGTATAGATATGGAGGTGATTGCCCTCGAAGAACTCGCCCTCACGGCCCGGCTGATGTACGGCATGGCAAAAATAGACACCGTTCAAATCTACGGAATGGCATCTCCCGAATCGCCCCGATTTACCCAAAAAGTTGGCGTGGTGGTTTTTGAAGTAGGCAAAATGATAGCCACTCAAGTGGGCAAGGAACTGGCACTGCAAAGCGGCGTTGGCGTGCGCACCGGCTGCCATTGCGCCCACAACATTGTAAAGCACTTACTGGGCGTTGGTCCAGGGTTGCAGCGTTTTCAACGGGTGATTGTGACGCTTTTCCCAAAGTTGTCACTTCCCGGTATGGTGCGGGTAAGTATAGGACTTGAAAACACAGAAGCCGAGGTGGATGCGCTGTTGCAGGCATTGGCTGAAAATGCGGCCACCAAAGGCGGTCAAGTCGCAGAAGGACAGTTATCCAAAGCCGAAGCCAAACGCCAAATAGAAGCGTTTGTGCAGCAAAGAACGAAGTTGGTTTACAGATAAAAGTATTCGCATTTGTGCAATTAGTCAGGGTTTCAATTGAAGTGAAGCTCTGACTGGTTCTAAGATCCACCGTTGGCTAGTGACAAGCAAGAGCCAACTATTTCTATTTTGGAAAGAATTTGATTTTTGCCCTGACTGATTTTATACCCAACCGCAGCCTGATCGCAGAGCTGTCAAAGGCAGCACACTCCGCAATCCAATTCAGGGTTGACCGGCTAAATTGAAACGACCTTGCCCGGAATAAAAAGCCAGCAAGTTTTTTATTAATCTCCGGAAATTTAGAATGAACTTTGCAATTAAATATATTATTTTTGATGGAACCTTTGAGATTTTTGAATGAACAGTAAATACAAGAAACTGGAGCTTTGCTGGCCCGGGAAAGACCTGGAAGTAAAACCCGAACCCCGCGTACTGATTGAAGACCCTGAAAAATCGTATGGCGAAACCCACACCGAAAATATGCTTATACATGCCGACAACCTGTTGGCGCTAAAAGCCCTCGAACAAAATTTTGGCGGACAGATAAAATGCATTTACATCGACCCGCCTTACAATACCGGCAACGCATTTGAACATTACGACGATGGTTTGGAACATAGCATGTGGCTTAATTTGATGAAACCAAGGTTGGAACTGCAATATAAATTGTTAGCTAAAAATGGAGTTTTATTCGTAAATGTTGATGAAGTTGAACATGCCTATTTAAAAGTCATGCTTGATGAGATTTATGGGCGAAAAAACTTTATTGGAGACATTATATGGAAAAAGCGAAAAGGCGGAGGTAATGATTCTCGTTTTATTGCGATCGATCATGATTATATTCTGGTTTATGCTAAAGATGCAACAAAGGAAACTCACAGAAAGAAATGGAGAGTTTCACAATCAAATGATTATCTTAAAAGATATAAAGAAGTTGATGAGAATGACGAAAGATTTTATTGGGATACATTAGCGCGAGATGATTACAAAATCCAATTCCAATAACAATTGATTGCCCAGATGGAACTAAACTTTCTTTTAATTCTCAAAAATCAATGACGACAATCATGGAAGGACTTGCTAATGGTCAGATTAGATTGGTGCAATCTAAAAATGGGTGGACTTTGCATCATCGCGTTTATATGCCTGCTGGACAAGTTCTGCGATCGATACTTGATAATGTTGGAACAAATAAAAATGCAAATGATGAAACGATTAGTTTATTTGGAATAAATAATTCATTTGATTATCCAAAACCAGAAAGTTTAATCCAAAAGCTACTTGAGTTAGCAACCAACGAAGGCGACTGGGTACTCGATTCATTTTTGGGTTCGGGCACAACTGCGGCGGTGGCTCACAAAATGGGGCGCAAATGGATAGGCATCGAGCTGGGCGAGCATTGCAACACGCATTGTTTGCCGCGCCTAAAGGCGGTTTGCGACGGCACCGATCGGGGCGGAATTTCGAAAGCGCAGGAATGGAAAGGCGGCGGCGGTTTCAGGTTTTACGGTTTAGCGCCCAGCCTGCTCAACCGCGACAAATACAACCAATGGGTGATTAACCCCAACTACAACAGCCAACTGCTTGCCGCAGCTATGGCCCGGCACGAAGGTTTTACCTATTGCCCCAGCGAAACTGTGGTTTGGAAACAAGGTTATGCCACCGAAAATCACTTCATTTACACCACCACCAATACGATTACGCCCGACGTGGTTGAACAGATATTGGGCGAAATGAAGCCCGAAGAAAGCCTGCTTATTTGTTGTTCGGCATATAAAGAAGAATGTGAAGCCATTAGTTCGCGTATCGAGATCCGCATGATTCCGGAAGTGATTTTGGGCAAATGCGAGTTCGGGAAAGAAGATTACTGTACCGAAACAAACATCATCAACATGCCTGTCGATCAGGATAAACCGGCATTTGTACCCTCGTATGTCAGCGAAGAAGTAAAACCCCGACCGGCAAAAATCGAGAAGGATAAACAGCAATTGAATTTGTTTTGATGAGAATTGCAGAGACGTTGCATGCAACGTCTTTCAGGTTAAATATTACGGAATTCAGTAACATTAGAATATAAGTAACGGGAATTATTAATTGTCGTATTTTTTAGTACTCACCCCGAGTCTTCGGGGCGCGGGGGTGAGTCTATACAATAAAAAAACAAATACGACATTATTTTATGCTGAGTACATAGAAAAATCCAGAAGGGATTTAATTTGAATAACCCTCAATGAAATTGGGGGATAAGAAATCAAATCAGAACCGGAACCCTGCAAGGGTTCAACAATATTTGAAAATGATGTTTAACCCGTATCGGATTTGACAAAGTTTGGTTCGCATTTACTTTTTCAAAAAAAAATGGATTATGACTAACGAAACCGACATTAAAATCTTTGAGAACAAAAAAGTACGTAGCCACTGGGATGAACAGGAAGAACAGTGGTATTTCTCGGTAGTTGATATTGTTGAGATTTTAACTGAAAGTTCTGATCCGAAGGATTATTGGTATCGGATAAAAAAGCGGGAGAAACTATCGGGAATTGAGTTATCGACAATCTGTCGACAACTGAAACTGGAATCAGCCGACGGTAAAAAGTACGCCACAGATTGCTCCAATGTTCAGGGATTATTTCGCATCATTCAGTCTATTCCTTCGCCCAAGGCAGAACCTTTCAAGCAGTGGCTGGCCAAAGTGGGGTACGAGCGGATACAGGAAATTTCAGATCCGGAACAAAGTCTGGACAGGGCAAGGGCAAACTGGCAAAAACTGGGACGAAGTGAAAAGTGGATACAACAACGCATGTCGGGGCAGGAAACCCGCAATAAACTGACTGATTATTGGAAAGATACCGGAGTAAAGGAACAGGGAGAATTTGCGCTGCTCACGAATATCATTCATCAGGAATGGACCGGATTAACAGTTAGAAAGCATAAGGATTTGAAAGGGCTGAAAACTCAAAATCTGAGAGACCACATGAGTGAAGCCGAACTAATTTTTACGGCATTGGCCGAACTATCGACCCGACAAATAGCCGAAGCTGAGAAAGCAAAGGGCTTACAAGAGAATGCCAGGGCAGGTAAAAAGGGAGGAGCGGTTGCTAAAAATGCGCGAAAAGAATTGGAAGCAAAAACAGGGAAGAGTGTGGTAACAGGCGAAAATTTTTTGCCACCTGCCAAAGAGAAGAAAAAAATAGAATAGTCTCAGCGGCTCTCTGCAAAAACCTCTGTGTATCTCTGCGGTTTAACAAATCTAACCGCTAAGGAACGCAAAGAAGACGCTGAGAACCGCAAAGAAAGTATAAAACAAACCTTAGTGGCCCTCTGCGAAAATCTCTGTGTATCTCTGCGGTTTAACAAGTCTAACCGCAAAGAACCACAAAGAAAAACGCTGAGAACCGCAAAGAAAAGTATAAAACAAACCTTAGTGGCCCTCTGCGAAAATCTCTGTGTATCTCTGCGGTTTAACAAGTCTAACCGCCGAGAACCGCAAAGAAGACGCCGAGAACCGCAAAGAAAGTATAAAACAAACCTTAGTGGCCCTCTGCGAAAATCTCTGTGTATCTCTGCGGTTTAACAAATCTAACCGCTGAGGAACGCAAAGAAGACGCTGAGAACCGCAAAGAAAGTATAAAACAAACCTTAGTGGCCCTCTGCGAAAATCTCTGTGTATCTCTGCGGTTTAACAAGTCTAACCGCTGAGGAACGCAAAGAAGACGCTGAGAACCGCAAAGAAAGTATAAAACAAACCTTAGTGGCCCTCTGCGAAAATCTCTGTGTATCTCTGCGGTTTAACAAATCTAACCGCTGAGGAACGCAATGAAAGATACAAAGAACCGCAATGAAAAAAAATGAAAGAAAATGCATGAAAATGAAATTTCGGAAAAGATAATCGGATGTGCCATTGAAGTGCATAAAGCACTGGGTCCCGGATTGTTGGAGAGTGCCTACGAAGAGTGCTTGTTTTATGAAATTAAGCAGATAGGGTTGCGTGTAGAGAAACAGAAACCATTGCCTTTAATTTACAAAGAAGTTAAGTTAGACGTTGGCTACCGGTTAGATTTACTGGTCGAAAATAAAGTAATTGTTGAGATTAAATCAGTTGAAGGATTGAATGATATTCATACAGCACAGGTATTAACTTACCTGAAAATATCAGGATGCAAGCTTGGTTTGCTGATGAATTTCAATGTGTTAAAAATCAAAGATGGAATTAAACGATTGGTGAATAATTTGTAATTCAGCGGCACTCTGCGAAAACCTCAGCGGCCCTCAGCGGTAAAAAAATAACCGCTGAGAATCGCAAAGAAGACGCAGTGTAACGCAAAGAAAAACATAAAAAAACCTTAGCGGCCCTCCGCGAAAACCGTTGCGTTACTCTGCGGTAAAAAAACTTAACCGCAGAGAACCGCAAAGAAAAATATATAAAAATGAGTAAAAGCACCGACTACATCAGCAATACCATGAGTTTGAGAGAACCGCTTAAACAAAGTTTAGAGGTATTGGAAAACCTTTGGGACAAAAATGGCATAGCCAGTGAAGCAAAGCTTGAAACGAAAGAACAGAGCATAAAGGCTGATTATTCGTTATTCGACGAATTTGAGCGTAATTTTCCTTCGGTATGTTTTTCGATTGCCACCGGTATTGGGAAAACCCGGCTCATGGGCGCTTTTGTAAGTTACCTGGTGAAGCAAAAAGGAATCCGCAATTTTTTCATTTTGTCGCCAAATATTACCATTTACGAAAAGCTAAAAGACGATTTTGCGAATAAAGGAGCGGCAAAGTATGTATTCAAGGGCTTACCCGAAATAGCAAACAACGCGGTGATCATCACTGGCGAAGATTACGAAACCAAGGGGATAAAAGCATCCGACGATTCGATACAGATAAACATGTTTAACATTGGTAAAATAAATGCTGATGTTAAAACCACCACAAAAGATGGCCGGACGCTGCCTCCGCGAATTAAAAGATTCAGGGAAACGCTGGGCGACAGTTATTACAACTATCTGGTTAACCTGAAAGATTTGGTCATCATTATGGACGAATCGCACCGGTATCGGGGCGAACGTGGCATGGAAACTTTGAATGAGCTGAATCCACTACTCGGAATCGAATTGACTGCCACGCCCATCGATGCCCGGACAAACCAACGTTTTAAAAATGTGGTTTTTGAGTACGGATTGGCTGACGCACTGAAAGATGGAAAATACATCAAAAACCCGGCGGTAGTGACTCGTGCCGATACCGATTTTAAAGGCATGAAAGAAGATGAGGTTGAAAAGCTCAAGTTAAGAGATGCCATTCAAATGCATCGCGACACCAAAATTGCCATTCAAAATTATGCTGCCGACAATGATTTAGTCCCGGTGAAACCAACCATTCTGGTTTCGTGCAAAGATACAAGCCATGCCAAAACCATTTTCGACTATGTAACCTCTGACGAGTTTTATGAGGGGGAATTCAAAAACAAAGTGCTTCAGATTGATTCGACCAGCAAAACTGACACGCAGGTTGAGCAATTGCTCACGTTGGAAAAGCCGGAGAACAAAATTGAGATTGTCATTCATGTGGACATGCTGAAAGAAGGCTGGGATGTGGCTAACTTATATACAATTGTGCCCTTGAGGGCAGCCAATGCGCTGACGCTCATCGAACAGACAATTGGCCGCGGATTGCGTTTGCCTTACGGTGCCAAAAGAACCGGTGTAGAGAAGGTCGATTTGCTTTCGATCATGATGCACGACAAATTTCAGGAGGTTGTTGATGCAGCTAATGACAAGAGTTCAATTTTATATTCGATAGGCAAAATACAATTGACCCGCTCTGATTTGAACTCCGGGAAAGAGATGGTTGTGTCGAAAACGCATGATGTGTTGGCTTTGGAAGATGAACAAAAAAAGCTGGCTCAGATCAGAGATATGGTTATCCGAAAGAAAGCTGAGATCCAATACCAGGCAAAAAAAGCTGTGCAGGAAGTTGTTATAAACACCATTGCCGGAAAAGAAATACAAATACCGACTGAGCTGAACCAGACTGCGGTAAAGGAAAAGATTATCGGGAAAATTGAAGAAAAAATAAAGGCTGAATATCCTGATCTACAAACGACTGAGCACAAAGACATCGTTGCTGAAGCTGAACGAAATTACCAAGCGGTGGTTGAACGGATCGTTGAAAATAATCTTCTGATACCCAATATTAAAGTCACATTTTCGGAACAAAAAAGCATAATCAGTGATTTTGATTTGGAAGTTGATTCCTTTTCAGAGAATATTTTGCAACAAGAGTTTGAGCTGATTCGCGAAACAATATACGACCATAAACAGGATAAAATCAAAATTCGCACTCATTCATTGGAAATGCCTGAATTTAGCCTTCTGGAAGCCTTGAAGAAGAAGCCCGAGATTGATTACGAAAGCAACTCCGATGTCCTGTACAAACTATGCTGCCAGGCTGTAAATGCAATCAAAGCTTCACTTGAAATACCTGATGCTGTTGGTGATACAGTATTGGCATACCGCCAGTTAATTGTGAGTAAAATTTATTCTCAAATTGCAAAGCACATTCACATTCAAACCGTTGTTCAATCGAAACCTGAAGTAGATCCCTACCTGTTGCTATTAACTCCAAATTACTCAAAAGAAAAGGATGAAGAAATTCTCCATTTTAGTGAAACGGTGAGTCCCCGGTTGCTCACATCAAAAGTTTTCGATGGCTTTACAAAATCATGTCACAACAAGTATAAATTTGATTCAATTCCAGAAAAAAGGTTTGCCGAAATACTTGAGAAATCAAGTGAAGTAATCAAATGGCTCCGGCCTCCTTTAAAGCAATTCAATATTTGGTACAACAACAATTCAGATCGGTATGTACCTGATTTTGTTGCTGAAACAGCCGAAATGATATACATGATTGAAATTAAAGCAGAAAAAGACCTGGACGATAAAATAGTGGAAAAGAAAACAGAGGCAGCAATGAACTATTGCAGGTTGGCAAGCGAAATTAACCTTAAGCGAAACGAAAAGCAGTGGAAATATGTGTTGATTCCGCATGACAAAACCGATTCAAATATGTCGTTTTTAAGGCTGGTTACTGAATATGGAAAATAATTTGAGTTAAGCAGATAATCTATTCACAATCCTTAACAACCTCACCCTAAACAAACTCCGCACTTTCTTGGTTTCAGGATAAAGAGTTAACCGGTTTAATCTAAAACAACAGAATATGGGAAAGCTTTTTATCCTTTTAATTGGCATAACTATGCTACAAACTGTTTCAGCACAGGAATTAAAGGCCATGAAATATGCCGATGGCACGCAGGAATTGAACGGGCTGGTGACTTCCAATGCCGGTAAAAACCTGCCCGGCGTGTTGATTCTTCCGGCATGGATGGGCATCGATGATGAAGCCAAAACCGCCGCACTCGATCTCGAAAAACAAGGCTACATTGCTTTCGTGGCCGACATTTACGGCAAGGGAAACATCCCCACCGATTTTGCTAGCGCTTCTAAAATTGCCGTTCAGTTTAAAAACGACTACGCCCTTTACCAAAAACGCATTTCACTGGCGCTCGATCAACTGAAAAAAGCCGGAGCCAACAGCAGCAAAATTGCGGTAATTGGCTACTGTTTTGGAGGTACTGGTGCACTGGAAACTGCCCGTGCAGGTTTCGATGTAACCGGAGTGGTGTCGATTCATGGTGGACTGGCCAAAGCCACAGATCGCCCCAACGTACCGATTAAAACCAAGGTGTTGGTTGAAAACCCGGCTGAGGACAAAGGTGTAACCAAAGAAATTTACGATCAATTGGTTCAGGAAATGAAAGACGGAAAGGCGGACTGGCAAATCATTACTTACGCCAACTGCGGACATACATTTACCAATCCAACATCGAAAGAATACAACGAAGTAATGGCCAAACGCGCCTGGAACCACACGCTGTTGTTTTTAGGCGAGGTGCTGAAATAATCAAGTAGATCATTATTTTTGACTTACCCCACACGTTGCGGGCTCCGTGTTTCCTCTCTCTTTCGAAAAGAGAGGGGGGAGGCAAGCAAAGCGCGCCTGGGGTGAGTCAGAAAAAACTTAATAAGCTTCTTATGCAAAAGCAAAAAATAGCAAACACCGATCTCGAAGTTGCGCCAATCAATTTTGGCGGTAACGTTTTTGGCTGGACGATCGACGAACGCCAGTCGTTCGAAATACTGGATGCCTTTACCGGCGCCGGTTTTAACTTTATCGACACGGCCAATACTTACTCGTGGTGGGTGAATGGTGTGGGCGGGCAGTCGGAAACCATCATTGGCAACTGGATGAAAGCTCGTGGAAACCGCAACCAGCTTGTAATTGCCACCAAGGTAGGCTCGCAAACCAAGGATCACCCGGTTGACATCAGCAAAAAGCAAATTCTGAAATGCGTCGACGAGTCGCTAAAACGGCTTCAGGTGGAGTCTATCGACTTGTATTACACCCATTTCGACGACGGCGTGACACCCGTTGAAGAAACCATGTCGGCCTATAACGAAATTGTACAGGCTGGAAAAGTGAGGTACATCGCAGCTTCCAACGTGTTGCCAGCACGATTAGTAGAGTCGTTTGAAGTAGCCGAAAAGAATGGCTGGGCGAAATATGTTGCGCTGCAACCACACTACAATTTATTGGAACGGGCAAAATTCGAAACCGATTATTTGCCGTTGGTTGATAAATTCGGGCTCAGTGTTTTCCCCTATTATGCGCTGGCTGCGGGCTTCCTGACCGGGAAATACCGCGCAAAAGAAGATTTGTCGAAAAGTGTACGCGGGGCAGGCGTGGAGAAATACCTGAACGAAAAAGGTTTGTCGGTTTTGGCAGCGCTCGATCAGCTTGCCGGGAAACACCATACGCAACTGGCGACCGTGTCGCTGGCCTGGCTGTTGCATCAGCCATACATGCTTGCACCCATCGTAAGCGCCACCAACCTCAGTCAGCTGCAACCCATGATTGATGCGCCCTCCTTGAAACTGGATGCCGAAGATTTGGCTTTGCTTGATTCAACAAGTAATTAAAGAAATATCACCGATAGCATGTTCAGGGTTTCACTCAAAAAGTGGAGCCCTGCTCTGTTTTATTTCAGGCGCTTAAACTCAAAACTTCCCCAATTTGTCCAAAATACCGTATACTTGTAGTGCCAAATTTATTTTCCAAAATCTAAATCGAAACACTATGACAATCAAACCCAAAACCCTTTCAAGGCTGGTGCTATTTTGTATTTTCGGGCTGCTGCTCAGCTTTGGAACAAGTGCTCAAAACTTCGAGAAATACTTTCCGGCGAAGGATTTAACCCAGGTCGGCGTCTATTACTATCCCGAACATTGGGACTCTACGCAGTGGGATCGCGACTTTCAGAACATGGCCAAAATGGGCTTCGAATTTACTCACTTTGCCGAATTTGCCTGGGCTCAGCTCGAACCCGAAGAAGGCAAGTACGATTTTCGGTGGCTCGACCGCTCGTTGCAGTTGGCAGCCAAATATAACCTGAAGGTCATCCTATGTACATCAACAGCAACACCGCCTGTGTGGTTGGTGCGTAAACACCCTGAAGTGCTTGCTACCGACGAAGGCGGCAAGCAAATGGATCATGGCGGCCGTCAACATGCCACTTTTTCGAGCAATTATTACCGCCAGTATTCGATGAGAATGATTGAAGAACTAGCCAAACGATACGGCAATGATAAGCGTGTAATCGGCTGGCAATTGGATAACGAACCGCGTCGGTTCCTCGACTATGGTGTGGATGCACCGCAACGTTTTCGCGATTGGCTGAAAGCCAAATACAAAACTATCGACGCTGTGAATAAAGCCTGGGGAACCAATTTCTGGAGCGGAACTTACACCAGTTTCGACGAAATCAACATTCCGTTGCATCATCAATGGGGAATGAACCTGCATGCACAGCTTGATCATTATCGCTTTGCCGATTGGGAAACAGCTTCGTTTTTAGATGAGCAGGCTCGTTTAGTGAAAAAGTACGCTAAAGATCAATGGATTACTTCCAACTATATTCCGATGTATGATGTGGGTTATGTAGGACAGAGCAAAGAGCTCGATTTCGTAACTTACACCCGCTACATGGTTTATGGTGGCGACCGTGGCATTGGTCCCAAAGGTTACCGCGTGGGCGAATATTCGCGTATTGCTATGGCCAACGACTTTTTCCGTCCGCTGAAAGGTATGTACGGTGTGATGGAATTGCAGCCTGGCCAGGTAAACTGGGGAAGCATCAATCCGCAGCCTCTGCCCGGAGCAACCCGCCTGTGGTTGTGGCATGTATTTGCCGGAGGAAGCAAATTTACCTGCTCGTACCGTTTCCGTGCACCTTTATATGGTTACGAACAATATCACTACGGAATGGTTGGTCCTGATGGAGTTACACCAACTCCCGGTGGAAGGGAATTCAGCCAGTTTATTGATGAAATAAAGTTGCTTCGGAAAAACTACGATCCGAAAGCCACATTGCCAAAGGCCTACGAACAGCGCAAAACCGGAATCCTGATCAATACCGACAATGTGCAGGGAATTAACCTGAACCGTCAGACAACCGAATGGAATACCGAAGGCCATTTCCTGAAGTATTACAAGGCTGCCAAATCGTTTGGCGCTCCGGTTGATTTTGTGCGCGACACCACCAATTTTGCCAATTACCCGCTGCTGATTGTTCCGGCCTACGAAATGATCGATCAGGCCATGATTGACAAGCTGACCAAATATGCAGAGAACGGTGGTAACCTGGTAATGAGCTGCCGCACCGGAATTATGGACCGCGATGGACATTTGTGGGAAGCCAAATTCTATCAGCCCATGTGGAAACTATTTGGTGCCGAGGTGCAGTCGTACGACTTGCTGATGCCACAGTCGCCTGATAAAATCAAATTCAACAATCAGGAATTTGTTTGGACCAGCTGGGGCGATTTGCTGAAACCTTTCGCCGGAACCGAAACCTGGGGCACATTTGAAGGCGATTTTTATGCCGGTACCTCGGCCATTATTCACCACAAACTGGGCAAAGGTACGGTAACCTACATTGGCGTTGACTCGAAAGAAGGCGAACTTGAAAAGCAAGTTTTGGCCAAACTCTGCAAGCAGCAAGGCATTCCGGTTGAAAATTATCCTCAAGGCATCATGGTTGAATACCGCGATGGTTATGGTATTGCCATGAATTATTCGGATAAGGCATACGAAATGAATCTTCCGGCCAGCGCTAAAATCCTGATTGGCTCGAAATCGATGAAAACGGCTGATGTGCTGGTTTGGAAATATTAAAGCAAGGTAAAAGTCAAAAGTATAAAGTCAAAAGTAAACCCGGATTTTTAGAGAGTCCGGGTTTTTCATTATTACTTCTGTTTGTAAGAGTTCTACTTCTTGAAAAAATCATACACTATCTGATTAAATAAATCGGGATGTTGTATACAAACACCATGATGTGAATCGGGGAAGATGCAAAGTGATGCTCCCGGAATCGATTGGAAGATTTTTAGCGTATGTTCGGGTTTTATCATATCTCGATCTCCGGCCATAATCAGAACCGGACATTTAATTTTGCCCAATTCAGTGTAGGTAATATTTGGCTGATCAATCATCATTTGGTTTAAAGCTTTTTCCTTGTCGGATGTTCTGGGGTTGACTACCGTTTTTTTCATATCATCCAAATCGGCTTGCGACAATGCTGTAGTATCTGGAACTGTATTCGCTCCTGAGGCGGCCAGTTTCTTTACCCGGTCGGGGCAATTTAAAGCCATCAAAATTCCGTCGATTCCTCCATCGCTCCAACCCAGAACATAGGCCGATTTGATGTTTAACTGGTCGAGCAATACGCAGAAATCAGAAGCCATCAGGTCGTACGAAATCCGATCTGGTGTTCCGCCTGATTTTCCCTGCAAGCGGCTGTCGATAGCAATAACCTGGTAGTATTGTGAAAAAAACGGAATTTGGTTACGGAAAGCGTTGATCGATCCGCCATTGCCATGAAGCATGATTAGTGGCTCGCCGATTCCATAAGTTTCGTAATACAACTTGATTCCATTTACATTGGCATAATGGCCTGCTTGAGGGTTGTCTCCAAATTTTATGTTTTTGCTTATTATTGTTTGAACCGGCTGAGACGGGTTCTTACACGAAAAAGCAATGAATGCAACAACGATAACTACCAGAATCTTTTTCATTTCAAAAGGATTGATTTACAATTTTTATTCATATCAGGTAACCTAACTATTGCTTAAACAAGCGGGAAAAACCTGGATAAGCTGTCAATGCAAGCAGTTCAAAGTCGATTAGTTTTTGCTGAACGAGAGGCAACTGGTTTACAATTTCGCGGGCATGAGCTTTGTCTCGGGCTTCGAGGACCAGCACTGCACAATTGTCGTCGGTGAAATACATTTCGCGGATCAATCCTTCCTGGTACAAATCCCAGGCTTTGCGGGCTTCGGCTTCAAGCCAGGGTTTGTAGTCGGAGTCGGCAACGCCTGGTAACTCTTTTTCAATAGCAAGTATCTTCATTTTTTTGTGTTTTTGGTGGCGTCTTTGGCCACTTTAATACTCATGTTCTCGCAGGCCGCTGCCAGCACCATTTCTGTAATGAGCGATTCCGGAACTGGTTTATTGTAATCGAAATGAATAGCCGATTTGGTTTGCGAATATTGGGCCAGCTGCTCTTTAAACTGAACCAGAAATTTTGGTGGCATGTAAATGGCATAATGATTTTTCGACGGAGCATACCAGGCAATCATTCCATTCAGCTTAAACGATGGCATTTGATAACTTATGGTTTCTTTGGCATCGGGAAGCGCTTTTCTGATAATTTGCCTGATTTCTTCGAGTGGCTGCCTGGCTTTTTCGGGTAAAGCGGCCAGGTAAGCATCAATTTCAGGATATTGACTGGTTTGTATCATCGTCATCTGGTTTTATTGCTGAAAGTTACAATTTCTGCTATTATTTCCTGTTTTTCTTTTCAGCAATTTCTTTTCGAAGTATTTCGTTAATATCAACTTTTGCGTTTTTTAGTAAGTAAATGCTGGTTCCTTTTTCGCGGGCATACGGATTAGTTATTTGACAAATCCGTTCAATCGATTCAAAATAAGGTTGTTCCTTTTTTCGTTCCGGGTCGTCATCACTTGCTTCCTGTATCAGGATAACATGCTTAATTGGTTGGTCCAGTTTGAACCAGTTGATGTAATCTGCGTTCATTGAAACGGCCCGAATATCTTTATTTTTAGAGTAATAATTGATGGCGCCAGCTTCGCCGTAATTGTCGCAAAGCAAAAGTGTATGTTCGTGGTCGGGAATAGTTGCTATAACAGCATCAACCTTTTGGGCAAGTTCTTTCCATCCTAACATATCGGCAAAATCCTGTGGCAAATCGTGATCTTTTCCATCTTCCCAATGTAACTGGCCATATTTTTGGTACATGGCAGCATTTTTTCTGATTTCTTCAGGATTATGGTTCGGAAAAGCAATTTTTAGCATAGGCAGAAACATCAGGATTGGAATAATACAGGCTATGGGCCGAAGATATTTGATTTGCTTTCCGTCAGTAATTTTTTCGATATAAACTGAGCCAAAAGCCAGAAGAATGGGATAGAGGCCAAGAGCATAATAACCTTTAGCCTTGAAATAATCAAATAAAGCTAATGTAAATACAAATGTGATTCCGACGATGCGGAATTTCTGGAATGGTTTATAAACGATGAAAGCCACTAATGCTGCCAGGATTACAAATATGGAACCCGGAAAGAACATGATTTGTTCTATAAGGAACCCTGTTCTGCTGACATTTACAAGCTGAGTACGGGCCAGTTCGTTCAAGTGTTTAAAAACCGGAAAGTTGTTGGTGTATTGCCAAATCAGGTTTGGTAATACAATAAGGAAAGCTAATCCAATAGCGTAATAAAAATATTTGTTCCTGAAAACGGAACGGTGTTTGGTCAGGAGGATTGAGGGGAACAGTCCAATAATCAGAAAGGCGATGTTGTATTTGTTCAGAAATCCAACTGCAAAGGTTATTCCGGTTAGCAAAAGCCATTTGTTTTCGGTTGTCTGGATGAACCTGACCAGCGCATAAAACAATAAGGTCCAAGCCATAATGTCGAACGAATTGGGTTGGTAAAGCATATTGAGGCGTATCAACGAAGAGAAAACAATACAGATAGAGCCAAGTAACAGGGCGGTCCATCTGCCATTTAATTTTTCAATGGTTTTCCAAACAATTATTAAGGTTAAAGCGCCAAAAAGTGCAGGAAAGAATTTAACCCAGAATTCGCCGTTACCTAAATGCAAAATTATCCAGGAAAGCCACGAGGTTAATGGTGGAACCGAAGTATATCCCCAGGCGAGGTGATGTGCCTGGTCGAGATGCAGGTATTCGTCGCGGTGTAGTTCGTAAACCGGATTGATTAACAGGTATTGAAGCATAAATTTCAGCAGGACAAATCCCGTCAGCACAAGGTTTTTTTGTTTCATAGACATTCAGGTGTTGAGTTTTCCTGACAGTGAATTTATTGTTTTTGTACATATTAATAAAATGAGAAAGAGGATAATTGGCCATAATTCGGCCAATTATCCTCTTTTTTCGGTGAATGGTAAATTCAATTATTGAACTCCGGTACGTGTATCCCACCAAATTTGGTAACCCCAGAACATATCTTTCTCGGTTACGGTAGTTGGCACATTCGGATTGAGATTACGTTCTTCAACCGGGTACGAAAGGCGGAAAGGGGTACGATTGTGTCCTGAGTATGATGCGTTTACAGCAGGTCCGAACTGGGGAACATCAGTGCGGCGCATTTCGGCCCAGGCTTCCCAGCTCTGGCGGAATAAGGCAATCCATTTTTGGGTGTAAATCTGGTTTATGTTGTCGGCCCAGGCAACACCCGCAGAAGCAATATATGTATTGTAATCGGCTGTTGGGATTGAATATTCGTCGAACGATGCTTTGATAGCATTGTTATAGGCTGTTTGTGCCGATGATGAGATAAAACCACGTTTAGCTGCTTCAGCTCTTATAAATTCAACTTCGGAATAATGCTGAAAAAAAACTGTTCCTGTAGCAGTTTCCATGAATGCTATCGCAACTTTCGATTCGTTTGTTCCATTGGCATCGGCTCCAACTTCGAGACCAACATATTTGCCGGCAGCATTGGTTTGTGCATAAAATGACAAACGAGGATCGGAAAGTGATTGCAGTGTTGAAACTATTGGTTTGGCAATTTTTACATCGGGGACTGCTTTGTATGCACTGTACCAGGGTTCGAGCCAATCGCCACCAGGAAATTTTAAATTGGCATTATCGGCATTGCTGGTGAATACAGGGTATGTAGTGGCGTCGTTCAGAATTTCGGCAATGTGAGTTGTTGCAGTAGTTGCATCGACGTTGGAAATGCGGATGGCCAAACGTAACCGGAGTGAGTTACAGAATTTTTTCCATTTGGTCACATTCCCGGCGTATATCAAATCACCAACTCCAATTTTTTGGGTAGCCGAAGAATTGAAAAGACTGTTTGCTTCTTTCAGACTGGCCAATAATTGTGTGTAAATCTCTTTTTCAGTATTGTATTTTGGATAGACTATGCCATCAGTTAATTGTCCCGATTCGGTATAAGGTACCGGGCCATACGTATCGACCAACATTTGGAAGGCATAAGCTTTCATCACCATTGCTGCTGCTTTCAGGTTATTGTTGCCATCGGCTTCAGCTTGTTTGATCACAGAGTTGAGGTTACCTATTCCGTAGGTAAAAAGGTTGTTCCAATGTGATGTAGGAGCAACTTCAGCATAACGGTTTACAAGGTTGTATGTTCCTTTGGCTGTGTAGCCTACAAAAGCTCCGGGGTAAAATAATTCAACTGATCCAAAACGTTGGGCTATACTTTGAATTGCATATCCAAAAACGTTGGTTGCCGGTGCAACTGTCGGACTGTTCGGGCTGGTATTTATTTCCTCAAAATCTTTAGTGCACGAGTAAAACAAAAAAGTTACAAGGCTGAGGAGTATGATTATATTCGTTTTCATATTAATCCTGAATAAATAGTTAGAAACTAATGTTAACTTTTAACCCTAACGACCTGGCTACAGGTAGCTGGTAGGCTTCGAGGCCAACACCTGAAATTGATCCCCCGGTAGAAACTTCAGGATCGATATTCACGTCGTTCGATTTGTCTTTGTACAACAGCGCAAGGTTGTTTCCAAAAAGTCCGACTGTGAGCCGGCTAATTCCAACTTTTTCAAACAAAACGTTCGAACTAAAGGTATAATTAAGGTTTACTTCACGAAGCTTGATGAAACTACCATCAACAACGGCAAGTGAACCCCAGGGACGTGTTGCTTTAAAATAAGTTCGGGCTGAAATACGTGTTGCATTGGGCTGCCCGCTGACATCGGCATTATTTACTTTTACTCCTGAATTATAAACTCCGTCGACAATCATTCCATTTTCGCGAATGCCATCTTCTACCGTGTTTTGCAGCACACCACCATATTGGCCAACTGCTTTGGTCATGCTGACAACATCGCCACCTTTACGGCCATCAATAAGCACACTTAGACTTAAATTTTTGTACTTGAAGGTGTTGCGTAAACCGCCTATCCAGTCAGGATTAACATTACCAATTTCGATCGATGATGTTGTGGTAATTGGTAAACCATTCGATCCAATTAATGTCTGGCCCTTGTCGTTTTTCTGATAATCAGTACCATAAATAGTTCCCCATGCTTTTCCCGGGAAAGCCATCAGGTTCGAATTGTAATATAACGAGTTGATCTGTAATTGATTGATGTTGTCTTCAAGTTTTACAACCTTATTTTTGTTTTTCGACCAGGTTACATCAACATTCCATTCAAAATCGCTGAATTTAACAGGAACGAGCGAAAGCTGAAGCTCAACTCCTTTGTTCTCAATTTCGCCTGCATTTTTATACCAGGTTGAATATCCGGTTGTTGCCGAAACGCCAACACCCAATATTTGGTTGAATGTACGCGACGAATAGTAAGCAACATCAAAGCTGATGCGGTTGTCGAGCATCTTCATTTCCAACCCGGTTTCAAAACTATTGGTTTTCTGTGGTTTAAGGTTGTAAGTTGGCAAGCTTGCCGATTGGGTATATAAGGTTACACCATTAAATGGAGTTCCTCCGGTACTGTAAGTCGAATTTAACTGATACGGACTGGTGTCGCTACCAACAATGGCATAACCAGCTCTCAATTTCCCATAAGATATTACTCCTTGATTAAAGTTGAACCAATCTTTTAATGCTTCAGTAAATACAAAACCGAGGTTGGCCGATGGGTAGGGGTACATCCAGTTCGAACTTGGCAAACTCGAACTCCAGTCGATACGATAGCTTAAGTCAAGGAACAAATAACTTTTGTATCCAAAGTTTGCTGAAGCAAAAACGCTATTTGTTTTCTTTTTGTATTCGGTGAACGATACGCTTGGAGTTCCTTCAATATTTGATGTTGCATAGAAATTAGGAATTACAAGGTTCACACCAGAAACGGTAGAATACTGATCGTATGAATATCGGTAGTTGCTTCCAACTGTAATGAATGAGCTGATATCTGGTGTAATATTCCTTTTAATAGTAAGGATAAGGTCGGCATTGGTTTCATTTAGTATCTGGTATTGTTTCCAGAAAGTACCATTTACTGCTGATTTGGTCAAGTCAGTATCCCAGTCGCGGGAGTATTGTGGAAATTTGAAGAAACGTTTTTCTGTATAGTAATCAGTACCAACTCGTCCCATTAAATCAATTCCTTTGGCAATAGTGTAAGTTGCACTTATACTTCCAAGAGTACGCAGCCGGTTACGCGACATTGTATTGTTGTAGGCAATCCAGTATGGGTTTTGGTGTTGGGTAGGGTAGTCCATCATCCAGTTAAAAGCCATTGGAGTTCCTTTGTAGTCAACAATGTCCTGATAATGGGCTTTCAGGTATTTCATGTCAACCTGGCGCCCAAACCAACTGTTAAATTCAACCAATGGATTGCGCATACTGTTGCCGGTTTGAGGCAGGTTGTCGTTATTTAAGTCGATATAATTCAGACTAACATCAACTTTAAATTTGTCGCTAACCTTGTATCCTGAGTTTAATCCGATGTTGTATTTGGTTTGATCGGTATTGGGCATTGTTCCTTTCTGATTATTGTATCCGATAGAGAAACGTGCGGTCACCTTATCGGTATTCATATTCAGGTCGATGTTATTGTTGTTGGTGATACCTGTTTCATAAAAATTGCGAACATTGTTTGGATTTGACACCCAAGGTTGTTTTTTACCCTGCATTTGGTCAACCAATAAACCTACATCGAGGCGCGTGCCCCAGCTTTCGTCATAATCCATTCGGCGACCAGTACCATCGGTAGCCCATTCAAATTCGCGCGCATCGTGAAATGCCTGGTAAGTAGTATATTGCGGGTAATTGGTTTTCCAGTTGTATTCATCGCCGTTGTATCCCTGACCGTACATATTCTGGTAATTAGGCAATCCTCCTACACGATCAACCGAAACTGAAGATGAAAGATCGACAGAGAATCCTTTTTTCTCCTTGGTTCCTTTTTTTGTAGTAATCAAAATGACACCATCAGCCGCACGGCTCCCATAAAGAGCGCTTGCACTCGGACCTTTCAAAATACTGATGCTTTCTATGGTATTGGGGTCAATGTCCATAGCACTGTTACCAAAGTCGGTGCGTATTGTTGAACGGGCATCACTCGTGTTGTTCATAATCGGAATGCCATCAACTACAAATAATGGCGAACTCATGCCATCCAATGATTTGTTTCCCCTAATCTGGATGGTAGCTGAGGCTCCAACCTGTCCTGATGAAGTAATAATCTGGGCTCCGGCTACTTTTCCTGTAAGCGCAGTAACCACATTGCTGTTGTTCGATTCGCGGATTTCATCACCTTTCATGTCTTGCACTGCATATCCCATCGCCTTTTTATCGCGCTTAATACCTAACGCAGTTACAACAACATCGTTCAATACCTCAGTCGATTCGTCGAGCAAAACTTCAATTTTCGATTGGTTCCCAACAATAATTTCTTGAGAATTCATTCCAACGAAAGTAATTTTCAGTGTAGCATTTGATCCAACATTGATAGAGAATTCACCGGTATTTCCGGTAATAGTTCCATTGGCTGTTCCTTTTTCAAGAACGCTGGCACCTGGAATAGGCTCATTGCTTCCTTTGTCGCGGACTATGCCCGTAATAATCCTCTTTTGAGCAAAAAGGTTCAATGAGGTAAGAAGCATAATAAATAAAAAGTAAAGGCTTTTTTTCATAGCAATAGTTATTTATATTGTATTAATCTTGATTTTCGATTTTCATAGTTATGGCAATTTCTGAACACAAGATAATTTGAAAAAGATTATGTGCTGATTTTTTGTTCTCTTTTTTGGGGTGGCCCCCTTAAAAAATTAACAAAAGAGTCATATTAAGTTGAAATGTATTTGTTAAAAGGATGTTTTTTTATACCTATTCCCAATTTCTTTTGCAAATATCATTTTTGCTAAAAGCTGAATCGAATCGAATATCTGAGGACCTGTTAGGTATATAGGTTTTAATTATTGAGGCTTGTAAGAGTTTTTATTGAATATCGCACAGAATGCCTAATTTATTTAGCATTGGAGCAAAGCCCCAAAATCCTAATCAAAAAAGGTCAAGTCTGAGCCTGCTTCGCACGAAAAACTACGTTTTTCGGCTCACTGGCCCAGGCCGATTGCGCTTCATCCCGCCTTAGGCAACGAAAAGGATATTCATAAAGTTTAATTTACCGATTGTTCTATTTTCTTTATTTTTCTGGCAACAGAACCTGTCTCAGTAATATGGATTAGTCTGAAAATAAACCTGTCAATTAATTTTGGATGTAAAATAACTTCTGTTTTAGCAGAAACTTCCTGGTCACGGAAAGAAAAAACTCTTGATTTATTTGCTTTTGAAATGGTAGCATAATGGTTAGCAAATCTCCAGGTTTCGTCGCGTCCATCCGCTATAATATGATCGAACCAATAATTGTCAATAGCACCGGTAAACTTTAATAATCGTTTTAATGTAGGCCAGTCTGAAGAAATATTGTCTTGTACTTCTCTCAAAACTGTTGCAAAAATTTCATAAATGTGGTTAAAGTCAGCTTCCAGTTCATCTAAACTTTTCCCATTAGCAACTTCGGCTATTGCAACCCCTAGGTCTAGATTCATTTGAGCATTAATGCCCATTAATAAATGCTGTAATACAATTGGTTGGCTGTTTTTTGAGAGTCTAAATGCTTTTCTCCAGGATAATGCAACCGGCTTTTTATTGATGAAGTTTGAATGTGCTTCGAAGTAATTACGGGCAATAAAAACATTAATCTTCTCTATGCGGGAACTATTCTCAAATTGTCCTGAAACAATTTCTTCTTTAATTCTAAGGGTTACTTTACGGTAAACTGTTGCAAAATAGCCAGATGTATTGTTGCTCTTTTCCGCTTCAGAAATAACCCTACCCAAAGCGGCTATTATTTCATCGGTATTGTTAATTAAAAATGCATTCATGGGTAGAAAAATTTTCTTTGTACAAAGATAGAGAATTTTTTATGAAAAAACTTTTAGCATTTAATAAACAAAAAACGTCTGGTTTTTCGTTTACGCTTATGAATAAATGGCTCGTTTCAAGCTTTTTCAAATGGAACATGAACTTGCGATTTTATTATATATTTTTTTTGAAAGTTGATTTTATTTCTCTGATATTTAATTGTTTATCGCCTGGAAGATGTAATGGATACAAGCAATTAATTGTTTTGACTTATTTATTCGCTTAAAAAAATAAGCAATGGACTGATAAAACGATCAAATGCTTCAATGTGTGGCAAATGCCCTACATTATCAAGTTCTACAAGTTTTGAGCCGGTAATTTTTTGTTGGGTTATTTTACCTAATTCGTTGTATAACCCCATTGTTTTCTGGATATCAGGGTTTACCAAATTTTTTCCCAATGCAGTGCGGTCGCGTGTGCCAATAATTAGTAGGGTGGGGCATTTGATTAACGAAAATTCATAAACAACAGGTTGATTTACAATCATATCATAAGTCAAGGCGGCATTCCATGCTATCAACGGATAATCTTTATTTATTGTCCATCCGGCAAGTAAATTAACCCATTTGTCATATTCAGGCTTCCACGTGTTGTTGTAATAATAAACAAGTTGGTATTGCCTGATTTTTTCGTAATTCTGGTTCAACTCATTTTTATACCAGAAGTCGACAGGTTTATAAGGAGTTAGTTGCTTATAATCTTCAAGCCCTATTGGATTTTCAAGAATAAGCTTTTCTGTTATTTCTGGAAACATTAGTGCAAAACGCGTAGCCAGCATTCCTCCCATCGAGTGGCCGAGAATGGCAGTTTTGCTGATTTTTAAACTGTCGAGCAACGTTTTGGTATTTAGGGCCAACTGTTGAAAACTATATTGAAAATAGTGCGGTTTAGTTGATTTTCCGAAGCCAATCTGATCGGGAACTATTACGCGAAAACCATTTTTTATCAAAGCATTAATTGTAGTTTCCCAATATGCGCCGTTGAAATTTTTTCCGTGCAATAATACAATGTTTTTATGATTTGGCTTTTGGGGGAGAATATCCATATAGGCCATTTGAAAATCCTGGTTTTGCTCGTGCAATTTTAGGAAATGTACCTCGAATGGATATTTTACGGAACTGAGACTAATGTCCAAATTTTGAAGATTGTTTTGAGACAATGACAAAAGTGGCATAATCAGTAACAAGAAAATGGATAATTTTGATTTCAATGCTTATCTGGATAAATTGTATTCAGCAAAAACATTTCAGATAGAAAAAGGTTGTTTTATTTTGTTTTTTTAAGAATCCAAGGCGACTTTAAGTTTTCGAATCGCCAACATCGCTGGTCGAATACAGATAGAATGTATTGCCGAACGGCATAATTGTTGGATCGGCCAGGTTGTCGGGTATAATTGGGTTATTTTTATTGAGTCGAAGAAATTAACGTATTTAAAATCAGTATTATTAGTAATAAAAGGATTTTGTTCATTATCTGAAGATTATAACCTGTTTTTCTCCATTCGATTTGACGTAGCCGCGAAACATTCCTGAAGTGTTAAATTCCATAGCAACATTTCCGTTACGATCGAGGCCAATAACACCGCCGGTTCCTCCAAGTTGGGTCAGCTTAGCTATTTCAGCACGGCAGGCATCCTGAACTGACAAACCTTTATATTCCATCATTGCCGAAATATCTCTCGTAAATCCCAATCGGATGTAATATTCTCCGTGCCCGGTTCCCGAAAAACCACCGGTTTGATTACTGGCATAAGTTCCGGCGCCAATGATGGGCGAATCGCCAATACGACCATAACGTTTGTTCGTCATTCCTCCGGTCGAGGTTCCGGCTGCAATATTTCCGTATTTGTCCAAGGCCACGCAACCAACCGTTCCATGTTTGTCGTTGATTCCGGCTTCTCTTTCTTTTTTCAGAAGTTCTTCCAGTTGTTTACGCCTTTTCTCGGTATAAAAGTAGCTGTTGTCAACAGGTTGAAATCCCTGATCTTTGGCAAACTGAGAAGCTCCGGCGCCATTCAGCATTACATGTTCCGATTTTTCCATCACGGTACGTGCAACTCTGATTGGGTTTTTTATATCGCGCACGGCAGCTATTGCCCCGGCTTTCAGTAATTTGCCGTCCATAACCGAAGCATCCAGCTCAACCAGTCCGTCGTGTGTAAAAACTGCTCCTTTCCCGGCATTGAATAATGGCGAATCTTCCATTATGACTATGGTTTTTTCGACAGCATCCATGCTGGTTCCGCCATTGGCCAAAATTGAATCGCCAACACTTAAGACCCGGTTTAATACCTGTATATATTCCTGCTGTTGTTTGGCGGTCATGCTTTTTTGATCCATAACGCCTGCGCCACCATGAATGACTAGTGCATATTGAATGGTTTGAGCTGAGATGGTAATATTAAGTGCGAGACTCAATAGAATAATCAGAACTTTTTTCATAAGACTATTCGGATTAGAGTGAATGTTTTCTCAAAACTAACGAAATTAAGCAAAGACAAATTGGAACTGAACGATGTATTTTGTTTATCTTTTTAAACAATAGTTGGAACAAAAGAAGGGATTACTTGTTTAATCTGTTAATTCAAAACCATTTTGAAACTAATCTATGGCGAAATACTCGATAAAAGATTTGGAACATTTCTCAGGAATTAAAGCACACACCATACGAATTTGGGAAAAGAGGTACTTGCTTCTCGACCCAAACAGGACTAATACTAATATTCGTTTCTATACCGACGAGCATGTACGAAAAATACTGAATGTAGCCATGCTCGTGAAAAATGGCTTTAAAATATCGAATGTCGCTTCTTTCAGCGATTCGAAAATTCAGTCTGAAGTCGTACGTATCAACCAGCATTTGAACTATGCCGATAAAAACGTTGATCAACTTCTATTTAGTGTGGTTAATTTCGATTCGTTTGGGTTTGAAAGCTTACTCGAAGAAATGATTGCGAAAAATGGGTTTAGAAAAACGATAGAACAATTTATCTTTCCTTTCTTTGAACGTATTGGGGTTTTGTGGCAGGCCGGATCGATATTTGTTGCGCACGAACATTTTGTTTCAAACATTATTCGTAACAAGTTAATTCACGAAACATGTTTGATTAAGACTGAAGGATTTTCTAAAACGATGTTACTTTTTTTGCGAGAAGATGAATGGCACGAGTTGAGTTTGTTGTATTATAATTACCTGGCTGTTCATTCTGGAATACGTTGTATTTATTTTGGACAGAGTTTGCCTTTTGTTGATTTGAGTAATTTATTGTCGTACAGAAAGTTTGATTTTGTTTGTACCTCATTTATACATTCAATAGATAAATCAGAACTTGAAGCTTATTTAGAAAAGCTTTCGAATATTTTTCCTGATGGTAAAATACTGGTTACAGGTCGCCAGGTTTCGATGAATAAACCAAAACTTCCTGAAAATGTTGTTGTTGTAAAGAATGGAAATGATTTTTTGAGAAAAACCGGTAGTAGTTAACAGGTATAGAACAACAGGCTTACTGCAAATTGACACTGAAATATATGCAAAAGAAATGGAGTATACTGCCGGCCAAAACAAATAAATGCCATATACCATGACTGTAAGGCAATTTTCTCCACATATAAAATATTACGCCCAATGAATAAGCAATGCCGCCTAATACAAGAAAAGTAATGCTAATACCGGGCAATTTCTCATAGATTTGTTTTCCGGCAACTACTGCCATCCATCCCATAACCAAGTAAATAACGACCATTAATTTTCGAAACCGATGAACATAAATGGAGCGGATTATTGCTCCGGTTAAAGCCATTGTCCAAATAATTGCAAATAAAACCCAGCCCCAAATGCCTCTCAGTGTGGTAAGTAATATGGGTGTATATGTTCCGGCAATTAATAGAAAAATGGAAATATGGTCGAACCGGGCAAACAGGTTTTTGATTTTTGGGTTTGTAAAACTATGGTATAACGTTGATGAAAGGTAAAGCAGTATAAGTGAGCTTCCGTAAATCGAAAAACTTACCAAATGCCATATATCGCCGTATTGGTTAGCTACAATTATAAGCGCAATCAAGGCTGCAATACTTAGCAATGCGCCAATACCGTGTGTAATACTGTTTGCAATTTCCTCGGCTGTACTAAGTTGCCTTCTGTTTTTTTCTACTGCCTGTGTTGTCATTTTTTTCAGGTTTTGGAGATAAACGACAAGTCAGTTGAAAATGTTCTGAGAAGTCCGTTATCAAATGTTTAACTAATCAGATATTTGTTTTTTTATCGATTAGATACGAATTTCGTTCCGACGAATTTCGACTAATTAATTCGGCAAGGAATCCTGCAAGAAATAATTGTGTTCCAATAATCATTGCTGTTAGCGACAGATAGAAGTAAGGACTTTGTGTGATACGTGGAGCCAGTTCGTTGTTAAACGTGTGTATTATCTTTTGTGCACCAACCCAAATTGCTGCTGCAAATCCAAGCATGAAAGTTATTACACCCAATACGCCAAAAAAGTGCATAGGGCGCTTGCTGAATCGTGATATGAAAATGACAGACAGTAAATCGAGCGGACCACGAATGAAACGCTCCATTCCAAATTTGGTCGTTCCGAATTTGCGTTCCTGATGCTGAACAACTTTTTCTCCAATTCGCTTGAAACCGGCCCATTTGGCCAGCACCGGAATATAGCGATGCATATCGCCATAAACTTCTATACTTTTTACAACCTGCTTCCTGTAAGCTTTTAACCCGCAATTAAAGTCATGAATTTTAATGCCGGTCATACGGCGGGCCGTCCAGTTGTAAAATTTACTAGGGATATTTTTCGAAAAAACCGGGTCGTAGCGTTTTTTCTTCCAGCCCGAAACGAGGTCGAATTTTTCTTCAATAATCATCCGGTAAAGCTGTGGAATTTCCTCAGGACTGTCCTGTAAATCGGCATCCATTGTAATTACCACATTACCCTCAGCCTGGGCAAAACCGCAGTACAAACCTGCCGATTTTCCATAGTTTCTCCTGAATTTTATACCTTTTAGAGCAGCATCATTTTTGCATAATTGCTCTATCAGTTCCCACGATCCGTCTGTACTACCATCGTCAATTAAGATAACTTCGTACGAAAAATTATTGGCCGCCATTACGCGACCAATCCATGAAGTTAATTCGGGCAACGATTCAACTTCGTTATATAAAGGTACAACTACGGAAATATCCATTATTCGTTAATCTTCGTTTTTCACTTCTTCCATTGCTTCATCAAAAGCATCTTCTTTTTTCTGTTTTTTGACAAAGATTGAAGTGATCAAAGATAAAATTGTTCCTAAAAATAATGAACCTATTAATGCAGATATTGCCATTATACCTGGAGACATCATTTTTCCAGCAATTTTCATTGCAGCCTCAACCTGATCTTCACTCATTCCTTTTGCAAGCAATGCTTGTTCCTGAACAGCTTTTAACTGCTCAATCAAATTTGGGTCTAAGTTGTAAATGATGATTGTATAAAGCATTGAAATTATGCCGCTGAATAACATTGCTGCAACGCCAAACCCCAAAGCTTGTCCATACGAAATTTCACCATTTAAATTTTTATTCCGATACTGAAACTGTGTCCATAAAATACATCCGAAATAAATCGGGAAAGAAATATACCCCAAAACTTTATTGGTAGTTTGTCCTGTAACATAGAGAATTACAGAGAAGAGTGTAATTACTACTCCAATATAAAGGCCATAAAGCATTGCCGATTTCCAAAAGTTTGATTTTTGTTCCATAACTTTTTATTGAATTGTACTAAACAAAGATATTCGAATTTATTGATCAAGTTGTAAAATCATTCAAATTTAAAGAATCAGACTAAAAAATGAAAAATTTTGACCGTAATACATTGTTGAACATGAAAGCATTAGTATTTATAGATTGAGAAATATTACACCGGGCTAAAATTTTCATTTGGAGCAAAGTCTTTTTTTTCTACTTTTGCGCCGGGTAAGTCCAATACGACCAGCTCCTGTTGAATTCCCCCAGGGTCGGAAGGCAGCAAGGGTAGATGGTTGAGCGGTGCGATGTTGGTAGCTTACCCACCTGCCGAATTAGCTCAGTTGGCCAGAGCACGTGATTTGTAATCTCGGGGTCCACAGTTCGAATCTGTGATTCGGCTCAAAAAAGAAGATTGGAAGGTTAGAAAGATGAATGTTAGAATGAAAAATTCTTTTTTTATCTGATGTTTGAAACGAAAATTCTAACATTCCAACGCTCAAGATTCTAACATTATTGTTTGGGGAGATACCAAAGTGGCCAACTGGGGCTGACTGTAACTCAGCTGACGTACGTCTTCGTAGGTTCGAATCCTGCTCTCCCCACAGCCAGGTTCCAAATTGCAGGTTCCAGATTCCAAGTTGTTTTTAACTTGAAACTTTTAACTTGAAATTTGAAACTACAAATTGCGGGAGTAGCTCAGTCGATAGAGCATTAGCCTTCCAAGCTAAGGGTCGCGAGTTTGAATCTCGTCTCCCGCTCAAAAAAGCGATCAGAAATGGTCGCTTTTATTATTTTCATTCTCCTGATTTTGATTATTGATAAAATAGTATGGTTTCATTCTCAAACTTTACATCCTTTGGAATTTAATTTTGTTTTGTTTTAATCTTTTTATAATTAGTGCTTTAATTGTTATTTATCGTTGTTTTTTTAACGAGAAATTCTACTATTATTGTTCTCAAAAAGCACTTTGACTACATGAAAATTGCCTGAATAGTATCACATTTTACCTGAATAGTATAAACGGAGGTCACTGTATTCTTCTTAATTTGTATTCGCAATTGACTGAAAGAACATTTGCGAAGATTTCCCACTTCGTTCGAAATGACACTTGAAAATAATTGTCATTCAGAGCGAAGCGAAGAATCTCAGAATTTTTGCCGAGCATTAGTAAATTGTAAAAAGGTAAATCTGACAATCAAAACTAAACACATAAAACGATGGCGAGCCATTTCAATAAAAAGGTGAAGAAGTTGTTTGAAAAGCACGACGAATTGCTTTCGCAGAAGAACAAAAAGGAGAAACAGGGAAACGGTGTTTTCGACCGGTATAAATACCCGGTTTTAACCGCGGCTCATACGCCAGTTATCTGGCGATACGATTTGGACGAAGCCACCAATCCTTTCCTGATGGAGCGAATCGGCATGAACGGCACTTTCAATTCAGGAGCCATAAAGTGGAACAACAAGTATATTTTGGTGGTTCGCGTAGAAGGTGTCGACCGAAAATCGTTCTTTGCTATTGCCGAAAGTCCAAATGGTATTGACAATTTTCGCTTCTGGGATTACCCGATTACCATTCCTGAAACGGACATCCCAGATACCAATGTTTACGATATGCGACTCACAGTCCACGAAGATGGCTGGATTTACGGTATTTTCTGTGTTGAACGAAAAGACCCGGATGCTGCGCCAGGCGATTTGTCGTCGGCTGTGGCTGCTGCCGGAATTGTGCGTACCAAAGATTTGATCAACTGGGAGCGTTTGCCCGACCTGAAATCGAAAAGTCAGCAACGCAACGTGGTGCTTCACAACGAATTTGTTGATGGGAAATACGCTTTATTCACACGTCCGCAAGATGGTTTTATTGATGCCGGAAGTGGCGGTGGCATTGGTTGGGCGCTGATTGATGATATAACCAACGCTGAGGTAAGAGAGGAGAAAATCATCAATTTCAGGTATTACCATACCATTAAAGAGGTGAAAAACGGCGAAGGTCCGCACCCGATAAAAACCGAAAAAGGCTGGCTGCACCTGGCGCATGGTGTGCGTGGTTGCGCCGCCGGCTTGCGTTACGTTTTGTATATGTACATGACCGATCTGGAAGATCCGTCGATACTAATTGCAGAACCTGCCGGTCATTTAATGGGCCCGATTGGCGAAGAGCGTGTTGGCGATGTTTCGAACGTGCTGTTTACCAACGGCTGGATTGCTGATGAGGATGGAACTGTTTTTCTGTATTATGCATCGTCGGACACCCGTATGCACGTAGCCACTTCAACTATCGACAAGCTGGTTGATTATTGCCTGAACTCGCCTGCCGATGGATATCGCTCGGCAACTTCAGTAGAAACACTGAAAAAACAGATTGCAAAAAATCTGGCTATCGTAGACAAATAGTTCCAAGTTTCAGGTTTCAAATTCCAGGTTGCTTTTACTTGGAACTTGAAATTTGGAACATGAAACTCTATCTTTAAAACCTAACACACCGCTTAAAAAATGTCAACAGTAAAAATCAGCCTGAAGGAGAAGATTGGGTACGGCTTTGGCGATGCAGCTTCGTCGATGTTCTGGAAAATCTTCGGAATGTATTCGTTATTCTTCTATACCGATGTTTTTGGTATCACTGCGGCAGCCGCTGGAACCATGTTTTTGGTAGCTCGTTTGTGGGACTCTTTCTTCGATGTTTTTGTAGGAATTATCAGTGATCGCACCAAAAGCCGCTGGGGAAAATATCGCCCTTACCTATTGTGGTTTGCCATACCATTTGCAGTTATGGGTGCTATCACGTTTTTTGCTCCTGAATTTGGACAAACCGGCAAGCTAATTTATGCTTACATCACCTACTCGCTGATGATGATCGTGTATTCATTGATTAATGTGCCTTACGCCTCGTTGCTCGGGGCCATTTCAGGAGACCCGGATGAACGTAATTCGCTGTCGTCATACCGCATGTCGTTTGCATTTATTGGCAGTTTCGTCACTTTCATGTTGCTGCAACCACTCATCGACTTTTTTTCGAAGGTTTTTGGCAGCGATACGGCTACTCAAGTCACAAAAACTGTTGAAACAACGGTAAGTACTTCGCCAATTGGTTGGGTAATGGGAGTAGGTTCTATTGGGATTATCTGCGTTATTTTGTTTTTGTTGTGTTTTAGCTGGACCAAAGAACGTGTAAGCCAAATTGAAAGCGAAGAAAATGTTTCGGTAAAACAAGATTTGAAAAATTTGTTTCACAATGCGCCATGGTGGATTTTGGTGGCTACCGGCCTGGCTGCTTTGCTTTTTAATGCTGTACGCGACAGTGTTGCTATTTATTTTTTCAGAGATTACGTGAAAGTGAACTACCGGATGGAAGGAACAGGTTGGGACATGACGACTATTTATTTCCTTGTTGGTCAGGCTGCTAACCTTATTGGCGTAATGGCTGCACCTTCGGTTTCGGCAAAATATGGCAAAAAAAGAACTTACATGATAGCCATCTTGTTAGCAGGGGTTTTGAGCACTGGTTTCTATTTCATTCCAAACAGCGTTACCTGGGTATTGGTATTTCAGTTCCTGATTTCGGTTTTCGCCGGATATGTTTTGCCTCTGTTGTGGTCGATGTTTGCCGATATTGTTGATCATCAGGAATTAATTACCGGGCGTCGTGCAACAGGGTTGATCTTTTCGTCATCATCCATGTCGCAAAAATTAGGCTGGGCATTAGGTTCGGCGCTTAGTGGCTGGATTCTGGCTTTGTTCAATTATATGCCCGATGCTGTGGAACAAAGCGCTCAAACCATTTTTGGCGAACATATCATGATCAGTTTGATGCCTGCTTTGTGTTGTGTTTTAGCTTTTGCAGGTATGTTGTTTTACCCGCTTTCCGACAAAAAAGTGAAAGAAATTTCGGCACAGCTTGAATTAAAAAGAAACAATACCCAACCCGAATAGATGGCGACTCATCCGATGATTCCAAGTCATCCTATGGTTGATGCAACGAATTTAAAATGATGTCAATACAACAACTCAAATCAGAAGTTCACGAAGAGCTTATTCAAAATATATTGCCCTTTTGGTCGCAAACAATGACTGATCGGAAGAACGGTGGATTTTATGGCCAGATTACCGGCGAAAACATACTGGTGCCGCAGGCCAACAAAGGCGGAATTCTAAATGCGAGAATTTTATGGTCGTTTTCGTCGGCTTATTTGCACGAGGAAAATCCACAGTATCTCGAAATAGCTAATTATGCCAAAAATTATGTCCTGAATCATTTTTTTGATCCTGAATTTGGTGGCACTTATTGGATGGTTTCGTTTGATGGAAAGCCTGTTGATACCAAGAAACAGATTTATTCGCAGGCATTTTTTCTGTATGCTTTTACCGAGCATTATCGTGCCTCGGGCGATGAATCGAGTTTGCAAACGGCCACCAATTTGTTCCGAATAATTGAAAAAAACAGTTTCGATACTGAAATGAATGGCTATTTCGAAGCCTATAGCCGCGACTGGAAACTGCTGGACGATTTGCGTCTGAGCGAGCGCGATGCCAACGAGAAAAAGACGATGAACACCCATCTGCACGTTCTGGAAGCTTATACCAATTTATACCGTGTTTGGAAAAACGAGGCATTGTCCTGCCAGTTGCGCAACCTGATTTTGATTTTTACCGATCAGATTGTTAATCAGGAAACTTATCACCTAAACCTGTTTTTCGACGAATTCTGGAACACGAAATCGGAGGTTGTTTCGTATGGTCATGATATTGAAGCTTCGTGGCTGATTGACGAAGCTGCCCGCGTTTTGGGCGATGCCGAATTACTTAGGATGGTTCAGGAGAAATGTATCCATATTGCACAGGTTGCCTGCGAAGGTTTACAATCCGATGGAAGCTTAGTTTACGAAAAAAAAGCTAATGGTCATTTGGATACCGATCTTCATTGGTGGGTGCAATCGGAAGCTGTGGTTGGCTTTTTGAATGTTTACGAACTTACCAGAGATGATGAATGGCTCAAAAAAGCCGAAAAAACCTGGAAATTTATTTCAGAAAACCTGGTTGACCGGGAAAATGGAGAATGGGTTTGGAGTGTTTCGAAAGACGGTGCAAAAAATAGGAAAGATGACAAGGCCGGTTTCTGGAAATGCCCATACCACAACAGCCGTATGTGCCTTGAGGTAATGACCAGATAATTTTGTATTTATCTGCCGGAAGCAAAAACTCTATATTTTCCTTATCTGAATATGTTTAGTATAAAATAGAATTGACATCTAAAGAGTTTTCAAGTTGGTCTTTCTATTTTGATATTTTGAAACATTGGTGTCCGGTTAATATTTTCATAGTTATCCGTAATTTAATAATTTTAAGGCATTTAGTAAGATAACACCACTATGTGGCTTACATTTTCGTCATGTCAATTTTCTACAAAGATTAAACAGCTACGCTGCTAACTTCATAGCAATACGATTGCTAAATCTTTGTAGTACAACGATATCTGACAGAAACACTGAGCAACGTAGTTGCGACATCTTGTAATATCCCAGTTTTACCGGACAATAGTGATTTTGAAATAACACGCTGGGTTTCGTCAATATTTTTTGTTTGATGTTTTATTATAAAGTGCAGGTTCAGAATGCAAATGGAATTTGATTAAAACATAAATTCTGCTTTATTCATTCGTTTGTGGGCTTGACTGTATTCCTGAATCATGTTTTTCATTATTGTTTCAACCGGAGGTATGTCGTTTATTAAAGAGGCGACTTGTCCTATTTCTAGTTCTCCTTCAACTAAATTACCTTCAAACATTCCTTTTTTTGCGCGCCCTTTCCCAAGCCAGACTTTAAGCTGATCAGCAGAAGCGCCCTCATTCTCAAGACGTTCAACTTCACCGAAAAATTCATTCTTAATCAACCTGACTGCACCAATTTTCTTCAGCGCAAGTTTGGTGTCGCCTTCGGCCAGTCCAACGACAAGTTTTTTAAAATCAGGGTGGGCTGATGATTCTTCGGATATTGCAAAACGCGAACCGACCTGTACTCCGTCGGCACCCAACGCCATTGCAGCGAACATAGCATTGCCTGTTCCAATTCCTCCGGCTGCCATTAGGGGTAACGTTGTAACTTTTCTTACCGCCGGGATCAGTGTCAGTGTTGTCGTTTCCTCCTTCCCATTGTGTCCTCCGGCTTCAAAGCCTTCAGCAACAATAGCGTCGACCCCTGCTTCTTCACATTTGGCAGCAAAAGTTGCACTTGCAACAACATGAGCAACTATTATCCCTTTTTCCTTTAACTGTGAAGTGTATTTTTTGGGACTCCCGGCAGAAGTAAAAACCACTGGAACTTTTTCCTCAATGATGATGTTCATAATAGTATCCAATTCAGGATAAAACATGGGCACGTTTACGCCAAAAGGTTTGTCAGTTGCCTGTTTGGTTTTTTGAATATGCTCTTTTAGGGTTTCAGGGTGCATAGAGCCGGCTCCAATTAGCCCTAATCCCCCTTTATCACTAACTGCTGAGGCCAGACGCCAGCCACTGCACCAAACCATTCCGCCTGAAATTATAGGATATTTTATTCTGAAGAGTTTACAAATACGATTTTCCATAATTAACCATTAAAAAAAGTTGGTGCAAAGGTAGAAGAAAAGCGCTGTTAAATGCAGATTTAAATAACCGATCTAAGATTCGTCAACAATCACTTTCTCAAGTTCGGTAGTAAGCTGAACGACTGAAATTTTATGCATCAATTCGCCCTGAAAAGTCAACGATATCGATCCGGTTTCTTCAGAAACAACTATAGCCAGCGAATCGGTAACTTCAGTAACTCCTATAGCGGCCCGATGGCGCAATCCTAAATTTGGATCAAGGTCGTGCCGTTCGGTAATTGGCAGAATGCAACGGGCAGCTGCAATCCGGTTTCCTACAATAACCATAGCTCCGTCATGCAAAGGCGTATTTTTAAAAAAAACGGTTTCGATTAGCGCCGACGATATACGGGCATTAATTTTTTCGCCCGACTGAATAATTTCCTTAAGCTCATTTTTTTGCGGGATAACAATTAATGCCCCGGTTTTCGATCTGGCCATATTGTCACAGGCTCTTACAATCTCTTTAACGTGCTGATTTCTGGCGGGTTTAATCTTTTCTGATGCAAAAAGCTTATCCAGTCCAAAACGTCCTTTGCTTTGGTAATTGGTGCCAATAAGCAAAAAAAATCGCCTGATTTCAGGATGAAATACCACCACAAATAATAAAACCCCGACACTCAGGAACTGTCCCATAAGAGTGCTAAGTAATTCGAGGTTTAAGGCTTTGATAACCAACCAGCTTAGGTATACCAGGAAAAAACCGATGAATATGCTGAAGGCAATAGTTCCCCTAATTATCCGGTACATCTGGTAAAGCAACATGGCAACCAAAAGTATGTCGACAACATCCAAAACCCGTATGGTGATAAACAAAGGCATAGGCATAATTCGATAAACAAATGTAAAAGTAAAAAGGCAAAAGGCAATGCGATTTGCAGATTTGAAGCTTTAGGTAGTCACCAATATATGTGGAAAGTAGTTATCTGCTTAACCGCTAACTATATTTCTGTATTTTGAGCACATATCGCATCAAACTTCTTACAGAAAGGTAGTTATTATTTTGACGTTGATCTTACCTTTTCAAAAATACGAACAACCTCAACAGCTTCCTTTACATCGTGAACACGCAAAATATCAGCTCCTCCCATTAATGCAAGTGTATTTACCACCGAAGTTCCGTTTAATGCTTCATCTGGATTACTTTTCAGCAACTTAGAAATCATCGATTTACGTGAAACTCCAACTAAAAGTGGTAATTGAAATACTTTAAAGGAATCGAGTCTATTTAATAGTTCGTAATTATGTTCTAATGTCTTCCCAAATCCGAATCCGGGATCAATAATTACATCCTTAACACCAGCTTTGGTAAGTCGTTTCACTTTTTCAGTAAAAAACAATGAAATATCCCTGATAATATCTTCATATTCAGGATTTTCCTGCATCTTGAGTGGCGTTCCCTGCATGTGCATTAAGATATAAGGTACACCTAATTTACCAATAGTGTCAAACATGTGGGCATCAAAATTACCTCCTGAAACATCGTTTACCATGCACGGTCCACAATCTTCAATCACTTTTAAAGCTACCCACGAGCGATATGTGTCTATTGAAACAAAAGCATCCGGGAAATTTTTCCTTACTGCTTTCACAGCTGGAAGTAACCGATCTATTTCTTCTTTGGTAGAAATAGCTTCAGAACCAGGCTGAGTGGATAAAGCGCCAATATCAATAACCGAGCCCCCTTGTTCCAAAATATCTTCAGCTCTTTTCAATACCTTTTTCTCAGTTTTGTATTTACCGCCGTCAAAAAACGAATCAGGAGTAACATTTAAAATGCCCATTACAATGGGATGAGAAATATCCAGTATTTTTCCGTTTAGCGATACTGTGTTTTTGCGTTTGAGAAATTTATTGGCAGTTGTAGTGATTAACATACAATATTAGTTTAATGATTTCTGATCGAAATGTTTACAAAAATAAATAAAATGAAATCAAATACATTAAAATTGATCATAAATAGAACTATTTCAGATATATTTTTATTACTTGACGATTAAGATTTATTAAGAAAAGCTTAAATGGCAAAAAGTGCCTAACTCGAATAAAATTAATACTTTTACAACATTGAAAAATTACGATAATTATGGACCAAACAACCCAGCAATACAACCATATCATTGACATCTGCCAGGATATTTTCACAAATAAAATGAAAGATTATGGCATTGCCTGGCGAATTTTACGGCCAAGTTCAATGACCGATCAAATTTATATTAAAGCACAGAGAATCAGGAGTATTGAGCAAAAAGGTATTAGTAAAATTGCTGAGGGTGTACGTTCAGAATACATTGGAATAGTGAACTATTGCATTATGGCGCTCATTCAGCTTGAAAAAGGCACATCGGAAACCGATGATATGAGCGAGAAGGAAACATTAGATCTTTACCTGAAATATTTTACTGAAGCTAAGGATTTAATGCTGGCTAAAAATCATGATTACGACGAAGCATGGCGACAGATGCGCATGAGTTCGTATACCGACCTGATTTTGATGAAACTAAAACGGACCAAACAAATAGAAGACAATCGGGGTAAAACAATTATTTCGGAAGGGATTGAGGCCAACTACCTGGATATGATTAATTATGCTGTTTTTGCATTAATCAAGATCGAATTCTAGCTTTACGTATGCTAAAACATATCTCGCGCATATTACTGGGTTTAACATTCTGTTTTTCGGGTTTTGTTAAAGGAATTGATCCTTGGGGGGCGGCGTATAAATTTACTGACTATTTTAATGCTTTTCATTTTTCCTGGCTTATTTCTCTGGCTTTTGTTTTAGGAATTTTACTTGCTGCAACCGAATTTTTTCTGGGTGTAGCTTTTGTATGCAATTTTGTTATTCGCTTAACAAGTTGGTTAATGATGGTATTTATGCTGTTTTTTACCGGATTAACTTTAATAATTGCACTTACAAATCCGGTATCAGACTGCGGATGTTTTGGCGACGCAATCAAAATAACAAACTGGCAAACGTTTTACAAAAATCTTGTTTTGATCACTTTAGCAATTATTGTTTTTGTAAATCGCCATAAATTCGAAAGAGAAAATCGACCTGAATTTTCGATGGCGTTTACGGCCTTGTTAATGTTGGTTTATTCCTTTCTTGTTTTCTACTCTTATAACCATCTGCCAATCATCGATTTCAGCGCATACAAAGTTGGAGTTAATATTCCTGCTGACATGAAAATGCCTGAAAATGCTCCAAAAGCCATTTACAAAAATGAATTTATTTACAAAAACCTAAAAACAGGCAAAGAAAAAGTTTTTGCTGAAGCTGAAATACCCTGGAAAGATACTTTGAACTGGAAATTTATTAAAGCTAAAGACCCTGTTGTTATTCAGGAAGGGTATATACCTCCGATTCATGATTTCAGGATTGAAACCACAGAAGGTGTGGATGTTAAGGACTTTTACCTTTATGACGAAAAATACACCTTTATTCTTACATCTCCGGACCTACAAAAAGCGAACAAGGAAGGTATAAAAAGAGCGGTGACATTGGCATTGGCTGCTAAAGAAAAAGGATACAACTTTATTGCACTTACAGCATCGTCGCCTGCTGGTTTTGATGTTTTCAAAAACGAAACTGGCGCTACTTTCGATTTCTTTAATACCGATGAGGTTCAGTTAAAAACAATTGTACGCTCAAATCCTGGTTTGATTATTCTTAAGAAGGGAACTATACTAAAAAAATATCATTACAACGATATTCCAAAACCCGATCAGATTGATGAAACATTAAAATAAAACAGAATGGTCATCAATCAAAAAAAGTTCTTAATCATTCACTATTGCACGAAACATACTAAAATGTGCTTTTTACCGTTCGGTTTAAAAGCCGAATTTCAAAGAATATGCGTAAACTTATACTGATAATTATCCTGCAAATACTCATTTTTACTTCTGTTCGCGGACAGATTGGCGGTGAATATACTTATGACTTTCTGAACCTGACAAACTCGGCCCGTATGGCGGCCTTAGGCGGAAACCAGGTTGCTATTGACGATCCGGTGGATTTGAACGTTTCATACAACAATCCTTCGCTTTTGAAACCGGATATGAGAAATCAACTTTCACTGAATTATGTAGGATATTTTGCCGGTATAAATTATGGTTATGCATCGTATTCATTTGGCACGCCACTTCCGGGAAATTTTGCAGTAGGAGTTCATTATATCAATTATGGTAAATTTACTGAGACTACTGAAACTGGCCAAAAGACCGGCTCTACTTTTGGCGCTGCCGAATATGCTTTAAACCTGATTTGGTCGAACAGGTTTAATCAGTTTACATACGGGATAAACCTGAAGCCTATACTTTCGACTATGGAAAATTATCAATCGTATGGTTTGGCTGCCGATTTAGGTATTACCTATTTTAGTAAAAACCAGGGAACAACACTAGCTTTTGTTGCCCGAAATGTTGGGACTCAACTGAAAACTTATTATGATGGCGCTGAAAAAGAATCCATACCATTCGATTTACAGTTTGGTATTTCGCAACGGTTACAACATGCACCAGTAAGGTTTGCTGCCACCATGCAACACCTACAGAAATGGAATTTGGCTAAACCTACCGAAGACAATTCAGGAACAACAACTGTGTACACCGAAGATAGTTTTACAAAGAAACTTATGAGGCATGTAGTTTTAGGTGTCGAACTACTTCCTTCTCCTAATTTTACCATTCGCGCCGGATACAACTACCAGTTACGTCAGGAAATGAAGCTCGATGAAAAAATGTCGACTGTTGGCTTTTCCTGGGGATTTGGCTTCCGTATTAAACGATTTCAAATCAATTATGGTTCAGCTCGCTACCACCTTGCCGGATCGAGTAACCTGATTTCGATAGCCATTAATTTAAACGACGGATTGAGAAGGAATTAGAAAGAATAATATCTTGTTGAAGTGATATTGGCAATATTTTGGAATGGGTTTAGTAATTTCAAAATACTTCTTTTCTGTTTGTTAGGTTTTTAAGTTACAATTTATTGTACATGGTACGTTAGGCTGTATTAATCTTTCTGACAAAAATCACCGATAAAACCGGAATCCTGTGTTTCTTTGTATTTTATTTTAAAAACAAAGCATTATGGCTTTTCTTTCAAACGATAAAGTTTTCAGCGCCAAGTGGTTTCGCGATTATAGTCTGATCGTGGTAGGTGCATTTATTCTGGCTGTTGGTTTTGTATTTTTCATTTCGCCTCACCGTATAGTTCCAGGTGGTGTATATGGTATTGCCATTGTAGTTCACTACATGACGCAAGGCATGTTTTCGTTTTGGCCCGACGGTTTTCCAATAGGTTTGTTCGGATTAATACTGAATATTCCATTAACTATTGCCGGAGTTAAAATTTTGGGGCCACGTTTTGGCGTCAAGACAGTGGTCGGCTTTGTTTTATCTTCGGTTTTTATGGATGTGATTACATATATGCGTGTCGATGGCGATGCTCCATTGGTGGCCGATGTTTTACTGTCGTGTGTTTTTGGTGGTGTTTTGGTTGGTTTTGGCCTTGGTTTAATTTTTAAAGCCCGTGCAACATCGGGCGGTTCAGACATTATTGCCATGATTATAGCAAAATATACTCGCATGCAATTGGGGCAATTGATGATTTACGTCGATTCAACAATTGTGTTGCTTAGTTTGGTCGCATTCAAAGACTGGCAGATTCCGTTGTATTCATGGGTTGTTATTTACATCACCGGCAAAGCCATCGACCTCGTTTTGGAAGGTAGTGATTACAACAAGGCACTGATAATCATTTCAGAAAAAGATGAAGCAATCAAGAACAAAATCCTGGTCGATCTTGAACGTGGCGGGACTTACCTGAAGGGGACAGGAATGTACACTGGCAACGACAAGCACATAATTTTTACTGTTGTAAGCCGTCGCGAAGTGGCTATTCTCGAAGAATACATCAGCACTATTGATCCGGGCGCATTTATTACAGTAATGGATACTCACGAAATTTTGGGTGAAGGATTTCAGTCGCTCAAACACAAAGTTCAGGAGTAAAATTGGCTGACCTGAAAAAGGATAATTTGAAGATGAGTTTTGCGCATTTTTATTCCATGCTATTTATTATTAAATTTGACTGATCTTCTTCTTAAGTAATAATATTGAGCAATGAAGCATTTCCTGGTTTTCATATTAATTACACTTACTTTATCCCTTGATGTACATGCGCAAAAAGTTGGGCTGGTTTTGAGTGGGGGTGGGGCTAAAGGGCTGGCACATATTGCTGTTATCAGGGCCCTTGAAGAAAATGGCATTCCAATTGATTTCATTGCAGGAACTTCGATGGGAGCCATTGTTGCTGGTTTATATGCCGCCGGGTATTCGCCTGATGAAATGGAAAAGTTGTTTAAATCGGAGCAGTTTAGGTTTTGGTCGACCGGCGAAATCCAGGAAGAATACCGTTATTTTTTTACCAAAGGCGAAGAGGATCCTTCGTGGCTCGAACTTGATATGCGTAAAAAAGCTGACAAACTGAAAATAATGCCGCCCACAAACCTTATCCCGGAGGAACAGATGGACTTTGCATTTATGGAAATGTTCTCATCGGTAACAGGCATTTGTAAAGGTGATTTTAATAAACTGTTTGTCCCGTTTTTTTGCATTGCCACTGATGTTTATAACAACAAGGAATTGGTTCTTCAGAAAGGCGATTTAGGCGAAGCTATTCGGGCTTCAATGACTTTTCCTCTTTATTTCAAACCAATCGAGATTAATGGCTCACTGGTTTTTGATGGAGGTATTGTTAATAATTTCCCTGTGCAAAATATGAAGGAAATGTTTGACCCCGACATTATTATCGGTCATAGTGTGGCTAACAACCCCGAAAAACCCGATCCTGACAATGTTATGGCGCAGATTGAAAATATGATTATGCAAAAGACGGATTACAACATCAATCCACAGGATGGTATTTTCATGCAAACAACATTTAATAACATTGGGCTACTCGATTTCAAGAAAATTGATCAGATAGAAAGCGCTGGTTATCAAACATCTTATCAGTATATCGACGAAATAAAAAAGCGGATTACCCGTCGCGTAAGGCCATCTGAAGTTAAGCAGCGACGCAACCAGTTTAATATGAAGAAACCAGCATTGAATTTTCAAAATGTGCAGGTTGAAGGTGTTGACGATAATATGCAACGCCAATATATTATACAAAGTCTGAAGCATAACGCCAATATCTTTGATCTTAAGACCTTAAAATCTGCTTATTTCAAACTGGTTGCCGATCCGCAAATAAAATCTATGCGTCCGGTGGCTTTATATAATCCTGAAACTGGTTATTTCGATCTGAATTTGATTGCCAAGCAAAACAATCCCATCAAAATTAAGTTTGGCGCCAATATTTCGACTCGACCTATAAACCAGGGGTTTATTAGTGGCGATTACAGGTTTTTTAATAAGCGATCGTACACATTAAGTTCTAATATGTATTTCGGACGTTTTTACAGTTCAATAAAAGCAGGTGCACGAATTGATTATCCAACAACTTTGCCCTTCTATCTGGCTGGATATTTTACTCTGAACCGATGGGATTACTATTCTTCAACAACTGAATTTGTTTTTGAAGATGTTCGCCCTCCATATATTATTCAGAACGAAAATAATTTTAGGGCAGAGATAGGTTTTCCTTTAAATACATGGGGAAAAATTACGTTTGGAGGTGCATTCTCTAATTCTGTTGATAAATATTACCTCAATCAATCAATAAAAGTGACTGATACTGTTGATAAAACCAGTTTTGACGCACTGGCAGCTTCAGCAAATATTATTTCGAATTCGTTCAACGACAAGCAATATCCAACCGAAGGTATTTCATCACTTGTTTCACTAAACTATATTTCAGGAAATGAGCAAAATATTCCTGGCACGACATCAAATAGTACAGTTAAGCAAGATTTTAATCATAACTTTTTCCTCTTAAAAGGAAATTATGACCGGTATTTCAAACTTAATCAACATTTTACATTAGGATTTTTAGCTGAAGGAGTCTTTAGTAATAAAAAGCCGTTTAGCAATTATGTGGCTACAGTTCTGGCGGCTCCAACATTTGATCCTCTTCCTCATAGTAAAACACTTTATATTAGTGGGTTCCATGCCAACAAATATGTTGCATCCGGTCTAAAAGGGATTGTAAAATTCTCCGAAAGCCTTCATCTCAGGGCTGAGGGTTATGCATTTGTTCCCGGACGCGAAATCATGGAAACCACCAATCATACAGCCGAATACAGTAGCAAACAGTTTGCAACTGTAAAATTTATGGGAACTGGTGCATTGGTTTTTCAATCGGCTATTGGTCCAATCAGTTTATCTGTAAATTATTACGACAAAAGCCAAACCCGCTTTTTTGCCATGCTCAACATTGGGTATATCATCTTCAATAAACGGGGATATTAAAAGCGATAAGGGCTAAGTGCCAAAAGTTCGGAGTTATGAAAAGTTTCAAGTAAAAAACTATAGTCATTCAACAATCTGATCATTACCCTTCATTCCTATCTTTTATCGTGAAATTCACCAAATCTTCGTGTTTTTTCTGAACTTTACGTCAAAAATTTAACCTAATTGGTCATAAAAAGCCTAAAAACCTAAACTACACCTTAATTTTGTCGCATAATTCATCAAAAACACATTGACATGCTGAAAGTAAACGAATATTTTGGAGGGACTGTGAAATCGATAGCGTTTGAGAATGTTGAGGGAATTGCTACCATTGGTGTTATGGAAGCCGGAGAATACGAATTTGGAACAAGTACCATTGAACACATGACAATTACAAGTGGTATTCTGGATGTTATGCTCCCTGGTGAAACAGTTTGGACAAGCTATCTGAAAGGCGAAACTTTTGTTGTTGCCAAGGATGTTAAGTTTAAAGTTCGGGCAAACGAACAGGTTGCCTACTATTGTTTGTACGTTTAATAAGGAAATTTTGTAGGGTTATTCCTTGTTTGTAGATTTTAATTCACTGTTGTCCGGTTAAAATTTTCTTAGTTATCCGTAACCTAATAATTTAAAGGCATTCCAGAAGATAACGCCACTACGTGGCTTACATTTTTATCATGCCTATTTTCTACAAAGATTAAACAGCTACGCTGTCAACTCCTCAGCAACGTAGTTGCTAAATCTTTGTAGCACAGTGGTATTGGTTTAAAATATTGAGCAACGTAGTTGCGACATCTTGTAATACTCCAGTTTTACCGGACAACAGTGAATTTATATAGAGGTTTTACCTGTTTTATGGGTGAAACCTCTATTTTTATCCAGGTAAGGCTTCAGTATCTCACTCATGGCATCAATCCAATGGGATGAGTCATTTAGACTTTCAACCATCTCTAATTTTTCACCGCCTTCGCGTTTAAACATTTCTTTGTACTCGTAACCAATTTCAACAGTTGTTTCAAGGCAATCGGCTACAAACGAAGGAGCCACAACTAAAATTTTTCTATATCCCGATTTGGCATGGTCTATCAGGTTTTTATCGGTAAATGGTGTCATCCAGTTATTCGAAAGACGAGACTGAAATGAAACCGAATATTTGCTTTTGTCAAGGTTGAGCAATTGCGCCAGTAGTCGGGTGGTTTGGTAACAAGTAGCTTTATAGCAGAATTTGCCAAACTCAGGTAATTGATTCTCGCAGTTGCAACTTGATATTGATTCGTTTGGATGGTTCTTTTTCAAATGGCGGTTGGGCAAACCATGATAAGTAAAAACTACGTGGTCGAAACTTTCAGGATTGTACGATTTAATCCGGTCGGCATAAGCTTGCAGAAATGACGGATGATCGTAAAATTGGTTAATTATCTGAATTTCAGGAATTGTATTCCATTTTCGGATGCCATCAATCACCGCATGGATGGCTGTGCCGTTGGTTGATGAGGCATATTGTGGAAATTGCGGAAACACTATAATCTTATCGTAGTTACCTGTACGAATGGCAGAAAGCGCTTTGTTGATGGATGGATTGCCATAGCGCATGGCCATAAAAACATCAGCTGTTTTACCCAGCTTTTCCTGCAGGCCCGATTGTACTGACTCGGAGAAATACAGCAACGGTGAGCCTTTTTCTGTCCACAGACGCTGGTACAACTTGGTGGACTTAGGTGCACGGAATGGAACAATTATGAGGTTAACCAGCAACTTTTGTGCGATGAGTGGAAGATCGATTACCCGCCTGTCGTTTAAAAACTCCGATAAATAACGGCGTACAGCGCTTACTTTAGGCTCGTCAGGCGTGCCCACATTGATTAGTATAACAGCAGTTTTTTTTGTTCCCATCGTCAGTTTTTGAGTTTTTATGCGGTTTGTTTATTCAATAAAACAAAAGTTTGAACAAAATGATCACTGTCAATGCAAATTTGCTTGATTTTATCGGAAATTTCAAACCACTGAGAACATTGTGTGAATACTGAATGAAAGGTTCTTTTTTATTTATGTGCATTCTGGTTCGAAATGTGGTCTCTTTCATCCAAAAAATGAATTTGCACATTGGCTCCTGTTTCAACAATAAACATAAAGGGTTTGTAAACCAAGTTTTTAATGCCTTATGCTAAAACTTATCTTAATTCGGAGATAAGACAAAGATCGCTTCGCTCAGTTTGAAACGATCTTCCTCGTTTGTTTTCGAATCTTAATTTGCGTTGTCTATGTAAAATTCTATGGTTAAAATTCAGAAGTGAAATGGAATTTAATTTCCTTGAATTCGCTTTGGGCCATATCGAGAATAAATTGCGAGTCGGCCATAAATACATCGCGGCCACGTTTATCGACTGCCATTTTCTGGTGCTTGCGGTTTTTAAATTCGGCCAATGCTTTTGGGTTATCACTTTCTATCCAACATGCTTTAAACATCGACAGTGGTTCAAAACGACATTTCGCATTGTATTCGTGTTCCAAACGGTACTGAATTACCTCGAATTGAAGTTGGCCTACTGTTCCAATTATTTTACGACCATTAAAAACACTTGTAAATAACTGGGCAACACCTTCGTCGGTCAACTGATCGACACCTTTGTTGAGCTGCTTGGTTTTCATCGGGTCAGCATTCTCAACGTAACGGAATAATTCAGGAGAGAAGCTTGGAATTCCTTTGAAATGAATCAGTTCGCCTTCGGTTAATGTATCGCCTATGATGAATGTTCCATTGTCGGGTACACCAACAATATCACCCGGAAAAGCTTCTTCAATCACTTCTTTTTGGGCTGCCATAAAAGCAGTTGGGCTCGATATACGGAATGTTTTTCCAGAACGGACGTGCGTATAAATATTGTTACGCTCGAATTTTCCGGAGCAAACTTTTACAAAGGCAATGCGGCTGCGGTGGTTCGGGTCGATGTTAGCATGAATTTTAAATACGAACCCGCTGAACTTTTCGTCTTCGGGATAAATTGTTCGTTCTTCGGTTTGGCTGGGGCGGGGATATGGCGCTATTTCAACAAAAGTATCGAGCAATTCCTGAACTCCAAAATTGTAAAGTGCACTGCCAAAGAATACCGGGGCAAGGTTTCCGGCCAGATATTCTTCAATGTCGAGATCAGGATAAACACCATAAACCAGTTCAAGCTCTTCGCGCAGTTTATCAGCATCTTTACCAATGTGTTCTTCCAGTTCCGGACTGTCGATATCGCTGAACGAAATTCCGGTTTCGATTTCCTGAACATTGGCTTTAAACAAATTCAGGCTTTTGTTATAAATGTTGTAAACGCCTTTAAAATCGGGCCCATTGTTAATTGGCCAGCTCAAAGGGTTTACACTGATTTGCAGTTGTTTTTCAATCTCGTCGAGTAATTCAAAAGTGTCGCCCGAAGGGCGGTCGAGTTTATTGATGAACACGATAACCGGTGTTTTTCGCATACGGCACACATTCATCAGCTTTTCAGTTTGTGGTTCAACTCCTTTTGCTGCGTCAATAACAATGATAACACTATCAACTGCAGTAAGCGTACGGAAGGTATCTTCCTGAAAATCCTGGTGACCAGGAGTATCCAAAATATTTACCTTGTAGTCGCGATACTCGAAACCCATAACTGAAGTTGCTACAGAAATACCTCGCTGACGTTCAATTTCCATAAAGTCGGAGGTTGCAGCTTTCTTGATTTTGTTACTTTTAACGGCTCCGGCTACACGAATGGCGCCTCCGAAGAGTAATAATTTCTCAGTCAATGTAGTTTTCCCGGCATCGGGGTGACTGACAATTGCAAATGTCCTTCTGCGCTGAATTTCTGTTTGATTACTCATCCTGTCTATCAATTTTTCGAGCTGCAAAAATAGAACTTTATCTGATACGAAATTGAAGAGCTGTATGATTGAATGGCAGAATGGGTATAAGTGTCTGTCAAAACTGTTTTAAAATTGGGCCTTTATTTTTTAGTAACTCCCGAACTTTCGAACTTTTTCTCGCTTTGTGCTTTTATCGAACCTTTTATCGACCGGGTAATCAAATCCCAGTATTTCTGGTGAAATTCATGATCTTCAGGTGAAAGCATTTCGTAATATGATTTTGGTGTATCAGCAGGGGTAAACTTCTTTTTCTTACCTTCTTTATATAAATCGGGAACCTCGGGATGAAATTGTACAGCGAAAACATTTTCGTATAATCGGTGCTGGATGGCTTCGATAACATTACCATCGAGCGAGGTAGCCGTAACAATAAGGTTTTTACCCAACTCGTCAATTGCCTGGTGATGGCTGCTTAAAACAGTTGGCTTAAATTTGCTGCTTGCCTTCATTTTTTCAAGGAAAAACGGATGAGCTGTAAATTCGATCTGGTGAAAACTAATGCCCATTAAAGCCGTATCTTTCGATACTTCGGGCCAATAATTACGGTGCATCTGGTCCTTTTTCAATTTTAGAATTTCTTCAGGAGTCTTTTTGTTGTATGTCTGCGCCGGAATATCCTGGGTTAGTGATCCACCGGTAGCAACATTCATGGTTTGCAGGCCAAGGCAGAATCCGGTAACAAAATAAGCAGGTTTTTCGGCAATGAATGGTTTAAACTGGTCGTTTTGATAGCCTCCCAAAACCTGAAATAAAAAACTCAGTTCGAATAAATGCCGGTTAGGATCGGTAACTTCCGAATATTTGTTTTCCTGCTTATATATTTCAGGCTGAATATCTGGCCCGCCAAAGAAGAATGCACCAACCGAGCAATCGAACAACTTTTTAAAAACAGGTGTCCATTCGTTTTGGTGATAGACTTGCGATGAACTCATCACTTCATCAACTTTTTGCAAATGGAAGATTCGCATTTCCGGTTGTTTTAACAGGGCAATTGTTTGATTATAGTCGTAAGCTTCGGCAGTTGAATAAAAGCCAACAAATTCGACATCATGAAGTTGGAGAAATTTGTTATCCAACAGGAAATGTATGGTTTCGATGTTCTGAACTGTAGGATGGGCAAGTAAGACGTATGTTTTACCTGGTTTATATTCTTTATCCAAAAAATTCTGACCAAGCGCGAGGTTAAACGATAAAGTCAGGATGAATATTCCAAATAGTTTTACGATGTTTCTCATTGTTATATAGTTTTCGGTTTTGGGTTCTGCAATTTACAGACAGTTAATCGAACCACAAACACCTAATGCAATTCATATAATTTTTTATTGAATTTAGCGTTTTTTATCCGAACTTATTCAAAAAACAAAGTTGTTTGTTTTATTTGCTATTTTTAAAGCTTCGAAATTCAGTCACAAAAAAACCGGTTATGTCGTTAAAACTGTTTTTGGCCCGAACATTTGGATTGATCAAATCAACCGCAAAACTTGAAGCAGCGTATGATGCCTTACTTGCTGATTATAAGATGTATTGTGAGTTTGAAAAGTCGGTGGAACTTAAAGAATACAATGAACTTGTTTTGCTGCTAAAATCGCCAACCTTTCTGCAACATAAACATGAAATTCAGCACATGGTTTTGAAAGGGAGCAAAGAGGAGGCTCAACACTCGGAATATAATAAGTTGGGTAAAAACGTTCAATTGCAGCGGTTTTATCAAATACAAAATTCGGAAGACCTGAAACGGTTCGAAAAAATTTCGGTTTCTGAAGAACTAGTATCATTCAAAAAGTTAAAAGAATTGGTTCACAGTCCGGTTTTTGATTCAAAAAAGAAGCGAGATGAGAAAACCGAAGAATTTGCAAAAAATACCCAATACCATAAACTTAAAGACTCTGATAATATTAGGTTTTACGAACGTTTTGCCAAATCGAAAGATTACAAGAACTATCAAAAGTTTAAAGATTCACCCGAACGAAGACGCTACGAAGAACTAAAAAAGCTTGTTGATTCGAGAGAGTATAAAGATCGGGTTGCGTATCTGGAAGATAAACATAAATGGGAGAAAACCGAAGACCATACAAGGGAAACACGGTTTACTGAACTAAAAAAGCTGCCACAATTGGTTAATTACCAGAAGTACAATAAGTCGGATGCTTTTGATTTCTTAAAAAAATGGGATTTGGTTTTTGAAGATAAATTTAAAGTTGGAAGTCTTGATCACCAAAAATGGATGACCCAATCATATTGGGGACATCAGGCTTTGGGGCGAAATTATTCTCAAATGGGCGACCTGCATGCTTTTACCGAAGGGCGCAATGTTTCGATTGAATTCAATACATTAAAAATTCAGGTTCGAAAAGAGCCCACCCGTGGTATGCAATGGCAGATACCTTTAGGTTTTGTTGAGCGAAATTTCGATTATTCTTCGGGAATTGTGACAACTGCAGGTCTCGACTGGTGGAAGCATGGAATACTGGAAGTAAAAGTGAAATATGCTCCATCGTCTTATTTTGCCGATGCTGTTTATTTGTTGGGAGAAGAAGCTTCGCCACAAATCAATTTAGTTGAAATGGGGGCAAAAAACCGTGTTGGGTTGCTTTCAAAAACATCATCGGGGATAAATGCTCAATGCGAAGATATTAATGGGCTGAAATCGGGCGAATATTATATTTTCAGACTGGAATGGACTTCACATGCCTTAACCTGGAAGGTTAACGGACGTGAGTTGTATACTATTAGCCAGGATATTCCGAATACAAAGATGCACCTGAACATAGCTTCAATTGTTGTTGCTGAACCTGTTGATCATTTACCACACACATTCGAGGTTGATTGGGTACGTTTTTATCAGCATCGTAAAGTTTAAAGAATTGAAAATGTGGTGATTGAGATTTAAAAAATGAAATAGTTTTGCGCATGGAGCATAGAGAAAAGAAATCGGTGGCAGTCAGCAGTGCGCGAAACTTGCAACCCGAAACTTGTAACAATTTTTTGAACTCCAAACTTAGGCTCACTTTAAGCACTTCGAACTTTTTCAATCACAAATATTCAATCAACCTTAATCATTGGAAATGAACTGGACTAACGAATTTTTAGGAGCGATAACGGTTTGTGACCGTAAAGGAATAGTGGTTTACATGAACGACCGCTCAAAAGCTCAGTTTGCCAAGTCGGGTGGCGAAGATATGATTGGCGAAAGTTTAATTGAATGCCACCCCGAACCAGCCCGCAGTTTGTTATTAAAAATGCTGGCCGAGCCTTCAGCAAATTCATATACTATAGAGAAAAATGGTATACGGAAGATGATACACCAAACACCCTGGATGGAAAACGGAGAGTTTAAAGGTGTAATCGAAATTTCGTTTGAAGTTCCGATGGATTTGCCGCACTATATTCGTAAATAAAGTAGCTGAAAGTTTTGTTAATGAGATAGATTGACTTAACTTTATTTAACTTTTTTGAATGTTTATAAAGAAACAATTTAAGTACATTTGAATATTCAGAAAACCAGATACTAAAAGACTCATGAGATTAAAACCTTTTCTTTCCACCTTTTTTGTTTTTCTTTCATTCGTTTTTGTTTCAGCACAAGGAATTCGCGGGCGTATTACCAATCTGCGGGGTGATGTTATTCCGTTTGCTACCATTTATGTTCCAAGATCGACTACCGGAACAACTACCAATATTGACGGGAAATATGAACTAAAACTTCCTTCAGGAAAACATTCTGTGTTATATCAGTGTCTGGGATATCAGACTCAATCATGTGAATTGACAATAGGCAGTACTTTTCAGGAGAAAAACATACAGCTTGCGGATCAGGAATACCAAATCCCGGAGGTTAAGGTGATGGCTTCGGGTGAAGACCCTGCATATTTTGTCGTTCGGCGTGCAATTGGGATGGCTCCTTATTATATGAACCAGGTTTCGAAATATTCGTGCAAAGTTTATATTAAAGGGACCGGACTGGTTGAACAGATGAAAGGTATTGGTAGTTTGTTTAAAGGTCAAATGAAGGAGGCTGGCGTTGAATTAAATAAACCGATTGTTATAGAGACAATTAATAAGGTTGATTTCGAATTACCGGACAAAATGAACCAGAAAGTTCTGGCTACTCGCTCAACGGTAAAAAATTTCTCCATTCCCGGACTTGGAATTGACATGGCCCTTGGCGACTTTATTTATAAAAACAAACCCGACGAACCTTTGGCTCCTTTAGGAAAAATTGCTATGCAAAGTTATAAGTATAAACTTGAGGGAATATATAACGAACAGGGACGTACTATCAATAAAATAAAAGTTATACCAGCGCATAACGGCAACAACTTGTTTTCAGGATATATTTATATTGCTGATTTGTATTGGAATGTATTATCGGCAGATTTGACCTATAAAGAGGAAATGGCTGAAATACATCTGAATCTGTTAAACGCCGAAGTTAACACACATACCTTTATGCCTGTCAACTTCAATATTAATGCTGACATTGCCGGGTTGGGGGTAAAAGCTAAATTCAATGGAGTTATTTCGATAAGCGAATACAATACAACATTAAATCCGGCGCTCGATCACAGTTTCATTAACCGTATTAAAGAGCAACAACTGCAAGAACAACAAACAGTTCAGAACTTTTTAGCTAAGGAGAAAGAAGGTCAGGAGAAAACTGAAAAGAGTAAGTCACAGACCAAGATCGATGTGTTGATGCAAAAGCCTAAACTCAGTAACCGCGAAACAGTAAAGCTGAATCGGATGATTGAAAACGAGGCCAATAGAAATAGTCCGCCTGAACCTCTCGAAATAAAATCGTCGTTTATTCTCACCCCAAAACAGGAAAGAAACGACTCCGCTTACTGGAGCTCACTAAGGCCAGTTCCGTTGACCGATTTGGAAAAGAAAAGTTTTGCTTCAAAAGATTCGTTTTTGATGAAAGCAGCAAAATCCGAATTCAAAGATTCGGTTAAAAATTCAAAACGTAAGTTCAGACCCAAACACATTTTAATGGGCAAAACATATAATTATTCGGTTGATTCGGTTAAAAAGAATGAATACTTTACTATTCCCGGTATCATGAACCCTGGCGCGCTTTCGTTTAATTCAGTCGATGGATTACGGGCTGAGTTGCCCTTTAGTTATACCAGGACTGATAGCCTGGGGCATCGCCTTTCTCTCAATTCCGATCTGGGATATGCTTTTAAACGGGAGAAATTGGACGTTTCGTTTCGGTTAATCCACAAGTGGAATGGAATGACCAATAGTTGGTTTGGAATTGGTGTGGGAACAACCACTTCAGATTTTAACCGGACAACCGGAATGTCGGTCACCGACAACGACTTTTATACTCTCTGGTTCGAGAAAAATTATAAACGGTACTATCGTCGAGATTTTTTGCAATTTAATGTTGGCCGCGACCTTACCAATGGATTTAACTTTGTGCTTACTTTTGACTACAGTAGCAATCAGCAATTAGCTAACCATAGTAACTATTCGATAATAAAGTATGACGACCGGGAGATTCGGCCTAATATTCCGGATAACAAGTTGCTGCAAAACTGGCAACTCGAAGATCACCAGACATTTGCTACTCGTTTAGCATTGGAATATACCCCGCGTTACAGGTATCGCATTAAAAATCATTCGAAAATTTACGCAAGCAGCAAATATCCAACTTTTTCGCTGAATTATACCCAAGCTTTTTCGGGCGTTTTAGGTAGCGATTCGAAGTACGGTTTAATTAGAATGGGCATTCGCCAGACTGTCGATTTTGGCGTGACCAACCAGTTTTCTTATGATGTTAATCTGGGTAGTTTTCTGAATAAAGGCAAGCTGTATTTCGAAGATTTCCGGCATTTTAATACTTTGCCTGTCAATTTCACATTCTCGTCGCTCAACAACAGTTACCGCTTATTGCCCATGTATGAATACTCCACCAATCAACATTACCTGGATGCACATGCCAATTTGGCGACACGAAAATTAATCCTGAAACAACTGCCACTGGTACGTAATTCATTGTTTTCAGAAAGACTTTTTGTGAATTATCTTTCAACCCGGCAAATGAATAATTATATTGAAACCGGCTATGGAATAAGCAATCTTTTTTTGATGTTTAACCTGGAAGTTGTTGCAGGTTTCGAAAACGGCAAATATCAGTCGGCAGGATTTAAGGTGAGCCTGAATTTGAAATAGTTTTCACTACAAATTATTCAGCAACAAATATTTAATACAATGCTTTGCAATATATGGATGGTGATGAGCTCCAGCCTACAGGTTAATGGCGCTGTCTTCTTCCTTTATTGTTTTTGGAATGACTATATTTTTAGTCATTTTTTCTTCAAATTATTTGTATGACTAATTTTTTAGTCATACATTTGAATCGAAGGATTGACAATTTAAAAATTGATAGATATGCAACTGACAAAAGCTGAAGAACAAGTTATGCAACACCTCTGGGATATGGGCGAAGGTTTGGTTAAAGACATTCGTGACCGGTTCGACGACCCGAAACCTGTGCGAAATACGGTTTCAACCGTACTGCGCATTCTGGAGAAGAAAGAATTTGTTTCGCACCGAACTTATGGCAATGTGCATGTGTATTACCCTTTAATTTCTAAGGATGAATACTCCAAAACTCAGCTTTTCGGACTCATGAAAAGTTATTTTAATAACTCGTTCCCTGCTATGGCATCGTTTTTTGCCCGCGAAAAAGACCTGACTATTCAGGATTTGGAACAACTGATGGAAGAAACCAAACGCGAACTTTCGAAAGAATAAGAACCCAATACTATGGAAGAATTTGGACTTTATCTGTTAAAATCGTCGGTATGGCTGATTGGGTTTGCCGCTATTTACTTCCTGTTTCTTCGGAACGAACGTTTTTTCGTACTCAATCGTATTTTCCTGGTTGCAGGAATTGTGTTTTCGATCGTTTTTCCATTTTTCACCTGGCACTATACGGTTATATTCCCGATGATGCCTGCTGTGAATGTTGATGAGCCACAGGTTCAGGCGATTGGCGCGATTAAAGAGTCATTTCATACCAAATACTTGTTATTGTATATTTATATTTTAGGCACAGTATATCTGATATACAGGTTAATCAGGCAAACCTCTTCGGTTTGGCAGCTTATCCGTAACTCAGAAACTCTTCATTTCAAATCAGTAAAACTTATTCGTACCAACCGGTATCCGGCTTCGTTTTCATTTTTCTCGTTTGTGTTTGTCAATCCTTCAACGCATGAGCACGAAATAAACGAGATAGTGAACCATGAGCATGAGCATATTAGGCAGCGGCACTGGGTTGATTTACTGTTGTTTGAAATAGTTTGCACACTTCAATGGTTTAACCCTGTTGCTTGGATTTATGGCAGGTTTATCAGGCAAAACCACGAATTTCTGGCCGATGAATACGCATTGCGACATTCGCCAAACCCGGCTATTTACCGTGCAGCACTACTTAATCAAATGTTTGGAGGACCAGTGATTACGCTGGCCAATTCATTCAATTATTCAATTAACAAAAAAAGATTTAACATGATGAAACCGATAACATATTCACCTTTCAGAAAACTTAAACTTTTACTGGTACTGCCTTTAATTGCGGGCGTTTTCTATGCTTTTGCCACTCCTGAATACAAGTTTGTTCAGGCCAGTGCGGAACACCAAATAAATCAGCCTCAAAGCCAATCAGCAGGCGACTCTATTCAGGCCAATAGTAATCAGGAAAAAATTGTAAAAGGAAAAATTGTTGACGAACAAGGAAACTTGCTGAAAAATGCCACAATCATTGTGGCGGGAACCACCATTGGAACCGTTAGTGATGCCTCGGGAAACTTTGAGCTTAAAATGACAGGAGATTCACCTTTGGTAGTTTCGTATGTAGGTTACGAAACAGCGAAACTTTCTCCTGATTTTTCAAAAGAAATGAAAATTACGATGAAGCGGGCAGTTATCGGGATTGAGGTCGTTGGTAATAATCCTACCGATTCCGAAATCATTAGAACTTCCGACCCTGTTCTAACTTTTGTTGATGGTAAAGAAACTTCAGAAGAAGATTTGACGAAAATTAGCCCAGATCGGATAGAAAGTATTAGCGTTCTTCGTAAAAAAGAAATTACTGATAAATATGGCGAAAAAGGGAAAAATGGTGTGGTATTAATTACTTTAAAAAAGTCGCCAACAATTGAGTCTAATTCTAAAGAAATCGAAGCAAACAATAGTAATAATGTAACAATTAGTGAACCTCAATCAATTAATATTAAAAGTAAAGACGGCAAACAACCATTACTGGTAATTGATGGAGTATTTGCTGACAATAAAAAGCTGGAAGACATCGATCCTAATACCATCCAATCAATGAGTGTTTGGAAAGATGAAAAAGCGATTGAAAAATATGGTTCAAAAGGTAATGATGGTGTAATTGAAATTACGACAAAAACAGCTCTGCAAAAAAATACACCGCTTTATGTTGTTGACGGGGTTGTCGGAGCCAATATCAAAGATATCGAACCCAAAAGTATTGCATCGATTACCGTACTTAAAGACCAATCAGCGACTATACTTTACGGTGAAAAAGGCAAAAACGGTGTGGTTATTATAACTTTGAAAAAGGATTCGAAAAAGAAAAATTCTGAAATAGAGGTTGTTGGATATGCCAAAGACCAGAAGCAGCCGAACGGCCAAAATCCATTGATCGTAATTGACGGTATTGTTTCAGCAAAAAAAATGGACGACATTAAGCCGGAAACCATTGAATCAGTCAACGTTTTAAAAGGTGAAATGGCAACAAAAAAATATGGAGATAAAGGCAATGATGGGGTTATTGAAATTACCCTAAAAAAGCAGGATGAAGTTTTTGTAGTTGTTGAACAAATGCCCGAATTTCCGGGTGGACTAGCTGCTTTGAAAGAATATGTTAAAGTAAATTTACAATATCCTAAAATTGCTCTTGAAAATGGGATATCGGGGCAGGTAACTGTTGGGTTTGTTGTTTCGAAAAGTGGAGCAATTGAAAATGTAAAAGTGAGACGGGGTGTTGATCCTTCACTGGATAAGGAGGCCGTTCGGCTAATTGGTTCTATGCCCAAATGGAATCCGGGAATTCAGCATGGTCAGAATGTTGATGTTTCGTACGAAATACCAATTAACTTCGAAATACCGTTTGGCTATCAGCCTCAGAATAAGATTAAATTAAAGAAAATGAAAGCCCAACAATAGCATTATAAGGCGATCAGAAATGGTCGCCTTTCGTTTCAGAATTATCCGTTATATGGTTTTGTCACTATTCATAAAGAACGTTTGATAAAAGTCTTACAACCACAACATGGCTAAATCTGAATAACCCTGAACGAAGTGCTGGGATAATGCAACAAATAAAGCATTAACCCTACCTTAAAGGGTGACAGGAGAAAAATCTGTATGTTCTCGTTAAGTGCCCAAGGTAAAAAACAGCCAGACTTTTCGAATGTGTCAACGTAGAATTAACAAAAGTTTGCCGCTATTTTAGATTGAGATTAGGCATGTATATGTTGAATGAATATCCCATAAAATGCCTAACCGATTTAGAGTTGGGGCTTTGCCCCAAAACCCCAATTACTTTTTTGTCTTGACTGGTTCGACCAACTCACCGGCCCAGGCCGCCCGCGCTTCATTCATCATTAGGCACTGAGACGGATATTCATAATATGTTGTCCTTCTTTTTTCAGATGCTGAAAACGAAAATCTGTTTTTCATCATTTTGAAGGCTCTTATTTTAAACAATTGTTGTTTGCCATGGTTTTCTGACAGAAACAACCAACCTGTGAAATTTTGAACGTAATTTTGCAGCCGATTCCAAAAACAGAAAACCATCATGTCCGATCAAAAACCTTATTTCCCGACTTTGCGCAACATCACTTTGGCGCAGTTAAACCTGAATACGATTGTTGAAACCACTCCTCTTCAGCGAAACAACAACCTGTCTAACCGTTACTTGGCCAATGTTTTCCTGAAAAGGGAGGATTTGCAGGTGGTGCGTTCGTACAAAATTCGCGGAGCATACAACAAAATTTCAGGATTAACCGACGAGGAACGTCAACGTGGAGTGGTGTGTGCCAGCGCCGGAAACCATGCGCAGGGTGTGGCCTATTCGTGCCAGTTGCTGGGGATTAAAGGCAAAATATACATGCCAACCACTACACCGAAACAAAAAATTACCCAGGTGAAAATGTTTGGGAAGGATAAAATTGAGGTGGTTTTGGTAGGCGATACGTACGACGCTGCTTCGGATGCAGCTCATCGCAACAGCCTCGAAACCGGCATGGTGTATATTCATCCGTTCGATGATCCTCAGATTATCGAAGGGCAGGCAACTGTGGGAGTGGAAATTTTACAGGATTTTAACGGACATATCGATTACCTGTTTTTGCCCATTGGCGGTGGCGGTTTGGCTGCCGGGGTGGGAGCATATTTTAAACAAATCAGTCCTGAAACCAAAATTATTGGTGTTGAGCCAGCCGGAGCTCCATCAATGAAAACCAGTCTCGAAAAGGGTGAGGTAACTCCGTTGAAAGACATCGATAAATTTGTGGATGGCGCTGCTGTTCAGCGTGTGGGCGATCTTACCTTTAAGGTTTGCCAGCAGGTGATCGATGATATTGTAACCGTTCCCGAAGGAAAAGTTTGTACCACCATCTTGGAGTTATACAACCAGGATGCCATTGTGGTTGAACCCGCAGGAGCGCTGGCTATTGCGGCTCTCGATTTTTACCGAGAGCAAATTGAAGACAAAAATGTGGTTTGCATGGTTTCGGGAAGCAACAACGATATTACCCGTACTGAAGAAATTAAAGAACGCTCGATGCTTTACGAAGGATTGAAACACTATTTCATCGTACGCTTTCCGCAGCGTGCAGGTGCTTTGCGCGATTTTGTGGATAAAGTGCTTGGTCCGAACGACGACATTACCATGTTCGAATACTCCAAGAAAACCAACCGGGAGCAGGGGCCTGCACTGATTTGCATCGAACTTCAGGATAAAGATGATTTTCCCGGGCTGGTGCAGCGTATGGAAGAAAATGGGTTCCTGTCGGAATATGTGAATGAACGACCTGATCTATTTCAATTTCTGATTTAATCATATTATGAAAGATTGCTCACTCCCTTTGAAATGACAGTCATATAGTTATTGCCGCAATCCAACCCACCATCCTCGTTCAAGACATTTGCAAACATCTGTCATTCTGAGCGTAACGAAGAATCTCTCACTTTTAAATGGGCTCCAATAAAAAATCATACTTGTTGTAACAAATCCGATATCAGTGCATCAAAAGGTAAAAATTATGATTTGGCCGCGATCAATTATTAAACGACAAAAAATGAAACAATGGATTCAACTACATTAAACAACTTACGGAACCAACTTTCGGTTGAAGCTAAAAACGGAATCGATTTTACCATTTCAGCAACTATTATATGGGCGCTGATTTCTTTCATCTGGCAATTGGATTTTTCAGCGTATAATAAATCGGTTTTTGTTTTTATTGCTGGCGGACCGCTGCTCCCCATGGCTTTTGTGTTCTCGAAGGTATTAAAAACCAAATGGAAGATTCATGAAAACCCACTGCAGCCCTTAGGGTTGTGGTTAAATATTGCCCAACTGTTTTACTTTCCTTTCCTGATATTTATACTCCTGAAAATGCCCGACTATTTTATTATGACTTATGCCATAATAACCGGAGCTCATTTTTTCCCTTATTCGTGGTTCTACAAAGTAAGGTGGTACGGAATTTTTGGCGGGATAATCGCTTGGGGCGGCCTGCTATTGGGATTGTTCCTGAAACAGGAAAATTTCTACCTGATTGGGGCTTATACAACTTTTGCCCTGGGCGTTCTGAGTATAATGCTTTATTTCGATTTCAGGTTTAAAAAGAAAGAATCTCAGTATGTAACTTTGTGATTCTTCAGCCAAATAAATGGCAATGAGCATTCTAGTTAGTAAGTTATAATTATTCGATGGAACAGGATTTATTTCGCCAGCTCTACCAACAATACTATGCCATTGTTTACCGCATTTGTAAAGGGTACTTTAAAGGCAATGTTGATTTGGCCGGTGATATGGTTCAGGAGGTTTTTATCAGGGTTTGGGAACGTCATGACTTTTTCAAGCATGAATGCCAGGTCAGTACATGGATTTACCGGATTACTGTTAATGTATGTTTGACAGAGATTCGCCGTCGGAAAAATTATGTCAGCCGCCTGAATAAACTTGAGCCGCCGACCGAAAGCTATTCGGACAGCAAACAGGACGAATCAGCAATATTGCTCCGGTGCATTGCCAGGTTAAACGAAGCCGATCGGGTTTTGGCTATGCTCATTCTTGAAAATATTCCACAACAGGATATTGCCCATATTTTGGGCTTGAACGAAGTAAATGCACGGGTTCGGATTCACCGTCTGAAAGACAAATTAAAACGAATTTATCAGGAAACTGAAAACGAGGATTGATCCTATTAAATGATTTGAAATGGAAGATTTTGATAAAATGATAGCCGAATGGAAAAATCAGCCGGTCCCTCAGGCAAAAAATACGCTTGAAATTATCGGACTCGCCAGCAACAGGTTAAAAGATTCGCGGAGAAAGCATCTCATTACCAGCATTGTATTAAGCATTACACTTCTGTTTGTTGTTGCGTATGCAATAACAGTCAATAGTGAAAGTTTGCTGTTTCTGGTTGGCATCGGATTAATGGTAGCCAGTTTATTGGTACGCATTTTAATCGAATGGTACAGTTCGGTGTGTTTGAGAAGGATAAACATTGATGAGATTACCAATAGTTATCTTACTCAGCTTAATGGGTTTTATAAAAGGCGCAGAAAAATTCAGGGATTGGTAACTACATTTCTATTTGGTACTTATGTTGTGGGTTTTCTGCTTTTGATTCCTCTTTTCAGGCAAACAATGTCCTCCGAATTATTTATTTACATTGTTGTATCTGGTCCGGTAATACTAGCTGTTATGGCTTTTTTTATTTGGAAAAAAATAGGCGAAGAACTGCGACGCCTGGAAGAAGCAATTTGTGTGATCACTAAAGTTTTGAATAGCATCGGGTAAAATACAGTTGTGTCAACTCTAAACATTTGATTCAACTAGTCAGTTTTAGCTTGACACGTCATTATAGACAAATCTGATGTAACAAAGACTGATGTTTTTATTGTGTGGCAGAAATTGCTGAATTTATTGCAAAACAGACAGTGCTTTTCTAATTTTACATCGTCCTTAAAATAAATCAATCATGCCAACGAAGCACGTAGTTATTTTGGTTCCGGCCAATGTGTCAATCCTCGATGTAGCCGGGCCGCTCGATGTTTTCAGCAAAGCGAAAGAATACATCCGCGAGAATTATCCATCGATAAAAGAATCGTACACCACGCATGTCCTGTCGTTCGATTCTGTAGCTCAGGTAAATACCTCGTCGGGGCTGCCAATCATTACCGAAGGTGGTATCGAAACTATTAATTATGAAGTTGATACGGTATTAGTTGCCGGAAATGCTACGCTAAAGATTATTCCTCAAAGTTTGATCGACTGGATTAAGGAGAAAACCGATAAAGTTCACCGCATGGGATCTATTTGCGCCGGGGCATTTGTTTTGGCAAAAGCCGGAATACTAAATGGGCGGAGGGCTACCACGCACTGGATGGTTTGCGACAAGCTGGCTAAACTTTATCCTGAAGTAAAGGTTGAAAGTGATCCGATATTTGTAAAAGATGGGAACGTTTATACTTCGGCTGGAATTTCAACCGGCATGGATTTAGCATTGGCTCTGGTTGAAGAAGATTTTGGCCGCGACATAGCTGTTGGAACTGCCCGTAGGTTGGTTTTATACCTGAAACGCCCCGGCAACCAGTCGCAATTTAGTAATATATTGAATTATCAAACAATTGATTACAAGCCGATTAAAGACATTCAGGATTGGATTGTCGATCATCTTGACGAAGAACTTACCGTTGAGATTTTGGCCGAAAAAGCAATGATGAGCCCGCGTAATTTTGCACGTGTTTTTTTGCGCGAAGCAGGCATCACTCCGGCCAAATACATTGAAAAACTCAGGTTGGAAACGGCTCGCCGGCGTTTGGAAGAAACCCGCCTGACCATCGACGAGATCTCGGATGAATGTGGAATCGGGAATGCCGATAGTCTGCGCCGCCTGTTCCTGCGGCATCTGAGAACTACGCCCAGCGATTACCGCAAAAGCTTTACCACAGCTCTGGCATAGAGTTAGTCAAGGCTTCACTCCAAGTGAAACCCTGACTAGCTTTCTGCTTGGTTAAAGTGCTCCGAAATACCTGGCAGTGCGCACCATTTGCGACACAAACGACATTTCGTTGTCGTACCACGAAACGGTTTTTACCAGTTGCCTATCGCCTGCGGCGATCACTTTGGTTTGCGTAGCGTCGAACAACGAGCCAAAGCTCATCCCGATCACATCGCCCGAAACAATCGGGTCTTCGGTATAACCGTACGATTCGTTGGCGGCTAACTTCATGGTGGCGTTAATCTCTTCAACGCTAACCGGTTTTTCCAGAATGGTGAACAGTTCGACCACCGAACCAGCGTTTACCGGTACGCGCTGCGACGAACCGTCGAGTTTGCCTTTCAGCTCGGGAATAACCAGCCCAATGGCCTTGGCCGCGCCGGTGGTGTAAGGAACAATATTGTCGGCGGCAGCACGCGATTTGCGGTAGTTCACCTTCGGGTCGGGTGTGTCCATTAGTGGTTGCGAATTGGTGTAGGCATGAATGGTGGTCATTTGCCCGGTAACAATGCCGAATTGGTCGTTCAGCACTTTGGCCATTGGTGCCAGGCAGTTGGTGGTACACGAGGCGCAACTGATCAGCTGGTCGGTGGCATCGAGAATCTGGTGGTTTACGTTATATACAATGGTTTTCACGTCTTTGTCGGATGGCGCTGAGATGATCACCTTTTTGGCTCCTGCGGTTAAATGTGCCGAAGCTTTTTCTCTCGATTCGAAAATACCGGTACATTCCAGCACTAAATCAACCTGAAGTTCAGCCCAGGGCAGGTTCTTCGGGTCGCGTTCGGCATATACGTTAATTACCTGCCCGTCAACTAGTAGCGCATTTTCGGTATGACTGATATTCCGGTTGAAAATTCCCTGTACCGAATCGTATTTCAGCAGGTAGGCCAGCATCGAGGGTGCACTTAAATCGTTGATAGCGACTACTTCCAGTTGACTGTTTTTAGTGATTTCGCGGAAAGCCAGACGTCCGATCCGGCCAAATCCATTGATGGCAACTCTGATCATAACTTTGTGTTTTTTAGATGAATGAAATGTTTAATTGTTTTACAAGGGCAAAGTTATAATACAGCTTCGATGTCTGAAATGACAATTTTCCGTCATTTTCTGCCACGAGGTGAATCTGGTACTATGGGAAAACAAAGAGACTAAATCATAGGATATTTGGTTGTTATCGTACCTGTTGCAACTTTCTTGAGTTTTTTGTCAATAACCCGCCTGACCAATGGCCCCAGATGATCGATGTACAGGATGCCGGCGGTATGGTCGTTTTCGTGCTGGATAACGCGGGCCGTGTAGCCGCCAAACGTTCGGGTTTGTTGCTGAAAGTCTTTATCGTAATATTCGACAGTGATGTACCACGGTCGCTTCACCCTTTGCGACAGGCCGGGAAGGCTAAGGCAACCTTCCTCGTCGTTCCACAATTCGCCAAACCTGTTGATAATATGTGCATTAATAAATGTCTCGGTAATCCCGGTGTCGCCAGTTTCAAAATATTCGTGCCTTATTTCCTTATCAATCAGCTTGTAGGTCGATTGGCTGTCAACAACAAATAACCTGATTGGCTCGCCAACCTGCGGCGCTGCCAGTCCGCAGCCATTCGCTTTATACAGGGTTTCCCACATATTTTCAATAAACTCATCCAGGTTTGGATAATCAGCCTGAACCGGTTCACAGTTTTGACGCAATATGCTGTGTCCGTACGAGAAAATGGGTAGTTGCATAATCTGGTTTTACAGGCGAAGTTCGGAAAATTTATCTATCATAAGGGCATTTTTTTGAATTTTTCATTCCACACAGGACACCAAAGGATACAAAACGTATTCCGAATAGCTTACTTTGCAGGTAAATTCTAAAACCATTAAAAGTGAGCAAAACTATGAATAAAACATCTCCTTTTTCAGCGTTTCCGGGCAAACAGGAGTTGCTCGAAAGGTTCAAAAACAAGGGCGAAGGTAAACCCCTGTTGGTCAATGGCCATTTCCATACTCCGTTTTCGTTTAGCGCGTTCTCCGAAATTGAACAGGTATTCCGAATGGCTAAAAATGAAGGCGTTCAGGTGCTGGGCATCAACGATTTCTACACGACCGATGGTTATGCCGAATTTGCTGAACTGGCTTTGGCCTATAAAATATTTCCGTTGTTCAACATCGAATTCATGTCGTTGCAGAAAGACTTGCAGGAAGCGGGCATTCGGGTAAACGATCCGGCCAATCCGGGCCGTACTTATTTCTCGGGGAAAGGCCTGACCAGTCCCCTGGTGCTGGGTGGCGAACAGTTGAAGTTGTTGCATCAGGTTCAGCACGAAAGCAATGTGCAGACTGCTGAAATGGTGAAAAAGCTCAACGAGTTGCTGGCTGAAATCAACGCTGGCTTTAGCTTCAACTTCGATGAACTGAAAGCCCGTTATGCCAAAAATATGCTACGCGAACGCCATATTGCCAAGGCATTGCGTATTGCCATCGACGAGAAATTCGTTTCCGAAGAGGATAAAAAGGCGTTCTACCTGAAAGTTTTCTCCGGAAAGGAAGTGAAATCGAAGCTGACCGATGTGGCAGGTTTGGAAAATGAAATACGGGGTAACCTGCTGAAAGCAGGTGGAAAAGCTTTTGTGCCGGAAGACCCGAAAGCATTTTTGAGCCTCGAACAGGTGAAAGATATCATCATCACAGCTGGCGGAATTCCCTGTTACCCGGTGTTGCTCGACGATGCCAAAGGAACTTTTACCGATTACGAGAGCGATTTCGTGAAATTATACGAAACCCTCAAAAGCAAAGGGGTTTACAGTCTGGAGCTGATACCGGGCCGTAATACGTTCGCCGTACTGAAAGATTTTGTGACGTATTTCCGCTCGAAAAATTTCCTGATCACCTTTGGTACCGAACACAATACCCCGCAGCTCGATCCGGTAAAAGTGTCGTGCAGCAAGGGAATTGGTCTGGATGCCGATCTGGAACGCATTGGATACGAGGGTGCCTGCATCATTGCTGCCCATCAGTATCTCGTTGCCAAAGGCGAACAAGGCTACCTCGATGACCGTGGTGATGCCAAATTGAAACAATACGATTCGTTTGTCGAATTGGGACAGGCGGTAATTAACTATTTAATTTATTAAACACGGCGACACAGGGACACGGTGCTTTATTAAATTATACCTGTGACACCATGTCTCCGTGTTGGAAAATTTCAGAATATGAAACGAGCATGTAAATACTTTGCACACAAGTGGATGTTTATTTAGCGAGTTCCATACGGCCAAAATATAAAAAGTAAAAAAGAAACGTATGAAAAAAGAAATTCAACAATTAATCGAAATATCACAGTTTTACGGCCAGCAGAAAGATTTTGTGATTGCCGGCGGAGGAAACACCTCGTACAAAGATGAAAACCATCTGTATGTAAAAGCCAGCGGGCATAGTCTGGGAACCATTGGCGAAGATGGCTTCGCGCAGCTCGATCGGAAAGCGCTTCAGGAAATAGCCGTGAAAACCTATTCTGCCAATGTGATGGAACGCGAAAACCAGATCAAGAACGACCTGCTCCGGGCGCGTGTTTATCCCGAAAAAGGTCAGCGCCCGTCGGTTGAAACATCGCTGCACGATTTGCTGGCATTCCGCTTTGTGGTACATACCCATAGCACCAAGGTCAATGGCCTGATGTGCAGCGTAAATGCCGAAAGTAAAACCGCCGGGTTGTTTGGCGACAAGGTGGTTTATGTGCCTTATGTCGATCCGGGATATATCTTGTTTAAAGAAGTTGAAGGTCGAGTCAACTCGTACAAGGCACGCACAGGTAACGAACCGAAAATCATTCTGTTGCAGAATCATGGTATTTTTGTGGCTGCCGATACAATTGATGAAATACGTGAAATTTATACGGAAGTAATTGCCACACTCGATGCCGAAATTGGTTCGGTAGAGCCGGCGGTCTCCCTTCTGGTCGATCCGGTGGCCGCACAGGTTGTGCCAGCCATCCGCATGATGCTTTCGGCCAATGGCTTAAAAACGCTGAAGGTGGTGAATAACTCTTACTACGAACGCTTCCTTTCGTCGGAAGCCGAATTTCAGAAAATAGCTTTGCCTTTTATTCCCGATGGAATCGTGTATTGCAACTCGTCGTTCATCTACGCCGAATATACCGGTGATGCAAATGCTTTACTCGCCGACCTTTCAGAAAAGATAAAAACATATACTGAAACTCAGCCTAAAACGCCAAAGATCATCTGTATCAAAGGTATTGGCTGTATTCTGGCCAACGACAACGCGCAGGCCGTTGCTACGCTCGAAGATGTGATGATGGACACTTGCCTGGTGAGCCTGTATTCAGAAAAACTGGGCGGACAAAGCCCGATGACTCCCGCCCAGGTTCAGTTTATCGACACCTGGGAAGTGGAACAATACCGCAGTTCGGTGGCCATGGGTTCAACTGCCGGGCGGGTGGACAAGAAGATTGCCATCGTTACCGGCGGTGCACAGGGCTTTGGCGCTGGCATTGTTGAAGACCTGATGGCCAATGGCGCTAACGTGGTGATTGCCGACCTGAACGAAACACTTGGCGAACAACTGGCTGCCTCGCTCAACTCGGGAAAAGGCAAGAACAAAGCGTACTTCGTGAAGGCCGATGTGTCGAACGCGGCTTCAGTCGAAAATTTGGTTTTTCAAACGGTTTGTGCTTTTGGCGGGCTCGACGTGTTTATCAGCAATGCCGGGATTTTGCGTGCCGGGGGATTGGACGAAATGTCGCCCGAAACCTTCGAGCTGATGACCAAAGTGAACTATTCGGCCTACTTTCTGTGCGCCAAATATGCTTCAGCCGTGATGAAGCTTCAGAATAAATTTAAACCCGGTCATTTTGCCGATATTATCCAGATCAACTCCAAGTCGGGGCTGAAAGGTTCGAACAAGAACTTTGCTTATGCCGGTGGTAAATTTGGCGGAATTGGGCTGACGCAGTCGTTTGCACTCGAACTGATGCCATTCAATATCAAGGTAAATTCGATATGTCCGGGTAATTTCTACGACGGTCCGCTGTGGTCCGATCCTGAAAAAGGCCTGTTCGTTCAGTATTTAAATGCCGGAAAAGTTCCCGGAGCCAAAACTATCGACGATGTGAAATGTTTTTATGTAGCGCAGGTACCCGCCAAACGTGGCTGCACTCCGCTCGACGTGATGCGCGCCGTGTATTACATCATCGAACAGGAATACGAAACCGGCCAGGCCGTGCCCGTAACCGGTGGACAGAATATGTTGAACTAGTAAAATGAATTAACACGGAGACACAAAGTCACGGAGATATAGTTGAAAAGAACGTCAATGCGAACGAAGTGAAGCAATCTGATCGAAAGGATTGCTTCGTTCCTCGCAATGACGGGAACCCTTAAAAATACATTACAAAATCTCTGTGCCACCGTGCCGCTGTGTTCAAATAAAGGGAATATGAAAACCAAAGCACTCCGTTTGTACGGAAAAGAAGATTTAAGGCTTGAAGAATTTGAGCTTCCGCCAATCACGGCTGACGAGATTCTGGCCAAAGTAGTGTCCGAGCCGTGCCCGTAACCGGCGGACAGAATATGTTGAACTAGTAAAATGAATTAACACGGAGACACAAAGTCACGGAGATATAGTTGAAAAGAACGTCATTGCGAACGAAGTGAAGCAATCTGATCGAAAGGATTGCTTCACTTTGTTCCCCGCAATGACGGGAACCCTTAAAAATACATTACAAAATCTCTGTGCCACCGTGCCGCTGTGTTCAAATAAAGAGAATATGAAAACCAAAGCACTCCGTTTGTACGGAAAAGAAGATTTAAGGCTGGAAGAATTTGAGCTTTCGCCAATCACGGCTGACGAGATTCTGGCCAAAGTAGTGTCCGAGCCATGCCCGTAACCGGCGGACAGAATATGTTGAACTAGTAAAATGAATTAACACGGAGACACAAAGTCACGGAGATATAGTTGAAAAGAACGTCATTGCGAACGAAGTGAAGCAATCTGATCGAAAGGATTGCTTCGTTCCCCGCAATGACGGGAACCCTTAAAAATACATTACAAAATCTCTGTGCCACCGTGCCGCTGTGTTCAAATAAAGAGAATATGAAAACCAAAGCACTCCGTTTGTACGGAAAAGAAGATTTAAGGCTGGAAGAATTTGAGCTTCCGCCAATCACGGCTGACGAGATTCTGGCCAAAGTAGTGTCCGATAGTATTTGCATGTCGTCGTACAAGGCGGCCAAACAAGGTACCGACCATAAACGCGTGCCAAAAGATGCGGCGCAACATCCGGTCATCATTGGCCACGAGTTTAGCGGCGAGCTGGTCGAAGTGGGCGACAACTGGAAACACAAGTTCAAAGCCGGGCAGAAGTTCTCAATTCAGCCGGCCATTTATTACGAAGGTGGCCCCGTTGGTGTGCTTAGCGCTCCAGGCTATTCGTACCAAAACATTGGTGGCGATGCCACGTATGTAATCATCCCCAGGGATGTACTTATCCAGGATTGTTTGCTGGCATACGATGGTCCCGGCTTTTATCCTGCTTCGCTGGCCGAGCCGCTTTCGTGCGTTATTGGCGCTATGCACGCCAATTACCACACTACGCCGGGTTCGTACATCCACAATATGGAAATTGTTGCCGATGGAAAGATGGCTATTCTGGCAGGGGTTGGCCCAATGGGACTGGCAGCCATCAATTACGTGATTCACCGTGCCGACCGCAAACCCAAACTGTGCGTGGTGACCGACATCGATCAAACCCGGCTCGACCGCGCTGCTTCGATTTATACCGTTGCTGAAGCTGCCAAACGCGGCATCGAACTCGTTTATCTGAACACTAAAATTGCCGATCCGGTAGCTAAACTGAAAGAACTTTCGGGTGGCACGGGTTACGACGATGTGTTCGTATTTGCCCCGGTTCCTCCGGTCATCGAGCAGGGCGATGCCATCCTGGGATTTGATGGTTGCCTCAACTTTTTCGCAGGCCCATCGGACCCTACCCTGGGCGCTAAATTGAATTTCTACAACGTGCACTATGCCTATACCCATATTGTTGGAACTTCGGGCGGAAATACCGACGATATGAAGGAAGCGCTTGATGTGATGACCCGCGGACTCGATCCGGCCGGGCTGGTTACCCACATTGGCGGGTTAAATGCTGCTGCCCAAACCACCTTGCACCTGCCCGATATTCCCGGAGGCAAAAAGCTGATTTATACCCATCTCGATTTGCCGTTGACCGCTATTGCCGATTTCGCTGAAAAAGGGAAAACCGATCCGTTGTTTGCCCGTCTTGCCGAAATATGCGATCGTCACCAGGGATTGTGGTCGGTTGAAGCCGAAGAATATTTGCTGACCAATTAGGAAGCCCCCTTTCTGCGTTACTGGGGTGTGTGTGTCAGTTAGTGAGCAGGTGACTTTAAGTCACCTGCTCACTGGCGAAGCATAAATTCGCTGTATTTCCTAAATGTGATGTTTTTGTGTTTTTAAACATAGTTTTGGTAACTAACATTCGTCGTGGCGTATCTTTGTGCCTGATTTTAAAAACAATTGAACAATGATTTACATGGCCGACACAGCCGATCTGGAGGAACTCCGGAAGCTGTATGTGTTTTTTCCTCTCGAAGGGGTAACAACAAACCCAACCATACTTAAACATTCGGGTTATAAGCTAACCGTTGCCGTTGAAGGTATTCAGGAATTGGTAGGAACCGGAATGGTTCATGTACAAATGGCTTCGTCAGAAACCGACGCTATGGTGCGCGAGGCCAAGAAGTACCGTAGTTATTTCGACTTTGGCGATAATTTCTATGCCAAAATTCCGGTAACACCCAATGGATATAAAGCCATGCGCATATTGAAAGATGCCGGGGTTAACGTAACGGCAACGGCTATTTTTACGCAACAGCAGGCTTTGGTGGCTATGAAGGCCGGTGCCGATTTTGTTGCTCCTTACGTGAGCCGTCTCGATAATATCTCGTCGCATGGGATTGAAGTGGTGGGCGACATTGTACAAAACATCACCGAATATGGCCTCGACAGCAAGGTGCTGGCAGCCAGTTTTAAAACCGTTGACCAGATTTACCGTACCAGCATGTCGGGCGCACATGCTGCTACTATCTGCCCCGAATTACTTCACCAGTTGATTAAACACCCTATGACCGACATCAGCGTGAAACAATTCGAAGCCGATGCCGAAGGACTGTACGATATAGAGTTTTAAGGGAGAATCGAAAACGAAATTGCAAGGGATTCCATCCTTTTTTTCGAAGGATGAAATCCCTTTTTCCCACCGTTTTTACTTATTCGTTTCCGGGTTGGTTGACTTTTCGTCCGGTTTTGGAGTTTCGCTATCGGTAAGCAAAAATAAATTGTACCTGACTGCGTCGTTCTGGAAAACCAGCTTGGCACACTGGCAAACCAGGGCCATCTTTTCCCAGACCGCGTTCATAGCAACAATGCGTTGATAAGCGGTTTGTGTCCGATCTTTCTTTGCATTCTGCTGGGCAATGTCTTGCGTAATGATGTTTTGGGCAGTACTTTCAATTCTTTCAATATCCTCAAATCTCAAACCTTTGGCAATCAAAGCCTGATAGTATTCGGGCTTCATAAGCTGGGTATGAAGGGTACGAAGCAATCCCGGTAATTTAAGCTGGTTGTTTCGGGCCGAATTGTATTGCGACTGGCCAAATAAATGCATTACGGTCGGGTTGTTGGGGAAAGCCAGCTCTACGTAGAGCATCACTGTTTGAAAGAGTGTTCGTCCCTGATCCATGAGATTTTCGAGAGTAGCTGTCTGGTCGGCTTGTTCGTTTACAGTTACATAATCGGGCGGTACAGCCCTTGCAATCAATGTGCATTGAGCCCATTCGGCGGCAAACGGGTCGGACAGTTGAGTAAAACGTTCAATAAATGCTGTTTTGTTTTTTTGAAATGAATCTAATAATACATCAGATTGCTGTAGTACTTCTTCATCGGTTTTATTGAAGAGACGGACTACTTCTTCGGGGTGTTTCATCGTTTTAAATGATTTAATGGTTAATTAATTAGTATAACTATTATCTTTTCAGATATTTGATGAACTAATTTAATAAATATTGATATGATTATCAAATCAATATTCAATTTTTTTTGATTTTTTTTTGAAAAAATGCAATTGTTTAATTTCGCAGCTTCTTTTCAATACAGTCGAACGCGGGATCGACGGATCCGATCGGCTATTCGAAGGTTGTGGGCAGTACTCCGAAGCAATCCGACACCGCTCCGAAGCAGTTTGCGACCCTCGCAAACTGCTTCGGAATGGCGAAACGAGTCTTCGGAATGGCGGAAAAGATGATTGAATCTGTGATGAATTTCTTCGGAATGGCGGGGAGGGGAAGCGGGGAAGAGGTGGAGATTTATAAAGGACAAGGATACTTTTCTGAGGCTGCCTTGAATTGGTTTCAAGCTAATTATTATTCATTTTCTTTCATCAAGAATCTAAACCCACATTTTCTTGAAGGGCAATGATGTAACTGAAACTGATTTGATTCGCTACTGATATCTGTTCTTAAACCACAAATAGGACATGTGGTTGGTTGATCTCCCATAATATAAATATCCGAAGCATTTTTTTTCTCCAGAAGAGTACAGAAGTTGTTAATTGATAGCTTGGGCTTCTTTTTTTTAGATATTTCAATTACCTCAACAGATTCAAACTCATACCAAGAAAAATCATCTGAATACCGATGAAATTTGAATTTTTTAATGCCAACATTCTCCGGATAGAAATACATCCCATCAATCAAATTCTGCTGAATTTTCATTTCGATTTCTTCAAGTGAAAGTTTCTCTGGATTTGAAAATTGTTTACTTCCAAACTTCTTCCAATTTTCTGAATCTCGATGGAGATAATTAAATCGAATGACTTCAATCATGGCTTTTTTGCCAAAGAACGAAATTTAAAAAAGGACTGTCAACGGACTATGAGTCACACAGAATTTATCCTTTAAAAATAGTTTCTAAATGAAACTCCAAAAATTCCTTTTTGGGTAAATATTTTTGTGGAAGCTGAAGTTTCAAACCATTTAGTTTACCGAATTGATTAGGATAATATGCTTTGTTTGCTTTGGATTTAATTTCAACAGAAATGAGTATTTCGTAATTTTTTGATACGCCAATTAGCCCCTTATCAAATGCTTTATCGTAAAGAGGCGAAAAACAAATGCCATTTTCCGGATTTAAACGCTCTTGTTCGTTCTGAGACCATGGAATAATGTGGCTGGCAATGAGTAATTCAGGAATATCAATGCCAGTTATTGCACATTTACTGGAATAATTAGCCAATACTATTTGCCTGAAAGCATTCTGATTGATTCGGGTTTTTACTTCGCGAACTTTGGTTTCTCCTTTTAAATTTTCTGTTCCAGATAGTATTTCGGCAAACTTTGTTTCAAGTGTCTTGTGTTCAAGGCTAGCTAGAATTCGTTCACTTTCAAATAGCAATTCATCTTTATTACTAATAAATTCGTCCCAAATAGGCTCTACTTGTTTAAGTCCACCAGTTAATCCTTTAATACCCCTGTCTTTATGAAATGGATCAACGCTGGCAAAATTGCTCAAGCGCATTGCAATGGAATTGGGTGTTCGGTCAAGAATTTTGCCTAAATGAATAATTTCAGGGGTTCCATGATGTAATTTGCCGAATGGTAATTTTAAATAAAGGTTCAGCGCCAGAATCAATTCTTCTCTAGTCCAAAGTCTTCGTTCCATAAAGGAGGATTTTGTTGCCCATAAATATCAGAATTAAATTCGAAATATTTTTGCCTGTATTATTTGTAGCTGCGGGTTTCGGTATCGTGTACATCGGCCATGCCTGTAAAGGTAGGCTTTTTAGCTTTTCTTATGCTTTTTTAACGGCCTTTGTATAGGTTTTTAAGTATTTGTTTTTCTGGTTAAAACTGGTGGCAAAATGGGGTAGGGTAGGGCGTTTGTGTTTCGGTTATTGGCCGTAAACATCAAAAAAAACTACTAAAAATGAAAAAGCTTAGTTTTATTATCCTCGCACTGTTGATGGTGCAGGGAAACCTGATGGCCGGAGGCATTATACCTGTTTCGCGTTGGAAAACGCATCCTATACTTATTGATGGTAACGACAGTGACTGGGAAAAGCCTGTTAATTTTTACGACGCAAAAACTGGTTTGTTTTTCGCTATTCGGAACGACAGTACTACGTTGTACCTCAATTTTACGGCAACCGATCAGCAAAAAATTCAAAGTTTGATCAATGGTGGCTTGACACTGGGTTTTGCAACCAAAAACAAGAAATCGAAGACTAAAGCCAGCCTTGTGTTTGGGCCGTCGCGCGGAGGCAGAGGTATGCGTAACCGAATGGGTATGGACGAAAAATTGAACTTAGGGTCGCGCAATACACCCGATAGAGAAAATCGACAGCCCAAACAGCAGGGAGACGAAATGCCTGACGCTTCGGCACAACCTTTTAGCGATAACCGCCTTGTCATGGATTATTCGCATAATTTGCGTTCTTTCAATGCCAAAGGTTTCATCTTTACGCACGACGAGGTTTCAATGCAAAACACAACAGGAGTTGTTGTTCGTATTGGCCAGTCCGATCCTGCCGGTTTACTTTACGAGGTTGCCATTCCGCTCAACGAATTGTATGAGGAAGAATCGGTTAAGCTCAACGAATTAATAAACATGACAATTGTAGCTAATTCATCAGGCCAGTCTGAGGGCGAAGCAGGTACCCGTCAGCAGGGTGGTGGTCCGGGCGCTATGCCTGGTGGCGGTCAGGGTATGTCGGGTGGTGGTCCGGGTGGCGGTATGCCAGGTGGCGGTATGCCTGGCGGTGGCATGGGTGGTGGAATGCCTGGCGGTGGCGGAATGTCAAAAGGCAGTACCAATGGCGAGCGCCCGGAAGGCTCGGGCTCGTCGTCAGAGAAAGTAATTTTCAAGCAAAAATTCAGGCTTACATCGCATTGAGGCTAAATTGCTTTTTGCAAGGCTTTATTCAGAATGAATTGACGGGGTTTTATAGAAAAAATGTTAATTGAAACACTGATTTTATACTTGTTTTGTAACGAATTATTGAATTATTTTTGAAAAAATGAGTTTTACAGCATAGGATTTGGTTATAGATCAAAGCTTTTTAAGGGTGCTTTGTTTCACATTGTGTATATATTTGCAAAAAAATAAAAACTAAAAATGGACAGCAGAAGACTCTACGATCAGGTAATGACCATATTTGGAGCAGCAATGGTCTTTTTCTACCTTGGGTTGGCTTACATGCTACTATTTTCATCATTGTTCAGTTATGTCGATACTACAATGAGGACAATTCTTTCAGTACCTCTTTTGATTTACGGATTTTACAGAGTGCTGACTTCTTACCGTAAAATCAGGGAGAATTTCTTTGACAAATACTGAATCTGGTTTACCATTTTATTAGTTGCAAAACCAGCTTATATCTCCTTTAAATTTGGTGTGTCCTTTTGAAGTATTTTGTATGAATGTTGTGCTGTTGTTGTTTTTTTTAAAGATGTGTTCTACCGACACAATGAAATAAGGCCAATGTAAAAGTATTTGTGTTGGTTCTGAAAATGATATAGATTATAAGATGTTGAATAATAATATGTTGTTAGGTGTTTTTTGAATTATTTATTTTGAATTTTAAGAGTGGTACAATTATTGATATAAAATTAACAAACAGCTTAAATATTTACTAAATGTAAATTTATTGTAAAATTTATGCTGTCGAAAATTGACCCTGAATAGTTAAAATTAATCAAAATTCAAAGGGCTTTTTTTTGAAAAAATATTCAAGTTTGTTTCAAAATATTGCCCTATAACGGATTTGATTTATTATTATTGCATCGGATTTTTTTGAACTAGTGTTTAATGTATAAATGAAAATGTTAGGAAAATACAAGACTTTAAGGTCGGTAGTAATTGCAATCGGTTGCATTAGCATCGCTGCGATTGTTACTGTACGTTGCACTAGCAGAGGACCAGCAAATGAGGAAACCCCAACAAGCGGAAACATTAAAATTGTGGCTGATGAGTCGTTTCAGCCAATTGTAAGCGCTGAAGTTTCAACATTTACAGGCTTGTATAAGCGAGCTACAATCAGGCCGACGTTTATGCCTGAAAAAGAGTTGATCACAGCTTTTTTAAAAGATTCGGTTCAACTGGTTGTTTCGTCATGGGTACCCACTGAAGAACAGAAACAACTTCTTTTCCAAACACAGATTGTTGTACGAACAACTTCAATTGCTTACGATGCAATTGCACTTGTAGTTAACAAGGAAAACCGCGATTCATTGTTTACTTATCAGCAGGTAAACGATTTGTTCACTGGCAAAATTGCCGATTGGAAGGACATCAGTTCTTCATCCAAAGTTGGTAAAATTTCTGTTGTTTTTGATAACGATAAATCTGCAAACATTAGATATTTCAAAGAGTTATTTAATATTTCAGATCAATTGCCATCCAATTTTTATGCGGTTAAAAGCAACGCTGAGGTAATTGATTATGTTAGTAAGAACAAAGGCGCAATTGGTTTAGTAAGTGTGAATTGGATAGCTGATAACGACGATCCTTCCTGTCGTGAATTTAAAAGTAAGATAAAAGTATCAGCTATTTCACACAAATATCTTAATCCGGGAACATATTCAATGCCCGATCAGGGATCTATCTACGATAAAAGCTATCCTTTTATAAGAACGGTTAATTTAGTGTCGCGTGAAACTTTTGGCGGATTAGCTTCAGGTTTTGTAACTTTCTGCGCAGGAGAACAAGGGCAACGAATAATCTTAAAATCAGGGCTTTTACCAGCTACAATGCCAATTCGTTTAGTACAAATAAAAAAATAACTTTTAATATTACCTGATATGATCAATCGTTTTTTTAAGAAGACTTCTTTAATCCTGATACTGCTTTTTGTTTGCGGTGTCGCTGGGTTAAGAGCACAGACATTAGATGAAGCGATCACCGCAACTAACAATGAACAATACGATAAGGCAGAACAGATACTGCTCGATTTGGCTAAAAAAGCTCCAAGTAGTAAAGTTTATTATCGTTTAGGTGAAAATATGATGTTGAACTTTTTTGCTGATACGATTTCGAACTCTTTGAAAGCTGTAGCAGCTGAAGCAAAACAACAATTTGAAAAAGGTATTGCCGCTAATGCAAGCGATCCGTTAAATTATGTGGGTTTGGCTAAGGTTGCTGCCTATTTGGGTGATAACCAAACTGCTTCGGATATGCGTGCAAAAGCTAAAGCATTACTTCCTCCATATAAGAAGGTTACGAAAGTCCCAAATCCGCAGGAATATGCTTTGACTTTAGCCAAGCTGGCTGAATCATATATTGTTTTTGATAAAGTTGACACAACTGCTGCTTTGCCATTGGCTCGCGAAGCTGCATTGATCGATCCTAAAAACAGTACCATTTTTATTATTACCGGTGACATTTATTTTCTTGTAAACGATGGTTCGAAGGCGATCAAGAATTACAACACAGCCCAGGATTTGGATTTAAAATCGCCTATAGCCAACATGAAAATCGGTTATATCTATTACAAAGGCCGTAACCTGATGGCTGCAATTCCATATTATGAACAGGCCATTGCTTTGGATAAAAACTATGCACCAGGCTATCGCGAATTAGGTCAGTTGTATTCGCTGGCAGGTCGTTTTGCCGATTCAAAAAAATATTTTGAAACTTATCTACAGTTAACAAACCAGAATATACCAGCTAAGATCCGTTATGTGAATGCTTTGTTCTATTCAAAGAATTATGCTGATGTAATCAAAAATGTTCAGGATATTTTTGCTGTCGATAAATCAAGAACCTATCTGAACCGTATTGCAGGTTATTCATCATACGAACAAGGAGACTACGCTGGCGCTTTAAAATTTATGGAAGAGCTTTTCGCCAAGTTACCTGCCGATCGTATCCTGAAAAAAGACTATATTTATTTGGCACGTATATATGTAAAAAAGAATGCGAATTATGCCAAATTGGTTACTGATCTTGAAAAAGCCAATACTGAACTTGCGAAGCTTCGGGAAAAAAATGAATCGTTAAAAGGTCCAAAAGAAAAAGAAAGAGTTAGCGAAGAACCGTTAGCAACTAAAATTGCTGAACTTCAGGCTGCCGCTGATGAACAATCTAAAGAATTCCAAAAAGCTTTCGATGCTTACGAAAAAGCTATCACTTTTGCCGACGAAGATATTAGTTTGATTCAAGAGAAAGCCAATATCCAGTTGGCCAATAAATTTTATACTGAAGCTGCTGATTCGTGGTCACGTTTGTTGGCAAAAGGAAAAGACAGTGAAGAGAACTACCTGAAAATCGGTAAAGCGTATTATCAAGGTAAAGATTATGACAAAGCTGAAGCATTGTTTGATAAGATGATAGCTAAATATCCGAACAATATTACTGCTTTCAGCTGGGCAGCTAATAATGCAGCAGCCAAAGACCCTGATTCAAAATTAGGTATTGCCAGAGATCGTTTTGTTGCTTTGATTGGAAAAGCTGCTACCGACTCGATAAAATATGCTAATGAAATTTTTGATGCACTTCGTTTCCTGGGATATAATGCACTCCAGGCCGACAAAAACGATTTAGCTAAAGCATATTACAACCGTATGCTAAACCTAGCACCTGATAATAAAGAATTCCAGGTTAAAGCATTGAATTCGTTGAGCACCATGTATCTATCGGTTGGTAGCTATGCGAATGCCGTTGAGGTTAATAACAAAATTTTGGCTATTGACGCAAATAATGCATCAGCGAAATCAAATCTTCAGTATATTCAGGCTTTGCAAAATAATGCTAAACCTAAGGCTAATCCGAATGAGATTTCAGGTGTGATTAAAGATTCTGGTGGCAACCCTATTGCTGGTGCTTCGGTACGCGTAAAAGATACAGCTGCTGAGATGTGGACAAATATGAAAGGCGAATATAAATTTACCATGCCAGAAGCTTCAAGTACCTTGGTTATTAGTGCTAAAGGTTATTCAACAAAGGAAATTCCTGTAACAAAAAGCAGGGTGTATAATGTGACCTTGAGTAAATAAATACGGAATCAACAAACTAATTATAGGGATTCAACAAAAATTATTTAACCACAAAAACTATTAAAAAATGAGTAAAAATTCTAAATCATTTAAAAGTGTGTTCGAGCAAGTATTTGCAACAGGTGCAATTATTGTTGCTTTTGTGATTGCTTATATTTTGTATTCTCAATTTATGGGTGATCCAGTAAACTTTGAAGGCGGTAATCCAAAAGGTCACCCACTTCCAGGTAATTACATGGGTATGCTTTACAAAGGGGGACCAATCGTACCAGTTTTGATGACATGTATCCTTGTTCTTGTAATCTTCGTTTTGGAAAGAGCTATCACTTTGAAAAAAGCAAAAGGTAAAGCATCTTTGGAAGTTTTCGTTGCTAAAATTCAAGAGTTGACTGCTAAAGATAAAATTGAAGAAGCTATTGTTGCTTGCGATGTTCAGAAAGGTTCATTGGCTAATGTTACAAAAGCAGGTTTACTTCGCTACAGAGACCTTCAGAAAGATGCATCATTGGAAAGAGACCAGAAAATTACTTCTATGAAACAAGCTTTGGAAGAAGCATCAGCATTGGAATTACCTATGTTGTCGAAAAATATGGTTATTCTTTCAACCCTTGCTTCTATTTCAGTGTTGATCGGTCTTATCGGAACAGTACTTGGTATGATCCGTGCATTCGCCGCTCTTGCTCAGGCTGGTGCTCCTGATGCTCTTGCTTTGTCAACCGGTATCTCTGAAGCTTTGATCAATACAGCTTTCGGTATTTCTGGTTCTACTTTGTCAATCGTATTCTTTAACTATTTCTCATCAAAAATCGACGGTTATACCTTCAAAATTGATGAGGCAGGATTCAGCCTTACACAGACATTCGCTGCAGCAGTTAAATAATTTGGGTTTAATTTTTGGATTTTAAAAATTTAAATTTATCGCATGCCAAAGATTAAAATGCCACATAAGTCGCCGCATATCGATATGACGCCGATGGTGGACCTTTTCTCGTTGCTGTTAACGTTTTTCATGTTAACAACAACCTTTAGGCCACAAGAACCGGCTCCTGTTGATACGCCGTTCTCTGTATCTGAAAAAACTCAGCCCGACAATAATATTATGACTTTAGTATTAGCCAAGGATAATAGAGTTTTTTTCAATATAGACAATGGAAAGGATACTATATTACACTTCAAACCGAAGATTCTTGAAGAAATGGGAAAAAGGTATAACATTACTTTTACCCCACAGGAATTGCGTAAGTTTGAAAAGACTGGTTCTTCGTTCGGTGTTAACATCAACGACATGAAGAAATATCTTGCAACGCAGGATTCTAAGGAAAGAGAAAGATTCGAAAAAGGTATCCCTCATGATTCAGTTGACAACCAATTGGGATATTGGGTACTTTATACGCGCCAGGTTAATCCGGCTGTCCAGGCTTTGATTAAAGGAGATACCGAAGTTGAGTATCCACTTGTTAAAAAAGTATTGGACATTCTTCAGGATTATAACGTGAACAAATTCAGCCTTATCACCAACCTTGAAGCTGTTAAGGTTGAAGTAACCGAAGAAAAAAAGTAGTACTATGGCAGAAATAATACAAGAGGAAAAAAGTAAAGGTGGGAAAAAGAGACCTAAGAAAGGTAATCCCCACATGGACATGACACCGATGGTGGACCTTATGTGTCTTCTGTTAACGTTCTTCATGCTTACTACTGCTTTTAGTAAACCAAAGGTTATGGACATCGTTTTGCCTGAAAAAATCAAGAAAAATGAACATGTTGATCCACCAAAAATTGCTGATAGCCGTACTTTAAATATTATTGTAGGTCCGGATGGTCGTGTGTTTTGGTATCCTGGAAAACCAGATCCAAACGTACCCCTTCAGGAAACCGACTTCAGCGATAAGGGTATCCGGGAAGTTTTGATTGATCGTAACCGCGCTCTTTTGAAAAAGATTGAAGACCTGAAAGCAGATGTAATCTCTGGAAAATTAAATATCAAACAGGACTCTTTACAAAATGTTATCAAACAACTTAAAAAGGATGATGACACTGGTCCTATCGTGTTGATCAAATTTTCTGAAAAAGCAAAGTATAAAAACTTTGTGGATGTTATTGATGAAATGTCAATCGTGGGTATTGCCCGTTATATCATTGTTGATTTAAATTATATCGAGAAAGGTATGGTTGACACTGCATTGAAGAATAAACCATCTGTGGCTGTCGCTCAGAAATAATAAACAATACGTATGGTACAGAATAAACAATATGCCCCAACTTTCGATGACTTGGTCTTCGAAAAAAGGAATAAAGAATATGGTGCGTATCAAATAAGGAAGAACTATAACCGTGTTGTTATTATTTCAACCATTATTGGGTGCGTTGCACTAGGTTTGGCTGTTATTATTCCTTATATCAATGCAAGTCGTAATGCAAGTCACAAAATGCGTGATGCAAACGAAGTAATTGCAGAAATGGCGAATGATATTCAAAATGAAGAAGCTCCGCCACCACCGCCACCACCGCCACCACCAGCAGCTGAAGTACAAACAGTTGTTAAATATGTTGCTCCTGTCGTTGTTGATACAATCAAAGTTGAAGATCAGTCGAAACTTATGATTTCTGACGAGCAGGTAGAAACTACAGTTAACAAAGAAGCTGTTGAAATTGTACCTGAGCAAAAAACTGAAGAAGTTGCTCCTGAAGCAAAAGAAGAGGAAGTATTTATGGTTGTAGAAGAGATGCCTGAATTCCCGGGTGGTGTAACTGCTCTGCGTCAGTATCTTGCCAATGCTGTAAAATACCCTGTAATTGCTCAGGAAAATGGTATCCAGGGAAAAGTTTACGTTAACTTCGTTGTTAACAAAGACGGTTCTGTTTCGAATGCTAAAATTGCCCGTGGTGTTGACCCATCTTTGGATGCTGAAGCATTGCGTGTAGTTTCAACTCTTCCGAAATGGAAACCTGGTAAACAGAGAGGAGCACCTGTTCGTGTTTCTTATACTGTGCCAATTAACTTCCAGTTACAGTAAGAAATTTGTTTAACAAATTCTTTCATATTTAAGCCAGTCGAAAGACTGGCTTTTTTTTGCATTCTATTTTCCTGAATTAATGTGAGTACAAATCACATTAACACAGATTACGCAATAGAGAGGTCGTAATATATAAGTAGTTTATATACAACATTTTAATGATTAATTTTAATGAATATCGGGCAACATGCCTAAATGAATTAAGCGTTGGGGCTTTGCTTCAAGACCCCAATTACTTTTTTGTCTTGACTGGTTCGACCAACTCACCAGCCAACAAAAAAGTAATCAAAAAAGGTCAGGCATAGGCCAGCTACGCTTCGTTCAGCACCAGGTAATGAAAAGGATATTCAATTAATTTTTCTAATGCGTAGCATTAGGCATTTTCAAAATAAAAAACAGCTGTATCCATTGTTCCATAAACCTTACAGAAGTTTTTCGAATTCAATTTTTAGCTCCAATGCGTAGTTTGGGATTGATTTATAAAAGGTAAAAAGGCCAGTTTGTTGGTTAAACTGACCTTCTACTTTTTGGATGTAGTGACGTTGTGTTTATTTCAATTTTTCAGAAGCTAAATCTGTCGCTCTTAAAATAGCCTCATTTGATAAGGGTTGTCCTACTGCTTGTTTCATCCATTCGTTTGGTGTAAGCTGTCCTAATGCGAAAATTCGTAGTATTTCGGGTGCAAATTCGTGGGTTTTAAAATGTTCTTCCAATTGGAAATGGATTAAATGGCCGAACGCATAATTGGGCAGGTACATCGGAGAATTAATCATGTGTGAATAAATAGCTAAAATGGTTTGATCTTTCGTTCCAAAAGCCGGAGCATAATAACTGTTCCATACATCTTTTGCTATTTGAATTACAGCATCGCGTAATTGTTCAGGTGTTGAATTAGGATTTGCATACAACCATTGCCACATTTTCATATCTACCATTGATACACCCATGATTTCGTATACTGACCAGAAGATGTCAAGTGTTTTCAGGTAATCCTTTTGAGGATTATCATCTTTCATGTTCAGAAGAAATAAATCCCTTTGTTGGAATACGAATGCAAGCGCTTCGGTAAAAGCTGTATTAGGTACGCCGTTTATCATGTAGTTTGGAACAAAATTCAGGGAAATCGTTTGTTCAACATTGTGTCCAAATTCGTGTACTGCAATGTTGTATCCCTTGTAATTCATACCAGTATCAGGAATTCTTGTGCGCAAATGAGCATTTTCCGATTTCATGGAAGCGCCCCAGGCGTGGCCTGATCCACGCGCTGGATCTACCGAAACGCGCGATGCAATAAACGTAGCTTTCTCTTTGGAAAATCCAAGTTTCAGGAGCATATTACTTAAATCGGCTTCAAGTGCTGCCGGATTAGGGTATTTTTTCTCAGTGATAGCATTTAAGCTTTCTTCATTAATGGAGCTTCTGGCCTTAAATCCGTCATACCAAATATCCCAGGGGTACAAATCGCGTCCAAGTCTGGATTTTATCAAATTAGCTACTTTTTGTACCTGAGGAGAACTCAAAAATTCGGTAAATAGTTTTTCAACTTCAGGTTGTGGTATTTGCATCCCGACTGAGAAAGCACGCTGAATGGCAGTTGGCATATCCGGATTATACTTATCAAACTCCTGGTAAATGTGGAAGTTGTTCAGTATTTGTTGATAGCGACCAGTTTTTTCAGGTTCAGAAACGACTTTTTTGCCCGATTCGAACACTTCGTTGGTGATAGGGTTCCATTCTTGTTTTCCTGAGTTGATAACCGATTTCGGTATTGTTTGATCAACAATTCGCTGCATAATCTGATAGATTAGCGCTTGTTTTTTCAGGCCAGATTCTTTGTTTGCGTAATTCGCTTTTATTTCGTCGCGAAGGTTCCAATGGCTTAGAAGGACCATATTTTCAGGAAATAGCTTAGAATTGTTGTCAGCGAGCGTATGCCCCATGTAAATATTGTAATCTGCTATATAGGCATCACTTTCGGCAGATACCCTTGACGCCTGAAGAACTAACTCTGAAGGCACCCTGGAGCTGAAAATATCACCTAGCCGGGCATATCCCCATTGTAATGGAGTCCAGTTTTCTGCGAGTTTGTTTTTTTCTTCAGTAGTGTAATATGGGAAATTTAAAGCCACAATAAACGCAATTTTATTGTCGTAGAAGTCATTAATTAAATGAGCGCCAGGGTTATATGCTGCAAATTGTGCATCAATAGGTAAAACCTCGCCTTTCTTTAATTGTACATTTTCCTGCATGTCGAGGCTCAGCTTATTGAAATGGCCGTAAAGAGACTCGAAATATTCGGAAAAGCGGTAAAAGGTTGTTTCTTTAAGTTTTACATCAGAGATGAAATTTTCTGTACAAAATTTCACGAAATCAGGTCCCGAACCGTCACTTTCGCGCCATAGCGAAGCCGCATGTTTTACTCCTTTTTCAACCATCTCTTTGTTGATAGTTCTGTCCTTTTTCTCAATAGAACTTACAGCTTCCCTTAAGGTTTCGGCTGAAATTCCGGCAGAAGTTTTGGTAGAGCTTTTTTCTGTTGTTTTTGAGTTACAAGCTGTAATCATAAGGATACAGGCTAAAATAATTGTAAGGTTTTTACTCATAGCAGATAAATTCGTTATTGATTGAGTTCCGAAATTAAGGAAAAGAAAAATGGTTGGAAATGACTATTTGCAGAACTTTTATTAAATCAGTGATTTAAAGTTATCGCGATTTTCTTTTTTAGAACAAATCTAAATTATTAAAACCAGAGGTTTGAAGTTGTTTTCAAGTGTTAATGAGCTAATTTTGGTTCCGATTTTTTGAATCTAAAAATACTTACTATGCAAAAATATTTGTTTTTGGGAGTAGAGGCCATTGGACAGGGAGCAATCGACGGCGGGATGTCGGGTGTGTATGCTTATCCAGGCACTCCTTCAACTGAAATTACAGAATTTATCCAGGATAACCCGATATCGGAGGAACGAAATATTCACCGGAAATGGTCGGCCAATGAAAAAACAGCACTTGAAACAGCTCTTGGAATGTCGTATGCCGGGAAACGAGCCATGTCGTGTATGAAACACGTTGGGTTGAATGTGGCTGCTGATGTTTTTGTTAATGCTGCTATTACTGGAGTGAATGGTGGTTTAATTGTTACTGTTGCCGACGATCCTTCGATGCACTCTTCTCAGAATGAGCAGGACTCACGTTTTTATGGTAAATTTGCCATGATTCCTATTCTTGAACCTTCGTCGCAACAAGAGGCTTACGACATGGCCCGCGATGGATTTACTTTGTCGGAGTTGACCAAAGTGCCTGTGATGCTACGCATTACTACAAGGCTTGCGCACTCAAGGTCTGGAGTTGTTCGGAAAGAAGTATTACCCGAGAATGAACTGACCATGCCAACAGATCCGCGGCAGTTTATTCTTTTGCCAGCCATTGCCCGCAAAAGATATAAAGGCTTGCTCGAAAGCCAGGATCTGTTTCAACAGCTTTCACAGAAATCGGTTTATAACCGATATGAAGATGGTAATGATAAAAGTTTGGGTATAGTTGCCTGCGGTATTGCCTACAATTATCTTATTGAACATTTCCCAGGAGGAACCTGTCCGTATCCAGTTGTTAAAATTTCTCAATATCCATTGCCTGAAAACCTCATAAACCGGCTCGATAAAGAATGTGATGAATTATTAATCCTTGAAGAAGGAGCTCCGCTGGTAGAAGAATCGCTTAAAGGGTTCTTTGCAAAAGGCACTCCGATAAAAGGACGTCTGGATGGAACTTTGCCCCGCGATGGCGAATTAAATCCCGACCTGATTGCAAAAGCTTTAGGTAAACAAATGTTTAAAGGATTTGAAGTTCCATCGATAGTGGCAAACAGGCCTCCGGCATTGTGTGTTGGGTGCGGCCATCAGGATGCTTATGCAGCAATGAATGAAGCATTAGCCAATTATTCTAAAGGACGGGTTTTCTCCGATATTGGCTGTTATACTTTAGGGGCGCTTCCTCCTTATGAAACCATTTCATCATGTGTTGATATGGGCGCTTCTATTACAATGGCTAAAGGGGCCGCTGATGCCGGTTTGATTCCTGCTATTGCTATGATCGGAGATTCAACTTTCGCTCATTCAGGAATAACTGGGTTACTTGATGCTGTGAATGAAAAATCGAATATTACAGTTGTTATTTCTGATAATGAATCGGTTTCGATGACTGGTGGCCAGGATTCATCAGCTTATGGGAAAATTGAATCCATCTGTATCGGTTTGGGTGTTGATCCGGCACATATACATACCATCGTTCCTTTGAAGAAGAATCATGACGAAATGGTGCAATTGTTCCGTCAGGAATTTGCTTTTGATGGAGTTTCTGTGATTATTCCGCGCCGCGAATGTATCCAGCGGGCCAGTCGTCGAAAAAGAAATAACAAATAAAAGAAAGAATCTCTTCTCGAAACTTTTCTGAAGAATTTGAAAACTTAGGAAGAGGCGGTTCATAAAATATATAAAGAACTTGCTCTACCCAAAAATCTCACCTATTATTAAGGTTTGAGTAGAGCTTATAAAACTAATATTATGAAAGCAGATATTATATTAGCAGGTGTAGGTGGTCAGGGAATTTTATCTATAGCTACAGCTTTAGGCGAGGCTGCTTTAGCCGGCAATTTGCTCATTAAACAGGCTGAAACACATGGTATGAGCCAGCGGGGAGGGGCAGTTTATTCACACATGCGTATTTCAGACAAACCAATTTCCTCTGATTTAATCCCTGGTGGATCAGCCGATTTAATTCTTTCTGTTGAACCCATGGAGTCGTTACGGTACCTGCCTTATCTTTCAGAACAAGGATATTTGGTGACCAATATTACACCCTTTGTAAATATTCCGAATTACCCGGATATAGAAATGATAATGGCCGAAATCAGAAAATTTCCTAGGTGTATTGCTATTGATGCTGATACTATTGCCAAAGAAGTTGGTAGCACTCGTGCCTCGAATATGGTTATGCTTGGTGCCGCTTCCCCTTTTATTGATATTACATTCTCGAAAATTGAAGACGGTATCCGCCGCATTTTTGTTCGAAAAGGCGAAGATATTGTAAACATGAACCTTGAAGCTTTACGCAGGGGAAGAAAGTTTGCGGAAGAAAATCGTTAAAAAAGATTGTAGGTTATATTGCTAAACATTGGTGTCCGGGTAAAAACCTGAGATTCTTCGCTTCGCTCAGAATGACAGTTATTTACAAGAGTCTGGAGGAAGGTAGGGTAGGTTTGCGGCTTTGCCGCAAACCTACCCTACCTTCCTCCCACAACTTGTTGATCGTCATTTCGAACGAAGTGAGAAATCTAAGTCGAATATGCATTGCGAAGATTTTACCGGACAATAGTGATTTTTATTTTTCAATTTCTTTTATTTTTTGAAACATTGACATAAAAAGTAAGTAACAGCTTTTGATTGTCACTAACTTTTCACTCTCATATTTCAATTGTCAAAGCAGCTTTTTAACCTTAAAATTGTTTTTTATGCCAGTAAAAAAGCTTAAAGCTTTTCTTGACCAAAACATGATTAAATATATTACCATTTGCCATTCGATGGCATTTACTTCGCAGGATATAGCGGCTACAGCTCATGTTTCAGGAAAAGAGTTTGCAAAAACTGTTATGATTAAGATTGATGGCGCAATGGCCATGGCAGTTTTGCCAGCCTCGTATCATGTTGATTTTGATACATTACGTAAGGTATTCGGAACAAAATTTGTAACGCTTGCAACTGAGCCTGAATTTAAAGGTCGATTTCCAGATTGCGAACTGGGAGCAATGCCTCCGTTTGGTAATTTGTATGAAATGGAAGTGTATGTTGCTGATACGTTAACAATGAATAAGGAAATAGCTTTTAATGCAGGTTCGCATACCGAGTTGATACGATTAAGCTACGCTGATTATGAGAGGTTAGTTACTCCTCACGTATTGAAGTTTTCATGGAAGACTATTTCTGCTCCACATGATCCGATGGAATGGTGGAACGGAGATTTTCGTCGGAATTAAAATTGGCAGCCGGATTAAATAAATTGCATATTCCATAGAATACCTAATTGATTTAACGTTGGGGCTTTGCCTCAAAACCTTAATTACTTTTTTTGTCTTGACTGGTTCGACCAACTCACCAGCCAACAAAAAAGTAATCAGCAAAGGTTAAGGCAGAGCTCGTTTCGCACGAAAAACTACGTTTGACGGCTAAAACCATTTAACAACAAATCTCTTCGATTTAGAAATTCGCTATCTAAATCCAACCATTCTTTTAAAGCTTCCCTTTTAGTGCTTGTCCAGTATGCGATTCTGTAACTTTTATAAGATTTTCAGGTGTTCCTTCAAATACTATTTTGCCACCATCAACACCTCCTTCAGGACCAAGGTCGATTACCCAATCGGCGCATTTTATAACATCGAGGTTGTGCTCAATAATAATAATACTATGCCCTCTGGAAATCAGAGCGTTAAACGAATCGAGTAGTTTACGGATGTCGTGAAAATGCAACCCTGTTGTTGGTTCGTCGAATATAAACAACGAAGGACTACCTTTTTCTTTTGCCAGGAACGAAGCTAGTTTAATACGCTGGCTTTCACCACCTGAAAGGGTACTCGATGACTGGCCAAGCTTTACATATCCCAATCCAACGTCTTGCAGTGGTTTCAGAAGTTTTGATATCTTTTTCGATGTTGGTATTTTTTGGTTGCCAAAGAACTCAATAGCTTCGTCAACAGTCATTTCAAGAACATCAAATATGTTTTTGCCCTCGAATGCCACTTCCAGAATTTCGTCTTTAAACCGTTTACCTTTACAGCTTTCGCAAATCAAATGTACATCGGCCATAAACTGCATTTCAACAGTTATTTCTCCTTCTCCCTGACATTCTTCGCAACGACCACCTTCAATATTAAACGAAAAATGAGATGGCTTGAACCCGTTGTATTTTGAAGCTGGCAAATCAGAAAATAACTTACGGATTTCGTCGTACACTTTTAAGTATGTTACCGGATTTGAGCGCGTTGATTTACCAATCGGGTTTTGGTCAACAAATTCAATTGAGGTGATCATATTTATGTCGCCACCAATGAGATCGTGCTGTCCGGTTTTTTCGCTAAACCCGCCAAACATTTTGGCTAAACCAGGATATAAAACTTTGGTTACCAGCGATGACTTGCCCGATCCACTAACTCCGGTAACAACACAAATAGTATTTAATGGAAATTTGGTACTCACATTTTTTAAGTTGTTTTCGCGAGCACCTAAAACTTCGATGTAATTGTTCCATTTACGCCTAATTTTCGGTACTTCGATCTTTTCCCTGCCAGTAAGATATTTGGCAGTCAGGCTGTCAGATGATGATTCCAATTGATTATGATTTCCCTGAAAAACAACGTTACCGCCTAACCGACCTGCATACGGGCCAATATCAATGATTTCGTCGGCTTCGCGAATAATTTCTTCATCGTGTTCAACCACTAATACTGTATTCCCCAGTTTTTGCAACTTGCGCAAAACGCGAATCAGTCGTTGTGTGTCGCGCGAATGAAGCCCAATACTCGGTTCATCCAGAATATACATTGACCCAACCAGGCTGCTACCCAGCGAAGTTGCCAGGTTGATTCGCTGCGACTCGCCGCCGGAAAGCGTTGATGATAACCTATTTAGAGTGAGATAACCTAAGCCAACATCAGTCAGGAAATCCAAGCGGTTGTTTATTTCAGTTAAAATGCGTTCGGCAATTTTTGCTTCATGTTCCGTCAATTGAAGGTTTAAAAAGAATTTTTGTAAGTCGTCAATGGGCATCAAAACCAAATCCTGAATAGATTTTTCGTCCACCTTCACGTACATAGCCTCTTTTTTGAGCCTGGTGCCATGGCAATCGGGGCAATTGGTCTTTCCACGATACCTCGAAAGCATTACACGATATTGTATTTTGTAGGTGTTCTCTTCAAGCATTCTGAAGAACTGGTTTAGTCCTTCAAAATATTTATTGCCAGACCAAAGCAACTGTTTTTGATCTTCAGTTAATTCGTAATAAGGCTTATGGATCGGGAAGCCAAAATTCTCAGCAGAATATACCAGTGCATCTTTCCATTCGCCCATTTTTTCACCTTTCCAGCATGAAATGGCATCCTGATAGATTGAAAGCGACTTGTTCGGAATAACCAGGTCCTCGTCAATCCCAATTACTTTTCCATATCCCTCGCAGGTTTTGCATGCGCCAACCGGATTGTTAAAACTGAAAGTGTGTACCGTAGGTTCTTCAAATTCTATTCCGTCGGCTTCAAAACGGTTAGAGAAGTGTTCCTCTTTAACTTCGTTTCCGATATAAATTTTGACAATACATTCACCATGTCCTTCAAAGAATGCAGTTTGCACTGAGTCAGCAATTCTGCTAATATTATCTTCATCGTTTATAACAGTTGCCCGGTCAATTACTATGTTGCAGTTATCTCCGTTGCACGACTCATTTTTTTCTTTGATCAACTCATCAATCCGTCGAATTTCGTTGTTTATTTCAAATCGGGAAAAACCTTGCTGTATAAGCAACTCAGCTTCCTGGACCAATGTTCGGTCATTTTTCACTTTTAAAGGCGAAGCTATCAGGAAACGCGTGTTTTCAGGAAACGACATAATAAAATTAACCACATCGCTAACATGATGTTGCTTCACTTCCTTTCCTGAAACAGGGGAAAAAGTCCTTCCAATTCGGGCAAAAAGAAGTTTTAGATAGTCGTAAATTTCAGTTGAGGTCCCTACAGTTGAACGCGGATTACGCGTATTTACTTTCTGTTCAATTGCTATAGCAGGTGGAATACCTTTAATGAAATCAACTTCAGGCTTGTCGATACGGCCAAGAAATTGACGGGCGTAAGCCGATAAACTTTCAACATACCTGCGCTGTCCTTCGGCATACAAGGTGTCGAATGCCAATGACGATTTGCCTGATCCTGATAAACCACTGATAACTATGAATTTATTGCGGTCAATTTTTAAATCAATGTTTTTTAAATTGTGGACTCTTGCACCTTTTATCTGGATGTATGGAGTAAAATTAGAGGAAGAACTCATTTCTTATGTTATTATTTCTGAACAAAAATTTGTTTAATTGAAAAAAATGATCGATTTTTACCAACGCAAAAGTAGCAAATAGTTTTACTAACATTCTAAAAAGCTTGCCTATCGACAGAACTTGTACTCATAATTATTGAAAACAGTCACATAATAATTTAGAGTCATGTTCAGACCAGAAGATCTGAGCGATAATTCGCTCGTACAGCAGTTTGTCGAAGGAAAACAATCAGCAATTGAAACATTGATTTCTCGCCACAAAAAGAGAGTCTTTACTTATATCTTGTTGATTGTCAAAGATCATCATCTTGCCGAAGATATTTTTCAGGATACTTTTATTAAAGTTATCCGCTCGTTAAAAAGTGGTAGATATACCGAGAACGGGAAATTTATTTCATGGGTTTTACGTATTTCGCACAATTTAATTATCGATCATTTCAGAAAAGAAAAATTACTTAACACTACTTCTAACGACAATGTGAACGTCGATTTGTTCAACTCGCCCAAATACTCTGAAGAGAATATTGAGGATAAGTTGATCTATGACCAAATTACCTGCGACGTTCGGTTGCTAATAAATGAGCTGCCCGATGATCAGCGAGAGGTTATCATTATGAGACATTACCAGGGGTTAAGTTTCAAGGAAATTTCGGACATTACCAATGTGAGCATCAATACCGCCCTGGGCCGAATGCGTTATGCCCTTATTAACCTCAGAAAACTGATTGAGAAAAAAAATCTGAGTTTGACGAAAATATAAGGATTGATACAATATTACTTGTAGTGTGGCGTTATTAATTCATAATACAAAAAAATTAACGATTGCCTATGAGTAAAATCTCTACTTTTAACATTTTGATCAATTCGTACAATGCCGGCAAAAAAGAAGTTGAAGAAGTTATAAGTTCTTTTGATGAATGTGATATGGATATGGATCAGTTTGGTTTTGAACCATCTCAAAGTTGCATTGATGCAATTTTAAATTTTGCATTGCAATTTGAGGTTTTGAAGTCTGGCAATGTTGGTAACATAGAATTGAATTTGAATTAATCTTACTCTCTGAAATTTTTCAAAAAAAGCACTTGACAATGAGTGCTTTTTTTATTTACATTTGTGATATTAAAATAATATCAAAACAATTTAAATTTAATAGTATGGAAAAGACATTTTCAGCCCGATCTGGTTATTTGTTTTTATTCCTCGAAATCGTATTGCTTGGCCTAGCTATTGCTGGTTTTATTCTTGAAATCATTATTCCGTCAGCAGTACTGATAACATTGTTCGTAATTATTACTCCCGGATTTATTGTTATTGACCCCAATCAGAGCTATGTGCTTGTCCTTTTTGGCGAGTATAAAGGAACAGTTAAAGACAATGGCTTTTTTTGGGTAAATCCGTTTTTTACCAAAAAGAAATATTCTCTGCGAGCCCGTAATTTCAATAGCGAGCCAATTAAAGTGAACGATAAATTAGGTAATCCTATCATGATTGGCTTGGTGTTGGTTTGGAAGGTGGAAAACACATATCGCGCTGCATTTGGAGTTGATGAGTATGAGCATTTTGTGGTTGTACAAAGTGAGGCTGCTTTACGCAAATTGGCAGGTTTATATCCGTATGATAATATTGAAGACGATCATGCAAGTATAACCCTACGCGATGGAGGCGAAGAAGTGAATGCTGTTTTGGAAAATGAAATTCGTGAACGCCTCGATATTGCCGGCATTCATGTTATTGAAGCCCGAATAAATTATATTGCTTATGCACAGGAGATTGCACAATCGATGCTGAAACGTCAACAGGCAACTGCTATTGTTGCTGCCCGCTTTAAAATTGTTGAGGGTGCAGTTAGTATGGTAGAAATGGCACTCGACGAATTGAATAAAAAGAAAATAGTTGAGTTGGATGAGGATAAAAAAGCAACGATGGTAAGCAACTTAATGGTTGTATTGTGCGGCGACAAAGAAGCTTCGCCTGTTGTAAATACCGGTACACTTTATCAATAACCAAACATGAATAAAACACTATTTAAAGAAGAACAACAATTCAGGCAATGGTGGAATTTACTAGTTGTTCTTGCATCAATAGTTTTGGGTGTCGGGTTTAGCCTATATGCACTTTACCAACAGGTCATTGTGGGAAAACAAGTAGGTAATAGTCCTGCCCCCAATGCCGTTTTAGCAATACTTATTGTGTTTCTCCTCTTTTTCCTTTGGGTTTACCTGCGACTCAAACTTGAAGTGTGGATTGATAACCTGGGAATTCATTATCGGTTTTTTCCTCTGATTTGTAAAGAGAGAATAATTTCTTTTGCAGAAATTAAAAAATATGAGATTAGGAGATATAGTCCGCTTAGAAATTATGGAGGCTGGGGTATTAAAAGAAGTTTGCGTTGGGGAAGGGCATATAATGTGTCGGGGAATATTGGATTACAGCTATATTTAAAAAACGGGAAAAAGATATTGTTTGGCACTCAAAAGCCTCAGGCCATGATATATGCAATAGATGCAGCAATGTCAGAAATTTAGAAGAACAAATTAAGAAAACTGTAACAATTAAACGTTAACAGATGAAATAGTCATCTCGTCTAAGGCGAGACAAACCGAAAATGTATAAATGGCTATCCCATGCATTGTATTGTGCTAATATGCAGATTATAAGACGAAAAACAGAAATTTGTACACATGAAACGATCATACCATGGTAACAATTTTCAACGTGGTGGCAAAAAAAGACCATGTAAATCTTGTGGAGAATGCCATTTTTTATGGCATGGAGTTCCTACGTACGCATTTAATATTCAACAAATTAATAACAATATTTACGTGTGAAAATTTACTTGCTAACATTTCTACTAGGTTTTGCTGTTGCAAAATGTTCTTTTGGACAGGACATAACCGGACAATGGAATGGTATTTTGAAAATACAGGGAATGCAGCTCCGTATTGTTTTTAATATAGCTAAAGCTGAAAATGGATACACAGCTACAATGGATAGCCCCGATCAGCACGCCGAAGGTATTCCGGTAAACACTGTGAGCTTTGAAAACTCTACATTGAAATTAGCTGCAACCGCCTTGAGCATAGAATATGAGGGATGTTTAAAACCGGGTGAAATTATTGAAGGTACGTTTAAACAGGCTGGATTATCTATCCCGTTAAATTTATCAAGAGAGGTTGTTGAAAAGAAAAAAATTGTGAGGCTGCAAGAACCCCAGAAACCTTATCCATATTACGAAGAAGAGGTAACTTTCAAAAATATGACTGCTGGTATTACTTTAGCCGGAACATTGACTTTACCACGACGAGAAGGAGTATTTCCAGCTGTAATCTTAATTACTGGCAGTGGCGCTCAGAACAGAGATGAAGAAATAATGGGGCATAAACCATTTTTGATTATTGCTGATTTCTTAACCCGAAATGGTATAGCTGTTTTGCGATTCGACGACCGGGGAACAGCTTCATCTGAAGGAATCTTTAAAACCGCAACAAGCAACGATTTTGCTACCGATGTAAAAGCTGCAGTCGATTATTTACTGACCAGAAAAGAAATAAACAAGAAGAAAATAGGCTTGATTGGCCATAGCGAGGGCGGAATTATTGCGCCAATGGTTGCCAATAGTTCAAAGAATATTGCATTTATCGTTTTACTTGCCGGAACCGGGATTCCGGGTGACCAGTTGCTTCTGTTGCAGCAGGAATTGATTGGTAAAGCTTCAGGAATAAATGAAAACGAATTGCAGAAAACAAAAGAAGTAAACTGCGCCGTTTTTGATTTGGTGAAGAAATCGGATTCTACAGACCAGTTAAAAACCGATTTGACCAATCTCCTGAAAAAGGAGATGAAAGATAATCAGGATAAGCCGAAAGGTGTGTCGGAAGAGGACTTCGTAAATGCCCAGGTTAATCAGGTTGTCAATCCCTGGATGCTGAATTTTATTAAATACAATCCAGCAACAGCTTTGGAAAAAGTAAAATGCCCTGTACTGGCATTGAATGGGGAAAAAGATTTGCAAGGTCCTCCCAAAGAAAACCTAAAAGCAATTAGAGAGGCATTGGCAAAAGGTGGGAACAAAAAGGTTACAACAGTTGAGCTCCCCGGGTTGAATCATTTATTTCAGAAATGTAAAACCGGGGCGCCTTTGGAGTATGCAACCATCGAGCAAACCTTTTCGCCAGTAGCATTAAACGAAATTTTGAAATGGATTAAGACTCATACTAAATAAACCCTTTAGCGTTTTTTCGTTCGAGTTGGTCAATTAGAATAAGAAGGAAGTTATGGCTAAGAAAAAATCGTTTGTACTTCGGATTGATCCTGCTGTTTACGATGCCGTTGAAAAATGGGCAGCGCAGGAGTTTCGTAGTGTAAATGGACAAATAGAATGGATTATTGATAAAGCACTGCGTGATGCACGACGAACTGTGGAAAAAACAAACCAAAGTGAAACAGAAGAAGAGGCGGATTAGTTGATTATCATACAAATCGGATGTTTTTAAATTTACCTTAAAACCGCGGGATAATACACTTTTATTGATTGTAGAACCATGGTTTTCATTATTTTTGCGCCGATTCAAAAAAATGTAAACCCTACAAAAAAATAAAAACTATGACCATTAGTGCATTACAATCGGCAAGGGCAAAATATCAGCCCAAATTACCTAATTCATTACATGCTTCAGTTAAACTGGTTGAGGGCCCAAAAACCCAGTCGGTTGCTGATCAGGCTGCAATTCAGGAGCTTTTCCCAAATACTTATGGAATGCCATTAATTACATTTGAAGCTGGCAAAGAAAAAGAATATCCTGCTGTTAATGTTGGAGTTATCCTTTCAGGAGGTCAGGCTCCCGGCGGTCACAATGTGATTTCAGGTATTTTCGATGGTATTAAAAACATCAATCCGGCAAGCAAATTGTATGGTTTCCTTGGCGGTCCTGGTGGTTTGGTCGATCACAAATATATTGAGCTTACTGCTGAAATTATTGATGCTTACCGCAATGCCGGTGGTTTTGATATTATTGGTTCAGGACGTACAAAATTGGAAGAAACCGCCCAGTTCGATAAGGGTGAGCAAATTTTGAAACAATTGGGAATCAATGCTCTCGTAATCATTGGTGGAGACGATAGTAACACCAACGCCTGTGTTTTGGCTGAATATTATGCTGCTAAAAATTCAGGAATTCAGGTAATTGGCTGCCCTAAAACCATCGATGGCGACTTGAAAAACGAGATGATCGAAACATCGTTTGGTTTCGATACAGCTACAAAAGTTTATTCAGAATTGATTGGTAATATTGAACGCGATGCCAATTCAGCTAAAAAATACTGGCACTTTATTAAACTCATGGGTCGTTCGGCTTCACACATCGGTTTAGAATGTGCTCTTCAAACTCAACCAAACATCACCTTAATTTCGGAAGAAGTTGAGCTGAAAAAGCAAACTTTGGCCGAAATCGTTGATTATATGGCTGCTATCATCGCCAAACGTGCCGAAAACGGCGAAAACTTTGGCGTAGCTTTAATTCCGGAAGGCTTGGTTGAATTTGTTCCAGAAATGAAAAAACTTATTGCCGAATTAAACGATTTATTGGCTGAAGGTTCTGAAACAGAAAAGAAATTCAAATCATTTACTGATAAAGCCGAAGGTCGCGCTTTTGTAGCCGGAATTTTATCGGCTGAATCGGCAAAAGTTTATACCTCTCTTCCTTCAGGAATTGCTGATCAGCTGACTCTTGACCGTGACCCGCACGGAAACGTTCAGGTTTCGTTAATCGAAACTGAGAAATTGTTGGGTGAAATGGTAAAGAACCGTTTGAAAGACTTGAAGAAAGAAGGCAAGTTCGTTGGTAAATTTGGTACACAATACCACTTTTTTGGTTACGAAGGACGTTGTGCCGCTCCATCAAATTTCGATGCCGACTATTGCTATTCATTGGGCTACAACGCTTCATTCCTGATAGCTGAAGGTAAAACTGGTTATATGTCATCAGTTCGTAACTTAACTGCTCCTGCTGCTGAATGGATTGCAGGTGGTGTGCCGGTAACAATGATGATGAATATGGAACGCCGTCACGGCCACATGAAACCAGTTATCCAGAAAGCTTTGGTTGAGCTGGAAAGCGCTCCGTTTAAATATTTGGCCGCCAATCGCGAAAAATGGGCAATTGAAACTTCATTCATTTATCCGGGTCCTATCCAATACTGGGGACCAACCGAAGTTTGCGATCAGCCAACTAAAACTATAAAACTGGAGAAATCAAAGTAATTATTGATCAGTCAGTTCATTAATCATAGAGAAACCCTGGAAGAAATTTCAGGGTTTTTATTTTAATGTATGCAACAAGTCTTTTTTCTGCCGAAAATTTGAATTAATTCTACTTGGCTATTTGTTTGTTTTTCCACGATTGGCTTTTGGCATTGTTCCTTGTTTCTCGCTTTTTGTATCTTATTGAATTCATTACAAATACTAAATTTTGAAAAAATAGACACCCGTCACGCAACCAAAATTTATTCAGCCAAATCTATTATACAGAAGCTTTTGAAAACGATTTAATTTGGGAATATATGAAAAGGTTATTGATTTTATTTATGGCAACCACATTCATGGGGATTTTAAGTAGTTGCGATTTGGATGATGATGATTATTATTCACTCGACAACGCCTGGGTAGGTTTTGGATTGGTCAAAAAAGAGGTTTCGGCAACTTCATTTACAATTGTAATGGACGATGGAGAAGTACTGTACCCATCTGCTAGTTCGGATTTGATTAACGATGTATTTAACAATGAACGTGTTTGGGTAAATTTCACAATTCTTGGGAATAAGGAAAACCCTGATCACAACGAGTATTACTATGTGAAAATAAATTCGTTGCGGAAAATTCTATATAAAGGAATTTTTACTATTACGCCCGAAAAAGAAGATAGTATTGGCAACGATCCTATTCGGGTTGCCGATAAATGGATTAAAAATGACATTTTGAACTTTGAGCTGCAATACCGTGGAGGAAATGAAACACATTATATTAATCTTGTTAAAGCCCCTGGAAATATTGATGTAACCAATGGACCTGTTTTACTGGAATTACGCCATAACAATAACGATGATACTGGATACATTCCATTATCCGGGTTTGCATCGTTTGATTTATCAGCTTTAAAAATTCCTGGGAAAACAAGTACTCCATTCAAGATTACAGCAAAAGGTTTTGATGGTGAAACTTTCGAATACACCGGAGAATATAAATATTAGAGTTGAAACAATTCAGGGAAAAGTCAATAGTCATCGGAAAATTGCATCTATTTTTCCAATGACTACTGACTTTTTTCATTAGAAGATAATTTGTTTTTAATTGTCTGATGGAACTCACATCTTGCCGAAGGTATCTTCATTGGTGTTTGTGTTTATCGCAACATGTTCGTTTCATTTTAGATAAGCAGGTGCTCCTCATTTTTTATTTGCCCGACATTATTTACATTAACACCCTGAAATAAGTAAATTGACCAACATGATTAAGTCTGTTTGTTATCTGGCCCTCATAGCCACATTGTTTTCATTTACCAATCCGAAAACTAAAAAAGAAATGACCATTAATTCGAGTACTGAAGCGTCGAAACTGGCTTCAGATGTAATGACTCCTGAAGTGCTATGGAGCTTTGGGCGTATTGGCGATCCGGGTGTGTCGCCCGATGGAACAAAAGTTTTGTTCTCGGTTACCAAATATAATATTGAAGAGAACAAATCGTACCGCGACTTATATATCGTTCCTGTTTCTGGTGGACAGCCTGTTCGTATAACCGATACTGCTGAACGGGAGACCCAGTCTTTATGGCGCCCTGATGGCAAAAAGATTGGTTACCTTTCCGCAAAATCTGGACAAATGCAATTGTGGGAAATGAATACTGACGGAACTGGCAGCATTCAGGTCTCAGAAGTTAAAGAAGGAATTACGGGGTTTAAATATTCGCCTGACATGAAAAAAGTGCTGTATACAGCTGATGTGAAAGTTAAACCTGATGTACACGATATGTTCCCTGATTTGCCCAAAGCTAATGCCCATCTTGAAACCGATTTGATGTACAAGCATTGGGACGAGTGGGTTGAGACAGTTCCGCACCCGTTCGTGGCCGACTACCGGGATGGTAAATTGCTCAATCCGGTTGACTTGCTGGAAGGTGAACCTTTCGAGAGCCCCATGAAACCTTTTGGCGGAATAGAACAACTAGACTGGAGTCCGGATAGTAAAACGATAGCATATACCTGCCGGAAGAAAACAGGTAAAGAATATGCGCTTTCAACCAATTCTGATGTTTATTTCTACAATATAGAGACAAAGAAAACAGTCAACAAGACTGAAGAAATGATGGGTTACGACCAAAATCCGGTCTTTTCGCCCGACGGGAAATACCTGGCTTGGGAAAGTATGGAGCGCGATGGCTACGAAGCTGATAAAATCCGGTTGTTTGTGCTGAATTTGGAAACTGGTGAGAAGATCGACTATTCTGCCAATTTTGATCAGAACTCGACCAACTTGGTATGGAGCGCCAACAGCAAGTCGCTTTACTTTATTAGTTGCTGGCATGCACTGACTCAGGTTTATCAGCTTGATTTGGCAACAAAGAAAATTAGCCAGATAACTAAAGGTATGCATGATTATGCTTTTATAGCTGAGGCCAAAGGCAAACTCATTGGCATGAAACATTCGATGAGCAAGCCCGATGAAATATATTCGATTGACCTGAAATCGGGGGCTGAAACTGAACTATCGTTTATTAATAAGCCAATTCTCGATCAGTTAACTTTAGCGAAAGTTGAAGAGCGTTGGGTGAAAACTACTGACAATAAAGATATGCTTACCTGGGTTATTTATCCACCGCATTTCGATCCATCGAAAAAATATCCAACTATTTTATTTTGTGAAGGAGGCCCGCAATCAACCGTGAGCCAGTTCTGGTCGTACCGATGGAATTTTCAGCAAATGGCTGCAAATGGGTACATTGTTGTGGCGCCTAACCGCAGAGGATTACCAAGTTTCGGAAAAGATTGGCTCGAACAAATTAGTGGCGATTATGGAGGCCAGAATATGAAGGATTACCTGTCGGCTATTGATGATGTTGCAAAGGAACCTTATGTTGATAAAGATAAATTAGGTTGTGTAGGAGCTAGTTATGGTGGTTTTTCGGTTTATTGGTTAGCCGGCCATCACGAAAAAAGATTCAAAGCATTTATTGCGCATGATGGCATGTTTAATTTAGAACAACAATACCTGGAAACCGAAGAAATGTGGTTTGTGAACTGGGATTTGGGTGGCCCGTACTGGGACAAGCAAAATGCTGTTGCTCAACGGTCGTATGCCAACTCACCACATTTATTTGTCGATAAATGGGATACGCCAATCCTGGTTATTCATGGCGAAAAAGATTACCGCATTTTGGCTTCTCAAGGTATGGCTGCATTCAATGCTGCTGTATTAAGAGGAGTTCCTGCACAAATGTTAATTTTCCCCGAAGAAAACCATTGGGTTCTTCAAGCGCAAAATGGTATTTTATGGCAACGGGTATTTAAGCAATGGCTCGACAAGTGGTTGAAATAGTTCAATGTTCAAAGTCTAAAGTTTAAAGTAATTACATCTTTAACTTTAGACTTTTCAACTTTAAACGTTAGAAAACTTCAACCTTACTTTTGTTCGTTTCGAGCAAACCTTTGAGCTGCGATGCCTGGCAGATTATAGAAATGGCGTCTTTAGCGCTTATTCTGGCCATGTTAATTGTAAGGTCAAATTCCTCCTGAACTGAATGGTCGCCAGCAACATGCTTGCGGAAGTTTTCCCTTTCTTTTTCGGTTTTTTCGATAAACTCAAATGCCTCCCGAAGGTTCAGGTTATTCTTTTTCATGATTTGCTTTGCTCGCCATTCAAGCGGAGCGGTTAATTTCACGAGCAGCGACTTCTCGATATCTTTTGCAATGATATGACCTGCTCGGCCTACGATGATGCAATAGCCATCGTTTGCAAAACTTTTAATGAAGTCAATAAGCGTTTTGCTTATTTTGCGATCACTTTTAAACCTTTTTTCACTGAAAGCGGCAAGAATATCGTCAAAAACACCCCGATCTCCTTCTTTCAGGTAATTTTTAAGTTTGTTTGGGTCCATGTCCAATTCCTGGGCGCTTTTTTCAAGAATTTCTTTGCTCAAAACTCTCCATTTTCGGCACAAGCCTTTTTTGTCGAGCTCGGCGGCAAGCATCCCGGCAAGGTTTACAGCACCACAGCCAACTTCGCGCGAAATACAGATTACTGGCCCGGGTTGACGGTTGATGTCAGTAAATCTAGGGTCGTCGTGATGTAACCTTTTGTTTAAGTAAACCATCAAAGTATTGTTCATGGTGTTTAATTTTAGTTATTGTTTGATACGTAATAATTGGGTTTCAGTTTGAAATTTTCGGGAGAGATTTTGGCTGGATGAAATGATATACAACATCAGTTACGACGAATGTCATTTCTTTCAAATACAATTTTTACCTATCTTGCTTCAGTATTAAAATTGATTAAACATGTTTAGTGCTGAAACTTATATTGATCGCCGTAAGGCATTGAAAAGGAAAATATCAGAGGGGCTTATCCTTTTGCCAGGAAATGTTGATGTTCCAATGAATTATACCGACAATACCTACCATTTCAGACAAGATAGTTCTTTTTTATATTTCTTTGGACTTGATTTTCAAGGTTTGGCCGGAGTGATTGATGTTGATTCTGGTGAAGAAATTATTTTTGGGAATGATGTCAGTATTGAGGATATTATTTGGATGGGACCACAAGTTCCTTTGAAAGAAAAAGCTGAAAAGGTTGGAATCTATAAAACAGAACCCTCCAAAGTTCTCTTTGATGTTGTTATCAAAGCAGTTCAGTCCGGAAGAAAAATCCATATTCTTCCTCCTTATCGAGCATATAATAAGTTGTTTTTGAGTAAGTTACTTGGTATTCTTCCATCGCGGTTAAAAGCTTATTCGTCGGTTGAATTGATTAAAGCAATTGTTGATTTACGTTCGGTAAAGGAAGAACAGGAAATTGCTGAAATAAGAAAAGCTTGTGCTGTTGGTTATCAGATGCATGTTACAGCTATGAAAATGGCAAAAGCCGGAGTTTGGGAGCAAACTATTGCCGGGACTATTGAAGGGATTGCCAATGCTGGTGGCGGAATGGTTTCGTTCCCTGTTATTTTGTCACAAAACGGAGAAACGCTTCATAACCATAACCACTCTCAGATTTTGCAGGATGGCCGTCTGTTGCTTGTTGATGCCGGTGCAGAAGTTGGTTCGCATTATGCTTCGGATTTTACCCGAACTTTTCCGGTGAGTGGCAAATTTACACAGAAGCAGCGCGAAATTTACGACATTGTTTTAGCTGCGAATAACTGTACTACTAAGTTAGCGAAACCAGGAATAACTTATCAATCTGTTCATTTAGCGGTTTGCGAAACAATTACCTCCGGGTTAAAAGATGCAGGTTTGATGAAAGGTAATGTACAGGAAGCTGTCAGAAACGGCGCTCATGCACTGTTTATGCCCCACGGATTGGGCCACATGATGGGATTAGATGTACACGATATGGAAGATTTAGGCCAGATTTATGTGGGCTATGACGAAGAAACCCGGCCAATTGATCAGTTTGGAACAGCTTATTTGCGTATGGGCCGAAAACTTCAGCCTGGATTTGTCGTGACGAACGAACCTGGCATTTATTTCATTCCGGCATTAATTGAAAAATGGAAAGCCGAAAATATTAATACTGATTTTATCAATTTTGATCGGCTGGAGCAATACCTCGATTTTGGTGGAATCCGGTTGGAAGATGACATCCTGATAACTGACTCCGGCTGTGAGATAATTGGCGAACGTGTGCCAATAACTCCTGAAGAAATTGAAGATATTAGAAGATAAAAGAAAATGGCGGACATTCAAATAATGAGTCCGCCATCTTAATCTTATTGTTGCTTGCTGTGTAATCCGGCAAGCGTTTTGGCCTTATCGGCGCTTCCGGCAGAAGATCCGAAGTAATAGCTGTAAACCTGTGTAAGTACTGCGCTTAGGACGCCTAAAATGTACATAACAATTTCCTTACTGTCACTTTGAATTACCGAAGGGGTAAATACCAGAACGAAAAATAATGCCAGAACCAGAATAATCGTTCCCAAAGCCATAATAGGCATTAGGTTTCTGTTAAGTTTGGTCGCATTTTCGCTGTTCATCATTTGTACCTCTCGTTGCCTGGCGTTATTGATGTCGCCCAATATCATTTGTCGTTCTTCGTTTGAAAGTTTTTGCATGTCGAGTTGAAATTGCATTTCCGATTTACGCATTTCGATTTCGAGTTGCATTTTTTCTTCTTTAGTGGTTACAACGTTGTCGAGAACTTTTCCGACCGAGTCAACCAGTGTACTGGCTCCACCTGAAAATAAGTTTTGTAAAAATCCCATATTTTTAAATTTACGATTTTAATATTTACCATTTACGATGGAAGATATAACGAGATCGGCGGATTCCAATCGTAAATTGTTTAATTGTAAATTCCTTAAGCGTTTTCGCCTAAAGCGCGGAGAACCCATCCGTAAAAATATTTTCGGCTGGTTGGCCGTTTTTTTACAATGTTGACATACCGTGCAATTTTGGCCACAGTAAAAGCAGCAAGAAAATGGTCGGGATCAAAGTTGTTGATTGCAGTAATGGTGTTTGCGCCAATCACCCCATCAGAATCAGCACCAACAACCATTTGGGCAAGCGAAGCGCTGGTACTAACCCCGGCGTTGACTCCAAAGTCGAAAATTGAATTTGCAATTACCTGATTAGTAATTTGATCTCCATTGATTTTATCCCAAAAGTTTACCTGGTAGAAATGCGATACAGCATCCTGAATTTCGGAATCTCTGTCTAAATTGCCAGGAAAATCGGACTGGCGTTTTAAAAGATCAATTTTTGGCCATCCGTCCCATTTGCTGAAGATTTTTCGGGCAACTCCTTTGTAGGTTTCTCCTCCAGGATCGTCTGGATCATTGACATAGCCACCTTCGTGTGCTATCATCAGTTGAAATGCTTTAGTAAAATCAGCCATAATTTAGTTTCTTTAGTCAGAGGTTAAATAGAATAAAAATAGAATTATTTCTTTATAAATTAATACAAATTTCAATATAAAGGTAACCCTCTTTTTGGTATATTTTTTCATTGGTGTCCGGTTAACGTTTCTTCACTTAGCTGCGACCTATTATTTTGGGCATTTCAGAAGATTACGCCACTCCGCGGCTTACATTCTTGTCATGCCAACTTTCTACAGAGATTAAAACAGCTACGCTGCCAATTTCATAGCAACGTAGTTGCGACATCTTGTTATAACTCATTTTTGCCGGACAACAGCAATATTTTTTACTGATTACTAAAGAATAAAAAAGCCTGCTCGGTTTTCAAGCAGGCTTTTATGTATGTGTTTGATTGAAATTTTTATTTCAATCCTCTTCGTTTTAGCAGTGGTTCAATCGATGGTTCCTGTCCCCGGAAGTTTTTGTAAACGACCATTCCTTCATCGGATCCTGATTTGGTTAACAGCGTGCGGAATTTGGCTGCAATTTCAGGATTAAAAATATTACCGCTTTCCTTGAAGGCATTGAATGCGTCGGCATCAAGCACTGCTGCCCAGATATACACATAATATCCGGCAGAATAGCCGCCAGAAAAAATGTGTGCAAAGTAAGTGCTACGATAGCGGGGAGCAATTTCCGGAATCAAACCAATTTTGTCCATCGAAGCTTTTTCGAATGCTTCCACATCGGAAGCTGGTGCCAATGTATGCCAATCCATATCGAGTAATGATGCTGCCAGGTATTCAACGGTTTCGAATCCTTGGTTGAATTGGGCACTTTTTTCGAGTTTGGCGATTAAAGCTTCAGGAATAACCTCGCCAGTTTTATAATTCTTGGCATAGTAACGAAGCACTTCAGGTTCCGAAGCCCAGTTTTCCATTACCTGAGAGGGAAGTTCTACAAAATCGTTTGGAACAACGCCAGCGATGCGGTTGTATGGTCCATCGGTAAACAAAGCATGAAGTGCATGGCCTGATTCGTGGAAAAGTGTGGTTACTTCGTCGAAACTCAGCAGGGCAGGAGTGTCGCCGGTTGGCCGGGTAAAATTACACACGATGGAAACAACCGGCGTAACCATTTTGCCATTAATATAACTTTGGTTGCGGAATGAGGTACACCATGCACCGGCGCTTTTACCGGCACGCGGATGGAAATCGTAATACAATACACCTATATGCTTGCCATCAGCTTCCTGAACTTCGTAAGCTGTAGCTTCGTCGCAGTATGATGGAATGTCGGTGCGTTTGATAAATTTGATTCCGTATAATTTGTTGGCTACATAAAATAGGCCATCCAATACATTTTCGAGTTTGAAATAAGGTTTCAACTGCGATTCGTCGAGGTCGTATTTGGCTTTGCGAACTTTTTCGGCATAATACCACCAATCCCACATCGCCAGTTTGAATTTGCCGCCTTCCTTGTTGATCATGGTTTGCATGTCGTCGCGTTCTTTTTTTGCACGCTCCAGTGCAGGAGCCCAAAGTTTCATCAGGAATTGGTTGATGTTTTCAGGTGTTTTGGCCATGTTCTCGTCAACCACATAAGCAGCATAATTTGGAAAGCCCAGTAATTTAGCTTTCTGGTCGCGCAACTTAACCATTTTGATTATAACTTCCTTGTTGTCATTGGCATTTCCATTGTTGCCACGCATAAGGTAGCCCTTGTAAATTTTTTCACGAAGCTCACGGTTTTCGGCATATTGCAGGAACGGAATCATACTCGGTTTTTGCAGTTTGAATTCCCACTTCCTTTCTAAACCGTCCTGTTTGGCGGTTTCAGCAGCTCCGGCGATAACATCAGCTGGCAAACCTTTCAAATCGGCTTCATTGTCGATCACTAACTTGAAATTTTTATTGGTTTCGGCCAGGTTGTTTTCACCAAATTTCAAGTCGAGCATAGCCAATTCGTCGTTCAGTTTTCTTAGTTCAACTTGCTTATCCTCGGGTAGGTTAGCACCGCTGCGGGCAAAATCGAGGTAATATTTTTCAACAACCCGCATTTGATCAGCATTCAGTTTTAAATTGGCGCGACGATCGTAAACCGATTTTATCCGGGCAAACAATTCTTTGTTCAACGCAATATTGTCGTGGTGAGCCGACAGCTTGGGGGTAATCTGGCGCGCCAGTTCCTGCATTTTGTCGTCGGTATTGGCCGAGTTAATATTGAAAAATACGTTACTAACCTGGTTCAATAAAAGACCGGATTTGTCGAAGGCCAGAATGGTATTTTCAAAATTTGGTTCTTCCTTGTTATCTGTAATAGTTTTGATTTCGGCCAGTTGATCAGCAATTCCGGCGTCGATGCCCGGAATATAATGTTCAAGCTTAATCTCGTTGAAAGGCGGAACCTGGAATGGAGTGGCGTACTCTTTGAAGAATGGATTACTCATATCTTTTGCAGGTTGTTTGGGTTGGTTATTGCACGAACTTAATAAAATGGACAGCGCAATAATGGTTGTACTGATTTTCAGCATATTATAAGTTTTAAAATTTGTTATTATTTTTATAGGTTTCACTCATGAGTGAAACCTGCATCAAATGAATTATTTCAATCCTCTTCGTTTCAGTAATGGTTCAATCGATGGCTCCTGCCCGCGGAAGTTTTTATAAATTACCATGCCATCATCTGATCCTGATTTGGTCAACAAAGTTCTGAATTTTGCAGCCAATGCAGGATTGAATAAATCACCGCTTTCCTTGAATGCATTAAATGCGTCGGCATCGAGTACGGCAGCCCAAATGTACACATAGTATCCGGCAGAATAACCGCCTGAGAAAACGTGCGAGAAATAAGTACTGCGGTAACGTGGCGCAATTTCGTCGATTAAACCAATTTTATCCATTGAAGCTTTTTCGAAAGCAGTTACGTCGGCAATTTGTGACTGCTCGTGGTAGTCCATGTCGAGTAACGAAGCAGCCAAATATTCAACGGTTTCAAAACCTTGGTTGAACTGTGCACTTTTCGATAGTTTGGCGATTAAATCTTCAGGAATAGGTTTCCCGGTTTTGTAATGTTTGGCATAAACGCGCAAAACGGCTGGTTCGGCAGCCCAGTTTTCCATGATTTGCGATGGCAATTCAACAAAGTCACGCGGAACATCGCGGGCGGTACGTTTGTATGGCCCATCGGTAAACAAGTTGTGGAAAGCGTGTCCCGACTCGTGGAAAAGCGTGGTTACTTCGTCGAAGCTCAGCAGGGCAGGAGTGTCGCCGGCTGGACGTGTGAAATTGCAAACAATGGAAACAACTGGCGTGATTTTTTTGCCGTCTTTGTACGATTGCGAGCGATAAGCTGTACACCATGCTCCAGCGTTCTTGCCGGGGCGCGGATGAAAGTCCATATAGAAAACGCCAATGTGGCGGCCATCGGCTTCCTGCACTTCATAAGCCATCACTTCGTCGTTGTAAACCGGAATATCGGTACGTTTGATAAATTTAACACCATACAATTTGTTGGCCACGTAAATCATTCCATCGATTACATTTTCAAGCTTGAAGTAAGGTTTTAGCTGTGCTTCATCGAGGTCGTATTTGGCTTTGCGCACTTTTTCGGCATAGTACCACCAATCCCACATCGCCAGTTTAAATTTACCGCCTTCTTTGTTGATCATGGCTTGCATGTCGTCGCGTTCTTTCTTAGCGCGTTCCAGTGCCGGAGTCCAAAGTTTCATCAGGAACTGATCCACGTTTTCAGGAGTTTTTGCCATATTGTCGTCAACCACATAAGCCGCATAATTCGGATAGCCCAAAAGTTTGGCACGTTGATCGCGAAGTTTCACAATGTCGGCAATAACTTGCTTGTTGTCGAACGCGTTGTTGTAGTTGGCACGGTTGAGGTAGCCTTTGTACAATTTTTCGCGCAGGTCGCGGTTTTCGGCATATTGAAGAAATGGCAACATACTGGGCTTTTGCAACGTGAATACCCATTTGCCTTCCATTCCTGCTTTTTTAGCGGTTTCGGCGGCGGCTGCAATTACATCATCCGATAAACCTTTCAGGTCTTCTTTTTTGTCAACCACCAATTTGAAATTCTTGTTGGTTTCGGCAAGCACGTTTTCACCAAATTTAAGCGATAACATGGAAAGCTGCTGATTCAGTTTACGCAATTCAGACTGTTTGTCGGCAGATAAATTAGCGCCATTTCTGTCGAAATCCGAATATACCTTTTCAACCAACCGCATTTGCTCGTGATCGAGGTTTAACGAATTGCGTTTTTCGTATACAGCTTTCACACGCTTAAACAAATCCATGTTGAGCATGATGTTGTCGCGGTGAGCTGAAAGCATCGGGGTTATTTCGCGGGCCAAAGCCTGCATTTTATCGTTGGTGTTGGCCGAATTCAGGTTCGAGAAAATACGGGTTTTACTTAATAATTCACCTGAATTGTCGAAGGCCAGAATGGTGTTTTCAAAGTTCGGTTCTTCTTTATTTTCAGTAATTGCTTTAATTTCTGCAAGTTGTTCAGTAATACCGGCTTGCATCGCTGGTTTAAAATGTTCCAGTTTAATGTCGTTAAACGGTGGAACCTGAAACGGCGTTTTGTATTCGCTAAAAAAAGGGTTACTCATGTCTTTCTCTTGAGCATTTGTTTTAAAGTTGAAGTACATAAATACAGCAAAAGCTATGATAGCCATCCCGATCTTCTTCATATTGAATAGATTTTAAATTTTTCGAATTTGGCTGAAATATATAGATAATAGCCTGTTGCAAAGCTGATAAAAGTCTGCAAATCGCAGAAAACATGATTTTAAGCAGGAAAATATATCTCGATACCCGTTCGCTGAACAGACTGTGTGAAAACTAAATTTTACACCGAAAATATTCGGGTAGGTATCGGAGAAATTTTTGAAATACGCAATTCTCAGAGCCTTAAATATTGAAATCACACAGTCTGTGAAGCGAACGGCAAAGGATAGGCATAGCTTCGATCAACCAATTGTTATTCTTTGCCGTCTGCTTTACAGACTGTGTGAAAACGACTGTTAAAAAACTCATAAATAGTTTCAAAAACGAGGTTAAACATTTTGCTATTGTGCTGAATATTAGTATATTCATGTATTATTTTACCTAAAGCAGATGCATTACAAGGAAAAAATATCGAGGGAGCAGATGATGGTTATGTCCTATGAGACCATGATTTCGCCGGACAATTCAGTTCGTCTGATAGATTTGGTATGCAAGAAATTTTTCAAAGACCATCCTTTTAACGACCAATGGAAGGGCAATAAAAACACGGGAAGGAAAAGCTACCCAGCCGATTCGATGTTAAAATTGCTTGTTTACGGCTATTTCAACGGGATAGCAAGCAGCCGCAAACTGGAACGGGAAACCTACCGAAATACAGAAATGATCTGGTTGATGGAAGGGCTTGAACCCGATCATTGGACAATTTGTGATTTTCGCCGGGAAAGCGAAACGATCATGAAAGACTTTCTGAAATACTTCCGCAAGTTTTTGCTTGACACCAATTTTGCAACGCCAAACAATGTTGTCTTCGATGGGACTAAAGTAAAAGCCTATGCAAGAAGGGAAATGCTTACCACAGAAAGCATAAAGGGAAAACTTGAGCATATAGACAAATCGCTTTCGGAGTACCTCTCAAAACTTGAAGACAACGATAGCCATGATGATGAAATGGAATCGGCCAGAACAGAGATCAGGGAACTGAAAGAAAAAATACAAAAACTCGAATTGGCCAAATCAAAACTGGAACAAGCCGCACAGGCAATTAAAGACAGCAAAAGAAAATATTACGCACCCAACGACAGGGAAGCCGTAATGGTAAAAGGGCGGGAAGGCAAATTTCCGGGGTACAATGTGCAGGTTGGCGTAGAAACCAAAGGCCATTTTATCCTGACAGACCGTGTAACAACAGATGCCAACGACATACAGCAATTAGAAGAATCTTTGGATTCTGTTACAGAACAGACAGGGATTTCCCCCACAAAAGTATTGGCAGACAAAGGATATAGCAATACAACCCAGATACTTGATATCGAAAAGGACGGAACGGTACAATGCTATATTCCACTGGCTGAAACCAAACGAGATAAATCAGAAAAAGAAGGTATTTGTTTTGTTTACGACAAAAATAGCGACACCTATACATGCAGTCAAGGGAAGGAACTCGTGTTGTTTATTAAAAATATACAGCACAGCGCTGCATTCTACAACGTTTATAAATGCCACGAATGCCAAGGGTGTGAAGTGCATGCCAAATGTACAAAATCCAAGACAGGGAGGACTTTGAAACGCAATGTTGATCAACAGCGCATTGACCAGTACAAAGAAAAAATGGAGGGTGCATTCGCCAGGCAACAGGTCAGGGAACGCAAACAGGTAGTGGAACACCCATTTGGTACGATCAAAATGCTGATGGGGAAGTTTAACCTACTCTTGAAAGGAAAAACAAAGGCTCAGATAGAGCTCGACTATTACACCGCCGCTTATAACCTGAAGCGGCTGATCGGTTGCGCCCCAATGTCAGAGCTGATTATTAAAATGAGGAAATATCAGTTGGCGATGGCATGAAAAGTGAGTTAAAACTCACTTTTTGCCCCCTCCAAAATACAAAAATACAGAAAATAGCACATTGAAAATAAAAATTTGTAAAATGCTAAAATCCCCAATGGATGAAAACATGAAAAGCGAAAAAATTCAATTTGGAATTAAATTGCAATTTTCACACAGTCTGTTTAGCTGACGGTAATTGAATATCTCATTTATCAATTTGTCGTTATTTACAACTTAAAATTCTTCCCATCCCCTGAAATTTTCTTTACTTTTGCCGATCATTGAATTTCAGACGTTAAAGACTTATGTTATGAATATATCTTACCGCTGGCTAAAAGAATACATTACTATCGACAATACAGCCGAAGAAGTGGCTGCTTTCCTTACCCAGATTGGTCTGGAAGTGGGAAGTATGGAAGAAGTTGAAACCGTAAAAGGCGGTTTACGGGGATTGGTTATTGGCGAAGTTTTAACTTGCGAAAAGCATCCGGATTCGGATCACCTTAGCAAAACAACCGTTAATGTAGGTAGCGAAGTTTTACCTATCGTTTGCGGCGCACCCAATGTTGCTGCCGGTCAAAAAGTTGTGGTTGCCACCGTTGGAACAACGTTGTACGATGGCGACAATGAATTTAAAATCAAGAAATCGAAAATCCGAGGCGAGGTTTCGGAAGGTATGATTTGTGCCGAAGACGAGATTGGGTTGGGCAGAAGTCACGATGGAATCATGGTACTCGATCCTTCGGCTATTCCTGGAACTCCAGCCAGCGAATTTTTTAGAATTGAGTCTGATTATATATTAGAGGTCGATCTCACTCCCAACCGCATCGACAGCGCTTCGCATATTGGTATTGCCCGCGATTTGGCAGCTTACCTGAAAGCCAAACAGCCAATTAGCTATACACGTCCGTCGGTTGAGGCATTTAAAGTAGATAACCACGACCTGCTAATCCCGGTTGAGGTGCTGAATACAGCTGCTTGTCCGCGTTATTCCGGCGTGACAATCTCGAATGTGACTATCAAGGAATCTCCGGAATGGCTGAAGAATAAATTGAAACTCATCGGTGTTCGCCCAATCAATAATATTGTTGACGTAACCAACTTCGTGTTGTTTGAAACAGGTCAGCCGCTGCACGCGTTCGATGCTGCTGAAATAAAAGGCAACAAAGTGGTGGTTCGAACAGCCGAAGCTGGTTCGAAATTCGTGACACTCGACGGAATGGAACGGGAAATGCATCCCGACGACCTGTTGATTTGCAATGAATCAGAAGGAATGTGTATCGCCGGAGTTTTCGGTGGTTTGAATTCAGGAGTAAAAAACTCAACAACAGCCGTTTTCCTCGAAAGTGCCTGGTTCGATTCGGTTTACATCCGCAAAACCGCCCGCCGTCAAACGTTGAGCACCGATGCTTCTTTCCGTTTCGAACGTGGCACCGATCCAAATGGAACTATCTACGCACTGAAACGTGCGGCCCTGTTAATTAAAGAAGTTGCCGGCGGCCAAATTTCTTCGGTAATTGTGGATGTTTACCCGAATCCGGTGGCCGATTTTAAGGTTGACATCAACTACGCCAGCGTTAAACGTCTGATTGGCGCCGATCTTGGAAAAGAAAAAATCAAACAATTACTTGAAGCACTCGAAATAAAAATTGAATCAGAAAGTGAAACTGGGTTATCATTACTGGTTCCACCATATCGTGTGGATGTGAAACGCGAATGTGATGTGATTGAAGATCTATTACGCATTTATGGCTACAATAATGTGGCTATTCCAACGCAGGTGAATGCCTCGTTGCAGTATTCGGTGAAACCAAATCCGACCAAACTTCGCAATTTAGTTGCTGAAATGTTGACTGCCCAAGGATTTAATGAAATTTGGTCGAATTCGCTGACCAAAGCATCATATTACAGTAATAGCGAAGTTTTTGCTGCCGAAAACACTGTGAAATTGTTCAACCCATTAAGTAACGATTTGGGTGTTTTGCGCCAAACCTTGCTTTACGGTGGTTTGGAAACAATTGCCTATAATGCTAATCGAAAAAATCCGGATTTACGTTTATACGAATTCGGAAACTGTTATTTCTATAACGGCAGTAGTCTGAAAGAAAACCCATTGCGTAACTACCGTGAAGAAGAGCATCTTGCTTTATTCATTTCAGGGGATAAAGAAGGAGCTAATTGGTCGGCACCGGCATCTAAAACCAGCTTCTTTATCTTGAAGTCGTATGTAGAAAATGTGTTGAAACGTTTAGGATTCGATGTATTGAATCTGAAAAATGAAGGCTTTTCGAATGAAGTAATCAGTGAAGGAATTCAGTATTTGATCAATGGCAAAAAGCTGGTTGAATTTGGCATCGTTTCAGGAAAAACGCTGAAAGCATTTGGTGTTGAAAATCCGGTTTATTATGCCGATTTCAGTATGGATGTGCTGTTCGTAGAGTTGAAAAACAACAAAGTGTTGTTCGCCGAATTGCCTAAATATCCTGAAGTTCGCCGCGATTTAGCTCTGTTGCTCGACAAAAATGTTCAATTCAATCAATTACGTGATTTAGCTTTCCGCTCCGAACGGAAACTGTTGCAATCGGTTGATTTGTTTGACGTTTATGAAGGCAAAGGTGTGCCGGAAGGCAAAAAATCTTATGCGCTGAGCTATATTCTGCGTGACGATGAAAAAACGCTGAACGATAAGCAGATTGAGAAAATCATGCAGAAGTTTGTTTCGACCTACGAACGTGAACTGGGCGCCAAATTAAGGTAAACTTAAAACTGAAATAAAAACATTTGAAAGGTGTCGCTGTTTTGTTCGGTGGCACCTTTTTTACTGTTGCGGGTTGCGTGATGCGGGTTACGAGTTAAACCCGCAACTCGAATCTCATAACTCGCAACAATTTTAAACTTCGGTATGAGCAATCAAGCAAAAGGACTAATTTATACATTGATAACTGTTGTGATGTGGGGTGTGCTGGCCATCGCGCTGAAAGTTGCCGTGAAAGTAATCGACTCGCCAACTATTGTCTGGTTCCGGTTCTCGCTCGCTTTTACCGGGATGGCATTGTGGGCGGCGCTTAACGATCCGAAAGCTTTGAAAATATTGTACAAGCCCTCGATCATCCTAGTTATCTCAACTCTCATGCTTGCCTGGAATTACATTGGGTTTATGCTTGGCGTTCAATATACTTCGCCAGGTAATGCACAGATTGCAGTACAAACCGGTCAAATTGTCCTTGCAGTTTTTGGAATAGTCTTTTTTAAGGAACGACTGAATTTGCGTCAGGGAATTGGTTTTATCCTGACATTGTTGGGTTTCTGGATATTTTACCAGCAGCATGTTGCTGTTGGAGGTGAAGACACCAGCCAGTATACCAAAGGAATTTTACTTACCGTTTCGGCGGCCTTAACCTGGGCTGTTTATGCAGCTATGCAAAAGAAACTTGTGCTTCAACATCCGGTAACTACACTCAATATTTTTATTTTCGGATTGCCGGTTTTACTTTATTTCCCATTTGCCGATTTCTCTTCTTTGGCACATTTAAGCTTGGGATATTGGCTTTTGCTAATTTTTCTGGGTGCCAACACACTCATTTCGTATGTGTGCCTGTCGCTTGCTCTCAAATACATGGAGGCCGGAAAGGTGAGTGTTCTTCTCATCATGAACCCGATTATCACCTTTGTTATTATGGGCACCTTAACTTGGCTACAAGTGACATGGATTGCACCTGAACATTTTTCTGTGCTTTCAGTTTTGGGTGCATTGATAGCTCTGGGAGGTGCAATGCTGGTTGTTTGGAAAAAAAGTAAAAGATGAATATATCATTCAAGAAATTCAGAAGATAACGCCACTATGTGGCTTACATTTTCGTCTTGCCAATTTTCTACAAAGATTAAACAGCTACGCTGCTAACTTCATAGCAACACGATTGCTAAATCTTTGTAGTACATTGACATCTGACAGAAACACAGCGCAACGTAGTTGCGACATCTTGTAATACCCCAGTTTTACCGGACAACTGTGAAAAAACATATAAATTTGAATAGTAACAACATTATTCTTTGAGTGAAAAAAACAGATTGAGGAAAAAATGGAGTTATTTTAGCTGCATTGTCCGAGTTCTTATGCCCTTCAAATTAAAATTTGACTGTCCTTTTAAAAACCGTTTCCGGGTATTCAATATCAGTAAGAAATAAGCCATGAGCCGGAACCGAGATGCCTGCCGCTCCCCTGTTTTTTTTCTCAATCACTTGCCTGAACCCAGCCAAATCCAGTTTGCCCAAACCAACCTCGATTAAAGTGCCCACCAACGCGCGGACCATATTGCGCAAAAAGCGGTCGGCTTTAACGGTAAACACAATATGATTGTCGTTTTGCTCCCATTGCGCGAGGTAAATTTTGCAATTATTGGTTTTCACATCGGTGTGCAACTTGCTGAAACTGGTAAAATCGGTGTACTCAAACAAAATTTGGCAGGCCGCATTCATTTGTTCCAGGTTTAGTGGCCTGAAAAAGTGCCACGAAGTCTCCAGCAAAAAAGGGTCTTTCAGCAAATTCAGGTGATATTGGTAGGTTCTCGAAATAGCATCAAAGCGGGCATGGGCTTCCGGCGAAACTTTTGCAACGTTGAAAATAACAATATCATCGCCCAGGAAACTATTCAGTTTATACATAAAATCGCGAGAATCGAGGTTTTGCTTCTCTGAATCGAAATGCGCAATATAATAGCTGGCATGAACGCCGGTATCAGTTCGCCCGGCTCCTGTAACAGCAATTTTTTCACGGGTAATAGCTGATAATGCTTTTTCAAGACATTGTTGTACCGAACCCGCATTGGGCTGAATTTGCCAGCCATGAAAATTAGTGCCATTATAGGCCAATTCTATAAAATACCTTTCTGCCAATGGTTAAATTTTGAGCAAAATTAAAAAAGCTATAACATATTCTGTTAATAGTGATGAATTTATTAATTTCACCGGCCTTTTTAAAGGCCAAAAGCTTAACAAAATTTAACTAAAATTAGCCCATTTTCAGGCATGTATGATTTATTTTCGTGTCTCGAAAAAATGAAGTAAAACAAAAAACATTTATCAGAATAAAATATGAACCAAGCAATTGACATCCGTGAATTAAACGAAAGAATCCAAAGAGAAAGTTCATTTGTCGACATTATCAGTATGGAAATGAACAAGGTGATTGTAGGTCAGAAACATTTGGTTGAGAGTCTTTTGGTCGGACTTCTTTCAGGTGGACATATCCTTCTGGAAGGTGTTCCCGGATTGGCAAAAACTCTTGCTATCAACACGCTGGCAACCAGTATTGATGCTAAATTTGCCCGCATCCAATTCACGCCCGACCTTTTGCCTGCCGACCTTCTGGGTACAATGATTTACAGCCAGAAAAAAGAAGAATTTGTAGTTAAAAAAGGCCCGATATTCACCAACTTCGTTTTGGCCGACGAAATCAACCGTGCGCCCGCCAAAGTGCAGTCGGCATTGCTCGAAGCCATGCAGGAACGCCAGATTACCATTGGCGAAAACACCTACAAACTGGAAGAACCTTTTCTGGTAATGGCTACTCAAAACCCGATTGAGCAGGAAGGAACATACCCGCTTCCTGAAGCGCAGGTCGACCGTTTTATGCTGAAAGTGGTAATCAGCTACCCAACCAAGGAAGAAGAAAAACTCATTATTCAGCAAAACCTTCTGAAAACTTTCCCTACAGCTTCGAAGGTGATGAGACCTGCTGATATTATGAAAGCACGCGATGTGGTTAAAGACGTATACATGGACGAAAAAATCCAGAAATACATTGTTGACATCGTGTATGCAACCCGCGACCCGAAAGCCTATAAACTTGATAAATATGCCGATATGATTGCTTACGGAGGTTCGCCACGTGCGAGTATCTCGTTGGCACAGGCTGCCAAGGCTTATGCCTTCATCAAACGTCGCGGTTATGTTATTCCTGAAGACATTCGCGCTGTTTGTCCTGATGTAATGCGTCATCGTATTGGTTTGAGCTATGAAGCCGAAGCCAACAACATTACAACAGAGGAAATCATTGCAGAAATCCTGAATTCAGTAGAAGTTCCATAGTAGAACGTTACGAGTTACGAGATGCGGGTTACACGTTAACCCGAAACTTGTAACACGCAACCCGCAACCCGCAACATAAAAATAGATGGAAACAAGCGAACTTATAAAACGAGTCCGGAAGATTGAGATCAAAACACGAGGACTGAGCCGTAATATTTTTGCAGGCCAGTATCACAGTGCTTTTAAAGGACGTGGGATGGCTTTCAGTGAGGTTCGTGAATACCAGTTTGGCGATGATGTGCGAAACATCGATTGGAATGTAACAGCCCGCTACAACAAGCCTTTCATCAAGGTTTTTGAGGAAGAGCGTGAGCTGACTGTGGTTATGTTGATTGATGTGAGCGGCTCTCGCAATTTTGGTTCAGTCGAATTAAAGAAGAACGTTGTCACCGAAGTTGCAGCAACATTGGCTTTCTCTGCCATTCAGAATAACGATAAAATTGGTGTGATTTTCTTTTCAGATAAAATTGAAAAGTTCATTCCGCCCAAAAAAGGGAAAAGCCATATTTTGCGTATTATTTCGGAATTGATTGATTTTGAACCCGAATCACGTGGAACCGACATTTCAGGAGCTATTCGTTACCTGACCAATGCCATCAAAAAACGTTGTACGGCATTTGTTATTTCCGACTTTATTCAGGAAGACCAAACACTGGAAAATGCACTTTCGATTGCCAACAACCGGCACGATGTGGTTGCTTTGCGTATTTACGACGAACGCGAAACAGAACTGCCCGATGTTGGTCTTATTAAGCTGAAAGATGCTGAAACTGGAGCTTATAACTGGATCGACAGTTCGGATAAAGCTGTGAGAAATTCATACAAGAAATGGTGGAACGGACTATCGATGCAACTGGACAATACGTTTAAACGTAGCCGCGTTGATTACGTGAGCATCAGTACCAGTCACGACTATGTAAAATCATTGATCAGCCTTTTTAAGAAACGGGAATAAAACAAATTTCTTATGAAGTATAGACTGTTATATGTCATTCTGCTTGTTGCGTTTGTAAGCGGTAACATTTCGCTTAAAGCTCAGCAGGTAATCGTTAAGGCAAGTATCGATTCAACACATATTCTCATTGGCGATCAACTAAAACTTTTACTCGAAGTTGAAAAGCCGAAAAGCCTGAATGTGCAGTTTCCGCAAGTGCCCGACACATTTAGCTCGAAAGTGGAGGTTGTTAACCGCTCGAAAATCGACACTCTGAAGCTCGACGACAAAACACGTCAGCGTCTCACGCAAACACTTTACATCACTTCGTTCGATAGTGGTAAGCACCAGATTCCGCCGTTCTATTTCCGAATGAAAAACGGACAGGTCCTCGATTCGGCTGCCACACGCGAACTGATGTTCCAGGTTCACACCATGAAAATTGACACAACCAAAGGTCCAGTTGACATTAAGACTGTTTATGGAGCTCCTGTTACATTGAAAGAAGTTATGCCTTACATTTTAGGGGTTATATTGATTGGAGCCTTGGTTTTCTTCATTTTCTATTATATCCGCTGGAAAAAGAAGAACAAACCTTTGTTTGTTAAACCACAGAAGCCCGCCGAACCGGCACATATTATTGCCTTGCGCGAGCTCGACCGCATTAAGGCTCAGAAACTTTGGCAGCAGGAAAAAATAAAGCAATATTATTCTGAAATTTCTGATACGATTCGTACCTATATCGTGAACCGGTTTGATATTCCGGCAATGGAACAAACTTCAAGCGAAACAATCAATACGCTCAAGCCCAAAAAAGATTTGGTGGACGAAAGAACACTGGATCAATTGCAGCACGTTTTGAGCCTGGCCGACTTAGTGAAATTTGCAAAATATACGCCATTGCCCGACGACAACAACCTGACACTGATGAATGCCTATTTCTTTGTTAATCAAACAAAGAAAGAAGAAATTAAAACTCCTGAAAAGCCGAAAGACGACATTCCGGGAGAAGAAGTTGTTGTTCAATAACTGAATAAAATGAACGGTATGATTTATAAAAATCCGGAATTCTTCTACTTATTTCTTCTGTTTATACCCTTAATAGCATGGTATATCTGGAGACAAAAGAAACTCGGCGCCAGTCTGCAATTTTCGTCCAACCTTGGGTTTGCACGCATCCCGAAAAGCTGGAAATACTATTTCAGACATAGTGTTTTCGTAATTTTTCTGTCGAGCATGTCTTTTCTAATTATGGCATTAGCTCGTCCGCAATCGTCGAACAGCTGGCAAAACGTAACTACTGAAGGAATTGACATTGTAATTGCACTCGATATTTCAAGTTCTATGTTAGCAATGGACTTCCGTCCAAACCGATTGGAAGCAGCCAAAGACGTTGCCACACAATTTATTTCAGGTCGCCCAAACGACAAAATCGGATTGGTGGTATTTTCAGGAGAAAGCTTTACTCAATGCCCGCTGACAACCGACCATGCAACAGTGATTAATCTTTTCAGGAACATTGAAAGCGGCATGATCGAAGATGGGACTGCCATTGGTAACGGACTGGCAACCGCCGTATCGCGCCTGAAAGAAAGCAACGCCATTAGTCGTGTCATCATTTTGCTTACCGATGGTGAAAACAATCGCGGTGAAATAGCGCCGGTTACAGCCGCCGAGCTTGCTAAAACGTTTGGCATTCGTGTTTACACAGTGGGTGTTGGAACTATGGGAACTGCTCCCTATCCGGTTCAAACCCCGTTTGGAGTTCAGGTTCGCGACATGGAGGTGAAGATTGATGAACCAACCCTTCAGAAAATAGCAGAAACAACTGATGGAAAATACTTCAGGGCAACAAGCAACAACAAACTTGCCGAAATTTATAAAGAAATCGACAAATTGGAAAAAACGAAAATGGAGGTTCACGAATTCAGTAAAAAAGAAGAAGAATACATGAAATATGCTTTCCCGGGAGCTTTATTGCTGATTTTAGGATTATTGCTGAAAATTACAATCTTCAGGAATATTCCATAAACACATGGAACTTGTAACTTTTTAGACGTTGAACTTGAAACTTTAAACTCGATATGTTTAGACTAGCAAATCCAGGATATATTTACCTTCTGCTGATAATACCGGCACTGGTTGCAGTGTTTTGGTACCTTCGGATAAAGCGAAGGAAAGCTCTGGCTCTTTTTGGCAAGAAAGATATTTTAACGGTTTTGATGCCCAATGTTAGCGGAGGTCGGCCAATTATTAAATTTATAGTACTTATGCTAGCTTTGGCAAGTATCATTATTGGCATTTCGCGGCCTCAATTTGGATCGAAGCTCAGGACTGAAAAACGTAAAGGAATTGAGTTGCTCATTGCGCTTGATGTTTCGAATAGTATGCTCTCGGAAGACATTCAGCCAAACCGTCTGGAAAGAGCAAAAAGAGCTATAGCCCAACTCGTCGACAAGTTGAGTAACGACAAAATAGGTCTGATAATTTTTGCAGGTGAAGCCTATACACAATTGCCAATTACTGCCGACTATGTTTCAGCCAAATTATTCCTGAATTCGATTAGCCCGCAAATGATTCCAACACAGGGAACTGCCATTGGCGCAGCTATTGAATTGGGAATGAAATCGTTCTCGCCAACTTTTGTTGGCAATAAAGCAATGATTATTATTACCGACGGTGAAAATCATGAAGATGATGCCGTTGGAGCAGCCACCGAAGCCGCCAGGCAGGGAATTGTAGTTTACACATTGGGAATGGGCTCGCCCGAAGGTGGACCAATTCCGGATAATAACATTGGGGTAAAAAGCTTTAAAAAAGACAAAAGCGGTAATTATATAGTAACCAAGCTCGACGAGCAAATGCTCCAAAAAATAGCCGAAGCCGGGAAAGGGGCCTACATCAGGGCAAACAACTCGCAGGTAGGATTGAACAACCTGTTCGACGAAATCAACAAAATGGAAAAATCGGAACTCGAAACACAAACCTATGCCGATTACGACGACAAGTTCCAGTATTTTCTGGCTTTGGGTTTATTGCTTATTTTGGTTGATTTTTTAATACTCGATCGTAAAAATAAATACCTGAAGAATTTCAAATTGTTTGGAGAGAGAAAATAGAAAAGGTATGAAAAAAACAGTTGCAATATTCACACTTATAATGGTTCTGGCTGTAGTAGTACAGGCGCAAAATGAGAGAAAATTTGTACGCCAGGGAAATAAATATTTCCTTGAAGCCATGAAAGATACGGCTCATATTGACACAGTCCAATTCAATAAGGCTGAAATTGAATACCGAAAAGCGATTGAGAAAAAACCGGAAGAAAATAAATGGAATTTTAATCTTGCCAATGCCATTTACAAGCAAAAAAAATTTGGTGAATCAGCCGAAAAGTTCAAAGAAATTGCCGATAAAACTTACGATAAGGTAGAAAAAGCCCGGGCTTTGCATAATCTTGGCAACTCGATGCTTATGAGCAACAAACTTGATGAAAGTATCGCTGCCTACAAGGAAGCTCTTCGGAATAATCCAAAGGATTTGGAAACCAAATACAATTTGCTGTATGCTATGAATAAAAAGAAAAAACAACAGCAACAACAGCAAAATAAAGATAAAAACAAGGATAAGAATAAAGACAAAGACAAGAACAAAGACAAAAATCAGGATCAAAATAAAAAGGATCAAAACAAAGATCAAGATAAGGACAAAAACAAAGATCAGAATCAGAAAAATCAGGATCAGCAAAATAAAAACCAAAATCAGAATCAAAATCAGCAGAACCAACAACAGCAACAAAACAAAATATCGAAGCAAAATGCAGAACAGATGTTGCAGGCCCTGGAAAATAATGAAAAAAAGATTCAGGACAAGGTAAAGAAAGTACAGGCTATGAAAGCCCAATCTAAACGTGTTGATAAAGACTGGTAAAATGAGATGCGGGTTGCGAGTTTGGGGTTCCGGGTTAAGAAACTCGTAACTCGCAACCCGAAACCCGCAACTTGTTTTGTTACTTAATGGAATGAACTTTAATTTTAGCGCTATATTGAACCGGAATATCTAAAAAATATGATCAGAAAATTAAACTTACTGATAGCTTTTATATTTGCAGGTCTTTTTGCAATGGCCGACAATGTTGAGTTCGTGATGGAGGGACCTGAAATGATTGCCATGGGCGAACAATTTCGACTTGGTTTTACCGTTAACGATCGTGGTACCGACTTACAATTGCCTGATTTGTCGAACTTCGATGTTTTGATGGGCCCATCAACTTCACAGAGTTCAAGCATTCAGATTATTAATGGAAAAACTACGCAGTCTCAAAGCTTCTCGTACATTTTTGTACTTAGGGCCAAAAAAGAAGGAAAGTTTACCATTCGTCCGGCCTCAATTAAAGTTGGCGGAAAAACTTACGAATCGAACAGCCTGACAATTGAGGTTGTGAAGGGTCAGCCACAACAACAGGCAAGCCAGCCACAACAAAGCGGAGGACAGCAGCAGGACGACACACCTGCCGGAAACATCAGCAAAGACAATCTTTTTGTAAGAGTAGCCGTTGATAAAACCAATGTGTCTAAAGGCGAGCAAATTTTAGCAACAGTAAAATTATATATCAGTCAGAATGTACCCCTGAATGGATTCGATGATGTGAAGTTACCATCTTACGAGGGGTTTTGGACCAAGGATATTGAAGTTCCAACACAAATCAATTTCACCCGCGAAGTATTTAACGGACGGATTTATCAGGTTGGTGTTCTTAAAAAGACTATTTTATTTCCGCAACAGGTTGGAAATATTAGAATTGATCCGTTCGAAATAAGCTGTTTAATTCGTCAGCGTGTTCGTCAGCAACAAAGTTTTTTCGACGACTTTTTCGATAATTACCGCGTAGTAAAAGCCAAGGTAATCAGCGATCCGGTGACGATCAATGTCAAAGAATTACCTGGCCAGCCCGACGGATTTACCGGCGCTGTAGGTAATTTTTCATTCTCGGGTGCACTCGATAAAACTGAGGGTAAAACCAATGAGGCTATGACCCTAAAACTTACTGTTTCAGGAAATGGGAACCTCAATTTGATCAATCCGCCAAAGATTGAGCTTCCGCAGGATTTTGAATCGTATGAGCCCAAAACAAGCGACAAAACCATTGCCAGCGAAAACGGAATGAGTGGATCGGTTTCCTACGAGTATCTTTTCATCCCGCGTTATGCAGGTAATTTTACGATTCCGGCAGTGAAATTTGTATTCTTTAATCCGAGTACACGCCAGTTTGAAACCAAAACGACTGAAGCATTTAGTATCCATATTGAAAAAGGGAAAGACGACGGAAAAGCTTCTGTCGTGAGCTCTTATTCTAAAGAAGATGTTAAAATGATTGGTAAAGACATTCGCTTTATCAAGCAGAATAAGGCAGAATTGAAACAAAAAGGAAGTTCATTTTATGGCACATTCGGATTTTATATCATTTATATAATGAGTATTGCGGGGTTCGTAGCTTTTTATGTAATAAATCGCAAAAAAATTAAAGAAAATGAAAATATAGTACTTGTTAAAAACAAACGCGCTAATAAAGTAGCATTAAAACGCTTAAAAGAAGCAGCTATTTTCCTGAAGGATAATCGGCAGGAACAATTCTATGAGGCAGTTATTAAAGCGCTATGGGGCTATTTAAGCGACAAGCTATCAATACCGGTAGCCGACCTGAACAGGGAAAAAGCAGCATCGGCATTGCTCGGAAAAGGAATTTCGCAAGACATAGTTTCTGAACTAATGAGGATTATCGACGATTGTGAATTTGCCCGTTATGCTCCGGCTGCATTCTCCGGAACAATGAACGAGATTTACGATGGCGCTGCTAAAGTGATGGGGATTTTTGAAAAGCTTATTAAGTAAACAACTGAAAACCTGAGAAAAGATGAAACAAATTATCTATACCATATTGGCAATCTTGTTTACAACAACGGTTTTTGCACAAGCCGAATTGCTTCAAAAAGCAAACGAAAACTACTCAAAACAACAATATAAACAAGCTATTGAAGAATACAATCAGATTCTGGCAACAAATTTGGAAGCTCCCGAAGTATATTTTAACCTCGGGAATGCTTATTACAAAACAGGGCAGTATACACTTGCTATTCTGAATTACGAAAGAGCAAAACTTTTAGCCCCCGACGACGAAGATATTGCATTTAACCTACAGGTTGCCAATCAAAAGGTTGTCGATTCCATTCAGGAGTTACCCGGGTTGTTCATTGTCAGGTGGTGGAATTCGCTTATCAATAGCCAAACAACCGACACCTGGGCCATATTTAGTATCATTGGGTTTATTGCATTCCTGGTAATGCTGGGATTCTATTTCTTTGCAAAAACAAGCGATATTCGCCGTATCACCTTCTGGACTGGTTGTTTTCTGATTGTATTTACCATTTTTACATGGTCGTTTGCAGCCCGGCAGAAAGCGCGTTTAGTAAACCATGCTTATGCCATTGTAATGCAACCTACAGTTACTGTTAAAAGTTCGCCCGATGCAGCCGGAACAAACCTGTTTGTTATTCACGAAGGGCTTAAAGTTAAAATAACAGATAAACTGGGCGATTGGGTAGAGATTAAACTGGCCGATGGAAACAAAGGTTGGTTGCTTGCTGAGACTATTGAAAAGATTTAAATTTCGAGGTCTAAAAGTCGATTAAAGACCATATTTACATTTAAGAAATCATCATTTTTGTGCAATTGCCAGTCTGAACCAAAAGTTGAGACTGGCAATTTGCTTTAATTTGCACGTATCACAACTATTCGCTTTTTTAGTTGTTGTTTATTGATGCATAAAATTTTATTTATTAGTCACATGGAATTTGTTCGGGTAACCGGACGTGTTTCCTAAAATTAAAACTATGGCTTATAATTTATTGAAAGGCAAAAGAGGGATTATTTTTGGTGCATTGAATGAGGATTCGATTGCATGGAAAGTTGCTCAACGTGCTTTTGAAGAAGGTGCAACATTTACTTTGACTAACACTTCTGTTGCTATGCGTATGGGCGATACAGCCAAACTGGCTGAAGCCTGCAACACCATCGCGATTGAAGCTGACGCAACAAATGTGGAAGATATTGAAAATCTCTTCAATCAGTCGATTGAACACCTTGGAGGGAAAATAGACTTTATTCTCCATTCAATTGGCATGTCGCCAAACGTTAGAAAAGGACGTCATTACAGCGATCTTGATTATGGATTTCTTCAGAAAACACTCGACATTTCAGCAATATCTTTTCACAAGGTATTACAGGTTGCGCGTAAACTCGACGCTATTAATCAATGGGGGTCGGTAGTTGCATTGTCGTATGTGGCTGCCCAACGTACATTTTACGGTTATAACGATATGGCCGATGCAAAGGCTTTACTCGAATCAATTGCCCGTAGTTTTGGATATATCTATGGCCGCGAACGCAATGTAAGAATTAACACTATATCGCAATCGCCTACATTAACTACTGCAGGAAGTGGTGTAAAAGGAATGGACAAGCTGATGGACTTCTCAGAACGAATGTCGCCGCTCGGAAATGCTACCGGAGAGGAATGTGCCGATTATTGTATCACCTTATTTTCTGACCTGACCAAGAAAGTTACCATGCAAAATCTTTTCCACGATGGAGGATTCTCTTCGATGGGGATGAGTATGAGGGCTCTTCAGCAATACGAAAAAGGATTGGGTTGTAATTGCGAATGCGGCAATGACGAACCTTGTGGTGAACACATGTACGACTAATTTGCAAAAATAATTCGTGACTTTCGCAGTGTTGATCCAAAAAAGGAATCGGGCTCTGATGGAGTTCAACCTGACAGTAATTTGATTAACGCATAAACTGTAATATAAGGGTAGTCGCACAGGCTACCCTTTTCCTTTTATTGCTGGTATGCCCGATGGCTAGAAACTCATGTTGCGTTAGCAAAGCAAACGTACCATTGGGTAAAGTTTATCTGGTAATGCACCGCTAGACTTTATTCGGACCGAATAACTCCACACATCTCCAAATCGCTAATGCTTCGTAGTTAAACTATTTCTTTTCTAACTGATTTTCCATTGTCTGCAAAGTTAATCGTTATTACTTGCAGACACAGTTTCATGAATAGTCTCGAATAGTCTCTGGTTACAAACTATTTTTTGAGTGTCTGGAAAATTCCAGAAGCACTTTAAACTGTTTTTTCGCATCCTGGAAAATACCAGCGTTGTTTTACACTGTCGAAAAACTATCTGGGAAATTCCAACGCGGTTATAAACTGTTTTTTGAGTGTCTGGAAAATTCCAGAAGCATTTTAAACTGTTTTTTCGCATCCTGGAAAATTCCAGTGTTGTTTTACACTGTCGAAAAACTATCTGAAAAATTCCAACGCGGTTATAAACCATTTTTTGAGTGTTTGGAAAATTCCAGAAGCATTTTAAACTGTTTTTTCGCATCCTGGAAAATTCCAGTGTCGTTTTACACTGTTGAAAAACTATTTGAATAATTCCAGCGTCGATTCAATTCATGCCTGAAATGCTATCAAAAAATTACCCCATCATAATGTGCGATTTTGGGAGGCTTAGGTGATCCGAAAAATCAGAATGGAGTAGATTTTGAACAGTTTTGTCATTAGCCGTTTTACTCCCGGTTCCGATTTTCTTTACCAGTGGATTATTCACATTTTCAGGATAGAAAACTATGTTTTAAACACTATTGTCCGGTAAAACTGGGGTATTACAAGATGTCGCAACTACGTTGCTCCGTGTTTTTGTCAGATGTCAATGTACTACAAAGATTTAGCAATCGTATTGCTATGAAGTTAGCAGCGTAGCTGTTTAATCTTTGTAGAAAATTGGCAAGACGAAAATGTAAGCCACATAGTGGTGTTATCTTCTGAAATGCCTTAAAATTATTAGGTTACGGATAACTATGAAAATTTTAACCGGACACCAATGGTTTTAAATGCGATAAAGCTACTGTTTCAGGTACAAAAGGATACAAACAGACTCTTTCAGATTATCCTTTTCTAAAATCTGGCAATTCCGGTCAGTCGATTTCTTCACACTATTCGCTTATCCTTTAGTTTTACAACCGGAAATCAGTTTCCAGTTTTTATCTGCATCACGGAACTTGCAACCCGTACCCGATTTAATCTGAAACTTAAAACTCTTTCTATGTGGGTATTTTTGGCATTGGCGTCGGCATTGTTTTTAGGTATTTACGAGGTTTTTAAGAAACTATCGGTGCACAAGAATGCTGTAATCCCTGCCTTGTTTATTTCAACCTTAACCAGCTCGCTAATTTTTCTTCCGGTAACTATTGGTTCGGTTTATTATCCTGAGTTTTTCCAAAGCATCGAATTGTATGTCCCTGGCATTAACCTTACCCAACATGCACTTATTTTCCTGAAATCAATTATTGTTGTTTCTAGCTGGATAATGGCTTTTTATGCCGTAAAAAACTTACCCATGACCATCGTTTCCCCTATCAGGGCAACCGGTCCAATCTGGACATTGCTGGGCGCAATAATTATTTTTGGTGAATATCTTAATACTCAGCAATGGATAGGTGTAAGCATAACATTATTCTTTTTCTTTATGCTTTCAACGGCTGGAAAATCAGAAGGCATCAATTTTACTGCTGATAAATGGGTTTTCCTGATCATGGCCGGGACTTTTCTGGGAGCAGTAAGTGGATTGTACGATAAATATCTGATGCGCCGAATAGATAGGATGGCTGTTCAGGCCTGGTTCTCGTTTTATCAAGTAGTGATTTTGTTCCCGGTTTTGGTAATAACCCGCTGGCGTATACCGAAAAGCGAAAGAACACCGTTTCATTGGCGTTGGTCTATTCCGCTGATTGGTGTTTTCCTGGTTGTTGCCGACTATTTGTATTTTAATTCGCTGAGTTATGCAGATTCAATGGTTTCCATTGTTTCAGCCTTACGACGCGGTGGAGCCGTTATTTCCTTTATTGTTGGAGCCATTGTTTTTAAAGAGAAAAATATTCCACTCAAGGCACTCTATCTGGCTGGCATAATGATCGGAATTTTACTAATTTCGATGGCATCACATTAATGTTGCGGGTTGCGGGAACCATGTTGTGAGGTATCGCCTTTCGTTCAATATGTCGATATTCTTTGTCATTCTGCTTTTCTCAACTTAATGGAAACATAAAACTTAATGCCATGAAAAAAGCATTTCTCCTCGTTGTTATTTTGGGTCTTCTATTTTCGTGTACAGAAAAGAAACCAATTGTTAATCCCAATGAACTGATTGATGCAGATATGGCCTTTTCGGATTATTCGCTGAAACATGGCATACAAAAGGCTTTCATTGAATTTGCCCTCGATAGTGTCGTTTTGCTGAAAGATAACCACCTTCCAATTGTTGGTAAACAAAGTTTGATTGATAGCTATAAAGGGAGAAGCGATTCAGGATTAGTGCTTACCTGGAAGCCCCAGGCTTCGTCGATCAGTAAAAGTGGCGACCTTGGTTTTACTTACGGTATCTGGACTTTAGTAGTAGCCCGAGGAGATATGTCTCAGGGAACCTACCTTACTGTTTGGAAAAAGAATAAAACTGGGCAATGGAAATATGCTGCCGACACGGGGAATGATGGCTTAAAACCTCTGAAAAAATAAAGTTTTTAATCATACTAATAATCTCCTTTGGTTATTCTGGAATAACTCTCTGCTAAATAATCAGAATCCTGATATGTTGGAAAATATAAATAAAAATGTTAATTTAAACGTTTAAGCAATATTTTATTGGTATTTTTGAATCCACCTTAGCCAAATTTTAAAGACTATAAAATGACCAAACGTATATCAATAAAAGACATTGCCGCCAGGGTAGGTGTTTCTACGGCATTGGTGTCGTATGTAATGAATGGTAAGGAAAAAGAGAAACGTGTAGGAAAGGAAATTGTAGAAAGAATACGACAAGTAGCAGATGAATTGAATTATCGCCCTAATCAGATAGCAAGAAGTTTGCGAAAGGGAACAACCAATACCATCGGTCTGATTGTTGCTGACATTGCTAATCCTTTTTTCGGTCATTTGTCAAGGATTATAGAAGATGAAGCCAGCCGAAATAATTATATCGTTATTTTGGGAAGTTCTGATGAAGATAGCCGTAAGTCGGCCTCATTAACCGAAATATTTCTGAACCGACAGGTTGATGGTTTTATTCTTATTCCGTCTGAAGGTGACAATGAACTCGTACAGTCACTCATTGACAGAAATATACCTTTTGTACTTATCGACCGTTGTTTCCCAGGAATTGATACAAACTTTGTGATCCTTGATAACCATGCGGCTACTTACCAGGCTACTCAGCGCTTGATCAACAAAGGATGCCAAAAGATAAAAATGGTAGCTTATAATTCTTCATTATTTCACATGGTAGAACGTATTCGTGGCTATCGGGAGGCAATGGCTGATCAAAATCTTCAGGAATTTATTTGTGTTGAAACAATAAATAATCAGCATGAGGAGATGAAAACCAGAATGGATGAGATTGTGCAAAAAAAAGAAACAGAAGCTATTCTGTTTGCAACCAATACCTTATCCATTGCCGGGTTATATGCAATTCAACGAAACAATATTCATATCCCCAATGACTTTTGGGTTATCGGTTTTGACGGAAATGAGTCGTTTGACTTCTTTTCGCCACCAATTACATATATAGAACAGCCGCTTTTAGACATAGGCAAAAAAGCAGTCCGTGCGGTTCTCGAACATATCAACGGATCGGAAGAAAAAACTCAGATCAAATTACCGCCATTATTAATTGAAAGGTATTCAGGATAAAAAACAGTATAACTTTATAACACAACCTCAAACTTTACTAACAAATCATGAAAAAATCATTATTACTTATTGGAATTGTTTTACTTTTTGTACAAGTATTTGCACAACAGTCGTTTAATGGGCTTGACATGAATCTGGGGAATTTGTCGCGTCTTTCCAATGCGAAGACACGCTCGGTTAGCCCTGAAAATTTTACAGGCGAGAAAGGGAAAGGCGGTATGGCCAAGCTTGAAGATAAAGATAAGCCCAATACAGCCAACGCTTTCAATGCAGCCCGCGATTTGGGACAAGGCTGGAAGGTGAACCCATTTGTGCGCATTAAACCAGGCGAAACGTTTACAATGGCAGAGATTGATGGGCCTGGAGCAATTCAACATATATGGATGACCCCAACCGGGAATTGGCGCTTTTCTATTCTCAGGATATACTGGGACGACGAAACTGAACCATCAGTTGAATGCCCTGTAGGCGATTTTTTTGGAATGGGCTGGTGCGAATATGCCCCGCTGGTTTCGCTGCCTGTATGTGTAAACCCGGGTAGTGCATTTAATTGCTACTGGTCGATGCCTTTTCGTAAAAAATGCAAAATCACAATGGAAAATATCAACGATAAAGATCCAATGACTTTATATTACCAGGTCGATTATACTTTAACTGAAGTTCCGGCTGATGCTGCATATTTTCATGCACAATTTCGCCGGACCAATCCAAATACAACATCTGATTATACCATTGTCGACAACATTAAAGGAAAAGGTCAGTTTGTTGGCGTATACCTGGCCTGGGGAGTCAACAACAACGGCTGGTGGGGCGAAGGCGAGATTAAATTCTTTATTGATGGCGACAGCAAATTCCCGACTATTTGCGGAACTGGCACTGAAGATTATTTCTGCGGATCATACAATTTTGACAGAGGCGGACAGTACAAGGAATTCTGCACGCCTTATACCGGCTTGGTACAAGTTATTCGTCCCGACGGAACTTATAAATCGCAACAACGATTTGGCTTGTACCGGTGGCATATCATGGACCCTGTCAGGTTCGAAAAAGATTTGAAAATTACCATTCAGGATTTAGGCTGGAGAGCCGGTGGTCGTTATTTGCCGCAACAGTCTGATATTTCATCGGTTTGCTTCTGGTATCAAACTGATCCGCACAATAAATTCCCGAAATTGCCTGACTGGCAGCAATTGGAGGTTAATTAATCGAGAGAATATGCGAAAATATATTGTCCTTTTAGGAGTGGTTATTTATGCAGTAGCCATTTCGTGTTCATCACCTGCAACTAAAAAAGTAGCGAACAATCAGGAAAAAGTAGCCCAACCAGGAACTTATGGCTATGACGTGGCTTTTATGAAGGATCATAAAATGGATTTCGTTGAACTTCGCGACGAAAACGGAAAAGCTTGCCTGATGATTTCTCCTGCGTTGCAGGGAAGGGTAATGACCAGCTCGTCAAATGGAGAATCGGGGAAAAGTTTTGGCTGGATCAATTATAAGCTTATCAATTCAGGCAAAGTTAGTACCCAATTTAATCCTTATGGTGGCGAAGAACGTTTTTGGCTGGGCCCGGAAGGCGGTCCATATTCAATCTATTTTGCTGAAGGAAAGGAACAGGTTTTTGAAAATTGGAAAGTTCCTTCAGTGTTTGATACCGAGCCTTTTGAAATTAAATACAAATCGCAGGAAAAGATAGAATTTACGAAAACTGCTTATTTGAAGAATGTGTCGGGAACTGAATTTAACTTGCTGATTAATAGAAAGGTGAGTTTACTTAATGCCGACACTTTGGAGTCGCTTTTCAAATTTAAATTTCCGATGAATCTGCAAATGGTTGCATATCAGTCGGAAAACAGTATAACCAACAAAGGCAATAAACCTTGGACTAAAAAGAGTGGTTTACTTTCGGTTTGGATGTTAAGCATGTTTAATCCATCGCCGTCGGTAACCGTATTTATTCCCTATAAAAAAGAAGGGGAGGGGCAGGTTGTCAACGACGATTATTTTGGCAAAGTTCCTGTCGATCGCTTAATAGCTGAAAATGGAGTAGTTTATTTTAAAATCGATGGAAAATTACGCAGTAAAATTGGTGTTTCTCCGGAAAGAGCCACTGAACTTTGCGGTAGTTATGACTCTGATCAAAAAATTCTCACACTGTTGTGGTGTTCGTTGCCCGATAAGGTATTACCATACGTAAATTCGAAATGGGGCAGGCAGGACGATTCATATAAAGGCGATGCAGTAAACTCGTATAACGACGGGCCTGTTGCCGATGGTTCAATTATGGGACCTTTTTACGAGATTGAAACTTCGTCGCCGGCAGCAGCATTACAACCTGGTGAAACACTTACACATGTTCAACGAATTGTTCATATTCAGGGTGAGCAAACCGACCTTGCTTTGGTGGTTAAAGCCTTGTTTAATATCGATTTGAAAACTATTCAGAATCGATTTCAGAAGTAAAACAATCAAAAGTTCGACAAATGAAGTACATGCAATTAATTTTATATCTGTTCGTTGTTGTGCTTGGGGTTTCGCCGTGTTGTTCTGAAATATCTAAACAGAATGTCAATAAGTCAACTCGAAGAATTTACAATGGGGTTTATTCGGGCGAAAATCTGAACCGCATTGCTTACCCTATTGGCGGTTTGGGGGCTGGAATGATTTGTTTGGAAGGTACAGGGGCTTTTTCTCAGGTTTCGGTACGTAATGCGCCCAATGTTTTTAACGAGCCGTTGATGTTTGCTGCTATTTCGGTTAAAGGAAAGGAAAACGGAGCCAAAGTTCTGGAAGGTCCAGTTACAGAATGGAAATATTACGGACGTCCGAATACTGCCAATGGAGGTGAACGAACTTCGTTTGGTTTACCTCGTTTTGGTAAATGCGATTTTCAGGCCCATTTCCCGTTTGCAACCATTCATTTGAGCGACGACGATATTCCGCTTGACGTGACTTTAACTGGCTGGAGTCCTTTTATACCAACAGATGCTGATGATTCGAGCTTGCCGGTTGGCGCTGTGGAATATACTTTTTCTAATACAAGTAAAACTAAAGTTGATGCGGTATTCTCGTTTCATTCGGTAAATTTTATGAAGGTCAATAACTCAGGCGAAAACAGCATTTTACCTGTAAGCAATGGCTTTATTTTGTCGCAAAAGGCGAGTAAAGATAAACCTCAGGACCAGGGAGACTTTTGCATTTTTACTGATCAGCCATCAACAGTTGTCGATCATTGCTGGTTTCGTGGAGGGTGGTGGGACCCACTTTCAATCACATGGAAAAACATTGAAGAAGGCAATGCCAAGCCTGTTGCCCCGGTGGCTAAAGATTCCCCGGGCGCATCACTGTATGTCCCGGTTTCACTAGCTTCAGGCGAATCAAAAACTGTTCGGTTAATGCTTAGCTGGTACATTCCAAATACTAATTTGAGAAAAGGGACCGATCTCGAAAAAACTCAGGCTTGCGACCCGTCATCAGGTTGTTGTTCATCACCATTCTATCAGCCGTGGTACTCAGGAAAATTTGCCAATGTTACTGAAACAGCCAATTTCTGGTACAGCAATTACGATCAGTTGAAAGCCAAAACCCGGCTTTTTACCGATGCTTTTTACAACTCAACTTTACCTGCAGAAGTTCTTGAAGCTGTAGGTGCTAACCTAAGTATCCTGAAATCGCCAACAATCCTTCGTCAGCGCGATGGCAAGATGTGGGCCTGGGAAGGTTGTGGCGATACCTGGGGATGTTGCGAGGGATCGTGTACGCACGTTTGGAATTATGCTCAAGCCATTCCTCATTTGTTTCCTTCGCTTGAACGAACATTGCGGAACACTGAATTTGAAGTAAGCCAGGATAAAACAGGGCACCAGGCTTTTCGATCTGCCTTACCCATCAGACCTAAAGTTCATGATTTTCATGCAGCTTCAGATGGGCAGCTTGGTGGAATTATGAAGGTTTACCGTGAGTGGCATATCAGTGGAGATAATCAGTGGATAAAAAACCTTTATCCGCAGGTAAAAGCAAGTATGGATTATTGCATTGAAACCTGGGACCCACGCGGCAAAGGTATTTTGGAAGAACCTCATCACAATACCTACGATATTGAGTTTTGGGGACCTGATGGAATGTGTAATAGTTTCTATTTAGGAGCTTTGTTTTCTATCGCTCAAATTGGAAAATTTCTGAATGAGGATGTGAGTAAATACGAGAAACTTCTGGCATCAGGACAAAAATTCATGAAAGACAGTTTGTATGATGGTGAATATTTTATCCAGAAAATTAAGTGGAAAGGTTTGAATGCCAAAAGCCCGATTGACTTGTCAAAAAATACATGGAACTCTGATTATTCGGAAGAAGCGCAGAAACTCTTATTAAAGGAAGGACCAAAATATCAGTATGGTAAGGGTTGTTTGTCAGATGGGGTTTTAGGTTTTTGGATTGCCGAAGTTTGCGGACTTAAAACGCCGATGGACAAATCGTTGGTGAAAAACCATTTGAATGCTGTTTATAAGTATAATTTGCGACATACATTAGTTGATCATGCCAACCCACAACGGCCAACCTATGCACTTGGTAATGATGGCGGGTTGCTACTTTGCACCTGGCCGAAAGGCGGAAAATTATCGCTCCCGTTTGTATATAGCAACGAGGTTTGGACTGGTATCGAGTACCAGGTGGCATCGCATCTGATGATGAGTGGCGAAGTAGAAAAAGGTTTGGACATTGTACGTACTTGCCGTGACAGATATGATGGGCGGATTCGGAATCCGTTCGACGAGTATGAATGCGGCCACTGGTATGCCCGCGCTTTGTCGAGCTATGGGTTGTTACAAGGATTAACCGGTGTAAGGTACGACGCTGTTGAAAAAGCACTTTATGTGAATTCGCAAATCGGTGATTTTAAAACATTTTTCTCTTCCGAGACCGGTTTTGGAAATATTGAACTGAAACAAGGAAAAGTTTCGGTAAATATGGTTTATGGTAATCTTGATGTCAAAAAGATAATAGTTGACGGGAAGGTAACTATGTAAGTTTTCAATATCATCAACGTAGAAAATGCGAACGTTTAAATGTCGCAAAAAGGCATATTAGGGCATATTAGTCAAAAATAGTTGGTAAAAAGCGTTGGAAGGCTTGCCAATATTGATAATACAGGAAGTTTGATGAACTTAGTTTTATCAAACTTTCTATGTTTATGGTAAAATCAAAGAATAAAAAAAATACACAACGCCGGAACCCGAAGGTATAAGTACTCCCGTCAACTGCTTCGTTGTTCATACATTGCTATCAAATCGGTTTTGCCCAACATATTTTATTACATATCGAAACTCACTATACCAAAAGTCACAAACGAAACGGAGTATCCTCAGTCACTTGAAAAACGAGATTTGGTATTCTTTATCTCTTTGATTCTATTTCTATCTACTGTTTATAAAATTTCCAGGTTACAATACAATCCAGTCCATTCTTTGATTTTACCTACAAATTCTGCCTTCATCTTATCGGGCAAATTTTTGATTCGTGCTGTTCCGTGATGGGCTCCCGGGATAAGAAATGACCTGGAATTTACTTTGTCTGAAACTTGAACCCGGGCCGCTGACCAGGCATCAACTCCGCCATAAATATAGAGCATATTGTTACCTTTTTCAGCTAACCATTTTTGAACCGTAGCGTGGAACGATCCATCGGTTTGTTTTGCATTCGATGCTTTTGGTGGAAATGTTGCCGAAGGATTGCTTGTGAAATGTTTGATGTATTTCTTTAAAGGAGCAAGGTTGTAGCCATAATAGCCAGTTTCGGTGGTGGCCTGGTAATAATGAGGTGCAAACATTTTTAACTCTCCATCTGAAAAGTTCGAAATGCTTGATGTTTTCATCAGTTCGTCGAGGTAACCATCCAAATTCTTATTGGTAGGAATACTGTCGCACGAACGGCCCCATTGCCAGAATGAAAATGGATATTCCAATACGGCATATTCGTAAACTTTGCCGAAATCGCCTATATAATTAAAGCTCATTTTGGAGCCTTTGGCAAACCATTTCAGCTTATTAATGCCTTCTTCCTCGTTGACAAGCAAAAACTTCTGGAAGTCGTAAATGCGCTGACGGCAGACTTGTGTCCCAATAGTATCGAAAAATGTATAAAGCCTGGTGTCTTCAAAAGCATTATCCAATGGTGCAACGTATGGAATGGCCACATCAACATCTTCAGGATACAGGTATTTATAATAAATGGTGGTTTGCCCGCCTTTGCTGATTCCGGTGCTGATCCACTTGCCTTTGTAAATTTTCCGTAGTAATTCGTTGATGTGGTGTAAATCGGCTGCCGCCTGCGAGTTGGTTAGGTATTGCCATTGCAGTGAATCGGGCGCCGATTTGCCAAAAAAGCGGAACTCAACACTCACATTATTGGCATTCAGAATTTGTTCTACCTCGTTTTTCCCACGCGAAAGAAAATAGCCATTGGTTTCAATAACGGTTGGCTTATCGAATCCCCTATGCCGCAATTGCACACTTTGATAAAACGAACCTTTTTCAGGATTTTGATGATCAAGTGATTGTTTAATCGTCAAGTCGTATGTGAGATACGGATCTCCTGGTTTCGAAACATCGGTAAACGAAACATCGGGCAGGTTATACAGTTCGCGTTCAAGGTGTTGCTTGTCAGATTGGGCCAACGTGCTTATGGCGAAAATGCAAAAGAGTAAGGTCATAAATTGCTTCATCTATAGTAGTATTAAGTGTCACAACTACAAAATTACCAATGAAACGGTTGTTACCTATGAAAAATATCAGATGCTCAAAAAAGTTGTTGAATTTTGTCAGAATATATTCAAGTTGCCTTATTTCATGTCGTAGTGTAATTGAACTAATCCTTTTTCAAAGCTTTTCGATCCGATAAGTTTGAGGCTTTGCTGAGGATATGTATTGTCGAATAATCGGATTCCTTCACCCAGCAATACCGGAACAACCGAAATAACCATCTCGTCAATTAATTGAGCCCTTAAAAGTTGTTGTATTGTTTCTGCACCACCGTCGCAATAGATATTTGTACCATTGCGACTTTTTAATGCGTTAATTAATTCGTTCAAATCTCCGGAATAAAATATGGTTTTTCCCTTTGTGTTTTGGCGATTTCTGGTAAGTACAAATACATCCCTTTCATCATAAGGCGTTTCAACACCCATTGATGTAAGCTTGTCATAGGTTTTGCGGCCAAGAATAACTGTATCAACATTTTCAATAAAAGCAGAATAGCCATAATCTTCACTTTCTTGATTCATCTGGTCAAGAAAACTGATGTTGCCATCTGGTTTTGCTATATAACCATCGAGGCTCATGGCAATGAAAAGGCATAGTTTTCTGTTCATGTTTAAAAAAATATGGTTATTGAATTGTCATTTGTTGTTATTGATCTTTATGTGTTGTCTTTCAATAAATTACTGATTATTCGAAGTGCCTCTTCCGCAGTTTCCACGGGAAGCTGACATGTGTTACCCCGACAAATATAAATCAGTGTTTTTCCTGGAATATGCTTGCCTTTGAGCAAAGGCAAATTGTTTTCCGAAGTTCCGGCGCAGAAGACCACTTGCGGCAAGTAGTGTTTTTGCATTTCCCGAAGAAGATCGGGCGCATTCTCTCCGATTAGGATAACCTCAAGATGCGGGTTACTAATACTTAAAATCAGTTGCAGCCAGTTGCTGTATCCCGAAGGGTAACCAGCGATATTACCGTAAACCTGGCTGATCATTTTTTGTGCAATTTTAAAATATTTATGGTTGTCGGTTAAATACGAAAGTTTGATCAGATTTTTAGCCATAACCGAATTTGATGCTGGTACTACGTTGTCATGTATCTCGATGGTTCGGCTAATCAAATCAACCTGATCTTTTGATGTGAAATAGAATAGGCGCTTCTCTTCATCGTAAAAATATTGAATAGCAGATTCTGTCAATATCTTGGCATCATCGAACCATTGATTATTGGCAGTTACTTCAAAAAGCGACAAAAATGCTTCAATAACAAACGCATAGTCTTCAAGAAATCCTGAAATTTTCGCCTGATTGTTTTTGTACGAATGGAAGATTTCGCCTGAGTCGATAACCATTTTTGTTTTCAGAAATGAAGCGTTTGCCAATGCTAATTCCAAATACTCAGGTTCTCCAAAAGTCTTGTAGCAACTTACGAGTCCGGAAATAGTCATCGAATTCCACGACACCAGAATTTTGTCATCCAATCCCGGACGAATCCGTTTTTCACGTGTTGCAAGCAATTTTTGTTTCCAAATCTGTACTTTTTGATGCAATTTATCCAATAATAATTGGTGTTTTTCAGCAAAGGATTCATCCGATTCAGTTCGCATCAAAATGTATTGGTTATGTTCCCGGAAGCCAATAGAATTTACGTTGTAATATTCACTTAAAAGGTTATAGTTGTTGCCAATTATTTCCTGCAATTCAGCTTTTGTCCAGGTATAAAACCTGCCTTCTTCGCCTTCGCTATCGGCATCGAGCGCAGAGTAAAAGCCATTTTCCGGCGAAAGCAACTCGCGTTTCAGGAAAGCTACAGTTTCGGAAACCACCTGCATGTAAAGCGGATTCGGGTCGACCTGGTATGCCTCGGCATATAGCTGTAATAGTTGAGCATTGTCGTACAGCATTTTCTCGAAGTGTGGGACTTTCCAAAGTTCGTCGGTTGAGTATCGGGCAAAGCCGCCGCCAATTTGGTCGTACAAGCCACCCATGGTCATTTTTTTCAACGTTAGGTCAACCTGCTCCAGTATTGTATTATCCTGAAAATGAACACCAGCGTAAAGTAAAAATTGCCAGTTGTTGGGTAACATAAACTTCGGTACACCTTTGGTCCCTCCGTGGTTTTTATCAAATAATGTTTTCCACGTTTTCAGAATATTGGGTAAGAATAGCGGGTCATTTATATCATTCCCGGTTGTGGACCCAATGATGGAATTTTGTTCGATGCCTTTTTGCAGTAAGCGTGCGTATTCTTCGGTTTTTGTCGGATTTTCGCTCACAAACTTGTCAACAGCAATCAACGCTTCTTTCCAGCTTTCTTTCGGAAAATAAGTTCCACCCCAAACCGGGCGACCGTCGGGCAAGGCAATACAGTTAAGGGGCCAGCCACCACGCCGGGTAATCAGTTGAATGGCAGTCATATAAAACTGGTCGACGTCGGGTCGTTCTTCACGGTCAACTTTTATGCAAACAAATCGGTCGTTCATTAGTAGAGCTACGTCAGTATCTTCGAACGACTCGCGTTCCATGACATGGCACCAGTGACAGGCCGAATAACCAATGCTGATGAGCAAAAGTTTATTTTCTGATTTGGCCTGATTCATAGCTTTTTCGCCCCAAGGTTGCCAGTTTACCGGATTGTGGGCGTGTTGCAATAAATAAGGCGAAGTTTCGTGAATGAGTGCGTTGGTATGTTGAGACCGTTTCATGTTTCCTTTTCTGAATATTCAGGAAACAAGCGAGCTGGGGTGAAAGTTTACAACAAGGCTGTTAGCTAAAGTCAGAAAGCAAAGAACAATACACGGTTCATCAGCCGAGCAGCTATTCCGTGCTCCCAACGATTATCGGGACAAGCTATCACATTTATGCAACGATTTTCAGTTCAAACCTCAATCTCACCTCTCAGATAAGTAATAGCTTTTCCGGCAATAAAGACCCTTTCGCCTGAAAGAGTACACCACAATTGTCCGCCGCGAGCTGAAAGCTGCAAAGCCGTTAATTCGTTTTTGGCCAGTCGGTTTGCCCAAAATGGTATCAGGGTGGTGTGTGCCGAGCCGGTAACCGGGTCTTCATCAATTCCAACTCCCGGGGCAAAAAAACGGCTGACAAAATCAACGTCATTCCCTTTTGCAGTAACCATAATTCCTCGGGCATCGGTTTGGTACAGCAGATGAAAATTTGGTTTCATAGCGCGGATTGTTTCTTCTGATTCGAATAGCAACAGGTAATCGGTCCTGCCTTTCAATGTTTTCAATGGCTGCACACCCAATGCTTCGGCAAAAGTATCGATAGGTTCAACTTCTCTGGCAAAATCGGCTGGAAAATTAAGCTGAAGTCTATCATCCACTTTTTTAACGGTTAATATTCCGCTTAAGCTCTCAAATTCAATCAAATCGCCGGAATAATTCAATTCGTTGAAAAGGATGTGTGCGGTAGCTAAGGTGGCATGGCCGCAAAGCTTTACTTCGGCTTTGGGTGTGAACCACCGGATATGAAAATGATTGCCTTCAGGAATAAAAAAAGCAGTTTCCGAAAGATTGTTCTCCATTGCGATTTGCTGCATTGTTTCGCTGGAAAGCCATTTTTGTAAAGGGATAACTGCTGCTGGATTTCCTTTAAAAAGACCAGCAGCAAAGGCATCCGCCTGGTATAAAGGTAGTTTCATCGTTTAAAATTTTACTGTTAGTTTTAGATTTAGCTTTCTGCGAGTAAGGTAATTTGGTACCGCAAACATGTCACCTGAATTGTTCGAGACCCATAAATAGGAAATAGTATTGCTGATATCCAGTAGGTTGAAGACTTCCAGACTTACCCACATATCTTTAATTTCATTAAATATTCGATTCCCAAATCGCTTGTGGTCAGGACTAACCAGTATTTTCGAAAAGCCTATATCAACCCGGCGATAAGGCGGAATGCGGAAAACATCCTGGTAGCGTTTCGAGTTTGGAGGCCCGGTAGGAAGCCGTGATCCATAAAAAGCAGTAAGGTTCATTTTTAAAGTCGGGTTTCCGGGGAAATAATCCTGGAAAAAAACCGAAAAACTAAACCTTTGGTCCGTGGGTCTTGGAATGTACCCATGTCCATCATTCATAACGTCTTCTGCGGTTTTCATTATCGATAAACTGGCCCATGATTCTATGCCACTTACAAACTCACCATTCACTTTCATGTCTAATCCGGTTGCATAACCTGTTGCCTGTTGGTCGGGCAAATAGCGAATACGGACATTATCGATTTGATAAGGCGTGAGGTTCGAGAAATATTTATAGTACGCTTCCGACGAAAACTTAAACGGGCGATCCCAGGCCCTGAAAATATAGTCAGACCCCAAAACTATCTGTGTCGACCGTTGTGCTTTTGTGTTGGGGTATATCACCCCGTTTTTGTCTTTCAGCTCTTTGTAAAAGGCCGGATGGTCATAAATTCCTCCTGAAAGATGAAAGACAAAATTTGTGTTCCATGCCGGATAATAGCGTAATGTACCACGCGGACTTAACAAAAATTCGCCCGAATATGACCAGTACTGGCTTCTCAATCCTGCTGTCAGGTACAAAGCGCCTTTATTTAAGGGAATTTGGTAAGTATCCTGGATAAATGCCGTTGCTCGGGTCGAATTCATGTTGTATTTCATGTTGGTCGAACTGTAAAGCTCCAATTTATCACTGTGGGAAGGAATAGAATAACCTGTAGAATCACGTAATATCCACTCGTTCATTTTATCGTTGATTTTCTCCTGCTGAAGCTTCAGTCCCCAGTTAAACAGATGATGTTCAGAGTTATATGCTCCTTTGTGTTCTAGTGCATAAACATTAACATCGAGGTAATTTCGCGCATGATTTAAAAATTCACCAACACCCGTCTGTAATGTAGTATCACTACTCTCCGTGTTGCTGCTTTCCAGGTCTTTCAAATAATATTGTCCATCAATATCATACGTTTCGGCTTCTTTTGATTGGAATGCTGAAGCAATAAATTTCAGGTTCAAAGTTGCATTGGGATAATAATTGGCGATTAATGCCCCGGTCAAAGTTGTGTATTTGTCTTTTTCCTGTCCTTCAAAATAAATGGTCGATTTATACATTTGATTAATGGTGCCAAAGCTGGTTTCGCGGGTTTGTGGTATAAAATTGTACTGGTTTTTCCCAAGGTTCCCTAAAAACGAAACATCGAAAGATTTATTTATTCCGTAAGTCAGATAAGTTTGAAAATCGATAAAATTCGGATTATAATCACCTTTTGAATCGAGAGAACCAAGTAGGTAGCGGTTCGTCTTATAACGTAATCCGCTTATATGTTTGAATTTACCGTTTTTGCTAATATCTTCCAGATGAACCGTTGCACCCAAAAAACTGGCTGACGCAGAACCTGCAAATTCGGTTGGTTTGCGATATTTAATGTCGAGCACCGATGACATTTTATCGCCATATTTTGCATCGAAACCACCTGCCGAAAAATCGATTGCCGAAACCATGTCGGAATTAACCATGCTCAGACCTTCCTGTTGTCCCGATTTGGTCAGCATTGGGCGATATACTTCCACATCGTTAATGTATACCAGGTTTTCATCAAAATTTCCTCCACGAACCGAATACTGGGAGCTAAGTTCGTTGTTGGTTGAAACTCCGGGCAATGTTTTTATCAGAGCCTCAACGCCTCCGGTTCCTGCATCTGCAATTTGAGCGATGTATTTTGTGTCGATGCGGTTCATGTTTGTTTTATTCCGCCGCAATTGAGTTACCTGTACTTCGTCTATCTCCTGGTCACTCTGTTTCATCAAAATATTAAGTTCAATTCTCTGTCTGTCGCTAGGTTTAATATTCTTTTCAACAGATTGATAGCCAATGATCGAAAACACGATTGTGATGGATTTTCCTGAAGGGACTTTTAGCTGATAAGAACCATTACTATTAGAGACAGTTCCAAAAACGGTATTTTTTACAGAAACGTTGACGAATTCAATAGGCTTACCCTGGTTATCGGTAATTTTTCCTAAAATAATAGCGTTGATGTTTTGTGCCCATAAGCCAGTGTGGATCAGGACCAGAAAAAAGATGATGATTAGTGATTTTATAAGCCTCATACTGGCAAAAATAATATTTCCCTATAATAAACTGTTCAGCATGTTATTAATTGTTTGCTTCGGTTTATTTTTGTTCAGTGATTATTAAGAAAAGAAAACAATAAATATTATGGCATCACGCGATTATCTTATCCGTCAAGTGGAAGAAATGGGTATTTTTCTTGCTCTTTTGCTTCGCCGTATCCTGAAAATGAAAGAAGAGAATCAGCAAAACCAGATGGAGACTGTAGTAAAAGAATCGCTTTCCCAGGAACTAAAAATAGATGTAGAACAGATAGTTGTGATGGGAAATGACGATTTTTTGATTTTTGCAAAGGAACATTTTGTGAGTGAAAACCAGCTCGAAAAATTTGCAGATATTTTGATGGTATTGGGGAAAGAGATTGTATCAACTTTTTCGCTGACCAAAGTCAATTATTTACAAAAAGCCCTTCTTCTCTTTAATCATTTGCAGAATACAACAACATCTTTTTCATACGAACGTCGGAATAAAATTCTTGAGATTGAAGAGTTACTGCGAGAAAAAGGAATCCTCTAATTTTTCATATATGGTTGAACAACTTGAGATTACATTACCAGCATTTCGTCGGGGTTATCATCTGATTACCGATGTAATTGAGCGTCGAATGCCAAAGCTTCCCGAAAAGGGCTTGCTGAATATTCTCATTCAGCATACTTCCGCCGGAATTAGCCTGAACGAAAATGCTGATCCATCTGTTCGGGTCGATTTCGAGACATTTATGAATAAATTGGTTCCTGAAAATCATCCTGGGTTTGTACATACAACAGAAGGGGCTGATGATATGCCAGCACACTTGAAAACATCGTTAATTGGAGCGAGCATAACTATTCCAATAACCAATCATCAACTTAATCTTGGAACCTGGCAAGGAATTTACTTGTGTGAATTTAGAAACTTTGGCGGGCCACGACGACTGGTGCTAACCATACTTTTCTGAAAAGCTAAACTTGAAGGTTTGAGAATGTGGAAATTTAAGAATAACGGGAAGACAGATTAGTCAGGCATATTAGCAACTATTTCTGACTAATATGCCGGAAAAAGCAAGCCCTGATTTGAACGAGAATGATCAAATCAGGGCTTGTGTAAATCTTTGTTGCCTCAAAAGGTCGTTACCATATATGCACGATCAAACTATCGGGTCGCCACATTTTGTCGCCTTGTTTCACTCCAAAGGCTTTGTAGAATTCAGGAATGTTCGATAGTGTACCGATTACGCGGTATTTGGCGGGCGAATGCTCGTCGCTTTTTACCTGGTTGGCAATAGCTTCGGGGCGCATATTTATCATCCAGGCTAGTGCAAAGCCAAGGAAGAACCGTTCGTCAGACGTTTTGCCGGCAATTACCTCGTTGTTTTTGTACTGCTTGGTTTTCTGGAAAGCCTGGTAACCCATCACCAATCCGCCTAAGTCGGCAATGTTTTCGCCCTGTGTCAATTCGCCATTTATGTGCAGACTGTCAACCGGATTGTATTGGTTGAATTGTTTCACGATCATTTTGGTTTTGGCGTAGAACTTCGTGCTGTCTTCCTTGGTCCACCAGTTTTTCAGGTTGCCTTTGTCGTCAAATTTGCTGCCCATGTCGTCGAACCCGTGTGTCATTTCGTGGCCAAATGTTGAGCCGCCAATAATGGAGTACAAAATAGCGTCGTCGGCCATGGTGCGCTCGTAACCCGGAACAATAATGTTGCAGGCCGGAACCACAATTTCGTTGTTCGACGGGTTGTAGTAGGCATTGTAGTTTTGCGGCTGCATGCCCCATTCGGTGCGGTCAACCGGCTTTCCGTATTTCGAGATGTTGTAGTTCGAGAACCATTGGTTGGCGCTGATCACGTTTTCGGCATACGAGGCGCGCGAAATCTTCATGCTGCTCAAATCTTTCCATTTGTCGGGGTAGCCTACTTTCATAATCATGGTTTGCAGTTTTTGCAGTGCTTTTTGTTTGGTGGCATCGCTCATCCAGTCGAGGTTTTTAATGCGCTCGGCATACACCTCTTTTACGGCGCTGCCTATTTCCTGAAGCTTTTCTTTGGTTCCGGCAGGCAGGTATTCAGTTACATACACCTGACCAATCAATTCGCCCAGGTAGCCATCGGTCTGCTCAACCACACGTTTCCAGCGAGGTTTGGGTTGTTTTACGCCGCGAAGTGTTTGCGAGTAAAAACTGAAAACTTCGTTGTAGGTTGCGTCGTCGAGGTACGAAGCCATTCCGCGAACAAACTTGTATTTCAGGTAATCTTTCCAGTCGTCCATGCTGAATTTCTTCAGTTCGTTGTTCAGGGCCTTCAGGTATTCGGGCTGACCAACAATCACCGAATCGACCTTGGCCAAATTGCTTTCCTTGAAGAAAACCGACCAGTTGAAGTTGGGCGTTAACGCCGAAAGTTGAGCAGCCGTGAGTTTGGTGTAGTTTTTCAGCGGGTCGCGGGTATCTTCTTTTTTGCGCGATGCCGAAGCCAGTGCAGTTTCGAGCTTCATCAGGTTTTCGGAGGCCTTTTTGGCTTTGGCGGCATCGTAGCCCATTATTTTATACATATTTTCGAGGTGCGCCACGAACTTTTCGCGAATCATCACCGAGCGTGCATCTTTTTCGAAATAGAATTGGCGATCGGGTAAGCTCAATCCACCCTGACTGAGGTTCACGGCGTTTTTGCTACTGATTTTGCTGTCCTGCCAAACACCAAAATCGAACATGGGCGCTCCGGCGCTTTTGTGAATGAAGGCAGTGACAACGGCCAACTGTTCAGGAGTTTTAATTTGGTCGATCTGGTCGAGATATTTTTGAATGGGCTCAATGCCATTTTTATTCAGGCTTGCACTATCCATTCCTGAGAAATAGAAGTCGCCAATCTTTTGCTTGTTGCTTCCTTCGGGCGACTGAGTTGCTGCGCTCGATTTGCAGATTTTCAGGATTTGGGCATTAATCGTATCCTGTATCACCTGAAAGATGCCTGCGCTTTGTTCGCTGGCGGCGATAGGATTGGCTTTAAACCACGCGCCGTTGGCGTAATCGAAAAAATCGTCGCCGGACTTAACTGTTGCATCGATATGCGAAACCAGCGGATCGGTTGTGTTTGCCTGTTTCTGAGGCTGGCACGATAGTAGAACCGCGCAGGCAGCAAGTGGTAGTAAAATTTTCTTCATGGTAATTTGGATTGTTTTATGTTGAAATCAGTTTTCAATTGGTCGTTGAAATTACAAGCGAGCGCATAAAAGTCAATAAAAAGATTGAAAACTGAAAGGCACAAATATCGTAACCGGGATTTTGTACTCACCCCGTCGCACCTGCGGTGCTCCGCCCTTCTCTCGCGAGAGAGGGGCAATCCTGAGCGTGCGAAGGATGGGGTGAGTTCCGTGAGTTTAGTATAGAATAGCGAAATCGAAAAGCGTTTTCTTACTTCCTTCTATAGAGTTTTTCCGAATATCGCGCTTTTTACTAGTTTTGACTGAATAAAATCACACGAATTGAAAATCAGGATTCCAGCGAATATCAGTTTGACGAAAGTTTCTGCTATGCAGTTGTTTCAGCTCATTCGGTATTCTACCCTCATTTTAATTGGAATCATTTTTTCGAAATCGGCACTGACCAAATCGGAAATTGGTCAATACGAAACCGTGTTATTTCTTGCCGGGGCCGTCAGTTTCTTTTGGGTGAACGGGCTGATTCAGGGTTTTCTGCCCACATCGAACAACTGTTCAGGAACGAAAAAGTCAGGTGATTTATTTAACATGTTTTATCTGCTTTTGCTGTTGTCTCTTCTGGCAGTTGGTTTTGTCACGGTTTTTGAGCATGGTATTTCTCATGTTTTGCTGAAAGGCTCCGGCGTACCTTACCTAAAATACCTCATAATTTATTTACTGCTTTCAGCTCCTTCGGGATTGATCGAGTACATCTACCTGATAAAGGACAAAGCCAGAAGTCTGGTGGCTTACGGAGTTATTTCGTATTCCCTGATGTTTCTTTTGGTTGTTTTGCCCGCATGGTGGGGCAGGGGATTGGAATATTGCCTGATGGGGTTGGTGCTGAGCGCCGTCGTTCGCTTTGTGTGGTTGCTTGTATTATTGCTGAAATATTCAAGTCCTGAATTCAATTCCGAATTTATTCTGAAACATCTGAAAGTTGCTGGTCCGCTTGTTCTATCCATGTTTTTAAGCGGATCGGGTCAGTATATCGACGGCTTTATTATTACCGGATATTTTGACGATGCGACTTTTGCTGTTTTTCGGTTTGGAGCACGCGAGTTTCCGCTGGTTTTGCTCCTGGCTAATGCTTTCAGTGCTTCAATGCTTTCGGGTTTTTCCAAAGCTGGTCGGTTAAATGATAATCTGGCCGAAGTAAAGCGAAACGCACAAAAGCTGGCTGCATGGTTATTTCCACTTTCGGCATTGCTAATGGCAGTTTCGCATTGGTTGTTCCCCATTGTTTTTAATTCAGGATTTAAAGAAAGTGCTATAATTTTCAATATCTATTTGTTGCTGATAGTCAGCCGACTTGTTTTCCCGCAGACAATTTTAACTGGTTTGGGAAAAAACCGGGCTATTCTGTGGGCTTCGTTACTCGAAATAGTACTGAATGTGTCGCTTAGCCTTTGGTTTGTTCAACTTTGGGGCCTTTCCGGTGTAGCTTATGGAACCGTTTGCGCCTACATTTTTGAGAAACTTATCCTGATGGTATTTGTTAAAAAAACATGTGGAGTGGGTATTTCAAGCTATTTAAATGTGAGCCGCCATTTGGTTTATTCTGTACTTTTGCTGGTAGAATTTATAGTGATTGAATTTTTGATCTGTTAAAGATGGATATTTTACTCGACGATCCGGCTCGCGAACAGGAGTTTCGGCAAATACTGACCAAAATACGGCTGTCAAAAAGTGGCGAAACCGTTGATTTGATGAAGCAGCATGGCCTGAATTACAAGATGAATTGGGGCGTATCGCTGATTCAGTTAAAGTCAATTGCATCGCAATACCAGCCCAATCATGTGCTGGCCTTAAAGCTTTGGAACAAGCAATGGCGCGAAACCATGATTTTGGCAGCACTGCTCGATGTTCCCGATTCGGTTACCGAGGAACAAATGGACTACTGGACAAAAAGTCTGGAGTCTGCCGAAATTGCCGAAATTTTAAGCACTCATCTTTGGTGCAAAACCAAATATGCTTTTATAAAGGCGTTGGAATGGTGTCGCGGAAAGAAACATTTGGTTCGTTTTACTGGACTTCACCTGATGGGAAGGCTTGTCATGACTCAGAAATCGGCTATGGATGAGTTCTTTGAGCCATTTTTTGAAGTTTTGTCACCTTTGGCAAAAGACCCGCAACTGAAACAGGTATTTTATCGATCGTTTATTGTGTTAGGTTCCAAAAGTGAAGGAATGAATAAACGGGCAATATCATTTGTCGAAGAATTACAATTATCTGGTTCAGAGGAAAGTAAAACTCTTGCAGAAGCCATTCTTAACGAATTGAAAAGCGTATACATACAACAATTATTTGTTAAGAATACTTAAAGTTTATCGTATTTTGTTTATTACTGATTATTTTTGGTATAGTTTTTATGAATGAAAATAGAAATTAAAATTTTGAAACAATGAATTTAGAAAAATCATCAAATCCTGTATTTGGAAAGAATATATTTAACCAATCAGCCATAAGCGCTGAAGATGGGGTGATGACCGTTAATGGAACTATCAATAAAACTGCACTGATGTTGTTGCTTGTAGTTTTTGCAGCATCATTCACCTGGCGTAAGTTTTTCGGCGCTTTCGATCCGGCAAATCCGGCAATGGTTCCATCTGGTGTAATGGGTTGGGCAATGGTTGGTGCAATCGGCGGATTCATCACCGCATTGATCACTACTTTTAGTCCAAGGCGTTCGGCCATTACAGCTCCGATTTATGCCGTTCTCGAAGGTTTATTCCTTGGCGCTATTTCAGCTATATTCGAAGCCCGTTTCCCTGGTCTCGTTATGCGTGCCGTTCTGCTCACCTTCGGTGTTTTCGGGGTGATGCTTATGCTTTATCGCTCTGGAACGATTCAGGTGAATAACAAGTTCAGGACTATTATTATTGCTGCAACCGGCGGTATTGCACTGGTTTATTTTGTGAGCTTTATTGTTGGTTTATTCGGAGTTAACGTTAGCTTTTTATACGACAGTAGCCCGCTTTCAATCGGAATTAGTCTTTTCGTCGTGGCTATTGCCGCTCTGAATCTTATTCTTGATTTCGACATGATTGTTCAGGGTTCGTATGCACAAGCTCCAAAATTCATGGAATGGTACGGTGCTTTTGGCCTGATGGTGACGCTGGTTTGGTTGTACCTCGAATTGCTTCGTTTGCTTTCGAAGCTTGCCAGCCGCGACTAAACTGGTTCTTAAAGATATGAATTAAAGGGACTTCGGTCCCTTTTTTTATTTGCATTCACTCCTTAAAATTTTTTTTGAATAAAAAATCTAACATTCGTTTGAATATTAAAATCAAGTTGTATATTTGTACTATAATACTAGTATAATATAAAACTAATACAGTATGATTAAGTTTGTTCTTGATCCAAAAGCGGGAACACCGTATTATCGGCAAATTATCGATCAAATTCGGTTTGGTATTGCATCGGGCAATTTGGCGATAAACGAGCAGTTGCCAACCGTGCGGGCTTTGGCAGTTGAACTAAAGGTTAATCTGAATACAGTTGCAAAAGCCTACAAAGAGCTTGAAATCCAAAAGATTCTGGAAACCCAGCAGGGTACAGGCACCTTTATTAGTACCGTTGATAATAAAATCTCTGACTCGGAGCGAACACAAAAGCTTCAGGAAATAACACGCGAATTTGCAACAATAGCGCACAGCTATGGTTTTTCTGTTGACGAACTGATTAACGAACTAAATAAAACCAAATGACATGGAAACAACTAAGTACTTTAACCCGGTTTCAATCACCTTGTTGTGCATTTTAGCTGCTGTTTGCGGCGGATTGTTCTTCCTGAAAATTATTGAACTGCCTGTATTTATTGGTGGTTTGCTATTTTCAATTTTTATTTCAGCATCCATTCACATAGCTGATCAGTGGGAAAAGGCTGTTGTACTGCGAATGGGAAGATTTATTGGACTGAAAGGTCCCGGCTTTTTTTTCATCATCCCAATCATCGATAGCATTGCCAAATACATCGATCAACGTGTGCGTGTAACCGACATTAAAGCTGAAAAAACTTTGACTAAAGATACCGTTCCTGTCAATGTTGATGCTGTTGTGTATTGGACGGTTTGGGATGTCGAAAAAGCTGCACTCGAAGTTCAGGATTACGAAAAAGCGATACTGAATATCTCACAAACCGGATTACGTGACACCATTGGAAAACATGAATTATCTGATTTACTGTCGGATCGGCAAAAGATTTCTGATGAGTTACAGGCCATTCTTGATGAACACACCAATCCGTGGGGCATCACGTGCCAAAATGTTGGTATTCGAGATATCATCATTCCTGAAAACCTGGCTGATGCCATGAGCAAACAGGCGCAGGCTGAGCGCGAACGTCAGGCCCGTGTTATTCTGGGAACCGCCGAAACTGAAATATCAGAAAAATTTGCAGAGGCCAGTCAACAGTACCTCGATAACCCTGTGGCTCTTCATTTACGTGGAATGAATATGCTTTTTGAAGGTCTGAAAGAAAAGGGTTCGATGGTGATTGTGCCCAGTTCAGCACTCGATTCAATGAACCTTGGAGCAATGGGTGGCCTGATTTCGCTGGCAAAAACAAACGAAACTACTTCGTAATAATATGCTTGAGATGCCGGAAAACAATTAAACACAACGCAGGGACCTTGGTCCCTGTTTTGTTTTCCGGCGATAAATAGTATTTTCGATGCCAGAAATAAAAGTACACCGTTGTATTATGGAAGTTATTCAGGTTGGCGATCGGAAAACTATTGAAGCATTTCACCGATTGCCCATTCACCTCTACCGTAACGATCCCAATTGGGTATCGCCACTCCGATTAATGACTGAAGATATTTTTAATCCTGAAAAAAATGCCGGATTTGTTGATGGTGATGCCAAACGATGGCTGGTAAAGAAAGATAATAAGTTTGTAGGGCGAATAGCAGCTTTTTATAATCGTGTTAAAATAGAAATAGGTGCTGAACAGGCTGGTAATATTGGCTTTTTCGAATGTATTGATGATGAGAATACTGCTGCAATACTTTTCGAAACGGCAAAAAGCTGGCTTCAGTCTAAGGGATTTACGGCAATGGATGGCCCAGTTAACTTTGGTGAAAACTTCTTTAACTGGGGTCTATTGGTCGATGGGTTTCAACAGCAGGGATTTGGGATGCAATATAATCCTATGTATTACAAAAAATTGTTCGAATCGTATGGGTTTAGAACTTACTATCAACAATTCAGCTATCATTTAGATATTACAAGCCCTGATTTACCTCAACGTTTTTGGAAGATCGCAGAGTGGGTTGCCCAAAAACCTGATTTCAGTTTCCGTACCTTCTCATTTCAAAATCAAGACCAGTGTATTGATGACTTTCTTGCCGTTTATGAACAGGCATGGAATAAACATGCTAATTTTAAATCTATTGACCGTAATGAACTTAAAGCCTTGATTCGTAATGCCAGAATTGTTTTGGAGGAAGAATTTATTTGGTATGTTTTCCACAAAGATGAGCCTATTGCCTTTTTTATGATGATTCCGGATTTGAATCAGATTTTGACGCACCTGAGAAATGGCAAACTCAGTTTGTTTAATATCTTGAAACTGTTATACCTGAAGCAAATAAAAACAATGACACGTTGCCGGGTGTTGGTTATGGGTGTTATTCCACGGTTCCAGGGAGCCGGAGTTGAATCGGGTATTTTCTGGCAGTTACGGCAGGTTTTTCTGCGTAAGCCCTGGTATAACGAAATGGAATTGAGTTGGGTTGGTGATTTCAATCCGAAAATGATTTCTCTTTTTAATGCAGTTGGCGGAAAATATGCTAAAACCCACGAGACCCTTCGTTATTTATTCGATCAGACCAGGCCATTCGAACGATTACCTATTATTAAAGATTAATTATCATATAAAGTTTGCAAATTGTAGTACCTTTGACTACCAAAATCCAATAAAATGAAAATTGTACAGGTATCAGATAAAAAGACCAGAAAACTATTCCATGAAATACCCAATATTGTTTACAAAAACGATCCGAATTGGTCTTGCCCGCTACATGGTATGATCGATGATGTTTTTTCGCCTGAGAAGAACCCATCGTTCAAAAACGGTGAGGCTGACAGGTGGATTGTAATTGATGACAGAGGAGAGGTTCTTGGCCGCATAGGTGCATTTTACAACCGAAAAAAGGCATTTACTTATGACCAACCAACTGGCGGATGTGGTTTTTTTGAGTGCATAAACAACTACGAAATTGCAAAACTGCTCTTTGATACAGCCCGCAACTGGCTAAAAGAAAGAGGCATGGAAGCAATGGATGGCCCTGTTAATTTTGGTGAAAACTATATGAACTGGGGCTTACTTGTTGACGGGTTTATGCATCAAGGATTTGGTATGCCTTACAATCCACCTTATTACCAGGAATTATTCAGGAAATATGGATTTGAAGTTTATTTTGAGCAATATAGTTATCATCTCGACTATACCAAACCTTTTCCTGAACGCTTTTGGAAAATTGCCGGATGGGTTGCTCAAAAACCAGGTTACTCATTCGAGCATTTTTCGTTTGACAATGCCGAAAAATATGTGGATGATTTTTGTTACATCTATGATGGGGCATGGCGCTTTCACGAACATTTTCAACCATTGGACAAAGATGATATTCGCGATTTTATAAAATCATCAAAAGCGATACTCGATCCGGAAATGATATGGTTTGCCTATCACGAAGGAGAACCAATCGCTTTGTTTGTAATGATACCTGATATTAACCAGATATTGAAGAAACTAAATGGTAAATTAAACTTTATTAATATACTAAAGTTATTGTATTACAAACAGACCAAAGTAATGACCAGAACCAGAATTCTAATAATGGGAGTTACACCAAAATATCAGAAATCGGGCATTGAGTCAGCAATATTCTGGTATCAGGATAAATTAATGAAACATAAACCACAGTACAAAGAAGTTGAATTGTCGTGGGCTGGTGATTTTAATCCTAAAATTATTGCACTTTATAAGTCAGTTGGAGGAATACATGTAAAAACGCACTATACAATGCGTTACCTTTTTGATCGTACCAAACCCTTTAACAGGGCGCCTATAATTGGGGCTGATGAATAAAATCAAAAAATGTAAATTTTTAGTTTGGAAATGTTTGGAAATTACATTCCTGTGAGTAACTTTGCAAGCCGTAAAAATAATAGAAAAGAAAACAAAATGAAAAAAGGGATACATCCAGCAAATTATCGTACCGTAGCTTTTAAGGATATGTCGAACGGTCACGTATTTCTCACAAAATCAACTGTAAACACCAGAGAAACAGAAGTTGTTGATGGTGTTGAATATCCAGTAGTAAAACTTGAAATTTCAAGTTCTTCTCACCCTTTTTATACCGGTAAAATGAAACTTGTTGATACTGCTGGCCGTGTTGATAAGTTCAATTCAAGATATCAGAAGCACCTTGAAAGCAGAAAGAAATAATAACTTTTTGTTTAAAATATTTAGAGAAGCTTCGCTATGCGAAGCTTTTTTTTTAAGTGCCGTTTTAATCACAATACGTAAATTTTAATTTTTTGGCATAGCGATTGCAAAATATGACTGGCCATTTTATTTGTTCGTCTATCAGTCAGAATGTCAGGTGTGTATTAGGCGAATAAAAAGTACCGAAAATTTAAGAATATGCAAAATATATTTATTTCCAGCTTTATAGATAATGAAAATGATATTGTTCCGATTATTGCAGATGGTGATGATGCGGAATTGAAGAATGTTGATGTGCCTGACATTTTGCCAATTTTGCCACTGCGAAATACAGTAATGTTTCCAGGTGTTGTTATGCCTATTACAGTAGGCCGGCAAAAATCGTTGCAATTGGTACAGGAAGCTTATCGAGGTAACCGTTTGCTTGGTACAATTGCACAAAAGGATGGAAGCATTGAAGACCCTGGACCTAAAGATTTGTACGAAACAGGTACAGTTGCCCAGATTTTGAAAATACTTGAGATGCCTGATGGAACTACTTCTGTAATCATCCAAGGGAAAAAAAGATTCGAAGTGAAGGATTATTTTCAGGAGTTTCCTTATTTAAAAGCAGGAGTGACAATCCTTGAAGATACCCAGCCTGATGACAATTCGGCTGAATTTTCGGCAATAATAGGTTCATTAAAAGACTTATCTATCAAGATAGCGCAGGTTTCGATGCATATTTCGCCAGAAGCTTCGTTTGCTGTTAAAAACATTGAAAATTCTACCTTCCTGATTAACTTTATTTGCTCCAATACTGATCTGAAAGTTGAGGAAAAGCAAATTTTACTTGGAATTGGTGATATAAAAGAACGTGGTATCCAGGCGATCAGTTATCTGGTTCGTGAAGTTCAAATGGCTGAGCTTAAACGTGATATTCAGGCCAAGGTAAAAGCTGAACTCGATCAGCAACAACGAGAATTCCTCCTCAACCAGCAAATAAAAACTATTCAGGATGAATTGGGTGGTAGTCCTGCTGAACAAGAAATTCAGGAATTTAAAGAAAAAGCTAAAGAGAAAAAATGGACGGAGGACGCTGCAAAATATTTTGAAAAAGAAGTTGGTAAATTATCGAGGTTAAATCCGGCAGCAGGAGAATATTCAGTGCAGTTTGCATATTGCCAAACACTACTCGATCTTCCATGGAACGAATATTCAGAAGATAATTTTGATTTAAAACGGGCTGCTCAGGTTCTTGATGAAGATCATTACGGACTGGAGAAAGTGAAAGAACGAATTTTGGAGCATCTGGCTGTTCTGAAGCTCAAAAACGATATGAAATCTCCTATTCTCTGTTTGTATGGACCTCCCGGGGTTGGAAAAACTTCTCTGGGCCGGTCAATAGCTAAGGCTCTGGGCCGCAATTATGTACGAATGAGTTTAGGAGGGTTGCACGATGAAGCCGAAATTCGTGGACATAGAAAAACTTATATAGGTGCCATGCCTGGTCGGATTTTACAGAACATTAAAAAAGCAAAAACATCGAATCCGGTTTTTATTCTCGATGAATTAGATAAAGTCTCTATGGATTTTCATGGTGATCCAGCGTCTGCATTGCTTGAAGTTCTTGATCCTGAACAGAATTTTGAATTTCATGACAATTATATTGAACTTGAGTATGATTTGTCGAGAGTAATGTTTATTGCTACAGCCAATACATTAAACACTATTGCTCCGGCATTACGGGATAGGCTTGAGTTGATCGAAGTAAGCGGTTATTTGGTTGAAGAGAAGATAGAGATAGCTAAACGTCATTTAATTCCGAAGCAACTTGAAAATCATGGAGTTGAATTGAAGTCGATTACATTTCCTGATGAAATTTTACAGTACATTATTGAACATTATACGAGAGAATCAGGTGTCCGTGAGTTAGACAAGAAAATTGCCAAAATTGCTCGCAGAATCGCTAAAAAGATTGCTTTTGATGAGACATTCAATACAGTATTGACCAAAGAGGATGTTCGTGAATACCTGGGAGTTATACAATACACAAAAGAAACTTACCAGGGAAATACATTTGCTGGTGTTGTTACCGGTTTAGCCTGGACTGCTGTAGGAGGAGAGATTCTCTATGTAGAAACAAGCTTAAGTAAAGGAAAGGGTGGTCTTACTTTAACAGGAAACCTTGGCGATGTAATGAAGGAGTCGGCTATGCTGGCTTTGGAATACATTAGGGCTCATGCTGAACAATTGAATATTAATCCAGAATTGTTTGATCGTTACAATGTTCATGTTCATGTACCCGAAGGCGCTATACCGAAGGATGGACCTTCGGCCGGGATAACTATGGTTAGTTCTATTGCTTCTGCATTTACTCAGCGCAAGGTGAGAAAGAACCTGGCGATGACTGGCGAAATTACACTTCGGGGAAAGGTTTTACCGGTAGGTGGAATCAAAGAAAAGATTCTGGCAGCAAAGCGTGCCGGAATAAAAGAGATTATCTTATCAGAAATCAACAAGAAGGACTTGGAAGAGATTAAAAATGTGTATGTTAAGGATCTAAAATTTCATTACGTGGATACAATTCTTCAGGTACTCGATATAGCTTTACTGGATTCAAAAGTTGATAGTCCGCAAAAAATTGAATAAGTATTAAAAGTCAGTTGGAACAAAATCTTACTGACTTTCTTACTCAATAATAAATTGTGATGTAGTTGTTTTCTCGAAAAGAGCAATAGCTCCTCTTGACATTTTTTCTTCAATTATTGTATTATTTACTCGCAAAAAACATTTCATGTTTTGCTTTTCAATTCGGTGAAGGTAATTGAGATTTATAAAAGCCGAACGACTAACCTGGAACAATGAAGGAGAGTTAATAAGTTCGGCAAGTTTAATAATAGTTCTGATAATTGTCTCTTTACTTCCATCAGCTAATATTAAATCGGTGTAATGCAGCCGGGCTTGAAGAACTACAATGTCTTTTATGTCAACAAAAAGGAGTCCTTTTATCGAAGGAAGCTTAATGATTACAGGGTTGTTTTGGGTATGGATCAGGGAATCTAATCTCTTGTGATAATCTATTTTCTCAACCTTAGCTTTGTATTTGGAAATTACAGTTTTGACATCATCAGATGAAAATGGTTTAGTCAAAAAATCAAGTGGTTCAATGCCAAGGGCAGCATAGGCATAGTGCTGATGTCCGGTTGTAAAAACAATTTCCGAATGAAAATTGATGGCTTGAATATTTTCGGCAAGTGTCAATCCACTCATATCAGGCATATCAATGTCTAAAAATAAGATATCCGGTGGGTTTGATTTTACTAATTCCAGGCCTACATTAGGATCACATTCTTTGCCCACCAGTTGTATTTCATCAAAAGTTCGAAGAAATGCTTCAAGCAAATCAATTGCTTGTAACTCGTCGTCAATAATTATAGCTGTAATTGTTTGTTTGTCAGGCATAATTTCTATTCGATATCAAAATTGCTCAGTTTTTTTATATGACCTTTTGTGGCCTTAATTTCATATTCAACACCATTGGAATACAAAGTAACAGTATTCCCTTTTTTAAAGATTCTTTTGATGTGTTTTGGATTTATTAAATGTGTTCGACTTAATCGCATAAAGCCAAATGGGGCCATTTTTTCTTCAAATTTCGCTAAAGAAAGATGACTGATTTCTTGTTTGTTGTTTGTTAGGTAAAGCTCAGTATAATAACCTGTTGACTTCCCAAAAAGAAGCTCATCTGGATTAAAGAAAACATATCCGCTATTAGTTAGGAAACGTATTTTTGTTTCAGATGGACTACTGCTTATTACTTGTGCCAGCCGATTTTGAATATTTGACTGGTTGTTTTCGAATACACTATCAATTAAATTTTTAACTACAGTTTTAGTTATGGGTTTTAATATGTATTTATATATCCCATATTGAATGGCAGTTTTAGCATAGTCTTTAGTGTTTGAAACAAAAGCCAGGCATGAATCAGGTAATTTTGATTTAACTAACTCAAATAATTCCTTTTCGGTGTTTCCTTCAGGAGGATATTCAATAAGAATAATATCAGGAGAATTATTTATAATTTTAAGTATGGCTTCGTTTGTATTTGACGCTGTAATAACTTCTGAAATGATCGGGTTAGATTGAAGTAAGTTTAATATGTGCTGTAATGATTCTTGTTCATCATCAATTACTAATATACTTAGATTCTCTAGGTCCATTTCTTTTTTGTGGTTTAATGTATTCAGTCACTAAGGTAAAAAATATCTGCGTTTATTTAAAAGTCGCGAATCTTGAAATATGTTGTTTGATATGTACTTCCTGAAGTAAAAATATTGCTCAAATTTAGATTTTGATTCAATTGCGACCTACAAAATATGATAAAATTTTTAATTACCTGATTTTAATGTAAGGTCTTATTTTTAGTGCTTACCATTGATTTTATCAACAAATATTATAACACTGGTTCTTTTTATAATTTCACACGTAAATATTGTTATTAATTTGTTGAATATTAAATGCGTACGTATGGAACTCCATGCCATAAAAAATGGCATTCTCCACAAGATATACATGGCCTTTTTTGCAACCACGTTGAAAATTGTTACCATGGCATGATCGTTTCATTCGTGTAAATTTTTATTGATTATTCTACATTTTGTATTAACATCATCTTTTTTAATACCTTACCAACCTAATGAAATAGCCATTTATACATTTTCTGTTGGTATGAGTGTTTGTTCTTATGACTATTTCATCTTTTCTAACATCATAAGCAAAGTGAGTTTTATTATTTATTTGGCATTTATCAAACGAATAATAAGAATATCATTTTAATGCGTTTATATACAAGTATTTAGTATTTGATTTTCATATCGCTTAGTTTAGTGAAAAACAAGATCTTTAATTTTTTCTTAAAATATTGAAACCAATACTAAACTTGTTTGTTAATGAACATCGAAAAAAGAGGTTTCACTAATAGTCAAAATACTAAACCTTCGGGAATGAAAAAACCAAGTCTTAATCTAACCGTTATTCAACGATTCAAGTTAGTTTTTGCAATATTTATTTTATCATTACTAGCGTTTTCGGCAATGCCGGTTTCTGCATTTTCGCAGGATGATTCAGATGAGTTGACTGATGACCGTTCACATCAGGAAGATGTAAAGCGCGGTGAACGTTTTTTTAAAGGGCTTTTACCAAGGGACCGAAGATTTGAATCTTGTGTTTCATGTCATGTTCTGACACCATCGGGTGAGCAGATCAACTGGAACCCTTCGGCTATGGATATTGCCAAGAAGTTTGCTGGTAAGGATTTTTCGGATTTTCAGGCTGTAGTAATGCAACCTAATGGCAAGAAAATGGAGGCATCACATAAGAATTTTGCGATTGAAGATGCCGACTTAAAAAAGGTAAAAATCTATCTCGACTATTTGGCTGTCAAAGGACCTCCATCAGTAGGACCAACGGTTACCCAGATTATTATTTTCATCGGACTTGGTTTGCTGATTACGCTGGCCTTGCTCGACCTGATATTCTTCCGCAAAATCAAATATCGCTTTGTTACTGTTTTTGTGCTGATGCTGGCCCTGGTACTTCAGGTGAAAATGGTTGCCGATGCTGCCATTAAGCTAGGACGGTCGCAAAATTACGCGCCTGATCAGCCGATTAAATTCTCGCATAAAGTACATGCCGGCGATAACAAAATAGACTGTAAATATTGTCACACTACCGTTGAATATGGTAAATCAGCAGGTATTCCAGCCATGGAATTGTGTATGAACTGCCACGTTTTGGTGCGTGAGGGAACACGCTCCGGAAAATTCGAAATCGCCAAGGTCGTTGAGGCAAACGAAACCAAAACTCCGGTTGAATGGGTGCGCATCCACAATTTGCCTGATCATGTTTTCTTCAGTCATGCGCAGCACGTTGGTGTTGGCAAGGTGGATTGTAAACAGTGCCACGGCGATGTTCAAACGATGGACATTGTGAAACAAAACAGCGACTTATCGATGGGCTGGTGTATCAATTGTCACCGTGACACCAAAGTAAACTTCAAGGATAATGCGTATTACGACAACTATATGAAACTGCACGACCAAATCAAGTCGGGCAAACTGGATACTATACGTGCCGTAAATATTGGTGCGAACGACTGTATGCGTTGTCATTATTAGGCGTTCCAAGTTTCAGGTTTCAAGTTCCAAGTTGCAGAGACTATCGAAAGGGGAGTTAATACTTTGTCGTTCGGCTTTAGCCAACGGACATGGAGAAAAATAGAGCTCCGAAGGAGCGAAATCTAACAGCCCGGGGTGAAGCCCCGGGGAAATAATGAACAAAGAACAATCCTGTCCGCGGACAAATGTTGAAAAGAGAGTTGTCCAATTTTCGGACGGAATGGAAATAAAGGTTGAATAATGTGAGATTGGAAATATCCAATAATGATTGTTTAAAAACTGAAAGTCAAACAACTGATAATATATCTTCGATGAAGACATACTGGAGAAGTGTAGATGAATTAGCCAATCCGCAGGAATTGCGCCGTCAGGAGGTTAGGGAAGAGGCCAAGCAAAAAAGCATGTTGCTGAAAGGCGATAAAGAGCTGAATTCGGCTTCGCGTCGCGATTTCCTGAAAACATTCGGGTTTAGCCTGGCTGCTGCCTCGATTGTGGCCAGTTGCAAGCGACCGGTCGAAAAAGCAATTCCATATTTGGTGAAGCCGGACGAAGTGACGCCCGGCATGGCCAATTATTATGCCTCGTCGTATTTCGATGGCAACGAATATGGTAGCGTGATTGTGAAAGTTCGCGATGGTCGTCCGATCAAAATTGAAGGAAATACGCTGAGCTCCATTTCGCAGGGGGGAACAACGGCGCGCATTCAGGCTTCGGTGCTGAACTTGTACGACGACGCCCGTTTCAAGGGCCCGTTGAAAAGTGGACAGGAAATTACCTGGGAAAAAGCCGATGAGGAAATTGCCGCAGCGCTCTCGAAAGTGAAAGGTAGCAAAGTGGTGCTGTTAAGTTCGACCATTATTTCTCCGTCAACAAAAAAGATTATCCAGAAGTTTGCTGAAAAACAGGGAAATGTAGAATGGATACAATACGATCCGGTTTCGGCATCGGGAATTTTGCAGGCCAACAAAAAGAGTTTTGGCTCGGCTTTTATTCCTGATTACCGTTTCGGAAAGGCGAAAGTAGTTGTCAGTTTTGGCGCCGATTTCCTCGGAAGCTGGCTTTCGACGGTTGAATACACCAAAGCATACACGGCAGCCCGCAGTTTGCAGGATGGTCGCAAGGAAATGCTTCGCCATTATCAGTTTGAGGCCGGAATGACATTGAGCGGATCGAATGCTGATGTGCGTTTCCCGATCAAACCTTCGGAAGAAGGCGCTATCGTTTTGGCCTTGTACAACGAAATTGCCAAAGCAAAAGGTGGCTCGGTTTTCTCCGGAGCCAAATCCTCGGTTGACATCAGCGAACTGGCCAAAGAATTGCTCGATCATCCAAAACAAAGTTTGGTTATTTCAGGAAGCAACGACGAGAATATCCAGTTGCTGATTAATGGCATCAACGAATTGCTCGGCAATTACGGAGAAACCATTGGGTTGGATCGTCCGCTGCTCACCAAACAGGGCATTGACGCCGATGCCGACCGTTTGCTGGCCGACCTGAAAGCCGGAAATGTAAAGGCGTTGTTGGTTTGGAATGCCAATCCGGTGTTCGATCACCCGAAAGGAAAAGAGTTTGCCGAATTGATCAAGAAAGTTGGCTTGAGCGTATCGTTTGCCGAACGCAAAGACGAAACCTCGGCCATTTGCCAATATATTTTACCCGAAACCAATTACCTGGAAACGTGGAACGATCTGGAGCCAAAATCCGGAGTGTTTAGTTTGGCGCAACCAACCATCGCGCCAATTTTCAATGCCTGTCCGGTTCAGGAAACTTTGCTGAAATGGGCCGGCGAACCACAAAAACACCGCGATTTTATTCAGAATTTCTGGAAAGAAAACCAGTTTGCGACACAAAAGGAGGTGGCCGATTTTCGCCGGTTTTGGGACAAATCACTGCAACGCGGCGTTTACGAAACTGCTTTAGAAAACAAATCAGCATACTCTTCGGATGGCCTTTCGCAGGCTGCCAGCCAGATAAAGGGAGCCGCTTCAGGAATTGAAGTGGTGCTTTACGAAAGCATTGCCATCGGGAACGGAAAATATGCTAACAATCCGTGGTTACAGGAATTGCCCGACCCGGTTGCCAAAATCAGCTGGGACAATTTTGCCGCTGTGCCGGTTGCTTATGCCGAAGAAAACGGCTTGAAAAACGAGGATGTAATCTCGGTGAATGGACTGGAGTTGCCTGTGTTTATTCAGCCGGGACAAGCCAAAGATACCATTTCGGTGGCGCTGGGTTATGGTCGCGAAGTTTCAGGAAAAGTAGGCGACAAAACCGGCAAAAACATGTACCCGTTTGTGGGCATTGCCAGTGGAAACCGTCAATATTTTGTGACCGGCGCCAAAGTCGAAAAAGTTTCAGGAAAGACCTTCGAACTGGCCATTTCGCAAACGCACTATTCGATGGAAGGTCGCCCGATTGCGCGCGAAACGACGCTGGCCGACTACATCAAAAATCCGGTTTCAGGAAACGAAATTAAAGCTGAACACGAAGCCAAATCGGTTACCTTATACAAAGAGCCTGAATACAACGGTCACCATTGGGGCATGGCGGTTGACCTGAATTCGTGCACCGGTTGCGGAAACTGTGCCATTTCGTGTCAGGCCGAAAATAACGTGCAGGTAATCGGGAAAGAGCAGGTGCGCAACCGCCGTATCATGCACTGGATTCGCATCGACCGGTACTATTCAGAAAATCCGGAGAACCCGAAAGTGTCGTTCCAGCCAGTGATGTGCCAGCATTGCGGAAATGCTCCGTGCGAAAATGTTTGCCCGGTAGCCGCCACGCCGCACAGCGAGGAAGGGTTGAACCAAATGGCTTACAACCGCTGCGTGGGAACAAAATATTGCATGAACAACTGCCCGTATAAAGTGCGCCGCTTCAACTGGTTCCAGTATGTGAAGAACGAAAAATTCGACTTCAACTCGAACAGCGATTTGGGATGCATGGTGCTGAACCCCGATGTGGTGGTTCGTTCGCGCGGGGTAGTTGAAAAATGCTCGATGTGCGTGCAGCGTATTCAGGAGAAAAAATTGCAGGCAAAAATCGATGGGCGACCAATTGCTGATGGCGAAATCAAAACAGCCTGTGCGCAGTCGTGTCCGGCAAATGCCATTGTTTTTGGCGACTTGCTCGACCCAAACAGCCGCATTTCGAAGCTGGTAAAAGAAGACCGCAGCTACAATTTACTTGAAGAATTGCACACGCTGCCATCGGTGAATTACCTGACCAAAGTGAGAAATGAGCTAAAAAATAATAGTCGCATAGAAGAGAAAAAGGGGTAAGCGAATTCCATTTCGTTACTGACCTAATTTAAAGAACAGTGGTTGATACGAAAAGTGTGCTGTGCTCCTTTAATGCAGTATTGAAAATGAAACGAAAAAGCTTGATTAATCATAGAAATCAAACCGAACTATGTATAAAACGGACGTACGAGGGAAATTAATTGACGGCGAAGAAAAATCGCTGAGTCAGATTTCGGCGGAAATTCTGGCGCCAATTTATGCCAAAACACCGCGCTGGTGGTACATCACGATGGGAATTGCCCTGCTGATGTTCGCGTGGGGAATTCAAAGTGTTTACATCACCCTGACGCAGGGGATTGGGGCATGGGGGCAAAACAGCACCGTGGCCTGGGGTTGGGAAATCATCAACTTCGTTTGGTGGATAGGTATCGGTCACGCCGGAACAGCGTTCTCGATTTTCCTGCTCATTTTGCGCCAGAAGTGGAGAACTGCCATTAACCGCGCTGCTGAAGCAATGACCGTGGTTGCCGTGTTGTGTGCGGCTTTGTTCCCGTTGTTGCACATGGGCCGTCCGTGGTTGTTTTTCTGGATTTTTCCTTACCCAAATACCCGCGGACCTTTGTGGGTGAACTTTAACTCGCCGCTGTTCTGGGACTTTGTGGCCATTTCGGCTTACCTGTTGATTTCGGCCAGTTTCTGGTATTTCGGGATGGTTCCTGATTTTGCGACCATTCGCGACACCACCAAATCGAAAATCAAAAAAGCAATCTACGGATTCTTCTCTTTCGGCTGGACCGGTTCTTCCAGAGAATGGTTGCGCTTCGAAGGTTTGGCTTTCGTGTTGGGTGGAATTGCTGCCGTGCTGGTAGTTTCGGTTCACTCCATTGTGTCCACCGACTTCGCGGTTTCGGTTGAGCCGGGCTGGCACACTACTTTGTTCCCGCCGTATTTTGTGGTTGGTGCAATTTTCTCAGGTTTTGCAATGGTACTAACGCTAGTTACCCTGATGAAAAAGCTTTACAACATGGAAGATTTCATCACAAGTCGCCACGTTGATGCGGTTTGCCGTGTGTTGGTGTTCATCTCCCTCATTATGGGAACCGCTTATATTACTGAAATATTTATTGCCTGGTATTCAGGCTCCGAATACGAGTTTTACACCTTCTTTAAAAACCGAATCACTGGCGATTATGCGTTCCAGTTCTGGGCGATGTTTACCCTGAATGCCTTGTTGCCACAGTTGTTCTGGTCGAAAAAGATTCGCAACAGCATTTGGGTGGTATTCGTAATTTCTTTGCTGATTAACCTCGGAATGTGGTACGAACGTTTCAATATCGTTGTCACTTCGCTGTCGAAGAACTATTTGCCGGCAAGTTGGGCGGCTTATCATCCAACTTCGGTTGAAATCGGCTTCTTTGTAGGAACGCTTGGTATGTTTACTGCCGGAGTTCTGCTGTTCTTCCGTTACATTCCGCAGATCGCCATCAGCGAAGTTAAAATGGTGGCCAAATTCAATAAACAGCAAACCACTCACTTAAAACCCGGACATCACCATGACTATGAATAAAAAATACCTGGTTGGCGTTTTCGACAGCGAGCACACGCTGATCGACGCTTTCGAGAAGGCGCTTGAGAAAGGCGTTGTGGTGGAGGAAGTGTACACACCTTACCCGATTCACGAGATTTTGCATGGTATGAAGAACAAAACGCGCATTACTTATGCGGCTTTTTTCTACGGACTGGGTGCAGTGATTTTGCTGCTCAGTGGTATGTATTATGCTGCGGTTATCGATTGGCCTTTGCATTTTGGCGGAAAGCCGTTTAACACCTTTCCGTCATTTATTGTGGTAACCATTGTGGCAACAATCCTCACAATTACCTTACTGACGTTGTTTACTTTCTCGGTAAGGGCCAAAATTTATCCTGGCAAAAAGGCTGAAATCATTGATATACGAGCTACCGACGATAAATTTATTATCCTGCTCGATCAGGAAACGATGAATGTAGGAAAACCTGAGATCACCGAGTTGTTCCAGTCGTATGGAGCATCTGAGATCTATGAAAAAGAAACTGAAAAAACTGCCTGATCTATGAAGATACAAAACCTTAAAAATATTGCATTTGCATTGATTATTGTGGCTTTTGCCTCGTGCGACCGCGACCGGAATACGACCGGCTGGCAATATTTCGACGATATGGTGAAATCACCTGCCTACGAAACCTATACATCCAATCCAAACTTTGCGAACGGGCAAACTATGCGCAATCCGGTTGAAGGAACGATTCCAATCGGCTACGAACCTTATTATTACCAAAAGACTGACGAGGACCGCGTGAAAGCCGGACTGGAATTGGTAAATCCGTATAAACCAACAGCGCAAAATATTGAACGCGGCAAGCAGGTTTACGGAGTTTATTGCATCAATTGTCATGGAGACAAAGGTGATGGAAAAGGATTCCTGTTCACGAGCGGCAAATATCCATTTCCACCCAAAAGCCTCTTGTCGGATAAAGTTAAAAAAGGCCCGATCGGAGAAATCTTCCATGTCGAAACCGTTGGATTTGGGGTAATGCCCGCGCACGGTGCACAAATCAGGCCTGAAGACCGCTGGAAAGTGGCTATGTACGTGAAAGAAGTGCTACAGAAGCAGTAGAAGTTCCAAGTTTCAGGCTCCAAGTTCCAAGTTGAGACTGAAATGGCTTTTTGAAACCGCGTAGCGGTGTAAGTATGGTAGCCCGGGACGAATTCCCGGGAAAAAAATAAGAAGAAAAATCCGTCCGATGGGAAATGTTAAACAAAGCAATAATGATATTTCGGACGGAAAAGAGATAACCTTTGAAAGAGAGAAAAAACGAAAGAACAAACGAATATGGATACAATGGAAGATAAACTGATTGTTCCTCAGAAATTTAAAAACCTGCTGTATGGATTAATCGGCATCGGGGTAATCTCGCTGGGAGCCGGATTTGCAATGGATCCGCATCGTGCATGGGCCAATTACCTCCTGAACAACTATTATTTTGTGTCACTGGCCATTGGAGCCGGGTTTTTCGGGGCGATTCAATACATTGCGCAGGCAGGTTGGTCGTCGGCATTCAAACGGATTCCCGAAGCGATGGCGTCATACATTCCGGTTGCAGCTGTATTTTTCCTGTTGCTGTACTTCGGAATGCACTCGCTTTTCCATTGGTCGCACGAAGGAATCACCGAAACCGATAAATTGCTGGCACACAAAGCACCTTACCTGAATGTTCCATTTTTCTTTATCCGTGTCATTTTGTTCTTCGGTCTGTGGACGGTGATGGTTCGCCTGCTTCGGAAAATATCGCTGAAAGAAGATGCTGAAGGCGGATTGCAACATTTCTACGATTCTGAAAAATACTCCAAAGTGTTCATTTTCATCGTGGCGATCAGTTTCACGTTGTTTGCCATCGATATGCTCATGTCGCTCGAACCGCATTGGTTTAGTGGACTGTTTGCTGCCAAAAGTTTTATCGCCGCATTCCAGCATGGAGCGGCTATGATTACATTAATTGTTATTCTTTTACACAAGTATGGCTACTTGAAAATGCTGAATCGCAGTCACCTGCACGATTATTCAAGATACATTTTTATGCTTTCCATCGTTTGGGGTTATTTCAATTTTGCCGAGTTTATGCTGATTTGGTACGGAAACCTTCCAGAAGAAACTATATTCTTTGTCAATCGTTCACAAGGTGCTTTTGGTGTACTTTTCTATGCCAACATTATCCTCAACTGGTTTATTCCATTCCTGTTCCTGATGCCGCGAATGACCTCAAGAAGCAAGGTATTTATGGTTCCGGTAATTCTGATCATGATGGTGGGGCAGTACACCGAGTTGTACTACTACATTTGGCCGGCAGTGGTTCACGAAGCCAAATTCGGTCTGGTTGAAATTGGTACTTACCTCGGGTTTTTAGGTTTGTTTGCGCTGGTTGTCACCAACACGCTGACGAAAGCAAACCTGGTGCCTAAAAATCATCCATACCTCGAAGAAAGCGTTTATCACCAGTTCTAGTAAGAACCGACAAGTCATAAAAAATCCCGAAATCTGGAGAAGGTTTCGGGATTTTTTATGATTCATTTTTTTAGATTACCAGGAATGTAATATGCACAGGCCTGATTCGGTTTTCTGGATACTGCCTGCGCTGTTATTTTCTACGTTCTTTATTCCTCGAAAAGCTCGTTCAACGCTGCAAAATAATCTTCTTCCCAACCCTCAGCAATATTTTCGTAAGCTTCGTCAGGAATATTGGTTTGAAGAACTTCCATTATGGTCCCTTTTTTGTCGGGATGTAGTTTAATAGTTACAATAGAACGTTTATCATCATCGTCTTCACCAAAATACCATTCTTGAACAATTTTCCGATTCTTTTCAAATTCGAGGTTCATTCCTACGATACTTTCATCCCAAAGCGAAAATTCGGCGCCGGGAACTTCATCCATCACAGCATTTTCGCCAGTCCAGATTTCGAGCATTGCCTTATTCGTAAGGGCATTGTAAACATCAGCCGGATCGGCAGTTATTTTGAAATACTTTTTAAAAGTCTTCATAATTGTTTTCAGGATTACAGTTAATCAATTTTCTTTCGTTGGTAGTAGCGTTTACTAAGTTTGTAGGAAAATCCAATAGTTGTCAGTTCTTTAGTTTGCCATTTTGATTTGTAAATCTCATTGCCGTCGGTTCCAATTTTCCCGGTTGGGAATGTCACATTGTCGTCATACAGCATGTAAAGGTTTACTGTCATACTTATTCGATTGGTTAATTGGGCAACCAGTGTGTTTTCCCAGTTTATATCCAGCTTTTTAAAAGGCGACTGGTAGTTAATGAACATCTTATATTTGGTTTCGTAACTGATCTGCTTATTGAAGTTTATTTTGTATTTCAAATCAGTATTAAAACCTGGTTCCCAGAAGCTTTGAGCATTAGCCGGAACGCCATATTTAGTCTGGTCGACTTTTGCTGTATCTCTGACAAAGACATATTTAGCTGTAATTGGCGATATGAAGAGCGAAAAATTGTCGTTGGGTTTATAATCGAGACCAAGTTTAAAGATGGTTTTTGCCGGAGACATATATGCCGAAATTGGAGTAGTTTTATCCGGATAATTATAACCATTAAAAAACTGTGTAACAAAATCAATTTCAGTACTATAATACCATTTTTTGAAAGCGCTCAACCCAAAACGGGAAATCAGTTCAAGTTTGTCGTCGTTTTTCTGGGTCTGTTTAACAGTTCCACCTTGTCGTATCCATCCGTTGCGGAATTCGCCTGAATTTTCCCATTTTGTTTTACCTGAAGTATAATTGGCATAGCCTTTCAATACGGTTAAAATTGAGAATGCAGAATTTCCTCCGGCTTTCCAGTTATTCAGGTATGTTTGTGTAAACCCAAAAGTGCCGTTTCCACCTAATTCCCAAGGTGCAACTACATCATATCTCTTTTTTATTTTCGATATTTTACTATCGGTGCTCAATGTTTGAAATGAAAAATCGCGCCTTTGTTTTTGTGCAATTCTATTGAACATTACATCATCTTCAATTGCAATTCCAATCGTTTTTTTGTCAATATTCATTAATTGAACCCCAATTGAGTCATTTTGCATGTTTTTGATAAACATACGACTGATATGTCTTTTATTGTTTTGAAGCCAAATTTGCGATGGTTTCCCTGATAGCGATTGAATTGCTACAGAAATAGAGTCATTTTTGGCTTGGCGCTGTAAAATTTTAACGAACAAGCTAATAGAGTCGTTAACCATTCTGACTATAGAGTCGTTGAAATGAGCTAAAGTTTGTTGGTTCTGAACTTTTAACGAGTCTTTTAACCGGTTTTGAAGTGAATCGGAATAGATTTTAACTGCATAATGACGATAAGCAGTAATAGCTGAATCAAGGTTCATTTCTGCTATTTGTTTATTAAAACGCTGACGTGCAGCTTCAAGTAAAATACTGCGTTCTTTCTGCCGTTTCTTTATCCTTTCCGGACTTGCAGGTGGATTATTTATATCTTTTAAACTATCGGGTAGCGAAATGAATGTTCGGCGTATAATGGCTGTCTCATCGCCTTCTGTTATAGGAGGAACTTTACCATCAGGCCCGGCTTTAAGGTTTTCATTTAACGGAATAGCATTCATATCTACACCATTCCAAATGGCTCGGTCAAGTTGTTTCATTTTCTCCAAAATTGAGGCATGAGGTAAATAGCCTTTAAGATTGAGTGAGTCGCTTACGTTTTGGGGCAACCGTGTTATGTATTTGAAGTCAGCTTTTTGATGAAACATATCAAGTTTTGATAGAATGGTATCGATACGCTCATCTTCGGTGTAATCAATTAAACCTTTCATCGAATTCAGTATTTCCGGATTTTCGGAATGCCATTCTTTTGAAATCTGGAGATGCTTTTTAAGAAAATCGATACCTAGTTTTACTGAATCAACATCATTTTGACCGTTATTCTTCTTACGGTCAACGGGTAAAGTTTCGGCGAATAGCGAAACGCTGGTCAGGATAATAACTCCTGCAATTATTCTTTTTAATTGCATAACTTGTTTTCGGGTTAATTGGCTTAGATTAAAACGTACATGCTTCAATCTTGTTATAATTTACTTTTCAAAAATCAGGCCATCCTTTTTATTTCCACTCTTTAAAAGGATATTCCGAAAGGTACGAATTATAGTAATGGTAATCAGTCGAAACTTCCGCCAGAATCCAGTCAGGTTTTTCAAATGCTTCATTTTCAGAGTCTAATTCAATTTCAGCTAATACTAAACCTTCATTTTTACCTTTGAAAACATCCACTTCCCATAGCGAATTTTTGTACAAAATTTCATAGCGTATTTTTTCTACTGGGTTCGATAAGGCCATTTTCATCAATTGCTTTGCATCTTCAACAGGTATTTCGTATTCAAATTCTGGCCGTGTAATAGAATCGGAGAACCCTTTTATAGTCAGAAAAGCATTGTTCCCTTTTATTCGGACCCTAACCGTTGGATTGGGCGCCAAACCCAGATAAGCCTGGACCATTAAAGTTCCTTCATTTTCAGGTTGCCATTTTTCAGCATCCACTAAAAATTTACGTTCAATTTCAAGTCCCATCTCAGATTTTACTATTTTCAACAAAAATAAAACTACTGATATGATTTCACGTGAAATTGCTGTTAAACTTTTGAATGATAACATTCAAAACACAAATATGATTAAACATTGCCTTGCCAGTGAGGCTGTTCTGAAAGCATTAGCTTTAAAAATGGGTTATAATTCGGAAGAATGGGGACTGGCAGGCTTACTTCACGATGTGGATGTTGAAATTACAAATGCCGATCCGTATAAGCATGGACCATACTCTGTCCGTATACTCGACGGACTGCTGACTCCAGAGGCTGTCGATGCCATTGTTATGCACAATGAAGTAGCTACAGGAAAAGAACGAACAACTGTTTTTCAACACGCTCTGGCTGCCGGTGAAACCATTACCGGGTTGATTATGGCTACGGCCCTGGTTTATCCCGACAAGAAGCTGTCGTCGGTAAAAGTAAAATCGATAACCAAACGCATGAAGGAAAAAGCTTTTGCAGCATCGGTGAAGCGCGAAAACATTCTGGAATGCGAGCAAATTGGTATTCCAATTCATGATTTTGCTGAGTTGGCTTTAACTGCTATGCAGGAAATAAGCGACGAATTGGGCTTGTAATTTCGAAACCCAATTATTTGACGATTCTTTTGATGTTTGCTGTTTTTGCTGTTAATTTATTAGTTTATTCTGGCTGTTTGAATTGGATTGTTATTTTTGCGGTAAATTAACTTGCAATGATAGATCCAAAGACTTGCCGGAATATTGATGAGATCAGAAAAGAAATTGACGAGATTGATTACCAGATTTTACAGCTTTTTAGTCAGCGTTATTCATTTGTAAAGGAGATAGTTAAATTCAAAACTGACGAAGATTCGGTTATCGCAGAATCCCGCCAAATGGAGGTAATTAGCAAACGGAGAGAATGGGCTGAAGAATTAGGTTTGAATCCTGACCTTTTGGAGGAAATATTTTGGATATTGATGAAATTCAATGTGCGTAAGGAACTTGAAATACTAAACAGTAAAACGCTTAAATAACCCCTAATTTTTTGAAAGATGTTTAAACAGGAAATTAAAGTAATGGACTGTACCGTTCGTGATGGCGGATTGATGAACAAATGGCAGTTTTCTGATGATTTTGTCAGAGGAGTGTATAATGCTTGTGTTGAAGCTGGCATTGATTACATGGAGATTGGTTATTTAAGTAGTGAAAAATCTTTTAGCAGGAAAGAAATGGGGCCTTGGAAATTTTGTCACCAAAAAGATTTGGAGCGCATCGTTGGAAAAAACGAAACCAATCTCAAACTTTCTGCAATGGCCGATATAGGTCGCATTGATCTGGATGATATTCCACCGGCATCAGACAGTTTGCTCGATATGATTCGTGTCGCATGTTATGTTCATCAGATTGATAAAGCAATTGCGCTGGCTCATCATTGCATGGACAAAGGTTACGAAGTTTGTATTAACCTTATGGCTGTTTCGACAGTTAACGAACACGAACTTGATGAGGCGCTGAAAGACATTGCCCAGTCGCGTGTAAAAGTTTTTTATGCTGTCGATAGCTTTGGAAGTATGTACGTGGAGTCGATTCAGCATTTAGTACGTAAATACATGAATGCTTTACCCGGCAAGGAAATTGGAATTCATGCACATAACAATATGCAGATGGCCATGTCGAATACATACACCGCTATTATGGAAGGTTGTACTATGCTCGATGCCACGCTGATGGGGCTTGGCCGCGGCGCAGGAAACTGTCCGATTGAGATATTGATTGCTTTTCTGAAAAATCCGAAATATCGATTGTTACCTCTGCTGCAAGCTATTCAGGATCATGTACATCCTATGCAAAAGCAAATAGACTGGGGCTATCATATTCCCTACCTGATTTCAGGGGCACTGAACGCACATCCGCGCCGCAGCCTCGAATGGATGGACTCTGACCGAAAAAATGATTTTGTGACTTTCATGCGCGAAATGCACGATAACGAGCTGTTAGAGTAAAAATAGTGGTCAGTAATTAGTCTCAGTTTTCAGTAATCACTACTGCGACTGAATACTGTGACTGCTAACTTTTTTACAGCGAATTTCTTCGGATAAACTGAAAGGGGCTTTTTATACGTTCAAATTTTTGGGAAAGGATCATTTGTGCTGCCAGTTGCCCAATTTCTTCATGGTTGGTTGATATGGTTGTAATTCCATTGCAAAGCAATTCTTTCACCTGGTTTTCGTTGTAGGCAACCACTCCGCAATCGCGGCCAAGTGTCCAGTTCATGGCCTTTATTTTTCGGATAAAAGCATATAAATCGTCGTCGGAAACGATGATATAAGCTTCGCCTTTTCGTATTTCGGCATCTTCAATTCCGTCAATAATCGATTGCTTAAAGTTATTCAGCTGACAAAAGATTCGGAAGCCACGAACAATGTATGGAGGGTAATATTCGGACTGAGGGAATACCAGGTTAAGCTGATCGTATTTTTTAAGCAAATCGAGTCCGCAGGTTAAAGCAGTTTGTATGTCTTTATCAAATTCCTGATAGACAACCGGATAATCTCTCAATTCTTCCAAAAAACGGTCAACAATCAATACTTTTTCACGCGGGATTTTCTTGATTACTTCGGCAATATTGGCATTTTCGTTGCGAACATGAGGCAGGATTACAAAATAGTCGTAACTGTTCAGGTTTTTATCGATAATGGCCTCAAATTCGTCCAGATCGTAGTTGTAAATGAAAACATCGACGCTGGCTTTCGTACCCATTGTTTTTACAAACGAGTAGTAGATACTTCGTTTGTAATTGCTCAGTTTATTGAATATCAAACAAATTTTGAGCTTTTTGTTAACATCGGTTCTGTTAATGTAGTATCCTTTTCCTTTAACTGAAGATACAATTCCGTGCTTTTTTAAGTAAACGTAAGCTTTTTCAACCGTATCACGCGAAAGTAACAGTTCCTCGCTGGTTTCGTTTATTGATGGGATGCGTTGCCCCTGCTTTAAAATTCCGGCTTCAATATCTGATAGAAACAGATCGACAACCTGCTTGTATTTAGGTATTTCCGATTCAGAATTTATTTTCAGATAGTTCAGCATTTGCAATAAATTGATTGCCCGAAATTACGAAAAAAAGGCAAACCCAAGGCCTGCCTTTTTATATCGTTACGGGTTTCGAGTTGCATGTTACGGTTAACTCGAAACCCGAATCCCGCAACCCGTAACATCTCTTGTTGCAAACTGAGACTGAATACTGCCAACTATTTCAGCTCAGCCAGTTTCTTTCGGAGCAGTTCCGGAATTTCGCCTGGTTCTTTGGCCACCGGAACACCGGCTGCGTTAAATGCTGCAATTTTTTCGGAGGCAGTTCCCGAACCGCTTGAAATAATAGCCCCGGCATGTCCCATGCGTTTCCCGGGAGGAGCCGTTTGTCCGGCGATGAATGCGACTACAGGTTTTGTCATTTTCTCGGCAATAAAGCGGGCGGCTTGTTCCTCGGCATCACCGCCAATTTCTCCAATCAATACAACAGCAGTTGTATCAGGGTCGGCTTCAAAACGTTCGAGCAAATCGATGAAGTATAATCCGGCGACCGGATCGCCGCCAATACCCACGCAGGTTGTTTGGCCGAAATCGTTGAGGGTAAGCTGATTTACAACTTCATAAGTCAAAGTGCCACTTCTGGAAATAAACCCGATGGGGCCTTCCTTGAAGATCATTGCCGGAAGGATTCCAATAAGAGATTGGCCGGGAGTTATCAAGCCCGGGCAGTTCGGGCCAATCAGTAAAGTGCTGTTTTGCTTCAGGATTGGAGTAATTCGAATCATATCCTGAACCGGAACACCTTCGCTTATGGCAACAACAAGCTTTATTCCGGCATACGACGCTTCCAAAATAGCATCGGCAGCAAAAGGAGCAGGCACAAAAATGATGGATGTATTTGCCCCGGTTGCTTTTACTGCATTTTCAACCGAGTTGAAAACCGGAACACCTTCAACAGTTTCACCTTCTTTACCAGGTGAAACGCCTGCAACAACCTTGGTTCCGTATTCTTTCATGCGACCCGTGTGAAATTTCCCGTCGCGACCAGTTATTCCCTGAACAACCAGTTTGGTATCATTATTAACTAATATGCTCATTTTAAATATTATTGGAAAGTTTCAAGTTTCAAGTTCCAGGTTGACTCTTTTGGAAATTGATTATTCAATATTCAGTATTGGATATTTTTAAAGACTATTTTTTACTAAGTTCAATGGCTTTTTTAGCAGCTTCGCTCATCGACCCCACGGTTGGAAGTCCGGTTTGCTTCAAAAGAGCCAGTCCTTCTTCGGCATTGGTACCCGAAAGACGAACGACGATTGGAATGTCAGTCATAATAACTTCAAGCGCCTTGATTAATCCCTTGGCAACATCATCGCAACGGGTAATTCCACCGAAGATATTGATCATCACTGCTTTTACATTCTTATCTGACAAAAGAATATTCATGGCGTCGATCACCTTCTGAGGGTTAGAGCTACCTCCAATATCGAGGAAATTCGCAGGAGAACCGCCATATAATTTAATCATATCCATCGTTGCCATTGCCAGTCCGGCGCCATTGACCATACAACCAATATTTCCGTCGAGCTTAATGTACGATAAGCCTTTTTCGTGAGCGGCAATTTCCTTTTTCTCGTCGGCATCCGGCTCGCGCATCGCCAATATTTTGGGTTGTCTGAAAAGCGCATTGTCGTCGAAATTCATTTTGCCATCAATGGCCAAAACATTTCCTTCAGGAGTTAAAATAAGCGGGTTAATTTCAGCAAGGGTAGCATCAGTTTCAATATATAATTTGTACAATTTAGTCAAAATTGCTGCTGCTTTTTGTGCCTGTTTGATGTCGCCCAAAAGGCTTAAAGCGATATCCCTGGCCTGAAAATCGAGTAATCCGGTTTGTGCATTTACCGGAAATTTAATGATCTTTTCGGGTGTATTCCTGGCAACTTCTTCTATTTCAACACCACCTTCGGCGCTAGCCATTAGTGTAACCGATTTCGAATTACGGTCGTTTACAAACCCAATATAAAATTCCTTTTCAATGTCGGCAGCTTTGGTTACGAGTACTTTTTCTACGGTCAGTCCTTTAATGCTCATTCCAAGTATTTGTTTGGCGGCATTAATGGCTTCATCAACATTTCGGGCGAGCTTTACGCCACCGGCCTTTCCGCGCCCGCCAGCCAATACCTGCGCTTTTACAACGGTCAGGCAATTAAGTTCGCGCGCTGCATTTTCAACTTCGCTGACGGTGTAACACAACACATCGTCAGGCACAGGAATGCCATAATTCCTGAAAATTTGTCTGGCTTGATATTCGTGAATCTTCATTTCAAGAAAAGTTATTGGTTAGTATGATTCCAATTTTGAAGTACTAAAACAGTTCAAAAGTTGTTTAGTTTTAAAAAAACAGATTTAAGTAAGTGAAAAGGCGAATTAATTAGCTGAAAATTGACAAACATCAATTTTACTCTTTGAAAAATAGATGTTGGAATAAATGTTTAGCAATATTTAGCCTATTTTTGCTCGTCAAAAAAAATACGAATATGATTGAAGATATCAAACAAGTTTTACGTCAGGAAGCAGAAGCAATCCAAAATATACCAGTTAACGATTCGTTCGAAAAAGCCATTCAAATCATCGAAGAACGGGTCCACAAACTCAAAGGTAAGCTGGTAGCTTCGGGAATGGGAAAAGCCGGCCAGATTGCGTTGAATATTGCTACTACTTTTAGTTCAACAGGTACTCCTGCTGTATTTTTGCACCCAAGCGATGCTCAGCATGGCGATTTGGGCGTTGTTCAGCCCAACGATGTATTGTTACTGATTTCCAATTCAGGAAAAACACGTGAAATACTGGAATTGGTTCATTTGGCCGAAAACCTTTACGAAGGTTTGCCGCTAATAGTGATCACAAGCAATAAGGAGTCGGAATTAGCACAGATGGCCGATGTTTGCCTCGAAACCGGCAACCCGAAAGAGGTTTGTATTTTGGGGCTTACTCCAAGCACTTCGACTACGGTTATGACTGTTATTGGCGATGTTTTGGTGGTGATGATGATGAAACGCATCGGGTTCAGTAATGAAGAATACGCCAAGCGTCATCACGGCGGCTACCTTGGGCATAAATCGCGCGAGCAGGCCGGACAAAATAAGTAGGCAGTCACAAGTGGTCAGTTTTCAGAGACTGACCTGGAACTTGAAATTTGGAACTTTAAACTTTATAGAATGCGCATTTTAAGAGAAAATAGTATTGGTTTGGTGATCGATATTCAGGAGCGGTTGGTGCCAGTAATGGAAGAAAGTGAAGTATTTGTTGAAAACAGCAAAAAACTGATTCAGGGTTTGCAAATATTGGGATTACCGCTATTGGTTACCCAACAATATACCAAGGGCTTAGGCGAAACTATTGAAGAAATCAAAGCGTTAGTTCCTGATTTTCAATATATCGAAAAGAAAGATTTTAGCTGCTTTGATGAACCCGTTTTTGCCGGGAAATTAGCTGGGTCAGGAAAGAAAACTGTGATTATCTGCGGAATTGAATCGCATGTTTGTGTGTTACAAACAGCGATAGACCTGAAAGCTGCCGGATATACACCTGTAGTGGTTATGGACTGCGTATCGTCGCGCTTATTTGATAATGTTGATCTGGCAGCAGAACGGTTCCGCCACGAAGAAATCATGATGACTTCTTATGAGTCGGTTTTGTTTGAACTGACCAGAAGCGCTGGTGCTCCCGGATTTAAAGAAATTTCGAAACTGGTGAAATAGCGGATTGAAAACAATAGAAGGCGGTGGAATACAATTGTTTCCCATCGCCTTCTATTGTTTTCAATTGTTTTCGTTCATTCCATTCACATAAAAATACCTTATTCTACAGGCAGTTCCCTTGCTTTGCGAATTTTTTTCGGGCAAGACACGAATCTCAAGCTGGTGTTTGCCAGGCTTTAGACCATAGCTCAAGGTATAAAACCAGGGTAGATGCAGTTGCGAACTCCATTGGGTAAACAAATCCTGCTTTTGCCAATTGTCTTTATCAATGCGGTATTCAATAATCCCGGCATCCAGCCCGGAGGCGATCGCTATTCCAACGGCATTTCCTTCGAAGTCAAATTTCAGGGGTTCGCCTGGAGTTTCTGCAATTAGCATGGGTACGTTTGTGAAATCGTCGCGCGTGCCGGTTTTATCAGTTGGTTTCCAGTTCATATCCATTTTCCAGCCTTTTACCGGGTGAACTTCAATCGCAGGAATTAAGACCCCACGATTATAGCAGGCTTCGTTCAGTTTTGACGGGAGTGGGTAGGCCGTGAGTTTGTCATCGTCGGCCACAAAGCCATTCCAGCAGGCATCCAGGAACGACTTCATCGACTGGTAATAAATATGCTGGCCGAAAGGAGAGGGGTGGAGGTTTTTAAAATCGTTTTCCCATGTAAATTCGCCGTTATCAATCCGCTCCGTAACTTCTTTGGCCAGGTTGATGGTTGAAACGCCATAGTGAGCCGCAACTTTCTCGTGATTCTCAATTTCAGGAGGTGTTATTCCTTTTCGGTATTCAGTCATCTTATCCGGATCAACAAAGTGCATAACCACAATATCCATTGCCGGATTCGATTCGCGGGCATGACGAACAATACCTTCCATGCCTAAAACCTGCGTTTCGGGTCCGAATCCATTGGTGCGGTCGTTAACCGCAGCTTCTTCAAACAACAGATCAACTTTCCCGTTTTTAAGCACATCGCGTTCGAAACGGAATGCGCCTGGCGTACTGCCCATCGAAGGAATTCCGGCAGCGATAAAGTCGAACCGGGTATCGGGGAACCGTTTTTGCAGATAAGCGCATATACTGTCGCGCCAACCCCCATTGGCCGTAATTGATCCGCCGAGGAAAGCAACTCTTCCTTTTTTTTCGCGCTCGAACACAATTTGAGCATTATGTAGTTTATTGCGGAGTGTGTGGTAATTGCGGCTATCGAGTTTTGGATTAATTTCAGGATAACTGTTGCGAATGAAATCGGCGCTCCCATTTACATCATCAATCGGGAAGTGATGACCTTGAAGCGATTGTTTTCCTTTTGTGTTCGGGTATATCATGGCCGGACCGCCCAAACGGATGTATTTATTAGCCAGGATATACGTATTTTCATCAGGCGGAACAATACTGTCGTGCAATCCAATTTGGAAAAGCAAGGGAACTTTGGCGGCTGCCAGTTTTTCGAGGTTATCGATAGGGTTGTCCTTGTAATCCAAAGCTTCTTGCTCAGTTTTAAAATTGTATGCCTTTTGAATAAGTTTCCACGATTCGGCATCGCCTTTGCTTGCGCCTTTTGCTCCGGGCCAGCTTTTAAAGTCGCAAACCGGAGCTTCGGCATAAATGCAGGCAATGCGTTCAGGATATTTTTTGGCGAAGTTGAAAACGTACAACCCGCCACGGCTGACACCTTCGAGCGCTACTTTCTTATTTAACCCGTATTGTGAAGTGAGGTATTTGTAAAAATCGCTCCATGTTTCGACACACGAAGGAGATCCGAGCAGCTCGTCGGTGTTGATGTAAACCACATGAAACCCTTTGCGGACTAAGATGCTATCCATTTGATAGTGCCAATCGGGGAAACGGGCCCGCCAAACCCAGGGTTTTCCGGGAGCCGCTTTGGCAGGAATAATCATACGTGCACTACGGCGGTCGATCTCGAAATCGTAACGGGTAAATCCGTGCCATAATGTTTGTTTCCCGGGATACTGAGCCATAGTCAGGTTGCCTTCGTTCCCGGTAAGTGCTTTATAAATTACTTTGGCCATTAACCCAGCCCCTTCAACGTTGGGATGGATATGGTCGGGGAATAGCTCTGTTTTGCCCGATAGGGCTGTATGTAAATCAATTACATGTAATTTTTCTTCTTTTGCCAGTTTTTCGATGGACGGAATAACGCCATGTACAATGATTGAGTCGTTAATTCCCCATTGAATGGCATAAGCTGGTACCGGTTTGCAAAGGTAAATAACAGGATGTGATGGCAGGGCTTTTAACTCCCTGATCATAGCCTTGTAATCGGCATAAAACTCGCTGCCAAACTTCCAGTTCATGGGCTTCGTGTCATTTGTACCCAATTTAATAATCACCACATCGGGTAAAAATTCCTTAGCTTGCATGTAAGCTTCTTCGTTCCAAAAAGGCCGGTCGCCTTTTTTTAGCATGGTGCGGCCTCCTACGCCAAAATTTCGGACAATCCATTTGACGCCCAGCATTCGTTGCAACTGTGCCGGATACGAGTTAAGCGGCCGGTTGTCGATGCCCGAACCATAGGTGATGCTGTTGCCAATACAGGCTACTTTTACGGGAGCTGAGTCTTTGGAAAGATCGACAGGCTGAGCAAACGAACAGGCAAACAGAAAAGCGAAAATACAGGTAAGAAGCAGGGTTTTCATGTGTTTATAATTGTTTTTTATTTGCCACATAGCCTGTCCCGATGTATTTCGGGAGAACTCCCAATAATCATTTTCCTGTGAGAGAAAGGATTTCTCATGGTCGTTTCATTTTATTACGTCTATCGTTATTTTATTCCATCTTTTACTTTAAATACCCAGGCATATTGGCATGGATTGCTGGACGGAGTAATAACCGGAGGAATGATTGTAAGTATATTCCCTGATATAGAATGTTTTACTTTGCCGTTGAGTCCTAACATCGAAACTTCGCTGCAGCGGTTAATATCGGGTACCAGGATTGGCTTGTCCTGCCACCGGGTTACGATCACGTACAAATCGTTGCCTTTAGCCGTATAGAAAACAGTAGTTTCCTTCTTAACTGCCGGAGCTTTGTTCCACGAATGGGTACTGTAGATGCTTTCGCCGTTAACCGCCAGCCAGTCGCCCATGTCTTTTAGCCTTTGCTGCATGATAACCGGGATGCGTCCGTCGGCTGTAGGGCCGATGTTCAGGAGCAAGTTTCCGCCGCGTGCAACTTTGTCGATAAGAATATGTACCAGCGCTTCCGAAGTTTCATAGTCTTTCAGGTTTTCGTTGCGGTTGTAGCCAAACGAGCCGCCAATACCGCGACATTCTTCCCAGGGGTGTTCCATTTTTTTGCCCGAAGCATTGTCGTCGTTTATCAAATCGTATTCGGTAGTATATATTCCACCGTGTTTGCTACGGGTTTCTTTTCCCCAGCGGTCGTTTACAACAACGGTTTCTTTTACCGGCGATTCGTTAAACAGCCAGGCAAGGAATTCGGTGCTTTTCCACTTTTCGCTGGGTTGTTCCCATTCGCCATCCGTCCATACCACGTCGGGTTGATAGCGGTTAACCAGGTCTTTTAACTGCGGAATCATGTGTTCGTCAACATAACGAGGTAGATCGTCCTTGTAAAGGGGGTTAAACCACTCGTATAGTGAATAATAGAAACCCATGTGTAAGCCTTTGGCTTTGACGGCCTTACTTAGGTCGCCGGCCAGGTCGCGGTGCGGGCCGACATCAACAGCGTTCCAGTTCCACGATTGGCGTGAAGGCCATAAGGTAAACCCTTCGTGATGTTTCGAGGTTAGAACAACATATTTGGCGCCCGACTGTTTAAAAACATCGACCCACTGATCGGGATTGAACATCTCGGCTTTAAAATCTTTCACAAAGTCCTGATAGCGGGTCTTTTCGCCAAAGGTTTTGTTATGAAACTCGGAAAACGTCTTGGAAGGATTATTTTCCGGGTTTTGGCGCCACCAGTACCATTCGGCATATTTGTCGCCTACACTTCCTTCGGTGGGTCCCCATGCCGGAACAGAAAATAATCCCCAATGGATGAAAATTCCGAACTTTGCATCGGTAAACCATTGAGGAACAGGGCGGCTATCAATCGACTGCCAGTTAGCCTGGTACGACTGAGCATTAGTCATCAGGGAAAAGGCACTTAAGAAAAAAGCAAGAATCCATCGCGTAAAACGGATACAGATCGCAGCATTACATTTCATGGAGTTTAAATTTTTAACGGTTAATTAGTCGAAATCGACCCCAAAGTTAGAAATATTCTACTATGCTGATGTGTGCTGACTGAAGAAAATTGTTAGAGGGAATTCTGATCACTTTCGAGTTCGGAGTGTCTAAAGTTCGGAGTGCCTAAAGTTGCTTTCGACTGCTTCGCGCTCAAGCGACAAAAAAAACAGGCTTCGCATCGCTATCTACTTTTTTGGGTTATTGGATATTGGTTATCATTGCTGTCCGGTTAAATCTTCAGAACGCTCATTAAGTCAAGATTTCTCACTTCGTTCGAAATGACAATCAACGAGTTGCGAGAGGGAGTCAGGGTAGGTTTTCGGCTTCGCCGAAAACCTACCCTGACTCCCTCTGCATTCTTGCAAATAGCTCTCATTCTGAGCGAAAGCGAAGAATCACATATTTTTACCGGACAACAATGATTGGTTATTCAGTATTGGACAATTTTGAAATCTGTAATTCGTTTCCATCAGAAGAAATTTTCATGGTTACCTTCCTGTTTCTGTTGAAACGATAAACCATTTCGTTGTCGTTGCCAAGGAAAGGCTTGACTATTTTCTTAACTTCGTCACTTGCCATGTCGTTGGTAATAATCCATTTACCTTTCCCGTAGTCGAATGCTTTTGTCCCATCCGAATAATGTTCGGCGAGGTTTTTAGGGGCAAAACGCGATGAACTAACCACCACAAGCCCATTGTTTTTGACCAACGAATTCACGTCGGCCAACGTTTGATCGCTAATGGATAATCCGCACAAAAAGGCGAGTTTTATCGTTGTAAGGTATTTTTTTGTAACCTGATCGTCGAACACAATGGGCGAATTGGCAGGAGCAAATGAGCGGTGTGGTACATTTTGGTAGCAATTATGGGCCCACGATAAACTTTCTTTTTTAACTGTTCCGTGGGTTATGGTATGCCATGCTTTGATCCATTCTTCGGAGGCGGCGCTTGTGTTGAGGTTGTATGCTCCAAAAAGCCAGTCTTTCCAATAGATCCTTACTTTTTGCGTGATGTTGTTTTCGGTATGGTCAACTTCTGTATATACATTTTTGCCCTGGCCCCATTCCGTATCGTCGAAGCGGATGATGGCTATCTGGGGTTCGTAATCGCGGAAAGAATAGTTGCGTGGGTTTTGGGGCAAATACTCTTTTGTAAAACGGCTAAATGCCAAACCTCTGTCTTTTAGTACTATTCGTTGTTGTCCGTCGAGTTCGTAAGTGTGGTCACCAATACTTTCAACATAAGCTTTATCGACCCCCGCCCAATAGGCAAACAATAGGTTTCCCCACAACTCTTCAGCTGAATGTCCGGGGAAGGTGTCGTAGTGCCAAAAGTCGATGCAAGTCCACAATTCGCGGTTGTATTGTAAGCAAGCCCCCATCGCACAAGCCGCCCAAACATTCGACCAGCCTTCCTTCATCTGTTTGTAAATGGGCGTTATTCCGGCTCGTGCAAAATTGTTGAACAAAACCGGCCAGACATGTTCTGAAAAAACCATTTTCGAGCCGTAACTTTTGCATTCGTCGGACAGTAATCTGGCTCCCTCGAACACGGCTTTATCGGCTGATTTGTAATCCATTCCGGTTGGGTCGGCCAAACAGGCAAGTTCAACGCCCGGATTGCGCAAGCTAATGGTTATATTGCGGTTTATCTGCGAGTGTTCCAACTCGTCGTAAAGCACGCCCCATACGGCAGGCGATTCGGACAGGCTTTTAAGTACATCCTGCGGAAATTTAAACAAATGAAGGTTGTTGGGTTGTTTTACCCAACTGTGTCCATCGGTACTGCCCAGGTTAAGGTTCCAGTTGCCACATTCGACATTGACAATCACTTTTAAACCTTTGGCATTAAAACTGTTGCTGAGCGTTTTCATTAATCGGGCTTCATCCTGTATCGTTCCTGTTGGGCCACCATAATGGTAAACAACAAAATCGACCCCCAGGGTATCCATTGCCTGAGGGTTAAAAAATTCGCCGGGCTTACAAATATCGCCCGAATTATCGATACCGATGTAAAAATTCTTGGCAGTCAGCTTGTTCCTGGTGCCGATTGGGGTTTTCGACTGTGCCATTGCATATTGGCACAGAAATACAAAAACAATTAAATATTCTGATATTCTGATGTTTAGTGATTTCATTTTTTTTGATTTTTTGGTATTAGGGCGTACCACAAAACCAAAGTTCCCACCCGGAGATAGCTACTCACGGGCAGGAATAAATTGGTTTTAGTTGGTTTTGATTGATTTTAAGCAGGTTAGATTTAATATTCTGATCCTTTGTTGCTGGTCAACTTAGGGTTCTTATTAGTTTCGGAGACAGGTATCGGTACAAAGTAATCGTTTTTGGTTGGAGTATGGCTTAATTTATATTCTCTTGCATCGCGGTTAGCATTTGCCGACTCTACCTTTTCAAAGCGTAACAGGTCGGACCAATGTTGACCATACTCATTTCCGCAGAATTCCCAGCTACGTTCGTCGAAACAAGCCTTCTGGAAATCGGAAGCATTCATTCCGGCAGCAAGGTTGGGCAATCCTGCACGTTCGCGCACTTTATTAATGGCGCTATACGCTGAAGCATCGGGGCCTTTGTTTGCCATAGCCTGTGCCTCGGCATAAATTAAAAGCACTTCGGCATAACGGATGTAGCGTTGCGAACGGCCCGAACGCCACATATCGCCGGTCAGGTAGCGGTCGCTCCAGCTCGGACTGCCATTGCGCGAAGCCCCAAACCGTTGTTTGGCAAAATAAGGATGTTGTTTAAAGGTACGTGGATCGTCCCAGGGAACATCAATCCACCAACTGTTGCTGCGTTTGTCATAAAAGGCACCGGCATCGGTTGATGAGGCCGCAATCCATATATCGCTTTGGAATGTTGCATCCTTACGTTTTCCGGCAGGGAAGTTCTTGTAGAAATTGATTTCGGCCATATAGCAGGCCCATCCGCCTTCTTCGATTGGAGAACCAGCTTTTGGGGTACGCATGGTGTACATCCCAACCGGGAAATTATTTGGGTAACCAAAAACAGTTTCTTCGTCCCACAAGGTTTCGCCGGCCCAAAGTGCTTCCTGTGGCACTAACCCATACCCGTAGGTCGAGGCGTTATCGATTACTTCCTTGGCTTTTGCGGCAGCCAGGGCATATTTATCGGTTTGTTTAAGTGGCCAGCCTGTCATTTGAAGATAAACAGAGGCAAGCAAGCTTTTAGCTGAACCACGTGTTGGAACGATGCTGTATCCATCCGACGACCAGTCGTTGCCCGTTTGTTTGACGGGCAGCATGGTTTCCGCTTTTTTCAAGTCTGAAATGATTTGAGTATAAATATCTTCCATGCTCGATTTTTCCATGTTGGTATCCGAGTCTCCATCGTTCAAAGGCATGGGTACCGGCCCGACGTATTTTACCAGCCAGAAATACCACCAGGCACGAAGGAAATAAGCCTGGCCGGCACAATTGTTTCGTGTATCCTCGTCGCAATTGGGTACGCTGGCATAATTCGAGAGCACAAAGTTGGCCCTTTTGATCCCGGTATATGGAATTTGCCAGACATAAAGCACCTGGGTTAAACCTGGCGATGCGTTAAATGTATCAAAATCACGGAAATAAGTATTGGCTGGCACATTGGATGTAACATCGTCGCTTGCCAGCATAAAAGCAATCTGGTCGTCGCCACTCGAAAAATTCTGAAGCACATTGTACATTGGATGAACAGCAAGTATTAGATCATCACTACTTTTAAAAAAGTTGGATGCGTTTAGCGACGTTTTGGGATCTTCTTCTAAATAACTTGAACAGGAGAATGTGGTCAAGGCAATTAATAGTAAGACAATATATTTTTTCATTTGTTTATGATTTATATAAAAACATTAGAATGATAATTGGACACCAAACGTATAGGTTCTTGCCGTAGGAGTAATCCCAGTATCAATGCCAGTAGAGACATCGCTTGTTACGGTTGAGGTCGTTTCAGGGTCGTACCCTTTATATTTTGTAATGGTGAAAAGGTTCTGTGCGCTTACATACACATGGAACTCGCCAATGTGGGTGAACCGTTTATCGAAAGTATAGCCGAGGCTAACATTTTTCAGCCTTATGTAACTGGCATCCTGCAACCATTGGGTTGAGTTGATGTAGTTTGTCGATGTTGTGCTGGTAACCGACGGGAAACGGTTGCTTTTGTTTGCCGGAGTCCAGGAGTTTTCCCAGGCATCTTTCAAGGTGATTGTACGCGATTTAGCGTGCTGCGACGATGCCATGGCATACATGACGTTTAATTTATCGCAACCTTGAACGCCTTGCAGCACAACGTTTAAATCCCAGTTTTTGTATCTTAGTGTTGAGTTGGCTCCCCATATATAATCTGGAGTTCCGTGCCCAATTGGTTCGCGGTCGCTCGGATTTATGGAACTGCTGTTATCTAAATCGGCATATTTGTTGTCGCCCGGTTTGTTTCCGAATTTGGCAGCTTCGGTAGCTTCGCTTTCCTGCCAGATACCCAGCCATTTATATCCGTATAATGTTCCCAGCCGTAACCCTTCCTGTAAAATATAAGTTTCGTCGGAAAGTATTGCATCGTTATTGCCCTGAGAACCAATTCCATAGATAGTTTCGCCGCCAATGTTGACAATACGGTTCCGGTTGGTCGAAAAATTTAAACGAACATCCCAGTACAAGTCCTTGGTTTGAATTGGAATTGCCATGAGTGCAAGCTCAAATCCCTGGTTTTTGACTTCTCCTTTGTTCTCGTAAATATTGTCGCCTCCCAGGTAATAAGGAGTCGTCACCGAGAGCAACAATTTTTTGGTATCCTTCTGGTAATAATCCATCGTAACGGTTAAACGGTTCTTTAAAAAACCTGCATCGAAGCCAAAATCCACCTGTCCGGTTTCTTCCCATTGTAAATTGGGGTTGATAGTTCGGCTGGTATAGCCAAATACATCGCTTGAATGGGTATAAAAGGTGCCAACCTGGTTGAGCGAAGCGATAGTTGAATAGGAACCGATGCCCTGGTTACCCGTTTTACCATAGCTGGCTCTAACTTTCAGATCGGAGAAAAGCCCCAGGCCTTTTACAAAATTTTCTTCTGAAGCACGCCAGGCGACCGACCCGGAAGGGAAATAGCCCCATTTGTTGCCCGATGCAAATTTTGAAGAACCATCGGCACGCATAGCTCCTGTGAAATAGTATTTGTTAGCGAAATTGTAATTAACACGCCCAACATACGAAAGCAGTCCTTCGTTGTTCCAACCTGTGCCCGACGAATGCGTTGTTCCGGTTGACATTCCCCAGTAGCCCAGGTTTTCGTTTCCAAAATAGGAACCACTCGCATTAAGTCCGTCGTAGATGTACTTATTGCTTTCAGCCACAGCCGTTAAAGTTAAATTGTGCTTTCCGTAGCTTTTGTTATAAGTAAGGATGGCATTTTGAAAAATACTTTTGCTAAACGACTTACTTCCGGTTGAAGTGGCATGACTACTGGTAAAGGTCGAACTTTCCCATTCGTAGTTGTTATTGAGGCTATATGACATATTTATCCGGTACTGAAGAGATAAACCGGACATAATATCCCAGGTTAATGCTGAGTTTGAGCTTATTCCATAGTTGTTCGACCATTTATTCATTTCGTTGGCTGCCAACATCGGGTTCTTCCCCATGGCGCCAAATTGGTCGGCCAGGTTATACGAACCATCTGTCTCATAAATACTTTCGGTAGGGCCCCAGGTTAAAGCATTAAACAGAACGGCATCAGCGCCGCCTAAACCTTCGGCACCGCCGGTATTGCGACAATGCGAATAACCGCCGTTGACCCGCCATTCAAGCTTCAGGTTTTTGTACAGGTTCGCATCAAAAGCCGAACGGAAATCATAGCTTTCGCAGCTGGTGTTTTTAATCATACCGTTTAGCTTTTTGTATTGGCCTGATATATAATATTTTGTTCCCTGGTTGCCGCCATTTATAGCAACATGGTAGTTTTGATTCCACGAATTTCGTAATACCTCGCGTTGCCAGTCGGTTCCTCCGTTTTGCTTAAAATTTTCGAGCTGTGTGCTGGTATAATAGTTGTTTTGCAGCACATTTATTTCCTGTGCATACTCGTAGGCATCCAGTTCGTCGTATAGGTTTACTGGTTTTTGAAACGAGTCGAACATGTTGAACGATATATGAGTCTGACCGCTGGTGCCTTTTTTCGTCGTGATCAGGATAACGCCATTAGCGCCACGCGACCCGTAAATTGCAGTTGCCGAAGCATCTTTTAAAACCTCGATTGATTCGATTTCTTCGGCTGAAGGCATTCCGGCACCAACAACCCCGTCGCACACATACAACGGGTCATTTCCTCCGTTGATCGAATTTGCCCCACGGATACGGATTTTAATCGAAGCATCCGGGTTTCCTGATGTTGTCTGTACTTCAACACCAGTTAAGCGCGAAGCCAAAGCATCTTCGGAGCGCATCATGGGGTGCATTTTAAAGTCTTTGGACGAAACGCCTGAAATGGAGGCAGTCAAATCACTTTTTTTCATCGTACCGTACCCTACGGCAACTACTTCCTCCAGGCCAATTGATTCTTCAGTCATTGTAACCTGGATAAGTTTTTTGCCGGCAACCTGGACTTCCTGGCTTTTCATTCCAACGAAAGAGAAAACCAGGGTAGCATTGTCGGCCACCGATATTTTGAAATCGCCATTGGCATCAGAGATAACCCCGGAAGAGGTTCCCTTAATAATTACCGAAACCCCAGGCAATGGCGCTCCCGTTGTGTCGGTTACTTTGCCCGAAACCGATTTTTGTTGCTGTATCTCAAACCCGGTCGATTTGGATTGACCATCTTTTCTTTCGATCAGGATGAGCTTGTTTTCCATTTCTTTAAACGAGTAAGGCGTTGTTTCGAGCGCAGCAGTAAGGATTTTTCCTACTGTTTTTTCTTCTATGTCGATCGAAATAGTTTGATTTACATCCACTTCGTCGTTGTTGTAGAAAAAACGATAATTGCTGCTTTTTTCAATTTGTGAAAACAGTTCCTGCAAGGTCGATTTTTTCAACTTGATGCTCATAGTGGTATTTTGCGACCACACGGAGGCACTTATTTGCAGGGTAAAAAATAGGGTAAGTAAACAGATTAACCTCATAATCAATAAGTACTTTTTTAACCATCCACTTTTAAAAATGGACACGTCAATTCGGATTAATTTCATAAATTTGAGTGCTTTAAAAGTTAAACTTTAGTTTAATTATCTGGAGGGAAGTGTTGGTAGCACTTCCTTCCTTTTTTGCTTTGTTTTATGTATGTTTAGTCGTTATTCTTTTGTGTACTAATCATTATTTTGTTGCCTTGTATCGAACAATCGACATAATTCGAGCGATCGAAATAGGTAATGGCTTCCAGGATGCTTTCGCGGTTCAGCACGCCGGTAAATCTGCGCGTTTTTACTTGTTCGTCGCCAAAAATAATGTCAACATCGAACCAGCGTTCGAGCTTTGGTTTTAACTCGGCCAGCGTTTCGTTACGGAACACAAACCGGCCTTCGGTCCAGCTGGTTTCTGATGAGGTGTCGGTCAGTTTTTGCACGGTTGCCTTTTTGTTTTCCTTGTCAAATGTTAGTTTCTGGTCGGGGTTCATGAGCCAGTACTGGTTGTTTGCCGTTAACTTAACACTTCCTTCGACCAGGGTGGTTGAAACCGATGTTTCGCTGGGATAGGCTTTTAAGTTAAATTTTGTTCCAAGTACTTCTATTTCAATATCCTTTGTCTTTACCTGGAATGGATGCGCCTTGTCTTTCGATACTTCGAAAAAGGCTTCACCTTCGAGCGTGACTTTACGGCCATGTTTGAAGTTCGAATTAAAACTTAGCTTACTGCCCGAATTAAGCGAAACATGCGAATTGTCGGGCAAAACAACATCGGATTTGTCGCCATAAGCACACGAGATTGTGGTCATCGAGTCGGTGGCAGTACCCTGTTTCCCCAAGTAATAACTTACCGGAAGCGCCAATGCAAGGATTACTATGGCTGCGTATTTTAACAGGTTGCCAATATGGATTAACCGGGTTGGTTTTTCCTGTGTTTTATGGATATTTGTTCTGAATTTTTGAATGGCTTCTTCCACCTGGTAGCCATCGGCATTGTTTTGTAGCCCGGAACTTAGCCATATTTCACGAAGATCGGAGTATAACTTTTTATTTTCGGGCGATTGGTCAAGCCATTCGGAAATTGTATTTTTTTCGGTTGGACTTGATTCTCCTGAAAATAAACGGATAAGCAGGATGTGGATGTCGGGTTGGTTTTCCATTTTCCATTTTTTACAATTACTAGATGCAAAAAATAGAAATACCCTGTATGGTCAACCGATTTTTTTTTACTTCAGCAATAAAAAAAGCAGGAAAGCAGGTAAATAATCCTTGAGTTTTTGCCGAACCGCGAGGGTTGCTTTAGCCAGGTGCATCTCGACTGTTTTTACTGAAATGCCCAGTTCATCAGCAATTTCTTTGTTTTTCTTTCCTTCAAACCGTTTTAACCTGAATACTTTCTGCTGTTGCCCTGGTAGTTGAACAACAGCTTCTTCTATTGTCGAATATATATTCTCCATGGTCAGGCTTTGCTCGTCCATCTCTTCCGAAAGGGTATAAAAAGCTATATTTTCGGAGGAGGTACTCCCGAAATATTCCTGAAGCAATTGATCTTTTTTTAGTTTCCGCAGGTATAAGAGCGAATTGTTACAAACCGCCTGAAACAGGTACGATTTAACGGATGTGTTGATTTGAAGCGACTTTCGGTTTTCCCAGATACGCATGAATGTGTCGGAAACGATTTCCTCGGCCACATCCTTTCGTCCAACATACCTGCGCGAATAGGAACATAGTGGAATATAATACTCCCGGAACAGGGAAATATAGGTTTCCTCGTTCCCAACAATCAGGCCGGTGATGATGTTGTCGGGCAATGTGTAGTAATTTTGGTCGCAAAAGTATGAATTTTTATTTTCTGGCAGCAGCAGTCGATTCAACTGGCAGGGAAATCGCTTTTAGAAATGCCGTTAGGCATTTGATGTGGGTAGAACAATATAGCCGGGTTTGAATCTCGTCCCGTACGGGACGAAATACCTAACGGATTCTCATTCTACCCACATTTTGTGCCTGACGGCACACAAGCTCAAGTCGCTTTCCTGTTGAAACTTTTAAAAGCGATTTCCCTGATTCAACTGGAGTGTAACAAAAATTCCCTTGTTGGTTTCACCGGTAAATGAAAGTTTTCTGCTCATCCGACAACTAGGAGCATCGGATGAGCAGAAACTAATTAGTTTGTTGTTAAAATATCGGGCGAAATGATTTGCCGGGGGATTCCCGGGCCGCTGACCAGGCAGTTTAAAAAGCACCCGCCACCTGCGTTGAAATACGCTACTTTAATTCGATGTTTCCCTTTGGTAAGGGTTACCGATCCTTGCCGTTCCTGCACACCGTGGTCACCGTCGTTGTCAACAATGAGCTTCTCGTCGATATACAGTTTGCTGCCATCGTCCGACAAGGTCGAGAGCTTATATGAGCCGTCGGTTCCGATGTTAATCAGTCCATCGAATACAATAGCCGTATTTTCGGTTATTTGGGCTTCAATGTCGTCGGTGTTTATTTCGAGCGTTTTTCCTTTCGAACTTGGTTTCAGTAGTGCAAAGTCGGGAACCTTGGTAAGGTTACTGCATTTGTACAACGTGAAATTTACGCCGGTATTTGCTGTTGGCTGCTTAACTATTCTGAAATAACCTTTCGAACAGTCGCTTTTTTTGCCGTCGTTGCCAAAATAAGCTGCCTTGATAACCCCCGATGAAGTGATTTCGAAAGGGTGCTGATAAACTTCGGAATGCGAAGTAGGGATTGTTCCATCGGTTGTATAACGTATTTTCCCGTCGGGGCCTGCGCTGGTAATGGTTACCGTTGCTTTTTGATTGACATACAAACCGCCAACTTCGCCATTGGGTTTGTTGGGCGAAATAACCGGGATGTATGTTGAGGGTGCCATAAATGTACCAATCAGGTTTTTAGGTTCGGCTGATCCGGCAAAAGCACATTCAACAGGGCGACCTTCCCAGGCCTGGGGTATTTCGGCCTGAAAGACAAACGCCGATGTTGCTGCCACATCGTAAAGCCTTACCAGGGCAGGAATTTCGTAGCCTTTCTTAACACTCTTTCCATACAGAATGAATGGTACTTCGTTGCCCTGAAGCGTTTCGTGACCGTGATCTTTCCCTTTTCCGCCATGATCGGCAACAATAATAAAGAGTGTTTCGTCGAATATGCCAGCTTCTTTGGTCGAATTAACAATCTCTCCGGCCAGCTGATCGGCCAGTTCTACTGCTTTTAAATAGTTGGGAGTCATGTGGCCATACACATGCCCGGCATGGTCGCATTGGTCAAAATGGATAAATAGATAGTTTGGCTTGTCTTTTTTAATCACCTCAATTACTTTATCGGCAGTTGCCCGTTCGTCTTTGCAGGTAGCATCAATATCAACAAACTGATGGTCGTAGAGATTGCCAAAACCATCCCACTGATAGATGGCAGCTGTTTTTAACGAACTGTTGCTTTTTTTCAGGACATAGAAAATATCGGGATAACGTGAATTCTCGGTTGTTATAACAGGCGGAAGATTATAATTATCAACCCGCCAGTCGTTGCTCGTCACGCCCGTCAGCGCTACGCCGGAGCTTGTCAGCATTGCTTCCCAGTTTGGGGAGCTAATGGTAGGCATCACGTTTCGTGCATGTAACGAATAGGCTCCATTTTTCATATACTCGTGTAAATTAGGAGTATTGGCCTGCATAACCCCGCCTACCGACATGGCATCGACTCCGATTACTATGACGTGCTTTATGGTTCCGGCGGCACTAGCTGGGGTAATTGAAAACCACCCGAAGCAGAAGAGCAAAATAGAAATAATTGTGTTTTTCATTCGTATTTGATTTGTATAATAACTTCAAAAGAAACCGGGACCAGCTAAAATGAGAACCTAAGATTCTATACATTTAACCAGTCCCGGCATTTTTATAACATTCATTTTGCCTGTTGTTTTCGAACAGGTAAATGAATAGGTGTAAACTAAATCACTATTTTACATCCCACCAAACATGAGTGGTAAGAGCATCGCCACCAGTTCCAAGCATTTGAACAGCCGTGTTGTAGTTATCGGTATTGATTGTTAACTCATCCGATGGGTAAAGTACCCTCGATGGGATATAACCGCCACTATTAGGGCCTGGTGTAATTGTTGGCACGCCAACGCGTCTCCATTCCGACCAGGCTTCGAACCCACACATAAAGAGCGATAACCATTTCTGGGTATAAATCTTATTAAGTTTTTCGGTAGTTGTACCTGCATAGGCAACTGCCGATTGTGCGTAATAGCTATCCAAAGGGGTAAGCTGTGCGGCTGTAGGCCTTACAAAGTTTGAAGGGATACGGCTTGCATAGTAAGCAAACTGGCTTTTAATTCCGTTCATATAATAAGTTGCAGCGTCACCGGTAGTAATAAAACCACGTTCTTTAGCTTCGGCAAGGATAAACTGAACTTCGGAGTAAGAAGCGAAAACCGTTTGTGCTGCAGTCATCGAGGCATAATTTGGGCTATAGGAATAAGGTGCCCATAAAAGACCTGGAGCCGATTGGTACTGAGGGCCTCCGTTCCATGAATTAGCAGCGGCATCGGTAATACCATTAGGTACCCCAAAATATTGTGGGTCGTTTGTACTTGCCGATGCCGAGGTAGGCATGGCAAACAACGCTATACGAGGATCGTTAATTGCTTTTAACTGAGTTTCCATGTTATATGCCAATTTAAACGAAGATGAATAGTTGCTGACATTACCCCGGTATGAAGGATGGGCATTTTCTTTGGTTGCCAGGTATTGCAAGGCAGCCTGATCGGCATTGGATGTAAATAATGGGTATGTAGTTGGATCACTTACTATTTTCTGCATTTCAGTCGATGGGTTTACCCGGTCGCTCTGGCGGAGTAATACCCTCAAACGAAGTGCATTGGCAAACATTTTCCATTTTTTCACATCGCCGCTGTACAGAATATCCCCATTCACTACTTCGCTTGTCGATCCCAGCATTGAATTCGCGTTATCAAGGTCGGAGAGTATCCCTTTGTAGATGTCTTCCTGAGAATCGTATTTGGCAAAATTTACACCGTTGGCGGCCTTTCCGGCTTCGCTGTAAGGCACAGGGCCGTAGAGATCGGTTAACGACTGGAACATAAAACATTTCAAAACCAGAAATATCCCTTTATAATTAGCATACCCTTGTTTTTCCGAAATGGTAATAGCGTTGGACAGATCCCTGTAAGTTGAATAATAATCCCAGAGGTAATAACCTTTAGCATCAGACCGGGACAAGTTGGTAAAGCAACTTCCAAATTCATCAGAAAGCTGGTCTGCAAAAACTGTTCCCCTCGAAAAAGATGCATTCCATAAGGCATCAGCATTCGACCGGATAATATTAGGAAGCAAAAGACCTGGGTTAGTTATATTGTCAGTTTCGTTCGGGTTTGTATTGATATCCTCAAAATCTTTCGTACAACTAGCTATAACAAAACTTGTTAATAGACAGATTGTCAAGAGTTTAAATTTATTTTTCATTTTTGTTCAGATTAGAATTTAAAACTTACGTTAAAACCAAAACTCCTGGTAGAAGGAAGGGCCATATTTTCCTGTCCTGGTACTAATCCATTACCGGAAGTCGCAACCGAAACTTCGGGGTCGAAATGCTGGTTACTTTTAGGTGTCCACAATAACAAGTTACGGCCAACAAGGGCTACGGTAACATCTTTTATTAAGTGATTGAATACTTTACTTGGGATTGAATATCCTAACTTCACTTCTCTAAGCTTCATGTAAGTAGCATCGAACAATTGACCTTCAGGAATATGGTCGGTCATCTTTTTAATGAATGCCCGGGCAGAAGTGCCGTAAACCCCTGAACTGTAGGTACCGTCATTACTGGTGCAGTTTGCTACATAATTACCATTGACCAATGCAGCGCCTTCGATGTAATATACGCCAGTGTATTCTTGTCCAACCGGTCTTGCTTCACGTCCTTTTAAACTTTCGACCAACTGACCTGCGCCATTTGCTTTGTTATAGAACCTTGAAACAAATTCTCCGCCATAGTGAATATCAACCAATACGCCTAAACTGAAATTTTTATACATAAACTCGTTAGAAAGGCTTCCAATCCAGTCGGGGTTGGCATTTCCTAAGTGAATATAACTTGAAGTAGCTAATGGAGCCCCGTTGGTGCCGATTATAATCTGGCCTTTCATTGGCCCTTCACTTACTCGTTGGTAACCAGGTCCATAGAGGGCACCAGTCCGTTCGCCTACAACAGCCTGGGTGGCAACATCTTCGGCCTCAGCAGCCTGAACAATCTTGTCAATGCCCGATACAAGTTTCAATACCTTTCCACGGTTTGTCGAGAAATTAAATGTAGCGTCCCATTTGAAATCAGTCGTTCTGACCGGAACTATATTTAACATAATTTCAAAACCTTTATTCTGAATTTCGCCAGCATTAATCATCCTCGAACCGTAACCAGATGAAATGGCTAATGGTAGCTGGATAATCTGGTTTTTCGAACGGATGTCGTAATAGGTAAGGTCAACGTTCACCCGATTGTCCAAAAGTTTAACTTCTGTTCCAAATTCGTAAGTGAAAACTTTTTCAGGTTTTAAATCGGTATTAGGCAGGGTACTTCCCGAACTTAGTGCGTAAGAGTCACCCCATGAGGGAGTTACAAAACCATAGGTACTTCTTAATGAATAAGGATTCGTATCGTTACCTACACTGGCTAAACCCATCCTAACTTTTGCTTGGTTTACCCATTGCGGAAGTGCAACAATTTTATCCACAAGGGTACTAAATGATACCGATGGATAGAAATAGGAGTTTGTGCTTGAAGGCAATGTACTCGACCAGTCGTTTCGGAAAGTTAAATCGAGGTAATAAGTACTCTTATAATCCATTTGTGTAAAGGCATACAAGCTGTTTATGCGTTTGTGCGAGGTGTTCGAACTGCTTTGTAACGTTGAGGCGCTGTTGGCAATTGAGTACAGTCCGGGGATCAGTAAGGTAGGTGCCACAACCGAACGGTAGCGGTTACGGCGGTCCATACTGTTACCACCCAGCGAGGCACGGTAATTAAAGTCCTGGCCAACGCGGTCTTTCCAGGTAAGAAGGAAATCATAATTCTGTTCCTGATAGAAAAGATAATCTTCGCGGTAGCTGCCTTTTTCGTAACTTACAGTACTAACAGCCCATTTCATCGGACGGAAATCGTTATACACATCGGTACCAACCCTGCCCATAAGGCTTAACTTGCTGGTAATATCGTAGTTTAACGAGATGTTTCCATACAAACGGTCTTTGTTTTGGCCTTTCGTATTTTCGTATTGCAGGAAGAACGGGTTGTTGTGGTTTTCGCCATAGTTGTACTGGAATTGCTTAACTCCATTTAGCCCGGTCTGCCAGTAATCTTTTAAAGCGTTCATATCGCAGTTACGGCCAAACCAAGTCACAAAATACATAAAAGTATTCCGTCCATAACCGTTGTCAGGTCGGTTGGTACTTGATGTTTTTACATAATCAGCTGATACATTCACCTTGATTTTGTCGGTCAATTTGTAATTCGATTTAAATGCAACCGTGTTTCTTGTCAGGTTGTTGTTCGGGATAACGCCTTTTTCGTCAAGGTTGGTGTACGAAATCCTGAAATCGCCTTTTTCATTCGATCCGGTTAAAGCAATATTATTATAGTAGGTGTGTCCTGTACCAAAAAAGTCGCGAATATTGTTCGGTCTTGACACCCAAGGTGTTGCAATAATATCACCACGATTGGGGTTGTCAACATCGCCACCGCGCATTCCACCGGTTGTTGGCGAGAAATATTGTTTTGCAGTGGTGCCAACGTCGAGGCGTGGTCCCCAGCTTTCGTCGTAGCTGTCGTTTACACCATCCGGGTAAATCGAACTGCTTTTACCGAAGTTCGAACCTACATATATCCCATTGTTCCCTTGTCCGAATTTATTCTGAAATTTGGGTAAGCGCAGAAGAGTTTCGAAGGTTGTACCCGAATTGACCGAAACGCCAATCCCCTTGCCTTGTTTGCCCGACTTGGTTACAATAACAATAGCGCCGTTTGCAGCACGCGAACCATACAGCGCCGAAGCAGCCGGGCCTTTCAATACTGTCATCGATTCAACATCGGCTGGGTTTATTTCACCAGAACTATTTCCATAGTCGGCTGATGTTGAGTTTGATACACCATCGTTACCCATTGGCACGCCATCAACCACAAACAATGGTTGGTTCGATTGCAGCGATAGCGATGATTCACCACGCATGGTAATCCTCGATGTAGAACCAACAGCTCCACCCGAAACAATATTAACCCCGGCAACTCTACCAGCCAGCGAATTAACAAAGTTTGTTTCGCGGGCTACATTCAACTGGTCGCCTTTTATTTCCTGAACGGCATAACCAAGTCCTTTCTTTTCGCGCGAGATACCAAGGGCTGTTACTACAACCTCGTTAATTCCAATGGTTTCATCGCGCATGACTACGTTAATAACATCTTGGTTACCCACGCTAACTTCCGTGGTTTTCATCCCAACAAACGAAAACACAAGAGTGGCATTGTGTGGAATTTTGTTAAGAGTATATTTCCCTTCGATGTCGGTTATTACCCCGGTTGTTGTACCTTTTAGAACGATAGAAACGCCCGGTAATGAGTTTCCTGATGAATCAGAAACTTTCCCTGTAATCGTTTTCTGTTGTTCTGCCAATTCCGTTGCATTTTCAGTATCTGTAAATAAAACATAGTTATTATTAAACGAACGATACTTAACATTGGTCCCTTCAAAAAGCATTCCCAATACTTCAGTAATACTTTTCGAATTGCAGTTAATATCAATTTTTCGCTCAACATTTATGTTGTTGGCATTGTACATAAAACGGAAGTCGGTTTGTTCCTCAATCAGTTTCAATATATTATTCACTGATTCTTTCTCTGCTTTTAAGCTCAGCCGACCATTATTTTGAGAAAATACTCCAGCCGAAACTTGAAAGAAAAGCACAAATAAAAGAAAACTTGTTAATTTCATAATTCTACACAATTGTTTCGTGCAGGGTATTCTCCAGCAACGAAAATTCCATCGTTTTTTTTTCATAGATTTGAAGTGTTAATGTTTATAAATTAATACAATCACCTGGTGATTGTTAGAAGGAAAGTCTGCAACACTTTCCTTCTTTTATTTTTTAGAAATTTATTATTACTTGTTCTCCCTTTATCACATAGTTGAATTTTGAGGTTAATTGCATCATATTCAATAATTCACGAAGACTTTCGGTCTTAATTGTCATGGTAAACCGGTCATTGTTTTTGTGGATAGAGTCCAATGAGATTGTTACGCCATACCAGCGTTCTATTCTGGGAACCAGTTCAGTAAACGAAATATCAGCAACCCGGAGTTCGTTGTTCTTCCAAAGAGAGTAAAGTTCGCCCGAAACATTTTTAACGCTTGCATTATTTTTCTCGACGTTATATTGGGCCTGTTGTCCTGGTTTTAGCAGAGCCAGTTGTTTATTATTTGCTCCTTCAATATGTATTTCCCCCTCGTCCAGCGTTGTTTCTACAAAAGGCTCTCCGGAAAAGCTCCGCAGGTTAAATTTGGTGCCTGTTACTATAACTTTCATTCCTGAAGTGGTAATAACCTCAAATGGATGCTTGCAGTCTTTTTCAATTTCAAAGTATGCCTCTCCGTCGAGGGTTATTTCTCGCGGATTGAGAGCATCATATTTTAAGATAGTTTGTGAATTAAGCCAAACGTGACTTCCGTCGGCCAAAATTGCCTGCGATTTTTCTCCTTTAGATGCTTTAAGCTCTACAACAGCTGATTGTTGTCGTTTTGAGAAATAACTATTCATCCATAAACTGCCAATGCCTCCAGCTATAACAAGTAACACGGATGCTGCCACTTTCCATAAGATATATGGATAAATCGGTTTCTTTTTTGTTTTTATCTTAGGTAATATACTACTCAATCTATTCCAGGCATCATCAACATCAACTTCGGCTTTTAAATTGTGCAGCTTACTTAAGTGATAAACCTGATGTATCCGTTGGAATTCAGTACAGTTATCTTCAGACTCAGAAACCCACTTTAAAATAACTTCATTTTCCTCTTTTGAAGTTTCTTGATCAAGAAACCGGAACAATATGGTTTCATTTATTGTCTTTTCCATGTTCTTGTTTGTTCATTAAGCTTATACAGGGATATAAAGTTTTACCCCTACAAACGATGGGAAAAATTAATTATTCAGGAAAAGGCTTATAATGAGTATGCAGAGGTAATCTTTCAACTCGTTTTTTAGTTTGGATAGTGCCCGGCTCATTTGGGTTTCAACTGTTTTTACAGATAGGCCCAGTTTATCGGCAATTTCGGTATACTTTAATCCGTCTTCACGGCTCATCCTGAAAATCCTACAACACTCTTCAGGTAATGAACCAACTGCATGGTCAACTTTTGCCTGAAATTCGGCAAACAGAACCGACTCGTAACTATCGAAATCCTCTTTTTTGTTTTTATATACTACTTCAATTACCGAATAATAATTATCAACTACCTTTTTGTGTTCAATGAAATTGAAGCAAAAATTTTGCACTGATTTAAAAAGATAAGGTCTGATTTCGTCATTGAGTTTTAATCGGTCTTTCTTCGTCCAGACATTTAAAAATACTTCCTGAACAATCTCTTCTGCTTCAGATGTATTCGCAATAAATTTGTTGGCAAAACCACATAACCTGAGATAGTATTTCCGAAAGATTAATTCGAACGCTTCTTCATCGTTTAGCTGTTGTCTGCTGGTATGCTTCACTATGTTGGTTTTGGACAGCAAATATAAAACTTCCGAACAGAAAATCTGTTTATTCTGTTGGTTTAATCAAAATTTAACCGGCGCATGTGGCTGATGCTTTGGGTGATTTTCGGGAAAAAGCGAAAATGTTCGGGCGTTTTTTCGCGCCAGGTAATTACCTGCTGACGGCTGGGCATGTTATAAAATGTGGCATTCATCTCAATCGAATTAAATTGAGTCGAATAGTAGGTCAGCTCGTCTTTGGTGCCTCGCGGATAAAAATTTTCAGGTCGGTTTTGTTCCACTTGGCGCACCCCACATAAATCGAGAGTGGTTTCGATGTGTTGTTTTGTCTCAGAATTTCAGCAGTTCACGGGTGATCTTCCGGTAAGGTGAAGTCAATAGACTCCGGGTTTTCGCTTTGTCCGAATTTCATTTGGTTCTATTTTAATTTGAACGCTTGAAAGTACAATCATTTAAGCTATAAAAATGCTTAGCCAGTTGCTAAGGTTCATTCGATTTTACAGATTTGTAAAATAATTTTTACAAATTTGCGCATATCTGTAATTTGATTTTGACACATATACACAAATTTTCAATAATCTTCTTATAAGAAAGAACTTAAACATCATAACCTTACCTTTGAATATTGAACCTAATTATGTAAGTTTGTTGAAAAGAGAATAAAAAATGAAGAGAACACAATATTTCAATTATATCGAAGGAAAACTAAGCACACTTGTCGTTCGGATAGCAACACGAGGTAGGCTTAATATTCTCGATTTACATTTGCATTCTGAAAACTTCTATCTCCATTTTTTAAATTTGCTATTCGGATATCAATTAGAAAACCTCAATTCAAGACTTCAGAATGTAGAGGCAATTGATTTGATCGACCATGTAAATAAGATAATCATTCAAGTTTCTGCGTCTTGTACTAAACAAAAGATTGAAGCAACATTGAGCAAAGAAATACTGAAAGGTTACACAGGTTATTCCTTCAAGTTTATTTCAATTTCAAAAGATGCAACAGAATTGCGGAAATCGACTTTTAAAAATCCATATAACCTGTCATTCTCCTCTTCAACAGATATTTATGATGTTGCTTCAATATTAAATGTTGTTTTAAACAGAACTGCCAAAGAACAAAAGCTGATTTATAAATTTATTAAGGATGAACTGGGTGAAGATGTAGATGATAGAAAACTAGACAGTAACCTTGCATCAGTGATAAATATCTTATCGAAAGAAAGATGGGACGATACAAATAAAAGTGAATCAGTAAACAGCTTTGAAGTTGATCGCAAAATCACCTTTAATGAATTGGGTTATACCAGAAGTATCATTGAGGAATATCGTGTTTATTACAAAAAGGTTGATGAAAAATATTCAGAGTTCGACCAACAAGGAGTGAACAAAAGCTACCCTGTTTTAAGGTCGATAAGCAAGGAATACTTGCGTTTAAAAGGGAAAGGAAATTCTGATGAAATTTTCGAAGAAGTAATCGAACGAACTAAAAATAAAGTTCTCGAAAGTGCAAACTTCGTTGAGATTCCCATCGACGAATTGGATCTTTGCATTGATATCCTTGTGGTTGATGCCTTCATCCGCTGCAAAATCTTTGAAAACCCTGAACAATACAACTATGTTGTTACCAGATAATATACATCCCGAAAATAGTCTGTTTTATAATGGAGGTCTTATCTTACAAGTTCTTTATAAGAACAATGGACTTGACTTGCTGAAGTTGTATCAGGAAGTCAAACAAACAAAGAGTATGTCATTCCCTGTATTCCTCTTGTGTTTAGATTGGTTGTACATCGCAAACATTGCCGAAGTAAAAGATGGGAGGGTTGAGCTATGTTCTTAAAAAGTCTCACAATCACTAAAGGCGCGGCTGTAATCCGCGATATTGAATTCCGAAAAGGCATCAACTTGATTGTTGACAACAGCGATGCAAAGATTACAGGCAATAGCGTTGGCAAGACCACCGTTTTGAAACTAATCGATTTTTGTTTTGGTGCCGAAAAAAATATCGTTTGGATCGATCCTGAAAACAAGAAAGACGTGTACAAGCTGGTGAAAGATTACCTGATTGACAATGAGGTTTTAATTACTCTTGTATTAACTGAAAACTTGGATGATGATTCAGCTCCTGAAATTATGGTAGAAAGAAATTTCTTGAGGTCCAAAAGCAAAGTTGTTCGACGAATAAATGGTGTTGACTTAGAGGATGAAGAATTTGAACCACGTTTGACAGAACTTTTATTTCCAGAATATATTGCTGACAAACCGACTTTACGGCAAATCATTTCCCACAACATCCGTTACAAAGATTTAAGCCTTACTAATACATTAAAGACGCTCGATACATACACTAGCGATGCTGAATATGAGACGTTATATCTGTTCTTATTAGGTTGTGAATTTACTAAAGGAAATAGCAAACAAGAATTATTAGAAAAAATTAGACAAGAAGATACTTTTAAGAACCGATTAGAAAAAGTACAAACAAAATCGGCCTATGTAGTTGCCCTATCTCTACTTGAAAATAAGATTGCTGAACTAAATGCCAGAAAATTGTCGTTAAACATCAACGAGAATTTCGAGAACGATCTTGATCAGTTAAACCAACTGAGATATCAGATCAACAAACTGAGTTCTGAAATCAGTAAATTGACTATCCGTAAAAATTTGATCGTTGAGGCGATTGAAGAACTTGATGCTTCTCGTTCAACGATTGACCTTGACCAATTACGGCAAATCTACGAACAGGCTTCAAGCGTTTTGGGAATGCTTCAAAAGTCTTTTGATGAAATGGTGATCTACCATAACAACATGATCGCTGAAAAGAAAAAGTTTATTTCAACTGAATTACCGACGCTGGAAAGTAAAATTGACCAAAAGAATATCGATTTAAAGAATCTTTTGGAGCAAGAATCTGATTTGGCTCAAACAATAGCGAAAAGTGATTCTTTCGAGGAGCTTGAAAGTTTGATTGGTGAAATGAATGAAAAATACAGATTGAAGGGGGAATACGAAAGTATTATCCAGCAACTTACGGAAGTAGAAGATAATTTGAAAGATTACAATACTAACCTTGCCAAGATTGATGATGAATTATTCTCTCAAGATTTTGAAGCAACAGTAGAACAACAACTCAATAAGTTTAACAAGCATTTTGCCTCTGTTTCAGAACTTTTATATGATGAGCAGTATGCTCTTAAATATGAAAAAATAAAAAATAGGAAAGGGCAACGGTTGTATAAATTCAACGCGTTCAACACCAACTTCAGCACTGGTAAAAAACAGGGCGAGATTTCTTGCTTTGATATTGCCTACACTCTCTTTGCCGACGAAGAAAATATTCCCTGTATGCATTTTATCCTCAATGATAAGAAAGAATTGATGCACGACAATCAGCTAGTTAGAATTGCGCGGCTAGTGAAGCAGAAGAACATTCAATTTATAGCTTCGATATTACGTGATAAGTTACCTCCGGACCTAAATAATCCTGCCTACTTTATTTTGGAGCTTTCTGAAGATGAGAAACTTTTTCGAATTGAAAATCATTAGTTTGTAGTGTTTTATCTAGGTTAGCTGCATAAGTTTTATTTTCCCCGCTTCCTGTATTCATTGGGCGACATGCCCATCACTTTTCGGAAAACCCGTGAAAAATAAAACTGGTCGTCGAATCCCATTTCGCGCGAAACATCGGCAATGGTCCAGCCCGAATTGTCGATCAGGCGGCAGGCGCGCTGAATTTTGAGCTGAATGAAATAATCGATGGGCGAGTGGCCAGTGCGGTTCACGAAAAGCCGAGAAAAATGGGAGGCCGACAAACCTGTTTCTGCTGCAATCTCCTCCAGTTTCAGTTTTTTAGTCAAGCTTTCGAGCATAAAATTGATGCTTTGTGCCACAATATCTTTTTCTCCCAACTCCTTAATTAATCGAAACTGACTTAAATGGGTGAATGAAGCCAGCATGTGGGGCAGGCATTGGTTCACATATTCGAGTGTTTCGGTGCTAAACCCACGGTCGAGATTGCGGAAAATTTCTGAAAAGAGATCGATGCGGTCGTTGACTCGCGATGTTTTGGTTCGTTCAATGGATACAACCTGTCCACCAAATCGCGCATAAGCATCCGACTTCCTTCCGGAGAAATGAATCCAGTAGATCGACCACGGATTTTGCTCATCCGACCGGTAAGAATGCGGCATTCCAGCCGGAATGATAAAATATTGATCGGAACCAATAGCTTGCAGCGCCTCTTTTGTGTGAATTTCGCCTTGTCCGCCAACGCAATAAATCAATATAAACTGGTCGCTCCCGTTCGGTCTTTCCCTGAAATGGTGGCGGGCCTGGGGGTAATAACCAATATCAGTAATGTGCAAATCAGCAATCAGTGGATTGGTATTTACCAACGCCAATATGCGTTCTGGTATTACAAAACTGATTTGCCCCGGGAACCCGTCTTTCTTCTTCATGCTTAAAGCTGAATGATTAATGTTTCTGTCAGAAAACTTTTCCCAAAAATAGCTTCAATTCTTTATATGTAAGGTTTTTAGTTCATAATATTTTGGTTGAGATATATGATAAGATAATCCATTAATTCGCAAAATATTTCATTCTTTATGACTGAATTTAGCCTTAATTTTGGATAAACTAAATTCTAAACTTGTGAGCAAATCAACTTTTAACCGGCAATTTATTTTGGGAATTACGCTCGTTTCAGCCATGGGCGGACTGCTTTTCGGCTACGACTGGGTGGTAATCGGCGGCGCCAAACCATTTTACGAACGATTTTTCGACATCACCAATTCTCCTTATCTGCAAGGATGGGCCATGAGCAGCGCGCTGATTGGATGTTTGATTGGCGCGTTGGTGTCGGGTTACCTGACCGACCGGTTGGGTCGCAAAATGCCATTAATTATTGCTGCTGCTCTTTTTAGCATTGCCGCTATCGGCACCGGGGCAGTCAATAATTTTACCCTGTTTATTGTATTTCGTCTGATTGGCGGATTGGGCATCGGTCTGGCATCGGCTATCTCGCCCATGTACATTGCCGAAATCTCGCCGGACTCCATGCGCGGGCGTTTGGTTTCAGTAAACCAGCTCACCATTGTTTTGGGAATTCTGGCCGCTCAAATTACCAATTACCTGATTGCCGAGGCCGTTCCTGCAGGCTCTACCGATGATTTTATCCTGAATTCATGGAACGGTCAGTCGGGCTGGCGCTGGATGTTCTGGGCCGGAACTGTTCCTGCTTTGCTGTTTTTTGTGTTGTCGTTTTTTATTCCTGAAAGTCCGCGTTTTCTGGCGAAGTCTGGAAAATCAGATTTGGCTTTTTTTATCCTGAAGCGAATCGGAGGGGAAGCTTACGCCCGTCAGGAGCAAAAAGAAATTGCAGAAACGCTGAAAGGTTCCGATTCGAAAATAGACTGGAAAGCATTGCGGTCGAAAAAAGTTCGTCCGGTGCTGATTTTGGGTATTGTATTGGCAGTTTTCCAGCAGTGGTGTGGCATCAATGTGATTTTTAATTACGCCGAAGAAATTTTTACCTCAGCTGGCTATTCGGTTAACGATATGCTTTTCAATATTGTAATTACCGGTGCAGTGAACCTGATTTTCACCCTTGTGGCTATGCGTATGGTCGATAGCTTGGGCCGGCGGAAACTGATGTTGCTCGGTTCGTGCGGGCTGGCGGTAATTTACCTGGCGCTCGGAACCAGTTATTTTTTCCAATTGAAAGGTTTGGCCATATTAATTTTGGTAATGGTTGCCATTGCTACCTATGCTATGACTTTGGCCCCGATTACCTGGGTGGTTTTATCCGAGATTTTCCCGAACAGCGTGCGTGGCGCAGCTATGGCCATTGCCACAACCGCTTTGTGGATTGCCTGTTTTGTGCTCACATATACATTTCCGATATTAAATAAACTGCTGAATGCCAGCGGAACATTCTGGCTGTACGCGTTTATCTGCTTGTCGGGCTTTTTGTTTATCCTGAAAAAACTTCCGGAGACGAAAGGGAAAAGCCTGGAAGAAATTGAAAAGATGTGATGAATAAATCATTAACCACATAGACACATAGGTCACACTAGAAAAATAAAACTATATGCTCTATGTGTCTATGTGGTTCAAAAAGAAGTAAATATGAAACAAATTTTAATTTATATCATCGTTCTGGCAACCTCATTTCTTGCTTGTCAGAAGCCCGCCGTTCAGCAAAAAATAGATATTGCCGGAGAGTGGAAATTTGCCATTGATTCGCTCGATAAAGGAATCTCTGAAAAATGGTTCGATCAGGAATTAACGGAGAAAGTTACTCTCCCGGGTTCGATGACAACCAATGGAAAAGGGAATGACATCACGCTGAAAACGCCGTGGACCGGACAGATTGTGGATAGTTCCTATTTCAAAAAGCCCGAATATGCCAAATTTAGGCAGCCCGGGAATTTCAAAATTCCGTTTTGGCTGCAACCAGTGAAATATTATAAAGGTGCCGCCTGGTATCAGAAAGAAGTAACAATTCCTGAAAATTGGAACGGTCAGTTCATCGGCTTGTTTCTCGAACGCTGCCATTGGGAGAGCCGTTTGTGGATTGATGATAAGGAAGTTGGCATGCAAAATTCGCTGGGAACTCCCCATAAATATGATCTGACGAAATTTTTAACTCCCGGGAAACACCGCCTGAGCCTTTGTGTTGACAACCGGGTGAAAGACATCGATCCAGGAATCAATTCGCACAGCATTTCCGATCACACGCAAAGCAACTGGAATGGAGTTGTGGGGCAAATGTATTTAGAAGCCCGTCCGCTGATTTATATTCAAAATGTGCAGGTTTATCCTGACATTCAGAATAAAAAAATATTGGCGAAAGTAAAAGTTCAGAACTTTTCAGGAAAAACTGGAGCTGTTGAGGTAGGCTTGAATGTAAAGGAAATGGGAAAAGGTAAACAGGAAAAGTTCGATCTGAAAGAAGGCGAAAATATTTTGGCTGTTGACCTCGAAATGGGTTCCGACGTAAAGCTTTGGAACGAATTTCATCCCAATTTATACTCACTGGAAGTTAGGTTAAACGACAAAACTTCGAGAAAAACGGATGTTGCAACAACTACTTTCGGGATGCGTGAGTTTAAAACTTCAGGCAAACACATTTTGATTAACGGACAGCCCACCTTTTTGCGTGGAACACTGGAATGTGCCATCTTCCCGAAAACCGGTTACCCGGCAACCGATTTGAACGAGTGGCTCCGCATTTTTACTGTTGCCCGTGCTCACGGACTGAACCATTTCCGTTTTCACTCGTGGTGTCCACCACAGGCCGCTTTCGATGCTGCCGATCAGCTTGGGTTTTACCTGCACGTAGAATGCTCGTCGTGGGCCAACCAATCGACTACCATTGGCGATGGCAAACCATTCGATAAATACCTGTATGAAGAAAGCCAGCGCATGATTGATGAGTATGGCAATCACCCATCGTTTTGCATGATGGTTTATGGCAACGAACCCGCTGGAAAGAATCAGGGCCCATTCCTTACAGATTTTATCAATTTTTGGAAAAGTAAAGACAATCGCCGCATTTATACGTCTGGAGCAGGTTGGCCAAACCTTCCGGCGAACGATTACCTAAGTGACTCGGAACCCCGCATTCAACACTGGGGCGCAGGATTGAACAGCATCATCAATGCGCAGGCACCAAATACCGAATACGATTGGTCGGCCTACAACAATAAGTTTTCGCAACCGATGGTTAGTCACGAAATAGGACAGTGGTGTGTTTATCCGAATTTTAAGGAAATTGCGAAATATGATGGCGTTTTGAAAGCCAAAAACTTCGAGTTGTTTCAGGAAACACTGAAAGATCATGGGATGGTGCAGTTGGCCGATAGCTTTTTACTGGCATCGGGCAAATTGCAGGCGCTGTGCTACAAAGCCGACATTGAAGCTGCTTTGAGAACCAAAGATTTTGGAGGCTTCCAGTTGCTCGATTTGCACGACTTCCCCGGCCAGGGATCGGCTCTGGTTGGCGTACTCGATCCGTTTTGGGGCGAAAAAGGATACGTCAGTCCGGCCGAATACAACCGCTTTTGTAACTCAACCGTTCCGCTTGCACGCCTGAAAAAGCTGGTTTATACCAATAATGAAACATTCGAAGCCACTGTTGAGGTCGCTCATTATGGCGATGAACCAATCGCTGCGTGCGTTCCTGAATGGAAAATTTCTGATAAAACCGGGAAATTGATTCAATCCGGAAAGCTTCAGCAAACCAACATTCCGCTTGGAAATGGCTTTAAACTTGGAACTGTTTCTTTGCCTCTTGCGGCAATTACAAATCCTGAAAAACTGATTTTGGATGTTTCTGTCAATGGAAAGAGCAATAGTTGGGAATTCTGGGTTTATCCGGCGAAAAAAGAAGTCGTTTCAGGTGAAGAAAAAATTCGCGTGGTTCAAAAACTGGATGCTGCCGCGCAAAAATTTCTTCAGGACGGTGGAATAGTTTTGCTCACCCTGAAGAAAGGAACACTTTCGAAAGAAATGGGTGGCGATATTCCGATTGGTTTTTCCAGTATTTTCTGGAATACGGCCTGGACCAACGGACAAGCGCCGCACACCTTAGGGATTCTGGTCAATCCAGAACATCCCGCCTTGTCCGATTTCCCCACCGAGTACCACAGCAATTACCAGTGGTGGGATGCCATGAGCCATTCAGGAGCAATTAATCTGACGACCTTTCCAGCTGATTTAAAACCCATTGTGCGGGTGATTGACGACTGGTTTACCAACCGTCCGCTGGCATTGATTGTGGAAGGCAAGGTGGGCAAAGGCAAAATCCTGATTTCGGGAATCGACTTGACAACTGACCTGAATAAGCGTCCCGAAGCCCGGCAATTGCTGTTCAGCCTGAAGAAATACATGGTTGGAGAAAAATTTAATCCGAAGGTGGAATTGAAGGCGGAACAGATCAAGAAACTTTAGCCCCATCCCCAACCCTTCCCCGAGAGGGAAGGGAGCCGGGCTGTGAGTGTTCATAAGGTAATAGATATAGAGAAAAAATTACAAATTCCTTTTTCTAAACGATGAGCAAATTAGGTAGTAACGGCCAAATCACCCCTCCTTTGGAGGGGAAGGGGGAGGCTCGGGCCTGGTACGAAAAAGTTGTGATTCCGACTTATGGAATTGGTAAACCTGAAAAGAACCCGATGTTTCTCGAAAAACGGGTTTACCAGGGAAGCAGCGGTGTGGTTTATCCGCATCCGGTAATCGAGAAAATTCTGGACGAAAAGATTGATAAAGAATGGAATGCCATTTTTTTGGAAAATCAGTACCTGAAAATTATGATTCTGCCCGAATTGGGCGGACGAGTGCAGATGGCTTACGATAAGACGAAAGAACGTCACTTCATGTATTATAATCAGGTGATAAAACCAGCACTGGTTGGGTTGACAGGCCCCTGGATTTCAGGCGGACTGGAGTTTAACTGGCCACAGCATCACCGCCCATCGACATTCGAACCGGTTGATCACTGCATTGAGGAAAACGCCGATGGCAGCGTAACCGTTTGGTGCAGCGAGGTGGAGCGCATGTTCCGGACGCGTGGAATGGCCGGTTTTACGCTCTATCCTGACAAAGCTTACCTCGAAATAAAGGTGAAGCTGCTGAACCGCACCGATTTTCCGCAGACTTTCCTGTGGTGGGCCAATCCGGCAGTGAAAGTGAACGACCACTACCAGTCGGTTTTTCCGCCGGATGTGAATGCCGTTTTCGATCATGGCAAACGCGATGTTTCGGAATTTCCGATTGCTAAAGGAACCTACTACAAGGTGGATTATTCGCCCGGAACCGATATTTCGCGTTACAAAAACATTCCGGTTCCCACTTCATACATGGCCGTGAATTCGAAATACAACTTTGTGGGCGGTTATGAGAACGATACCAAAGGCGGATTGCTGCATGTAGCCAATCACCATGTTTCGCCTGGGAAAAAGCAGTGGACCTGGGGTCACAGCGATTTTGGCCAGGCCTGGGACCGTAACCTGACCGATGAAGACGGTCCGTACATCGAACTGATGTGTGGCGTTTATACCGATAACCAGCCCGACTTTTCGTGGCTCATGCCGGGTGAGGAAAAAACATTCAGCCAGTATTTTATGCCCTACCGCGATTTGGGTGTGGTGAAAAATGCTACCAAAGAAGCAATGGTTAATCTCGAATTTGTAGATGGAAAAACCATTGTAAAAGCATACACCACCGGGGTTTATCCCAACTCTAAAGTTATCCTGAAACATGAGACAGAAGTAATTCTTGAAGATTCGTTCGATTTTCATCCAGCAACTTCTTATGAAAAGATCATTTTAAGTGAAAAACTTTCGGGATACGCAGGTCAAAAGCCCCCTCTCTCGGATAGCTTGTCCCGGGCTTCCGGGAGGGTTGGGAGAGGCTTTTCTGTTTCAATCGTTTCATCTGAAGGAAGAATTCTGGTTGACTGGATGCCGGAACCGGAGGAAAAAAAAACAATTCCGGAGGCTGCCAAAGCTGCCAAGCTTCCGGCGGAAATTGAAAGCAACGAACAATTGTACTTAACCGGACTGCATTTGGAGCAGTACCGGCATGCCACTTACATTCCGTGCGATTATTACTTTGAAGCATTGCGCCGCGACCCACGCGACAGCCGTTGCAACAACGCGATGGGCCTGTGGCTGTTGCGCAGGGGCAAATTTGCTGAAGCTGAAAGTTATTTCCGGAAAGCTGTTGAAACACTCACTCAACGCAATCCAAATCCGTTGGATGGAGAACCCTATTTCAACCTTGGGCTGTCGCTAATCTATCAAAGCCGCGATGATGAGGCTTTCGATGCCTTCTATAAGTCGGTTTGGAATGCTGCTTGGATGGATAGCGGATATTTTCAACTGGCTCGCCTCGCTGCCAAAAAGCAGAACTGGGACGAAGCACTTGATTTAATAGATCGATCGCTGGTTCGGAACTGGCACAATGCCAAAAGCCGCCACCTGAAAGTTTGCGTTCTTCTGAAATTGAACCGGATTGCCGAAGCTGAAAAGTTAATCGCCGAATCGCTTGAACTCGATCGTTTTAACTTTGGTATTTTGTTCGAAGACTATTTGTTCAAACCTAACAGGTTTTCAAAACCTGTTAGGTTTATGGAACTACTCCGTGGAAACATCCACACCTATATTGAATTTGCGCTCGATTATGCTTTTGCTGGATTATATGATGAAGCAATAGAGCTAATTTCAGCCGGGATTGAAGAGCAAATCGCTCAGCCCGTTTACCCAATGGCATGGTATTACAAAGCCTGGTTTGAAGCACAAGCTGGACACGAACAGGCTTCCAAAAACTCGCTGGCAGAAGCATCAAAATCTTGCCCCGAATATTGTTTCCCTAACCAGGTGGAAGCCGTTGTTGTTCTGGAGTGGGCCAAACAGCAAAATTCGACTGATTCGAAGGCTTCGTATTATCTGGGCAACTTCTGGTACAATGCCCGTCAATACGACGATGCAATAGCCAATTGGGAATTGTCGGTCAAATTGGATGATGGTTTTCCCACTGTTCACCGCAATTTGGCTTTAGCGTATTTCAACAAGCAAAACCAGCCACAAAAGGCGTTGGACGAATTGGAGAAAGCATTTAGTCTCGACGAAACCGATTCGCGTATCCTGATGGAGCTAGATCAATTGTACAAACGTCTGGGATATTCACCCGAATCCCGCTTGGAGAAGCTCGAAAAATATCCCGAACAGGTCAACTATCGTGATGATTTGTACCTCGAAAGGGCGACTTTGTACAACCAGCTTGGTCTGTATGAAAAAGCCTATCAGTTGATTATGTCGCGCAAATTCCACCCATGGGAAGGCGGCGAGGGAAAAGTGACTGGCCAATATGTTTTTAGCCTGACAGAAATGGCAAAAACTGCCATTCAGGAAAAGGATTTTTCAAAAGCTATTGAATTGCTTGAAAAGGCTCAGGTTTATCCTGAAAATCTGGGCGAAGGGAAACTCTATGGAGCTCAGGAAAATGCGATCTTTTATTGGTCGGGCAATGCATATTCGGGAATGAACGAAAATGAAACGGCGGTTCAGTATTGGGAAAAGGCATCATCAGGAATAAGTGACCCAGTTCCGGCTATATTCTATAACGACCAGCAACCCGATACTATTTTCTACCAGGGATTGGCACTTATTCAATTAGGACGAATCGACGAAGCCAGAACCCGGTTCAATAAACTGATCGACTTCGGGAAAGCACACCTGAACGATGAATTTAAACTCGACTATTTTGCGGTTTCCCTGCCCGATTTACAGATTTGGAACGATGACCTTACCAAACGAAATTATCAGAATTGTTTGATACTGATTGCATTGGGAGAATTGGGTCTGTCGAAAATCTGATTTGTCTGAATTTGCCTGCGATAAATAAAACACTAAACATGTATCGTCCATGCTGTAGCTTGATTTTGAACGATTTAAGTTTCTACCTCTTCTGTTTCAACGATAGTAAAAATTAAAATACGACATTCAATAGTTCTCATTACTTAAATGCTGTCAAAATATACGGTTATTGGTGTATTGGCTGATTTTTCGCGGATTATTGCTGTAAAATGGCGCTAAGTGTTGCCAAATTATTCATGGTCAACAAATTCTTTTTTCTTCCAGCCGCGAACAATGGTTGAAATGGTATAGCAACAAGGTTTGTTTTGATAAAAACTGTATGAACGCATCTGCAAAACATAGTTTACAAACTTTTGTTTATAAAAATATTAAATTTTTAGATTCTGGTTGTTTTAGTTGTGATTATACGTTATTTTGGAAAGTGGATTGAAGTGATTTTTTATATGGGAAAGAAAAAAACTTTTTATAGTCGATTGAGCCCGACATTCATAGCAATAGTTGCTTTTTTGTTCCTGCTAGTTGGAACAATAACTTATACAAACTACAAGAAAGGTTTGTGGGAAAAAGATGTGAGGGCCAATTTGCTTGATTTATTGGTTGGTAAAAAATCGAAGCTCGAAAAATCTTTATTTTCAAGAATTTATTATACAAGAGGAGTCGCTGCTTTTGTTGCTTTAAAACCTGAGATAACAAATGCTGAGTTTGAAGAGCTTGCAAAAGAGTACATTAAAAACGATACTGTGATTGGTACAATGTCCTTATCCAAAAATTGTGTGATTAATTCAATTTTCCCAATTAAAGGCCATGAAGCTGCTATTGGCCTAAATCTTTTAGAACATCCTGAACGCAAGGAAATTGTCGAAAAAACGATTGAAACTCATCAAACATTTGTGGCTGGCCCTGTTGAATTAGTTGAAGGTGGTATTGCTTTTATAAGTTATACTCCAATTTTTGATAAGCGAAATCCATCTAAAGATATTTTTTGGGGAGTAACAGATATTGTTATCAAGCTACATAGTTTGCTTAATGAAGCAAAGTTTCAAACTACCGATGGAAACTTTGAGTTTGCTTTACGGGGTTACAATGGGTTAGGAGAGAAGGGCAGTGTTTTTTGGGGGAATCCCGGTATTTTTCAGAAAAACCCTGTGTCAATTCATATTGATTTGCCATTGGGAACCTGGGTTTTAGCAGGGGCTCCGGTTGGCGGTTGGAATCAGTTCGCTAATCAGGACAAGACATTGATTGTTATTCTGGTAATTAGTTCATTCATTATAAGTGTCTTGATATGGTTATTTACAAAAGCTTTGCTTCAACTTAGGCAAAATGAGAAAGAGCTTACAGCTATTTTTGCTTCTTTAGATAATATTATTGTTGAATTTAATTCTGTAGGTGAATACCTTAAAATTCCGACAATAAATGATGCAATCCTATTTAAAGATAAATCAGAACTCATAGGTCGAACGGTTTACGAAATATTTGATAAAGAGTTGGCCGATTTCTTTTTTGATGCCATTCAGAAATGTATACTGACCAAGCAACTAGTCGTTATTGAGTATACTTTGGATATCAAAGATAAAAAATGTTGGTTTTCAGCCAGAATAAGCTATAAATCAGAAAATTCAGTGATTTTTAGTGCGTTTGATATTACCGAAAGCAAATTAAACGAGGAAATTATTCGCCAATCGGAAGAACGATTAAAACAGCTCGTTGCAATGAAAGATAAGTTTTTCTCTATTATTGCTCATGATTTAAGAAATCCTGTGGGCGGAATTAAAGCCTTGACTAATCTTATTGTTGAGCAGTATAGTGCCTTTTCTGAAGATGAGAAAATAGAATCTATTCAAACTATAAATGATTCAACGAATGGTTTATATCTGTTACTTGAGGATTTACTGGAATGGTCACGTTCGCAATCAGGCAATTTAGTGGTAAACAGTCTTCCAGTACAATTAGACTCAATTTGCGATAATGTTATTCTTCAGCTTGAATCAGTTGCAAAAGCTAAAGGCATTCAAATCGAAAATAAAATCGGAGACGATTTAAAAGTGCTGGCTGATAATGATCTTACATCAGTTGTCTTGAGAAATTTACTTTCAAATGCTATCAAATTTACGTCAAAAGGAGGAAAGGTTCGGATAACGTCAGATATTGTTGAACTGGGTGCTATTTCATATTTGAAAGTTAATGTTATTGATCAGGGGATTGGAATGAGTGCTGAGAAAATTGATACTTTATTTCGTATTGATCAGGCAATGTCAACGCCTGGAACTGAAAATGAAAAGGGAACTGGGCTTGGATTATTGCTGTGCAAGGAGCTACTCGAAAAGCAAAATGGTCAAATTTTTGTTAGCAGTAAATTAGGAGAAGGGAGTGTCTTTTCGTTTGTATTACCTATACACGTTGTTTAAAGTTCATATTTATTTAAATATTATCTTTGACCTGTAGATCGTTCTATCGCTGTTCCGTTCATTCGGAAAAGAGGAAAGTCCGGGCAACACAGGGCGTCATGCTACTTAATGAGTAGGCAGGCGAAAGCTTGCAGTAAGGTAACAGAAAATAACCACCCCGGGAAATCGGGGAACGGGTGAAAAGGTGGGGTAAAAGCCCACCGGTGATTGTGGTAACACAATCAGCCGTACTTTAGATGAGTTGCAAGGCCAAATATATCACGATTTTCAGGTACGCCTGAATACAGAGCTGCCCGTTTTGGTTCTTCGGAAGTCGTGAGGGGTAGGCTGCTCGATCGGGTTAGTGATAACCCGGCTAGATAAATGATAGAGGCCATGAGACTTTGGCGTGAGCTCAGGCGAACGCTAGTCGAAGGGTACAGAACCCGGCTTACAGATCTGCATGTTTTTATAAATGAGGCGATTGTTTTTGCAGTCGCCTCATTTTATTTCTGTATACCATTTCGTTTGACTCACCTTTTGCGCATATCCGATGCATTCCTCCCTCTTCTCGGAAATGAGAGGGGAACCAACCGCTGTCCCAGGTCATAAAGTAGAAGAGAAAAGGATTCACATCGGATACAGTCTTCTAGACTTATAACTCAGCTTAATCTTGTTCTTTTCTCTTTCTCGTTTTAAGCTTTTAATGAAGAATAAATATCCTTATAATTCTATAACATTCAAACTGAACAAACATAGGATGACATTAAGTCATTGAATCAGTTTCGCTTTTAGGCATACGCTATCTTTAGCACATCATCAAAATATTCAACGAAATGCGCGGTAATGCCTGCCTTTAGGTATTCTGGTAATTCCTCAAAATCTTTGCGGTTATCTGCCGGGAAAATTAGTTTGAACACCTTTACCCGGCAGGCGGCAATCGTTTTTTCACGTACCCCGCCAATGGGCAAAACTTTTCCGGTGAGGGTCAGTTCGCCGGTCATGGCCAGATCATTTTTAATGGGTTTTCCTTTAGCCAGAGAATATAGTGCCAATGCCATTGTGATTCCCGCCGACGGGCCATCTTTAGGCGTTGCACCAGCCGGAACATGCAGGTGAATAAAATGATCGTCAAAATAATTGGCATCAGGGTTTTCGCCGGCCAATTTTGATCGGATGTACGAATAAGCAATTTCCGACGATTCCTGCATTACGCTGCCCAATTGCCCGGTTTGTTTAAAGCCGCCGCCTTTCCCTTTTATTCCCGAGGCTTCAATATACAAGGTAGCCCCGCCCATAGCTGTCCAGGCTAAACCCAGCGTTACTCCAGGAATCGATTTTTTGTATAATTCTTCCGTAGTAAAAATGGGTTGACCCAAAAATTCGGAAAGGTTCTTTTGACTGATATTTATTTTGCCTGAACCCTTTTCTGCCTGCATCAACGTTACTTTCCGCATTATTTTTTTCAACTGGTTTTCGAGGCTTCGAACGCCAGCCTCACGGGCATAGCCATCTACAATCGAAACCAGAGCAGAATCTGAAATTGTAACTTCTGAAGTTTTCAAACCATGTTCTTCGCGCAATTTTGGTACAAGGTAACGTTTGGCAATTTCTACCTTTTCTTCCATAATGTAGCCCGAAAGTTTGATGATTTCCATACGATCGAGCAATGGGCGCGGAATGGTGTCGAGCTGGTTGGCCGTGGTAACAAACAGTATATTCGATAAATCGAAGCGCACATCGAGGTAATGATCCAGAAAGTCGCTGTTTTGCTCGGGGTCGAGCACTTCGAGCAAAGCCGCAGCCGGATCGCCCTGGTAGCTGGCGCCAATTTTATCTATTTCGTCGAGCATAATTACCGGGTTGGCAACCTCGGTGCGTTTCAGGCTTTGGATCAGCTTGCCCGGCATTGCTCCAATATAAGTACGGCGGTGTCCTTTAATCTCGGCTTCGTCGCGCATACCGCCCAACGAGAATCGATAGAATTTACGGTCCAGTGCGTCGGCAATCGACTTTCCAATTGAAGTTTTCCCTACCCCGGGAGGACCCACCAGACAAATAATAGAACCCGAAACTTTTCCACGCTTAATGATGGTTGCAATAAATTCGAGGATGCGTTGTTTTACATCGTCGAGCCCATAATGATCACGGTCAAGGATTTTGCGGGCTTTTGCCAGGTCGAAATTATCTTCCGAAAAAATTCCCCAGGGCAAATCGGTCAGCCAATTAAGGTATGTGCGCGAAACCTGGTACTCAGCCGAACCAGTTTCCAGCGTGCGCAGCTTGGTCATTTCTTCTTTCACTACTTTCACGGCTTCATCACTTAGTTTTAGCCGTTCAATTTTCTTCTCCAGCGCTTCTATCTCAGTAGCTTTATCGTCTTTTTCAAGCCCCAGTTCTTGTTTAATAACTTTCAGTTGTTCGCGCAGGAAAAACTCGCGCTGCTGTTTTGATATTTTCTCTTCAATTTGCTTCTGAATATCCTGTTGCAACTGGTTGAGTTCAATTTCTTCGCGAAGCAGAATAAGTAATCTTTCGCTTCTTTCGTGCAAGTTAACAGCTTCAAGAATTGATTGCTGCTTTTCGGAGTCTGCTGTTAGAAACGAAGCTACCAAATCCATCAATAAACCCGGTTTTTCCATGCCAATTTGCGATAAGGCCAGTTTCATCTGCTCCTGAAACATTGGGTTTAGTTTAATCAATTCCTTCACCGAATTGATTATGGCCAGCGTGTAGGCCTTTAATTCGGGAGTAAGTACATCTTTAGGTTCATAATCGTATTCTACCTGCCAGAACTTGATATTATCGCGAACAAACTCCTTCCGCGCATGTATGCGGGTTAGGGCCTGAGCGAAAAAATGAACCTGGTCGTCGGTCTTATGAATGATTTTTATGATTTTCAGAAGCGTTCCGGTGCGATACAATTCAGAATTCATGTAATCAGCCGAATTTTTGTTCCGGATTAACGACACGCCTATAAAACCATTGTTTTTCTCCAGGGCATGTTCGACATATTGTACAGCTTTGGGGTTGAAAAATGTTAATGGCAAGGCTAACCCGGGAAGCACAGGCCTGTTTTCGAGCGGAAATACAGCCAGATTATCGGGATAAATTTCCGATACCAGCACAATTCCCTGGTTTTCTATAGTGTTTTCCATCAGATTATTTTTGATTGTTTGCTACTGTTTTTACTATTTCAGTCAATTGTTGTTTCGACATTACTCCTGAATTTTTCCATACAGCTGTTCCATTTTTGAACATGACAAGCGTTGGAACACTTCTGATTTGAAAGCGGTTTACTATTTCAGGATTTTTATCAACATCAATTTTGATAACCCGAAGTTTTCCTTCCTGTTCGCGGGCAATTTCGTGCAGTATGGGCGACTGAACTTTGCATGGCTGGCACCACTCGGCGAAAAAATCGACCAACACCGGGGTTGTCGATTGAATAATTGAATTAAAGTTTCCTTGCATAATGTTTCTGTTTCGAGGCCTGACATCAAACCTGAAACCAAATAAAGACGTGCGTATCTTTTGTCAGAAAACCTGCCAAATTGAAGGATTATGCAACCATTCAAATATTCATTTTGTCACCAATCAGTAAAAAACGTGAGTTTGATCTAGTGTTGGATTGTTATTTACTGAAATTCAGAAGATTAATGAGGTTTGAGTTATTGTTGATGCAATTTGTATTAAGGTTACGTTTTGAAAAAAAGGTTTTATTACCTTATCATTGTTTTTTTTTGATCTTCGTAGCATCCAACACCTCCCTAACAATAACCTTATTGCTTTATTTTTTAGTCTATTACACAAACTCATTTTAAAAATTAAAAGAGGCCGGAACCTTTCGGCCCAGCCTCTCCAAAGGTACTACCAGGAATTGATTGACTTATTTTTAGGTAACTGGTAGTTTTTGAATGAACTAACGAATTCAATCGATAATAAAACTAATAAGGAAGCGATTTTAGTATTTGAAAAGAAAGAAATTTTATCGCCTGCCCAATCCCAATACGTATTGGGACTTGCCGAAAGGAAAAACTAATGCCATAAAATGGGGTGAAATTTTGAAAAGTTGAAGCAAAACAATTGAATTAAGCCTAACTGGGTTCAGAAACCTATTCGGCATCCAATAAATTGCATATACATAAAAAAACAGGGATTCCATCTTTGTATAAAAAATAGAATCCCTGTAAACTCACTTTACCTAAATCACTACGAAATTCGAACTTCTTTTTCTAATACAACCTGTCGCCAATGGCTGATTTCAGTTTATAAAGGCTTCCGGTATAGTCGATTTTAGCCTTCAGCAACTGTAGGCGGCTTTCTGAAACGGCTGTCGAGCCTTCGATCAGTTCGAGGTTGGTGATTACGCCAGCATCGAATTTTACTTTAGCCAGCGCATAAGCATCAGTAGCCTGCTTCAGTTGCAATTCCGACTGCGTCACTTTTTTCTCCGAAGCTTTAACATTGGCTTCGGCTTCAACCACCTCGTTAACAATACCCCGACGGGAAATTTCGGTATCCTGGTTGTTCGCCTGAATAGCCGATTGTGCCTGCGCAAGATTGTATTTCATGCGTTTGCCATCGAAAATGGGTACTTTAACTCCAAACCCGGCAGCAAAATTCAGTTTCGGGTCGTACAGATAAGGTGTGTAACCATCCTTAATACCTCCCGACGCAAATACATTTATAACCGGGTTGTTCTGAGCGCCGGTAAGATTATAACGCAATTGGGCCAGTTTGGCTTTTTCCTGCGCCATTTTCATCTCGTCGCGGTTGCGCATAGCATTGTTCATCAACGTATCGGGCATTAACACCGGGACAACAACTTTCAAATCGCGCTTTACATGTTGTTCGGTCGACTCAGGTCTGCCCAAAAGCGAATTCAACTGGGCAACCTGCACTAATCGTGCTGTTTCAATGTCGGTTTTCTGGTTTTCGATAGACGAGATACGCACCTGAGTGGTTAAAATCTCGTATTGCGTAGCCGAACCAGTCTGCTGTTTCTTCTTAATGTAATCCAGGTGTTCATTCAGTGTATTCAGTTGCTCATCCTTTATTTTCAAAGCCTCCTGAAGGTAAACCAGCGTATAGTAATTGGCGATAACAGCCTGAGAAAGTTTCTGTTTCACCTGTTCAACTGCCTGTACCGAAAGTTCTTTTCCCTGTTTTTCCAACGAAATGGACTTCTCTTTCTTTCCGAAGTCGAAAACCGTTTGGTTGACGTTGAAACCTGCCGAATAATTATCGTGGGGAACAAAACTGAAACTTCCGAAATCAGGAATTGTTACCGACGAAATAGGGCCAATGCGTGAATACGACGAGGTGAAATCGACATTAGGTTTATAAAACGATTCGGCAACACCAATCTTGGCGTCGGAAACATTCAGGTCTTCCTGTGCTTTTTTTACAGCAGGGTGATTTTGCACCACCTCGCTGATAATGCTGTTCAGGCTCAGCGAGTCGGCCTGCATCGTCTGGCTTTTAGCTGTTCCGGCAGCCAATACACCCACAATAGGGAGCAGCAAACGGAAATATCTGTTTAATTTTACTATCATTGGATTAAGATTTTGCAATTGATTTATTACTTTTTGACCTCATGATAATTACCGGAACAATACTCACAAGAGTGATGATAGCGGCTACCCAAAAGTCGTCGTCGATGCCGGCAATGTATGCTTGTTTAGATACATGTTGTACAATGAGGTATTTACCTTGCTGGGCTGCTGTTGCCAAATTGCTTCCGGCACTCTGCTGTGCAAAATGGGTTAAGTTAGTCACCACATTTTTAAACTCCTGCGAACCCGACTGAATAGCAGTACCAAAAGTTTGAACATGGTAATTAACACGCGTTGTAAGTAAGGTTGTAAACATAGCCACACCAAGGCTACCACCTACCTGGCGTACCGTATTGGTAATTCCTGAAGCTTGGGCCATGTGTTCGCGCGGCATGGTGAGCAACATCAGGTTACTCAGCGGGGTGAAAATAATGCCCATGGCAAATCCGCGCAGGTAAAGCGAAAGCATCACAAAATTGTGCTCGGTTAAGTACGATAGCTTCGAATTCAGGATAAAACTAAGGCCCAAAACACCAACGCCTACAATCATAGGAATCTTAGGGTTAATCTTATCCGAAACCTTCCCCGCAATTGGCGACATCATCCCCTGAATTATACCTACCGGAAGAAAAACTGCACCAGCCTGAAGGGCGGTGTAACCCATCGAATTCTGTAAATACAAAGGCAACAGAAATGTACTGCCAAACATACCCACCGTAAAAATGAGCATCACCAGGTTTCCCATGCCAAAATTGTAATCGCCCAGTAAACGCAGGTTAATCAGCGGGTGCTGGGTTGTAAGTTCGTGCGTGATAAAGACTGCCAGGGCCAATGCCGAAAGGGCAAAGCAGAATAGGATATAAGGCGCATGCCAGCCAGCTGAATTTGTTGCAGCATTACCTTCGGACAAAGCGTAAAGCAACACAGGAAGGAAAATTACGACAGAAATAAACCCGACAAGGTCGAATTTCCCCACACTTTTGTTGATGTATTCCTTCTGAATAACAATAGTAAAAACCAAGGCAGCAATCCCAACCGGGATATTCACATCGAAAATAAGCTGCCAGCTAAAGTTATCGACCAGGTAACCTCCAATCAGAGGGCCAAACGATACAGAGGCAGCTGCTGCAATGGCCCAGAAACCAAGCGCCATACCACGTTGCTGTGGCGGAAACTCGCGGGTAATAATGGCCATCCCTAATGGCTGAATGGTACCTGCGCCCAAACCTTGTACAATACGCGAAAGAATAAGCGTATTTTCGTCGTTCGACAAACCGCAAAGCAACGAACCCAGCGTAAACATCAACAATCCCATAAAATACATTCGCTTGTAGCCAAATTTATCGGCCAACCAGCCTGAAGTTGGTAACATTACGGCCATCGACAACATATACGCAGTGATCACCCATTCGATTTTATCGATCCCAACGCCAAACGATGCCATTATTTTGGGTAAGCCCACGTTCACAATGGTACTATCAAGAACTGCCATAAACGTTCCGAGCATGATGTTGCCAAGCACAAACCACTTGTATTTGTCGTTTTGCGGATGGTAACCCGAACTTCGGTTGCGCAGTTTCTTACGCAGTAAATGTGACGGTGTAATACGTCTTTTCATTACCTGATGATTTTAACAACAGCCGACATTCCCGACAAAATACGATAGTCGTCCAACTTTTTTCCATCAGCCACACCATCAATCGAAATTTTGATTTGTACACGTTGTGTAACTTTGGTAAAGTTTCCTGACGCATTACTGGCCGGAATCAACGAAAATTGTGCAGCAGTATTCGAACCAAGAGTTGTTATTTTCCCGGTAAAGGTTGTCCCGGGATAAGTATCGAGTGTAAAAATTACAGATTGGCCGACATGTAAATTCTCAAGCTTAGTTTCCTCAAGGAAAACGCTAACCCACAGTTTATTGTCGTTAATGACAGCGAATATCGATTGTCCCGGTTGCACAACGTCACCAGGCATCAACCAGCGTTTGCCAATTGTTCCTTCGCTTGGAGCATACAGCTTTGTATTACCTAATTGTGTATTAATTAAGTTGATCTGAGCCTGCGAATTCTCAACCGAAGCCTCGGCGCTTTTAATTTGGGTAGCCGACACTTTAGCCATCGATTTTGCAGCGTCGAGTTGGGCCTGTGAAGTTTCAAGCGCTTTTTTAGTGTGCTCGAATTGTTCTTTCGTAATAACATCGCCAGCAAACTGGGCCTTTGCACGATCAAAATCTTCCTGCGCTTTTGCTAAGCCAACCTCAAGAACCTTGATATTTTTAAGGTCGTACTGGTATTTTGCCTGAGCCTGGGTAACCGATGTTTCGGCCATTAATTTGGCTGTAGCGATCTGGTTTTTCTGGGCAAGCATATCGGTGCTGTCCAATACAGCCAATAATTGTCCTTGTTTCACCGTTGCACCTTCGTCAACCAACAACTGGCTGATACGGCCCAGTATTTTTGGGCTAACCGAAACAAAATCAGCTTCAACCTTTGCATCATCAGTTTTAATGTATTTGGTATAATCGATATACCAATAAATTGCCCCGCCAAGCACTAAAGCAATCACTACAATTAGCGGGATGTAAACTTTTCCACTCTTTTCTTTTTTTACATGTTTGTTTTCCATAATTTCTTCTTTAATCTGTTTTCCAAAAAAAGGTTTATTCTTTCGATAATATTGACAATAAAATGTCTTTTACCTGTTGTGAGGCAACCGAAAGTATATCCTGCTCCTCTTCACTCAGGTTTAAAAGTTTGATTTTCATATTCTCAGCCAGGGTTTTCTTAATTTCATGAAAAACCTCCATCCCTTTATCTGTTATCGAAATATTGATGATTCGCCGGTCGTTAGGATCGTTTTGACGTTCAACAAATCCTTCCTCTATCAGTTTATCTACAATAACAGTAACATGCGGTTTTGGCATTGCCAGGCATTTTCCTATGTCCGACATGGATTGCATTCCATTTCTTTTTAAAGTGCCTAATACAAACATTCCACCAGGAGTTACCGCAGTTTGATGTTTTATGGGCCTTGAAATTGTTTTATACAACAGAGGATACACCGAAATAATATTCTCCGCGATAAGGTCAACTTTTAATTTATCCATTTTAACTGTTCAGTTTTTATAATGGTTACAAAAATATAACTATTACAAATCCTGAAATAGATTGTTCAACCTCGGAACCTTAAAATCATTTATAATCTAACATTGAATTTACATTGGCTGGAAAAAACAATCGCTAACCGGTATTTTATTGCTAAACTTGTTCAATTTAAAAGACTGCATTATGAGACGAATCACATCAGTTCTTATTTTATCTATGTCTATTTTTTCGTGCCGTGCGCCACAAGTAAAAACCGCTGAACCTATAGCCAAACAAGCAATATTTAAAACTGAAGCCGTCGATAAAGGTAATGTGGCATTCGGTCAATGGTTTCAGGATAAAACCATGCGACTTGATTATTACCATACTGGCTCTGCCATTGATGAGGTATTTTCGGTGGATAAAACTTTGTCTGACGGAATCTGGAGCGGCAGTCGAACTATTTTAATTGATAAATTGGAGCTTGGACCATACTTTTTTGAAGTTGTCGACAAAGAAACCAGAACTTTACTCTATTCCAGAGGATTTGCTTCCATTTTTGGCGAGTGGCAATCAACGCCGGAAGCAGATAAAGTGAAAGGCACGTTTCACGAATCGTTACGCTTCCCCTGGCCGCTGAAACCGGTAACTGTAATCATCAAAAAAAGAAATTCGGAGAATAAATTTGAAAAAATCTGGAATACAGATGTTGATCCTGCCAGCCGTCAGGTTATTCCGGTCGATCGTATTCACAATGAAAAAGTTGATATAATTGCAGAAAATGGTCCGGCCAGCGAAAAACTTGATATTGTAGTTTTGGGCGACGGATATTCGACTATCGAAATGGAAAAATTCAGGGAAGATGCCAAACGTTTGTCAAATGCTCTTTTAAGCACAGAGCCATTTAAATCGCAAAGTAAAAATATTAACATCCGTGCAGTAGAAACCCCTGCTCAACAATCGGGTGTAAACAAGCCTCATCATGGAATATTTAAACGTTCGCCGCTTTCTGTGAGCTATAGCACATTCGATTCTGAACGTTATGCCCTTACATTTGATAATAAAACCGTTCGCGATGTGGCTTCAGCTGTTCCTTACGATGTAATGGTTATCCTCATTAACGAACGCACTTATGGTGGCGGTGGAATTTACAATTTGTACACCACCGTTGCGGCTGACAATAAATTTTCAGGATACATCATGGTACACGAGATGGGACACCACATTGCCGCCCTGGCCGATGAATATTACACTTCGGCGATAGCTTACGAAGTGTCTAAAATAACCGTTGAACCTTGGGAAACAAATGTTACCGCCCTGTTCGATAAACAAAACCTGAAATGGAAAGATCTGGTCGATGCCGACATACCTGTTCCGACACCTTGGGAAAAGAAAGCGTTTGATAACTTTGGATATGCCATCCAGAAACAACGTGACAGTATTCGCGCCAATCATTTACCCGAAACAGTGATGGAAGATCTTTTTGTTCGACAAATGAAAAAGGAAAATGAATTCTTTTCCGTAGAAAGGTACAAAGATAAAGTGGGTGCCTTCGAAGGGGCCAATTACAACCAAACCGGATTATACCGGCCACAATTGGATTGTATCATGTACACCCGGAACAATGTTTTCTGTAAAGTTTGCCAACGAAGCATTCTTAATGTCATTCAACAATATTCAAAATAACCTGTAAACTAACACCAAAATGAAAAAACTAGCTATCTCAATGGTAATAATGTCATTTTTAGTGGCGTTGAGTGGGATAAGCCAGCCTTCTTCAACCAAAAATTTCGCACCCGGAATGGTATGGACCGATATCACCGGAAAACCTATAAATGCTCATGGTGGTGGAATTTTATACCATGACGGTATTTATTATTGGTTTGGAGAAATTAAAAACGGTAAAACCTGGCGTGTTCCATACATTACCAGTTGGGAGTGTTACCGAACCGATGCCGGAGGTGTATCATGCTATTTGTCGAAAAACCTGCTTGACTGGAAATTCGAAGGGGTAGCGCTTCAACCCAATAAAACAGATAAATCCAGCGATATTCATTTCAGCAAAGTAATCGAACGCCCAAAAGTTATTTACAACGAAAAAACCAAAAAATTCGTGATGTGGATGCATATCGACTCAGAAGATTACGCCTATGCACGCGCCGGAGTGGCAGTAAGTGATAAACCGGAAGGACCATATACTTACCAGGGGAGTGTTCGGCCAAACAATCAGATGAGCCGTGATATGACGCTTTTTAAAGATGACGATGGCAAAGCTTATCAAATTTTTTCATCAGAAAATAATGCAACCATGCACATTAGCCTTTTAACTGATGACTATTTGAAACCAACAGGCACTGAAAAGCGCATTTTTATTGATAAAAGTAGAGAAGCGCCAGCTATGTTCAAATGTAACAATAAATATTACCTTATTACCTCTGGCTGTACCGGATGGGATTCGAATGCAGCCAGTTATGCCGTTGCAAGTTCGATGCTTGGCGAATGGGAAATGATTGGAAACCCGTGCATTGGAGAAGGATCCGACCAAACATTTACCTCTCAAAGCACTTATGTACTGCCAGTTCATGGAAAGCCTAATTTATTCATCTTTATGGCAGATAGATGGGACAAAACTAATCTTGAAGATTCTCGATATATCTGGTTGCCATTACAAATGACAGGAGATAAGCCAGAAATCAAGTGGCTGGATAAATGGCGGCTTGAAACAATAAAATAAGACAATGTGACCAATCAATTTTAAAATCGAGTTAGATATAGTTAAGTTGATAAAATATTTTAATTAACAGGCTTGATTTTTCACCTACTTATTTTTAAAACTTTATTAAATTTGGAAACATTAGTAAAAAAATACTAATTTTATGTACATCTTATTTTTTTTATTTAGCATAAATTTTTATTTAAATGCCACGTTTAATCGTATTGTTGTTGACTCTGGCTTTTTCTATGGCCAATGGCCAAGAATTGCCGCCAGTTTATAATTTTTCACCGGAAACTTACCAAGGCGAAACTCAAAACTGGGCCATTTGCCAATCAGGCGATAACAATGTGTATATTGCCAACAATAAAGGACTTATTGAATATAATGGTGCCAGTTGGAAACTATATCCAACACCAAACCATACTATTATGAGATCAGTAAATGTTCAGGAGAACAAAATTTACACCGGTTGTTATATGGAGTTTGGTTATTGGCAAAAAGACAAATTTCAAAATCTGGAATATACTTCACTTAGTGAAAAGATAAAAGACAAACTTCAGAAAGACGAACAATTCTGGAAAATTGTATTTTACCATCAATGGGTTCTGTTTCAATCGTTGCACAGTATTTATATTTACGATAAAGAAAAGGATAGTTATCAAATCATCACTTCAATTCAGAATCTGACGAAAATTTTCAAAGTCAACGATCAACTCTATTTTCAAAAGAAAGACGTAGGAATTTTTGAACTTGAAAATGGTCAGCCCAAGCTGGTTTCCGGAGCAACATTGTTTCAAGAGAATATCATTATCAATATTTTTCCATATTTCGACAAATTACTGATTGAGACTCAGGATAAAGGTTTTTTCGTGTTAAAAAATGGAATAGTCACCAAATGGCAAACAGGCTCTTCGGCGATTCTGGAAAAATTAAGTGTTTATAGCAGTTTACAGTTAAACGATGGCAGTTTTATTCTGGGAACAATAGCCGAGGGTCTTTTCCATCTATCGTCAGAAGGTGAAATGCTGGAACACATCAACAAAACAAAAGGACTTCAGAACAACACCATTCTTTCGATTTTTCAGGACAGTTATAATAACGTATGGCTTGGACTCGATAACGGAATAAGTGTCATTAACAGAAATTCATTCTTTAAAATTTTTAATGATATTAACGGTGATTTGGGATCGATATATGCGGCTGCCTTACATAACGGTTATCTTTATTTAGGAACAAACCAGGGGCTGTTTGTTAAGCGGTTCAGAGAGCCAGGTGAATTTGAACTCATTGAAGGCACAAAAGGTCAGGTTTGGACATTGAAAGTTATTCGTGGCGAATTGTTCTGCTGCCATAATTCAGGAACATTTTTAATTAGCGGCAATAAAGCCAGCTTAATTAGTAATGTTTTAGGAAGTTGGGATATTAAAACCATTGACAACAATACTAATTTGCTCATTCAGGGTAATTTCGAAGGATTACATATTCTGGAAAAAGTAAACAATCAATGGGAGTATAGGAATAAAGTAGAGGGATTCGATGTATCATGCAGATATTTTGAAATACTACCAGACAATCAGATATTCATAAACCACGAGTATCAAGGTATTATCCAACTCAAAGTAACAGCCGACTTCAGAAAAGTTAAGAGAGTATCTTTTGAAACAAGCGCTCCCCGAAGCTTTAAATCGAGCATTGCAACATACAACGGAAAATTAGTCTATCTTGGAGATTCTGGTTTTTATATCTATGACCAACAAAAAAAGCAATTCCAAAAAGATACATTACTTACAAGACAGGCCTTTATCAACGATTCATATTCTTCAGGAAAACTAATTAGCGATGATGATCAAAGACTTTGGGCATTTACCAATCGGAATATCCTGATGTTCTCGAAAGGATCAATAGATAATAACCTAACCATAACACACATACCACTACCGCTTTCGTTGAGGAATAACGTCGTTGGATATGAAAATATACTCTCCTTAAATCACGACACTTATCTGACAGGTAGTACTAGTGGATACATATTGTTCGATCTGAATAGAATTATGGAAGAAAAATATTCCGTTCTGATTAATTCGGTTTTTAAAAGCAGGATAGACGGAATCACCCAACCAGTACCTTACAGTGAAAAATCGTATCGGTTTGGTTCAAACGAGAATAACATTAGCTTTAAGTTTAATCTACCGGCATACTGTAGTTTTTTTCAAACCTTGTATCAATATAAATTAGAAGGGCTATACAACAAATGGAGTTCTTGGAGTGAAGACCCAACTGCTGCATTTAAAAACCTACCTCCCGGAAATTATACGTTCAAGGTAAGAGGTAAAATAGGGAACAATATATCATCCAATGTTGCCAGCTATTCTTTTTCAATCGCTTACCCCTGGTATCTATCGATATGGGCAATAATATTCTATTTTCTGTTTTTTACGGCACTGGTAGCTTCGATTAACTACATATATAAATTGCGGTATCGCAGGCAAGAACAAAAGATTGAATGCGAAAAACAAAAAGAGCTTTTAATGTTACAAATTGAAAATGAGGCAAATCTGATAAAACTACGCAATGAGAACCTAAAAAACGAGATTGAAGCAAAAAGTCAGGAGCTAGTCACATCGGCAATGTCCATAATTAAGAAAAACGAATTACTTAACCAGATAGAGCTTGAACTAAAGCAAAAAAAACCTAATGTAATTTCGGCTTTAAAAATCATAGAAGATAACCTGAATGGGAACAGCGATTGGGAAGTGTTTCAGGAAGCTTTCAACAAAACAGACCGTGACTTTTTAAAGAAATTAAAGGAGACACATCCTGCCTTAACCCCTAACGATTTAAAGCTTTGTGTTTATCTTAGGCTTAACTTGTCGTCGAAAGAAATTGCCCCAATGCTGAATATTTCGTCTCAGAGTGTAGAAATTAAACGTTTTAGGTTACGGAAAAAGATGGAACTTGACCACGAACAGAACCTTACTGAATATATACTGAACCTTTGAGCAATATACCTTCTTTAAATATTACCTTAACATTAACTAAACATTCTCATTTTCATACATAATTATTTTACATTTTCAAATAGAAACAATATTTTCTAAACAACTTATATACAAATACTTACTTTGAGTTTTCAAGAATAATTTCATCAAAGATAAAAGTTTTGCCTTGTATATTTTTTGTATAGGCGTTTTTTTTGCGAGCCTATACAAGCATTCATAAATTTGAATCAGAAACAACTACAAACATAAACTTGTGCAAAATGAACGAACACAATTCCTTGTATATAGGCAATAATCTTTTTTCAGCAATTGAAGGCAATAAAGCTAATAGTAAGTTCACAAAGATTGATGGAAACGACTATTACATGATCTCCGATGTGGATGAAATGCCTCCGTTTTTCATGAGTATTGTAAGCGATTCAAACCACTGGATGTTCCTATCAAGTAATGGAGGAATAACTGCAGGCAGAAAAAATGCAGACTTCGCATTATTCCCATATTACACTGACGACAAAATAACTGAATCATCTGAAAATACGGGAAGTAAAACTATCCTTCTGGTTGATAACGGTCAAAAACAGTCGTTATGGGAACCTCTCTCCAATAAATATGAAGGTGTTTATCATATAACTCGTAATCTATACAAGAATATCTATGGTAATAGTATCATTTTCGAAGAAATAAACCATGATCTCGGATTAAGTTTCAGCTATCAATGGTGCGTAAGTAACCTGTATGGTTTTATTCGAAAATCAAAGCTTATCAATTTAACTGATAGAAAGGTAAGTGTTTCAATCCTTGATGGTATCCAAAATATTCTGCCTTATGGCGTGGCCTGCGACCTTCAGAATTCGACAAGTAACCTGGTTGATGCATACAAGAGAAGCGAATTAATTAAAACATCAGGTTTGGGAATTTACGCTTTAAGTGCCATCATTGTTGACAAAGCAGAACCCAGCGAAGCACTTAAGGCAAACATAGCATGGTCGCTTGGGCTTGAAAATGCAAATTATTTGCTTTCGACGCGCCAACTGAGAGACTTCAGGAGTGGATTACCAATTGAGGAAGAGCTAGATGTGAAAGCCGAAAAAGGTGCATACCTTGTCAATGCCCAGGTAGAGTTGGAATCCTATACTGAAAAGCAATGGATGATTATTGCCAATGTTAATCAAACTTATAGCTCAATTGTTGGAATTTCGCAATCAATAACTAGTAATGTCAACCTTTGGCAACTAATTGACAATGATATCAATGAAGGTACTGGACGCCTTATTGCTCTAATAGCAGCATCTGACGGGCTACAACTTACAGCTGATAAGCTCCGAAATGGCCGACATTTCTCCAATACACTTTTTAACGTTATGCGTGGCGGTATTTTCGACAACAACTACCAGATTGAACAACTCGACTTTTATAATTACCTGGCAAAAGCCAATTGTTCAGTTTTTAAATCGTTTGAGAATACAATAAAAAAGCTTCCGCCAGTCTTTTCATATAATAATTTAAAAGAAATAGCTTCGCAACAAAACGATGTCGATTTTTATCGCCTGAGCATCGAATACATGCCATTAAAGTTTAGCCGCAGGCATGGTGACCCAAGTCGTCCATGGAACAAATTTTCAATCAATACACACAATGAACTAGATGGTTCAAAAATACTCGATTATGAAGGAAACTGGAGAGACATATTCCAAAACTGGGAAGCTTTATCTCTTTCATATCCAGGATTCATTGAAAGTATGATTTTGAAATTTCTGAATGCCTCGACTTTTGATGGATACAATCCTTACCGGATTACTAAAGACGGGTTTGACTGGGAAACAATCGAGCCCGATAACCCATGGTCGTACATTGGCTATTGGGGCGATCACCAGATAATATACCTGCTAAAACTTCTGGAACAATTCGAGTGTCACAATCCTGAAAAATTACACACCCTTTATGATAAAGATATTTTTGTTTATGCAAATGTTCCTTATCAAATCAAAACTTATCATGAGATACTTGAAAACCCAAAAGATACTATTGTTTTCGATGCAGCCTCCGATCATGAAATACGTTTAAAGAAGGAGAATTTAGGTGCAGATGGAGCGTTACTATATAGTAGGAGTGGGCATATTCATCATGTAAATTTCACCGAAAAACTGCTGGCCACCTTACTATCCAAACTGTCAAACTTCATTCCTGAAGCTGGAATTTGGATGAATACCCAACGCCCCGAGTGGAATGATGCTAACAACGCTTTGGTAGGCAATGGTGTTTCAATGGTTACTCTTTTTTACCTAAGGCGATTCCTTCATTTTTTGAAAAGAGAATTCGAATTGATTACGTTGACCGAAATTCATGTTTCACAGGAATTTATTGCCCTATTCGAGCAAATATTCAACGCTTTGGCTGAATATAAACTCTTACTTAAGGGAAAAATAAACGACAGTGAAAGAAAACAAATACTTGACAGGCTAGCCCAGGCAGGAAGCGATTACAGACAGCAAATTTATCAATATGCTTTCACGGGCAATAAACAAACCCTTACCGTTGGTAATATCAGCAACCTGATTACCTTAAGTTTAGAATACATTGAACATACAATTAGGGCAAATAAACGAAATGATGGTTTATACCATTCTTATAACCTGATGACCTTGGTTAATCACAACGAAATTACGATTTCGTATTTAAGTGAAATGCTTGAAGGACAGGTTGCCGTTCTTAGCTCTGGATATTTATCTTCAAAAGAAGCAATAGATTTATTGAACAGTCTGAAAAAAAGTCAATTATTCAGAACCGATCAATCAAGTTATATCTTATACCCCAACAGAGAACTTCCACTCTTTATGCACAAAAACCAAGTTCCGGCATTCGAAATTTTAAAATCAGAATTACTAAGCCAATTAGTTAGTAAAGGCAATCAGAAGATCATTGAAAAAGACATTAATGGGTGTTTTCATTTCAATGGAAATTTCAAGAATGCATCTGATTTACGAAAAGCCCTGACCGAGTTGTCTGACAGTATGTACAGCAGGTTAGTAGAAAAAGACAAAGAACTGGTACTAGCTATCTTCGAGAAGGTATTTAACCACAAAGCATTTACAGGTCGCTCAGGAACATTTTTTGGCTACGAAGGATTAGGTTCTATTTATTGGCACATGGTTTCGAAATTACAACTTGCTGTACTCGAATGTTGTCAGAAAGCCATTAGCCAAGAAGAAGGTGCCGATGTTATCAATAATTTAATTGTTCATTATTACGAAATTAATGAAGGAATAGGTGTTCACAAATCACCCCGGTTGTATGGAGCTTTTCCTACCGATCCTTATTCACACACACCGGCAGGAAAAGGAGCTAAACAACCCGGAATGACGGGTCAGGTAAAAGAAGACCTTTTAAGCCGATTTGGAGAACTGGGAGTTTCGGTGAATAATGGTATGCTGGTTTTTGCCCCCTATATTATACGTAAAAATGAATTTATTAGCCAACCTACTGATTTTAATTATGTCGATATTAATTTATTAGAGCAGAAAATAAGTCTCGAAAAGGATTCATTAGCCTTTACTTATTGCCAGGTTCCGGTTGTATATAAACTTTCTGATAAAAATAAGCTCAGCATAAAGCTGGCTAACGGATTAGTGATTGATTCAGAATCGTTTATAATGGACAACACTATAAGCCAGAAGATTTTTGAACGTACCGGTGAAGTCGTTCAAATTGAATTGGAATGGGATAATAATAGCTGAAATTAATTAACCACAAGAAAAACCAGAAAAAAAATGAAACCAATCAATTTTCTAATCCTCATCATGTTACTTTTTTCGACGTCCGGGTTTGGAGAGACAAAACAAATGGTTGTTGAAGTCTATGAAACCTCAGCAAATGGCCACAAGCTAATGTTAATCAATCAATTTGAGGCAAGTAACAAAATTTCGGACCTATATCTGCTTCCTGAAGAAACTTATCAAACCATTACCGGTTTTGGTGGCTCATTTACCGAATCGTCTGCTTACTTATTGAACTTGATAAGCAAGCCAAACCGTGAAAAAATCTTGAAAGCTTATTTTGGCGAGAACGGTGCTAATTATACATTGACACGTACCCATCTTAACTCATGCGACTTTTCACTGGGCCATTACACTTATGCTCCTGTTGATAACGACAAAGAGTTGAAAAACTTTAGCATAAAGGAAGACGAGAACGACCTGATTCCAATGATCAAAGATGCAATGGCCATATCGAAGCAGGGATTTAAAATAGTTGCATCACCCTGGACTGCTCCACCCTGGATGAAAGACAACAAAGATTGGCGGGGAGGAAAACTTTTACCTGAATATTATGATACCTGGTCTTTGTTTTTTTCAAAATACCTGAAAGCATATAAAGCAAAAGGAATTAATATATGGGCATTAACTGTTGAGAATGAACCTCTAGGATGTGGAGACAACTGGGAGAGTATGCATTTCTCTCCTGAAGAAATGACTTATTTTGTCAATAATCATTTAGGACCAAAATTAAAGTCAGAAAATCAGAATGTTATTCTTTTAGGCTATGACCAAAACAGAGATGAATTAAAGAATTGGGCAGATGTAATGTACAAGGACGAAGAATCTTCAAAATATTACGGAGGAATTGCAATACATTGGTATGCGAGTACTTATGATGTTTTTGCAGAAGCATTGCAACATGCACACAATGCAAACCCAACTAAATATCTGATACAGACAGAGGCTTGCTTAGATGGGCTAAAACCCGCATGGCAGAATGATACATGGTACTGGTCAAAAGAAGCAAAAGACTGGGGCTGGGATTGGGCTCCTGAAGATAAAAAGTACCTGCATCCAAAGTACGTTCCTGTTTACCGTTATGCCGGTGACATTATTGGCTGTTTAAACAACTGGGTTAATGGATGGATTGACTGGAATATGGTGCTGGATAACCAGGGAGGGCCAAACTGGTTTAAAAACTGGTGTGGAGCGCCCATTCTGGTCGATCCCCAAAAAGATGAAGTTTATATTACACCCATTTATTATGTGATGTCACACTTCAGCAAATTTATACGCCCTGGGGCAAAACGAATCGGATTTAAAAAACAAGACGAAAGTCTTGATATTACTGCCGCAGAAAATCCCGATGGATCAATAGCTGTGGTTATCTTAAATAAAGATGATGTTTCCAAAAGTATGAACCTGATACTGGGCAATACATCAAAGCAAGTCACAATAAGTGCCCAATCACTTCAAACTATCATTATCCGCAAATCCTAACATCTAACCAATAAAATTAATAATTACTAAACGATATGAAACGAAATGCAACACTAGCTCAAGATGTCGTCCCAACCGGACAAAAAATCGCCTTTGGAGCAGGTAATTTGGCCAACCAATTATTGCCAGCAGCCTTAGGAGTATTTATGTTTTTTCTTGTAGTAGGATTTGGTATGAGCCCCTACAAAGCAGGAATCCTGGCTGCTCTACCCCGGTTTATGGATGCAATTCTCGACCCTATTATGGGTTATATCTCAGATAACACACGTTCGCGTTGGGGGCGACGTAAACCTTATATCTTTGGAGGAGCTATTGTTGTTGGTATTGCCTTCATCTTAATGTGGCAGCTAAAAATTCCGGAAGCTGGCAATAACCACGAAACTTATAATTTTCTTTTCTTTTTACTTATGTCCATAGTGTTTTATTTGGGCTATACAGTATTTGCAGCACCATTAATTGGATTGGGCTACGAAATGACACCTGATTACAATGAACGGACACGCCTTATGGCTATTTCTCAAATTATGGGACAAGTGGCATGGATGGTTGCACCCTGGTTTTGGTTTTTAATTTCCCGTCCTCAACTTTTTCCAAGCGCTCCGGTAGGCGTTCGAAGCTTGTCAGTCTGGGTTGGTGGTATATGTTTATTAATGGGTATTATGCCAGCACTTTTTTGTAAGGAAATTGACCAGACTCATATAACAGGGCAATCGAAATTATCATTCAAAGGACTCTTAAATAACATCAAGGACTTTTTTAAAGATATTAAAAAGACAGTGACAAATAAACCATTTTTGCGTCTCTGTGGCGCTACATTTTTAGTATTTAATGGGTTCCAGATTGTTGCACAGTTCGCATTCTTTATCGTAATTTTCTATCTTTTTAAAGGTGACCAACAGGCAGCAGGACAATGGCCTGCATGGTTTGGTACAGTAAGTGCTATTATTACAGCGGTTCTGGTAATCCCGATCATTACATTTATGTCAACTAAAATTGGAAAACGTAATGCATTTATCGTATCCACCCTGATATCTATTATTGGTTATATTTTAAAATGGTATGGATTTCATCCTGGGTTACCGTGGTTGATGTTTATGCCTTTGCCTTTAATGTCGTTCGGAATAGGTGGATTATTTACATTAATGATGTCGATGACTGCCGATGTGTGTGATTACGATGAACTCTTAAATGGTATGCCACGCAAAGAGGCATTATTTGGGGCAGTATACTGGTGGATGGTTAAGCTTGGAACTTCGCTGGCTTTGTTTTTAAGTGGGGTAATTTTGAGTGTGGTAGGTTTCGACCAAAATGTCCAGGAACAAACAGCACAAACAATAACTTCTCTTCGGTTAGCCGATATTAGCATACCTGCAATTGCTGGTATCTTGGCCATTTTAGTAATGTGGAAATACGATATTACTGAGAAAAAAGCAAGAGAAATCAGGGATGAACTAGTCCGGCGTCGTGGCAGGTTATAACTAAGTAAAATTAATTTTTAACATTTTCAGGAATATGTCATACAGAATAGAAAAAAAATTATCATTGACCGGATCGCTTGACTTTTCGGGCAAGACAGAAGAAGAAATTCACGATTTGTTTCATGAAGTGCTGGAGAATGGTGTACACGGGTTTTGTTTTAGTTTGTACGAAGAAGGACAAAAACCGGGAGACATTATCACCGAAGAACAAGTTCGTCGAAGAATGAAAATAATAAGCCCTTATGCCAAATGGGTACGATCTTTTTCGTGCACCGATGGGAATGAGCTTGTACCAATGGTTGCCAAAGAATTTGGAATAAAGACACTTGTTGGAGCATGGCTGGGAAAAGAGCATGAAATCAATGAACGGGAAATAGCTGGTTTGATACAGCTCGCGGAAGAAGGTTATGTCGATATTGCCGCTGTGGGAAATGAGGTCTTATATCGTGATGATCTGACTGAAGATGAATTAATTGATTATATCAATCGAGTCAAAGAGGCTATTCCTGCAACCATTCCAGTAGGTTATGTCGACGCATATTATGAATTTTCAGCAAAACCACGCATTACCGAAATATGTGATATTATTCTGGCTAATTGTTATCCATTCTGGGAAGGATGTAGTTTCGAATACTCATTGGTGTATATGCAAAACATGTATTTCCAAGCTTTAAATGCAGGAAAAGGAAAGAAAGTGATTATCACCGAAACAGGATGGCCTAGTCAGGGAAAGAGTATTTTTGGAGCACATTCGACTTACGAAAACGCCCGGAAATATTTCATTAATACACAACTATGGTCTAAAGCCGATGATATCGATATTTTCTATTTCTCTTCGTTCGACGAGTCTTGGAAAATCGGAGCCGAAGGTGATGTTGGGGCATACTGGGGAATCTGGGATAAAAACGAAAAAATGAAATTTTAAAGGTTCAAATTAACAGGACAATTGATTATCGAATGAAACTATATTCCAATAAAGGAAAAGCAATTTGTTACTCTGGGTTCAGGGAAGGGCAGCAACCAGGAGGATTAACACCTAGTTACAGTGAAATCAAAGAAGATTTGCTTATTTTAAACAAGCACTGGAAATTTATTCGTCTATACGACTGTGACCCTCATGCTGAAACTGTTTTGAAAGTCATAGCTCAGGAAAAGCTTGATTTTAAAGTGATGCAGGGAGCCTACATTGTAGCCGAGATGAATAACTTTGGATGCCCTTGGGGAGGAACATATCCTGAAGAAGAATTAATGGCCAATAAAAAAAGGAATTATACCCAAATAAAGAAGTTGATTGATCTTGCCAACCAATATCCTGAAATAATCACATCTGTTTCAGCTGGAAACGAAGCCTGCGTTGACTGGACCGATCATTATGTTCCGGTTTCCAGTGTAATAAAATATGTGAAAATGCTCAAGGATAACATAAAACAACCAGTTACCTATTGCGACAATTATATCCCCTGGATTTCAAAACTTAAACCACTGGCTGCTGAAGTTGATTTTATTTCCATCCATACTTACCCTGTATGGGAATATAAAAACATACATGAATCAATGGATTATACCATACAAAATTACCGGATGGTAGCCGATACGTATCCTGATAAACAAGTGATTATTACTGAAGCCGGTTGGGCTACCAGCTCGAATGGACGAGGGATATGCCCAGCAAACGTAAGCGAAGAAAATCAAAGAATATATTTCACAGATTTGATGAATTGGAGCGAAAAAACAGGTATCATGGTTTACGTATTCGAAGCTTTTGATGAACCATGGAAAGGCTCACCAGAACCACTGGAACCTGAAAAGCATTGGGGTTTATATAAAGCTAACCGAAGTCCTAAACTGGCAGCAAAATCTATTTCACAATCCAGAAAAGACCGAAACTATATTGAATAACTAGGAATTGAATCATAAACTAATCAGAAAAACACTATGAAAAAAAATTTGTTTTTATTCCTTTCTTGTCTTTTTGCCACGACCGTGTTTGCTCAGGTAAACCAAATCTCGGTTGTGAAAAATGATCAAGGGATTAAAATGGTTGTTGACGGAAGCGATTTTATGATTAATGGTATGAATTGGGATTATTTTCCCATTGGTGCCAATTATAATTACAGCTTATGGCTACAACCAGATGATGTGATAAAAGCCGCTCTCGATGCCGAAATGTCCCTTTTGAAAAACATGGGGGTCAATACAATCAGGCAATATACTGGTGTTCAGCCCAAATGGATACAATATATCTATGAAAAATATGGAATATATACCATATTGAACCATTCGTTTGGCCGTTATGGCCTTACTCTGGATGGGAAATGGGTTGGAAACACCGAATATAGCGACCCACGCACCCGTGAATTACTTCTAAAAGAAGTAAAGGCAATGGCCGAAGAATACAAAAACACCCCTGGAGTATTGATTTATTTGCTTGGAAATGAGAATAATTACGGATTATTTTGGGAAGGAGCTGAAACTGAAAATATTCCATTGGAAGATCGCAAATCAACTGTTCGCGCACACCATTTGTACAAATTATTTAATGAGGCAGTAGTGGAAATGAAGAAAATCGATTCTTCTCACCTGGTATCTATATGTAATGGCGATGCTCTGTTCATCGACTTAATTGCCAAGGAATGCAAAGATGTTGATATACTTGGAATTAACTGCTACCGGGGTATCTCATTTGGCGACATCTTCGACAAGATTAAAGGTGCCACCAATAAACCCATTATGTTTACCGAATTTGGCGCAGATGCTTTTAATGCACAAAACAATACTGAAGACCAGAAATCGCAGGCTCTATATGATTTGGCAAACTGGAAAGAAATTTACCTAAATGCTGCTGGAATGGGTAAAGCAGGCAATTCAATTGGCGGTTTTACTTTTCAGTTCAGCGACGGATGGTGGAAATACAAACAAACCATCGATTTGGAAATTCACAATACCAACGCATCATGGATAAACGGCGGGTACCTGTTCGATTATAAACCAGGCGAAAACAACATGAACGAAGAGTGGTTTGGTATTTGTGCAAAAGGTGAAACCAACGATCGCGGATTATATCAGCTATATCCACGTGCTGCTTATTTTGCACTGAAAGAAGCGCATAAATATAATCCTTATGCTCCGGGAGCCAGTCAACAATCACTCAACAATTATTTTTCTACTATACAAGTACAAAACAACTTATTAGAAGCTCAGGGTAGTAAAGCTTTGCTGGACAATGAACAATCAAAAAAATACAGCCTAAGTGTTCGCGGTGAAATTTCAACCTTCAGCACAGGTGGTAAAAACATTACAACCCCTTCCTCTGAAAATGCTTCACCAACAGCTATCCCCAACAAATTAGGCTTTGACCACATGGAGTCATATTATCTTGGCTTTGATGCAAAACCCGCAGAAAGTGTACATGCCAATGTAACTTTGAATGTTATCGGGAACGTTGCTAATAATGCTATTGACGAAATCTTCTATGAAAATAAAGCAAGAGAAGCTATAATAACAACCAATAGCGGTGATAAATATGATGTGAATTTAGCCAAACATATCGGCATCTACCATGCTGAATATAGCTGGGATACCAAATGGTATAACCTGAAAGGGTTCTATCGTACCGGTCATTTCCATTGGGGCTACGAAGGCGACTTCTTCGGATTGTATCCAGAAACTAATTATGGGCCTAACCTCGATATTTATCATGGCGAAGCCCCCTTTGGATTTGAGGTGGCAGGGAAAAAAACAATTGATGGCTTTAAAGTCGCATTTGGACCTGAACTTTGGTGGGGAGCTAACCCGGCTGTTTTGGCAAAATACGAGAAAAAAATTGGTAAATATACATTTGCCGGAATATACCAGGAAGATTTGGATAGAAAAGCATCCAGTACTTCAACCCAGGTACAACCACAACAACAAACACGTAAAGCCACTTTGTATGCTAAAACAAACCTGAGCATTGTTGGTGTCGAAGTGGGCGGTATTTGGGCAGGTACCCCATTGAATGGCATGTCGTTCAACGTATGGGATGCCGATAACCAAAGATTGTATCAGGATAAGATTAGTTCAAAAGATAACTGGGGAGGAAAAGTTAAATTTACTGTACAGAAAGGTCGGTTTAACTGGTATCTTCAGAGTGCAGCAAAAGGATTAGTAGCTGAAGGTGGAGCCGACTGGACAAAAACATTTACCGGATGGAGATTGAAAGATTCGGGAAGCGGGAACCAATATAATGTTCTAACGGGGATACTGTTAAATCTAGGAAAATTCCAGATTGCACCTAACTTTTTATATCAAAAACCATTTGTAGGAGCAATTCCCGAAGGAGCAGTTGATATAAAAACAGGAGTTGTTGGCCATTCCAGAAACATCAAGAATGATCCTTTCTCAGTTAGAGGTAACCGGGAAACAGTTGCCGGAGAATTATTATTGGGTTATGACCCAACACCTGCTACCTGGATGTGGGAATGGGATGCTGACATCCAGGAAGATGCCCCACTGGCAGCATGTATAGATTTTGTGTATCGCCATCAACCTACCATAATGGACGCTACTACCGGATACTCGGCAAATGGTACTGCTTATCCACTCGCCGCTCCACCAGCACATGATGTATGGGAAGTGAACTCACATATTGTTTCTAAACTTACTCCAGACTTTGGTTTTATTGTGAATTTACTAGGCGGAACTGCTCAACCCAATGGCCCTGACTCAAGAATAGTCAAACGATATGGTGGCGATTTGAATTTAATTTACAAGAAAATTAAAGTAATGGGTTCTGTTAAAATGAATGATTATGGCCCTTATGATTATCATCGTGATTATAACCTGACTTATCCGGTGCAATTAATGGCCGATTTGTCAACTTATATCAACAAACCCAAATGGATCAATATGCCCGATACTAAACTTGGTATAAGATGCACTTACAGAACTCTTGATCAATATTCCAACCGATTTGACAAGACTTCTGCAAATAACGGGAACGAATGGGAAATCAGAACATACGTTCATTTCAATATTGGTAAATAATCAATAAAAACCAGATTTATGAAAGGCAATAAATTATCATATATTAAACAAGTTTCTTTAGGATTACTTGTAATGACAATGGCAAGTTGCAGCGAAAGAGATTTTAACTCTTTGAGCGATGCCATAAACCTTACCACGCCTGATGTTTATACCGATAGTTTTTCAGGATGTATTCCAGTACCCTATAGTGGAGATTATGCTAATCCTACAACATTTAACATCGACTATCAGGTTTATTACAAAGGATCTCAATCGATCAGGGTCGAAATACCTGAAGCCGGAGACCCTAATGGTACCTGGGTACAAGGTGCTATTGAAGCAAAATCGGCACCACGTAATCTTGCTGGTTATAATTGTTTAACTTTTTATGCTAAATCTTCGAAAACAGCTACTGTTACAGCAGCTTTATGTAACGGATCGAACTATAGTATCTTAGTTAATACATTCAAAGTATCACCTGAGTGGACTAAATTCTATATTCCTATTCCTAATTCATCGTTATTGACAAATGTAACCAGTTTGTTTTATTACTCTGCCAACCAGGTTAATAATGCAGGTTATAACCTTTGGTTCGATGAAGTAAGATTTGAAAACCTGGGAACACTCGCTCAGCAACAGCCTCAGATACTTAATGGGGTAAGTCAAACAAGTACTGCCGAAACAGGCGACACATTCACAATAGATGGGCTATACGAAACTGTGAACCTACCAAACGGAACTAATCAGAAAATGGCTTTGGCCTCCGGATATTTCACATTTTCGTCATCGAATACGAGTGTTGCAACGGTTGATGCTTTAGGCAAAGTTACCGTTTTGGATGCTGGTACCGCAGTTATTACTGCCAAGATTGGCAATACCGCCGCTACCGGTGCGTTGACCATTACATCAACCGGAAACCCGATATTACCAACCCAGGCTGCACCAACTCCAACTGTTGAAGCTAAAAATGTAATATCAATGTTTAGCAATGCTTATACCAATGTTGCTGTTGATTCGTGGAATACACACTGGCAATATTCGACAGCCGAAACCAAAGATGTTAAAGTAAATGGCGACGACATCAAACGTTACCTGAAACTAAACTTTGTAGGTATTGAATTTAAATTGAACCCAATCAATGCAAGCCAGATGACACGTTTCCACATGGACATCTGGACCCCGGAAAGCACCACTCTCCCGAAAGCATTCAAAGTTCAACTGGTCGATTTTGGAGCGAACGGTACTTACGGCGGTAGCGACGATTCTTCGTCCGAACTCTCTTTTACAAGTCCAACTCTGGCAACAAGCAAATGGGTTAGCATTGACGTGGCCTTACCTGCCTTTAGCGGATTAAAAGCTAAAGCACACCTGGCCCAGCTAGTCCTTTCAGGTGATATAACAAATGTATTTATTGATAATGTTTATTTCTACAATTCGAGCGATATTGCACCAACCGAAACAGCTCCTATGCCAACGCGAAGTGCAGCAAATGTCATGTCGATCTATAGCGATTCGTACACTAATCTCACCGGGACTAACTTCAACCCGAACTGGGGACAATCGACCGCTGTCTCTGACATAACTGTGAGTGGAAACCATACAATGAAATATGCAACATTCAACTACCAGGGAACTGATTTGGGTGCTATCACCGATTTTTCGTCGATGAAATACCTGCATATTGACTTGTGGACCCTGGATGCCACCGTGGTAAAGGTTTCTCCGATCAGCAAATCGAGCAGCGAATCGCTTTATTCGTTGACCCCGCTGGTTACCGGGAAGTGGAACAGCTACGACATTCCGCTAACCGAATTCACCAAAGCCGGAATGACCATGAAAGACATCTACCAGATGAAATTCGACGGACAGGCAGGCGTAAGCCCATCGAACATTTACCTCGATAACATCTATTTCTACACCCAGCCAACAGCACCCGAACAGGCGGCTCCAACACCAACATTCACTGCAGCTAATGTCATTTCGATGTTTAGCAACGCTTACACCAATGTTGCGGTCGATACCTGGTCGGCAGGATGGGATGTAGCCGATCTTGCTGATGTAAAAGTTAGCAACAACGATACTAAGTTATACACCAACCTATCGTATGCCGGTATCGAGTTCACCACGAAAACCATTGATGCAAGCAATATGAATTACTTCTACTTGGATATCTGGACTCCCGATGCTTTGTCTTCTTCCTCAACCTTTAAGATTAAATTGGTTGACTTTGGAGCCAATGGCGTATGGGATGGCGGTGGCGATGATGTAGAACACGAATTAACGCTTACTACTTCTACCACACCAGCCATTGCTAACGGGAAATGGGTAACCCTCGATATTCCGTTAGCAAGCTTTACCGGATTAAAAACAAAAGCACATCTGGCTCAGCTTATCATATCAGGAGATACAAAAACGGTCTATGTAGACAATGTGTTGTTGCACAAGTAATTAATGGTTTAAATCATTTAATTAACCGTCAATAACTTAAAAGTTCGTAGCTAATTATTAAAAACAAAAAACAGAAGTTACGAATAAATTTGGAAAAGTTCTTTTAATAAACCGTATCAATCATAAGTAATCGGAACTAATTATTGTCGTATGTTTTAGGTGTTCTCCCCAAGTTTTCAAACCGACATTCACTCCCCTCTTTTCGCAAGAAGAGAGGGGAAATTATCACCGATTTTTCGGCAAGAGCTAAGTTGAACGATTAAAGAATGTTCAATTGAATAATATCCGAATAATTAAAACAAATGCGATCTATCTTAATTTCAATTACTTAACAACAGTAATAATTTATCTTTAGAAAAAGCGTTTACAACTAATAATTTAGAAAATATGCTTTATAATTCTTTTTATTTAATAATAAATGGCGCTGTCGCTGCTTTCTTCTTCTTGATTATCAAATATTTGAATAAGAATTATTTGAAAATAGAAGAAAATAACAATCGAATCGACTCGCTCCAGGAACATTTAAGTATTCAGGAAGCTATTGTGAATATTAAAACAAAATTAATAATTGAGAATAGTCTTTCAATAGAGGATATTGATACTATTTCAGATAAAGAAAGTTTTATAAACAATAAGTTACACGAGCAATATTTAAAAGAACGCGAACTTCTTAAATTCCATATTCATTACAATTTACCAAATAAAACAGGTTCTGAAGTTGAACAAATCATAAATCATTACTATCCGGTTTCATCAGACGCGAAGAATGATTATAGCAAAATAATTTCATAACAACATAAATGTAATCAAATACTTGTCATATACTCGGCATGGTAAGGATGTCTATCAGAATTTTGTTTTTGCGATAGTATTAACACCAATTAATGAGATCAATAATGAATTTTAGAACAAATTAGCATACTATGAAAAACATAATAATTAACCATGCGTTTTTAAGCAGATATTTTTTAATAACAGGTTTACTTATAGTTTTGGGAAGCTGTGACAAAAATCCCAATGTTACATCACATAACTGGAAATTAGTTTGGGAAGACGGATTTGAGGGCACTAAAGGACAATTGCCTGATGCCACCAAATGGGTCTTCGATCTGGGCACCGACTGGGGCAACAAGCAGTTGGAATACGACACCAACCAAGCTAAAAATGCTTCTCTCGATGGCGACGGGCATTTGGCCATCACAGCCCTAAAAGAAAACTATTCTGGCTGTTCTTTTACTTCAGCACGTATTACAACCAAAGGATTATTTGAACAAAAGTACGGACGGTTTGAAGCCCGTATTAAGATGCCGTGTGGTCCTGGCTTATGGCCAGCATTCTGGATGTTAGGTACCAATTATTCAACTACAGGCTGGCCTCAGTGTGGCGAAATCGACATCATGGAATACCGCGGACAGGAACCCAGTATTGTGCATGGAACTGTACATGGGCCAGGCTATTCGGCTGGAGATGCAATAACCAAAAGTTATAGTTATACCAATGCCCGGTTCGATACCGATTACCACACGTTTGCCGTGGAATGGACCGAAAACAATATTGATTTCTTTGTTGATGATATTCTATATCAACATGTTAATCCTGCCAAAGTTACGGGTGAGTGGGTTTATGACCATTCGTTCTACATCATCCTGAATTTGGCAGTTGGGGGTAATTATGTTGGCAACCCGACCAGTGACACCAACTTCCCGCAAACCATGTTGGTCGATTATGTTAGGGTTTACACGGACGCAGAATAAATGTAGACTTGTAAATTATTCTTATGCTCATTACAAAGACCAATTGCAATCTTTATTAGGGACCCGTTCCTAAAAAGATCGAGTCCCTAATAAATAACTTCAATAATGGTAACAGCTACACTGAACCCCGATCAATAAAATGCCATCGTCATTTCATAAGTAAACAGAATGGAAACAAAACTTACGCTTAAAGAAAAAATTGGATATAGCCTTGGCGATACTGCATCGCATTTTGTATGGGATATGGTTGGTTTTTGGCTTTTGTTTTTTTATACCGATGTATATGGAATATCTGCCGCTACTGCCGGGACGATCATGCTGATTGCCCGCTTCTGGGACATGGCTGTTGACCCGATTATCGGCGTAATTTCGGACAGGACAAAAACCAGGTGGGGAAAGTTCAGGCCATATATTTTGTTTGGCGCCATTCCTTATGCGGTTTTGGCATTACTTACCTTTTCGACACCTAATTTTGGTGAAATGGGCAAGATCGTATACGCCACAGCAACTTATGTGTTTTTGATGACCGCCTATGCCGCCATCAACCTGCCTTATTCGGCCCTGGGTGCCGTAATGACTGATGATACATACGAACGCGCAGGATTAAACACCTTCCGGTTCATTGCCGGTTTTACCGGTCAATTTGTTGTCACCGGGTTGTCGCTTACCCTGGCCGAATTTTTTGGAGGCGGAGATAAAGCCCAGGGATTTCAATACACGGTTTTGATGTTTGCCATTTTAAGCCTTGTTTTCTTCTTCATTACTTTCAAAACGACAAGAGAAAGAGTTCAACCACCCAAAGCACAAGAAAACTCGCTCAAAGAAGATGTCAAAAACTTGTTTCACAACAAGGCATGGATTATATTGGCACTGGTAGGCATCATTTCTTTTATCATGTTTGCTATGCAAAATGCGGCAATTGCCTATTATTTCAAGTATTATCTCGGACGTGAGAATAATGTGCAACTTTTCAATGTTATTGGCACCATTGCCCTGATTGTCGGTCTACCTTTATCTAAACCATTAGCAAAACGATTTGGAAACAAAAATGTATTTATTGGAAGTTCATTAATTTCAGGACTATTTTTTATACTTATTTACCTGGTTGGGGCTTCCGATCTTATGCTCATCTATACATTCAACATTATGGCCAAAATGGCTTATGCTCCGGCAGTTCCTCTGCTCTGGACTATGATTGCCGATTCGGCCGATTATGGCGAATGGACTACCGGACGACGCGCTACCGGGTTGTATTTCTCGGCTGCAGTATTTGCCCAAAAAGCAGGCTGGGGAATCGGTGCAGCCATTGCCGGCTGGATTTTAGCAGCCTCCAGCTTTGTACCAAATGTAGAACAAACAGAAACAGCTATAACTGGCATAAAATTACTGGTATCTGTTATCCCAGGCATATTGTACATGTCGTGCGCCCTGTTTATGATTTTTTATAAAATCGATTCGGAAACTACAGCTTTAATGAAAAAGGAACTCGACGCACGAAGGTTGGCAGAGTGAGCCAACAGCAGGAATGGCCAGACTAAAGCTTTTTCGGCATCCAGGAATGTTACTCCATCATCAAAGGAGCGCTCTTAATTGATGGAGAACACTCCCTTCCCATTCAGTAATGTAACTCAATCACGAAGGAGGTTTCCTCCGGGACACCGAAACACTTATAAATGTTTGTTGATTGTGTTAAAGTTTACCAAAATACTGAACAGTAATATTTATTACTCATCAATATTCTAACAGCCTCATTCTTTTTATAAAACGAACCTCTGCACTAATCATGGGCAAAGCCACTCAATTAGTCTGGTAAAATCAGAAATGAGAAAACGCATTCAAGATTTCCTTATTTCTCCTTTTGTAATGCCAAAATTCAAATTATTCCAGTTAATTTTATTGACTGGAAGTTATAGCGTATCACATTCGATTAATTGATAATTTTTAAACCATGAAAGTTTCAGAACTACCCTTATATTTTCAGCTTACCGTAAAGTTTATGCTTGCCGGGTTGGTAATTGCTTTTCTAATATTGGCTCAAAATATACTTATACCTTTCACAATTGCAGTGTTTTTTACTTTTTTACTTATGCCAGTTTCCAAAAAGCTGGAAAAATGGAAATTTCCAAAAGCTATTGCTATTCTGCTCAGCATTGTTCTGGCATTTACCATTGTTGCATTCATGTTTTATTTTTTCATCGACCAAATTGTGAGTTTTGCCAAAGACTGGCCAATATTACAAAACACAATGGAAGCCAAATGGGATGATTTGCAGGAATTTATAAGTAAAACATTCAATATTAGTCACATCGAGCAAAAAGACTGGCTTACAACCAAAATAAAGGAAAATGCAAGTACTGGTGGCGTTTTGGTACTTGGATTATTCTCTGCCACAACCTCATTTTTAGCAAGTTTCGCCCTTATTCCCATTTATATTTTCTTTTTAACCTTATATCAGGATAAATTCAAAGAATTTATTCGTCTGGTAACCAAAGACGACAAAAACGAACATGTATTGATGATAGTTAAAAAAGTGTCGCAGGTATCTCAAAAATATGTAATGGGCATATTTCTTGATGTCCTAATTTTGTCGGTTTTGAATTCAACCGGATTCTTAATTCTTGGTATACCTCATGCCATTTTATTTGGAGTTTTAGCCTCAGCACTTAATATTATTCCTTACATAGGGGTTTTGATCGGCAGTACTTTACCCATTTTGATGGCATTACTCACCAAAGACTCTATGAGTTACGCCATTGGCGCGGGCGCTGTATGTGTAATTGTACAATTTCTCGACAATAATTTTATCACACCGTATGTAGTTGGAAGTAGTGTCAGTATCAATCCACTAACTGCCACAATAGTCCTTATTGCCAGTTCAATGATCTGGGGAGTTTCAGGAATGGTACTTTGTTTACCATTAACCGGAATGACGAAAGTCGTTTGTGACAATGTAGAATCGCTCAAACCTTATGGATACCTGCTTGGCGAGGAGGTTAATTACAACCAGCAAAAAGAAAAACAGGACAGGTTTATCCGAAAACTATTGAAAAACAACATAAAGAGAAACGAAAAAAATGGTCAAATTAATAAACATTAACTATTCCCGAACAATAAAACTTTGACCAATTTATTAGGTTTTAATGAGGTATTTCAGTAAATTGCATCATAATAATACGCCGGAAATGTAAATCCGGTTGAAAGAATAGTCATAAACAATTAAAAATTAAAGCTATGAGTTCAGGGAAAGTATTATTGGGCGTTCTGGCAGGCGTTGCCGCCGGTGCTCTGATCGGAATTCTGTTTGCCCCCGACAAAGGTTCGGAAACCCGCCGTAAAATCGTTGAAAAAGGCGAAGACTATGTCGATGGACTCAAAGAAAAAGTAGGCGGTTTGATTGATGAACTCGGGAAAAAAGTTGACAGCGTAAAATCAAAAGTTGAAGAAACACAGGCTCCAACCGCCTGACATTTACCCTGATTAAATTTCCGACAAATGGAAGAACAAACGAGTTCGATTGAATCGTTAATTGAAAAAGGAGAGCAATACGGCAAAACAACGATTGAGTTGCTGAAACTGAAAACACTCGGCAAATCAGCCGATGTGGCTTCAAATCTGGTTTCGTGGCTAATCGTTCTGATTTTTGCCATATTGTTCTTCCTTATTTTAAATATTGGGGTTGCCCTGTGGTTAGGCGGACTAATGGGTAAATCGTATTACGGGTTCTTTGCCGTATCGGGGTTTTACGGATTGCTGGCCCTGATATTTGGTATTTTCCGCAAACAACTGATCAAAGAGCCACTCAACAATTCGATCATCGAACAAGTACTCGACGAAAAGCCATGACACAACCAACCGCCAAAGAAAAATTACACGAATCGATCCGGCAGCTCGAAATACAGCAGGCTCGCGAAGGAGAAGAACTGAAAGCTCAGTTTAAAGCCACTTACGAAAGCCTGAAACTGGTTAATTTGGTTAAATCATCGCTAAAAGAAGTCACCGAATCGGTCGAAATCAAAAATTCGTTGTTCGAATCTATTATTTCTGTGGTTTCCGGATATGTATCCCGAAAACTGATGGTCAGTAAAAAAAGTAATCCATTTGCCAAAATTGTAGCGCTTGTAGTGCAAATGGGTGTAACCAAACTCGTTGCCAATAATGCAGAGGTTATTCGTGAATATATAACCCAAATGATCGATAAATTCCTGCACCCTAAAGCGGATGCACCTGAAAATGAAGCCGAAGCGTGATTGACACACCACAGATTAACACAGATACACACAGGTTTATTTCTCACTAAAATATGGGATATTTGATCCACATCTTAATTTGACTACAAAAGTCGTTACAAATGTTGGATATTTTAAATAGATGAACTACATTTGACTCAACATTGTAACATATAGATGGCTGCAGGTCTATCTGCAGAGATTAAGATAAAAAGAAAAACACACATAAAGAGCTACCCAGATTGTTGGTAGCTCTTATTTTTTTACATATATTTATTGAAAAATATGATATATGGCTGCTTACAATTCTGATTTATTTTCCTTCGCATTCTTCCCTAACTATGACAATGCAATTAGATTTTTAGCAGAAACATTAGCATCTCAGGAAGAATGGGATTATTCAGATTCATTCTCTCGAACTTATTCGATTCTCAAAAACTATCTTGAATTCACTTTTAGAAAACTAAAACAGGAAAATAAAGTAGTCTATACCTCTGATAATAAATATGCTTGTTTCAATACAGGTCTAGTAACAAATAATTTAGAAGACATATTTGCTTTTTTTGAAGAATATAAAAATCCAAGACCTGGAACGATAACTCCATTTTGATTTAAGGCTTTCTTAAAAGAAAACGATAATAATATTTTACGAAATTTCAATAATAACATACCTGAGATCGCTAATTTCTTTGAAAAGGCTGAGTTGTTGATTTTCAACCCTAAATGCAAACTAATTCCAGATATTGATCACATAATCCAAGATAATATATCAAGATTTCCTGTTCATTTGCAAGGAGCAGGTGATGGTGAACTTCGAAGACAATTAGTTGGAGCAATAGATGAAGTTAGAAAGAAAGTCAGAACAAATTATAAAATTGCTGTTCCTCAATATTATGATGGAAAAATTCAGTTGCTACTTCCTCTTTGCTTAACCGCCGGTTCTCCTAATCCTGATCTGGCATTGGTTGTTCACAAACTGAATGAAGATACATACACAGCAAGAACCTGTTTGACATTAAAAATGGCCTACAATAATGCTAGACTTATTGTAAAACCACAAAGTAATTGGTTAAAACCGTAAAACCGCTATCCTGAAATTTTCGCTCGCAGTCCAAGGTTTTTAAATAACTCACGTTGCTGGTAAATTGTCCATATTCACCTTAACTTTAAGAAAAACCTTTATCATCTAATTCGTCGCTACCATTTACGATTCGTCGCGCTCAAACTACGACTCGGTCTTTTTTATTTTAATAGCCCGTTAGGCTGATCTTACTTTGGCTTAGAATTAAACTCAAAGCCATGAGATCAATACTATTCCTTATCGTTTTTATCCTGACAACACTGAATCTTTTTGCACAGGTTCAGTTAACAGGAAAAGTCACAGACACTAAAAATAATCCACTTCCGGGAGCTAACGTGTTTATCCAAAACAGTTACGACGGCGCCACCACCGACAGCCTTGGAAATTTCAGTTTCAAGACCAACCTGAAAGGCATTCAAAATCTTTCGGCAAGTTTTATTGGCTACAAACCCTTTATCCAAAAGGTTGATTTGGATGCATCCAAATCAATTTCTGTGGAAATTCAACTTCAGGAATTGGAAGACCAGATCGATGAAGTGGTGGTAAACGCCGGAACTTTCGAAGCCAGCGATGAAAAAAAAGCTGTTGTATTGCGGGTATTCGACATTGCCACTACACCCAGCGCGCAGGGCGATATTTTTGGAGCTTTTGGCACATTGCCGGGTGTACAAAAAGTAGGCGAAGATGGACGCGTTTTCGTTAGGGGCGGCGAGGGCTACGAAACCAAAACCTTTATGGACGGAATGCTCGTTGCTTCTCCCTACACCTCGAAAATGCCCGATATGCCTGCCCGCGGGCGTTTTTCTCCGCTCCTTTTCAGCGGAACTCTTTTCAGCACCGGCGCTTACTCAGCTGAATATGGACAGGCGCTTTCGTCGATTGTTGATATGAAAACCAATTCAATTGAAACCGAAGATAAATCAAGCATTTCGGTAATGACTGTAGGGCTGATGGGCTCGACAACCCAATGCGGCAAAAATTCGTCGTTATCGTTGAGCGGAGATTTGCTAAGTTCAGCTTTATCGAATAAGATAAATAAGCAGCAAGTCGACTGGATTAAAGCGCCATTGACGGCAGATGCCACTGTGATGTACCGCCAGAAAACCGGAAAAACCGGCATGTATAAACTATTCGGAACGTTCAACACCACTTCGAGCGAAATGATTTATCCGAACATACAGGTCGGCGCCAATCAGGATTTAACCCTGGGCAGCAGCAATATTTACCTGAACAATACCTACAACAGCGCATTGGGTGAAAAATGGATGCTTAAATCGGGACTTGCCTGGAATTACGACCATCAGAACATGAAAATTGATAATGATCGGATTACAACCAATCAGAAAATGGTGCAGGCTAAAGTCGGATTCAGCTATTTCATGAACGAGCAAACCGAGCTGAAACTAGGGAGCGATTGGGTAAACTTTTCGTACGAGCAGAAAATTGACATGAACGGAAACTACCGTCTGCCTTTTTCTGATAACGAGCTTTCAGGTTTTGCCGAAATGGAATATAAACCATCGCGAAAGCTTGCCACACGCATCGGTTTGAGAGCCGAAAATAGTTCGCTTTTGAATGAAACAACGCTGGTTCCGCGCATTTCAGGAGCCTACAAAACCGGAAAACACAGTCAGGTTTCGCTGGCATGTGGCGAGTTCTACCAGAATCCGGAGAACGATTACCTGAAATTTGCACCTCAGCTTAAACCTGAAAAAGCCAATCATGCCGTGATGACCTGGCAATACCAAACCGACCAGCAAACTTTCCGTGTAGAAGGCTATCTGAAAAAGTACAACAATCTCGTAAAATATACTGCGCCATTGGCAACCAATTCACTCGACTATTCAAATTCGGGCAGCGGTAAAGCTCGCGGAATTGATGTATTCTGGCGTGATAAACATTCGCTGAAAAATACCGACTACTGGATTTCGTATTCATGGATTGATGCCCGCCGAAACTATAAAGATTACACTGAAATGGCTGTTCCAACCTTTGTTTCAGAGCATAATCTTTCGCTGGTTTTCAAACGGTTTCTTCCGGCGCTCAATACTTACGCCTCGGCAACGTACTCGTTTGCCAGCAGCCGCCCCTACCACGATCCAAACCTTTCGGGATTTATGAATGCACACACCAAAGCCTATAATGACATTAGTTTGAGCCTGACTTATATGCTGAATTTCTTCGGAAAACAGGCTGTACTGCATTTAATGCTGAACAACCTTGCCGGATTCGACAATATTTACGGATACAACTTTGCCACAACACCCAACGCTGAAGGCAGGTATGAATCGTCGCCAATACGGTCGCCATTCGTGAGGCAGGCTATTTTGCTTTTGAATGTTATGTTATAAATAATTGACAATTTGCTATGACACATACGCAGTTAGGGCTTCACTTTAAGTGAAACCCTAACTAAAACAAATACAACAAATAATCAACACCATGAAAAAATCAGTTTTTATTCTAGTCTTACTTTTATTATCGGGAATAACTTTCGCTAATGAAGCTTACCAAAAAGCAATGAAACAAGCCATCGATAAGCTTTTCCAATCACAAACCGTTCAGGAATATGTTGACATAGCTAATCAGTTTGAACGGATTTCGACTATTGAAAAAAAAGAATGGCTACCACTTTATTACGCTTCGTTTTCGTACATCATGATCAGTTTTAAAGAAACCGACAATGCAAAGAAAGATCAGTATCTCGATCAGGCACAAAAATACCTCGACCAAGCCATGAGCATTGAACCTAACGAATCGGAATTGTTTATGTTGCAAGGCTTTTTGTATCCATCGCGTATCAACATCGATCCGATTAACCGGGGAATGGCGCTGATGGGCAAAATGAACGCTGCACTCGATAAATCGCTGGAACTGAACCCTGATAATCCACGTGTTTATTACCTGCGCGCTACCATGACTGCCAATACGCCCGAAGCTTTTGGAGGCGGCACGGTAAAAGCATTGCCGTTATATCAAAAAGCAGTCGAAAAATTCGAGCTATTTAAACCCAAAAGCGAGATTCACCCAGATTGGGGGAAAGAACTCAATGCGAGTGATTTGCAGAAGATTCAGAAGTAGTTGCGGAGTCTTATTTCAGAATGTTAAATGGTTGTTTATAATCAACCATTTAGCAATTTAACCATTCATTGCCATCTTCAAATTTTCACATTCTCTCATTCTCAAACCTTCAAATTGCTTAACTTCGGAAAAACTTTATCTCAATGACCGACGAACCCAGCAAATTACCCAAAGCATTCTGGCAAATTCCTTTATGGATGCTTCTGCTAGTAGTTATTGGCAACGGAATCATGCTCGTGACCCAAAAAGGGCAGCTCTATTCGTTTGACATGTTCCTTTTGTGTTCGGCAAACTCAATCCTGATTGGGGGAGCGTTTATGATTGGACTAAAAGTAATTGTAACCGAGCTCGATAAGCGTTTACCCTGGTTGTGCAATCCACAAAAAAGAGTACTATACCAATTTCTGGTGACACTTGCTTTTTCGTGTTTGGTAATTATCATATCTGTTTTGCTAATCAATCTGTTAGCTGGTCAAAAATTAACTTCAGGGACTTTTTTCGAGCAAAGTTATTTTATGGCAAAAATTGCATTCCTATTTGTTTTTTGGGGAACAGTAATCTCGAATGCAGTGATTTTCTTTAAAAACTGGAAAGAATCAGCAGTTCAACACGAAATACTGAAACGCGAACAACTAGCCCTGCAATACGAAACGTTAAAAAGTCAGGTAAATCCACACTTTCTATTCAACAACTTGAATTCGCTCACTTCGCTGATTAATACCAATCCGGCCAAAGCCATCGATTTTGTAAAAAAACTGTCGGAAGTTTACCGTTATGTGCTCGACCAAAAGAACCATGAATTTGTGTCGCTGGCCGATGAACTGAAGTTTGTAGAGTCGTATGTTTACCTGCACAAAATACGCTTTGGTGAAAATCTCCAGGTTCAACTGGAAATCAAGCCTCAGCATTACAAAGTGATTCCACTTTCGGTTCAGTTATTGGTTGAAAACGCCATAAAACACAACGAGATATCGGACCAAAAGCCGCTTTCCATAAGGATTTTCAGCAAAGACGATTACCTGGTGGTGGAAAACAAGTTACAGAAAAAATCGGGATCGGAAGGAGCTGGTACCGGCTTGCAAAACATAAGTGCCCGGTATGGCTTTTTCTCCAACAGAAAAGTAATTATCGGTTTCAACACCGAAACTTACAGAGTAAGTATCCCTCTATTAACCGATTAGCGCATGAATAAAGTTTTAATCATTGAAGATGAAAAGCCTGCGGCAGAATGGCTGCAGCAACTTGTTTCGAAATTAGACCCCGGAATTTTAATTTTAGGGGTGATCGATTCGGTACGTGGTGCGGTGGAATGGTTCAGGCAAAACAGTGCTCCTGATTTGGTATTTATGGACATACAACTAGCTGATGGATTGAGTTTCGAAATTTTCGAACAGGTGAAAGTTCCATGTCCGGTAATTTTTACTACTGCTTATGAAGAATATGCAGTAAAGGCGTTCAAGGTAAACAGTGTAGATTATTTGCTGAAGCCTATCGCTTTCGACGAACTGGAAGCTGCTTTCCGGAAATTCATAAATCAGGCAAAAAAAGAAGAAACAGTTCAGCCGTTAACGCTTGATTTACTGAACAAAGTGCGCGATATGCTCCGGAAACAATATAAAACGAGGTTCATCATCAAGGTGGGGGAACATCTGAAATCGATCCCGGTAGAAGACATCCAGTTTTTCTACAGCCTCGACAAAGCCACTTTTTTGTGCACTTCGGATTTTAAAACTTACATCGTTGATTATTCGCTCGACCGGATTTCGGAGATGGTTGACGAACACCACTTTTTTCGCATCAACCGGAAATACATTTTAAGTAACCAGTCGATTGCCGACATTGTTTTTTACTCGAACAGCCGACTGAAGATCAAGCTCAAAAAAACAGATGAAGAAAGCATTATCGTGAGCCGCGACAAAGTTGCTACATTTAAGGAATGGTTGGATCTCTAATTTACGAGGCTGTCTCAAAGGTCGTTGAAAACGTCATTGCGAGCAACGCGAAGCAATCTTTCATCAATTAGATTGCTTCAGTCGTTCCTCCTTCGCAATGACGCTATCATTCCAAAGAATCAGCCTTATTTTACAATCGGAATTCAGTATTATTTTGTTGCGGCCAGAGTAGCTTTAACTGTTTCGGACAACGGAGTTGTCGGACGGCCAATTAATTTCGACAACTGGTGTGACTCATCAAACAAATCACCTTTCGAAGCACCTGTGTCCCAGCTTGCAATTGCTTCGGCAAATAGTTCAGGTAAACCAAAACTTTTCAGAATTTTTGCGTACTCTGTTTCCGGCAAATTGTTGTATGGAATAGCTTTCCCGGTTTGTTTCGAAATCTCGGCAGCCAAATCAGACAACGTGTATGACGTATCACCTGACAACTCATAAACCTTATTCTGGTGTCCTTCTCCCGTAATCACTGCCACTGCGGCATCCGCAAAATCGGCGCGGGCAGCCGAAGAGATTTTGCCTTCGCCAGCACTTCCAATAAATGCCCCGGCAGCTACTGCGCCATTTACCGACCCGGTATAATTTTCGGTGTACCAGCCATTGCGTAAAATGGTGTAATCTAGGCCAGATGCCTGCAATGCTTTTTCGGTAGCGTAATGTTCAGGAGCCAAACTCAAACTTGACGTATCTGCCCGAAGCAAACTTGTATAAACCAACCATTTAACACCAGCTTTTTTAGCGGCTTCAATTACATTGGCGTGTTGCTCGGCGCGTTTGCCCAATTCGTTTCCTGAAATAAGAATAAGCGTTTCAATTCCTTGCAGTGCATCAACCAATTTAGTAGGATTATTGTAATCAAACGCGCGGGCTTCAACACCTAAATCAGCAGCCTTTTCCAGATTACGAACTAAAGCCACAACACTTGATGCCAACCCTTTTTCTTTTAATTTTTCGACTACCAACCGGCCTAGTTGGCCAGTAGCTCCTGTCACTCCTGTTTTCATCTTTCTTAGATTTTAAATTTTTACTCTATATTTAATATACTTTTGTTTTTTAATTACTTTTGGTAAGTCAAAACTAAGATACATCCAACATATAAACAAGAACTTACGAAAAAGTTCAAAACTTACTTCGAAGTTAGTAATGATTATATCAGAAAGTTATGGAGAAGAATTTTTTGAAAAAATATGGAGAAGCCCAAAATTGCCCGGTTCGAAACGTGATCGACCGTATTGGCGACAAATGGTCGGTACTTGTTCTGATCGTTCTGGAAGAGGGAAATGTACTTCGATTCAATGAAATATGGGGATCGATTCAAACCATTTCGCAGAAGATGCTGGCGGTGACGCTTAAAACGCTCGAAGCGGATGGCCTGGTTAAACGAACAGTTTATCCGCAAATTCCACCTAAAGTTGAATATCAATTAACAGCCAGAGGCCAGTCGTTACTTCCGCATTTGCATGGATTGGTAAGCTGGGCTCAAGAAAATATGAATGGAATCAGGGAATCTAGAGCGATTTTTGAAAATATTTCGAGTAATTAAATCGAACATTCAGAACAATAGAAATATATTTCCAAAGTACTCACCCCCACATTAGTAAGCGAACGTCCTCATTTCTCTTCAAAAAGAGAGGAGGGAAGCCTCGGTCGCTTGGGGTTAGGAGAGGAGTCTAAGTAATAAGAAAATACCTAATTGATCAAAAAAGATCAAGGTTGAGACCGCTTCGCACGAAAAATTACGTTTGACGGCTAAAATCTTTTAAACTCTCGCGGTTGAACCGGGATCAAGCAGAAAAGATTTTTAACGCCGCCTTCTCTTGTTTTTCGGCTCTCCTGCATGGACAGCTTGCTCTTCAATCAGCTTTAGGCTATGAAAAGGATATTCATAAAAAATAAACACGACATTAATATCTTCTGAATAAGGTTTCAAGACCTTATAATGTCTTTTTAACCTCAGTAGAAAACACATATTCCACAATATAAAACCTTATTGTCTTATTTACAAGACATTACGATTATGCTTAGGTCGAGCTCGTTCATTAATAAATAAATCTTAGTAGCTTACGGAATCCCCACTATTTCTTTTCTTATTCAATAATGTTAAATATAGGTTAGGTGGTCACAGCTACTATGTTTGAGACAGAGCGATAAGGTTTACAATAGAATTAGCCTGCAAATAAAGGCTTTACTTGTTCAAACATCTCGGGCAGAATAGTAATTGATATCAATTTCTTGGTCGTATTCCATCCAAAATCAGTACCCAATCGGAATTGCCGGCGTGGTTTATTCCCGGAGTTTCAAATACAGTTGCTTTCTTCTTTTTCTTTGGGAAACGCATGTCAACTGGTATGTACCGGCCACTTACAGGGTCGAACCAGCGGGCGCGGCTGTGCTCGCCATAATCGGGTAGTTTTAGTTCAAGCGATTGCTCAACAGGAGTGTAAATGATGGCGGTGTTTTTATCTTCGGTAATGGCACAAACGGCAAAATCGTCGCCCATAAATGTGCCATAGCTACCTACTAAAACGGTGTGATCTATGTCGGGCTGAAGTTTCCACCATTTGTTTTTTTCGGTAAACAGCTTTAAGGTAGCCATGTCTTTGCTGCCACCATATTCGGTGCAATAGTTCCAGTTTTGGCCTTCGGCGTTTTTATTACAGATTCCTTCGGCGCCATAAACATTTCCTATTCCCCCCGAAAGTAAATTCCACCAGGCTTGCCTACGAATAACATAGCGGTTGCCCCAACGTTCGTAAGTCCCGTTATCACTGTATTTTCGGGCATCGCCAAACTCGTAATAACCTTCAGCAAGCATGTAGGGCGTTTTCTTAAACGATTTCCAGTTGTAGTAGTTTTTGCTGTATGGGTATTGCTTCTGGTATGCCGCCGAATAAGCGTGTATAAAATTTAAGGTAAGCCATGATGCATCTGGAAATATCTCTTTGCCCGACTGGTCGGCCTCGCCAAGGTATGCAACAATGGCTTTTCCGGCATATACCTCTTGTATTCCTTTTCCCATTTCATCGATTTCTGTCCGAACAGGTTCTGGTGCTTCATTTCCGCCCAGGAAGTAAACTACATTTGGATTATTCTTATACCTGGTGGCGAACCATTTCCCGAACTGATGACATTTGTCCGGTCCATTCTGTTTAATCAATTTGCTTAATGTATGATTCCATATAGGGTTAAGTGCAACAATTAAACCTTTGTCAGTAACTTGTTTAACCACCCGGTCAATTTGGGTCCAAAATTTAATTTTAGGCTGAGTAAAGTCCTGGTTTACAAATGCCGAATCTGCTATTGTTTTCTGAATTTCAGGATAAACAGCACAAGTTAAAATGGTATTGAATTTTCCGGCAATTCGGTTGTTCAGGTAATCGGTTATTTCTTTATCAGTAAAAGAGGTGGGTAACGAAAGAACAGTACAAGCATTGATGAAGAAAGGTTTGTCGGTTCCCTGTTGTAAATAATGCCCGTTGGCCGAAAGCTGCAAATAGGGCGTTTGAGGTTGAGCATTTCCTTTGCAGAGCGAGAGCATCAGCACGACGAAGAGGAGTGAGGCAAATTTCATTTCGGTTGAGTTATTGTTTTTTCGAATACCGTTTTAAGGTTAGATTTCCCTAATTTTAAATCACTGAACAGGGATATGTTCAATTCTGCTTAAAAAAAAGGGATTCCACTTGGTTAAAAGATAGAATCCCTTTATATATGATGAATTGGTTTTACTTAACAAACGACACCCATGTTTCGGCCATGAGGGCACACCCGGCCATCGATGGGTGAACTCCATCGACAGTCCAGTACTTGGCCGGCGCTTTCAACACGGCTTCGTCGAAAATTGTTTGGTAAGGAATAAAAACAGCATTGTATTCATCAGCCATTTTCTTTGCAACAGCGCGATATCCATCAAAAGCAGGTAGCCATTTTTCGTTCACTGCTGAGGTTCCCTGTAATGCAAAAGGCTCACCGATTACCAGCTTCACGTCGGGAAGCATTTTGGTGGTCAGCGTTAGTAATTGTTTGTAATCCTGCTCGTATTTTTCGACAGTTCCGTTGTATTTGCCATCGAGTGTATGCCAAAAGTCGTTGACACCAATTAAAATGCTCAATAGGTTTGGTTTTAGGTCGAAACAATCTTTTTGCCAGCGTTCGGCCAACTGGAAAACTTTGTTTCCGCTAACGCCTCGGTTAAAAATCGAAAAGTCTTTTTCAGGATATTCATTCAGAATTTTACATGCAGCTAAAAAAGCATAACCTGTCCCGAACGAACTTGCCATATTCGAAATTTGTTTCAGTCTTTCGCGTCCGGCATCAGTTATCGAATCACCCTGAAACAGAATAATATCTCCGGTTTTCAGATTAGGAAGTATGTTTTTTTGTTTTTTCCTGATTTTGGGTAATGCAGCCGAAAGAATCTCGGGTATTGTAGCCAATGCTACAGTGCTTACTGCTGCATTTTTTAGAAAATTACGTCTGCTGGTTTCCATTGTTTCTCAATGTTTAGTAAATTTTGAAGTATGTATTTTTTTCGTTCAGAGATTGGTAATAAAGGTAATTCAATAATCTGATAATTCAAGTTTTTATACGTTTCTACAATAATTTCGTGCAATTTTCTTGCCTCGTCGAAGGTCTCAGTGCGAATGGCATCGGTGGTGTATATTTCGGACCAGGGTGGGGTTACAAATACCAAGGGCGCATAGCGGTAATGGTTGGCAGCTTCTTCCAAAACAGGCGGTGATCCGAATCCTTTGTATCGGGCAAAAGCCAGTTGGTCGGGGATGGCTCTGTCAGCAAAAGCTATTATTCCCTGTTGAACCGAGTTGAAAAATGCAGTTCGCCGGTTCAATATTTCTTGCTGAAAGCGTCGTGGTTGTTTCCATGGAAGTATTTCACCATTTATTTGTTGTTGTTCCAGAATCAGGTCGCGGGCAAATTCGTTGGAGCATGAATAACCATCAGCTTTTAGTGCTTGAACCAGCATTGTCTTTCCAAATCCAGGGCCTCCGGTAATTATGTATATCGATTTTTCGATCATATTTCTTTCCAAATCAATTTTCACCAACGAAATTCTGAATTAAAGCCTAAAATTAAAAATTATTGTTTCATTGAGGAGTGTCTTTGAAAACAATTATTAAATAATCATTAATAATGAAATTGGTTATTCTGTAAATCAGTTATTTGAGCGACTTCTCTTGTTCGTTTATTTTTGGAAATCAAATAAAAATATACATTTGCGGCATAAACCGTGTTCGTACACGGGAAACTATAAATGCAATAAAAAATGGAACTGAATCGTAAAAATGCAGCACAAACTAATGTTTATCCAACACGCATACTCCAGTTTGGAGAAGGAAATTTCTTAAGGGCTTTTACCGATTGGATTGTGAATAAAATGAACAAAGAAATTGGATTTAATTCCGGTGTCGATGTTGTTCAACCTTTAGCCAATGGAATGGTTAATATGCTGAATGCCCAGGACGGTTTATACCATGTTTACCTGAAAGGTATCAAAAACGGACAACCGGTTAAAGAATTTACTTTGGTTGACTGTATCAATAAGGGGATTAACCCTTATACCGATTTTGAGGTGTACAAACAGTCATATCTTAACCCTGATTTGCGTTTTGTTTTCTCGAACACGACCGAAGCCGGTATTGCTATGGATGAAAAAGATACGCTCGAAATGCAGCCTCAGAATTCATTCCCCGGAAAGGTAGCTGCTTTGCTTTATGACCGGTTTAAAGCTTTTGATGGCGCTGCCGATAAAGGCTTGATTTTCTTTGCCTGCGAATTGATTGACCGTAATGGCGACATGCTGAGAAAATATGTATTGCAACATGCGCAAAACTGGAATCTGGGGGACGAGTTCGTGGCATGGGTAAACAATTCGTGTGCATTTTGTAGTACATTGGTCGACCGTATTGTGCCAGGTTTCCCGAAGGATGAAATTAAAGACATTCAGAAAGAGTTGGGGTTTGAAGATAATCTGGTAGTAGTAGGCGAATATTTCCATTTATGGGTAATTGAAGCGCCTGAATGGGTACAAAAAGAATTTCCGGCAGAAAAGGCTGGTTTGGAAGTGAAGTTTGTAAAAGATATGACACGTTTTCGCGAGCAAAAAGTATTAGTGTTGAATGGTTGCCACACCGGAAGTTATGCGGTTTCGTACTTAAGCGGACTTGAAACAGTGCGCGAGGCTTACGAAAATCTTGAGGTTGGCCATTTTATGAAAGACTTGGTGTATGATGAGGTTCTACCGGTTTTGGACGGTTCTGAAAAAGAGCTTCAGTCGTTTGCCAACAAAATCCTTGAACGCTTTCGTAACCCGTACATTCGTCACTTGTGGCAGAGTATTGCTCTAAATGCCATGTCGAAATGGGAAACCCGCAATTTGCCAACGTTGTTAACTTATTATGAAACACATCAAATGCTTCCTCAGAAAATTGTATTTTCGCTTGCAGCAATGATCGCTTATTTTAAAGGAGAGGCTAATGGCGAGACCTATAAAGTTCAGGATGATCAATGGATTGTTGATTTTTACAAGGAAGCCTGGGCTGAATGCGACGGACGTCCAATTTCAATTCAGAAATTAGTTGAAAAGGTTTTAGCCCTTGATAAAGTTTGGAAGCGAGATTTAAATGAAATACCGAACCTTACATTGTCGGTTACTTGTTATTTGTTTTTGATTGAGCAGGTTGGTATGAAAAAAGCAGTTAAGGCTGTATTGGATAAGAATAACCCGTTGATGAAAATTGGATAAATAATTGTTTCGGGTTGCAAGTTGACTCGAAATGCGGAACCCTAAACTCGCAACAAAAGAAAAATGGTTAAATTCATTAAAATAAATCCCGACGACAATGTGGCTGTTTGTTTGGAAGCAGTATTGGCCGGTGAAACAGTGAATATCGATGGCCAATTGATTAGATTACAGAACGATATTCCCGTGGGCCATAAAGTAGCGCTTCATTCAATAGCTGTGAATGCCAACATAATCAAATATGGAGCCCCAATTGGTCATGCACTGACTGATATTGCAGTTGGCGAACATGTGCATACCCACAATTTGAAAACAAACCTTTCGGGAACAATAGCCTATTCGTTCGACCAAAAGCTGAGCGAAATCCGTTACGCCAAATGCGATTTGACTTTCAATGGATATCGCCGCAACAATGGTGATTCGGGTATCCGAAATGAGTTGTGGATAGTTCCTACGGTGGGTTGTGTAAACGGACAAGCTCAGCAAATTATCGACCTGTTTAAGTCGGAAATTCATCCTGAAAACATTGATGCAATTGAAGTTTTTAAGCACAATTACGGTTGTTCTCAGTTGGGCGACGATCATATAAACACACAAAGAGCTCTTGCTCAACTAATCAAGCATCCGAATGCAGGTGGTGTCCTTGTTCTGGGTTTAGGTTGTGAAAATAACCAGATTTCGTCGTTAAAAACATTTATTGGCGAGTATGATGAAAAGCGAATCAAATTTCTTGTTGCTCAGAATGTTGAGGATGAAGTTGAAGCAGGATTTGAATTACTGAAAGAGATTTACACGGAAATGAAGAATGACAGCAGAGAACCAATTCCTCTTTCCGAATTAAAGGTTGGATTAAAGTGTGGGGGATCGGATGGTTTCTCAGGAATTACTGCAAACCCGCTGGTTGGCGTATTATCCGATTTTCTGATTGCCCAGGGTGGAACGACCATTCTGACCGAAGTTCCCGAAATGTTTGGCGCCGAAACTTTGTTGATGGCTCGTGCAAAAGATTCGGCGACTTTTGATAAGACAGTTCTTCTTATAAACGATTTCAAAGACTATTATATGCAGCATAATCTGCCTGTTTACGAAAATCCATCACCTGGAAATAAAGCAGGCGGAATTTCGACACTCGAAGATAAATCGCTGGGATGTACTCAAAAAGGTGGCTCAGCAATGGTTGTCGATGTGCTGAAATATGCTGAACCTATTCATGAAAAAGGATTGAACTTATTGTCGGCACCTGGTAATGACTTAGTTGCAGCATCGGCTCTTGGTTTTTCTGGTTGTCAGCTGGTGCTTTTTACTACCGGGAGAGGAACTCCGTTTGGCAGTTTTGTACCAACAATGAAGATATCCACAAATTCGGCGCTTTTCAATAAAAAGAGAAACTGGATCGACTTTAATGCTGGTCAGTTACTCGAAGACAAATCGATGGACCAGCTGCTTCAAGAATTTATTTTGTATATCATTGCAGTTTCGGGTGGCGAAAAACTAAAACACGAACTAAGTGGATTTAAAGAAATCGCTATTTTTAAAACTGGTGTAACATTGTGAAAATCAAAATGTTGTTGAATAGAAAATCCGGTTATAGTATATCTGGGGTGACCGATTTTCTATTTTAATGGTTTCTGGATTATTCTGACTTATTAAACGGCAAAGTAAAAATAAACCGGCTTCCATTATTTAACTTACTTTCAGCGTGAATCTTCCCTCCATGTTTGTCTATTATCTCTTTGCAGATTAAAAGGCCCAGACCGTTTCCTTTCTCATTCGCTGTTCCTCTGGCCGATAAATGTGCTTCAGTTTTAAACAATTTGTTACGGGTTTCCTCGTCTATTCCAACGCCATTGTCGGCAACACATATTTCTACCTCATCGCTATGTTTTTTTGCTGATAACCAAATTGATCCTCCTGTGTTTGTATATTTTACTGCATTTGACACAAGGTTTCTGAGAACTGTTTTTAGCATATTGAAATCAGCAAAGCATTGTAAGTCTTTTGTAATCTGGTTTTGGATAGTGATATTTTTCAATTGTGCTGAGAATCGAAGATTTTCAACCACCTCATTGGCAATGGTGTTAAGTGATTGTATTTCTGGAGAAAAAACCATTTGTCCTGATTGCGATCGGGCCCAATCAAATAAAGAAGTTAGAAGCGCTAATGCTTCATTCGATTGATGTTGGAGCATTTCAACCAATTCTTCTGCTGTTTTTAAATCGTTCTGTTGTAAATAGTCTGATAACAAATCGGATATGGAAACAATGCTTCCAACAGGGTTCTTTAAATCATGGGCAATAATTGAAAACAAACGGTCTTTGGTTGCATTAATTTCTTCCAGCTTGGCATTATTACTTTTTAAGGTTTCCTGCTGATCGAAAAAATCAGATGTCAGATTGGCCAGAATTTTAAATTCGTCATTATTGTTTTTAAGCGATTGAATGCTTTCAGTATTTTTTGAATACAGAGCTTTGCTTAATTTATTGATTGGAACCAGAATTATTCTCTGGAAGTAATAAAGAAAAATCATAAATCCAACCAATGATAGCAATACTGACAAAATCGATAAATTAAATAGCTGTTGCAGACTACCTTGCAATTCATCTGTTTTAGAGAATACAACTGTACCAATTAGGTTTTCCGAATAATCCTTCAGTTCCCTGAAAAAATAAATCTTTGAATGATCTATTGCGAAATCTTCTTTTTTGAAATTATTCAATACTTCAACACGGTATCCGGTTGCTTCGGCATGTTCTTTTAAATATAAATCATCCCATTTGCGACCTATAAACAAATAGCCTTGAGGTGGTGTAGCCCTTGAATCGGCATCAAACGAAGGAACTACTATTGCACCAAACATTTCAATTAGTTGATTGCCACAGCTTTGAAAATAGTGGGAAAATGCGGCTTTGGTTAGTTTAAGATTGATCAAGGCTTGGTCTGGATATGTTAATCCTTGAAGGCAAATTGAATCTCCAAACTGATATACTAGCTTTTTCTCTTTATTGTATATCAAAACAAATGAAAGCTTAAATTGGTTAACAAAAAAATTTACATTATCTTTTGCCCAGGCAGGGTCAGGTTTTGTGATGAATTCAACCATATCATCCCAGCCCGAATTATCATTGATTAATTGTTCTGTTTTAACCCGGTTGATTTGTAGTACCTTGTCAATTATTTGTTCCTGATTCTTTTGACTATCAATAAAAATGAGTTTTCTTTCGTGTAACTGAATAAATTGGTAGGATAAAAATGAAACTAAAATAATACCCAACACGACCAAGAGTAGAATCAAGATTTTCGTTTGTAGTTTCATTAGCTAGATTTTAGCGTAAAAATAACTATTCCAGCGCAATCTAATATTATGAAAGCCTATAAAACATACTTTTTTTGAAAAAATTATTGTTTAGAATATCGGACCAATTCTAGTTTTTTTTCGAGACGGCGTAACCACACAACTCCAATTGCCAAAAGTATACGTGGCCACATTAAAATAAACAATGGATAACCAATTGCGACAAATAGCAAAGGATCTTCGAGTTGCGAATGTGATATTGCAATATGGTGGTTCAATAAATCTGCATCTTCGTCAGATAACCGGCCTTCTTCTTTTTCGTTAATCATGATTGCACCACCATATCCCAAACCAAGTGTATAGGCCACTATCCATAGAAAACCAGTATTTTGAGGTAGCCCCATTAGTCTTAGTAAGGGTTTAAATGGCATGAGAATCCACTTGATCAGGCCGAATTCATGAAGGGTTTTTTGCAGGATAAGAAGCAAGTTGACTAGTATAACAATTTTAAGTGAGGTTTGAGATATGTTAATTAACCATTTATTAAGTGCAGGGATAAATTCTGTTGTTGATTTAACTATGCTTTCAGATGTTCTTAATTGTTCTTCAGGGAGTATAAAGTTTAGGATAATAGCTGCTGTGAGACTTGTTGTTAATCTGATTAAAACTATCCGAATAGGTTTTGAACCGGTTTTTTTCTGAATGGCTGTTTCAACAATCATCGCGTGAGAAATAAGGCACATTACTGCCAGAATAATTCCTTCGCGATAACCGATTCCAAGAGTCGTCATTACAGCAATAACCGAATATATGTTCGTAAAGAAGCTGGTAATCAATACAATTGAAGCCTGTCCGGATAATCCAATGAGTTTAAATAGTGGTGCAACTAATGTTGCTATGCTATTAAGTATTCCAAAAGCATCGAGCAGGAAAACTGCGAACGAAACGGGAATGGTTATTTTTAGTAACCAAACTGCTGTTTTCATTCCTTGAGGAAGAGCTGCTTTTATACAACCTAAAAATCGGTCACAAAAATTTTTCATACCATTTTTCTGGAAGACAAAAGTCACAAAAAAGCCCCGTTTTACGAGGCTTTCTTCAGGTTTTATTTGAATTTTTTCAGGAGTTCGTTAACCGCATTTCTGTGTACAGTAAATCCCATCATTTTTAACTTGATGTAATCTTCACTGAAGAAATAGTAACCGAAATTGGGACTACTCTGATCAACATTACGCGAACCCGAGCTTGAATCCTTGATCAGATACCAATCTTTTCCTGAACCTTTGTAGTTCTCTAGAATTCCAATAAGTTGCATACCATGATCGTCGGTGGTTGTTTCGTTCGAGAACCTGAATTGGCGTGCATCATCGTTGATATAAGCCGAAGGAATGTCGTAGTCGGGAATTAAGGCGCAGTTATTTTCACGGTTGAGGCCAGTTTCCGAAACATCGCCGCCAATACTCAATGAGTAACCAGCTTTAATAGCATTTTTAACAACTTTCATATACTCGTCGAGCGGAATATTGTAATAATCTTTACTGTGCCACCAGTTATCCGGTACTTTATATTCAACCTGTTGCCAGAATGGTTCCTGTTTGTACGAAAGAATTTCAACAAAATCGTCAGGGTTGATTTTCAGGTAATCCTTCAGATAGGTTTGCGGAGTATAGGTTTTACCTTCCACAACAAATTCGGTTGGTGGAAGGCCTAAATGATGGTTCATGATTGATTTGAGTGTTGCCAAAATATAGTCGACATTCCATGCATTCGAGGTTTTTAACGAATTAAGAAACGCATTCATTTCCTCGAACATTTTGGCATGACTGTGAAATTTGCGTCCGTCGATCAATCCGGTATATGCTTCTTCGGGCATTGCTCCATATTTTTTCATTACGCGTGCCAAAGCATTTCCTTCAGAGCCTTCGCCAAAAACCGATTCTCCTCGTTTCTCAACAAAGCGTGTGGCTTTTTCAAGGTATTCGCAATAAACTGAGTAGATTTCCGAAATCTTAACTTTCTTTCCAGATTGACGGTAAACTTCTGATTCATACAATGAAGTTGTTGAAAAACACCAGCAAGTGCCTGTATTTCCCTGGGATATGGTTGGGTTTGCCCAAACTGATTTGTATAATGATGGATTATTGGGTAGGTCTATATCCGACTGGTCCATTACAAAACGCACATAAGGCGTTTTTTCTGTAAGTTTTTCTTCTACTGCGTTTACATCTTTCAGGATTGATTCATAATAAAAACCTTTTCCTTTCTGTTCAGTAATGACTTTTCCTTTGCTCACGTTTTGGGCCTGGCTTCCGGTTACAATCGAAATGGCTACCCCTGCTGCTATAAAAATCCTTTTCATTTTATTGTATTTTTTCGGATCGAAAATTAAGTGATTGATACAAACTTCAGCCTGAATAATATCAGGTTTAACAGGCGAATTGGTATTGGTTTCGTGAGAAAAATTACAAAACCAAACAAGTGTTGATATTTTTTGAAACTGATTATTGCGACTGATGCTTTTCCTTGCACGCTGAACATTCTTTTAGCTTATCGAACTCCAGTTAAATTCAGTGTTTTTCATCTTCAAAAGGTTTTGAACCAAAATATAATTTTCAGGTTTTTGAAGTTTTGGATCTTCGTCAAGCAAATCGGATGCCTGGTTTCGGGCATGTTGCAGTATTTCCCCATCGCGTCCAAGGTTCGAAATTTTCAGACTGAAACCAACTCCACTTTGCTGTGTTCCCTCCAAATCGCCAGGTCCGCGTAATTGCATATCAACTTCGGCAATTTCAAAGCCATCGTTTGTACGCACCATCGTTTCGAGCCGCTTTCGGCTTTCGTTGCTTATTTTGTACGACGACATCAGCAAGCAATACGATTGTTCGGCACCGCGGCCAACACGTCCGCGTAACTGGTGCAGTTGCGATAGTCCAAACCGTTCGGAACTTTCAATAATCATGACCGACGCATTCGGAACATCCACTCCAACCTCGATAACAGTTGTTGCCACCATTATTTGGGTTTTACCTTCCTTGAAAAGTTGCATTTCAGCGTCTTTATCTGTTGGTTTCATTTGTCCGTGTACCATGCTGATCGAGTACTTTGGGAAAACCTGCTTCAAAAGTTCATAGCCATTTTCAACGTTCTTCAGGTCGAGTTTTTCCGATTCTTTGATGAGCGGATAAACAATATATACCTGACGGCCCAAATTTACCTGTTCCCGAATGAATTCGTAAACCTGCTTTCTGCGGTTTTCATAGAAATGCAGTGTTTGGATAGGTTTGCGACCCGGAGGCAATTCGTCGATTACCGAAACATCCAAATCTCCGTAAACGGTCATTGCCAATGTGCGTGGAATGGGAGTGGCGGTCATAACCAACACATGTGGCGGTATAAACTCGTTTTTCTTCCAAAGCTTGGCTCGTTGAGCTACACCAAACCGATGCTGTTCGTCAATGATAACCAATCCAAGTTTCTTAAAATTCACGTTGTCTTCTATCAGGGCATGGGTCCCAATCAGCAATTGAAGGCTTCCGTTTTCGAGTTCTTCATGAATTACCCTTCGTTGGGCTATTTTGGTTGATCCGGTTAATAGAGCTATTTTTATTCCAAGTCCTTCGGTAAGTTTTTTTATTGAATTGTAATGCTGAATGGCTAGAATTTCGGTAGGGGCCATCAGGCTAACCTGGAAATCATTGTCAAAAGCAATTAGAGCAGTCATAAGGGCAACTAGTGTTTTTCCACTACCCACATCACCTTGCAAAAGTCGGTTCATTTGTTTGCCCGAACCCATATCTTTCCTTATTTCTTTGATCACTTTTTTTTGTGCATTGGTAAGCTCAAACGGCAAGTAGTTATTGAAAAAGGTATTTAAATTATAGCCTACCTGCGAAAAAACGAAACCTTTGAATGAACCTTCTCTATTATGTTTCAGGCTTAAAATACGAAGCTGGATGTAAAACAGTTCCTCAAACTTTAGGCGGAAAAGCGCATTTTTAAGCAGGTTTGGATTTTCGGGGAAATGTACCTGACGCAAAGCTGCGGGGAGAGCCATCAATTTAAGTTTCTGGATCAGGCCTGAAGGAAGTGTTTCGTAAATTTTCCCTTCAACGACTGTTAATAAGCTATACTGAAATTTATTCAGGGTTTTACTTGTCAGAAACTTTTGTTTCATTTTTTCGGTAGTACTATAAAACGCCTGAAAAACACCAGTTGTAACCTGTTTATTCTGTGCAGGTTCCAATTCAGGGTGAATCATGTTTACCTTGCCGTTAAATACCGACGGTTTCCCGAACAGGATGTATTCGACATTGGTTTTGTAGTTTTCTTTTACCCATTTTATTCCCTGAAACCAAAGTAATTCCATCACTCCCGAATCGTCTCTGAAATGGGCAATAAGCCTTTGACGTTTACCTTCTCCATTTGTTTCAAACCTAATAATCTGACCTTTTAACTGGATATAGGCCATATTAGCCGTAACTTCAGCGATGTTGTAAAATTTAGTCCTGTCGATATATTTATAAGGGAAATTATATAGCAGGTCATTGAATGTGAAGATATTCAATTCTTTTTTCAGAAGTTCGGCGCGCTGAGGACCAACTCCAGACAAAAATTTAATATCCTGATCCAGTAATTCTGACATAATGCAAAGATAAAAAAAGTTGGGAGTCGGAAGTTGTGTGCCAGTCTATGGAAATCAGAAGACAAAACCAAATTAACTTTTCGAATTCAAATCTTCAATCAGTTCTTTTAATTCGATGTTTGTATAAATTCATATATCTTAGCTGAAAATAGTTTTGTTTTTTGTAATAAACGGGATTTGGTTAAAACTAATCTGCTAAATGACAAGCCAACAAAAATGGAAAGCGTTATAAAACTAGAGAAAATTGTAAAAAATTACAAAGTAGGTACGCAGATAGTCAGGGCATTACGATCTATATCTTTAAATATTGATAAAGGAGAGTACGTTGCTATTATGGGGGCTTCAGGTTCCGGAAAATCGACGCTGATGAATATTATTGGTTGCCTCGATACGCCTACCAGTGGATTTTATGAGTTAAATAAACAGGATGTGAGCCATTTATCAGATGACGAACTGGCTGAAATCAGGAATAAGGAAATTGGTTTTGTTTTTCAAACATTTAACCTTTTGCCACGCAATACAGCACTCGAAAATGTAATGCTACCCTTGGTTTATTCAGGTATAAGAAAACAAATTAGGCTTGAAAGGGCCGAAAAAATGCTTACAGAAGTTGGATTGGCCGATCGTGTGGAGCATAAACCCAACGAATTGTCGGGAGGGCAACGCCAGCGTGTTGCAGTTGCCCGTGCGTTGGTAAATAATCCGTGTATTTTACTGGCCGATGAGCCTACGGGGAACCTTGATAGCAAGATTTCAGAAGAAATAATGCAGCTTTTCGCTGAGATTCACCGCAAAGGAAATACCTTAGTGGTTGTGACCCATGAAGAAAGTATCGCTCGTCATGCTCATCGTATTATCAGATTAAAAGACGGTGAGATTGAGTCGGATATGGTAAATCCAGATCCGGTTTATTAATTATTTCTTATTCCTGTAATTCGAAAACAGAAACATATCATAGATGAAGATTTATACTCGGACAGGCGATGATGGAACAACGGGTTTGGTAGGAGGGACCCGTGTAAAAAAACACAACATCAGACTTGAATCTTATGGAACAATTGATGAGCTGAATTCATATATTGGGATGATTCGGTCAATGCAAAATGACAATTCTGTCAATATAATTCTGGAAATAATTCAGAATAAGTTATTTGTAATTGGAGCAAACCTGGCAACTGAGGAATCTATTGATATAATCAGAGAACATCTGCCTTGCAAAAAGAGAGATGTTGATTTATTGGAACAGGAAATGGATAGAATGAACGAACAGTTGCCTGAACTTCGGAATTTTATATTACCTGGAGGAAGCCAGGTTTCGTCGGTTTGCCATGTTGCTCGCACTGTATGCCGAAGAGCAGAACGAAGGATCGTTGAACTGTCTGAAAATCATTTTGTTGATGAGATTTTGGTTAAGTTTGTAAATCGTTTGTCCGACTATCTTTTTGTACTATCCCGTTATTTGAATATCGCTCAAAATTGCCCTGAGATTTTATGGGAACCAGAGCTTGATGAATAATATTTCTTAATATTTGGAGAATACGATTTTTTGTTATATTCGCAAAAGTTTAAAAAACCGAGTTAAAAACTTCCTAAATTTAAAAATATGTACTGGACACTCGAATTGGCCTCTAAACTTGAGGATGCTCCTTGGCCAGCAACTAAGGATGAGCTAATTGATTTTGCCATCCGTAGCGGTGCTCCTCTTGAAGTTATTGAAAATCTTCAGGAAATTGAAGACGAAGGTGAGATTTATGAAAGTATTGAAGACATCTGGCCGGATTATCCAAGCAAAGATGATTTCTTCTTCAATGAAGATGAATATTAATGATCATCATTATACAAAAACGCAAGGTATCTGGCCTTGCGTTTTTGTTTTAATATTATCCTGATTTTACTTTGGACCTATAAGCTCTATGAAGTTTCCATCCGGGTCCTGGAGTAGCACGAAATCACGGTCTTCATCAAGTTTAGTTGGTGTTATCCCCAATGTTTTTACCTTGTATTTCCTTATCCTTTCTAAAAGTGGCTTCATAGATTTAACATAAATGGTTATATATTGCATCCCAGTATCGTCGGGTACAAAATTTTGTTTAGGATGTGTCGCTTTTTTACCAAACGACATTATTTTCCATTCTGCTGCCTGTTCGCTGTTTTCAAGTTTCAGAATAGTAACATCAAACCTGTCGCCAGCGCTTAAGCCAAGTTCTTTCGCCCGAGCGCTCTCAACACTAAACTGGCTGGTTTGAATCATCCCTATTACGTTTTTATAGAAATCGAGCGACTTATCCAGATTTTCGACAACAAGACCCACCGAAATCCCGGATTTTGCGAAATCACCGGGAGACGTAACTCCCAATACCGGCACTTCAATTGTCAGAAATGCCACTAGAAATAATGAATACAATAGTTTTTTCATATATATGTATGTTTAATATTGTGTAATTTTGGTACTAACACCTAATTCATATATTTGTAACTCTTTCATAATTAGATATTTTATTACTCTTGATTTTATTTGATTAACACATTTATTCGATTTAATCCGAATATATTTTCATCAAATAGTAAATCGCAAATAACTAAACTGTAAATGTTTGCCTTTTTTACCCGGTAATTTTCTTTGGAAGTCCTTTTACCAGAACACGTTTTTCATTTTGTTTTTTAGGCATAAACATGTCCTTGTAAGTCAATCCGAGTTTTTCCTTCATTTCGAATGAATAATCAAGTGTGCCTAAATCGGCGCCAGTGTTATTGGTACCAAAAGTAAATTTAACACCAGCATCTTTGGCTTTTCTGAGTATTTTTTCTGAAGGGATCTTGTAACGTGAATTAATTTCAAGCGCTACACCGTTTTTAGCTAAAACATTTACCAAGCGATCAATTCGGGCATCTGTCCAGAGTACGTCATATTTATTGGCAATTACAGCGGGCAGGAATGTTGGATTGACATATATATCAACAGGTTCCTGCGACATGATGCTTTCAATTTTTCCGACCAGCTCGTCCATAAATTGTTGTTCGTTATCAACGAAAGTTTCTTCAGGTATCCAAAGTCTCATCCGGTGCCCTTTATGGTCGGTCCAAGTCATTCCATCAGTAAAAATATAATCGAATCGGGCTACTGCTTCTGGCGAAAACAGGGTGATCCATTCTCGGCCTTCGGCTTGCATACCCCTGAATATTGGTCTGTTTTGAACAGTATCCAAATATGCATTCAGCGAAGCATCGTCGGTTACCGGAAATTTTAGCCCACAATTTGGGGCGATCCCATAATTGATACCTAGTTTTACTGAATTCTCACAAGCCTGTGCTATAGTCAAACCACCTTTCAGATGCACATGAAAATCAATTGTAGGAAAGTTCTCAAGGTTAAGTTTAGTGATTTTATCGTCCCATTCTTTCGACACCAGCATTTCGGATTTTTGTGCTTTTGGCAACGGTTTTATCTGGATACTTTTGAAGTAAACTTTGCTCCCTTCGTCGTGGCATTGCAGTGCAATGCGGCCGGTACCGAATACTTTAAGCTTGTCATTTTTCGGGCGATAAGGATTTTCAGGTTGGATGTAGTCTACTACTTTTTCGCCGTTCACGAAAATTTCGCAACGATTTTCCACTACTTTGAACGACAATTCGAACCATTCGCCATCCTTTACTGTGGGGTAATAAACATTGCGAATTCCATATAAACTACCGGTTTTTTTCAGTTCCTGAAAATCGCCGGGACGTTCATACGAGTTGTTTATTTGTACTTCGTAACCTCTCAGAAGCCATCCTTCGGGTTGCTCGCCAGTATGGAAAAAAATACCTGAATTGCTTCCAGGCTCTGTCTTTACAATTGCTTTTAATTCGAAATTGTGGAAAATCCCTTTGTGAAAATCTCCGGTATAAAACAAATGTGAAATTGGTCCGTTGGCAATCAAGAATCCATTTTCAACCTTAAACGATCCGGAGTTTTGGTTAGCAGTCCAACCTGAAAGATCTTTTCCGTTGAACAATTCAGTCCATTGCGGTTCTTGAGTGGTACAGGAAAACAGGGTATAAAAACATGAAATAACTAATAAAAGAGAATAAACTTTTTGCATATTAGTTTGGTTTAGATTGTTTTTGAACAAAGATAAAAATCTTAGACATATACTTATATTCCTAAAGTTGCTCAATTTTATTTAATTGGTTTTTATTTTAGGAAGTATTTTTTTTAGTTTAAAATAATATATTTGTTTTTGACTCTTTAACTTTTTCGAATAAACCTCGGGTGGGTAATTATAATATTTATGATTGAGGCGCTTATTTTTGACATGGATGGTACATTGGTTGATACTGAGCCTTATAATACTACAATAGAAAAACGACAGTTTCAACAAAACAATATTGATGTTTCGGAAGAAGAACACAGAAAATATTTAGGGATTGCTTCAGATGCAATGTGGGCAGAAATTGCTGAACGATATAAACTAAAAAAAACTGTAGCTCAGTTAGTTGAGGAAAATCATACTGAAAGCATGGCTTTTTTTTCCGAACTGAGAGAAATACCAGTAATGCCTGGATTGGTTGAACTTCTTGAAAAAGTTTGGAAGAGAAACTTGCCGATGGCTGTAGCCTCTTCGTCAACACCTGAGATGATAGATTTTATTTTAAGCAAAACACAACTAAAAAAATATTTCAAGGTAATTGTTAGCGCTCAGGAAGTTAGAAAAAGTAAACCGGCGCCTGACGTTTTTCTGAGAGCTGCCGAAAAGTTAGGTATTGAACCCTTTAAATGTCTGGTTATCGAAGATTCGAAAAATGGAATTGCGGCAGCCCAAAATGCTGGAATGACTTGTATTGCATATCAAGCTCCTGGTTCCGAGGTAAATTCGCATAAAGAAGCCGATGCCGTGATTCGCAATTTTAGCCAGTTAGAAATGTTTTTATAAAAAAGAGGCCATTGGTATTTTCATCCAATAGCCTCAAGTATATACATTTTCTAAACCAACTATTTTATCTCAAGATTTTTTCCTGATACTTTTACTCTTCCTGAAACTGTACTGGTTGTTGAAGCATCGGCAGCACCAGTAAATCCAGGTTGTTTCCCTCCAACCACAATAGTGAAATAACCCGGTTCAACGACCTGTTTATCTTTGTCATTAATCATCGATAATTGTCGTGGTTCCAGACTAAAAGTTACGATTTGTGATTCTCCTTTTCTCAACGTAATGCGTTTGAATCCTTCCAATTGGCGTATTGGTCGGGGTGTCGATGCTTTTTCGTCGGTAATATAAAGTTCAACAACTTCATCGCCATCTCGCTCTCCGGTATTGGTTACTTTTACTGAAAGATCAATGTTTTCGCCCATTTTAACTTCTTTGGGGAGTGTTAACCCTGTATATGCAAAATTTGTGTAGCTCAAACCAAAACCAAAAGGATATAACGGAGTTTGATGGAAATAACGATATGTACGGCCTTCCATGTTGTAATCTTCGAATGGTGGTAATTGGTCGACTGATTTGTAGTAAGTTACCGGTAGCCGACCAGCAGGATTGTAATCGCCGAACAAAACATCGGCAACCGCATTTCCTCCTTGTTGCCCGGGATAACCAGCCGAAAGAATGGCGTCCATATTTTCAGCCGCATAATTTACCGAGAGTGCACTGCCGTTTAAAAGTACCAAAACAATAGGTTTGCCTGTTGCTTTAATAGCTTCCATCAGATTTTCCTGAGTCTTGGGCAAATTTAGATGAGTACGGTCACCACCCTTAAACCCATCAACCTGAATGGGCATTTCTTCTCCTTCTAATCGTTGGTTTAATCCAAGAACCAGGACAACCACATCCGATTTTTTTGCTGTTTCGATAGCTTCGGCTAGCATATTGGGTTTTGGAGTTGCCCAAAGTAAGGAGGCAGTTCCATCTCCATGATAGTTTCGGTAATCAAATTCAAGCTTGTATCTTTTGCCTGCTTCCAGTGTTAGTTTTTTTGAATCATGAAAAGCATGATGTTCATTGTTGCCTTTTACAACTTCTTTTCCATCGCAGGTAATTTTAAAGTTAGGCATACTCCATATTCCTATTTCATAATCGCCAGTTTGAGGCACTTTAAGGTAAGTTGTCCATCTTATACTGAAATTATCAACAGGCATACGAGGGTCGGGTGATCCTGATTCCCAATAGAAATCGATATTGTCGTCAACCCGTGAGAATAATGGTTCGCCTTCCAGTTTGTTATTGGTAAAATACTCTCCGTAAGCGCCTTGTCTGCCGTCTTCTGTTTCAAGATAGATTGAAGGAATTGGTGTAAGTTTTGAAATTCCGTCGGCTAATTCACATCCCTGGGCATAGAGTACTTCAGCCTGAGGCGAAATCTTATTTTTTATACCCTGAAGCACAGTAACCGGGTGAGAAGGAATGCCATTGTAATTTCCCCACAGAGATTCAACTTCATCGGCGTTTGGCCCTATAACAGCAACTTTGGAGAGCGTTTTCTTTAAGGGTAATGTGTTGTAGTTATTTTTCAACAATACGATGCTTTTTTGAGCAGCAATGCGCGCTAACTGATCGTGTGCAGGATTATCATTAACCGAGAATGGGATTTGGGCATACGCAACCTTTTCTATCGGATCAAACATGCCAAGTTTCATGCGGGCAGTCATCAGGCGGCCAACACAAATGTCAATATCTTTTTCGGTAATTAGGCCGCGTTTAAGAGCTTCAGGCAAAGCTTTATAGGTTACTCCACATTCGAGATCTGTGCCGGTTTTTACTGCCATTGCAGCTGCTTCTTCCTCATCTTTTGCAATTTTATGGTATTGCCAAATGTCGGCAATAGCCCAGCAATCGCTTACGATATAACCTTTAAAATTCCATTCGTTACGAAGAATACCTGATAAAACCGGACTTGCACAGCAAGCATCGCCGCGGAAACGATTATAGGCTCCCATAACCGAATAAACCCCACCTTCGACAACTAAATTCCGGAAAGCAGGAAGATAAGTTTCACGCAGATCGCGTTCGCTTATCCGGGCATCGAACTGATGACGTAACGGTTCTGGGCCTGAATGAACAGCAAAATGCTTGGCTGTTGCTACAACTTTAAGGTAATTCGGATCGTCGCCCTGTAAGCCTTTTACAAACTGGGTTCCCAGTTGTCCGGTAAGGTAAGGGTCTTCTCCATAGGTCTCATGCCCCCGGCCCCATCGGGGATCGCGAAAGATGTTAATGTTGGGTGACCAAAATGTGAGTCCCTGATAAATTTTGCGTAACCCACGACGTTCAAACTCATGATGTTTGGCGCGGGCTTCATCTGAGATAACCGCAGCAACCTGGTGAACCATATCTTTGTCCCACGATGCTGCAATGGTAATTGATTGAGGAAACACTGTTGCATATCCGGCTCGGGCAACTCCATGCAGGCATTCGTTCCACCAGTTATATTCCGGGATTTCGAGTCGTGGGATTGCTGGTGATGTGTACAACATCTGGGCCATTTTTTCTTCAATAGTCATTTCAGAAAGCAGGCTCTCAACACGTTCTTCAATCGATAAATTGGTGTTTTGGTACTGAAATTTGTTCTGCGATGAGCTCCAGTAGGGAATTGAAAAAAACAAAATAATGTACAATAATTTTTTCATATTTTTTGGGTTTTTATACTGGTCTGGTCTGGTCTGCAAAACTACAAAAGGAATAGAAATTTCCAAATTTTTAATCCAGATAAACACAAATTTGTTCTCCACGAAAGTATTTAAACATTAAATGAATGTGTTGTTTCAGATTACGTGGTTGAGATAATTCCGGGATTTCATTTTCGCCGAACCATCCGGCATCAAGAGTTTCAGTTCCGTTAGATATTTGGCTTCCAATGGGATCGCACCAGATAAACAATTTATAAACATATTCGAATTGTGGCGGCATATTTTGTACCGTTTTATCCATTACTGCCAATAAATGTGATGCTTTAACGGTCAGTCCTGCTTCTTCGAAGCATTCCTTTTCGGCAACCATTTTAGGAGAGTAACCTACATCGGCCCATCCGCCTGGTAATGCCCAGCAGTTGTCAACCTTTTCCTGAATCAAAAGTATTTTCCCTTCCTGATTAAAAACAACGGCCCGAACATCTACTTTTGGGGTTTTGTAGCCATTATTTTCCTGAATTATGGGTTTAATCTTTTCTATCGGTACATTAGTGAACTGTTCGAATAATTTCAGACTTATTTCCTGAATCTCGTTATATCGTTCAGTGTCGTAATCATTGGTCGAATAGTGGAGGCCAATTTCGGCCAGAGCTTGGATACGTTTGATTGATTCGAAAAAACTTCTGTTCATGGGTTGCACGATACAAAATCTTTATTCAACAGCATTTCCTGCTTTTTTATTTTCGGTCTTATCTGGTTTAATTACAGGTTTTTGGGGTTTTGCAGTAGGAACGGGATAACTAAAAATATCTTTTTTGTCTTTGGGGCGAATTTCGTCCTGCCAGTTAAAACCAGGCAACAACTTATCGTTTTCGGCTAGGTCGGCTAAAGGTTTTAGTTCACCGTCAGGCGATTTTATAAATGAAATTTTTTTGACTTTCCCTTTGTTCATGTAAATGGTAATGTTACTGCTTTGTGCCTTATTTAACCCAATTATTCCATTTTTGTCCCGGGCATAATAATTCGATTCTCCATTGCCGTTTACATCAATCTTTTCCAGCTGATTGTCGCGAATAAAACCGGTCATATTTTTGCCTTTTATTTGGTTGAAACGTAAACTATCATCTTCCATTGCAATAATGAACGATTCTTCTTTCATACGTATTTCGTCCAACCCTTTGGTACGGTTTATCATTTCAATGTATTTAGCTGAGATCTGGTTTCTATTCGACCAGATGACGGGCTCATGAAACATTTGAATAGTAGAATCTTTCGACCAATAGATCAGTGAATCGCATTTTCCCTGAAGATCAGAACGGTAAAAACGGACTCGATGGTAGGCTAAAACAAGTCTTGGTTCTTTCCCTTGTTTATGTTTTGTAGTATCCTTTGGTTGAGTACCTGAAAGTGCACTTTTTGTTAAGATCGAGTCATTTTTTACAGTTTCAGTTTTATGACTTTTCTGGAATTCATCTAGTTTTGATGTTGGGTTTATTGCTATACCTGTTGATTTTGTTTTTCCTGAATTTTTACCAGCCCCTTTTTTTATCGGAATGTTTTTTCTTTCAGTTGTTGTGTCAGGCAACGTTTTCAGGAAATCGGCATGGAGGTAAAGTGAATCGGTTTTGGAATACTGGATAAACATTGCAGAATCGCTGGCTGAGGCTATTTTGGTTATATCATTGTATTTTACTTTATTGCCAACAACAATAATGCTGTTTTCAATATCCTGGATACGGGCATGGCCCATAGCTATTCCTTCTCCATTTTTCTTATTATAATAAATTGAATCAGCTTTAACCTTTTGTTTTTCGTTCCATATTTTAGGCTTTTGGATAAGCTTGGCAAAACCATTCATGCTATCGTACCAACCATACTCGGCATATAGTGTATCTTTTTCGTTGAAAATATGGGTAGGCCCTTCAATATAAACTTTTTTAGTATTTGTATAATATATCAACGTATCCGATTTAATTTTGTAGTCTTTGGTAATACCGTCGACCTTAGTTTTAAAATATGCCTTCTTGTCGTTTACATAGTATTGACCAATTACTGATTTCAAAGTATTGGTCGAGTCTTTAACCGTTCCGGTATAATTGTAAGAAGCCAAATCGTTGGGCATGGAATAGTCGAGTGAGTCGGTTGTGAGTGTAACTTTTTTGTCAATTAGTTTTACATTTCGGCGTGCTTTTGCCAGTTTGGTGGTTCCGTTGTAATTGATAAAATCAGCATACATGTTTAATGTATCTCCTCGTACAATATGCACATGGCTAAACGCATCTACCGTATTGTTAGAATATGAATATAAACTGTCGCACCACATTATGGCGCCATCAACTGTTATATTCACATTTCCAAGCAAGCGTTGAGCGTTGGCAACAATCCGTGTATTGTGATCGAGCACATCACAATGCAATATTTCAACTTTTTTCCTGTTCTGAGCTTTTCCGGTTTGCTGAAAAAAAAATAACCCTAAAAGTGCAATTAGTACAGGAAGTGATTGCTTAAAAATCCTTAGTCCTTTTGTCTTTGTCATACTGATTACTTCATCAGTTCAGTAATGATATCTTCAACTGAGATACCTTCTGCTTCAGCTTTATAGTTTTTTATAATTCGGTGACGAAGTATGCTAACGGCTACTTTTTTGATATCTTCAATGTCAGGCGAATATTTTCCCTGCAAAGCGGCCTGTGTTTTAGCCCCCAAAACAAGGTATTGAGAGGCACGAGGCCCGGCGCCCCATTTCAGGTATTTATTGCTGATTGGTGCAGCCATAGGTGTATTGGGGCGTGTTTTTGCCGAAAGACCTACTGCATATTTCAAAACATGATCGTTTACAGGAACCTTTAATACCAAATCCTGAAAATAACGAATTTCATCTTTGGAAATGATTTCATTAAGACCGGCAGAAAATACTGAAGTTGTATTTTGAACGATGGTTAATTCATCTTCAAACTTTGGATAGTCGAGCCAAACAGAGAACATAAATCGGTCGAGCTGGGCTTCCGGAAGTGGGTATGTTCCTTCCTGTTCAATAGGGTTTTGCGTTGCCAGTACAAAAAATGGCTTATCGAGCATATATTTTTGTCCAGCGGCTGTTACCGAACGTTCCTGCATGGCTTCAAGCAATGCAGCCTGAGTTTTGGGAGGAGTACGGTTGATTTCGTCAGCTAAAATAATGTTGGCGAAAATTGGTCCTTTGATAAACTTAAATTCACGGTCTTTATCCAGAATTTCGGTTCCAATTATGTCAGAAGGCATTAGATCGGGAGTAAACTGAATTCGCTTATATTCCAACCCCAGAACTTCTGCAATGGTATTTACAAGCAGAGTTTTTGCCAATCCAGGAACACCAATCAGCAAACAGTGTCCTTTACTAAACATGGCAACTAAAACCTGATCAATTATATCATCTTGCCCGTAAATCCGTTTTTTTATTTCGGAGCGTAACTGGCTAAATTTTTTATTTAGCGCATTAACCGCTTCAACTTCATTTTTATATACCATGATAAATTTAAGGTCAATTTTTTATTAAATGGTCAAATTGTTAATGTGGCCAATAGTCTTTGGTTGATGGTTGTTAATAATTTGTAATTGTAAGTTTATCAACTACTTACTTTCTATTTTATCCAGCCTTTATATTTAAAATTACAATTAAGGTAGCTATCATCAATATGGACATAAGTTCCTGATTGCTTTTCGCGGATCCACTTATCGAGTGTTTGCTCTTTTTTCTTGGTCAGGTAAATGTTGCTCAACTCTACATAATCATCACGCAGGTTGGCCGGATGGGAATCACGTCTATTTACCAGCTTAATTATTTTATACACTACCTGTTGGCTTTTCATATCGATAGTTTTGAACGGTTTCGAGATTTCACCAACTTTCATGTTTGCTACAACCTTACTTACATCCGGGTCGAGTTCACTAAGTTTCCATTTCGATTCACTCGTTTCTGGATTGATTACAATACCGCCATTGTTTCTCGAATCTTTATCATAAGAAAAATGCAATGCTGCTTCTTCGAATTTGAATTTTCCATCACGAATAAAATTAGCAATACTATCTACTCTTTGATAGGATTGTTTCAGCGATTTTTCAGATGGTTTAGGCATTATTAATATGTGCCGTGTTTTTATCAGTTCCCCTTTACGGTCCATAACCTGTATGATATGATAGCCATATTCACTTTTTACAACATTCGATATTTTATCACCTTTCAGGTTAAAAGCTGCAGCTGCGTAGGCCGGATCAAGTTGTCCGCGTCCCATATAATCGAGTTCACCCCCATTTTTTGCAGATCCGTCTTCTGAATACATTACAGCTAACGGTGCGAATCCACTTTCTCCACTTTCAATTCTTCGTTTCAGCTCGCGTAAAGTTGATTTAATGCGGTCCTCTTCTTCCAACGGAACTTGGGGTTGAACTGTAATTTGCGCATATTCAACCTGTTCGTTAATTTGTGGAATTTCGGAAGTAGTCAGATTTTTAAAATTCAGACGAACTTCGGCAGGTGTAACAGTTACTTTATCAACAATTTTCGCCTGCATTTGCTGCGTCATTTGTTGATTCTTAATAACTTCCTGCATATCTGATTTCAATTCTACAATTGATTTCTTGAAATATGCTTCAACTTCTTTTTCAGAGCCGAGATGCGAAATAAAATATTGGATTCGTTGTTCGAGGCTTTGGTTTAACTGGCTGTCGCTTACGGTGATGGTTGTGTCTTGTTCTGCTTCAGCCAGCAAAAGCTTTTCAACAAGCAGGTTCTCCAGGATTTCACATTTCATATCGCCCTCGGAAGTCATACCCTGAGCCTGATTTTGCAGGTACATTCCTTCAACATCCGATTTCAGTATGATGTTTTTGCCCACAACGGCAGTAATCTGGTCGACAACTTTATCCTGAGCCTGGATTTTGCCTGTAATAATACAACTGGCCAGAATAAACAAACCCATTAGTTTTCTGATCATAAACGGTTATTTTTTATTTTAAATAGTTTAACTTTATTTTTATTAATCCCTTCCTGATAGGTATCTTTTTCAATTTGTTTCAGAAACTCCATTTTTTGCTTACTTAAAATCAAGTTTCTGATATCGTTTTGTACATATTCTACCGGCGAAACCTGGCCAGATAGCCTGTAATCGCGAACGCAAACAATATAGTAATAATTCATATCGGTACTTTCGAAAAAACGGTTTCTTTCAAGAAACTGATTCTGATCTTTAATGTCTTCCGGCAGGTTTTTTAATACTAAATCAGCTGCAACCCATTGATTGTTAAATTTATCGTATGTTTTGGCGTAACTCATACAGTAACTGGTAAGTTTCTCCTGCTTTTCTTTGTTTTCCGAAAGGCACAAATCCTTTATATTGTCGGGATTTGATACCTGAACTGGAATTTTTATGAAAATTGCTTTCACAATATTCCTGTTCAGAATAAAGCTTTCGCGGTGCTGGTTATAGTATTCGTTAATACTGGCTTCCGAAACCGTAGTGTCTAGCTTTTCTTTAACGAGCATATTTTTGTACCGGTATATTAAGAGCGAATTTTTATATTCTTCAAGTTCTTTATTCACATCTTTTAATTCAACGCCTAATTTTTCTTCAGCTTTCTGTAAAAGTAATTCGCGTTGTACCCATTTTTTTATATAGTCTTCGGCCCAAAGGGCACTATCTTTTGCATCGAGATAATTGGGAATGTATCCTGAAAGTTCTTTCAATGTTAGCTCATGGTCACCAACTTTGGCAACGAACTCATCGTCGGTAAACAGGCTGCACGACATTATTACAAACGTAAATAAAACCATATATACAGCTTGTTTTATCATTGTATCGATTGTACTTTGTTCAATATTTTCTTATTTATCTCGACCGGATATTTTTTTTGTAATAAATTAATCCATTCTTTTTCTATAATTTCTTGAAAATCAGAAGAATATAAGCCACATGCTTCTTTAAGGGTCTTTAGTTCGTTCTTTTCAACTTTCCCGTGGACAAAGGTAGTAGTTTCATCAAAACCTGAGGGTTTTTGTCCGTTCCAAATAAAATAATCGACAATTGGATTTGTTCCTTTTTCGCAATTAATGTCTGTAATCTGAATTCTTTTGTCGGTTGGAGTGTTAAATAGCTCTGTCAAATCTTCTTTTCGGTTAGTTTTACTTTCATTCAAAAACGATTCAACATTGGCTTTGGTGTTCTGATTGTTTGTCTTGATTATCCATCCTTTGAAACGGTCGTTCCAGTAATATTTTTTTGTGGTCTGATTAAAGTAGTTTTGAAGCCTGATCGTATCGTTCGAAGCTACATCCCATATTTTGTCCTTTGATATATTGAAAAGCAAAATTCCATAGTGGTATTCTTTGTACAAATTGGTAAATTCAGGATATTTTTTCTCAAGTTGTGAGTCTTCGTACTCAAGCAACTTTTGATGAATGAACTTTGTAAGTTGCTCATTGAATTGTTCTGTTTCCTTACCTGCGACAACTCTAAATTTTTGTGTTTTTAAAAAATCATCAAAATTTCCAACAGTAATTTTTTGGTTGGCAAACGAAAATAGCAAAAGTTTCTTCGTCTGGGAATCCTGCTCGATTTTTTCCTTTAATGTTGAATCGGATGCTGATTTAATGAATGTTGCGAGGTTTGCTTCTTCTATTTTCAATTGGTATTCAGCCCTGAGTTTTCTGTCGAAAGCTTCGTCGCTATGCTTACTTATTTGTGAGTTCTGTTTGATTTTTGCTTCGAGAATAGGTCGGAGTATCTCAAATGGTTGCACTGTGCGTCGTTCAATACGTTTAATTATGTGCCAGCCAAAAGGTGTACGGATAACCGGTGAAATGTCGCCATCATTTTTTAACGCGAACGACGCTTCGGCAAACGATGGGACCATGTTGTTTGGGGTAAACCAATTCATAATTCCACCGTCGGTTGACGATTGTTTGTCGTCAGAATATTTTCTGGCAAGTTCGGCAAAGTCTTCTCCTGAAATTGCTTTTTGCCAAATACTATCAGCTGATAGCTTAAGCCGGGCAATCGTTTCCTCATTTGCCTGCGGAGAAAACATTTTCATGATATGTGCAACCTTTATTTCACCACTGGCAGGCCGTTCATCATGTACTTTTATGATATGATAGCCAAAACGTGTGCGAATGACTTTGGAAACCTGGCCAACTGGCGTTCTGTATGTCATATCTTCAAAGGGATATACCATCTGAAATGCAGTAAAGTATCCTAGTACTCCTTTATTTTGAATGGCTGACGGGTCTTCTGAAAATTTACCTGCCATTTCGTTAAAGTCAGCTCCTTCAAGTATTTGTTTGCGAATATTGTTTATTTTATTCCAGGCAACAAGTGTGTCGGCAGGAGATGCATCGGGCGTTACACGAACCAGAATATGACTTGCTTTTCGTTCAAACTGAGTTCGGTAATATGCTGTTTTTACCATTTCTTCATTGTAAGTTACATCGGTTAGGTAAGGTTTGGCTAATTCTTTACGGTAACCTTCCAGTTCATCGCGGAATGCACGTACTGTATCATATCCCAGCGCCTGGGCTTCGATAACCTTTAACCTGAATTTAATAAACAGTTCAAGGTATTCCTGTGGCGATTTAATGTCCTTTTTATCGAGGATGTTGGTGTTGTTTCGTATATAGTTAGCTTCGAATTCTGACTTGCTTATTTTTTCTTTTCCGATAGTTACCAATACTTCATTTTTTTCCTGAGCTGTAATCTGAATCGCTATTAGTAAACATAGTGAAAGATTGAATAGTCGGGTAATATATTTCATAGAGTGCAAAACTCGGATTTTCAAAATCATGGATACGATTTATTGACGAGAACTATAATTGGGTGACTCACTGGTAATTGTAATATCGTGCGGATGGCTTTCCTGTATGCCAGAATTAGTGATTCTGATAAATTTAGCATGTTGAAGCGCTTCAATATTTTTTGCACCGCAATAGCCCATTCCTGCACGTATGCCGCCGGTAAGCTGATGTAAAACTTCGTCGAGCGAACCTTTGTACGGAACACGGCCAACAATTCCTTCAGGAACAAGTTTTTTAATGTCATCTTCCATATCCTGAAAGTAGCGGTCTTTCGACCCGGTTTGCATGGCTTCAACCGATCCCATTCCGCGATATGTTTTAAATTTTCGCCCCTGGAATAAAACAGTATCGCCTGGCGATTCGTCAACTCCGGCAAAAAGAGATCCGGCCATGATGGATTGAGCTCCCGCGGCCAATGCTTTTACAATATCGCCTGAATAACGTATTCCTCCATCGGCAATTACCGGAACTCCACTTTTCTTGATTGCCTTGCTAACGTTGTAAATCGCTGTTAATTGCGGGATTCCAACGCCGGCAACAATTCTGGTCGTACATATCGAGCCAGGTCCAATTCCAACTTTAACAGCATCAGCTCCAGCCAATACCATATCAGATGCGGCTTCGGCGGTGGCAATATTTCCGGCAACAAAGTCAATTTCAGGATATTTATTTTTGCTTTTGGTAAGCATTTCGAGCACTAATTTTGAATGACCATGAGCAGTATCTACTACTATGGCATCAACCTGCGCCAGTACCAGCTCGTCTATTCTGTCAATTGTATCACGGGCTATACCTACAGCTGCTGCAACCCTCAATCTTCCTTTTCCGTCTTTTGAGGCCAGCGGTTTGTCTTTTGCTTTGGTAATGTCTTTGTACGTAATTAGCGCTACGAGTTTATTGTTATTGTCAACAACAGGTAACTTCTCAATTTTGTATTTCTGAAGAATTTCGGATGCTTTCTCCAACGAAATGGAAATGTTGGTTGTAATGAGATTGTCTTTTGTCATTACATCCGAAATTTTTTTATTCATATCGTTTTCGAAACGTAAATCGCGATTTGTAACGATGCCAACCAAACAGCCATCGTTGCCAATTACCGGAATTCCGCCAATTTTATAGGTGTGCATCAATTCAATGGCGTCGCGTACAGTTTTTTCTTTCGAAATAGTAACAGGATTGTAAATCATTCCATTTTCAGCACGTTTTACTGCTGCAACTTGTTGGGCTTGTTCGGCAATACCCATATTTTTGTGGATAACACCAATTCCTCCTCCTCGTGCGATAGCTATAGCCATCATCGATTCGGTTACGGTATCCATTGCTGCTGAAACAATTGGAGTATTAAGTCTGATGTTCTGGGTAAACCATGTTGATAGTTCTACTTCGCGGGGTAAAACCTCTGAATACGATGGAATTAACAATACATCGTCGAAAGTTAAACCTTCGGATACAACTTTTTCAGCAAAAAACGACATCGACAGAAATTTACATTCGGTTTATGAAACAAAACTACTAAAAAAACATGTACGAATGTCTTGATTTTTTTTGTGGTAACTTGCCTAAAAACTATAATCTATCTTAAAATTTGTTAAGTCGTTACTGTCTTAAAAAGGTTCTGTCTTTTTCAAGAGATTGAATCTTTTGAACTTAAGAATCCTAAAGATCGGGTATATAAACTTTGGAAATAGAAATTCAATGTCGTTTAGTTAAGAAACCCGGATCATTGAACCCGTCACTGCGAGGAACGAAGCAGTCTGTTCGCGAATGGATTACTTCGCTTTGGCTCGTAACGACGATCTAAACTAAACGATATTGAATAGTAATTTGATATTTTATCCTCATATTTTTCTACATTTACATAAACCGCTTATATTGGCGATTAAATTTTTAGTAATCGGGTGAACCAGTTTTCCCAAATATTAACTAAGTACTGGGGTTATGCTACATTTCGGCCACTTCAGGAAGAGATCATTCGCTCTGTTGATCAGGGGAAAGATACGCTTGGTCTTATGCCTACCGGTGGTGGAAAATCTATTACTTACCAGGTTTATTCGCTTTCGAAACCAGGCATTTGCCTTGTGATTACCCCGTTGATTGCTTTAATGAAAGATCAGGTTGAAAATCTTAACCAGAAAGGTATAAAAGCGATTGCTATATACTCGGGAATGAGTGCTCAGGAAATGAAAATTGCAATGGATAATGCTGCCTGGGGCGATTATAAGTTTTTGTATTTGTCGCCTGAACGAATTGCTACTGAACGTTTCAGAGAACGTATCCCTCAGATGGATGTAAACCTGATTGCTGTTGACGAAGCACATTGTATCTCGCAATGGGGCTATGACTTTCGTCCATCATATTTGCGTATTGCCGAATTACGTACCCTTCTTCCCGATGTCCCTGTACTTGCAGTAACAGCAACAGCTACGCCACAGGTTATTGACGATATTCAGGAAAAGTTGAAATTCAGGAAAAAGAATGTACTCCGGACAAGTTATTACCGTAATAACCTGGTTTATTTAGTGAGGAACGAGGAAGATAAACAGAATTACCTGGTTAAAGCAGTTCAAAAGGCAAAAGGAACCGGTATTGTATATGTGAAAAGCCGGAAGTTGACTAAAGAAATTTGCGAATTGTTAATTCGAAATGATGTCTCGGCAGATTATTATCACGCAGGTTTACCTCACCGAATCAGAATGGAAAAGCAAGATGCCTGGAAAACAGGACGAATCCGCGTAATTGTTTCGACCAATGCTTTCGGAATGGGTATTGATAAATCGGATGTTCGTTTTGTGATTCATTTGGAAGCACCTGATTCGGTTGAAGCTTATTTTCAGGAAGCAGGCAGGGCTGGGCGTGATGGAAAACCAGCCTGGTCGGTTTTGCTATACAACAATAGTGACAAAGTTCGGCTTGAACGTAATGTGGATAAGGAATTTCCAGACCCTGATGTAATCAAAAGAGTTTATGAAGCAGTTTGCAATTATTTCCAGGTAGCGGTCGGCTTTGGGAAGGACCAGTCTTTTGAATTTAGTATGGCCACATTTGCTTCGAATTTTTCAATGCAAATTACTTCAGTTTACAATAGCCTGAAAATTCTTCAGCGTGAAGGTTATCTCGAATTGACGGAAGAACTTGATAATCCGTCGAAAGTTTATTTTCAGGTTGGGCGAGATGATTTGTATAAATTTCAGGTTGCCAATGCAAGTTTCGATGGTTTTATAAAATTATTGTTGCGCTCGTATACAGGTTTATTTACAAACTATGCCGCTATTGATGAAGAGTTACTGGCCAAAAGAGCAAATATATCTGCTGATTTAGTGTACGAATTTCTGACGCGCTTACGTTCTCAAAAAGTAATTGATTTTATTCCGAAAAAGAAAGCACCTTATATTATCTTCACCAGAGAAAGGATTGATTTAGAAAAAATTAGAATCACTCGTGAAAATTATGACGATCGAAAACGTGACTACATGCGACGGATTGAAGCCATGATTCATTATGCTTCGTCGGGACACAAATGCAGAAGCCAGTTATTACTTCAGTATTTTGGAGAAAATGAGTCGACACGATGTGGAAAATGTGATGTTTGTCAGGAGCGAAACGAATTGAATATCAGTAAGTACGAATTTGATACTCTTTGCGAACAAATCAAACGTGTTTTGTTTCAGCCTTGTTTTTATGAAGACCTTTTGTCTCAAATTGAAGGGAAGCCTGATAGTGCTGTTAAAGTTGTAAGGTGGTTGCTCGAAAACGAGAAAATTATTTATAGGGTTGATAACCGAATGGAATGGAGAAAAGGGTAGAGGTTTATCTGGAAAATTGCGTCAGTATTTATAGGGTTTCTTTTTGAAAACCTGACTGCTACACTAGCAGGAATATAATGAAGAAATGATGGTTTTGATTGTTGAAGAAGCTCCATAAACATATTGAGTATTGGACAAAAATTAGAGATATTTATTTGCCATTTTCATGAGATATAGGTGAATAATGTACTGTTTGTCACGTTGTCAATGTTGGAAGCTGCAATAGCTTTATAAGCTTTTTTATAATTGGTTTACTTGACGTAGCTGGTCAATTGGTAATGGTTGAGGTGAGTGAATTGATAACCTTCTTTTCTTAATTCAGGAACTATTTTCAAGAGTGCCTCATACGTGTTCCATTGCGGGTGATTGATATGCATAATTACAATTGCACCAGGGCGAATTTTACTAACTACGTTATTATTAATAGTGTTTACTGATACTACGGGCGAAGCATCGCCCGAAAGTACCTGATAACTTATGGGGGTCATTCCCAGCTCGTGGACAAGGTTTACACCAGCCTCGTCGATAAAGGCAGTGGCCGAACGATAAAAAAGAGGCCGCCGACCTGTTATCGCTTCAATTTTTCGGGCATTTGCTTCAACTTCGTCAAAAGCTTCGGAGACATTAGCTGTACCTTTTATTCCGTAAACACTTCGTCCGGCAATAGTGCAAGGACGGTGATTCAGCCCGTGATTTTCGATTTCAAACAATGTATCTTTGGCCAATTCCAGAAATTCAGGATAATGATTGTCTATCCAACGTCCTGTAATGAAAATAGTTACCGGTATTTTTTCTTTTTTTAAGTATTTAATAAGTTCATTGTCATAACCGGTTCCTTTTTCACCGCCACAGGCATCGAATGTAAGGGCAATAACTTTTTTCGATGTTTGTAAATTTTCGCAAACACCTTTCACAAACTCACCCCAGCGGCCTGAATGATACTGATTATATTTTTCGGTAATTTTTGCTTTAAGGTGAATGTAACTAGGATTGTTATTTAAGTTGCTTAAATATATTTTGTTGGTAAATTCTACCGGAACCTGAGCATAAATACCTGCTGTTCCATAAATCAATAAGCAGATGATTGAGCAAAATCGCGAAAACATTTGAAATGCAATAAGTTATTTCTGTAAATCTATTTTTTCCAATCGTTTGATAATATCATACATTATTTCCATCTGATCCTTATGTACTTCTAAAACTTCTTGTTGCTGACTTAATATAAGGTGATCGATTTTTTCATGCAACATTCTGATTTCTAATTCTGACTTTAGGTTAACCATGTAGTCTTTCTTTGCCCTTTCCCGGTCTTTTTCTTCCTGACGGTTTTGGCTCATCATAATTACCGGAGCTTGCATTGCTGCAATGCACGAAAGAATAAGGTTCAGTAATATAAAAGGATAGGGATCAAAACCTTTGTTTGCCAGCCAGAAAATGTTAATAATTATCCATGAAACAAGAAAAAGCGTAAACGAAATAATGAAAGTCCAGCTTCCACCAAAAGCGGCAACTTTATCGGCAATACGTTGACCTAGAGTCGCCGGAAAATTATCGTCTCCATCAATTTTATCGGTCAATGTCGACTTATCTTTCAACGATGACAAAACAGTTTTTTCCAGCTGACTAAGTTCTCCAACTTGGTCAATAAGAATGTTTTCAAGGTGTTTTTCTCTGAAATGGTTGAGTTCTTCCACGGTCAGAAATTTGTCAACACTAAATTCAGGGTATTCTTTTTGGATCAGTTCCATGATTGACTGCCTGACCATTTTACCTGAAACTTTTTCAGAAACCGGAAATTCTTTTTTTGATATACCACTAATAAATGTTTCCATCTAAATTACACTGATAAAGATAGTTAACTACTTGATTCCTCTTTTTTCTTAATTCCGAATTCAGGTTTAACATTAATGAAAAACACAGGAATGACACCAGGAATCATACATAACATTACCCAAATGAAGAAATTTTGATACCCAATTATATCCTGAAGCCAACCCGAAAACATTCCCGGAAGCATCATTCCTAAAGCCATGATACCTGTAGCAATGGCAAAATGGGCTGTCTTGTTTTTTCCTTCCGAAATGTAAATCATGTAAAGCATATACGCCGTAAAACCAAATCCATAACTAAATTGCTCAATTACAACACATAACCCTATAATTAGTTGGTTTTCTGGTTGTGTAAACGACATATAAACGTAAGCCAGATGTGGAACATTAATAGCCATAACCATCCACCAGAGCCAATATCTGAATCCTTTTGTCGAAGCAGCAATTCCTCCAAGGATACCTCCAATGGTAAGGGCAAGGATGCCGAAAGTGCCGTAAAGCAAACCCACATCGCTCGTGGTCAAACCAAGTCCACCAATATTTCGGGGGTCGAGCATAAACGGAGATGCCATTTTTATCAGTTGGGCTTCTCCAAATCGGTAGAACATCAGAAAAGCAATAACGACGCCTATATTTTTACGCCTGAAGAATGATAAAAACGTGTCAAAAAACTCTGTAAAGAGGTTTTCGTCCTGATTAGCGGTTTCTTTGTCAGTTTTAGGGTGGGGTAGAATAAACTTGTGGTAAAGTGCAAAAACAACAAACAATACGGCAAGAATTACAAATGTTATGCTCCATGCCAAATGTATATTTCCAGATGTTCCTTTAAACGATGCCAGTGTTGTTTGCCTTAGTTTTGGGTCACATTGAAAAATCATCAATGCCGGCTTATTCTGATTTACAGAGCAAAAAGTTAATCGTTCACCTTCAAGTAACCGGATACTGTTATCACCATTTCTGAATTTTACATTCAGTACTATTTCTTTACCTGATTCAACTTTCCCGTTCAGTTTAACTGCTACTACCGAAATATTGCCAACCAGGCTTTTAGCTGCAAAATGTTGCTTTTGATAACCAAAATGTTTTTTCAGAAAGCCCTTTAGCGGATTTGAAATTAAGTCGCTCCAAAATGAATTACCAGATTTAGCAACAGAACTATTTCTGTTTTCCGTTGGAATAAAGTGATTGTTTCGATTGTAATTAATGACTATATCTTTTATTGAGTCAAGTTTTTCAACCGGGATATTTTGGGTTGAAATTTCAACTCTTTCAGGATTAACAATAAAAAAAGCTTTTCCATCCTGAGTCTGAGAAACTATAGCTTCAGGAATTTTTAATTCATGTATTGCCCTGGTAGTGGCCGATACATTTATTTCAACAGGAGGAAGTCCGGTTGACGTTTCAAAGAAGCCAGCTAAAATGATGAGTAAGCCTTGACCGGTAATCATTGCAATACGGTAAAATGTGCTACGGATACCCACAAAATAGGCTTGTTGGTGTTCGTCGAGACCAAGCATATAGAAACCATCGGCAGCAATGTCGTGTGTAGCCGAACTAAAAGCCAGCAACCAAAAGAAAATCAGGCTTATCTTGAAAAAGGAGGGTAACGGTATTGAAAGAGCTATGGCTCCTAAACTTGCACCAACAACCAACTGCATAATTATAATCCACCATCGTTTTGTTTTCAGCAGATCGACAATAGGGCTCCACAAGGGTTTAATTACCCATGGCAAGTATAACCAGCTGGTATATAGTGTAATATCGGTATTAGATACACCAAATCGTTTAAACATAATCACTGCGACAGTCATTACTACAACATACGGAATGCCTTCAGCAAAATAAAGTGTAGGAATCCATGCCCACGGATTGCGACTTGTTACCTTACTTCTCAATTGGTTCTTAGTCATTTTAGATATTGGGTTAAGGTAGAAGATTGAGTTCTATTATTTTTGTTTTTTCTGATTTTTTAGAAGTAAAACCACCGTAATTACCAATAGAATAAATGCGGGAATAATTTTAATAAGGTATGAAACTGAACCCCATTCGTCGCCCATTGAAGTTACAATCAACAAGATTGCAATGACTGGAAGTATTAAAATGTTCTTCATATTGAATGAGTTAATATTCTTTTGTGATAGTGGCTCCTTTGAAGTAATGGAGCAAAATTTGGTCATATTTATAACCTTTGGCACTCATCATAGCTGCTCCAATCTGGCAAAGGCCAACTCCATGTCCCCAGCCAGCGCCTGTTAGTGCAAACTGCATCGGAATGTCGTTCTCAATATTTAGTTTGTCAACTACAAATGCCGAACTGTATAGGTGCGATTCGGACAGGATTTTGCGAATTTCCAGTTCTTTTCCAACAATTAGCGTAAGTTTTGTCCCAACTATTTTTAACTTTTTCAACCTTCCAGAACGTCCACGTTCTACCGGAATTAAATCGAGGATATCACCGAAATCGCGTCCCGATTTACGGGCAATTAGTTCAGCTAAATCAGCTTGATGATAAACCAGTCTCCAACGGTAAAAATCAGTAGTTTCCTGGTCATAATCATTTAAAACTTGCGACAATATTTTTTTATCGCAGGTATTGCAAAATGCTTCAGGAGAATTTCTTATCCATTTTTGTGCTGCCTCTTCATTGGTTAAATTGGAGTCAAAACCTTCCGGAAAAGTAGGATTATCGATGACAGGTTGCAAATAGGGATGAACTTCGGGTTCCCAAACATTCTCAAATGTCTCGGAAATACCACCACAGCTTTTCGAAAAGCGGGCATCACAAATTTTACCATTGTGCATTATAAGCATTCCCCTTGTCTCAGCAATAGCCTGTTCAACCAGTAGGGTCGATTGCCTGGTTATTCCCTGGTATCGCTGACAATGGTCGTCGGCACAAACATCGAAATTGAGATGGTCTTCGCGGTCGTACCATCGGATATATTCATCGTCCGACTCTGAAATATTTTGGTAACAATTTCCTGATTGGCGAATCGCCTTACTTTTATCGGTTTGCGCCAATAACCACGATCTGGAAATAATAGCATGGGCTTTTAAAAGTTCAATACTACTTGTTGCATTCATTTCCGACGAAATAACACTCACCAGATAATCCTCCAATGGTAGAATATTGATGGCTGTAATCTTCTCGTTTTCAATCCTTAATTCTAGCGAACCTTTAAATGTTTGATCCTCCTTACGTTCCCAGTGAAATTGAATTCCGATAGTAACGTCGTTTAGCTCAAATGAAGTTTCATGATAGCGAACAGGCTCGAAAGTCAAAGTGTCATCGTCAACCTGTTCATCGTTCAGCCAAATTCTGCCTTCGCAATAATTCACTTTTTGTATTCCTTCGTAAGGCATTCCATGGGGGGCCAACAGGTATTTCCCGTTGAGCCTGAAAATTATTTCGGGTTGATACATAACACCTACCCTAATTCGTGGTTCTTGCATAAGCTGTTAATTTATAGGCACAATTCCAGAACAGGGTAAACCGGTTCGCTAAATCCAAATTTGCGATAAAGTTTTTCACCATCTTTAGATGTGTGAAGTGATATTTTGCTTATTCCCCTGTTATGTGCTTCATTAATCAATTGTTGTAAAATCATAGCTGAAATACCATTGCGGCGGGCGCCCGGAATAGTGAACATGTTCAGAATGTCGCCTTCGAGATATGATGATTGGTTAAAATCACCCGGAATCTTTTTGATTACCAAAGCTCCAAAGCTTAATATTTCTCCCTTAAGTTCAGCCAAATATGCAAAAAAACGGTTTTCGGTCAGAGCTTCTTTAAAATAAGCGTTAAGTTCTAATATCAGTTTTTGCTGGTATTCTTCCGATTGTTCTCCTTGTAGCTCAGTGAGATATGCTATTCTGTAGTTCGTGAGTAGCTCAACCTCGTCGAGCCCGATTTCTCTGATTTTAATATTAGATAGGTCAATTTGCATGGCGTTATTTTTATTTGTGGTAATATCGCATGTTTTGTTTTTCCGGAAGACTAACATAGCAATTATTGACTTCTGTTTTGATGCTAATAAGCAGAAATTTCTGATAAATTAATTTCACTTCTTAAATCTATTTTGTTAAATCTTAGGTATTGCTTGATTTTTTTAATTTTTCGGTAATTGTATAATTAAATAAAGTAGCCATATTTGAATGGATTTTCTTTATACGTTATACTAACAGGAGTAATCTTTTTATAATGATATCTTTTCTTTTGTCGGTGCGCCGAAGTTTTAGGGTGACCTTTTTGTTTTTGTATGTTTTATGTGTTATTGCACTTTCGTTGTTACCCCCCAGTGATTTTCCTAAGGTTAAACTGTTTCATGGAGTTGATAAAGTGGTCCATTTTTTCATGTATTTTCCGCTTTCGGCATTACTCTGTTGGGTTTTTCGGGCTGAACAAAAAAAAGTGATGTTTTTTCTGATGTTTGTTTCAGCAGTAGCTTGGGGCATGTTTATGGAAGTTATGCAACTTGAAATGAGAATTGGACGTTCTTTTTCGTGGTACGACGAGCTGGCAAATATCTCAGGAATTATTTCAGGAACTGTCCTTTATTGGTTGTTTACACGAAAATATGTTGATTGAAATATAACGATCGAGTAGTTGGTTCCAATTTTAAATAGGGCGAGATAAAAGTTTCTCTTGATATTGGTTAATCTTTCTTTCATAAATGTATCAAGGTTATTTATTTGATATTTAGTAGGTTAATTACTATATCTACAATGAAGAAGAGCGATTCTCAAAAAGAATCGCTCTTCTATTGGGTTAATGTACCAACATTTTAAAATAGACAGGAAAGTGGTCGCTAACCCCTCCAACGTATTTATTCCCTACATACGTGCGGTTTGGAGTGCCATCTCCATTCTTATTTTTAAAAACCATCCAGTCTGGGTTATAAATAAAACCTTTCCCGTTTTCTACCTTGATTTTCGTACTTTTTAATATTGATTCTGAGACTACCAGATTATCGAGCATATTCCAGTTACTGCTAAAGTAATACGTTCCTTTACCGTCATTATCGTCGGGGAACATAAGATTAACCAGCTTTGCTTTTGATTCTGGCGCTTGTGCCCCAAGTGTTTCCTTAAGGCTTTTGTTTGTGGGCTCATCATTCATATCCCCCATAATTATGATGTTGGCATTCAAGTCAGAAACTAAAATTTCGTCAACTTTCTTTTTTAACACCGATGCAGCCAGAATTCGTTTAGGTTCAGTCTTTTCATCTCCTCCAATGCGCGAAGGCCAATGGTTCACAAATAAATGAACAATTTTATTCTTGATTTTTCCGGTAACATGCAAAATGTCACGGGTTTTAAATTCTGGGTCGTCGGGGAATACAACAGGTAAAACTTCGTGCGCTAATTCTTTAAATGCATCTTTACGATATATTAGTGCAACATCAATTCCACGGTAGTCGGGGCTTTCTTCATGTATAATTCCGTATTTACCCTCTATATTTTCTGTGTTTACCAAATCAACTAAAACCTGCTGATTTTCAACTTCAACTAAACCAACAATTTCTGGTAATTCCTGAGGATTGATTTCTGAGATAACCTTACTGATATCATTAAGCTTTTTAAGGTATTTCTCGTTATCCCACTTTTTTTCGCTTGTTGGAAGAAATTCGTCATCTGGAATTTTAGGATCATCTGTTGTGTCGTATAAATTCTCAACGTTATACGACATTACTGTGTATTCATGGCGAAGTGTTTTTTTTACTGAAGAGCATGATGTTAGCCAAACAGTACACAAAAGAAATAAACCTGGTTTTAATTTCATTTTCCTATAGTTACTTCATAATATTCAGTGACATCTACCACCATCATTCCGGCAGTTTGCGCTGCCCGAATTCCAAGTATCCCATCTTCAAATACTTCACAATCAGATGGTTTTATGCCAATTCCGTCAGCGCATTTAAGAAATGTTTCAGGATGAGGTTTAAAGTTTGACACATCTTCACTTGTTACCAAAACATCAAAATATCCGTTTAACCCGATAATATCCAGTGTTTTTAAAGCTAATCTTCTGCAACCGCCTGTTCCTACTGCCATCGGAATCAATCCATGATATCTTTTTACTAAATCAGTTACTACCTTAATTTCAGGAGTATGGTGCATATTGTTTTCAAATTCTTTTTCCTTTATATCACCCATTTCTTTGGGAATAATAGTTGTTCCAAACATCTCGTTTAGTCTCTCTACAGTTGGGTACAATGGTATTCCTGCTAATTTCTCAAAAACTTTGGGTGTAAAATCAATTCCATATTTTGCTGCAGCATTTCTCCAGGCAATAAAATGGATAGGCATTGTATCTGCCAAAGTACCATCAAGGTCAAAAATCAATCCTTTAGCTTTAGGATTGATATCTAAATTAGTTTTAATCATTTTTAATAGTTCTTATTTTGCCAAAAATAGCCATTTGAATGTACAGAAAAGGGGATATTGTTTTTTGTTTTGCTAAAAATTAACACTTTTGTTGTGAAGCAAACTTTTTATTATGGGTTCACTTTCGGTACTTAGTTTAATAACCATTGTTCAGTATATTTTGTTTGGCGGAATTATTCTTGTTTTGTTCGGCTGGTTCGAAAAAAAAGAGAAATTAGCTTTAGCAGGTAATGCTATGTTTATTTTAACTGGACTATTTGCGGTCTGGATTCTTTTATCTGAAAAATTTGAGATTCCGACAAGTGGTAGTGCTGCTATTTCTAAAGAAATAAAGATTTTAAGTTTGTTAAAATTGAGTATTTGGTTCGCTGCTTTTAATTTAATATCGCTGATATTAGGACTTTTTAGAAACAAATATTACAAAACCACACTTTTTATAGTTGTTCTGGCCGCCTTGAGTTTATTTTTCATTGCCTTCAGTTTGTTACAAATGCCAACTAATCAATAGTATAAAAATAATGAGTGCTGTGAAACTGATTCACAGCACTCAAAAAGTTTTAAAACCACCCTTCTGTAATTTTCTTTACAGATGCATCTTGAGAAAATCCAAATAATCGAAAAAATTGAGTTATAATGAGAAAACAAATACCAAAAAACTGTAAAATTCGTTTTAAAGATTCTTAGTCTTTTAACGACTAATCTACTTCGAATCTTACGTGACAAAACTAATATCTTGAAGTAATCTTCACGGTTAGAGGGTGGTTAGAAATTTATTAGAAATTTATTAGAAAGTCTATTAATTGATGATTGTATTATAGTTTTGTCGTTGAATTAAATTGTTTTGTTTTGGAAACACGTATTTTGATTGTTGAAGATGAACTTCGGCTTGCCGAGATCATACAGAAGCAGTTACAAGAATCAGGATTTGATGCTGATATTGCAGCCGATGGTTATGTTGGGAAGAGAATGATTGAAAATGAAGAATATGATCTTGTTGTTCTCGATATAAATCTGCCTTTAATGAATGGATATGAACTTTGTAAAGAGATACGTAAAAAGAACAGCAAAATACCAATCATAATGCTTACTGCTCTTGGAACTTCGGAGAACAAACTAATAGGTTTTGAAGCAGGTGCCGATGATTATGTGCTTAAGCCATTTGATTACAGGGAATTACTTGCACGAATAAATGTTTTTCTGAAAAGGAAAAACATTGTTGTTCAGGAATCAAGAAAACTGAGTATCGCTGATTTTGAGATGGATCTGGACCAAAAAACAGCTACTCGCGCTGGTCAAAAAATTGATTTGACCTCGAAAGAGTTTGCTTTGATGGAAACATTTCTTCGAAACAAGGATAAAATTCTTTCACGTGAGTTTATCATCGAAAAGGTATGGGATCTCGATTTCGAAACAGGTACAAATATCATTGATGTGTATGTGAATTACTTACGGAAGAAAATTGATAAGAATTTCGATCCCAAAATAATCCATACCAAATTTGGTTTTGGCTTCTATTGTAGCGAAAAAGAATTATAAAATGAATATTAAAGCCAGATTATCACTTCAGTTTACAAGTATTGTTCTTGGAATACTTGTTTTCTTTTCTGTACTGGTTTACTACTTTTCGTTTACAAGTCAACGCTCTAAGTTTAGGGATAGTTTGCTCGAAAAAGCTCAGAATACGGCTATTTTGTCAATTAATATCCAGGAAATAGACTCGACTCTTCTGAAAAAAATTCATCAGACAACTCGTTCATTCGAAGCTGAAGAAATTGCAATTACCAACGAGTCGAATAAGCTCCTTTACAGCAATAAGACTAATCTGCTTACTCCAGATAAAATCATTAGCCACACATACAATTCAAGGGTAGCTTATTTTTCAATTGGGAGAAAAGATGGTGTCAGTTATGTGCATTTGGGCGATAAGCAATATTATCATGTTTTTGTCTTAGCTCATGATCGCTATCGAGAAGAGAATCTGATTGAGTTGAAAAATATTCTGGTCTGGAGTATTTTGATTAGTGTTATGCTTTCGGTTACTGCTGCTTATTTCTTTTCAAAATCGGCGATAAAACCTATTTCAAACATTATTTCAAAAGTTAAAGAAATAAACTCTTCAAAACTGAGTAATAGATTAGATGAAGGTAAACGTCAGGATGAAATAGAACAACTTTCGATTACTTTCAACAATATGCTTTCCGATCTCGAAAAAGCGTTCAAAAGCCAGGATGAGTTTGTATCTCATGCCTCTCATGAGCTTAGAACACCACTTGCCATCATGATTGCAGAGTCAGATTATATCCTTAGCCGTTCGCGTGATACGGAACAATACAAAAGTCATTTGGCAGGATTGGTCGAAGACCTTCGTAAAATGAATTCGCTCATCAATAGCTTGCTCGAATTGGCTCATTTAAACGGTAATAAGGATGTTCAGATGACATCGGTTCGCATTGATGAATTGATTTTTAATACTATAAAATCGATAAAATCGAAATATCCTGGTCGAAAAATATTACCTAAAATTGAATATCCTGATAATGAGAATGACTTAAATGTACTTGGTAATCAGGGTTTTTTGGAAATTGCATTTAAAAATCTTTTTGAAAATGCCTGTAAATTTTCAACCTCTGATGTAGAAGTTGGAATTTCAATGGTTGATGGCTCTATTCGGGTCTCAATCTCTGATCAGGGAATCGGCATTCCTGAAGATCAGATAGACAGTATATTTAGCGCATTTAACAGGTCGGATAATGTAAAATATATTGGGGGTTTTGGAATAGGACTTTCAATAGTGGCAAAAGTTATGAAATTACATTCTATTGATATTCAGGTTAACAGTGTGTTGAATAAGGGAACTCAGTTCCTTTTGATTTTCCCTAAACATGTTTTTAGCGCTGAATTGATTTAGGTTTTATTTCCCTACTCTTCTTTAATGTTAATATCAACCATGTAAATCCTAATATACCGGAAATGCTTGAGGCCAGCAGTATAGCGATCTTTGACTGATCAATAATCATGGCATCATCAAAAGCCAAAAGTGTTACGAAAATTGACATGGTAAATCCTATTCCGCCCAGCATCCCGGCTCCTATAATATTTTTCCACTTTATATCAGATGGCAGGGCACAAATACCGAGGGAGACACCAAGTGAAGCAAAAAGTGTAATGCCCAACGGTTTCCCGACAATAAGGCCCAACATGATTCCCCAACTACTGTGTTGAGCCAGCCCTGAACTCCAATCATCACCCAAAACTATGCTGGTATTGGCAAGCGCAAACAATGGTAATATCACAAAAGCCACCGGTTTGTGCAGAAAATGGAGCACTCTATGCGACGGTGTTTTAGCCTTTCCATCTCCAAATGGAATGGCAAAGGCAAGTAATACACCTGTAATAGTTGAATGAACGCCCGAATGCAGCATAAAATACCACATAGCAACTCCACCTATCAGATATGGAATCAGGTTGTTTATTCTTAGTCTGTTCAAGCCAATCAAAACGCCCCAAATTCCCAATGCAATAAGCAGGTTAACAAAACTTAGCGATTGCGTATAAAAAATAGCAATCACGATAATTGCGCCCAAATCGTCGATAACGGCCAGTGCTGTTAGAAAAACTTTCAATGAAGCAGGGACTTTATTGCCGAGCAATGACAAAATCCCAATGGCAAAAGCGATATCAGTTGCCATCGGAATCCCTGCTCCCGGTTGCCCAACCTTTCCCCAATTTAAAGACATAAAGATTGCGGCCGGAACAAGCATTCCGCCCAAAGCACCAATTATTGGCAACGATGCATTCTTGATGTTGGAAAGTTCGCCTTGGTATATTTCGCGTTCCAGCTCCAGTCCAATGAGCAAAAAGAAAATAGCCATCAGACCATCGTTAATCCAATGGACCAGGCCATGTCCGGCAATGTTGGTATGCCAAAACGCATTGTATACCGACTGTAGCGACGAATTTGCAATTAACAGCGAAATGATGGTGGCGAAAACCAATATTAGGCCTCCAGCTTTCTCACTCTCAAAAAATTCGGTAAACAGTTTGGATAATTTCATGTCATGTACAATTATTAAATCTGAATCAGAAAAGAGCTATGAGAATAATTCCAAATCAAGGGACAATAATTGTGCCTTTTAAATACTGTCTGTTTTGTGGTTAATTGCATCAAAAACAAAAAAGCTCCTTTAGAAGGAGCCTTCAGTATATTGTAAACCCTTCAATATTCGGCAGGAAGCAACTTCAATTCTTCGCCTGAAAATACAGGTCCATCAAGGCAAACATATTTCTCGCCAACGTTGCAGCGACCGCATTTGCCGAAGCCACATTTCATTCGGTTTTCGAGCGTGGTAAAAATGTTGTGATTGGCAAATCCCAATTTTTCTAATACTGGGAAAGTAAACTTGATCATGATGGGTGGGCCGCAAACAATGGCAATGGTGTTTTCGGCTGATGGCGCTACTTTTTCCAATACCGATGGAACAAAGCCAATTTCACCTTTCCAGTCGGGCGTTTCGCCACCCGGGTCAACGGTAGTGACCAGTTTTACATCCGGGCGGTTGCCCCATTCTTCCAACTCGTGTTTGTAAACCAGATCAGCTACAGTTCGTGCACCGTAAACGATGGTAATATCACCGAAATTCTCGCGCAAATCGAGCGCATTCCAAATCACGCAACGCATGGGCGGAAGCGCAATACCACCGGCGATAAACACCAGGTTCTTGCCTTTCCACTCGTCCATCGGGAAGGTATTTCCGTAGGGTCCACGGAATCCGATGACATCTCCTTCTTCGGCAGATGCCAAAGCCGAAGTTACCCGACCAACCTGTCGAAAAGTACATTCGATATAACCTTTCCGGGTTGGTGATGATGCGATACAAAAAGTAGATTCACCCACGCCAACAATGGAATATTCGCCAAATTGTCCGGCTTTGAATTCAAATTCTTCAGCTTCCTGTTCGTTCTCAAATTTCAGGCGAAAAGTTTTTACTCCCGGAGCTTCCTGTGTAATCTTTTCGATCCGCATCAGGTACGGGACATATATGTTTGGATTGCTCATATCTTTTTATTTACCATTTTCTATTTACCATTTACGATTGACTGAAAAGCCATTAGTCATTTGAAAACTCAATTCGAATTGTACTAATCCTTATTAACTTTTTCTCTTTTCCGTCCGAAAAATATTTGCTCTCCAATTTAGGTTTTCTCGCGGACGGGTTCTTTCTTTTCTATTTTTCCCCGGGGCTAAAACCCCGGGCTACCAAACTAACGCTCCTACGGAGCTTCTTCTTCAACTTTAGGCACTCCGAACTCTAGTCACTTCGCACTTTACAATGCCGTCACAGTTTCCAAAATATTGATGTCGGCCGGGCAAACGCGTGAACAGCGGCCACAGCCTACACAGCCGGCAACTTTCGACTTGTTGGGCATGTACAAAAATTTGTGCAAAATGCGCTGCCGCCAGCGTGCTCCCTGCGTTTCGCGCGGATTGTGTCCCGAAGTGTGCAAAGTAAACAGGCCAAATCCGCATGAATCCCAGCAACGCAAACGATAACCTTTGCTGCCGTGCTTTTCGTCCTGAATGTCGAAACAACTGCAAACCGGGCAAACAAATGCACACGATCCGCAGCCCAGGCAAGCCCGCGATTTTTCGTCCCAAACCGGATTTTCAAACAAATTCTGAAGTTTTGCCTGAATCTCGTCCTGATTGAAATACGTTTTCACCTTGGCCAGATTCGGTTCTTTTTCTTCTGCCGGAGCAGCTTCAAACAGCGATTGATTATCGGCTACCAATTGTTTGCCTTTTTCGGTAATGGCTTCTGCCAAATAGTCGCCAGTTGAAAGTTTCGTGAAAAGCAGGTCGCTTCCGGCCGTATTTCCCGGGCCTCCGTTTACTGATGTGCAAAAGCAATATTCGTCGCAGGTTGCACAACTGAAACTCAGCAAATACACCTTTCCGCGGCGGTTGTTGTACAAAACATCCAGGTAATCACCATTGAATGTGTCGGTTAGCGGGATAAAAGCCGCCGCATCGCACGGACGGATTCCCCAAAGTACCACTTCAGGAACGGTTTCCGTTGACGCATCAATTATCTCGGTTGTTTCTTTCGTCTTTTTGTATGAAAACAGTTTTTCGGTGCGCGGAAAAACTACCGATTTGGCGGCGTTGGTAGTCACCAAATAGTTGTCGGTTATTTCGCTGAAAGCCTTTACTTCTTCAAACAGAATGCGTTTTTCGTGGGCTTTCGGGGCATAAACAGTCTTGCCATTCCCGACCAAATTGTTGAACAATTTTTCGAGCGAGCTTTTTCGTATCAGGTAATTTTCAATCTGCATGGCTTAGCGGATAAATGATTCCTTATCATCAGAATTAAAACTCGAGAGTGTGTTTTGCTTGCCTACTGACGGGCCATACGGGCCAAAATGTTCTTCCACATCCTGAAGCATACTTTTGGTGAGCAAATGAATTGGAATGCCCATCGGACAAGCGTTGTAGCAAGCTTCACAATCGGTGCAGCGACCTGCCAGGTGCATGGCGCGCATCACGTGCCATTCGAGGTTTCCCAGCAAATGCGAGGCGGCTGGAATCCACTGCGGCTGGTTATTTTCAACCGTACATTTCGGGCAATAACACAACGGACAGGCAGCGCGGCAGGCATAGCATTTAAAACACGGCTCCAGTTCTTTCATCCAGAAGGCAAATCGTTCTGAAACTGGCATGGCTTTTATCTTGTCGATGGTCGCCTTGTATTTTTCGTCGATCTCAATCTTGTGTGTTTCCAGAAAAACTTCGATGGCTCCAAACGATTCAAATTCAATTAGTTTACTTTCAGAAGAAACGCCTAAAATGACCAGATCGCTTTCTTTCAGTTGGTTTTCTGCGGCCAATTGCAAAATACTGCGCAACACCGGAATAGGCGCAACAATTGCAGGTTTTCCCAGATGTTTGATCTCGTGCTTGGTGAGGTAAACTGCCAGATTCTGCACGCACCGGCTATCGAAAAGCAGTTGCTCGCAATCTTCAGCTTTTGTCAGGAAAATGGCGCGGGTCTTGTCAGCCGATCCTTTCCCATAGCCAATCACCACCTGCACTTCGTTCGATTCGAGCAGGCTCTTTGCTTTTTGTATCAGTTCATTCATATGTCAGCCTCCTTTTCCAGATAATTGGCTACTTTGGCATAATCGGTGTATGGCCCAAGTTCGCGAATGGCAGTAACAGTCGTGTTTACTACATCGGCCCATTTGGCGCCCTCGGCTGCCGAAACCCACGAATATTGAATCCGGCGCACGTCAATGCCCAGCAAATCAAGCAAGCCCCGGAACATGATCCAGCGGCGGCGGGCATGGAAATTTCCCGATGTATAATGACAATCGTTGGGGTGGCAACCTGAAACTATGATTCCGTCGGCGCCTTCGCCAAAAGCTTTCAGCAGCAACATAAAGTCGATTCGACCCGTGCAGGGGAAGCGGATGATTTTTACGTTCTGCGCATATTTGATCCGGCTGGTTCCGGTCAGGTCGGCGCCTGCGTAAGTACACCAGTTGCAGACAAATGCTACTATTTTAGGTTCAAATTCGGTCATTTTTTATTTATTTAAAAGCCCCTCCCAACCTCCCCAAAGGGAGGGGAAAAGACAGGTCAATTAATTACATATGAGTTCTTTCAATTTTTCTTTACTTGGCAGTACAGTTTGGTACTTACTAGCAAAAATCTGCTCGTTGTTTTCAGGAAGCGTATAACGGACCACTGCCTCGCTTTTGTCCTGGCACAAGATCAAACCGATCGTTTTATTTTCATCTTCCAATCGGACTTCCCGGTCGTAATAATTCACGTACATTTGCATTTGGCCAATATCCTGATGTCTCAATTCTCCGATTTTCAAGTCAATAAGAACGAAGCACCTTAAAATCCGGTTATAAAAAACGAGGTCAATCCGAAAGTGTTTTTCATCAATAGTTATTCTTTTCTGGCGGGCAACAAACGTAAATCCAGTTCCAAGTTCCAATAGAAACTGCTCAAGTTTGTCTATTAATTTTTGCTCCAAATCACTTTCTGAATAAACCGATTTCTCTGGCAACCCGATAAATTCGAGTATATACGGATCTTTAATGGCATCCTGAGGTTTTTCTAATATCAATCCATTTTCCGATAGTTTCAAAACACTTTCTTTGTCCAGACTTGCCGCTATTCTTGTATAAAGTGCGCTATCATATTGCCGTTGCAGTTCCCGAAGGCTCCAGTTATTTTTTGCTGACTCAATTTCATAGAATTTTCTTTCCTGAAAATCTTCTATCCGCATGAGTTTCAAATAGTGCGACCAACTTAATTTGAATGTGTTGGATGAAGATGTGGTTGGATATCCTAATTGCGCAGACAGCGTCTGCGTTTTTTCAGATTTCCGAGACAGTGTTTCGGAAATCTGAGACTGATAAGAAAGATAAAACTTCCTCATATTTCCCAGATTATCTTCAGAAAAACCTCTTCCAAATTCTTTGGTCAGTTTAACAGACAATTCTTTCAAGATTTGTTTACCATATTCTGCACGTTCCTTGCCATTTTGTTCTTCTTCAACAATCAGACGTCCGATTTCAAAATAAGCATTTATCATGGCCGTATTAACAGCCTGTAAAACATTACTTTGAGCCGACTTCAGAACTTCTGAAATGCGGGAATAAAAATCGTTGCTATATTTGATTATTTCAGCCATTTATATTCTCTTATCATATTTCTTTCCCTCCCAACCTCCCTCGAAAGAGAGGAGAAAAGACAGGTCAATGTCAGTTCAGTATAAATCTCATTTTAAGCACTATCCAACTCCCTCTCCTTTGGAGAGGGTTGGGGAGAGGCTTTCTATTCGTTCAGCAAAGCCATTACTTCCGAGTACATTTGCTCGTTCGAGTAACCATCCAAATCGATGGATTTTGAGCGGCAGAAGGCCACGCAGGTTCCGCAACCCTGGCACAATCCCGGGTTCACCTTCGCCACTTTTTTGATCACATTGCCTTTGCGATCTTTGATCTCCTCTTCGCCAATGGCGTTGTACGGACAAGCTGTTGCACACATGAAGCATCCCACACAAGTTGAATACAACGGCGCCGCTGATCGGTTAACCACAGCTACAACCGGCTCACGACTCAACTCGTTCTGCGAGAAGAGTATAGCCACTTTTGCCGCAGCTCCCGATGCCTGCGAAACGGTTTCAGGAATGTCTTTCGGCGCCTGACAAGCACCAGCCAGGTAAATTCCGGCGGTATTGGTTTCAACCGGTTTTAGTTTCGGGTGTGCTTCGGAAAAGAAATTGTAAGCGTCGTATGAAATGTGCATTTTCTGTGCCAGTTCTTCCGAACCCGGATTAGCAACCCCGGCAGAAGCTAAAACCACCATGTCAGCCTCTATTTCCACAGGACGGGCATTCAGCAAGGTGTCAACACCTTTGACGATCAGCTTGCCGTTTTCTTCATATACTTTCGACACGCGGCCACGCAGGTAATTCACCTTGTCCTCAACAATGGCGCGGCGAGTAAATTCATCGTAATTTTTCCCGGCGGCACGAATGTCCATGTAGAACACGTATGATTCGCCGTGATGCACTTTGTGCTGGTACAGCATGGCGTGTTTGGCCGTGTACATGCAGCAAATTTTTGAACAATATGGTTTTCCTTTGGCTGGATCACGCGACCCGGCACAGGCAATAAACACAATCTTCTCGGGAATTTTGCCATCCGATGGACGACGGATTTCGCCCAACGTTGGGCCCGAAGCCGACGCCAATCGCTCAAACTGCAATCCGGTAATCACATCGGGATATTTTCCGTAGCCATATTCCGAAAATTCAGAAGTAGTCATCACATTGAAGCCGGTAGCAACAACCACCGCGCCTACTTCCAGTTCAACCAATTCGTCTTCCTGATCGAAGCGGATGGCTCCGGTAGGGCAAACTTTTTCGCAAACCTTGCATTTGCCCTTTTGATAATACGAACAATTGGCTTTATCGATTACCGGCTTATTGGGAACAGCCTGCGGAAACGGCACATAAATAGCCGTGCGATATCCCAGTCCTTCGTTAAATTCGCTTGGTATTTTCTTGGTTGGACATTTGGTGGTGCAAAGACCACAGCCGGTACACAATTTCTCGTCCAGACTTTTTGCTTTCTTCCGGATCGTAGCTTTGAAATTGCCGATAAAGCCGTCCAGTTTTTCCAGTTCGGCATAGGTCATCAGGGTGATATTCGGATGCTGGGCAACTTCCACCATTCGCGGAGTAAGGATACATTGCGAACAGTCGAGCGTTGGGAACGTTTCCGAGAGCTGCGACATGTGTCCGCCAATCGACGGTTCTTTTTCAACCAAAACAACCTGATGCCCAGCGTTGGCAATGTCCAGACTCGCCTGAATACCTGCAATACCGCCACCAATCACGAGTGCTTTTTTGGTAACCGGCACCTTGATGGTTGAAAGTGGTTTGTTATGCTTTACTTTTTCAACCAGCGTGCGGACAATATCAATGGCTTTTTGTGTAGTCGCATCACTTTTATCGTGTACCCACGAGCAATGTTCGCGCAGGTTGGCCATTTCGCAGAGGTACGGGTTCAATCCGGCTTCGGAACAAGCTTTTCGGAATGTTGGCTCGTGCATGCGTGGCGAACAGGCCGCCACGACCACACCATCCAGACCTTTTTCCTTTACCATCTGTTTGATGATGGTCTGGCCAGGATCGGAACACATGTATTTATAATCGGTACTGTAAGCAACTCCTTCCAGTTTTCCGGCGACTTCAGCAACTTTCCCACAATCAACCGTCGCACTGATGTTTTCGCCGCAATGACAAATAAAAACTCCTATTTTCGACATCGTTCGTTAGTTTTGAGTTACTGAAAGATTTACCGGTACAAAATGTCGTTGCAAACCGGCTTGCTTGGGTGTCAATCCCATTGCCAAGGCAATAGCTTGCGTAATATATATGACAGGAATGTCAACTTTTCGCTTCAGGTACGATTCGATGGCGGGGCGGCGCATGTCCAGGTTCGAGTGGCACATCGGGCAGGCCACCACAATGGCTTTAGCCTCACGGTCAATGGCGCTGCGAACAATCTTCCCTGAAAGCTCTCCAACAATCTCGGTTTTCGAAACGCTGAATCCGGCACCACAACATTCCGTTTTGAATGGCCAGTCAATCGCTTTGGCACCTAATTTCTGCATAATCAAATCCATGCTCATCGGGTCTTCAAAACGTGCATCTTTCATCACCTTTTGCGGCCGAACCAACAAACAACCATAATAACAAGCCACATCGTAAGCCAATGGTTTTTTAATCAGCTCATCGAGTTTCGGGAAGATATATTTTTCGAGAAACTGCAGCACATTCAATATTTTGATGTCGTTTTTCAACGAAAGTCCCAGTTTTGCCGCGATTTCGGTTTTGAGTGTTTCATTTTCTGAAAGTTCGTGCTGAGTCATCACCAGACGGTTGAAACAGGCAGCACAAGGCACAACCAGTTCCTCCATTTCGGCAAGTTCGGCCAATGCCAAATTTCGGGAAGGAAGCGATACTGAAAGCTCGTGATTCAGGTTATGTGCAGCAGTAGCGCCACAGCAATTCCAGTCAGGTATTTCAACAAGTTCTATTCCTGCTTCTTTGGAAATGGCCAAAATAGATTCGTTGTACTCGCGCGATGAGCCAGTCAACGAACATCCCGGGTAAAAACCTATCTTCATCATGATTTCTTGTTTTTATCCTGATTCTTAAATAGCAGTTTCAGGCCTTTCTTATCTTTGATTTGTTCGGGCAGAATATGAAGTTTTCCTCTTCTGAACATACCGGGAGCGGTAGTGACATCCTGAAGTAAATTGCCCGAATGCAATTTGTAATCGATCACCAGCCCCATCTCATGAAGACGACCATTACTTTCAATCGAATTCAGGAATGATTTATGGAAGGCAACAATATCTCGGGCATCTTTATGGACTTTTCCTTCGGCCAGAGAGCGCTGGCGCAGGTAATCCATTACTTTTGGAATATCTAATTCCATGGGGCAACGTGAATAGCACGTTTCACAAGTCAAACAAAGCCAAATGCTTAATGATCGGAGCAATTCGTCTTCTGAAGCAGCATCGCCTGATTGCAACATGCGCATAACGACACTGGGACGAATATCCATTTTGTCAGCAACCGGGCAGCCAGCAGTGCATTTACCACATTGATAACATTCAATAACATCTACTCCTGTAAATTGTCTGACATTCTGTGACAATTCATTTTTTCCCATTAAAGTTTTTTGTTAGTTAGCAATAAATACAAAGATCTATATTACAGTAAATTACAATCAAAATAAATAACTTTTGTCATATTTACCATTTTTCCGTGTTCGTACACGAAAGTATTGACTTAATATTTAAATAACAAACGAAGTAAACCAAAAGATGAGGAAAGATGTTTTAAAATAGTTTTTCCGTGTTCGTACACGGAAAATTAAACAAATAAATCAAAAATTCAAATTTTCCTGAGTACATCTGTTGTAAAGCAAATGATTCGTCAATCATTTAATTCTCAGTGAATACATGCCAGCCAGTTCTTCAAACTGAAACTATTACAATTAACTGGTTTGATCAGTTTTCTTTTTTCGTTGTTGCAAGAACCATTTTAACACCAACCTTATTCCCCAATTGTAAAACATCGACCATTTTCTGGACTGCAATGCTATTATCGCATCTTACGATGGCAAATGCTTCTTCGTTGCCTTTTTTGATTTTTCTCAATTCTGTTTCAATTTCGGAAAACTGAACTTGCTTATCATTAATGTAATATCTCAGGTCTTTAGTAATTGAAATAGACGTTTTTTCATTTTGTTTATTCATAGATGGCGATTTGTCGGCTTGCGGAAGCATAAGTTTAATTGCTCCTGGAGTAATCATGGTAGACACAATCAGAAAAAACAACATCAGAAAAAACATAATATCGCTGAATGAGTTTGTAAAAACTTCGAATTCAGCTTTTTTGGAACTCCTAAAGTTCATATTATCTATTTGTTTATCAGGTCAATAAAACGCACACAACGATATTCCCAGTTTTGCGTTAACTTTGTTATCCGGCTATTTAAGTAGTGATAAGCCAAGTAAGCCAAAATGCCAATTGTAAGCCCAACTCCCGATGTAATGAGTTTTTCATACAATCCACCAGAAATCAACGAGATGCTGATATTGTCGGCAAGCGAAATATTATAAAATATTTTAATAACCCCTGAAATTGTTCCAATAAATCCGAGCATAGGGGCAACACCAGCGATAACTCCAAGGAAATACAGGTTCCCTTCATACTTATAGACTTCGAGTTTCCCTTCAAGTTCCATTTGATCGTGAATGTCGCGGATCGGACGCCCAAGATTTTGCAACCCTTTTGAAATCAACCTAGTTTCTGATGTATTTGTTTTTTCGCAAAGTGATATGGCATTGTCAATTTTACCAGAACCAATTAATTCGTTTAGTCTGTCGTAAAAATTATCATCAAGCTTTTTTTCTTTCCTAATGTAGAAAAAACGATCAAAAAAAATGAAAACAGCAATGATTGATAGAAGGAACAAAGGAACCATTAACCATCCTCCTTTCATAATTAAGTCGATAAACGACACCTCGGACACAGTCTCTAATAAAAAAATCATTGAACGAATATTTAGTTGTTATTAAATTAATTACTGTATATAACGGATTAAAAACAAGCTTGGTATAAAAGTATAAGTTGTTTTTGCTTATTAATTTATATATTTTTTGATTGGAAGGCAAGATACCAAAATTGTATGTCTTGCGAACTGAATTGTTTGGGAAAATGTATCTCTCCTTAAAAATAGAGATATTTAATGCCAAACAATATGTTGTTTTTGTATAAGAATAAGAATTCCCAAATAATCTAAAAAACAAGCAATTCGTTAAATATGAATGTATTTCAAGTAGTTTTTCAGTCATTATCCAACACTATTCCCAAGAGAATTTTTAATTTTCATCGACAAAGACAATACCAACCTTTCGCTTTCAGTCATGGGTAAGATTAAAATTGCCAAATGTCGCTAATTAATTCGTATTAAAAAAGGAGAAAAATTTCTGTTGTTAAATATGAAATTGTATTCTATATCTATTAGCCTTTGGTTTTTAATTACTTAAATCTCTTACAAATAGTGAAAAATAGCCCTAATGTTATTAATTTATAAAAACTTCGAACAAATGTTGTAAAATTTCAAAAAAATCATTTTTACAACCAATTTTATTGCTCACTTTTGTGTCATCAAAAAATAATCAACCTTAATTATAATGGCCAGAAAATTATTAATACGCGATGTGACTATGAGAGATGGGCAACAGTCACTTTTCGCTACCAGAATGGAGCAAGCGCAGATTGACAGGTTGCTTCCAATTTATAAAGAAGCCGGATTTTATGCTCTTGAAGTTTGGGGTGGTGCAGTTCCAGATTCGATTATGCGTTATTTGAATGAAGATCCTTGGGAACGTTTGGAAAAAATTAAAGCTGAAATAGGCAATATTTCACACCTGACAGCTTTATCCCGTGGTCGAAATTTATTTGGATACAACCCTTATCCAGAGGAAGTTATCGAGGGATTTAATCGTAATGCAGTTCAATCGGGTATATCAATCATGCGTATTTTTGATGCGCTGAACGATACTCATAACATCAGGTCGACTATAAAATATGTGAAAGAAAATGGGGGACTTGCCGATTGCGTAACGTGTTATACCGTCGATCCTAAATTCACAAAAAAAGAACGTCTAAAAGCCCGACTGAAAGGCAAGCCTCTGCCAAAAGCCATCTTTTCCATAGACTATTTTGTCAACATGGCCAAAGAGCTTGAATCTATGGGTGCTGATATGATTACGTTAAAAGATATGGCCGGATTGATACCACCGATGAAAGCTGGTAAAATCATCAAAGCTTACAAGGAAAACGTAAAAATTCCGATCGATTTTCACACACATTGTACACCTGGATATGGCCTGGCTTCAGGAATAGTTGCTATATTGAATGGTGTAGATATTTTAGATACGGCTATTATGAATTTCGCTGGAGGGCCAGCAGCTCCGTCTTTTGAATTGATCCAGATAGTCTGCAACAAACTGGGTATCGAAACTGGAATTAATCTTGATGCTGTAGTTCGTATTAATAAGATTCTGAAAGAAATCCGGTTGGAAATGGCAGATATCGATAGTTACAAAATTTACCCTATTGAATTTGATATTACCAATGATGAACTACCTGCAGAAATTGACAAATATTTTGACGATGCTATTGCTTATGCAAAAGCCAACGACGAAGAAAATCTGATGGACGTCTGTGGTAAGATTGAAAAATATTTCAATTTCCCTGATCCGGATGAAAAAGTAAAATTTGCCGAAGTTCCGGGAGGTATGTACACCAACATGCTTGCACAATTGAAACAGCTTAAACAGGAAGAATTATTGCCACGAGTGCTGGAAGTAATCCCAACCGTTCGTTTAGCTGCTGGTTGCCCTCCATTGGTAACACCAACCAGTCAGATCGTTGGCGCTCAGGCCGTAAATTGTGTAATCGACGAAAAGAACGGGAAGCCATTCTATACCAATAATTCTATACAGTTTGTAAATCTGGTTAGAGGGGCCTACGGAAAAACTCCTACGCCAATTGATCCTGACTTCCGTGAAAAAATAGCCGGAACACGAGAAGAAATCCCATACAACACAGCTAATTACAAGAAACAAGACAACCCATCATTTCCACAATATGGAGAAGGAGTTAAATTGGCTGTAAATGAAAAAGAAGAATTGCTTCTGGAACTGTTCCCGAATGTCGCCAATAAATTCCTTCACGACCGGGTTGAACGGATTTATGGTGAAAAAATAAGGGAAGAAGAATTGAAAAAACAACAAGTTTATGAGGCCGAACGCCAAAAGTACCTTTCTCTTTCTGACGAAGAAAAAGAAGCCCGGTTGGTTGAAGGCTTATACAATTGGAATTGTTAGATACACAATAACAGACAAAAAAACAAAAGGCATCCAAAATCGGGTGCCTTTTGCATATTTACTGACTGTATTTATTCTTTCTTCTTTTTGTATTTCCATACCAGATAGGCGACAAAAATAGCGCCAAGGCCAAGTAATATATACGAAAGTTCGTGCATGTATTTCAATAGCAAATCTTGTTGTGAGTAGAGATAGTAACTCAATGTTGCCAAAATAATATGCCAGATACCCGAACCTAAAGCTGTGTATAAAACAAACTGTTTAATATCCATCTTGGCTAAACCAGCTGGAATTGAAATCAAATGCCGGATACCAGGGATTAACCGCCCAATGAAAGTTGAGCTTTTTCCATGCCGGTTAAAATAACTTTCAGCATGTTGCACCTTTGCCTGGTTCAGTAAAAATAGCTTTCCTACTTTCGATTCGGCAAAACCATATACGATAACGCGGCCCAGCCAGCGCGCCATCAGGTAATTAAACATAGCCCCAATTACTGCTCCCAACGTGGCAAATAACACAACCAGATAAACATTCAATTCCCCGGTTTTTAGCGCCTGCCAGATTGCGGGAGGAATAACAATTTCGGATGGCAGCGGTACAAACGAACTTTCAATAGCCATCAACATCGTGATGGTTAGGTAGTTCATGTGACTCATGTACCAATCGGCAAGGGTTTGAAAATACTCTATCATGGGATTTGTTTTTGAGAGATCAGATTAACTAATCTAAATAATTCAAAAAATCAGGATCATCACCTGTTTCAGCTTCATCGTTCAAATCGTTAGGATTTTGAACTTTCAAATCCTTAACGGTTTCAAAATCCTTATCATTCGTAAGCAAAGTGAAATCAAATTGCAATGCCGTTGCTGCAATTATGGCATCCGGCAGTTTAATTTTGTATTGACGACGAATTTCAATAGTTTTTTCAACTATACTATCGTCTAAAGGAAACACATTTGAATAACTGACAAAATCAATTAACTCAGGTTCAACCGCAGAGAATCCAAGAAGTTCGATTTTATTAATAATCGAGATATTGATTTGATCGTCAATAATCTGCGAAAAAATTGCACAGGCTTTGGCGGGCAATTTATTACCCATAAAATCGAGTATGGCGTTGGTGTCTAGTAGGTAGTTCTTTCCCATTCGTTGCGCATTTGGATAAGTTCCTTTTGCAGTTCATCTACCCTGTCTTTCGGAAGACAGCCAGCAAACCGATCTGAGAGCCTTCGTTTTTCCAGCGATGAACCGGTGTCAACAACCCTGATTATATTCATGCTTTCAAGATTATGCAGGAAAGACATTGCGATCTCATTTTTTATTTCAACTGTCACTGTTTTCATACTAATTATCTGTAATATTTCATGTTCCACAAATATATATTACTCAGCCAAATTAAAAAACTCCATCTCAACTATTCTGAACAGTTTAAACCTCACATGCAAAAGTGTAAACTAAAAGTTATCAGTTCTTTTCCTGAATCCAGTTTTTCGCATTCACGAAAGCTTCGATCCACGGTGTAACTTCGTCAAACTTTCGCTCCTGCGGATAATACGGCCAGTGGTATGGTTTGAAAGCACGTTCAAGATGCGGCATCATCACCAAATGTCGGCCATTTTCAGAGCAAAGTCCGGCGGTATTGTAATTAGATCCGTTGGGATTGCCCGGATATCCAGTGTTGCTGTATTTCATCGGGATGCAATACGCCGATTCTTCCTGTGGCAGGCTGAATTTTCCTTCGCCGTGAGCCACCCAAACGCCCAGTTTCATTCCTGAAAGCGATTTCAGCATCACTGAATTGTTTGGGAGAACATCCACATTCAGGAAGATCGACTCAAATTTGTGCGATTCGTTGTGTAACATTTTTGGTTGCGCAGGTCTTTCTGGATAAACCAAGCCCAGTTCAACCATCAACTGACAACCATTGCAAACGCCCAAGCTCAAAGTGTCTTCGCGTTTGTAGAAATTATCGAGTGCCTGTTTTGCTTTTTCGTTGTATTTGAAAGCGCCTGCCCATCCTTTGGCCGATCCCAAAACGTCGGAATTGGAGAAACCTCCCACAAACACGATCATATTCACATCTTCAAGCGTTTCGCGACCCGAAATCAGGTCGGTTACATGCACGTCTTTCACGTCCATTCCAGCCAGATACATCGCGTAAGCCATTTCGCGGTCACCGTTTACCCCTTTTTCGCGGATAATGGCGGCTTTCACCCCACTTGGGGTGCGGCGTTTCAGGTCGATGCCCAAATCGGCTGCTTTGCCGGTGAACCCTTTGAAATCGTATTTTAGTTCGTTCTTTTTATAGTTGCTGTAGCGTTCGAGCGCTTTTTTCTCCCCCGACTGTTTGCGATCAAGCAAATACGAAGTTTTGAACCACAAATCACGCAGTGAATTCAAATCGAAATCAAACGAATCTTTGCCGTTTTTCAAAATGAATTCGCGTTTCGAAGCTGGTGTACCAATTTTGATGACACAAATTCCGGCGGCATTCATTTTTGCTTCAAAAGCAGCACAATCGGCTACCTGAACCACAACGCCCGGATTTTCGCTGAACAATGCTTTCACGCTGTCGGTTTCGCCCAAGCCTGTCAAATCAAGGTTCAATCCTGAATGATTGTCGCCAAAACACATTTCGAGTAAAGTGGTAATCAAACCTCCTGAAGCAATGTCGTGTCCGGCCAAAATCAGGTTGGCGTCGATGCAATCCTGAAGCGTATTGAATGCGTTTACGAAATAGGCAGGATCAGCCACCGAAGGAGCCGAATTTCCTAATTTATTGATGATTTGCGAGAAAGCGCTTCCGCCCAGGCGATGCTCCATTCCGGAGAAATCGATAAGATAAATAGATGATTTTTCAGCATTAACCAGAATCGGTTCCACCACTTTTTTCACATCCGAAACTTCTCCTGAAGCCGAGATGATGACCGTTCCCGGAGCGTAAACCACACCGTCTTTGTATTTCTGGGTCATCGACATGGAGTCTTTTCCAGTCGGGATATTGATTCCCAGCGCGATGGAAAAATCGCTGGCAGCTTTTACAGCTTTGTAGATGCGGGCATTTTCTCCGGCATTTTTGGCTGGCCACATCCAGTTGGCGCTCAGCGAAACACCTTTCATGCGGTCGGTGAGCGGAGCAAACACGATATTGGTAAGCGATTCGGCAATCGAAAGCACCGAACCGGCTTCGGCATCAACCAAGGCTGCCACGGGTGCGTGACCGATTGTAGTTGCGAAACCATATTGTCCCTGATAGTCGAGCGTGATAACGCCCACATTATTTAAAGGAAGCTGCAATTCGCCGGCACACTGCTGTTTGGCAATGCGTCCGGTTACCGAGCGGTCAACTTTGTTGGTGAGCCAGTCTTTGCAAGCCACACTTTCCAGTTGAAGCACGTCTTCCAGGTATGTTTCTATTTTAGCGGGTTCGTATTCCAATTCAGCGAATTTCTCTGCAACAGTGGTGTCGGTCAAAACTGTTTTTGGCGGTTTGCCGAACATGTATGACAATTGCCAGTCGATTGGCTTTTCGCCCGTTTTCGAGTTTTCGAAAGTAAACTGCATATCGCCGGTTGCCTCGCCAATCACATACATCGGCGCACGCTCGCGGTCGGCAATGCGCTGCAAAAGCGGCACGTCTTTTTCGTGCATCACCAATCCCATGCGCTCCTGCGACTCGTTGCCAATGATTTCCTTTTGCGAAAGAGTTGTGTCGCCAACAGGCAATTTCGAAGTATCAATTTTACCACCGGTAGCTTCAACCAATTCCGACAAGCAGTTCAGGTGACCGCCTGCGCCATGATCATGAACCGTGATGATTGGGTTGTCGGTCGATTCACTCAACGCGCGGATGGCATTGTAAACACGTTTTTGCATTTCAGGATTAGCGCGCTGAACAGCATTCAGCTCAATATGGTTCTCGAATTCACCGGTAGCTACCGACGAAACAGCGCCACCGCCCATGCCGATGCGGTAATTGTCGCCACCCAAAAGCACCACTTTGTCGCCTTTAGTTGGTTCGTCTTTCAGGCTGTCTTTTTTAGCGCCAAAACCAATACCTCCGGCGAGCATGATTACTTTATCAAATCCCCATTTCTTATCGTTTTCGAAATGCTCGAAAGTCAATACCGATCCGGTGATCAGTGGCTGACCAAATTTATTTCCGAAATCGCTGGCGCCGTTCGACGCCTTGATCAGGATTTCTTCCGGAGTTTGGTACAACCAGTCGCGTTCTTCGGTGGCCTGTTCCCAGTTGCGGGTATCCTCAATCCGTGGGTACGAAGTCATATAAACAGCAGTTCCGGCAATGGGTAAACTACCTTTTCCGCCAGCAATACGGTCGCGGATTTCACCACCTGTTCCGGTTGCCGCACCATTGAACGGCTCAACGGTTGTGGGGAAATTATGTGTTTCAGCTTTCAGCGAAAGAACAGTTTCCAGGTCAGAAACCTCGAAGAAGTCGGGTTTATCCTGTGTTTTCGGAGCAAACTGCTCAACAATAGGCCCTTGTACAAACGAACAATTATCTTTATAAGCTGAAATTATCTTATTGTGATTGGTTTGCGATGTCTTTTTAATCAGTTGGAAAAGTGAAAACTCCTGCTCTACGTCATCAATCACAAATGTTCCGTTGAAAATTTTGTGGCGGCAATGTTCTGAGTTTACTTGTGAAAACCCAAAAACTTCGCCATCAGTTAGTTTTCGCCCCAATTTTTCAGAAACCGAATTCAGGTAACTGACCTCTTCTTCACTTAAAGCCAACCCTTCCTGTTCATTGTAGGTGGCAATATCATCAATTTCCAGAATCGGATCAGGTTTTTTATCGATGGTAAAAATATGCTGATCAAGATTATGGTACAGTGCTTTCAGCATGGGGTCAAAACCAGCATCTGAACCAGAAACTTCTGTATATTCTTCAATGCGCAGAATTCCTGAAATACCCATGTTTTGGGTGATTTCAACAGCATTGGTGCTCCAGGGTGTAAGCATCTCTTTACGAGGGCCAACAAACCATCCGTTTAAAACTTCGGCGTCGAGCTTTTCAGCATCACCAAACAGCCAAACCAGTTTTGCAACCTCTGCCTGACTTAGGTTATCAATTGAATTTAAAGCAATTAAAGTATTTTGCGGAGTTTTGAAGAATAGAATCATTTCAGAATATTTTGGGATAAGTTTTACAAAACCAGCCTTATTTTTCTAATGCCACAAAGATAAATATTTCAAACCGATAAGCAGGAAAAAAGAAAATAACAGACCAGTGTTAACAATTGGGTAAAACGAATTTTGGAGTAGAAACAATTGAAATAAATTGATGAGATTACTAAAAATAACAACATTTAAATATCTATATATATATCTGTTATTTAATGTTTTTTGCGATTCTTAACAAAAATTTTACATTCACCTAAAATTATCTAGATACATTTTAAATAGGATTTTAGTCAAGTTTGAAAGAGAATTTAATATCTATATTTGCCGCCGTCAAAAAAAATGCAACACATTAAAAATCACTTTATAATGAAACAAATAAAATACGTCTCTCCAGAAGAAGCAGTTAAAGTTATTAAATCGGGCGACAGGGTTCACCTTAGTTCAGTTGCAGTTACTCCTCATACCTTGATTAAACCAATGGTTGAGCGTGGACGCAACGGCGAACTTTATGATGTTAAAATTCAGCACATTCATATTGAAGGGCCTGTTGAGTATGCTAATCCTGAATTTGAAGGAGTTTTTGTTAGCGAACAATTCTTCGTTGCAGGTAACATGCGTAAACAAACTCAGGCTGGATATGCTGATTATATTCCCGTTTTCCTGAGCGAAACTCAGAAACTGATCCGTGAAGGTTACCTGAAAGTAAATGTTGCTATGGTTATGGTTTCGCCTCCCGACAAGCACGGGTTTGTTTCGCTTGGAACATCTGTTGACGCAACATTGGCTGCAATTGAAACTGCAGATGTAGTTATTGCAGCAGTTAACCCCAATGTGCCACGTTGCTGGGGCGATGCGATGATTAGCACTGATATGATTGATATTTTCGTTGAAGATGACATTCCATTATATGCTCACGGTGTAGCTCCGCTTACTGATATTGAAATACAATTAGGCAAAAATGTTGCCGCCCTGATTGAAGATGGCGCTTGTTTGCAAATGGGTATTGGCGGTATTCCAAACGCAGTTCTGGCTCAGTTAGGAAATCACAAAGACCTTGGTGTGCATACCGAAATGTTCTCCGACGGCATCTTGCCATTGGTTGAAAAAGGAATTGTTACCGGGAAATACAAGAGCATCGAAAAAGGGAAAATGGTTGCTTCGTTCCTGATGGGGACAAAAGCCGTTTATGACTTTGTTGACGATAACCCAATGGTTGCCATGATGGATGTTGGTCATACCAATAATGTAGCAGTTATTCGCAAACTCGACAAGGTAACGGCTATTAACTCGGCTTTGGCTATTGATTTAACCGGTCAGGTATGTGCCGATTCAATTGGAACCAAACATTACTCAGGTGTTGGTGGTCAGATTGATTTTATTCGTGGCGCTGGTCACTCAAAAGGTGGTAAACCAATCATTGCTATTCCTTCAGTGACGAATAAGGGGGTTTCTAAAATTTGCCCTACGTTAATTGAGGGTTCAGGAGTTGTTAGTACTCGTTCTAATATGCATTGGGTAGTAACCGAATATGGCGCCGTTAACTTATATGGAAAAACTTTACAGGAGCGCGCTAAATTATTGATTTCAATTGCACATCCCGATCATAGAGAGGCCTTGGATAAAGCTTCTTTTGAACGCTATGGATCGCATTTCCATTTTATTAAAGATAGTAGTAGATTATAGACAACAATAGTAAGAGAGGCAGGCAAAAAATCTGCCTTTTCTTTTTTCTCTCAATTTGTTTTAAAGTTTTATCGCTTTAGAAATAAATTAATCTTGAAATTTAGTACGATTTACTGTTGAAGAACACACGGCTCAAAATTCGAATAATTGAGCAATTGGTTTAAAAAGATAGAATGTAAACGTACTTTTGCAGCCTGAAAAAACACTTATTTAATAATTCTTTTAATAAACACTTACACACATGGAAATATCACATATTGAACACATTGGTATTGCTGTTGCCAATCTTGAGGACGCAATTCCTTATTGGGAAAACATTTTGGGACTGAAATGTTATTCTATTGAAGAAGTTGTTGATCAAAAGGTTAAAACTGCTTTTTTTAAAGTAGGTCAAACTAAGATCGAACTGCTTGAATCAACCGATCCTGAAGGACCTATTGGTAAGTTCATCGAGAAAAAAGGACCTGGAGTACATCATCTTGCATTCGCCGTTGAAAATGTAAACGAAGCTTTAACTGATGTTGCTTCAAAAGGCGTTCAGCTTATCGATAAAACAAGCCGTAAAGGAGCTGAAGGTTTAAACATTGGATTCCTTCATCCCAAATCAACACTCGGTGTATTAACAGAACTCTGTTCTGATAAATAAACGAATAATCAATGCTTACAACCTATGAATAATCAAGATAAAGTAAAACAATTGATAGACCTTCGGGCAGAAGCAAAGCTTGGAGGAGGCGCCAAAAGAATTGAAGCCCAACATGCGAAAAATAAACTAACTGCCCGCGAACGTATTGATGCGTTGCTTGATGAAGGTAGTTTTGAAGAATATGATATGTTTGTAACTCATCGTTGTGATAATTTTGGTATGGAAAAGACCAAATTTATGGGTGACGGAGTTGTAACAGGGCAAGGTACAATAGATGGCCGCGTAGTATTTATTTACGCGCAAGATTTTACAGTTTTCGGTGGATCACTCTCAGAAACTTATGCCCTGAAAATTTGTAAAGTAATGGATATGGCTATGAAAGTTGGTGCACCAATTATTGGTATCAATGACTCGGGTGGCGCTCGTATTCAGGAAGGTGTAACCGCATTGGCCGGTTATTCCGAAATTTTTCAACGTAACATTTTGGCATCAGGAGTCGTTCCGCAGATATCAGCAATTTTTGGTCCATGTGCAGGTGGCGCTGTTTATTCTCCTGCATTGACCGACTTTATTATGATGAGCAAAAATACCAGCTATATGTTCGTTACCGGACCAAAAGTTGTGAAAACAGTAACTGGTGAAATCGTTACCGACGAGCAATTAGGTGGAGCCTCTGTGCATGGATCGAAATCAGGCGTTTCACATTTCATTGCAGAGGATGAGCAGGAGGGTATTCTATTGATTCGTAAATTGTTGAGCTATTTGCCTCAAAACAATCTGGAAGATCCGGCGTTGGTACACTGTACCGATCCGATCAACCGTCTGGAAGATTCGTTAAACTCGATCATCCCTGACAATCCAAACAAGCCATACAACGTGAAAAACGTGATTAACGCGATTGTTGATAATGGTGAGTTCTTTGAAGTTCACCGTCACTATGCACAAAACATCGTGGTTGGGTTTGCTCGTTTCGATGGGGTTTCGGTAGGTATTGTTGCCAATCAGCCTAATTACCTGGCCGGAGTACTCGATATTAATGCATCGCGCAAAGCTGCTCGTTTTGTTCGTTTCTGCGATGCATTCAATATTCCAATTGTAACATTGGTTGATGTTCCCGGATTCTTACCTGGAACCACACAGGAATATGGCGGTATCATTTCACATGGAGCTAAATTGCTTTATGCTTATGGCGAAGCCACCGTTCCCAAAGTAACTGTTATCCTTCGTAAAGCTTATGGAGGTGCCTATTGTGTTATGAGTTCGAAACACTTGCGCGGCGACATCAACTATTCGTGGCCAACTGGCGAAATTGCTGTAATGGGCCCGAAAGGAGCGATTGAAGTATTACAAAGCAAGAAAATTGCTGCCATCGAAGATGAAGCTGAACGCACGGAGTTCCTCAACAAAGCAGAGTCGGATTACAAAGATAAATTTGCAAATCCATACAATGCCGCCCGCTATGGATACATTGACGATGTTATTGAGCCGCGCAACACCCGGTTCCGCATCATCAGGGCATTACAAGGTTTAGCTACTAAGAAAGTGCTTAACCCGCCAAAGAAACACTCTAACCTTCCATTATAATTATGAAGACACTTTTTGTCCTTTTACAATTTGGGGCGAGTACTACCGAACAACTGTCAAGTGCTCAGACCTTAGGTTTCTGGGGTGTTATTCTTCTGCTCATAGTACTGTTTGTGGTATATTACATTCGCACCAACAAAATCGTGGCCGAAAAACAAAAGGCCAGTGGTTTCAGTGTTGACGAAAAAGAAGCAAGCCACGGAAATGATGCTGAAGAAGAAATAGCAGCTGCAATTGCGTTAGCCATTCACATGTACAAAACCGATTTGCACGACAAGGAAAGCTTTACGATCACATTGAAAAAAGTATCCAGGATCTATTCACCCTGGAGTTCAAAGATTTATACATTAAGACAAAATCCCAGATAAACTAAAATTATGAAAAAATTCTCATTCACTATAAATGGCAACTCTTACGATTGCGATATTAAAAGCGTAGAGGATAATATGGCCGAAGTTGAAGTTAATGGAGTTTCCTATTCTGTAGAATTCGATAGAGTTTTAGAAACTACGAAAACCCCTAAATTGGTTCGTTCTGAAGCGGTTCCATCGACCGATATCCATAAGGCCGAACAGAAAACAAGTTCTCCGGCCGGGCCAAAAGGATCAGGTTTCATTAAATCTCCACTGCCTGGAACAATTGTTGACATTCATATTACCGTAGGCGATAATGTTCGTGCGGGCGATAAGCTGCTCACATTAGAGGCTATGAAAATGGAAAATGTCATCAATTCGGACAAGAGCGGCAAGATCGTTAAAATCAACTACAAAAAAGGTGATGCAGTAATGGAAGGTGATATATTGATTGAAGTTGGCTAACAAACTTGAAATCCCTGATAATTATGCAGATAATCTATAACATAGCATTGATTTACGGCCTGACTTTCCTGATTGGTTTTTTTGTCTCTGGTGTCATTTGGGTTCTTTTTAACACGATGACCAGTAAAGATTCCAAAAAACTTGCCGGCATTCGCGAATCGTACAGCGAAATGAGGAGGTTGAAATTAAAAAACGTTAAATCGGCGAAGTAATAACATTGAAAAAGAATTAGAATGGAAATATTTTATAAACTCTTTCAAGGTTTTTCGACCTTAGCGTTATCCGAACCAATCATTGCATTTACCCGTATTGGCCTTATATTTTTAGGGCTGCTGCTGGTGTACCTCGGACGAAAAGGGGTGCTGGAACCACTTCTTATGATTCCAATGGGGTTAGGGATGGCTACCATCAATGCAAGTATTATATTCTTACCAGGTGGAACTACACAAGGCAACTTATTTGTTGATCCTTTGGTGACCGATATTAATCAATTACTTGATATTCTGCAGATTAATTTCTTACAACCCATCTATACTTATATGTTTAGCAATGGGTTAATTGCCTGCTTTATTTTTATGGGTATTGGTGCCATGATTGATATTGGTTATATTCTACAGCGTCCATTTTCAAGTATGTTGCTGGCTTTGTTTGCAGAACTTGGAACATTCGCAACTGTTCCGATTGCAATGGCAATGGGCCTCGATTTAAAAGAATCAGCTTCTATCTCGATGGTTGGCGGAGCTGATGGGCCAATGGTATTGTACACTTCGTTGGTACTTTCGAAACATTTGTTTGTGCCAATTACCGTGGTCGCATACTTGTATTTAGGACTAACTTATGGAGGATACCCATACTTAATTCGTTTATTGGTACCTAAAAGATTAAGGGCTATAAAAGTTGAACATACTAAACCTGCAAAACCGGTTTCGCAAGGTATGAAATTAGGATTAGCTGTTATTCTTTGTGTTATCCTTTGTTTTCTGTTCCCGGTGGCTTCACCACTATTTTTCTCTCTGTTCATTGGTATTGCCATTCGCGAATCAGGGTTGACCCATATTCAGAACTTTATTGAAGGGCCGTTGCTTTATGGTTCCACCTTCTTTCTCGGAAGTCTCTTAGGCATCCTGTGTGAAGCTCATTTACTTCTGAATCCAAAAATTTTGGTACTACTCATTCTCGGAATCATAGCATTGCTTTTCTCCGGTATTGGCGGTATTATTGGTGGATATGTAATGTTCTTCATAAAAAAAGGGAACTTCAATCCAGCAATTGGTATAGCAGGAGTAAGCTGTGTTCCAAGTACTGCTAAAGTAGTTCAGAAAGAAGTGAGTAAAGTAAATCCCAATGCTATTGTTTTACCTGAAGCTTTAGGTGCTAATATCATGGGAGTAATTACTACTGCTATTATTACGGGTTTGTTTGTTACACTTATACCACTCATTAAATAACTGAGTTGGGGATATATTTTGAAAGCGGTGAACCTTTAGTGAAAGATTCACCGCTTTTTTTACATTGTTTCTTTGTGAGACTGTTAATATTTATTAACGTTTGCTTACAAATTCTTTAACTTCATTTAATAATTAATTTCCCTAATTTCCGATTTGCAACCTTACATTTGTAGTACATTTTTTTTCATAAGTTTAGGTTTAGTTAGGTTAGTTAGTTTAAGAGAGAAAAGGTAGGACAGAGGTTCTACCTTTTTAATTTGTATCCAAATTTTTCTTAGTGGAAATTGGTTATGATTTATCTGGAGCCTCTTTAGATTTAGTTAACACTGAGAAAACAATTCCTTCAATTTCTTTTAATGATTTTTTTTCATTGCAATCGATTTCACTCCTTATATTTGTAATACATTTTTTTTCATAAGTTTAGGTTTAGTTAGGTTAGTTAGTTTAAGAGAGAAAAGGTAGAACAGAGGTTCTACCTTTTTATTTTTAAACAACAATCAGTCTTTACCAGTTTCAGCCGAGCTTCATTTAACTGTTTTAACCTGAAATATCTTACGGCTCCAAGCTTCAAATTTATTCCGGGTAAGAAATACAAGTTCCTTTTTATCGGCATCTTTAAACCAAATGACAGAAGAGTCAAGTGGGTCGTTGTTTGTTTTCACACCGCCGTTCACCGTAATCTGTACCAGGGAGCCGTTATTCATCTCAAAATAGAATGGCTTAATGTTCGATTGTTCTGAAACATTCAATTGTGCCGGAGGTAGAACTACATTTGCGGCAGTTTCTTCATATAAGAACCGGGAAACGTTGCTGGTTATGGTATCCATCCAGTTATTTAATGTATTGTATGTTGCAAGTTCCGGTTCGTGCCCCATTCCTGATAGTGAAACTAACTTATTTCGGATATTCAGTGCCTGCAAACGTTCGTGGATTGGTTTTGATCCGTACATTTTATCCATTACCAGTCGATTAATCATAAGCGAATTTTTAAATGGATAATCGTTTTCGAAGGGAACAATATCGTCAGCGGTGCCGTGAATAGACAGTACTGAGATTTTTTCATCAGGATCAATAATATTTAGATCGGAAACCGCGCCCCACATATTTATTACTGCCTTAACAGTAAAATTTTCGTTGTATTTATTCCCTGATTCTTCTATTTTTCCAACCAGGCCATCTTTAGCTGCTTGGATAATTCTTGGTGGACGTTCATCATTTTTCATAAAAGCAGTGTTCAATGAGGCAACAGCTCCTGCGCTTGTACCACCAATATAAATCTGATCAGGATCAATTCCAAGTCCTTTTGCATTGTGCGACAAAAAGCGAAGCGCTGCATTGGCATCCTGAATGGCCCGATAAGCGCTCATCTCTATATCTGAAGGTGTTGGTTTGAATCCGAGACGATAGTCGATTGAAGCGACCAGATAACCACGTTTGGCGAGGGTAGTAGCAAGTGTTTTTTCGCAAACCGATTCTTTGGCCCCAATGTAAAAGGCTCCGCCGTGAATGAGCATAACCAAGGGCCGATTTTTAAAGATATCAGTTTTTGGGTAATAAACATCAAGCTTTAAATCGAGTAATTTTGGATCATCAAACGATTTGATTAACCCCTTGCTTAACGTGGTTATATAAGGTTCATCAGAATATGGCGAATTGGTCCAATATCCTTTAGCTTTTCCGTAGAGCAAATCACTTTTCACTACTACTTCAGGGAAAATTTCATCCTGGTATCTCTTTGTGGGTGAAATCTGTATTTCTTGTCTCTTGGTAAAAACAAGATCAACCTTTGGCCGCCAAAAGAAAAAACGGCGTTTCCCATTAAATAAAACCATCTTTCCTTCAAGACCTTCATTGGTAAATTTTGAAGATTTTAATTTACCAATATATAAATCTGACTGAATGAAAGATTTTTTACCATTCAGTTGCAATGAAAAAACATGGGTTTCTTCTACCGATTTCCCTTGATTTTTAACAAAAATGCCTTTAAAAAGCATTGAATCAGATTTGTCGGCAATAAAAATCAATTGATCTACACCAATTTTTGCATCATATGTTCCAATAGATAGCTTATTTATCTGAGCCATTACAACATTTGTTACAAACAAAAAAATTGCTAAAAAATTAATTTTTTCTTGTACTTGCATTTTTATTAATTTAATGGTCGAAATTTTTGATTTACTGAAAGATATAGAACGTAAATAACTTCCAGTTTGTATTTATGTTTTGTAAAATTAATTAGTTTTTTGAGAACAAATTTATCTCATTTGAATTGAAAATATTGTGCAAACCTAAGTTTTCGTGGTTATCTAAAACAATGGTGAATTTTGCATTTATGCTTAGTTAGGTTCAACGAAATTTTGTTCAGTTTTAAAACGAGATTTTATCTTTGCAGACCGAAAATTGAAAGTTTTTGACTTTATAAATTTACATACCAAACTACCGAATTATGACTTTTTTACAAATTGCACCTCTTATTTTTGGGATACGAACCGAATTTCTACTTTTTGCGTTAACATTGCTTGGCGTTGCCTTATTGCATAGGTATACTCTGGCAGTTGGACTGCTTGGGCTTGCGTCAATTCTGGCTTTTAAATTTATCTTTATTCCAGACTTTAATCTTGCAGAACACCTGTTCGGAAACAATTCGTTTGTTGATCAGATTTTGCATAAGGAAATGAGAGTTGGAGAATGGAGTACTTTATTAAACCTTTTGGGGCTTTTAATTGGTTTTGCAATACTTGCCAGGCATTTTGAGCAATCACGCCTTCCAGAGTACTTACCCAAACTTTTACCCAATGACTGGAAAGGACCATTGGTTCTTCTTGTAGCTGTTTTTGTTATTTCTTCATTTCTTGATAACATTGCTGCCGCACTTATTGGCGGATCAATTGCGTTGGTTGTTTTTAGCGGAAGAGTTCATATTGGTTATATTGCAGCTATTGTTGCAGCAAGTAATGCCGGTGGTTCTGGGAGTGTAATTGGAGATACAACAACAACATTGATGTGGATTGAAGGCGTTTCACCCTGGAATGTATTTCATGGTTATGTTGCTGCTGGAATAGCTTTGATTTTCTTCTCTGTTTTTGCATCTATCCAGCAAGACAAATACCAGCCAATCATGAAAGATCCGGTAGGAGATGTTACAATTGACTGGATGCGAATAGGTATTGTCATACTTATATTATTATTTACTATACTTACAAATGTATTCTTCGACTTCCCTGCTTTAGGCGTTTGGATTGCTATAATAATAGGAGCTTTCTTACGTGAAACAGATTGGCAGGAAGCTAAAAATGCTATCAGTGGTTCTATTTTCTTACTTTCATTAGTCACTTGTGCTTCTTTAATGCCAGTTGAAGAGTTGCCTGTGGCTTCGTGGCAAACAGCATTCTCTCTTGGTTTTGTTTCTGCCGTTTTTGACAATATTCCTTTAACTAAGCTCGCTCTTGAACAAAATGGGTACGATTGGGGTATGTTGGCGTATGCAGTAGGTTTTGGTGGTTCCATGATTTGGTTTGGCTCTTCAGCCGGAGTTGCAATAACTAGTAAATTTCATGAATCACGTTCCGTATTTAAATGGATCAAGTCGGGATGGCATGTTGCTGTAGCTTATGTTCTTGGTTTCTTCGTTTTGTTATTTACTCTTGGCTGGGAGCCTTTGCCGTATAAGAAAAAACCAGGTATGATACCTCTACATGTCGAGCAACAAATTAATCCGCCTACTAGCACTAAATAATCAAAGTAGAAGAATTCAAATCTTTAGTTTTTTTAGACAAGGTTGTCTCCGATGGAGCAGCCTTGTCTTGTTTTAAAGGTTATTATTCTTGTTGTGGACTTACAGACCCACATTAGTTTGTTATTTTTACCTCCGGAACTTCTTAAGGTAGCTAGCGAATGAATGAACAATCGGAAATTATACGTGAAATTACCCCACTTACTCAGGATGAGTGCCTGTTGGTGTTCGACAGGATTAAAACAAAATTTGATTTTCCAATACATTTTCATCCTGAATATGAGCTTAATTTTATATTGAATGCTCCGAATTCTGTTCGACTGGTTGGTAATTCCCAAGATTTGGTTGGACGTGCTGAACTTGTCTTAGTTGGACCAAATCTTAGCCATGGATGGACCAATGGTACCTGTTCCAGCAAACAAATTCATGAAATAACCATTCAATTTCACCGGGATTTGTTTCAGGAAAGGTTTCTTGAACGAAATATGATGCAATCAATCCGAGAAATGCTTACCAATTCAGTTCGGGGAATTTTGTTTTCAGAACAAACGATTAATGAGGTTGCCGGACAAATTATTGTTTTATCTCAAAAAAAAGGATTAGATGCATTTCTCGATCTTCTACGAATTTTATATCAGCTTTCTCTTTCAAAAGATCAGAAAATACTTTGTGCTGAAGTTTTGAATACTTCAGATTCTGTTACTAATGAACAACTTAAGAAATTATTTAGTTATATCGAACTGAGATATAAAGAGAAGATATTGTTTAAAGATGTAGCCCGATATTTAAATATGACGGAATCGACATTGTCTCGGGTTATAAAAAAAAGTATAGGGAAATCGTTTGTTAATTTCTTAAATGATTATCGCATTGGTTTTGCCTGTCGTTGGTTGATGGAGACTGACCAATCGGTGTCGGAAATAGCAGATCGCTGCGGATTTTACAATATCTCAAATTTTAACCGTATTTTTAAAAAATCGAAAGGTTGTACGCCTGTTGAATATCGTCAAAATTTTTCAGGAATAAAACGAGTAAGCTGATTTTGCTAATCAAAGTCAATCCTTCGTTGTGGATCAGTAGGTTGTGTTGCCAGATATTCCTTCACAATCGTATCAATCCATGCCAGGCAACGCCCGCAACTGGTTCCGGCTGTGGTCATCTTTTGAATATCTGTTGTTGAACATGCACCTTTTGCTAAAGTATTATGAATTTCTTTTTCTGTAACCATGTTACAAAGGCAAATCAAACGTTGTTTCATTCAGGAGTTAATTAGACGCAACAAATTTATTTTCGACAAACAGCTTTATAGCCCTGTAGGCATCGATAATTTGATCGCGTTTCGGAAGTGTTTCATATATTTTCTGAATGAGTTGTTTTTCACTTAATATTCGGAAAGTGTATTTAAAATTCAGATCAAAAGCCATTGAAAGTAAAAGTAGCCGGTAATCGTTCATTGATTTCATATCTTCAACCGCAGCAGTTTTACCAGTCAGAATACTTTTAATGATTTTTTCGGAAACGTCAACCTGGTTAAGCAAATCAAGTGTTATGATAGGTTGAAGACCGTTTTTTTCTTTAAAAAACCTGTACGAAGCCTCAAGAATATCCAGTTTATCGGCATCGCGTAACAAACGGGCAAAAAGGTTTTGTTGTTCATTATCGAGCTTGCCAAGTTTAAGTTTATTGTGGTTTTCAATGGCCTTGTGGACAATTATTTGAACATCGGAAGGAAGCTTAGAATAAAACTCCATCTGTTGAACTAATTTGGCCGATAAAGCAGCGTGATTATGCTGGATATTAATGGGCGACTCTGTACCTTGAACAATTAATACAGCCTTTCCGTAATCGTGAAAAAGAGCGATAATTTCAGCAGTATGCTTTTCTTCATCAGTTTGCAGTAAAGTTTTTGTAAGCAATATTATATTGTTTGCAACTCGTATCGAGTGATTGCGAATATCATCAATCCTGGCCAGACTCTCATGAGAATGAGATATCAACGTCTGAAAGTTTTCTTCAAACTCAAGACGACTTTCCTTCAGTAGTTCTAACGTTACCATATCTGGATTTTATTAATTCAAATGTAACAGAATTACTCCTTAAATGTATTCAGAAATTTGCTAAAATTATTAACACAAGATGAGTGATAAGTTCCCAAAGCTGTTTATTGAGCTTATTTGATAATAAAAAAGTTTGCGTTTTTTATGTTTTTGAAAGAAAGTGGTTGATTACATTCAAGTTTTACTATTTTTGTGCTCGCAAAAATTCACTGGTCCCATAGTTCAATGGATAGAATAAAAGATTCCGGTTCTTTCGATCTGGGTTCGAATCCCGGTGGGATCACTAAAAAAGAAGTCAAATTGAACTAAAAGCACTTAAATTCAATGATTTAAGTGCTTTTTTATTTTTGTAAAATAGTCAAAAAATGCACTAAAAATCAACAAAAAAGGGACTAATTCGGGACCTGTGTAATACATACTACCGAAAGGTCCCGATTTGTGCTCTAACTCGCTGTAATTCAATACAAATTAGTTTCAATTGGTTCGTTTTAATACGCTGAAAATCCAGGCATTTTGGGTATGTTTAGCGGTGAAAACGGGACCTATTTTGGTAATATTGTAAAATAGGAATTATGAGAGTTTTAGTTTTATTTCAGTTAAGAAGGTCAAAATCAAGACCTGACGGCAAATCTCCTTTGTATTTAAGGTGCACAATGGGTGGCCAGCGTTTTGAAGCTTCCACCGGTTTTTTTCTCGATAAATCTTCCTGGATTGAGTCTGCTCAGCTTGCTGACGGGAAAACGGAAGAGATAAAGGTCATCAACAATCGGCTAACCAAAATCCGAAGTAAGATTTTGGATATTTACAACCAACTGGATTCAATTGGGGAACCATTTGATATTCTTTCAATCAGGGATAAATTTCTGGGAACAAGCAATGGTCAGGGATTTCTGGAGGTTTTCGATTCTATTATCGATGATATGAAAGCAACATTGGGGAATGATTATTCTCCATTGACTTTAAAGCAGTACCGAACAGTTCGCAGCCGATTTGAAGAATTCTTACAAAAAAAGGAAAAGCGAAAGGATATTCCCATCGCAGGGTTCGATTTTAAGCTGATCAAATCATTTGATGTTTACCTGAAGAGTGTTTATCATGTGACTTCAAATACAGCCTTTTGCTACCATAAGATTATCAAAAAAGTTTTGAATCAGGCAGTTGCCATGAATTATCTGCTTCGGAACCCATACAGTTCCTTTAAGTTTTCAAGAAGTGACGGCCATAGGGATTTTCTGACACTTCAGGAGGTTCAGAAAATTCATAGTAAAGAATTGGCAATTCCCAGAATGCAGTTAGTCCGTGACATTTTTGTTTTTGCCTGCTATACCGGACTTTCCTTTGCTGATATTTCAAAACTTAGCGATATTCACCTACAACAAAAATCTGAAGGCAAACTATGGATTATTATCGACCGGTCAAAAACAAATAACAGATGCCGCATCCCCATCCTATCCAAGGCAAAAGAGATATTGAATCGGTACAAGAATTATCCCAAGACCGCCGGGAAGAATCTTTTGCTTCCTGTATTGACCAACCAAAAAAATGAATAGCTATCTGAAAGTGTTAGGCGACATCTGTGGTATTAAAAAGAGCATTACCATGCACGTTGCAAGACACAACAATTATTCTTTTTTGCTGAAAACAAGCAAGTTGAAAGAGTAAAATTCTTGACAGGTAACGATTTAGAAACGAGCGAGTCTCTGTTTTTTTCGTCATTTTTCACAATGCACACAAAGAACGACTTCTTCAACTGCGAAGGTAAGCAAAAACTTTCTAAGCAAATAGAATTACTTCTTGAATATTTGGAATTATATTTTTCAATAATCATTACAAGCCAAAAGAATATGTATAGTAATGGGAGAGCAATAATATTGAAAACATTGATTCAAAAAAGGTATAGCAATATTGCTGTAGTTTTTGTAATAAAAAATGACAAAATAAATTCCCTGTTTCTTGATGTTCGATTTCTCATTTGGTAAAAAAATCGATACTTTTACGTCATCTCGTTAGGGGTGTCTGTCCACTGGGGCAGGCTGAGATTATACCCTGCAACCTGATATGTATAATAACAGCGGAGGGAAACGAGGGTTGTATTTGAATTTTAAAAACGAACAAAGATACAGGCCGTTTCGCATTTCTGCGGAGCGGTTTTTTTTTGTTAAAGACAGACTTATTATGTGTGAAAAAATGAAAAGTGGTTTCGATGAGCACGCATCAAAATACGATGCATGGTTTATGAAAAATACAAATGTGTTGTATTCCGAAGTAAAGTTGGTGGCTCATTTTCTTAAAGATTCGAAGGATATTTTTTCTGTGGGTTGCGGAAGTGGCCTTTTCGAACTGATTCTGGAAAAAGACTTTGGAATTTCCATCAAAAAAGGGTTGGAGCCATCGGAAGGAATGGCCAAAATTGCCCGTAAACGTGGAATGACGGTTGAGGTAACAACGGTAGAAAAAGCAGAATTGGGCACCGATAAATACGATACTGTGTTGTTTAACGGCACACCAAGTTATATTACCGACTTGCAGGCAGCATTCAATAAAGCCCTTTTGGCGCTGCGTCCGGGTGGTAAAATTGTGGTAATCGATGTTCCTAAAGAAAGCTCATATGCTTTGCTGTACAACCTGGCAAAAGCAGTTGGAACCTGGGAGCATCCTCTGTTAAAAGATGTTCATCCTGAAGATCCGTATCCCATTGAATTTGTAAAAATTGCCAATTGGCGAACTACTGCCGAAAAAGTGGAGATGTTGCAAAAATCCGGGTTCCATGATTTGAAATATGCACAAACACTAACGTCACACCCCATATATTCCAATAACGCGGCAGAAGAACCCATCGAAGGATACAATCGTGGAGATTATGTAGCCATTTGTGCAAAAAAATAAGTTTTAATTCCAAAAATTAAATATAATGATAGACTCGAAATCAATTGCAGCCGATTTGCAGGCGTTAAGAGATAATACTCCTTTGGTACACAACATCACCAATTTTGTAGTAATGAACAACACCGCCAACGCATTGCTGGCCATCGGCGTCTCGCCGGTTATGGCTCACGCTGTTGAAGAAGTGACAGATATGGTTGGAATTGCCTCTGCACTAGTGATTAATATAGGTACCTTAAACCCACAATGGGTAGAAGGAATGATTAAAGCAGGAATTGCAGCCACAGAGAAAAGGATTCCTGTGGTGTTCGACCCCGTTGGAGTTGGCGCTACACCTTACCGGAACGAGGTAGCCGTTCAAATTATTGAGAAATGTAAGCCTACGCTTATCCGAGGAAATGCATCCGAAATAATGGCGCTGGCCAAAGAGAATGTGGCAACCAAAGGAGTTGACAGTACTGTCTCTTCCAATGAAGCCCTTGATGCAGCAAAAAGCTTAGCACACGAAACCGGGGCAGTTGTTGTAATTAGCGGCGCTGAAGATTTTATTACCGATGGAGAACAGGTTATTTGTATTAAAAATGGTTCGCCGTTAATGCCAAAAGTTACCGGTATGGGATGTACAGCCACGGCTGTTCTTGGAGCTTTTGCAGCAGTGAATAAAAACACATTGCTTGCTGCGGCACACGGGATGGCGGTAATGAGTATTTGTGGCGAAATTGCCGCTAAAAAATCTGCCGGGCCGGGAAGCTTGCAAATGCATTTTATCGACACATTGTACAATCTCTCGGATAAAGACATTGCCGATGTTTTTATCGCTTAAATAAAAGAAAATGAAATCATTTGATTTAAGCTTGTATCTGGTAACCGACCGTGATTTATCGCTTGGCCGCTCGTTGGAATTTATTGTGGAAGAAGCCGTGAATGGCGGAGTAACCATGGTGCAGTTGCGTGAAAAAGATTGCAGTTCGAAGGAGTTTTATGAACTGGGAATCCGCTTGAAAAAGTTGCTAAAACCTTATAATATTCCGCTTATTATTAACGATAGGCTTGATATTGCCCTGGCCATTGATGCCGATGGATTGCATATTGGGCAAAGCGACTTACCCTGGGATGTTGCCCGGCGGCTTCTCGGTAATGATAAAATATTGGGGTTGTCAGTTGAAACCATGGAACAGACAGAGGAATCCAATCATTTGGACATCGACTATATTGGGATTTCCCCGGTTTTTGCCACACCAACCAAAACCGATACGTCCATGCCTTTTGGATTGGAAGGAGTAAAGGCGGTTAGTGATATTGCCAGCCACCCCAATGTGGCCATTGGCGGGATTAATTTGCAAAATGCTGCGCAAATTATGGCTCATGGGGCAAATGGAGTTGCTGTGGTCTCAGCTATTTCGTCAGCTGACAATCCAAGGCTCGCTGCCGAATTATTAAAAAATGAAATTAAAATAAAGACCATATGAAGTGGAGTGACAAGGCCTGGAATGAATGTGCATCTGTTTACGATAAAATTTTGGAGTTGCCTTTTTTGAACGAGTTACTGAACGGTAAACTGCCACAGGAGAAATTTCATTTCTATTTGCAGCAGGATGCAATTTATCTGGCTGAATACGGAAAAATCCTGGCAGGTATTGCAGCTAAACTTGACCGGCAAGAATGGCGAGAAGATTTTCTGAAGTTTTCGTCTGATACTGTAGTTGTAGAACAGGTCCTGCATCAGCATTACTTAAAATGTAATGACAGGAATATTGAAGCGACACCAACTTGTGCACTTTACACAGGGCATATGTACCAACAATTAGCCGGTGCATCAATAGAAGAGGCATTGGCTACTGTACTTCCCTGTTTCTGGGTGTACAAAAAAGTGGGCGATTATATTTTGGAAAAACAGATAACAAAAGAGAATCCATATCAGCCCTGGATTAACACCTACGGAGGTGATGATTTTGCGTTAGCTGTTCAAAAAGCAATTGACATTTGTGATGAAGCGGCAAATGATATTACTCCTGCCTTGCGAGAATCAATGACACGGGCTTTCAAAATGTCTTTCAAAATGGAATGGATGTTCTGGGATAGCGCTTGGAAATTGGAACAGTGGCCGCTATAGATGATGGCAATTTGCTTTCTTTGAAAGTTAAATAGTAAGAAATGGACCTAAAAGAAATAGGAGAATTTGGTTTTATCGAACGTTTTGCCCCCGATTTTAAAGCTCTTTTATCAGAGAAGGTGTTGGGGATTGGTGATGATTGTGCCATTTTGCTCATGGATGAAAGTTTTGATTTACTGGTAACAACCGACATGTTGATAGAAGACGTTCATTTTCTCAGGGATAAAATTACCCCGTGGCAACTGGGCTACAAATCGGTGGCAGTAAACCTGAGCGATATTGCCGCAATGGGCGGAACGCCGCTGGGGACGTTCCTGTCTATTGCCATTCCGCCAGGGATTAACGTGGAATACCTCGACGAGTTTATGAAAGGTTATCATGATATTTCTGAGAAATACACTACGCCGCTTTACGGGGGCGATACAACCAAATCGGTAAAACATTTGGCCATTAATGTGTGTGCCATTGGGAAATGCCTAAAAGGAAAAGCAAAATTACGCAGGAATGCTCAAAGTGGGGACTTAATCTGCATTACCGGAAATTTGGGTGATTCGGCTGGCGGTTTACAAACTATTCTAAATAAGGTAGGAACTTCTGTAGATGTAGAATATTTGTTGCAGCGTCATCATTTGCCGGAGCCACGAATAAAAGAAGGACAGGAATTGCTTGGCTTTCCAAGCGTTCATGCCATGATGGATATCTCGGATGGTATAGCTTCTGATTTGGTACATATATTAAAAGCTTCGAAGAAAGCGGCACGAATAGATTTGGAAAAACTGCCCTTGTCGGAACCTCTGAAACGGTTATGCGATTTGCAGAACTGGAGTGCAGAAGAGCTGGCGGTTGGTGGTGGCGAAGATTACGAACTGCTTTTTACTCTTGCCCCTGAGCAGTTAAATGACTTGCAAAAGGAATTTGAACGTCAATTGGGGAAAACAGTTTATCCTATTGGTGAAATAGAAGAAGGAAAACCGGAAATTCAATGGCATAAAAATAACCAAAAGGTTGTTCTCTCAAAAGCCGGATTTAATCATTTTCAAGAATAAAAACTAAAATGAACTATAAACGCGTTTTAAGCATCGCAGGCAGCGACCCAAGCGGAGGTGCCGGTATTCAGGCAGATTTAAAAACCATATCGGCATGTGGTTGCTATGCAGCAACAGCTATTACAGCTATTGTTGACGAAAATACAGTCGGGGTTTTCGGGGTACACCCGGTGCCTATCAATTTTGTAAAAGGGCAAATTAAATCAGTACTGGACGATATTGGCGCCGATGCTGTAAAAATTGGCATGTTACACTCTTCCGAATTGATTCGGGCAGTGAAGAATACGCTGCTACCATATAATATCCAAAATATTGTATTAGACCCGGTAATGGTTGCCACTTCAGGAGACAAGCTTTTGCTGGATGAGGCTATTGAAACCCTGAAAAACGAGTTAATTCCAATGACGCGTGTAATTACTCCCAATATTCCGGAAGCCGAAATCCTTTTGGGCAGGAAAATTTCGCGACAGGCTGATTTGCCGTTAGTGATAAAAGATTTGTCGTGTAACGGAACCGTGTCGGTTCTGTTGAAAGGCGGCCATTTAACAGAAAACGAACTGGTGGATGTTTTTTATAATGCAGAAACAGATAAAATCATTGAACTTCGTTCTGAACGAGTTGTAACCCGAAATACACACGGAACGGGCTGTACTTTATCTTCGGCAATAGCCTCGTTCCTGGCGCAGCAGCTAACATTGAATGATGCCATTCGCAGTGCCAAAGACTACATTAATCGTGCAATCGTTATTGGTTCTGATTATGAAATAGGAAAAGGGCATGGACCAGTTCATCATTTTCATCAATTCTGGAAATGATTCGGGTTACGGCACAAGGCGATTTTACGCAGCGATTGTGGGAGGCAACTGTTCCCGTTTTTGATCAAATAATAAACAGTCGGTTTATATCGGGTTTGGTTAATGCTTCGCTTCCAAAGAAAAGTTTTGCTCATTATTTGTCGCAGGATGTACTTTACCTGCGGCAGGATAATGAGGCACTGGCATTTTTATCAGAAAGGTCAGCTGTTGAAATTGAAAGGGGCTTTTTTCGACAGTTGGCGAAAAACGGAATCGCAGTGGAACAGGTTATGCAAAATGAATACATCGGTTATTTTGATATTGAGGAAGCTAAAGAGCAGTCGCCGGTCTTTTGTGAATATGGAAGTTTTTTACTCCACTCTTCACAAAACTCACCTTACCCGGTTGCGTTGGCAGCTTTGTTGCCTTGTTTCTGGCTATATGGCGAAGTGGGGCGACATGTAATAACACACCAAGTTGCCAATAATCCATATCAAAGATTTATTGATACTTATGCAGGAGAAGATTACGACCGGGTTACTGTTCTGTTTATTCAGTTACTTGAAAAATACGGTCAGCAAGCCTCTGAATCCATGAAAAAGAAAATGAAAGAAGCATTTTTACAAAGTGTACAGTTTGAATATTTGGTTTTTGAAGAAGCTGGGAATTGTAACCTTTTTTAATGCTTTGAAAAGAAGATAGTTTCGGGAGATACACCTAAAAAAGATGCGATGTATTGCTGTGGAACACGCTGGAAGAGTTCTCAATGTGTATTTAATAAATCAATGTAGCGTTCTTCTGCTGGTTTTGTAATAAATGATGCAATTACCTTCTGACAGGTGATTAACTCATTTTCAGTTGCAATTCTGGCGATTATTTCAAACTTGGAAACTTCTTTTAGTAAGGGCTCAATATTTGATTTTCTAAAAATGAATAGTTCAGTCTCTTCAAAAGCCTGGTAATTCTCAACCACCGGGATGTTATAAGTATAGCTTTCTCCGGCACATATAAACTGTCCTTCGGTATAAAAAAGCTGTTCTGTCGTTGCCGTCCACATTGTAAAAAAGCCTCACACACCCTTTTGTTACAGAATAAATTTCGTCTGACGTTTTTCCTTCCGTGAAAATCAGCTCATTTTTCTGATAGATTTTCTTTTCCACAGCGTTCAGTAGCAACTGGATTTCCTGTTCATTAAGCGGCGTATTTAGTTTGATATTTTGTATAAGTCTATGCATGCTTCGACACTTCAGCTAAACATTTCCACATTCTGGATTTTCATTCTTCCATTTGAGTAGAAAAGTCACAAGATAAGGAGAACATGTAATAAAGACTGCTGTACTTTTGAAGAAAGATAAAGTATGAAATGCCTGATTTTTACCTCCATTGCAAGTATTCTGTATTTGATAAATCAAAAGAAGACAATCAGACTCTTAGCTTTTTGGTCATCATTCTTCGGGAAGAAACTGTAGGTTATCATGAGTAGAAAAAGTTGTATAGTCATTATTTTTACTTTTACCAGTTTAGCTTTAGTGGCTCAACCGGAATTGATTAAAGACAGCATGTCTGTTAAAAATCTAAGAACTGGCCAAAAGATGAAACTGGAGAATATAACACCGGTACTGGCCAGACAATCGTTTATAGAATATGAACAGGAATATGTTAGAAAGTCAATTTCTGTCGATCTTAAAAGAGAGCGTCAAAAAAGAATAAATATACCTCATATTAATCTTGTTATGCCGGGTATTCTTGTTTCTTATGGAATTGTAGCGCAATATGTCAAACCCCTTGTACAACTAGATATAAATATCCGCCACACTGTAAAAGCAATCCCAATTGTTAATTACGATGACTATTTTCAGTATGCCCCAATACTGGGGGTGTATACTCTTGATTTGGCTGGAATAAAAGCAAAACATAGTTTTAGAGATAAAACCATCTTGATGGCAATCTCATATTTATTAATGTCGGCAACGATACAAACCATGAAGCATAGTATTAACATACAACGTCCTGACGGTTCCAATATGAAATCGTTTCCTTCAGGTCATACGGCCACTGCTTTTACCGCTAGCCATATCTTGTTCAAAGAGTATAAAGACAATTTCCCTTGGATCGGAATCGGCGGATATGGAATAGCCACTGCCACTGGAATTTTACGCATGACGAATAATAAACATTGGTTTAGTGATGTGGTTACCGGGGCTGGTATAGGAATATTAAGTGCAGAGTTTGCCTATATGTTGTTGCCTGTCATGCATAAAGCATTTAGCATTAAGGATAACCGTAAACAATTGGTAATATTGCCATCGGTAGGTATAAACCAATATGGAATAGGTCTTTCTTATTCTTTCTAAAGTAGATAAAGCCTTCTCTTCAGTCATGTATTTCCACACCGATTTCCAATTCACCTCGTTTATCCGCTATTAGGAGAGGGTGCTGAAAGAAATAGGTTCACACCCTCATACTCGTTGCTGAATCGCTAAGGCAAATGTAACCAGGCATTTTGAATGATAAAACAACCTTTTTCGTGAGGTTGCTTTATGGTTAGAGTCGTATCCTAAAACAAAAACTTTGTGGTTATGTATCAAAACGTGTGTCAAATAAAAAAGCAGTTACCCTTTTTATCATTGTAACTACTTTTTTATTTGGTAAACCATACAATATGCAGGTGCCAAGCATAGATAAGGCTCCACGGCCTGCGAAGTCTAAGAAATCATCCATTGCTTGAATTGTGCGGCTTTATTTTTACTGATATAGATTCGCTCGGACGTTTCAACCCTGAGCGAAATCAAGAGCCGACTATCAAACCAGATTATAATATCGCTAATTTGTTGTTTTGCAATAACAAACTGCTTATTTGCCCTGAAGAATAAACAAGGATTAAGTGTAAGCATAATACTATCCAAGCTTTTATTGTATGAAAATTTTTGTCCGTCAAGGAGTATGATTTGAGTTGAATTATCGGTGGTATAAAAGCAGGCGACTTCGTTGAGAGTTATCGGGATTAACTTGTCATTGAACGGAATCAGCAGTTTTTCCGGATATTTGCCCGATGGTACTAATTGAGACAACTGATTGACGTATTTTGCTAAATCATGCCCGTTTAATTTCCTATATTTATCAATAGCCCGCTTTACTTCGCCTTTCTCTATTGGCTTCATCAGATAGTCAATACTATTGACCTTAAATGCCTCAACTGCATATTCATCATAGGCGGTTGTGAAAACAATGGGTACTTCAACTGTTATCAGATTAAAGATGTTGAAAGCCGATCCGTCGGACAAGTGGATGTCCATAAAAATAAGGTCGGGGGCTACGTTGTTTTCCAACCATTTTACAGTTTGTTTTATACTTTCGGTGTTTTCCGCAATCTCGATTGTGCTATCAACCTCTTCAAGTACTTTCCTCAGGTTGATATATGCCGAAGTTTCGTCTTCTACTATCAGTACCCTCATGTGTCTTATTTTTTTAAAGGCAAATATACCCGGAATATTTCGTCTGTTTTGTCTACTTCTATTTGTTTGTCCATCAGCAACATAAAGCGGTTTCTCAAATTAGTCAAACCGATTCCATTCGAAGGAGATTCTTCCAGTTTTGTATGGATTGGATTGGAAACAATAACCTCTGATTTCTCATTTACGTGAACAGAAATAACCATCCTGTTTTCGCTGTCAATTACATTGTGTTTTACCACGTTTTCAATCAGGGGCAACAGTGATAATACCGGGAGCTTCAGTTTCCTGTTTTTACTGTCAATAGAAATATCGAACGAAAGCTTATTGGCATAACGAACTTCAAGAAGATATCGGTATGATTCAAGAAATTCGAATTCTTCGTCCAATGTTACCAAGCCTTTTTTGTCGCTTTGCAATATATAGCGAAAAACTGCCGATAACTTATTCACATATTCAAGTGTTCGCTCTTTATTATCTTCTCTGACAAGAGAAGAAAGCCCTCCAAGTGAATTAAAAAAGAAATGTGGATTAATCTGGTTTGCCAGGGCTTCGCAACGGCTTTGCAGGTTTTCAACTTTTAATTGTTCTATTTCCTGTTCCTTTTTTCGTTGTTCCGAATACATGGCTAAAATTTGCCCAAGGAGTACACAGAGCAAAAAAACAATAGCAAACTGGAATATCAGTATGTCATTAAAGCTGTCGCCATGTGGGACAATAGCAAATGCCGCGAGAATGTAGATACCATAAGAAACCAGAACAATCACCAAGATGCGCCCCAACCTTTTTGCAAGAGTGTCTTTACCAAGGTGGCGAACATTCACCTGAAAGGAAATATAAATGATTGTGGAAAAAAAAACGTAACGAAAAGCAAACAGGATAAAAAACGGAACTTTTCCGCCGTAAAATTCAATTTCTTCCATATCCCAACGCAAGTAAACAATGTTGGGATAAATAATAAATATTGCCAGCAAAAGACTGGATAATATGATCGATTTTCGGGAAGTAAGTCTATCAATTTGCATAAAAGGTATTTCTTACAAAGATAAAGAATGCCGTATTATTCGGGAAATAAACGGCAATTTTATAAAAACCCAGTTTTTCGTCATTACCAGTCATTTCTTCGCTTTGCCCAGACATGAAAAGCAACTCACCTCTTTATACAACAATTTTGCTGAAAATTAAAGTCATGAAGCAATTAATTGTTAGTGCCGTTTTTATGGCATTCTTATTTGGCAATGCCTATGCCATAGAGAAATTTCCCGGAGTAGTGGGAGGAAAGGTACTGGATACGCAAACAAATGAACCCCTCGAATTTGTAACCATCAGTATAGCGAAAAAAAATGCTGCTGCCGATTATCAGCTCAAAGGTACGATTACGAATCAGGAAGGAATTTTCACCGTCGCAAACCTGCCTGTTGATACTTATATTTTGAAAGCATCCATGATAGGGTATGTAGCTTATGAAATTGATGTTGTTATACCTGCTGAAAATAACGTTGTGGATATTCCACCTATCCTGCTACAAAAAGACATGGTTGAAATTGAAGAAGTACAGGTTAAGGGTATGCGGTCGCAAACAAAATTTGAGCTCGACAAAAAGACTTTTAATGTGGCCCAAAACATTACCACAACCGGAGGTTCGGCCAGCGATGTGCTTCGTAGCATCCCATCGGTGAAAGTGGGAAATAAAGGAGAAGTATCATTGCGCGGAAACTCATCAGTAACAATTTGGATAGATGGAAAGGCGTCAGGATTGTCTGCCCAAAACCGAGGGCAGATACTCCGACAGTTGCCCGCCGGAAGCATCGAACGAATTGAAATTATTACAAACCCTTCGGCAAAATACAGTCCAGAGGGAACATCCGGCATCATAAATATCATACTCAAAAAGAACCGAAAGGCTGGTTACTATGGTGGAATGGAGGTCGGCAGCGATTCGAATGGCGGGTATAGTGCCAGTACAAATATTAATTTCAGCAGTGGAAAATTGGATGCTTATGCCGATCTGGGATACAATCGCTATGTATTCAAAAGCGGAGGATACTCAAATCGACTGAATTATTCGGGGGCTGATACCACTTATCTAAATCAATTATCAGGAGGCAAAGGAACGTGGGATAGTTGGTTTGCCCGTACCGGACTTACCTGGCACATTAAAACGAAGGACCACCTGTCATTCTCGGGTATGACAATGATCGACCGTGGAACAGATAATAGCCGAATGGATTACCAAAGTAATATCGTAGATTTTTATTCACTAAGTCACCGTTTTTCGACGACGAAAAACGATATGTCTGGAGGAAATCTGCAATTAGGTTATAAGCATGATTTCAGCGATAAGAGTAATATTGACTTTTCAGCATCATACAACGTGTGGAAAATGAATCAACCTGCTATTTATAAGCAAACTTCATTATTTGCAAATAATATAGTATCCTCATACCAGAAACAGAAGAGCAATATGGACACCCATAGCTGGGAATTCCAGGCCGACTATGTCAACACAATCAACGAAAGTCATAAAATTGAAGCTGGATACAAAGGAACGCTCGAAAAGAATGTCAGTCCGGTAGAAACTTACTCGGGAAGTGATGAAAGTAAAGCTCAGCCCGTTACCAGTCTTTTCAACCACTTTACATATAATCAAGATGTACATGCGATTTATGGAACTTATGGAGGAAAGCTAGGAAAATTCTCATTTCAGGCTGGAGTACGTGGAGAATACTCTGCTATTGCAACCCGCTCGCTTGCATACATGCAACCTGAGAAAGAAGTAGTCCCTTATAAAACTCACTATTTTAAGATATTTCCAAGTACTTTTCTCTCATATTCCTTGCCGAATGACAATGAAGTTCAATTAAATTATTCGCGCCGTGTAAGCCGTCCCGAAGGAGAACAACTAAACCCGTTCATGAACATAACCGATTCGACAAATATTTCATTTGGAAACCCGTTCCTGAAGCCTGAGTATTCAAATTCCTTCGAATTGAATTACATAAAGAACTGGGAAAACCACATATTTTCATTCTCCGGTTATTTTCGTACCACAGAAAATGTTATCCAAAACATCAATTACATGGATAACAACATAATGAAGACAACCTACGACAATATCACAAAGTCCACATCAACAGGAACTGAACTTGTTTTGAAAGACAAATTTTTCAACAAAATTGACCTTACCACATCTGTCAACTTGTTTTACTACAAACTTGATGGATTTAGCTACTTACCCCAGGGTGCTGTTTCACCAGTAACCGGCCAAATGCAGGATAATTTTACATGGAACGTACAAATGATTGCCAATATAGCCTTACCTAAGTCTTACACCTTGCAATTAAATGGCGAATATAGTGCCAGGCAGGTGGTTGCTCAGGGCTACCAAAAAGCTAACTACTCATTGGACATGGGACTTCGAAAATCGTTTGACAAATTAAGCATAAGCCTTAATGCCGAAGATTTATTTAACTCCCGCAAGTGGAGTACAGTTACCAATGGTGCAGGCTTTAATCAAGTGTCGCATAGCTGGTGGGGAGGTCGACAAATTGGAGTAACACTCAGTTATAATTTTGGGGACATGTCGTCTCATACCAATACCAATAATAAGGAAGAAGACAAACCAAATATTTCGAACAGACGCAAAGGCCAACCAAACCAAATGCGTATGAACCGTTAAATATGTTCGACTTTTTTACAGGTAGTAAGAAGACAAAGAATCCAAAGTTTTCTATTTTTCTCCATTTTCTCTAGTCTCTGGGGCTTGGTTAAGTGCATAATGACAATGAATAAAAAGCGTTTAATTACAATATTTATCATATTATCATTGATTTTTCTATTACAAGTAGCACTGCGTAGGCTATTGAAAATGGAACATATTCATTTAAAGTGCAATGAATTAAGGAGATTTAATGATAAAATATTTTAAGAGTTGCAACCATTGGGGTTTACCCCAATCATTATAGTTGCTTTAAGATCATGCCATGAACAAAACAATGATTGAAAAGAAATTAGTAAATGAATTAAAGCAAGGGAGTGAATCGGCATTTAATACTCTTTTTAAAACCTATGAAAGAGGATTGTACAGCTTCGTCTTTTCCTTAGTAAAGTTAAATGGCGAAGCCGAAGACATTGTTCAGCAAACATTCTTAAAGGTGTGGCTTAACAGAACGTCGATCAATTCAGAAATGAATTTTTCTACTTTTCTATTCACTGTTGCTAAAAATACAGCGCTCAATAATTTACGACGAATAGCGGTTGAAAGAAGCTATCTCCGCGATGAAATGTGGAGAAGCGTGGAACTTAGCCGATGTTTTACCGACGAAAAGATCGAATACGATGAATTACTTTCTCATATACAAGACGCATTAAACAATGTAAGCGAATTGAAGAAAAAGATATTTGAAATGAGCAGAAGAGATGGGATGAGTTATAGTGAGATTGGTGAAAAGATGGGCATATCAAAATATACAGTAAAAAATCATATTGCAGAAACAATTCAGTTGATTCGAAAAGAAATCGAGAACAATAAGCACATCCGAAATTCATTCAGTATTCTCCTTTTATTTCTTTTTCAGAAAAACAACTAGTCTCTCCTCGCCAGTTAAGTGTATAAGGATAAAGCAAGCTAAAATGAGTAATTCATCACTGAACAAATATTTAAATGACAAATGTACCCGCAAGGAGTTTGATGAAGCTCTGGAGATGTTAACCCGCGAAAATTCTGATACGGTTTACAATGATATTTTATTTGCTCACTGGCAAAAGTGCCAAGGTGAATCAGTTGAAGTCGTTCCTGAAACATTAAATATTGGGGAACCAAAAAGAGAAATGAAAAAATATTTACAATTCTTTGCTCCATTAAGAATTGCGGTAATGATTGCAATATTGATTGCCATCGGGCTGGTAATGTCAAAAGTACTTAAACAAGGATCAATAAACTATGATACTGATATCATATCTACAAATCAAACAAAAAACATTGATTTAAAAGATGGCTCATCCATTACACTAAGTGCTGGAAGCAAGGTAGAACTCGCCGACAATTTTAATAAGCAACGTAATGTTAATTTACTAGGAAAAGCATCGTTTGAAGTAAAACATATTGACAAAACTCCATTTTTTGTACATACCGATAATATTTGCATTAAAGTTACCGGAACATCATTCAACGTTAGAAATTTTAATACCGAACCAACGGCTACAATTACGGTAAAAACCGGAAAAGTTGAGGTTAGTTTAGCGAGTACCTCAGAAAAAAATCCCATTCTGCTTACGCACGGGCAACAATTAATATTTAATAAAAAAAATAATACGCACTTTTTGCGTAGTGTAAATAGTGAGATGTATGTAGATATCAAAGACCATGAACTTTATTATAACGAAACACCCCTTTTCGAATTAATTACTGACATTGAGAATTATTACTCAGTTCATATTGAAGTGCAGGATTCTGCTTTGCTTGACAGCCGGATTACAGGTACATATACCAACCTAAACCTCCAAGAGGTATTAAAATCGGTATGTTTTATTAATAATCTCAACTATCAGGAAATAAGTCACAACGAGTACAGGCTATTGATAAAGCATCAATAGTACAAATTTTATTAATTACTGATTCCTTGAAACTACAATCAATATCTTTGATATTAATACTATCACTGGCAATTTCTTTGCCAGTCTACAGTATCAATATCAGCGGCGTGATACTAGACGATGAAACCAACGAACCAATTCCCTTTGTTACTATCTGGATACCAGGAACTACTATTGGTACTACTTCCAATATTGAAGGGAAATTTATACTTCATACCAATTCATGCACAACGATAAGCATTTCATCCGTCGGGTATGTTGCTCAATCAAGGCAAATTGACCTTAAATCCGGCGATTATGAATGGGAAATTCGCTTGAAAAAGGATATACAAAATATTGCTGAAATAACTGTAAAACCAGATAATTCATACGACGAAGCCTTGTTTAAAAAGGTATTAGACCATAAAAAAGAGAATAGTAAAAACCTCTCTCTATTTAAAAAATTTAGCAATTACGACCGAACAACAGTATTGTTGGCTGCAAATAAAAATGGAAAATTACAGAAGCTTCTAGAAGTTCCCGACAGTGTACTTATTAAAGAAGAAAATGGAGTTTCATATTTGCCAGTTTATTACTCCGAATCTTTAAAAAACAATACACAAAATGATGATGATACCGAAGTTGATATTATTTCGGAACACAAAGATGGTATACTCCCCAACTTGAGCAAACAAATTGAAAGTATAGTATTGAAGAAGATTGCAATCGATTTTAATTTCTATAAAAATCAGATTACCGTTCTCGACCGTGGTTTTATATCTCCGCTAAGTAATATGGCTTTGCTTTATTACAACATTTATGTTACGGACAGTTTATTGTGTGAAGGAACGAAACATTATAAGTTCAGCTTCTATCCGAAAAATAAACATGACGTAGTTTTTAATGGGCATTTTTGGGTCGAAGACAGCAGTTTTGCGCTAATAAGTATTAGTGCCACCCTGCCTTCTAAAGCCAATATCAATTTTATTAATGAGCTGAATGTAAATGTTACTTACGAGAAACAACCCAACGGAAAATGGTTTTACAAAGACCAAAAAACAGATGCAAGGTTTTCTCTTGAGAAAAGTGCATTGCTGGATGTGTCCGATGCCCAATACGACAAAAAAGATGAACAAGGAGGAGCGTTCAAGGTTAACCAGTTCTTGCAATACATCCTGCAATTGCCAAAAGATACTGTGGAAAACCCAAACAATATTGCACCGAAGAACCCATTCCAAATTTCTTATAGCGAAATTGAACAGCAAACCAAAGGAGGGATACAAAAACTTAAAGAGAATAAAGTCATTAAACGTATCGATAAGATTGGCGATATGTTTTTATCAGGCTATTACACGCAGGGGAAATTTGAAATCGGTCCTATTTTCGATATATACAGTACCAATAAAATAGAAGGAAACCGGTTTACCGTACCGATAAGAACAAGTGAAGCTCTATTTAAGAATTTTACAGTTGGCGGTTATATCGGGCTTGGAACCAAAAATAGTAAAGTTAAATATGGCATTTCTACTGCTTTCCGTTTGCCTTCAAAAACACGAACCATTCTTTCGGCACAATACTCCGATGATTATGCCATAGCATCGAAGAGCCAGTACACACAGTTTATTCAGGAAAATCCTCACAGTAAGGGGAGTGACAATTTTATTTCGGCATTAACATCGAAAGAGAGAAATGCTTTTGTTTATCCTCAAAAACGCTTTGAAATGAAATTGGAAACCGACCTTTCAAAGTGTGTCGGATTAACATTAAACCCATATTATAACAGAAATTTCAGTTCAGATTACCTAAAGTTCAATGTAAATAAGATAGATATTGGCCGTTTTGACAATACGGGTATGCTAATTAACTTACGTTTTGCATTCGACCAACATTACGATGAAACCTATTTTGCCCGTGTATATTATGGCAACACGAAGCCCGTGCTGAATGTAAGCTTCGATATTGGGGAAATCAGAAAGTTGCCCGGAAATACAAGTTCCCAAAATTATTATCTCCTTTCCAATATATCGGTTAAGCATCGTTTTAACCTGGGACAGGCCTATCTCAGATATATGGTCAATGCCGGGTATATGGTTGGAAATGTTCCTTACACGCTGTTAGACAAGCCTTATGGCAATAATTCGCTGGGCTATTCCCGATATTCGTTTAATTTACTAAACTATGCCTCGTTTGCCCATAACCTATATACCAACATTCATTTAAATTTAAACGGTGGAGGTATTTTGTTCAACCGTGTTCCTCTACTATCGAGTCTTAACCTTCGTGAAATCGTATCGCTAAAATGTCATTACGGAACAAGAACAAGGCAATTAAAGAATACAATTGATATTCCGGATGTCTATAACCAGAAACAAACCAAACCTTATATTGAACTCGGCTTTGGGATAACTAATATTTTAAAAGTTTTGAGAGTGGAATATGTAAGAGTTTTGGGCAACAATGAAGCAATTAATAACTATGCAATTAAACATGGCATTCGAATGCGTTTCGAAGTTATGTTTTGACAAATAAAAGAATTTTTTTGACTAAAATTATTTCAATATTGTTATTGTGTCTGGTGATAACCAACAGTTTTTCTCAGAATAAACTGAACATTCACCAATTTCCGGAGCCAGAAAGAACTCCGAAACTTCTTTTCTATATACAACGAAGTTTAAATCCAAATACCATTATATATGATGCTAATTTCGATAAAAAAGGTATATTGGATATAAAAAAACCGATAGCTGTTTACTGGATAAGGTACGCTGAAGAAGGACAAAAAATGCCCCTTAACTTTTTAGAAAAACAATTTGCGTTTGGGGTTAATTGCGAGAAGTTAATAAAATCGGAGTACGATTACAAAGTAACGATCGCAGCCTGGAGTAAAAGGGCAATATATATTAAGCAGATTTTGCCTTTCAAGGTTATTGCCTTTATCAATATTAAAGGTACTTACTCAATTCTGGAACATATATTTATAGGCTCAGATCCGGAAGGACGTTCGAACTGTGCAGAATATATTGACATATATGGATTGGCACAAAAAACATTAACCCCAAATTACGAACGGATATTATTATAAAATATGGTATTACAGTTTTTATTACACGGCATTTTTGTTGGAATAATAATATCGGTCCCGGTGGGGCCGGTTAATGTTATATGCCTGACACAAACCTTGCAAGGCGGGAGAGTATATGGGTTTAAATCAACAATAGGAGCAACAATTGCCGATGTCATTTTTGCCATTATAGCCAGTCTGGGTGTTAAAATCTTTATTACTTTCATTACCAATAACCAAACGATATTCGAAATAGGAAGCGGGTTGGTTATTTTGAGTTTTGGTATTTTTCTCTTTTATAATAATCTGAAAAACGATTTAGCGAATAGAAAAATTGTAGATCAACATTTTTGCAATTATTTTAAGTCATTTCTCATTACCATATCAAATCCGTTAACCGTACTTTTTTTTATTGCATACCTTGCAAATTTGGGAACCCCTGGTAGTGAGTCTAATATCGGAATATCCATTTTTTTTGTTTCAGGTGTTTTATTCGGCTCGCTAACATGGTTTTATTCCTTATCGGGAATTGTCGCCCAGCTTAAAGAAAAAATAGATCTGAAATATTTTCAACACATCAACATTATTTTTGGATGTATTTTGTGTATTGCAGGATTTGTTTTGCTGGTAAAATCACAAGTCACTTGATTTTTATCTGAAAAAGCGTAATTGAAAACCTAAGAAATAATAGCTGAAATAGAATAATAAAAAATATCAATTCTCTCATCCGAAATTGATTTTATATAACAAAAAGATGAATAATAGTAACCCAAACAATAAGATTATAAATGCTACAACACAAGTTATTCTTGATAGCATGGAATTAGTGATAAAAAATGGAACAAATCTATAATGAGAAGGTACATAAATCCAATATTCCAGTTATTCCAATCTATTTTCATGGCACTAACTCGAAGACATTTCATTTGATCGAAAGGATAAACCCTTTTGGGCGAACGTAAAATGCCATAGAAATGAACAAATAACATAAGTATAGGTACACAAGAAAAACACAATTGGAAAGTCAATTGATACGGATACTCAGATAAGCTACCTGTCAATTGACGACTATGCCGATTTTTTAAGACAACAAACTTTCACACTGGCACACAATGATAATTAATTTAGATTACTCAAACCGGGTTCCGGAAAAGGTTGAACCTATTGGAAAACAGATAAGCGTAAGTTTGCTTATAAAAGAGGTTAATCATTTACAAAATACCAATAAAAGCCTTCTTAGAAAAGGAACATTTGAACTGTTTTGTACAAAACATAATGAAATACCTGCACTGATGTATGAAATCGGTCGTCAGCGTGAAACAACTTTCAGAAAAGTTGGAGAAGGAAGCAACAAGAGCATTGACCTAGATACATTTGATAAAACGTATAATCACCTTGTAATTTGGGATCACATGCTTAATCAACTGGTTGGAGCATATCGAATAGGCGACGGAAAAGAACTCATAAAAAAAGCGGGTATTGAAGCACTCTACACAAGTTCCTTATTTAACTTCAACAAAAAAATTGAGCCAATATTGGCTCAAGGCATTGAGCTGGGGCGTTCGTTTATTACCCCGCCCTATCAGCGAAAAACATTGCCGTTATACATATTGTGGTACGGTATTTTTAAGTTTGTCCGTTTAAACCCTTGGTGCAAATATTTATATGGTCCGGTAAGCATTAGTAACAATCTCTGCAAACTAGAGAAAGACAGAATTGTGTCGTATATCAACAAGCATCACCAACATAATACCTATAGTAATTATGTCTCCTGTAAAAACAAATACACTGTTGATTCAGACTACGACTTTGAGAAAGATAACCCTGATTTTAAAGAATTGAAGTTGCCTATTTTATTTAGAAAGTATATACATATAAATGGAAAGATAATTGAATTTAACATCGATCCACTTTTTAATAACTCATTGGATGGGTTTCTGTTTCTCGATTTTTCAAAAATACCAAATTCGTTTATTAAACGTTTTCATGTTTATGAAGCGGAAGATTCCTCAGTGATAGAAGACATTACATTGTAATTAAATACTATATAATTGACAGGCAATACAGAAAAAAGTAACAACCGGCATTGGACTTATCCTCTTTTGACACTTGTATTATTAGTGCCTGAATTTATCTTTGCCGTAAATCAACAACAGACTTTCAATTTTCGTTACGAAAATACATCATTGATTAGCATTGTCAACCATATTCAAACACAAAGCAATTATCGTTTTGTTTATAACAGCAGAGAAATAAAAACGCAGAATCTGAAAGTAAATATAAACCTGGAAGATGCGAGCATATATGATTTACTTGAATATTTAAAACAGAACTACCCACTTGATTTTTTAGTAAACGGAAACACCATTTCAATAGCAGTAAAAGAAAAGAAACCGAATAAGCCAATTGTTGCTAAAGGCTATGTTACAGATTTAAAAAACGGAGAACGGCTTGCTGGCGTTGATATATACAATTTAGAACAGAATATTTATTCCACATCCAATAGCGAAGGTTTTTTTTCTATCCCTTTACCAATGAATAAAACTAAGCTGTATTTTCAGTATTTAGGCTATGAAAAGAAAATGGTAGTATTAAATCTTGCTTATGACTCTGTTCAAAACATCTCTTTAACACCTAAAGAAAATGAACTAACTGAAGTTGTTGTGGGAACCCAAAAAAAGAGTGTTCAAGTCGACAATTTTAATATCAATACAAATACTCTTAGCTTAAATGAGATGAAAAGCCAGCCAACCATTGGAGCTGAAAACGATATCCTTAAAATTGTAGAGTTACTGCCAGGTATCAACTATAATAGCAACAATCAGCAGGGATACAATATAAGAGGGAGTTCTGACGGTGCTAATCTCATTGTTGTCGACCATGTTCCTATTTATCAGACTAACCACACGGTTGCCAACTTGTCAATCTTCAATCAAGATATTATCCGAAATATTAGTATTAGTAAAGGAGGTATTCCTCCCGAATTCGGGGGAAAAGCATCGGCATTAATGCTTATAAATACACGAAACGGCAACACCGATAAATTCAGCATGTCCGGAGGTATTAGCAACATTTCATCACGACTAACACTCGAAGGACCTATTCTTAAATCAAAACTTTCTTTTTTGATTTCGGCACGCAGAGGAGGCGAAAATCCTTTGTCCACCCTATTTGCCAAAGACAAGAAAATTTACTTTTACGATTTGAATGCTAAAGTTTCGTACAAGCTAAAAAACAATTCCACATTACTTTTTTCGCTTTATTGGGGAAAAGACAGGGCCTTTTTTATGCCTGACAAGAGTTTTCAAACTTTTAATCAGTGGCGAACCAACTTGTATTCGCTACAACTTAACCAGATTAAAAGCAGCAAACTATCGACAAGACTTAATGGATATTTTAGTTTATACGACTATTTCTATACCCAAGATAATATGTTTTTAGGAGTAGGTATTTACGATTTTGGATTAGAAAAAGCTTATAATTGGTATGTAACACCGTCGTCAACATTGAATTTAGGAGGACAACTGAAGATTCACTCGTTCTTCAACCCATTTCAGTCTAAAAATAAACTTAGTGATAATACGATTTATAATGTATCAACTGAAAGTAGTCTTTATATTCAGAATGAACGAAAATTGAACAACAAAATTTACATCAAAGCTGGCTGCCGGGCATCCCTTTTCAATAAGTTAGCCGACGGGCAGTTCTATAGTACACTTTCTTCTGACACCTCCTCAGTCAAGAAGAATATACGGAAATCAGATATGCATTATGATTATTATTTGACCTTTTTACCTTCGTTTGAGTTAAATTACAAACTCTCGAACCAGGCATCAATGAAGTTTGCCTATAATCGCGCTTCTCAATACCTGCATCAACTAACCAGCATAAATACCGAAGGATTAATGTACCGTTTAATCGTTCCCTGCAACGATAATATTAAACCACTAATTATCAGTCAATACTCAATGGGGTTTATGGCTCTATCAAATAACTCAACTTACGGATTTACTATTGAGTCGTACTATAAGTTTATTACGAACACAATCGATTACCGCGATAGTGTTTTCCAAATAGATAGTGATAATCCAATAGAAAATTATACGCGACAAGGAATAGGAAACGCTTATGGAATAGAATTCATGCTGAAAAAAGAAAAAGGTCGGTTAAACGGAACATTGTGTTATACTCTTTCACATTCGGACAAACGAATAAAGGGTATAAATAACAATAAACGCTACTTGTCGTCCGAACACATTCCGCACAATTTTTCAATCTCTGCTACCTACAAAATAAATGAAAAGTTTACATTTCTGGCCGATTTTGTATTGCACTCAGGGAAAAGATATACTGACAATAGCTTGCCGTCTATTGAGCGAAATATGATGAAGTCTCCGGTCTATCACCGGGCTGATTTGGGGATTAGTTTTAACCCCAAAAGAACAAAGCGCTTTGACTCGGTTTGGAAATTTTCCATTTATAATGTTTACAACCGTCAGAATGCTTATTTTTTATATGATCAGGAAGAGAAACTATCTAGCAATACCAATCTGATTTCATATAACTTATATGATTTCACGCCTTCCATTTCGTGGAGTTTTAAATTTTAAAATTTCAAAAACATTTCCATTTTTCAGGTGTTCTTTCGAGTCTTTTTTATACCATAATACGACAAACCTGTATGAGAAAAAATAAAGTAAATAGTCATTTTTCAATTTTTGGTATAAAAAATCGCAATTATCGGATATATGGTTGCTTTGAATAGCAACGGCATAAATGCCAGTGCAAGATAAATAATCTTTATTTCGGCTAAAGCCGGAATTTGTTCTGTTTTTCATTTCTTTCTAAAGCATCTAAAGCTCATACTTCAGCAACCCTTTTCTACATTTCAGATTCCCATTCATCCGTTTGGGTAAAACAGCACCGGTAAATGAAAAGATAAGCTTAAATACTGTTATATGTTTGCCGAAAAAAAAGGCATGAAATATCTCATCATCTTTGCTGTTACAGGTCTCTTGTTTAGTTGCACTCCAAACAAACCGATAGAAAACAATCAAACTCGTAGACTCCCGATTATCACCTTACAGGAAGATTCCATAACACTCTATACTGAGTTTCCCGCACGTATAGAAGGAAAAGTAAACGTAAATATACGTTCGCAGGTGGACGGGTATATTCGTGAGATTTTTGTGGAAGAAGGCGCTTATATAAAAGCAGGACAAGCACTGTTTAAAATTGACGACCGTACCTACGTTGAACAAGTAAATACTGCCAGTGCCAATCTGAATGCAGCATTGGCCGCTCAGAAAAATGCGAAGTTGGAAGTAGAAAAATATACTCTGCTTAGTCAAAATAGCGTTACTTCAGATTTTCAATTGAGGAGTGCGCAAGCCCAGTACGAAACTGCGCAGGCTAATGTGGCACAACAAAGAGCTGCATTAGAAGCCGCAAAGATTAATCTGGGCTTTACCCTGATAAAGTCCCCCGTAAATGGTTTTATAGGTCGTATTCCTAAACGTATTGGCAATCTTGCATCAGCCAGCGACACGCAGCCTCTTACAACATTGTCGGAAATAAGCAATGTCTATGCATATTTTTCTATGACCGAAAAAGAATTCCTCCGGTTCAATGTACGGTACAAAGGCGATAATTTAAACCAGAAGATTAGTGCAACAGACAGTGTTTCCCTGAAACTTGCGGATGACAGCGATTATCCCTATCGGGGAAAAATACAAATGATCAACGGAGAATTTGAGGCGGGTACCGGTGCAATCAGTGTCCGTGCTTCATTTAAAAATCCACGTTTCCTGCTCAGAACCGGAAATACCGGACGTATCTTACTCCCTTACACTGAAAAGAAAGTTTTATTGATTCCTGTATTGTCAACATTGGATATACAGGATAAGATTTTTGTAGTTCGCCTGAACAAAGAAAATAAATCTGAGCGTGTGGCTATTACTGTCAGCCAAAAACAAGGAGATTATTATATCGTGAAATCAGGTCTTCGCCCTGGCGATCGGATTGTGAGCCGCGACTTGGAAAGCATTGAAGAAGGCTCAATCATTCAACCGAACCAGCAACGACGCCTGGTCTTGATATTTGAAAACAACTGAAGAATGTTCTATCATTCAACCGCAATAATATCATGTTACAAAAAATAATAAACAGGCCTGTTTTGGCCACCGTCATCTCCGTTATCTTAGTATTACTTGGCATAATCAGTCTGTCTCGATTGCCCAGCACTCAATTTCCAGACATTGCTCCTCCTACCATTAATGTTTCGGGAGCTTACCCAGGTGGTAACAGCGAAAGTGTCACCCGGTCTGTTATTATTCCGCTGGAAGAGGTAATAAATGGAGTAGAAGGAATGGAGTATATCAATTCTACAGCCGGAAATGATGGCAATTTTTCAGTTACGGTGGTATTTAAGTTGGGAACCAATCCCGATCAGGCTGCCGTAAACGTACAGAATCGTGTTGCACAGGCAAATAGCCTGATGCCACCCGAAGTATTACAAACAGGTATTACTACAACAAAACAGCAGAATAGTAATATCATGATATTCAACATTGTAAGTAGCGACGCAGCAAAATATGATGAGCTGTTTCTCCAAAATTATGCCAATATAAATTTAGTGCCGGCACTCAAAAGAATTCAGGGTATCGGTAATGTTATGATTTTTGGAGTAAAGGATTACTCGATGCGTATTTGGTTAGATCCGCAGAAACTGACTGTCAATGACCTGGTGCCAAGTGATATCGATAGGGCAATCCAGAATGCCAGTTTTGAAGCATCGCCAGGGAAGTTTGGTGCCGAATCAAAAGCACCTATGCAGTACACCATGAAATACAAAGGAAAGCTGAATGATCCCGCTAAATTTGAAAGAATTGTATTGAAAGCAAATCTGGATGGTTCCATGCTACGTTTAAGCGACGTGGCTAGAGTCGAATTCGGAGCTTCGTTTTATGACAGTGATAATAAGCAAGATGGTAAACCGGCTGTGACACTGATGATACAACAAATTAGTGGTTCAAATGCCAATAAAATTGAAACAGAAGTCAGAGCCTCTCTTAATCAACTGTCTCAAAGTTTTCCTACCGGTATTACATACAGCATTATTCAAAGTGCCAAAGAGCGTTTAGACAAATCTATTGACCAGGTAATAAAAACATTAATAGAGGCATTTATATTGGTAATACTGGTGGTTTTTATTTTCTTACAGGATTTTCGTTCCACATTGATACCGGCTATAGCAGTTCCGGTATCCATTATCGGAGCTTTCTTTTTCTTGCAACTCACCGGATTTTCCATAAATGTTTTGACTCTTTTTGCTTTGGTTTTGGCAATTGGAATTGTGGTCGATGATGCAATTGTTGTCGTCGAAGCGGTTCATACAAAGATAACAGAAGGAGGAATGGATGGAAAAGAAGCTACAAAAACAGCCATGAGCGAAATTTCGGGAGCTATTATTTCCATTACGCTGGTAATGTGCGCCGTATTTTTGCCTATTGGGTTTATGGAAGGTCCCGCCGGTATATTTTACAAACAATTTGCATTTACCCTTGTATTTGCAATTCTTATATCGGCAGTGAACGCCCTTACCTTGAGTCCTGCTTTATGTGCACTAATTTTAAAGCCACATGAAAAGAGTGAAACAGACCGAATGGGTTTTAGGAAACGTTTCTTTTATGCATTTAATGCCGGATTTAAGCAGACAACTAATAAATATCTGAGGATTATTGACTTTTCTGTTAAGCATAAGTGGTTCAGTGCAGTAATTCTTAGTTTGATAACAGTTGTAGCCTTTTGGATGATGATAAGTGCTCCTAAAGACTTTGTTCCTTCTGAAGACGACAGTTTTATCACTTATTCCCTATCTCTCCCGGCAGGTACAAACCTGCAACATACAACTGCCGTTATCAACCGTGTTGACAGCGCCATCCGTGTAATGCCCGAAACGCATTCAGTAACAAGTGTATCTGGCTTCAATATGCTTAGTAATAGTTCCGGACCTTCTTATGCAGTAGGTTTTATACGCCTGAAAGACAAAAAAGAACGAGGAGATATACAAGATATGGACCGAATTATTGAAGCGATGGCTACGAGATTAGAAAAAGTGAAGTCAGGAGAACTTAGTTTATTCCGAAGTCCTCCGGTTGAAGGTTTCGGTAATGTTAGTGGAGCTGAACTTATCCTTCAGGATAAAACAGGAGGAAATCTGGATAAGTTCAACAAAATCACACAAACCTTAATCGGCGAACTCAATAAAGAACCCTCTATATCTGGAGCTTTTACTACATTCCGAAGCAATTTTCCCCAATTCGAGGTGGAGGTGAATGAAGATAAAGCCTATCAATTAGGCACTACGCCAAAGGATGTATTAAATACCTTACAATTGTTTTACGGAGGTAGTCAGGCCGGAGATTTTATTCGTTTCGGAAAATTGTATAGGATTAATATTAAGGCTGAAGGACAATATAGAATGGATGAAAGTTCTTTAGGGCAGGTGTATGTGAAAGGTCTGACAGGGAATATGATTCCGATAAATACCCTGGTAAAACTTAAAAAAGTATATGGCCCGGAGTCGTTAAGCAGGTATAATCTTTTTAATAGTATAGCTGTCAATATACTGCCAGCGAAAGGTTCCGGAAATGGAACTATGATGGAAGCTGCAGAGAATGTTATAAAAAAAGAACTGCCAACGGGCTATGGTTACGAGTGGAGCGGATTAAGCAGGGAGGAGAAACGTTCCGGCGAACAGATATTCTTAATTTTCGGATTATGTATTCTTTTTACCTATTTTATTTTAGCGGCTCAGTATGAAAGCTATATTCTTCCGTTAGCCGTTCTGTTATCGGTTCCGACAGGACTGTTCGGTGTTTTTCTGGCTATAAAAATGGCAGGAATAACAAATAATATTTACGTACAAATAGGACTCATCATGTTAATCGGTCTCTTGGCAAAGAACGCAATACTTATTGTTGAATTTGCAATTCAGGCACGCAAAAAAAGGATGCCGATTGTAGCGTCTGCCATAGAAGGGGCGCGTCAGCGTTTCCGTCCTATATTGATGACTTCATTGGCTTTTATTATAGGTTTGGTACCGCTAACAATTGCCACAGGCCCCGCCGCTGTAGGAAACCATTCTATTAGTGTGGGGGCTATTGGAGGGATGCTAAGCGGTGTTATTTTGGGCTTATTATTTATTCCTGTTTTATATATTCTATTTCAATCATTGCATGAAAAAATTTCAGGAACAAAACATTAGGATTTAATGCTAATAAATCATGAGTAAAACAATGAAGTATCTTAAATATACATATATAGTTTTTGTTTCGTTGTTACTGACATCCTGCATGGTAAGTAAAAAATATCAACGACCAAACCTTAATTTACCGGGGCAGTATAGGGATGTGAAAGGTATTGCCGATAGTCAGGATACACTGCCTCGCCAGCCCCGCAACTCTTTTAAATCATTACTGGCATTGCTTGACAGACCGTTCTTTTTTAAGAACACGTCATTACTTGCATTGCTTGACAGTTCGTTCCAGAAAAACAGTGATTTGCTTATTGCTATTCAAAATATAGCGTTGGCTGAGACGACCTTGAGAACGGTAAAACTAAACTACCTGCCAGAACTAAATTCGCAAATTAGCGGAAGTTATACCAAGGTATCCGGAAACAGTCAGACCGGACAGTCTGGCGGACAGCGAGAGACGAAGGATTTTAATCTTTCGGCCGGATTAAGCTGGGATATTAATATTTGGGGGAAAATAAAAAATGAGAAAAAAGAGGCTTTAGCAAACTATTTGAAAACAGATGAAGTTCGCAAGGCTGTCCAGACCAAGCTAGTGGCAGACATAGCCAAAGGGTATTATAATCTTTTGATGCTGGACGAGCAGTTGAATATAGCGAATAAAAGCAGGGAATTAAGTGACAGCACTTTGCGGATAATGAGAATACAATATCAGGTAGGAGATGTTAATGTTTTGGGCATCAAACAAATAGAAGCCCAGTTGGAAGGAAATAAAATACTAGTGTTGCAAATTAAGCAGAGTATAAGTTTGCAGGAAAACGCTTTGAGCGTGTTGTGCGGAAATTATGCAGGTCCTGTTAATCGAAAATTGGAAGACAAGGGAGAGTTTGACTCCACGCCATCCGAAGGTTACCCCGCGTCACTACTTTCCTCACGTCCTGACATAAAAGCAGCCGAACTATCCTTGCAGGCGGCCAATGCCCGGGTTGGCATACAGCAGGCTGCAATGTATCCGAATATCAACATTTCACTTTCCGGTGGTCTCAATAGCCTGACATCTTCAAACTGGTTCTCTGTTCCCTCGTCCCTTTTCGGAACTGTAGCGGGAGGAATAACCCAACCAATATTTAATAGAAGGAAGCTGAAAACGCAGTACAAACAAGCGCTCATTGAAAGGGAAAAAGAGGTCATTACATTTCGGCAGGCTGTTCTCGAAGGATATGCACAAGTCTCTGATGCTCTGAAAAATAAAGAAGAAATAGAAAAACAATTTATCTTTGCACTAAATAAAGAAAAGGTGTTGAAAGATAATATATCTTCCATCAAGGTGTTATTTGCTACAGGAGCAGCTAATTATCTGGATATAATCACGATACAGTCGGCATATTTGGAGGCAAGATTACAGACTGCCCGGTTATCTATGGAAAAAGTACTGGCAAACGTAGAATTGTTTTGTGCATTGGGTGGTGGATGGCAATAACGAAACTGAAAAGATGGAAACGGAAAAACAAAAGTATAACTGGAAATTGCGAATAGGGCTTAGCGCTTTTGTCCTGGTTACTGTTTATGCAATCAATTTTATTTTAAATCCTTACGCATCAACATGGAAGGAATTAATCGACTGTAATAAATCTGAACTTGCTCTTGATCTTCTGCTAACCTTTCTATTCTGCTGGTTAATTATCGAAGCAAGTATCCGGATCGCAAAATGGCTGGAACGTTTCCTGCCGTGGACTCGTTCTCCATTACTTCGCTTTCTGGTGCAAACCATACTTATTGTTGCTTCCACCTTATTTCTTTTATTCCTTCAGGGGCAAATATATAAATGGATATTCGATGATATGCCTCTGACACAGGAAGAGTTACTGGAGACATGGCAATTTTTCGTCGCTGTCATTATCGTGTCTTTATTTGTAAGTGCCGTGCACACCGGACATTATTTGCTGAACAGGTGGAAAGCTTCCATTTCTGAAGCAAAGGATTTGCAATTAAAAGCAATGGAGTTGAAAGAGATAGCTATGCAGTCTGAATTGCAATCGTTGAAAATGCAGCTTGACCCCCATTTTATGTTTAACAATTTCAGTACTCTGTCAGAACTTATAAATGAAGACAGGGACACGGCAACCCGTTTTCTGGAAAACCTTTCCCGTGTTTACAGGTATATGATCCAGAACTTAAAAAAAGATATTATCTCCCTGAGTGATGAGGTAGCGTTTGTCAAAGCTTACTCTTACTTAATCCACATACGCCATGCCGATAATGTGCAGATTGTCTTCGAGCTAAATGAAGAATCTCTTGATTTGTATATTCCTCCGATTTCATTGCAATTGCTGGTTGAAAATGCCATTAAGCACAATATCGCCACCAAAGAACAACCCCTGATTATTAGAATAACATCGAACGACAGACAGAAAATAAAAGTATGCAATAACCTGCAACGGATTTCCAACGCCTTTCCCGCAACAGGAATCGGACTGAAGAACATCATTGATCGATACCGTATTTTATCCGAAGAACAGCTGCCTGAGATAGAAGAAACTTCCGCTCTTTTTAGTGTTACTTTACCTCTAATCAATAACATGTGAGGTTATGAAACGAGCATGTTTATAAAAACACCAGTGAATATGATAATGGTGTCATGCGAGTTCCATATGACCATTTAAAAACAATTATTTATGAAAATCCTGATTATAGAAGATGAGAAGCATAATGCTTCCAGATTACAACGGTTGTTGACTGAGATTTCATCTGAATTTCAAATTGTAGGAGTATTGGAAACCGTAAAAGAAAGTATAAACTGGCTGAAAACGGGAAATACACCTGATGTCATCCTGATGGATATTCGTTTGTCGGATGGTTTGAGTTTTGATATATTCGATAAAGTGGATGTTGTTAGTCCGGTTATCTTCACTACCAGCTATGATGAATATGCAGTCAGGGCATTCAAGGTTAACAGTATAGACTATTTGTTGAAACCCATTGAAAAAGAAGAGCTCGAAGCTGCCCTGGAAAAAGTAGATATAGAAAGGAGAAAGAGCTTACCTGGCTTGGATTTGGAGCAATTGCTGCATCTTTTCAGGGAAAAATCACCTGTTTTCCGTAAAAGGTTTCTGTTGCCCAGAGCTAATGGATATAAAACACTAACGGTAAGCGAAATTGGCTATATTTTCACCGAACAGAAAATCACATTCCTCGTCACCCGTGACGGAAACAGCGAAATATTGGGACAAACAATGGATGAACTGGAGGATGAATTAGACCCTGATACATTTTTCAGGGCGAACCGGCAGTTCATTATCCATATCGATAATGTAGGTATGATACAGAACGATATTAATGGGAAGCTGAAAGTTGTCTTAAAACATGATCATACAGTAGGGGTTATTGTTAGCAGAGAAAAAGCGCCTGTGCTAAAAAAATGGTTGGATAAGTAAAAAAGATGAATATAATTGAAGTATGATACGAATTGAAACAGAACGATTAATAATAAGAACCTTTCAGGATAATGATGCAGCTGGGTTATATGCCTATCTTTCAATCCCTCGCGTAAACTGCTTTCTTGATGAAAAACTCGATACATTGGAAGAAGCCATTGCTAATGTTGAGCAGAGAAAAAAAGATGAACTACAATTAGCCGTTTGCCTGAAAGAAGATGATAAAATTATTGGAAATCTTTTTGCACAAAAAGAAGAGCCCGATACTTATAATGTTGGATGGCAATTTAACGGGAAGTATGAGGGAAAGGGTTATGCAAGAGAGGCAGCAAATGCATATCTTACATTTTTGTTTAATGACAAAAATGCGAGGCGGATTTACGGTTATGTGGAAGAAACTAACTTACGTTCTCAAAAACTTTGTGAACGGCTTGGTATGCGCAAGGAAGGATGTTTCGAGGAATTTATATCTTTTACACAAAACGAGGATGGAACGCCAAAGTATGAGAATACGCTACAATATGCCGTTTTGAAGAAGAATTTTTAATATAAATACACTCAAGTTGAAATCAAGAATAGCTCAATTAGTAATGAAATCACGTCTTATCAAGAAGATTGCCGGATTGAGTCTAATCTTAGGTACAAATGAAAATGTTGAATAATGCTCCAATTTACTTCCTGTTTAAAAAAAGAAATAGATACAAAAATTGAGCAAATAGAACGCTCGGAAATCAGTATGATAACAAAGTCTTTGGAGGCCAATAAGCACCAGCGTTTTAAAATCGTTGGTTTTGAAAGAATTGATGAGACAGGTCGGAAGTTCTTTCAATCATAGCGAATATCAGCTAAAGGACAAACAACAATTAAAAAGTAAAAGAAAGCAAGGGAACAGACTCAGAAAATAAACTGCTGTTTTGTTGCATTGATCGTCTACTCTAATTTTATAGTTACCAAGATATTCTTAATTTTGACCCTAATTGAAAAGTCAGATTAAATTGGAATATTGAATTTATCCTGATCCATTTTAATACTTTAGAATAGTATCATTCAATGACTAGACTTGCCGACATACTTCAGCAACCCGAGGGTCGAAAGCTTGAATTCAAAGAATTGTTGCCGACACACTCAGAATTGGCAAAAACGATCATTGCTTTTGCCAATGATGCAGGAGGAGAATTTTATTTGGGCATTAAAGATAATCCCCGAGAAGTGGTGGGGCTGGACGAAGACGAACTGATTACTCTCGAAGAAAAAATTGCCAATCTTGTTCATGATCTCTGTGATCCGGTTGTTCTTCCTGAGATCTCTTTCTTGCAATACGAAAGGAAACACATTATTCGTACTCAAATATTCAAAGGCAGTAGTCCACCTTATCATTTGAAAAACAAAACAGTAGAGGAAAGTACTTTTATAAGGGTTGGTTCCACAAATCGGTTGGCATCAGCCGAAATGATTGCCGAACTCGAACGACGCAAGCAAAACATATCTTTTGACAGCGAGTTGGTCTATAATAAAACAGTAGAACAACTTGATATTAGTACATTTGAAGAGTTCTTCCGTGACAAAACAGGCGAAGAGCTAACAGTTCAGTCATTGAAGAAACTGGAACTCTTCAGGCAGGAGCAGGGCAAAAATCTTCCAACATATGCGTTGATCCTTTTATCTGATGATGAATTACAAAAGCAATATTTTCCATATTCAAAAATTGAATGTGCCAGGTTTAAAGGAACGATTCCAGGAAACTTTATTGATCAGAAAACTATTGACGTAAATGTTGCACTTCAGGCTGAACAAGCCTATCAGTTCGTGTTAAGGCATATATCTCAAGGGACCACCGACTATACCGGAGTTTATCGAAATGACCGATGGGAATATCCAATTATTGCAATCCGGGAAGTTATTCGTAATGCCGTTATTCATCGCGATTATTCGTTAACAGGCAAAGACATCAAAATAGCAATTTTCGATGATAAAGTTGAAATCACTAGCCCTGGCAAACTCATGCCTACAGTAGACTTTAGTGATATGGAATCTGGCCAGTCCGACATCCGAAATAAAATATTGGCTCCGGTTTTTAAAAAACTCCGAATTATTGAGCAATGGGGTAATGGGTTGAAGTTGATCGCGGAGGAATTATTAAGTTATCCGGAGATAGCATTTGATTGGAAGGAACCGGGGATAGCATTTCGCGTCACTTTTTCGAATAAGAATTTTAATCAGAACCAAGAGTTACAGCCAGAGTTACAGCCAGAGTTACAGCAGGAGTTACAGCAGGAGTCTCTTTATGGATTTGTGCTAAGGCAACTTGAGAGCGCACCATTAAATACGAAAGAGTTATCTATTAAAATGGGGCAAAAGGAAATTTCGGGACAACTCAGAAAAGTAATTCGCAAACTACATAACGATAAATTGATTGAAAATTCGATTCCAGATAATCCAAATCACCCGGCCCAAAAGCATCAGCTTACACAGGTGGGTAGGATTTTCTTGGAGTTGCTAAACAATGGAAGATCATCCTAGGAAAGTGTGGCACGAACTAAGTATCATCCCAATTATCACATTTTTGTCAAATAGTTCTTGTTTTTAGTTGTTTTATTTCATTTGACATTATCTATCGTAAGATGGTCCCTTTCATAATGTTTGCCATTAAAGAATGAATGACCTTAAAATTGCAAAAACATACAGAATATATTTAGTTTTAAGCACACGATAATCTTGTTTGGCTATATAACAATACTTCGGTAAAAAGTAATATAAATATTTGATTATCAAGAAAATAAGCAGCAATAAATTTGGATAAAACACTGAAAATCAGCATCTTGAAAGATTATTCCGTAATATAACAAGAATGATCTCCAGGGTTAATAAAAGCATTAAGTGTCTTATTTCCAATATATTCAGTACTAATTCTTTTTCAGAGCTAAGCAAGCCCCGAAAAGATTTTATAGTGTGCGTTCTTTGGCATATTTTGAGCATCAAAGGTAAAATTAACTTTCTTCAATTTGAGCGTTTTAGTCTCATGAGCGAACAAACTTATCGGAACAATTTTGAAAAGGAGTTCGATTTTATGGCCTTCAACAAGCAACTGATAAACCAAATTGCATCCGAAGAGCGGGTAGTTGCCCTGGACCCGAGTTACATCCCCAAGGCAGGCAAGTCCACTTTCGGCAGGGCTGCATTTTATCAGCCGTTTGAGGGATGACAGCGTATTGCGGTACAAGTATTATGGCCACAAAACAGGGAAAAAAGGCAGGCCAAAACAGTTCGATGGCATTGTCGATGTGAAAAACCTGGACACCAACTACTTTTCGCTGATCCTGTCAACGGAGGATATTAAAATCTATTCTGCCGTTGTGTTTTCCAAAGCCTTCAAGATGGATATAAAGCTTGCCGTTGCCATTTTCTTTAAAGATGGGCAAGAGTTGGCCAGAAAGCTGTACTTTTCCACCGATTTGGAACAGGGCGGCGAAAAGATCGTCCGTTACTACTGTTCGCGTTTCCAGATCGAGTTCTTGTACCGGGATGCCAAACAGTTTACAGGGCTTACCACCTGTCGGGCAAGAAGCAAGGGCAAACTTGATTTCCATTTCAACGCATCGCTCACGGCAGTAAACCTGGCTAAACATGATTGGCTGTCCAACAATAAGGGCCAACGAGAGTCGTTCTCTATGGCTGATTACAAAACACTGTACAACAACACTTTGTTGCTCGAACGATTTATGTGCAGGTTCACTATAAACCCGAACACTGCAAAAAATCAAAAAATTGTCAAAGAACTATTGGATTTCGGCAAAATTGCCGCTTAATTGTTAACGAACTATTGTAATGAATAGAGATGCTAAAAGCCACGAGATGGAAGTTTTGAAAAATGGAAGTCGGGTAGAAGATTGGAATCAATTCATAAATGAAGGTGATTTGGATGCTTTATCGCGTATCTATTTTCAATATTATGACCTGCTTTTTTCCTATGGGCATAAAATAACCCTTGACAGCCAGATTGTTGAAGACTCAATTCAAAATGTATTTTTAAGTTTTATAAAATCGAGAAAAAACATTACGGCAGTTCGAAGTCTTAATGGATATCTGATAAGTTCGTTTCGCAGGGAGCTTTTTAGCAATCTGGAGAGAAAGAAGAAAATCTTGTATACTGCCGATATCACTACCGAACAATTTGATTATTATAAGATTCGGGAGCAAAGCTATATTGACAAAAAGGAATCCGAAAAATTATATAAGATTGTAAAACAATGCATTAGCAATTTATCTTCGAAACAGCAGGAAATAGTATACCTTAGGTTTGAAAGCGAAATTTCGTATGAAGATATTGCCCAGATGATGGGAATATCAGTTGATTCATGTTATAAATCGGTTTACAGGACAATTAAATCAATTCGGGAAGAGGTTGCAAAAATTGTTAAAGATCCGGATGATCTTGTTTTGTTCCTGATTTGTTGTCTGCCTTTTGAAAAAAATGATCTGTAAAATTGATAAACCCGCTGATCGAATATTTTTTTAAAAGCTGTTTAAAATTTGAATTGAAGCCCAAAATCAAAAAAATTACCCCAGCCCTACAGGGTGATTTTTTCATTTTTAAGCCTCCCTTTAGGGTTGGGGTAATCCCAAAAATCAAACTATGTAAGGTTCAAACAGTTTTTTTAAAAAAAAACTCATTTTTTCTGTCCAGATTTTAAATAAGTTCTCTCTTTAAATATAAATAGATTACGAAATGGATATTGAGCAGTATAAATCATACGCAGCCGACGATTTTGTTCTGGATGAAGATTTTAGAAAGATTGTAAAGTCGCATGATCGGGGTTCGAAAATAGAAGAATTAAAAAACACATTTCCGAATCAGGCGAACGAAATCGATTTGGCAGTTAAGATCATTCTTAATCTTCAACAAGGTAAGGTAGAACAATCTGAGGCAAGGAAACAAGAACTTTGGCTGCAAATTAAGCAGGGCGAAAGGAAACGGCTTCGACTAAACTATTTTAGGTACGCTGCTTCTTTACTGTTGCTTGCTGGCTTGGCAGGGTCATTGTTTTATTTAAGAAACGAAAAGCCCCGGGTTGAGACGATGGTTTCAGAGAGTCTTCCATCAGATAATGCTTTACTGATTCTGTCAGATGGTAAAACTGTGCCAATTTCAAGTAAGAAATCTACAATTCAATATACTCCGGATGGCTCAGGAATTACAGTAAATGACTCATCAGGAATAGCTCAACCTATGGTTGCCAAGGGGCTAAATCAGTTAATAGTACCCTTCGGAAAGCGCTCGTTTATAACACTTTCAGAAGGCACTAAAGTATGGTTGAACTCTGGATCCAAGCTCATTTTTCCTCCTGTTTTTGATGAAAACAAAAGAGAAGTTACCCTGGAAGGAGAAGGCTTTTTCGAGGTTACCCCGGACAAAAAAAAGCCGTTCCTTGTAAAAACGAATACTTTCACCATGAAAGTTTATGGTACAAAATTTAATGTTCAGGCTTACAATCAGGATCAGGACTACAGTGTTGTTTTAGTTGAAGGAAAAGTGGGAATGAACACCAATGAAAAAAATCCATCATCCGAAGTATTCCTGGCGCCGAATCAAAAAGCGCTGATCTCAAAAGGCGAAAAAACTTTCGATATAACAGAGGTAGAAAATATGGAGATTTATACAGCCTGGGTTGATGGATATTTAACCTTTGCAAACGAAGATATTTCCATCCTGCTGAAGAAAATATCCCGCTACTATAATGTTGATATTGAATCAGAACTACCCGAAGATTGGGAAAAAATATATGGAAAACTCGATTTAAAAGAAGATTTGGAACGTGTACTTGACGGCGTTGCCTTTATTTCGAAAAGCAGATATGAAAAACGTGATAATAAGTATATATTTTCAAGTAACGAACAATAAAAAAAAGGAGGTATAACGAGACACTAACCTAAAAAACCGATTGATGCTGGTAACATCAATCGGTCGAGTTAATTGAGCCTTACGGCAAGTATTAAATTAAAACAGTTCAAATTTATGGAAAAAAATCCGATTGTCCACTCTTCCTTTATCCGGAAGAAAGTGGGAGCTATTATTTTGAAAATGAAACTACTAACTATCCTAATTTTTGCAGGAACAATGGTCCTGTCGGCCAGTACCTATTCGCAGAAGACGAAAATTGACCTTCATCTTCAAAATTCTTCTTTAACTGAAATCTTAAACTCAATTGAGAAGAAAAGCGAGTTCATTTTTATCTACAATAAGAATGTCGTTAACTCGGATATCCGAAAAAGCATATCAGTCAACGAAGAGCGGATTGATAAAGTGCTTGAGATTTTGTTTCGGGATGTCAACGTAAGTTACCGCATTGACGATCGTCAGGTTTTTCTTTACAAGAAAGAAGATTTAAAAGAACCAATTTCTACTCCTGCGCTCACAGAATCAGAACAGGCTCAACGGAAAACAATCACCGGGAAAGTTGTTGACGCGAAAGGCGAACCTATTCCGGGTACAACAATCCTGGTAAAAGGAACAACGATAGGTGTTCTTTCTGACGGCGACGGAGCCTACAGTCTTAAGGTTCCCACTGATTCCAAAGTGCTTGTTTTTTCGTTCGTTGGCTATAAGCCGCAGGAAATTCCTATTGGAACAAAAGCTACAATAAATGTAACGCTGGAAGAAATGACCGTTGGTCTCGAAGAGGTTGTTGCAGTTGGCTATGGAGTACAAAAAAAGGAAAGTATTGTTGGAGCTATTACCCAAACCAATAAAGAACAACTCAAACAAACCGGTAATGTAACCGATTTAAAACAGGCATTAACCGGAAAACTTCCAGGTGTTACAACCGTTACATCAAGCGGCGAACCCGGAGGTACTGGTATAGGTGAAAGTGCAACGGCCATATATATCCGCGGCCGTAACACCTGGAATGGAGGACAGCCCTTAATCCTGGTTGACGGTGTTGAGCGTAGCATGGATAACCTCGATTTAAACGAAGTTGAAAGTATCTCGGTTTTAAAAGACGCTTCGGCAACGGCAGTTTTTGGTGTAAAAGGGGCCAATGGTGTAATATTAATTACTACTAAACGCGGAACAGTAAGCAAACCACAATTATCGTTCTCTTATAACACTACGGCCTTAACAGTTTCAAAGCTTCCTGAAAAAATGGATTCGTACAATGCCCTTCTTACTAAAAACGAGATTATTGAACGGGAAGTTGTACTTAACGAACCATCATGGGCCGATTACACTCCTGAACAAATCGTTGATCGTTATAAAACACCTCAGTCAACCGAATATGCAAGGATATACCCCAATGTTGACTGGAAAAAGGCTTTATTTAAAGATGTAAGCTGGTCGCATCATGCGTCTTTAAACGTTCAGGGCGGAACCAATTTCATTAAGTATTTTGGTTCGCTGGCTTATCTCTACGAAGGCGACATGTTCAAAAAATATAAAAACAACAAAGGCTACGATCCGAACTACAATTACAACCGCTTTAATTTCCGCAGTAACATGGACATAAAAGTTACCGGAACGACCAATCTGAAAGTTAATCTGGCTGGATATTACAGCACCAAAAATACAAACTATTCGTATGCCAGCACAACCAGCGGAACCAATCCGCAAGCCTGGAGTGCCGCTTATTCGATGCCCCCTGATGTTATGATTGTTCAGGATACAGATGGAAGATGGGGCGCTTCGTACAAATTACCTGCCGAACAATTGACCAATCCGGTAGCATTGGTTTACAATACCGGATTATTGCAAAGACGCACTACACAGCTGAACGCTGATTTTACATTAGAGCAAAAACTTGATTTTATTACCAAAGGATTGAGCGGGCAGGCATCTTTGTTTTACGACAATAGTTTTACGACAACAGGCGGTACTACTGATTCAAATAATGTTAGGCCCGAGGCAGGTGCCACAACGCCAATGATTATAATCGATTCGGATAAATATACAGGCCCAAATCAAAATCCAAACGAATACACAACATATGTTCCTACCAGCAGCTCGTATCTTTTCGACTGGGTTGCAAGTCCTTGGGGAATTGATGCCGAAAATGTTGAAACGGCTTCCTACCTCGGTTATATACCAATTACCCGAAGAATGATGTATCAGGCGCAACTTAACTATGCACGAAAATTCAAATTGCACAACGTAGGAGCAACGGGCGTTTTTAAACGTGAAGAATATGCCAGAGGAAGTATGTTTAAAAATTACAGGGAAGACTGGGTATTCAGAACAACTTACGATTATGACTCACGGTATTTTGTTGAAATGAATGGGGCCTACAATGGGTCGGAACAATTTGGTCCTGGCTACCGCTTCGATTTCTTCCCTTCTGTTGCATTGGGATGGTACGTTTCAAATGAGAAATTCTTTAAAATCGATTGGATGAACCGGCTGAAACTTCGCTATAGCCAGGGAATGGTTGGCGATGATTCGGGTAGCAGCAGTCGTTGGTTATATGCTACTCAATATGCTTATGGAACAGCATCTCGCTTGAATTCAGATCCGAATGGAACAAGCCCATATACCTGGTACAAAGAGTCAACGGTTGGAAATCCAGATATTCATTGGGAAAAAGCCCTGAAAAAAAATTACGGTTTGGAAATGGGATTTTTGAAGAACATGTTCTCTGTAAATTACGATTATTTTACCGAAGACAGAACCGATGTATTAATAGCAGGAACTTCCAGAACAAGCATTCCTTCGTACTTCGGAGCTACTGCTCCCAGCGCCAATACCGGGCATGTAAAATCGAAAGGGCATGAGCTGGAAGTGAAATTTGAAAAGAGGACAAATAATGGACTTCATTATTGGGCAAATTTAGCTTTTTCGCACACCACCAATGAAGTAATAGCCAAAGAAGATCCTCAGCTTTACGACGATTACCAGAAAGCAGCAGGATTTGCAATTGGGCAAACTAAAACACAAGTGTCAACCGGTTTTTACAACAACTGGGACCAGGTGTTTGCTAGCGTGCAGCAGGAAACCAACGATAACGCCAAGCTTCCGGGCTACTACAATATATTGGATTACAACGGCGATGGCGTTATTAACAGCAACGACAACGTTCCGTATGGCTACTCCGAAGTGCCTGAAAACACGTATAATCTTTCATTGGGTATCGATTATAAAGGGTTTAGCGCAATGGTACAGTTTTATGGCGTAAACAATGTATCGAGATACATTCCTTTCGATAATTTCTACTCATACCAGGATGTAGTATTTACTACGGTTGCCGACTACTGGTCGAAAACCAATACTGATGCCACTTCATTTTTGCCTCGTTGGAAATCACAGGGCGAATTTATTGGTAATTACTATATCTATGATGGATCTTATTTAAGGTTGAAAACTGCTGAAATTGGCTATACATTCAAAGATGCATTTGTTAAAAAAATAGGGTTATCCGCACTTCGGGTCTACTTGAACGGGAACAACCTGTTTTTCTGGTCAGATCTTCCTGACGACCGTGAGGCTGCAACCTCTGGCGGTGGAGCTGCTGCCGGCTCGTACCCTACTTCAAGACGTTTTAACCTTGGTGTCGATTTAACCTTTTAATAGTTTGCTCTATGAAAAATTCAATTATCAAATATAAAATGGGGCTTACAACCTTTCTGATGGTTGTCGCTTTATCATTTACCTCGTGTGAAGATTATCTTGATAAATCGCCCGAGTCAACCATTACCGAAAAAGACGTATATGGAAATTTCGTCAGTTTTCAGGGATTTGTTGAGGAAATGCACAATTGTCTTTGCGACTATAGCAAATGTCTGGGAGGAAACTATTATTACAATTTCTTGTGTGCTGACGAAGCCCTCTCGAATAAACCCCTGTTGTGGGACGATGGTAATTACTGGGATCAAAGTAAATTCCTGACTGGCTCGCGCGACACCGGTAACGGAACAATGTCGAAAAGAGTGTGGCCGCTGGCTTGGTATGCCATTCGTAAAGCCAACCTGGGCCTGAGCAAGCTCGATTTATTGACTGATGCTACCCAAGAGCAAAAAGACATCATTAAAGGTGAGCTGTTGTTTTTCAGAGGTTATTTCCATTTCGAACTAATGAAATTCTATGGAGGCTTACCTTATATCTATCAGGTTCTGTCTTCTTCTGAAGAACTGAAAATTCCGCGCTTAAATTACAAGGAAACTGCACTGAAAGCTGCTGCCGATCTGGAGGCTGCTGCTGCTTTGTTACCTTTAAAGTGGGACGATACCGAAACCGGAAAAGCAACGCTGGGAAATAACCAGTCGCGCATTACTAAAATGCACGCTCTTTCCATTTTAGGGAAAGATTTGCTCTACGCGGCCAGCCCAATGATGAATGAATCGTCAACCGGAACAAATGCTTATGATGCTGATCTTTGCAAGCGTGCTGCCGATGTGTTTGCACAAGTAATAAACACGTGTAAAGAAAAAGGAACCTACCAATTGCAAAGCTGGGCCGCATGGACCGATAATTTCTGGGTGTGGTCATCCGGGAACAAAAACAGGCCCGGAGGAACTGAAGTAATTATGAATCAGTCGGTTTATGATATTGGTTATCCTCGCTGGACGACCTGCCGTACTAGCAGCCCCGTCCAGTTTGGCGCCGGAAACAATTCGGTGGAAGTTCCTACCAACAATTACATTAAAAATTATGGAATGGCCAATGGATTGCCTATTGATGACCCTAATTCGGGCTATAACCCCAACGACCCCTGGACAGGCAGAGAACCTCGTTTTTACACTGATATAGTTTACGATGGCGTTGAAATGGTGACAAGCACTGCTGCTGCCGCTTTACCCGACAAGTATGCACTTTTATACAATGGCGGACGCCACCAGGGAGGAACCCAGGGAAGTGTGACTGGCTATTACTACCGGAAGTGGACACCCAAAGGATGTAATTCGTGGGATAATAAATGGGGTAATTTCCAGGCTTATACACCTATCGTAAGGTTAGCTGATGTTTATTTAATGTATGCCGAAGCAGTACTTCAGGGCTATGGAACACCTGTCTCCAAAGCATCGGGTTGTATAACAGCCGAAGAGGCTATTAATGTCATTCGGAACCGTGCTCAACTGCCCAATATTTCAAGCACTTATACTGCAACAAAAGAAAAATTCATGGCTGAAATTATCCGTGAGCGTGCTGTAGAATTGGCTTTCGAAGGGCACCGGTGGTTCGACCTTCGCCGGTGGAACATCGCCGGAGAGCAAAAATACAAAGAAAAGACGATGATTTCGTTTGACCGGGGAGCAAATGGTAAACCTATCAACCTGAAAGAAAGCGTTGTGGTAACACGCGTATATGAAGCGAGACACAAATGGTTGCCTCTGCCGATAAACGATACCAAGCTATATGTAGATTTTCCTCAAAATCCGGGTTGGTAAACATCACAAAAACAAAAAAAGTTAAAAAATGAAGAAGAAATATTTCACCATATATTTTTTCCTGGTTGTTCTTTTATTGCATTCTCCGTTTATAGGGCTTACCCAGGAAGTTCAGAAAAGTAAAGATATTCTTTTGCAATCCATTGTAAAAGATGAGCAAGGAAATCCAATTAAGGGGGCAAGTATTTTTGCAAACGAAGGAGCTTCTTTTACAACGACAGACGAAATAGGTAATTTTTCAATTACTGTACCCGCTCAGGCCAATTTGATGATTGAAGCAACAGGTTTTGAATCAAAGGTTTTCAAGCCAGGTGAATATATAAATATGAAAGAGTTGGTATTGACAAAATCCCAATTTTTCGGTGGCGAGAAAGATGATGTAAACATTGCTTTTAATGAAATAAAACGGAAAGATGTTGTTGGAGCCGTAAGCGTATTAAATGCTGATGAATATACTGATTTCGACAACTCCAAATGGCTATCAGATGTTTTGGGTAGCGGGCGCTTAACCGGAATGCTGGGAGGCTCGAATATCCGTGGCACCGGAACACCCTTGTTCATTGTAGATGGTCTCCCGCGCGACATTAGTACCATTACCTTTGCCGAAGTTGACCAGGTTACTGTACTGAAAGATATTAATTCGTCGATTTTGTATGGGAGCGCTGCGGTAAACGGTGTTGTTTTAATTAAAACCAAACGCGGGCAAGCCAACCGTAAGCAAATGAATTTTTCGGGTTACTATGGCCTTTCTCAACCCAAAGCATTGCCCAAATACCTTTCGTCAGCCGATTATATGCAACTGTATAACGAAGCCAGAAGGAATGATGGACTTGCCGCTTTATACGACGAAGCTGCAATCTCTAATTACCGTTCAGGAAATCCGTACCGTTATCCGAGTGTTGATTACTATTCGAACGAGTATTTAAAATCGGTTAAACCGTATTTTAATGTAAACTCCGAATTTTCAGGAGGGAACGATATTGCAACTTACTATACGTATATAAACTGGTATCAAACCGGAAGTCTTTTGGACTTTGGCGCCGGAGAATCTGCCAAACGGAACCGGTTTAATATTCGGGGAAACATCGATCTTAAAATAAATTCATGGATAAAGAGTGCCATTGATGCTGTTGCTATTTTCGATAACGATTTGCAGGCGCTTGGTAGTTATTGGAGCAATGCTGCCACTTTGCGTCCCAATTTATTTACACCATTAATTCCTATTAATCTCATCGATCCTAAAAATGCCTTATTGCTTGGCCGAAAAAATGACGTTGACGGAGCATATTTGCTTGGCGGAAACTCAAGCTATCTGACAAACCCTATTGCTGATGGCTATTCAGGAGGTAATACCAATGCTGTTCAACGTACATTCTCTTTTAATAACAGGATCGATTTTGATTTGGGCAAATTGATGACCGGCCTTACTTTCCATACCAATTTCAGTTTCGATTTCTATACCCGGTTCAATCAGGGAATCTCCAATACCTATTCGGTTTATGCTCCAATATGGGATGTAAACAGCGATGTAATCACCGGACTTACCAAGTACAATACTGATGTTAGAAGCGGCTCCCAAAACGTGAGCAACACATCGTTTAATCGGAGGTTCGGATTTTATGGAGCATTGAATTATGATCGCACGTTTAATGAAGCTCATCATATCAGCGGGACGTTGCTGGGCTATGGCAGCAGGTATATTATACAGGACGATTTCCAGGGGGTTAAAAATGCCAATCTTGGGCTTCGCGTTGCATATAGTTACAAAGAAAAATACATGCTCGATTTTAGCAGCGCTTACGTTAATTCGGTAAAATTGGCCGGAGGAAACCGGGGCGCTTTCTCTCCCTCTCTGGGATTGGCGTGGGTCGTAAGTTCCGAAGATTTTATGTCGTCGGTATCAGTAATCAACTACCTGAAACTTCGTTTGTCAGCCGGGTTAATGAATTCTGACAATGGTATTGATGGATTTTTTTACTACGACAATGTTTACACTAACTCCGGAAGTTATTCGTGGTACGAAGGAAGCTGGTCGAACAGTGGTGTTATTTCGAAATATGGAGGGAACGACAATCTGGGCTTTGAAAAACGCAAAGAGCTCAACTTCGGATTTGAAAGTATTTTGTTTAAAAACAAGCTGAGCATTGATGCCAATGTGTTTACCAGCAATTATTTCGATCAGGTAACAGTTCCATCCACCCAATACCCGAGTTTTTATTCCAATTTTATTCCGTATAAAAATTTCGACAACAATGCTTATAACGGAGCCGAACTGGGTATTACGTATAAACAAAAACTGGGCAACCTGACTGTTACACTGGGCGCTACTGCATTATATGCCGATTCGAAAGTTAAAAAGAAAGACGAAATCTATTCGAACGACTATCAATACCGCGAAGGACACCCGGTTGACGCATATTTTGCACTCCAGGCTGAAGGCTTTTTCAAGGACGAAAGCGATATTGCCAGCCATGCCCCCCAGGCGTTTGGCGATGTTCAGCCTGGCGACATCAAATATGTTGACCAGAATAAAGACGGAATTGTTGATGGCAACGACGAAGTTCAGATCGGGCGTTGGCAATCGCCTTTTTCGTATGGTCTTAACCTGAAACTGGAATATCACAATTTTACATTGCTGGCTTTGGGGAACGGACGTTCGGGTGCCGATAATTTCAGGTCGAGCTCGTATTACTGGGTCGATGGCGATGATAAGTATTCGGAAGTTGTTTTGGATCGCTGGACAGAAGCAACCCGCGAAACGGCTACTTTTCCGCGGCTGAGTTCTATTTCCAATTCCAATAATTTCCGCAATTCTACATTCTGGATGTACAGCAGTAATTATTTTAGGATTCAGCGGGTACAATTAACTTACGACGTACCCTCCCGTATTGCAGGTTCATTAAAAATGAAACACCTGGGATTTTTTGTCGAAGGAACGGACTTGCTTACGATCTCAAAAAACCGGAAAACGATGGACCTGGCCGTTGGAAGCGAACCTAATTACAGATCATTTTCACTGGGAATAAAAGCAACATTTTAATCATCAAAAACAGACTAAATCATGAAATATTATCACATACTTTTTTTATTGTCGTTTTTGGTTTTGTCATTCGTATCGTGCAAAGATATGCTTGAACCCGAAAATGATAATCATAGCACCATCGAGAGGGTTTATGGAGATCCAAAATATGCCGAAGGGTTATTGATTACGGCTTATACCAAAATTCCGAACAATAGTTTGAGTAATAATGAAACAGCAACTGACAATGCCGTAACCAATGTGAACCTCGATAATTACAGGCGAATGGCTACAGGCGAGTGGTCGGCTCTTTTTAACCCGGTGAATATGTGGGATGGTTGTAATTCAGGTATTCTTTATGCCAACGATTTCCTGAAAATTATGGATACCATCACTTGGGTATCGACCAACAGCGATGTTAATTCGATGTATGCCAAAAGGCTGGCCGGCGAAGCTTATGCCTTGCGTGGGTTATTTGAATTGCATCTCCTGATTTCAATTGGGGGAAAAGATGCTTCGGACAAATTGCTGGGCATTCCGCTTTACGATAAATTTATGAATGCCGATGCCGACTTCAATATCCCGCGTGCCACTTTTGCCGAATCAATGACCAGAATATACGCCGATTTTGACAAGGCGCTCAGCTACCTGACCATGGACGATTACAAAGACATCACTGCAACAACCCAACTTCCCAAAGGATACGAAAATGTTACGGTAAGCAACTACAATACCGTTTTCGGGTCGCGTTTTAACCAGCGCATCAATGGACGAACGGTTAAGGCGCTTAAAGCAAGGGCCGCGTTGCTGGCTGCCAGTCCTGCCTTTAATTCGGCAAGCGACGCTTCTCTGTGGCAAACAGCAGCAAATTTGGCAGGCACATCGCTCGACCTGAATGGTGGATTAGCAGGGCTCGATCCTAATGGCGGCAAGTTTTACGATGCCACCAGGGCTGATGCCATTGATGTTACTTCGGCAACCAAAGGCGATCAGAAAGAGATTCTCTGGAGAACGGTAAAAGCCTTGAGCAGCACCAGGGAAACAGCTAATTTTCCACCATCGTTGTATGGAAAAGGAAATATCAACCCGACACAAAACCTGGTCGATGCTTTTCCGATGGCTAATGGCTACCCGATTAATCATCCATCGAGTGGGTATAATGCTTCTAATCCTTATGCCAACCGCGACCCACGTTTAGCCCTTTACATTTGTTACAACGGCAATAAAGTAGGTTCAACAGTCATCAAAACCGGAGTTGGCGGCGGGGTTAATGCGAAGGACTCCATAAACAATTCAACCCGGACCGGTTACTATCTGAAAAAATTGTTGCGCGAAGATGTAAACCTGAACCCGGTGTCGGCAACAACCAAGTATCATTACGAAGTGTACATGCGTTTCACCGAACTGTTCCTGATTTATGCCGAAGCAGCCAATGAAGCCTGGGGGCCTGATGGGAAAGGCACTTTTACTTACTCGGCGCGCGACGTAATTGCAGCTCTTCGCAAAAGAGCCGGAATTACCCAGCCTGACGCTTACCTGGCAACGGTTAGTAGCAAGGAAGAAATGAGGACACTTATCCGGAACGAACGTCGAATTGAGCTGTCTTTCGAAGGCTTCCGCTTTTGGGATTTACGCCGCTGGAATGCCAGTTTAACTGAAACAGCAAAAGGAGTCAACTTCAGCGGCTCAACAATGCAATACGTCGATGTTGAAGGACGACTTTACAACAACGATTACATGCATTACGGGCCTCTTCCCAACAAGGAAGTAATTAAATATGGCGCCTTAATCCAAAATAAAGGATGGTAACTAAAAATGCAACGAAAAATGATGAATGATATGAAACGAACATGTTGCTTCATAATACCAAAGAGTAGAGTAATAATTCTCAGCAACACGGAGTTCCATACTACCATAAAAAATAAATTACTATAGTATGAAAAACATTTTGATTATAGTCGGATTATTAATTGGCTTAGCCGCCTGTAAAAATCAGGATAACGAATTTCCTGATTATAAATATACCACAGCCTATTTCCCTTATCAGTATCCGGTTCGGGTATTGGTTCTGGGCGATTATATCTACGACAACACCAACGACAACAACCATAAGTTCCTGATTTCGGCTGCGATGGGCGGGGTTTATACCAATACAAAAGATCGTAATCTGGACATCGAATTGGCTCCCGAGTTGTGTAAAAGGGTGCTTTTTGCCTCAACAAAAGATACCCTCCGGATCATGCCGGAAAGCTATTATACGTTGAGCTCTTCCTCTAAACTGGTGATTCCCGGCGGATCGTTTGACGGAAACCTGGAAGTCCAATTAAAAGATGCCTTTTTCAATGATCCGAAAGCAATAAAATCGACCTATGTCATCCCGTTGCGCATTAAATCATCAAACGATGTGGACTCGATTCTGCAAGGGAAAAAGTCTGTCGATAATCCAGACCCAAGGATTGCAGGTAACTGGATAACCGTTCCGAAGAACTTTACCATGTTTGCAGTTAAGTACATCAACCCATATCATGGTAAATACCTTCACCGCGGTACAAGCACGGTGAAAGACGCTTCAGGAGCAATCATTGATAAAGCGGTTTATCGCACCCCTTATGTGGTTGACAATGAGGTGTGGAGCCTGGCCACCAGTGGCCTTAGGCAGGTAACAACTTCAGGAAGCGTTCGTTCAACAGTGCTGTCGGGAACGTTGAATATGTTACTTACATTCGACGATAACGGAAACTGTACCGTAAAGGAAAACACAGGTTCGGCGTTTACCATCACCGGCACCGGAAAATTTCTGGACGATGCCGACGAGTGGGGCAACAAAAAGCGTGATGCCATTCATTTAACCTACCAGTTTACAAGTGCGGGCAAAACCTACTCAGCCACCGATACCCTGGTTATCAGAGATCGTGCTGTGGTTCTTGAAACCTATACTCCCGTGATATTCTAATTTAAGAAGGCTGTCCTCAGGTTTTACTTTGAGGATAGCCTTCCCATTGGCTTTTTCAGGTTAAGATTTTACTGAACCTGTTGATATTTTTTAAGAATACGGAATTTTGAATTGAGATCAGTCAATTCATACAGAATCCGTAATTCTGTTACTGAAGCAATTCTTTACAAACCTAAACCAATTAAACTTATTAAAAATGAAGAATATAGCTATTCGGTATCTGTTTCTGGCATTTTTACCGATGTTTTTGATCGCCGGAGCCGAAAATGCAGCAGCCCAAAAGAACAAACATGAGGTAAACATTGGCGCATATTATTACGATGGATGGTCGGGAAAAAACAGCAAGGCCGACGATCCAAACGAGCCCTGGGCCAAAAATGCACCAACTAGTCTGAAACAACGCATGGTTGATGAATTTGCCCATCGCGAGCCCATCTGGGGTTGGCGTGACGATACACAGGAAATTATGGATCGGCAAATAGATCTGGCTGCCGATAACGGACTTGGTTTTTTCCTGTTCTGCTGGTATTGGAAAGACAATAAGGGCCCGATCAATCCTGAAGTAATTCAAAACCTCCCGCAGCACAGCAGCATGAACATGTTTATGAAAGCTAAAAATGAAAAGCGGATGAAGTTTGCCCTGTTGGTAGCCAACCACCAGGGTTCAGAAATTACGGGTACCGAAAATTGGGGTAAAGCCGTCGAATTTTGGATGCAGTATTTCAACGATCCACAGTACCTCAAAGTTAATGGAAAACCCTTAGTCGTGATTTTCAATTCAAAGGGCATCGATAATGAAGCGTTGGCACACATGCAGGAAGTTGCCCGGAAACAGGGGCTAAAGGGTTTGTCGATAGCCGGTTGTGGAAGTACCGAAGATAAAAACTTCAATTATCGTACCCACTATAATGTTATCCCTGGCTATACCGGCGGGCACGAGGAGCACAAGTATATTGAGCTGGCCGATGCGCAACGCGGTCAATGGAAAGGAACAGCGCAGCAACCCTACCTTCCGACTGTAATTGTGGGATGGGACAAACGCCCGTGGGAAGATAAAAGCGGAAATGGGCAGGGTGGTGCTAAACAAGGTTGGTATTATCCTGATCATTCGCCCGAGCAATTTAAAAAGTTGCTGACAGATGCTGTGAAATGGATGGATGAACATCGGAAAGAAACAACAAAAGAAAGGCTCATTGTAATCTATGCCTGGAATGAACTGGGCGAAGGCGGATATCTCGTTCCAACGAAAGGAGATCCGGATGCCAGTTATTTAAAAGTAGTCAGAGATGTAGTCTTTGAAAAAAATCGGAAATAAACCTAAACCAACTAAACTTAATCAATCATGAAAAGTAGTATGAATAGAGTAATGTACTTAGTTATATCAGTTTGTCTTATTTTATGGATAACTAATGTACAAGCGCAAAAGGCTCCCAAAATAAAGCTTGGTGCTTACTATTTTGCCGGATGGGCAGGCAAATGCCCTTATGATGACGGAACGCCGGAAAATGCCTGGGCGAAAGGAATGCCAACGCATTTCACCAAAAAGCTTGCTACCGAATTTTCGGGTCGTACCCCAATCTGGGGATGGCGCGACGATACCCAGGAATTGATGGAACGCCAGATTAAACTGGCCTCGGATAACGGAATCAGTTATTTCTCGTTTTGCTGGTACTGGCGCGACAATAAAGGACCAATCAATCCTGCAGCTATCGAAGCCGATTCGAAGCATCTGCCGATGAATCTTTTTATGAAAGCCCGGAACAACAATCTGATGGAGTATTGCCTGTTGGTTGCCAATCATGGCGGCGCCGAGATTATTGGCACTGATGCTTGGAAACAAGCCGCTGACTATTGGATCAAAAATTACTTCAGTCATCCGCGTTACTTAAGGTCAGAAGGAAAACCTGTTATTATGATTTTCCAGCCACGTAATGCCGATAAAGATGGTCTGGCATACTTGCAGGAAGCTGCCCGTAAAGCTGGCTTCCCCGGAGTGTTGGTGGCTGAATGTGGAGGTGGCTCATTAACAGAAGGTTTTCAGGCGCAAACATTGTACAACACCAAACCCAGGGAAGGGCTGAATAACGAAGAAATCTATCCGTTTAAGCTTCTGGCCGACTGGAATATTTCGGTATGGAATAAGCGCGAAAATAATGGAATTCCATATATCCCTGTTGTAACTCAGGGTTGGGACCGCCGCCCCTGGGAAGCTAAAAATGGCGAGGGTTTTGGTAAAGGAGTTGATATTTCTGTGCATTTCGACCGGGGAACGCCCAAAGAATTAGAACAATATCTCCTGAAATTGGCCGAATGGATGAACAAGCATCCGGAACAGGCGACCAAAGATAAATTGGCTTTGATTTATGCATGGAACGAAATAGGCGAAGGCGGATGGTTGGTTCCCTGCAAAGACGATCCGAAAGGCAAATACTTGAAAGCTATAAAGAAAGTGGTAAACTAACCGATAAACTAATTTAACCAGCTTTATTATGAAGAATATTGTCAATTCTTCGTTGTCTGCAACCCGGGTTTTATCAATAATCCTGATAAATGTGATGATGTTTTTTGTGGGATGTAAAGATGATGCCGGTTCTTATACTTCGAAGCCTCAAATGAAGCTGGGAGCCTACTATTTTGCCGGTTGGGCAGGTAAATGTCCTTATGATGATGGTAAGCCTGAACATGCCTGGGCCAAAGGGATGCCGAGTCATTTTACCAAGATGTTGGCAACAGATTTTGCAGGTCGGGAACCCGTATGGGGCTGGCGCGATGATACACAGGCTATCATGGAGCGGCAGATCGATCTTGCCGCTGACAATGGAATTGCGTATTTCTCATTTTGCTGGTACTGGAAAGATACGAAAGCGCCGATTAATGTTCCGGCTATTGAAAGTCTTTCGTTAAACCTGCCTATGTACCTGTTCATGAATGCCAATAGCAACCGGAAGATGGAGTTTTGCCTGCTGGTTGCAAACCACTCTGGTTCTGAAATCGTTGGCACTGATGCCTGGAAACAGGCCGCTGATTTCTGGATTGCCAAATATTTCAAGCATCCGCGGTATCTGAAAGTTGATGGCAAACCAGTGATTACCATTTTTCTGCCTAACGGTGCTGATAAAAATGGGTTGGCCTATCTCCAGGAAGCTGCCCGCAAGTCCGGGTTCCCGGGAGTACTGGTAGCCGGCTGCGGCTGCGGCATTGCCGACAACGGTTTCCAGGTACAAACCATATACAACACCAAACCAAGTACCGGCCTCAACCTGACCGACATTTATCCGTTCAAATTATTGGCTGATTACAATATTTCAGTTTGGAAACGTACCGACCGCCCCAATATGCCCTACATACCCTGTGCTACGGCAGGTTGGGACCGTCGTCCATGGGAGGCTCTCAATGGTGAAGGATTTGGTTCAGGGGTAGCTGTTTCGGCGCATTTCGACCGGGGTACGCCTGCCGAACTGGAACAATATATCCGAAGTATGGCCGATTGGATGGATGCCAATCCGGATAAAATAACCAAAGACCGTTTGGGTCTAATTTATGCCTGGAACGAAATAGGCGAGGGTGGCTGGCTTGTCCCTTGTAAAGACGATCCTGATGGCCAATACCTTAAAGCCATTCGCAATGCTATAGTTAACTAACGTTGGTTGCCTTCGACGGTATGAAGTTGACCACATAAGTAATGAGAAGTATTTATTGTCGTATTTAAACTTACTCACCCCAAGCCACCTTGCGGTGACTTTGCCCCTCTCTCGCGAGAGAGGGGCGGAGCGAGCACAGCGAGCTCGGGGTGAGTCATGAAATAGAAATATGACATTTTATTTTTCCTATTACTTAGAGCACCGATATACTAATTAACTAACTAAAAATAAACGAAATGAGCGTAATTATGAGATTAGCGATTGTATTGATCATCTTCCTGGGAAGTATGTCCTATGCCCATTCGCAGCAAAAAAAACAAACAGTTAAGAACGACTACCTGGTGGCGGCCTATATCTGGCCATCGTGTCACGACGATCCATTGGCCCATAAGAAGTTATGGTCGGAAGGGATTGGCGAATGGGAAGTGATCAAAAAAGGAAATCCTCGATTTGAAGGACATTACCAGTCCCGTCAGCCACTTTGGGGTTACGAGATGGACAATGACCCTAAAGTGGTGGAGAAGTGGATTGATGTGGCAACTGACCATGGCGTTAATGTATTTATTTACGACTGGTATTGGTACGAAGAAGGTCCCTATCTGGAAAGCGCCCTGAACGATGGTTTTCTGAAAGCAAAGAACAATTCAAAGATGCAGTTTTACATCATGTGGGCTAACCACGATGTAAAGTATAATTACTGGAATGTTCACCGTTACAAAGACAACACCAACATTCTTTGGGATGCCAAAGTCGATTGGAAAAACTACAAAATCATTGTCAATAGGGTCATTAATCAATACTTTAAACGCCCGAATTATTTAAAGATCAATGGCGAACCGGTATTCTCGATTTTCAGTGTCGATAAACTGCTTGAAAGTTTTGGCGGTAACCTGGACGAAACCCGTAAAGCGCTTGATTATTTTCGTGATGAGGTTAAGAAAGCTGGCTTTCCTGGTTTGCATATCCAGTGGAATCAGGGTGGTGGTTCTCTGATGTCTGACGAAAAAGCCAATCAGTTCCGCGATAAGGCAAAAACGATGGGCTTCAATAGTGTGGCCATGTACAACATGGGCGGGCGCGTTGAGGATTATATCGCTTACGGAACCAATTCCATCAAAATACGTGAACAACTGGATTCTGTTCTTGATATTCCGGTGTTCCCCTGCGTTTCAATTGGCTGGGACGATACACCTCGCTTTCCGGCAAAAGGTATTAAAGATGTTGTACACTATAACAATACGCCTCAAAGTTTTGCCACACTTCTGAGCAAAGCAAAAAAATATGCCGATGCTCATCCTGAACAGCCCAAACTGATTACCATTAATGCATGGAACGAATGGGTTGAAGGCAGTTATCTGTTGCCCGATATGCTCAACGGCTTTGGCTACCTTGAAGCAGTTAAGGATGTGTTTGTTAATGGCAAATATGAAAGGTATTAATTGTTCCCAATAAGGTGAATTTTACGATTAAAAACACTTAATAAGGATTTACTCATGAAATAGCCATAAGAGCTAATGTTCATACAAACCGGGAATGTATAAATGGCTATTCCATTCGTTGAGATCTGAATTGAAAAACTGAAGTTAATACGAAAATTATTGAAACCTAAATTGAAAATTTATACAAATGAAAAGATATACTGTTGACAGTTTTAATAAAAACGGGACTTTAAAAAATGGTTCCTTGCGTATTTCTTTGTTTCCGATGACAGCCTTGCTGGTTGGGTTTTTCATTTTCGCAGGATGTTTTAGCGAGGTGAATGCACAGGGAAACAAAATCAATGTAAAAGTAGGCGCCTACTATTTTGATGGTTGGGCTGGTAAAAACAGGCTGGCTGAGGACCCCAGCGAACCGTGGGCTAAAAATGCTCCGACTCATCTGACCAAACGCTTTGTCAGGGATTTTTCAGACAGAGAACCTGTTTGGGGATGGCGCGACGATACACAGGAAATTATGGAACGCCAGATTGACCTTGCCGCGGACAACGGTTTAGACTTCTTCCTTTTTTGTTGGTACTGGCAGGATAATAAAGGTCCACTCAACATCGATGCTGTTGAAAAAAACCATCATCATACGAGTATGGAGTTGTACTTGAAAGCAAAAAATAAGAACCGGCTGAAATATAGCCTATTGATCGCTAATCATGCCGGTTTTGAGATTTTGGGTAACGAAAATTGGGAAAGTGCAGTTAAATATTGGGCGAAATATTTCAGAGATCCGCAATACATTAAAGTGGATGGAAAACCATTGCTTGTTATTTTCGGTACAGGCGACAATGCAATTACGAATGAACAGATTGCCATTATACAGGAAACCGCAAAGAAAGAGGGTTTTAAAGACGGTGTCGCCCTGGCGGGCTGTGGCGAATCAGCAAAGAAAAAAGCATTTACCTACAGCACACATTACAATCTGACATCAGGATATGCCGACGGTCACGAAGAACATAAGTTTCAGGAATTGATCGACCGGGCAAAGCCAAACTGGAGAGGTTCCGAGGCACAACCTTATATTCCTGTACTTAATTCGGGGTGGGACAAGCGTCCGTGGGAAGGGCCCGAAGGTCTAAAGCAAAAGGAAGGCTGGTACTATCCCGACAGTTCGCCTGAGTTGTTCAAGAGCTTTCTCAAAGATGCAGTTAAATGGATGGACGACAATCCAACGAAGACAACCAGGGAAAGGTTGATTTTGGTTTATGCCTGGAACGAGCTGGGTGAAGGCGGTTACCTCGTGCCCACCAAAGGCGATCCGGGTGCCTCCAAACTAAAAATGATTAAAGAAGTAGTCGACGGAAAATAATTATGAGAAATCATCTGTTTTTTATCCTGTTTGCAACAATTCTCCTGGCTGGTTGCAGGTCTGGTGTATCTGTCTATCCGGCTCCGGATGGTGAACCAAAATCGACTGATTTTGAACTGAATGTGAACGGGAAACCTGTGTTTGTTTACCAGGCAAGGGTTTCGAAATACCCGGTTAACCAGATATGGCCGGGACATCAGCGACCTGTTGAGCAAACCGAGATGGCTTCGTTCGCGTATTTCGATATTTCTGAAGAAGTAGTGGTGCGCATTACATCTGAAAAAGAAATTCATTCACTCGATATTCGTCCTAAAGAATTTGGAATAAAACCTAAAATCGAGGGAAAGACAATTGAGTTTAAATTGCCGAAACCCATGCAGTTTGTGGTTGAGGTGAACGGTTATCATCATGCACTGCATGTTTTTGCCAATCCTCGCGAAACAGTAACGATCGATAAAAAAGATCCCAAAGTGCATTATTTCGGACCAGGAGTACACGAAGCAGGAATCATTGAGGTAAAGAGTGACGAGACGGTTTACATCGATGGCGGTGCAATTGTATATGGAGTTATTAGGGGGGAAAACGCGCGGAATGTGACCATTGCCGGACGTGGTATACTCGATGCAAGTAAATTTAAAAGAGGAGAGGTTTCAGCAATGATTGCATTGAAACAGGTAACCCATTCGACGGTAAGTGGAATTATTCTGCGCGATACTCCTATCTGGACAATTATACCAACCAATTGCGACAGCTTAATTTTCAATAATTTGAAACTGATCGGGCACTGGCGTTACAATTCCGATGGTCTGGATATTGTGAGCTGCCGGAATATTCAGTTTAAAAACACGTTTATTCGCACCTTCGACGACAACATTGTGATTCGAGGAACCCGTAAGGCGTATGTTGATCCGTATAAAATCATTGAAAATATTTCGGTTGACAGTTGTGTTTTATGGAACGACTGGGGTAGGGCAATCGAGATTGGGGCAAGTATAGTGGCCGATACCATCAAAAATGTTACCTTCTCCAATTGCCAGATTCCTCATTTTACAGCCGTGGCAATGGATATTCAGAACTGCGACCGGGGACATGTCAAAGATATTCGCTTTGAGAATATTGCAGTTGAAGATCCAATCACCGACAGCATGACAATTGGAACAACTCCCATCATTCCGAATGCCTGGGGAAAAATTGCTGTTTTTGGAATTTATTCGACCTTCTATTCTGAAGATACGGTGCGCGGAAGAATAAGCGATATCTATTTTAATAAAATCCGCTTCAATAAATCAGGTTGCTCGGTTAAGCCTCTGGGCACAACCGAAATTGTTCCGATTGATCAGAATTCGACACTGAAGGAATATGATAAATTCATCCGCGACAATATTTATTTTGGCGACATTGATTTCAACTGCAGTAAAGAAGCTTCGATGTATTTTTCAGGATTTGATAATGATCATTCAATAAGCAATATACATCTGAGAGATTACTTTATAAACGGGCATAAGGTGGAAAACCTGGCCACCTTAGGCAGTAATGAATTTGTAAAAGGAGTAACTGTTGAATGACAAAAAATTACGGTATAAAAGAAAAATCATAAAAATGAAAACAAAATTGTGTTTTGCTGCTTTAGTCCTGTTTATCCTGACTATTGCCAGTGGGTTCGCCCAGAAATTTACCATTCCGGTGTTACCCGATACACAGTGTGAGGTAAACCGGCACCCTGAAATGTTTATAAACCAGTTGCAATGGATTGTTGATAAAAAAGATTCGCTCAACATTCCGTTTGTTTTGCATGTGGGTGATATTGTTGATTTTAATAATGTAACTCATTGGGAAAAAGCAAGTAATGCCTTAAAGATACTGGATAATGCCGGGATTCCGTATGTTCTCTGTTTAGGGAACCATGATGGTGAAGCGGTTGGCGAAAACAGTGGAAGTGCTGCTCCCGGAAATACCAACCTCAACCTTCGCAAAACCATGAAATTTAATACCTATTTTCCGGTTAGCAGGTTGAAAGGTCAGCAAGGCCGCTGGGAAGAGGGGAAAAGCGATAATGCTTACTACACATTTAAAGCAGGTGGGCTAAACTGGCTGGTAGTCTCACTCGAGTTTTGCGCCCGGCGCGGTCCGGTTGAATGGGCCGACAAAGTGATTACTGAACATCCCGATCATAATGTAGTCATCCTGACTCATTACCATCTGAACGGAAATGGCGATATCAGTGAGCGGAATGCCGGTTATGGAGACTTGAGCCCCTACGAAATTTACAATTCACTGATTAAAAAATATCCAAACATTCTCCTGGTTTTAAGTGGGCATACCGGGATTACTGCATGGCGAAACGATCGCGGCGACAATGGAAATCGCATTTATCAAATTCTACAGGATTATCAGGGGATGAACGATGGCGACGGGTATATGCGCCTGCTCGAAATCGATCCCGCGCGGAGAATACTGTTTGCAAAAGTTTATTCTCCGTACAATAAACAGGAGAGGTGTGATGCTGTGATTCGATTTATTGGTGTTAATTTTATCCAGCCCAAACCATAACCTGAAAACCTAAACGAAATGAGAAAATTTCTTTGGCTTTTTGCTTTAGCGACATTCATTGTGAAAATAAGTTATGCGCAAAAAGGCAATCCAATACGAGTAGCTTCATACAATCTTCGGTACGAAAATCCAAACGATGGTGAAAATTCATGGACTAACCGCAAGGAACATGTCAAAGCGCTGATTCAGTTCCACGATTTTGACATTTTTGGTACGCAGGAAGGGTTAATTGGCCAGTTGAAAGGCATTGCCGAGCTCCAGCAATATGCGTTTACCGGTCATGGTCGTGATGATGGACAAGATGCAGGTGAACATTCAGCCATTTTTTATAAGAAAGATCGATTTAAGCTGTTGAATTCCGGTGATTTCTGGTTGAGCCAAACTCCCGATAAACCCACTTTAGGCTGGGATGCCCAGTGCTGTAAGCGAATTTGTTCGTGGGGAAAGTTCAACGATTTGAAAACCCGAAAAGAGTTTTACTTTTTCAGCGTTCATTTCGACCATCAGGGAAAAGAAGCACGCAGGCAGTCGGGTTATCTCATGGTTCAGAAAATAAAGGAAATCGCAGGGAAATTGCCTGTGGATTGTAAGGCAGGGTAATCATCGCGGAATGGCCGCTTCGTCGGTGCTGGAGCCTGTTTGCCTTTTGTATTCACGTACAGGCGATAAGAAGTACTTCGATTTTGCTGAAGAGATTGTTCGTCAGTGGGAAACTGCCGATGGTCCTCAGCTGATTTCCAAATCAACGGTGGAAGTTTCCGAGCGTTTCCCAAAGCCAAAAACCAGCTGGTATGGATGGGAACAGGGGCAAAAAGCCTACGAGATGATGTCGTGTTACGAAGGATTACTCGAGCTGTACCGGTTAACCGGGAAACCAGAATATAAAAAAGCAGTTGAAAATACCTGGGAAAGTATTCGCAATAGCGAGATAAACGTTGCCGGATCGGGATCGGTTATGGAATGCTGGTTTCATGGGAACGATCATCAGGATCACCCGATTGAACATTACCAGGAAACTTGTGTAACGGCTACCTGGATAAAGCTGAATCAGCAATTGTTGCGGCTGACCGGCGAAGCAAAATATGCCGACAACGCGCTGTTGGGAGCAATGAGTGTTGACGGATCGGATTGGGCCAAATATACGCCCTTGTCAGGTCAACGGCTTCAGGGAGGCGAACAATGCCACATGGGGCTGAATTGTTGTGTGGCAAGTGGCCCGCGTGGTTTGTTTACCATTCCGCTGACCGCTGTAATGTCGGGAAAGAATGGCATTCAGATCAATTTCTTTGCCGAAGGAAACTACAGCTTACAAACACCCGGGAAACAAAAGCTGGAGATCATACAAAATACAAACTATCCGGAAAGCGGAAAGATACTGATTAAAGTTGAGCCCGGTAAAGCCGAAAATATGCTGATTTCTATCCGCATTCCGGAGTGGAGCGCCAAACCTACTTTGACTGTTAACGGCGAACCTCAAACGGTTCAGGCGGGTCAACTGGCTAAAATTCAGAGGTTATGGGCACCTGGTGATGTGATTGAACTGAATCTTGATATGCGTGGCCGCGTGGTTCGTATGGGAACTGCACCCGAGAGTGTTGCTATTTTCCGCGGGCCGGTGCTGTTGTCGCGCGATGCCCGTTTAGCCGTGCCCGAATTAGATGCTGTGATCAGCCCTATTGTTGGCAAAGATGGGTTCATCGAGTTGGAACCGGTTGCTCAAAAGAATCCTGAACTCTGGATGGAATTTAAAGCGCCGTTTATGCCTGAATCGTATGCCGAAGGTGGCCCGAAACCGATTCTGGTTGTTCTTTGCGATTATGCCTCGGCCGGAAACTCGAAGGAAGGACATCCGTTTTTCAAAGTTTGGCTGCCACAATTGTTTGATCCGCGAAAATAAATCACGTGAGTTCGATATAAGCTACATGATAATACTGTGAAAATAAGGGAATAAGGTTATTTTGGCAGGCCTGCGAATTTCTAGTAAGGTCAAAAAACATGCGATAAGGTTTTAAAACCAAACCTAAGTAGAAATCTTTTGCACAAATACATCTAACCTTATTAACTTGTTGCTTATCAATCATTAAAAGATTTGTATAACGAGTTGCCACGCGTAGAGAGGGGAAGAGTATCGAAGATGAAACGGGATGTATATTGAGATTTAGAATTAAATTTAAGCAGGTTCTTTTATTCCCGGCCTTTTGAATGCAAAGTGAAAATCTAGAATAAGTATATTAATTTGTAATATAAAATATTGATAGTCAGGCTTAAATTACAAAAAAAATCACACTTGTTTATTCATGCATTGTAATTCTACCTGATTATTTCTTCAAAAGAATGTTTATATCTTTGGGCCTCTAATCTTTCCGCATCTTGGATGAAAAGTACATCATAGCAGGACTAAAGAATAAAGACAGGACCATATTTGATTTTGTCTTTAGCTATTATTATTCAGGGCTTTGCGCGTATGCCAGAAGATGGGTGAACGATCCTGATGTTGCGGAAGATCTGGTGCAGGACTTCTTTGTCAAGCTATGGACCAACAGCTCAAAAATTGAAATCACATCATCATTAAAGTCATACTTCTTTACTTCAGTCAAAAATAGGGCTGTTAACCATTTGAGACATAATAAAATTAAAGAGAAGTTTGGTTCTCAGTCAATTAAAGAATCTGCTGAAGAATACGTTAACTGGGAATTTTCGGAGCCTGAACTGACAGAACTTATCGAGAAGGGCATGCAAAAATTGCCGCCACGTTGTCGCGAGATATTTATTCTTAGCCGCTTTGAAGGAAAAGACAATGGAAAGATTGCAGAAATGTTGGGAATATCCAAAAGGACCGTAGAGCTTCAGATTAGTAATGCCTTGAAAATATTGCGCACCGAGTTAGAGGATTACCTTCCTTCTATGCTGCTTTTTTTACTATTAAAATAATTTTTCTCAAAATCATATATGTGTTTTGCTTGGCTGGGGTGTCAGGTTAATAAAGAGTGAAGAATTTTACCTGACTATTTTTAATTTCTGCCAATGAACGAGCACTTCAATTACGATGAGTTATTGACCTCATACTTTTCAGGAACCCTGACCGAGACTGAAGAAAGAGCGCTGGAGGAATGGAAAAGTACCTCTGAGGAAAATCAGATAATTTTTAAGAATGCAGAAAAGGTATGGAAATCCCTCGATTTACTGCGGGAGATGAAAGGATACAATGCGTCCAGGGCGTTGTCAAATGTGCATAGTAAGTCAGAGCCGTCATCGGGGCGCTATCAAAAGAATTTTCTATTTTACTGGCAGAGAATTGCCGCAATATTGTTACTTCCTTTGCTAATAAGCGGAGTGATTTATTTCTTTCAGGCAAAACATACCTCAAATAATACTGTTGTCTGGCAAACCATAACCACTCCCCCTGGAGTTAAATCTCAGGCAAAACTTCCGGACGGAACTTTAGTCTGGTTAAATTCAGGAACCGCCTTAAGTTATCCATCTTCTTTTTCTTCCGGTACCCGGAACGTAAAACTTTTGGGTGAAGCTTTCTTTGATGTTGCAAAAGATGTAAAGCATCCGTTTAACGTTGACCTTGGTAAAATTAATATTGAAGTCGTAGGTACAAAGTTCAATGCCATTAATTATGAGCAGGAAGGACAAACGGAAGTTGTTTTAACCTCTGGAAAAGTAAAGCTTTTAGAAAAGAACGAAAACAAAAGCTGGTCAGTTACCACATTGAACCCCGGACAGCGGGCAACCTATAACAAAATGAGGGAAACCATCTCTCTTAAAGAAGTCGATACAGGAAAGTACACTTCGTGGATTGAAGGGAAATTAATTTTCAGGGATGACCCAATAGGTGAGGTTGTAAACAAGCTGAATCGCTGGTTTAATGTTCAGATTGAAATTGCAGACCCGGATATTGGAAATTATATCTACACGGCTACCTTCCAGAACGAAACAATCGAGCAGATTCTGAGCTTGATTAAAAGAACTTCTCCCGTTGAATATACCATTATCCCGGGGAAACGGTTAAATGATGGAAGCTTTGAAAAACAGCGAATTATTTTAAGAAAGAGATAAAAAACCTTAAAAAATAAAAGTGCCTATGATAAACCGTAACTAAAAAGAAGTGGGAAATATTGGACCATTTCCCACTTTCTAAATGATTGTCCCATTGGACTGGGACTTAATGAATTGAATTGTTAAAACAAAACATTACAAATTTATGAAAAAAAAACAATTTAGAATTGTTTCCGGATTCCTTGATATCTGGAAATCAAAATTATTACTAACTATGAAACTAACCGTTGTTGCTTTGTTTCTTACTGTTTTTCAGGGATTTGCGTTGGTGATGTACGGACAAATCGCCAAAGTAAACCTTAAAATGGAGAATGTTTCCATAAAACAAGTACTCAACTCAATAGAGGACCAAACAAATTTCTTTTTTATATACAATGGAACGTTGGTAGATGTTGAACGGAAAGTCAATGTTAATATTGATAATCAGAATATTAACGATGTGCTCAGGAAAATCTTTTCCGGGACTGATATTAAGTATGAAATAGATAACCGGCAGATTCTACTTTCAAGTGCGAACGAAGTTTCAGAGTCGGGCAGTCAGCAGCAGAAATCCATTTCCGGTCGGGTTACAGACTTCTCGGGGGCTCCGTTACCAGGTGTATCGGTAGTTGTAAAAGGGACTACAACAGGTGTAATCACCGATATGGATGGGAAATATACCGTGGCAAAAGTACCGGAAAATGCAACATTGCAATTTTCGTTCGTGGGAATGAAAACACAGGAAATTGCAATTGCCGGGAAAACTACGGTGAATGTAAGACTGGAAGAAGGAACTGTCGGGATCGAAGAAGTGGTAGCCATTGGTTATGGCACAATGAAAAAATCAGATTTGACTGGGTCGGTTTCTACAGTGAAGACTCAGGAAATTAATGCAGTTCCTTCTTCTAATGTTCTCCAATCATTGACAGGACGCATTGCCGGGGTGAATATTTCCCAAAATACAGGGGCTCCCGGTTCTGCTATGAGCATTCGAATCCGGGGGATTAATTCAATTCAGGGAGGGAATGAACCACTGTACGTAATCGATGGGTTTCCAACTAATCAGTCAATGCTTTTGTCTTTGAATAATTCTGATATAGAAAGTATTGAAATATTGAAAGATGCCTCATCAACAGCTATTTACGGATCGAGGGGCGCAAATGGTGTAGTGTTAATCACCACCAAACAAGGGAAAGCAAAGAAAACTCAGATTGACCTTGAAACAAGCTATGGTGTTCAGATGTTGAGGAAAAAACTGGATTTGATGAATGCGAAAGAATATGCTTCATTCATCAACGAAACCTTGGTTAATGGGAATTTATCTCCTTATTTTTCGCAGCAGGAAATTGATAATTTAGGAAAAGGTTTCGATTGGCAAAACGCATTATTTCGCAATGCTCCGGAGAAGAAGATTTCCCTTAATTTGAATGGTGGAAATGATAAAACACAATTTTCGCTGGGTGGAAGTTTTTTTGGGCAAGACGGTATTATCAGGCGAAGCGACTATAACCGGTATTCATTAGTCTTAAATCTTAACCATGCAATAAATAGTAAGCTTAGCGTTAATGTCTCGAGTAAATTAAGTTACGTGGATACTGACAAGAAGGATAGCGGAGGGGGTAACCGTGGCGCTGGAATAATTGGAGGAACGCTTTCCGGTCCTCCCACGTTGACACCATACAATGAAGATGGAACATACAGAGAATTGAAAACAGCTTATCCGTTTATATCCAATTCAATTTCCAATCCGATTAATGCACTTAATGAAGCAACCTCAAATACTAAAGAAAATAAAATTTTAGTCAATGCATCGGTTATATATAAACCTATTCCTGAATTGACTGTAAAAATTGCAGGCGGTATTGCAAACAATGATGCCATCGGGAGCTCTTATCTGACCAATAAATTCCTGGGAGGATTTAGTTCTGCAAGTATGGGAACTTCCCGGTACCGAAGCTTATTGAATGAGAATACGGTAAGTTACGATAAAACATTTAATCAGAAACATAAAGTTTCATTGCTTGCCGGTTTTACTTATCAGGATTTTGTGAGTACATCGCTTGGTGGCAGCGGAACAGGATATGTTAGTGATGTAACTGAAATTTATGATCTTGGGGCAGCCATTACGCCGGGTATTCCTTCCTCGGGGTATTCAAAATCCAGCTTACTTTCAGCATTAACCAGACTGAATTATGTATATAACGATAAGTATCTGGCCACATTATCTTTCCGTGGAGATGGAGCATCTCAATACAGCGAAGGCAATAAATGGGGATTTTTCCCGTCCGGGGCTTTGGCATGGCGGGTTTCAAACGAGAATTTCTTTAAGAACATTCCCTATATTTCAAACCTGAAACTAAGAACCTCATGGGGAGTTGCCGGGAACCAGGCAATTGGGGCCTATACCACATTAAATACACTTAATTCAGATAACAGTGTTTTTGGCGACGGGCTTCATGTAACTTATGCTCCCGGAACACGGTTGCCACAAAATTTGAAATGGGAATCAACGGTGACCCGAAATATTGGAATTGATCTGGGACTTTGGGGAAACAAGGTAAATCTGACCGCCGATTATTATGTCAAAAATACCAAAGATTTACTTAACACAGTAGGGCTTCCGCTTTCCATGGGATACACTTCAACCATAAGAAATATTGGTGAAATGCAAAATAAAGGCTTCGAATTTGGAATTGATGCAAGCCCGATAAATGGTGTCTTTAAATGGAATGTTAATCTTAATGTATCCATTAATCGCAACAAAATAAAGAAGTTATATAACAATCAGGACATTCTGGGCGGTAGCATCGATGTTAACCTGGTTCAGGACTATATTAATATTTTGAGGCAGGGACAACCGGTTGGGCGCTTCTGGGGATATATTGAAGACGGGTACGACGAGAAAGGACAGATAAAATTTAAAGATATGGATGGGGATAAACAAATTACAATGAAAGACAAAACTTTTATCGGTGACCCTAATCCTGACTTTATTTATGGGATGCAATCCAACATGAGCTATAAAAACTTTGAATTGACCTTTTTTATCCAGGGAAGTTATGGAAATGACATATTTAATATCAGCTCGATAAACAGTACGCTGGATTATGGTATCGGTTTAAATATGCCTCGCGAGGTGTACCTCAATCACTGGACTCCGAGTAATGTGAATGCGAAATACCCTATTCCAAAGGTAAGCACAAATGTTAAAGCTTCGAATCGGTTTGTTGAAGACGGCTCATACATCCGGTTAAAGAACATTGAACTTGCCTACAACATAAATACTCAGAAAATAGGAGTGGAGCATATCCGTTTTTATGTGAGTGGACAAAACCTGTTGACCATAACTGGTTACTCGTGGTGGGATCCGGAAGTGAATTCATTGGGAAGTGCAATAAGTCAGGGAATTGACTATTATACCTATCCTACTGCAAAAGTATTTTCAATGGGTATTCAGGTTAGGTTTTAATCGATCAATACAACGTAGTTCAATTCAAAAATATAAACAATGAAAAATTTTATTCATACATATTATCAAAACCTATTCAATAGCAGATTTCTTCGGTATGGTTTTACATTTCTAATTCTTCTCGCGGCAAGCTCGTGCAAAGAGTTAATTGAAGAAAATCCGAAAATGATTGCAGAAGAAACATTCTACAATACGTCACAAGAGGTTGAAACTGCAATAAATGCCATTTATACGCCTCTGCGCCAGAATCCTCAAAATGGAGCGATTGGAGTTAACAGCGTTTATGGGGAATTTACTTACGGACGTGGAAGTTGGGCCGCATTGAATGATTATTCAGGATTAAATGATACCTGGATTACCCGTATTTCAGGCTGGTGGCAATCGCTTTATCTTGGCATTCGGAATGCGAACCTGGTGATTAAGAATATTCCTAAAGCCAAATCGTTAAGCCAGGCAAATATTGATAAGTTTATGGCCGAAGCTAAGTTTTTAAGGGCATTTACCTATTTCCAGCTGGTAAAGAACTGGGGAGGAGTTCCTTTGCGCACCGAGAACAATATCATGGATATCAACGTCAAAAGGAGTACTGAAAGCGAAGTGTATGCATTGATTACAAGTGATTTGCTTGAGGCAGAAGCCAACTTGCCTGATGTTCCGCGTTTGATTGGGACTCCTTCCAAATGGGCTGCAAAAACATTACTTGCTGATGTATATTTATTTCTAAAAATGTATGATAAAGCCAGTCAGAAAGCAGGTGAAGTAATTACCTCGAACAAGTACTCGCTGGTGCAGGTAGCTTCAACCGATGATTTCCAGAAGATTTTTGGTCCCAAAGTAGTGACAACCACCGAAGAAATTTTCTATTTCCGCTATTCGCATGACAAAACCCAGGGAAACACATGGCCTGCATTAATGAATCATCCCGGAACAGGTTTATATGGAAAAAGCGGGGTTTATGGCGTTTATGGCCTTTCCACAAATCCGGCATATAAAAACTGGGACAACAACGACCTTCGGAAAGGGCAATGGTACCCTTGGAACATTGGGGTTGGTGCGAATTCTCTTTTATCGAAAAAGCTTATAGACCCAGAAACAGCTGCTCTGGATGGTGGAGCGAATTCCATTACCTGGTATCGTTATGCCGATGTTCTTTTAATATATGCAGAAGCCGCATGTCGCACCAATAACGGGCCAACAGCCGATACCGTTGAGGCGCTGAACAAGGTACACCGTCGTGCATATGGGTATAGCCCGGTTTCTTCATCGCCAGTTGATTTTAAGATGGCTGATTACAATTTGACTACATTCATTAATGTGGTACTACAGGAGAGAGGGTATGAGTTTGATTTGGAAGGCAAAAGATGGTCAGATTTAAAGCGGACGGGAAAAGCTGAGGAGATCATCCTGGCTGTTAAGGGCAAAACCGTAGCTCAGAAAAACTACTTGTGGCCGATTCCGGTTAACGAGTTTAATTTCAATACAGCATTGGATCCTGTAAAGGATCAGAATCCAGGATATTAATTATATAACAGATTCGGTAGTCAGGAAGTTTATCCTGATAACTTTACTGACTACCGGATTATAAATGTAGCGACATGTACAAGAATTCAGAACAAAATACTTTTAATAAACAGTCGGGCAGCCTGGGGCGAAGGGGCTTCCTGGGAATAGCCTCATTAGGTGTTGGAGCCGTGCTCCTTCCCAAAATATCTGCCGGAAGCGAGATAAAGGAAGTTCTTTATGGCAGTAATGCTCAATTTAAAGAAACAGCCAGAATCTTACCTTTAGCCGACGAGGTCGACGTAATTGTCTGTGGAGCAGGGCCGGCCGGGGTTTCTGCTGCAATTTCCGCCGCACGGACTGGGGCAAAAGTGCGCTTATTCGAGGTTAACGGATGTCTGGGAGGTATTTGGACGGCAGGTTTGCTAACCTGGATATTTGATTTCGACAAGCCTGGTTTTACAAGGGAATTGACAGCAAAACTGGATGAACGGGGAGCCCGCCGGGGTAATAATGCCGACAAGTTTGTCTATGAGCCTGATGAGATGAAACTTCTGCTTGAGGATCTTTGTGTTGAGGCCGGAGTAAAATTTCGCCTGCAAACCAGAGTGGTAGGGGCTTATAAAGATGGACGGCAACTGACTACGATTATCACAGAGTCGAGGTCGGGACGCGAAGCCTGGAAAGCTAAAGTTTTTATTGATACTACCGGTGACGGCGATCTGGGTGCACTTGCCGGATGTGGATGGGATATTGGACAAGAGAAAGATTGCCCTTGCCAGCCTCTGACTATGAATGCTTTGGCCGCGGTGAAAGATGTAACCAAAATGCAAGAATATGTTTCATTTTATCAGGGAGATTTGAAGTGGCATGTTCAGGCCACAAAAAATTTCAAGGCCGAGATCAACCGGGCCGGTATCGATCCATCCTACGGGATGCCAACGCTTTTTCATGTACGCGACAACGTGGTTCTTATTATGGCGAATCACGAATATGGTGTAAAACCATTTGATGCCGATGCCATGACTTCCGCAACTGTTCGTGCACGAAAAGAAATATTCTCGATAGCCAGAGGATTGCGTCAGCTTGGAGGCGTTTGGGAGAACTTTCAGATTATCGCCTCTGCTGAACAAATAGGGATCCGCGACGGGCGTCGGATACATGGCCGGTACCGAATGGTAAAGGAAGATCTGGCAAACGGCGCAAAGTTCTATGATGGAGTATGTAGGGTGACTTTTGGTGTCGATATTCATGCCGATACAAAAGCGAATAACGATAAGGAAACCATTACCAGAGGTGGAATTGTATCCAAACCATACGAAATTCCTCTTCGGGCATTGATTGCCCGAGATGTTGACGGGCTGATGATGGCCGGGCGTTGCATTAGCGGCGACTTTATTGCCCATGCCAGCTATCGTGTTACCGGAGATGCTGTTGCTATGGGCGAAGCTGCCGGGGCAGTTGCGGCCATAGCCTCTGAAAATGGGAAGAATCCTCACGAAGTCGAATGGGAAGAATCAAGTAAAATAATGAAGTTGAATAGACGAGTGAGAGAATAAATTATCTTCGTCTGGTTTTATACAACTGAAATTTTCATATATTTCTTTCAGTCTCAGATATGAATCATTTGAAATATAGCTTCCTTTGAATTGAGCGGATTCGATAATCGAGTTTATTTCAGGCACAAAAAGTTCAGTTGGATCCATCCTAAGGAATTTTATCCCTACATTAAATGACAGGCAAACCAGAAAATATGATATTCCCGATTTTTTAGAATCAGACTTACTTCCGAACAAATGTTGACCAAACCTGTGCTATGCATTTCCATTCGGATGAGCCAAATATCAATTGCATTCGGCTCATATTTTTATTATATTTGAGCCGAATAGAAAAATAATCGGCTCATGAAATACAACTGGCAGTTACCTGGATGGCCCGTGTTTTCTTTTGATATCATGGATGTTCAGCCTTCTATTCTTGCTTTTGCAAAAGAAACGGGTGAGATAACAGGTATGATTCAAGGATTGCCAAACAACCTGAGGCAGGAAACGCTTTTGCAGTTGATGATGTCGGAAGCCTTGAAAACCTCGGAAATTGAAGGCGAATATATCAGTCGGGAGGATGTATTGTCTTCACTGAGGAACAATCTTGGGATGAACGACAAACCTGTTCCTGTAAAAGACCGGAGAGCTACCGGGATAGCCCAATTGATGACAGAAGTCAGGAAGAGCTTTCAGGAGCCACTGACGATAAGCATGCTAAAAACCTGGCATAGCCTGTTAATGGGCGGCACACCGAATATAAATCCGGGAGAATGGAGGAAGGAGGATGCACCCATGCAAGTGATTTCCGGTCCTATTGGACGGGAAGTGGTACACTATGAAGCTCCGCCTTCGGAGCAAGTGCCAACAGAAATGGAAGGTTTTGTTGAGTGGTATAGTTCATCGGTTTTTCCGTTGAAAGGGGAGATTGCCGAAGGAGTATTAAAGTCGGCCATAGCGCACCTGTATTTTGAGTCCATTCATCCTTTTGAGGACGGGAATGGTCGCATAGGGCGTGCGGTTGCGGAAAAAGCGTTATCGCAGTCACTTGATCGTCCAGTCATGCTCAGTCTGTCAAAAACCATTGAAAAGAACAAAAAGGACTATTATAGTGTGCTGAAGGATGCACAACGTTCCCTGAACATTACTCCCTGGATACATTATTTTACCCAGGTTATTCTTGATGCACAGCGCGATGCCAAATTAATGGTTCAGTTCACTCTAAAAAAAGCCCGGTTTTTTGACCATTACGGGGAAAAGTTAAACGAGCGCCAATCGAAAGCTGTACTCAAGGTGATGGAACAAGGAGTTGATGGTTTCGAAGGAGGAATGACCGCTAAGAAATATATGAGTATAACCAGGGCATCAAAAGCCACGGCGACAAGAGACTTACAGCAATTATACGACTTGGGCGTGTTTACCAGAGAAGGAGGCGGAAGATCAGTACGCTATCACCTGAATTTTGATTGATAATACAAATTGCATGATTTGAGGCACTACCAACAAATAAATTTTCGATTTTTGTTTGAGATTTCTCAATAAAATTTATGTATATTTGTAGTATAATGTGTTGATATACAGTAATCAAGGGGCAAAATCGAGACCCCTGAGTTTGGGTGCTTGGTAAGATATTGATGTTCAGCCGGATACGGGCGTTGGTTCGATTCCCGGTGGGATCACTGAAACAAATAATCCGCAACTGATAATCAATTGTTTGCGGATTATTTGTTTTGCTATTGCACGAGATTTGCACGAAATGTTGAGTTTTTCCTTTTAAATTGGCTTATTGAAAGTGAACCAAATTTAATGATTTTCTATAAGCCCCAAAGCATCAATGTACCAGCGATCTGGAGGCTTTTGAAATTAGAATCATAATTCCTTTTTTGAGTGCCTGTAAAAGCATAAATTTAGCCCCAACGCGTTTGAGACATACAGCGAATTCGAAGCCGGTAGTTCTGAAAAACTGCCAAGCCGTTTTCATAATCTGGCTTAAATCTGAGGTTTTCATAGTTAGAGGTATTAAAAGGATTGATTTTGAAATTATTTGGCTTATTATTGAAGCCAACTACCTGACAACCGTAAGAGTTTGTTTGCTACCAACTGAGACCCCGTGCTTCAGCCTAATTAACTCCTCAAGAGCATCGATGTATTTTAGCTTCACTTGTCTCAGCTCTTCTTTGAGCTTTCTGATTTCTTCATCCTTTTTCATTGCGAAGCTGGCGTTCAAAGAAATGGCTTCCATTGTGTGAGTATTAAATGAATGAATCTGTTTTGAGTTCATAACAAGTTTGTTTTGTAATTTAATTCAAAAATACAAAATATATTTATTTTAAATAATAGAAATAAACAATATTTTTGGTATTTATAAAATTATTTGCAAAATTTATTTTGTATTTTTGATGATAAATAAACTTGTTATGAGCTGGATAGATAATTTGAAACAAATAATGACTGATAGGAAGGTCAATATTGAAGTATTAAAAGAAAGAATTGAAAGCAATGGACATAGCTTGAGTCGAAATAGTATAAGCAACATTCTGAACGGAAATAATAATCCCAAAATTGAAACATTGCAAGTTATTGCTGAAGCATTGGGCGTTGATATTTCGGATATATTAAAATCTTCGAAACCAGTCAGTAATGAGTTTTCGTGTCCGAATTGCGGTACTAGGTTAAAAGTCTCCAAAGAGTAAGGACATGGACTTATCTCTCATTCAAAGTAAAATCTATGAAATCCGGGGGCAGAGGGTCATGCTGGATTTTGATCTGGCCGAAATGTACCAGGTGGAAACGAAACGGTTAAAAGAAGCTGTAAGACGTAATATTGAGCGGTTTGAAGGGGATGATTTCATGTTTGAATTAACTAAAAGCGAGATAGCTGAACTTTCAAGGACGCAATTTGCGACCTTGAACAAAGGCCGGGGAAACAATATCAAATATTTGCCATTTGCATTTACTGAGCTGGGAGTGTCGATGCTTAGCAGTGTCCTCAACTCGAAAACGGCCATTGAGATAAACCGGAACATCATGCGGGCTTTCGTATCAATGAGAAACTATTTAGCCCTTCAATCGCCCGTTTCTGCTGAAATGCGGGAACTATGGCAGCATGTGAAAGCCCTGGAGGAACAAAGCGAAGAAAACCTGAGGGCTTTAAATGATATGAGCGAGGAAAATCAAGCCTCTTTTGATGAAATTTACCTGGCTCTCTCCGAATTGGCCAACAAACAAAAAGACATTGGCCAATCATCCAACCCGGCGCGGAATCCAATCGGCTTTGTAAAACCAAAAGGATAGGATCAGCAATAGAAATCAAGTAAATAGAGGGAAAAACTATGAAAGGCTATTTTTACAGGCGTATTAATGGATGTATCTTCAGGTATAGGAAAGACACTGAAGGATACGACATTGACATCAAATTAAATGATGCTAGTGCTCGCATTGTCGGATACTCTAACCTTGGTGAGTTTCTAGCAAATGATAATGCTTTGGGATTTGAGAAGTTGATCGATCGCTTTGGCAAAGTTCCTAAATACATCACGATTAGAATAAACAGTAAGGACCCATATACCGCCGAAGGTAAGCAATTCATGCGATTTTCTGGAAAAGAATAAACCTCAATGTTATGGACGACAGTATAGTTGAACGCATATTTGCCATTGGTATTGAAGTTGGAGTAATCAACCTTGCCAAACAACTCGGGCTTATCGATGACAATTTAACCGACGCCCAAGCCTACAAGATTCACACTAAAAAAACTTGTCGAAGAATGGAGACAGAAAGGGTGGATAGTAGCCTATCCTTCAGGAAATAAAAAACGATCGAAATTCATCTACAAGCGCTCTGAACTCGAAACTGCCAGCCGAATGCTCGATTTGCAGAACATACTACCAGCAACAAAAATAGACCAAATAATTGAAAATTACAGGAATGACAAGCTCACGACAAAAGAAGACAGAGAAGCCTTAAAAAAGAGCAGAAAGCGGCTAAGAGATTGATTAATTAGAGCCTATTGTGTAAGTTGAAGCTCCATAATTTTGAATCGATATAGTTTTATTTTTGCAATGGTATCAACCTTAAACATGCCAAAAATAAACTATTCGATTTCCTTCTCTTTTTCCAACTGGGCTTTGATTTGGCTGAAACGTACCAGGTTTAAACAAGGACATTGTAGCAGGCCATATTGCCTGCAACTAAACTACTCCAAATATGAGAAAAATTGCCACTCTAATCATATTCATGACATTTTCATGTATTGTGTTTAGTCAGGAAAAACAACTGGAATATACGGAAATGGTGACTGTTAAAAATAAAACAGCCAAAGAATTACACGACCGATGCATAGACTGGTTATCCAACAGTCTTAATTACTCAGATAAAGTTCTGATACAAGAAGCCGAAAACAGAATAATTTCAAAGCCTATTCTACTTTATTATCCAAATTATGAATGGGGAAGTGATCCCGTTAAGGGAACGATAACCTACACTTTTGAGGTTGATTTCGAGGAGGGAAAGTTCACATACATTATCAACAATTTTGTTCATCATGGAAATCCTGTAGCTGTACATCACCCATTTAATCTGGGTCTCATTACAACAGATACTAAGTCTCCAATTAAAGTACCTAACCAATTGTGGGTTGAAAGGGCTTGGAATGATGTTAAATATCATATTGGAAAACAGATTATGCCATTAATCGCAAATTTGAAAACTGAAATGGCCAGGGCTCCCGAAAACAAGAGGAATGATAGAGAACAATAGGATGTTTTTTTTCTATTAGTCAATTATTCTGGCAAATCTCGTGCAAATTAGGCAAAGTAATTTCATTTCAATTGATAATCTGTCTGTTGAAATTCAAACAATGACCTATGTACGATCACACTAAAACAATGAAAAAACTCCGCATCAATAAAGAGATTGCGGAGTTTTTTCATTATTGAATTTCATTTTAAGATAATGCTTACACTCCCTTTATCATCGCTTTTTGATGAAAGATATAAATGTTATACGACAATATCAAGAGGCTGTCCAAAAAGTAAAATTGGACAGCCTTTGTTTTGTTGTCCCTGAAAGATTTAGTATCTTAAAGGTCTCTATGACAACAAGATCAAACATACGATTTAAAAGTATTACTTCGCAGCAGTCAGTACTTTTTCCTGTAAATTTAAGTGATAAAATTGCGTTGAACCATCCCGTTCGGCTTGTCAACCAGATCGTTGACCAGTTAAATATCGACGATATTTTATCGACCTATAAAGGAGGCGGAACCAGTTCCTTCCATCCCCGAGTGATGATTAAGATTCTGTTCTACAGCTATCTGAACAACATTTACTCTTGTCGGCGGATTGCCCGACAATTGGAAGAAAACATCCATTACATGTGGCTTTCGGGTGAAGCCTTGCCCAACTTTCGCACGATCAACCATTTTCGGAGCCAAAAACTCAAAGGCAAGCTTCAGGATTTGTTTGCCCAGTTGGTCAGGCTGATGGCTGAGATGGGTTATGTCAGTTTGGATGTTCAATACATTGACGGGACCAAAATAGAGGCAGCCCCGAACCGTTACACTTTTGTATGGCGCAAATCGGTGGAAAAGAACAAGGAAAAACTTGAAAACAAGATCGACAGTGTTTTGAAAGAAATTGAATCAACCATCCAATCAGACCAATCAGGTCAGGCAGAAGACCATTTGCCCGAAAAAATCGATTCGGTTTTGCTTCAGGAAAAGATTGAAAAGCTGAACGATCGTTTATCCGGGTTGAACAAGAGCCAGCAAAAGCAGGTAAAGAAGCTACAGGAAGATGCCTTGCCACGTCTTCAGAAGTATGAAGAGCAACTCGATGTTCTGGGCGAAAAAAACAGTTACTCGAAAACCGATACCGACGCTACGTTCATGCGTATGAAAGAAGACCACATGAAAAACGGGCAGCTAAAGCCCGCTTACAATGTGCAGATCAGCACAGAAAACCAGGTTATCACCCATTACTCGCTCCACCAACGCCCGGGCGACACGGCAACACTGATCCCTCACCTGGAGCAGTTTGAGTCACACTACGGGAAACAATCATCCAAAGTAGTAGCCGATTCAGGCTATGGGAGCGAACAAAACTACCAGCAACTGGAAAATAAAGGGATTGAAGCATTTGTCAAATACAATTACTTCCATAAAGAACAAAAAAGGAACTACCGGAAAGACCCCTTCCTGGTAGCCAACCTATACTACAACCGGGAGAACGATTTTTATGTATGCCCGATGGGGCAACACATGGATAAACACTATACCAGTAACCGAAAGACAGAACTGGGATTTGACTACCAGGTGAGCATTTACCAGGCACAGAACTGTAATGGGTGCCCGCTTAGGGGGATGTGCCATCAGGCCAAAGCAAACCGGAGCATTGAAGTGAACCACAATCTAAACCGCCTCAGAACAATTGCCAAAGAGAAACTTTTAAGTGAAGAAGGATTATACCACCGAAGTCGAAGGCCGATAGAACCGGAAGCCGTATTTGGGCAGACAAAATCGAACAACCGCTTCAACCGGTTCTCACTCAGGGGAATTGAAAAGGTAATGATCGAGTTTGGGCTGATTGCCATATCCCACAACCTGCGCAAAATAGCCATGGGTATGTCTATTCGTGAAGGAAAAGCTGTGTTTTATTGGGTTTTTGCCATTTTTGAGTATCCAAAAACAAAAAACAGGGCGATCTCGATTCTGAAAACATTAAAAATACCAATACCTAAAATCGCCGCATAAAAATAGAGGCCATCCTTTTGGGACAGCCTCTTCATTTTTTACAATTTGATCTTTTCTTCTGTGGTTCAGTGTTCATGAACTTCAAAACAAACTCATAATCATCAAGTAGAAAGTTCGGCATTTACAAAATATTAATCTTTTAATCAGTCACTCTTATGTCAACTCACTTTTCTTCCGCTATTCTTATATTTCGACAAGGTCATAGGTCAAAATTTTTTATGTATTCTTTTGGGGTTACTCCAAAATGTTTTTTAAATGATTTTGAAAAATATGAATAAGAACTGAAACCTGTTTTATCAGAGATTTCAGTTAACGATAATGAACCTTCCTGGAGCATTTCTGCTGCTTTCCTTAGCCGGTAACTGCGTAAGAAATCAATAGGTGACATGTCCATTAATCCTTTAATTTTTCTATAAAAACCAGTTCGGCTGAAACCCAGATCCCGCCCAATGTAATCCACATTTAATTCGGGATTGGATAACTCTTGTTCCAGTATCATCGTCAGTTTTTTCATCATTTTCTGATCGTGCGGGCATAGGGTTACTGGTATTGGGGGCTCTTCGTGTATTTGAGGCTGAGGTATAGAATAATACTGACGAATTCGATCTCTTGCCATAAAGAGATTTTTAATTGTAAGAAGCAGATAATCGACATGGAACGGTTTGCAAATGTATGCATCAGCTCCCTGATCAAGTCCTTCAACCTGGTCAAATATGGTAGTTTTGGCTGTGAGCAATATCACTGGTATATGGCAAAGTTCCGGGTTATTTTTAACTAAAGAGCATAGCTGATATCCAGTGATTCCAGGCATCAATACATCGCTCAGAATTAAATCGGGCAATTCATTCCTGGTTAGTTCCCAGGCATTATCGCCATCCAATGCTTCCAGCACGTTGTATTGATTTTTCAATAAATTGCGAATAAAATCCATAAGTTCTACATTATCTTCAGCAATCAAAATGGTATACGGTTTTTTTGCATTGCTATTACTTTCCATAGACTGATACTCTTTATTTTGGTGAATGAGAATGTCCGGGATAATTATTTTGTCATTTTCGGTATAAATATCTTTGATTGGAAGGATAAAAGAAAAGGCCATGCCTCCTTCTGGTTGATTATGAGCGAGAATAAGTCCATTATGTGCTTCAACCAGTCTTTTAGTGTGATGTAATCCTATGCCGCTTCCTCCATAATCAGGCCGGACTCCGGAAGGCCCATTAATCCGTCGGTAACGAACAAACAATTCTCCAAGTTTTTCTTCAGGAATTCCTGGTCCTGAATCAGAAACAATAACCTCAATATAAGGATAATCTGATGGCCCTGTTAAATCAGCATACTTTTTACATGCTTCAATATTGCTTAATTCGTTGGTTGTCAATCTTACAAATCCTTTCTCGGGTGTATGCTTTAAGGCATTGGAAAGTAAGTTGTGAAGGATTTTCTCCAGTTTATCAGTATCTACCCATAAAACAAGATTTGGTGTATGAGGAGAAAATATTATACTAATCTGTTTTTTTTCTGCCGGATATATAAAGACATCGAGAATATTCCGTAAGTGTTGAATGATATCTTCTTCCTGAACTTGTAATGAAAGTATACCGCTTTCCATTTTCCTGAAATCGAGCAGTTGATTAATCAAACGAAGCATACTTTGGACATTTCTGGAAATGGTATTTAAAAGTTGCATGTTTGTTTCATTTAAGCTACCACTAACAGATAATTGCTCCAGGGGTGCAGAGATTAAGGTCAGAGGAGTTCGCAACTCATGAGATATATTGGTGAAAAAATTCATTTTCATCTCGGATATTTCATGTTCACGTTCGCGCTCACTATGCTCTATTCCCAATAATCTCCGATGCATTTTTACTTTGAAAATCAGGCGAAACAACAGGTAAGAACCTAACATGAAGGTCAATATATAAAGAGTCCATGCCTGCCATGAAAACCATGGAGCTGGTTTTATAGTGATTTGGATATGGGCTGGTCGGTTGCTTTCTATGCCGTTGCTGTTAATGGCTTTGACAAAAAAAGTGTACTTGCCTGCCGGTAGATTTGAATAGGTCGCTCTTCTAAAATTACCCATATAATTCCAGTTCTCGTCAAATCCATCCAGCTTGTAGGCATAAGTCAGTTTGTCGGGTGCTATAAAATCGATACCTGTATAATCCAGCGCAAAATTGGATTGCCGGTGGCTGAGGGTTATTGCGTTGGCGTAAGCAATACTTTTGGGCAGAGCCATGTTGTCTGGTTTAGGTTGAATGGAGCGGTTCAGAATTTTCAAATCTTCAAGGTGGATCACCGGTTGACTTTTGCCTGGCAAAACAACCATTGGATTAAAAAAAGTAAGCCCGTGGTTGCCTGTAAAAAATATGCGTCCATCAGAATGCTTTAATCCTCCCTTTTCATGATATTGATTTCCTAAAGTACCGTCGCTGCTTGAATAATTGGTAAAAGTAGTGTCGGCCATATTCAGATTCGATATTCCGTTTGAAGTGCTCATCCATATATTCCCATGTCGGTCTTCCTGAAAGCATAAAACATTGTTGTTTGGTAGTCCTTCGTTTTTTGTAAAAGTATGATACTGACCATTTGACCAATAAAGCATTCCATTGCCATAGCTACCCATCCAAATTCTGTTTTGCGAGTCTTCAAAGAGAGTGACACATCCCTGTGCTACAGAAGCTGCTTTCCCTGTTATTTTAACCATTTTGGGCATCGTATCACCTTTTGCCAGAAAAAAAATGCCTTCGCCATACGATGAAAAAAATAGGTCTCCCGAGTTAAGGATACACATATCAGGAACATTTGACCGGTAGAGGGTTTGAACCTTGTCAAAGAGCGCACCTTTGTTTTCTATTTTAAATAATCCATTCCATGAACCGATCCATAAATTTCCGTATCTGTCTTCCTTCATCATTCTCACCTGTTCTATTTTTTTTCGCATAAGAATACGAATGTGCCCATCTGCCGAAATAGAACCAACAATCAGTTCGTTAGCCAAACCGATCCATATTCTATTGCTGGAATCAATAAATAGCGATTCGATAGCACTGTTATTTCCACTGAATATTTCTGAGTTTTTAGCATCATACACTGAAATTTTACCTGATCTGGTATAATGAAACAGACCATGATATCGGGTTCCAATCCATAAATTTCGGTATTGGTCTTCTACAATACGGGTGACAAATTTGTCTTTGACCATATTGCTCAATTGTTGGTCATCATTGAAATATTCCAGAGATTTGTTCCAAACAGTAAAACCTTTATCATACGATCCAATCCATACGTTTTCCTGCTTGTCGACATAACAAGCAAGGAGTTCGCTGGAATTAAAATTATTTAATCTCCATGGCTCATTTTGTTGTAAGCTTTGCGATAGAATGTCATATTGAAAAAGCCCTTGGGATTCAGTTCCAATTAATAATTTCGATCGGTTAATTTCCTTAATAAAGTTAATTTGGGTTTTGCTTATTTCAGGAGCATTAAGGCAATGAGCAGGAAGACTTTTGAAGGTTCGCGATGTAGGATCAAAGCATACCAGACCTGCATTGGTTCCCAGCCACCATATTCCATTCGGATCGATGTAAACAGTTGACGTAACTTGCCGGTTATCGGGCAATGGATAGTATTCCCACGACGAATTATTATTACATTCAGCAAGTCCGCGATTAGTTCCCATCCATAATCGTTGGGAATTATCTTCCCAAAACGAACTAACCAAACAACGGTCACTAAATGGGAATACAACTTTTTGAGCTAAGGTATCGATCAGTCCTGGCCCCGCATGTGTAGCTACCCAGATTTGACCTTTATGATCTTCAAAAAAAGAATAGACATTTGCACCATACTTGGGATTATTGCTATACCGGATAAATCGGTTGCTTTTGAAATCATATCGGTTAGTTCCGGTTAATGTTCCTACCCAAAGACGATGAGACGAGTCGAGATATAACGCGAAGACCAGATCATTATCAAGAGACGTGGTGTCGGTGGCATCGTGAAAGTATTGAAAAAACTCATAGCCATTGTAGCGATTTAAACCGTGTAAGGTGGCAATCCAAACATATCCAAGAGAATCCTGACAAAACGATCGGACATTAAGATAGGAAACCTGAGATGATACTTTTTGTCCCCTATTAGCATCGGTTATATTTTTCGATCCGCTTTTTACGCAGGAACAAAACCAACAGGTAAAAACAAAGGCTACGGTTAGGATTTTATACATTCTACTGGAAAAATTTATCTAAAGTATAAAATGCAAGGTCAAGTGTCAAGCGGGATCTTAAAATTGGATAAATTCTACAAATTTTGAACGAAAAGTGCAAGAATATCGCTGGTACATTGGATGATAATTACCAAAGTCTGAAACAAAAAAACCGGTTAATTCTATTTAATTGCCCCTACTTTGTGAAATAAAAAAACTACTGCGTCTTGACTGATAAGCAGTTCGTATAATATATAAAGGTGAGGACATGAAAATTATTAACCGCGTTTTTCTTTGTGTACTGTTTTGTTGTATTGTAACCCTTCGTCATTCGTATGCCAGGGACCTTAATTTGAAAGTGGTGGGTTTAAATTGCGAATATGAGACTAATCCTATTGGTATGGATCTTCAATCTCCGCGATTGAGTTGGAGTATTGAGTCGGGGCAGAGGGGTGTCTTACAAACTTCGTATCAGATTATAGTCTCCAATTCAATGGAAGAACTTTCCGGTAATCATGCAAATGTTTGGGATAGTGGAAAAATAAATACAAATAAAGCTACCGGAATAAGTTACAATGGGCCAGAATTATCTTCCAGACAACGCTATTATTGGAAAGTTAAGATTTGGACAAACGATAATAAGGAAAGTGAATGGTCGGAGCCTGCATTTTTTGAAACTGGACTGTTGAGACCTGAAGATTGGCTATCTGACTGGATTACTTATGTCCCTGGTATTCCTGGAAAAGTATTGTACTTTAAAACTACATTCACTAAAAATAAACCTATCAAACAGGCAAGAGCATATATTTCAGGTTTGGGGTTTTATGAGATGCAGATAAACAAAAGGAAAGTTGGCGATTATGTGCTTGATCCGGCTCAAAGCACTTACTCTAAACGCATTTATTATTCAACTTTTGATGTTACCGATTATTTATCGGAAGAAAATAATGCCATCCTTGTTTCGGTAGCTCCGGGCTGGTATGGGATACCCTCATTAAGAATACAGGTAGAAATCGAATATTCGGATGGCAGTAGAGGCTGGATAACTTCAAATGACATGAGGCATGTCACTACAGGTCCTATAGTTTGTTCAACGATTTTTGATGGAGAATATTATGATGCAAGGCTCGCTATTCCCGATTTATATAAACCCGGTGTGCCTGTAGGTTTAATGAACAAAGACTGGGCCTGGGCTCACAACACCGAAGACCCGGGACACAACATGGTTTCGCAAAAAGTTGAACCGATCAAAGTAGTCGATTCTATTGTCCCGTCAATTATCAAAGAACCAAAGGCAGGCATTTATGTAGTTGATGCCGGACGGAATCTTGCCGGATGGGTCGAATTAAAAGTAAAAGGGGAAAGAGGAACGAAAATATCCCTTAAATATGCAGAATCAATATATAAAGATGGAATGGTGAACCAGGAAAACCTGCGAAATGCAAAGGCTGAAGATACCTATGTACTTGCCGGAAACGGAGTGGAAACCTGGCATCCGTCGTTTACTTACCATGGGTTCAGGTATATACAGATTGAAGGATTTCCTTATCGTCCTCAAAATGGAGACATTACTGTGCAAATTGTTCGCTCTTCGGTTAATCCGACTGGTAAATTTTCATGCAGTAATAAGCTCCTGAACGATATCCACCAGATGATAGTAAATACAGAATCGAGTAACCTCCATAGTGTGCCAACAGATTGTCCTCAACGTGATGAACGAATGGGATGGTTGAATGATCTGACAGTAAGAATAGAACAGGCAATATACAATTTCAATATGTCGCGGTTTTATCCTAAGTTCATTGATGATGTTGAAGATACCCAAAATCCTGATGGATCGATTACATGCGTTGCCCCTTTCCGATTTGGAATGCGTCCTGCCGACCCTGTATGTGCCAGCTATTTGTTGCTTGCCTGGAAGTGCTATGAGTTTTATGGTGACGAGCGAATCGTTCGCGAACATTATGATGGGATGAAAGCATGGGTTGATTTTCTAAATTCAAAGACAGAGAACGGAATTGTTAATTATAGCTATTATGGGGACTGGTGCCCTCCTGCAGAATTTGGCGACAAATCAAACACTGCTATTTCACGGGATACTCCCGGGAAAATGATATCAACAGGATACTTGTATTATTGTGCACAGATCATATCAGAAATGGCACATATTACAGGAAATAAAGTCGATGAGAAATATTACAGTGAGCTTGCTTCAAAAACAGCGAATGCTTATAACAACGTGTATTGGAACGAGCAAACAGGAGGATATGCCTCAAATAACCAGGCCTCCAACTCTTTTGCCTTGTATATGGGATTAGTTGACACGAAAAATGTATCAAGAGTAGTACAAAACCTGGTAGAGGATGTGAAAAAGCATGATTATCACCTGACCACAGGTAATCTTTGTACCAAATATCTGATGGAAATGCTTACTGAAAACGGTCATCCTGAGATTGCATATAAAATCGCTACTCAAACGACTTATCCTGGCTGGGGGTACATGTTGGCCAATGGTGCAACTACCCTTTGGGAACGATGGGAATATGCGACTGGAGATGCAATGAATTCACACAATCACCCGATGATGGGTTCTGTCGATTCGTGGTTTTACAAATATGTTCTTGGCATTAATCCTGACGTTCAGCATCCCGGATTCGAGCAGTTTGTTATTAAGCCATTTATCCTTAGTGATTTAGCTTTTGCGGAGGGAGAGCTTAATACAGTGAAAGGAGTAATAAAATCAGCATGGTACAAACAAGGCAATGTGTTGACAATGAAGGTTACGGTTCCGGCTAATACAACTGCAAAGATTTATGTGCCTGCAAAAGATTTGAAAACAGTTACCGAAAGCGGTAAAAGTATTTCCAGGATAAACGAAATTAGTCTGTTAGGTGAAGAAAAAGAGTCTGTTATTCTCAAGGTTGGTTCAGGAAATTATTCCTTTAGCATTAAATATAAATAGAAATGAAACAGACATATTTCAGTAGTATGATAATATTTTTAGTAACGTGGAACTCATCATTACAAAACAAATAGTATGAAAAAACTGTTGCCTTTATTTTTCGTGTATGTATTTATGTTATGCAGTGGGTTTGCAGGTTGCTCCCCAACCCGAACCCTTACACCGGATGAACCTGATAGCAAAAATCCAGATGAACAGGGTAATTCAGGCGACAATAAAGATGAACCGTCTGCAAACACAACATACTCCAGTTTTAATGTGGTCGGGGTTGACCACTTTGGCAGAAGTTTCAGTACGATCTCAGCATTTAGGAAAGGCAGGCAGGTTGGAATGTTTTACTGGCCCTGGATTGGTCAGCCTTATGCTTCGGGAATATACGACGCTACTAAAATTGCAGCATTACCCAATGGCATAAAAATCCTGACTGATTTTAATTCGTACAATGAGAATATAAGTCCGAATGGTCAGGCACATTACTGGGGCCAGCCGCTTTGGGGATATTACAATTCTGACGATGAGTGGGTCATCCGGAAGCAAATGCAAATGATTACTACTGCAGGTGTTGATTTCATTTTTTTCGATACAACTAATGCTCTTATTTATTCCAATGTATTTATAAAAGTATGTGCTGTGATTGACGAGATGCAGAAAAATGGTTGGAACCCACCTAAAGTGGTATTCTACACTCATTCACATTCATTTCAGACTGTTAGAGACTTGTATAAAGAATTGTACCAGCCTGGTAAATACCCTGGTACGTGGTATCGAGTGGACGGAAAACCAATGATTATTGCATACACCGATGCGGCTGACGACCTGAGAGAGGCAGCCTCGCGTAGTGACAAGAGTTATCAGCCAGGCGTTCTATCTTCTGAAATTCTCAACTTCTTTCATTTTGTGAAACCTCAGTGGCCTTTCGATCCCGTTTATCCCGATGGTTTTCCCTGGATAGAATGGACGTTCCCGCAGCCGTTGCATACGCAGTCGCAGGTTATGAACGTAACAGTGGCAAGCCATCCGATGGTGCCGATGTCGTTCTCGCTTACGAGGCCCAACTGGATTAATTGGGGTAGGGGATGGGATCCTTCTACAAGGCAAAATATTGCCGGAGATGTAGACAAAGGGACTTTTTTCCAGGCACAGTGGGATCATGCCATTTCTGTTGATCCACCTATGATCTCTGTTGGTGGCTGGAATGAATGGATTGCATATAAACAACCTTATGACGGGGAATATATGCTATGTGATGCTGCAAGTAAAGAATATTCGCGGGATATTGAGCCCATGACAGGTGGCTATCAGGATGCATTCTATCTTCAATTAATCCGTAACATTCGTCGCTACAAGGGGATGAACGAAACAGTGGAACCCAACAAATCCAAAACAATTGACCTGAACGGGGACCTGTCGCAGTGGAATGATGTGAAATATTTGATCAGGAATATGGATGGAAAATTTATGTCAAGAGATGCTTTTGGAGGTTCTCGTACTGTGCGGTATATGCAAAATGCACCAATTAATAAACTTCAGGAAATCAGGGTTTCCAACGACGATCAATACATTTATTTCTATATCAAAGGGAAGGATAAGTTCACCGATTGCAACGGAGCCGAAAACTGGCTGAATATATTTATTGGAACAGGTGAACCTGCTCAAAAAGGTTGGGAATGTTACAACTATGAAATAGGCAGAAAATACGAAAACGGGGAAGCATCTGTTGGCCGGCTTAATTTAGATTTTTCAAATGTGAATTGTGGAGGTGCCAGATATTGCTTAAAAGACAATATTATGCAAATTAAAGTGCCCCGTAACGCTGTTGGGCTTGATGGCCAGGTTGACAAATTCTATTTTAAGATTGCCGCCGGAGTAGAGAAGCCTTCAGACATTATGGACTATTACCAAACAGGAAGCGCTATGCCAATGGGAAGGTTGAGCTATATGTATTTTCTAAAATAATTTTCTCCGTAAACTTCACTAAAATTGATTTATAAAAGAACCTAAATATCTATTTGTTAATTACTTAATGTTGATCTCTAAGTTAGACTAATTCTAAAACTATGTAAAAAAATGAAAAAGAAACTTTTCTTATTAAGTATCCTGTATGCAATATTGCAAAGTTTATCTGTAAATGCAGGTCAGGTTAGCCAATTGCAAGTTAAAGGGGTAGTAATCGATGGACAAAAGGTTCCTATCCCTGGAGTGACTGTACAGGTAAAAGGTACAACTCAAGGTACAATAACTGATAACGAAGGAAAATATTCTATTTCGGTTTTAAATTCTAAAGCTGTTCTTGTATTCTCATTTGTTGGTTTTCAGACTCAGGAAATAGCAGTTGGCAATCAACATTTAATTGATGTAACTTTACAAGAGTCAGTAACTGAATTGGATGAAGCAGTTGTTGTTGGGTATGGCACTCAAAAAAAGGAAAGTGTTGTAGCTGCTCTGACAACTATATCAGCAACAGGATTGAAACAAACTCCTGCCTCTAATTTAGGTGTTGCTTTAGCTGGACGCTTGCCTGGGTTAACGGTATTGCAACGATCGGGAGTGCCGGGCGGCGAAGCAATGGATTTTTACATCCGCGGGCGTAGTACTGTAAATGGTCAGGCGCCATTAACATTAGTGGATGGCGTAGAACGTGATTTTTCTTCACTTGACCCTCGTGAAATAGAAACTATTACCATACTGAAAGATGCTTCGGCAACCGCTGTTTACGGAGTTCGGGGTGCCAATGGTGTTATCATGATTACTACTAGGCGGGGTAAGTCGGGAAAGCCAGTGATTGATATTACAATGGAAAAATCATACCAGTCTCCGACCCGTCTGCCCAAAATGGTTTCTGCATACGATTATGCATTACTACGCAATCAGGTTGAAACACAAAACGGACGTAAACCTATTTACAGCAATTATGCTTTAGAGCGCTATCAGAAGGGCGATAGCCGTGATTTGTATCCTGTACGTAACTTTGTCGATGAATTTATGAGAGATGCTTTTCCGATGGAGAGGCTCAACATAAATGTGAGTGGCGGAAGTGAAAAGATGCGCTACTTCACTACTATAGGATCTCTTTATCAGGAAGGTATCTTCAAAACTGAGAAATTTCAGGAATACAATTATGACCCTCAGTCGAAAGCTAACCGCGTGAATTTTCGTTCAAATTTTGATATTGAACTAAATCCTTCGCTAAAGATGTTTCTCAATGTGAGTGGATATATGCAAAAGAAAAACGACCCGGTTATAGTTCCATTCAATGGTTCTTATCTGAATGATGTTAATGGTTATTCTGTGGTAATTAGCTCTTTGATAACGACTCCAAATAATTATCATAACGACAAAACTCCTGACGGCGGAGTATTAAGCAATTCATTAAAAGGAGGGAACGTTAGTAATGTGCCTTACGGTATGCTGAATCGTACAGGATTCCGCAATACACAGACCAATCAGGTTACCACAACATTAGGTGTGGAACAAAACCTCGATTTTATTACCAAAGGGTTGTCAGCCAAAGTAGTGGCATCTTATGATGCCTTTTCAAGCAACCAGCAAGTCAGGCAACGTTCATTTCAGGTATATGAAGCAGTGAAGAATGCTGCTATGCCCGATTCTGTTAGTTATCAGCAAATTGGAAGTAGTGTTGATAGTTCTTTGTCTGATGCTCAATATCAGAATTTTAATAATTTATTCAATATTGATGCATCGTTAAATTATGTAAAGTCATTTGGCGCACACGATGTGACCGGAATGGTGTTGTTTAATCGTTACCAGCGTGTAATTAATATTGAGCTTCCCTATAATTACGTAGGATTTGTGGGACGTGCTACCTACGGTTATGCTCATCGTTATCTTGGTGAAATTAATTTTGGATATAACGGTTCTGAACAGTTTGCACCGGGGCATAAGATGGGCTTTTTCCCATCGGTTTCACTTGGATGGATAATGACTGAAGAAGATTTTGTGAAACGTGCTTTACCTTGGCTGACATTTGCCAAACTACGTGTTTCATACGGTCAAGTCGGGAATGACAATATGAATGGCTCAAGGTTTGCCTTTCTTACCTTATGGAATGGCAGCTATGAATCTCAGATAGGGAATACCAAACTCGAATGGGAGAAGGCAAATAAATATAACATAGGTTTGGAATCCCGCTTCTTCAATAATTTCAGTTTTGATGCAGATGTATTTTATGAAAAACGCAATAACATTTTAATCCCGGCTAATGGATTAGTGCCTACCGGGGTATTTGGAACCGGCGGTGTTTCTAATGCCGGAATTATTCCCAAAGTAAACGCAGGAGAGATTGAAAATAAAGGGTTGGAATTGACATTGGGGTATCAGAAAGCAATTGGTTCAACCTGTCGTATCGATGTTCGGCTCAATGGTGCATTTAACCGGAACAAAGTTCTTTACCTAAGCGAGGTATTACTGCCTGAAGATTATGCCTGTAGGCTGCGCAGCACAGGTTTTAGGTTGGGCCAGCAATTTGGCTACGAAACAGCTGGATTCTTTAATTCAGAACAGGAAATAAAGGATTGGTACGATCAATCGGAACTAGGAGGTGTCCCTAAAGTTGGAGACCTGAAGTACAAAGACAAAAACGGTGATGGTATCATAAACGATAAGGATCAGGTACCTATTGGTAATCCTGAAGTACCTGAATGGACATTCGGAGGCGCTTTTAGTTTTCAGTACAAACATTTTGATTTGAGTATGATGTGGCAGGGTGTAGCAAAACGAAGTTACATGTTGTCAGGCCAAAAGATTTGGGAAACATACAACTTCAATGAATGGCACAAAGAGGCATGGAGTCAGGAACGATATGATAAAGGCATGAAAATTACCTATCCAAGATTGGAGCCAGGTAGCAATGCCAGCAAATTACCGGCTGATTTTTGGTGTGCTAACGGAAGTTATATCCGCTTAAAAAATATTGAATTTGGATATACTTTGCCAGCAAACATTTCTCATAAAATCAAAGCATCGTCTGTCCGACTTTATTTTAATGGGTTAAATCTGCTAACGTTTGACAGATATCCGGTAAAATATCAAGATCCAGAGCAAAATAATGAATTATTGTATCCGGTTTTCAAAGCCTACAACTTTGGACTGAATGTTTCTTTCTAATTCGCATTTCATTAAATAAAACATTGAAAATCATGAAAAAGATATTTTCAACCATTATTATAGCATTGGGTCTGACATTTCAATATGGATGTGAAGATGTACTGGATAAGACGCCCGATAGCCAAATCACCATAGATAAAGTACTGAGTAATTACAGCCGAAGTAAAGGTCTTCTTGACGCGGCTTATGGCGAGATTTATCTCTGCCGTGACCAAATATCGTTTGTGATGAATCCGATAGAATGTTTGACTGACAATGCATTTTGGGCAGCCACTTACAATGCTTACGAATGGCACAATGGAGCCTTGTCGTTGAATAATCCGGTTATTAACTGGCCTTGGAACAATCCAAGTGAACAATTATGGCCTGACTTCTGGCGTGGTATCCGGTTGGCCAATAATGCAATCAAATATCTGCCGCAATCAACTGCCATCACCGAACAGGAACGTAATACATGGATTGCCGAAGCGCGCGTGCTGCGTTGCTGGTATTACATGAACCTGCTTGAGTTTTACGGGCCAGTGCCTTGGATTGAAGAGCCGCTTGATGCAACCTATGACGGTTGGAACAATCTGAAACGGCCTACTTACGATGAAATTGCCACCAAAATAGCCAATGAACTGAAAGATGTGATTAATTCAGGCGTTTTGCCAAACAGGCAGTCACCAAGTGAAGCTATGCACGTTGACAATGGTGTGGCCTATGCCATTAAGGCACGTGTACTGCTCAACAATGCCAGTTTGCTCAATAATACGCAAAAAGACAAAAATAAATGGCAGCGTGCCGCCGACGCGGCGCAAGATGTGATAAACATGTCTGAATACAGCCTTGTACCAATGTCCGAATACAAAAGTTTGTTTGTAGGCGCATTCGCAACGCGGGTGCCCGAAATCATCTGGCGCTCGTGGAGTGATAATTCGCACATCAACAATACCAATGGCGTGGATGTAGGGGCATATCCTTATGCTTCAATTACACACATGTGGAACTGTGGCGAATCTCCAACTCAGGAATTGGTTGATTGTTTTGAGATGACCAATGGTGTTTTGCCTGTGGTTTATGACGACGCTACCCGAACCAAAATTACTGTTACTCCTGAAGCTGCCACACTGGGTTACAGCGAAGAACCTGGAGGCGATCCCTATTCGAAGCGTGATGCCCGATTTTATGTGGATGTTCTCTACAACATGGCCGATTACGGAGTGCCTTATAACTGTACCCAGCCTTTTATTGTAGAAACGTATGTTGGCGGACGAAACGGGTTCAATGACGTGATTTCGCAGGAAACCCAACATACTTGTACAGGCTATTACAGCCGTAAGGACAAGCAAATTAAGTATTGGGGACCGGGTGGCAGTCATGGAAATGAACCTACGTACTGGGTATTCTTCCGTCTGGCCGAGTTTTATCTCGACAGAGCTGAGGCCTTATGTGAACTTGGAGACCTGGATGGCTCTATGGTTATGTTGAATGTTGTTAGAGAACGAGCTTTACAACCTAAAATTCAGAATGTTCCAGGATTTCAGAAAAATTACGACTTTCTGATAAAACGAATACAGAACGAACGTCGTGTGGAATTTTGTCTGGAAGGGCAATATCGGTTTAATGATCAGCGCCGATGGAAAATTCTTAATGAAACCAACCGATTTGTAACTGGTATGAGAATTACCAAGGATGTTGATGGTAAATTCCATTACCAGCGTAAGAAAATCCGAGATTATTATTCTTATACCGATAAATATTTGGTAATGCCTATTCCGTTGGAAGATGCCAAAAAAATGACTGGAATGACGCAGCCTGCAGCATGGCAGTAACTCAACAATGGGTCTCATCATCAATTAATAAAATCTTATTTGACATGAAACGAGCCATGTGAGAAATCCATACATAGGTGAATGATTATAATGGCGAGTTCCATCTGACAATTAAAAAACAAATTATAAACAGATGAAAAGAGTAACATATTTATTTTTGTTGGTTGTGTTTTTTGCAGTGGTATTTGCCGGTTGCAAAAACGATGAGGCAATTGCGCCTTCTATTGCCGGAGACTTAAAGGCTTACGCTGGGAAAGACCGTGCGAAAGTAGAATTTACGACGCCCGTTGGAGCCAAGTCTGGTAAAGTGTTTTATGGTGGTGGAAAATTTGAGATATTTCAAATTACCGATGCAGCTATGCAAAGCGTTATTGTCAATGGGTTGTCCGAAGGCAGCCAAACGCTTCGTGTGGTAACATTTAATACAGAAGGTTTGATTTCTGACCCGAAAGGAGTAACTGTAAATGTATACGGGAATAACTATCAGAATGGAGTAACCAGTCGCCAGTTGATAAGTCAAAGTACAATCTCACCTACTTCTGTTCAAATATTTTTTGGTGAAGCCAATGAAGACGAAGTTGGGGTCAGGGTGGTGTATAAAAATACTACTGGGGCTAAGGATAGCGTGTTGATCAATAACACCCAGACATCTATTGTAGTGAATAATATTAACCTGAACGAAACGTACTATTACTACTCTATATTTAAGCCCGAACCTGAAGCGATTGACGAATTCCAATCGGCACGGATTGACGCTAAAAAGGCAGCTATGCTTAATTTTGAAAAGAAAAAATGGAGCATTGCTGGTACTTCTGATGAAGAGCCTGGAAGTGATAGAAAATGGGGGCTGGCAGCCAATATTATAGATGATAACATAGCGACATTCTGGCATTCGCAGATTGTAGCCACTTATGCTCAAATGCCTCACTGGATAGCGGTTGACATGCAAAGCGAGAAAAAATTCAACGGTTTCTCTTTCATTCAGACACAGGATGCCGGAGAACAGGGATTAGCAAAAAAATTCAAATTTGAAGTCAGCGCCAACAATACCACCTGGACCAAAGTTATGGAAGGAGAATTTACGACTTCACGGTACAAACAAACCTTTACGTTTGCTGCGCCAGCCGTTGCACGTTATTTTAAGCTCACAATTCTCAATGGTTTCAATGATGTGTTCTGGTCGCAAATTGCTGAAATTGATTTATTCAATGAGGCAAACGTCAGTGGAGAAAACGGCCAGGATCCCCCACGTGAAGTTCAATTGGTAAATGCGAAGAAACCCTTCAATGGTGACGGCTCTGATTTGTTCCCGGCTGTAGGTGCAGGCAGAATGCAAAAAATGGCAGGTTGGACACACAACGACAAGGCCTATATAAGTTTCGATACGAATGGAGGAGGTACCTTTGCTGTTTTCAGCGCTGCAGTTTGGGGATGTTCGGATGTGACTAACGGGAAAATTTACCAGACCGTTAATCTTCAGCCAGGTAAATATACGCTGAATATCGATGCAGGGAATGCCACTGATCCCACCTGTGCAGATGTTTACGGTGTGGTTGCAACAGGCCAGACATTACCCGACTATACAGCGGTAACTTCTGATTCCAGTGTCTTGGGCTACAGTGATTTGGTAAAGAATCAATTGCTGATGAATTCCATTTCGTTTACCGTCACAAGCGCTTCTTCTGTTACCATAGGCATTGTTTACAACACACACAATATTTATGGAACTTTAGGTATTCCGTGGAGTTCAATGTCCTTTAACGGATTTGAATTGTTGGTTAAATGAAATGAATAATAAGATAGTCCTGCAGGTTTATATACCTGCAGGATTTTGTAAATCAGATTGTTGATGAAGAAAAGTAAGATATTGACCGCTATATTTGCCTTGATGGTGTTGTTGGCGAATGGGTGCGGAGTTGATAGCGAACCACAGGAGTATAGGCTTAAAAGCATCCACACCGACAAACAATCGCTAATTCTGGAAGTAGGCGACAAAGAAAAACTCCTGGCATCGGCTATGCCTGCCGTCGCCCAACAGCCAGTGTTTCTATGGTCGTCAGCCAACAAAGCCATAGCCACAGTTAGTAATCAGGGGTTGGTTGAAGCTCTTTCCGAAGGGGAAACAATCATTACAGTGAGTTCGTCGGATGTCAGTACCAAGGTTTCTGTAAAGGTGAATCTTCGCGCTTCGTTAAGCAAAACGTACAGCGATACAATTGTCAGGATGACACTGAAAGGAGCCGATTGCCCCTTTGCCGACCATGCTGATTACGGGGTTTATATCCCTACTCGTACCGAATCGTTGCAGGGTGTACTTATTTTGCAGCACGGATGTGGCATGGAGCAATTCGGAATTACCCGACCTTATGATTTGCAGTATCAGGCTTTTGCACGAAAATGGAAGCTGGCGGTTATTGAAACGGCACTTTACGGCAGTTGTGGCGGTTGGCGTGATCCGGCTTCGGGTTCAGCCGGTGCATTGTTTAAAGTCTTAAAAGATGCCGGTGACAAGACAGGACATCTTGAGTTGAATACCGTTCCGTGGCTAATGTTTGGACATTCTGCCGGCGGTTATTGGACCTTGGCCATGCTGAAAGCCTATCCTGAAAGGATTATGGCGGCAGTTTGTTACTCAGCAGCCTGGGACCCGAAATGGGATTATCCGGAGGCAACGGCCAAAATCCCGGTATTGTTGCGCCATGCCGGAGCTAACGACGGCGATTCCAGTTCACTCTGCTGGGCGACGGCCGTACATACCTTTCTTAAACTTCGAAATATGGATGCGCCGGTTAGCATTGCTTACAATGCCGGACAGAACCACAATTTCAGTTACATCCGTTACATGTCGATTCCTTTTTTCGAAGCTGTGATGAAGCAGCGTATGCCGCAAGGAAACACGACTGTCATGCGCGACATGGACCGCTCCCAGGCGTGGCTTGGAGATACATTGTCTCTGCAGATTTACAAAGAATCGGAATATACAGGCAGTAAGCGCGGTTTGTGCCTGTTTCCTGACGAAGCTACAGCAAAGAACTGGAAAGAGTTTGTTTCCACAGGAAAGGTAGCCGACAAAACACCACCTCCCGCACCGTTTAACGTGAAAGCAAAATGGGTCAATAATACTCTTGAAGTTACGTGGGAGGCCGATGCCGATATTGAGTCGGGCATCTTGAGGTTTGACATTTTCAAAAACGGTACTCTTGTCGGACGATTACCTGAAACTGGTGACTATCAGAAATTTGATACCAATGGCGATAATACTATTCCTGTAAATGTTCCGGAAATGAAATTCAGGATTACCGGTGCAGAAAACGTTAAAACGACAATCAGTGTTCAGGCGGTCAATCATTTTAATTTGACATCGGAAAAAACAGAAGTTACTTATAAATGAGATTAGTGTAATTGCAATGAAAACAATAAGATACCATTCATTTGTCACTATATTTTTTTGTGTGTTGTTTGCATTGTCAGCAACGGGATGCGAAAAAAATAGCCTGTCTGAAGAGTATTCGCTCAAGAGCATTCATGTGAACAAAACGTCTTTGCTGCTGAAAGTTGGTGATCGCGAACAACTTACTGCGACGGCTGTTCCTGCGGTTGCTCATTCTCCGGCGTTTCAGTGGAAGTCTGCCAGCAATGCGGTTGCTACGGTTACCGCTGGTTTGGTAGAAGCAGTTGCTGTTGGAGAAACAACTATCACCGTAAATTACAAGGATGTAAGTACGGTCATGTCGGTGAAAGTGGAAGCTGCCGGCCCGGTTGACAAAGGCGTACTCTACGACAAAACGCTGAAAAGTAGTAGTTCGATTCCGGAGCTCTTACTAAACGGTATGGGGCAATATACAAACGAAGGATTGAACATTACCGGGAAAGGCAATGTTGTCCGGCTCAACAAGTTTTATGCGCTTGCCGAACGAATGGTACAATATCGCGTGAAACTCTCTGCCGATGCCAAAGCTGTTTTTCGAAGCAGCGAAGGCGACTTCAACGCTTATGTTGATGTTCCCAATAAGCGAATCTCCATTGCAACCAATCCGGCAACCGAAAAGACGGTCAGTTTTTTGAAGGGCGACCGGGAATATGTGATTGAGATCTATCACATTTATCAGCTGGCTAAACTTCGCATTATCGATGTTCAGACCAACGAAGAAACTGTAATATTTGCATCTCACGACGGACAAGGCGGATGTGGAGCTGGTGCTTTGCAGGCTGGTTTCGGCGTTGGAATGCAATGGGACTACTATTGTTTCGGACTGACAAGCGACTCTTCTATGCTGGTAGAACAAATTACCGTTTATGCCTTGAAAAATCGGGTCAAATTATTGATTTACGGAGATTCCATTACCCAGCCGGAAGGCTATTTCCCAACTAAAGATTTTCCTCAGGCCTGGACGCAATTAATTATCAGCAACATGAACGGAGACGCCATATCGAGCGGACGGGGGGGCGGAACCATTTCAATGGTACTTGACTATATCAAAAACGAATTGCCCTATATCAAAGCCAAATACGTGATGGTTACCATCGGAACTAATGGTGGAAATACAGATGCAAATCTGAGTGAATTGGTGAATTACATCAAGGAACAGGGAGCCATCCCGATACTGAACAATACCCCGAGCAATGAAAGCGGCACACAGGTGGAAAACAACAAGCTGATCGACCAGGTGCGCCGTAAAATTGGAATTAAGGGCTGCAAATTCGACCTGGCTACTTCGGTCAATGGCGATGGAAAAGAGGTTGACAAAACCATGATGTACTGGGAAGATTATTCGACCAGCTATGGATGGCAGATATACCATCATCCGAACCCCAAAGGCGGATTGAAAATGTTTGAACGTACGTTGATCGACGTACCAGAGATTTATGAATAATAAAAGAGTATCATTAATTTTTTAAACTATAAACTTATGTACAAGTATTCTTTAATCTTAGGTAATTTAGGTAACACCTGCGACCGCTTTTGCAGCGGATATAAGAACAATCCTTCAACAGAAGAGATGTTGGAAAAGGCCGCTAAAATTCCTTTTGTCGAAGGAATCGAATTAGTTGGAACCTGGGACATTCGCCCCGATAATGTCAAAGACATGAAAAAAAGGCTGGAAGACTATGGGAAAGCCTGCGTTTCGATCATTCCCGATGTGTTTACAGTCAAAGAATATGGCAAGGGATCTTTAACCAGCACCGATCCGGCCATTCGGAAACATTCACTGGATTATTTACGCCAGATGAGCGAAATAGCTCTTGAAATGAATTCAGGAGTTGTAAACCTTTGGATGGGACAGGATGGGTATGATTACCTGTTGAGCGCTGATTATGACCAGGAACGGGAATGGCTTCGCGAAGGAACTGCCAAACTGGCCAATGAGTTTCCAACGATTAAATATGCCCTGGAATATAAACCCAAAGAGCCAAGAAACTATTCCTATCATGCCCGGATGGCAGATACTATACTGGCCGCTAAGGAAACCGGTTGTGAAAATGTAGGTGTTTGCATCGATACGGGCCATAGTTTTATTGCCGGAGAAAACGCTGCTGAAGCAGTTGTTCTTGCAAAGCGGGCTGGTAACTTACTTTTCCACATGCACTTTAATGACAATCATGGTTTCTGGGATGACGATATGATCGTGGGGACTGTTCACAGTGCTGTATATATTGATTTGTTGTACAATTTAAAGAAAAGCGGCTATTCCGGATGGTTGTCCATGGACCAATATCCCTACCGGGAAGATGCTACCGATGCAATTGCTGAAAGTATTATGTGGGTTCGCAAGTTCGAACAAATTGTGGAAGACCATTTTGCAGAAATTGAAGCGTTGGTCAAACAGAATGATGCTGTACAGACTTCCCGTTTCCTGAGAAAAGTTCTGTAACGTATCATGAGTACACTACCGATTTTCCTGTTAGCCATACTCTCAGGAATCCTGAACGGAAGTTATGCCGTTCCGATTAAACTTACTCCTAAATGGGGATGGGAAAACATTTGGCTTTGTTTTGCGATTTCCGGTTTATTGCTTGCCCCCTGGATATTTGCCTTTCTCCTGATTCCTGATGTCGGAAAAGTTCTGGCAGATACTCCAGCCGGCGCTACCGTAATGACTTTTTTCTGCGGACTTGGCTGGGGCATTGGCTCTGTAGCCTTTGGACTTGCCTTGCATCTGATTGGCTTTTCTCTCGGTTACACCCTGATGATGGGACTTATTGCCGTAATTGGAGCATTGGTTCCGCTACTGGTAAAAAATCCCGCTGCATTAGGTACTACAGGAGGAATAACGATACTGCTTGCCTTGTTTGTGACAATAATTGGAATCATACTTTGTGGAGCCGCCGGGAAAGCCAGGGAGGATAAAAGTCAACAAAAAGAAGGAACTTCAACCGACAAATCAAAATTCTCCAAAGGTCTGGTGCTGTGCTTTGTTTCCGGCTTCTTTAGCTCCATGATAAACTTTGCCTTCGAATTTGGAACTCCCCTGAAAAATGCCGCATCATCTCAAGTCGGGGTAGGGGCAAATGGCTTCAATTCCACGTCAATAATCTGGGCGGTAGCACTATCCGGAGGATTCGTTGCCTTTCTGGTTTATGCAATCTACTTACTGGCTAAAAACAAAACGTTAGGTAATTATGCCCGAAAAGAAACCCGATCCTATTTCCCTTGGACAATCCTGATGGGAATTACCTTCTATTGCTCGTTGCTTTGCTACGGAATGGCAGCATCGGCACTGGGTGATGCAGGAACAACAACCGGATGGGTTATTTTTACAGCTGGTGCTATTATCACAGCCAACATTTGGGGAATAATGACTTCGGAATGGGCTGGCGTGCCAAAGAAACAAATGAATAAAATGATATTAGGTTCAGCCCTCTTGATAGGCGCGGTTCTCCTTGTTAGTTACGGCAATAGTTTATTGTAAATAGGTTTAACAACGAATGAAATCAAATAAATTGAAATACAATGTGATCGCCTGTTTTCGAGCGGGATTGCTGGTTATTGTTTCTTTGTGCCTGGTTAATATTTCATTTGCCAACACCGATAAGACAAGCCTGAAGGTTGAAAACCTGAAATGTGAATTCTTAGAGAATCCAGAGGGAATTGATTGTCCTGATCCGTGTTTGAGTTGGGAGATTTCAGGAAATCTACGCGGTATCCGCCAAACGGCATATCATCTCCTGGTTGCATCCTCATTGGAAACGTTGAATGCCGATGATGGAGATTTATGGGATTCGAAGAAGGTAAAATCAGGAAGGTCCATTCAAGTAAAATATGAAGGACAACCACTTTCAAGTCGTTCTGTTTGTTTCTGGAAAGTGCGCGTTTATACCAATCAGGGAACTACGGAATGGAGTCAACCGGCACAATGGACCATGGCCTTTATCGGGGAAAACGATTGGCAGGCGAAATGGACCGGGCTCGATCAAAGTTTTCCCGGTGATGTATTGAAGGGGAAAACACGGCTCGCTGCCCGTTATTTCCGAAAAGAGTTCAGAACAGATAAAAAGGTTGCAAAAGCCACTTTATACCTTTCAGGACTTGGACTTTACGAAGCGTATGTTAACGGGAATAAAATCGGGAACCATGTGCTGGCGCCAACACCGACTGATTACTCTAAAAGTATTAAGTATAGCACTTTAGACGTAACTGGCAATCTTGTTTCAGGGAAAAATGCTATTGGTATTGTGTTGGGGAACGGACGTTTTTTTAATATGCGAACCATTGAGGATAAGTCATATCCTCCACTTCCTCCCACTCAGAATTATGGTTTCCCCAAGATGATCCTTCAGTTGGAAATTGACTTCACGGATGGCTCCCGACAAACCATCATAAGCGATGAAACATGGAAAGTCACTGCTGATGGCCCCATCCTTGCAAATAGCGAATGGGATGGTGAGGAATATGATGCCCGTAAAGAAATGGCTGGTTGGTCGAAGCCGGGATATGACGACCAGAAATGGTTGGCAGCAGAATTAACTGCTTCGCCCGGTGGAAAGTTGGAGGCACAGCTTAACCGGAATATTAAAGTGATGGAAACAATTCGTCCGCAACGTATTACCCAAATATCCCCCAGAATATACATCCTTGACATGGGACAAAATATGGTAGGATGGATTAGCATGAAGGTAAAAGGGAATGCAGGAGATACTGTGAAGTTACGTTTTGCAGAGGTCACAAATACTGATGGGAGCTTATACATGGCCAATATTCGAAATGCAAAGGTAACAGACACATATATCCTTAAAGGTTCGGGCGCTGAAACCTGGGAACCTTCCTTTACCTATCATGGATTTCGCTATGTGGAAATAACCGGGTATCCCGGAACCCCGAATATAAATGACTTTGAAGGGAAAGTTATTTATGATGAGATGGAAAACACCGGAGTTTTTGAAACCTCAAATAAGATTATCAATCAGCTATATCGCAATGCTTATTGGGGAATCCGAAGTAACTACAGAGGTATGCCAACCGATTGTCCACAACGGGATGAACGCATGGGATGGTTGGGCGATAGGGCTACTGGTTCGCTTGGCGAAAGTTTTGTTTTCAACAACCATGACCTGTATGTCAAATGGCTCGATGACATTGAACAGTCGCAGGCAGAAACCGGAAGTATCCCGGATGTAGCCCCTGCTTACTGGAAATTTTACAATGACAACATGACCTGGCCTGGAGCTTACCTGATTATTGCCAACATGCTTTATGAACAATTTGGAGATCAACGGCCCATTGAAAAACACTATGAATCGATGAAAAAATGGATGAGCTACATGCGCGAAAAATACATGCAGCACAACCTTATGCCCAAAGATTTGTATGGCGACTGGTGTATGCCACCCGAATCTCCCGAATTGATCCACTCAGCCGATCCAGCTCGTAAAACCGACGGAACTGTTCTCGGAACAACATTTTATTACCGGATGTTGTGCCTGCTGGAACGCTTTGCCCGGCTACAGGGCAAAACTGATGAGGCTAATGCTTTTGCACAAGAAGCTGAGGTTATTAAAACAGCATATAATAATAAATTTTTCAATGCAGGAACTGCACAATATAGCAATAATACAGTGACTGCTAATTTGTTATCTCTTTGTTATGGTATGGTTCCCAATGGTTTCGAAGAAAAAGTATTTGCAAATATTGTGGATAAGACCATGAACGAGTTCAATGGTCATGTAAGCACCGGACTTGTGGGTATACAGTGGTTGATGAGGGGATTATCGGATCACGGACGTGCTGATATTGCCTACAAAATAGCAACCAATCGAGATTATCCAAGTTGGGGTTATATGATTGAAAACGGAGCCACCACCATTTGGGAACTCTGGAACGGAAACACTGCCGATCCCTCCATGAATTCGCATAACCATGTGATGCTATTAGGCGACCTTATTGTATGGTTTTACGAATATTTGGCAGGCATAAAGAATGCTCCGGGAAATGCGGGGTTTGAGAAAATAGTCATGCATCCGTATCCTGTTGATGGATTGGATTATGCATCTGCTTCTTACCATTCAGTAAAGGGTAATGTTGCCAGTTCCTGGAAAAAGATTGACGGCACTTTTCAATGGGATATTACTATTCCGGGCAATGCTACAGCTATTGTATATATTCCTGTCGCAAACAAGAAACAGGTTACCGAGGGTAATAAAATAGCTTCATCATCAAAAGGTGTGAAATTCATAAAGATGGATGGCGCTTATGCTGTATATGAAGTAGGATCAGGAAAATATAATTTTTGTGTGAAATAAGTTCCCGGGCAGAGCAGCTATCTGAATTTAAACAAAGAGCAAATAAAGGCGAAAATCTCTCGGATTCTTCTGAATCTAAACACTTCGTAAAATATTGATGTTCTGTTAGATATAGACGTTGGTTTGATTTCAGGATGGACAGCTAAATTGAAATTTTATTGAACAAAAGCACTTAAATTCAATGATTTAAGTGCTTTTTTGTTTGTTCAAAAGTAGCCATACTATACTGTGACTTGTCTGAATATATGTTAATGTATTGAGATTAAACTTAATTTCTAAATTTGCACCATGCAAGCCATTTATGATATATCGGAGAAGGACTTGATTGTTCGTCTTAAACGTGGTGATGAGAGGATTTTTGAACTAGTTTTTGAGCATTATAAAAACTATCTGTTCTTATTTATCCGTAAAGCCCTGCCTTTAGATGAAGATGCTGAAGGAATAGCCCAGGAAGTATTTATTAATTTGTGGCTCAACCGGAATAATCTTGACGAGTGTAAACCGCTGAAACCCTATTTATTTACTATTGCAAAGAATCTCATTTACGACCATCTTCGAAAAATATATTCCAAGAGAAAATATCTTGATTCCTTATTTCTAAACTATTCTGCAAAATCTGACTCTACAGAGAATGATGTTGAATATTGGGATTTTGAACGTTTTTTGATGGAAAAGATAAATCAACTACCAGAAAAGCGCAAGAAGATATATATGCTTTCGAAACTCGAAGGGAAAAGTTATCGTGAAATTGCAGAACTGCTTGGTATTTCAGAGAATACAGTAGATATGCAAATGAGATCTGCCAATAATGCGATAGCAAAAGCTATAAAGAACTATTTAACACAATTGATTCTTATTCTGAACATTTGAAAACTGCCATGTTAACCCATTGATTATTTAACAACAATTTTTATTCGTAGCCTCACCCTTGGTCTTAAAAAAAATTAGGTTCCCAATTACGGAAATTATTCTGAAATCCGTATTAGAGATAAAATGACATTAATCAACGGGTCTTATGGATAAAAATCTTCAGGAAATAATTGGACTGCTTTACCAAAAACATCCTTTGGATAAAGATGAACTGGCAGATATAGGAGAATTTCTTCGTACCCCCGACAATCTGAATGAGCTTAACTCTTATCTGAATGAAATCCCTGAAAATAAAACTTCTGATATTAAGCTGAAGATTGAATCAGTTTGGGCCGAGATCGAAAGCCGGACAGAACCGGTGTTTTTCTTTAGACGGATCATTCCTATTGTCAGGAAATATGCGGCATTATTGCTTTTGCCGCTATTCATTTATGCTTCATGGATAAGCTATCAATACTTTTTGTCGCCGGAAGAATATTTTACTCTGGCAACCAGCAGAGGGGAACAAACAAGTGTCATTCTGCCCGATGGCAGCTCTGCCTGGTTAAATGTTGATACCCGGATAACTTATGGTACTTCTTATGGTAAAAAAGAACGAGAACTGACTGTTAGTGGTGAAGCCTATTTTAAGGTTAAGAAAAATGCGGCAATTCCCTTCGTCGTTCATGTTCGGAATATGGAGGTGAAGGCACTTGGAACTGCCTTTAATGTAAGAGGTTATGATGACGATGCAATAATACAGACGTCGTTGGTTGAAGGGAAAGTGGATGTGAAAATCAATAATACAAACGGAAGTTTCGAAAAACGGATATTGCAACCCGGACAAACATTGACCTTTAACAAAAATACAGATTCGGCCCAAATGAAGATGTCCAATAACGAAACGGTTAAAGCATGGACAGAAAAGCAACTAATATTTGAAAATACTCCATTTGATGAAGTCGTTAAAAATACGGAGCGTTGGTTTAATGTGAAAATTATCTACGAACCAGCCCGATTTAAAGATGATTATCTAACTCTGAGATTAAAAAAGGGAGAAACGGTAGAACGACTGTTTGAAATTATTGACGAAACCATTGGCATTCAATATAAAGAAGATGCCGATAATTTTATATTAACTAAAAAAAAGTGATGCCTATGTAATATTCGAACCATTAAAAAAGGAAACGACCAACTCGCGATCGGCCGTTTCCAATTGATTTTGTAATAAAACTTATTTTTAAAACATTCAAATTTATGAAAAAAGATGATTTACTCCAAAGAGGGAGCAGGATTGATAATGCCCTTTTGGAAAAAATATGGAAAATTATGCGACTAACTGGATTATTTTTGCTGATATCATTTGTCGCGATATCGGCGGAGACATATTCTCAAAATTCCCGTTTTTCATTTAAGATGGAAAACAGCACATTAAACAACCTGTTTTTGTATCTGGAACAGAATAGTGAATATCGATTTGCATACAACAAATCAGACTTAGATGATGCTCAAAAGATTTCGTGCGAATTCACAAACGAATCCATCGACCAAATTCTGAAGAAAGTTTTGGATACAGAAAAACTAAGGATTTCAATTAAAAATGAATACATTATAATAACCAGTAGAGAAAGTTCAGCCGGAAATTCCTTTAAAGACAGTCAATCAGTAAAAAGTATCTCTGGCCGGGTAACCGACTCTTCCGGCGGACCGCTACCAGGAGTTTCGGTGGTAGTAAAAGGCACAACAACCGGGGTAATTACCGATGCCGATGGAAATTATAAACTTGCCAATGTTTCTGAAAAAGCAACGTTACAATTCTCGTTTGTTGGGATGAAGACACAGGAGGTGATTGTTGCCGGAAAAGCAATCATTAATGTGACTTTGGCCGAAGAAACAATTGGTATCGAGGAAGTTGTAGCTGTAGGATACGGAACTCAACGTCGCTCTGAAATTACGGGTGCAATTAGTTCTCTAAATCAGCAAAATTTCGCAAAACAACAAGCTTTTCGCGCCACAGATGCCTTGCAGGGTCGAATTGCCGGGGTTCAGGTAACCAATACATCGGGCAGCCCTTTTGCTGCCACAAAAATCCGTATTCGTGGTACAAACTCGATCAATGGGGGCAACGATCCTTTATATGTTGTTGATGGGGTTGTAGGCGGAGGTATGCCAAATGCAGAAGATATTGAATCAATTGAAGTATTGAAAGATGCTTCGGCAACAGCCTTGTATGGTTCCAGGGGAGCTAATGGAGTTATTCTGGTTAGTACGAAAAAAGGAGTCGCAGGTAAAGTGAAAATAACAGTTGATACCTACGGAACATTGAATACTCCGTCGAAATACTATGATCTTTTAGATGCCGCAACTTACGCCGAGGCATATAATTATACGGTGAACAGTACTGTTTTTTCGAAATCCGAAATCGAGAACTTCAGGAAAAATGGAGGTACCGACTGGCAGCGGGCAGTACTCCAAAATGCCTGGATACAGCGTTACCGCTTAAACGTAAGTGGAGGCAACGAAAAGGCCAGGTTTTATGTTACGGCCGATTATAAAAAACAGGATGCCATGATTGTAAACAAGTATGTGGAAGATTTTGGCTTTAGCAGCCGGTTGGATGCCGATTTGTTCAAAAATTTAAAATTGGAATGGCTCATGAGCGTTCGCCGCTACGAAAACCGCAACAATGCAGCGCTAAACGGCGGTGGCGATGCAATTTTGTTTAACGCGTTAACTTACGGCCCTACTGATCCTATTTATACAAACGAAGAGAAAACGAAATACCTTGTTATCGGAACACAGGGGCAATCAGGCAACAGCCCGGTGTTGGAAGCGCTGGAACGAGATTCCAGGGATAAAGGAATCAGGACTTCATCAAACATGTCGTTAACCTGGAACATTATTAAAGGTTTAACCGCTCAATATCGTCTGAATCTGAATTACAGCACCAACGGATATTACGAGTTTAAGAACAACCAGTACAACCTTGGCCGTGGATCAACCGCAAATGGTAACAAAAGCGAAGGCATCAGCTATTTTCAGAACTTTGTTTTGAACTATAACAAATCGATTGACAAACATAGCTTTGGAGCAACAGCTGTTGTCGAAGGATCTAAATACGAAGGAAATTCGGTAAGTTATACTGATCAAGGATTTTTGAACGATTTGCTTGGCTATTGGGGTATAGGAACAGGGACATCGAAGTCGAACAACGTTGGGTATGGAAATGAGGGCTTATTTTCTTACCTGGGGCGCTTAAACTATAATTATAGTGGCAAATACTACCTGACAGGTACTTATCGTGCCGATGGTTCATCCAAGTTTGCCAAAGGAAACAAATGGGGATATTTCCCATCAGCATCTGTTGCATGGCGAGCTTCCGAAGAAAATTTTATCAAAAACCTGGGCATTTTCTCCAATTTAAAAGTACGTTCGAGTTTCGGTATAACCGGCAACCAGGCTGTAGGTCAATATTCTACCATTCCGCAGTTGGTAACCGACACCGGTAACGGCAACAATGCCTATTCTCCTTTTTATAATAACCCAACAGTAACTATTGGATATGCCCCAAGAACTGTTAATACCGAGTTGACCTGGGAAAGCACAAAACAAATTGATTTCGGATTAGACCTGGGTTTCTTCGACGAACGGTTAACTGCTACCATCGACCTGTACAAGAAGCATACTTACGATCTTTTATTGACAGAAACCGCACCATATTACCTTGGTGGCGACCAAACCACAAGAAACAAAGGCGAAGTGGACAATAAAGGGATTGAGTTTGCCGTAACCGCACTTCCTATTATGAAAAAAGATTTAAAATGGGAAATCAGCGTGAATTTTGCAAAAAACGTGAATAAAATTGTTGACATTGGACAAAAAGATCCAATTTATCTGAATGCTTCACAAGGGAATAACGATGGAACATTAGATTCAAAAACTCATATTTTGAGAAATGGATTGAGCATGGGCACATTGTGGGGCTGGAAATGCTTAGGGGTATGGCAAAAAAGTGAAGCTGCTTTAGCCGCTAAATACGGACAAAGCCCAGGCGACTGGAAGTATGCTGATATGGACAATAATTATGAGATTAATGAAGACGACCGGACGATTATTGGTAAAGGCACCCCTGATTTTTCGTGGGGTTTGAATACAACAATAACATACAAAAACCTGGATGTTAACTTATTACTACAAGGAGTACAAGGTGCCCAAATGTTGAATGTGGTGTATGCCGCAACTTCGACAAGAGCCAGCCGTGCCCCTAGTATCACCCTTCGCGAAGGATGGGAAAAAGCATGGAGGCCCGATGCTGAAACCAATGAATTTGCAAATCCTCAGAGTACATCGGCAATGATGAAGTACAACTCGGACAGATGGGTGCAAAATGCAAGCTTTATGCGTATTAAGAATTTATGCATTGGTTATACTTTTAACAAGAGCCTTCTTAAAATAGGGGAAGTACGTCTGTATGTAAGCTCTCAAAACCTGCTTACCATTACCAGGTATAAAGGTTATGACCCGGAAGCGATGACTACCGCCGAAAGCGATACAGGTACCGGTGTTGATTTCGGAGCTAATCCTACTCCCAGAAGCTTTACGTTTGGAGCTCAACTGAATTTTTAATTACCCAATTAATGCATGTATTATGAAACAGATATATATATTCTTAACAATTTTTTTGTTGGCCTCTTGCTCTGATTACTTAAAAGAGGAACCAAAAACAATACTGTCGCCCAATAACTTTTTTACTTCGGTTGACGATTTGACACTGGCAACACATTCATTATATGCAATTTATAGAATTGGATATGGTGATTCGAGCGACGAAATATTTTTAACTATCGGATCTGATGATGTTAACTCTGATCGTTTCGTTTGGGATTGGGGGCAGTCGGATGTGTTTTCACAAAGCGATGGAATCAGCAGGCTTAAAGATGCCTGGAGGATACCTTACTGGGGCATCACGCGTGCAAATTTCATCATTAACAACTACGAAAGTGTACCTACCCATTCAACCGACGAAGAAAAACTTCGGGACAATTGTGCAGGTCAGGCCTATTTTCAACGTGGACACTGGTTATTCTGGCTGGCAAAATTCTGGGGGCCAGTCCCAATGCCATTAGACAATAGTGGAACCGCCCTGCCCAAAAGTAGTGTCGAAGACCTTTACAAACAGGCTATTGCCGATTTGCAGATGGCCGAAAAATTGTTACCCGAAGAACAAACCAAGTCGGTTTGGTTAACCGACAACGGTTTCAGCATGGTGCCCCACCAGGGGACAGCAAAGGCATGGTTGGCCCAGATTTATTTGCAGTCAACCGGCTGGCCTTTGAAATGGACTGAAAATTATGCTAAAGCTGCCCAAAAAGCAAAAGAGGTGATAGATAACCGGAGTAAGTACAAATTCGGTTTATTGCCTGTCGAAGAACTTTGGCAAGGCAAGGAAATTTGGGATGAAGAATGTGTTTGGGGAATCCCATATTTGGGGAAAGGGAACAACGATAACTATACCATGCGTTGTCCGATGTCTCAAACCCCGGAGGAAGAAGGAGGTTGGGCCTGCGAATTGGCTGATATATATTTCTTTAAGCATTTCCCCAAAGGAGGTAGGTTCGATGCAACTTTTCAAACCAATATCTGGATAAAGGATACTCCGTCAGCTGAGGAATTGGCTGCTTATGGAGACGAATCAAAATGGCCTACCCAGAACGAAGATTATACCTGGTCTAACTTCACACAGGAACAACTGAAAGCCGGAGAACGCTTTTATTGCAAACGTGAGAATGGAACAAAAAACTGGCGCCGTCAGGTTTCGTGGGATGATCCAAGAACTTACCGCAGGCATCCATACTTTGCAAAACGCCGTTTCGATAATACATTAAGGCAACACAACTGGAATTCCCGGGCAATTGATTCCGACGAATGGTTTTCCGGCCAAACCCAGCGCTGGATGCGTTTTTCAGAAGTTTTGTTAATCTATGCCGAAGCTAAAGCAATGGCTGACGGACCGGATGCCTCAGCATATCAGGCATTTAACGAAGTGCGCCGTCGCGGCAAAGACTTACCGGACCTTACTCGGGGTTTGACAGCTCAACAGTTCCAGGATTCATGTTTTGTTGAACGTGGAATAGAATTCTGCGGCTTGGAATACGGTACCCGTTGGGCCGATTTACTGCGCTTCGAAAAAGTGGAAAAGATGAATTCAAACCGGCTCTCGAATGAGTATTGGCCAGATGGCAAGGCAAAAGAAATTGCATTGGATCATACATTGTCGAAATCCGATTATTACTTCAAAATTCCAGCTGATGAGCAAGCCAAGGGAGGTTGGGGAAGTAACGATGCAGCCGTAAACCCAATTTATCCGGCAAAATAAAGCATAATACAAATAAAGCTGTTTAAGAAGCAACTATTGCGTTAGCTTTTCTCTGTGAAACTCTTTTGACAACTCCGTGAGGCTCTGTGCTACAATATTTTGTATTCGTACACAGAGTTACACGGAGTTTTCTCCGTTATAGGGAAAACTGAAATTATAGCCACCTCCTATATTCGGGGGGGTAGTTTACTTAATACATTTCTTTTCATTCCAACTTGCAGCAAATCTGGATGGAATTCATGCTGTTCAATGAATAGGCGATTTCGGCTTTACTTTTTGTCTCAGTCCTAATCTTTATTAAAACAGTTATATTTACATTTGAAGCCTGCAAATTTTTATGAAAGAAGACAAGTATATATGGGAAGAATTTAAGAATGGGGAGGAGCATGCCCTTTCCTATATTTACTATCAAAATATTGATTTTCTGGCTTTTGTTGGCAAAAGATTTACAAAAGATGAGAATTTAGTTATAGACTGCATCCAGGATCTTTTTTATGAATTAATTCGAAAAAAAAGAAGTTTAGGAGAGACAGATAATATTAGGGCATATCTTTTGAAATCGCTTCGGCGAAAATTAATCCGGGAAATTCAGAAAAAGCAAAAACAAGAAGAGCAAATTTCCGAAATTGATATATCCCCCAATGTGGTTTTCTCTGTTGAAGAAAAGCTAATCGAAGAAGAAGAAAACTCTCAAAAAACGACCATCCTTAAAAAAGCGATGGGAGAGTTGAATGATAAACAGAGGGAAATCCTTTATTACCGGTTTAACTGTGGCTTTAATTATCGGCAAATCAGCGAGATCATGTCAATAACAAACGATTCTGCCCGTCAGCTGGTATCGCGTGCAGTTTCATCGTTAAAAAGTTATCTGGACGATTGTAATCCTATTTTGTTATTCATCTTCAAAAAATTAAAAAAAATCAATTTTATTTGATGTTTTTTGTCACAAATTGATATTTGTTGCCTTATATATGTAAAGGCGACAAATGAAAGAAGAAAAGTACAAAGGGTATTCTGTTGAAGAACTTCTCGAAGATCAGGATTTTGTCAACCAAGCAATTGGTCTTCAAACAAATGAAGAGTTGGAAGATTTCTTACGAGCCAACGGTTCTAGTAGAAGTAATATAATCCGGGCAAGGAAAATTATTCAAATCTTCAGAGTATCTGAAGGAAAACTTCAGGATGAAATAAAATTCAACCTTTGGAAAAATGTTAACGACTTCGATAAGAATTTCTCGAAAAAACAGAAAATTACACAACTAAATACTTTTATGCGGTATGCTGCTTCTATTTTGGTAGTATTAGCAATAGGTAGCACAATTTACTGGCGATACTCTAATCCCGGCAACGAGTATAGTTTTGCGAAAGCAGAATCTGCAGAAAAAAATAATCCCATATTGGTTTTAGCCAATAAAGAGAAAATCGAATTAGCTTCGGATAAAGAACCAAATGTTGTCGTTCTGAAAAATCAGGATGCAATTTTAGTGAACAATGATAGTATAATTAAAAATGAGCCATCTCAGGGAACAGCGCAAAACGTTTATAATGAAATTACGGTCCCTTATGGTAAAAAAGTAACGCTACAATTGGCGGATGGAACTAAAGTTCAGCTAAATGCTGGCAGCCAGTTTGCTTTTCCCCAATCATTTAACGGTAAATACAGAGAGGTTCATCTCGTTGGAGAAGGCTTTTTTGAGGTTTCAAAAAACGAAAAACAACCATTTATTGTTTCAACGGCGAAAGTTGATGTAAAAGTATTAGGTACAAAGTTTAATCTTTCAGCCTATTCGTCCGATATTTTTTGTGAAACAGTTTTACTGGAAGGGAAGGTTGAAATACAGGGGAAAGGGAAATTGTTTAACGACCGAATCGATTTAGCACCAAACCAAAAGGCAGTATATTCTAATGATACAAAACAACTTACAAAGTCAAATGTCTCGAATGCCGACATATACACAACCTGGACGAATGGATGGTATGATTTTTCAAATGAAAAACTAGACAGAGTCTTGGGAAGGCTTGAACGATTTTATAATGTGAAATTTATTTATGACAAATCGTTGATCGAAAATGCTCTTCCTGTTTCGGGGAAACTCGATTTAAAGGATTCGATTTTGGAAGTTATGGGAGTGTTATCTGGTGTTGCTAAAATTGATTGCAAAATGTCGAATGAAAATATAATTATAATAACAAAAACATTTATAACCAAATAATTTAAAAAACAGAAAACCGGGGAATTGGGCCTCCACCGGTTTTCAAAGTTTATCAAATACAGTTTTTAATTAATAAACGATCTAAAGTTATGAAAAAAAACGAACCAGGCAAAACCTGTGTAGAGGTAGTATGCCAAAATTCTTCTTGAAGATGAAATTATTAAGTTTTTTTATTTTGGTTTCTGCAATTACAACTTTAGCTGCAACCAGTTATTCGCAGCAAGCCAAATTTAACATCTCATTTAGTAATGCTACAGTACGGGAGGTTCTTCAAAAGATTGAAGACTCCAGTGAATTTATTTTCCTGTATAGTGAAAAGTCGGTCGATGTTAATAGGAAAGTCGATGTTAATGTAACAAACCAAACCATTGATGTTGTTTTAGATCAAATGTTCAATGGCACAAAGAATTACTACCAGATTAAGAACAGGCAAATTGCGATACTGGAAAAGGGTTCAACAGAATTTCCAATGATGAGCAATGAACGTGAATTTGAACAACAATCTCATTCTGTTTCAGGAAAAGTTACCGACTCAACAGGAGCGCCATTGCCAGGAGTTTCGGTGGCAGTAAAAGGCACAACCAACGGAACCATAACCGATGCTGATGGGAAATACTCATTAGCAAAGGTGGCCGAAAATGCGATCCTCCAATTCTCGTTTGTAGGGATGAAACCACAAGAGATTTTGGTGAGTGGGAAAGCAACTATTAGTGTAACGTTGGTAGATGAAACTGTTGGTATAGAGGAAGTTGTGGCAATTGGTTATGGTACGGTAAAAAAGTCAGACCTTACCGGTTCGGTCGTGCGGATTGATATGGCTGGAAAAGAAATGTCGTCGAGTATAAGTATTTCATAGGCATTGCAAGGCTATGTTTCGGGAGTGAATGCAAGTAGCGGGGCTATGGCTGGTTCGTCTGGTTCTTTGTCGATTAGGGGACAAACCTCTCTTTCGGCCAGTGACACGCCATTAATTGTAATCGACGGCGTTATTTTCAACGGATCGTTTGCTGATTTAAACATCAATGATATTGGATCAATCGATGTTTTAAAAGACGCCAGTGCTGCTGCAGTATATGGGGCCAGGTCAGCCAATGGAGTTATCATTATTACAACAAAAAAAGGTCAATCAGAAAAGCCACAGTTTAACTTTAATATGTCGTTTGGTTATCAGGATATTAGTCCAACAAAACGCACCCAGGTTATGAATGGTGACCAATATGCGCTACGCCTAGTTGATTATTATTATCAACAAACGTTAAATACATGGTACAAAACTTCGCCTAAAGATGCCTCGGCCAGGCCTACACGTATTGACGATACCAATCGTAATTTGGTTGCCACTTATTTACGTTCGACCCAGGAACAAGAGAATTACCTGGCAGGAAAAGAAGTTAACTGGATTGATGAGGTAACCCGGCTTGCCCCTATCCAAAATTACAATATGAGTGTTTCGGGAAAAACTGACCGTACCAATTATTACTTATCCGCATCATATATCGACCAAAAGGGGGTACTTCTTAACGACAATTTCAAGAGAACTACTTTAATGTCAAATTTCGAGAATAAAATTACCAATTGGTTGACCGTTGGGTTGAACTCATCGTATTCACATCTCGATTATTCAGGGGTTGCAGCTGATATTGATTATGCTCTGAATGCCAGTCCGTTGGCTAATGTTACTGACGCAAATGGAAACTATACCAGGGATGTTGCCGGCGAGTCGGTCATGCGCCATCCTTTAGGTAATACACTTACCATTGATGACGTAGAGCTGAGTGATAAATTGAACATGCTTTTCACTGCAAAAGTCAATATTCCCAAGATTAAAGGTTTAACTTATGAAATCGACTACTCAAGATACCTTACTTTTGGTAAACACAACGACTTTTATCCTGCATCAACCTATTCAGGAGTTGATAGTAACGGCTTGGCAACTAAAGTGCATACCGAAGAAAAAGATTGGTTAATAAATAACATATTAACTTACAACCGGACATTCGGTAAGCATAAAGTCAATGCAACTTTACTTTATAGCCGGGAAAACAGAAAAGGTGAAAGCTCAAACCTGAATTCTGGTGGGTTCGACATTACCGTATTGGGGTATAATTCACTAGAACTTGGTAAGACTCAGTCTGTTTCGTCGGGTGCCTGGGAAGAAAACAGCTTATCGTACATGGCCCGTGTTAACTATACGTTTAACGACCGTTACTTGTTGACTTCGACCATCAGGAGGGATGGGTTCTCGGGTTTTGGCGCCAATAAGAAATTCGCCAGTTTTCCATCGGTTTCGCTTGGTTGGGTTGCTTCCGAAGAATCATTCATGAAAAACATCGACTGGCTTAACTTATTGAAATTGCGCGTGTCGTATGGTTTAAACGGGAACCAGGGTATTGGCCGTTACGCAAGTGCCGCTACCATGTCGAGCGATAATTATGTGTTTGGCGGGACTACAGCAATTGGAATCTATTCAAGTAGCTTAGGCAATTCCGACCTGGGTTGGGAATCAACAGCATCGATTAACCTGGGTTTGGATTACACTATTCTCGATCAGCGGATATCTGGGCAGATCGATGTATACAAGGCTAAAACTTCGGATGTACTTGTACAAAGGGCTCTTTCGTCAACAACAGGATATTCGAATGTGTATCAAAATATTGGAGGAATCGAAAATAAAGGTATTGAATTGAGTTTAACCACCAGGAATATAAAAACCCAAAATTTTAGTTGGGAAAGCAGGTTTTCATTTTCGCTTGTAAGGAACAAGATTACAAAACTTTACGAAGGTGTAACCGAAGATACAGGAAACTCATGGTTTGTTGGTAAGCCAATCAATTCGATTTACGATTACAAAGTCGAAGGTGTATGGCAGGAAGACGATTTATTTAATGGAACCATATATAGCGGTTATTATCCAGGAATGTATAAATTAAAAGACTATGATACCAGTGGAACGATCACTGCTGCCGCCGACCGGAAAGTGATTGGGTATAAAGACCCGAATTATCGCTTCAGTATCAATAATATACTGACATACAAGAATTTCTCATTTAGCTTCTTTATCAACTCAATACAGGGAGGTAATGGCTATTATTTGGCAGAAAATTCTGGCGCACTTGTGGCCGGTGGTACTGATTATGCTTACCGAGAAAACCGTACGGCAGTTAGGCCTTATTGGACACCTGCCAATCCGGTAAACAATGCTCCAGCCATGTATTACTCGGCCCCTGTTGGTCATGGTGTTTACCAGTCGAAGAGTTTTGTTCGGCTTCAGGACGTTACCTTTTCGTACGATTTGAAGAAGGAGATATTGAAAAAATATGGTTTTGATAACCTCCAGGTTTATTTGAGCGGAAAAAACCTTTATACCTGGACTAAATGGGCTGGTTGGGATCCTGAATCGAGTTCGCCAATGATGAGAAGTATAATTGCAGGTATTAAATTAGGTTTTTAGTGCTTTGTATTAACGTTAAAATTTTAGAAATATGAAAAACAACAAACTAATCAATATATTGAGGAGTAGATTGGCACTTGCCCTAACAATTGTCATTATCATCTCTTCATCGTGCAGCGAGAATGTACTGGAAGAAACCCCGATTGACTTTCTCTCACCAGGAAATGCATACAGCACTCCAGGTGGAGTAGAGCTTGGAATCATTTATTTACACACATACGTCCGCTCCTCATTCTATAACCTTAATATGCCTTACTTTGCCACTGGCACCGATGTTGCCTATTATGGCGAAGCTCCTGGTAGTGCAGGTTATATGAACGATTATGCTTCGGAATGTGTGCCCAGCGGTAGCATTCCCTCATCTTTTTGGTCATCAGGATATAAACTGATACAACTATCGAACCTAATCATCGACGGCATCAATAATAGTGTTGATAAATCGCTGTGGACTAGTGAAGCTAAAAAAAATGCCTTACTGGGCGAAGCTATGTTTTTCAGGGCTTATGCTTATCGAATGTTAGTATACCTTTTTGGCGATGTCCCTTTACAGAAAGAACCTGTTACTACTGCAAAAACTGATTTCGCCAGGTCTTCTAAATCAGATGTTTACGCTTTACTTGAATCGGATCTAACGTTTGCAGCAGCCAATTTACCAAAGAGAGGGAGCGAAACGGCTTCCGGACGAATAACACAAGGTGCAGCCTGGCATCTTTTAAGCGAAATCTACCTGGCTGAAGGTAAATACCAGAATGCTGTCGATGCAGCTTCTCATGTAATCAACGATTATGGATATGCACTTATGACAAAGCGTTTTGGGTCGCAAAAGAACATTTTTAAGACCGAAAACGTGTATTACGACCTATTCACAAAGGATAACCAGAATTTATCGACCAACACCGAAAATATTTGGGCTATACAATTTGAACCCAATGTAACAGGTGGTTTATCGTACATGGGGCCGAGGGGTTTTGGACCCGCTTATTTCCGAATGGGTAATACCCCTGATGGATATACAGCCTTCCGTGGCGAACTCTATAACGGAAGTTATACCGGCTATAGCGACACATTGAGCCGCCCTGTTTCGTGGGCTCGACCAACCAGCTACACCTGTTACACAATATGGAAAAGCGACTTTAAGAACGATTACCGGAATGCGGAAGCATGTATAAAAAGACATTTCTATTTTGATAACCCAAAATCAGCTTATAACAAAAAAGAAATCAAATGGAGCCTTTATAACGGCCAACGATCTAGTCCTTTGAAGGATACAACCCAATATTTATATCCTTATTTTATGAAAGTTAATACTCCATTGGATTATTACACCGACCTAGCCCGGTCTGGAGGTGGATACGTTTACAAAGATGTTTATGCCATGCGTCTTGCCGAAACTTATCTTTTGCGGGCCGAAGGCTATCTTGGACTTGGGAATAAAGACAAAGCTGCTGCCGACATCAACATGGTACGAAGCCGGTCGAACGCAAAAGCAATCTCGGCAAGCGACGTAACGATCGACTACATCCTCGATGAGCGTGTCCGGGAACTGTATTCCGAAGAAACAAGGCTGCTGACGCTCATGAGACTTGGGAAACTGGTTGAACGGGTGAAAAAATACAACGACAACCCGGTTATCACAACATTGAACATACAGTCGCGTAATGATTTATATCCAATTCCACAAACAGTGATTGACCTGAACACAGGGGCCAAACTGGAACAAAATCCTGGATATTAAATGGTCGTTTTCGAAGTCCGTTTTCCTATACGAAATCGAACTTAATACAGACCACCAAATTGCATAGCTTTATCGAACCAACTATTTTCAATCCGATTATAGTTGGTTCTTTTTTCATATTGAAGCTAACCGGCACCAAAAGCAAACTTGTATTAACCGATGCACACAACCAGGCATTGATCTATATTGGTAAAAAGACGTTTCTGAAAGATGGTTCATCAGATAATTGTATGTATATTAATATTTTGTTGACAGAAAAAGGATCTCAAAACCTTGAATTCTATTTTTCTGGCCAGGGATTTGAAACGATTGTTAATCAGTTTATGCTTGGTTCTACCATCATGGTAGCTCCGATGTTGGAAGCAGAAAATTGCAGGAAAGTTGTATTTCCGAATGGGAAATGGATAGGTGACTATGGAACGACTTATGCCGGCGGAAAGGCTTATAATATTGATGTTCCAATTGACTGACTCCCATATTTTTCGAAAGTTAAATAGAATTTTGTACAATGAAATAGCCTTATGTGCTAAGACCTGCACAAACCGTAAATGAAAAAATGACTATTTGCTTCGCGGATTTCATTTCGTGGATTTCCGCTTCGCTTCAATTTGCAAGCTCAATTCCATGCGCTGGATTGTTCAACTAAAAGAAAATGTTAATGTGCAGATTTTAAGACATTAGACTGAAATTTATACAGAAATTTCCATGAGCATAAAAGCCCTTGCTAATTAATGATTGGAGAAAAAAGATTTTAATTCTTGAGGTTCGAATTACATCTAATTCGTGGTAATAGCAAGCAAATTCCTTCATGAAACAGTAAATTCTGAAATGCCCTTTTACTGTTTAAATCACCAGAATCTCATAAAATAAAGGGATTCTGGCATACTCTAGCGGCAAAATCTATCAAATTTTTCAGGTTCGAACTGTACTATTTTGTTTTATGTTTATTTCCTGCTCCATTTCGAAACTCTCTTTCTGTATTTTGATTTAAACTTTTCGCATAGGCTTCGATCTATTTCACTAACCATAAATTTGTTCTGTACTTGTTTTGTTATTACTTTTGACATGAGCTGTTTTTAAGATTATTTGTTTGTGTTTGCTCAATATAATAACCTTTTATCCAACTTTCCTCATTGATAAACAGCTCTAAATCCTTGACAGAACTGCATTCCAGAGTGTGAAAACCTTTTTTATCGGGAAAGTGTCAATTCATTTAAACTAAAGCGTTTTTGTTTAGAAAGATTTAATAATATTGTGACAAGCAATGAAAAAGATTTTACTTCTAATTGATTATTCTACCGAGTTTAGTCGAAAACTCCTAAAAGGTTTGATCGATTATACTAAAGAAAAGGGAGAATGGACTTTCTATCGTATGCCCCTATACTATAAGACTTTGCTTGGTGAAGTAGGCATTTGTGATTGGGCAAAAGAATGGAAAGCAGATGCTGTTATTACTCAATGGGATCAAGGGCAATTTGATATGCTAAAAGATTTGAATATTCCGGTTTTCCTACAAAACTTTAAAGATAAAAATGAAAAATTCTCTTATATAAATGGCGATTACATTGGGACGGGTAAATTAGCTGCTAGGTTTTTTATTCAAAGAGGATATAAGAATTTTGCTTTCTATGGATATAAAGGTTTTAAATGGTCAGAAGCAAGAGCGGAAGGATATCGGAGTGAAATTGAAAAAAATAGAGGAAATTATTATTATTTTGAGTCGGATAATTTGAATGAAATGCAATGGGCTAGCCCTCATGTTGAGCTTGAAAACTGGCTTCTTTCCTTGCCTAAGCCAATTGCCCTTTTTGCCTGTGATGATAATTTCGCTATTCAGATTTCGGAAGTTTGCAAAATGAATCATATATCAATACCACAAGAAATTTCTTTACTTGGTGTGGATAATGATGAATTGATTTGCAATTTATCTGAACCTACAATTTCATCTATCGTTTTAAATATCGAAAATGGAGGATATGAAATGGGAAAACGAATAGACCAACAAATTTCTAATCGGAGTAATGACCCATTTAATATCTCTATAGATCCTATATACATAGAATTGCGAAAGTCAACAGATCAATTTTCCATTAAAAACCGGTATATAATAAAAGTCTTAAACTATATTGAGAACAATTATAGAAATGATTATGATATTAAGCAATTAATAAACCTGGCACCATTATCAAGACGGAACTTAGAAATAAAATTCAGAGAAGAAGTTGGAATGTCAATTTACCAGTTTATTTTAAATTACAGGATTGAATATTTTTCCAATTTATTGCTTACTACAAATAAGGAAGTTTATGAAATTGCAATTGAATCAGGCTTTAATAACTGTAAAAATGCATGCCGATATTTTAAAAAAATAAAAGGATATACTCCTATCGAATTTCGAAAAAAACACAAAAAAGATTGGCATTGATCAGTTCCATGCCGTATCTTCACAAAATAGTGACGAGGCAATGAGACATCACAAAAAATGGGATAACCTATAAAATACTGCATGTACATATTCTTGTGTACCATTGGATGGTCTCTTAATAGATATGCTTAATTATACTTTTTAGAAAGACGCTTCACCTAAATAAATAACAAAATATTGTGTCGATACGCGGATTTCATGCGTTTAGGCCATTTTTAAACATTTACTACACCGTTAAGATATTCAAAAATTATGAATACTAGTATGTTAATGTTTTTTTGCAAATTTTTTTAGGCAAATTGTTACATGAGGCGATTTATAGGCCTTTGCTCTTTTAGCGTAAAGTGTGTAAATATTTGCGCAAAATGTTCCATTTGTGTTAATCTTTAGAATTTAATTTGAATGTTGGAATTTTTTCGCAGATGGTCTGAAATTGATAAGTTGATTTATCAATTGTAAATTTATGTAAAATATATTGTCTATAACGTTCTGTAATATAATAATGCTTTATGCATTTTCTAAGATGAAGCCTTTAATAACCTAAATATTATGTAGCATGTATGATGAAATTACCCAAATCCTTCATTACACGAAATTTAGAAAAATAGTATTGATTACTAAGTATGTAATTTTCGTGTTGTTATCCTCAACGGGTGTTTTGCTTGCTGAAAATTCTAATTTGCAAAGTGCCATCGTAGAAAATCTCTTAAACCCCGGCATCGCTATTACCGGCACCGTTATTGACGCCCAGGGAAAACCCATGCCCGGAGTAAACATCGTCATTAAAGCGACAAGGGCCGGTACTGTAAGCGACTTAAACGGGAGGTATTCAATTACCGTACCCGACCGAAATGCTGTTTTGCAGTTTTCGTTCGTTGGGTGTGTAACGCAAGAGGTCAAGGTAGGCGACCTGACTATGTTTAACGTAACGATGGTTGAAAACACCAGGGAATTCGAAGAAGTAGTTGTAGTAGCTTACGGTGCACAGAAAAAAACAACTGTAACAGGCGCTATTGCTACCGTACAAACGAAAGAACTGAAGCAAAGTTCAACGGCCAATCTGTCGGTAGCTTTGGCAGGGCGGTTGCCTGGTTTGACGGCGCTGCAATCTTCGGGTATGCCAGGTTACGACGAGGTGACAATGTATTTACGCGGAGCTGGAACAATCAATGGCGCTAATCCTTTGATTTTGATTGACGGAGTACCGCGCGAAAACTTGAGTGAACTAGATCCCAACGAAGTAGCTTCCGTATCCATATTGAAAGACGCTTCATCAACGGCTGTCTTTGGGGTACGAGGTGCCAACGGGGTTATTCTGGTGACCACTAAGCGAGGCGACACGACAAAACCAGAACTAAGTTTTTCAGGTGAATATGGCTTGCAATCTCTTGCTGCAAAGTTCGACCGTATCCATTCGTGGGAATATGCCGAACTGCGCAACCAGGCTGCCCGCAACGACGGCGTTAGTGAAGCGAACCTGCCTTTTACTCCCTATATGATACAAAAATATAAAGATGGTTCGGACCCAGTATTCTTTCCTGACAGAGATATCTATAACGATTTTTTTCATGATTTCGCCCCTCAAACTCGTTTTAACCTGAACTATTCGGGCAAAAATGATAAAATTAGCTATTTTGTCAATGCCGGGTATATCAATCAACAGGGATTGGTGAAAACCGAATCTCCCAAGTCTCTGGGATATGATCCTGCCTACAAATTAAACCGCTACAATTTTCGTGTCAATGTCGATTATAATGTCTTTAACAATCTGAAAGTATCGGCAAATATAGCGACGTATATGGAAGAAATGAATGGCTCAGCCATACAGGGAGGCTCGATAGATTATTCAATGCTTTTTATGATGACTTACGCATGGAAATTGCCCCCGACATTGCCCGGGCCTACAACAATGCCAGGATATGGCGTTCCTGAAAATCAGACAATTGATAATGCCGGCAACAATATTCCTGTTTATGGGGTTCTCAACCGATCTGGTTATTTCACACGAAATACGACACAATTTACCAGTTCAGTAGGGTTAGAATGGGGGCTTGGCTTTATCACGCCCGGATTAAATACCAAAGTTATGATATCGTATGATGGTAACTATTTCACACAATTACAGGGAGATCGTCAATTTCAGTATTATGGTTATAAAATTGCGCGGTCGGAAGATGAAACAAGTAATTACGTGACCATAAGGGGCGCCGATGTTACCGATGAATCGATCTCTTTGTCTAAGTCGGGTGGTTCAAGGTATTATATGAATCTTCAATACACCTTAAATTATGCGCGGAAATTTGGTAAACACGACGTTACCGGAATGTTCCTGCTGCAACGCGATAATTGGGAATATAACAGCGCCGACCTCCCCTACAATATTCTGGGTATGTCGGGGCGTTTCACCTATAATTACGATCAGCGCTATATGGCTGAATTTAATGCCGGTTACAACGGGTCGGAACAATTTTACAAAGACCATCGTTTCGGTTTTTTCCCTGCGCTTTCAGTGGGGTGGATTGTTTCCAATGAAGGTTTCCTTAAAGGTAACAACATCTTGAGCCACATGAAATTACGTGCTTCGTACGGTAAAGTTGGCAACGACAAATTGGGGAGTTCACGTTTCCTTTACCGCACTCAGATGTCGGAAAAAGGAGGCGGCATTTCCGATCAGTTGGGAATGAGCAAAAGAATCATCGAGGGGAAGATTGGTAATGAAAAACTGAGTTGGGAAATAGCCGAAAAACAAAATTATGGAGCTGATATTCAGTTGTTCCGCGAATTATCTATTTCGTTTGATCTATTTCACGAAGCGCGCAACAATGTGTTTATTCAGCGTGGCATGGTTCCAATATTTCAAGGTGTGCCCATCGATAATTTACCAAAGCTCAATATCGGTCGAATTCGTAACAGTGGCTACGAAACGGAAGCAACCTGGAACAAAAGTCTAAAAAACGGGCTGGCATTTACTCTCAAGGGTAATTTCGCTTACAACCACAACAAAATGATTTACATGGACGAACCGATGTTGCCGGATGATTATGCCGTTCGCTACAGGAGTACAGGCTTTAGTATAGGCCAGTATTTCGGTTACAGGATTGATAAAAGTAACGGTAACGGTTATATCAATACACCAGATGAACTGGCATGGGCCAAAAATGCATATCATATTGGTGTCCCTCGTTTGGGCGATCTCAAATATTTGGATGAAAATAGCGATGGTATTATTGATTCGAAGGACGAGACGCCTATTGGATACTCTCAAATTCCGCGAATCTCGTATGGGTTTTCGGGTAACTTCAGTTTCAAGGGTTTTGATCTTTATTTCCTGCTTTCGGGAATTGCCCAAAGCAGCATTTCAGTAGAAGGCGGTATAAATGAATTTGGAGCAGGATCAGGAAGTTATTTTAACAATTTGCACCGTAATGCATGGACAGAAGAACGTTACAGCAATGGCGAAAAGATAACCTATCCGGCATTATCTTTAATGTCGAACACTAATCACGTAGCAAATGACTTTATTAAAGTGCCCAATCGTTCGTTTTTAAAATTGAAGAACATAGAATTGGGTTACAATCTGCCATCTAAATTGCTGAAACCAATGAATATCAGCCGTATAAGGGTGTATGCGAATGGCAACAACTTGTGGACTATATGGACGAAATTGCCTGTTGACACAATTGATCCTGAACAAACTTCGCTTGAGGTTCTTCCGATCATGAAAATGGTCAATGTCGGATTAAATGTAGTATTTTAAAAGTCTGTCACCAATAAACAATAACAAATGAAAAGAATATATTCATTGATAATATTAATAACAGCATTGGTTTTTGTGCCAATGTTCCAGTCGTGTACAGATGTCCTGGATGTAGCGCCCGATGGAAATCTGACCATGGAAGATGTACTGGCAGACCCCAATAAAACTGGCGCTTTGCTAGCTACCTGTTACGACGAATTGCCTGCATTCGGATGGTTGTTCGATACGGATAATGTTTTTACTGTCTTATCAGACGATGCGTGGTCGAGTTACGATTTTATCGCAACGTATGTAGGAATGAATTATATGGGCCGAAACTCCGCAAGTATGCATTATTTGGCCAATGTTGCGACCAACTGGCCCGATAGCAATAACGGCGGTCATTGGTGGGAGCGCTACTGGAAACAGATACGCAGATGCTCGCAGTTTATAGAAGTGGTTGACAAGTCGGTAGTGACCGATGCCAACAAACATTTGTATAAAGCCGAAGCCCATGTATTAAAAGCTTGGTATTATCTCGAACTAATCAAACTATACGGCAAATTGCCCTTGCTGGAGGGTACGGTTGCCTACGATGCTGATTTTTCAAAAATGAAACGCGAATCGGTGTACAATATTGTTTCTAAATGCATTGCTGCCGATTGCGATGCTGCCCTTGCTACATCGGAACTGCCATGGCGTATCGACAATGCCGACAATGCGCAGCGGGTAACCAAGGCGGTAGCACATGCCATCAAAGCCACTGCTTATCTTTTTGCGGCCAGCCCCTTGAACAACGAAGGCAACAACTACTGGGAGGAAGCCTATAAAGTATGCCGTACGGCAGTAAACGAGCTGAAAGCAAACGGATATCAATTGAATACTGAGTGTACTGAAACTGAAACATACGGTAAATTTGGCGATGCGGGTGCATGGTACCAATATATAACGCACGAAATGGATTTCCCCCAGAACCGCGATAGGGAAACAATTTGGCAAAAAGATCCCCCACCAAATGGGTACAACGGAGCCTGGGGCTGTCGACATGCGTATTTTTGGTGTTACATTGGCAGCAACGCTTATGAGGGTGGGGTTACCGGTGGTTGTCCGACACAGGAGCTGGTGGATGCTTTTGAAACTCGGAGCGGCGAGCCGATACTTGATTTGAAACAACCATATTTAGATGAAAACCATTTGCATCCAAATTTTAAGCCAGGTACCGGGTATAGCGATTCAAATCCTTATGTTAATCGCGATCCTAGATTTTATGCTACGATATTGAAAAATGGTGACGTTATTGACTGGCAGAACGGGCTCCCACTTACAGTAGAATCGTATTTAGGGGGCGCTCATTCTATCAATTTCGATGTTTCAATTCACAATTTTACACGTACTGGTTATTTTCACCGGAAAATGGTGCCACTGGGTGCTCTTGGTCAAAATTACCCAACACATAAGTATTACCGATTTGCCGAAATTCTTTTGACGCTTGCCGAAACTGCGGCCGAAGCTGGACACCTTGCCGAGGCGAAAGCTGCAGCTGACGAAGTACGTGCAAGGGTCAAAATGCCGGCCTTGCCGGGAGGTCTGTCACAGGAAGACCTGATACTGAGGATACACAACGAACGACGGGTTGAACTGGCTTACGAAAACCGGCGGTATTTCGATATGCGCCGCTGGCAAAAACCTGACGGAAACCTGGAATCGCAGTATAAATGGGCTACAGGTATGTTGATACGCAAAAAAAGCGATGGTTCGTTTACTTACGAAAGGGTGAATACCAGTTCTGTACCACGATTTGGATACGAAACGAAGGACCTGCTGCTACCGCTTCCATTAAGTGAAGCGTCGCTGCTTGAAACGACAACTGGAGATAAATGGCAAAATCCTGGATGGTAGCTTTTTAAGGTAAAATTGAAAAAATGAAAATTAACAATGAGCACAATAAATAAAATATCAGTAATTGTTACTTTATGCTGCCTGCTGTCGTATATGACAGGTAGGACGCAGGACATTTCGTTGCCGGCAGATAGTTGTGGAAAAATTAATTTGGGCTTTTATAGTAACCCTAAAAATGCCGTTACCGGTTCTGTAACCACAATTAAAGGTCAAACACTGATGAAGCCTGTATCTAGTTTGTCTTTGTCTTTAGTGGGTAAGTTGACCGGGTTGAATACGCTTGAAACAGGCTCTGAACTAACCCATGAAAATATTGTCAAAATTATCCGGGGGCTTTCGAGCATCAACGGCAATGAACCGCTTTTGATTTTGGATGGGATCATTAGTCCAATTTCCTTTATGGATTATATGAACCCGGAAGAAATAGAAAGCATTTCCATTCTGAAAGACGGCTCATCCCTCGCCATTTACGGGATACAGGGTGCAACCGGCGCTATTGTGGTTACTACCAAAAGAGGCAATTTAGGGCCGATTAAAGTAAACGCATGGTACCAGTCTTCGCTGCAGCAAATGAACAAACAGCCGCTGTTGGTCAGTTCGGCCCAATATGCGCGATTGCGGAATGAAGCAGGCATAAATGATGGATTGGGCACTTATTCGCAGTTTTCACAGGATCAAATCAACAAGTTTTCAAAAGGCAACGACCCGATGTATCCCAACAACAATTGGTACGATATGTTTATGCACAAGTTCACTTCCATGCAACAGGCAGGGTTTTCAGTCCAGGGAGGAAACAATAGGGTGAAACAGTATTCGGTCATCAATTATCTGCACCAGTCGTCGCCGTTCATCATTGCCGACGAGCCACAACGGAAGTATGATCCAACGCCAAGTGTTGACAGGGTAAGCATTCGTTCTAATTTCGATGTAAAATTCAACAAATACGTGAGTGCGTATATGTTATTAAACGGTATGGTAGAAGTGGACTACGGGTCTCCACACGCGAATTCCAGTATTTATCATGGAATTATTACAACACCGTCTGCTATGTATGGCCCACTGACACCAGAAACGATTTCCGATACCGGGGAGATTACCAAGCAAAGCAACCAGGTGGTTACTTATGAAGGCAACGAATGGCCAGTGTATGGCCTTCTGAACCGTTCAGGGTACAAAAGGGATTTGAATTCCTGGGTTTATACGCAGACAGGTGTAACTCTTGATTTGGGATTTCTTACGAAGGGACTTTCACTCAAAGGCCTGATGGCATACCAGATGTATGGAGTTAATGAGACAAACACTACTCAAAATTTTGAACGCTATGTTCGAAGCGCCAATTATTCGCAATTAGATTTTACCAAATACTTAACATACGAAAATACGCCTTTAGCTTATTCAAAAAAATTCACGTTTAAATATAACCTGAGCTTGTCGGGAATGGCAGATTATCAAAGAACGTTTGGCGAACATGCCATACGGGCCTCAGCGTTCTATTATTATTCCAAGCAGGAAACAGAAACCATGAGCGGTCTGGGAATATTCCCATATCTGCACGAAACGGTCGGTTTGACAGCTTTGTACAGTTATCGTTCCAGGTATTTTTTGAAGGGTGATATAGGTTATTCCGGTTCGGAACAGTTCGCGCCCAATTACCGTTATATTGCCACACCTGCCATTTCTGCTTCATGGGTCGTTTCGAAAGAAAATTTTATGAGTAGCCTGAAATGGCTGACATTGTTGAAACTGAGGGCTTCATATGGAGTTAATGCCAACGACCAGTTAGGGGGAAACCGTTACCTGTATGCTGATTACATCTCCAGCTGGGGTGCTGAAGGATTGCGCGGTAATCCCGAACTGAGCGCCGAAAAAATTAAAAAACAGAATTTTGGGATCGACCTGGAACTGTTTGGTTCTGTTTCGCTATCTGCTGACTGGTTCTATCACCGTTGCGACAATATGTTGGTTAGCAGTGGTTTGATACCAGAGTACCAAACCATTCCTTTAGAATATTATCCGAAACTGAACAACGGGAAAATGAAAAACCAAGGTTTCGAAATAGAAGTGGGATATAACGACCGATTGTCACCCAATGTTTCAGTATTTGCCAAAGCTGGTTTCAGTTTTGCACGGAATAAAGTAATAACAATTAACGAACTGGCACATAATGACTATGCTTACCCACTCCGGGCAGAAGGGTATAGTGTGGGGCAACCATGGGGTTACCTGATCAACTACGAAAATGGCAATGGTATATTCAATTCGAAAGCAGAAATGGGTGCAAGTGAATTGACCTATTCGTCGATGGTAGCACCACGGGTTGGAGATTTTATTTATCAGGACCTAAACAACGACGGGAAAATCAATGAAGGTGACCTTGCGCCAATCGGCCATCCAAGGTATCCCGAAATTTTTTACAATTTCAATGGTGGCGTGCAGTGGAAAAATTTCGATGTCAATTTCCTTCTACAGGGCACAGCCGACGCTTCTGTTTTCATTAGTGGCACAGGAGTTTTTGAATATGCCTCGCAGGGCTCCTATACTGATATGCACTTAAATGCATGGACACCTGACCGGTATGCCGCAGGCGAAAAAATAGATTATCCTGCCCTTTCGTTAACACAGTCTTCAAACCATGTTGCCAACACTTTCTTTCAAAGAAATGCATCCTATCTGAAACTGAGAAACTTGGAAATCGGGTATTCGCTGTCTGATGCCATTGCCCATAAAGTGAAGGCAGAAAACATCAGATTTTCGCTTTCAGGGCAAAATCTTTTAACTATCGACCGGATGCACACAAAGTATATAGACCCTGAAACAGGTACGATGGACACTTTCCAACCTTATAGGGTATATACGATAGGAGTTAAATGTACATTTTAAACCCTGAAAATTATGAATCTTATGAAAAACTATATTACTATAATCAGTAAATCAGGTTTCATCATTGCGTTGGCATTGTGGTTATGTGCTTGTGCCGACCTGGATATGCCCAACGATGGACGGGTTAGTTATGATACAATATTCAGTAACTACACCTATACCAAACGATATTTCACTAAGTGTATCGCGATTCCGGCAGTGGGTTTTACATACGACGGCAGCAGCCCGCTGGCTTCGTATTGCGACGAGGCACAAGATGCAAGCGATATGGTTTCAGGCGGGGTGTATAACTGGTATAACAACCTCCTGTCGCCAACGAACAACCCGTTAGGCAACGCCTGGGGAACGTATTATACGCTGATCGGCTCTTGCAACACTTTTCTCAAATATATGAACGACCCTAAGTTGTCGGTTGAGTTTTCAAATCCTGACGAAAAAAACGGCTTCATCGCGCAGGTAAGGGTAGCCAGGGCTTATTATTACCTGCAACTGATCAAACGCTACGGTGGTGTCCCCATTATTGACACTCCGTATGAAATAGGCCACGATTTTTCGAAGGATAAACGTTCTTCTTTTGAAGAGGTTGCCGACTTTATCATTTCCGAATGTAACATGGCGTTAGCCACCAAAGAAACCGAAGGTTCGTCCGTAGGCTTTCGCTGGGCTATTTCGAACGACGAGCAAGGTATTATCACCCGCGCATTTGCTTATGCCGTAAAATCGCAGACCGCCCTTTATGCCGCCAGCCCATTGTGGAATACTGGCAGTAAATACACCTGGGAAAAGGCAACCACAATCACAAAAGAAGCACTGGACCAATGCCTGGCGCATGGTTTCCAACTCTATAATACACCTGTTGACCCCGGCGTAGCACAAAATCCGTATGCCTATTATTTCATTACACCTGCTGATGGGAGCCGGTCGTGGGACAAAGAAACCATTTACCAATCGAGTGCACGGTCACTGGTATGGCAGTATGCAGGCCTGCCTATCACTGCTGGTATGTCGAAAGCAGGTCCGGGGCCTTCGCAGGAATTGGTCGATAGTTACGAAATGCAGGCAACCGGGCAACCGCCCATTTTGGGCTATTCGGATGCCAGCCACCTGAAACCAGTCCCCAATCCAGCTTCGGGGTACGACGCCAATCAACCTTATACAGGGCGCGACCCGCGTTTTTACGCTTCTATCTATTACAATGGGGCGCCACAAAACCTGAATACAATTTCAAATATCCCGTTTACAGTAGGGGTGGGAACCATAATGGGCACTAATGGCAACAACGGGGTGGATATAACCAAATATGATAAATATTGGGAGATTTGGTCACGTTCCGGCGAAGAAGCAATGTTTTCAAGTATGCTGCACGGGAACATCCCGAATGGAATAAATGTAACTTTAGAGTTTGATTACCAGCTATCAGCTGACCTTCCCAGTAATTGGTTTATATTTTTTAAGGATGTTTACGCAAACAATCAGGTAATGGGACTTCCATTGAAAGCGACTAACGGCATTGACCCGGATAATGACAAATTGTGGGCTCATTTTTCGGCCAACCTTTGGTATGTAATCGGCTGGGGTTGGGGCAAGGATAATACAGACTATGATGTACAATTGCTCTTTTATTTTAGGGAAAGCAAATCCCGCAGGTTGTTGCTTAAAAATTACAGGATTGTTGTAGAATCTGCGCCAACTTTGGTCGAAACAGCTGTTGGCGGTAATTGTGGAATTTCAAACCTTGTAAACGATGTGCGTTTTACCCGTACAGGTTACTATATGCGAAAATTTAACAATTATAAATCTGACAATATGCTAAATGCTGATGGATACATGCGGATTTTCCGTTTGGCAGAACTATACCTGAATTTTGCCGAAGCGGCCTATCAGTCGGCAGGCCCCGATGCGCCTGTGGCTTCTACTGTGGGTGGCGGCTCCATATCGGCCCGCGATGCAGTAAACGCAGTAAGGGAGCGGGCCAACATGCCCGATTTCCCCGCGGGTATGGCCAAAACGGATTTTGAAACAAAATACCGCAACGAACGTCGCGTTGAACTCGCCTTTGAGGAACACCGTTTCTTCGATGTACGCCGGTGGAAAATACTCAACCAGACCGATGGGTTTGTCTCCGGAATGAAAATTACCAACAACGGTTCGGTACAGAGCTATCAACGTATCAAATTAGCCGACCGGGGTACAAATGCCGATAAATACCTGATTTTCCCGATAAACACTGACGAAGTGCAGAAAATGGAAACATATACAGGCGGAACCTGGCAAAACCCAGGATGGTAGTATTGGTTTCTAAATATATTAAATAAAAAACCATGAACATTAAAATTAATATAATCATAGCAATGATATGCCTCGCAGCGCTTTGGTCGTGCGAGAAAGATGAAAAGCCTATGCCAACTTTGACTGTTTCTACCGAGGAAATTGCATTAGGCAATACCGGTATGGACAAAACGGATGCCCCGGGAACATTCGTAGTAACTTCCTCGGCAAGTTGGACGCTTAAGAGTACTTCGTGGCTTAAGCCTAACGTAACATCGGGTGAGAGTGGAACTACTAAGGTTACGCTAAATACACCGGAAAATACCGAAAAGCGGGTAGGGTATATTACCGTTATAAGTGATCAAAACAGCACAGTGCGTACCTTTGTTACTGTAACACAATTTGATATAGATTTGGTATCTTCAACGCTTACAGTTTCGCCAACGTCAACTACTGTGGATTTCGAAGGCAAAACTTCAAATGGGAACCAACCATCTGTTAAAATTTCAACAAACAAAAAGTGGACTATCACCGGTTTGCCCGAATGGATAACGGCAAACCCAGCTTCGGGTACTGCCGGAAAGGATATACCTGTAACTTTAACTGTTAATCACAACGACCAGGCGAAGCGCGACGGAAGTTTTGCAATCAATGCGGGAACTCTTTCAGAAACAGTTTGTGTTACACAATTAGGTGAATTGCAGGAACTTACTGTTGTGCCGACAACCATTGACGTGAATTACGACGGTAAGACTTTAGAAAAGGGAACCCCGCCCACTTTCACAATTTCGACAAACAAGAATTGGACAATCACCAATTTACCTGATTGGATTAAGGCAGTACCTGCTTCGGGCAATGCCGGAACGAATATAACAATAACTTTAAATGTCAATAACAACGAAGATGCGAAGCGTACGGCGAATTTTAAGATCAATGCCGGTTATCTGTCAGAAACTTTCACCATTAATCAATCGGGAATTGACTACTACCCTTTGATTATAGGGCAGGGAAACATTCAGCCTTTAAATAACATACTAATAACCAAACATGATAATTATTGGGAGATTGTGAGCAATGGTCCGGCTCCTACTTTCCCAATTTCCATGGCTAAAAGTTTTCCGCACAGTATGTCATGTTCTTTCGAATTTGAGTATCAGTTGTCTGATGATCTTCCTAATCTTTGGCTTTTCTTTTGGAAGAGTGAATACTTAGTTGGACATCAATTGGCGGGAATACCATTAACTAAAACCAGCAGCGTTGACCCGGATAATCAAGCATTATGGACTAAATTTTCTCTAAATACATGGTGGTTCACAACAGAATTTGGTTGGGGCGTGGAAGATTACACTCAATTAGGAATTTGGTTCCGGGAAGATACCCCCCGCAAGTTATTGATTAGAAATATCAGGTTTACAGTAAATGAATAGTATATTTTGTTGGGACGAGGTACGACCCTCGTCCCATTTATTTTAACGTAAAATGAAAAAACAAGAAGTTAAGGTTTTATCCAGGAGAAGTTTTTTGGGAACTACTGCTATCGGGTTGGTAGGTCTGGGTATTCTTCCGTCTTTTGCTTTGTGTTTTGAAGGTGTTTCCGGTGATCCAATTGTATTGAAACGCTGGAAAGACAAGCTGGCTTTTGTACACATAGGTAAAGCTCCCATATTTGATTATACCCAAGACGATTTTGACAGATGGGCAAAAAGCTATAAAAACATTGGATTGACACATATTTGCTTCATGTCGCCTTTCCATTTAAGAATGTCTTTCCACCCGTATTGGGATTATATAATGGAAGCGATGAGAAAGTTTACGATTGGTCTTCATAAATGTGGGCTAAAGGCTGTAGAACATTTTAGCGTGGTAAACGTGCACCATGTTGGAGACCCGCTTTGGAATTTTCATGGCGTTCCGGAGGTTGTTCCTTTCCTGCCGGGGTTAGAAGCTCTTGTTGCCGACGACAACGGCACAATCCAAGGACATCGCGTATCTTCTTTTTATCAAATTGACGGTTCTACCGGGCAGCCGTTTTTTAACCCGATGTATAAAAATTATGCCCTTTGCGTCAATAACCCATATTGCCGGGAAATTCTGTTCAAACACCTTGGGGATATCTATGCGCTCGGAGTAGATGGCATAATGGTTGACGACCTTGAAGATTATAGCCTAAATGTTTGTGCTTGCGAACATTGCAGGGCTTTGTTCCGGGATAAGTATGGATATGATTTGCCAGATACAGCAAACTGGGGGACATTTGCCGGTGATTATAAAAATCCCAAGTGGATAGATTGGTTAAAATTCCGCGGTGAAATGAATAAAAAATTTCAATACGATGTGAACGTCCAATATGAATCACTTGGAATAAAAGATATGGTGAGGCCCAATTATGTAAGTGGCTGTTTGCTGTCGAATATGGCCGCTTATCCATTTGACGCTGCAGCGCCGTTATGGACGCATACTTTTGCAGAATTTATTATGGGTATCAAGACAGGGCACCTCTATTACGCATGTGAAGGTGTCCACCGTACGGCATTGGCCCAGCGTAATGGCGCCACGTCACAGACATTGTTTTATCCAAATAATGAAAACGAAATGTATTTTGCTTACGCAAACGCATGGTGTTGGGGGCAAGGTGTTTTTGGTGCAGGAGGGGTAAAATGGAGCAGTCCTTTTATTCAATACGAAGACGACCATTGGAACAGTTTGTTTGGAGTTAGTAAAAACAGCGATTTTGCCGTATATTTCAGCACTGATACTAGGGATTTTACACAAAACGCGGAAACGCAGTACCAACGACCTATGGTTTCCTGGATGCAGGCGGCATATCTTTCAGGACTGAATATGGATATGGTGTTTCAGGGCGACCCTGTTGATGTATTACTGAAACATAAGGTCATTTTGGTAGCAAATATTGCAATGATTTCAAAGGAACAACTAGAGAAACTTCGTCAATATGTATATCAGGGAGGCACGCTTTTATCAGTCGGTGATTTTGGCGTATTTGACGAAGCCGGAAAAGAGCGGAACGCTTATCTTACTTTTGATTTAATCATTCAGAAGAATTCAATAACACCAAAACGCCAGGACCTTTCTTTTAACGGGCAGACGATGACCAATTCGTATGTTAATGTCCGTTTAGCTTCCGGTAGCGAAGGAACTCCTATCATTAGGGATAAAGATGGGACTATGATAGCGGTTAACAAAACGTATGGTAATGGGAAAATTATTGTTATGCCTTCGTCGATAGTGGGAGACTGGTTTCAGGAGACCATTAATTTTACATATCTTTTTGATGCGGGTGACCCGCCTATGACAGACGCTCCAGTTTATCAGGTAGATAACCTGCGTAATTCTGCCGGAACTTTCCTGAAAGGGATTCTGGGCAAGCCTGTTGTTGATATGCAAATCAATAACCCGGATATTTTGGGGTTTTACCACACTAATTGGGACGAAACGGTTTACTCTGTTAAATTGTTGAATATTTCCGATACGTTTGTAAAAGAAAAAAGGCGGATTAGTGATAAAGAAGCTATCGTGAATTTCGATCTGGTCGGTAGTAAAAAATTACAAGATAAAATTGAAATAAACATACCTGCCATGGCGAATTTTACTCCTCTCAAAGCTGTTTTGTCATCGCCGGAAAAGCAGGGTTCTGAATTGGAAATACCAGTTCAGAAAATCGACGGACGGCTTCATCTTACCGTGCCTGCAAATTACTTTTCAGGATTTGCACTTATCGAATTATTCCGGTCAGGAACTACTACAGGCATTGGGGAAAATTTGCAGAAAAACTCCTTGCTCAACGCATGGGTACAAGACGGGTTGTTGCATGTGAACGGGTTAACACCCGGTGAAAGGCTTAAAGTATATGCCACAAGCGGAGTGATGGTTTACGACAGTATTGCTGCGTCAAACGAAGAGAATATAAAATTGAGGACAACAGGAGTGTATATTGTTAATTCGGAAGGCAAATCGATAAAAGTAATGTTTCAATAAAAGCTATTAAGGTATCTCTATAAAAGCAACATAAAAAATGCAAACCTCAAGAAGAGATTTTATAAGAACAGCCGGTACCGCATCGGCAATATTGGCTGCCAGAGGTAGGCTATTGGCCGCAACCCGCCCAAACTCAACCATGAAAACATCTGGTGGCAGATTGTTCCAGGAATCTTCTATGCTATCAGGAAAGCTGGGCCAGGACCCGAAATACAGGATACTCTTGACATGGGATTACGGTGTCTTCTGGGATGATACCCTATACTGGCAGGGTAAAGGATCGACAGGAGAGAACCAGCGCCGGTCGCACTTCTTAAAAGATTATATGCGTATGGTCGATTTCTGCTCGGGGCGCAGCATCAATGGGATCGTAATCTGGGGGGCATTAAGGGCGCACGATAATGGGGTCGAGCAGTTCAGGGAACTTGTGAAGTACGGGAAACAAAAGGGGGTTAGGATATTGCCAGGTGTGGGAGTCTTCAGCTATGGCGGGGTGTTTTTCGATCCGCGCAAGAGCATCCAGTTTACTGAACAGTTTCCGGCAACAAACCCTCATTCTCTCCCTACGTGGCTTAATGAGCATCCCGAATTACAGGCAGTAGGTCCAGATGGGAAGCCATACCACATGGGAATGTACAGCGCGATTGCCTGTCCGTCAAAAAAAGAGAACCTTGAATGGTTCAAACGCTCGTTTGAATGGTTGTGCGATGAGTTTCAGATAGAAGGCGCTGCCATAGAAACCGGTGATTACGCTATATGCCATTGCGACGAATGTAAAAAAAGACGGAAGGGCAGCGAAAGTTCTATGCTCATGATTGAGGATATGATTGAACCTTATTCAGCAGCTTACGAAGTTGCAAAAAAAGCGAACCCTGACGCATGGATCGTATGTGGAACTTACAGTAGTTTCGCAATTCCCAGAAAAGCCGAACAGCCTGGGCAATTCTTTACAGCACTAAGCGATGTGCAAAAGAAGCTTCTGTCTGATAAATTACCTGATGATATTGTATTAGTTTGGGGGATGGACAAAGCCGTGCCATTTAACCCAACACAAGACTGGTCGGAGAACGTTTATCTACCCTCAAAGAACAACAACACCATGATACACCACGGCTCACAGTGGGCGGTCAACGGAAAAGACGAATGGGCAGTGTATTCGATTGGCGAAATGGTGAAAAAATCGCGGGCTTGCGGAGTAAACGGGGTAAGTATTTTCGGCGAGGAATCTCCGGCGTCGCCCCCAAACGAGGCAAATTACCTGGTGTATTCCGAGTTCAGCGGCTTTGGCGGTACAAATCCCGACTGCGACTACAAAACATTTTTCGCCAATACACTCGATCCTCTTTATGGAGGGACAGATATGTCGTTGGAGTGGAGACGTATTTATGTAACAGCACACTTTATCCGCCTCGATTTAAAAAGTATGCTCTCCTGGGCTTTTGAAAGCCCACATTTTCACCATACATATCACGAAATCGGACGTCCGGGTTTATTCGACGAGGTTGTTAAAATGAGCTTGGCTGAGAAACGGAGCGAATTAACGCGATATGCGCAGGAGGTACACAGCATATCGTCTAAGTTGTCGGGCGAAGCGTGCAGGCGTTGGGCCTGGCTCGAGAACTGGTTGTGGCGCGCGGAATTTTTATTTCAAAACCCGCATTGATCTTTTAAATAAAAATTGATAAAAATGGTAAAAATTCTTTATTCATGTTTTGCATGTTTGGTTTTTGTAGCGTTTCTAAGCTATGAGGTACATGCCGATGTAAAATTACCTGCTATTTTTAACGACAATATGGTGCTTCAGCAACAATCGAAAGTTGCAGTATGGGGATGGGCTAAACCAAATACCAACGTAACTGTTGCCGTTTCATGGAATAAAAAAGCATATAGCGTCAAAAGCAATGAGAAAGGCTACTGGCGTTTGAAAGTTGAAACTCCTGCAGCGGGGTTCACGCCTTACAGCCTTACTATTAGCGATGGAAAACCTATTGTTCTTAAAAATATACTCATTGGCGAAGTTTGGGTTTGTTCAGGTCAGTCGAATATGAACATGCGGATGAGGGGTTGTCCTGATGGGCCTATTGAAGGCGGACCCGAAGCAATTCTTTTGTCATCTAATTCAGGCATACGTTGCTTTACAGTGAACTATGTGGCAAAAGCTGTTCCACTGGATGATTGTACAGGTATTTGGGAAACAGCCAGCCCTCAAACTACGCCCTTATTCACTGCTACAGGATATTTTTTCGCGCGTTTGCTCAATAAGGTGTTGAACGTACCGGTGGGACTGATCCATGCCAGTTTGGGCGGTTCTTCCATTGAAGCATGGATGACACCAAATTCGTTGAAAGACATTCCCGGGGTACCTATACCTGTCCCTGATACCGAAATTACGAACCCATATAACACACCAACAGTGCTTTATAACGGAATGCTCAATCCCATCGTGGGTTACGGTATTCGCGGCGCTATATGGTACCAGGGCGAATCGAACCGTAGTGAATCAGCCATGTATGCTAAAATGTTCGATGCAATGATACGCGACTGGCGTAACCTTTGGGATATAGGCGAATTTCCGTTCTATTATTGCCAGATTGCTCCTTATGACTATGGCGACGCCTATAACTCGGCTTATCTCCGTGAGGCACAAGCCAAAGTTATGGCCACTACACCCAATACCGGCATGGCTGTTTTGATGGATGCCAATAGCGTGCATGCCATCCATCCGGCGAACAAACGCAATGCCGGCGAACGAATGGCGCTTTGGGCGCTTGCAAAGACTTACAGAATGGATAAAATAAACTATCGAAGTCCTGAAATCAAATCGCTTGATACAGAAGGACGTGTAGCAATATTGACCTTTGATATGAGCACCGATCCGGGATTAACTGCTTATGGCAAGGAAATCCTGAACTTCCGCATTGCAGGCAAGGATAAGCAGTTTTATCCTGCCAAAGCTGCTTATTTGGCCAATAAGGTATATGTGTTTTCACCATCTGTGGCCGAACCTGTTGCCGTGCGTTACTGTTTCGACGATTCATCGGCAACAGAACTGTTTTCGATAGAGGGAAATCTACCGGTTTCGTCATTCCGCACCGATAATTGGTAGAATAAAAAGTAATATATAAGATATGACAAAACGGTTTTTAAATTCTTTATATACGCTGTACAAGGTTGCAGGACTGTTTCTAATAATAGTAGGGTGTACAGATAGCGTCAGCAGCCATACTTTTGAGGTGCGCGATTTGCTGGGGTATGTTGACATGCGCCTTGGGGCGAACCCTGGCGTAGGCAACTGCTCGGCAGGGGTATCGCTGCCTTTTGGTTTTGTTCGTCCCTGTCCACATACTCCGGATGCTTCAACCGGATATCATATCAATAAGAATATTACCGGCTTTACGGTGGTCAATGCCGGAAATATCTATAAGTACGGCAATTTACTTGTTTCACCGCAGACAGGGATTGACTGCATTGATGATAATGGCGAGACCAACCATGATTCGCCTAAAGCTAATGAAGTATTACAACCTGATTATTATGCAGTTGATCTTACTCGTTTTGGTATTAAGGCCGAAATGACAGCAGAGCGAAACTCGGCAATATTTCGTTTTACCTATCCTGAAACAAAGAATGACGGTGCAAGTATTGTCATCTATCCGTCGCATATAATATTACCACAGGTATCTGGAGGCAAATCAACGTTTTCAACGATAAATTATGACCCTGAGAAAGGAATTATCACGGGCTATATTGTCAATAACGACTGGTGGTATTATTCGCGTGGCATGAAAACTTATTTTGCCATCAGTTGTAATAAACCTATTTCAGGATTCGGGATGTTTTCCGATAACGGACATAAGATAACCGACGGAATAAACAAAACGGAAGGCGACGGCGTAGGTTGTTATATCAGGTTCAATACCCGCAAAGACGAGCAAATAATGCTTAAAGTAACTGTTTCGCAGCGAAGTATCGAAAATGCCCTGAAATACATGGAGTTGGAAATACCAGACTGGAATTTTGAAAGGGTACGACAGAACGCTTCCGAAAAATGGAATAAAGCCTTAAGCAGCATCTTAATTGATGACGATACAATAACCAATGAAGAAAAATCGTTGTTTTACACCTGTTTATATCGTTGTTTTGTAAATCCAAAAGATAAAACGGGTGACTGTCCGTGGAATTACGATGGCCCGTTTTATGACGACCATATATGTGTATGGGATACATACCGCACTTTGTTTCCGCTAATGACACTGCTAAAGGAAAGCGTTGTGCGCGACAATGTATTGTCGTTTAACGAAGTTTTTCGTCACTACGGATATGCCTACGATGCCCTTATCGGAGGTGTCGGCGATATGATCCAGGGAGGCGACAACGTGGATGTGCTTGTAGCAGACGCTTTTGCTAAAAACGTTGCTGGAATTGACTGGAATGACGCCTACACTATGATGAAAGGACATGCAACAAAAACAGGTCGCTCGCCACTGTACCGTGAAAACGACCGTGGATGGGTCCCTTATAACTCCTTACCGTTGATGTCGCGCGGTTCCGTTTCCAAAACACTCGAATTTGCATACAACGACTATTGCGCTTCGTGCCTTGCAGGTGCGCTCGGATACCATGACGATCAATTACGTTTTCAGAAAAGAAGTGAACAATGGGCTACATTGTGGGATGATAATGTTGTAAGCGAAGGCTTCAAAGGATTTATTCAGGCAAAAGATTCTACAGGGCGCTTTGTTGCCATAGACCCTAATACACCTTCAAACCCTTTTAGCCTGTTTTTTTACGAAGGCGATAGTTGGACATACTCCTTTTATGCGCCCCATCAGATGCCTCGACTTATTGAGATGATTGGAGGCGAAAAGGCTTTTATCAAGAGGCTTGAATATTATGTAGCCAATCGAATCGAGATTTATAATGAGCCTTGTTTTATGACACCTTTTCTGTTTAATTACGCCCGTCGTCCCGACTTAACCTCGTTTTATGCCCGAAAGACAGCATCCAACTTCACGATAAAGAATTATCCGGGTGATGAAGATTCAGGTGCAATGAGCAGTTGGTTTGTCTTTTCGCGCTTAGGATTCTTCCCTGTTGCAGGGCAGGATTTGTATCTGCTCTTTGGTCCACGTTACAGGAAAGTTACCATCCAGATGGAAAACGGAAAGAAAATCGTAATAAAAGGAGAGAATGCTTCTGATACCAATATTTACGTTGCATCTGCAAAGTATAACGGGAAAGCGTTTAAAGAGGCATATTTACGACATGCCGACATCAAAAACGGAGCATCAGTTACTTTCAACATGTCGCCTTCTGCAACTGATTGGGGGACAAAAAGTACGCCTCCTTCACCAAAACTTTGAAAAGCGACAAAAAATGCAAACCTCAAGAAGAGATTTTTTAAGAACAGCTGGTACCGCATCGGCAATATTGGCCGCCGGAGGTGGATTATTGGCCGCAACCCGACAAAATTCGCCCAGTGAAATGGCTGGCAATCGGTTGTTCCAAAAATCGGCAATGATATCGGGGGAACCAGGCCAGAATCCGAAATACAAGATACTTTGGACCTGGGATTACGGCGTATTATGGGATGAAACCTTGTATTGGCAAGGCAAGGGATCGACAGGGGAGAACCAGCGCCGGTCACATTTCTTAAAGGATTATATGAGAATGGTCGATTTCTGCTCGGTGCACGGCATCAACGGGATCGTTATTTGGGGAGCGCTGAGAGCGCATGACAATGGTGTTGAGCAGTTCAGAGAACTTGTGAAATACGGGAAACAAAAAGGGGTAAGGATACTTCCTGGTGTGGGCGTGTTCAGTTACGGCGGTGTGTTTTTCGACCCACGCAAGAGTACCCTTTTTACCGAACAGTTTCCGGCAACAAACCCTCATTTTCTTCCTACATGGCTTAATGAGCATCCTGAACTACAAGCGGTAGGTCCCGACGGGAAGCCATACCATGTAGGAATGTACAGCGCGATTGCCTGTCCGTCAAGAAAAGAGAATCTCGAATGGTTCAAACGCTCGTTTGAATGGTTGTTCGAAGAATTTCAGATAGAAGGCGCCCAGATTGAAACGGGTGATTATGCTATTTGCCATTGTGAAGAATGTAAAAAAAGACGGAATGTGGTAGAAGGTTCCGTACTGATGATCGAAGATATGGTGGAGCCTTATACCGCAGCTTACGAAGTCGCGAAAAAAGCGAACCCTGATGCCTGGGTTGTATGTGGAACTTACAGCAGTTTCGCCTCACCCGGGAAAGCCGAACAGCCCGGACAATTCTTTTCAGCCCTGAGCGGTACACAAAAGAAACTCCTGGCCGATAGCTTGCCCGATGACGTGATATTAACATGGACGATGGACAAAGCCGTGTCATTCAACCCAACGCAAGACTGGTCGGAGAAAGTTTTTTTACCATCCAGGAACAATATCGCTGGCATACACCACGGCTCGCAGTGGGCAAACAACGGGAAGGACGAATGGGCTGTGTACCAGATTGGAGATATGGTGAAAAAATCGCGTGCAAGTGGGGTAAACGGGGTACTTATTTTTGGAGAGGAATCTCCGGCTTCGCCCCCAAACGAGGCAAATTATTTGGTGTTTTCCGAGTTCAGTGGTTTAGACGGCAAAAATCCCGGATGCGACTATACAACATTTTTCGCAAATACGCTTGATCCTCTCTACGGCGGGCCGGAAATGTCGTTGGAGTGGAGACGTATTTACGTAACGGCGCACTTTATCCGCCTCGATTTAAAAAGCATGCTCCCCTGGGCTTTTGAAACTCCAATGTTTCATCATACTTATCACGAAATCGGGCGACCGGGTTTGTTCGACGAGGTTGTTAAAATGAGCTCAGCAGAGAAACGGGGCGAATTATTGCGGTTTGCGCAGGAAGTACACAGCATATCATCGAAGTTGTCGGGCGAAGCGTGCAGACGTTGGGCCTGGCTTGAGAACTGGCTGTGGCGTGCGGAGTATTTATTCCAAAACCCGCACTAATCTTTGAATATAGTTTACTATTATTAACGATGTAAATCAGATTATTACAACTTATTTTGTATAATGACCAATAAACAACAAAAAATGCAAACCTCAAGAAGAGATTTTTTAAGAACAGCCGGAACTGCATCGGCAATATTGGCAGCCGGGGGTGGGTTATTGGCCGCAACCCGACAAAATTCGACCAGGGAAATGACTGGTGATAGGTTGTTCCGTGAATCGGCGATCATATCAGGCAAGCCAGGCCAGAATCCGAAATACAAGATACTTTGGACATGGGATTACGGCGTATTATGGGATGACACCTTGTATTGGCAAGGCAAGGGATCGACAGGGGAGAACCAGCGCCGGTCACATTTCTTAAAGGATTACATGCGAATGGTTGATTTCTGCTCGGTGCACGGCATCAACGGGATCGTTATTTGGGGAGCGCTGAGAGCGCATGACAATGGTGTTGAGCAGTTCAGGGAACTTGTGAAATACGGGAAACAAAAAGGGGTAAGAATACTTCCTGGTGTGGGCGTGTTCAGCTACGGCGGTGTATTTTTCGACCCGCGCAAGAGCACCCTGTTTACCGAGCAGTTTCCGGCAACAAACCCTCATTTTCTTCCAACATGGCTTAATGAGCATCCCGAATTACAGGCAGTTGGTCCCGACGGAAAGCCATATCATGTGGGAATGTACAGCGCGATTGCCTGTCCGTCGAAAAAAGAAAACCTGGAATGGTTTAAGCGATCGTTTCAATGGTTGTTTGAAGAATTTCAGATAGAAGGCGCACAGGTGGAAATCGGCGATTACGCTATCTGCCATTGCGACGATTGTAAAAAAAGGAGAAAAGGCAGCGAAAACTCTGTACTAATGATTGAGGATATGGTGGAGCCTTATACCGCGGCTTACGAAGTTGCAAAAAAAGCGAACCCCGACGCCTGGGTTTTATGTGAAACATATAGCAGTTTTGCATCGCCTATGAAAGCCGAACAGCCTGGACAATTTTTTGGAGCCCTGAGCAATGCGCAAAAGAAACTTCTGGCCGATAGATTGCCTGATGACACAATATTGCAATGGGCAATGGACAGAGCCATGCCATTCAACCCGACACAAAACTGGTCGGATGACGTTCTTTTACCCTCTAAAAACAACATAGCACGCATTCACCACGGCTCGCAGTGGGCCGCCAACGGAAAGGACGAATGGGCAGTGTATTCGATCGGCGAGATGGTGCGAAAATCGCGGGCAAGCGGGGTAAACGGGGTAAGTATATTCGGTGAGGAATCTCCGGCGTCGCCACCAAACGAGGCGAATTACCTGGTGTTTTCCGAGTTCAGCGGGTTTGGTGGCTCAAACCCTGGTTGCGACTACAAGACATTTTTCGCCAACACGCTTGACCCTCTTTACGGTGGGCCGGACATGTCGTTGGAATGGAGGCGTATTTATGTAACGGCTCACTTCATCCGCCTCGATTTAAAAAACATGGGCCCCCAGAACTTTGAAAGCCCAATGTTTCACCATACTTATAAAGAAATCGGGCGACCGGGTTTAATCGACGAGATTGTGAAAATGGGCGCGGTTGAGAAACGGGGCGAATTATCGCGATATGCACAGGAAGTACACAGCATTTCGTCGAAACTGTCGGGCGAAGCGTGCAGGCGCTGGGCCTGGCTCGAGAACTGGCTTTGGCGCGCGGAGTATTTATTCCAAAACCCATATTGACCTAAAATTAATTTGCAATATATTTATTTCAGAATATAAATACTTGTTCGAATGAAACATGTAAGTGGCATCGTGAAAAAGGGGCTTATCAGGAAAGACAGGAAATTTTTTTTATGCGCTATATTATTGTTTCATGCAATTTTAGTTTGTAGTTCTTTTACCTTATGTCAAAACGTTGTCATAGAGAACAATAACCTTCGGTATGAAATTTCGGCTAACGGTAAGAACCTTCATTTTATTGACAAAACAACCGGGACTGATTATCTATATACCGACACAGAGTCGTATTGTGCTTATATTGTTCAGAATGGAAAAACTTATAATGTTCATTCGGTATCGCTGAAAGACAGCTTGCTGAATATCAGTTTTACAGATAGTGGGGTAACCGCCAAAATCAGTATTCAGCCGAAAAACAGTTATATAGTTTTTAAAGTGGTTGGTGTATCCGGCGATGTTGAATCTCTTGTTTTTCTGAACATTCCATTAAAGCTGGAAGGACAACCCTACGAACCTTTTGCAGCTTGTGCGCTCTCGATGAACCTTTTCACACATGTACGGCAACTGCCCCCTTTACAAGATCATTTATGGGCAAAGTGTTATAAGAAGTTCGGTTTGAAAGGGGCTGAGGTTACTTTGCTTGGGCTTCCGCAGCAAGATATCCTTCCTGCGATACGCGATGTTATGGCCCATGCAAAGGATATTCCTTTTTCGGATGCCGGTGGGGCATGGGCATTGATGAAAAAAGAGGGCTATGGTTCGTATTTGATGAATTTTGGCACACTGACAGAAGAAACCGTAGATGAATGGATTGAAACATGCCACAGGTTAGGGTTTAACCAGATTGACAGTCATGGTGGCGACGACTTTTTCGAATTCGGGACTTTTGACCTGAACAAAAAGAAATGGCCCGAAGGATGGGCTTCGTTCAAACGCATCAACGAAAAATTGCATGAAGCAGGCATCTCGTCTATTCTCCACACTTATGCTTTTTTTATTGATAAAAATTCGAAGTATGTAACACCTGTCCCCAATAAAGATTTGGGTTATGCACGTACTTTCACTATTGTTGAACCTATAGATGAGTCAGCCGGTGAAGTTACAGTGAAGGAACCAACCGAAAACATTTCAACAGTTACAGGGTTTCATACTGAAAATAGTGTAACACTGAAAATTGGAGATGAACTTATTGAATTCAGCGGGGTTACCAAGTCGCCCCCTTACAAATTTACCGGGTTAAAACGTGGCGCTTATGGAACAAAACCAACGTTCCATAATTCAAACGAAACTGCTTTTCACTTGAGTGAGAGATTTGGCAGGTTTGTTCCTGGGCCGAATACTGAATTGTTTAACAAAATAGCACAAAGACATGCTGAAATTGTTAATAACTGTGCGTTTGACGGGATTTACCTCGATGCAATAGATGGAAGTGCAGTACTTGGAGGAGAAGAAAACTTCTGGTATTATGGGACAAAGTTTATTTTTGAGATTGCAAAAAACCTTCAACATCCTGTAGGCATGGAAATGAGTTCCATGTCACATCATTGGTGGCACTATCGCTCGCGCTGGCAAGCCTGGGACAGGCCGGTACGCGGATATAAGAGGTTTATCGATATTCATTTGGCATCAATAAAGGCTCCTGGGCTTTTTCTGCCTGATAAGATTAAATCGAATGAATGGGAACATGGTATATGGACAGGGCACACTCCATTAATTGATAAATATGCCGGTATAAAACAAGGACAATTGCTCCTTCCCCTTCATATAGGATGGTGGGGCAATCAAACCTGGTCTCCGCCACAGGTAGAACCTACTTTCCCTGATGACATTGAATATCTTGCATGTAAAATGATCGGCAATGATGCCGGGTTCTCACAATTGGGCGGTGTCGATAAAAAAACATTGGATGAGGTTCCGCTTTTCAGGCAGGCAGCTGATATTTTAAGGCAATATGAGGAATTGAGGCATAAAGAATATTTTGGGGAAGAAGTCAAAAAACTGTTACGGCAACCTGGAAAAGAATATACGCTTTTTAAAGAAGACAATGGAAATTGGAATTTTAAACCCATTAGCTATGATAAGCATAAAGTTGCCGGGTTAGAGCATCCTACATCACGTTGGAATGTAATCAATCATTTTGGGGATCAACCAGTAAAATTAAGGATTGAACCCTTAATGTCAGTAAAACCTTATAATGATCCAGCCAGTATTATTTTAACAGATTCCAACTCTACGGGTTTTGCTCCCGGATTAATGGCAAATGGTGTTGTGGGACATATAAAAACTGTTAACGAAAAAACTACAACCGGAGATCCCTGCGTTATTTTTTCTGCATTTAATTCCGGTAAATCTCCGCAAGACGGTACTTATATTCAATTCGAGAGAAAATTCGAGCCAGTCATTGATTTAAGCAAAAACCAGGGATTAGGGGTGTGGGTCAAAGGGGATGGCAATGGGCAACTTTTGAACATTAGCCTTAATACACCTGTTCATTTATCACATGGAGCACATGGAGATCATTATATCAAAATAGATTTTACTGGATGGAAATATTTTGAACTGGTTGAATTAGAGTCTTCAGAATTTAGTAACTATATCTGGCCAAATGATTCGTATTTTTATGTATATGATACTTACAGGCATACTCTAGATTTCAAAAATATTGAAAGTATCCGGTTTTGGTATAACAACCTGCCAAAAGAAAAAGAGGTCAAAACATTAATCGGCCCTGTTAAAGCAATTCCAATGGTTAAGGGATATATTGAGAATCCTTCGGTTACAATTTTGGAAGAAAAAGTCGTTTTTCCGGTTAGGATTGAATCAGGGATGTATTTGGAATTCAAATCTGCTGAAGACTGTAAATTGTACGGTTCAAAGGGTGAATTAATTAAAGTGGTAAAACCAGAGGGCAAAATTCCCAAACTAAAGAACGGGAAAAATGATATTGTGTTTGCAGGAGAAGGTTCAAAAGAATACATTACAAGAGTACAGGTAACTGTAATAAGTGAAGGAAATCCTCTTGAAGTGAAATAAGTAAAGGTGAGTTTATCTTCCTGCTTTTTCTAATTTAAGATATTGATTAGTAATACAATAATAGATTTTTTATTTGCTTGTTTTGCGATAAATGTGTAGAAAAATGCGCAAAATGTTCCATTTGTATCATCTCAAGGTATTTAATTTGTAAAACTATTCTATAAATGAAATTATTGCACAATTGTTTGTTAACGATATAAAACCTCTTGTTACAAAAAATATTAATCTTATAATTTTTTAGTTATGGCGTACTTAAATAAAACAGAAAGTGAGTATAGAATTGCACGGGTAAGGGAGATTATGAAATCAAGAAAACTGGATGTAGTTTTGGTATATTATGATGAATTTAATATTGGAAATGGCTGGTATTTATCTGGTTGGTGTCCTCAATTTGAAAGTGGTGCAGTATTGATTCCTCTTTCAGGAACACCTCTTATATTAGGTGGCCCCGAAAGCGAACCATTTGCAAAACTCGACAGTATGATCACCGAAACGCGCAATTTCCCGGTTTTCATGGTGCCCGATGAAGAATACCCCAATGCTACTATTATTGATTTTCCTCAATTATTTATAGGGTTAAATGCTGAGCTGGGAAGTGTCAGACGTGTAGGAATTGTGGGTGTTGAACGTATGCCCGCTGCATGCTACCTGCAAATTACAGAAGGATTTAAAGGAGTTGAATTAATAGATATTACTTCGGATTATATACAATTGAGGTACGATAAGTCCCAATGGGAAAAAGAACAGATAAAAGCAGCCTTTAAATTAGCTGACTTAGCCTACGATGCAATGAAAAATAAAATAGTTGCAGGTGTTTCTGAAATTGAAGTGGCAGCTGTTGGTGAGTTTGCCGTGCGTAGTCGTGGTGCCAATGGATTTGGATTTAGTACAATTGTAGGTAGCGGCAAACGTTCGAATGCAGTTGTGCCAACGGCTAGCTCTAAAGTATTGCAGGAAGGAGAACTTGTTATGGTGGGAATCGCTCCTAAGATGAATGGATATGCGGGTGTAGTTGGAGATGCCCTCCCTGTAAACGGCAAATATAATGCACGTCAGTTGGATTGTATTCGTTATCTGAGAGATGCTTTCCGGTTAACCAAAGAGCAACTTCTGGTAGGTAAAAAAGGAAAAGAAATTGACGCTCCGGCAAGGGCCTATTTTGAAAAACATAATTTATCGAGATATTTGGTGTGCCCGTTTGCTCATACCATTGGTCTTCACGAAGCTGAGTCTCCCTTCTTCGGACCTAATAGCAATGACATTTTAAGACCAGGAATGATGGTGTGTGTTGACGTTAGTTTTTTTGGACATCCTGAATTTAACGGAGTACGTATCGAAACAGGCTATGAAATTACCGAAAACGGACCATTGCCTTTAAGTAAAAAAATGAATAAATTGTTTTTTTCAGATCTTTGAATATTATAAAAAAAATTGATATGATTAAACAGAAAGCCGTTAGTAAAGATGAAAGCAGTTTCGATGTTGTGTTCGGATTTGATATGGAAACAGATATAGGTTCCTATACTCCTTATTATGAAGGAGTAAAATATGGTACACCCGAAATTCTGACTATTCTCAAAAAACACAATATTGAAGCCACCTTCTTTTGGACAGGCCATGCTGCTGAAAATAACCCTGAAACGGTAATAAAAGTAAAAAATGCCGGTCATGAAATTGGATGTCATGGATTATTTCATGAAACTCTTGGAGATGAGATTTTTCCATTGCCAAATAATATGCCTGTATTATCATCGGAAATAGAAGGAAGAATTACCTTAGCCACAGAAATAGTAAAAAAAGTAAGCGGAACACAACCTGTAAGTTTTCGTTGCCCGCGATTGTGGGGAAGCACTAAAGTCGTGAATATACTTGAAATCTTAGGTTATGTTGCCGATGCATCTTTCCCTCTTTATTTTTATGGAGAGCCTTTTGTTCCTTACCATCCTTCCAAAACTGATTGGATCAAACAAGGGGAAATGAAAATTTTGGAAATACCTAATTTTTGTGATCTCACTATGAAAAGTAATGATCCTTACCAGAGAGATCGCGACCAGTGGCCATTATTTAGGACAAATTCGGCAAATTTTTTGATGGATAAAGTGGATGATTTTGTTCATTTTGTTTTCCAGCATAAACGCCGCCCGGTACTTTGTTTTTATTTGCACCCATGGGAATTCTATCAAATGCCTCAAGGTTCAATAAGTTTTGGCGAATGTAGTGTCACCCCTTTACCTTTCATTGTGGAAAATTGTGGAGAGGTAGCGGTCAAACAATTTGATCAGCTTTGTAAAATGCTTTCTGCTAAAGGTGCGCGTTTTTTAACGGCTAAGGATTTAGCAGAAGAATTGGAATAGCATAGGTTTAAGTTATTTATCTTGAATAGATCAACGAATAATGAAATTTGAAAAATTTTTATCAGAATTTGAAAAAGCAAAAAAAAGAGTGCATGTTATAGGTACTTCCGAAACGGCAGTGATCATTGCACTAGATATGGAAGGGCGTATATTTACGGTTCTAAATGGGCATGTGTTAAATAAGATAAACCTTGAAGCAATAAACGGGCAAAGTACCTTTAATAATTACCTGAACCCCGGAGGTGATGCTCTTTGGCCTGCACCGGAAGGGACGACTCTTGGATATCAATATTCAATCGGTGATTGGAGAGTAAGTCCCGGTTTAAATAGTGCAAGATATTTGGTAACCGAATCGGGAGATAATCATGCATCTGTTACAACTGAGATTGACCTAATAAATAACCAGGGATTGGGTATCCCCACTATTTTTAAACGGGATATTCATCTATTTCCTAGTAATAATTCCATTACGCTAAAAGTGACTGAGAGCATTACTTACATAGGCAGTAGAACATTAGAAAAATCTGAATGTAATTTAGCTCCATGGTCATTGTGCCAACTGGATTGTGATTTGGGAAGTAAGGTTAGCTTTCCATGTCATGACAGATCTCTTGTATGGAACTTATATGATAGTGAATTGAATGAATGTATAATATGGGAAAATCAAAAATGCAATATTTTGACTGAAGGATCAAAACGATTTCAAATGGGCATTAGCGAAGAAGTTCCGTATATCGAATTCATTAATCCATCTAAAGGTCTTAAAATAAGGAGAATAAACAGTTTAATATCTTCGGATGAAACATATATTGATATAAGAGATGTGAAACCAACAATTACTCCTGATCCCAGAGGTGTTCGTTATAGTGTGTATAATGATAATAACGGATTTATGGAAATTGAGGCTGTGGGTGGGTGCCCGGAAATAATTCATAAAGGAACAGAAATGAAAGTAACTGTAGAAACTACTTTTATAAAAAATTAAAATATAGACCGATAAATGTCTCAACTATTTGGAATATTACTTCATTTTGTAGGTGGTTTTTCTTCGGCCAGTTTTTACGTCCCATATAATTTTGTAAAAAAGTGGCCATGGCAAATATATTGGATAAGTCTCGGATTTGTTGCTTGGATGATAATGCCTTGGATTGGAGGGTTTCTGACTTTGCCTCATTTGATAGAGATTCTTAGTGAAAGTCCATTAAATAGTAAATTATTGACATATTTCTTTGGATTATTATGGGGACTTGGTGGGCTTGGCTCTGGTCTCGCATTAAGATACTTGGGGTTATCGCTCGGTCAATCAATTTCTTTAGGGGTATGTGCAATCGTTGGAACAGTTGTTCCTGCTGTTATGGACAATAAATTTGGAATGCTTTTTTCTTCGTCAGCAGGCCTTATCATCGTAATTGGTTTTTTGATATGTATTATCGGAATAATACTTTGTGGTTATGCAGGAGTATTAAAGGACAAAGCCTTAACCAATGAGCAAAAGCAAGAATCAGTAAAAGAATTTTCAGCCACAAAGGGAATAATAATGGCTGTTTTCGGTGGTGTTATGAGTGCCTGTATGGCAATCGCAATTAAATTTGGTGGACCCATTGCTCATCTTGCAATAAACAATGGAACCCAAACGGTATTTATGAATAACGCTAGTTATGTTTTTATTTTTGCAGGAGGTTTTACAACCAACTTCATCTATACCATAATATCAAAGTCAAAGATTAACAAGTCAGGCGAAGCGATTATTTCACAATCCTCAAAAACCTTTTATTGTAACTCCTTAATGGCAATACTTAGTGGTACAATGTGGTATGGCCAATTCTTTTTCTATGGTATGGGGACAACAAAAATGGGTAAATTCGATTTTGCCAGTTGGAGTATCCACATGGCCTCAATTATTATATTCAGTAATTTGTGGGGGTTATGGTTAAAGGAATGGAAATTAGTAAATAAGAGCGTTGTTAAATACTTATTGACGGGAATTATTCTATTAATAATATCAGTTATTTTAATCGGATTGGGAAATTATTTTGCCAGTTCTTGATTGAAATAATGAGAATGATATGCCAACCGATTTACGATATTCATGTCAGAGAAATTAATAAAAAATTATTAGAAATTTTAAATGATGGTGAATAATAGAAAACGAGTGGTTGAAACTTTGAATTTAATTCTTAATTACATCTGAAAGCAAGACTGAACGACTCGGACCGATAAGAACAATGATTACAATCTCAAAATCAGATTTATATGAGATAAAGGAGAGGTAAAACCTTCGACGGAAAAACAGGTTATGGGCTTGAATTTACCATACTCGCTGACTAGTGTCTATACATTCCAGGATTATCGTTCAAAGGAACCAATTGCAGCTACATCAACAAAACCGGAATTGTAGCTCCTGAATATTATGAAAAGACCAGCGTTGAGTTTCTGCATAGTCTTCCTGCCAGATTTTTAAACCAACTGTGAGTTGTGCAGTGTTTTGGTTCTCCCTACGAAAAAGAAGTAGAAACATTCAGTATGCACGGTCGGATCCGGGAGAAAAGATTAGCTTATCCACTGAATGGCTGGTTGATGTTCCGGTTTTGACGATCAGAGGTAAAATTTGCGAGGCCAGACTCTTTGGCGAAAATTTGGTACTCGCCTGAAGAATCACCTGTAAATATTGCGAAAATAAAATCATGATTAAGAATATGGTGGAACCCTGGGATACAAGAAAGGAAGCACTAATGGTGCTGTTTTTTTACTTCAATATGGGCTATCCGTTATTTGATAAAGACGCCTCTTTGTAACCATCGAATTTCTCAGTACGGAACGGAAGAGATTGATGCTTTAATAAAGTGAATAAACCAACTTTAACGTAAATTTGATATAAACTTGAATAGGAAATAATTGATAAACATGAAGTTAATAAAGTTACGTGGACTTCTGTATAATATTTTTACTAAGGTTTGGGTTGAAAAATAAGGTTTTAAAACTTTATCATTGACTTTTGCACCTTAAAAGATATTTATTTACTACACTTAATATCCTTATTTACAGACTATTAATTTGTAACTTATATCAAATAAATAATTTAAATAATTTTTAATATGAAAATTAACATTTCTGTAAGTAAAGTTTTACCCGTTCTTCTATGCTTTTTTGTCATGGGGCTGGTCGATTTGGTTGGGATTGCAACCAATTACGTGAAACAGGATTTCGCATTAAGCGACACTCTTGCCAACCTGTTACCCATGACCTTATTCTTGTGGTTTGCTATTTTGTCTGTTCCTACAGGAATAATGATGAATAAACTGGGACGAAAACGCACAGTGATGCTAAGTATGGTAATAAGTCTGTTGGCCATATTACTGCCTTTAGTATGTTATAATTTTGCAATGATACTTACGGCCTTTGGCTTGCTAGGCATTGGAAACACCATTATCCAGGTTTCGTTAAACCCGTTGCTTACCAATGTCGTCCGGAAAGATCGTCTGACCAGTAGCCTGACTTTAGGCCAGTTCATTAAAGCCATTGCTGCTTTTCTTGGTCCAATTATTGCCGGAGTTGCAGCCGGCAGTTTCGGAAACTGGAAACTGGTATTCCTGTTTTTCGGATTGGTAACCATACTTATCGGGCTATGGCTCTTCTTCACACCCATCAATGAGAAACCGGGAAGTCAGCTTATCTCCGGTTTTGCCGATCCGTTTAGTCTCTTGAAAGATGGTGCAATTCTGATGCTTTTCCTGGGAATTGTATTCGTGGTTGGGGTGGATGTAGGATTAAATACCACAGTTCCAAAATTTCTGATTGAACGTTGCAATATCTCTTTGGAAAAGGCAGGTCTGGGTACAAGCCTGTATTTTGTGGCAAGGACAATCGGGACCTTTTGGGGAGCAATACTTCTGGTGAAAATGTCAGGTCGCAAGTTTTTCATTTGGAGCATGAGTGTTGCCATTCCGGCTCTGCTGGTTATGCTTCTGATCGGAAATCCGTGGGGCATTCTGTCCATGGTATTTATCATTGGGTTCGCTGTTGCCAATGTATTCTCCATTATTTTTTCTGCCGCATTAAAAAAGCTTCCGGAATACGCCAACGAAATATCCGGTCTTATGATTATGGGTGTTGCCGGAGGAGCCGTTATTCCTTTGGTTATGGGAATTACTTCCGACTTGTTCGGGCAAACTGCCGGCATGGCAATCTTACTAATAGCTTTCTCATATCTGTTTTTTTGCGCTTTCAAACTGAAAGAAAATTAGTCAAGGCGAATGAGCTTAAATTTTTAAATGCCAGATGGCAAAATATATAACTAAAAAACAACAAATTATGAAACGAAGTGAGATTAATCAGATTATTAAAGAAGCTAAAAGCTTCATGAGTGGCAAACAATTTTTTTTACCTCCCTGGGCTCATTGGAGTGTTGCCGACTGGCAGAAAAACAAATCAACAGCCGAAGAAATAACAACAAACATGCTGGGCTGGGACATTACCGATTTTGGTTCGGGCGACTTCCTGAAACGGGGCTTGTTTCTGTTTACGATCCGCAACGGCAAATTCAATGTGGATAAAAAACCGTATGCCGAAAAAATAATGATTGTGGAAGAAAACCAGGAAACGCCAATGCACTTTCACTGGAGTAAAATGGAAGATATTATTAATCGCGGCGGCGGTAACCTGGTCATCGAACTGTACAACTCCACGCCCGACGAAAAGTTTGCTGATACGCCGGTAACTTTTAAAACCGATGGCATTACCCGCACAATTGAAGCTGGCGGGAAAGTGATACTTACTCCCGGCGAAAGCATTTGCCTGGAACAAGGTATTTACCACCGTTTTTACGGAGAGGAAGGCAAGGGAAAAGTGCTGGTTGGCGAGGTTAGCATGGTAAACGACGATGCCAACGATAATTGTTTTTACGAAACCATTGGCCGTTTTCCAACCATCGACGAAGACGAACAGCCTCTTCACCTGCTGGTTTCTGATTACGCCAAATTTGTTAGCTAATATGAGCCACACAATTAAAATATCGGGCACTGGCTGTGCTTTGGTCGATTACCTGTATAAGCCGGTCAATTTTCATAGCGAGGCCATGAGCCCCTACCTCTCAGTAAAAACGGGCGATGGCGGATTAGCCCCCGGACGGCTTGTTTTTACCGAAGAACTCGAACGGTTTGCTTCAGAAAAATACCTGAATATTCGAAACAAAATTGTGAACGGACAGCAACCCGTTGCCCTAAATATTGGTGGGCCGTCTATTGTTTCGCTCATCCATGCAGCTCAGTTGCTGCACGATTTTCCGGCTGAAGTTAATTTCTGGGGCTGCAAAGGAAAAGATTCAGGAGCCGCATTCCTTGACGAGAAGCTCGGAAAAACTCCGTTGAAAATCAGCAAATACAAAACCGGGAACCTTTACACTCCGTTTACCGATGTTCTTTCTGACCCGGATTTTGACCACGGAAATGGCGAACGAATTTTTGTCAACAACATTGGCGCTGCAGGCGAACTTTTACCCGAAGACCTGGATGAATCGTTTTTCGAAGCCGACATTGTTGTGTTTGGCGGAACAGCAATCGTACCCGAAATACACAATCACCTAACCGAATTGCTTCAGGCTGCAAAAGACAAGGGGTGCATCACGGTTGTCAACACGGTTTACGATTTCATAGCTGAAAAAACCAATCCGGAGAAACGCTGGCCCCTTGGCAAAAGCGATAAAAGTTATGTCCTCATCGATTTACTGATTACCGATTACGAAGAAGCACTCCGGTTAAGCGGCGAACACGATATAATGGCAGCCATCCGGTTCTTTCAGGAAAAGGAAGTTGGATCGCTGGTCATTACCAACGGTTCAAAAAACATATACGCATGGTCGTCAGGAAAATTTTTCAAACCACTCGATTTAAGCGAATTACCTGTTTCCGGCTTGGTGGCCCAGCAAATAAAATGTGGAACAAACGGCGACACAACTGGCTGCGGCGACAATTTCGCCGGGGGAATACTTGCCTCTCTGGTTATGCAGTTAAATGCTGGCAGGCCGACTCCCGACCTTAAAGAAGCCTGTTGCTGGGGAGTTGTTTCGGGCGGATACACTTGCTTTTATATCGGCGGAACCTACTTCGAAGAATTCCCCGGCCAGAAATTTCAGAAACTGAAACCTTATTATGAACACTACAAAAAACAACTGGGAATTTAATCCTAAAAAGATAGTCATTTTCGGTGCCGGAAAAATTGGGCGTTCGTTCATCGGACAACTGTTTGGAACCAATGGATACGAGGTGGTTTTTGTTGATGTCGATCCGCACATCGTTCAATTACTCAACCAACGCACCGAATACCGCGTAGTTATCAAAAGCGATACCGACACTGAAATTGTTGTCCGAAATGTCAGCGCTATTTCAGGTTTAGATGCTGAAAAAGTATCGGAAGCTGTTGCTACGGCAGGTATCTTGGCGGTTTCAGTCGGGAAAAATGCGCTTTCAAAAGTAATTCCGGTTATTGCCAAAGGCTTGCTGATAAGAAATGAAAAGAGTGGAAACGCTCCTCTCGATATTATTCTGGCCGAGAATATGCGCGATGCCGCCGGTTTCGCAAAAGAAAAGCTGACGGAAAACCTTCCGCCAAGGTATCCACTTAATGATTTAGTCGGATTGGTTGAAACCAGCATTGGGAAAATGGTCCCGATTATTCCGGAAGCCGAGTTGGAGAAAGACCCGCTGGTTGTTTTTGCTGAACCTTACAATACGCTCATCGTCGATAAAAAAGGATTTAAAGCGCCTATTCCTGAAGTGAATGGCCTTGCACCCAAAGAAAACATTAAAGCCTGGGTTGACCGTAAAGCGTTTATTCACAACCTGGGTCATGCCACAGCCGCTTACTATGGATTTTTTAAACATCCCGAAGCTGTTTATATGTACGAGGTACTAGCCGACCCGGATGTTTACAGCTTTACCCGCGAAACAATGATACAGTCGGCCCAAATGCTTCAGTTTGTCTATCCGGACGATTTTACAAGCTCTGATTTGATTGACCATGTTGACGACTTGCTTATCCGCTTTCAGAATAAAGCATTGAAAGACACCGTTTTTCGCGTTGGACAGGATCTTGTTCGCAAACTTGGCCCCGACGACAGATTCATGGGGATAATCCGGCTGTCTCAAAAACTGGCGAAGCCATGTGACAAAATATTAAAGGCGATGGTATGTGCTTTTTTCTTCCGGGCGACCGATGAAACCGGCAATAGATCTGCATCAGATTTGCTGTTTGACAGTTATCTTTTTTCAAAAGGCATAGAGCTTACACTCTGCGAAGTGTGCCGGTTTGATCTGAAAAAAGACAGACAAATAGTCCAGCAGTTTCGGTATTATTTTGATCATATTGCCGGAACAGCAATCAATGAAATAATAGATCCCTCATTTCGTTGCGCTCCAGAATGACAAAATATGATGGAGATTTTAGGGTAATTTTGGCGGCAAAGCCGCCAAAATTACCCTAAAAAGTCAAGCACAGCGAGGAATCTATTCATTAACCAAAATTCAGTGAACAGTAAAGAAACTTTTATCTTCACCGTATAGAAATGCCTTGGGTTTAAGGACTCAGAGAATAACCAAAAGAAATTAATACCTACGCTATGAGCTATTGCAAATACATTTCGCTAATGACGGAACCCAGCCGAAATCTGCACGCAAATTATCACGACAACCACTACGGATTCCCGATTCACGACGACAATGAGTTGTTCGGACGGCTGATTCTTGAAATTAATCAGGCCGGATTGAGCTGGGAAACCATCCTGAAAAAGGAAGAAGGATTTCGTCGTGCTTATGACCATTTTAACGTCGAAAAAATAGCCGCATATACCGAAGCCGATCGCGAACGATTGCTTAACGACGCCGGAATTATTCGCAACAGGCTAAAGGTGAATGCCGCAATCGAAAACGCCAAAACAATTTTTCAGTTACAAAAAGAATACGGTAGTTTCGAAAAATGGCTCGAACACCACCACCCCAAAACGAAGGAAGAATGGGTGAAACTATTCAAAAAAAACTTCAAATTTACCGGAGGCGAAATTGTCAACGAATTTCTGATGAGCATTGGCTACCTAAAAGGAGCACACGACGAAAATTGTCCGATTCACCAACAAATTATTAAAACCGAGCCGATGTGGCTGACAAAGTAAATGGACGAACGACTGGTAAATCCGCTGGAACACTACTACGACAAGCAAAACGATGAAACAAAAGCTTGTTTGCTTGCGCTGAAATCGATCGTCATGTTGGTTGACCCACAAATTGTGCATTTCAGAAAATACCAAATACCGTTTTTTAGGTACAAAAACTTCTGCATCAGCTTTTTGTGGGTAAATAAGAAGAAAATATTGCTGGGCTTCGTTGTTGACAAGAAAGTGATTCGTCAGGAAAATGGGCTGCGGCAAAAAGACGGGATTTCAACACTTGAAATAAACCCCTTGGAAGACATTCCGATTGATGAAATTAAACACAGCATTAAAGAACTGATTCGAAAATACGATTTATTCGAACTAAAATTAACGCAGGCAAAGGAATAAACTCGATTTGCACTGTGTACACGGTATATTTGCAACTCAACAAACACTTTTTCAGGAACAACAATTGGGGAGAGCTAAAAAATGGATAGACTATCAGAAAAAAGCACCTGCTCTTTTGAACAAAGCAAATTCGGACTTTTGAACAAAGTCGCTTCACTCGGCTAAAGGTATCTTTGTTTCATCAAATAACAATTAAAATTTGAAGACGATGAAACAGAACAACAACCATGGAGCGTTACAGAAACCGATAGATTCCGGATTTAACGCACAATCGACAACAAGCGATGTAATCAGAGGCATCGACCTTACAGGGAAAGTTGCTATTGTAACCGGAGGAAATACCGGTATTGGACTGGAAACCACGCAAACGCTAGCGGTTGCTGGCGCTACCGTTATTGTACCGGCGAGGGACATTGACAAAACGAAAAGAAATTTGGCAGGCATTGCCAATGTAGAAATTGAACAAATGGATTTGATGGACCCGTATTCCATTAATGCTTTTGCTCAAAAATTCCTGATGTCAGGCAGACCGCTTCATCTGCTTATTAACAATGCCGGAATCATGTGGGTGCCGCTACGCCGCGACAAACGGGGCATTGAATCACAACTGGCGACAAATTACCTGGCGCAGTATCAGCTTACGGCGCGACTGTGGCCAGTACTTAAAAAAGCCAATGGAGCAAGAGTGATTAATGTTTCTTCGCAAGGCCACCAGTTTGCATCTTTTAACTTCGATGATCCTAATTTCCTGCACCGCGAATACGAAACACTGACAGCTTACGGCCAGTCGAAAACCGCTGTTAACCTGTTTTCCCTGGAACTGGATAACCGGGGCAAATCACACCAGGTAAGAACTTATTCGTTACATCCGGGTTCTATACACGGTACCGAACTTGGACGAGAAGCTTCTGTGGAATTGTTTCAGAAAATGGGATTCTGTGATGAACAAGGAAACATTAAGCCGGAAGTTGTAGCGTCGTTGAAAACAATCCCGCAAGGTGCCGCAACAACCGTATGGGCTGCAACAAGTCCATTGCTTCACAATCTTGGAGGTGTTTACTGCGAAGATGTGGAGGTAGCCGAAATAAACCACGAACAAACTTTTTCTCCTGGAGTTAAATCGTATTCGCTGGACGAAAACCATGCAAAACAGCTTTGGAAATTAAGTGAAGAAATGACAGGCATAATATTCGATGTTGATTGATTGCCAAATAATTATTTTTGTGTTGCCGGGTCCTTTTATCGCTGGTATTAAAAGAAGATCAATGGAGTACAAAGCAAAATACATTACTGATGATATTAAACTTTCCTGCTACGAGGATAGGTTTTTCAAATCAGACATCGTGTTTGAACATCACATGCTGGTCTGGTTCATTTCGGGCGAAACAAAGATTGTGCAGGCCGATGCCACATATCTCTTTAAAAAGGGCGATATTTTTCTGATTCCCAGGAACCAGTTGGCAACTATCATCAATTATCCCAAAGACGGCGAGCCTCATAAAACGGTGGTCATGCACTTGTCAACAATAAGGCTCATGGAATTTTATGTAAAACAAGATGTCGGGCTCCAGTCGTTTACTTCACCGAAAATCCGTTGTTACAACAACCATCCGTTGCTCGAAAGTTGTCTTTCTTCCTTAATCCCATATTTCGAAATGAAAGACCTTCCTGAAGAGATTGCTAACCTGAAAATTACAGAAGCCATAAGCATACTTCGGACGATTGACAAAAGTATCGATCAGGTGCTGGCCAACTTTGAAGAGCCCGGGAAAGTTGATTTGGTGAGTTATATGGAGCGAAATTTCATGTTCAATTTGCCTTTGCAGAAATTCAGCTATTTGACTGGCCGGAGCCTGACAACTTTTAAACGCGATTTTGGTAAAGCGTTCAGCACCACTCCTCAGCGGTGGCTCACTCAAAAACGATTAGAACTGGCACACTATCAACTTATCGAAAAAAAGAAAAAACCGATTGATGTTTGCTACGAAGTCGGGTTTGAGAACCTGTCGCATTTTTCTTATGCGTTTAAGAAGCAGTTTGGTTATTCGCCAACACAATTGCTAAAATAATGAGAGTTCGATATAAAATTTAGTGTAATAGGCTAAAAATAAGGTAATAAGGTTGTTGTTGTGGAGGTGTCGGATGCTACTAAGGTCAAAAAAGCAATGATAAGGTAATAAAATCCTATTTTTCAAAACGTAACCTTAGTACAAATTGCATCAATAATAGCTCAAATTTTATTAATCTTCTGAATTTCAGAAAATAACAATGTGAAATTTGATTGAAATCACGTTAAAATCAGGACTATTGTACTATAGCTGGAGGTCACTTATTTGAATCTCTTTGCCTCATAATCATTCATCAGGAAGTTCTATATTTTCCTAGGTTCTGATCTCAAAAAAGGCTGCCTAACTGACAGCCTTTTTATTTAACCACACTTTCATAAATTGACCCTCTCCCGAAAATTGGGTTGAAGAAGTTCTGCAATCCAGTCATATCGGGGGTTTAAAGATGTTTATGTATGAGGAAAGCTGGTTTAAAAAGGTTATTTTTATTGTGCAAACAAAAGCAAACAACCTTAAAAACCAGCTCATGTCAAAAGTATTAACAAAACAGGTACAGAACAAGATTAGTCGCTATTTTCTCAAACTTGAGTGTCAATTAACAAAACCGGAAGCTAGATGTGTCCGGGAAATGACCACAGGAATACTAAAGTCGGGTACCGTATTGGTCAATAAAATAGCCACAGGCATTTGCGATACGATCTCGTTGAGCCAAACAACAAAGCGCTTTAGGAACCATTATAACAAGAAAGATTTTTTCATGAAGTTATTCAGGGGACATATGAACAGTGTAAAAAGCAAAATCTGTCATGGAGACTACATCCTGTTTGATGGCTCTGATATCCAAAAGAAATACGCCAAAATGATGGAAGGTCTGGACTATGTAAAAGATGGAGACAAAGGATCTGTAGGCCTTGGATATTGGCTGATGAACGTTGTCCACTTTGGCAAAGACCGGGAAATGACCCCACTGTACAATAAGCTTTACAGTTTTGACCATGGCGCAAAAAGCGAGAACAAAGAGGTTTTGGAAGCCATGAGGGAAATAGACTCCATCATTGATAAAGATGTCACCAAAATATTTGACCGTGGCATGGACCGCCCCATCTGTAGAGATTTCATTATTGCCAATGAAGTCAATTTCAACCTGCGCCTAAAGAAAACGACCAAGCTGATTTACAAAGGCGAAGAAGTGGCTGTGAACAAGATCAGCCGAAAAGTCCCGTTATTCATGAAATTAACAGCTACAAGGATACAGAAGAGCAAGAAGTACCAGTTGGTCTATCAATGCGGGGCAATAAAGGTTCAATATAAGATCAAGGGCAAGGTGCATGATCTCTGGCTTGTTGTCACCAAAAGGATCAACGGCGGCTATTGCTGGCTACTGACACGTTCCCCAAAAGAAAGCATCGTTGAAGTAATCAAAGAGGCATTTACTGCATACGGTTTCAGGTGGAAAATTGAAGAGTACCACCGGCATATTAAAGAATGTTACAACCTGGAAGACATCCAGGTCAAAACATTCGAAGGGCTACAAAGCATGCTGGCTATACTGACCATAGCTATGAGCATCATTTACTCATCGCTTTCATCCCTGCACACAAGGCTGTTGCTTGAAAGTGGGGTAAAAACTCTGAACAAAGAACGCATGTACGAACTATGCAATTTCATTTACTACAAAATCAGCACGATAATAAAAGTATTGCTGGCAAATATGACCCCGAAGGCTTTCCTTCCTCAAGCAGATACATCTCCTAATGACGGACAGTTATGCCTTTCTTTAATTTTTGAAAACTAAAAACGGGAGATGGTCAAACACTTTCATAAACTATTTTTTAATCCAACTAACTATTTTATCATCATCGGGTTTTGTACGAGGATCGATAACATCAACCAGATGGCCTTTCTCGTCGATCAGGTATTTCTGAAAATTCCACTTTACCTCTGAATCCATTACTCCGTTTTTCTTTTTGCTAGTCAGCCATTGGTAGAGAGGGGCCATATCATCGCCTTTTACTGAAATTTTCGACATCATTTTAAACGTTACGCCATAGTTTTTTTCGCAGAATTCTGCAATTTCTTTATTCGACCCTGGTTCCTGTTGCATGAAATTATTAGCCGGAAAACCGATGATGGTAAATTTTTCGCCTCCATAGGCCTTAAAAAGCTCCTCTAATTGCTTGTACTGAGGAGTTAATCCACACTTCGACGCAGTGTTTACAACCAGTACTTTCTTCCCTTTCAGACTTGAGAGAACAAAGTCATTGCCATCAATGTCCTGTACTTTAAAATCGTAAAACGATTGTTGGCTGAAAACGATAGTTGATATAAGGACCAAACTAAACAGCATTGTTACTTTTTTCATCTTCCAGTATTTTAAATTTTCTTCTGGTAAAACAATCTGATAAGTCAATAGTTTTTACATATCCTGTTAATAAGTTTAAATTTGGCTTTAGACCAGAATTTGTATATTTGGTCGTTCAATTCCGGATAGTTTATGGAAAATTTTATTGTTTCAGCGCGAAAATACAGACCCGATACATTTCAAACTGTTGTAGGACAGGCTTCAATTACTTCTACGTTGAAGAATGCCATAAAAAACAAACAACTTGCTCATGCGTATTTGTTTTGTGGCCCACGTGGAGTTGGAAAAACTACATGCGCACGAATATTCGCAAAAACTATTAACTGCCAGAATCTGACCCACGAAATTGAACCTTGTAATGAGTGCGAGTCGTGCAAAGCATTCAACGGGAGCCGTTCGTATAACATTCACGAATTAGATGCAGCCTCAAATAACTCTGTCGACGATATTCGTAACCTGACCGATCAGGTTAGGATTCCGCCGCAGGTAGGCCATTATAGCGTTTATATTATCGACGAGGTCCACATGTTGTCGCAAGCTGCTTTTAATGCTTTTCTGAAAACATTGGAAGAACCACCTCGACATGCGATTTTTATTTTGGCTACTACAGAGAAACATAAGATTCTCCCTACTATTTTGTCGCGTTGCCAGATTTTTGACTTTAATCGTATTAAAATCAGTGATATATCTGGGCATTTGGCCAATGTGGCTCGTAAAGAATCGGTATCAATAGAATCAGAAGCATTGAACGTAATTGCCCAGAAAGCTGATGGCGCAATGCGTGATGCTTTGTCTATTTTCGACCAAATAGTAAGTTTTTCCGGGAAAAGTATTACTTATAAGGATGTTATTTCGAACTTAAATGTTCTCGACTACGATTATTATTTCCGTATAGTCGATTTGTTTCTTACAAACGATATTTCAGGAAGCCTGCTTTTATTTAATGAAATTCTCGATCATGGATTTGATGGTCATCATTTTATTACCGGGTTAAGTTCTCATTTTCGCGACGTTATGGTATCAAAAGATCCAGTCACCATTCAACTACTGGAAGTAGGAGGCGAAATAAGGGAAAAATACAAAGTTCAGGCCCAGCGATGCGATAGTGATTTTCTTATTGGTGCATTACAAATCGCCAACGAATGCGATTTGCAATATAAAATCAGCCAGAACAAACGTTTGTTGGTTGAACTTGCCCTTATTAAAATTGCACAGCTTACAGTAAAAAAAAAATAGCTGACGTATCCGGCGACCCGGTTCTTTTACCATTTTTTGATGGTTCAGGCCCGGTTATTCCGCAACTTGTTTCGTCAAATGTTCCGGCTGATAAGCCTGCTAACCAGATTAATAGTGTTCCTGAAGTAGTTGAGAGGCCAGGTACAGTGCGTGTAGTTCGTAAACTGGGAGGCTCGTTGACCCCTTCGATAAAAGATGCTTTGGCCGGGAAAGTTGTAGAAAAAAACATTGTTGAGGAGATTGGAAAAGCTGCTTACAGCGAGTATGAAAATTATTTTGAGACTTTTACCAAAGAACAGCTCGAATTTAAATGGCGCGAGTTCATGGATATGATTCCTGACAGGCCAAATTTAATTGCAACACTTTCGGTTATTCCAGATATTTATGAAGGAAACAAGCTTCTGCTAAAAATCGGTAATTCAGTTCAGGAAGAAGAGGTTAGACTTATAAAGCCTGAATTGCTTGCTTTCCTGAAACGGGAATTACGCAATTCGGGAATTGAATTAAATACCACGATTGAAAAAATTGAATCGGAAAGGACTCACTTTAGTGATTCGGAAAAATTGCAAGTACTGATGCAAAAGAACCCACAATTGTTGGAGTTGAAACAGAAATTTAACCTCGATTTTAATGGTTGATTGTTAATTACTTTCAAGCCTGATAGTCAAATTGTAATCCTAAATTTAGTTAATGCAACTGATCTAGTTCATTTTTTTGTATTTTTATACAAATAAAAACCAACGACTATGATTAAGAAAGAAGTTTTAGATGCGATGAATGAGCAGATTAACGCTGAATCTTATTCAGCTTATATGTACCTTTCGATGGCAGCATATTACGAAAGCATTGGATTGTCAGGTTTTGCTCATTGGATGAAGATACAATATCAGGAAGAAGCCGCTCATGCCATTAAATTTTTTAACTATGTTACCGAGCGAGGAGGTAAAGTTGTTTTAAAAGCAATCCCGCAGGTGCCAGTTGATTTTGATGGAATTGTTGATGTTTTTGAAAAAACCTTGGTTCATGAAAATCATGTTACTGATTTGATTAATAATTTAATGAGTGTTGCTATGGCAGTTAACGACCATGCTTCGCAAAGTTTTTTGAAATGGTTTGTTGATGAACAGGTTGAGGAAGAAGCCAATGTTGAAAAAATTCTTGCAACGTTAAAGCTCATCAACGGACAAGGTAATGGTATATTTATGATGGATCGTGAATTAGGTCAGCGTGTTTTCGTTGATCCCAATGCGGCAGCTTAGTTTTGATAAGAAAATTTTATTTTAGGGAAAGGCTGCCGGTTGGTAGCCTTTTTTGTTCGATATTCGTTTAAAGCAAAAACAGATTATTATGGATGAAGCAATTGAAAAAGCTTATGCTCAGTTTTTTAAATTGTGCAGGAATACACTTCCAGAGAAAGATTTAGTAAAAATTCAGGAGGCATTCAGTTTATTGGTCGAAGTGTTTGGTGACCGGAAAAAAAAATCAGGAGAATTTGTTCTTAGTCATTCAATATCGGTTGCCCAAATTGTTGTTGAGGAGATTGGGCTTGGCGTTGATACCATTATTGCTGCCATATTGCATAATATTTTTTATCACGATCATTCGGCCCTTGATATTGAGGGGCGTTTCGGAAAATCGGTGAATTCGATTCTTGAAGGGATGGCAAAGATAAATAGCATGGGAACTGACACGGTTGAACTTCATTCAGAGAATTACAGAGGTTTGATGCTTGCTCTTGCCGGTGATGTTCGTGTGATTTTACTGAAAATAGCTGATCGATTGGAGGTTATGCGTAAACTTGATTTTGACGATGTCGCCTTCAGATCAAAAGTTTCGGTTGAAACCTCGTTTTTATATGCACCATTAGCCCATCGTCTTGGTCTTTACTATATTAATTCTGAATTACTTGATTTATGCCTGAAATATCAACATACTGAGGCATACGAAGCTGTTGCTTTGCGATTGAAGGAAACCGACAAGGAAAGAGCAACCTTTGTTGCAGAGTTTGTTAAACCAATCGAGGAAAAACTCAATTCACGCGGTTTTTCGTTCGAAATGAAAGCCCGAACGAAATCCATTAACTCTATTTGGCGTAAAATGCAGAAGCAAAAAGTTGATTTTGATGAGGTTATGGATTTGTTTGCTATTCGGGTTATCCTAAATTCGGAACTTGTAAACGAAAAATCCGACTGCTGGCAGGTTTATTCAATAGTCACCGAAGAATACCAATCGAACCCAAAACGTATGCGCGATTGGATTACAATCCCGAAATCAAATGGTTATGAGTCGCTTCATGCAACGGTTTTGGGGCCACAAGGGAAATGGGTGGAGATCCAAATCAGGACCAAAAGGATGGATGAGGTAGCCGAGAAAGGTTTGGCCGCTCACTGGAAGTACAAGGGAGGATCGGGTTCATCTGAAATGGAACGATGGTTGGCCAATGTTCGGGAAATATTGGAAAATCCTGAAATGAATATGGTTGACTTTATCGACGATTTTAAAACCAATGTTTATGCCGACGAGATTTTTGTTTTTACCCCGAAAGGTGATTTGAAAAAACTTTCTGCCGGAGCAACTTTACTCGATTTTGCATACGAAGTTCATTCCAGGGTTGGCGATCAATGTGTTGGCGGACGGGTGAATGGGAAGAATGTAACCTTAAGGCATAAACTTCAGAATGGAGACCAGATTGAGGTAGATACTTCTTCAAATCAACGACCAAAATTAGATTGGCTTGATTTTGTTGTAACCTCCAAAGCAAAAAACAGGATCAGAGCCAGTTTAAATGAAGAAGTTAAACGGCAAGCCGATATTGGAAAAGAAATATTGTTGCGAAAAGTTAAAAACTGGAAGATTGACTTTAACGATGATAGTATTCGCAAATTGTTGAAAGAATATAAGTTAAAACTAGCCCAGGAACTGTACTACAATATTGCTACAGAAAAGATTGATACGCTTCAGATAAAAGAAATTCTTGTTGGTAAAAAGGAAGAAACTGCCCGTCAGCTGATAACTGATATATTATCCAAAGAAAAGGTACAGAACCTTGAATTTTCGAGTGGCGATGATTACCTGGTGATTGATAATAACCTGAAAAATGTGATTTATAAGCTCGCTCCTTGTTGTAATCCAATTTTTGGTGACGATATCTTTGGTTTTGTAACTATTAACGAGGGAATAAAAATCCATCGCGTTGCATGCCCGAATGCACCTCAATTATTTGAACGATATCCATATAGGGTTATTAAAGCTAAATGGCAGGACACCAAGAAGAGATCGTCGTTTCAGGCAACTATACGCATATCTGGAACTGATGAAGTTGGTATTGTGGAACAAATTACTCACGTTTTGTCTAAAGATATTGGTGTGCAAATGAGATCGATTAACATAGAAACCAGTAATGGTAATTTTGAAGGTGTTTTGAGAGTATTTGTCAACGGAATTGACCATCTCGAATTTTTGATGAATAAACTTCACGCTATCAACGGTGTTATTTTTGTATCGCGTGCTGATTAAAACTGAAAGAATGATAAGATGACTGATAAATTTATTCAGGCCAAAGCGTGTTTCGATGAAAATGATTTGGATCATTCACTCGATTTGTTAAATAGTATTTTGCACAAAGATTCGGGACATATCGAAGCCTTCCTTCTACGTGGTTTAGTTTATTCCCGAATGCAGAAGTGGGGAGAAGCAATCAATGATTTTAGCTCGGTTATCGATCTAAGCCCCAATCATTCAGAAGCTAAACTGCGTTTGGAAATGGCGAAAAGCATACTGGGATATTTCACTCCTGATATGTTTAATCCATGACCGAATTGTTTGGTTTGTTGCCTGATTCAGACAATTACATTTGTGAAATGTTGTTAAAAAATTAGGATTATTAATGCGAATTACTATTTTTGATTCCGTGTAATTATAACTTCAGAAAAGTATAACTAAAGTAATATAACCTTTTAAATCAAGTTTAGTATGAAACGTATCTTTATTGTTTGTTTAATGTTGATTAGTGTGATGTTTGCTAATGCCCAGGTGGCGGAAAAAACTTTTGCTGAATTGAAAAATGAAGGAAATGCTGCCGTAAAAGCAAATGACTTTGTAAAAGCATTGGATTTATACGAACAGGCAATCGCAAAATTAGGTGATAGCCCTGTTACTGACACAATGATGGTTTACAATATGGCGATTTTTGCAGTTAAAGCAAAGAATTTTGAAAAAGCAATAAAGTACTTCGACCAGACTATTTCGATGAACCGTAACAAAGTGAGCGCTTTGTTGTCGAAATCGGATGTTTTAAAAGCGCTGAAAAAAGATGCTGAAAGCTTGAAAGCAATGGAAGATGCTTTTGCTGTTGCTCCAAAAGATGCTAAAGTAAAAGGAAAATTGGCTGGTTATTATGTGAAAGAGGCTTCTGTTGTTTATGCAAAAGGTGGTGCAATTATTAATAAAGCAAATGCTGATCTTGCTGCCAAGAAACTAAACGATGCCGGATATAAAGCTGCTGTTGCTGATGCAGGTGCTGAATTTAAAAAAGCTTTGCCTTTAATCCAAAAAGCTTTAGGTTACGATGAAACCAATGCAACTGCAAAACAATTGAAGGCAGCCTGTGAAGCCGCTTTGAAATAATTAGAAGAAATATTTTTTGAGAAAAACGAGGTCTCCTTCTGGAGAGCCTCGTTTTTTTTAGCTAAATGTTCGAACCATGGTTTATATATGGTTCAAGCCATTCAAAATAATTGAATGAGTTTAGGAACTGTCGTTCAAAGGGACTAGCCTTTAATTTTAGAAGGATTTCTTTTATTTGCTTAAGCTTTTTGTTTTGCTTGTGCTGATGTCCGTCTAGTCTGATTAAGTTAATAGTTTTTAATATAATCTCCTCGCTTTTAAGTAATCTTCCACTTTTCTTTAAATCGCGCTCAAATGATCGGATTTCTGAATCGAGGTAGTCCTGGTCGCCTAGTTTGCAATGAATCAGAATGTTTAGAAATCGAACAGGTTTTGTTTGAGGTTGTTGACTAAACGGTTTTCCTGTATTCAGAATTGGTCGGATAACTTTTAGTGCCTGCTTGTAATTTTGATTCCAAAAGTGAACCACAGCTGCTTGCAAGGCGATCTCAGCCTGTGTCGCAAAGGTCAACCCGGTCTGTTTTTCGGTAATGTCAGGCCACATTCTGAATAAATGATCCTGTGCTTCAGAATAAAGTTTTTGATCGGTTAAGATTAGACTTTCAAAGATGAAAATAAGTGGTTTAATGATGCTTTGTGTAGAGGGAAACTCAATTGTTAGTTTTCCTAATTTGTCGATGAAATAGGGCATTTCTTTATAGTTACCGAACCATCGAAGGTTGTTCAGAATTCCTCGAATGTGGTTGATGTAAAAAAATGGTGGATTTCCCCAAAGTTTACGGTTTTGTTCAAAAAGTTCGTTCAGTTCGTAATAAACTTTCAGACTCGACTTTGGATTTCCTGTTTTCATAAAGTAGGCCGATTGAAACAACAGATGAAGTTTTTGCGCCTCAAACGAATTTTTATTCTGCCCGGATATCGCTTGTAATTCATTAAAAGCCAAATCATTTAGCTTTATTTTTTCTTCCTCGTTCCGTACCGTGCCGTGTTTAATTTGTCGCAACGAAATGAGGTTATAAAGTCCTGTGTGGTTTTCTATAGCTCGTTGTTGACGAGAAACTGACTCGATCTTTGATTGCTTTTTCACCAGTTGGTCTTCATCCATTTCACTAAATTCGAGTTGGTTATGGATTTGTATTTCGAGCTTGGCTAGAAGTAGGAAATGACTAAATAGTTCGTATTCCAGAGCAATATTTTTTGTTTTGGTAATTAATTGAAGGCTTTCCTTGCACAAATTTCGTTTGAACAGGAACCTGGCCTGCTGATAGGATTTCAATACACCGAATTCAATCTCAGTTTCAGTATCTCTGTCTGATAGTTCATCTAATAATTTGTTATATAAATGTTTACAAGCTATTTCGAAACTAGCGCCGGGCCTCTCTCGTTTAAATTCAGTTCTGACAGTATCGGCGTCTGTGTAGTTTTTTTGTATGATCTGGTACAACAATTGATAGTCTTTTTCGCCTTCGTAAATCTGGTTATGGAGGCCAAAATATCGCTTATCTGCGCTATCCATTGAGTTAATGAGTACAATCAGGCTATCTAGTTTTGACATGGAATGTTTTATAACAGGGTATGTGATAAAATTAGTTCTAAAATATCAAAATTATAAATTTTTTGTAATATTTAAATTATTTATAATCAGTTATTTGTTGTTTTAAATTGTAATTTATATTTCGATTTGAAAATATAAAAAATGATGAATATAGGTTCGAAAAACCTAAGTAGGATTGTTTAAATTCGTTTAGTTAAAATAAAGCCAGCTTATGAATCCAAAAAAAATACTTGTTGTTGGTAGTTCGAATACCGATATGGTTATTAAAACATATAAATTTCCAGCGCCTGGTGAAACAATTCTGGGAGGTCGCTTTCTAATGAATGCCGGAGGAAAAGGCGCCAATCAGGCGGTAGCAGCTGCACGATTGGGGGGTGTTGTTGCATTTGTAGGCAAAATTGGGGAAGATATTTTCGGTAAACAAGCAGTTCAGCAGCTAGAAGACGAAGGTATTGATGTCGGCTTTGTTGCAGTTGATCCTGATAATCCCAGCGGGGTGGCAATGATAACAGTTGACCGAAATGCTGAAAACTCAATTGTGGTAGCTCCAGGATCAAATGGGACGCTGAGCCCGTCCGATTTTGATAAAGCTATGTCGAAACTTGATGAATCTGATTATGTGCTGATGCAACTTGAAATTCCTATTCCAACGGTTGAATACATTGCCGAAAAAGCTACGCTAAAAAAGAAAAAGGTGATACTAAACCCGGCGCCAGCAGCCGTCCTTTCCGGTGAGTTACTTCAAAATCTTTATTTGATTACTCCGAATGAAACGGAAGCCGAATTGTTGACTGGCATCAAAGTTACCGATGAAGTCTCGGCATTGAAAGCGGCCACACAGTTGCATGAAGATGGCGTTGAATCTGTAATTATAACAATGGGGGCAGCAGGTGCATTTTTACTCGAAAATGGACAGGCGCAATTGATTAAGGCTCCTAAAGTGAATGCTGTTGATACAACAGCCGCTGGCGATACTTTCAATGGAGCTCTTATTGTTGCTTTGTCTGAAGGAAAGTCTGTTTCGGAAGCTATTGTTTTCGCAAACAAGGCAGCTTCTATTTCAGTTACTCGAATCGGGGCCCAGTCATCGGTTCCTTATAGAAGAGAAATTTTAAACTAAAACCATAATCATGAAAAAGTACTTATTGACCTTGTGTTTGCCGGTAATTGTTTTACTGATAACCTCTTGTCTGCCCCAAAAGGATTCAGATACCAGGGTTATTCAACTCGAAAAACTACGAGATAAAATCGCCGGCGGATGGGCAGGAAAAATGATTGGCGTAACTTATGGCGCTCCAACCGAATTCAGAGCCCAGGGCAAAACATACGAAGACTCTATTAAATGGAAACCTGCTGATGTTAAAGGTTCTATCTGGCAGGACGACATATATGTTCAGCTTACTTTCCTCATGACCATGGATCGTTATGGGATGAATGCTCCAACCAAAAAATTCCAGGAATTGTTTGCCAAGGCTGGTTATCATTTGTGGCATGCCAATGTTCAGGCCCGAAAGAATTATTTCGATAGTATTTTCCCTCCGCAATCGGGTTTGCCTGAAAATAATCTGCATACCGATGATATTGATTTTCAGATAGAAGCGGATTATATTGGTTTTATGTGCCCGGGAATGCCTTATACAGCTAACCAGATAGCCGATAAGATTGGCCATATCATGAATTATGGAGATGGGGTTTATGGTGGCGCTTTTGTTGCCTCTTTATATGCTGAAGCTTATTTTGAAAGCGATATAACAAAGCTAATTGAAAAAGCATTGTTGTCAATTCCGGTACAAAGCGATTATGCAAAAATTGTAAATGATGTAATCCTGTTGCACAAGCAATATCCTGCCGATTGGCGGGCTGCCTGGAATGAGCTGGAAGGGAAGTGGGGCCATGTGCAGATTTGTGGGGCTGGTACGCCGTTTAATATTGATGCTAAATTTAACGGCGCATTTATTGTGATGGGCTTGCTTTATGGCGAAGGTGATCCGGTAAAAACAATGGAGATTTCGACTCGTTGTGGCCAGGATTCAGACTGTAACCCGTCTAACGCAATGGCTGTTTTAGGTGTTATTAAAGGATTAAGTGGCTTGCCTGCCGAATATCAGTCTGCAGTAAAAGCAATTGGCGATTCACTGTTTATAAACACTGATTATTCGTTCAATAAAGCAGTTGATAAAACTTTGGAATATGCTCAAAAACTGGCAGTACAAAATGGGGGTGAATCAATTTCTGACCAATTGAAAATAAAAGCACAAAAACCTCAGCCAATGGCATTTGAGGTTGCATTCCCCAAACTTGTATTTGATAAGAAAGTTAGCGTTTTTAATGAGAATCAGGGTTGGGAACTTAAAGGTAAATGGGCGGATTTTGGTGGAAAACAAGCCAAATTTAGCAGTGCTGTGGGCAATGAAATCAGTTTCACTTTTGAGGGAACCGGCGTTTCAGTTGTTGGAAACTGGCTTAAAGATGGAGGAAAAGCTGATGTTTATGTTGATGGACAACTCAAAAGAACAATTGATTGTTATTTCTACTTTTCCAAACAGGAACATAATAATATGGATTTGTACCACATTACAAATCTTCCTTCTGGAAAACATACTATAAAACTGGTTGTGAAAGGCGAAAAACGTCCCGAATCATCAGGATCTAATGTTTATGTCTCTGAAGCTGTGATATTTAAAACAGCTGATAAAACCAATGAAAATTATAAATTCTCGTTTCAGAAATAATGAATTGAAATGAAATGTAATTTCTTTTTTTTGAATGTTTGGTTGTTTCTGATAATATTGTCAGGATATATACATGCGGCTCAACCAGTTAAAGTGATTTTCGATTCGGATATGGGCCCCGATTTTGATGATGTAGGTGCTATTACAATCCTTCATGCTCTTGCGGCCAGGGGCGAATGTGAAATTTTGGCAACTGTTGCCAGCGACGGTTATCCTTATATTGCACCAACGCTTGAGGTTTTCAACCGATATTTTGGTAAACCTGAAATTCCGGTTGGCGCTGCAGGGAAAGATGCTCCTTCATTTTCATGTCCAAATCATTGGAATGACTCTCTTGTAGCAAAGTATTTGCCTGAAAAGAAAACGAATGCCAATTATCCTTTGGCAGTTGAGGTTTATCGAAAAGTTTTGGCCCATCAGCCTGATAAAAGTGTGGTAATTATTACCGTCGGATTTACTTCTAATCTGGCAGATCTACTTAAATCTGCTCCCGACAAATATAGTCCGCTTACAGGAAAAGATTTGGTTGCTCGAAAAGTAAAAAAGTGGGTGGCCATGGCAGGAGTTTTTCCTGAAGGGAGCGAATTCAATGTAAACCAGCACGCCGATGCTTCCATGTTCGTATTTCAAAATTGGCCTTCTCCTATACTTTTTAGCGGTTTCGAGATTGGTGATAAAATAATGACTGGCAATAAAGTTGCTTCAAAAGGCAGTAAAGATAGTCCTGTTCATTGGGCCTACAAATATTGCCTTGAAACTTATGCCAGGAACCCAATTAGAATGCGCAACTCGTGGGACCATACTGCTGTTTTATGTGCCATTCGTAATCCTGAAAACTATTTTTATGTGATTGGAAATGGAACATTTGTTTGTAATCCTGATGGTTCAAATAGCTGGAACGCCGATAAGAATTCAAATCATTCGTTTTTGGTGCATAAATACCCGTACCAAAAATTGGCTGATGTTTTGGATGATTTAATGCTGTATGAACCTAAGAAAAACTAATTGTCAAATACTAAATCCTAACCTATGTATATCGTTAATTCTTATTCGTTTGCAGTTATTCTTTGCATAGTAACCATGTTGTGTTGGGGGTCGTGGGCAAATACCCAGAAATTAGCTCAGAAATCCTGGCGGTTTGAATTGTTTTACTGGGATTATGTGATTGGCATTTTGCTAATGTCGATATTATTTTCTTTCACTTTAGGAAGTTCTGGTACATTGGGCCGTAATTTCATAGCTGATATTAGTCAGGCCGAAATGACCAATATTGAAAGCGCTTTTTTAGGTGGAGTACTTTTTAATTTGGCTAACATATTGGTTGCTGCGGCAATTGCCATCGCCGGAATGTCGGTAGCTTTTCCTGTCGGGATTGGAATTGCCCTCGTCCTTGGTGTTTTGGTTAACTATATGGCTAAGCCTCAGGGAAATGCACTTTGGCTTTTTCTTGGTGTTGGTTTGGTTACACTAGCTATTCTTTTTGATGCGATAGCCTACCGTCGAAAAGCTTCTCAGTCACAGAAAGTTCCGACAAAAGGGATTGTTTTATCAGTGATTGGTGGCGTTTTAATGGCTTTGTTTTACCGATTTGTTGCAGGTTCAATGGCGACTAATTTTGAGCAGCCTGAAACAGGATTTTTAACTCCTTATACCGCAGTATTTATTTTCTCGGTGGGAATATTGGTAAGTAATTTCCTGTTTAATACAATTCTCATGAAAAAGCCTTTCGAAGGAGTTCCCGTAAGTTATTCCCAATATTTTAAAGGTACTATAAAAGAGCATTTAACCGGAATACTTGGCGGCATAATCTGGTGTATAGGAATGATGTTTAGCATTATTGCCGCTGGTAAAGCTGGTTATGCAATCTCTTATGGATTGGGACAAGGTGCAACCTTAGTCGCAGCATTATGGGGCGTTTTTATCTGGAAGGAATTCTCGGGAACAAAGGGAACTTTTGCTCTTCTTTTCACAATGTTCCTGCTGTTTCTTGCCGGGCTGGGCTTAATAATTTATGCTGGTGTTTAACCTTTAAACTGTTTGTTTTTCATTTTTTTTTAGAATTGAATTATTCCTTTTGATCATTCAGAAGCCACAAATGATAATTCAAATGTCACGTTCAGACATCCGTCCCAATAAATGTTTGTGAAGAACTGTTTAATAGATAATTTTATAGGGTTATCTATGATATTATGAGAAATTCAGGTCAAACATTTAAAGATTTATGTGAAGCTTCGTTGTTAAGTAAAAGCCATGTGGAACTTGATCAAATCACTACTACTGGTTCATTAAAAGGCTTTGTCGCCAGTACCACACAGAAAATTGAATTACTCGATTCGTATTTAAAGGATGATCGAATTGTTGATTTTTATAATCTTTTGCCTGAGTTTAAATGTTTTGTGGAATATTCGGATGAGCTTAATCGATATTATTATCTTCTGAGAGGTTATTCAGGTGCACTTGCAAAATTGAAAGAACATACTTCAGTTAAAGAAGCCAAACGAATATATGCTTATTACTTTGGTAAATATGGCGACCGGAGGTTAATTGTGAATGAGCACTGGTTGGAAAAGAAGAGATGGGACTTTTTAGATGAACTCCAAAGTATTTATAGCGAATTTGAGTTAAGTTTATTTATAGAAAAATTTCAATATATATTAAAGGTAAATTTTAGGACATATAAGCATTTTCTATTTATTTTTTTAGAAGAATAGCAGGTATTAATAGCCCAATGTTTTGAATTTTAGTGTTATTTTTTTACGAGTTAATTTACAAAGTTTTTTAAATTATTTTTAAATGGCATCGAATTGAAGCTGTTTATATGTATATTTACGCCTTCACCTTGAGTGTCGCAGTTGTTTGGGTTTTCAGGTTATTATTACATTAATCTCCATGGAATCAGTAAGAAAACCTAAAATACTGCTTGTTGAGGATAATCTTATTAATCAAAGGGTTGTTGTTTTGACTTTGAAACACCTGCATTTTGATTGTGATGTTGCTTCCAATGGAAGTGAAGCTTTTGAAAAATTCAAGCAAAAAGAATACGATTTGATTTTTATGGACATTCAAATGCCTGTGTTAAATGGATTGGAAGCTACCAGACTTATCAGGAACTATGAAAAATCCACAGGCATAAAAAATGGAGTGTTTGTAATTGCCCTTACTGCAAATGAACCAGCTGAATTTAGTGGTAAATATTTGGAAGCGGGTATGGATGGGTTTATTGAAAAACCCTTAAGGGCCGAACAATTATCGGTATACATTGATCAACTTTTCAACTCAAGAATAAATGAAACTACTCCGGTGGAGTAGTTTTTCTATTTCTTACCTTTTTGTTTGTTCAAAAATCTTTTGTTTTTATCAATATTTCGAATGAAAGCATGCTTTTATAAACTCCTGTTTCTTCTGTATTTTTACTATTCCGTTGATTAGTAGTTGGTTGAATAACGGATAGATATCAGAATATTTGTTAATAAATCTTATTATTTAGAACCTGATCAAATTTTGTATCTTGTTGTAATACTGACGGATACTTAATATTTTTACCAAGAATCAAAATTAAACTCAACCATGAAACAATTATCAATCATTTTACTGTTTTTTATTACTGTTACTTCATTTGCACAAGAAGCAACCCAATGGCGTGGATTAAATTCTACCGGCATATACTCAGTCGAAAAATTATTACCTCTTTGGCCAGCTGATGGTCCCAAAGTAATATGGTCGTTCGGGAAGCTTGGGCAGGGATATTCTTCTCCAGCTTTTGCAAACAATAAAATTTACATCAATGGAATGGAAAACGGGCAAGCCGTTTTGTATGTCTTTGATATGAATGGTAAAGAGCTTCAACAGATGAAGTATGGAAAAGAATTTGATGCCAGTTTTCCTGGTTCCCGATCAACGCCTACTATTGTTGGGGATTTGGCTTATTTGCTTACCGGACATGGTGTTTTAACTTGTCTGAATCTTAAAACCGGAAAATCAGCCTGGCAAAAAGATTTAATTAGTGATTTTGGCGGTTCAAACATAACATGGGGATATACTGAATCGTTACTTGTTGATGGCGATAAATTGTTTTGTACTCCAGGTGGAAAAACAAATAATGTGGTGGCTCTTAACCGAATGACTGGAGAAATAATCTGGAGTTGTCCTGGTGTTGGCGATTTATCTGCTTATTGCACCCCATTGCTTGTTAAACTCCCTTCGAGGCAATTGCTGGTAACTCATACCGCTGGTCATGTTGTTGGTATCGATGCCAATACAGGCAAATTACTTTGGAGTTTTGTTCATCGGAATCAGTGGGCTGTTCATCCGAATACTCCGATTTATAACGATGGCGGTTTGTTTGTATTCAGCGGATACGGACAGGGCGGCGAAAAACTCAAATTGAGCGATGACGGCAGTTCGGTGACTAAAGAATGGGATATTAAAAGCTTCGACAGCCGTATGGGCGGGGCTGTTTTGATTGATGGATACCTTTATGGATCGGGTGATAACGGACGTAGTTGGCAGTGTATTGACTGGAAAACGGGCAAACAAATGTATTCGTCAACCGAGGTTGCTAAAGGTGTAGTTATTGCTGCAAACAAAACACTCATTGGATATTCAGAGAGAGGTGAACTGTTTATGGCAGAGGCTAATCCTTCAGCATTAAAAGTAATTTCAAAAGCAAAAGTTACACTGGGCAATGAGCAACATTGGGCTCACCCGGTTATTTACAAAGGTGTTTTATATATTCGCCACGGTAATACATTGATTGCTTATAAAATTTCAGAATAAACCACTTCACAAAACCAACTAAAATGAAAAGACTCAGCATTATTATTGCGTTGCTGTTTTCAGTATTAATTGTCGTTTCTCAACCTGTTCAGTGGCGTGGCGCTAATCGCGATGGTAAATTTACCGACACCGGACTATTAAAAAAATGGCCTGATGGCGGTCCTCAGCTTGTTCTGAAAGTTGAAGGCATTGGCAAAGGGTATTCGTCGGTAATTGCTACTGATAAATACATGTTCGTTACCGGAATGATCGATACGCTTGATTATCTGTCATGCGTTACGATGGACGGTAAAATCAAATGGAAAGTTCCTTATGGACGTTCATGGAAGCAATCTTTTCCCGAAACCCGTGGTTCGGCCACTATCGAAGGCGATCGTGTTTATGTTATTTCAGGAACCGGACAATTGGCATGTTTGAATGTGGAGGATGGTTCAATCCGCTGGAAAGTTGACGTTGACAAAGACTACAAATCGGAATGGCATATTTGGGGATGTTCCGAATCGCCTCTGATTGTTGACAATAAAGTGATTTGCTCACCTGGAGGAAAGCAGACTTCGATTGTAGCGCTCGATAAAATGACCGGAAAGCTGGTTTGGCAGAGCGAATCGGTGGGCGGACCGCGTACCTATTTGTCGCCAATCATCTATCAATACAAAGATTTCAGATACATTCTTGCAGCTACCGGAACCGATTTGATTGCGCTTGAACCTGCTTCAGGAAAGGTCGTTTGGACCTTTAAATATTGGGATGGTGCCAAATGGGATCAACCCGGATTGATTTGGGCCAATACGCCTGTTGTGAAAGGAGCTGACATTTTTATTTCGATGGGTTACGATTACCGCAATGTGATGCTTACCATGAGCGAAGACGGAAAGTCGGTTGCCGAAAAATGGAGCAATATGGTCTTGGATAATCACCACCATGGTTTGATTGAACTTGATGGATACGTGTATGGCTCGAACTGGATCAGCAACGGTAAAGGGAACTGGGTCTGCCAGGATTGGAATACCGGAGAAACAAAATACGAAACCGACTGGCAAAATAAAGGTGAATTGGTTTATGCCGATGGACTTTTCTATATTCTCGATGAAAAAGGCGGAAACGTTGCTCTTGTAAATCCAAATCCACAAAAATTTGATGTAATCAGTTCGTTTAAATTACAAGGTGGAAGTGGCCCATTCTGGTCGCATCCGTTTATTGCCAATGGCAAAATGTATTTGCGCCATGGCGATGTATTATTTGTATACAACATCAAAGCATAAGGCGATTTACGATTTATATATTTACTATTTACGATTTCAATGGGCAATCGTAAGTTACCTAAATAGTCAATAATGAGATTGTTAATATTTATACTGGCATTTTTTCTTTCCATCAGCTTGTTTTCTCAGAATATTGTTGAATGGCGTGGGCCCAATCGTTCAGGAGTTTATCCCGATAAGGGGCTACTGAAAGTTTGGCCTGAAAAAGGACCAAAAAAGGTTTTGGAAATCAATAACATTGGGAATGGATATTCTTCAGCGATCGTATACAAGAACACGATATTCGTCACCGGACTAAAGGATACAATGGATGTAATTTCAGCTTACGATATGACCGGGCAAAAGAAATGGGAAACTCCTTACGGAAGAGCCTGGGCTCGGACTTTTCCAGAAACCCGCTGTACTCCCACCATTGAAAACAACCGGATTTATCTGGTCAGCGGTATGGGACAAATAGTTTGTGTTGAAGCCGTTTCAGGAAAACTAATTTGGTCGGTCGATGCCCAAAATACGTTTAAAGGCGAACCTCATAAATGGGGAATTGCCGAGTCAGTAGCCATCTCGGATAAAGCTGTTTTTTACGTCACTGGCGGCGAAGAAACTTCGGTTATTGCTCTTGATAAATTGAATGGTAAATTACTCTGGAAAACCAAAAGTTTGGGTGGAACGAGGGCTTATGCTTCGTCGGTAATAATTGAAAAAGCCGGGATGAAGCTGTTACTGGCTCAAACCGCTCGTTACCTGATGGGTATAAATATTGAAACCGGGGATATTGCGTGGAACTTCGATTTATTGCCTTATCATCCGGGCGAAATAGGAGTGGGTGCAAATACCAATACCCCATTGTATTACGATAGCAAAATTTTCGTAAGCAGTGGGTACGATCATCCTGCAATTTTGCTTCAGTTGGCTGAAGATGGAAAGTCAGTTACAGTAATCTGGACGAATCCGGATTTTGATAATCATATAGGTGGAATTGTGAAAGTTGGCAATTGCCTGTTTGGCTCGAACTGGAAAACCAACACTACCGGAAACTGGATGTGTGTTGATTGGAATACCGGCCGAACGATGTACGAAACGAAATGGTTCAACAAAGGCCCGGTTATTTCGGCTGATGAAATGCTTTATTGTTTGGAAGAGAAATCGGGAAATTTGGCCTTGGTGAAGCCCACACCTGAAAAATTCGACATCGTAAGTTCATTTAAGATTGAAAAAGGTGCTGGACCTTATTGGGCGCATCCGGCAATTTTTGACGGAAAATTGTATGTAAGGCATGGTGAATGCCTGATGGTTTATGATTTGAAAAACAATTAAATCTTGGAAAAAAACCTGAAATATATTCTTTGGTCGGTTGTAGCCGTACTGGCTATCCTGCTGTTTTGGTGGATGTTTCGCGACCCAACCGGAAAGTTTGCCGAAAGCTTGCCCGGCGCCGACAATCGTGGAAAAGATTCTGTCATTGCTGGACCGCCGGTGAATATTGGCGAAAAGTTCCAGTCGTTTGCAACTTCTACTTCAAGTCTGAAAGGAACCTGGACACGCTTTCGTGGTGCCGATTACGACAACATCGTAAAAAACTCGGTTCCGCTGAAAAACTCGTGGTCGGGTAATGAGCCTGAAATAAAATGGTCGGTCGATTTGGGCGAAGGGCACGCCGGAGCAGCTATTTATGAAGGCAAAGTTTATGTGATGGACTACGACGAAGCCACCCGCTCCGACGCACTTCGCTGCTTTTCGCTTGAGGACGGCAAGGAGCTTTGGCGGCGCTCGTATGGTGTAAGCCTAAAACGTAACCACGGAATGTCGCGCACCGTTCCGGCTGTAACTGCCGATTATGTGTTGACCATTGGCCCGCGTTGCCATGTGATGTGTGTGAAACGCGAAACCGGTGATTTGTTGTGGGGACTGGACATGGTGGCACAGTATAAAACGGAAGTGCCATTGTGGTTTACCGGTCAATGCCCGATGATCGACGGAAACAAAGCAATCCTGGCTCCGGGCGGAACTTCGGTAATGATTGCCGTTGACTTGGCGACCGGAAAAGTGCTGTGGGAAACACCCAATCCGGGAGGTATCAAAATGTCGCATTCATCGATTATGCCGTGGACGTTCAAAGGCAAAAAAATGTACGTCTATAGTGCGGTCGGTGCTATTTTGGCCGTTTCGGCTGAAGGACCTGACGAAGGTAAAATATTGTGGCAATCAACAGCCTGGAATCATGCTGTAGTAGCGCCTGCACCGGTTTGTTTTCCGGATGGCAAAATTTTCCTGACAGCCGGATATGGAGCAGGAAGTATGGTCGTGAAAGTTTCGCAGGCAGGCAGTGGTTACAAAGTGGATGTGTTGAAGCAATATGCGCCCAAAGACGGAATGGCTTGCGAACAGCAGACTCCGGTTGTTTGGGATGGCATGATGTACGCCATTGAACCTAAGGATGCTGGTCCGTTGCGCAATCAGTTGATTTGTGTTGATCCGGACGATGTGACCAAGGTGATTTGGACTTCAGGAAAAGATGGCCGTTTTGGCCTGGGGCCTTACCTGATTGCTGACCAAAAATTGTATATCCTCGACGACGAAGGTGTTTTGACGATGATAAAGCCCGACAAGAAAAAATATATTCAGTTGGCGCAGAAAAAAATAATAGATGGGGTTGATGCCTGGGGACCTATGGCTTTGGCCGACGGCTATTTGGTGTTGCGCGATTCGAAAAAGATGTATGGTGTAAAAGTAAATTAAACGACGATGAACCGGAAACTGGTAAATGTTGTGCTGATTGTGATGGCGGTGGCCATTGTAATCATTATTGGCAGGGATTTTATCGGGAAAAAAGCCGGTAAACCCATTGTGAATCCTTACGAGTACAATGTTGACGAGTTCAAAAAGGTGGATTCGACAAAGATTTTGTATTCCGAAAAAATCAATTTCCCGGTGAAGGCGAATAGTTGGGGCGGAATTGCGGTTGTTGATTCAACCATTGTCGTGGCTGTTGCCAATAATTTACTGAAGTACGACTTTCAGGGCAAATTGCTCTTGTCGAAAACGATGATTGACACAGCTACCTGCGTGGCTGTGGATAAGAATCACCAGGTTTGGGTAGGGATGCGCCATTACGTGGTGATGTACGACTGGAACGGAACCTTGGTGAAACGCTGGAATTCGTTTGGCGAAAATGCTGTGCTGACTTCATTGGCCGTGTCGAACGAATTCGTTTACGTGGCCGATGCCGGTAACCGAATTGTATATCAGTGCAACACCAACGGGCAACTTGAACAAAAGATTGGTGAAAAAGACGAGCATAAAGGCATTCCCGGATTTATTATTCCAAGTCCGTATTTCGACATTGCGCTCGATGACCGCGAATTTTTGTGGGCAGCTAATACGGGCAGGCACGTGTTCGAAAATTATAATCCCGATGGTTCGCTGCGTACCTCGTGGGGTGTCACCAGTTTCAGGATTGAAGGTTTTAGTGGATGTTGCAACCCAGCTCATTTTGCTATTACTGCCGATAATTCGTTTGTGACCAGCGAAAAGGGAATGCCGCGGATTAAGTTGTACGATCAGCATGGGCAGTTTGTGGGCGTAGTTGCTGCTCCTGATTCGTTCACCGGATCTTTGGCCCCAGATGTAGCTGTAGATAAAAAAGGCCGCGTGGTGGCACTCGATTTTGAGCGTAACCAGGTTCGTATTTTTGAAAGGAAAAAAGAGTCGTATTCGCACAGATGATAAAGGCTGCCTAATCTTTAGCCCCTTCAGGGCTTTATAGATTTGTGTCGGACCTTTGCGCAGGGCTCACCCTGTGTTTACAGATTAAACCCCTTCGGGGCAAGCAGATCGAATGAGCCCTGATAGGGCGAAATCCAATAGCGATGGGCGTAGCCCATCGAATAAAGAAAAACACAAAATCAGCCCCGCAAGGGCGGAATAAAACATAATGAAAGAAACAAAAAACACACGGCGCGAATTTTTCAGGAAGGCTGCCCAACTAACCTTTTTATCGGCTATGGTTGGCGGATCGGCATACCTTTTGGCTAAAGACCGGGTTGACCTTCAGGGCTGTTCAGATACGCAGTTCTGCCGGAGTTGTCAGAAAATAAACACCTGTTCGTTGGATCAGGCTAAAAACTTCAGGAAAAATGAGCGATAAAATCACCACCAAAGGAATGGAGCGTCGTCGGTTTATCCGCACGAGCATGCAGATGGCTTTGGCAGTTTCGCTGGGTGGCGTGGCTGGCTATTCGCTCCTGAAATCGACCTCTAAAAAAATGGTTTGGCAGATCGACCCGTTTAAATGCGTGCAGTGTGGCCGTTGCGCCACCGAATGCGTGATGACACCTTCGGCTGTGAAATGCGTTCATGCGTATGCCTTGTGCGGCTATTGCGATTTGTGCGGTGGTTATCTGAAACCCGACCCGAATGCACGTACTACGGCAGCCGAAAACCAGCTTTGTCCAACGGCTGCCATCAAGCGCCAATACATTGAAGAACCGTATTTCGAATATGTGATAGATGAAAAATTGTGTATCGGCTGTGCCAAGTGTGTGGCGGGGTGTACTTCCTTCGGGAATGGTTCACTGCATCTGCAAATCAGGCACAACGAGTGCAAAAACTGTAACGAATGCGCCATTGCGAGAGTTTGTCCGGCTGAGGCATTTCAACGCGTTCTGTACGATACACCGTACATGATAAAAGGCGGATTTACCAAAGACAGCGCAGCAAAAACAATAGAAAAGAAGGGCTAAAAAGATACGAGTTGCGAGATGCGCGTTACGGGTTAAAACCTGCAACTCGTAACCCGCAACAAGAAAAGAACAAACTATGACTCAACTAAAGCGATATTTTTTACTGGTATGTATCCTGATTTACACGGCGCTTCAGTCTTTTGGGGCTGCCGAAGCCAAGCAACGGTTCCCAAAGCCTGAGTTTGCCAACGGATACACACAGCCAAATACAACTGCGCCATCGCCACGATTTGCATTTCTCGAATATTTCGATGTTTTCATGTTGCTGGTGGTTTTGTCGGTTACAACCTGGTTTGTACTGAAAAAACGTTCGCGGCGGGGTGTTTTCTGGACATCGGTTTTATCGCTGTTGTACTTCGGATTTTACCGCGAAGGTTGCATTTGCTCCATCGGCTCCATTCAGAATGTGGTTTTGGCGCTGGTCGATCCAACTTATGCCATTCCGATTACCGCCTTGTTGTTTTTCCTGTTGCCGCTGGCTTTTGCGCTTTTCTTCGGACGAACTTTTTGCGCCGGAGCCTGTCCGCTGGGCGCCATTCAGGACATTATCGTTTTAAAGCCGATTGAATTACCCAAGTGGATTCAGAAAGTGCTTGGGCTGATTCCCTACCTGTATTTGGGATTGGCTGTTTTGTATGTGGCTACCAAATCAGAATTCATCATTTGCCGGTACGACCCGTTTGTCGGGTTTTTCCGCTTCGATGCACCGTTTGACATGCTCATTCTCGGCATCCTGTTTCTGGCGGTTGGCGTGTTTGTAGCCCGTCCGTATTGCCGGTTTTTCTGTCTCTATGGGGTGTTGCTTGGCTGGATGTCGCGGTTTTCGTCGCGCCACATGTCGATAACGCCCGCCGCCTGCATTCAATGTAAGTTGTGCTCCAACTCGTGCCCGTTTGGAGCGATCGACGAGCCTGTGGCCGAAACCGGAAAACGCCGCAGTAATGTGAACCGCCTGATGACCTATTTCGTGCTTCTGCCTTTGTGGATTGGTATTGGTGGATTTGCAGGTTCAATGGTACATGTGCCGCTGTCGAAATTCAATAAAACAGTTTATCTGGCCGATCAAATTATTGAGCATCCTGAAGTAAAGAACGATCCAAAGAATATTGATGTGCGTACCTTCCTGAGTTCAGGAAAAACAACTGAGCAACTGATTCAGGAAGCACACGATATACAGCGCCAGTTCTACTGGGGAGGCTGGATTCTCGGTGGTTTCATGGGTCTGATTATTGGCACCAGCCTGATCAACCTATCGAAATTCCGCAAACGCGAAGATTGGGAACCCAACAAAACCAATTGTCTGAGCTGTGCCCGCTGCATGGATTATTGTCCGGTGAAAAAGGAATAAGGGACTTGCATTGCAACAAAGACAACCCGACAACAATTACAACAACGATAACCAAAAAATAATGACCATTTCAACCAATACTAAAATCAAATTAGCCCGTCAGGTGGCGATTATTGCAGGAGGCTTCGCGCTGTTGCTGGCCGTTTTGCTGATTGCCAATTTCATCCAGACCAAGCTGAACAATCCCATCGAGAATAAAACGATTCCGGCCCTGGTTAAACGCCTGAACGAAAATCCGTCGGACGAATCCTTGAAAGCCGAAATCCGGGCATTCGACCTCATGGCCCGCAAAGCCTATTTTACCAGTCAGTGGCAATTGCGAACTGGCGCTTACCTCATGTTCCTGGGACTGATTATTTCCATACTGGCAGTTCGCTACATTTTGGCCGCCAAGTCGAAATTGAACGAAATTGATCCGGCTAACGAAGCAAAAGGTCTGGATAAACTTGTTGCACAAAAATGGGTGATTTATGCGGGCTCGGGCTTGGTTGTTGTAGCTGTTGTTTCCGGTTTTCTCGCTTCAAATTCATTGAACGAATACAATGTTGATGAAAATGGCTTAGCGTCGAAAGAACAGCCGGCTGCGCAGTCTTCAAATACACCAAATACAGAACAGGCTCCGGTGCCGACTGAGCAGGTTACACAAGAGGCTCCCGTCTCTGCTACTGAATCGGCGACAACCACAACTGCTCAGCCTGCCGCTACCGAGGCTCCTACAGAAGCAAAGCCGACAGCGTTGCCAACAACAGCTCAGCTAAAAGCCAATTATCCGTTTTTTCGCGGCCCGTTTGGTGATGGGGTTGCTTTTCAGAAAAATACGCCAACCGATTGGAACGGCTCTGCCGGAAAAAATATTGTCTGGAAAGTAAAAGTGCCAAAGTCGGGTTTCAGTTCACCAATTATTTGGGGCGACAAGCTCTTCGTAACCGGTGCTGATGCACAGGCGCGCATGGTTTATTGCTACGATAAAAATTCAGGAAAATTGCTTTGGGAAGCAGCCGCAGATAATATTCAGGGATCGCCTTCAGGAATGCCAAAAGTCACGGCAGATACCGGTTTAGCCGCCCCAACCATGGCCACTGACGGCAATGCTGTATTTGCCATTTTTGCTACCGGCGACGTGTTGGCGCTCGACATGAGTGGAAAACGTTTGTGGGCTCGAAACATCGGCGTTCCTGATAACCATTACGGCCACGGTTCGTCGTTGATTGTATACAAAGACAAACTCCTGATTCAAATAGATACCAATCGCGCTGGAAAGCTTTTGGCGCTCGATACCCAGACAGGAAATACGGCTTGGGAAACCTTGCGAAACTCGAAAATTTCGTGGTCGTCGCCTATTCTGGTCAACACAGGAAGCCGCACTGAGCTTATTCTGACAACCAATCCGAATGTAAATGGCTACGATCCGCAGACCGGGAAAGAACTTTGGAACATCGCCTGCCTTTCTGGCGAAGTGGGGCCGTCAGCGGGTTATGCCGACGGAATGGTGTTCGCAGCCAACGAGTATGCCAAGCTGGTTGGAATAAAATTTAATGGTGGAACGCCCGAAATAGCCTGGGAGGCCGACGAATTTTTGCCAGAAGTTTCGAGTCCGCTGGCGGTTAACGGAATGCTTTATGTGGCCACCAGTTACGGCGTTCTGGCTTGCTACGATGCCAAATCAGGAGAAAAGCTCTGGAGCCAGGAATATGGAGGTTCATTTTATGCTTCGCCGGTTTATGCCGATGGAAAAGTGTACATTACCGACATGACCGGAAAAACCTACATCGTGAAAGCCACCCGCGACTATCAGCTCGTAGGCACACCGGAAATTGGCGAAAAGGCAGTTTGCTCACCCATATTCCAGGATGGCAAAGTATATTTGAGGGGTATGAGTAATTTGTATTGTATAGGAAGCTAAGTATTATATTACGCCCTTTCAGGGCTTTCAAGGATTGTATGCTGTTCTTGCACAGGGCTTCACCCTGTGTTAACAGATTTCACCCCTTCGGGGCTAACGAGTTTAATGCCTGTTGAAGATATGAGCCCAGAATGGGCGTAATCTGGCAGCGATGGGTGCAGCCCATCGAATGAATAAATGAATGCAATAATAGCCCTGAAAGGGCTTGATCTAAAAGCGATGGGTGTAGCCCATCGAATCGAATGAATAAAGGAAACAATAATAGCCCTGAAAGGGCTTAATCTGATAGCGATGGGTGGAGCCCATCGAATGAAATAAAGAAATAAAATCATAGCCCCGAAGGGGTGAAATACGAAATAAACATGGGACAATCGCTCGTTCTCAATTATCTACATATCGTGTTTAGCACCAAATGTTGCGAAGCGTTGATTGACGATGTGATTGAAAACGAACTCCAAAACTATTTAGGCGGAATCTGTAAAAACCTGGAATGTCAACCCATAAAAGTTGGAGGATATACTGATCACATTCATATTCTATGTATGTTGTCAAAAAAAATAGCATTGGTGAAACTCATGGAAGAGCTCAAATCTCATTCTTCAAAATGGATAAAAACGAAAGGTGAAGCCTATCGTAATTTTTATTGGCAGGATGGATATGGCGCTTTTTCTGTAAATCCGGGTGAGGTGGATGTTGTAATTGACTACATTTCCAGGCAAAAGGAACATCACAGTAAAAAGACCTTTCAGGAAGAATACCGGGCGTTTCTGAAGAAGTATAAAGTTGAATACGATGAACGTTACGTTTGGGAGTAGATTACGCCCCTTCAGGGCTTTTTGAGCGGAAGGATGCTTTTGCACAGGGCTTCACCCTGTGTTATTAGATCAAACCCCTTCGGGGCTGGTGATTTGGCAAATGCTGAAACAAGAGCCCTGAAAGGGCTTAATCTAAAAGCGATGGGTGTAGCCCATCGGAATATAAAAATGTAAAAATGATAGCCCCCAAGGGGTGAAATTAAATTATAAAGTGAGCGAAATCAAAAATATACAACAAACGGTTGATCAGATTATTGCTGAAAAGGGAACGGCGGCTAAGTCGGTCATCCCCATTTTGCAGGCCATTCAAACAACCTTTAATTACCTTCCGGAGGAAGCCCTGAAATACGTCTGCGAAAAAACGGAAATTACTCCGGAGCAAATCGTTGGGGTAGCGTCGTTTTATTCGCAATTTCGAATGCATCCGGTGGGCAAACACATTGTAAAAGTGTGCGTCGGAACGGCCTGCCACGTAAAAGGCGCCGGTCAGGTGTACGATGCGCTACGGCGTCATTTCAACCTCATAGGCAATCAGGAAACTGACGCTTCGATGACTTACACCATCGAAAAAGTGTCGTGTCTCGGTTGCTGCACACTGGCGCCCGTGGTGCAAATCGACGAGATTACTTATGGTCATGTAGCTTCGGATAAAGTGGGCAGCATCATTGCCGATTTTGAAACTCACGAGGGAGCGGCAACTTTCGGAAAAGGCAAATTTCGTCACTCTGACGGTTCTGAAATTCAGGGTGAAATACGCATTGGCCTAGGTTCCTGCTGCGTGGCTTCGGGTAGCGAGGAAGTGAAGAAAGCGGTGGAAGAAACCGTTGCCAACACCGGAATCCGCATCAGCCTGAAAAACGTGGGTTGTGTGGGCATGTGCCACCAGGTTCCGTTGGTTGAGGTGATTCCTGAAAACGGGAAGGCAACCTTGTATGCCAAAGTGAAGCCGGAAGAAATCAAGGGAATCATCTCGTCGCATTTCAAACCACTGGGGCTTGGCGATAGATTGAAGAATTCGATCTACAATTTCTTCGAAAAAGTACAGACCGATACCGTTTGGGACGGTGTGAAACAATATGCCATTGATGCCCGCGAAAAGCAGGTAGCCAACTTTCTCGATCGCCAGATTCCAATCGCTACGCAGTACCGTGGAATCATTAATCCGCTCGACATAGAGGAATACAAACGACACGAAGGCTTCGTGGCCATGAAAAAATGTCTGTTCGAGCTTTCTCCGGAAAAAATTATTGAGACTGTCAAAGACAGCGGTTTGCGTGGCCGTGGTGGTGCCGGTTTCCCAACCGGACTGAAATGGGATTTGGTAGCGCATAATCATGCCGACGAAAAATACCTGATCGTAAACGGCGACGAGGGCGACCCGGGCGCTTTCATGGATCGCATGTTGCTCGAATCGTACCCGTACCGGGTGATTGAAGGGGCTGTGATTGCTGCCAAAGCTGTTGGAGCAACCGAGGGATTTTTCTATATCCGTGCTGAATATCCGCTGGCAGTGAAACGCATTCGTCAGGCGCTGATCAATTGCAGAGAAAATAATTTGCTTGGCGAAAACATTCTGGGAAGCGGTTTCTCATTCGATATGAGCATTTACGAAGGAGCTGGCGCATTTGTGTGCGGCGAGGAATCGGCCATGATGGAATCCATCGAAGGTCATCGCGGATTTCCGCGCAGTCGCCCGCCTTTCCCTGCTGTGAGCGGACTCTGGAAGAAGCCGACCCTGATCAACAATACTGAAACTTTTGCACAGGTTTCGTACATTATTCGCGAAGGATCGGGCAAATTTGCCGGCATTGGTAGCGAAAAGAGCAAAGGCACCAAGGTTTTTGCCCTTGCCGGAAAAGTGAATCGTGGCGGGCTGATCGAAGTGCCGATGGGAATCACTGTTCGCCAGATTGTGGAAGAGATTGGCGGTGGCGTTCAGAATGGCAAAAAATTCAAGGCTGTGCAAATTGGCGGACCTTCCGGTGGTTGTGTTCCGGTCTCGCTGTACGACACGCCGATTGATTATGAATCGCTCCTGAAAGTTGGTGCGATGATGGGTTCCGGCGGTTTAGTGGTTTTGGACGAAGACGATTGCATGGTTGACATTGCCCGCTATTTCCTGTCGTTTACCCAAAATGAGTCGTGCGGAAAATGTACGTTTTGTCGTTTAGGAACCAAACGGATGCTCGAAATTATGACCAAAATAACCGCCGGAAAGGGAGTGCTAAAAGATTTGGAAGAATTGGAATACCTGGCTAAATGGACGCAAAAAGGAAGCTTGTGTGGGCTGGGACGGTCGGCTCCAAGTCCGGTATTATCAACTTTAAGATATTTCAGGGAAGAATACATTGCCCACATCAACGGCCAATGTCCGTCGGGCAAGTGCCAGAGCCTGATCAAATACCAGATCAACGATTTGTGTATTGGCTGTACCAAGTGTGCACAGAAATGCCCGACTGAAGCCATCCTCTTCAAGCCGCACGAAAAGCACGAGGTCATCACAGACCTTTGCATCAAATGCGACGCCTGTCGTCAGGTTTGCCCGGTTGATGCGGTGGAGATCGTATAGGTAGAGACGTACGATTGTGCGTCCATACATCGGTCGCGAAGGTTTTGTATATTGGAAGTTGTTTTTGAACATTGTATGTATAAATAATTTACTGGTCATTTTGTGATTTAAGTAATTAAATAGATAACCCATGAGATACTGTTTTTTAATTTTTATTTTGATTTTCACGTTTGTACATAATGGATTTGCTGCTAAATCAGATAGTTTGAAATATTTGAATGCCGCTGATTTTCAAATCATAGGAAAAGGTTTTGACGATACACAAACCAAGTATGAACGTCTGCCAGCCCGTCTTGAAGGAAAGACCCGCCAGCCCGTTTGGAATTTATCCAAAAATTGCAGTGGATTGGCCATCCGGTTTCGTACCAACTCTCCGGTCATTGCTGCTAGATGGGAGGTTACTGGAGATGTGGTGATGAATCATTTCGCACCGTCAGGAATAAAAGGGCTGGACCTTTACTGCCTGAAGAATGGCAAATGGCAGTTTGTCAATTCGGCGCGTCCGGTAAAGAAATCGACTACTGCAATTATTATCGATCACATGGTTGAAAAGGACATGGAGTATATGTTGTACCTGCCTCTTTACGATGGTTTGGCCAGCCTTGAAATCGGTGTGAAACCAACATCGGTAATTGGGAATCCGCAGATTGATTCTCCGCGAAGGGATAAACCGGTGGTGTTTTATGGAACCAGCATCACACAAGGAGGATGTGCTTCGCGGGCTGGAATGTCGTATCCCAACCAGTTGTCGCGCATGCTCAACAGGCAAACCATTAACCTGGGTTTCAGCGGAAATGGGCAACTCGATCTGGAAGTAGCTGAAGCAATGGCCGAAATTGATGCATCCTGCTTTGTAATGGATTGTTTACCCAATGTTAGTGTTGCACAAATGAATGAAAAATACCTTCGCTTCCTCGAAATCATTCGTGAAAAGAAGCCGGATGTGCCGATTTTACTGGTTGAAACCGTGCTTTTTCCTCACATGTATTTCGATCAGACGGTCTTTACCTTGCTTCATGAAAAGAATGCCACCCTGAAGAAAATTTTTGAAGAGCAGAAAAAGAAAGGCGATCGCCATATCTATTACCTGAAATCGGATAAGTTGATTGGAACTGATAATGAATCCACCGTGGATGGAGTTCATATGACTGATTTAGGCTTCTGGCGGATGTCTCAAGGTATGTATCCGGTCCTCCGGAAGCTGATAAAGTAGGATTCGGGTTGCGAGTTTCGGGTTGACGGTTGCGAAGATTGGAGTTTATATGAGCTAACAAATATGTAATGAGGAAATTGCTGAAGTTTTTGAGGAGAATTGAGAAAACTGAGTTTTTTAACTCGTAACTTGAAACTCGCAACCCGTAACAAATAAAAATAACCCGAAACTCGCAACAATTTTAAAAAATATGAACAGCTACAAAGACCTCGATATTTACAAACTAGCCTACTAAGTTGGCAATTGACGTTCATAAAATGACAATGACGCTGCCGAAATATGAAATGTTTGAGCAGGGTAGTCAGGTTCGAAGGTCATCAAAAAGTATCAAGGACAATATTGCTGAAGGTTTTGGCAGGAGAAGATACAAAGATGAATTTGTTCGTTTCCTGATTTTTGCTCATGCTTCCTGCGATGAAGCAATTTCACAACTGACAATGATTAATGAAATCTATTTTGAGAATAACGGATTAACAGGTTTACTGGAAGAATATGAATTATTGGGAGGGAAGATCAATAAGTTTATTCAATACGTTGAGGAAAACTGGAAAACATCGCGCAACGCCTAACCCGTAACTCGAATCCCGTATCTCGTAACAATTTTAAAATGACGAAACTTACCATAGATAAACACACCATCGAAGTTCCTACCGGAACTTCAGTTTGGCAGGCAGCCAAATCGGTTGGAATTGAGATTCCGACCATGTGTTATTTGGAAGGAACCGAGCATTTTACCTCGTGCATGGTGTGCCTTGTGAAAGATGCTCATACCGGACGACTCTTTGCATCCTGTTCCGTTCCGGTTTCAGAAGGACAAAATATAATTACAAACGACGCTGAAACCACCGAATCGCGCAAGGCAGCTCTCGAACTGCTGTTGAGCGAACATGTTGGCGACTGCGAAGCGCCTTGCCAGTTGGTTTGTCCGGCACATACGAACATTCCGCTGATGAACCGTCTGATTGCCAAAGGCGACTTTGCCAAAGCACTGGAAGTGGTGAAACGCGATATTGCTTTGCCTTCAATTCTTGGCCGTATTTGCCCTGCTCCATGCGAGGCAGGTTGCCGGCGCAAACAGGTGGATGAAGCGGTTTCGATTTGTCACCTGAAAATGTTTGTGGGCGACGAGGACCTGAAAAGTGAAAAGCCGTATCAACCAGAACTCGCATCGCTTTCAGGAAAAAAGGTAGCTGTGATTGGTGCAGGGTCTGCCGGGTTGGCTGCTGCCTATTATCTTCAGCAAAAAGGCCATCAGGCGGTGATCTTCGATAAAAATAATCAAGCCGGAGGGGAATTGCGCTTGATAGGTGAGGAACTTTTGCCTGCTTCGGTGATCAGTCAGGAAGTAGAGCAAATACTCGCAACCGGCGTTGAACTTCGGCTCAATGAAACGATAGATGCCGACCGTTTTGCGGCACTTTCCAGCGAATATGATGCTGTTGTGGTGGCAACTGGTACTATTTCTGAAGAAACCTCTGCTTTTAGCCTGAAAGCCTCTAAAACCGGGTTTTTAGCCGACAAAACCAGTTACCAAACTTCTATTCCCAATGTTTTTGCAGTTGGCAATTCGCTACGAGCCTCCAAATTGGCAGTTCGTTCGGTGGGGCAGGGAAAAGAAGTGGCAACTGTGATCGATAATTATTTTAAAACTTCGGAAGTAAAAGATTACCCGGAGCGGTTCAATTCAAAATTCGGACGACTGGCCGAGTCGGAATTTATTCAGTATAAAAAGGATTCGGAAGATGCGCCGCGTCAAAAGTCCGATATTTCAGGATTTACCAAAAAGGCTGCTATGATCGAAGCCAGGCGCTGTATGCACTGCGATTGCCGAAATCCGGAATCGTGCGTGCTGCGCGAATTGTCCGACCGGTATCAGGCTGTGCAAAAGCGTTTTCAGGGTGAAGAGCGGTTTAGTGTAGAGAAATTTGTGCATCGTGAAGGTATTGTTTACGAGTCGAACAAGTGCATCAAATGCGGCTTATGCGTTCGGCTAACCCGCGAACATCAGGAAGAATTTGGCTTTACCTTTATTGGCCGTGGTTTCGATGTGAAAATCGGTGTTCCATTCAACGAAAGTGTTCAAAATGGGCTGAAAAAAACGGCAGCTATTGTGGCAAAAGCTTGTCCAACGGGGGCGCTGGCGATGTTTTACGCAGAGGAGCAAATCTAATTTAACTAAATAACCAACTATGAGAACTATTGTATTCAGTATTTTAAGTATGGTACTTTTATCGGTGTCGGTTCAGGCCAAAATAAAAGTATTGATTGTTGATGGCCAAAACAACCACGAAGTTTGGCCTAAATCAACCATCATGATGAAACAATACCTGGAAGAAACAGGCTTGTTCACCGTTGACATTAAACGGACAAAATTCACATGGAAAGGCCAGCGTGAAAAAGATTTTCTTCCTTTGGCCAAGGTTGGTCAAACCGAGGATTTAAAAGACCCGAAAGCCGACCCTGATTTCATTTTTTCCTTTAAGAAATACGATGTAGTTATTTCGAATTTTGGCTGGGGAGCAGCTGATTGGCCGGAAGCGACTCAAAAAGCATTTGAAAAATTTGTTGAAAATGGCGGGGGTTTTGTTTCGGTTCACGCTGCCGACAACTCATTTCCAACCTGGCCTGCCTATAATAAAATGATTGGGTTAGGCGGATGGGGCGACCGAAATGAAAAAGATGGCCCTTACATTTACTACACGAACGAAGGCGAATTGGTGCGTGACAATACTCCCGGAGCAGCCGGTTCACACGGGCCACAGCACCTGATTCCAATTACTATTCGTGTTCCTGATCATCCCATTACCAAAGGCTTGCCCAAAGTTTGGCTGACTACCAAAGACGAATGCTACGCCAAATTGCGCGGCCCGGGCGAGAATATGATCATTTTAGCGACCGGTAAAGACATGTCTGGAAAAGCGCCAACAGACAGGCACGAACCTATTCTCATGGTGTTGACTTATGGGAAAGGGCGCATTTTTCATACAACTTTAGGCCACGACGATTATTCGTTTGAAGGCGTTGGTTTCATCACCACTTTTTTGCGTGGAGTAGAATGGGCTGCTACCGGAAAAGTTACGATTCCTGTTCCGGACGATTTCCCGACAGCAGAACAGCCATCGAGCCGAAAGTTTGTGCTGAAAAAGTAAAAGCTTAGTCAAAACTGTTACCCGATATGCGATTAACCCAATTTTTACTCATTCAGTTTTTGTTCCTGATGCCGTTTGCCGCATTAGCCCAATCCTGGTCAATTTTTCGTGGCAATCAGCAGCTTACGGGTACTACAACGGCAGCTATTCCAGATAAACCCAAATTATTGACCTCGTTTCAAACGGGTGACGATATTAAAGCTTCGCCGGTAATTGACGGGCAAACTATTTACTGCGGATCGACCGACGGAACGATGTATGCCATTGGTTTTGACGGCAAACTGAAATGGAAATTTGCCTCCGGAAATTCAATCGAGGCTCCGGCATTGGTCATGAACGGTTCGGTGCTGTTTGGTCAGCTCGATGGGCTATTCTACAAGCTGGATGAGAAAACCGGCAAACAAATCTGGAAATATAAAACTGACAACCAGATTATGGGCTCGGCCAACTGGCTGAAAGTCGCCGGAAAAATCCGTCTGTTTGTTGGGAGCTACGATTACAATCTTCACTGTTTTGGTTTTGATAAAGGCGACAGCATCTGGCGCTACGAATCGGATAATTACATCAATGGCGCGCCTGCCCTGTATGGCAAATATGCGGTGTTTGGTGGCTGCGACGGCTTTTTGCATCTGGTGAACATCGAAACCGGCAAAGTGTTTAAAAAGATTCAGTTGGAGACTTACATTGCCTCGTCGCCTGTTATCGATGGCAAGTTTGCTTATGTTGGCGATTACGAGGCCAAGTTTTTTTGCATCGATCTGGAATCGGGAAAAGTGGCCTGGAAATACCACGAAAAGGATAAGACTTTGCCATTCATTGCTTCGCCAGCTTTGAGCGGAAACTTTGTAGTGATTGGCAATCAGGATAAATTCATTTATTGCTTCGACAAAACCTCGGGCAAACTGATTTGGAAAGTAAAAACAGCTAACAGGGTAGAGTCGTCGTCGGTGATTGCCTCCGGAAAAGTGATTACCGGAACGATGGATGGAATGCTGTACGTTCACGACCTGAAAACCGGCGCCGAGCTTTGGAAGTACGAATTGGGTAGCGCCATTGCGGGCAGTCCGGCTGTAGTTTCAGGAAAGATTGTGGTTGGTGCAGGAGACGGTCGGATATATATATTTGGCAACTAGCGGCTTGCTTCTGGCTTTTTGCAGGTTGCCAGAAGCCAACAGCCAGCAGCTATAAAAACAGATATAATTTAATTATTTTATCGAATAATCGCATAAGTAACAGATTTATAGCCATGAAAATAAGGGTATTCATCTCGCTGCAAGTTTTGTTTCTATTGTTGGTGAGCCTCGTTCAAGCTCAAAAGAAAGTGATTCCATTGAATTCTGGTGCTGATTTGGTACCACTCAATGTAAAATATTCTGAAAAGGAATATCTCGGAAAAAAGTCGATGGAAGTTTTGGATGCTGGCAGTGATACTGATTTAAAGCTGCTTAAAATTGATAATACGTCGTTTAAAAACGGTACGATTGAGATTAATCTGGCCGGAAACACGATGGCCAGTGCCTCAGAAACAGCCCGTGGATTTGTTGGAATTGCATTCAGGATAAACAATGATAACTCGAAATACGAGTGCATTTATTTACGTCCCACCAACGGAAGGGCGGACGATCAGGTCAGGCGCAATCACTCGGTTCAATACATTTCTTATCCCGATTTTCCCTGGGAAAGGTTGCGTAAGGAATTTCCCGAAAAATATGAAAGCTATGTTGATTTGGAACCCGGGGTTTGGACCAAAGTTAAAATTGTGGTTGATGGTGGCAAAGCCAAATTGTATATTCACGACAACGCTCAGCCTTGCCTGATTGTAAACGATCTGAAAATGGGTCCGAGTGCTGAAGGTGCTATTGGGTTGTGGGTTGGTCCTGGTACTGTGGCTCATTTTGCCGATTTATATGTCACTCAATAAATTGAAAAATCAACTCTATGAAAATCGCACACATCATTCCGGGATCGGGCGGTAGTTTTTACTGCGGAAACTGCATGCGCGACAGCAAATACATCCGCGCGCTGAAAGATTTGGGCCATCAGGTCATCAAAGTGCCGTTGTATCTGCCCATTTTCGACGATGCCCACGATTTGGATGAGGTGCCGGTTTTTTATGGAGCCGTAAACCTTTACCTGAAACAGCAATTCCCGATTTTGCGGCACCTGCCCGCCTTTGTCGAACAGGCACTCGACTCGAAAGGCGTGCTCGAAATGGCTGCCCGAAAAGCAGGCTCAACCCGCGCCAAAGGGCTGGAAGAAATGACCATTTCGATGCTTTTGGGCGAAGACGGTAACCAAAAGGGAGAATTGGCGCGACTGGTGGACTGGCTGGCGGATGAGGTGAAACCCGATGTAGTTCATCTGTCGAATGCCTTGTTGCTCGGACTGGCACACCAGATCAAGAAAAGGGTGAAGGCGAAGGTGGTTTGTTCGCTTCAGGACGAAGATGTTTGGGTGGACGCGATGGACGACCAATACCGGCAAAAAGTTTGGGATTTGATAAGCGAGCGCGGCCAGGATGTGGATAGGTTTATTTCGGTGAGTGATTATTTTGCCAAAGAAATTCACAACCGAATGACTATTCCTCCGGAAAAAATGACAACCGTTCATTTGGGCGTTTACCTGTCGGATTACACCTCGAAACCGGTTGCTGAAAAAGGGCCAATGATTGGCTATCTCTCCAGAACCTGCGACGAAAATGGTCTCGCCGTGCTGGTCGATGCGTTTATTTTATTCCGGAAAGATTCAAAATATTCATCAGTTCAACTGAAAATTACCGGCGGAAAAACCGGAGACGATCTGGCATTTATCAAGGAACAAAAGCGCAAAATAGCCAAAGCGAAACTCGAAGCCGACGTATTTTGGGTCGACGAATTTGAGGGCGACGACCGCCAGAAATTCTTCGATTCGGTTAGGTTGGTTTCGGTGCCCGTTTTGAATGGCGAAGCTTTTGGTTTGTATATGCTCGAAGCGATGGCTTCCGGCGTTCCGATGATTCAGCCGGCTTTGGGCGCTTTCCCCGAAGTGATTGAAGCAAGTGGTGGCGGCGTCATTTATGGTGAAAATAAACCTGAATTGTTGGCCGAATCGCTGAAAGAACTTATTTTCGATGATGTCCGCCTTCAGCAGTTAGCCGATGTCGGAATAGCCGGTGTGAAAGCGCATTTCGACATTCATGCACAAGCTAAAAAGATGGTGGCAGTGTATGAGAATGTATTAAACTCTTGATTTATTTAACACAGCGACACGGTGTCACGGTGGAAAATGATAAACTTGGTGTTAAGTCTAATTTTAGGCTACTTAAACTCAAAAAAATTTCGAAATTGTACTCGAATTATTCAACACGGTTACACAGTTTCACAGTGAAAAATTAAACTCAGTGTCGCCGAGTCCCGTGTTAAAATCTATATTTATGCTGTTAAAACTCGAAAATATATCGAAATCCTATTCCAAAGATCGGGTGATTTTGGATCAATTGAGTCTGGAAATCAATGCCGGTGAGCGCGTTGCTATTGTTGGTCCGTCGGGTTCCGGAAAAACTACTTTGCTGAATTTGATTGGCACGCTGGATCGACCCGATGAGGGAAAAATGATTTTCGATGGACAGGATTTGTCGGCCCTAAACGACAACCAACTGGCGCAGTTTCGCAACCGTAAAATTGGTTTTGTATTCCAGATGCACCACCTGTTGCCGCAGCTTTCGCTGATGGAGAATGTGCTGTTGCCAACGCTGACCGATCCCGCTCTTCAGGGAAAGGAAACAGAAGAACGCGCCAAACGGCTGATTGAACGGGTAGGTTTGAGCGGTGTGGTTAGTCAAAAACCATCAGAACTTTCGGGTGGCGAATGCCAGCGTACGGCTGTTGTTCGTGCACTGATCAATCGTCCGGCGCTTTTGCTGGCCGACGAACCCACTGGTGCGCTCGACCAAAAATCGTCGGGCAACCTCACCAATTTGCTGATTGAGCTCAACAAGGAGGAAGGTGTCGCGCTGGTGGTGGTTACTCACTCAATGGATGTGGCAAAAAAAATGGATCGGATTTACCGGCTGGAAAATGAAAAACTTCAGGAGTCGAAACCATGACGAACTCGGAAATCATATTGTATACCACGCCCCAGGGAGATGTAAGGCTGGAGGTGATTGTTCAGGATGAAACGGTTTGGCTTACTCAAAAGGCAATGGGCGAGTTGTTTGGTGTCGCCAAATCGACAATTAGCGAACACCTGTCAAATATTTTTGTTGGTCAGGAATTAATAGAGCGTTCAGTTGTTCGGAAAATCCGAACAACTGCAGCCGACGGGAAAAATTACAATACTCAATTTTACAATCTTGATGCAATTATATCGGTTGGCTACAGAGTCAATTCGCAACAGGCCACCCAGTTCCGTATATGGGCAACCAAAACCCTGAAAGATTCCGAATGCAGCATTGATTATGACCCCAAAGCTGAAATCACGGTGACATTTTACAAAACTGTGCAAAATAAACTTCATTGGGCTATCACCGGACAAACAGCAGCCGAATTAATTTCAAAAAGAGCTGATGCAGAACTTCCAAATATGGGTTTAACGACCTGGAAAAACTCACCAAAAGGAAAAGTCTTAAGATCAGACGTTTCAATTGCCAAAAATTATCTGTATGAACAGGAAATAACGGAGTTAAACCGGGTTGTTACCATGTATCTTGATTATGCAGAAAATCAGGCTGCCCGACAGATTCCAATGAAAATGAAAGATTGGGTGGATAGGTTGGATGCGTTTCTGCAATTCAACGATTATTCGGTGCTTAAGAATGCCGGGACGATTTCGGCAGAGATTGCCAGAAAATTGGCAAATGACCAGTATGAGAAATTCAGGGTAAGGCAGGACTCTGAATATGAATCGGATTTCGACAGGGAAATAAAACGGATAAAGGGAGAGAAGTAAGTATGTCTCGATATATTGTTCTACTTCGCGGAATCAATGTTGGAACAGGCCGGAAAGTTCCGATGGCCGACCTGAAAAAGTTGTGCGAGTCGCTGGGATTGCTGCAGGTGCAAAGCTACATTCAAAGCGGCAACCTGGTGTTTGAACTGCCCAATCCAGAGCCGATTCCTGAATTGGAAATCCGTTTGCAAAAGGCTTTTTCAGAAACATTTGATTTTGAGATTCCGGTGCTGATTAGAACTTCCGAAGAATGGGCAGCGTCGATCGCACAAAACCCATTTCTGAAGGAGGAAAATGTGGACATTGAGCGTTTGCATCTGACTTGCCTGAAAGAATTGCCATCGCCTGAATTGCTGGAGAGAATTAAAAGCTTTCAGTATTTGCCCGACCGATACGAGATTATGGGGCGCGATGTGTTTATCTTTTGTGCCGCTGGGTATGGAACTTCGAAGTTGGTCAACTCTTTCTTCGAGTCAAAATTAAAAACGTCGGCCACTACCCGCAACTGGAAAACGGTGATGCAATTGAATGAAATGGTGAAAACAATTTAAAATTGTAACCGAAGATTTCATAAGAGATATGTCGCCGCTATGCGGCTTAATATATTTAATACTTGACTTTTCTACCATACTGGCGGTGCGATGCACCTTGTTTCGTGGAAACCGCGTAGCGGTGAGAGTATGGTAGTTAATGATCAAATGCAAGAAAAAAAGCCGCATAGCGGCGAAAGAAAAGCTAATACAATCGCGTGTAGTGACTTTATCTAACATCTAATATCTATCATCTAAAGTCTAATTGTTTATGTCGCTAACCAAATACATACTCCGAACCATCCGCCACTACCTGAAACTGAATTTTACCATTGTTTTGGGGATCGCGCTGAGCACGGCCATTCTCGTTGGTGCGCTCATCATTGGCGACTCGGTGCGCTACAGTTTGCAGCAAATAACTGTGCAGCAGCTGGGAAAAACTTCGCAGGTGATTACGGCGGGAGAGCGTTTGTTTGGCACCCAATTGGCCGAAAAGATGGCTGCGAAAACCCATGCTCAGGTGGCGCCGGTGTTGCGGGCCAATGGTTTTGGAGTGGTTAATGGCGGCGAACTGCGCATCAACCAACTGGCGGTTTGGGGAATTGATAAGGCTTTTGGCGAATTTTCGGATCAGTCCGCACTGTTTGACCTGAAGGGGAATGAAGTGGCGATCAACGAAAATCTGGCGTCGTTTTCAGGATTGAAAGTGGGCGACCAACTGTTGCTGCGCCTGAATAAACTCAACACCTTTCCGGCCAATACGCCTTTTGTTTCAGAGAAGGAAGCCACTGTATCGTTTCAGGTTTCGGTGGCCAAAATTTTGAGAACAGATGATCTGGGTAATTTCAATCTGAAAAACATACAATCGGCGCCGCGCAATGTCTTCCTGAATCTCGACGAATTGAATCGTCAAATGGGCCTTCAGGAAAAAGCCAATGTGTTGCTGTTTGCCGGAGTGGATGCCAATTCCGATCTGCCCAAAATGCTTCAGGAAAGCTGGTCGTTGGCCGATTTGAACCTGACTATTCGCGAAAATCAGGCGCTGAGTTACACCGAACTCATTTCCGACCGGGTATTTGTTGAACCGGCAGTGGAACAGTTTGCTGCGAAAGCTTTGTCCGGCGCGAAATCCATTTTCAGTTATTTCGTTAACGACTTTACGGTTGGCGATAAGCAAACTCCTTACTCATTTGTCTCGACCGACGAAAATCTCGCAGGCAACCAAATTGCAGTGAGCGAGTGGCTGGCCGATGATTTAAAGGCCAAAGTGGGCGACGCGGTGAAGGTTTCGTATTTCGAGGTGGGGCCGTTGCGCCGGTTGGTTCAGAAAGATACCACCTTTGTGATCAGTTCCATTTTCAGGATGGAAGGTGCCAAAGCCGATCCGCAACTGGCGCCGGTGATTCCGGGATTGTCGGATGCCGGAAATTGCCGCGACTGGAAAACCGGGGTGCCGGTCGATTTGAAGAAAATCCGCCCGAATGACGAGGGATACTGGAACAAATACAAAGGCACGCCGAAAGCTTATATTTCTGCGGAAACTGCCCGCAAATTGTGGCGAAACCGCTTTGGCGAAGCTACCGCGATTCGCGTGGAAGGTTCGAAAAAAGCGGAAATGGAAGCTGCGCTGTTGGCTGGATTAATTCCCTCGCAGGTTGGTTTCGAGGTGACCAACGTGAAAAGCGACGGGATGGCTGCTGCTGCCGGTGGAACCGACTTTGGCGGACTGTTCATCGGGCTGAGCTTTTTTGTGCTGTTTGCCGCAGTATTGCTGGCTTTCCTGTTGTTCAAACTGTCGCTGAATTTTCGCCGACAGGAAATCGGAACGCTCACTGCACTTGGATTTTCGTTGAAGCAACTTCGGAAAATTTACCTCGCCGAGGCAAGCGTGCTCATTATTTTCGGAATTGCGCTCGGTTTGCCGTTCGCCATTTTTTACAACAACCTTATCCTGAAGGCGGTCAATACCGTATGGGTCGATATTGTGCGCACTTCCATTGTCAATATTTCCATTCAGCCGATGTCGCTGCTTGTGGGCAGTTTGTCGATTGCGCTGATTTCAATCGTTGCCGTTTGGCTGATCCTGAATCGTTTCCTGAACAACGAGGTAGTGGCCCTTCAAAAAGGGAACGAAAACGTTGGAAAGCTATCGAACACAATAGAAAGCAATCGAAAAACAATTGTCTTCAATCGTCTTCAACTGTCTTCAACCGCTGGCAAGCGATCCCTTCTCCTTGGCCTGAGCCTTATCCTTCTTTCTCTGGCAATCCTGTTCGGAATGGGTTTCCGAAGCGGTGAGATTAATCCGGATATGTTTTTTACCGCCGGATTTGGCTTTTTGCCCGGACTGATTTTGTTGTTCGATTATGCACTGCAACGATTGGCGATTCAGGAAAAGGCGATGAATTTTTCGGTGAAAAACCTGTTGATGAAACGCATTGCCGGTGAACGCCGCCGTAATGTGATGATCGTGAGTTTCCTTTCTGTGGGCGTGTTTATGGTGGTTTCTACCGGACTGTACCGCAAGGATTTGACGGCTTATGCCGATTTGCCGTCGTCAGGGACGGGCGGATACGATTATTTTGTGGAAACCACGATGCCGGTGCTGTTTGATGTGAACAGCCAACAGGGCAGGGAAGACCTGAACTTGCCCGACAGCGCGCAGGTGGTGCAATTCCAGGTGCAGCAGGGCGACGACGCCAGTTGCCTGAACCTGAACAAGATTTCGCGTCCGCGGCTGATGGCCTTTAATCCGGCGGCTTTCGATGAGCGGGTTGCATTTACGTTTGCTACCCGAACCGACGAACTGGATGCGCAACATCCGTGGGCGACGCTGAATAAAACGCTCGCCGGTGGCGTGATTCCTGCCATTGCCGACCAAACGGTGATTCAGTGGGGATTGATGAAAAGCGTAGGTGACACATTGATGTACAAAACTGAAGATGGAAAGAATTTAAAACTGAAACTGGTGGGCGGATTGGCCAACTCGATTTTTCAGGGGAATGTGCTGATTTCGGAAGAACATTTCAACCGGGCATTTCCATCGGTGAGCGGCTCCAATGTGTTTCTGGTGGACGTGAAAGATACTGCTTCGGTGGTCAAGGATTTGCAGAGCGGTATGCGCAATTATGGCCCCGAAATCAGTCGCGCCACCGACCGTTTGCTGTCGTTTTACACGGTTGAAAATACCTACCTCAATATTTTCCTGATGCTGGGTGCACTGGGCTTGCTGATTGGCACTTTGGGACTCGGCATCCTGATTTTCCGGATCACGTTTGAGCAGATTCCCGAATATGCCTTGCTGCTTTCGCTGGGCTTCTCCAAAGCCAGCATTCAGCGACTGGTGATGCGCGAAAAGTTCTTCCTGATGCTCGTTGCCGTGCTGATTGGCCTGATACCAGCCGTTTTGAGCGGTTTGCCAACCTTGCTTTCGTCGCTTTATGCCGGTCTGTGGATTTGGCTGCCTGCTATTTCCATCCTGGTTATTTTAAGTGGAACCATTTTTAGCCTGATCGCTATCCGAATGGCTTTCAACCAAAATTTGGTGCAGGCGCTGAGGAATGAATAGGGATTTTGTTCTCCGTTGGTTGAACAGACTGTGTGAAAACTAAATTTTACACCGAAAATATTCGGGTAGGTATCGGAGAAATTTTTGAAATACGCAATTCTCAGAGCCTTAAATATTGAAATCACACAGTCTGTGAAACCAACGGCAAAGGATAAGGCGCTTTGAATTAGGAAAGCGTTGGTAGTGGGCGCTATTCTTTGCCGTCTGCTTTACAGACTGTGTGAAAACGACTGTTAAAAAACTCATAAATAGTTTCAAAAACGAGGTTAAACATTTTGCTATTGTGCTGAATATTAGTATATTCATGTATTATTTTACCTAAAGCAGATGCATTACAAGGAAAAAATATCGAGGGAGCAGATGATGGTTATGTCCTATGAGACCATGATTTCGCCGGACAATTCAGTTCGTCTGATAGATTTGGTATGCAAGAAATTTTTCAAAGACCATCCTTTTAACGACCAATGGAAGGGCAATAAAAACACGGGAAGGAAAAGCTACCCAGCCGATTCGATGTTAAAATTGCTTGTTTACGGCTATTTCAACGGGATAGCAAGCAGCCGCAAACTGGAACGGGAAACCTACCGAAATACAGAAATGATCTGGTTGATGGAAGGGCTTGAACCCGATCATTGGACAATTTGTGATTTTCGCCGGGAAAGCGAAACGATCATGAAAGACTTTCTGAAATACTTCCGCAAGTTTTTGCTTGACACCAATTTTGCAACGCCAAACAATGTTGTCTTCGATGGGACTAAAGTAAAAGCCTATGCAAGAAGGGAAATGCTTACCACAGAAAGCATAAAGGGAAAACTTGAGCATATAGACAAATCGCTTTCGGAGTACCTCTCAAAACTTGAAGACAACGATAGCCATGATGATGAAATGGAATCGGCCAGAACAGAGATCAGGGAACTGAAAGAAAAAATACAAAAACTCGAATTGGCCAAATCAAAACTGGAACAAGCCGCACAGGCAATTAAAGACAGCAAAAGAAAATATTACGCACCCAACGACAGGGAAGCCGTAATGGTAAAAGGGCGGGAAGGCAAATTTCCGGGGTACAATGTGCAGGTTGGCGTAGAAACCAAAGGCCATTTTATCCTGACAGACCGTGTAACAACAGATGCCAACGACATACAGCAATTAGAAGAATCTTTGGATTCTGTTACAGAACAGACAGGGATTTCCCCCACAAAAGTATTGGCAGACAAAGGATATAGCAATACAACCCAGATACTTGATATCGAAAAGGACGGAACGGTACAATGCTATATTCCACTGGCTGAAACCAAACGAGATAAATCAGAAAAAGAAGGTATTTGTTTTGTTTACGACAAAAATAGCGACACCTATACATGCAGTCAAGGGAAGGAACTCGTGTTGTTTATTAAAAATATACAGCACAGCGCTGCATTCTACAACGTTTATAAATGCCACGAATGCCAAGGGTGTGAAGTGCATGCCAAATGTACAAAATCCAAGACAGGGAGGACTTTGAAACGCAATGTTGATCAACAGCGCATTGACCAGTACAAAGAAAAAATGGAGAGTGCATTCGCCAGGCAACAGGTCAGGGAACGCAAACAGGTAGTGGAACACCCATTTGGTACGATCAAAATGCTGATGGGGAAGTTTAACCTACTCTTGAAAGGAAAAACAAAGGCTCAGATAGAGCTCGACTATTACACCGCCGCTTATAACCTGAAGCGGCTGATCGGTTGCGCCCCAATGTCAGAGCTGATTATTAAAATGAGGAAATATCAGTTGGCGATGGCATGAAAAGTGAGTTAAAACTCACTTTTTGCCCCCTCCAAAATACAAAAATGCAGAAAATAGCACATTGAAAATAAAAATTTGTAAAATGCTAAAATCCCCAATGGATGAAAACATGAAAAGCGAAAAAATTCAATTTGGAATTAAATTGCAATTTTCACACAGTCTGTTTAGCTGACGGACAAGAGATTTTGGTTTAGAGTTTTAAACTCAGGCAAAAGGGCGTCGCTGACGCAAGACCAACAACCCTTCGTTACTGCTGGCGCTCAAAGGAGGGGGTGGCGGAATAGGGTTGTCCATGGAATTTTAATTCACTATTGTCCGGTAAAGTTCATTTTGCAGATGCCAGATTCATTGCCTCACTTCGTTATGCTCTGAATGATAATGATTTATGTCTATTGAATATCCTTTTCATTACCTAGTGCTGAGCGAAGCGAAGAATCTCTTATTTTTTACCGGACACCAATGAATTGATGTGTTTATTATTTCGGTTCTTCCAATAGCTGCAAGGCATGGTCGCTCCTTTTTTGCGTTTATGCAGGATAAGGTACCCGCCAAAAATTTAGCAATATTGTATGCAAATGGCCTGTTCTTTTAACCCTGGTCGTTATTTTGGCGAACAGAGTTTTACTTTTAGTCCTTTTTTTGAAGGGGACAAAGGCAAGGAAATACCGAAATATTACTGACAAGGATATGGATGTTTGTTTTGATTAATCAGGACTATTATTGTTTGCTAAGTCAAACTACCGATTTGATAATTGAAACGTAAATTTTTATTGCATAATTGATCTTAAATATTAGATTTGTATTCGGATGAACTAAAGATGTTTTGCATTTACTAACTTAACCAATGCTTAACATGGACTTTGTTGTGCTATTATGTTCCTTTGCTATTTTAAATCTCATTTCTCTTTTTTTTATCTTAGTAAGAAAAGATTTCTTTAATTATATTAATAAAATAATATTGTACAGTTTATTTACTTGTGCTTTAGTCATTTTATTACACGTGTTTATATATCAGAATTTATACCTTGCTTTTTCTTCCCTTTTATTTTTTAATTATACTTTTATCTTTGGGATTGCACCTATTATATTGTTCATTTTCAATTATCTGCTTGATGATAAAAAAGAAACAAAAGTTTTAAATTATTTTTTACACTTTGGTATAATTATAATACCTGTTTGTTTTTCCATCTGGTTTTTTTCCCAAAGCGGGGAATATCGTTTGTTTTTTTTCGAGCAATTACAGTCGCCTCATTTTGGGCAACCCTGGCAGATCGTTGTATTGGATTCAATACTTTTAGTTCAAATGATTTTTTACATCACGATCTGTTACAAAAAAATTTGCAGGCTGCGTGAGTCGGGCCAGCTACCTGAAGAGTATAAGTGGTTGTGGCCTTTTGTTAAATTTCTTTTTGCAGTGGTGGTAGTAACTTTAATACCTAAGGTGCTTTTACAAGCAAGATCATCTTTTGTCTTGACTGTTGTTTCTGTCAGTATAGTGATCTTTTATAATTGCTGTCTTTTCGAATTAACAAAGCGGCGATTTGTTTTTGTTTTCCAGGAGAAAAAGCAGGTAAAGTCTGCTGTATCTGCACCAGCTTTATCGGAAGAAAATAAACAAAAAATTTCTGGCTACATTGAGCAGTTAATCAAAAACGAAAAATTATACCGTGACCCCAATATTGAATTAAGTGATTTTGCTTCACGATGCGATGTGCCCAAATATTTATTAACCTTATTTCTTAATCAGCATTATGGCAAGTCGTTTCCCGATTTTATTAATCATTATCGCATCGAAGAAGCCAAAAAACTATTTGAAGATTCAGAAAATCAGCGTTATAGTGTAGAGGTTATTGCTCAAAAATGCGGATTTAATTCGCGAAGCGCTTTTTACAGCGCATTTAAAAAGCAGACGGGTATTACTCCTGTCCATTTTTTACGACATTACAATCAATCAGTGAAAGGTGATCAGCCGATTGATCCCAATAGTCAGCCTTCTGATAAGGAACCCTCGTCGTGTGATAGTGAAGAAGACCCTGATAAACTGGTGCTTTAGTCAATTTGCACTGAATCAATGTCGGGTTACAGTTGAACAATGAATAGTACCACCGAATCTATACTTCCCGAATAATATTTGGTATACAAAGCATTGTATTTCAACCAACTCACCCCCGGCCCCTCTCTCAAAAAAGAGGGGAGAGCTCCCGAAATAAAGTTATTCTGTCAGCCTGTATTTTCTCCCGCACAAATTTCCTGTTAAATATTGTATTCCCTAACACCACCTCTCGCGCATCGTTCGACTGAGCTCACGCCGAAGTCTGCGATGCTTTGCCCCTCTTTTTCGAGAGAGGGGCGGAACAGCCGCGTTGCGGCTGTCGGGGTGAGTACATTTACGATACGACAATGAATTATTCTTATTCCCTAACGTTCACGCCGAAGTCCGCGCCGCCTCCCCCCTCTTTTCAAAAAAGAGAGGGGGGTCTGTCCGCCTGCGGACAGGGGGGTGAGTCCCAAAAGCATTGTATTTCAACCAACTCACCCCCGGCCCCTCTCTCAAAAAAGAGGGGAGAGCTCCCGAAACAAAGCTGTACTGTCAGTCTGTATTTTCTCCCGCACAAATTTCCTGTTAAATATTGTATTCCTTAACACCACCCCCGCGCATCGTTCGACTGAGCTCACGCCGAAGTCTGCGATGCTTTGCCCCTCTTTTTCGAGAGAGGGGCGGAACAGCCGCGTTGCGGCTGTCGGGGTGAGTACATTTACGATACGACAATGAATTATTCTTATTCTTTAACGCTCACGTCGAAGTCCGCGCCGCCTCCCCCCTCTTTTTAAAAAGAGAGGGGGGGCTGTCCGCCTGCGGACAGAGGGGGTGAGTCCCAAAAGCATTGTATTTCAAATCAACTCACCCCCGGCCCCTCTCTCAAAAAAGAGGGGAGAGCTCCCGAAACAAAGCTGTACTGTCAGTCTGTATTTTCTCCCGCGCTCAACTTTAGCTAAATAACGAGAACTCGACCTAAACACAATTGTAATGTCTTGTAAATAAGATAATAAGGTTTGTGTTGTAGGGATATGTGTTTTCTACTAAGGTTAAAAAGACATTATAAGGTTTTGAAACCTTATTTTTTGAATCACAGTTGTCCGGTAAAACTGGGGTATTACAAGATGTCGCAACTACGTTGCTCCGTGTTTCTGTCAGATGTCAATGTACTACAAAGATTTAGCAACTATGTTGCTATGAAGTTAGCAGCGTAGCTGTTTAATCTTTGTAGAAAATTGGCAAGGCGAAAATGTAAGCCACATAGTGGTGTGATCTTCCGAAATACCTTAAAATTATTAGGTTACGGATAACTATGAAAATTTTAACCGGACACCAATGTTTTTGAATTGAACCTGGAAAATTCGTGCACAAATATTTTTAACCTTATTAATTTGCAGTATTTCAGTCATAAACAATTTATTTTTACATCAGGCTCACTCTAAGTATTCTATTTCAACCAACTCACCCCCGGCCCCTCTCTCAAAAAAGAGGGGAGAGCTCCCGAAACAATGCTGTACTGTCAGCCTGTATTTTCTCCCGCGCAAATTTCCTGTTAAATATTGTGTTCCCTAACGCCACCCCCGCTCACGCTGAAGTCCGTGCCGCCTCCCCCCTCTTTTTAAAAAAGAGAGGGGGGCCTGTCCGCTTGCGGACATGGGGGTGAGTCCCAAAAGCATTGTATTTCAATCAACTCACCCCCGGCCCCTCTCTCAAAAAAGAGGGGAGAGCTCCCGAAACAAAGCTGTACTGTCAGTCTGTATTTTCTCCCGCACAAATTTCCTGTTAAATATTGTATTCCCTAACGCCACCACCGTTCACGCCGAAGTCCGTGCCGCCTCCCCCCTCTTTTTAAAAAGAGAGGGGGGTCTGTCCGCTTGCGGACATGGGGGTGAGTCCAGAAAACATTCTATTTCGACCAACTCACCCCGCGCATCTGCGATGCTTTGCCTCTTCTCAAAAGAGGGGGTGAGTCCAAAAAATATTGCGAAAACCGGAATAAAATGTAATAAATCGCCTTCGTTATGGTAAGGTAACCCACCAATTAGGGAAAAAGTTGTCGCGTTTCGTCAAAACGCGACGGATTTGGCGTGAATTTCTGCCCTTTTGCATTTTTTTTGGCCTAAAATTGTATAAGTAAAATGAAGTGATACACACAAATCAATTTTTACTGATCAACCTTAAAACCTACACGAAAGTGTAAGTTCTCCCAAATAATGAAAAACCTGCCATACGAAAAATGTGGTAGGCTAAGACCGAAACACGGGATCTTTTTTCATCCAATATGAAATATCCTCCGGCCTTAAGAGTAAGACCGGGGATATTTCTCTGTAAACCTAAAAATTAGTAAAGAAGGTGGATTAAAGTTTGAAACGATAAATCTACAGAAAATGGTTGGATGGAGAATTTGCATGTAATTTAAATAAATTAAAATTAGTTTGCATGGAAACAAAAACTTACAATATAGTTGGACATTACCACTGCCTGTTGGGGGGAAACGAGGCTAAAAAGCGCGGCAGGAGCGTTACAGGCCGGTGTGTTAACAACAACTGTTTTTTGAATATGGCCACACCAGAAAATCCTGGATTATTTCTTGCGGCTCATTTTACATTTTTTGAGAACATAGTTTTTTACAGCAGCAATATTCATTGGGATAGTAGTAAATACAGCCCTGCGGCAATGCCGGCCCAACAGCCGGACGCCGGGGGCTGTTTCTGCATTAATTGCAGGTGTGGTTTATATTGACAGCAATTATACGGGGCGCTTCTCTTTTACATGTTGAAAACAGATGTGGCGGAGAACATCCCAATCTTCTGAATGGCTTTATATACCGTTGGTATTAAAGGGATTAGGGAAAATGGCAGTGTAAACTATCTGTTAAGTAATGGTATGAAACGAACATGTTTACAGGAAACACAAGCGCCAATGAATTTAAGCGAAGTGCCAATGAGCAACGCGAAAATGGCGGTATATAAGTTCCAGACGGCAACTGTAAAAACAAATTATTTTCGGATGAAAAAAAGATTATTCATTTTGACGTTGTTGATAATTATATCTGCAATTATTGGTGGCACATATATTATCAATTCAACCGGTACTACCAGTTGCACCGGCAAGGATAATGGCAGCGCCGCCGGTGCCAATGCCGCAGTTAATGCTGCCCCCCGTGCCGCCATGCCTGCATTGCCTGTAGCAGGTACAATCCCACTAAACAACAGAACTTTAAACAAAGTCTCGATGGCTGGCATAAATGCCCTGGCAACCAATGGCATGGGTAATGCCGGAGCATTTAACCTTAACGGCAATACAACAGGCAACGGCGCCAACGCCCTCCGGTTTAAAGCGGGCGGCCATCTCCTGCAGTTCGGGGATAAAGGCATGGTTGCCGCCTCGGCCTCTCATGCGTTGAGCGTTGAGTTTGTGGGCGCAAATGCGGTAACCCCTGCCGGCGAAGGCACACCGGCTGCCCCCGAACCCGGCATAACCGAACCCACACCCGATAACCAACCCGGCAAACCTGCCGCCGCCGAAACGCAGAAGCTGAAAAAGGTAAGTTACCCCAACCTGTGGCAGGGCGTAAGCCTTACCTACCAGGCTACGCCACAAGGCGTTTACGAAACGCACTATATGCTTACGCCTGGTAACAACGGCTATGTAAATGCCGGGGCTATACGCCTGCGCTACAACCGCGACCTTGCCTTGGATAAAAACGGCAACTTAGTAATAGCCTACCCCAATGGCACCGTTACCGAGAGCGCCCCCATAGCCTGGCAAATCGTAAACGGCAAGCGCCGCCCCGTGCCGGTAACCTTTGCCCTGCACGGCGCCCGCGAACTGGGCTTTACCTTAGGCGCCTGCGCCCCCGGCATAGCCGTTGAAATTGACCCCACCCTAACGTGGAACACCTTTTTGGGGGGCAGTGGTGATGATTACATTACAGGTATTACCTTGGACAGTAGCGGAAATATTCTTGTAGTGGGATTTGGCGCTGGCACCTGGGGAACACCAATTCGAGCTTATACATCTGGTGGTACTAGTGGATTTGATGTTTTTGTTGCCAAACTCACGTCTGCCGGCTCCCTTGTGTGGAATACATTCCTGGGGGGTAACGGTGACGAACGTTTTACTAACCAGATTGTGTTGGACAGCAGCGGGAATATTTACGTTGCGGGATCTAGCGGTGCCACATGGGGAACGCCAATCCTTCCTTTTACGGGTTCCGGTAATGAACAAAATTTTGTAGCCAAATTGACCTCAGACGGTGTCCTTGTGTGGAATACCTTCACCTGCCTGGGGGGTGCCGGAAGTATGCAAAGTTATGGGATAACTATTGATAGCAGCGGGAATATTTATGAAGCAATTATAGCTACAGCGACATGGGGATCACCCATCAGGGCTTACACAGCAAGCATTGATTGCATGGTACTCAAATTCAATTCTGCAGGTACCCTTTTATGGAATACCTTTTTGGGAGGTGCAGGAGGTGATTGGTCAAGAGCTATTACTACGGACAGTAGCGGGAATATTTATGTAGCGGGATATACTATTAGTAATTCCTGGGGTACACCGATCAATCCTTCCCCTAATGGTGTCTATAATCCTTGGATAGCCAAATTGACTTCTGCCGGCGCCCTCGTGTGGAATACCTTCACCGGAGATGGTAGTGGGGTTCCTGAAAGATTGATTACCGACGGTAGTGGAAATCTTTATATAGAAGGTTATAGCAATGCTACATGGGGATCTCCCATCAGGGCTTTTACAAATGGTTGGGATGGTTTTGTTGCCAAATATACCTCTGCCGGCGCCCGCACGTGGAATACCTTTTTGGGAGGTAGCGGAAATGACTTTCTTTGCGGAATTACCATAGATGGTAGCGGGGATATTTATGTGGAAGGAAATAGCAATGACACCTGGGGTACACCGGTTGATGCCTATACATCCATGATTAACGCTTCAATTGCTAAATTGAATTCTGCGGGAACCCTTTTATGGTGTACATTTATGGGTTCTTCTAATGGTTTAGGAATTTATAGAAATTGCACTGGTTTATTTGTTGACGGGAGCAAGAATCTGTATGTAGCAGATCAAGGAGGGTCCTGGGGTTCACCCATTAGGGCTTATACATCCGGTGGAACCAATGGATATGATGGCTGGGTGGCAAAGTTAGCCCCATCACCTGTTGTTACTACCCAGGCGGTAACCAATATAACGAGTACTACGGCTACGGGCAATGGCACCATTGCCGATTTAGGCTACCCGGCATCGGTAACCAGTTACGGAGTATGCTGGAGCAGCACCAATGCTACGCCCACTATAACAGACAGTTATGTGGACAACGGGGCAACTACTGCCACCGGCGCATTTACCGCTTCCATGACAGGCTTAACTCCCGGCGTCACTTATTACGTGCGGGCGTATGCCACCAATGGCGCCAGTACAGGGTATGGATATGTAGTTACTTTTACTGCCTCCAATATTGAGGTATGGAAAGGGGGCGCTTTCCAGGCAGGGTACACTACGCTGAAAGGCGCTTTCGATGCCATCAATGCCGGTACACACACCGGCGACTTAGTCATAAAAATTAATGCCAGCACCACCGAAACTGCTTCGGCAGCCCTGAATTACAGCGGCAGCGGCAGCGCCAGTTATACTTCAATTAACATTTACCCCACCGTAAGCGGGCTAAGCATCAGCGGCAATCTGTCTGCTCCTTTGATCCAGCTGAACGGCGCCGATAATGTAACCATCGACGGGCGTGTAAATGCTACGGGCAGTGATAAGGATTTGACCTTCTTCAACACAGGTAATTCAGTAGCTGCCGACGTCATTCAGTTTATCAACGGAGCTACGGGTAACTATGTGCAGTATTGTAACGTGAAAGGGAATGGTTCCAATATAATTTTATTTTCCACGTCCACGTCATCGTATGGCCCTAATAGCGGCAATTACATCCAGTACAACAACATTACCAACTCGGTCTCCCGCCCCTTATATGCTATTTATTCATCGGGGTCTGCCTCTCCGAATGGCAACGATAACAATTTCATTCTGAATAACAATATTTACGATTTTCTGAGTACTGTTAGCGCATCGTATGGTATCCATTTATCGGTCAATTCTTCTTCATGGACAATATCGGGCAACAGTTTTTACGAAACAACCTCATTTGCGCCTACCAATTCTGCACCGGTGTATACTATAATTTACGTTGCAAACGCTAATACCGGTATTACGATAAGCAACAATTACATAGGCGGTAGCTCGGCTTCGTGTGGCGGTTCGGCATGGACCAAAACCGGTTCGTGGAACAATACTTTTACCGCCATTTACATGAGTGTGGGTACAAGCGCTGCCAGCAGCGTGCAGGGTAATACCATTCAAAACTTCAACTGGAGCAACAGTTCCTCCGGGGTATGGTACGGTATGAACCTGAGTGCCGGCAATATAGATGTGGGTACCGTTACGGGCAATACTATTGGTTCGGGTACCGGCACAGGGTCAATCAGTTACACGGCAGCTGCCACGGGGGCTATCCTGTACGGTATGTATATCAATTCCACCGGAACGGTTACCTGTAGTAATAATATTATTGGTAGCATTACAGGCGCCAACGGGGCAACCTTAGCTACCAATATCTATGGTATTTACAAAACGGCTGTAGCCGGCGTCACTACCATCAGCAACAACACCATTGGCAGTACGTCCACGGCCAACAGCATCAATGCCAGTTCGGGCAGTACTACCTCAGGGAATGCCCAACTGGTGTATGGTATTTACAATCTCGGAACGGGAACAATCAACATCAGTGGCAATACCATTGCCAACCTCACCAACGGCACCAGCAATGCCACCGTGGGTACTGCCGGCTTAATCAATGGTATTTATTCGGGTGCCGGTACCAATACCGTATCGGGAAATACCATTCGCGACCTGACCATTGCCAATGCCAATACGTCGGCAACCAATACCGGTTCGGTAGGGGGCATTGTCCTTTCGGGTACCGGATTAAATACGGTAACCGGTAATACCATCTACAAACTAAGCAACACGTATGCTTCGTTTGCCGGGCAGGTAGCGGGTATTTATTTTACCGGCAGCACGGGCGCAAACGTCTGTAGCACCAACTTTATCCACGATTTGTCGGTAACCGGCGCATCGTCAACCACGGCAAGTATATACGGTATAAAAGCAGTATCGGGGGCAACCACCTACAGCAACAACATCATTTCGCTGGGCGGCAACACCAAAACCACCCTGTACGGGTTATACGATACAGGCGCGGCTTCGCAAACCTGCAACCTGTATTTCAATACCATTTATTTAGGCGGTACATTGGCTTCGGGAAGCGCCAATAAATCGTACTGTCTGTATAGCTTAGCAGCATCCAACACCCGTAATTACCGGAATAACCTGCTGGTTAATGGGCGTTCAACTACCGGTGGCAGCAGTTTGCATTATGCCATTTCGCTTACAGCCAATACAACCCTTACCTGTAACTACAACGATTATTATGTTACCGGCACAGGCGGTGTGCTGGGTTACCTGTCTTCCGACCGCGCTACCCTGTCGGCCTGGCAAACAGCCACCACGCAGGACGGCAACAGCCTTAACGTTAGCCCTTCGTTCGCCAATGCAGGCGGTTCGGCAGTAACCGATTATGTTCCTTCGTACAACAGTCTGTGCGGTATAACGGGCACCGGCATTACCACCGACTACACCACTGCCACCCGTACCTACAACACAATGGGAGCTTACGATGTTTATACTATATACCCGGTAGAAGTTTGGAAAGGCGGGGTATTGCAAGCTTCTTATAATACGCTTTATGATGCCTTTGCCGCCATCAATGCCGGTACGCATACGGGCGACTTAGTCGTAAAAATTAACAACAACACCACCGAAACTGCCACGGCTGTGCTGAATTACAGCGGCAGCGGGTCAGCTAATTATACATCGATTAAAATATACCCCACCGTCAGCGGGCTAAGCATAAGCGGTAACCTGGCCGCCCCGCTTATCAACCTGAACGGCGCCGATAATGTAACCATCGACGGGCGGGTAAACCAAGCCGGTGGCACCGACCTGACCATCGTTAATACCAGCACCAGCAACACAGCAGGCACATCTACCATCCGCTTTATCGCCGACGCAACGAACAACCTGGTGGAATACTGCAACATCCAAGGCTCGGAAACCAACGCTACCAGCGGTGTGGTATTTTTCTCAACAGGTACCAGCACCGGAAATGATAACAACACCATTGATAACAACAAAATTACAAGAGCAGGTACAAATTATCCCGCTAACGGGGTATTTTCACTGGGAAGCGCCTCTTTCACGAATAATAATATTACCATCAGCAATAACTGGATTTATAACATATTGGGGTCGGCTAATTCCAGCCATGTGTTTTTTTCATCCAATACCACATCGTGTAGTATAACTGGAAACAGTTTGTATGAAGTAGTTCTTCCAAGCTCAACCTTTACGTATAAATTTATCAATATTGATAATACATCAGGAACAGGGTTTACGGTAAATAATAATTATTTAGGTTCGAATGCCGCTAATTGTTCGGGTACGCAAGAAACATACATAAATGGCGCAACAGTTTACCTGCTTTATCTGAATGTGGGTACCGGCACTGCTACGAATATACAAGGTAACACTATATCGAAAGTGATGGCAGATAATGGCGCTTCCCTTACAGCGTTGCACATTGCCGCAGGCGATGTTAATATTGGTACCACTACTGCCAATTCATTTCAATTATTACGAAATTGGGTTAATGGTAGTAGCAGTGTATCTTTCTATGGTATTAATATAGCTTCCTCCGGTACAGTAGACTGTGAGAATAACAGCGTAGATAATATGATGTTATGGAATTACAGTGGTACAAGTGTAGCGACTAATACGTATGCCATCAATTACTCGGGAAGTGGTAATGCCACTATTAAGAATAATATTATTAATTCTATTGCTAGTGGATCGGGGGGCGTAATAGCCACTACAAAGGTATATGGTATATATCGGTCGGGGGGCGGAACAGTTACCATAGATCGCAATACGATCAAGATTTTATCCAGTACTATTGCTGATAATTTGGGTGTAGTGAATGGGATTACCGTTACTGCAGGCACTACTACTGTCAGCAATAATACACTAAACAGCCTGACAAATGCTAACACCAATACCGCTACCGACAATACCTGTTCGGTAGGGGGTATTGTATTTTCGGGAACAGGCGCTGTAAATACAGCTACCGGGAATACAATCTACAACCTAAGCAACACGTATGCTTCGTTTGCCGGGCAGGTAGCGGGTATTTACTTCACCGGCAGCACGGGCGCAAACGTCTGCTCGGGCAACTTTATCCACGATTTGACGGTAACCGGCGCATCGTCAACCACGGCAAGCATATACGGTATAAAAACAGTATCGGGGGCAACCACCTACAGCAACAACATCATTTCGCTGGGCGGGGCAACCAAAACCACCCTGTACGGGTTATACGATACAGGTGCGGCTTCGCAAACCTGCAACCTGTATTTCAATACCATTTATTTAGGCGGTACATTGGCTTCGGGAAGCACCAATAAATCGTACTGTCTGTATAGCTTAGCAGCATCCAACACCCGTAATTACCGGAATAACCTGCTGGTGAATGGGCGTTCAACTACCGGTGGCAGCAGTTTGCATTATGCCATTTCGCTTACAGCCAATACAACCCTTACCTGTAACTACAACGATTATTATGTTACCGGCACAGGCGGTGTGCTTGGTTTCCTTACCTCCGACCGCGCTACCTTGTTGGCCTGGCAAACGGCCACCACGCAGGATGGCAACAGCCTTAACGTTAGCCCTTCGTTCGCCAATGCAGGCGGTTCGGCAGCAACCGATTATGTTCCTTCGTACAACAGTCTGTGCGGTATAACGGGCACCGGCATTACCACCGACTACACCACTGCCACCCGTACCTACAACACAATGGGAGCTTACGATGTTTTTACTATACTCCCGGTAGAGGTTTGGAAAGGCGGGGTATTGCAAACTGTTTATAATACGCTTTATGATGCCTTTGCCGCCATCAATGCCGGCACGCACACCGGTGCGCTCGAAATAAAAATAACCGCCAACACCACCGAATCCACTTCGGCTGTGCTCAATGCCAGCGGCAGCGGGTCGGCTAATTACACCTCGATTAAGATATACCCAACCGCCACGGGACTAAGCGTCAGTAGCCCAGGCGGAGGTGTAGCAGCCCCGCTTATCAACCTGAACGGCGCCGATAATGTAACCATCGACGGGCGGGTAAATGGTAACACGGGCACATCCCCCGACCTGACAATCGTAAACACCAGCGCCACCACTGCTTCCACCATTCAGTTTATCAACGGAGCGTGTAACAATACCGTGCAGTATTGTACCTTGAAAGGTGCTGCCCCTGCCAGTTACGGAGTTGTGATGTTTTCCACGTCATCATCAACTTATGGGGCAACAACAGGTAACTACATCCAATACAACAACATAACCAATTCGGGCACCCGCCCCATCAATGCCATCTATTCATTGGGTACGGCTTCGTATGGCAACAATACCAATTACATTCAGAACAACAACATCTACGATTTCCTGAATCCGGCCACCGCTTCGTATGGTATCAACTTAGGCACTAACACCTCTGGCTGGACCATATCGGGCAACAGCTTTTACGAAACGGCTTCGTTTGTGCCAACAGCTTCGGTGGAGTATCGCCTGATCAATATACTGGCAGGCGACAGTTACTCGATTACCGGCAATACCTTGGGTGGTAATGGTTCGGGAGGGGTGTGGACCAAATCGGGAACTACATATTACAATAATTTCTACGGCATCTATTTAGCCGCCACCACCACTGCCGCCACTTCGGTACAAAACAATACCATCGGTGGGTTTACCTGGCCCAACGGTGCAAGTACCAGCTGGTATGGCATCAACAGTCTGGGGGCAGCCGCCATTGGAACCACCACCGGTAATGTGATTGGCGGAACACTCGGCACCACGGTAAGCAGCAGTACGGGTTTGGTTACCTTCTATGGCATTAGTATGGCCGGAGGCACGGCGTCCAACAACACCATTGGAGGCGCAGGCGGGTTGACCGTCACCAGTACTACCGGTGCCGGCGTTTTTTATGGTATCAACAATACAGGGACAAGTTCGTCGATTACAAACAATACCATTGGTGGCGGCGGAACAATAACAGTAACCAACAGCGGTGCAGGCACTTTCTATGGCATACGCAGTACCGGTACTGCCGGAGTCATTACCGGCAATACCATAGGTGCTACCACCGGTACAGGTGTGATAACGGTAACCAACAGCGCCACAGATGGCAATTGTTACGGGATTAACAGTGCCGGAGGAACGGTATCGGGCAACAACATGGGAGCAATAACCGCCGCCACATCGGCAGCAGGGCTTGCCAATAACCTGTACGGCATATACACCAGCGGAAACACAGCCTGCACCATCAACAACAACACCATAGGCAATACCACCACGGCCAGCAGCATGAATGCTTCATCGACAAGTACAGCGAATACCCAGAGCGTGTATGGAATTTACAACACCAGCACAGGTACCATCGGCATGAGCGGCAACACCATTGCCAACCTCACCAATGGCACCACCAATACTACCGTGGGTACCATTAGCTTGATCAATGGCATATACTCAGCCGCAGGCAGCAGTACCGTATCGGGCAATACCATACACCACCTGACCATTGCCAATGCCAATGCCTCGGCGGCCATTGTCGGTTCGGTGGGTGGCATCGTAATAGCGGCGCCAAGCTCTGTAAACACAGTTACCGGAAATACAATCTATAACCTAAGCAACACCTACGCTACGTTTGGGGGGCAGGTAGCGGGTATTTACTTCACCGGAAGCACGGGCGCCAATGTTTGCTCGGGCAATTTTATTCACGACCTCACCGTATCCTCGTCGTCGGGCGCATCGGTTTACGGGATAAAAAAAGCATCGGGGGCGGTAACCTTAGCCAACAATATTGTTACTCTGGGCGTCGGTACCACCAATGGCTACTACCTGTACGGTATTTACGAAACCGGCTTGGCGTCGAACAACAGCTACGTATATTTCAACACGGTGTACCTGGGTGGTGCGCCCACATCTGGGTCCTACTTCAGCGGCGCGCTGTTCAACGCGGCAACCTCCAACACCAAAAATTTCCGCAACAACCTGCTGGTAAATGTCCGCTCCAACAACGGGGCTACCGACACACATTATGCTATATGGTCGCTGGGAACTACCGGGCTGACCATCAACTACAACGATTATTACGTCAGCGGCACAGGTGTCGTACTGGGTTACCTTAACTCCAACTGCGCTACCCTGTCGGCCTGGCAAACGGCCACTACGCAGGATGGTTACAGCCTTAACGCTAACCCTTCGTTTGCCAATGCAGGCGGTTCGGCAGCAACCGATTATGTTCCCTCGTACAACAGGTTAAAGGGCGTATCGGGCACCGGAATCACCACCGACTACACCACTGCCACCCGCACCTACAACACAATGGGAGCTTACGATGTTTATACGGTGTTCCCGGTAGAGGTTTGGAAAGGCGGGGTATTGCAAGCTTCTTATAATACGCTTTATGATGCCTTTGCCGCCATCAATGCCGGTACGCATACGGGCGACTTAGTCGTAAAAATTAACGACAACACCACCGAACCCGCCACGGCTGTGCTGAATTACAGCGGCAGCGGCAGCGCCAGTTATACCTCCATTAACATTTACCCAACCGCAAGCGGGCTAAGTGTAAGCGGCAACCTTGCCGCACCGCTTATCAACCTGAACGGCGCCGATAATGTAACCATCGACGGGCGGGTAAATGCCACGGGCAGCGCTAAAGACCTGATAATAACCAATACCAACACTTCGGGTCCTACTATCCAGTTTATCAATGGGGCGTGCAGCAATACCGTGCAGTATTGTACCATAAAAGGGGCTTCAAGTGGGGGAGTTTCTGGGATAATTATTTTTTCCACGTCATCATCAACTTATGGGGCAACTACCGGCAATTACATCCAGAACAACAGCATAACCAACTCGGGAACCCGCCCCATCAACGCCATCTATTCAGCAGGCACGGCCTCGTATGGGAACAATGCCAATTACATCCTGAATAACAATATTTACGACATTCTAAGGGCAGGCACAAATTACATTTACCTGAGCGATAATACCTCGGGCTGGACCATCTCGGGCAACAGTATTTACGAAACCACTACAGTTGTTCCAACCTATGAATACTGGTGCTCCGGAATTTACATCAACAATACTTCGGGTACCGGTTTTACGATAAGCAACAATTACATTGGCGGGCAAGCTCCCTTGTGCGGCGGCTCGGCTTTGACCAAAACCAATGCGTACAACAATTCTTTTTATGGCATTCAATTGAATGTAGGCACAGGTACGCCTACCAGCGTGCAGGGCAATACCATCAGTAACATTAACTGGAGTGATGTCTCCGGGGCCTTTTTCGGCATTTACATGGCTGCGGGCGATATCAATATGGGTACTGTTACGGGCAATACTATCGGTTCCATCAGTTACACGACAGCCAGCACCGGAACTTATTTTTCTGGCGTATATATTGCTACCAACGGAACGGTTAACTGTAGCAACAATACCATAGGCAGCATTACAACCTCAGCCGGGGCAACCATGGCCAACAGTATTTACGGCATTTACAAAGTAGCAACTGCCGGCGCCACCACCATCAGCAACAATACCATTGGCAGTACCACCACGGCCAACAGCATCAATGCCACTTCAGCAAGTACTGCAAATACCCAAACGGTGTATGGCATTTACAACCTTGGCACAGGGGCTAACACCATCAGCGGCAATACCATTGCCAACCTCACCAATAGCTCTACCTTTGTCTCTAATATTACCGGAGGTATTTATTACGGAGGAAGTTCAACTGCCGGGGTTATTTCCGGTAATTTCATTAACACCGTTGTTTCGGCAGGCTCCGGTTCAGCGGTTTACGGCATCAACAAAGCATCAGGTAATGTTACCTTTTCAAACAACATTATCTCTTTGGGTAACAATAACCCAAACGTTTTGTACGGTATTTACGAAACCGGCGCGGCATCGAACAACACTAACCTCTATTTTAATACGGTTTACATAGGCGGCAGCCCCACTTCGGGCGCTTACACCAGCTATGCCCTGTTTAACGCAGGAACCACCAATACCAAAGATTTCCGCAACAACCTGCTGGTGAATGCCCGCTCCAACAACGGGGCTACCGGCGCGCATTATGCTATATCGTTGGGAGGAACTACGGGCCTTACCTGTAACTACAACGATTATTACGCCGGCGGCACAGGCGGTGTACTGGGTTACCTTACTTCTGCCCGCGCTACCCTGTCGGCCTGGCAAACGGCCACCGCACAGGATGGTAACAGCCTTAACGTTAGTCCTTCCTTTGTCAGTGCAGGCAGTTCGGCAGCAACCAATTATGCGCCACAGACATCGGGCATTAACGGAACAGGCAGTACCGGTATCGCTACCGATTATTTTGGCGTTACCCGTTCAAACTATACTATGGGCGCAATAGAACAGGCGTTGGCAGCAGTTACCACCCAGGCAGTGAGCGGCATTGGCGCCACCACAGCTACCGGCAACGGTACAATAACTTCGCTTGGCACACCCAACCCAACGGCTTACGGCGTATGCTGGAGCAGCAGCAATGCTACCCCTACAACTTCCGATTCGAAGGTTGACAATGGTGCGGCCACGGCCACGGGCGCCTTTACCGCTGCCATGACAGGCCTTACCCCGGGCACTTTATATTACGTGAGGGCTTATGCCACCAATGGCGGCGGTATAGCTTACGGCGATGTGGTTACCTTTACTACCTACATAGCCCCAACGGTTACCACCCAGGCGGTAAGCGCCATTACTACAACCACGGCCACGGGCAACGGAAACATCACTTCGCTGGGTACTCCGGCAAGTGTAACTTCTTATGGGGTATGCTGGAGCAGCACCAATGCTACCCCGACAACTTCCGATTCGATGGTTGACAAGGGCGCAGCCCCGGCCACAGGCGCTTTTACAGTTGCCATCACCGGCCTTACCCTCGGAACGACTTATTACGTGAGGGCTTTTGCTACCAATACTACCGGTACTTCTTACGGTGCGGTGGTTACCTTTATTACCAGCATAGCCCCAACGGTTACCACCCAGGCAGTGAGCGGTATTGGCACAAGCACGGCCACCGGTAACGGAAACATAACATCGCTTGGCGTTCCCAACCCAACGGCTTACGGGGTATGCTGGAGCAGCACCAATGCTACTCCTACAACTTCCGATTCGAAAGTTGACAACGGCGCAGCCACAGTAACAGGAGCCTTTACAGCCGCCATAACCGGCCTTACCCCCGGAACAACTTATTATGTGAGGGCTTACGCCACCAATGCCGCCGGGACTTCTTACGGTTCGGCTGTAACCTTTACATCGTACATAGCCCCAACGGTTACCACCCAGGCGGTGAGCGGTATTGGCGCAACTACGGCTACGGGCAACGGAAATATAACATCGCTTGGCATACCCAACCCAACGGCTTACGGCGTATGCTGGAGCAGCACCAATACAAACCCCACCACATCCGACTCGAAGGTTGACAACGGCGCAGCCTCGGCTACGGGCGCCTTTACCGCTGCCATAACCGGCCTTACCCCCGGCGCCCTGTATTACGTGAGGGCTTATGCAACCAACGCCGCCGGTACTTCTTACGGCGCGGTGGTAACCTTTACTTCGTACATAGCCCCAACGGTTACCACCCAGGCAGTGAGCGGCATTGGTACCACCACGGCCACGGGCAACGGAAATATAACATCGCTTGGCATACCCAACCCAACGGCTTACGGCGTATGCTGGAGCAGCAGCAATGCTACCCCCACTACATCCGATTCGAAGGTTGACAATGGCGCAGCCTCGGCTACGGGCGCCTTTACCGCTGCCATAACCGGCCTTACCCCCGGCACCCTGTATTACGTGAGGGCTTATGCAACCAACGCCGCCGGTACTTCTTACGGCGCGGTGGTAACCTTTACTTCGTACATAGCCCCAACGGTTACCACCCAGGCAGTGAGCGGCATTAGTACCACCACGGCCACGGGCAACGGAAATATAACATCGCTTGGCATACCCAACCCAACGGCTTACGGTGTATGCTGGAGCAGCAGCAATACAAACCCCTCAACATCCGATTCGAAGGTTGACAATGGCGCAGCCTCGGCTACGGGCGCCTTTACCGCTGCCATAACCGGCCTTACCCCCGGCACCCTGTATTACGTGAGGGCTTATGCTACCAACGCTGCCGGTACTTCTTACGGTGCGGTGGTAACCTTTACTTCGTACATAGCCCCAACGGTTACCACCCAGGCGGTGAGCGGCATAGGCAAAACCACGGCCACAGGCAACGGAAACATCACTTCGCTTGGCGTTCCAAACCCAACGGCTTACGGTGTATGCTGGAGCAGCAGCAATGCTACCCCCACGACTTCCGATTCGAAGGTTGACAACGGCGCAGCCACAGTAACAGGCGCCTTCACCGCCGCCATAACCGGACTGAGCCCGTCGACAGTTTATTATGTACGTGCTTATGCCACCAATGCGGTGAGTACGGTGTACGGCGATGTGGTTAGTTTCGATAATACCAACTACTGGAAAGGCGCTACCAGTGCCGATTGGAATACGGCATCGAACTGGACGCTGAACCTTATCCCGGCTTCGGGCGAAGATATTTATTTTGCAGCCAGCCCATCCAATCATTGTGTGATGGACCAGGACCGCACCATCGGGTCGCTGTACAACAGCCAGTCAACTTACCGCCTGGTAACCAATGGACATAAGCTCACGATCACCGGGTCATTCCATCAAACCGGCGGTGCGCAGGTCGATGCTTCGGCCTCAGGTTCTACCGTGGCATTTGCAGGCTCGTCGGCTCAAACCATTCCTGCCGGCACGTTCTACAACAACCAGGCTTATAACCTGGCAGTCAGCAATTCGAATAATGTGACCCTGTACGGAAGTTTAAGCCTTCTGGGAAGCCTTACTGCCGCTTCGGGGTACATGGATGCCACCACCCAGATGCCTTCGGTTACTTATGCCGGGACATCGGCCCAAACCCTCGAAAACAATACATGGCTGAACAACCAGGTGTATAACCTGGATATTAGCAATACAAGCGGGGTAACCAACAATACCAGCTTTACAGTATCGCACAACTTTACAGTAAATACCGGAAGTTTGTTTACCATAGCCCCGGCCCAAACCCTTACAGTGAACGGGGCCACTGCCAACAATGCCGGGAATGCCGGTTTTGTAATAGGCTCCACCGCTGCCGGTACAGGTTCGCTGCTGCACAATACCAATAATGTGGCAGCTACTGTAAACCGCTACATCGATGGTGCAGCCTCGGCATGGCACTTCCTCTCGGCTCCTGTTTCGGGGCAAACCATTCATGGCACCGGGTGGACTCCGGGTGGAACGTATGGCGACGGCACCGGTTACGACCTGTATGTGTGGGACGAGCCTACTTCATGCTGGGTTTATAACCTGAATGCTACTGTTGCCCCAACCTGGGCATCGGTACACCCATCCGGCAGTTTTGTTCCCGGTCGCGGTTATTTGTATGCCTTACAGGCAACAACGCCAACCAAACAGTTTGCAGGTAACCTCGGTAACGGGGCGGTAAATTACAGTGTAAGCGCTTATTCCACAGGTTCATACATAGGCTTTAACTTTTTAGGGAACCCATACCCCAGCAGTATCGACTGGAACAACGATGCAGGTTTTAGCCGGTCGATGCTACAGCTTTCGGGTGGCGGTTATGATATTTGGACCTGGAGTAATTCAGCCGACAACTATGGCGTTTACAACTCGGTTACAGGTGTTGGTACCAATAATGTTACACGGTATATAGCTCCAATGCAGGGCTTTATGGTTCGGGCATCGTCGGCAGGGTCGTTTGGTTTCAACAATGCAGCTCGCGTACATACAGGGGCAAGCGCCTGGTTAAAATCAGCAGAAACAGATACAAACGAGGGCCTTTTCAGGGCAACGGTCAGTTCGTCCACAGTAAAAGGTCAGGATGAAGTATTGCTGATTTTCGGTAATGAGCAAAATGAAAACGGAGCATTGAAGGTGTTCAGCAAGGTAGGGACAGCCCCAAGCCTGTATTTGCCGTCGGGCAACGATAAGTATACAGTTCGGTACCTGAGCAGCGCAAGCGACAATAAGCTGGTACCGCTGAGCTTTATCGCAGGTAAAAATGGCAATTATACTTTACGCTTTGCAATTCCAGATACAATGCAGTTTGCGCTTCTTGAAGATAAACGCGACTTGAAAGTGGAGAACATTAAACAGACCGGCAGTTATACTTTCAGCAGTACAACCGGCGATTTAGCCGACAGGTTTATCCTTCATTTTGATGTGGTTACACCATTGTCAGACATGCCTGTTACTGTTTACAAGTCGGAAGGGCAGGTGGTTATTAATGCTATGGACCTGACCGATAAGTTTACGGTAAGGGTTATTGATACGAGCGGACGCTGCCTGTTTGTAAACACAATGGCCGGTAACCAGATAGTAAGCCTGCCTTTAATGGTAAGAGGTGTGTTCCTGGTTACGGTATCAACCAGTACCAGGCAGAAAAGTTTCAAGATAGTTAACTGATAAACAACCAGGTAATGAAAATTATTAAATATCATATTTTTTTAGGGTTCATCCCCACGTTCGCTGGCGACCGTTTCCCCCCTCTTTTCAAAAAGAGAGGGGGAAGCACCGTCAGGTGCAGGGGGTGAGTCAGTATAAAATACAAACATAAGTACGACATTATTTCATTCTCATTACTTAGGAAGGAAAAGATTCCGAAATACAACATAATACATTATGAATTCGGTTTTTATTAATTATTAACGATTAAAATTAAAAAGTATGAAAAAGTTATTCTTGTTCTTGCTGGTAATAGTAGCCATAGCTGCTATGCCAAAAACTACATTGGCACAAACGTCAACAACGGCTGATGTTACGCTTAAAACGCCGCTTGTACTTACTAAAACGGCAGAATTGCATTTTGGGACCCTGATGACAACCACAGCTGCCGGTACTTGTGCATTAAGTACTGCTGGTGCACGCACCCCAAGCGGCGGTGTATCTCTTTCAGCACAAACAACTGTAAGCGCTGCTGCCTATTCGGTTTCTGGAGAAGCAAGCGCCGGTTTTGCTATTACCCTTCCTGCTGATGGTGTTGTTACTGTTAGCGACGGAGGCGGCCATAGCATGAACGTTAATTCTTTTGTAGCGAGGGAAGCAGCGGCCGGGGCCGATGGTACTACCGGTACTTTAAGTGGCGCTGGCGCACAAACCTTTACTGTTGGTGCAACATTGGTGGTTGGTGCAAGCCAGGCAACAGGAAGCTACACCGGAACATTTAATGTTAGCGTTGATTACAACTAATCAACAATCGAATTTATTTTTTAATCGGCCATGATATGAAACGAGCATATTGCCTGATGTTTATTACATTTTTTCAGCAACATGTAAGTTCTATAAGGTCATTAAAAAGCAAATTATTACTGTATAGAATAGCCATGATTTGGCAAACGCCAACCGGAAATGAGAATATCATTTCGATCATGGCAATTCATTAACTACTTAGATTTATTTATTCTTAATCAACTTAATATGAAAAAATATCTGTTGCTTTTATTCGTATCTACAAGTTTAACTATAGGTGCGTTTGCCCAGGGTCCAATGACTGCTACGGCTAAGGCTGAAATTGTTAAGGCGTTGATAATTACGAACGATCCGCTTGCCGGAGCAGGAAATGCCTTGAATTTCGGTTTGGTAAATGTTGGTTCCACTGCCGGAACTGTTGTTGTTTCTACTCTGGGGGCAGCCACTACAGGCGGAGGTGTAGCCAGTACTTCGTCGGCTACGGCAGCCAGGTTCGTAATTTCAGGCACGGCAAACAAAACGTATGCGATAACGCTTCCCGCTGTTGCGGTAACCATAAATGGTACTTCGGGCAATGCTCTCTCTACGGGCGCTACTATGACCGTGAACAGCTTTACATCACGTCCGGTATCAACTGGCGCTGATGCTACTACTGGAACACTTGATGCTACCGGCAATGACAATTTTTCGATTGGTGGAACACTTAATGTTGCGGCAACCCAGGCTGAAGGACAGTATTCAGGAAGTTTTACCGTTTCGGTAGCATATAACTAATTGGTAAAGTGGTTGTTCGAAAAAAAAGATAAGTAATGAAAATAATGTAGTCGTGTCGACAGTGAAGAGGCAGAAGTTCGTTTTTGAGACGGGTTCATTGTCAACTCGCACCTCGCATCGTTCGATGAGCCTTGACCTTCTCTCGCGAGAGAGGGGCGGAACCCTGAGCTTGTCGAAGGGTGGGGTGAGTACACTTGAAAATACGACAATAGATTATTCTTAATCATTGGTGTCCGGTAAAACCGGGGTATTACAAGATGTCGCAACTACGTTGCTAAGTATTTTTGTCAGATGTTATTGTATTACAAAGATTTAGCAATCGTATTGCTATGGAGTTAGCAGCGTAGCTGTTTAATTTTTGTAGAAAATTGGCAAGACGAAAATGTAAGCCACATAGTGGTGTGATCTTCCGAAATACCTTAAAATTATTAGGTTACGGATAACTATGAAAATTTTAACCGGACAACAATGATTCTTAACAGGTGATGCCAAAATTTATATGGATGAAAATACTGTTGCATAAGGATATTTGTTTTCCCGAACTCACCCTGCGCATTGTTCGACTGAGTGTTCGACCAAAGTCTTACATCGAAGTCTATGGTTCTTTTCCCTCTCTGGCGAGAGAGGGTTGGCATCATAGGTGCGCGGGGATGGGTTAAGTAAAAAGGGATCAAAGTCGCTTCCGGTGCCTTTGTACCTCTCTCACGGGAGGAGGAGAGGCTTCGGGGTGAGTCATAAACCCGGAATACAACATTATTTCATCCTCATTATTTAATCGTTGCAGATCAGTTTTTTTTGAACAGCCACTATCCTTCAAAGAGTTCTTTTTAAGAGCGTTAAAGGAATTTAAAAACAAGGGAGATGAACAAAATATTATTAAGCGTATTGATCCTGTTTTTGATTGGTTTGTCCCAGGCAGGCAAAGCACAGAAAGCAGTTGTCGGTAAGATAAAAACCGAGATTGTAATCCCACTTTCAGTAGAAGAGACCGAATCGTTGGATTTTGGTAAACTCATTTATATCGAAGGTGGCCGTGTGACTGTATCGCCCAGGGGTGAACGATTGACTACAGGTAGCCTGAGAGGCTTTAACAACGATTATTTTGGAACAGGCCGCTTTTTAATTACAGGCTCGCCCAATTACATGGTAACCGTTACCTTGCCCCAGGGGACAAGCAAACTACACTCAACTACTGTCTCACAGGAATTGACAGTTACCGATTTTACCACCGATTTGCCGCCCGGAGGAGAAATGATACCTCAAGCCAACGGTAAATTGAGTGTGGCAATCGGGGCTACATTGTATATAGGAAACCAGTTAACCAATATTGCAGGGGTGTATTACGGTAATTACGAAGTTGTATTTGCCTACAATTAAAATTCCTGGAATAGGGTTAAATGTAACTGACTGAACATTCAGGATGGATTTTTTAATTATCAAAAAAGGAAAAGAAAAGGAATAAACTCACTCATGCGAATGGGTATGTTAAAAAATGAATATGATACTCACCAGATTAAAGTTTACAATCGTAATGCTTGTTTTTGTGTTACAGGGATTCAATGGATGGGGCCAGGGAAATTTGCTGATTGCGCCTGTTCGTGTAGTGTTTGATAACCAAAAACTGAAAGAAGACCTGAATTTAACCAATGTAGGAAACGACACGGCAGTTTATTTGGTAAGTTTTATTAACTATAAAATGCTGCCCAACGGAAGTTTCCAGATTTTGGAAAAGGGCGATAGCCTTACTTCGGCTGATAAATACCTGCGCGTTTTTCCGCGAAGGGTAAAACTTGGGCCAAACGAGTCGCAGGCTTTGCGTCTGCAATGCCGGAAACCGGAAGGAATGAATACCGGCGAATATCGCTCGCACTTGTTTTTCAGGGCTGAAAAGGGCGAAACGCCTCTGGGCATGGGAAAACAGAAGGTTGATAGTACCAAAATGTCAATCAGCATAACAGCCATTTTTGGAATCAGCATTCCTGTTATCATTCGAAATGGAAACCTGTCGGTTGAAAACAGCTTGTCGGATGTGAAATTAAAAGCCCTGACCGATAGTACCTCTATGTTGTCGTTTAAAATAAACAGAACAGGTAACCGGTCCTCTTACGGAAATATAACGGTTGACTTATTAAATGACAACGGACAGAGGCATGAAGTTGGCATAGCCAACGGGGTGGGGGTTTACACTGAAATAACAAGCAGGGATATGAACCTGGTAGTCAGATGGCCTAAAGCAATCAAAACTAAAGGCGGGAAACTAATCATTAAATACTCTTTGCCCAAAGACGATGGTGGCGGAGAACTGGCTGGTACCGAATTCACAATTCCGTAAGGTTGACCTGCTCCTTTTTTGTGTAAGTGCCATTGATAACAATTCGCTTACAGTCAAGCGACACTAACACCTATTTGAAGGTCAGTAAATTGACAATATTTTCTTGTGGAAATATAATTATAAATTGAAATGTCAGGAAAAAAAATTTACATACTGGTTACTATACTTTTTGTATCGTATATGGGATATTGCCAGCCTGGTTTGCCGCAAAGGACCATATCGGTAGCGGCAACTCAGATGCTAGGTTTCGGGGATATAACCATTATCGCAGGGTCGTCGGGTGGAACAGTTACTGTTGACTACAATGGTTTGCGTACGCCAACAGGTTCGGTTGTTTTGCTCAATATGGGCCATATTCCCCAACAAGCTATATATGAAATTAAGCTTTGTCCGGGCCGGTTGATTACCATATCCTATCCGTCGGAAGTTACACTAACCGGCAGCAATGGCGGGACCATGAAACTTCACCCTGGCAGCACGAGTGTTGGCGGGAACGGCGATACTTTTATTTCGAACAAAGGTTGTGATGACAGGCATTATATAATGCAGGGGGGCACATTGGATGTTGGATCAATATCGGCCAATCCCGGCGGAAGATATACCGGTTCGTTCGTCATAAGCTTTATACAGCAATAAGTAATTTTTGTGAATTGATCATTTAAGCAAATAAACAATAATGGCAGAGAAAGATATTTTTAAGAAGATTTATTTATTGATTGTTGTTTTGGGCTTGATTGCTTTTGAAAAAGCAAATGCCCAGAATGATAATGAAGATGAATATGAGCCTTTTAGTATATCTGTAATATTTGAGAATACAGGTATGAGTACTTTTTCTGCTATGTATTCAGAAACAAAAGGGGTGTATCTCCCGGTTACTGCGATTTTTGATTACCTGAAAATTTCGCGGTCGAATGCAAAGGATGAAAAAGTGGTTAGCGGGTTTTTTGTTTCAGAGACAATGCCCTACGAAATTAATATGGAAAAACGCCTGGTTGTTGTTGGAAATAAGCAGGTACCTCTTGGTCCCGACGATTTTATATACGATACAGGGCAGTTATTCCTCAGGAAAACAATATTTGAACAAGCGTTTGGTTTTAAGGTAAAATTTGATTTCAGGAGTTTGTCGGCTAATGTCCGGTCGGATGTTGAGTTACCATTGACACGGATATTAAAAGCTGAGAAACTCAGGGAAAACTTGAGAAAAATTCAAGACATTGAAGCGTTCGATTCCATTATACCACGTCAGTATCACTGGTTTAAGGCTGGTATGACCGACTGGTCGGTTGCATCGAACTGGCAATACAAATACACCAGCGACTTTCGGTACGGATTAAGTCTTGGCGCCGAATTATTAGGCGGAGAAACAGATTTATTCCTGAATTATTCGAGTCGCGATGGTTTTAACAAGAGGGAACAACGTTATTACTGGCGTTGGGTCGACAACAGTTTTTCGGCGATACGGCAGGTACAGGTTGGCCGTGTTTATTCCAGAAGTATTGCCACTGTTTTATCGCCGGTTGACGGTTTTGAAATATCGAATGCCCCAACAACAGTGCGTAAAGCGCTTGGCGATTACATCATTTCCAATTATACAAACCCCGAGTGGGTTGTCGAGTTATATATCAATAATGTACTGACTGATTACAAGACAGCTGATGCTTCCGGTTTTTATTCGTTTAAGGTTCCGGTAGTATATGGTACCAGCCGTATCACTTTACGTTTTTACGGGCCTAATGGCGAGGAACGATCGGAGGAAAAGATATTAAATATGCCCTTTAACTTTTTGCCCAAGGGCGAATTTGAGTATCATGTAACCGGCGGAAACCTTCTTGATAGTGCAAAAACCAATTTTATTCATTCAGAAGTAAATTATGGGTTGGCCAGGGGTATTACCATTGGCGGTGGTTACGAATACTTGTCGTCGATTACAAACCAGCCGGGCATACCTTTTGCAACCTTAAATATACAACCGTTTTCGCGCCTGATACTTACAGGCGAATATGCCAGCAAGGTAAGGACCAAAGCGGCAATGAACCTTAACATTGGCGGAGGGTCGTTAGATGCCAGTTACACTTGGTATTCGCCGGGACAGACAGCCATAATATACAATTACAAAGAAGAAAGGCTTTTAAACCTTTCGCTGCCATTTACCCGGAAACTATTCTCTGGTTTTGCCAGGGTTGACGTTCGCCAGAATGTTTACGATTATTTTACGTACACATCAGCCAATTTGCTGCTTTCCTTGTACCGCGGGCCGTTCAATGTCAATCTGATGAATACCATGAACCGGACGAATATGAGTACGTCGAATGTGTATTCCAATCTTACTTTTGGTTTCCATTTCTGGAAAAATGGCTCGTTCAGGCCATCGGTACAATACAATTACACGAACAACGAGTTTATTTCGTATAAAGCTGAATTCGAAAAGCCAATATTTCGAAATGCTTACCTGATGCTTGGCTTCGAAAATAATATAGTACAGAAATACAGCAGTTTTAACCTGGCTTTCAGATGGGAACTGTCGGCTTTGTCGGGTTATGTGTCCTCGTATTTCAACAAAAAAACTCCTCAGCTGGCTGCCAGTGTTCGCGGAGGTTTAGCATTCGATTCGGGTCATAACCATGTTTGCGCCGATTCGCGCGAGATGGTAGGACGTAGCGGAATATCGATCATGGCTTTTGTTGATATGAACTTTAACGGGGTTAAAGATCCGAACGAACCTTATGCAAAAAAATTCACTGTCAGGTGTAATGGCGGAAAAGTTTTTTGCTCTGAGCAAGATACGGTTACAAGGATAACCGGCCTGGAACCGTTTACCGACTATATCGTTCATCTGGATGAATCGCAGTTCGAGAATATCAGTTGGCGCCTTACTAAAAAAGATATTAAGGTTCATACTGATCCTAACCAATTTAAACAAATCGTGGTCAGTATCAGGCCTATGGGCGAAATAAGTGGTATGGTTGCTGATAAAGATACCGGACGGGGAAAGGGACGACTGTTAATTTCGTTTACCAATGAACAGGGAGTTGTTGTGGCACAGACACAAAGCGAAGGTGATGGTTATTTCTCGTACCTGGGACTTCCGCCGGGGAAATATAAGGTTGCCATTGACAGGGAGCAAATGCGAATATTAAACTTGATAAGCGATTCGGTGTCGGTTAAGTTAAAAGAAGATGTACAGGGCGATTCAAAAGACATAGGTACACTTTATTTCAGGCATCCCCGTACATTGAAGTCTTCTATAAAAACAGACGAAAAAGCTTCGGCAATTCCTGCCAAAACAACCGAAAGTAAAGTATCGGAAGAAAAAGAAGCAGGAACGCTGTTAAGGTTAATGATTCTGTTTGATTTTAATAAATACCAGATACGCAATGAGTACGAAGAAACTCTTGTGAACATGGCCCGGTTATTTAAAGAACATGAATGCCTTAAACTTGAAATACAGGGACATACTGATAGTATTGGCGGTGAAGATTATAACCTGCGGTTAAGTGAGCAAAGGGCCAAGTCTGTTTTTGATCATTTATATTCGCTTGGTGTAAAACCTGATCGGATGAAAGCCAATGGTTTGGGAAAGAAAATGCCTGTAAGTCCAAACAAGACTGAAGAAGGACGCGCGAAAAACAGAAATGTTGTTTTTGTGGATATTTCGGGCCCCAATTGCATTAATGTAGATAGTGTCCTGAATATTTTAAACTCCCAAAGCTCCGGACAAATTGATAATATCAGGAAACCGGCAGAAAAGGATGTATCATCAACATGGCCTGCAACATCAAATCGTTATTCGGTGTTTTATTCCAAAGGGCAGTATAAATTGAATGATCAAAATTATTTGCTGATCAATGCATTAATCGATGTATTGAAAAAGAATAACAACCTGGTCCTTGAAATTCTGGCTTGTAATAACACTCCTGAAAATTTAAAGAGATCTTTGAGAACATCAGAAAGCAGGGTTCAGTCGGTTGTCGATTACATGGTTAATTCTGGTGTAAACCAGTCGCAGTTAAGGAAAGTTACAACATTTGGCCCTTCAGATAATACATGGAACAGGGTAGTAATGAGGTTTGTAAACCGGGATCAGGAAGTTAATCTCGATGATCAGGTTTTCGGTCAAATGAAAAAAATTAACAATAATGGCCTGAAGAAGTACTACATCCGTAATGTTGATGGTAAATATATGATTCAGTTAGGCGCTTTTGTTAACCAGGAACAAGCCTCAGCATTATATGGAAAACTAAAAGCTCTATTCCCTGAAAATACTTTTGAGGAACAGGAAGATAACTATTACAAAGTAAGAATGGGTTATGTAAAAAAATACGCTGAAGCAGTAAAAGTGATCAGCTATATTTATTCATCGGCAATACTGGATGTCTACTAAGTAATTAGAATGAAATAGCCATCTCGCCTAAGGCGTTAAACAAAAATTTATATGAAACGAACATGACACGGTAACAATATTCAAGGTGGTGGCACAAAAGGCCATGTAAATCTTGTGGAGAAAGCTATTTTTATGACATGGAGTTCCATACGTACGCATTTAAATTTCAACAAATTAAAAACAATATTTACGTGTAAAATAATGTCGCATTTTAACTTGCTTTTTTATCCCGACTCACCCCGCGCATCGTTCTACTGAGACTTTGGCGTGAGCTCAGTCGAACGCTTACGTCGAACGATGCGCTGTTCTGCCTCTCTCTCGCGAGAGAGAGGCAGAACAGCCGCCACGCGGCTGTCGGGGTGAGTACATTTGAAAATACGATAATAAATTATATTGAATATCCTTTTCATTACCTGGTGCTGAACGAAGCGGGCTAAGCCTTGACCTTTTTTGATTACTTTTTTGTTGGCTGGTGAGTTGGTCGAACCAGTCAAGACAAAAAAGTAATTGGGGTTTTGGGGCAAAACCCCAACGCTTAAATCATTTAGGCATGTTGCCGGATATTCATTTAAATTATTCTTATTACTTAAGGTGCCAGGAAAAAAATAAATGTTGCATGACCCATTTTGTATTTTGGACGGCCTCAAGTCCGCTTACGGGTGCGAGGATGAGTTTTTTTAAAATTGGATAATAAATCGCTATGGTCTTTTAATTGGATAAAGACAGTATACGTTAAGTACGTTAATCGAAAATCAGGTACAATGACAGAAATGAAGTTTTTCAATATTCTTATTGCCGAAGATGATGAGCCTAATTTCTTGTTTCTAAAAATTAATTTGCGTCGACTAAATTTTAATGTTTTTTGGGCAAAAGACGGGCTGGAGGCTGTTGAAATATGTGCAGAAAATGACATTGACCTGGTGCTTTTGGACATAGGTCTGCCTGTTATGAATGGCTTCCAGGCTATCAAAATTCTGAAATCGAAATATCCGAATCTTCCGGTAATTGCTCAAACAGCTTGGGCGCTGTCAGATGATAAACAGAAAATAATGTCTAGTGGTTTTGATGATTATATAGCCAAACCTTATCGATTTATCGATTTGCAGATGCACATGAATACACTTTTAGATTTGTAAACGCTGTTGGCTGGTTCAAATTTTAGAATGTAGGGGAATATGTGTTTTCTACTGAGGTTAAAAGACATTATTAGGTCCTGAAACCTTATTTCTTTGAATCACAGTTGTCCGGTAAAACTGGGGTATTACAAGATGTCGCAACTACGTTGCTCAGTGTTGTCAAATGTCGTTGTATTACAAAGATTTAGCAATCGTGTTGTTATGAAGTTCGCAGCGAAGCTGTTTAATCTTTGTAGAAAATTGGCAAGACGAAAATGTAAGCCACATAGTGGTGTTATCTTCCGAAATACCATAAAATTATTAGGTTACGGATAACTATGAAAATTTTAACCGGACACCAATGTTTTTGAATTGAACCTGGAAAATTCGTGCACAAATATCTTTAACCTTATTAATTTGCAGTATTTCAGTCATAAACAATTTATTCTTTTGGTATAAGCGGTTAGACCTCCCAACTTAAACTACTGATTGTGTGATCTTTAATTTGACGACAAAACTCAAATATCCAGGTAAATGGCATTTCAATACCCAAAATCTCAACCCTGATAAGGGTTGACTGTAAATAACCCCCAATGTAATTGGGGGTCAGAATGTAACCAATGAACCTGGAACTCCGCAGGGGTTCAATAGTAATACCCTATAATTCAACCCTTTCAGGGTTGTTACGCCTGAGTATTTTGCATCCATCGGTTACGTTTCACTTCACCGGGGGTCAATCACAGTCAACTCCTTCGAGTTGAAATTTGATTTTGACACTGCGAATTCATTCGGTCCAAACGCTTATACCAATTATTCTTATATTGACCCACGTTAATAAGAAGAATTAAATTGAATAATTCAATTACCACCAAAAACTTTTCCGATAAATTTTTGTTTATTTACTCGAATTTTCAAAAGTAAAAACCTATGAGTAAAGTATTTAGATTTGGAGAAGATGTTGACGGATATGAGATTCCCGTTTTGAATGAACGTGAAATAAGAGCTGCCGCCGGAATATTATTTGTTTGGGCTTTTACTGCTGTATTGGCAGCAATTATGAAAGGGAGTTTTTTACTTCTTAAATATTTTATTCTGGCCTTTTTAGTTGACTTTTTAATCCGGGTATTCATCAATCCGAAATTTGCGCCTGCCTTAGTTATCGGGAGGTTTATTGTTCGCCGTCAGGTGCCTGAATATGTTGGCGCTCCACAGAAAAAGTTTGCCTGGGTAATAGGATTGGTTCTTGTTTTGATCATGCTCGTTTTAGTTGTTTTTGTAAATTCGTATAGCCCTATAACCGGAATTATATGTTTGATATGTCTTATTTTTCTGCTTTTTGAATCAGCATTTGGTATTTGCCTGGGATGTTTGTTTTATGGTTGGTTTTATGGAAGAAAAGCCAGGTATTGTCCGGGTGAAGTTTGTGAAATTAAAGATCGTCATGAAATACAGAAAATATCGGTGGCGCAGGTATTGATTGTATTAGCCTTTATTGTATTTATTATAGCTTCAGTAATACTGTTTAATGAATCTTTCGCGGAAAAACCACAGGATTTGTTTAAAATACTGGGTAAATAGGGTAGAAGAGTCACTTAAATCATATTCCTGCTAGCAGTGTAGCAGTGAAATTAAGTTTGTACAAAGTTGAATTTTTTAAGGTGATTCCCTTGTTGTATAAACTCGTTCACTGAATTAATTCTAACACCGAGACATCTCCGTTGTTGGAGCCTTCATGTTTTTTTGATCAATTAATTCTACTTTGACACATTCGAAAAATCCGGCTTGTTTCATCCCAACCCTGAATGTAAGTAATAGAAATGAAATAATGTCGTATTTGGGTTATTGTTTTTAACCTGACTCACCCTGCGCAACGCGGCTGTCGGGGTGAGTCGGGTTAAAATACGACAATAGATTATTCTTATTACTTATTAGGTATTCTGTGGAATATTCAATTAATTTAATTGAATATCCTTTTCATTACCTGGTGCTGAATGAAGCGAAGCGGGTTAAGCCTTGACTTTTTTTGATTACTTTTTTGTTGGCTGGTGAGTTGGTCGAACCAGTCAAGACAAAAAAGTAATTGGGGTTTTGGGGCAAAGCCCCAACGCTAAATCGGTTAGGTATTTTATGGGATATTCATTTTAATTTAATTGGTATAAGCGTTTAGATCTCCCAACTTAAACTACTGATTGTGTGATCTTTAATTTGACGACAAGACTCAGATATCCAGGTAAATGGCATTTCAATACCCAAAATCTCAACCCTGATTAAGGGTTGACTGTAAATAACCCCCAATGTAATTGGGGGGCAGAATGTAACCAATGAACTGGGAACTCCGCAGGGGTTCAACAGTAATACCCTATAATTCAACCCTTTCAGGGTTGTTGCGCCTGAGTATTTTGCATCCCCCGGTGAAGTGAAACGTAACCGGGGGTCAATCACAGTCAACTCCTTCGAGATGAAATTTGATTTTGGCACTGCGAATTAATGCGGTCTAAACGTTTATGCCAATAATTTAAATTCCCAAGGCTGACATGGCAATGTAAACTATCCCGGCTATAACCATGCTAACCGGAATTGTTAATACCCAGGCTATCAATAAATTATTCGCAACACCCCAACGAACAGCCGATAAACGTTTAGTCATCCCAACACCCATGATCGAACCTGAAATTGTATGAGTAGTACTTACCGGTATTCCCAAGCCTTGAGAAACACCAAAAAGGGTTATTGCGCCGGCAGTTTCAGCAGCAACACCCTCAACAGGGGTAACTTTGGTTATTTTTGATCCCATCGTTTTTACGATGCGCCATCCTCCCATCATTGTTCCTAATGATATGGCAGTATAACATGATATTGGTATCCAAGCTGGAACATGCAAATGATGTTTGCCGGCAGCATCTATTGTTTCAACAACGTGAACCCATCCTGGAATTGCTATTCCTTTTGAATTCAAATGTCCAATGTAAACCAACATTGCAGCGCTGATAATACCTACGACTTTCTGAGAATCACTGCCTCCATGCCCTAAACTAAATGCACCTGATGAAAATAACTGTAAACGCTTGAACCATTTGTTGGCATGGTGAGGATTAACTTTTCGGCAAGTCCAGAGTATTATTATGGTTATTATATATGAAATTAACATTCCAATAATTGGCGCCAAAAAAATAAAACCAATTGTTTTAAGAATAACTGCCTGGTTAATAACAGAAAAGCTTCCGGTGTGAGCAACAGCAGCTCCGGCAAATCCACCGATCAATGTATGCGACGACGATGATGGTATGCCAAAATACCAGGTTAATAAGTTCCAGAGTATTGCAGCTATTATCCCGGCTAAAATTACCTGTAAGCTTATTACGCTTCCATCCACAGTTTTTGACACAGTATTAGCAACTTTCAGGTCGAATATCCAGTAAGCCAGAAAGTTGAAGAATGCAGCCCAGAGTACTGCCGGCAATGGCGCCAGTACCTTCGTGGAAACAACGGTTGCAATAGAGTTGGCAGCATCGTGAAACCCGTTGATTAAATCGAACACAAAAGCCAAAACAATTATGAGAATCAATATTGTAAGCATAGCCTGTATTTAAAATTAAACGTAAGAGCCATTTCAAAAATCAGGCGTATTTTACCAGTATGGTTTTTACAACATCCGAAACATCTTCCATCTTATTGGCTATCTTCTCAATATTCAGAAGGATTTCTTTTTGCTTAATCAGTTCAATGGGGTCCTTTTCGTTTTCAAACAGGCTCGAAATAGCCATGTGATAATATTCGTCAATGCGACTTTCAAGCCTATTAAGCTCTTTACATGCCTTAAGCACTTTCTGTGAATTTTTAGAGTCTTCAAGTCCGCCAACTGCCACTTTTATTAGTTGACAGCCTTGTGCAATCAAAGCAACCATATCTTTCATAAACGTGCTGAAAATTGTACAGCGATATATTTCAATTTTACCTGAAGCGCTGTAAATCAGGTCAACTACGTCGTCAATTGTTGAGGTTAATTCGTTAATATCTTCGCGGTCGAAAGGAGTAATAAACGATTGGTTTAAAACATCAAAAATCTGATTGGTAAATTCATCTCCTTTTTTTTCAATAGCTTTAATTGCTAATCCAAGCGCACGACGGTCTTCCAATTCAGCAGAATTGATTAATTTTTCGAATGCAACAGATGCCTCAATAGTATTTTCAGCAGCCTGGTTGAACATTGCATAGAACTTCTTTTCCTTTGGTATAAAATACTTAAGTAAACCTGAAAAATTCATATCTTATGTTTTAATGAGAAACAGTTTCAAAAAGCCAGCACAAAGATGCGAATAAGAACAATTCAAGCTTAGAAAAAATTTAATTTTATTCTAATTTAAATGCAATATAAATTTACACAATTAATTGCCTCTTAATCGTTTTGTAACAATTTTGTAATAATGTTTTTAATGGCAGTTTAACGGAGCTTTAGGATTATCAGTTTTTATGCTGATAAATATCAATGATGTAAAGCTATTTGTTTTTACCGGAAATAGTACATTTGCTCATCTAAATTTTATTGAAAACGCTGTATATGCCGTTTCTTGAAGTTTTGATGTAAACATTAACCAAACTTTATTGAAATGTTTTTTCTGGGATTATTATCGACGCCATTGCCTTATTTGCTGTTAGCCGCATTCTATTTCTTCGGCTTCGCAATGGGTTTGTTCAATAATAAGACTGGAGATGAAACAACGCAAACAGTTGCGTCGGTTACAATATCTGCCGAAGTAAAAGAAGAAAAAGTTGATCAGTCGTTTTTTTATTTTAAAGTAAATGATTGCAAACCAGATGATTTTCGGACTGAATTAATTGATATTTGTAAAACGTTTCAATTTTTCCCGGATACTGGTTCTGTTTCAATTCCTCGATATTTCCTGAGGTCTTACAATTTTCTCTATTCAAACTCTTTGTTTTGCCGGCCTCCTCCTGTAATTAGCTAATCTGTAGGATTATGTTTGTGTGAGGCTCGTATTGTTGCATTTTGCAATTTTTAACATGATGTATTGTGCAACTTTTACTGTGCATTATTGTTTTATTATTAGCAATCCAGATTAAGTTATTATTATGATAGGGGTGATTGGCATTAGCTATAAAACAGCGCCATTGGAGGTTAGAGAGAAATTTTCGTTTTCCAAAGATGACATTATTCCTTTTTCAGAGTTGTTGCAGCAGGAAACAGAGATATCTGATTTGGTTCTTGTTTCAACCTGTAATCGTACTGAGATTTATTTCACTCAAGACAAACACGACAACCAAACTGCATTTGAGCTAATTTACGAAGCTGTAAAAAAATATAAAAAAATATCGGACCATTGCTGGCAATACTTTTACCACAGATCGAATACGGGTGCTGTCAGACATTTATTTGAAGTTGTTTCAGGACTTGATTCACTTATTATTGGTGAAGACCAGATAATTGGTCAGGTAAAGGAAGCTTATGTAACCTGTACCGAAATGGCATTAACTGATGCTGTATTAATGAGGCTTTTTCAAAAGTCGTTTGAAGCTGGTAAACGAGTACGGACCGAAACGGGCATCAAATTAGGCATTACTTCGGTGAGTAGCGCAGCCGTTGAAATGTGTGCAAGTATGCTTAATGGTGTTAATGATAAATCTGTTTTACTTATTGGAACTGGAGAGACCGGAAATCTGGCCCTGCAAAATATTCACAAGAAAGGAATCCGGCAAATTGGTGTGGCCAATCGCACTGAGGAGAAAGCCAGGAAAACAGCTGAAAAGTATAATGGGATGGTAGTTCCATTCGAAGCTTTTGAAAAATACCTGCATGGTTTTGATATAGTGATGGTTGCAACTTCATCGGCTTTGCCGATAATCACCGCTGGTATGGTTAAAAAGTCCAGGGCAATCAGGCCTGAACATAAACAAGTATTTTTGGATTTATCTGTTCCACGCAATATTGAAAGTGAAGTTAGCCAGATTGAAAATGTTGAATTGCTTGGAGTTGATGACCTTCAGGAAATAGTAAACCAAACGACAGAGAAGAAACGAGAAAGTGCGCAGAAAGCTCACTTAATATTAGATGAATTAGTAACTGATTTTGCTGAATGGCTCGCCAGCCGCTCACTCCGACCGGCAATTAACTTGATAACTACGAATTTACAGGTAATAAACCAGGAAGAACTTTCTACTTACCGCAAATTAGCAACCCCTGAAATGCAGGAAATAGTTGATGATTATGCGCAACATCTGACCCAACGTTATACCCGGCTATTAATCAAAAATCTAAAAAGTTTGACGGATAACGGAAAAAACATCGATTCGTTAAAAATCATCAATGATTTATTTAAATTCGACTAATTTATTTTCTTGCAAGTTTATTTGAATTTGCATTTGATTGTATCTAATGAAAAATAGAATAAGAATAGGTACGCGTGGTAGTCAACTGGCACTGTATCAGGCTGAAAAAGTAAAAGTAACATTGAAACATTTATTTCCGGAACTTGAGGTTGAATTGAAAATTATTAAGACAAAAGGTGATAAAATTTTGGATGTTGCGCTTTCGAAAATTGGTGATAAGGGATTATTTACAAAAGAAATTGAAAACGAACTTATAGATGGAAGTGTAGATATTGCCGTTCATAGCCTTAAAGATCTTCCAACTCGTTTACCCGGTGGGTTGAAATTAGGCGCTGTGCTGGAACGGGGCGAATTTCGTGATGCTTTTGTGAGTAGAAATGGTAAAAAATTGGCCGAACTTAAGGCGGGCGATATAGTTGCGACTTCAAGTTTACGTCGAATCGCCGGGTTACTTAAAATTAACAACCAGATAATTATTAAAGATATTCGTGGAAATGTGAATTCCCGGCTTCAGAAAATGGAGGATGGCTATTGCGATGCTATGGTTATGGCTGCCGCTGGCCTTCAACGATTGGGATTTGACAGGTACATAACCGAAATAATTGATCCGGAAATTGTGGTACCAGCTGTTAGTCAGGGTGCAATTGCAATTGAAACCAGGGATAACGATCCTGTAATAGAACCTTTAATGGCTAAGGTTAATCATGCTGAAACATGGAATGCAGTGATAGCTGAACGTGCTTTTCTCGCCACATTGGAAGGCGGTTGCCAGGTTCCGTTAGGCTGTTATTCGCGTATCGAAAATAATCAATTAGTTTTATCGGGTTTTGTGGCTTCTGTTGATGGGAAACAATACTTAAAAGAAACTATTTCTGGTGAGGTTGGTAATGGCGCCAGGCTTGGAGTTGAAATGGCCGAAAAGATGTTGGAAAAAGGAGCAAGAGAAATATTGAGTCAAATAAAACCAATCAATAATATGCAGTAGATAAAATGGGTAAATTACTCGAAAACAAAGTATTTATATCCACTCGACCCACCGGACAATCGGTTGAACTTGAGAAACTATTGTCAGAAGAATCAGCCACTTTACTCTCTATGCCCACTATCGAGGTGAAACCCTTGCCTTTAAGTGAATATGCAGTCCAGCAATTGAAAAACCTGGATGCCTTTAATTGGATTGTATTTACCAGCCCTAATGGGATAAATTATTTTTTTGCGCGCTTATTCGATTTGCAAAATAACTATGTTTTACCCGACCATTTAAAGATTGCTGTTGTTGGGAAAAAAACAGCTGCATCGCTCGAATGTTATGGCACTTCAGCATCGTTTATTAATCTTGGAAATACAGCCGAAGATTTTGTTGCTGACTTTTTTCATCGTGTAAATTTGGGTGAACGTGTTCTTTTCCCAATTGGAACACTTGCACGTTCTGTTATTGAAGATAAGATATCGAAAAAAGCTGAATGTACCCGAATTTTGTTTTATGAGACTGTATTGCCTGACACCATTAACAAGGACGCACTAAACCTGATCATCCAGGATAAATACGATATGATTGTGCTTTCGAGCCCTTCGTGTTGTACAAACCTACTTCAATTAATTGAGGGGAAAGTCGATCCGGCAAATCTTCGTTTGGTTTGCATTGGCCAGACTACTGCAGCAGAAGTGATTCATCACGGTTTGGAACCTCTAATAACAGCCGCGACTGCTAACTCGCAGGGAATTTATACAGCCATTATTAATCATTTTCAGAAAAAACAACATTAAAAATTTATAGCCATGTCATTTCCAGTTACCCGACTCAGAAGATTAAGACAAAACCCTGTTTTAAGAAATCTTGTTCGTGAAACAATTTTAACCCGCGACGATTTGGTCATGCCTTTATTCGTTTGCCCTGGAACCCATGTAAACAACCCTATCAAATCGATGCCCGGAAACTCCCAGCTCTCGGTTGATTTATTGGTTGAAGAATGTCGTCGGCTTTATGGTTTGGGTATTCAGGCTGTTTTGCTCTTCGGTATTCCTGAACACAAGGACGAACATGGTTTGGTTGCCTGCGAACATAACGGTATCGTTCAGCAAGCCGTTCGTGCGTTGAAAGCCGCTTTGCCCGATTTATATATTATTGCCGACATTTGCAATTGTGAATATACTGTTCATGGTCACTGTGGAACTATTGTTAATGGAGACGTTCACAACGATTTGACTTTGGTAACACTGGCAAAACAATCGGTCTCGCTGGCGCAGGAAGGGGTTGATATGGTTGCTCCAAGCGACATGATGGATGGTCGTGTTGGCGCTATCCGTAAAGCCTTGGATGAAAATGGCTTTTACAATTTGCCAATCATGGCTTATTCGGCCAAATATGCTTCCGGGTTCTACGGACCTTTCCGTGAAGCAGCCGAAAGCGCGCCTAAATTCGGGAATCGTGCTACTTATCAGATGGATCCGGCAAACTCGGATGAAGCATTACGTGAAGTTGCTCTCGACATTGAAGAAGGAGCCGATATAGTGATGGTAAAACCTGCATTGAGTTATTTGGATATAATTCAGCGTGTTAGGACTAATTTTAATGTTCCGGTTGCAGCTTATAACGTTAGTGGAGAGTATTCCATGGTAAAAGCTGCTGCCGCCAATGGCTGGATTGACGAGAAACGTTTGGTCCGCGAAATTCTGACTTCCATCAAACGTGCCGGTTCCGACATCATTATTACCTATCACGCCCAGGAGATTGTGAAAGAACTTTAGAAAGTTCAAAGTTCAATGTTTCAAATTCCAAGTCCGAAGAGCATTTTCGACAAAGAACTGAATTGCCCTGAAAGGGCAAAATATGAATAACCCGGGGTAAAACCCCGGGTGCAATCAAAATTGAAATTTCCGTCCGCTAAGCAACGTTTAAAAAGAGATTATCTGTTTTCGGACGGAACTCTGATAATGATGTCAAAAGAGTAGCAAAAGAAACATAGCCAATTATGAAAAACTACACCCAAAGTATAGCCGCTTTTGCAGAAGCGCAAAAACATATTCCGGGAGGAGTCAATTCTCCGGTTCGGTCATTTAAAAGCGTTGACGGTGATCCTTTATTTATTGCCAGCGCAAAAGGGGCCAAAGTGTTTGATATAGAAGGACACGAATATATTGATTATGTTGGATCGTGGGGTCCAATGATACTTGGTCATGCTCATCCCGATGTAATTATGGCCATTCAGAAAACTGCCGCAAAAGGTGCAAGTTTTGGCGCTCCCACTTTGCTCGAAACCGAAATGGCTGTGCAAATCAAGAAAATGGTACCCTCGGTTGAGAAAGTCAGAATGGTTAATTCAGGAACCGAGGCCACTATGAGCGCTTTACGTTTAGCGCGCGGCTATACTGGCCGTGAATTAGTTATTAAATTTGAAGGCTGTTACCATGGCCATAACGATAGTTTTTTGATTAAAGCTGGTTCCGGCGCTTTAACTTTAGGTACACCAAACTCACCTGGTGTGACTTCGGGAACTGCAAAAGATACTTTGATAGCTGCATTTAACGATCTGAACTCAGTGAAAGAGCTGTTTGTCAGGTATAACGAACAAATTGCAGCAGTAATTCTTGAACCAGTAGTTGGGAATATGGGGGTTGTTATTCCTCAGCCAGGATTTTTACAAGGGCTACGTGACCTATGTACTCAATATGGTTCGGTTTTGATTTTTGATGAGGTGATGACTGGCTTCCGTTTGTCGAAAGCTGGCGCTCAAGGACTTTACGGAATTACTCCTGATTTGTCAACTTTTGGTAAAATTATTGGTGGCGGCCTTCCCGTTGGCGCTTATGGTGGCAAGCAGGAAATTATGGATATGCTTGCCCCGAAAGGTCCTGTTTATCAGGCTGGTACCCTTTCTGGAAATCCATTGGCAATGTCGGCAGGGTTAACTACTCTGAAAATTCTGGATGAAACCGATGGTTTTTATGCGATACTCGAAGAAAAATCAGCACGTCTGGAGGACGGTATTAAAAAGTGCTTGGCTGACTTGAATTTTCCCGGGATTATAAATAGGGTTGGTTCGATGTTCACATTATTTTTTACGGATGAAAAACAGATAGTTTCTTATACTGATGCTTGTAAATGTGATACCGTAAAATATGCCCGGTTTTTCAAAATGGCATTGGAAAATGGGGTTTATCTGGCTCCTTCTCAATTTGAGGCTGGATTTATGTCGGTAGCACATACTACCAAGAAAATTGATAAAACAATAGAAGCAACATACGAAGCCTTGAAAGTATTGAAAGGATAAATAGTCAACAACCGTAATGCTTGCGATGTTGAATGTTGCCACTGAGCACTATCTCTTTTTCTATTGAAATTAGTAACTGTTTAAACTCTGGCAGATTTTTTGAAGTAGTACTTGTAAGCTGATTCACCTGATTAAATTCAGCGAAACAGGAACCTATTAATAAAAACGAACATGAAAACAAAAATTGTAATTTTAGTTTTGGCCTTGTGCACAAATTGCTTCACACTAAAGGCCCAGCAGATGAGGACTACTACCCGTGCTGCCAGCTATGATATTAGTGATAATCTCGATTTGGATGCGGTTTCTTCAATCTTTGCTGACTCGAAAAATCTGGAAGAGTTTGAAAATCGCTTAAACGATCCGGATAACCGCATTTCCAATCTCGACTTAAATCAGGATGGATATGTTGATTATTTAAGAGTTGTTGAGACTACCGACGACCGAAATTCGCTTGTTGTAATTCAGGCAATACTTGATAAAGATGTTTATCAGGATGTTGCAACAATTGAAATTGAGCGCGTTGCTGATGGTCGCCATCGTATTCAGGTAGTAGGTGATCCTTGGATTTATGGCCCTGGTTATGTTATAGAACCGGTATTTGTACGGACACCCTTGATTTTCTCTTTCTTTTGGGGCCCGCGTTATGTTGTTTGGCATTCGCCTTTTTACTGGGAGTCTTATCCTCGTTGGTTTTATCATTACAAGCCATACCCTACTTTTAGATATTATCGCCACGTGAATATTTATGTTGACAGAAGAATAACTTTCAATCGAATTAATGAAAGGCATTTTAATATTACTAACAGTCATTTCAATGATATACGTCGTAGAGATTTTGCTGATCGTCATCCCGATAATTCTTTTGAAAACAGGCATAGAGAATCAAGCAATCCTGGAAGACAGATTCAGCGCCAATCTTCGCGTACCTACGATAATCAACCCAATCGAAGAATAGATAGCGGAAATAGCTCACGAAGCAATGGAAATGTTAGACAAGAACAGGAACGGCGACAGATTTATCAGCAACGACAAAGTGAAAGCATGCAACGTCGTGAATATAGCCGTCCCACTCAATCACAACAAAGAAATCAGTCTTTAGAACAACAACGTACACTTCAGAGTCGTCCTGAATCTCGTGAAAAGTTTCGGCAGCAAATTGATAATTCTTCACGGGAACGTTCAGTTAATATCAACCAAAGAAGTCGCTCGCGAAGTGAAGCAAGACAAAATAGCCAGAATACAAGAAAATCAGAATCTTCGAAGAGGGAAGAAAAAAAAGAAAGTAGAGAAGAAAGAAGGAGAGAATAGTAATTTTTAACAAACTGACATATTTTGACAACAAATTCAATTTTACTGAAGGCATTTAGGGGAGAGAAAACCGAGCGGCCACCGGTTTGGTTTATGCGCCAGGCCGGAAGAGTGTTGCCGTCGTATATAAAAATCAAGGAAAATTATACGTTCTGGCAAATGATGCAGAACCCGGAAATTGCAGCCAAAGTAACGCTACTTCCGGTTGACGATCTGGGCGTTGATGCAGGAATTTTGTTCTCCGACATTTTGGTGATTCCGCATGCGCTGGGCATGGGCCTTGAGTTTAACGACAGCGGCCCGTTGTTCGATCAACCTTTGGCATATTGCGAAAATCCGCTGGCCAGACTGAATCCAGATCCTTCAAAATTGAATTACATCTATCAGGTGATCGATGAGATTATCTGCACTAAGCGTGAAGATATTCCGCTTATTGGTTTTTGCGGTGCGCCACTGACCGTTTTGTTATTTATGTTGCAAGGACTTGGTCGCAAAGGCGATTTTCCTGAAGCCATCAAATTCATCTACGAGAACAAGGAAACTACAAAAAAACTGATCGAAGTGGTCACTGATTTGTCGGTTGTTTACGCGCAGGAACAGGCCAATCACGGCATCGAAGTGTTCCAGTTGTTCGACACGCACGCCGGATTAATTCCAGCCGATTTGTATCACGAACTGTTTATGCCGGCCACCAAAAAGATTGCTGCTGCCGTTCGCGAAAAAGGTATTCCGTTCATTTTCTTTCCCAAAGGACTGGGGACCGGAATTGCGCAAATCACACCTGAAGATTGCGACTATCTGAGCATCGACTGGCAAACGCCGCTAAACCTGGCCCGGGAACTGGTCGATCCGAAAATCGGCCTTCAGGGAAATGTTGATCCACGATTGTTGTATGCAAATCAGCCTGAAATTGAAAAGGCGCTTGAACCTTATATTGAATTTGGAAGCAAGAACCAAAACTGGATTTTCAACCTTGGACACGGATTTATGCCGGGCATTTCGTTTGAGAATGCCAAGTTCCTTGCCGATTGGGTGAAACGAACAGATTGGAAGAGATAAAAATGTTGCGGGTTACGTGTTGCGGGTTTCGGGTAAAAGCCAACTCGCAACCCGTATCCCGCAACTCGTAACAATTACAACTATGACCAACCGCGAATTTTCAAAAAAAATGATAACTGCTGAAGACATACAACTTCTGGTAAAAAGCGGAGAAGGATACAATGTTGAGTTCAAAGTTTCCATTCCCTCGAAAGTCCGCGAACTTACCGAAGAAGTGTGCGCTTTTGCCAATGCTGCCGGAGGAGTTGTTTTGATTGGAATTGACGATCAGAACAATTTATGTGGTGCAAATCTTGACAACTCCAAAAAATCAGCGATTCAGCATTCGATCAGCGAAATCACCCCCTCTTTACATTGTTCGATCAATCAGATTGAGACAAATGGGAAAAATATTATTGCGATTGAAGTGCCTTCAGGCGACAAAAAACCGTATGTTTTTTCTGGAGCAATTTATGTTCGAATTGGCCCGAATTCACAAAAGTTAACTAATGCAGAACAGATGCGGGATTTTTTTCAGCAGTCGGATAAAATCTATTTCGATGAAGGGACCTGCAAAGAGTTCAATCCAGAAACTGAAATTGACAGCGAACTTTTGGGCGAATTTAAATCGTTGGCACATTTAAATGCAGATGTTTCTGATCATCAGGTTTTAAGTAATTTAAGACTTTATTCCGGAGATAATTGCTTTAAAAATGGCGCTGTTCTTTTCTTCGGAAAAGAACCCGAGAAATATTTTGAGAAAGCGATTGTCCGTTGTGTAGCATTCAAAGGATTAGACAAACGATTTATCATCGACGACAAGTCTTTTGGTGGACCGTTATTGTTTCAATTCAGAAAAGCGCTGCAATGGATATATGGAAAGTTAAATGTCAGATACGATATCGAAGGTCAAGGTTCCGGTCCAAGAAAAGAGATATGGGAAATACCTGAAACAGTGCTGAAAGAAGCGATTATAAACAGTTTGTCGCACAGGGATTACTATGACAAAGGCGCAACAACAACCATCGAGTTGTTTGATGACCGCATCGAAATCGTTAATCCTGGAGGGCTGGTCAGTGCAATTCCCCCTTCCGAGTTCGGTAAAAGAAGTCACTCCAGAAATCCGCTTGTTTTCGGCCTTTTTGCCCGGATGCACTTGGTCGAACAAATTGGTTCAGGAATCATTCGAATAAAAGATATAACCAGAGAATCGAATCTTCCAGAGCCTCGTTTTAATACTGAAGGTATGTTTTCCATCGTTTTTTATCGGCCAACACAACTGGCAGAGAGCGATAAAAAAGAAGGAACAATGGGAAATTCAGTGGAAGAAGTTATTGTAGAGCTGGTAAAAGCTAACCCTCGGATTCGGTTGAAAGAACTGATCAGCAAAACTCAATATACAAGACGAAAAGTTGAGTATCACATCTCCAAGCTTAATAGGAGTGGGACTATGGAACGGGTTGGCGTTGGAACAAACGGTTTCTGGAAATTAAATATTCATACATCAGGAGATAATAAGGGGATAGAAAAAGAGATAGAAATAATAGAACAACTGATTCTGGATGGCATCCGAAAAAATCCCAAAGTAACAATTGATCAATTAGCAGAAGTTACTGCAACGACGCGAAAAACAATTGAAATACAAATAAATAGAATGAAAAATAAGAAGATGGTCGAGCGTAGCGGCTCTACCAGAAGTGGTTTTTGGAAAATACCGGACGATAAAAAATAGTGCTATTGTTTGCATCCATTTTGCGTGCATTTTGCGTGCATTTTGCGTGCAAAAGTGAGATGGAAAGTATTATAACCTGATTTGAAAAGATAAATTTACAGCTCATGACCAACCGCGAATTGCTCGAAAAATACAATTATCCGGTGCCCCGCTATACCAGCTATCCGCCGGCCAATTTCTTTACCGATTCGTTCGGAACTGCTGATTATTTGAAGGCTATCGACGAATCGAATCAATGGAATCCGGAGAATATTTCCATTTACATTCACATTCCGTTTTGCCTGAAACTGTGCTATTTCTGCGGATGCAATTCGTATGCCTTGCGCAAGGACGAAGTGGTAAAAGGTTATCACGAGTCGTTGCTGAAGGAAATCAAAATGATCACCTCGCGGCTGGATAAAAACCGAAAAGTATCGCAGATTCATTACGGCGGAGGTACGCCCAATGCGGTTCCTTTCGAATATTTACAGGAAATTAACGGCTTGCTGTTCGACACCTTCGAGTTTATTCCTAATCCTGAAATTGCCATTGAAGTTAATCCGGCTTACCTTACCTATGAGCAAATGACCGGACTAAAAAAAGCCGGCTTCAACCGTTTTAGTTTGGGGATTCAGGATTTCAATGACGAAGTTTTGGATGCGGTAAACCGCGATTCAGCAGCACTTCAGGTGAAAGAAATCATGGCCTTTCTGAAACAGGATTCGTCCAACATGGCCGTGAACCTCGATTTCATCTACGGTTTACCCAAACAAACAGCTGCCAATTTTTCGGAAACAATAAAAAAAGCCATCGAATTGAAACCAGATCGTCTGGTAACTTTCTCGTATGCACATGTTCCATGGGTAAGCAAAATTCAGAAGCAACTGGAGAAAGAAGGTTTGCCTGCTCCGGATGAAAAAATAAAAATGTACGACGCTGCTTTTGCCCTGATGACCCAAAATGGTTACGAAGCCATTGGGATGGATCATTACGCCAATGCCGGCGACGAACTTACACAGGCACGCCGTAACAAGCAATTGCACCGCAATTTTCAGGGTTATTGCACCCGCCGCACAACCGGACAGGTTTATGCTTTTGGCGTAACCGGAATCAGCCAGTTGGAAGGCGTTTACGCGCAAAACACCAAATCGATCGACGAATACATTGAAACCATTAATAAAGGCGAATTAACCACTATCAAAGGATATAGGCTGACGCCCGAGCAAATTGTTGTTCGCGAAGTGATTACAGAATTGATGTGCAACGAGCAGATTGTTTGGGCCGATCTGGGTCAGATTTTAAAAATGACTGCCGATGAAGTGAAGTCGCACACTACGTATAATCAGGTATTACTTCAACAATTTGCCAACGACGGAATTATCACCCTTTCCGACGAAAAAATACAAATTACTCCGGAAGGTCAACTGTTTATACGCAATGTAGCGGCTTCGTTCGATCCGCTTTTAAAAACGGGACAAACCAATTTTTCAAAACCAGTTTAATCATGATCGATTCGACTAAACCTTATGTTGTCATTATTGGTGCCGGATTAACCGGCCTTACAATGGGCTATTACCTGAAAAAATCGGGTATAAATGTGGTCATCATCGATAAATCGGCTAAAACTGGTGGCGTTATCCAGACCATTCGAGAAAAAGGATTTGTGTACGAAACTGGCCCCAATACCGGAGTGGTTTCAAATCCTGAGATGGCCGAATTATTTGAAGATTTGGCCGGGAAATGCGAACTGGAAATAGCAAACCCGGCGGCCAAACGTAGATTAATCTGGAAAAATAATCAATGGAATGCGCTGCCTTCAGGATTGTGGTCTGCCATTTCGACCCCACTTTTTAGCTGGGGCGACAAATTCCGGATATTGGGCGAACCCTGGCGTGCCAAAGGAACACATCCCAATGAAACACTTGCCGAACTGGTAAAACGCCGCCTTGGAAAGTCGTTTTTAGATTATGCTATCGACCCGTTTATCTCTGGAATTTATGCCGGAAATCCCGCCGAACTGGTACCCAAATATGCACTGCCCAAACTCTGGAATCTGGAACAGGAATACGGAAGTTTTATCCGAGGTTCGATAAAAAAAGCCAAACTGCCAAAAACCGACCGCGACAGAAAGGCAACCAAGGAAGTATTTTCAGCTAAAGGTGGTTTGCAAAATTTGATTGACGCACTTACCGAAGCCATTGGTCCTGATAGTTTTTTGTTGTCAGCCGATGCTATGGTAAAACCTATAGAAAATGGCTTCCATTTGCAGGTGACTACGCCCGAAAATCTGATTCAGTTTGAGACCAAACACTTGGTAACAACCTGTGGAGGATATGCGTTGGTCAACTTGTTACCCTTCCTGAATGAAGACGAAATTGCGCCTTTCCGCTCGCTAAAATATGCAGCAGTTACTCAGGTTCTGATGGGTTTTGAAAAATGGAAGGGCATTAATTTGAATGCTTTTGGAGGTTTAGTTCCGGGTAAGGAAAACAAAAATATTCTTGGCGCGTTGTTTACATCGTCGTTCTTTGAAGGCCGCGCCCCGCAAGGTGGAGCATTACTTTCGGTATTTATGGGCGGAACCAAACGCCCGGACATTGCACAAATGGATGATGACCAGATTGAAGCGCTTATCCGGAAAGATTTGCCACGGATGATGAGCAATCGAAGTTTCAGTCCTGATTTGATGCGTATACACCGCTATCCGAAAGCCATTCCGCAATACACCGAAACATCAGGACAGCGTTTTGAGATGATTGAAAAACTTCAGCAAAAATACCCAGGCCTGATTTTAGCAGGAAACATTCGCGATGGAATCGGAATGGCCGACCGCGTAAAACAAGGGCGAACCATTGCTGAAGAACTGGCCGGAAAAATCTTGGGTCATTAATTACTCCGAAGGAGTTAAATATTGATGACTGCCAGCAACGCTGGTGGAAAAGCAAGAAGGTAAAAAGCAACCCGGAATCGGGTTGAATAATGAAATAATTCAACCCCTTAGCAGGGGTTGTTTTGTTTAGGTAGTGTTTTTTAACCCCCAATAAGACTAGGGGTTATTAATATTGTATCCTTCGGATACTTCTGAAATCACATTTATTGAATAACAAAAACTGCACAACTGTGAACGTATCGAAAACTGCCGCTCTTTATAAAGAAATTCAGCAAACTATTTGCAGCACACTCGAAAAAGCCGACGGAACTGGGAAATTCACAAAAGATTTGTGGAAAAAAGAAATAGGTTCGGGCCTCACCAGGGTAATGCAAAACGGCTCTATCATTGAAAAAGCAGGCGTCAATTTCTCTCATGTGACCGGCGATTTCAACGAAAACATGGCACATCTGCTGGGCGAAAAAGCATCAAAATATGAAGCCACAGGCATTTCGTCCATACTTCACTCCGGAAATCCGTTTGTACCCACCATTCACATGAATGTTCGCCATTTCGCGCTTGACAACGGTTCGTCGTGGTTTGGCGGCGGCATCGATCTCACGCCTATGTATGTAAATGCGGACGAAGCACGCTGGTTTCATCAAACCCTGAAAGATATCTGCGACAAATATGATACTTCGCTTTATCCTATATGGAAAAACTGGGCCGACGATTATTTCTACATCGAATATCGCCACGAAACACGCGGCATTGGCGGAATCTTCTTCGACCGCATTGCCGTTAACAATGATTCGGACTGCAAAAAAATGCTCAGTCTGACTGCTGATCTTGCTCACGCTTATCCGGTTATTTACGCCGAACTGATGAAAAATAATGGGCACCGCTCTTATACTGAGGATGAGAAACATTGGCAAAAAATTCGCAGAGGCCGCTATGTAGAATTTAACCTGATTTACGATCGCGGCACCAAATTCGGATTGGAATCAGACGGAAACACCGAATCAATTTTGGTAAGCCTTCCGTCCGAAGTTGAATGGGTTTACCAACACCAGCCGGCTCCTGAAAGCGCTGAAGCAAAGACTCTAAAGTTACTGAAAAAGGGGATAAACTGGCTATAGAAATTTATTATTCATAACATATTTTTCAATTGGATTTGTTAATCAATTTCGTTATTTTAGAGGTGTCTCAATTTCTTTAATGACGGATAAGCGGGAAAGGATCAAAGAGTATAGACGGATCAGATAAACTTAATGTTGGGTCTGTAGAATACAAATTTAACCTAAATGATCTATGACCTTAGAGATTTCACAATCAGTCGGGTTTCCCAAACGTTCAAAAAAATGGCAGTGGTGTGTTTTTCTGATTCTAATCACTTTGAGTTATTATCTGACAGCAAGATTAGGCTTAACCTTTGCATTTAAGGGCACCAACGCATCACCGGTATGGATGCCTTCGGGTATTGCTTTAGCTGTAGCCTTACTTGCTGGTTATAGGGTTTGGCCAGGTATTTTTTTTGGCGCATTAATGGCTAATCTTCAGGTTTTGTCTGCTTCAGAACTGTCTTTTAGCTCTGCATTTCTTCTTTCTTCCATTACAGCAATTGGCAACACAATGGAGACCATTACTGGGTTATGGCTAATTTCGCAATTTTCCAATCATCCTAACCCATTTGAAACGTTAAAAGGAACTACTCTTTTTATCGTTTTTGGAGCGCTGTTTGCAACGTTAATTGCTGCTTTTGTTGGGTCTTTGTCTTTTTGTGTTTTTACAAATCATTGGACAGTTTTTGATCACATGCTGTTAAACTGGTGGTTTGGAGACACATTGGGCGTATTAATTCTGGTGCCAATAATCATCAATTGGAATCAAATGAGATTCAATGACTGGACTTTGGCGAAACTCGGAGAATTAGCTGGATTTATTCTCGTATTGGGATTTGCATCTTATCTGATATTTTTTACAAAATATAACCTGATCTATCTGTTTATTCCCGTTTTATTATGGTCTATATTCAGATTTGGCAAATTTGAAACGAGTGTGTTTGTCTTTATTATTAGTGGATTGGCAATATGGTACAGTATGCACCACAACGTGCATAATGCACTTCGGCAAAATGAATCAATACTGGTAATTCAAAGTTTTATTGGCGTTGTGGCTATTACTTTTTTGGTGCTTTCATCAGTCATTTATGAGCGAAAAAAGATGCAGTTAAGTCTTATTGAAAGTCTGGCCAAATACCGTACTTTGCTCGAAAATCTGCCTCAAAAGATTTTTGTTAAAAACAGAGATCTGTTTTTTGTGTCTTGCAACGACAATTTTGCCAGGGAATTAAATATCCAATCGTCTGAAATTAAAGGTAAGTCTGACTATGATTTTTTCCCAAAAACACTGGCCGATAAATACAGAAAGGAGGATGTTGATTTTCTCGCAATTGGCAAACCTTTGGAGACAGAAATGTGTGAAACTCGCGATGGACAGACCTATTGGACTCAAGTAATAAAGGTTCCTGTTAGAGATGGAAATGGCTCTATTATTGGAGTTCAGGGAATTTTCTGGGATATTACTGAAAGAAAACAGGCCGATGAATTGTTAAGAATAAGCGAAGAAAAGTACCGATTCCTATTTGAACGCAATCCTGTTCCATTACTAATTTATGATACGGAAACACTAAACTTCCTTGCTGTCAATGAGGCTTTTGTTAAACAATATGGCTTTTCGATTAACGAAGTATTGTCTATGCGATTGCCCGATCTTTACCCTCATGAAGAAAAAGATGCAATTGTTCAGATTGCAGGAAGTTTATTTGGTCATGCGTATGTGGGCGAATGGCACCATATTCGAAAGGATGGTTCGGTTATTTCCATCATTGCCACGTCTCACGATATAGATTATATGGAGCGTAAAGCTAGGATAGCTGTTGTTACCGACATAACCGACCGAAAACTTGCAGAGTTGGAACTTGAAAACTACCGCAAACACCTCGAAAAGATGGTTGAGGAACGTACTGCTGAATTAGAAATAGCTAAAGAAAGGGCTGAATCGGCTGACCAACTAAAATCTGCTTTTTTGGCTACCATGTCGCACGAGTTGCGTACCCCGTTAAATTCAATCATTGGTTTTACCGGAATGTTGCTTCAGGAATTACCAGGTCCTTTGAACGATGAGCAGAAAAAACAACTTCGAATGACGCAAAAGAGTGGCCGTCATCTTTTATCGCTCATCAACGACATTCTCGACCTGTCGAAAATTGAAGCAGGACAACTGAAGCTGAGTACCGACCGTTTTAAAATTTCGGATGTTGTTCAAAATGTGGTTGATATATCCAGGCCATTCGCGCAAAGCAAGAATCTGGTTTTAATAAGCGCAGTCGATCCTGAATTGGCTGAGGTTGTTAGTGATCAGATGAGGGTTCAACAGATTATTATCAATCTGGTAAACAACGCATTGAAATTTACCGAAATGGGATCTGTCACTGTAAACGTATCGAAGAAGTACAACTATTTTGTAATAAAGGTAATTGATACCGGTATCGGAATTGAAGCCAATCAGTTGAAAACTTTGTTCAAACCATTTATTCAGATCGATTCAGGAGTCGCCCGAAAACACGAAGGGACAGGATTAGGCTTATCGATCAGCAAAAAACTGGTGACTATGCTGGGCGGAAGTATTTCAGTTGAATCGGAGCCGGAAAAAGGCAGTGTTTTCACGGTTGAATTGCCTATTGAAATGACTCATCAGGTATAAAATAAAGTATAGCCAAACATGAAGTTAAAAGCATTGATCATTGAAGACAACGAGCAAAACATGTATATGCTGTGTTTTTTGCTTGAAAAAAATAATTATGAAGTGATTCAGGCATATAATGGTTTGGAAGGTATAAAAGCAGCAATTGAAGAAGATCCAGACGTTATCTTGTTGGACATCCAGTTACCTGAAATGGACGGATACGAGATTGCCCGTGAATTAAGAAAAAGAAATGACCTAAACCATATCCCTATTGTTGCTGTTACTTCGCACGCCATGGTTGGCGACCGCGAAAAGGCAATGGCGTCGGGTGCAACTGGTTATATTGAGAAGCCGATTGACCCTGATAATTTTATTCAAAGAATGGAATCTTATTTTTCAGAAGAACTTTTACAAAAGAGAAATAATTCATGAAAAAAGCCCTGATTGTTGATGATATCAAGGAAAACCTGTATTTACTTGAAACGTTGCTGAAAGCTTATGGCTATAAAACCATTGCAGCAAATAATGGCGCTGAGGCTTTGGGGCTTGCCCTGAATGACCCGCCGGATATTATTATTTCTGACATTCTGATGCCTGTTATGGACGGCTATACGCTTTGCCGTGAATGGAAAAAGGACGACATTTTGAAGGAGATACCTTTTGTTTTTTACACAGCAACATACACACATCCAAAAGATGAAGAATTTGCCCTGAACATTGGCGCAGACAAGTTTATCATTAAGCCTCAGGAGCCTGACATATTTATGAATATCATAGAAAAGGTTTTATTGGAATTTAGAAGCGGCAAGATTTTGGCGACACAGCCTGATGAATCATCTGAAGTTGAGATGCTGAAAGAATACAACGAAACGCTGATTCGGAAAATGGAGGATAGGATGCTGAAAAGCGAGGAAGCTGAAAAGAAAATCAGGAATTATGCCGCAAAATTGGAAGCTGAAATTGAACAAAGGAAACTGGCAACTTCAGCATTAAAAGAAAGTGAAGACAAATATCGCTCTATATTTGAGAATTCAGGTATTGCAATTCTATTGACTGCGCCTGACGGGAGAATCTTTTCGGCAAACGATTTTGCCTGTAATTTATTTGGTTGGACAGAAGAAGAAATCTGCCAGTTGGGCAGAGGCGGTTTGGCCGATCACTCTGACCCCAACTTGGAGATTCTGCTTAACAACAGAAAACGATTAGGACACGCAATCGGAGAACTCACTTTGTTTAGGAAGAATAGTTCAAGATTTCAGGCAGAAGTTTCTTCCAATATTTTTTATGATAAAGAAGGTAATGAGCGGACAAGTATGGTTATTCGCGACCTTACGGAACAAAGAAAAGCAGAAAAGGCACTGCGCGATAGCGAACTTCGATTCAGAATACTGGCAGAGTCTTCGCCTGTTGGCATTTTCACAGCCGATGAGCATGGTCTGACAACCTATGTGAATCCCCGATGGTGCCAAATATCTCATTTAAGCTTCGATGAAGCTTTAGGTAACGGCTGGCTCAAGGCCACCCATCCTGACGACATGGAAAATCTTTCTCTTTCCTGGCAACAAACTTCATCTTTAGGCGAAGCTTCAAGAGCTGAGTATCGTTTTGTTCATCCCGATGGATCGGAGGTTTGGGTAATTGGGCAGGCAATTCCTCAAAAAAATGATCAAAATGTAACGACCGGATATATTGGCACCATTACAGATATTACCGAGCGAAAAAAGATGGAAGCTGACCTTATCAGTTCGAAAGAAAAAGCAGAAGAAAGTGATCGCCTAAAAACAGCATTCCTGCATAATATCTCACATGAAATCCGAACCCCTCTAAATTCCATTGTCGGTTTTTCGTCCCTACTTACCGAGCCCAATACAACCTTGGAGGATCGGCAATATTATAGTGGCATTATTAATCAGAGCAGCGAGAATTTACTCTCAATTATTGCCGACATCATTAACATTGCAACGATTGAGGCAGGTCAAAACATTATCAATAAAAAAGAAGTCAATTTGTTTACCATTTGCAAGCAACTATACGAACAATTCAACTTAAAAGCCAGGGACAAAAACATCGCTCTAGTTTGTAACATTGCCCTTTCTGACAAAGAAGCTAATATTGTCACCGACGAGACCAAATTAATTCAGATATTGAATAACCTGATTGGAAATGCCCTCAAATTTACGGAGTATGGAAGCATTTTTTTCGGTTGTATTTTAAATGGCGATAATCTGGAGTTTCTGGTTGAAGACACTGGCATCGGTATTACTCCTGAGATGCATCAGGAGATATTCAAACGCTTTCGGCAGGTAGAAAATACTGTTACCCGAAAGTTTGGTGGATCAGGTCTTGGGCTGGCTATTTCGAAAGCGAACGTAGAATTACTTGGAGGAAAAATCTGGTTGGAATCAGAAATTGAAAAAGGATCGAAGTTCTATTTCACTATTCCTTATGAACCAGTTATACCCTAAAAGAAAGGGAAACCAGAATTTAACCTTTATGTTAGTTTGATTCTAATAACCTTTTTTGTTTTAGTTGTAATTTTCGCCCGGTCATCCATTCGTTTCCCAACGATCCAGATCGGACAGTTGCCGCTGGCTAAAATCCACGCATTTTCTTTATCCGGAATAGAATACTTCTCGTCAATAAAGAAGTCGCTCAGCTTTTTGAGACCTTTCATCCCCAAAGGTTGAAAATATTCGCCTTCATGCCAGTGACGTAAAATCAGCGGGAATTCCAGTTTGTCGAGGTCAAAATCGGCCACATTGGGATTGGTCGAATACCGAAAATCCGATGTTCGTTCGATGTGTTCGATAGTCAGATGTATCGGGTAATTCAGCTTCCGGCAATCTGATTCAATGTAAAACATCTTCTCCTGACCTATAGGATTGGGTGCAATCAGCAGATAGTCGCGGTCTTTAACCAGGCGGTAATTTTCAGAATGAAATTTTCGACCCGATTCCTTATTCAGCGAATCAACAATATCGTCGATTTGCTCCGGTTGAAATCCAAATTCGCGGATCAGTTCGAATAAAATGGTTTTTAGCGGGCTGTAGGCCAGCAGTTTTTCGATGTGAATCATGGCGCCAAGTTCGTCGTCCGAGAAAACGGTAGCACGTATTTCGCTCATTCGCTGCAAAAAAAGCTGCCCCGTTTCATTCAGTGCTCCAATGGTTTTCAGGGCATTTTTCCGGAATGCCGGATTCACCTGTTCGAGCAAAGGAATGATTTCGTGGCGGATCAGGTTACGCTTGTAAACCGTATCCTCGTTGCTCGAATCGGTTCTGAAAGCGATCGACATACGCTGGCAATAATCCAGAATTTCGGTGCGGTTGGTAAACAGCATCGGGCGAATAATTTTACCCGACTTGGGTTGAATGCCGCTTAGTCCGCGCACGCCGCTTCCTCGCGAAAGATTGATCAGAAAGGTTTCGATCACATCGTCCTGATGATGAGCAGTCGCCAGAAAATCGAAGCGATGTTGGCGGATCAGTTCGTCAAACCAGCCGTAGCGTAGTTCTCGGGCCGCCATTTCAATAGAAATACCTTTTGATTCGGCATATTCGGAAGTTTCAAACCGTTTGGTGTAAAACGCAATGTTGTGCCGATCGCAATAATCGGCAACAAACTGTTCGTCGCCGTCCGATTCCTTGCCACGCAAACCGAAATTACAATGAGCCACAGCCATCGGAAAGCCGTTGCTGACAAATAAATGCAGCATCAGCATCGAATCGGCGCCACCGCTCACCGCCAGCAAAATGCGTTGCGACGAATGAAACAGCTTCTCACTGTGCATGTATTTCAGAAATTGCTCGACCATGTTTTTGTTACGGGTTATTGAAACTGTTGCGAGTTGCGGGTTTCAAGTTACGAGTTAAAAACTCATTTTTTGTCAACCACCTTTGACACATCAACAGAATTCTCATTATATCTTCATTGGATCACTATAACTACAATCTTTGCGACAGCCAAACCGAAACACGCAACTCGTAACTCGCAACAATTTATCTAATTGCCACCAATTCGGCAATGCGTACGACAACTTCAACAGCTTTCTGCATCGATTGAACCGGAACAAACTCGTACGGACCGTGAAAGTTATGACCGCCAGCAAAAATATTCGGGCAGGGTAAACCTTTCCACGAAAGCTGTGCTCCATCGGTACCTCCACGAATGGCTTTAACCTTAGGTTTCACGTCCAGCTCGCGCATTGCCTGTTCAGCAATGTCAACAATGTATTTCACAGGTTCAATCTTTTGTTTCATGTTGAAATACTGGTCTTTCATTTCCAGGTTCACGGTTCCGGCTCCGTAGCGAATATTGAGCAAATTGCAGATTTCGCGCATCAAATTCTTTTTGCTTTCGAACTTAACGAGATCGTGATCGCGAATGATGAACTCTAGCTTGGTCTCAGAAATATCACCGTTGAATGACGTAAGGTGAAAAAAGCCTTCGTATCCGGTAGTGTGTTCGGGGCGCTGTTCAGGCGGGAGCATTTGTACAATTTGCATACCCACCAAGGCTGAATTAATCATTGTATTTTTCGCATATCCTGGGTGCACACTTCGTCCTTTTACCGTAATTTTCGCACCGGCAGCATTGAAATTCTCGTATTCCAGTTCCCCAATTTCACCACCATCGAGCGTATAAGCAAAATCGGCCCCGAATTTGGTCACATCAAAATATTTGGTGCCTTGCCCAACTTCTTCATCCGGAGTGATGCATATCCGAATTTTTCCATGCCTGATATCCGGATGTTGAACAAGATATTCCATTGCGGTGAAAATCTCGGCGATTCCGGCTTTATCGTCAGCTCCAAGTAGGGTAGTTCCATCGGTAGTCACCAAATCCTGGCCAATGTATTTCAGTAATTCAGGAAAGTCTTTCGGGCTTAAAACAGTATTTGTTTCATTGTTTAACACAATTTCGGTTCCTTGGTATCCTTTGATTAACTGCGGATTAACTTTTTCGCCTGAATAATCGGGACTTGTATCCATGTGTGCAATAAATCCTATAACCGGCAATTTCTTTTCGGTATTTGCAGGCAAAGTTGCCATTAGATATCCATATTGATCACGGTCAACTTCAGTTAAACCGATGTTTCTCAATTCCTCAGCCAACATGTCGGCAAAAGGGATTTGTCGTTCAGTACTTGGGTAAGAGGTGCTGTTGTGATCAGAAGTTGTGAAAACCTTCACATATCTTAAAAATCTCGTTAAAACTTGTTCCATGTCAAACCAAATATCGAATGATTTACTTAATCATTCACCATTAATAATTTAATAATTCTTTAAACGTCGTCGGAGTTGAATTTGAATCCTAATCGTTTGCCTGTCTGTATTTTAGAATTATTTATTTCAGTATGAACCTGCTCTACGGTTACAATTTTAACCTGATCGTATGGTGGAACCAGTAAGTCAAAGTCTATTGCGTATTGAATTGCCGTTTCCAGAATTTCTTTCATGTACTCTTTGGTCATTTGGTCACTTCCAAAATCTTTAACCAGTTCGCCTGACTGTCGTTTGCCTTCAACAAAGAAATGGTTTTCGCGGTTCACAAAAATTCGGGCAATCAGGTAGCCTAAATCTTCCATACGGTTGTATTTAAAGCTATCAGTCAGGAAATTATATATATTGAATACACCACAATATGAATTCATGGTGTTGGCCTTTATGTAGTCGAGTTTCCAGATGGGATGATCACGGTCGAAAACAAAAACATTTGAGTGCATACTGAAAATGAGCATATCGCCACCTATTTTAAATTCAGCTTCAAATGGCCCCTTTTCCTGGTAAACAGGTAATACGTTGTCATCTACTTTATTTTTGAGTTTTTCGTGGTACTCGTCGGCAAGTTCTTTCAAAACTTCTTTGAGTAGAACAAAAGTACCAACCGATTTCCGGTAAACTTCCTGTTTAAGGTTGGTTTTTAAGATAATACTCTCCAACTGGTTTGTCTCTTTTTTAGCTTTTGTCATGGCTACGGTTTTGTATCCTTAAAAATAAGAAAAGCAGTCGTATTTGACTGCTTTCCGGCGTATGATTTAAGCTTTTTTAGTAAGCCAATGCAAACAATACTCTTCCTTTCGATGGTTTTCCTGAGTAAATACATTTACCGTCTTCAGGAACCTGATCGAATGGAATGCAACGGATAGTTGCTTTGGTTTCATCTTTGATGGCTTGTTCTGTTTCAGGAGTACCATCCCAGTGAGCTGAAATAAAACCACCTTTGTTCTGAAGTACTTCTTTAAATTCTTCATAAGTATCAACAGATGTTGTCATTTCATTTCTGAATTTCAAGGCTTTGCTGAAAATATTTAACTGAATATTATTCAGTAGCTTTTGAACGTAGATTTCAATTCCATCAATCGAAACAACTTGTTTTTCAAGGGTGTCTCTACGGGCAACTTCAGCTGTACCATTTTCGAGATCGCGTGGGCCAATGGCAATACGTACAGGAACACCTTTTAACTCATATTCAGCAAACTTCCAGCCTGGTTTTTTTGTGTCGTTATTATCGTATTTCACCGATATTCCAAGAGCTTTCAGTTTGGTGGTAATTTCTTTTACTTTTTCAGAAATGGCATCCAGTTGATCTGCTTGTTTGTAAATAGGAACAATAACAACCTGGAATGGAGCTAACTTTGGAGGAAGAACTAATCCATTGTCATCTGAATGCGACATGATTAATGCACCGATCAGTCGGGTAGAAACGCCCCAGGAAGTTGCCCAAACAAAATCTTCTTTACCCTCTTTTGTTGCAAAACGAACATCAAAAGCTTTAGCAAAATTTTGACCAAGGAAGTGTGATGTCCCAGCCTGTAATGCTTTCCCATCCTGCATAAGGGCTTCGATACAATACGTTTCCAATGCGCCGGCGAAACGTTCGTTAGCCGATTTGGCTCCTTTAATTACCGGAATCGCTAGAAATTCTTCATTAAATGTAGCGTAAACATTAATCATCCGGTTTGTTTCTTCCAATGCTTCTTCACTTGTTGAATGTGCTGTATGCCCTTCTTGCCAAAGGAATTCAGCTGTGCGAAGGAATAAACGGGTACGCATTTCCCAACGAACAACATTGGCCCATTGGTTGCAAAGAATTGGAAGGTCACGGTACGATTGAATCCAGTTTTTATAAGTATTCCAAATAATAGTTTCGGAAGTCGGGCGAACGATTAATTCTTCTTCAAGTTTTGCCTCCGGGTCAACAACAACACCTTTCCCATTTGGATCGTTTTTTAAACGGTAGTGGGTTACAACGGCGCATTCTTTGGCAAAGCCTTCAACATGACTTGCTTCTTTACTAAAGAACGATTTTGGAATAAAAAGAGGGAAGTAAGCATTGACATGCCCTGTTTCCTTAAACATTCGGTCAAGTTCAGCCTGCATCTTTTCCCAGATTGCATATCCGTATGGTTTTATCACCATACATCCTCTAACAGCAGAGTTCTCAGCAAGATCTGCCTTGACTACCAGATCGTTATACCACTGAGAATAATTTTCGCTGCGTGAAGTCAATTCTTTTGCCATTTTTAAATTTTTGGTATGGTATTTGCGTTTTTCGTATTAGTTTTAACGCTTACAAAGAAAGTAAAATTATCTCATTCTATAAGGAGGGTTGACTATGAAAACTAAACTTACAATCATCGCACTTGTCGCCATAATGGTTAGCGCTTGTACCACGGGAACTCGCCTGACCAAGACGTATGATGATGACATCTATTTCTCTCCCGCAGATGTTCCTCCTGTTGAAGCATTAGCTGATCAATCAAAGCCAAATGCTCAGCCGGACAATAATGATGTCAGGGACAAGAAAATTGTTATGAGTCAGATTGGACGAAACGTAGATGGCTCAGCTACGGTAAATAATTATATTTATCAGAAGGACAAGAATGCAAGCAATTCTGATATTCAGTCGTATGATATGAATAATCAGGAACTTGTTAATTCTGACACTACTCGTTATTATAATGACGACGATGTAAAAACTGTCATCAATAATTATTACGATAGCGATGACATGGATTACACCTATCGTATTCGTCGTTTCCATAATCCTTATTATTACAGTCCGTTTTATGATGACTGGTATTATGATGGGTATTATTCACCCTGGTATTCTGGTTACTATGGTTTGAATTGGGGTTGGAACTATGGCTGGGGTTATTACGATCCCTGGTATTCATGGGGGGGGGGATATCCCTATTATAGTTATTATTCGCCGTTCTCCTTTGGTTTAGGTTATTGGGGCTGGGGTGGCTATTACGGTGGTTACTACGGCGGTTACTACGGTGGCGGTTATTATTTAGGACATAGAGATCGCGATAACGTGCGTTATGGAAGAAGTTCGGATTTGTCAAATTACGCTATTGGTCGTAATGGTTTGGGCAGAAGTGCCAACGGTTCAATTTCAGGAGTAAATTCTGTTAGCCGTTCGGTTAATGGTACGAGTGATTTAAAGAATGCAACTTTGGTCAATGACCGCCGAACATCCACAAGTGTTAATGGTCGAAGAGTAAGTAACACCCCGGGGCGTGAAATAAGTAATCAAATGCAGCAAAACGCTGTTTCTGGAAATATTCGCAGGGCTTACGAGCCATCTACTACCGGAAGAACATACGATCAAAGTGGCGTAGTTCGTCAGAACTATACACCAAGTTATAACAAACCTCGAATTGTAAATCAATCCAACTATAATAGTAATAGTTATTCACGTCCGCGTACTTCGGTTACTTACGACAGATCTTCGGTTCGAAGTAGCAACTCAGGTAATCAATATACCGAACCGCGAAGTTCTTCAAGTATGAGACAAATTTATCGATCGAGTTCTTCTTATTCAACCGGATCGAGTTCATCAGGATATAACCGCAGTTCTTCTTCTGGTTACAGTCGATCTTCTTCCAACTATAGTTCATCTCCCAGCTACAGTGCACCAAGCAGAAGTTCAAGTTCATATTCTGGTGGCAGTAGTTATAGTGGAGGATCAAGTGGTTCTGGTTCAGCAGGTTCTGGTAGCGGCGGTAGAAGTGGTAGCGGTGGTAGAAGATAATTGTTACAATAGTTGAGAAATTAATTAAAAAGAAAAGTCATGAAATATCTAATAAGTATAGCGATATCATTTTTTTGTGTTTTTCAAATGAATGCTCAGACAATATCGGATGCGTATCTCTTGTCAAATCAGAAAATTAGTGGTACTGCCAGGGCTGGGGCATTAGGAAATGCTGTTGGGGCGATTGGTGGCGACTTTACGTCATTTTCAATAAATCCAGCTGGAATTGGTTTATATCGGACAAGTGAATTTGTTATTACACCTGTGATAAGATCAAATAGTTCAGATTTAACATTGGGAAATCTCACATACAATGATAATAAATTCCAGGTTAAGCTAAGTAATATTGGTTTTACAGGAGTAATTCCGACGAGTAACAGTAATTCAGGAATTGTAAGCTTTAATTATGGAATTGGTTATAACAATGTTTTGGATTACAGTCAGAATTTCTATGTTAACAATAATAACTCATCTGCATCTTTTCTGGATAATATTGCTTCCTATGCAAATGCAGAGAAATTGTCAAATTCTTATTTAAATCAGAAAATTGATCAGATTGAATATCGAGATTGGCCAACAAAACTTGCTTGGGATACTTACCTGATTAATCCCAACCTGGATAGTGAAGGAAAAGAAATAGATGGGTCGTATTCTTCATTGTTATATGCGGATGAAAAAGTAAATCAAAGAAAAAGTTTTTCAAGAAGTGGAGGAATTAATGAGTTTGTTTTTAGTGGTGGTTTAAATATTAATCATAAATTATACCTGGGCGCGACATTAGGTTTTCAGAATGTTGATCTTCGTCAGGTTTCAGAATATTCTGAAATCTTTGGGGACAATTCTTACACCTTTGGAGAAGATTATAAATTAACTGGAACGGGCTATAACTTAAAGCTTGGAACCATTTTTAAACCTCAAAATAATATTCGGTTAGGTTTGGCCATTCATACTCCTACTTATTTTGTTTTAAAGGAAGAAAAACAATTGTACATGGATTCAAGGTTAATTAAGAATTACAGCTCAGATGGAATAAATATATATGAATATAATCTTTATAGCCCTTGGAAAACTGTATTTAGTGGCGCTTATGTGTTTGGTAAAAAGGGACTGATAAGCTTTGATGCAGAATATTTGGATTATTCGAAAATGAAGTACAGAAAAAATTCTTCCTATAACGAAGATTTAAGCGATGTGAATACTGAAATTACAAACGGTTTCAATAATACGTTAAATCTGCGAGTAGGTATGGAATATAAGATTGCACCTCAGATTAGTATAAGAGGTGGTTATCAAAGTTATCCGAATGCGCAAAAGGAACCATCAGGTGATTATTATTATCCATTAACCAAAAAGAATAACTCAGTATACTCGGCTGGTCTGGGTTATAATTCAAGTGGTTTTTTTGCGGATATAACATATAGCAATTCAGTGGAAAAATATTCTTTAAACGAAATTCAACCGAATTTACAGTCTATGATTCTGAAGAATAGTAACAGCAGTATAATATTTACAGTTGGATATAAGTTTTAGATGAGATAATTTATTGATTTAAAGCCGGTTGAAATTCAACCGGCTTTTTTGTGCGATAACAAATCATTAAACATTTATCTTAGAATTATTGATTTCTTTGTGATTACTTTTTTTTAAGCGTGCTTTGCCTTAAATTAGCTTAATGATATACCCCCAGACATGTTTCATTTTGTTGAAGTTACTTTTGGAAAAGCCTTGAAATTTTATGAAGAGGCTGAATTTGGCGATATACGAATGCGAATTAGTGAGTTTGTAATTTCGAAATGGCTTCAACTAAATATTATTAACCTTAATGAAGTTGTCGGATTTTCGAAATATTCGACTGATTCAAAAAATGTTTTGATTGCAGTAAGACCAATTGAAGATTTCTACATTTATTCTCAAAAAAGAAAACATGTTTTAAATTTGTGGGCAAAATTCAAAATCACTAATTCATCCCAATTAAAGGTATGATTTTAACTTTTGATGATCCAATTGGAAGAGCAGTTTACGATTACCACTTCAATTCAATAAACCAACCGATAATAGTTCATTCTGAGGACTTTGACGATGATCAGATTGAAACATCTTATTTGTTTCGGTCGTTTAATCAAATGCCTGTCCTTGAAAAGAAAGCATTAAAGCTTTGTTCTGGCTCTGTTTTGGATGTTGGCGCTTGTGCCGGGGCTCATTCTGTTTATCTTCAAAACCAAGGTTTGGATATTACAGCGCTCGAAACTTCTGCTTTTTGCTGCCAGGTTTTAGAAAGCCGAGGCATTAAGAATGTCGTTCATCACGATATTTTTAAGTTTTCAGGAAATACGTTTGATACTATTTTACTATTAATGAATGGAACGGGCATTGCAGGTACACTACCAGGTTTGGATATACTACTTTTCCACTTAAAAACCTTATTAAATCCTGGTGGTCAAATTCTTATCGATTCTTCTGACCTGATATTTTTATTTGAGCAAGAAGATGGTTCAGCCTTAATTGACATTATGGCTGATAAATATTATGGTGAACTTACATTTCAAACTGAATATAGAACATGGAAAAGTCAACCTTTCCCTTGGTTATATGTGGATGTTTCTAATCTCGAAAACTCTATTTTAAAGAATAACTTAAAATGCAAGCAAATAATCAGGGGTGAACACTATGATTATCTAGCCCAAATAACCGTATAATATGAAAAAAATGAATCAGGAATACAGGCAACTTTCTTCATCAGAGATAGAAACACTTCTTAATCAGGGATGTTCTGCCTTAAGTTGGTCTGATGTTTACGTGAGCAATGTTTTCATTCCTGGAAATGTTAGGAATGTTCAATTTTCAGGAGTTGTTAAAATTGGAGATAATTCAGGAACTATTAATTTCCCAGGTGGTTTAATTCGTAACTGTGGAATTTATAATGCCACTATTCATAATTGTGTAATCGGTAATTATGTGTACATCAGTCATGTGTTCAACTACATAGCAAATTATCAAATTTGTGATCATGTTATCCTGGAGAATGTTGAGATTTGTTTTGTCGATGGGAATTCGAGTTTTGGAAATGGGATTAAGGTATCAACACTAGATGAAACTGGTGGTCGTGGAGTTATGATATACGATAAATTATCGGCTCACCTGGCTTATTTTCTTGCATGGTACAAGCATCGACATTGTTTGATTCAGGAATTGGAAAATAAAATTACGGTGTATGCCGAATCAATAAAAAGTTCGCAAGGAATAATTGGAGCTTATTCTGTCATCAGAAATTGCAGGCAAATTAAGAATGTAAAGTTCGGGCCTTATAGCCAGGTAATTGGGGCAAACAGATTGGAAAATGGTTCGGTAAATAGCAATGAATTTGCTCCTGTAAAAATTGGAGCAGGAATTATTGCTGAAGATTTTATTATTTCCTCAGGATCAGAGATTTCTGATGGAACTATCGTTTCACACTGCTTTATTGGTCAGGGTTGTGTTTTAGGAAAGCAATATTCTGCTGAGAACTCATTGTTTTTTGCTAACTGCCAAGGATTTCATGGTGAAGCTTGTTCGATATTTGGTGGTCCATATACAGTAACTCATCACAAATCGACCTTGCTCATTGCAGGAATGTTCTCGTTTTGTAATGCCGGAAGTGGTTCGAATCAAAGTAACCACATGTACAAATTGGGTCCAATACATCATGGTGTAGTTGAACGTGGTTCGAAAACAACCTCTGATTCATATATTCTTTGGCCTGCTAAAATAGGAGCATTTACTTTGGTAATGGGGCGTCATTATAAAAACACTGACACATCTGACCTGCCTTTTTCTTATCTGGTTGAAAATAAGGATGATAGCTGGATAGCTCCTGGTGTGAATTTACGCAGTGTTGGTACAATCAGAGATGTGATGAAATGGCCACGACGAGATAAAAGAAAAGACCCTGAAAAGCTCGATTGTATTAATTTTAACCTGTTGAGTCCTTTTACAATAAAGAAAATGCTTAAGGGCTTATATATTTTGAATAGTCTGAAAGAAATATCGGGTGAAACCACAGAGGTTTTTGCTTATCGAAATACAATGATGAGTAAAAATTCTTTGGAGAAAGGAATTAACTTATACGACAAAGCTATTTATAAATTCCTTGGAAACTCTGTAATTTCACGTCTTGAAAAGTGTAATGTTCAAACATCGGACGAGTTGGTTTTGTGTTTAAAACCCAAACATGCAATTGGCCAGGGAGAATGGAGTGATTTGGCTGGATTGATTGCGCCTAAAACAGAGGTTATCAATTTAATTAGGAAGATTGAACGAAAAGAATTTCAAAGTCTTGAAGATATAGAGAAGGAATTCAAAATTATGCACAATAATTATTACGAATATGAATGGACCTGGGCTGCTGAACTTCTTTCTGAAAAAATTGGGAAACCGGTTGAAAATATTTCTGTTAATGATGTTATTTCTTTAATTGAAAAATGGAAGGAAAGTGTTGTGTGGTTGGATGAGCAATTGTATGAAGATGCTAAAAAAGAATTTCGGCTTGATTCGATGACCGGATTTGGCATGGATGGAAATAAAACTACACAGAAGCTTGATTTTGAAAAGGTTAGAGGTAGTTTTGAAAATAATGATTTTGTCAATGAGATTGTTAACCATATCAAACGTAAGACAGAATTAGGTGGTACTATGATAGAAAAATTAAAAAGTATTAAATAACCAACTGAAATATATTAATTATGAGACTTATTATTCAGGAGAATTATGAACTTGCCTCAAAGTGGGCTGCAAATTACATCGCCAGAAAAATTGTTCTGGCAAATCCAACCAGTGTCAAACCTTTCGTTCTCGGTTTACCGACAGGTTCGTCGCCGCTTGGAATTTATAAGGAGCTTATTAATCTTTATAAATCAGGTGTTGTATCTTTTCAGAATGTCGTAACATTCAATATGGATGAGTATGTGGGTATACCCAAAGAACACCCCCAAAGTTATTATACGTTCATGTGGACTAATCTTTTCGGTCACATTGATATTAAGCCCGAAAATGCAAATATCCTGAATGGCAATGCGCCTGATATAAAAGTTGAATGTCAGTCTTATGAAGATAAAATAAAAGCTTTTGGCGGAATCGATTTATTTCTGGGAGGTATTGGCCCCGATGGACATCTAGCGTTTAATGAGCCAGGTTCATCTCTCGCCTCACGCACACGAGATAAAGAGCTAAATTATGATACAAAAGTAGCAAATTCCCGTTTTTTTGGTAACGATATAAGCAAGGTACCTTCTTCGTCACTTACAGTAGGTATTGCAACTGTCATGGATGCTAAGGAAGTTTTGATCATTGTTAATGGTTACAACAAGGCGCGTGCATTACAACATGCAGTTGAAGAAGGTGTAAACCACATGTGGACAATTAGTGCATTGCAATTACATCCTAAAGGAATGATAGTTTGTGATGAACCAGCAACTTACGAGTTAAAAGTTGGAACATATAAACATTTTAAATCTATTGAAGAAAAGAATCTTGATCCGGATAGCTTGCTGAATTCTGGCTTGGTTTGGTAGTTGTGTTTCCTCGGATGTTTTGAATTATATTTTTATGATTAAAAGAATTGTCGGATTAAATATTTTTTTGGTGCCACTTGCTATTGTTGTCGGTTGGTCTTTCTCCAAAGCAACGTTAATAGGTAAAGTAGGTATTCATTTTCTGCATAGGGAATTAACGTTTCTTAATTCTTGGTGGAAAGGAGCTATATTTATTTGGATGGTTTGGATTATACTGGAACTAGTTCAATTTCTGGTATGGAAAAGGTGCAGTAAGAAAGCCAATTTTGTTGTACAAGGCTCACTTATTTTGTGTGCTTTATTTGGTTTGATATATACTTATCTTGATTTTAGAACATTTACACACAGCTTGCTTGGAGAAAGATTTCATATTGGAGGTTACCTTTTCTGGATAGTCTGGGGTGTAATCTGCATTGTTTTTATAAACCAGCAACGAAATATCAATCGCGAGGAAACGCCGGAGTAGTAAAAACTCATATAATAGAAAAGCCTGAAACTTTAAGTTCAGGCTTTTCTATTATATGAGTTTGAAACCTATTGCAATGTTGCCAGTGCTGCCTTAATTCGGTCGAGCGATTTTGTCAAATCAGCTTCCGATGCGGCATACGAAATCCTGATACATTCGGGAGCACCAAAAGCTTCACCCGAAACAACACCAGTGTAGGCATTCGACAAAATGAACAGACCCATATCATCGGCATTGTTAATGGTTATTTTTCCATCCGATTTTCCGAAGAATGATGAAATATCAGGGAATACGTAAAAAGCGCCATCGGGCTTGCTAACTTTTACTCCAGAAATTTCAGCAAGTTTTGAAAGTACAAGGTCGCGACGTTTATGGAATTGTTCGACCATTGCGTAAACAGTATCTAGTGGGGCATTAAGCGCGGCAACCGATGCAATTTGAGAAACTGAGCATGGCCCTGAAGTATATTGTCCCTGTAGTTTGTTGCAAGCTTTTGCCAACCAAAGTGGAGCGGCAATATAACCGATACGGTAACCAGTCATTGCAAAAGCTTTCGAAACGCCATTAACAACGACAACCCGATCTTTTATTTCTGAGAATTGGGCAATGCTTTCGTGCTTACGGCCATAAGTTATATGTTCATAAATCTCGTCGGAAATGACAATGATATTTGGGTTTTTTGCGAAAATATCGGCAAATGCTTTTAATTCTTCTTTGGTATAAACGCTGCCAGTTGGATTACTTGGGCTGCTAAACAAGAATGCCCTGGTTTTAGGAGTGATAGCAGCTTCGAGTTGTGCAGGAGTAATTTTGAAATCACTTTCTACTGATGTTGGAATTATTACATTTTTCCCTTCATTCAGTTTAACCAATTCAATGTAAGTTACCCAATAGGGAGCAGGGATAATGACTTCGTCGCCTGGGTTAATCAGTGCCTGAAGAAGGTTGGCAATTGAATGTTTGGCTCCATTCGAAACGACAATCTGATTAGTACTGTATTCCAGCTCATTATCCCGTTTCAATTTGTCAACAATAGCTTTCAGTAATTGAGGATATCCGGGCACCGGAGAATAGGTTGAAAAGTTATCGTCGATGGCTTTTTTAGCAGCCTCTTTAATGAAATCAGGGGTATTAAAATCTGGTTCACCAACACCCAGACTAATCACGTCAATGCCTTTTTCTTTCAATTCTCGGCTTTTCTGTGCCACAGCCAAAGTGGCCGATTCTGATAGACATGCTACTCTGTCTGATATTTTCTCCATAACTTATATTTTTATAATAGTATTAATGATCGATAAAAACTGGTGCAAGATACGAAAAAAACAAATCGGATACGAGACTCTGTTTTTTAATTTGTAAAAAAACAGCTATTAAAAATTACGAATTGTTATTTGATGTGGCTGATTTGATAAAATTACTTACAGTTTCTTGTAAATGAAGATAATCTTCAATATTCCTGAGCTCTATTAATTGAGAATTAGGAATCAGGTTGTGTATTTCCCTGGCAACATCAATAGGGTGCCCAGGGTCATTCGGATCGCCAATGATTAGTGTCGGAACTTTAACTTTCGTTAATTCATCCCGTAGCGGAAAATCAGAAATTGCCCCGCCGTGATAAATACTATAATAATAAGCAGGGTGAAAACTCATTCTCATATCGAGAAGCTTTTTACGTGTACCTGGAAATTGCTGTTCATAGAATTCAGGCGGGTCCTGATTGCGTTGGATTATGCGCTTTAAAAAATCAGGTAAGTGATCAGGGCGGGCTTTTAATGCGATTTTTTCGTAAAGTGCCTGTGTGGCGGTGCGAATTTCCCATGCCGGTGGTGGAGTAACTAAAATTAATGCTTTTACAAGTTCATCGTGTTGGATTGCTGTATAAAGCGCTGTTCCTGATCCCATCGATACTCCTCCAAGAATAGCCTTGCCCAATTGCAATGATTCGATGATGGTTTTTAGCTCTGTAACCAATCCATTCCATGAATAATCGCCATCTATAGCTTTATCGCAGGCATCATACCTGATAAGTTGGACATGTTCAGTCAATCTTGTGAAGTCGACTAGTGAATAGATGGAATCTGACTCAACCGAATTTAACATTCCGTGCATCCATAAAAAGAGTTGCCCGGAACCGGTGATGTGTAGTGTGGGGATTTTCACGTTGCGGAGTTGTATTTGTTGTTTTGTTGTCGTTATTTTTCGATGAAAACCGTAAGTAATTACAACAACGATAACCGTTTTTATTCAAACAGACCTTCGTCGCGGATAAGCATCAGGATAGACGAGTGGGGGAGAATGATGTATTTCTCTTTATTAAACTCAATATCCCAACCGCTTTTATTCAGGAAGACAGCCAAATCTCCAACTTTTGCCTGAAGTGGTACATATTTTACTTCATCCTTCTTTTCTTTCCAAGGTTCGTCGGCATCGGCCATGGCCGGAATGGGGTAGCCTGGACCGACTTTAACGATATAACCACTCAGTGTTTTTTCATTTTCCTGAACCGATGGAGGTAAATACAAACCAGAATTTGTTCGCTCTTGTGGATTTTTGGGACGGATTAAAACCCGATCGCCAATCAGAATAAATTTTTCAAGGTCTTTTTCTTCGATTACGAGTGACATTGGTTTATTTTTTAGTTCGGCAAAGATAAAACAATAGGCTTTATTGCCGACAATTAGAGGTAAAATGAGTCTTTTTATTCGTGATCGAAAATTTTAATTTGTCATTAAATGACTGTTCTACAGATTTTTGTATGGTCATTGAAAATTATTTAAAAAAATAATACTACTATGTGATACATGATACCATTTAAAAAACATATATTTGTAGTACAAATAACAATGTAAGAAAAGGTAGAATCTTTAAAAAAGTTCTATGTTATTTGTAACTGAAACGAAAAACAAGCGTCATAGAAACAGAAACCAAAAACAATTAAGGAGGAGAAATCATGAGACTGGAACAAACAAAAGAACAAATGCGAAAAGGAGTTTTGGAATACTGCATTCTTTCGGTGCTGGGAAACGAACCTCTTTATATCAGCGATATCTTAAATAACCTACAAAAGTCGGAACTGATTACAGTTGAAGGGATGGTTTACCCGATGTTGATCAGGTTAAAAAACGAGGGTTATCTTGGGTATCGTTGGGAAGAAACACCACACGGTCAACCCCGGAAATATTACGAATTAACAGAACCGGGGAGAGCATTCCGCAATGAATTGGGAAAATTTTGGAACGAACTGAACGAGGCTATTTTACACATCAATAGCCGGAATTAAACAGATAAACAACAGATTTTGAAACAACGGAAATTATTATAGCCATGAAAAAAACAGTAACAATAAACATCAGAGGTAATGTCTTTCACATTGAAGAAGAGGCTTATCAAACATTAAGTGATTATTTGGAACGTTTAGCCCAACATTTTTCCAGCCAAAAAGCCGGGCAGGAAATACTCCAGGATATTGAATCCAGAATTGCCGAATTGCTGCAAAGTAAACTTCAGGAAGGAAATGAGGCCATAACTGAAGAAATGGTTGATGAAGTAATTCGTCGTATGGGAAACCCTGAAGATTTTGTAGATGAAGATGAAACAAAAACTGAAAAGAAAAATTTTGCCGCTGAAATCCCTCCTAAAGCAAAGAAACGTTTGTACCGTGATGGTGAAACTCGCGTATTGGGTGGGGTTTGTTCAGGTATGAGCGCATATTTCAATATCGATCCGGTGTTTTTGCGGATACTTTTTGTTGCCCTTGTTTTCCTTGGATTCGGATTTTCGGGCATCATTTACCTCATTTTATGGGTTGTGGTTCCCAAAGCTAAAACAACAGCCCAACGTCTCGAAATGAAGGGAGAAGAAGCTACAATTCAGAGTATTAAAAAATCGGTACAGGAAGAAATGACCGAGGTAAAGAAAAGCTTTACCGAAAATGGAGGTGCTGAAATGATTGTTCAGGGCAGAAGGGCAGGAGTGAAAGTGGCCAATGTATTAGGTAGGTTTTTTACTGTAATATTTGGTTCGCTGTTCATCGTTACCGGATTTTTAGGGCTGATTTTCTTTATGATTTCTGTTTTAATGGGAAACACCGTTTTACATACTACTGTTTCGGGAATTAACCCTGACGTTGACCTTGCCGGAATACTTGGTTTTATGGTTAGTCCATCTACTGTAAGTTTAACCTTGCTTCTAATGGTTTTGGTTGTGGGTATTCCTTTGCTGTCAATTCTTTTTATAGGAACTAAACTGGTTTTCAGGTATAAAACAAACAATAAAGTAATAGGCCTGGGGGCTTTCGGAATTTGGTTACTGGCGTTGCTTTCTGTTGTTGCAATAGGCGTTGGACAAGCTGACAACTTTAGCCGTAAAAATTCAGCTACCATTGTAAAGTCTTTGAACCTTCAGAATACAAAAACACTCTGCATTGATATAAATACCTTGCCCGAAACGATTGATGACCACAATACAAAATTCGATGAATTTACTTTGTTGAAATTGAATAACAGACTTGTACTTGCCGGTCATCCCGAAATTAAAATTGAAGCAGCCACAGCGAACGATTTCTCAGTAGTAATCAGCAAACAGACCAGGGGAAAGAATAGCGCTGATATTCAGGCAAATCTTGCTAACATCAGTTATAGTTTTTCAGTCAGGGACTCAACGCTTTTACTCGATCGTTTTTTTATACTTGATAATCAAACAAAATGGCGAAAACAAGAAGTTACTGTAACGTTAAAAGTCCCGGTTGGGAAACAAGTTTACCTTGGGAAAAATCTGGAATCTATGGATTTGGAGATAGACAACCTGAGTAATATTTGGAGTAAAGAAATGATTGGTAAAAAATGGGAAATGACAGCCGAAGGACTTTCCATGAAACAATAGAAATTGGAACACAGAAACAAAACAGATTATAAACAATTAAAAATTTAAGCCATGAAACGTTTAACTCGCTCAAATGAAAAATTGGTTGCTGGTGTTATCAGCGGAATTTCAAACTACATTAATCCAGAACTTGATCCGGTATTGTTTCGGATTACTTTTGCCTGGTTCGCTTTTTATAACCCACTTTTAGTATTGATTTACTTTGTATTAGCTTTGGTTTTACCTAAAGAAAAAGTGGAATTTGCTCAATAATAATAGTTTTAGTCTTTTTTGAGAAAGCCGGCTTATTACCGGCTTTTTCGATTCGAAGAAATATCACTTTGTAATTTGGCGATGTAATCATAAGTATTCAAGTAATACTAATGGTTAATAGTACCTCAGTTAGCATCTCGATGCAGCCTATAAGCGAATAACTGGAAAAAGGGAAACATCGAATGCGATTGAATGTAATTGTTTTTTGGCCTGGAGGGGTAAAATATCAATACCCCCGGTTTTAACCGCATAGCTGTCAGGCTATGCGTTATGCCGGGAGAATGACATACCCCCCTCAAAAAAGTAGTTACATAACAGAATTAATGTATTTCGAAACAATTAAGGAATATTAAGAAATCCTGAATTAGGTAGGCCCTTTAATTAATTTATCTTTGCTAATCAATAAATCCCTGTCGTTTTAGCGGCTGGGTCGGTAATATCAATTTTTATGCAAATCAGGAAAATAGCTTTATGGGTGATTGTTGCATTTGTTGCCTTGGGCAGTAACAATCGGATTTTGGCACAGGATGTACAGGAAAGTGCTATGAAATTTGGACGTTTACTTCGTTTGGTCGATAGCTACTATGTTGATTCGACGAAAGTTAATGATTTGACGGAAAAAGCCATTGTTGAGGTTCTGCGAAACCTTGATCCTCACTCGGTTTATATTTCAAAAGCTGAAGTTGAGAAGATGAACGAGCCACTTCAGGGTAATTTTGAAGGAGTTGGAATTTCGTTCAATGTTTTTCGTGATACATTAATGGTTGTAACTACTGTTCCGGGCGGTCCATCAGAAAAAGTTGGGATTCGGGCAGGCGACCGTATTATCCAGGTTGATGCAAAAGTGATTACGAATATTGGTTTGAAGAATACCGATGTTTACGATCTTTTACGCGGTAAAAAAGGAACCCGGGTTGATCTGAAAATCAAACGAAAAGGAGAATCAAACGTGCTTGAATTTACCGTAATCCGCGATAAAATCCCGATTAACAGCCTTGATGCTTCGTATATGCTCGACGATAATACGGGCTACATTAAGCTCAACAAGTTCTCGGCAACAACTACCAGCGAATTTATTGAAGCCGTAAAGACCTTAAAGGGTAAAAATAAACTTAATAACCTTGTGCTCGATTTACGCGGAAATGGTGGTGGTTACCTGAATGCTGCCGTTGAGTTAGCTGACCAATTTCTTTCGGCTTACAAGCTAGTGGTTTATACTTCAGGATTACATTCGGAGAAAAAGGAATATAGTTCAACTGCAGCCGGAGAATTAGAACAAGGCAGGTTGGTTGTTTTAATCGACGAAAATTCGGCTTCGGCTAGTGAAATCGTTGCCGGGGCGATTCAGGATTGGGATAGGGGTGTTTTAATTGGCCGTCGTTCGTTTGGAAAAGGTTTGGTACAGCAACCATTTCCCCTAACCGATGGTTCTCTCATCAGGCTTACAACTGCACATTATTATACTCCAAGCGGCAGATGTATTCAAAAACCTTATTCTGATGGTATTGAGGACTATCAGAAAGATTATATGCACCGCATGGAAAAAGGCGAATTTTTCTCGAAAGACAGTATTGTTTTGAATAAGAAGGAAAAGTATGAAACGAAAGTTAACAAACGTACAGTGTATGGCGGTGGTGGCATTATGCCCGATTTATTTGTTCCTTTGGATACTTCAAAGTATTACATTTATTACAATACTTTAAGCCGGAAGAATGTAATTTATCCTGCTGCATTGGATTTGGTTGATAAGAATAGAGCTGATTTTCAGAAGAAATATCCTGATTTTAAAACCTTCAATGATAAATTTGAAGTTACTGACGAAATGGTAAATAAAATATTTGATGATGGCGAAAAAGAAGGAGTGAAAAAGGACGAAAAGAGTATGGCTTTTGCCCGCCCTTTACTGAAAAAACAGGTGAAAGGATTGATTGCCCGCGATTTATTCTCGGTTAGCGAATATTTTGAGGTTATGAATGCTGATGATGAAACAATTAAAAAAGCAGTAGCAATTTTTAGCAAACGTGGCGAATACGAGAAAATATTGGAAGGAAAAGAAAAGTAATTTGAATTGTTGCGAGTTGCAGGTTACGAGTGAACAAACCGTAACCTACAACCCTCAAGTCACAACAAATATTGCATGGATCAGATCATCAAATGGCTTTCAGGAAACTACATTGAACTCCTGGGAGCCATTTTAGGTATAGCGTACATCTTTTTTTCGATCAGGCAAAGCATTTTAACCTGGCCAATCGGGTTACTTACATCAGTGCTTTATGTGGTGGTGTTTTTTGTTTCGAAATTGTATGCCGATATGGGTTTGCAGGTTTACTACGTTGTAATAAGTCTGTATGGTTGGTACGAATGGCTCAGGGGCGATTCAGCGACACATACCGAATCGGTTCCGGTTTCGCAGGTTACGGCCAAAACGACCGGCATTTTAAGTGTGGTTAGCATTTTTCTGTTTTTGCTGATTTGGTATATCCTGAAAGAATTTACCGACTCGCCGGTGCCTATGGCCGACGGATTAGCCACTGCCCTGAGTATTGTGGCTACCTGGATGTTGGCCCGCAAAATTCTGGAGCATTGGCTGGTCTGGATATTTGTCGATGCCTTTTCTGTCGGTCTTTTTTTATACAAACAACTGTATCCAACAGTCGTACTTTTCGTCATTTATACGGTGATGGCCTGCATTGGCTACATCGAATGGAAACGTGATTTAAAAACAAACGAACGCCGGTAACAATCAAATGGAAGCTTCGAGACAAATACGCATCGTAATAACCGGCCCCGAATCGACCGGAAAAACCACTTTGGCCACCCAACTTGCCGAGCGGTTTGGCGGTTTGTACGTGCCCGAATATGCTCGTGAGTATGTTGAGCAACTCCGCGGGCATTATACGTTTGCCGATGTGGAAAACATTGCGCGTAAGCAAATTGAGCAATATGTCCAGGCAAAGGAAAGTTCTGTGGAGTTCGTTTTTTTCGATACGTGGCTGATTATTACCAAAGTTTGGTTCGAGTGGGTATTCGGGCGTGTTCCCGAATGGCTCGAAGATGCGATGGGCAGTTGTCAGGTTGATTTGTATTTGCTCTGTTTGCCCGATTTACCCTGGGAAGCCGACCCTGTACGCGAAAATGGCGGCGAAAACCGCCTGAAGCTTTTCAATCAATACCGCAACGAGTTGATCCGCCGAAAGCTTCCCTTTGTTGAGATTGGCGGCACAAACGATGTGCGTTTAAACAATGCCATCGACGCAGTTCGTAAATTTTCTGGTGAAAACTGAAACTTTACCCCCGATAAATTTGATTTCGTACCTAAAAGTATGATTTTTGCAAAGTTTCAATCTTGAATTAACCTCTATACGTTTTAACCCCTAAAAATTAAAAGGTTATGAATGCAGAGAAAAATTTAGAGCATAAGATGAGAAATGCTGTTGAGCAACTTTCCGATTCGAGCTTATTAAATATCGTTTGCCACGAACACCACATTGGAGAGCCCTTGCCATCCATCGAAAAGCTTACCCGTGTAGTGGGCGTTATTCGCGAGATTATTTTCCCGGGCTACTTCGGAAATACCAGCTTGCGCCAGAATACCATCGGGCATTACATTGGCGTGTATGTCGATGAGCTTTTCGAGTTGCTGTCGGAGCAAATTTTGGCCGGACTATGTTTTACGTGCAAGAATCCGGTGATGGTTGATATGCAGGAACGTTCGCGGTTTGCACAAAACCTGGCTTCCGATTTCATTTCGTCGCTACCCGAGATTCGCCGGCTGCTCATTACCGATGTAGAGGCCGCTTATTTGGGCGACCCGGCTGCCAACAGCAAAAGCGAAGTGATTTATTGCTATCCAACGATTCGAGCCATCATCAATCACCGGGTTGCACACCAGTTGCTTAAACTCGACGTGCCGCTCATTCCGCGCATTATTTCCGAAATGGGTCACTCCGAAACCGGTATCGACATTCATCCGGGAGCGCAAATTGGCGAAGCATTCACCATCGATCACGGAACGGGCGTGGTGATTGGCGCCACCTGCATCATCGGCAACAATGTGAAGCTTTACCAGGGCGTTACGCTGGGCGCAAAAAGTTTCCCGCTCGACAAGCACGGCAACCCCATTAAAGGAATTCCACGCCACCCGATTGTGGAGGACAATGTAATTATTTACGCGCAGGCTACCATTTTAGGCCGGATAAGGATTGGCGCTAATTCGGTTATTGGAGGTAACGTATGGGTAACCAATAGTTTGCCGCCTCATACCAAACTTATTCAGTCGAAAGCCAAAGAACCCGATTTTGTGGATGGCGGTGGCATTTAATCAGGAAATCAGTTCTGAGATGAAAGAATTGTTGGGTTATATCAATTTGTTTCAGCCGTTGGATGAGCATACCCAAAAGGTAATTCTTCATTATTTTAAGGAAGAGATTTACCTCAAAAATGAGTTTCTGGCGGAGGAAGGAAAAGTTTGTACAAAGATTAATTTCATCAAGTCCGGGCTTGTACGAAGATACTATTTGAATGATGGAGAAGAAATAACCAAGTGGTTGTATCATGATAATCATTGGATTGCTATCATGTCAAGTTATTTTAACCAAAAGCCGTCATTGGAATATTTGCAGGCTTGTGAAGACACAGTCGTTTATTCATTGTCGTTCGACGATGAGAAGAAACTCTTGGAATATCCGCTTTTCTTTAAGTTTTACGCAGAGTTTTTCAGGCGTTCACTCGCTAATTTTGACGAATTCCATTTTGTTTTTGGGTCGTTGACCTCTCAGCAAAAATATCAGTACCTGATCGATAAATTTCCGTTAATGATAAAGAAAGCCAAGCAAAAGCACATTGCTTCGTTGCTGAATGTCAGTCAGGAGACTTTGAGCCGCATCCGAGCTTCGATTAATTGACCTAATGTCAATGAAATTACGTTTTTATCGAGCGAAATTTGCGCTCCAATTAATTTTGAAAGTATGATCTCAAAAACTTCAGTAATAGGAAAAAATGCAAAGATTGGCAGAAACGTTCAAATTGGAAACTTTACAACAATAGGAGATGATGTGATTATTGGAGACAATACTCAAATTGGCAATGGCGTTGACATTCAGGATGGAACACGCATTGGATGTAACTGTGTGATCTCATCGTGTGCTGTGATTGCTGGTATTCCCCAGGATTTAAAATTTAAAGGTGAATATACCACGGTTGAAATTGGCGATTACACTACAATACGCGAGTACGTAACTGTGAACAGGGGCACTGCTTCAAAGAGTAAAACGGTAGTTGGAAGCCATACTCTGATTATGGCTAATTCGCATATTGGCCACGATTGCGAAATAGGAAATCATTGCATTATTGGGTTTAACGTCGGAATGGCCGGAGAGGTAATTGTTCACGATTGGGCAAATATCAGCGGGTTGACGGGCATCCATCAGTTTTCGAGAATTGGAGCGCATACCATGATTGGCGGATTGAGTAAAATAGTAAAGGATGTTCCACCGTACATTGTTGCCGCGCGCGATCCGCTGTGCTACGAAGGCATTAATCGCGTTGGCTTGCTTCGGAGAGGTTTTACTTCGGATAAAATTGACGAACTTAAAGCGATTTATCGGGTGATTTTTCAGGAAAAGAGAAACCTAAGTCATGCTTTGGAAATTATAAAAGCTAATTTTGCCCCAACGGTTGAACGCGACGAAATACTGAATTTTATTGAAAATGCCGGAAGGGGGATCGTTAAAGGCCATCCATCGGTTGCTTCAGAAAGCTAGGGTTGCTCGTGAAAGTTGCGCTGAACCCAAACAATTTAAAACTATTGCATTGAACACACAGTCCTACACTGCCACCACGCTGGCTGGCCTCGAAGAAGCTTTGGCCAAAGAATTAATCGACCTTGGCGCCAACGAAGTGCAGATTGGTCGCCGCTCGGTGTATTTCAAGGGCGATTTGAAAATGATGTACAAGGCCAACTATTGCCTGCGCACGGCTTTGCGCATTCTGATTCCGATTGATTCGTACAACATACATACGGCCAACGATTTGTACCAGCGTGGCCGCAATTTCAAGTGGGAAGAACTGTTTGATGTGAAGCAGACATTTGCCATTCAAAGTACGGTGTTCTCCGACTTGTTCAACAACTCGATGTACGCCTCGCTCAAACTAAAAGATGCTATTGCCGACCGTTTTCGCTACAAGTTTGGCGAACGCCCGAATGTCGATTCGAAAGACCCCGATGTGTTGATCAACCTGCACATCAGCAATGGCTATTGCACCATTTCGCTCGACAGCAGTGGCGATTCGTTGCACAAGCGGGGCTATCGTCAGGCACAAAACGAAGCGCCAATCAACGAGGTGTTGGCTGCTGCTTTGCTTCAGCTCAGTAACTGGGACCGTAAAAGCACCCTGATCGACCCCATGTGTGGCTCGGGAACCATTTCCATTGAAGCTGCCATGCTTGCTAACGGAATTTATCCGGGAACAGTGCGCAAGAGCTTCGGTTTTATGAACTGGATCAATTTTGACGCCAAGCTCTTTCAGCGCGTGGAGCAGGAAGCCAATTCAGGAGTAACGAATACCACGAAAATACTTGCTTCGGATATCTTGCGCCGGAATATTGATATTGCCTCGCGCAATGCGGAAGAAGCCGGAGTGGCTGATTTAATCGAGTTTTGCGCCGCTGATTTTATGACCCTGGAGCCTTCGGTTGAAAACCCGTTTTTGCTGTTCAACCCACCGTATGGCGAACGTCTGACGCCCGACGATACCAACTTTTACAAGATGATCGGCGACCGCCTGAAACAGCATTACACCAACGCAACGGTTTGGATTGTCAGTACGCCTCAATGCCTGAAATCAATTGGCTTGCGTCCATCGCGCAAAGTTCCTGTGCTTAATGGTTCGCTCGAATGCAGCTTCCGAAAATACGAATTGTATTCGGGTACACGGCGCGTACAGGAAGCCGACGAAAAGTAACTGTTTTTCTATCCTGAAGGGATAGCATATCAATAACCCTGGGTGAAGTGAAACGGAGCCCGGGGTATAAGAACGGGCAAATCAGCCGTCTGCGGGAATACCTAAATCAAGGCTCTTTCCCTTTTTCAGACGGAATGGCGCAAGTCTTAGATAGGTAGTTACATAATAGAAAATACATATCCTGCTTTCCCGAACATCGATCAATACCTTCAACTGTATTTGTCGTTCAACCCTTCGCCTTTCAGTATTTTTTCGCGGCATTTTTCAATGCGGTTCATGCGCGACTTCGATTCTTTGGGTTGCGCGAAATAAATGATGTATCCGCGTTGTCGGCCGGGCGTTAGCGCTTCAAAGGCTTCTTTCAGTCCGGCGTATTCTTCAAAAGCACTCAGCAATTCGTCGGGCATGGGATCCGGTTCTTTTTTAAACTGAACCTTCTTTCCCGCCTTTTCAATGGCAATCGCTTCGGCAATGTAGGCTTTAATCTGCTCTTGGTGCGCAACAATTCCGGCAAGGTCGGTAAATTTCATGTAGCGCATGGCCTGCGAGTTTTCGCCCGAACTAACCAGCACATTGTCTGCATCCTTCATGAGCGAACCTTTGAAAAAGCTCAGCGAGCAGTACTCCTTAAACGCGGCTACCATCAAAATATTCTTCCCGTTGTCGGTGTAGCAAGGCATTCCCCATTTCAAATCTTCGGTTAGTCCAGACTCCAAAACCAGATGCCTCAAGGCGCTGAGTTCGTCTCTCCAGTTGTTCACTTTACAGTCGGGCGTTCCACCAAACTTGCAGCGCATACACCCGTCAACAAGGTATTTATCTACTTTCGGGTTGGTTATTGTTTCCATGTTTCGTTTTTCTTTCCATTCAACGATAAAACAGTTAACCGTCTGAATGGTTTTGAACCCTTGTATTTTGAATACTACCTACGACATAACAGATACAGACGAAGACCAGCCTGTCGGCGCGATGCGCCTTTTTCCGTTCTCCTGGACTTATTTTATCTACCAAACTCCCGGTGCGATGCACCTGAATAGCCGCGTTAGCGGCGATAGTTTGGTAGAAGTGATGTTGCCGTGATCTTTAGAAGCCGCGTAGCGGTGAAAGGTAACCCGAGTATCAAGTTCTGTGTTTGCTGTAAACAAAGTAATAAGGTTTGATTTTGTACAGTTGTTTTCTACTAAGGTTAGAAAGAGGTTGCGTGGTTTTTAAACCTTATATTTTGCATTCTACCTACGACATAACAGATACAGACGAAGACCAACCTGTCGGCGCGATGCGCCTTTTTCCGTTCACCTGGACTTATTTTGTCTACCAAACTCCCGGTGCGATGTACCTGAATAGCCGCGTTTGCGGCGATAGTTTGGTAGAAGAGATGTTGCCGTGACCTTTAGAAGCCACGTAGCGGTGAAAGGTAACCCGAGTATCAAGTTCGGTGTTTGCCTGTAAACAAGGTAATAAGGTTTGATTTTGTACAGTTGTTTTCTACTAAGGTTAGAAAGAGGTTGCGTGGTTTTGAACCCTTGTATTTTGAATACTACTACGACATAACAGATACAGACGAAGACCAACCTGTCGGCGCGATGCGCCTTTTTCCGTTCACCTGGACTTATTTTGTCTACCAAACTCCCGGTGCGATGTACCTGAATAGCCGCATTAGCGGCGATAGTTTGGTAGAAGTGATGTTGCCGTGACCTTTAGAAGTTGCGTAGCGGTGAAAGGTACCCCGAGTATCAAGTTCGGTGTTTGCCTGTAAACAAGGTAATAAGGTTTGATTTTGTACAGTTGTTTTCTACTAAGGTTAGAAAGAGGTTGCGTGGTTTTGAACCCTTGTATTTTGAATACTACCTACGACATAACAGATACAGACGAAGACCAACCTGTCGGCGCGATGCGCCTTTTCCCGTTCACCTGGACTTATTTTGTCTACCAAACTCCCGGTGCGATGTACCTGAATAGCCGCGTTTGCGGCGATAGTTTGGTAGAAGTGATGTTGCCGTGACCTTTAGAAGTTGCGTAGCGGTGAAAGGTACCCCGAGTATCAAGTTCGGTGTTTGCCTGTAACCAAGGTAATAAGGTTTGATTTTGTACAGTTGTTTTCTACTAAGGTTAGAAAGAGGTTGCGTGGTTTTGAATCCTTATATTTTGCATTCTACCTACGACATAACAGATACAGACGAAGACCAGCCTGTCGGCGCGATGCGCCTTTTTCCGTTCTCCTGGACTTATTTTATCTACCAAACTCCCGGTGCGATGCACCTGAATAGCCGCGTTTGCGGCGATAGTTTGGTAGAAGTGATGTTGCCGTGATCTTTAGAAGCCGCGTAGCGGTGAAAGGTAACGCTGCTACCCCTCGTTTCCGCAAATGCTCAAACGAGGGGCAGTTGAGCTTTCACCATTTATTGTCAATCATTAAGTGTTTTTGTATTATTTCTTTTAAAGATTCATAGTCTTTATCATGATGTTTTCGTTCCTTTTCAAAAACACGGAACAAAGTTTCATGTCTAAATTTTTCTGTCAAAATTTCCTCATCAGGTGCTTTGTTTTCTAATATGGCTTTAGAATATTCCTCAACTAATTTTTGGAGGATAACTCTTAGGTCATAATGTATATTCAGATGGATATTTTTCCCAATTTCATAGGCTATTTTGTGCATTTCTGTAGTCAGAAATGGATTATTCCAAAAATCTTTAAGTTTTTTGTAAAATCGGATATGTCGGTGAGTATAGAAAATGCGATGTATGGCAATATTATTATTTTTTGCTTGTATCTCATAAAACCTTTGTCTCAACCGATTATCCTTTTCAAATATCGAATTATCATAAATTTCCATAGATCCTTCGATAAAGACGAAGTCGTAAATGTCATTTTCCAAAAATTGTATCCAGCCAGCAATGTTTCCATTGAATTCTTTATATTTTTCAGAATCTTTGGGAATGTCAATTAGTCCATATTCTCTTAAAGCTAAGTCAACATTGTAGTTTAACAGATTCACGTAGTCAAGCCCCGAGTCAATCGAGTTATTATTTTCTGATATTAAAGTTAGAAAGTCACTTAATATTTCTGTTTGCTTTTTTATTACTTCCGTTCTTTTAGGTTGAAGGATTGTCGCTTTTGCTCGCAAATAGGTCAAAATAGCGATAACTGTTCCAGTCGCTGTAAAAAGGATTGTCGAGATATCTTTTATCCAATTTGAATTATCTTTTATGTAATCAATTATGCACATTTCTTCATTTTTTCAGCCTTGCTGGTAACGGTCACTTGCAATTTGTCGTTGCGGATTTCGAAGAGCGTCAGCGTCCGGTAGGACATGACGGTCAAGAAAGGAGCAGAGACAACGCACGGCACGAACCTCGCAATGCAATTTGCAATTTGTTATGGGCTGGCTTTTATTCTGTTGTGAATTCATTTGTCAGTTCATCTAAATAAGTCAGTCTCATATTTAATGATTTTACAAATTCAATTTCAGAAATCCTTGGTTTTGAACCAATCACAATTTCCAATTTTGAGTCCCGGTTGTTAAAATAACGATACTCCAATAATTGACCAATTGCCATACGAATAGCATATCTACTATCCATATTCTGAGTAGGTTTAATTTCGCAATAGTATAAGTCTTTTCCAAGTGCATATTGAACATCTATGTAGTCTTTATTCTCCTCATAACTTATACTTTTTTTTGAAAGATAATCGACAAAAAGTGCTTGTAGTTTTGCATGCAATGGCTCAACATTTCTTTCTCCATTAATCCAATAAGAAAAAGAATTTGTAGTTGGAGCATTAGCTCCACTACCAGAAAAACGATTTCTTAGTTTTGTGTTTGATGTAACCTGGATTGTGTTGTCTACCCAATCAGTATCAAATTCCCTCATTTCAATATATGTATAAACCGATAACATATTATCAAAAGTTCGGAGGATTTCGTTATAGTCGAGTTTATCTAACTCTGCTAACTTTCCAAAAAAGATAAAAGTCCCATTTTGAATAAGGTCGGAGTTTATTTTTCTAAAATCGAAAATTTCACTCCTTTTTCCATTTTGCCAATACCACATTTTATAATCAGAGAAAAGCTCAGGTTTTTCCTCAAACAATATATTAAGCTTTTCAATTTTTGGTCTTAAGTGGTTAATGTCTGGTAATGTTTGACTTGTTTCAAGTGAGAATGCCATTCCATATCTCAAACCTTCATCTTCAAATCCAATATTGAATTGAATCTCAGACCTGCCACCATAATGAAAAGCCCAATCTTCAGTCATAGTCTTCGAGTCATCAACAAAAATGTTGCTATTTGCTTTTTTCTTTAATCCTTTTAAATCCTTCCTGATATCTTGAAGTTTTCCAATCTTATAATCTTTGGATTTTTGGTTAATCTGATTCGCAATTTTTCTTAAGCTTTCACTCATAATTGAATTTTTATCGGTTGATATTTGCAGGATGTTTCTCAAGCTTGCCTATAACTCGTATGTAAGTCTGATTTTATCAGACTTAACCGCCCATCTTCGGGAGTGTAGGTCTGATTGGAATCAGACATTATTTTTATATTTCTTTTTGATAAAAATAAAAACATTTAACCTATAAATCGTCATGAAGAAATTTTATTTTTTTCAGGCTTTCGCTCACTAAAGGCTCTGGGCAGCAACAGCTTCACCCCTGACAGGGTTTCGAACCCTGTCAGGGGTAATGGTTCCCGCGAATGATCAGTATTTTTCCTGTGTTGGCTGGTTTGCGTTTATTGGACATTCTCTGCGTGGGGAGTTTTACCAGATTTTCGTTGGCTCGCAACGCTTGTTTGCATATTTTTTGTAGTTGATGCGGCAGAACCGAATTACAAATCCAGAACTAAAAAGTGCCAATTGCAAATTGGCACTAGCGTTCGCTATTCTTTATCATATCCCGATGAGCGAGGTTGATATTAGACCTCGGAAGACATGCACTAGATTATCCCGATTGATGCTAGACCTTGTCAGATACGTGCCAGGCTTTGTCAGATCGCACGGTCACATGATGGTTTCGCACACTCTTCAGGCGATTCCGCGCACTCTTCAGATGGCTCCGCACGGTCACAAGATGGCTCCGCGCACTCTTCAGATGGCTCCGCACGGTCACAAGATGGCTCCGCGCGGTCTTAAGACGGTTCCGCGCACTGCTAAGACGGCTCCGCACGGTCTTAAGATGGTTCCGCGCACTGCTAAGATGGCTCCGCACGATCCCAAGATGGTTTCGCGCGTTCTTTAGACGGCTCCGCATGGTCTTAAGACAGTTCCGCGAACTCTTAAGACGATTTCGCATGTTCTTAATACGATTCCGCGTGACAAAAAAAGGATCCGATCTTCAAAACAAAGATCGGATCCTTTTCGTCACAGTTCTTATATTTTTAGCTATTCCAAATCTCCCAGGCGCGCAGGGCTTGCAGGTGAAGCATTTCCAATCCGTTCTTGGTTTTCGCGCCTCGCTCTTTCCCTTTTGCTAAAAACAGGGTTTCCTGCGGGTTATAAACGAGGTCGTACAAAATATGGTCGGGGGTAATGAGGTCGTAGGGCAGGTAAGGGTAGGTGTCAACCTTGGGATACATGCCCAGCGGCGTAGCATTCACAACAATCAGGTGTTCGCTCATAACGGCTTTGGTGAGTTGCGCGTAGCTAAGTTCGTTTTTGGCGGGTTGTTCCCTGGTAGTGGCCGAAATGTAGCTGATGCCCATCTTGTCGAACAGGTATTTCACGGCTTTCGAGGCGCCTCCCGTTCCCAGAATCAACGCTTTGCGGTGCTTTTCCTTCAGCAACGGGCGAATCGAGTGCTCAAATCCGTACAAATCGGTGTTAAAGCCTTTCAGCTTTTGCTGTCCGTCGGTGCGAATAATCTTCACCGTATTTACCGCGCCAATAGCAGCCGCTTCCTCGTCAATTTCGTCGAGGTATTGCATAATTTCCTGTTTGTACGGAATGGTGCAGTTCAGTCCGCAGATCGTTTTGCCCTGATTAAAGATGGCAGGAAACGCTTCAATGCTATCCAGTTCGAAGTTGATGTATTCGCAATCGTTCAGCTTTTCGTTTTCGAACTTTTCGGTAAAGAAGCCCTTCGAAAACGAGTGTCCCAGCTTGTAACCAATTAATCCATAAGTTTTCATATCTCAAGAAAGTTTCAAGTTCCAAATTGTAGCAAATCGTTACGAGTTGCGGGTTTCAAGTTACGAGTTAAGTAATGAGAATGAAATAATGTCGTACTTATGCTTGTATTTTTATACTGACTCCCCCCCCGCGCATCGTTCGACTGAGACTTCGGCGTGAGCTCAGTCGAACGTTCACGTCGAAGTCTGCGGTGCTTCCCCCTCTCTACCAGAGTAGAGAGGGGAACGGCCGCTTTGCGGACGTCGGGGTGAGTACATTTAAAATACGACAATAACTTTTTTCTATTACTTAGTTGAAACTGCGTTTACATTTTACAGCAAATGACCACTAATGACTTACTTTTTTTGGAAACTGCGACTGAAAACTGATCACTGACCACTTTCCTCACGCCAGTTCGCTCAGTTCCAGCCAGCGCATTTCCTTTTCTTCGAGCAGTTCGGTGATTTGCCCAAACCGGTTCGATTTTTCGATCAGTTGATTGTTGTTTAACGAGCCGGAGTTCAGTTCCTCGTCGAGTTGCGCTTTTTCGGTTTCGAGCGCTGCAATATCTTTTTCGAGCTGCTCCAGTTCTTTCTTCTCGTTGAAAGTGAGTTTACGTTCTTTCTCCTTCACCGGTTTCTGAACAACTTTCACCTCGGGCTTGTTTTCGTTCCGCTTCTTTTCTTCCTCTTCCAGTTGCTTGTTGCGCCAGATGGTGTAGCTCCCCGGAAAGTCTTTGATCGCGCCATCGCCGTCGAACACAAACAGGTGGTCCACAATTTTATCCATAAAATAGCGGTCGTGCGACACAATAATCACGCAGCCCTGGAAAACGCGCAGATAATCTTCCAAAACGGCCAGCGTCATAATGTCGAGGTCGTTGGTAGGCTCGTCGAGTATCAGGAAATTAGGGTTTTGCATCAAAATCGTGCACAAATACAAGCGCCGTTTTTCTCCTCCCGAAAGCTTCTCGACAAACGAATACTGCGTATCGGGCGGAAACAGGAAGGTGGTCAACATTTGCGAGGCAGTGAGCTTGCGTCCGTCCTCGAAATTGATCACTTCGGCAATCTTGTTCACCACATCAATCACCTTATCGCTCGGGTTAAACTCAATCCCGTTTTGACGGTAGTAGCCAAACTTAACTGTCGAGCCCAATTCAATGGTTCCTTTGTCGGGTGCCAAACTGCCGGTAATTACATTCAGGAATGTCGATTTGCCGGTGCCGTTTTTCCCGATAATTCCCACCTTTTCGCCCTTCTGAAATTTATACGAAAAGTTGGTGATCAGCTTCAGATCGTCGTAACCTTTATCAATGGAATAAATATCGAGAATTTTGTTGCCCAGCCTCGACGAGTTCATGCTCAGTTCAATGTTTCGCTCGTTAAGGTTCTGTCCGGCTTTTGCAATCAGGTCGTCAACGCGCTCCAAGCGGTACTTCGATTTGTGTCCGCGCGCCTGAGGCATCCGTCGCGCCCATTCCAGTTCGGTACGAAGCAGGTTTTTCGCCTTGTCAATTCCGGCCTGCTGCATTTCAATGCGCTCGTTCCGTTTCTCCAGAAAATACGAATAGTTGCCTTTGTGCCTGTAAATGGAATTTCCTTCCATTTCCAGAATTTCGTTGCACACGCGGTCGAGGAAATAGCGGTCGTGCGTCACCATAAACAGAGTGATCTTCGTTTTCTCAAGGTAGTTTTCGAGCCATTCAATCATTTCCAGATCGAGGTGGTTGGTAGGCTCGTCGAGCATCAGCAAATCGGGTTCGTTAATCAGCACGTTGGCCATCACTACCCGTTTGCGTTGTCCGCCCGACAGTTCGGCAATGCGCTGGTCGTAATTGGTAATTTTAAGCTGCGTTAAAATCTGCTTCACCTTCACTTCGTAGTCCCATGCCTGATGGCGCTCCATCAGTTCGGAGTATTTGGTAATGTCGTCCTTTCGGTTGTGCAGCAAGGCATCTTCAAAGTTTCTGATTACAGCTACCTTCTCATCGCCCGACTGAAACACGGCTTCAAACACAGTTTGGTTTTCGTCCAGTTCGGGTATCTGTCGCAAGTAGCCAATCCGCACACCGCTGGTTTTGGTAATTAGTCCCGATTCGGGCGTGTCGTTTCCGGCCAGAATTTCCATGAGTGTAGTCTTTCCGGTGCCGTTGCGGGCAATGAGTGCTACTTTTTGCTGTTCGAATATGGTGAATGAAATGTTTTCGAAGAGAAGCTGTTCGCCAAAGCGCTTCGACAAACTTTCAACCTGAAGATACGGAGTCATAAATTTTTTCTGCAAAAATAGCATTAAAAGAATAGGGGGCAAGAACGCGAGGATTGGAGGATTTGGAAATTTTCTATCCTGAAGGGATAGCATATCAATAGCCCAGGGTGAAGTGAAACGGAGCCCGGGGTTTAAGAACGGACGCAACAGCCGTCTGCGAGATTACCTGAATCAAGGCTTTTCCCTTTTTTCAGGCGGAATGGAGCAAGCCTTAGAAATGTAGTTGCATAAGAAAATTATATTTTCGATTTTACTAAGTTTGAAAACTTCGAAATTGATAAAGACATGGAACGAAAAGAGCTGTTCGAGAAGGTTATTCAGTATTTCCAGAAAGAAATGCCCATTGCAGAAACCGAACTGGAATATGGCAGTCCGTATGAGCTGCTGGTGGCCGTTATTCTTTCGGCGCAATGTACCGACAAACGGGTGAACCAAATTACGCCCGATTTACTTCGCAGGTTTCCAACTCCTGAAAAGATGGCCGAAGCTGAAGCGGAAGAAGTATTCGATTACATTCGCTCGTGCTCGTACCCCAACAATAAATCGAAGCATTTGGTGGGCATGGCCCGCATGTTAGTCAACGATTTTGGCGGAGTTGTTCCCGATGATATTGACGAGTTGCAGAAGTTGCCTGGTGTTGGCCGAAAAACAGCCAATGTTATTGCTTCGGTCGTTTTCAATAAACCTGCAATGGCAGTTGATACCCATGTTTTCAGAGTGTCGGCGCGAATCGGTCTCACAATAAATGCTAAAAATCCGTTGGAAACCGAGCGGCAATTGGTTGAATATTTCCCTGAGGAATTGCTTCCGCTGGCGCATCACTGGCTGATATTGCACGGAAGATACATTTGTATTGCCCGTTCACCCAAGTGCGGTAAGTGTGGTTTAAAGGGTTTATGCAATTACTATCTTTCCTTGGACGCTGCTGGAGATAAAGATAAGATTTAGTGTATATTATTTATTATCAATAAATTAGCTGGTAAGATAAATTACTGGGTATTTCTTTTTGATTTCCGACCAAACTTTGTACTTTTGCTCGATATAAAACCTAAAAAATTGAGTTATGGCTTATAAAATTTCTGATGAATGTATTGCATGCGGTACTTGTATTGATGAATGTCCTGTAGAAGCTATTTCTGAAGGAGATATCTATAGAATTGATGCAGACCTTTGTACTGATTGTGGTTCATGCGCTGAAGTTTGTCCGGTTGATGCAATTTCTGTTGCGGAATAATTTCCCCGGCCAACATAAAGCAAAAAGAAGCTGATCTAAATTTGGATCAGCTTCTTTTTTATGGTGCAACTATATGGTCTGATTTTTGTCTTTGTAATTGAAAACAGAAATAGGTACCATGAAAATAATAATTACATTCTTGATTCTATTCACATTTATAACTGGCGGTAACGCTCAACAGAAAAATTCAACAGAAATAGAAGGTTTAGTTATTAATGCTGAATTATCCCAACAGTATTTTATTTCAAAGGTTTATCCTAATCCTGTTAAGGATTTTGTAAATGTTGATATCAAGACTTTTCGTACTGAAACTTTCCAGGTTAGTTTGTTCAATATTCTTGGCGTTGAAGTAAAAGTATGGGACTCAATTTCCGTTCCTACAGGAGGCCAAATTATAAATATTGATTTATCCAACCTTAAATCAGGTGTTTATATTTTGAAATTCAATAATGGGAATCGTGTTATTTCACAAGTAATCCGAAAATTATAAAAGTTTACGGATGTAAGATTCAAACAGGTAATAGTTTTATTTACTTTTATCCGATAGTATTATGTCGTTTAAATCAACTATTTCCTAATTTGAAATTTATGAAAAATGAATTAAGTCGTAGAGTTTTTCTTCAGCGAGGATTGATGGCGAGTGTTGGTCTTTCGCTTTTTGGTACTGAAGATTTATTGGCTATTTCGAAAAAGTCAGGAATGAGGCTTGGCTTGGTGACATACCAGTGGGCAAAAAACTGGGATTTGCCAACGTTGATAGCCAATTGCGAGAAAACTGGTTATGGTGCTGTAGAGTTGCGAACAGAACATGCACATAAAGTAGAAACAAATCTTTCGGTAGCGCAAAGGGCTGATGTAAAACGTAGATTTTCAGATAGTAACGTTATTTGTTTGGGCTATGGTTCAAATTTTGAGTATCATAGTACTGATCCGGCTAAGCTGAAATGGAACATCGATCAAACGAAGGAATATGTTAAGTTGTGTAAAGACATTGGGGCAACCGGGATCAAGGTGAAGCCTAATGGAATTCCAACAGAAGTTCCACGAGAAAAAACAATTGCCCAAATTGCTGCTTCTTTTAATGAAATTGGAAAATTTGCTCAGGAATTTGGATTGTTGGTTCGTGTTGAAGTTCATGGAAATGTCAGTCAGGAAATCCCGAATATGAAGACCATGTTTGAACAGGTAACTGAAAAAAATGTGAAAATGTGCTGGAATTGTAATGACCAGGATTTACTTCCTCCCGGACTTGAAGCTAATTTTAATTCGGTAAAGAAATGGTTTGGTGATACCGTTCATGTTCGTGAATTGAACGTGGGTGAGTATCCCTATCAACAGATGTTCGATTTATTTAATGGCATCAATTACAATGGGTGGATTTTACTTGAGGCCCGTACCGATCCGTCAGATAAGATTGTGGCAATGAAAGAACAAAAAAAGCTGTTCGATCAAATGACATCTAAAAAAGCATAAGCTTTTGTAACAGATAAGAAAACCTGTCGATTTTCGTCAGGTTTTTTTATTTACATGTTGTTCAGCTTGTTTCTTAGTCGATTTTGTACTTCTGCTCTCCAATGATGAATAGGTTGTAGAAAATTTCATCAACTGTGATTTTTTCAACAATCTTTATAAAAAGATGAAAGTCAGATATGTATGCTTTTATTTTATTAGATGTGTTGAAATTCTATACAAATACTATTCTGGCCTATTATTTTCTGTTTTGTCTAATATATTGATTTTTAGACTATTGTTATTATCAAGTAGAATTGGCACTGGTTTTGAAATTCGATTGGCACTATATTAAAGATCAAAACATGAAGGCCAGGGTTTTAACATTCAGTTTATTTCTGATATTTTTCTCAGTTTTTTTCTTGGGAAATATTGAAAAATTAAATTGCGGAAATACCTCGAATAATGTTGTTAAGATTAATACGTCAACTGAATTGTTTAGCTTGACAAATGGCATTATCCAGGAATATCAAAAAGGACTTTTAAATCAAAAATTTATAGTAAATAAGATAACGCATTCTGCTGATCTTTATCCTGATGCTGGCTCACTTTCCCTGATAAATGATAGCCTATTAAAGATAGTTGATAATCAGAGTTTTAGATGTGTTGTTGTGGGTCGTGATATTGTCGTTCCTGTTATTAGTACTAAAAATCCTTATTTCGATGAGTTAGTTAGGCACGGAGTTACAATTCAAAAACTGAAAAATACTTTATCTGCCACAATGAATTGGGACAATTTGCTAAATGATACTACAGCTAAGAAACAAGTTTCTGTATATATGGTCAAAGATCGCAGTGTTAGTTCTATTTTGTCCAATTGGCTTGAAAAAAAAGAACCAATAATAGGATTGACGAATTGTTTAGAATTGACAGAAATGATTCAAAAGCTGCAACACGAACCTATGTCTTTGGCTTTTTGTAAATTATCGCAAATTATTCAACCGGATGGCGAACAATGGTTAAACGGAATAGCTATTCTTCCAATCGATAAAAATGCAAACGGGAAAATTGATTACGTTGAAAGTTTTTACGATAACTTGCAAGCGTTTTCACGGAGTGTTTGGATTGGAAAATATCCACGAGAGTTAACTTCCTCTGTTTATGTTGTTTCTTCATTAAACCCTCAGTTAGAATCGGAAATTACATTTTTGAAATGGTTAGTTACCAATGGTCAATGTGCAATTACGAAATGTGGATTAACCAGTCTTAATTACAATGAACAGCTTGTACAGCTTACCAGGATTAATGAACCCCAACAATTAAACAATATTCCTTCGAAACAGGCTACTACATTGATGTCGGCTTTACTACTTGTTCTGATAGTCATTGTTTTAAGCGGAGTGTGTATTGAATTGATTTTTAGGGTTTTATTTAGAAAAACTAAAAAGGAAAATGTTACAGTGGAAAACGTAACGGCTTTTACTGAAGAAGTTATCAATGTTCCAATGGGCTTTTATTTTGATAAATCTCATTCCTGGGCTTTTATGCGAAAAAATGGAACAATTAAAGTTGGGATTGACGACTTTCTACAGCATGTTACCGGTAAAATTACTAAAGTTGAAGTGAAAGAAATGGGCGTGAAAATCAGAAAAGGTGATCTTTTATGTTCTATCTCAAGGCGGGGTAAAACGTTACATGTGTATTCACCAATAACTGGAACAATTAAAGATGTAAACCAAAGTCTGAAATTAAATTCTGCATTGCTTAATTCTGATCCATATTTTGAAGGTTGGATTTATGTGATAGAACCAGTTAACTGGGAACTAGAGCTTCAGTATTTACAATTTGCCAATAAGTTTAAAGATAATCTGAAAAATGAATTTCTTCGGTTGAAAGATTTCATAAATTCAGGGTTAAAAGTGGTTTCTTCTGATTACGCTTATCCAATTTTACAAGATGGGGGATCATTAATTGATCATCCGTTAGCTGAACTTGGCCCTGATATTTGGGATGATTTTCAGACTAAATTTATTGATGCAGCTAAATAACTACAATAATGTACCAGTCACAACCTTAAATAGAATAGTTTTTTTTAGAGGTAATGAGCTTTGGCTGGTACTACAGTTACTTTATAGAAAAAAGTTTTACTCTCCATACAATAAAATTAAGTTCAATTATTTGAATTTTAAACACCCGAACATGGTGTTTATGAGGTTATTCATTAATATTTTATGAGGCTTAATAAATGGTTTGCCAGAATCGTTAGCAAATATTGAATCTGTTGTAGATACAGATGACAAATCTGGGTACTAATGTAAAATGATTAAATGTGTCAATAATTGTGTTTAGTTGCGATATGTCAACCCAAAATATTCCTTTATGGATGAAATTTGTTGTTATTTTACTGTGATTTTTATTGGGATATGGATTTTTCTCTGGGTGATAAACCCCGATGCCTGTGTCTTACGATTCGCTTTCGTGTGCTAAAAATTAAATAAACAAATTGATTTTGAAAATATATTGTCATGGATGCATTTTCTTATTATAGTATTTTTGAAGCCAAAGGGTTTGAATATTTGGTTATTATAGCAATTTTACTTATGCAAATTCCTTTTTTATATTTCCTGAATAAGCGTGCAAGAAGCAAAAATAGGGTTGACAATCCGAGCAACAAGTTATCGATTAAATCACTTCAAATTCCTCAGGGTTTGTTTTTTAGCCGATACCATACGTGGACTTATCTCGAACGTTCTGGTTCGGCAAAGGTTGGTCTCGATGATTTGCTTGTACATATTACCGGTGAAGTTAGATTAGGAAAGTTTGTTGAAGTGGGCGAAAAAATTAAGAGAGGCGATTTCCTTGCCGAATTGGTTCAGAAAGAAAAAAGTCTTCGTATTTATTCTCCTATAGCTGGTAAAGTGATGGAAGTTAATCCATTGTTAAACAAAAAACCTGAATTAATTAATACTGACCCATATCAACAAGGATGGATATTTAAAATAAAACCATTTAGTTGGGTAACTGATATTCATTCTTGTTTCCTGGCAGAAGATGCTGACATGTGGGCTCGTCAGGAATTATCGCGGTTTAAGGATTTTTTGGCAGAGTCGGTCGTTAAAAATTCACCTGACCCATCATTAGTTACATTACAGGATGGGGGAGAGTTATGCGACAAGCCATTAGCTGATCTTCCTAATGAAATTTGGCAGGAATTTCAACTAGACTTTTTAAACAAAAAAAGAAATTGTATGAATAGAAAGTGGGTTAGCCCTTCTGATCAGGATATTTAGTGCTGTAACCAAATTTATTCATCAACAAGGAGGAGCGATGTTTTAGGATGTCGCTCCTCTTTTCAGATGTACCAAGCATTGTTATGCACTTCAAAGAGTGTCGAAAATTTAGGTAAATTAGCGATTACTAACTACTTCAGAATTTTACCTTTAGATTTATGAACTGGTTTAAAAAAGTTTCAAGAGAAAACATCGCAGGAAGTCCTATTATTAGCCATTATGTGAAGTTCAGATCGTCGATATATGGCAGGGTGGTTTTTTTAATAGCCATTCTTTCAGTTTTTTTATTTGTATCGTTTAATATTATATTTCAATCAGTTAATGAGCAATATTTAAATACAGTTATTCGTCAGAACGGTAATAATATTGGATCAATTGTTGAAGGTGCAATGTATCACTCTATGCTTCAAAATGATAAAGGGGCATTGCAGAATACACTTGACATTATCAATACGTTGCCAGGAATTGATGAGGTTAATATGTATGATAGTGATGATAATCTTGTATATTCCTCATTTGCATCAGAGCCAGTGAAAAAGCACACAGATCCGAATTGCCTGAATTGTCATACCAACATGCGGGAGATATTTTCTGCAACAGAAAAATCGTACCGGATTATCGACAAAAGTACTGATTGTCTGATGAATAAGAGCGAACGTGGTAGCAGGCATTTATTGATCCGATCGCCAATAATGAACGAACAATCATGTTATACCAGTTCGTGCCATGCCCATCAGGAAACTGACACTGTATTGGGGTCGTTGATTATAAAAATACCACTAAAAACTCAGGATGAGGCCATTAAGAAATCCTCAACAGAGTTTTTTTTACTTGCCATATTCTCGACTATATTATTGACATCCTTACTTTTAATTTTTACCAGGAAGAAGATAAAAGATCCGCTCAACGAATTAGTAAAAGTAAGTGTAGCTGTTGCAAATGGAGATCGAAATACCAGGCTCGAAATAAAGCCAAATCAATTGGATGATATGCGTATGGTTTCCAAAGCATTTAATGATATGCTTGATAATCTGCATAATGCCGCCGTTGAATTAGAAAATTGGTCGCAACAGTTGGAGTACAAGGTTCAGAAGAAATCTGAAGAATTGGGCGCGGCTCAAAATGAACTTATGCATGTTGAACGGCTAGCTTCGCTGGGAAAATTATCGTCTTCGGTTGCACACGAAATAAACAATCCACTCTCTGGTATATTAATATATACCAAACTTTTGCTAAAGCAGGTCAATAACCCTGAACTATATTCAAGCAAGCGCGAATCAATGATAAAGCACTTGAAATTAATTGAATCGGAAACAAAACGTTGTGGCGATATTGTGAAAGGATTACTCGATTTCTCTCGCAAAGATCAGAACGATTTTGAGCCCAAACATCTGCACGAAATTCTGAAAGAAACGTATGAATTGATGACTCATCCGATAAAGATTGCAAACATCAATTTCCTTTACGATTTTTCTGCCAATGCCGACCTTATATATTGTAACCCTAACCAGATTAAGCAGGCTTGTATTGCCTTGCTGGTCAATGCTTCGGAGGCAATGACTGAAAACGGAGAGATAACCATTCGTACAAAAAATCCCGATGCTGAATCGGTGGTTTTCGAAATAGTTGATAATGGGGTTGGCATTGCAGAAGAAGATATTCCGCACATTTTTGAACCTTTTTTTTCAACAAAACAAGATGTGCGTGGTATTGGACTTGGATTGGCTATCGTTCATGGAATTATCCAGAACCACAAAGGACGAATCCATGTTGATTCGGAGTTAAATCGTGGAACTACAGTTTCTGTAAATATACCTTTGATTAAAAGTTAAGGAGAGCAAGTGATGGCAAAGAAAATTTCAATCTTGATCGTTGATGACGAAGAATCAGTCAGAGATTCGTTATACAACTGGTTTATTGAGGATGGTTTTCTGGTAGATTGTGCCGAAAATGCCCGGAAAGCCTTGTCGATGCTTGAGTCGGAGAACTTCGATATCATTTTGGCCGATATTAAAATGCCCGGAATGGATGGTTTAGAAATGCTTCGCCGTATTAAAGAAATTAAAGGTGATTCGATTGTAATTGTAATGACTGCTTTTGCAACTGTTGACACTGCCGTGAAAGCTTTAAAAGACGGAGCTTACGATTATGTTACCAAACCGTTTGATCCAGATGATTTAACACACTTAATAAGGAATGCCACCAAACAAATTTCGCTTTCTGAAGAAAATGAGGCTCTGAAACAAAAGGTTATTTCGCTTGAAAATATTGGCGATATTGTTGGTAAAAGTACGGCTATGAAAAATGTGCTTCGCCAGGTTGAAAGTGTAGCTCAAACAAGTTCTTCTGTAATTATAACCGGCGAAAGTGGTACCGGCAAAGAGCTTATCGCCAGGGCAATTCATGCCAATTCTCCACGTAAATTTTACCCATTTGTGAGTGTGCATTGTGGCGCTTTGTCTGAGAGTTTGCTTGAAAGTGAATTGTTTGGCCATGAGAAAGGTGCATTTACCGGCGCTATGTACAACCGGAAAGGGCGCTTCGAAATGGCTGATTCAGGTACAATTTTTCTGGATGAAATTGCAACAATCTCTACTAAAATGCAGATTGAACTGCTTCGCGTTTTGGAAACGAAAACATTTATGAGGGTTGGCGGAAATAAGGAAATAATTTCTGATTTCAGGGTAATTTGTGCAACTAATAAAGATTTAAAAGAACTTGTTGAAAAAAGAGTTTTCAGGGAAGATTTATTTTACAGGCTTAATGTTGTAAATATCGAAATACCACCATTGCGTGAACGAAAAGAAGACATTCCTGCCTTAGTGGATCATTTTATCCAAAAATATTGTATTTCGATGAATAAACCTCCTGTTACTATTGATGTTGCTGCTCTTAACCGTATTCAGGAATTCAATTTTCCAGGAAATATTCGCGAATTGGAAAATATGATTGAGCGCGCAATAGTTATAGGAAATGGTAAACGAATTACTTTGAAGGATTTACCTGAAGATAAAACAATCCGGCATACTAGTTCGGTCGAAAGTTTAGACGACTTTGAAAAAGCCTTTATCCTGCAAATATTAAATAAATATGAGTGGAATATCTCAAAAACTGCTCGGGCGTTAAAGGTTGATCGGATAACTCTTTATAATAAAATTAAGAAGTACAATCTGAAATTGGCCGATCAATAAACTCAGGATGAGCCAGCAAACCATTACTTTTGTTTCATTTGGCGCTTTCGACAGGGATTTGTTGGAAAAAACGGCAGATGCAGTTGCCGAAGAATATCATTGTGCTATAGCCATTCGTGATGGACATATCGACTTAAGCGAATATTTTGATACAGCCCGACGACAATATAATGGTAACGCATTGATTAAAGCGGTTGAATTGCTTTCATTTCCTGAATCAGATAAAACTTTGGCTTTTTTCAATATTGATTTATTTGTTCCCATCCTTACATTTATTTTTGGCCAGGCTTATCTAGGTGGAAGCGCCGGAATTGTTTCAATGTATCGGCTCGATAATAAACGTTACGGAATGCCTGCAAATAATCAAATACTTTTAAAACGACTGATAAAAGAGGCTAATCACGAACTTGGACATACATTGGGACTTATTCATTGTAAAGAACCTTTGTGTGTCATGCGATCAAGTACCTATGTCGAAGACATTGATCAGAAGAGCAGTCATTTGTGTAACAAATGTCGAAATGAATTCCTTGCAAAATAAAAAAGCCACCAGTTTTCTGATGGCTCATGAAAAAAATCGCGGGGGTAAACACTTATTTGGTTTCTGCAATTTTGCCTTCTGATGCTAATTTTTGAAGAGCTTTTACTTCTTCTTGGTCTGCAATTAAACGGATTTTCAATTGTGCTTCTGCGCGAAAATCAATTTCTTCAAGATTTTCTTCAATCAATCCTTTGTCCATAACTTTTTGAGTTGCTTTTGTTTCTTCACGGTCTGCAATCTCTTTAGTAATTAGCTGGGCTTCAACCCGGAAATCGTTCATAGTAAGCTCAGTTGTGGCAGTTGTTATTTCAGCGGGCGAAACAAAACCTTTGTCCATTATTTTTTGCGTTGCCTTGGCTTCTTCGCGGTCTGCAACTTCGTGGGTAATTTGTAAAGCTTCTGTTTGAAAATCGTTTGTTTCAGCAATTGCACTAACTTCATTTTCAAAAAATGCAACAATTTCTGTAGGTTCAGTAATGTTTCTTTCCATTACAATTTGGGTTGCTCTGGCCTCGGCCATATCGGCTAGATGACGTGTAACAAGTTGAGCTTCTGTACGATAATCAACGATGTTGTTTCCTGTTGTTGTAAAAAATTCTGAATCGTTTTCTGTTGCGTTTGCACTAAATATTCCGGCAAAAGCTACTGCACTAACGGCGATGATGTTTCTGAAATTTGTTTTCATGGCTTTGAGTTTTTTCTGTTATTAATTTCTTGTTTTCTGTTTCTCTAAATTGTTTTCTGTCCTAATAGACGCTTAAGTTTTAATTTCGTTACAGCATGTATAGAACTTTTTTTAAACTTATACCTTTCGTTGCATTGTTATTTGTACTGCAAATATATATCTAAAAACTAATACCATGCAATACAAAGTACTAAATATTTTCAAAATATTTTTAAATTAATTTTTAATAACTTGATAAACAAATACTTATAAATAATATATTTTTTAATTTTTTTGATGTTTTTCTTGGCGTTGCTCAAAATCCTGAAATTTTAGGTTGAAATGACCTGGAAAAATTTTCTCTGAGGAAGAAAAAAGTGATTTTGGGTGTCCAGATTTTGACCGGGAAAGTGATGGAAAATAAAAAAGTCGCCCGGATGAGCGACTTCAGTATATATATGTGTTGGTTTTTTAACAGCCTCCACCAGATGAGGCCTCCTTACGCACAGGAATCAAAACCTGTGGCTTTTTCTTTTCCGGTTCTTGTTTTTCAGCTCTGGGACTGGCTTTCATGGCAGCCTGATCGAGTTGCATGGTTTCTCTGGCCGAGCCAGTTGTTTCAAAGAATTTATTATCGGCGCCAAATCCGCCTTTCAGAAATTTTACTTTGGTGTAGCCCATTTGCTGCAACAGCAGGCAGGGTGCCACGCTTTGCAACTCGTCCGATCCGTATAAAACGGCTTCTTCACCGCCTTTCTGCAACTGGTCGAACAATTTGAGCGATTCGTCATCCAGTAAATTACGAGCCGGAATGTTGATCGCCAGTTCAGCATAACCTTGCGCAAACTGATCAGCCGGACGAATATCAATCAACTGCTTGCCTGCAAGATTGGCAACCGAAACTTCCAGACTTTTATCCGAAATTAAACCTACCGACTGTTTGCCATTGGCCTGAAACTCGATTGACTTCGGTTTAAAAAGGAAAGCAAGTAATACAATTACCAATGCTACTCCGAGTAATCCGAGCCAAAGTCTATTTGATTTGATAAATGAATCCATTGTTGAGGTTTTAAATTTTGCCTTTTTACTTTTCCCTTTTGCCCTGGTTTTAGCAGCCTCCGCCTGATTTGGCTTCAGGAGCTTTTCTCACTACCTGAATATTTTCGCGTTTCTGAACCTGTGCGGTTTTGGCAGCTTCCTGTCCGGTGCCGGTGAAATACAAACGGGCAGCTATTCTGAAACTAGCCAGATCGTGATCGGCCGACGAGGCGGTCTCCGAAACTTCAGATAGTTTGATAATGGTGTTGAACCACTCATTCATCCCGCCTTTCATAACGTACAACCGGTTTACAGCATAACGTGTTCCGGTCACCCAGGCTTTTTCGGCTAGTTGATCGGAATTGGCATACAATATTTTGTCCTTCCCCGGAGTGTTTAAAAGTGCAAGCGTGTTTGTGCTCAGCAGCGAATCGGGCTGAATATTGATGGCACCTGGCAAAGCAAATGCTTTAAACTGATCTGCCGGACGCAAATCAATAAGCATCAAAGTCGGATCATTCTCAATAATGCGGTGGGTCACCTGGTCAACCGACAGGTAGCGCGATTTCTCGGCAATGGCTGAAAGCAGCGTCTTTGGGTCGGTTTCCTTCAGTTCTTTTTTCTTTGGAACAAGCACCAGACCCAATGCCAGCACAATCATTAATACAGCCAGAATGGTATATTTTCTTTCCATGAGATAGTTTCTTAATATTCCACTTTTTTAACTTTTTTCTGCACCCAGCTGGCTCCGTAGAACATGCCAACCGCCGCCAGCACGAGGAAGAAGGTGAACAATTCAGGCGAAATTCCGAAAGCGTCGTTAATCATTTTTGAGCCCTGTGAACCGCTGTTGTACATTTTCTCCCAAAGCGGGAAGCCTTCGGAAAACAGAAATACGCCAATAAACATTCCGCCCAGAAAAACAATTCCATCGAGTTTCCCGACGGCGGCGGCGCACAAGCTGGTTCCGGGGCAAAAACCGCCCATGGCAAAGCCTACGCCCATGATGATTCCGCCAACAATGGCACCAGTCAGGAAGGTGGGTTGTATATAAAGTTGTGAATAGTCAACCAGTCCGAAATAACTGAGGTACAGTAAACCCATTGAAGCCACAATGGCTGCGGTAAAGAATACTTTCACCACCACGAAGTCGTATCCGAAAAAGGTTCCGATGATTTTGCGCGATGAGGAGAAGCCGGATGCTTCCAGCGCAAAACCGAATCCCATGCCGATTAGTACAGCAAATATGTTGTCCCACATAGGGGAAACGATTCCTGAAGATATAATTGGTCCGATCATAATTTCAAGTTTAAATGGTTAAATCCAGTTTTTACGGAAGATCAAGGCAGCAATAAAAGCTGTTCCAAAAATGGCAATCATGGTGATGTAGCCACCCAACGAGAGTACCGCCATACCGCTCAAAGCCGCACCACTGGTACAGCCGCGGGCCAGTTGCGTACCAAATCCGAACAGCAAACCGCCTCCCAAAGCAAAAAGCAATCGGCGACGCGAAGTAATTTTCGGAGAGTGTTCCACATTAAATTTCAGGCGGTTAAACACTATTCCTGAAATAAATGCACCGGCCAGCACGCCCAAAACTTCGTAAACCAGCCAGTTGCTCATGGGTTCTTTCCCGTTTCCGGCAAATTGACAGTAGTACGCATTGTGTTCAACATGTTCGGGCGCGACGGCATTAACAGTTGCAGCCACTGTATTTTTGACGGCACCACTGGCTCCAAGTCCGCGCCCCGAAATGTAGAAGGCCAGCAGCAGGACAGTTCCCAGAATTACCCCACCCAAATACGGGTTGAGGTAAGTGGTTCCATCGGATTTTATTTTTTTCATATTTGTTGTATTATTATATTTCTTAATGCAATCCCGAAGGGATTAATGTTAATCACCCCCAGTAGAACTGGGGAAAGAAATTCAGAACAAATATACGAACCCTGAAAGGGTTCAACCACAAAGATGTTTTATATTGAACCCGCTTCGGGGTTCTGTTTTCTTCTTGTCCTTTTCCCCCAATTTCATCGGGGGTGACTAATATTTAACCACTTTGTGGTAAGTTTCAATGAATATTTTAACCGTTTATCGCAAATCATTTAGCCCTTCAATCCTTCAGCTAATATAAATATCTGGTGATTTGTCCGGCTTCTACCATCAGGAAACGGAAAATTAAACCGCCGATCAGGATTAATATCGCCGGTACAACAACCGGAACTTTAAAGCCTTTTAGCTCCAATGCTTCCAGAACGGCAGGGAAAATCAACCCGAGAATTACCACGAAGGCAAAGAACGGAGCAGTAAATTTTCCGCCGAGGAAAAGATTAGCCGCGTTGATCTGTACTTCCGATCCGGCCAGGAACCCCATCAGCAGGTGGACAATGAAGAACAATTCGACCACAATCAGCAGGATGTCAATGCGTCCGATAATTTTACGCTCTTTATGGTCTTTGCTCATCAGCATAATGACGGCAGCGCCGGTTGACATTCCGGAGACGAGAAACAATGGCCCTAAAATAGAGGTGTTCCAAAGCGGGCGGGCATTGAAGGCCGATAGAAGAATGCCCGTGTAAATTCCCAGGATAATGGACAGAACTGCCATTGTCCAGGCAATTAGGATACGGTTGGCAATGACCCATTTTTCGAATTTCTTTAGGATATCGTATTTCCAGTCCCATTTCGGGAAAAGTTCGCGCACATAACTGGCCGCCCAAATCATCGATAGGGGAGTGATGGCCATCAGCACCCAGGCACCCCAGCTCATGGGCGATTGAATGCGAACCGTTGTGTATAACTGCCAGAAATAAAGTTTGTGTTTCAGGTCGAGAAAGAGGAAGAACAAACCCAAAACCAGCGCAAAAGGCACAATCATTGGCGCTTTTTTAACGGTGGCTTCCATCTTGTTTTCCTTGCCCATAATGGTGAAAAAGCTGGCGAAAAACAGAATTCCGGCGGCCAGTCCACCCAGAAAAAGGTAGCCCGGGATCTGCCAGTGCCAGATATTTAAATAAGGATCGATATTCGGGATATTGCGTCCGCTTGCAAACAATTCTTCTTTCATATTTCAGTTTTTAGCGGGTTATACTAAGTAAAAAATTTGTGGTTTTGTTCCGGCTTCGGGTGCCAGCGACTTGAATTTACGGTTTTTCAGCACATTCACGATTTTTGAGTTCGGATCGTCCAAATCGCCGAAATACATGCAACTGGTCGGGCAAACGCTCACGCAGGCCGGGTCTTTTCCTTCGCGGACACGATGAATGCAGAAGGTACATTTGTCAACATAACCTTCAGGATGCGAGTAGCGTGCATCGTACGGACAAGCCTGAATACAGGCGCCACATCCAATGCATTTGCTGTGTTCAACCAACACTATTCCGCCGTCTTCGATGTGACTGGCTCCTGTCGGACAACAGCGCACACAAGGCGAATTATCGCAGTGGTTGCATCGCTCCGAACGCAATTCGATGCTCACATTCGGGTAGGTTCCGTCAACCACTTCGGTCACCCAGTCGCGGCAAAAGCCAACCGGTACATTGTTTTCGGTTTGGCAGGCTACCACACAATCGCTGCAGCCCACGCATTTCCGGGTATCAATTGCCATTGCATATCTCATGATATAGCCTCCTTCTTTGGATTTTCTTTAACAAAAGTGACAAAATTGCCACGCATTCCGGTTCCGCCCATGATCGGGTCGATGTTTACTTTCGAAATCAGTTCGGTATCGTTTACCCCGCGTCCAAAGGCATAAGTCAGTGGTTTGTGGTGATGCCCGAATCCGTGAACGATGTAAATCGAATCCCAGCGAATGCGTTGTGTGACGCGGATTTTCACCGGAAAATTCGACAACACGCCATCCTGATTTTTCAGCCAAACGTAATCGTCTTTTTTCAAACCCCACAATTCGGCCACCTGCGGATTTACCCATACCGCATTTTCGGGCATCAGGGCAACCAGGTTGCGGTTGTTGGCGGTGCGACTGAAAGTGTGCATCGGTGCGCGACCGTAAATCAGGCGGTAGTAACCATCTTCTGGCTGATCGTGCTGGGTGTAAACCGGCATCGGCTCGAAACCGTTTTCTTCCAGTTCTTTCGAAAATAAATGTATTTTTCCTGAAGCGGTTTTGAACTGGAAATCCACGCCCGGCTCAATGTATAAAGGAGTTTTACGTGGAAGTTTTTTAGTTCCAACCCGTTCCAGTTCTTCGAGCGATTGACCCACCTGTTTCAACTGCCAGTCGAGTACTTCGCGGAAATCGTTGAATTTGTAATATTCGCCCAATCCGAGCCGTTCGCCAATTTGCTTGGCAATCCACCACGATGGTTTGGTTTGGTACATTGGCTCAACTGCCGGACTGCGCAGCGCGATGGTTGGCTCGCGGTGTGGCGAGCTTCGGATGTCGTCGTAACGTTCCAGGTATGTACATTCAGGCAGAACCACATCGGCATAACCCGTAATTTCCATCGGCATGGTGTCAACCACCACCAGCAATTCGAGCGACTGCATGGCCTGCATCAACTGTTCTTTCAACGGAATAGCCATCACCAGGTTGGTGCCGGCAACAATCCAGCCTTTGATCTGGTGCTTGTTATTTTCTGAAGGAATGGATGCTTCAATCAGGGTATTGGTCACCGATTCCTTGGCCAGCGGATAGCGACCATTCATGGTATCTTGCCACGACCAGGATGGTTTTGGATAGGCCGGATGTGGAAAATCCGGAATTTTGAAACCTTCTTTCAGGAAGATACCGCCGCGGTTTCCCCAAGAGCCCAGCAAGGCGTTCAGAATAGCGATGGCGCGCGAACGCTGCACATCGTCGCCGTACCAGGTGGTGTGCCGTCCGGGGTGAATAATTACCGCAGGCGCTGCATTGTCCATTTCGCGGGCAGTCTGGCGGATTTGCTCGGGTTTGATGGTGGTAATGCCATACGCCCATTCCGGAGTGAACGATTTGACGTGTTCTTTCAGCTCATTGAATCCTTCAGCAAATTTCGCTACATATTCTTTGTTGTAAATGTCGTCGTAAATCAGCACATGAATCCACGAAAGCAGCAAAGCCAGGTCGGTTGACGGTTTAATTGGCAACCAGAATTTCGATTTGCTGGCAGCGGTTGACAAACGCGGATCAACAGTAATAATTACCGCACCTTTGTCGATAGCTTCCGACATTTCCTGAACCTGACCGTTGTGCATGTTTTCGCCAATGTGCGAGCCAATCAGCACCATGCAGCGGGTGTCGCGGATATCGGTCACTTCGGGACTGGAAACTGATTCGCCGAAAGTCAGCTCAAAACCGGTGTCGCGCGGGCCGCGGCATTGGGCAAACGAAGGAGCGCCAATGTTGTTCGATCCGAATGAATTCAGCAAATGCGTGAAATGCTTTCCGGGAGTACCGTGGTTGAACAGCGCCATGCTTTCCGGACCGTATTTTTCTTTGAGTTCCTTCATTTTCTTGGCCACAAAGTCGAGCGCTTCGTCCCAGGTGGCTTCGCGGTAGGTTTGTTCGCCGTTTTTGGTAACGCGAATCAGCGGCGTTTTCAGGCGATCTGGATCAGAAAACATACCCACGCCGCCTGTACCACGCGGACACAAACGTCCGTTACATTGCGGGTCGTTGTAGTTTCCGGTAATTTTCTGAATCTGCCCATCTTCCGAAACGTAAGCCCAGCCGGCGCACTTCCAGAAACAGACTTCGCAATAGGTTGATACCATTTTAAGCGAACCTGCAGCCTTGGCCCCAATGCTTATTTTTTTCGGTGAAGGCGCCCCGGTAACCCATTTGATGGCACCACCAGCCAGAGCGGTTGCTCCCAAACCCAGTGAACTGATTTTAATAAAATTCCTCCTCGTATGCATTGCGCTGATATTTAGAGTTTTATTTTGTATTTTAAACAAATATAGTTTGATTCTTATAACAAGTTTAAGCAAAAATAAAGGATTTGGGGAGTAAATCAACTGAGTTTTTAGTATAAATATATAGATATTTACATGTTGTTGTTTAAGTTTCAGATATTCAGATAATTGTATCTTGTTTAAACTTCTCATCTAACTTTATGATCTGGAGCATGAAAAAAAATGATTCATCTCAGTTTTTTAGAGAACAGACGGAATTGCAGGTGACTTGTAAAAAGTGGATGAACTGCTTTTTCATTTTTTAAATTTTCAAATGTGTTTTCTTGCCCGTAGGGCTAAATGTGTTGTTGACGACGGGTGTTAACCCGTTGTAGAATAGATAGTAGCGAGATTGAACCCCTGATCAGGGGTTCAATAATGTCTAGTTGAGTATGCCGACGGTTTCACCGCCGATGATTAACATTCAATCCCTTTTGGGATTTTGAAAGCTCCGATATTGTTGCTCTTAAACTTTTCGTAACCCATACAAAATCCGATGCAGTGTTTTGGTAGGATTAAAACTTTTTGTAAAAAGTTATAGCTTTGAATTTATGCTAGAAGGAAAAACACCAATATCGCGCAAAACCTTTTTCAGGATACTTTCAGGAGCAACCATTGGTTCGTTTCTTTGGGTATGGCATTCTCTTTCGCGATTTCAGGAGGAGAAGGAAAACTCGCAGGAATACAGGCACAGCAAGGATATTCCGATGGGAGTGACTTTCTGCCAGAAGTATTATCTTATCCGAAACAAAGAGTCGGTGCGGGCATTTTCGACCACCTGCACCCATGCGGGATGCCGGATAGGAAAGGGCAGCGAAACGGTTTTGCAATGCAACTGCCACGGATCGCAGTTCGAAGCTGCAACCGGAAAACCCTTGCGCGGCCCGGCGATTAAGCCGTTGCACGAACTGGATTGCCGCTTTGATGCGACGACGGAGCAATGGGTTGTGAGATTAAAACCGGTTGTTTCACCATAGTCCTAATCATAGGACTCCGTTACACTGCATCCTATGTTGATACAGATCGGGGCGTTGCCCCTTTTGAACCTTGATTCATAGTCCTGAAAGGACGTTTTGTATAAGCATATGGTGAAGCGCAGCGAAACCCTGTGAAAATTGTCGAAATACCAATAAATTTAATAATATGCCGCAATCATTAGCTAAAGTAATCGTACATATTGTATTTACAACGAAGTATCGTCAGGCTATTATTTCAGATGAAATCAGACCAGAACTTCACGCTTATACCATTGAGGTTTTATCGAATTTAGGTTCATATACACATGAAATCTATGCAAATCCTGACCATATCCATATTCTTTGCACATTACCCCGAACAATTACCATGGCCGGATTGGTGTCAAAAATAAAAACTTCCACTTCTAAATGGGCAAAAAGTAAAGGTATTCCTGAGTTTTACTGGCAGGATGGCTATGGGATTTTCTCGGTCAGTACGTCAAAAGTTGAGGTTGTTGCAAGATACATAAGGAATCAGCCGCAGCATCATAAAGAAGTTGAGTGCAAAGAGGAATTCATACTATTTTTGAATGAAAATGGAATTGAATACGATGAACGCTATGTTTGGGATTGAGATATCTAGTTCTCATAGGACTCTGTTTCACTGTGTCCTATGTTGTTACAGATCGGGGCGTTGCCCCTTGGGGAAGAAGGGTTTTTGAGTGTTGAATATCAGTCCTGAAAGGACGATTTGTATTAGCGCAGGATGAAGCGTAGCGAAATCCTGTGAAAATTAAAATAACAAATGAATGGATTGGCATAAAATCAAAATGTTTTTTCAGTTCGACACGGCAGGGTGGATTGCCAGTGCCTCGCTGCTGATTTGCGCGGTGAGCGGCGTTTTGCTGGCCATTCCGTACGATTTTACACGCGCACACCAGTCGTTGTCGGAGATGCTGCTTTCCAATCCGGCCGGGACTTTCACGCGCAACCTGCATTACTGGAGCGCGCAGCTTTTCTTTATTTTCTCCATCCTGCATATTTACGATCACTTCTATAAAAAAACTGAAACCAACATACGCAACCGCCGCACCTGGACTTTATTGGTCATTGTCCTGATTTTTCTGGGCTACGAAATGATTTCAGGCTTCATACTGAAAGGCGATTCGGCCGGGATTCAGGCACAACGGATACTGGCCTCACTTTTTGAATCTATTCCGTTTGTTGGCAAAATGCTTAGTGCGGTTTTCTCCGGAACAACAGACAATCAGCAGATTGTCTATGTTCAGCACGTGGCTACCGGAACCATCCTTTTGTTTATTGCGGTTTACGACCACGTGAAAACCATCTGGCCCAAACGGAAATCCTGGCTGATTGTGCTGGGGTTCCTGCTGATTTTGAGCTTCTTGTTTCGGGCGCCGCTTGGTCAGTCCAACAGCACGATCGTGAAAGGTCCGTGGTTTTTCGTGGGCATTCAGGAAATGCTGCATTTAACTAGTCACCCGGTTTATGTCATTATTCTCGTTTTCTTTTTGCTGCTGGCCATTTGGATATTGTCTAAACTTTCATTGAGCAATCGCCGGAAAGTCAAGCTGGGATTGCTTATTAGCGGAATTATTTATTTGGCGATGACTTTGGTTGCGCTGTTGTTCCGTGGCGAAAACTGGGAATGGCAATCGTTGCAGAAAAGCAAACTTTCGGGCGAACAACTGATTATTTTTGATCCGGTTGGCTTTCATTCGGTGACCAGCCCAATTTCGGTTTCCGAAAACAAGAAAGTGGAAAGCTGTCTGCAATGTCACGGCACGATGAAAGGCTTGTCGGAATCGCACAATGCGACTGCAACCGGCTGTTATGCCTGCCACAAAGGTGATCCGTATTCGGTGAATAAAACCTTGGCGCACAGGAATATGATTTTGGTACCCGGAAATTTCTCGAATGCCCGGCAAACCTGCGGCACGCAAAATTGCCATCCCGACATTACCAACCGGATGCAAAAGTCGTTGATGACTACCCAAAGCGGAATCATCGCGATCGACAAATTTGTATTTGGCGAGAGCACTTCGCTAAACGATTCGTTTCACGTACAAAATTTGGGGCACTCGGCTGCTGATGCGCATTTGCGAAATTTGTGTGCCTGTTGTCATCTGGGTGCCGAAAAGACCAAAACCGGAAATGCCGAATGGCTCGAACGTGGTGGGGGCTGCAATGCCTGCCATTTGCTGTACAACGACGAAGCCACCGCCAGCATGAAACGTATGCAGGCGATAACTTTAGCCGGAACCACAGAAATACATCCGGCCATCGACATTCAGGTTTCGAACGATAAATGTATGAGCTGCCACAGCCGCTCGGGGCGCATTTCGTTGAGTTACGAAGGCTGGAACGAAACGGAGAAGTCGGCGGTTCAGACTGGCACAAAGACCAAAATTTTGCCCGACAACCGCGTGGTTGAATTTGTAAAAGCCGACGTGCACCACGAGAAAGGCATGAGTTGTATCGACTGTCACGGTTCGTACGATGTGATGGGCGACGGTCAATCGCACAGTCACAAGGAGCAGGCGGTGAGCATTCAGTGCAAAGATTGTCACCCAACGGGAAAAGTGAATTCGGAAGTCGTGAGTTCATTGCCCGATAAAGAGTCACAAATGATTGCCTGGCTGCGGAAAATTGACCCGAAAACACGGGTGGTGCTGACCGAAAAGAATCGGCGCCCATTGATGAATACCCGCGTGGATTCGTTGAACCAAATTACGCTGATCGATAAATTAACAGGCAAAACGCACGAGTCGAAGCCAGCGGCAACGGCCTGCATGCGCGGAAAAGGGCACGATCGACTGAGTTGCGAAGCTTGCCACACGGCTTGGGTGGCGCAGTGCATTGGTTGCCACAATACCTACGAAAAGGAAACGCAGGGTTTTGATCTGCTGATCGGAAAACGCACGAAAGGCTCGTGGGTGGAATTTGCCGGAAAAACGATGGCCGAAGCGCCGGTTTTGGGCGTGAACACCGAAACCAATCAGGTGGTGACCGCCATGCCCGGAATGGTGATGAGCATCAACAAAGAGTCGTTCGAAAAAGGGAAAGGCAAAAGTTTTCACCGGTTGTTTGCACCCACCTCGGGACACACCACACAAAAGGAAGCGCGCAACTGCCAGTCGTGCCACAACAATTCGCTGGCGATGGGATTTGGCCGTGGCGAGCTGATTTTTAAACCCACCGGAAGCACCGGCAACTGGACGTTTGAGCCTCATTTTGCTCTAAACGAAAACGACGGTTTACCTGAAGATGCCTGGACCGGTTTCCTTCAGGAGGCCAAACAGTCCTATGCTACCCGCGACTGGTTACGACCTTTTACTGTTGCCGAACAAAAACGAATCCTGCAAGTGGGCACCTGCCTCACCTGCCATGACGAAAAATCAAAAGTAATGGAAAACGCTTTGGATGATTGGGAGAAAACGCTGGCGGGGAGGAGTAAAAAGTGTGTTTTGACGGCGCAATAAAATGACTAATAAAAGTTATTGAAAGTCTTTCTATTCCTGAATTAAACCCTCAATTTCTGCTTTCAGTTTTGGCAGATGATTGATAACAATACTCCAGATTAAATCGGCGGATATTTTGTCGTAACCGTGGGCAATCCGGTTTCGAGTTCCAATGATTTTTTGAGCGTTTTCGAGCTGAAAACTCTTTTCTTTCTTCAGAATTCGGTTGGTGGCTTCACCTATAATTTCGATGTTTCGCTCAACTGCACGTTTGGTTTTGATATCCTTAATGTAGTTCTCAAAAATCTTTGGCTTTTCGTCAAAGTAACTCTCAATTTCTCCAATCGACTGAAGAATATCGTACAGCCAGGTTTTGATTTCAATATCCATAAATGAGTCGTTTGGAAGAGTCAATCGATTGGCGCAAATATGGATTTTGAATAGCTTTATCTTCCAGTAAGTCAACTTCCCGGTTGAATAAGCGCTCCAGCGAATCTTTCAAATCGAAATAGTTATCAGCGTAGTTGTAAAGATCAATATCCTGAAAATCAACGATTAAGTCAATGTCGCTATTCTTCTTGAATCTGCTCGTTAAAACAGAGCCAAAAATAAATAGGCGACTTACATAGTGACTCTTGCACAATGACTTAATTGCATCAATATTGCTTTCAACGATATCCATTGCACAAATATATCAAATTTGGTGGTTTGTTCTAAAAGCGTTTGTCTCACCTGTCCTGACGAAAAATCGAAAGTAATGGAAAACGCCTTGGATGATTGGGAGAAAACGCTGGTGGAGAGGAGCGGAAAAGTGTGTTCTGGCGGGATGATTGTTTTTTATTGCTCAAAAATTACCTCAGGCAAGATTATCTGGAATTCTTGTTCTTTATCTTCTTTTTTCCAATATATAAGAAAACTAACGTTAACTTCTTTCAGTGTATAACCTTCCTGTTTTCTCAATTCAATTATATATTGAAATTGCTTCGAAAACTTCAACACTGATTGTCCTTTGGAGTTGGTACATTGATCTTCTTTAAATATCAAAACGTCTCCGCTCCCAAGTTGTGTTATAAGATGTTGACGACCCATGAAATAGTCCAGCCAAACATCTTTATGTGTTAAGTGCATCGCCAATTGGCCTGGAGGTAGATATATTTCCCGATCTTCAATTTTATCCAGGTTACGGGTAACGATGTGGTCGAGATAGGCTCCGTTTAAATGAATGATCAGATTTTGTTTAGCTCTGGTCATGGCAACATACAATTGTCGTTTGGCCTCGTCGGTTGATGGATTAAAATTATCCAGCATGATGAAAACAGTATCAAACTCTTTTCCTTTTGCCTTGTGGATGGTTGAAACATAGATCGTTTCACCATTTCCGCCAATAAAATCTTCAAGCTTCGATTCCCTGATGAAAACCTCTAAGTCTGATTTATATTTCTGTTTTGGATTGGTTGCTTCAAAATCTTTTATGAGGTTTTCGCAGATTTCCAGTCTGGAACTCTTTTGAAACCTATCTTTCAACGCTCTTTTTGCTTTATCCCAAATTTCTGCATTGATAAGAATAACATCATTGCCCGAATTAATCTCATCCAAAAAGAAACGAATTTCCAGCAAGTTATAGAGGCTAAAACCATCGTTACTCTGAATCAGTCTGGCGGGAACCTTGTTTTTCAAAAGTAGTCCGGTTATTTGCAGGGCTTCTTCATTTGTTTTGGCCAACACACAGGTTGTTCCTGAAAGTGGGGTAGAAAGAATATCATTCACCAATGGCGTAACAAGGTTTTCGCTTTTATAACGGACTAATTTGATGTTGCCATTGACTTGCTGTTTGGCAGTAATGGGAGTTTCTTTCAACCGGTGCTGAAGTGTTTTTACGAACCCGTTTGTAAATTCAACAAGATTGCTTTTGCTCCGGTAGTTTTCTATCAATTCGTATTTTGTCGCTTTTTTTTCAGTAATGAATTGCTCCAAATACTTCGAACTTGCTCCCCTGAATTCAAAAATATTTTGATCGTCATCACCAACCGCGATTACTCTCATTTCTTCGTTTTTCTCAATAAGGGCGTCAATCAAGGTAAATTCCTCCGCATTCATGTCCTGCGCCTCATCAATTACCAAAACCGTTTTTGTGATCCGATTTATCTCAACGTCACCGTTTTTGATTTTTTCGGTAGCACTTTGCAAAATAGAATCTGATTTATCCAAGCTACCGACCTTCCCAAGCAAGTCGAAACAATAGGAATGGAAAGTCTTTATCTCAATGTAGTTGGCAGCATTTCCAATAAGCTCCAATAACCGCTTTTTAAATTCGGTTGCTGCTGCCCTCGAAAAGGTAAGCATCAGTAATTGCTCGTGTTTTATGTCTTCCATCAGAAGCAACGAGGCCAGTTTGTGTACCAGTACCCTTGTTTTTCCACTTCCGGGCCCGGCAACAACAACTATATTTTTTGCTTCGTTGTCTTTGATAATTTCTAACTGAGTTGGTGATAATGAGCCGAATAATTGGCGAAATTTCGTCGGAGTAATGTTCCTTTTTATCTCATTTTGACGGCTACCCGGGAAATATTTGTTCAGGAACGAAGCATAGTTCAACTGGAAGTAATCTTCGACAAATTGGAGGGCACCCTTGTAATCGCCGATCATTTTCTGGGCATATTCGCCAACAATATGAATTTGCTGAACCTTATTTTCGTAGAACTGATTTAACTTTTGATAGTCTTCTGCTTTGTACCGTTTTTTGTTGTCCTGTTCAATCCTGTCGAGGGTTAACTGATTATAAACGACCAGAAATCCGCCTTCAATTTTTATGGCTTCAATTCGTGAAAGGTAAAAAAGAGTGTCCTCAATGTCATCAGTAGAAATGTTCAACTTAAAAAGCTGGAGGCTCTTTTCGTATTTTTCCTTTAACTCTTGAACTGAAAATTCTATCAATACTTCATCTTTTTCGGGTTCACCTTTTGGTGCGTTTTCGCGGCTTTTTAAGTACAAATAATCAACAATGAATTTGGCCAACTCGTGCCTTCTTTTCAATTTTTCCTCAATGCTCTCTTGTGATTGCGTATATTTTACCGTGATATGGTTTCTCGAATAATTATGATTGTGTCGCTTGATCCAATTTTTGATTGCCCAGAAATTGATGACTGTTTTAATCTTGTTTGGCGTAACTTCTTTACATCCATCGAGTTCAGCGCCTTCGTTCAGTTCTTTCAGGTGAAATGTCTTTTCTCCTTCCCCGAACATCGGCAAAAGGAACTTTTCTATTTGACTGTAAATATTCACTATCGAGTACGAACGGTTAGTGTTTTCGCCTTTTTTAATAAAGGCGGTCAGGTCTTTTGCATCGGCCAGAATCTTTTCCTCCCTAAGAAGATTGATAATATTTATTACTTCTTCTTTCACAATTCCCAGATGGTCGGAGATGTGATCGATTCTCGATTCTGCCACATCGTCGGCGGCTTGTTTCCTGCTTTTGCTCGAAATCAGTTTCTTGATTATCCTGACTCCTTTTTCTTTTTGCTTCTCATTAAAACGTTCTGAGGTATTTATCTTTTCGATTGCTTCCTGCGCATTTTTCGATAAAATACTGTTGGCAAAAATACGGGGTATATTTTGTCCACGCTTCAGATAACCAGCATCTTCGAGTGCTGCAATGGCCGTAGTTACCCGTGTCTCAATTTCCACCACATTGTCGTCCCAGCCAGCTTTGCGCGCTATTTCCAGGGCAGAATTCGAAACGGTGGAACGAAATTTTGTGATCTCTTTAATTGCTTTCCAAACTTGCTGAATTTCTTTTATCGATAGTTTAGTCTGATTGAGTAAAATGAAATGTTTGCTAAGGTCTTCCTCATTAAAAAGTACAAAACAGTCGGCTGAAATGTGCTCATCGCGACCAGCACGCCCGGCTTCCTGGATGTAATTCTCCAGCGAATCGGAAATGTCGTAGTGAATGACCATCCCAACATCCTTTTTATCGACCCCCATGCCAAAGGCAGAGGTAGCAACCATGATTTGAACCTCACCTGAAATGAATGCATTTTGGTTTGCCGTCTTTTCATTTGAATCCATTTTGCCGTGATACGGCCTGGCATTGAACCCGTCCTGCGTCAATCGTTCGGCAAGCAAATAAGCCCTACGGGTTCGGGAAACATAAATGATCGTTGGGCAATTTTTTTCTTCGATCAAATCACGGACTGTATTGTATTTTTCATCTTCACCATCTCTTTTAAATACTTTGTAGTGCAGGTTTGTTCTCGTGGAACTGGTGCTGAACAACTCTAAATCAACAGAGAGCTTATCCTGAAAATAGGCGCAAATATCCTCGATCACTTTTTTCTTTGCTGTTGCTGTGAAACAAGAAACCGGAATAGTTTCGTCAAGGTTCTTTTTCTCTTGAATAGATTTGATGAAATCGCCGATGTACAGGTAATCAACCCTGAAATCCTGTCCCCAGGAAGAAAAGCAGTGTGCTTCATCAATGACAAAGCGGACGATTTTGCGCCCCAGTAGTAGCCGTTCGATCGATTTGGAACGCAACGATTCGGGCGAAATGTATAATATTGAAGCCGACCCATCCTCAACCCGCTCGAAAGATTTAGCCCGCTCAATGGGATCGAGCAAGCCATTTATGGTCACGGCATCTGTAATTCCAATTTTTTCAAGGTTGTCAACCTGATCTTTCATCAACGATTGCAAAGGCGAAATTACCACTGTCAAGCCTTTTGTTGCAGCTCCACTCATTAAAGCCGGAACCTGAAACGTAATCGATTTGCCGCCTCCTGTGGGAAAAACCGCCAGAATCGATTTGTTGTCAATCGCGGCTTTTACAGCTTTCTCCTGAAGTGGTTCACCGGAATAGGTCCGATATGAATCAAACCCAAAATACATTTTCAAGCCGTTGTAAATATCCAATGCCTGATTGCAATAATTGCATCCGGTTAAACAGGGCTTATTCCGGAGGAGAAACATTATCCGGTCAACTTCGGGATAATTCTTTAGTACCCAGCGCGGAGTAATGGAATAACGGTTTTTGCAGGCGATGAGTGGCAAGCAATAAGCCAATTCAACCGGATGTTGCGAAATAAGTTTCAGTAAGTCGGCGTGTTCGCAGATTTCATTATTGAATATCCTACGGATTAAACTTTCTGGATTTATCTGGCTTATTTGGTAATCAATGAACTCAAAAAAAGAGCAAAATTCCCGTTTGTCGTGTAAAAGTTGATAGAAAATTTGTTTGAGCGGTTCATCCAGCTGGTGAAAAGCAGCAATCTCATCATAAAAAAGATCTTTGGCCTTAATGGAATCATTCAGCGGATTGTTTATGTCATCAGTCTGAAGTTTGTCGTCTTTCAATAACGCATGGTAGGGCTTGGTCGGAAAAAGCAGAGGCGAGAGATACAGCGTGTCAATAATGTTCGTGAGGTTGATCCCGGCATCGTTAATTGCTTCCTGAATGTATTTAATATCATGATTGATAATGTTATGACCACAGATAAACTGCGTTCCTTTTAAAAAGCTACTAAAATTATCAATAGAGCCAGAATGAAAATGGCTGCCATCATCTTTGATACTTCCGATATCAAGTATCTTATGACTTTGTGGATCAATTTCTGTATCGACAAAAGTTATGGAACTCATTTTATCTTTCCATATTCGGTTTAGAATTTGTGCATTCAGCTTTCCTTCAAAGTTAGTTAATTGAGGTTTATTGACCAATTTTAGTTTACAGAACATTTTAGAATTGTTTACCAAATTTCCACCAAACTAAAGTTCCAGGTATTCAGTGTATTTCACTGATTAATTCTAATTTGACAGATTAAACATGTTGCCTGATTTTTCTCCTGTTTTACCCCTGCTTCCGGCTTCACCGGAACAGGCTATAAAGGGAGTCAAGAGAAAAATCTGGCTGTTCCCTTTTAGTTCAGTAAAAACAGCCGGATTTTTCGAATGCGTCAAAGTAGAATTAAATGATTCTATTTTACAATCGGGTTCGATAGGTTTGAGGCTCAGTAGGCATACGAACCGCCGTAGTATTGCACATTCCGGAATCCTGAGATTCAATATTTGGTAAGGTCAAATACACATTCATCCCTCGTTTTATATGCGCTAATAGAAGCGTTTCGTTGCAATAAATTGATAAAGATTTTTGAAAAAAGGAATTGATACGGGCGATTAAGCCATATATTCGCAATGTTTTTCGAAATCAACAACAAACCTCTAAATTATTGGTTATGAGTCGTTTTTTCACACTACTTACATTCTTCTGTTTAATTGCCAGTGCGCTTGATGCACAAAACTTAGTTAAATCTCCGGCAAAATATGTTAATCCTTTTATAGGTGCCAGCACCAGTGTGGGCAAGGCCGGAATTTATCATGGACTTGGGAAAACATTTCCAGGCGCTGCTACTCCATTTGGGTTGGTTCAGTTAAGTCCCAATACCATTACTGGCGGCGATAACGGGTCGGGGTACAGTTACGAGCATACCACTATCGAAGGCTTTGCTTTTACCCAGATGAGTGGTGTTGGATGGTACGGCGATTTAGGTAACTTTTTGGTGATGCCAACCACTGGTGAGCTAAAAACCTCCTCAGGACGGGCTGATCATCCGGGTGAAGGTTATCGTAGCCTTTATGATAAAAAATCGGAAAAGGCTGAAGCAGGTTACTATTCTGTAAAGCTGACTGATTATAATGTTCTGGCTGAAGCAACGGTGGCGCCACATAGCGGAATTCTCCGTTTTACTTTTCCTGAAAGCAAAAATTCAAGAATTCAAATTGATTTGGCCCGGCGAGTTGGAGGAACTTCAACGGAGCAATATGTGAAGGTTGTTGGTGATCGTGCCATTGAAGGCTGGATGAAATGTCCTCCGGAAGGTGGTGGATGGGGAAACGGAGACGGACATGCCGATTATAAGATATATTTTTATGCCGAATTCAGTAAACCGCTTAAAAATTATGGAGTTTGGAGCGCTGATATCCCAGATGGAATAAAGCGTGACCGGAAATACATTGAAAGCGATGACTTTAGAGAACGGGTTGCCAAAGCTAAAGTGCTGAAGCAGTGTGGCGAAATGACTGGCAAACACCTTGGTTTTTATACTGAATTTGAAACGAAGGCGAACGAGCATGTTTTGATGAAAGCGGGGATTTCGTTTGTTGGAATTGATGGCGCTAAAAAGAATCTTTCCGCAGAAATTGAAAATTTTGATTTTGACAAAGTTCGCCGGAATGCGTTTGAGTTGTGGAATAAAGCTTTGGGAAAAATTGCAATCTCAGGCGGAACCGAAGATGAGAAAACCATTTTCTATACGGCGCTGTACCACACAATGATCGATCCCCGAAGTTTTGCCGACGTTGATGGAAATTATATTGGTGGCGACAAAAAAGTGCATCAGAACACTGCATTTACCAAGCGGACCATTTTTAGTGGCTGGGATGTTTTCAGGAGTCAGTTCCCTTTGCAGAATATCATTAATCCTTCGGTAGTGAACGATATGGTAAATTCGCTGATCGAGCTGGCCGACGAAACGGGCAAGCGGTATTTCGAACGATGGGAATTTTTGAATGCTTACAGTGGTTGCATGATTGGCAATCCTGCCGTTGCGGTAATGGTTGATGCGTACAATAAAGGCATTCGGAAATTCGACATTTTCAAGGGTTTTGAATTCGCCAAAAACAGCTGCGATAAATTTGGAAACGGTGATTTGAAAAAGGTTGCCGAAGGTGCAAAAAGTGATGAGAATGGCGAATTTGGGATTTCGACAACTCTGGAATATGCGTATTTTGAATGGTGTTTGTCGGTTTTGGCCGATAGCCTGAACAAGAAAGCTGATGCACAAAAATACCGGTCTTTATCTCAATGTTATAAAGCTATTTTCGATCCTCAGTTAGGATGGTTTCGACCTAAAAAGACTGATGGCAGCTGGGTTTCATTGCCTAAAGAAGGTCGTTTGGCTCAGGATTATGGGTGTGTCGAAAGTAATCCGTACCAGCAAGGGTGGTTTGTTCCGCACGATCCAAACGGTCTGGCTAAATTACTCGGCGGAACAACGAAGGCTTTGGCCGATTTGACCAACTTTTTCGACAAAGCGCCTGAAACTTTTACATGGAACAACTATTACAACCACCCGAACGAACCGGTACACTTAACTCCATTTCTGTTTAACCAATGGAAAGCGCCCTGGCTGACCCAAAAATGGACAAGAACAATTTGCGAAAATGCTTACCATAACAGTGTTGAGGGATTGGTTGGCAATGAAGATGTTGGCCAAATGTCGGCCTGGTATGTATTGGCTGCCAGTGGGTTTCACCCTTCATGCCCAGGGAATAACCGCTACGAAATGTTTACTCCTGTGTTTGATGAAGTAGAAATTCAAACCGATCCGGTATTTGCCCGAGGAAAGGTGTTTACGATTTCGACAAGAAATAATTCTTCGCAAAACAAATACATTCAGTCGGCCAAACTGAACGGGAAAGCATATAATAAGTGCTATTTGAATTATTCGGATATAATAAATGGTGGCAACCTGGAACTTATTTTAGGGCCAGAGCCTAATAAAAACTGGGGATTGGAAGAATAAGTAACAGGACCAATTTATTGTCGTATTTTTTGTACTCACCCCGACGTCCGCAAGGCGGCCGTTCCCCTCTCTACCAGAGTAGAGAGGGGGGAGCACCGCAGACTTCGACGTGAGCTCAGTCGAACGATGCGCGGGAGGGAGTCAGTATAAAAATACAAGCATAAGTACGACATTATTTCATTCTCATTACTTAAGAAAGTAACAGTACCAATTTATTGTTGTACTTAAAAGGTACTCACCCCGATGTCCGCAAGGTAGCCGTTCCCCCCCCACATTGCCCGCCTGGAGCGAATCAGTACATTTGGATAATTATTCCTCCCCCGAATCTCACTCAACTGATGCTGCTAAACTGGTCAGGCGAACTTATAATTTCTTCGAAACTTTGTGTCTTTTGTTTGAAAAACAAAGCTGAGAATCAGTTTTTATGCTATTCGGGAAGAATAAATCCCCGATTGATAAAAAACAACCGATTTATGCACTGAAAGTTTCACCTTTTTAATCCTCAAAAAACTACATTTGGCGGCTTTATTAATTTAGAACGACAGTTATGAGTTTTCAAAATAACCCGCACTCCTTTCATATACCGGTTTTGGGATTGTGTTACACCATGGACACGCCGGTTAAGGTTGCACATTATGGGATTTCGTCGGTAATTTCGCTGGTCGATGATATTACGATGGAAAAGATGCGTGAATTTTACTGCAAAAAGTTTAACCTTCCGTTTCAGTCGATTCCAACAAAAGCTGAAGACCACCGGGCCAGGCGGATTACCGCTTATTTGAATACGGTACAGGAGATTGTCAGCCAAAAATTTGAAAGCCTGAAAAATTCGGTGGCGCATACCGAGGAGGAATTGAGGAAATACATCGACATGTTGCCCGAAATGTCGGATTTGAAACTGAAATTCAACCAGTTTATGAAATCGGGCGATGTGAAGCAGAGATTGTCGGCCTGGATCAACGAGAATTTGGTGGCGGGCGAAATTGATGTGAATATCATGTCGAAGCTCGACCGCGACCGCTACGAAAACGGCGAGAAACTGCCACCCATTTACAGCGATGCGTTGTCGGCCCTTCGCGGTTTTGCCCAGAGCGACCTGAGCTCGTCGATTGTGCTTTCGGCCGGTATGAATCCGCGCTTGTACAGTTATCTGGAAGAGTTTGAAGATTTTTACCCCAATGCCGAACTGGAACTCAAAAAGAAAGTGATCCTGAAGGTGAGCGATTACCGTTCGGCGCTGATTCAGGGGCGTTTCCTGGCTAAAAAAGGAATATGGGTGTCGGAATACCGCGTTGAATCGGGGCTGAATTGCGGCGGTCATGCTTTTGCTACCGACGGTTTCCTGATGGGGCCGGTGCTGGAAGAATTCAAGCAAAACAAAGAGCAGTTGATTGAGGCTGTTCACGAAATGTATGTGAAGGCGCTGGCCGAAAAAGGAAAGCCGGTTCCGGCGAAACCTTTCCTGATGAAAATTACGGCCCAGGGGGGCCTTGGCTCGAACACCGAGCACCAGTTTTTGCTCGACTACTATAACCTGGATTCAATCGGGTGGGGGACTCCGTTTTTACTGGTTCCTGAAGCCACTTCGGTTGACGAACAAACCCTCGAAGTGCTGTGCAACGCCAAAGAAGAAGACCTTTACCTGAGCGAAGTTTCGCCGATGGGCGTGCTTTTCAACAACGTTAGGGGTAACAGCATGGATTTGAAAAAGGAAGCCCAAAACAAAGCCGGAAAATACGGGTTCCACTGTACAAAAAAATACCTGGCGCTTTTCCCTGTTTTTACTGAAGAAGGAACCTGCACGGCCTCGAAAGAATACCAGCAGAAGAAAATTCAGGAGTTAAAAGAGAAAAACCTGAGCCAGATGGAGTTCGATAAGGAGCTGAACAAGATTACCGATAAGGCTTGTTTGTGCAACGGGCTAACGGCATCGGCATTGGTGGCCAATAACCTGGACCACAAAATGGAGGGCACAGCGGTAAGTATTTGTCCGGGACCAAACCTGGCTTATTTCTCGCACTCGTATTCGCTGAAACAGATGGTTGACCATATTTACGGCCGCACCAACGTGATGGAGCGGACCGACCGCCCAAACCTGTTTGTGAAAGAGCTGAAGATGTATATCGATTACCTGGGCGACAAGATAGAAGATACCCTGAAACCCATATCGGATAAGCAAAAGAAGCATTTCGAAACGTTCCAGGAGAACCTGAACAAGGGCGTTGAATACTACAAAGATTTATTCCAAAAATGCAAAACCCAGTTGGAAGATTCGACCTCGAAAAATAACCTGATGGCCGATTTGGAAAAACTAAAACTGGAATTGACTAATTTGAAGCTGAAGTTGAAATAGCTGAGGGTTGCGGGTTTTGAGTTAGAGTCAGGGTTTCACTCAAAGTGAAGCCCTGACTTTGGTTTGTGATACGCTGACTTTGGTTTTGACAACTGCCCGAAACGATGAACTGAACAACTCCGAAGGAGTTCCCTGTTGATGACCTCCGGCCAAGGGAGGGAGTACGTACGCAAAATTCGACCTCGAAAAATAACCTGATGGCCGATTTGGAAAAACTAAAACTGGAATTGACTAATTTGAAGCTGAAGTTGAAATAGCTGAGGGTTGCGGGTTTTGAGTTAGAGTCAGGGTTTCACTCAAAGTGAAGCCCTGACTTTGGTTTGTGATACGCTGACTTTGGTTTTGACAACTGCCCGAAACGATGAACGAAACAACTCCGAAGGAGTTTCCCGTTGATGACCTCCGGCCACAAGCTGGAGGAAGGGAGTACGGACGCAAAAGCCAACCCGGAACGGGTTGAATGGCCATGAATTACCAAAGCCCCCACCAAACCTCCCGTTCGGCTGAGCTCACGTCGAAGCCCGAAGGGTGAGGCTTAAAAACTCCCTGATTGGCTAATCCTGTTATTCGAAGAAATTTGCCCCCGTATCGGTTTTTAGCCCCTCTTTGGGAGGGGTTGGGGAGGCTTCTTCAGTGATCTCAGATCGCCGATGGTATGATCAGGCGCGGAATGAGGGAGCTAAACGATAATCTCAAAATATTTTTGCGGGTTATTTGAACAGGTCGGAATGGGTGCCGGTGTTTGTAAAGAGAAGTGTTAAAACGAAATCGTTTTGTATCCAAACCAAAAGCCAATCGGGTTTAATGTGGCATTCCCAGCAATCCTTATATTTTCCTTTCAGTTTGTGTGCTTTGTATTCAGGCGGTAATTTCCCGGATTCGGCCAGCAATCGTATGGTCTCTTCGAGCAAAGCCATGTTATAACCGCGCTTTTTGCACTGTTTGGCCTGCTTCAAAAAATAACCGGTATATTCGATGCTGTACATGTGCAGCTAAATCTTGCTCATTAAGTCTTTTACGCTTTTTGCCTTGTAAACGCGCCCTTCCTTAATATCGTTTAACGATTCGTCAATACCGCTTTGTTCTTGTTGCTCTTCGACCTTAAACAATCCCACAGTTTTAAGCATATCGACAATGCTTCTGGCTGCCGGGTTTCGTCCGTCGAATTCTAAAATAACTTTTGTTGCCATAGCTATTGTTTTTTGTGCTGTAAATATAACTGTTTTTTGGAGTGGCATTGGACTAAGAACCTAATTTACTTCGAACTCAGTTTCTTCGGGTTACGGGTTTTGAGCTTGAGTCAGGGCTTCACTTTGAGTGAAACCCTGACTTTGGTTTGTGAAACCCTGACTTTAGTTTTCATAACTGCCCGAAGCGATGAACGAAACAACTCCGAAGGAGTTTCCCGTTGATGACCTCCAGCCACAAGCTGGAGGAAGGGAGTACGCGCGCAAAATTCGACCTCGAAAAATAACCTGATGGCCGATTTGGAAAAACTAAAACTGGAATTGACTAATTTGAAGCTGAAGTTGAAATAGCTACGGGTTGCGGGTTTTGAGCTTGAGTCAGGGCTTCACTTTGAGTGAAACCCTGACTTTAGTTTGTGATACGCTGACTTTAGTTTTCATAACTGCCCGAAACGATGAACGAAACAACTCCGAAGGAGTTTCCCGTTGATGACCTCCAGCCAAGGGAGGGAGTACGCACGCAAAATTCGACCTCGAAAAATAACCTGATGGCCGATTTGGAAAAACTAAAACTGGAATTGACTAATTTGAAGCTGAAGTTGAAAATAGCTGAGGGTTACGGGTTTTGAGCTTGAGTCAGGGCTTCACTTTGAGTGAAGCCCTGACTTTGGTTTGTGATACGCTGACTTTAGTTTTCATAACTGCCCGAAACGATGAACGAAACAACTCCGAAGGAGTTGACTGTTGATGACCTCCAGCCACAAGCTGGAGGAAGGGAGTACGCACGCAAAAGCCAACCCGGAACGGGTTGAATGACCATGAATTTTACTGTTTCATACAATCACACATTGTTTCAGTCATCCGAAGATTCTCATCATAGAAAAGCATGTTTATTTTACTGAAAAGGTGGTCTAAAATAATTTGTTTCAGTCATCCGAAGATTCTCATCATAGAAAAGCGCCTATTACTACGGCGTTTATGCTGACTGCCCGATCTTGTTTCAGTCATCCGAAGATTCTCATCATAGAAAAGCAGTTAAAATCACCAATTATCGATACTCCAGATAAAAGTTTCAGTCATCCGAAGATTCTCATCATAGAAAAGACAAAAAAAACCAAAAGAAAAAGCTGAACTTTCGTTTCAGTCATCCGAAGATTCTCATCATAGAAAAGTCCTAATAATGGAGGAGGTTACTATAGTTCTCCGATGGTTTCAGTCATCCGAAGATTCTCATCATAGAAAAGGAATCTTTAACAGCTATATGAATGATGGTACAATTTGTTTCAGTCATCCGAAGATTCTCATCATAGAAAAGCCATTATTTAGAAAATTTTGAACCCAAAGAAATAAAAGTTTCAGTCATCCGAAGATTCTCATCATAGAAAAGCGTATAACCGTCCATAACCTTAGGTTTACGTAGTAATGTTTCAGTCATCCGAAGATTCTCATCATAGAAAAGAAACCTTTTGAAAAGGTTGTTGAGGTTGAAAAACCGTTTCAGTCATCCGAAGATTCTCATCATGGAAAAGCCCGAAAAGGACGAGGTTATGTATGAAAAATACATTCGTTTCAGTCATCCGAAGATTCTCATCATGGAAAAGCTTAAAGGTTGAGACTATAGCTCCTCCTAAAGTTGTTTCAGTCATCCGAAGATTCTCATCATAGAAAAGTGAAAAAATTATTAGTCGTTTTGATACTGACCCGTTTCAGTCATCCGAAGATTCTCATCATAGAAAAGTCATTGTTCCAGTTCCAAGGGTGGTCCTTGGAGTTAGGTTTCAGTCATCCGAAGATTCTCATCATAGAAAAGACAACTAGTCTAGATCCGAATGATACTAGTCTGTATCGTTTCAGTCATCCGAAGATTCTCATCATAGAAAAGCCCATGATTATCAAGCCATTCATTCAATCTTACTTTGTCGAAAGTTCAAATTTAATTCAATATTCAACATTAAACCAGATAGTTACAGAATTTCTTTAAAATAAATCGCAAATGCTGCTAACTAAAATCTATTCTTTAGTGTTTCTACTTTTACAAATTGTTGTAAAATGCTAGTGTACATGATTTTATAGTAATCTGTATTTTCGAAAACCGGTGAGGCTACCTGCAATTTTTTGCCATTCTCGAAAATAACTACAGTTTTGGTTCATGTTTATCTCTAAATATCAGTTGTTTATAAATAGCTAATTTATACGTTTTTCGCAAATGTAAATCAATATTCGATTCCATATATCATTTGCGAAATTTTCAGGATTTAAAACACTTGGCCTGAATGATTGTTTGGGTTTAACTTTCTTATAAATCAGTGCTTTAGTCAAATTGCATTAATTTCGCAATTGGTTTACTATACAACTACTGTTTCGGGTTTAAAACCCAACCGTCGTCCAAAGTTTTCCCGCTTCATTACGCAGGGTTTACAGAGGAAATAAAACAGGACGATGTCTTCTTGCGTGTCAATTACTTTTGCAATTTGAGCTTTCATGTTCCGTATTTTCGATTCGGTGAGCAAACACTCGAAAACACTTTCGTTACAACGAATCCCGTATTGTATCAATATTTTGGCTATTTTTTGCCTTCGTCGGTCGTCGGCAATGTCGTAAGCAACTACAATAAACTGTTTCATCGTATTACCATTTTGGCATGTAAGGTTTGTATTTTTTTGTTGTTCCTTCAATAAATTTCGCGAGCGCATTGGCCTGGTATTGTATAATTTCGTGGAACCGCATTTCTCTTTTCCTGAAAACTTCAACCGCGTTAATCCGTTCGATTACTTTTAGAGCTACCAATTTTCGTGTTTTTTCGTCTAATGCTCCATTGTCTGATTTTAGGTTCTTGTTTTTGATTATTAGAGCAATTATTACCCGGTCAACTGCCTGTTGCCTGAATTCTTCAATGAGGTCGAATACCAGCGATGGCCTATTGCCTTCGGGTTTGTGCAAATAACTAAGGCATGGGTTTAGTCTGGAGCGAATAACAGCTTCGGTTATACGGGCATAGAGTATTCCATATCCATAATTCAACATGCAATTAACAAGGTCGGTGGCACCTTGTCGTTCACGACCTTTGAAATCGGATTTGGATTGAATCAATATTTCGACCATATCCCAGTAATTAACTGATGCCTGCCCTTCAATGGCAAACATTTTTAACCTGAATTCGTCTATATCGTCGAGTTGTAATTTGAGCGAAGCGCTGGCATGGATCTCCATATTTTGTATAAATTTAGGGAACATGATTCTAAATTTTTCATGTCGTTTGAGGTAATACTTTCCGTAATATTTAAGCAAATTGGCTTGGTTGTTTATTTTTCCGTACACGAATTGTTTAATCAATTCAAAGCCCTTCCCATTTTTGTAGGCTTCTAATTGTGCCACTCCGGTTTGCGAAGCTACAAATACCGGCGAAACGATGATCGCGTAAGGCATTCCGTCGTTGCCCAAAAAATCGATAGATATTTTATTTTCTGCACAAGCTTGCACCAAATTCGACGAAAGGCTTACTCCATTGCATAAAACGGTAATGTTTTTCAGGTTGAGTAATGGAATTTCCTTAATCATTTTACCGTGTTTCCGAACAGTAGCCATTTTGTCGCTTTTACCTAAAACAGAACCTGGCTGGGTAATTGCCAGTTCGAATCCAGATGCTTCCAATTTTTGATATTCATGTTTTCTGGATAAAACAGCTTCCCGGCTTTTTATTGTTTTTATTGGTTGGGTTGGCTTATTAACTTTTTGGTTGGGTAGTTCAAATTGTTGGCCAATGTATGCGGTTTTGTTGAGGTTGTTGGTTTGTGCCAAAAATTGCACTGTTCGCAGTTGTTCAATTGCAGCATCTTTCCTAATTTTTCCGTTATTCAATGCTTCCGAACGCAACCTGAGAATAGCCATTAGTTCATTGTCGAGGCTTTCTAATTTTGTTGGTGGTATTAATCGCCCGTAAAAATTAGCAATTCCTTGTATGGTTTCCTTCAGTTTTTGAGTAACCAGCCCCTGGCCTACACCAGCGGCTTCTGCCATTTTTTGTACCAGCCGTTTGTATTTTTTTTCGGATAAGTCGATTTGCCCATTGTTGAAGTATATACCCAGGAACTCGAACCCCTGGCTTACCGGTACTACTTTCCCTTCTTCGTTAAGGGCTAGCCCCAATTGATTGGTAATTATCGCTGTTGCTTCGGATAAGGCCAGTTTTGCTTCTTCTTCGGTGTGCCCCAGTATTATAAAATCGTCGGCATACCGAACAAAACCATATTTGTGGTCAACCATCGATTTGTCGAGCAGGTAAAGGTAAAAGTTGGCGAGCAGGGGCGACACAACTCCGCCCTGTGGTATCCCCTTTTTGTTGTCTTTCCAACGGTAGTGGCGGTCAACTCTTCCCATTTTTACAAACATGCGGATAAGTTCAGTAACACCCGGGCTTTTTAAATAAGCCGATAGTTTCCCGAACAAAGCATCGTGTGGGATGCTATCGAAGAAATTGTCGATATCGCACGAGGCTAGCCATACGTACCTTTCGTTGGTAATCAGATGCCTAACCTGGTTGATGGCTTTTACAGCTCCTTTGTTTTCGCGATAGGCATAACTTACCTTTAAAAAGCCTCTTTCAATTAATGGTGTAATTACTAATGAAACTGCAGTTTGAACGATCTTGTCGTTTACTGTTAATAAACCAAGCCGCCGTTTTTCTGTTTCATTTTTCGGAATCATTACCTCGCGGTAAGGTTGCTGCACGTAGTTTCCGGAACGAAGTTGCCGTGACAACTCCTCTAAATTTATATCTATGGTAACAGCATATTCGTTTACCGTTTTGTAATCAACTCCGCCGGCCGTATTTTTTTCTTTTACCCTGAGCCAAGCCATATAAAGGGTTTCTTTACTACAAACTGAGTTTAAAAGTTGATCTTCCATAAAGTAAGTGTTTTGTCGCCCTAGGGCTCGTAGTGTTAAAAATCGCGAAAGGCTCGAAATCATTGTTCCGTCAACTATCGGCGCTAAGTGCCTGGCAAAGTCGCATTAGTGGCGATAATATGGTAGATTCCAAAGGAACCCCGACAACTTAACCGCATAGCGGCGAAAGTAAGTGAACTCTAAAACTGAATTCAAAAAAACGATTTCAGTCATCCGAAGATTCTCATCATAGAAAAGAGAGAATTTGTACTGAGCCTTATATGCATTGTGGTGTTTCAGTCATCCGAAGATTCTCATTTTTTTCACAACATGTCAAAGAACGTTTTGCCGCGGCTTGGTCAACCAGCCAATTAACCGGTGGCGATGCTGAATTTTCCCAGTCCAAAAGTGGCGGTTGATCCGGCATGTAACCAGCTTCCGGCAATAAACAGGGGCAACCAGTTGCTTAGCTCCGCACCGGTGTAGGTTATAGTACCTGTTAACCCATCGAAATTCATGGTGGTTTCCTGTGTGCCCGAGTAACGCCGCCAATCGGTTAGCTGCACGTTCGATTGGCTGGTGGTAATGCTGGTGTCGCCGGGCAAGGATTCGGGTTCGGGCCAGGGTGCGCCGCAATGGAAATGGGCAAGCAGGCCCAGGCGCAGGGCCAGCCTGGCGGCCAAAAGGTTAAAACGTGGGGCAACCCTAAGTAATTGGCCATTTTCTTTTATGCGGAGCGGGTTTTCGAGTTGTATAACCAGGTGGTTTTTTAGCTCAACAGGCGCTAGTTGTCCGAACGATAGGATACCCGGCTTACCAAACCAGGGTAAGGCTTCGTATTCGAGCGAGGGCTGAAGGGTTTGTAACTCAACTGGCCTGAATTTTCGTCGTTGTTTACCAATTCCCAGTTGTCCCATCAGGTTAAAAGCGCCCGATAATTCGGGTAAACTGTTGATGGCCTTACCAATAAGGGTTAGCTCGAAGCCAAACGTATCGCCCACGCCAAATTCTGTTTTATCGCCCGGGAGCGGGACGATGATGTACGGGTGCGGCGATTTTGGAAATTTGTTGTGATGCGGGTGCCCGGGCTCAACAAAGCTATTGAACAACTTCGAAAACGCGCATGTGTATTTTTCTTTACATTCCTGGCAATTTGCTCCCCTGTAACGGCATGTTTGCTTGCGCATGGCCTCGCCCAGGCATCCGCGAAATGCCGAACCTTTATACCTGGGTAAAAAAACAGGTTCGAGTGCTTCGAAAACTACCTTTATTCGGATAAATGTGATGGCGTGGAGATAGGAAAAATAGCTCATTGTAATGCATTTATTGTTATATTCTATACATTGTTTTCCGGTAAAAATGAGTTATAACAAGATGTCGCAACTACGTTGCTCAAAGCTTTTGATAAACATCATTGTGCTACAAAGATTTAGCAACTACGTTGCTATGAAATTGGCGCGTAGCTGTTTTAATCTTTGTAGAAAGTTGGCATGACAAGAATGTAAGCCACAGAGTGGCGTAATCTTCTGAAATGCCCTAAAATAATAGGGTCGCAGCTAAGTGAAGAAACTTTAACCGGACACCAATATATTTTATACTCACTCCCGAAATCCGGGCTTCAGGCAGAACCTGGTTTTAGGTAGCCCAAATACACCTTAAAGGTACAATCGCACGCCGTGGCACTGCGTTATCACACTGTGGCGGTGTGTTACCACACCATGGCACTGTGTTATTGCACTCCCGAAGTGTGTTATCGCACTGTGGCGGTTCGTTATCGCACCGCGGTACTGCGATTTTTCACCGTGGCGGTTCGTGCTTGTACTGCGGTGGTGCACCATTGCACCGTGGTAGTGTAATTTTCCAGAGAATAGGTTCGAACTGATGGCTGGTTGCTGTGTTTAGCCGCTTTAACAGTTGAACAATTAGTTGATACTGCTTAACCCTGACTGATTTAAAACTTCCGGGTCCCGGACCGGAAGCAACAGGTTTATTTCGCGTCGGATGTATTAGCGGCGCTACTGTCGAGTTTGTAGAGTTTACCCAGCTCGTCGGCAATAGCCTGCGAGCCCGGAATACCCATTTTTACGTTCATTTTTGCTTTCATATAAATATACCGGGCCACATCGTAGGCTTCTGAACCGGCAACTTGTTTGGTGTCGTGTACCATTTCGAGCAGTTGCCGTAACTGGTTTTCTATGGTAACCAAGCCTTTGAAAAGGCTGATGTCGTTGGTGGCAGCTTGCAAAAAGCCAGAACCGGGGTCCAGTTCCGGGTTTCGAAAGCCAAAGTCTATGCTTTTTTCGACGAATGGTTTTCGTCCGTCGTCAATCATTTGCATCGAGGCGCGGTCGGCATCTGACAATTTGATTAAAAAGGGCATCATCGATTTTGCCGATTGTATGATTTGTAAGATCGAATCACGAGTACCCTGGTCTAAATTGGAATCAACTATGTTATTCATAATCTTATTGTTTTAATAATTAATAAATAGAATAAATTCCGTCCGCAGCCGGGCCAGCGGGGTGGAAATGCTTTTTAGAGGTTTCGGATGTTAAGGCTCAAACTGCCCATATCCAACATTGGTTTTGGCACCAATACCAATTGTTTTGAATATCTCCATAAAAAGAGCAATTTTTTCATCGATAGTTAAAATGCCATTTTCTAGTTTGAACCTGAATCGAATAGAACTTCCTGAACTTATTTTTAGAAATGGCAAGGGGTTTGGGTTTTTCAATGGATTTGTTCCATGTGGTGTAATGGAATCCCCTTCAACTATTCTGCCTTTTTCGTCCGCTTCATTCAGAATGGCATCGAAAAAAACATCGCGATGGTAAATATCAATTCTGCTTCCGTCAGTACGAATGCCTTCGAAAATTTCATTTTCAATATCCTTTATAGTTTTTCTTATTTGCAATTCATCAGATTTATTTAATTTGTCGGATATTGTGTCGCTGAAGAATTTGAGTTTTGCGTGAAGATGCTTGTCTTTATCTTCTCCTTGTTTATTTTTACCTTCTTTAGGGAAGATACTCCGCAATGACCCTTTTACCGATGATCCATGTATAATGGGCTGACCAAAAGTATAGTCAAAATGCAGTCCCATTTTAAATTCGCCTTCAACACCAGCTTCATGAGACAAGCCAATGCCTGTGACCAATCCAGGATAAGTTACCTCCAACAAGAATGATTGAGCCGGATCTCCAAGACCATCATTAACCGGAACCCATTTCGAATTGATAATCTTCTGATTTTTTTCTTTGATTAGTTTTGCATCATTGTCTTTAATAAGCTTGATATCTTTTTCTGTAATAGCTTCATTATAGCTAATATTTCCATACTTTACATTCTTAAAGTAATCCTTATAGAACATCCATCCAATGTTAGGCTGATCTCCGGCGCTTGTAGAATCTGATGCCATATTCTGATGTGACTTTTTTATGCTGATTATTTTTTTCGGAGTTTGCATATTGCTTGGCGAATTTGAAGCTTTCAAACCTGTTGCAGCAGCCAAATCGGCTAAATCATTAAAGGTTTGCGATTTTTTATTACTGCTCATTGTCTTTCTTGATTTTATAAGTTCGAACCATCATCTTCAAAGCAACCGAAGCATCAACAATATCAGTTGTTAACCGTTCGATCTGGGAGGGATTATTCAAACAATGGTTGAATAAGTTTTTATGATCCGACCAACCATATTTTGAATGAAGAATTATAGAAATAGCTTTGACTATTTTCCATTTCTCCGTTTTAGTTTTTCCATTTTTCGATTCGGCACAATAGAAGGCCAATGCAGGCATCAAACCGCTTAATACCACAGTTGGTCCAAAGGAGGCTATGGCACTATCGTAACCATCGGTTACAATCCCGTTTTTTACGATTTCTATTTTTTCGTTGGTTAATGCTTCGTCTGCTTTTTTTAGCAAAGCATCTATTTGGCTGCGGTGTGTCATGGCTGTGTGGTTTTAGGTAATGAATAAACATGGCAATAGCCGTATCCTACCGATGCGTCGCCACCAATCTGAATAGTTTTACAATTTACATTGGTCATAAAATCGTCGTTCGATTTAACTTTACCTCCGTTAACCACAAAAGCAGTAAATACGCTTTGGCGGGGAACTACCTGTTCATACCAAAGGTTTTGACTTTTCCCATTTTCCAGTTTGCTCCGGGCAATTATGGGAAGGTGATAGTTGTTGGTCAACCGCTTCATGTCGTTGTTGCTTAAAATAACAATGTCGTTGCCAATGATTTTTTGGAGTTCGGGAAGTGAATCTGTTGATGGTTCGAATACTGAAAAATCTTCGATCTCCAAATCCTTTTTATCTTCAAATATGATTGGTTCGTTGTCTTTTGGCATATATTTTTCGCTGAAATGACCTAATTCTTTTCCCAATCCGGTAGGAAAATTATATCCGAATAGATCGGCCAGTTCAATCAATTGTTCTACCATGAAAGGAGCTATGGCATTGAAATACGGTTTCCGGTTCGATCGCAAGGGTATTGACAGCATAAAGGCTTGCTGAAATATATGCGATCCTTTTCTCATTGCTTCTGATCCTTTGTTTTCACCGCCACCAAATATTTCATCTGCCATTTTTTTGTTGCCTAAAGCTTCCTCGAAATATTCGCGAAATGCACCTTTAAGGCTCGATGAGTAAATACATGGCATTTCATCGGTGGTGTCGCGCTGTATCAATTTGTCGATTACGCCATAGTTGCTGTCTCCGCTACCTACATGGAGGTTGCTTTTGCATTCGATAATGTATAATTCTGGTTTCATATTAATGTTTTTATTTGATTATTTGATAGTAGTTGTAACCGATGGTTTTAAAATTCGGGTTGTTTAAGTCTGACAATACATCCTGTGCTTGATCGGTAAAAAGTACAGAACCACGACTTAATAAATTAAATTTGACATTGCTTTTATAGGCATTATTCGTGGGATTCTTACCTTCCTGGCTTATCTGGTGGTAGTTTCCTGTTTTTTCGCCTTTGTCAGTTTTAACAGCATGGGTAACAATGTTTCGGAAATCGGTTGTGTTGCAAATCGAAAATTTACATTTCGATAAAACCGAATCTTCGACATAAGTATCGCTCAACAAAACAATTCGTTGAGAGCCTGTTTTCAAAAAGTTTTCTTTTTCAATTTCATCAAATACGGTATCCTTATCTTGAAGTAACTCAGCGTCAACCCTAAAAAGTGATTGGTCGGCTCCCATGGTCTCAATTTCGACAGAAAAAGGCAAATTCGCTGAAGTTTCTACAATTGCCGCGAAAGCATAATTCTTTTCCAACCGATAAAATGCCTGTTTAAAAAATGCTTCTTCGTCAGTACCGCCCTTGTAGTTTTTTTTGTTTCCCACCTGAGAATGCTCATGAAATATTTTCTCAGGATCGATCAGGTCAGAATCAGGGGTATCATTGTTGCGCAAGGCAGAAACCATGCATTCTTTATAGTCGAAAGTCAAATTGGGAGCATCAGCAGCACCCTTGTATGCTGTACCATAAACTCCAAAATTCACGAGTTCATTATCCGATGGTTTCAAATTAAACCTTTCCACCTTCTCTGTCTTCTTATTTTTTTTGTAGTCGGTCCCGGCTTCGAGCAAGAAATTGCCTTTTGCATCCACCATAAATACTGGAGAAAGACGGGTAATAATGCCAAACTCGTTTTCGTCGGCATTGGCAATAAAACTGTGTTTGCCAATTTTTGCCGGATCGAATTCGCAAGTTTTACCAATTAAATATCTCAGCAACCCCAATACCGTTGTTTGTTGGGGCCATCGGTTCGACCGTGCAAAATAGTTGGTTTCGCCACTTGCAGTGGTAAAGGTCTTTTCGCCGCCAAAGAAATAGGTGTTTAGCGGGGTCATTTTAACTAAGTATTTAAGCTTTGTCATCGTCAAGTCCTTTTACAAATTTTACAATACGCAACATTGAGAAAATCTCTTTCATAGCAGCTTCAGAAATCTTGTCGATATTCTGATTTATTATTTCATTTGCTTTTTGGGAGTAAACCCGTGTAACCGTTTCTTTAACCAGATGAACGAATTTTTCTTTATCGCCAAGTTTGTTGAATTCATCCGTTTGCTTTGACGAATCAGTTAAACGTTCGATCAATTCAGCTTCCGAATCGGTTAAGTGATTGATGAAATGAGTTATGCGTTTTGGCCGTAATCCAATTTGTTTAATCACTTCGGCATTGTCTCTTAATTTGTAACTTATACCGCTGCTTAAAGCATCTTTATTATTTAAAACCTTCAGAAAGTCTGTCATGGTTTGCTTGTACAAATCAGAGGTTTTGTCGAAAACCGTTACCATTTCATTTCCGCTATGTTTAATGATTTGAACGGCCATCCGGTTTCCACCTTCGTCCTTAGCCCTTTTTAGCAAGTGGTAAACTTTGTCGATGGCTTCGCCCAAAGGGTATTTATAATAAGTAATCGAAAGCCCAAACGACAAGGTTGGGATTGCTTCGGTAAATTCTGCTTTAAAAATTTGATCTATCTCATTGATTAGGTCAAACACATTTTTCGTACCATTGGCAACTGGAACTATGCAAAGCAAATCGTCGCCTCCCACATAAATAGGGACACCTTTATAAGTTTTAACTGCTTTATAAGTTTCTTTTGCCCACTTGGTCAGTTTGTGTGAGAAATCTTGTACCTTTTTATCGGTACTAATTCCTTTTAATGTCGCACCCATTTTATCGCCATCACCTTGAATGATGCAGTAATATTTGTGGTACGAACGAAAAGGGTTTTTATCACTGTCTTTGTATTTGTCTTGGCATTCTTTAATTAAAGCTTCCAGAAAAACCGAGTCAGTAGCGATCTTTTTATTGCCCTGTTGTCCTTCATCGATATCGCAGCTATCATTGTCATCCCACAGGAGTTTCAAATGCTTTTTGTAATTTGTTTTTGCAATAAGTTCCCGAGTTGCGATTTCGATAAGCGATTCAACCCTTATTTTATTACTGGCATCTGGTATTTCGAAATGATCATCCAGAAATGATGGCCTTTTATTTTTCCGGTTATTAACCTTGGTGAAAAAGTCATACAAATAATTCGGTTTAGGTTCAACCAAACAATACTTGTTTTGCTGTTCAAGTGTATCCAAGTAAGGTGAAAGTCCCAGAATTACATTCGACATCTCTGAGTCTGAAAGTGTTTTTTCGATGTAACTGATCTGAAAATAGCCTATTAAGAAATTCAGAATAGCTGATTTATCAGCCGATAAAATACCCGAAATTATATCGGTCAGTTTATCAAATGCAGTATTGATTGAATCCATCAACAAAGAAAGGTCTCCTTCTTTCGATTTAAAAATCAATCGGTCAGGAAAAAGGCCATAACCCTTTAATGAGAAAAGCTCATTTGTTTCTTTATCTTCAAAGTAGGGAAGGATAAAATCGTTTGTTTTGATTCCTTTATTCCGGAGTTGTTCATTAATGTTCCTCATCAAAAACGAGAAGCAAAAGCTGGCTGCCCATAACTCCCTTGTGCGGCGCACATTCCGGAATGTTTTATATATGGGTCCAATGGTAATGGCGATGTAGGAGTTATTCATGTATTTGGATAATTGTTTCTTAATTGGTTATAAATATCTTCAATCGTTTGAAATTGAATAGTTTTTTGAAATTTCTGTTCAACGTGAGTTGAAATATCAAATTTGACAGGATTTAATATAAACTCAAAATATTGATTTAAGTCAAAATAATTTGGAAACGTAATGTGGAGTTCATCTCTGTTGTTTTTTTTGTTAGATATACGAAAGTCTTTATTTGCTTTTAAAGCTTCGTCTAATGCACTTTGATTGAGAAGGACAAAAACTCTTAAATATCTTTCTCCTTCATCAGAACTCATCAAAAATGGCTTAAATAAAATTGGTGATTTAAATCGATCAAATGTTTTGATCTTATCGGGAACATCTTCCCATTTATTAAATCTATTTAATTGCGCTTGGCTTTTATGAATTTCAGATTTATAGCTTTTCCAGGATTCATCAGTCGCCAAGCCTAAAATATCCCTAAATAGAAAAAAATTTCTTGTGTTAAATATTAGCTGATCTGATAGAGGTCTTGCCTCTTCTTGTTTATCCAACCGATATGGGAAAGTCCTTTCTGTTCCGTCTCTGAATGTTATTGTCGATTTCGGAAAGAAATTCTCCTTGATTTTTCGTTTCTCCCAATTTGCCTTATAAACTTCTCTTGCATATAAAAACATTAACGATTTGAAATAAAACACATCAAGATAATCATTACCATCTGCTCCCCTGTGATATTTTTGCTCTTTTTTTGCTCTATCAACTTCATATGTATTATATAATTTTTTCTTTTCATTAATTCCCCCTCTTAATGTTCGATAAAAGAGCTCTATTTTTTTGAAAAGTGCCGAAAATTCGATGTTTTCATTATTTTCTGGGAACAGATCAAAGTGATAGGGTGAAGTAGAATTTTTATACCATGTTTCTTTGCTATGTTCATTTTCATCTGGATAAAAACAACCAAATCCTTTACTTTGCCTATTTCCAAAGTTCGTCTGAAATAAAAAATCACAAATACTATTCGCTATTTGACTTTTTAGATCAATGTCGTAAACAGTAAAAATAAGCTTGACTCTTTGAAAAAATGAAAGATTCTTCAATTCATTAGTTGATTCTTTACCACCCATGTTAGATAAAAGCATGGGGAAGCTTTCTGTTTCATAAACATTTATTTTCTCGCCAGATTCTAATTGTCTTTGTTTCGGTCCAAGAATATTCAATTCACAATCTATTTGATCATATGGCAAAACTTTAAGTTTATAATCTAGTGCAGCATGATCTCCATTACCGACCAGCCAATTTTTCCATTTCTTTTGGTTTTCATCATGTGGATTATTAGCTCTTTCCAAAAATACTTCCCTTACTTTGTGATCGGGAATTCCAGTATCATTAAGTAGTTTCTTCATGATAAAGAAATCCAGCCTCGGTTTCACCTCTGTAGCGCGCAAGGTTGCCCCGGTCTGGTCGTGCTGGAAGTGGATCAGCGGGGTGTGTTGTTTGAGAGTAAATGTTAGTTTATGCATATTATGAAATTATTTGTTGAGTTTAGGAGTAATGAATGTGGCAGTAACCAATACAATAAGAATGACAGTATAGATGGTAATCCACAAGAAAGATATAGAAAGTTGGAACGTCACTAAATAGAAGATTAGCAAAGCGCAGGAGATGGATAATAATAAGAGCCATCTTTTCTTTTTCTTTTTGTCATTCCAACTTAATAATGCGCTGGTAAAGAAAAAAGCAAACCCAGTTAGGAATACAAGGAGATAAACACTCGGCCATGCAAGTTGGCTTAATGACCAGCTTTCTATAGGTTTAAGATCGTCGAATTTTCTATTTTTAAGTAGGTTAAGAATAAAAGTTGGGATTAAAAAAACTCCGGTCAAAATTGTAAATACTTTCATCCTTGCTTTGGACTGATTCTCTCCGACAAGATTTATCAGGCGGTTCATCTCATCAAATTCCTTCTCCAGTTCTTTGGCTTGTTTTTCGACCCTTAAGTGTTCCTGAAGCATATCGTACAATTCAATTCCCTGTTCCTGTGCCGTGATTTCACGATGAAAGACTTTATTGATAAAATCACGATATGTTTTATATAAAGAAAGGGCTTCTTTTTGCACTTGTTTATCTTCATTCTCGATCGAAATTTTAATGTCGCCAATTTTTTTTGAGAAGTCTAAAACCATTGCCCGCTGTGCCAGAACCAATGAAACCATCCTGAAGTATATGGTTTGGATATGATCGGGGAGAAAAGCTGCATTTATTCCCGGACTCTTCAGTTCTTTTAAAGGAGCCGACAGGAGTACGAACGAATAACGTGTTATGCCGTAAAGTGTGTTGTATCCCGTCCATCGGTCATAAGTATGCCTCGAAAGCAATTGTTCCTGCATAACCTCGTTCTGACAAGTTTTTGAGCCACCGTCAACAAATACATATTGATACCAGAAATCGTTATTGAAATAACGAAAACCATTGTTGTGACGAGGTATAAATGATGCCTTATCGGACGCATCCCGATAAAATCCACCAGCTTCATTATTGCCTGGTTGTCTCTTGCACAAATCGGATAATACATATCCAAACTGTTTTTCTTCCTCGTTAGGTTTTATTTTCTGTTTCCAAAATTCTTCAGTCAGTTGTGTTACTCCCAACCAACTCATTACAAACATTCTGTCATCAAGTGCCAGTTGCAAATTCGGTTTGACTTCTCCCGGATCAAGGAAGTATAGAATGTGTCTGGGAACAAAGGTTGGATTATTTAAGGCGTTAAAGCCATTTTTCGAAATTTGAAATTCATCCCAGTTTTCAAAACACATAGTTTCATTCAGATCAAGGATGGAGATGGATTCAGGCAATTCCCTCCGTTTAGTTCCTTCCAGTTCAGAATTAACCTCGCCAATCTTGAAATCGCCATATCTCAGGTCAAGAAATGGAGGATATAATCGTCTGCCTTTTTGATTGATCAACAAGACATTGGATAGCTGATTCTTTTCGCTTAGCGCAAATTCCGGGAAATAATCCAGATGGAAAGAAAATATTCCAATGCCATCATTATATGTATTGAGCGTTACTTTTTTTAGGTTTAAATCAATAGCATAGTTTTCATAAACGATCTTGTTGGAGTCTTCATTTGAAGCAGATTCAGATTGATCAGACTTCTTTCTTTTAACTGTAATTCGATAGATTAAATCAACTGTTTTGCCAATGCTATTTATCTGAAGATTGTCTTTGTCTTCCGAATCGCCAAATATCACCGGATGAACAAAGTCATGAAAATATTTTTTCTCGTTATAAAGTGTTACTGCTTCTGTTCTGATTCTTAGATCAGCGTCTTCTTTGGGTTCATCTTCAGCAATGCCAAGGTTCCATTTCTCCTTTATGTAGTCAATGAATCCTTTATTACGGTTTTCGTCATTCTCTGCCTCAATTTTAAATTTGAACGGAAACAGAAAAATATGGCTACTAAACGGATCACGGCATTTCGTAACTGCCTTAATAATTTTCTTGATTAACTTTTCTGTAATTTTTCCTCCGGAAATCCCCCAGTACCCTTTCTTTCCGCCACCTGAATAAGTTGTCCAATATGCCGACAATTCTGCGAATTGATCAATGAGAATTGAAATGTCCACCCCGTAGATTGTTAATTCGTTCTCTGTATAAATCAAAAGCTGGTTGCAGGGATAAAGCCGGTCAGTAATGGGTGAAAATTTGGATGTAAGTGATTTAATAATGGTAATTCCCCTGTCATTAACTAGGTTTTGGAGTATAGATTGTTCTGCCAGCCGTTCATCTTCTTCGGTTACTCCCTGAGCTTCCCGGTCGAGTCTTCGAATTTGCCTAATTTCCTCCGGTGTTGCCTCCATTGCTTTCATTGCCGGTATATATCCCTTGTCGTTGGCAGCTATCAACTGCTGTTCACGGGTCAATTCAATTCCCAACAGTTCAGCCACCTGTTCGAGCGACGACGGCTTATCGGAATTCTCGTTATGATGGTCGATACTAATGTAGTGAGGAGGAGGAGCAATATCCTGAATGAGTTCAATTCCAACAAAAGTCTGTTCATCGTTAAATCGGTTTTGATATGCACTGAGCTTAGCTCCCCATTGAAGATTATGGTCGGCAATGCTTTTAGTTTCATCAAAGCCATTCTCGATAAGCAATTGCTTTATCTCAATCATTTCTAAATCGTATCCTCCGAGTAGGAAAACAAAAGGGGGGTGTTCCATAAATGAGTTATAATCGTTAATAAAAAAGGAAGGTTATTACAGCGTTCGGCACAGAATCAATCAGTATAATAAACCTGCTATTAAATATATGACAATTGAATTATATAATCAATATCGTTCTTCTAAAAAATAAGAAAAGTTTTTTAAATTCAATTGGTTATGGGCAGCATGGTGCCGGTTAAAGAGTACCGGTTGCGGATTAACCGTCGCGAAAATTATAGCTAATAGGGCCCAATAAGCCTTAAATGGAAATAGATAAAAAAAAGCTCGTGCAAACCTAAAATGATTATTTATGGCTATTCCATGCGTTGATTACTTAATTGAAAAGCCATATTTAATACGAAAATTATACGATCAACATTGAAAAATAAACACACCAAACTAAGATTTTAAGCGCCGAACCCGAATAAAACTAGTCACCCAGCGTAATTACAGCTTTACGGCTTTTTCCGTCCATCATAATATTCAATGGTTTGGCAAACGATATATGCTTAATGAACTGGCTTTGTTCTACAATTGGTTGTTGTTTAATGAGCTCGATATTTATTGTCGAATCGCTTGAGTTGTGCGGTATGGTAAAATACCCCACATTCATTGAAGTTACATTGTGGAAAAAATGCGAACCTAATGAGCCATCAAGCGGGAAGTCTTTTAATCCCATTTCAATAATCACTCGTGCCCTGGAAATGCTCGACCAGGCTACTGGTATGCCGGTAAAAGGGTCGCGCGTGCCCCATCGTCCGGGCCCTATTAAAATATAATCTTTATTCTGAATGTCGAGCTTCCGGTTGAACTGGCTTATTTCGGCTGCCATTTCGCGTGTTTTCATTTTGTCGAAATGATCGGGGTCAACAAAAATGATGTCGGTAATTCCGGCAATAATCCCGTTGCCCATACCCCGATGGGCTGTCATGATGGTTTTTTCGGGTCCGGCATCTGTAATGTTCACCATTAGTTGCTCTTCGCGGCGAATGAGCGGTTTTATCTGGAGCAAATAGAATGTAGGTAAGTGATTTTCACCTTTTTCCAAATCTACTGCATATTCAATTTCAACTGGCGATCCCATTGCTTCACGGAATAGTTTCAGAAGTACAGATAACGTGTCGGCTAATGGGACTTGATTGTATTTAAGTATATTGGCAAAGTCGACAACACGAAGACCTGGAATGTCAATTCCGGGAACGAGACAATCGTTCTCATTATCGTAAACCGACGCACAATGATGAAGCACTCCGTCTTTTTCGGCGGCAGTAACTTTCATTTTCTTGATGGCTGCATTTTCACCACCGTTTTCAAGGTCGAATTGTGTATGGTCCATATCAATGGCATAAAATTCCTTTTGCGTATCGCGAACCAGATCGTGAACGCCAACTGCATTAATTTCGGGGTATTTGGGGCAGAAACGGTAAGCTTTTTCTCCGCCAACCACATACATTCCCAAACCTATAGCGGCAACGGCAAAACCATCTTCGGGTTCCATATACGAAACAGGATAGAAGTTGTACGATTGTGCTACACCACTGATCGATGGGTAATAATGGTCATGGTATTGATGTCCGACAACTTCCTGTATAATGACAGCCATTTTTTCTTCTTCAATCTTGTAGTTCACCGCATCGAAGTACGACATGGCCGATTCGGTAAATATGCTGGCATAAACCAGCTTAATGGCAGTTTCGAGCTGCTGATAGCGAATACGAATATCCGGATGATTGTTCGGTATCAGGTAAGTGGCGTAAACACCAGAAAAGGGTTGCATAAGCGAATCTTCGAATAAGCCGGAAGAGCGAATCGCTAAAGGCTTTTTCATATTTTCGAGGTAACAGTACAGGCGCACCTGAAGTTCTTCGCCAAATTGTGACTCAAGAAAAATGGTTTTAGTTCGTTCGTAATCATTGCTCGAATAAATCTCTTCAAATAAGTTGTTGTTTTCCAGAAATTTATCGAATTCGCCAGATCCGATTACTGCTGTTGCCGGAATCCTGATGTTCATTTCAGGAATAATATGTGAGAAGTTGATATTTTCCAGAAAATTGCACATAAAGGCCATTCCACGTCCTTTACCACCCATAGAACCTTTACCCAGGCGGACAATAAAGCGGTTTTCGGTGACCAGTGTGGGATCAAGATCTATAATTGTTCCCCGGAGTTTTTGTATACGGACTTTTTCAAATACTTCGAGGCAAAATTTCCGCAGTTCGTTCGAGTTTTTAAAATCTTCGAATCGTTTTGGCAGTAATTGCTCGGCTATGTTTATTTCGCCACGGGCCATCAACCAGGTTGAAAACGAATTGCGTTGCCCATGATAGGCTAAGGCCGATTCGGGAACAATACGAAACATCTCCTGGAATTCAACCATATTGTGGGCAATCATAATAGGGTTTCCATCGATGTCCTTGAAAGCAAAATTTCCAAACCCAAGTCGTTTATAAATGTAGTTGTGGATGTCGAGTGCCAGGCTTTCTGAGTTTTTATTGATAAAGTCGGCGCCAATATCGATGGCTCGCTGGGCATTATTTACATCGTGACTTTGCAATAGAACCGGGATCGGAAACTTTAGAATAGAGTTTACATAGCGAAGTAAATCAACACCGGCTTCATCATCTTCAATTTCGTTTCTTGGGTATTTTACATCAGAAATAACAGAAAGAAGATATTTTTTGTATTTGTTGATAGCAACAACAGCTTCTTCGTAATTACTTACCAGAATCACCTTTGGCCGGGCACGTAATTTCATTATTTTGTGCAATTCATCGGCCGATTTATCTTCAACCAGGTTTTGGGTTTGCGTCATGATATTGGTGTACAGCATGGGCAAATACCTCGAATAATATTGAATTGAGTCTTCGACCAAAAGAATAACCCTGACATTTCCATTTTTGGTATCGGCCTCTACATTCATTTTATCTTCGATATATTTAATCATGGCAAGAAAAACGTTCGAGTTGCCGTTCCAAACAAATACGCGGTCAATCGATTCAATTTTAGTTTTGGAAGCCTGAAAGTACCGCAGATCTCCATTATTATTAACCAGTAATAAAATAGGAATGTGTGGTTTGATTTGATAAATAGCATTGGCAGCAAGAATTGGAATGCTTTTATCAACACCAACCATAATAATTACAAGTTCGAAATCGCGCGATTTAACCATCCTAAGCGCTTCTTTTTCAGTATTAACACTTGTAAATCGAGGGTATGTATAGAGGTTTAGCTGTAAAAATTCGCCAAAAATTTTATCGGTAAACTGACCTTCGCGAACAATCGAATAACTGTCGTACAAAGTGGCTAAAAGCAATACCTCTTTCACTTTGTAAGGCATCAGGTCCTGAAAAATATCGCGGTCGGTTTTTTTGAGTTTATAGACCGATGTTAATGAAATTGAATCAATGTTTTCCATTTTCAAAAACTAAAAGTTGTTTTTTCCCTTTAAGGAAATAGAATTGAAAAGTATAAAAAAACTACAGGACAAAACATGAGCAAAAGATGTTTAAAAAACTTTTACTTTTAACCTGTAGAAATTTAAACCTATAACGATGAAAACTTCCCTTGTTTTGCTGTTGATGCTTGTTGCAATAGCTGGTTTTGCCAGAAAGAAACAAATGCTTTTTAATGGCAATGATTTGAATGGCTGGTATGCTTATGTAAATGATCCTAAGGTTGATCTGAATAGATATTTCTATGTGAAAGACGGTGTAATTGAAACCGTTGGAATTCCGGTTGGTTACCTTAGAACGAAAAAAGAATTTTCGAATTATCGGTTGCATGTTGAGTGGCGATATCCTGAAAATGAAGTAAATAGTGGTGTTATGTTGCATGTAACAGGCCCCGATAAAATTTGGGTAACTCATTACCAGGCTAATCTAAAACACAACAATGTTGGTGATTTTGTGGTTCATGGAGTGGGGCAGAAGGCAACTATTGCAGGGAAGGAATATATTTCTACCGAAAAAGAAAAACCGGTAATTGCCAGGATGAATCCGGCGAACGAAAAACCTGCCGGCGAATGGAATAGCTACGATATTGTTTGCAAAGGAAATACTATTGAAGTAACAGTAAACGGAGTACTTCAAAATACAGCTACAAATTGCTCGTTGACCAAAGGAGCAATTGCTTTGCAGGCCGAGGGTTGTAAAATACAATTCCGCAATATTTGGATTGAACCAATAAAATAATATGCGATTATTAATGGATGTGTAAAACTATTGGAAATCAGTGTGATATTGTTTTTTAATTCATTATTAATTTTTTTGATTTACAAAAGGAAGCGTTAATTGGTATTTTTGAAGCACTATTAACGACCTCTTTTTGTATGGATATTACAGCAGTGCCAAATAGGAAATCCGAATATTGGAGAATACATCAAATCATGGGAAACAACAAAAGACGTAAAGCTGACGAACTTTTTGATCAAATTAAAATTGGAGATCAGAAGGCGCTGGAAATGTTGTTTTCCATTTATTTTCCCCGATTAAATAGCTTTGCCCGAAATGTGGTAAAAGATGACGTTATTTCACAGGACATTGTTCAGGAAGTATTTGTGAAAGTTTGGGAAAAAAGATATGAAATTGTAACAATAAATCTTGAAGCTTTTCTTTTTCGGTTGGTTCGAAACCGTTGCATCGACTACATCAAGTATCTGAAAGTTGTGAATAACAGAATGCAGGAGATTGAGAAGGCATCGAAATATGAAGAACTTTACCGTATTGATTTTATTGGCGACGAACCCTATGTACTTATTGAGCAGGAGTTAAAACAGAAAATTGAACAAACAATAGAAAGTCTTCCTGAACGTTGCAGGGAAGTATTTATCCTTAGCCGTATAAATGGATTGAAAAATAGGGAAATAGCTGATAGGTTGAATATTAATATTAAAAATGTGGAGAGGCATCTTAGTCGGGCCCTTCAATCGTTCAAAGTAAATTTTTCTGAAGAATTCCCAATTGCACTAATTATTCTGATAATAAAAAACCTCAATTTATAATTCAACTTTATCTGGTTGAAGATACATTTCTTTTTTAACCTTAGTAAAACTTTATATCGCTAACGTTTAAAATGAATCACAGTTGTCCGGTAAAACTGGGGTATTACAAGATGTCGCAACTACGTTGCTCCGTGTTTTTGCCAGATGTTGCTGTATTACAAAAATTTAGCAATCGTATTGCTATGAAGTTAGCAACGTAACTGTTTAATCTTTGGAGAAAATTTGCAATACGAAAATGTAAGCCACATAATGGTATTATCTTCCGAAATGCCTTAAAATTATTAGGTTACGGATAACTATGAAAATTTTAACCGGACACCAATGAAAAAGAATCAAAAATAATTGCTTTTCAATGATGGGTACCGGTTACCCAAATCAGTTATATAATCAAAAGGCTTAACTCTGTGAAATGGAGAATAATGAATTTCAAGAGCTTGTTACCCGGTATTTCAGGGGGCAACTTAACGAAAATGAACATGATGTATTGCTGGAAAACCTTCAGGATAAGAAGTCTCATGATCTTTTTGAACAAGAAAAACTAAGGTGGGAAAATAATCCAGAGCTTGATGATCTGGCAACTAAGAACCTAACTCGTTTGCTTTTCAAAATTGAGAGAGATGAAAATGATCAACGAACGATAAAAACCAGCAGAAATTTATGGCTTAGGGTTGCGGCAATTGCTGCGGTACTCATTGTTGGCCTTTTAGCCGGAAGTATGTTTACCTATTTTATACCAGGTTTCAATAAAAAACCGGAACAACTTGTTTTTGAAACTCCTCGTGGAATGAAATCAATGGTGAAGTTACCAGATGGTTCTGAGGTTTGGTTGAATGCCAATTCGCAATTGGTTTATAATTCATTTTCGGCTGATTTCAGACAAGTAGAATTGAAAGGTGAAGCTTTTTTTAAAGTTACTCACAATGAGAATGTTCCGTTTGTTGTACATACAAATAAATGTAGTGTAAAGGTGTTAGGAACTACATTTAATGTGATGGCTTATGATGATTTTGGCCGGACTGAAATTGCGTTACTTTCCGGGAAGGTTGATGTTGAGGCTGGTGGTAAAGAACAGATTCTTAATCCTGGGCAAACACTTATTTTAAAGGACTCAGAAATGCTGGTTGCAGAAAAAAATACATCAAGGGCTTCGGATTGGGTCGATAATAAATTCAATTTTAAAGATATACCCTTATCGGAGTTAATGAAACGACTGGAAAACTGGTATGATGTCGATATTACTCTTGAAAATCAATCGGGTAATGAGGTGAATTATTCGGGTACATTTAAAAACGAAGAAACTATCTGGCAGGTTTTAGATGCAATAAAAGTATATACATCTATTGAATATGAAAAAACAGATACTAGAAAAATTTTGATAAGAGTTAAATAGTCAGACAATTAAAGTAAATTGAAAAAATACGAATCGAACATGTTGTTTGAGAAGGCCCAAGAGTATGACAATAGTTTTCAGCAGCAGGTAATTTATACGAAACAGCCATCCCGCTTTAGGCGAGACAAGCCAAGAGTGCATAAATGGCTATTCCTTGGGTTGAAATGTTGTTCACACAAATGCTATTAGTACCCAAATTGAAGAACGAGAAACAAAAAAATATACAGATGAATTAAAAACCGATGCCTGAAGAGCGGCCACTCTCCAGGCATCAAAAAACGTGATATAAATACTCATTTAAATCGAAGTAAAACTATGAAAAAAATCGATCCTAAGCAAAGGCATCGCCGATGTCCTGTGCTCAGAAAAATGCTAAACATTATGAGGCTTACCATTTTGATTTTATTAATTCTGTTTTTCCATGTTTCGGCAAGTACGTATTCCCAATCTCGTATGAGTTTGAAATTCGAGAATGAAAAACTGGAAAGTGTTTTCAATAAGATTGAAGCCAATTCGGAGTATTCTATTTTTTATAAGAATGATTTGATTCAGGATTCGAAAGAAGTATCAGGTAATTTTGAAAATAAATCGGTTTTTGAAATCCTTGATATGGTTTTAAAGGCTGAAAATCTGACTTATACAGTTAAGAATAAACTTATAATGATAGTTTCGAAAAATGGTATCAACGATGAGTTTATTGATCAGCAAAAATCAGTTTCAGGAAAAGTTACAGATTCTTCAGGTGGGTCGTTGCCCGGAGTATCGGTGGTAATTAAGGGAACTGCTAATGGAACGATAACTGACATTGATGGAAAGTATACCTTAAATAGGGTTCCGGACAATGCCGTATTGCTGTTTTCGTTTGTAGGTATGAAGATGCAGGAAGTTACTGTGTCGGGAAGATCAACAATAAATGTGAGTCTGAGCGAAGAATCAATTGGTATTGAAGAAGTTGTAGCCGTTGGTTATGGAACTCAGAAAAAGGTAAACCTGACAGGGGCCGTAGAGCAGGTAACTAACGAAGTATTTCAGAACCGTTCAGTATCGAATGCCACGCAGGCTTTGCAAGGGGTTGTGCCCAACCTGAACATAAAGCTTACCGATGGAAAACCAACACGTTCGTCGAGTTTTAATGTGCGTGGTACTACATCTATTGGCCAAGGTGGTAATGCATTGGTTTTGATCGACGGTGTTGAGGGCGATCCTGCCTTGTTGAACCCCAACGATATTGCCAGCGTTTCGGTATTGAAAGATGCCGCTTCTTCATCCATTTATGGGGCAAGGGGTACTTTTGGTGTGGTACTCATCACTACCAAGACACCTCAAAAAGGAAAAACTACAGTGACCTATTCGGGTAATTTTTCCATACAATCGCCAACTGCACGGCCCGACTTTGTTACTGATGGTTACGAATATGCTACTCATTTCAGAGAAGCTTACTATGCCTGGAACAACTATTCGTCGCTGCCAAGCAAGATTAACAAATCGCAGCTTTATTCCGATACATGGTTGCAAACATTCAAGGATAGAAAAGATAAAGGCATTACCGATGAGGTAGTTACCGGGTCTGATGGAACATATACCTATTACGGGAATACCGATTATTACGACTTTTTATATCGGGATCATTCGTACGCACAAGACCACAATGTGCTGGTTTCGGGAGGAAACGACAAAGCTGACTTCTATGTTTCCGGTCGTTTTTACGATTACGATGGTTTGTTCAGGTACAATTCGGATACCTATAAAACCATGAACATCAGGGCTAAAGGTTCGTTGCAAGCTTACGATTGGTTGCGGATTACAAACAACCTTGAATTTTCGGATATGACTTATCACAACCCGTTGAATGTTGGCGAAGGTGGTTCAATATGGCGTAACATTGCTGACGAAGGGCACCCTACTTCGCCGATCTTTAACCCCGATGGTAGCCTTACCATGTCGGCGGCTTATACTGTTGGCGATTTCTTTTATGGTAAGAATGGAATCGATACTCATAAAAAAGTTTTGAAAAATACAACCGGTTTTTCGGCTCAATTTTTCAATAAAAAATTAAGGGTTAATGGCGATTTTACTTTCCGCAATTACGACAACAACGATACGCAAAAAAGGATACAACTGCCATATAGTACCAAACAGGGAACAACCACTTACCTGGGTACCACGTACAACGACCTGAAATTATCGACTCGGAATACTCTTTACACGGCAACTAATATTTATGCTGAATTTGAAAATACGTTTGGTCAGGACCATTATTTTAAAGGAATGGCAGGGTTTAACTATGAAACGTCTAAATATCAGTCGAGTTATGTTCAGCGTAATGGTTTGTTGTTCGAAGATGTTGAAAACCTGAATCTTGCCCTTGGAACGTCGATTACAACTTCGGCAGGTTATGAAAAATGGCGGATTGCCGGTACATTCTTCCGGTTTAATTATACTTACAAAAACCGTTATTTGTTAGAAGTGAATGGACGTTACGATGGCTCTTCTAAATTTCCTAAAGACGAACAATATGCTTTCTTTCCTTCTGTTTCGGCAGGATGGAGGCTTTCGGAAGAACCGTTCTGGAGTATTTCCAAAGACATCTTAAGTGATGTTAAAATCAGGGCTTCGTATGGCTCGCTTGGAAATGGAAATATCGACTCCTATAGTTTTCAGGAGTTGCTGAATATCAGTACTTCAGGGCGCGTGATTAATGGCGCTTTGAACAAATATACCAATAATCCAGAGGTGAAACCTGATGGATTGACCTGGGAAACAGCCACTACAAGCGACTTTGGTCTCGATTTCAGTATGTTGAAAAGTAAACTGCGTTTTAGCGGCGACTATTATATCCGTAAAACGACTAACATGTACACCGTTGGGATGACTCTTCCCGATGTATTTGGTACTAAATCGCCCAAAGGAAACTATGCCGATATGACTACCCGTGGTTGGGAATTCTCGATTAACTGGCAGGACAAATTCCGGCTAGGGAAAGATCAGTTTAATTATGAACTGCGTGCCACTTTGAGCGACTACAAATCGAAGATTGATCGCTACAACAACGCTACGATGAGCCTTAGCGATTATTACAAGGGACAGACTTATGGTGAAATCTGGGGTTATAAAACCGATGGTTTGTTTCAATCGCAAGACCAAATTACTGGCTATGTCAATACCATTATCAAATCGTCGAGCAATGGTACGGTTTATCCGGGCGACTTAAAATTTGTTGACAACAACAAAAACGGGAAAATCGATTACGGCGACAAAACAGTTACTAACCCTGGCGATATGGTAATTATTGGAAACAAAGAACCACGTTATATCTATAGCTTCACAGCAAATGCCGATTGGAAAGGCATTTTTGTGTCAGCCTTTTTACAGGGTGTTGGAAAACAAAACTGGTTCCCTCTTAACGAATCTGAATTTTGGGGACAATACAACCGTCCGTACAACCAACTTCCTAAATGGCATTTAAACAATTATTGGACAACTGATAATCCAAACGCTTATTTGCCTCGTTATGCTGGTTACAATACCTCATTAGGTTATGGCAAAACATACACCGACCGTTATCTTCAGAATATTGCTTATATCCGCCTGAAAAACATTCAGATTGGTTATAATCTTCCTAAAAGCCTGATTTCGAAATTCCGTATGCAAAATGCCAGTATTTATGTAACCGGAGAAAACCTTTGGACCTGGTCGCCACTCTATAAACATACCAAGGACTTTGATGTAACCAATACTGCCGGATCGGATAGTGAATTAACTGATGGTAAAAGCGGTGATAACTACAGCTACCCGATGATGAAGAGCATAACTTTAGGTTTATCCGTAACATTTTAATTAGAAAGCACCATGAAAAAAATATTATTTTTATTACTGATCATCACAGCTTTCCTTACTGCGTGCGACCTATACGAAGAACCCCAGGACACCGCGACGAAGGAAGCTATCTTTAGTTCCGAATCAGGTTTAAAAACCTATGTTTATTCATTTTATGATAAAATATTGCCTTCGGCCAGCGACCTCAACCAGGTTGAAGTTGATTTAGTCGATTTTGGAGCAATTAATAACATCAATACGTTTATTACCAAAAACGCATACAGCGAAACAAATAGTTCAGGATGGTCATCTACTGATGATTGGAGTAAATTGCGCAATGTTAACTATTTCATTGCCAATTGCACCGATCCAAAAGTGAGTGAAGCTGTTCGGAATAATTACATCGGGATCGCCCGTTTCTTCCGTGCATACTTTTATTATAGTATGGTAACTAAATTTGGAGATGTTCCCTGGATTGATAAACCCTTGTATATTACTGATCAAGAACTGTATGCTGCCCGCGATTCGCGCGAAAAGGTAATGGAAAAAGTGTATGAAGACCTCCAGTTTGCCTGCAACAACATCACTACAACCACCGATGCAACCGGCTCGATGGTTACCAAATGGGTTGCTTATGCACTTACATCGCGTATTTGCCTGTTCGAAGGAACGTTCCGCAAATACCAAAACCTGAACCTTACAACTTCGGCTGTTACATGGTTACAACGGGCAGCAACGGCTTCGGAATACTTGATGACTAATTCGGGCAAAAAACTTTATACCTCAGCTGGAGCAGCTAAATCTTACCGTGCCTTGTTTACCAACGATACCCCAATTACTGACGAAGTTTTGATGGCTGCCATTTCAAGTACATCGTTAGGTGTATTGCACCATGCCAACTGGAAATGGACTTCACCCACTTATGGTAACCGTTTCAGTATGATAAGGCCATTTATAAACACTTATCTTCAACTCGATGGAACCCCTTACACCAGTCGTACCGGATGGGAAACCCAGACGTTTTACGATGAATGTCAAAACCGCGATTACCGTTTGGCACAAACCATCCGTACTCCCGGCTATACCCGCGATGGAACAGCTACAGCTCCCGATTTTTCGGGGTATGTTCGTACAGGTTATCAGCCTATTAAGCTTTGCCTCGACGGAAAAAGTTACGACAATGCGGCTCTTAATACCAATGCACTACCTTATTTCCGTTACGCCGAAGTATTGTTGAACTACGCTGAAGCAAAAGCCGAATTGGGTACTTTGACCGATGCCGATTGGGCTAAAACCATTGGAGCATTGCGTTCGCGTGCCGGCATTACCGGTGGGCTTACAACTAAACCAACAACAGTTGATACCTATTTCAAGTCAACCTATTTCCCAGGCATTTCTGATCCTGTTATTCTCGAAATACGCCGTGAGCGGGCTATTGAACTATGCCTGGAAGGGATGCGTTACAACGACCTGATGAGATGGAAGTGTGGTAACCTATTGCTTATGAGTTGGAAAGGGATGTATGTTCCTCAATTGAATGTTCCGATTGATCTGGATAAAAGTGGTACATACGACGTCATTTTTTATACCTCAACCGACGGGTTAGCAGCAGCTAAAGCGTTAACCGGCGACTGGGCAAAAGCCAGTGCAACCTGTGCAACCATTTATGTCGAAACAGGAGCCGGCAGTTCGAAACAACTTCAACTGGTTGAAAAAGTTGATGGCGCCGAAGGCTATTACCTAACCTGGGATAAACCCAATGAATATAAGCGCGTTTGGGGAAATAAACAGTATTACTACCCAATTCCATCGACCGTAATGGTTCTTAATCCCAGCATTAAACAAAATACCGGTTGGGAAAACGGAGGCACAAATGATGGAAATTAACCGACAATAGTTACAATAAGCCGGAGTAGTTTTGGATATTCCGGCTTATTTTTGCTTTAAAAATTAGAACCAATAATTAATCGAAAATGAAAAAAACAATTTTGCTTCTGGCTGCTTTTTTTATGGTCTGCGGATTTTCGTTTGCCAAACCCAATAAACCGCTGATTGTGGCAACATATAATCTTAGGCAATTGAATGACCACGATGGCGCCAATGTATGGGCAAACCGAAAAGAAGCGCTTAAGGATTTGGTAAAATATCATGAATTTGATATTTATGGAACTCAGGAAGGTTTCCTGTCCCAGCTAAAGGATCTTCAGCAGTTAGATGGATTTACTTACACGGGGCATGGCCGCGAAGATGGAGTTGATAAAGGAGAACATTCAGCCATTTTTTACAAAAAAGACCGGTTGGTATTACTTGATTCCGGTGATTTTTGGTTGAGGGAAGAATCAGATAAACCTGGACTTGGCTGGGATGCAACTTGTTGCAACCGTATATGTTCCTGGGGAAAATTTAAAGATAAAATGACTTCCAGGGTGTTTTATTTCTTTTGTGCCCATTTTGATCATCAGGGAGTTGTTGCCCGTGTTGAATCGGGAAAATTAATGGTTAAGAAAATTAAGGAGATAGCTGGGAACTTTCCTGCAATTTTCGTTGGCGATCTTAATTCTACGCCCGATACAGAGCAGGTTAATACCATTAAGACTTTTTTGAAAGATTCACGGGAAGTTTCAAAAACAACACCTTATGGTCCAACCGGAACTTTCAATGGATTTAAACTTGATTCTCCATTGAAAGATCGGATTGATTATGTTTTTGTTAGCCCTAATATTGATGTGCTTAAATATGGAGTTCTGACTGATAATGTTGACTGCAGATACCCATCAGATCATTTACCGGTAGTGACCACATTATTGATTAAATGAAATAGCCATCTCACCTGAGGAGAGACAAATCGAAAATGAATTGACCAGCGGAAAATCCGCGAAGCGAATAGCCATTTATTCGCTTCGCGGATTTCATTTCATGGATTTTCGCTTCGCTTCAATTCGCAAGCTCAATTCCACACGTTGGATTGTTCGACTAAAAGAAAATGTTAATATACAGATTATAAGACATTAGACTAAAATTTACACACATGAAATATTTACATTCGATATTCTGGATTTTGATTGGTTTGTTATTTGAATTTTGCACCGACAAAACAGAAACATCCAGGGTTTCAAATGTTACTGTGCTTTCAGTCATGTCGTTTAATGTTAAAACAAGTACTGAAACTGGCACGAATACATGGGATGACCGAAAGGATGCCTGTTTGACAATGATTTTTTCGATAAAACCTTGCCTTATTGGTATGCAGGAATTAACTCCTGCTCAAAAAAGCTATTTCGATACCAAACTTACCGAATATAAATCAGTTGGCCTTGCCAGAGATGGGAGCGGCGTTTCAACCGAATATTCAGCTATTTACTACAGGAACGATATTTTTTCTGTCGAAAATAGTAGCACTTTCTGGTTGAGCGCTACCCCTGATTTCATGTCGAAAGGGTGGGACGGAGCCTGTTATCGAATTTGTAGCTGGGCAAAACTAAAAATTAGAAGCACTGGTAAAGAATTGTATTATTTCAACACACATGTCGATCATAAGGGTAGAGAAGCTCAGAAACAGTCAATTATTTTACTGAAAGAACAAATCAACAGAATTGCCGGTGATAATGCAACGGTTTTTCTGACTGGTGATTTCAATATGCAGCCATCCGATGCCAACATCGTAAGTATGGCTGAGTACATGAAAGATGCTCGTACTCAGTTTCCAAATGGTGAATTTTATACTACCAGGACATTTAATGGATGGGGATCGTCAAATACAATTATCGATTATATATGGTACCGAAATTCTATTCTTATTTCGTATCAGGTTATTACAACTCCGTTTCTAGATGTAACCTATATATCAGACCACTTTCCTATTTTGGGAACTTTTAATATTTAATATAACACTTTTCTATACCACTGCAAGAACTTCTGGCTTCTCTTTTTCTATGACACAATCTCAATCCATTTTTGGAATATATCCGTTAACCCAATTCTTCGGGAATCGCTCATGGGGCTTAAAAGCTTCCTGGATACAACAACAAGAACCTGAGATTGTTACTAATTGATATTTTTTTGTCGGCCTCCATGTTTAAAACTGAATCTTCATTCCGGCGAACCAGGTTCGGCCCATCCCATAATATACCTGATTGGATGTATATCGCTTGTCGCCCTCAGGAAAACTGGTTGAAGAATATTCGATATATTCGGTATCCAGAATGTTTTGTACTCCGAAAATCAGGTTCATCGCAGGTAGTTTTCTGAATTTGAAAAGATAATTTCCACTGGCGCCAATCAAATCGTATTTGGGTAATTGTGCTTGCTGGTAGTCGCTTCTGTTGGTCAGATTTTTGAAATCATAGAGCCCAAATGGCATATAAATTTGGTCGGCACGGTAATAGTTTAACCTGATATAAAAGTTGTGTGCCCAACGATATTCTGCCTCAGCAAATAGTACGAATTGTGGTGTATTGGCTATTCTCAGCCCCTTTAACCACAATTCATTTTTACTGGTAATTGCTTCGCTCTTGTCGTAAACTGTTGATTGGGCATCTTTTGTGTAGGTCCAGTCGCCAATTGACCCGTTAATATTGACCTGAAAATTTTTGGTGAGTTTGTACGAAGTTTTCAATTCCACTCCCTGGTGTATTTCCTGAAGCCGGTTAACCAAACCAAACGAGTCGCCCTCTTTCAGATTTGAATAGCGGGCCAGAGAGCGATTTTTCAGTTGCGACCAATAACCAATAGCTTCAACTTTCAATCTTCGGCTAAAAATAGTGTACCCAAATTCGGCGATTAAATTTTGCTCATTTTTAATGTCGGGGTTTTGCCAGTTGTTGTAAGTAGGGAAAACGCTGGCAAATAAGGGTTGATAGCTTCCGTACGAGGCGTTCAAATGTATGGAGTGATATTTCCAGAAATTTAATTTAAAACCAGTTTGTATATTTCCTCCAGAGAGGAATTTAATTTTAACCTGATGTTCTGTGTTGGTATACTGATAGTTAAAGTAATCGGTTCGGATAAAATTTTGAAGCGAAGCCGAACCAGCCATGTACCAATATATACGGTCTGTCTGGTAATTAATTCGACTAGAGATCCCGCCTGTTTGAACCTCAGATTTATAGTAATATCCAACTTTATCTGGCGACTTGTAATCAGTATAAATCTTTGATTTAAACAAGTTTGTAATCGTATCTCCCTGTGGTTGATTTAAATTCGAAAAATTAATGTATTCATTTGCTTCCAGCAGATTATGTACTGATCCGTTATGTGTTGCCCGATAATCCTCCAGATTGAATACTGCATTAAAATCCAGTTTCTTGCTTATGCTTCGGGTTACAACTGATCGTAACCCAATTCGTGTTTCACGATTTATTCCTGACAAGACAGTAAATCCTTCATTTTCAGAGTTTATGAAATTTCCGGCGCTATTTGGTAACCTAAAAATACCCATGCCTGTAACTACCTGTCCCTGATTCCAGTTGTAAATCTGCTCAACTAACAATTGTCCATTGGCATCTCGTGGAATAGAATCTATTGATTGGTTTATCAGTTTTCCCCGAAGATAAAGTTGGGCAGACCTATTAAATTGCGCGAAAAGCTGGGTGGTAATATGGGTTTTAATGCGTGGATGCCAAAAGTGGGTCAGGCTAATTATCGGGCTGCGGCTATAAGCCGTGGTTGCCGAAAATGGCTTTCCGTCAAAGTAACCCCATTGGCTGTTGTACTTCGTACCGTATTGGTTGTATGCGCCTATAGAATCCTGAAAATTGCGGTCGTGTTGCTCAATTACCGTATTTGCATTGAATAAAAATGAGTGAAACTGGTTGATTTCCTTATGAATATTCAGAAATAAGCTGTATTGTTCGAATGCCGTATTTTGGGTAATGCCATCGCCAACTGTTCGCGAAAGCTGAAGGGTTGATGCCCATCCGTATTTCGAAAGCCCTGAATGAATAGTTGCCGTAGTTTTCAAAAAGCCATTATTTCCATAAATTCCTGTTATTTCAGCACCAGCTTTTTCTTGTGGGGCGATTGGCAATACGTTGATTAAACCGCCATAGTTCGTTGGGTTTTGAAGGTTTGACGCTTGTCCGCCCGTAACTTGAATCTGACCAGCCCAGTTGGTTAATCCTGAAAGTAAAGAGGAACTGACCTTGCCAGTTTCAGGATTGTTGAGCGATATTCCGTTAAATGTGTAGCTTGTTTTTGTGGCATCGTCTCCCCGGAATCCAATTTCAGAATCGTTAAAGCCGCTTCCATTGCTTTGGAAATTAACTGATGGAATTTGTTTGAAAAGCTCATTAAACTCCTGATCTCCTGTTTGTTCGCTGATTTGCCATGGATTGAAGTTTTCCGTGCTTAAAGAAAACTCCCGCTTATTTTCGTATCCGGATATTTTTCGGTGAAGTTCGCGACCTGTTGCATTTGCCTTCAGTTTGATAATAAACATGGGTGTATGAATACCGCTTGAAACCGACACATTGTAGTACTTTTCGAAATAGTCCGGGTAATTCACTTTTATCGAATAGTCTCCGGCAACAAGCATTATTTTGAAGTTACCCTGCTGGTCGGTCAAAACGCTGATAAGCGTGCCCGGAATGGTGACTACCGCTTTTTCGAGTGGTTCGCCAAATTCATCGTCAACAACAAATCCGGTAAGTGGAGCAAGTTTTTGTTGCAAAGCTTTTTTCTCAGCACGTTTTTCCCCCCGGTTCCAGGCGAACGATGAAATACTACTTAAAAGAATAAAAATGAGTAATCCAACTTTGAAAAAACTAAATATTTGTTTTCCTAAACTACCTTTTCTCATGTCTGTTTTCTTCCTCTGTTTCCTGTAAATTGTTGCCAAATATACAACGGTATGACAACTCTTTAAACGAAAGGATCAGGATTTTAAGTGTCCTGATCCTTGCATAATCTTTTGAAACGATAGCGAACCGAAATTATTCGTTCACCTCTAAAATGGAGTGAATTTCAACTTGCGGAACGACGACAACCGTTTTACCATTCACAAAAGTGGTGGCAAGTTCTTTTCCTTCAGGTTGAAGAATAACTTTCGATGCTTTACCCTGAATCGTCACCAGTAAGTTGGATAGTGCCGGAACCTGATCGTAACCAACTGCATTTTGATTGGTGCTTTCACCAGCTACATTCACCAGGTTAATGTATGTTTGGTCATTCAGCTTATTTAAGGCCACATGCACCAGGTGAGAGCCGGTAACTTCTATCTGCATTTGAGGCGAGAGTTTATCGATGGTTTCTTTAACGAAGTCGCGAATGACAAAGGTTTTCGATTGGGCATACGAACTTCCGGCATTGAAATAAATGGCTGCAATCTGGCCTTTACCGACTTTTCGTGTCGATGAGGCCATAATCTGGCTTTGGTAGCTGTAATCGCAAACATCGTAAAACCGCGAAATGACTTGGGCGTCAGCAGTAAGCTTTATTTCGGCTAAAGCAGAACGGACAGAACCCAACCGTTTAGCTGCCGAAAGAAAAATCGGTTTTTCTTCAATGGGTGTAATCGACTCAATTCCAAGTTCATCTTTAAATAGCTCTGCTGTTTCAGTTCCAATAATCAGCAGCTTTCCGCCATTTTGAGCGTAGCTTTTCAGTTCAGTCAGCAATTCAGGTTCTATGGTTTTGCATTCAGGAATAACAATGAGTGGATATTGGTTGGTTTTGCCTTTTAAATGATGCTCCATTAAAATTTCAACTGGCAACTGGTTGTCGAGCAGGCTGTAAAGCGTTGCCTGTAGTTTTTCGGGAGCACCTGAAAATGGCGAATTGGAGGCTTGCCGGTACGAAAGGGTAGGGAAGAGTAAGGCTACCTGCGGAATGGCTTTGGCTTTGTGACAATATGCCTGTCGTTCGCGGCAAAAAGCGCCAATCTCCGACAATGGTCCGGCCAGCCACGGTTTGAGTGATAAGTCGCGGTTCTGCTGAAAATAGAACTGCACGCCGCCGCCCATAGCCATAATTTCGGCAGCTTCCTGTTTCAACTGAACCGCCGATTTGTTACTCATTGGCATTTTTGCACCGTTCCACGAAAATCCCCAGGCCATCAAATCCCACGGCTTGCCTTGCGGAGCCATGCAACGTGCTTCGAAGGCCGAACGAAATACGCCGTTTTGCGGCGTTACGTCGCCTGACAGGAAATCGACATTATTCTCCACTTTTTCGGGCATCATCGACGAATATGCCCAGTTGCTGGTAATTTGGAATTTCGGGTCGTAAGCATGAATGGCATCGATGTATTTTCCCATGTGTTGGCGGAATAGTTCGCGTGTAAATTCGAGGTATTCTTTGTAATATTTGTCTTCTTTTTTACGAGGAACTTCTTTAATCCCGGTTTTTTCTTTCCATGCCTGAATAGCTTTCTGACTGTAATCGGTTTCAACGGCCCAGCATTCGCCGTCAATCCAGGCTCCGTCAACGTGATATTCGCCGCTCAGTTCCTTGAGTTGTGGTATCATAATCTGATCGAGGTATGGACTGAAAAACGACATTTTTTCCTTGCTCTTTTCTCCTGAAGCTTTCACCATTGCCCAATCGGGATGCGTAGTTGCGGCTTTTCCGTCCCACACGCCCGAATAGTGCATATACAGGCCAACATTATTTTTGGCTGTGGCTTCGCGCCATATTTTTAGCGGGTCTTTGGCAAAGCCTTTTACATGATTTCCAGCCTTGGTTGGGTAACTAGAAATACCGGGATGACCTTTACAATCGATCTGGATAAAGTCGGGTTTCACTTTGGTAAGGAATGTATCCACCATTTCAGGAGTGAGTGTTTTGCCCGCGTCGGTTATATCTTCGCTGGCATGAAGGTCGAAATGGATACCGAAAAAGCAGTCGGCGCGGCGCAATTTTTCCTTGTTTTGCGCTTTTGAATTCAGACTGGCTGAAGCAAAAAGTACGATGAAAAGAACGAGCAGTTTATTCATGATTTGGTTATTTAAGTTGGTTTATTTCCATTGGATTGTTTTGAAAACAATTTGCGAATAATTATCGCGTTCGTAAAATACGCCAATCGTCTTCCTGTCAATCTTCACGATGTCGGAATAGGCGGTGAAATTCTGTTCGTTATTACCCGGTCCTTTATCCACAGGAAATGCAAGCGGCCACGTTTTTCCCTCGTCGAAGCTAATTCTGAACATCAGGTTGTTCCTGTTTTTTGTATCGGCGGCATTGCAAAAGGCGAGTATTTGTTTGTGTTTTTTTCGGCCTATATTTAAAATAGAACCTTCGCAAACGGGGTCGGGCAGGGCATTGTCGAAATATGTGGTATCCCATTTTTCGCCACCGTTTTTGCTGATGGCTACAATCCGAGCTTTGATATCGCCTTTCTGATTTCGGGCATTCAGCAATAGTTTTCCTCCTGAAAGCTCTGCCGCAGTTGATTCATTACTCCCTGGCAAAGCGACGTTTCTGGAAAGATGAAAGGTTTTTCCATGATCGTCGGTAAAAAATCCGTGTGCAAAATAGTCTTCGTTGGGTTTTGCCGAAAGTCCTTCCGAATGATTGGCTGCCACAAATATTCTTCCGGCGTAAGGTTTTTGAGTCATTTGTAAAGCATGTCCTGGTGTGTTGGCATAATGCCGCCAGTCTTCGGGGAATTGATAAGCCGGATTAAAAGAGGTTTGTTTCGGTTTGTGTACTTGGAGGGTAATATTCACCGGTTCGCTCCAGTTAATTCCGTTGTTCGTTGAAGTTATGTACCAAACTTCGCGAATACCGTTTCCTTTGCGAACTTCGCCTTCGTGATTGTTGCCGGTATTGTAAAAGAGAAAAATTCGCCCGTTCGGATAATTGGCATCAAGCAGATCGACCACCGGTGCAGAATTTCCGGCCTGGAGTTTTTCGTTGTCCACAATGGTTTGTGGCATGCTCCAGGTTTTGCCCTGATCAGCACTTCGTTTCATCACAATATTTACATCGCCGAAGTCGCTTGCCCCGTTTACCCGGCCTTCGGCAAAAGCCAGTAGTTCGCCGTTTGGTAACTTTATAATCGCTGGTATTCGATAGCTTTTATTTCCTTCGGTTCCGGATGTGAAAACTGGAACGATGGGTTGCGCTATGGTAACTAAGCCTAAGAAAATGGCTAATATATAGATGATTAAAAATTTTGAAATTTTCATGGTTTGTTGGCTAATCGGTTAATTATTGTTGAAGAAAAGCGTCGAGCGCCTTGGTTGGCTTTCCGTTGCTGCCCCAGGCGCTCAAGGCATAGTGGCTCCAGCTTCGGGCTCCTTCAGGTTCCCAGTAAAATACACCTAAACCTTTTCCGTGGGGTACTTCCTTTACTTTTTTCTGAACAGCTACCAGCATGTCGTAAGTGTTTTGATCTTTACTATCCTCGCCACCAACTTCAACTACCATCCCATTTTTGCCGTAACGCGAAACCATGTCGTTCAGGTTTTTGCCTAAATCGTCAATCGATAGTGTATAATCGGGGTTTCCTTCCAACCAGTACGGATAATACGAAAGCCCGATAATATCATATTTCATGCCGGTTGAAGTTGCTTTATCGAACCACCACCGGAAGCGCTCGTTGTTGTTTCCCTGGTCGATGTGCAGTATCACTTTCGAATTCGGACTCACTGCTTTTATTGCGTCGTAACCTTTGTTAATAAGCTCGGCCAGTTGAGGCCAGTTGTCCACGCTTCCGTCAGGATAAATCATTCCACCTGGAATTTCGTTACCCACTTGAACCCATTCAGGCATTACTCCGGCAGTTTTTAGGGCATTCATTACCTCGAAAGTATAATTGTAAAGATCGGAAAGGAGTGTAGTGAAGTCATGTCCTTCCCAGGCGGCTGGCTTTTTTTGCTTTGAAGGATCGGCCCAACTGTCGCTGTAATGAAAATCGATCATCACACGCATTCCCATTTTTTGTGCACGTACGGCCATTGCCACTGTTTCATCTTTGCTGCAATGCCCATTAATTTTATCGTCCGATGGATTTACAAACGTTCGTAACCGTATGGCGTTGATACCATGACCTTTCAATATTTTAAGGCAATCTTCTTCCTGCCCGTTGTCGTTGTAAAATTTGTACCCTGTTGCTTCCATTTGAGGTAGCCAGCTTATGTCTGCGCCTTTGGCAAAAGTATCGTCTGGTATATTTTGGGCCTCGTTTTTCGAATTGCAGGCGCTAATCAGGAGCAGAAAGGTCACTGAAAGAATAAGCTGAAATAAGTTGAGTTTCATTCTGAATGATTTAGGTTAACCGGTCACGAATATCGCATAAAATTGTGTAAAAGGCTAACCGACAATACGAAAAATCCCCGACAGGTGCTTTCTGCCGGGGATTTTTGTAGTTCTGAGACTGAAAGCTTCAGCCTACAGTTCGCGAATTTTAATGTTGCGGAACCAAACTGAATAGCCATGATCCTGAAGGCCAATGAACCCTTCTTTTGAGATTCCTTCAGTAAATCCAGGAAATGATTTGAATTTGCTGTTCTGAACCATTTTGTCCCATTCAGGAGTCCACAGTGTATAAGAGCAAACTTCAACACCATTCTGAATATGAGTTACTTTTCCGTCTTTTACTCGGATAACGATTGTATTCCATGATCCGGCAGGATGAACAGTTTTTGGATCGGCAGGCAACATGTCGTACAACGAACCGGCCAAGTGGCTGGCTACTTTATTGTCGGTTGCATCTACATTGTCGAGCACCTGAACTTCGGGAGCTGCATAATAAACTGGTTTTCCGGGAACTTCGCGCACGTTGTAGAAAATACCTGAGTTGGCCATTTTACCAGCTTTCCAGTCGATTGAAAGCTCAAAATTTTTGAACTTTTTTACGCCATAAACAACGTCGCCGTCAGCGCCTTGACCTGGCTTTTTGCCCTCGCCAGTGAAAACATTCATCGCATTGTCGTCGATTTTCCAGTTGGCAGGCATGGCTGTTCCATTGCATTTTCTCCAACCGTCGAAGTCTTTGCCGTTAAAAAGCAATACCCAACCTTCTTTCTTTTCTTTTTTTGTCAGTTTATTTACTTCCTGGGCAAAAAGCGGTTGAGCCAGAAAACACATTGCTGCAAACGACAGCATCAAAAAAAATGTTCTTTTCATGATTTAGTTAATTTATTCCTTCAGTAAGGATGTTTATTAAATTGTTGGTTTTACTTAAAGCTGGCCAAATTTATAAATTAATTGAGCTTTGTGTTAATTACTCCCAAATAAAAAACGCTTCAATTCGGAATCAAAATGACTATTATATCCTTACTGACTTTGCCAGTCTTTATCAACATTTTTACTTTTTTCTTGCATAGCTTTATTGACCGCAAAACTAGAACCTCCTCGTAAAGCTGTCAAGATGAGTTGCCTGGATGAATACGACAGACTTGCAAATACCTCCTGAGATATTTTTGCAGTTTTAAACTGATTTGTCGCATTTGAGACTTGAATCTACGATCTGATTTTTTATCGGAAAATTTTTGCTAAAGAAAAAAGTAGTTCTATATTTGCACGCACATTTGTAAAGGCGAATTGCAGTGTTAAAATGTGATTTTTGGCACTAAAAAAATTGAAAATTTGGAATAATAATTTATTCTGCAACAAGCTCTGGAGAGATGGGTGAGTGGCTGAAACCAACGGTTTGCTAAACCGTCGTACGGGTCATTCTGTACCGGGGGTTCGAATCCCCCTCTCTCCGCGCTTAATAAATTATTGCAAATATATCGGGGTGTAGTACAGTTGGTAGTATGCCTGGTTTGGGACCAGGAGGTCGTCAGTTCGAGTCTGGCCACCCCGACTATAAAGGGTTACACTGAAAGCTATCAGTTATTCCCTTTTTTTATTTGTTGTATTCACGAATAGGAATATATCGGGGTGTAGTACAGTTGGTAGTATGCCTGGTTTGGGACCAGGAGGTCGTCAGTTCGAGTCTGGCCACCCCGACAAAAAGATCGCAAAATTGCGGTCTTTTTTTGTATGTAAAAAGGGAAAAATTAATTTGGAAATAGCAAAAATAAAAAAGGTAACCATCTTTAAATTTGATGATTACCTTTTTGTTTTGGGTGGTAGATGGGGCTCGAACCCACGACCTCTGGAACCACAATCCAGCGCTCTAACCTACTGAGCTACAACCACCGTATTTTGCGGTGCAAATATAGTATTAAAATTTTAATTTGTGCAAGAGAACTGGATGTGTTTTTTTGCGATTTTTGACTAAAGTTTGCTCTTGTAGATCAAACCTCCTTTTTCATTTAAAAGCAACGAAAACCTTATTAGCGCTTCATCTCTAACAATCAGTTCGTAACCAACAACTTCATCTTCACTTATTTCGATACAATTCATTAACTCCCCATGTAAAGAGGCTTTCGTTTTGATATGCTCTGGCGTTAATTGTATTGATAAATTTTTCTTAAGATTAAGTAATAAGCCTGAAGAGTCAAAGTGGGCTATATGTTCAATACCATCAAGATAAAAAATAGCTTCATAAAAATCATCTGAATGGAGCCACTCAACATTGATTGAATTTCCGAATTTCTTTAAAAACGATTCTTTTACTGAGTCTGGCAATGTTACATTTGATAAATTTAATATTTTGCCTAAAATGTTCTTCATAAACTGATCTGAAAAGTTAGAATGTGGTAAAGCGTTTAATTAATCCAATGGTAATCAATGTTATATTTTTTAATATATATATAGACGTGCACCTTTTAATAGGTAACATTTATTGTAGCGTTTTTAATTAGTTGTCCTATACTTCTGGTTATACATATATATAACCCTTGAACGTGCTCTTTTAAGTCTCATTTTAACGGCATCTTCGCTTATTCTCAATGTTTTAGCTATTTGTTTTATAGGTAAATTATCCTGATACTTCATTAATAGCAGTACTTTTTCTTCAGGGTGTATTAACTCGAATATGTTTAGCAAATTCTCGTAGCTTGCTGTTTCCATATCTGCATCCGATTCATCAATTATCTCAGGTATTTCGTTATTACTATTCCATTCAGGGTAATGCAATTTCTTTTTTAGCCTTAAATAGTCGATACAAAAGTTGTATGTTATTGAGTAAAGCCATGAAGAGAACGCACTATTACCTTTAAAGCCATGAATTTTTTCATAAGCTTTGGTCAAAATATCATTGGCAAACTCTTCCGATAATTTACCGTCTTTTAAAAAGCTAAAACATTTGTCTTTAACTTTGCCAAAATATCTAAGGTAAAGTAATTCAAATAGTTCGTGATGACCGGAATTGATTAAAAATACAATTTCCTCATCTGATTTCTGTTTAAATTTGCCTTTGTGTGTCATCAAAAAGGAATTGATTAGGAAAACAGTGATACAAAAAAAATAAAAAAAATGCACCTATACCTGTTACTTCTTTAGAAACCTTCGTCAAAATGGTAAATTTATCAAAAAACATTCTTGGTAAATTCAATAGAAAAGTTGATATTTGCAAAAGTTTTTAGATAGAGTTAATTTTTTATTTGAGAAAACCAAAATTAATTGAGTTATGAAAAGTAAATTAGTTCTTGCTATTGTAGCATTAGGTGGTGTTGTTTTATTCAGTTCATGTCAGAAAGTTCCACAAGCTGAAATCGATGCAGCAACTGCAGCTATCCAGGAAGTAAAAGATGCTGGTGCTGATCAGTATGTTCCAGAAGTATACCAAGCATTGGTAGACTCTATGAAAGCTGCTAACGAAAAAGTAGAAGCTGCAAAACAGAAATGGTTCCCAAGCTATACAAAAGCTAAAACTACTTTAGCATACGTTAGCCAGGCTGCTGTTGATGCTAAAGCTAAAACTGAAGCTCGCAAAGTTGAATTGAAGAATGAAACTACCCAGTTGATTGGTGAAGTTAAAGCTCTTGTTGAAGAAAACAAAGGCTTACTTGCTAAAGCTCCAAGAGGTAAAGAAGGAAGAGAAGCTTTGGAAGCTATTAAGAGTGATTTAGCTGTCGCTGAAACTACTGTAACTGAAGTTGAAACTGCTTTAGCTAATGGTGACCTTTTAGGTTCAAACAGCAAAATTAAAGCTGCTAAAGAAAAAGCTACTTCAATCAAAACAGAATTGGAAGAAGCTATTGCAAAAAAAGGTAAAAAATAATAACTCATTGAGTTAGAGTATTCAAATACCCGGGGCTTTCCCCCGGGTATTTTTTTAATACAAATATAATGGGCTTGAATAAGAAAAAATTTAAATGGATTTCGATCATTTTTCTGTCGTTTATTTTTATTGTGATAACTGTTTGTGTAATTATCGTTTCACAAAAAAAGCTGCCAAATGACGATTTAAGAAATGCACGAGAAGCATTGTCTGAAGCAAAAGAAGCTGAAGCGGATGTTTATTCCGAAACAAAATATAAGCAAGCTTTACGTATTTATGAATCGGCAATGACTGGCTGGTCGAGGGAAAATGAAAGGTTTATTCTTGTCAGGGATTATTCTGGAATTATTAGTTCAGCTTTAAAGGCAAAGAAAATAGCCGATGATGCAAAGGAGGAATCAATAGAAAAATCTGCGGCACTTAGTAAAAATGTTGAATCAGCATTTGTTAGTCTTGAGAAAAAGATTGATTTGTATAATAAGCTTTTCAAGAATTTGCCAATACCAAAATCAGTTTTTGATGCGCATAACAAGTCGAAAATGCTTTTTAGCGAATCAAAAATTGCTCAGCAGAATGGTAAGTTGAAAGAAGCAGATGTTCTGTTCAAAAAAGCTGAAATTTATACAAATCATGCGAATAATGCGGCAGCCAAGATGCTACGCGATTATTTTAATGATTATCCGAGATGGAAAGCTCTTGCAAATGAAGCTATTGCTGCATCACGTGGAGGGGGAAAAGTAATCTTGGTTGATAAAGTTGCACACATATTATATATATATCAATCAGGGAAAATTTTGCGGAGTTATGATGTTGAATTTGGTCCAAATTGGATGGCTCATAAAGAACGAGCTGGGGACAGGGCAACACCAGAAGGAAATTACCATATTGTTAATAAAAAGGCAGGTGGAGGAACAACATATTATAAAGCTATGTTGCTGGACTATCCAAATGCTTCAGACAGAGCCGAATTTGCCAGAAAAAAACAACAAGGTCTCATATCGCGCAGAACAGGAATCGGTAATCTGATTGAAATTCATGGAAATGGCGGCCGTGGTTTCGACTGGACAAGCGGATGTATTGGGATGAGAGATCGTGATATTGATGATTTATACCGACAAGTAGGAGCCGGAACCAGGGTTACGATTGTTGGTTCTATTGAACCATTATCGGCGGTGACCCAGGGATTAGATTTTTGATTTAATTTGAAACTTTTCTTGTAAATTTGATTTGTGTTTGTGAAATTAGATTTTTATCGAGGGTTTAAAAAAATAATATAACGCCTATGATTCGTAATTTCTTTATTTATCTGACTGTCATAATTCTAGGGGTTGCTTTTTTTGCATCAATGGTTCTTTTTGCAATTCCTGCAATGCAAGATTCGACGGTTGCTTTGGTTGGTTTATCTGCTAAATCTACCAGTTCTGATAGCGAGGAAGCTGATAAGTCGGCCATTATTAAGGAAATTAATAAACTGCAAAAAAAGTTGGACGATTGTACTCCTTCCAACGGATATATGGTTGTAAATACAACAGAAAACCATTTTTATCTGTATAAAGGGAAACAGCTAATTCGGGATGGAATTTGCTCGACAGGAAAGAATGAAAAGTTGGTTTCTGCTGAGCGAAACTATTCTCATGAATTTTATACTCCATTTGGTGTCAGGAAAGTTTTAAGGAAATCGCCAAATCCGGTGTGGAAAAAGCCTGATTGGGCCTATATTGAAGACGGATTACCAATTCCGGGACCCAATGACCCTTCCCGGTGGGAAACCGGAACATTGGGCGCTTACAAATTGGAAATTGGTGATGGTTATATGATTCACGGTACAATTTACAAACGCCGGATGGGTATGAGTGTTACTCATGGTTGCATCAGGTTACTCGATGATGACTTGGAAGCAGTTTACAAAACGATGGAGGTAGGTTCAAAAGTTTATATTTACTAGTATGAAAGAAAATTCGGCAGAAGATTTTGATAGTCTCTTTGAAAAAGAAGAAAGCAACAGCGGACGTAAATATTTTGTACTTATTTTGATATTATTCTTTTTGGGGATAACGGCCATTTATGCTTATTTGTCAGTGAGTGCGGTACGCGATCAAATGCAGGTTGTAATTGACAAGGCGGCTGATAGCCCGGTAGTTAACTCGGCGTTGTTCCCGGAACTCAAACAAAAGGCATGGTTGGAGTCGCGCTTAAAAATGGCATCACTCGATTCGGTAGGCATGTCTATTGACCTGGAGCAACGTGTCATTCAACTTGAGTTAAAAGGAGTTGTTGTTATGTCATCCAAAATTCGTGACTGCTCAATTTCTGGTTTTTTCAGAAAAATAGATGGCAACGTCTATTTCGAAACTTTTGGAACGCCATTAACAATAAAGGAATTTAAGTCTTCGATAGCAAAAAATAAGTTTAAGGTAGTTGAGGCTCCCAAAGATACGATTGAAGCTCAAAAAGCTGCTGATGCTGCGGCATTAAAGGAGAAAGAGGCTAAAAAGAATGAAACTGTTTACTGGACTGTTAAACTTGACCGAGGTTTTGATCTTGATATTCAGGGAATTGATTCGATTGCCGAAGCCCAAAAGAAATATGAATTTGGTAAAGGTTTTGAATTTGAACGCGATTTGAAAAACATAGCCAATTCCTTCCAGCATATCCTGAAATTTTCGAAGCCGACTTATACTCCAGAAATTTTGATTAGTATTCCGGAGAACGAGGCTAAAGCTATTTTGATGGCATTACCAAAAACAAACGCTTTGATCACGATTAAGATATAGTTTAATCAAAAAAATACTAAAGAACCGGGAATAAATGCTAAAAACTTTATTCCCGGTTTCTTTTTTTATTTCGGTATGTTTACACATAAATAGCATTTATGGAAGAAGGAAATATTACCGGATATGTTTTAGCAGGCGGCAAAAGTTCCAGAATGGGGACAGATAAAGCAATGCTCGAATTTCGGGGACAACCCTTACTTTTACATCTGCTTGAATTGATCAAACCACATTGTAACAATGTCTTTATCAGCGGCAGTAATGTGGATTATGAATCTTTTGGAGTCGGCTTGGTTCCGGATATTTATCAGGATAAAGGCCCGCTCGGAGGACTTTATTCTGTTTTGCTTCATTCAAAATCTGAAGCCAACCTCATCGTAAGTGTTGACAACCCGATGATTACTTCGAAGTTTATTGGGTTACTTACTTCGGAATACAAGGATAGTGATTGTATTGTACCTGTTCATAAATCAGGAGTAGAGCCGCTGATTGCTGTTTATAATAAGCGAATTGTTCCAGTTATTGAGACGATGCTGCAAGGCGAAAACTACAAATTATTGAACTTGCTATCCCGGATAGATACCAGATATATTGACTGTAATTTCTTGCTTGAATCTAATCCAAAGCTATTTACAAACCTGAATCGAATGGAAGATTACCAGTCGGTTTAGCATTTCGCGTAAATCGAAAACGCTATCTTAGCAGAGTCCTTTTTGTTATTTTTGATGTAAAATTTTAGCTGATGTCAGATGTTTTATTTTTAATAATTCTTGGCCTTTTGGTGGCCGATTTTGTGCTTGAACGTGTACTTGAGTATTTGAATATAACCCAGCTTGGCGACGATTTGCCCGGTGATATTGCCGATATTTATGATGAAAAAGAATATAAAAAACAACAAGCTTATCAGAGGGCAAATTACCGTTTCTCTGCAATTAGTTCGTCGTTTAGTTTTTTGCTGATGTTGGCTATGTTACTGGTTTCCGGTTTTGCATTGGTCAACAATTGGGCATTTTCAATAACGCAGAGCCCTATTTTAGGTGCATTAATTTTCTTTGGAATATTAATGCTGGCTTCTGATATTCTTACAACTCCATTTTCGGTGTACGATACATTTGTAATTGAAGAGAAATTTGGTTTTAATAAAACTACTCCAAAAATCTTTGTGCTTGATAAGTTGAAAGGTTATCTTTTGGGAGCTGTTATAGGTGGAGGTCTGTTGGCCTTGATTATATACATTTATCAACTTACTACTTCCAATTTCTGGATTTATGCGTGGATTGTTGTAACTGCATTCTCGGTATTTATGGTCTTTTTTTACTCGAATCTTATTGTTCCGCTGTTTAATAAACAAACTCCCCTTCAGGAGGGTGAACTAAAAAAGGCCATTGAGACATTTGCAACCAAAGTTGGATTTGAGCTCGATAATATTTTTGTAATCGACGGCTCAAAACGCTCCACCAAAGCGAACGCCTATTTTACAGGTTTCGGAAAGAAGAAACGAATTGTTTTGTACGACACGCTTATAAATGATATGACAACCAATGAATTGGTTGCTGTTTTGGCGCATGAAATCGGACATTACAAAAAGCATCATGTAGTTTGGAGCCTGTTTCTTGGAATTATTCAGACGGGGATAACCTTATTCATTTTTTCGCTGTTTGTAGGCAGTCCAGATCTTTCGAAGGCTTTGGGTGTTGAGCAACCAAACTTTCACATCGGGCTGATTGCTTTTGGTATTTTGTATTCGCCAATTTCGATGATTGTTGGATTTACAATGAATATTTTTTCCCGCAAGAATGAATACCAGGCAGATGCGTTCGCAGCTGAAAATTTTTCAGCAACTGAGCTCGCTTCAGCGCTAAAAAAACTTTCGGTGAAAAACCTCAGCAACCTGAAACCACATCCGTTGTATGTATTTTTTCATTACTCGCACCCAACGCTTTTGCAACGGCTAAAAGCATTGGATTTGCATAAGTAACACTCCTTGAAACCACATCTTTTTGAAATGAAAGCAGAAATTATAACCATAGGCGATGAAATATTAATCGGACAAATAGTCGACACCAATTCGGCCTGGATGGGCCAGCAGCTCAATCTATTAGGAATTGAGGTTTACCAGGTAACCTCGGTACACGACAATCGCGAGCACATTCTGAAAGCGATTGACGTAGCCGGTAGAAATGCTGAATTGGTGCTAATTACCGGAGGCCTGGGACCGACGAAAGACGACATTACCAAAAAGTGCCTTTGTGATTATTTTGATACAGAGCTGGTTTTTCATCCTGAAGTATTGGAACATGTAAAATCTCTTTTGTCGTCGCGAAATGTAGCTATCAACAAATTAAATCACGATCAGGCATTTCTACCGGCCAACTGCACCGTGCTACACAACTCGGCAGGGACAGCTTCGGGGATGTGGTTCGAAAAGAATGGCACTGTTTTTATCTCCATGCCGGGAGTGCCTTTCGAAATGGAAGCAATTATGACCGAGGAAGTTTTTCCAAGGTTGAGGCAAATGGGAATAACTCAGTCGATAGTGCACAAAACAGTGTTGGTTGTTGGGCTTCCCGAATCGATGTTAGCCGAAAAAATTGAAAAATGGGAAGACGCGCTGCCTCCGTTTATTAAACTGGCTTATTTGCCTAATCCAATGATGGTGAAATTACGGCTCAGTGGATATGGAAACGACGAAAAGGCAATTCGGGCAGAAATCGAAAAGCAGGTTGCCGAACTTCTAACGATAATTCCTGAATCGGTTTTTGGATTCGACAGCGACAATATGGGCATTGCACTGGGCCGAATGTTGGCCGCACGCGGTAAAGTAATGGCTACAGCCGAAAGCTGCACCGGCGGAAGCATAGCTCAGTTTATCACTGCAAATCCGGGTAGCTCGGCTTATTTTCAAGGTGGAGTAGTGGCCTATTCAAACGACGTTAAAATCAAGCTATTGGGCGTTTCTTCTGAAATTATTGAAAATCATGGTGCTGTTAGCCAGGAAGTTGCAGAGGCAATGGCGCTGGGTGCACAAAATGCATTGAATGCCGATTATGCCATTGCAACAACCGGCATTGCCGGTCCAGAGGGCGGAACTGCCGAAAAACCAGTGGGAACGGTTTGGATTGCGGTGGCTGGTCCATGGGGCGTTTCCAGCAAAAAATATGTATTTAAGCACAACCGCGAGCGAAATATAATACGCACCACGCATAGTGCGTTAAATATGTTGAGATTACTAATGAACAGCGAAAACTAGAAATGATATGAAACGGAAAGTTGCAATTGCCGGAGGAATTTTTGTCCTGTTAATAGCTTTATTGGCAGTGTTGCCATTTGTTTACAAAGACAAATTGTTGGCCAAAGTAAAAACTACTCTGAACAACCAGGTTAATGCCAAAATTGATTTCAAGGGATTCAGCCTGTCGTTGTTTGCGCATTTTCCGAGGGTTGAGATGGAAATCCGCGATTTAAGCGTAACAGGTATTAACGAATTTGCAAGTGATACAATTTTCTTCGCCAGTTCGATATCTACCGATATTTCGATTGCCGAAATGATGAGCAACAAAGGAATTGAGCTGAAAAGCCTGGTTATCGATAACCCGAAAATCAACTTGATTTCGAACAAAACTGGAAAGACGAACTGGGACATTTCAAAACCTTCGTCGGGTGGCGCTGTAGCTTCGACCGAAGCTTCTTCATCTAGTTTTAGCATGAAATTGAACGATATCAGGGTAGATAATCTCAATCTGAAATATGCCGACGAAGCTATGCCGATGGCGGTGTGGGTGAAAAATACGAATTTAAGCTCGTCGGGGCAAGTTGCCGGAACGGTTACCAGCTTCGACATAAAAGGCGAAGCCGGTGATTTTATTTTCGAGTATGATTCGGTAAAATATATATCGAAAACCCGCTTGAAAGCAGAAACACTACTGAAAGTCGATTACGAAAAGATGAACTTTGCTTTCGACAAAGGCAAAGTCTGGATCAATAACCTGCCGCTGGAAGTGGCCGGAACATTCGCCATGCCCAATGACAGTATGCTTTTCGATTTGGGTTTCAGGAGCGAAAAAAGTGATTTTGCAACCATTTTGTCGCTTGTTCCGGCTGATTACCAGAAATACCTTGAAAAAGCTGATGTTAAAGGTTTTGCCGAATTTAAAGGCTCTGTAAAAGGACTGTTTTACAACGAAATATACCCTGCCATTGATTTGTCGCTTTCGGCACAAAATGGCAGCTTTAAATACCATGGACTGCCCGAAAGTGTTCATGATATACAGGTTTTGGCGCAAATTTCGAAACCCGAGGGCGATATGAATTTGCTGAAGGTGAATGTGGAAAAAGCACATGCTTCGATCCGAAATAACCCGATTGATTTACGCTTGATAGTTACCGAACCAATGACCGACCCAAATTTGGATGCTTCGTTCGCCGGAACGGTCGACTTTGCTTCGCTGAAGCAGGCCATTCCGGTTGACAGTCTGGACTTAACGGGCATACTGAAAGCTAAAATGCAAATGGCAGGACGAATGTCGGCTATTGAAAAGCAGGAGTACGAGAAGTTTCAATCGAGCGGCGAAGCAACCTTGCAGAATTTCAGGATACAAAGCAACCAGCTTACCAAACCTGTCGAAATTAGTCGCGGACAGGTGAAGGCCAACACAAAAGAGATTTCGGTTGATCAGCTGGATTTGAAAATAGGGAAGAGCGACCTCTCTCTGAAGGGAGGAGTTAGCAATTACCTGGCTTATATGTTTAAAGATGGAGTGCTGAAAGGAAATTTCAGCTTGAAATCTGATTTCCTTGATTTCTCTGAATTATCGGGCATTCAAAAAGCGACAGTTCCTGCAAAAGAACCTAAAGGTGATGGGAAAGCCGCGCCAGTAGCGGCATCCGATTCGGTTGTAGCGTTTCAGGTTCCGAAAAACCTCGATTTGGTGATACAGTCGTTGGTGCAAAAGTCAGTTTACGACAAAATGCCCATAAATAATATCAATGGGTTGGTGAAGGTAAAAGATCAGCGTATGGAACTGACTAACTTGTCAATGGATATGTTGCAGGGAAAACTGGGGCTGAATGGTTCGTACACGAGCAACAAAGAGAACAAGCCAGCGTTCGACTTCAAGATTGATATGCAAAGTATCGATATACCAACGGCTTACCAATCGTTGAGCACATTCAGGCACTATTTGCCAATTGCTGCCAGAAGCCAGGGCAAATTCACCACACAATTTGGACTTTCGGGAGTTATGAACGAAAAAATGAATCTTGTGCCCACCAGTTTAAATGGCAATGGTTTGTTCAACGGACAAAACCTGATGATTGTTGATTCGCCGGTTTTCGATCAGATTCGCGGCATCATCAAGAAAGAAAAGCTGAAAAATGTGAAGATCGACGATTTCACGGCTAAATTTCAGTTTGAAAATGGGCAGTTGACCATGAACCCGTTTAAAACCACAGTTGCCGATCAGCAAGCTACTATTTACGGGTCACTTTCAGCCGCACGTGAAATAAATCTGAACCTCGATTTTCTGGTCAATCGTGAAGATTTGGGCGCTGACATCAACAAGGGGTTGGATATTTTGCCCGGATCGCAAAACATCAAAATGATTGATGCTTCGGTTATCCTAAAAGGGCCAATTACTAAGCCTGAAGTTTCGCTCGATTTGAGTAAAGCCCGCGCCCAGATTGAACAGCAGGTGAAAAAGGCAACTGTAGACGATATAAAAAACTCGGCTAAAAAATTGGGCAACGAACTGAAAAAGCTATTTAAATAAAAGCCCCTCTAAATCTCCCCCAAGAGACTTGGGTTGCTAAATGTTCTGAATATCTCATTCAAATTCAATAAACTTTGGAAGTGTATTCTTTAAGCCCCCTCTTTGGAAGGGAGGTTGGGGGTGGTTAGGAATGGCATGATGCTTAGCGATGCTGCAACAAAGTAAGTAACTCCGCAAACCACCAATGCTGTACTTAGGCTGAATTTGTCGGTGAGAAAGCCCAGAACAGGGCCAATGGCGGCGAAAATGATCCGTATTTCCATATTTCGTACCGAAAGGATAGTTGCCCGTACATTGGAATCGGTGTATTGGTTTATTTGGTCTTTCAGCACAGGCGTAGCGATTCCGCGAACCAGGTAAAAGCCGAAAAGTATGGCAATTCCGGCCAGGCTAACTTCGAATGCAGTTAGAACAAACCCGAGCGAAATGAAGACCACAATAAGCAACAATGTTTTTTTGTTGCCGAGAAATCGTTCAACTTTGTACGAAAACATGGAAAGTACTCCCGCCGAGAGGTTGAGCAAAGTCCACAAAATCCCGAACAGCGAAACCGGAACTCCGGCTTCCTGAAAATAAGGTTGCACAAACCAGGCATAAGTAAGAGTTGCCGCGCCTGTAAACGACGAAATCATAATCGCGCTACGCATTTCAACCTGAAGATATGTTTGTTTTACGGTTGCTATTATTTGCCGCATGTTCAGTCGTACCCGCTCCAGGATGTGTTCGGGTTCTTTAAGCATGAAGGCGGCCGGAATACCGATGCAGGCTACAAAAAACTGGAAATAATAGGGCGTTCGCAAACTGAATGTGGCGAGTAAGCCACCGGCAACTCCAGCCAACGCTTCGGCAAAATTGCCTGCCGATGTTATGCTTCCTTCGTATTTAATGTATTCTGCTTCACGTTTTTCTCCTTTCAGCGAATCGTATAAAATGGCCGAGTCGGCGCCCGACACAAAACTAAACCCAATACCAAGGACAATCTCGGCAAAAACAAAACTGTAAAAACTCGCGGATAAGCTATAAATCAACATTCCTAAGGCTCCCAACACCGAACCCCAGATAATGGTTTTCCGGCACCCCCAAACATCGGCCAAATATCCCGAAGGCAATTCGGTTGCAACCATTGCTACTGAATAAATAGATTTCAGAATGAAAATTTGCGACATGGTCATTCCATTTTCCTGATAAAAAAGTACCACAATAGGCATCACCAAATTGAACCATTTGGCAATTTTTACCAGGTATAACTGAATGATATTCCGAGGGAGGCTTTTCAAAACGCGAGTTTTGTGTAAAAATAATTATTCTTGATTTTGCGTTGACAAACTAAAGTATAAATTCAGGATGACAATATATTGTTCAGTTTTGTATTTGTGATGAAAAATTAGCAAAAACGACTGCAAACGAATAAATATTCAGTAAAAGTTTGAAATTTGCTTCTAAAATATAGGAATGATGCTATTTTTGTGACAAGTATTAAGTTGAAAGATAAAATCTGGTATTTAAAATTAATTTAAAGTACGAATTTGATGAAATTATTTATCCCCCAAAATTATCAGCCTTTACTCGATGTAAATCAGACTGAAAAGGCTATTAAACTTGTTAAAGATTCATTTCAGCAAAATTTAGCAGCTGAATTACGTTTACGTCGTGTGACTGCCCCTTTATTTGTTATGAAAGGAACCGGCATAAACGATGATTTAAATGGAATAGAACGCCCTGTTACTTTCCCGGTAAAAGAATTAGGCGATAATAAGGCTGAAGTTGTTCACTCACTTGCAAAATGGAAAAGAATGACTTTGGCCGATTTAAAAATTAGTCATGGATATGGTTTGTATACTGATATGAATGCCATTCGCCCTGATGAAGAGCTTTCGAATATTCATTCACTTTATGTTGATCAATGGGATTGGGAACGTGTAATCTCGGAAGAAGAACGTAACCTCGATTTTCTGAAAAAGATCGTTCGCAAAATTTACTCAGTTTTTCTTCGTACCGAGTTCATTGTCAACGAAAATTTCCCGCAAATCCAGCCTATTTTGCCCGAAGAAATTACCTTCATTCACTCCGAAGAGCTGGAAGAGCTTTATCCCGACTTAAGTCCGAAAGAACGTGAGCACGAGGCCGCCAAAATGTATGGTGCTGTGTTTATAATTGGCATTGGCGGAGAATTGCCCGGAGGCGAAAAACACGATGGCCGTGCCCCCGATTACGACGACTGGACCACCCCAACCGTTGGAAACCGGAAAGGTATCAACGGCGATATTTTAGTTTGGAACCCTGTATTGGAGACTTCGCTGGAACTATCGTCAATGGGCATTCGTGTTGATAAAGATGCACTTCTGAAACAACTTGCGATTACCGGAAACGAAGAACGAAAAAATATGTATTGGCATAAAAGGCTTTTGAACGGAGAGCTACCTCTTTCGATCGGAGGAGGTATTGGGCAATCGCGTTTATGTATGTATTTCCTTCGTAAAGCCCATATCGGTGAAATTCAGTCGAGTATTTGGCCAGACGAGATGAAAGTTTTGTGTAAGGAAAATAACATAGAGCTTATTTAATTTGGCAATTTTGAACGTAAAATACTTTTTGCAGTAGCAGCTACCTTTTTTAACTTAAGGAGAATAAGCTTATCTGAAATTTTATATATTTGCAACCGCAAAAAAGGATGTCTCGGTAGCTCAGTTGGATAGAGCAACGGCCTTCTAAGCCGTAGGTCCTGGGTTCGAATCCCCGCCGGGATACAAAAAGCCGCTATTATTGCGGCTTTTGTCGTTTATGGGGTATTCGTAAAAATTTCAAAAGATATTGCTTATACTTTATTCAAGAGGTTTCTTTTTGTCTGATAATACAATAAATACGCTCGTTTTGTTTTATCGTTTAGAAAAGAACGATGAGTTAAAACCTCAACTACCGGTTGTTTTTGTAGGTAAGGGGCAAGGATTCTATCTCGACGTTTCTCATTTATTTCGAATCTTCCTGCTAGTTCTTGAAAATCGTGTAATCCGGGATGGTTAGTTTTTTTCATTTCCTCTGACTTGAAGCCATCACTGAACAATGCTCTATCCAAAGCAAAATCCGAATCGCCCACATGGATTCTTGTATTCAGTAAATCATAAGCTGGACTCAACACATAATCTCCTCCTGGTGTTTCAAGGAGTGAAAAGTTTTTCAGGTGTGTATCCCCGTTTGAGAACAGGAAGTTAAAGACAATCAATGAATACAGCTTTTCGATTTCCACCCGCCAGGCAGGAACATATTTCTTCAATAACTTGCCCATTGCTTCATAACTATAATCGTATTTGAAGTTATATCCGGCATTTTCTTCTGTTTTCCCGGCGAGCGTTGCAAAATCTTCCTTTCCCCACTTCGAACCGTCAACTTTTACATCGAACCGTTTGGTGATGTAGGCAGGTTCACCGTTATTGAAAAAAATCAGTGCATTTTCGGCTGTTTGTAAACCATACACCTGTCGGGCAATTTGCATGGTCAAATGCTCATTTGCCGGAACCTGCTCAACACTTATCACGTCTCTCGGAATAGGTTTCAATATGTAAGTTCCTCGTTCTCCTTCTTCTGTCAGGCGTAATTTATTTTTATCAAGTAGAAGCGATAGTTTTTCCTGCACCCCTGATATGGAAATCCGTTTCCGATTCTCGATAAATTTTTCAGTGTCCCCTTCATTACTCTGCGGAGGTGCATAAGGCAATATATGGCTCACTTTTCGTCCTTCAAATACCCGTCTTAAACAGGCGGTACTATACGTATCGAATCCTTCAGCCAGTGTCCCCGGACAGTATTTTATTTCTGGTAAGCTCATTCTGTAATTTCTGAAATGGTTATTGCCCCAATGGTATCTGTTTTGGCTGTTGCCAGCAATAAGCCAAAATAATCTTTTTCATCAATCTTTAAATGACGGGTTTGCAACTGTTTGTTCACGCCTTCCGACAGCATATTAAAAAAAAACGGGAACAAATATTCCGACTTGTAAACCTGTTGGCTCTTGGGCATAGTAAGGCTAATAGGTGGAAGCTCTCTATCGGCAAACCAATTGTCGTCGTACCGAAATTCGTAATCAAAGGCTGAAAATTGGGAAAGCATCCCAACCAGTTTTCCATTTCTATAAACATTCGCTTTTCGCATCGCTTACAGCTTAGGTTGTTTTACTTCCAGCTTTAACTCCATTCCCAGAATATCGGCAATTTTATTAAGTATCCCGACCGTTGGATTTGCTTGCCCGCGTTCAATTTTATACAAAGTATTTATGCTGATACCCGCCATTTCTGCGAGGTCGGGCTGGGTAATCCGAAGTATCTTTCTTCTTTCCTTTATTTGTTCACCTATTTCTGAAGTTGTCATTATAATGTGATTTAGAGGTGAAATTAAATATTCTGACAGATAAAATCAAATAAAATCACACTAAAATATGATATTTAAGTCGAAATAAAGTGTATTGCTCTTTAAAACTCGACAAATCACATTGTAATGTGATTTATCGAGTTTTAAAGACGAGATAGAATAAAACACATCAATTGAAAGGCTCATAAGAAAGCCACAGCCATCCCTAACAACGCCAAACACTACCACCATAGCTGAAAACCAATGATTTCAGGAAAAGTTGGATGTATTAGGTAAAAAGGTATTTTTCAGCTTATCATTTTAATGGAACCGAGATGAGTTCGCTATTTTATTCTGACAGCAATAAAAGTCAATATCAGAGATAAAATAAGCATATTCATCTAAATGACTTATAATCAATACTTTATCCTAAATATACTTATCAATTAAAAAATAGAGGCAATTTTCTGAAATATTTAATCTCAAAACCTATAAATACCAATTTAAATATACATTAAAACAATAGACATTGTGTATATTTTAGTCGTGTTGAAACAAACTAAAATAGAAACATGGACATTTTTAAAATTACGATTCGGGGGGGCCAGGGAAAAGACGGGCAGCCCGAAAAAGTGGAACAATTCGACCTGAAAATGGGTGACATTGTCAGTATTGTTGGACCTACCGGTTGTGGAAAAACAACCCTTATCAACGATATTGAGCTGTTTGCCAACCGAAACACTCCTTCGGGAAGGCAAATCCTGATCAATGGAGAGCCTGTCCCTGACGATTTTACCTTCGATCCATCGAAGCATCCTATTGCCTTGATCTCGCAACATACCAATTTCCTGAGCGATCTTCCTGTTGGCGAGTTCCTTACTATTCATGCAACAGTGCGTGGTGCTGCTGACGTGGAAAGGGTGGTTGAAGAAACCATTCTTTTTGCCAACCAGCTTACCGGCGAAGCTATTATCAAGGAAACGGCAATGACTGAACTCTCAGGTGGGCAAACACGCTCGCTGCTGATTGCCGATGCTGTGATTATTGGCAATTCGCCCATTATTCTCCTCGACGAAATTGAGAATGCAGGAATCCACAAAACCAAAGCGCTCGATTTGCTGAAGAACTATCGTAAAATCTTCGTATTTGTAACCCATGATCCAACAATTGCATTGCTTTCCGATTTCAGGATTGTGATGAAAAACGGCGCCATGCAGAAACTTATCTATGCCAGTAAAGAAGAGATGAAAGCTGCAAGCAAGCTGAAAAGCATCGACGACATAATTCTCCATTACCGGAGCCTTGTGCGGGCAGGCGAAGAACTAAATGTTGCCCTTTTAGAAGAAGAATTAATCAGTGTAAATTAAAAACAGAAAACAAGATGAAATTAATCGTATTTGCAGGACCCCCAACCTGCGGAAAAACAACGGTCATCCGGCAGGTGATCAGACGTATGATTGCCAGAGAGTTAAAACCTTCGTACATCAAAATCGACGTTTTATTTGCCGACGAGGACGAAACTATCCACAAAGAATTTGGGATTCCGACGAAGAAAATATATTCAGGAGAGCTTTGCCCCGACCACTGCAATGTGGTGGTGCTCGACGAAGCGGTAGAGTGGGCCGAAAAAGTTGGCTCTGATTACTTGTTCGTTGAAACGGCAGGATTGTGCCTGCGTTGCTCGCCTTATGTCGAGAATTCGTTGGGGATTGTAGTCCTGGAAGCCACCAGCGGTATGAACCTTCCTCGAAAAATAGGGCCAATGTTGACTTTGGCTGATATAAGCGTGATTACCAAGATTGACTTGATTTCGCAGGCCGAGCGTGAAGTGTTTCGCTATCGGGTATTGGAATCGGCGCACGACATTACCGTTGTCGAAAGCAATGCACTTTATGGAATTGGGATTGATCCGATTGTGAAGCAGATACTAAAAACTGCCGATATTGAATTCCCGATGTATCTGCGGGGCAACCCGCCGGTAGGTACTTGTACTATCTGTGTCGGGAAAAAAGAAATTGGTGCCAAGAACCATTTCGGGGTACTCCGCACCATGGAGCAAGAGTTGTTTTACGTTGGCGAATAAATCTAATACCAGGAATTATGCAAAAACGAATATATCTGGATAACGCAGCCACAACTTGCCTTGATGACCGGATTCTGGAAGTAATGGTTCCATTGTTTGACAGGCAGTTTGGAAATTCTTCGAGTTTGCATTCGTATGGAGTTGAGGCCAAAGATGTGCTCGACAAATCCCATGAACAAATTGCCAGCTATATAGGAGCATCAGCTAGCGAATTAATTTTTACTTCAGGGGGAACCGAATCGAATAATTTTGCACTCAAGGGCATTGCTTTCTCCAATAGGCACAAAGGAAACCACATTATTGTTTCGTCCATAGAGCACGACTGTATTCTGAATGCCTGCAAATGGCTGGAAGAACAGGGTTTTTACGTGACATATCTTCCGGTTGACCAGAATGGGATTGTTGATCTTGATTTTTTGAAGCGGGCTATTAATGCCAAGACCATATTGGTTTCGGTGATGTTTGCCAATAACGAAATTGGAACCATTGAACCGATTGATGAAATTGGAGCAATCTGTCGGGAGCGAAATGTTTTTTTCCATTGCGATGCCTGCCAGAGCTTTGGAAAGATTCCGATAGATGTAGTCCGTTCGAAAATTGATTTGCTGACCATCAATTCGCATAAAATCTATGGGCCTAAAGGCGTAGGCGCGTTGTATATCAGGAAAGGTATTTCAATAACTCCCTTATTGCACGGAGGAGGGCAGGAATATGGGTTCCGTTCAACAACCGAAAACATACCTGGAATAGCTGGTTTTGCTAAGGCTGCCGAACTGTGTATGGAAGAAATGGGAACAGAGTCAGTTCGGCTTACCAGGTTGCGCGACCATTTTATCAGGTACTTGCTCGATAATTTCGAAAATGCTTATATCAACGGACACGAAAAGCTTCGTCTGCCTGGCCATGTAAATTTCAGCTTTCACGGCATGGAAGGTGAAACGATTCGCCTGTTGTTCCTGCTTGACGAAATGGGGATTGCGGTTTCGGCTGGTTCGGCTTGTTCCTCGAACCACAGCGGCAGCGCATCGCACGTACTTCAGGCCATCGGGTTAAATCCTTTTGAAGCCAGGGGGGGAATTCGCATAAGCTTTGGGCGTTTTACCGCTGAGACAGACATAGACTATTGTCTACAAGCTTTGCATCAATGTGTTCCCGAACTGAATGCCATATTCACCTAACGCTTTCATAAAATGATAAAAACGATAGTCAGCGTAAATTACATTTTGAAGGACGATTCGTGTTCTAAAAAGGACAGCCTTGAAATGATGCTTTTAAAAATTCCAAAAGAAAGGATGCCAAGTTACAAGGCTCTGCTAAAGGTTATTTTGATATTGAGTATCAAAATGTACTTTACGGCGTTTTGCCGAGCTTTTACAGATTTGATCCTGAATATTTTAATAAGGATGAAAAGCCTTACAATATCGCATATAATAAACATAAATAAGTGAAATAATGGATACTTTAACTATTGAAAAACCCAAATTAATATTACCAAACTTAAATTGTGGCGCATGTGGATATAAAACCTGTGACGATTTCGCCCTTGCCGTTGACGAAGCAAAAGCGGAGGTAAAGAAATGTATTCATGCAAAGCAACAAGTATCAAATGAAATAAACCGGCAAATCAATTGCCTGAGTTGCACTACGGCTGAAAACCTTGGCGAAAAAGTTGGCTGGAAAGACAGCCTGAAACGCGATTTCGATTTTATACTCGATGTGTTTGAAGGTGAGCCAGGCCCGAAAGAAACCATTTTGCCCTACAATCCAGTGCTTGTAAAAGAGCTTGGCGTCAAAAAAGGCGATGTAATGATTGGCCGGCCAATGGGAATGTCGTGTGGATGCCCGGTGACGCACTGCGGCGTAGTTTCGGATGTTGATGCCCGCAACGGGGTGATCTATTGGAATGTGACCGGACCTCTGCGTCCTCGTTCCGAAGGATTTATTGATATAGGATTTTACGTTTCGCAGGCTTACGAAGGAATAATCAAAGAATCGCGCGAGCCCATCAGGCTGGGGCAACGGTATTGGTTTTTGCCACGTCGTTGTATGTTGCAATGGAGGCATAGCGGATTGGTTAATGCGGTGACCAAACTCAAAGACGGAAGCTACAAAGTACGTATCGAAGGTTTATTAATTGGATGATTTATAATTTTTTATCGGCCGTGACATAAATATGGCATATAAAATACCATAAATGAGGGATTTACATGATTGTTGTTTATAGCGAACTTCGATCATGTAAATCCAAATTGGTATTTTATGAGAGTTACTAGTCAGAAAAGGTCAACAAATGAGTATGCTTTCTCTTTGGGAAATGGAGTGGGGGGGATTGCACGATGCAATTTCAGGTTTATGTTATTGAAATAGTAAAAATAGAGTCTATCCTCAAATTGGATAGATTTTTTTGGAAATAATAATAAATCTAAAATCCTGAATATGGCATACAACAATCAATTTATAGCGCACAACGGCATCGAAGATATTGGGCTTAAAGGTATTTACTTCAAAATTGAAGGGCTGAATAATTCGGAATATAATTCTGACTTTGAGATTGTTATACAGAATGAACTAAAAAAGGTCTTGACAACAATGGGGCAAAACGACGAATACATCAAGAATGATACTATTTTGAAAGGCTTTAGAGACTTGCATGAAAATACCGGTGCATCGAACCGAAAGAATCTTGCAGCCCCGGAAAACCTGCTTAAAACGGTTTCGAGGCATGGGTCAATTCCCCGCATTAATTTGCTGGTCGACATTTATAATACAATCTCTATAAAATATAAACTGGCATTAGGCGCACACGATTTGTCGGAGGTTGATGGCGATATTCATTTGCGCTTTACCAATGGCAGCGAAAAATATGTGCCGCTGGGTTCTACTGAACCAAAACCTGTTCCGGCGAACCATTATTCGTATATCGACAGTAGCAATGAAGTACTCTGTTATCTTGATGTACGTCAGGCTAATAAAGCAATTGTTGCGCCCGAAACCAGGGCTTGCTTTTTTACCGTACAGGGAAATGCAGAAACTTCGCTGGATTATATCGAAAAGGCTGTTTCGGAATTAATCGACCTGGGAAAAAAGTATTGTGGCGGGCAAGAAACTATTCTTGGGCGAGTAGGGCATTAGATAATAAAATCGAATAGAAATATGGAAGAGATACTCGATCCGGTAAAACGTGAGAAAATAATTACTGAGCTTAAATTTTGCAAACTGATTAAAACGACGGTTAGAAAGGGCAACGAAATTTACAGTTTTACCTCAACCGATGCACCCACCATGATGGTTGAGGTTGGACGTTTGCGCGAAATTGCTTTTCGTGCAATAGGAGCTGGTTCTGGCAATAGTCTTGATATAGACGAATTTGACACAGGAGAAATGCCTTATCGCCAACTTATTGTTTGGAATCCGCGCGATAAAGAAATTATTGGTGGCTATCGCTATGCGATTGGCCGAAAATATCAAAAGACACCTGAACTATTGTCGATGAGCCATTATTTTAGGTTCTCTAAAAAATTTATTGATAATCATCTGCCACATTCCATCGAATTGGGCAGGGCCTGGATCAACCCGTTATATCAGTTGGCAACGAACGAACGTCGTTCCATTTTCGCACTCGACAATCTTTGGGAGGGGATTGGGGCTATAATAGCTGAAAATGAAGGTGTTAGATATTTGCATGGGAAAATAACCATACCAGAAGACTACAATCTGACAGCCCGGATTTTGTTGTGCTGGTTTATGAACCATTATTTCAGAACAGCAAACAACTTAATGTTACCACTTATTTCAGTAGACTCACCTAAAGTGATGGCTATTTCAGGAAAAAAGATAAAAGGCAATAACATTGAAGCAGATTTTAAAATTATAGCCGACCATATCAAATCATTGGGAATCAATATACCACCTTTAATTACGGCCTATCTGCGGCTAGCCCCAAGAATGATCAGTTTTGGTACAACCACTAATCCCGAGTTGGGCAATGCCTTCGAAATAGGAATAATGATTGCTGTAAAAGATATTTATCCTGAAAAATACGAACGATATATCAAACCTAATTCAAAATCGGCCCTGATTTTCTCAGATATCGAGTAAGTAAAAGATTTAAATGACCAGGATTTGTCTATTTCTCCCGTTGTTAGCTTTGCTCGTTTCATTGTTCTCCTGCGTTAGTATTCGAACAAATTTTTTAGGGGAGAGCGATTGTAAAAATGATACGTTGGTGTCAACCATGCTTTTGCAAAAACAAAAGATGCAACTGCAATTGAGGGCAGACAGCTTGTTGAAAGTTATTACGGAGCAAAAGCGGAAAAACAAACATTTGTTTGGTAGAGAAATAAACCAATTGTACTCAGGTTTTGGCGAACAACTTAACAACGACAGGTATTACCATTATTTGCTGAATAAAAAGCCATTCAAGAAAGATAGCCTAAGTTACAATCAATATTGGGCAGCGTTGGAATTGCTGGCATCGGCAGCCCAATACGATAAAAGCTACCAGGAAGACCGTTTTGTCAGGAGGGTCATTAATCGTGGAGATCCCGGAAATAATATTCCCAAAAATATTCTTCAGAAAAGCAGAAATTACTTGTACTCGCATTCGGTTCGAAAAACACTTGAGAGCGATTTTTTCAAATATTATAATTCAAAAACCGACAGCCTGTTCAAGGTTTTGCCAGCTACAAGCCCAGCTAAAGCACTGGTAAAAAGGGTATTCAGGAACAACGATTTGTTTCATTCGTTCGTCTATAGTTTTGTTTATGGGGGCAGCTATGTCGTAGGCAACACCATTGGTTTGTTTCACAGAAAAACTGACAGGGAAACGAATGCAAAATTGTTGGGACCTGAATTGCGACCATTCGATATCGTTGTGATGAAATCGCCAGGCCACTTAACCGACCAGTTTATCCCAGGTTATTTTGGTCATGTTGGAATCTGGCTGGGGAACGATCTGGCTTCAAAATTAACCCATAAACCGACGAAAGACGATGATTCAAAAGGACGAAGCATGGTCGAAGTTTTACGCAGTGGTGTAAAAGTTAGCACTTTACGGGAGTTTTGTGATGGAGATATTTTCCTTATCATCAGGCCAACACGTTTAACAGATGATCAAAAGAAAACGATTCTTGTGAATGTCTCGAAGCAACTCAAAAAAGATTACGATTTCAATTTTGATATAGAGTCGCCTGAATCGATAACCTGTACAGAATTGGTTTACCTGACTTATGATTTTATCGACTGGCAAATCCGTTATACATGGTCGCGCTATACCTTGTCGCCCGATGATTTAGTGCAAACTGCATTACACAGCAACGAATTTGAATTACCCTATTACCTGAAAAATGGGGTAGTATTTAATAAGCCAGATAGTACTTTTGTTCAGTCACTCATTGGAGTAGATAAGGCTCAATAAGTATATTTTAAAGCTCCTTGAGCATGTGCAAATCACATCCAAAATGGCCACTATTCCCCAGAGGCGAACAAAGATAGGCGAATCCAAACTTCTCATACACATGCAATGCCTGTTTTAATTCCGGCATCGATTCAAGATATATCTTTTTGAATCCCGATTTCCGGGCAGTTTGCAGGCACAATTCAATAATTGTTCGTCCAAGACCGGTTCCGCGGGCTTCGGGCAGTAAATACATTTTCACAAGCTCACAGGTGTCGTCAGGTAACCCGTCAGTTGGGAAAATTCCACCACCACCTACAATTTTGCCTTCCGGGTTTTCAGCGACAAAATACACAGAGCGAGGTTGCCGAAATTGCTCGTATAAAGAGTCAGTTGCTGCATCAAAGTAAACCGTTCCGGGGTGATTGGCTCCAAACTCGGCCAATGTGTTGCGAATAATTTCGGCCAATGCTTTGTTGTCGGTTGGTTTTATCTGACGAATATTCATGGTGATGTGAATTATTTTGTGTTGCAATACTAGGTTTTTTTTGGGTGTCATCCCAAATTTTGGAGCAAAATACCACAAAGAAGGTATGTGAAATACAGCATTTATGGGATTGTCGATTATTGGTCGAAGCCACATCTTTGAATTGTTAAAATTCATTAAAAGCGATGGCAAAAAAGATCACGGACATAGAAAAATTCAGCAGAGAAATGGCTTTACCATCCCAATATGACTTTGATTCGATAATTATAACGACAAGGTGCTACATATATAGTCTCGGCAAGGATTATTTCAATATCGAGATACCGATCTTCATTTCTTTTCTGGTGATAAATATCCGAAAATACATTCAAAATATCTCTTCCAAATGTTCCATGTGTTAGTTCGTTAAACTTACAGGCAACTATTAACCCTTAACCTACCTAAGCTTTACCTGGCAAATGTTTTATCGGGTTAAATACATGATTAAAAACTAAATACATACAGATGAAAAGGTTAATTTATTTAATTTTAGTTACAGTTATTTCTATTTCAACGGTGTTTGCACAAAAGAAAGGTGCAAAGAGCCTTCAGCCGGAAATTACGACAAATTATTTAGATGCTTCGTTCAAAACTTATGACAGGTTGCAAAAAGAAATCTGGTCGTATGCGGAGTTGGGATTTTTGGAAAGCAAAAGTTCGAAAGCCCTTCAGGATCATTTAAAAAGCAATGGATTTACTATCGAGGCTGGTTTGGCCGGAATGCCAACAGCTTTTGTTGCAACTTATGGTACAGGTTCGCCTGTTATTGGCATTCTGGCTGAATTTGACGCCTTGCCCGGATTGTCGCAGGACACTGTTCCGTATAAAAAACCATTGGTTGACGGAGGAAGTGGGCATGGCTGCGGACATGCCGTTTTTGGAACCGGGTCGAGTGCCGGTGCGGTTGCCATAAAGCAGTGGCTCGAAAAAACGGGAACCAAAGGAACCATCAAAGTTTATGGAACACCCGCCGAAGAGGGTGGCGGTGGTAAGGTTTACCTGGCGCGCGATGGATTTTTTAAGGGAACAGATGTAGTGCTCGATTGGCATCCGGCTTCGCAAAACGGGGTTAGTCGCAGCAATGGGCTGGCTATTCAAATGATCGATTTTAGCTTCTTCGGAAAAGCTTCTCATGCTTCGGGCGCTCCCGAAAAAGGCCGCTCGGCACTCGATGGAGTTGAAGCGCTCGACTACCTGGTGAATGTTATGCGCGAACATATTCCTTCAGATGCCCGCATTCATTACGTGATTACCAATGGCGGCGAGGCTCCTAACGTAGTTCCGGCTTTCGCCAAAGTATCTTATTATATCCGAAGCCCTAAACGCAAGGACTTAGTAGAACTGATCGACCGCGTTCAGAAAGCAGCCCAGGGTGCAGCACTGGGAACCGGCACAACAGTTAAATCTGAAATCATTGCAGGCTTTTATGAAAAGCTGCCCAACGAGACTTTAGCCAAGCAACTTCAGAAAAACCTGGAGATTGTTGGTGGTGTGAAATATGACAGCCGGGAACGTGCTTTTGCTGAGACTGTTATAAAAGAAATTGGATGGAGTACAGATTCATTGATAAAAGTTTCGACTGTTGAACCCTGGAAACAAGTTCCACAAAAGCGAAGCGGTGAAGGTTCCTCAGACGTTGGCGATGTAAGCTGGAATGTGCCGACAGCAAGCTTCGGCACAGCAGCCTTCATCCCCGGAAGTGGTGGTCATAGCTGGGAAAATGTTGCTTCATCGGGCACAACCATTGGTACGAAAGCTCTGATAAATGCAGCCAAGGTCTTCTCATTAACTGCCATCGATCTTTATACAAATCCTGAATTGGTAAACGCGATAAAGAAAGAATTTGAACAACGTCGCGGCCCTGATTTCAAATATGTATCGCTGATTGGCGACCGGGCTCCGGCATTGGATTACCGGGTTAAAAAGTAATTCTCACTTAAAATAAAATAAGCATGAAACGAAAATTATTACTTCAAATTGTTTTGACTTCGGTCTTAGCTGCGGCCAGTCCCGGACTGTATGCACAGCAGAGTACCAAAGTGCACAAAGAAGCTTCAGTAACCGGGACTATTTCAGGGACTGTGATCGACAAAAAGACCAGAGAGCCACTTGTTGGCGCAACGGTTTCAGTAAACGCAACACAGAATGGAGTTGCAACCGATCTTTCGGGTAAATACACTTTTTCTAAAATACCCGCACAAAAGAAAGTAAGGATTAGTGTCAACTTTATAGGTTACAAAACTATATATCAGGACTTATTTCTGGGAGAAAACGCCATAATTAACTTTGCTCTCGAAGAAGATGTGCTTGGTCTTGAAGAGATTGCAGTCACCGGATATGTGCAAACCAAACGAAATGCCAGAACCAGTTCAATTGCAAAAATTGAATCAAAAGAACTAAAAGGTGTTTCAACTTCGAGCCTTGTCGAAGAAGCACAAGGTCAAGTCCCGGGACTACAAATTTCATCGACTTACGGTGTCCCGGGTTCGGGCTTAACATTGCGTTTGAGAGGAACAACTTCCATTAACGCCGGGAATAGCCCGTTATACGTGGTAGATGGCGTTTACATTAATAGCGAATCGCTCCAGGCCCAGGGAGTTGGTGGCCAAACCACAAATCCACTGGCTGATATTAACCCTTCAGATATTGAAACTTTAGAGGTTTTAAAAGACGCCAACGCTACTGCGATCTTTGGTGCGCGTGGTGCCAATGGTGTAATTATTATTACTACAAAAAGAGGACAGAAGGACTCAAAAACCAAAGTGAATTTCAACGCCGAATATGGTTTTTCCGATATAGTGAAAAAATGGACTTTGGCTTCAGGCCCGGAACATGCAACGATTTTAAATGAGGCGTGGGTTAATGACGGGAAAACCTATGCCACACGCCCATATCGGCCAGTAAGTGAGGGTGGTTTGGGTAATCCTGAAGATCAGGGAACTTATGATCGTTTATCGCCGCTTCTGCGCACCGGTGCTCAACAGAACTACAACGTATCAGTTAGCGGGGGAGATTCAAAAACTACCTACTATCTGGGAGGCGAATATTCATTTCAGGAAGCGACTTTAAAACTTTTCGATTTTCAGCGCATCAGTTTCCGGGTAAATATTGACCACAACATCAGCAAAAACCTACAGGTTGGTGTTAGTGCCTCATATATAAAAACACTGCGTAACCTGGTTCGGGCTGGCGATACTGGCGGTATTTTGAATACCGGTATTCAGGATGCGACTTTACTGCCAATTTTTAATGCTGATGGTAGTTATGCTGATTTGGGTCGTTTCAATAACCCTTATGTTTTATTGGAAAACAATAATCACAAAGCTTATGGAAAACACTTGATTTCTAATGCTTATCTCAAGTGGAATATATTGAATAATCTGTCATTCAAGTCGTCATGGAGTCTCGACGACAATGACTATTACGAAACAGTGTATTACAATGCTCTGCGAAAAGAAGGAGCGTCGGCCAATGGTAGCGGAAACGATGTGACAACCACCAAACAGACATGGACAGCAGAACAATTACTAAATTATCATACAAACCTTTCCGGCAAACACTTTATTTCTGTTTTTGCAGGAAATACCATTCAGAAAACTGATTTTGTTAGAGTGTCAGTTTCAGGATCGAATTATCCAAGTCCAGAGTTTACGAAGATCACCTCAGCCGCAATTACATCTGGGTCTTCTACTGGCTCCTCTTCGGCTTTGGTGTCATATTTCGGTGGTTTAAATTACAGTTATTTAAATCGTTATAGTGCTGATGTCAATATTCGTACCGATGCGTCATCGCGTTTCGGGGCAAATAACCGCTGGGCAACTTTTCCCTCAGGAGGTTTGTCCTGGCGCGTAAGCGAAGAAAGTTTTTTCAAGGATAATGTTAAAATTATCAATGAATTGAAGCTCAAAACAAGTATTGGCTGGACAGGAAATCAGGACATTAGCGATTTTGCATCGCTTGGGTTATGGGAGGGTGGCCAAAACTACCTGAGCAAACCTGGGATCTCGCCAACACAGTTGGGAAATAAGGATCTGAAATGGGAAACAACACGGCAGTTTAACCTTGGAACCGAAACGTCGTTGTTGAATAACCGTTTATCGCTTGAATTGAACTATTATAATAAATATACAATCGATTTATTGCTGAATGTTCCGGCTCCGATAAAGACCGGTTTTGCTTCAACCTTGCAGAATTACGGTGAAATGACTAATAAAGGGTTTGAGCTGGAAATCAGCTCGACAAATATTAAAGGAAAAGATTTTCAGTGGAGCACAACTTTCAATATTTCGCACAATCAGAATAAAATCACCAAGCTTGCATCTGCATTTACCCAGTATAATCGAAATTGGGTCCGCCTTGAAGAAGGTAAACCGATGTATTCATTCTGGTTATACCGCCAACTGTATGTCGATCCGCAAACCGGTAATGCTGTTTATGAAGACGTAAATAAGGACGGAAAAATAACCTCCGACGACCGCCAAATTATTGACAATGCTTCGCCTAAATTTTATGGTGGACTGAAGAATACATTCAAATACAAAGACTTTGATTTGTCTGTTTTCGTGTATTTCTCGTCCGGAAACAAAGTTTTCAATATGAACCGTTACTTCCAGGAAAATGGGGGATCGCGTGGTGTTAACTGGTCAATGGGTGGTGAGGTAAGCAAACGCTGGCTAAAACCAGGCGATATAACCGATATTCCACGTACAACAACTTTAGCAAATGCCGACGGTGGTTATAACCACAACTTTGAAAGTAGCCGCTTTCTTGAAGACGGCTCGTTTATTCGAATCAGAAATGTTTCGTTGGGTTACAATATTCCGAAGCAAAAGCTAGCAGCTGTTGGAATTCAGCAGGCCCGTATTTATTTGAATACTACCAATTTGCTGACATTTAGTAAATACTCCGGACCAGATCCGGAAGTGAACACAGCGGCAAACTTTACCAGCGGTACTGTACAGGGACTTGATTTTTCAGTACCACCACAGCCTCGTTCATTCATCTTTGGTATTAATGTCACATTTTAAAAGAAATTAATCATGAAACGATATTCAATTATTAAACTCCTGATTTTGTTGCTGGTGTTGGTGACGGAATCATGCAATATTCTTGATACAGAGCCTGTTCAGTATATTTCAGACCAGTCGTCAATCACCGATGAAAAATCGGCAGAATCGGCTCTTTATGGTTTGTACAATAAATTACAACAAGGTAATTACTACGGGGGAGCCGGATTTCAGGGAAATATATTTCTGTCGGGCGGCGATGCTGTGTGGACTGGGACATGGGATTACCTCAACCACTTTGTCACACACTCGGCTAAATCAGACAATGTTTCGATTTACGATTCGTGGCTGGCTATTTACGGAACAGTGAACCAGGCTAACCATGTTATTACCAAAGTTCCTGAAATTGTGGATGCCGGCTTTACTGAAGCTGAAAGAAATACCTTTTTAGGTGAGGCTTTGTTTATCAGGGCATTGGCTTATTTCGACCTGGGACGTACCTGGGGAAATGTACCTGTTGTTTTGAATCCGACCAGTTCGGTACACGATTTTGACGGTGTTAAACAAAGCACACAAAAGCAGGTTTACCAGCAGGTTTTAACTGATTTGGATAACGCAGAAACGCTGCTTTCGACTACCATTAACCGGAACCGTGTAACAAAGCAAACCGTTCAGGCATTAAAAGCCCGTGTTTACCTGTATAACGGCGATTGGGACAAGGCAGAGCAGTATGCAACGTTGCTGATTTCAAGCTCTGATTATGCTTTAATTGATTGGCCAACTTTCCTGAAAAATGTTGGAACAAAAGAATCAATTTTTGAGTTGAATTTCACTACAGCTGATGCAAGCTCGCATTACAGCAACTGGACTAACGCAGCAGGAAGGGCGCAATGGGCTCCCAATAAAGGACTCTACGAATTGCTTACTTCCCCTGTGACAGGTGGAAGCCGCAAAAATCTGATTCAGAATGCCTCAACGTCTTCTAAGCTCGATTACTACATTCAGTTGTTGTGGTGGCGCTCGGCTGGTGATAATCCGACCTACATTTTGCGAATTGCCGAACAATACCTGATTCGAGCCGAAGCGCGGGTTAAGAAATCGACACCAAATCTCGCCGGAGCATTAGCTGATTTAAATGCTGTTCGGAAAAGATCGGAATTGGCGGACAGCAATGCTTCAACGGCCAGCGATATTTTACTGGCTATTGAGAACGAACGTCGGGCCGAGTTTGCTTATGAGCCGCACCGCTGGTTCGATTTGGTGCGTACAGCCCGCGTTGGAACAGTGCTTGGAGTCACCGATCAAAACAAGTGGTTGTTTCCTATTCCATACAACGATGTTCAGGCTGATAAGGATTTGGTTCAAAATCCTGGCTATTGATACATTCTTCTAATCTAATCTTTTGCGGTTGCCGGTTTTTCCGGTAGCCGCTTTAATAATTTTAAAATCAACAATATGAGTCCAAAATTAAAACTAGCGATCGCTTTGCTATCAGGAATTGCATTGTTATCATGCAACAAACAACCATCTTTTGAATTGAATGGAAATATCAATGTTGATTCCGGCATAATTTATCTACAGAACTTCAGAAATAAAATGTTTTTCATTATTGATTCTGCTAAGATTGAGAATGGACGTTTCCAATTTAAAGGGAAGGTAGAACGTCCTGATTTATATGGGCTAACGACTAGAAAAGACGAGAATTTTCACCCATATTTCATCTTTGTTGAGAACAGTAAAATTTCGGTAAAGATTGATACGGCTAATGCAAGAAAAGCTCAAATTACCGGTTCGGCATCGAACGATCTTTTTGAGGCATTTCAGAAAAGCCGAAAAGACTTTGACATCAATGCGTTTATCCAGGCGAATCCCGGGTCAATAGTTCCGGTTTATGTTTTGTACCGCGAATATGCAACACGTTTTACTGCCGAGGAACTGGAAAAAAGCCTTGCCTTGGTAGATACTACCTTAAATAATTCGGCTTATATTCAGGAGTTGAGAGAGGTTGCTAAAATTAAGCGCAGCGTTGAAATTGGCAGGCCCGCTATTGATTTTTCGGGAACCAGCCCCGATGGAAAAGAAATCAAATTATCAGATTTTAAAGGAAATTATTTACTGGTTGATTTTTGGGCGGCCTGGTGCGCTCCTTGCCGAAAGGAAAACCCCAATGTTGTGAAAGCCTACAATCTGTTTCATAACAAAGGCTTTAATATTTTGGGTGTTTCGCTCGACAAGAAAAAAGAGGATTGGGTGAAGGCCATTGAAATAGATGGATTGACATGGTCGCACATCTCTGACCTGAAGTTTTGGGATAGCGAACCTGCCCGGATATATGGTATTCGCAATATTCCATCCAATGTTCTGTTCGATCCAAACGGAATTATAGTTGCCCGCAATTTAAGAGGCGAGGAGCTGATCAAAAAACTGGAGGAAATATATGCCAAAAAATAGCAAAGGGTAGGGACTTTCAGGCCAACTATACCACAAATGAGGGATAATAAATACTTCCATTGTGGTATTGTTGGCCTGTAATGATACTGTCATCTTTGTAGTGAAGAAAACCTATTGAATATGAATTCTTATCTCTATGAACCCAAGACCCTGGGATATCTCGTTCTTCTAAAGTATTTCCAGTTTCTGTACATCATATCTACCAAATCGTGTATGTGCTGTCTGGCACATAATTAGTGGTTCCCATTGATTTAGATACATTTAATAATCAAAATATCCTTCATTTTTTATAAAAATGAACTTGTGCAAATCACAAGTTCCGGGGTTTCTCATTCCTTTTTTTATGGAATTTCAATTAAAAATATTAATATGAAAAATTTAATTACCAAAGTTTCAATTGTATTGCTGCTGATATTATCGGTGCAATTAGTTGTGTTGGCTGAGGACATTTCATTTTATTTCGACAAGAATGTCAAATTTAACAGTCAGATTCCGACACCGGAGCAGTTTCTGGGTTATAAAATTGGTTCGCGGTTAACCGAACACAGCCAGGTAAACGCTTACCTCGAAAAACTGGACGAACTTTCGGATCGAGCCACATTGGTTGAGATTGGCAAAACAAACGAAGGCCGAAAAATTAAAATCCTTATTGTGTCGGCTCCAGAGAACATCAAAAATCTGGACCAGATCAAAAAAGAACGCGAAAAAGTAAGAGCTGGCGAAAAACTGGGGACAAACGCCCCATTGATTATTTTTCTGGGATATAGCGTTCATGGAAATGAAGCTTCAGGTACAGAAGCCTCTCTTTTGTCTGCCTACTATTTGGTTGCCGCCGAAACGGATCAGGTAAAAAAGGAACTTCAATCGGGAGTTTACCTGATTGATCCATCGCGCAATCCTGACGGACACGAACGATTTACTTCGTGGGTGAATTCAAACATCAGCAATAGTTTTAATAACGATTCGCCTTCGGACCGTGAACATACAGAAGGTTGGCCCGGAGGTCGCGGAAACCATTACTGGTTCGATTTAAATCGAGATTGGGTAAACATTGTGAATCCTGAAAGCCGTGCCCGTGTAGCTTTTTATCAAAGCTGGCTTCCTCATGTTCAGGTTGATCACCACGAAATGGGAGCCAACAGTACTTTCTTTTTCGAACCAACTAATCCTGATGGAAACGAGAGCCCTTATGTACCTCAATTAACTTATCAGATTAACAAGGTATTTGGCGAATATTACGCCAAAGCGTTGAATAGAATTGGTTCGTTTTATTATACGAAAGAGGAATATGATAATAAAAACCCGACATTTGGATCAACTTATCCAGATTATAATGGTGCTGTAGGTATTCTTTTCGAGCAAGCCTCCTCGCGGGGAATTGTTCAACAATCAGACAATGGTACCCTTACATTTGGTCACACTATTCTTAATCAGTTGACGTCGAGCATAGCCACAGTCGATGCTTCGTTCGACAATAAAGATCAGTTGTTCAAACTTCAGGAACAGTTTTTTACCTCGTACCAAACCGATAAAGATGCGGCAAAATCGTATGTAATTGGCGACAGCTATGATATTACACGATTGTATAAATTCATCGATTTGTTGCTTTTTCACCGTTTGGAAGTGTATGAAAATGCCAGTGATGTGACAATAAATGGCGTTAAATTTGAAAAAGGTAAATCATTTGTTGTTCCGGTAAAGCAGCCCAACAGCGCACTAGTAAAGATTATTTTCGATTCGAAAAAAGACTATAAAGATCCGTCGGCGTTGGGATACGGGGCTGGATTTAATGTGGCTTATTCATCGGGTCTGGCTTATACGGAAACGCTTCAGATTGCCAAAGGTTCCAGGGTTGAAATATTGCCAAACCGTATTGTAAGCTCTTTGCAGAAATCGGATTATGCGTATTTGATTGATTACCGCGATTCCAGGGCGGCAAAATCTGTTTTCAAGATACTTTCGAAGGATATCTTGGTCAAAACAGGATTTAAGCCATTCAATATCAATACAGCAAAAGGTTCACAAGAATTCACTTACGGTACTCTGTTGATTCCGGTTCAGGGTCAAAAGATTAATTCCGACGAACTTTATCTGGCTTTAAAAGAAATCAGCGAACAGGAAAAGGTTGAGATTATCCCTGTTTTAACTGGATATAGTTTAAAGGGCGTTGATTTGGGGAGCAGTAGCTTCCGTAAAGTTGAAAAGCCTAAAGTTTTGGTGTTGGCTGGTTCTGGTACCGATTCGGGAGAGGTTGGCGAAGTATGGCACTTTTTTGATCAGAAAGTACAATATCCGCTGGTTCGGGTTGATGCAAGCAATTCCCGTCGCCTCGACCTCAATAGTTTCAACAGAGTTGTATTAACAAGTGGTAGCTATGACAAAGCTATTGCTGATCAGATTAAAGAATGGGTTAAAAACGGTGGAACATTGATCACCTTCGATGGAGCATCGAGATGGGCTATTGAAAATGGTATTGCGGATGAGGCATTGCTATCGGATAATGCTGCTCCACGACAAGGACAGGGAGCCGAGAGAGCTGGTGCTGGCAATTCCGGCAGCGCAGCAAGTGCTCCGGGACAATTTCCAAGGGTTCGGCCTTTCCCTGAAAGAGCCGATTCGAGCCGAACAATCGCCAGGATTCCTTTCGAACAGGCTTCAAAGATTGAAGCAGCCAAACGCATTCCTTCAACAATTTTCGAAACTTCGATCGATTTGAGCTATCCGCTTGGTTTTGGGCTTACTTCGTCGGTACTGCCTGTTATTCGCGAATCGGCTGTTTTTTACAAACCATCGAAATCACCTTATCTGACGGTATCTGCTTATACCGAAAATCCATTGCTAAATGGCTATATCTCTGCTGAAAACCTTAAGAAGTTAAAGAATTCCGCTTCGATATTGGTAAGCTTCTCTGGTAGAGGAAAGGTTGTTCTTTTTGCCGAAGATCCGTTGTTCCGCGGAATTTGGGATGGAACAACACGGGTTTTCCAAAATGCAATTGTATTGGGCGATAACTTATCGCAACCCGGAGGTTTTAGGTACTAATCCTATTTTTCATAGATTTTTACAATAGAAAGTGCCCCGACTGACCGACTGCATTGGCTTTTGGGGCACTTAACACTAAAAAACTAGCGTTATGACAAAAATAAGCAAACACATTCAATAACAATCCAAATTCAATTAATAAAACAGTGTCCTGACTGACCGACTGCAATTGGCTTAAAGGGCACTATCACTAAAAAAAACCAGCGTTATGTCAATTTTTTTGAAAACAATTTGTAAGCAGGTTTATTCCAGGCTTGGGATACCTGTTTTATTGCTATTGGTAGCTTTTCCTACCATCGTTTTCGCCCAGCAAGTAAAAGTTGAAGGGCGTATTTTTGATGAGAAAACTAAAGAACCACTCGTTGGTGCCTCTGTTCTTGTATCTGATAAAAAAACCGGAACGGTGTCAGATATTAATGGAAATTTTTCAGTGAATGTTCAATCTTTGCCAACATCACTCGTAATCAATTTTGTAGGATATAGGCCCTACAAGTTAAAAGTTTTTGAAAAGGCAAAGCCAATTAGTATCTACCTTCAACAAGATGTTGAGTCTCTCGATGAAGTAGTAGTTGTTGGCTATGGTACTCAAAAACGGAAAGAATTAACAGGTTCTATTGCTTCCATTTCCAAAACGTCGTTATCGCAACCAACCACTTCATTCGATAACCTCTTGGGAGGAACAGTTGCCGGGATGAATGTGACTCAGGGAGGTCAACCAGGTTCTACTTTTTCTGTGCGAATTCGTGGTGGCAATTCGATTAATGCCGGAAACGAACCGTTGTTTGTTGTTGACGGGGTTATTCTTTACGGTAACGGAGCAACTGATGCCGGAGTTAGCCGGGTAACGTCGAATCTTAATCCTCTGGCCGCCATCAACCCAAATGACATTGAATCCATTGAAGTTTTAAAGGACGTATCGGCCACCGCTATTTACGGATCGCGTGGCTCGAACGGTGTTATCATCATTACCACAAAAAACGGAACAAAGGGTAAGGATAAAATTGAATATCAATATTCTTTTGGTTGGCAACACGCAACGAAAAAGTTGGATTTATTAAATGCTAAGGACTGGGCTACTTTGAATAAAGAAGTTGATCCAACTGGTTTCTTTAAAGATTACAGCGATAGTCAAATTGCTGCGCTTGGGGAAGGTTACGATTGGCAAAACGCTGCTTTACGCACTGCAATTAATCACAATCACCAGATTTCGTTTAGTGGTGGCGACCAGAAAACACGCTACCTGATCTCCGGAAATTATACTGATCAGGATGGTATTTTGCTTAATACTGATTTTAAACGCTATTCGGCCCGTTTGAATTTAGACCGCGATGTATTACAGAATCTGAAAGTTAGCTTAATTTTGAATGCCAGTAAATTGGCTCAGAATGGATTGAATACCTATTCTTCTTATGCCAGTGCATTCTCCGGATCAACCCCTTTTGAGCAAATAATCCGTACATCTCCAAATAATCCGATTTACAAGGCTGATGGAAGTTTCAACTACAATAACACTTACGAGTTGGGCGACCTTCGAAAAGGTGACATTACTTCAAACGGGCTTTCCGATCTGGTAAATACCAATGCAAAGAATACCAGCGACGCATTGCTTGGAAATTTTTCGGTACGTTATTCCATAATTCCTAATTTGGTTTTAAAGGCCGTTTCAGGCGCAAACATTACCAATTCACGTCAGGATTATTACGCTCCTTCATACACTTCAGGCGGTTTTACACCTAACGGATATGCAAGTGTTGGTAGTCGTCGTACTGAAATCTGGCAACAGGAATATACGTTGAATTATTCAAAACAACTGACAGAGAATCATTTCCTTGACGTTCTGGCTGGTTATACCACACAGAAAACATCGTCGGAATATGCAACCGCCTCGTCAGCCAACTTTGCTAACGAACAGCTATTATGGTATAGCTTGCAGAGTGGTAATACTTCAGTTGTGCCAACATCAGGAGGTGCCGAATCCGTTTTAAATTCAGTAATAGGTAGGGTAAATTATACATTTAAAAAACGATACAATCTTACTGCAACCTTTCGAGCCGACGGTTCGTCGCGGTTTGCTGCAAACAATAAATGGGGGTATTTCCCTTCTGTCGGTTTGTCTTGGAATGCTCATGAAGAATCTTTCCTGAAACCAATCACCACCATAAGCGATCTGAAATTACGCGCCAGTTTTGGTACTGTCGGAAATCAGGAAATTGGTGATTATAAATACGAAGCTACCTACGGAACGACCAATGTAAACGATGGTAACCGCAACCAGGTGTATTCGTTCAATGGTTTGCCTGTGGTAGGTTATTTACGTACCAATCTTGAAAATCCAAATTTGAAATGGGAAACGACTTCATCTTATAATGTTGGTTTCGATTTAGGCTTATTCAATAGCCGGTTGAATTTTGTTGCTGATGCGTATTACAAAAAAACATTTGATTTATTACTCAATACTCCTGTTGAAATTACAACTGGTTTTAATTCTATTTTGCGTAATGTTGGAAGTATCAGCAACAAAGGTATTGAGATTGAAGCCCGCGGTTCGATTATCGAAACTAATAATCTGAAATGGCAGGTAACTGCAAACTTTGCGAAAAACATAAACAAAGTACTCGACCTTGGAGGCCAAAACAATATCAATAATACCATTTTTGTGGGCCAACCTTTAGGTTCGCAATATCTGGTTGTTTTCAACGGCATAGTTCAGAAGTCCGATGATATTTCGAAGATTGCAGCGCCTTCCTGGAAAACCACAATTGAGGCTGGCGACGAAAAATTTGTTGATCAAAACAATGATAGTAAAGTTGATCAAACGAGCGACCGGGTAATTTTAGGAACAAGTAATCCTGATATCACTTATGGCTTGTCATCAACGCTTACATATAAAGCATTCAGTTTATATGTTGCTTTTCAGGGTGTGAGTGGAAACAAAGTGTACAACTCATTGCGTCAGACCCTTGAAACACCGAGTAAAAGCTACAACGGACTGGCAACACTTCTCGACCGCTGGACAGATACAAATCCATCGAATTCAATACCAAAAGCAAGGGTTACTACAGGCGCCACTTACAACAGCAGCCGGTTCCTTGAAGATGGTTCCTTCCTTCGTTTAAAAAACGTATCTCTGAATTATACTCTTCCAGTCAAAATTCAGGCAGCCTCATCAGCAACATTCAGAGTTTTTGCTACAGCGCAAAATCTGTTTACACTAACAAAATTCACGGGGTTTGATCCTGAAACCGGAGGTGGATATGCTTATCCTCTGGCAAAATCATTTACACTCGGTGTAAATATATCTTACTAATTAAAAAATCAGAGATTTATCGTAATTAAAGTCTTTAAAATGAAAAAGTTAATAAATATACTAATCATAGTCCTGTTGGTTGGTTTTACATCGTGCAACGAATTAGACCTTACACCAATTGGTCAACTTTCGGGAAGTAACTTTCCGGCAACAGATGCCGAGGCAATTGCACTGACCAATGCAGTTTATTATCCTAATATTAGGATTAGTACGGCTTTGGGATATGTAATTGACCTTACTTCAGACGTAGAGGCAAATGGTGAAAATCCGAACAGTGGCGGCGACCTTTTGAGTAAAATTCAATGGGATCCGAGTAATAGTTACGTAGCTACTGTTTGGCAAAACCTTTACGAAATTGTAACCCGCGCCAATGATGTGGTTGATAAAATTAGCGTGTCTAAAACCATATCGTCCGATTTGAAAACACGTCTGGTTGGGGAAGCTAAATTCCTAAGAGCATATTCCTATTTCTATCTTGTGCAACTTTGGGGCGAAGTTCCTTTGGTGTTGCACAATGTTGATGGTTCTAATACAACGCGTGCTTCGGTTGACGAGGTGTATACGCAAATTATACAAGACTTAAAAGATGCTGCTGCAAGTCTGCCTGCGGTATCAGAATATGCTGCCGCCGACAGGGGAAGAGCAAGCAAAGGTTCAGCAAATGCATATTTATCCAAAGTGAACTTGGTTTGGGGCCAAACATCGGAAAGTGCCGGAAGTTCAGTTCAAAAAGAACGTTACTCTGAATCAGTTAAATACGCTAACCTGGTAACGGGTTATTCTCTTGAAGAGAAATTTCTGGACAACTGGTCGAACAAAAACCGGAATGGTAAGGAAAGTGTTTTTTCGGTTCAGCATATTCAGGGCGAATACGCCGCAGGAGATGGCGGTAACCATTTGGTTCACTGCTCGTTTTATGGCGGGTATTCTAACACTGTTTTACCTCACGTATTTGCCACCAGCAACAAATGGCTCGACGATTTCGATAACCGCGATCAGCGAAAAAGAGGTACCTACATTAAGCATTTATGGAACCCGAAAACCAACTCAACTTTTGTTTTCGACCGGATTCGCTATGCCAAATACATTGATACTACCGACGTTAACACTTCGGCAAATACCCGGGATATCAACCGTTCTGTCATCCGTTATGCTGAAGTTTTATTGCTAAAAGCCGAAGCTATAAACGAATTAAATGGTGCACCAAATGCTGAAGCATACGAGGCAGTCAACCAGGTGCGCCGGCGTGCCTTTAAGCATTTCCCTGTAACAAGTTCATCTTCGGATGACCTTCCGACAGGACTTGACTATGCTGGTTTTAAAGCTAAAATACAATCGGAACGACTTTTGGAACTTACCTACGAACAAAACAGGTACACTGACCTTAAACGCTGGCGCATATATGTAAAGACTTTGCGCAATGCAGTGACCTCGGGTTACGCCTTGTCGACTTATTTAAAGCAAAATGTACGCCTGAAAAACTATCGTTTACCAATCCCTAAAGGACAACGCGACATCAATCCAACAGGGCTATGGCAAAACTGGGGTTACGATGGCTACGATGAAAGCAAGACCGGAGCTAATCCGTACTCCAAGTACGAACCTGATTTTGCAAACGAATCAATTAATTAAAAACCTGCTGAGGAACCCGAACTAAACAGACAATGTGCTTCGGGTTCCCTTTTATAAAAATTCAACAGTAAAAACCGTATGTTCCACCGGAATCAGTCGAATTCCGAAAATTACTTGAACATCATTAATTTAAATATTACTAAAATGAACAAATTGTATTTAAAAGCAAAAGCTGTAAAGTTTTTTGGATCAAAAAAAGTACTGACAATCACTGGTTTAGTTGTTTTGTCGGTGGCTTTATTTTCGTTTTCTTCTTTTAGAAATTCGCCGACCTTAAATGATTTTATCCAACGTAGGCTTTCGGCTTTGATCGCACTCAACAACACGCCGACCGAAAAGTTAAAACCTGTTGTTTTGACGGCCAAAACAACCGCAGAACAGCGCGCCGGTGTGCGTCGCATCCGAATTCGCGGGCATCAAATTATCAGTGATAGTGATTATACATTTGCAGGATACAGCCTTGGCCCGGGCTCGCCCGAATCGGCGCTGACGGTAATTGCCAGTGATATTGCTGATACTTACGTTAGTCAGGCCGCTCTTAAAGGTGTTCCAATCGATTCGTTAGGGGTTTCAATTACAACCCTTCCTGATTCAATCAAGCCTAAAAAGCGCATTGTGCAACCGCATAATATTCTTTACACAATTTATGTGAAATCGCCGGCAACTGACAAACAATTGGAAGAACTGCGCTTTTTAACTGAGAAAAATTCGCCGATTTTCAACTTGGTTTCGACCAAACAGGAAATCAAAAGTGAAATTGACTACAAACAAACTCCTAAAGATCTCACATTCAAGGCTCCCTATCAGCCAGGCTTACGCGAATATCTTAAATACAAACGTGCCGCCGTTCTTTGGCGTCAGGATCAAGCCAAAAACCGGCCTGCCAAACCTGAAGGTGCAGCTTCTGCTCCAAGGGCAGAAAAAGAACCACAATTGGATCGTTTACATGTTGAGGTTGACCCTGTAACTGGTGTGAGAAAACTGCACATTCGCTACTTCAATTTTCTGCACGATAACCAATCGGATTTGGCTGGTAACGATCTTGGTCCAAGCTCCAGCGAGCATCAGTTAGGTGTTATTACAAGCTGTATTACCCATATTACCGAAATACAAGCTGCTTCGCGAAACATTGTGCTCGACTCGCTGTCATACAGTATTGAAGGCACGATCGATCCACGCGCCGGACGTCCGGGATTTGAGAACGTAAAACCTTACTTGCACGATATTCATTATGTTTTTCATGTTCGCACACCTCATAAATACGAAGAGATTGTTGCTTTGCGCGATTCGGTAGAAGCAGTTTGCCCAATCTATAACCTGATTGTTGGCGAACAGAAAATCAGAGGTCGTATCGTTCGTGGAAATCCTGATAAATACAGGCTGCATCCGCAATTTTATTATCAATACAAAGAGTAATGAAAAGCTTATAATCAATTTATGATTAAGAAAATTTCAGTAGTCATAATTTCGATTCTTTTTACGGTTTTTTTGGCGGCAGCACAAAATGTCGCCAAAAAACCAATCGAAATTGATTTCTTTACCAAGGTCAAACGTATTGCCAACCTAAAGGTTAATGGAGACAACGTTTTCTTCATTTTAAGTAATCCGGATAAGGAAAATAACAACTACACCTCAGCGCTCTACCAGCTAATTGATGGTAAACCTGTTCGGTTAACGAAAGATGTTTCTGATTATTTCTTTCAGGATGGCAATATCATTTTTAAGTCAGTGCGCGAAGAAAAGGACCGCGAAAGCATAAAAAGGGGCGAAGAATTGACCATCTTCCAGGAATTGAGCCCAGGTTTTGGCGAAGCCGACGAATGGCTGCGACTGCCTTTTCAAACCGAACAAATTGAATGGATTGACAAAGACGATTTCTTTTACACTGCTTCGTATGATCGCAATTTCGACCAACTTCTGAAGGCAAATAAAGGCAATAAAAAAGAAGCCTTAAAACAGAAAGAAGAAAACAAATCGTACCGGGTTTTTGATGAACTCCCTTTTTGGTCGAACGGAAGAGGTGATATAAGCGGACGGCGAACCCATCTATATCTCTACAATAAAGGTGAAAGAAAGCTTTTAACCGACACGCTCGAATCGGTTTCTTCTCCTGAATTAAGCCCCGATAAGAAAACGTTGGTTTACACCAGCAAACCTGCTTTTTATGGCAAGGCTCAGGAAGAAAATCGTTTGATTTCACTTGATGTAGAAACTCAAAAAAAGAAGGAATGGTCGTTTTTCGACAAGGCAACTTACGGCGATTTTGAATTTCTGAACAATGATGAAATTGTTTTGACAATTAATCGGAGCAAAGAACACAACAAGATCGAAAATTCAGGATTTTATCGTTTGAACCTCAGAACAGGTAAATTAAATTTGATTTACGATGGGTCTGTTTATGGCTTAGGAAACGGAATTACCACCGACATTGGCGGAAACGGAAAGGCGAAAATTACTTTCGACCAGGAAGGTATCAACTACATCACAACGGCAATTGATCAGGCTCCTTTAGTTCATGTTTCTTTTAAAAATGGGAAAGCATCTTTTTTGACGAAAGGCGACATTTCCATTCAGGAGTATTTGCCTTATAAAGATGGATTTTTGGCTGTTGCACTTATCGGGCAACAGGGAAGTGAAATCTATTTCATTGATAAAGAAGGAAATGTTTCTCCTCTAACTGAAATTAACAAACCCGTGTTTGACCAGTATAAAGTGGTAAAACCGATTGAAGTTACCTTTACCAATGAGGAAGGGAAAAAACTAAAAGGATATGTCCTGCCGCCGGTCGACTACGACAAAACGAAGAAATATCCGGCAATATTGGATATTCATGGAGGTCCGAAATCGACTTATGGAACTGTTTTCTTTCACGAAATGCAATATTGGGCCAACCAGGGGTATGCCGTGCTATTCACCAATCCTACAGGAAGCGATGGGAGAGGCTCACAATTCTCCGATATAACGGGCAAAGTTGGAGGTATTGACTATCGCGATTTGTTGACTTTTGTTGATGTTGCGCTGAAGCAAATTGACTTTATAGATGCAAACCGTTTGGGGGTTACCGGAGGATCGTATGGTGGGTTTATGACCAACTGGATTATCGGGCATACCAACCGGTTTAAGGCGGCTGTTTCGCAACGCAGCATTTCGTCGTGGCAAAGTTTTAGCAACACCAGCGATATTGGCTATACTTTTTCTTATCGGTATTGGGGAACAGATATTTGGAAAAACAATCAGTTGTTATGGGATGGGTCGCCATTAAAATATGCCAACCAGGTTAAAACGCCGACATTATTTCTTCACAGCGACGAAGATTACCGCTGTTGGCTGGTTGAAGGGCTCCAGATGTATTATGCCCTGCAATATTTCGAGATTTCTACGCGCATGGTCGTCTTTAAAGGCGAAAATCACGAACTTTCGCGCTCTGGCAAACCATCGAACCGGATAAAACGTCTGGACGAGATAACACATTGGTTTGATAAATACCTGAAACAAAATTAAAACACAAAAATCACTTGAGTCCGATGTATCCCAAAAAATATATGAATTCTTACCTCGCAGGCTTTCTTTTGGGATTGGTTTTGTTGGGAACCATTTACATTACCGGGCATGGCCTTGGTATTAGCGGCGCGGTTAAAAGTGTGGTAAGTGCCTCGGTGGCGACGGTGGCTCCGGATCATGCCAACAATACCCCGTGTATTAAAAAATATGAAACAGAACATCCGGAAGGCCCTATGAGAAACTGGCAGGTTTTCGAAGTAATTGGAGTAATTATCGGGGCATTTGTTTCGGGTTTAATATCGAACCGCCTGTCAATCAAAGTAGAAAGGAGTAGGTATATTACCAATCGTAAACGAATTGTTGCAGCAATTATCGGGGGAACATGTTTCGGATTAGGATCCCAATTCGGAAGGGGATGCACCAGCGGAGCTGCGCTTAGCGGAATGGCTGTTATGTCGTTTGGCGGCATAATAACTATGTTTGCTATTTTTGGCTCGGGATATGCTTTTGCCTATTTTTTTAGAAAACTGTGGATAAAATGATTTTTGAGCAAATCTTTTTTTATAAGAAATTCAATCATAACCAATAAATCAACATTATGGCTCCATTGGTACCAGCAATAGTTAGTGAAAATCTGAGTTTTATCTTTGCTCTTTTTGCAGGATTCGGTTTTGGATTTTTGCTCGAACAATCGGGACTTTCTTCTACGCGAAAATTAGCAGGGCTTTTTTATGGATACGATTTTACTGTATTACGGGTCTTTTTCACTGCTGGAATAACAGCTATGTTTGGAGTGCTTCTGTTATCTCATTTTGAGCTGCTTGATTTTAGCAGGGTTCGGGTTAATCCGACCTTTTTATGGTCGGCACTGATTGGGGGAACAATTATGGGTATTGGATTTGTAATAGGGGGCTATTGTCCTGGCACAGGTATATCTTCTGCGGCAATTGGACGGTTGGATGGTTGTGCTTTCGTTCTTGGAACCATTTTGGGCATTTTTATATTTATTGAAGCTTATCCTTTTTTTGAAGAGATATACCTGGCTAAGGCCATGGGCCCACTTTTAATTAATGAAGTACTGGGAATATCCAGGATATTATTTGCACTAGTACTTATTATCGTAGCATTATTATTATTCTATTTTACAAGAAAAATTGAAAACAAGGTTAACGGGCATTGACGAATGATATATATAGATATAGAGTCCCAGATCAAAAGCAGTGATTCACTATTCTTAAAGCGGTTACCACGTTTTATGATAAAGGGTCTTGCAAGGTTTATCCGGCAGGATGAAATAAACCGAATCCTGAATAAGTACTCTGAAACCGAAGGGGTTGAGTTTCTTTCAGCCGTGTTAAATGAGTTGGACATTACAATTGAAGCAGAAGGATTGGAAAATCTTCCAGAGAATGGAAAGTGCTTTTTTGTGGCTAATCATCCGTTTGGATTTGTCGATGGTTTAATCCTGACCTACCTTGTCGGAACAAAATACGGTGAATTCAGGGCCATTGGTAATGAGTTGTTTAACTTGATCCCTCAACTGAAATCATCGGTCGTTTTGGTCAATGTTTTTGGCAAATCGTCGAAAGAATATTTGTTGGAAATAGATCGTATTTTTAAATCAGATTTGCCAGTTACTCATTTCCCCGCCGGAAAAGTATCCCGTTTGGAAAAATGGAAAGTTAGAGATATACCATGGCATAAAAGTTTCATTTCAAAATCGGTTTCGTGTGAGCGGAATGTTGTTCCTATCTTTTTTGCCGGGCGGAATTCGGTGCTGTTTTATTCAGTATTCTTGATTCGTAAGCTTTTGGGTATAAAAATTAACCTTGAACTGTCGCTTTTGCCTCACGAGATTTTCAATAAAAAACACCAAACAATCCGGGTTAAAATTGGCAAGCCTATCCCGTACCAAACCTTTGATCATTCAAAATCAGCACAGGAATGGACGCAGGAAGTAAGAAAAACTGTTTATAACCTTAAATAATAAAGAGTTAATAATCTGTTTATTCGCGATAGGTCTGATCGATAAATCGATCTATTTATGTTATTTGGATGCTTCGCTTTTAGCCGGAATGACTTCGGCTTTAAACCCGAGCTTTACAATGGCGTCCTTCAGTTTCTCTTCCGTTGTATTTTGTGTATTGTAAGTAATTGCTACGGTCTTTTTGTCCAAATCAACCGACAAGTCTTTTACACCTTTTTCCCACGAGATATTTTTCTCGATTTTTGCCTTGCAATTTTCGCAGTGCATACTAACCAGGAAGGTTACTTTTTCAGCCTTTTTCTTATCGGCTTGTTCTTTTTTACCCTGAGCGCTTAAGGTAAGACTTACAAAAAACAATACTGTTACCGTGATTAATCGGATTGCTTTCATATTTTTTAAATTTTTGTTTAGTAATTCCATTTACTATATATTGATACCCAAGTTTATAAATAAATTCCGGCCTTTTCGGGGTATATTTTTCCAATCTGAATAGGTCGAGTAGTAAGCATCAAACAGGTTTTCAACACCTGCCTTCAGATTAAAAATAGTTTTGCCTGCTTTAAAAGTATAACCTGCTGATATGTTTACGATTAAGTAATCTTTTGTTTCATCTTCGCCGTATTCGGGGCTGAAATGTATTTGTCGGCCAGCCCCGGCTAATCCGGCTTCAGCGATAAATTTCTCTTTCTTCAGCGATAGCGATGTATCATAAATTAAAGGTGCAATTAATGGAAGATTGCTTTTTTTATTGTCCTGACCTCTACTGTACAAAATTCGGCTATTCCAGGCTAAATTTTCAGTTAACCAATATTTTAATACCACACTTGCATTTAAAAGAGTTGCATGAGGCAGGTTTTCGTAAACTTTTACGCCCGTAGCGCCAATGGTCATGTAATGCAGGTCGGTATTAGGTTTGCCGATAATGTAATTGCTGAAATAGAAATAAGTCACATCGGCTTTGATATCGAATAGTCTTTTCTTCCATTCGACCGATAAACCTGCCTCTGCCGACGATTCAGGCTTAAGATGCAGATTTCCAAGGTAATCGTAGGCATCAAAGGTATTAAATAAATAAAAGCCATAAGCTTCTGACACTGAAGGTGCCCGATTCCCATAACCGGCATTTAAAATTGCTTCCCAATCGTTTCTCCGGAACTGGTAACGCCCGGCTACATTACCTATCAGCCGGTTGCGATAAGAAGCAATTCCAGGGTAATATCCGCGCAGGGTTCTCAGGCCAAAATCGCTAAATATACCATCGCGCTGGAACGATCCTTTGGCCGAAAGCCGAAAGGTATGTACTTCGTTTAACCGGAGTTCATCTACCGCAAACAGGCCGGTATTTAGGGTTCGTATGTCGGGCCAGGTAAGCATAAACATGGGTATTTCGCCCGCAGTTTCAGGATACATGGTCATTTCGGCATACGACTGATTGTAGTAGGCATCCCAGTTAAAAGCATAGCGGTGTTTCCCGTTTTGACCGTTCAATGTAGAATAAAAACCACCCGTCCGGCTTTTTCCCGGCATATCCATGTGCATGGGTACATTGGGTCGTTGGGTGTCGTCCATCACATGTACAATGTTGTTGTAGTAAATTTTGCTTTCCCATTTGTAAAAGAATTGAAACGGCTTTTCGACAGTATAACTGAGTGAGGTAATCAATCCTTCGGCCTTTCTTACATCCATCGTCAAAGCGGGATAGCCAACATGGGTGGCGTGGTCGTATATAATTGTTCCTTCAATGGCCTTCCGGTTGGCAATTACATAGCCCCAGTTGGTAAATATATTGCTTTTAGCAAATTGTGAAAAGGCGATTTCTTTGTTTCCGCCGGCATAGTAATTCCCGCTTTTTCTGGTAAACAAACCAGAATTGAGGTAAAACCGCGGATTGGCATACGATACATCGGCACCCAAAATTCTGAGATTGCTGTTACTTTCGTAACCCGAATTGACGTTTATGTTTAGCCCTTCGTCGCAAAATCCTGTTTTGTTCAGTTTTAAATCTAAGCTACCGCCGATGTGATTTGATGCGTTGGGGTTGGCATCGAATCCGTTGCCAAGTTTCACCTTGTCGAGGTTTACAGTTTCAACATACGAGGTTACCGGATCCATGCGGTCGGTACAGGCATGAAAAATTTTCATTCCGTCAATTGTTACCGAAATTCGTTCTGTCGACATGTTGTTAATAGTAGGTTCCCATGCGTAGCTGCCGCGTTTTATCAGATTTACTTTTTCAGAGCCCTGCAAATACTCTTCAACCGACGAAAACGGTTTTGCAAGCTTTTCCCGGTCAAAGCCGGTTTTGGCCGAAATAACAATTTCCTGCAAATCGATTTTTGAATAAATTGAATCGGTTGTTACAACCTGGGCAAGGAGTTGATTTGAACAAAAGATAAAGAATCCCAGGCCAATAAATCCGGGGCTTTTCATCTTTTTATAAAATTTTAATGGCATAATCACTTAATGCTTGTTTTAGAATTCAACCTCGAAATAAAGGCTGCTGGCATCGACTGATGTACTGATGGGGTTTCCGTATAACGTTTCGCCCTTTTCGTTTTGCAGGATCAGGTTCAGTTTCCAGTATCCGGTCATGCTGAAATTAACTTTTCCTTTGTAAATCTGGCCAGTTGCATCCCAGGTCAAATCCACATTGTTTGGCGATGAATGATTTTCCATCGAAGGCATTCGGGGATCAAGTTTAAGCTTGAAGTTTTCAACCGGAGTGTATGTGTTGGCGTCTTTCCGTTCGTGTACATAAGCCGTGATGTCGTTGATACCGACATTGGGTTTTATGGGTTCAACCAACGTAACCACGTAGCGTTTTTCGCTGCCATCGATGGCCACCAGCGAACGGATTACCCTTCGTTCGGTAACCCCATCGGGCCGGAATACATTTTTTACGCTGATTACAGCGTCTGTTATACTTTCGGTCACATTACCAACCGTACAACTGATGTCGTAATACCATTTGCCGTCGCCTTGACCCGAATACATCAGGAAAGCATAGTAAGCTTCATAAAGCGGCTCTCCTTCAACTTTGGTGATTTCTGATCGGGGAGTTGAATGTGTCATAGTGCCCATGTCCATTTCAGGAAAAGCGCTTAACCTGGCGTCCGAAATCAAGTTGCCGACTTTGTCTTTAACGGTAAAATAAACCTTGGTATAACCCAGACGCCACTCTCCATCTTCATTATATGCAGAGATGGTGTAATTAGATCCCTGAAAATCCTGAATCTTTTTCAGCTTTGCAGTTGGATCAACCGGATCGACGTTATCGTCGCCACCCTCACACGAAGTGAGGGCGCAAGCGACAACTAAAAAAATAAACCACGATGTAAGTAAATTCTTCATGTCTTCTACCTTCTGATAATCACTTTTTGGACAAAAGTTTTTCCTTTATTTTCTACAGCAATAAGGTATAAGCCCGACGGAACATTCAATTGAATAGTTTTAGTCCCTGCAGATTGATAAGACTCTAATTTTGTTCCACTTGAGTTTATTACGGTAATTTTTGCCTCAGACGGTGCGACAACCGTGATTTCACCTTGAGACAATGTTGGGTAAACGGAAATGCCATTTGCCGACAAATCTGTTATTCCTGTAGTGCCTCCAAGGTAAATGTCCCAATAATGAGTGCTGCCATTTCCCTGGCTATCAATATCAGTTCCGGCAACAAGTGTGGTCGTGCTGGATGTTGTGTCGTATATTTTCAGGTTTATACGCCAATCACCATCCATGCTTAAATTGAGTGTTCCTTCATAGGCATTATCAGTCGCATTCCAGGTCAAAGCGGTATTTCCATCAGAACCGTGCCCCATTGAGCGCATAAAAGGAGTGGCTTCTATTTTATAGCCGCCATCAACTGTGGGGTAAGGCTGCAATACTTCTACCTGTTTGTTTATATACGCCTTTACAGTTTGACTACCAGTTTTTAGTGATTTCGGGTAAGCGATTGACACGTAATAGTTTACGTTGTTTACGGTGAAGCTTTGTATCCATTTCGAGTTAGTTGGATAATCTGTTACTGGTAATGCAATACCTGAAATAGTTTTTTCAATCACGCTTGATTGATCCGATTCTACCTCAACAGCACTCGAAGGGTATAAAGCCGAAACGGTATAGGTGTAGTCGCTGCCTGCTGTAAAATCGGTTACTTCAATTGTACTGCTGGCTGTACCGGTAATGGTTGTCGTAAATTTATCCTGAAGCTCACCAGCCTTGTTGTAAACTTTGACTTTGTAGCCCGTTAAGTTCGATTTCGTATTACCGGCATTTGCAGGAGGAGTAAATTTTATTGTCGCTCCTCCAGTATGATTCAAGGCCCTCAGGTTTGAAGGTGCAAGGTCCTTAAGTGTTTGTTTATAAGAGTTTGTTGCAAAGCCCGAATAGCTGTTGCTTTGGTTTTCAATGACAGTGCCTTCGATTGAGAGTAGGTGAAAAGCGTTTAGTTTATGATGTATCGCTGTGGCCGAAAGTTCGGGCACGTTCGATTCTGTTTCGTTGGTCGATATACCATTTTCAACCCGGTACCCCGTAACTTTAAAGCTAAGCTTTCCACTTGCTCCTGAAGGAAGGCTTAACAAAAATGCCCTTGCCAATTCTTTGCTTTCGGCATCAAATAACAGGAAGTGTGAATCAGAACGGGCTTCTGCCTGGGTAATTGTACCCGATTCTGTGGCATTGTAAATGAATAATCCCAGCCCACTGTTCCAACAATTGGCCATATTGCCGGTTCCGCAGCCAATTCCGCAACTTTTTGCAAGCGGTAGGGTTACTGAGCCGGTGCAATGGCGATCTTTAAACCAACCTGTATAGGTCTCTGTTGCTGTCGCGGTGCTTCCTTCAAAAGCAGTTGATTTTGTGACAAGTGTAGAACTTGCGGCAGAAACAATCGCTGACTGACTTACTTTTGAACCAATTGTATAATTGAAATCCAATGCCCATGTACCATCCATTTGCCCAGTGTACATGAGAAAGCTGAACCATATCTTGTAAAGCGGTTTACCTTCTACTTTTTCTACTTTCCCAATTGGAGTGGAATGTTTTGACATTCCCATATCCATTATAGGATGAAAATCACTCACTGTAAAATTTTCAACAAAATTTTTGTCTTTATCAGTCAAAGCAACAAATACTTCGGAAAAGCCCCTGTTCAACTTTCCATCTGTTGAATAAAAATGAAAAGTATAGCCATCGTCAGCAGAAAGACCTGACAACGAAATTTCTTTTAATCCATCAGTCGGGTTGGTTTGTGCCTGTACCTGGCTGAAAATCAGGATGAATAATATTAATGTATAAAGATGTTTCATCAGTAAATAATTTGTTTTTTAATTGTCTGAAGGAACTCACATGTTGCTGAAAATTATTTTCATGGGTGTTTGCTTTGCCGTGCAACATGTTCGTTTCATTTGGTATTTTTAAGGCTAAGCGATCATTCGGAGTTAATCTCGTTTTTTCACTTTTTGCTTTGCAGAAGAGTGAATATCGTATTCTGCAATGAGCCTGTGTTTGTTTGTAAAAGAATTAAACACGAAGGCATAAATGCTAATGTATTTATTTACAGAGCTTAGGGTATTTATGCCTTCGTGTTTTGATTGAAATTTTTCAATTTTCTCCACGCTCGAACGTCTGCAAACGAACGAAGAGGGAGAAAACAGAAAATTGGGAAAAGTGATATGATCAAAAGAAATTATTGATTAGTCTTCTTCCTTTTGATACCGTGTTTTATTTTGCAGGATATGTACCGGCATGACAAACCAATCGTACTATCAGGTTCTATTGTTTAATTAAAAAAAGAATTGGACAATTTCTGATAATAGCAAGTTCGGACATAAAGGTATATATATCCTGAGGTTTGATTTATATCGTGGAAATTTGTTTGGGAGGAACAAATACATCAGGAATAATCTGTTTAATATGGACTATTCCCGATCTTGGATACAGAAGCTCAGAAACTTCCAAGGGTGCCAACCCAGCGATATCGGCACCTAAGAAATCATTCACTTCTATGTTAATAATTCTCTTGTTATTATTGTTAGTCGTATCACCTTTATTCTCAGTTTCTTCAGTTTTCTTAATTTGTTTATTCAAAAAACACTTCCCCTGGCAGCAATTGTTTGTTTCATTTCTTTTTTCGCAAAGATTTTTTACAATATAAGCTTTTAATATACTGTATTCAATAAACGGTAACTGGTATCGCATGATATTTAATACCATCACAGTTAGTAGAAATATCGCAAAAAGTCTTGCTTTTAACATTGCTCAGTAGTTCTTTCTTTAGCAAAAAACACTAAAGAAAAATGAATGATTATCCAAGCGGTTCAGTAACGACAGAACCGAATTGAAAAATGGTTTTTATTTAAGCACAAAATAAGACCCTATTGAACTTTCATGAAATACCATATTCAGGTGATTTTATGTACCTATTTTGAAGTACTTCTTTGTTGTCTTATCAAGGTAATTCCATACCATTAGGCCGGATTCTAATGGTAACCGATGCCCAGGGCATGTATGGTTCTTACGACATTGTCGGCCGGATTGTAAATCGAATTGCCTTCCTGCGAAGCAGTAATATCAATGTACACGTCATAAGTATAAGGCCCATGATATAAAATCAATTGGTTATTCTCATCGATTTGTCCTTTTGGATCGCCTGAAGTAAATTTTACGGGTAGCCCTGAAGAGGAAGTCGCCACCAACTGAAGTGGAGGGTCGTTGTTGGTTCTGCTTTCTACCAATTCAAAAGTAATGGTTTGATTCTTTTTATTTGGATCCCACTCATGTATAGTCAAATCGCGAACGACATACGAAGCCTCGTAGTACTGGTCGTTACCGGGCTGCCTTGCAACAATACCGGCAGAACCAGCTTTCTGGAATACTGCGGTATTTCCGTTAATGATAACAATAGCAGAGTTTGTACTTTCGAAAGTTATAGGCAAGCCCGAGCTGGCTTTAGCTTTGAGCAGTAGTGAACCATCTTTTAGGTTTTGTGGGGCTATTTCTCCAAATTCGATGGTCTGCTCCAGCTTGGTATCTTTTTTACAAGCGCTGGCAAGCGCGAAAAGGCCACATATTAAAATTAATAAATGCTTCATGGTAAATTCAGTAAAGTTTTCCAATTCTTAACCTAATTCCGCCGTATAAGCGGATACCGGTTACTGGTCCCCATACAATCGACGCGTCAAAATCTCTGCTGAAAGGATATTGCCATTCGCGAATAGGGTCTTTTTGCTTGTACCCGAATATGTTTTCCGCCCCCAGGTAAATGTCGAAACGTTTACTGTTGTGAGTTATTTGTGAAAAATATACTGGGAATACTGGCGAATAAATTTTTTCTGAGTTGTATCCGTTTAATCCGGTAAGTCTGGCCGGGCCGTTGATTTGTGCCGTGAAATCGAATACCCAGCGATGTAATAGTGTGGCATACGACAAGTTGATTAAACCGCGATAAGATGAAATCAAAGGTTTATTTGTTGAAATGAGCTTGTTCCCATTGGTATAGGTAATACGGTTGTTGTTGTACCTAAAGGCAGCATACATATCAAATCCCTTAAATAAAGTTGCCGTGAGATCGGCTTGCAAGGCATTGGCATAAGCTTTCCCTCCATTCAGGTTATAGAAAAAAACAGCATTTCTATCTCGTTCAGTATCTACAATAACCTGATTTTGAAAATCTGTGAAGAAATAATCTAAACTCAATTTAGCTTTCCGATCATTCCAAATTGGAATATCAAAAGCGATGTTTCCACCAAAATTCCAGGCTTTTTCAATGTCAAGATTATTAATATCTGAAATGTTGAATTTTCTCGACGAAGCCATTAATCCGATGTTTTCAGAGAGTACGTTCGGTGAACGAAACCCTTTTCCTGCCGATAAGCGAATAATTACCGAACGATAAACGTTGTATTTGATATTAAATCTAGGTGTCATTAGCCATCCGAAACGGGAGTTATAGTCACTGCGTAGTCCGGCAATAGCCGTAAATCCAGATGGATGCGAATAAGTGTATTCTCCGAAAACGCCAGTTGCCGTTTCTATCCTGTTTATTTCGGTTAACGGAGTTTGTGCGGTTGAAATTCCGCTACTGCCCGTTACCAGAAAGCGGTCGGCAAAATCTGTTTCGTAATTATCGTAGTTAAAGCTTCCTCCAATAGTATAGCGGTTGTTGGTCGAATAGATATGTGAAGAAAACAGTACATTGATGTAATAGGTGTTTTGTGATCCATTATATGATTTCCGGCCAAATTCGGAATCCTGTTCGTGGTGGGTAAAACTATTGATTATGCCTAAGCTTTGCCCTTCTTTTTCTCCGATTGATATTCCGGTCTTATTAAAAACGGAAAAATTTCGACTGGTTATAATGGTCTTGAACAATTCAATGCCATTAACCGGAACGCCATGCTTGACGTGACACAACGAGTCCTGACCTCCAATCCGGTCTTCATACAGAAATTTAATACCAGTTCTTGATTGGACTCCATTTTTATCGTCGATATATAACCAGCGGTTATAGGCGTTGATATACTTCATTTTAGGCATATCAAGAAAATTGTCTCTGTTGCTATCATGAATTTGATTGCCTAAAGTTCTGCTCAATAGCAGCCCTGTCCACCATTTTTCATTCAGTTTTATCGAAGATGTGAGATTGCCTTCGTAATGTAGGTTGTTGTCGACGAACAAATTAATAAACAACGGTTCAGTGTTGTTTGGTTTTTTGAATTCGAGGTTCATTTGACCTGTAATCGCCTCATATCCATTTATTACCGATGATGCACCTTTTGAAATCTGGATGGTTTCGAGCCACGTTGCGGGAATATGACTTAATCCAAAAGCTGATGACAATCCGCGCATTGTAGGTATATTTTCGTCTAAAGTCTGCACGTAAACTCCTGATAATCCGAGTAGTTGAATTTGTTTTGCGCCCGAAACTGCATCGGTAAAACCAACTGAAACAGAGGCACTGTTCTCGAAACTTTCGGAAAGACTACAGCAGGCCATTTTCTTCAGCCCATTTTGGGTAATCGTTTCCGTTTTCAATAAAGTCGAATTTGAATGGAAGGTTCCTGGGCGAAAAGCCGGAACATTGACTTGGCCCATGTCAACGTGTTTATAAATCGAATCCTGATCAGTTGCATTTTGAGCCAGTGCGATGAGTTGCAAGCCAAATAACAACATAAGCAAACAAAATAGTTTTGTCACATTTTTGGTTTTTTACCTAAATATCAGGTACATTTTTTATACAAAATAACTGCTATGCGCATAAACTGGAAATACCATATTTTGAGTAATTCAGGATACCGCATTAATGGTATAACTCGCTTAAGAATCTTGAATTATTGGCGTTTCAATGAAATAATTTAATAAGTTGTACGAAGAGGAAAGGACACTAATGTCAATGACGCATCCCTTTTTTATGGTATAAAAAATGCCCATTCTGTGGGATTTTATCCTAAAGATACAGATGAAATCTTTGCAGTATTAAATCAATGTAGAGTATTATGAAAACATTTAGTAGAACATTCGATGGGCTTTTAGCTAAAATTAGTGAAACAGCAGGAAAAGTTATATTAGTGGCTGGGGCGGTTGTATTCACTACTGCCATTCAAGCGCAGGTTTCAAAAGCTGTAATAACAATTAACAGTTCGAATTTAACTAATCCGCTGGTAGAGCGTTGGATCTCAGAATATTCCAAATTGAATCCAAGTCAGTCGTTTAAAGTAATAAATAAAAGCGATGCAAAGGTTGGAGCTGATTTAAATATTGTGTTTTTTTCAGATGATGCAGAAAATTTGGATAAAGAATCGGTCAATGTAGCCCGTTTAGCAATTTTACCTGTTGTCAACGAGAAAAACCTGTCATTTTCAAAAGAATTGAAAAAGGGAATTAAATCAGAAGAATTGAAACAGATTTTTTTGAAGAATGACAACGAAAGCGACGAATCTGGAAAGGACAAGAAAAGTGAACCAACATATACTGTTTATACAAAAACTCCGCAATCAGGTTTGGCAGTGGCTATTTCAAATTTTCTTGGCCGGTCGCCAGAAGATTTAAACGGAGTTTATGTTACCGGTGACGATAAATACCTTATTACATCGGTACTTGAAGACACCACAGGCGTTACTTATAACAACCTTGGATTGATTTACGATTTGTCGAAGCGCACTGTAATTAGCGGTATAAGAGTTTTGCCTATCGACTTGAACGGCAATGGAAAGCTGGACAAAGAAGAACAGATTTATGACAATCTCGATCAAGTGCTCGCTTATCTCGAAAGTTCAAAGAAAGCCTCTGTTCCAACTGAATATCTGAGCTTTACGACAGTTAAAAATTCAAATAATCCTGAAATCCAGAACTTTATCAACTGGGTAACGGAATATGGGCAGGAGTTCAATCACCAGTATGGTTTTCTGAATATAGGATCGGATAAAAATTTATCTTTTAAACAATAATAATTAGAGTTGTTTATTTATAAGTAATAGGAACCATTTATTGTCGTATTTTTTTGTACTAACCCCTACGTCCGCAGGGCGGACGTTCCCCCTCTCTTTCTGAAAGAGAGGGGAGAAGCATCGCAGACTTCGGCGTGAGCGTTCGACTGAGCTCACGCCGAAGTCTCAGTCGAACGATGCGCTGGGGTGAGTCCGTATAAAAATACAGGTTCGAGTACGACATTATTTCATTTTCATTACTTAGTTATTTTCCATTAGCTTCTTTTTCACTGCAATTTTCATTTGTATAAACCTCCTCTTTACCTGCATTTATGGGGAGGTTTTTTAACCTTTTTAATTTCCCAAATGACTCCGGAGACTATTTCAAAGATGAGTTTTCGGAGCTTTTTATCGAAATTCAAACTACAACTTAGCCAATACCAGTTCAAGATCGTGCATCAAATCTTCAGCATCTTCCAATCCGACCGAAAAACGGAAAATTCCTTCTCCGGCAAACAAATTCCATGATTCGAGTTGTTTTTCAGTAGAGAATTTAAATGAAGTTTCCAGCAAATCACTGGAAGGCAAATAGAAAATCAGCGAACGGTGGTGACCCAGTGAAACGGCATAATGAATAATTTGCAAATGTTCGGCAAAGAGCTGAGCAGCCCGCTTCCCGTCTTTTACCTGGAAGGTAATCATTCCAGAGAAATTCTTCATTTGCCGTTGAGCGAGTTCAGCTTGAGGATGGTCGGGCAAACCAGGATAAATAACCCGATTAATTTTAGGATGAACCGAGAGAAATTTGGCTAAAGCCAGCGCATTTTCCGCATGTGCTTTCATTCGGATTGGGAAAGTAGCTAACCCGCGTAAAATAAGCCAGGCATTAAACGGACTGATTACTCCGCCAAAGCGAATGGCCGTTGTTTTTCGTAACGGCACCAAATCCTGTTTATATCCAATAATGGCTCCACCAAGCGCATCGCCATGCCCGCCAAGGTATTTTGTTAACGAATGAACGACAAAATTGGCTCCCAGTTCTAATGGGCGTGTGGCCACCGGTGTTGCAAATGTTGAGTCAACAGCCAGCCTGGCTCCGGTAGCATGTGCGATTTGTGCAACGGCTTCAATATCAGTCAGGCGGAGAAGTGGGTTGCATGGTGTTTCAATATAAATCAGTCGGGTTTCAGGTCTAACCGCATTTCGGATAGCTTCTAAATCAGAAGTGTCAACCTTAGTGATCGAAATATTAAGCGCCGGAATTATATCATTAGTCATTTCGGCCATTGCTGCGTAAGCAACGTCGCTAATAATAGCGTGGTCACCAGCCTTCAGAGTATGAAACAACAAAGCCGAAATAGCTGCCATTCCACTGGCAAAAGCAATGGCAGTTTCCCCATGTTCGAGCGCTGCCAGTTTTTCTTCCAGTTGATGAATGGTCGGATTTCCCCAGCGGGTGTATATCCAGGCAGTATCTTCCTCGAAACCTTCGACCGAAAAGCCTGCATTGGCATCGGTTATAAATGTTGTTGACATTACAATATTGGGTGCTGATGCCCCGGTGAGAGGATCAGGCGTTTCACCGGCATGAACGGCCAGTGTATTTATCCCGACCGGAAATTTAAGTTTTGACATGTTTATGAATTAAAGTTTTGATTTTCTTTGAATTAACCTGATGATATTTTAGGTATTGATCAAGGATTAAGGTTATCGAAATCTTTCGGAAAGCAACATACCTGTTTTTAGGTATATTTCATTGGGATGCTTACCGGCTTAGGTTTTCGAACCTTTTTCGGTATTCTGTTGGAGTAACGCCTGTGGTTTTCCTGAATTGCTTGTTGAAATGGCTAAGGTTATTAAACCCACTGTCGAGGCAAACATCCACAATATTTAAGTCCATGTTCATTAGTAGTTTACAAGCAAACTCAACTTTTATTTTATTCAGGTATTCAAAAATTGTTGTTCCCATGTTTTGTTTGAAGAACCTGCAAAGCGAACCCTCAGCCATATTTACGGTTTCTGCTATTTTTCCCAGGTTTATTTCTTCGCGGTAATTTTTCATCAGGTAATTGTGAATGGCGGCAATTCGTTTGTTGTTGCTGGTGAACCGGGCTTTCATGTAATCTTTGCTGGCCAAATGAACCAGTGAATTACTTTGCCCGATAATATCCATGATTTTTAAAAAGTGAATCATCCGTTCAAAGCCTTTCAGGTAAGGCATTTGAAGCATCAATTCGCTTACTTCATTTAGTGTTTGACCAACAATATGTACGCCTCTTTCCGAAAGACTAATCGCTTTAGCTACATTCCTGAATTCGGGCAATTTAAGTAGTTCCGAATTCAATACTTCTGAAGTAAACTGAAGAAAAACCATTTCCAGAGTTCGGTTCGACAGTACTTTGTTGTCTTTATCGGCAATCCAAACGTGAGGCAGATTTTTCCCTAAAAATACCAGATCACCGGGATGAAATTCCTCTATTGAATCGCCAACAATCCGCTTCCCACTACCTTCGGTAATAAAGCTGATTTCGAAATTGTTGTGGTAATGCCAAACACTTTTGTCAAGGTTATCCTGAAAGATTCCAATGAAAAATGATTCCTCAGTATTTAACTTTAGTTGTTCGAGCTGAGCCGACATATTGGTAATTTTTGCACAAAAATGACTGTATATGTGAATATCGCATCGAAAATAGTAAATATTGGTGTTGAAATAGCTTCATCCCGACACTATTTTTGTTCGTATAAAAACCAATAAACTAGTGAATTTATGAATGAAATACTTGAAAAGCTCCTTGAAGCTGTTGAGTTAGGTAAGGTAGATTTGAAATCGCCTTTTCCACCACAGTTACGTGGACAAGATGGCGCATCAGAACTTACAACAAAAGCGTTGGAGGCTGGTGTCGGTCCGCAGCAAATTTTGGAAAATGCATTGGTCCCGGCTATGGATCGTGTAGGAAAGAAATTCTCTGAAAACAAGATTTTTGTTCCTCAAATGCTAATGTCGGCCAAAGCGATGGGAGCTTCTATGGTTCAGCTCAAGCCGTTTTTTACTTCCGGCGAAATTAAAACCAAAGGAACTTTTATTATTGGTACTGTAAAGGGCGATTTGCACGATATTGGTAAAAACCTTGTTTCCATGATGGTTGAAGGTGCCGGATGGACTGTTGTAGACCTTGGTGTTGACGTGCCATCGGCCAGGTATATCGAAGCGCTACAAAAGCATCCGGGCGCTGTCGTGGCATTATCGGCATTGTTAACTACCACGATGGTGAATATGGCCGAAATAGTGAGCGACATTAAAGCTCTGGTTCCTGAAGTGAAAATTTGCATTGGTGGAGCTCCGGTAAACCACGATTTCTGTGCCAAAATTGGCGCAGATATATATGCGCCTGATCCACAGGGATTGGTAGAACATTTAAGTAAACTGGCTTCTTAAAATTATCTGCATGAAATACAAAAGTTTGGTTATAACTAATCCTGAAGATCTGATATTTGGGGTTGCGCCTTATCCGGTTAAAACCCGGCGTGGACTTGAAATTGGGGGTGGGCAGGTTTATGCCGAGTTAAATTTTACCTTACCTGTAATGAGTATCAACAACAGCACTCTGCCACAAGTGTATGGTCATTATAAAGAAATTGCTCAGGGGGCGCTCGAACGTGCTGTAGATTTAAATTCGAAAGGTGTTGTTCTGGAGTTGGAAACCTTGCTCGAAATGACCAAAACACCACAAATTGGTATTGAAATCGTGAAAATCATGAATGAAATTTGCGAAAACTATTACCAGAAATACGGCTTAGCTTCTGAAATTAGGTTAACGCCTAATGATTTACGCGAATTCGAGCGTCCGGCCAAACAACGGACATCTTTGTTGCTGGAACCAATGCTGGAACTTTTCGAGAAAGGTATGATTGAAGGTGGCGATTTACTTTCGATTGAAAGCACTGGTGGCAAAGAAGTTTCGGATGAAGCTTTGATGATGTGCGACGTAAAAGCCATTGTATTTGCTTTGGCTGTTTTGGGTGTGCGTGATATGCAGTTTTTGTGGAAAAAAATTGTAGGTCTTGCCAGTCAGTATGGGAAAATTGCCGCTGGTGATTCGGCTTGTGGCTTTGCCAACACGGCGATGGTTCTGGCCGAAAAGAAATATATTCCAAGAGTTTTCGCGGCCTTGGTTCGGGTAATCTCGGTGGTTCGGTCGATTGTCGCAGTGGAAGAAGGAGCCGTTGGTCCTGATAAAGATTGCGGGTACGAAGGCCCTTTCCTGAAGGCAATTACTGGAATTCCAATTTCGATGGAAGGAAAAACTGCAGCATGTGCACACCTTAGTCCAATAGGTAACATTGCGTCGGCTTGTGCCGATCTTTGGAGTAATGAGTCGGTCCAAAACATCAAACTTCTTTCAGGAATGGCCCCAACAGCTTACCTGGAACAATTGGAATACGACGCCAGATTGATGAACGAGGCTTTGCGTGCCGGAAAACTGCATACTCAGGTTTTGCAGCAATTGCTTGTTGCTTCCGATGTATATACCGATCCGCAGGCATTGATTCTTTCGCCTGAAAATGTTATCCGAATCTCAAAAGAACTGGTAAAAGGTAATTCGTATGTGGCAAATGCGCGCGACGGAGCTTTGGCTGCAATTGACATTATTGAAGAAGCTCTTGCTTCGGGAAAGTTGAAACTCTCAGAAATGGAAACTTCTTATTTGCCAATTTTACGGGATGATTTGAATAGTATTCCCGACGATGAAAGCAAATTTGTTGAAATGATGCTTCCTTTGCTTGACCAAAGCAAATTTACTTTGGCCGAATATGGCTTGTAAAAAGTGATAGCAGGAAAAATACCCGTAAATATTATTTCAGGATTTCTTGGTTCTGGAAAAACTACAGCAATCATCCGTCTTTTGGAGCAAAAGAGCGCGGATGATTGCTGGGCTATCGTTATCAACGAATACGGTAAAATTTCAATCGATGGTCAAACTTTGCGATCAAGATCAACCAGCGGCACGGTTTACGATATAACTGGTGGATGTATTTGTTGTTCGGCAAAGGCCCATTTGCACGAAAATCTTGGTGAAATTGTTGATTCAGGCGTATTTCAGCGCATAATTATTGAGCCAACTGGTCTTGGTGGCGTTGAAATGATAACCGAGATTGTTAGCCAATTTCATCAATTGCAGCTGATGCAGGTCATTTGTCTGGTAGATATTACAGCACTGAATAACCTTCGGATTCAGCGAAATATGATCTATCGGGCACAAATTTTAAGATCAGAAATCATTGTTTTCAGTAAATGTGATTTGATCGATGATCCCGGCCAACTGCAACAAATACGATCCGGATTTCAGCAACAATTTCCTGACAAATTAATTTACTTGGACAGTAGGCAATTGCATTCGGGTATTTTGTCAGATATTTCAATTCTGTCATCACAAGAAACATTTTCAGGAAATTCAATTTTCGGTATCCGGTTAAAAGATCAACCGGAATATTTTGAGTTTCATTATAAAACTTCAGGAATTAACGTCTATGACATTCAATCTATTGAAAATCAGCTGTTTGTTAATAAATCTATTGTCAGAGCTAAGGGATATTTGCATACACCGGAAGGATGGCAGCTGTTTAATTATACGCTTACCGGTAAAAGTACAGAGTTGTGCACTGGCAAAGCCTCAAATGAATTAATTGTTATTGCCGATTCTCCTGAAATAGCATTTAGTCTAACCTAAGTTTGGGTTATATACCTAATTTGTGGTATATAAATTACCCCCATTGTGGTATTTCGTGTGTTATTTTTCATTTTCACTTTTGTATTACAACAAAGCAATTCAAAATGAACGCAACACAACACAATTCGAACCTTGTTTTTTTAGTAGCAGAAGTTTATTTGTTCGCTGCTAAAATGTGTTGTTGTTACCCAAAGCGAATGCGAATGTGTCGCTAATTTTCTCTCCTCCATTTTTTAATTAATCAAATAGTGCAGCATTTAGCTGCATATTAAACTGATAGTATAAAAATACTAATCATAAAACATTAAATTTTTTCATTATGTCAGCTCAAAAATTAAAATTCGAAACACTGCAACTTCATGCAGGCCAGGAAACTGATCCAACAACCAATTCCCGTGCGGTCCCGATTTACCAGACCACATCGTATGTTTTCAATAACGCCGATCATGCGGCCAATTTGTTTGGTCTGAAAGAATTCGGGAATATATATACCCGAATTATGAACCCAACCACCGATGTGTTCGAAAAACGTATTGCAGCGTTGGAAGGTGGGGTAGCAGCTGTTGCAACTGCGTCGGGGCAAAGTGCCCAGTTTATTGCCTTAACCAATATTTTGCAGGCTGGAGACAATTTTGTTTCAACCTCATTTTTGTACGGCGGAACTTACAACCAGTTTAAAGTTCAGTTTAAGCGACTTGGCATTCAGGCAAAATTTGTGGATGGCGATAAGCCCGAAGATTTTGAAAAACAGATCGACAGCCAAACCAAAGCTGTTTATCTTGAAACCATTGGTAATCCTGAATTCAATATTCCTGATTTTGATGCGATTGCAGCTATTGCTAAGAAACACGATATTCCGTTGGTTGTCGATAACACATTCGGCGCCGGAGGTTATCTTTTCCGTCCAATCGAACACGGTGCAAACGTTGTGGTTGAATCGGCTACCAAGTGGATTGGGGGCCATGGCACAAGCATAGGCGGTGTAATTGTTGATGCCGGTAACTACAACTGGGGTAATGGCAAATATCCACAATTCACTGAACCATCGGAAGGTTACCACGGATTAGTGTTTTGGGATGTGTTTGGAAGCAATGGCCCATTCGGGAATATCGCATTTGCGATACGCGCCCGGGTCGAAGGCCTGCGCGATTATGGTGCATCATTGAGTCCATTCAATGCCTTCCTGCTTTTGCAGGGATTGGAAACATTATCGTTGCGTGTTGAACGCCACGTCCAAAATGCGCAAATTATAGCCGATTGGCTCGACGGTCATGCACAGGTTAAAAAAGTAAATTATCCGGGATTGGCTTCGAGTCCATATCACGAACTGGCAAAAAAATACCTGAAAATTGGCTATGGTGGTGTTCTTTCGTTCCAGATTGACGGAGGCAAAGAGGCTGCTGATGAATTTATTAATAATCTAAAACTGATTAGTCATCTTGCCAATGTAGGAGACGCAAAGACATTAATAATTCACCCATCATCAACTACTCATCAGCAGCTATCAGATGAAGAACAAATTTCAGCCGGAGTAATTCCGGGGTTGGTTCGTTTGTCTGTTGGTATAGAGCATGTTGAAGATATTATTGGAGATCTTGCCCAAGCTTTCGGATCAGTAAAGCATCTTGCGGAGATTAATAAAAAGCCTCTGGAAGAACCAAAAGGACAGAAAAGTTTGATTGGTAAGATATTGAACTTCTTTTAAAATTCTGAAAGTGAATCCCGGCATTATGCCGGGATTTTATTTTTCTGATTGTCTTTAACGCAAAGTTTTCAAAGACTTGATTAAATTTTTACTTCTTGGTAGCTTAGTTTGTTTTATAAAAATACACTAAATCGGTAGATATTAATGATATTTGAGCGATAATTTAATCGCTTTATTAATCACTTTTTGAGATGAGTAGTCCGTCAAATAAGATAATAATTGCAGATAGACAGTTTCTTATAGTCGAAACTTTAAATACAATCCTTAATCAGGATGAACGATTTTCTGTAGTTGGAATAGTTGGTTCTAAACAAGAGCTTATTAAAACACTGGAACAGGAGATTTGTGGCTTGCTTATAACAGATCCTGCTTTAATCGAATGTGATGGTATTGAGTATTTGAAGCTTGTTCGTCAGAAATTTCCAAACCTATCGGTATTAGTTTTAACAAGTTCAATTTCCAAATCTGACTTTACGGAACTATCAAAACTTGGCATTAAGAATATAATATATAAAACAGCTGATCGTAACGAAGTTTTATCGGCTGTAGATTTAGCACTAAAGGGGAAGAAGTATTTTTCTGAAGAGATTCTGGATATTATTCTGGAATTAAACGAGGCCAAGCTTGTTCCTGAAGAACCAACCCATTTGACCTCCTCTGAAATTGAGATTGTCCGGTTAATCTCGGGAGGACTTACTACTAAAGAAATAGCCAACCAAAAGAATATTAGCTTTCATACTGTAAATACACACAGAAAAAACATCTTCAGGAAAATGGGTGTAACAAATGCATCTGAATTAATTATCCAGGCCATAAAGGCAGGCTGGATCGACAATATCGAGTATTTTATTTAAAATATACCATAAAATAGGTATGCCAAATACAGAATTTATGGGATTGACAAAGGCAAGCCATTATTTCAACTTTGACAAAAAAAACTAATTAATATGAAACGGTTTGTTAAAATTCTGGAGAATATTTCTTTTTATAAGTTGTTGTTATTCAGCAGTAAATTGGATATAAATGAAACATCAAAATATCCAAATAAAGCATCTTGCTTAAAAGATGAAGGCGATCGCTCTTCTCATCTATTGCCTGAAATCGGCGAATGCCACTTGGCTATAGCACTAATCCAATTTGAACAGGAAAGGGCAAAATCACTTATTGTTGCGTAATTCGTAAATTAAAAATCTTAGTCATGTTTGCTGTTTTACCTGATGTTTGATTTTTCTCTTTGTGTACTTTTAAAATGTATCAGACTTATTTTCAGTTTAGTTCGAGTTTCAACAAATCATTTTTAATGGGCACGAGAAAGTCAGCATCAGGTTTTTAACACTTCAAAACCATTAAATAATAATGGTGAAAACATGAAAAAATTAATAGGCACCCATTAATTTTTAGATTTATATACATTAAATCAGTGGATATTATTGATTTAAATTCGGGTGCAAAATAAAACAATTGAAAAATGAAAGTTAAAGAGAAGAGGAACAATGAATTAAGAAAGTTTATAACTCTTTTTGATTACCGGAAATTGCTGGTTATCTTACTTGCATTTGCTTTAAGTTTCGGACTGAAAGCGCAAAATTCGGAGAAAACGATAACGATTTCGGGTTCAAGGTTTGCCAACTCATTAGTCGAAAAATGGGCGAGCGAATACGAAAAGGCGAATCTCGGTGTTTCTATTCAGTTTGTAAAAGACGATGTTCCGGGCGACCTGTCGTTAACTGTAAGCAGCGACGAAAAGAGTGATAAAAAGCTTGTGAATGTTGCACTTATTGCCGTTTTACCTGTTGTAAGCGAGAAGAATACAATTTTCGGGAAACAGTTAAGAAATGGCGTAACCCGTGAAGAACTGAAAAATATCTTTATTGAAGGTACCTTAAATCATACGGATGAAGAAACCAATGCTTCCAATGCTTTTACCGTTTATACACAACCTTCACATTCGGCAACAACTAAAGTCGTACTCAGTTATTTGGGTGGGTCTGTTTCTGAAATACCAGGCATTATTGTAACCGGAGATGATAAGTATTTGATTGAATCGGTTTTAAGTGATTCAACAGGCGTGAGTTATGGAAATCTTGGGTTTATTTATGACCTTGCCAGTCGTGCATTGGTAAAAGGAATTCGTATTTTGCCAATCGATCCTGATGATAATGGTAAACTGAAAAAGGAGGAACAAATCTATGATAATCTTGACCAATTGATGACTTTCCTCGAAAATACAAGACCCAAAACGATTCCAACCAGCTATGTTGGTTTCAGCTTTAATAAAAAAGAGTCGAATACATTGGTCGCTGATTTTGTGAATTGGGTGAAAATATCGGGTCAGCAGTTTAATCACCAATACGGATTTTTAAAAGCCAGCGACGAAAAAGATCCGACTTTGACTCAAAAATAAGGTTTTCTGAAGGGGGAAAACTTCAATCAAAAATTGATACCTATTTACTTCATCGGCAGCTCTAAAGTTGCCGAAACAGGAATACTATTAACTAAAAAATAAGGATATGAAGCGATGTTGTTGACAGTCAGAAATTGAAATTAAACACAATTAGGAGAGATAAAATTTTAGTAATTAATAGATTAAAACAATGAAATAGCCATCTCGCCTAAGGCGAGACAAACTAGAAATGAACAAATGGCTATTCCATCCGTCGTTTTGTTCGACTAAAAGAAAATGCTAATACGCAGATTATAAGACGATAAACAAAAATTTATACAGATGAAAAAACTTTTACAACGAGCAATAAAAACACTTTTCGTTCTCGTTTTTGCATTGCAGTTAAATCCGGTTCAGGCGCAAAACAGAAATACAATTACCGGATCAGTTATCGATGCAAAAACCAGGGAAGCGATTGTTGGAGCCGCAGTAAGTATAAAAGGAAAGGTCAGCGGCGGCATAACCGATGTTGACGGTAAATTTTCGGTAACTGTAAACCAGCCGTTACCTGTAACTTTAAATATAACTTTCCTGGGTTATGAACGCCGTCAAATTGTGGTTCATGAAAATGAGCCATTAACGGTTTCGTTAAAAGAGATAATTAATAACCTGGACGAAGTTGTAATTACCGGATATACCCAAACCAAGCGAAATGCCGTTACCAGTGCGGTTTCGAAGGTGTCAGCTGAAGAACTTTCGAAAGTTAGTTCAACAAACATAACCGAAAAATTGCAGGGGCAGGTGCCTGGACTTTTAGTATCGAACAGCTCGGGAGTTCCCGGATCTCAGGTGTTGGTTCGCCTTCGCGGTGCAACCTCAATTAATGCCGGAAACGATCCGTTATATGTGGTTGATGGTGTGTTTGTTAACAGCGAAAGCTTACAGTCGCGCGGTTTAGGAGGCCAGGTTTCCAGTGCATTGTCTGACTTGAACGCAGAAGATATTGAATCGGTCTCGGTACTGAAAGATGCCAATGCCACTGCTATTTACGGATCGCGAGGTGCCAACGGTGTTATTTTAATCACCACCAAACGTGGTGCAAAAAATGCAAAAACCAAGGTTCAGTTTCAAACTGAGAATGGCATTGCTAAAGCCCGTGATTTGTGGGTTTTGACAACCGGCCCTGAACATGCACAAATTGTAAATGATGCCTGGATTAACGACGGAAAGTCGTATGCAACACGCCCATTCCGTCCAACATCAGAGGTTATTACCGGGTATGCTGCCTATGGAAGTCCTGAAGAACAAAAAACGTACGACCGTTTAAGTGATATTTTCAGAACCGGGCAATTGCAAAAATACAACGTGGGAATTTCAGGTGGCGATGCTAAAACAAACTTTTACCTGAGTTTGGGCTATCAAAACCAGGAGTCGGTTCTGAAGCTGGAAGACTTTGAACGTTATTCATTTCAGGTCAACCTCGACCACTCCATTTCGAGCAAAGTTAGGATTGGTACCAGCAACAGCCTTTCAAAAGTAAACCGCCAGGTGGTTCAGGTGGGCGACGGCCCTGCCGGATTTTTTCAGGCTGCCTTACACACGCCAACTTTTTACCCGGTTTACAATGCCGATGGAAGTTACAACAAACCAGTTGCTTTCGATAACCATAAAGCTATTCTCGAAAATTCTGACGATCACGCATACAGCATTCGCAGCGTAAATAATATTTACCTGAAATGGGATATTCTGAAAGGTCTATCGTTCAAATCGTCGTGGAGCAGCGACTACAACAATTACCACGAAAAAACTTATTACAATACTTTCCTGAAAAATGGACAGCCGTCGGGTAGTGCCATCGACAATACCACGACCAAGCAAACCCTGATTGCCGAGCAGTTGCTGAATTACATTACTTCTATCAACAATGTACACGACATATCGTTTTTTGTCGGAAACTCGGTTCAATACACCAAACGTGAATTCGAAGGTTTAACAGGCACTGTTTTCCCAAGCAACCAATTCAAGCGGATAACTTCGGCGGCGGTACAAACGGCAAGCAGCAGCGGTTCCACCTCCGGATTGATTTCTTACTTCACCGGTGGAAACTATTCGTACAAAAATCGCTACAGCATTGACGTAAATGCCCGTGCGGATGCTTCTTCGCGTTTCGGCAAAAACAATCGCTGGGGATACTTTCCATCGGTTGGAGCAGGCTGGAACATTGCCCAGGAATCGTTTTTCCCGAAGACCAATGCCATTACCGACCTTAAATTGAAAGCCAGTTTAGGATATGCCGGTAACCAAAATATCGACGATTTTGCGTCGTACGGTTTGTGGAAAGGTGGAAGTAATTACGATGGATTAGCAGGGGTTTCACCTAGTCAGTTGAGCAATAAGGATTTGAAATGGGAAACAACCCGCCAGTGGAACGTTGGACTGACGGGCGATTTACTAAGCAAACGCCTGAACTTTGAGGTGAATTACTACGATAAGTTTACTTACAACTTGTTACTCGACGATCCGGTGCCATCTAAAACCGGTTATTCTTCGGTAACTAAAAACATTGGCGAAATCAGCAACCGTGGGGTAGAGTTGGCTCTGAATTCGGTAAATATTAAGGCTGAAAAATTTGAGTGGACAACCAATTTTGCCATTTCGCACAACAAAAATGAAGTTTTAAAACTGAATACTCCAATCACCAGTAGTTACCAGACTTATCAGGTACAGCAAGGCTTTCCATTATATTCGATGTGGGTGTACAATTACCTGGGTGTGAATCCGCAAACCGGCGATGCTATTTACGAAGACCTGAATAAAGACGGAAAAATTACCGTTGCTGATAAGAAAATTGTAGGCAATGCCTGGCCAAAATTCGAAGGCACATTAAAGAACACGTTCACGTACAACGGATTCGATTTCTCTTTCAATTTCTTCTTCAAATCGGGCAACAAGGTTTACAACTACACCAGCTCTTTCCTCGAATCAGGAGGTACCAGAGGGGTTACCCGTTCCATCCTGAAAAGTTCGATGAATTACTGGAAAAAAGCGGGTGACACGAATGTTTTGCCACGCCCAAAATCAACCGCCAATGCCGATGGAAGTTTCAACTACGATCAGCAATCGAGCCGTTTTGTTGAAGACGGATCGTACCTGCGATTGAAAGACCTTACGTTGGGCTATACATTCCAGAAAAAAACGCTAACTGCTATACATTTGAGCGCCGCGCGTGTATATGCAAGCGCATCTAATTTATTCACTATCTCCAACTACTCCGGGCCCGATCCTGAAGTAAACGTAGGCGCAGGCGATTCCCGTGCTTTGGTGCAGGGAATGGACTTTGGAACACCTCCTCAACCTGTTACTTTTTCTTTGGGCGTAAATATCACTTTGTAAAACTGAATGATCATGAAGAGAAAATATCTATACATAGCAGTCCTTCTTTTTGCAGCATTTTCGTGCAAAGATGTGTTGGACACAACTCCCGAAACATCTATTTCTGATGCGTCGGTAATCAGCGACGAAAAATCGGCAACCGCAGCGCTCATCGGTGTTTACGACGGAGTTCAGGGGTATTTCGGCGTAAATCAACTTGCACACAACGTTATTGCCGACAATTTAGTGAACAGTACAGCTCCCGGAAACATTATTCCAACCCTGGTAGCATCAGGCACCAGCGCTTTCGATCCCACGAGTGGGGCCGGTTATCCGCTGGTATACGTGGCCATTAACCGGGCTAATTTTGTGATTAAAAATACCAACGCTCTTCCTGATGGAGTAATCTCAACAACGGTCCGTAATCAGGTAGTTGGCGAAGCTTACTTTTTGAGAGCGTTGGCCTATTTTGATTTGGTAAGAACTTACGGTGGCGTTCCACTTATTTTGGAGCCTACTGTTACAGCTTCCCAATATAATGGAGTTAAGCGAAGTACAGTTGCAGAAACATATACACAGGTTTTGGCCGATCTGGATAATGCCGAAAAGTTACTTACAACAACTATTGTTCGAAACAGAGCCAACTTGTATTCGGTATATGCGCTTAAAGCGCGCTATTACCTGTATAATTCGAACTGGGACAAAGCTGAAGAATATTCAACCAAGGTGATTTCCAACACTACAGGATTCAAGCTGGTGAAGCCATTCTCTACGTTTTACACCACAGCAAAATCTACCGAGTCTATTTTTGAACTGACATTCAGTACTTCTGATAAAAACCCAATTTATACCTACCTTCTTTCATCTGCCGAAGGTGGTCGTTTGGATTATATCGCCGAACCGGGATTTGTTGCTCAGCTTTTGGATGCGAATAAAGGCGGAGCCCGCAAAAGTTTGGTTAAACTTCTGTCGGGTGGCTCGTATGCTGTTACCGAATATGGCAACCTGGACGGCTCCAGTTCTCTTTTTGTGTTGCGTTTAGCAGAACAATACCTGATTCGTGCTGAAGCAAGGGCTAAAAAGAGCACTCCCGATTTGACCAATGCCATTAGCGATTTGAACGTGATCCGCACTCGTTCCGATGTGCCTGCATTTTCAGCTACCGCTTCAACAACTGTCGATGACGTTTTATTGGCCATCGAAAACGAGCGTCGTTATGAACTGGCTTACGAAGGTCATCGTTTCAGCGACATCGTGCGCACAGGCCGTGCCGCTGCCGTTTTTGGTGCATTGAATCCACTGTTCACCGATCCCGGACGTTGGGTCTTCCCAATTCCATACACTCAAATTGTAGCCGACCCCGATTTGGAACAAAATCCGGCTTATAAATAAAATTAGTTTATGCGGCGGGCATGGGAAAAAACAGGCTCGCCGTATTTTTTAAACTTACAATCATGAAGAAATATATTGCACTTATTTTTATCTCTTTTTTTGCCCTTTACTCACTGGCACAAAAAAAGCCAGGCAAAACCGATGATGGAAAAGTTGCTATTGATTATCTGAATGCTTCATTTGGCGTTTATAACAAGTTGCAGAAACAAATCTGGAGTACTCCTGAATTGGGTTTTCTGGAGGAGAAGAGCAGTGCAGCCTTGCAAAAGCATTTATCCGAGAATGGTTTTGCTATTGAAAAGGGCGTCGCCGGTATTCCAACGGCCTTTGTGGCCACTTACGGAAGCGGTTCTCCGGTTATTGGTATTCTGGCCGAATTCGATGCATTGAGCGGTTTATCGCAGGATACTGTTCCCTACGAAAAACCAATTATTGCCGGAGGAAATGGCCACGGATGCGGACACCAGTTGCTGGGAACAGCATCAACTGCCGGAGCCGTAGCTATCAAAAAATGGATAGAAGCCAAAGGCATTAAAGGGACACTAAAAGTATTTGGTACGCCAGCCGAAGAAGGTGGTGGTGGCAAGGTTTTTTTCGCTCAGGGTGGTTATTTTACAGGTGTTGACGCCGTACTCGACTGGCATCCGGCATCGGAAAATGCTGTAAATACAGCTACCAGTTTGGCACGCATCAGTATTATTTATTCGTTTCATGGCAAAGCTGCCCATGCTGCCGGAAACCCTGAAAAAGGTCGTTCGGCTTTGGATGGAGTAGAAGCTTTTGACAACATGGTCAATTTACTCCGGGAGCATATTCCTTCGGATGCGCGGATTCATTATGTGATTACCGACGGTGGAGGACTTTCGCCCAATGTGGTTCCGGCTCATGCCGAAGTTTCATATTACGTTCGGGCCAAAAGCATCAAAGAGCTTTTCGAAATTACGGAAAGGGTTGACAATGCTGCCGATGGCGCTGCATTAGGTACCGGCACTACTGTTGTTAAACGGCGTTTGGCAGGTGCAATTTATCCGGTTTTGCCCAACAAAGCTCTTGGAAAAATTCTTCAGAAAAGCCTTGAAAAAGTAGGTGGTGTTGCGTGGACCGACAAAGAACTGGCTTATGCGGCAGAAATTGCCAAATCAACGAATACACCAGCCAAAGAACTCGAAAAAGTGAAGCTGGTAAAACCATACGATGAAAGTAAATTCGGACAACTCAAGCCTGGGTCGAGCGATGTGGGAGATGTGAGCTGGAATGTTCCGGTAGCCTCGTTTACGGCTGCAACTTTTGTTCCCGGATCGCCCGGACATTCGTGGCAAAATGTGGCTGCCGGCGGAACAACCATCGGTACAAAGGGAGTTCTGGTAGCGGCTAAAACCTTTGCCCTGACTGCCATTGATTTGTTCACAAATCCGGCATTGCTGGTTCCGATTAAACAGGAATTTGAAGCTGCCCGTGGCGAAGGTTTTAAATATGCTCCCATTGTCCCGGGAAAACCAGAGCTCGATTATCGTGCTGAAAAATAAACTATAAAGATATGAAAAAGAGTATTTTAAGTTTCATTTTAGCCGTAAGCTTTTTAAGTTTGCTGGCACAGACGCCGATCAAAATCAACAAATCGACTACACGGCACGGACCAGAAAATGGTTCTCTGCTGATCATTGGTGGCGGTGTAATTCCTCCTGATATCTGGAATAAATTTACTGAACTAGCAGGCGGAGCCGAAAAAGCCAACATTGTAGTTATCACTGCCGCGGCTGGCGATTCGGCCGGTATTGAAACCCGAACGGTTGATCTGGTAAAAGCTCAGACTAAAATAAAGAATGTGGTTCGCTTGCATACCACCGATTTGAAAGAGGCCAACAGCGAAAAGTTTGTTGAAGTGCTGAAAACTGCAACCGGTGTCTTTTTCGAAGGTGGCCGCCAATGGCGCATCGCCGATTCGTACCTGAATACACTTACTCATCAGGCATTCTTCGATGTGCTGAATCGTGGCGGTGTTATTGCCGGAACCTCGGCAGGTGCCAGCATTCAGGGTTCGTTTCTTTGGCGTGGTGATACCAGTGGCGCCCAGATTTTGGTTGGTGATCACACACAGGGCCTGGGATTTCTCCGTAATTCAGCAATCGATCAGCATTTTTTGAAACGCAACCGCCCCTTCGATTTGGTTGAGTTAATCAAAGTCGCCCCACAACTCATTGGAATAGCCATTGATGAATCAACCGCCGTTCTGGTACAAAAAGACAACCTACAGGTACTTGGCAAATCGTATGTTGCCATTTACGATTACAATACCATCGTTGGAAACGGCGCTAAACACGTGGTTGACAACAAAGAGGATTTCACTGCCTCCAGTGGCCCGTTCTTCTTTTTACATGATGGTCAGAAATACGACCTGGCCGCCCGTGCTGTGATTAAAGAAAAACCAATTAAAAAATAGAGTATATGAAACTTCGACATAAATTAGCAGGCATACTGGTCTTTTCGTTATTGGCCGGTAACAGTTTTGCACAACAGGATTTATCGTATTACCTGCCCAAAGGAGTAACTTACAGCGAAAAAGTTCTAAAACCTCAGGATGTACTGGGTTTCCAGGTTGGCGAATTTCACGCCAGCCACGATAATCTGGTTAATTATTTCCGACAATTGGCGCAGACTTCTCCCCGCGTAAAATACGAAGTGTATGGAAAAACACACGAAGGCCGTCCGCTGACCGTGGCCATTATCAGTTCCGAAGCGAATATCAAACGTATCGAAGAACTTCGCCAGCAGCACGTTCAATTGAGCGACCCATCGGCTTCGTCAAAACTGAATGTTGCTGACTTGCCTGTGGTGGTTTGGCTAAGCCAAAGTATTCATGGAAACGAAGCCAGCGGCGCAAACAGCTCGTTGCTCACCGCCTACTATCTGGCCGCAGCGCAGGGAAAAGAGATCGACGAATTGCTCGATAAAACCATTATTTTGATTGATCCGGCGACTAATCCTGACGGAGTACAGCGCTTCTCGAACTGGGTAAACAGCAACAAAAGCTACGAAGGAAACACTGATCCGGCCAGCCGCGAGCACAACGAAGGATGGCCCGGTGGACGCTCGAATCATTATTGGTTCGACCTGAACCGCGACTGGCTGCCCATTGAGCAACCCGAATCGGAAGCGCGAATCAAGCAGCTTCAGACCTGGAAACCGAACATTTTGGTTGACGAACATGAACAAGGAACCAGCGCGACCTTCCATTTTTCGCCCGGCGAACCTAACCGGGTTAATCCGCTGATTTCGCCAGCCAATCAGGCTTTAACCCAGAAGTTGGCTGACGACTATGCCAAAGCATTTGATGCCATTGGTTCGTTTTACACTTCAGGAGAGCGTTACGACGATTATTACATTGGTCGTGGTCCAACCTTTCTGGATTTAAATGGTGGCGTTTCGCTGTTGTTCGAACAGGCCAGTGTCAGAGGTTTTGCCCAGGAATCGGACAATGGTGTTATTACTTTTCCGTTCGCCATTCGCAACCAGTTTACCGGATCGTTATCTACTATTAAAACTGCGTACAAACTGAAAAACGATTTTCTGAATTACCAGAAAGATTATTATACCTCGGCCATCGATGATGCAAAAAAAGAAGCTCAAAAAGCTTATGTGTTTGGGGCAGATTACGATCCGCTGACGACCTTTAAATTCGCCCAATTCCTGAATAAACATGGCATTAAGTCGTATCAGTTGAAAAGCAGTGTAAATGCAGGGAAGCAGTCGTTTAAACCGGCTTCGGCGTATGTGGTTCCACTCGATCAACCGCAATACCGTTTGATTAAATCGATCTTCAGCTTCCATACCAACCCCAAAGACAGTATTTTTTATGACATTTCGGCCTGGAATATTCCGCAGGCATATAATTTGCCGTTCGAAGCTGTTGCCACTTCAACCGGAATAAGCGGTGACGCGTTTAGTCCTGAACAGGAACCGAAAGGTAAAATTATTGGAGCGGAACCAACCAATTCATACATTTTCAAATGGGAAACTTATCTGGCTCCGCATGCACTGGAGCGCTTGCTCAAAGAAGACATCCTAGTAAAAGTTGCTTCGAAAGCCTTTGAAACGCTTGATGGACAGAAGTTCGACCGTGGATCTATTCTCATTCCGTTGGGATCGATTAATACCGATAAGGCCAAGGTTGATCGGATTATCAATGAAATTACCCGAAACGACGGCGTTGATGTGTATCGGGTAAGTACAGGCGACAACAAAGCAACCGACTTGGGTAGTTCGTATTTTTCGGTAGTTGCCAAGCCGCGCGTTGCCATTTTAACCGAGGACGGCGTAAACAGCATCAGTGCCGGTCAGGTTTGGCATCTGCTCGATACAAAGTACGAGATTCCGGCAACGTTGCTTCCTGTTAGAACCTTGAAACAGGTAAGTCTGGAAAAATACAATGTTTTGGTTATTCCGGCCGGAAGCTATCAGGAGTTAGACGAAAAAGTGGCTGAAAAAATTCAGAACTGGGTTGGGGCAGGGAATACCTTAATTGCACTCGAAAATGCAAGCAACTGGCTGGTAAAGAATAAATTGATTCAGGCCGAATATAACAAGGACGATGCAAAAGCCATTGGCTTGAGTTACGAGAACGCACAGTTATTCAGTGCTTCGCGTGAAGTTCCGGGAAGTGTATTCGAAACCAAACTTGACTTGACACACCCCATCAATTATGGCTATAAAACAGATCGTCTGCCTGTTTTCAAAGACAATGAAATTATTCAGTTGAAGGCTGAAAACATTGCAGCCAATTACCCGGCGGTTTACACCAAATCGCCGTTGCTTGACGGCTATGCGCCAAAAGCTTTCGTGAAAACCCTTGGAGACACACCATCGCTCGGGATTTTTGGTGTGCGTCGCGGACGGATTATTGCCTTTTACAATTCGACCAATTTCAGGGGATATTGGCTGGGCACAAACCGCCAGATTGCCAATGGTATTTTCTTTGGCGATAAAATCCGTTTAGGCGGTGGTTTTGGCCGCGAATAGGAAGGCTATTTTCTTATCTAATATCGATTTTCCTTGCTTTCATTGTCAAACCGAAAGCAGGGGAAATCTTTTTGTGTTACAACAACTTTTTCTGAATGAATCAATCCGAAAATAAATCGACTAATTTTTTAAATCTTGCCTGTATCGCAGTATCGGCATTATCGGCTTTGTTGCTTGTTCTGACTGGCTACAAAATTATAGCTGTCGATCCCGATCTTTTCACGGCTATCAGGTGTTTCAACGTGGGTTTGCTGGCGCTTTTTGCCTTGAAACGAAAGTCGCTGACCGTATGGATTTTGATTGCCATTGTGGCAGGAGCCGAATTTGGACACGACCTACCGGAGATCTCGAAAAACATGCAGTTTCTGAGCGATATTTTTATCCGGCTCATCAAAACCATTATTGCCCCACTGATTTTTGCCACCCTGGTTAACGGCATTGCTGGGCACAACGACCTGAAACTGGTTGGCCGTCTGGGCTGGAAATCTATCCTGTATTTCGAGATTGTATCAACCATCGCTTTGTTTATCGGACTTGTTGCGATCAACCTCAGCAAAGCGGGTGTGGGATTAACGCTTCCGACCGATGCCAGCGTTCCGGTAACTGCCGCCAAAGCGCATACCTGGTCAGGCTTTTTGCTGAATATGTTTCCCGAAAACATTGCAAAATCGGTGTTCGACGGTAACATTTTGCAGGTAGTGGTTTTCAGTATAATTTTTGGAGTGGCGGTTGCCCGCGTTCCCGAATCGTACCGAAAAACGATGCTACGCTTTACCGAAAGTTTGGCCGAAACGATGTTCAAATTCACGAACATCATCATGTATTACGCGCCGGTAGCCGTTTTTGGAGCTATTGCGTTTACCATTGGGCATTTGGGTCTCGATATTCTCGGAAGCCTGGTGAAACTTTTGGCTACGCTTTATGTGGCACTAATCATCTTCTTGCTGGTCGTCATATTGCCGTTGCTTCTGTTCCTGAAAATTCCAATCAAAAAGTTTATTGCAGCCGTTAGCGAACCGGCATCAATCGCTTTTGCCACAGCCAATTCGGAGTCGGCATTGCCTGCCGCGCTCGAAAACATGGAGCGGTTTGGTGTACCCCGCAAAATTGTAGCCTTTGTTATTCCAACCGGCTACAGCTTTAACCTCGACGGAACCACCCTTTATTTGTCGCTTGCCTGTGTTTTTGTTGCCCAGGTCGCAGGAGTCGATTTATCTATTGCCGACCAATTGGTATTATGCTTAATGCTCATGCTTACCAGCAAAGGAACTGCGGGCGTCTCGCGTGCCGCTTTGGTTGTTTTGTTGGGCACACTTTCGAGCTTTGGATTGCCAACCACTCCTGTTTTCCTGATTCTTGGGATTGATGTTTTGATGGACATGGCCCGCACAGCCATTAATGTAATTGGCAATTGCACTGCAACCGTGGTAATGGCCAAATGGGAAAACGCGTTTGATGAAGAAAAGGCGCGGGGATTTGAGAATGAGGGGTAGGAGGACGTTGAATTTTCTATTCGAGAGAATCAATGATTTCTTTGATTTTCTCTTTTAAATCGGGTATGTCATTTTTAATAATTTCCCAAACTAGGCTGGAATCAACTCCAAAGTATTCATGGACAAAAACATGGCGCATCCCGACAATCTGTGACCATTCTATTTGCGAAAATTTAGACTTGATTTCGTCAGAGACATGATTACTTGCTTCGCCTATGATTTCCATTTGCTTAATACAGGCAAATCGCATCATTGAGTTAGTCATAAAATCAGAAAATTCCTGACCAACGAGGTATGATTCGATTTCAAGAATCGCATCATAAACATGCTGAAGCCTTACTTTGTCGCCCAATCTACCGCGCATAAATCAGTTGTTTTTCGTGGTCAACCCGTGGTTTTACATACTGAGACAGTCCATTGGATGAAACCAGATCTACCTTGGTATTTAGCAGCTTTTCAAGATCAATCTTCATTTGAATAAACTGAAGCCCAATTCGTTGAGAATAATCTAAGTCCACCAAAATATCAATATCACTTTGGTCATCCGCTTCATCACGAACGTAGGAACCAAACAGATAGGCTTTCAAAACCGGGCGGGTTTTGAGGTAGTTCTTAATTGTTTCTATTTGACTGGCATCTAGTTTCATAAAGCAAACTTACAAAAAATCAGTAATTTTTCCAGTAATGGCATGCACTCAATCAGCTAACTGCTGGCGGAGCCGTCTACTCGATTTTGGCCTGGCATATTTATTTTCTAAATTAGATTATTAATTTTTTCTATGATAAGCGGAACTTGTAGTTCTATACCTTTCTCAATCGCAAACTTTGTCATTTTCCCAATCCATGATGTTACTTTTTTAAATCTACTTTCTTTATTTTTCTCATTTGAGATTTGTTCGAGTTCATTGAGTAATTCCGGGTCATCAATGCCAAGTTTTTCAACGTCGTTTAAAAGCTGCTTTGTAATTTTACTATCTATTTTTTGGCTAACATTTTCTCCAATACCGATGTTTGTATTTACATTCTCTCCGTAAATATGATTATTAATGATGTTTTGGACTTTTTCTTTATTCTCTGCCGATGTAGTATAGCTATTTTCGAAATCGGGGAATGTTTCGTTGAGATGAATCAATGTGTCAATTAACCTTTGTTTGGTTTGACTAACAACGTATCTTAATTGTGATTTTTGAACTTCTTTCCCAGCATCAACAAGATATGTACGTGTCAATTCAGATAAATGACTAATAAGCTTGTGAGACATTTTAAATATTATTTCTTCACCTCTGGCATCTCTAATGACAGATTCTAAAGTATCAATATCTTGGGTTAAATTTATAGTATAAACTCTCCCTCCAATTTTTTCATCCAATGCCCTCGCATCTATTGGGATTACTCTTAATCCTCCAAAGTCATCTATCGTTCCCTTTAAATCACATTGTGTAATTCTGTAGTCTGGTAAAGTTTCGTCACTTGAATAACCGTTTAGTTCACTTCTAATCCAATTAGAAAAGTTAGAATCACCAATTTTTGATGATATAACCTTTGCTCGAGTCAATCCTTGATTTAAGGTGATTTTGTCAAATGCTAAGTCATTAATTAATTCTTTTATCATAGGTACTCAATTTTTTTCTTTCTTTCACCTCCCAAACTTATGATTTTCAGCTCAGTATTCAAAGTAATTTTACAAAATAAAAAGCCACAAACTACACCGATTTGAACAGCAGAATAAATCGAATCTGCGTAAATCAACGGAACCTTTGGTAAAAATTTCTATTTGAAATGATCCAGTATTCGCTGCCGGTCTTCGTTTTCCTTGTCGCTCTTGTGGTAAAGCTCAATGAAGGTGATTTTTTGTTCGTCGCGAAACCAGGCATACACCAGCCGCAAACCCGAATTTACACCCCTGCCTTTTAATGCTTTGCAGGCTATTTTCTTTACTTTGATGATACAGTTTTCCAATCCCAAACCATCAATGCGGTAGCTGAAAGGCGGCCGTTCGTCAGGAAGGACTTCAAGTACTTTGCGAACTACATCCAAGTCCTCGTTCAGTGTTCGGTACTTCTTCAGTAGTACCTTTAAATCACGCTGATATTCGGTCAGTTCATCAAAGGTCATTACGCTTCAATTTCGTTTCCGTAGTTTCTTACCGAGAATGGGGCTTCACGGTAAAAGGCCAGTTCGTAATCAATTACCTCACCTTCTTTGGAGGCTTGCCAGGGCATATCTTTGTGCGAATAGGCGCTAATTGCAGTTGCCGACCAATCGCTCATTTGTTCGATAACACGATCGATTACATCTTTTTCACTGGCTTTTAATGCGGTTAGATTTGCTTTTTCAAGAGGCAGGTAGCGGGTTTGCTGCAAACCAAAATATTCGGACTTAACGCGTTGTAGCTGACCACTATCAATCATCTGGTTGATAATAACATCCAGTTTCTGTGGTACCGGACCAAAAGGAAGTTTTCGGTAGGTAGCTCCGGTTAGTTGTTCTTCGTACAACTCGTAATAATTGAAATCGGAAAAATATAACAGTTTGTACAAAACGGTTTCACCAACATTGGGTTTGCCTGCACAGCGTTCCAGGATATAAAGCAGCACATTTTTAAATTTTTTAACTTGAAGACTTGGAACTGACATCCGCTCAATTGATTCCATCTGATCTTCTTCATTGGCATTCTCAATTTGCTGATTGACATCAAAATTTTCAGACATAAATTGATCCAGTGAAAAGCCTAAAACTATTGATAACCGCCTCAATTCAAGAATGTCAATACACCGGTTGCCTAATTCGATTTGGACGAGCGATGAGCGGGATATCTCAATGTTTTTAGCCAATTCTGCCTGCGACAATTTTTTAAATTTTCTGAGTTCAGAAATCCTTTTCCCAATTTGTTCCTGTGTTAGATTTGAGTCCATTTCACTATTTCTTTGAGCTTTAAATCAGGACAAAAGTAAGTAAAAGTTCTAAAATCAAACTAAATCATGTAGTATTTTAAAACACATTCTTTATTTTAAAGAATAACGGAATTATTGGGTTATTGGTTCCTGAAGTTCATATTAACCCCAGACGATTTGAGATTAAAAGCCCGAAGGGTTTGAATTTGAATAACTGTCGGTAGCAACCGACGGCAATGAGTCCGAAGAAAAGAGAGCCCTGAAGGGGATCAACAGATTCATATTGAACCCTTTCAGGGTTCCACTTTATTGGGTTCATTAACCCCGCACTTCGTACGGGGTTATTCAGGTTTAGCCACTTTGTGGCTGTAAGACTTTTGTAGCATACTCATTAGAAATAGTAATTAAGCCATATGACCAATAGTTCTGAAAAATAAAAAGCCACAAACTACACCGGTTTCAGCAGCCGAATAAATCGAATCTGCGCAAATCAATGCAATTTGTGGCGAGCAAATTATTTTGGAAAAAATCAGCCTAAATATTCTCTCCGGCAAAAATGTTTTCGAGGTATTTGTAGCCGCTGCCAGTATTAATCAGTACCACTTTCTCGTCCTTTTTAATCCAGTTGCTATACTTCAGTTGTTTCAGTGCAGCCCAAAGCGCTGCGCCTTCAGGAGCAATAAACATCCCTTCCAGTCGGGCCACTTCGTTCAGTGCTTCGTTAATTTCCAGGTCCGAAACGCGAACCGCCGTGCCGTTGTACTGGCGAAGTATTTTCAGGATCAACTTGTCGGCAAACGATTTGGGAACCCGCAACCCGTTGGCAATGGTAAAACCGCGGTCAACCGGTTCCGATTTAGTCAGGTTGCCGTGAAATGCGCTCACAATGCCATCGCAATTGGTCGATTGTACGGCCACAATGCGCGGACGCTTCCGGCCTATCCAGCCTATTTTTTCCAGTTCTTCAAAGGCCTTCCAGAAACCAATCAAGCCGGTACCTCCACCTGTTGGGTACAGAATTACGTCGGGCAATTCCCAGTTGAATTGTTCGGCCAACTCATAGCCCATCGTTTTTTTACCTTCCAAGCGGTATGGTTCTTTTAATGTCGAAACATTAAAAAATTCACCCTTAGCGCAAAGTTCGGCCACCAGCTTACCGCAATCACCAATATTCCCATCAATTTCAGTGAGTTGAGCGCCGTAGTAGCGTACTTCCTGTTTGTGCTGAAGCGGCGTTTCACGGGGCATAAATACATGCACATGCATCCCGGCGCGGGTGCCGTAAGCTGCCAAAGCGACTCCTGCATTTCCGGCGGTAGGAATGGCAAGCTTTTTAATTCCCAACTCTTTGGCTTTCGAAATAGCGGCGCTCATCCCACGGGCTTTAAACGATCCGGTTGGATTTCCACCTTCGTCCTTCCAGTAAAGCTGTTCAATATCAATGGCTTTACTTAGTTTGTTGGCCTTAAACAGAGGCGTTCCTCCTTCGCCCAGAGAAACAATATTTTTCTCGTCGGTAATGGGCAAGAATTCCCGGTACCGCCACATATTCGCCTGTCTGTTCTTCAAATCATCCTTAGTAACTCGGATTGTTTTCAGATCATATTCGGCCAGCAAAGTTTCCTGGCAATGCGGGTTCGTGCAAAAATTTTGTACCGAATCATGGGCATATATTTCGCCACAGCCTGAGCATTTCAGGTGTGTGATACTGCTTTGGCGTATTTTGGGACTAAATGTTACGTATTCCTGATCAAACATAGGTTGGTTATTAATGATGAAAAATTACTTCTCCTGATGATAGAATCCTTCAGGATTTACCTGCAAACATCAGCATTAATAAGTTTTGAGAAAATCCCTTTTAGTAGGTATAAATACTACCACAAATACGGTATGCAATATACCCACATCGGGGTATTTATCCTGAATTTTTCTACCTGCAACTTTGCTTCGTATTAGTACTTATAAAAAACCAAGCATGTACGCTATCCCAAAATCATTAAAAACTGATATCGAGGCATTCTCGAAGCATGTCAGCGATTTTCGAAACGGCGAGATTGAAGCCGTAAAATTTAAGGCCATCAGGGTGCCGATGGGCATTTACGAACAACGCCAAAACGGCACATTTATGGTGCGTATTCGATGTGCTGCCGGTGCAATCAGCCCCAAGCAATTGAAAGCAGTCGCGCTTCTGGCCCGGCAAGAAGGAGCGGAGCCCATACATATTACTACCCGGCAGGAATTGCAGTTGCACAATGTGACGCTTGAGCAGGCTCCGGGCATTCTCGAACAACTTTACCGACTTGGTTTATCAACCCGTGGCGGTGGCGGAAATACGGTCCGCAACATCATGGCTTCGGAAGATGCCGGTGTTGCCAAAGACGAGGTTTTTGACGTAACTCCGTATGCTTTGGCGCTCACCAATGCACTGATTGCAGAACCCGATTCGTGGTCGTTGCCACGTAAATACAAAATTGCTTTTGCCGGAAACGATTCCGATAATGCCAATGCAACCTTCAACGATCTTGGTTTTATAGCCACCATTCGGAATGGGGTAAAAGGCTTTAAAGTGTTTATTGGCGGAGGGCTGGGCTCAAAACCAACGGCCGGGTTCAAGCTTTCTGACTTTATTCCGGCCACCGATTTACTTTATGTGGGCGAAGCGGTAAAAGTTCTGTTTTCGGAACATGGAAACCGCCGCAACAGGCACAAAGCCCGCATTCGGTACATTTTTTATAAGCTTGGCGAAGAACGTGTCTTCGAGCTTTTTTATGAAATATTTAATCGTTTAAAAGCTGAAGGCAAGTATGAACTGGTTTTGCCCGAAGTTTCAGCAAACTACAGTTCAGCTAAAGTCATCAATTTCGATTCAGAAAATGAACCTTTGAGAAAATGGCTGAACCGCTATGTAAAAGAGCAAAACCAGCTTGGTTTATACACGGTTGAAGTGCCGTTTAAACATGGAATGGTTAGTTCGGAAGCCTTGGTGAGTCTGGCAGAGTTCCTCGAACCACTGGGCAACGATGTTTTGCGTTTCACGATGAGACAAAATGCGTTGCTGCGGAATATTCCCGGCGATAAACTTCAGGATGTTTACCATTTATTGAAAGCATTGGATGTTGAAGTTGATCGTCCACGAATTTTAAATTCGCTGGTAGCTTGTACCGGGGCCGATACCTGTCGGTTGGGCTTGTGCCTGGCCAAAGGCGCTTCGTCAGCATTGAAAAGGGCATTAGCAAAAATCCCGGAAGAACAATTGGACGATTTTGCCGCCATCAACATCAATTTCTCGGGTTGCCCCAATTCGTGCGGGCAGCACAATTTATCGCAGCTTGGATTTTATGGCAAGGTTTCGCGCAACGATCGGGTATATCCAGCCTATTACATTGTTGCAGGCGGCCGTACCGGCGACAAAAAAGCCCGGCTGGCGAACAAATATGGCGAAGTAAGCGCCCGCGATTTGCCCCGGTTCACAGCGGATTTTCTGCTGAAATGGAGCGAAAAGAAAGACAACTACAAAGATTTTAACGAATATCTCGATAACGAAGGACAGGCTGACATTGAATCGGTACTTACCCGTTACGCAACCATCCCTTCGTTTGACGACGACAAGAATTATTACTACGACTGGGGCGCAACAGAACCATTTTCGCTTGCTGCACGCGGTCAGGCCGAATGCTCTGCCGGCATGTTCGATATGATCGATTTCGACCGCGATGCCATTGTGGATATCCGGAAAGATATTGAGCATACTTCCGATCAGCAATTGATTAATAAATCGCTTCACGGAATGGTGTTCCATGCGTCGCGTATGTTGCTGGTAACGCGCGGCATTGAGCCTAAAAGCAGAGAAGAAGTATTCACTTCATTTATACAGGCTTTTATTTCAGAAGGCTATGTGAGCAGAGATTTTGAGCCGACAGTAAAACTGGCGCTCGAAAACCAGGAAGCTTCGTTCCTGAAATACCGCCAGCAAATTGATGCCCTGGCCGATAAGGTTATTGATTTGTACAACCACATGGACGATTCGCTTCAGTTTAAAACTCTGGCTGAGCCGCAAAAACCACTTGAAGTACCGTCCGGAATTGTTGTGGGCAAACGTACCCGTGATTTGCGCGGTGTAGCCTGCCCGATGAATTTTGTAAAAACCAAGATTGAACTTTCGGGAATGAAAAGCGGTGAATTGCTGGAAATATTGCTCGATGATGGTGCGCCCATACAAAACGTTCCCGGGTCATTACGCAACGAAGGTCACTATATTTTGGAACAGAAAAAGAACGAAAATTTCTGGTCGGTACTCATTCGCAAACAATAAATAGCTTTTATCTACCAAATCTACCATAAACGTGGTATACAATATACTACCATTTAGGTATTGTGCCAGCTATAAATCAGTTCAATATTTGTAAAACAAAAAAAAGAAAACAATCATGACAAAAATTGCACAAAAATTAACCGACCTGATTGGTAACACTCCATTACTGGAGCTGGCCAACTTTAACAGTCACCACAACTTAGATGCACAAATTATAGCTAAACTCGAATATTTTAATCCGGGCGGAAGCGTAAAAGACCGCATTGGTAAAGCAATGATTGAAGACGCTGAACAAAGAGGTATTTTGAAACCCGATTCAGTAATTATTGAACCAACTAGTGGAAATACAGGTATTGCCCTTGCTTTGGTTGCAGCAGCAAAAGGCTACCGCTTAATTATTACTTTGCCTGAAACATTTAGCGTTGAACGCAGAAACCTGTTGAAAGCGCTTGGTGCCGAACTCCCGAGTTTGACAGTTGGGAAATAAAAAACCTCTGAAAGCCCAGTAAACACTGGGATTAATTTTTGAAATTTCAAAAGTGTAGTGAACAATTTTCACTGGTTTTATTGAGAATTGATCTGATTTACATAGGTTTGGATAACGAAAAATTATCCGGCATGTATATCAGGGTGACTACAAACAGTAAAGGCACCGCTTACTATCATTTGGTGGAGTCTTACCGTGATCAAGGCAAGGTCAGGCAACGCACGTTATTGTCACTTGGCCGTGTGGAAGATGGGAAGTTGGAACAGTTAGCCGAAGCCATCAGCAAGTACACCGATAAGATTTCTGTTTTCAATATGGCCAAAGATGTAGATGTAAAAGACACCTACATCCTTGGGCCATTGCTGGTATTGGAACGCATGATGAATGATCTGGGATTATCAGCATGTCTTTCGATGCTCCAAAGCAGGCACAAAAAACTTAAGTTCGATTTAAAGAAGGTCATCTTCACCCAACTCTGCTCCCGTTTTGTAAAACCTGTTTCCAAGTTATCGCTTTACGACAACTGGCTAGGCCGGATGTACCCGGGAATGGTAGAACATGACACAGCCATCCAGCACATTTACCGTAGCCTTGACCTGTTGCACGACCACAAGGATGAAATCGAGAAGTACCTGTTTACGTATGGAAAGGACCTTTTCACTATCAGCATAGATGTTGTGCTGTATGACCTGACCACCCTTCGGTTCGAAAGCACCCGGACTGATACGGGCGATCTTCGCCAGTTTGGGTACAGTAAGGAGATGCGCACCGACTGTACGCAGGTTGTTCTTGGCTTACTGACCGATACCCAGGGAATCCCTTTGTGCTTTGAAGTACACCCGGGAAATACTTTTGAAGGCAATACCTTGGATGGGATCGTTGACCGGATCAGTCAAAAACTGGTCATCCGCCGTTTTATCTTTGTGGCCGACCGTGGCTTGTTCTCCATGGACAACCTGGAACACATCCGAAAGCGCAACGGCGAATTTATCGTTGGTTTAAAAATGGGGACATTAAAACAACATATCCAGAAGGGTTTTTATGACCTGGAACGTTTCTCATGGATCACTCCCGACCTGGCTATATTTGAAACCACCCTGGGAGAAGACCGTTGCATCATAACCTGGTCGAGAACCCGTGCCGACCGGGACAGAAAGGCCCGGGAGGAGGTATTGGAAAAGATCAATCTGACACTGGCCTTGTCCAAACCAATCTCGAAAAAGTTCATTACCAACCGTGCCTATAAAAAATACCTGCTGGTTAAAAATGAAGCACAATGCACATTAAACCAGAAAGCGATAACTGAAGATGCCCGCAAAGACGGGTTCTTTGGGATCATCACCAATGTCAAAGAGATGTCAGGCACAGAGATCGTTTCAAATTACAAAGAGCTTTGGCGAATCGAAGATGCCTTTGGCGAAATCAAAGGCCTGTTAAAGAGCCGCCCGATGTTCCACTGGACAGATCAACGCATCATCGGCCATTTGATGCTCTGTTTCCTGTCCCATTTTTGTGAGGCGCACCTTACCAAACGACTCAGGGAGTCGGGGGTATTGCAAAGCTCGAAGGCGATGGACAACAAAATCATTAAAGAACGACCGCTGACAGCAAAACAGGCAATGGAAGAGTTGAACCAGGTAATGGCTATACCGATACAAATTAAAAAGGAAACAATATGGATCAGAACCGATATCCCTCCCAATGCAATCAAACTACTCAAAGCAATCGGGATGCCCGTGCCACCCAAAATAATACCGCAAAACCATAAAATGTAGTGGCACAAACCTATTTATGGCGTCTCTTGTCATTATATTACAATAAGTTACAAAAATCATCTGTCAAACTCGGGAATAAATAGCTTTTATCTACCAAATCTACCATAAACGTGGTATACAATATACTACCATTTAGGTATTGTGCCAGCTATAAATCAGTTCAATATTTGTAAAACAAAAAAAGAAAACAATCATGACAAAAATTGCACAAAAATTAACCGACCTGATTGGTAACACTCCATTACTGGAGCTGGCCAACTTTAACAGTCACCACAACTTAGATGCACAAATTATAGCTAAACTCGAATATTTTAATCCGGGCGGAAGCGTAAAAGACCGCATTGGTAAAGCAATGATTGAAGACGCTGAACAAAGAGGTATTTTGAAACCCGATTCAGTAATTATTGAACCAACTAGTGGAAATACAGGTATTGCCCTTGCTTTGGTTGCAGCAGCAAAAGGCTACCGCTTAATTATTACTTTGCCTGAAACATTTAGCGTTGAACGCAGAAACCTGTTGAAAGCGCTTGGTGCCGAACTTGTTTTAACCCCTGGAAGCGAAGGGATGAATGGAGCCAGGCGTATTGCAAGAGAAATAGCAGAGAAAACTCCAAACTCATTTATTCCCGATCAATTTGATAATCCTGTTAATCCGGATATACACCGGAAAACAACTGCCGAAGAAATCTGGAATGATACGTATGGCGGAGTTGATATTTTTGTTTCAGGCGCAGGAACCGGTGGTACGGTATCGGGTGTTGGCGAAATATTGAAACAGCGTAAACCATCGGTACAGATCGTTGTTGTAGAACCGGCTGATTCACCCGTTATTTCAGGTGGAAAAGCAGGCCCACATAAAATTCAGGGGATTGGACCTGGGTTTGTGCCTGGAGTATTAAACCGTTCGGTTATCGACGAAATTTATACGGTAAGTAACGACGATGCTTTTGCCACCAGCCGTCAGTTGGCCCGCACCGAAGGTTTGTTGGTTGGTATTTCTTCAGGAGCTGCTGCTTTTGCTGCTTTACAGGTAGCCAAACGTCCTGAAAATAAAGGAAAGAAAATCGTGGTTATTCTGCCCGATACCGGTGAACGTTACCTTTCAACAATCCTTTATCAATTTGAAGAACCAGCCGCAGTTCAGGCGAATTAAAAAATAAAAGTTCTTGAGTTTCACATATCTTCAACGGGGATAGGCAATGTAATTTTCTTTAGGTGTAAAACTTTAATAATCTATCCATAACTGGGCTTTTTGCCATAATTCCATGTTTTTTGTTGTAAATGAGAATCTATCCCTGTTGAGGTATGTGAGCTAAATGTTTGTTTTCCTGGTAATTGTAAGGCTTTTGATCTGCAATTTTTATCAGGTTTTTGTGTCAAAATTTAAAAATCCAAATAACAAGAAAAAATACAGTTAATCGCATTTGCATATCTTCAATGGGAAATGGCAATTTATTGATTTAGTGTAAAATTTAGTTTTTAAGTCCATAAAGGGTCAATTTGCTATACTTCCATGGTTTTTGTTGTAAATGAGAATTTTATCTTCTGTTGGAGATGTGTGAATGTATTTGTCTTAATCCTAATTTTTTAAACCGGAATCAATGGCTAAGATTGCTAAAAGTATTACTGATCTGATTGGACAAACCCCGCTTTTAAAACTCAACCGCATTGAGCAAAAATATAAGCTTGAGGCTAACATTATTGCCAAACTCGAATCTTTTAATCCAGCCCGAAGTGTAAAAGATCGTTTGGGTTTTGCCTTGATTGATATTGCTGAAAAACTCGATTGGATTGATAAAAGTACCGTAATTATTGAACCTACAAGCGGAAATACAGGTATTGCACTGGCCTTTGTTGCAGCCTCGAAGGGTTACCGGCTAATATTGGTTATGCCCGATTCGATGAGCATCGAACGCCGTAATATTTTAAAAGCGCTGGGTGCCGAAATCGTGTTGAGCCCGGGTTACGAAGGGATGGGAGGCGCAATTCGAAAAGCCACCGAGCTTAAAAATACATTTCCAAAAGCTTTTATTCCCCAGCAATTCGATAATCATGCCAATCCTGCTATTCACCGGAAAACTACTGCGATTGAAATTTGGGATGATACCGATGGAAGTGTCGATATTTTTATTGCAGGTGTAGGCACCGGAGGTACAATAACCGGCGTAGGCGAGGTTTTGAAAGAGAAAAATCCGAAAGTTAAAGTTGTTGCCGTTGAGCCGGCAGAGTCGCCTGTCCTTTCAGGCGGAAGGCCTGGCCCACATAAAATTCAGGGTTTGGGAGCTGGTTTTGTTCCAGGTATTTTAAATGTAAAAATATACGATGAAATCTTCAGGGTAAAGAACGAAGAAGCATACGAAATCAGCCGCCAACTGGCACGCACCGAAGGTTTGATTGTAGGTGTTTCGTCGGGTGCAGCGGTTTATGCAGCCATTCAAATAGCTAAACGCCCTGAAAATAAAGGGAAAAACATTGTGGCTATTTTGCCTGACACGGGCGAAAGATATTTATCAACACCACTCTTCCAGGTGGACAAAAGTAATGGTACCAATGGTATCATTTCTGACGACGACAGCGTGATTTAAAAAGAATAAACAGCAAAATATTAAAGAAATGGGAAAAATTAAGGTGAATGGAAAAGAACAGGAGTTAGACAGTCCTGTATCGGTGATTGATTTGATCAAGAAAAATGACGTGGAGCAACCGGAAATGGTTTCTGTTCAGATAAACGGAGAGTTTGTTGACAGAGCAAATTTTAGCGTGGTAAATGTGAAAGATGGAGACGAGGTTGATTTTTTGTACTTCATGGGTGGCGGCAGTCATCCTCATGTTGTGAAATACCAATAAAATAAACATGGATTTTACAGAAGATCAAATACAACGATACAGCCGCCACATTATACTTCAGGATGTTGGAGTTGAAGGGCAGGAAAAAATTAACAACGGAAAGGTATTGATTGTAGGTGCCGGAGGTCTTGGTGCGCCTGTTGCGCTTTATCTGGCTGCAGCCGGGGTTGGCACAATTGGCATTATTGACGGTGATGTAGTGGATTTATCAAACCTGCAACGACAGGTTATCCATTTTACTCCCGATGTCAATAAAGCAAAAGTAATTTCGGCCAAGGAGAAAATCAATCAACTCAATCCCGACGTCAAAGTAAATACCTACTACGATCTGCTTCGGGCCGACAATGCGCTGGATATCATCAAAGACTATGATTTTATAGTGGATGGAACCGACAATTTTCCGGTCAAATTCCTGATCAATGATGCGTGTGTTCAAGCGAAAAAGCCATTCTCTCACGGTGGTATTTTGAGATTCGAGGGACAGACCATCACTGTTTTGCCCGGAACAGCTTGTTACCGTTGCATCTTTCATTCACCACCTCCACCCAACGCAGTACCCACCTGCTCGCAGGCTGGTGTTTTGGGCGCGATTGCCGGGATTCTGGGAACCATTCAGGCAACGGAAACATTGAAATACCTGACAGGGGTAGGAAACTTGCTGACAAATAGTTTGCTGACGTTCAATGCCAAGACAATGGATTTTCGAACGATAAACGTAAAACACAACCACAAATGCGGTGTGTGCGGCGATCATCCAACCATAACCGAACTCGTTGATTACGAACAGGCAACCTGTGAAATAAAGGATAGACATTGAGGATGTGAAGATGTGGAAATTTGAGGATGTGGAAATGAAGATAAGTTGTTTAATGGTTGAACGGTTGAATAGCTGAATGGTTTGAGAAAACAACAATTACACAATTCAACAAATTAACCAATCTTCCAACTCCGAACTTTAAACTCAAAAATAATCAATAATAAATCATCAATTTTTATGGGAGCTACAGATGTTGCATTAGGAAAATTAGGCGAGACAAAAAAGCTTTCGCTCATCTCGTTTAGCGGCGACTTCGATAAACTGGTAGCCACATTCACATTGGCTACCGGTGCAGCAGCAGTTGGTTATGAAGTCAATATCTTCTTTACCTTTTGGGGACTCGATGCTATCAAGAAAAAACAAGGCCGAGCCTTTGTTGGCAAGGGCTTTCTCGGAAAACTATTTGGCTTTTTTATGGGCGGATTACGTTCGGCACCGGTTTCCAGGCTTAATTTTCTGGGCTTGAGTCCAAAAATTTTTCGCTACCTGATGCGCAAAAAAAATGTAGCAACGCTCGAAGAATTAGTCGAAGCGGCTAAAGTGCTTGGAATTAATCTGTATGCCTGCGAAATGGCAATGCATATTCTGGGTCTTCAGAAAAGCGATTTTATACACGAAGTGAAAGATGTTTTGGGTGTGGCAACCTTTCTGGAAATCTCGGAAGGTGGTCGTACCCTGTTTATTTAATTCCTGATGAATTCGAGATTGTGTTTTGTCTCGTTCAATTCATCATTCATAATTAATAACTCATAACTCACACATGGCTGAATTTAAATTAGATATAACCCGCGAGCATTGTCCAATGACTTTTGTTAAGACAAAAATTGAATTGTCGAAATTGAAATCGGGCGACATTTTAGAAGTACTGCTTACCGAAGGCGAACCGCTCGAAAATGTTCCAAAAAGTGTAAAGGAACAGGGATACAATGTACTTGGAGTTGCTCATGTAGATGGAAATGTGCACAAAGTCACTATTCAGAAATAGGCCGCAACATGTTATACATCCCGCAACAAATTGTTGATCAGATCTTTGATCAGGCCAAGAAAGGACTCCCGGAAGAAGTTTGTGGCTATTTGGCCGGAACCGGCAGAACGGTAAGCCTACATTTTGAACTGACAAATATCGATCACAGCCCCGAACACTTTTCGTTTGATCCGGCCGAGCAGTTTCGGACTTTGCGCGAAGCACGTAATGTCAGCTTGGAAATTTTGGCTAATTATCATAGCCATCCAGCCACTCCGGCACGTCCGTCCGATGAAGATATTAGGTTGGCATTCGACCCCAATATCAGTTACGTGATCGTTTCGCTTGCCGGAGAATTGCCCGAGATCAAATCGTTCAAAATTAAGGGTGGAAGGGTTGAAAAAGAAGAAATTCAGGTTATCTGAACCCAATAAAATTTAGTATATGGAATCAGTTTTAAAAAGCGAAGAAGTTCAGCAACAGGTGGGCGATTCATTAATCAGCGCTGTTTTCGAAAATGAGTTTATCCCCTGGCACAACAAGGCCATTCCTTCAGTAAAGCAAATTGCCGAAATTGTAGAAAACGTTCGTAACCTTATTCTTCCCGGTTATTTTGGGAAAATAATTCCCAATGCCAATTCATTAAAACATTTCATTGGTGGAAGTTTAGATAAACTCGAACATCAGCTTATCGATCAGATACATAAAGGTTTGTGTTTCAACAATGAATATGAATGTTCCCAATCGTATGATAAGGCGCAAAAACTGACACTCACTTTTATAAGCCGCTTGCCCGAAATTAAAAGGTTGATCGGAACCGATGTAAAGGCAACTTTTGATGCCGATCCGGCGGCCCGGTATTATGGCGAAGTTATTTTTTGTTATCCGGTTATCCGGGCGTTGCTCAATCACCGCGTAGCCCACGAATTGCTTGCTCTTGGGGTTCCAATTCTTCCGCGCATTATTTCAGAACTTGCCCATTCCGAAACCGGAATTGATATCCATCCGGGAGCGAAAATCGGCGAATATTTTAGTATCGATCACGGCACTGGCGTTGTGATTGGCGAAACATGTATAATAGGAAATCATGTGCTTCTTTATCAGGGCGTTACCTTGGGCGCAAAACGCTTTACTTTTGACGAGAACGGGATTCCGTTAAATGTACCCCGGCACCCAATTATTGAGGATAATGTTGTGATTTACGCCAACGCCAACGTGTTGGGACGGATTACAATTGGTCGCGATTCTGTGATTGGCGGAAATGTCTGGGTAACTACCAACGTGCCACCCAATTCACGTATTGTTCAACAAAAAGCAGTGGAAAAAACATTTGATAACGGTTCTGGTATTTAGAAAATTTAATAAAAATCGACAACTACTTTAAAAACACAACAATGGCAAAAAATGATTTACAACGCAGCGTAACAACTGCAACCGCCCGGCAGTTGGCTACAACGACCAAAACGCCGCCACAAATGGGTTCGATAACCCCGCGTTTACTGTTGAAATTATTACCCTGGGTTCAGGTAGAATCGGGCACTTACCGGGTTAACCGCACCAAAGTAGAGCTGAAAAAAGCCGAACGCATCGCAATTGAATATCTGGAAGGAATTCCTTCTTTCAGGGCCGATTCGTTGCGGAGGATTCCACTTTTCTCGAACATCGATGAAGAAATTGTGAATCGTTTAGCCAAACGTTTTGTGATCGAAGAAGTAGAGCTGGGAAGTGCGCTGATTCGGGAAAGCGAAGACCGGCAGAAATTTTTCATCATTGCTTCAGGTCAGGTTGAGGTGCTGAGTAAAGGCCCTCATGGTGAGGAACTTCGTGTTGGACTATTGTCTCAGGGCGAGTATTTTGGAGAAGCCGATTTGATCTCGGATAAAGCATCGTCGGTAACGGTTCGCTCTATTACTCCGGGTGTTTTCTTTACTTTAAGCAGCACCGAGTTGGAGACGATAACCAAAGAAGTTCCCGATTTTCGCGAGCAGTTCCAGAAAGCCGTTGACGAGCATCTACGATTAAAAGCCACCGTCAATACGCACGGCGAAAAGCATATCGACCTGGTTTCGGGTCACGAAGAAGACAATATCATTCCGGAGACTTACATTGATTACGAAGAAAATCCGCGCGAATATTCGCTGAACACCTTGCAAACCATTGTTCGCGTCCACACCCGCGTTTCCGATTTGTACAACAACCCGTACAACCAACTGGAACAACAGATGCGCCTGAGCATCGAAAGTATTAAAGAACGACAGGAATGGGAATTGATTAATAATAAGACATTTGGATTACTCAACAGCGTTGAACCCGGTTATCGCATTAGCACGCGTTACGGCGCTCCAACGCCCGACGATTTGGACGAACTGTTGTCGCTGGTTTGGAAAAATCCGGCGTTTTTCATTGCACATCCTCGTGCAATCGCTGCTTTCGAGCGCGAATGTACCTGGCGTGGGGTGCCACCGGTGACGAGCAATCTGTTCGGTATTTCGGTGATTTTGTGGCGCGGGGTTCCCATTATTCCAAGCGACAAACTTGAAATAAAAGGCCAGTATTTAACGAACCGCGGAGTCGGGACAACCAGTATTATTTTGGTTCGCATTGGCGAAAATGAACAAGGGGTTGTTGGCTTACATCAGGCGGGTATCCCGGGAGAAATTGCACCAAGCTTATCCGCACGATTGATGGGACTCGACAAATTCGGGGTGGCTTCTTACCTGCTTACCAAATACTTCTCGCTGGCTGCTTTAACAGATGATGCCATTGCCGTTTTGGAGAACGTTGAAGTAGGGTATTACCACGACTACCAGAACCGTAACAGCATTGAAAAATAGCGAAGCAAATGGGATACGAGAATCAATTTTTCGATCATGCAAGTGCTCCGGGAATTCTTCCGGGTTTTGACAAACTCAGGGAAATTGCCTCAAAGCTTTACGAAGAAGACAAATGCGTGTTGACTGATTCGGCACCGACTTCCGACCTCAATCTTGACTCGGTTTTCGATTCTTTTGCCAAATTTGTTTCTCCAGGGAACGAATCGTTCCAAATACCGGTATCATTGCCTGATGCCTTTCCGTTTGGCGCGGCTCATTTTCCTGAAAATATTTTCAGCGGGAGCAAAAAAAACTCAGTGGAAGTTCAATCGGGCAATGCCTTGAAATCTGGAGCGGAACAAGAGTTTGCTGCCCCAACTTTTTCGGAATATTCATTTGGCCGCGACCAGCAAATACGCTATAACGGTCGCGAAACGTTTGATGTTCTCGCGATTCGCAAAGATTTCCCGATCCTCAACCAGCAGGTGAACGGTCACGATCTGATTTGGTTCGACAATGCTGCAACCACCCAAAAGCCGCGTTCGGTCATCGAAGCTATTTCACGTTTCTACGAAAGTGACAATTCGAACATACACCGTGCTGCCCACACGCTGGCAGCACGCTCGACCGACGCCTACGAAAAGGCCCGCGAGAAAGTGAAGAATTTCATTGGCGCATCGTCGCCTGAAGAAATCATATTTGTTCGGGGAACAACCGAAGGAATAAATCTGGTAACACAGACTTTTGGGAAGAAATTTATTGGCCCGGGCGACGAAATCATTGTTTCAACTCTCGATCATCATGCCAACATCGTTCCCTGGCAACAATTAGCCAAGGAAAAAGGCGCGATCCTGAAAGTAATTCCCATCAACAACGATGGCGATATTATTCTCGAAGATTTTGAGAAGTTACTTGGACCGAAAACCCGAATCGTTTCAATCGGGCACGTGAACAATACCTTCGGGACGATTCTTCCGGTAAAAGCCATCATTGATTCGGCTAAACGCTGGGGTGCGAGGGTTTTGATTGATGGAGCCCAGTCGATAGCCCATACACCAATCAATGTTCAGGAGCTGGGTGCCGACTTTTTTGTATTTTCGGGTCACAAAATCTATTCACCAAACGGAATTGGTGTGGTTTATGGCCGTAAAGAATTGCTCGAAATTATTCCGCCATGGCAAGGTGGCGGAAATATGATTCAGGACGTGACGTTCGAAGAAACGATTTTCAATGCACCGCCTGCAAAATTTGAAGCCGGGACTCCCAACGTGGCCGATGCCGTTGGGTTGGGGGCAGCACTCGATTATGTCAGCCGTATCGGAATTCAGAATATCTCTGAATACGAACACAAGCTTACCGAATATGCCCGGCAGGAATTAGGAAAAATCAAAGGGTTACGATTGATTGGCAATCCGAAACAAAGAGTAAGCGTGGTTTCGTTTGTTCTCGACGGCATTCCAACCTCTGAAGTTGGACGTCTGCTCGATTTGGAAGGAATTGCGTTGCGCGCGGGCCATCATTGTGCGCAACCCGCTTTGCGCCGTCTGGGAGTTGAAGCAACCGTTCGCCCTTCTTTCGCCTTCTACAATACGCAGGAAGAAATAGATAGATTGATTGAATCAATCAGGAAAATTCAGTTTAGCAGATAAAAGATAAGCATATCAGTAAGCTAAATACTTATGATGAAATGCCTATAACTTAAACCTTTTTTCCTCTGTTTCAGCTTTTATGAACAACAACATTGCATGATAATCTTTAAGCAAAAAGTTCGACATTTCTCCACTTGGGGATACAAAAAAGCCGCTATTATTGCGGCTTTTGTCGTTTTAATTTCCTCGTTTTGCGCGCTCCCAGTTCACCGTTTGTGAACCCTTTAAGTATCTCTTTAATCCAAGAAATACTGATAAATTCATTATAAAGAAATAATAGGGAACAAAGAGTAATTTTATCTTTATTGATCGGTTTTCGAGATACCAGCCAAGCAAGGCAGCAGCATAAAACAATATCTGGAGGTAGAAAAGTATGGTATATAAATCCGACGAAGCAAAGTCGCGGTTTAGCGCTATCGAAAAATTAACCGGAATCATTATCAACAAGGCAAGTGGAGCTAGTGTCCAGCGCAAGACCCGGTGCGAAATATATTGAAATGAAAGCGTGCCATATCTGAAAAAATTCAACAGCGATCTTAACCGCACGACCGACTGAATGCCACCGGCTGAGATACGAATTTTTCGTTTCAGCTCTTCTTTTACGTTGGCCGAAGCCGATTCGATGGCATACGCTTCCGGATCGTATTGAATGGTGTAGCCTTTCATCGCAACCCGCAGCGAAATGATAAAATCGTCGAGCAAAGTATCTCTTTCAACTTCCTGAAACAATTCAGTTCTGATTGCAAACAATTCACCGGCAGCACCTACAACCGAATACAATTCGGCATCCCACTTTTTTAATGTTGATTCATATTTCCAATAGAGTCCTTCACCCGCTCCGGCAGCTCCGTCTTTTTCTTTATTGAAAATTCGCTTTTCGCCTGAAACACAGCCTACTTTGGGATCGGCAAAGAGATTTACAATTCGTCTGATCGATTCATGGCCGAGCATGGTATTGCCGTCGGAAAAAATGACAATCGGTGTTTTTACAAATTTCATCCCCCGGTTCATAGCCCCAATCTTTCCGCCCCGTTCATCCAGGTGGTATACTTCTACACCTTCATATTTGCGAAGTAAGTCCGGGGTGCCATCATTCGATCCGTCGGTCACCCAAACGTGCTTAACTTTCTCACGCGGGTATTCGAGGCTAAACGAGTTTTGTATCTTAGCATCAACATAGTCTTTTTCGTTATAAGCAGCAACAAAAAGCGTCACTTCTGGCTCATAATTAGCTACATTGTTAGTTTTTGACTTCATAAAAATTCGCTTCAACTTTACAAGAATAAACAGCAAAATTCCATATCCTACATAGGCATAGAAAACCAGGAAAAGGCAAAGCCAGAATGTAATTTCGAGTGCTTTCATGTTGGTTTCATTGTAAGGTGATGATTTAGCTAATATAGAAAAATTAGAATGATTCCTTTTATAAATATGAGAAACAATAAATGCCGGAATGGTTTTTTATTTCAGAATGAGATATTAGAAATTCGAAGATTCTGTTTAAATTGCTATATCAAATAATGAATATTTAAGCCTATGAACCTTTCTTCCATTGCTGTTATTGTAGCTTGTGACAATCACTACGTTGTTTTGCTCGCAGCTCTTTTAAAATCAATTGAGTCGAACCATAAGACTGGTGAAAAAATCGAGATTTTTGTTGTTGAGGACGGTATAACAAGAAAAAACCAAAAGAAGCTAATTTCTTCAGTTAGTTCTTCAATGATGAATTTTAATTGGATTTCGATGGATGAAGCGATTCCTGATGACATGCAAATTCCGTTTGATCGAAGTTCGTATCCCAAAAACATTCATACCCGTATTTTCATTCCCCATTTTATTCCTGAATCGTTCGACAAAATAATCTATTTCGACGTGGATATGATTGTGATGCACGATGTTTCGGAGCTTTGGAATATCGACTTGGGCGAAAATATGTTGGGGGCGGTTGTCGACCCTCGACTAAAAGTTTTTAGTAACTCGTGGGGCGGTATTCTGAATTACAAAGAGCTAGGCTTCGACCCTGATACAAAATACTTTAATACCGGAATTTTATCGATTAATGTGAAAAAATGGAGGGAAGAAAATAGTGCAGCAACCGTTGTTAAATGTATTGCCGACAATGAAAAATACGCCAATTATCCTGATCAATATGGGATTAACATTGTGATGGCTAACCGTTGGGTTGAACTGGACCCGCGTTGGAACTGGTTTGCCGATACGCCTTGCGACGATCCGTTCAATATTCATTTCGTCGGACGAAAACCGATGTATCAAACGTATGATAATCTCTCTGGGTTCCGGGAACTGTTTTTCAAGTATTTGAATCAAACCAAATGGAAAGGGTTTAAACCGGTTGGGGAAACCAAACGCTACGTGAAAAAGATAATGAACATCATTAAAAAACTGCCCGAGTTTATTCGTCGATAAGTCCGGTAAGGATGGCTAATTTGCTCAAAATGTTGCTTTTATATACGTTGTTGTAAATAAGAATACCCGATAGTTTGGGACAATTTTCAGCCAACCTAAAAGCAAATTTTGAACGCTTTTTTATACCTGATGTTTTATTAATAACACCGCAAACTCTTTTATAGCGTACCTTCAGGCTAGCTGATATTTGGGGCATTTCTTTTAATTGCTGGCGGTTAATATACGAGAATAGCAGCAGCCACTGGGCATAGTTTTTCAACGAAAGAGTATAGAAATCAGGCATTTGCTTTTCCTCAAAGAACTTGATCCGTTCTTCCATGGCTTCGGCATAATGTAATTTCTTCTCGTTTATAGTACTGCGCATAATACTATTGGGCGACTGATAGTAATAGTAGTACTTTTTCTCAATGGCTACAATTTTCTTAGCTTCGTAAAATAGTTTGTATGAGGTGAATTCGTCTTCATGAATTTTTGATTTCGGATACCTTATCGATTTAAAAAGGTCTTTTCGGTAGAGTTTGTCCCAGGCCACTACAAAATCAACCCTATATGGCGTGAAGAGGAGTTTCAATGTATCAATGTTGGTCAGTATTTTTTCGTTTGTGGCATCACCAGGACTTTTATATTCATCGTCGGTTACCCTCTGGAAGCTGCATTGTGCAATGTCGGCCTGGTTTTTTTCCAAACGTTCGCAAAGGTCTTTGAACATATCAGGGTGAATAAAATCATCGCTGTCAACAAAACCAATATAGTCACCGGTTGCTATGTTTATCCCGGCATTTCGGGCATCCGATAAGCCTCCGTTCGGTTTGTGGATCACGATAATCCTTGAATCTTTCAAGGCTAATTCATCACATATTTTACCGCAATTGTCAGGAGAACCATCATCTACCAATATGATTTCCAAATTCTTGTGCGTTTGGTTCGTAATTGAATCAACGCAACGTAGAAGGTACTTTTCGACATTATAAATTGGAACAACGACGGTAATTTTTGCTTCCATTTTGTATGCTTATTTTTCGTTCAGTTTAGATTTGAGTACGTTCCAATAGTTTTGTAAAAAATAGTCGGGAAGCTGGTATTCCAACTGTTTCTTTAAGGTTTGGGTTGCAAACAGGTATGCTTCGTCAAGACTTTTGGCATAGGTTACATAGTCGCTAAATTCTGGTGGAAACCATTTAACTCCAGAACTCAATTTATGATCGGATGAAGACAAAACAATGACAGGCGTTCCTGAAATGAGCGAAAAAATTGTCCCGTGATACCGGTCTGTGATGACTAGCTTATATCCTGAATACTCATCAAAAATGCTGTTGAGAAACTTTTCCCGGTTGTCGATTATTTCCGAAGCCGGTGTTTTAATAGTGGTGTCAGTTATAGAAACCTTCGCGAAAGGTTCCAGTCTCTTTATTAATGAATTAATTTGTTCCTTCTTATAAAAAGCCTCCTTATCATTTCTGATACAGAATAAAATTCCATCTCGTTGTTTATTAAACTGTTTGGTTCCAATTAGTGAGGTTACAACATCAGGATAAAGAAACAATTGGCATTTATCAAAAAGTGATTTTGCTGTATCAAAAGAAACTTCATCACGGCATAAAATGGTAAGCCTCGGATGATCATTAAAAAGCCTGGCAGTTTCCTGGGCTGCCTCGGTTGTGGTGTAGTTAATTGTCTGTGGAAAGATTACAATTGGAACATCAGGAAATAATTTTACAAGTTGTTTGTATACAGCTTGTTCGTTGTATAAGTTGGTTAGATGATAACCACTGTGGCAGACAATTTTATCGTCGGAACCAATCGTTTTCCTGATGTAGGATAAAATTCTATTGGTAGAATTTCGCAGGAAGAAGGTAACCACTTTGTGTTCAGGGTAGTTTTGTTTCAGCCATCTGATAATACAATACGTTTGAGCCTGGTCGCCCATATTGCTGTGAAAAGGCGTACCAAACAGGAAAATGGTTGGTTTTGATTGTTTTATGCTTTTTTTCTGGGAAAGATATTCCTTGTACATGCCGGAATATTTTCCAATATTTTGCAGGATCGAGAGTACTTTTGCCATACTATTTGGTTTTAATTAAATAAACTTTTATAAGTATTTTATTGATCATCCCTCTGACGATATTTAATTCATTCTTATTCAGTGTAATAACAATATTTGTTGTTAAAGCCAATATTCCTGTAACCATAGCTACACCGAGAAACGTTACCCAGGTTTTGGGAACATAGAAATATTTAACGGCTAAAGATATTCCGACAACTGCCAGGCAACAAATCATTCCCCGCAAAATGGCTTTGTAAAATACGTTCCATTTTACCGATAAGGCCCGGGCTGCATATATTGGCGTAAAAATCAGGTTTCTTGCCAGTCCGATAATCATACTAACCATAGGTATTACAACCACTCCTAATTGGGTAATATTTAGTAACAGAAGTATGATTAGCGTATTGAGTATGCCGGTCATCAGGAGGACCAGCGCCGGAATTTTTAATTTATTAGTCACGGTGTACACATTGTAAACGGTATTGATACTGGTGGTAACAATTAGCGGGATGATGGTTAGGTTTGACAAAAAGAAGAGAGAATGCGTATCCTGGTTGGGAACCCAAAGCGAGAAAAATGTGTCCCCAAAAATCAATAAAAAGCCCAAAGGGATAGTCATTATGATTGACATGAATTTGATTGATCTTTTGATACTTACCAGTAAATCATCTTTTTTGTTTTGGGCATACAATATCATAAATTCAGGAACAAAGACACCGACAAGCATCCCAACTAACGATTGAATAAACAAGGGTATGGTTTTTACCAGAGCGTATTCACCGGTGATAGAAGCACCAAGCAGCACATTGCATATCAGCAAATCAAGATTTGTTAGCAAGATTAAACTAAGTTGGTTGATTGAATTCCACACCCCTGAAGACAATAATTCTTTAATTGCTCCCCAATTAAAATAATTGCGATTTATCTGAATATCAGGAAGAAGAAGTTTGGTGTATTTTACATTTACTACCAGCATGAATAAAACTACCGCAACGTTGGCAATGCCAATATATGATATCGAGGGTCTGAAAAAATAGAACAAGACGATCAGGAGAACCACTCTCAATACATTTGATTCGGCATTTCGCATCGACTCAAGTTCCAGTCGGTTGCGCGCAAAAGTTGAAACGGCAAACACTGAAGTAACAATACTAACTAATGTTCCACCTAAAACTAATGCAAAAAGTATCTGAACATCGGCAACTAAAGCCGGTGGAATATTTAGCAAATAATCAATAAAAACAACCGTAAGAATGGAAGGAATTGAAAGAAAAACTGCAATGAGCGTATTTCCCATTAAAACCGAATTAAAGTACACATTGGCTCCTTCAGTATCGTTTTGTTGTATTTTAATGGTTATAAAACGGCTGGCCATTGAATTTAATGCAATCGTTAAAATACTTGCATAACTGATGAAACTATTTGCCAAAGGGAAAAAACTGTAAGCTTCTTTGCCTACAGTTCGAATTAAATAAGGTGTAAAAAAGAAATTGATCCCAAACTGAATAGCAAATGCTATCACGTTTGCTATCATGTTGATTGCTAATTGCTTTTTCGCCATTTAAAGTCGTTGTTATATTCGTTCCCAATTTCCTGTTGCCCGATTGTACTGTTTGATGATCCGGGCTGGGTTTCCTCCAACAACCGAATAATCGGGTACATCTTTCGTAACTACCGACCCGGCTGCAACAACACAGTGTTTCCCGATAGTTACTCCGGCAACAATCGTCGCGTTGGCGCCAATCCAGGCTTCATCCTCGATGGTTATCCTGGTCATCGTTACCGGCTGATCTTTTATTGGAATTTTAACATCCTGATATCCATGATTTAAGCCAGAAATGACTATGTTCTGAGCTAAAATTACATCGTTCCCAATCTTGACTGGTCCGATTATGGTATTGCCTATTCCTACTCTCGAATTGTTTCCAATTTGTACTTCTCCAACTCCGTTGTTAACGGTGGTAAAACTTTCAATTGTACAATTTTGTCCAAGTGTAAAATTATTCCAGGGAAAAACGTCAATTCTGGTTTGCCGCCGGATAACTGTTCCCTTTCCCTTTTTGTGAACAAGTGGGTTGACAAAAAGCCGTATCCACAGCCTCGGGCGCGGATTTCTGCTGGAAGTTATCGACCACAGAACCAGTTTCTTGATCGTTGGATTTGATTTTAACTTTTCTTTTAACGACATACTATTTCGGTGTTTTTCTGAAATAAATGCTAATACGCTTCAGTTCTTTGACAATGCGGCTGGTAATGGCCTTGAAAAACGAACCGCTTTTATCAACCGACCGGGTAACAGTCCAGGCCATTGCCTTTAATTTAGTTACACGTTTAAGGTTGCCAATTTTGCTCAACGCCCAGGCCATCTGTCCGTCTTCCATGCGCGAATCGCTTTTAATAAACCCGATTTTCAGCGCTTCTTCTCTCAGGAAACAGAAATTTACTCCTCCAACAGCCAGCTCGGGCCTTTTTCTCGAACGTGCTTCGTGAATCACATCCCGAAACAATTCATAAAACGCAAATTTTAGTCTCGATTTGCCTTTATTGGGTATAAATGAATACGTTCCATAGGTGGCGAAACCTTTCCCTTCCAGAATTGGTGTCAGCATGGTATCGATCCAGGTAGGCGGGTAAATGGTATCGGCATCACCGGTAATAATGTATTTGCCATGCGAATTCTCTAAAGCTGCCTGACGCGCAAAACCATATCCCTGCTTAAGTTCGAATACTGGGTTTATTCCACAACGACGAATTATTTCCGAAGTTTTGTCTTTCGAATTGTTGTCAACGTACACAAATTCAATCGGATACTTGCTTTTCATAGCACTAAGCGACGACAAGTTCCGAAGTATATTTTGCTCTTCGTTCCAGGCGATGATATTCACCGAAATGAGCGGAGCATCGGTTTTTAAGGCAGCAAAACCTGTCCTGATTCGTTCAAAAATTTCATCAGGAATCTCTTCCATCGTCTGAAACTCGAAACGATGCTTTTTTACATTGGCCGGTACAAAGGGTCGAAACATTATGGTAAGGTTTTGTAGTTATTTGATTGTTGTGTTTTTAATCCTGATAAAATTCGCTATTTCTTCTGAAAACAGGTTTGCTCTCGATTTCCAGGAGTTTAAGCGGGCAAAATCAATTCGCTGGTTTATTTTCTCCAGGCTATCCGTTTCGGTTTCGGTAAGCAGCGCGTTTTTGAATTGTTCTTTCGACGATGCAAACGAAACGTAATCAGCAAATTCGGGCAGGTTGGCAAAATTTGTAATTACAACCGGCACGCCCACAGCGAGATACTCGTTAATCTTAAGCGGGTAAACATTTTTATTGATTTCGGTGCATAAATATGGAATAATGCCAACGTCGCACTGCCGCAGTATTTCGGGCACTTCGTATGGTTTTACAGGAGGAAGGAAACTAACGTTCGGGAACTTTTCCAGCACATCTTTTACTTCCTGATTGCGGACATCGCCAATAAATTCGAAGTCGAATTCGGGCAAGTTGCGTACCGAAAACTCAACCGTTTCGAGATCGAATCGCTGATCGATGCTACCAATGTAGCCAATTTTCTTCCGCTGCTCTAAGTTTGTATTGGTTTTGGCAGCCCGGTTAAAAAGCTCGAAATCGACTCCGTTTTTTACAGTGGCAACCTTCGAATTGTAAGGTAACTTTTGTTCTTTCAGGTAGTCGGAAGTCACTATAATTCCATCGGTTAAGCGAGAGTAGCGCAAGTCGGCTTCCCAGGCCCGAAGTCCGCGCCTGTCTTTGATGTATCCGTCGTAGCAATAGTAAATGTTCACTTTTTCGGGAAGCTTTCCTGCGAGCGATTCACCAAAAATGGGGTTATAGGCAACCACGTTAATCGGATTTTCCCATTTCAGTCTTTTCAGTGCTTTTTTAATCGACCGCTTGTAAATGCACGTATTTATTTTCAGGAAAAGTTTATAAAGTGCCTCACTTTGAATCATGTTCATGGGCAAAAGCGGCGGCAAAACCCAATGGTTAACCAACGCTTTTTCAGAGGTTTGCTTAGTCGTCAACCGATTCTTAAAGCCGAGCATTTGTGCAACCGGTGCATTTTGCCTGCCTTTCAGCGTGGTGGAAATGTCTTTCCACGTAAACGGATACTCGATAAAGAGAACCCGGTTGTTCAACGCCAGCAATGACATTAGCTGCACAACCGATTTGGTGTACGGCCCTTCCCAGGTTGAATACGAGATGCAAACGATATGTTCGTTTTCGAGCATGCTGTTTATTTTGCTGAAAATTCGTTGTACAATTTCAAAACACTTTTGGCCATATTTTCCCACGAGAACAAGGCCGCCCGTTGAATTCCCTTTTCGCTTAGTTGCTTGTATAAATCGCTGCTGTCGAGTATTTTATTCATGGCAGCGGTAATTTCTTCAGGCTTAAACGGGTCGATAATAAACGCTGAATCTCCGGCAATTTCGGGCATCGACGAGGTATTTGACGTGATGACCGGAATGCCACAGGCCATGCCTTCGAGAATCGGAATTCCAAAACTCTCGCGAAGCGATGGATACAGAAACAAGGTACTCAGGTTGATGATTCCGGGTAAATCGGTGTTGATGATGTATCCGGTTAAATGAATATGCTCGCGTATTTCGGGGCAGTCAAGTTCTTTTAGTAGTGCAACCAATGCCGTTTCTTCGTAATCGGGCATAACCAACTTGTAATCGGTTGCCGATGTTTTCCTGAATTCGGCATAAGCTTTCAAAACGCCCCGCGTATTTTTCTTCGGATCGGTATTTCCGAGGAAGAACATAAATTTTTCGGGTAATCGGTATTTTGCAGCAATCCGGTCGAGTTCAGTTTTATCACTAATGGGCCGAAAATGCCTGCCAACTCCGTTGTACACCGTGTGCAATTTAGAGCTGTTGAGCCCAAAAAAGCGGCTGATGCGTTCGCGTTCGAAGTCGGAAACGGTAATTACCGATTTGCTTTTGCGAACAACAACCGGCACATTCCAGCGGCGGTATACATTGCCCAGTTTTTGGTACCAGGTGCCGTCTTTCTTCAGTAAACTCAGGCTTTCCATGTAGATGATATCGTGCAGAGTTATCATCAGCGGAATGGAAGTATTTACCGGACCGGTGTTGCTGGTGCAGTGCAGCAAATCGCATTGGTATTTCTTCGCAGCTTTTGGTAAAGCTATTTGTTCCCAGGTCGGGTAAGGTCCGCCGCCAAGTTCAACAATGTGAAAATTTGGCGTTTCCCGAATTACCTGGTTATCGACATCAGGCTTCACAAATATGAAATATTCGTTCACTTTGTCAATTTCCTGCAAGTTCCGGATCAATTCCAGAACCACCATGTCCATCCCATGTTTTTTCTTCCGAAACAAACGCTGCGCCTCAATGCCTATCCTCATAGCCTTAATTTTATCGGGTTACATTAAATCGGTTAACGATGTTGCATTCTTTTTGCCGCCAATAAAAATATCCCACCAAACAACCAGTGTTGTGAGGTTAATGATTTGATTGGCTTGTACTTGTTTGTACCAGAACCAGTATCCGGGCGATTCGGCAACCTGATCGTATTGTTGTAAAAAGTTGTGAATCATATCTTTCCTGAACAGTGCTTTCACAGCATCCGATTGCTCAATCATCCTGAAAATATTGGTTCGTTGTTCTTTATTTCTCAGGAAAATAGGCAGAGGTGCAAAACCGCCCTGCTTTTTCCGGTCGGTAATTTCGGTCGGAAGTTTTGGTTTGAGGTATTGCTTGTGCAGGTATTTTGATTTTCCGTTTCCTTTCGATAATTCTTCGAGCGAGCCGTAAAATTTGTAGTTAACAGGCATGGTTTTCAGGAATTCGTACAGCTCGGTACTCATGTATGGGAACGAAATGTTGTTGCCAAACATATCAGCCATTTTCGACGCTTTAAACAGGATTACTTCGTTGATTACCTGCTTGATATCGACGAAATAATTTCGGCAACGGAAAAACTCGTCGAAATCGGCGTATTTCTTCGGACTAGTTTTCAGGTATTGATATTCAGGAACTTTGTAGCCAATGCTATTCAGCTTTTTGAGGCGATTTTTGGTGAATCCGAATGTATCGCTTTGTTGAATATGCAGGATTTTGCGGTTGTGAAACTGCGACCTGAAAAAGATATTGTCTTTCTCGAACAAGCTTGTATTTCCGGCAGCATCAAAAAATTTCTGGAAAGCCTGAACACCATTTTTCTTGAATTTCCAGTGAATTGCCAATTCTTTGCCCGACGTTCCGAAATGCTGGTCGTTGCCATCGCCTCCCAGAATGATCTGCGGTTGCTCGCCGCTTTCTTTCACCAGGCGCATAGCCGAGTAATTGAGCATTAAGCCACCTTCCTGAAACGGATCGCCCAGCGCGTTGATAATTTGCGGCAAATCCATGATTTCGGAACCATCAATTTCGTACTCAAAATGTTTGCTTTGGTATTTTTCCGATAGGATTTTGGCAAGGGGCAATTCTGTCCAGGGATTGTCTTTAAAACCAATGGAATAGGAAACAACATCGCCACCATACAAGTCGCGCAGGGCAGAAATGTTACCACCCGAATCGTATCCACCGCTTAAAAGTAAACCAACTTTTTCAGCTCCTTCTATTCGGTTGGCAATAGATTGTTTGTGCAGTCGTTCGTATTCGTTGGTAGCTTCGTCAAGGGTTAGTCTGGTTTCCGGCGAAGCGGTAAAATCCTGATAATCGAACAGATCAGTAGTTTTTATAGAGTTGTTTTCATACACCATCAAATGGCCTCCCGGCAGTTTTTTCACGCCCAGCAACGATGTTTGTGGCGAAGGAATATAGCCAATGCTCAGGAAGGTAAAAAGCGCTTCCAAATCGGGCTTGCACTCAAAACCGGCCAACGAAGTAAAATCAATTAATTGCGAGGTGAAAAACTCGTTGGTATAAAACAACTGCTTGCCCGCGCCGTGACGGTCTTTAAAGAAATAAACAGTTTTGCCCACCACAATAATCAGCACGAAATCGCCATCGAGTATTCGCAATGAATCCTTCCCGTTTTTCAGGAAATGGGGGAGTAAATCCTCGGTTTTCTGGTTAAAAATTCGTCCGATAAAAAACAAGTGAGCTTCTTCACAAGTGTGGTGTTCAAACTGACTTAATGCACCAAAATCGCCCGTTAAAAGCGGTTGAAATCGAGACTGGAATTGAATGGGCGCTGTCATGCTTACTTCTTTAAAGTTGTTGATGTATGTTGAGTGTGAATAAATTTCTTGTTAGCGCCTTTTATTTTGAGCAGCGAGCCAAGCATTAAAAACATCCCTTTGGGCAGACTCAGAATGGCCACCGCTGTTCTCCGGTTGTAAAACGAACTCGGGATCGAGAACAGGAACGAAAGCGTGCATAGAATAATCAATGTCATCCATAAAAATGGATAGATTGCTATATTGCTAATCAGCAGATTGACTAGAATAAATACGATTCCGAGCGATCCGACAGCACTCAGGAGCAAAATGCGCGGCGGCTGTATAAACTGAATGGCTTTATCGAAATAGTCGATATTGCTTTTCAGGAATAAATCACGTAAAGCTTTCAGAAAATCTTGCCTGAAATAATGCAGTTGCGCCGAGAGCCAACGCCTGCGCTGATTACTGAAAACTTCAGCTTTCTGAACTTTTTCATCGAACACGTAGGCATCGTCGAGGTATTCAATTTTTTGCTTCTGGCTAAGCATTTTCAATTCAATCTCTTTATCGAAACCTCCAATAGCCTTTACTGAAGCCATCATTTCCTTAAAGAAATCGTACTTAAAAGCCATTCCCGAGCCAATTATGGCTGACGACAAACCTAAAACCCGGTGTCCTTTGCGAAAGATGTGATTATTTATTTCTTCGCTGACAGCGTCGAGCACGGCTAGCGATGTGTTCATATTTTTAGCGGCCCGGTGTCCCTGAACCGCAAGAATGCCATTTTCGAACGAAGCATTGATTTTCGAGAGGAAATCTTTCGCCATCACATTGTCGGCATCGAGAACCACGGCAATATCGTAGTTGCTGTCGAGCTGTTCCATGGCTTTGTTCAAGGCCTTCGACTTGGTGCTTTTCTCGAAACTAACTTCAATCAGTTTAATGGGTAGTTCGCGCAATTTTTGAAGGGTTTCAGGCTGAAAAGAGTCGGCGATTATAACAACATCAACCAATTCGGCAGGATAATCCTGAATCAATGCTTCCTGAGCCACTTCTACAATTACTCCGTCTTCTTTATATCCTGGAATCAACACGGCTATTTTCCTTTGCCCGACCTGCTTTACGTAAGCTGGTTGCCGATAAAACAATCCGGCAAATGCGAAAATGAAAATGTAGAGGGTTGCCAGGCCCAGCAAGATTAACAATACCGTTTGAATGAAATTGAAAATATCCATTTGTTCTTTTTTTCGGTTAAACGAATTAGTCGAGTGTCGGGTTGATGTGAATATCCCGTTTAAACATGGTTTTGAAATTCCACAACACTGCATTTAAATACGCTTTGAAATGATCGGTTTTCCCGGTCGCCAAAAACACTGTCATGTTTTTGGGAATGGCCACAAAGGTTTGATACAAAGCAGCCACGAAGAAACTCAGTCCATGTACGTTCCTTCTCAAATACAGCAACCGTGCTCGGTTCATGTAATAAGTTTTGAACGGCGTAAGTTTGCCAATCGACATCGATTCTTTGTGGAGTACCGTTGAGTTGTGTACATACCAAAGTTTGTATCCGGCTCTTTTGATGCTTGAGCACCAATCGAGCTCTTCATAATAAAGAAAATAGCATTCGGGCATCAATCCAACTTTTCTGACGACGGCCATTGGCACCATCATAGCGGCTCCGTGCACAAAATTGGTCAGAGAATCTTGCTCAAACTGGCCACTGTCAACCATTCCGTAACCATAACCCCGGCTTCGCATGGTAAAATTGTTGATGGGCGCTTGCCCGGAAAACTGAATGGTATCGGGTTTGGAGTAAAACTTGATCTTTGGGCTAACTGCTCCAATTTGCGGATCCGATTCGCATTTTTCTACCAATGGTTCCAAAAAACCGGGAGCAACTTCGGTGTCATTGTTCAGGAACAACAGGTATTTTCCCGAAGCTTTGCGAACGCACAAATTATTTCCACCTGCAAATCCCAGATTTTCATTACTTTGAATGAGATTTATTTCCGGAAATGCTTCTTTAATTGCTTCAGGCTTATCGTTGGGAGAAGCATTGTCGATGACAAATATTTCGATATTCGGGTAACTAATCTTACGTAACGATTCGAGCAACTGGCAGGTAATCGCCGATTGATTGTAATTGATTGTTATTATTGAAACTAACGGGAATTGGCTGCTTTGAATACTCATACTGAAAGGGCTTTTAAGGTTTTAGTTTCAATTTCTTTCGCATTCATCGCTTCTTCGTCGTATTTTGGCGCTAAAAACATGAACGCCATGCCCGAATAAAGAATAATTCCAGTGGGCATTTGCCCAAGCACACCGTTTCCATACGATGCAACCATAATCCCAAACATCCCGGAGGCCAAAGCCAATGTTCGGGTTTTTACAAGATCGTCTCTAATTCGGAAAACTATTAAATAGCAAGATTTCCCTAAGATAAAAAATAAAATTGCCAGGTGTGTCCATAATCCCACAATTCCTTGTTCCATCCAAATCATTACATACCAGGAGTCTGTTGGAACTGATGCTAAAAATGTTCCCGGGTTATAGCGTTGTCCAAGGCTTCCGGTTGAGCCTAAACCTCCACCAAAGGGTCGGCTCGCTAAGTAGGCTTTTAACCTGCGTTGGTTCTCAAGGCGCGTTTGCAATGACGGGTCGTTAGGATCAAATGCAGTTCTCATTCTTCTTATCGTATCATTCCCTTGCCCGATCGTTGTGTATTTAAAAAAAACAAACACACCAACCATTATTGCTGCACCAACAATCATTGCTTTAACATTCTTCTTCAGAATGATATACAACATGAAACCCATAATTGGAACTGCCATTGCACCTCTAGTCCCCGAAATCATCATTCCGTATATACCAAGAATTGAGACAGTGAAATAGAAAAGCCTCTTTCTGAATTTTTTCTCATCAAACCCCAAAATGGCAAAGACAACACCAGCTTGTCCTTGTGCTGCGCCGAACTGACCGGCATCGGAATAAAAAGAGAAAATGCGAAGTTTTCCAAACAAAATATGCTGAGCAGCTCCGCCTTCATCGAGCCACCTTTGTTCAAAGGGATCAACTCCCAGGAATTTTTGCTGCATACCTTTTAACGAGCCCATAATCGAGAAAATTCCCCACAGGAGAAAAAACAAGTTTAAATCTTTGGCTTTATTGAATGTTACAAAAATTAATGGAATTGTCAGGAACATATAAAGCGATACGCCCCTCATGGCGTAGAACCATGCTGTTCGGTTGCCGGCTTCAGGGTTAACGAGTTGCATGAAAGAAAGGCCCAACCAAACAAAAGCAATCAAAGTCAACTCGTTTTTGGCATTCTCCCAGGGGACTGAGTGGTGAAACGTTTTGAAAAAAAGAGCCAGATAGGTGATAATCAACATCGAATCGACCATAAGCCCCCAGGGGATGGTTCCAATGTAGCGGTAAATTCCCAAAACGAAAAAATTGAGGGTATAAGTTGTAATTATTCCAATTCTGGGGTTGTAAAATAGTGAGGCTAAGAAGAAAAGCAATATTGGCAGTAACATGGCATTCACTCCTGACATTAACCCCCATTCGGCGATGATGTAGGCTGTAAATAAAGTGGAAATCAGTATCAGACCTATTATTTCTGGTTTTTTTAACCTATCGGCTCCAATCTTTTTTTCAAACTCGTTCACTGCCTTATAAGTAAATGTTATTGTTTAATCTAGTTGAGATTGATCTTTATAAAAACTCTATTACTAAATTTGATAACCAAATATCGGGAGGATGGAACAATATGAATTTAAGTATTTCTAAATTCATATTTCTGGCTGAAGATCGTTTATACCACTGATTTCGTTCTTGATTGACGAGTTACTATCCCTTTTACTATTTTTCTCATCCATGACCTTTTTTTGGGAAGTTCTCCCAATAACGATTCCATTTCATCTAGCGCAACTCCATTTAGAATTAATGTCAAAGTGGATTTTGTTTTTAGTTTTAAAGTTTCTTCAATTATTGCAGAATCATATACTGCCCATGATCGGTTTGACCTACATACTAAATAACAAATATCGATACTTTTAAATAGCTCAATTGGATAGGAATTGTGGATAAATCCTGGTAATTCAATTAAAACAAATTCTGATTCTTCAAATTTTATGATTTCTGAAGAATTAATCAGATGCTTTATATTTTTTGAAGTAATATAATGCTCATCTATTTTGAATTCAATTGCTGAATTGTCAATTTCGTCTGTATTCAACGATCCTTCAGGAACAAGTAACAATGAAGAAATGCCAAGTTTTTTTAGATTCTGATGTATTTTATTAATCAGAAAACTTTTTCCTTCTTTAGGTCGGGTACTAAATAGAGCAATTGTTTTTTGTTTATTTCCAACAAGTTGGTCGGTATCAAGGAAAATTTTCCGAATTAAAATGTCAATACTTTGTTGTTCAATTTGCTGGTTGATTGTTGTTCTTTTTCTTGGTAATAATATCGGGAACAGTGTGGCAATCTCAAGCCCTGTTTTACCTTTAGCCCTAATAGTATTTCTTAATGCTGGATCAATGAGATCGATTATTAGAATAATAAACAATACCAGAATCAAACTAACTATACCCGATGCAAGAATAATCACTTTTCGTTTACTTGGTAATGGCGTAGCTGGAAAGAAGGGTTCATCAATTACAGAAAACCCAGATGTGGCAACTAATCCTTGCTGTTTAAGTTTAGCTAATCCTAAGTTTTTCAATAATGTGATATATTCATCTTCATTAACATTAATCTTTCGCTCCAACTTCCGCATTGTAGCTCCCATCGGAGCATACCGTGCATACAATTTGTCAAAATCTGATCTTAATTGATCCAATGTAGTTATTTGTGCCTTTGTTCCTTCATATTCAATAACATTTGTCAGCCAATCATTCAGTATATTGTTAGAAGGAATGCCTTCTTTGGTGCTGGTTAAATTATAAAGTGAATCAACTGCAGTTTTCATTTGTTGTTTTAAATCATAAGCTTGTTGTGTTAATGTTTGAAATTGCTGGTTATTGGATGAATTTTGATCATCAACACCATTGGAAAAAAATTTAATCATTGCCAGTTCCTGATTAACCGAAGCTAATTTTTCTCTACGTTTCATCAGTTCTATGCCTGAAAGTTTCTTTTTATCGTAAGGAGACATTTTGGTTTCCATTAAGTCGATAATAGCTTTTGCTGCCGAATTTCTTTTTAAAACTTCTTGATAACCCGATTCAAATGCTTCTTTTCTGGCGGCTATAAACTTACTTTGCTCACTGTAGTTGATAATTTGATTATCCTGGTTGAATTTTAGCAGTTCTTCTTCCGAAATGCGGAGTTTTTCGGCTGCTTTGGCAACCTCTGCTTCATAATAGGCTACAGCGCTATCAGATTCACCAGCTTTCAATAAAAGATAATAGTCTTTAAAAGTTTCAGTCAAATATATCAGGGTGTATTGGCATATTCCCGGATCATTCGATTCAAAAGTAAGCTCAATGTTGTCACTACTTTGAAGGCGTCTCACTTTTAATTTCCCCAGAATATTACTACTACCATAATTCGGATGTCCCTTTTTTATTAAGTTATCAATGAAATTTCCTGGTTTTTTTAATCGATATGCTTTAACGTTGTCGAATGTCTTTTTCAAATTACCACTAACTTTCAGTTTTTTGACCTCGGCAGGTAGAGAGTTGATAAACGCCTGATAATGCTCAGGAAGAATTATTAAAGGATCAACCTTATCCAGAGATAAGTGCTCGGCAAATAGTTTTAAACCAACATCTTCAATAGTTTCTCTCGATTTAATGGTACCAATCAAATTATCAAACGCTGTATTTATAGAGTTAATCTTCATTGTTGATAAATCGATAGAACTTCCGGACGCAAAACTTGTATATATCGTTGTTTGAGAGGAATACATACGCGGTTCATCTTTGGTCAGGAGAAAAACCGATGTTGCAAGCACAATTGGCACTCCTATTATTAATAGTATGTGCTTGGAAAATAGCCTTATGAAATAGATTAGGTTAAACTGCATTGACTTGTTTTCAAAAATTAGTACTTAATTTCAATTCCACATAATTCCTGAATTTCCCAAACTGCCTTTTGAAAATTATTCTTAGCATCAAGCAAATCCATTTGAGCTTTCGATCTGCTCATTTTTAAATTGAGCACTTCTGACAATGATTTTTGATTTCGATAAAAGTCCTTTTCTGCCTGTTGTATAAATGTATCATAACTGTCAAAATCGTGGATAAGAATCATATATTTTTGATAACTGCTAATCAATTCGTTATATTTTAAATAGACGTCATCTCGTATTTTTTTTATAAGTGATTGTTTGGTATAATCTAACTTTTCCAAATCAATTTTAGCTCGTTTAACATTACTTTTATCAAAAAGAGTGGCAATTGGAATTTTCATTGAAAGCCCAACTGAATACCTGGTTTGTTCTCCGGCTGATGTGTTTAATTGGTCAAGTCCTAAATCTTTACTAATAACAAGATTATCAAACTTTCCGTAATTAATTCCTGCGCTTCCTCCAATAATATCTTTCGTCCAATTTTTCCTGGCTAATGATAATTCCAGTTCCTGTCTTTTAATATCCATTTTTAACTGTCCAACCAATGGCTCTCTGGTTAACGCAGAATCAATAAATGTTTCGATTGGAGGGAGCTTACGAATAAAGTCATCAACCTCGTATTGATTTTTTTGTATTTGGGAATCGACAGTGTTCTTATTTTGAGCCAGAGCAACAATAACAGATAAATATCCCCAGAAAAATACTACAATTGATCTTTTAAACAGTTTTGAAATACGCATAAGAATTTACTAAGTTGTCTATTTCATTTGTGTGATTTTTGCTTATCGTCTTATAATTTGCGTATGAGCATTTTTCCTAGCCTAAGTCTAATACTCCAACAAAATGAAATAGCTATTTATACATTTTACTATTGGCGAACTTACTTTTATAATAGCTATTTCATGATTCCTTTATCACGATATATGGTATATCAATTTCAAAAATACTCTAAATTCTTGGATATACTTATAGCTTATAGTTTTTCTTTTCCTGAAAATCTTCTCAAGTAATTAATTGGCTGAAAGCTCCATTTTTCTTTTTTATACAATAAAATAAAAATTATATTAATATCTATATTTTACTTCGTATGTTGGAGTGAAATTATTAATATGACAATAAATAATGATTAGCTTGTAATCCTTTGTTCAATAAAATTTTAATGAATTACTTATGATTTAATTCATTCGATTTTCATTTTTCTTCATTTTAAATAACATGATTATTATAATTGAAATATTCAGTTAATTGTGAAAAAAACATCGTTTTTTTTCTTTGTATGTTGTAAAACATGCGTTGTCTTTTTTTAAGTTAAAAGTTGTACTTTAGTTAGCAAATAAGTGATTTGAGTTATCAAACGAGTTATTCTGGCTTGCGAATAGAAAGGAGGGAGGGTATGAAAAAGTTATTAATTTATTCAAAAACGATTTTTACCTTTTGTTTATTGATAAATTTTCTACAATTATTCGCAGTAAAATCTTTTGTAATAAATAATGAAGCACCTAAAATCATTTCTCCAGCTTATTTTACTACAAATCCTGTAGGTGGAGATACAATTTATATATTAAATACCAGAACCAAGGGATTAAAATTCCAGAATTTCAATGGCAATTCTGGAACACCTATTGTATTTATAAACCTAGGTGGACAGGTTATTATTAACGACTCTTTGAATTGGGGCGCATTAACATTCGAAAATTGCAAACACATTAAAGTTACAGGTACAGGCCCCTGCAATTCGCATTATGGGTTTAAACTTTCAGCTCAAACTTGTGGTTTAGCTTTTTCAGAATATAGTTCTGATTGCGAAGCTGAGTTTATGGAAATTGATCATCATGGATTTTTTGGAGTATATGCCAAGAAGGATTTTGGTGGAAATCCTCCGGTTCCATACCCTGTTTTCAATAATTTAATTATTCATGACCTTAGTATTTGTAATGTGGTTGAAGGGATGTATCTGGGAGAGACTAAATCACCAGGAATGGAATTTCATCATGTACGCGTTTATAATAATTTGATCAGGAATACTGGACGTGAAGCAATTCAGGTCGCAAATATGGTTGAAGATGTTGAGGTGTATAACAATACGATAATGAATTCAGGATTGAATAATGAATCTTACCAAAAGAATAATTTTCAAATTGGTGATAATACGGTTGGCAAGTACTATAATAACGTCATTATTAACTCTCCTGGTTTTGGGATGATTGTAATGGGATCAGGCAATATTGAGATAACTAATAATTACTTCGAGAAAAATATGGGGGTCTTTGTAGATAACAGGTTATTCTCAACATTGTATGCCCCTATAGAAGTAGGTAGTAATTATTTCCTTGATATTAATAATTCGTATGTGTTTCAGAATATGAATGAGATAAACCCTATTATTGTAACCGACAATAAGTACGACAATAAATGCCCATTTATCTCAACTTCAAGCCAGTTGAATCTTAAGGTACAAAACAATCATTTAGCAACGCTTGAAACAATTAGGTTTGGAGATGCATCTACATTCATTACAGCGTCGTCATCTCCTTATTCTGGCATAGGAATTACCAATTCAAGTTCAATGGCATCGTTTAATTGCTGGCCAGTTTTAGATTCTCTGAAGACCAATTATTATATCACAGCTAATGATACTTTAGATATTCCATTAAACGCAAATGTTAGTGATGGCGATCAATTAGTCTTCGCTCTCGATTCGACATTATCTTTCGTTTCGCTGGTAAATATTACAAATGGTAAAGCCAAGCTTGTTTGTACTCCAAAAACAATGAATGTTGGAACATTTAAGGTATTAGTTTCGGTTACCGATGCCTCTCATCAGGCTAAAGACAGGCAAATGATACAATTGACAATAAAGCTTAACGAAAATCATATTCCTGTTTTCAGACCAATAAATACGATAACAGTGAATAATCTTGAAGAAACAAGTATTCCATTGCATGTTTATGATCAGGATTCTAATTCTTTAACACTTAAAATTACAAGCAATCAGGACTTTATAACTATCAATAATGTTAATGATACTACTTATAATCTGAGAATTAAGCCAAGGTATCTTGAAACTGGAGACTATTCTGTTGTGCTTTCACTCACTGATTCATACAGCGACCCCGTTATATGTACTATTCCGTTAAAGGTTGTTCCAAAAGATTTAGAAGCGAATACCCCGGTTTATCGGTTAAATTGTGGTGGTCCTGAAATAATTGATTCTAATCTTAATTGGGAATCGGTTTATAATCAGGGCTCTGGAAAACAATATGTAGTTACTCATAGCTACGAAACAGGCAGTCATTCATATAAGGGCGTAAATAGCACAACTGCGCCAGCTAATATTTTTGGACCATACAGCTACGACTATCCCGGAGGTACCGAATTACAGTGGAAATTTCCGTTGCCAACTGGTAAATATCTTGTAAACCTGTTTTTTAGAGAACAGAACTCTGATATTTCATTTGATGGAACCAAAGGTTATTTCAATGTTGCACTTGAAGATTCAACAGTTTTGAGTAACTTTTGCATTTACGATGCAGCAGGAGGGGAACTACCGTTACAAAAAGCATTTACTATTTGTGTTACTGATGGCAATTTAAATATCGACTTTAAACAAATAATTGGAAAACCCAGAGTAAGCGGAATTGAAATTATCTATTTGGGTAAATGTAATAAAAGACCTGATATTCAGGATATTCAGGATGTAAATATTAATGAAGGAGATTCAATTAAAGTATCGTTGTCGGTTACTGATGATTTTTTTACCAAGGATAGTAAATTATCATTTACAACACGTAATTTTCCTTCCTTTGTGAAATTAGATGCCAATAGTACATTAAATCCATTTTTACTGATAGCGCCTGATTATTTTAATTCTGGAACTTATTCGAATCTGGTTGTAAAAGTTAATGATGGTCTGTTATCTGATTCTATTTCTTTCAAAATTATTGTAAATGATAGGGTTAAGCCACAATATCCTTACTTTAATTTACCTGCTTCATTAAATTTATATGAAGGAAAAACTGATACCATAAAAGCGTTTGTATTTGATCCGGAAGGCGATCCCGTTTCATTTAGCGTTACAGGAGAAACTTTCACTGGAATTTATTGTGATCAGAATACTCAACGGATTATCTTTACTCCTGATTATTATTCAGCTGGGACTTATTCTTTAACTATTATTGCTTCTGATAATAAAGGTAACACAACATCACAATCACTTCAGGTGAGTATAACTAATGTTGAGCCCAGAATAATATTAAACTCATCAATGATCATAGATGAAGTGACTGGCGGAAGTACTGATTCTCCCAAATATTTGGTTGATGAGCAAAACCTAAGCGTTGAGCTTAACGAGCACCCCATCAGTAAAAGTTGGAAGCCATATTACAATTCGACCAAAGCACCCTACAGTACAACAATTGATCTTGGCCAGGAATATTCCATTTCTTGTATTTGTCTTCATGATATGAATAATGTTGAACCTATCCTAATTTCGTATGGAGAACCTGGCAACTGGAAAAGTTTATATACTGAGAATCTTAATACCTATAAAAACTGGAAAAAAAAGGAAGTTACAATTAGCTCACGATATATCAGATTAACGATGCAAGCTGGTTCTTCGGCGTATATTAATGAAATTGCTTTGTATGGTATACCTGTACGTAATACTTTAAAAAGTGCGTCGATACCTCAAAACTTCTCGATAGGTAATTTGGAAAAAGATGAAGTTCGGCAGGAAACGTCAGCGACAGAAATAAAGGTATTTCCTACTGTTTTTAACGATAAGATTAATGTTGAAATTATTGATTCCCAGAACACTTCATTTAATGTTACTTTTTTAAATTCAAGTGGACAGGTATTAGCACAGGAAGTTGTTTCTTCTTTTGATTTTTCTGGAAGAAGTTTTGATTTTTCTGATTTAGGATTGGCTAATGGATTGTACTTTTTGAAAATTACTGATAATAAAACTATTAACAAAACGTTCAAGCTAATTCATTCAGCTAGCAGGTCTTAAAATTGTAAATATCAAAGAGTTGATTAAGTTTGAATTAAACATTTTCCTTTTGAAATACAGCTGGAATTGTCCTTAAGATAATCCAAATGTCTTTCCAGAATGAAAATTTGCTTTTTGCAATTTCAGAGTACTTATTATCAAGCGATTTCCTTTCTTCCGGCGACATTTTACTCGTTTTTCCCCTGGCTTCTACTTGCCAAAGTCCGGTAATACCTGCCGGGCCATGAAAGCGATCTGTCCAATCGTCAGTAGTCAAAAGTTCTGCTTCGTACAGAGGCAGTGGCCTGTTACCAACTATTGACATATCTCCTTTTATTACATTTATTAATTGAGGGAGCTCATCAATACTAAGCTTTCTGATGATATGTCCAACTTTGGTGATTCTTGGGTCATTCTCAAACTTGACAAAAGCTGTTTCCTGCTTAGCTTTTTTTGCCAAAAGATGCTGTGATTCAGAAACAACCTGATCGTCGCCAATTAATGTTGAAGCATTGTTCAACTCAAATGAAACATCTTTTTCTTTTATAGGCCCGGTCGTTTCTTTGGAGTATTGATTTAAATGAGCTAGTTCCGTGATACGTTTGTCAGAATTGGTATGCATTGATCTTAACTTGTAGAAATCAAATACTTTATATCCAGAGCCTACACGTTTGGAGATGTAATAAACTTTACCTTTTGATTCAAGCCGAATTGCTATGACGAATGGGATTAATATTGGAGAAATGAGTAACAAACCAACTGATGCAGAGATAATATCAAAACTTCTTTTGAAAAATGGTGTTTTGTAGGGCTTGATCAGAAACGATTTTGATGTTATGGTTTCAAGCCTAGGTTTAATTTCTTTGAGAATGAATATTCGACTAAGAAGAGTTTCAATATTTACGGGTTTAGTGTAAACATCATCGATCTTTTTTTCTAAAGCTTTTTGGAATGTTAATTGACTCGTTTCATCATCTAATAGAATAAACGGAATTTTTCTGTCAGGATCAAATTGTTCGATCCAAAGATCAAAGAACCCAAAGCCATTACTACCATGTATTTTTTTATCACAAATAACGGCATCCGGTAGTCCATTCTGATTTATCCATTGACTTGCAGTAAAAGGATTGTTTGCATTATTGACAGATACCTGATAATCATTATAAATTACAGAAGAACTAAATTCTTGTTCATTCCCAATGTGAAGTACTGTGAATTTTGACATGGCAATAGTTTTTGAAATAGTATTTTATAAGATGTTATCTTAGAATTACTTTTTCAATACGGAGAAGTAATTCTTCAGGGTTGAAAGGTTTTATAATATAATCCTCTGCACCTAATTTAAGGCATTGGATCCGATCGCCGCTACTATCTTTACTGCTAAGGACAATAATCGGTATGTTTTTGAAAAAACCACTTTCCTTAACTCTTTTAATAAGCTCAAAACCATCCATATTAGGCATTTGCAAATCTGTAAGAATTAAATCAGGAATATTGCCTTGTTGCAACCAAATTAAGGCTTCCAGTCCGTCACTTTTTGTTTCAACTTCATATTGTTTTTCAAGAAACTGGACTAATAACATGCTAATGGATGATCTGTCATCAACTACAAGAATCTTCTTCATATCAGTCGAATTAAAATTACAATTTAAAATACTTGATTTATATTTCAGTTTACTAGCTAATTATGGTTTCTGATAGCCTGTTTTTAATTCTGTTTTTCAACTGGAATCTCAATGGTAAACGTACTTCCTATATCCAAAACACTTTCAACACTTATTTTCCCATTGTTGGCTTGTATAAAGTTTTTGCACAAGATGAGCCCAAGTCCGCTTCCTGCCTCATTATTAGTGCCTAATGAGGATATTTGTTGTTTTTCATCAAAAAGTTTTGATAAGTTTTCATCAGAAATTCCGATTCCGGTATCGGAAACTTTGATTCTAACATATTCACCTTCTCTTACTGCTGATATTGAAACGGTACCCCCCATGGGGGTAAATTTGATAGCATTTGAAATCAAATTGCGAAGAACGGTTTTTAGCATGTTCATGTCAGCATAAACCATACATTCTTTCTCGATTGATGTTTCGAAACGAATATTTTTTAGTGTTAGGCTCTCTTTATTCAAATAATACAATCCGGTTATTAATGAAGATAACTCAATGTTTTCAGGAATCTTGACTAATATTCCACTTTGAGACCGGGCCCACCAAAGCAGATTCTCAAGTAAATTAAAAACTTCATCGGTTGTTTTTGATAATGAGGCTATTATTTCCTTGATTTTTTTAAGTTCATAATTATCGATATTGCCAAGAAGTATTTCGAGCATCATTTTAATGCTTCCAACAGGAGAGCGAAGGTCGTGTCCAATAACTGAAAACATCTTGTCTTTTATCGCATTTGATTCAGCCAGGTTATTGGATACACTCTGAAGCTCGTCCCTGGCAAATTTGAGGTCCAGGTGCGTTTTTATTCTGCTAATTAGTTCTTCCTTATTAAATGGTTTTGTTATATAATCAACAGCACCTAATTCAAACCCTTTAACCAGATTTGTTTTTTCGCTTAATGCTGTTAAAAAAATAATTGGAACTCCGGCATACTGAGGTTTGGACTTAATAACTCTGCAAACTTCAAAACCATCGATACCAGGCATCATTACATCCAACAAGATTAGGTCAACCTGGTACCGTTCAGATAATTCTATAGCTTTTTGTCCTCCATCAGCAATTATTAATTTGTAATTTAACTCACGAAGGGTTAACGCGATTATTTGTAAATTTTTGGGGTTGTCGTCTACGACCAGTATTATTGGATTTTTTGTTGTAGTACTCATTTAATTGTTTATCGATACTTCCATTATTCTGACAAAAGTTGGTCGAAATACTCAATTGTTTTAATTAGCCCTCCACGGAGTGGTACTTTAGGTTCCCATCCATCTAACTTTTCTTTTGCCAGAGAAATGTCTGGTTGTCTTTGTGTTGGGTCATCGGCTGGCAGTGGCAAATAAACAATTCTTGATTTTGAATTAGTTAAATCTATAATATTCTGAGCTAATTCCAACATTGTAAATTCGCCGGGGTTACCAATGTTAACTGGTCCAATGAAATCATCTTCAGTATTCATCATACGAATCATTCCTTCAATTAAATCAGAAACATATTGAAAACTTCTGGTTTGAGTTCCGTCGCCAAAGATAGTTATATCCTTGTTTTGTAAAGCCTGTACGATGAAATTTGATACTACCCGTCCATCATCGGGTTCCATCTTGGGTCCATAGGTATTGAATATTCGAATTATCTTAATGCGAACATTGTTTTGCGTATAGTAGTTTACAAAAAGAGATTCGGCACAGCGTTTCCCTTCATCGTAACATGACCTGATTCCTATTGGATTAACATGGCCCCAGTAACTTTCAGGTTGAGGATGTATGTTCGGATCGCCATAAACTTCGCTGGTCGAAGCCTGAAGAATCTTGGCTCTTACGCGTTTGGCCAATCCCAACATATTTATTGCTCCCATCACCGAAGTCTTTATTGTTTTGATTGGGTTATATTGATAATGGACTGGCGATGCCGGACAAGCCAGGTTGTAAATCTGATCAACTTCGATAAAGTAAGGCATCGTTACATCATGCCTGATCAATTCAAAGTATGGATTATCTAGCAGGTGTACAATTTTCTGTTTTTTTCCTGTGAAATAGTTATCCATGCATACTACTTCATTCCCTTCATTTAGCAGACGTTCGCAAAGATGTGATCCTACAAAACCTGCACCTCCAGTTACGAGTATTCTTTTCATTTTTTAGAAATTACAGGTTTACGGCCAATACTGTAATAGTTAAAATTAATATCAGCCATTTCTTCTGGCTCATAAATATTGCGGCCATCAAAAATAGTTTTGGTTTTTAGTAGTTTTTCAACTACTTTAAAATTCGGCATTCTGAATTCGGGCCATTCCGTTACTACTATCAAGGCATCGGAATCAATACAGGCTTCATATTCGTCTTTTGCAAAGGTTATTTTGTCTCCCAGAATCCGGCGGGTTTCTTCCATCGCAACCGGATCGTAAGCTGATACGATTGCCCCTTCGTTAAGTAACAGGTTGATGATAACCAATGATGGGGCTTCACGCATATCATCAGTTTTAGGTTTGAATGAAAGTCCCCACATTGCGAACTTCATTCCTTGTAAATTGTCGCCAAAATGACTCCTGATTTTAGAAACCAAAACTGATTTTTGCCGGTAGTTAACTGATTCAACTGCTTTTAGAATTTCAAGTGAATGCCCGTACTCGTCAGCTGTTCTAATCAATGCCTGGACGTCTTTTGGGAAACAAGAGCCTCCATAGCCAGTCCCCGGATAAATAAATTTATTGCCAATACGGGTGTCCGAACCAATTCCTTTTCGGACCATGCTTACATCGGCGCCAACAAGCTCGCATAAATTAGCGATATCGTTCATGAAGCTAATTTTTGTAGCAAGCATAGAGTTTGCAGCGTATTTTGTCATTTCGGAAGAAGCAATATCCATAAATAGAATTGGATGACCATTGAGCAGGAATGGTTTGTATAATCTTTTCATAGTTTTTTCAGCTTCTGCAGATTCAATACCTACAACAATTCTGTCTGGTTTAAGAAAATCATCAACAGCACTTCCTTCTTTTAAAAATTCAGGATTTGAAGCTACATCGAAAGGAACATCAGCATTTCTAAGTTTAAGTTCTTCCTGAATTGCAGCTTTTACTTTTAGTGAAGTGCCAACAGGAACTGTACTTTTCGTTACAATTACCATGTAGTGGTCAATGTTTTTCCCTATTTCCCTGGCAACGCCTAATACATATTTAAGGTCGGCACTTCCATCCTCATCGGGAGGAGTTCCTACAGCTATAAATACGGCTTCTGAATCAACAAGGCTATCTTTCAGACTAGTTGTAAATGTAAGTCGCCCTTTTTCAACATTACGTTTATAGATGTCCTCCAAGCCAGGTTCGTAAATTGGTATTTGTCCACTGTTAAGTTTGTCGATTTTTCGTTGATCAACATCAACGCAAACCACATCAACTCCAGTTTCCGAAAAACACGTTCCGGAAACCAATCCTACATAGCCGGTTCCTATAACTGAGATTTTCATTGTTGAGATTTTTTTGTTTAATAAAACTATTTCCAAATTTAGAAAAACTTACCGCTTTACAATGCTTTTTATACTTGAAAAGTTTCCAAAATATAACTAATTCGTCGGTTTATTTTGTGATTTTTTTATACTATTTTTCTGCAATTTTAATAAGATTTGGAAAAAGTAATCATTGAGTATTTCTTTTAGATTGGTTAATTAATCAATTTTAGCTTTACGGATTTTTATTTCTTAATCTGCTTAAAGTAGAAATTGTATCTTCACTGATAATAAAGAATTATGGATCAGCATATAACCTATTATTCGGTTTTATTTATTTGTAATACTTTAATTTCTTTTTTTGTTGCAGTATTAGCTTGGCAACGGAAGCATATTAAAGGGGCGCGCGAGCTTGTAAATTTAATGTTGTCAGTTGGTGTTTGGTCTTTGTTCATTTTTTTTGAAACATCAGCGACGACTCAAAATGATAAGATATTTTGGGCTAAACTTGGGTATATTGGTGCGGTTTCAACCCCTGTCTTTTATTTGTTTTTCGTTTTTAAATATATTGGAAGTGAATTTCGAGATAACAAAATCTGGAAATTCTTGTTTTTTATTGTTCCTCTGATCACATTAGTTTTGACTTGGACCAATGAATATCATGGTTTGATCTGGTCTGGCTTTTCATCTATTTCCATGCCAAGCAATATGATGGAGTTTCATCACGGAATTGGCTTCTGGATAGGTTATATGGGGTATAATAACCTCATTCTTATTGTTGCTACTATCCTTCTGCTGAGGTTTATTTTTGATGAATGGCCCAGTATTAGCAGAAGAGGGATTATAATTTTTATTGGAGGTTTATTTCCTTGGATCGCCAGCATTATTTATTTATGTAACTTAAATCCTTATCCTGGACTTGACCTTGTTCCGGCTAGTATAATTTTTAGCGGGATATTATTTGCATACAGCATTTTAAATGTATGGTTTTTTGATATTACACCAATGGCGCGCGAAACATTAGTAGAAAACCTGACCGATGGAATTTTAGCTATTGATTCTCAAAACTGTATTCAGGATATTAATGCAACAGCTTTATTCTATCTTAATCTGAGAAATAAAGACGTTTTAGGTCTTGATTTAACACAAATTGCCACTGAATCGCCACAACTAATAAATTCTATTATTAATGCTCCCAGCCAAACAATAACCGAATCTTATGTAAGTAATGAGCTAAAGTACCTCGTTATTTTAAAACAGAAAATACGAAATCATCCGCGGAGTAAATTAATAATAATTCGTGATGTTACTGATGATAAGCTAGTTAAGGATAAACTTGAAAGCAGCGAACGACGTTATAGAGAACTTACTGAGCTTTTGCCTGAAATGATATGCGAAATGGAATTGAATGGTAAAGTGCTTTATGCCAATCAGTTTGCTTTGTCTAAATTTGGGTATACTATTGATGAAATTTCGGCTGGAAGCATAAATGTATTTGATATTTTTGATAAAGATGATTTACCACGGGTTTTTGGCAATATTGATAAGATTTTAAAAAACAAAAGTAATTTTTCGAACGAATATACTGTTGTAAAGAAAAATGGAGAAAAAATACCAGTAATTGTTTATTCGTCACTTATTTATAGTAATAATTCGGTTGTTGGTATAAGGGGTGTTATGGTTGATATTACCGACCGGAAGAATCAGGAACTTCAAATAGCCAGGAATTTGAGGCAACAAGAGATTCTCTCGCAAATTTCATTGAATTATAATTCATCTAACAACTTCAGGATTAAGACACAGGAAGCTTTAGCAATTATTGGAGAACATACTCAGGTTAGCAGGGTTTATATTTTCGAAGACAGCAAAGATGGATTATATACGAGCAATATTTATGAATGGTGTAACGAAAATATAACTCCTCAAATAAATGAACTACAAAATGTACCATATTCAATAGCTCCTTTGTGGAAAGAATCTTTAATTGAAAAGGGTATTGTTTATTCTGAGAATACAACTGATCTTTCGGCTGATTTGAGAGCTATTTTAGAACGGCAAAATATTTTGTCTATTATTGTTATACCTCTGTTTCTTGATGGACGTTACTTCGGGTTTATTGGCTTTGACGAATGTTTGAAGTACAGAAAATGGACGAAATCAGAAATTGAGTTACTAAGGACATTCTCAAACTTAGTGTCAAATGCTTATTTACGAAACAAGATCAATAACGACCTGATTAATAGTGTTAATGAGATTTCTGGGATTATTAATTCAATTCCTGATATAATATTACGAATATCAAACAAAGGTCGTATTATATCCTATGATTTACAAGTTCATCATGGGCTCTTCCGTAATGTAATTGCCGGAGAAGAACAGTATTTGAATACTATATTTGACGAAGAGCTTGCTAATTCATTTACAACTGCAGTAAATGATTGTTTGGTTGATGGCAGGTTTAAATTTGACTTTACTTACCGTTCGCCGGAAGACATGGAATATTTTGAAGCCAGATTCGTTAAGCTAAAAGAAGACGAAGTATTGGCAATAATTAGAAATGTTACTGAAAGTAAAGAACAGGAAAAGCAGTTGCAGATTGCTAAACTTAAGGCAGAGGAAGCGTCGCGGGCCAAATCTGAATTTTTGGCAAATGTTTCTCATGAAATTCGAACACCAATGAATGCAATTCTTGGGTTTAGTGAATGGCTCTACGATAATTCGAAAGATGAACTCCATAAAAGTTATTTACATACAATCTTATCCAGTGGGAAAAACCTTCTTGCGTTGATTAACGATATTCTGGATTTATCAAAAATTGAGTCTGGAAAGATGACAATTCACATGGAACCAATGCAATGTAAGGTAGTTGTCAGTGAAATAAAGCAAGTGTTAAAACAGAAAATTGAAGCTAAAAATCTGGCTTTCGATATAAATATTGATAAATCGGTACCAAACTATATTTTTATGGATGAGGTTCGGTTTTATCAAATACTGTTTAACCTTATAAGTAATGCAGTTAAATTTACTGAGAAAGGCTTTATCCATGTTTCGGCTTACGCTACCGACTCCCTGGCTGAAAATTTAATCGATTTACACATAAGTATCGAGGATACTGGTATTGGAATTAGCAAAGATCAACAAGAGAATATTTTTAATGCTTTTACACAGCAAAGTGGTCAAAGTAACAGGTTTTATGAAGGAACTGGCTTAGGCTTATCAATCGTAAGCGGATTATTGAAGAAGCTGAATGGAGAAATTAAACTTAAAAGTAAGCCAGGCAAAGGATCAACGTTCAAATTAATGTTTAAAGAAGTAAGTACTGCTGATGTTTCAGAACAGAATTTAGCTATACCGGACGTTGATAGAAATTTTAGGCTTACATCGGGCAAAATTTTAATAGTTGACGATGTGAATTTTAATATTCAGGTACTTAAACGAATTATTAGTTCTGATGATGTGACTTATATTGAAGCCAATAATGGACAGGAAGCTCTGGATATTTTAATGTCGGAAGAGCCAGATATAATCTTTATGGATATTAGGATGCCTGGAATGAGTGGTTATGCTGTTACACAAATTATTAAAAACAATGAGAGACTTTCGAAGATTCCTGTTGTTGCTTTTACAGCTTCGACAATGAGTGATGAAGTTGATGCAATTGATAATTTATTTGATGCTTTTTTGCAAAAGCCTGTATTTAAGAAAGATATTATGGCTGTTTTATCCAGATTTTTGCCTGATAAAATTGGAATTACAGAAAAGCCTGAGGTGAAAGAAGAACTAATAGAGATAGCTTCTGAATGTAAAGAAATTTTGCCAGAAGTTTTAGACAAACTTGAAACTTTGTTTATGAACGACTGGTTAAGAATAAAAGATGACTTAATCATTTTTGATATTGAAGATTTTCATAAAAGATTAACTGAATTTGGTGAGGAGAACAGTTGCCCGATAATTGGACAATATTGCAAAGAATTAAGTATTTGCTTACAATCATTTGATGTTGAAGCAATCCACATAAAACTCAATGAATTCTCACAACTTGTTGAAGGATTAAAAGGGAAAACTTAGTACTAATTACTTAGGTTTGCTTACTTTATCGACCAGATAAACAATTGATTGGTACGAAACTCCTGAATGTAAGCTTAACCCGATTTCGCAGGTGCGACTTGTTGAATAGCCGCTTGTTACATTCTCATGGAGTTGCATTCTCAGATTTCTGAGTCCGTGTTGGTTCAGTTCCGGATGCGAAAATCCCCTGTCGCCGGCAAAACCACAACAGTTTGTTTGCGGTACAATTACTTTTGTCGAACATTTTTGAGCCAGTTCAAGTAGTTTTCCTTCCAAACCCATTTTTTTCATACTGCAAACCGCAAAAACAGAGATTGTTTCATCAATAGGTGTGATTTCGAGGTTGGGAAGCAGGTAATTCAGAATAAACTCAACCGGTTCATAGAGTTTTAAACCCGATTTCATGTTCTCTTTCATCGTAAAGAGACAAGGACTCATATCGCACAAAACCGGATATTTCCCATTTTCGCTGGCTTCTAATAAAGCATTTTCGAGTTCATCCGATTTTTTTGAACCAGCCTCGGTATAACCTTTGCTTAAGAAAGCCATTCCACAGCAAAGATTGTTTATGTTTTTAGGATATATGACTTCAAATCTACCTTTATTTAAAAGCTCAATCATTTTTCCCGAGAGCTGTTTCTCTTTCCGGTTTTCCTTTGAAACACCCATTGAGCGGTTAATGCACGAGGGGAAGTAAACAACTTTTCTTTCAGAAATAATCTGGTTCTGAGGCTGTTTTATTCTTTTAGCCCCAAGAGGCATATAAGGATTCCATTGTGGAATCAAATTTCCCGAAATTGTCCGCATTCCTCCGGAAATACCTTTCATTAAAGTCGTTCCTAAAATTGTGTGGCATAATCCGACGGCTGATAGCATTGTACGAGCAATGGCAGTGGTTCGGTCCAAGTGTGTAGCAATTGCGTATGCTGTGTTGGTTTTAGCGCCTATTTCTTCTTTCCTAAGCGATTTTATTAATTTTCCGGTATCAATTTTTACGGGGCAGGCAGTAGCACATAATCCATCTGTGGCGCAGGTTTCATTTGCTTCGTATCTAAAGGCTTTTGCCAGTGAAGCAGCAATATGTGGTTCGTGCCCTGTTCTCGAAAGTCGTGCCATTTCGCGGTAGGTAGCAATTCGTTGTCGGGGCGTTAATGTCAATTCGGCTGATACACAGGTTGGTTCGCAGAATCCACATTCAATGCACTTGTCAATTTTTTCGCTGGCCGCCGGAATTGGTTTCAGGTTTCTTACATGTGCTTCAGGATCATTGTTTAGGATTACGCCAGGGTTCAGTAAATTTTTAGGGTCGAAGATTTGCTTGATTTGTTTCATCAGTTCGTATGCCTGGCTGCCCCATTCTTTTTCAACAAAAGGCGCCATATTACGGCCTGTTCCATGTTCAGCTTTCAATGCGCCATCATATTTCGAAACAACCAGATTGGCTACATCTGCCATAAACCCTGTATAACGGTCAATTTCGCTTTGGTCGCCAAAGTCTTGGGTAAAAACAAAGTGCAGGTTGCCTTCAAGAGCATGACCAAAAATTACCGCCTCGTGGTAGCTCCATTTCCCGAATAGTTGTTGCAAATCGAGGGTTGCTTCAGCAAGTCTTGAAACAGGAAAAGCTACATCTTCGATAATAACGGTTGTGCCTGTTTTGCGAATTGAACCTACTGACGGGAATAAACCTTTTCGGATTTTCCAGAGCAGGGCATATTCCGAAGCAACAGATGTGAACTGGACCGGAATTTCGACAGGAATATGGTTTATTGTTTCCTGAATAGCTCTAATTTGCCGGTCAAGTACTTCTTGGGTAAGAGCCCTTGTTTCAACCAGTATGGCACTGGCAGTATTACTTAGTGTTTTCAGGTATGCGGGCATTCCATCCTGGTCTTCAACTGAACGTAAACCAGCTCTGTCCATTAATTCAACTGCTGAAACAGGCGCCGATTTTAGTAGTGAAACTGCGTTGCACGCTTTTTGTATATCCGGGAAAATCATTAGAGAGCTTGCCCTGAATGGGTGCTCTACTACTGTTTTATAGCTGATCTCGGAAATGAAACCCAGCGTTCCTTCCGAGCCAATCAATAGATGAACGATAATATCAAACGGGTCAGAAAAATCAATTAGGGCATTCAGGCTATAACCCGTTGTGTTTTTCATTTTGTATTTTCGGGTAATACGATCAGCTAATTCTTTATCAGCTTTTACACGTGCAGCCATCTCTGTAATCGCTTGGAATAGTTCAAGATGAGTTTTGCTGAAATCTTCTTTACTTTCGTTGCTGGCCGTATCCAAAACTGAACCATCAGCAAAAACAATACGCATACTCGCAACTGTTTTGTATGAATTTTCAGCAGTTCCGCAACACATGCCGCTGGCATTATTGGCTGCAATGCCCCCGATCATGGCAGCATCAATCGAGGCAGGGTCTGGTCCAATCTTTCTCCCGAATGGAGCGAGCAACGCATTTACCTTTCCGCCGGTTAGCCCAGGCTGAAGGCTTATTTTTAGTCCATCAGTATCTATTTTATATTTATTCCAGTGATTCCCAGCAATAAGGAGTACTGAATCTGAAACGGCCTGCCCCGATAAGCTTGTTCCTGCGGCCCGAAATGTAACAGGAATATCTAGTTTCGAGCATTCTTTCATGATAAACGAAACTTCACCTTCGGTCATTGTTTTGATAACCAGTTTGGGAATAAGCCTGTAAAAGCTTGCATCAGTGCCAAAAGCCAGCGTGTGTAATGGATCGTGGTATATACGTTTGGTATTAATTATTGAAGTAAGCTGTTTATAAAGTTGTTGGTATTTCTCGGTTAGCATGTCTGGATTATTTTCAATTCGAAATTGCAAAATTATGGAAATATACCACAGCTTTAAGGTAGTTTGTCGTTAAATCTGCACTTGAGAGTTTAAAAAAATTAAGATTAATTCAAGACTATTTCTCCTTTTGTTGATCGTTTTTCTTTCTAATTACCGATATTCGCATTATTCTTCTCTTATTTCTGATCTAATATGAAACAGTTTATTGTATTGTTTGTATTCTTTGCTTTGGGCTTTTATTTTGTTGGTAGAACTCAATCGTTAAGCGAGAAATTTGTTATGCCTGTTTATCAGGAGTTGCCATTAGGGGCTGTTCAACCTGAAGGCTGGTTGAAGCATCAGTTACAAATTATGCGTAATGGAACTTCAGGCCATTTGGATGAAATTTATTCCAAAATTGAAAAAGATAATGGATGGCTTGGCGGAACAGGAGATGCTTGGGAAGAAACGCCTTACTGGCTTGATGGCGCTGTGCCACTGGCTTGGTTGCTTAAAGATGCCAACCTTCAGAAAAAGGTAAAAAAATATATCGACTGGACCATTGAACATCAGCGTCCTTCAGGATATTTTGGCGGGATTACAAAGTTTGAACGTGATAATGATACACTTGTCACAGTCAAAAATGTAAACGAAGCTGGAGATGACTGGTGGCCTAAAATGGTAATGCTGAAAGTTATGCGCCAATACTATATGGCTACTGGCGATCAGCGTGTAATTGAGTTTATGACCAATTACTTTCAGTTTCAGTTGAAAACGTTAAAAAAAACATCATTAGGCCGCTGGACTCAATGGGCGGTATCGCGTGGAGCCGATAATGTAATGATGGCGCAATGGCTTTATCTGCAAACCCATGACGAGTCGTTGCTTGAATTGGCTTCGCTTATCGAGTCGCAATCGTTTAACTGGAGCGAATGGATGGGTAACCGCGATTGGGTGATATGGGCAGCTGCCTATCAGGGGCACGATGACTGGATGCACAGGCATGGTGTAAATGTGGGAATGGGGATTAAGTCGCCTGCAATAAATTACCAGCGAACCGGTGATGAGAAGTATTTGAAAAGCCTGAAAACAGGTTTTACTGATCTTATGAACTTGCATGGTTTGCCCAATGGTGTATTTTCGGCTGACGAAGATTTGCACGGGAACAATCCGGTACAAGGAACTGAATTGTGCGCTATTGTTGAATCTATGTATTCGCTCGAAGAAGCCGCTGCAATTACCGGAGATGCAACTTATTTCGATGCATTGGAACGTATGGCATTTAATGCACTCCCGTCACAAACAACCGACGACTACAATGCCAAACAATATTTCCAGGTAGCCAATCAGGTGCAGATTTCGAAAGGAGTATTTAACTTTACTTTACCGTTTGAACGCGAAATGACCAATGTTTTGGGTATGCGTAGCGGATATACCTGTTGCCTTGCCAATATGCACCAGGGATGGCCAAAATTTACTGAGCATTTGTGGTTGCGAAATTCAAAAGGAGGTCTGGCAGCTTTGGTTTTCAGCCCTAATTTTGTAAAATCAACTGTTGGAACGGCGAATACCGAAATAGAAATAGTTGAAACAACCACTTATCCGTTCGACGATCGTATCCAGTTTGACATGAAAATGAAAACCCCGGTTGAATTTCCTTTTGAGATTAGGATCCCGGGATGGTGTAAGGAACCTTCGATAAAAATAAACGGGAAGAAAGTGCAAGTTGAGAGTGGAGGCCAGATCATTTCGATCAACCGGAAATGGTCGAATCTGGATCAGGTAGTGGTGAACTTTCCGATGGAAGTTGTTACCTCAACCTGGGGAAGTAATTCCACTGCCATTGAGCGTGGTCCGCTTGTATATGCACTGAAAGTGAAGGAACGGTGGGAAAAAGGCAAAGACGAAAAAGAAGGCGATTATTTTTCAGTATTTCCTGAGTCAGAATGGAACTATGGACTGGTACAAGATGCCCTAAAAAATCCAAAGGAAAAAATAAAAGTTGCTGAAACAGGAGGCGTTGGAAATGATTTTGTATGGAACCTGGCCCATGCACCAATCGAAATTTATGTTCCGGGGAAACAGATTCCGGGATGGAAAGCCATAGATGGGGTTGCTTATCAGCCAATGACAGCCAGAGATGGTGTATATAAGGGAAAAGTTTCAGAAAAAACTACTCAACTTACTTTGGTGCCAATTGGTTGTACCAAAGTACGAATTGTTGCTTTTCCTGTTGTTAAGTAATTTTATTGATTCATAAATATTTACTAAATGAGCCTTTCTGTTTTACTCGATTTTCCTGAAGATATTTCTCTTTCAGCACTGAAACTGATTAAACTAAAAAAGAGTGTCATCAAGCGCCTGACATTGAGTGGAGAGGCAACAATTGCAGAGCTTTGTAAGGAAACTGATTTTAGTATTCCAACCGTGACTAAAATCATTTTAGAGTTGATTGAAGACGAAATTATTTTTGAAACAGGGAAAGTGGGTACAGCAGGAGGCCGCCGTCCTGCGCTTTATGGAATAAACCCAAATGCTTGTTATTATCTTGGCGTTGAGGTCAAGCGAAATTCAGTAAGTATTGGTATTCAGGATTTTAATAATAAATTCATTAAGCTTTCCGAGAATATTTCATATACACTCGAAAACACCAGGGAATCGCTTCTAAATTTATGCTCCATTATTAATCAGTTTATTGCTGATTCAGGTGTAGTGCGCGAAAAAATTGTAGGCGTATGTATTAACCTAAGTGGTCGAATTAATTCGCAAAAAGGATTTAGTTATAGTTACTTTTTCTTCGAGGAAAAACCATTAAGCGAAATCATTGAATCGCAGATAAATATAAAAACTTTTCTTGAGAATGATACACGTGCAATGACTTACGGTGAGTACAATTGCGGAGTGGTGAGGAATGAAAAGAATGTCATTTTTGTGAATCTTGGAATTGGTGTTGGCATTGGTATTGTTTCCGATGGAAAACTCTACTACGGCAAATCGGGTTATTCCGGAGAATTTGGGCACAGCCCTGTATTCGATAATGAAATTATTTGCCATTGTGGCAAAAAAGGGTGCCTCGAAACCGAAATTTCAGGGATTGCACTCGAACGAAAGTTTAAACAGGCACTCGAAAATGGTTCAAATTCAATATTGTCGGGCAAAAAGCCATTGGATGAGATTACAGTTGACGATATTCTTAAAGCAATTACCGAAAATGAAGATTCGTTGGCTATCGAGATAATTGACGAAATTGGCAGTAAATTGGGTAGGTATCTTTCTCTACTCATTAATATTTTTAACCCAGAGTTGGTAATTCTAGGTGGTGCTCTTGCCGAAACAGGCATGTACCTCCGGCTTCCTGTTAAAACAAGCGTGCATAAATATTCACTTAGTCTGGTAAGTTTAGATATGGAATTGAGGACCTCAACATTAGGCTCAAAAGCTGGTGTGATTGGGGCTTGTTACATTCTTCGTGATAAGCTATTTTATAGCGTATAATCAGTATTTTAAGTATTAAATTTTAGTTGTTTCCATGCTTTGGAATTTTTGTGTTCAATTAAGTTTTTAAAAATATTTAATAAATATTGACTTTAAATGAAAATAAATTAATTTAGTGCCCGGATATTTCTTCAAACAAATGAAAATTAAACAAAACCAGCGAATTGGCATTTGCCTGATTGTAGCTTGCATAAGCACTTTGGCGTGCTTTGCACAGAACCGACAAACTGATGTGCTGATTATTGGTGGAACTACCAGTGGGGTTTCTGCTGGTTTACAATCGGCGCGCTTGAATGTACCAACGTTAATTGTGGAGGAAACTCCCTGGCTTGGCGGAATGCTGACGTCGGCCGGGGTAAGCGCTACCGATGGAAATCATTTGCTGCACTCAGGAATTTGGAACGAATTTCGGGATAAACTCAGGAAACATTATGGCGGCGAAGCTGCTCTGGCAACGGGTTGGGTGAGCAATACGCAATTCGAGCCGCACGTGGGCGACAGTATTTTTAAAGCGATGGCTAAAGCCGAAAAGCAACTTTCGGTCGTTTACGGGTATCATCTGGTTAAAATCCTGAAAACTGGGAATAAAGTTACCGGGGCTGTTTTCGAAAATGAAGTGAAAAAACAATTCGCCGTTTCGGCAAAAGTGGTGATTGATGCCACCGATCTGGGTGACGCATTGGCTTTGGCTGGTGCAGCCTTCGATGTAGGCATGGAGGCTCGCTCGGTTACCGGAGAAAGTAATGCTCCTGAAGTGGCCAACAACATTGTACAGGATTTAACCTGGGCGGCTGTGTTGAAAGATTTTGGTCCTGGCGCAGATAAGATGATTGAGAAACCTGCCGGATATAATCCTTCGCTGTTTGCCGGTTCGTGCGCCATGACTGTTGACTCCATTCTGATTGACTGCTCAAAAATGCTGAAATACGGTAAGCTGCCACACAACAAATACATGATTAACTGGCCGCGCCATGGTAATGATATTTACCTGAATGTGGTTGAGATGAACCGGGAACAACGTAATGGGGAATTGCAAAAAGCTCGGCAACGAACTTTGGAGTTTGTGTATTACATTCAGCACGAGCTGGGGTACAAAAACCTGGGGTTGGCTGACGACGAGTTTCAAACGGCTGATAAACTGCCTTTTGTTCCCTATTACCGCGAAGGACGGCGGCTGAAGGGAATAACCCGAATGACTATTAACGATGTTCTTTGTCGGGATAATGATCATACATTATACCGTACTGGTATTTCTGTTGGCGATTATCCTGTTGATCATCACCATGCCTGTAACCCTCAGGCGCCTGAAGTTAAATTTCCTCCCGTGCCGTCGTTTAGTATTCCGTTGGGAACATTAATCCCGGATAAAATCGACGGATTGATTGTTTCAGATAAAGCTATTTCAGTGTCAAATATCATTAATGGGGCAACGCGTTTGCAACCATGTGTTTTGCTTACCGGGCAGGCAGCAGGTGCCTTAGCTGCATTATCAGTAAAGAATAAACAGGCAGTAAGGACCATAAATATCAGGAAAGTACAGCAAACCCTTTTGGATGCAGGTGCCTATTTGATGCCTTTGGTTGATGTAGCTCCAGGAGATCCCGATTTTCAGGCAATACAGCGGGTTACATCTTCAGGAATACTGAAAATAAAAGGCGAACCATTTGCATGGGCTAACCGGACTTGGTTTTATCCTGATTCAACCCTTACAGTTCAGGAGTTTTCGGAAGGGCTTCACTTGATCAATCCCAAAACGACATTGAAAACCGAATCAGCGAAATTAACAGTCAGCCAGGCTATTCAAATGATCTCGGAATGTGTCGGAAAAGATGTTTCGGAGGCGAAGTCCACAATTTGGGCTCAAAAAATGAAAAGAAGTTTTGATCCTAAATTGCTCATTACCAAGCGGGAATTGAGTATTCTGGTTGACCGGCTCATTCGTCCGTTTGAAACGAAAACAATAGGATTTGACGGAAAATATAAAAACTAATAATTAATTTATTATGAATGAATTAGCAAAATACGCCGAACTATACAAAGCTGAATTGCTTGAATCGGTGGTGCCTTTTTGGATGAACCACTCAAAAGATTCGGAGTTTGGTGGTTACTTTACTTGCCTCGACCGTTATGGGAATGTTTTCGATAGCGATAAGTTTATGTGGTTGCAAGGCCGCGAAGTATGGTTGTTTTCGATGCTATATAACCGGGTTGAAAAGCGGCAGGAGTGGTTGGATATGGCTTTGCATGGAGCTGAGTTCATGGAAAAGCACGGAATGGATGCCCAGGGGAACTGGTATTTTTCGCTTACGCGTGAAGGGAAACCATTGGTTCAGCCTTACAACATTTTCTCCGATTGCTTTGCTGCCATGGCGTTCAGCGAGTTGTATAAAGCAACCGGCGACGAAAACCATAAAAAGCTGGCTCTGGATACATTCAGTAATATTTTGAATCGCCAGGATAACCCAAAAGGCGTTTACACCAAAGCTTATCCGGGGACTCGTCCGCTGAAAAGCTTCTCTCTGCCTATGATTTTGTGCAACCTGTCGCTGATCATGGAAGATTTACTGGGTACTGAGCAGGTGAACGAAACCATTCAGCCACTTATCCATGAGGTCATGGAAATATTTTACAACAAAGAATCGGGCTTGATTCTCGAAAACGTCACTCCTGACGGAGATTTCAGCGATTCGTTCGAAGGTAGGTTGCTCAATCCGGGCCATTCCAATGAGTCGATGTGGTTTATGATGGACCTTGCTGTTCGCAACAAAGACAAGGCCTTGATTGATAGATGTATCGAAATTTTGCTTCGTACTACCGAAAAAGGCTGGGACAAAAAATATGGTGGCATTTTCTATTTTCTCGATTTGAAAGGCCATCCGGTTCAACAATTGGAATGGGACCAGAAATTGTGGTGGGTACATATCGAAACACTCATATCAATGGCAAAAGCTTACCGTTTAACCGGCAACGAAGCCTGCAAAAACTGGTTCGAAACAATTCACGAGTATTCATGGAAACATTTTAAAGACCTTGAATATGCCGAATGGTTTGGTTATCTGACCCGCCAGGGCGAACCTCTTTTGCAACTGAAAGGAGGTAAATGGAAAGGTTGCTTCCATGTACCAAGGGGAATGTACGAAATTTGGAAAATATTGGAATAAGACACAAACCACATAGGCATATAGAACACATAGGAGAAAAATTATTAACTATGTGTTCTATGTGGTTAAAACCTGAAAAAACTAACAAAATGGGAAAAGATAATTCACGCAGAAGTTTTCTTACAAAGTCTTCATTAGTTGGGCTTTCGGCCCTGTCGATGTCGGTTTCGGCTTTAGCCGGAAATGAGGCAAAACCTGAATTTTCAGGAGAAATTGAATCGAAGTTGATTGTTCCAAAAGCCAAAGGGCTGAAAATTACCGGAACTTTTCTGGATGAAATATCGCACGACATTCCGCACCAGAACTGGGGCGAAAAAGAATGGGATGCTGATTTTGCCAACATGAAAGCTATTGGTATCGACACCGTGATCATGATTCGTTCGGGCTACCGGAAGTTCATTACTTATCCTTCAGCATACCTGCTGAAAAAGCACAATTGCTATATGCCGTCGGTTGATTTGGTGGATATGTATTGCCGTTTGGCGCAGAAATACGGGATGAAGTTTTATTTCGGACTTTACGATTCGGGAAAATACTGGGATACCGGCGACCTCACCTGGGAAATTGAAGACAATAAATATGTGATTGACGAGGTTTGGAATAAATATGGTGCCAAATACAAGAGCTTTCAGGGTTGGTACATCAGCGGCGAAATTAGCCGAAAAACTAAAGGGGCTATTGGCGCTTTTCATGCTATGGGCAAGCAATGTAAGGATGTTTCCGGCGGTTTACCAACCTTCATCTCACCTTGGATTGATGGCAAAAAGGCTGTTGAAGCAGCTGGTGGCGACATAACCAAAGCCAATTCGGTTTCGGTTCAGGAGCACGAAAAAGAATGGAGCGAAATTTTTGATGGAATTCACGACGTGGTTGATGCCGTTGCTTTCCAGGACGGGCACATCGATTACGATGAACTGGACGCTTTCTTTACCGTAAATAAACGTATGGCCGATAAATACGGCATGAAATGCTGGACCAATGCAGAAACCTTCGACCGCGATATGCCTATTAAATTTCTGCCCATCAAATTCGATAAACTTCGGATGAAGCTGGAAGCCGCCGCACGTGCAGGTTACGACAAGGGGATTACTTTCGAATTTTCGCATTTTATGAGTCCACAGTCATCGTATTTACAGGCCGGACACTTGTACAACCGATACAAAGAATATTTTAATATCAAATAACATGGGAAAAGACACAGGACAATTGGGTTATGTAATATGGCTTTCGTTTGTCGCAGCGCTGGGCGGATTCCTTTTCGGATACGATACCGCGGTTATTTCGGGAACCGTTGATCAGGTAGCATCGCAATTTCGCCTCGACGATTTCGGCAAAGGTTGGTATGTAGGCTGTGCTTTGGTTGGCTCTATTGGTGGAGTGGTGATTGCCGGCCCGCTTAGTGATAAATATGGGCGCAAAATAGTATTGCTGCTGTCGGCCATCCTCTTTTCGGCATCAGGTGTTGGCTGTATGGTTGCTTCCGACCAAACAATGCTGGTACTGTCGAGAATTGTAGGTGGTGTTGGTATTGGTGTTGCCTCAGTGATTTCGCCTTTATATATTGCTGAAATCTCAGTACCACGTTATCGCGGGCAGTTGGTTTCGCTTTACCAATTGGCTATTACCATTGGTTTCCTGGGCGCTTATTTAGCTAATTTCGGATTACAGAATTATTCTGAATCGTTGGTTCAATCTGGAGCTACTACAGGTTTATATAACAAAATTTTCGCGACAGAAGCCTGGCGTGGTATGCTTGGCATGGAAGCTGTGCCAGCAATCCTGTTTTTGGCTGTCTTGTTCCTAATTCCAGAAAGTCCCCGGTGGTTGATTGTTTCAGGAAAAGAGGAACGCGCAACCGGAATTATGAATCGCATCTATGGCGCTTCTGAAGTTCCTGCACAAATCAGGAATATCAAAGATCTGATTTCGGGAGAAGTAAAAGCAGATTGGCGGCTGTTGTTTCAACCCGGATTTCGTCTGGCCCTGTTTATTGGTGTTGCGCTGGCTATACTGGGGCAATTTATGGGAGTGAACGCTGTACTTTATTATGGTCCAACTATTTTCAAGGAAAGTGGCCTTTCTAGCGGCGATTCGTTGTTTTACCAGGTTATGGTGGGGGTGGTGAATATGCTTACTACCGTTATAGCTTTGATTATCATTGATAAAGTAGGTAGAAAACAACTTGTTTACTGGGGTGTTTCAGGGATGATTGTTACACTTGTACTCATTGGTTTGTATTTTACGTTTGGTTCGGCATGGGGATTATCTTCGGTTTACTTACTGATATTCTTTTTGTTGTATATTTTCAGTTGTGCCATTTCCATTTGTGCCGTCATTTTCGTACTGCTTTCCGAAATGTACCCGGTAAAAGTACGCGGAGCAGCCATGTCAATATCAGGCCTTTCTCTTTGGGTTGGAACTTACCTTATTGGCCAACTTACGCCGTGGATGCTCACTAACCTCACGCCAGCCGGAACATTCTGGATGTTTGCCGTAATGTGTGTACCATATATGCTGATTGTATGGAAACTTTTACCCGAAACTACCGGAAAATCGCTTGAAGAGATTGAACGCATGTGGTTGGAAAGATAGATTTTAGGTTTATAAGTTGCTAAATAACAGATCAACGCTGGCGATCATCCAGTTATAAAGAACGCATAGTCTTATGAATTCCATTTGTTAATTTGGTAAAAAATAATAAGGGAAAAAGAGGAAATCATTTCCTCTTTTCTTTTTAAATAAGGTAGTTGTAGAGAATAAGGTTTAAGAAACATACAGTTTTTGAATACTGGTTTATTCATTTTTAAAATAAGCAATTACTTACACATTCAGTTTTATTTCTACGGATTTAATGGAATATGTGAAAATGTTCTATTTTTAGGCCGTAAATACCAAATTCATGGATTCCGATTCTACCCAGTTCCTGATTCAAAGTATCCGGCTTGGGGATAGCAAAGCTCTAAAAGAATTCTTTGAAAGCTTTTATCCTTCAGTTTGCATATTTGCTCGTAAGTTTGTTAAAGATATGGACATAGCTGAAGATATTGCGCAGGAATCATTTATCGAATTTTGGAGCCGGCGGGAACAATTTACTGATATTAAAGCGTTAAAAGGATTTATTTATACCGTTACGCGTAATAAATGCCTGAATCAAATAAAGCTTAGTTCTATTCGCGAAGATATCCTCCGGAAACAACTTTTTTCAGAGGATTTCTTTTATGAAATGGTTCAGGAAGAAGAAACTTACCGGGTATTGCATCAGGCAATTGGTGGATTGGCCGATCAAAGCCGAAAAATCATTTTACTAAGTTTGAAGGGTTATAAAGTTTCAGAAATTGCAGAAGAACTTAATATCTCTGTCAATACAGTTAAAACGCTGAAAAAGAATGCTTATAAAGAGTTGAGAATCAGGCTTCGCGATCAGGCTTTTATCTTGTTCCTTTTGAACCAGGTGCTTCATTAGTGAAAAGTAACAGAAAGGACATTAACCCAGGCCTCTTTGTAAGAAGGCATGTATTCTTTTTGGGAGAGTGAGCAGGTGACTTCAAGTCACCTGCTCACTAAATCTGAAAAAAACTAAACAGAATGGCGGATACTTTCAGAAAAATATCAATTACCATTCACCCGAAATGAAAATTCATTTGTTTCGGTTAAAAAATCAAAAGCTAAACTCCTGCCGATATGAATAGGATGGATTCTATATTTGAAAATTCCAGGTTAATCACCAATAAAATTTTGGGACGATTGACTGAGCAGGAAGAAGAAATTTTCGATAAATGGATTAATCATTCGAAACAAAATCAAAGATTTTATAGAAGAGTAAAGGATAATCAAAATTTCCAGTCCCGGAATGAGCAATTTGAAAGTATAAATACAGAGCAGGCTTGGGATGAGTTTACTACACGATTGGGAATCAAAAAGAAAACAAGCAAAACAATCATTTTTTTTAAATATGCTGCGGCTATTTTCTTACCCATTTTAATCGGATATTCAGCATACTATTTTATGAATCAGAATGTTGGTCAGAAAAATAACATGGTCATGCTTGCCGATATAAAACCAGGCATCAGAAAAGCGATTTTGGTATTAAGCAATGGACAAAATATAGACCTTGATAAACAAGATGTTGCCACTATAAAAGAAGAAGATGGGACAGTTATTGGTAAAGCAAACGATGAATTAACTTACATTGGCAACCAAACCGGGAAATCAAAAAAAACACTTCGGAATACATTGGTTATCTCGAAGGGAGAAGAATATAGTATTGTCTTGTCCGACAGCACAAAAGTATTCCTGAATTCGATGAGTAAACTTGCTTTTCCTGTAAGGTTTTCAGGAAATAAGAGGGAAGTTACCCTGGAGGGAGAAGCCTATTTTGAAGTGCATAAAGACAGTCAACATCCATTTATTGTAACGGTTAACGGAATGCAGATCAACGTTCTGGGAACTTCGTTTAATGTCAATGCTTACCCGGATGAGCAAAATGTATATACTACACTGGTTGAAGGGAAAGTGATGATCAATCAGGTGAACCAGGAAAATAAAAAAATGTATTTAGAACCCGACCAGCAAGCTATTTTTAGTAAGCTGGATTCTGAAATGAAAATCAGGAATGTTGATGCAAAGCAATATATGCAATGGACAACTGGTACTTATACATTTACAAATCAGTCGCTCGATGAGATTATGAAAAGCTTGTCGAGATGGTATGATTTCACGTATAGCTTTAGCGACGAATCGCTCAAAACGATCAGGTTCGAAGGCGGACTAAACAAGTATGAGAGTATTGAACCAATTTTAGAAATAATAACCCGAACAGAGAAAGTAAACTATAAAATAGAAGGGAAAGAGATAATTTTCACAAAATAAAAGACAGGAAATGCAGCGAACATTTCCTGTCGAAAAAAGCTCTGCGTTAAACAGAAACATTTAGTCGTTAAACTAAAAAACAAATCTATGAAAAATGAACGAGAGGCTGCAATTCCCCGATGGAAAAGTGTGCCTAAGATTGTCCGTATTATGAAACTAGTAAGTTTATTTCTATTAGTTGGGTTTATTCAGGTCTCGGCGAGTATTTACTCTCAAACAGCAAACATTAGCCTTGATATGAAAAGTGCTTCGTTAAAGGATGTAATCGAAAAGATTCAGTCCCAGACGGAATTTACATTCTTTTACAGCCCGGAAGATATTGAACATGTAAAGATATCTTCGCTTGATGTAGATAAGGCATCGCTGGAAAAAACGCTTGACCTGTGTTTAAAAGGAACAGGCCTCGAATTTGAGATTATACATAAGGCAGTTATCCTTAAAAAAGAAGATAAGCCAGTAACAGTGCAGTCAGAAGAATTGAATGCAGTAGCCCAACAACAACACAAGGTAACCGGAACTGTTGCTGATGCAAATACAGGCGAACTTCTTGTTGGGGCTAATGTTATTGTAACTGGTACCCGCATAGGAACAATTACGGATGTCAATGGAAAATATACTATTGATGTTCCAGATAAGAATACTTCTCTTACTTTTTCATTTATTGGGTACGATACTCAACAACTTCCGATTGGTGGCAAGACCGCTATTGATGTAAAACTGGCAGCCAGCAGTGAGCAAATAGAGGGCGTTGTTGTTACTGCCCTGGGTATTAAGCACGAAGAAAAATCGTTAGGATATGCTGTTCAAAAGGTTGATCAGGAAACATTTACTAAAGTTAAGGGAGATAACATTATCACCAGTCTTACCGGTAAAGTAACCGGGTTGCAGGTAAAAAATACAACCGAGTTTTTTGAATCTTCGAGTATTAAATTAAGGGGTTCGGATGCATTGATTGTAGTTAATGGAGTGCCTGCCAATAATACTTCGCTGGATGATATTTCAGCTGACGACATCGAAGATATAAGCGTACTGAAAGGGGCTACTGCCTCGGCATTGTACGGAAACAGAGGTAGTAACGGCGCCATTATGGTTACGACCAAGAGAAAAGAGAAAGATTCGAGCTTTTCAGTTGATATTAACTCAAGCACCATGATGAGAGCCGGTTACCTGAGAATTCCGGAAACCCAAAAGAGCTATGGTACAGGTGTTGGTAATCAGGCCATTTACGACGGCGAATTTGTTTGGGGGCCTCATCTTGATATGGGAACAACAGCCAAACAGGTTGATCCTAAAACCGGGACAATGGTTGATATGCCTCTGGTATCGAAAGGGAAAGACAACCTGAAAAATTTTCTGGAAGAAAGTTATGTAACAAACAATAATATAAGTGTTTCACAATCCACGAAATTTGGTACAGTAAGGGGTTCGTTATCTCATGTTTACAACAAAGGTGAAGCTCCAAATACCAGGTCGAATAAGTATATTTTCAACTTAAGCGGAAACATCAACCTTTCGGATAAATTCACCCTTGATGCTTCGTGGAACTACTCAAAACGCGAAACCCCCAACCAGCCGAGTTATGGGTATGGACGGAATGGTTCGTACATTTATCTCCTTACCATCTGGAACGGCCCCGACTTTGACATCAGGGAATGGAAAGACTACTGGCAGGTAAAAGACAAAACACAAAAATATTATCAAACAGGATGGTATGACAATCCATACTTTCTTTGTAATGAGGTGCTTAACCCGCACTCGATCGACGTAAATACCGGGCAGATCACGGCAAACTACACCATTCAACCGGAAATGAAACTCTTGCTTAGGAGTGGTATCGACACCTATTCCGACAGGTATTCACAGCGTAGAGCTATGAGCTATAACCGAAATGGTAAAGGTTACTTCCTGACCGGACAAGAATATTCCATGGATTTGAATAATGATGCAATGATCACGTACAACAAAAATTTTGGAAAATTTGGCATCGACTTATTGGGCGGAGGTTCGATAAACTACTACGAGTACAGGTATGTACAGGCTAATACGAATAATGGATTATCCATTCCTGGTTTTTATTCGTTAAGCGCTTCTGTTGATCCGGTTTCGGCAAGTAGCCAGTTTAAGAAAAAACAAGTAAACAGCTTATATGGAAAAGCCTCGCTGGCCTATAAAAATGCCTATTACCTGGATATTACCGGGCGAAACGACTGGTCGTCAACTTTGCCCTCATCAACACGGTCTTACTTCTATCCTTCGGTAGCATTCAGTTCTATTGTTTCAGAAATTGCCAGTTTGCCTAAATTTATCAGTTTCTGGAAATTACGGGCATCATGGACGGTTTCGAAGAAAGATCTTGGAATTTTCGATTTGAACCAGGCTTATAGTATAAATACCAATGCTTGGAATAGCATGAATACAGAATATTACCCAACGACCATCCGTGATGAAAATGTAAAACCGCAAACCAGCCGGGTGTATGAACTGGGAACCAATGTTCGTTTTCTCAACAACCGCATTAATCTGGATTATGCTTATTTCAATCGGTTACAATATAACCTTCTGGTTAGTACTAAATTGTCGGGAGCAACAGGTTTTAGCTTCAAACAAACCAATACCGACGAACAATGGGTTCAACGAGGTATGGAAATCTCGCTGAAAGGGACTCCGGTAAAACGTGCCAACCTCGAATGGGAAGTGATGCTTAACTGGTCGTATAACCATTGGTATTACGATCAACTCGACCCGGTATATACCGATCAGAAAACCTACATTAAAAAAGGAGCCCGTTATGACGTTGCCAGGACAAGAGACTGGGAACGCGATCCGAATGGAAACATGGTTATTGGCTCGGATGGATACCCCAAAAAGAGCAGTTTCTTCTCCGATAAGATTGGATATAGTGATCCCGACTGGATTTGGGGTTTAACCAACTCAGTAAAATATAAAAACTGGTCGTGCTACGTTACGTTTGATGGCCGGGTTGGAGGTTTAGTCTATTCTGATACCGAATATGGCCTATGGGCTGCCGGATCTCACCCCGATAGCGACAACCAATGGCGTTACGATGAGGTAGTTAATGGTAAAATCAATTATGTTGGCGAAGGTGTAAAAGTGGTTTCGGGAGAATTGGTTCGCGACGGATCGGGTAAAATTGTATCAGATAGCCGTGTGTTTGCTAAAAACGACATCAAAGTACCATACACCAATTATACGGAAGCCTGGAGTGGCTATGGCAGCGACGATGGCGGTAACCCGCGTGTTAATCCCCGTGAATTGTATTTTAGTCAAACATTCCTGAAATTAAGGGAGTTAGCGATTAATTACAATGTTCCTTCAAAATTTTGTAAGAAAGTGGGAATGAAGAATATCAGCGTTGGCTTAATTGGTCAGAACCTGCTTATTTGGACTAAGGATTTCCGCTTCGACGACCCAGATTCGGGTTCCGGTAACTTACCTTCACCATCACAACGGTATGTAGGGTTCAATTTCAAACTTGGGTTATAATTTTAAAACAGACAACGATGAAAAATAATATAATCACACTATTAGGTTGTTTACTTCTTTTGATTGGAACATCCTGCTCCAATTTCGATGAAATAAACACCAATCCTGATGTTTCAACCGGCGGGAATGCCTCGATGTTGCTTACTGGTGTTGAACTTTCATTCAGACCAGGTAACGGAAAAGGTTTTATGTATCCTTTCTTGTTTCAAAAAGAATTTGTTTGGACTGAAGGAGCTATTTCCGATATTCAATACAACAAACTTCCCCGTGTAGATTTTGCAGGGTACCCCGACCCTACCAAGACGGTAGTGGATAATACGGTGTATGCCACCCTGAAGAATGTCAAAAAAATGGAAGATGCAGCCATTGATACCAAAAATAGCGTAAATGCTTATCGGGCAGTAAGCCAGTTTATTCGGTGTTTTAAATTTTTCAACCTAACCATGCAGGTTGGCGATATTCCTTATTCCGAAGCGTTGCAGGGAGAATCGGGCATTTATAAGCCGAAATACGACAGCCAAAAAAACATTTTGAAGTCTATCCTCAGTCAGCTCGACACCGCATCTGTACTATTTAACCGTGCAATAAAAAACAAAGAAACACTGTCGGGTGATATCTTTTATTCGGGAAGCCCTTCCAAATGGTTAAAACTGGTCAACAGCTTTAAGCTGCAAGTGCTTATGAGCCTTTCAGCTAAAGTAAACGATGCCGATCTGGATGTTGTAAACAGGTTTAAAAACATCGTGAATAACCCCGATCAGAATCCAATTTTTACCTCTAATTCCGATAATTTCCAGATCGTTTATCGCGATAAAGAGGGAGAAAAAAAGCCTTTTTATACATCGGGATTTGAAGTTTATGCTGTAACAACCTCATTTGTAATTGAGAAGCTAAAACAACTTCAGGATTACCGTTTGTTTTATTATGCCGATCCGTTGGCCGGAAAGCCCGAAGGCGATTTCGCTTCGTATGCCGGATTAGATCCTTCGGCGCCTAACGGAACAAACCTCGAACTCTATGCTTTGGGGAAAGCTTCAGGAATTAATAAACTGTATTACAACAAAGAGTATCCACAGGGATTCCCTTATGTGATACTGGGTTATGCCGATGTGCAGTTTATTTTAGCTGAAGCTGCCGTGCGTGGCTGGATTACAAATGCCGATCAGTATTATAAGAATGGGATAACCGCTTCGATGGAATTCAGGATGAATAACATTGATTCGAAATGGGTGCATGGTATGCCTATTACAAGCGCTTATATCGCTTCGTATTTAACCAAGCCCGAAATTCAGCTTCCATCCGACAAAGATGGTATGATTAAGCAAATTATGTGGCAGAAATACCTGGGGTCTTTCCTGCAAAATGACTGGAATGTTTATTTCGACTACCGTCGTAACGGTTATCCCGAATTTCCAATCAATCCGGCAACCAATAAAAACGAAATAGCCGACAAAATGCCCCTTCGCTGGTTATATCCCGATGCCGAATACAATTACAACCAGGAAAATATACAGCAGGCTTTAACCAGCCAGTTTGGTGGAAAAGACGACGAAAACCAAACTATCTGGATACTTAAAAACTAATTGCTGTTCAAATAACCAAACATTTTTTTCATATTGATACCACCCTCGAAGTCTCCTGTTTCAGGAGGCTTTGGGGGCTAGTATAAATTTTATTCATCATCTTCTATAAATATTAGACCTCTCCGAGGTCGTTATCCCATTTTCTGCGTTTTTCAGCAGCCCTTGTTTACTTTATGGGCAGCTTCTTCTAAATCCTTTAATCACTAAACCATGAGACAACAACATTCAATCTTCTTTATAATTATATTATCCTTTTTATCTTGTTCATCTTCAGGCGTATTACCAGAAAACAAGTCCGATTTAAAGATGTTGCAGCTAAATGTTTGGATGGCTGGCACCAGAATTGAAAATGGAATCGACGCTATTGCCAACGTAATAATAAACACCGATGCCGATTTGGTAACCCTTAGCGAAGTAAATCCTCAGTTTATGGAATCGTTAACGTCGTCGCTTAAAACGAAAGGTGCTATATTTCATTGTATTCCAAGTAACGATTGCGGAATAATAACCAAATACCCTATTGTTGAGCAACAGTTTATTTATTCGCCCGACAAAGGGTTTAATGGCGTGCTTAAAACAAGCATAGCCCTCCCGAAAAGGAAAGTATGCCTTTATTCGGCCCACCTGGATTACCAGCATTATGGCGCATTTCTCCCAAGAGGATACGATGGTCAGAGCTGGAAAAAATTGCCTGCTCCAGTTACAAACCCGGCAGATGTATTGTCATTCAACAATATATCAAAGCGCGTAGAACAAATACAGGAACTAATAAAAGATGCGGCAACCGAATCGGGAAAAGGGAGCATTATCCTTGTTGGGGGCGACTTTAACGAGCCATCGCATCTCGACTGGGTTGAAACCACAAAGGATTTATTTGATCACAAAGGAACTGTTATTCAGTGGCCTTGTACATTCATGCTTCAAAATGCAGGTTTTGCCGATACATACCGCGAGCTTTATCCAAATCCAGTAATCTATCCCGGGTTTACATGGCCAGCCGATAACCCTTTGGTCGATGTAAAATCGCTATCATGGGCTAAAGAAAGCGACGAGAGAGACCGCATCGACTTTATTTTCTATTTAAAAGATCAAGGGCTTACACTCGACTGTGTCAGTATTGTAGGTCCGAAAGGGACTATTTTAAAAGGAGAGCGAAATTCCGATCCGACCAACGATTCGGTATATACCCCAAAAATTCCCTGGCCATCAGACCACAAAGGACTTCTGGCAATTTTTTCGTTAAAAAAATAAGCTACCCTAATTGTGCTTTTTGAACATTGCAAGAAACTGCCTGAAAGAGTGAATTCAATTCTTTCGGGCAATTTTATTTTAAAATTGTCGGGTTTTCTCAGTTTTGTGTAGTTTTCTGAGTAATTTGGATAAAAAATAAGGCAGAAATCTTCCGGTTTTGGAAACAAATATGACTGTTGGCATAGAAATCCTGAATTGGCTTTGCCTATTTTGAATCAGTAAATTAGTCTTTCATTTTTTAGTATTGCAGATGAAACTCATTCTCGAAAATATCAAAGAGCTGGTTCAGGTCGATCCCATGCAACGGTTGTGGGTGGCCGGAAAGTCTATGGCTGAATTGCAGACCATCAAAAATGCTTACTTAATTATTCAGGATGAGTTGATTGAGAATTTTGGCGTGATGGAAGATTTACCTTCTTCAGGTTATGATAGTGATGATTTGGTAATGGAGATTGACTGTGCCGGAAAAATGGTTTTCCCGAGTTACTGCGATTCACACACCCATCTGGTTTTTGCCGCTACCCGCGAAGGCGAGTTTGTCGATCGCATCAAAGGGTTGACTTACGAGGAGATTGCCGAACATGGTGGTGGAATCCTGAATTCGGCCAAACGATTGCAGGAGATGCCCGAAGATGACTTGTACGAGCAGGCGATGATTCGCCTTGAGGAAATTACCTCCCTTGGAACTGGTGCCGTTGAAATAAAAAGTGGTTATGGTCTAACAACAGATTCCGAATTGAAAATGCTGCGGGTGATTCGCCGCCTGAAACAAAATTCACCACTCCTGATCAAATCTACTTTTCTGGCTCATGCTTTTCCGCTGGATTTTAAATCAAAGCGAAAGGATTACGTGAATTTGTTGGTTAAAGAAATGATTCCGCGAATAGCCTCGGAAGAATTAGCTGATTTTGTGGATGTATTTTGCGATCGCGGCTTTTTTACGATGGAAGAAACTGCTCGAATACTCGAAGCTGGCCTGGAATATGGAATGCCTGGAAAAGTTCATGCCAACGAACTGGCCAATTCAGGTGGCGTTCAGGTGGGAGTGAAATACAATGCGCTTTCAGCCGACCATTTGGAGTTTTTGGGCGATGAGGAAATTGCAGCTTTGATGGGCAGCGAAACCATGCCAACCGTATTGCCCGGCGCTGCTTTCTTCCTGAATTTACAACTGGCTCCTGTGCGTAAAATGATTGAAGCCGGACTGCCCGTGGCGATGGCTTCCGACTACAATCCTGGTTCGTCTCCATCAGGAAACATGAACTTTGTGCAGTCGCTGGGCTGCCTGAAATATGGTATGACTCCCGAAGAAACCATCCACGCGACCACCATCAATTCGGCTTATGCCATGGGAATCAGCCGAAATTACGGCAGCATTGCCGAAGGGAAAGTGGCTAATTTGTTTATTACCAAAGAAATTTCGTCGTATGCCGTCATCCCGTATTCGTTCGGTTCCAACCTAATTGAAACGGTGATTTTGAATGGGGAAATACAATAAAGTTCCAGGTTCCAAGTTTCAAGTTGAACCACCTGGGACTTGGAATTTGAAACTTGGAACCAGTCTTTTATCTAAAATCTGACATCTAACGTATAAAACAAATATGAAACAACTGATCGAATGTGTTCCGAATTTTTCGGAAGGAAAGGATGAAAAGATCAACAAACAGATTACCGATACCATCGCGAGTTTTACTGCCTTCTAGTTTTTGCTGATCAATGGTTGTCATATTTTTATTGACTATAAGGTTATGTAAATACAATTTTATCAAGGAATGGTCAACTCGATCTTTATGCAATAATTAGTAACTTGCAGGCAAAATTATAACCTAGGAGAATAATGCTTTTTGAAGAATATAAGTACTTTGATTATCAATTTCCTGAGCCACAATACCTGGGGGCAAAACATACGCACCTTTCCTGGATAAATAAACATATTCCAAGTAACATCCATACAGCTATCGATGCTTTTTCTGGATCGCAATCTGTTGCTTTTTTGTTTAAACAATTGGGGTTTAAGACTATAACCAATGATTTCTTGAATTTCAACAATCAGATCGGATTAGCCTTAATTGAGAATAAAAACAATAAACTGAAGGAAAATGACTTGGCGGTCCTCTTTCAAAAATCGGAAAACAAAAAAGATTTTCAGCTAATAGAAGATATTTTTACCAATGTGTTTTTTGAAAGAGAAGAAGCTGAATTTTTGGATAATTTCAGAGCAAATATACTATTGCTTGATAATCCGATAAAGCAAGCACTTGCCTTTGCAGTGATTAACCGTAGCATGACGCGAAAAATTACTATGGGTCATTTTGGGCATACTCAGGCACTAGTTTATGCCAATAACTCTGAACGAATAAAACGCAATAGAAGCTTGATTAGGCCTGTCAAAGATATTTTTGATGAACTGTTGCCAAAATATAATAATGCCGTTTTTGACAATAAACAAGATAACCAAAGTTTTAATTGTAATATTCTGGATTTATTGCCAAAAATTGAGAAGGTAGATTTGGCTTACTTTGATCCTCCTTATTGCGACAGCCATGCTGATTATCAAGGATTTTATCATCTGCTTGAAACCTATACCGAATATTGGAAGGACAAGCAATTTATAAATGGAATAAAACGATATGAGCCACAACGAGTCAGTGGTTTTGACAAGAAAAGGGACGTGATTGGCTCTTTTAAAAAGTTGTTTGAACTTTCCGAAGAAATACCCTATTGGCTAATCAGCTATAACAATAGAAGTTATCCAGGAATTGAAGAGTTTGAGAAACTGATTTCCAAATATAAGATTGTTTCAATAGAAGCTAAAACATATAAAAATGGCAGGGGAGGAAAAGGAAGCGTTGCCGGTAGTCAAGAGATATTGTTTGTGTGCAAACCTAAAAAGAAACACTTTTTCTTTGCAAAGGATATTGTAGTAAATATAGAGCAAGAAATATGAGAGTCATTTTCCGACAATTGAGCAATGCCTACTCCAACAATGATTTCAATACAATACTGAATCATCAGTTTGGAAATTATTTTCTAAAACTTCGGTCTCTTTCAAGAACTGAAATTCTGAAACAATTGGCTGATAGGTTGGATGTTGATGTCACAGGTGTTTCAGGAAGACAACTTTTTGAACACATATTTTGTCAAAATATCGAAGAAGATGCTATAAATAGTTATATCCGGGATGTTTACAACCATGAACGAAATGAGAGGATTGTAAATGAAGATGACCTTTATACACAATTGTTTCGTATGTCCGTTTTCAATTGGGGTGGTTTTTATCAAAATGCTGTGGAACAAACAATTGTAAACAATTACGTTAAGAAAATCCGTGATTACAATCAACTTATAAATAGCGTTGACAATGATCTGGCTCCGCGACTTAAAAGCTATGTATTATGTTCATGGTATAATCATTGGACTTCTATTCTGATAGAAGATATGTTTAAGGATCATCCGGATATTCTTCCTGCCGTTGGGTTGGTGAAAAAAGTGGATTTCTTTTGGAATAATTTTCCTTTCGATTTGAAAGTTACCTATTTCCCTGATGGGTTTATGAAATTAAAGAGACATCAAAAAGGATTAAGACCTGAACTGACAGAATTAAAGGCTTTTGCAAGGCAAAATAAGATTTACTTTGACAGAAACGCATCCGAAGATGATATTTATAGTGAACTATTGTTAAGGATTACTGAAAGTCCAAATCAAAATGCTCAAGATTTTATTGCTCAATTCCGTCAAACAAGACGGGACATAATCAACGGAACAATAGCCAATCCGCATGAACTTATAATATGGTTTTATGAAAATCAGGGGACAAGACGTTTTGATGCTGCAAACCGTTTATTTGTGGTTCTCATTGATAGAAATAATTTGGAAGAAAGCTGGAAGTTAAAACGTAATAAGGAAATTTTAATTCAACATATTAGCAATTTCTTGGATGTTAACAGAAATGTTGATTTTAGCCAATTTCAGATGAATTTCAATTGGGAAGGAAGTATTTACCAAAGTTATGCTACTTGTTTGTTCGTTGTTAGAGAGTAAAAAGAATCGCCTATTCTTATGGTTAAAGTGTTTAATATGAAACAACTGATCGAATGTGTACCGAATTTTTCGGAAGGAAGAGATGAAAAAATAATCAAACAGATTACCGATGCCATCAAAAGTGTTGACGGCATTAAATTGCTGAATGTCGATCCGGGCAAGGCGACCAACCGCACGGTGGTGACTTTTGTGGGCGAGCCAGAACAGGTGATTGAAGCCGCTTTTCAGGGCGCGAAAATGGCAGCCCAGTTGATTGACATGAGCAAACACAAAGGCGAGCACCCTCGTTTTGGAGCTACCGATGTGTGTCCATTGGTACCGATAGCTAATATTTCGATGGAAGAAACGGTAGTTTATGCCCGGCAGCTTGCTAAACGAATGGGAGAGGAGTTAGGCATTTCGGTGTATTGCTATGAATTTGCAGCTTCGAGCGAAGAGCGCCGTAGTCTGGCCAATTGCCGTGCCGGCGAATACGAGGGACTGAAAGAAAAATTACAGCAACCCGAATGGAAGCCCGATTTTGGGCCGGATACCTTGAATGAACGTGCGGGAGCTACTGCCGTTGGTGCCCGAAATTTCCTGATAGCCTACAATATAAACCTGAATACTACCTCGGTACGCCGTGCCAATGCCATTGCGTTTGATGTGCGCGAGGCTGGTCGCGTGGTTCGCGAGGGCGATCCGCTCACCGGAAAGATTGTCACGGACGAAAACGGTGAACCGGTGCGCATTCCCGGAACATTGAAAAAAGTGCGCGCCATTGGCTGGTTCATCAAAGAATACGGCATTGCCCAAATTTCGATGAACCTGACAGATATCACGGTAACCTCGATGCACCAGGCTTTCGACGAGGTTTCGGAACGTGCCCGTGAGCGCGGAATGCGTGTAACCGGCTCCGAACTGATTGGTTTGGTTCCGTTGCAGGCCATGCTAGATGCCGGTACCTATTTCCTGCGGAAACAGCAGCGCTCGGTGGGTATTCCCGACGAGGAAATCATCAAAATTGCCATCAAATCGCTCGGACTGGATGAACTGGCTCCGTTTGATCCGAAAAAGCGAATCATCGAATATTTGATCGACGACCGGAACGATAAACTCGTTGATTTGACAGTTTCGGGTTTTTCGAACGAAACACTCTCAGAATCTGCTGCACCGGGCGGTGGTTCGGTTTCGGCTTATGTGGGCGCGTTGGGTGCGGCGTTGGGAACAATGGTGGCCAACCTTTCGGCACACAAACGTGGCTGGGACGAACGCTGGGAAGAGTTTTCGGATTGGGCCGAAAAAGGAAAGGCCACTCACGATAAATTGCTGAAACTGGTAGATGAAGACACGGCCGCTTTCAACGCGATTATGGATGCATTGGGCTTGCCCAAAAATACCGATCAGGAGAAAAAACTTCGTTCGGCAGCTATTCAGGCGGCAACCAAACATGCCATCGAAGTGCCTTTCGAAGTGATGAAAACGGCTTACCAGGCTATGGAAGTTATTCAGGCTATGGCTACCATTGGTAACCCGAATTCGTTGTCCGACGCTGGAGTTGGCGCTTTGTGTGTGCGCACTGCCGTTTATGGCGCGTACCTGAATGTGCGCATCAATGCCGGTGGATTGAGTGATAAAGACTTCTCGGGAAAAATACTGGCAGAAGCCGGCGGAATTTTGGAGAAAACGAAGGCTAAAGAAGCTGAAATTTTAAGTTTGGTTGAAGGAAGAATTTAGTGTTAAAAAGTACGTCGCTTAACATCTTGTTAAAGATTATTGGTGACCTTTGCTGTATAAAAAATTGATGAGGGCATGGAGAGACGTATTTTTTATTCGTTGATTGTTTTTCTGCTTTTTCATGTAGCGCTGGCGTGCAAAAGCGATAGGCCCAGGGTCGGTCGGGCTTTTTATTTCTGGAAGAGTAATTCGTACAGTTTGAGTGAAAAGGAACTCGATTGTATCCGTCAGCAGCAAATTCAGAAGCTCTACGTGAAATTTTTTGAGGTGGAGCCCGATGCTACTTTTGGGGCCATTCCGGTTGCAAAAACGAGATTGAACATCTGGAGTTTTCAGCAGAATGACGACAGCACCAGGCAACAGCCTCAAATCGTTCCAACGGTTTATATCAAGAACGAAGTATTGGCGAAGTTGTCGACTTCGGGGCTCGATTCGCTGGCAGCAAATACTTTTTTCCTGATCAACAAATACTACGCTAACCAGATGAATGGCGACCGTTTGGGTGATTTCAAGGAAATTCAGCTCGATTGCGACTGGACTGCAAAAACCAAAGACAATTATTTCTACCTGCTTCGGAAAATCAAGGTGGTTTCGAAAAAGACCATTTCGTGCACTTTGCGGCTTTACCCATACAAATATCGTGATCAAATGGGTATTCCGCCTGTCGATAAAGCCGTGCTGATGTGTTATAACCTGATTAATCCGCTGGCCAGCGAAGATGCCAATTCTATTCTTTCGCCTGACGAACTTGAAAAATATCTGGCCGGAACTTCAAAATATCCGCTTCACCTCGACATTGCGTTGCCCGTTTTTTCGTGGATGCAGGTGTATCAGAATAAGCGGTTCGCAGGGTTGATAACCCCGAAACCGCACGAACTCGACTCCATCCTGAAACCTGTAAAACCCTTGTGGTTTGAAGTGACCGGTGATCGTGAATTTGATAATCTATTTCTTAGGAAAGGCGATAAGGTTAAGTACGAAGAGATTTCCGCGCAAACATTGGACGAAACCATTGGCTTGCTTAGGAAATATGTTCCGGCAACCGATGAACAAACCGTTATCCTTTTCCACCTCGACAACAATAATTTAGATCAGTTTGACCATGAAACGCTCACTCGTTTTTTTTCTGATTTTAATCAGTAGCTTTTCTTACCACAGTTTGGCCTGTGGCCCTTATTATCCGCTGGGCGACGACATTCGTTTTACATTGCTGAACCCGGGAACGTTTAATTATTCAGATTTCTCCGAATTTTATTATTCGTCAGGATTTTATTATTCGTCGAATTACGAGCAGGAAGCTGCATTGTTGAGGAATCCAGTGGATCGAGGCGTTAGTCAAAATATAGCTCTTTGGCGGAAACGTTGCAAGAATCAGGTGGATGAGCAGTCCGTTCATCAGGCGGTTTACGAGCTTGGCGACGAAATCAATAATCCCGAATCACCCAATGCGTTTGTGCGCTATCTCCATAAACATCGCGACACAGAAGCTTTGGTCTACCTGACCTTTGCAAAAAAATGTAACCCGTACAACTCAGTCATTCAGGATCCGTGGGAACGAGAGGAATATGCCAATGTTCCGCAGCGAAAAAAGCTGATCGATGAAGCTGTAAATCGTGCAAGGTTGACAAAAGATGAAGATATACGGCAGCGATACGCTTTTTTGGCTGTTAGACTGGCTTTTTACAACAACGATAAAGAAACGATGCAGTCGGTTTATTCAGCGTATTCTGAGAAACACAGCTCCAAAAATATTATCGACTACTGGAGTCTTTATTTTAGAACATTCACCGAGTCCGATAGTGTAAAATTTAATTTTAATGCCGCGCAGGTTTTTGCTTTTGCTCCGGATAAGCGTAGGGCAATTTTCTACCACTACAACAAGCGCATTCCGGTTGAAAAAACTTTACAGTTTGCACGAACACCCGATGAGAAGCGAGCTGTATGGCTGTTGGATGGATTCAGAAAAACCGGAAAATCACTGGAAATCCTGAAAAAGCTGTATGCCTTGAAACCCAACGATTCAGGATTAAGTTTTCTGTTATTACGGGAAATCAACAAGCTTGAAGATTGGATTTACACGCCGTATTACACCAATTTCCACCCTTCGCTCGAACCCTGGCAATACGAACAAAAGGATTATCCGTCCAGCCGGATTAACGAGGACCGCAGGTATGCCAGCGATTTGCTGCACTTTGTGGAGGCTGCCGATTTCAAGAAAATTGAAAACCCCAACCTGTGGCGATTGGCCAAAGCCTACTTGAGTTACATGACCGGGAACTACGCTTTATCGCTCAACGAGGTAAACGTGCTGCAAAAACAGGCTGGAACCGATTTGAAATTCAGGCGGCAATTGGATGTGCTTGAAGCGATTTGCCTAACCACATCGCAAAAAGAGAACCCTGTTATTCCTGAAGAAGTTAAACCGGTATTAATGAGCGAATTTGCCTCAGGAAATTTCAAGCTGATTTTTGCGGTGGCTCGCGAGCTGGAATATAAAGGAAATACAACCGATGCAGCTGCGCTGTTGTCGAAATTCAGATTGAGGAAGGTCGATTATAGCGATCAGGCTTATTGGCGAAATGGCATTTACTGGAAAACAAAGCCCCAAAAGCAAACCTTATTTGTTGAATACTACGACGATTATTTCTTTTACCTCGATGCCCAGTATTCTGCCGATCAGGTTAAAAGGTTAATTGCTGATCTGGAGAATTCAGGGAAATCGGATAAGTTCTCGGCATGGGAATTCGATGTGTTGCGCAAAGACAAAGACCGTTTGTGCGATTTGCTGGGAACCAAGTATATGCGCAAAAATGATTTGACCCAGGCATTGAAAAGTTTTGAGCAGGTTGCCGATACGTTGTGGACTTCGAAATATTACCCCTACAGCGCTTATCTCGATGCCAACCCGTTTTATGCCACCATGTACAGCGAGCATCAGAAAACAACGGGAGACACAATCAGTTACACCAAGCCTGGCATTGTCAAAACGCTGCTCGACTATCTGTCTAAGGCTGAAAATGTGCAGACCCCAAATCGTGCCTATTACTATTTCCAGGTGGCCAATTGTTACCTGAATATGAGCCAGTACGGCAATTCGTGGATGATGAAACGGTATTACTGGACGGTGAACCGGCAAAGCTCCGATTTTGAAGACAACGACGACTACTACAATTGTAACTTAGCCCGCCAGTATTACCTGAAGGCAAAAGAGTTGAGTACAAACAAGCCGTTTGCAGCTTTGTGTCTGCGTATGGCTGGCCGATGCGAAAACCACCGCCTTCATTCTCAAATGGACCCGTATGACTCCAATCCGCCTAAAGTTGAAAATGTATATTACAACGACTTGAAGAAAACGTATCCGGCTTATTCCAACGATTTAATGAGCAACTGCGAATCGTTTGGCCGTTATTATAAATTCGGAAGTCAGAAAAACAATTGATTTATGATTGCACAGACACCCAAACCACCTTATTATGCAGTGATCTTCACTTCGGTTAGGACCGAAGGCGACAACGGTTATGCCGAAATGGCCAATCGCATGGTTGATTTGGCCTGTCAGCAGGATGGTTTTCTAGGCGTGGAATCGGCCCGCAATGAGGTCGGAATTACCGTTTCGTACTTGCGCGATCTGGAGGCAATAAAAAAATGGAAGGAAAATACGGAACACACATTTGCACGCGAAAGGGGACGGCAGAATTGGTATAAGTTTTTTAGAGTCAGGATTGCCAGGGTTGACAGTTCTTACGGAATTTTTTGAGTCTGTTATTATTGTAAAATAAATTAATTATATTTGTCGATACCTGGTAATCGACAATACATGCTATCTTTATCTCTCTTGATTAACCGTCGCATCAACATTAGACTTTTGAGTTGTGTTTTTATTTCTCTGTTATTCATTCAATGTAAAAAAGAGACTGTAATTTATCCAAGTCCTTCAATAAAAATAATATCTACTGAAATAAAAGCTCTTACAACTTTTGAAGTTATTGTTGAAATCGACAGAGGAGAGGGACAGATTCTAAAACATGCTGAATTAGTATTTGAAGATATTACTGTTGAAGCAATGAGCAAAATCATTGAACCGATTCAATTAACAGAAGAGAAAGTTCAACAGTATAAGATCAGTGTCAATACCAAACGATTGAATCATGATTTTTTTGTAGTAGCCAAGCTGGAAACTGATAAATATTCTTATTCGAGTGAAAGTAAAACGGTTCGTTCATTAAAAAACAACCTAAGAATTGAGTTTGTAAATGTCAGAGATCAGGATTTGTATGTAGATCAGTTTATTGGATTGAAAGCAAATCCAGGATATGAGTTTATTGTGTCTGTTCAATTCACTACAAATTTTAAACCTGCAAGCATAAAAGTGATGCTCAATAATGGAGTTGCACTTGAGCATACAATTTCTTTCAGTAATATTTCACAAGGGTCTGAATATTATTCTACTGAAGGGAATGTGAAAATTCCAGAAAATTTGGCCCCCGGATTATATGAGCTTTCTTTGGTCGTGGATGGTATTTCTTTTAAATGCTCGAAAAAGCTTCAAGTATTGAAAGGCCGATGGAATTTATTTGATAAAACATACGCCGGAGAGAAAAGAGGTGATTATGCATGGTTTGTGTTGGACGATAAACTTTATTTGGTTGGTGGAGAATTTTATGTTACGATGGTTCAAAGGGCTCCAGTTCAGGTTTTTGACCTAAAAAACAAAATCTGGAGTTGTGAAAATGATGTTCCGATATATTTCCCTGTTGATGGAAATCTGGGATACGTTAGAATTTTACCATTTCAGTTGCAATATGGAGGTGATGGCTATATCCTTGTGAGAAATTATCAAAAGATTGATTTGTGGCGGTTTGACGGTATATCAAAAAGATGGGAAAAAATCTCCGAGTATCCTGGTGTTGGCGACTACTACATGACCTGTTTTATTGCAGGAGATAAGCTTTTACTCGGTGGAGGTGTCGACTATGCCGAATTTCCCGTTCACGACATGGTCTGCGTTCAGGATTTTTGGTCCTATAGTTTCACTACACAAAAGTGGGAACGAAAAAGCAACCTGCCCTTTAAGCCCGCGCCTTATCTACAAACGGCCTGCGGAGTAAAGAATAAAGGATATGTGTTGGAAATATCACGTGAATTTTGGGAGTATGATGTGCTAAGTGACAGATGGTCAAGTAAATGTAAATTTCCAGGGATGTGGCGGTATGCAGGAAATATTGTTTCAGATGGAATGAATTTGTATCTAATTGGCGGAAATTATGATGATTTTTCTGTAATGGGAAACATAACCCTTCCACTAAGAGATTGTTGGAAATTCGGTACAGAAGAAAACCTTTGGGAGCAAAAAGCCTTTTTACCAGCGTTCACAAGTCATGGAATTGCTTTTTTTGATAATAACAAGATAGTGAATGGGTTGGGGTATTATGTTGAGACCAGATATGATTATATGGCTAATAATCAGATACTTTATGAATTAGTCACAGAATAGCGCGATTATGAAAATATATAAAGTTTTCTTTTTCTTAATAAGTCTTTTCGTAATGGTACTTGTTTTATTTAGTTGTACGAAAACGACCTATATCATTGAAGAACCGCACGAGCAAATAAAAAATAGTTCTCCGGGTACATTTGAAATTGTTGCAACAAATATTACTGATAAGAAAGTTGATTTTCAGTGGGGAAGTTCTACTGATCCTGATGGAGAACCATTGACTTATGAAGTTGCTTTAAACGATTCGGTGATTGCTTATGACCTAACGGCCAATAAATATACAATAGAAAAATTGGAGCCAGGCATCGAATACAAAATAACTGTTACAGCATTAGATAAGCTAAGAAACTCGTCGAAAGCTTCAAAAACGGTAAGGACTTTAAAATCTTTTCTTCTGGGAACATTTTTTTTCGATTTAGCTTACGAGAAATATTCATTTATAAAAGCTATAAAAACATCTGATTCAGGAGTTTTGGTTTTGGGAATGGGATCAATTTTTGAACGGACCAAACCAAGTAAGTACTTTTTGTTGAAACTAAAAAGCGATTACTCGATTGAATGGTTAAAAGAATTTGAATGGGGCGCATTAGCTAGTGAATTGCCAATAACAATAAAAGAAATACAAAATGATGGTTTTTTTGTTGTTCAGTGGCAAAAAATTACCAAAGTTGATTATCTGGGAAATAGCAAAGTTTTATACGAGGTTCCGGTTGAGTATAAGGTCAACTATTTAAGAGATATTGAGATTGATTTGAATGGGAATTACATTGTTGTGGGTGAGTCACATCGTAATTGGCCAACACCACCAATTTGTATCGAATATTTTTTGGTAAAGTTTAATCAGAATGGAGCCGAGCTATGGCATAGTTATGGGGGAAATACTATTGTTAATTATCCAACTGCAATAAAGAGGGTTGCAGATAATCAATATCTGATTGTGGGACTTGCAGAAAGTACAAAATCAGTGAGTTATGATGAGAATCATGATTGGAGAACGAATTTCTGGGTGAAAACTATTGATGAAAAAGGAAATGAAATTTCAGAGCAAATTTTTAAGAATATCTATCTCGCAGATGACGTGTTGAACGATTGCTTGTTGGAGAGCGACGGCTCATTAACTTTGGCCGGGGCGGTCGCCGGTTCTTTTACCGGGGCATATAACACCAAGGCAAGATTTACTAAAATCAGTTCAAAATCAAATACAATTATTTGGGATATAGTTCCCGGATTGGAATCGAATGGAATCTTTTGTAGTATCGATTGTATTGATAAGATTCAAAGCGATGGCGGTTATCTTGTCCTTGCATCCGACAACCAGGGAATTTCTATTTCAGAATTTTCCATTTTAGGTAATCTAAACAGGACAAGAAGGCTTCGGGATTATCCTTCAGGTGTGTTTGTGAAATATAACCCGTTGGGTTACTATGAGTATATTACAAAAGACGGTTTTTTAGTTGTATTCAACAGAGATGGTTATTACGAATATTGAAGTTTATACGAGCAGGATGGTTTTATGAAGTCAGGTAAAAAGGAAGAAATTACTGGCGTAAATCATTTTTTAAAGTACAAATTGCACTGGTTGAAAAGGACTATGGATTTGATATTTAGTCAACCCTTAAGGTATGGTTACCAGCGATGATTTAAATATCCTGGCTTAATTAATTCGTATCTAATCATAAAAACTTATAGTTTTTGTAAATTCGCCAAGATTTACATGTGAATTAATGGCAGTATAATATAAGCCGACTATATGAATGATCCTTCTTTCTTCCTATGGCTTAAGCATAGTGTTGTAATTTTTTTTATGACTTTTTTACATGAGGATGCGGCAATTCTTGCAGCAGCGTTCTCAAAAGTAGAACAAGGAATGCCTTGGGTTTATGCATATATCAGTATTTATTTAGGTATAATATCAGGCGATATAGTTATTTATGGACTTGGTCATTTCGCACAGAAAAGCGCTTGGCTGAGATCGAAAATTATAGGGCCTAAGGTCGAGAATGTAAATAAGTGGCTCGAAACTCATTTGGTTCGTGTGTTGTTGCTTTGCCGTATTACACCCGGCTTACTTTTTCCAACTTATGTTGCATGTGGATGGTTTAAAATACCGTTTAGCCGTTTTGCATTTATTACGATTCTTTCCGGAGTAATCTACTCAACCATAGTACTTACGGCTATAATTCTGTTTGGCGATCTGGTCCTTGTTCATTTAAATTACTGGGCATGGATACTATTAGTTGCTGTTGTATTGGGCTTTGGTATTCGCAATGCATTTAAGCCACGCTGGAGTAAAACTACCGAACATTTGATGGGCGAAGTTCCTCCTTCTTTTTTTAAAGTGTTTAAAAAACAAATGCCGGGAATGAAACACAGATTTAATGGAATGCCTTCACTTGATGGTATTAAGCGATTTGTTTCAAACGCTGAAAAAATTCCAAATGGTTTGTTTTATATTCCTGTGGGTTTAAGGTGGCTCATACTGTCAGTACGTTACCGGAGCTTTACATTACCAACTGTTTCCAATCCTATGATTGAAACAGGAGGTTTCTGGGGCGAATCGAAAAGTGATATAATGCAGCAGGTTGGTGAAGATCAGCAAGCCTGGCTGGCAGAGTTTGTCTCTTTACACCGAAATGGGAACGGCCCAAATTCTGATCTGGAAACTGCCTTAACCCTCATGAATGAAAAAGGACTTGGTTTCCCGGTAGTAGCAAAACCCGATGTGGGTTGGCAGGGGTATGGCGTCAGGTTGGTCGAAGATCAGGAACATTTATTTCAGTATATATCTCGTTATCCACAAGGCGAGAAAATGGTTTTACAGCGTCCGGTACCTCACGATGGTGAAGCTGGTATTTTTTATGTAAGAATGCCTGGAGAAGAGCAAGGGAAAATTATTTCGGTAACTCTACGTTATTTCCCTTATGTATATGGTGATGGTGTTTCAACACTCGAAGAACTAATACGGAATAATCCACGGTCTAAATTACGGGCTGGGTTTTATTTGGGAGAAAAATCGGAACATCAGGCATTTGAAAGAGAATACCTGGAAATGGTACCGGCAGAGGGTGAACTTGTGCGTCTATCGTTTATTGGAAGTATCAGGGTTGGAGGGCTTTATCGTAATGCCAGTCATTTAATTACCCCTGAATTAACCGAACGTATAAATCAAATTGCTGTCAGTATGCCCGAATTTTACTTTGGGCGTTTTGATGTCAGGTTCGAATCAACCGAATTATTGAAGGAAGGTAAAGGATTTTCTATTATAGAAATCAACGGGGCAGGTTCCGAAGCTATTAATGCCTGGGATCCTGAAGTTCCTGTAATTAAGCTTTATAAAGAACTATTTAAAACACAAAGCTTGCTTTTTAAAGTTGCTGATCTTAATCGTTCGCGTGGGCATAAACCAATGTCAGTTAAAGATTTTTTGAAGGCTGCCCGGCGGCAGAATAAACTGATCGACAGCTATCCTCCCGCTGGGTAAAGGTTTGCTAGAGTTGTACGCCAACTGTCAAGCCAATCCATGCCTGCTGTTTAGTGCAATTTCCATTATGCGTATAAAGGCTGTAAGGGGCAAAGTAACTTGAAAAAGATTGGTCGTTTTCTGTTGTTTTCGATAGCATTAGGTTGCAAGTTGGGCTGAGAAAAAGTTTAAGCTGGCTGTTCAGTTTCTTTGAGAAGATAACGCGCAACTGCTCTACTTCGTTTTGTCCATCAGTCCAGGCTTCTCCTTCGTTTACATGGTAGCTGACAAGTTCAAGCTGTGATTTGAAATTTTTATTATTAATTATTTGTGTGCCAAAGCCATAGCCTGTTCCCCAACAGTAGCTCGGCCCAAAAACTTTGGCTCCAATTGTAAATATATTATAAAACTTTTCAACGCCGATTTTGTATGTTACCTGGGCATTCCAACCTTCGCTTACCGAGAACTCCATTTCGTGGAACCCATTCTTTTTCACAATGCTTAAAAATCCGATTGGGATACCCGATTTGATAGTATCGGCTATATTCAATATCCCGATTTGGCATCCGGTTACAATTTTGGCAATGTTCAGTCCAGCAGATATTTGGGTCCCGTTAAGGTTCTTCGTCATATTGAAGCATCCTGCAATCTGGGCTCCGGTTATATTTTCATGGGTGATATTTACGGCTCCTGCAATCTGACCTCCTTCTGCTTCTTTACCTGCAAAATTCAGAACCCCTGCTACCTGAAGATTTTGCATCTTTTCTTTCGAATAATTAATGGCGCCAGCTATTTGAATTCCATAGACATTCCCTTTTGTTATGTTTGCAACGCCTGCCATTTGGGTCACTTTACCATCTCCTTTTACTACATTCGAAAAACCAGCAGCCTGAATGCCTTCAGCATCTTGGCAATAATTACCGAATCCCGCCAATTGAAGGGCAAAGGATTTTCCCCGTGTGAAATTGAAAAAACCGGCAGCCAATACTCCATCGGCTTGATTATAATTGTAATTGGCGAAACCGGCAAATTGGAACCATTGGATATGCCTTTGTTGAAATTTGCGAAACTGCTGAATTGAAATCCGGCAAATTCGCCACCAACGAAATTTCCAAATCCCGCTATTTGTATTCCATGTGCAAAATCGCGCTCGCTGTTTGAAAATGCACTAATTTCAACTCCGCTCAATCCGGCTGAATATCCCGCCAGTAGATTGATTGATGCCTGGTTTACACAATTTCCGGCATGTTTGCCGTTTGTACTCAATGGAGGTAAGATTCCGACAGCAAATGGTACTTTTTCAAAATTTCCGTATCGTTGTGCGATAGACTGTACCGTTAATAGAAAGCATATCACTGTAAAAAATAAAGTTTTCTTCATGGTGTTTTTTTGATTCTTATCGATGTTTAGAATCAATGACAATATATGAAAAGAAAGGTTGCAAGAAAAAATGACCTTTTTTGAAATAATTGATCAACAGAAAAGATTAGCCTTTCCGCATAGGTGGTTTAGCCTATCTTGCATTATATCCTTTCTTTTAACGTATGCCAGTTGTGTGTTGTAAAGAAACTATCAGGAATAAATGCCACCATCTTTTCCAGAAAATTGTAGGGTAAGGCGAACGAAAGCAAATCCGCTGGCATCCGGGTACGGGCGGCAATGTCGAAGTTGCCGATTATGGCGCGCTCTTCGTTGTTTCGTGCCATTTTAAGCGGATAGGTTATCGTCGCCATACACGACGACGAAAAAGGAGCAATAATCCGGTCGAGCCTTTCAGGAGCATCGTAGTGCATCAGGAAGCTCAAGGCGCTCAACTGGTCGGCATTGACGAAGAATAATACCGATTCTGGTTTTTGTTCTCCTGAAAAATCTTCCAGCGGCTTAATTACCACGTATTTTTTATCGGGTTTTACCGGGTTTACGTTGCTTACAAACGATTTGGCAAGCGCCGGACTTTGAATAAATTTCTCGCATGGGCGCCAAAAATCATCTTTGTTCGAAAGAAAATATTCGATCCCTTCAAAAATAGAATCCTGAAAACCAAGGTAAAAAGCCGAGCATGGCCATCCGGTTGATTCTTCGCTAACCACGTAAGCCATGCCTGTCGCGGCTTTCAGAATAAGGGGAACAATGCATCCATTGCCTTTTTTCTTAATTTCAAGCGTGTTTTCTGGTTTCGTATCGCTGAAATAAACGCCGCAAGGTTTGTATTTTTCAAGCTTTAGGTTTTCAATCAGTGTTTTTGCTATTTTAGAAGGTGTCATGTTGATTTGATTTGTCGGTTTTGATACAGATAAAGTAATACATTTCACGCTTATTTTTCAATAGAAATCGATCATAGTTCAGTAAATTTGAATAAACAACTAACTTCGTAAAATCATGAAAGCCCTGTTGATTATCGACATGCAAAAAGTATCGTTTACGCCCAAAACTCCGCGCTTTGATGCTGAGAATGTAATTGTACGTATCAACCGGCTTTCGGAGCTTTTCAGGGCAAAGGGATTACCGGTTATTTTTATTCAGCACAACGGACGAAAGCAAAATTTTTGCGCGCCGGGAAGCAAAGAGTGGGAAATTCTGGATGAGCTGATCAGAGAGCCAGGCGACCAGGTTATCTCGAAGGAAGCAAACGATGCTTTTTACCAGACGCAACTGCATTCGTTTCTGCAAATGAACCACATCAATGAGCTTATATTTACCGGATGCGCCACCGATTTTTGTGTGGATACGACCATAAAATCGGCCCTGGTACACGATTACAACCTTACCATTATTGCTGACGCACATACCACGGCTGACCGTCCTTTTTTGGAGGCTTCAAAAGTAATCGATTACTACAACTGGATTTGGGCCGATTTAATTCCTACGGAAGGTAAAATCAGGCTTGTTAAATGCGATGAATTTAAGCTGTAAAAGCAAAGCAGGAAATATCCATCATTGGGCACTTCCTGCGTTTTTTCTGTTTCCTGAAAAGCCTATTTTTTACTCATCCCGAAAAGTAATCGTGAAAAATTAAACGGCTTAATTACAAGTACATAAATAACTGTAATAGTAAAAAAAGCACTAACCGCAATAAATCCGAACTTGCCCCAATTGCTCCAGTTCCACTGTACAACCACGTAGCCAATAAGCAGCAAAACAGTTTGATGCAGAATGTAGAATGGCAAAACCGCTTCGTTCAACGATTGGCGGTACTTCGAGTCACGGTTCAGGTATTTCATGCCCATGGCCACAATAAAAATGATCCAGCACCAGGTTACCAATGCGCCCGCCACTTCCTGAAAGGCATAATAGCCATACACCTGGTTATTCTGGAACAGCTGTCCTAAAGTAGTTTCTTTCACGGCAAACGAGGCAAAGTACATCACCGTTAGCACCAGACCAATTCCCAGCGCCATGAATCTCGATTTCAGGAATGATTGTTTTAGGCCCTCGTTGTTGGTACACAAAAAACCGAGGAAAAAGAACAAGGCATATTTGGCAAAATCGGCCCAGCTGGTGTAATTCGGGAAATGCTTTTTGAGCAATACGCCTGCAATGGCAACCGGAATAAACAGTAAAACGGCGCCTCCGGCAAATGATGTTATTCGATTGATTCGACTCATTATTTTCTCGCCTTTTGCGTCAATGTATTTCATCAGGTGGTAAAACAGGATGGAGATTAGGAAAAGATGCCCCAGAAACCACAAATGGTAAGAGATAATTCCTATCCAAAGGCAATCAAATCCAACCGGATAGTTGAAAATACCTCCGGAAAAATAGGTTTGCAGAAAATCGAAAAAGCCGCCAGAAAACTTGTGGTTCGAAAGCGCTTCAACATATTTCTGTGGCGGGATCAGGAGTAAAATGCCCATTACATAAGGCACCAGTAGCCGCAAGGTTTTGCTTTTAAGAAACGATAAAAATGGCTTGCGTGCGCCGAACACACCCGATGCGCCAGAAAGGAAGAAGAAAAGCGGCATGATCCAAAGGTTCACAAACCCAAGGAACATCAGCACCGACTCGGATTGTTGTGGATTTTTAACATGCCAGTACATGGGATCGAAAAAGTGCGAAGTGTGGAAAAAGAAAACGGTTAGAATCGCGAGGATGCGTAACCAATCGATGTAAAAAATTCGTTTCATAGCTTTGAGGATTTAATTGTTTCCGGCAAAGTTGAGGCAAGTTGCTGGTGTGCAACGAATGCGTAAGCGAGCGGCGCGTTCGCGCTGGCGAAAACGGTGTGTGTATTTGCAAATGAGCCTTAGCTAATTTTCTGAAATGCTGCTTGTTTTGAATTCGGAAGGTGTTTTTCCGGTGAACTTCTTAAACGCCTTATTGAATGCCGATTTGGAGTTGTAGCCTACTTCTTCGGCAATTTGTTCAACGGTATATTGACTGGTTTTTGGGTCGGTCATCAGTCGTTTGGCTTCTTCAACGCGGTATTGGGCAATCCAGTCGTAAAACGAAGCCTCCATCTTTTCGTTAATCACCTGTGAAACGATATATGCCGGTTCGCCCGCTAGTTTAGCCAGTTTCCCGACCGAAATCAAGCTGTCCATAAACAGCTTTCTGTCGTTCATCAATGCCTGAAGTTTCTGCTGGATTTCAACCTTCTTTTCCTCTTTTATTCCTGAGGTTATAGTTTTCGGTAATTCTCCGCTGGTTTCGTTAGGTTGTGCGATAGGGTAGTGCATGGCTGACGGGCGAAGCAGCTCAGTTAGCGAACTGCAATAAATGATTCCGGTGAGGAAGCTGGCAATGATGTGATCGCCAAAGTCGCGTACATAAGTCATTTTCACCACCAAAGTCACCAAAATCAATACTGATATGATGATGTTGAATACAAACCACCAGTTTACTTCAAGTTTCGACACTCCAGGCTTCGGATTCTTGTAAAAATGCCCCAACTTTTGGAACGACAACACCAGGTAAATAATCATCTGGAAATACCAGAAGAACATTTGGAAACGACGTATATTACCCAGTTTGTTCAGCAACTCGTAATGCCCGGTGGTTTTCCATTCCGTTATATGATGCACATAGTAATAAATCTCGGCCTTATACTCGGTTGGCGCCAGGTAAAATGGAATAAAAAATAAGGCGTAGGTCACAAAAGGAATAAAATGCCAGCCCCATTTTTTGAGCTCAACCTGTGGATCGATACTTAAAACGAGCAGATAAATCAGCGGCGGAATGGCAAACTGAAAAGGCTCGGAGAAATCGACCAACTGAATGGTAAAATACATGTACCCGGTGCGATTCAGGAATATTTCAAGGATGATGCAGGTGAGCAAAAAGAAAAGCGCTGCCTTGAATTTCTCTTTCCGCCCTTTTCGGAAAAGACTGGTGATAAAAAGCATGATGCCCTGAACAACGCCAAGTAAAATCACAAAATCGACAAAATTCAGATCGATATTTCCTGGTTCCGGAATCATAATTGAATTAGCTGCCCGAAGTTTTTTTCAAATATAATCAATACCGGAAAATTCCCGATTTTATCGTGAAATTAGTTTATCAGCGAAAGCACATCGAGCGGAGTTTTAAGCTTAAAATCGGCAGGAATTGTTTCCGGAGTTTTGGTTCCCCACAATGCGAGTCCAAACGAAATGCCCGCTGTACTGGCCGCTTGCTGGTCGTATATGGTGTCGCCAATGTAAATGACCTGTTCGGCTTTGTAGCCCGATATTTCGAGGAATTTGAGCAGCGGATCGGGGAATGGTTTGTGGCGGGCAGTATCGCTGGCACTCACGTAATGATCGAAATAAGGCATCAATCCAAAGGGAACAAAGTCGTCGTTTAACTCAATCTGATTTTTCGATGTGACCAGTCCGGTGCCGGTTTTCGCTGTTTTCAGATGACTGAGTGTTTCCTCGATATTAGCATAAACCTTCACACTTTGTTTGTACTCAATCATATATGCATTCCATCTGCGGCTTGCCTGATACGTGTTCGTAATCCCAAATTTTTCGAGCGTTACTTCTCCCGGAATTCCGAGGATAAAATCAAGGTCAGTCCACGATGGTTCCCGATTAATTTCTTCCAGAAGCAGTTTTTGAAGGGCTTTTTTTACCATGAATTCGGTGTCGATCAAGGTGCCATCGACATCGAAAATAATGCAGTCGAACATAGCGATAGGTTTTATCTGATTTGCAAGGTTATGAACAATAAACGGGTAAAGCAAATGATAAATTGCAGTTCAGGTGAAATTTCGTTTAAAAGCTGTAACTTGATACAAAAAATGTAATGGATTTTGCTGAAGGACATATTTATCACGTTTATAATCGTGGCAACAACTTGCAAATGGTATTTTTCACGCGTGAGAATTATCTGTTTTTCCTTGAGAAACTGAAGAAACATATTCTGCCACATGCCGATATTCTGGCGTGGTGCCTGATGTCGAATCATTTTCATTTAATGATAGCGGTGAAGCAGGTAGAGGTTGAGATTAGTGAGCAATTGAATTCTGATGGACTTAGTGAGGGTTTCACTTCCGAAACGGTGTTTAGTGAGCAGGTGACTCGAAGTCACCTGCTCACTAAAACACGGTCGCTGAATGATTCAATTTCAATTCTTCTTCGATCTTATACAAGAGCTATTCAAAAACAGGAAGGCATGACAGGAAGCCTTTTCCAAAATCGAACCAAGGCCCTTTGTCTTACCGAGCTGCAAGGTGTTTCCCCGGCGTATTTCAATTCGCATTTTGGAACGATGGGAAACCTCGATTTGCCCGAGACCAATTATCTGAATGTTTGCTTCGATTACATTCACTTGAATCCAGTTAGCGCCAAATTGGTTACCGAACCCGAAGACTGGGAATTCTCGTCGTATCGCGACTATTTTGGCGGACGAAAGGGCAAGCTCGTCAACCGGGAATTGGCGAAGGAACTGGGGCTTGCCAATGTATAGTCAGGGTTTCAAGTCAGGGCTTCACTTCGGGTGAAACCCCGACTAGCATCAACCGTTTATCAAAATTATTGCCTAATTTTATTGCTCTGAAAAACATCAACCTTTAAGCAATGAACGACCTGTATTTAATTGGTAATGGCTTCGATCTGGCTCATGGACTAAAGACTTCTTACAATGATTTTTTGTTGTGGTATTTGAATGATTTTTTGAAAAAATCTTGGAGGAGAGATAATTATGAGGATGATTTATTGAAACTGGATAGACTTGGATCCCGTTATGATTTACCTACAGATTTTAAATCTATTGAAAATGTATTTCAAAAATTAAAAGATTTGAACTACAAATTAAAAGCAAGACATGGTTTTTTGGAAAGTTTAATTGAGAATTATCGGAATTATAAATGGGTGGATATTGAATATGAGTATTATATGGCCTTAGTTAAGCTTTATAAGATGTTGGATTCTGGTGCCTACATAAAGGAATCAATAATTAATCAATTAAAGGAACTAAATTCTTGTTTTGATTCAATAAAGAAAAGATTGACTGAATATCTTTTATCAATAGAAATAACTACAAAACTAGAGAACAGAAAAATTGAAACCATTTTATTGGAAGGTACAGGATCTGAAGGCAATAACAGGGGAGAAAAAATCTATTTGTATTTCAATTATACGCCAACAATTGAGTTATATGCAAGAAAATATCTTTTCGAAAAGAATAATTGGATATACGTTCATGGTGGATTAGAAGATTCTGGCAATCCAATAATTTTTGGTTATGGAGATGAGATGGATCCATACTACGATAAAATAGAGAATTTAAACTCTAACGAATTTCTAAAGAATATTAAATCTTTCAACTATTTAAAAACTGGTAATTACCAAAAGATTATCAGATTTGTTGAATCCGATAATTTTTCTGTTAAGATTTTAGGTCACTCTTGTGGTTTGTCAGACCGAATACTTTTGAATACCATATTTGAACATCCAAATTGTAAGCATATAAAGATTTATTATTATCAGAAAAGCGAAACTGAAAATGACTATTTTGAGAAAACTCAGGAAATCTCAAGGCATTTTAGGGCTTCGATGAAAGGAAAAATGAGAGAGAAAATTGTTCCATTTGAGGAATCGATTCCGATGCCACAAAACCCGAAAGATAATTAATCCGATGAACTCCAGTCATCGGATCAAAAGCAAAAAGCCGCTTCCCATTTCCCGGAAAACGGCTTTTGCATTTTGTTGGTAAGTGAGCGGTTTCAAAACCATGACATCAAAAAGATATTTTGAAATTTAACATTATATTCGCGGGCGAAAAAAACAAAGGAGAAGTAGTATGGATCACGAGATCAGTAAGCATCTAAAGAAAATTTATTCGATTACGAAAAGAGCCCGAAAATCGGTTATTGAGAAGATTATTGATGTTTTGATTGAAATTTTCATCATCATTTTTGCAATTACGCTTTCCATCAAGTTACATAGCTGGAGCGAACATCGGTTGGAGCAGAAGGAAACAAAAGAGTTTTTGACTGATTTAAAACAGGACTTGCAAAAAGATATTGAACGGCTAAATTCGGTAAAGACCAATTTGAATAACAATATTGAGCCCTATATTCGGTTAAAGGGTCTTACCAAACAACAAATAGATAGTTTGGCCCGAAGTAAATATGAGATGTCGCTTCCGATGGTTTTGGTTATCCGAAAAACAAATTGCGGTAATTACGAAGGGTTTAAATCGAGTGGAAAAATCGGACTCATTGAAAACAAGAAATTGAAAAAGGCAATTCTGGATTACTATCAGGATACGATGCCTTCCATTAGCTCATTGGAAGATATTTCGAATGAGCAGTTTACTCACCTGCTTGATCTGATCCGGGAAAATTCACCTTCTAAAGGCATGTTTAAATCGTCAGTTATGGATCAAATGCAAATATCCATTATGCTGGCAAAATCACTAATGTCGAATTATGATGAGATTTTGAAAGATGCAAACGATATAATAAATGAGATTGATGTAGAGACTAAAGAATCATAATATTCTCTGGGAGACTATCAAGCACGGTTCTGTGAGAGGTTAAAGGAGAAGTTCCTTCGGTCTATTCGACCCGCCCAATGTTATAGAGCATTTAAGCAATAAATTGAGATAACTGATAACGATAATAACAATGATCTTTTGGACTTAAGATAACAGTTTCGGACAGCCTGAAATGAACTTTGCGAGAGCAACTTGTTTGTAGTTTATCGGTAAAAGATTAGACTGTGGATATAATTATATGAAAATACAATTACAATGGGAAAGATAATTCCAACATCTTTATATTGAGGTTATTGGCTAAAACAGGAAGCAGGTCGTTCACTAATAAATACTGAATTAGCTGATAATCAGAACCACTTTTTGAATTTGAACAGCAAGACACCTGATATCGAGAATATTGACGAAATAAATATCACAATCCAGAAGCCGAAGTGGTTATTCTGGAACATGTTTGGAACATTCATTCCATACAAGCTTGCAATCAATGTTGGAATCATCAATATAATTGAAATTGAAGTCAGCTGCTTCATGATGATATTCAGGTTATTAGATATAACCGAAGCATAAGCGTCCATCATTCCGCTTAAAATGTCGCTGTAAATGTTGGTTGTCTCAAGAGCCTGGCGGAGCTCAATTTCTACGTCTTCTACCAGTTCGGGGTCGAAAGTGTCGCGGTATTCTTTAATGTTTTTGATCCGGTGAACCAAAATGTCATTCCCTTTCAGGGAGGTTGTGAAGTAAACCAGGCATTTTTCAATTTGTAATAAGGCTTGTAACTCCTCGTTTTTAATCGACTTTTCGAGCTGGTTTTCGGCCAGTTTAATCCGTTGGTTAATTTGTTTCAGGTATTTCAGAAACCAAACACTTGACGATAAGAGCAATTTCAGGACAAAGTCGAAATGATTGATAACTGTAATATTTTTCCGGTTGCCATATTGAATGAAATCCGAAAGCATTTCGGTTTTATAGAAACAAATCGTTACAAAAACATCGTCTTTAAAGATGAGACCCACAGGAACAGTACTAAACGGAAGGCTTTCATCGTCACTCTTATAGGGTAAGCGCATAAGTATCAAAAACCAGCCGTCTTCAAGCTCAATACGAGGACGTTCGTCAACGTCTTCAATATCGTTTATGTAAGGTTCGGGGATGTTTAATTCGTTGATAAGGTAACTTTTCTCAGCATCAGTAGGGCATTCAACGTTAACCCAGCAATTGGGTTCCCAATTAAGGTTTTGGTGAAAGCCGCCCAAGCATTTGATGTAAGACATCATAATCTTTCCCTCCTCGTTTTCCTCAGAGGTTAAATTACTAAGCCTCTGATTTGGTTAATATTCCGAATGGTAATCGTCCATTTGTCATCTATCTTTCTCTGTCGCCTAAAAGTATGTTTTTTTCGATAGAAATTACCACTTTTTTATTCTGTTCAGAGGTTTTTTATTCTTTTATTTTCTTCGGTTTACAAAGTTTTTCTTCTTTTTTTGCTTTTCGTTCACAGCGTTTGCAAACATATCTGGCATCCTCTTTTTCGCTGTAATTCTCGTTTTTACACTGAGTTTTTGACATAATTTTTACTTATCCTGTTCGACGTGCTGTAAAACAACGGTTACCGGATAATTGTTGCGTAAATATTCTGCTAATTTTTCGGCAGCATAAACCGAACGGTGTTGTCCACCAGTACACCCGAAATTTACACTGAGATGAATAAACCCGCGCGAAAGGTAAACTTCAACCGATTGGGACACCAGTGTTGTAACGGCATTCATAAAACTGGTCATTGTCGATTTTTGTTCTAAAAATTCTATTACCTGCTGATCTTTGCCTGTCAGGTGTTTAAATTCGGGGTAGCGTCCCGGATTATGAATCGCGCGGCAGTCGAAAACAAAGCCCCCTCCATTTCCCGATGGGTCGTGTGGAATTCCTTTTTTATACGAGAAACTGCTTATACGTACAGTCAACCTGTCGTTAGCCGGACTTATTGATTTGAGAAAAGATGATTCGGTAACGGCTTTTAGTACGTTAAATAACTCGGGTAATTCAATTTGGAGAGTATTTTTTACAAGTAGAGTTTCCAGGTTTTTCAATGCAAACGGGATACTTTTCAGGAAATGTTCCTTTTTCTCGTAGAAACCCCTGAAACCATAAGCTCCCATAGCTTGCATAATACGAATCAACACATAACCATCAAACAACGATTTGAATTTGGCCCTGTCAACATGTTTGTATTGGTTCAGTTCGTTGAGGTAAAATTCAAGCATCTCCTCACGTTCGGCTTCCGGGATATTAGCTTTGGCATCGTAGAGAAGTGAGGCCAAATCGTATTGAAGGGCTCCTTTTCGTCCTCCCTGGTAATCGATAAAAAACACTTTGTCATCTTTCAGCATCACGTTTCTCGACTGAAAGTCGCGGTACAGGAAGGCATTGTTATCAACAGCAAGCAGATAGTCGCTAAAAGCCTGAAAGTCGTCTTCAAGCCGTTGTTCGTCGAATGGCACTTTGGCAAGTTTCAGAAAGTAATATTTGAAATAGTTAAGGTCCCACATCATCGATTGTTTATCGAATGCTTCGCGGGGGTAGCAAACACTGTAATCGATGTCTCTTCCGGCTACCAACTGGATACGCGGTAGCTCCCGCAGAACTTTTTTGTATTCGTCAACAATTTTTGATGAAAAACCTTCCTTTTCACGCGTGCTGCTTAGAAAATCGAATAGTGTAGTGTCGCCCAAATCTTCCTGAAGATAGCAGTCCAGAGAACTATTAACTGCATAGATACAAGGAACCGGAATGTTTTTGTTGTGAAAATGGGCCGAGAATGAGAGAAAAGCCTGATTTTCTTTTATATCCTGGTTGTAAGCCCCTATAACCTGATGGTTTATACTTTTTAAACGTGCATATTCGCGGTAAGAGCCCGAAGCAGGCAGTTGTTCGAAAAATGTCACTTCTTCCCTGAAATGTAATTCGAACAGGCTGATTATTTTATCTTTTATTTTTAGTTCCAAAACTTTTGAATTTTACTAGTATATTGTTTTCAAAATCAGAGGTCTCTATTTTTTTTGAAGCTCCTCTTTATTCTTCTTTTCAATGGATTCTTTGATAAGTTTAATTTGGTCCTTTGGATATTTTTCTTCTGGTTTAATGGTTAACGCTTTGTTATAATTGAACCGGGCGACAGTATAATTTCCGGCCTGCAATGCCTGGTCTCCAAGTTGGATATAACTTTTGTACAATTCATTTTTCTTAGCAAGTGCATCCTGATCAATTAATTTCTGAATGTCTTTAAGCTTAATCTTTGGATAATCTTCATTGCCTTTAATTCTCAATGCTTTATTGTAATAGAACCGGGCTATTGCAACGTCGCGGTTAACTAAAGCTTCGTCAGCTTTGGCAATCATTTCTTTATACTCATTCTCTTCACGCTCCGACAAAAGAGAGTGAGTCAGCGCATTTATTTCATTGATCCTGTCTTTAGGATATTTTTCCCATGATTTAATTCCCAAAGCTTTGTAATAGAAAAACTTGGCGATCGGATAATTTTTATTGCCAAATGCTCCATCAGCCTGGGCAATAACCTTATCGTATTCGGCTATATCGGAGGCCGACATCTGCGAATCAATCAGTTTCTTGATTTGGTCGATTTGTTTTTTTGGGTATTCTTCGGATGGTTTTATTTCAGTAGCTTTATAATAATAGAATCGGGCAACGGCGTAGTCTTTGATCCCGAATGAAGCGTCAGCTTTTTTTATGGCTTCATCAAAATTGGTGGTAGTCACAAAACTTTCAGCACGCTTTTCGGTAACCTGGGCCGATTCGTCTGTATTTAGAATTGGTTGGGTTGCTGGCTGTGTTGTTTCTGCAGTATGTTCCTGGGCTGTATATGTTTCCTGAAGTTTTGGTTCATTCATCAGTTTATCCATTAAAGCCATCTGGGTTTTTGGATATTGTTCGTTGGGTTTAATCAAAGAAGCCTGCTGATACTGAAGTTTAGCAATGCTGTAAGTTTTACCTTTGTACGAATTATCAGCTAAAATAATCGTTTGTTGGTATTTTTCGTCAAGTTCGCGCTGTTCACGGGCCAGGCGTTCTTTGTTACGCCGATCGATAAGGGCGTCAATTTCCTTTATTTTTCGTGGCGGCAATTCTTCCGATGGTTTTATGGATTGAGCTTCCTGGTATTTCAGTTTAGCTTTCGAAAGCTGTTCTTCCTTGAAGGCTTGCTCGGCCTGAGCAATAGCTTCGGCGTAGGCTTTGTCTTCAGCAGCTTTGCTTATGGCAGTCATATTTAAGTCCGCAATTTTCTGATTGACATCTTTTAACCTGTTTGCCGGATATTCTTCATCTGGTTTAACCTTAAGAGCTTCTATATATCCGCTTTTTGCATTGGACCAGTCAGAAGCATTGTAAGCTTTATCAGCATTGGCAATTGCGGCAGTATATTTTTGTTCGCGGGTGGCCAACTGATTTTGTATTTCTTTAATCTGGCTTTTCGGATACTCTTCGTCGGGTTTAATTTTAAGTGCGTTTTGGTATTCGGTTAATGCTTCATTCAGTTTTATATCAGTAAAATAACTATTGGCCAAATTTATTATTCGCTTGTATTCAGCGTCGCGCTTAGCTGCAAGTTGCATTTTGTTTTTAATATCTTCAATTATTTTCAGAATTTCAATACGTCGGTTGGGCTTTAAAGCAATAGCTTCGTTATATTTCCCGATGGCTTGTTCAAACTGCTCATTTTGTTCAAGTTTCTTTGCCATGCCCATAGACGTTTCAAAAAGTTCATCATTAACCTTTTGTATAGAATCTTGTTTGGCTTTTTCTCTGGCAGCCATTTTATCAATCTCTTCCTGGGCAATTAGCTCGTTACATCTGGCAATTTGATCTTTCGGGTATTTTTCTTGCGGTAAGGCAATAAGTGCATCGTTGTAATGTAATTTAGCAAGTTTGTATTGTTTGCTGTTAAAATCTTTATCACCGGCAGCAATTGCTTTATCGTACATTTCCTTATCAGCTTTTTCTTTCGCTTTTCGGGCCGCTTCTTCCTGAGCGGCTATTCGGGTAAGTTCCTTTTGCTGAGCTATTTGATGATCAATTTCAGCAACCCGGATAGGTGGCATAGGTTCATCGGGTTTTAATTCATGGGCTTTTTGGTATAAATCGCGGGCTTCGGGTAATTTTCCTGCTTTATAGCTTTCTTCTCCCTGTTTCAGTAGTAGTGTATATTGTTTAGTGTTTTCTTCTGCCTGTTTTATTCCCGCAAATATAACGTCAATTTTAGCAACCTGGTCTTTGGGATAAATTTCTCCTGGCTTAAATTCAAGAGCTTTAAGGTATTTATCTTTAGCTGCCTGGTAGTTTTTATTTTTTAAATCGTTATCGGCATCAGCTATTAATAGTTTATAATCTTGTTCAAGTTTTTTTAACCTGGTATTTTCTTCCTCCAGTTGAGCTTTTTTCTTTTCAATTTCCTTCAGTTTTTGTGCAACATAAGCATCATCTTTCTTGTATTTTAAAGCTTCCTGGTAATTGGTGGTTGCCTCGTTGAATTGATTTGATGAAAAAGCATTGTCAGCCAGTAATATAGCGGCTTTGTAGCTTTTTTCGTTTTGTTCATTTAGTAGTTTTTTAATCAGATTGAGCTGATCTTGCGGATATTTTTCAACAGGCTTAATAACCAGGGCTTCGCTATATGCCATTTGGGCCTGGGCATATTCTTTACCGGCAAAGTGGTTGTCGGCCCTTTGCACAGCTTTTTGATAGGCTTCAAGGTTAGCTTTTTCAGCAGCATCAAGGCGCTGTTTTTCAGCTATTAATTCATTGATTTCTTTAATTTTTTGTTGGGGTAAAGGTTCCGACGGAATTAGGTTATAAGCTTTGGTGAAAGCTAATTTTGCATTTTCCAGCTCTTTATTTTTAAGCAAGGATTCACCTTGTGCAACAGCGCTATCGTAATCCTGGTGTAGTTTGAGTTCGGCTTCTTGTTGTGCCAAAAGTTCGTTGATTTTTTCAATTTGACGTTTTGGATAATCTTCACCAGGTAAATACTGAAGCGCTTCTTCATATTTTTCTTTTGCTTCAGTATATTTTTTGGCAGTTAAACGGTTATTCGCCTCTGTAACAGCTTTGTTATAGGCAATAGTGTTTTTAGCTATCTGGGCAATTCTACCTTCGGTATCGCTTAACTTCTTTTTTGTTGTTGGGTCGTTGGGTTTAAATGTTAAAGCTGTTTGGTATGCTGCCTGGGCTTTATTAAAATCGTTTGAGTTAAATGCATTATCGCCAGCTAGTAGAGCTTCGTTAAACGATTTTTCAATCTTTTCTTGTTGTTGTTTCAATGCTTCGGCTTCCTGACGCTTAATTTCCTCAAGAATTTGATCTATTTTCTGAATCTGGTCATTTGGATAAGTTTGGTCCGCTTTAACTGAACGGGCTTTTTTGTATGTATCTTGTGCCTTATTATAATCTTTCTTTTCGAAAAGGTTGTCGGCTTGGGCAATTGCCGTTTTGTATTCGTTTTCGATACGTACTTTTTCCTTTTCTATACCATCAAGTATTGTCTCAATTTCTTTGATTCGTTTGGGAGGATAGGCTTCTTCAGGTTTAATCGATAAAGCTTCTTTGTATTTATTAATCGATTCGTTATATTTCTGGGCAGTAAATAACTGATCAGCTTCTTTTAAAATATTACCATAAGCCAGTTGTGTAGCTTTCTCTTTTTCTTCTTTTTGTTTAATCTCTTCCTGAATCTTTTGTATTTCTTCAATTTTTGAAGTCGTATAGGTATCTTTAGGTTTGAGGTTAAGCAAACTAGTGTAAGTCTGAAGTGCTCCGGAATAGTCTTTGGCTTCGTAACTTTTTTCTGCTTTATTTAGCATTGCCTTAAAGTTATCGATTTTTTTGATCTGATCTTTCGGATAGGTTTCATTCTTTTTGATTTCCAGGGCTTTATTATAAGCTGTAATTGCCTGGTCGAACTTGTTTTCATCAAAATTCTTATCGGCCTGAAAGATTAAGCTGTCATATTCTTTTTTTGCAGTTTCTTTATCTTTAGCGCTTTGTATCTCATCAATCCGCTTTTTAACTGCCTTGTCATCGGGTTTTAATTTGAGGGCACTGTTTAGCGATGTTAGGGCATCGTCGAGTTTACTGTCGGTAAATTCTTTTTCTCCTTTAGTTACAAAATTATTAAATTCAGTATCTTTTGCTTCATTGGCGGCAATTTCGGCAAGTTTAGTTTTGGGATAATTATCCTGCTTTATATTTAAAGCTTCCTGATACTGGATTTTTGCTGTATTCCAATCGTTTTTTGCCAAAGCCTGGTCGGCAAGCTGTATTGCCTGTGCATATTTTTTATCAGTTTCAAGGTTTACCAGTGTTTGTTCAATTTCATCAACCTTATTTTTTGCCAACTCATTGCCAGGTTTTATTCCCAATGCTTTTTTGTAGGTATTTAGCGCTTGTAAATAATCTTTTTTCTTTACGAGTGCATCAGCGTCCAGCATTGTTTGGCTAAAATCTTTTTCAAGTTGTGCCTGTTTAGCTTGTTCCTGTAATTCCTGATTAATCAGATCTATCTGGCTTTGTGGGTATTTGTCGTCGGGAATTAGTGCTTTTGCCTGATTATAAAAGGCAATGGCTTGTTCATATTTTTTCGATTTATATTCGTTATCTGCATTGGCTATAAGCTTCTTATACTGATTTTGTTTTTCGAAAAGTGCAAGTATCTGATCAATTTCGCTTATACGACCAGTAGCAAAAACATCACCAGGTTTATATTGCAAAGCTTCTTCATAAACAGGACGGGCCTCTTTGTAACTTTTTTGATCGAAAAATCCATTTGCCTTAGAAATTGCAGTCTTATATTTTTGTTCGAGGTCGGCTTTTTGTTTTTCATTGATTTCAAGGGCTTTAACTAAATCCTGAAGTTCAGCAACACGGTCGTTGGGATAAGCCCTGTCTGGAAATAATTTTCTGGCCTCAAGGTATTTAATTAAAGCCAATTGATATTCACCTTTTTGGTAGTGAGCATCGGCTTCTTTAATCAATTGATCGAATTCTTTTTGTTTGGCTGCCAAATCCTGTGCATTAACTTTGTTAATTGTTTCAACTTCTTTTGCAACCTGGTTGTTTTGGGTTTTGGCAGTAGCCGATTGCTCGGTGAATTGCAACTCATTAATGAAACTTTCTTTCTCAAAGTTATCAATATCTTTCCCGTAAAAAATTCTTCCTGAAGGTTTTAAAGTGAAACTTTTGTCAACTCCTTCAAATTCTTTAGTCAATTGTACAATCATTGGGAATGCCGGAAAATCATTGTCTCTCTTCCATACTTCTTCAGGAATTTCCGTTGATACCTGAATTATTTTGTTGAAATGTCCTGGATATTTGAATGTTAAGGTATATTCATTGAAAAAATCGAGTTCGAACCTGAAACGTCCGTTTTTAGGAATGTCAATAATATTGGTTTCTTTTCCGTTTTTTACAACTTCTATCGATCCGTTACCATCTCCTTCGGTTTCAGGCATAATTTTACCTGTAATAACAAAGAATTTCTTGCTCTGGGCCTGAGAAGGTAATTGCGTAAAAATACTTAAGACCAAAAATATAAGTGAAGCTATTCGAAAGAATCTACACATACCAGTTCATTTATTCAATGAAAAAACTATTTTGCGGGGCTATTGGGGTTATGGTGTTATTGCTTTGTAAAAATAACCAAATACATGAAAAGACAAGCATTTCGAACGTATTATTGAAACTAATAATCATGAAAAATAAGGCTTTTTCTCATAGACCAATATCAGGGAAACTGGTATTAACCAGATTTTATTATTCAAATCTGGTTAAATAATATTGTTTTTCTCTGAATTATTTTTCATTAAATGATTCAGAACTTTACCTGAAATTTTGTCGGATATTTTAATGAGCCTCTAATATTCGGGGTTTAAGCTGATGGTTATATTTTTTATTTATTTTTGACCGTATATTTTTGATAGGTGAAGTTTGAAAATTTACTAAGAAAGAAATCGGTTTCCCGAATTTTAAATGATGTTGAGCTACTGGAAGGGCATCATGGTGGGATGAAACGCATGTTACGGGTTTTTGACCTTACGGCCCTTGGTGTAGCTGCAATTGTTGGAGCTGGTATTTTTAGTACTATTGGAAATGCAGCTGCCAGCGGAGGGCCTGCTGTTTCGCTGTTGTTTGTCTTCACTGCTATTGCCTGCGGATTATCGGCTATGTGCTATGCCGAATTTGCCTCGGCTATTCCAATTAGTGGAAGCGCTTATACGTATGCGTATATAAGTTTTGGCGAATTAATTGCCTGGATTATTGGCTGGGACCTGATCATGGAATATGCTATTGGTAACATCGCGGTTGCCATTTCGTGGTCTGGCTATTTCACCGGGTTGATGGACGGGCTGGGTTTTCACATACCCGACTACCTCTCAACAGATTTTTTAAGTGCATCGCGTGGTTACCATACTGCATTGGAAGCCATTAAATCAGGTACTCCGCTGGTAAATTTGAGTTCCGACCTTCAGGAAGCTTACCATGCCTGGCTTGATGCCCCACAAATTGGTAATTTTCATTTAGTTGCCGATATTCCAGCCCTGTTTATTGTGGTTGTAATTACCTGGATTTGCTACATCGGCATTCGAGAATCGCGTATTACCAACGACTTTTTTGTTGTGCTGAAAGTTGTTCTGTTGCTTTTGGTTATCGGAATTGGCGCTTTTTATGTGAACCCCGAAAATTGGAGCCCGTTTGCCCCCAACGGAATTAGTGGAGTTATGAAAGGTGTTTCAGGTGTTTTCTTTGCCTACATTGGGTTCGATGCGATTTCAACAACCGCCGAAGAATGCAAAAATCCGCGACGCGACTTACCATTATCAATGTTTTATGCTTTACTGATTACAACAATTTTGTATGTTCTTATCAGTTTGGTTTTAACCGGTATGGTTCCGTCGAGCGAATTGGGTGTTTCAGACCCTATGGCTTATGTTTTCACAAAATTGCATTTAACCAAACTTTCAGGAGTGATTGCCGCAGGTGCCGTAATAGCTATGGCTAGTGTGCTGCTGGTATTTCAGTTGGGCCAACCTCGAATCTGGATGAGTATGAGCCGTGATGGGCTGCTTCCTCCGGTTTTTGCCAGGTTGCACTCCAAATACCGTACTCCTGGTTTCTCTACTATTTTAACTGGTTTTATTGTTGCAATTCCATCGCTTTTTATGAATTTGACCGAAGTGACTGATTTAACCAGTATAGGAACATTATTTGCCTTTGTCCTTGTTTCAGGAGGAATTATCGTACTGAATCCGTTGGGCAAGGAAACCGGAGACGGAAAAGGATTTCGGGTTCCGTATGCCAATAGCCGTCGTTATCTGATTCCTATCTGGGTAGTGGTTTTGGTCCTGATGTGGAAATCGGGCTTTAATTTTTCAAATATAGGTACTGATCATGGCGAAGATTCAAGTTTTTTGCTCATCATTAGGCATCATTTTCCATCACTAATCTTTGCAGTTGTTTCTTTGGTGATCACCTATAAAGCTGTGCAAAAGCGCTGGTCTCTTATTCCTGTACTCGGGCTACTCACTAACCTTTACCTCATGAGTGAACTTGGCGCAACGAACTGGTTTCGCTTCGGAATCTGGCTGTTAATCGGGTTGTTGATCTATTTCTCTTACGGAATTCGAAATAGCCGCATCAGAGAGTAGAGGCTTTTATTTACTCGCAGATTTCGTGGCTCAGGCAATGTAAAGTTCCCAATCCCCATACCAAATCAACGGCATTGATTCCAATCACGTCGCGATCGGTAAAAAGTTCGTTAAGGATACCTAATGCTTTGTAGTCGTTTTTATCGTTGAATGTAGGCATCAAAACACAGCCATTGGTCACCAAAAAGTTTACATAGCTAGCCGGAAGACGCAGATCTTCAAAATCGAGTCGGGCTGGCATTGGCATTTTCACAATGTTCAGTTTTTCGTCATTTTCCAACCGGGCATTCTTCAATATTTCCAGATTGGCTTCGAGTTTATGATGGTTTTGATCGGTTGAATTTGGCTCATAGGCGGCAACTACGGTATTAGGATTAACAAACCTGCAAATGTCGTCAACATGGCCGTGTGTATCATCGCCTTCAATGCCTTCGCCCAGCCAAATGGTATTGGTGACACCAAGGTACTCGCGAAAAACATTTTCATAATCTTGTTTACTGAATTCGGGATTGCGAACCTGTAGGACGGGATCCATCAAACATTCTTCAGTTGTAATTAATGTGCCACAGCCATTTACGTCAATTGAGCCGCCTTCCAATACAACTAATTTGTTTTTGTATTTTGCCTGAATAAGGTTTATTCCAAGGTGACTGGCGACTACCGGTGGTGTCCCCTGGTCTTTTTTGTGATTTTTATATTTGGCCCAGCCTGTAAAACCAAACTGAATGGCTTCGCGAGTGCCGTTAGCCGTTTTTACAATAGCTGGCCCGGAATCGCGCATCCAGTTGCGGTTGGTATCTTTCAGGATATAACTTACAGCCGAAGGATCGATATGGGCTTGCTCAAGCATCACTGCTACCTTTTCACGCAATTCGTCGTTTTTTACAACCAGAATAACCGGTTCATAAGCCGTCACTTTTTTTATCATTTCAACAAAAGCCCATTTAATGGCATGGTATTTTCCGGGCCAGTCGCGGCCTTCAGCCGGAAACGATAAAAGAGTTGCCTGATGTTTTTCCCATTCAGCCGGGAAACGACGAGTTAAGTTGCTCATTGTATGAATGATAATTTTTAAATGTAGTTTTTCAATTCCGAAAAATTGCGGATAACTTTTTGGTTTTCAGTTTGTATGTGGAGGGCTTTAAAATCATATAAAACCGAGTCTATCCCAAGTTCTGCGGCAGCTTTAATTTCTGAATTTAAATCGTCGCCAACCACCAATACTTCATCAAGTCGTAACTTGTAATTAATCAGTATTTTCTTAAAAATATCGCGCTTGGTTTTTGCAGTTTCTGAAGGATCGATAATGAAGATTTTCTCAAAATCGTTTTGAATGCCAAGTTTTTCTATCTTGCTGTTTTGTAATGTATTGAATCCTGTTGTTACCAAAAACTTCAGGTAGGCAAAATTTCTGATTGTTTCATAATTTTCAACCGGATCAATGGCTCGATCGTAAGCCAGATTTTTTAGATGATCCATGCAAGTAGCTTTTAGCTGAATGCTGAATTCGAATTCGTCAGCAACATACTGAAAAGGTCGTCGCATAATTTCAGCTTTAATCTTCTCTAAATCACCAGTATATTCTCCACTTTCGGCAATAATCCCAAAGAGTGTTTCAAATAGCCTGTCGGCAATTGAGCTGACCAGATAAATGGTATTGTCGAGATCGAAAATGATCGCTTTTTTTTGCATCTTGCTGGTAATTAGTCGATAAAACGTTTGGTGATGTCGCCATAAGCATCAATACGGCGGTCGCGTAGGAAGGGCCAGTTGCGACGCACATCTTCCATTAGTGCATGATCGATTTCAGCAATCAAAATTTCTTCTTTATCGTGAGAAGCTTCTGCAAGTATTTCACCTTGCGGCCCGGCAATAAACGATGCTCCCCAGAATTCAATTCCAGCCGAAGTTTCTACCGGTTTTTCGAAACCAACACGGTTACATGCAGCAACAAATATCCCGTTAGCCACAGCATGTCCACGTTGCACTGTTCGCCAGGCGTCGTGTTGCTTTACTCCATATTGTTCTTTTTCGTGAGGATGCCAGCCGATGGCGGTGGGGTAGAAGAGTACATCTGCTCCCTGAAGTGCAGTTAACCGGGCTCCTTCAGGATACCACTGATCCCAGCATATTAATGTGCCAATTTTGCCAATTTTGGTATCGAAAGCCTTAAAGCCAATATCGCCCGGAGCAAAGTAAAATTTTTCGTAATAGCTTGGATCATCGGGAATATGCATTTTGCGATAAAGTCCTGCCTGATTTCCATCGGTATCAATAATATAGGCCGAATTGTGATACAAGCCCGATGAACGGCGCTCGAAAAAAGGAACGATGAGAACAATTCCGAGTTCGGCGGCTAACGCGCTGAACGATTTATAGGAATCGTTGTGCAGAGGTTCGGCCAGGTTAAAGTAATCGTGGTTTTCGCTCTGACAGAAGTAAAATGAGCTGTATAATTCGGGTAAACAAACCACATTAGCCCCCTGTTTCGCCGCTTTCCTAATCCATTCCAAACACTTCTTCAGGTTGATTTCGAGTGTTCCGTCCAGCGAAATCTGGGTTAATGCAATGGTGTAATTTTTCTTCATGACATTTCAAAATTTGTGTCGCAAAAATAATGAAATCATAGCAATGCCTTATCGTTGTTTTTTTAAATACCTCCTTTCTGTTCCAAATCTTCACTTCAAATTGGTTGGTCTGACAGAAAATCAAGTATTTGATACATCTTCATGTTGTTGTTCGAAATCGAATCAGTTTGCTCAAGAATTTCGCGCTCCGATTGAACAAAGGGAGCTGGAATTAGTGAATCTTTTCCATACTTTATCATTTGGGCCAGGCTTTCGATGGTTACCTCAAAATGAAATTGAAGTCCAAGAACTTTATTACCGAAGAAGTAGGCTTGGTTCTTGCACGCATTGGATTCGGCCAGATGAGTAGCATTTTCAGGTATATCGAATGTATCACCATGCCAGTGAAGAACTTTGAACATGGGCTCGAACGACGAAAAGATCGGTGCAGACCGGCCTTCCGAAGTCAACCTAATATTATACCAGCCAATTTCTTTTTGCTTGTTGTGGTAAACATTTTTCCCGAGAACACTAGCTATTAATTGAGCGCCCAAACAAATGCCTATAACCGTTTTGCCGGCGACAATAGCTTCCCGGATAGCTTGCTTTTCCGATTTGAGCCAGGGAAATTCATCTTCGTCATATATTCCCATTGGGCCACCCATAACAATTAGCCAATCATAGCTATCTATGTCAGGAATAGAATGTTTCTCGTAAAAGCGGGTGTAGGAAACCGGATGATTATTCGTTTTGCACCACGAGTCAATACACCCTAAATCTTCGTAATGAACATGCTGAAAACAATTGATTCGTAACATTTTGCCTGTTTTATTGAAATATATCTGCCAAAATAGGTTAAAAATTACCCCGGATAAGAATTTCGACTTTTGAAAAGTGAATTTTCATCTTTCTTTAACGATTTAAATGCAATGATTATTCTTCCCTGAAATATTCTTTTCCGGCATTGCAAACCGGGCAACGATAGCTTTCAGGCAGTTCTTCGAACGGAGTGCCAGGAGCAATGCCTACGGTTGGATCGCCCTCGTCAGGGTCGTAAACAAAACCGCATATTGCACATACGTATCTTTTGCCGTCAAAATAGGTCACATCGGTCTCTTCGCCTTTTCCTTCCACAATAATTGTCTGAGCTTCCTCTTCGAGTTTTGATTTTTCAATATATGTTGGCGAGTTTTTGGGCGAAAACATTTTGTACTTCTCCCTGTAATACTGGTAAGTCAGCGGTTCTTCATCCGAAACAATATCAGAATCAATTACTTCCCCAATAATCAGGTAATGCGTACCCATATCTATTGATTTAACAACCTTACAGTCGAACCACGCAATGGAACTATCAATAACAACTGGTGATCCAGAAATACCTTTCAGGTAGTTAATGCCGGAGAATTTGTTGATTTCGCGCGACGACATAAATCCAAAATCGCCGATGATTTTCATGTTCACTTCCTTTTTCAGGACTGATATTGAAAAGGCTCCTGAATCGAGGATAATACGTGTCGAGAAATTGTCTTTGTGACACGAAATTGCTAGTTGAGGGGGAGCCGAAGTTACCTGAAATACAGTGTTCGCAATGTACCCAGTTTTTTCGCCCTGAAACTCGGATGCAACAAGGTATAAGCCGTATGATAGTTTGTGAAATGCTTTGAATTTCATTTTGGAGATGTTTTTATAAAATTAATGCTTTCATTTAATAGAAACTCACAATGAATAAACAAATATCTTCGTAAAAATACTCCCAACTGTCGATAAAAAAATGCCAAACTTCCAGAGCGTTTTTCCTGATCATTTTTTTGAGTTACTTTTATTGTGGTAGATTTGCACGAGCTTGTTTTCAAAATCAGGAACCGGAAAATTTTGCAACAATTTTTCGACAACATAAGGAAACAAGGCTTTGGTCTGCTTAAATTGCCAAATATTAATCCTAAACTGTAACCAGCAATGAAAAAAATTCTAGCATTGTTCTTTTCATTTTTGGCCGTTTTTTCATTCGCCCAGCCTGGCGGACGGCCCAATGAAATCAAAAAAATGATTCGAATTGAAACTGCCAACACCGCTCTGGTATATGCTGTCGGTTCAAATCAAAAACTGTATCAGCTTTATTTAGGCGAAAAATTGAAATCGGCTGACGAATACCAGTCGATGAGTCCGCGAAACGAAGCTTACGTGCCTTCTGGAACCGATAACTTGTTCGAACCGGCCATAAAAATCCTGCACAACGATGGCAATCCGTCGCTCGAATTGCTTTATACCGATGATTCGACGGTAGATAATGGTAATATACAAACGGCATCCATCGTGTTGAAAGACCCAAAATATCCGGTTGAAGTAAAACTGAATATTGCGGCTTTCAAAGCTGAAAACGTATTTAAAATCTGGACAGAAATCAAGCATCAGGAAAAAGAGCCGGTTACAATGACCAACTTTGCATCGGCTATGCTGCATTTCGACGCCGAAAAGTACTTCCTTACCCAGTTTCATGGCGATTGGGCCAAAGAAATGCGTATGGAAGAAAGTCAGCTGACCAGCGGTATTAAGATCATTGACAGTAAGCTGGGAACCCGCGCCAACATGTACGAATTTCCGTTGTTTATGCTGGCCAAAAATCAGCCTGCTACTGAAACTTCAGGAGAAGTTATTGCCGCAAACTTGGGCTGGACTGGCAGTTTCCAGATGTTGTTCGAAATCGACAATTCCAATTCACTGCGGGTGGTTTCGGGTATTAATCCGTTTGCTTCGGAATACCATTTAAAGCCCAACGAGAATTTTGTTACTCCTGAATTTATATTTACATACAGCAATCAAGGAAAAGGTTTGGCCACCCGCAACTTGCACAATTGGGCCCGCAATTATGGTGTGCTCGACGGAAATGGTAACCGCTTAACCATCCTAAACAACTGGGAAGCCACTTATTTCGATTTCAATGAGGAAAAACTGACCGAGCTTTTCGGTGGAGCGAAAGAATTAGGTGTTGATGTGTTTTTGCTCGACGATGGCTGGTTTGGCAATAAATATCCGCGCTCGAACGACTGCGCCGGGCTGGGCGACTGGCAGGAAACAAAGACGAAACTACCTCATGGAATTGGTTACCTGGTGCAGCAAGCCGAAGCCAAAGGCGTGAAATTCGGGATATGGATTGAGCCTGAAATGGTGAACCCCAAAAGCGAGCTATACGAAAAACATCCCGATTGGATTTTGAAATTGCCTAACCGCGACGAACATTATTACCGTAACCAGCTTGTGCTCGATTTAACCAACCCGAAAGTTCAGGATTTTGTATTTGGCGTAGTTGATGAAATGCTGACCAAAAATCCGAATATCGCGTTCATTAAATGGGATTGCAACCGCATGATGACCAATACCTACTCGCCTTATCTGAAAGAAAATCAGTCGCATGTTCAAATTGAATATGTCCGTAGTTTTTACAAAGTAATGGAACGTGTGCGGGCTAAATACCCGAAATTGCCAATCATGCTTTGCTCGGGTGGCGGTGGCCGTGCCGACTATGGCGCACTTAAATATTTCACCGAATTTTGGCCAAGCGACAATACCGATGCGGCCGAGCGTGTGATGATTCAGTGGGGCTATTCGTATTTCTTTCCGAGTATAACCTCGTGCAACCACATTACCACCATGGGCAAACAATCGCTGAAATACCGTACCGACGTGGCTATGATGGGCAAAATGGGTTACGACATCCGCGTTAACGAAATGACGCCGGATGAACTGGAATTCAGCAAAGCAGCGGTCCAGAATTACAATCGCCTGAAAAGCCTGATCTGGAGTGGTGATTTGTACCGCCTGGTGTCGCCTTACGAACAGGAACGTGCTGTTTTGATGTATGTGTGTAAAGATCAATCGAAATCGGTACTTTTCTCCTACGCACTTCATCCGCGCACCATGAGCCAGTTTTACCCGGTTCGCCTGCAGGGGCTCGATGCTAATAAAACCTACAAGGTTGAAGAAATCAACAAGATGAAGGGTGCCCGTGGATTCGGAATGTTTGGTGGCGGAGGTTTCCCAACCGGAAAAACATTTTCGGGCGACTACCTCATGACAGTTGGCCTTTCGTTGCCCAACAATAGCGAGTTAACCAGTGCCGTAATTGAAATTACCGAAGTGAAATAGTTTGGAATTGTTATTGAGCTGCTAGTGAGCAGGTGACTTTAAGTCACCTGCTCACTAATTTATTTTTCCTGCCTCAATAAATGATCAGCCGATTGCAGAATCTTCAGTTTTAAACTCTCCGGATAGTCGGGATGTTCATTCAGAAATTGCTTGACAATGACAGAAGCTTCGGCACTCGAATGTCCTTTCAGCAAAGCATCCAGCCAGTTTTTCGGGAAGAAAATGTCGCCGGTTCGTTGTATTTCCTGAAGCTTGTCTAAAGCCGGACGAATATATTCAAGCGCTTCATTTTGTCGGCTCGGATGGTTCAGAAAAGCCATTGCCTGTTCCACCCAGGGCTCGTGTTCGCGGTTTTCTTCCTGAAGAAGTGAGTTGAAAAACTTATCGCGGTTAGCTTTTTCAGAACTTAAACTTTGACGTACAAACCTGAATTGTGCCTTTTTATCGGGGTTGGTAATGCGGTTCTTCTGTTTATCCAGTATTTTCATGGCTTTTGAAGGCTGTTTTAGTGCCAGTTGGTAAGCCAGTTCGGTTTGCTGGTCGGCGCTCAGTTTAATGTCTTTGTGGCTTTCCGGATGGTTCAAACAATCTTCGAGTTTGGTCAGCGATTCATTACTTGCAGAAATACGGATAATGTTGTTGATGAGCGCTGTTTGCTGGGCTTTTCGTTTGGCATATTCACTCCAAAGTACGACTTCAAGCTTCTCCTGAAAGGCTTTTTGTTCGTCCAAAGTCGATTTATATATAAAACAATATTCCAGGTTGCCCAGCATTCGTTCAAAAATCACACTATTGGGTTCCTGCTGCAATTCACTAATCAACATTCTCAGGAAAGCCTGTGACTTTATTTTACCTTCATATAGATTTTCAGCCAGATCGGTTAATATTGAAGCTCTCAGCAAATCGTCCTTGAGCAGCGAAAAATGATTCAGGAAATAGTTGACCGTCAATGAATCAAGCTCAACAAACCCGTAAGTTTTTCCTTTGGCATTCAGGTAAACCCAGTCAGGCGTGACAGAAAATTGTTTTTTGAGCTCCGTTTTTGCGGAGTTTAAGTCAATTTTGGAATGGGCTAATTGTCCGTTTTCAGGATAAACTAAATCCAGTTCCTGCGGCCAAGCGCGGTTTTTTCCTGAAGGATCGAATTGTTCAACAATCAAGTCTTTACCTGCAACTTTTGCTTTCAGGTGTGGGCGTTTGGCCTGGTTTACCCAAACGTCCGACCATTGAATCAGCCCTTTATTTGTGCCTTTGCTTAGAATTGAAATCAGGTCTTTCCAGCCCGCATTGCCGTATTTGTTTTGCGAGAGGTATTGCTGAAGTCCGCGCTGCAATTCTTTTTCACCGGTTTTTTGTTCCAGCATCCGCATCACAATCGGCGCTTTGTGATAGATAATGGCGCCGTATAAACTTCCGGCATCTTTCATGTTGGCCAATTGTTGCCCGATGGGGTTGGCTCCCGAAGTGCGGTCAACCGAATAGGCTGCATCGTAATGGGCCAGCAAAAACTGAAGGTCAAAATTAAAAGCCGGGAACATAGGCGTCACCACCTTGTCGGCAATAAAATTGGCATACACTTCTTTGAGCCAAACCTCGTCGAACCAGGGCATGGTAACCAAATCGCCAAACCAGATGTGTGCTGTTTCGTGTGCAATCAGGTTTGCCCGTTTCAGTAATTGTTGCTGCGTGGGTTGTGAATCCAAAAATAGGCTCGAAGCCTTGTAAAGTATGGCTCCCGGATGTTCCATACCGCTGTACTGAAACGATGGAATGGCTACCAAATCGTATTTATCGAACGGGTAGGGGATTTGCGTGTAGTTCTCGCACCATTTAATTGACCGGAATACCAGCGAGAAAACCGAATCAGCATTATTTTTCAAATCGTCGGCTTTTTCGCGGTGATACAAAACCACCGTTCTGCCATCGCGGGTTTGGCTTAGCGTGTCGAACTTTCCGGCGCTAAAAGCAAACAGGTAGGTTGGGAGAGGTTTGGTGAGTTTGAAATCCAGTGATTTTGTGGCTCCCGAAACCGCTTCTTTTTCAACCGGTCCGTTGGCAACTGCTTTCCATTCAGCCGGAATAATTAAATGTAACTTAAACTCTGCCTTTAAATCGGGCTGGTCGAAACTCGGGAAAGCCGTTGAGGCGCGGTCGGGAACAAACAAGGTATATAAAAATTCAGGGTTTCGGTTGAGCGACCAATCGGGGCAGGTGTAACTCAGCTTCAGCTCATTTTTTCCTGAAATCAAGTGCGATTTGTCCACTACCAAATGCCCGTTTTGAATGGATGTTTCAAATGGATGCCCGTTAGCTGAGATGGAGTATTTGGCGGTGGTGTCGCCTTTAAAATCGAGTTGCAAATCCGCATTTGCCGAATTCAGGTCAAATGTAATTGTTTCGCTGCCGGTTATTTTTTCAGAAATCTGTGCCGGAATTGCAAAATTCAAATCATACCGAATGTTCGATACGGCAGCTTTTCGTTGCCGGGCAAGTTCCTGCGAAACGCCTTTTTCGATATTTATTTTAGCTGGACGACAAGATCCGATAAATACCAAAGCAATAAGCACGTATATCAATCTTTTCATAAAATGTGTTTTTATTTTCCGACTTCCGATGGCGGAAAACCAAAGTATTTTCTGAAGCAGCGTGAGAAGTAGAGCGGATCGTTAAAACCAACCATGTAACTTATTTCGGAAATGGTGTATTGGTGTGCGTTGTTTTGCAACAACTTTTTGGCTTCTTTCAGGCGGATGTTGCGTACAAATTCAGTGGCCGACTGACCTGTAAGTGACTTCAACTTGGAATAAAGCAAGGTCTTGCTGCTGTTCATTTGCTGACAGAATTGCGGCACGTCGAACTCCGAATTATCCAGATTTTCGTAAACCACTTTGATAGCCTTTTCGAGATAAATACGGTCAGGCTGGTTCTGAACAAACGTATTTACCTCAATTTCTTCCTGATCAGCAAAACGATCTTTCATGCGGCGGCGATTTTCAATCAGGTTGAAACAACGGGCAATCAGCTCGTTCATGCGGAAAGGCTTGGTGATGTAGTCGTCGGCGCCGGTTTTGAGGCCTTCCACAATTTCTTCTTCCGAATCGCGTGCAGTGAGCAAAATAACAGGAAGATGGCTGGTCAGCGGGTCGGCCTTCAGCTTGATGCAAAACTCGGTGCCGGTCATTCCCGGGAGCATTACGTCCGAAATAATCAGGTCGAACATCTGTTCATTTAGCAATTCGTAGCCCTTCTCAACTGAGCCAACGGCCCGAACTGCAAAATAGTTTTTCAATTCATCGGCTACGAAGCGGAGCATAGGCTCTTCGTCTTCAATAAGCAAAACGGTGGCTTTTTCGCCCCAATTCAGTTTCGACAAATCAATTTCTTCTTTTTTCGTATTCTGCTCTTTCTCCAATTTTTCGGCAGGAATCAATGGCAGAGTTACATAGAAACAGGTTCCATGTATACCATCACTAATTACTTCAATCGTTCCCTGGCATAAAGTAATAAGTTCTTTTACAAGCGATAACCCGATGCCGCTTCCCGGAATTTTGCTTGATTTTTCGTTTTTCAGCCGATAAAAACGGTCGAAAATGTTTTGTTGCATGTCTTTCGGGATTCCCGGTCCCGAATCGCTAACCCAAATTTCCAGCTTATCGTAAGGCTGACCAATTCGAACAGTCAGCTCAACTTTTTCGTTTTCGGGCGTGTATTTAAAAGCGTTCGAAAGCAGGTTGACAATGATTTTTTCGAGCTTGTCGGCATCGTATTTGGCCCAATGTTCGCGTAGTTTGCATGTATATTCGAACCGAATATTCTTCTCGTGAGCCAGCGGAAGATAGTAGTTCGAAATGGTGCGAATTTGTGTCACCAAATCGCCCGGGCTAAGTTCAAGCTGAATCTTTCCGGCTTCAATCCGGCGGAAATCGACTACCTGGTTCACCAAATTATTCAGGCGTTGCACGTTGTTGTATATTAGTTCGAGATTACTCTCCACATCGCCGCGTTTTTTTGCTTTATCAATCAGCTTCTGAAGAGGTAACGAAATTAAGGTTAAGGGTGTTTTCAGTTCGTGCGAAATATCGGTGAATAGCCTGAGCTTCAGTTGATCGAGTTCATGAATTTGCTTGTTTCGGGCATATAAACGAATCAACAACCAGGCTATAATTCCGAGGAAAGTAAGTATAGTCAGAATAAACCAGGCTCGCTGGTAAACCGGACGAAGAACGGTAAACGAAATATGTGCAGGTTGCGGTTCAATGTTATTATCTATGTCGCGCGAGCGAATCTCGAAATTGTATTTACCGGGGCTTAAATCAAGGAAAACAGTCGATTTTTCAGTAGTAAAGGGCGACCATGAACTGCTATTCAGACGGTAAGAAAATTCAAGTTTTTGGGCTGAAGTCTGGTTCCAAAAGTCGGTTCCGTTGTATGCGATTATCACATTCCCGGCTGACGATATTTCCTTGTCGGAAAACGAAATTGTTGTTTTGGGCGGATAGTTTTCTTTTCGGTAAAAGGTAGTTTTGAAAACAGTCGGGCTTTCAACAGTGTTCTTAAAATCGTACAAATACCATTCGCGGGTGCCCTGGTTTACCCAAAGTGCGCCGTCGTTTGACTTTCGCAGATAACCACGTTCTCGTTGTATATTTAATTCAGGATGAATAATTTGCGGAATAAACTGACGGCCATCGAAAAGCGATATTCCCTTATCTGAAGCAACATAGACAGAAGAATCATTTTCAGCAAGAATGTTGGTTACCATGTTGCTGGCCAGTCCGTTGAATGTAGTAAACCGTGTCCATTTATTTCCATTATTGAAAAATAAACCAGTTCCTCCTTGTGCCACCCAAATATTGTTTGATGGAGTTATCGCAATGTCATCGGTCCAGGTTAGCGTTTTGGCGGGTAGTTCAATTTCACGGCTTTTTTGCCAATCGAACATAGTCACGTTATTTCCAGAGAAATATAGATTTCCCGTTGATGTGCAACCAATGGACGGAATTCGTTGTGGAACCACTTTACTTGGGTAGTTATGCCATGTTCCTTTCTTGTAGTTGTACGTGATAAAACCGCCTTTAAAATTGGTATTATCCAGTTCGAGAACACCATTTACCGGAAAAGCCAAAGCCGTGTCACCAAGCTCGCATATACCATCGTAAGCAATTCCGAGGTACAAATCAGGAAAAGTAGTTGTATTCCAATGTCCGTTGGTATAACGTGCTATTGCGGCTTTCCTGTTATTGCTTCCTGCTGCCCATAAACCACTTTTTTTCGAATAATAAAGGCTCATGGCCATGTCCATTGTTCCGTCGCTAACATTGTATTTTTGGAAATAACGCAAGTCTTTATCGCTTGATACAATTTGACCGGTATTGGTGGTGAACCAGAGTTTACCGTCAGGTGTATTGCAATTAAAGTTTAAGCCAAGAAAAGTTCCATAGGTTTTTGTTGAAAGATCAAGTTTGAGCAGGGTACCGTTTGTCCCATAAATAATCATGTTATTGGTCTTATCAACGTAAATTTCAAGGTACGATAACGGAAGCGAAACTTCGGGGTACATGTAAACTTTCCATCCAGAACTGGTTTGAGAATACAATTTACTATGTCCACCAATCCAGAGGTTCCCATCAGCTGTTTCAATAATTGATGTTTGAACATTATCGCCCCCAAATTCTTTTAGGTCAATGCTTTCCCATTTTTCTTTCTGAATCTGGTATTGGGCTAATTTGATGTTTGGATTACCTGTTGTCACCAGAACTGAATTGTTGTGTTCGCATATTCCGGTGATCTCTGAATAATGAATTGCCGGCGTTTTCAAGAATCTCCAATCCTGAGCTGTCTTTGTATGGCTAAGTAATTCAACAGAAGCTAAATTTTTATCTGGTAGGTCAATAACCATCCACATTTTTTGTGTTTTAGTAATAGAGAGGTTATAAACCGGAAAATGAAATTCGTGAATTGAATTTGGACGGTAATCGTTTGATTTTGTTGAAATAACTGTATTTATAATGGACCCATTGATTCCAATTTCGAAAAAGCCTTCCGGATTAAGGCAAAAAATTGCTTTGGGGGTTATTTTCAACAACCCAAATTCACAACCAATCCAGATATTTTCATTTATATCGGATATAAAATTTCGCTGTGAATTAAATTTGAAATTCAGAATTTTTCTGAATTCGCCTTCCTTGTACCTAAAAACACCGCTTGAAGTTGCGACCAAAAGGTTGTTATCCTTTTCAAAAATCATCGACTGAATGGTGGTACTATCGAGGGCGAATTGGATGGTTCGGTATCCGTCGTATAAATTGGCTTTATTTCCAATACCCATCCACATATCCGAATTGTTTCCGCGGGCCACACACGATATTCGAATAGTATCGTAACCAGGAAATTCAGTCCAGCGCCAAGGTTCCAGAACAGGATTGGCCATTTGCGGTTTATAAGGTTCAGCAGCTTTTATTTGCTGAAAAAGTAATATTAACGTTAGCAAAAAAAGAAATTTCAGGATGCGGATCACTTCAAAAATTGTTGGGTTTTGCTGTACGGGTCTCAAAAGTAATAAATTTTAAAGCAAACGAATAAAAATGATGGATAGAGAAATAGTGAAATCACTTTTAGGCGAATCTGGATTAAATTGTCCTAATTAGGATAACCTGAAAACATATAGCAGAACTTGTAAATGCAATTTCCTTAAAAAAATAAGGTAGAAAAAGCAAAAACCAGGAAGACCTGTACAATCTCATTTTACTACCTAATTCAACGGCTTATTTTTGCGATCGATCTTATATTTGTAAATTGTATAATTATAAATGAATTAAGATTATGCGATACTTTTTCTTTTTAATTTTTGCGCTTGTTCTTGTGCCGCAATCATACGGACAGTTTAGTAAGTATTTTGAGAGCAAGACATTGCGCCTGGATTATTACCATTGTGGAAATGCTGAAACCGAAAAGTATTATTTTGATGAGCTTATCCAGGAACCTTATTGGGGTGGTTCTGAAACATACCTGATTGATGTTAAAGGTTACGGGACACATTTTGTGGAAGTTCGTACAGCCGACACTAATGAACTGATTTATTCGCGCGGATATTGCACGCTTTTCGACGAATGGCAGACCACAGAAGAGGCTAAAACAATCGAATGTTGTTATCCTGAATCGGCAATTATGCCTTACCCGAAACAGAAAGTTGTGGTTTCAATCTTGTCGCGCGACAAAAAAGGTGTGTTCGAAAAGAAGTTTGAATACACCGTTGATCCTAAGAGCTATTTCATTAAAAATGAGCGGGAAAAACTTCCGGTTTTTGACGTGGTTCATTCGGGAGATACAAAAAATAAAGTCGATCTGGTTTTGCTTCCTGAAGGATATACTGAAAACCAAAAAGAACTGTTTGAAGCCGACTGTAAAAAGTTTGCTGAAGAGTTTTTCAGATATGAACCTTATTCCGAAAATAAAGACAAATTCAATATTCGCGGTGTTTGGGCTGCCTCGAAAGACGAAGGACCTGATGTTCCGGGACGAAATATCTGGAACAAAACTCGTCTGAATGGCTCATACTACACGTTTGATTCAGAGCGATATTTGATGATTAAGGATTTCCAGGGAGTGCGCGATGTAGCAGGGAATGCACCTTACGACTATATTTATATTTTAGGCAATACCGATAAGTATGGCGGTGGAGCTATTTATAATTTCTACGGAATCAGCGCCGCCCACCACGATAGCGAAACCGGAAAAATATATATTCATGAATTTGGTCACCTGTTTGCAGGTTTGGGCGACGAATACGTTGGTGGGGTTGAATATTCCGATTTTTACCCTACAAGTGTTGAGCCTTGGGAACCAAATCTTACTACTTTAGTGAACTTTGAAAGTAAGTGGAAAAGTATGCTTCCTGCCGGAACACCTGTACCAACACCAATCAAACCCGAGAATAAACAAAAATTGGGCGTTTACGAAGGTGGCGGTTATGTTTCAAAAGGGGTTTATCGCCCATGGATAAACTGCCTGATGAATAACCTGCATACCATTGATGTTTTCTGTCCTGTTTGCAATAAGGCCATTCAGGATATGATTGATTTTGATACCAAATAGAAGATTGACTGGAGTTTGACGAAGAAGCCCCACCTGGCAACAAGGTGAGGCTTCTTCTTTTTCAGGTCATTTGTAGTTTCCTTTTGCAAAACCTTGTTGAAATTTATTACAAGGTCAAATCGATACCGAAAGAAAGCACATATCCCACGTCCTGAATCTTTATCGGAATTCCGGCATTAAGTGACTTAATTTCTGAATCTTTCCACGATGTCTGACCTCCGGCTAATTCCAGTTGCAGCTTCTTGCTGACTTTACAGGCAACCCCCATTCCGGCGAAAATATTGTTGTATTTAACAACTTCGTACAAGCCCATTTTTGTATAGTAAAGCTCCTTGTCATTGTACATAAAACGGGTGTATTTGCATCCTGCACTTATTTGCCATTTTTTTGTTACATCCCAGTTAAAGCCTATGCCCGTAGTATAGCTATCGCCCGCTGCATCAGAAGCATCGTATGATTGTTTATTGTATGTGATAGTTCCCCAGTTGGCATTTTTTTGAAAACAGTAACTGAAATCGAAAGCTCCGGTTAGTTTGTCCGTAATTTTATATGACGCCCCTCCACAGATTGTTGCGGGTAAATCGCGGCGGTTTTTAGAATCATCGGCAACCAACGTGTAGTTGCCTGAATTGTCTTTTGCTTCGAAATCGAGTTTTACTTTTGACTCATAGTGTAAACTTAAACCAAGCTTTGGGGTTGGTTTGTAGAATACTCCAATAACTCCTCCGAACCCGGTCGCATTTTCTTTATAGTCAACGCCTATAGATGTATCCGGAGCTCCTAATACCGATTTTCCAATAGTGATTCCGGCATTTGTGGAGTTGATTCCCAGGATACAGCGGCCGCCAATTGCAAACGACCACTGATCGTTCAGGGCATAGGCCAGTTGAAGCGGAATTGTCAGGTAATATGAAGAAGCTTTCAGGTTTTGGTCCGTTATTCCGCTATACTGAGCTCCGGCAGTGGCATTAATATATGTCATCAACGAATAGCCTAACATTGTAGTATTGATCGATCCCTCAGGATAATTAACAGTAGCGCCTCCTCCAGAGATATAAACGCCACTTGCCAATGACCAGTTATTATTTTTGTAGGCCATATACATGTTGGGTAAAAATGGATCGATACCATCCTGACCAAATGTTTGATCGCCGGTTCCCAGGTTAAATGTATGTTTGGGCTTACGTATCAGTGTCTGGTTACTGATGTTCAGATGGAAACCGTCAGAAAGGCGAACGACACCGGCTGGATTGTAGTTGACAATATCGGCTTCGTCGGTGGCGGCATAGCGTGCAGGCGCAGCTATCCATTTAGCGCTCATGTTCGAAAGGTTGTCCATTTGCGCATAAACCGAGTTTATTAATAGAATGCTAAAAATTGTTAGGAGAGCGAGTTTATTCCTCATTTGAGTTTGTTTAGAATAATAGAATATAAAACATTTTAAGTCGAACAAAGCTATAAAATCATTCCGTTAATAATCTTTATAAAATAGAAAATCGTATTAGTTCTACTTTAACACATCTGAAAATCAACCTTTTTTTACTCAAAATTCCTAAAGTTAATGTCATTTTTTAGCGTTCTCCCTTCAGGGACCGGATGAAACGCTGAAAAATTGTTCCTCAAATTGAATCTGTTAAAGATGTATTCGTGTTTATTGCAAAACAAAACAGCTTAACGGGTTGCGGCAAAAAATATTACGTGTCAAAACTGTTTGCCTTGTGTTTTGTTATAAAAAATGAACTGCTTTTTCATTACATTTAAACAGCTTAAATACAATTGCTTATGGACACTTCAAAACATTATCCGTTATCGCGGAGGAATTTCATAAAATATTCAGCCGCTGCAGCAGCAGGAGCGTCGCTACTGCCGCTCGAAAGCTTCGGAAATTCGCAGTTGACCGAACCTATGAAGCGCAAGTTTGGCAGTTTCAATTTTCAAGTAACCACGCTTGGTTTAGGAGGCCAGGCTTCGTTGCAATGGACTCCGGCAGATGTAGATCCAGTGTCAATTATCCTGAAAGCATTTAAGTTGGGTGTCAATTATTTCGATACATCCAACCTGTATGCCGGAAGTCAGCTGAACTACAACAAAGCTTTTAGAATCTTGAATTTAATTCCTGGACAAGCCAATTACGATAAGAAACTTCGGGAATCGATTTGGTTAACCAGCAAAACCTGCATGAGATGGGGAAAACCTGGCTGGCCTGAACGAAAGAATGTAAACAATTGGTCGAACGGGATGCCCGATGTGAAATGTGCAGTTGACGATTTGAAACGCTCACTTTCACAAATGTTTGGCGACAATAAAGGTTGGTATCCCAAAGGCGCTTATCTCGATATGATACTGATTCATACGCTGAATACAATGGAAGAAGTGGATATTTTGTACGAAGGACTGGAAACACCGCTCGACCCGGAGGGTAATTTTGGCGCTTTGGTTGCTTTGCGTGATTTTAGGGATGGAACCAATCTAACCGGAATGAATCCGAAAAAAGAAAAGTTAATTAAGCACATTGGCTTCTCTGGCCATAACAATCCTCCGGCGATGGTTGATATGATCCAGCGCGACGAATATGGCATACTGGAAGGAATGCTTATTGCTATAAACGCCAACGACAAAACCAAATACAACATGCAGCACAACGTAATTCCTGTTGCTTCAGCTAAAGGAATGGGAGTTATTGCTATGAAGGTTTTTGCCGATGCCGCCATGTACCATAAAGAACCACGCTGGTCGCGTCAGCCCGATGATGTGTTCCGGAAAATTGGATCACCTGAATTGCCAAGTCGTCCGTTGATCGAATATTCATTGTCAACTCCAGGAATTCATACGGTTATTATTGGGATTGGCCAAATAGACGACGATCCGTTGAAATGCCAATTGGTTCAGAACTTTTATGCAGCGCAGGTAAAGCCTTTGGGAATGCCCGATACAGAACGAAAACGCATTGAAGATCAGGCTGCTAAACTTAAACCAAAATCAAACTATTTCCAGATGGAAAAAGTGGGTTTGACAGCTCCCAGAAATATCAGGAAAAATGGAAACAAGATATTGTGGGACAATGCTTTTGCAGGTGATACGGCTGTAACAAGTTACGAGGTTTTGGTAAATGGTAAGAAAGCTGGAGAATTGGTACACAAACCGCAAATTCTGAAAAGTAAGCCGTTTGTTTTTGAAACTCAGCTAAAAGCTGGCGATCAAGTTGAGGTGATTGCCATCGATCAAGGTGGTGGCCGGGCTTCCGCAAAACTGGTTTAATGTAAGGAAGAGAGCTGTTCATCAAACGGATAACAGCTCTTTTTTTTGCACTCACCGTTTCCTCAAATTGGGGTATTAAAAAAATAGCTTTAATTTATCTGAAAATACAGAATCAAATCAAGATTAAGAAATTTATACATTTTGAATAAATATTCATCAAAAATGTATATTTATTTATTTTGAATTATCTTTGAGACTCGAAATAAACTGGAATAGCTTAATGGAATAGCCATTTTGCCAAATGGCGGGACAGATTGAATATAAATTGACCGAAGGGAAATCCGCGTAGCGAATAAATGACTATTCCATCTGGTCGGATTTTTTTGAAAATAAGGCGTAAAACAAAAATTTATTAGAGTATATGAAACTGTGGGACAAAGGAATTTCAGTCGATTCACTGATTGAAGAATTTACTGTGGGAAAAGACAGGGAAATGGATTTGTATCTGGCAAAATTCGATGTTCTGGGATCAATTGCCCATGCCAAAATGTTGCAATCCATTAACTTGATAACAAAAAGTGAGCTTGTTGAACTCCAAACAGAATTAATACATATTCATGGTATTATCGAAAACGGAGAATTTATTATCGAAGATGGTATTGAAGATGTTCATTCACAGGTTGAATTGATGTTGACTCGTAAATTGGGCGATACAGGAAAGAAAATTCACAGTGGCCGTTCTCGTAATGACCAGGTTTTGCTTGATTTAAAACTTTTTACCCGTTCAGAAATACAGAAATTGGTAATGCAAGTTTGCGAATTGTTCGACAAATTACTGACCAAAGCTTTAATAAACCGTGAATACCTGATGCCTGGTTACACTCATTTGCAAGTGGCAATGCCTTCGTCGTTTGGCTTATGGTTTGGAGCTTATGCCGAGAGTTTGGTCGACGATCTGGTTTTGTTAAAAGCTGCCTACCAGGTGACTAATCAAAATCCGCTTGGTTCAGCTGCTGGTTATGGTTCTTCTTTTCCGCTCGACCGTCACATGACTACCAATTTACTTGGATTCAGTTCGATGAATTACAATGTAATTTATGCCCAAATGGGCCGTGGTAAAATGGAGAAAACTGTAAGTTATGCGTTGGCGTCGATTGCGGCTACAATCTCAAAATTTGCTTATGATGTGTGTTTGTTTATGAGTCAGAATTTTGGCTTTGTTACTCTTCCTGATGAATTGACCACAGGTTCGAGCATTATGCCACACAAGAAAAACCCGGATGTATTCGAACTTGTTCGTTCGCATTGCAATAAAATTCAGGCAATCCCCTATCAAATAAGCTTGATGACCAATAATTTACCGAGTGGATACTTTCGCGATTTGCAGATATTGAAGGAAGTTTTTATTCCGGCATTCCAGGAATTGTCGGAATGTATTGCTATTGCTGGCTTTGCAATCGATAATATGAAAGTGAACACAAACGTCATGGCTGATGATCGCTATAAATACGTTTATAGTGTCGAGGATGTGAATAAGCTTGTAATGCAGGGAGTTCCTTTCCGTGATGCCTATAAACAAATCGGAAAGCAAATCAATGCCGGGACATACGAACCAACCCGGGAGGTTGATCATACCCATGCAGGAAGTATTGGTAATTTATGCCTGGACGAAATTGCCGATAAAATGTTAACAGTAGTAGAAGGATTCGATTTTGAACAAATTGAAACTGCTTATTTGAATCTGCTAAACCAAAAACAATAGCAATTTGTAAGTAATATTTAAATAAAGTTGATTTTTTGATAGAATAGTGTCTGTTAATTAATCGTTATTTTTTAAAACTGATTATTTTTGTCTTCTAAAGTTACTGTAAAATTAATTGCCTGATAATCTGTATTTTGTAATTTATTAATCGACTTTTTAAGGTGAAACAAGATATAAGATCAGGTTTAAGTACTTTTTGTAAATTGGACTTTTGTATAAATATCGCTATTTTTGCTTTCAGATTGAAAGGAAAAAGATTGATTTACTTATAAATTTTCGTTTTCGTGGATTGATTTGTTTTTAATACATAAAAAATTAAAATCTTTCCCCTGTTCACGAAATCAAAAACAACATTATAGAGATGAAGAATTTAGGATTGCCAAAAGCACAGGGGTTGTACGATCCAGCCAATGAGCACGATAATTGTGGAATCGGTTTTGTCGCTCATATTAAAGGGCAGAAATCGCACGACATTATCGAGAGAGGTTTGCAGGTCCTCGAAAACATGGAACACCGAGGTGCCACTAGTGCCGACAATAAAACTGGAGATGGTGCCGGTATTTTGATGCAAATACCTGATCAATACATCAAGGAAGTATTGAAGGTTGATATTCCCGTTTCAGGAAAATTTGGAACCGGTTTAATCTTTTTGCCACAGGACAGAAAAGAAGCTGCTTTGTGCCAGGATGTTTTAACCAAGTACATCGCGAAAGAAGGTTTAACTCTCATCGAATATCGGGATGTAGCTGTTGATAGCTCCGCTCCTGGCGAAATTGCAAAGCTAACTGAACCTTACATTCGTCAGGTATTTGTTAAAGCTGATCTTGAGCAGGATGTACTCGAACAAAAATTATACATGGTTCGGAAGCAGGCCGAAAAAGAGATTCGAAACTCTGAACTCCAGTTTAAAAATGCGTTTTATGTTCCAAGCTTATCTACCAAGACAATTATTTACAAGGGTATGCTTACCTCTGGTCAGTTGAGGGAATATTTTAAAGACCTTACCCATCCTAAATTTACCAGTGCCATTGCACTTGTACACTCTCGTTTCAGTACAAATACCTTTCCAACTTGGGATTTGGCACAGCCTTTCCGTGTTATAGCTCATAATGGCGAAATCAATACAATAAAGGGTAACCGTATGTGGATGTCGGCCCGCGAATCGTTGCTGAAATCAGAAGTTTACGGTGAGGATCTTCATAAATTATTTCCGGTAATTGAGCCAAATAAATCAGACTCTGCTTCGTTTGATAATGCCTTGGAATTTATTCACATGACTGGACGAACAATTCCTCATGCACTCTGTATGATGATTCCTGAATCGTTCAACGAGAAGAATCCAATTCCGGATAGCTTGAAATCGTTCTACGAATACCACTCAACCATTATGGAACCATGGGATGGTCCGGCTTCGATGGTATTCTCAGATGGCCGTTATATTGGCGGTACGCTCGACCGTAATGGGTTGCGCCCTTCCCGTTTTGTGATTACAAAAAACGATATGATTGTAATGGGATCTGAAGTTGGTGTTCAGGTATTTGCGGCAGATGAGGTGAAAGAAAAGGGCCGTCTGCGTCCAGGTAAAATTTTACTTGTTGACACTAAATTGGGTATCATTATTCCTGATAAGGAAGTTAAAGCTCAGTTAAGTTCACGTAATCCTTACGGAAACTGGTTGAAGGAAAACCGTGTACAAATGGCCGATATTGAAGTGAAACAACGCGTCCCTTCTTCAATGGGAGAAGAATTCATGACTTATTCGAAAGTATTTGGTTATTCGAAAGAAGATATGAATATGATTCTGAGACCTATGGCCTCAACTGGCGACGAACCCACCAGTTCGATGGGTAATGATACACCATTGGCTTGTTTCTCTGAAAAACCACAGCGATTTTTCAATTATTTCCGCCAGGTCTTTGCCCAGGTAACCAATCCTCCAATCGATTCTATCCGCGAAGGTTTGGTAATGTCGCTTACCAATTATATTGGATCGTTGCATACCAATATTCTTGACGAATCGCCTGCCCATGCCAAACTGATTAAATTTGAAGACCCGATTATAACCAATACCGACCTTGGAAAGATTAAAGACTACAAACATGAGCAATTTTCTCATGTGACAATTCCAATGGTTTTCCCGGTTAAAGAAGGTATTGACGGCTTTAAAAAAGCATTTGACAATTTGCTGAAACAAGCGGAAAAAGCTGTTGACGATCACAAAAACTTCATCATACTTTCCGACCGTCAGATTTCGGAAGAATACGCTCCAATACCCTCATTGCTTGCTGTTGCTGCAGTTCACCATCATCTTATTCAGACTCAAAAAAGGATGCAAATTGGTATAATTGTTGAAACTGCTGAAGCTCGTGAAGTGACACATTTTGCAATGCTGCTCGGTTATGGGGCCAGCGTTGTTAACCCTTATATGGCTTTTGCAGCTATCGACAACCTGGTTAATAGTGGCGACATTAATCTCGAATATACCAAAGCGCGTTATAATTACATCAAAGCAATTAACAAAGGTTTATTGAAAATCCTTTCCAAAATGGGTATTTCAACACTCCGCAGTTATCACGGTTGCCAGTTATTCGAAGCATTGGGTGTTTCCGACGAGATTATTAAGAAATATTTTACAGGAACAGCTTCGAAATTCAGTGGAATTGGTTTCGACGAAATTTGTCAGGAATCATTGTTGTTCCACAAAGAAGCTTACGGGAAAAAGAGAAATCAGGCTTACGATCGTTTTGAGTCGTTTGGAACATACCATTACCGTAAATACGGTGAACATCACTCGTGGAATCCCGAAACTATTGGTTTATTACAGTGGGCAACCCGCACAAACGATTACAAAGTATATAAAGAGTTTAGTAAAAAAGTTGACAGCGAAACCACTTTGCCAACCTTTATTCGTGGTTGCCTGAATTACAAACGTAATCCGATCGATATCTCGAAAGTTGAGCCTGTAGAAAACATTATGAAACGTTTTGTGACGGGCGCAATGTCTTATGGATCAATTAGCAAGGAAGCTCATGAAGCTCTTGCTGAAGCGATGAATTCAATTGGTGGACGGAGCAACACGGGCGAAGGAGGCGAAGATGCCGAACGTTTTGCGTCGAACAAACGAAGCTCGATAAAACAGGTGGCTTCCGGTCGTTTCGGTGTAACCAACAACTACCTGGTTAATGCCGACGAGTTGCAGATTAAAATTGCACAAGGGGCTAAGCCTGGAGAAGGTGGACAGTTGCCTGGGTTCAAAATCAATAACATTATTGCTAAGTTGCGTAATTCAACGCCTGGAATTACCTTGATTTCGCCTCCACCTCACCACGATATTTATTCGATCGAGGATTTGGCTCAGTTGATTTTCGACCTGAAAGTGACGAACCCACGCGCCAAAGTATCAGTGAAACTGGTTGCCGAAAATGGTGTAGGAACTATCGCTGCCGGTGTAGCCAAGGCTTATTCCGATTTGATCACAATTTCGGGATGTGAAGGCGGTACAGGTGCCAGCCCGGCCAGCTCTATAAAATATGCGGGTTTGCCTGTTGAATTAGGTATTGCCGAAACACAGCAGACCTTGGTAATGAACAATCTTCGTGGTCGTGTGAAACTTCAGGTTGATGGACAGTTGAAAACAGGTCGCGACGTAGTTATCCTAGGTTGCCTGGGTGGCGAAGAATTTGGTTTCGCAACTTCGGCTTTGATTACACTGGGTTGTATCATGATGCGTAAATGTCACCTCAATACTTGTCCGGCTGGTGTGGCTACTCAGGACGAAACTTTACGCAAACGTTTCATCGGGCGTTCCGAATATGTAGTGAACTACTTCCGTTTTATTGCAACTGAAGTACGCGAAATCCTTGCCGAAATGGGTTTTACTTCTTTCGACGATATTGTTGGGCGTGCCGACCTTCTGGAACAAAACAAGGAAGTGAACAACTGGAAAATGAAAAAGATGGATTTCTCCAGCATTATTTATATGCCTGAAGAAGCTAAGCAATACGATATACGTAATACTTATCCAAACATTAAATCGGTTGACGAGCACATGGGCCATACCCTTATTCGCGATGCCAATAAAGCCATCAAGAGCAAGGAAAAAGTATGGTTGGCCTACAACATTACCAATGTTGATCGTACTGTGGGAGCTATGTTATCGGGCGAAATTTCACGTCGTTACGGCGAAGCAGGTTTGCCAAATAATACTATCATGGTGAACTTCTCCGGAACTGCCGGGCAAAGCTTTGGAGCTTTCCTTGTAAAAGGTATCAGTTTCAGACTGGAAGGCGATTCGAACGACTATATCGGTAAAGGTCTTTCTGGAGGTCGTATCATCGTAGTTCCTCCGGTTGGATCAACTTTCAATCCTGAAGAAAATATCATCATTGGAAATACCTCATTTTATGGCGCAACTTCTGGTGAGGCTTATATCCGTGGCGTTGCCGGCGAACGTTTCTGTGTGCGTAACTCGGGAGCTAAGGCAGTAATTGAGGGTAGCGGCGACCATTGCTGTGAATATATGACCGGTGGTCGTGTGGTTGTCCTTGGTCCAACCGGACGAAACTTTGCTGCCGGTATGAGCGGCGGTATTGCTTATGTTTTGGATGTAAACGGCGACTTTGAGTATTACTGCAACAAAGGGCTGGTCGAACTTGGACCGGTTGAAGATAAAGCCGACATTGTTGAGTTGCAGGATATGATCAACAAACATCTGTTGTACACTCAAAGTACAATGGCTGCCAAGGTGCTGACTAATTGGGACGAATATCTGCCAAAATTTGTGAAGGTCATTCCGTTAGAGTACAAGAAAGTGATGGAAGAAATGAAACTCCGCGAACTTGAAGCAAAACTTCAGTTAAGCGAAGATAATCCGACCCGCCATGAATAGCTTCGACAAGCGTTCGACTGAGCTCACGCCGAAGTCTCAGCTACCGGTACTTTAACAAGATTAAAGTACAGTTTTAGCCCTGAAAGGGCTGCATCTTAATGGCCTGGGGCAACGCCCCAGGTATGAAATAGGAAATGAAGAACCGTCCGCGAGGAGAAGCTGATTAAAGCAAAAATCTGGTTTCGGACGGAATAGTAAAATTTAGATCATAGAAATGTATCCTGATGGAAATTCTGTTTGAATTACCATCGAAACACTAAAAAAATAAAAATACCATGGGAAATCCAAAAGGTTTCATGTTAATCGGACGAAAAGAAGCAGGTTATCGCCCGATAAACGACAGAATTTATGACTACGGTGAGGTAGAACAAACATTAGACGATAAAGACCGCATAGATCAGGCTTCGCGCTGTATGGACTGCGGAGTCCCATTTTGCCATTGGGGTTGCCCGGTAGGCAGCAAAATTCCGGAATGGCAGGATATGGTATACAAAGCCAACTGGAAAGCAGCTTATGAGATATTGAATTCAACCAATAGTTTTCCTGAATTTACTGGACGTGTATGTCCGGCGCCATGCGAAAAATCGTGCGTTCTGGCTATTCATAACGAGGCGGTAACAATTCGCGAAAATGAAGCATCAACTGTTGAACATGCCTACAATTTAGGTTTTGTGCAACCTCGTATTCCTGAAGTTCGCACGGGAAAGAAAGTTGCAGTGGTTGGTTCGGGCCCTGCAGGCTTATCGGCTGCCGATTTGCTGAATCAGGCCGGGCATGAAGTAACTGTTTTCGAAAAGAACAGCGCCGTTGGTGGATTGCTTCGCTTTGGTATACCCGATTTTAAACTAAGTAAAACTGTAATCGACCGTCGTTTGGCCATTTTTGTTGACGAAGGAATCATCTTTAAAAACAATGTTACAGTTGGCGTTGATATTACCAAAGAACAGTTACTCGAACAATTCGATGCCGTTGTTTTGGCTATGGGAGCTGAATCTCCACGCGATTTACCTGTTGAAGGCCGCGAATTGAAAGGTGTTCATTTTGCTATGGAATTTTTGGGCCAGTCGAATAAACGTATTGCTGGTGAAGTTATTCCTGAAGAAGTGAGCATCATTGCGAAAGATAAGAAAGTATTGGTTATTGGCGGTGGCGACACGGGGTCTGACTGTGTTGGTACATCGGTTCGTCAGAAAGCAAAAAGTATTACACAGATTGAGATTTTGCCTAAACCTGCAACCGAACGTGCATCAAGTAATCCATGGCCTTATTGGCCCAATACATTACGTACATCAAGTTCACATCTCGAAGGTTGTGAGCGTCGGTGGAGCCTTTCAACTAAACGTTTAATCGGTGAAAATGGTGTGGTAAAACAAGCCGAACTGGTGACTGTAGCCTGGGAACAAGATGCAAACGGACGTTGGATCATGACCGAAAAACCCGGTTCGAACGAAATTGTTGATGTTGATCTGGTGCTTTTGTCAATGGGTTTCACCCAGCCGGTTCATACCGGGTTGCTCGATGCGCTTGGTGTTGAATACGACGGACGTGGAAACGTGAAAGTGAATGAAAGTAAGCAAACGTCTGTTGAAAAGATTTTTGCCTGTGGCGACGTTGAATCGGGTGCCAGCCTGGTTGTTCGTGCTATTCAGGCCGGAAAGATTGCTGCGGCTAACGTCGATCAGTTTCTTTGCCCCGAAGAGTAATCAAACTAAACATTCGTATATCTCAAAGGCCGTTACCTAAGTTGGTGATGGCCTTTTTTGTTAAGAAATTTTTCAGGATAAGGGTAGAGGCTTGAATTTGGGGGGAGCTTGCAACACTAGCAAAACATAGGCTTCAGCAGCAACTGAGTGAATCATACAATAATAATTTCAGCCTGAATATCAATCCTGACTTTGTGTTTGCGGAAGAATGCTAAATTAAATTCGTTGTCAACTTCTTGAAAATATCGATGTTGCTTGTTACATGCGAAAGCTTTTTTATGTCTAAACGCATTGATGTCATGGTTTTGTTTAAACAGATTAATTGTCGATTCCAGCTGTTCAACAGCTTCGGAAACCCAGTTTTTTGCTACGTCTTTTAATTCGATAAAGTATAGATGGTCAGGTGATGTAAGTAATCCATCGCATCTTCCTATTCCTTCTAATTCATAGCTTTTTATCAAACAATTGTCTATCGGTGTAAATACGAGTTCAATGTTTTTATCATTTTTAACAGTCGCTATCCATTTGCCAGCATTATCAATTGTACTGTAGGCTTTTTGCCCATTTTGGTCGTCACATAAGCCAAATACAGAGTCGGTTCTTGCTGGTTCTTTGCAAGTGTTTACTAAAAAATCCACTTTCATAATTCTTCTTCAATTTCTAAAAGTGAATCGAAAAGCTCATTACCTCTGCGAATAGACTGATTCAGGTAGTTTTTATCGGAAGGAATACCCTCGGTACTAGCTAATTGAGAGATAGTTCCATTTGACTCGTCCAGCTGATAAACAGCAACATTATCGGAGGAAACCATTGATTTGGCTGGAACAATGGCATTTAAACGTTCAAGTATTCCTTTAGAACTGGCGTTCTTTATAATTTCTGAATACAAATACGAACTATGGATAGCTAAACTTAAATAGTTAATCAAATATGGGCTATGGGTTGTCATTATCAGCTTGTTCCCTTCGTTCATGTTGTTGAATTCCAAAAGGCTATTTAGTATTTGTTGTTGAGAAGTTGGAAACAAATTTTGCTCTGGTTCTTCGACAATATTAATAAATGCGTTTTTATTAAATTTTGAAGACAATACAGATATTGCTATTCGTTGTTGTTCATTGGTTAAACTCTCGTTTAAGATGATTTTCTCGACCTCTTTCTTAAATCTAACAGATTCTTTATTACTCATCGGTCCTTTATTCTCGCTTTGTTTTCTGACAGATTTTGCTAAATAATCAGATACTAAAAATAACGGGACTAAAGATTGAAAACCACTTGAAGCATCAGTTAGTTTAACTTTGTAGTCTTTACCTTTTATGTTTACAATTTTGTTTAATCTGTCGTATTCTACATCTACGTCATTTATGGGTAATGCGACAGGTTCTGTAATTGAATTTATAGCTTTATCGTATTCACCTAAAAATTCTTTCAATGATTCTGAAGTTAATTTTAATTCATTGGGAGTTTTAACATATGCCAAGAAATTCCTTTCTGCGGGGACATACATTATTTGAGGTAGAGGATAGGAATTATCTTTGATTTCCTTAATTTTCAGTGAACCTTTTTCAAAAAGTATTTTATAAGCTTCTCCTATATATTCAATTGTGCTATTGTCAAAAAGGCCAGGATTTATATAATTCTCGATTCTATGATATTCTAAAAAGGAATTACTTAATCTGTTAGCTCTTTCAAACCACTTAATCCCATAATCTCCTCTAACTAATGCTTTTTCTATCCAGGTAAAACTTGAAATTAGTTTAGCCACCGTGCTTTTTCCACTTCCCTGGTTGCCAATAAAAACAGTCACTTTTTTTATGTCGATCCACCCATCGTTATCGAGCATTCCTTCTTTGATGGGTCCGAAATTTTTGATTCTTATTTTACTCATGCCAAAATTTCTTTGATTCAAATATACTAGTTTTTATCCCAATATTTGATTCTGCCATATTAAAGCGAAAAAACGGCTGAACACCGGAATCCATCCGATCTTCAGCCGCTTTTGCCTTACTGGAAACTGAGACTGGCTATTGTTCGCTTTTTGCCGCTGCTACATGGAATCCGCGTTCTTCTATGGCTTTCGCGATTTCGGCCAAATCGGTTTGATTCGAATCGAAGTGCACAAAAGCGGTCGAATCTTCGTGGTTAGCGCTAATACTGTCGATACCTGCCAGTTGGTTTACTCCTTTGGCAATGGTGGCTTCGCAATCGTCGCAATGCATGCCTTCAACCCTTAGCTTTGCTTCTACCATCAACGCTTTCGCATTGTTCTCTTTGGGTTTATTTTTCAAATAGAAAATACCAATAGCTAGCGCTACAAACAAAACAATTGGTAATTTATTCAGGTGCTTCATGGTTTGTATAGATAGTTAGATCATAAATCAACCTGCATTACCGAAACAGGTAATCGAAAAATGAAATTAGAATTACCAGTGCAAACACAAGCAAAACCAATATGCCCAGGAGCTTATTGATGTACTTGCTCATGCTGAAATTCATGAATTTAAAAACCACAATGCCACAAATGGCTACAGCTAAAATTAGCGATCCGACGACCGAATAAATGCCAAGTTTTGCACTGGACAAAGCTACTGCTGCCAGGGTTAATACAACTGCCAACAGTAAAGAATAAAGGTGCGACTGGTATGTTGCTGTCTGTTTTTTTTTGTTTTCCATGAGGCGTTGTTTTTAATGTATCAAGTAAAATAACGGGAACATAATTACCCAGATAATGGTGATCAGGTGCCAGAATAAACCCATATTTTCGAGTTGGGCAGGTTGTAAATCTTCGGCCGGAGTTTTCTGGATTTTACCAAGTAAGCCAACCATGAAATATAGCCCAACCAGGATGTTTAAGGCATGGAGCCCGGTGCTTACAAAAAACAGGCTGTAAAACGAAGCCTCGCCGCTGCTCAGGTTTTTGGCTAAATACGATGAACCGGGCCATATCCCGCTATCGAATTTTACTCCCCATTCAAAGTATTTGTTGAACAGAAAAATGACTGCCAGGGTAATTGTCACTTCGAGCAGGAAAACAGCCAATCCTTTTTGGTTTTTCTGAAGGGCTGTAACGGCCATAGCAACACACATGCTTACACCCAACAAAATAATGGTATTAATAGCGCCAATAGCGGTGTACAGCTCGTTGCCCGCCATATCGAATGCAACCGGGTTCTTTAGCCGGTAAAGCGAATAAACGACGAAAAGCGCCCCAAATAGTAATAATTCAGTAAAAATAAGCGTCCACATTTTTTGTTTCGATACTTCCTGATCGAGATGTGAATCGGGATAATTCGTGAAGTTTTTCATAAGTGCCTGTTATTTTTTAGTCATCTTGATTTTTGGTCTCAGTCTAATTTGCGGGTTTTACATGTTTGATGTTTAAGAAACCCCAAACTTTAGCGAATGTTTAATAAACCCTTTATTTTTTAGCAACGAACCTTGGTTTAGAATCTTGAGTCTTGAATATTAGAATCTTGAATTGTTGGATTTGCAGTTGGTTTTGGTTCCGGTTTTATTTACAACAGCTACCTTTCTCAACCATTTCTTTGGGTGCCAGCTTTTCGGAGGTTGGGCTGATATACGGAATACCGAGCGACATCCCTCTCAGGATAAACAGCACGCCCAGGAAAAACACAAAATAGGGAACCACGCGCTGCATCCGAACCCGAACCTGCTGGCCAATTGCATCGCTGGCAAGCGTAGCTAAAAGCAGCAGCGGAACAGTACCTAACCCGAAAAATACCATGAAAAATATTCCACTAACAACCGAACCAGTATTGATTGCTCCTGCAATTGCAATGTAAACCAGTCCGCAGGGTAAAAGTCCGTTGAGCAAGCCAATAAGCAATAACGAATGGTACGAACGGCTGGCAAAGAGCTTTTTCAGGCGTCCAATCAATCGGGCAGCCATTCCGGTAAGCAGGTTTCCAACCGTAATTTTTTCCCTGAAAACAACCGGGAAAAGCACGCTTACAATCATGGCAATTCCCAGTAAAATGGAAGTCCATTGCTGAAATCCGGCCATGTGGATTCCTTTGCCTAGCAAACCAAACAGCATACCCAGCAAGCCATAAGTTGCAACGCGCCCCGAGTTATAGAGCACTGTTCCCAGAATTTTGGTAAAAATACTCTGGTTTTTAAGGGGTAAGGCAACCACTATGGGGCCGCACATGCCAATGCAGTGGAGGCTTCCTACCAGGCCGATGGTTAATGGTGTAATGAAATCCATAGTTCGTTTAATGTTTAAGGTTCAACTGCCCGGTTTATTCGCCAACGACGATTCCTTGTTCCTGGTAATAGCTTGCTTTGCCCGAAGTCCAATCAATTTTTACCGTGTATCGTCCATTTTTCAGCCCCTTTAAACTGAGGCCCTGGGTGTATTTGTTATCCAGCTTTAGCTTAATAACTTCGTCTCTTTTGGCTTCAACCGGACTGTAAAAATGTATTTCTCCTGAATAATCCTGAATTGCTGAAAGCTGCGGAAATGTGAGTTTCAGCGAATCGGCTGTTTGGTCAAACTTGACTTTTTCTGACAGAGCATCGGTGTTTTTTACCTTGTCAATGTGCTTTTGGTAATCAACCGATTTCTGGTAATAGTCGGTTTCAACCAGGTCGTAATCCTGGCGCAGGGCAATCGATACCAGAGCGATCATTCCGCTGATCATTACAATTAGAGCAATAACGATTCCGGTTCCCCAGTTGAATTTTATCTTCATTTTTTTAGTTGTTACGTGTTTCGGGTTACGAGTTGTGTTTGTCCTTCCCCTCGGAACTCGAAACACGTAACTCGCAGCAGTTTTGTTAATTTGGTCCTACGAATGTTGACGAAATTTTGTCAATCAGTTTACCGCCATCAAAAACACCAATTTCAAGTTGATTTGATGGTTTTACCGTTTCCTTTTTCAGTACAATCAGCATGTTTCGCTGAATAACTTCGCCTTTTTCAGCTTTTAACGAGTCGCCCATAATCATTATTTCACCTGAAGGCGATAACAGTTTTACGGTTAGTTTAATAGGCGAACTGGTTTTATTCACCATTTCGAGGTTATAGAGGTTGCTGTAGCTTGCCGGGCCGTATTCCTGGAAAAGTGTTCCCTGGGCGCGAATGATGGTTGTTTCAACGCTTCCGCGTACCGTAAACAGGTAACCGATAACGGCCAGCAAAACCAATAACACTGCCGAATAGGCAATAGCCCGTGCATTGAAGCGAACCTGGCTGCCTTCGGAAATCGACTTTTCGGATGCAAAGCGAATCAAGCCTTTCGGTCGGTTCATAATCATCATTACTTCGTTGCAGGCATCGATGCAGGCCGTGCAGTTTATGCACTCCAGCTGGGTTCCATTGCGAATATCTATTCCTGTTGGGCAAACAGTAACACATTTCCGGCAATTGATACAATCGCCGTTTTTGCCGCCTGTTCCCCGGCCCCGTGGTTCTCCTCGTTTATAATCGTAAGCAACTTGTATGGTATTTACATCGAGCATTACACCTTGAAGCCTTCCGTAGGGACAAACAACCGTGCAAACCTGTTCGCGGAACCAGGCAAATACAAAATAATGAGCTCCTGTAAATGCTAAAACCGTCAGTAAAACTCCAAAATTTTGAGTTGGCCAACCCGTAATTAATTTCCCGATGCTTTGGGCACCAACAATATAAACTACAAAAGTGAGTATGGTAGCCAGCGAAATAGCCAGGAAAATACCATGTTTCAATGTACGTTTCCCGAATTTGGCGGCGTTCATCTTCATTTCTTTCAGGTTGCGCTGTTGTTCGGGGTTTCCATCAATCAGGTATTCGATGGGTCGGTACAGAAATTCCATGAAAACCGTTTGCGGGCAAATCCATCCGCAAAAGATCCTTCCGTATATAACTGTGAACAGAACGATAAAAACAACCAAAGCGATGATCGATAGTACCAGCAGGTGAAAATCCTGTGGGTAAAAAGCGCCACCAAACAGAACAAATTTCCGGTCGGCAAAATTCAGGAAAATGAGAGGCTCTCCGTTCAGTTTTATGTAGGGAGCCATAAAGAAAAAAGCAAGTAGCACCCAGGCTAGTATTCTGCGGATGTTAAACAATTTTCCTTTAGGCATTTTAGGGTAAAGCCATACCCGTTTGCCATCTTTCCCGAAGGTCGTCGGGCGGTCGCGAAAAGTAGTTTCCTGATAATTTCCAGGACTTGCCATACTTTTAATTTTTAGGCATTTTAATTCCCTGAGGCGCTTTGGGATTTGGTGGATTTGTTCCCTGCAAACTCAAAATATAGGCTATAACCTGGTCGATTTGTTTGTTGCTAAGTTGACTTTTGTACGAAAGCATTCCTTTATCAATTACACCATCAACAATTACCTTCTTTAAATCTTCAGGTTTATTCCCATGAATCCAGTATTCGTCGGTAAAGTTTGGTCCAACCAGTCCTTCTCCAAATTTTCCGTGACACACATAGCAGATCTTGTCGAACGTGACTTTTCCGGCAGCCAGAATCTGCTCCTGCGTCATTGGTTTGGCCGTGCTGGCTTCTTCTTTTTCAGCTTTCTCGGTTTTAGCTCTTGCAATAGCCATTTCGTTATTGTATTCTTTTCGCTGGACGATGGTTTCATCCTTGAATACAGTAAGGCGTATAAGGTACGTAGCTGAAATAATAATAGTCACATAAAAAAGATATTTTAGCCAGGGCGGCATCGGATTGTCGAGTTCCTTAATGCCATCAAATTCATGCCCGCCATAGTATTTTATGCGGGTGGAATCATCCATTTCCTGACGAACGTCTTTGGGTCCTTTCAATTCATTACTGTCGTTGGTTAGCATATTGGTATCTGTTGAATATTTTGTACACTATTGAACTTTAGTTTTCTGATCAAACCATTTCTTTTCCCGACCCCGGATTTGAATCTTCGAAAGGAAGATTGCTCAACTTATCGACTTCTTCTTTTTTCATTTTCCAGGCATTAATCGATACTAAAATGAAGAAAGTGAAGAAGATGAAGAAGCCAATGATTGCATAAACTTCTACATTGAGTATGCTGCTGAGTGTTTCTTTAAACATGGCTTACTTTTTTGTGGGTTTATTCGAAATATCAACACCTAAGCGCTGAATGTAAGCAATCAGTGCAATGATTTCCCGGTTGCTGTCGGTTTCAATTCCGTTGGCCTTCAAATCTTTGGCAATGCTGTCGGCCTGAGCTTTCAGGTCTTTAATCGCTTTTTGCTCATAATTGTCGGGGTAGGGTACACCCAATATTTTCATTACATGAATTTTAGCCGGAGTTGACTCGATATCGATTTCCTTTTTCGCCAGCCACGGATATTTAGGCATGATTGAAGCCTCGTTCAACTTTTGCGGATCGATGAAGTGATTGTAATGCCAGGAATTTGGCTTGTAAATTTTCCCGGTTTTAACACCTTCACGAGCCAAATCAGGGCCGGTGCGTTTCGATCCAAACTGGAAGGGGTGATCGTAAACCGACTCGCCAGCTTTGGTGTATTCGCCGTATCGCTCGGTTTCCGAACGGAATGGTCTCACCATTTGCGAGTGACAGTTGTAGCAACCTTCCTTCACGTAAATGTCGCGCCCCTGTAGTTCGAGCGGCGTATAGGGTTTTACGCTTGTAATGGTTGGAATATTCGATTTGATGAGGTACGTCGGAATGACTTCAACAATACCGCCAATTAAAATAGCAATGGTTGCAAAAATGAGGAAGCGGATTGGTTTACGTTCCAAAAATCCATGCCAGGTTTCTGATGTGGTTTTGGCAACCGGTTCAGGATGTAAAGCCGGCGCTTGAGCTTCTTCGTCGGCAACAAAACTACCAGCCTGAATGGTTTTAACAAGGTTGAATACCAAAATCAGGAAGCCGGTTACGTACAATGCTCCGCCAAATGCACGAATGGCATACATCGGAACCAATTGCGTAACGGTTTCAAGGAAATTAGGATATTTCAGGAAGCCATCGGGAGTGAACTGTTTCCACATTAAAGCCTGAGTAATTCCGCCAATATACAGTGGAACTGCATAAAAAACGATGGCCAGGGTGGCAATCCAGAAATGAACGTTAGCCAGTTTGGTCGAATAAAGTTTGGTATTGTACAAACGCGGTATGAGCCAGTAAAGCATACCAAAAGTTAACATTCCATTCCAGCCCAGGGCGCCAATATGAACGTGTCCGATGGTCCAGTCGGTGAAATGGCTGATGGCATTTACGGTTTTAAATGAGAGCATTGGCCCTTCGAAGGTTGACATACCGTAAGCTGTGATCCCAACAACAAACATTTTCAAAACCGGGTCGCGGCGAACTTTATCCCAGGCTCCGCGCAGGGTGAGTAAACCATTGAACATTCCTCCCCAGCTTGGCGCAATCAACATTACCGAGAATGTTGTTCCAAGGGCCTGGAGCCAATCGGGCAGTGAGCTGTAAAGCAAATGGTGCGGACCGGCCCATATATATAAGAAAATAAGCGACCAAAAGTGAACGATAGAAAGCTTATAGGAATATACCGGTCGGCCTGAAGCTTTCGGTACAAAATAATACATTAACCCGAGGTAGGGTGTGGTGAGGAAAAATGCCACCGCATTGTGCCCATACCACCATTGCACCAGCGCATCCTGAACTCCGGCATACAAGGTGTAGCTTTTCAGGAAACTTACAGGAACAGCCAGCGAGTTGAAAATATGCAGAACGGCAACAGTTACCCAGGTTGCAATGAAAAACCAGATAGCTACATAAATATGACTTGTTCGTCGCTGCAAAATAGTGCCAAACATGTTGATACCAAAAATAACCCACACAACAGCAATCGCAATGTCGATAGGCCATTCGAGTTCGGCATATTCTTTACCCGTAGTGAATCCCGAAAGTAAGGTAATGGCACCAACTATAATAATTAATTGCCAGCCCCAAAAATGTATTTTACTGAGGGCCTGGCTGTAAATGCGGGTTTTCAGCAGTCGTTGCAACGAATAATAAACCGCAGTGAATATGGCGTTTCCAACAAAAGCAAAAATTACTGCATTTGTGTGAACCGGTCGGGTACGCCCAAATGTGGTAAATTCGATCCCAAAATTCAATGACGGAATGAAAATTTGCAGGGCTACCAATAATCCTGCAGCCAACCCCACAACTCCCCAAACCATTGTTGCTATTGCAAAGTTTCGGGCGATGCGGTTGTCGTACAAAAACTTCTGTAATTCCATAGAATAGTATTTAGTTTTTAATAAATTTTCAAATCCAAGTTCGAGATACAAAAGTTAATTGCTTAATTGTTGAATTGTTAGTTTTAACCATTAAGCCATTTAAGTAATGAGAATGAAATAATGTCGTACTTATGTTTGTATTTCAAATCATTCCATTTTTGATTGAACACCGTGATTTTCTCCATTCTCCGTTTCACAATCATCGCTTTCCTTTTTTTGTTCCTTATCTTCAGCGGACTGCTCCTTGCTTTCTTTTGCAGGCGGATCGTCAAATAAAATGCGCACCGATGGAGTATAGGTATCTTCGTATTGGCCGTTTTTTACCGACCAGATAAAAGCTCCCAAAAAACCACCTGCCATTACAATGGCAACAAAAACCAGGATAAATACAACTGACATGCTCTTTTGTTTAAAAATCTTTGTTTAATTTAAGAAATATCAAAACGTTTTGCTTTTCGTCTTCGTTTCGGATTATTCTTTCCCGATAACTATAATTTCAAAAATTTCGCTCTTAAACTTACTGAAAAACTGGCAAATACAACTACCGAGACCGAACTTACCGGCATCAATATGGCCGCCACAATCGGACTTAAGTTTCCCTGCACCGCAAACGATAGCCCAACTAGGTTGTACAAAAATGAAATGCCAAATCCGGCATAAACAATTTTCATGCTTTGGCGGGTAAAATCAATGTATTTGTAAAGGTTTGCAAAGCGTTTCGAGTCGAGAATGGCATCGCAGGCCGGCGAAAAGTTGAAAACATTGTCAGCAATTACAATTCCTACATTGCTTTCGTTTAAAGCGCCCGCATCGTTGAGTCCGTCGCCAATCATCAATACATTTTTCCCCTGTTTTTGGAGGTTCCGGACATACTCAAGTTTATCGGTTGGCGATTGGTTAAAGTGCAAGCTTCGGCTGTTTCCGAAGTAACTGATCAAATTCGGTTTTTCGGCTTCATTATCACCTGTTAAAAGGTGTAGTTCATAGTTTCTTTCCAGTTTGCCAATCAGTTCTTTCAAGCCTTTCCGGTATTCGTTTTCGAACTGAAAATAGCCTGCCACCGAATCGTTTATAAAAACCCAAACTTCGGTTTTCATGTTTTCGTCATCGGTTTTCGAGCCTGTAACAAAGTATTTTGAACCCAGGTTTATTCGCACATCGTTTATTTTTCCTGAAAGGCCCATTGATGGTATTTCCTGAAAATCGGTTACATCCAAAAGCTGCTCTCCTTCAATTGAGTTGCAGAGTGTTTTACTTAGCGGATGTGAAGAATGGAAAGCCAATGATTTAACCATCAGTTTTTGTTCGGGCGACAAATCGTTACCCATAAATTGAACTTCCGATTGCCTGGCATTGGTAATTGTTCCTGTTTTATCGAAAACTACCGTATCAACTCTTTGCAGATGTTCAATTACTGCTGTGTTTTTTAGGTAAAAACCTCTTCGTCCGAATTGACGCATGGTACTTCCAAATGTAAATGGTACAGTTAATGCCAATGCACAGGGGCAGGCAATAATCAAAACCGAAGTGAATGCAAAAACAGCAATATCGGGTTTATTGAAGTACCAGAAAACTCCGGCACATAAAGCAATTAACACAACTGCTACTGTAAAATACTGGCTAACACGGTTTATAATAGTATTCAATTTGTTGTTTGCAGCAAACGGGTTTTCGGTCTGGTTCCACAATTGGGTAAGGTAGCTTTGCTGAACTTCTTTCTCGATGGTCAGTTCAATAGCGTTTCCAATCTGGCGTCCTCCGGCAAATACAAAATCTCCGGCCTTTTTAGCAACGGGCATCGATTCGCCGGTTACAAAACTGTAATCGATATTGGCAGTTTCGCTTAACAAAACTGAGTCTGCCGGAATAATTTCCTGGTTACGGACTAAAATATGGTCTTCCGGTTTCAAATCTTCGAGAGCAATGGTTGTAGTTCCTTCGCCAATAATTTTAGTTACGGCCAAAGGAAAATAGGTTTTGTAATCTCTTTCGAACGAAAGCGCCTGGTAGGTTTTTCCCTGGTACCATCGCCCAATGAGCATAAAAAATACAAGCCCGGTAAGCGAATCGATGTAGCCAATTCCTTGTCCCGAAAGTATTTCGGTTAAGCTTTGTGTAAATAGGGTAATTAATCCAAGTGCAATAGGTAAATCGATGCTGATCATTTTCTTTTTCAGGCTTTTCCAGGCAGTCAGGAAATAATCGCTGGCCGAGAACAAAAGCACCGGAATGGCCAGTGCAACACTTAACCAGCCAAACAAGCGTTTCATTTCGGCATCTAAAAACTGGTGACCGGGCAAATATTGCGGGAAATGGTAAATCATGGCATTCATAAAACTGAATGCTGCAACACCGATTTTGATGAACAGGCGCTTTTCGGCTTTGTCACCCGCTGGTTTTTCTATGCTGTGCTGGTTAATCTCAGGAATGTAATGAATGCTTACCAGCAGCTCAACCAATTCGCGCAGTGTAATTTCGTTATCCTTAAAAGTAATGTTGATTTCCTTCTTCGGAAAGTTCACAAACGATTGAATGATGCCCTGATTCAACTGGTGCAGGTTTTCGAGCAACCAAATGCACGATGCGCAGTGAATGGTCGGAATAAAAAAGCTGACTTTCGAGATGCCACCTTCAGAAAATGTGAGTATTTGCGATCTAAATTTATCGAGATCAAGGAAAGCATACGTTTCGCTGGCAGGCTGTTTTTCGTCGTCAATTTTAATGCCGGGCATTTGCTCAATCTGGTAATATTGCTTTAGCTGGTTGGCATTGAGTATTTGGTAAACCGTTGAACAACCTGAACAGCAGAATGGCTTTCCATCAAAAATGATTGGAGTTTTACCGCAGGAATTTCCGCAATGGATGCATTTCAAATCTTCGCTCATGAGGACAAAAGGCTGGCAGTTGAATTTCCACATTTAAAGGAATAAAAACGGCTTTTGTTCACTTCAAATGGGGAAAATTATGAACAATCGGGATTGTCTGCGCAATTCATTCCTTGAAATGATCCTGTATTTATTTATTATTTTGAAATATTTATTGATATTCGATAAATATTTATTATTATCGCGGCATAATTTTAAAATTTAATTTAGTATGTCAACAAAAACTGATTATGCATTTATTGCCCTGAACGTGATTTCGTGGATTATTTTTATCGGTTTATGCGTCGAGGCAGGATCGTATATTTTCAATGCATTCTTTACCCTGTTTTTTAATCCTTTTGGCACGGGTAAGTTATGGGATGTGATGAATTTGTCGGCATTGTATAACTACAATCAAAGCTATTATGTTGTAATCGTATCACTTATGATTATCACCGCTGTGCTGAAGGCTTTGATGTTTTACCTGATTGTGAAGATTTTTCACGACAAAAAATTCGACTTGTCGCATCCGTTCAACGAACCGGTACGGAAGTTTATCATCAACATTGCCTGGCTGGCCTTGGGCATCGGATTGTTTTCGTTTTGGGGTGCAAAAGACACCGCGAATTTTGTGGCAGAAGGTGCAAACATGCCCGATATTCAGCATCTGAATTTGGGAGGGGCTGATGTGTGGCTGTTTATGGGCGTTGCACTTTTTGTGATAGGGCGGGTTTTTAAAAAGGGAATTGAAATTCAGGACGAGATTGACTTAACCGTGTAAACTATGCCAATAATTGTAAATTTAGATGTGATGATGGCCAAGAGAAAGATGTCGCTGAACGAGCTTTCGGAAAAAGTTGATTTAACGCTCTCGAATCTTTCCATTTTAAAGACCGGCAAAGCGAAGGCCGTTCGGTTTAGTACGCTCGAAGCTATTTGCAAAGCGCTTAATTGCCAGCCTGGCGATATTCTGGAGTATGTAAACGAAGACTAAAACTCAAGCTCATCCGGGTTTGTACTATGCTATTTGATGCCGCAGGTGCTGATTTGCAATCAGCACCTCTTAACTTCGGATCTGTGATCCGTTTCAATCACCTACACGAATCGTATTTCCACCAAGCCTTTCTCCCCTGAATAATCGCGTGCCGAACTGTAAAGATAATCTTCTGGACGTCCGCTGGATTACAAATACAGAACTAAGAGGTGACGATTTGTAATCGTCACCAGCGACTGCAACTTTTGGGCATATTCCAAGGAGCCGGGGATTCTCTAAAAGTTCTCAGAATAGTTTAGAGAAACTCTGAAAGAGAACTGTTTTGCTCAAAAAAACAAGACGGACTTGGCCGAAGGGTTACATCTATTCGATTTGCAAACGTTTTATTTGTTAAGTTTCTGTTTTATAAGTTCCAATACCTGTTCAAGTCCTAATTTAAAATAATCAACATATCCAACAGTTGGTTGTATACCAGGAATTTCTGTATTATCTAGCCTCAATGGCAATATATACTCTTCATTCTGTTCAAAAGCTCTTGCCTGAGCAGATTTTCTTTCTACTGTTGTCCATTGTTTTTTTGAATATGCTTCAGAAATAATCATAAGACAGTACCTTGCTCTCTTTTCATATATTTCACTTAAATGAGAATATAAGTCTTTGCCCCAAAGAGAAGCTTGTAGATACTCATCATAAAAAACTCTATAATTTTCTAAAACTAATTTGTCCGCAATTCTCTTTGCAATTTCTCTATCCTCTCCGGCGAATGAAAGAGCAATATCATAATCAAATTTTACAATTTCATTTTTCATTAAATGTTTATTTTTTGAAATATTCAAATCTTTAACTTTTAGGTAATCAGATAATTCCAATACTCTTATGTTTAAGGTAGATGTATCTGAGCAACAACTTAAAAATCCTTTTGAAAGTCTTTCAATTGATAATTTTAATGATAATCCTCCAGCCCCAGTTCCTAATGCTGGAGATACAATGTTGTGTATAGAGTTGTTTTCTTTTGTAAAATAACCAATCTTAATCCCAATATTCTCAATTGCTTCTTCATTTGAAATTGTGGGTTTACCTATTGGTATAGATCTATAATAATATTCATAATTATTCTGAACAGAAATCGCATAGCAAATATATTTGGCAATATTTTCTCCACCATTTAAACGTTTAATTAAGACTGTCCCTAAATTTAATCCTTTGGGTGGTTTTTGTAGTTTGAACTTCTTCATTCCCATGGCAATACGTTGAGTTACCGAACCACTTGTAGAACAAGGGATAACAATCATATCCCATTCTCCATAATAAATGTCTCCATTTTCAATCTTTATCATTTTATCTATTAGTTACTTTCTCAAGCTCATTCGGATTTGCGCTATGCTATTCGATGCGGCTGGTGCTGATTTGCAATCAGCACCTCTTAACTTCGGATCTGTGATCCGTTTCAAACACCTACACGAATCGTATTTCTATCAAGCCTTTCTCTCCTGAATAATCGCGTGCCGAACTGTAATGATAATCTTCTGGCCGTCCAACCAATTCCGCCTTCACCGGATTATTGTGAATATAATTCATTTTTTCTTCCAGATTCAAAGTTGTATCACTGGATCACAAATCCAGAACTAAAAAGTGTCCATTACAACTTGTCACTAGCTCCGCGAACTTTTATATATCCCGATTAGCTGGAGGTAAGCCTTAATAATCATAAATAAATACTCAAGATCGGTGTGACTTTTTTTTGTTTTCTATTTCTATCAATTTTAGCATTTTCGCTTGGTATAAAATTGATAAGCGTAACATCTTTTTCCACATTAAACCTGATGAGATGGTTAACCCAATAAGTATTATAATAGAACATATCACAATTGCAATTTTGTTAGCCAGTATAAAAAATAGAGGAATGATAATTAGAGATATAATAAAATTAAAAAATATTCCTCTTGATGCCCTTACTCTACTGTCTCTCATTTCTAAATGCTTAACTAAGTCCTTGTTGTAACTTGTTAGTTCAAAAATTGTTTCATAATACAAATGTTCACAAACTTCATGTTCATGATAGATATTGTTTCTATACTTTAATTTGAGTTTTTTTAATAAAAACGAAGCATAAAAATCGACTAACATCCCAACAACATACGTAAAAGGAATTGCAACAATAAATATTTTAACATTTAATTCAAGTAAACAAGGTTCAATGCCAAATATTTTAAGTAAGGGATAAATCCATAATAAAGAAAAACCACCGCTTATAAAATATTCTATAAATAATCCATTAGAGTTCATTGTTGTATTTTGTTATAATTGCACATTATAAGATTTAATATTGCACTCATTGCATTTTATACTGGTCTTGTCTTGTAATTTTTATTCAATAACAGAAAACTTCTGTTGTGGACTTTCAATTTTTACGCAAAGGACTACAAAACTGTCAGGTCTACTTTGATATGTGATACTGATTGGAATTAGTTGGTACAGAGTCTTGTTTCTTCATTTTCTTTATCTAGAAAAATTTCAAATTCAGATTTTTCAATATCGGCTAATAATTCAATACTAAATTCAAGTCTTTCTTTAACATCATTCCTAATCGTTTGGTAGTTTTTTATCCACTCTTGATTATTTTCTTCAGTCAATCTTTTAGCCTCAAATTGCATTGCAAGGCAAACACCCCTTATTAATTCATTACAGTTCCCATTGGATGAATCTCCATATTTATGAATGTAATTCAAAGGACCTATTAAACGCTCATTTTTACCTAACTTTCTTGGGATATCTCGTGTAATACGAGCAACTGTATCACCCAAATATTCATTTTTATATTTTCTCAACAACCATTCTTGGTAATCTGTAGGGGTAGGATGTTCATCAAACTCCCATCGTTTATATATTATTTCACTAATGGAATCCATTGCTTCCGAAATAATAGATTTGCCATTTTCCCTATCTTTTCCTTCCTTTTCAAGTTCAGAAATGGTCTTGTCGATGGATGTTATTCCTCTTTCTAAACCACAGAGACCAATTAAAAAATGAGCCATATTGTGAACCCATAATTTTCTCATATGGTAAGCGTAAAAGTCATCCACCATTTTGAATCCTATTTCTTTTTCAATCTGATCTTTTTCAATCTCGAATTTATTTTCAACAATATCAATTTGAATTCCAGTATGGTTTTTTTGTGTGATCTTAAAATCTGAATCATTTTTTGAAGTAGAAAATTTCCAATCTTCCATACTAACATATAGAGGAGCTGCTAATTCCTTTTTCTTCACATTATCAATATTATCATCATTTTTGTTTTTTTCAAGAGTTAATGGCATTTCTGCATATTCAACAATTAGTGGAAGTATAAAATTACATTCATGTTCTATATTTTTAGCTAAAACTTCTTCTACAGCAGGGACTAGACCAACTTTTTCGTCAAAATAAACTTTCATGTCTTGTGAATCAAAACATTCCAATATTTGATATCTTAAATCTGCAAGTGGATTCATTTCGACTTCAAAATTTTCACAAAACACAAAATTAATTGGCTTGTCTATTCTATAAGCATAACGACGCATAACAATATATACGATTGTTGGTATTAAATTACGATGCTTATCCGCACCAATTGAGATAAAGATTAAATCATTTACTAATGCAAGATTTGCAATTTGATCAATTTCGTTGCTATTGGTAGCAGAAAATTTATTGATATTAATTTCTTCATTTTCTTTTGATTGGAGAGAATACGAATAAAAATTATTCTTAAGATTTTTTATTCTTCGAGAATCAGAATCAAAAAAATGTAATACTTTATGATGTTCGTGTAATAACCGTCCCAGATATGTCAAGCCGACTCCACCTGCTCCAATTATTACTACATCATTAGTTATTTTTTGTGCGTTGTTATATTTATCGTTGAAATTTTTTAATTCTTCTGCAAATATTTTCAGAAGAGCATCGTACTCTAATGAATAATTCACAACTTCTTCAAATTCATCAATTTTTTCTTTTTTAAATGTTTCTTTATTCTTAATAAACTGTTCCAAATGTTTTTTCAGAAGCGAAATGGCTTCTTTGTGAATATCACATTTCAAATATTTATTAATGCAATTTTTGCATTTATTTTTATCAAAATTTTCATCAACGAAACATAGATCTTTAAAATTTCCTTTTTTTATTTTGTCATGCCCAGTCTGACTAAAATAATCAAACGTATAATTAGAAATATCACCTTGTTTATTTATTAATTCTTCATTATTAACCTGTTCTTTTCGTCCAATTGCTCCTCCCTGATGTGTTTCTTCTGCAAATTTGTCTTCAGATAAATTTAATACTTGAACTAAAATTATTGCCAATAAATCACCAACTACTAGGTTGACACACGAGGAGTCAATCTTTTGGTCTGGTAGTGGAACAAGTTTTCTATCATCTGATTTAATGATGTCAACTATAATAGAGTCTTTGTATAACTTTTCTTTCGAATTTTTATCTAATAATAACTTCACTAAAGCAGGATATTTTTCAGGATCTTTAATTGTATTCCTGGCACTTGTAATTAACGCAATGCTTGCTGAAAGAGATTTTGCAGTATTACATATTTCTGATAACTGATGAGAATTGCCACTATAAGAAATTACAATTAGTAAATCACCTTTATTAATGTGACCAAAATCTCCATGAGGCAATTGAGCTGAATTAACAGCAATTGCATCAATTTTTAAACTGGTAAGTGTTGCGCTGATTTTTTCAGCAACCTTATATGAGGCTCCAGTACCTGTAATAAAAACTGAGCGATTATTGTAATGTGATACTAGTATTCTTTTTGCAAGAGTGAATAACTGATTATAGAATTCTTTTCCAAGGCTATTAGTTGATTCAGTATCACCCTGTTTGGCAATTAAAGCTGCAAAATCTCTATAAACTTGCCTTATTTTAGCCTTAGGGTTAAAAATTGGGTCAGCTTTAAATCCATTATTATAGAAATCAAAATAATCTTCCCTCTTTCCATTCTTCTCCTTTATTTCTTCTTTTTTTAACTTCAACTCAAATTTTAACTGAGGATGATCCAAAAAGAAACTTTTATTATCATAATCGAAAGAATAGAATGATGTTATTGCAATAGCTGTGCCTGCGACTAATGTTAATGTAGTGGTTGTAGTCGGAGCATCCCTGATATCTAGTGGGTTATCCTCTTCTGCATGAGTATTAATGAAGAGATCACAATGTTTCCCAAGATAAGACTCTTTTCTTCCACATAATGCAACAGTCACACTTCCTTTTTCTTTTATGGAAGGTAATAAATTAAGTAATTCCCATGTATCACCACTATTAGAAATGAAAAATACTAAATCATCCCGATTGACTGTAGTTAGATTTTCAGAATTTGCGCCAGTAAGTTCAACGAATGAACTACTAATTCCTAAATTATTATAGATATATGAAAGATTTTTACCAATTATATGTGATTTACCAATCCCAATAAAACGAGTTGTTTTACCACGTTTTTTTGTATTTATAACCTCATTTATCACTTCGACATAATTACTACTTTCAATGTTTTTAGTTAAAGTACCTTCAATTTCTTTTTTAAAAATATCCAATGATTTTTTTAATTCTTTAGTTACAGTGTCTTTTTTAATGTCAAATTCTATCTCTGTTTTTGATGTAACTATTTCATCTTTTAGAATTTCATTTATTAATTTGGCATTTAATGGTGATATTTTATTCTTGAAAATATCTAATTTTAAAAAGTTAGATAAATATTCGACATCCCCATCCTTGATTTTATTCGTAGAAATGCCTGTGTAATTTAAAAAGTAATAATTTTTAGGATCTTTTGTCTCTCTCACATGTGAGAGATTATTAGATTCTAATTTGTTCATGTAATTATTGAAATGCTTACTTGAAATTAGTTGTCCATATTCAAGTTCTTCATAATTACCATATAATTCTTTTAATAAATTATTTTTAAATAATTCTGTTTTAAATTTTTTATTGATTTTTATTCCATTTGCATCTCTAACTTCTTCATTTATTTTTAGCTCGTTATCCGTCACCGTTCCAAAACCAATACCTAGTCCGGTACCTATTCCAAGATACATAATTTTGTTGCCGTTTAACTTTTCCCATTCTTTCTCATTCTCAAATTGAATGTTTTTTATTAGACCAAAGAATTGTGCAATTCCATCATTACAAAAATAGAATTCAAAGGATTTGTCTTCAGAAGCATCCTTAATTAAATCATATGGGGTTGTTTTGCATTTTTTAAACAATAAATTTCCCCCACAAATATCTTTTGCTCCACTGATAATTTTGCCTTGTGGTCTATCAAATCGTCCAGGTTGACCAATTCCAATTATTTTAATTATCTCACAATTTGATTCATTATATTTATTTAATATAGGAATTAAGTTCGATAATATGTCTTTATAAAATTGTTGAGGTTCTGTGGTTACTGGTGTAGGAAAATTGTGACTTTCAATGTTTTTATTAATTATATGACCTTCAATATCAAAGTAAGCTAAAACAAAATTAATTTTTGTGCCACCAATATCAAGTAGAGGAATAATTGGTATTTTGTTGTTTGAAATTATTTTTTTTGCTTGTTCTTCAATTGAATTTATTACCTTGGAATTATTGAATGCGAAAGAAGCACCCAGAGAAGCAGCATTAAAAGAATCTAAGCCTGATGGTAAAATTTCAATTTTTGTATTTCCTAGCTCAAATAATTTCTTTTTTGCATGTAAAGGAATTATTTCACCAGTATATCCCTTACTGCCAATAGACCCGCCTAATATATAATACTTTGTTTCTTTGACTTTATTGTTAACAGATAATTGTTCCTCCTCTGTCCAATTGTTATTAATGATATTTCCAGTATAAATTTCATTAATTAGATTACCAAGACTTTCTCCAGCTATTTTTACAATATTTTTCGCTTCCTCCATCGTATCGCTGATTGTTTTTTTTACTTTATCCACTGGTTCTGACATGATATTTGGTTTTTATCGGTTTTTAAATTTTAGTTTGTTAATTATTTGTGTGTTGTTTTAACATAGCTTATCTTTAAAATTATTTATAACTTTTTCTTTATTGATTATGCGAGTAGCTTAATTACTTGATATCATTTTCAGAAACAGCCTCATTGCAGCAAACATATTTCTTTTGAATTACGAATTTCATAAATGGATTTCTTTCACTGTCAAGATTCCATTCTTTTAGTTTTTTCGTATCTGCAATTTTTTTTATTTCCAAGAAAAAAGTATCGAGTTCATTGACCTGATCCTTCGTCAATCTCAGGTTATTACAGTTTAAAGTAGTGCATTCAGAAAACGCAGTTAATATATGAGAGAAATCAGATATTCCTTCGACTAATGGCTTATTATCAACAACTTTACTGTTTTGTTGTAAAAAATTCCAAGTATGATGAAAATGCATTCTTGAAAAATCAGAAACATAAGAATTCTCATTAGCACTTTCAAACTCTAAACATAAGGTATTCATTGCCATTTTCCCATAAGGATAAATATTTAACAAATAATGTTTATTAACTTGAATTAGGAATACTGTAGGGCTGCCTCTGTAAAAACGTTGTTCATTATTTGACATCCCTGCAACCATTAATAAATACATTGCAGTTTTTAAAATTTCCATTTCAATATCACCCGAAGATCGTTCTTCTGCAGGTTGTCTCAAATGTGCATATGCTGGATGTGTCAATAGTATCTGAAAATTTCGAGGATGTTTTGTTATTAATTCCCTCCATTTTTTTTGGATTTCATTATCTTCTCGATCTAAGTATCCAATAAGTCCTCTTGCTGAACTTGAAACGATATTTATTTTACCTGTACACTTAACACAATCAGAATCGTCTACTTTGCTCTTTGGAACTCTTTCAATTGCTTCAGATGCATAATTATAAAACTTATCTAGTGCTTCATTTCTCGAACTATAACATGAGTTTAATCCTAATATTTTAAAAGCTTTTAACTGCTCTTCTAAATTACTTAGCTTATTCGTAAATTCTTTAAACTCATCTAAAAAAGGTTTCATCTCATCTTGTTCTATCTTCGCTCTTTCTTTACTCCAAAATAGATCCAGAATTACGCTAATTATTGCTGTAGCTATTAATCCGCAACCAATATTTACCATAATGATCTTCAGCCATTGCTGGATTTGTAAGATTTCAGTTAATATAGAAATGCAGATTCCCGATAAAGATGCAATCACGATTATAACAATTGTTGTTTTTTTCATGTTTATTGTACAATTAATGGTGTTGTAATTTGTAAAACTTTTACCTATTTATGCCTTCTTTGGGTGGCTATTTATTATTCTGAAAATTGATTACACATTAAAAATAATATCTCCAATTTTGGTATGGTGCGTGGACAAAATTGCTTTTTTTTGTAAACTGCGGGTTTGAGAGTTGGCCTGTGTGGGGTTGCAAAGTTGCAGCAAGCGTGTGGACTAATGCTTCCCTTAATGCGCCTGTCAGGCGCAATGTACGTGGGGAAAAATTAAAATCCCTTGCACTATACTTCGAATTTAAGGAATTTTTTTAAGTCATTATTGTTTGGTATTTGTTAAGTTTACACTAACGTATCAATATATACATTTGGATTGCCTATAACGGTAGTCCGTCTAAAAAGTAAAATTATGCCGTTGAGATTTCAATATTCCATTCTTTTCAAAAGTCAGATACCGAATATACCTTGTGCATAATACTTTAATTTGTCAGATTTTCCCAATCATTAAAAACCATTTTCCATATCTGTCGATTCTTTTCTATTTGCGGTTTAGTTTTATTTGGCCTATTCTTTATAGCATATCTAATAAACAGTATTAAAAATCCCAAAGTCAATAAACTCCACAGAATATTTGATGATTTTAAATGATTAATAGAGAATATTGCCAAAATCAAGAAAACTAATATTGTCACAATAATATGTAGGTAAAATATAGTTGGATAGTACCCTAAATTATCATAAATAGCTTCATTTTCGATTTGTATCTGATTAACTGATTTATGATTTAATTTTAACCATTTACGATAATTTCGAAGTGAAGTCTCCCAACCATACCAGTTACTTTTATCAGTCTCAAGAACCAACTGAATGTATGCAATTATCCTTGCCATACTACTCATACGATTAACAGTGAACCACAAGTTAAAAGAAAGTAAACCTATAATTATTGAAGGGAAATAAATAGCATACTGCTTGTCGACAAATTGAATAAATGCAATGCTTGCTGTAATAATTAAAATTGGTCTTTCAAAAACATATTGTTTGCCCTGAAGCAATTCACTGCGTAAAGTTTCATATTCTTTTTCTACACTATATCTTGGTACATTCATAATTAAATGATTAAGGTTGTCTATCTCATTTGTGTTGTACAACTAATAACCAACAGCATCTTTATAGTACTTTTAAAAGATAAAGCATAAGAAAGCCAATCCGTCTTCGCCTCTAATCATCCCCACAAAATTCTCTGATTGTTTGCTTAAATCCCTGCCTCCCAAACTTATAAAAAAAAGTTAAATAAACTATAACGAGATTATTATTTATTTTGGGTATAAATAATTGATCCGGCGAGGAATACCTGCCGGATCAATTGCAACGCGGTTCCACTTCAACACGTGTTCATTACTCTGCCCCAAACCATCCGCTTCCTTTCCCACGCTTGCCCGCAAAATACAGTATATGGTTGCACGCCCCCCCCGAAAAAGAAAAAGCCCCGCTTTCGCGAGGCTTCAGTTTAAATCTTCGAAAGCTGAACTTTCAAATCAGTTAGTTCACCATCGGTCACCGTAACTGTGAGATGGCCTTTAGACCTCCTAAGATACCCAACTTCCCTTCCTTACAATAGCTTCACTTGTTCAAAGCGATATCCTTTGCCGTTCGGCTTTACAGACTGTGTGAAAACGACTGTTAAAAAACTCATAAATAGTTTCAAAAACGAGGTTAAACATTTTGCTATTGTGCTGAATATTAGTATATTCATGTATTATTTTACCTAAAGCAGATGCATTACAAGGAAAAAATATCGAGGGAGCAGATGATGGTTATGTCCTATGAGACCATGATTTCGCCGGACAATTCAGTTCGTCTGATAGATTTGGTATGCAAGAAATTTTTCAAAGACCATCCTTTTAACGACCAATGGAAGGGCAATAAAAACACGGGAAGGAAAAGCTACCCAGCCGATTCGATGTTAAAATTGCTTGTTTACGGCTATTTCAACGGGATAGCAAGCAGCCGCAAACTGGAACGGGAAACCTACCGAAATACAGAAATGATCTGGTTGATGGAAGGGCTTGAACCCGATCATTGGACAATTTGTGATTTTCGCCGGGAAAGCGAAACGATCATGAAAGACTTTCTGAAATACTTCCGCAAGTTTTTGCTTGACACCAATTTTGCAACGCCAAACAATGTTGTCTTCGATGGGACTAAAGTAAAAGCCTATGCAAGAAGGGAAATGCTTACCACAGAAAGCATAAAGGGAAAACTTGAGCATATAGACAAATCGCTTTCGGAGTACCTCTCAAAACTTGAAGACAACGATAGCCATGATGATGAAATGGAATCGGCCAGAACAGAGATCAGGGAACTGAAAGAAAAAATACAAAAACTCGAATTGGCCAAATCAAAACTGGAACAAGCCGCACAGGCAATTAAAGACAGCAAAAGAAAATATTACGCACCCAACGACAGGGAAGCCGTAATGGTAAAAGGGCGGGAAGGCAAATTTCCGGGGTACAATGTGCAGGTTGGCGTAGAAACCAAAGGCCATTTTATCCTGACAGACCGTGTAACAACAGATGCCAACGACATACAGCAATTAGAAGAATCTTTGGATTCTGTTACAGAACAGACAGGGATTTCCCCCACAAAAGTATTGGCAGACAAAGGATATAGCAATACAACCCAGATACTTGATATCGAAAAGGACGGAACGGTACAATGCTATATTCCACTGGCTGAAACCAAACGAGATAAATCAGAAAAAGAAGGTATTTGTTTTGTTTACGACAAAAATAGCGACACCTATACATGCAGTCAAGGGAAGGAACTCGTGTTGTTTATTAAAAATATACAGCACAGCGCTGCATTCTACAACGTTTATAAATGCCACGAATGCCAAGGGTGTGAAGTGCATGCCAAATGTACAAAATCCAAGACAGGGAGGACTTTGAAACGCAATGTTGATCAACAGCGCATTGACCAGTACAAAGAAAAAATGGAGGGTGCATTCGCCAGGCAACAGGTCAGGGAACGCAAACAGGTAGTGGAACACCCATTTGGTACGATCAAAATGCTGATGGGGAAGTTTAACCTACTCTTGAAAGGAAAAACAAAGGCTCAGATAGAGCTCGACTATTACACCGCCGCTTATAACCTGAAGCGGCTGATCGGTTGCGCCCCAATGTCAGAGCTGATTATTAAAATGAGGAAATATCAGTTGGCGATGGCATGAAAAGTGAGTTAAAACTCACTTTTTGCCCCCTCCAAAATACAAAAATGCAGAAAATAGCACATTGAAAATAAAAATTTGTAAAATGCTAAAATCCCCAATGGATGAAAACATGAAAAGCGAAAAAATTCAATTTGGAATTAAATTGCAATTTTCACACAGTCTGTTTATGTGACGGATAGAGATGATTAAATGGACCATAAGCACAGCATCCGCGCGCTCCCACACGGCTTCGCATGATGACTCCCAATCGTCACAATCTATTGCTCATCAAAATTATCTATCTGATTTTTGATAACTTGGGCTTTTCTATATTAAAAATCAACCTAACTTTATACATCAACTAATCGGTAATCTATTTGAACTTTAACTTATTCTAAAAAAGAAGCTGTGTTGAAGTTGCAATTATTTTTACTAAACCGTTTCACCGTTAGAATTATGCATGTATTGAAGCGTATTTTTCGGTTTTATTCCGAAGGTTTCTCAAACCTTCCGCGATGGGGCAAGCAAGTTTGGCTGGTTATCCTGATCAAACTTTTCATCATGTTTGTTATCCTTAAGATTTTCTTCTTTCCTAATTTCCTGAAGACGAACTTTAAAACCGATCAGGACAGAAGCAATCATGTGTTAGAGAATTTAACAAATATCAACCAATAATTAGAAAACCTATGCTTGAAGGAATCGATGTTTCTTTAGTCGACTGGTCGAGGGCTCAATTTGCCCTCACGGCCATGTATCATTGGGTTTTTGTACCATTGACATTGGGATTGGGAATCCTGGTGGCAATTATGGAAACCCTATATGTAAAAACCGGTAACCCCGAATGGAAACGAATTACCAAATTCTGGATGACCCTCTTTGGAATTAATTTCGCTATTGGTGTGGCAACCGGTATTATTCTCGAATTTGAGTTCGGTACCAACTGGTCGAACTATTCGTGGTTTGTTGGCGATATTTTTGGTGCGCCGCTGGCTATTGAGGGGATTTTGGCATTTTTCATGGAGTCAACGTTCATTGCTATTATGTTCTTTGGCTGGAATAAAGTGAGCAAAAAGTTCCATTTGATTTCAACCTGGTTAACGGCTATCGGGGCTAACCTTTCGGCTCTCTGGATTTTGGTTGCCAATGGCTGGATGCAAAAGCCAACGGGAATGGTTTTCAATCCTGAAACGGCCCGCATGGAAATGGTTAGCTTCTGGGATGTTTTATTTTCGCCGATGGCTGTTCACAAGTTCCTGCACACCACTTCATCAGGTTTTGTACTGGCGTCCATCTTCGTCATTGGCGTATCGGCCTGGTTTATACTGAAAGGACGCGAAATAGTTTTTGCACGTAAGAGCATTATCGTAGGTTCGGTATTTGGATTGCTTTCTATTTTCTATACCATATTAACAGGCGACAGTTCGGCCCGAACCATCGCACACGATCAGCCTATGAAATTTGCTGCTTTCGAGGGTTTATACAATGGCAGCGAAGGTGCGGGTTTGGTAGCTTTGGGCTTTATTTCGCAAAATCAGGCCGACCCGTCGAATGAAAATCTGAAAGACTTTTCAGTGAAAATTGAAATTCCAAATATTCTTTCGTACATGGCTTTCCTGAACTGGGATGCTTTTGTTCCGGGAGTAAATGATTTAATCAGGGGAAATGAGAAATACGGCGTAATGGGCGCTGAGGAGAAAATTAAGCGCGGGAAAATTGCCATCGAAAAGCTGACAGCTTTCAAGGAAGCTAAAAAAGGCGGAAACAAAGCTGCTGCCGACTCATTGAAAACTGAAATTATGAGTAAAGATTTCCAGAACAGCTATTTCAAATATTTTGGTTACGGTTATATTTCCGATCCTCATACGCTTGTGCCAAGTGTGCCGCTGTCGTTCTACAGCTTTCACATCATGGTCGTTCTGGGCTTTTACTTTGTTCTGTTCTTCTTCTTTGCACTGTTCTATACTTTAAAAGGCAAAGTGCATAAGAAACGTAAATTTCTTTGGTTGGCTATCTGGACCATTCCTTTGGCTTATGTGGCTAGTCAGGCCGGTTGGATTGTGGCCGAAGTTGGCCGCCAGCCCTGGGTTATCCAGGATTTGATGCCAACAATGGCTGCTGTTACAAAAATTAGTTCGGGAGCCGTTCAGGTTACTTTCTGGTTGTTTGCAATCATCTTCACTACCTTACTGATTGCCGAACTGAAAATCATGTTACGACAAATAAAAATCGGACCTAAAACAGAAGGAGGAGCAAGCCATGTTTGAAGCATTATCGTTACTTAGTTTACAGCAATACTGGTGGCTGATTGTTTCGCTGCTGGGCGCATTATTTGTTTTCCTGATGTTTGTTCAGGGCGGTGAAACCCTGCTGTTTTCCATTGCAAAAAATGAGCAGGAGAAATCGCTTCTTGTCAATACGCTGGGCCGCAAATGGGAATTTACTTTTACTACGCTGGTAACTTTCGGAGGAGCCTTCTTCGCTTCATTCCCCCTGTTTTATTCAACCTCGTTTGGCGGGGCATATTGGGTATGGTTGGCTATACTAATTTCATTTGTTATTCAGGCCGTTTCATACGAATTCAGAAAAAAACCAAATAATTTTCTTGGAGCTAAAACTTACGAGATATTTCTGTTTATTAATGGTTTACTCGGCCCTCTGCTTGTTGGAACTGCTGTTGGTACTTTCTTTAATGGTGCAATGTTTAAACTTGATGATATGAACCATGTTACCTGGGGAACCTCGTTCCGTGGATTAGAGGCGGTGCTGACTTTCCATAATTTGGCCCTTGGCTTGGCTGTGCTGTTTTTAGCCCGAATTCTTGGTTTGCTTTATTTCATGAATTCGGTTGATAATAAAACGATTGTTGAACGTTCTCAGAAAGCTTTGCTTTTGAATACCATTCCGTTCCTGGTGTTCTTCCTTTATTTTGTAATCGCCTTGTTGTTTAAAGATGGATATGCTTACAATTCAGAAACAGGCGTAGTTAGTGTCGAATCGTACAAATACCTTCATAATCTGCTGGCATTGCCTGTAAACACCTTGCTTTTGCTGATTGGTGTTGTTGGTGTTTTGTGGGGAATTGGCTCAACAATATTGAAAGGTGGAACCAAAGGCGTTTGGTTTGCTGGTGGCGGTACCGTTTTAACTGTTTGGGCTTTGCTTATCCTGGCTGCTTTTAACAATACTTGTTTTTATCCATCTATTTTCGATATGCAGTCGTCGCTTCACATCGTGAAGGCTTCGTCAAGTAAATTCACTTTGGTGGCTATGAGCTATGTTTCGTTGTTTGTTCCGTTTGTGCTGGCATACATCTGGTATGCCTGGAAATCGATGAACAACAAGCCCATTAGCACCGAAGAGCTTGAACAGGAGCATCATTCGTATTAAAGGTTAATATATGCGTGTATTTCATTAATAGTTTATAATTCATCATTAATAATTTGGAACTATGTATTGGAGTTCAATTTTATGGTTTTTAAGCTGGCCGGTTTTAGTTGTGCTTGGCTATCAACTTATCAAACTTGTGGTCAGTAAGTATCAGGATACTTTGGAAAAGCCTTTGAAGAAGTCAAATTCGTAAGAATAACCAATAGAAACTCCGGAAGAAAAACCGGAGTTTTTTATTGTTTAAAAATTTATGACTGATATTAAACGAATGGATCGATCTAAAGTCTAAGAGTCAACACTTTAAATACCTAATTTATGAAAAAGTTAGCACTCGCTTTAGTGATGGTTGTTTTTGTATTTTTTCCGGTTTTAGCACAACCCGGTGGCAGTCCCGCCGAACGTTTACAACGCGAAATTGATGGTTTAAAAGCAGAACTTGGGCTTTCTGCCGATCAGCTTACCAAGATTACCCCAATTGTTACGGCAGGGCAGGCCAAACAACGCGAAGAATTTACCAAGATGCGTGAATCGGGCAATTTTGACCGTGAAAAATTCATGGAAATTCGAAAGAAATTTCAGGATGAAATCGACGCCCAGTTAAAAACCGTTTTAACGCCCGAGCAGGTTACCAAACTGGAAGCTTACCGCAAAAAGCAGCTGGAAGAAATGCAAAAAAGAATGCAGGGAAATTAACTGAAATGAAGCAATAATAAAACGGGTTGTCGAATTTCAATTCAGGCAGCCCATTTTATTGTTTGTATCTTTTTCTTTCAGGTCGATTTATATCGGAATCTGCCACATGAAAATTCCGGTAGCCAAAACGCCGATGCTACAAATAATAATCAGTGCGGCATTTAGTTTGGTAACTTCAATTTTAGTGGTTGTTTGTCCGCGTTCGGTAAATATTTCGCGGATAACAAAAAAGTAATAATAAACACCGATGATAGCCATTACAATGGCAAAAATAGAGGTCAGAAGTATGCCTTTATTTATTGCCAGAAAAAGTACCTGGTATTTGGCCATAAATCCTGAAGTTGGCGGAATACCAGCCAGCGACATCAGGTTGATAATGGCAAAGACCGCAATCCACGATTTTTCTTTATAAAGTCCGCGAAAGATGGATATCTCTTCCAAACCATCTGATGCTCTTTTGGCCAAAATAAAGATGATGAACAACGGAATAGTTGCCAGCGAATAAACAAACGTATAATACAACAATACCGACGCCGAGTTTTCGTGTTGCGACAGAACGGCCAGCATCAGGAACCCACTGTGTGCAATGGCCGAATAAGCCAGTAATCGCTTGAAATTCGACTGCCTGAGCGCTCCGAGGTTTCCAATTAAAAGGGTAAGGAAAGTCATCACCCAAAGCGCCTTTTCAATTTGCACCGGAAGAGGCAACAAGCCTATACCTAAGAGGCGATAAAATGCTGCAAAACCGGCTGTTTTTACAACGGTAGCCATAAAAGCAGTCACAAGGGTAGGAGCGCCTTCATACACATCGGGACTCCAAAAATGAAATGGAGCTGCGGCAATTTTGAATGCAACACCAATGGCAATAAACAACAAACCTACCAGCAACATGGGGGGTAAGTGGCCGTTAAATTGTGCGATGTATGTTTTTATTTCAGGAAGATAAAAGGTTGCAGATGCCCCGTACACCAATGCTATACCAAAAAGAAAGATCGCCGTAGCAAATGAACCCATCATGAAATATTTAAACGCAGCTTCGTTTGAGCGGTACGAATATTTTTTTCCTCCTGCAAGTATGTATAATGGGATTGAAAGTATTTCGATTCCAAGAAAAAGCATGATCAGATTAGAGAAAGATGTCATCAGGAATGTACCTGTAAGACCAAATATCATGAGTGCATATAATTCGGCTACATGGTTATCCATTGTTTCGTAATAATCAAGTGCAAAAAGGAAAATAAGGATGGTAATGATGATCATCGAAACATTAAAAGCAATGGAGAAATTGTCGATGAGAATCATATCATGAAAGTATTTTGACTCATGACCCCAATCTTTCAGCGACAGAACAAGTGAAACGACCAGTCCACCTGCAGAGATCGGTGAAAGCATGGCTTTGTTTTTCGCAAAACCAAGATAAAGAACTATGATACCGAGGATAACTGTAAATATAAATGCACTCATTTCGTTTATTTACTATTTTATAATTAACGATTTACAATTCTAATAACCGGGTTTAGTGCGCTATGTTTAAGGCCAATCCGGCAATTTTTATCATATCAAAAACGGGTTGCGGATAAACGCCCAGCCCAATGATCAGAACCAGCAATGGAATAAGAATAATATAATCCAGTTGGTTTAAATCCGTTACTTTTTCGAAAACAGCTTTTTGTCCACCAAGCATTACGCGCTGGTAGGCATATAACATGTAAACTGCTCCTAAAATCATGGTCAATCCGCCCAATAAAGCATACCAGAACGATTGCTGAAACAATCCGGCAATCATCAAAAATTCACCAACGAATCCGGCTGTCAATGGTAATGCTATCGAGCCCAAAACAGCAATCAGGAATAGAATTGCAAAGATTGGCGCTTTGTTTTTTAGTCCTCCCAACTGGTGGAATTCTGTTGATCCGGTCTTTTCTTTGACCAAACAGGCAATGTAAAATAATGCTGCAATGGTAATACCGTGACTCATCACCTGGAAAAGCAAGCCTTTTACCGCATACTCGTTTGCCACAAATAAAGCCGCAGCCATCAGCGAAATATGCGCCATCGACGAGTAGGCAATCATTGTTTTCAGGTTGGTATGCTTGAATGCAATAATTGAAGCGTAAATAACACCAATCAATCCCATTGCAATAACTACAGGCTGCCAGTATTGAACTCCTAACGGAACAATGGGGAAAAGGAAACGTAATGCGCCGTAAATACCCATTTTGGTCATAACTCCGGCTAAAATCATGGCTCCTTGTGTCGAGGCCATTTTATAAGTTGGAGGTTGCCATGTATGGAATGGAAATACCGGCATTTTGATCGCAAAAGCTACAAACAGTATCCAGAACAACCAGGTTTGCGTTTGCGCGGGAATCTGAAGCTGATTGAATGCCGAAAAGTCGGTTGTATGGCTTCCCGGAGTGAGCTGGTATAAATAGATTATTCCGAACAGCAGGAACAAACTTCCGGCCAAGGTATAAATGAAAAAACGTAGCGTGACTGATTTACGGTCGTCGCCACCCCAAACCAGTAAAATGAAATAAACCGGAATGAGCGCCAGTTCCCAGAAAACGTAGAACTGGAAAGCATTTTGTGCCATGAAAACCCCATTCAGAGCAGCCTGAGTCAGAAGGATCAAACTGTTTAGCATCGGGACATTTCGCTGGCTGCGACCAAATCCGGCTAAAATTACAAACGGGAATAAAAGGTTTGTAAGCAAAATCATAATCAGGCTTATCCCATCAGCCGCCATATTAAATGAAATTCCCATGAAACGGATCCATTCAACCGAATAACCTTCAGAAATCGGATTAGCAACAAGAATTATGCTGACAATAAGATTTAAAATTGCCGAAGCAACGGCAAATGTTCGTGCAGCCTGCGCTCCCTTGAAAAAGGCAGCCAAAAGGCCCGAAATAAACGGTATTAAAAGAATGATGAGTAATATCATGGTATCAGATTGTCAGGATGAATACAATAAACAAAAGAATACCGGCCACCATCGCAAACAGGTAAAAACTGATGTTTCCGCGCTGAAGCTTGCGGGTTAATGCGCCTAAAACTGCGGTTCCGCGTCCAATGTTGTTTACTGCCGGATCGAGAATCAGGCTTTCTACTTTTTTGAACAGGAATATGGACAGAGAAGCGAGTGGTTTCTCAAACACTGCACGGTAAATTTCGTCTACATAGAATTTGTTGGCGATGGCTTTTTGGAATGCAGGAAGCTGAACTTCGTCGCCTTCAGGTATTTTGGCTCTCTTGACAAAAGTTTGGTATGCCCAATAGATGACGATAGCAAGCAAAACCAGTGATAGAGCGATTAATCCGATCTCCGTTGTATGGTTCATTTCTTCTCCTGATTTAGATACAACTGCGCTGTCGAGGTAACTGCTGAATCCGAGTTTTCCTCCCAATAAAGCAGGAATATTCAGGAACCCGCCAAGGGTTGACAAAACTGCCAAAATCATAAGCGGAACCGTCATCACTTTCGGCGATTCGTGCGGGTGAGCATTTGCAGTGCGGTTCTCGCCAAAGAAAACCAGGTACAGCAACCGGAACATGTAGAAACAGGTAATCAATGCTCCACCCAACGCCAATGCGTACAATATAGGATTGTGCTCAAACGCCTTGCTCAAAATCATATCCTTACTGAAGAATCCCGAGAATGGCGGGATTCCGCTAATTGCAAGAGTTGCGGCCAAAAATGTCAGGTAAGTCACCGGAAGTTTCCCTTTTAATCCGCCCATTTTGCGAATGTCCTGTTCGCCGCCCATCGCGTGAATTACACTTCCGGCGCCAAGGAACAACAGTGCTTTAAAGAATGCGTGTGTTGTAACATGGAAAACCGCTGTTGAATAAGCTCCCAGCCCCAAAGCCAGAAACATGTAACCCAACTGCGAAACAGTAGAGTAGGCGAGTACCTTTTTTATATCGTTTTGCTTTAAGCCAATGATAGCCGCAAAAATGGCCGTTGCCAGTCCAATGATCACAATTACTTCGAGCGTTATGGGAGCCAGGTTGTACAAAATGCTCGAACGGGCAATCATGTATATACCTGCAGTAACCATTGTGGCAGCGTGTATAAGCGCTGAAACCGGTGTTGGACCAGCCATTGCATCGGGCAACCAGGTATAGAGCGGAATCTGGGCGCTTTTACCCAACGCTCCAATTAAAAGCAATAAAGTGATCAGTGTTATAGCTGTCGATCCGGTTTGCAAAGTTCCGGCTTGTTGAAATACTTCTGAAAATGTTACCGATTTGAAGGTAAAGAACAGCAACAGGATACCCAAAATAAAACCTAGGTCGCCAATGCGGTTCATCACAAAAGCTTTACGCGCTGCATAGTTGTATGCAGGGTTTTTGTACCAGAAACCAATGAGCAAATACGAGCACAAACCTACGCCTTCCCAGCCAATAAACAGCACCAGGTAATTCGAACCCATGATTAGCAGCAACATGCTAAAGGTAAACAGGTTCATTTGTGCGAAAAACGAATTGACCCGTTCGTCGTTGTGCATGTAACCAATGGAATAGACATGAATTAAAGTACCAACTCCGGTAACGATCAACATCATAGTGAGCGACAAATGGTCGATCAGGAATGCAAATGGAATGTTTAAAGGGCCAATGCTGATCCAGTTAAAAAGCGTAACCGTTGCCGAATCTCTACCTGAATTCTTCAGAATAAAGAACAATGCGACGGAAATCAGGAACGACAGCGCAACGGCTGAACTGGCAATAATTCCGGCCTGATTATATTTTAGCTTTTTGTATCCTAATCCGGTGACTAGGAAGCCAAGTAAAGGCAACAGCGGAACAAGTAATGCAAGGTTCATATTTGGAATTGATTCTACCATTTCAAACGATTCAAAAGGTTAATATCTACCGAATCGACGTTTCGCTTCATCATAACAAGTATCGACAGCCCGACAGCAACTTCGGCTGCAGCCACAATCATAATGAAGAAAACGAAAACCTGTCCTGAAGGGTCGGAGTGATAAGCCGAGAACGCAGCAACCAACAGGTTAACTGAATTCAACATCAACTCAATGCTCATCAAAATAATGATGGTATTTCGCCTGAATAAAATGCCCAGCATTCCAATGCTGAACAAAGTGACGCACAACAAAATGTAGTGTTCTAGCGGTATAATTTGTATGGCCGATGTAATCTCTTTCATGAATTATATGTTGTTTTCAATATCCTCTATAAATAAGTTAGGAGTTCGAAATGCCTAAAGTTCGGAGTTAATGAAACTCTTTTTAATATCATTTCTTAATCTCCTCATTTTCAAATCTTCAAATTGTCACGCAGTTTTGTCTTTCTTCCCAAAAATCATGGCGCCAATCATGGCCGAAATAAAAAGGACCGACGACACTTCGAATGGCAGCAAAAATTCGCCAAAAAGTGTTTTCCCAACTTGACCAACCAGCCCTATTTCGCTATTGAATGGGTAGCGCGGATGAATTTCGAAGGTCAGGCGGGTTGCAGCAACCATAACCAGAAAAAACAAACCACCGGCAACAACTGCAGCAACTCGGGTCATCGAAGTTTTTTGCGGAATGGTGGCTTTGTTCAGGTTAAGAAGCATGATTACAAACAGGAACAATACCATGATAGCACCCGTGTAAACAATCAGGTGTACAACTGCCAGAAACTGCGAGTTCAGCAATATATAATGCCCTGCCATGGCAATGAAGCACACGATCAGGGATAGCACACTGTTGATCGGGCTTCGTGAAAAAACCACGAAAAGACCACTGATTACCATGACGGCTGAAAGAAGGTAAAATAGAAATGTCATTTTATTTACTTTAATTTTTAAGTGCCTAAAATTCGGAGTGCCTAAAGTGCCTTGAGTTTCAACTCCGAACTTCGAACTCTAGTTCACTCCGTACTTAGTTTATCTGTTGTGCGCAAAGCGCTTATTTTGCTTAAATTTCAGTACGTTTTCGGTTTGGCGTTTGGTTACGTCGATTCGTTTATCCTGATCAACCGGCTCCACCAGAATATCCTTCCCATAAACAAATGGTTTTCGCTGATACTGAGCATCGACAATCCGGTCGGTCAGGAAGATGGCTTCTTTCGGGCAAGCTTCTTCACAGTCGCCACAGAAGATGCACCGCAGCATATTTATTTCGTATTTGGCAGCATATTTTTCTTCGCGGTACAAATGCTCTTCGCCGGGTTTGCGTTCGGCAGCTATCATGGTAATGGCTTCTGCCGGACAGGCTACCGCGCAAAGTCCGCAGGCTGTGCAGCGTTCGCGCCCTTGTTCATCGCGTTTCAAAACATGTTGTCCGCGGTAAACCGGACTGAATTCGCGTTTCTCTTCAGGATAATTTATCGTTGCTTTCTTCTGGAAAAAGTGCTTTAAAGTAATCGCCATTCCTTTGAAAATCGCCGGAAGATAAAGCCATTCCCAGAAGTTCATTTTCTTGTTCGATACTATTTTCGATCTGTTTGTTAATGCTTGCATGGCGTTCCTTAATTTAATGCGGTGAAATAATAGTAGGTGCCGGTAGCAAGAATATTGAAGATAGCCAATGGCATCAGTTTCTTCCATCCCAGGTTCATCAACTGGTCATATCTGAAACGGGGAAGCGTCCACCTGATCCACATGAAAACGAAGATCAGGAACAATATCTTGATGAAAAAGAACAGCGTGCCCAGCAAAGTCACCACGTTTGCCGAAAGACCCAATTGATCGATAAACGGCATGTTGTAGCCACCAAAGTACAGGGTTGCGATAACAGCCGATGAAATAAACATGTTGATGTACTCTGAAAACAGGTAAAAGCCCAGTTTCATCGAGCTGTATTCGGTGTGGTAACCGCCAATCAATTCGGTTTCGCACTCAGGTAAATCGAATGGGGCACGGTTGGTTTCGGCAAAAGCACAAATAATGAAAACCAGGAACCCGATGGGCTGATAAATGATGTTCCAGTGCCAGCCTTGTTGCTGGTCAACAATATCTTTCAGGCTTAATGATCCGGTTGTGAGAATCAGAGCAATGATTGACATACCCATCGCCAGTTCGTAGCTGATCATTTGCGATGCGGCACGGATTGACCCGAGAAGCGCATATTTGTTATTGGATGCCCAGCCTCCGATCATGATTCCGTAAACACCGATGGAAACCATGGCGAACACATACAGAATACCGATGTTCAGGTCGGCAATTTGCATCGAAAACTCGCGTCCGCCAATGGTAATGGTTCCTCCCCACGGAATAACGACGCCGGTAAGCATGGCGGTTGTCATGGCGATGGAAGGCCCCAAAATAAAGAGCATTTTGTTGGCAGTGGTCGGGATAATTTCCTCTTTCATGAACATTTTAACACCGTCGGCCAAAGGCTGCAAAAGCCCGAATGGCCCGGCACGGTTAGGCCCGCGGCGATCCTGCATGAATGCAGCAACTTTTCGTTCGCCATAAGTTGAATACATGGCAATCACCAGCGTGACCAGGAAAATGATGATCAGAAAAACGAATTTATATAGAAAAAGTATCCAATCCATAGCTTATTTTTTCTCGTAATGGTTTTGTGAGATTACCGAATGGCGCTCTATTTTACGAGGCCCTTCAACAATCCAGTCGTTATTATCTTTGTGTTCGAACCGGCAATCGTTGCAAATAAATTCTTCCAGTTCGCCGTATTTGTCTTTTCGTCCGGTAACGCGCAAAATCTCGTCGCCCTTTTTCCAAAGCACCACTTTGCCGCTGCATTTGGGGCAATCGCGGTGCGCATCAAATGGCTTAGTGAACCACACACGGCTTTTAAACCGGAATGTTCTGTCGGTCAAAGCGCCAACCGGGCAAACATCAATCATATTTCCTGAAAAATCGTTGTCCACAGCCTTTTCGATGTAGGTGCTAATTTCCGAATGATCGCCACGTCCCAGCACTCCGTGAACACGTTGATCAGTCAATTGATTGGCAACCATCACACAACGATAGCAAAGAATACACCGGTTCATGTGCAACTTAATCTTGTCGCCAATATCAATCGGGTGAAAAGTCCTGCGTTCTTCAATCGTATTGGTGTCAACCAGTCCGTGCGCATAGGACAAATCCTGAAGATGGCATTCGCCTGCCTGATCGCAAACCGGGCAATCGAGCGGGTGATTCAGCAACAAAAATTCGGTAATTGCCCTGCGGTTTTCCATCACTTCAGGAGAAGTAATGTTTTGAACCACCATGCCATCCATAGCTGCTGTTCGACACGATGCAACCAGTTTGGGCATAGGGCGCGGATCTTTTGCCGATCCTTGTGCCACTTTCACCAGGCACGAACGGCATTTACCACCACTCCCTTTTAGTTTGGAATAGTAGCACATGGTTGGAGGAACCACTGCGCCACCAATTTTGCGGGCAGCTTCAAGTATTGTTGTTCCCTGCTCAACCTCTACTTCAATATTGTCTATGGTTACCTTGATAAGGGACATTTCTGTTGTTTTACGTGTTCTTCAAATTCGGCGCGGAAATGACGGATGGCCGCAGCAACGGGCCATGCAGCGGCGTCGCCAAGCGGACAAATCGTATTTCCTTCAATATGTTTGGAGATGCTGAACAGCAAATCGATGTCTTTCATCGTGCCATTTCCATCTTCAATTCGTTGCAATATTTTTTCCATCCAGCCGGTTCCTTCGCGGCAAGGGCTGCATTGTCCGCACGATTCGTGGTGATAAAAACGAGCGAAAGTCAGCGTATTTTTTACAATGCAGGTGGTGTCGTCCATCACGATAAAACCTCCTGAGCCCATCATGGTTCCGGTTTCGAAGCCACCTTCGGCCAGCGACTCGTAGCTCATCAGGCGAGGTTCACCTTTAGCTGTTTTCAGGATTAATTCAGCTGGAAGAATGGGGACGGATGAACCTCCGGCGACAACGGCTTTAAGCTTGTTCCCATTTAAAATTCCGCCGCAATATTCGTCGGAGTATATAAATTCTTCAACCGGAAGGCCAAGTTCTATTTCGTAAATGCCTGGTTTGTTGATGTGTCCGCAGGCTGAAATGAGCTTTGTGCCTTTACTGTTTCCAACGCCAATGGCCGAATAGGCATCTGCACCGTTATTCATGATCCAGGGCAAAACTGAAATGGTCTCCACATTATTTACCACTGTCGGGCAATCGTATAAACCAACAATGGCCGGAAATGGTGGTTTGATGCGCGGATTTCCGCGTTTGCCTTCGAGCGACTCAATCAATGCGGTTTCTTCACCACAGATGTAAGCGCCTCCGCCTGGTTGGCAATACAAATCGAGCGAATAGTCGGTTCCCAAAATATTTTTACCAAGGAAACCTTTTGCATACGCTTCTTCAATTGCTTTTTCAATAATCCGAAGCACATAAAACAATTCGCCACGGATGTAAATATAAGAGGTCTTAGCGCCCAGCGCATACGAACCCAAAATCATTCCTTCGATTAACTGATGAGGATTCAAGGTTCCAAAATGGCGGTCTTTGAAGGTTCCCGGCTCGCTCTCGTCGAAATTACACACAAAGTAGCGCGGTTTATCGGTGCTTTTATCAATAAAACTCCATTTCATGCCGGTTGGGAAACCTGCACCGCCACGACCACGCAATCCTGACTTTTTTACTTCAGTCGTTACTTCATCAGGAGTCATGGTTTTCAGGGTTTTTTCAACGGCCGAATATCCTCCAAGCTTGCGATAAACGTCAAAAGTTGCAAGCCCCGGTACATCGATGTTATTGAATAATATCTTTTGTGCCATAGCTTACAGATAAGGATTGGTGTGAGAGCATTTGTTTTCAGCAGTCCATTGGTCAAGCAGCTTTCCTGCTTTTTCGGTGGACACATTTTCGTGGTATTCGGTTCCGACCTGAATAACCGGTGCATTTCCGCAAGCAGCCAAACATTCAACGGTTTTCAATGTGAAACGGCCGTCAGCTGTGGTTTGGCCAGGTTTGATGCCCAGTCGCTGTTCGAAATATTTAACCAGTTCTTCTGAACCTCTTAACCAGCATGGCCCGGTTTGGCAAACTTCGATGACACATTTACCAACAGGTTTTAGGTTAAACATGGTGTAAAAAGTAGCCACTTCGTAAACTTCAATGGGCTGAATGGCGAGCAACGAAGCCACATAGTCCATTACTTCCGAACTTAGCCAGCCATCGTTCTCGGCCTGAGCAATGTGCAAAACCGGTAGCAAAGCCGATTTTTGCCGGCCTTCGGGATAACGCTTAATGATCTTTTCGATCAATTCCAGCGTTTCAGGGCTAAAGGCTATATTATTTTTTGTGTCCTGCATTTATGTTTTGTTTTCTCTTTTTCTTTTAAGCGTCCAGCTCTCCTGCAATTACATTCATCGAGCTCATGGTTATAACTGCATCAGATAGCATATTGCCGGTTACCATTTCGGGATAAGCCTGATAATAAATGAAACATGGTCGGCGGAAATGCAAGCGTGAAGGAGTTCGTCCTCCGTCACTGACAAGGTAAAAACCCAATTCGCCATTGGCTGCTTCAATCGAATGGTAAACTTCGCCAGCCGGAATATCTGTTTCGCCCATCACAATTTTGAAATGCCAAATAAGCGCTTCCATGTTGTTGTACACTTTTTCTTTTGGAGGAAGCACAAAACGCGGATCGGGTGCAAAATAGGTTTCCTTGTCGTCCATTTTTTCGAGTTTGGCAACCGCCTGCTCAATAATTCTTAGACTTTGCCACATTTCTTCCTGACGAACCATGAACCTGTCGTATGTGTCACCACTTTGTCCAATTGGTACATCAAATTCAAATTCATTATATGATGAATAAGGGTTCATTACGCGAACATCATAATCAACACCGCAAGCACGCAGGTTTGGTCCCGTAAATCCGTAAGCAAGTGCTCGTTCAGCCGAAAATGCGCCGACGTTTATGGTACGGTCCATGAAAATGCGATTCCTCATCAACAAACTTTCAAATTCCTTTAAGTTTTTGGGATATGATTTGAGAAAATGACGAATTTTCTCCCAGACTTTTGGACTGAAATTACGTTCGAAACCTCCAATTCGTCCCATATTGGTTGTTAAGCGCGAACCACAGATTTCTTCGTATATCTCGTAGATAAATTCGCGATCCTGAAATAAATAAGTAAATCCGGTGAGTGCGCCACTATCTACACCAATAACGGTATTGCAAATCAGATGGTCGGCAATGCGCGCGAGTTCCATTACGATGATTCTCAAATAATCAACTCGCTTGGGAGTTTCAATTCCTAAAAGCTTCTCGACAGTCATGTGCCAGCCCATATTATTGAGCGGTGCTGAGCAGTAATTCAAGCGGTCGGTTAATGGAGTGATTTGGTAAAATGGCCGACGTTCAGCAATTTTTTCGAAAGCACGGTGAATGTAGCCAATGGTTTGCTCGGTGCTTACAATGAATTCGCCATCCATAAGCATCACGTTCTGGAATACACCGTGTGTTGCGGGATGTGTTGGTCCCACATTCAGGGTATTGTATTCCTTCGGCTCTTCGGTTGCAACAATATCCTTTGCCCAGTAACCTGTATTGTATTTTTTTTGTACCATGTTCAAGTTCAAAGTTTCAAGTTCAAAGTTTCAAGTGGCCAGTCTTAGCTAACTGAGACTGAATACTGAGGCTTTTATTTTCAGCGTCCAAACATCGAGTCATCCTTGTCTTCGCGGGTTGGATCTTCCAGCGGAAAATCTTTTCTCAAAGGGAAAGCCGTCATATCATCAACATTCAGTATTCGTTTCAGATTTGGATGTCCGTCAAAAATAATCCCGAAAAAATCGTACGTTTCACGTTCCTGCCAGTTTGCGGCTGGCCAAATTGACGTAATGGATGAAATATAAGGTTTTTCGATTTCGGTAGCTGTTTTTATCCTGATCCGGTGGTTATTAGTAAAACTGTGAAGGTGATATACCACACCTAACTGATGGGTTTCAGGATTGTGCATTCCACACAAAGTTGTCAGGAAGTTATATTGTAGTTCCTGGTCGTTGTGCAGAAAAAGCATCACATTCTGAATGGAATCTTTTTGCACAGTTACACAAAGCATATCTGCCAACGTTTCATGGTTAAGTATTGAATCACCAAACTGGTTGGTCAACTTGCTGATCACCAGATTATCTCTTTCTTGATTAATCAGATACACAATCTTGTTTTTTAGAGTTTCAGACCTGTCTGAATATTTTGTTGAACTTAATCAATTTCAATGAATTAATGGCTTACTCGATTTTGTATTTTCCTAATAATTCATCGTAAGCCGGTGAGTTTCTTCTTCGCAATGATTCATTACCAACCAATTCCTGAATTTTCATAATGCCATTAATGATTTGCTCAGGCCTTGGTGGGCATCCCGGAACATATACATCAACCGGAATCACGCGATCGATTCCCTGTAACACGCTGTAAGTATCGAAGATCCCGCCGCTCGAAGCACAGGCGCCAACTGCGATTACCCATTTAGGTTCGGCCATCTGGATGTAAACTTCGCGTAAAACAGGTCCCATCTTTTTGGCAATGGTTCCCATCACCATTAGCAAATCGCTCTGTCGGGGCGAAAAACTCAATCTTTCCGATCCGAAGCGGGCCAAATCGTATGTTGAAGCCATAGTAGCCATAAACTCAATTCCGCAACATGAGGTTGCGAAGGGAAGTGGCCAAAGCGAATTTTTACGGGCCAGGCCAACAGCTTTATCAAGCGAAGTAAGGAAATATCCTTCTCCTGAAATACCTTCAGGAGCATCAACTACATTGGGCTTTATTATATTTTCTGTCATGTTTCTGTTTCCTCCTGAATTATTTTTTGTCCCATTTCAAGGCACCTTTCAGCAGGATGTAAATAAATCCGACTAAAACAAGCACCATAAAGAGAAGCATTTCGATGAAGCCATCTTTTCCAAGCTCTTTGAAATTGACAGCCCAGGGATACATAAAGATAACTTCCACATCGAAAAGAACAAAGAGAATGGCAATCAGGAAATATTTTACTGAGAAAGGACTGCGGGCATTTCCCATCCCTTCAATTCCACATTCGAAATTCTCGAGTTTGGCTTTTGAAATTCGTTTGGGTCCAAGGAAATGTGTTACAATCATAGTAGTAATGACAAAGCCAAGAACTACAAACGATTGAATTAAAATTGGTATATAATCTTGAGGCATGTTTATAAAATTTGTGCAAAGATTAAACGATCAATAAGCGCAATTGTTCAAAAGCAACGAATATTTTTGATTACTAACAAAGGTGATTCTTATACTAGTTTTTTTCAAATGATTTTGCAGGTTCTAATCTCATTTTAACAAAAAAATAATAGGAAATCGATTGCACAATCATAATCCAAATATTTAATCAAATACAGGTCTTTAAGAAAATTTAATATTGTGTTGTATAAAATAAAGTGTTTGTCGGACAATTATTTTTTTGTTGCTTTGAAATCGAAAAACAAAAACCTATAAATAAACCCGATTTCAAGATGAAAAAGTTATCGTTTCTAATTATTTCGGTACTTGTTACCTTTACGATGAGCGCGCAAGTTAACGTGCTTCAGATTGACGCCACTGGCGGAAAAAATCAAATTAATAAAAATATCTATGGCCAGTTTGCCGAACACCTTGGTCGTTGTATTTACGATGGTATTTGGGTTGGTAAAAATTCGCCAATACCAAACGTAAATGGTTACCGGAAAGATGTACTTGAAGCGCTTCAAGCTTTAAAAGTTCCTGTTCTTCGATGGCCTGGCGGTTGTTTTGCAGACACTTACCACTGGAAAAACGGAATTGGTCCGCAGAATGAGCGGCCTAAAATCAAAAATGTTTTCTGGGGTGGAACAGTTGAAGACAATAGTTTTGGTACTCATGAGTTTTTAAACCTTTGCGAAATGTTGGGTTGCGACCCTTATATTTCGGCCAATGTGGGCTCGGGCACTGTTGGCGAAATGGTCGATTGGATTGAATACATGACTTCGGATGATGATGTGGCAATGGCTAACCTCAGAAGAAAAAACGGTCGTGAAAAACCGTGGAACGTGAAATTTCTCGGGATTGGTAACGAAAGTTGGGGGTGTGGTGGAAATATGACTCCGGAATATTATGCCGATTTGATGCGCCAATATTCGAATTATGCCAACATGTATGGTGGTGATAAATTCGAACGCGTTGGTTGCGGATCGAATGACAGCGATTACAACTGGACCAAGGTATTAATGGAAAAAGGCAGAAATAACATGAATGCTTTATCGCTTCATTATTACACCATTGCCGGAGAAGGTTGGAACAACAAATCGGCGGCAACTGGTTTCAACGAAGACTTGTATTTCTCTGGATTGAAGAAAGCGCTGAAGATGGACGAATATGTTACCCGCCACTCAATAGTTATGGATCAATACGACAAAAGCAAAAAAGTAGCTTTGTTCGTTGACGAGTGGGGTATTTGGACTGACGTTGAACCGGGAACAATTCCTGGACACCTGTTTCAGCAAAACTCCATGCGCGACGCGCTGATTGCTTCGAATACGCTCGATATTTTGAACAAACATTGCGACCGTGTACGTATGGCCAATATTGCTCAGGTTGTTAATGTCTTGCAATCGATGATTTTAACCAAGGGCGATAAAATGATTTTGACACCAACATATTACGTGTTCAAAATGTACAATGTGCACCAGGATGCCACCTTGTTGCCTTCAAGCCTTTTTGCTGAATCGTATAAACATGGCGACGAAGAAATTCCGGCAATCAGCAGTTCAGCTTCGGTTGATAAAAATGGCAAAATTCATGTGACACTTAGTAACATTAATCCGTCTAAAGAATTGAAAGTCGAGGTTAATCTTTCAGGAAAAGCAATTTCGAAACTCAATTCGGCTACAATTTTAACCGCGCCGGCATTCAATAGCGTGAATACCTTTGAAAAGCCTGATGTTATTGTTCCAGCTGCTTTTAAAAATGTGAAAAAAGTAGCAGATAATAAGTTCGAAGTTAGTATTCCCGGAAAATCAATCGTAGCTTTGGAATTCGAATAAAAATCATCAATCGGTTTACTTACAACTGAATATACTGCCGGATTGATTCGTCGATCTGGCAGTTTTATTATCCTATATTGCGCTGTTTATTTTGCTAAATCGTTTATTTTTGGGGCTTTTATCAGAACACCTTTATGAGTGCAGAAAAAATAAAAATCGGATTTCTCGGTTGTGGTGGTATAGCCCGTTCACATGTCTTTGCGCTTAATTCGCTTAAGTATTTTTATTCCGAAGTTCCTGAAATTGAATTTATGGCGGCTTGTGCTTCGCGAAAGGAAAGCAGCGATGTTTTTGCTGCAAAATTTGGATTTGAAAACTCAGTTTTATCGGATGATTTTAAAACCAATCCGGAAATAAATACTGTTTTTATTTTGGGACCGAACAAAGTGCATTTCGAGCATTTTAAGCTGGCGCTGGAAATACCTTCGGTATCACGAATTTATCTTGAAAAACCGGTGTGTTCCAATCTCGCTGAAGAGCATGAAATGGCCGAATTAATGGCTACCTGCGGAAAGCAAATTCAGGTTGGATTTCAATATTTGCTAACCGCTTCGGTTCGTGAAGCCATTGCTTTTTGGCATTCAGGAAAACTGGGCAATCCTATTCATTTCGATTTAAAATATTACCACGGCGATTATTTGCAAAAATCGTATCGCGAGAAACGGGTAACCCGGCTGACTCCGGCTCCCGATGGCGGTGCAATGGCCGATTTGGGTTCGCATGGAATTAGCCTGTTGATGGCTTTTCTGGGACATGATTTGCAAATCACGAGCGCATTTCAATCAGGAAATTTTGACGATGTGCCTGCCGATTCCGATTTGTTCAGTTCAATTACTTTGTTTGATTCTGAAAGCAAGGCAGCAGGAACGATGTCGGCAAGTCGCATAAGTTCTGGTAGTGGCGATTTGGTTTCGCTCGAAATTTATGCCGAGAAAGGAATGTTGCGTTACTCGTCGCATTCGGTTGATTATTTCGAGTACTATTTGGAAGAAACCGGGCAATGGACCCGGCAAATTGTGGGCAGCAATTACGCGCCAATTACCAGTTTCCCATCGGGTCATGTTCCTCCGGGCTGGCTGCGTTCAATGATTCATGCCCATTACCTGTTTTTAGGCGGAAAAGACCCGAAAGCGTTTGTTCCCGATTTGAAACATGGCCTGGCGGTGCAGCGAATTGTACGCGAGACCGCCGATTATTTAAAAATATACAGGAATTTAATTCAGACTAATGGAAAGAAGTAGCGGCGTTTTGCTGCATATTAGCTCCCTTCCCGGCGAAGGTGGAATTGGTTGCATGGGAAAGGATGCTTACCTTTTTGTTGATTTTTTGGCTCAGGCCAAACAAAGAATATGGCAGATTTTGCCTCTCGGGCCGGTGGGCTATGGAAATTCGCCTTATCAATGTTATTCGGCGTTTGCCGGAAACCCTATGTTTATTGACTTAGACCAATTGGTTGCTGATCGTTTTATTTCGAAGCAGGCAGTCGTTAGTCCAGAATTTAAGGAAAAATCAGTTGAATTTGATCGGATTGAGGAGTGGAAAATGGCTCTTTTGCGCGAAGCATTCTCTGGATTTCAATCCAATTTCAATCGGTTTAGGGATGAATACCATACGTTTATGCAGCACCATTCGTGGTGGCTCGACAATTATGCACATTTTCGTGCCTTGAAAAGCAAAAACGACGGAACCGTGTGGAATACCTGGGGAAATGGATTGGTTAGCCGCGATTATGAAACACTAAAAAAATCGTTTGGCGAATTGCATGAGGAGATCGACTTTCATCGGTTTTTGCAATTTATTTTCTTCAGACAATGGTATAAACTGAAGAGCTATGCCAATTCGAAAGACGTCAAAATTATCGGTGATATTCCGCTTTACGTATCATTCGATAGTGCCGACGTGTGGGCTAATCAGGATATATTTTTGTTGGACGAGGATGCCAAACCTACCCAGGTTGGCGGAGTTCCTCCTGATTATTTTAGCGAAACCGGTCAGCTATGGGGTAATCCAGTATTCGACTGGGATCGCGTGGCCGAGCGCGATTTCGATTGGTGGCTTGCCCGTATTCATTTTAATTTGCGGATGTTCGACCGGGTTCGCATCGATCATTTCCGCGGACTCGAATCGTTTTGGGCCATTCCGGCTGAGGAAGAAACCGCCATTGTTGGCAAATGGCTTCCGGCCAAAGGGCATGAGCTTTTCAGAAAATTGAAAGAGCATTTAGGAACACTCGAAGTTATTGCCGAAGATTTGGGAATCATTACTCCTGAAGTTGAAAAACTTCGCGACGATTTTGAGTTGCCCGGGATGAAAGTTCTGCAGTTTGCTTTCGGCTCCAATGCTACCAACATGAATCTGCCACACAATTATTCGTCAAATTTTCTGGTTTATACCGGAACTCACGATAACGATACTTCGCTGGGCTGGTTTAATTCTACAGAAAAGAAAGAGCGAAAATTGCTGCACCGCTATGTGGACGGAAATGGGAAACAGTTTGTTTACAACTTTATGGAATATGCCTGGGCGTCGGCTGCGCACACAGCCATTGCCCCAATGCAAGATGTTTTGGGACTCGATTCTGCTGCCCGAATGAACACTCCTGGAGTTGCTGCCGGAAACTGGGGCTGGCGTTTTAGTTGGAGCCAGTTGCGCCCGAATCACAAGCGATTCCTGAAACAAATCACTGAAAAGTACAATCGGTAACACGGGTGACGCGAATTACCGTTTAGGGATTCCATCTTTTCAAAGAGATGGAATCCTTAAGAAGCTCCAAACAGCTTCCATGAACAACTGCGGTTGTTCGGCATGAAGCCAGTGACCGGCATTGGGAATTTCAACAATTTCAGCTTCAGGATAAATTCTCCGGATTGGAGGATAATCTTCTGGAAGAATATAATTTGAGTTAGCTCCCTTGATAAAAAGTATCGGGTAATTTTTGATGGGCAATCGGTCGTCGAAACAATGCGCATTGACCCCTTTTATTATTTCATCGAGATTTTCGTACAGCACCGGAACGTTCAACCGCCATTCGAATTGGTGGTTTTCCTTGTTACGGCTCACACTTTTCAGGAGAAATTGCACAATCAGTGTGCTGTCAATTCGCTCATTCAGGAAATCTTCAATTTGTTTGCGGCTTTCAATCCGGCTGAAATCGATTTCGAGCATGGCCCTAAGAATGTTGTTGTGCAGGTAATACTGGCTTTCGTCGTTTAAAAGGAAATAGTCTTTAGGCGCAATATCGGCAATAATAAGTTTTTCAATTCGTTCAGGATAATCGGCGGCAAAACTCATGGCTGTTTTTCCGCCCATGCTGTGTCCCATCAGGATAGCTTTTTCAATCTTTTGCTGATCGAAAAACTCGGCCAGATCGTTTTTCATCGCATCATAATTGTGCTCGTCAGCATTGGGCGAGCGGCCATGATTGCGTTGATCGATCAAATATACCTTGTAATCAGAAGCAAGTTTTTTGCCTACAGTAAGCCAGTTGTCCGACGATCCGTAAAGTCCATGTACAATTACAATTGGAAATCCTTTCCCTTCTTCTCTGAAAAAAAGATTCATTTTCAGTTTATTACAGGCAGGAAAGATAATCCTGGATAGTATTTTTTAACCCAAGATAAAGAGCATCTGCGATTAACGCATGTCCAATAGATACTTCGTCGAGGTAAGGGACATGATCATGGAAGAAACGAAGATTTTTCAAACTTAAATCGTGACCGGCATTAATTCCCAATCCGAGTTTATGAGCCAAAACAGCCGCTTCAATAAATGGAGCAACAGCTTTTACCGGATCTGTGGGGTATGCTGATGCAAAAGGTTCAGTGTATAATTCGATGCGATTAGTACCGGTTTCCTTGGCTCCTTCTATCGCAGCCAAATCCGGGTCAACAAATATCGATGTACGTATTCCTGCTGTCTTAAATCGTGTAATTACTTCTTTTAAAAAACTTTGATGTTTTATTGTATCCCAGCCATGATCAGAAGTAAGTTGGTCGTGCGAATCGGGAACAAGAGTTACCTGATGGGCTTTCACTTCAATAACCATTTGGATAAAATCTTCACTTGGGTAGCCTTCAATGTTAAATTCAGTGGTGATTATCGGACGAATATCAAAAACATCCTGCCGGCGAATATGACGTTCGTCGGGTCTTGGATGAATAGTAATTCCCTGTGCACCAAATTTCTGGCAATTAATAGCTGCATCCAAAACACTTGGGGTATTTCCTCCGCGTGAATTTCGCAGTGTTGCTATTTTATTTATATTTACACTTAGTCTGGTCATAACTAAATTTTAGGTCTGCAATTTACGATTAAGATTTGATTCAGACCGTATTAAAAACTTAAAAAAATGATTGCTCATAGCCTTGTTTCTGAAGTAGTGCCTCCTTTACGCCTGACTGATAGCGGTCAAAAGGCTTTAAACTGGATGGAAATTTTCAGAATTTCTCATCTTCCCGTTGTTGATGGGAAAAGATTATTGGGTGTAATTTCCGATAAAATCATATATGACCTCAATATAATTGAGCGTCCTATTTCTGATTATTCTGATCATTTGCTTTCGCCTTTTGTTTTGGAAAGTCAGCATATTTATGAAGTTTTTCAAGCTATTTCAACTCAGAAGTTAAGTGCAATTCCGGTTCTTGATATATATCGGCAATATTGCGGGGTAATTACGGTACTCGATATGGCCCAGAAGTTTGCCAGCCTGGTGGCTGTTCAGGAACCTGGAAGTGTAATAGTTCTGGAACTTAATTCCATTGACTATTCACTTTCTCAAATTGCCCAGATTGTTGAAGGAAATGAAGCAAAAATTCTAAGTTTTTATGTATCTCCAATTTCAGACTCCAAAAAGTTAACTGTTACATTGAAAATAAACGTAATTGATTTATCTGCAATTATACAAACTTTTGTCAGATACGATTACAATATAGTTGCCGTTTATATGGATGAATCAAGCCTTAATGATTTATATGAAGACAGGCTTGGACAATTGATGAAATATATGAATATTTAGTTGATGATGAAAATAGCAATATACGGACAAACAGTTAATCCAGATTTTTTTGAGGAATTAGTCAAACTGTTTGTAATACTGAAGGAAAAACGAGTTGGCTGCTATATTTATCGGCCTTTTTTCGAATATTTACATGTTGATTGTTGCATAAAGCCTGAAATTATTGGGCTGTTTGACAATAATCACGATTTGCCATCAGACGTTTCTTTTTTGTTTAGTATAGGTGGAGATGGTACATTTTTGAAGTCGTTCCTTGTTGCAAGAAGCGGTTCTATCCCTTTAGTGGGAATAAATACTGGTCGATTAGGCTTTCTTTCTGAAATATCGAGAAATGAAATAGAAACGGCATTAAATGAGATATTGGACGGCAATTTCTTAATTGATGAAAGAACAGTTCTTGAACTTGAAATAGTTTCGGAAGCCTCGACAACAAAACAGTATGCTTTAAATGAAATAGCAGTCACGAAGCTCGATTCATCATCAATGATTAATATTCATACTTATATCAACGATGAATTTCTCAATACTTATTGGGCCGATGGGCTAATTGTAGCAACACCAACTGGTTCAACAGCTTATTCACTTAGTGTTGGCGGTCCTATTTTATCGCCTGATTCAGCAAATTTTGTAATAAGCCCGATTGCTCCTCATAATCTTACTGTAAGGCCAATAGTTGTTCCCGATCATCATTCTATAACCTTAAAAGTTGAAGGAAGAGGGCAGCATTTCCTGGCATCAGTTGACTCCAAATCAGAACCAATATATTTGGCCCAATCATTACAAATCAGAAAAGCATCCTTTAACGTTAAGACAATCAGGTTAAAAAACCATAGTTTTTTTTCAACCCTGAGAAGTAAACTTATGTGGGGCGTTGATAAGAGAAATTGAAATCTTTGATGCTTAACAATTTTTAACCTCTATTTGGGTTTTATAATATGCGGCAGGCATGGATATTTTAGAATTGTATTACTTTTGTAGCACTTGGAAGGTGTTATGTTCAGAGTTTAAATGTTAGTGCCTGAATGCTTTATGAAATCAAACTCCTTTCAAAAATGTATTTCAATGAAGAGACTTTTTGTATTATTTTTATTTGGATTTCTTGCACTAAAGATGTTCGCACAGCCAAGTGTTGATATTGGTTTTTTTGGAGGCGTGGGAACATATCTGGGTGATCTAAAGGATGTTGATTTTAAGAAATCAATTAATCCGGCTTATGGAGGTTTTGTCAGGTACAATTTTAATCCCAGGTATGGTCTTCGGTTTAATGTAATCAATGGAACTATTGGAGCCGAGGGAAAGTTTGATGGAAATCAATGGAATTTCAATAAAAATGTAATGGACATTTCCCTGAATTTCGAATGGAATTATATGAAATATATTGTTGGTGAAAAAGAAACCCGTTGGTCGACTTTTCTTTTTGGAGGAATTGGGCTACAAATGTATGATTACAAATTTCGACAAGCTGAATTAGCTGCTTTGGTTGATCCAACATATTTTGAAATGGCTCATCATAATCCAGGAAGTGTTGTGGCTCCTACGATTCCGTTTGGTTTAGGATTTAAGTTTAATCTGAGCAAAAGAGTTGGTATTGCTTTGGAAGGTGGCCTAAGAAAGACTCTTTCTGATAAACTTGATGATTTAGATGACCCGTTAAGTTATATAAATAAAGATGTTACTCCCGAAGTACACGTGAAATTTACTGATCAGTTTCATAATAATGATTGGACTGCTTATGTCGGTTTTCATCTTGTTTATAAGTTAATTTACGGAAATTTGGAGTGGGGAGTAAAGACCCCCAGAAGTAATATTCTGGATTGGGGAATAACAAATAAAATTAGAAACTAAGAAACCAAAAATTAATGTACTTTTGGGCCGCTTAGTTTTATGGATAAAACAATTAACAATGTTTTTTAAAGACAAACTGATTAAAGAAAAGCTTCCAAAGCATGTTGCTATTATTATGGATGGTAATGGCCGTTGGGCAGCCCAGTTTGGGAATAGCAGAACTTTTGGCCATGAACATGGTGTTGATGCTGTTCGTTCGGTTGTTGAAGGTGCAGGAGAAATTGGAATTGAGTATCTTACATTATATGCTTTTTCAACTGAAAATTGGTCACGTCCCAAAGAGGAAGTCGATGCTTTAATGGGCTTGTTTGTTCAGGCAATTTCAGATGAAACTGATGAATTGCTTAAGAATAATGTTCGGTTAAAGGCAATTGGTAATATTGCAAGTTTACCTCAAAATGTACAGGAAAAATTTCTTTGGTCGATCGATAAGTTAAGTAAATGTACTGGTTTAACACTTGTTATTGCTATTAGTTACAGTTCTAAGTGGGAAATTATTGAAGCGATAAGGAAAATAGCCGACGAAGTTAAATCAGGAGCAATTCAGCCAGCCGACATCGATGCAAATAAACTCGAATGTTACCTCAATACATCAGATATACCCGATCCTGAATTATTGATCAGGACTAGCGGCGAAATCCGAATCAGTAATTTTTTATTGTGGCAAATAGCATACACAGAGCTGTATTTTACTACAAAACTATGGCCCGATTTTAAGAAAGAAGATTTATTTGAAGCTATTTTCGAGTATCAGACCAGAGAAAGAAGATTCGGAAAAATAAGTCAACAACTATAAAGCTAATTCAACAACGAAATAGAATGCGAAAGATTAAACTGTTTATTGTTCTACTGTTTATCAGTGTGAAATTAATTGCCCAGGAAGCTGAAAACGACAGCATCAACTTTTCAATTTACTATTCAAGTCCAAAAGAATATACCATAGCAGGTCTGGATGTTCAGGGGATTCGTTACCTGGATACTCAGGTCTTATTGCAGATATCAGGCTTAAGTGTTGGAGATAGAATCACTGTTCCAGGTGATGAAATTACACGCTCGATAAAAAAATTATGGGAACATGGTCTGTTTTCTGATGTTAAAATTTCTGCTGAAAAAATATCCGGAGAAAAAATATGGCTTCGAATTGATTTACAAGAAAGACCCCGATTGGCTGATGTAAATTTCTTTGGTGTGACAAAATCGGAAAAAGATGATATTAATAAAAAGGTTTTATTGTTAAAAGGAAGCCAGGTTACTGATCATCAGGTTAATTCTGCACAAAAATTAATTAAAAATATTTATCTGGATAAAGGTTTTTTAAATACCGATGTAAAGATCGTTCAACGTGATGATACTACTCAAAATAATAGTGTAATTCTTGATATCCGTGTAGATAAGAAGGAAAAGGTAAAAGTTAGTAACATTGTTTTTCACGGAAATGAAAATTTGAAAGGCGGAGCCTTGGAGAAATCAATGAAAAAAACAAAAGCTAAGAAGTTGAAAAACTTCTTTCATTCTAAAAAATTCCTAAATGAGAAATATGTTGAAGATAAGTTAAACCTTATAAAAAAATACAATGAAAAAGGTTATCGCGATGCAACAATCTTGAAGGATTCAATTACAAAACTTAATAATGATAGGGTTCGCCTCGACCTTTGGCTTGAAGAGGGACATAAATACTATTTTAGAAACATAAAATGGGTTGGAAATACGATATATCCAAGTGAATATTTGTCTGCCAGACTGGGAATTAAAAAAGGAGATGTCTTCGATCAAAAACAGCTCGATAAGCGCACCAAAGACGACGAAGATGCGGTTAGTAGCGATTACCTTGATCACGGCTATTTGTTTTTCAACCTAACACCTATGGAAACTCATGTTGAGAATGATTCGATTGATTTTGAAATGAGAATTAGTGAAGGCCGTCAGGCAACTATTGATAAGATTATCATTTCGGGAAATACGAAAACTAATGAACATGTTGCCCGTCGAGAATTACGGACATTGCCTGGTGATTTGTTTGATAAGTCTGCGATTATCCGTACAGTCAGGGAGTTATCTCAGTTAGGGCACTTCGATCCAGAAGCCATTTCTCCTGATGTTCGTCCTCACCCAGAGAATGGGACTGTTGACATAGAATATAAACTTACAGAAAAGGCAAACGACCAGATAGAACTTTCTGGTGGTTGGGGAGCTAATATGTTCGTAGGTACTCTTGGTTTAAAGTTTTCCAATTTTTCTGTTCGTAATATTTTTAATAAAGAAGCGTGGAGGCCTTTACCAACAGGCGACGGACAAGCGTTGAGCCTGCATTTTCAAACAAGTGGTAAGTTTTATAAGAATTATAGTTTCTCTTTTACCGAACCTTGGTTCGGAGGTAAGAAACCTAATTCCTTCACAATTTCATACTCTCATTCAAAAGTAAATTATTCCGCTAGTCGTTTATACAATAGTATGTATAACAATTACGGTAGCTACGGTTATGGAGGTTATGGTTACGGCGGTTATTCGCCATATGGCTATGGCTATTCACCTTATGGTTATGGCTATGGTTATGGTTACGGGTCAACATCAACATCTGACACGGAAGAAGCTGATCAGATTCAGATTACATCTGCTATCGCAGTAGGCTATGGCTATCGCTTAAATTGGCCTGATGACTTTTTCACATTGTACCATGAAGTTTCATTCCAGCATTATAAGCTTCAAAATATGGCTGGATACTATTACTTTTTAAATGATGGAACCAGCCAGGGTAATGGTGGATTTAACAACCTAAGTATAAAGACGGCTTTCGGGCGAAATTCGATCGACAACCCTTTGTATACACGTCGAGGTTCGAATTTTACATTGTCGTTGCAGTTGACACCTCCTTATTCCCTGTTGAACGGAGTTGATTACAGTAAAGTAGGTTTACAAGAAAGATATAAATGGATCGAATACCACAAGTGGTTATTTAAGGGCGACTGGTTTACACCTGTTACGCGTAACCAGAATTTAGTTGTTCATACTAAATTTGAGTACGGTTTCCTTGGTTATTACAACAAATATCGTCAGTCTCCATTTGAAGGATTCCGTGTAGGAGGGTCTGGTATGTCAGGATATAATCTATATGGTAGCGATATTGTAGCTCTTCGTGGTTACAAAGATTATAGTCTGAGTAGTTCTTCCGGTTCCAATATTTACAATAAGCTTTCTATGGAGCTTCGTTATCCGGTAATATTGAAACCATCGTCAACTATTTATGTCTTGAGTTTCCTTGAAGCAGGTAATGCCTGGAATAAATTTGAAGATTTTAATCCATTTAAATTACATAGATCAGCAGGCGTTGGGGTTCGAATCTTCCTTCCTATGTTTGGTTTAATGGGTATTGATTGGGGTTACGGATTTGATCCTGTTCCTGGACAAAGTGATGCCGCTGGTAGCCAATTCCACTTTGTTATTGGGCAGCAATTTTAATGCAGTATTTTGGTCTGGATTTTGCTGAAATGCACTAAAAAACAATTAAATAAATTAAAAGATGAAAAAAATAGTTGTTATTGCATGTTTAATGTTGCTTTATTCTGCAGCCACATTTGCTCAGAAATTTGCTTATGTTGATAGTGAATATATTTTAGAAAATATTCCATCATATAAAGCCGCACAGGAACAGTTAGACCAATTGTCAGCTCAATATCAAAAAGAACTTGAATCAATGCACACAGAACTTGATCAAATGTATAAAGACTTCCAGTCGGAAAGTGTACTTCTTTCTGAAGAAATGAAACGTAAACGTGAAGATGTTATCGTTTCGAAAGAAAAGGAGTATAAAGAATTACAAAGGAAATATTTTGGGAGAGAAGGCGATTTGTTTAAAAAGCGTCAAGGACTCGTTAAACCAATTCAAGATGATATTTTTAATGCTATTCAGGAAATCTCAAATGAAGGAGGTTATGCTCTGATTTTCGATAAAGCAGGCGGTGTAAGTTTGATTTATACAAATCCAAAGTACGATTTATCTGATCAGGTTTTGGCTAAGCTTGGCTATAAAAAATAATATTCTAATTTTGTCAAAATAAAAATTAAATCTGGAAAAGTATGAAAAATGTTTTCAAAGTATTTGTCGTAGGAATCATGTTGCTTTCCGCAAGTTTTGCAAAAGCTCAGGCTCCTAAATTTGGCCATGTCGATTTTCAGGGTCTGGTTCAGGTAATGCCTGAAAGAGCTGATGCCGAAAAGAAATTTACAGCATATCAGAAAGAACTTGAAGATGCCCTTGGCGTAATGCAAAAAGAATTCCAAACATTATACATGGAATATGCACAGAAGAAAGATTCGCTTACTGAGACTGTAAAAAAAATGAAAGAAGATGATTTAAATGCAAAGAGTGAACGTATTCAAACTTATCAGCAAAATGCACAACAACAGCTTCAGGCTAAACAGGCAGAATTAATGAAACCGGTAATTGATAAAGCAGAAAAGGCAATTAAAGATGTCGGTTTGGAAAAAGGTTTGATTTATGTTTTTGATATGAGTTCAAGAGTGATTCTTTATAACTCAAAAGAAAGTATTGATATTCTACCTTTTGTGAAAACGAAATTAGGCATTAAGTAAATCTTGGATAAATTATATTTGAAAAGCCATCTATTTAAGGATGGCTTTTTACTTTTGTAAAAACAGAATTTAATGACAGGGCAATATCAGCCAATAGGAGTTTTTGATTCAGGCTATGGTGGTTTAACTATCTTGAGAGATTTTATTCAGACCATGCCTGCTTACGATTTTATTTATTTAGGCGATAATGCCAGAGCACCTTATGGTTCGCGCTCATTTGAGGTAGTTTATGAATATACACTTCAAGCCGTAAAGAAACTATTCGAAATGGGGTGTTATCTTGTAGTGCTTGCTTGCAATACAGCATCTGCTAAAGCACTTAGAAATATTCAACAGAATGATCTTCTCCAAATTGATCCTAATCGTCGTGTTCTGGGCGTTATACGACCTGCTGTTGAATCTATTGGTGAATTTACATCGAACGGTCATGTAGGTATTTTAGGAACTTCAGGAACAGTACTATCGAATTCTTATCCAATTGAATTGGAGAAATGGGCAAATGGGAAGGTTGTCAAAACAACCCAGGAAGCTTGTCCAATATGGGTACCTTTGGTCGAAAATAATGAAATTGATTCCGCTGGTACTGATTTTTTCGTAGCAAAGAATATCCAGAATCTTCTTAACACCGATCCCGAAATTGATGCAATTATCCTTGGTTGCACACACTACCCTTTATTGTTGTCAACCATTAAAAAGTTTGTTCCTGAAGGTGTTAAACTAATGGAACAAGGCAAGGTGGTAACTCAAAAACTAGTAGAATATTTAATCCGTCACCCTGAAATGGATGCAAAATGTTCGAAATCAGGAGTTGTAAAATTTTATACTACTGAAAATGTTGAAATATTTGAAAAGAATGCAACTACCTTTCTGGGAAAGTTTATTAAAAGTGAGAAGGTAATTTTGAAATAACATTCCCTTTTCAAATTACCTTCTCTAAGATTATTAGTTATTCCAAAGATTTTCAGGATAAATTCCCATACCTGTAAATTTTTGTATTTGATCAATCACATAAGGCTTGTCTTCCTTATATGTTACACCAAACCAAGGCGAGTCAGCAGATAAAACTTCAACTGTTATTATATTCTTTTTTATCATTTCAAAAACGACGAAAGGAATATAAAACTCCGATTTCGGTTGGTTTATGTTTTCTTTCAGGAAGTCAATAAACTGTGTTTCTATATTCGCGAAGATAGATGGGTAGAATCCCCAAAAATTCATTGAAACAATCTCATTACCAGTTAATTCTTTAGTTGTTGTATCCTGCGATTCACAAAGGATTTTTCCTTCTTCTAGCCTGATTTTGTGCGTTTCAGTAATTTCACTTAGGTGGTTATTTTTGTTAGTTACACATATACCACGAGAAACAGAACCAAATTTAGATAAAGTCTTATTTAAATGATAACCTACCATTGTATATTGTTTGTCAGAAGTCTGACATGAAAGAAACCTGTAAAGTATCTTATAAGCATTTGCTCCGTAGAAATCGTCAGCATTAATTACTGCAAAAGGTTCATTTATTATATTTTTTGCCATCAATACAGCATGTCCGGTTCCCCAAGGTTTTTCGCGACCTACTGGCAAAGTAAAGCCATCAGGTAACATATTTGTTTCCTGATAAACATACATGATTCCGATTTTTCCTGCTAGTTTGGGCTCAAATTGTTTTTTAAAACTATCAGCAAAACTTTCTCGTATTACAAAAACAACCTTGCCAAAACCGGCCCTAATTGCATCATAAATCGAATATTCCAAAATTGTCTCCCCATTAGGTCCAACTGGCTCTACTTGTTTTAGTCCTCCAAATCGACTACCCATACCAGCTGCCAAAATCAATAAAGTTGGTTTCATTATTTTATATTTAGTATAAATTTTTCTCAAAATTATCTTTTTTAACGATAACTATCAATTATTGATTTTTTTTGACAGGCTATTTTGTAACTAAAAACACCAAAAGCCCGAAAGAATCGAGCTCAAAAGGAGGCCTATTTACATTAAAAACTATCGAATCCTGAATTGGATACGTTGAATACCGGGAAGTTTGAACAAAGAACAATAAAGGAACCGGTATTAATCGAAACCCAACAAGACAATTACCAACGAATAAAATTAAGAACGATTAATAATTAAGGAACAAGTAAATCATTAAAAAACAATAAGAAACAAGGAACAAGGAACAAGTATTAACCATTAAAACAAGTAAAATTGATGCACATTTATAAAAACTTTATTTATTCAGTATAGTTTATTTTTTTAAGTATTAGTTCGGCCTTTTGCTGGTAAAAGCCTTTAGACAGAGCAATTTTCTTAAATAGTTTATAAGCTTTTTTATTGTTGTCAGTTTGTAACAGGCAAAGCCCGGTGTACCATTCAGCCTGCTCAGTAAACAGGTTATCTTTGTTAACAATCACAGTTTCGTACTCGTGTATAGCCTTATTATACCTTCCGGTTTCCTGTAATGAGATACCTGAATAGAAATGACTGGCCATATTATCAGGGTCCTCAGCAACTACTTTACTGAAAAGTTTTAAAGCTTCCTCATACTGCTTGTTTTCATATTTTTGCAGGGCTAAGGCAAAAGTGATATTTTCGTTTAGGTCGGCAGAACGGACAGTTCCAGCCATTTCATATTTATTATAGAACTTCTTGTAAATTTCGGAAGATGATTCGCTGGCAGAGAATATGCCAGATATAGCCAAAAAGAAGATAATCGATACAGCAACAGAAGTATACGGGATTAAATGCCTGATACTGAATTTCCCGATAAATAATCGTTCTTTTTGTTTCTTTGCAACATTTTGCTGGGCGATGTTCTGAAGATTGCTGCGTAACAGCATAACATCAGGCTCGGCTAGAGCTTTATCAATGTCTTTTACCAGTTCAATTTCGTTTTGCAGTTTTTTGTTTGAACTGAGATTTTCTTCAAAAGAGGCCAGTTGTTCCAGCGAGAGCTCGTTATTAATATATTTTTCCAGTTCTTCTATGCTTGCCGAATGTTGTATTTCAGAGTGTTGTATTTTGTTTAGGTTGGCTCTTAAGTCGATGATGTCATTTTCGGCAATTGCCAGATTTATGTCTTTAATTAATAAAACTTCCCGTTCCAGACTTGAATTTATAGCTAATTCTTTCTCGAACATGTTTTTGGTTTCGGGCATCATCCTGTTGAAGATATAGTCTTCAATTTCTTCTGAAGAGTATTTGTGAGCAGGCATACTTAGAGCCACTTGCTTCAAATTGGCTCTTAATTCGGTAATGTCGTTTTCGTCCATGGCAGCCTTGACATCAGCCAATATTTCTTCGTCAAACGGGCTTAATTCATCGTCATAGTTGCTTGTTGCGCTGAAATTAAACTGCTCTTTATAGAATTGATGAATATTTTCCTTAGCGGCAACTTTGTGCTGATACAGGTGAATTTTAGGGAAAGAACTTTCGATGTCTAGTAAAGAGTCGACATTAATTTGGTTTAATTTTTTTCCGGTCAGGGACTCTTCAGCTAAATCGAAACTGAAAAGATTTTCATTATTCGCGTTATTGATAATATCAGACTTATTTTGAACTATTTGGCATAGGTTGTTTCGCAAGTCAATTACATCCTGTTCGCATAAAGCATATTGTACTTCCTGCTGGAGCTTAACTTCGTTAACCAAGTCCAAATCGAAAGCCATTTGCGATTCGAATTCAATCAATTTCTCCTGAGATAAACCAGAGTTGATGTACAAATCTGCTTGTTCAAAATATTCAGATTTTTGTATCATTTTATTGAAAATTAAGTTATTACAAACCAGAATTGGTTTTGTAAAAGTCAGACATAACCCCCTGTTTGTACTAAATCAATAGACAAACTACTAAATAAAAAGTTAAAAGTATATCAATAAGAATTAGTTCAAATCACAATAAGCATCCTGTGATTTACCACCTTTTACTAAAGCAAGTTCTTCAGAAGTTAAAGCGTCGAAAGAGAAAGAATCAAAATTTTTAGTTTCGTTGTTAGCAAATAAAGTTTTCATTTTTTAAGTTTTAATGATTAATACTAGTTCCTTTAATTATTCTTGTTCATCTATTTATTCCGGAAAAAGCAAAAAGGTAACCCCCTTTTCTAAAAAAAAATGAAAAAAAAATTATAAATAAATCTAGTTGACTGATAATCAACTGATTGTTTTGCGTGTTTAAATTTGTAACTAAAAAACACCAAAAGCCCGAAAGAATCGAGCTCAAAAGGAGGCCTATTTACATTAAAAACTATCGAATCCTGAATTGGATACGTTGAATACCGGGAAGTTTGAACAAAGAACAATAAAGGAACCGGTATTAATCGAAACCCAACAAGACAATTACCAACGAATAAAATTAAGAACGATTAATAATTAAGGAACAAGTAAATCATTAAAAAACAATAAGAAACAAGGAACAAGGAACAAGTATTAACCATTAAAACAAGTAAAATTGATGCACATTTATAAAAACTTTATTTATTCAGTATAGTTTATTTTTTTAAGTATTAGTTCGGCCTTTTGCTGGTAAAAGCCTTTAGACAGAGCAATTTTCTTAAATAGTTTATAAGCTTTTTTATTGTTGTCAGTTTGTAACAGGCAAAGCCCGGTGTACCATTCAGCCTGCTCAGTAAACAGGTTATCTTTGTTAACAATCACAGTTTCGTACTCGTGTATAGCCTTATTATACCTTCCGGTTTCCTGTAATGAGATACCTGAATAGAAATGACTGGCCATATTATCAGGGTCCTCAGCAACTACTTTACTGAAAAGTTTTAAAGCTTCCTCATACTGCTTGTTTTCATATTTTTGCAGGGCTAAGGCAAAAGTGATATTTTCGTTTAGGTCGGCAGAACGGACAGTTCCAGCCATTTCATATTTATTATAGAACTTCTTGTAAATTTCGGAAGATGATTCGCTGGCAGAGAATATGCCAGATATAGCCAAAAAGAAGATAATCGATACAGCAACAGAAGTATACGGGATTAAATGCCTGATACTGAATTTCCCGATAAATAATCGTTCTTTTTGTTTCTTTGCAACATTTTGCTGGGCGATGTTCTGAAGATTGCTGCGTAACAGCATAACATCAGGCTCGGCTAGAGCTTTATCAATGTCTTTTACCAGTTCAATTTCGTTTTGCAGTTTTTTGTTTGAACTGAGATTTTCTTCAAAAGAGGCCAGTTGTTCCAGCGAGAGCTCGTTATTAATATATTTTTCCAGTTCTTCTATGCTTGCCGAATGTTGTATTTCAGAGTGTTGTATTTTGTTTAGGTTGGCTCTTAAGTCGATGATGTCATTTTCGGCAATTGCCAGATTTATGTCTTTAATTAATAAAACTTCCCGTTCCAGACTTGAATTTATAGCTAATTCTTTCTCGAACATGTTTTTGGTTTCGGGCATCATCCTGTTGAAGATATAGTCTTCAATTTCTTCTGAAGAGTATTTGTGAGCAGGCATACTTAGAGCCACTTGCTTCAAATTGGCTCTTAATTCGGTAATGTCGTTTTCGTCCATGGCAGCCTTGACATCAGCCAATATTTCTTCGTCAAACGGGCTTAATTCATCGTCATAGTTGCTTGTTGCGCTGAAATTAAACTGCTCTTTATAGAATTGATGAATATTTTCCTTAGCGGCAACTTTGTGCTGATACAGGTGAATTTTAGGGAAAGAACTTTCGATGTCTAGTAAAGAGTCGACATTAATTTGGTTTAATTTTTTTCCGGTCAGGGACTCTTCAGCTAAATCGAAACTGAAAAGATTTTCATTATTCGCGTTATTGATAATATCAGACTTATTTTGAACTATTTGGCATAGGTTGTTTCGCAAGTCAATTACATCCTGTTCGCATAAAGCATATTGTACTTCCTGCTGGAGCTTAACTTCGTTAACCAAGTCCAAATCGAAAGCCATTTGCGATTCGAATTCAATCAATTTCTCCTGAGATAAACCAGAGTTGATGTACAAATCTGCTTGTTCAAAATATTCAGATTTTTGTATCATTTTATTGAAAATTAAGTTATTACAAACCAGAATTGGTTTTGTAAAAGTCAGACATAACCCCCTGTTTGTACTAAATCAATAGACAAACTACTAAATAAAAAGTTAAAAGTATATCAATAAGAATTAGTTCAAATCACAATAAGCATCCTGTGATTTACCACCTTTTACTAAAGCAAGTTCTTCAGAAGTTAAAGCATCGAAAGAGAAAGAATCAAAATTTTTAGTTTCGTTGTTAGCAAATAAAGTTTTCATTACTTTTAAGTTTTAATGATTAATACTAGTTCCTTTAATTATTCTTGTTCATCTATTTATTCCGGAAAAAGCAAAAAGGTAACCCTCAAAAGCAATTTTTTTTTGATAGATCAAATAAAAAAATTAAAAATGAAACTAAAAGGTTTAATATATTGCTTGCTATTATTTGAATTCAGCGCATTTATTGGATTTGGAAACGACCTGGCACTTAGAAGTCGAGATAGTTTGATCGCTGTTAGGTTACAGAAAGAGGGTGTTGCTGCAGGGCGCCTGGGGGATTTCGAATTGGCTCTTAACAAATTTGAAGAATTATATCTTGTTCGTGAAAAAATGTATGGAAGTACAAGTATTCGTCTTGCTCCACCATTAGTAAATATTGGAATTACTTTTAAAAATCTTGGTAATATAGATAAAGCCTTGAATGCTTATAAAAAGGCAGAGTATCTTTGTTCTTCTAATCCACCAGATAATTATGTTCTAGGTACTATATATGTAAATCTGGCAATTGCGTATAAAGAAAAAGGAGACTATATAAAAGCTCTGGAATATCAAAAGAATGCATTTAGAATTTTAAAGAGTGACAGTGTTAAGTATGCAAAAAACTATCAATACTCTAAATATAACATTGCAGAGACACAATTTAAACTTGGAAGATATAAAGAATCACTTGATTTTTCACATAAGAATCTTAAAACTATTACTCCAGAGTTGCGTCCTCGTTTATATGATTTAATCGCTCAAGTTTATAGAAAGGTGGGACAATTTGATTTGTCAGAGATAAATTATAAAAAGGCTATAGATGGTTGGATTAATTTATTTGGAGATAATAATGTTGAGTTAGTATCAGAATATCTTGCATATAATTCATTACTTCTATCTCAAAAGAAATTTGATGTAGCTTTACAATATTCTCAAAAAGCAAGGGACTTAGTTTTGACTTTTTATAGAGAAAAAAGTACGACTTATTCAGACGTACTCGCCATTTTTGGTGATTACTATTATATGCGAAATTCTGAAGCTGGACAAATTGATGATTTTCGAAGTAAAAGAAAAGAAAGTTTGAATAGTGCTGTGCAGTATTATCAGAAATCAATAATTGCTTTAGTCGATTCATTTCAGGAAATGAATCCATTTATTAATCCATCTCTCAATGAGAATATTATTTCGGAGATACAGTTGGTTGAAGTAATTAATAAGAAAGCTGTTGCATTGGAAAAACTTGCTGAAATATATCGCTCTGAATTTGATAATAGTCGAGCCGAAAAATATTACAATGCAAGTTTGAATTCGTTTTCGGTAGTTGTCGATTTAATTCATCGTCTGCAAATTGGTTTTGAAAATGAAGAAAGTAGACTGTTCCTTTCTCAAAATCAGCAATCTACTTTTTTTGAAGCAATTAATGTAGCGCATGAATTATTTCTGTTGACAAAAGACCAGAAATACATATTTAAGGCTTTTGAATTCTCTGAACGAAGTAAGTCGTCTAGCTTATTAGCATCAATAAAAGATGTTGAAGCAAAGGAATTTGGAGGAATTCCTGACTCTTTATTGAAGAAAGAGACCATGTTGAAAAACTATGTCAATACCTATAAGTCTAAATTATTTGAAGAAAATCATTTAGAAAAGCCTGACAAGCAAAAAATTAATCTATACTCTTCCAGAATATTCAAATATAATGAGGAATATAATAGATTGATTGAATCATTTGAGAAGGATTATCCTCAATATTTCTCATTAAAATATGAAAATAAAGTAATTGAGGCGAATGAACTAAGATCAAAACTAAGTAATCGGCAGGCTTTACTCGAGTATTATCTGAAAGTGCCTGAAAATAATTCATCCGCAGGCGAATTATATCTTTTTGCAATAACACGAGATTCAATTGATTTATTTAAAGAACCTATTACTCAAGAATTTGTAGATAGAATTCAGTCTTTTCACGATTTTTTGATTAGCTCTGATTATTTAGATACAAAAAAATCTGATTATTCAAATTTCTCATTTTCAGCTTATTATTTGTACGAAAAGTTAATAAAACCTGTTGCCGGTAAACTAAATGGTAAATCGCTTACAATTATTCCTCATGATAAGTTGTCGTATATTCCATTTGATGCTTTGATTTCGGAAATACCTGATACTACTCGAATGAATTTCAGAGACTTAAAATATCTTATAAGAGATTATTCTATTAATTATGGCTATTCGGCAACACTATTATACGATACAAATCAAAAGAAAAGAGCGAGTAAAAAACTTATAGCATTCGCTCCTGACTATGACTTTCAAGAGCCGATAAAGGATGCTGAAACAGGGAAGACTTATCATTTAAGCCCATTACCAGGGTCGAAAGATGAAATTAAAGCTATTTCAAGTTATGTCTCGGCGGTATCATTTGTCGATAAAAAAGCTCAGGAAACGTCCTTTAAAAAGAATGCTAACAATTTTGATATTTTGCATTTAGCGATGCATACAATAATAAATGATAGTGTGCCAATGCTTTCAAAACTCGTTTTTTCGAAGCCTGATATTACCTCGGCAGACGATGGTTGTTTGAATGCCTATGAAGTGTACAATATGAAATTAAATGCGAGGCTTGCTGTTTTAAGTGCATGTGAAACTGGTTCAGGAAAACTCCTGGGGGGGGAGGGCATTCTGAGTATGGCTAGAGGTTTTATATATGCTGGTTGTCCTTCAGTAGTAATGACTTTATGGCAGGTTGAGGATAAATCGGGAGTAAAAATAATGAGTGATTTTTATCATTTTTTATCAAAAGGGAAAAGAAAAGATGAAGCCCTGCGCATGGCAAAACTAAATCATCTTAAAAATTCAGATCCATTAACTGCACATCCGCATTTTTGGCTTGGTTATGTTAGTATTGGAAATACCGGTGCTTTGTATACCAGTAAGGATGTATACTTTGTGATATTCCTTTTTGTAGCTTTTTTGTTGCTGCTTGCAGATTATCATCTCAGAAGAAAAAAATCAAAAAGGAGGAAACTGTAAAAAAAATGATGTTTATGAGTTGTCTTCGCCCTTCAAAATCTTATCATACTCCAGGTCCTGTTTTATGCTCTTGATTAGGTATTCTTTACATTTGAATTTACGTTTTTTTGCATATTTTTCGCTCTTAAATCCCATAATTTGAGCTATGTTTTTTAGAGGAACTTTATCAAAGTACAATTGCAAAATCTTTTGACAATCCTTTCCAAGGTTTGTGAAGTGCTTTTGGTAAAGTCGGTAACGTTCATTCACATCTGTTATTTTCTCCAGGCTTTCGTCATAAATATCTTCATGAAATTGCTGATTATCCTTAATATTTTCTTTTTCAATTTTCCTTTTGTCAAGATGTTTAAGCCAGAGATATCTACATACCGAATATAAATATGTTTCAAACGAACAATCTAAAACTAATTCGCCTACTTTAAGTTTTCTATACATAATTATAATGGCTTCCTGAAAAATATCATTGGCATCATCATCATCTCCTTTATTTTTTTTGATGAAAAAATTTATGTCGGAGTAAAAATTCTTATATATATATTGTAAAACGATAGTATCGTTTCTCCTAATCCCATTTAATAAATCAATGCCTGAGTAATCATCCATAACAAATAATTGAACTGTTAAAATTAATTTGGGGCGGTAATCAAACAGGGGGTGGTAATTATAAACGAGGTGGATAGTCTAAATTCATTTTGGTTTAAAAATCACTATAAAATGTTGAAAATGCAAATGTTTTTTTGCTGATTTTATTTTAGACATACGGATGCTTGATACATCTACTATACAATGTGAATTAAAAGTTTGAAATTTTGAGATGGGTACTAGATAGATTCTTATAATAGCTTATTACAAAAATGTATTTTATTTAATATATACATACTTGAAGTATACTTACTTTCACTTCAACTCTTAATCTCTATATGGCCGGTTCTGAGATTACTTTCAGACGAATTTTAGTTTATTAGGTTAACTATTTGTTTTCGGCAACAACGAAATTTTAATAAAAAATAAAAAGGTAGAACCTCTGTTCTACCTTTCCTCTCTTAAACTAACTAACCTAACTAAACCTAAACTTATGAAAAAAAATGTATTGCAAATGTAAGTCGCAATTTCGGAAAAAAATGAAAATAATTGTTAAATGATGTTAAACTTATTGTGAGATTTACATTTAATAAAAGTTACTGTGCTACAAAACGATAAGTAATTGTTCCTCTTTGAATTGCAGGCGCTTTTGAATCGGCATTAAAAACTGTTCGTTCAGCTGCCTGTGCTGCATAAACCGGTAGCATTGAATCGCTATTGTTACCAGATGATCGTACTTCTGCTTTAGTTACATGCCCACTGCGGTCAACCTGAATATCGACAGTGATGATACCTCCACCTTTGGCCAGGAAAACAGGTATTGGTAACCTTACATGGAAACGGTTCTCAAGGTAGTAATGTATATTACTTTTGCCTGAGTATATTGTGTTTTTAATTGAATCACGGTCGACACCTTCTGTAGAAACTTCGGGCATGGCGAATTGAGTTGTTGTTGGAATCTTTTTTGAAAGCTGCTTATTGACCTTATCTACCATTTTTTCGGCATCTTCAATATCATGTTTGTAACTTTCATCAAAAAACTTATCCTTTTTTAAAGCATCATTTACTCCATGATTTGTTCCCATGTTTAAGTACTGCTTCGAATTTTGCGTATTTTTTGCTGATTGTTGCTCTGAATTCGTAATTTCTTTAACTTCTTCTTTTTCACTAGGTGGCGGTGTAAGCAAATCGAGTACGACTTCTTCTTCTTCCTTTTCTGCTTTAATACTATAGTTTAATTCTGAAATCCAAAATCCAGTTAAAACCAATATGTGGAAAATCAGGGTTCCCATTACCCCGTATATATTATTTCTATATAATTCTTTTATACTGCGCATTTCGCAACAAATTTAATAAAATAGATTATTGAAGCGACTGGAATTCATTTTTACCAGTTTTATATGTGCGAGATATTTGTATTTGCTAAAAATTAACCTCTTTTAACATGTTAATTCTTTGGTTTTACTTTATCGGTTGTTACTTTGTCCTGAAAACCAATATTCAGGGAATTTTTATAAACTTTCGTCAAGTAGCAGGTTGATACTTGTATCTTCAGAAATTAAATCAGGTAATGGAGTGGAAGAAATGAGAATTATGCTTTTTATATTATTATTTACCCTTTCTTGCATTGCTATGGGAATGGGTAATGATAGAATAAAGAATGATTCTTTAAAGACAGTATCTTCTGAAAAAATTAATGTTTATTTGTATGACAGTCTGGCAATTAAAGCTTCAAAGCATAAATTTACCAAGTGGCTTTATGGTTCAATGGTTTGTCAGACGAAAACAGTAGAAAATAAAAATGCCCAAGTCAGCGATTATTTTTCGAAATTTAGAGGAAAGACAATCGCTTCGATATCGGTAAAATCGCTGAAAGTTTTTGGACCAACTTTCGATGACACCCTTAGAAATACTAATGTTTGGGTTGAAAAGATTGCTAACAGGCTTCATTCACAATCAAACTTATATGTTATTCAAAAAAACCTCTGGATTAAAGAAGGTCAGCAAATTGATCCGGATTTATTGATGGATAATGAAAACCTATTACGAAATTTGCCTTATTTGAAAGATGCGCGAATCATTATTACTCCAAAGCCTCTAAATGAGAACTTGGTTGATGTTTTGGTTTTGACACAGGATGTGTTTTCGTTTGGAGTTGATGGATCATTAGGGAATGTTAATCATGGTGACGTTGGTATTTATGACAAAAATATTTTAGGTGTTGGACACGAAATTAGTACATCAGTTGTTGCTCACACTGATATGACTCCCCATATTGGTTTTGAAACCTATTATTCGATTAACAACGTTGGTGGTAATTTTATTAATTTTTCTGCCGGATATGCAAATACTTATTTAAAAGAAGGTTTTATATTGAATCTAGGGCGTGATTTTCTTCGTCCACAATCAGTTAATGCTGGCGGACTGACCGTTTCCAGAAGTTTACGGTTCAATAAAATAAGTTCAACGGATTGGGTTGAAAGCAAAACACCGCTTAATTTTTTTTCGGTAGATAGTTGGTATGGACATCGGTTGGAATTAGGTATAAATAAGCAAGATAATCGTTTCCAGACAACTTTGGCTGGCCGTGTAAGGTATACCCATTTTATTGAACGACCGTCGCCTGAATTAAATGAAAAGCAATATTTTTCAAACAGTACGCTTTTTATAGGTAGTATTAGTTTCTCTCACAGGTCGTATATTCAGGATCATTTGATATATAGTTACGGGATAACTGAGGATATTCCAAAAGGTTATTTGTGTGAGCTTGCTCTGGGTTACGACAATAATGAATTTGGAAATCGTTGGTATTCGCATGTTTTTTTGTCTTCTGGAAATATGTTTAAAAATAAGCCTTTTTATTTTTACAGTTCTTTCGGCATTGGTAGTTTTTTTAATCGTAATCATATTGAGCAAGGTGTTTTTGATGCTAAGATTGACTTCATTTCGAGATTATTCAATATCTGGAATGTTAAGTCCCGTCAATTTATAAAGCTAAATTATACTTTGGGGATTAATCGTTTTGATGTTGAAGATTTGTTATTAAGAAACGATTATGGTATACGTGGTTTTAGCAGCCAGATCGGTAAAGGGAAACAACGCCTGGCTTTAAATATTGAAAATGTTTTTTTTACCAAAAGATCAATACTCAATTTCCAGTCGGCACTTTTCTCATTTATTGATTTAGGGCTGATTGGCCCCTCTAATGAATCGATTTTTAGACAGAAATATTATGCCGGGATAGGGTTGGGGTTACGGATAAGAAATGAAAACCTGGTTTTCAAAACTATCCAGCTTCGGTTTGCTTATTATCCCGATCTGCCAAGCAGCGTTTCTAATTATGGAGTTATTATTAATGGCGTTTCGAAAACAAAATTTTATTCTTTTCAGCCTCGTGGTCCGGAACCTCTTCATTTTCAGTAATTCCTGATCAGAGGTTTTCAAGGAAATAATCGCTTATTTTCTCCATTAAATGAAGCCTGTCGTCGCCACGTACATTATGTTCGTGTGTGGGGTAAACAAAGAAGTCAACCTGTTTATTTAAGTCGATACATTTTTTCAGGAATTCCATGCTGTGTTGCATAACAACCGTTTGGTCCTGAACTCCGTGTATGATTAGAAGCTTTCCGTTAAGTTTATCGATATAATTCAGCATATTGGCTTTTTCGTAGCCTTCCGGGTTTTCCTGCGGTGTATCCATGTAGCGTTCGCCATACATTACTTCATACATGCTCCAGTCAACAACCGGGCCGCCGGCAACAGCTACTTTAAAGATTTCCGGGTATTTTAATTTCAGGTTTAATGTCATAAATCCGCCATAGCTCCAGCCGTGTACGCCAATTCGGTTTTGATCGACATACGGAAGCGATTTCAGGTAATCGATACCTTTCATTTGATCGGCAGTTTCAGTTACTCCAAGATTTCGATGAATGACATTCTCGAAATCTTTTCCGCGATTGGCCGAACCTCGGCTATCGACAGTGAATGCGATGTAGCCTTTCGAAGCCATGTAATATTGCCACCAACGAGCAGCATTCAGCCATGTTTTGTTAATGAGTTGTTCGTGCGGACCTCCATAAACATATACGATTACCGGATATTTTTTCGATTGATCAAAATTGTTGGGCTTAATCATTCGGCAATACAAATCGGTTATTCCGTCGGCAGCTTTAATAGTAAATACAGTGTTTTCTCCTAAATTAAAATCTTTCAGCGTATTTTCGGCTTCGAAAAGTGTGCGGGCTTGTTTGTCTTTCATCGAAATCAGGTCGATTTTTCCCGGAACCTCTGTACTAGTCCAGCGGTCGATGAAATTCAGGTTATCCGGAGAAATAATTGGTTGGTGTGTTCCTGCTTCGTTGGTGAGTTTTTCAATCTTTCCTGAACGAAGGTTAACGCTGTAGAAATGCCTTTCAACCGGGCTTTCTTTGGTGGCCTCGAAAAACATATTTTCTTCTTTGGTGTCGAATCCATCCAGTTCAGTCACTTCCCATTCGCCTTTGGTTATTTGCGAAACGATTCCTGTTGTTACACTGCACAAATACACATGGTTCCACCCATCTTTCCGGCTTTGATAATAGAATTTATCGGGATCAACTTTCGAGAAAACAATCGGATTTAATGGTTCAACATATTTTTCGTCGGTTTCTTCAAAAACAGTTTTCACGAACTCGCCCGTATTTGCATTGTACTGGTTCAGTTTCATGTGGTTTTGTTCGCGGTTTAGCTCCTGAATGAAAATGCTCTTTTCATCAGGGCTCCACGAAATATTTGTCAGGTAATGATCGAGTGGTCCGCCGGTTTGCATGAAAACAGTTTGTTTGCTGGCCAAGTCGTACACGCCTAATTTTACCTGATGACTGGTCATCCCGGCCATCGGGTATTTGATATTGACTAACTCTGCTTCGCGTACCATGTAATCGACCAGAGGGTAGTTGCCAACCATCGTTTCATCCATGCGGTAAAACGCCAGTTTGGTTCCTTTGGGCGACCAGAATGTCCCTTTGTTGATTCCAAATTCGTTGCGGTGAACAGATGTCCCGTTCAAAATATGCTCTTCGGTGTCGTTGGTAATTTGTTGGTTACCTGAATTTCCAATAATGAACAAGTTGTTTTTCAGGGTATAGGCCAATGTTGTATTAGCCGTGCAAAAGTCGTTATTGGCAGCCTCCCGAGGATAGCTTAACGTTTGAATAATTTGCTTGTTATTCAGGTTAAATATTACAAGTTGATTCTGAAGCTGAAACCATACTTTAGATGGATCGATCAGCGAGAATCGTGGAATCGAATTAATTGCCCGGAATCCGGCATTTTTCAATGATTTATTTAATTCTGAAACTAAAATCACTTTCGTTTCGGTCTTTTTCTTTAGTTCAACCTGGTAAAGCGCCGAATCTTTTACCACCATATAATGCTGTGCGTCGCGCCACAAAAGCTGGTTGGGTAGATTGGGTCTTAAATACGAAGTTGCGCCGAGAGTGGCATCTTTTAAACTAAGTGTTTTCTGTGCCTGGATTCCTGAAACCAGGAAAAGCAATGTAGCGAGTAAAATGATTTGTTTCATAACAAAATGAGAAAAGGTTAAAACAGGCCCCCTCCAAACCTACCCCAAGGGGTGAGGCTTTGGTGTGGTGCAAACGCACAACTTTTATATTTTAAAGAACAATTTTTTGCATTTCACCCTCACAACTCCCTTCTCCTTCGGGGAAGGGTTGGGGATGGCGCTTTTACTGCAAATGTAATTCGAAAAGTTATTCAGAAAGCTTTTGTTTAGCTGAATAAACTCATGATTTCTTCTTCGTTAATCGCATCGAGCGGATTGTTCGAGCTGATGAACTTTTCGGCCAATGCCGATTTTTTCGATTTCAGGATTTGAATTTTTTCCTCGATAGAGTCTTCTGTTATAAAGCGGTAAACGAACACTTTTTTATCCTGACCAATGCGGTGTGCACGGTTGATGGCCTGGTTTTCAGCTGCCGGGTTCCACCATGGGTCTATGATGAATACGTAGTCGGCAGAAGTCAGGTTCAGCCCAACACCTCCGGCTTTCAGTGAAATCAGGAAAATATGATTGGCGGGATCATTCTGAAATTGGCTGATCACTTCCTGTCTGTCGGTAGTTTTCCCTGTAAGCATGGAATATTTCCAGTTTTTCGATTCAATTTTGGCCTGAAGCAATTCCAAATGTTTCACAAACGACGAGAAAATGAGCACCTTGTGGTTTTCCGCTAATAGGTTTTTCAGGCAACTGTATATTTCATCGAATTTGCCCGATTCCATTGGCTTGTCTTTTGCTACAAGCGATGGGTGATTGGCCAGCTGGCGCAGTCGCGTCAATCCTTGTAGCACAATCAATGCCGATTTTTTCAAGCCATTCGACTCGATGTTTTTCAGAATGGCATTTCGGATGGCCGATTTTTCGGTATTGTAAATTTCGCGCTGGTCGTCGGTCATTTCGCAATAGCGCACTTGCTCGGTAAGGGCTGGCAGGTCGCTAGCCACTTCCTCCTTCTTTCGGCGCAACACAAATGGACGAATCATCTTTTGTAATTTCAGTTGCTGCTGTTCGTCGGCGTGTTTTTCAATTGGCGTAATGAACTCGCGCTTGAAATAAGGCTCGCTTCCCAGCATTCCTTTGTTCAGGAAATTAAGTTGCGACCATAAGTCGGATAACGAATTCTCGATAGGCGTGCCGGTAATTACGAGTTTGTGCTTCGAGTGTATTTCGAGAATACTTTTATACGTTTTTGATGTCGAATTTTTAATGTTCTGGCTTTCGTCCAGAATCAGGTAGAAAAACTCGTAGTTGGTAAGCATTTCAACATCGTTTCGTAAAGTGCCGTAAGTTGTCAGGATAACATCGTAGTAATCGACAATTGAGGCAAAGCTGTTTGTTTTATTACGGAGAATACCGATGTGCTTATATATTTTGAGCGATGGTGCAAATTTGGCAAACTCGTTTTCCCAGTTGTGCACCAGCGAGGTGGGCAGCACAATGAGCGAAGCCGATTGGTTTTTGATGGTTGGCACCGGCTGTTCGAACAGCGAAAATTGCAACGGGTCGCTTTTCGGGATATGTTGAAACATATCTGTTTTTTCACGCTTGATTTTAAGCAAAAGGGCAATGGTTTGCAGTGTTTTGCCTAAACCCATATCGTCGGCAAGGCAACCGCCAAGCTGGTTCTCGTACAAATGGTACATCCAGTTATAACCAGCTTTCTGGTAATTTCGAAGTTCGGCTCTTAAATCGGTTGGAAGTTCAATCTCATCGGCGATGTCAGAATTGAGTTGTTCCAGTTTTTTGAAGTGGTTTCGGTCGATGTCTTTCACCTGATCTTTCAGCAAATGAAAATGATGATGTCTCAGTTTGAAAACATCGCCTTCGATTTTTGCAAACGGAAAGATATCGCGGTATGACGAAAACCATTCCAGAGGTAAAATCGCAATTTCTCCTGAAGGAAGTTCGAACTCGCGGATACCATTTAATATATGCTTGCGGAGGCGGATAAACGGAATCTGGTAGCTGCCAAACTTTACGGTAGCGTGAATGTCGAACCAGTCTTCGTTGCTTTTCACCTGAATGTCGAGCACCTGAGAGCCTGTGAAATACCTTTTATTCAGTTTGTTTTGCTGAACAATGTACCCGTTTGATTCGAGCAACTCACGGTTTTTCGAAAGCCAGATTATAGGGTTGTAAAGCGAATCGGCTTCGTTTCCTTCTTTGGGGAGCCAGTAGCCGTTGCTGTATTTTAACTCGTTTTTTTTCAGGAAAGCAATTTGTTCGTCCTCCCATTCGCGGTTACGCACAAACTTGTGGAAGATGTAATTGTCTGTAGTTTTTTCCAGGCTGACAAATACATTCGAAGGGGAATCAGACAAATACAAATTGTTGTCGTACCTGAATTTGACCACGATAACCGGGCGTAGCGACAAATCCTGTTCGAGCGACAAAATGGTTTTTCGGGGCGGGTCGCTCTCAATAATATCAAACCCGAACGCTCGTACGTCCGACTCTTTTATAATATTCAGGACAAATGTCTGGAAATACTTTTCTTCGGCCTGGGGAGGGATTGCAATGAATGTTTTATTCTGGAACGGAACAAGTTTTTTGCCTGAAAGCCGGTTGAAAATGTACAGTCTGTTTAAATAGACGAAGCAACACGGCATGGTACAAACCATTCGGATGGTTTTATGCAGAATATCGATTGTTTTTCCCTCGTGGGTAAGACGCAGGTTATATCTGGTGCCTTTTTCGTCGCGGTTAAAGTAGAAGATCGCTTTCGAAAACGTTGAGTTGATATGAATAATATCCTCGTCGTACAGGCTCGAATATTTGGCTTGTTTGTAAAACAGGCGCGTTTGGCTTTTCATCAGTAACATTACACACCGGTACATGTATTTGTCGATATAAGGGCTTACATGATTCTGGAACATGTCTTCGTCCATTTCCTGGAAGAAATTGATTTTCTCTTTTTTCTTCGAGAATTTCTTTGCCAGGGTTTCGTCGCTGTAGTTTTCAATCAGTTTCAGTAGTTCCAGTTCTTCGGCATTCAGCTGTACTTCGCCGCTTTTGTAATCGCGCATCTTTACAGTCTTTTTCACTGTGTAATACGAGCGTTCGGGCTCAATCAGCATCGGTACAAAGATGTTCCCTATAGCGCGATGTTCGGTCAATGCAATAATAAATTCCTGAGCCAATTTTATCTAATTTGTTGGTTATTAAAGTTTCCTGTTCAATTATTCTCAGGCCATATATGGCGAAAACAAAAGTTTAAAGATAAGACATTTTGATTTTATGGCATGAAAAGATTGTGATGTTAAAGGATTGATTTAACAATCTGTTTTGTTTAAAGGGTTTTGGGTTAACGCTAATTTAATATTTCCGTCAAATTGTTTTAACCTTCAAAAAAAGCAAAACATTTCGATTGCCATTCATTTCACAATGCTAATTTTGGCGATCATTTCCAGAAATCTAATAAAAAACTAATACAATGAACCAGATTGTTGAGAAGGTTCTTTTTTCTGAAAAAGTAGCCAAATTTGTTGTTGAAGCTCCGCGAATTGCCCGTTCGCGTAAGCCTGGTCATTTCGTGATCTTGCGAGTTGATGAGAAGGGGGAAAGGATCCCGTTGACCATTGCAGGTGCTGATCCGGTGAAAGGAACCATTGTTCTGGTGGTTCAGAAAATGGGTGTAAGCTCGGCCAAATTGTTCGAACTTAACGTAGGCGATTCTATTCTCGATTTAGTGGGGCCCCTCGGTAAAGCTACCGAAATTCATAAAGTTGGAACTATTTTGGCATGTGGTGGTGGAGTAGGAGTTGCTCCTATGCTTCCAATTGTTGAAGGTTTCAAGAAAGCCGGTAACCGTGTTATTTCTGTTCTGGCTGCCCGTAACAAGGATTTGATCATCCTCGAAGACGAGATTCGTCAGTGGTCGGATGAAGTGATTATTATGACCGACGACGGATCGTATGGAACCAAAGGGGTTGTTACCGTTGGTGCCGAAGCCGTTATTCAGCGTGAACCTATCAATGAATGTATTGCCATTGGCCCGGCTGTGATGATGAAATTTACCTCGCTGTTGACCAAGAAATACAATATTCCAACTCAAGCCAGTTTAAATGCCATTATGGTTGACGGAACCGGCATGTGCGGTGCCTGCCGTGTTAGTGTTGGCGGAAACACCTATTTTACCTGTGTTGACGGTCCCGAATTTGATGCGCACCAGATTGATTTCGATGAGCTGATTATGCGCCTTGGAGGTTATGCCACCGAAGAAAAAATGGCCTGGGAAAGGTATCAGTAATCAAAAAAAAACTAAAATTCAAAGAAATGTCGACTAACAAAGAATATCTTCAGATTGAACGCGAAAAAGAATGGCGCGTTGAACTGAGAAAAAAGATGGCCAACAAAGAGCGCACTGCCAAAGAACGGGTTCGCATGAACGAAATGGACCCTTTCGAACGCATTAAATATCAGAACAGAGAAGTAAATCTTGGATTGACTGCTGAACAGGCTCAGGCTGAAGCTGCCCGTTGTTTGGATTGCCCAAACCCAACCTGTATGGAAGGTTGTCCGGTTAGTATTAACATTCCGAAATTTGTAAAATATATCGAAGCTGGTCAGTTCCTTGATGCAGCGAAAGCACTGAAAGAAACATCGGCGCTTCCGGCAGTTTGTGGACGTGTTTGTCCGCAGGAAAAACAGTGCGAAGCCACTTGTTTCTATACCCAGAAAATGAAGAAAGACCCGGTTGCGATTGGTTACCTCGAACGTTTTGCTGCCGATTACGAACGCGAAAGTGGTTTCATGTCAATTCCTGAAGTGGCTCCGTCCAACGGAATAAAAGTGGCAGCTATTGGTTCAGGTCCGGCATCACTCTCGTTTGCTGGTGACATGATTAAACTGGGTTACGATGTTACCGTGTTCGAAGCGTTGCACGAAATTGGTGGCGTATTAAAATATGGTATTCCAGAGTTTCGTTTGCCCAACAAGATTGTTGACGTTGAGCTGAATAACCTTAAAAAGATGGGTGTAAAATTCGTCAACAACTTCATCGTAGGTAAAACTGTAAGTTTCGACGATTTAAAAGCTGAAGGGTACGAAGCTTTCTTTGTTGCCAGCGGCGCGGGACTTCCACGCTTCATGGGCATTTCGGGCGAAAACTACAACGGCATTCTTTCGTCGAACGAATACCTTACCCGTGTTAACCTGATGAATGCAGCCAGCGACGAGTTCGATACCCCCATTATTCGCGGAAAGAATGTAGCCGTTATTGGTGGTGGTAACACCGCTATGGACTCGGTGCGTACGGCCAAGCGTTTGGGCGCCGAACGGGCCATGATTATTTACCGTCGTTCGCGCGCCGAGATGCCTGCCCGTGTTGAAGAAGTTCACCACGCCGAAGAAGAAGGCATTGAATTTATCAACCTGGCCAACCCAATCGAATATTTTGCCGACGAAAAAGGAAAAGTGAACCGGATGCGTGTTCAACGCATGGGACTTGGCGAGCCCGATGCTTCAGGCCGTCGCCGCCCGATTGTTCTGGAAGGTTCTGATTTCGATATCACGGTTGATTTGGTGATTGTTGCCGTGGGCGTTTCACCGAACCCGCTGATTCCATCGGCATTGAGCGATTTGAAGGTAAGCAAATGGGGAACCATTGAAGTAGGTGAGGAAACCATGCAAAGCTCAATTCCACAATTGTTTGCCGGTGGCGACATTGTACGAGGTGGCGCTACTGTAATTCTGGCAATGGGCGATGGCCGTAAAGCTGCTGCCAATATGCACGAATACCTTCAAAAAAAAATGATTAATGATTGAAGATTAGAGATTAACGATTGAAGATTTAAACCACTTCCTTCGTTAATCGTTAATCCCAAATCGTTGATCGTTAGTTTTGCATTTTTTTTAATTTTACCTTTAAAACTTATCGTTATGGCAAATATATCAACCCGGTTTTTTGGACTCGATTTAAAAAGCCCGATCATTGCAGGCAGTAGCAGTATGACTGGTCATGCCGAGCAGGTCTTGAAACTGGCCGAAGCCGGTGCTGGCGCTGTTGTGTTAAAATCAATTTTCGAGGAAGAAATCTTTGCTGAACTTCAGGAAGAACTTTCGATGCGCAACGAGCTAAATTCGGACCCCGAATACCTCGATTATTTTGATTATGTGATCAAAGAAGATACGCTTCGCAAATACTTGCACTTAATTTCGGAAGTAAAGGCTAAAACAAGCGTTCCGATTGTGGCAAGCATCAACTGCGTAAGCTCAAGCGAATGGACGCTGTTTGCCCGCAAAATTGAAGAAGCAGGCGCCGATGCCCTGGAACTAAATATGTTCGTTACGCCTTCGGATCCGGCAAAGAGTAGTGATTCGAGCGAGAATTTCTACCTGGAAACCATTCAGAAGGTGCTCCAGGTGGTGAAGATTCCGGTTACAGTTAAAATCAGCCACTATTTCTCCAATTTAGCCGGAATGGTGCAGAAACTTGCCGCGACCGGCGTAGCTGGTATTGTTATATTTAACCGTTTTTATAATCCCGATATCGACATTGAATCGGAAAGCATTATGGTTGCCGATGTTTTAAGCACTCCGCACGATTACCTGCTTCCGCTGAAATGGACAGGAATTTTGTCGGGAATTGTTGATGTTGATTTGGCCGGAACATCGGGTGTTCATACTTCCGAGACAGCCATTAAATTTCTGCTGGCAGGCGCTTCGGCAGTGCAAATTGCTTCGGTAATTTATCCATCGGGCGCTTCGGTTATTACCAATATGAACCAGGAAATTTCGGACTGGATGGACAAGAAAGGCTATAAGACTATCGACGAATTTAAAGGCAAACTGAGCCAGAAAACCTCGTCGGCACAAGCCTGGGAACGCGCCCAGTTTATGAAATATTTTGGCGAAAAAGCGTTTAAATAGTTTTTGGATAAACCTACATTTTTATAATTCAGCCAGTACTTCGGTTTGCGAAGTACTGGCTTTTATCTGAGTATACAAGTTTCTATTGTTCCTCAGGTAATTTTCCATTTGCCGGTGCCTACTTCTTCTATTCCGGTGATAATATCCTTGGCGCCGGTGCCAATATTTACCATGCCGGTGCCAGTATCCATTATTCCGGTGGTAGTTTGCTTGGCGCCAGTCGCAATATCCAGCGAGCGGGTGACAACTCGCGATGTGCCGGTGATAATATCCAGCGAGCTTGTGACATTTACCAGCGAGCGGGCGACTGTTTCCTGAAGGTAGTAGCTTATTTCCAAACTGGACGATACAATAAACAAATGGTACTTACCATTTCGTTGGTGGCGGGTTTCGAATTCGAGGTTGTAAGGTAAAAAAAATGAAAATCAGTGAATAATAAGCGCCAAATCCAAATCAATGTCGTTTAAGTAATAGAAAAACAAATTGGTGAAACTTTGTGCTTTAGAGCCTTGGTGGCAAAAAAGGAGCTACTCTGCTGGTGGCCCTTTCGCTGGCGCAAGCTTGTAGCTCGTGCGTTTCCTTACCTTCTTCGGCTTTCCATTTTTCAAAGGACATCAATATCAATAACACCACGTCCTCCGCTAAAATTTACCGCTTTCTGATTGTAAAACTTAGTTTGTACTTGGCACGAGCTACAAGCTGCGCTGGCAATGGTTACTTTCCAAATACCAATCCAATAGTCAGATCAATCCGGGACAAACTTTGATATTCATCCTTTTCCAGTTTGATGGTTTGCACAGTTGTGCCATCATCCACTTTGTATTTAAACAGGTTGCCTGCCAGCAAGGAAAGCTGGATACCCAGATTGGTATTTTTCGAAAGGTTAAACTCATAACCGATGTCGTAAGTCATCCCAAAAGTACCGCCGGTAATCTTGTAACTGTCTATAACCACTGAATTGTCTTTATATCCCAGGTAGCCCATACCTATTCCCAGCGTGAAAGCATTACTTTTCCGGGCATTCAGGAATCTTGTAGTTACCATTGGTCCGACAAAATTAACGGCTACTTTATCACTCATCCGGCCATATTGCCGTTCGCCCTGGTCATTTTCAATGTAAATGTTATCCAAGCTGTTTGACGAACCAAAATGGACATATTTCGCCCCAACGCCAAGCATCTCAGAAAAATAGCAGGTTACCCCCGCACCAAAAACATAACCTGATTTAAGTTGACGTGCGTAATCTTTAAAATCCGACGGTATGTTGTCGCCAATACGCGCCGTTTCGTATCCCAGACCGCCATTGACAGAAAACTTCCATTGCTGGTAGTTCTTGTAACCGGGCATTTTATCTTTGGGTAATTCGCTGTTCTGAAAAAAATTCGCTGCATGATAATTAACTTTATCCAACGGTAGCAAGGTGTTCCTTATTTCATCTTTATGTCTGAAGGTGAAATAGATGTTGTTACCTTTTACTTTGGTTATTTTGCAATTGATTGAATCTCCGGAGGTAGTAACGATCAGATCCTGTGAGAATCCGGTTTGTACCAAGACTACAAATACCAGAAGTGTGAAAATTATCTTCATTGGTTTTTCGCGTTAAATGATTCAAATTCAGATTTTCCTGTTTTCCAGTCGACCAGTTCAAGTTTTGGCCGCCCAACAAAAGCACCCATCACGATACTGCATCTCAGGTAATACTGATGCCCCAATTGAATATCAACCGGAACCTCCGATTTTGATTCGGTTTTCGCCCACAATGTGTTCAGCCCGTCTTTGTTGACTTTTACTGAAGTTTTGAAATTATTCTTCACCCGGCAGATGACCGAATCGCCCAGGTGAACATCGAACGATATAATTGGCCCAACGCCGCTGTAACGGTAAACATTGATAACAGCATAATCGGCACCAGGAATGACGGGCTCTTCTTCCTTAACCAAAAATTGGCCGACATTGTCAACTTTCAATATTTTGGCAGTAATCCGGTGGCAGGAACTACCAAAAGCCGACGGCTGTTGATGTTCAATAATTTTAATGGCGTTGCCACCAGCCTTACGGGCTTCCAACTTTGCTTTATCCAGCACCGATTCATACTTGCAATCGGTTGTAAATCCTGTGTCACCAATCTTGACTTGTCCGAGTACTTCCGATCCAGCAGGCTCGGGTTGATCGAGTTCTATCACGGCAACCTCCTGCTTGTAGTCCAGCGCAGGATAACTTTTTGATAAATTTGTTGAAATCTTCGGGCTGCAAGAAGTCAATGCAAACAATGCAGCAATAATTCCATAGCTTAATAAATTTTTCATGTGTTTATTTTTTGTTTTTTAATTGCCACATGGAATTCGCATGATTTGGGAAATAATCATTTCGATTGGTGGTTCTGCAAATCATGCTCATTTCATCTTTTTATAATTAACATTTAAGTATTGTTATTTTTAATCTTCTGATAATGCTCGCATTACTCTGCTCTACTTCTCGTTTTAACGATAGCAGCAACATGGGGCTAATAGTTAAATCATTTGTGCTTCTGCTAACATATCCCGGGAAACAGAGCTTTTTATCATCTAGGTTTTATTAAGTAATAAGAACAGTTTATTATTGTATTTTCAAATGTACTCACCCCAACGTCCGCCATGCGAGAGGTGAGTCGAGATAAAAGTGCAAGTTTAAATGCAGCATTATTTCATTCTCATCACTTAATCAAAAAGAATATACTAAATTAGATAAAATTATATCAAATATCGCAGGAATTTAGATTGAAATATTTTTAACTGTTAACTAAGCACCGTTAGATTTATAAATAGAGCGTTCAAGTCTGCTAATGGCGAGTGTGTCCAGTTACTTCAGGACACACTCGTCACCAGCGACTGTAATGGTTAGGCATATCCGAAGGAGCAGGAGTTTGTCACCAGCGTTTACTATCTTTGTCCATATCCCAAGGAACGAGGAGGCGATTAGCTTATAGTTATTATTTGGACACTGGCTTTAAATTCTTTTTAAGATAAATCATATCAACAAGTTGTATGCCACCATCAAACATAGGATGGTCGTAATTATCGGTAAAAAAGTTTTTTATCCGATGTGATTTTTCAAATCCACAACGTTCATAAAACGATAAGATTGCCGGAGTTTCACCTGTCCCAACAAGCATTGATTTGTAGTAGTTTTTATAGAAATCAGAAATGAAATTCATCAATATTCTACCGTAGCCTTTGCCTTGGTATTTCTCGTATGTCGCTATGTTTTTTAACTCGCAGGTTTCACTATTTATAGGTACTACAACGCAAACGCTTTTCAAATCGTCGTCAAATAAAGCAAACAAATCGCCTCTCGATAAGTACTTGTCAATCATGTTTTCCTGCTCGTCAGCCAATAACAATAAATCAAGGAACTGCTTTTTATTTTTGATAATTTTTTCTATTCTCATCATATCACATTTATGTTGTTTCCTAATTTATCGAGCTCATCCGGATTTGTACTATGCTATTCGATGCGGCTGGTGCTGATTTGCAATCAGCACCTCTTAACTTCGGATCTGTGATCCGTTTCAAACACCTACACGAATCGTATTTCCACCAAGCCTTTCTCCCCTGAATAATCGCGTGCCGAACTCTAAAGATAATCTTCTGGCAGTCCAACCAATTCCGCTTTCACCGGATTATTGTGAATATAATTCATTTTTCTTCCAGACTCAAAGTTGTACAGCTGGATTACAAATCCAGAACTAAGAGGTGACGATTGTACACTCGTCACCAACGACTGCAATCGTTGGCATATCCGAAGGAGCGGGAGTTGTATGAATCTCCTTAGCATTGTTCCCATCTTGCCAAACCTTGAAATACTTGATTTTTTTGTTGTTCTTTCCAGCATATCAAAATAAATTCAACATCCAGTCACGCCTGCTTTCCGGCACTTCTTTACTCTATCCTAATGAGCAGGGGTATTCTATTACCTACGACTACTGTAGGTGGCATTTAAAACAATACCAAGATTTTTGCTTTTAAGTCTTTCTTCATAATCATTTCCTTTCTGATTAAGGCAATTACTGTGATGAAAAAAGAAAGCTACACCTAATGCTATCCTGGAAGAAATCAACCACTCTTTTCCAACTTTTAATTGGTAGCTAAAGCCATCATTTGTTGTAATATCAATGTCTTTTTTTTCGCTTTCCAGGGTAAAGTTTCCAAGACCAGCACTTGCGGAGAATAGATAATCGTATGCATTATAGTAGGTTATTCCAGCTCCAATCATCATCTCAGTAAAAGAAACACTATTGTCTGATTTCCAATTACGAATGCCGTCGTTATCATTACGAATTTTGGGACCATTAATGCCATGACCTATAATAGTTGCATGTAAAATTAGGTTATTGCTAAGCGTGCCTCCTATTTTCATATCCATTCCAAGACCAGAGCCGGAAATCGTAATATGACCATAATCTTTGCCATCTAATTTCGTTTCCGTAAGGAAAAGACCTGGCGCGTATGATACATACAAACCATGACGTCCTTTACTTGTATAACTTCCGGGCATCCGAAAATCCTGAGAGTTAACTTGCATGCAAATGGTAAGCATTAATCCAAATAAAGTTATTGTCGATTTTATATGACTTAAATTCATATATATTGCTGATTTTAAAGTAGTGAAATATGTTTTTTTTTACTAAGCTGCTAACGGTCACTTGCAAGTTGTCGTTGCGGATTCCAAACTCATCCGGATTTGCGCTATACTATTCGATGCTACTGGTGCTGATTTGCAATTAGCACCTCTTAACTTCGGATCTGTGATCCGTTTCAAGCACCTAAACGAATCGTATTTCCACCAAGCCTTTCTCCCCTGAATAATCGCGTGCCGAACTGTAAAGATAATCTTCTGGCCGTCCAACCCAATTCGCTTTCACCGGATTATTGTAAATATAATTCATTTTTTCTTCCAGATTCAAAATTGTGCAGCTGGATTACAAATCCAGAACTAAGAGGTGACGATTGCACACTCGTCACCAGCGACTGCAATGGTTAGGCATATCCGAAGGAGCTGGCGGGGGATTCCATCTCTTCAAAAAGATGGAATCCCTAAGTATGAACTAGTATTTTCCGGTTTGCGAAGTACTGGCTTTTATTTTACTTTTGATGCTCGTTTCAGACATTAAAACTATGAAAGTTTTTTCTGCTATCTGCTTGTTTGTTTTTGCTGTATCAATAGCTAGTCCTTGCTTAGCACAAAAACAAGTCGAAATATCGGGCGTAAAATACATTTTGTACAGCTCTTCGAAAGGAGAATCGGTATTCAGTATTTGCCAGAAATACAAGGTAAGTCAGGCCGATTTGCTGAAAGCCAATCCAGGTTTGCCAGCTGTATTAAAGGCCGGAACAACGGTGAAAATTCCTGCCGGAACAGCCACAGTTGAGGAACCACTGAAGACGCAGCCTGAAACAAAGGCCGTACAAACCATTGAAGACGAATATTACTACCACAAAGTTGCCGACAAGCAAACCATTTTCACCATTGCCAAACAATATGGAATCCAGGTCAACGATTTGATCAGCAACAACCCCGAAGTTACCAAAGTAATCAGTGTAGGGCAGGTGCTTAAAATTCCGGTAAAACCGGCTCCAACTGAAGCCAATAACCATCAGCCAGATGTTTCGGAATACTCGGTTCATCCGGTGGTGTCGGGCGAAACATTGTATAGCCTCGAACAACGCTATGGCATCTCGCACGAGGAGATGATGACGTTTAATCCTGCTCTTCAGAATGGATTGAAAACGGGTATGAAGCTTAAAATTCCGGTAAAGAAAGTAATGGCTGAAGAGACCCCGATTGCTCCGGCCAACGATAAAAATATTTCGAGATACAAGGTCGAAAAGGGTGAAACGCTGTTTTCGCTGGCTTCGCGCTTTGGTGTTGAGGTTGACGATATTAAAAGAGCTAATCCATCGCTTTTTTCAAGGAGCCTCGAAGCAGGTGAAACTCTATTGATTCCGGAACCAAAAAATACAACAGAGTTGAAAAAAGAGAACAAAGAGGTTGTTCCCGATAAAGTAAACGAATCGATTGTTCAGGGTGGTGAATTTAAGACTGGTGATTGTTCACTTGTGAAGACTAATCCAAAACAAAAATACAAAGCTGCCTTTTTATTGCCTTTTTACCTGGCAGGAAATGACAATTCTATATCAATTAGCAAGGAGCAATTGATGGGCAAAATAAGTATCGCCAAACAGGTGGTTACTAATGCTGCTGATACAACAGTAGTTTATGCCGGAGTAAATATTGACCCTAAAGCTCTTGGTTTTCTGGAGTTCTATGAAGGCGCATTGCTGGCAGTCGACAGTTTGCAGCGCGCCGGAGTGAATATTGAGGTTTATGCTTTTGATGTCAGCAACCAGAAAATGATTAATCAGTTGCTGCAATTGGACGAAATGCGCGAGATGGACCTGATTGTTGGCCCGGTTTATCCTGAATTGCAGGAAACTGTTGCGTCGTTTGCGGCAAAAAACAGGATACCAATGGTTTCGCCACTGGCAGCTACCGGAAATTACGAGCAAAACAATTCGTGGTATTTTAAGGTGAATCCTACACGAGAATACCAGGTTGAGCAAACAGCTATGTATGTTGCAAAGGAGCTTGAGAATAGGAACTTTGTGATGTTAAAATACGAAGGTAATCCATCGTCAGCCGATGCGCAACTGGCTAAATTGTGCAAAGAAAACTTTGTTTCCAGGGGTGGAAAGGTTTTATTTCATGAGTACGATCTACAGCAAAGCGGTCTGAACGAGATTAATTCTGTTATCTCAGGAACAACAGAGAATGTCTTTTTTATACCTACCGACAATGAAGCCCAGGTTAGTATGGCAATAACAAACCTCAATACTTTATCAGAAACGTCAAATGTGATTTTGGTTGGGTCGCAAATGCTCACCAAATTGAAAAGTATTCAACCCGAGAATTTTCATCGTGTGCGGTTGCGTTACCTCTCGCCCTATTTTGTGGATTATACCAGACCTTTGGTTCGCCGAATGGTTCGTCAGTACCGCGAAATTTATTCTGCCGAACCTACTCAATTTAGTTTTCAGGGGTATGATGTAACTTATTACTTTTTGAGCGCTCTTCTAAAGTTTGGAAAAGACTTCAGGAGTTGCCTGCCCGATTATATGCAAGAGTTAACCCAAATGAATTTCAGCTTTGGCAAAGTTTCACAAATGGGAGGATTTGTTAATCAAAGCTTGTTTGTTACCAGTTACGAACGAAATTATGATGTATTGGTTTTAGGAACATTTGTTAATGGGGCCTTTAGCTCGCATTAAGTTTAACCATTTCGTCTATAATTCATTCCTGAAATATTTGGGAATTGCTTATTTACTCAAAAGATTGTAAATTAGTTCCCTAAGGAAAACAGAACTTCAATGTGGAAATGTCGATCAATAAAGATTAAGTTCAGGTTTCAGTATTATTATTTCTCAGGGTTCTTTCTGTTGCTGTTTTTTCTCAATAGCACAGGGTTGCGGGCCGAAGGAATTGAGGCCGTTAATAATCTGAGTTTCGATTTTTACTCGCAGGAAAACGGCCTTTCAAATAATCAGATTCATAGTATATTGCAGGACAAACGTGGCTGGATGTGGTTTGGAACCTCGCAAGGCGCCTGTCGCTTCGATGGCTATAAATTCACTGTTTTTAAGAACGATCCCGACGATTCAACCAGTCTGAAAGGTAATTTGGTAAGGGTAATTTATGAGGACAGAAAAGGACAGCTCTGGTTTGGAACCGAAAATGGTGGATTGAATAAGTTTGACCGTGAAAAGGAAAACTTTAGCCACTTATTTTACTCCGGGAAAGATATGTTATTAAGAGATGCTTCTGTTACTTCTATTTTGGAGGATAATTTAAGTAATCTTTGGATTGGAACCGAACAGCACCTGTATTTTATTAAAGAAGAGAAATCAATAACAGAAGTAAAACCTTCCAACTTAAACCGTTTTGTTGACTATTTCAGAATTTTGAGGAACGATAAAACTGGAAGAATATGGATAGGAACTAATCATGGTTTGTTCGTTTATGACCCCAAAAGTAATTCAGCTCAGAAGATTGTCTTGAATTTAAATTTTTCGTCAAACGAAGAGATATGGGATATTTTGATTGATGATGATGAAACGGTTTGGGTTGGCACTTATGCCGATGGTATTTTTAAGGTAAATTCTACAACTTTCAGTTCACAGCATATTAAGCTTGATGAAAATAATGACAGAAGCAATACAGTACGGTCGATAACAAAGGATAAAAATGGTAAATACTGGATAGGTACACGTGGAGGACTCTATATTTATGATAAAACTGAGGGAGTTACTGGTTTTTATTACCACGATGAACGTGAACCTAAAAGTTTGGTTAATAACTCGATCCAAAGTATATATCACGATTTAAAAGGAGATGTTTGGATTGGAACCCGAAATGGAATAAACTTCCTGGTAGAAGAGAGGCAAAACATCTATGGATATAAATCGATGCCAGGCGATAGTAGATATTTAAATAGTAGCGAATCGTATGTGTTTTGGGTCGATTCCAAAGGAGATATTTGGGTAGGTACCGAGAGCGGCGGAATAAATATTTTGGATAGAAAAACCAATCGGTTTCGATATTTACTGCCTCAAAAGGGGAATGCTAATTCTTTATCACGAAACTGTATAAAAGCTTTCCTTTACGATGGTAAAAATAACCTTTGGATCGGAACATTCTTAGGCGGATTGGATGTTCTTAACCTGAGTACAAATACGTTTAAGCATTTTTATCATAGCGTAGCCGATCAGGCAAGCTTATCTGATAATAAAGTTTGGGCGTTACTCAAAGATCACAGGAATGATATTTGGGTTGGAACTTCCACTTGTGTTGATAAATTTGAACCAGCAAGTAATAGTTTCAGGCATTTCACCGACTTGAGTGAAGGACAGGTAAACTGGTTGGCGGAGGATGATGAGCATTGTTTGTGGATTGGCTCTGACTACCTGGTAATTTATAATCCAGAAGATCAAAGTATTGTCAGGGTTAATGAATCAACCCGTTACATGCTTCAGGATTCAAAAAAACGATTTTGGCTTGCAACACTGAATAAAGGTATTGCCCAGTATGTAAAAGGTAAAGGAATTGTAAAATACTACTCTGAAAAGAACGGCTTATCGAACAATCAGACACAGGCAATGCTCGAAGACAATGATCATTTTCTTTGGATAAGTACTACAAACGGACTATCGAAATTTGATCCGGAGAATGAGCGTTTTCATAATTTTTCCCTTAAAAATGGTTTTCAGAACAATCAGTTTTGTTATGGAGCAGCTTATAAAATGGGAAATGGTGAAATGATTTTTGGAGGTATTTCCGGTTTCAATATTTTTGACCCGGCAAAAATTAAACCTGGGAAATTTTCGGCTCCGATTGTACTGACAGATTTCAAAATATTCAATAAGTCAGTTAAAATAGGCAATAAAAAAGGTGATATACTTACCAGGTGTATTTCTGAAACTGAAAAGATAAAGCTTAAATACAACCAGAATTCAATCACTCTCGATTTTGCCTCGTTCGATTTTGCCAATAGCCAAAGTGTTCAGTATTCTTATTTGCTTGAAGGATTCGACAAAGATTGGACTGAACCTTCTGTGAATCACTCGGCAAATTACACCAACCTAGATCCGGGCGAGTATACTTTCAGGGTAAAAACTGTTTCAATCGACAGGCAAGAGAGCAATTCAGGCCCGGAGCTTAAAATTATTGTTCTGCCACCTTACTGGAAAACATGGTGGTTTAGGCTTTTTATGTTTGTTGTAATGGTTGGGGTTATTTATTTGTTTATAGCGTTTCTTGTTAACAAAGAAAAGCTCAAAAATGACCTCGTCCTCGAAAAACTAAAAGCCAATAAACTGCACGAACTTGATATGATGAAACTTAAGTTTTACACCAATATTTCACATGAAATTCGTACACCATTAACTTTGATATTGGGGCCACTCGAAAAAATGAAAAGCAACATGATTCCGTCATCAGAAATGAAAGGCCATGTTGATGTAATGCATCGAAATGCAGTTCAATTACTTCAATTAATTAACCAATTACTTGATTTCCGCAAGATGGAGACCGGTAATTTAAAATTAAACCTAACACAGGGTGATTTGGTTACGTTTATTTCTGATACTGTTAGTTCGTTCGAAAAACTTGCCGAAGAGAAGGAAATAGAATTGAGGTTTAACTCATTAAAAAAGCGTATTATAACAAATTTTGATTCGGAAAAGATTGGCAAAATAATGAACAACCTGCTTTCGAATGCCTTTAAGTTTACGAGTAGAGGTGGTAAGATAGGGGTAAATTTATCGTTGGTTTTTGATTCGGCAGAGAACGATCTTGTAGGCAATTCTGATGAAAAACGACTAATCGAGATAACAGTAAAAGATACTGGGATTGGTATTTCCGAGTCGAATCTCGAAAAGATTTTTGTTCGTTTTTTCCAGATTGGAGAAAGCCAAAACCAAACAGGGACAGGCATTGGGCTTGCATTAACCAAAGAGCTTGTAAAACTTCATAATGGTAAGTTATTTGTTACCAGTAAGCCCGGTAAGGGATCAAAATTTACAGTGCAATTGCCTTATGAAGAGGTTTCTGTACAGGAAACTGAAGGGACTGTTTTTCCTGTTACCCATAAACATGAGATTCAGGAGAAATTTAAATCAGAAGATTCGTCCAATGAAATGATTTCCGGAGAAAAGAAGATTATGCTTTTGGTTGATGATAATGCCGATGTCAGATATTTTATCAAGACACATTTTCAGGAAACATACCAGGTTTTGGAAGCTGCAAATGGCATAGAAGGGTGGAATATAGCCCTGAAAACAATACCTGATATTATTGTTAGCGATATTTTAATGCCGGATATGGATGGTTACGAATTTTGCAGAAAATTACGCAAAGATGAACGAACATCTCACATTCCTGTTTTGTTGCTAACAGCTCTCGGTTCGCGAGAGCATGAAATTGAAGGGCTTAGCTATGGAGCTGACGATTATATTACGAAACCTTTTGATTTGGTGATCCTTCAAGCTAAGATTGAAAATATACTTTCGGTAAGGCAATCGCTTAAACAAAAATATACCAGTGAAATTCTTTTACAGCCGCGAAATGTTATTTTAAGTTCACCCGATGAACGATTCCTGCAAAAAGCTATTGATGTAATAGAGGCCAATATTGCCGACCCGGATTTGGATATTGAACGTTTTGCATTGGAAATAGGAGTTAGCCGAATGCAACTTTACCGCAAGCTAAATGCTTTGACAGAAATGACAGTAAAAGAATTTGTGCGTAGTATCAGGTTAAAAAGGGCTGCCCAATTGCTGGTGCAACGGAAACTAAATATATCCGAAGTCGCTTATGCGGTTGGGTTCCGCGATTTATCGCATTTTCGTAAATGTTTCAGACAGGAATTTGGAATGAACGCCAGTGAATATGTCGATAAACATGGCGAATGATCATCATTTGTTGGTATAATTTGATTTATTCTTTTGGATAATCAGTGATTTAAGTTTAAATGTTGTCGGTTTTAATCAAAAGTGTCGTACATTCAACTATTTATTGTAATCTTCTTATTCATAGCTTGTTGATTGAATCAGTTCTTCCTGTTTTCTTTTTGTTGGGAAAAATACCCCTGTTGTTTGGGAAATATTTCCCTTTCCTGTTACACCTGAACCTCCTTCCTGATATGCAATATCAGTTTCCTTTTTCCCTTTTACTGTACTTTTATTGTTAGCGTATTTCAAAACTAATGAAAGAGGAAAAAGTAAAACATGAAGGAATATCCTGGGCTATTGTTGTAATGGCCCTTGTTCTGTCGGCCTTCATTTTACTTTTACTTTTTACTACTTTCTGAAGGTGTGTTGGACTTTGATTAACAGCTTAACAATAACTGATGAAAAAAGAATGGATTCTTTCTCTGGGGCTTATTATGGCTTTTCAGCCTATTCTTGCCCAAAAATCACTCATTACAAAATCGGGATTAGAAGTAGCCTGTAAAATGGCCGATTCGGAAATAAAACAATTTCCTGAACCCTGGACTGTTGATTTTAATCCAACCCCAACGTGGAATTATACCCAGGGATTGATTGCCCATTCGATGATACAGGTATGGCAGGCCAGTGGTAACGAGAAATATTATAATTACGCAAAGACTTATGCAGATAAGTTTATCGGGCGAGATGGTAACATTGATCAATACGATTTAACTGATTACAATATTGATGCAGTTAATTCGGGAAAATTTCTATTTACCTTGTACGAAAAGACCAAAGACGAACGGTATCTCAATGCAGTAAAACTACTTCGAGATCAATTACTAACACAGCCGCGAACATTGGAGGGCGGATTTTGGCACAAGAAACGCTATCCTTATCAAATGTGGCTCGATGGCTTATACATGGGCGCCCCGTTTTATGCCCAATATGCAAGTTATTTCAAAGAACCCAATCTTTTTCATGATGTAGTTAACCAGTTTGTATTTGTACACAAGCATACCTACAATCCTGCAACCGGCTTAAATTACCACGGCTGGGACGAACGAAAATTTCAGAAATGGGCCGACCCAAACACCGGATGTTCTCCTAATTTTTGGAGTAGGGCTGAGGGTTGGTATGCCATGGCTTTGGTTGATGTTCTTGACTTTTTGCCTAAAGAGTATACACAACGTCGGCAACTTATTTCGATATTGAATCAGGTAGCAGCCGGAATACAGAAACATCAGGATGTAAAAACAGGTTTGTGGTACCAGGTGATGGACCAGGGTGGACGAGAAGGTAATTACCTGGAAGCCACAGGTTCGTCGATGTTCGTGTATGCTTTATTGAAAGCAGTTAGGCTTGGTTATATTGGCAAAGAATATAAAGCTGTTGCCGAGAAAGGTTACAATGGACTTATAACCAACCTGGTAAAAGACAATGGTGATGGGACCATCAGCCTAACCAATTGCTGTGCGGTGGCTGGTTTGGGTGGTACACCCTATCGCGATGGATCATACGAATACTATATAAAAGAACCGATACGCGAAAATGACCCGAAGGGTGTAGGCCCATTCATCATGGCTGCACTCGAATACAATAAGAGATGATAAAGAACGCAATAACTCAAACTTAACAATTATCTATGATGAAAATGAATCGAAGTTTTCTAAGTAAAGTTTGCCTGTTTGCACTGTTTGTAATTTTTGTGAGTGCGCAATCGTTTGCGCAAAAAGTTACCGGTGTAGTAGTGGATGAGACTAACTCACCCCTGCCAGGTGTAAATGTGGTAGTAAAAGGAACTACCAACGGAGTAATTACTGATTTTGACGGTAAATATTCCATTGTTTCCAAAGATGTTCAGAAGGATGTTCTTCAGTTCTCGTTTATTGGTTTCGATACCAAAGAGATTAAAATCAATGGTGAGAAAACTATTAATGTACAACTTACCAGTAGTAATCTTCAGATCGAAGAAGTTGTTGCTGTAGGTTATGGCGTGGTTAAAAAAAGAGATTTAACCGGTTCGGTTGCCTCAGTAAAATCAGATGAAATTTCAAAAGCAACTTCAAGTAATGCCATGCAAACTATGCAGGGTAAAGTATCGGGGCTTGACATTCAACAGACGAATGGACAGGCTGGAGCTGGTTTGAATATTACCCTTCGAGGTAATCGTTCAATTACGGCCGCAAATAGCCCTTTGATTCTGGTTGATGGGATTGAATATGGTTCGACTATTGATATTAATCCATCGGATATCGAATCAATGGACATATTGAAGGATGCTTCTTCAACAGCTATTTATGGGACAAAAGGTGCAAATGGAGTTGTTATTATTACAACCAAAAGAGGAAAAGCCGGAACAACTAAAGTTAATTTCAATGCCTACATTTCATCGAATTCACCAACCAACGTTCCACAAGTTATGTATGGCGACAAAGAAGTTCAACGTTTAATTGATAAAGCTAATTATCAAGCCGATGCAGCTTCAGGGAACTGGAAAACAAGTAATTTGACCCCGGAACAGGTATTGACTGAAAAACTCGAAGATTTTACTGAAATAGGCATTTATCAGGATAAATCTTATACAAATTGGCTGGATATTATACTTCAGAATGGACTTACAAAGAATTATGAGCTTGCTGTTTCAGGCGGAAATGAGAAAACGACATTCAACTTATCGCTTGGGTCGATGTTTGAAGAGGGTTTGATGAAAGATGATAAAATGGACCGTTATAATGTAAGGGCTAATATTGATCATAAAATAAGCAAGATATTTAAAGCAGGATCCAGTTTGTTGTTTACGTTTAAAGATAATGATAAGCGTAACTCAAGCGTTTTCAGCCAGGCTATGAAAATGACCACTATTACCCACCCATATCGTGCTGATGGAACATTAATTGCAACACCTAACCCACGTTACGCGGCGCATTGTAACCCTTTGCTTGATGAAGTTGATGGTGCCTATAAAAACAATGCAGAGACCTCCCGTTTTTTCGGAAATGCCTACATCGAAGCTAATCCTATTAAAGGTATGAATATCAAATCGATATTTGCTGTTGACCGTTCAAATATTCGTACAGGCATTTACCAGGATTATCAGAGCGTTGCCCGTTACCAATCGCCTACAACCAGTAATATATCGCTTGAATATGATAAGACTACTGGTTTGACATGGGAAAACACATTAAATTATAATACCAACTTTGGTGGTTCAAAACATGAGATAACCGGGCTATTGGGACAAAGCTTGAAACAAAGTGTGTATGAAGAAGCTATTACCTCGGGCGACTGTGGCAAAGAACATTATTACACCAGTTTATTCTACGATTTGTCGAAAATAACTACACCAAAATCAACAAGTAAGTATACAAAAACCACTATGATGTCATACTTTGGTCGTTTAAATTACAAATTCGACGAGAAGTATTTGTTTACTGCATCACTACGTGCTGATGGTTCTTCGACATTGGCACAGGGTCATAAGTGGGGCTATTTTCCATCGGCAGCCCTTGCCTGGCGTGCCAGCGAAGAATCTTTTCTGAAGGGGGTAAGCTGGCTTAATAACCTTAAACTTCGTACATCATGGGGTATCTCGGGAAATGCAGCTGTCCCGGCTTACAAAACTTTAACAACATTAAGTACAACCCCGGTTTATTATTATATGGGTGGATCTGATGTTGCGGGAAATATTCCAAGTAACATGGGAAATAGTAATTTGAAATGGGAAACAACAACCGCCTATAATTTTGGATTTGATTTTGGAATATTCAATAACCGTATTTCTGGTACAATCGATTATTTCATTAGCAATACTTCTGATTTGCTTTATCAAAAAAGTGCACCACCATCGTCAGTTTATCCAAGCGTGCTGGCAAATATTGGTGAAACCAAATGTCATGGTATAGATGTTTCTATAAGTACACTCGCTGTCAAGAGCAAAAATTTCACATGGGATATCAATTGGACCTATTCAACTTTTAAAGATGAGGTTACCTTTCTGACGGACGGAATTACTAAAAATATTAATGGAAAAAGCGGACAAATTGTTGGTGAATCAGTAAAGATATTTTACGACTATAAGGCTGACGGTATCTGGAATATTGGAGAATTCGATACATATAAAACAGATTGGCTGGCAAGGCATTCGGGGCAAACTATTGGTTATGCTTCGGGATATGGAGTACCTGGTACTGTAAAACTTGTTGATATAAACGATGATGGTAAAATATCTGATGATGATCGGGTTGTTTACAACCAGTCTCCCAAACATATACTTGGTATGAATAACTCTTTTACATACAAAGATTTCTCTTTGTCAGTACTTATTTATGCCCGTCTGGGTGGTTACATATCCTATGATATGAATTCTCAATTGAATTACGAATCAGCAAACTGGGGCGACCTTGATTATTGGACACCAACTAATATTGGAGCTAAATTCCCAAGTCCGGGTGCGCCAAGTACCACCTGGGGAAGTTATGGGTCTGCAACTTACTATGAGAAAGCCGACTATATTAAGATTAAGGATATTACTCTGGGGTATAACCTTCCCAAAAACACAATCAAGCATATAGGTCTTAATAATGTAAAAGTCTATGGTTCATTGAAAAATTACTTTACTTTCAGTAAAATAGACAATTATGATCCTGAACGCGGCGGAGATATCTCGTTCCCATTGTCGAAACAGTTTGTTATGGGTATTAACGTTGAATTTTAATTTATAAAACGAAAACACGATGAAAAAGAAAATTAATATACTACTTGTTTTAGTAGCACTATTGTTGGCAGTTCCCTCCTGTTCCGACTTTTTGGACGAAGATAATAAGGCAGGTGCTACTGCCGATCTTACCTATTCAACATCTTCCGGTATTCAGGGTTTAGTTGGAGACTGTTATAATTTTGCCCGTGGTTGGTATGGAAAAGAAGCTGGCTTGGGATTATCTGAAATGGGGACCGATTTATTTTATTATGGGTACGATAATAAACAAAAGTCTCTGAACTCTTATAATATTAATGCCGTAAGCCTGGATGATAATTCAAGCGACAATGCTTGCCTTGACCAGTACTGGGAATTATTCTATTGCGCTGTTGATGCTTGTAATACTGCACTAAAATACATTCCACTAAACCAAGTGATAAATGAATCGGCACGGAACCAATATTTAGGAGAGGCTTATTTCCTTCGCGCTTTTTATTATTTGCACATGGTTAATATTTGGGGGGCAATACCTTACAATACTGAACCTCCAACAGATATAGTAACCGATCCGACCCGACTTCCGGAAGAACAGGTTTACAGCAATATTTTAACTGATATTGATAAATCAATTGCAGCATTTCAAACAGCAAATTATATGACAAAAGCTGACGGCCGCGCGAATTATTGGGCTGCCCGAGCTTTAAAAGCCCGTACTTTGCTGTATGCAGCTTCGTGGTTAGGTAAAAACAGTCTTACTACAAATACTACTTATAGTGGAAAAGATTTATACGCCTTGGCCAAGACTGAAGCCGAAGCTGTAATTGGTAGCGGAATAGCTTCATTTTACGATAATTATGCTGATACCTGGTCGATGAATAATGAAAGCGCAGCCACCAATAAGGAATCGATATTTGGTATTACTTATTCACAGGATTTAACTACTACCGTAAATTGTATTCCTTATCGTTACAAAACTGATGTCGCCGGAAAACAGTTGTCGTACAATGGGCTGATTACCCGTACGGGTTATACACGCGGTGGTAGTGCTATGTTGTTGATGTTTGTTTCGATGTGGAACAATGGGGCCAGCGACTTGGGTGGCGATAATAAAGAAACATTTGTTCGCGTGCTTGGTGAATCGACATCTTACCTGACCAACATTAAAACTGGGGCCAAAGTATATGTTGCCCCTTATTACTCGCCTTATGGTCGTGGGTTTACCCGTTATCTGCCTTCGGTTTATCTTTGGAAACTGCTGGATAAATACAGGGCTACCGACCAGCGTACCAACGCTACTTTACTGGAAGCTTATACTATTGCCCCAGGGTTGGAAGGAAGTTCGAAAAACTATCCCAACATCAAAGATACAGCGATCTATTATTGTCCACTCGATGGCAATTCAACCGCTGGAAAAGCCAAACAAGCTTGGGCTAAGGGCCGCTATCGTATTCAGTTCCTGTGTAATGGCGATATCCCGGTTTATTCATCGTCCGACCCCGCAACAGCCAAACCCACCGAAGCCGCCAAGGCAAAATCGGATGTATATTCTGATGCACGTTACAATTCATACAAAATTGGAGGATGGTGCTCGTTCCCGGGGATCAAAAAATTCCTCGACAATGTATACAATGCAACCTATCCGACCAACGACCTGTCCAGCCGCGACGCAATCGTTATTCGTTTAGCTGAAATGTACTTGATTAAAGCCGAGGCTGAATTGCAAGCAGGGAGCAATACAACTGCTCTTGCTACATTGAATGTGCTGCGCGCCAAACGGGCCATTACAGGTAAGGATAATTCATTGTCAGGAACAGTTGATATTAACACAATCCTCGACGAACGCGCTATTGAACTTTGCGGTGAACAACAACGCTGGTTCGACCTTAAACGTACCAAAACCCTTGTTGCTCGTGTAAAAGCTTACAATGCTCAAGGAGCGGCAAACGTTAAGGATATTCATTATTACCGTCCAATTCCTCAGGCTCAGTTAGATGCTGTTACCAATAAGAGTACAACAGCAGGAACCGGTTTTTGGCAGAATGATGGATACTAATAGATTATAATTATTTGGTATTAAGTTTTCAAGGTGCATTGGCAGGCTTGCTCTGTTGGTGCACCTTGTGCTTTAACGTCATGGACTTCTGAAATTATGAGAATAATAAAAATTGGACCACGGAGTCACAAAAGCACAAGGCAAATGATGCGAAACTTTTTTTCTATGCGCGTCTTCGTGCTTTTGTGTTTAATAGTAGGGTTGTCATTGATTCCGAGTATATTGTTAGCTGCCGAGAAGTACAATCTGGTTGTAGCCCAGGATGGAACAGGCGATTACAAAACCATTCAGGAAGCGGTGGATGCTTGTCGGATTTTTCCGGATAAGCCGTTTACAATCCATGTAAAGAATGGTGTTTATCGAGAAAAGGTTGCTATTCCCGAAGGCAATACTTTTTTGTCTATTATCGGCGAAAGCGTCGAGAAAACCATTATCAGCTGGGACGATCATTTCAACAAGATAAACCGTGGACGAAACAGCACATTTTATACCTATACGCTTAAAGTAGAGGCAGGCGATTTCAGAATGGAAAATATAACGGTTGAAAACACCGCCGGACCTGTTGGGCAGGCGCTGGCGCTGTATGTCGAAGGCGATCATTGTGTATTTGTGAACTGCCGTTTCCTAGGAAATCAGGACACTGTTTATGCCGCCGGAAGAATTGGTCGCCAATATTTTTACAACTGCTACATCGAAGGAACGACCGATTTCATTTTTGGTGAGGCTACTGCTTTGTTCGAAAAATGCACCATTCATGCCAAGGCTAATTCGTTTTTAACCGCAGCCAGCACCGCGAAAGGCAAACCTTTTGGCTATGTTTTCAAGGATTGCAAAATAACAGCAGCTAAAGGAATCACGAAGGTTTTTCTGGGCCGTCCGTGGCGCGGATTTGCCAAAGTAGCTTTCCTGAATTGTGAAATGGGATTGTTCATCGTTCCCGAAGGTTGGGACAACTGGTCGAATACCGAAAATGAAAAGACTGTTACGTTTTGGGAATATAAGAACATTGGAGCAGGGGCCGATCGTTCAAAAAGGGTAATATGGTCGCATGAACTGACAAAAAAGGAAGCCTTCAATTTCACGAAAGAAAAGATATTTGCGCCTTTCAGTTGGGAAATTTTCAAGGGTAAAAAATGGTTTGAATTGTAGTAAAATAATATGAATATTCTTTTTGTTGCCTAACGCTGAATGAAGCGCAAACGGCCTGGGCTGGTGAGCTGTCAAACTTTGTTTTTTTGTGCGAAGCGGGCTCTGCCTTGATCTTTTTTGATTTTTTGTGTCATTATAAAAAGTAATTAGGGTTTTGGAGCAGAACCCCAACGTTAAAACAATTAGGTATTCAATAGGATATTCGATAAAAATAAGAATATGAACGTTTTAAAATCAACTATCACGCTGTTTTCAGTAGTCTTTATTTCGGTTTGTACTTTTTCGCAGGCAGAGAAGTATCCCGATTTGTACAAAGGTATTGAATTCGAAATGCCTAAAGTTCAGGAACCAGCGATCCCTAAAAATTCTGTTTCAATTACTGATTTTGGAGCTAAAAGTGGCGGACAGGAGCTCTGTACAAAAGCCTTTGCTGACGCCATCAACGCTGTTTCAAAAAAAGGAGGAGGCCGTGTTGTGGTTCCGCGCGGAACATGGCTCACGGGCCCTATAACTCTAAAGAGTAACATCGAGCTTTATTCTGAAATTGGCGCTTTGGTCATTTTTAGTAAAAATAAAGACCTGTATCCTTTGGTTGAAACCAATTTCGAAGGTTATAACACATTCCGTTGTATGTCGCCAATCAATGGCCGGAATCTGGTAAATATCGCCATTACCGGGCATGGTGTTTTCGATGGTTCAGGCGAGGCATGGCGTGCTGTGAAAAAGGAGAAACTAACCGAATCGCAGTGGAAAACTTTAGTTGCATCTGGCGGTATTGTTGGTGGAAACAGCAAAACCTGGTATCCGTCGCAACAGTTTATTGATGGCGAAAAGCAATCAGAAATGAACGTTCCCCGCTCACTGAAGACAAAGGCTGAATTCGAAAAAATCCGTGATTTTCTGCGTCCTGTGATGGTTAGTTTGATCTCGTGCAAAAAGGTGCTTCTTGATGGCCCTGTGTTCCAGAATTCGCCGGCTTGGTGCATTCATCCGCTGATGTGTGAAGATTTTACTTTCCGGAATATGACCATCCGAAATCCCTGGTATTCACAGAATGGAGATGCAATCGATATTGAATCGTGCAAAAACAGTGTGATTCACGACAGTACATTTGATGCCGGTGACGATGGAATTTGCATTAAATCAGGAAAAGATAAGGAAGGGCGCGACCGCAAGATGCCCAACGAAAACCTGATCATTAAAAATTGCATCGTGTTTCATGGTCATGGCGGCGTAACCGTTGGCAGTGAAATGTCGAGCGGTGTAAAGAATCTTCATGTTTCTAACTGCACATTTCTTGGAACTGATGTCGGTCTTCGGTTTAAGAGTAATCGTGGTCGTGGCGGCGTTGTCGAGAATATTTTTATTTCCAATATTGAAATGATCAATATTCCTACTCAGGCTATTTCATTCAACCTTTTTTATAGTGGACGTTCGGCGTCGGAAGATTTGGAAGCTGGGGAAAGTGGACAAACTCCAAAGCTTTTGCCGGTTACCGAAGAAACCCCACAGTTTAAAAACATCTTTATAAAAAATGTAAACTGCAAAGGAGCTATGTTGGGTATTCAGTTACAGGGCCTTCCCGAAATGAATCTCGAAAATGTTGAGCTTGATAATATTACGATTGAATCGGACTACGGAATGACTTGTTGCGACGCGAAAAATGTAAAGATTAATAAGCTGACACTTCGTACTAAGAAAAACCCGGTGATTGATTTGAAAAACAGTAGCAGTATATCAATTGATGGACTGGTTACACCGTTTGGAGTTAGTCCTGTTATTAAGATAGGCGGCCAGTCGATGGGTAGCACCATACTTAAAAATTGCGGAATTACTACTTCTGAAAAGCAGGTAATAATTGGTAATGAAGTGCCAGGAAATGTCGTGAAAATTAGTAACTAACCTAAGTTCTATATTGAGAATTATTTAAAAAATTGAAATTCAATAATTTAATAAGGTTATACATTCATGCACATGTAATTTCTACTGAGGTTTAAAACCTTATCAGTCACTTATAAACTTCAGTAGAAATTCGTTTACCAAAGACACTTGTTTTTCGGCTCAACAGCTTAGGCCGGCTACGCTTCGTTCAGCACCAGGTAATGAAAAGGATATTCAATAATATAAATATCCTGGAAACAATTAATTATGGCTAATACCTTCATCTCTTGGTATAAAATGTATATCTTATATTTAAAATTAAAGGAAATTCTATAAATGTTTTTTTACCGGTGGCATCGTAATTTATCGGAACTGAATAAACTTTAGATGCAACCTGGTAACCTAATTCTACAGCAATGCCTTTCCGATGAACTCGTTTGCTATACCATTCCTTCCCAACAAGAAATCCAGGAATAGGAAGGCTGGCCCTTGAATCAGGTTTGGTTAAGTTCAACCATTTGTATTTTCCAATAATCCCGATGTACGTTCGATCAGTTCTTTTGTAAACCAGCGCATGCAAAAATTTAAATCCGGCTTCGAAATCGTTGGGGTTTAAGTCTTCAAATTCAGCAGCTATGCCTCCAAATAACTCAAAACCAGTTTTTTTCGATACCCAATCTCTGTAATTTGGTCTAATACTGAACAGCGAAAATTCTCCTCCCAATCCGCTTATTTTTTGAGCGAATGTATCTAAATGAAAAGTCGTGAATAAAAGGATAATGAACGTTATTTGTTTCATTGTAGCGTGTTTTTTGTTGTTAAGTCGAACTGGTTATTTACTTTGCCATTTTCTGATAGCCTCTATATTTCTCTGGTTTACAATGTTTTTTGCTTCAGGAGTATAGAGAAATTCAAGCTCTTTCGTGAAGTATTCAGTTATTTTTCCTCTTACCATTTTCATGGTCGAATTTAATAAATGGTTTTGTTCTGTAAATGCTTCGGGCAGAACAGCAATTGTTGCCGGCAACCATCGTTCGGGAAACGATTCGGCAAATTTGCCACCAGCTTTGTAAGCATCAACTTCTTCCTGAATAATTTTAAGACATTCAATCAGCGATTCATTAGTACCTGCTTTTAGACCTCGTTTTTCAACCTCTCGGTTCAATGCAGCAGTATTCGGCACTATCATTCCTGAGGTATAGGCATTTTGGTTATTGTAAAGCATACATTGATCGATAAAAGCAGACTGATCGACGAGCGATTCCTCAATTCCTTCTGGACTATATTTCTCGCCGTCGCTGCCAATAAGCAAACTTTTGAAACGGCCCAGAACATGAAGGAAACCATCATTATCCATAAATCCCATGTCGCCGGTGTAAAGCCAGCCGTCTTTAACCGTTTCGGCAGTAGCTTTGGGGTTATTCCAGTAGCCTTTCATCACATTGTCGCCTTTCACAACAATCTCGCCTTTTTCACCAAGCGGCAGTTCGTTGCCATCGGCGTCACAAATTTTCAAATCGAGGTATTTAACCAGGCGCCCCGACGATCCGAATTTTACTGCGCCCAAAACATTTGATGAAATAACCGGCGCAGCTTCAGATAACCCATATCCCTGGCACATTGGCATACCAATGGCAAAGAAGAAACGCTGAAGTTCGGTATCTAGCAGCGCTCCTCCACCAATAAACAGCTCAAGTTTTCCGCCAAAACCTTCTCTGATTTTCGAAAACAGTATTTTATCGTAAAAAGCGAGCAGTGGTTTGTATATGGCATTTAAGCCCTTGCCTCTGTTCCAGCCGTTGCCATTATATTTGTATGCAATTTTTAAGGCATGGGTAAACATTTTTTCAGCTATTGGTCCTTTGGCTCTGATATTCGATTCAATGCCCTTTCTGAAATTTTTGGCAACTGCCGGAACACTCATTAAAATGCTGGGCTGAATTTCCTTGATATTTTTTGGAATATTTTTTAGTGTTTCCATTGGTGTTTTACCTATCTCAAGAGAAGCAACACCTGCTCCGTAAAACATAAAACAATACAGGCACGCTGTGTGGGCAAATGAGTGATCCCAGGGAAGGAAGGCCAATGTTTTCCAGTCTTCGCCAATATGAAGAACTGTGCTCGATTGAATTACATTGGCGGCATAATTAAGTTGAGTGAGCATGATTCCTTTGGGGTCGGCTGTTGTACCCGATGTGTAGGAAATATTGGCAACATCATCAGGTAAAACAGATTTGTACAAAGTCTCAAATTCTTCCGATTTTTCTTTCAAATATTCAGTGCCTAAAGTCAAAACCTGCTCATAACTGATATCTTTTGATCCCGGATTTTCTTTTCCATCCAGGTAAATAACTTTTTCCAGTTCAGGCAACTGGTCGGTAATTTCTTCAATTTTCGAAGCCTGTCCTTTGGAAACAATCACCATTTTACTACCGGAGTGCGCTAGCCTGAATTTCAGATCGTTACCCGATTCGAGCTTTACCGAAAGCGGAACATTGATTCCACCTGCATATAAAATACCTAATTCGGAAATAATCCAGGCATTCCTGCCTTCAGAAATAAGTCCGACACGATCGCCTTTTTGTAATCCAAGTGAAACCAATCCTGCTCCAAATTTTAACACCAATTCACGGGTTTGGCCGAAAGTTGTTCCCTCATATTTCCCGTTGTGCTTTTCCCACAAATAGTTATTGTTTGGATATTTTTTTACACTTGCCTCAAAAAGTTCGATAATAGTCTTCATTAAGTTATCGTTTAAGAATTATTCCTATAAAACTCAAATGTACAAATTTTTGTTTTGGCTCATACGAAAAGAAAAAGGGCCGAAGCCCTTTCCTCTAAATTGTACCGAATTTATAAATCGTTTTTTCGTGGAATTTGTCTCCCGGCTTAAGTATAACCGAAGGAAATTCAGGTTTATTTACCGAATCGGGGTAATGTTGTGTTTCAAGGGCAACACCCGAATAACTTCCGAATTGGCGTTTGCCGCCGATCATTAAATCAGGTATCCAATAACCTGTATAAAGCTGAATTCCGGGTTGCGTGGTATAAACTTCAACCGAACGCCCGGAGGTAGCTTCGCTAAGGGTTCCGGCATAAACCAGTTTGCCTTCGGGATTGTCGAGCACAAAATTTAGGTCGTAACCAGTTTCCAGTTGTTCAATATCTTTGCCTAATTTCTTTTTATTCAGGAAATTGAATGGCGTACGTTCTACCGGAACAATTTTGCCTGTTGGAATCATATCAACCGATTCGGTGAATGTTTTGGCCGTCAACTGAAGTTCATGATCAAGAATTTGATCTTTCCCTCCAGTAAAATTGAAATAAGTATGGTTGGTTAGGTTAACAATTGTTGTTTGGTCAGTTTCGGCCCCATATTCGAGCGAAAGTTCATTGTTGTTATTTAAAGCATAAGTGCAGGTTACTTGCAGATTTCCAGGATAACCTTCTTCCTTGTCGGGGCTTAAATAGCTAAGTTTAACGCCTATTTTATCTCCAGATTCAATTATTTCAGCCGAGAATAAACGGCGGTCATATCCAACCAATCCGCCATGCAGGTGGTTTTGCCCATTGTTTACAGCCAATGAATAGTTTTTGCCTTCGAGGGTAAATTTACCTTCACCAATGCGGTTGCAAACCCGTCCGCAGATGCACCCAAAGTATGGGTAGCTCCCCAGGTATTGCTCACTAATGTAAGTTTCAAATTTCTCGAATCCGCAAACAACATTCGTCAATTTTCCATTTTTATCCGGAGTTTTAATTGCGGTTATTATTCCTCCGTAATTGGTAATTTTTACAGTTATTTGGTTATCATTTGAAAGTGTGAACAGGTCAACATGCTGTCCATCATTTAATTGCCCGAAATTGGTTTTTGTAATTTTCATGTTTAGATATTTTTAGTTTTTTCATTGTTCTGAGATGCAAGCTCCGAGTTTTGAGTTGAAAACTGTTTTTAACCGGCATACAAATTTAATTTTTTCGCTCGGACTGGTAGGTACTGGTTGTGTAAATAATTGAGATTTATTTTTACTTTTGGTTGCATAAACCTTTAACATACCAGGCTTGTGAAAAATATTCAGATCGATGATTCGCTTGGGATTCCTAAATACCGGCAAATAATAAATTCAATTTATACTTCTATTTCTTTAGGAGAATTAAAGCTTGGGGATAAAATTCCTTCGCTGAATGAAATTTGTTCCGAGTTCGAATTGTCGCGAGATACGGTAATGGTTGCTTTTAACGAGCTTAAAGCCAAAGGAATAATTAACTCTATTCCTGGGAAAGGCTATTATATCAATAGCACCGAAATTAACGTTGATCAGAAAATATTTGTTCTTTTCGACGAATTGAATGCTTTTAAAGAAGACCTGTATACCTCTTTCCTGAACAGTCTGGATAACAAATCGAATGTCGATATTTATTTTCATCATTTTAATTATCGGGTATTTAAGAACCTTATAACAGAAAGTATTGGGAAGTATACTTCGTATATAATTATGCCGGCCACCTTCGACGATACTATAAATATTGTTGGCAAATTACCTAAAGACAAAGTTTATATTTTAGACAGGAAAAAAGATGATTTAGTTGAATATCCGGTTGTATATCAAGATTTTGAACGAGATGTATACGAAGCCTTAAATGACGGGACCGATTTATTGAAAAAATACAACAAGTTGATCATGATCTTTCCTGGAGGAAAAGAGCCGGAAGGTCGAATGCTAGGTTTTCAAAAGTATTGCAAAGAGAAAAACTTTCAATTTGATATTATAAGGAATATAGAAAACAAAACTATAAAAAGTGGAGAAGCTTACTTTGTCCCTTCTGACCGCAACCTGGTAAAACTGGTAAAGATGGCAGCAGAGAAAAATCTTAAACTTGGTGAGGATTTTGGTATTGTATCATTTAACGATACCATGCTTAAGGAAGTTGTAGCCGATGGAATTACCACTATTTCAACTGATTTTCAACTGATGGGGCAAACCTTGGCCCGGATGATTCAGGAAAGAAGTGGTGAAAGTATAAGGAATAACTCGGCATTGATACGAAGAAATTCTCTCTGATATGTTTCTAAACACAGATTCCGAATGTTTTATAAACGGCTAAATGATCTATTTTTACCCACCAGTACCCACCAGTTGAATGGAGTACTGTTTTTTAGGTCGGCTGGAACAGTATTCTGTTTTTAGTCGCAACGTGAGCCGAGTTATTACCCGAAACTTGGAACTCGTAGCTCGGAACAATTTGACAATCAGAAAAACTAAATAAAATGAGTAATTTTAATATTGAAGATCATCCGCACCGACGTTTAAACCCGCTTACCGGCGATTGGATTTTGGTTTCGCCTCATCGCGCTAAACGCCCGTGGCAGGGGCAGGTTGAAAAAACTGCATCAGACGAGCGGCCCAAATACGATCCAACCTGTTATTTATGTGCCGGAAACGAGAGGGCAGGAGGGAAGTTTAATCCACCATACAAGGGAACATTCGTTTTTACCAACGATTTTAGCGCTTTACTTACCGATACTCCTGAAGGAAATGTTGACGAAGGAAGTCTTTTCCAGGCCAAAAGCGAAAGTGGCATTTGCAAAGTAATTTGTTTCAGCGACGATCACAGTCTGACCATTCCTGAAATGGAAGTTGCAGATATTCGCAAAGTTGTAGATGTTTGGTGCGAACAGTTTGAAGAATTAGGTACTAACCCGATGATCAACTATGTCCAGATTTTCGAGAATAAAGGCTCGATCATGGGATGTTCAAACCCACATCCGCACGGACAAATTTGGTCGTCGTCGTCGGTTCCAACCGAGCTTATCAAAGAGTCGAAATCGCAAAAAGATTACTTCGAAAAGCATGGAACTACGCTTTTAGGCGATTACCTGAACGCCGAATTGGGAAAGAAAGAACGATTGCTGGTTGAAAATGAACATTTTGTGGCCCTGGTTCCATATTGGGCAGTTTGGCCTTTCGAAACCATGATTATCAGCCGTCGCGCCGTTCAAAATATACTTCAGCTTACTGAAGAAGAAAGATCAGGTTTGGCCGATATCTACAAGCAACTGACTGTGAAATACGATAACCTGTTTGAAGTTTCTTTTGCTTATTCGGCAGGTTTGCACCAGGCTCCAACCGATGGAAAGGATTATCCTGAATGGCATTTGCACATGCACTTTTATCCGCCGCTTTTACGCTCGGCATCGGTAAAGAAATTTATGGTAGGTTACGAAATGCTGGCCACTCCGCAACGCGATATTACCGCCGAACAGGCTGCTCAGCGGTTGCGCGACCTTTCGCCGGTTCATTATAAAAAACAATAACCAATAAATAATTAAACACACTAAAAACTATGGCAAAAATTAGCGCATTAGTCGAAAAAATTGCAAATGGGAATAACCCTTTGTTCAAAGAATTATATGGTGCAAACGAAGCTGTTTTGAAAGAACAGGCCGATCGTTATGCCACTTTGATGAACGAATTTCAGTCGGTTTACGGAACCGACGATGTTTCATTGTTCAGCTCGCCGGGGCGTACCGAAATCGGTGGTAACCATACCGACCACAACTACGGTCGCGTATTGGCAGGCGCTGTAAACCTCGATAACATTGCGGTTGCCGCTGCAAACGGAACCAATACGATCCGCATTAAATCAGTTGGTTATCCCGAATTCCAGGTTGATTTGGGTTCGCTGGAAATTGATCCGGCACAATTCTATACTTCTTCGTCGCTGGTAAAAGGTATTGCTGCCCGCATGAGCGAAAAAGGCTATGCCATTGGCGGTTTCGACGCTTGCATCGAAGGTCGAGTACCGAAAGGTTCAGGCTTAAGCTCATCAGCTTCTTTCGAAGTACTTATTGGCGCTATCATCAATCACCTGTTCAATAATGGTAAAATGAGCGCGGTTGAGAACGGAATCATTGGTCAGTGGTCGGAAAATAATTTCTTCGGAAAGCCTTGCGGTTTGATGGATCAGACCGCTTGTTCGGTTGGTGGATTGATTACCATCGATTTTGAAGATCCATCGAAACCAATCGTGAAAGAAGTTGATTTCGACTTTGTAAAAACTGGTTTCGCTCTGGTAATTACCGATGTAGGTGGCGGACACGATGATGCTGCTTCTCAGGCCGAATATGCTTCGTTGCCAACCGAAATGAAAGCTGTTGCAGCTGAATTGGGTGCAAAAGTTTTACGCGAGGTAAGCTTGGAGCAAATCGTTGATAAAATGCCTGAAATTCGCAAAGTAACCGGCGACCGCGCATTACTTCGTGCGTACCACTTCCAGGGCGATAATGCTCGGGTAGTTGACCAGGTAGCTGCTTTGGAAAACAACGATTTCCAAACTTTCCTGAAACTGGTTGTTGAATCGGGTTACAGCTCGTACATGTATAACCAGAACATTTTTGATGTGGTTCATAAAGACGAACAGGTCGTTTCGCTGGCTTTGGCTTTGAGCGAAATGATTTTGAAGGGTAAAGGTGCATGGCGCGTTCATGGTGGTGGATTTGGTGGAACCATTCAGGCTTTCGTTCCTCAGGACTTGCTCAATAAATATGTAAGTACCCTGGAACATGTTTATGGCCAGGGTTCGTGTCATAAACTGTTCATTCGTGCCAAAGGTTCAATAAAACTTGATTTATAATCAAATATAGAATTAGTGATGACTGGTTGCTTCCTTTCCTTTAAAGATTGGCTTCCGGTCATCATTTTATTTTTGGCGCTTTTTTTACCAGTTTGCACAAATACTGAGTTATTTTTTGCAAATTCGAGCACTAAATCTGAATATTTAAACACAAACTTTAACTTCATCAATTAACAATCAAATTACCTCGAATTATGAGTCAGAACAAAAATTACACAGTGCCAATCATCATGATGATCATGCTGTTTGGTATGATTTCGTTTGTAACAAACCTTGCAGCTCCAATGGGTATCGTGTTAAAGAGCCAATTTGCTGTAACTAATTTCCTGGGACTTCTTGGGAATGCAGCTAACTTTATTGCTTATGCAGTAATGGGAATACCCAGTGGAATTTTGCTTCAAAGAATAGGCTATAAGAAAACGGCTTTGATTGCTATTGCAGTTGGCTTTGTTGGAGTGGGTATCCAATATCTTTCAGGTTATTCAGGTCAGGATTCAGCTTTTGCAGTTTACCTCGGCGGTGCATTTGTTGCCGGATTTTCAATGTGTTTGTTGAATACAGTGGTTAATCCAATGTTGAACACTCTTGGTGGTGGTGGAAATACTGGTAACCAGTTGATTCAGGTTGGCGGTTCTTTCAACTCAGTAATGGCTACTGCTACTCCTATGATCGTTGGTATTTTGATTGGTGATGCAGCCAAAGCGCAAATTACCAATATTTTCCCATTCATGTACGCTGCAATGGCTGTGTTCGCAATCGTATTTTTAGTATTATATTTTGTAAATATTCCGGAACCTCACGCTGAACAATCTTCTGAACCACTGGGAAACCTGATGTCGGGAGCTTTGAAGTTCCGTCATTTCATTTTAGGCGCTATCGGTATTTTTGTATACGTTGGCGTTGAAGTAGGTACACCGGGAGTATTAAATTATTTCCTTGTTGATCCGGCTACTCCAAATGCATTGAATGCTACTACTGCAGGATTTGTTGCAGGAACTTATTGGTTCCTGATGCTGATTGGTCGTTTGGTAGGAGCTTCAATCGGAGCAAAAGTATCAAGTAAAACGATGCTCACTTTTGCATCAGGTTTAGGTTTGGTTCTTGTCCTCCTGGCTATGTTTTCTTCAGCCTCTACTTTGGTTTCATTACCAGTTTTGAAAAGTATTGACGGAGTAACCTCTTTTGGCTTGCTTGAAGTTCCAATTAATGCTGCATTCCTTGTATTAGTAGGACTTTGTACCTCAATAATGTGGGGTGGTATTTTCAATCTTGCAGTAGAAGGTTTAGGTAAATATTTGGCAGCAGCTTCAGGTATTTTCATGGTGATGGTTTGCGGTGGAGGTATTCTTCCTGCAATTCAGGGATGGGTAGCCGATTTCGCTGGTTATATGCCTAGTTACTGGGTAATTGTTGCTGGTTTGGGTTACTTGTTGTTCTATGCTTTAATCGGAAGCAAAAACGTGAACAAAGACATTCCGGTATAGTTGAAACGAAATTTTAATCGATACATGAAAGAAGGACCATTTTTGATCCTTCTTTTTTTTGCTCTTAACCAATAAATGTTTTCCAACAGAAACCAATAAATAATTCGCCTGAAATAATAAAAGTAAAATTTACTTTTATACATTCGTCAATACAATTTGGATATACATGGAATTGTATAAAGTACATGCTAAACATTACGTTTCAGTAGATTGCGTTATCTTGGGTTATCAGAATGATGAGCTTAAGCTTTTGCTTTATCCACGTGGTTTTGAGCCGTCGAAGGGGAAATGGTCGTTGTTAGGTGGTTTTATTCAGGATGAGGAATCGGGAGATGAAGCAGCTGCCAGAATTTTAAAACAAACAACTGGATTAGAACAAATTTTTTTAGAGCAGGTCGAAGCGTTTTCCATACCGAACAGAGACCCGGAAGCAAGGGTTATTAGTTTGGCTTATTATGCTTTAATCAGAATTGATTTGCATGATGAGGAAAAAGTAAAAGAAAATGGAGCCTACTGGGTTCCTGTCAGAAGATTGCCGCAGTTAATTTTTGACCATCAGGCCATGTTCGAAAAAGCTCTTGCCAAACTTCAGCAAAAGGCTGTATACAGTCTTGTCGGTTTTGAACTTTTGCCTGAGAAATTTACGTTGATTCAGTTAAGAAAATTATATGAAGCAATTTTTCAACGGGAATTCGACCCTGGTAATTTCAGAAAAAAAATTTTATCACTTGGAGTTCTTGAAAAACTAAGTGAAAAAGATCCTTCAGAATCGAGAAAAGGCGCTTTTTACTACAAAGCCAAAAGCAATATTGAAGAAATTGGAATAGATCGTATAGTTAAGTTTTGAAATATGCAACTAATACTCAAATTAATAATCTAATACACGACTTATGAATTGGAATTCGCATGAGTTTATTTGGCTCGACTGGTTAATTATAGTAGTAGGTATATTACTGGTCGGCTGGGCAGTTTACCGCTCGATACAGAAGCACAAACGCTTGCAACAAGGTGCCGACAGCGAAGACTACCTGTTCGGTAAAGGCGAACCTTGGTATATTATTGGTGCTGCTATCTTTGCAGCAAACATTGGCTCTGAACACCTTGTAGGGCTTGCCGGTACAGGGGCAAAAGCTGGTGTAGGCATGGCGCATTGGGAAATGCAGGGTTGGATGATCCTTATTTTGGGCTGGCTATTTGTACCGTTCTACCAACTTATGAATACCAAATTGGGGAAAATCATCACCATGCCCGACTTCCTTAAAAATCGCTACACACCTCGCACAGGTTCATGGCTGTCTATCATTACACTTATAGCTTACGTGTTAACCAAGGTGAGCGTAACTGCATTTACTGGTGGTATTTTCATGGAGAGCCTTCTTGGATTGCCTTTTTGGTATGGAGCTATTGGTTTGATCGTGTTAACTGGTATTTTTACCGTCTTTGGTGGTATGAAAGGTGTGATGACACTGTCGGCCATTCAAACTCCTATACTAATCATTGGTTCATTTCTGGTGCTTTTCCTTGGATTGTCAGCACTCGGAAGTGGCAGTATAACTGACGGCTGGGCGGCTATGATAGATTTTTCTAAAACGCTTGGAAAAGGAGCCGATGGTATTGCTTACGGCACAAATCACATGTTCCACTTCGAGACCGGTGACCCCTTGTACGATGAATATCCCGGTTTTTGGGTATTTCTTGGAGCTACAATTATTGGCTTTTGGTATTGGGCTACCGACCAGCACATTGTTCAACGTGTACTCGGACAACAAAAAGGTGAGTCTAATGATGTTGTAATGAAACGTGCTCGCCGTGGTACAATTGCTGCCGGTTATTTCAAGTTGTTGCCAGTGTTTATGTTTTTAATTCCGGGTATGATTGCTGCAGCATTGGCCGCTCGTCCCGACAGCGGCTTTAAGCTCGACAATCCAGATACAGCTTTTGGTTCAATGGTTAAGTTTGTATTGCCAGCCGGTGTGAAAGGTATTGTTACTATTGGCTTTATTTCCGCATTGGTGGCTTCTCTGGCGGCGTTCTTCAATTCGTGTGCTACTTTATACACCGAAGATTTCTATAAGCCAATGTTTAAAGGCAAGACCGAGGCCCGATACGTTTTGGTAGGCCGTATTGCTACGGTTGTTGTTGTTCTACTTGGTATTATTTGGATCCCGGTTATGATGAGTCTCGGTAGTCTGTACTCCTACCTGCAAGGCATTCAGTCGTTACTTGCTCCTGCAATGGTAGCCGTATTTGTGCTGGGTATATTTTCAAAGAGAATTACGCCTAAAGCTGGCGAACTAGGCTTAATAGTAGGCTTTTTAATTGGTATGGTGCGCCTGCTTACAAACATCCTGACGAATACAGGTAAAAACGTAATGACCGGCTGGTATTGGGAATCAACCCATTGGTTCTGGCATACCAACTGGCTTATTTTCGAAATATGGTTACTGGTATTCATCATGCTGTTCATGGTTGTTGTATCGATTTTTACGGCGAAACCAACCGCACAACAGGTAGATGCCATTACTTTTACAGGCGATTACAAAGCGCTCATTTGGAAGAGCTGGAACAAATGGGATGTAATTGCTTCGGCAGGAGTAGTATTGGCGTGTGCGCTATTCTATGTGTATTTCTGGTAGAAAACCAAAGTCGTCATCGTTTCATTACTGAAAGAAACGGTGGTATTCAAAAAATAGTTAAATTGCCCAGACAAACCGTTTGGGCAATTTTTTTATGTACGATATTATTGGAGATGTTCACGGCTATGCTGACCAGCTAAAGAAATTACTTCTGAAAATGGGATATTCTTTGAATAACGGAGTCTTTTCTCATCCAGAAAGGAAAGCCGTATTTGTTGGCGACTTGATTAATCGTGGGCCCAAAATCAGGGAAACAATATCAATTGTCAGAAAAATGGTTGAGGCTGGTAATGCTTATGCTATTTTGGGAAATCACGAATTATATGCCATATTATATCACCTGAAAGATGCTGATGGTAAGTATCTTAAAAAACGTATCCAAAAATATCAGTTACAAATTAATCAAACCTTATCTGAATTTACGAACAATAAAGCCGATTTGAAAAGCCATTTGAAATGGCTTCGTACGTTACCACTTTTTCTTGATTTTGGCGATTTAAGGGTCGTTCATGCTTGTTGGAACGATTTAAATATTAAGCTAATTCAGGAAACCTTAACCGGGCCAAAAATTAGTAAAACTATTTTGCGTGAGGTTGCAGTGGGCGAAACTCCTTTTGCCAGGGGATTCTGGGAAACCGTAAAAGGAATCGATTTTCAGCTTCCGCGCGATTTGTTAATTTTTGATAATAACAAGCAACCTCATCGTTCTTTCAGGATGAAATGGTGGGAAAACCCTGAGGGTAAAACCTTTAAAGATATTTCGATGGAAAGTCGCTTTGAGCTTCCGGCATACACTATTCCAAAAGAATTAGTGGCATTTCGAAGTCCTTATTCTGAAAATAGCCCAATAATTATTTTTGGCCACTATAGTTTGATTGATCATCCTTGTATTTTAAGTAGTAATATTTGTTGCGTCGATTCTGCGATATCCAGGTCGGGTAAGTTATTAGCATACAGATGGAATGGCGAAAAAAAACTTAATCAGGACAATATTATAATAGTTAAAGGAGAAGTCTAGATATTCTGATAATTAGATGGTTGGCTCTATTGAACAAAGTAGGATAGAACGATTGAAAAAAAATTTAATGCCCTATTGTATGAAAAGAAAGAAAGGCTATATTTGCAAAGCCTTTTGAGAAACGGATTTCATGAGGTATGTTCTAAAAAAGAGTGTTGTAAATTTTGATTTAAAACATTATTTGGTGCGGTAGTTCAGTCGGTTAGAATATCGGCCTGTCACGCCGAGGGTCGCGGGTTCGAGTCCCGTCCGCACCGCAAATAAAATTTACAATACGAAATTGGTGCGGTAGTTCAGTCGGTTAGAATATCGGCCTGTCACGCCGAGGGTCGCGGGTTCGAGTCCCGTCCGCACCGCCAAAGGGAGTTAAAGCTCCCTTTTTTTTGTATATGTATTATTACGTTTATATCCTTCATTCGGCATCACAGAACCTTTATTACAAAGGCTATACTTCCTATCCATTGTTACGTCTTGAAGAGCACAACCAAGGTCGAAGTCAATATACCTCAGGAAAGGGTCCCTGGCGTATGGTATATTTAGAAAAGATGGCTGACAAGAAATCAGCAATAATCAGGGAACGGCAGCTAAAGCGAAGCAATTTAAGCTATATCCAATGGCTTATCGAATCAGATTTGAATATTGCAGCTGGCTTCACAACAGCTTAAAGCTCCTTATTTAGTTGCAAAAAGTAGTTCAGTTGGTTAGAAATCGACAAGTCATCTCGCCTAAGGCGAGACGGGTTCGAGTCCCGTCCGCATAAATAACAACAGAAGCTCAAAATGCCTTTATTTTACTAACTCTTCAAATAAGCGACTAAAAGTTTTGTCCAGATCTTTTGATTTTCCTGGATGTGTCTTTGATGTTTGAATAACCGAGCTTCGAACGGCTGCCAGCCAGCGGAACCGTTCAGGAATATCAAACTCAGCTATTGGTCCTCCATCTTTTTCGCCATACGCAACTTTTCTGAAGCTTTCCAATGCGTTGTATATATCCTGGTAATCCAAATCGTTTTTTATCAGCTGGAATTTATCGGGACATAGATAAAACTCCATCCTGATGTATTTTTCTTTTTTTGAAAACATCATCAATCCAACATTGAGAAATTCTTCTCTCTCAACTTTTGGAACGAGCCTGATAACGGCATATTCATAGAGCTTATCATCTTGCATTTTTTGCTTCGTTTAGGAAAATTGCAGAATTGTCCAACCTGGTTTTTATGAAATTTAAATAAACTTTCCTAATTTCTTCAGGACTCTCATCCGTATCGTTCCAATGCAGCCAATCGTCGGGGATCAAGTTGACTATTTCTTCAATTATTCGATCGTTCAGCATCGATTTTGCAAAAGCATCGGCCTCATCTAAATGATTAGCTTTGGGAAGCAGAATGTGATCTTTCACATGGGCGAAAGGCGTTTTCGATGCTACATCGAAATTTTGCCAGGAATGATGAAAATAGAATGAAGCTCCGTTATCAATAATCCAAAGCTCTTTGTGCCACCACAAAAGGTTTGAGTTTCGAAAGGTTCGGTCAATATTGGTTGTGAAAGCGTCGAGCCAAACGATTTTTGATGCCAGCAACGAATCTACTTTAATTGTTGGTTCATAAGCAATTGCTCCTGAAAGGTAATGGATGCCAAGATTCAGGCCTTCAGAGAATTTCAGTAAATCCTGGATTTCCTCGTCTCCTTCTGTTCTCCCAAAATCAACATCAAGGTTTGCAAACACCAATTCAGGAATTTTTAGCCCCAATGCTTCTGCTATTTTTCCACCCAAAAGTTCCGAAATCAACATTTTCACGCCGTGTCCCGCTCCACGAAATTTCAGCACATATTTGAAATCGTCGTCAGCTTCGGCAAGTGCAGGTAAACTTCCTCCTTCGCGAAGAGGTGTAATGTAACGCATGACGGTGACCGTCCTCATCGAAAAATCCTTCATGATAGCAAAATTAGGAAAATTATTCAGTCCCTTGCTGATTGCACTGCCGGGTTTTCTTTCCGAAGTTTGAAACACTTATGTTTTCGTGAAGTATTAGTGGAAGAGCTTATGTTTTTAACTTAAAAAACTCCGATTGACGGATAGCTAAATTCAAGAGAGTTTACCGAATTTCTTTACGCCATGACAAACGCAAGCCTAACCGCAATCAGAGTTCTTATATTTCAACAGCATAACACTGTTTAAATATCTTAACAATTAAACGCTCTACTTGTTTTTTACGCTTGAAAAATATTTATGATGTGCTTCTTCGAAGTGAAAAGTAGAATGTTGAACCTTTGCCGGGCTCCGATTTAGCCCAGATTTGTCCTTCGTTTAATTCAACGAATTCTTTGCATATTTGAAGGCCAAGACCTGTGCCTTTTTCATTCTGAGTTCCGATTGTAGTATATTCTGATCCTGATTTGAATAGCGTTTCCAAGATTTCCGGCGCCATCCCAATTCCGCTGTCTTGAATAGCAACAGTTACAAAATTTTCGTCAAAATTGGTATTTACTGTAATATCTCCGCCCTCATAAGAAAACTTGATGGCGTTGATTATTAAATTTTTTATAACCGATTGAATCATTGATAAATCTACCATGACCTCAATACTTCTATCAGTGTTATTGGTAAAAGTTATGACTTTTTGTTTGTATATACTTTGTATTGGCACAGTAGCGCTTTCTACCAGCTTGTATAAATTGGCGGTTTCAAAAACTGGTTCGAGTTTCTTCTGCTGGGTTTTCGACCAAACCAATAGGTTGTTTAATGTTTCATAGGTTAGTTCTGTTTCTTTGTGCAGAGAAATCATGATGTTTTTAGCCTCTTCCCGGCTCATAATGTCGAAATCTTCAGAAAGTAATTTGGTTACATTAATAAGTGAAGCCAGCGGACTACGAAAATCGTGTGCAATTACAGAAATCAGTTTGTCTTTCGTGCTATTACTTTCTTTGAGCTCCTCTGAATAAAATTTAAGCTTATTATAGTTTTCTTCCAGCTCATTCTTTTGCAATTCAATTAACTTATGCTGCCTGTATCTGGTAAGATGTAATCGCCAAAATATAAACGAAATACATAAGCTTATCCCCGAAAAAGTGATCGCATTAACCTTGTTTGAGATTAAAATATCGGGGTTGGGCTGCGCATTTTCCATCAAAAAATAAAAGCAAATATAGCTACCTACATAATATAATATGGAATTTATCGGTTTGGTTAACAGAACAATGGCTGCAATAGTCGAAGTTACAATGAATGGATTAATAGCCGTTGTAACTTGCTGATCGATAGCCGAAATGACCGATCCTCCAACCATTAGTATTAATGTGACAATAGTTACGCAAACTTGCGCAGGTTTCAAGTTTTTTCTTTCGCGAATAAAAGAGAAATAAATAACCGAACTGACCAATATAAGAAAGCAGGTTATAAAAGAATGGATCGTAAGTATCGATATTTTCCAATTGTATTCGGACGAGGAGGCATCGTTCAGATTAAAAGAGAAAAAGATGATATGCAAAAAGCTTGCTGGCGCTCCAATTAGCGACAAATAAAATATCCGCTTGATGTTTTCATGCTTAATTTCTTGCTGTATTATTTCCTTATCGGCTTCAGGAACCTTAAAAAAACTGATAAAATCATCCAATATTTGCATTCGCAAATGCTATTAGTTTATTGAAATTTGTTGTTGTGTTTTATGTAAATTATTCACCCAAAAGGTCAGACTACAAAATTTCGGAATATAAACTTTCTCAATAGCGCGGAACGGCGTAATTCAGAACATCGTCGCGGGTTATAATTTTGTCACATAATATAATCAATCTTTCAATAACATTTCTAAATTCCCTGATATTTCCGGTCCATTTCAGTTTTTGTAATTCCAATATAGCTTCTTTTTCAATCTGCTTGTTTGGAATCCCGTATTCAACACAAATCAAATCAATGAAATAATTGCATAAAACGGGGATGTCTTCAATTCGGTCGTTTAAATCGGGTACATGAATTAATATAACACTCAGTCGATGATATAAATCTTCTCTGAAGGTATTTTGTTCAATTTCTTTAGCCAAATTTTTGTTTGTTGCAGCCACCACACGTACATCAACTTTTATTTGTGAATCGCCGCCGACCCTGGAAATAACACTCTCCTGAAGCGCGCGAAGCACTTTGGCCTGGGCCGAAAGACTCATATCGCCAATTTCATCGAGAAAAATAGTTCCGCCCGTTGCTTGTTCGAATTTGCCTTTACGTTGTTTTACAGCCGAGGTAAATGCTCCTTTTTCGTGCCCGAACAATTCACTTTCAATTAATTCCGATGGAATTGCGGCGCAGTTAACTTCAATAAATGGCCCGTCGGCCCGGTTGCTTTTTTCGTGAAGACGGCGGGCAACCAGTTCTTTTCCTGTTCCGTTCGAGCCGGTAATTAGTACTCGGGCATCGGTTGCAGCCACGCGGTCAACCATATCTTTTACTTTTTTAATGGCAGTCGATTCGCCAACAATATCATAACGCTTATTTACTTTCTTGCGCAGGACTTTGGTCTCGGTAATGAGCGACGATTTGTCCATTGCATTGCGAAGTGTAATAAGCAACCGGTTCAAATCGAGTGGTTTCTCGATAAAGTCAAATGCACCTTTTTTTATCGATTCAACTGCCGTGTCAATGTTTCCGTGCCCCGAAATCATTACCACCGGAATATCGGGCTTAATTTCTTCAATTTTCTGAAGTACTTCAATGCCATCCATTCCCGGCATTTTTATATCGCACAAAATGACATCAAAATCTTTGATTCTCAATATATCCAAGGCTTTAAACCCATCTTCGGCAAGTTCAACGGTATATTTTTCAAATTCCAAAATATCTTTTAACGTATTTCTGATACTACGCTCGTCGTCAATAACTAATACTCTCGACATCTGTATTTCAATTTTTTAAAGTTGCACGAATTTAAACGAAAATTCGTTCGTATAAAACTCCTTCTCTCAGTGCAAAGTCGGTTTGGTATAATTTAAGAATTTTTAACCGCTCGATAACCAGTTTTATAAACATTACCGAAGGCACAATCATCTCTATACGAATAGATTCCATTCCTTTCATTTGATGGCGCTCGCGGGTTGTTGATTTGATTAACAGATTGTAAATTCGATCAAAATCTCCAAGTTTGATTTCCTGCTGAATGCGAATTTTTGTTCCCGGATCGGTTTGGTCAATCAGGTCGGCAATGGTGTCGAAAGCGCCTGAGCAGCCGATTAGTTGTGAGATTTGCATATTTTCGAGCCGTTGCCAAAGTGGTTTGAGTCCCGCCGTAAACCATTCGTCGATTTGTTCGATTTCGGTGAGCGTGATCGGGTCGGAGAGGGGAAACTGCCCGATTACCCGCGCCATGCCCAGCGGAAAGCTCTGTTTCCAGGTTGGTTTTCCGTTTTTGGTCAGGATAAATTCGTTACTGCCACCGCCAATATCCAGAATTAGCGTATCGTTTTCAATAATAGGAAATGCAAGCTTTACTCCGTTGAAAATAAGCTCGGCTTCTTTTTCGCCTGAAATAATCTGTAGTTTGTATCCGGTTGCAGCTTCCAGTTCGTGCCGAAACAATCCTTATTTACTGCGTCTCGAATGGCCGAAGTGGCAATTACAGTGACATCCGTAATGCTGAATTGATTGATTTTTTCGCGATGGTGGAGAATTGCAGTCACCGCACGTTCCAGTCCTTCTGTGTTCAATTCGTTCTTGTGGATGCCACCTTTGCCCAATTTTACCACTTCCTTGCCTTGATATAAAATGCGATAGTTTTCTCCGTAATATTCGGCAATCAACAAGTTGCAGGTATTGGTACCGAGATCGATAATAGCGAGTTTGGTCATCAAAGTTTTAAGTTTAGAATGATGAAAATTAAACTGCTTTTAGCGAATAAACAAAGGAATAGCGAACTTTTTAACACCAAAAAACTTCGCGAAGGGAGAAAAACTGTCTAAATGGCTTCAAGAAATTTCGCGAACCCGTTTATACAGTTTTTACGGCTTCAAGAAATTTCGCGAAGCCGAAAAAACAGATTTTTACCGTTCAAGAAATTTCTCGAAGCTGGAAATACAAATTTTCTGTAATCAAGAAATTTCGCGAAGCAAGAAAAACCGGTTGAACCTGTTTCAAGAAATTTCTTAGCGTGAAAAAGACGGATAAAACCACAAAACAAAAAATTGCGGTGGATTTTTGGCGATATAAGTAATGAGAAAGAAATAATGTCGTACTTATGTTCGTACTTTTAAACTGACTCACCCCCGCGCATCTCCGATGCTTCCCCCTCTCTTTTCTGAAAGAGAGGGGGGGAACGGCCGCCTTGCGGACGTTGGTGTGAGTACAAAAAATACGACAAAAAATTGTTCCGGTTACTTACCGATGGCTGACCAAACAAAAAGGCCGGTAAATACCAGCCTTTCTTATTTTTTACCCCTGACAGGGTTTAAACCCTGTCAGGGGTAAAATTGAATCGTTGTCGTTAAAACAATCCTTCGATCGACAAATAGCGTTCGCCGGTGTCGTATGAGAAAGTCAGGATACGCGAACCTGCCGGAAATTCTGTAATTTTTTTAGCGATTGCAGCCAACGATGCTCCCGACGAAATGCCGATGAATAAGCCTTCTTCTTTGGCCGCGCGGCGTGCATAGTTAAACGCATCATCTTTCGATACTTGGATTACTCCGTCGAGGAATTCTTTTTTCAGGTTCACCGGGATAAAACCGGCACCAATGCCCTGGATTGGATGAGGACCAGGATTTCCGCCGCTAATAACCGGCGAAAGTTCGGGTTCAACAGCATACGTTTTCAGGTTCGGAAATTTCTGCTTTAAAATTTCGGATACGCCTGAAATATGGCCTCCTGTGCCTACTCCGGTAATCAGGTAGTCGATTCCTTCCGGGAAATCGGCTATAATTTCCTGGGCAGTGCGCTGTTTGTGAGCTTCGATGTTGGCAGCATTGTCGAATTGCGACGGAATCCAGGCATCCGGATTTTCGGCAGCCAGCTCGTTGGCTTTAGCGATGGCGCCTTTCATTCCAAGTTCGCGCGGAGTTAAAACAAGTTTGGCGCCGTAAGCCGTAAGGATGCGACGACGTTCGATGCTCATCGACTCGGGCATCACCAAAATAAGCTTGTATTTTTTCACTGCGGCAACCAACGCCAGACCAATACCGGTATTGCCCGATGTGGGCTCAATCAACACGCTTGTTGGTTTCAAAATGCCTTTGGCTTCAGCATCTTCAATCATCGACAGGGCGATGCGGTCTTTGATACTGCCACCAGGGTTTGTTTTTTCAACTTTGGCATACACTTCGTATCCTTCGGGATACAGGCTATTGATTTTAACTACAGGCGTATTTCCAATAGTTTCCAGAATGTTGTTTACTTTCATTTGTCTATGTATTTTTTAGGGTAATAAACAAAAAAAGCCTCCCGGTGTTCGGAAGGCTTCAATATTTTAATATCTCTTTTTTGTAATTCAATTCATTTTTGAAAACATACCTTCTCCGTTCTGTTTGTAACAGCAACACATATACATATCGACGAAGTTTGCTTTCATTGTTGTAAAATTTGTTTGCAAGTATAGCGAAAAAATTAAACAAAATACATTTTTGTCTTTTATTTTAATTTTTATAAAAGAGCCATTTCACAATTTCTTTCAGGTTTACTTTCTTTCCATACATCAAAATGCCAGTACGGTATATTTTTCCGGCCATCCAAATAGTTCCGAAAATAGTTGCAAGTAACAATACCATCGACAAAATGATTTGCCAAACGGGGATTCCAAAGGGTATTCGAACCATCATGGTGACGGGAGATGTAAGCGGGATAATAGATGTCCAGAAGGCCAATGGTCCTTCCGGGTTTTTGGCAACTGCAAACAAAATGATGATGGAGAAAATCAACGGCATGGTTACCGGGAATATCATTTGTTGTGCGTCTTCGTCGCTGTCAACCGCCGATCCGATAGCCCCCAACAGCGAAGCATAAAGTATAAATCCGCAGATGAAATAAAACATTAATGCAAAAACGATAAGCACAATATTCAGGTTACCAATCATACCTACAACTTCAACCACTTTGTTGTGCGCTTCGGGAGAACTGGCAGCCAATTGTTCCATTTGAGGCCCTGCCATAATACTTTGTGCCTGAGCTGCTGCCTGCGGGGCTTTAGCCCCGGCAAATGTCGAAACTCCGGCAGCAATACCAAAAGCTAAAATGATCCAGATGGCTATTTGGGTTAGGCCTACCAACCCAATGCCAACAATTTTTCCGAAAAGTAACTGGAACGGTTTTACTGACGAAATAATTACCTCGACAATACGGTTTTGTTTTTCTTCCATAATACCGCGCATAACCATCATGCCGTACATGAAAACAAACATGTAAATAATGAATCCGGCAATATAACCAATAATCATAGCCATTTCAGTCGAACTTTTCACAGCTTTGCCTTCTTCTCCAAGTTTTATGGTATCAACGGTGATATTGGTTTTGGTGGCAGCAAGCTTCTTTTCGAGGTCTGGAACTCCAATTTCAGCAATAACCTGCTTCTTTTTCTCGCCTTCAATAATGTTTTCTATACGGTTGGTTATCTGATTTTTAATGTCGAATGTTACCTGCTTGTCCGAAATTATTTCGGCCCGGTTGGTAGTCAGTATGTTTTCAGGAATATGCAACACCGCATAATATTTTCCCGATTTGAAGTTGCGGCTCAGTTCCTCATATTCCTGTTTGGGTATGTAATGATATTTCGTGAATTTGTTGCTTTCCATGCGGTCGAGAACCAGCGATGTGGGATCGTAAACGGCAATGGTACGTTCTTCTTTATCGTCCATTGTGGCCAGGTAAGCCGGCAGAATGGAAAAAGCTGCCATCATAACCGGAACCAGTAAGGTCATGATTATAAACGATTTCTTTTTAACACGGGTGAGGTATTCGCGCTTAAGAATGAGTATTGATTTATTCATGGTGTTTCTTTTATTCGTTAATATGTTCGCTTTAAAAAGTCCCAGTTTTCAGTCTCAGTATTCAGAAAAACTGTTAGCTGAGAGTTCGACTGTCAACTTCATTATAAGTCCAGTATTTAGTAAAATCTGTGACTGGCAACTGCGACTGATCACTTCGTTTTGCGGTTATATTCTTCAACTACACGGATAAACACATCGTTCATGCTCGGAATAGTTTCTTTGAACGAAACGATTTCGAACTGATCCATAAGTACTTTCAGCAAATCATTGTTCGAATTGCCATTCATGAACTTCACTTTCAATTGTTTCAAATGCGATTCGGTATCGTGTTCCAAAACCTCGAAGTGATTCCCCAGTTTTTCCTGAAGGTTGGCCGACTCACCTTTGTATGTGATTTCGAATGTATTGCTTTTGAAGCGTTCGCGAACTTCATCAATTTGTCCGTCCAGAATTTTCTTTGACTGGTTGATCAGTGCAATGTGGTCGCAAACTTCTTCGACTGATGACATGTTGTGAGTAGAGAAAATGATAGTAGTTCCTTTTTTTTTCAATTCCAGAATCTCATTTTTCAGAAGATTGGCATTAATGGGGTCGAATCCACTAAAAGGTTCATCAAAAATCAACAATTTAGGTTGATGTATAACAGTTGTAATAAACTGAACCTTTTGGGCCATTCCTTTTGACAGTTCTTCCACTTTTTTGCCCCACCAGGTCTGAATTTCAAACTTTTCGAACCAGTATTTGAGGCTTTTCAACGCATCTTTTTTCGACATTCCTTTCAGCTGGGCCAGGTATAAAGCCTGTTCGCCCACTTTCATTTTTTTGTACAAGCCGCGTTCTTCGGGCAGGTAGCCAATTTGGTAAATGTCGTCGGCTTTCATGGTGCGGCCATCGAAAAACAGTTCACCACTGTCGGGAGCTGTAATCTGGTTGATGATACGGATTAAAGTTGTTTTTCCTGCTCCGTTTGGACCTAAAAGTCCGAAGATTGAAGCTTCTTTCACCGAAATGCTGACTGAACTCAGAGCAACATGCCCAACGTATTCCTTCACAATGTTGTTTGCCTGAAATATTTCCATGGTATTTTGATTGTTGTAAACTATACTATTAGTTTGCTGTGGTGCCCAAAAGTTACAAAAGAAAATTCAAATTCTGGTTGCAGCCGCAATTTGGTTACTAGCTTCGGGTTGTGTGTTTTGAGTTTCTGGTTTCTGGATGCGTCATCCAACATTCTGATATTCTAATATTCAAGATTCCCGATCTTTTGCTTCAAATATGCTGAAATGAACACTTCCGTAACGACGCAACTCCTTGAAATTTGAATGTTTAGAAAAGTCGTAATCGCCCGAATGTTCAAGAATAAAAATTCCGCGAGGGTTTAATAAATTGTTGTCAAAAATCAGGTTGGCCACTTCGCCAAATTTAGGATGATCATAAGGAGGATCAGCAAAAATTAAATCGAACTGCTCTTTTATTCGGGCAGCAAAAACAAACACATTCGATTTTACCAGTCTGATATGTTTTTCATCAAGCTTTTCGATAACATCTTTTATGAAGTTAACGTGTGGAGGAAAGATTTCAACTGTTGTAATATCGGTGCACCCGCGCGAAGCCAGTTCGTAACTTATACTCCCGGTACCTGCAAATAAGTCGAGCGCACGGATATTTTCAAAATCCGTCAGGTTTTGAAGTACATTAAACAAGCTTTCCTTGGCCATATCGGTTGTTGGCCTTGCCTTAAACGATTTGCCCGGGAGGAACGTTCTCCCACGGTATTTCCCGCCAACTATACGCATGAATAGGTATTTAGGAGACTGACAAACTGGTGTTTCTGCACTTTATTAAACAAACTGCCATAATTAAAACCTTCAGCAGGTTTCAGAAAATGAATGTCGCTGACATACTTTTTCAATTGCCTGATGTAATTAGAATCGTCGGCAACAAACCCACCCACAAGAATTTCATCTCTATCGGGATCGAACAATAAATTTTGCCAAATATTCAAGGCATAATACAAAAAATCGGGCTCATTCTTAAAGTAAAAACTGTTGTAAAGCGAAATCTGCATATTCTTAAAAGCAATCATGCGGATGTATTTCTTTTCGAAATTAATCATCAGCGAATTCTTTTTTTCATCGCGTTGGGCAGCAGTTGTTTGAATGAGTGGGATTGACTTGTGTGTAAAGGTAAAGTTGGTATATTTTCGGTTAAGGATGGCCATTAGCTCTTTAGGACAGCTTGATAAAAGCTGGTACCCAAATCCGGCCAGGGAATCGGTATGTAGTTCTTCGGTCCGGCTTACTTCGTTGATAAACGAAGCTATTTTTTCAGGTTCCGAATCGCTAGAGAAAATATTCGGAATAAGTGTTACTTTATTGGTAGAGAAAGTAACAGAAACACTTTTATATACGGTATTCAATTTTTCTTCCTGATCAAAAATGGCTTCAACCTTTCTCGACAAAAACTGAGGTTTACTTACAATCAACGGAATGTGTTGAAAAACAAGATATTTATTAATATGCGTATCTATTATACAATACGAAAACCCATCTAATCCAAGTTGAATAGAGAGATGGTAATCTGTAGTATGTGTTAAATCGAATGCTGAATCAATCCAGTTAATTTCGTGCATATTTCTTATTAACTTATGATGCAAATGTATAAAAAGTAAGCGATAGGCTCGAAAATAGTCGGTGGAAAAGATTAAACAGCATAGCTCAAACTAAACCTGAAAGCAAGCTTTTTCTTAACAAATGCGCTTATATCAGCCGATAAACATATAAAAGTTAGATTTTCGTTATAATTTTACAGGGCAGAAACAATAAAGAAATAAAGGCTATGAAAAAATTATTCGTTTGTTTGGTGGTATTTTTTTCTCTATCGATGGTATTTAATTCATGTGAAGTTGAGGATACTTCCTACGATGAATCACTATTGATTGGTAGATGGGCTTCAGGAACATTATTTTATAAATATTTGAGCGACCATACAGGCTCAACCTGGGATACCAGCGATGATGTTACTGAAGCTGAGGCACAGAAATTTACCTGGACTCTGGTGAAATCGGAGCTTACTCATGTTCATATCATGGAAGTTGGAGGAAATGTGCCAAAAGTTTACACAGTAACCACGCTTACTTCTACATCTTTGAAATACAAAGACGATTTTGGCACATCGTATTCGTTTACAAAACAATAACACATGCAAAAAGTGGTAAAAAGGTTGGCCATTACGTTTGCAGCAATCATTCTCTTAGTGGTTTTGGTTGCCGGAATAGCAGTTTGGCTGGTGTTTACCCCAGATAAACTAACCCCGATTGCAAGGAAACAGGCCGCAAAATACCTAACCTGTCAGTCGCAGATAGGCGAAGTGGAGTTAACATTTTTCAGTACTTTTCCACGATTTGGGCTCAAAGTGAACAATTTTTCAATGGTCAGCCATTATTTTGGCGCTCAATCGGATACATTGGTGAAAGCTAATCAGTTTGTTGGTATTGTTGATTTTATGGCCTGGTGGAAACGTAATGAGCTGGTACTAAACGAACTTCAGCTAAATCATGGATCGTTGAATGCCTATGTTGATAGTTTGGGACGTGCCAATTTCAATATCATGAAAACCGATTCGGTTGCCACAACCGAAAGTACAGAAAACTCATTTCGTTTCATCGACCTCGAAAATGTTGAATTGAAAAATTTCAATATTTCTTATCACGACCAGTCCCTAAAGCTTCAGTCTGACATTAAAAATCTGTCAGCCAACGTTTCTGGGAAAATTTTTGCTGATACTGTTGATGTTAAAATGAATGTCAACCAGGGAATTGTGTCGCTTACTTATGATGGCGAACACTATCTGCGTAACGCTTCGGTGAAGGCTAATACCAATTTTCGGTTTATTGTTCCGAAAATGCGGCTTGAATTTGCTCCCTATTCTGTTGCAACCGTGAATAATATGAATGTTTCTTTTGGCGGGTCAATTGAAAATGACTCTGCTCATAATCAGGTGCTTTTTGATTTGAATTATGAGGGAAAATTATTGCCATTGCCCGAGATATTTTCATTTGTTCCAACAACGTATCAGTCGTACCTTAAAGGCGTTGAGGCCAACGGGCTGGTAACTTCTGAAGGCTCGATAAAAGGTTCGTATTCTGATAAATCGATGCCTTTGATGGACATGCACATTGTTCTTCAGGATGGAACATTGAAATACGAAGGATTCCCGGTGCCGCTAAATGAGGTAAATGGCGAGGTGAAATTTTATTCGGATATGACCAACGATGAGATTTCGTACCTGCAAATTGACCGGTTTAGCGCCAAAACCCCGCATTCGTCAATACAAACGAAAGGAAAAGTGACTCATTTTCTAACTGACTTACACTGTGATTTACAGTCGGATGGTAATTTGGAACTCTCGGAATTTGGTTCAATGATTCCGGCCAGCATGAAAACCAAAGTTAAAGGGCGTGCTGCCGGACAAGTAAATGCGGTATTTTCCATGTCGCAAATAAAAAAAATACAACTGGAGAAAATGCAATTCTCTGGAAATGTAAAACTCACCGATTTTAAGGCCGATTACGATACCATTTCACTGCAAACAGATCAGTCAGAACTCGAATTTGAGTTACCAAACCTGAATGCTTCATCACGAAACAGACCGTTTGTTTCAGGTAAAATTATAACTAAAACACTGAATATTAACACTGCAAAAGGAACGACGGTTTTGGTTAAAAACGGAACAGTTTCGTTTGAAACGTCCGATTTCAGGAACACCAAACGAATACCCGATGTGGCTTTTACGTTTAAATCTGATTCGGTTTCGGCACGGATGGATACCATTCAGCTTGCGATACAAAAACCTGCCGGACACCTCGAAATGCAGCCGATAAAAGCAACACCCACCGAGCCTGAGGTAAATATTATGTTCGAGAGCGGTGTATTGAATGCAATGGCCGGTTTGGGCAAATTTTATTGCAACAATGCCAAGTTGAAATCCTGGTATCTGGGCGACAAGCTTATGCCGCGCATGAAAGTGCAGTACCTGGGCGAAAACATGAAAATGGCGATGGGTGCCGACTCAGCCCGGATGAATAAAATTGACCTGAATGCCGATTTGGTAAATGATCCTGGCCAGAAAGACAAATTCAGGCAATGGCAGGCCAACGGTTTTTTGAAGGTTGACAAAGGAAAAATTGCAATGTCGGCGTTGAAATACCCCCTTGAAATTCCGGCTATTCAAATGGACTTTACTCCTGAGGTTTTTAATATAAAAGAAAGCCGCCTGAAAATTGATAAGTCTGATTTTAGTCTGTCGGGAAAGTTGAACAATATTTTATCGCACTTTAAAAACGATTCGTTGTTATGTGGTAATTTCGATTTTGTGAGCGATAAAACCGATCTTATTCAGTTGATGCAATTGACTAGCGGAATAGGAGAGAAGGAGACAAAACCAACTACTGCAACTGCCGATGCGCCAACCGGACCATATATGGTTCCTAAAGGAATTGATGTACAACTGAATGTAAATGTAGCTTCGGCAAATTACGGAACCGGTCTGGCGCACGACATTAAGGGCCAGTTGCGCGTTAAAGATGGCTTGCTGATTTTGGACGACCTTTCGTTTGTTACTCCTGCAGCCAAAATGAGGTTGACGACCATGTACCGCACACCTCGAAAAAATCATTTATTTATGGGGCTCGATTTTCACATGACGGATGTAGAAATCAGTGAGTTACTAAAGATTATTCCTGATGTGGATTCGATTATGCCTATGTTGCGGTCGTTTAGCGGCAAAGGCGAATTTCACGCTGCTGCCGAAACCTATCTCGATTCGCTGTACAACCCGAAGATTTCGACCATTCGGGGAGCCGCTTCGGTGCGTGGTACTGACCTGGTTTTAATGGACGGGCAAACGTTTAGCGAGATTGCTAAAACCCTGAGGTTTAGCAAAAAAACGTTCAATAAGGTTGACAGTCTGGCTGCCGAATTTACCTTGTTTAAAAACGAAATTGATATTTATCCGTTCCTGATTGTGATGGACAAGTACAAGGGTGTAGTGGCAGGACGACATAACATGGATATGACATTTGATTACCATATTTCGGTAGTTCAGAGTCCGTTGCCGTTTAGGCTGGGCATTGATATTACCGGAAAGATTGACGACTTGAAATATCGCCTGGCCAAGTGCCGCTATGCCGATATGTACCGGCCAGCCTCACGCGGAGTGGTACAAAGCAAGCAATTGGAGTTGCGAAAAATGATTCGCGATGCACTTACCAAAAAGTTAGCGGAAACGCCAAGTCAATAAACGAAAAAGGGTGTCCGGTAAGTCTTGAAACCATCAAGGATACCAAGTGTTTACGAAGTTCCCCGATCACTAAAAACAAAGAAGATTAATATTTGATTTTATCTGTTGTTTTTGCCCAATTTTCAAATGCCACAATAGCTTCTTCTGCAAGTATTTGAGTCGATTTTAGTTTTCGGTTTTCAGGAGAAAGAGCAATTTCTTCGTAAATAAAAGAGTCGTCGAAATCGATGTTTTTAGCATCGGCTTTGGTGTTCCCGTAGAATAACTTGTCGATATGAGCCCAATAAATCGCGCTCATGCACATGGGGCAGGGTTCGCACGACGAATATATCTGGCAGTCGCTTAAATTAAAAGTGCCTAGTTTACGGCAGGCTTTCCGAATGGCGGTCACTTCAGCGTGGGCAGTTGGGTCGTTCTGGTGTGTAACACGATTGGTGCCGGTAGCAATTATTTTGTTGTCTTTCACTACCACTGCACCAAACGGGCCACCACCTTTCTTAATATTTTCGATGGATAAAGCGATGGCTTTCCGCATGAACTTTTTATCTGGATTCATTCGCTTTTCCTCCTTTTTCTGTTTCCAAAACGGCATTCACAGAGCCATGCAACAGAAGCAACCGTTTGGCAGTCACTTCGTCGTAACCCAGTTCGGTCATAATCATCCGGGTTCCGCGGGCAATCAGCTTTTGGTTGGTCAACTGCATGTTTACCATCTTATTGCCTTTTACACGGCCAAGCTTTATCATTAGCGAAGTAGTAATCATGTTCAGGATAAGTTTGGCCGAAGTGCCCGATTTCATACGGGTGCTACCTGTCAAAAATTCCGGGCCAACAATGGCTTCAATAGCGATGTCAACACTTTGAGCCAGTATGCTGTTTTGATTATTAACGATGCAGCCAGTCAGGAGGCCTTCGGAACGAGCTTTTTTAACAGCACCAATTACATAAGGAGTTCTGCCTGATGCAGCAATGCCAATAATAGTGTCGAGCTTATTGAGTTGAAATTTTTTGAGGTCATTCCATGCTTGATCTTCATCATCTTCAGCCATTTCAACAGCTTTACGAATGGCACGGTCGCCACCGGCTATAAGGCCGATTACCAAATCGTGACCAACACCAAAGGTCGGCGGAACTTCCGAGGCATCCAAAATACCCAGCCGTCCACTTGTTCCGGCGCCGAGGTAAAATAAGCGGCCACCCTTTTTCATGCGCTGGAAAATTTCGTCAACCAGTTTCTCTATTTGAGGAATGGCCTCATAAACAGCAGGTAGTACTTTTTTGTCTTCCTCATGAATTCCCAATAAAAGTTCTTTGGTTGATTTCTTTTCCAGATCGTTGTACAACGAATCGGCTTCAGTAGTACTTAATGTGGTCATTGTGTTTTATTTTATGAATGAACGTTATGGGTTGTGCTTTTTTCGCTTAACCCAAAAACTCGTATCCCGAAATGCACAACACTATATTCTGTTTTTGTAATACGTTTCCAGCCCGTCAATCGGATCTTTCAAAATGGTGATTTCCTTGAAACCAAAATAGCTGGCAACGTTTCTCAAAATTAAGCTGAAATGATAGGCAACAGAGCCTGCAAAGCCAAGCTGTTGTCTATGAAAATCAGGTAGTTTGGCTACATTTCGCTCGAAAAATTCCATAAAGTTTTGTTGTACAAATTCGTGGCAATAAGTTGATTCCTGATGTTCTGAAAGAAATGGGACGAATTGCGCCAGAAACTGGTTAGGTTTTTCGGTACGGTAAACGCGGGCTAAAGCTTCTTCGCGCGTGATACCATAGCGCTTGCCAAATTCATCGCGAAGTATAGCTGGCATTACCTCTTTAAAATAGTCGCCAAGTAATTTTCGGCCCATAACTGAGCCACTACCTTCGTCGCCCAAAATAAAACCGAGAGGTGAAATACCTAAGGCGATCTGGTTTCCATTGTAAAAACAGGCATTGGAACCTGTTCCCAGTATGCAGGCAATTCCGGCATTGTCGCCAAACAAAGCTTTGGCAGCACCCAAAACATCGCTGGCCGTTTCAATGGTGGCTTCAGTATAAACCCGGATTAAAGCCCGACGAATAATTTCACCTTTTTCGTCATTTACAATTCCAGCTCCAAAAAAATAAATCTGCTCAATATCCTGACCTGTTTCAGGCAGAAGGACGGTTTCAATTTCTCGATAAATACTTTCCTCTGACTGAGTGTATGGATTTAGCCCCGAAGTTTTGATGTTTTTCACTTCACCCGAAGCTCCAATAAGTTTCCATGCTGTTTTGGTCGATCCGCTATCTGCTATTAGTTTTATCATGTTTTTTCATAAAAACTCCGGCAAAGATAGGCAATTCCTAAAAAACTTAGGTTCATAATTACCTCAGTCGCTAGTTTTGGTTCCATTAATTCAGGTATATTTGGTGTTGGATAGTAGGTTGATTAATTTATAACTTAAAATTCATCAGTGTCCGGTAAAAAATAAGATATTCTTTGCTTCGCTCAGAACGACAGATACTTATAAGTATCTAAAGGTTAATGTGGTTGGTTTGCGACTTTGCCGAAAAAACCATACTATAAAAACTGAAACTGTTGTCATTTAGGGCGTAACGAAGTGAAGCGATGAATCAAAAATTTGCAAAATGAACTTTATCGGACAATAATGTTTAAATTTATTTAAAGAACCATAAGGTTTTTGATGAAATTTTTAAAAACTTACAAATCGCCGATTTAATAGTTCAATTGTTATAAATCAATATATTATGAAGTATTCTTGGGCTTTGGCGTTATTGTGCTTTCTAACTGTTCATTCCTTTGCTTCAGGATATATACGTATAAACCAACTTGGTTATTTGCCACAATCGATAAAAGTTGCTGTTTATTTATCCGACGAAAAGGAAGATTTACAAACGTTCCAATTGTATGAATCACTTTCAGGAAAACCTGTTTTTGAAGGCAAAGTTGAGTTGGCTGATGCAGCAATGTGGGGAATGAAAACTGCTTTTAGGTTGAATTTTTCGGAATATAAAACTGATGGTGGATATTATCTTCAGTTAGGAAAAACCAAATCACCTTCTTTTCGGATTTCAAATGACGTTTATAAAGGAACTGCCGATTTTATTCTGAATTATATGCGTCAGCAACGTTGTGGTTTTAATCCGTACCTGAAAGATTCGTGCCATACTCATGATGGAATAATTGTCGATCATCCAACGAAAACAGGCCAGCACATTGATGTAATTGGTGGTTGGCACGATGCTTCTGATTATCTGCAATATACAACAACTTCGGCCAATGCCATTTACCAAATGTTGTTCGCCTATACACAAAACCCGGAAGTTTATAGCGATAAATATCAGGCTAACGGATTACCCGGATCAAATGGAGTTCCGGATATCCTGGATGAAGCGCGCTGGGGGCTCGAATGGCTGATTAAAATGAACCCAGCTAAAAATGAGATGTACAACCAGATTGCAGACGACCGCGACCACATTGGGTTCAAGATACCAACGCTCGACACCATTGGGCGTTATGACCTTGGAAAATATCGTCCGGTTTATTTTGTAACAGGGAAATCACAAGGTTTGGGTAAATACAAAAATCGCACGACAGGTGTTTCATCAACTGCTGCGAAATTTTCATCATCATTTGCTTTAGGAGCTACTGTTTTTCAATCAATTGATGCGAAATTTTCGGAAACGATGCACCAGAAATCGCTTGATGCCTGGGATTTTGCCAAGTCCGACTTAGGAAATTGCCAGACAGCTTGCATGATCTCTCCCTATTTTTACGAAGAAGACAATTGGGTTGACGACATGGAATTGGCAGCAGCTACTTTGGCTCCAGTCGAAAAACAGTTTGATTTTCAGAAAGAAGCCAAATATTGGGGAGAACTGGAACCAGTTTCACCCTGGATGGAGCTAAACAGGGCGCGTCATTATCAATATTATCCGTTTGTCAATCTGGGCCATGCTTTGCTGGCTCAATCTGCCGATCCTGTTATTGCCAAACAATTTGCCGGATTGATGAAACAAGGATTAGAGCAAATCATGAAATATGCAGGAAATGATCCATTCCGAATTGGTGTCCCATTTGTTTGGTGTTCAAATAATTTTGTTGTGGCTGCAGTAACTCAGGCTAAATTGTATCGGAAAATTACCGGAGATACTACCTTTCAGGAAATGGAAACGGCGCTGACCGACTGGCTTTTGGGTTGCAATCCTTGGGGAACATCAATGATTTGTGGTCTTCCAGCTGGTGGTGATTATCCTGAAAAACCGCATTCGGCAATTACTGTTTTTATGCGAAAAACCACTACCGGCGGTTTGGTCGATGGCCCGGTGTATACCACCATTTACAAGAGTTTGCTCGGGATTCAGTTATTACGTTCTGATCAGTATCCCGAATTTCAGGGTGGAAAAGCAGTTTACCACGACGATATTGGCGATTATTCGACCAATGAACCTACCATGGATGGAACTGCCAGTTTAAGTTATTTACTTTCTACATTGGAAGCAGAGAAAAATAGCAAAAATGAAATTCTTGATAATGAAGGCGCTGTAGTGCGAATAAATTCTTCTGAAAAGAAAATATACCTAATATTTTCGGCTCACGAGTATGCTGAAGGCGGAAAAATAATTTTGCAAACCTTGAAAAAATACAACGCCAAAGCCTCGTTTTTTTTGACCGGAACCTTTTACGCTAATCCAGAGAACCAAAAACTTATTAACGCAATGATTGACGGAGGCCATTATGTTGGTGGACATTCCGATAACCATTTGCTTTATGCCGATTGGGTCAAACGGGATTCTTCGCTTGTTTCGAAAAAGGAATTGTCGGATGACCTAAAAGCCAATTATTTAAAGATGGCAGTATTTGGTTTGAGTCCGGAAACGCAAAATGTTTTTTTACCTCCTTACGAATGGTACAATGCCGAAAGTGTCGATTGGTGTCGTCAGTTAGGGCTGAAAGTGATTAATTTCACGCCGGGAATTCGTTCGAATTCCGACTATACGACTCCAGATATGGCAGGTTATCGCTCGTCGGAAACTATTATGAACGATATTAAGACTTTTGAAAGAACCAATATGAATGGGCTGAATGGATGTATTATGTTGATTCACCTGGGAACAGCCCCCGAACGTACCGACAAGTTTTACAACCATTTGGGCGAATTGCTTGAATGGTTGAACAAAAAGGGATATTTAACAGCAAGATTTTAATTGTTGATAATTTAATTATTTGAATTATAGTAATTTATGGTGTATTGTTTTTTGCAACTTCGAAATACTGCCTGTAGTTTTATTCTGGCAGGTGCTTTTTTCGTTTCGTGCAGTAAAGTCATAGAAAGACCAGTTGACTTTGGAAAAATCAACCGGCTTCAGGCTTCAGGCGAATTTAAACGAGTAAAAAATGTTTGCGATTCGATAAAAGCTCATCAAAAGTTAACGGATGGCCAAATTAGGAAACTTGATTCGATTGTTGAGATTGGGAACCGTGTGAAACTTGATTTTCGTTTCACTGAAAAGGAGATCAAAGAAAAGCTTAGCAAGTTTTTTCCTGATTTGGATAGTGCAACTATGCAAAAATGGGAATATACCCGAAAGCTTGAAATGCGCCGTATTGATGGAGAGAAGCGATACTTTGGAAATGCAGTACCCAATTTATTCAGGCTTGATGATAATGCCCGTTTGAGTAAAGAAAAAGTGGACGGAATAAAAGCCGATTCGCTTGATTTGTTTTGTTTGGCTCACACTCAAAAGGTGATTGAAGCCACAAAAAAGTCAGGAGAAGTTACTTTACCAGTGAAAATCAGACTGAGTTATCTGGTTGATGTTGATGTAAATGCAGTGCCGGATGGAAAAACTATTCGGTGTTGGTTACCTTTTCCGCGTGAAGGGAATGCGCGCCAGAAAAATATTCGCCTGATAAGTACTGAACCTGGAAATGCCGTAATTGCTGATAATTCGTACCTTCAACGGTCGGTTTACCTTGAAGGCAAGGCAGAGAAAGACAAGCCGACCTTTTTCAGGATGGAATTCGAGGTTGAAACTGCTGCACAGTATTTTGATTTAAAACCAGAGCAAATAAAACCTTACAATGCACAAAGCGAACTCTATAAAGAATTTACCGCAGAACGTGCTCCGCAAATAGTTTTTACTCCTGAAATAAAGAAACTGGCAAACCGAGTTTTAGCAGGTGAAACCAATCCATTGCTGAAAGTACGGAAAATATATAACTGGATTAATGATTCGGTTCGATGGGCCAGTGCATTGGAATACAGTACGTTTTCCAATATTCCTCACTACGTTTTGGAAAATCATCATGGCGATTGCGGGATGCAAACCTTATTGTTTATGACATTGGCCCGCTCTCAGGGAATTCCTGTAAAATGGCAAAGTGGTTGGATGCTCCATCCACATGAAGTTAATCTGCACGACTGGTGCGAAGTATATTACGAAGGCGTTGGCTGGGTTCCGGTTGATCAGTCGTTTGGGAGGCAAAACTCCGCCGATGAGAAAGTCCGGAATTTTTACCAAACGGGCATTGACGCTTATCGTTTAATTGTAAACGATGATTTCAGCAGACAATTTTCACCAGATAAGAGGTTTATGAGGAGTGAACCTTATGATTTCCAACGTGGTGAACTGGAATGGGATGGAGGAAACCTCTACTTCGATAAATGGAGCTGGCACATGGAAGCAATCAGCCTCCCCTAACCCCTCCAAAGGAAGGGAACAAGTGATCACAGATATGAAATAATTGTTTTGAAAAGTAAAACCTTGTAAATATGCACTGCCTAAAGCCTCACCCTTCGGGAGAGGTTGGGAGGGGGCTTAAAATCTTCATCAATGAGTTCAACCATTCTGTTTATAGTTCTGGTAAGTTTCTTTGGCTTGCTTTTTGGCATTTCGTACATTACTTCGCGTAATGCCAATAATGAAACATTTTTCACTGGGAATCGGCGCTCACCCTGGTATATGGTGGCTTTTGCCATGATTGGTACAACAATTTCAGGAGTAACATTTATTTCGGTTCCCGGCGAAGTTGGGCATTCGGGGTGGACTTATCTGCAATTTTTGCTTGGTAATTTCGTCGGATACTGGGTGGTTGCCTTGGTTTTAATACCGCTTTACTATAAGTTACAGTTAATTTCAATTTATACGTATCTCAATCAGCGTTTTGGATTGAGGTCGTACAAAACCGGGTCGTTCTTTTTCCTGATTTCGCGTACCATTGGCGCTTCATTTCGTATGTACCTGGTGGCAGGAGTTTTACAACTTGCTTTTTTTGATGCTATTGGCATACCGTTTTGGGTTACTGTCGCTATCGCCATTTTTATGATTTGGGCTTATACATTTCGGGCCGGAATTAAAACTATTATTTGGACCGATTCGCTCCAAACTACCTTTTTGCTGGCTTCGGTTGTTTTAACCATTTTCATTATTTCCAAACAGTTGGATTTGAGTCTTGTGAAAATGGTAAAAACTATTGATGATAGTTCGCTGAGCAGAACTTTTGATTGGGACTGGCGCTCGAATACCAATTTTTTTAAGCAGTTTTTGGCCGGATTGGGAATTGTCATTGTAATGAACGGTCTGGACCAGGATATTATGCAGAAAAGTCTAACCTGTAAGAATAAGTTTGATGCGCAAAAGAACTTGTTCTGGTTTAGCCTGGCGTTTATTGTCGTCAACCTGTTGTTTCTTTGTCTTGGCGTATTACTTTATATTTTTGCCCAACGGGAAGGAATCGCAGTTCCGGCCAAGACTGACGACTTTTTTCCTTTGTTAGCCTTGAATCATTTCGGCACAATTGCAGGAGTTTTGTTTTTGCTGGGAATCGTATCTGCTACTTATTCAAGTTCCGATTCGGCATTAACGGCTTTAACAACTTCGTTCTGCATCGACTTTTTACATCTTGATCCGAAGAACCCAGGAAGTAAATTAACACGGATGAAAGTGCACATTGGATTTTCATTCCTCATGCTTTTGGTTATTGTGATTTTCAGGATAATTAACAACGAAAGTGTCGTTACAGCGGTTTTTAAAGTTGCCGGATATACCTATGGTCCGCTGCTGGGGCTTTTTGCCTTTGGAATCCTTACCAAAAAAAAGGTGAAAGATCGCTATGTCCCTATTGCCGGACTTTTATCTCCAGTGCTTACTTATATCATCAACGCTAATTCGGAAGCCTGGCTGGGAGGCTATAAATTTGGTTTTGAATTATTGCTCCTGAATGGACTGATCATGTTTACCAGCTTGCTTTTATTAACTCAAAAGCCAGCCCATTCTAAATGAAATATGTACGAGGGTATTTGCGCTTGATGTTTGGCACGGAATGACTGTAGGCAGGATGATTATGATGAATAATCCGGGAAGTTGGTCACATATTTATGCTTCGCTCGAACATTCGAAGTAGCATGGTTGTAAAAGTGAAAATACATCTTTATGTTTTTCATGAAAAGGTTTTTCTTTGGATGAAAAATGATCATATTAGCAAAAAAAAACTGATCATCGATGGACGGATTAATGAGGTGTGGGAAGCTTCTATTTTTTTTTATATTTATTACTGTGCAAGTGAATGCTCAAATAGATAGTGTGAAATTCAATCAATATTATTTTAAGAAATATTGGACTGATACAAAGACGATTGTATCATCGCCATTTCGGTGGAAAAGTAAGGATTGGACTCAATTTGGCGCCTTTATAGTCGCCGAAAGCGGGTTGACACTAGTTGATCCTGGAGTAAGAGATTTTTTTCAGTCGCATCAAAACAAAACGGCGAGCTACATATCTACCAATGTACTTGAAGGTTTTGGCGCTAAACATAGTTATTTATTGATGGGCGGAATATTTACCTATGGGTTGATTTTTAAAAATAATAAATGTAAAAGCACGGCATTGTTGGCTCTCGAAAGTTTTGCATTAGCCAGTTTGGTAACCAGGGTTCCTAAAGAACTTTTAGGTCGCGAACGGCCTCATTCAGGGCATGGGCCGTATACTTTTAACGGCCCGTTTACCAATGTCAGCTTCCCTTCGGGGCATACAACAGCTTCGTTTGCGGTGGCATCAGTTATTGCAACACAATTTCGCGATAGTAAATGGATTCCAATAACAGCATATTCAGTTGCAGGATTGGCCGGAATTTCTCGAATTTATGATAATCAACATTGGTTGACAGATGTTGTAGCAGGCGCAACTATTGGAACACTGGTAGGCAATTTGGTTAGCCATCGAACATTAAATTCGCACCTTACAGTTGTTCCTTTTGGAAATGGTACCTTTCAGGGCATAAAAGTTGTTTATGCCCTAAATTAGTTGAATTTGGAGTAGTACATTTAATGTAAATAGTATATGCAAAAGAAATTTTCTAAATTGATTATTGTTTGTTTTATTTTATTGTCAGCTTGTTCAACCGGACGTAAAGCCTTGCAACAAGGGAATTATTACGATGCTTTAATGAAAGCTGTTAACCGGTTAAGTACTGATCCTGAAAATAAAAAAGCATTAGACGTATTAAAAGAAGGATATCCTTTGGCTGTTGCTTATTACCAGGAGGAAATTGACCGGATTCTTTCAGGCAATGATCCATTTAAATGGAAGAATACTTTAGATGTAATGCAAAGTGTGAACCAGATTTCAGATGAAATTAGGCGAATACCCGCTGCCCGCAAGTTAATTCCTTCGCCTAAAACATATACTTCAGAGATGGCTGATGTACAAAGTAAAGCAGCCCAGGAATTTTACAACGCCGGAATGGATGCTCTTAACTTAAAAACACGGGAAGCTGCCAAACAGGCTTACTACGATTTCATGAATGCCGAAGGTTTAGTCCATGGTTTTAAGGATTCTCAGCAAAAAATGAAACTGGCTAAAGAAATAGCAACAACTACGATTGTTGTTGAGCAAATTCCAGTAAACGGCAAATTCGAGTATTCTGCTCAGTTTTTTTATGATAATGTATTTCAAATGCTCAACCAAAATTTTCAGGAAAAAGATTTTGTTCACTTCTTTTCGCCGGAGCAAGCTGAACGAGCCAATCTAAAATATCCTGATATAGTGCTTCGTATGGGCTTTTATGATTTTTTTATTGATCGCCCTCAACATTTTGAAGAAACACGTGATTTATCGAAGCAGGTTGAAGAAAGCTATGATGTTCGGGTAAAACGCGATACTATTATTTATATGCCTGGCCAGGGTGGACAATCAAACATGGTTCCGGTTAAAGTTGCGAAAGGCGAAAAAGTGACGCTAAAGCGGTTGGTAACTAAAAAAGGTAAGATTAAAATAATTACTGATCAGGTTGCCTCAGGAGGATTATTGGAGATAAAAGCTGTTGAATTCCAGTCACAAAAGATTCTTTTTACTGATAAAATTCCAGGTCAATATATGTGGCAGAATAAGTATGGTATGTTTATTGGCGACACAGAAGTACTCGATAACTCTCTTGCCAATATTGTAAGTAACAAATCGGTTTTACCACCTGAATCTCAAGATATGTTTGTCCTATTTACCAAACCAATTTATAATCAATTAACAGGTAAACTAATTACTTATTTTAGGAAGTTTAATTAAAGAGTTTACGCCAACTATTTGATCTGATTTGCAATAAGTGATGAGTAATTACGTTTTTATTTGGATCATTTGAAAGAACTACCAAATTAAACTTAATGAAATCCTTTAAGATAGTATGTGTCGTTTTTGTTGTTTTATTTAGTTGTTCGCCAACTAAAAAGTTGCTGAAAGAACATAAATACTCTGATCTTATTGCTGCATCAACAGCGAAATTGGCTGTTAATCACAATGATAAAAGAGCATTACAAACGTTGCAAGAGGTTTATAAAGAGGCAGCGATTTATTTCCAGGATGAATTAAGAAAGATTAATGCAGGAAACGATTCCTTTAAGTGGAATAAAACACTTGAAATTATGCAGGAATCAAATGACTTGGCAAATAGAATAAGGTTAAACGAGTCTGCATTGAAAGTTATTCCTGACCTAAAAGTATATTCGACTGAACTTGCTGAAGTTAAAGCTAAAGCAGCTGAGGAATTAATATTGGAAGGAAAGTCTCTTTTGAAAGAGAACACTAAAGAGAAGTCCAGAAAGGCTTACTATTTATTCAAAAAAGTCTTTACTCTGAATACTGACTTCAAGGATATCAATTTACTGATTAATAATGCCCAGCTTGCCGCAACTTACAATGTAGTTGTTGAACCGGTCGTAATAGATTTCAATACGCTAAATGTTGCTACCAAAAAGATTGACAAAGAGTTTTTTTATTGGACACAACGAGATATTACAAGCCGATCATTTATTCGATATTTTACAGCAAATGATGCTGACAAACAGGATGTTGATCCTGATTTTTATGTTCAGGTTAATGTATTGGACTACCGGGTGGAAAAAATACCAGCGGTACAAAATACAACTGGTGCTTCAAATCTGGTGGCGACGGGTAATCTTCAGATAAGGATTTATTCATCCAGCAATCAGAAGCTTGTTTTCAAGAAAAATATATCTTGTCGCTATGATTCTGAAACAAAATCTACGATAAGTGTAAATACTATTGATTTGCAGCGGGTTATTGATCCTGATATTCAAACTTTTTTTGATAGTATGTTGCTCTTTGGTTTTGAAAAGATGACCGGAGAAATTGATAATTATTTCAACACCTTGGTAGCGCAGTAAATAAAGCCAATCCCGCTTTGCTTGTTTCCTTGTAATCGTTCGATAGGTTTTTACCTGTTTTATACATTGTTTCTACTACTTCATCAAAACTAATACGATGGCGCCCATCCGACATTAAGGCATAAGTATTATGAGCCAAAGCACGCTCGGCAGCAAATGCGTTTCGTTCGATGCATGGAATCTGAACCAAGCCGGCCACAGGGTCGCAGGTCAAACCTAAGTGATGTTCAATACCCATTTCTGCTGCATACTCAATTTGGTTGATAGTTCCACCCATTAATTGGTTAGCTGCTGCTGAAGCCATAGCACAAGCTGTTCCAACTTCTCCCTGGCAGCCAACTTCAGCGCCCGAAATTGAAGCATTGTGTTTTACGAGTGTTCCAATTAATCCTGCAGTTGCCAATGCTTTATATATTTGTTGTAAATCAGTATTGTACACTTTTTGGTAATGCTTTAATACTGCTGGTAACACACCACAGGCGCCACAGGTTGGGGCCGTAACAATAAGCCCGCCTGAAGCATTTTCTTCGGATACTGCAAGTGCATAAGCGAATAATTTCGATCTTTTTTTAAACGGCCCACTGAAATTTTGGGCTTTCAAATTAAATGAACTTGCTTTTCGTGGCAACATTAAACCGCCGGGAAGTGTCCCTTCACGTTTCATGCCTCGGTTAATGGCTTCGTCCATAATTTGCCAGACTTTTGCCAGGTAATCCCATATTGTAGTTCCTTCGTGATCTTCAACAAACTCCCAGAGTTGTTTCCCATGTTCATGGCACCATACCAGAATTTCGTCGAGTTTATTCAGCGTATAAACATTACGGGTTTCAAGTTCCGAATTGTCGTCAATAATTGCCCCGCCACCAATACTGTAAACTGTCCACGATTTCAGTATTTCTCCATTTTTGTTGTACGATTCAAACTTAAGAGCATTGGGGTGTTTATGCAAAAAAGTTTCAGGTTCCCAGCATACGTCAAGCTGTTTGTTTTTAAATTCCTGTTGAATGGCAATATCCGTTAAATGGCCTTTGCCTGTTGCTGCCAAACTACCGTAAAGTACTACTTTATAGCTTGTTGCTTCCGGCGATATTTCCAGAAAACGTTTGGCTGCTTTGGCAGGTCCCATTGTATGACTACTTGAAGGGCCATGCCCAATTTTATATATTTCCCTAATCGATTCCATATTTAATTTTTTTGTGCAAAATAAGTTTCCCTATTTCATGATAAATGTAACATTTATCAGCTTTTTAAAAGCTGCTATTGTTGAATTTCGACAACCATTTCTGCAAATTTCGGTTATATATGATAACTTTAACGGCTGTAAAAATTGAATTATGAGACGATTAAATCACCTTTCACCACAACCATTGTGGAATTATTTTGAAGATATTTGCCAAATACCTCGTCCATCAAAGAAAGAGGAAAAAATGATTGTTTTTCTTCTTGAATTTGCTTCCTGTTATAACCTTGACGCGAATGTTGATGAGGTTGGCAACGTGTTGATTCGGAAACCAGCGACAAAAGGTCGTGAGAACGATCCGATTGTTATTTTACAGTCGCATATAGATATGGTTTGCGAGAAGAACAACGAAACTATTCATGATTTTGAGAAAGACTCGATTAAGCCATATATTGAAAATGGATGGGTTAGGGCAGAGGGGACCACATTGGGTTCTGATGATGGAATCGGAATAGCTGCACAATTAGCCGTTTTATCATCAACAGATTTATCTCATGGACCTATTGAATGCTTGTTTACAGTTGATGAAGAGTCGGGGTTGTCTGGCGCTTTTGCTCTTAAACCAGGCTTTTTAACTGGCAACATACTGCTAAATCTTGATTCGGAGGATGAAGGAGAATTGTTTATTGGATGTGCTGGAGGAATCGACACGGTTGGAACGCTTAAATACACTCCTAATGCCTTACCTTCTGGATCATTTGCTGCAAAATTAGAAGTAAAAGGATTACTTGGTGGCCATTCGGGCGACGACATCAATAAAAACAGAGGTAATGCTAATAAAATATTGAACCGGTTTATAATAGAAGCAGCTAAAATATTTGATTTGTGTATTGCCGATTTTAATGGTGGAAATCTGCGAAATGCCATTGCGAGGGAAGCTTCGGCAATTGTGGTTGTACCTCATTCACAAAAAGAAAACCTTATTGTTGAATGGAATGTTTTTGCTTCGGAAATTGAGTTCGAATTCGAATTTGCCGAACCCAAACTTAAGCTTTACCACCAGTCGGTTGCATTGCCCGAGTTTGTGGTTGATAAAGATACGCAAGATCGTTTGCTAAAGCTGATTGCAGCCTGCCCTCACGGTGTTTTGGAAATGAGTACACGCATGCCAGGAATGGTTGAAACTTCAACGAATTTAGCTTCTGTAAAGTTTAATGGTAAGAATGAAATTATTTTGACTACCAGCCAGCGCAGTGAGATTGAGAGTCGTAAATATATGGCTGCCAGAATGGTTGAATCAGTGATGCTTTTGGGTGGCGCTTTAGTTGAACACTCTGATGGCTATCCTGGATGGACACCAAATCCAGATTCAAAAGTGGCAAAAGCTACTCTGATGGCGTATAAAAAATTATTTGCAAACAATCCTGCTGTTAAATCTATTCATGCCGGTTTAGAATGTGGGTTATTTCTTGAAAAGTATCCCGAATTAGATATGGTTTCATTTGGTCCAACTATTCGTGGAGCTCATTCTCCCGACGAACGAATTGATATTGAATCGGCTGATAAATTTTGGAAACTATTGGTTGAAGTACTTCAGGATATTCGATAATTTGTGCATATAACGAAAAGCCGGAAAAGAAACTAATATGAATCTTTTCGGCAATGTGGTCAAAAATGGTTGGTGATTTTTAGGAAAATAATTGGTAAACTCCACGCTGTTAATCGGAAGAGGAAGCAGGCTCTGGTGGAGATCAACCTGCCAGCAATACGATTAATGCATAAACAGTAATACAAGGGTAGTCATCTAGGCTGCCCTTTTCTTGTTATTACTGGTATGCCTGATGGCTAAAAAACTCATTTTTTGTTTGTAAAATAGATGTACCATTTGATGAAGTTTATTCGGTGTTTTACCGTCAACCCGCGATGGATATCCAGGTGGTTTTTCAGGTGACTGAAGTATCCTTCTATCCCGTTTGTGGTCTTGGGAATATCGGGGTTTGACAAGTAATGGAACATGTTGGGCAAAGCCCGTTTGATGGTTGTATATGAACGGCGAAGCAGTTTATGGGTGTACCAATACCTTCCGGTTTCGGTGTTGTATGTTTTTTCGTTCAAATAATCTTTGTGTGATTCATGCCATTTTAGAAACTCTCTTGTCCAGTAAATCCGGTCATTTTCTGATTTAATCCGAAGAATCAATAGTACCAATTTGCGCAGTTCCTGGCCTGCCTGATGTTTGGGATACTGAGTTAACCACAGCAGACACATGCGCTGGATATGAACCAGACAGCGCTGAACAATAGCTTCCGGAACTGACTTCTTTATTGCTTTTAAAATGCTTTTATGGCCGTCGGTGGTGATGCTTTCAATTTGGATTCCAAGCTTGAGTAAGTTGGCCAGATCTTCTTTGATTTCCTCGTAATGTTCCCCATCTGTAAAGCGAAGCAACTGGGTATAACCGTCAAAATCGTCCTGATAACAAACCAAACAGAATTGTGCAAAATAGGTGGCATCGATCCGTAAATGAACACGCTCTCGCTTTATTATTTTTACCAAGGGGGCTTGCTCCAGGAAATGGTAAAATGTTCGTTGAAGCGTGGCCTGGGACAGCCCACTTTCCCTGCTCAAAATCTGATAAGTCTGACGTTCAATTATCCATTTTCGAAACCACACAAACCTGTTCTGGATACGCTGTTCTGGTCGGTTTTCAGTTAGAAAAATACCACATCTTTTACACTTGAAACGTTGCTTCCCGTTTTGTTTTCCCCATCGAATGACATCGCTATAACCACACGCCCAACAACGTTTTTTTTGATTTTTTCATAAACATAAAAAGTTTGATGAAACCAAGTTCATCAAACTTCCTGTATTATCAATATTGGCAAGCCTTCCAACGCTTTTTACCAACTATTTTTGACTAATATGCCATCTTTTCCGGCTTTTATGATTGTAAATCATCAATTTAATCGAGAACGAAGCGGTAAGTTATTGTACCAACCTGGAAGGCAGGGGCATTGATATCAACGTTAAATTTAGCCTGCAATGCAGCTTTTTTTGCAGCTGCAATCAATTCTGCATCAGCAGTATTGGAGCCTCTTACACCGGCTTCTGCGTTTTTAACAAACCCATTTTTATCAACAGTAACTTTCACTACAACAACCCCCTCTTCGTTTCCCGGATAATGTGGTTTTGGAAGCGATAGCGATGTTCGTCCGTCAAGGCTAAATGAAATACCGTTTCCTGTTCCACCGCCTGGGCCATACCTGTCAACATTAGCTGAACCTTGAGGTACACCCTGGTTTCCTGGCCCATAAGTAACTCCCTGACTGGTACTTTTTGAATCTGGGTTACCTTTACCACCACCTCCAAAAACATTTTTAACTCTGCTGTTTATTTCACCGATTTTTCGTTGTTCGGCAGCTGCTTCAGCCAGAAGTCGCTCTTGTTCCTGTTTTTTCCTGAGTTCTTCAGCTTTTTGCAATCGTTCGGCTTCGGCTAACCGAAGTTTTTCAGGATCAACTTTTTCAACAACCTTCTTTTCTTTCTTAGGAACAGTCACCGATTTTTCAATGTCCTGTGTTACAATAGCATCGTCGTTGATGGTCTCAACAGCCTTCTTTGATGGTGTGGAAACAACAATTCTCTCTGAAGCCGATTCAATAGGTTTTAATCCTGGATCTTTTTCGCCAGGAGCTGGCTCTTCCATACCAAAACCTGTTTCTGAATCGCCAAAATTGACTAAAATACCTTCATCCGGTGGAGTTGGAATTGAGTTTAAAATACCGAAGTACATCAGAAAAAACAAGATAAGACCATGTGTTACAATAGTGCCAATTAATCCTTGCCTGTGTTCTAAGATGTACTTCATTACCGGTGCAATTTTTAAGCGCAAGTTACCTTTTGCATTGCATTAAACGAAAGGTTCCGTTAAATATTATCAGGAACAGGTTCTTCGTTCAGAATATCCATAAATTCGATGGAAACTGACTTTAGATTTGTTATTGCACCTTTTACGCTGGCTACCAGGATATTGTATGCAAAATAAGCAATTAAACCAACGATAAATCCTACAACTGTCGAAATCAAAGTTTGGTAAATATTCGAAAAAATTAATGTAAGGTTAAGTGTAGCGCCTGAACTTGCCATTTCGTAAAACGCTTGAATTATACCAACAATTGTACCTAGAATTCCAATCATTGGGGCTGCGCCAACTACAGTCGCTAAAATTGGAAGTCGTTTTTCGAGTCGTGCAATTTCATGATTGCCAACGTGTTCAATAGTAGTAGTAATGTCTGAAAGTGATTTTCCTATTCTGGAAATACCCTTTTCAATCATTCGGGAAGTAGGAGTGTTTTCTTTACGACATAATGAACTTGCAGTTTCAATTTTTCCATCGCGGATGTGTTCACGCAACTTTTTCATTAGCTTGGAATTAATTTTCCCAGCTTTATAAATAGCAATATATCTTTCGAAGAAGATAAACAGTGCAACAATAGTTAACACCAGGAGGGGGATCATGACCAGTTCGCTTTTAATGGCACTTTGGATGAGTTCCTTCATTAATCCACCGGAAGGATTTGTTTGACTGACAGGCTTAACCGCCTCAGTAAAATTTGTGCCTACCTGTAATAAAATGTAGTTTAACATATAAAATTTTGTTTTATCCAATCTGAATAAAAACGAGTGTTTTTATAAGATTAGTATTCGCTACAAAAATACGATATATTTAAATATGAATTCATATACCAAAAAACAGCAGGTATTTATCTGATTATCAGATAAATGAATTTAATTTGTTTAACAAAGTTAATTTTGATATTTTTGCTTCGAGCGCGAATTTTTCCTTTTAAACACGTGTTTTACTTTTTGCCAGAGTTCATCGAAGGTGTTGAAGTCTTCGCGATACGATAGTCCTATTCCTTGTGTATAAGGTGACGTTTCGTAAATGAGGTTGTTGTTTGCATGGTTGTAAGCTTTAAATTGCAGCTTCCCGTTATTTGTTAATTTTACATTAATGTCGGCATCACCAACCAGTGCATTACCATTTGTTGTGGTTTTTTGCGAAGAATTGTTTCCTATATTTCCGTTTATCGATACCCTATCGTTAAATATTTGTGTACTTAGTGCAAGTTCTACTTCATCATTAGTTATCTGGTTTCCAGGGCGATAATTGACGCCAATGTCGAAATCGTTACTTATTTTAGATAACCAGTTACTTAGTTGATTTGAAAATAATTCGCTTGCAGTTGAGCCAACCAGATTATTGCCCATGTTCGAATAACTTCCCCGTAAATATTCAGGAGTATAAAACTTACCTAAAACAAGCAATGATAGTATCTGCTTGTTCATATCTTCTTCTGAATTAATATATTGTGCAACTTCGTCGCGTATTCCGGATTCTGTTGTTGGTAGCTCAATATTAAATTTTATATCAGGATTTGTGAGGTTTTTGGTGAGGTTAATTTTGCACATTACCGGAACCCGCTGTGTGTATGATGTTTTTTGTGTATTTGCCAACAGTTCGCTTAACGAGGCTTTTAGTTTGTATATAGCATTAAGGTTAATGGTAGCTACCACCGGATCGCCATTCCATTCGATAGTTCCCCCTCGTTCTATATCAAATTTTTTGTTTATTACATTTTTCAGGGTAAACAAATAATCTCCCTGATCGACAGTGTATTGACCATAAAGAGATATGTTGTAATTATTATCGATATTTACCTGCAAATTGCCTGACCCTTGGGACTTAATAACGTCGCCAATTTGTGAATTGTATATCAATTGAGCTTTGGCTTCTGGAGTTATCTGAACATCGAATTTCATTTGTACATCAGAATCATCAATAATTCTATTTGTTTCAGTTTGTTGCGGTTTATACCCATGCGAAATGAACGTTAAAAAGTCGTATTCCTGGGCATCATCTTCATATTCGAGGTATATATTCATTTCGGTTCCTTTTTCGGTACGTGCAGCTCCCGAAATAAGTATCTGATCTCCTTTTCCTGTTATTTTTACATTGCCGCTACCAAACATTTTTCCATAAAACTGTTGGTTTATTTCAGGCGTTGTATTGATAGCCAGTATCTTACCTCCTTTTTCTGTTTTTACCGACAAATCGTAAATCATCTTTGAAAAAGTTTGATGCTGAATTGTACCAGAAAATATTCCAGTATTACCATAATCGTCGTGAACTTTTATATTTGGAAAAATGATTTTGTCGTTTGAAAACCGGGCCGAATCGCTAAACGTATAATTGGCCCGTAAATCAGTTAACATTAATCCTGCATTTTCGGCATACAATGCACCATCATGTTTTATATGGCCTGAAGGCCCATGAATCCATACCTCCCCGGTGGCATCTCCATGAAAATTGGTAAAACTGCTACCCAGCAGGGGTTGTAAAATCAGAAGTGAAAAATGGTTAAAGTTGGTATAAACAGATAAACTATCCTGCTCAGGATTGTAGGTACCGTAGGCATGAAGTAACTCTTTTTTATCTGAGTTTAACAGAAGGTCTCCGTTGATTTCTTTATCTTCAGGATTCCACCGGCTTTGAATTTTTGCTTCGCCAAGAGGTTGGCCTAAAAGACTTAATTTTCCAACTTTCAGGTCGGAGAGGAATAATGGCTGGTTATAAATATCGAAAATTGAAAGAATACCGTCGAGTTCTCCTTTAAGCTCCAGGTCGTCACCAATAAACTGGTTGAACGATTTTAAGTCGACTTGGCTAAATATGAGATTCAACTTATCTGTCTGGTTTTTGTTAATTGCTCCATCAGCTGTAATCGACTGAGTTTTATTGGATATTTTAAGTTTATTAATTTTTATAAACGACGAATCAATTGAAACCAGTGCTGAGTTCAAAAGCCAAAGACTATCGGCCAGATATAATCGCGAAGGCTTGATTGAAATATCAATATGTGGTTTATTCTTCTGCTTTAGAAATTTTGTACTTGTATTCAGTATTCCGCTATAAGTGACTGATTCGTAGTTGTTCCAGGTGATTTTAGAATCTAAAACATCGTCTGAAGCATCAGCAGTTAACGATAAATTGTAAATTTTTAGTTGTTCACCAAAATCAAGTTCATCAACCTTATTTCGAACGTGAAGTTTCGAGTCTCCGTCTATATTTAGTCTAAGTTTCTGTAAAACAGTGTTTTGGAATTTAACCTGCGGAAACAAAGCGTTAACAGTCATTCTGTTTTTTTCAGAATTTATACTTCCTTCAATAGTTCCTGGCTCAATTTTTAAATCGGGTATCAGTACACGCGTAAACCGGTTAATGTCTTTAAGGTTAAACTTAAAATCGAAGTTGTTATAAGTCCTTTGATCACTGTATGATAAACCTGTTGATGGTAAGTAATTGCTTATAATTTTTAAAATGGTACTATGAAGGTTATGCAACTGATATTTTCCCCGAATATCAGCATCAAAGAAGTCTGACCGTATTTGTAGTACCGGTTCCATTTCATTGAAAGTCTTTAAATCGAAATTATTAAATACCAATGAACCGTTTTCGTTTTGATAACTTCCTTCTTTAAAATGAATTGAACCTGCAAGGTTGTCGATGTTATTACCTGTAAAATTCGCGTTTAGGGCAAAGCTGACATTCGATTCATTAAACCCTTTGATCAGTTTTAAGGCTTTCAGATTGGCTTTTTCAACCATCATTTCAAAGTTGAAAACTGGTATTGGAATGTTCAGGTTAAATTCGCCGTTGAATTGAAATTTAAGATTTGGATCATTTGCGGTTAGGCTTCCTTTGAATTGTTTGTTTTCAATATCGCCACTTAACTCAAAGTTTTTATACTGGTAATCGTTCATTGTCAGACTATCAATTTTCCCGGTAAGTGTAGCGCTAAAGTCGTGGTTTTGCTGATTAAGGAATCCTTTGATATTTCCATTAAAAGTTACTTTTTCCAGAAGATCAGTTTGGGTCAGTTCCTGGAGTTTAAAATTTACAGTTTTAACCTTCCCATTTATCTTCAGGTTATCTCCTGTTGTTGGAACAAATGATAAGTCGGTTGTAAGCACTCCCCATTTCGACTTAAAGGTTCCATAGGCTACAAAATCGCTAAGAAACCCAGTGAAATTACCGTTGTATTCAATGATTCCTGCATTATTAAACTGTTCGGGCAATTTAACCTGGGTGAGCGGAAAATTATCAGGAAGTTTAACATTTGTTAGTTCATTTAAGTCGGCAAACGATTGTTTTAAATCAATATGCATGTATGTACTGGCTATATCGGGTAAACCACTCAAATAAAAATCGAAGGCCAGTCGTGTATTTTTACGGATACTCAAAGCAATATTCTTTCCCTTTAAATCAGCTAATCTTCCTGAAATCTGTCCTGATATTTCAATTTTCTCATCCATCCCTTTTAAATCTGGAACCAAAAGCCCTATGTCTTTCAGGCTGATGAATGATTGTTTTAAGCTGAGGAAAATCTTTAACTTCTTTAAATCGATTTTCTTGTTCATATCACTTTTATCAACTGAAAAATTAAGCTCAGTAATTTCAGAATCTGGAGTTTTGGCTTTCAGTTGATTGATAACTATCGAATCTTTGGTTGTTCTAAACTTAGCCGAAAAATTCTCAAGATTAAATTCTTTCCGGTCGTTCAGTTTAAAACTATTAACATTGAAGGCAACATTATTTTCGTCTAATTTTAGGTCCGACACATCAAACGAAACATCATCAAGTGAAATATTGCGGGGACCGGTACTATCAACAAATGCGTATTGTATCCGGGCATTGGAAAAATCGAACTTTTTCAGAATTAACCCAAAGTTCAAAGAATCGTTTTCCGTTGAGTCTTTTTTTTGTGAATTACCCAGTAAAAACTGGTAGTTGGGTTTTCCGCCGGCATCAAAACTCAGGTTTAAAAGCGTTTTTTGAAGTTTCAATGTATTAATAGCAACAAAACGTTTTTTGATGCTGAAAGAATCAATACTGGCCGATAACTCGTGAACAAACAAAAGCGAATCGCGTTTTTGATCTTCAATTAAAACATCCTTAAGTAGAATTTTATTGAAAAAAGTGATAGAAACCCCTTTTATTGAAATTGTTGTATTGAATTGCTTTGATAACCTTTCGGCAATTTTCTGAGTAAGATAAGTTTGAACCATCGGGCTTTGAAGAATCAACCACGACGAAAACAAAAGCGCCAAAACGGTGCCAATAATGGGGAGCCCTATTTTAAGTGTTTTTTTGATAATTTTACCGCTCAGAATTTGAATACAAAATAATACAAATACATGTGAAAAACCAATCGGGTGACGAATTAAACGTTTCTACCCTACAATTTATTGAATGTTATGAGCGAAGAAAAAGAAATATATATTTTGGCAATTGAGTCATCGTGCGACGATACTTCTGCATCGGTAATTTGTAATGGAACATTACTATCGAATATTATAGCTGGTCAGAAGGTACACGAAGCTTATGGTGGTGTTGTTCCTGAATTGGCCAGCAGGGCGCATCAGCAGAATATAGTTCCGGTTGTCGATCAGGCTATTAAACAAGCCGGAATAAAAAACAGAGATATTTCAGCTATAGCTTTTACCCGTGGACCAGGCTTATTGGGTTCGCTTTTGGTTGGAACGTCCTTCGCCAAAGGTTTTTCTTTGGCTACTGGCGCTCCTATGATTGAGATTAACCATTTGCAGGCTCATGTCCTGGCTCATTTTATTCAGGAAAAAGACACCCCTTTTAATCCTCCTAAATTCCCTTTCCTTTGTTTACTGGTATCTGGTGGTAATTCTCAGATTATTTTAGTGAGGGACTATCTGGATATGGAGGTAATTGGTCAGACCATTGACGATGCTGCCGGTGAGGCATTTGATAAATGCGCAAAAGTGATGGGATTACCTTATCCAGGCGGACCATTTGTTGACAAGCTGGCCAAAGAAGGAAATGCTGATGCCTTTAAATTCGCCAAACCTCGAATTGTCAACTATGATTATAGTTTTAGTGGGTTGAAAACCAGTTTTTTGTACTTTTTGCGTGATCAACTGAAAGAAAATCCAAATTTCATTGAGGAACGTAAGGCTGATTTATGCGCTTCACTTCAAAAAACAATTATTGATATTTTGCTTGATAAACTTGTGAAAGCCGCAAAGGATCATGGTATTCGCGAAGTGGCAGTTGCCGGAGGCGTTTCGGCCAATTCAGGCTTGAGAAATGCACTGATTGAAACTGCCGCTAAACGGCATTGGAAAATGCACATCCCAAAATTTGCGTTTACCACCGACAATGCGGCTATGATAGCTATCACCGGCTATTTTAAATACCAGAAGCAAGAATTTATTGGCATGGATGCTGTTCCGTTTGCCCGGATGGATATTCGGGTATAGGCGCGTTTTTTGGAAAGGTTCATACTAATTTCTCCCTTTCCACCATTCCATTTGTTCGCCAACATTATTCAAATCAACGACTTCACCAATTATGGGGTGGAGGATTGGTACACCTAATCGATATGCTTCTTTAGTAACCCGGATAATAGGCTCGTCCCAAGCGTGCAAAGCTAAAGCAAATTTGCCCCAGTGAACAGGCATCAGTACCTTAACTTTTAAATCGATAGCCGCTTGAACGGTTTGTTCCGGCATCGAATGAATGTATTTCCACGACTTGTTATACTGTCCACATTCAAGCAAAGCCAGATCAAACGGGCCGTGGTCGGTTCCTATTTTAGTAAAATGTGTATCGTAGCCCGAATCGCCTCCAACAAATACTTTTATAGATGGAGATTGCAGCACAAACGAACACCAGATCGACTGGTTCCGCTTGAAACCTCTTCCGGAGAAATGCCTGCCAGGAGTAGCTGTTAAAACAAAACCGGAGTCGAGTTTGGCTGTTTGGTTCCAGTCCAGTTCAATAATCTGGTCGGGCCGGAAACCCCACCGTTCCAAATGCGCGCCAACTCCCAGTCCAGTAATGATTTTACCAACTTTCAGTTTTGTAATAGTCTCATAATCCAGATGATCCCAGTGGTCGTGCGTGATAAGAAGATAATCAATTGCAGGAAAATCTTCGGGGGCATAAACATCGCTGCCTTTGAAGCTTTTAACCAGGAACGAAAAAGGTGATGCATGACCTGAAAATACGGGGTCAATAAGCATTTTTTTTCCATCGATTTGAAGGAAGTATGATGAATGTCCAAACCAAACCAACACATCTTTTGTGGGGTCGAGATTTTTTAAATCGGTTTTTACTGATGGCAAACTGATTTCAGGAGCTTTTCTTTTGCTGATTTTGAATATTCCATCACGAATCATCTCAAATTTGGAGACATCTTCAGCAAAAGTTGGTGTATAATTCAGATTCTGAAACTGGCTGTCGCGAAAGTTGGGCGATTGTTTGATTCGGTTCAATCTTTCTCCAGAAGGTTGTTTTCCGAATTGTTCCTGATTGATAATGATCATTGTTGCCAATGAAATTACTAGAATTACAGCGATAAAAATGTACATAACCTGTTTCATTTTAAGAGTTTACTTTTGCCAAAGCTTTGATGTCTTTTATTTCCAGAATATTTTTAGAATACCCAGCTAATGAGACATTTATCATAGCAGCAGCTAATTCTTTCAATGTAATCATCAATTCTGGATAGATAAATTTTATCAGGGGAAACAACCACTTCAGGTATTTGTAGGTTTTATAATAAGTTTGAGTGGGTCTTAAGGGCAAAAATGGCTCAATACCTCCAGGGCGGAAATTGTATACCTGTTTAAATGGAAGTTTCATCAGGTCATTTTCTGTTTTTCCTTTTACCCTGGCCCACATACGCTTACCTTTTTCCGAACTGTCAGTTCCTGCACCAGAAATGTAACAGAAGATTAAATCAGGATTTATCCCGGTAAGTGTTCGGGCAAAATTTAGGGTAAGGGTGTAAGTCAATAGTGTATAATCAACCTCATTTTTTCCTACTGAAGTTACGCCAAGGCAAAAAAAACATGTATTATATCCTCTTAGTTGTTCGCTCAACGTAGAAATGTCTGAAAAGTCATGATGCAAAATTTCTGTCAGCATAGGGTGTTTGTATCCGGTTGGTTTTCGGGTTATTACCAATATTTTGTCGATTAACGGATGGTTAATACATTCAAAGAGGACACCCTCACCAATCATTCCTGTAGCTCCGGTTATAATTACATTTAACTTGTTCATGCTCTAAGATAACTTTTAGTTTTTATTAATAATTTAGACGTTTTAATTCTCTCAAATATTTTAAGTCTTGGCATAATATTTGGAATTCAGTGAAACACAGAAAAACAAAATAACAATGAAACAATCATCTTACCTTTTTTTCAGCATTTGTCTCGTTATTTTCGCAAGTTGTTCAACACCTAAAGAAATTATTAAGTTAAAACCTCAATCAGATAAAACAAGCTGGTTTTATGGTCAGGAGTTTACTGGTGATTCTGTGTTTGGTGTTATTGCCAAAGTTGCTTTTGACGAAATTCAGCCACCGTATTATGCTTTTGATGTTGAGGTTGTGAACCGGTCTAATATGGATTATTTGGTCGATCCGGCCCAAATATTCATTGTACCACTTGATGGTAGTGGAAAAACCTTTAAAGGAGATACAATCCACGCAATTGACCCTGAAGAAAAAATTATGGACTATGACAGAAAGCTGGCAGTAAATGATTCCAATCGTAAAAATGGACTTGGCTTGACACTTTTAGCTGCCGGCATTGACATTGCAACCGGAATTGCTGTTTTAAGTGACGATAACCCTAGAAATGACAACTTGCGAACTGATTTATTGCCTGTTGCTATAGCAGCCAATGCTGATAATAAATTTGTTGCACAGGATTTGAACGAACTGCGCAATACCTGGAGATCGACTACTTTGCGAAAAACGACCTTGCAAAGCGGTTTTTCCATTCATGGAAAATTATTGGTTCCTATTTCTCCTGATGCTTCCTACATTCAGTTGAATGTACCGGTTGATAATGGATTGATTAAGATAAATTTTATGCAGGTTAAGTTTTTACCCTAAAGAATAAGAAAACTTCATTAAAAAAGTCAGGTTTTCGATGGTTGAAAATCCTGACTTTTTTGTTTAAGAAAATTGTTGAATTACTTTTCCTGAGGTTTCAGGTGTTTATCCAAAAATGCGAGCATCGAACGGTAGAAATCGAAACGGTTTTCTTCATTGTGGAATCCGTGTCCTTCGTTATCTTTTACCATGTATTCAACGGCAATTCCGCGTTTTTTCAGCGCGTCAACAATTTGGTCCGATTCAGCTTTATTTACGCGCGGGTCGTTGGCTCCCTGGGCAACAAAAATTGGAGCTTTAATCTTATCGACAAGGAATGCCGGCGAAACTTCGGCAAGTTTTAAACTATCAGTTTTCGGGTTTCCCACCATTTCGTAAAACATGTCGAGCATTGGTTTCCAGTAGGGTGGAATGGTTTTCATGAACGTAAACATGTTCGAAACTCCTACATAATCAACACCGGCAGCATACAAATCCGGGGTCAGGGTTAAGCCTGCAAGCGTGGCATAACCACCGTAGCTTCCGCCATAAATAGCAACACGTTTTGGGTCGGCAATTCCCTGATCGGTCAGCCATTTTACACCGTCGGAAATGTCATCCTGCATGGTGCGGCCCCATTGTTTGAACGACGATTCCCAAAATGCTTTGCCAAATCCTGTCGATCCGCGGAAATTCATTTGCAAAACTGCATAGCCGTTATTAGCCAGGAATTGTACTTCTGGATTAAATCCCCAATAGTCGCGGGCCCAAGGACCTCCATGCGGGTTGATAACTACCGGCAGATTTTTTGGATCGTAACCTTTAGGTAAAGTCAAATAGCCCTGAATGGCGAGCCCATCACGCGATTTATAACTGATTGGTTTCATGTCGCACAAGTCTTTTTCGTTGAGCCACGGACTTAAATCAGCCAGCTTTTTCAGATCGCCCGAAACTTTGTTGAACATGTAATAAGCGCCTCGGGTTTTGTCAGAATAAGTGCGAACCATGAATTTATCTTCGGCCAGATTGGTGCTCCCAATGGCAACATGGTATCCGGGGAGTTTTTCATCCAGCTTCTTTTTCATGCTTTCAGTATCCTTATCGAAAAAATGTTCTTTTTCGAGGTCGGTTGTCCATGAAACAGACAGTAGCTTTTTATCTTTTCTCGAATAGTCAATACCTTCAATATCAGCTTCCTGTGTTTCAAAAAGTACTTCGGTTTCTTTGCCAGTTGCCGGGTCGAATTTTACAAGGGCATTCTTGTCGCGTCCAAGGTTCGATAATGCGTAAAGCATCTTGTTATCGAATGTAAACAGCTGTGGCGACATGGTTTCTTTGAAGCTTGTCGTCAAAACTGGCTTGAACTTGTCTTTTTCAGTCTCGCGGTACAAAATTGTTTGATTTACTCCATCAGAAGTGGTTGCGAGCCGTAACTTTCCGTCGTGATCGGTCATCCAGCTAACAATGTTACCGGGGTTTTCTGCCAATTGAGCCATTTCTCCGGTAACGACATTTAGCCTGAATGGATCGAAAACCTGTGGATTGCGTTTGTTCAGGCCAACAATAATTTCGCCTTCTACGTCTTTCAAATCGTCAATCAATTCGGTGCGAACCTTCTCGAAAACGGTAAGTCCTTTCAGGTCGTTTCCGTCAATGTTTACGCCATAGAGCTGGAAATTTTCATCACCGCCGGTATCTTTCAGGAACAAAATGCGGTTATTGCCTTTCCAGAGGTAACCGGCAATGTCGCGGTCTTTTTCGGAAGTGATGCGGATAGCATTGTCGGCGCCAATTTTTTGCACAAAAACGTTTAAGCGTTTTTCCCAAGGAGCGAGGTACGAGAAATACTCGCCATTGGGAGAAAGACGGAATGCGGTTTTTTCAGGATTTTTAAAAAAGTCTTCCATCGCAATTTTGGGCGCTTTTTCGGTAGCAGGTTTACACGAAGCAAAACCGGCCAGAACGAGTAAAATCAATAGTAATTTGTTCATAGTGTTATTTTTATAATGTATAATTGAGTTCATTATTTAGTCCATTTGTCTTGAGAATGCGGGAAAAATTACACGGTTTCGATTTGTGAGATTATTGTGTTTCAACTATTTTTTGATATTTCCAGCAAACATATTTGGCTTGAAAAAGTTTAAATCAGAAAAACCGAATCGGTGGGCAAACGCGAGAAAATACCTGTCACTATAGTTACCGGATTCCTTGGTTCGGGTAAAACGACATTCATTAACAATTTACTTTGCCAAAATCGGAACGTAAAGATTGTAGTTGTTGAAAACGAGTTTGGCGATATTTCCATCGACTCTCGCTTAATTACCAACTACAATCCAGAAAGCATTTTGGAGATGAATAATGGCTGTATATGCTGTAGCTTATTCAACGAGTTTTCGCTGGCTCTTCAGGAATTGGTGAAGCAAAGCGATCATTTTGAGCAACTTATTATTGAAACTACCGGAGTTGCCGATCCGGAACCAATTATTCAGCCGTTTTTTCGGGATACCGATTTGGTGCGGCTTTTCGAATTTCGGGGAACTGTTTGCCTGGTTGATGCAATGAATTTTCAGGAAGAGATTGGGCGATTTGAGCAACTGAAACAGATTATTTTGAGCGATCTTATTCTTTTAAATAAAGTGAGCGATGCAGCTCCGGAAAAGTTGGCTTATCTCCGGGAAAAAGTTGCGGCACTTAACAGCACGGTTCCATTGGTTGAAACCAATTTTGCGAGTATTGACTTATTAACATTGAGTTTGCTTCATGCGCAAATTCATGATGATATGGCGAAAAAGCTTCGGAAACCGATTTTTTGTGAGCCGGAAAGTAGCGAGTTTCACAGTTTTTCGATTCGGTTTGGCGGAAGTCTGGACGAAGCACGTTTCCGGGATTGGTTCGCCTATTTTGTGTCGTTTTACCGAAAGAAAATTTTCAGGATAAAAGGGTTGCTGATTTTTGTGAATAGCCCGTTTTACAGCGTTGTTCAGGCAGTTGGCGGTACATTCAATATTACGGAAGGCCCAATGGTCAATCCGTTGGAAGCCCCGGAAAGTGTGCTGGTATTTATCGGGAAAGACGTCAGCAAATACGAAATCGAAAAGATGTTTGATGAGTTTTTGTTCCCGGTGTCCTGATTTAGTGAGCGGGTGACTTAGAGTCACCCGCTCACTAAAAAAGTTAGCTGTTGAACGGATCGGTTACAAATGGCCGAACATCGGTAAGCAACATCCCGGCTGTTTGTGCGGCCTGCATTCCCAGTTCTCCATCTTCAAAAACCTGGCAATATTGGGGTTTAACGTTCATTAATTGAGCGCATTTTAAAAAAGTATCAGGTTCGGGTTTGTGGCGGTAAACATCGTCGGCTGTAACAATAAAATCGAACAACTGATTAATCCCGAGCTCCTTCAACTGAAGCATGGCACTTTTATGGCTGGCGCCGGTTCCAATAGCCATCGGCAGTTTTCCGTGGGCTTTTTTCATCAAATCAATAACCGCATCATGAGGCTTAATCTGGTTAATGTTTTTCCAGAATTCCTTTTGTTTTAAAGCTACCAGTTCCTCCGCATCCATATTGAGGTTTTGTTCGCGAATAATTCGTTCGGCAAAGCTGATGGTTGGCGCTCCGGTCATTTCAACCATAATACGCTCGTCGAAGGTGCAGTTCAGCTTTTTGCACACAGCGTGCCAACTAACAATGTGCACCGGTAGCGAGTCGGAGAGGGTTCCGTCTAAATCAAAAATGAGCGCTTTTGCTTCGGGATATATTTCAAGCTCCATGACATACTAATTTGAGCCGACAAAATTAGCAAAGTTTTGATGCCTCAAGGTTTTCTTTGTTTTCTGGAGTGATACAGAAAAATGCTTCATGAAAACTTAACTTCTTATGCAAATAACAAACTTAAATCAGTATTTAAGTAATAGGAATGAAATAATGTCGTATTTGGGTTATTGTTTAAACTCGACTCACCCCGCGCATCTGCGATGCTTTGCCCCTCTCTCGCGAGAGAGGGGCGGAACAGCCGCGTTACGGCTGTCGGGGTGAGTACTTTTAAAATACGACAATAAATTATTCTTATTACTTAAGTTAGCTATTTATCAATCATTCAATAAAAAACATGTTTGAGCAATTTGTGTATTTCAATAAATTTTTCAAAATTTGTAACCCTACCAGTTCCTACCGGTTGGGGTGGTTGTTGTCTAAATTTCTAACTTAAATCGAAACTTTATGAAGTACTCCTTCTTGTTATTGGCTTTTTTTGTAGCTGTTGCAACCAGCTCGTGCAAAAGTAAATACAAAAACAAAGCGTTTCAGGAAAAATCTCCTCGCGATTGGGAAAATCCGGCGGTCAACGAGATTAATCGTGAAGCTCAACGTGCTTACTTTATTCCGTACGCTGACGTTATACAAGCCATGCAGTACGATATCTGGAAGTCGCCTTACATCCAAAGTTTGAATGGTACCTGGCAGTTTAATCTGGCGCACACTCCCGAGCTTCGTCCATACTATTTTTTTATGGACGATTACGACACCAGCGATTGGAAAACCATCACTGTTCCCGGAAACTGGGAACTTCAGGGGTACGATGTGCCAATTTATGTGAATGTGCAATATCCGTTTAAACCAAATCCACCTTATCCGCCTAAAAATTACAATCCGGTAGGTTCGTACAAACGTACCTTTACCATTCCTGAAAACTGGAACGGACAGGATATTTACCTGCATTTGGGCGCGGTAACTTCGGCCATGTATGTGTGGGTAAACGAGCAGCAAGTTGGTTACAGTGAAGACAGCAAAACACCCGCTGAATTCAACATTACCAAATACCTGAAAAAAGGCGAAAACTCACTGGCTGTTGAGGTTTATCGCTGGTGCGATGGCAGTTACCTCGAAGATCAGGATTTTTGGCGCATGAGCGGTATTACCCGCGATGTTTTCCTAATGGCTCGTAATCCGCAACACATCCGCGATTTCAGGGTTTCGTCGCCGCTGGTGAATGCTTATAAGGATGGTGATTTAAAGGTGGCTGTTGAAGTTGTAAACTCGGCTCAAACAACACCAAACATTTCGGTTGAAGCTGTTTTGATGGATGGCGAAACTAAAGTTGCCGAAATGAAACAAGCTGTTCAAACAGCTGCACAACCTGTAACCGTTAGCCTGGCCGCCAGTATTCCGAACGCCAAAGCATGGTCGTCGGAGTATCCGAACCTTTACCATTTGCTGATTACTTTGAAAGACGAATCGGGTAAAACCATTGAAGTTTTGCATCAGGAAGTGGGTTTCCGTACGGTTGAAATTAAGAACATGCAATTGTTGGTGAATGGCGTTCCGATTTATGTGAAAGGAACCAACATACACGAGCACAACGAAATAACCGGTCATTATCAGGACGAAGCGACCATGTTGAAAGACATCGAGTTAATGAAAACGCACAACATCAATGCCGTTCGTTGTTCACATTATCCGGAACCAGAACGCTGGTACGAACTGTGCAACGAACATGGTATTTTCCTGGTTGACGAAGCCAACATTGAGTCGCACGGAATGGGTTATGGCGAAAAGTCGCTGGCAAAAGATCCAACCTGGAAAGAAGCACACCTTTTCCGCACTAAAAATATGTTCGAGCGCGATAAAAATCAGCCATCGGTTATTATCTGGTCGTTGGGTAATGAAGCCGGAAATGGTGTGAATTTTGAAGCAACCTACGCTTACCTGAAATCGGTTGACCAAAGTCGTCCGGTACAGTTTGAACAAGCCGGAAATGGTGACAATACCGACATTATGTGTCCGATGTATGCCCGCTTTAAGAATATGGAAGATTACGCCAAAGGCAAACCTACCAAACCATACATTCAGTGCGAATATGCTCACTCGATGGGAAACAGCACCGGCAACCTTCAGGATTACTGGGATTTGATTGAGAAATACCCAGTTTTGCAAGGTGGCTTCATTTGGGACTGGGTTGAACAGGGAATTTTGACCAAAGACGCGCAGGGCAACAAATTCTGGGCTTATGGTGGCGACTTGGGCAGTGATACTTTGCCAACCGACGGTAATTTCTGCTGCAATGGCTTGATTAATGCCAACCGTACTGCAAAACCTGCACTTTATGAAGTTAGGAAAGTGTACCAGAATATTGGTTTCAAGGCTGTTAACCTGAATTCAGGAGAAATTGAGGTAGTGAATAAACACTCGTTTACAAACCTTTCAGAATTTGATTTCTCGTATGAAGTTGTTGCTGACGGACAGGTTTTGAAATCAGGTAAAATTGAAAATCTTGATTTGGCTCCACGTACGAGCAAAAAGGTCAAAGTTGATGTTACCGTTGATGTCAAACCTCAAACCGAATATTTTCTGAACGTATACGCCAAACTGAAAAAAACAAACGACATTTTACCAGCAGGAACTCAATTGGCCTACGAACAGTTTAAACTTCCGTTCTTCAAGAAAGTAGCTGTAAATTCAGCAAAAGATTTGCCTGCTCTGAAAGCTAAAGAAGAAGGTAATCTGATTGTTGTGGAAGGAAATGGCTTCAAAGCAACGTTCAGCAAAGATGAAGCAACACTGAAAAGCTACGTGCTCGACGGAAAGGAAATGTTGCTAACCGGACCTGTTCCAAACTTCTGGCGCGCACCAATCGACAACGATTTTGGCAACGAATTGGATAAGCGCAGCCGAATATGGAGAAAAGCAGGTGAGCAAAAAACGGTTAAATCTGCTATTTTGAAACAGGAAGGAAACGAAGCAGTTGTAACTTTTGCTTTTGATTTGAACGACGATAAAAAAGAAGTGATTGCCCATTACAACTCTGCATATAAAGTGTTTGGTAATGGCGAAATTTTAGTTACAAACGATTTTAAAATGGCTAAAGATCAGCTTCCTGAAATTGTTCGCTTTGGGATGAATCTGGTCATGCCTCGCGAATTTGATCAGATCAGCTGGCTGGGCCGTGGTCCGCACGAATCGTATGCCGACCGCTATACCAGCGCTATGGTTGGCTTGTATTCGGGCGCTGTAGCCGATCAATACTTCCCTTATGTTCGCCCGCAGGAAAACGGCAACAAAGTGGATGTTCGCTGGATGACTATTGCCAATAAAGCCGGCGTTGGATTCGAATTTGTTGGGATGCCGTTGTTGTCGGTTAGCGCACATCACCAGATTATGGAAGATTTTGAATCGCCCGATCGTACTGACGGACGTGGAGAAGCCGGACTGAAAATGATCCGCCGCCACATCAACGATGTGAAACCACGTGATCTGACTTCGGTAAACATCGACTACAAACAGCAGGGCGTTGGCGGTGACGACAGTTGGGGCGCCTGGACACACGACGAATATCGTTTGCGCGAAAAAGCTTACAATTATTCGTTCCGCATTTGTCCGTTGCGCGCTGGCGACAAACCGGTTGAAAAAGCAAAGGTGGTTTACCAATAGTGAAGACGAAAGCCGGAAAAGGGAGACCGGAAACCGGTTAAACGATAAGAAGAGCGGGAGATTCCAAAATGAGTTTCCCGCTTTTGATTTTATGGAATTTTTCAGGAGCTTTGTGTACCTAAAAAAAAGTATAAGATATGAAGCAAATTGAAAAATTATCAGGAAGCGAAAACTACACGGCTGTAAACCTGGGAAGTCTGAACGAGTTGATGGACTATAGTTTGATCCATCCTGTGCGTAAAAATTTAATCGAGGGAAAGGTTTTCCTGAAAGATGCAACACAGGCTACCGGCACCGAAATCTCGTTTAACATGTTGCCACCAAAAACCGAGCAGCCCTATTTTCATATTCATCGGAAAAATGAAGAAACCTATATCGTTTTGAAGGGATTTGGATTTTTCCAGGTTGATGAGGATTGTTTCGAGATAAAAGAGGGGAGTGTTATTCGTGTTGCTCCTGCCGGACGGAGAGGAATACGGAATGATTCAAACGAAACGATGATTTACATGGTTATTCAGGCCAAAGAAAATTCGCTGGAAGAGCACACCTCTGCTGATGGGGAAAGGGTTCCGTTTGAGCCAAAGTGGAGATAGAAAACTCAAAAAAGCAAGTACTCAGGTTTTATACTGAATACTTGCTTTGTATGAATTGGAAAATAAACAGCTTATACAAGCTTATATCCGGAGCGGTATTCGTAGTGAAGTAATTTTGTTGCTGCGCCATCGGCATCGTCAACAAACACTTCTTTAACCGGATCCCATTTTACGGTGCGTTTCAACTCGCAGGCAATATTTCCGAGGTTGCAAACGGTACAACTGCTGTGTCCAATTTCAACCGGAACAACAGGGTCTTTGCGTTCGCGAACAGCATCGATAAAGTTAACCTGGTGAGGTATTTTATTTTCATAAGGCACGTTGTCGTCTTTCTTTTCCTCTGCTGGCGGGAAAAGTTTTTGATCTGATGCGTTGAAATAGCCGCGGGAAACTTCAATCCAGCCATCTTTACCGATGAATTTCACACCTTTGGTATTCTTTTCATCAAATGGTTCCGAAGTCATAACCACGCCATTGGCATATTTAAACTGCATGTATTGAGTTCCGTCGGCAATTGGTGAAATTTCTACCGGACCATTTTTGTCCATTCCCAAACCCCATTGAGCAATGTCGAACATGTGAGCACCCCAGTCGGTTGTAAAACCGCCGCCAATGCCTTTATACCAGCGCCATGCGCCCCATGCTTCTTCATCCTTATCAGGATCAACAGTAATAGGCGGATCCAATTCGTGGTTGAAGGGAACTGCATCAGGAAGCGAGCCTTGCCACAAATCCCAGTTCAAATCGGCTGGAATTGGCTCAATAGCCAGGTCGAAGGGGCGGGGAGGAGCTCCAACATAAGCATTTACTTTTTCAATTTGTCCGATAGCTCCACTTTGAACCAGTTTAATGGCGTGCTGGAAATTTGGATCAGAACGTTGCTGGCTACCAATAGCCAATACCCGATTGGTTTCGCGAACGATACGACGTAATTCCTGACCTTCTTTAATGGTGAAAGTCATTGGTTTTTCCAAATATACATCTTTTCCAGCTTTACATGCAGCAATGGCAATCCGGGCATGAGAATGGTCGGGAACTGCAATTACAACAGCATTAATATCTGGACGGGCAAGTAGTTCTTCGAATTTTTCATACGTTTTAACTTCAACTTCTTTTCCCGCTTTTTTGTAGTAACCATTTACACGTTTTTCGAAGCGTTTACGTTTCACTCCGTAAACATCGCATCCGGCAACAACTTTAACGCCTGGAATTTGGATAAATCCACTTAACAAAAACATCGATTGGCGCCCCATTCCGATAAAACCTAATTTGATGTCGGTGTCAATTGGTTTAGCAATACACGATGATAGTGGCGAGAGTATGGCTACTCCGGCTACGCCCAGAGCTGCTGTACCAAGAAACTGACGTCTTGAAACGCCTTTTTTTACTTGATTTTCCATTAATTGAGTTTTATTGTTTATTAAATTTTGGTTTTGATTGAGGTAAAAATACCGATTTGACTTTTTATCACAAAGAAAAAAATGATGGTCTGGTCAATTTCTTCATTTGATGTATTGTATTGATCTCATTTCTAATGTGTCAGTATTGTTTCTGAATGAAATTTTTGAATCAGTATAAAATTACAATCAGATTAAAATTGTGCTTTTTTGAAAAATGTTGCCAGTTATATCCTTTTTTTTTTGATTTTTGTTGTATATAGAAACACTGTTGTCCGGTAAAACTGGAGTATTACAAGATGTCGCAACTACGTTGCTTAATACTTTAAACCAATACCACTGTGCTACAAAGATTTAGCAACTACGTTGCTGAGGAGTTGACAGCGTAGCTGTTTAATCTTTGTAGAAAATAGACATGATAAAAATGTAAGCCAAGTAGTGGCGCTATCTTCTGGAATGCCTTTAGATTATTAGGTTACGGATAACTAAGAAAATTTTAACCGGACAACAGTGATATAGAAACGTAAAATCTCATGGAAAAGTACATCAGCCTGCTGAGATCATTAATCTCGGTTTCGTCTTTCAGCCGCAACGAAGAGGAAGCTGCACAAGTTATCCGCAATTTTCTTACTGAATCGGGGATTCCATATCAAACTCAGGTGAACAATACCTTGGTGAAAAATCAATTTTGGAAAGAAGGTTTGCCGGTAATTCTGCTAAACTCGCATATCGACACAGTAAAACCAGCCAGCGGCTATACGCGCGATCCGTTCTCGCCCGACGTTGAAAATGGTATTTTATACGGATTGGGGAGCAACGATGCGGGTGGTGCTTTGGTTACTTTGCTCGCGGTTTTTGTGCATTTCAATCAGTTCGATAATTTGCCCTTTAACCTGATTTATGCAGCCTCAGCCGAGGAAGAAATTTCAGGAACAAACGGACTTGAAAGTATTATGGACGAATTGGGCAAGCTCGATTTTGCTATTGTTGGTGAACCAACCAAAATGCAAATGGCTATTGCTGAAAAAGGTTTGATGGTTCTGGATTGTACTGCTCACGGGAAGTCTGGACATGCCGCCCGCGAGGAAGGCGAGAACGCTATTTACAAAGCCATTGCTGACATTGAAAAAATCAGGAATTATAAATTTGAAAAGGTTTCAGAAGTTTTAGGTGCGGTAAAAATGTCGGTTACGGTTATTAATGCAGGTATGCAACACAATGTTGTGCCTGATTTATGCACGTTTGTAGTTGATGTACGAACCAACGAATTTTACTCTAATCAACAAGCCTGTGAAATTATAGACCAACTTATTGATTCTGATATTGTACCTCGTTCACTTCGATTAAATTCATCAGGAATTCCGATTGATCATCCAATTGTTCAGCGTGGTATTGCTTTAGGATTAAGTTATTACGGTTCTCCAACAACGTCAGATCAGGCCGTTATTCCATATACATCAATAAAAATTGGTCCTGGCGACAGCGCCCGTTCGCACACGGCTAACGAATATATTTTGATTTCTGAAATTGAGGAAGGATTTAAGATTTACGTTGATTTACTCACCAATTTGGTACTATAAAAAAAGAGAGACCTGTCCCCCAACAGGTCTCTCGGAATGCTTCAGCTTGCTGAAGCAGACTACAAATGAATCGAACTAAAACTAAACGTCTTTTTACGTAAGTATCGAAATTGAAAGTATTGAAAGATTAATCTTCAGACAATGCCATTTCGTTGTGTTGTGTGATATCCAAACCGGCAATTTCTTCTTTTTGAGTTGCACGAATACCAACCATGCCGTCTACGATTTTATAAAGAATGTAGGTCATAACTGCTGAGAATACAATGGTTACCAACGTGGCAATCAACTGAATTCCTAACTGTTTGGCGTTGCCAGAAAGCAATCCGCTGTACGACGACTGAATTGCCGGAGTTGCAAATACTCCGGTTAAAATAGCACCAATAATACCACCAATACCGTGAACTCCAAAAGCATCGAGTGAATCGTCGTATCCGAATTTGTGTTTTACTACCGATACCATGAAGAAACAAACCACCGAAACAATAACACCAATAGCTACTGCACCCAAAACTCCAACAAATCCGGCAGCAGGTGTAATGGCAACCAAACCTGCAACGGCTCCGGTACAAATACCAATAGTCGTTGGTTTCCCATTAAGCTTCCAATCGAGTAAAGCCCAGGTAAAAGCAGCAGTTGCAGTAGCCAGATGAGTTGCAAGGAATGCACTTACTGCTAAACCATCAGCAGCTAAACCACTGCCTGCATTAAACCCAAACCAACCAAACCACAACAAAGCTGCACCAATTACTACCAATGGAATATTATGGGGCGCTGTTGGATGATTGTTGTAATTTCTGCGCGATCCAATCATAAGGGTCATAACCAATGCCGAAATACCAGCATTAATATGAACTACGGTTCCTCCTGCAAAATCAAGAGCTCCAAGCTTAAATAACCAACCATCAGCCGACCATACCCAATGCGCAACCGGATTATATACCAGGATTGACCACAACAATGAGAAAATAAGGAAGCCTTTAAATTTGATCCGTTCGGCGTAAGCACCAATAATAAGAGCGGGTGTAATTACAGCGAACATGCACTGGAACAATACAAACAGGATATGTGGAATACGTTCGGTAGCCTGAGAAATATAATATGGGCTAACGTCGGTGATATTTATACCATTCAGGAAAGCCCAGTTAAAACCTCCAATGTAAGGAGCTAAAGCACCTGTCGATGATCCGAAAGACAAGCTATATCCGAAGAATACCCATTCAATGGTAATGGCAGCGGTTAAAATAAAACACTGCATCAGGATATTCAAAACATTTTTTTGACGAACCAATCCGCCATAGAACAAGGCCAATCCCGGAATGGTCATTAACATTACCAACGCAGTTGCAACAATCATCCACGCTGTATTACCAGCGCTAATAAATGGAGCAGGAGTTGCCGCTGCTGTTGTTGCCGCCTCTTGTGCAAAAATGAACGTGGGAGCTATTATACCTAGAATAGCCAGCCCAATATATTTAAATTTGGTTTTCATAAATATTCAATTGAAAATTTGTGGTTTATTCCTTGTCGTAAAGCGATTCATCGCCACTATCTTTTGTGCGAATGCGAATGGATTGATTGATGTCGCTGATGAATATTCGTCCATCACCACTTTCTCCGGTATAAGCCGATTCAAGAATGGCTTTAACAGATTTTTCAACATTAATGTCACGAACCACAAATGAAATATAAATACGAGCTACTGCATTTACATCATAAGCAATTCCTCTAAAAATGAGTCCCTGTCGTGCAGTACCTTGTCCTTTAACTTCCCACCAGGAAAGGAAATCAATATCTGCTTCGTGAAGGGCTGCACGCACTTCTTCGAATTTCGTTTTTCTAACGATGGCTTCAATTTTCTTCATAACAATTAAATTTTTGGGTTTTAACTATCTTCAGAAATGGGTTGATTTCTAAAGGGATTTATTATTAATTATTTCTTTAATCAAAAATATAAATAAAATTGAATGTACCTATGTTTAAATAGGGGTAATGTTTAAAATATATATATAAAATTAACATTGTAGTGCCAAAAAAGTATAGGCTTATAAAAATAAATTGCAAAATATTCTTAATTGACCCCGTTTTTGTATAGGTGTAAAAAGAAAGAGAGAACTGTCCCCCAACAGTCCCCTCTTTTGAATACAACAAATTTAATTGTTGAAGAAAAGTTTATCTTGAAAGCGGTGTTTCTGAGTTTTTATCAAGTTTAACTCCAGCATAACCTTCAACTCCCATTTCTGGAATATCAAGACCTTGTAATTCATCAGCTGCACTTACGCGGTTGCCTACAAGCTTATCTGTGAGTTTAAATACCAGGAACCCAATTGCACCAACATAAATAATGTTTACTGCAACTCCGATGAATTCGGCAAAGAACTGACCGGCATTACCATAAAATAAGCCAGTAACTTTTCCTGCAACACCGTTCCATCCGTCACCATAAGTGCCGTCAGCAAATAAACCAAGTGCGAGGCATCCCCAGGCTCCGTTTACTCCGTGTACCGCCACAGCACCAACAGGGTCGTCGATTTTCAATTTCAGTTCAATAAAGAAAGCAGCTTCAATAACAAGAATACCTGAAATTAGACCAATTAATGCAGCGCTTCCAACTGAAACAAATGCACAAGGAGCTGTAATTGCAACCAAACCTGCCAACATCCCGTTAATCATCATTGTCGGATCCGGTTTTTTAGTTTTGAAGAGCCACATATATAAGGTTGCAGCCAATGCTCCAGTTGCTGAAGCGATCATTGTGTTTACGGCAACAACAGAGATGCGAAGGTCGCCGCCTGCTAAAGTAGAACCCGGATTAAAGCCAAACCATCCGAATGCAAGGATGAAAGTACCGACAATAGCCATTGGAATGTTGTGTCCAGGGATTGCATTAGCCGATCCGTCGCGGTTGTATTTACCAATACGTGGGCCTAATATTTTAGCTCCGACAAAGGCAAGAACGCCACCCGTAAGGTGTACCACTGAAGAACCAGCGAAATCAACATGCCCATGTCCCAAGCCAAATTGTGAACCAAGCTGTGCTAACCAGCCACCGCCCCACACCCAGTTTCCGTATATTGGGTAAATGATTGTACCTACAGCGAGTCCATAGATAAAGAATGAAGAATATTTCCAGCGTTCGGCCATTGATCCTGTTGGGATGGTTGCTGTAGTATCCATGAATACCATCTGGAAAAGAAATAAAGCGAATACAGCAACGTCGTATGTTCCTGTAAGGAAGAATCCTTTGCCACCAAACAAACCGAAAGAGTGGCCAAATAAGTTAATTGACACCTCGTTGTTCAGTCCGTCGTATCCTCCCAGGGTTCCCAAGGTTCCAACACCTCCAAACATAAAGGCGAAACCACAGATGAAGAAACCTATCATTCCCAAAGGATAAATCAGGAAGTTCATTGCCATAGTATGAGCAACGTTTTTAGCGCGGGTCATACCGGCTTCAACCATTGCAAAACCTGCTTGCATAAACATAACAAGGAATCCGGTAATGAGTACCCACATCATGTTGATTGCAACTTTGTTGTGTCCAACTAAATCTGCAACTTCGCCAATGGTTGCTCCTGCATTAGGATCGGCAGCAACAATTTCAGATTTATTTCCTGTGTTTGCACCCGAAGGGTCAATATCTTTAGCGTAACCAGTGTTGTTGAATACTAAAATGCTTGCCAGAGTTAGTATTAAACAGACTAATAATATTATTGATTTTTTCATATCTCTGATTTTTGGGTTGATTTGTTATTTTCCGTCTTCTCCTTTTAAAGAGTCCTCTCCATTCTGACGGGTTCTGATTTTCCAGGCTTCATCGATGGTTGTTACAAAGATGCGTCCGTCTCCAACTTCACCGGTATAAGCCGATTCCAGAAGACATTCGATCGTTTTTTGAACATTAACATCACGAACTACAATAGTTAATTCTTGTCGTGAAATAAATGAAGTGTCGTAAACTGTTCCACGATAGGATCTGTTCGATTTTTTGATCTCATTACCAACTCCAATTACATCAGTGTATGTAAAGAAATCAATGTCAATTTTTTGCAGAGCTTCCTTCACATCCTGAAATTTGGAAGTTCTGATGATAGCTTCAATTTTTTTCATGTTATTCTCTATTTGGTTGATTTATAACTAGAACGATACAGCTACTACGTAAAATACTTGTTCTTTATTTGGGTTGAAAATCACAGAACCAGTGAGTGGAAGAGAAAAGCTTTCAGAAAACTTGATTGATTTAGTAGTCGAAACGCCAAGGTTACAAACCTGGAACGAACCGTCGTTGGTGTACCATCCGTCACCGGCACCTGCAAACAATTTTACTGATGGAAACTGGTAACCAACTTCGAAATATTTATCATCGCCAATAGAACCCGATGCAGAGTTGAAAATGTAGTTTCCACTCAGACTTAAACCTCCTACAGTATAGCCTAAGTTAGCTTCAATGGCGTGGGCTGCATCTCCAAAATATTTTGATGTGTTGTAGTGATAGTCGGTTAATCCGAGGGATAAGCCTGATTTAAAGGCTAAAGTTGCAAATAAGTCGGCTTCTTCAGGAGCTCCGGTAGTTAAATCGCCCGATCCCCACGCGCCTATAGTAAATACTCCACTGGTATATTTAACAGTTGGCTGAATGCTGAAAGCTCCCGCTTTCGAACCTCTCCATACATAGCTACTTACTAAATCAGCGCCAGCCGTCCACTGTGCATTTACATTTAAAGTACAAATAGCTAAAAGCGCAAAAACGATAAGGGTAATTTTCTTTTTCATGTTAATAAATTTTTTAGGGTTTAACTTTATTTATTTTAAAAAATCAAATTGAATTGTTATCTGTTATTGGGGTACATTTAGAAAAAGAGTGTTTCTTTTTGTTATACCCCTTGTTTGTTTGAACGCTTGCTCAAAAGTATGTATTTTTTTCTTCGTCCTAATTTGAATAAATTGGGGTGTTGTCGAATTAAAGATAAATTAACAATGAAATGTCTATTAAAAATTAGGGTATGTGATTGAAAAAATATAAAAAAATGAATTTTTACTTGAAAAATATAGGGTGTCTTTGTAAAAATAAAAATTTAAATATATGAAAAATAGAATTTAATAAGTTGATTATCAATTAGTCAAAATATTTAAAGTATATGTTTTCAAAATGATAGTTAAATATTGAAATGTGTAGAAAAAAGACATTAAAATATTTCAATTAGTATTAAAATGATATTTTAGAAATAGGCGATTTGTTTTTCATCGAGTAAAAATCATGTTTATTAAGTTTGCAATAACTGGTATATCGTGTCAAATTAGCTTTCTCGTTGAGGTAATTTCTGTTTCCGGATACTAAAATCTTAAGCTGTTTTGTTGGATAAATGACTGAATTACAAATTCAGGAGAAGCAGTTTTCTTATATTTGCACTCTTTTAATGGTTGACTCAATCGTATTTATGGCATTCTTTAAGCAACAAATTCCTCGTATATTTAAATATTTCCTCTTTTGGTTATTTTTTTTCTGGCTGGCTAAAGCGCTTTTCCTGATTTTTAATTTCAATCAAAGTCATCAGCTATCCGTTGGTGAGATTGCCGGAATTTTTGGTTATGGCCTAAAAATGGATATTTCTACAGCTTGTTATCTGTTACTGATTCCCTCGTTGCTATTTGCTTTTGTAAGATTTCTATCTCTAAAGTTTGTAAACCGGTTCATTTCGATTTATACCCTGATTTTCTTATTTGTTGCCTCTTTCTTGGTGGTTCTCGATTTAGGGCTTTATCCGCATTGGGGAACACGTGTGAATATTACCGCATTCAATTATATCGACGATCCGGTTGCGATGAGCGCCTCTGTTTCGGTCTTTGATGTAATATTGGCCATACTTGTTATTGGCGCGTTAGTTCTTGGGTTCAGGTATATTTTCAGGAAGTTGTTTCCTCTGGGAGTGGTAGCTAACGAAAAAGGCTCGTGGGGTACATCATTTATACAATTGTTTATTGTTGCGTTGCTTATAATTCCAATCCGGGGAGGGCTGGATACTTCGCCTCTAAACCTTAGTTCGGTGGCTTTTAGTCAGAAAATGTACGTCAATCAGGCTGCCAGTAATTATTTATGGAATTTTGCAAAGTCTGTCGAAAAACGGAAACGGCTTTCAAATCCTTGCCTTTATATGCCAAAAGAGCAAAGTGCTCAGGTTTTCGGCCAGTATATGAAAAGTAATTTGCCGACGAAAAGGCCGCTATTGGTAAAAATTGATCCTCAGAAGCAGCCTAATGTGATTTTGATTATTCTTGAAAGTTTTTCGAATAAGGTAATTGCTCCGTTAGGTGGAATGCACGGAATTTGCCCAAATCTGGATTCTCTATGTACAAAAAGCACAGTTTTCACCAATTTTTATTCTACCGGTAACAGGTCTGATCGTGGAATTTCGGCTGTTTTAGGCGGTTATCCTTCGTTGTTGAGCACTTCAATTATGGTTTATCCCGAAAAATCAAGAAGCCTTACTTTGCTTCCTGAGTATTTTAATCGCCACGGTTACAATACCTCATTTTATTACGGTGGCGACATCAATTTTTACAATTTGAAGACTTTCGTTTTGCAAAGTAAATGCGCCAAAATAGTGACAAAATCAGATTTTCCGGCAAAACTAGGGAGAATGACCAAATGGGGAGTACCTGATGGGTATTTATTCGAAAAAGCACTGGAAGATTTAAAGACAGAAAAGGAACCTTTCATGAAAACCATTTATACTGTAAGCTCTCATCCGCCATACGATGTCCCGTTTTCAAAAATTAAAGGAAACTCGGTTGACGAAAAGTATCTGAATTCTGTTGCTTATACCGATAGTTGCCTGGGCAAATTTATTGATGGTATCCGAAAATTACCCTCGTGGGAAAATACTTTATTTATTGTTACTGCTGATCACGGAACACTTTCGCCAGGCCCTACTGATATTACAGAAACTGCCTCGTATCGAATTCCGTTAATTTGGTCAGGTGGCGTAGTCGATTCATTACGACGCATTGAAACCATTACCCAGCAGGTTGATTTTGGAGTTTCGCTCATTCATCAGCTAGGTTGGGAACCCGATACATCGAAATTTGCAAAAGATTTCTTTATTTCGCAGCCGTTTGCTTTTTATATGCTCGATTCGGGATGGGGTTTTGTTACCGCGGATGGAGAGTATTATTTTGATCAGAATTTGCATGATTTTGTCAGAAAGCCAAACGGAAAATCATCTGACGACCTGTTGTTCCCTAAGGCGTATATGCAGGTTTTGCACGATGATTTCATTGCCCGGTAATTTTATCGGTAGTTATTTATTAAAAGACCAAAATTTAAGATGACTCAACCAAAAACAGAGCGTATTTTTCTTGTAATTAATGAATATGCCGGACATAAAGTAGCTGCAAGGGCTATTCATCAGGTAATACCTATTCTTGAAAAAAATGGAAAACTTGTAGAATATTCATTTACAAATCATCCGGGACATGCTACCGAATTGGCTTCTCAGGCCTCTGCAAATGGTTTCGATTTGGTTGTGGCTGTTGGGGGAGATGGTACAGTAAACGAAACAGCATTGGGATTAATTGGAACTACCACTCCAATGGGAATAATACCAATGGGTTCGGGAAACGGGCTGGCCCGCGAATTAGGAATTCCGATGAATATACGAAGAAGCGCTTATGTATTGCTTGAGGGGAATACGCTTCATATCGATGTATGTAAAATTAATAACCAACGCTTTTTATGTACCAGTGGTATTGGTTTCGATGCTTTGGTCGCTGACAAAATGAGCAAAGCGTCGTCACGTGGATTTCTTAGGTATGTTCAGCTGGTTGTCAAGGAAAGTATATTTTTTAAGCCTGTTGATGTAAAAATGAGAATTGATGGCAGATTGATTGAAAAAACAGTCTTCCTGATTACTTACGCCAATGCATCGCAGTTTGGCAACAATGCTTTTATTGCGCCAGGCGCTAGCATGACCGATGGTTTAGTCGATGTAGTTGTTGTACAAAAGTTTGCCAAAATATGGATGCCTTTTTTTGCAATTGCACTTTTTTCGAAATTGGTTCCCCGTTTGCCGTTCGTCGATTGTTACAAAGCCCGTAAAATTGAATTGGAAGTGGCTAGTACGCCATATTTCCATTTCGATGGCGAACCCGGAAAATTGCAAATACCGGCTAAGATTGAGATTGATGCACACAAAATATGGGTGAGAAGCCGGAAATAATGTCACGAAAAAAATTTCGGCTATCTCAATTGTGTGGCGGTTGACAAATATTTCTTCTTTGCACTGTGTAACGAATTACCTTATTTTTGCAACTATCGGCACAATTACCGCACAAAATGCACTCCGGGTGTTTCAGTTCTTCGTTCTTAATGCTTTTCATTACGTCAATATCCATTGGGCATTTCAAGGTACACAAATTACAAGCTTTACAATTTTCAACATTGGCTTTTAGCCGCAAACCTCTCCAATAAAAATGGTCGCGGATTTTTGTGCCAATAATCATGAATGGTGCTTGCCAGCAAAGGTATTTACACGATGCAAATTTTCCGAAAATGGCAGAAATGGGAACAATGATAAGGATAGCTCCTAAAGTCAGGATTATTTTTCGTTCAGTCCCTATATCGGTCATTCCATAGCTCAGGTCAACTTCTTTAAACCCATTAATAATGTAGCCGACAACGATTGCACACATCCAAGCTGCAAAAATGAAATATTTAATCAGATTGGCTTTTGTGTTTTTTGATCTGCTTTTGACAAAAAAACTCATTATTTCCTGAATTCCGCACCCTGGGCAAAACCAGGAACAATAAGCCCTTCCAAAGAATAGAGACAGAAAAAACAAGAGGATAAAAACGATAAAACTGGCATTTACAATTCCTTTGTATGATGCAATGACAATGATGACCGGTGAAAAAAGCAAGTGAAAAATCAACAGCAGATGGAACAAGACTGCCGTTGCAATTACAATTGGTTTGCGTATTCGTTGGTACATTGCTTGTTTAAAGAGAATTATGAATGTTATTTATCCCTATAAATTTATCAATTTTTCTTTTTTCTGGTTATTGTTTTATAAGGTTCAGCATAAAAATGTCATTCTCGTTAATGCTTAATTTTCGTAATAATCTTTTATTTGATCCAATTTTAATAGTTTCAGTTGCAATAGGAGAACCATCGTTCTTTTGCCTGATTTGTTCAACCTGTTTTATTGTCAGCTGTTTTGGCTTGTTCATCGACAGATAAGTGGTGTAGGCATCATTCGCCTTATAACCAACCTTGTATACTTCTAATTTGTATTTGCCCTGAGGTATATTCGAAAGCTCGATAACAACATTCTCCTTTTGTTTTGATGGCAAATTGCGTATGTAATAAGATTGATTATTAACCGTATCGCCAGGGTGTGTATTTGTAAAATCCCATAAGAGCAGCTGTATTCCTGAAGAATTCTTGGTTGCCCACGACCGGTTGTCTTGATTCTGCAATTCAGTTTCGCCAAGCTTATTCAGGAGATAATAGGAATAATAGGCTGGTTTCTTGATCCCCTGGTAATTCAACAGTCCGAACCCTCCATGAAAAGGAGTGAATCGAGGTCCGGCTTCTTCAAAAATATCTGTAAAAACCCAGTATGACATTGAGTTTGCTGCATTCCCAACTTGCTTTATTTTTTCAAGAATATAAGCCGCTTCGTGGTAGCTATCATGAATTGGATCGGCAGGAGTATATGATGCGCTCCATTCGGTGTAATGTAATTCGAGATTTGGTTTGGCCGAAAGTGAAATCTGTTTGCGCGAATTCAGGATGTCGCCGCTGACACTCCACTCATCTTTGCTCAAAATGGTTCCGGTTGAGCCATACTCGTCGAGAAAACCTTGTTTTACGCCATACGAGTGTGTAGATATAAAATCTATTGGAACAGAATGCTTTTCACAGAATTCTATTGTTTCGGGGACCCATGCAGCTCCGGCAGTGGCTGGTCCACCAACTTTATATGCCTTGTTTACACTTTTAATTGCCCTGGTTGTATAATCATACAATTTGTAATATTCTTCCTGAGTACTTGACCAAAATCCCGGAGAAAGATTCGGCTCATTCCAAACTTCAAAGTACCATGTTTTTACTTCTTCTTCGCCATATCGTTCGGTAAAATGAATGATTAAATTATGAATCAGATCTTCCCATTTTTTGTAATCTTTGGGAGGAGTTACGTTTCCTCGCCACCAGAAGATAGTTTCTTTACCACTGGCAAGTGCCGAAGGCATAAATCCGAGTTCAACAAACGGCTTCATCCTGATGCTCACGATAAAATCGTATAAAACATCTATGTATTGGTAGTTGTATTCCGGGGTGCCATTTTTGTCTTCGTGGTAAACGCCCATGTCGTCGCTTAGCAAGCCATGCATTCTGATGTACTTAAAATCACACTCTTTTTTCGTCAGGGTTAGTTGCTGTTGCCAGTCGGCCCTGAGCCCTTCGTTGGCACGGCCCGCGCCAATACATTCTTTAAACATGGTATTTAGCTTACCTGAAATCTTATTGTAATCAATTTTGATTTCTCTTTCCTGAGCTGAAACTACATGTGCCATTGAAATAATGGCAACGTTAAGCATTGTGTTTAAAAAGTTCAATCTTTTCACCGGTAAATATTCTTATTAATTTGTTGAATATAAAGTATGTGCTTGTGGAATTCTATGCTAAAGAAACTGGCTGCTTCCACAATATTTACATGTCCTTTTGTGCCACCACCATAAATTTCGGCACTTTGGCATGATCATTTCATTTTCTATTTGTTTGCCTTTTAATAAAAGCCTTTAATTTTCAAATTTAATAGTATTTCTTAATACAATGAATATATGTTACTGTTATTGTTACAATATTGGCAGTTCTGGAAATTTCAGACGGTTTTAGCTACAATTTATCTTTATTTGAACAATCTCTTTTATTTTTCGCAATTACTAATAGAATATAAGCAAGCTTTTGATGTGATCTTCTGAAAAAATGTAAAAGTTGTGCAAAATACTTTTATACTTGCAAAAGTTTTTTGATTACTGAAATGATAAAGGTTTACAACAGGCAAACGCAACAAATAGAAATAGAAAATACCTATAAACAGGATAGTCTTCACTTTTTGTATAAAACCGATTTGGGAAGGGCGCTTTCAAGTTCTGTATTTAATAAACATTTGATTTCCAAACTGTATGCACGTGTTGTTAAAAGCCGCCAAAGCATTTCATTAATCCAGAAATTTATTAAGCACTATGACATTGATGTTTCCGAAATCAAACATCCTATTGAGAGTTTTCGTTGTTTCAACGACTTTTTTATTCGTGAACTAAAAGATGGCGCCCGTCCGGTTGATGTGAATTGTGACCATTTAATTTCACCTGCTGATTCACGGCTGTGCGTATTTGACCTGGCTGAGAAGAATAATTTACCAGTTAAAGGATATTGGTATTCATTGTCAGCACTGATTAAGGATAAAAAGCTAGCCAAAGAATATGCCGAAGGATGGTGTTTTATTTATCGTTTAGCTCCAGCTGATTACCATCGGTATTGCTATATCGATAACGGATTTCAGGAGAAGGTTAAACGGTTGAGAGGTGTCTTGCATTCGGTAAACCCAATTGCAATGTCGTCAGTGAAAAATCTGCTATCGCGTAATTATAGGGAATTGACAATTTTGCATACCGAAAATTTTGGAAAAGTACTTCATTTAGAAGTTGGCGCTTTACTGGTTGGCAAAATTATCCAGCGAGACCAAGGAGCGCATTCTTTCAGAAAAGGAGAAGAGAAAGGTTGGTTCGAATATGGTGGATCAACTATCATTCAAATATTCAAAAAAGAGCATGTACTGCCAGATGCCGATATTCTTGAACAAACACAAAATAAAACAGAAACATTAGTCAGGTATGGCCAAAAAACTGGTATAAAGATTGCAGAATAAAAAAACGCTGTATCTGTTTTCTATCTGAAATCGCTGAATAAATCGCAATTTCCCAAGAGAAATCTTTTGGCTGTCAAATAAATAAGTTCGCTATGAACCAACGATTTAACTGACAAAGTTTATTGGCAGTCTTTAACAATTACTCCAGTTTAAACATCCATTTCATCAACCTAAGTTTCAAAGGAGTATGAGGGAAATATTTAACATTTGATTCGAACCATGTTGGCTTTTCCATAATGCTTTTGTAATGCGAAAAAGTTCGGAATCCATGCTCACCGTGATATGAGCCAATACCGCTTTCGCCAACACCTCCAAATGGCAATTTAGTATTGGTAATGTGCATAACTGCATCGTTTACAGCGCCACCACCAAACGATATCTCGTTTAAAATTTTGTTTTTTAGCTGCTTATTTTGAGTAAAAATATAGCACGATAAGGGCTTTTCTCTCTTTTTCACTTCGCCGATGGTGTCATCAAGCGATTCAAAAGAAATAATTGGCAGAATGGGGCCAAAAATTTCTTGTTGCATAACCGCATCAGTGAATTGGACATTATCCATAATTGTTGGTCCGAAATAACGGTTGTCAATGTCGAATTTTCCGCCATAAACAACTTTCTCTGAATCAAGTAATTCACCGAGCCTATTCACGTTTCTTTCATTTATTATCTGTACGTAATTCCCGTTTTTAATCGAAAGTTGTTCTTTGTTTATCTCATTAACAGCCAATTCTAAAAACTTTTTCTTCAATGTTTTATGTATTAAAACATAGTCTGGGGCGATACAGGTTTGCCCGGCATTCAGAAATTTGGCCCAAATCAGTCGTTTAACATACATTTCAATGTTTTTATCATCGAGGATAAAAGCCGGACTTTTACCACCCAATTCGAGAGTCACTGGTGTCAGGTATTTAGCGGCAGCCTGATAAACAATCCGTCCAACGTTTACACTTCCGGTAAAGAATATCTTATCAAAGCGCTGTTGCAGTAATTCTTCGGTTTCAGGAATTCCTCCTTCAACAACTATAAAAAAGAAGGATCAAAATTTTCATTGATAATTTTTGCCATAACCGCACTGGTATTCGATGGAAGCTCACTTGGCTTTAAAACTACTGTGTTTCCGGCAGTAATAGCTGCAACAGCTGGTCCAAGCGAAAGCTGATAAGGATAATTCCATGCTCCAATTATTAAAGAAACGCCAAAGGGCTCAGGAATTATGTAGCTTTTCGCCGGAAAGTTCATTAACCCGGTTCCAACTTTTTTGTAATTGGACCAGGTTTTAATGTTTCGAATGGCTGTGTTGATTTCTGAATAAATGATTGCAATCTCACACGAATAATTATCGAATTCTGATTTGCTAAAATCCTTATGGATAGCATCATTTAACAGGTTTTCATTTTTCTGGATTATTCTTTTCAGTTTATTAAGCTGGGATATTCTGAAAGAAATATCCTTAGTTCGATTTGAATTAAAAAATTGTCGCTGGTTTTCAATTATGGTTTTCATTTTCCCAATAGTTTGTCAGATGATTGATGGTAAATTCTTCTAAAAGTAGTATAGTTTGGCGAGATTATTCGCCTATACTTTAGGCGATTGTATATAAAAGGTATTGTAAGATATGAAAACACTCGACACACACCATTTCGTGACTGGTAATATGCCTGATTTAATTGAATGTTCTTTTATAAATATTTAATTACCATGTAAATGGCAACTCCTACAAGAAAAATTGCATATATTTTTTTGAAAGTTGCCGAAGGAAGTTTTATGGCCAATTTTGATCCGACTAAGGCGCCGGCTAAAATACCGCAAGCCATTAAAGTTGCGTAAACAAGGTTTAAATGTCCATTTTCGGAATATACAATTACGCTGGGTAAACCAACAGGCAATTGCAGTGCGGCAAGTGATGTGGCAGTTGCTGCCTTGGGTTTGTATTTAAAAAACTTTGTGAGAACGGGAACAATAACAAGTCCACCGCCTTTACCAAACATTCCGGCAATTACTCCGGCAAGAACACCAAGCCCTGAAAACTGAAAGAATGAATGCTCTTTCAAGTGTTCTTCCTGAACGATAGCTTCTTCCTTTCTTCTTCCAATAAGCGCTGGAATATTGATATAGCTGATAGCAACATACAAAAGGAATGTTGCATAAAGTTTGGCGAGTAAATGAATATTGACTGACAATGCGAGTTCAGCACCAAAGTACGAACCTAATAAAAGTCCAAGCGAAATAATAAGCGAATCTTTAAGTTTTATGTAACCAGCTTTGTAGTAATTTATTACGCCTAATATTCCAACAGGGAGAAGCATTGCAGCCAACGAAGTGGCATTTGCATCCAGGATATCCATACCCAAAAAGGCAATTAAGGACGGAACAATAATTATTCCTCCTCCAATTCCAAATAATCCAGACATAATGCCAGCAACAATGCCAATTATTGCAATTAAAAATGTTGTCATTCTAGTTTCTTAATAGATTATCCTAATTGCTTTTCTTTTTATAAAAAATTGGAATTGGAAAAACCTTAAACTTTTGGCAAAGATAGAAAACAAAATCAGAAGCTATGTATTGTTGGATTCTGATGGATGACTGTGATTTTTTATTTGAGGTTTGTATATGACGATAGTCCTCCAAATGAGAACCATCTTATGTTTTTTTAATGTGTTACTTTAGACGATTTTGTAATTTTGATAACCAATATTTAATCCTAAGTGGTTGTTTGCGAATAGTTTGAATCTATGTTTTACTGACAAATGATTCTTTGATAGATCATAGTCAAATTTCCAGTTTTTTGTTTTAATCCTGTTTTCCATTACTCTTGGATGATTTTCTTTGAACAAAGAGAGTGCATCAATTTGAGAGTAATCAAATTCTTCTTTTTTGGCAATATGTTCTTCCAACCATTTATCGTTCTCATAATAAAGGCGATTACTATTTTCAAATTTTGATTGCATCGATTTGGGATGTTTTACCCAGCCATAATGGTAAATAAAGGCTTCAACAGGTTTTACATTGAGTTTTTCATTATCGTTTTTTCTGAATCCTTGGGCATCGCGGTACGAATATATTTTTTTGTTGTTTTTTATTATCCTAATTTCATTTCTATACCATTTAGTAGATACTCCAATATAATCATACGATCCAAAAAAATGTTTGTAATTGAATAATAAGCCATCTACTTCTTTTACATCCTTCCATGTTAGCATTTCTTTATAGATAGTATCCAGGTATTTTTCATGCACGACTTCATCTCCCTGTATGTAAAATGCCCAATCTGAATCAGACGAGATAGCTTGAAATGCTTTATCTGTTTCAACAGCTAAGACTTTTCCACTTTTCCGTAATGATTCATCCCAAGTCGTTTCTATAATTTTGATTTTTGAAGATTTAATACCTTTTATTACATCGAGTGTTTTGTCGTCAGAATTACCCACAGCTATTACAAAATCGTCGCATATTGGTAATATTGAGTTTATAGCTTCAATTATCGGATAATCGAATTTGATTGCATTTCTTACGAATGAAAAACCAGTTACTTTCATGTAGCGAATTTTAGATTTGAACTTCAAATACAAATCCGCAGAATTCTTGAAAGGCCCTACTTTTTTTAATTTATTTGACTTAAAAACTTATACGCGAATTGATTAGGGCTTGAAAAATGAAAAGGGAATAACCTTACCGATTATTCCCTTCATATCATTCATTTCAGTAATTGCTCAGTTTCTACTTAAATACTGAGTCAAACATACTGTAACTTTCTTATTTGCTGTGTTTAATATTTGCTTGTGCAGCTGCTAGGCGTGCAATTGGAACGCGATAGGGCGAACAACTCACATAGTTCATACCCACTTTATCACAAAATTCAACAGAACTTGGTTCGCCGCCATGTTCACCACAAATACCTATCTTCAATTCTGGTTTTGTTGACCGGCCACGGTTTACACCAATTTCAACAAGTAAACCGACCCCATTTTGATCCAATACCTGGAAAGGATCTTGTTTAAAGATTCCTTTATTGATATATTCAGGTAAGAATTTGCCGGCGTCGTCGCGCGAATAACCTAAAGTCATTTGGGTTAAGTCGTTTGTACCGAATGAGAAGAAGTCGGCTTCTTTTGCAATATGATCAGCTGTTAAAGCAGCACGTGGAATTTCGATCATTGTTCCAACAAGGTAATCAATACGTCCGCCTTTTTCGGCAAATACTTTTTCTGCTGTACCGCGTATGATATCAGCCTGGTTTTTCAATTCAGCTATTGTACCTACCAGTGGAACCATAATTTCAGGACGAGCATCAATGCCTTTAGCTTTTAGGTTCATAGCTGCTTCAATAATGGCACGTGCCTGCATGGCAGTAATTTCAGGATAAGTGATACCCAAACGGCAACCACGGTGACCCAACATTGGGTTGAATTCGTGAAGCGATTCTACTTTGTTTCTCACTTGTTCAACCGAAATGCCCATTTCATCAGCCATTTCTTTTTGGTTGGCTTCTTCGTGTGGTACAAATTCGTGCAATGGCGGGTCGAGCAAGCGGATTGTTACACCAAAACCTTCCATTGCTTCAAAAATTCCTTCGAAGTCGCTACGCTGCATAGGCAATAGTTTGGCTAATGCTTTTTCGCGTCCGGCAACGTCATCGGCCAAAATCATTTCGCGCATGGCTTTAATACGGTCGCCTTCAAAAAACATGTGTTCAGTACGAGTCAGACCAATACCTTTAGCCCCAAAATTACGTGCAATCCGTGCATCTTTTGGAGTATCGGCGTTAGTGCGAACGCTCATGCGGGTATTTTTGTCGGCGATGGCCATTAATTCGCCAAAGTCTCCACTCAATTCAGGATCTTTTGTTGCGATTTTCCCCTCATAAACTTCTCCGGTTGTACCGTTTAACGAAATGAAATCGCCTTCCTTAAATAACTTACCAGCAACAGTTAGAGTTCTGGCTTTGTAATCAATCACCAACGAACCGGCACCCGAAACACAACATTTACCCATTCCACGGGCAACGACAGCTGCATGAGATGTCATACCACCACGAGCAGTAAGAATACCTTTAGCAACATTCATACCACGAAGGTCTTCTGGTGATGTTTCAATACGAACCAGTACAACTTGTTTTCCTTTGGCAACCCATTCTTCAGCTTCGTCGGCAAAGAATACAATTTGGCCTGTAGCTGCTCCGGGGGAAGCTGGCAAACCTTTAGCCAGAACGTGGGCTGCTTTAATCGCATTTTTGTCGAAAACCGGGTGGAGCAATTCATCAAGTTTATTTGGTTCAACGCGCAACAGAGCGTTTCTTTCGTCGATTAAGCCTTCTTTCAGCATATCCATAGCAATTTTCACCATTGCAGCACCAGTACGTTTTCCGTTACGTGTTTGCAGGAACCATAATTTGCCTTCCTGGATAGTGAATTCCATATCCTGCATGTCGGTGAAGTAATTTTCAAGCTTATTCTGAATAGCAAAAAGTTCTTTATATATCTCAGGCATTGCTTCTTCCAGTGAAGGATATTTAGTGGCGCGGTCTATTTCTGAAACACCTGCTAAGACTGCCCAACGTTTTGATCCTTCAAGAGTGATTTGCTGTGGGGTACGGATACCGGCAACAACGTCTTCTCCTTGTGCATTAATCAGATATTCACCGTTGAACAGATTCTCTCCTGTTCCGGCATCGCGGCTAAAGCAGACACCAGTTCCTGAGGTTGAACCCATATTTCCGAATACCATAGCCTGAACGTTAACAGCAGTTCCCCATTCTTCCGGAATTTGGTTTAACTGACGATATAAAATTGCACGGTCGTTCATCCAGCTATTAAATACGGCGTAAATAGCTCCCCACAATTGTTCCCATGAGCTTTCCGGAAAATCGTGCCCTGTTTTTGCTTTAACAGCAGCTTTAAATTTCAAAACAAGTTCTTTAAGGTCGTCGACCGAAAGTTCAGTGTCGTTTACGACACCTTTTTCGTGTTTTACTTCTTCAATAATTTCCTCGAATGGATCGATGTCAGTTTTAGAGGTCGGTTTCATGTCTAAAACTACGTCGCCATACATTTGGACGAAACGGCGATAGCTGTCCCAAACAAAGCGTGGATTGCCAGTTTTTTTAGCCATTCCTTCAACAACAGTGTCGTTCAATCCAAGATTCAGAATGGTATCCATCATACCTGGCATTGAGGCACGAGCTCCTGAACGTACAGAAACTAAGAGCGGATTTGAAGCGTCCCCGAATTTGCTGTTTGTCTGATTTTCAATGTGAGCAATTGCCTTTTCTACATCTTGTTTAATTAGTTCGACAACTTTTTCACGTCCGTCTTTATTATAAATGGTACAAACGTCAGTAGTAATTGTAAAGCCGGGAGGAACCGGAACTCCGATCAGGTTCATTTCAGCAAGGTTTGCACCTTTACCTCCAAGTAAGTTTTTCATATCAGCTTTTCCTTCAGCTGCACCATTTCCGAACGTATAAACGTACTTTGTCATAGAGTGTTAATTTAATTTATAAATTATTGATATGTAGTCAGTTATTTCAGAATTATTTTGTAAATTATTCAAACGAAAAAACAGTTAAAAGCAGGTATTTGTTTTACCTGAAAAGTGAGGCAAATATATACATTCATTTATCAAGCTAAAATACTTTCTTAACTTTAATTTAATATTAGCCAATTTTTATTTGAAATTTTAATTCGCTTTTATTTGCAGATTTCAAAACAGTTCTGTTGTAAATATTTAGAATGTTTCTTTTCGGTTTACAGCAAGATGTAAACTGAAGTAGATAAACAAGAGATAAACTCTTAACATTAGTTAACTATCGTTCATACCTCTTAACGTTTTGATGTTTTACCTTTGTATTGAAGTTAGTTTTAAGTACTACACAATAGGTTTTTTTTCATAGAAATAGGTTAGGTTAGAGTGAAAGGGTGGCAGAGGCCATCCTTTTTCTATTTTTACTGAATAGGGAAATTAATTATTATCCGACATCACAATCTTTCCGATTGATCTAAAGAGTGAATAGAAAATAAAAACACCCAACTTCACATTTAAATGTAAAATTGGGTGTTCTGTCAGTAAGTAGTTGATTATAAATATCATCTGCGGAGAGAGAGGGATTCGAACCCCCGGACCGCTCTCACGGTCAACGGTTTTCAAGACCGCCGCGATCGACCACTCTGCCATCTCTCCAAATGCGGTGGCAAAAGTAGAACATTTTTTTGTTCTGCAAAAACTATTAAAAAAAAAAACAAGTTTTTTTTTTACAAAAAATATCTTCTAATGGTTGCTTTTTTGAATCATATTTAAGAATTTAGTGTCAAATTAAATTCAACGATTTGAAAGCATTGATTTTATTGAGGTTTTCAATTTATATTAAATGGTTCAATTGAAAAAATTTAATGATTTTTAAACTCAGATATTTTTAACCTTAAAACAGTTTTCCTATGAACAAAGCACAATTAATCGATGCAATTGCTGAAAAAGCTAATTTGACTAAAGCTGATGCAAAAAAAGCCTTGGATGCTTTTGTTGATTCCACTTCAGAAGCTTTAAAAAATGGAGATCGTGTTGCACTTATTGGTTTCGGTTCATTTTCTGTTGCTTCACGAAGTGCAAGAACAGGAAGAAATCCTCAATCTGGTAAGACCATTGAAATTCCGGAAAAGAAAGTTGTTAAATTTAAACCAGGTGCTGAATTAGCTGATTCTATTTAAATACCTGGATAAAATTTTCAAAAAAAGGGAGGCATTATCAAAATGTTTCCCTTTTTTTATCTTTGCCTGCCTTAAAATTATTCAATGGATTCCAAATTAATTGATTATTTATCAGAGTTTCTTACTCAAAAAAGATATGCATTGCTCAATCGAATTCTCGAATTGAGAACAAACTATCTGACCATTGTTTTAGAAGATTTATATCAAACTCAGAATACAAGTGCTGCAATTCGCTCTGCCGATTGTTTTGGAATTCAAAATGTACATGTTATCGAAAATAAGAATATTTTTCATGTTAATCCGAATGTTGTTCGTGGGGCTACAAATTGGGTGACCGTTAATCGGTATGACAATAAGGAAACCAATACTCATAGGGTATTTCAGAAATTAAGGGATGATGGATACAGGATTGTTGCAGCCACGCCTCATAACCATGATGTGCCACTTGGAGATTTTGACCTTGAGAAAGGAAAAGCTGCTATTGTTTTTGGATGCGAACGACCCGGCTTAACCAGTTTTGCTCTTGAAAACGCTGATGAATACATGAAAATACCGATGGTAGGTTTCACAGAGAGTCTAAATGTGTCAGCCTCAGTGGCAATTGTACTTCACCATCTAACTTACGAGTTACGAAAAAAAAACAATATCAATTGGCAGCTTACCGAAATAGAGAAACAAAAAGTACTATTGGATTGGTTGCGCATTTCAATTAAGCGCGTTGATTTGATAGAACAAAAGTTTTATGAATTAAATAAATAAAGAAATCGCTCATGGAAGTTTTTGTAGAGAAATTTGCTGATATAAAAATACTTAGGTTTTTGGTTCCCGAATTTGAGAAACTTACGCCACAACGAAAGATTTACATCTATTATCTTTCTCAGGCTGCATTGTGTGGCCGTGACATTTTATGGGATCAGAATAACCGGTACAATCTGATTGTCAGGAATTTTCTTGAAAATATTTATAAAACCTATTCTGGTAACCGGGAAACATCTGAATTTGAGCAATTTGTTGTATACCTAAAAAGGGTTTGGTTTTCAAATGGAATTCATCATCATTATTCAACCGATAAAATACCTGTAGGTTTTACAAACCTATATTTCGGGAAACTGATTGAATTATCTGATTGGTCAGCATTTAAGGTTGCTGGTTATGACGAAAATGAACAACTTGTTTCAGAGATTAAAGAGTTGCTTTTTAATCTGGAAATTGAACGAAAACGGGTTAACCTGGAAACAAATACTGATTTGATATTATCTTCAGCAAACAATTATTACCAGGGTGTCACTCAACCAGAAGCTGAGGCGTTTTATGCCAGACTGAAATCTATTGCTGGCCGAGAACCAATATCTTTTGGCCTAAATTCTACGTTGATTAAGGAAAGCGGGCAGTTAAAAGAAGATGTTTGGAAAGTTGATGGCAAATATGGTGAGGCCATCGAAAATATAATTTATTGGTTGAAAATGGCTATTGAATTTGCTGAAAATGAGCTTCAACGATCCTATATCAGAAGTTTGATAGAATATTATGCCACTGGCGATTTAGCGAAGTTCGACGAATACAGTATTAATTGGGTCAATGAACAGTTGGGTGAGGTTGATTTTGTAAATGGATTTATTGAGGTTTACGGCGATCCGCTTGGTATCAAAGGAAGCTGGGAATCGATTGTGAATTTCAAAGATAAAGAAGCTACCAAACGGGCCGAAATCCTTAGTGCAAATGCTCAATGGTTTGAAGACCATTCACCTGTTTCAGAAGAATTTAAGAAGAAGGAAGTAAAAGGTGTTAGCGCTAAAGTAATTAATGTCGCGATTCTTGGGGGCGATTGCTATCCTGCAACCCCGATTGGGATTAATTTACCCAATGCCGAATGGATTCGCGAAAAACATGGATCGAAATCGGTTACTATTGAAAATATAACGCAAGCTTATTTTCTGGATTCCATAGGAAACGGGATGCTTGAAGAATTTGCTTTTTCATCAGAAGAAATTGACAGGGCCCGAAATTATGGGTATTTATCTGGGAATTTGCATACCGACTTACACGAATGTTTGGGACATGGCTCCGGGAAGATTCTGGAAGGTGTAAATACTGAAACACTGAAAAACTACTATTCGACAATTGAAGAAACCCGTGCCGATCTTTTTGCCTTGTATTATATTATGGATGAGAAGCTTATTAAACTTGGGCTGATTCCATCACTGGAGGCTGCAAAAGCTGAGTATGATGCATACCTCAGAAATGGACTGATTACGCAATTGACGCGAATAGAGCCCGGAAAAGATATTGAAGAGTCGCACATGCGCAACCGGCAATTGATTTCGCGCTGGGTAGTAAATGCTGGTATGTTGGAGCAGATTGTTGAACTGGTAACGCATGATTCGAAAACTTATGTCAAAATTAACGATTATGCAAAGCTCAGACATTTATTTGGGCAATTGCTGAAGGAAATTCAGCGGATTAAATCGGAAGGAGATTATAGATCGGCGCAGGAAATTGTTGAAACTTTTGGAGTAAAAGTTGACCGTGAATTACACCGTGAAGTGCTTGAACGTTTTCAAAAGCTGGATATGGCCCCTTATGCGGGTTTTGTGAACCCTGTTTATGATCTTAAAACGTGGCCATGTGGAACTCCTTATGATGTGGTTATTCGTTACGATGAAGATTATGCTTCACAAATGCTCCGCTACAGCGACGAATTTGGCTTTTTGTCGAAGAAAATTCGTTTATAGTGGAATATAACAAATCAGAAGTAGTTTAAATAACTACCTCTGATCTGTAAGAAATCTTCTAATGTTGATCTGTACTGAATGAAACATCGGTTCCCCATTGCTTATTAGGTCGGTTGCCCATAACCAATTCGAGTTTCCCGCCATTTACAATTTCAGAATGGGTCAACCATGCCCGGTTAATATCTATACCATTCAATCGCGCCGATTGTATGTATTTGTTCAATTTCGAACAGTTTTTTGCATCCACAGTAAAAGTCTTTCCTCCAGGCAAATCGATTGTAATTGTATTGAAGAAAGGGCTTCCGATAGCATATAAGTTCGAACCCGAAGTAACAGGGTAAAATCCCATTGCAGAGAAAATATACCATGAGCAAAGAGCTCCGCCATCTTCGTCTCCGGCTAAACCAAGAGGTGAATCGTCGAACCACATATCCATAATTTCGCGTATGCGCCGTTGGGTTTTCCAGGCTTGTCCGGCATAATTGTACAAGTACGGAATATGGAACGAAGGCTCGTTCCCTGCCGGAAACATACCATTCAAGCCTGTCGCATCGGGGAATTGTCCCATAAATTGCCATTTTGATATGTGCGTGGGTTCGTTAAATAAATTGTCCAAACGATCTGCGAATTTAGCTTTTCCTCCCATCAACTCAATTAGTCCTGGAATATCGTGCATTACATTAAATGTCCAGGGGTAACTATTATTTTCAGTGAAATATAGACGAGAACCCGTTCCACCTGATAGCTGCGGATCAAACGGCTCAATCCAGTTTCCTTTGGCATCTTTGGGAGCCATAAAACCAATAGTTGGATTATAAACATTTTTATAGTAGGCCGACCTTTTCAAGAAATAGTTGTAATCGTCAGTCTTATTCAACGCTTTGGCTAGCTGAGCAAGGCACCAGTCGTCGAAACTGTGTTCGAGAGAAAGAGCAACCGACTGTCGTTTTTCGAATCCATCTACCATTGCAACTGTTTCTTTTTCACCTTCTTTCAATGCAGGATACCACCCATGTTCGATATAAAATGAATCGAGTGAACACATCGGGCCGGTTCTCCACGGAAGCATTGTTCCCTGTGTGGCATTCTTTTTTAACCCTTCATAAGCTTTTTCCACATCAAAGTTTTTTGCTCCTTTTCTATATGTATCAAGTACCAATGGAGCAGTGTGAAACCCAATCATAGCCGGGAAATCGCCATAGAACTGAGGAAAGCCTGGCATCCATTTACTTTGCTGGTACATATCGACGTAAGATTGAACCATATCAGCCTGCATATCCGGGTTGAGAATAAGTCCCAGGGGATGCAAGCAACGGAATGTATCCCACAACCAATCGTCAACAAAGAATGGACGGCCATTCGTTTCATGAATTTGATGGTCGTAGCCGCTATAATATTTCCCATATTCCGATATATCTATCATTCGTTCGCTGGCACGATACAGGCAAGTATAGAAAATTCGCTTTTGGCGTTCAGTTCCGCCTTTAACCTTAATTTGATTAATTGCTTTTTCCCATAGTTGATAACTTTCGGTTTTTACCTGTTCGAAGTTCTTTCCTGTAGTTTCTTTTTGCAGGTTTTCTTTGGCCTGATTTTCACTTATGAAAGAGATACCGATTTTGACGAAAAGAGGCTCACTCAAATTTTTGTAAGTCACAAAAACTCCAAGTTTTTTACCGGTTTGTTCTTTTGTATTCGGAACCAGCTTTTCCTGATCAAAAATACCGGTTTCACTGAAAGGTTTACTCAGTTCAACATAGAAGTACTGCTTTGTATTTTGGTATTCTTCCCATCCCGAAAGGCTGTTTGTGCCTATAATATTAAATGAGGATTGATTGGACGTTCTGAAAATAACATTGCAGGAATCTTTTTTGCTGTAATCGAATTTATACCATACCGATCTTTCGGTAGTTGTCCAGCTGGCCGTAATATCACGATCTTCAAGTAAAACCTGATGAAACCAAGGGTGAACTTCCTCCAAATCATGATCGTAAGCCTGGGCGTTGAGGTCTCGCGAGAAATTTACTTTTCCCTGGGTAGGTATAAGCTCGGTTACTACACCTTGGCGATAAGCAGGCATGTTAAAAGCAAGCCCGTAAATCTTGTCCGAAAGGTAACGGTCGTTCAGATGGGGGCGGGTGAGTGGAAATACCCGAACCATGCAATGCGGCCGGTGCACCGTGGGGTTTTTGGTGGTGAGCAAGGTGGCCACGCTACCAATATTTGGGTCGATATACGAAGTATAGTCTTTTGAACAACAGGACGATAACAACGTGATTGCTCCGGTAAGGAGCAATAAAAGCAAATTTTGGGCTGATAAGCTATTCTTTTTTGCCATTTTAAGATGATTTAGTTGGTAGCTAAAGTGTTTATGGGACAAGGTTATGACTTTCAAATATAGCGTTTTTTTGTATTGAAGGAGCATCTGATTGTTTCAGGGATTCCATCTTTCCCCCAGAAATGGAATCCCTGACTGGCTTACTTGGCAGGTGCTGACACCGGTTCTGCAAACGAATCGGGATAAGTTACCCTGAACTGGGGTTGCCGTTCGGCTGTAGAGGCGGGTGTCCAAAGATCCTTGTCGCGGTCGGCTTCGTACATTTTCAGTATCCAGGTGTCGAATTTGCGCTGGCCTTCGTACAGTTCGATCACCCTGGCGCCTTTACCAACTGTGCCATAGCATTGGCGCCCGGTCGATTCACCGTAGGCTAGGGCTATACCACGCAGGCACCCGATGTAATTGTTGTTGTGATCGTGCCCCACGAAAATACCCATCACATCTTTTGCTTCGTACATAGCAGTATATAATCCCGAGTTCAGATCGGGCGAACAGACCGTTTCGATCTGGCTTCCAAGGGTTGTACCTTTACCTACCACTTCTTTGTATTCGGGTAGTGGAATGTGGAAAAAAGCCAGGGCTGGCAGCGGGTTGTTGCCATTAGCCTTGGTGAACTTTTCGCTTTGGGCGATATACCAGTTTATCTGGCTTAATCCGATCCAATGGTAACTGCCCAATTCTCCTTTGGGGTGAAAACCGGTTCCCGAGTCGAGGCAATAAAGCACTGCTGCCGTTTTATTTGTAGCCGATGATTTAACCTGCAAAACATAATTGCCATTTCCGGTAATATTTTGGGGCCCATTTTCGGTTAAATTGTATGGAAGGCCAATGATCGCTTTCATAATTTCGGGTTTGGTTAGCTCATATTCCTGGTCGTGGTTTCCCATAATAGCTGTCCAGGGGGTTTTCATGTCGGCCATAGTTTTCGAAAACGTTGCCCATGCGCGGGCTGTATTTTTCGAGCAGACTACGTCGCCTGTCAGTATGATGAGGTCGGGTTTCTCGCTGGCGACAACCTTTTTCATCATCACCAGCATACTATCCGATCGGTACGAATCGACCTGGTAATGGAGATCGGTAAACTGGATGATCTTAAATTTCCCGTTTGTATTGAATTTTAAGTTGGCTTTGGGGTTTTTCCCTTCAGCAAACGAAAGGCAAACTGTTATAAATAAGATGATTGTTGTTGTTAATGCTTTTTTCATATCTTAAAATATTATCTGATGATTTTGTATTTAATTAATGCTGAACCGGGTTTTTGGGGAATGGCGAAGCTGAGGTTTTCCATCAGTTCGCGGCCTGTTTTGGTTAAAGTAATGCCATAATCTTCGAAAACCAGTTCGTAGGTTGAGGTTTCCGAAAGTCCATGAAGTTTAATTTGTATCATTTCGTTGTTGCATTCGCCGCGGCGGAAAGCTACCACAATACCATCCTTTTCTTCCGGGCGGTCTAGCTGGTAGGCCAGCGAAGCATTGTCGCTGGTATTGGCCGGTGTCAGCGGGTAGTAATCGCCATAAAAATAAGGCCGAAGTGTTTTATATTCCTGAATTTTTTTCTGAATAGCTGGTATCGGTTCGCAGTTTTTCCCGGTAACTTCCCAGTTGGTTACTGCAGTAGCGCTCAATCCTGAGCGGAAGGTATAATTGTCGGTTTTATAAATGGCTGTTCCGTGAATGGGCAGGTAGAAATTCAATCCGTAGGTATGGCATTGGTAACCATTGGGTTCGCCATACTGGTAGTCGGTTCGCCAGAGTGGGGCACTGCGCGAGGTAGTTTCCAGGTCGAGCCGGCGTCCACCGCTGGCGCAGTTATCGATTAGCAGGTTGGGCGAAATAGCAAGTATACTGTCCCAGAATGCGTAAAGTCCTTCGATGTGCCTGATTTCGGATATCCCGTCCCGATTGGGTTGGTCGTTGGCAATCCAGTAGGGCATGGGGTCGAAATTAAAATCCTGGCGGTAGTAGTCGATGCCTTCGTTTTTCAGCAAGTCGGTGATGTGCTTGGTCATCCAGGCCAGGGCCTCTTTATTACCGAGGTTGAACAGCATATTGTCGTTCTTCGGGAGTTTGATCAGCCATTCGGGGTGTTCGTTTGCAATTTGAGTTCCGGTTCGCACGCGTTCGGGTTCAAACCAAACCATGAATTTCTTGCCACATGCGTGAACTGCATCGGCAACTGGTTTCAAGCCATGAGGGAAACGTTCTTTGTCAACCGACCAGTTTCCTACATTTTCCCACCAACCTCCACCTTTTTTCAGCCCGTTACAACCGGTGTACCAGCCGGCATCGAGCCAAAACACTTCAGGAAGAATGTTGAATTGCTGGTAGCGTTTTACCAGGGCAACGGCAAATTCTTCGGTCAGGCATTCGTATTCGCCGCAGGGAGCCGGGTCACCATAATCGAAACTGCCGGAGAGCGGGTATTCGGCAAATTGCCCGTTTATTTTACGGCTGTGATGGGCCAGGATAAACCGGCGGAACTGGTTGTGTCCCACCATTCGGTCGTTGCCTTTCCAGAACAGCAGGCAGATTTTGGGCGTGCGTATTTCTTCTTTGGGGAGAAGGTATAATTTCATTCGTTCCATGCCCGACTTGAGGGTCACCGATTTGTCGCTGTTCTGGTTCACATCGGCAAACCATTTGCCAGTCCAGCCAATAGCAACCATAATTCCTTGTTTGCCTGGTATTTCAATATTGAAAAACGGGAAAGCCGTTTCATCAGACGAACGTCCGCGGCTTGGTGTCATGTAAACATTTTTGGCAGGTTTCAAGGCTTCGTCGATGGGCAGAAAATCGTTCCTTGCCGCATCGCTTCCTTTGGCGTGGTAAAGCATAAACGTACCGCTTTCTTCCGAAACGAACGAATAATCAATAGCGTCAGCTTTCTCGATGATTGGTGTGTTTTTTTCTGATTTATTGATGAAATTCAGCACCCATTCCACGGCAGGGAAGTCGGTAAAGCAGGTGAGTGTACATTTCACGACCAACCCGTTTGGTTTTTCGGTATAGGTGTAAATGGTAACTTCTGAATTTGGCTCAGTAGCCTGGCCTTTTTCGGCCTTGAACTGCCAGTTTTTCAGAAACTGGTTTGAACTTTTCCCGCCGTAAACAAACGAAAATGGCGGGGTTTTTCCTTGTGCAAAATGTTGGGCAACCCATTGGCCCATTTCCTGGGTTGACGGCAGGCTGGAAGGAGTACCATTGGCTGATGCAAGATTCCAGTTGAGAAATAGTATGCAAGTGACTGCTAATAATAATTTTGACATATAATTTTTTTTAGTTTATATTTTTTTTGTTACGGGTTGCGGGCTGTAACACTGAACCTGCAACATTTTTATTTTTCTATATTGGTGCGGAAAGGATTTGCTGGCAGTCCTTCCTTGTTATATAGGTTTACATCGTCGGGATTGTTGGCCCATCCGTAGCGAACAGCTTTGGGTGCAGAAACTTCATTGCTGAAGACCTCTACCTGGTTGTTGCTGACGATTTGTGCCTTTGCCCAGTAGAATTTACCGTCGGCTCCAGCTATTGCGAACCCTTTTAAGTAGCCGTAGCGGTCTTTAATTTCGAGTCCGCTGCCTGTTTGTGTGAATGAAACCAAAGCCTTGCCGTTCTTAAATTCAACATTCGAGTATAATGGCCCTTGGCTTACAATGTCTTTCCCGTAGGTGATTTTCAGGGCATTGAGAGCCAGTCGCCGACCAACTTCCTGCTTATTTTTTGGATGAATATCGTCGGCATTGCCAATGTCGATAGCCGAAGCCATGCCCGTGTTGGGCAATTTAAGTGTCATGGTCTGGGCTTCGCGCAGTTCGGCCCATTCGCTTTCCGATGGTTGTTCGCTGGCTTTCATGAAATTGGCCAGTTGTACCCAGATAAACGGGAAATCGCCTTCTTTCCAGAGGTTTCGCCAGTCGGTAATTAGTTCAGGAAAAAGCCGTTGGTATTGTTTGGCACGGTCGGCGTTCGATTCGCCCTGGTACCAGATCGCTCCGCGTATACCATAAGGTACGATGGGGTGAATCATCGAATTGTACAACATAGTTGGGTATAAATTGGGCAGGAAAACAAAATCCTGCGAGGTCTTTGCAAATTTTATTTTCCAGTTTCCTGAAAGGGGTATTTTCTGGTTTCCGGCCATTAGGTAAAGTTCCTCAGGCTTGCCCCAGATACCACCTTTCCCCCCTTTATCGAAAACTTGCACGGTAATGACGTTTTTGCCGGGTTTCAGGAGTTTTGCTTCAACCGGATAGACACGGTCTTTCGACGACGGCCCTTCGGTTTTTCCGATTTCAGCGCCGTTGAACCAGGTAATGTCCCAATCGTCAACCTTTCCCAGGTGAAGTTCGGCGTTACTTTTACATTGTTCTTCGGTCAGGTTAACCAGGCAACGGTAAAAGGCAATACCGTTTACATCGTCGTACCCTTGTTTTTCCCAATACTCCGGAACAAAAATGGCTTTCCACTGACTGTCATCGTATTCGGGGGTCATTATTTTCTGGTCATCTTCCGACAATTCTCCACCTAATAGTTCCCTGATTTTTTCTTGTTTTTTGTTGTAATCGCCAATCGGGTCACCATGTTCCAATTCACCCAGTTTGGCGGCAAAGTCGGGATCGTTTTTGATTGTTTCGGGGCTGATCCAGGTTTCGGCAACTGTTCCGCCCCACGAGGTGTTGATCAACCCGATGGCTACATGAAGTTCCTGGTGCAGGTTTCGGCCAAAAAAATAGCCAACGGCGGTAAACCCGGGAATGGTCGAAGGTGAACATACGCTCCATTCACCTTCCTTTATATCATCGACCGGACATTGTTCTATATTCCTTGGAACGGTAAATAGCCTGATGTTTGGGTTATTAGCCGAAGCAATTTCTTCCTTGGCATTGTTGCTGTCCACAACGCTCCATTGCATGTTCGACTGGCCCGAACAAATCCAGACTTCGCCCACCATCACGTTGGTCATTTCGATGGTGTTTTTACCTTTGATTGTCAAGGTGTAAGGACCACCGTAGTCCATGGCCGGTAGCTTGGTTAGCCATTTGCCTTCTTTGGTTGCTTTGATTTTGATGGTTTTTCCATTTATCGACAAGCTGATGGCTTCACCTGGGTTGGCCCATCCCCATACAGAATTTTCGATCCCTTTCTGAAGCACCATGTTGGAGCTGAATATTTTGGCTGGAGTAACATTAGCCTGGATTTTGTTAACCCCCATTCCAATTAATAGCAGAAATATAAGGATTGATATTTTTATCGTCTTCATATTTAAGTGATTTGATATGTTTTCTTATGTAACTATTCATGCTTTTATCTTTTCCCCCGGTTAAAACCGGGGGTCATTCACAAACAACCCTTTCAGGGTAAAAACAACTGTTTCCTATTGCCTTCTATGCCATCATTTCTTTATTTCGATTTGGTTGATCCCATCTCTTTTGATGATCAAGATGTTGTCGACTCCTCTGAAACTTCCAAAGCTCCAGAATTTTTTATCCAGCGGTTTGCCTTTCGAATAAACTTTTGGGTTGAAAGTGAGTTTTATCCGTTCTTCGCCTGAGTTGCTTTCGGTGGTGTATGAAACCGACTGCGTGGCATAACGCACGTGGGTAATCATCGACGAGGTATAGAAAATGTGGTTTTCGTTGGCTGGCAACATATCGGGCATTTCCGACATACCGTCGAGGATATGGGGCAGGTAATCCCAGTACGAATCGGAAAACCAGGGTTCGATGTAACCAATGCCGGTATAGTTGATGCCCATTCCGTTCTTCGAATATTTGTTGTAAGCCGAATAGGTGGCCAGTGCAAACGAGGCACGGGCTTCTTCGCGTACTTTTTCGTCGAGGCATACACCGTACCATTTGGCAACAATTGAGGCGTAACGCGATGTGTGACTGCTCATTTCCTTGAAACAACCATCTTGTTCCTTAATACTTGTTGCCCCATACCGTTTTTCCTTTCCAAAGCGGTTCTCGACCCAACTGATCAGTGCCGGGATGTGCTTTTTGTAATCAGGGTCGATGGATGGGTGGTTCAGGATGTAGCGGGCAGTTTCCATCGGGTTTTGCTGGTTTAGGTTGGTGTAGTTCGAATTGACATCTTCGTAATAGCCCGACCAGAGGTTGTTTTTCATGGGGAAATCGAGCATCCATTTCCAGAGCTGGTCGCGTTTGGTTTTTAATTCTTTCTTGTCAAGCGAAGTTGATTTACTATCGATAAATATATCGAAAAGCTGAATGGGCAGGATCATGTTCGAGCAGTATGCATCGAGCACTTTGCCTGTTTTCAGGTTGACCATAAACGGGATGGGCGATTGTTTTTCGTTCCCTTCGCTCACGTGTTTCAGGATGGTACGGGTCAGGTTTTCTGCCTTGGCAAAGTACTGTTTGTCGCCCGTAAACCTGTAATAGTTGTAGTAGCCAATGGCGACCATGCAAATTTTGTCAACCCCGCTCCATTCGTCGGTGTATTCGCCATCAGGAGTATCGTCCTGTGTACGTGGAACATCCGCCCATGCCCAATCTTTGGGCGTATGGTAATAGGCCACCCGTTCGATTAGTTTTTTTACCGGAATTAGTGCGGCGCTATCGCCCGAAAAGGCATAATACCTCATGAAAGTTTCCATGCCAAAGTAAACGTTGCTGCCCGGATTATTCTGTTTGTGAATATAAGTGCCGTCGTTGTTCAGTTTCGAAGTTACCAGGTACAACGGATCGTCGCCAAATTTTGATTTGTAGGTGGGGCACTTTTCCAGGAAATTCATGCTCCATTTCAGTACGTTGGCATACTCGGTCCAGGGTTGAAGTTTGCCGTTTTTCAACACGACTTCGTGATCCATGATTTTTGGTGCGGTTTGAGCAGTTGCCCCTGTTAAAAAGAGGATTACAACTGCCAGTAAAATGCTAATCTGTTTCATTCTTTGATGTTTATTTGGTTTATGTTGTTTCTATTGTTGCCATCGTTTCTGTTGTTTGGACAGGCATTTGGTTATTGGATATTTTACATTGGATATTAATTTCCAACAGCCAATATCCAAAGAACTTCCCTTAGCGCCTCACTTCTTCAAGTCCTCCCGGTGCTACCGGGAAGGGGATTTAGGGGAGGCCTCTCTCACATTCCCCAAAATCTGCACATCGCCCTTCGTTTTGTTCGTTACTTTCAGCCCGCCGCCTTCGACGCTGTTGCCCATGATGACGGCTGATTTCACCTTTTCGCCCAGGTAAATGTGGGCGTTGGGCGTGTTGCCGTTGTCCTGGAAGCGGCTGTTCATGATTTGCAGTGTACCATTTTCCATCCGGATGAACGGTATTTCGGGCTTCCAGTGGCATTCTATCCAGTTTTTGGCGTTGAAGTTGCAGGCCGTTAGGTAAGCCGTTCCCTCACCTTTGTTGACAATGTGTGTTCCGCCCAACGACTCGGCCCATCCCCAGAACCCGCAGTTGGTGAGCTTTATAGGGCCACGGTTGCCTTCTTCGATCAGGAAGCCGTCCATAAACTGGCAGTTTTCGAACGAAATTCCGCAATGGTATTGGGTTTTCTCTACAACTACCGCCAAAGGTCCGATGTCCGATCCGCTTTGGGTGATCAGGATATTGGCCTGCGGATCGTTGCCTGTTGGGTCGCCCTTGGTTTCGATAAACCGGAAACCCACTTTAGCCCAGATAACGAAGCAGTTGACCATGTATTCCCAGTCGCAGCGGCCAACGATGAAACCTTCGAGGTTTTTAGTCGTGTATTCGTTGATTAGTTTCACCTGCTCGTCCATTCGTTTGGGGTAATTGATGTCCCACCAGGCCACCGAATGGATGTGGATGTTTTCCAGCCGGCCAATGTCGGTCGAACGGTCGATGTAAATTCCCCGGCGGAGTGCGCACATATTGATCCCGCGCAGGTTTTGACCTTCGTTGTACACCGATCCCATATCAATTCCGTTGTAGGCATTGGCTATAGCTACGTCGATCACGTTACCCGTGCGGCCGGTCAACTGGATGCAATAGGGGTAAGGGTGAATGTCTTCGGGTTTTTGCTCCGGGTAAACAATGCCCAGCCCGCGAAGCGTACTGCTCGAATGCAGGGTAATGAAGGGAGTGGAGTTTTCCTTGTCGCGTCCGGCATAAGCCAGCAGCAGGGGGCCCTGGTCGTAGTAAATGCAACCGGGACCTTCGGCAATTCCGCGCAGGGTTACGCCCCGTGGAATATCTAGTACCCCATTGAAGCGAAACCTCCCGGAAGGTACATGGACAACTCCACCTTTTTCGGAGGCTTTGTTTAGTGCAGTCTGAAATGCCTGTGTATTATCGGTTTCACCATCGCCAACTGCGCCAAAATCGGTAACGCTGAAATCGGAAATACCGGCATTCGATTGAAGTGAAAGAAAAAGCACGAGAAGAAGAAGAAGCCCCACCCAAACCCTCCCCGAAGGGGAGGGCTTAAAGACGATTGCGGAGGTTAATGTTTTGTTTTTTAGTGTCATTATTCAGTTTTTATTGATGTTGTAGAATTTTCTTCGCGGGTTGCTCCCTCATGTCCTCCGGTGATACCGGGAAGGGGATTTAGGGAATGCTTCTCTTGTTTCATTTCTTATTTCTTGTTCGTTGTTTCTTATTGTTTTGTTTGAATACTCATCCGATGACTTCAAGTCCGGCAGTCAATGAGATGTTTACCGCTCTTTTTTGTTTCATTACTTGTATTTTTTTAACCACATAGGCACATAGGCCACATAGTTTTTTATTTTGTTTTTTCAATGATGGTCTGTTTTTAATTGTTGTTTCTATGTGTTCTATGTTTCTATGTGGTTTGTTTTTTCCTTTGCAGATCACTTCTTTTAGTCCTCCCTCACATTTCCCAAAACCTGCACATCGCCCTTCGTTTTGTTCGTCACTTTCAGCCCGCCTCCTTCGACGCTGTTGCCCATGATGACCGCCGATTTCACCTTTTCGCCCAGGTAAATGTGGGCGTTGGGCGTGTTGCCGTTGTCCTGGAAGCGGCTGTTCATGATTTGCAGTGTACCATTTTCCATCCGAATAAATGGTATTTCGGGCTTCCAGTGGCATTCGATCCAGTTTTTGGCGTTGAAGTTACAGGCCGTGAGGTAAACCGTTCCCTCGCCTTTGTTGACAATGTGTGTTCCGCCCAACGACTCGGCCCATCCCCAGAACCCGCAGTTGGTGAGCTTTATAGGGCCGCGGTTGCCTTCTTCGATCAGGAATCCGTCCATAAACTGGCAGTTTTCGAAAGCCACGCCGCAATGGTACTGGGTTTTCTCGACCACCACAGCCAGTGGGCCTATATCTGAACCACTTTGGGTGATCAGGATATTGGCCTGCGGATCGTTACCCATCGGGTCGCCTTTGGTTTCGATGAACCGGAAACCCACTTTAGCCCAGATAACGAAGCAGTTGACCATGTATTCCCAGTCGCAGCGGCCAACGATGAAGCCTTCGAGATGAGTCCACTGGTAATCGTGGATGGGCGCTTCCGAGACCCCGATCTGGCTCCAACTGCTGGGGTGGACGTGGACGTTCTCGACGCGGCCAATGTCAACAATCCGGTCGATATATATGCCGCGTCGCATGGCGCACATGTAAACATTGCGTATGTAATCCTGTCCGTGGTAAACACTGCCACAGTCGATGCCGTTGTAGGTGTTGACAATCGTGAGGTCGATGATGCTGCTCCGGTTGCCTTTAACCTGGATGGTGTAAGGATAGGGGTGTATGTCGGTTACTACCTGTTCGGGGTAATAGATCGACAAACCTTTGATGGTGCTGTTATTCAGGAGAGTGATGAACGGTGCCGAACCCTCGTTATCGCGCCCGGCATAAGCCAAAAGCATGGTGCCTTTCGTGAAGCTGGCCATCACCGGGCTTTCTGAATTTCCTTTCAGGGTTACCCCGTCGGGGATTGTTAATACCCCTTCTATTTTGAATTGGCCGGTAGGGACGCTGACGATTTCGCCCGTAGCTGAGGCTTTGTCCAATGCCGACTGGAAAGCCACCGTGTTATCGGTTTTACCATCGCCAATGGCACCAAAATCGGTTACGCTGATGGGTTGGCCTCCCCGGCTTATTCCGTAGCAGGCTAAAAACAGAATGAATAAAAGTACTTTTTCCATGTGATTTAGGTTTTAGTTAGAAATTTTGCTAAACGTGATGTATGGGCACGACACGGTGGTCATGTAAACAGCATTTTGTGGGTTCTTTTTGTTGTAGCATTCCCACGGGGCGCCGTATTCCGGGCCTTTCCGGTAATCGTCGGTCCGCAGCCCGTCGATGTATTCTTTGGCCAGTTGCTTTGCTGCTGCCACGTCCACCTGGGCGATGGCGTAACACACCCATCCGGTGGGCGTTCCCCAGTATCCGCCGTTCTGGTAGTCGTTTTTGCCTGCCAGACTTTTTTCCCAGGCCGTGCTTTCACTGAAATCGTCGGTTGTCAGTATGTGGCGGATATTTCCCTGCCGGGCCAAAAGCCCTTTCTGGTAGGCATCTTTCAGGAAAAGACAGGTTTTTTCTTTGGCAGCGCCCTCCAATATGCCCATATAAACGGCAAGGGCAGTGCCCCAAACGTCGGCTTGTTTGCTTCGTCCGGTCGAGGCCAGGAGCATTCCACGGTTATCCATAAAAACGTTCGGAATTTCCTGTTTTATTCGGGCTGCTATGGCCTGGTAGGTTTCGGCTTTGTTGTTGCGTTTCATCAGGCTGAACAGCTCGGCCAGTTCGAGCGATGCCTGGTATTTCAGCAGAGAGGTATAACACAGGTTGCCCGTGATGTTGATGGCATCCCTGAAACCAAAATCGATGCCGCGCAATTCGTCGTTAGTATAAACCAAAACACTGTCTAAATGGGTGGGCGGCACCTGGTAGGCCATTTCCAGACGGTCGATCAACCTCGTCCCGTTGATTTCGTTCAACAGGTATTTGGTCGACGAGGTGGTTTTAACATAGCACCAGACCATGTGTATGAAATAATACTGGTCGCAATACGGAGGCGTCATGCCATAGTTTTTGTCGCCTTGCGTGGCAAAGTCGTATGTCCCCGGATAATAAACCGGCTTGCTGTCGTCGATGCGGATGTGATCGGCAATGGCGCCCATTGGGACCACGCTTCCATGCTTGGTGATCCAAGTCTGGTTACATTGCGTTGCTGCGGTAAGGTCGAGCATGTGTTTTTGCTCTTTTTCGGTTACGAACCCGCTTTCGATCGACATGGCGTAGTCCCTGATCCAAAAGGAAGGATAGCAGTCTCTTCCTCCCGGTCTGATTAACGTTCCGCCGGTACTGTTGCCGCCAAAATCTTTGCTGATCACCTGCCCGGGATAGATTCGCGAACTTTCGACTACATCTTTGGTCATGTTTTTCAGAAAGTCGAAGTCGCTAGAGGACAAGATGTTGACTGGCTGGGATTGAGATGCAAAAGGTAGGAGGAAAAGCAAAAGCCCCACCCAAACTCCCAGAGTATCGGGACAGGCTCTCTCCGAAGGCTCGCGGAAGGGCTTAAAAAAGTCGCGGTGGTTCGTGTTTTGTCGTTTGTTACTATTAATTGGTTTCACTTCTTATTTCTTGTTCGTTATTTCTTATTTTTTTTGTTTTCAAGGATGTTTGTTTTTAGTCGTTGTTTCTATGTGTTCTATGTTTCTATGTGGTTTGTTTTTTCTTCGCGCCTTGCTCTTCAAGTCTCCCCAGATTTAGGGGAGGCTTTCTTCTATTCTCCCACCAGCCTTATCTCCCAAGGTGCTACCTCCGGAATGACGAACTTCCGGTATGGGCCGTCGGTTCCCGATGCGCGAACTGTGGTTTCGTGGCATTGCATGTCATATATTTTGATTGTTTCGTTCGTGGTCCGCAGCATCAAAACCAGGTTTTTTGCCGGGTCGAACGATGCGTTGGTGAAGGCCAGCGCTGTTTTCCCGTTCTGAGGTTCGCGTACCCAAAGGTTTGCCTTGTTGAACGAGGCGATATAGGCCGGAAGTGAATCTTTCGAAAGCCAACGGAATACGGTTTTCATTTGCAGGCTTTTGGTGTAACTTTCCATGAATGTAAAAGGATAATAACCGGCCACACAAATTCGACCTCCCAGCTTGTTTTCGAAGATACCCAGGGTGCAATCGGCGATGTCTTTTCCGGCATAATCGGTCAGCCCGGCCAGCGACTGAGCTTTGTTGCTGGTAGCGCGCAGCGTCCAGGCTGGCGACTTCCAGAACGATTGCCGGTTGTCGCGCTCCCGCCCGTCATAATTTTCGTTAAATGGGTGTTTACTGAACCGTTCGATGCGGTCTTTATACTCTGCCTGGATGGGCTCGAATCCGGTCAGCTCGCCAAAGCCCATCTTGTTCAGTAGTTTCAGAGCTTCGGCATCCATGTAAACCCCGCCCGACAGTATTTTTTGAATTTCTTCTTTCGGGAGCGCGTAAACATTGTCCTTGCTCAGAATGGTGACTTTTTGGTTTTTGTTTGAATAGCATATCGGTAGCCCGATATCGTAAAACTCGTGGCTGACCACCGGGTTGCCCGAACTGGTCCAGTTTCCATTGTCCAGATTTCCGGTGATGTAGCTGTCTTTGTTCCAGAAGGTTTGAATCCCTGTAATTGGCGAACGGCCCAGCGTGCGAGCCATCAGGTCGAAAAACGGTCGTTCCTGGTGCAACAGGGCAATCAGCGATTCGTATTCGTCGAGCCCGTAGCCCGAAAGGACGTTGAAAGCGGCGCCGGTGCAACCTGCTGCGATGTGCGAACAGGCTTCGAGCGCCACGATGCGATCGGCTTTCTTCAGGTTTTGATAGGGAAAATTCTCGATTTCCGACTGGATGGAAACCACGTCGTCAGGCAAAACCGATACCTGGCGGCCAATGTCGTGCGATTTTCCGGCCAGTTCTGTGGTATTCATATCGTTATAATAGCCGCCTCCGGGTCTCCACATTACCGCGGCATGGTTTGGCCCGGACAAAATCTTAGCCCAGTTATCGAAATCGTATCCTTCGATAAATCGGTCGCCGGTCATAAAACCAAGTAGCATTGCCGGCTTTATCTGGTGTACGGTTTTCTCGATCAGACCAAACAGGTTAGCTATTGTATTGCGGTTATGCTGTAGCCATGCTTTTCTTACCTTCAGCTTTTCTTCCGCCGGGCCTTCGTTCAGGGCTTTTTTCAGGCTTTCCCGTGTGTATTTTATTCCGGTTTCTTTTTCGAATATTTTCAGGCAGTTATCGCAAAAGCAACCATTCCCGATGGGCATGTGGCCAAAGCGCACATCGTCGTCAATCCAGATGTAATCGGGGTTTGCTTCTGTAACCAGTTGATATTGCGCACGAACATATTCCTGAACGTTCTGGTCGTTCGGGCAAAACGAACCATGGCACACCTGTCCGTCGATGTTGGTCATGCCGGTGTAATTGCCGTGGAGCGAGTTATCGAGGTTTTCCTCGTGGTGCCCGATGGTGGTCAGGATGTTGATACCGGCCTTGTAGCCACGTTTCCGGGCTTGTCCCATCCGTTCCTTCATCACTGTGGTACGTTCTTTAATCACGTCGAGCGGTAGCGGGGCATGGGTGAACGAAGTAAACAGGGTGATTTCGTCGGTTACACCTTTGTATTTGTCGAACATATTCAGCAGTTCGTTAAATGCTTCCGGCGAGTTCCATTGAGGCACCCCGATTCGGAACGAAACAAACGCTTTTTCGATACCGTTGTTTGCCTGTTTGTCTGTCGGTGCAGGTTTTGGCGAACACCCCCAGAGAAGCAGGGCGAGCAGAATGAGTTGAGGTTTAAGTTGGTTCATTGGTATTTTTTTATATTTATTTATTTGGAAACCAATAAGTTTAAAATCATTTTCTCTGTTTTTTTTCTACTAAGGTGACCTTAGGAAATAAGGTTTTTGAAAACTGAGTTGTCCATTTCATAAATAGTCTATTAATCATGTTTTTACTTTTTTTGAGGCTATCACTTTTCCGTCCGAAACAATGTTTTTTCCTTGATCAATGCTTCCTCGCGGACGGTTTTTTTCTCTTTTTCCTTGCCCCCGGTTAAAACCGGGGGTTATTGATATTTTGCCCTTTCAGGGCAAGGAAACGACAGTTTTCCATCGTTTCCAATTGCCTTCCATCGTTTTCCATTGCTTTCTATTGCTTTCCACTGTTTCCCATCGCTTTCCACTGACGTCAATACATCCGCGGTATTCCAAGTCGCGTTTTTCCTGAAGGATGGTATTTTACCTGCTCGTTTGAGGCTGGGTTTTCGCCTGAAACCACCCACGATTTAAGGTCGTACCCTTCAGGGATAATTGTAATTACTTCGTTTTTAGTGGTTCTAATCGTAACTGTTTCGCCGCTTAGGTTTTGTTTTTTTCTGAAATTCGATTGACAAACGGCATTGCTCCAGGGCAGGGCAAGCTGACAGGGATTGCCCAACCGGCTTTCGATACTGATCCACTGCACTTTTCCCGATTTTATTTCAGAAGAAACCACGAATCCGCCTTGGGCATGAAGGGTGAACCGTCCGTCGCGGTTGGCCGGGAAAGCCGGGAAAACGCGGATTGTCCCGTCATAGCTTTGCAGCAGCGATTCGTTTATGGCCGTTGCAAGTACCGACATCGATTCCATCGATTGATGCCGGAATGGCCACATCGGAAGCGTAAATTTTTCTTTCGATACCACATCTTTCACCGTGTTGGCGCGGAAAAACCATTCGGCATCTTTGTTTACTTCACCTTCAAGTCCCCAGTGACCCCAGCCGTTGCAATAGATTTGCCACCTTCCGGGGAAACGCGCCAGGTCGGCAGCCAGTTCGCTGGCCAGCCCCAGCCGGGCCAGAACGACCGGGATGGGATCCCAGCCTGTGCCTTCCGAACCGTACAGTAATGCGGTAGTTTTCATCGTGTTGAACAAGTTGCTGCCTTTTTGCGACAGGCCGATCAACCCCGACGGGAACACGGGTGAGCTGGGCACCGTTGGGAAAATGCCGTCGAGCAGTTTCAGTCCGTTGTTGTTTGTCGAATCGTTCACCGGGTAAAACGTGGTCAGCATCTTATTTTCCTTGATGCCCCATCCGGCGGCAAAAATTTGGTCGGTGGGCGCTTTTTCTCTTCTAAAGAACCCTGTTTTTAGCTTGAACCCGGCATTTTCTGCTGAGATTGCATCGTTCCCTGCTGGTACGGCGGGAAGCAGCGCCAGGTGGTCAAGTATGTCGTTCCACTTAGCGGCTTCCGGTATTTTTGTCCCGTTGGCTTCCAGGGCTTCGAGTGCGGTTGAGAACAAGGCGTGGGCATAAACCAGCTCGGTAAGCCCGTCTTTCAGCTTGATCCAACCTTCGTAGCCTGTGCCTTCTTTGGCATGATATAAACCATCGGTTTCTTTGGTCAGGATAGATTCGTAAAACCGTGCAGCCTCTAAAATAAAAGGCAAGGCTTTATCCTGAAGAAATTTATGGTCGCCGGTGTATTGGTATTGCCGCCAAAAGTCGAGGGCAATTTCGGCAACAGGAGTGTGGTTGTCTTTTTCGCCCGACGAGTTGTAGCCACGTCGGTCGGCCACATCGGAGATGAAAGCGCCGTTGGCGTTAAAAAGCTCCTTGGCATCTTTTTGCGCGTGGGGCAGCGAGTTGAAACGGAAGTCGAGGTAAGGCATGACTAATTCGTGGAACCCGGCAGCGTTTAGCGGCCAGTATAACTGTTGCTGATTCCAGTGAAAATAGAAGTTCCAGTTTTGCACATCGTGGCTCCAGCCCCACAACCCGTTGTTAAACCGTCCGGGGTACTTGCCGCCCTGTGAGGCGTTGGCGTAATATATGGTGAGGTACCACAGATTGTTCAGGTAACTGTCGCCATAATCGACCATCGACCTTTGCCAGAGCGCTTTCCAGGCTTCGGCGTTCGACTGGCTAATAGCAGTCATCCCTTTTTCTTTGGCCGACGAAAGCGCCTGTTTTACTTCAGGAAGCGGGTTTTCCTGTGGCGAAGTGACCGTAAAAGCCAGTTGCGCGCTTTTTTTCTGTTTCCCGGCAATGCGTATGTTGGCGCTACGCGAATGCTCGCGCGAATAGCTGACCGTCAGGTTGTTGTTGTGGATTACCGTGCCACCCACGGCAAACGTTTCGCCCGACAGTTTTTGGGTAACGAAAACGCCTGAATCGTCGGCTATTGCTTCGGTTCCCGACAGCCCGATGGAGGCATCGCGGTTGATCTGGCTGTACCAGTGCGAATAAGTGCGCGAGCCGTACCGTTCCAGGGCGATGTCGATCGGCGTGTCTTCGTTCAGGTTGCTCTGCACGTCGAACAGGAGCTTGCCCGAGGCATGATCGACAAAGGCTTTCAGCGCTACCTTGCCGAAAGGAGTTTCCGATTCCATTGTCATCGAGGCGTCGGCCAGGTTGAGCCGGGCATTAAAACCGGAAAGGTACATGATGTCGAATACCGGCAGTTTAAAATCGATGACCACCCGGCAGGCATGTCGTTGGGTGGTGCTAAGGTCTTCTTCTTTCCCGCTCCAGTTGTGGAAAGGGCCAAAAGCCGCATCGTCCCACAGGTCGCTTTTGTTGACCACGGCGATGAGCTTCGAACCTTCGCACCAGCACAACACGCCCACTTCGCCGTTGCCAAGCGCGATGCCTTGTAGCGGGTCGATGGGCGGGCTTTGGTAAACCACATCGTATTGCGCCACCCGGCCCGGCCACGAAATGTCCCATCTGGCTTTTGAAGGGTCGAAGGCCGATTTGATTAATGCTGGTTGGGCCAAAGCGGAATTGCCCGTGAAAGTCAAAAACGAGCACCCGGTCAGCAAAATCAGGGCTACAGATTGAAAAACATTTTTCATAGTCAGGTTCATTGTTGATTTATTGCTTTGCTGAAACTGTGGTTAGTTTTGTGTTACCGGGGAAATAACTTTCAAAGAAATCCTTTTCGCTTCCATCTGACTGCGCAACCCTTACTGTTCCCCAGGTTTCCTGGTCGCCTGTGGCGTAATACAGATAGGTTTTCCCCTGGTATTCAAGAATATCGACGTCCGAATTGTTTTTCCCTTCGCCAGCCCCGGCTTCGAGAATAGGATTATACGGGCTAAATTCCCAGTGTTCCAGGTCTTTCGATCGTACCATGTACGAAATCCATCCATTGTGTCCTTTCTTCGGGGCATGGAGATAAATCACGTAATAATAGGGTGCAAAGTAGCGGATGACCGGGCAGGCCGAGTACTCGCGCTTTTCGCCTGTGAAGGCCAGTCCGGAAATTTTTTCCCATTTCGACAGGTCGTTCGAGCGGGCAAATTTGAAGCAGAACTGGACCGGCTTGTCCGATTCGTAGGCCATCACGTAGCCTTTGCCGTCGCGGCAAACCGACGAGTTGAACAGGTGTTCGCCGCCTTCGGGCAGAATCGCCTTCTCGGTTTTCCAGTTTTTCAGGTCGGATGAAACCATCCGGTCGATTCCGGTGGAGTTCATCACCCGGCCAAAGTCGGTGAACTCCAGCGCGAAAACATTCAGTTCATTTCCGTTAACGAATGCCGAAACGAACGAATGCCCAACGCCAAAGCGGGCAATTTCCATCCCGTTTTGCAGGTCGTCGATATACAGGTAGGCATCTTTACCCTTGGCTTCGGCGCCACCCGGACGGTAGTTGGCTACAATCAGCAATCGGTCGCCCCACTCGAAAGGCGTGTTTTCCATGGGTGTACGGCCTTCGCCGGAAAAGGCAAAGGGCAGTTTAGTCAGCACTGGCTTGCCCTGCTTTTGTGCGAAAACGGAAAGTGTTGATAAGCATAGCAGGAGAGCTAAGAATTGATCCCTCATTCCATGCTTAGTCAGGGCTTCACTCCAAGTGAAACCCTGACTATGTGATCGTTGTTTCCTGTGAGGGTATTCATCCGATGACTCGAAGTCATCGGATGAATAGGAATGCAATGTGGCAATAACTGGGACGAGAGATTCCTCATTACACTTCGTTTTATTCGGAATAACAGCTTTACGCGGTATAGCCATACTGACTGTCATTTCGAACGAAGTGAGAAATCTTTTCATTATGAGTGTTTTGTGCAAATCTTTCATTTGTCTCTTCATTGCCATTTTTAATTTGGTGTTTAGTTAGGGTGCTTAGTCAGGGTTTCACTTTAAGTGAAGCCCTGACTATCAGTAGCCTGATTTAAAAGTTCGTTTTCGTAATATCCAGTTCGTCCCCGTCGGGCGAAATTTTCATCGTTACTTTCTTATTTCCCTTGAACCGGTAAACAATCTCATCTTCTTTTCCGAGGAAAGGTTTTACCAGTTGTTTTACTTCGTCGCTGGCCATGTCGTTGGTAATAATCCATTTCCCTTTTCCGTAAGCAAACTCTTTGGTGCTACCTTTGTAGTTGTCGGCCAGCTTTTTAGGGGCAAATCGCGGCGGGCTGACTACCACTAACCCCTTGCTTTTTACCAGCATATTCACGTCGGCCAGGGTTTTGTCGCTGATTGACAAACCGCACAAAAAGGCCAGCTTGACCGTTTTCAAGAGTTCTTTGCCTACCTGGTCGTCGAACACAATGGGCGAATTTACCGGCGCAAACGAACGGTGAGGCAGGTCTTTATAGTAATTTCCGGCATTCCACGACAGGCTTTCTTTTTTGACCATTCCGTGGGTGATGGTGTGCCATGCCCGGATCCATTCTTCCGATTCGGGGCTTGTGTTGAGGTTATAAGCTCCAAAGAGCCAGTCTTTCCAGTACAGGCTAAATTTTTGGCCGTTTTCGTCAACGCTGCAAAATACGTTTTTGCCCTGTCCCCATTCTGTGTCGTCGAAGCGGATGATGGCAATTTCGGGTTCAAAATCGCGGAAACTGTATGGACGTGGGTTGTGGGGCAGGTATTCTTTGGCAAAGCGACTGAGAACTTCACCTCTTTCCTTAAGCTGAACATGTCCCTGGTCATCCAAATCGTAGATGTGTTTCCCGATGCTTTCTACATAAGCTTTGTCGGTTCCGGCCCAGTATGCAAACAAAAGGTTGCCTTCCAATTCTTTGGCCGAGTGCCCAGGGAAGGTATTGTAATGCCAAAAGTCGATACAGGTACATAACTCTTTGTTGTATTGAAGGCTGGCTCCCATGGCACAGGCTGCCCAAACATTCGACCAGTTTTCCTTCATCTGCTTGTAAACCGGGGTGATTCCGGCGCGGGCGAAATTGTGGAAGAGTACCGGCCATACGTGTTCGGTGAAAACATAAGGCGACCCATATCCTTTGCACTCGTCGGCCAGCGACCTGGCACTCTCGAATATGGCTTTGTCGGCTGATTTAAAGTCCATTCCGTTTGTTTCGACAAGGCAGGCCAGTTCAACGCCCGGGTTGCGCAATGCGATGGATAAGTTTCGGGTGATCTGCGAATGTTCCAGCTCGTCGTACATCACGCCCCATACGGCAGGCGATTGTTCCAGGTTTTTTATCACGGCAGGCGGGAACTTGAAAAGGTGCAGGTTGTTGGGCCGATCGACCCAGCTCACACCGTCGGTACTGTTCATTTCCCTGGCGAAGTTTCCACATTCGACATTGACGATCACTTTCAATCCTTTGCTGTTAAAACTTTCGCCGAGTTTTCCCAGACGTTTGGCTTCGTCGTCAATAGTGCCTTTAGGCCCGCGGTAATGGTAAACCACGAAATCGACGCCCAAAGCGCTCATGGCTTCGGGGTTGAAAAACTCGTCGGGTTTGCATTTGTCGCCCGAATTGTCGATCCCGATGTAAAAATTCTTGGCCGGGGTATTGCTGCTTGCCGTTGATTGAGCGCGTCCAATTCCGGCAATCAATACAATTCCGGCGATTAAAAACCCTTTGATTAACTTGCTGTTAAGCCTTTTTTTTGTTTCTGTTGTGTATTTCATTCTTTTGTTTTTATGTTGATCATATTTTTATAAAGCGATGTGCGTACATCGATTTGCCAACAAATGCATCGAGCCTATGGCTCTTTTCTTGATCTATTGCCCTTTCCGAACGGAATAAATTCCGTTTCTACAGGATTGCCCAAGCCTCCAGCTTTCTAAGAAGCAATTCAACCGTAAAGGAAGCAGGTTTGTTCCATTTCGTCCGAATTAAAAATAGCTCATCAACGTCCTTTTTAAGCCTCCTCTTTAGGGGTTTCCCAGAATGTTGATTATTGGTTATTCTACTTTGGAAATTTCAAACTACCAATATCCAATATTCAATATCCAAAAATGTACCGCCCCCTGCTGCCATTTTTTTCCTATTGTGGAGGGGTGGAGGCTTCTTTTTACTTTCCCCATTCCTTCTTGGGTTCGGGCCCCATCACGTAAACCAGCTTGCCGCCGTTCACAATATCGTTGTGCGAAATTTCGCAACGGTTGTATGGTTTGCCGTTTAACGTGGCCGACTGGATGTATTTGTTTGTTTTACTCAGATTTTGGGCTTCAATAACAAATTCTTTCCCTTTATAAACCGATTGGTCAAGAGTTATAGTTGTTTTGCTGAAAATAGGAGCCGAGAGCTGGTACATTGGATTGCCAGGGCACATTTGGTATAAACCCATAGCGCTGAGTGCATACCACGAAGCCATACATCCGTAATCGTCGTCCATTTCGAGCAGATAACCGTCGGGTGTGGTTTTGTAAACCCGGTCGAAAATAGGTTTCGGGAAAAACTGGTGTGTCCCGTATTTTTGAACGATGGGCTCTGTCAGGATTTTTTGCGACCATTTTTGCGTTAGCCAGGGGGCGCCGGCTAAGTTGAACAGGAACGGAGCCTGTAGGTCGATCTGGTTGCCTGCTGTATATAAATCGTTGTCGAAGAAGTATTCCAGTTCTTTCAGAAAGGCATCGTTTCCTCCAAATTTTTCGATTAGAGCCGGCATATTGTGCAGTACATTCCAGCGCCATTGCCACTTGGTGCCTTCGTAGGTGTATTTTTCGCGGTTTACAGTTGGGTCTTCCGGGAAATCGAGCCAGGTGCCGTCAGCTGCCCGTGCGCGGAAAAAGCGGATCGACGGATCCCAGGTGTTTCTCCAGTAGTCGGCGCGTTTCATAAAATAGTCGTAGTCGGCCTGATTTCCGGTCGATTTGGCCAGTTGCGCCACGCACCAGCTGTCCCAGCAGAATTCGCCGGTTTGGTCGGGGCGGGCGGGGATGAATCCAATAGCATCGTAATTTTCGGGCATCTGAACCATAGCCTCGTTGCGGATATAAGGGTAAACCGACTTCAGGTCAAGGTCGAAAAGTCCTTTGTAATAGGCATCGGCCATCACCATTAACATGTGTTCGTTGCGACAGGTTGTGTAAGGCTGATAACCGTTTTTCCCGGCAGGTTCAAATCCTTGTCCCTGATGTGGGGTATGGTTGTTTTCGGGTGTAATAGAGAAGTTGTCTGCCTGTTCGTACAGGTTACGCAACGATTTGGTTATATCTTTGTAAACCTGTGGTTGACAGAGACTAAATAAGGGGAACTTGGTGCGGAAATCGTCCCAGAAAGCGTAATTGTCGTAATGGGTATAACCTTCAGCCCGGTGGTTTTTCTGGTCAAGGCCTGGATAAGTACCATCCACGTCAGTTATACTTTGCGGCAAGAAGAAGGCATGGTAAAGTGCTGTGTAGAAGATGGTTTTGTATTCGTCTTCGCCGGTAATATCAATTGTTGAGAGTTTCCGGCTCCATGCTTCCCTGGCTTTTTCTTTTATTTGTTCAAAACCAAGCTGGTCGGAGCATTCCATTTCCAGGTTTTTGTGGGCACCTTCGGCGCTGGTGAGCGATACGCCCACCTTGACTTCGAGAGGTTTCCCTTTCAGGTCGCCAAAATCGAGTATTAGTCCTCCTGAAGGCTGCTTGCCTAGCGAAGTGCCTTCGACCATGGTCGAGCCATTCCATGCCTTAACTGACTGTACCGGAGCGCTGAATTTCATGGTGAAGTAAACTCCCCCGCCAAAACATTGCTGGATACCTTCAATGCTTTGCTTGTTGGTTAATGAGAGTGAAATACCACTACTGCGAGTCCTGTTTCCTTCGTAAATAAACACGCGCGACGGCTGCCCTGCCGGGTAGCTGTATTTTTGCACCCCAACATGGGTGTTAGCCGTAAGCTCAACCTGAATGTTTTCGTCAGGAAGTTTAACTGAATAATAGCCTGGCGAGGCTTTCTCCGTTTTCTTGTCGATATTTAAAATGGGGCTTCGGTAAAACGTATCGGGAACGTTCACAAAGGGCAAGAGCGAGAGCAGCCCCGAACGGTCGCAAACCCTCGTGCCTCCCGAACTTGGCTTGTGAAAGTTACTAAAGCCGCGAATTTGGCAGTCGGACCAGTCGTAGCCCGAGTGAGCCAGGTCGCCGTTGGCCGTAAGGCTTCCGGGGTAGGTGTCGGGGCAAAGCTCGATAAGGCCAAAAGGTACGTTGGCAGCAGGAAGCCAATGGCCGTGGTCGCCCTGTGAACAAATAAACGGATCGACGTAATCGACCGGCTGTTTCGTTTGCCTACAGGAAAAACATAAAAGAATAAATAATGGTAATACAATGATAAAGAATGGTTTAAACATGTTGGTTTTTAGTTATTGGTTTGGTCTAATGAACAATACGAATTTTGTAAGTTTTTTTTGATTTACAACATTGCTTTTTGGTAAAAGTGTGCATGATAGAAAGAGGTGATCCCTCATTCCACTTCGTTCCATTCGGGATGACAGATTCGCGCAAGGGAAATGGGGGTGGGCAGGCGGCGAAGCCGCCTGCCCACCCCCATAGTTAAGATCAATTGTCATTCCGAACGAAGTGAGGAATCCATTCATGGAGAATAAGTTGCGTAAATCTGTCATTTGTAACGAAGTGAGGAATCTATTCATTTTCTTTTTCCCCCGATATTTTTCCAATGTTACTGTTTCCTGTGGTTTTCAGCAGTTTGGCGCCAAAGATTTCCCCGGCGTTGATTTTTCCGATGCTGGCATTTTCAACATGGATCAAGGCTTCGCCAATATCGGTGCCAAGCACATTGCATAACTGGATGGTTTCGATGCGATTGGCCTTATGGTGAAGCAAACTACTTATACCATTGACGCACAGGTTATTCATAAAAATTGTTCCTACGCTTGCTGTTTCGCGTGTTTCGATCAGGCATCCTTTGGGTATTGAACCTGTCGGGCGAATAATTTCGACATTCCGAACAACCAGGTTATCAACTTTCGAAACGATGTTGATGAATGAGGCATCAGCAGCATGATCGTCGGACTCGAAGATTCGAAGGCCGTCGATCAGTAACGATGTGATATGCGTTGTGATAGTATTGTGGTGCTTGTCGGGGGTTGCCCAGCCAGCATCAACAATCGACCGGGCATGATAAGGGTTGTGGTGCTGTATGTTTCTCAGGGTCAGGCTTTCGATAACCCCGCCCAGGCGGAACAAAAATGGTGTCGTGTAATCGTAGTTTGGTGTAGTTGGGCTTAGGTTGATGGTGTCGAAAATAATGTTCCCAAAATTTCCGTCGGAATTTTTAAACCAAGGATCGATGTAAAAGCCGAAACTTCGGTAAGTGCCGGTTATATTCTTGATAATTACCCGGTCGAGCCGGCCTTTTGCCCTCGACAGGAGACGTATTCCCTGGTCGGCATTGTTCAGGAACACCCCGTCGATCACTACGTCGGTAATGTCCGAAACGCTATCGGCCTCGTCGGGGGCGAGGGCAATAAAATCGTCGCCCGAACTGCCCTGTATGTTACGCATGTTAAGGAACTGTCCTGGCCCGAAAAAGTGGATACCGTCCTGGTTTTCTTTGTCTTTGTGCCCCGGAAGGTCGATGGATATGTTTTCCATGTTCACCCTGAACCAGTTGCCCAGCAGCATGGCAAAAGTACGCTGGTCGCGGATGGTTACGTCTCGCAGGGTCAGGTTTTCAACCCCATAAAATTCCATTCCAATGACCCATTTCTCGCCGCCGTTTTCCACAAGATGGTGTTTTTGCCCTTTGCAGTTATGGTTGTAGGTGCCGCCAAGCAAGGTAATGTTTATGTCTTTCCTTTCGCCCAAATGGTTTGGATTGGCGTTTTGAATGACCGATCGGTTCGACTGGTCGGCCAGAAAAAAACCGCACGACGAATTCAGACATTCGATGGTGGTATTCGAATGGATATTGATACCACGAATCAAAGCCGCGCCATCCATGATGAGGTGAAGAGATCCCATCGCCGGGGCTTGGTCCAGTATTTTTTGGATAGCTTTGGTGTCGTCGGTGCCGCCACCTTCGTGCACGTTGCTGTTGAGCTTCGCCCCCGACTGGCTGGCAAATACAATCAGCGATTTGCCTTTTTTTGCCGGTGACATCGCTTTTGCCGGGTCGGCAAGTGCTATTCCTGCGGCAGTTCCGGCCAGTAATCCAAGTACGTTACGTCGTTCCATGATATTTGTTTAAGATAATTGGGTTTAGATATCAGGGCTACGCCCCTGATCCCTCGTAAATAGTTGCCCAAAAGGGAATTTTGTCGTAATCATTCAACGACAGAATAACAGAATTTACAGATTGGATTTTAGCAAAATAATTCTGTAGATTCTGTAATTCTGTCTTAAAAATTAATCTGTTAAAGTAGGACTAGTACTTTCTTATTTTCTCAGCAAAGCTGTGGCGCACCAGAGCAGCGGTGCATGTCCGTGCAGGTCACCCACGATGCGTTTGCGGTCGAGGTAATACTGGCGGCTGTTGAAGATGTTGGTTCCTTCGCAAACTTCGGTCAGCTCGTCGTTGGCATTCAGGTAACCAGTAACGGCAATCCAGGCTTTGCGGGCAGCGGTGCCATACTGTTTCTTATCGAGCCAACCGTTTTTAACCCCGGTGATCATTGAGTAAGTGAACATGGCTGTGCTCGATGTTTCGAACCAGGCTTCCTTGTCGGTGATGATTTGCCGCCACATGCCACTTGCATCCTGGTATTTGAGCAACGAAGCCATCATTTTATGGTATCCGGCCATGATGCGTTCCCTGTTGGGGTTGTCGTTGGGCAGTGAGCGCAACAGTTCGGCCATTCCAACGGCCATCCAACCATTGCCACGTCCCCAGCAGAACGGGGTTTCGGGCGAGTGGTAAAACAAACCGTTTTCGAGCTGAATTTTGTCGAGGTAAAAGACCATCTCTTTGGCAGCACGGTCGATGTATTTCCGGTCGCCCGTGGCGCGGTAAGCCTGCACCTGTACAGCGGTAATCATGAACATATCGTCGATCCACACACGGGTTTCCCAGGTGTAGCCTTTGTCGGCCCATACTTTTTCTTCGGGTTTGGCATCAGTGGGGCATTTCCATTGTGTGTCGGCATAAAGCAACCCCAGATCAAGGTATTTCTGTTGCCTGGTTTGCATGTACAGTTCGAGTGGAACCGATCCAAATACGTTGTTATCGACGTGGTTAGGTTTGGGCTGAAGGTTTTTCTCGGCATCGAACAGCGGTTCGAACCGTTTCACAAACCCGTTGAACAAATCCTTGTCGTTCGTGACTTCGGCAAACCACATACCGCCAAGCCAGGTGCACACATCGGGGTAAGTAACCTGTACCGGTGGTTTTTCGGGATGGGTATTTCCGTAGTAGGTGTGCGGTGTTTTCAGAAATTTGGCGGCTATCCGTTTCCCAATTTCCTGGGGCGATTTACCTTTTGGCCAGTTTTTAAACTCCTGATCTTGCGCCTGGGCGCTGAAAATGCTTAAACCCAGGAGAAATACAAAGATTGAATAAAGTGTTGATTTCATTGTTGGTGTTGTTAAGTTATTGAATTGTTGAATTGTTGAATGTTAAATTGTTATGAAGCCCCTCTAAAGAAGCTATTCAAAAGCTCCGTGCAACTCTGTGTAAGAAAAATAATTGTAACACAGAGTTTCACAGAGAAAAGCTAACCAGGCAATAGAGTTCAGTCTCAGTTGGCAGTCTCAGTTGGCAGAAGCTCCGCAACCTGGAACCTGAAACCTGAAACTTGGAACTTGTAACTCGCAACATCTATTTCGGTGTTTTCAGTTCCTGGTAATAGATGGACGGGTATCCTCCTCCCATATTCCGGGCTAGCCATAAACGGTAGTTCAGGGTTTCGGTGGGGGCAATGTAAGTTTTGCCTAGTGGTTGGGTCGCTGTAACAACCAGTACTTCGGGCATTCCGCTTGCTCCGGTTCTCGACAGAACCAGTTCGTCGCGAAAATCGCCATACAAGTCGGCTACCATCAGTAAATTGCTGTTGGGTATGGGATTAGGTACAACTTCAGGTAGTTCTACAACCTCTTTTCCGTCGAATTTTCCAATGCGGTGCCCATTATCGATCAACAGTTCGCGTGTAGGCGAGCCATCCCATTCGGCAGGGATCAGGTGTGGTAATTGTTCCCTGATGATTTTCCCGGTTGAAGTAAAAAGTACCATGTTGCCATCGCTGTGCCCTGCCCGGTTCGAAACGCATTCAATGCCTGGCGAACCATCCCAGATGTCGCTTACCCATCCGGTATGGCCGTGAGTCCATCGAGGGTCATCTTCGCGGTTGACTTTCCAAATCACTTCGCCTGTGTTGGCATCGACCATATAGGCGCCCGCGTGGGCATTCGATTCCACCACGTAAAACACTTCCAGACCGGGGCGATCGGGCATGAAGTTGTTTATAGATACAATATCGGGATGTTGCCTGTAAATCGACCAGCGCAGGGTTCCGTCGGGGTTCAGGCAGGTTGTGCCGTCGAAAACTTCCTGTTTGCCATCGTCGTTCACATCGGCCACTTCGATTTTATGCCCGCCGCTGCCGTTCGTTTCAGCAAAACTGTCGTATTCCCAGAGTTTTTTGAGCTTGTTGTCGAAGGCTACCAGCACTTCGTTCTCATACAAGCCGGTTTGCGTAATTACCGATGGATGAATGCCATCGAGGTAAGCAATTGACATTTGTATCCGGGTTGATGATCGCTGGAAGTCGGTGGCCATTTCGGGCCAGGGGACTTTGAACTTCACATCGCCGCTCATCCCGTCGAGAATGGCTATATATATCGAATCTTTGTCCTGAAAACGGGTGATCACTTCGGCTTTCCCGTCGCCATCCATGTCCCAAACGTTGAATGGTACGTTGTTGGCGCTTCCCCAGCAATGATCGTTGTAACAAATATTTTTTCGCCACAGCGAACGTCCGTACGAGCTGAAGGCTTCCATCTGAACAGGAACTCCCGGGTCTTGCGCTTCTTCGTAGTTTCCATTTCCAAGGCGGATTACGCAGTCCATTGTTCCATCGCCATCGAGGTCGCCAAAAACAGGCACTACAGCTCCGGGTTTGCAGATGGGCTTAAACACAACAACCGTCGAACTGGTTGTTGTGCCAACCGTGGCGCTGGCCCATTCCGAGCGCGAACCTTCTTTCCCGTCGGGGTTTACCGGTCGGATATAATAATGGAAACGTTGCCCGGTTGTCAGGTTTTGATCGGTGAACGATGTTATGCCGGTAAGTGGTTGTTTGGTAATTAAAAATCCGTCGTGATTTCGCGAGTCGGCCCGATAAATATTGAAACGTGCTGACTTAGTGTCGGTTGATAGAATAGCCCAACTGAGGAAAACGCTGTTGTTTTCGCCGGATACGGCACAGAGCTTACGGTTTTTAACATGCCAGTCGGCGCCTTGTGGCTGGCGGATAGGCCGAAATCCTAAATCGGGATGCCTGATGCCCGACGATAATTCCGATTGGTTGCCACAGCGCAGGTATTCGGCGCCACGAGCCCACGAACCACCCATCCGGCTGCCTTCGAGTGTTGGAACATCGGTAATCCGGTATTTGTAAGGCGTAATTGCCGGATCGAGCAGGTTGATGGTCAGGTGCCAAACGTTGCCTGCCATGTTGTACAGGCCGTAACCATTGGGTTTGTTCGAACGTGCTGGTTGCAGATAGTCCTGCCAGCGGTCGAATTTGCGGTTGTTCCGGGTGTCGTAATTTGCTTTTCCTTTAGGGTCGTCGTCGCCCCAGGGGTATTTTTTATCCTTCAGCCCGCCGCGAGAGGCATACTCAAATTGAATGGTGGTAGGCAGTCGGTAAACCCGTCCTTCTTTTTCAATAAGCCAGGTTAAAAAGTGGTCAACATCGGTGCGGTTTACGAAAACGACCGGGTAATCTTCTTTTCCCGCCGGAATTTGGCCGTTGACCCAATGCAAAGGCGTTTTGTGTCCGGTTGCATCGGTGAATTTTTTGTATTCGGCATTGGTAACCGGGTGGTCGAGCATCTCGAAGTTGTCAACACGGACTTCCGCCCGGTTTTGGTCAGTTGTGGCATCGCCACTGATAAAGGTGCCGCCTTTAATGAATACATACCCGTTTAAAACATCTGTTTGGGAAAAAGAAGGAAGGGTATGAAACCCGATTAAAAGGATTAGTGTAATGATTAGTTTTTTCATTTTAGTTTAGGTTAATTCTTCAAAGATAACAAACTGCATTCATTTGCTTTATGTTTTCGTGCATAGTCAGCAGGTGACTCGAAGTCACCTGCTGACTAGCACGTCCAAAGAGAAGAATGAAGCATCATTATTCTTAATTTGTTTCCATAATTTTTGATGTCGGGCGTTCGTTCATTTTCATGCCCCACTTTTTTTGGGCTTGTTCTCCCATGTTGAATTCGAGCGAACCTCCTTTTTGCAGGTCTTTGTATTTGATGAACGATTTGCTGTAAGGTTGCCCGTTCATCGTGGCCGACTGGATGTAGAAATTTTTGTCGGAAACGTTATTTGCTTTAATATCAAACACTTTGCCATTGGGCAGGTGCAGTCTGGCACTTTTTACCGAAGGACTTCCAACCACATAATAATCTATTCCGGGGGTAACCGGGTAAAATCCCAACGAACTGAAAATGTACCAGGCCGACATTTGCCCGCAGTCGTCGTTGCCGCAAAGCCCGTCGCGCCCGCTTTTGTACAATGTCGTTTTTATTTGGTTAACAATTTCCTGCTCTTTCCAGGGTTGTCCGGCAAAGTTGTAGAGATAGGCGATGTGGTGACTGGGTTCGTTGCCATGTGCATACTGACCAATCAGCCCGGTAACGTCCCATGCCCGTTCGTTGTCGATGGTTGGCGACGTGTGGAAAAGCGTGTCGAGCTTGGCGCAAAACTTCTCGTCGCCGCCCATCAGTTCTATCAGCGAACTTACATCCTGAGGTACGTAAAACGAGTATTGCCAGGAGTTTCCTTCGGTGAAATCGCCCCGGTTCAGTATCGAAACCGATTTGGGGTCGAAAGGCGCGACCCAGCTTCCGTCGGCTTTTTTGCCGCGCATAAATCCGGTTGAAGCATCGAACTGGTTCTGAAATAGTTTGGCTCGTTTGGTGAAATAGGCGTTGTCGTCCATTTTCCACAGTTTGCGCGACACCTGGGCCAGGCACCAGTCGTCGTAAGCGTATTCGAGTACTTTTGATACCGAGTTGGCCTCCAGTTCGCTGGGGATGTAGCCGTATTTTTTCAGGTAGCCCACGCCGCGGTTGTCGTCCATCGCACTTTTTTTCATGGCTTCGTAGGCCAGTTCGTAGCTAAAGCCCTGCTGGTCTTGCATAATGGCTTCTGAAATTACCGGGATGGAATGGTAGCCGATCATACAATACGTTTCGTTCGACCCGTATTCGTTGATGGGTAGTTGGCCAATCTGGTTGTAGCGTTCGATCATCGAGTTGATGAACCGGATGTTTTTATCAGGGTACAACAGGGAATAAAACGGGTGACTGGCGCGGTAAGTGTCCCAAAGCGAGAAGTTGGTATAAAGATCGCCGGTAGCGCTTTTGTGCACTTCGCCGTCCCAGCCCCGGTACGAGCCATCGAGGTCGGTTACCAGGTTGGGCGAAACGAGGCAATGGTACAAAGCAGTATAGAAAATTTTCTTTTGTTCGTCGGTGGTGGTTTGCACGTCGATTTTCGCGAGGTATTCGTTCCAGGTTTTCAGGGCCGAGGCAGCAACTGCATCGAAGTCCCAACCGGCAATTTCGCCATCCAGGTTTTTCATCGCCCCCTCTTCACTAGCGGTTGACAGGCCAACTTTTACCAGTATTTTTTCGTTGTTGTTGGTTTTAAACTGAAGGAAAATTTTACAGGTTTTTCCTGAAAGTTCTTTTTCTTCGGCTTTTTCGCCATCGACAAACGAGACGGCTTTGTCGAACGGTTTCGAGAAGCGGGCACAGAAATAGATATGTTGGTCTTTAATAAACCCGCTCGAATGGCGGTACCCTGTTACTGTTTGGTTGTCAATCACTTTCATTGAGCTTTCAACCGTTACGTCCTCCATGCCGTGGTCGAGGTCGATGATCATCCCGGCCTGCGCGCTTTTGGGATAGGTGTAGCGGTGAAACCCGGCACGGGGAGTGGCAGTCATTTCAGCAAAAATGCTGTATTTGTCGAGCTTTACCGAGTAATAGCCAGGCCTGGCAGTCTCGGTTGAGTGGGAGTAAGGCGAGCGGAAGCCCGATCCGGGTTTGTCGTCAGTACCGGAATCGAATTGAGGTTCGCCGGTAACGGGCATCATCAGGATGTCGCCCATGTCGCAAGCCCCGGTGCCGCTCAAATGGGTATGCGAAAAACCAATGATCGACTTATCGTCGGAATGGTAGCCCGAGCAATGTTCCCAGCCTTTAGTCCCGGTGTCGGGTCCAACTTGTACCAGGGCAAAAGGGGTTGTGGCAGCAGGGTAGGTGTGCCCCACGGTAGCTGTCCCGATAAACGGATCGACAAAGCTGGTAAAGTTCTGCGACTGTGCGCTTAAAGAGCTGATTGACAGCGCGAGTAACCTGATGGTAAATTTCAGTGTTTTCATGTATATGAATTTTTGTTTATCGTCTTATAATCTGCGTATTAACATTTCCTTTTAGTCGAACATTCCAACATGGGATTGAGCTTGCGAATTGAAGCGAAGCGGAAATCCATGAAATGAAATCCGCAAAGCGAATAGCCATTTATACATTTTCGGTTTGTCTCGCCTAAGGCGAGATGGCTATTTCATATAAAAGGTTTAGAAGCCTCTCCCAGTTTCCCCGATGGGGAGGAAGAAGAACTGCAATGTTCAATATGTAGGTTTTAATGAATAACAAATTGTTTTGCTCCTTTGTCTTTTTCGATTGGTTTCAAGTTTTGAATATTGGTTATTCATTATTCGATATTTTTTTTGTTTTTGTGTTAACTATCTGGTATTCAATGAATAATGTTTTTATTATTTTTATGTCCACTCTGGCTTTAGTCAACGGACACAGGATTCAAAAATCAGTTTGTCTATTGTTCATCATTCCAGTTTTGAAAAAATATGTATTGAAATGCCGTTAGGCATTTAATATGGGTAGATCAACATTGCACGGTTAGGTATCGTCCCATACGGGACGATATACCTGACGGCTTCATGTTTTCTACCCACATTTTGTGCCTGACGGCACAAAAAACGCAAGTTGCCTCCCCAACTGACTTTTAAAACCTTATTTTCTTGTATTTAACTACTTTCGATTCTAATTTGTCTAAATGTATTTTTAAATTTTTAAGTTGAATTCCTCCTAATGTTGTTTTGTTTCCGGTGTTCAAATCGGTTACCTCGTATTTTGCTTGCGGGTCGATGGCCTCAAGTGCCAGTTCGGCATCGTTAAATGGAGCATTAGCCCTTCGGTAGCAGATAACACAACCTTCGCCTTTTTCGGGCGAGTCGTATTGCAACGCCATCCAGACCTTATCGTTCAGGCTAAAGTTGGTAAGGGGATAGTAGTCGCACGACATCAGGTAGTTGTACGATTTCATATCGTCCCATACTTTCTTTAGGTTATCGAAAGGCACTTCAGTCAACATATCCGGTTTTGATGTGCCGATTGAAAAAACTACTGAAGTTGTTGTCAGGCTGCGGTCTTTGTATTTGTTGTAAGTGACTCCTTGTCCTACCGATTGATAGGGTAGGTAGTAGCTCAGCCCGAAGTTGTGGTTCTGACTTGCTTCGTACAAATCGGGATATACTTCGCAATTATAATCCGACCGCCAGAGTGGAACAGAGCGCTTGCAGGCTTCGTAGTCAATGCGGCGGCCACCGCTGGCACAGTTGTCGATCAGCAAACCGGGTTTCCGTTTGATCAGCTGGTCCCAGAACGAATACAAGCCTTCTGTATAGCGTATTTCACTTATTCCCGTGCGGCCAAGTTCATCGGCATATTTCCACATTGGCCCTGGATCGATGTTGTAATCGTTCCGGTAGATGTCAACATTCCAGTCAATCAGATTTTTCGAGATCAGATCGGTCATGTATTTCAGTGCCTGTTGGTTACCTAAGTTAAACAGGCCAACTTCTTTTTCGTTTCTTCGGATAACCCATTCGGGGTGGTTTTTCGAAATGTCGGAGCCCGGCGAAACCGATTCGGGGTCGAACCAAAGCAGGAATTTTAAACCGTTTTTATGGGCCTCATCGGCCAGTATTTTCATTCCGTTTGGAAATTTCTTAGGATCGGGATACCAGTTTCCCCGGCAGCGGTCCCACGAATCGCCTTCATTACCTGCATACCAACCTGCATCGAGCCAATACACTTCAACGCCTGACCCGGCAATCTTTCGGATGTAGTCGGTCTGGTTCTGTTCGTTCACGGTTTCGAGTGCCGACGAGCCTCCGCTCATAGCTAAAACTATGGGCTCTTTTCCCTGAAGTTTTGGCGCTACCTGGTCGCGCATGTAACGACGGAACAGATTGTTTCCCCGCAAAGGGTTGGCGCCTTCCCAATAAAGCAGGCAGACGGAAGGTGTGCTGATTTCTTCGCCCGGTTTCAGGTAGAGACAGATGTTTGTCATCCCGGCTTGCATAAGCACGTTGTTCGATTTGGGGTACGAGAAATTGGCCTGCCAATCGCCCGACCAGCCCAGGGCCGTGACCAATCCGCAGTTATGGTATTCGAGGTTCCAGAAGGGGAGGTAGGTTTCGCTTGAACGGCCGTTGTGCGATTTGATTGGGAAGTTTTGCTCTAGGTCGAGTTGAAAGTCGATAGGCATGAAATCGTACCGCGAATTGTTGCTGCCTTTATTGCAATGCACAAAGGCTGGGCTATAAGCCGACTGGTTGGGGTAGAGCCGGATCGGTTCGCTGACCGTGGCATCGAGCGATTCGACCTTTTCGAGTACAGTGCTGTTTTTTGTGCCGGTGTTTTTAAACGAAAGTTTCCATTCCAGGACAGGGTGTTTCGTGTATTCGGTTAAAAGACAATGCAATTCGAAGGTGTTTTCGGGGTTCACCCATTTTAGCCGGTGAACAGTTTTTTCGGTTGCAATACTGTCGGTAAAGCTGAATTTCCAGGTGTTCAGAAAATCGCGCGACGATTTTCCGCCAAGTACGAACGAGAAGGGAAGTTTCTCCAGTGTTGAGGTTTTGCTGAAATATTCATCGAGGTAAACCGTTTCGTTCTGGACATAAACCACCCGCGCATTGGCCCAGTCGGCGTGACAAAGATTTACGCGTTCGCCTGCCGAACGTACTTTCAGGTAAAAGTCGCTTATCCCGTTTAGTGGAATGTCAACCTGGACTGCTTGTTCGCCAACGGCTATGGGTTGCGATTGCCACAATACTTTTTTTTCGGTTTCGATACTGAAAATAATTTTGAACAGTGCCCGCCCTTTGGTTTGCGGGTTGTTGTCGAGGCCAATTTCAGCCTGGAAACGGCTGGCTGGTCGCGGTAAATGTACAAACATACAACTGGCGGCATGTACCCCAATGCCCCGTTCATAAGTTTTATCGCCAATGCAAATAGCCTGGTTGATATACGATTTATTGACGTTGATGTGGCCGTAAGCCTGTTCTATGGTGGTTATGCTTCCCCCTTGTTGCTTAATCCCGAAACATCGTTGTGCCACTTCTTTTGGAAATGCCAGTTCTTCGGATGAGGGGAGATAGATATTTCTGGCTTGGGTTGGAAGGTATGGTTTTTCGGTTTGGCAAAACGCAGATAAGATATTGATTACAAATAATATGGTAGTGATTGATCGTCTCATGGATTAGGTACTGGGTTTCGGTGTTTTGGATAAAGAGGGAAAAATTAACCACGAAGGACACGAAGTAATTACACGAAGTGCAACGATAGAATCACTAAGGTTAAAAAGGATTAAGCAACTTGCGTAAAACACATCCAGAAAGCAGTTGAAATCGCATTTTTAGAAATGCCGTTAGGCATTTGATATGGGTAGATCATATTGCATAGTCAGAATCTCGTCCCGTGTGGGACGAAATGCCAACGGATTATCTTCGTGTAACTTGGTTCTTTTTCCCGGACAGCCTATTGCTTTGGTTGTCTCATAAAAATACAATTGAAACGAGGCCGATAGGTTGGTGTTCCAAAAATACCGGCCTCGTTTTATGAAGTAGTTTAGTAACCCGGATTCTGTGTCAGTAGCGGGTTAATATCAATTTGTTGCTTTGGAACTGGGAGTACACGATGACGAACATCGGCATCGGTTTTTACTCCCCATTTGTTTTCCCATTTTCCGAAGCGGATCAGGTCATTACGTCGCCATCCTTCGAAGCAAAGTTCGCGGGCACGTTCGTCAAGCAAGCCATCCAGATCGATCGAGGTAAACTGCGAAGCTTTGGCCCTGGCGCGTACCTGGTTAACCAGCGAGAGTGCTGTCTGTCCCATGGTTGCAGTTCCACCGCGTAAAATGGCTTCGGCTTTCATCAGCAAAACGTCGGCGTAGCGAAGCACGGCCTGGTCGTTGCTCTGGTCGCGTGTTGGCGAGGTTTTGTCGGGATAAAACTTGTTGCAACGGTATCCTTGTTCCCATCCGAGATCATCATCGCCGGTATCGAATTTTTCTAAACTGCGGAACTCAACATTGCGGGTAAATTCCAATTGGTAAGTATAAGTTCCTTTAGGATTATCGCCGCTATACCGTGCATCGTAACCTTTATTGGTGGTGGTGATCATAATAGGTGTGCCATCTGTATTGTACTGTTTCCCTGTTAACCAGATTTGCTGGCGCACATCGGTGGCATCAATCGTAAATTTATCGTAGAATTCAGGCCAGGTTCTTATGCAGCCAGATGGAGTAAATGGCAAGGCATATTTGGTTTTAAGATACTTGTGTAACCAATAGCGAGCCGGGTAATTGAGGGTAATGTTGTTTCCATCATAAACAGCTTCAAATAAGAACTCTGTAATTTGAGGGCCGTTATCCGGATAAAACATTTTAATGTAATCAGGATATAGGGTAATAGTGCCTTTTTGAGCTTCTGTAATCACTGCGTCGCAGGCGGCGATGGCATCGTTGTAGGTGCCGGTTTTACCTGCATAAACAGGGGCATTCAGGTAAAGTTTTGCCAACAAAGCATAAGCCATCCATTTGGTTGGCCTGCCATAGGTGGTAGTTCCGGTAGTTCCGCTTAAATCAGGAATAGCAGCTTTTAATTCCGATTCGATGAAGTTGTAAACAGTAGCTCTTGATTCACGTCCTGTTGATGGTGTATCTGGCCCAAAAGTTGTTACTAATGGAACATCGCCCCACATATCAATGGCCAGAAAGTAATAGTATGCCCGCATGGTGCGTATTTCAGCAATAGCTGTCTTTTTAAAGGCCGATTCTTCGGCTGCTTCGAACAAAGGAAGTAAACTGTTGGCTTTACTAATACCTCCAAAACAACATTGCCATGATTCGTTGATAAAACGAGAGTCGGTAGCCCAGGTGTGCATGTGGTCGTTTACATAACGGGCAGCATCGTACCAGTTTCCGCCGTTTGCCGTAAGAACCATTCCATCAGCTGTATTTTCCTGGCAGAACCAAAGTCCTTGCATGAAGTACTGGCTGAGGTTGGTAAAAAGTGGCCCCTCAAGAGTAATAAAATCATTCTGAGTACGAGGAAAAGTATCCGGGGTGATCTCTGAAACTACCGGTGCATCAAGATCGGTACACCCGGTAATCAGTAATAAGGCTAAACCTACTGTTGCTATAAAGTTTTTATATGTATTCTTTTTCATATTCTGTCATTTAAGATTTTTCTACATGCTAAAAATCAACATTTACTCCAAACAGGAATGTCCTGGTCTTAGGATAGAAGTTTTCATTGTCAATTCCTGGGGTCATCCCGCCCATATAGACTTCGGGGTCTAAGCCTTTGTACCCGGTAATCACAAATACATTGTTTGCAGTTGCATATACTTTCAGGTTTTTAATAGCCAGAGTTTTAGGTAATTTAAATGTATAAGCTAAAGTGACGTTGTCTAACCGGATATAATCCCCTTTTTCGAGGTATAAATCCGATGAATAATGAATACGGTCATCGTTGATTGGCACGTCTGTTATCCATTTGGGCATATTGTAATGGGTAGCTTCGGCCGGGTAAGTCAAGTCGGCATAAGTCGTATTCAATATCTTATTGCCAGTAACAAAACGGAATAACATGTCGAGGCTGAAGTTCTTGTAATACAATGTATTGCTCCATCCTCCGGTAGCTTTGGGTTGGGCGTTTCCTTCGTAAAAATGATCATCAGCTCCTGGATTTAGGGTCAGGCTTCCATCAGCCTTGTAATACTGTGATACATTAGAACTGTTACGTCCTGCATATTTCCAAATGTAAAACTGCCCGATAGGATGCCCTTCCTGGATGATTTGTACGGTGTTGCCCGACTGTCCGTGTTCGCCGACACCAGCTGTTTTTATATAATCTAAATGGAAGTTATCATTCGATAGTTTCTTGAGGTTATTGTGGTTGAATGAGATGTTGAATGTGGTGTTCCAGCTAAAATCATGGGTTTTAACAGGAATGGCCGTTAATGATACTTCCCAGCCTTTGTTTTCCATTTGCCCTACATTGGCAAACAACGAACTAACATAGTACTGGGCGGCCGGTACCGAATACGAATAAAGCATGTCTTTGGTTAGTTTATCGTACCATTCAACGGTACCGCTAATCCGGCCTTTTAATACCGAAAAATCAACTCCAACGTTTAACATGCCAGTACTTTCCCATTTTAGGTTCGGGTTTTCGTTTTGGGTAGGAGTAATCGAATTTATAAAGGAAGCGTTGTAGTAAAATTTACTTCCGGTAGCATAACGTAATTTTGAGATCAGCGGATCGAAACCTAATGTATTACCGCTTATGCCATAACCAACACGTAATTTGAGGTTGTCGAAAATATGCTGGTTTTTCATAAATGATTCTTCTAATACGCGCCATCCAATGGATGCCGAAGGAAAAGTTCCCCAGCGATTATTTTTACCAAAAGCCGATGAGCCATCGCGGCGAACTGTAGCCTGGAGCAAATATTTGTTTGCAAAAGTGTAATTTAAACGGGCATATCCCGAAATCATACGCAAGGTTTGAATGGCAGTTGTTCCATAGTCAACAACATAGCCCGAAGCGCCACTCCCCATTCCCAGGTTATTGAAACTAATAGCATCGGAGATGAAATTTTTGTTTGCTGACTGAAATCCGTCACCATTTACATTTTCCTGCCATGAATATCCAGCTAATAACTTGAATTCGTGTTTGTTAATGGTTTTGTTGTAAGAAAGGAAAGTTTCTAATAACTTCATGTTGTATTCATAAGAGTTACGGAGGGCATAACCATTATACCCCTGGAATAAAGATGATTCTTTTCCATAGTAGAATTTCCCTGAATTTTGTGAGGTTTTATAAGTTCCGTTTATCTCGTAGTCGAGTCCTTTCATTACATTGAACTGGATTTGAGCTGTTCCCTGTATGTTTTTGTATCTTCCGGCAGCATCGTTTTGTTCCAATAAAGCTACTGGATTTTTCGCGCTGGGGTGAGAGAAATTCTCATTGTATTTCCCGGTGGTGGCATCCTTGATACTTACGGTTGGCATATAGGTAATCATGTTGAACAGGAAATCACGGAACCCGCTCAAGGATGCAGGATCGTAATTTGTTGACGGGATGTATTCGTTGTCTGATACATTGGAGGTAAAAGTGAACCCAACTTTCAGCCGGTCGTTAAAAGCTTTTTGTTTCACATTGGCCATAAACGAAAGACTTTTGGTGCTTGTTTCTTTTATAACTCCTTCCACTTCTTTGTACGTTGCGCTGGCAAAATAGGTGGTTTTGTTGGTTCCCCCGCCAATAGAAAGGTTGTTGTTGTGGGTAATTCCCAGACGGGTACATTCTTTAAACCAATCGGTATTAACATTGTCTTCGTCTTCGGGCGATACACTTAGGTTGTTCGCATTCAGATATGCCCTGTATTCGTCGCCATTCATCATGTCAATTTTCTTAGCTACAGATTCGACCCCAACATAAGCATTGTACGATATTCTCGAACTGCCTTCTTCGCCTCGTTTGGTGGTTACGATAATAACCCCATTGGCTGCTTTCGAACCATAAATAGCGGTAGCCGAGGCATCGCGCAGGATGTCGATTGATACCACATCGTCCATTGAGCTGATTGCACCGCCAGGTACACCGTCAACAACGTAAAGCGGTTGCTGGGCTTCACCTGTACGTAATGTTGACGGACCGCGTAACATAATGGCTGTGGCCCCAGTTGGGCTACCGTCCTTGGTGATGTTCAATCCTGGCACTTTACCCTGCAGCAACTGCATCATGTCGGTGTGTGCGCCCTGGTTAAAATCTTTCGAGTTGACGGTTGTGATCGAACTGGTCAGGTCTTTCTTTTTGGTGGCGCCGTAACCAACAGCAACTACCTCATCAAGAGCGATGTTCTCTTCTTCCATTTTTACATTAATGGTTGTTTTACCCGCTACTTTTTCTTCAAGGGTTTTCATCCCCACAAATGTAAAAATGAGTGTGCCCTCTGCCGGGACATTTGGCAGACTGTAATTTCCTTCTGCATTCGAGATTGTACCTGTGGTACTTCCTTTTACCGAGATAGATACCCCAGGGATTGGAGCACCACTGGAGTCGGTTATCTTCCCTTTTATGCTTTTGGCAGGTTGTTCTGATGAGAATTTTTCTTCTCTTGTTACGATGATGTTTCTTTCCAGGATTTTGTAGGAATAGTCGCTCGGTAAAACTTTTCGTAGTACATCTTCAATTGTTGCATTTTTCAGGTCGATCGAAATTCGGGCTGACAAATCCAACTCTTCATTTTTGAAGAAGAACCCAAAGTCGCTTGTTTTTTCGATTTCGCGGAATACATCAACGATGGATGCGTCTTTCATTTTTAGGTTTAAACGGGTGTTTTGGCTGTAAACAGAACCGGCAGTTGATGTTATAACCGCCATCAGTAAGATTAGGGTTGTTAATTTCATAGCACGAATAAATTTTTTCCACTTTCGCCGTGCAAAGCATAGCAAGTCAATACAATTTTTCATACGTTTGTTTTGAGTTTAATTAATATTGGAAACTGGCTCCATCCAGTTTCGTTTATGAAATTCGGATGCACCCCTCCACGGGTGCATTTTTTATTTCTTGATGCGTATTATGTCTTTTCCTATAGGCTGATCAGTTATTTCATAGTGTATTTTATCGGTTATATTTAACATCTTTAGTACCAGTTGAATGGTCGTTGAGCGCTTTACCACACTGGTATATTTTGTCTTGGCCAATTGTTGATCTTCAATAATAATGTTAACATCGTACCAGTTTTCAAGTTCTGTGCATATTTCCTGGAGGGTCTTGTCGATGAAAACGAATTTCCCTTCAGTCCATGCAATTGAAATCAGTGGGTCGATGTTCGAAATTTTCATTTTCTGGTCGGTGGTGCTGAACTGGGCTATTTCACCTGGTTTTATCGAGGTGATATATTCCCCTGACTCTTGTGTGAAGTTGATTTTTCCTTCAATCAGGTTGGTAAATATTTCTTTGTCAGTATTGTATGCCCTGACATTAAATTTTGTTCCAATGTCATGGATTTTGAAATAACCAAGATCAATGGTAAGCTTACGTGTTTTGCTTGGCACGAGGTCGAAATACGCTTCGCCATTTAACCTGATCTGGGTTTCGCCTCTGTGTGTTTGGTCAACCACCATGTTAGTGCACGAACTTAGCCAGATTGTGGAACCGTCGTCAAGTTTTATTTCCGATATGCTCCCCTTTTTCGTATTGTAAACCAGGTGTTTCAAATTATTGTCTGGGTTTTTGGCTGTGAAGTAATGGATTGAAAAACCGCTAAGCATGGCCAGAACGATAACAGCTGCATAGCGCAACAACGATTGAATTGTAAACCGCGTTTTTTTGTTTTGAACTTTTTCCCAAAACTCCCCAAAACTTTCCTTGCTTTTTTGTCTGTAAAGTTCTTTTGTATAACTATTTAGTGTGTATAAGTTTTTGTAGTCGAGAAATGCCTGCCGCTTTTCTTCGTTGTTCGAAACAGACTCGTAGAATGCTTGTTTCTCTTCTGCCGAGGCTGTTTGACTTAGTATTTTATCGAAAATATCTTCCATTATTTTATTCTTCTGCTTACTAAACACACAAAGGGCATTTAACCCTATCGGAAAAAATGTTTTTTTTCATTATTGTCCAACTATTTGTTTTAGATTCTTTGCTTCACTTTGTTACGCTCTGAATGACAAGAATTTAATTTTCAGGGAGGGGTTGGTTAGTGGCTAAGCCGCTAACTAACCCCTCTTATGATTAAACTTACGTAAATATCTGTAATTCAATATAAAGCGAATAATTTTTTCGTTTTAGTCGGTCAGTAGTGTTTTTTTATTGTTGTCAGGTAAATCAAAAAGTTTATCCGTTATGCGGAAAATTCTCCGTAGAATTGTCCCGATGTAATCGGAAAGATTTAGTATTCCCGGTTACGACAATATATTGGTTATTGCGTAAATGATATACAAGTAATCTTTTAATTCGAGGCGTAAGAAACGCAATGCCCTCGAAATACGTGCCTCAACAGTTTTGATGTTAATACCCAGTTCGTCTGATATTTCCTTGTATGGCAGTTCTTCGAACCGGCTGAGCTGGAATGTTTTACTGATTTCGGGCGGTAATTTTGCGATAGCTAATTCGATTTGGGCCCGTAGCTCTTCGAATTGAACGTAGTCGCCCAGCTTCTCCAAAGCCTCGTAGTTGAATTGCATTTCGAGGTATTTCAGGTTTTCCTGGTGTCGCAGCGAAATTTTTTGGTTCCGAATATAATTCAGGCAATTGTTCTTTGTAATGGTATAAAGATAGTTTTTGATGTTGACCTGATCGTTTAGCGTGCCTTTTATCTCCCAAAGTTTCATGAATGTGTCCTGTACAATTTCTTCAGCAACATCCTCATTGTGAAGGTAGCTTATACATAGGTGATATAAAATACCAAAGAATTCGTGGTAGATTTCTTCGTAAGCACTTTTTTCGCCTTTGCGGAGCGCCTCTATGTTAAGGTTAGTTGAATAGGAATTCATGACTTAAAAGTATGAAAAAGGATTTTACTTCCTAATATACAAACGGATAAAAAAATGAGTCGTGTTGTTTATATTTAATAACCAGTTTGT